>CBDFHB010000002.1:0-5480000 GCA_965247365.1 Candidatus Marinacidobacterales bacterium
TTGTTGAGATGTGTATGTCGTCGGGTTTGCCCGTGACGGCCTTGCGCGTCGTCCCGGTACAGACGGCAGGGCTGTAGCGCTTCTCACCTTCAGGCTCGCTGCCGTAGTGCTTCACCAGCATCGCGTAATCGATATCCGAACCGAAGGCGTCCTCGACGGCCTCAAGATAAACCTTGAGCCCATCGCTGGTGAGCTGGACTCGGTTTGCCAAGCGGCCCGCAAGATCCTGCATGAAATCGGTCGCGTAGCCAGCATCGCGTCCGCCGACGAGGAACGAGGGGACGAGCTTCGTGTCCGCGCAGATGGCCGTCCATGTCCAAATGTTACCAACCTCGGGGCCTTGTTCTTGGCGGATCTTGTCGGTGACGTTCTTCGCCTTCGCATAAACGAAGCTCCAGATTTCATCGACTTGGATTCGACGACAAGGAAGGTTTCGGAGCGCCACGTCCTGGTACATGGCGCACACATGGCCGAGGTCTGCGAGCAGCTTGACGATGGTGTTTTTCGATGCGCCGGTCATGCGGCTCGTGGCGCGAATGCTGTTGCCCTCGACGAGGGCGGCTACGATCTGGGCTCGGCGAGTGCCGTCAAGCGTATTCATGTTCAAATTATAACTTGAGCGCTCAAGCATGTCAATACCTTCTTTTGGGCGTAAGATACGTATTCGTTAGACTTTCAACTTGACGCCAGCATGGGTAGCGGTTATATTATTCGCATGATTGTACACGTACCCCCGACACCGGAACAAGCCCTTGCCGATCTATCCGCCGTGATCCCGCTCCTGAGGCACGGGTTGGAAGCCGGAACGTTGAAGGCCAGCGAAGCTGAAGAGAAATGCTTCGGCAACGATCTCGCCGATCCCTGGCTGCGAGCCCACATAGTTCGCTACGAGACTCGTAGCATCTTGCTTGACGAGGGCGTGGACATCGAAGTGGACGAGGAGCTAGCCCTTTCCGGCCTAAGGCTCTCGCACGCGGGGTACGACATACGAGTTTTGAAGGCCGATAGGAACGGCGGGATGCCTGTTCCTGGCAGGTCAAGGGTGAAGCAGCAGTTCTTCTGCCAAGAGTCGTTCCCAGAGATTCCGACGCAGGCGGGGAATCTGATAGTCTTGTGGCACTTGAACCTGGACGGATCTCTCGACTACCTCAGCCTGGCTTGCCCAAAGCACGGTGACATCTACTCTGCCGAGTGCTACTGGCACGTCGAGATTCCGCCTGAGGCGGAGTTCGAGGTGCCGCCCGACTCAGCGGACGGGCCGATACCCGACGATCTGCCGATCGACCGAAACGACGAGCAATCGGGAGAGCAACAATCTTGATCGTTGGAGAGCGACTGCGACAGGCGCGCGTGATTCGCAGCTTTACGCAGACCAAACTAGCGCGGCGCGTTGGCGTGAAACAGCCAGCGATCGCCCAGTTCGAGAAGGGCGCACGCTATCCTTCTGATGAGACCCTCGCGGCTATCGCATTCGCCACAGGGTTTCCGCCGGCCTTCTTTTCCAGGGAGATGCTTACCCATTTTCCGTTGGGAAGTTTGCTATTTCGCGGGCAAGCTAGGATGACCGAGCGCCAAAAAGCGCAGTCTCACGAGATTGCATCGCTTCTCTACGAGGCGTACGAGACTCTAGCAAGCAACGTAAAGTCGCTTCCGGTGAAAATACCTGTGCTTCCCGGGGAGGATCCAGCCAAGGCTGCGCAGTTTGCGCGAAGCGCATTTGGATTGGCGCCGCATGGTCCGTTGAAGAACCTGGTGCACCACCTGGAAATGGTGGGCGTAGCCATAATTGCGCTGCCGACACCGCTACCGCGTAGAGATGCGTTTAGTGCATGGACATCGACGAACGTGCCCGTCATTGTCTTGAGTCATGATCGCCCAGGCGATCGGCAGCGATGGTCCGCCGCACACGAGCTAGGCCATCTCGTCTTGCATCGTCCGGTGGTGGATCGTGGGCGCAGCCTAGAGAAGGAAGCCGATGCATTCGCCGCCGAACTGCTAATGCCCAAAGCCTCAATCCGTGAGGAGCTGGGACGGCGACGCGTCACTATTCAGTCGCTAGCTCCATTGAAGCCCAAATGGGGCGTAGCGATATCAGCACTGGAAATGCGAGCGCACCGCCTAGGCATCGTGAGCGATGCGCAACACCGAGATCTTCAGCGGCAAATCTCTCGCCAAGGCTGGAGGAAGCAAGAGCCGCAAGCACTCGCGGTTCCGGTGGAGAAGCCACGAGCATTCCGAAAGATGGCCGAATTACTGTGCGGCATCCCGATCGACGAAAGCGGACTTGCGTCTATCTTGTCGCTCAGCACTTCGATGGTGTCGGAGATTCTGGCGGTGCACTCGGATCGCGGGAGACCCGAACCAAAGTTGCCAGGACCTAGAGGGAAAGTCCTCTCGATGAAATAAGGGTTCACTTATTTACCCATCGGGCTTTCGCCGCTTTCTTGGCGATCTCCGAGCGCTGCTTCTTGCTGAGCTTCTTGGCTCGAGCCTTGCCGCCCTTCAGCCCCCCGAGACGACCCAGCGCCACGGCGGCGAGGTTCTTGCCGTTTTCCGTTGATTCGTTCTCGGCGTCTTTCTCGGTCGCTTCCGCGACGATGGCGACAGCGAGCTCGTTAAGGTCCTTTGGGTGCTTGCTTGAGCGTTCTGGCATACTCCGAGCATACCATGCTGGAGAAGTTCGGAAATCCGCGCTCAAATCTCAAACTGACCCACTACCCATCCTGCAGCCTCCTTGACTGCAGGCCCAGGCGGATGTACCTTTTAGGTTCCTTGTGGTCCGCGTGGGCCTACGGAAAAGGCCCTCCCAAGAGTCGTGAGCTCTTGGGAGGGCCGACTATCTTCACTTCCTCAAATCCTTCTCCAACGAGAATCCCACGATCCCGTTCTCGTATTCCCTGATGGAATAGTGTCGAATCTCTTCGACCTCGATACCGTAGAACCTCAAAAACGCTTTTGCCGTCATGAGATACGACGCGGCATGCTTTTGCTTGCGGACGATATAGCTATTGTCAGCCCCCTTCCTGACACGACGGAGTCCGACAATTCGCTCCTCTCGGTCGAAAAGTAATTCCGCGTAGACTTCACCACCCTTAGAAGAGCTCCCCGACCGACGTCTGAACGGCTGGTCGGACAAGGCCGTCTAGCTGGACGCTTCAGGTGGCAACGGGTCGAAGAAAATCCCCTCTAAAGTACGGAGGAGCACTTGCCAGCACTTGTACTTGCCCTGTCCGTTGATCCGATATCGGCACTCACCATCATCATCTAGGGTTAGTGTTATCTCAAATGAAGCAAAGGATGCCGGATTACTGCTGACTAAAACGCGATCCTTTACCAGTTGGAGGTTGAACGTAACGCTTCGACTTGGATCGCCATCAGAACCATCCCGAGAAAGAACAAAAAAGTCGTCGTTGGATCCGAATTTGAATCCAGCTTTCTCGGCGTTTTTCTTGGCCTGTATCTTTAATTCCTCGAACTTGTAATGGAGTGAGCATTCTTTTCTAGCTGACACCCAGTCAAAATACTCGTCTTGTGGACTCATAGACCCTCCAGCATTCTTGCCTAATTTCAAAAGGGTTCCCAAGCTACGCGGCCCTGGTGCCAGGGCCGGCCTCTACGAGCCCCATGGCGCACCGGCATTGCGGGTGAGCCGGTGGGTGTGAGAGCTCTCCGACCGACGTTTGAAACCGTTCATCGAACCCCACGACCTGGCCTTCGAGCGGAGCACAGATAGGACAGGGCCGCCCGTCGGCCGTTCTAATTTCGTCGGGCGTCGTGATCCAAGTTTTCGCGGCGGTTTTCGTGAGAAGGCCCTGACGTCTGGCTTGTCGCCAGCTTTCTTGAACCCCACGGTTCAGCGCGGAGAGCGTCTCGGTCCGGGCGATGTTGATGGCCCGCTCGCGAATCTTGCGCCGGACGAAACGGGCGACCAAGGTTTCCACGCGCCCGAGCCTGAGGCCGCTGTTGATTAGGGACTCCCGGAAGTTCATCGCCGCCATCGCCTGACGCGTCGTCATCCCGACCATCGACTGGATCATGCGGGCCGCCTCGTAAGGCGGTATACCTTCCCGGATGGAGCGGGCAATCAGAGCACGGAGAGCCGCCACGGTCTCGGCGGAAACGAGGGTCACCATTGCGGCCGCTTGGCGCGCAGCAGCCGCCTCTGCGGTTCGGTGGGTACCGTCGAATTGGAAAGGGGTCTCAGGCATTCCCGTTCACGATTTCCGCGCCTACTCTTCCGCCCTCCATCGTCGCGTCCCGGACGATGGTCGCAGCTGGGCCGAGTGATTCTTCCACAAAACGGCGAGTCAGAAGGGCCGCCGCTCGCCGGGCGTCTCTCGAGGCCAGCGCCATCGCAATGTCGTTGATGGCCACATGCTCACGTACCCGCTGCGCGGCTCGTTCGACGGCTCGCGCTAGCCGCCGCTCGATAGGGTCCGCCGCCGCTTCGATGAGGCGGTATTCAATCGGTCGACGCGGCATAAGGGTGAAGCGCCCGATCTAGATCTGGCGTGACTCCGAATTTGACAATGGAATCGATTGCAAAATATGTGTTTATACGATCTGATTGTCTCAACTTGACACGTTCAATGACGCCTCCGGTTCTAACCGCTCGATGCTCTCTCGCTCTCGGGTGATGGCGGCGAGCTCTTCTTCCCACGTCACGCCTTCGCGGGCAACACCTCCCACAGAGATATTGTGGTAGAAAGTCGGGTACGAGATCTGTTCCGCTTGTAGCGACAAGACCAGCTCGTGGAGCTCGGCGGGGCTCATTTTCACGGTAAGGAATTCCTTGTTGAGTTCGACGGTTGCCCCGGTATCTTCGGGTTTGTCTGAAGTACCCGCCCACCACGCGAGCCATTGCAGGACTTTGGTAAGCCCCAGCTCGACCGCTTGAGCGACGGTCCGTAAGCTGGCGTGCTCGCCCGCGTGCCGCATCCCTACTGCCGTCGCGGTTTCTTGAGTGGACGCCTGCTCTTCCAGCAGCCGCGCACCCAACGTAGCCATGAGCTTCTGTTTCCGGTCGAGCGCTTTTTCGAGGGCGCCGAGCATGTTGCCGTCGGCCTGGATAATGCCAGCCCGACCGGCCGGGTCGAGCTGAAGCATGTGGGTCGGGCCCAGTGCTATCGGCGTGCCGTCATTGCTCCCCATGACACCGGCCGCCCACGGGATCGGGATGCCCGTGTAGTGAAGACCGTGTTCATAGTCGGCACTATTGCGGTAATGGGAGAGATTGGTGTCAGCCAACGCATCGAGCGGGGGTATGGACGGAGTAGGGGAGATCCCTTCGGAACCAATGAAGACGAACGGAATGAATCCGAGCCGATTGCTACGCCGTTCGGGAAGGATGGGCTCCTGAGCGAGGAACTTGCCGGAGTTTTCTCTTTCCTCGACGTAGACGGTTTGGCTATATCCATCGTCGCCGAGCTCCAAGACCCGATACTGGACACCCGACTTCATCTTGAAGGGGTCCTTGCGGTCGAGCTCCTCAACGGTCTCGCGTAGCACGACACGGACCAGCACTCTATCCCCGCCCCGGCGCTCGGTACGCCACGAGATGATGTCTTCTGTAAAGTAAGGGGCAGCATACGGCCTCTGGTCTGGAGCTTCCGCCGTCGCCATATCCACAAGCACGCCGTACCGACCAACGGTCATGCTCTCGTCCACCGCTTTGAGGACGAGGAGCTGAAACGGAACACTGGTGAGTGTCACGTCCTGGAGGATGCCGTTCAAGTTCTCGGGAAACTGAACCGCGGGCGCTTTTTGGAGGATGGCACCGGCCAACCCCTCCACCGTCCGCTTCATGGCGCTGTAGAAATAGGCGCGAAGGAGATACTCATTGTACTTCGCGGGTTTTTGCTCATGGATATCGAGCCGCGGAAGGTACTTCGTTGTCTTCGACTTGACCGCATCGCTTCCTTCTCGGGTGTCGCGGCACTTCTCCCACTTGGGCGCTATGCGTTGGTAATCCGGATGTGGCGTGTCCACTGGCATCGTTTACCCCCAAACCGTTTCACGAAAAGATATCGGCTGTGGTCCACCCGTCAGCCTGTGAAAAGCCCGGCTCGCCGCGTCGATCTGATCGTCAAAATCAGAATATGGAAAATGCGCTGCCTCGTCAATGAACGTGGAATTCCAATCGCCGCGCACCAGCTTGACGTTGCCCGCCTCGGCTTGCGCGGACAGCGCCTCCGCTCTTACTTCTTTAGCTCCGCTCTCGGGAGAGTATCGCACGTTGTAACCGGCAAGCTGCTTGACCAAATATTGTACTTGCGCCTTGCCCGCCTGACCGGGGTCCTGGGGCAGGTCGATCAGCACGTTCTTGCCGTCCTTCGCGGCGACGGCCTTGATCATCTGCTCGACCTTCTCTGGAGTCCCGCGCAGGCGTACCATGTCCTCGATGTAGTACTCGCGGTCCTTGAGGGTCATCTTGCAGCCCGCCGTCCAGTCGCCGGACACGGACGCCGCGAGGTCCCAGCCGCGCACCGTGCGACCGCCTTTGGGTCCAGCCTCCACGATCCTTTCCTTGTCCCACCACGCCCGGTTGAACATACCTCCGGAGCGGGGGGTAGGTCGTTGCTGCAACTGACCGGCGCTGCCATACGAACCCAGGTCGCGTTCGAGCTGTGCGACCGCTTCCTCGGGAAACCGCTCGGGCCATAGCAATTGACCCTCATGCGCCCGCTCGTCACGCTTCGATACGTGCGGATGGTCGGGCTCGTAGCGCGCCGGAAAACAAAGCGTCTCCCAGCCGCCCTTGTGGAGCAGGTGCCCGGCGAGATCCTGATGGTGGACCCGCTGCATGATGAGCACGTAGGCTCCGGTCTGCGGGTCGTTGAGACGATTGCTCATCGACTCGTCCCACCAGTCGAGCGTGGCTTGACGCACCATATTGCTCCCGGCTTCGACAACGTTGTGGGGGTCGTCGATGATGATGATGTCGCCACCCTCTCCGGTGAGCGCACCACCAACCGAGGTGGCGAGCCGGTAGCCGTTCCGATCGTTGTCGAAGCGGATCTTCGTGTTCTGGTCGCTGGTAAGCCGGAATCTGTCGCCCCAACGCCGCTGATAGACGGGCGATTCGATGACCCTGCGGCACTTGACCGAATCGCGGATGCTGAGCGTCTGCGCGTAGGAAGCCGCCATGAAGCGCGTCTCGGGATGGCGTATCCACGTCCACGCCGGCCACATGACGGAAACGATGCTGCTCTTTGAATGTCGCGGTGGAATGTTGACGAGCAGCCGTCGTATCTCCCCGCGGCTCACCGCCTCCAAGTGCTCGCAGATCGCTCCGATGTGCCAGTTGTCGCGGAACGGCGACGGGTCCACCCACGGCCATAGCTGGCGGGTGAACTCGCGCAGGCTGCGCTCGGCAAGCTCCTGGTCCAGCCAGTCGGGATGCGCGAGCAGATCGCGGACAACCGGGGATTGGGTAGCCGTGGCGGTCGCTTCAGTTCGCATCCGCCCGCCCTTTCGCTATCGCTATCGCCCGCAGCGCGGACAGGTCCTCGTCCGATAGCGGCGTCAGATCGGGCCGCGTCACTTCAAGCTCGCCCCGATGCTCGATCTTGTCGGCATGCCCGAGCGCCCGTAGCTCCACGTCCGTCAGCGTTTTGATCCACCTGTCCAATACCGCCACAGGTATCTCCCTGACATCGAGCGTTTCCAGCCGCTTTACGAGGCGTCCCAGCGCGGCACGGGCTATCGCGGCTGCCCTGTCTTCGGCTTCAGCGAGTTCCCTTGCCCGGCGCGCCCGGCGCTGGCGGCTCAGGTCCGCATCGTGCGCGGCTGCACGGGCCACCCAGGAGTGCTCGGTACTCCATTTGTCCCATCTTCCTGGCGCCCTCTTGGCGCCCTTTTGGCGCCCTTCGCATTGGTCCATGTGCTCCCGGTATGCGGCATCGATAGAGCGCCGCTCGGCGGGCAGATCGCGGTAATGCGTGAAGGCGTGGAAGGCCTTCGATGCCTCCTCGTCGCCATGAGCTTCAAAGGCCCCCGCTTTGGCTTCGGCCTTCCCCGGGCCCTGGTGCTGATGGCACAGCAGTCCACTGGAAACGCACCGACGGCACGGCTTTCCGCTCTTCGTCCGACCCGGCTTGAAGCTCACGCCCGCTCCGCCTTCTCGCTGGTGTACGCCTCCCAGCGGGCGACAGCCATATCCACGTAGCGAGTGTGCCCGACAATGATCACGCCATCGGGGTCAACCACGATAGGTTGCTGGAATCCGTATCTCCGGATGGACGCGGCGACGGCATCCACCGCCGATTTCGGGATGCGGCGTGGGTTGCCTTCGTAGGGTTTGAGCGCGCTCAGGGAGCGCTGCTCGACCAGCAACGGAGTTGAAGACGCCGCACGTGAAGGCTTCCGCTTCGACGAACGAGACCGCTTTCGCCCCTTCGCCTTGTTGCGGGCGGGCGTTTTCGCCGAAGCCTTCTTGCTAGCCAGTCATCGTGTGGGCGCTCTTGTCGCTCTCGGGTTGGCGCTCTGGGCGCTCTCGGGTGGCCGTCTCGCGGCTCTCCATGAGTCTCTCGTATTCTCGCACGATATCGATGGTCAGCGTATGCAGCTCACCGCCGCGCTTGTTTCGGATGATGATGCGGGCTCCGTCGCGCTCGGCAAGGATCGCGCGGGCGTGACAGTCGCATCGCAGGGGCTCACGGGATCGCTCCCTTCTCGTCGCCATCAATAACCGTCATCCTAGCCGAAGTCCTCTTTGATTCTACCGCGACTTGACTTCCCGAGCGGACGGATGGCAGGCTCCCGCTCCCAAAAAGCAAGGGGGAAAGAGAGGACAGAAATGCGTGAATTTGGAAACACCTACAGGCGAAGTAATTCTCGTTTCTGGTGGATTCGCTACAGCGTCGAGGGCGAGCTTCGACGCGAGAGCTCGAAGTGTACGCGGATCTCGGATGCGAGGAAGTTCCTAAAGAAACGACTCCTGGAATCGCAGCGGTTCGCGGAGCCGCTACGTCTGACGATGACCGATTGCATGCGAGGGTATCTGGCGGACGCAAGTCTTCGAGGGCTGCGAAGCATCGCTGTCATCAAGCGCGCGTGCGCGATCGTGGAAAAGCATCTCGGCGAGGCTCGCGCCAATGACATTACCTCGGCGGACCTGAAGCGCTTGCAGTGGCGACTGAATGACGACGGCTACGCTCCCGCGACCATCAACCGCCTCGTAACCACCGCCTACGGCGCGCTGAAGCTGGCGGAGCGAAGCGGCAATCTGTTCGGAAAGCTGCCACAGGCGCCCAAGCAATTGAAAACGCCGAAGCCGCGACAGGGATTTCTTGAGCACGATGACTATCTCGCGATCTCGGCGGAGCTGCCGGATTGGGGGAAAGACGTGTTCGAGATGTTCTACCGGACGGGATGGCGGAGGAGCGAGGTGCTGTGGCTGACGTGGAACGAGGTCGACCTTGAGCAGCGTGTCATTCGGCTGGACCCCGATCGCGACAAGAACGGCGAGACTCGGCTCTGGCCGCTCCGGTTCTTCCTGGAAGACCTCATGGCGCGCCGGGCGAAAGCACGCGTCGTGGGCGTCCCGTTCGTCTTCCACCGCGACGGAAAGAAGATCGGGCGGGAAAGTTGGCGGCATCGATTCAACCAGGCGTGCGCCGCCGCCGGGCGTTCTTTCTACACGCACGACTGCCGCCGCACGGTGGCTCGGGCTTTTGAGCGGGCGGGGGTGCCGCGCAGCGTGGCGATGAAGCTGATCGGCCACAAGACGGAGGAAATGTACAAGCGCTATCGCATCGTCAACGAGGAGGATCTTCTGGACGGCGTGTCCACGCTGGAAGGCTATTACCGGGCGCAGGCCACCACCGCCAGCCAGCGAGTGATCCCTTTCGGCGACCCTCAGAAAAAAAAGAAAAAAAGGGCTTGACTTCCATCTTTATCCATGAATAATTAAACCCATGGCACGTTACCCGACACCGGTGGGCATGACCCGCGATGAGTTGATTGTGCTGCGCGCGAAGGCCGGTCTAACCCAGGGCCAGCTGGCTAGAAAGCTCAAGGTTGACCCTTCAGCAATCTGTCATTGGGAGAGAGGCCATGCCGTGATCTCCAAGTCTCGAGCGGAGCACATTCATTTTGTCTTAGGCGTGGGAAAAAGTGGTGCCGCATGAGTGACTTACAGCGGCTCGGCGCGGGAAAAACTATGTGCACAGAACATGCACAGCGGTTTTCTGTAAGCCACTCAATCCAAAGGGGTAACGGAGAACCGTGCCAGAGTCACGAAGTTCAGCGGCAACGTAGAAGTTGCCAGGAACTTTGACTGGAAGTGGGTTCGGGTCGTTCCGAACATGCTCGTGCAAGAAGGTGACTGGATCCGTACTCGGGCGAAATCCTCAGCAGAGGTTCGTCAGAGCGACGGTACGGTCATCGTGCTTCGTCCGAACACGAAGATCCTCTTCGAGTCGAACGGCGAGGCCAAGACGGCACGCGGCGAAGTTCGCACGACCAAGCTCAAACTCGAAGCAGGATCGATTCTCGCGCGCGTGAAGAAACTCGCGCAGAGGGATAGCCGCTTCGAGATCTCGACGCCAACGGCGACGTCCTTCATTCGTGGAACCGAGTTCCGCGTGAAGGTCGAAGCCGCGGGCACGCGTCTCGAGGTACTCGAGGGTCGCGTAGACTTCGGTGACGAGACTCAGCAGGTTTCCGTGGATGGTAACTTCGGGTCGCTCGCGGCTGCCCAGGGTGTCATGCCCGCACAGCCTCACGCGCTTCCCGCGGCTCCCGCCGCGCTGCTGGCTCCCGAGGACCGTCAGGTTCTCGAGGGCGACCTCGCGGATTACAACTTCGCGTGGGCCTCGGTATCGAATGCCGCTCGCTATCACCTGGAAGTCTCCGCCGACGCCGAGTTCAAGCAGCTCGTCGACGAGACGTGGGCCGAGGGTGAGAGTGCGTTGGTCCAGAACCTGGATCTTACGGACCTCGAGCCGGGCACGTACTTCTGGCGCGTCTCGTCTATTGACGCCCAGGGTTACGAAAGCGCCTGGTCCGCCACGAGCCACTTCATCTATCCGATGAAGCTTCGGTAACGACATCTCGCCTCTCTTACGAGGCAGGCCCTCTCCCGAATGGGAGAGGGCTCTTTTTTTGTCCCGGCGCATGTTGCTTTTCTCCCACGGGCGTCGCGGAAGCAATAGTTCAAGTTTCATTGAATCAACTACTTAACCGACATAGGCGGTGGCACGAGACTTGCTCTTTGGAGGGGCAGACGTGATGATGCGGACACGAAACTGGACGGCTGTGCTCTGCGCGGTGGCCCTAACCTTCGCCGCCGGAGCTTCCCTCGAAGGCGCCTTCACCAGACGCAAGCCCATCACGGTCGATCCGCTGCAAGTTACGGGACCTTCGGACCTCTCGAGCTTCCCGGTGCTCGTGAGCCTCGTGGATACCGACTTGATGCTCGCGCCTTCGGGAGACGTCACGAGCGCCCTCGGACACGATATCCTGTTCCGGGCCGAGGACGATGCGACCTGCGGCGGGGTCGGGACCGCGCCGTGCATTCTCGATCACGAGATCGAGACCTATGACCCAAGCTCCGGAACGCTGGTCACCTGGGTCAGAGTGCCCGTGCTATCGACGCTCAACCCGACCGTTCTCTACGTCTACTACGGGGACGCCGCGGTGACGAGCCCCGTTCAGAATCCTCAGGGAGTCTGGGATGCTAGCTTTCGCGAGGTCTTTCATCTCGACGAGACGGGAGATCACACCGATTCGACGGCCAACGGCTATTCGATGGTAACGCTAGGCACGGTAACGCAGGGCGTTCCCGGCAAGGTCGGGCCGGCCTACGAGTTCCACGGCCCCACGCACTCCCGCGCCATCGCCTCGGACGGCGCGATGGGCGCGAGCGCCAGTCATACCTTCGAGGCCTGGATCTACCTGCAAACACTTCAATCGGGTCAGTTCACGGGTTACGTCACAAAGGGTCGCGATTCCGGCGTCGAGTGGAGCGGGCTCTTCAAGAGCGGCTCGGATCGAATCAACCTTGGCTGGCAGTGCTGCAATCCGCCCACGCAGCCGGGCAACTTGAACGGTCCCGTGCTCAGCACGGGTCAGTGGTACTACGCGGCCGCGACGTTCGATGGCGTGGGCAAGGTGCGCACGCTCTATGTGGATGGTACTCCGGTCGCGACGGACGTCAACGCCGACCACGCCGGCTTCGTCGAGTATCTGCGTATCGGCGACGACAGCAACGGACAATACCACGACGGTTTCCTCGACGAGATCCGGGTCTCCGACGTCGCTCGCTCCCCCGACTGGATCCAGACGTCCCACAACAACCAGGACATCCCGGGAAGCTTCTACGCCGTCGGAGCGGAAGACCCCGCGCCACCCGTGGTGAACGTCGCAACGACGCTAGAAGCTCCCTGTCTCGGGATCGGAAGCGGGACCTGTCACTTCCGATCCATTGGCACCCGCCCCGACTACGGAACGGTCGAGGTCGAGGGCGCCCCGACAACCGTCTCAGCAACGACCGGCTCCACGATCGTCACTGGCGCCGCGACCGGTTGGATCTCTACGATCGAGGTCGCGGAGACCGGATCAACATCGGGGGGACGGACTATACGATCTTGTCCGTCGATACCGAGACGCAGCTCAAGCTGACTACTCCTTTTACTGGCGCTTCGGGAGGAGGCAAGACCTACGCCATCTCGCGAAAGTTCGGGACCCTCGCGTCATGGGAAGCCTGCATCGACGGTCCGGGAGGGGCCGGCTGCGAAGGCGTGTCCAGCGCCAATCTCGTCACGGACAATCGCGCCGAGGTGGGTATCGTCTACAACGATGGAACCTATACGGCGGCGGGGACGGTCCTCAACATCAACAACTCGATCACCGACGCTACCCACGACATTACCCTGACCGTCGACCCGGGAAACCGGCACACGGGAGTCGCGGGGACGGGGGTCCTCGTCGACAACGGAGGCGTGAACACGCTCTGGGCCGTCGCGGTGCAGGACGACCACGTCACGGTCGAATGGCTGAGAATTACGGGAGGCAGCGGCACCGGGGCCCACGGGTTCAACGTGGTAGCGGATACGAATCAAAACAGAATCGTCATCCGCAACAACCTCGTTCACGACGTGACCGGCATGGGCATCCGCATCAACAGCGTGGACGCCGTTGTCGACGTTTACAACAACATCGTTTACGAAACGGGAAACCAAGTTGCCCGTATCAACCAGGTGCTTTCACCGGGTAGTCGAGTGCGCTTCCTCAACAACACGTTCTATAACCCGACGGGATCCGGGATCGGTAGCGCGGCCTCCTCGAACCCCCACGTTTTGTTTCGCAACAACATCATCTATGACAGCTCCGCGGGCTTCAACGTTTCCTGGATCAACGTCGGGAGCAGCAACAATCTCTCGGACGACGTCGCCCCGCCTTCACACCCCTCGACACTCTTCGTTCCCGACACGGGGCACAGCCCGAGCGGTGGAGGTGTCTATCTTGCTTCGATCGCGAGCGCGAGCTTTCTCGACACGACCGGAGGCTCGGAGAATCTGCACATCCAGGGAGGAAGCACGGCAGAGAACCAGGCCGCGAGCTTGAGTGCAGTCTTTACTATCGACATCGACGGGGTCGTCAGGGACGCTCCCTGGGACATCGGGGCGGACGAGTTCTCGGCCTCGGCTCACTTTCGGTCGATCGGTACGGTGGCCAACTATACGACCGGCACGGTAACGGCTACGAACGATCGGCGGTGGTCTCGGGTGCGACGACCTCGTGGCAAAGCGCGAACCGCGGCCGGGGCGACCGCATCACCATCGACAGCGTCGACTATACGATTCTGTCCGTGACCTCGGAAACGAGCCTCGTCCTAACGAGCCCTTTTGGCGGAACGAGCGGAGCGGGAAAGAGTTATACCATCGCTAGAAAGTTCATGACCCTCGCCGCATGGGAGGACTGCGTCGATGGCCCCGGTGGCGCCGGCTGTGAGGGCGTCGCCAGCCCGAGCCTCGTCACCGACAATCGGAGTGAAGTGGGCATCGCCTACGATGATAGCGTCTTCACGGTCGGGATCCTCATCGACGGATCGACGACGGACGCGACGCACACCATTACGCTCACGGCGGATGATGGGAATCGGCATTACGGTATCGGGGGAACGGGCGTCGTGCTCGACAACGGCGTGAGCACGACGAAAGCGGTCCAGATTCAAGACGACCACGTCACTTTCGAGTGGTTCGAGGTCGAGAACGGAATCGGGGGCGCGGACGGCGTCGACGTCGCCAACCTGGGTGCCTCGAACTACATCGTTCTGCGCAACTTGATCGTGCACAACACGGGGAGCAGCGGGATCCAGCTTCAGGAAGCAGATCTCAAGGCCTCGGTCTACAACAACATCGTCTATCGATCCGTAACGAGGGGAATCCGGTCCTCAGTCGCGCTGAACGCTGGCGCTAGCATCGACATCTTCAACAACACGCTCTTCGCCAACGCGTCCCAGGGTATCCAGGCCACGGCTGGTGGACAACCGAACGTCACGCTTCGCAACAATGTGGCGCACAGCAATTCATCCGGCGACTACGACGTCACCGTCCTGAGCTCGGCGAGCAGCCACAACATCGCTGGAGACGCCACCGGTGTATCGCACAGTCCGGGCACCGGCGGTGCCGACAACGTGCCTCTGGCCAACCTTCGCTTCGTCTCGACGACCATCGGAGTCGAGAACTTCCACATATTGAACGGCAGCGCGGCCGAAGGGGCCGCCGTCGATCTCAGCGGCAGTTTCACCAACGACGTCGACAACGAGACGCGGGACGCTTCCTGGGATGCGGGAGCCGATGACATCACGACGGTCGTCTATTACCGCTCGATCGGAACCCGCCCCAACTACGGCAGCGCGGGCCCGGAGGGGGCCGGAACGACCGTGACGGCGACGAACGGTTCCGTCGTCGTGACTGGAAGTCCCGGCTCGGGCTGGCTTGGTGCCAACCGTGGTCGAGGCGATCGGATCACGATCGACGGGACCGACTACACCATCCTCGCCGTCGATTCCGATACCCAGCTCCGCCTCACGAGCCCATTCGTCGGCACGACGGCGTCCGGCAAGAGCTACACCATCGCGAGAAAGTTCGGAACGTTTGCGGCTTGGGAGGACTGCATCGACGGGCCCGGCGGCGCCGGATGCGAAGGGGTCTCGAGCTCGAGCCTCGTTACGGACAACCGCCGCGAGGTCGGTATCGCCTACAAAGACTCCGCGTTCGGCGCCTCCGTCGCCATCGAAGGAGCGACGACCGATCAGAACCACTTCATCACGCTGACGGCGGACGATGGCAACCGGCATTACGGTGTCGCGGGGCAGGGCGTGTACATCGTGGGCACCGAGGTTCTCGTGGAGAACGACTACACCGTCGTCGAGTGGCTCGAGGTCAGGACCTCGGGTGGGGCCGGGTTCCGCGTGCGTGATGCTTCGAACGTTCTCCTACAGTTTCTCGTTTCTCAGGGGAACGTGAACGGGGTGCAGATGGCGGGCGCCGGGGGCAACAACTTCACCCTTCGAAATTCGATCATCTACGGAAACAGCAACGACGGCATCGCGGGCGACGAAGCCGACGACGCGGTGACCGTGGAGAATTGTACGGTTTTCGGAAACCAGGACCAGGGCATCGAGGACAACAACTCTCCGTTCACCATTCGCAATACCATCTCCATGAACAACTCTGCGAACGCCTACAGCGTCGCCATCGTCACGGGGTCCAACAACATCTCGTCCGACGGCTCGACGGCGGGCGCGGGCACGCTCACGAATCGAACGGCGACCGACAACCCCGCTCCGGGAGCTGGCGACTGGGTCATGTTCCAGAGTCTCACTGGCGGCAGCGAGGATCTCCACCTCCGAAACCACGTCGAGAACGACGCCATCGACAACGGGGTCAGCCTGGCATCCTCCTTCACTGGAGACATCGATGGAGGGCTTAGGACGAGTCCCTGGGACGTCGGCGCCGACGACGTCCTGGCGACGACGGCGGTAGAGCTCGTCCGATTCGAAGCCCTCGGCCATGACGGTGCCATCGAGCTCGTGTGGGAGACCGCATCCGAAATCGACAATCTCGGCTTCCACCTGTTCCGATCGTCCTCAGCGAGCGGGCCTTTCGAACGGGTTACGTCGCGCGTGATCCCCGGCCTCGGCAACTCACCCGTTGGAGCGCGCTACGTCTATCGCGACGAGGGCCTCGTCAACGGACAGACCTACTTCTACGAGCTTCAGGACATCGAGACGACGGGCAAGGAAACCTTTCACGGCCCGGTCTCGGCAATGCCGAATCCGGAATCGGACTCCGAGGAGAAGGAAGAGACGGCCCGCATTCGCTACGGCGACCCGGAGGCGAGCGGAGTGACGATCGTCGAGCAGACCCCGCTCGGAGTCGTCATCGAGCTCGAGACCCAGGGGTTCTACGCGCTGCCTCTCGAGGACGGCGCCGTCCGCATCGAAGTGCCGGGTTTCGAGGAAGGCGAGCAGGGGCTTGCTTTCGAGCGCGTGTCGGTGCCCGCGATCGCGGGACGCCACGTCGACGTTGTCTCCGTTCAAGGTTTCGACGTTTCGACCTTCGCTCACTTGACGCCCGTCGCGGAGCGCCTCGAACCGGAAGCGAGCCCTCTCGGGACGGTGCAATTGCGTCGGAAACGCCGGGCTCGAACGCGCTCTTCCTCCGAGCTCTCCAATCTCGCGAGTGTGGCGTTTCAAGGTGTTGAGAAAAAAAGCACTTCTAGAACTCTACCCGATCCGATGGGATGGCACGCGACTCGTTGTCGTTCGAAGAATTCGAGTCCGACTCTCTCGTTCCAGCGCCTCGACCGAAGCGAAAGCCCGACCGGACGCCGCGTCCGCCACCACGATCGAAAGACACGCTCGCCCATCGCCCGCTTCGCCACGGACCAGGCGGGATTGCATGTCGTGCGCTTCGAGGAAATCCTCCGTCAAAAGCGCGCCATCGCGGCCACCAGGCTCACTCTCGCACGTCAGGGACGTCCCGTGGCGTTTCACATCGAGCCCCACGCGGATTCCTTCTCGCCAGGCTCGCAGCTCTACTTCCTCTCCGGCTCCCCGAACAAGAACCCTTATGGCAGAGAGCTGGTCTTCGAGCTTTCATGGGGCCGGGGCGAGACCATGGAGCTCGTGAGCGGAGCCCCGCGCGGCGTCGAGGTCTCTCACTACTGGCAAGAGGAGATACGCGAGGAGAACCGTCTGTATCAGGCCGCGCTCCTGGATGCGCCGGATCTCTGGCTATGGGATCTCGTCATGTCCAGGGAAACGAAGCGGTTCTCCTTCGTAACGACCGATCTCGCCCCGGTCGCTCGATCCCCTCAACTCCAAGTCTGGCTTCAGGGAACGAGCGATTTTCCCGTCTCGCCCGATCATCATCTTCGCCTCTACGTCAACGGTCTCTTTGTGGCGGAGGCGAGCTTCGACGGAAAGACCGATCACCGGATCGAAGCGGAGCTTCCCTTCGGCGTTCTCGTCGAAGGAGAGAACGAGCTCGAGGTCGAGAACGTCGGCGATACGGAAGCGGCCTATTCGATGGTCATGTTGGATCGATTCCAAGTCGCCTACCCGCGACAGACGAGAGCGGCGCACCGCGAGCTACGCGGACGATGGTCCGATTCGGGATCGGTTGAGCTCGCGCTGCCGGGTGCCTACGTCCTCGACGTGACGAACAAGCCTCGATGGCTCTCTGGCACTCTCCCGACGGACTCAGGCGTCCGCTTCGCCGTTACGGAAGGCCGGGAGTATTGGGCCATAGCGGCCGAGACCGTCCACAGGCCCGAAGTTCGCTTCCCGAGCTCGCGCCTCCGCTCGCGAACCGAGAGGGCCGATTACGTCGCCATCGGTCCGCGAGCCCTGCTCGAGTCCGTCGAACCGCTCCTCGCTCGGCGAGGAGAGCAAGGCCTCACCGTGCGGTCCGTCGCGACGGAGGAAATCTACGAATCCTTTGGTTTCGGCGAGACCTCGCCTCAAGCGATCGCGGACTTCGTCTCCTACGCATACCACGAGTGGGATCGACCCTCGCTTCGTTACGTGCTCCTGGTGGGCGACGCCAATTACGATTTCAAGGACTATCTCGGCACTGGCGTCCCGAACGACGTCCCTCCACTGATCGTGAGGACGGACTACCTGTGGACGGCGTCCGATCCGGCCTATGCTGCGGTCAATGGAGACGATGACCTCCCCGACATCGCCATCGGCCGATTGCCGGTCTCTTCCGTTGAGCAAGCACGATCGCTCGCCGATAAAATCATCGCCTTCGAGCAATCGGGGGAGCACTTCGAAGGTCGATCCGTCGTTGTGAGCGACAATGCCGGTCGCGGCGTCGATTTCGAATCCAACGCGCGCGAGCTCACCGAAGGGCTCCTTCGGAGCCATGACCCCCGGTCGATCCTGCTCGGCGACCTCGGGCGAGAGGCGACCCGCGCGGAGATCGCCAAGAGCTTTAACGAGGGCGCCGCCACGCTCAGCTATATCGGACACGGCGCCATCCACCTATGGGCCGACGAGAACATCTTCCAGCGCGAAGACGTCGCCCTGCTGACGCCTCAGCCCGAGCAACCCCTCGTGCTCACGATGAACTGCTTGAACGGATACTTCCACTTCCCCTTCTTTGACTCCCTGGCCGAAACGCTCGTCGAAGCCGAGCATCGTGGCGCCATTGCCGCCATTTCTCCCAGCGGCCTGAGCCTCGACGTGCCGGCGCACCGATTCCACAAGCTACTGCTGAACGAGATCCTCCACGGCGGGCACGAGCGCCTCGGCGACGCCATTCTCGCCGCGCAGAGCGACTACGTGGAGACGGGAGCTTATCCGGAGCTCTTGCGGATCTACCACCTCTTCGGCGACCCGGCTCTGCGATTGAGATAGAGCGGCCCTGTTACGTTTTATCTGAGCGGAGGGTCCGGCGGCGCGCTATGATCTCGGTTTCCCCTGGGAGCACAAATTGACATCGAAGAACATCCGGAACGTCGCCATCATCGCGCACGTCGACCATGGCAAGACGACCCTTGTCGACGCGCTGCTCCACCAGAGCGGCGTGTTTCGGGAGAACCAGGAAATCCAGGAGCGTGTTCTCGACTCGAATGAGCTGGAGCGTGAGCGGGGCATTACCATTCTCGCCAAGAACACGGCGGTCTCCTACGAAGGGGTAAAGATCAATATCGTCGATACTCCCGGACATGCCGACTTCGGAGGAGAGGTCGAACGAGCCTTGAGCATGGTCGACGGTGTCCTGCTGCTCGTCGACGCCAGCGAGGGACCTCTTCCTCAAACTCGTTATGTTCTGGGAAAGGCACTCCAGCTGAAACTGCCCCTGTTGCTCGTCGTCAACAAGATCGATCGTCAGGATGCGCGCATTCAAGAGGTCGTCAACGAAATCTTCGACCTTTTCATCGACCTCGACGCCAGCGAAGATCAACTCGAGTATCCCATTTTCTATACCAACGCCAGGAGTGGCAGCGCCCGTAGCGCGCCCGACGGCGAGGACTTCGATTTGCGACCGCTCTTCGAGGGCATCGTCCGATACCTTCCCGCGCCCCCCGGCGTCGCTGAGGGTCCTTTACAGCTCATGGTCTCGAATCTCGACTACAGCGAGTATCTCGGTCGACTCGCCATCGGCCGTATCGGGCAGGGGGCTCTCCGGGTCGGTGACGACGTCGTCGTCGCCCGGGTCGACGGGGCCCTGGCTCCGACGCGCGTCACGAAGCTCTTCACTTTCGACGGATTGAGCCGCGTTTCTACGGAGGAGGCTCGCGTGGGCGACATCGTTTGCATGGCGGGGGTCGAGGGTATTGCCATCGGAGACACCGTGACGGATCCCGAGCGACCGAGCCCCCTGCCGAGGCTGCGCATCGATGAGCCCACCATTTCGATGGTGTTCTCCGTCAACACTTCACCCTTCGCGGGGCGGGAGGGTCAGTTTGTTACGTCGCGCAAGATCATGGAGCGGCTCACGAAGGAGCTTCTCACGAACGTGTCGCTCCAGGTCAAAGAGACCGACAGCGCGGACGGATTCAAAGTCTTCGGTCGCGGCGAGCTCCAGCTTGCGATACTCGTCGAGACGATGCGTCGCGAAGGATACGAGCTCGCCCTCTCGAACCCGGAGGTCATTACCAAAGAGATCGACGGCCGGAAGAAGGAGCCATTCGAGATCCTTCTCGTCGACGTGGCGGAGCCCTTCCAGGGTGTGGTCGTGGAGAAGCTCGGCATCCGCAAGGGTCAGATGACTCACATGGTCAACAACGGCTCGGGCCGGGTCCGACTCGAGTTTCGAGTTCCCTCTCGGGGGCTCATCGGCATCCGAAGCGAGCTCCTCGCGGACACTCGCGGCACTGCGGTGCTCAACACGCTCTTCGACGGCTACGACGACTGGCAGGGCTCTGTTCCCAGGCGCCTCTCCGGTGCCCTCGTGGCGGACCGCCCCGGTCGGGCCACGGCCTATGCGCTCCACAACCTCGAAGATCGCGGGGAGCTCTTCATCGGCCCCGCTACGGACGTCTACGAAGGGATGGTCGTCGGGGAGAACGCGCGACCCGCGGATCTGGATGTCAATATCACTCGCGAGAAGAAGCTCACCAACATGCGCTCCTCCACTTCGGAGATTGCGGTCCGCCTGACGCCCCACCGCGTGCTCAACCTCGAGCAGGCAATCGAGTTTATCCGCGACGACGAGCTCGTGGAGACGACGCCCGCTTCGATTCGTCTCAGAAAGAAGATCCTCAAGGCGAATCAGAGACCGAAGCGACGCGAGTCCTGAAAGGGCCAGGAAGCTCGTAAGCCCCTCGACCGGGTCTCAGCCTCCGCCGCTCGTTCGATAAAAACGTCGTGAATCCGCCGAGAATGCCGATGAACACGAAGAGCCGAGCGCCAGGCCCGAAGATTTGTCGCGACTCGCCGAGCCCGCCAAGAAGCCCGATGGCGAGGCAGCCCAGGAGGTTGACCCCGAGCGTCCCGTAGGGAAATCGCGCGAGCGGATCCATCCGCTGCACGACGCCGGACACAACGAAACGGAGGCAGGCGCCGAGGAAACCTCCGGCCCCAACGAGTACGTCGACTTCATCGCGCTATCGAGCTACGAGGGGCAGGCCACCAGCACGACGGGCGCCGTGCGTTTCATCATGGACCTACGCGCTCCTCTCCGAGGCCAACACGTGCTCGTTGTCGAGGACATCCTCGATACCGGCTATACCCTCGACTACCTTCTTCGGGCGCTCGGGGCCCGAGAGCCAGCCTCGCTCAAGACGTGCGTGCTCCTCCAGAAACCGGACCGCATCGAAGTTCCCGTCGAGATCGACTATCTCGGCTTCAGCATTCCGAACGAGTGGGTCGTCGGCTACGGTCTCGACTACAACGACTTGTTTCGCACCTTGCCCTACATCGGCGTGATCGACCCCAAGCTCTAGCAGGGCGCTGAGGGAGCGAGGGAGCCAGAGCCCTCAGCCCGAGCGCAGGGCGAGGCGAAGCCGCGTCCCGAAGCGAGAAGCCGGGCCGCCTTCCGCAGCGAGCCTGCCGAGCGGAGGGCTAGCCCGGCCTTAGGCCGGGCGCGTTGCGATAAAGTTGGGGCCCCGCGGCACTGATGGAAGAGGCGAGTGAGCACTAGAGAAGCTCAGCGTGCGCGGCGGCGCCTCCGGACTGGCCGAGGAGCGAAATAACCATTCCTCGCCCTGATCTCGGTCCCCGGCTCTTTGGTCAAAATCTGGAGGCGCCGCCAGGAGCCATCGGCGACGAGGTTTTTCGAGACATAGCCCAGGCTGTACTGATGCTTGAGCTCCGAGGCGATCTCGTCGTAGACGTCCACGAGGTCGTCCAGCCTCTGTGGCGCGTAGGCCACACCTCCGGTCTCGCGAGCGAGCATATCGAGCTCGTACTTCGCGTTTCGATACTTCTCCTTCTCGAGATCAGTCTCGGTCGCCCGAAGTGAGATGGAATAAATGATAACGTTGCTCTTCCGCGCCAACTCCTTGACGTCCTCGAAGCTGAGCATCGACTTCGTGTCGTTTCCGTCCGACAGCACCACGATGGCGCGGCGGGCGAGTACGTCCTTCGATAGCCGATCGAGATCCTTCAGAGAGACATAGAGCGCCGTGTAGAGCGACGTAGCCCCGTCCACTTCCGTCTGACGAATGGCTTCGGATATTTCTTCGAAGTTGGGAGTGAGCTCCACAAGTGTGAGTACTCGGTCGTTGAACTCGACGACCTGTACTTCGTCCCCGGGCTCCAAGGAGCGAACGAATCGAATCGCGGCTTCTTGCGCGAGCCCGATCTTCTCCTGCATGCTCCTCGATGTGTCGATCAGAATCGCCATCTTGAGGGGCACTTCCCCATGGAAGAAAAACTGGACGTCCTGCTCGACACCGTCCTCGAAAACAGTGAAGTTCTCCCGGGGAAGCCCGTTGACGAGGTGTCGCTTCTCGTCGACTACGGTCACCGCGAGGCTCACCGTATCGACACTGATGCGGAACTGAGGTCGCTCCTCGCTGACCTGCCGTGTAGCAACGTGGGACGAAAGAAAACTCGTGAGCACGACCCCGAAGGCCAGAGGGCTCATAGTGCCTCGAGCCGCCTGGACGCGCGCGTGAGTATCTTAGCGGCCTCTTTGGCCTCCTTGTCGCCGGCGCCCAACTCCCGCGCATCCGCGAGCCAGGCCGAAGCCTCCGCGAGCGATTCCGAAAGGCGGGCCCGCTCAATTTCCGACAGGCGGTTGCGTTTCGCCAATACTTCGCCCTCGACCCACAATCCAGTCGATCGAGTTGCGAGAATGAGAAGCTTCCACTCCTCCGGCTCAAGACCGTGTCGGTAGGACAGTACCTTCGCGGCATCACGCAGGGCGACGGGGCGCTTCTGAGAAGAGAGGCTGTTGCTGAACCGAAGCGTTAAGTCCGACTGCTCGGGAAAGATGTCGAGGACCGCGCCGAGGTACTGTGACGAGAACCACGGCCCTTGTGTCAGTTCCTGCTCCGAGCCCTCGGCCGGCGAGATGCGGAGCGTCGTGTGCTTGAGATTGCTCAGCGAAGCTCGACGACCCGTCATGGATTCGCCTTTCTCGATCGTCCACAAGCTCAACTCCATGGTTTGGTCTTTTATTTCGACGTTTCCGACGAATGCGCCGCTCCCTTGCGGAAACCCGCGCCTGGGGTCCGGCTCGACGGAGTGCTCGACTTCGTCGATTCCCGCCTCGGCGCTCAACTTCGCTTCCGTCAAGGCGGGCACGATTTGTTTCCGACCAAGGGACTTGCGCGTCTCGTCTTGAGGAAGGTCGAGCGCGAGCCGTACGATTCTCGTCAAGAGTCGGCTGCGTATCTCAGTGAGCCATAGCGATTCGAGAGACGTGTCGTAGAGAAGGAGCTCCTCGGCGATAAGAATACGATCTCCCGGTTCGAGCGTGACCGAGACACTTGGGTAAAGAGGTTTTCCGTTGAGCTTGCTTCCGTTCGAGCTTCCAATGTCGACGAGCTCGACGGAAGTCTCCGTCCTGCGGATCTCTGCGTGCTGGCGTGAGACACGTGGCGAGGTCAATACGACCTCGTTGCCGGTACGTCGCCCGATAGCATTGTCGTTCGCGCCGAGCTCGTAGAGACGCAGCGTCCGGACCGAGTAGAGATAACCCCAGGGCTGCCCCGCTTCGGTCTGAGCCCGAGCGTCCACGGAGCCCAGCGTGAGAAACGACGCCACGACGAAACTGAGCCCATGAATCATGATGACAAAATATGAGATTAGGCGCAGCATGGGGCGGCGTCAAGTGCCCGCCTGTAAGGCTTCTTACCATGCGCACCCTTCAACGCCGATCGACCATCCCCCGCTCCGCGAGGAAATTCGCCACCACCTTGGCCACACTCTGCTTCTCGTCGTCGACCAGGCGGTTGAGTCGCCGCATCGCGGCTTCGTCGAGGCTTCCCTCGAGCTGTCGTATCACCTTGTGTACGGCGGGATGGCGTTCCGCCGTCTCAGGCCGATAGACGATCGCGGCAGCGTAGGGGGGGAAATACCGGCGGTCGTCCTCGAGCACGACGAGCCCGAACTTCTCGATGAGGCCGTCGGTGGAGTTGCCCGCCACGAAGTCCACCTCTCCCTCCATCAGCGCCCGATAGACCAGTCCGAGCTCCAGGCCTCGCGGCGCCGCTGTAAAGCTCAATTGATAGGCTTCGACGAGGCCGGAATATCCATCTTCTCGCTCGAGGAACTCGTGCCCCGAGCCCAGACGCATCTCGCCGCCGTGCGCGCGGAGGTCTGCGATCGTGCGGAGGCCGAGTCGTTCGGCGAGCTCCGGCCGCACCACGATTGCAAAGGTATTGTTGAATCCGAGGGGAGCACTCCACTCGATACCGAGCTCGCTCCGATAGACCTCGCGTGCCCGACGGTAGACGAGATCCGGATCGTGACTTACAGGCTCCTTGAGAATGGCCGTCAGGGCCGTGCCACTGTACTCGACGTAGAGATCCAAGTCTCCCGCCACCAGCGCTTGATGGCAAATGAACGTACCGCCGAGGTTCAACCGGCGATCGACGGGAGTGCCGCGCGATTCCAACAGCTGCGCGAGCATCTCACCGAGAATGACTTGCTCGGTGAAATTCTTCGAGCCCACGACCACGGATTGTCCCGAGGAACAGGACAGGCTCGCCGCGAGGAGCACTAATCCCACGAGCCACCTCACCTGCGGGCCACCAATCGGCGCTCGACGAAACCCAGCAAGGTGTCGGCGGCCACGGCAAGAGCTGCCGCCGGGATCGCCCCCGCGAGAATGAGTCGATTATCTACCATCGACAACCCACGAAAGATGAGCGAGCCGAGCCCACCCGCACCGATGGCGGCGGCAATGGTCGCGAGACCAACCGAGACGACGGTCGCGATCCGAACTCCCGCGAGAATCGTCGGAAGTGCGAGAGGCACCTCGATGAGTCGGAGTCTTTCGAGGTCGGTCATGCCCATCCCGCGTCCGGCTTCGATGACGGCAGGATCCACGGCCCGAATCCCCGTATAGGTATTTCGAAGGATCGGAAGCAACGAATAGAGAACGAGCGCGATGATCGCTGTCTTGTCCCCGATACCTCCCACGATCGGAATGGGAATGAGAAAACCGAATAGGGCGAGGCTCGGAATGGTCTGCATGACGTTCGCGAATCCGATGAGGGGAGGCGCGAGTGCTTCCCGGCGGGTGAGCAAGATGCCCAGAGGGATGCCGATAGCTGTTGCCAATCCTGTCGCGATGCCAACGAGCAGGAGATGCTCGACCGTCATGGTGGCGATGTCGGCACGTCTTTCGAGAAAGAACCTTAGAAGCTCCATGCGCCCCTCCTCCTTCAGATCTCGGTACGAACGAGCTCCCGAACGAACTCGTTCGCTGGCTCTCGCAGGATGGTCTCCGGCGTCGCGAGCTGCAGGAGCTCACCGCCGTCCATGACCCCGATACGATGCGCCAGTTTGAAGGCCTCCGTCACATCGTGAGTCACGAAGACGATGGTTTTTCCGAGACGCTCGCGCATCTCCCGAAACTCGTCCTGGAGACGCCGCCTCGCGATGGGGTCGAGAGCGCCAAACGGCTCGTCCATCAAGAGTATGGGTGGATCGATCGCGAGGGCTCTAGCGACACCGACCCGCTGGCGCTCACCTCCGGACAACTCCGACGGCCGCTTGTGCTCGAAGGCACGGGCCTCGAGACCGACGAGCCCGAGAAGCTCGCGCGCCCGTTCGCGCCGGCGAGACTGGGACCAGCCTTCGAGCCTCGGCACGAGCTCGATGTTCTCGACCACGCTCCAATGAGGCAATAGCCCCACGTCCTGAATGACGTAGCCCGCGTTTCTCCGAAGCTGGATCGGATCCCACTCTCGCACCTCTCGACCTTCGACAATCACCTCGCCCGAATCCGCTTCGACGAGGCGGTTTACCATCTTGAGCGTCGTCGTCTTGCCGGACCCGCTCGAGCCGAGGAGAACCAGCGTCTCTCCGAAGTCGACGGAGAGCGTGAGAGAGCTGAGCGCGCGAACCCCTCCGTCGTAACACTTGCTCACGCCCCGGAACTCGACGGCGGGTTCGGCCATCGATCCGACTACGCTCGCTCCATTTTGCGAAACGCTCCTTCTGATTGCACGAAAACCACGTCGGCCATACCGATGAAAAGCCCCGAGTCCACGACGCCGGGAACACCATCGATCAGCTCTTCGAGCTCGGAAGGAGATGTGATCCGCTCGAATCGAGCATCGAGAATGTAGTTGCCGTTGTCGGACCGGTAGGGGGCTTCTCCCACCGAGCGTAGCTCCACCTCGGATCCCAGCGACTCGAGCTTCCGGCGCGCGACCGGAGTCGCAAAAGGGACGACCTCGACGGGGACGCTCATTCGTTCGCCGAGATTCTTGACGATCTTCTCGTCACCCACCAGCACGACGAAGCGCTCGGAGACGGAGGCCACGACGCGTTCTCTCAGCAGGGCGCCTCCGTGCCCTTTGATCAGATCGAGGTTGGGGTCGACCTCGTCCGCTCCATCGACGTCGATATCCACGGAAGCCACCTGGTCGAGCGTCGTTAGGGGGATTTTGAGCTCTTCGGCGAGCTCGGCGGTACGAATCGATGTCGGCACGCCCCGAACCGAAAGTCCGTCCTGGGCCACACGCCCGGCCAGCGCGCGTACGAACATCGCCGCCGCACGGCCCGTACCGAGGCCGACGACCATACCGGACTCCACCATTTCGACGGCCGCGAGCGCCGCGGGCCAGATCGGAGGCTCGTCACTCATGAGAGCTGCGAGCATACCCGACGGCTTGCACGGCTCGCAAGATCTCGATGAGCGAGGCGGTCGAGCACGGTGCAAGGGCTTTCTTGAGCACCCTGCTAGAATCATCGGATGGTCACGATCCCCGCGCTTCTTCCCGAGCCAAAAAAGCTCCGTTCGAAACCTGGAAGCTTTCGGCTCAGCAAAGACATACCGATCGTCTTGTCCTCCGGCTCGGAGGATTCCGACTTCGAGAGCGCCTGGGCTCTCCGGCAAGCGATCGCGGCCGAGACGAACGTCTTGCTGCCGGTGGAAACCCATGCGCGGCTTCAGGGTATCGGGCCACGGATCGAGCTCGCTCGAAGCCGCGCCGATGGGCAGGGATATCGGATTCGTGTACGAGCGAAGCGGATCGAGCTCGTGGGCCAGGGACCCGCCGGGTTGCGTTACGGCGTGGAAACGCTCGCACAGATCTTTCAGGCGCGCTCGAGAACCGTCATGGCTTGCGACGTGGAGGACGCGCCCGATCTCGAGTGGCGCGGACTTCTGCTCGACGTTTCCCGGGGCAAAGTTCCCACCCTCGAGACGCTCAAACAGGTTGTCGACCTCATGGTCGGTTTGAAGCTGAATCTTCTCATGCTCTACACGGAGCACGTTTTCCGCTTTCGACGCCACCCTCTGATCGGGAAGGGTGCGTCACCCATCGAGGCTTGGGAGCTGCGGGAGCTCGATGCCTACGCCCGAGCGCGTCACGTGGAGCTCGTACCAACGCTCCAGTCCCTCGGCCACATGCATCACATCCTGAAGATTGGGCGCTATAGTCACCTCGCCGAGTCCGATCGACGGTGGTCGATCTCTCCTGCGCTCGAAGCGTCCTACGATCTCCTCTCCGACCTCTATTCCGAGTACCTCCCAAATTTCAGCTCGGGCTGGTTCAACGCCAACTGCGACGAGCCCGTCGACCTCGGGAAGGGGCTCTCCAAGAAAATCGCCGACAGGAAGGGCCGCGGAGGTCTCTACCGGGCGCATCTCGAGCGCGTGCGCGCCCTGGCGAGGCGTTTCGGAAAGCGAACGATGGTATGGGGAGACGTCGTCTTCGAGCATCCCGAGGAGATTCCCCGTTTGAGCCGGGCGCTCACTCTCCTCGACTGGTGGTACGAAGCGAATCACGATTTCGATCGCGTCAAGGTCTTCGCCGAGAACGACATCCCCTTCATGGTCTGTTCGGGCACTTCCAGCTGGAACACTTTGTTCCCGAGACTTCAGAATGCTCTGGCCAATATCACGGGTCACGCCGAAGCGGGAAAGCGCTTCGGCGCGCGCGGACTCGTGAATACCGATTGGGGCGATGGCGGTCACGGGAACCTCCTGGGTAACTCCCTCTATCCGATCGCCTGGGGTGCTCAGGCTTCTTGGGGTAGCACCCGCGGCGACATCGCTTCTTTCGATCGCGCATTCGGACAGAGACTGTTTCGAGATCGGACCGGGGCCGTAGGCAAGCTCTATCGTCGCCTCGGGAAGGAACATCGGACGGGCTTCGACCACTTCAACAACTCACCGCTAAAATCTCTCTACTATGATGACCTCGACGAAGCGAAGTTCTCCGCGAAGGTGCGACCACGGGTGTTAGCGGCGACGCTCCAGAGGCTGCGACGCATTCAAGGAAGCTTCGCCGATCGAGCGGAGCGGTTCGATCGACGACCGGTAGCTCGCGACGAGCTTTGTTTCGCCATCGACGCTTCGATGGTGGCGGCTCGGAAGGGGCTCGCGGGTCATCGGTTCGTGAAATGGCGTGACGAAGGCCCGTCGCTCAATGCCTCGGCGAAACGAGCGCTAGCGAGGGAGCTCCGTCTGCTAGCGACCGAGCAATCGATGCTCGAAAGGAGACTCCGAAAGCTTTGGCTGGCGCGCAATCGACCGTCGAACTTCGAGACTACGGCAGAAATGTACCGGAAGTCGGTACGGAGTCTCCGCCGAGCGGCGCGGAAGCTGACTTCCTAACCTTGGGGTTTTTCGGTTTCGGACTCTTCGTTTTCTACCTGCCCGACGGGTTCGCCGGAGGATGACTCGATCGGGCGGGGCCGGAAGAATTCAGGAAGGCCTTCTTCCTCGACGCTCGTCTCGTCGGATTCAGAGACGGGCTCGGTTCGTTCTTCCTCGTCTTTTTCCTCTTCGACGGGCTCGGACACATCAGAGGCTTCCGGTTCAGGCGGCTCGAGCGTCGAGGAGGGCACATCATCTTCCTCGCTAGGTCGCTCGGCTAGGGGCGGTGTGGGAGGAAGCGTGGCACGGAAGAAGCTCGGCAGGTGCTCGAGCTTCTCGGGTACGTCCTCCTCTGCGATCTCCGGCTCTTGCCCCAAAGCTGTCCCCTCCGGCTGTAACGGCTCTTCTGCGGGGGCGGGCGGGACGCCGGCGTTCTCCGGTTCCGAGGTCTCCGCTGGAGTAATCTGCTCGAGCTCGGCGGTCTCCGTCGGCTCACGCAACGGGTCCGAAGTCACGGGATCAGTTTCCGTCACGGCCTCGGACGGCGCCTCGAAAAGCTCCTCTCGTGCCTCTTGTATCTCGGCGGGGGTCTCTCGCGGCGGCGGCGGAGCAGGAGCGGGGCGGCGCGAGCTCTTCGGCTCTCTAGCCGGCCGGGCCGAGCTCCGGAACGCGAGCTCGTACTTCGGAAGGAGCTTGGTCCATCCATAGGTCTCCTTGATATAGCGCTGACCGTTTTTCCCCAAGTCGCGTGCCAACGATTTGTCGTTCAGAAGCAGGTGGAGCAGCTTTTCGAACTCCTCGAAGTCCCGATAATAGAAGCCCGCGTTGGACTTCCGGCAGTGGTCGACGAGCACTTGTGAGCCTCCGTTCGCGAGAACGGGGCTGCCAACCGAGAAGGCTTCCAGAGTCACGATAGAGAGGCTCTCCATCCTCGAGGACTGGACCACGGCGACCGCTCCCGCCATTGCCGCGAGCTTGTCGGCCTCGTCAACGAAGCCGATATATCGAATGGATTTGTCCTCGGGCAGTTTCATCCCGAGTTTTCCGATCAGCACGAGCTGCAAGTTTCCGGTCGCGGGGTGCTCTTCTTTGTAGAAGGTGAAGTAGCGAAACAACTCATCCATGCCCTTGCCGGCGTCGATACGGCCGGCATAGAGCAGATACTTCGCGGATATGTCGTGCTTCTTCCGAAAGCTGGCAGGATCGGGCGGGTCCAAGAGCTCCATCCCCATCCCGATCGTTTCCCTCATCTTCTTGTGCACCGGGAAGCGCTCGAGCACGAGAAGCTCCTCGGCCTCGGTATTGAACAGGAATGCGCTCGGAAGCTGAAACATCTCTTTGAAGATGCCCAGCCGCAAGGGAGGCTCATCGTGAGCGGTCGGAATGAGAAAGCTCTTTTCGGGAGCGACCTTGAGACCGTAGAACGTAGGGTAATAGAGATAGGTAAAGAAAATGATCAGGTCGAAGCGCTCGTGCTCCTTCTTCAGATACTCCACTAGCTCCGGAACCACCGGACCCTGCCGTTCGAGCCATTCGAGCTCCTGCTCGTGGGTCGACTGCCCTTTGTAGATCTCTTCCGAGAACTTGTTGAACTCTTCGAGGTCTCGCTCACCTTCGACGGGAAAGCGGTGAATTTTGACGCCTCTGAGCTTCTCCTCGCCGCCCTCGTATTCATTCTTCCAGGTGATGTAGTCTTGGGCCGTGGTGGTCAGTATTTCGATCTCGTAGCGGCGTGACAGCCGCTCGGCAAGCTGACGGGCGAGGGTCTCGGATCCACCGAGGATCTCCCGTCCGTATCGTTGTACGACAAATGCCAGCTTCAAGAGCCTACCTCCTCGACGTAGCCTAACAGATCGGCCTCAACCCTTTGCGGAGAAAAGCGATCGACACGTCTCCGCTCGCCCTCTATGACACTTGCGCGCAAGCTTTCGTTCGTCACCAATTCGTGGGCCATTTCGGCCAACTCCTCATAGTTCTTGGCGGAAAACTGAACACCGGCGCCCTCGAGAGTGTCGGGAACCGCTCCCGCGGCATAGGCGAGAATCGGGAGGTCCATCAGCATCGACTCGACAAGAGGTACGGCGAAGCCCTCGTGCTCGCTCATGCTCACGAAGAGATCCGAGGAGGCATAGCAGGCGAGCAAGTCGTCCCAAGCTAGGTGGCCGGTGAAAAGAAACTCGCTCGGTCTCAGCCCCCAGTGATCGGCCAAAGCCTGTACCGCCTGTTGATAGCGCTCCATTCTTCCAGCCTTGCCGACGAGAATGAAGCGAAAGTCTTCGGATACGTATTTCTTGTAGAAGAATGCGAGCCGCGCCAGGTCCTCGAATCGTTTGTTGGGATAGACCCGGCCGACGAAGAGGAAGTTGGCTCTCCCGTCGCCCAAGATCTCCTGCATGACGGGATTCGGCGTTCCACCGCGAAACTCATCGAAGTCGAGCAGGATCGGGAGCACGCCCGTGCGCTCGAATCCCAACTGCTCGAGTTCTCTGCGATTGAAGTCGGAGTCTCCCAATGCGAGGTCGGTGGCCGTCGCGAGGCTTCGAAGCTCGCTCCGTCCGGCGGCCGCAATCCGAACCAGCTCCTCGTCGAACCCCACGAAGAACTCCGCCGGGGTTATGTTGTGGTACACGAGCACGCGTTTTCCGTGCGCTTCTCGAAAGGCGGCAGTCATGGGCGACGGCAGGGCGAAGTGAAATATGGTCACGTCGTCGTTACCGGCATCGGGGCGATCGCAGAACGACAGGACGTCTCCCTCGGCTTGCTCGTCGATGTCCAGCGCGAAGATTTCGGAATCGTGGCCGGCTCGCCGAAGCGCGCCCCGCATACGGATAGCCTCGTCGCCAATGGCGTCGCCTCGATGCGCCGCGGGAAGCCATTGATCGATGCGCATCAGCCCTTCACCCCCGACGGCGTGAGCGCTTCTCTAACGAAACCCATGAGCAGCTCCTGGTCGTTCCTCCCATCCATACGCTCTAGCACGCCATCCTGTGCCGTGATGATCTTTCGCGAAAGCGACTCATCCGTGACGATCGCATGCCCCATCAGGGCAATTTCGTCGATTCGTTTTTCCCGGATCAGAATCCCGGCACCACCCAGTGTCTCGGGTACCGCGCCCGCATCCGCGGCCATGACCGGCACACCGAAACGGAAAGCCTCGATGAGCGGCACGCAATAGCCTTCGTGCTCACTCAAGCATAAGAAAAGGTCGGCGGCCTGGTAGTAGGCGGCGAGGTCGTCATCATCCACGTGCCCCGTGAAGACCACGTCCTTCAGCCGAAGATCGTCCACCATCCTCACGAGGGCTTCGAAGTACCTTTCGAAACCGACCCACTCGCCGACCAGAAGCAGACGCGAGTCGGAATCGATGAACTTCTGATAGAAGGCGAAAACCTTGATGAGATCGTGAAAGCACTTGTTGGGAATCACGCGGCCGACAAAGAGAAAGTTCGTCTTGTCGTCGTCGAACATGTCGAGAACGACCGCGCTCGGCGTGATGTCGAGTCGTCCCGGGTCGAGCATCAGGGGAAGGACCCCAGTAGGGTGGAAGCCCACCGCCTCTAGCTCGGCCCGATTGAACTCGGAGTCTCCCAAGGCCAGCCTGACACGGGGGACGAAAGCCTCGAGCTCGCGGCGGCCGTGGTAGCAGAGTCCCGCGAGGTGCGGATGAAACTCCGCGAACCAGCGCGCCGGCGTGATGTTGTGATAGATGAGCAATATTGGATCGATGAGATGGTGAGCGAAGGTGCTCACCCCGGCGCCGATCGAGAAGTGGAGCAGGAGTAGATTATCCAGGCTCGAGACCTCTCGATAGTCCCAGAGCTTTCGCGCCTTGCCCGCCATCTCCGGATGTACCGATTCGGCGAAAATGTCGGAATCGAATCCCTCGTTGCGAAGACCTTCCTGGATGCGCAGGGCCTCGTTTCCAATGGCATCACCAAGGGAGAGCGCGGCGAGCATCTGATGAATCTGCATCGCCTCTATCCGAGCCAGCGAGCGAAAAAGCCCTTCTTCGGAGCTTTCGCCTCACGGGCATCGTCCTGTGCTCGCAGGGTTCGAAGGATACGATTGTACTTTCCCTCGATGACGGCCCAGTGGTAGTGATCGCGATAGAAACGCTTGCCGTTGACACCAAGGCCGCTGCGAAGCGCGTCGTCGCTCTCGAGCAGCGTCAGAGCTTCTTTGAACTCGTAGTAATCGTCGTAGTAAAGACCGGCATCGGAGCGGAGGCATTGGCCCTTTAGAACGTCGCACTTTCCGTTGGCGAGCACCGCTTTTCCAACGGACCAGGCCTCCAGCGTCACCATCGAGAGGCTTTCGAGCTCCGAGGGCATCACCAAAAGCTCCGCCCCCGCGAGAGCGCCCCACTTTTCCGGCTCGGAGAGAAAGCCCGCATAGTAGATGCCCGAGTCCTCCGGTATGGCCATCTGCCGTCCACCCACCAGAACGAGCTTTAGCCTCGAGCCCGTCTCTTCTCTGTAACGGCGGTAGTAATTGAAGAGCGTCCCACAGCCTTTGTTCGGATCCACGCGCCCGATAAAAACGATATAGGGCCCCTGGATCCCGTGCTTGTCGCGAAACAGACTCGCGTCCGTGGTCTCGGGCACATCCGAGCCCACACCGACGACGTCTCCCGCTACGCTCCTATTCCCCGTGGCCTCCCAGATCATCGCTCTTTCTTCGATCGAGTTGTAGACAATGGCACGGGGGAGTCGAAACAGATCGCGAAAGATCGCTAGCCGGATGACCTCGTCCCTCTCCGCCGTCGGCACAAGAATTGCCTTGGGCCGCACCGTCTGCACGCCGTAGAAACTGTGATAGTAGCGGTAGCTGAAGAAGAGAAAATAGTCGTAGTCGCGCTCGCGCCGCCTCAAGTAGCGAAGTAGCGAGGGCGAGAACGGTCCCTGCTCCTCGAGCCAGGCGAGCTCCTCTTCCCGCGCGTGCTTGCCGAGAAGGATCTTGTTGGAAAGACGGCCGAATCGATCGGGATCTCGAGGACGCCGAACCTTGAAGCGTCGCACGGGAACGCCGTTGATCCGAACGAGGCCCGCCTCGTGCTCGTTACGCCACGTGATGTAGTCCTTGGCACAGGACGTCAGCACTTCGACGCGATGAACTGCGCCAAGATGCTCGGCAATGAGGCGACAGTGATACTCGGCACCGCCGTTGACGTCTTCGCCGTAGCGCTGCACGACGAGACCGAGGCGGAGAGGCTCTGGCTCGGTTCTTTCTCGAGGTCGCGATTGGAGCTCGCCCAGTTGGGACGAGATCCGCCCCGGTTGGGACTCGGCCTGATTCCAACGCGTTCCTCCGGTACTAGCCTCCGGTTTTTCCACTGTTTCCGTCGCGCGGGCCGGACGAGCCGCCGCCAGGGCGACCCTCGTTCGGCTTGCCGCCGCGGCGGCGACGATAGTTGCGTCGGCCGCCGCGCTGGCGAGAACGTCCCCGCTCACCCTCGCCCGATGGGGAGGATGACGAGGGGGCGCCTTGCGAAGAGGGCTGCGTTTCTCGTCTGGTCGTGAGCCCCTCGAAACTCTTCTCGCGTTTGGTCTGGAAGTCGACCCGAATACCCATGGTGCGAAGCCGGGCCTTCATGTTGGTAAGCTCGAGATTCAGCTGCGTCACCTCTTCGGCCAGATTGTGCAACAAGATCACGTAGTAGCGATTGAGATCCGACTGCCTGGACAGTGCGCTGATCACGGGGTTCGGATTGAAGAACAGCTTGAGGACCGGATTCAACCAACGCCGGATCGATCGAATAAAGCCTCCGCCTCCCGCCCGGGACGATGCATAGATCGTCTCGGGATTGAAACTGAAGTTCCACTTGGCGTCCCGGGCCCGGAAGGCTGCTACGAAGTCGCTATTGAACTCATTGCTGTCGAGCACGGCATCGAGCCTCATCTCCGCGATTTCACGAACCTCGTCCTCGGTATAGAGTCCTTTGCGCTTTTCATCGATTCTGCGCCGAATATTGGACATGATGGCCTCGACATCGATGTCCGACCCTTTCGCATTGAAGGTCGACATGGGCCTCCTTTCACCACCGCGAGCCACGGCCCGCGGCAATCCAAAACGTTGCGCACCGCTCGCGCCTATCCGGCCCTCGAAAGAGCCGCTCGGCAAGGCCGCGCACAATCTGAGCGGTTTATCTGATGAGGAGAGTCTAACCCGGCCCGCGTCCGTGATAGATCAGCGCGACCACTGTTGCGGCCCAGAGCGCTACTGTCACGAGAATCGGCCTATCGTTGAGGAGCACCCTCGTTGGGTTGCCTCCTTCTTCCCTTTGGTGCACGAGGTAGAGGTACCTAAAGATCCCATACAGAACAAAAGGAAGGGTCCAAACCAGTCGGTCCGTACCAAGTCTCTCCACAGTCTCCGGCGCCAACGTGTATAGCGCGTAGGAGACGAGGGTAGAGGCCGTTACCACGGCAATCATCTGATCCAGCAGGTACGGGCTGTACTCTCCCAGAATTCTCCGATGCTCGGACGCCTGACCTGCGAGAAGCGTCAGCTCCTGCCGACGCTTGGCGAGGGCCAAGAACAATGCGAGCAGCAATGTACAAATCAACAACCAATTGCTGAAAGCCTCATTGATCACCACTGCGCCGGCGATCGCCCTCAGCACGAAACCGAATGCCACGATGAGAACGTCGAGGATAACGACGTTCTTCAAAAATACAGAATACCCTGCCATGATGAGAAAGTACACGCCCACCACGAGACCGAAGCCCGTCGAAAGAGCGAAGGCCCATCCGGCTCCGGCGAGAAGACAGACGACCGCCGCCGCGATCGCGAGGCTCGATGAAAGAGCTCCAGAGGCGAGCGGTCGCTGGCTCTTGACGGGATGCTTGCGATCCCCCTCCACGTCGAGGAGATCGTTGATGAGATAGACCGAGCCTGACACTAGGCAGAACACCACGAACCCGGAGCTCGCCGCCACGACCGCGCCCAGGTCGTAGAGACGCTGGGCGAAGGCCAGAGGTGCGAGAACGAATAAGTTCTTGGTCCACTGGTGGGGGCGTAGGGAAACGAGCAGCAGCCTCAGCTGGCGAACGAAAGACACCAGCGCCAGTTCCTTAATAACCCGATCGTGGCAAATGCCTATTTCCTCGAGATTGGCGCGGGAACTCCTCCGTGTCGGGAAGCAACTCTACTCGAAGCTCTTGACGGCCTCTGCTTCCGTTTCGTAGGTGTCGAAAACCGTCAGCAGCTTTGTAATCGACAGCAGATCCTGGATGCGCTTGGTCAAGTTGAGCAGCTTGAGCTTCCCGCTCTTGCGGCTCACCGTGGTATAGCAGCGAACGATCTCACCGAGTCCGGCGCTATCCACATAGGGAACATCTGCCAGATTCAAGACGATATTCTGGGTCCCGTTCTCGACCAAGTTGTTGATCTTTTCACGCAGCAGCTCGTCACCCTCTCCGATGAGCATCTTCCCCTGCAAATCCAAGATGGTGACCCCATCAACTGCTCTTTCCTCGATTTTCATCGCTAAGAAGTCCTCCTAAAACCGGGACAAAAAATCCTTCAATAGAAACCATGCAGGATTATCACAGAACGCCGAACGCTGTCAAACTCTTTGAGCAAGCACTAGTTAGCACCTTTTAGTGCTCGCTCGGCTCGCTAAAGCGGGAAGTGCTAGACTCTCTTCCCATGGGGGATTCGTTTCTCACTCGCCTTCAGGAGCGGGCGAGCGCTCGAAAGAATCGAATCGTGCTCCCCGAGGCGACCGAGCCCAGGACACTGAAGGCTGCGGTGGAGCTGAAGCGGCGTGCTGTCGCGGAGCCCGTCCTGGTCGGCGAGCCGGACGTCGTCCTAAAGGCAGCTCGCAACGCCGGGGTTTCGCCCGAGCAGTTGGCGGGTATCGAGATCCGATCTCCCAGCGAGCGGGCCAAAGCCGAGCTCTTTGGTCAAAGGCTCTACGAACGCCATCGACACAAGGGTATCTCAGAGGACGAAGCCCGCGAACAGGCCATCGATCCGCTCTATTTCGGCGCCCTGATGGTCTCGGGAGGGGAGGCCGCGGGCTACGTCGCAGGAGCTCAAAACAGTACTGCCAAGGTGTTACGACCCGCCATTCGGGTGCTCGGAACCGAAGCGGGCATTCGTCGTGTCTCCAGCTTCTTTCTCATGAGCTTCGCCGACGGGCGCGGTCAGTTCTTGTTTGCGGACTGTGCCGTGCTCCCGAATCCGAGCCCGACCGAGCTCGTCGAGATCGCCGAGCTCGCGGCCAAAAACTGCCGCCTCTTCCTCGAAGTCGAGCCCCGGGTAGCCCTTCTCTCGTTCTCGACCAAAGGCAGCGCCGACCATCCCGACGTTCGCAAGGTAGTCGAGGCCGCGGAGACTCTGAAGGCCCGTGCCCCCGCGCTCCTGGCCGACGGAGAGCTCCAGGCGGATGCCGCCATCGTTCCCGAGATCGGGCAGAGGAAGGCGCCGGGGAGCGCGGTGGCAGGTAGGGCGAATACGTTGATATTCCCTGACCTGAACTCAGGGAATATCGCCTGCAAGCTGGTCGAGCAGCTCGCGGGCTCGGCCGCCATCGGCCCTATCCTCCAGGGACTCGCGGCTCCCGCCAACGACCTGTCTCGAGGTTGCAGCGTGGAAGATATCGTCAACGTCGCGGCCATCACTTCCCTGCAGGCGAGCGCCTGAAACGAGGGGAACGTGACGGCCGCGTCAGATGCTCAGTCGTGCTGCTCGCGACGCATCTTCTTGCGTTGACGCTTTCGGGCGAGCGCCTGCTTGGCGCGTTTCTTATCGCCAGGCTTCATGTAGAACGAGTGTCTCTTGATCTCTTTGATGATATCTTCCTGCTGCACTTTGCGCTTGAACCGCCTCAGCGCGCTCTCGATCGACTCGTTGTCCTGAACTCTAATCTCCGCCAAATCGACTGCACCCCCTTCCCTCATGGATTTTTTCGAGAGGGGCACGGCGTTCGAAGACAAAGAGTCCAACTCTGCGAGGAGATGGGATGCAGGTGAACGCGACTGTGCGGTTTTCGAGACCCGCTCGCTTCAAATCACTATAGGAGACGATGTTAACCCTGTCAACACGATTCGGAGGCACTCCGCCCGACCCATCGGGTCGTGTCGTTTCTGCCACGCGAATTGTTGACACTTTCTCTCTCGCCGTGGGATAATCGGCACTCGTAGAATTTAGTAAATTACTGACAGTGCTGACTTTGAACACACCAACGGAAGCACGGCCTTGAGAGTGCTCGTGGTCGGAGGCGGCGGGCGGGAGCACGCGCTCGCCTGGAAGCTGAAACAGAGCCCGGACGTGGAGGAGCTCTATTGCGCCCCCGGCAACGCAGGGATCGCGGCGATTGCCGACTGTGTCCCCATCGACCCCTCCGATATCGTCGAAATTGCGGACTTCGCGGACAACCTCAATATCGGCCTGACGGTGGTCGGCCCCGAGCTGCCGCTCATTCTGGGGCTCGCCGACGAGTTCCAGCGGCGGGGGCTTCCCGTTTTCGGACCCAACCGTGCGGCGGCAGAGCTCGAGGGCAGCAAGGCTTTCGCGAAAGATTTTCTGAAACGACACGACATCCCGACGGCCCGCTACCACGTCGTGGGAAGCATGGACGACGCCAAAGCGGTCCTCAAGAGCGGGGAGATCGGAATGCCTCTCGTCGTCAAGGCCGACGGACTCGCGGGCGGGAAAGGCGTCACGATCGTTCAGAGCAAAGACGAGGCCCTGGAGGTGACCGTCCAGCTCATTGAGCAGCGCCAGCTCGGAAGCGCCGGCACCAGGCTCGTTCTCGAGGAGTTTCTCGAAGGAGAAGAGGTCTCGTTTTTCGCCCTGTCTGATGGATCCAACGTGCTTCCGCTCGTGGCCGCCCAGGACCACAAGCGCGCCTTCGACGGGGACGAGGGGCCCAACACCGGAGGGATGGGCTGTATCTGCCCAGCCACCAATCTGAAGGCGGAGACGCTGAAGCGCATCGTGAAGGACATCGTCCACCCGACGGTCTCGGGACTCGCCGCCGAGGGGCGGAGGTACCAGGGACTTCTCTACTGCGGACTCATGCTCACCGCGGACGGACCAAAGGTCCTCGAGTTCAATGTGCGCTTTGGCGACCCGGAGGCCCAAGCGATTTTGCCCCGTTTGAAGTCCGACCTGCTACCCTTGTTGATGGAAGTGGCGAACGGAAGGCTCGGCCAGCACCGGCCCGAATGGACGCGGGAGCCGGCGGTGACGGTCGTGATGGCCGCTGGCGGCTATCCGGGCAAGTACGAATCGGGAAAGCTCATCGAGGGCATCGACGCGAAGCAGGTCGAACAAAGCGAGGGCACCTACGTTTTCCACTCCGCCACAGCCTCCGCCGAAGAAGGGCTCGTTACCTCGGGCGGGCGAGTGCTCGCCGTCACCGCGGTCGGGCAGAACTTGAAGGGGGCGATCGACCGCGCCTACGAAGGAGTCGGGCGCATTCGCTTCGAAGGAAATCACTTCCGCAAGGATATCGGCGGGAAGGCACTAGCGCGGCTCACAGGTGGTTAGAGAATTGCCCGAACCGAAGGTCTACATCGTCATGGGAAGCTCGTCCGACGCGGAGGTCATGAACGAGGCAGCTCAAGTCTTGAGAGAGCTCGGCATTCCCTTCGAGATTGGCATCTACTCCGCGCACCGTACCCCGGAGCGAGCTGCGAAGCTCGCCGCCGAGGCAGCGGATCGCGGTGTCAAAGCGCTCATCGCCGGAGCGGGAGCGGCGGCGCATCTCGCTGGCGCGCTCGCCTCGCGGACTCACCTTCCCGTCATCGGCGTTCCCCTGGCCGCCACGCCGCTCGCCGGCTTGGACGCCCTGCTCGCCACGGTACAAATGCCGGCGGGATTTCCCGTCGCGACGATGGCGATTGGCAAAGCGGGAGCGCGCAATGCCGCCTTTCTCGCCGCTCAAATCATCGCCACTTCGGACGCTGGCGTCGCCGACAAGCTCGCCGCATGGCGCAAGACGAAAGCCAAAGAGGTCGAGAAAGCTTCGGAGAAGCTCAGGACTTCAACTTGATAGCGTCGCTGAAGTCGAGCTACCCGCAAGTTGGCCGCAGGCCGCGAGCACATCGTCCCCGCGGCTTCGTCGCAAGCTCACGGTGATGCCGGCGGCGGCGAGGATCCGCATGAAGCTCTCTGTCGCCTCGCGGGTTGTGCGAAGGTGGGGTGAGCCCGGCCATGGGTTATAGGCGATCAAGTTCACCTTGGCTTTCATCCCTTCCAGCAGGGACGCCAACCGATATGCGTCGGCTCGTGTATCGTTCTCTCCACCGAGGAGCACGTACTCGAAGGTGATCCGACGCCTGCGCGGTAGAGGAAGCCTTCGCGCAGCGGCTAACAACTCCTCGAGCGGATGTTTGCGGTTGATCGGCATGATGCGACTTCGATTGCCGTTCGTCGTCGCATGGAGGCTGATGGCGAGCCCGACGGCCGGATGCCCGATCGCGAAGCGCTCGAGCTCATCCGGCAGTCCCGCTGTCGAGACGGTGATGCGCCGCGGTGAAACCGCACAGGCGTTGTCGTCGCTAAGGATCTCGAGCGATCCATCGACACCTTCGGCATTGAGCAGCGGTTCGCCCATTCCCATGAAGACGATATTGCTGCGCGCCGGCGGCGAGGCGAGCTCTTCGCGCGCGAGAAGAAACTGGCCCACGATCTCTCCAGGCGTCAGATTCCTCTCGAATCGCACGGTTCCCGAAAAGCAGAAGGTGCACTTCAGCGGACACCCGACTTGAGTCGAGAGGCAAAAGGTGTGTCGCTCGCCATCGGGAATATAGACGGTCTCGACGTGCCTCTTATCCTCGAGCTCGATAGAGAGCTTACGGGTACCGTCCTTCGAAAGGCTCCGGTCACGGACCCGTGGGCGTCGAATGACGTAGTCTCGGGACAGCCGCTCACGAAGCTGCCTCGACAGATCGGTCATCTCCTCGAAGCTCTTCGCACCGCGAGCATAGATCGAGCGATAGATCTGCCCCCCTCGAAACCGAGGAGATCCCGCCGCGACCAGCTCGCTCTCGAGCTCGCCTCGGCTCATGCCGAAGACGTTCTTCATCCCCGGATGTTAGCAAAAAGGGCCCGGCTGGCGCCTCGATCGCTGCTTGTGCTAACCTTTGCAGTCCTCCACATACAAACCTGGCCGGGGGACGTCCTGGAGCAGGCTTTGACGCGATGTTCCGCAAAAAGGTTCTCGACAACGGGCTCACGATCCTGACGGAAGAGATGCCCCACTTCCGTTCCGTCGCTATCGGCATCTGGGTCGCGAGGGGAAGCCGCCATGAGACGACCGAAGAGGGCGGTCTCGCCCATTTCATCGAGCATATGGTCTTCAAGGGCACGGAGCGGCGCAGCCAGGCGCGCATTGCCCAAGAAATGGACGAGACCGGTGGCCAAACGGACGCCTTCACGAGTCACGAATATGCCGGATTTCACGCGAAGGTTCTGGACGAGCACGTTCCACGGGCCGTCGATCTGCTTTCCGACATCATTCTCGCCCCCCGCTTCGACGCGGAGGAGCTAGAGCGCGAACGGAACGTGATCTTCGAGGAGATCAAAGGCGTCGAAGACGCTCCCGAGGATCTCGTCCACGAGCTCTTCGGCGAGCAGTTCTGGCCGAATCATCCTCTCGGAAGACCCATTCTCGGTACACCCGAGACACTCGCCGCCTTCACGAGGGCCGAGGTCTTGCGCTTCTTTCGCAGGATTTACGCTCCCAGCAATTTGATCGTGGCTGCCGCGGGCCGTCTCGAGCACGCGCATATCGAGCGGCTCGTCGCCGAGCACTTCGACGCGCTCCAAACGCCGCCGGATGGGCTCGTCGACCAGGCACCGGTCATGGTGCCGAGCGTTCGCCTCCTCGAGAAGGACCTCGAGCAAGCGCACCTCGTCATAGGAACCGAAGGGCCGCCCCAAGCGTCCTCGGACCGCTATGTCGCCTATATCCTCAACGCGATTCTGGGAGGAAGCTTGAGCTCCCGGCTGTTCCAGGTGATTCGCGAGGAACGAGGACTCGCTTACTCGGTCTACTCGGGGCTTGCCTGCTTCCGCGACACCGGCCAGCTCACCGTTTACGCGGGTACCGATCCCAAGAACGTCCCCGAGGTACTCGAGCTCGTCATGAGCGAGCTCGGCCGCATCCGGAACGAGCCCATCGAGGCCACCGAGCTGCAGCGAGCCAAAGATCACTTGCGTGGAAGTCTGTTAATGGGTCTGGAATCCACGGCGTCACGAATGTCGCAGCTCGCTCGGCAAGAAATGTATTACGGGCGGCAGGTGAGCGTCGAGGAAGCGATTCGCGGGATCGAGGCTGTGAGCTCCGAGGACCTTCGCCGGCTAGCGTCCTCGATGTTCGAGAACCGTCCTCTAGCCATGACGCTTCTCGGAAAGCTATCGCATCTCCACCCCGTACCGGAGCCGCTGGTTGCCTGAATTCCACATCTCGATTCTAGGCAGTGGTAGCTCGGGAAACGTCACCTTCGTGACCGATGGCTCCGTGCGCCTGCTGCTCGACGCGGGCCTTGCCTGCCGGGAGATCGAGCGACGTCTTCGAACGTTGGGTGTTGCCCCGAGAGACATCGACGGCGTCATGCTCTCACACGAGCACGGCGATCACTCGAAGGGCGCGTGGCGTTTCTGCGCCAAGCACTCGGTGACGCTCTATGCGACCGCCGGCACCCATCGCGAGATGCCCAAGCTCGCCGATCGTGACATCGAGTGGATTGGTGTCCAGTCGGGCTCGAGCTTGAAACTCCGTCGACTGCAGGTCGACCTCTTTCCAACCCCGCACGACGCTGCCGACCCCATTGGCTTCCGCCTGCGTCGCGGGAATCTGGCTTTCGGCCACGTCACCGACATCGGCCACGTTTCGGATGAGGTGGCTGACGGCCTGCGTGGTTGCTCCGCCATCCTCATCGAGGCCAACCACGACATCGAGATGTTGCGAAGCGGTGACTATCCGGAAACACTCAAGCATCGCGTGGGAGGCCGCTTCGGTCATCTTTCGAACGACGCCCTCGCCCGCTACCTCGAGTACCGTCTGCCCGACGGCCTACGCCATCTGTTTCTCGCGCACCTCTCGAAGAACAACAACCATGAGCGTCTCGCCCTCGATTGCTGTCTCGAGGCGCTCGGACGTCGGGGCGGTCGGATGCCGAAAGTGCACCTCACCTATGCCGATCGTCCGACGCCGCTCCTGCGGCTCTCGGAGCCGCGCTCGGTGCTGCCGGATGTTCAACAAGGAGTGCTCGCGTTCTAGCCATGCTGACGGATCGATACGTTCACCCGGAGATGGGTCGCATTTGGAGTGAAGAGGCGAAGTTCGACTCTTGGATGGAGGTCGAAGTGGCCGCCGCGGAGGTGATGGCCGAAGAGGGTATCGTTCCCAGGGAAGCCGCCAAGACGATTCGAGCAAAGGCCGCCTATTCGATCGCGCGCATCGACGAGATCGAGAAGGACGTCAAGCACGACGTCATCGCCTTCACCCAAGCCCTCGCCGAGAACGTAGGGGAGGCAGGCCGATTCATTCACTTCGGGCTCACGAGCTATGACGTCGTGGATACCGCCCTCGGAATCCGGTTGCGCGATGCGATGGACCTGATCCTCGAGAATCTCGACCGTTTGTGCGACGTCTTGAAGTCCCGCGCTCACGACCACAAGAAGACCGTGATGGTCGGGCGCACCCACGGCGTACATGCCGAGCCGATGACCTTCGGTATGAAGCTCGCTTTGTGGTACGCCGAAATGCGGCGCAATCACACGAGACTCGCGGCGGCACGCGGAGCCGTCGCGGTCGGCAAGCTCTCGGGCGCGGTGGGGACCTTCGCCCATCTGCCGCCGCTCATCGAGGAAAAGCTCTGCGCGAAACTCGGTCTCCAGCCGGCGCCCATCTCGACGCAGGTTCTGCAGCGAGATCGTCACGCCGAGGCCATGTCGGCACTCGCGATTCTGGCTACGAGCCTCGACAAGATTGCGGTCGAGATCCGAAGTCTGCAGCGGACGGAGATCCGCGAGGTCGAGGAGTTCTTTTCCGGGAAGCAGAAGGGGTCCTCCTCGATGCCGCACAAACGCAACCCCGTCGTCTCGGAGCAAGTCTCGGGGCTCGCGCGCGTCGTGCGCGGCAATCTTCAGGCCGCGCTCGAGAACGTGCCCCTCTGGAACGAGCGAGATATCTCTCACTCCTCGGCCGAGCGGATGATCCTCCCGTCGAGTTTCATCCTGACCGACCATATCTTGAGGCGTACGACCACGGTTCTCGACAACTTGATCGTCTATCCAGAAAAGATGAGGGAGAACCTCGACTCGATGAAGGGTCTCGTTTTCAGCGGACAAGTGCTCTTGGAGCTGGCCAAGAAAGGTTTGCCGCGCGAGGAGGCCTATCGGGTCGTTCAACGCAACGCGATGGCGGTTTGGCAAGGCAAGGGGACGCTCCGGGAGCTTCTCAGCACCGACGAAGATGTGAAGAAGCGACTCACGAGCGAGGAGCTCGATGAAGCTTTCGATCTGGAGCGCCAGATGGAGTACGTCGACGTGATTTACAAGCGAGTGTTCGACTCATGAAAGTGAACGTCATCGTTAGACTTAAATCCGCCGTCCACGACCCCCAGGGCGAGACCATCGGTCACGCCCTGGGACAGTTGGAGTTTCCAGGCGTGAGCGTCCGCCAGGGCAAGTTCTTCGAGTTGTCGCTCGACGCAGAATCCAGGGGAGCGGCCGAGGAGATGGCGCGGGAGATCGCCTCCAAAGTCTTATCCAATCCGGTACTGGAGGTCTTCGAAGTGGAGGTCGTGAGCTAAGGTGCCGCGTTTTGCGGTCGTCGTCTTCCCCGGCTCCAATTGTGAAGAGGACGTGCAATACGCTCTGAAGGACGTGCTCGGCCAGCGCACCGATCTCGTTTGGCACAAGGAAAGCTCGCTCGAGGGCTACGATGGCGTGATCCTCCCCGGTGGTTTCGCCCATGGCGACTACCTGCGCCCCGGCGCCATCGCGCGCTTCTCGCCGATCATGGATGCGGTACGCGAAATGGCCGAGGCTGGCAAAGCCGTCATCGGAATCTGCAACGGCTTCCAAATGCTCCAGGAGGCGGGGCTGCTACCCGGCGCGATGCTACGGAACCGTGCGTTGACCTACGTCTGCCGCTACGTCTATCTGAAGGCCGAACAGGTCGACACGCCCCTGACGAAAACCCTCGAGGGGAACGAGCTCCTGAGGATCCCGGTGGGCCACGCGGACGGCAACTACTTTGGCGACGAGGAGACGCTCGAGAGACTCGAGTCGACAGGACGCATCGTCTTTCGCTACACGAACGCCGGGGCGGAGGCAGATCCCGCGGCGAGCCCCAACGGCGCCGCCCGCAACATCGCGGGCATTCGTAGCGACCGCGGCAACGTTTTAGGACTGATGCCGCATCCCGACCGCTGCTACGAGCCCGATCTCGGTACCGCGGATGGACGGAAGCTCTTCGAGAGCCTCATCGCCTGGACGTCATGACGCCGACCGACGAGACCCTCAAAGCCCACAACCTGACGGGCGACGAGTATCGAGCCATCGTCGCGAAGCTCGGGCGCGAGCCGAATCCAACCGAGCTCGGGTTGTTCTCAGTCATGTGGTCGGAGCACTGCAGTTACAAGAGCTCACGGGTCCATCTGAAGCGGCTCCCGACGAAGGGTCCGCGCGTAATCCAGGGACCAGGGGAGAACGCCGGCGTCGTCGACATCGGCCATGGCCTCGCGGCAGTCTTCAAAGTCGAGTCTCACAACCATCCGTCTTTCATCGAGCCGTTTCAGGGCGCCGCGACCGGCGTCGGAGGGATCATTCGTGACGTATTCACGATGGGCGCTAGGCCTCTCGCCTTGATGAACTCCCTTCGTTTCGGCCCGCTCGATATCGCGAGGAATCGCTCGATCTTGACCGGCGTCGTGGCCGGTATCGCAAGCTACGGCAACGCCATGGGCATTCCCACGGTCGGCGGCGAGGTCGTCTTCGAAGATTGCTACAGTCTGAATCCTCTCGTAAACGCTTTCTGTCTCGGCATCGCGCCCAAGGATCGCATTTTCCTGGCCAAGGCCAAGGGCGAGGGCAACCCGGTCTTCTACGTCGGAGCGAAGACGGGGAAGGACGGCATCCACGGCGCGACGATGGCATCGGCGGAGTTCGACGAAGCGGCCGCGGAGAAACGGCCGACGGTTCAGGTCGGCGATCCCTTTCTCGAAAAGCTCCTTCTCGAAGCTTGCCTCGAGCTCATGGCCACCGACGCCCTGGTTGCGATTCAAGATATGGGGGCCGCGGGTCTGACCTGCTCGAGTGCCGAGATGGGAGCGCGCGGCGGGTTGGGCATCGAGATCGATCTCGACAAGGTTCCGCAGCGTGAAGCGGAGATGTCTCCCTACGAGATCCTCCTCTCCGAATCACAGGAGCGCATGTTGCTCGTTGCCCGCGCTGGCAAAGAGCATGTCGTCGAGGCGATCTTCGACAAGTGGGATCTGGACGCCGCCGCGATCGGCCGGGTGACGACGGATGGCTTGCTGCGCGTCCTCGCCGAGGGACGAAGCGTGGCGCAAGTTCCGAACCGTCATCTCGCAGAGGAAGGCCCCGTTTACGAACGCCCGATGGCGCGACCCGCCTACCTCGAACGTTGTGAGACGCTGCGGGTCGAAAGTCTGCCGGAGCCAATCGATATCGAAGAGACACTCCTGCGCTTGCTCGGAAGCCACGCCCTCGCGAGCAAGCACTGGATATTCGAGCAATACGATCACATGGTGCGCAGCAATACCATCGTGCTTCCGGGCTCGGACGCCGGGGTCATCCGCATCAAGGGAACACCCTTGGCGCTCGCGATGTGTCTCGATGGCAACGGCCGATACGGCCATCTCGACCCCTATCTCGGCGCGGCCACGGCCGTCTCCGAAGGATGCCGCAATCTCGCCGCGGCGGGCGCTATGCCGATCGGGGCGACGAACTGCCTAAACTTCGGCAACCCCGAGAAACCGGAGATCATGTGGCAGTTCGCGCGAGCCATCGACGGGATACGCGACGCCTGCGAGCGTTTCAGCGTGCCCATCACCGGCGGCAATGTGAGTTTCTACAACGAGACGGAAGGGCAGGGTATCTTCCCGACGCCGGTCGTCGGCGTCGTTGGTCTCATCGAAGACAAGTCGAAACGACTCACGCATCACTTCAAGCAAGCGGGCGATTTGATCTATCTCCTGGGCGAGACCAGGGAGGAGCTCGGAGCGAGCGAGTACTTGAAGGTCGTTCACGGACGCATCGATGGTGCCCCGCCGGTACTCGACCTCGAGGCGGAAGTGGCGCTGCACGAGCTCGTACGAGAGGCGGCCGCGCGCGAGCTTCTCCGCTCGGCGCACGATCTAAGCGAGGGCGGGCTCGGAACCGCGGTCGCGGAGAGCCTTTTCGGTCCTCTCGGGGAAACGATGGGTGCAACCCTCGCACTCGAGACGCCGCGACGGGCCGAAGCCGTGTTGTTCTCCGAGAGTCAAAGCCGTATGCTCGTGAGTGTTCCTCCCGGGTCTTCGCAACGATTCCTGACTCTTGCCGAGGAGCGCGTGGTGCCGCTATCACGTATCGGTATAACGGGCGGCTCGCGGCTCGAGATTCAAGTCAACGGCGTCAGCGCTATCGCGCACGACGTGGAAGAGCTTCGGGACGTTTGGTGGACCGCCATCGAGAGAGGGCTTCAAGCATGAGCGGATTCAAGGACGAATGCGGCGTTTTCGGCATCTTCGGACACCCCGACGCGGCGCGCGTCACCTATCTCGGCCTTTACGCTCTCCAGCACCGCGGCCAGGAGGCGGCCGGTATCGTCGTCTCGGGAGCTTCGGGCTTTCGTAGCAGGAAAAAGCAGGGCTACGTCGCGGACGTTTTCGACGAATCCTCCCTGGAATCGCTCAAGGGTCAGAATGCCATCGGCCATACCCGCTATTCGACATCCGGCGAGAATAACGCCGCCAACATGCAACCGATCTATATCGAGTGCAAATTCGGAGAGATCGCCGTCTGCCATAATGGGAATCTGGTCAATGCTCACCTGCTCAGGCATGACCTGGTCGAGCGCGGCTCGATTTTCCGTACGACGAGCGACACCGAGGTCATTCTCCATCTCTACGCGAAGTCGTCTCAGACGGAGCGCGTCGACGCGGTTTTCGATTCCGTCCAGACCGTCGAGGGCGCCTTCTCTCTGCTGTTCCTCACCGAGGACGCGCTCTTCGGCATTCGAGACCCGAGAGGATTTCGCCCGCTGATTCTGGGGAAACTCGGCGAGAGCTACGTGCTCTGCTCCGAGACCTGCGCCCTGGATCTCATCGACGCCGAATACGTCCGGGAGATCGAGGCGGGCGAGATGGTGATCATCGACAAGAACGGGGTTCGATCGCTCCGACCCTTCGCCGAGGCCAAACCCGCGCACTGCATTTTCGAGCACGTCTACTTCGCCCGACCGGACAGCTACGTCTTCGGCCGCAACGTCCACGCAACGCGACTCGACATGGGCCGGCGTCTCGCGAGGGAGGCCCCGGTCGATGCCGACGTCGTCGTGCCCGTTCCCGACTCGGGCGTGGTGGCGGCAACGGGCTTCTCGCAGGAATCCGGCCTGCCGATGGAGTTCGGTCTGATCCGAAACCACTACGTGGGACGTACGTTCATCGAGCCACGGCAATCGATTCGTCATTTCGGCGTCAAGGTGAAGCTCAATCCCGTGCGGTCGGTCATCGAAGGCCGGCGCGTCGTGTTAATCGACGACTCCATCGTGCGGGGTACCACGAGCCGCAAGATCGTCGGCATGATCCGCCGAGCTGGTGCCAAGGAAGTCCACTTCCGCGTCGCGTCACCGCCCACCACCGGACCGTGCCACTACGGCATCGATACCCCCAAACGCGACGAGCTCATCGGCTCGACTCATTCGATCCCCGAGATCGCAGAGTTCATGGGCGCTGACAGCCTCGGCTACCTCTCACAAGAGGGATTGCTCCAGTCCGTCGTCGAGGATCGGCACCGGTACTGCTCCGCCTGTTTCTCGGGCAACTACCCCGTACCGCTACCCGAGAGGGGCCGCGAGCAGCTCAAGCTCTTCGAAAAAGTCCGAGATTAGGTCTGAGAAGCGAGCCGGTTGCGGCTAGGTTGCTTCGGTCGCGGCGTCTCGGACGCGCTGCATGAACCACCAGCGGTGGCCTTCCAAATCCTCAGCCTCGTAGGTGCGGTCGGCCCAGTAGTCTTCTCCGTAGTCGGTGGTCTTGGGCTCGCTCAAGATCCTTGCGCCGGCGGCCCTGGCTGCCGCGCAGTGCGCATCGGCGTCCTCGACGGCAACGCAGAGACCCTGGGTGTTGGCTCCGCCCACCGATCGTGGACTCTTGCGATGCTCTTCCCGCGAGTGTCCACCCTCGCTCCCGACCATGATGAGACCGTCCCCATAGACGAGCTCTGAATGCTCGATGCGGCCACCCTCGCCCTCGATCCTCAGACGCACCGTAAACCCGAAGACCCGGCAGAGCCAGTCGATTGCTCTTGCGGGATCTTCGTAGAACAGTGCGCTCGAGATGCGCGGCCAACCTTTGGGAGGTTCTTTCATGCTCGACTCCTGTGAATGAAGATCTAGCTAATCATGTACGAATAGCTACACTAATGCGAAGAACCAGTTACTCGACGCGCAAGGTCGTCGCCGGATTCGAACGCGCGGCCCGACGCGCCGGGATATAGCTCGCCACGAAAGCGACGGTTGCGAGAAGGGCGACGACCATCGTCAGCGTGAGAGGGTCTCTCGGGCTCACCTCGAACAAGAGACTCGCGATGAAGCGTCCGAAGAAGAGAGACGCGGTGACGCCCACGAGCAAGCCGATCGCGGTCACTCGCATTCCGTCCCGAAGAATCATTCTCTTGATGTCACCTGGACTGGCTCCGATCGCCGAGCGGATGCCGATCTCTCGAAACCGCTGCCTCACGGAATAGGCCATGACGCCGTAGAGACCGATCGCGGCGAGACAGGCGGCGATCCCGGCCAATACGGCCGCGAGCACGCTACCGAAACGCTCCGTCGCCAGCACGCCGGCGGTGTGCGAGGCGAAGTCGATGACGTCTCCGGGAGGAAGCTCCGGATAGATCTCGGCAATCGCCCGACGCAGGTCTCGCGCGACCTGCTCCGTCGCTCCGCTCGCCCGCACCACGAGAGACAGATAGCTCGCCGAGTCCACCTCCTGGTCGTAGGGCAGGTACCAGACGGGCCGATCGATTCTGAAGTTGTAGCGGTTCTCCTTGACGTCGGCGACGAGGCCGACGACCGTCATCCACGGTGCGTCTTCGGAGGCGGCGCCTGCTTTGATACGTTTGCCGAGCGGATCCTTACCTGGCCAGGCTCGCTCCGCAAGCGCCTCGCTGACGACGACCACCCGCTCCGCGCCTTCGCGGTCCCGCTCGTCGAGGGGACGGCCACGGAGGAGGGAAAGCTCTAGGGTCTCCAAATAGCCGGGGCTCACGAGCCGGTGCGCCGTCATCGGTTCCGAGGCGTCTCGAGCCGCCCGAGCCGCCCCTTCCACCGTGTAGCGTGCATCCCACGTGCCGTGACGCAAGGGGATACCGGTCGTGGTGGCGGCCGAGACCACGCCCGGCACGCCGCGCGCCCTCTCGACGAGACGTTCGATGAAGGCAGCACGATCCCGATGCTCGGGAAAACGATCTCCCGGCAGCGTGAAATCGAAGCTCAAGACGCCCTCGGGTCTGAAGCCGAGCTCGAGACGCGACAGCCTGTCCAAGCTCTGGCTGAGTAGCGCGGCGCTCACCAGCAGTGTGATCGAGACCGCCAGTTCGACAGCGACGAGCGAGGCCGAGAAGCTCCCGGAGCTCGAGGAGCCTCGACCTGGCGAGTCCGAGTGCGGTGTCTTCTGGAAGCTCGCGCGCATCACACGCACGGCGGGAGAGAGGGCGAAGATCAAAACGGTTCCGAGGCTCGCGCAGGCCGCGAAGAGGAAGACGCTCCCGTCCATGGGAATCGAGCCGAAAAAGCCCGTATAGGCTTCCTCGCGCAGAGGGCTCAAGGCCATGAGCGCAGGAATCAAAGCGCGAGCGAAGACGAGGCCCGCGACGCCACCGAGTATCGCCACCAGAACACTCTCACCGAGCAGCTGGGCGAGGAGCTGTAAACGCCCCGCACCGATCGAGGACAAGAGCGAGAGCTCGCGCTCCTGCTCGAAGAAACGCGCGAGGTAGAGATGAGCGACGTTCACGCAGGCGGTCAGAAACATGAAGAGCACCGCCACGGAGAGAGCGTAGACCATCGCACGGATGCGCCCCTGAAAGTCTCCGAGAAGAAAACTGCGAAGAGGGATGAGAGCGATACTCCAACCCTCGTTCGTTTCGGGCGAGTCTTTTTCGAGATCCCGGGCGATCTGAACGAGATCCGCCTCGGCCGCGTCGAGCGTGACGCCAGGCAAGAGCCGTCCGACCATGATGTTCGAGTGGCTCGCGCGGTCGCCACCGACGAGATGGCCGAGGTCGAAGCGGCGTGGGAGCCAGACTTCCGTTCGTCGTGGAAGGTCGAAGGCTTCGGGAAGCACCCCGACGACGGTGTGAGATTCCCCGTCGAGGCGAATCGTTCGACCGAGAATCCCCGCGTCGCCGGCGAATCGGCGCAGCCAGAGCCCGTGACTGACGAGAGCCGCGGCGGGACCTCCCTGAGTGTCTTCCTCCTTCGTGAATCCCCGCCCGAGCACGGGCGAGACCCTGAGGGTCGCCAGGTAGGAGCGCGCAATCTCGGCCGCCTCGACGCGCTCGGCGATATCCCCATCGAGCGGATCGAGGCCGAGCCCCTCCATCGTTCGAGCGAGGCCGAGGCTCTCGAAGGACCGACTCCGATCGATATAGGCCTGGATCTCGAGCGGTGAGACGCCATAGGGCTCGACACCGTCGCGCATCGCCATGAAGAAGGCGACGTCGTCCACGTTCTCGACGGGTGTCGGCCGCAGGAGCAGCCCGTTGACGACGGTGAAAATAGCCGTCGCCGCGCCGATGCCGAGAGCGAGACAGGCTACCGTCGTGATCGTGAAGAGGGGTCGGTTCCAGAGCTTCCGAAACGAGATCCGGAGAAGTTGGATGGGGCTCATGACGGAATGCCGGCGAGCTAGAACGGAGGCTCGTCCGCTTCCTCTCCCGCTTCCGGCAGCTCGCCGACGTCGCTCAAGACCGAGTCGATCTGCTCTTCCGTCAACCCCTCGCTATTGGCACGCAAATCCCTCGCGAAGCCGTCCGCCTCCGTACCGCAATCCGGCTTCTCGAGCTCGTCTTCAACGCAGCGCGGGTGCACGTGGATAGGCATCGTTCGATACTGGCTTCCGAACTCGACCTCACGACCGAGCACCACGCGCAGGCTTCCCTTCTCCATGACCTCGCCGCAGAACTTGCACTTGGCGCGGCCCGAGGGATCGACCTCGACGTAGGGAATGCGCTTCCTCGCCTCCTTCTTCTCCTCGGCCTCCTCGTGCAGCTCGCGAAGCTCCTCGATCGAGGGGACCTCCTCGGGCGGGTCTTGCGCGAATTGCCAGGCCTCGATCCGGTAGGCTTCCTCGACGTCCTCGAGGCGCCGCTTCGCTGCACAGGTCAAGTGGTGCCATAAGTGTCCGAGACCGAAAGGTCCCTCGATGAGAACACCGAGGCGCAGCACACCCTTGTCGATCTTCTTGCGGCACGATTTGCACTTCGCTCGAGCCGAGCGCGCCCCTTCGATGATATAGGCGGGCTTCTCCGGTTCGGGCTCGCCGGTTCCCGGCTTGATCTCCTCTGGCATCAGTGACTCCTGTTCGTGCGGCCTAGCATGGCCTATGCCGTCCTAGGGACGCAATAGGGCGACAGACCCCAGAAAGCGTATCGAAGCCTTCACAGCGCAAAACCTTATACACAAAAGATTTAGCATGCAATCGCCGAGCGAGAAGGGAGTTGAACTTCACCCTCACGACCCGCACAATAGTAGTAGAGCTACATTTCCAATTCCGTTTCAGGGGGTCTCGACCGCGTGGATTGCCCATCCTGCGGCCAGTCAGGTGCCTCGGATCGCCTCGAGTGCGATCAGTGCGGCGCCTTGCTGGTCGATGTCTTCGAAAGCGACGATAGCAAGACCGATCCGATCCAGGTGATCGGAGGGGAGGGTATTCCCGCTGAAGACCAAGAGTTTCTCCGCGCCGCGAACGAAGCCGGGCTAGGCGAGTCGTCTCCTCGCGAGTCCCTGAGCCGACTCCCGACCGCCATCGACTACACAGGGGACCTCCCGCGTTTGTTCCGCTTTGGGGACCGATATCAGATCCTGGAAAAGCTCGGCGAGGGCGGCATGGGTCGCGTCTATAAAGCGCTCGATCTCGAGCTCGACCGCCCCGTGGCGCTCAAGACCATACGAGTCGAGAAGGACAGCGGGCATGACCTTTTAGAGCGATTCAAGCAGGAGCTGGTGCTCGCTCGCAAAGTGACGCACAAGAACGTCATCCGCATCTACGACCTCGGCGAAGCCGATGGGATGAAGTTCTTCACGATGGAGCTCGTCGTGGGCAAGAGCCTTCGCGAGCTTCTCGAGGAGAGCGGAACGCTCTCGGTCGCCGAGACCCTCTCGTTCATGAAGCAGATGCTCCTGGGGCTCGCCGAGGCCCACAGCGAGGGCGTCGTGCATAGAGATCTGAAGCCGCAGAACGTGATGGTAGACGGTGGTGGGGTCCTCCGCATCATGGACTTCGGCATTGCGCGGACCGCGGACTCCGCGACCATCACGGGCACGAGCGAGATGATGGGAACGCCCGACTATATCTCTCCCGAGCAAGTCAAGGGTGAGAAGGCGGACGCCAAATCCGACCTCTATTCGTTCGGTATCATCCTCTACGAGCTTCTCACGGGAAAGACCCCCTTCAGCGGCGAGACCGCCGTCTCAAAAATCGTGGCCCGCCTGCAGACCACACCGAAGCCTCCGCGCTCTTTGAACGCCGAGATACCCGGCTACCTCGAGCGCATCATTTTGAAGTGTCTCGAAGTCGATCCCGAGCTTCGCTACGCGAGCGCCGAAGACGTTCTTAGGGATCTCGAGCGAGAACAGGTGGACCGATCCCTTTGGCCGCGTGTGCGAAAAGCGATCTCCCGACGCAAGGGGTGGGTCTTCGCGACGGCGGCCGCCTTGGCGGCTGTCCTCGCTTGGACGCTCGCCCCGGACCCCCAACCCGTCGACGTGATCACCATCGCCGTCCTCCCGTTTCACAACCAGACCCGAGCCGCGGACCTCGAGTGGATGGAGAACGGCCTTGCCGATCTACTCATCACGGATCTCTCGCAGTCGCCGGCCCTTCGTCCCTTGATGGCGGACAGCGTTCACAGCGTACTGCAGGTGCTCGGCAAGACGGAAGAGACCCGCCTCGACGAGGAGACTCTTCGGGTCGTCGCGAGTCGGACCGGGGCGGACTTCACGCTCTCCGGCAGTTTCTTGCAGGCCGACGAGAATCTTCGCGTCGACTTGAACCTGAGACGATCGACCACCGGCGTCGATACGATCGTGAAAGTCGAAGCCCCTCCCTCCGAAGTCTTCACGCTCGTCAATGAGATCGCCGAGAAAGTCAGCGACGAGCTCGCGCCAAATAGCTGGCGCAGGAAGCGATCGTCTGAGAACATCCCTCTCGAGGCGGTACGCGCCTACCAACAGGGCTTGTTTGCTCTCCGCGATGGCGCCCACCAAAGCGCCGTTCCCAAGTTTCGAGAAGCGGTTGCCCGCCATGACGACTACGCGATGGCGCATGCGAAGCTCGCCGAAGCCCTCTTCCACACGGGAGATCAAGCCTCGGCGTCGAAAGCCATCGAGAGGGCCCGCGAGCTCGAGACGGACAAGCAGCTTCCGCCCCTCGAGAAGTATCAAGTCCACGCGATCGCCGCGCGGATCGAGGACGATCCCGAGGCCGCCGTCGAGACCTACCGCGAGCTCTCCGATCTTTATCCGGAATCTCCCGACATCCTCTTCAATCTCGCGAGCTCTCTCGAGACGGCCGGTGACATCGCCGAGGCGGCGGGTACCTACGAGCGCGTCGTGGCCAAGTCTCCAGACTATGGAGGCGCCATCCTGGGCCTCGGACGGACTCTGGTGCTATCTCGAAAGCCGGAACAAGCGATTCCGTTTCTCGAGCAGTCTCTCGAGGCTGGCTATTTCCAGGGCGACGCGGAGTCCCTCGGAATGATCTACTCGGTGCTCGGCGTCGCCCATCGGGAGCAGGGCAAATACGACGCGGCGCTCGTCGAGCTAAGAAAGTCTCTGGAGCACCGCCGAGGGGCGGACGACAAGCGCGGGATTGCGGCCACTCTGACGAACTTGGCCAGAGTCCACTTGGAGCTCGGTGAGCACGAAGCGGCGAACTCCCTTTTGACGGAAAGCCTCACCGTCGCGCGGCAGGCGGAAAATTCCACCATGGAGTCCTTCGCTCTCGGGAACCTCGCGACCGTCAGGCGGAATATAGGGGAGCTCGATTCGGCCCTCGAGTACTTCAGGTGGTCGCTCACGATCGAGTGGGAAAAAAAGGACCATAAGGAGCTCGCCGATCGCATGAATACCATGGGACCAACCTACGTCAGCCGCGGCCTCTACGCGGACGCGGAGACCTACCTGGAGCAGGCCAAGGTGCACCTCGCCGTGAGCGACATGCCCGACGAAAAAGCCGAGAACCTCCTGCACCTGGGGCGCATCTACAGAGTGAAGGGCGCGTACCCGGAGTCGGTCCAAGCCCTCCTCGGTGCCGTGCCCCTGTTCTTGGACGCGGGACTGCCGGGAGGCGCCGCCATGGCCAGGGCGGAGCTTTCAGCGATCTACCTCGCCCAGGGCCGGTTTCGAGACGCGCTCAGCTCCGCGGATCGTGCGGTCACAGAATCGGATCCGTCAGGAGACTTCGAAGCGCGAGCCCGTTCGCTGATTCAAAGGGCTCTCTGCCTGACCCGATTGGGACGCTCGGGCGAGGCCGAGGAGAGCCTGGAGCGAGCGGCGAGGGCTCTCGGAAAGCGAAAGCTCGTGGAGATCGAGCTGCTCCGCGATTTGGCGAGAGGTCGGCTATCGCAAGAGCTCGGAGACTATCGCACGGCCATGCGACAGCTCGAGACGGTCGAAAACGACGCTCGACGATTCGGCCACTTGGCGCTCAAGCTCGACGCATCGCTACACCTTGGCGATGCGCATCTCCGTGTCGGCGAGCCTCGGGAGGCGATCGAGCTGTTCCGAAAGGTTCAGGAAGAAGCCTCCAGCCGGCGACTCCGTCCCCTCATGGCAGAGGCATTTCTTGGAATGGCGGAAGCACAGTCGACGCTGGGCGAGGCTGTGCCCGCGCTCGAGCTCGTCGAGAGGGCCACGAGACTGGCCGAGTCCCTCGAGGCTCGCCCCTTACTCATTCGAGCGCTTCGCCTCGAGGCCGCGATCGCGAAGAAGGCGGGCGAGCTCGAACGCGTGGCCGTTGCGGAGAGAAAGTGCAGGGAGCTGGAGAGTTGGCTGGCTCAGCACGAGGCTCGCACCAACGCGTCCTCAGCGAGCGGACAAAAAAAATAGCGGCCTGACAGTCAGCCGCTATTCTAAGAAAGTGCTGATGAGCAGCTCTAGAACTGCTTGCCGCAGCCACCGTGGCCGCCGGATCGAATCCGGGTCTTCACCTTCATGGAAGCTTCCTCCTTCTGATGCTTACCCGCAGCGATACATCGATGAACGGATCGCAGGATAAACGGCCTTTTTCGTGGTGTCAACCCTACAGATCAGTGTAAAAAAGTAACATTTTATGGGTTCTTTCCCCCGGCTCGTAAACCCTTGCTAGCGTAGGGGAAACCCCTCTCTACTGGTTCTTCGCGGCCATCACGGATGGGCGACGACGACGAGAGACTTCGCCCGATCGCGGGCGCAGATGAGCGCGCGACGAAGGTTCTCGGGATCGAGGGCGGCGAAGCTCTCATCGAGAAGCACGAGCTCACCGCCCTGAAGAAGCGCCCGCGCGAGGAAGGTACGACTCCGCTCGCCATGCGAGAGCTGCCAGCCCGTCTCGCCGACGAGCTGGTTCATCCCCCCGGGCATCTTCTCGAGAAGCTCTCCGAGACCGAGCTCCCGGGCAAGACCTTCGGCCTCCTGCCAGTCCTTAGCACTCGGCGGCCAACGGCGTCCCATCAAAAGGTTGAAGGCGAAGGTCTCGGTGAAGACGTGGTTCTCGTGAAACTGAGGGGCCGTCGCGATCCGCCGCGTCCATCCGTGTGCTCCCAGGCTCTCCCGGTCGAGTCCCTTCAAACGAAGCCGACCGGATGTCGGTGTTCTGAGTCCGTTCAGAAGCGAGAGCAACGTCGACTTGCCTCCTCCGGAGGGAGACGTCAGGAGAACGCGGTCGTCAGGGCCAAGGCGAAAGCGGCCGTCACGAATCGTCGCTTCGGCGCGGCCGGGATACTGGAAGAGAAGATCCTCGGCAGTCACTGTGGCCGCCTCGTTCTCGGCGCGCGCATTCGGATCCCCTGGAAGAGGCTCGCGGCTGGCCGCGCGAAAGAGTGGCTCGACGCGTCCCCAGGCGATGACGGCGTCGAGGAGCGCGGACAGACCGTCCGTGAGTTTCTTCAAGGCCCGCGACGCCAGGATCGTGCCGCCGAGACCGATGGCCACCCGCTCTATGCTCGCTCCGCCGCCGACCATGGCGGGAGCGAGGCCGAGAAGGCCGATCGGAAGCCAGGCGCGATGGGCGACCGCGAGAAAGCGGTTCAGATGGTCCACCTCGCGCGATCGATCGAGATAGCCCGAAAGGCGTGCGTCTTCTTCGTCGTACCACGCCTCGGGCGCTTGCTGCGCGAGCCGGGTGCGATGGCCGACCATGAGCTCGACGAGCTCGTGGCTCATTTGGAGCCGGGCGTCGGTCCAGCGTCCGCCGCCGAGCAAGGTAACGAGCGGTCAAAACTACGACGCCCGCCATGGTCGCGAGCAGAACAATAGCGTGCACGGCGCCTCCAGCTCCCACAGCGAGAATGCCCGCCGCGACCACGAGCTCGAGGAGCGCGGCCATAGAGAGCAGCCCTCCCGAGAGCGCGAGTGACTCCACGGCTTCGGACTCGAAGACTCGCGCGAGGTGTCGGCCGGCGCCGTCCCGCCGGGTCTCGTCCGGCTCGAGACGCATCGCGCCGAGAAGGAGTCGCCTCTTGAGAAGACCTCCCGCCGCGACGGCGATCTTTCCCTCGTACCACGTTGAGAGCATGCGAAAGGGAAGCATAGTCAGAAAGACGAGCGCCCAGGCGGAAAGCCACCCCCAGTCGATGCGACCGCTGAGCGCACCGCGGCCGATGAGCCACCAGGAAAAGATGAAGAGGCCGTAGTCGATCGCGTAGGTCGACGCAAAGGCGAAAGCAAGCGACTTGAGCCGCGCGTCTTTGACCTCGTCTCGAAGAGAGCCCGGACGTTCCCTGAGAAGCCACACCCGCTCGCGGACCACGCCGCTTTTTCGCTCGGTGGTGAGGTGTTCTTTCGCCCGCTGCCGCGCGTCGGGTGCGAGGTCGAGAGAGTCGACTAGGCTCTCTACCTCATCCGGACCATCGCCAGTCGTCTCGCGTCCGAGAGCTTCCACGGGGTACGGGCGTTCGCTTCCCCGCTCGTCTAAAACACGAAGGTCCCTCGAGCCGCCACGCGTCACGAGAAGGAATCGACCGTGCTCGAGAGCTAGAATAGCGGGAGCGCCCGAGCGCAAGAACTTCGGCACTTCGGCCTTCGACAGTGTGAGTGGTTGCGCTTCAACGCCCGCGAACCTCGCCGCGGAGACGAGCCACTCGTCGAGCTCTCCTTCGGGTGGCGGCGCGGGCGAGCTCGTCGCACGCAGGGAAAGGCCACGGAATCGGGCGAGCGCCACGATGGCCTCACCGAGCCGCTCGCGCGGCCAGCTCGCGTCATTGACGTCAGGCCCGTCAAGCGCGCGGACGCTCATCGATTCTTCCTTCGCGCAATCGAAAGCGCCGCCACGAGCTCTCGGACCAGAGCGCCTCGAGCTCTCGATCGGCCTCGCGGAGACGAGCGAAGCGAGATCCCGGGGCCTCGAGAAGCGCTTTCGGCGATCCATCCTCGACGAGGCGTCCCCCTTCGAAAACGAGCACACGGTCGAAACCCTCGGCTTCGGCGATGTCATGGGTCACGCAGAGGAGCGTCGCCTCCTGCCACAGTCGACGCGCACGAGCGAGAAGCTCTCCGCGCACTCCCGATCGAGCCCCCGAAAGGGCTCGTCGAGGAGTGCGAGGCGCACCTTCGTTCGAAGGAACGCTCGGGCGAGGCGGACCCTTTGACCTTCGCCTCCCGAGACGAGCCCTCCACCTTCGCCGAGCGGCCTGCTCTCGCCGTCGGGGAGACCTTGGAGCACAGACAGTAGATCCGCGAGCTCGATTACGGAAGCGACGTCGCGCGCGTCGTTTCCGTAGCGGAGATTCTCGACGAAACTTCGATTCCAGATCTGAACCTCCGGGTCGACCCAGGCGATCTCACGCCTCACCGACGCGAGACGGTCGCCGCTCAAGATCCCGCCGTCGACGACCACGCGGCCCTCGTCGGGAAAGTGCCAGCCGAGCGGCAGACCGAGCAGGGAGGTCTTTCCCGCACCCGAGGGGCCCACGATGGCCACGTGGCTTCCCGGCTCGATGGCGAGGTCGATCGCCTGAAGGATCGCGTGACCGGCAGGGCGCAGGTTCACTCCCTCGAATCGAAGGGACATGCCACCAGAGTCCGCTACCTTCGAGCTCGAACCATCCGCCCTGGGCGCGACCTCGGTCTCCTCGAGGGCTCGCAAGGGCTCCCCGAGTCGCAAGCTCACGTTCCGAAGCGCCGGATAGCGCCAGCAGAGAGAAACGAGCTCGAGCCCGAGGACGGGAAGGTTGAGCGCCCAATAGGCGAGTAGAAGGACGGCGGCCGCTTCTCCCCCGGAGCTTAGGTAGGTGAACAGCAGAAACACGATGAGACCGTAGCCGGCAAGAAACTGCGCGCCGCTCAGACCGACGGCGACCCGCTGCAAACCGAGCCTCGCACGCGCCCACTGCACGAGCAGAGCTTCGTGCTCTTCTCGCATCGCGCGCTCCGCGCCATGAGCTTTGAGGGGGACGAGACCGAGCAGCGCATCAAGGTAGAAGCGACTCAGTCCACCCAGGTGGCTCCTCACGCGAAGGTCGCGTTCGTGTAGAAGCCTCTGCCCGGCGATGGGAATCGCCAGGGCCGCGACGAGTGTCAGGAGAACGAAAGGCGCGGTGGCGGTTGCGAGCCAAACGATAGCACCCGCGGTAAGAACGAGCTCGAAACCGGTACGCGCAACCTGCCCGGTCAGTTGCGGTGCGGTTCTCAACAGGTGGCTCGAGTGGTTGCGCTCGGCCATATCCGACACGAGACGACTTCGAAAATAGCGGTCCGAGAGACGAGCTACTTTCCGCTGAAGCGCGAGACGAAGCCGCGTCTCGAGACGGCGACCGAGACGAAACTCCCCCGTGACGGTGGCGAGATCGAGCCCCAGGACGAGCAGGGTGAAAAGGATCACCGCGGCCAGAAAGAAGAGTCGGTGCTCGGTGAGGCCGAAGCGAGGCAGGAGCTCGAGCAACGACCGAAAGAAAAGTGCTTCGATCGCAACGGTGGCGGCCGAGGCGAAGGAAGCCGCGACGAGGAGTGACGGAGCCGCCCAACCCTCCTCGAAGACCTGCAGGAGCAAATCGCGGAGCGGGCGCTCGGGAGTTTCGTCGCGGGCGGCGTCGATGCGCGTCGAAAACGAGCTCACTTCCACCGGCTCTTCGCTCGGCCGGACGAGCACGGCGCCTCGGACCTCGAGCATCGCGCCTTCGCCCGGCCGCGCAGAAAAGTAGCGCTCGGGGATTGCGCCAGGTTGCTGCTCTTCTTTCTCGTAGAGAGCCCGGGCGAGCGCGAGACCGTCCCGTCCGAGGTCCGCGGCGGAAGCGGCTCGGATGGCGGCGTCGAGGTTCGCGAGCGAGCGCCAGCCAGGATCGGAAAGAGCCTCCCCGAGGAGCGCGGAGGCCTCCTCGGCAGACGCGCCGACAGCCACGAGTCGGCTAGAGAAGCCGGCCGTCGCTTCCTTCGCACCCGCCCAGGCTCTCCAGTCCTCGGCCACAACCTTCATCCGGTGCTCGAAGAGCTCGGCCATGAGCTCGACACGCGTCAGCCAGCGCCGGCCGGAAGCGGGATCCATGACTTGGACGAGACCATGAAATACGTTCCAGATCACGGCGAAGTGGGTATTGCCGTTGGGCAGGCGGAAGACGGCGACGGCGGGCAGGTTCCGAGAGTCCTCGAGCAGCACGTGGTCTCTCGGCACGAGAACCTGCTCGGCCGGCAAGCCGAAGTAGGTCGCAAGCTCCTCAAGGGTGTCGATAGCCGTACCATCGACGTCCGTTTGGCAGGCTTCACGGAGCCTCCCGTAGCTCACGGGAATGCCGTGGCCCTCGAGAAAGGCCTTCAAGGCTGCCGGACCGCAGTCCATTGCCGAGGACTGCACGACCTCCGGGATGAGCCTCTTTCTGCCAGCTACCATGGTAGTTTCGGGCGCGAGGCAGTGTACCAGTTCTAACTCTTTTATCCAGAACCTTTAAGGCTCAACGAGAACTTGTCTCGAGGGGACGCTTTGAGTACAATCGCTTGTTTCGCGCCGACGGGTACACGCCTTGCCCGGCGGGGCGCCGCAGCATAGATAACGGCCCAAACTAATCGAACAGGAGGTACACGTTCTATGGAACCCGCTTCCTCGAAATCGATGATCGAGGCACTCGGTCTCACCAAATACTACGGTCCGTTCATCGCGACCGAGAACATCACCTTCGCCATTCCGCAAGGGCAGATCGTCGCCTTCCTCGGACCCAACGGTGCCGGTAAGACCACGACCATGAAGATGCTCTCCGGTTACCTCGCCCCGAGCGAAGGCGCGGCGAGGATCGCCGGGCTCGACGTGCACAAGGAGCGAATCGAAGCTTCCAAAAGGCTCGGCTACCTTCCCGAGAACGGCCCGCTCTATCCGGACATGACACCGCTCGAGCTCCTCACGTTCTTCGGAGAGGCTCGCGAGCTCGACCCCAAACTGTTGAGAGAGCGCATCGATGCCGTGCGCAGCATCTGCGCGCTCGAGCAAGTCCTCGAGAAACCCATCGGGAAGTTGTCCCGCGGGCTGCGACAACGTGTGGGGCTCGCGCAAGCGCTTCTGCACGACCCGGAGGTCCTCATCATGGACGAGCCCACGGCCGGTCTCGATCCCAATCAGATCCGCCAGTTCCGCGAGAACATCAGGACGCTGGGACGAAACAAGACGATTCTCATCTCGACCCACATCTTGCAGGAGGTCGAGGCCGTGGCCGACTACGTGCTCTTCGTCCACAACGGACGGATGGTGTTCGAAGGTACGCCCGCGGAGTTGAAGGACGGCGCCTCGCTCGAGAAGCCTTTCTATCGTCTGACCCACCAGGCCGACGAGGAGGCGAGCGTCAATGTTTGAGAAGATCAACTTCAACATCGTGCGTGCCATCGTCAAACGGGATCTGAAGATGTACTTCAGCAATCCTACCGGCTACGTTTTCATCACGCTGTTCATCTTCCTGAGCGCCGCGGCGGCGTTCTGGCAGGACCGCTTCTTCCTGAACAACCTGGCCAATCTGGATCAGCTCAACACCGTCTTCCCCTATCTGCTCGTATTCTTCGTCCCCGCGCTTTCGATGTCCGTCTGGGCGGCAGAGAAGAACATCGGGACGGACGAGCTGCTGCTCACCCTCCCCGCGACCGATCTGGAGATCGTGCTCGGGAAGTACCTTGCCGTCTTGTCCATATACACGGTTGCGCTCGCACTGTCGCTCAGCCACGTCATCGTTCTGCTGTGGCTCGGAAGTCCCGACCTGGGTCTCATGTTCGCCAACTACCTCGGTTTCTGGCTCGCGGGAGCCGCGCTCATCGCGGTCGGTATGGTCGCCTCGCAGCTGACGACCAATGTCACCATCGCGTTCATTCTCGGCGCCGTGCTCTGCGGCCTCGGTGTCTTCATCGAGCCGATGGCCGGCATTATCAGTCAAAGCTTGGCGCGACTCGTGGAGCCGCTCGGCGTCATCCCGCACTTCGAGGATTTCGGCCGCGGCGTCGTAAGCATCACGGGCCTGCTCTACTTCGTCTCTGTGACCGGGCTCTTCATCTATGTGAACGTAGTTCTTTTGAGTCGCAGGCACTGGCCACGCGAAGCCGAAGGCCTCCGGATGTCGACGCATCAGATCATCCGTGCCGTCTCCGTTGTCGTGATTCTCGTGAGCGCCGTCGCCATCATCGGCCGACTCGGGCTCCGCCTCGACACCACGGCGGAGCGACTTCACTCGCTGACGGCCGAGACGAAACAGCTTCTACGAGAGCTCGACGCAGACCGCCCCGTCTTCGTCCAAGCATATTTGAGTCCCGAAGTTCCGGAACAATACGTCCAGACGCGGGCGAACATCATTGGCCTCCTCAAGGAGATGGCCTCGGTCAGTGGTGGCAAAGTTCAAATCCTCATGAACGAGACTGAGCCGTTCTCCGAGGAGGCCCGCGAGGCCCGGGAGAAATTCGGGATTCAACCGCGCGAGATTCCCAACCTCGAGGGCGCCAGAGCGGGATTTTCGGAAGTCTTTCTCGGACTTGCTTTCACTTGCGGCGCCGAAGAACAAGTCATCCCCTACTTCGACCGTGGGCTTCCCGCCGAATACGAGATCGCCCGCGGTATTCGCGTCGTAGCCAATACGGAGCGCAAGAAGATTGGCGTCATCAATACAAAGCTCCGGCTGTTCGGCGGGCTCGACTTCAACACGATGCAGTCGACTCCGGCCTGGTCGGTCGTGGATGAGCTTCGGAAACAATACGAGGTCGTCCAGATCACACCGTCGAGCGCCATTACCGAGGAGGTCGATGGACTGCTCGTCGCGTTGCCCTCGACGATGACACAGGAGGAGATGGGTTTCGTTCTCGAAGTCATCGAGAGGGGAACCCCCGCGCTACTCCTCGACGATCCACTGCCCATCGTCAACTTGAGCCTTTCGCCCTCGGAGCAGGCCGGCGCCAGTAGAAATCCCTTCATGAGCCAGGGGCAGCCACCGCCCGAGCCGAAGGGTGACATCAGGGGGTTCTTCGATCGTCTCGGCTTTCGTTGGGACCCGGCGATAGTCGCGTGGGACACCTACAACCCCCATCCCGATCTTGCCCATTTGCCGCCCGAGGTGGTATTCCTTGGCCCCGGCAACGAAAACCCGGACGTCTTCAATCCGAACGTTCCGGCGACCGCCTCGTTGCAGCAGCTCGTGCTGCTCTACCCCGGCCAAGTCGAGTCGGCCTCGAAAGAAGGCCTGACCTACCAGCCGCTTCTCGCCACCGGTGTTTACTCGGGGCGGACTCCCTACTCGCTAATGGTCCAGCGCAACTTTCTCGGAGCGTCGTTGAATCGCAACCTGCCTCACCGTCCCGACCCGATGAGCTATACGATCGCGGCTGAGGTCAAGTCCGCGCCCAACGCGAGCGAGGACGAAGGCGAGAGCGATGAAATCGCGTCGCCGATTCACGTCATCGCCATGGCCGACGTCGATTTCATCTCGGAGCAGTTCTTCGAGATCCGCCGGATGGGCCCCGGGAACTTGAACTTCGACAACGTCACGTTCTTTCTCAACGCGATGGACACGCTGGTTGGCGATGAGTCCTTCATCGCGCTTCGCAACCGCCGCGTCCGCCACCGCACACTCGCGCGGGTCGAGGACCAGACCCGGACGTTCATCGAGCAGCGCTCACAGGAGGAGACGGAGGCGGAGCGGCGCGCGGAACAGGCGCTCGCCGAGGCGCAGCGCCGCCTCGATGGCCGGGTGGCAGAGGTCCAGAATCGAGGCGACCTCGACCAGCAAACAAAACAGATCATGGCGCGCAATCTCCAGGAAGTGGAAAATCGAAGGTTCGAGGTCTTGAAATCGAACATCGAGTCGGACAAAGAAGTGGAGGTTCGCGCGAGCGAAGAACGGATGGAGTCGCAAATTCGCCGAATCCAGAGCAGTATTCGCACCTCGGCCGTTCTGCTGCCGCCCATTCCCGTCTTCCTACTCGGAGTCTATATTTTCGTCCGGCGCCAGCAGCGGGCCAGGGAAGGCGCGGCCGCGGCGCGCCGATTGAGAGCCGACGGCTAGTAGGGTGCCCAAGCAATCGATGGAGTAAGAGCCATGGAAACGAAAAGCGAGCTAACAGTGACCAAGACCCTGGCGGGCGTCGCGCTTCTTCTCGCGGTCGTGGCTTTCGCCACCGCGCCCCGGAACGTGACTCCCAGCGCTTTCCTGGATCAGGGAGAGCCGTTCTTTCCCGACTTCCAGGACCCGAACGTCGCCAGAACCCTGGAAGTGATCGAGTTCGACGAGGAGACCGCCGCGGCCCGTCCTTTCAAGGTCACAAATCGGAACGGGATCTGGACGATCCCCTCCCATCACGACTATTCGGCCGACGGAGAGGAGCGGCTCGCGCAGACCGCCGCCGGGGTCATCACGATCGCGAAGGACGACTTCCGCTCCGACAACGTGGCCGACCACGAGGTCCTGGGCGTCATCGATCCTCTCGACGAGACCGCGACGAGCCTGCAAGGTCGCGGCAAGCGTGTCACGATCAAGGGCGAGAACGAAGTCGTGCTGGCCGATCTAATCATCGGCAAGGACGTCGAGGGTCGCGAAGGATTCCGCTTCGTTCGCGTACCACAACAGAAACGCGTCTATGCGGCGAAGGCTGACGTCGATATCTCGACGAAGTTCGAGGACTGGATCGAGAAGGACTTGCTGCAGGTGGAACGAGATCAGATCGACCGCGTGACCCTGAAGGACTACTCGATCGACGAGCGCAGTCTCATGGTCGATGTGCGCGACACGGTCGAGCTCGAGAAGCAAGACGGCGAGTGGAGTATGGGCCGAACGCCGGCGAACCGGGAGATCGACTCGACGAAGATGAACGGCCTCCTTGCCGAGCTCGACGATTTGAAGATCGTCGGCGTGAGGCCGAAGCCGGAAGGTATCGAGGACCGCCTATCGGGTCTGACGATGTCACGGGAGGACGCTCTTTCACTCCAGAGCCGTGGTTACTATCTCACTCGTACGGGCGATCTGATGTCGAACGAGGGGGATCTGGAGGCCTCGACCGCGGAAGGTCTTCGCTACACGCTGCGGTTCGGCGAGATTCTCTACGGCCGAGGCGAGGCGATAAGCGCGGGAGCCGCGTCGACCGGAGACGAGTCAACCGGCCCGGGCGAGAACCGCTATCTCTTCATCAGCATCGCCTTCGATCCCACGCTCGTTCCGGAGCCCCCGAAACCCGCCAATACGAATTTCGAGGGCAAGGAAGCGGACGACCTGACCGACGAAGACAAGAAGAACAAAGAGCTAGAGGAAGCTCACAATCGCTGGGCCGAAACCATAGTGAGGGGGCGCGAAAAGGCCGCCGAGCGGTCGCAACGTTTCGCACCCTGGTATTACGTGATCCCCGCCTCGAGCTTCGACAAGATCCACCTGAATCGGGACGATCTCCTCAAGGACGCGGAGACTTAGAGCTTTAACGCGAACCTATTCGCACGTTCGACCAGATCGCTTCTTCGAGCGTTTCCTCGCGCTCGCAGTTGCCAAGCTCGATCCAATGCGTCTTCGGATGATAGGCAGCGTCGTAGGTGCTTCGGCCATGAACTGTTGGCGGCCAGGCGCTAACCCGTTCGCGTGCTAAAGTTTGAGCCCAATTTCGAGAGTCTCAGATCTGTCTTCGACAAGGGCCAAGCCGAGTGAAGAATCGTAAATGTCTTCAACATTCGTGACGTGTCTAGCCGAATGGATTTTCTGAAGTGCCCGCTTATCGTTACGGACGGATTCGATTTCTACGAGAAGCTCGTCCGTCGCGTCTTTGAGTCAGCGGCGCTCTATGCTCAGGTCCTGAAGACGCGAAGGAACGATCGCATCGTGAAGGTTGAAAGACGGGCCGTTCATGGAGCCGCGTGGCGGTTCGAAGAAGCGCTCATCAACTCCGAGGACTCGTCGACATTGAACACCTCGTTCATCGAGCGGCTGAATCTGACCATCCGGCGCAAAGCTCGGCATACCTTCTCAGACGGACGCTCTGCCACGCCCGCTCGAAGGAGAGGCTCGCAGAGCATCTTGAGCGCTCCGTTGTTACTACAACTTCGCCAGGCCGCACGGCGCTCTGAAGTGCGGACGCGAGACCCGGACTCCGGCGATGCAGGCTGGGCTCGTCGCACGGCGGCTCACGTTTCGAGACATCTTTTTCGCGACGACGATTCCTTTGTGGGCGCGCGTCGAGGTGTTCCTGCTCACGGGGGCGCGCAATCCGGTTTCTCCCGCCATCTCGCCACTGCCGGCAGCCGCTTAGCAACACTTGATGGCGGAAGTACCGTACGGTTGCGGTCGTGCCAGCGTCCGATCCTTCGAGAAAACGCTCTTCCTCGACCTGACTCCGGCCGCATCCTCGCGTAGAATTCCTCTCCTGTTTGTCTGCTTCCCAGGATAGAATCCCCTATCTATCCGCGTTGACTCGGGTGCGGGATGGAACGTAGAATGCGGGCAATCAGAGGGGGCATCTTCAACGACGACGAAACCCCTGTTTTACCATGGCAAACAATCATGATGATTGGAGGGGTGGAGGTGACGAAGAGAATCATTGTTGCTTTGGCGGTTAGCCCACTTCTGATGTTTTACGCCACTCAGCTGTTGAGCGCCCAGGGAGTTGAAGCAAACCCGCAATACGATCAACCGAAACAAGTCATCGCTTTGGTTGAAAAAGCAGCTGCACTAGTGGAACGGGAAGGTGAGAAAGCATTCTCGAAGTTCCGAACAAAGGGCAGGGAGTGGTTTCATGGCGAGGTTTACGTCTTTGTCTCTGACTTGGAGGGGATGTCTCTTTGTTCTCCTCCTATGCCTGAATTGGAGGGCAAGAACATCAACGTAGGAGCTTTTCCAGAACGGCTTATCCTCCCCCGGTTTGGGCCATTGGTAGTGAACCCAGCCTTCGGCCTTGTTTCCTGATACTTTTTCGATCAGCAGCGCAACCACTCGTTTGCCGTTAGGGGTCAAGGACGCTGCGGGAAAAGAATACATCGTCGGCAGCGGCCGGTACGACATGAAAGTGGAGAAACTGTTTGTCGTGGATACGGTGGATGGCGCCGCTGAACTCATCAGGAAAGAGGGTAAACAAGCATTTCAGACTCTTCGCGACAAGGCTGGGCCATTCCGTTACCAGGACGTTTATGTGTTTGTCCATGACCGGAACGCAACGCAGCTAGTGAGTCCGGTTTCCCCGGATCTAGAAGGCCAGAACCTTCTCGATTTCAAGGATGCAAACGGAAAAATGCTTTGGCGGGAGACGATTAAGATGCTCGAAGCGAAAGGGACAGGCTGGATAGATTACATGTGGCCCAAACCGGGAGAAACCGAGCCTTCGAAGAAGCTGGCTTATGTAAGAAAGGTGAAAATGGGTGACGAGGTTCTTTACGTCGGTGCAGGCATCTATCTTGACTGAGCACACGACACAACATCTGGCATCTTGCGCTCCGCCCCCGCTTCCAAGACCTGCTGCGGCGCATGAACTTCCCCCCCGTAAAGCCACTGGCTTCCGACCACGCCACTTGATCCGGCGAGTCGTATCGGAGCCTCGGTAGTTTGGAGCGAGGCGATCTCCTCGGAGAGACGAACCAACGTCGGTGGCCGCCTGATGGCCACGCAAATTGGTCCTAGGCTCCTCGGCGAATCACCGTCACGATCTGTGGCTGTACGGCTCTGTGCCAGCCCTTTTGGGGGATGGGGCGATCCTCAACCCCGAACTGGACCGTGTCCCCGTGCTCGTCAAGGAAAGCCCTACAGCTTTCGAGTTTGCGAAGATCGAACATCTCATCGTCCGCGGATAGGAGTTCCCCCGCCAGACACATCGCGACAACGTCATCGGGGTCTCGGCCAAACAACCAACTCTCGGTTCGATGTACCTCGACCATGGGTGGAGACTCTGGGTCTAGAAGAGAGGCGATACCAGCTTGACCAAGCAATACCTCACGACGAGCCCAATGCTCATCTAGCTTGTGAACGCGGCTCTCGTCTCCGATGCGGGCGAAGTGAAACCTTCCCGCACGACCCGTTGTTGAGACCAACTGGTCTGCGATGACAACGAACAAGACACCGCCCGGTCGAAGAGAGCCGTACAAAGCTCGAAGCGTGTCCACTAGATCGTCCACGAAATAGAGCATGTGAATGGCCAGCACCGCATCGCAGAGGGTCTCGGTACCTCCGCTGCTCAGTGGTAGCGGCAATCGTTCTACGGGCACCGGATGAAGAATCCCGCACTTTAGTGAAGGATGGGACAAAAGGCGTTGTCGGTAGCTTTCAAGAAAGGCTTCATTCGGTTCCTCAACGTGGATTGTTGCTCCCTCCACACGCTCCAACGCCAGATCAACAATGTCTCCCGCACCTCCGCCCACGTCTAGGATGTGGGCAGCCGTTGGTACCTGTTTCAACAGCGCATGAAGGAAAGGAAGGAAGTCTTCCCGCTGCGAATTACCGAGTACCTGCGTACCGTCGGGGTGTTCGCGCAGCATCATTCGCTGCACAAATACCGCTTCGTAGGCTTGCTTGTTGGTGTAGTCCTGGAACTCGTCTTCGAGCGTCATTCTTCACCCAGTGTAACCCCAATGAATAAGCGCCCGACAACAGATAGACATTATGTATTGAGCCTGCCCAACCTTGAGAACGTGGATTGAGCTATCGGCTCGAAGAAGACGAAGGCACAGAGGACAGGCCGTGGAAGAGTATAGCGGATACGTTGGACTGGATGTTCACAAGGACACGATCGCGGTAGCGGTGGCGTTGCCGGGGCGGAGTAAGCCGAAGTCGCTGGGGATCATAGCGAACGAGATCCGCTTCGTCACGTTTGTGTACTTCCACTTGATGACGTCGGTCAGCTTTTGATTCATCGCGAGCAGCAGTTCGCCGTTCGCCCTTCGATCGACGGCCAGGTTTCGCATTTCGTCGGGATCCGCCTCGAGATCGTACAGCTCAACGTCGTTGTAAGCGCGCCGTCCCTTGCCGCATTGGACGTTAGCGATTCAGGCGATGCCAGGAACCCTCTTTCTGACCGCTGATCCCCGCCTCGAGCTTCGACAAGATCCACCTGAATCGGGACGATCTCCTCAGGGACGCGGAGACTTAGAGCTTTTAACGCGAACCTATTCGCACGTTCGACCAGATCGCTTCTTCGAGCGTTTCCTCGCGCTCGCAGTTGCCAAGCTCGATCCAATGCGTCTTCGGATGATAGGGGGCGTCGTAGTTCCGGGTCAGAATCTCGAACCCGTCCAGAAAGACCTTCACATGCTGAGAGTTGATGCCAGGAAAGTCGCCCCACTCGATGCGCCAGCTGTAGACGATTTCCGTCTCGAAGTCGTAGAAGCTGATCCCGGTATTGGTCTCTTGACCTCGAGAGATCCATCGAAGCCGCACGTCGTTGAAGGCCGCCGTAGACTTGTCGAGCTTCTGGAGATGCATTCGAAACGGATTTGTCGTGTACTCTCCCTTGGTGGGATCCCACATCGAGACGAGCATGCGTTTGCCCGAGGCGAAGTTCGGAGAGCGCACGTTGGTCGTTTGAAACTCGATCACACCGTTATCGAGCGTGGGGATCTGATAACGTACGCAATCGGCATTGCTCTTCGCCTGCCAACCTCCGCCGGATATAAACTCGCCGCCCTTGACGATCCCGATGGAGCCACCGCTGACCAGAGGATCGAAGACGACGAGATCACCGGTCGGGCGGTCCGCGATGAAAGCTTCGCGAACCCGGAATTCGGAAACGTCGGAATAGGGGCCAGTACCGCTGCTTGTGGAAGCGCGCACCCGCCAGAAGTACTTCGTATCCGCGGCGAGTGAATCGGTTACGACCCACTTCGTCACGCCGCCGAGTCCTTCCTGTACGCCGGTCTCATTGACGGTCATCTGCTGAAAAGCGGAGTCCAGAGCAAGCTCGTAAGTATAAGTTCTCGTTCCAGAGCCGCCGGAGGCATTTCCTATCTGGAGCTCGGGTTGCAAGTCTTTGACCGCCTCGCCCACTTCCGGTGCCTGGAGTGTCGGCGCCGTCAGGGAGGAATCGGTGGAAGGCTGAGTGCCTCCGCCGCCAGGCGAGGTAGGATTGCTGGGGGAGCCGCCGTCGCCGCAGGCGGCAACGAGCGCCACCGCGGACGAGAGCGCAATTGATAATGCGACACCACGATTCATGTTGGGGTTATCCTTTCCGATGCTACGCGGACCGCTTCGGGAACCGTCACCCCCTGGGGGCGAGGTCGAGCGCTGGGCGTAGCAATGTTGATCTCATTCGCGCCGTCATAGAGGGCCGTACCCTCGACTCTAGAGTCGGCCGGCGCCTCGAGAAGAAAATGCTAGCACAATCAGGCGGTCCCTGGCCACACCTGGGGTAGGATCGGAGCGTGGTGACGAAGACCATTCTCTACCACGGGCACTGCGCTGACGGGTTCGGTGCGGCCTGGGCCGCGTGGCGCAAGCTGGGAGACGATGCTTCCTATGTCCCCGTCCTACACGGAGCCCCTCCACCGGAGCTTCCCCGGGAGACCGCAGTTACGATTCTGGACTTTTCCTACTCACGTGAAGAAATTCTTTCGATGCGCGAACGCCATAAAGAGCTGAGGGTCATCGACCACCATCGAACCGCGGAGGTCGCGCTCTCGGGGCTCGATTTTGCGACATTCGACAACGCTAAGAGTGGCGCCGTCCTCGCGTGGGAGCACTTCCATCCGGGAGTCGACGTTCCAGAACTGCTCCGCTACGTCATGGATCGCGATCTCTGGCTCTATGAGCTCCAGCACAGCCGGGAAGTTTCGGCGGCGCTATCTTCCTATCCGATGGATTTCAAGGTGTGGAACGAGCTCGACGTCGCGGCGCTCGCGAAGGAAGGGGTACCCATTCTCCGCTACCAGCGTGAGCAAGTGCGGCTCGCTTGCCAGCAGGCTCGTTTCGACGACGTTGCCGGGCACCACGTGCCCGTCGTCAATGCGACCGTCTTCGGGTCCGAGATCGGGGAGGCGCTTCTCGCCCTCCATTCCGAGGCTACTTTCGTCGTCATCTACTTTGACCGAGCGGACGGAAAACGTCAGTGGTCGCTTCGGTCGCGTGAGGATTTCGACGTGTCGAGAATCGCGCGCCTCTTCCACAACGGCGGACACCGACAGGCCGCGGGCTTCGAGACCGAGCTCCCGCAGAGCTTCCTGCCCAAGCCCAAACGAAGCGCCGATTCGACGTGAGCTGCAGTCGGGCTCCGTCGTAGAACGAGCTCCGAATCCGAAGCTGACCTCAGAAGAACAGCCGCTTCTTTTTGGGCTTGTCGCGATCCCTCGACTTGAAATCCTTGAGTGCGTCGATTGGGCGACGGTCGGGTTTCATGAGCTTGATCGCGCTCTGCAAGACCGGCTCGGCGGCATCGAAATCCCCTTCTTCGCCGTAGACCATGCCGAGGTAATGAAGGGCGATCCCGCACTCCGGATCGATTCGAACCGTTTCCTGAAGCTCCTGCAGAGCGGCGGCCCCTTCGAGCTGCGGGTCCTTTCGATAACGGCAATAGGCGAGCTCGGCACGATAGATGGCATTCTGAGGCTCGCAGTCGTGAGCGAACTGGAGCTGCTCGATCGCGTCGGCGAACTTGCCCGCCTCGACGAGCAACATACCCTTCTTGAACTGCTCGTCCGCATCGAGAAGATTCGATTTGATCGCGAAAGCTTCCCGGGCTTCCTCGCTGCTGAGCTGGCGAAACTTGCTGTTGCGTCGGGCGACTAGCGAGTTTCTCGTTTCGGGATTGGACAGCTCGCCGAAAGCATGACCGGCGGCGATGAAGAGATCACGCGCCTTCTCCTTCATGTTCTGGAGCTCGGGATGCTCGAATTCCCACGGCGCGAACTTCTCGCAGAACTCGAGGAAGCCGCTCTCGATGACCTCCCGGGTCGTCTCGACCGGAATGCCCAAGAGATCGAAGGCGTCGAGCTTTCGATAACGGAGGTAGAGCTCCATGACCTCGTTTCGAAGCTGATCGGCGTTCGGAAGGAGCGGGGATGCGGCTTGTGTCGCGGCGGGAACCGCTGCCGCGTCTTCGGGAGCGGAAGCAAAGTCCATATCGGGAACCGCCTCTATCTCCAGCCCCCCTTGAAGCCAGCCCTCCGGCACCGCGACGCCAATCACGGCGAGAGAATAGAGGAAGCGGAGGACGCGATCGCGCGGCATTCCAGACTCGGCTTCGAGCTCATCGAGCGTCTTGCCCACCGACACCAGACCGACGATCTCCTGATGGCCGCGTGACAGCCGCAGGTCTTTCAGAGGAAAGGGCGGGCGCGGATTGATGAAGAATTTCTCGTTCTGGATCGAATCCATGGCGGTCGCGATCTCCAATTCCGGGGCCAGCTTCGAGATCCCGGTCAGCACGAGCTGAGGCGCGTTGACCTTCAGCGGTGAGTCCACCGGTGGCAACCGGGTGGATACGGTGAAGCTCCCGCTCCTCCACGTGAAACCGTCGAGGAGCTTTTTCGCCAGATTCTGCTGCAGAATCTTGTAGAGGTCGCTGGCACTGACCAGTCCCTCCGCGACGAGGATCTCGGAAAAGGGTTGGCCGGTGGTGGCGCTCTTCGAGAGGATTTGGAGGTTGGCCTCCTCGGTAATGTCCCCGCGGCCGACCATGAACTTGCCCAGCGTGTCGTGCAGTAGGTTCGACTGGCAGTCGACGGGCGTGCCGTTCTCCAGGATGATCTCCTTCGTGACCTGCCTGCGATCGATCGAGAGCACCACCGAGCGATGGTGAACGGCAAGCGCGTGGAGCAGGACGGGAAAAGGGATCTCGGAGAGGTCTCCCTTCGTCATTTGGGAGATTGCGCGAACCTGTTCTTCGTTAGGGACCACTAACGAAAAGTCTAACCAACTATGAGCGATTGTTGAAGCGCCGTCCGGCGAAATCTTTGCTTTCCGCGCCAACCTCGACACCTCGGGCTGGCGCCACCGTGAGTACCGTACGAAACGTCAAGGCGTCAGAAGGCGTCTCCTAGATCAAGCTGCCTCTCGTGTCCGCCACGAGGCCGAGCCGCTGGCAACCGACCACGTACTTCGACGAGCGGGTCGGTTGGAGGCGCAGCGGGTACAAGAGCTCGTCGACGTCGACCTCCGCCTCGGGCTTCGTCTTGACCTCGAGCACGACCAATCGCGGCAGGTCGACGCCGAAGCGCCGGCTGAACCGCGCTTTGCCCAATTGCGAAAACCATTGGAGCTCCGAGTCGACCGTTATCCTCACGCTGCGGTCGATCCATTCGAAGTACTCGCGCGGTACTCTCCCAATAGCACCGGTCGCGATTGAATCGTCAGAAGCTCCCGATTCGTACAAAAGGTGCACTTGGTGTTGCACACTTGGGTGGTGGTCCCCACCAAGATATGGGGCGGGGGCACCGAACCGGTCCGGACCTTCCCGCCAACCGGAATTCGCCTACAACTACGCGATCGCAACGTCGGGAGAAGCCAGCGGAGGTTCAGGTCCACGCCACGGAGACCCTGGTAAACGGTTTATGTCGGCGAGGACGGCCGACCGGTCGAAGGCGCCAACTGACCATCGCTGTGGGGAGAGCTCATTTATCGCGCCACAACGTGCGGAATCGAGTGAGTACTAGCGATGACCGCAGTGTTCTCCGAGGTCAGCTCGTCCCAGAGTTTCTCGGGGTCCGCCTGAAAGATCGTGAAGGCGTCGGCTCGGACCACGTCCCAGTCGCCCCGAGCGAGCTCGTTCACGAGCTGTCCCGCGGCCCAGCCCGCGTGCCCCAGGAAGAGGTGGAGCTCGTTCGTCTTGACCTTTTCGTCGAGGAGACGGTCGAGCAGCTCCTTGTCACCGCTGAAGTGAACGTCGTCCATCACTTGGCTCGCCGTCTTCCGGGGCTCCGCGCTTCGAAAGAGGTAAAGCAAACCGCCCAGCGCCACCGGTCCGCCGAAGTAAAGGTCGTGACCCTCGGCCTCCTCCGCGCTCAAATCGGGTAGTGCTTCCGCCAAGGGGATCTCGGTCGTGCGGTTCACGATCAGACCGAGGGTCCCGTCATTCCCGTGGCGCAACAGCAATACGACGCTGTGCCAAAAAGGCCCTCCGTCGATGGAAGGCTTGGCCACGAGAAAAACTCCAGGCGCCGGCGCGGGCGCAGCTTGAGCGGGCGCCGCGAGCAGAAACGCACTCAGGGCAAGGACACCAGGCATCGGTTCCTCTCCTCGGTATGGATTCTACCTCCCGTCTCGGGCATTTCGAATCGCGACGAAGGCTAGTACCGCGAAAACGCTCCCGACGGTAACGAGGCTTGCCTCGATCTTGGGAGGCTCGTCCTCCCGGCCGACGGCAAGGTGATAGCCCCGAACCTCGGCATCGGGTAGCACCTCCCGAACGCGAGCGACGGCGCGCTCGAGCTTCGTCTCGTTGGGCTCCACGAGACTAACCCGGCCCAATCGCGGATAGGCCCGGCCTATGGCTCGAGCCAGTTTCCCCGTTCCCGCGCCGACGTCGACGAGATGATCCGCGTAGTCGAGCGGGGGAAGCGCCACGACCAGCTCCCCGTAGTGTTCCGGCTCTCTCGAAGGCCCTGCCGTCCAGGCCGTCTCGTGGAGATCGTACCAATCCGGGTGCTCCCAAGGCTCTTCTCGGTGAGCGCTCATAATTTCACTATAGCGCGGCCCGGTTAGGGCTCACTTCCAACTCGAGTAGGGATTCTCGACGAGGCTCTGGTTGAAGTAGCGCGCATCCGACGTCACTTCTTCGCCGACCCATTCGGGCAAGGTAATCGGCTGGTCCTCGGAGTGAAGCTCTACCTCTGCGATCACGAGCCCTTCGTTCTCGCCGTGGAACTCGTCGACTTCCCAAACGAGACCGTCGACCTCGACAACGTGGCGCGTCTTGTCGATAACGGGCACGAGCGCGAGACGCTCCAGGATCTCGGCCGCATGCGCGACGGGAATCGGATACTCGTACTCCTGACGCGTCGCTCCGCTGGTGGGTCCCTTGATGGTGAGAAACGCCTCGCCACCTCCGACGCGTACCCGAACGCTTCGCCTCGGATCCGTGACGAGATAGCCCTGGCGGTAACGCGTGCTCCGGGCGCCCAGTTTGAATCCCGGACTCGTGACTAGAAACTTCCTCTCGATCTCTTGCGGCATACGAGTGACTTGAACGGGTCCTATGATACCCGGTCGTGTTACGGGCTGGGCCACTGGACGGCTTCCACGCGTCGAATCGCTATGTCATTCTGAACGAAGATTTGCCATGGATCCTTACCGTGTTCTCGGCGTCGCGACTCATGCCTCCCAGCGGGAGATCAAACGCGCCTACCGAAGGCTCGCGTTTCGCTACCATCCGGATCGCAACCCAGACGATCCGGAATCCGAGGAACGCTTCAAGGAGCTCGTCACCGCGAATCAGATCCTGTCGAGCCGGGCCAAGCGGGCCGACTACGATCGCGATCGGGCAGCTCGGGCCGCTCAGGGAAGAGCCGAGACCATCTGGGAGCCGCCGCCGAGGCCCCCGCCCCGTGATGACTGGCAGGAAGTGTTTTCGACGCTCAGGCGCGAGCCCATGCGTGCCGCGACGCCCTTTGACTTTGACGATGCCTATCTGGGCGCTCTCTTCAGCGTTTCCTTCACGCTCGCTTCCAATGTGAGCGATAGCTCAGCGGCGACCTTCGCGATCGCAATCCTCGGGGGCGCGGCTGTCTCGTGGCCGTTCAAGTTCCTCTCGCAGTGGATTGCCAGCATTGGTCTCCCTATAGTCCGCTGGCCCTCGAGGTTGTTCGTGCTCGGAGCAGCTTGGCTCGGCGGCATCGCGCCCTCTACGTTCTTCGAAGCGACGCCGTTCGTCGGAGCGCCCTACGCGTTTCTGGGCGGCGTTCTCGGAGCGGTCCTCGGCGCGGCGATCGGTCGCGTCTTTACCGCCGTGACCGGTCCTGCCTCCGGGCTCTTCGCGGGTGCACTGGGAGGTGCGCTCTTCGGCACGACCCTCGGCGCCTTCGCTTGGTTCTGGGGCTCGGTTTTTCGCTATCTAGAATGGCCGGCACGCGACGACAAGAGTGTGCTCGCCTCTGTCGGCATCCTCGCGGCATGCCTCGCGGCATCGTTGGCGGGCGCGCTAGGCGCCTTGCGAGAGCCCTCGACCTGACCTAGTGCCGTGGCCCATAAATAGTGCCCGTGAGAACGTCGAGGCGCCCGGCTGGCAAGGCGCGCCGAGCGAGGAATACCGGGTGTATGTGAGCGAGCCGCAACGCAGCCAGCCGGGATGCATCGGCGTTCCCATAGGGCAGTATTTATGGACCGCGGTACTAACCCGCCGGCACGGGCGGGGGCGACGGTACTGGAGGAGGCGCGGGGCGTGATTTGCCGCGACTCGCTTTCGCGAGAAGGACGATCGCTAAGACGGCGAGCCCGAGCAGCACGATGCCGAGTAGCGGCCGGTAGACAATCCAGGCGATCGCGATCGTGACGAACGAAAAGAAGGCGGCGACGAGGCTCGAGAAGAGTGATACCCCGGCGCCAAGCAGCGTTCCCACGATGGGGACGACGTCACCGAACACGGCGATGGGTTTGAAGACGAGGCCGAGACCGAGAAACATCATGAAGAACCCGAGGACCCGAACGACCCAGGTGACGAGGGTGTTCGATCTCTGAGTCGATTCGAACATCGCATCGGCGCTCGCCATCGCTTCTTCCAGCAGGAATACCGAGCCGCCCGCCTCGGCTCGATAGGGCTCGAAGCTCTGGCCGACTTGCCGCGCCACGACACTGACGGGGCCGGAACGTAGGACGCGAAAATTCACGCGTAGATCGCCGACGTCCGGGCTCGAAGGATCCCGGCCCAGATAGGCGGCGCCGTCGTGAGCGCCTACGTTGGGACCGAGGTTGCTCGGCAGGGTCGTGACGGGCAGGGACTCGGTCTTCCTCAACATGGAGATCTGAGAATCGGAAAGCAGATACGCACCGAGTCTCACCTCGCTCGCCATCACCCTACGCGAATCGTAGGGAAAGGCGCGAGGGTTCTCGTGCCCTCCGGGGCTCTGGAATGCCGAAGAGTCGACGAGGGAGGACCGCCACGCCTTGTCGTACTCGTAGGTGGTCGTGCGCTCTTCGCTTCCTCCGAGCTTCTTTTCGGTCTGGGTGCTCGATTCCTCGACCCACTGATACATCTCGACGTCGCGGACGAGCTGAATGGCGTTTTCGGAGATGCCAAAGGCTTCGTCCGCGAGCACCTCGTCCGTCTTCGTGGAGCCGCTCACGTGGACGAGCTTTCCCTCGTTAGACGCGCTGACGCTGTCGGCACTGGCCGAGACCACGACTCCGGCACCTTCCTCGAGGCTCTTGGTGGTGCGAACGGCGCGGCCCTCGTTCCAGAAGAGCAGGGGAAAGGCGACGCCGAACAGAACGACGCCGAACAGGACGGACTTGATGGACTCCGAGAGTCGGGAGCCCCATCCCTGGCGGGTGGTCACCGAAACACGATCGGGCACGTCCAACTCCTTTTGTTCGAGCCTCTACTCTTTCTTCAGACGGCGCGGTTGGCTCTGAACCTGCTCAGCCCTTCAAGTGGCGCTCGAAGAAAGCGAGGGCCTTGGCCCAGGAATCTTTGGCGGGCTCTTCCTGATAGGCGGTCCCGGAAGGATTCGCGAAGGCGTGGTCGGCTCCGTCGTAGACGTGGATCGAGGCGTCCTTCCCGAGTTTCTCGAGTGCCGCTTCGAAGGCGCGAACCGAGTCGAGCGTAATGCCCTGATCTTCGGCCCCGAAGAACCCGAGGATCGGCATTTGAAGCCTTTGGAGCTCGCTCTCCTCAGTGACGAGTCTCCCGTAAAAGATGACAGTTGCGTCGACGTCCTCGGGTAGGGCGAGGGCGGTTCCGAGTGACCATCCGCCGCCGAAGCACCATCCGATCGTGCCGACCTTCTGTCCATCGCCTTCGAGATAAGCGAAAGCTTGCTTCAAGTTCTCCGTGAGTGCCTCGGACTTTTCCATCGAGCCGCTCATGAGCTGGGCCGCCATATCGCGATCGGAAGCCACCTCGCCGCCATAAAGGTCGACGGCCAAAGCCTGATAACCCTCACCGGCAAGCTGGTCTGCCATGGAACGGATGTTGTCGTTCAGCCCCCACCACTCGTGAATCACGACGATACCCGGAAGAGGGCCCTCCGCCCCTTCGGGACGCGCGAGATAACCCTCGACGGCCTCGCCATCGACCGTCGCGTAGGTGACCGTTTCGGTCACGACTGGCGCCTTAGGCAAGCCGTCTGACACCTCGCTCGAGATCGGTGCGTCATCCGCGTGCTCTCTGGCCATGTCGTCGGTATAGTCCGAGCCTCCCGAGCAGGAAGCGAGAATCCAGAGACTCGCGGATAACGAAGCGACGTAAGTCTTCACAATGCCGTCCATGCGCGCGCTATTGTAGCCGACACCCGCGAGTTTCGGAGTCATCGTCAGCTCTGGTCGAGGAACCTCGTGAGCGAAGGACTTGGCCCGTGGTCATCGAGGCAGCAGTGCTCGAGCTCCTCGTGAATCTGAGAGGTCTCGGGCTGGATCGTGACGTGTCGAATTCCGTAGCGGTCGCGCAGAAGCGTCGTAGCGGCGCGAAGCACGTCATCGGCGACGTCGGACGAATCGACTTCACAGTGGCAGCTGAGGGAGACGAAACCCGAGGTCACCGTCCACACGTGAAGATCGTGAACGTCGCGAACCCCGGGAATGTCGACGATGTCCCTTCGAAGTGCGTCCGAATCGAGTTCCCGGGGCGAGCTCTCCAAGAGGACGGAGACGGTCTCCCGAACGAGCCTGAAGCCCGACACGAGGATGAGCGTGGCGATGAGCAAGCTCACGATGGCGTCGATGGGAGTCCAATCGGTCCATCGGATCACGAGCCCTGCAACGAGAACACCTACGGAACCGACTGTGTCGCCGAGCACGTGGAGAAAGGCGCCGCGAATGTTGAGGTTCCCGTGCTGGTGCGCGCCGAGAATACGAAGGACAGCAAGATTCACGATGAGCCCGATGAGAGCGATGACGAGCATGAGTCCGCTCTCGACGTGCTGCGCCTCCCTCAGTCTCCCGATCGCGTGCCAGGACACGAACAGAGCGATGGCGACCAGAACGGAGCCATTGACGAGAGCGGCCAGAATCTCCGCGCGGTGGAATCCGAAAGTGCGGCGCTCGGTATGGGGGTGGCTCGCCATCCACATGGCGACGAGCCCAAGGCCGAGCGCGGCGGCATCGGTGACCATATGGCCCGCGTCGGCGACGAGCGCGAGGCTGTTCGCGAGGACGCCGCCCACGAGCTCGACGAGCATGAAGGTTGAAGTGACGAGAAAGGCGAGTACCATGGCCCGCCGGGTCTTCGGCTTCGATGGGCCGTTATGCCGCACTTCGCGCACAGAGCTCACTTGCTGCTTACTGGGGCTCGGCCTCGAAGGCGTGCTCGAGACCTTGCTGGAAGAGACTCCGGATGTGACCGTCGCTCAATCGGTAGTAGACGAGCTTTCCGTCGCGACGACTCGCGACGACGTGGAGTTGCCGGAGGGTACGGAGCTGATGAGAGACGGCGGATTCGCTCATCCCGAGAACGCTCGCAAGGTCCGACGTGCAGAGCTCGCTCAAAGACAGCGCGTGGACGATCCGCACCCGTGTGGGGTCGCCAAGTACTTGGAACGTCTCCGCAACGATGCGGGCGCTCTCTGCGGTGAGAATCTCATCTCCGATATCCGTCCTGCAGCGGTGGTCAGTTACCGTAGTTGCCATAACAATTGAATCTTAATTCAATTGTTCATAAGTAGCAACTTTGTTCTTGACTAAACGTTCAAGAATTGCTAGTCTTTTGCTTGCTATGGCGAGACCCCGTGAGTTCGACCGCGACGAGGTCCTAGACCGCGCCGTCGAGGTGTTCTGGATGCACGGCTATGACCGGACCTCGGTTCAAGATCTGGTGAACTCCATGGGCATCCAGCGCGGAAGCCTCTACGCCACCTTCGGGGACAAACACCACTTGTTTCTCGAAGCTCTGGACCGCTACGAGGCGCGCTTCTATCAGAACATGTGTGAGCTACTATCGGCGTCGGGCTCGGCCGTTCAGGGCGTTCGACGAGTCTTCGAGACCGTTTTGTTCGATTGCGCCTGCGATGACGGCACCAAAGGCTGCTTCGTTACGAACGCCGCGGTTGCACTCGCCGACTCCGACCCCGATACCGCGGCACGGGTCCGAACCAACCTCAGACGGGTCGAGGACGCTTTCTTCGAGGCTCTTTCGCGGGAGAGGGCTGATGCCCGCGCTCTGGCCCGATTTCTGACGAACAGCTTTCAAGGCCTTCGGGTGCTTTCCAAGTGTTGCGCGGACCACGACGTCCTTCGGGATGCCGTCGAAGTCACGCTTTCGGTATTGGACCAACGCTCCATCCATGGAGCCAACTGAGTAGAGAAAGGAGACCCCTCTAATGGGTGACGACGCGAAGACCATCACGGCCACAGAGCAGAATTTCAAGAGTGAGGTGCTCGAATCCTCGCAGCCAGTCCTCGTGGACTTCTGGGCGGAGTGGTGTGGCCCCTGTAAGATGATCGCGCCCGCCATCAAGGAGCTCGCCGCGGAGTTCGACGGCAAGGCCAAGATCGCCAAAGTCAACGTCGACGAGCAGCCTAGCCTCGCGGGAGAGTACGGCGTGCGCTCCATCCCGACTCTGCTGTTCTTCCGCGACGGGAAGGTGGTGGAGCAGTTGGTGGGAGCCGCGCCCAAGCAGGCGCTCGCCGACAAGCTGACCAATTTGCTGGCGGTAACTTCCTGAAGGTACCGAAGTGGCGGAGGCGAGACCCTCGCCCCGCCGCTCACTACCCGAAGTCGAATCTGCGGTAGACTTCGGACGTTCCTGCCCTCGTCGTGAGGAGAGAGAGATGACACCATCGAAGACAATGGACCAGCGGAAGCGACCCCTGAGGAGCCTTCGTGTCTCCGTCACCGACCGCTGCAACCTGCGATGTCACTATTGCATGCCGGAGCTCGACTACATCTGGCTGCCGCGCAAAGACCTCCTTACCTTCGAGGAGACCTCGCGGCTCGTCGCGCTGTTCACGCGCGTCGGCGTCGAAAGGGTGCGTCTCACGGGTGGTGAGCCGCTGCTTCGCAAAGACCTCCCAAACCTCGTCGGGATCCTGACGAGAAACGAGTCGCTACGGGAGGTTGCGCTCACGACGAACGGGGTGCTTCTCGCCGATCAAGCGCCGGCGCTGAAACGGGCGGGGCTCTCGCGGGTAACGGTCAGCCTCGACACACTCCGACGCGACCGATTCCAGGAGCTCGCCCGGCGCGACCAGCTTTCAAATGTGCTCGAGGGCATCGAAGCAGTCAACCGTCTCTCCATGGAGGATCTCAAAATCGACACCGTCGTCATGCGCGGGGTCAATGACGACGAGATTCCTGAGCTCGTCCGCTTCGGCGAGCAGGTCGGCGCCGAAATTCGTTTCATCGAGTACATGGACGTCGGCGGCGCAACTCGTTGGTCGGAGAAGAGCGTCTTCAGCAAGAAGGAGATGCTCGCGGCGCTCGAAGCCGCCTTCGGCGGACCCATCGAGCCCATCGAGCCCGAGAGCTGGGCTCCCGCAAAACGGTTTCGTCTTCCGAACGGGACCGTCGTCGGCATCATCGCTTCGACGACCGAACCGTTTTGTCGAACGTGCGATCGAAGCCGGCTCACCGCGGATGGCCTCTGGTACCTGTGCCTTTATGCCTCCAAGGGGCTCGACTTGAAGAGCTCGATACGCGATGGGGTGAGCGACGAAAAGATTCTGGCTCAGCTCGCGTTCACCTGGGGCACCAGAGACGATCGTGGCGCCGAGCAGCGACTCGAGATCGCCGACCGTCGTGCCCTAGTCGAGGCCGAACGTCTGCGTGAAGATCCCCATCTAGAGATGCATACGCGCGGCGGCTAGTGGCGCGAACCAGAGTCAAACAACGGGCACAGCCCGCGATGCCGAAGCAAAGTAGCGCTCGAACACTTCCAGGAGCTGGGGGATGCTCTTGGAAGCGTAAACGTCGCACCGTAGCGAGGCACCTTTAGGCAGGCCCTTCGTGACCCATCCGATAAAAGCCTTCATGCGGTTGAGGACGAGCCTCTCGGGAACGAGCTCCCTCAATCGCGACACGAAGCCACCGAAGAGCGCACGATAGTCGTCCAGCGTGGGGTCGGCCACGCTCGCTCCAGCGAGTCCATCCGCGATCTGTCGAAATACCCAGGGGTTAATGAGAGCACCGCGACCAACCATGATCCCATCGACGCCCGTCGCGGCGATCATCTCTCTTGCGCTTTCGAGCGAGCGGACATCCCCGTTGCCGATGACGGGAATCACGACGGCCTCTTTGACGGCCCGAATGATGGGCCAGGCAGCCGTGCCTCGATGCCGCTCGCTCCGACACCTGGGATGCACGGTGATGGCGGCGGCACCCGCGTCCTCGAGAGCGCGCGCGACTTCCGGCGCATTGATGGACGTCTGATCCCAGCCTGAGCGGATCTTCACCGTTACCGGGATCTTCGCCCTCGCCGTCATCTTCGAGACGACGGCGCTCGCGAGCTCCCGATCTCGCATGAGCGCGGCGCCCGAACCGGTGCGGGTCACCTTAGGAACCGGGCACCCCATGTTGATATCGACGATGTCGGCGCCCATCTCCTCGACCATCACGGCCGCCTCGGCCATCCTATCCGGATCGCATCCGAAGATCTGCACGCCGACGGGCCGCTCGTCTCGGCTGATGGCGGCGAGCTCTTGCGAAAACTCGCTCCCGCGAGTGAGCCCTTCCGAGCTCACCATCTCCGTCACGACGAGCCCGCACCCTCCGATCCCTCTTACGAGACCCCGGAAGGCGCGATCGGTGTGACCCGCGAGTGGCGCGAGTACGAGAGGGGTCTCGATGCGAAGCCCCTCCCCCAGGATGAGCGGTTTCATCCTCCGGTCAGACACGCTCCCCCTCGTCGATCCTCTCGTCTTTCGAGACAAGATAGAGCTCGCGCGCTCTCGCCGCGCTCGGGGCTCTTTCGGGCACCTCGAGCACTTGCACGCAAAGTTTTCGGTTTCTCAAATTCAGGATGATCTCGTCTCCCACCGCTACGTCGTGTCCCGCGCGGACGGGCCGTCCATTGAGCAGGACCGCTCCTTCGTCACAGAGCTCCTTTGCCAAGGACCGACGTTTGAGAATTCGCGACTGCTTGAGGAACAGATCGACCCTCATCTTCGATGGCCACCAGAAGGTTGGCTAGTGTCCCGTCCCGGAAGTCATGTTGCATTCGAGCGCCGATGCATCCCGCCTCGCTGCGTTACGCCTCGGTTGAATACGCCAGGTATTTCGCCCTCGCCGCGCCTTGCGATCCGGGCGCCTCGACGATCTCGATGCAAACGTCACTTCCGAGACGAGACACTAGAGCTTGATCTCGATGATCGCCCGCTCGCGAAGCTGCCGGATATATCGGTCCATCTGTCCGCCCATCTTCTCTTCGTAGACCGCGTCGGCGACTTCGCTACGTACCTCATCGAGTGTCTTCGTCACCGCCTCGGTCTTCTCCTCCACTCGAAGGATGTAAAATGATGTCTCCAACCGCATTACCTCACTGACTTCGCCAGGATTGAGAGCGAAGGCGGCTTCGTTCAGGGACTCGGTCAATTCGCCCTCGTCGAAGAAGCCTAGATCGCCGCCCGCGTCACGTGAGCCGGACTCCGAGTGCATCCGAGCGATTTCCGCGAAATCCGCGCCCTGTCGAATGTCCTGAAGCAGTCGTCGCGCTTTCTGTCCCTTGTCGACTTCGTTGGTGTCGTCGAAGCGCACGACGATCTCACGGAGCCGAACTTTCGCCGGCTCGGAATAGTCTTGAATGTTCTGCTGATAGCGATCTTCGATCTCGGGCTCGGAGACGGAAACCTTGCTATCGACTTCAATTCGCCGTATCTCCTGTACGAGAAGGCCTTCCTCGAAACTCTTCTGCAGCTGTTCGATCGACCCTCCCTGCAACTCTACCTGACGCACGAAGTCTTCCTCGGTCTCGAGCTCCATCTGCTCCATCACGCCCGCTTTCCACTCATCGAAAAACCGAGAGGGCACTCGGAGACCGCGGTCCGCCGCGATCTGCAGAACGAGCATGTTGGCGATCATGGTGTCGAGGATCTGGCGCTGCAGCTCCTCGACAATTTTTGCGCGCTCTTCCTCGCTCGGCACCGTACCCATGCGATCGAGCGTAGTTTGAACCTCGGCATCGAGCTGAGTCTGAGTGATGATCTCGCCATTCACCTTCGCGACGATGCGCTCTATGGTCTCGGGTCCGGCGAAGCTGGTCCAGAGACATGCCAAAGGCAAGAGGATTAAGATCCTCGAATGTTTCATCGACCTTCCTCCAAATCGCGTTCGTCGAGGATCTCGTCCGGCTCCAGGAACGCGAAACTCAACTGGTCTCTGAAAACGCGAACCGGATAACGATCCCGCAAAGACCCCGTGTAGAGAGAAATCGCCTCGTCGCTCTTTCGCCGCAGCAACTCGACGCGTATGACGTCGGCGACCTCTTCGAGCTCCAGCGGCCGAGAGGCAACGAGCCGATCCAAACGAAAGATATGAAAGCCAAAGGCGGTGGCCACCACATCGGAGAGCCGTCCGGGTTTGAGGGTGAAGACTTCGCGCTCCAGGGATGGTGGAAGCTCGCCGTGACCGAAACTGCCCATCTTGCCGCCGAGGCTCGCTTCCGGGCCAATAGAGACCTCGCGGGCCAGCTCTTCGAAACGAGCCGGTTTCTTGCCGAGCTCCTGTCTGATCTCGCCGGCGAATGCCTCCTCCTCCACGAGGATCTGCGAGATCGCGACCGTCTCAGGCCTCGAGTAATAGGCGCGATTCTCCTCGTAGTCGAATGCAATCTCCTCTTCGGTAACCTCCAGAGCGCCGAGCACTTCGGTCTCCAGCAATCTCTCGATGCGTAGCTTCTGTTTCACGCTCTCGGCGAACGCCACATCGTCCGAACGCATGGACGGTGTCGAGTCCTTGGGAGATAGAAGCTGAAGCTCCTGTTCGAGAACCAAGGGCTCGACTTCGATGCCGGCGTCATCCGCAGCGAGCAGAAGCAGTTGCTCCTCGATGAACTGGTCGAGCAAGGCCGCCATGACGTCGCCCGGCAGGAATGGCGACTCCTGCTGGGCGGAGGTCGCGACGAATCGGTCGAGCTCGACCAAGGTCACTTTCCTCCCCCCGATCTCTAAAACGACCCGCTCCTGGGGTGGAAGCTCCGGCCCGCAGCCGAAAAGGCACACCGCCAGCACCGGCACCGATAACATTACACGCACAAATTGATTCCGCCTGAGAGGATAGATCCCCTTAGGACATCTTAGAGTAGGAGGAAAGGCGAAGCAAAACCTCGCGAATCTCGCTCAAGATCTCGGGAGGCTCGGTCCCGGGAAGCGGAACTCTCAACGAGGCCTCCCCTTGGCTTGCGCGAAGGTGGGCGCCAGGCACGTTCTGGGCCAAAACGGCCAGCTTTTCAGGGCCGAGGAGGAGCGCTTCACCCAGCCGAAAAACGAGCGCGCCGCGCTCTCGCTCGATAGCCTCGAGGCCGAGCTCGTCCGTGAGAATCTGAAGCCTCGCGTACTCGAAGAACGAAAGTACGGCTTCGGGCAGCGGTCCGTAGCGGTCACGGGTCTCGTCCTTGAGCACCTCGACCGTCTCCCGCGCGCGCGCCGAGGAGGCGCGTTTGTAGAGGGACATACGCTGATTGATGTCGGGGACAAAGTCCTCGGGGATTCGCAGCTCGATCCTCAAATTGAGGCTAGCGCGACTCGCCCTGGGGACGTCCTGTCCCGACATCTCCTGAACGGCCTCGTCCAGCAGGCGACAGTAGAGATCGAAACCCACGGCCTCGATGTGGCCGTGTTGTTCGCCACCGAGGAGATTGCCGGCGCCTCGGAGCTCGAGGTCCAGGGCAGCGATGCGAAACCCCGCGCCGAGCTCGCTGAACTCGCGAATCGCCGCGAGCCGGCGCCTGGCGACCCCGCTCAAGCGCGACTCCTCCGGCACGAGAAGATAGGCATAGGCCCGTCGATTCGAGCGGCCGACGCGGCCGCGAAGCTGGTAGAGCTGAGACAAGCCGAATCGGTCGGCTCGGTTGACCACGAGCGTATTTACCCGTGGGATATCCAGCCCGTTCTCCACGATCGTTGTGCTCACGAGCACATCGAAATCGTGTCGAACGAAGCGAAGCATGACATCCTCGAGGTCGTGCTCCTTCATCTGGCCGTGAGCGACTGCGACGCGCGCTTCAGGCACGAGGCGCTGAACGTAGTTGGACATCGAGTAGATCGACCCGATGCGGTTGTGCACGAAGTAGACTTGCCCCCCGCGACCGAGCTCGTAGCGAATCGCCTCGGCGAGGACTTTAGAGTCGAGCCGGGTGATGTGGGTCTGAATCGCCATCCGATCCTTGGGAGGGGTTTCGATGACGGAAAGGTCTCGAATCCCGGAGAGGGACATGTGGAGTGTACGGGGAATCGGAGTTGCGGTCAGGGTGAGCGAATCGACTCCGTACCGCATTTTTTTCAGGCGCTCCTTGTGCGAAACACCGAATCGCTGTTCCTCGTCGACGACGAGAAGCCCGAGATCGTGAAAGACGACGTCCTTCGAGAGGAGTCGATGCGTTCCGATCACGATATCGACCTTGCCAGCTTCGAGATCCCCTAGGACTTCCTTCTGCTCCTTGCGAGTTCGAAATCGTGACAGCATCTCGACCCGAACCGGGAAAGCCGCGAAGCGCTCGCGAAAGGTTCCCAGATGCTGGAAGCACAGGACCGTGGTCGGTACGAGCACCGCGACCTGTTTTCCGTCGTTCACCGCCTTGAAGGCGGCCCGCATCGCGACTTCCGTCTTGCCGTAGCCGACGTCGCCACAAATGAGTCGGTCCATAGGTGAGGGCGTCTCCATGTCTCGCTTGACGTCCTCGATGGCCTCGAGCTGGTCTGGCGTCTCGTCGAACTCGAAGAGCCCGTCGAACTCGTGCACCCACGCGTGGTCGGAAGGAAAAGCGTGGCCTGCCGCAGCTTTGCGGGCCGCGTAGAGCTTCAAGAGCTCGGTGGCCATGTCCCGCATCGATTTCTTGACACGCTTCTTGACCCGCTCCCAACCGGTGCCGCCGAGCTTGTCGAGCCTCGGACGCGCGGCCTCTGCGCTCGAGTACTTCTCGAGAAGATCGAGGCGGTCCACCGGAACGTAGAGCTTGTCGCCCCCCACGTACTCGAGGACCACATATTCGGTCGTCGCGTCAGGCTCCAGTTTCATGAGACCGGTGAAGATGCCGATGCCATGCTCCGTATGAACGACGTAGTCCCCGACTTTGAGGTCACGAAAGTCCGAGAGGAAACGGCCGACATCGACCCGTCGGCGACGGCCCGGCCGTGGCGCTTCGGCGAAGATGTCGCTTGCGGTGAAGACGGCGAGATCGAGCTCTGGGACGACGAAACCCTGAGAGAGACGTCCCGTTTCGAGAATCACCTGGCCTTCGGGGCCGTCGTCGTCCCGAGGCTGGCCGGAGGAGAGCCCCGCCTCCGAAAAGAGCTCGACGTATCGCTCCATCATGCCCTCAGCGGGAACGAAGACCCGCACCTGGCCGAAACGTTCGATGCTCTTGTTGACCTCTTCCACGAACTCGGCAACCCGGCCGCGGTAGGAGGGCATGATCTGTGTCGAGAGGTGTGTCGATTCCGAATACTCGTCCAAGAGCGCCATCTCTTCGAGCGATACCGATCGTGAGGCGATGATGGACTCGAGCTCGCCGAGGTCCATGAGCAGCGCCCGCGGCTCGGCGTAGTCAAAGGGTTCCTCGTCCGCCTCGTCGAAGCTCGAAAGAACACGTTCCCATTCCAGCTCGGCAGCTCTGAGGATCGCCGCCGGCTCTTCTGCCAGGAGCCGTCCCCCTTCGAGAAAATCGATCACGCTCGAGCGGAACGTCTCGAGCCGAGGAAGAACGAAGCCGATCCCGGGCATTGGGAGCAGCTCTTCGATTTCCCGCCCCTCTCCGAGGAGCGAGCGGAGCTCTCGCCGTTGAGCCTCGGCCAGGGGCCACTCGTTCGCCGGCGTGATGCGGATCTCTCCGAGACGCTCCTCGCTACGCTGGCTATCCCGATCGAAGCTTCGAATTTCCTCGAGCTCGTCGTCGAGGAGCTCGAGTCGCACGGGCTCGGCTTCGACAGGCGGGAAGATGTCCAGGATACCTCCCCGACGGGTGAAATCTCCCGGCGTCGTGACCGGGTCTTCGTGGCGAAAGCCGGTCGCGACCAGGTGGCGCTCGAGCTCGCGGGGCTCGACGCGGTCCCCGACCCGAAGGCGCAGGATGGCGTCTTCGAGCAGACGAGGGCTCGCCGTTCGATAGAGAAGTGCCGCGGCCGTAGCCACCACGACGACGTCCTCGCTCTCGGCGAGAGCCACGAGGGCACGAAGTCGGGCGGAGGTGACCTCGAGGTGCGGTGCCAAGCCGCGATAGGGATCGAGAGCGAAGGCAGGAAAGGGCAGAACCGATCTATCGGAGCCCAGCGATTCGAGAAAAGTCCCGAGGTCGGAGACGGCCGGGCCGAGACGACGTTCGTCCGGAACGACGACGAGAAGTGGCCCCCTGCTCTCCGCCGCGATGGTCGCTGCCGCGAGAGATCGGGCGGGGCCCATCAGGCCGGTGACTCGACCCCGCGGGCCGCCCGTGGCGAAGCGCGCAAGCTCGCTGTCTTTCAGGATTTTCTTGAGGGTCGTGTCGGCCCGACGAGTCATTGCGGCCGCTGCGAGAGCCGCGCCACGATTCGCTCGATGATTCCCGAGCTCGAATGGCCAGGCGTGAAAGGCAGCGAGTACACCCGCCCGCCCGCCTGCTCCACGGTGTCACGACCGACAATCTTGTCCTTGGTCCAATCGCCCCCCTTGACGAGAACGTCTGGGAGAATCGCCTCGATGACGGCGGCAGGAGTTTCCTCCTCGAATCCGACGACGTAATCGACCGATCCAAGGGCCGCGAGGACTTCCATGCGCTCGAGGAGCGGCGTGAGAGGCCTTTCGTTGCCTTTGAGCTTTGCAACCGTCTCGTCCGCGTTCACCGCGACCACGAGACAATCACCGAGGGCTCGTGCTTCTCTCAAGTAGCCTACGTGGCCGGGATGCAGTATGTCGAAGCAGCCGTTGGTAAAGACGAGCTTCATTCCCATCGCGTGGAGCCCGTCGCGCTCCTTTCGCATGGCCTCCCAGGTGCGAATCTTTCGGCGGCTCACGATGACTCTCGCCGCATCACGATATTCGGTGTGAACTCCCACCGATGGTTTGGCCGATAGACCCCGACGTCTTTAACTTTCGATTTCATCCGGAACTTGTGCAGAGCGCGATGGTAGTCGAACGGATAGCCGTCTCGCTGGTGGGCGGCCACGTCGAGAAAGTACGTCCCCTCGACGAGTCGGAGCTCGGGAATAACGAATCGGACTTCACCCTCGCCCGTGAAAGAGACAGGAAAGAGCTCCTCCAAATAAGTATTGGTCCCGTAGCAGCACAACCCGTCCGAGTCGAAGATCGCGACTCCGAAGACGAAGTCCTTGATGGTCCCCGTCGTGGATATCCCGAGCCGAACGGCCACGGAGTCTCCGGTATTGAACACGTGTCTCGGGGTCCCCTCGGCATCGAGGATCGCGACGTCCTTGATCTCCACTTCGCGGGAGCCCCATCGCCCCTTCTCTCGCTCGAAGGCGGAGGTGGGCTCCACTTCGGTCTTGGGCTGCTCGGGCTCGCTCGAGATGTCCCTTTCTCGGAACTCTGCGACCGCCTCGGCCTCGGCCGTGGCGAGAGCCCGTTCCTCGTGCTGGGTGACGCGGGCGAGATAGGCGTCGACGACTTTTTTGGGATCGCCCCGCATTTGGACTCTCGAGCGATCAATCCAGAGCGCCTCGTCCGCCATCTTCTCTACGAGGCCCAGGCTATGGGTCACGAGCAGAATGGTCTTGTTACGGCGACGAAGCTCACTGATCTTGTCGAGGCACTTGTGCACGAAAGCCTCGTCACCCACGGCGAGGACTTCGTCGATGAGCAAGACGTCGGGGTCGACGTGGATCGCGACGGCGAAGCCCAGCCGCATGTACATCCCCGAAGAGTAGGTCTTGACCGGAGCATCGATGAAGTCCTCGAGCTCGGCAAAGCGGACGATCGCGTCGAACCGACTCTGAATCTCCTTCTTCGTGAGGCCGAGCATGATCCCGTTGATGAAGATATTCTCTCGCCCCGTAATCTCGGGATGGAAACCGGCGCCGAGCTCGATCAGAGCGGAGATCCGTCCGTTCACCACCGCCGAGCCCGACGACGGCTTCGAAATGCCGGCAATGACTTTCAGCAGCGTGCTCTTTCCGGAGCCGTTGCGCCCGATGACCGCAAAGGTCGAGCCCTCCCGCACGTTGAAGGTCACGTCGGTCAGCGCGGTGACCCGCTCGTCGGGCTTCAGCTCTTGAAGAAGGCTTCCCCCGACGAGGGCGCTTTTCAACGTCCGAAATTGCTTCCGGTGGCTGTAGCGTTCATAGACCTTGGTGAGGTCCGAGACTCGAATAGCAATGCCCATAGGCGGTCAGACTTCTTCCGCGAAAGTTTCGCGGACGCGGTCGAAGAAATAGTACCCCAAGAAGAAAGTGACGAGAGACGCTGGGAGCATGACGAGGAGCCACGGCCAGTGACCCATCGAGCCCGTGAAGAGTGACTGATGGTAGCCGACGAGTATGTGCGTCATGGGATTGTAGTTGAGCCAGCGCTGGATCGATGGAGAGATGGTCAAATAGGAATAGATCACGGGGCTCGCGAAGAACCACAACATCATCAGATTCGCGATGATGTTCTGCACATCCCGAAAGTGGACCGCCAGCGCGGAAATAAAGAGACAGATTCCGAGCGTAAGGATGAGCTGCAAGACCACCACGGCGGGAAAAAAGACGAGCGTCGCCTGAAGCTTCCCGTAATAGATCAGGAAGGCCAGGAGAATCGGAAGCCCGAGAAAGAAGTGGACGAGGTTGGCGAGCACGACCACGATCGGGAGGACTTCCGCCGGAAAGAGGATCTTCTTAATAAGGTTACCGCTGGTGATGAGAACGCCGGTCGACTCGAGTACCGACGAGCTGAACCAGGTCCAGGGCAAAATCCCGGTGAAAAGGAACAGCGCGTAGGGGCTCATGCCGAAAGCACCCCGGGTGGGCATGATGTAGCTGAAGACGAACCAGTAAATGAACAGCTGAAGCAGGGGGTTGATGAAGGACCAGAAAAAGCCCAGCACCGAGCCTCGATAGCGGGCCTTCAGCTCGCGCACGACGAGGCTCTGGATCAGAACGCGGTATCGGACGAGCGAGAGAAGGTTCGAGATCACGACGGGGTAACCGAGAAGTCTACCACCCGGTGGGGACGCCTTCGTTCTTTTCGTCGAGCCAGGTCTTCAAAGGGGCGAAGTAGTCCAGTATGGCGGTAGCGTCCGTTTCCGTCTCGCCCGTAAGAGCCTCGAGAGCCTCCGGCCACGGCCGGGAAAGACCCATTCGGAGCATGCTGTCCAGCTTCTCTCCAGCCTCTCGGCTTCTGTAGATCGTGCACCGGTTGAGCGGCCCCTCGTAGCCCGCGACCTTGCAGAGCGCGCGGTGGAACTGAAACTGAAGAATGTGGGAGAGAAAGTAACGTGAGTAGGGAACGCTGGCCGCGACGTGATACTTGGCTCCCGGGTCGAAATCCGTGGCTTTTCGGGCCTCTGGGGCCGCCACTCCTTGATAGCGCTCCCGGAGCTCCCACCAGGCCTCGGTGTAGTCGTCAGGCGTGACCTCGCCGGAAAAGACTTTCCAGCGCCACTGATCGACGAGGAGACCGAAGGGAAGGAAGGCCACCTTGTCGAGGGCCATGTCCAGGAGAAGTCCGAGGTCCTTCGAAGGGTCGGGCTCCTCGCCGATGAGCCCGAGCGTCTTCAGATACGGAGGAGTAATCGATAGAGCGAGTGTGTCGCCGATCGCCTCGTGGAATCCATCATTGGCGCTTCCCCAGAAGAGCGGCGTCTGCCGACCGTAGGCTCTCTGGTAGAAGTTATGCCCGAGCTCGTGGTGGATCGTCGAGAAATCTTCCGCATTGATCTCGATGCACATCTTGACCCGCAGGTCGTCCTTGCCGTCGATAGACCACGCGCTCGCGTGACAAACGACGTCACGGTCCTGGGGTTGCAGGAAGAGAGAGCGCTCCCAGAACGTCGAGGGAAGAGGTTCGAAGCCGAGTGAGGTGAAGAAAGCCTCCCCGTAGCGCACCATCTCGAGCGCATCGGTGCCCTTGGCTTTCAGACTCTCCGTGAGATCGAATCCCGGATCGGCGTCTTCGGGCGCCACCAGATCGGAGACGTTGTTCCAGTGCTGCGCCCACATGTTCCCCAGCAAGTGGGCCGGAATGGGCCCCGATTCGGGAACGAGCTCCTCGCCGTAAGTTTCTCGAAGCCGGCGACGCACATAGGCGTGCAGGGAGACGTAGAGGGGACGCACCTGGAGCCACAGGCGATCGAGCTCCTGAGCGAAGGCGTCGGGGCTCATGTCGTATTTCGACCGCCACATCGCACCGAGGTCGTCGAAGCCGAGCTCCTTCGCGCCCTTGTTGCCGAGCTCGACGTAGCGCTCGAAGTCCTGACGCATCGCGGGCGACACCGTGCGCCATCCTTTCCAAACGTCGAGAAGGAGCGATGGGTCGCGGCTTTCCACGAGCATGCGGCTCATCTCCTGGAGATCCCAGCACTCCCCCTGGTCGGGACAGAACTCGCCCAGGCCGTACGTGCTCTCCATGCGGGCCTGAATCCGGGAAAGCTCGCTCGTCTCCTCCAGGTTCGAGGGAGCGGGCACGGTGAGCGCGAGCCTGAGCAGCAGCAGCTTTCGTTCTAGCTCCTCGGGTAGATCGAGGTCGTTGAACCGCGCCGCCCCGTTCGCGAGCCGGACAGTTAGTGCCGTAGCTCTCTCGTTGGCCCTCGCCGCGAGAATCTCCGTGTCTTCCGTGATGAAGTTCGCTTGGACCCAGGCGGCCCGAGAGGAGTGCTCCCAAACAGTCTCGAGGTCGGCCTCCGCCTTCTCGACGAAGGCACGCGCGTCCTCGATGCTCGGCTGTGATTGGGCGAAAACGAGCCCGGGAACAACACCGAGGACGACGAAGCAGAACGATGCGCGAATCATGAACGAAACCTCCAAGCGTAAGGATACTGCATTCTTAGTGCTCACTCGCTCCTTGGAATGCCGGCGGAGACGAGATCCAGTCGGGGCTCACGGCTCGTGGTCGCGAGGTAGCTAGCGACTCGTTCTCTCGCCTCCGCGATCTCCTGTAAGGAGCCCCCGGTTCGAACAGGGTCTCCGATCACGACCCGGATCGGTCCGGGCTTGGGAAGCCATGTCCCGTCCCGAAGAAAACGTCTCATGCCGGCGAGGGCAACGGGTATCAGGGGGCGTTCAGTCTCGGCCGCGAGCTGGAAGGCGCCGAGCCGGAAGGGGCGAATGCCGGTGGCATAGCTGAAGGTTCCCTCGGGAAATACCACTACGGACCGACCCCCGTCGAGCAGGGCTCTCATACGGAGGGGACTCGAGGAGGAACTTTCTTCCGTGTCGGATCGCTCAATCACGAGATGACCGAGGCGTCGAATGAAGGTCGAGACGATGGGCCAGGTAGCGGCCTCGCGTTTAACGACGAAAGCGTAGTCGAGGCGGAACGCCGCCATGAGCGGCAGCGCATCGAGATAGCTGGAATGATTGGCAACGAAAATGAACGGCCCGGCTCTCTCTTTCAGCTCAAGCTTGTCCGTGCCCTCGAGGACATAGTCCACGCCCAAGAGCCGCAGATACCAACGGGTCGCACGTGGAAGGCTCGCACGCCACATGCGGACCGGAATCGGGCTCAGAGCCACGAGCCAGAACGGGATGACGAAGGCCGCGGTTAACGGATAGACGTAGGCGCCGTAGAGAAGGCGCCGGAGGAAGCGCCATACCGAATCGAGCTTCACGCGCAACGCTCTCACACCCATCCGGAAAAGAAGACCGTAGGGCGTCTTCGGGGGAGTGCCGAGCTCGCCTCGCAGGTAACGGTCACGACAGGCCGTCCTCCGGAGCTTTCCGCTCGACGTCTTGGGTAAGCTCCGCGGGGGAACGAGCACGACGACGTCGGGAGGCGTGCCTATGGCCTCTGTCACCCGGCGTTCGAGGCTCGCCTCGATCCGAAATCGGTCGATCCCCTCTTCGGTCCGCGTTTCGGCAACGACCACGAGCCGTTCCGTACCGCTTGCAGGGTCGGGCGCTCCAAAGGCCGCGACCGAGCCTCGCCGAATCCCGTCGACCTCCGCGGCAGCCATCTCGATCTCTTGTGGAAGAAGGTTTCGACCAGCCCGAATGATGACGTCTTTCGCGCGACCCGCGATGAAGAGCTCTCCCTCGGCAAAAAAACCGCGGTCGCCGGAGTCGAGGAAGCCATCACCGCGATCGATCGAGGCCGTCGCGGTCTCGTTTCGATAGTAGCCTTTCATCATCGAAGGGCCGCGGAAAATGACGCGACCACAATGGCGTTCGGGAAGCTCACCGTTGTCGTCGTCGACAATCCGGATCTCGTGGCCATCCACGGCACGTCCGACCGAGACGAACTGCAGGGAGCCCTCCTGCGAGGCTGGCGCCGGATGCGCGACGTTCGTGAGCTCGAAAGCCTCACGCGACACCGCCTCGACGCGAAGCTCGGACTCGATCGACGCCGCGGAGAGCAGAAGCGACGATTCCGCCAGCCCGTAAACGGGAAGCATGCTCTCGGCACGGAACCCGTAAGGTCGAAATCGACGTGTGAACCGCGCGATCGTCTCCGGAAGGACGGGCTCCGCACCGGTGAGCGCGACGCGCCACGAGCTCAAGTCGAGTCCTTCGAGATCCTCCTCCGAGATCTTTCGGGAGGCGAGCTCGTAGGCGAAGTTGGGTGCGGGAGAAATCGTTCCCCGACGAGTGTGGATCGCCCAGAGCCAGTGCTCTGGACGAGCCAGAAAAGCCAGGGGCGACGAGATAGCCACCGGAATGCCGAAGTAGAGGGGTACGAGCCAGGCACCGATGAGCCCCATGTCGTGATAGAGCGGTAGCCAGCTGACCCCGACGTCGCTCGGCACGATCCGGAGCGCCGCACCGATGGCACGAATGTTCGACAGGAGATTTCCGTGCGATAGCAGGACGCCCTTGGGATCCCCTGTGCTGCCGGAGGTGTACTGGATGAGGGCGGGAGCTTCCTCCGAGATGTCGAAGGTCGAGAAGGACTCCGTCGAAGCGAGCAGCTCATCGACGGTGACGACCTCTCGTAGTCGCGGCACTCGCTCGCGAAGGAACTCGCCCACGGGGCGCGCTCGAGGGAAGGTGACGAAGCATCGCGCCTCGGCGTTGTCCACGATTCCCGCCTGGCGCCGTGCGTAGTCTCCGAGGCGGGACAAGTTCGTGGGCGGATACAGAGGCACGGGCACCGCCCCGGCGAAGAGCGCACCCATGAATGCCGAGAAGAAGTCGGAGCTCGTCGGCAGCATGATCGCGACCTTGTCTTCTCTGCCGATACCCCGCTCGCGAAGACCACCAGCCACCAGAAGAGCCTCATGGAATAGCTCCCCGAAGCTGACGCCACGTTCGGGCTGATCGTCCGCCTTCACGAAGAGGTGCGTCGCTTCGGGCGTCGTGGCCGCGCGCTCGGCGAGCACTTCAGAGAGACTCCGTGCCGCATGCGGCAACGAGAACCGGTCTGCGAGCTTAACTTCCAGTTGAGCGAGCTCGTCGAAAGACGACTCCTCACAAGAGAGAAACGCGGCCGCCAGCTCAATGGGGGTCTCGGCCCGTCCGAGCGTTGCGTTCGGCGCTTTCGCGCGAAAGCGTTTCTCCAGACGCGAGAGGAGCTCGACCCGCTCCAGACTCCCGAGCCCGAGATCTCGTTCGAGAGAAGCCTCGGGCCGAATGGATGCGAGAGCGCGCGTGCCGCCGAGCTCGAGCAGGAGCGCTCGAAGCTCCTCGAGCACGCCCGCTTCGAGATTCTCGATGGATGGTTCGCTCAAGGCAGTCATCCTAGCACCGTGGCTCGCTGCCGTGAGATTGACAGTCCGCGGGCGGGACGATACCCTGAAATCCTCCCTGCTCGCGTGTACGCTTCGTGTTGCTCTACGGCCCGGCTCGTCCTTTGAGATTCTCCAACTACGGGAAGTCGTGACGCTTCAACCACCTGCCACGCTGCGAATTCCATTCGTCAGGCGATGCACCATTGATGGAGGTAGCGGGTCTTCGAGTGCCATGCTCCTCGATCTATCGCTTAGAGGCGTCTACGTTGCGACAGACGCGCTTCCCGTCGTCGGGGAGGAGGTGTCGGTTAGATTCGGCGTGCCCGGCAACGCCCGAGAGCTTGACTTGAAGGGCGCCGTTGCCTGGGTTCAGGGAGAGCAAACCCACCCGGTTCATGGCCTGCCTCCAGGGTTCGGTCTGCGATTCGTGAAGCTCGACATCGAAGACGTACGCCTCATCGCGCGCGCGATCCAGGCCTACTGCCTGTCCAACCCGCTCTATCGACAGTATCTTTAGTAGTGCTCGCGCAGAGTGACTAGCTCAGCCCGCGGACAGCGCCAGGCGCACGGCTTCGCCGGGGGTGGACGCCGTCAAGACTCCCTCGATCTCGAAGCTCTTTAGACTCACGACCGTCTTGCCCAACCTAAGGGCCATCGCGACCTCCGATAGCGTCCCGTGCTTGCCCGGCAGCGCGACGAGCGCGTCCACCGTCCGCACCAGCAGGAAGTTTCGTAGCTCTCCCATACCGGTCGCAATGGCATAGTCGATATAGGGATTGGCATCCGCACGGGACGTGCCCGGAAGGATGCCGATCGTGGTCCCCTTGGCCGTCTTCGCGCCGCGGGCGGCAGCTTCCATGACCCCGCCGAGCCCGCCGCAGACGAGGATCGCTCCAGCCCTTGCGATGAGAATTCCTACCTGCTCCGCCAGGCGGGTCGCCTCCTCGGAAGCAGCGGAAGCACCCACGATGGCAATTTGTTTCTTCATAGCCCTCACAGTTGACAACGGAGATCGTATCGCGGAACATATACCAAAATTGGAGCTTATGGCCCATAACAAGTAACCGGGAGGGTCATCCCAAAAAAGCAAGTCACGCCGCTTCGCAACCAGACTACTGGTAGCTCCTCATCCGTTTCGACGGACGTGGATACGATGTTTGTCTGCTTGCTCGTCGAGGAGCGACGTCGTGGATCGTAGTCTACTTCTGAACGCCAGCTACGAGCCACTGAAGGTCATCACGTGGCAAAAGGCCGTGATCTTGCTCATCAAGGAGAAAGTCGAGGTCATCGCCTCTCACGACCGGACCATCCGGGCAGTGTCGATTACCCTGGAGCTGCCTTCGGTCCTGAGGTTGCTCCGACGCGTACGCGTGGAACGAAAGTTCCATCGTGTTCCGTTCTCGAGGTCGAATATTTACCTTCGCGACAGATATCGATGCCAGTACTGCGCTCGACGGTTCCCGGCTTCCAAGCTCACTTTCGATCACGTTGTCCCCGTTTCGCATGGCGGCCGGAAGGACTGGGAGAACATCGTCACCTGCTGCATCGACTGCAACCGCAGGAAGGGCGGGAAAACACCCGAGCAGGCCGGCTTGCAGCTCGTGCGCCGTCCCAAACGTCCGGCGCATTTGCCGGCCCATGCCATCGTCTACGGCATGTCCGAGGTGCCGCACACCTGGCGCGACTACCTCTTCTGGAATCGCTGAACCTAACCCTTCCTCCAGGAGGCGATCGGATGACGCAGGCCGCCCGATCGCCTTTCCGTGTCAGAGTAGTCTCATGAGTCTCACGGGTAGCCTCGAGACGATGGGGCTCGGGGATCTGTTGCAGTGGTGTGGGGTGAACTTGAAGACGGGCACGCTTCGCCTGAAGCGCGGCCCGATCGAGAAGCGCCTCTTTTTCAAAGAAGGGCGGCTCTTCTCTTCGGTCTCGAGCAACCCAAGGGAGACGCTTGGCCAGTTCCTCATCCGATCGGGCCACATCACCGAGGAAGAGCTCTTCAAGGCCCTGATCGAGCAGGACCGGATCAACGAGCCGCTCGGTCAGATACTCGTGGCCGCCGAAATCATCTCGGAAAACACGCTCGAGGAACTCCTTCGGATCAAGACCGAAGAAGCGATCTACGATTGCTTTCTCTGGAAAGAGGGTGAGTTCAATTTCGAGGACGGCGAGCTCCCAGAGCGCATTCCGATATCCCTTCCGCTCGACCTGACCGGAGTCATTCTCGAGGGAGCACGACGAACGGACGAGTGGGAGCGAATCCATGAGGTCTTCGGGTCGCGTTTGACGACCTTCGAGGTCAACCACGAGGCCGCACTGGAGGCGACCGATCTCAGCGACGAGGATGAACGCGTGCTGGAGCTTGTTCAGCGCGGGAAGAACATGGCGGAAATCTCGCTCGAGCTCCACGCGGTGGAGTTTTACGCCGCCTCGCGCTTGCTGGAGCTCTACGAGCGAAAGCTACTTCGGGTCAAGGAGACCCCTGACGAGATCGATTTCGCACAGCAGGTCTCCGAGCTCCGGGGCAAGCTCAAGACCGGGGTCAGCCTCTACAACACGGGGGATTACGCGACGGCCCTCGAGAACTTCGAGTCGGTGCTCGAAGTCGACTCTCAGAACAAATACGCTCGCTTGTTCGTCCTCAAAATTCAACGAATCCTTGACGATCTAGGGAACGTCGCCGGTGAGATCCCGATGGAGGCCGTACCGCGGCTCAAAGTGACCTTGGTGGCTCTGTCGCAGCTCGATCTCGATCCTCAGGACGGTTTCGTGCTTTCTCGAGTGAATGGGGAGTGGGACGTGGCCTCGATCACCATGATCTGTCCGATGGGGGAGCAGGAAGTGTTGATCATCTTCAAACGGTTACTCGATCAGGGCCTCATCGAGCTCGTACAGCCCTGATGGCGCTATGATGGCAAAACCCTTGAGAAAGTGACTTCACCTGTCGTGACCCCCAATCGGCCTCATGTCCACGCCGTGAACCCGGCACACGCCGTTCCGGGTGGCCGTGTCGCGATTCTCGGCGAGGGGTTCGACCCAGTGCGAGCGCAGGAGAACCGTGTCTACTTCGGTGACAAACGTGCCCAGGTCACGCGGGTTTCTCGCGACACTCTGAGTGCGATCGTTCCCGATTCCGCGATGCCCGAGGTTCGAGTCGAGATCGGAGACTCGATCAGTGCCCCGCTGCCGGTCTCGATCGCTTCCGTCATTGCCGAAGAGCTTCAGCCCGTTGCCAATCCCGTTTTCGATTCGGAGGGGCGCCTCTACGTGACTTTGAGTGGAAGCCGCGGCGAGAAAGTACCCGTTTCTGTTTTTCGCGTCGAGACCGATGGCGAAATTCAGCCCTTTGCCAGCGAGATCGTAAACGCGACGGGACTCGCCTTCGGACCGGACGGCTACCTCTACGTCTCGAGCCGTGAGGAGGGCGCGATCTATCGCGTCTCCTCGGACCGTGAAGTAGAGCTCGTCGCGGACGAGCTCGGCGTCGCGACAGGGATTGCCTTCGATTCGGATGGAATCCTCTACGTGGGAGACCGACGGGGAACCGTCTACCGGATCGAGCCCAATGGAGAACCGCGCTCGTTCTGCCACTTGGAGCCCTCCGTCGCCGCCTACCATTTGGTCTTCGATCGCGACGGAGATTTGCTCGTCACCGTCCCGACCTTGTCCTCCGTCGACGGCGTCTACCGCGTCAATCGCGCGGGCGACGTCAATCTTTTTGTCGGTGGTTTCGGACGGCCCCAAGGCATGGCCTTCGACGCGGAAGGCGATCTTTACGTGACGGAAGGTCTCGCGGGCGACAGCGGCGTCTATCGCGTCACCCCCGAGGGCTCCGTCGAGAGGGCCATCGCGGCGCCGCCGCTCGTGGGACTCGCGTTCGACGGGCGCGGAAGGGTGGTGCTCGCGGGTACGAGCACGGTCTTCCAATTGGACTGGCGCGCCTAGTCTTCTCAACGGGGCACGCGTGAGATCGCCTGCCTTATTTCTTCAGCTCGGCTTCCTTCCGGCTCCAGCACGAGAAAGGCCTCCCCATCCGCGAGCGCGCGCCTGCGCGCTTCCTCCGAAGGCTCGCTCTCGTAACGTGCAAGCTCGCACCGAGCGAGCTGAAAACGCACGTCGATGGCGTCTTCACCTTCCCCAACCGTCCGAAGAGCCTGGCGAAAGCCTTCGCAGCTGTCACGCGGTTCGGCTTCTGAAGGCGGAGGCAAAAGCCTCGAAGCGGAGCCCAGCGTCGTTACCGCCTCGTCCGCCGCTCGGGCCCGTTTCGCTTCCGTGCTCGGGACGCCTGCCGCGGAGGCTCGAGGGGCGTTCTGTGATTGGGCGGCGGGCTCGAAGTCCTGCACCAGAGGCACCTCGGGGGCTTGCACGTACTCCATCGACTTGGCAGCCACCGGAGGCTCCGGCTCGCGCCCCTCTTCGGACGTAACCCTGTCCGCCGACTTCTCACGGGACTCGGCGGCCGCGCGCCAGCGTGGTTCCGGCGCGGCCGCGGCTTTTGACGGGGGTTGCGCCCGAGCTTCCTCCTGCTCGGCGAAGGGCGTCGTTGCGCTCCTGGGGGAGACCGTGACGGAGTCCGCTTCGGAGCTCGAAGGAGCGTGCGGTCTCGTGGACGTGACGTTCCATACGACAGCGACGGCCAGGAGGACACCGGCAGCGAGGCCTGCGAAACGCATGGCAGTCCCGCCCAGGATCGCCCGGGCGCGCAATCCGACGTTTCCAGCCGGCCACCCCTCCTTCTCCTCGGCAATCCGTGCGAGGACGTTTCGAGAAAGAGACTCCCAATAGGATTCCTTGGGCTCGGGCAGTCGCCGTTTCTGGCCCAGCTCCGCGATAGACATCAAGAAAGCGTAGTGGGCGCGGCAGGTTTCGCAGTCTTCGAGATGGTTTTCGGCTCGCGCCTTCTCTTCCGCAGTCGCCTCTCCGTCGACTAGCTTCTCGACGAGCCGCGTTGCTATCTGACACTCCATCGGCTATTCCGTTTCTAGAGGTGCTCCGCGAGGAGCTCCTTGAGCTTCTGACGGGCACGAAACAAGCGGGACATCACCGTCCCCTGTGAAATTTCCAGTGCCTCCGCGATGTCCTGATATCGCATACCCTCTTCGACCTTTAGTATCAGCACGGCTCGATGATCCGGCGACAGCCGCTTCATCGCCCGCTCGAGCGCCGCCATGCGCTCATTGGACTCGAGCGTGCTCAGCGGATCGGACCCGGTAAAGCCCGACGATGGGTTCTTCTGCGGTCCTGCGGGCTGATCGTCCGTATAGAGAGACTGCTCGCGCCGTGCGACCCCGTTCAAGTGGTTAATCGCCAGGTTTATGGCGATTCTTTTCAGCCACGGCGCCAGGGGTCGACCCAGCTCGAAACGCGCCAGGTTTCGATAGGCGCGGATGAAAGTTTCCTGGGCGATATCGTCCGCGACTTCATGGCGTCGGGTCATTCGAAGTGCCACGCCATAGACCTTTCGCTGGTGGGCACGCACGATCTCTCCGAAGGCCTCGTGGTCCCCGGCACGTGCGCGCACGACGAGGCCGCGATCGGCCTCGGCTGAATTCTCCCAATTTGGGGCGTAGGCCAGGCTGCCCAAGCCTTCCTCCCGTCTCACACTACCGGCTGTGGAGCGCGTTATTCCATTCTAGCCCGAGCGCCGCGCTTTTCCTGAACGGATGGCCCCTCACCCGGCTCGCTTCGCGAGCCGACCTCTCCCCAGGGGAGAGAGAAGACCTCAAAAAGCAAACCCGGCAGACCCCCGCGCGCCGGAAAAGGGGTCTGCCGGGCTCCCACTAGCCCGTTGCCGAGCTGGGAGTCTCGTTTCTGTTCGCTTCTCTATTCGAGAACTTTGACCACAACCCTTCGGTTGCGAGCGCGCCCGTCGCGCGTCGCGTTGTCCGCCACAGGCTGTTCCTCTCCGAAGCTGTAAACGGCGACCCGATGGAGGGGGATGCCGTGCGCCTGATAGAGATAGTCGCGGACGGTCTCCGCGCGCTTCAGTCCGAGCGTCTTGTTGTAGCTCGGCTCGCCCGAAGCGTCCGTGTGCCCTTCGACTTCGATCCAGAGACCGCGATTATCCGCTTTGACCTTCTCGGCCAGCTCGTCCACGAGCATTTGTGCGTCGGAGGACAGCTGCGCCGCGTTCAAATCGAAGTTGACCTTGTCGTTCGAAAGAGTCACCTCGTAGAGGAGCTTGCCTTTCATCGCGCGCTGCGCTTCGTTGAAGGCGCGTTCGGCCTCACCCTGTGCGGAGGCAGCGAGCTGACCGGCCTCGTCGGCCTTCGCGTCGACGCGACGGATGTCACCGTCCTGACGCGTGAGCGACTCTTCGTTCCGGCCGATACGCTCCTGATTCCGCTCGACGGAATCGCTGAGGCTTTCGACTTTCTGATTGACGGCACCGACTTCCTTGCTCACGTATTTCTTCGTGGCGCAGCCGGAAGCGATGATAGCCATGACGACGATACTGATACTCAAGGTAGCTTTCTTCATTTGTGGACCTCCCTAGCCTAGTAGTACGACCTGTCTTCGATCGCCGAGCGAGGCGGGGGGGCCTTGCTTTGCTTCTTGGGGTAGTAACCCTTGCGTGTGCGAACCTCGACACCACGCCGGCGCGTCAGAACTTGAATACGGCGGAATCCGCCGTCTCCTCTCGGATTGTCGGGAACGTAGCCGATTCGGTACTGAGTCTTCAGCTCATCTCGAATGCGTGCCGAAGCCATGGCGAGCTGACCCCATTGGCTTCCCTCGAACATATCGCCACCCGTCTCCGCAGTGAATAGACGTAGTGCATCCGCTCCACGAAACTCCGCGCCGTGCACCCCGAGGAACAGGTCGTTTTTCGGATCGTCTAGCGGCGAGAGGACGCGAACGGCATAGACGGGAAGGTCGACGCCCTTTGCTTTCTCGACCGCCTCGTTCACCGAGGTCTCGCTCGAGGTATCCACACCGTCGGTCACGACGACGATTGCGCGTCTGCCGAAACCTTCATGGACGACGTGGTCCGCGAGTGTCGAGACCGCATCGTATAAAGCGGTCGACCCGAAAGGAGTGAGGCGCGTCAGAGCCGCAATCGACTCCTCTTTGCTCTCGCCAAACTCCGTGAGTTGGTAGAGGTTTTTATCGAATGCATAGACGGAAACACGGTCTTCTGGTCCCAGGCTATGAATCATTTGAATGGCAGCGTTTCGGGCATTGGCGACCTTCGCGGTCACGTCCATGCTGCCGCTGGCATCGACGAGCAAGACGAGGTCGACTGGAGCCTCCGAGCCCCTGGAGAAATACGTAATTGTCTGGGCCTTCTGGTCTTCCAGAAGCTCGAAATCATTTTGCCCTAAATTCGTGATCAGCTTGCCCTTCTTGTTGACGACGGAAACGTTGAGATGCACGGCATTGACGGAAGTCACGAACCGAAAGTGAGGTGCGACGTCGGTGCTGTCGTCCGCCTGCGAATAGACGGGCCCAACCGCCAGAACGTGGATGGTCAAGAGTCCCGAAACGAGCCGTGTCATCTTGCTGGACTTCCATAGCAAACCCTCTGCCAGTTTGGCGGTTCCGACCACAAGATTCGTCTTATCAGTCGGATAAGATGGGCCAGGCCTCGGAGCGCTCAGCGCGGCGGCGCCTTTTCGGGGCAAGTTTTACCCAAGCCATGTAAGTCTTACGCGCGACTCAGATGCCGGGCGAGGCGAGAACGCCATCGGGAATAGAACCGAAACCCTTCCTCATTGTCATAAAGGACACCTTCGAGACCTTTATCGCTCTCTGCCAGGGCGCCCGCGAGATCGTTGGGAGACTCCGCTCTCGCCAGCACCAAGGGCTCGTGGTCGAACCCTCGATCTACCTCTGCGCCTTGTGCGCTCGCCGAGAGCCGCGAGAGGAAGCGCTCGAGGTTGAGCAGGGACGACGAAGTCCGCTCCTCTCCCAGAACACTCCAATCGAAGCTTTCCGGATCGACCTCGACCGCCACCGACGACTCCTGGCCGTAGAGATGGAGTCGCAGCCCGGGTGTGAGTCGGTGACTCGCCCCTTTGACGGTGCCAAGCCTCTTGTCTTCTTCCATGGCGACCGAGCCAAAGAAGTTAGGCAAGTACGACATTGTCGGCAAGATCGGCAAGGGTGCCATGGGCGAGGTCTACAAGGGTCAAGACCCGGCGCTGAAGCGCTTCGTTGCCATCAAGACCATCGCCGAGACTCTCGGCGCGGACGAGGATCTCATCGAGCGGTTTCGCCGCGAGGCGAGAAACGCGGCAGCGCTCAACCATCCCAACATCATCACTATCTACGAGTTCGTCGAGGAGGACGGAAACATCTATATGGTGATGGAGCTTCTCGAGGGGCAGGACCTCAAGGAGCTCATCCGGAGCAAATCGGCGCTCACGATCGATCAGATTCTCGCGATCATGGAGCAGGTGACGGACGGTCTCGGATTTGCGCACGAAAAGGGCATGGTCCATCGCGACCTCAAGCCCGCCAATATCCACATCAGCAAGAGCGGCCAGATCAAGATTCTCGACTTCGGGCTGGTTCACGAAGCGTCCTCCGACATGACCAAGACGGGCCACGTCATGGGAACGCCCAACTATATGTCTCCCGAGCAGGTGCAGGGGCTTCGCGTCGATCCGAGGTCGGACATCTTCTCGCTGGGAGCCGTATTCTACGAGCTCCTGACGAGAAAGAAGCCATTCAGTGCGGAATCGATCCACGCGACGATGTTCAAAGTCGTTCAGGGTGACCGAGAGCCGCTCGCTCGCTATACCCAATTGCCCAAAAATCTGGTGTCCTGTGTGGATCGAGCACTCGATGCGAATCCGGAGGCGCGTTTCGCGGACGGCAACGAGTTTCGTGAACATCTGAGAGCTATCCGAAGCGAGGTTCTGTCGACCACTGAGGCGGATTCGACCATGACCAGCTATGCCGATTCGACGATCTCAACACCGGCAGCCGGGGCGGGCTCTTCTCCATCCAAGCCGTCGGTTTCCGTGAAGAGCGCTCCGAGTCGGCCGAGCTTGAGCGGCCCGTCCGCTTCTGGCAGCCGGGGTACGTTGCGCAAGCGCGACGTGACTAGCATCCCGGCCCAGTCGATGGGAGCGACGTCAACCGCCGGCCGGCCCGTCGCGCTCTACGCGGTCGTCGGGCTCTTGGTCCTCGGCGTCGTCGGAGCCGGGCTTTTCTATATGAGCTCGAGCGGAGGAAGCGATAACAGGGCCGGTGCCAACGTCGAGCAGCTGAGCTTGGAGCTCCTGCAAAGCAAACAGGAGCTGATGCTCCGGAGGCTCGAGCTGAAGGATTATCAAGCGGCTATGGCACAGGCCGAAGAGATCCTCGCGGAGGTACCGGACCAAGCCGAGGCGCTCCGCGTTCAGAACGAAGTTCGGACGACGCTGGCCGAGATCGATGCCGCGGTCACCGAGGCTCGCGCCGCTTTGGAGCGCGGCGACACTGCAACCGCCGCCGACGCTCTGTCGCGCGTCCTGGCGTTCGATCCGAGCCACCCTCTCGGAACGGAGCTCTCAGCACAGCTCAACGAGCACTTCCAGAGTCGTGCGGATTCCGCACGGGACGAGATGGAGCGAGCTCGGAGCGCTGCCTCCTCCGCCGGCGCCAACGGGCGTGCCGAGTTCCAACAGGCGGAGCGCATGAGACAGGAGGCGAGCGGCAACTTCAACCGCGGCGAGTACACGAACGCCGCGTCCAAGTTTCTCGAAGCTCGGGGGGTCTTCCAGCAAGCCAGGACCGCTCATCAACAGGCTCAGAAGCAGCAGCGTGCTCAAACGGAGCGTCAGTCCCAAGCGCAAGCGCAGACGAATGCCGAGCTCGAAGGGGAGCTCCGGAGCGCCGAAACCGCCTGGAACCGAGCGAGCCAAACGCCTCGATCGGCCGGACTCATAGAGCAGCCCTCCTACCGTCGTGCCACGGCGGAGGAGCAGGTGGCGAAGCGCCTCGCAAGCCGCGGCGATCTCGCGGGAGCGAGCAAAGCCTATCGGGATGCCCTCGGCTTCTTGGAGCAAGCTAAAAGGGAGCTCGCCGAAGTCGAGGCTCGACAGCGCGAGGCGGATCGGCGCGCTGCGGCAGCACCGCGCCCCACGACCGCCCCTCCGGCCTCCACCGCTCCTTCGGTGGCTCAAGAGGAGGCTGCGATCCGCCAGACGCTCGCGAATTACGAACGCGCCCTCGAGTCGGAGGATATCGCGCTGTTTCGTCGAGTGAAGCCCAATCTGACGGCGGACGACGAGAGCCGACTCAAGGAATCCTTTAAGAACGTGGACTCCCATGAGGTGGAGCTCGCTATCGAGAACGTGAGCATCGAGTCGAATTCGGCCGTCGTCACGGTAACCCGCCGGGACATCATCGTCATTGGCGGTCGCTCCCAGAACGGCAACGAACGCCGGCAGGTTTTCAAACTGTCCAAGAGCGGTGGCGGCTGGGTCATCGACGATATCGGTTAGCAAAGTCCAGAAATCATCTTCCGAAACCAGAAACCCTTTGAGACACGAATGAGGTGCCAGAGATGTCCAAGCGAACCGTTCTTCTAGCTCTCGCAGTCCTGGTGGGGTCGAGTGCGGCTCACGCTCAGGAGCCATTCAACGTCGCGGTCCCGGTGGACCGTCTTTCGACCATCTTCACGAATCTCTACGGTCCCGGTGGTCTCGTCGTGGATAGCCTCACCGTTTTGCCCAGCGGCGATACGCACTCCGCTCACTTCAATAGCGATTTCCAGTCGCAGTTCACGCAATTCGGCGTGGCGATGACGAGCCAGCTCGCGGCCGTTCCGCTACCGTCACCGGCCTCCGGCTTCACCTACGAGTTCGACTCCGATCTCGGGGTTTTTCAACGAACGAGCCAGAGCTTCGGCCCGATTCTCGCCGAGCGCGCGGAGACCCTCGGTGGCGGACGCTTCAGCTTCGGCTTCACGTTCCAGAACTTCACCTTCGACAAAATCGAGGGTCTCGACATCGGCGCAGTTCCATCGGTCTTCGAGCACGACGGCGCCGAGCGGCTCGGCGGCCGCATCGATGTCGTGACGACGTTGAACTCCATCCAGGCCCGCGTCAACCAGTTCACCACCTTCATCAGTTACGGCCTCACCGATCGGCTCGACCTGTCCCTCGCCATCCCGATGGTGAGCGCCGACCTCACCGTCACATCCACCGCGAGCGTCCAGAGGCTCGGTACCTCCTCGAACGACGAGGTCCATTTCTACCGAGGGCAGGACGGCGAGCTGGGAGATCAGCGTACGTTCACGGCTTTCGGAAACGCGAACGGCATCGGCGATCTGACGATGAGGCTCAAGGGGCGCTTCGGGGCCGGCGCAGCTTTCGGTCTCGACGTGCGCTTGCCGACCGGGGACGAAGAGAACCTCCTCGGCATCGGCGCGCCCGGTATCCGGCCTTTCATCGTTCTCTCGCGATCCGGACGAGCCTTCTCACCCCACGTCAACGCTGGCTATCTCTGGAACGGATCGAGTGTTCTCGCCGGCAATCCGAACACGGGCGAGTCCGCCGACCTCCCGGACCAGGTCACCTACGTCGTTGGTGCGGACTTTGGCGTGAGCAGCCGGTTCACCTTCGTTCTCGACGTGATCGGGAACTATTTCATCGACGCTCCGCGCCTCGTCCAGACGACGTTCCAAGCCAGAGACGGCATCAATACGTTTCCGACCGTGGACTTCGTTAACGAGTCCTACAATCAGCTCAGCGGGGCCGTGGGCTTCAAGCTCAATGTCGTGCAGAGTCTCCTTATCGACGTGAACTTGCTCTTCAACCTCGACGACAACGGACTCCGCGACAAGATCACCCCGCTCGTCGGCTTCGAATACGCTTTCTGAGGCACGTCACGGGGAACCCTCACCCACTCAGGGCTTCATGGCTTTGGCCGATGGTTTCTCGTAGACGACGCGTCCCTTCTTGAGGACGGTCTGCACCGCGTTGCGTCCGACCTGGTAGAGCCACCGATCGACGCTCGGCGTATCGAGCACGACGAGATCCGCCTCCATCCCCTTCGCAACGAGCCCGATTCGCGAGTCGCGACGAAGTGCCGCCGCGGCGTTGAGCGTCGCGCCAATCAGCGCTTCGGAGGGTGAGAGTTTCAATTGCGTGCAGGCGATCGAGAGTACGAGCGGAAGAGACTCCACCATGGAAGAGCCCGGGTTGTAGTCCGTCGCGATCGCGATGGGGATACCCTCCCGCAGTATTCGGCGCGCGGGAGCTTGCGGAACGCCGAGATAGAACGAGCAGCCCGGCAGGAGACCCGCGATGACCTTCGCGTCGCGAAGCGCCTTCGCACCTGAGTCATCGATGTGCTCCAAATGCTCCGCCGTCACCGCTCCCACTTCGGCGGCCAACCGGGAGGCTCCCATCTGCGTAATCTGATCCGCGTGAATCTTTGGAGCGAGTCCGTAGTCCTTGCCCTTTTCGAGCACTCGACGGGACTCCTCCAGTGTAAAGGCCGCCTCTTCACAGAAAACGTCGCAGAACTCCGCGAGACCTTCTTCCGCGACGCGACCCATGAGCTCGTCGCTCATGACCAGATCCACATAGGCGGAGCGGTCCGAGCGGTACTCCGGCGGCAAGGTATGCGCTCCGAGGTAAGTGGCGACGAGCTCGATGGGCTGCAGCCCTCTCCCCCCGAGCCCTTCGAACGAATCGAGGCGGTCAAGGTCGAAGGCGGTCTCGAGCGCGAGATTCAAGTCCATGTCGACGAGGATCGCCTGTCTCTTTCCGGCGTGGACGTGGCGGCCGTGTCGACGGCGCTCGCGGCAAGCAATGTGAACCTCGCCGGGGGCAGCATCTACGAGGACGAAGCACGCTACCTTGTCCGCACGCTGAACGAGTTCGAAGATCTGCACGACATCGGCGCCACCCAGCTCGTCGACGAAGACGGGAGGCGTGTTTTTCTGAGAGACGTCGCCGACGTCCGCTGGGGGCACAAGGAGCGAGAGTCCATCGTCCGCACCGGCGGCCATGAGACGGTCGAGCTCCGCGTGTACAAAGAAGGTGACGCCAACACCGTGCAGGTGGCGAGGCGTCGTAGCGATTGCGCTCTAGGGGGCTCGAGAGAGTTTGATAAGCATGTGTAATCTTGACGAATAGCTCTTCTAGAAGCCCATGGACGTCTCGGAGGTGGGGCGAGTGGTGCCGGTCGGGGTGATACTTCTTGGCCATGGCGTAATAGGCCTTCTTGACCTCGACATCGTTGGCCGTGATGGTAATCGCCAGCAGGTCATAGAGCGTCGACTCGCTCAGCGACGCGTGCGTTTCGAGAATGTCATCGCGGACAGCAATCTCCTCGGCGCTTGGTCCGCTCGGCTCCGCGGGCGGCTCGGCAGCCGGCGCCTTGATCTCTGGCTCAGGCTTCGGTATTTCCGCCGCCGGACTGACGGGCCTCGGCGGAGCAGGGGGTGGCGGGCTCGGCTGCGGGGCCGCCGCCGCGGGCGAAGCTCGCTCGACCGGCTTCGGAGCGGCCCTTTCTGGCTGTCGCGGTTTAGCCTCGGCTCTGCCCTGGAACTCGAGGACGCCTGCCGATAAGAGACCGTAGATACAGCGATAGGTTTCGTCCTCGCCCAGCGGCGAGACGGAAAGAATGTCGGAGATGGAGCTCGTTCCGTCTATGCGTGAGAGAATGAAGTACTCCGATTGGCTCAGGGTCGTCACCTTCTGGTAGAGAAGGAGCGGATTCTCCGTGTGCTGAAGAACCCGGCTCTCCTCGCCAACGGTGCGGCGGATCTTTTCGATGTCGGCGAGCTGCCTCGTGCCCTCGATGATGATATCGGCGGTGGACAGGTTGAGTACGATGTCCTCGTCGACCGGGTTCTCGTGCTGCTCGAATCGGTACTCGCCTGCGTCCCAATCGAACAGCGAATAGATGATCGCCTGGATTTGCTCCACGACGCGTTGACCCATCTCCGCCGCGTCACAATAGCCGAGCTCGACGACAGTCTTGCCAAAACGGTTGCCGGTCTCCTTCATGGCTTCCGAGGACTTTCCGAAGGCCTCGCGGTCGATGACGTCATTGCGAATCAAGAACTCGCCGAGTCGGTCGTTCTCGACGTCGGAGTTGGCGAAGATCATGGACCCTTTACGGAAGTAGATGCGTTTGCTGACCTTCTCTTGCGCGAGGTGGAGGATGCCGCTCCGCCGGTTGACGTAGAGGCTCCTGATCGCGTCGCCGAGCGTGTCGCGGCTGAGATCGCCGTGCAATGGAACGAGCTCCGGTAAAGAGGTTTGGTCCGTCTCGAGTAAAACCGATAACTCCTTGTATCGTAACATATGCAGAGGCGCTTCCGCGAACCTAGGGGTTGACGGCTATGGGTTCTGGTCCATAAACTGTGTAAATCGTGAGATTTGAAGCGAGGAACGTCAGGGCGAGAGGATGAGTCGCTACCTGGTCACCGGGGGTGCCGGATTTGTCGGCTCCTACTTGGTGCGATTTCTCCTCGAGCGAGACGAACGCGTGCGCGTTCTCGACAATTTCTCGACCGGAAAACGCGAGAACCTCGAGGAAGTACGGGACCGGATTGAGCTTCTGGAGGGGGATCTCTGCAATCGGAGCGCGGTTGCGAGAGCCGTCGAGGGGGTAGATTTCGTGTTTCACGAGGGTGCGATCCCTTCGGTGCCACGCTCCGTCGATGCTCCGCTCGAGTCCCATGCCGCCAACGCGACGGGCACCTTGACGTTGCTTTCCGCGGCGAAAGAGGCCGGTGTATGCCGCCTCGTCTACGCGTCTTCCTCCTCCGTCTATGGGGCGAACGAAGTCCTCCCCAAGGTCGAGTCGATGCACACGGAGCCCTTGTCCCCCTACGCGGTGGCGAAGCTCGCGGCGGAGCATTACTGCCTGGTGTTTCATCGGCTCTATGGCCTCGAAACCGTGTCACTGCGCTATTTCAACGTCTTCGGGCCCCGACAGGACCCCAACTCTCCATACTCCGGAGTCGTGAGCCGCTTTCTCGATAGTATTCGTACCGGAACCGCCCCGACCATTCACGGTGACGGAGAGCAGACGCGCGACTTCACCTATATCGAGAACGTTGCCGAGGCGAACTTTGCCGCCTGCCACGAAGCTGCTGCCAGTGGCGGAGTCTTCAACATCGGGCGCGGCGAGCGGATCTCGATCAACGGACTATGGACGACGATGGCGAAGCTCGCCGGCTCACCGCTCGAGGCGCAGCATGGGCCCACGCGCTCTGGCGACGTGCCTCATTCCCTTGCCGACATCGGTGCCGCCAAGGCCGCGCTCAGTTATGACCCCAAAGTCGATTTGGACGAAGGCCTGCGCCGCACCCTCGGCTTCTATGGACTGATGTGACTCTCAAACTGCAGAGGAGCTCGCGAGCCGTGGCCCTGGGCACGAGTGCGGCTTGGGTGGTCCTCTCTTTGTCGACATGGCTATTTCTCGGCATCGGACTCGTGGAGTGGTATCTGGGACCGCTTCCCAACGTGCCGCATGCCGAAGGGCTGGTCGAGGACGAGCCCGAGGTCGAGCCCATCGTGATTCCGGATCGCCTTGGACGCGGGGAGACGCTGTCTGCGGTCTTGCTCCGAAACGGCCTGTCTTCCGCCCAGATCCACGACGTCGCGCTCGCCCTTTCGGGCGTGATGCAAGTGCGTCATTTGAGAGCGGGGGACGAATTGCTGCTTTCGTATGAAGACGGCCGTCAAGTCTCTTCCATCCGGATTCGGCGGGGTCGTTTCCAAGAAGTCTTGCTTACCCGCTCGCACCTCGGCTGGCAGTCGGAATCCACGACCGTCGACGTGGAGCGTCACGACGTGGTGCTTGCTGGAGTCCTCGAGGACAACCTTTTCCTCAGCGTGTCTCGACTCGGCGAAAGCGCCCCCCTCACAATCGCCTTTGCTAACGTGTTTGGCTGGGACTTCGATTTTCATACTCAGAGTAGGAACGGGGATCGGTTCTCGCTCGTCGTCGAGAAGCTGTACCGGGACGGAGAGCACGTGGGTTACGGACGGCTGAAGGCGGCGCGCTACGAGTCCTTTCTGGGAGGCTCGCGCGTCTTTACCGCCTTTCACTTCGAAGACCCGACGGGCCAGGGCGACTACTACGATCCCGAAGGGAAATCGATGCGCAAGGCCTTCCTTCGAGCACCTGTCGAGTTCCAGCGCATCAGCTCCGGCTTCTCGCACAGTCGGCTGCACCCCGTGCACAAACGGCGCATGCCTCACCTCGGCGTCGACTACGTCGCGCCTGCGGGAACGCCGGTCTTCTCCGTCGCCGCCGGTGTCGTTACTGACCGAGGTCTCCGTGGATCCAACGGCAATATGGTCACGGTGCGCCACGCGATGGGTTATTCGACGAAGTACCTGCACCTCTCGCGCTTTGCGAAAGGCCTCCGAATCGGTCAGCGGGTCGACCAAAAGCAGGTGATTGGTTACGTTGGCTCGACGGGAGCCGCGACGGGCGCGCATCTGGATTTTCGGCTGATTCGCCACGGCAAGGCCGTGAATCCTCTGACGCAGATCTATCCGCCGGGTCCGCCCGTTGCGGACGAGTTCCGGGACGACTTCGAAGCTGAGAAGGAAAAGCTCGAACGAGATCTCGGCCAGCGCGGCACACCTAGGGTGGCCGTCGCTACCGACGAATAATCGCCGTCGAGAAAAGTCTAGCGTGGGGCGGGTCGGTAGCGCGCTAGGTCAGCCTCCCAGGCCGCCTGGAACTCCTGATAGTCGAGCCCAACGATCTTCTTGAGCGCGTCGTTCATTGTTTGACGCTGAGCGAGCATCTCGAGGATTTTGACGAGCGCCGATCGCCCCTTCCGTGCCGTCACGTATTCCGTTGCCGAGAGAGACTGTGCGTAGACGAGAAGCGCCTTGTCTTTCGAGTAGTTCAGCAGGGGGCCCTCGAGGCTCCAAAGAGGCAGAAGTGCTCCCCGGGCCTGGGCGTCTCGCAATCGCGGGTAAGGGTCGAGCCGTTCGCTTCCCTCTCCAAGCTGAGCGATTCCCTCGTGAAGCCAGGCGGGACAGTTCCCTCGCGTCAGCGCGTTGATGAAGCTGTGGGTGAGCTCGTGCCGCAACACCCGCTGGAGATTTGGCGTCATCACCGTCACACCCTCCACCGGGACCCGTATCTCACCGTCGTTGAGCGCCGACGCCCATTTGGGCGCTCGGGTCACGTCTTGAAACTCCTGATTGGTATAGAGCGTGATGTGGATCGGCACAGTCGGGGTGAAGCGGAGCTCGCGGCTCAATTCGTAATACTCCGCATCGAGCGCTGCCGCGACGATGCGACCGATCGATTCGTTGACCCGACCATCGTAGCGGATAAGGAAGTGAGGCTGTTCGATTTCCTCGAAGTTGATGTCGTCATTGTTTTCCCGGAGCGCCTGCTTCAGTTTATACAAGAGGCCGGGGCTCGGAAGCTCGGCAAGGGCGAGCTGCCACTCTCGAATGGCGAGTGACGTCCGTCCCCTTTCGTAGTAGACGTCGCCGAGACGTTCTCGCACCTTGGGATCGTCGGGCACGAGACGTTTGGCTTGCTCGAGCTGGCTTTGAGCCGCGCCCAAGTCGCCGCGTTGGACGTAGAGCTCGGCCAGCTCGAGCCGGGCGGTTACGGAATCGGGTGCCTCGCGAAGCGCGCGTCGGTAGAGTTTCCCGGCCTCGTCGAGCTCTCCCTTCCGTAAGTGGTCACGAGCGGCCTGGACCGTGTCCGCGGCGATCTCGTTTCGAAAGCCCGTTTCGGGTACCTCGCTTTCCTCTTCCTCGCGAGCCGACGCGGCCCGATCGACGCGCTCGAGCAGCGTACGAGGAAAGCCAAAGACGTTTCCCTTCTTTTCATAAAAGATCTGGTCGCCTTCCTCCCAAAAGCGCTCGACCCTGATCTGCCGTCCGTTGGTGAGATGGAGAATTTCCTCTGCCGCGATCGGTAACGTGACGAGGAGAAGCACCATCGAGAGTTGGGCCGCGAGGAGGAGAGGTCTCATCCCTTTTCGAGCTCTACTAGCGGAGGATTCGCGATAAGGCCACGGGTGAGACATCCCCGGCTCGAATCCCGGCGGGTACGGCGGCGATGCCTTGCTCAGCAGACTCCTGGGAGTCGAATAGCCCCCAGACGACGCGAAAACAGTTTTGTCCCGAGACGGTTGCGGGAAGGACGTAGAGCTGTTCCGAGGCGTCGAACCCCGAGACGAGTCGCCCGGCGTTGGCTTGGTTGCAGTAGAGGCCGACGGCAATTGTGAATCGCTTGCCGCTGCGTTGGAGCTCGGTCTCGAAAGCACGAGCGGCCTCTACGAGGTTGCCGCTTCGCAGAAGCGCTCGGCCGGTACCGCTCCTACTCGGAGCCGGCGTAGTCGGTGGCGCGGGCGCCGGTCGGGTCGAGCCAGATGTCGGAGTGGCTGTTGACGGGAGAGACGAAGTGGTGGCTGACGGAGGCATGGGTCGAGTTCCCGCCGGCGGTGGGGCCGCGCCCGTCGACCTCGGGTCCACGCTTCCCGTGCCCGGATCGACGCTCGTCGAAGCTGCGGGAACCGGTGTTGCCGTCGTCGTAGCGCCTGCGACGGAAGTCGGCGTGCCGGAGCCGGGGCTCGCATCGCCTCCACCGCCAACGAGCGGCCAGACGAAAAAATAGACGCCGAAGGCGGCGGCCGCGACGAAGACGACGGCAACGAGAACTTTCAGGAAACCACCGGAGCTCCGGCTGGCGCCCCCTCGCATCTTCATCGGTCTAGGGGCCCTTCGACCGCCAATCTCGCCCTCGGTGTCTGGCTCGGGCTCGTCGATCATGAGTTGCGAGGCAGAGGGGATCGGTGCCGGCTGGGGCTCGAAGCTAGGCTCGGCGTTGGGAAGCGGCGGCGGCACCGCATCGAAGATGGTCTTCTCTTCCGCTTCGGCGTCGCCTGATGGCGCTGCCGGAACGTGAAAGGAGGTCTCGTCCGGTGCTTGGAAGACGGTAGCGCTCGATACCGGTGGCACGGGATCGGGCGTTGGCAGCCCTAGGGTCTCGTTCCCGAAAGGCGTTTCCGGAACCGAGACCTCGAGGTCGGGGGCAGCCGGTTGAACCTGAGGTTCTTCGCTCGGGAACGAGAACGCGTCCTCGGTCGCGGTCACGACGGCGGAACCGGCTTTCTCGAGCGCACCTACGATCAGCGCGGCCGCGAGAATCTTGCAAACCTCGAACTCGCCGAGGGGAGAGACCGCGCCGATCTGCTGGATACTCTTCACGCCGTCTGCTAGCCGAAGAACTTCGGCAGCTTGCTCGTCTGCCTGCGTGTCTTGAATGAAGGTCGCAAGCGCGGACCCAGGGCTCAGAATCGTCTCCAGAGAGTCGAGCTGCTTCAGGACCCAATCCCGATCTTCGATGCGACGGATGCTGTTGAGCATGAGTCGCGGCGTCGATAGCTCCAGGTCGATCGCGCCTTTGGGAAGGGATTTCGTCGCGAACTGATAGGTCCCCTCTTTCCAGCCGTACAGATCGGTGAGGATCTTCTCGACTTTGATTCGCGCCGCTTCGGCGAGCTCGCGCTGCGAGATATAGCCGAGCTCGGTGAGGACTTTGGCCAGCGGGTTTCCCGGGGACACACGCGCTTGCGCGACCTGCATCTGGTCGGGACCGAGTTTGCCTTCCTCGACGAGGATTGAAGCGAGTTGGTCCTTCGGATCGTTCGAGGCCGCGAACAAAATTTGGCCATCGCGAAAGTAGACGGCCTTCTGGAGGGGTGCTCGCTCGAGCTTGAGCGAGCCTGTCACCGCTTCGCTATGAAGCTCCACCAGGAGATCGAGGACAGGTTTCTGACTGAGACTCCCGCTTTCTTTGTCTTCCATGGAACTTTTTCAGGAATGAAGGGAGGAGGGAGGAACCTCAACCACAACTTTAGATACTAACACAAAACTCCGCTTTCAAGCTACGTGAGACGCCATCCTGTCCGGGTGACAGTTGAGTGACAACCGAGGGAGACGCACAAAAACGTGGAGTCTACAAGCACTTCGCGCCCAACAGAGCAGAGAGGTGTCAACCACCGTTGACGTGCATCGAGAAGCTGAGTCGGCTGCGAACGACGGGGCGGTCGGGAAGTACTGCTGTTCGTGGTCTTTAGTGCACCGACTTCGGTCGGAATCGAGGTGGCGCGGCTTTTGCCTTAGGGAAGGAGGTAAGTGCCGACGCTACGGCGAAGGGAGGTGACACACAGTCGATCGTTTTTCTTGGTTGGGGTCTCCGTCACGGGAATCATGTGTCGTCGGCAATCGGCCGGATGTGGTCCCGGGACGGGGCGAAGGCTGCGGATCGGCCCGCCTCGGCGGCTAGCAGCGCGCCGGGCGGGTCGACTCCGCTTTTGCAAATAAGAAAGGAGACCAGTACATGAACGTGAGAATCAATCGAATGAAGTCCGTGATCGCGGCTCTAGTGAGCGTCGCCATCCTGTCGTTTTGTGTGGGCGTCGCTCAATCAGACGATGCCCAGGCTGAGACTCGAGTGAACATCAATCGCGCTGGAGTCGAGGAACTGGTGACGCTTCCGGGGATCGGCGAAACGGTCGCGAAGCGGATCGTCGCCTATCGAAAGAACAATGGCGAGTTCGCGAAAACGGAAGAGGTGATGAACGTTCGCGGGATCGGAGAAAAGACCTACGCGAAGATCGCGCCGATGCTGACCGTCGGATCGTCGTCGACGAAGAAGTGAGCATGGTTCCGGGACTCGAGCGAGCCCCGAAGGTGGGCTGGCGGCACTTCGGTGCCGCCGGCCCCAGGCACGCGCGCCGTCCCGTAGTGAGCGGGTACACGATTCTGGAGGTGATCGTCGTCGTCACGATAGTCATCACGATGCTCGCGGCCGCGATTCCACGTACCAAGGCCTACGTTCAGGAGGCGAGTCTGCGAGGGGCTGCGTTTTATATCCGAAGCCTGCTGCGTGGCGCTCGATCGCGGGCCGCGGCGGAAGCTCGCTACATCGGTGTCGTGTTCGAGGAAGTCTCGGGAGACCCCGTCTTCTCGCTCTATGCCGATGGCAACGGGAACGGGATCCGGCGTGCGGACATTCGGCGAGGCGTCGACCACCGATTTCGGGAGCCCTATCGGCTCAGCGCGGTCTTTCCGGGAGTCCGATATGGAACTCTGCCGACGGGAGCCCGGGCCCCCTTTCCGGGCTTGAGAATCGGGAGGAGCCACATACTCTCGTTCTCTCCCCTGGGCTCGTCGACGAGCGGCACGGTGTTCTTGAGCAATGACTACGGACTCGTCTATGCGGTCATCGTGATGGGCTCGACGGGTAAGGTCCGGGTAGCGCGCTACCGCGGTGGTCAATGGCAAGCGATGTAAACGAGAGGAGTGCAGTATGGACGCGAAGTTCTACGAGACGAATTTGAGGGATAGCAAGATTCTAGCTTTTGCGGAGGTCGACGTGGCCGACGGCATTACCGTCAAGGGTTTTCGGGTGGTGAGGAGTGGCGAGAGCCTGTTCATCGGTCTCCCATCCCGCGAATTCAAGGTGGACGGCGTGAGCCGCTACGCGAATCAGATCGTTTTTCGAGACTCGACGCGCCGCGAACAATTCACCGCGGAACTGCTGCAGGCCTACGAGCGCTGGGCCTCAGGCCACGCCGACGAAGCGGGAGCGGTGGCTAAGCCCGCCGTTTCCTCGTAGTGCTCGAGCCGGGTGAGGGATCCAAGCTGCGCTCCGAATAGCTCAGGGGGCGACGGCGGGCCTTGTTCTTTGCGAGGAACCCGTCGAGGTCGGAGAAAAACTCGTCGAACCGCTTTTCGAACACGTCCCCCACGAGGAGATCGACGAGGCGCCTCCGGTGGTTCGGGTGGGTGCGTACGAAGGTCGCGAAGCTGAATCCGGGAGTATAGAACGCATAGACTAGCCTCTCGATGGTCTCGGTGCCCCGAATGAGCGTCGGACCGAAGGCCCCGAGTCGCTCGGCCGAGCAGTCGCCGTCTCGAAGCGCGGAGGAGACGGCCTCGGCCGCCATCTCTCCCGACTTCAAGGCCAGAAAGACGCCTGAAGAGTAGATGGGATCGAGGAACGCGAAGGCGTCTCCGACGAGCACCCAGCCCTCGCCCGCGATACGTCGCGCGCGGTAAGAGTAGTCCTTTGCGACGCGGGCCGGACCGCGACGGGTCGCTTTCGCGAGCCGGGTCCGGATCGGAGGGCAGTCGGTGATGGCGCGCGCGAGGGCCTCCTCGGCCGAGCCGCCGCCCTCGAAGAGCCTCGAGGGCGGCGCCACGATGCCGACGCTCACCCGGTTGTGAGAGAGCGGGATGTACCAGAACCAGCCCCAGTTCCCCGGGGTGTGGACGACGAGAGTCGCGCCCTCGTCGATGCCCTCGTCTCGGGCGCCATTGTCGAAGTGGCCGAAGACTGAGGCACGGTTGAGCTCAGGATTCGGTACTCTCAACGAGAGCTGTCGCGAGACGAGAGACGCGATGCCGGTGGCGTCGACGACGACGCGCGCCGTCAGTTCGACGGTGTCGCCTTCGGGAAGGACGGCTCGTACGCCGCGCGCCCGCTCGTTCGTGAAGAGAACCTCGGTTGCGGTCGTGCCCAATTGCACCTCGACTCCTCGAGCGGCAGCATTGTCGAGGAGCGCCTGGTCGAACCACGCCCGCTCCACTTGCCACGTATAGGAGCTTTCGTGATTCTCGCGCTCGAAGAAGTAGAAAGGCTTCGAGGTCTTTCCGGAAGCGGAGATGAACTGAACGCTCGCCTTCACCGTGGAGGCGCTCTGTCGCAGCAGATCGAGCATGCCGAGTTTCTCGAGCGTCCAATAGGTCTCGGGCATGAGCGACTCACCAATCTTGAAGCGCTGGACCAGCTCACGTTCGAGGAGCACGACGTGGTGACCGTCGCGCGCGAGGAGCGTCGCCGCCGTCGCCCCGGCGGGACCGCCGCCAAGCACGATGGCGTCGCACTCCCTCGAAGCCGGAGCGGCCTCAGGTGTAGCGCGCATTTCTGTGCTCGGGCAGGAAGAACCGCGGAAGGAGGCTGTCGACGCGGAGGAGCCCCTCGGGGGTGAGACGAATCGTGTCCCCGCTCTCCTCCAGATAGCCGTCCCGCAAGAGGGACTCGAAGGGTTCTGAGAAGTCCTCTGCGATATCGACGTCGAACTTCTGGCGGAAGTAGCGGGCGTCGAGCCGCCCCAGCTTCATTTGCAGGACGAGCTCTCGAATCAGGCGCTCGCGGTCCTCGGTGGGAAGCGCCCTCGAAAGCGGTAGCCTTCCCCCCTCAAGGGCCGCGGCGTAGTCCTCGAGCCGATCGAGGTTCTGGTAGTGCACGCCACCGAGATAGGAGAAGGAGGCGACGCCGATCCCGACCATGTCGGCCCCGCGCCAAAGCGCGTCGCGATAGACGAAGCTTGTCCGCTCGGGATCACGTACGAGCGTGTAGCCGCTCGAGACGTGGTAGCCGGCCGCCTGAAACCTTTCGAACGCACGCCGGACCCAGCCGCGTTTCTTGGACCAGCTCGCGACTTTCGAATCCTGGCCCTTCTCGAGGACCTCGCGGGAGTAGACGGTGTTGTAGGGGAGCTCCATCTGGTAGATGGTGACGCTCGCGGGCGCGAGCTGAAGCGTCTCGTCGATGTTCCTCTCCCAGTTCTCGTCCGTCTCGCCGACCATGCCGGCGATCAGGTCGATGTTCACCGACGGGAAGTCGGCCGACTGGATCCACTCCCAGGAACGGTAGATCTCGGCGGAGAGGTGGGCGCGGCCGTTCTCCTCGAGCACCGCGTCGTCGAAGTTCTCGACGCCCAAGCTCAAACGGGTGACGCCGAGCGCCTTCAGCGCAGCCACCTTGCGCTCGGACAGCGTTCCTGGCTCGCACTCGAAGGTAACCTCCTCCGCCTCCGCCCACGAGATGGAGGCATCGAGGCCGGAGACGAGGGACTCGAGCTGGGCCGTACTCAGAAAAGAGGGCGTGCCGCCGCCGAAGTAGACGAAACGAAGCGCCCTTTGTAGCGCCGGTCGTTTCGCGAGGAGTGCGGTCTCCTTCACGAGAGCGTCAAGATACCGCTGGACCTCGCTGCTATTCTTGTCGGTGTAAACGCGGAAATAGCAGAACTTACAACGCTTTCGGCAGAAGGGCACATGGAGGTAGAGCCCGAGGGGCACCTCCGGACTCGGCTCGCGATCGAGAACCTCCTCGACCGACAGCAATCGGTCGTCCTTCCAGAACGAGAACGGCGGATAGTTCGCGACGAAATAGCTCCCGACCCCAGTCTCGTCGGTCCTGCTGCGGTTGCTGTCGCTGGTTGCCACTGGCCTCCCTCGCGTCATTGAGACGCTACTAGGATAGCGAATTCGCACGGCCGACGAGAAATCGAGAAGAACGCTCTTTCAGATCCGGCAATCTGCGACGAAGATCCAGGAGATCGCCGTGCGGATGCTGCTATTTGGATAGCGCCTTCATCATTCGATACCAGAATTCGTTCGCGTCATAGAACGACTTCACCGGGACGCGCTCGTCGCGGCCGTGGGCGCGTACATCGTCGGGGTCGTCGAAGATGGCAGACATGCCGTAGACGGGGATGCCCGCATTGCGGACGAACAGACCATCCGTTGCGCCGGTCGACATACGGGGAATGATGGAAAGGCCGGGCCACATGTCTTCCACGATCTCCGCGACCGGAGTCATTACCGAGGGATCGAGTGGAGAGGGCGGGCTGAGCGTGATTTTACCAACGCGTGTGATGGACACGCCATCGTCCGCGATGGTTTCCCGTAGTTTTGCTTCGATGTCGTCCGGTGACTCGTTGGGCAGAATGCGGCAGTTGACGGTCGCTCGCGCTGTCTGGGGCAGAGCGTTATCGGCGTGGCCGGCTTCGAGTCGGGTCGCTACGCAGGTCGTTCGCAACATCGCGTTGTAGAACGCCGATTGCCGACCGAGGCGAGCCGCAGCCGCGGGGTCGGGAGGGTTGGCAGACGCCGCGCGCATGTCCTCGGCGGTGGCGTCCTCCTCGAGCTCGGCGGAGCGGATGAAGAATTCCCGCGTGACCTCGTTGAGACGAACGGGAAAGGTGAGCTCGGAGATACGGCCCACGGCGCCGATGAGGCGATAGATGGCGTTGTCGGGGCGGGGAATGGAGCTATGTCCGCCAGGATTCTGCGATTCGAGCTGGAAGGTCAAGTAAATCTTCTCACTCGCCTGGACGGTGAACCGGTGCGGATTGCCGTTTATGATGGCGCCGCCACCGGAGTCGGAGTTGATGGCGAACTCGACGTCGGTGAGCTCGCGATACTCGGCGAGCAGCCACTCGATGCTCGTCTGGTCGGTCTCCTCATCTCCGGTGAAAACGGCGATCAGATCTCGAGAGGGCGCAAAGTCTTCCCGTTTGAGCCGAATCAAGTTGGCGACCATGATGGCGCAGCCCGATTTGTTGTCCGACGTGCCGCGACCGTAGAAGTAGCCGTCTTCTTCACGGAGCGAGTAGGGGTCGAAAGACCAGTCGGAGCGATGAGCATCCACGACGTCCAGGTGGCACATCACTAGAAGGGGCTTTTGGGAGCCGTCGCCGCGGTAGCGCGCGATCAGGTTTCCGATCTTTGGACCGGGCCCCACCACGAGCTGAGCGTCGTCTCGTGAAAAGCCGGCATCGACAAGACGCTTTTGCATCGCCTCGGCAGCGACCACGGTGTTTTCAACGGCGGCTGCGGTCGAGCGAATTTGGATGAGCTCCTGAAGGATATCTCTCGCGAGCTGGTCTTGGGCTCCCGACTGCGCGAGCGATGGAGGTGCGGTTCCGACAGTCACAAGGAATGTGAGATGGAGCAGGCTTCGTGCGCAGCGCGTCATGGACGGCCTCCGGCGGTGGACTTGAAAACTAGTGTCCTAGCTTTCGTGTTCGAGGACCAGTCGGGAGATGAGCTCGCCGATATCTGGGGCTGAGGATATAGCAATACGCATCGCAAACGGCTCGTTCGGCTCCCCAGTCGCCTCGACTCGGATGTTGTCCGCCTCGGGATACAGCTCATCGAGGAACGGCCGCAACCCATCCTTTACCGCGTCGAATGCCTCTGGAGTTCGCGGTGCAAGAAGACGGTTTTGAATCTTGAAGAGTGCCTCGTCACAACGAAAGTGGAGCTTTCCTTCGAGCGCTGGCTCCGCCTGGAGAAGCTTACAAGCCTTCAAAGCGGTGCCGAAGGCTCGACGAAGCCGCGAGCGCACGTCACCCTCCGTCCTTCGCTTGCGAGTGTAGAGAAGGCCAAGCCGTCCCCCGGCCTGATCCAAGCTGTACTGGCCTTCGTGACACATGAGGAAGACGCCGGGCCCGTGATGGACGTGGGAATAGTCGGCAACGTCGATCATCACCTCATCCGGCAAACGACGGGACTTTATCCATTCATGGAAGATCGGGATGAAGTCTCTGGGGCCCAGCCCGACTACGTCCACCGCGTAGAACTTGATCGCGAACTCGTGCGCCTCCAGCGGACTCACCGCGCGGGCGCTAGACTGCTGCGGCATCCAGGTTTTCCAATACCCGGCCGTGGCAAGCGTAGACCGCCTCGATAAACAATTGAGCTTCTTCGATGCGATGACGAACGGCGTCTGCAGTCAAGTCGCGGTTGCCGTCTAGCTCCTCGCGGTGGATGCGAAACAGGTAGTTGCCGAATTTCCCTCCCGCATAAGGGTCGAAGAAAAGCCTGGTGTCGTAGAAATGAGTCCGGAATTCGCGCACGATGTCGTCCGGCTCGTCGACATCTAGATCGATCTCAACGTGTTGTGAGCGCACCAATGCCGCGGCGGCGTCGAGCATCGCGCGAAAGGCCGACTTCGCCGAATCGCGCGGAGTACCCTCGTCCAACTGAACCTGCGCCTCGAAGACTTGACGCTCGCTGCCGGCAAGTGCGAAATCAAAGCGCGAGACCACTTCGCCGGCGCACTCGCCCTGCCCCATGTCCCCTAGTGTGAACTCCCGCGGGTCTCCCCAATCGGAGTAAAGGCTTCGGTCTTGGTCGTAACTCGGAATCTCGGTCAAGCCGTCGAGCATCGAGCGAACCTCGAGCTTGCCCATTCGGCCGATGAAGTCTTGAAACTTCTCGTTTCGTTTTCCATCGCGCCGAAACCGATTGGTGATCCGAGTTACCACCTCGGGAATTCGCTTCGACGGCACGGCACCCACTGCCAAACCAAAAGACTTCCCATTCTCCGTCCACTGTCCGCCCAGAACGACTTGAAAGTGCGGGACGGTGCGGCCTCCACTGTTGCGGCTCACTCCATAGAAACCGAGGTCGGCAACGTGGTGTTGACCACAAGAATTGAAGCACCCGCTGACTTTGATTCGCAGACCGTTGAGCGAAGCGTCGAACGCGAGGTTTTTCTCCAAGAGACGCGTCCGGAGCTCTTCGGCGAGACCGCGCGATGAGGCGATCCCCAACTTGCAGGTGTCGGTGCCCGGGCAGGCGGTAACGTCCACGATGGAGCCCGCGCCTGGCTCGCCGAGCCCTATTTCTTTGATAGCGGAGTAGAGATCGGGCAAGTCGGCTTCGGCAACCCACCGAAGAACGATGTTCTGGTCGACGGTCGTTCGCACCGAGTCTCCGCTAAACCGCCGTGCCACCTCGGCGAGCCGTTGCATCTGATGAGAAGACAGATCCCCCAGGGGAAGCGTGATGGCTGCCACCGAATAGCCCGGCTGGCTTTGCCCGTAAACGTTGGTCGCCTTCCACGCTTCAAAGCCTTCGGGATAAGGGCCCGGCCCCAGAGCCGCCGATCGACGGGCCGGCTGGTCAGTGGCGGCCGTCAAAACGACGTCCGGAACCGGCCGACCGGCCTCGAGAGCAGAGACAAGTTCGGTCCATCGCGCATCCGTCGGAAGCTTTTGTCGTTCCTCCAGTACCAGGCGCCGAAACTCGTCGATCCCCAGACTCGCGATCAGGAACTTGAGACGGGCCCGGGCCCGATTCTTCTTCTCGCCCAGGCGCGCGAAGACCCGGCACACCGCTTGCGCGGTGGGCAACATTTCCTCCACCGGCAGGAAAGAATCGAAGAGCTTGGCTTGGTAGGGAACGGCACCTAGACCACCCCCCACGTAAAACTCGAACCCGGGACGCGCGCGACCATTTGCGGTCTCGGTCTTTGCGATGAAACCGAGATCGTGAAAAGCGGTGAGCCCGCAGGACTCGTCCTTGCACCCGGAGAAAGCGATCTTGAACTTCCGACCGAAGTCCTGCGCGTCTGGGTGGCCGAGCAAGAAATAGGTCATAGCCTTGGCATAGGGCGTGACGTCGAATGTTTCCCCGCGGCACACGCCGGCCAAGGGGCAGGCTGTGACATTCCGCACCGAATTGCCGCAGGCTTCTTGCGTGGTAATGCCCACCGCGGCGAGACGTCTCATCATGTCCGGAGTGTCGTCGATATGGACGAAATGTAGCTGGAAATCCTGCCGGGTTGTGACGTGGAGGATGCCGTCGGAATAATCGTCGGCGAGCTCGGCCAAAACATCCATCTGATCCGGCGTCACGCTACCGAATGGGATCTTGATGCGTTGCATGCCGGGAGCATCCCAGAGCGTGTTGGTGCCCTTTACCACCGACCCGGAGGGGTACTCGAGCTTCTGGCTTCGCACGCCGTCGTGTCGCTGACCGTTGTCGTAGCGCTGTCCGTAGACGCCTCGGCGGAGCCTCGTCTCGTTGAAAAGCTTCTCGTCCAGCTTGCCCTGACGGCGAAGCTCGACCTCGGTCTCGTAGATGTCGATCTCGCGCGCGAGCTCGGCCGGCATCTTGTCGGCGAGCTCTCGCCTCCAGCTGCGCTCCGAAGGTGAAGTCGTCGAAACCCCAGCCACGGTAGAAATGCTCATGCCGGGACTCCTTTCTCTAGAGTAAGGAAAAGGGGGTCTTCGATGGCAATGCGATCGGCGAGCGAAACGACCTCGCCGATGACTAGGGTGCCGGGAAGGTTGGTCGGCGGGAGCGGAATCTGATCCAACTCGGCGAGATTGCTCACCCAGGTCGCCGCCTGTGGCGTCGATGCTCCCAGAATGAGAGCGGCCGGCGTCTCCGGCTTCCAGCCTCGAAGCATCAGAAACTCCGAAAGCTCACCGCGGCTGGCGATTCCCATTAGCACGACCAAGGTGATCGAATTGGGTGTGACGGCCCCGAGCAAGGGGCGGTAGGACGCTGCCGCGTGTCCCGATACCACCATGAAACCGGACGTCAGACCACGGTGGGTAACGGGGATGCCGGCCAGCGCGGGCGCCGCAACCGCAGAGCTGATTCCCGGAATGACCTCGAAGGGGATTCCCGCTCCGGCGAGGGCGAGAGCTTCCTCCCCGCCCCGACCCAAAACAAAGGGGTCGCCGCCCTTGAGCCGCACCACACGCTCGCCGCGGCGCGCGGCGTGGATCATGATGCGATGGATCGTGTCCTGGGGAGTCGATTTTCTCCGCGCCCGCTTGCCGACGTCGAAGGCGCGCGCCTCGGGTGCAAGGGCCAGGATTTCCGGTGACACCAAGGCATCGTGTAGAACGAGGTCGGCCTCGGTCAAACGCCGTGCCGCCTTCATCGTTAGGAGCTCCGGATCGCCGGGCCCGGCTCCGACCAGCGAGACGAACCCGGTCATGGCTCCCGCTCCTCATAGATCTGGTTCAGGGCCTTTAGCAGCTGCGGGCGACGCTCGGCGATCGGAACCCCGTTTTGCCGCCATAGGCTACGCGCGTCACGGGCGACGCTCGTCCACCGGTCCAAATCGCGGGGCAGCAGATGATCGATGGCTTCCCGCATCAGGCCGGATAAGGCTGGGGCCGCTCCGTTCGTGGAGATGCCGAGCGTGACCCCCGAGCGACGCACGACACCCGCCCCGTAGGCGGTTGCACTCGCAATATCGTCCACCGCGATGACGAAGACGCAACGTTTTGTCGCGGCCTCGGATACCTCTCGGTTCACTTCGGGCGGCGCCGCCGAGATCACGAACCAGCAATCATCGAGATCGCTGGGCCGAAAGCGACGGCGGTGAAAACTAAGATTCGGGTGAACGAGCTCGAACTTGATCTCTGGGGCCACCAAGGTAACGTGAGCGCCGGCCTCCAAGAGACTCTCGGTCTTTCCTTTCGCGACCGGGCCACCCCCTGCGACGAGAACGCGGCGACCGTCGAGCTTGAGGAAGATCGGAAAAAGAGGCGTCGACATTTGTTATGAGCCCGTCGGCTGCAACACCGGACGCGATGCCCGATTGTGAATTCCGCATTCGGTCTTGGTGCTGCCACGCCATCTACCGGCGCGCGGATCTTCTCCGTGTCGCACCGGGCTCGTGCAAGGCATGCAACCGAGGCTCGGATAGCCTTGCTCGTGAAGCTGGTTGAATGGCACGTCGTGCTCCCGAACGTATTCCCAGACGTCGCGGGTCGTCCATTCCACCAGCGGATTGATCTTGACGAGATCGAACTTCTCGTCGAGCCCGACTAGGGGCGCGTTGGCCCGTTGTGGAGTCTGGTCACGCCGCAGCCCGGTGACCCACGCCTCCGCTCCTTCCAACGCTGCTCGGAGCGGCAGGACTTTCCTCAACTCGCAGCAGCGGTCCGCATCTCGTTCCCACAAAGCCTCCCCGAAACGACTCGCCTGCTCGGAGACGGAAAGCTCCGGTTGTACGGCGCGAACGCGGAGGCCGTAGCGTTCTTCGAGCTTGCTCCAAAGGGCGTAGGTCTCTTCGAAGAACAAACCGGTGTCGAGAGTGAAAATGTCCACCGGAAACTGGTTCCTGCCAATGATGTCGATGAGAACGCACCCTTCGACCCCGAAGGCGGTTGCCATGACGAGCCGCGGTGCGAAATGCTCCGACGCCACGCGGAGGGTGTCCGTAGTCGTGCGGAGTTTGAGAAGTCGGTCCATGTCACGAATGTGCTCTTCTCGCTCTGTCTGCTGCATTTTTCCCTCGACCCCAGTGCCCTGAAGATCCCGGCCTAAAAAACAAAAGGCCCAGGTCCCTTGGACCTAGGCCTTGAGCCGCTTGGCTGTGGTTAACTTTGTCTACATAAAGCGAAGCCGTTGAGAATCCATCAACTGGCCGGTAGACACACTGAGTGCTCCTCCAAGTGACACATGGCCCGGTCCCCCGGGCCGCCTACACTTGCAGGGCGTCGGAATCAGCATGTAACCAAATCTCATCTCTGGGTGCATTCTGACCTACCCTCCGACCGGTGTCAAATGAAAATATGACTGTTTTAGTCTGAGAAACGAACCTTTAGAATCAACAAGTTGGAGAGTGTAGCGAACTCGGGAGCTAGCGTTCGCGTTCGAGGGTCGTGCCAAGGGCGCGTGCGGCAGCACCGAGAGCGCCGCCCACGGCCTTAAAGCTCCTGCCGAGGGCACTGCTGGATGTCTCCTCGGCTTCCGCCACCTCACCATTGGCTTTTCCCAGAGCTTTGGCAACGTCGCTACCGACCGACAACGAGAAATGCTGCGGTCGCCACTGGCCGTTGACACGCGCCAGCACCGCCTCGTCGCTTGCATCGAGGCGCGCCGCAAGGCCGGCATCGAAGTCGGTTCGCAGCTTTTCAGCCAAAGGCCAATCTTCGGAGGCGATCCACTCCGCGTCAATGGCCGGCGCATCCGCCTCGCCGAGGTTGATGAGAGGACCTTTGGACATGGCGACCATGTCGCCGCACACGTCAACGCCGCAGCCGCGCTCGCTGCAAAGTGCGCGGCTGAGATAGGAGGCGTGCTTGCCGTTCGCGATCCACACATTTGGTCCGCCCGTCACAGCGTCGATCGCCTCGGCTCGGGCGGCGTTACTCGTATCGCAGATAGTGTCTTCATGTGCAGCGGCATACCAATAGAGAGCGATCCATTCGTCCATACTCGAGCTCGGAGATGGAGCGACAACGAGCGCGGAGACGTGCTCGACGTCGAGCGGGTGAGGGCTCAGAGGGCCGCAGTCCTGGTCCCACAGGTGGTAGTAGCTCACGATGAGTGCGGCGCAGTTGGGCCCGAGCGCCGCCGATGGCGATACACGAGCGTAGATGGCGCCGTTATGCGCGAGAACGCGCGGCTCGGATGAGTCGGCCTGAAACTCCACCGGGCGCCCCGCGCACTCGTTCACGTTTACCCAGAATTGGGGTTGGAAGCGCTCGACAAGAGCTTGCTCGAGTGCGTCGCTGATGCCGTCGCCATCGCGATCCGCCGCCGTTGCGAGCGTGACGTCGGCGAGTCCGCCGAGAAACACACCCAGGACCAGGAGGGCCTTCATAATTGGAATCATAGCAGCTGGGAGGTTGATCTGCTCCTGCTACGGAAAGAAGCAGAGCCGATGTCTCGGGCCTGTGTGCAATGCTACGCATCATTTCGAGCTTGGTGTGGTGAGAACCCCGCGGGGAGGAAGGCGCGAGTCTGGATATCTCATTGATTCACAGAGCCATCGGGCCGCAAGCCACCCTGGCTCGCTTATTGCTCTTGTGGTCTTCGTCGAGGAAGCCCTTTGAGTCAAACCGTCGTATCCGTCCGCAAGCATCCTACCTGGGGCATCCGGTCCAAGGTGTTTGGTCTTGTGCTGCTTTCAGTGCTGCTGCCGGCGGCGCTCGTCGGGGCGCTGTCGAGCTGGACGGCGGGAAGCGTCCTGGCCGAGCGGATGCTGGAGCATATGGCTCTCCGCGCCTCTCTGGCGTCGGCAAGAACCGCCGAGTGGTTCAAAGAGCGCAGTAACGACGCTCGCATTTTCGCCAGCGCCAGGGTCGTAGTCTCGGGTCTCGAGACTGGACAAGCGGCTCCTATCGGCGCCTATCTGGCGGAGGTCCAGGAGCGTCAGCCGATCTATTCCGGCATGGGCGTATTCAACGACCGAGGGGAGTTCGTAGCGGGCGCTGGTTTCATCAACGAGGAATCGGCAAGCATTCTCGATACGGCGTACCTCCAAGAAGGCGCCTTTCTCGATTGGCGCGACGGCGAGGCCCGGCTTTGGGTTCAGAGCCCGGTCCGCGGCGAGGTCGGACGCTTCGTTGTCACCTGCGATTTCTCTTCTCTCGCCTCCATCCTTGACGATCCCGCTCTCGATCGCATCACAATCCTCGACCACGCGGCACGCGTGCTCTTGATGCGCCCCGATGGCGCATCGGCCCACGAAGCGGCGCAATATGAGATTCCCGAAGAGGGCAAACTGGCCGAGTATCGCTCCGCGGATGGCGAGCGCATGCTGGCAACCGCCCAAGCCGTCGAGGTGCTCGCCGAGGACCTAACGCTCGTCGTCGAGACCAAACGCGCCTCCGCCTACCAAGCTATCGATGAAATGACGAGGAGCATCGTCTTGATGAGCTTCCTCGTCGTCGCCCTCATCATCCCGCTCGCCTATGGTCTCGTCGTCAGCATCACGCGACCACTCGACACTCTGACCGACGGCGCCGACGCGGTCTCGCGTGGAGACTACCAGGTCGAGCTCCCGGTTCGCACCCGCGACGAGATCGGCTATTTGACCGAGGTCTTCAACCGAATGACCGCCGCACTCAAGAAGAGCCATATGACGCTTCACACGCTCTCGACGACGGACGAGCTCACGGGGCTCGTCAATCGCCGCCAGCTTCGAAAAGCGCTGGCGGAGGCGTTCGCGAAAGCCGAGCTGCACCAGCATAGGCTCTCGCTGATCATGATCGACATCGATCACTTCAAGGCCTTCAACGACGAGCTCGGGCACGTCAAGGGCGACGAGCTTCTCGAACACTTGGGAAGCTTCCTGCGCGCGACGGTTCGGCAGACGGACATTGCTGCCCGCTACGGTGGTGAGGAGTTCCTACTCGTTTTGCCGGAAGCGTCAGCCGAGGAGGGTCGAGCGAAGGCCGAGACTATTCGACGGGAATTCACCAAGAGGCCTGACGGCTGCCGCGAGGTCACGTTGAGCCTCGGGGTTGCCTCGTGGCCTGAAGACGGGAAGAACGAAATCGAGCTCATCCAGGCCGCGGATCAAGCTCTCTACGATGCGAAAGCGCGCGGTCGCAATCGCGTCGCGGTCTACGCCAGACCGTCACCGCGAAAGAAGAAAGTGAAGTCAAAGGCCAGGACCGCGAACGACTCGAAAAAGCGAAGCACTCGGAAGACGGCCGCGAGCGAGAGCGAACCGGTTCACTGACTCCGTGGCTCGACCTCAGCCTGGTGAATCCAGCCCGCGGCGCCATCGCCGATCGCGACCTGGTACCAATCGCCCTGCTGTCCAAAGGCCGTGACCGTTTCCCCAGCCGCGACCGCTCCGACGCGCTCATGATCCCGCCCCGGACCTGCGCGTAGATTGGCCGTCGCACGCACGACGAGCGTTCGCGGGGGCACGATCGGAGCTACGGCCAGCCGGGGCTAATCCCGTTGATTTGGCGCAGTCCTGACCTGGCGGACCAGCTCACCCGCACGATCGGCGAGGTAGGCGGCGCCGCCGGCGTTCCCTTTGTCGAGCTCCGCATCGGCGCGAAGAAGAAAATCGTCGGCGCGGTCGAGCCGCTCCTGCTTCGCGCCACGCCACTTTGTTCGGGTTGACTCGAGCTCTACCCGAACCTCGGCGATGCGCGAGATCGCGAAGGCGCGACTCTGTACGTTGCGCAGGCTGGCCTGGGATCGCAGCAACTCGTCGAGCGCACTCGCGAGCTCGAGCTCGAGCATGGAATTGGCCTCCTCGAGTCGCGCCACTTCCAGCTTTCGTGTCTCGAGCGAGCGCTCGAGCTCAGCTCGTTGCGAACCGACCGAATCGAGTTCCAACTCGAGCCTCCCGACCTGGTCTCTGAGCGCGCGCATCTCCTCGGACTGCCTCTCGGCTGCTCGTGACGGTGGAGTAGCAGGAGGGGGCGACGGTTCGGCGACCTGGTTCTTTTTGGCTGCGCAGGCACCGACGAGGATCCCAGCCAGAATCGTGGCGAGCGCAGATGCCTTCACTTTCGGCAGGACGTAGAACATGCCGAGAAACCTCCCTGAGCAGATTGTCGTGATGAGTTCTATGGTAGCGCTTGGAGCTCGCCCCGTATAGTCGTGTCTTTCGGCAGCGGGGACGCGGTCTTGCAGGCGTCTTTTCCTGCCGCATCTCTCACGTTCTGCTTTCTAAGAACGGAATCCAGGACTGGATTCATGGGTCCTCTTGAGAGAGGGACCATGGCGCCACCCGCTTACATTCGCCAGCGGATGAACTCGTCCAGGGACGTGACGCCGGCCGTCACTTCCTTCAAGCAGCGCTCACGCAGCGTCTCCATACCGGCTCCCCGGGCGACAACCTCGATCTGAGACAAAGAAGGGTTGGTCGAGAGCTTGCTTCTGGATCCCTGATCCACGACGAGGAGCTCGAACAATCCCTTCCGGCGTCGGTAGCCCAGGCGATTGCACTCGGCACAGCCCTGTCCCTGGTAGAGGGTGAGCGTTTTCGCTTCCTGCGTGCTGATTCCATAGGGGCCGAGCTTTGCGGCATCGGCCTGGGCTCCCTCGTCGCGACATTGGGGGCAGAGTCGCCCAACGAGTCGCTGGTTCATCACGAGGGATAGACCGCGAGAGAGCAGCGACGCGGGAACGCCTAGCTCGAGAAAGCGGTAGACGGACTCCGACGCGCCGAAGGCGGGGAAGGTCGTGATGACGAGAAGGGTAGTCGCGAGCTGACACGCCAGGTTCGCCGTCGCCCTATCGTTGAGCTCGAGGATGAAAACGACGTCGGGTTTGACACTGGCTACGGAACGCAGCGCGGCCGCGAAGTCCAGCCCCTTGTCCTGGTTCACCTCCATTTGATGCACGTAGGGCACTTCCCACTGGATCGAACGCTCGATGCTGACGACGCGCCTCTCGGATTTGGCGACGTGATCCATCAAGGAATAGGAGGTGGTCATCGCGCCGTTGTAGGGAGGCGAGGTCACCATGATCAGGCCGGAGGGCGCGTCTAGCGCGCGGACGAGGAAGAGTTGGTCGGCCGGAGTGAGTCCGAGAGCGGTGAAGTTCTTGAGAAAGAATCGCCGGTCGACGAGCTTGATGGTGACGCTCGTTCCGAGGCGCGTCGGAAGCGTTTGCACGAGCAGGTCGAAGTCGTGGCCCTCGAGCTCGATATTGGCTCGACCTCGTTGGGGCACATCTTCTCTGAGGCCATCGAGGTTGAACAGCTCGTAGATCCGCTGAAGCATCGGGGGAAGCGCGCTACGGCGAAGCGGCTTCACCTTGTAGAAGAGCCCGTCGATACGCAGCTTGATCGACAGATCGACTTGGGTAGGCTCCAAGTGGATATCCGACGCGCCCTTCTTGGCGCCGAGCGACAAGAGGTGCTCTAGAACCTGCCCGGGGTTGTTCGGGTCGGCGGCCGGCGCCGGCGTGAGCTCCAGTCCCTGGGTGTCGACGAGGGGTTGGTAGCCTTGATAGCGGAGAGCGTCGTCGATGTCCGACTGTGTGACCCATCCTTTCGCCAGGACAATTTTGCCGAGCAGGCCGCCGGTTCGCTCTTGCTCCTGAAGAGCTTGTAGAAGCTGGGGCGTCTTGAGCTTCTGGTTCCGGATGAGAATCTCCCCGAGCCGATCGAGGCTCCGCTCTAGCATCGAGACTTCGTCCTTCATCGACTGCGGAGCACTGGCCCAGAAGTCTCGCTTGTAGCCCTCGTCCGCGGGGCAGAAACAGTGCAGGCAGAAGGGACAGAGCTTCGAGGGGTGCCTGGGATCGCAACTACACCAGACGGCCTCCACCGCCTCGTAATCGTTGAGGCAGTTCCAGCAGCGAACCTTATAGAGCTCGGTGGCCATGGCTTGTCGCGAAGTCACAGTATAAGGTCGCGATTGGCCGGCAGCAACAAGGCGGATTGATCTGTCTCTAGTCGCTGTGATAATTTCTGGGCGGTCGCCTGCCGAATCCCGGCGTCCGCATCGAACGCATTGCTCAAAAGAACTCCGATCTATCCGATTCACAAGGCACTAGGTGCCCGCCTCGTTGATTTCGCCGGCTGGGAGATGCCCGTCAGCTTCGCCGGCGTGATGGACGAGCACATGAGCGTCCGCCAGAAGGCCGGCTTGTTCGACGTCAGCCACATGGGCGAGTTCGAGGTCAAAGGGCGTGGCGCCGAGGCGCTGCTCCAATCCTTGACGCCGAACGACGTCTCACGACTTCAAAACGGTCAGGCTCACTATTCCGCCCTGACCACCGAGAGCGGCTGCTTCGTGGACGATTTGCTCGTCTATCGTCAGGCCGAGAACGACTACCTTCTCGTCGTCAATGCGGCGAACATCGACAAGGACTTCGCCTGGGTCGAGCAACACCGTAAGGGAGATGTATCTCTTCGAAACGTGAGCGACGACTATGCGCTCATGGCCCTCCAGGGCCCCGAGTCGACGGCGATCCTTTCTGCTCTCACCGACGTCGACTTGTCCGGGATGAAATACTACCGGTTTGCCAAGGGCGAGGTGCTTGGCGTCAAGGCTACCGTTTCGAGAACGGGCTATACCGGGGAAGACGGGTTCGAGATTATGATCGAGGCCGATAAGGCGGAGAGGGTGGCCGGGGAGTTGCTCGAGCGAGGAGCCGCTTCGGGCCTCGCGCCCATCGGCCTTGCGGCGCGCGATACCCTGCGTCTCGAAGCCAAAATGGCGCTCTACGGAAACGACATCGACGCAACGCACTCGGTGCTCGAAGCGGATCTAGGTTGGATCATCAAATGGGAGAAGGGTGATTTCATCGGCCGCGATGCGCTGCTGCAGCAGAAAGAGCAAGGGATCTCGCGCAAGCTCCTTGGCTTCGAGATGGTCGACCGGGGTATCGCGCGCCGCGACTATCCGGTCTTCGTGAACGGCAAGCCCTCCGACACCGTGACGAGCGGGAGTTTCGCCCCGTTTCTGAAGAAGAACATCGGGCTCGCCTACCTTCCGACTGAAGCTTCGCAAGAGGGTTCGGAGCTCGAAGTCGAGATCCGAGGTCGGCGTGCCAAGGCGCGCGTCGTGTCGACTCCTTTTTACAAACGAGAGAAATCCCGCTGAGGTCGTCCGTCGAGCCGGCCGAGGCGCGTCCTGGAGAGAGATATGCTTCCTGACGATTGCAAATATTCCAAAGAGCACGAGTGGATCCGCATGGACGGCGAGAAGGGAACCGTGGGTATCACCGATTATGCGCAAAAGCAGTTGGGGGACGTCGTCTACGTCGAGCTCCCGGAAGTAGGTACCAAAGTCGGCGCCATGGAAGTCTTCGGGACGGTCGAATCCGTCAAAGCCGTTTCGGAGCTTTTTAGCCCGGTGCCGGGGGAAGTCGTCGAGGCCAATCAAACGGTGATGGACTCTCCCGAGCTCATCAATAGCGACCCTTACGGAGACGCCTGGCTCATCGTGTTGAAGATCGACGATACTTCGGCGCTCGACGCGTTGATGGGCGCTACGCAATATCAGGAATACTTGGACAAGGAGGCCGAGGGGTGACGCGCTCGCTCCTAGACTTTGTCAGAGATTCCGATCGGTTCGTCGATCGACACATCGGTCCTCGTATCAAGGATATCGAGGAGATGTTGTCCGTGGTTGGATGCGACATGGAGCAGCTCGTTCACGAGACGGTGCCCGACGACATTCTGATGTCCGAAGCTCTCGCGCTTCCCGGAGCGCAAGGAGAGTACGAGCTCATCCAAGAGTTCGGTGCGATCGCAAGCAAGAACCTGGTGCACCGCTCGTTCCTCGGTCTCGGTTATCACGCCGCGATCACGCCTCCGGTGATACAGCGAAACATCCTCGAGAACCCGGGTTGGTACACGCAGTACACACCCTATCAGGCGGAGATCGCGCAGGGACGGTTGGAAGCGCTTCTGAATTTCCAGACGATGGTCTCCGACCTCACGGGATTGCCGCTCGCCAATGCCTCTCTGCTCGACGAGGCCACCGCCGCGGCCGAAGCGATGAGCATGGCAATCGCGATTACACGCGGCAAGAAGAACGGCTTCTTCGTCGCCGAGGATTGCCATCCTCAGACGATCGCCGTCATCGAGACGAGAGCGCGGCCGTTGGGAATCGAGGTCATCGTGGGCCCGGTGGGCGAGATCGATTTTGGGGGACAAGATCTTTTCGGCATCGTCGTTTCCTATCCGACCACCGACGGCCGGGTCGAGGACTACCAAGCCCTCTGTGCCGAGGCCAAGGAGGCGGGCAGCGTCGTAATCGTCGCGACCGACCTATTGGCTCTGACTCTGCTGCGGCCGCCGGGAGACTTCGGCGCGGACATCGCGATTGGCAACTCCCAGCGTTTCGGTGTCGCCCTCGGTGCCGGGGGCCCCCACGCGGCCTTTCTAGCAACCCGAGACGAGCACGCCCGGCGCATACCCGGCCGCATCATCGGTGTGTCGCTGGACAGAAAGGGCAACAAGGCCTATCGACTGGCGATCCAGACGCGTGAGCAACACATCCGCCGTGACAAGGCGACGAGCAATATCTGCACGGCCCAGGTGCTTCTCGCGATCATGGCGAGCATGTATGCGGTCTACCACGGCCCCGAGGGGCTGTTGCGCATCGCGCGTCGCGTCCACGGATTGACGGCGATTATGGCCTCTGGCTTTCGCAAGAGAGGGCTCGACCCGGGCTCGAAGCCCTTTTTCGACACGCTGCGCGTTCCGATGGCGGTCGAGGCGGCCGACGCCGTACATCGCGCCGCGAAGGCTGCGGGAATCAACCTCAGGCGTTACGAAAACGGCGCCGTCGGTATCGCCCTCGACGAAACAGTCGGGATCGAGGACGTCGCGGCGATCCTTTCGTGCTTTGGTGATGGCGATTTCGACCTCGAGTCGCTCGCAGAGGAGACTGTCGCCGAAATCCCAGAGCCCCACTCCCGTAGAAGCGAGTTCCTCACCCACGAGGTATTTCACCGTTATCGAGCCGAGCACGAGCTCTTGAGATACATCCACAGATTGCAGGGTCGGGACCTCTCGATGACGACCTCGATGATCTCGCTCGGATCCTGCACGATGAAGCTCAACGCCACGACCGAGATGATCCCCGTGACGTGGCCGGAGATCGCCGGGATCCACCCCTGTGCTCCGAGCGAGCAGATGGAGGGCTATCGCGAGCTCTATCGACAGTTGGAATCGTGGCTCGCGGAGATTACCGGCTTCGCAGGTATCAGCTTGCAGCCGAATGCTGGTTCACAGGGAGAGTACGCCGGCCTGCTCGTGATTCGTGCCTACCACGAGAGCCGAGGCGACGGCGGGCGAGACGTTTGCCTGATTCCCGTCTCGGCACATGGAACCAATCCAGCCAGCGCCGTCATGGCGGGGTTTCGCGTCGTGGTCGTGGACTGTGACGAGGGGGGCAACGTCGACCTCGGAGATTTGAAGAAGAAAGCCGAAGCCCATCGTGACCAGCTCGGTGCGCTGATGATCACCTACCCCTCGACGCACGGCGTCTTCGAGGAGAAGATTCGAGAGATATGTAGCATCGTCCACGACAACGGCGGGCAGGTCTATATGGACGGCGCGAATATGAACGCGCAAGTCGGTCTCACCTCTCCCGGGCTCATCGGTGCCGACGTCTGCCACTTGAACCTCCACAAGACATTCTGCATTCCTCATGGCGGTGGTGGCCCGGGGATGGGTCCCATCGGTGTCGCTTCGCATCTCGTTCCCTTTCTTCCCGGTCACCCCTTGGACGACGTCGGTGGGGAACAAGCCATCGGAGCGATCTCCGCCGCGCCCTACGGGAGCCCCAGCATTCTTGTTATCCCCTGGGCCTATATAAGAATGATGGGTCCGGAAGGGTTGACTCAGGCCACGCGCGTCGCCATCTTGAACGCAAACTACATGGCGAAGCGTCTCGAGGCCTCCTATCCGGTACTCTATAAGGGGGATTCGGGTCGTGTGGCGCACGAGTTCATTCTTGACTGTCGATCCTTGAAGAAATCGGCGGGCGTCGAGGCGGAGGACATCGCGAAACGCTTGATGGACTACGGGTTTCACGCGCCGACCATGTCCTTTCCCGTCGCGGGGACGCTCATGATCGAGCCGACGGAGAGCGAGTCCAAGGAAGAGCTCGACCGTTTCTGCGATGCGCTCCTTCAGATCCGCGAGGAGATTCGAGCGATCGAGGAAGGCCGGGCCGACAAAAGCGACAACCCTTTGAAGAACGCGCCCCACACCGCCTTGACCCTGACGGCGAACGAATGGCCTCACCCCTATAGCCGTGAGGAGGCCGCCTTTCCGACGCCGTGGGTTCGAGCTCACAAGTTCTGGCCGCCGGTGGCCCGCATCGACAACGTCTACGGTGATCGGCACCTCGTTTGTGTTTGTCCTCCGATGGAGAGTTACCAGTAAGTAGACATCAGCTCTCGTCGGAAAAGCTCGAGAGTTAGCTCGTGAGCTCTTTCTGAAAGGCGTTGACGAGGCTGTTCTGTCGGAGTAGGTAGTAGCCCTCGACGAGGAAGGCGACAACGGTGAAGGCGAGGGCCGAATAGCCGAGGCCTCCGTGGATCCAGCTCGGAACCGCCTTCGTATGGGCGCCCCCACCGAGGATGAAGGTCACCATCAAGAGGAACATCCCTCCGAAGGCCCAGGGCATGACTTTCGCTTTGATTCTCCGGCTCTGGGCGAGTCGCTCCTTGCCGCGGCCATGCTCCTCGACGGCGCGCTTGAGATTGCTGCTCATCCCCACGAAATAGAAGTAGGTCATCGTATGGGTGAAGACGGCCAGAGTGGCGGCGCCTAGCGCATAGAGGAAGTGGTGACCGAAAGCGCCCCCGCCCTGGGGAATGTGGATCCCGTAAAATACAGTGATCGCGATCCCGGTGATGGAAAGTAGATGAAGGGTGAGGAGTCCGATGGTCATGAAGGCGCCACATTATAGAAGAGTTCTTCGATTCGTGGCCAGTTTTGGCTTGGGCGTGGTCCTTTTGACTTCATGAGCCGAAAACAAAAAGCGAAGCGGGCGAAGGCCGTGTCGACGATGCGATCGGCCGTCGCCGTGAAGCCATCGTCGTCGGAGCCGACCGTCGGCTCGGCGCCCAATCGCGCCGGGGTGATCGTCGGAATCGTGGGTCTGTTCGGGTTGATGCTCGCGGTCATCTTGCTCGGCCCCCGAGAGCAGCCCGTCCCGGCGGACGTCGCGACCGCGGGGCCCGAGCTCAGCGATCTCGAGCAGTGGCAGCAGGAGCGCGAGCACAAAATCGACATCTCGCCCGCGAAGGACCCGGTTCTCGGCCCGATAGATGCGCCGGTGACCCTCGTCGAGTACAGCGACTTCCAGTGCCCGTTCTGTCGGGAGTCCTCAGGTGCCTTCAAGTACCTCGTGGAGAAATACGAAGGAAAGGTAAGGCTCGTGTTCAAGGACTTCCCGCTCGACATGTCGTGCAACGAGTCTCTCCCCGAGCAGCTCCATCCACTCGGCTGCCGGGCCGCCGCGATGGCTCACTGCGCCCACGCGCGCGGGAAATTCTGGGAAATCCACGACGCGATTTTCGGAATCGCGGACTTGACCCCCGAGGCGCTGGACGCACTGCCGTACGAACTCGGCCTGGAAAGCGCGGCTTTCTCGGCTTGCATGGAGGACGAGGCGACTTTGAAAGCCGTTCGCGACGACATCGAGGAAGGCAAGTTTCTCGGCGTCACCGGGACGCCGAGCCTCTTCGTCAATGGGCGTCACTCCCCGAACTATTGGGTCGATGTGCTGGAGTCCATCATCGACCACATCTTGGCCTCGGGCTCGCCGTGATTCGGGTCCAAAAGCTCGCGGCCGCGAGGTGACGGAGCTCTTCGAGCGCATCCGCGAAGGCTGCCCGCCCGAGGCCTGGTCCCGCGGGGTGACGCTCGCCCGTCGTGGAGCCGTCACAATCGAAAGGTCGGACGTTGACGAGACCCTTGCGCGCGTCGCCGTCCAGGGGGCGCCGGTCACACCGACCGTCGCCCTGTTTCCCGAGGACTCGGAGTGGGAGTGCGACTGCGAGAGCCCTCTCGCGGCCTGCGAGCACGTGGCGGCCGTCGTCATTGCCCTACGACAGGGAACGCTCGGGGAGGACCGCTCGCGAAACCTCGAATATCATCTGTCGAGGTCACCCCAGGGGCTCACTCTCACGCGTGGGGTGACGGACGACGCCGGCTTTCATGCGATCGAGATGCCCCTTGACCGAATCGCCTCTGGGACCTTCCAAGGACCTCGGTTCGATGCGACACCCAGGGATCTGGAGATCGAGAAGACGCTGAGGGGCAACTTTGGGGGGGGCGTGCTTGCTCGCGAGATCGCGGTGAACGTCGTGAGAGCTCTGTCTCGCGTCGCCGTGACTCTCGACGGCAAACGGATCGTGGCGGATCCCAATCCCGTGATGCCTTCCGCGTGCGTCGAGGACGCGGAGGATGGATTCGTCCTGCGGCTCGTGGAGCCCGTTTTTGACGAGCGCTTCGCGAACGGTCTCGTTCTCCTGGGTGAGGCGGTTCGTGCGGAGGGCGAACCGCGTCTCACGGGACGCGAGCGGGACGAGCTCACTCGAGGGCGCGTCTACCGATCGAACGAAGTGGCGACGCTCGTGGGCGAAGTCTTGCCGTCTCTGCGAGAGCGTGTCGCGCTCGAAGTCCGGACACGGAATCTCCCGGGCGAATCTCGCGAGCAAGCCCGCCCTTCGATCTTCTGCCGGCGCGACGGCGATCGGCTCTATGTCTTGCTTCGGATCGTCTACGGAGATCCACCGAAAGCTCGGGTGGAAGATGGCAGACTCGTCTCTCTCGGCGGCGATGTCCCCCTCCGGGACGAGGCGGGGGAGCGTACCGCCGAGGAGCGTGCGGCCAGGGAGCTCGGGATTCCCGCCGGCCGCGGCCTCGAGCTATCGACTGACGAAGCCATCGAGCTCGTCACGAAGCTCGAACATTTCGAGGGGGTGATCGAGGGCACGGACCACGAGGCTTTCCGTTTGCATCTCGAGCTCAGGCCTCGTCTTTCGATCGGTGACGAGGATTTCGAGATCGCCTTCGAGTCGTCAGGCAAGAGAGCGGATCCGCGCGCTGTATTGCGGGCCTTCAGGGAGGGGCGTTCGCTCGTGACACTCTCGGGCGGTGGTTACGCCCCGCTGCCGCTCGACTGGCTCGACGTCTATGGTGCTCGCCTTGCCGATCTGCTTGCCGCACGCGAGGCGAGAGGTGCGCTGCCCAGAGCCGCGCTTCCCGATCTCGCACGTCTCGCGGAATCGCTCGATGCTCCGATCCCCGCGGGCTTCGACGAGCTGAGTGTTCTGGCGAAGGATTTCGGAGGGCTGCCCGAAGCTCGCCTCGCGGAAGAGCTTAGGAAAAAGCTCCGAGACTATCAGCGAAGAGGTGTCGACTGGTTGGTCTTTCTTCGAAACGCGCGGCTTGGGGCGCTTCTCGCGGACGACATGGGTTTGGGGAAGACGCTCCAGGCTCTTTGCGCTCTCCAAGGGAGGAGTCTCGTCGCTGCGCCTACCAGCGTGCTTCCGAACTGGATCTCCGAAGCGCGCCGGTTTCGCCCCGAGCTAAGGGTTTCGCTTTATCACGGCCCGCATCGGAAGCTCGACACGGCCGCGGATTTGACGATTACGAGCCACGCGCTCCTGCGCCAAGACCGGGAGATCCTTTCCTCCGTCGCTTGGAACGTGGCCGTGCTCGACGAGGGGCAGGCCATCAAGAATCCCGAGAGCCAACTCGCCCAGGCGGCCTATGGGCTCGACGCTCGGTTTCGTGTGAGCTTGACGGGAACTCCCATCGAGAACCGCCTCGTCGATCTCTGGAGCCAGATGCACTTTCTCGCCCCCGGATTGCTCGGAGGACTCTCCGATTTCGAGGAGCGCTACGTGCGTCCGATCGAGAGGGGAGAGGAAGAGCCCATGGCGCGTCTTCGCGAGCGCATCCGGCCGTTCTTTCTGCGGCGGCTCAAGAGGGAAGTTGCTCCAGAGCTTCCACCCCGAACCGAAATCGCCCTCCACGCCGAGCTCGAGGCGAGCGAGCGAGAAGTCTACGAAACCGTGCGTTTGGCGGCCCGAAAGGACGTGCAGCGGAAGCTCGAGTCGAAGGGGGGCGTCCTCGCTGCGCTCGAGGCGCTGTTGCGTTTGCGGCAAGCGGCCTGCCATCCGGCTCTCGTACCGGGCCAGAGCGCTTCGACGTCGTCCAAGACCGAGCTTCTCATGTCTTCCCTCGAGACCGCCGCTGCAGAGGACCACAAGTCCCTCGTCTTTTCACAGTGGACCTCGATGCTCGACCTTCTCGAGCCCCATCTGAAGGCGCGGGGCATCGACTTCGTGAGACTCGACGGATCTACGCGTGACCGCGGTGAGGTCGTCGAGCGCTTTCAGACCGACGCGGCGGTGCCCGTGTTTCTCGTGTCTCTCAAGGCAGGAGGCACCGGGCTCAATCTCACTGCCGCCGATCACGTGTTCCTCTTCGACCCTTGGTGGAATCCCGCCGTCGAGGAGCAAGCCTTCGATCGGGCTCATCGTATCGGGCAGACGAAGCCCGTCTTCGTCCATCGACTCGTCGCCAACGACACGGTGGAGGAGCGTATTCTCGCCTTACAAGAAGACAAGCGTGCCTTGGCGGATTTGACGGTGGTCGGCGGAGGCTCTGCGCTTACGCGCGAAGACCTGCTGCATTTGATCGAATGACGTAGAATTGCGGCGATGAAGATCGAAAGCCAGCGCCACCTCTACGACATCCCCGACGAGGTCGCCTATCTCAACTGCGCCTATATGTCTCCCCTGATGAAGAAGGTGCGCGATGCGGGTATCGAAGGGCTTTCCCGCAAGTCCCACCCATGGAAGATCGCTCCACGCGACTTCTTCACGGGTTCCGACGCGCTGCGTTCCGCCTTCGCGGAGCTCGTGAACGCCCGCGCCGACGACATCGCGATCGTGGCTGCGGCGAGCTACGGCGTCTCGATAGCGGCGAAGAACTTGCCTCTGGCCGAGGGGCAGAACGTTCTCGTCGTCGAGGATCAGTTTCCGTCGAACGTCTATCCGTGGCGAGAGCGCGCCAAACAAGTCGGAGCGCGGGTTCGCACACTATCGAGACCCTCGCAGGGTGGGTGGACGAAGGCAGTGCTCGCGGCGATCGACGACGATACGGCCATCGTCGCCCTGCCGCACTGTCACTGGACGGACGGGGGACTCTTCGATCTGGAGCGCATTGGAGAGGTCTGCCGCCGAAACGAAATCGGTCTCGCGCTAGACGTGACGCAATCTCTCGGGGCACTTCCTCTCGACGTCACGCGGGTGAAGCCCGACTTCCTTGCTTGCGCCACCTACAAGTGGTTGATGGGTCCGTACTCGCTCGGTCTACTCTATGTTTCCGAGCGTTGGCAGGAGGAGGGCACTCCCCTTGAGCACAATTGGATCCATCGGAAGAACGCGGAGGACTTCGCGCGGCTGGTCGACTATCAGGATGGCTTCGAGCCCGGCGCCCGCCGGTTCGACGTGGGCGAGCGCTCGAACTTCGCCCTCCTGCCCGCCGCGGAGGTGGGTATTCGGCAGATCCTCGAGTGGAGCGTCGAGAACGTGGCCGAGACCATCGAAGCGACGGCGGAGGCGATCATGGTGAGAGTGAGTCCGCTCGGCCTCACCGTGCTTCCAAAGGGCGAGCGCGCGGGACACTATCTCGGCCTCCAGATGGCGTCGGGGTTTCCATCGGATCTGCTTCCGGAGCTCGCGAAGCGGAACGTCTACGTCAGCGTGAGAGGCTCCTCGATTCGCGTCACACCACATCTTTACAACACGTCGGAGGACGTCAACCGCTTCGTCGCCGCGCTCGAAGCGGTTTTGGGGTGAGCTCGTGAGAGCCTATCTGGATACGGCTCGGGAAGTACTCGACAAGGGCACGCGCAAAGAGAACCGAACCGGAGTCGATACCATCTCGACGTTCAATATCAACCACGAGATCGAGCTCGAGGCAGGCTTCCCTCTCCTGACAACGAAGAAGATCTCCTGGAAGAACATCGTCGTGGAGAATCTCTGGTTTCTCTCTGGAGACTCCGACATCGGCCTGCTCCGAAAGCATGGCTGCAAGTTCTGGGATCCGTGGGCGGACGAGGCGGGTCTGGTGCCGAGTGCCTACGGGAACTTCTGGCGCCACTTTCCGGTGCACCAGGACGGCCGCGCGGCTTTCAACGATCAGATCGTCTGGGTTCTGAAAGAGCTCGAGCGGAACCCGATGTCGCGCCGTCTCGTCGTGAGCGCTTGGGCTCCGGGCAACGCGCAAACAAGTAGGCTACCTCCCTGCCACAGCCTATTCGTGCTGAACGTGCAGAATCATCCCGACGCCGGGCCGCGGCTGAATCTCCATCTCACGCAGAGAAGCAACGACGTCGCGCTCGGGGTTCCCTACAACATCGCCGGCTATAGCCTCATCCTCGAGCTATTCGCGCGCTTCACCGGTCTCGTACCCGGTATCTTCGCCCACACCCTCATCGACGCTCACATATACACTGCGAAGGCCGACGGCTCGATGGGAGACTACGACCACGTGCCCGGATTGAGAGAGCAGCTCACGCGGGAGCCGCGTGAGCTGCCCCGCCTCTCGATTTCGCCCGATCTGCGTTCCCTCGACGACATCCAAGCATTGCTCAACGAGGACACGGAGACCGTCTTGAGCCACTTCGAGCTCACCGGGTACGACCCCCACCCCGCCATCAAGTTCAAGGTGGCGGTGTGAGCCTCGGCATCATCGCTGCGGTCTCGCCCGAGGGGGTCATCGGCGTCGACGGCGGCTTGCCTTGGCATTATTCCGCGGATATGAAGCGGTTCAAACGCCTCACCGTTGGGAAGACCGTCATCATGGGGCGCCTCACGTGGGAGTCGCTTCCGAGAAAACCGCTTCCGGACCGAAGGAATCTGGTCATTACCAGCCGAGACATCGAGGGCGCCGAGTGCTTTCGCGACATTCCCTCGGCGCTCGCGACCTGCGAGGGCGATGTCTGGTTCATCGGAGGAGCCCGGATCTACGAGGAGGCGATGCGCTACGCGGATATCATCGACTTCGCCCACGTGCCCGATCGCATCGATGTCGCCGGCGCCGTGCGCTTTCCCGAGATCGACGAAACGATCTGGGAAGCGGGCCCGCTCGAAACGCATCCCGATGACGACCGTTTGAAACATCGCGTCTATCGGCGCAGACCACCCAAGCACTAGCAGGGTGCTGAAAAACTCTTACTCCAGGGTGAGCGGATCTCTCAACGGGAGATGAGTGACTTCGCCACGGAAGAAGGACTGCATGCTCGCGCGGCCGTCGGGGTCGCCGGGGGATAGCTCCTCCCACTTGCCGACGACGAGGAAGACGACCTCCTCGGGCTTCAGATAGGTTTTCGCCACCCTCAGAACGTCGTCCAAGGTGACGGCCTCGACCTCACTTCGCCAAAGCTGCCAGTAGTCGTGGGAGCGGCCGAAAAAGGCATCGGTCGAGAAGATGCTGGCGATTTGAGAGGCGGACTCGAAACGCCGCGGGAACGTCCCGACGAGAGAGCTCTTCGCGACGGCGAGCTCCTCTTCGGAAACGGGCGCGCTCTGCATGCGGCGGACCTCTTCGAGCGCGATCTGGGCCGCGAGCGCTACGGTCGCGTTCTTGGATTGAAATGAGATGGTGAAGGTGCCGGGCTCGAGCGCGTCGAACGAAAAGCTCGAGCGGACCGAATAGGCGAGCCCTTCGTCGGATCGTACTCGCTTCACGATGCGCGACGTGAAGCCCCCGCTTCCGAGGATCTCGTCCATGACTTGGATGGCGGCGCGATCGGGGTTCTTCCAGTCGGTCCATTGGGGAACGCGATGGCTGATTCTCACTTTGCCTTGAGGGATGTCCTTCTCGACGTGATAGACACCGGGCGCCGGCGCATGGCTCGGTTGAGGAGGTGGCCAGCGGTTGTCGGCGCCCTGGCCGGGCCAGTCCTTCAAATAACCTTCGAGCGTCGTCAAGAAAGCGTCGGTATCAACGTCGCCCGAGACACTCACGATCATGTTCTCCGGCCGCCAGTACTTTTCGTGGAAGGCGACGAGGTCGTCCCGGCTGATGCGCTCCAGGTTCGACTGGGTCATCCTGCGGCTCGAGTAGTGATCTCTCCCGTAGAGCAACCAGCCCCACTCCCGTCCGAGAATGTCGTCGGCGTCGTCGTTTCGTTGCCGCATCGATTCGAGAAGGTTGCCCTTTTCGATCTCGAACCGTTCGGCGTCGAAGCGCGGATGGCGCAGCATGTCGAAGAGGAGCTCGAGCGACTCGTCGAGCACGGGAGTGATGCACCGAAGGCCGGCCCCTGCCTGAGCGTCGCCGCCGTAGCTCGAAAGACGGGCGGCGAGAAACTCTACCTGCTCGTCGAAATCCTCTGGAGTAGAGCTCTCGGTGCCGCCGGTTCGAATCAACCTGCCGGTCAGCCCAGCGAGCCCAACCTCGTCGGACGGTTCCAGATAGCTTCCTTGCCGAAGTCGTATTCCGAGATTGACGAGAGGGAAGGTGTGATCCTCCGCGACATAGACGAGGACACCGTTCGAAAGACGATGTCGATAACTATCGCCCTTGGGAACGTCGAACTCGAGCTCGTCGAAAACGAGCTCCTCGGGCCGAGCGGGAATCGGGCTGGTTTCCGGAACCGGACGTGGCTGTCCGGCGGCGAGGGCCGCCGAGGCGAGCAGGATAACCAGGATCGCACTCAAGCTCATTGTCCACCTCCTTGTCCCTTTGCTTCCCTGGCCGCGAGCTCTTCGATGCGCTCTCGGAGCGTTCGCTCGAGCAAAGGAAATACCTTCTGAAAGGGTGGAGGTGCCTGGCTTCGTTGCACGTCGATTTGACCCAACATCTGCTTCAATTGCTCGGCGTCTTCGGCTTTCTTGATCTGTTCGATCTGAGCGAGGATCTGGCGCCGGGCGTCGGAAGGAAGCCCTTCGAGCTCCGTGGGGACCGAGGTCGCTTCGCTTCCTTCTTTGCGATAGTAGAGCCCCACCGCTCGACTTTCCGGAGCGAAATAGCTCTCCGCGACTCGCGTCACGTCGTCCGCCGTGACCGCGAGCGTGCGCTCGGCCCATTCGTTGAGGTATTCCCACTCTCCTAGACCGTCGTACACGAGGAGCTGGAGGAGGAGAGAAAATCCGCTCGAAAGTCGCCGATAGGAGCTCGCCGTGATCTGATTCTTCACTTTCTGAAGCTCGCGATCGGGAATGGGCTCCTCTCGAATCTTTCTGAGCTCTTCGTAGAAGGATCGCTCGAGGTCTTCGGGGGTTGCCTCTCCTTTGGTCTCCGCGTGAAGCGAGAAAGAGCCGTCCCATTTCCGGGAATCCTGTGCGGCACCCGCGCTAGAGGCGATCTTTTGATCGAGGACGAGCGACTTGTAGAGCCGCCCGCTCCGCCCGTTCAAGATCCCCGCGAGCACGTCGAGGGCGTAGGAGTCCCGGTGGCGGAAAGCAACGGTGTGGTAGCGGATCTCGATCTGTGGTTGGCAGTCGCACGAGGCCTCCATGCGTTTCTGGGCGCGCTGCTCCATTTCGAGCGTGACTACGTCGGGTGGAGTGTTCTCGCCGCGCGGGATGCGGCCGAAGTAACGCTCCGCGAGGACCTTCGCCTCGTCGAGGTCGAAGTTTCCGACGATCGCGGCGGTCAGATTGTTCGGAGCGTAGAACGTATCGAAGTAGTCCTTGGCTTGGGCCAGGCTATAAACCCTGAGATCCGAGGGCCATCCGACCACAGGCCAACTATAGGGGTGCGATTGCCAGAACATGGCGTCGAAGAGCTCGTTGAACTCGCCGGTGGGCGTCGATTCGATTCGGAGCCGCCGCTCCTCGTAGACCACGTCCCGCTCGGAGTAGAACTCACGAAAGACGGGGTTCAGGAGTCGGTCCGACTCCATCCAGAACCAGAGCTCGAGCTTGTTCGCGGGCACCGTGATGAAATAGACGGTGACGTCCTCGCTCGTGAAGGCGTTCATTCCCGATCCGCCTGCCTCGGAATATACCTTGTCGAACTCGTCTTTGACCATCAGCTCTCGCTGCTCTCCGACGAGAGCGTCGAAGCGAGCTTCGAGCTCGATGAGCTCAGGAGGTCGTCCGCTATCGGCGAAAGGGTCTTCGAGTGCTCCGAGGCGATATCGCTCCCTCTGGTCGCGATAAACGGCGCGGATCCGTTCTTGAAGCTCTTCTTGCTCCTCGATGATCTCGAGATCTCTCTCGATGTCGCGGGTGCCGATCGTTCGGCTTCCCTTGAACATCATGTGCTCGAAGAAGTGGCTGATGCCCGTGATCCCGGGACGCTCGTTGGAGGAGCCAACGTGCGCGACCCAGCCGGCAGAGACGGTCGTGAGCTCTGGGCGTGACACCGCGAGAAATTTCATTCCGTTCGAGAGCTCGAAGGTCTCGACGGGGACGCGGGTGACCTCCTGGGGAGCGGCGCTCGTCCCCAGCATCAGAACCGGTAACGTCATGAGAATCGTTTTTCGCCACATGGTGATCATTCTACTACGCGCTCCGAATCGCCTCGGGACAGGTACCAGCACCTGTGGATCTTGCGGTTTCGAAAGTCCTCGGGAACGGTTCGCGCGGAAACCTCCTCGGCTCGCCACGAGCGCGCCGCGAGGTGCCGGAGACGCCGGTCGTGAGAAAGCAGATAGGCGATTGCTGCCGGCGCCATGCGTGGTCCAAGTCGATCGAGCCAATCGTCTTCGCGATCGACTTCCGCGAGGGCGAGATCATGGATCTCGCGATCTCTCTCGAGGAAGTCCTGCGGCTCGGCGGGCACGAAGCGTACCGATTGAAGGGCGAGACCGTTGATCTGGAGGTTCCGGCGTGTCCAATCGTGGAGCTCGGGTCTCGGGTCGACGCTCGTGATACGGGAGGCTCCGCCGAGAGCCGCCGCGACGACGAAGGCACCGCTGCCCGGGCCAAGGCACAAGACGCGCCGGTTCTTCGCGAGCTCCCTCAGACGTTCGCGCACGAGGCGATAGTCGAGGTCGAGTCTGGTCACGCCCCTGCCGGGGAGATGTACTTCGAATCGTGCGCCCCTTTCCACAACCGTGACGACGGTGTTCTTCTCCGGTCGTCCCTCGACGAAAATGCGATCGGACCGCACTCCTATCGCCTTGCTCGCGCTCTCCACCATCCGATCGAGCCAATCCTCCTGCTCGGCGAGCGATCGGCTGGTGACACGGCCGCCGATAGGCGTTAGGAGAAGACAGTCACCGAAGCGGTCGACTGCCAAGGGGACTTCTTTGATGTCTCGCTCGTAGAGTCGATATGCGTCGAGGTCGTGCTTTTTGGGCCAGCGCCTCAGGTGATGAGCACGCTTCGCGAGTCGGTTCTCGAAGATCTCCGACTGTCGACGAGCTTTGGGAGTCAGTCCGCCGAAAGCGGGCTTTCCTTCTTCCCCCCGATCGGGTCGCGGCCCGTGGAATTGATAGTAAGTACACTCGATGCGTCCGTTATAGAGCTTTCGGCGACGATCGGCCTCTTGCCCCAATACGGATTCGAGCTCGCGCACCGACGTCAAGACGTAGAACGACCAGGTGGGAAGACGGCGAAACACGTCCGGCATGGAGCGGTGGAGCTCGAAGACCTCTCGACGCTCGCCCATCCGATCTCCGTAGGGCGGATTCGAAACGAGACAGCCATAGGACAGTTCGGACCGCACCGAGGAGAACTCGCGTCGACGAAAGAGGGTGTCCGAACCGACGCCGGCGCGCTCCGCATTGGCTTTGGCGAGCGCGAGTGTCTTGGCGTTATGGTCGGATCCCTCCAGGGTTCCTGTCATGGTCACCCGTTCAAGATCCCGCGCTTCCTCACGGCCTCTTGGGAAGGCCTTCTTGTCGATAGTCGGCCAGGATTCGGCGACGAAAGTTCGAAGCAAGCCCGGCGCCTTGTTGCGACCGATGAGCGCGGCCTCGATGGTGAGCGTTCCGGTGCCACAGAAAGGATCGAGGAAGGGGCGCCCCGGCCTCCAGAAGCTCAAGAGGACGAGCCCGGCGGCGAGAGTCTCCTTGAGAGGGGCTTCGCCGACGAGGGGGCGGTAGCCGCGTTTGTGGAGTCCAGCGCCGCTCGTGTCGATCATGAGCGTCGCGACGTCTTCGAAGAGCGCGACCTCGACCGGGAAGCTCGGCCCGTCTTCGGGAAGGTGCTCGACGCCGTGAGCTTTCTTGAGCCGCTCCACGATCGCCTTCTTGACGATGCTCTGACAGGCGGGCACGCTCGCGAGCGTCGACTTCACGGAGCGTCCGCGAACCGGGACGTGGGCGTTTCGGGGAAGAAACCGCTCCCAAGCGAGGGCGGCGGTTCCGTCGAAGAGCGCTCCGAAGTCTCGGGCATCGAACCTGCCCATCTCCAGCAGCACGCGGTCCGAGGCCCGAAGCCAGAGGTTGGCCCGAGCGATCGCGGCTTCGTCGCCTTCGAAAGTCAGCCAGCCGGGGCGTCCGACCTTGCTCGGGTAACCGAGCGCCGCGAGCTCTCGAGACACGACGGCCTCGAGTCCGAAGCTCGCTGTCGCGACGAGTTTCATTGGAGGATCCTACCCTAGGTTCCCGTCACTCCCCTGCAGCGAGGGGTCGTCAAACGATGTTGTAAAATCCATGCGTTGGGGTAAGAGCAAGGGAGATTAAGTTTATATGAAGCGATTCAGAACAGTCTCGGCTGCCATTTTCGTTCTCAACCTCGCGCTCGCTACCCAGGTCGTCGCGGGAAACTCGCCCGCGCGCGCGAACAACGGCATGGTCGTGTCGCAAGACGCCGTTGCCTCGCAGGTGGGTGTCGACGTCATGAAGGACGGCGGCAATGCGATCGACGCCGCAGTCGCCACGGCCTTTGCGCTGGCCGTGACCCATCCGACGGCGGGAAACATCGGCGGCGGCGGCTTCCTCGTCTATAGACCGGCCACGGGCGAGCCGATTGTGTACGAATTCCGCGAGATGGCTCCGAACAAGTCCACCGACACGATGTGGCTCGACGAGAACGGGGAGTATAGCCACGAACGGCATTCCCTCAGCCACCTTTCGGTCGGTGTGCCCGGTACGGTCGCCGGTTTGCATTTGGCCTGGAAAGAGAGAGGGAGCCTTTCCTGGGAGCGCCTCATGGAGCCTGCGATTCGCCTCGCTCACGAGGGCTTCGAGGTGACCGACGGGCTCGCCCGCTCGCTCGAGACTGTCATGGAGCGCATCGGGAAGTATCCTGCGACCAAGGCCCAGTTCACCAAGAACGGAGCGCTCTACCAGACCGGCGACGCCTTGAGACAGCCCGATCTCGCCCGCACCTTGATCCGGATTTCCGAGAACGGGCCCGCCGGATTCTATGAAGGCAAGACCGCAGAGCTCATCGAAAAGGAGATGATGGCGAACGGAGGCCTCATTACCCGAGAGGATCTGAAAGCATATCGTGCGAAAAAGCGTGTCCCCATAAGTGGAACCTATCGTGGCTACGAGATCATCTCGATGCCGCCTCCGAGCTCCGGCGGCGTGGCCCTCGTCGAGATGTTGAACATTCTCGAGGGCTACGACTTGGCGAGCGAAGGCTTCGGCTCCGCGAGAAACATACACCGCATGGCGGAAGCGATGCGGCGGGCCTATTCGGATCGTGCCCGGCATTTGGGGGATCCCGAGTTCAATCCCTCGATGCCGATCGAGCGCTTGACCTCCAAGGACTACGCCGCCGAGCTCAGGCGGACGATCGAGCTCGACGCCGCCTCGAAGTCGTCTTCCGAGAGCTTCGACTGGCCGTCGGAAAGTCCGGAGACGACGCATTTCTCCGTCGTCGACTCGGAGCGTAACGCGGTCTCTCTGACCTATACGCTCGAGTACGGCTACGGCTCCGGGATCGTCGTTCCAGGCGCCGGATTCCTCTTGAACAACGAGATGGGCGATTTCAATGCCGTTCCCGGCCTGACGGACGAGAGTGGTCTGATCGGGACGCAACCGAACCTCGCGGCGCCGGGAAAACGCATGCTCTCGAGCATGACCCCGACGATCCTCGCCAAGGACGGCCGTCTCTTCATGGTCACCGGGACTCCGGGGGGGCGGACGATCATCAATACGGTGCTCCAAACGATCCTGAACGTGGTCGACCACGGGATGAGCGCGCAAGAGGCGGTGGACGCGGGGCGGATCCACCACCAGTGGCTGCCGGATCGGATCATCTACGAGCCGCTCGGGTTCTCGCCCGACACTCTTCATATTCTCAGGTGGTTGGGGCACGAACTGCTAGAGAACGAGAACGGTAGCCAGGGCGTTGCGCAAGTCATCGTTCTCAATCACGAGGACGACATGCTCGAGGGCGGGCTCGACCGACGAGCGCCCGATGGAGGCGCCGCCGTTTATTGATTGGGCGCTATGTAGATTCGCCGCTCTCGTGGCGACGAAAGTACGCGCTCGCACCCGCCGCCGTGAGGACGCACCACGCGGCAAACAGGGCTCCGGGGAGCGCGGTCACCGGCTCGAAGTGCTCGAGAGCGAGCGCCACCCCCAGGCCCGCGTTCTGCATCCCAATCTCGATCGTGAGCGCGAGGCGATGGCTACGATCGAAGCCGTAGAGCTTCGCGAGCGTCCATCCCGCGATGTAGCCACAGGCGTTGACGAGAACCACAAATCCGAAAACGCTGGGGCCTACCGTCGCGATGCGGGGCTGGTTTGCGGCCACCGCGTAGGAGCAGATGACGACGATCGCGACCGCCGCGATCCCGGGGCAGATGATCTCTGCTTCCCTCAGTCGACGTCCCAGAACGCGGCGGAGACCCATGCCCGCGACGAGGGGAACGAGCACCGTTTGGACGATCGTCCAGAACAGCGGCCAGAAATCGACGGGCATCAAGGCGCCACCGAGAAAGCGGACCAGGCTCGGAGTCAGCAGCGGTGACAGAAACGTCGCCAGCGTCGTCATCGCGATCGAGAAAGCCAGAGCGCCCCCGGCCAGATAAACGATGACGTTGCTCGCCATCGCGCCCGGGGCCGAGCCCACGATGATGAAGCCGAGCGCGAGGGCAGGCGGGAACCCACTCGCATAGGCGACGATGAATCCCAAAAGCGGCATCACCGTATATTGAGTCGCGACACCGAGGAGGACTCGATGCGGCTGTCGGAGCGTGCTTCGCAGCTCCTGTGGCTCGAGGACGACGCCGAGCGCCAGCATCGTGGCGGCAAAGAACCACAGAAAACTATCCGCGAAAACGAGAAAAGAGGGCGGATAGAGGTATGCGACCAGAGCCCCGAGAAGGGTCAGGGGGGCGAGCTGTCTGGAAAAGAGCCGAAATACGCCCACGAGAACGTTGAGGCGGAGCGGAGACTTCGCGCCCCGGTCCGCCTTTTCGTTTTATCTCGCGAAGGGTTTGAAGAGGGGCACGGACGAGCCGCACTGCCGACTCGTCACAACACTGTCATAGAGATCTTTCGCGACCGAGGGGCCTTTTCGCTCGCAGTGCTTGTCGAAGGCTTCGGTCAAGTTCTGCGCCACCATTTCCTCGTTCATCATCTCGATATGGCGTCGCTCCAGCATATGCACGAGCTCACCGTCCTTGAAGAGCGCCACGGCGGGCGATGAGGGAGGTATCCCCTCCATGTGCTGGCGAGCGCGCTCGGTCGCCTCGCGGTCGACGCCGGCGAATACCGTCTTGAGGTGATCGGGAATGGTGCCGTGCTGCAGGGCGCGTGTCACTCCGGGGCGCGCCGAACCGGCTGCGCAGCCGCAGACCGAGTTGACGACGACGAGCGTCGTACCCGATTGTTTCACGGCCTCATCGACCTCGCTGGCGGTAGCGAGCGGGTCCACGCCGCACTGTTCGAGCTCCTCCCACATGGGCCGGACGGCTTCCGGATCGTACAAAGGTTGCATGTCGTTAAACCCTCCGTTGATAGTCAGACGTAGCTACCAAGCTAGCACTGTGCCGACGTCTTATCAAATCGAGCACTTTTAGCTATACTGTGGGTCTCCCGGATATTGGGCGGTTAGCTCAGTTGGGAGAGCACCTGGTTTACACCCAGGGGGTCACAGGTTCAAGCCCTGTACCGCCCACCAGTCGATAGACCGTATCCAAAGAAAGCGCGCACAAACGAGGACGTATCCGTGACGCAACGTGCCATGACACTGCTTGTCCTGCTCGCGGCAAGCTCCGTTGCCGCGCAGAGCACGGTGACTTTTACCAACCAGACGGCCGAATCCGGCTTCTTGAGCCTCGAAGGCTACGGAGGGCACGGAATCCAGGTCGCGGACGTGGATGGCGACGGCCTGCTCGACGTCTACGTGACGCACATCTTCGATCCCAAGGAGAACCGCCCCGATCTCCTCTTTCGCAACCTGGGCGAGAGTCCTCTGCGTTTCGAGGAGATTGGCCTCCTCGCCGGCGTCGCGGATGATGGGTTCTTTCCCGTGACGAACGAGGAGGACGGGAGCACGGAGGACGTGTCAGAGGAGTCCCACGCGGCCGCGTTCGCGGACTTCGACAATGATGGTGATCTCGACCTCTTCAACGGGCATACGTGGAACGGCCACCACCGGGTCTATCGCAACGACGGCGGAGCCCGTTTCGTCGATATCTCGGATAGCGCTGGTATCGACGTTCGAGACCTCGGGCCGAGAGGCGTAGGCGTCGCGGACCTCGACGGCAACGGACTTCTCGATGTGATCTTGACGGCGTGGCAAGGCTTCGTTCCGAACGTCTACATGAATCAGGGCGGGCTCCGTTTCGAACGGACGAGACTTCAGGGAGACGCGAGCAGCGATTTCGCGAACCAAGGGCTGAGCGTCGTTGATCTCAATCGTAACGGAAGGCCCGACGTGATCTTGAGCGCTTTCGAATATGTCGAAGGTGTCGGAGCCGGCCCCCTTTCGGTGCTCGTCAACGAGTATCCGCGTTTCGTCGAGGGGACCGGATTCTCCGGACTCGAGTACGAGCAGACCACGAGTGATTTTCGTGGAACCAACGGATTCAGTTTCCAGGACGTCGATGGAGATTCCGACCTCGACGTGGTCATCACGGGATTTCACGGCTCGAAGCTCTATCGAAACAACGGTGAGGCGCGATTCAACCTGGTTCGTCGCTTCGAGGGCGTGCATTACACGGCCGCTCTGGGAGATATCGACAACGATTCAGACCTCGATCTCTATTTCGCCGGTGACGCCGGTGTTTATCTGAACGATGGCGAAGGTGGGATGAGCCTTTCGGCTGGCGTCGGCATCGATGGCGTTGGTGAGGACGCTCGCGCCGCCGTGTTCGCCGACATGGACAACGACGGTGCTCTCGACCTCCTCGTGGCCAGCAAGCAGGGTCCTAATACGTTCTTCCGCAACAACGGCGCGACCAACGGGTGGCTCAAGGTTTCCCTTACGGGGCCGAACGGAGAGAAGGGCGCGCTCGGCGCGCGAGTCAGCCTCTACGAAGGCGGACGACTCGGCGAGCCCGATGCTCTCGTCGGCTACCGCGTAGTCCAAGCCTCGACTGGCTATTGCGCCCAGGATCCCTCTCTGCTCCACTTCGGGACCGGTGAGGGGACCAGCTTCGACCTGCGCGTCGAGTTTCGCGGAGGTGTCGTTCAGGATCGAACCGGGATCACCGCGGGGCAGACCATCGAGGTCTCTGGCGTAGCTGGTGGATCGTAAAGACGGAGAACGGTAAGCCCCCACCCACGCCCTCTCCACCCCTCACCAAAATTTATGGTCGCCGCACGCCGATCGTGACGTTCGAGAAGGTGGCCTGCTCCAACGTCTCCGCTCTTGGCGCCATACCCAGCTCGACCACGTGTTGTGCCGGACGATAGAGCGGATCGTAGTTGCGCGTCATGATCACGGCTCCGTCCAAGAGGACTCTCACTCGTTGGCTGCTCACGATTTCCGGAAAGGCGCCCCATTCCAGGCGGAACGTATAAGTTCGGCGCGGGTCCCAATCGAACAGGTTGATCCCAGTGTTCGTCTCCTGGCCGTTCGAGATGAAACGAAGCCGCATGTGCCAACGGTTCACGATTCGCGCGTCGTACTTGGCGATATGGACCCGGAAAGGATTCTCGGTGTAGTCGCCGCGTGTGGGGTCCCACATGATCAACAAGTTTCTCTTGTCCGAGTGCGGGTTGAGAACCATGAGGTTCGACACCTGAAACTCTACGAAACCGTTCGGGGTCGTAGGGATGTCGTAGCGGATGTAGGAGAGAGCGTCTGTCGCCATCCAACCCTCCGTCTTGAACTCGCCGCCTCCGACCTCTCCAACCGAAACGCCGTTGGTCAAAGGATCGGAAACGAAGACCGAGCCAACCGGAGTCGAGCTCGCGAAGCCGCCTTCGACGTCGAAATTGGCGGCGGGGGAGTACGGTCCCTGGGTACCGCTGACAGAGGCCCTCGCGCGCCAATAGTACGTCTCGCCGATTCCGAGATCGGGCGTCACTTGCCAAGACGTCGTACCCGTTCCGCCCTCCGGCAGATCGTCACCCGAGGCGACGATGTTGGCGAAGGACGAGTCGCTCGCAACTTCGAATCGATAGCGAAGCCCGCTTCCGCCCGCGGCGTTGCTGACGGTGAGTGTCGGGGAGATCGAGCTCACCGTCGCTCCGACGGCGGGACTCTGGGCTGTAGGAGCGGTAATCGTAGCTGAAGACGAGGAGCTGCCCGGCGCCTCCGAGCCGCAAGCTCCGTAAAATGCGAGGCACAGAATAAGCGTACCTGCGAAAACCAATCGATGCTTCAAAGTGGCTCTCCTCTCGATGGCGACTGGATCGAAACTTGAAGTAGTAGGGGACGGTTTTTGGGACAAGTTGTGACAAACAAAATCAAAATTTAGCACAAGCCGTGCGTGAGCCGCCAGCGCGACGAGGTGCCGGGGTAGGCTTCTCCAGGGAGCGGATCCTGAGAAGTCTTTGGGTTTTATGGGCTTAGAGTGCAGTCTCAGGCTATAATTTCGGGGAAGCTCTTTTTCGAGGCTATTCGTCTACAACTCACCAACTCACACTAGATCGATGTCGACTAGCAAGATAGTGGCTAGCCTCCTGCTGGTGACGATCTCTGCCCGTCCCGTCGCCGCATCGAACGTTTTTGACGAAAAAGATGATCTCGCCAATCTAGAAGCCGCCATCGAAGGACCCGCCCCGCCCCGAGCACCAGAAGTCGTGTCGCGCGACTCCGACGGCCGGGTGACGCTGCGCGCGGTGCGCCTGGACGATCCTGTCACGGTGGACGGTCGGCTCGAGGAGAACTTCTATCGGTCCGTGCCGGCGATCAGCGGCTTCGTCCAGCAGGAGCCCATCGAAGGGGCGCCCGCCACGGAGCAAACCGACGTCTGGGTCTTTTACGACGAGCGCAACGTCTATGTTTCGGCGCGCTGCTGGCACAGCGATCCGGACCGAATCATCGCGAACGAGCTCCGTCGGGACAATCGCAACATCTTCAACAACGACAACTTCGCCGTCATTTTCGACACCTTCTACGACCGCCGGAACGGCTCCCTGTTCCACACCAATCCCCTCGGCGCCCTCTACGACGCCCAGGTGACGGACGAGAGGAACGTCAACAGCGACTGGAACACTGTCTGGACCGTCGAGACCGCGCGCTTCGCCGACGGCTGGACGGTGGAGATAGCCATCCCGTTCAAGTCTCTTCGCTACAAGGCGGGACTTAGCCAGATTTGGGGTATCAACTTTCGGAGAATCGTGCGATCCGAGAACGAGTGGAGCTATCTCACACCGATCCCGGCCGCTTTTCGACGGGGAGGTTTGCACAAGCTCTCCCAGGCCGGGACGCTCGCCGGGATCGAGACGCCGGCGAGCTCGATGAATTTGGAGCTCAAACCATTTGGCACGGCTGGGCTTCGCACCGACTTGGACGCTGAGGTGCCCTTCGAGAACGATTTCGACCCCGACGTCGGTCTCGACGCAAAGTACGGCGTTACCAAGGGCCTCGTCGCGGACTTCACGGTAAATACCGACTTTGCCCAGGTCGAGGCCGACGACGAACAAGTGAACTTAACTCGCTTCAACCTCTTCTTTCCCGAGAAGCGTGAGTTCTTTCTCGAGGGGCAGGGCATCTTTGCCTTCGGTGGCGCCAGCAATCGTCGTCGGTGGGACGGCGGCGATGATACACCGATCATGTTCTTCAGCCGGCGCATCGGGTTGCAGGAAGACTATCAAGTGCCGATCCAAGCCGGTGGGCGTCTCACGGGCCGCGCCGGTGCCTATACCATCGGTTTGCTGAACATTCAGACCAGAGGGCTCGAAGCGGTCGCGGACACGCCGATCGAGTCGACCAATTTTTCCGTCGTACGGGTCAAGCGCGACCTGCTCCGTCGTAGTAGCATCGGGGTCATCGCGACCCACCGGAACCGTTCGGTTGAAACACTCGGCGGATCGAACTCTCTTTTTGGACTGGATGCGGGATTTCGTTTCTACGACAATTTGAACATCGACGCATACTACGCCAAGACGCGCACCGACGAGCTCGAGGGGTCCGACGACAGCTACCTCGCTCGAGTGAGGTACGGCAGCGACCTCTTCGGTTTCTCCGCCGAGCATCTCAAAGTCGGGGAGGATTTCAACCCCGAGATCGGCTTTCGCCGGCGGGCCGACGTTCGCAAGAGCGCGGGCACGTTACGTTATTCGCCCAGGCCGAGGTCGATCGAGGCAGTACGGAAATTCTTCTTCGAAGCGCGGGCCGACTACTACGAAAACCTAGCTGGTCAGGTCGAGACCAGGCAGTTCCAGGCAGGATTCGAGACGCAGCTCAGCAGCGGCGACTCGTTCGAGGTCGAGTACCAAAGGCAGTTCGAGTACCTGTTCGAGGAGTTCGAGATATCCGACGGTATTTTTCTCCCCGTGGGTGGCTACGACTTCGACCGCGTTCGGGGCAACTATCGCTTCGGTCCACAGCGACGGATGTCGGCCTGGATCACCGCCTCGACCGGAGGGTTCTTCAGTGGTACTCGAACCGAAGTGGGCTACTACGGTCGCGTGGAGCTCACACCCCAACTCTCGATCGAGCCAAGAATCTCGAAGAATTGGATCGATCTCGTCGAGGGCTCCTTCACGACGACGCTACTCAGGCTTCGAGCGACCTATGCCCTCTCTTCGAGATCCTTCGTCGGCGCTCTGGTTCAGTACAACACCTCGAACAGCTCGTTATCGACGAACGTCCGGTTTCGCTGGGAGTATCAGCCCGGAAGCGATGTCTTCCTCGTTTACACCGACGGCCGCGACACTTCGAGTCTTGGCAGTACCGGTTATTCGAGCCTTCGCCACCAGAGCCTCGTGTTCAAAATGACCCGGCTCTTCCGATTTTAGAGTTTTTCCGCGCGACCAAGGCCGCCCGCCCCTCGAGGGGTGCCCCTGAACTTCCGATATACTGTGTCCATGCGTACAGCGAATCCTACACTCAGTGAGAAGGTCTTCACCGGACTGGCCCCGATTCAGGTGGGTGCCCGTGGTATGACCGTCCAGGGCGCGGTCAATCGGACGGGGATCTTGTTGGCGCTCACTTTGCTGACGGCCGGCTGGACGTGGAATCTCTATACCGCCTCCGGAGATCCGGCCGCCGTAACGCCCTGGCTCTGGGGCGGAGCCCTGGGAGGATTCGTCCTCGCCCTCGTGACCATCTTCAAGAGGCAGTGGGCACCTTTCACGGCGCCAATCTATGCGCTTCTCGAAGGTCTCTTTCTGGGCGGCATCTCCGCGATGTTCGAGATGTCCTACCCGGGCATCGTAGTCCAGGCGATCGGGCTGACTTTCGGTGTGCTCGCAGCGCTGCTGTTGGCCTATAAGGCGCGTGTGGTTCAAGCGACGCCAGCGTTTCGACGGGGCGTCATCGCCGCGACCGGAGGGATTTTTCTCGTCTATCTCCTCTCTATGGGTCTCGGCTTTTTCGGAGTCAGTATGCCCTTCATTCACGACTCCGGACCGATCGGCATCCTCTTCAGCCTGTTCGTCGTCGTCATTGCGGCGATGAACCTCGTACTCGACTTCGATCTCATCGAGCGGGGTGCCGAGAGCGGAGCACCGAAGTACATGGAGTGGTACGGAGCCTTCGCGATCATGGTGACGCTGATCTGGCTCTACCTCGAGATACTGCGCCTGTTGGCCAAGATCCGCGGCCGACGGTAGAGGGCAAACCCTAATCCGCGATCAGGGACCGATCTCGCGGATTCCCTCGATCGCGAGAAGCTGCTCGATGAAAACGCGAACGTCGGTCTCCGCGTCACCACGCTCGACGTCGAACTCCGAGACGATCGACTCGACGATCTCGCGCACGCGCCGCTCCCCATCGATCAGCTCGTAGACCCGTGCCCCTACTTCGTTGAGGGTATAGAGGGTCTCCATCTCCGCGGCGGTCTTGCGAAGTGGCACGAGGATGAGCTCGTCAACGATCTTGCGCGAGACGACGCTCTCGCTGCGGGCGAAGATCGTATCGAGCTCCATGGCCGGAGAGTGTAGCCTATCCGTCCGTCACGAAGCTACCAGATCCAGACTTTGACTTCTTCCTCCTGCGTCCGAACGTGAAGGAGATCGGTACGAGACACTTTCGAAATCGCTGACAGCACTTGTCGCAGTTCCAATCGCTCGCCATCGAATCCCTCGAGAACCTCCACGGCGACGCTCATGGGCAGGGAGATGAATACCTCTTCGTCGTCGCTCTCCACCTCGACAATGAGCCCGTCCCCTTGCTTCGCGACGAGAACGTGTTCGTCCGCGTCGTCTATCTCGACGAGAACTCCGTCTGGCGCTTCGGCGAGCGCAACGAGGACTCGCACCGCCAGGTCGGAGTACTCGACCATTTCCGGAACCTCGACGCTCGCGGCCTCGCGGGGCGCGAAAGCGAGAGCGGCCCGGGCAACGAAGAGCGGTGCGGGCAGGATGATGCGAGAGCCGTCGGCTGGTCTGACGTCGACGACCACCCAGCTAGAACTTACAAGAGCTCCGGCAAAGAGGAGCGGAACTGAGATTGTTGCGACGGCGATGAGCTTGAGCATTCTCTCAGTCCGTCTCGTCGATCCAGATCCGGACTTTCGTTTCTCCGTCATCCACCATGACGACCTCACCACGCGTGCTCTTTCTCAGCTCCTCGATGGCGGCCCGGACATCGAGCTCGTCCCCGTCGCCCGACAAGAGGGCGTCGACCACCGTAATGGCGATGTGGATGCGCACTTTGTCGCCGCCCTCGGCGTCGTCCACCTCGACGACTACCTGATCTCCATCGCGCCGGATCTCGACGGTCTCGTCGGCACTTTCGACCGAGACGAGCTCGCCGTCGCCTGCATCGCGCAGCTCTGCCCACATTCGACGCACATCCTCGACCTCGATGTCTTTGTCGAGGTGATCGAGGTCGAGGCGGCCGTGCGACAGGATGTTTTCCGGAGCTGCCTCCGCGGCGATCTCGATGACGGAAAGAGGGAGGTTGACTTTGACGTGGGTATCGCCTTCACCCACCTCGTCGACTTCGACGTGAATCCAGGGGGTCTGTGCCGAGAGGCTCGTGGCGAGCGCGACGGAGAGCAGCGTGAAGGAGAGTTTTTGTACCATGCGATTTTCCTCCGATGGTGTCGTGATTCGATCCGAGATACGAAGTTTCGATGGTCTTTGGTTCAAGAAAAAGAAGAGAGAACGATAAGACTATTGCATACAACAATTTAGCTTCGTGCTAGGATTGCCGCCATGGAGCCCAAACGTCGTCGCTCCCTTCTCTATCTTCCTGGCTCGTCCGAGCGCATGTTGGAGCGGGCCGGAAGTCGCGGGGCTGACGTTCTCGTCCTCGATCTCGAAGACGGAGTGCATCCCGATCTGAAGGATGATGCCCGGGAGCGCGTGCGTGCGGCCTACTCGCGATGTGACTGGGGAGGATCGGAGGTGGTCATTCGCGTCAACGGGCTGGGTACCCCCTGGGGTGAGAAAGACCTTCGGATGGTTCGGGAGCTTGCTCCCGTCGCCGCCGTCGTTTCGAAGGCGGAAGACCGGAGCGTCGTCGAAGACGCCGTGACGATCGGCGGGGCGCCGCTATTGCTTATGATCGAAACAGCGAAGGGCGTGCTCGGTGCTGAAGTGCTCGCGGAGTCTTCGGGCGTCGAGGGTCTCGTGTTCGGTGCCGCGGATTATCGTGACAGCCTTCGTGCCGGCCGCACGCCGGATGAGGGCGAGCTCGGTTTCGCGCGAAGCCAGATCTTGCATGCCGCCCGTGCGGCCGGCATCGAGGCCTTCGACACGCCGTGGTTCGAGTTCAAGGATCTGGTGGGGCTCGAAACGAGTGCGAAGCGCGCGCGCCTCATGGGGTTCGATGGGAAGTCCGCAATCCACCCGACTCAAGTTTGGCGGATCAACGAGGTATTCTCCCCGACGAGGGACGAGATCGAGCGTGCTCGAAAGATTGTCGAGCTGATGGAGAAAGCTCTCGCCGAAGGGCGGAACGTGGCGACGCTCGACAACGAGATGGTCGAGGTGCCCAACTTGAAGGAGGCCCACCGTATTCTCGCTCGAGCCGGAATGACTTCGTGACCTGCACTAGTACGCCGGGACCTCGAGCTTCCTTTCCACCGGTGAAAGGCATCGTGTCTCGTCGCAGGCCTGATAGACGAGCTCGACGATGTCGGCGTCGGGGCCGAGTGTCCCTTCGATGACGACGGCGCCGCCATAGACGGAAAGCGCGTCCGGAGAGAACGCGAACTTCTGCATAGTGCCTTCCGGATAGACGACCTTCCGAACGCTTCCCTGAATCTTTGTGGGTATCAGGTAACTCGAGGACGCGGGGTTGGCGTTGACGTGCCAACCGTCTCGGATGGTGAGCCCGACACGAAATTGGTCGCCCTGAACCGTCAGATTCGCCGTAACGACGGAGGCGGCCAGCCGATCCGGATTCGGCGCTCGCTCCGCCAGCCGAGCCACGGAAAGTACCAAGGTCTTCGTCGCCTGAGGGTAGGCTTCGAGCTCCCGATCGAATGCGAGCAGCGCGGCCTCCGCGCGTTCGCGAAAGCGTCGCTCCCCCGTGATCTCGGCGAGATCCAACAGCGCGGCCACGGCCACTCCGTTTCCCGAAGGGATCGCGCCGTCCGTGGCGCCTTTCGCTTGATAGGGTACCAGGGGGCCCGGGCTCGCCTGAAAGTATCCGCCGGCGGGATCGCGCAGGCGGCTTTCTAGCTCGTCCGCGAGGCGCTTCGCCTCCTCGAGCCATCGCGGGTTCTCGTCGGCGCGATGGAGGGCGATGAGCCCCTTCATCATGAAGGCGTAGTCGTCGAGGAAGCCATCGATTTTGCTGACGCCGGATCGAAAGACATGCCGCAAGACGGAATCCTCGTTCTCGAGGTTGTCCAGAACGAAGGCCGCCGTCTTACGGGCCGCCGTCGTGTAACGCGGCTCATCGAAGAACGAGCCGCCTTTGGCCATCGCGGCGATCATCATGCCGTTCCAGTCCGCGAGGACCTTGTCGTCGACGAGCGGGAACTCCCGCTCCATCCTGACGCGTTTCAACTTCGCGAGCACTGGCTCGACTTGGGTCAAGAGCGCCCGTTTCGACATGCGCCGCGAGGCGGCATGCTCGGCGAGGGAAGCGGTCAGATAAACAGTATGGAGCCCTTCTTCGAAGTTGGGATCGCGATCGAAACCGAAGATGGGTGTGACGAGCGAGAGCTCGTCATGCGTCAGGGCCGTCTCGAGCTGCTCGCGGCTCCAGACGTAGAACGCTCCCTCGTGGCCATTGGTTTGGGAGTCGATGGCTGATAGAAATCCGCCACCTTCGTAGCTGAGGCGCTCGAGCACGAAGTCGAGTGTCCCTCGCGCGAGGCGCGCAAGCTCGTCGTCGCCGGTGATTCTAGCTGTATCGATCAGGACCTCCGCCAGGGCGGCGTTGTCATAGAGCATCTTCTCGAAGTGCGGCACCCGCCATTCGCGGTCGGTGGCATATCGATGAAACCCGCCGCCAAGGTGGTCGTAGAGAGCTCCTTCGCCCATTCGACGCAGGGTAGCGACGAGCATCCGGCTTGCCTCGGCGTTTCCCGCCTCGGCGCGGTCCACCAACAAGAACAGATTCGCGGGGGAGGGGAACTTGGGCGCGGCTCCGAACCCGCCCCACTCCTCGTCGAAGCTCTCGGTCAGGCTCGACAGAGCTCTCGTGACGCTCTCGCTCGAGGGTAGCTCGGTGGCGGGCTCGCTCCGGGCGGCGAGCGTCTGTTCGACGCCTTTAGCGATGCGCGTTGCTGAGAGTTGGAGGCGCTCCCGGTCGTTCGTCCAAAGCTCCGTGACGCGCGCGAGGATGGTGGGAAAGCCGACTTGATTGGCTCGATCCTCAGGAGGGAAGTAGGTGCCCGCGAAGAAAGGCTCGAGATTCGGGGTCAGGAACAGGGAGTTGGGCCATCCACCCCGGCGGGTCATGAGCTGAGTCGCCGTCATGTAAATCTCGTCGAGGTCGGGGCGCTCCTCGCGATCCACTTTGATATTGATGAAGTCTCGGTTCATGAGCGCCGCGATTTCGGGATTCTCGAATACGTCCTCTTCCATCCGATGGCACCAGTAACAGGTCGAATAGCCGATCGAGAGGAAGATTGGACGGTCGAGCTTGCGGGCGAGCTCGACCGCTTCCTCTCCCCAGGGAAACCAGTCCACGGGATTTCGCGCGTGCAAAAGCAAGTAAGGACTCGACTCGTTGATGAGGCGGTTCGTGCTTTGGGGGCGGTTTTGGAACAACGAGGACTCGGCGGCGGCGACAGAAAAGACGACGAGAGCGATGGCTCGGGAATACACCCCACCACAATAGACGCTTGTGAGCCCGATGTCTTGCCACCACTCCCGCGGTGGTATAGCTTCAGTCTGTCGTGAGCATAGCCGCGAAATGGGTGGAGATGGCTCTACGGGCTTTGGCCCTTGGTGTCTTGGGGGTCGCGCCAGCCCTGGCCTTCGCAGGCTCGGCCGAGGAGCTGGAAGTCGTCCTGAGGGAGGGAACGAACTTCGCCGCAGCGCGATCTCCGGTGGACGGAAGCTTGGTCATCGATCTCCAGGGGACTCTCTGGCACCTCGACTCGGGAGGCGGTCCGGCCAGAGCCCTCACCGACGGGCTAGGGGACGACCGTCTTCCCGATATCTCGAGCGACGGAACCCGCGTCGTATTTCAGTCCTACCGCAACGGCGTGTGGGACATTTGGATGATGGACGCGGAAGGAACGAATGCCGCCGCTCTGTCGGACGGACCCTTCGACGATCGAGAGCCCACGTTTTCTCCCGATGGAAGCCGCGTAGCTTTTTCTTCGGATCGGTCCGGCAATTACGACGTCTGGGTTCTCGAGCTCGAAACCGGCGCGATCGCGCAGGTCACCACCGCCTCCGCCGACGATTTCATGCCGGCCTGGACGCCGGGCGGCGATAGCCTGGTTTACGTCTCGGACCGCGATCGCGACGGGTCTAGTCTCTATCGGAAGAGCTTCGGCTCCGAGGACGTCGAGGAGCTCGTGGCGAGGTTCGACGACGAAATCGCCTCGCCTTCCGTAAGTCCAGACGGGAGTCGCATCGTCCTCAGAGCCTTGGAGATGAGCGCGGACCTGGCCGGGCCTAGGGCGACGGCGAGCCGGCTCGTCATGGTGCCGGCAGCCACCGCTCCGAGCGCGCGTCTGGCGAGCCCGCCAGACGTGTTCCCGTTCCGAGTGGAGTGGGTGTCGAACGAGGAGATCCTCTATACGGCGAACGGTGCTCTGTGGCAGCAGCGCCTCGGTGGCGAACCGACGAGGATCCCCTTCGAAGCGAGCGTGATCTTGAACCGTCCGAGCTATCGACGTCGAGCTTATGAGTTTCCAGAACATCGCGAGCGCCGCGATGTAAGAGGCTTCGTGCGTCCGGTGGTTGCGCCCGTATTCTCCACCTTGGCCTTCGCCGCTCTCGGAGACATCTGGGTCTTGCCGTCAGAGGAGCGCGTTCCCGTCCCCATCACCCGCGATGAGTACCTCGACACCGATCCGCACTGGTCGCCCGACGGGAGGTTCATTGTTTTCAGCTCCGATCGATCGGGGACCATGGATCTATGGATCAAGGACGTCGAGGCGGCAACCGGCACCGGGGAGCGCCGCATCACGACGTCAACGGGCGTCGAGATCAGTCCCGCATGGTCACCCGACGGGAAGAAGATCGCTTACGTGGACGAGCAGTCCCGTCTTCACGTCCTGCGTTTGGAGGAAAACGAGGATCGAACACTGACCGGGCCACGGCTCGGCGTCGGGATTCCGTCCTGGTCGAGCGATAGCCTTCACGTTGCCCTGTCGGTGCACGTGCCTCTATCAGAACGATATCGGGAGGGATACAACCGGGTCCTCGTCGTCGATGCCTCAACGGGCCAAGCGCGGCTACTCGAGCAGCCCGAGGGGAGCTTCGGCGGAAGGGATGGCGACGGACCGGTCTGGAGTCCGTCCGGGGACGCGCTTGCCTTCGCCATGGACGGGGGTCTATGGGTGATGCCCGTCGAGACCGACGGAACGCCCGTCGGTCGAGCGAAGCGGCTCCTTGGCGAGGCGATCGATTTCCCGAGTTGGTCGCCTGATGGTCGGCAGATCGTCTTTGTGGGGACCCGAGGCCTGCGACGTGTGGATGTCGCGAGCGGAGAAGTCTCGGATGTCGAGGCTCCCGTGGGCTACGAGATACGAAGTGCTGGGGGGCAACTGCTCATCCGCAACGTCAAGCTTATCGATGGCACTGGCGCTCCGGCCAAAGAAGGCATGGACGTGCTCCTTCGCGGAAACCGCATCGAGAACATCGAAGCGACCGGCGCCGAGAATCCGGGGAACGCACGTGTCATCGAGGGCACGGGCAAGACGCTCATCCCCGGTCTCATCGAGATGCACACTCATTTGAGTCTTCCAGCCTGGGGGAGTCGACACGGGAAGGTGTGGTTGGCCCACGGAATCACGTCGGTCAGGACCCCCGGGGATTCCCCCCTTCGCGCACTCGAGGAGCGGGAGTCGACTCTGTCCGGTCGTCGGATTGGGCCGAGGATGTTTCTGACTGGGAGCACGATGGACGGGAGTCGTGTGTATTACAAGGACGCGCTCGCCATCGACGATTCGGATGAGCTCGAACGGGAGCTGACGAGAGGATTCGAGCTGGGCTACGATCTGGTGAAAACCTACGTGCGTCTTCCCGACAGGCTACAGCAAGAGGTGATCGAGAAAGCCCACTCGCGAGGCGTTTTCGTTACCTCCCACGAGCTCTATCCGGCCGTGGCCTACGGCGTGGACGGTCTCGAGCACCTGCGGGGGACTTCGCGACGAGGCTTCTCACCGAAGTTCACCGACTTGGGGCAGAGCTATGACGATGTGATCGAGCTCGTGGCTCGCTCAGGGGTTTACTACACGCCGACGGTCGTCATATACGGAGGCTTCAGCGACGCGCTCGCGCGGGAGCCGACTTTGCTCGAGGATCGCCGACTGACGGGTCTCTATCCCGCCTGGGCGCTTCAGAGAGTCCTCGGCCAATCGACGGACCTCGACCCTGAGGCGACCAGGGCCATCGTGGCGCCGATTTTCGAGACGATTACCGCGTTGAGAGACCGCGGGGCCAAGTTTATCGCTGGAACCGACTCGCCCATCGTGCCCTATGGGCTTTCCCTGCTCGTCGAGATCGAGCAGCTCTCGGAAGCGGGCCTCGGACCGATGGCAGCCATTGAAAGCGCCACTCGGGTGGCGTCCGAGGCGCTCGGTGTCGACGACGATCTCGGGACGGTGACTCCCGGGAAGTTAGCGGATCTGGTACTGCTAGGAGCCGACCCGCTCGAGGACATTCGGAACTTGCGTGCGACGGAGCTCGTCATTCTCGACGGTCGTTTGCTGAACGTGGAACAACTCCTCAAGAGGTGAGACTTTGGGCCATCGACTCCCCGGAGCGATCCTGTCCATCCTTCTCGTTTAACGCCATCGTTCAGGGAGCGGCGGAAGCCCTGTCCGCACCGGCGATCGCGGGACTCGAGCGGCGAAAATGGCCAAAAAGTCGCTGTTTTTGGGGTGTTTTGAGGGTTCTGGCTTGCTAATTTCGAGTAACGCTACTAAAATAGCGCCGTTTGAGTATCGGTCGAAGCCCAACTACAAAACGGAATTCATGAATCACGGGACCTCGGTCGCCCACTCTGTGGGTGTACTGGCTAATGCGTTAAGTTAGCTTCAACAAAAAAGGAGACTTGAGGAATGGCGACGAAACCCATGACCAAAACGCAAATCGTGGCCCAGATGTCGGAAACGATGCAGGTTCCGAAGAAGCAGGCCGCCGCATGGTTCGAGTCGATTGCCGATCTCGCGGTGAAGGAGACGAAGCGGACGGGCCAATTCGTCATTCCCGGGATCGGAAAACTCGTGAAGTCCATGCGAAAGGCGCGCAAGGGACGCAATCCCCAGACCGGCGAAGAGATTCAAATCCCGAAAAAGACGGTGGTCAAGTTCCGAGTAGCGAAAGCTTGCAAGGACGCCGTCGTCCCGCCGAAGAAGTAGCTCACAAGCGATCGAAGTGGGCGGGTGCCGGCTACGGTAATCCGCCCAACTTCGCCAACTCCGTCTTTGCTTCATCCCGCTCCGGTTCGATTCGGAGCGCCGATTCGAACGCGTCTCGTGCCTTTTCGTTGTCGTGCCGCCCCGCGTAGGCGCGACCGGTCATGACGTAAACGTCATAGTCCAGCCCTTCTCCTTTTGCGATCCTTTCGAGGACTAAAAGCGCCTCTTGGTACTCGCTTCGAGCCAGGTGAAGCCTGGCCTGGGTCAGCTGGAACCCTTCGTTGTCCGGAGACTTGGCAATGACGCGCCCGACGACTTCCGCAGCGAGGTCCAGCTTCAGCCTCTTCTCGATACAGAAGCGCGCCAGGAGGTTGGCGAGGTTGAGGTTGTCGGGGTTCGCATTGACGAGCAGGATGAGCCCGTCGATATAGACGAGGTACTCGGAACCTGCCCGCTTGAGCTCGCCTCGCGCCTCGTAGTGAGCGCCGAGAAATTCGCGGTAGCGGAATGGTACGAGGTCGGGCCTTTCGAGCAGTCTTTCGAGAATCGTGATCGCCTCGACGTTGCTTCCATCGTCTCGCAAGGAATCGACGAGGATCAGCTGCGCGTCCGCATTCTCCGGATCGACCGCGGAAACGGCCTTCACATAGGTCACGAAGTTGGAATCGTCCATCCACTCAGGGATTTCGACGGCTCCACGATCGTGGATCGCTTCGAGCCTGTCCCCTTCGATCGAGAGGGCGGCGCGATGTCCGCCGCGGTAGAGCTCGAGCATCCCCGTATCGATACTGATGTGTTTTCCCCCGAAACGTGACTCGATCATACCCGACGTCGACGTGTGTCCGACGACCATCCGGGTGGCACCCAAGTTGGCTAGGATTCGATCGACTCGCGCGAGCTCTGCCTCTTGAGCGACGCGATTCAAGTTCACCTGCGCGAGGCCGCGGTACTGCAGCGGCGCTTCCGCATCGAAGGTATAACCGTTCTCGAGCGGGATTTCACCAGAGAGCTCCTGCCGAACGCGCCGGTTCAAGGCTTCGATGCCAATCTCGGAGAATTTCTCACTGAAGTCCCCGTGAGAGAAGACGATCCCGTTGATCTTGATGGCTGCATTCAGCCGACGGATCCACTTTCCATATTTGCCTGTTGTTCCGAAGGCTTGACCGTGCTCGATGGAGCCAAGGGGGTACTTTTCCACGAAATCCTTCTCGGCGACGCTCTTATTCGGGACCTCTTCGTCCTTTGCCTTGGCCTCCATACGAAGGACCGCGTAGTAACTTTCGAAGGTGGCCTTTCGTCGTCGGGCCGAGTCGCGGACGGCATAGGACTCGAACTCCTCGGCTGAAACGAGGTCTATAATGCCGACGACGTTCATCGCCTCGTGATTGCCGATGAGAACGTGGACTCGACCGCCGTTATCCTCGGCTTTGTCCTGGAGCTTCATCAATAACTCCATTGCTTTGCGGGAGTGAGGGCCGCGATCGACGATGTCGCCGGTTTGTACCAGGTGGGTCTTCCCACCGGTCCATCTCAGCTTGTCGTCGACCAGCTTCGCGTTTTTCAATACCGCGACGAAGTTGTCGTAAGCGCCATGAATGTCTCCGATGGCGACGATCCGTTCGACTCCGGTCCACTCGTACTGGGGCTCGTCCGCAATCGCCGCGTCTGCCGTCGGGAAGATCAGTAGTGCGAGCAACAGCGTGATCGCCTGGTGAAGTCGCAGCGTGATGGGGCTTTTCATGTTTCGCTGGTCTGTTCCGCCTTCTTTCCCTGGAAGACGGCACCGAAGATGGTTTGCAGCAGGTCGAGCCGATCCGACAGGAGCTCGAAAAACAGCTCGCGATGAATATCGAGGGCCCTACCCGCTTCGGTGACACGTCCCCTGAACGGCCACGACGCTCCCGCGAGGGTCTCGTTGACGCCGAGGCACTGTCCTGCGGCCACTTGGAAGGATTCTCGTCCTGAAGCTGCCATGAGCTCGATCTCCCCAGAAAGCACCGCGAGAATCGAAGCAGGATCGCCCTCCGAGAACAAGATGGCGTTTTGCTGAAGCTCGTGTTCTTTGGTGATCGCGGCTAGCTCGAAGAGCTCTTCACTATCCGCGCGGGCAAAGATCGGGATGGCTTGCAGATGGAGGACCTTGTCCACGGTCTTGAGGGTAGCTCCGCCGCTCGAGTCTTCGAGGCGCGATACCTCGACGGCACTGGGTCGCGCCCCATTGCCGCTCGATTCGAGAAGCAAGCGGAACAATCCTTGCGCGAGCTCGATATTCGCTGAGAGCAGCGTACGAAACTCCTCGGCCGCCATGACGAGCGCGATCGAATCGAGCTTGGCCCGTGCACTTGCACGAATCGTCGTGCCTTCCAGAACCTCCTGAAAGCCCACGAGCGCTGGCGGTTCGAGGAGACTATTGCCCTCTTGCTCTTCAAGCTCGAAGCTTCCTTCGAGCAAGACCTGGAGGTGCTCCGCCGGCGCTCCCCGTTCCTGCACGATGGCTCGAGCGGGGTATCGCACCTGGTGAGCGATGGTGGCGATGCGAAAGAGCTCGTCGACCGACGCGAATCGGAATAGCGGTATGTCTCTCAGCTTTCTCGCGAGAGCGACCGCAGGAACGGGCGCAAGCAGTTCAAATCGCACGGGGCTCGTCCATTCTCAATCGATAAGCCCCGAGCGCGAAGGAGGCGGACTCGAAGACCGCGAAGTCCTTCGCATCGCGAAACTGGAGCACCTGTTCCAGGTCCGGCGCGAGCGACCAGAGCTTTTGCTCTCGTATCACATCGATCGCGGTGGCGGCCACGACGACGTCGTCGTCGTAGATGAGCCGCGCGAGCGTATCCTCGATGCTGCGAACACGCGTCTTGAGGAACACGTTACCCTTCCGAACCCGTTCCCCTTGCGGTACGTCGTCCACCAGGGGAAGAAAAAGCTTGCGGAACTGGCCCGAAAGCGTGTTGTCGAGAAACTCGACAGCGCTCGCTCGCGAGCGAGGGTCCCCTCTTTCGATTGCCCATCGGGACGCACGGATGTCGTGGAACGAGTGGATGAGACCAAGGAGCCGGAAGATGCGGTCCATGCCGCGCTCGAGTTTCTCACGCAAAGCCTGGCCGGCGAGCGAGTCGCGCGCGAGCCCGCCTTTGTCAAAAAGATCATAGCTCGCGCCGAGGTAGCGGTAGTAGCGTGCGACCTCCTTCAAGAGCTGTCGCTGGACCGGTTCCGGGTCGATTTCGCGGTCCGGGTCCATGCGCCGAATTCGTTCGAGCGCCTGAACCGCCTTGTAGCGAAGCAACCCATCGTCGCTCTCCAGGCAGTCGAGAAGCGCCTGGATCGAGGCTCGATCTGGAATCAAGGCGAGCACTTCTGGAATGTGTCGACGTACCCAGGGTTCCTCGTTCTCGTCCGCGAGGAAGTAGGTAAGGGTCGGAATGATGGTCTCGCCGTAGCTGACGAGGGCTTCCCGGGCAGTGTTCTTGAGCCTGCGATGTCTCAGCAGCGAAACGAGCGCGGGCACGAAGAGGGCATCGTCATCCCCCAACTGACGAGCGCTTCGAATGGCCTCGCGTGCCACGCTTAGGTCCGCGTCCTGCATCAGAGGCATGAGGAGGTGGCGGAAGCGCGGGTCGGACGTGCGGACGATGGAGCGCGCCGCTTCACGGCGTGCCGCTGCAGCAGCGCCTCGTGTATCCGAGGCCAGTCGCTTGAGCGTGTCGTAGGCGGCGACTCGATCGGCTTCATCGTCGCTCTCCGATAGCGCAATCGCGGCGGTCGCTACGATGCGGTGATCGCGGTCGTGCAGGTAGGCTCGCATGAGGTCGCGAACGCCACTGGCACGAGCCGATGCGATGACCTCCACCGCCGCGGCGCGAACGTCGCCGTCCTCGTCCTTTAGCGCGAGCTCCACGGCCGGGAGCCACCGAGAGACGACCTCGGGTCGGCCTGCCTGGATGGCTCTCAGCGCTCGCGCGCGCACCGTGGCCGAAGCATGGTGTAGAAGCAGGGGAGTAATCAGATTCCGCTTCTCCAGGGCCTCGAGGAGCTCGATCGAGCGCAGAACCCGTCGTTCATCCGAGCTCCCCAGCTCTTCGACGAGCGTCTCGACAGTGGCCGCGTCGCCCGCCGCCGGTGAGAGCCTCTCCGGTTCGATCGAGAGCGTCTCGATGCTACGACGAAACGATGACACGTACTCCCTCTTCGCGAGACGCGTCAGAGCGAGCCACAGCACACAATATACGAGGCTGAGCAGGCTCAAGTGGTACCAGGAGACGTCGAAGACTTTGAGCGCCACCAGCAGGATGGCCGAGCCGATGCCCTTGCCAATGAAGCGATCCGCGACGACATCGACGAAACCTTTCGCCTTCAGTTTCAGCTCCGTCGGCAGAGGCAGGAAGAGCGTTTCGCGCGTGGTCTTGTCGAGGCTGTAGCGAAGCGCGCTGTCCGCTACTCGAGCCACGCTGGACGCCCAGAGCACGCGGTAAGTGAGAATCATCACCGCTGTAGCGCCTAGGGTCACAGGTAGTACGGCAAGCGCGAACCCGATACCGAGCAGACTGTAGATTCGGGAAGTGAAGTAAACCTGAATGACGAAGCCGATGAGGGAAATGTAGAACGTGATGCCGGCCAGGAAGCTCGTGACGGCGTCCTGTCCCTGGACGACGTCCTCGGAGGCCATGTAGAGCTGTTGCTCGAGCGTCGCGGCGCCGAGGGCTCCGAACCCGATGATCAAAGCGATGAGCTTGAGGTGCCGGGAGCTTCGCAGCATGGCGAGCGCTTCTCCGCCTCCGACGGTGCTGCCTTTGGCTTCGAAGGAGCCTTCAGCATCTTCGTCCCGCTTCGTTCTTTTCTGAATCTCCAGGATGAGGAAGAAACATAGGGCGAGCACGGCCGCGCTGAACAGGATGAGATTTTCGGTGCCGACCCGCTCGACGAGGAGCGCCGTGAGGCCCGATCCTGTCATGCCTCCCAGGGTCGCGCCTCCGCCGATGAACCCGAAGACCCGTTTTGCTTGCCGCGGGTCGTAAATATCGTTGGCCAAGGTCCAAAACTGGCTGATGAGAAAGATGCCCAGCAGCAGCCGGCCGAAGAAAAAGAACGCCGCCGAGACCCAGGCCTGCCAGGCCTCGCTCGTCTGGAAGAGAAACCAGAAAGCGACCAACATGGCGATCAAGAGCAATTGCGTTCCGGGAAGCACCCAGAGCTTGGGTACTTTCGAGAGGCCCCGGCTGTAATAGTTCAGGATGAAGCCCATCGTGAGACCCGCGATGAGCATCACATAGGGCACATTGTCGGCGCCGAGATCGGCGATGAATTTTGAGGCCGCCGAAGGTTTGATGTTGTTGTAAGCGGTCATCACGAGGAAGGAGTAGACGAACATGAGGACGCCGGTAACCGCTTCTCCCTCCCGGAGCGTCACGACGGGAGACAAAACCCGTCTGAGAAACGACTCACTCATGTACGCTTGATCCTCATCTAGTGCTCGCTCGCGGGCGCGCTCCTTTTTTGCAACGCGCCTGGCTTCGCCAGGCCAGCGCTTTGCTCGACAGGCTCGCTGCGCGAGGCGGTCGCGCAAGATGCAGACGAACCTTGAGGACCCTGCTAATGCGATGCCGTCGAACCGTTGTTTGGCCCGCCTATGTTATGTCAGCCGAAAGAAGCCGGCAAACGGCCGAAGTTTCCAGCGTTCAGCAAAAAGCTGATCCTCATTGCGGACTCTGTATTGAGGTACTAGAGACCTCGGGCTCGAGACCGCGGGGGCAATCGCTTCTTCCGCGACAAGACCCTCTGGGCCTCCATTAGATCTGGCACCAGCCTCCGCAGGCTCGGAGCGCTGCGAGCGCGTCCGAGGCGCCCGGAAAGCCTACGACGGTCGGGGAGCTTGTGACGCTCGCCCCGGAGCGCGGCGGCCGCGCCCATCAATCCGCAGCAGGTCAGGGGCGATCCGAGGAGCCATCCGAGCAGAAAACCGCTTGCGAACGAGGCTCCGGGCGAAGCCACCTCGTTGCCGAAGCTCGGGATCCTTTCTGCCTCACTGTGTCCGTAGATACGAACACCCCCCGCGTCCAGCGAGGCCGCCACGACGGAAACGCCCCAATCGAAGAGGACGTCTACGGCGCGAGCCAGCCGGCGCTCTCCGGCCAGGGACCGGAGGACATTGCCCCGTGCGAAGAGGACGTCTACCTCCGCGAAGAGGGACCCACGTTCCGCGGCGTCGATTTGCCGGGGCGCGTCCAGTCGATCCGGAAGGCTCAAGGAGGTCGAGAGGCCGGATTGCCGAGCGTAGGTGAGCGATTCGAGGTTTCGCGACCGGACCGGACCTGAGAGCGAGTTCTCGGGACACACGTGGAGATGGCGTGCCTGCCTGAGCGCCGAGACGATGTCCGGCATCTTGGGAGGCACAACGGGCGCTATGGGCTCGATTTGGAGGGATTGGCTCGGTGTTCGTAGGCGAACCGTCATGCGGCCCGCTCCGCCCTGTTGGATGGCGCGGGTTTGGACACCACGCTTGCGGATCTCCGCGATCATCTGTAGATCCTCTGGCGTATCGCCCAGAGTGGCTATGAGTCCGGCCGAGAGCTCGAGCTTAAAAAGCCGTTCCGCCAGCTCGAGAGAATAGCCGCTGATGCTCCACGAATTCTCGTCAGCGCGCTTCGACCCACTGGGCAGCAAGTCGTCGATGAGGTGGAGCCGGAGTTCACGCTCGACCGGCCCTAGGACCATGACCTGGGCTCGCATCGAGACCGCTCGTTATTGCGCTGAGAGGATCATGGTGAGCTCGTTTCCGTGCTCGGTCGCCGAGCTCGTCCACTGACCCTGTGAGTAAGCGACGACGTTCGCGACGAAGGACAAAGGCCAGCCTCTCGAGTTACGGTTCAGCGTCCAGGCGACGTAGTCTTCCGATCCGTTGCGGGAGTTTCGGATCGCGGCAACGTTGTCGGCGATTTGAATGTAGGCGCGTCCGTTCTCGATTCTCGACGAAAGTCGAATCAAGCCTCCCGAGTGGCCAGCAAAGTCGTTCTCAGAACGCTCGACGAGGGCGGCGAGCGCCGACCGAAGGAGGAACGCGTCCGCCCTCACGCGGTCTTCCGGGGAGGGCTGTGTCGTTTCGAGGCGGACTGCGTGGCGCTCGAGACTATCCGCCGTCCAAACCCGAACACCGTGGAATACGTTCGCGAGCGGCACGAGCTCCATAGCGGGCGGCTGTCCCACCATGAGCCCGAGCACCGCGTCCCGGTAGCTCTTGGCGCGGGAGAGCTCCATACCCATGCCCTTCAATTCGTTGAGAAAACTATCGGGCACATTCTGCTGCGCGCGAACGCGGCCTAGAGTCGCGAAGAGCCTGTCGAGGGCGGCCCGATCTCCAAAATGGCCTGCTCGGAGACGCGGCCCGTTAGCGCCATGCGTTCACTCAGCCCGAGCCGCTCGCGAGCGATGCGCCCGGCGGCGAGTTCGATGACGAGTGCGATCCCATTGCCGAGTCGGTCTAGATGATCGATGGCCGCGGGGTGCGGCGTTGCGGACTCGGGCGCGAGGTAGAAGCACGCGAGCCCGACCGTCGCCTCGGGCGTTCGGATTGGGATCGCCACGATCGACGTGAGCTTGCCCCCGCTCTTCTCCAAAATGTCGCCCAGAGGTCCTGGATCCCCGAGAGCGAAAACCAAAGGCTTCGCGCTTTCGAGCAATCCCATCGCGAGAGGACGACCGGAGCCATCGACCGTTGAGAACAGTGGCTCTCGCTGAAGACCGAGCAAGATCACGGGCCGAAGCTCGTTCTCTTTCACGAGAGACAGCGAGCTGCTCATCGCGCCCAGGCTCTCCGCGAGGCGCATCAACAAGGTTCGCAGAACGTCGTCCGACGGAGAGCCGCGAAGAAGCGATTGTGCCGCGTCGAAGGGAGCGACGAGATCCTTCGCACGCTGCTCCGACAGTTCGCGTCGGTCGCGCATGTCCTCGAGTGCGGTCGTGAGATCGGCGGCCGCCTGGGCGTAGCTGTCGACGAGGGCTTCGGCCGCCTGAGGATCGCTCGCGGGAGTAGCTGCCGACGGCGAAGAGCCGCCTTCGATGGACCGTGCCACCGGCACCTTGACGGCGACCCGCGTATGCTGTTGCGGCGATGCGGGGGGGGACGCTGTCGATGATTTTTTGGCTTCCCGACCCGTGTGCGGCGCCGTGGCTCCGCTGGCCGCGGACATCAGGTCGTTGTCGGCGACGGGAGACCACTCGAACATCGCGCGCATGGACTCGGCCGTCCACTCTTCGATGGAGCGAGCGTTGCGTGTATTGGCGCCGAGCTTGAATCGCGTGGTGATGTCCTCCATGGTCTGTCTGAGTGCCGCCGCGAAAGTTTCTAAAACGCCTTCTTCGCGGATGGCGACCGCGGCGAAACTTGCGCTGCGCCGCGCGTTCAGCGTGCGCTCCATCGCTTCCATGGGCGTGACCTCCGGAAGATCGCGCTTGTTGTACTGCAGCGTGACCGGGATGGTCGCCGGGTCGAGGCCATGTGCGAGCAGGTTCTGGTTCATCTCGCGGAGACTCTGAATGGTTTCTTCCCACCGGTCCGCGGCGGAATTTGCTACGAAAACGACGGCGTCAGCGCCATTGAGCAGCAATTTGCGGCTCGCCGCATACATCCGCTGGCCGGGTACCGCAATGACCTGAAAGCGGAGGTCGTAACCACGAAACGCTGGGGTTTTCATCGGCAAGAGGTCGAGAAGGATCGTCCGGTCCTGCGTCGAGTTCACCGATACCATCTCGCCTCTGCGTTTGGGATCGGCACAGCGATGAAGCACGACGAGATTCGTCGTCTTCCCGCCAGCCGCCGGGCCGTAATAGATAATCTTGGCCCGGACGACCCTCTCACGGTGACTAATCTCGACCAAGGCCGCCTCGCTCGTAGGGAAATTTAGGTGGAACTTCTTTCATTATATCGTAGGTCGAGCTGCTCGACCCGATCGGGATGGCGCTCACCTTGACACGATCCGATCGCCGCTCGGCAAGCGCATTGTCTCCGGCAGCTCGATGGCAGGTGCATCCGAAAGACTCGGGCCCATGACACGGACCGCCGTTTCCAGATAGGTCCTCTGGGCTGAGGCATGCTGCTCGTGGGCCGCCACCGCGAGGCGCATCGTTCCGAGAACCCGAATCGCGTCATCGTCCGACACCTCTGGCGCGTTCGCGAGATCGCCGCGTGCTGAAAAGACCTGCACGAGCCAGTTCGCGAGTGGCTGAAGCTCCGATGCGCTGCAGGTATGCTGATAGACGACACCCTTCGAGCGGGTCTCGAGCGTCTTGAGCGTGGACTCCAGAACGTCCGAGAGCCCACCGTCCGACAGGGTTCCGAGGCGTCCGCCCGCCTGGAGGATCAGATGGTGCACGAAGAACAGGAATGCCGCCTCCCGGTCCTGAAGGCCCAGGAAGTGACTCAAGAAACGTGTTTCCTCTTTCTGCTGGGCGGCGGATTCCCACTTCGCGTCGTGGTCTCCGCGGAGATAAGGGCAACCGCTGGGACATTGGATCTCGACGCCGCGCTTCGTCCCACAGCATCGCGAGCAGATGAGCTCGTCCCCGCGCGCGGGACAAGCCCTTTTGCCTTTGACCTTCTGGCAGGACCAGCACGTGTTCGACATGACCGTCATTACAACCGGGCCGGGATCCTATCATGCTGTCTCGAGCGGAGCGGTTGCGGCGTCAGGCGGCTCGGGAGATATTCAGATTTGCACGCTCCGTACGGCGTCGGCGATCTCGTTCGTAGAGCCGAAACGCTCGGCAGGATTCTTCATGAGGCATCGAGCGAGAATCTGGTCGAGCGCGTCCGGTGCCTGTGGCAAGACTTGTTTCAGGCGCGCCGAAGCTCCGTTCTGAGACAGTTGCTCGCTTTCTGGATGGAATCCAGTCAACGCATGAAAGATCACGGCGCCCAGGGAGTAGATGTCCGACCTCCGGTCGACGGGCGACCCGCTCAAGAGCTCGGGGGATGGATAGCCATCGGCGCGGCCCAAATTGGGGAGCCGAAGAGCTCCGAGCCCGAAACCGGTAAGCCTGAGCTTGCCTCCTCCCGCGACGAGGATGTTCGCGGGCTTGAGGTTCCGGTGGAGCAAACGGCGCTCGTGCGCGTAGCCGAGAGCTGCCGAGAGGTTGGTCAGAAGATCGACGGCTTGCTTGAGAGAGATGCGCTGGTTCTTGGCGAGAAAGACCGTCAAATTGAATCCCTCTACGTACTGGCTGACGGCCGCCTTCCTTCCCTGAATCTCGATGAGACCGAGAAGACGAACCAGGCTCGGATGCTCGAGCCCACGCGCGAGCTTCGCCTCTGCCAGGAACTGCTGGAATACGTCGCGATTCGCGAGCAGGTCGTCTCGGAGGAGCTTGACGACCACCGGGCGCCCGCTTCGCGTGTCGACCCCCTTGTAGGAGACGCCGAGCAGGCCCTTTCCGAGCTCCTCGGCAAGCTCTATCGGAGAAGCGGCGGTTGCCGAGGCCGCTCGGGGCGCCGCCCCGGCTGGAGCGGATGCCGGAGCACTCGTAGGAGCTTGAGCCACCGCCGGCGGAGCTTGCGCGGTCGGAGGCGCCGCCGCCGGCACCGCGGCGGCAACCGCCGCGGACGGCGCTTGAGGTGCGGGAGCTGGCGCCCCCGATGAGCTCAAACGAGCGATGCGCTGCTCCACATCTTCGTATCCATAGCGCTCCGTCATGATCTTGCGGAACGTATCGATCGCTTCGCTCGTCTTGCCAAGCTTCTCCTGAGCCAGCCCGAGGCAATAGAAGAGCTCGAGCGTCTGCGAGCTGATTTGCTGTTCTCCGAGCAGCCGACGGAGCTTATCCACCGCGAGGGCCGGCATGTCCTTCTCGATGAACAGACGCGAAAGAATGAGAGTCGCGGAATCGTGGTGCTCGTGGCTTGCGTCGATCTGCTGGAGAAGCTGGATCGCCCGTTCGCCGTCGCCGAGCTGGTGGGCGAGCTTGCCCGCTTCGTAAAGCCGCCCGCTCTGTTCGTAGAGAGACGATGCCTTGGGGAGGGTGCCGATATCCTCGTAGAGTCGAGCCGCTTGCTCGAAATCTCGGCCTCGCTCGAACATGGCCGCCGCTTGTTCCTTGTCGTTGGCTCTCAGGTAGACATTCGCGGCCTGGATGGGCGCCTCGCTCTCCTCGTAGCAGCGCGCCGCGGCACTCAGGTTCCCGATCGATTCGTAGATTTCCGCAGCTCGCAGGTTGTCGCCGCCTTCGAGGAACTTGTCGGCCGCGAAGGCCGCTTCGCCTCGGTGAAAGGCCACCTCGCCACGGAGAAGCGCGGCTCGCTTGGCCTCGCCGGCCTGTTCGAACATGCCGGCTGCTTCCTCGAGCTTTTCCTCTTTGAGGAGCATTTCCGCTGCGTCTTTGAAACGCCCTTCCTTGGCGGCGAGCGTCGCCGCCTGGTTCGAAAGCCCAGCGCGCTTGTAGAGCTCAGCCGCACGTTCGGGAGCACCGCCCTTTTCGTAGAGCTGGCCAGCGTGCAACGCGATCTTGGCTTCGCGATCGGAGGGCGAGGAGATGAGGCCGCTGCCACCTACCGACGTCGTGGCGGACCAGTGCTGTTCGTAGTTCTCGGCCGCCTTGATGTACTGGCCGAGCTTTTCGTAGCACTTCGCCGCCTGGGGGAAATAGGAGACGTCCTCATAGAGCGCGGCCGCGCGATCGTATTGCCCCGCGTCGAAATACAGTTTCGCGGCGTCGATCTTCTGGCCGTGCTGCTCGAAGTGTTTAGCCGCTTCCCCGTGCTTTCCGACTTTGACGAGCATGCGCGCTGCACGCTTCCAGTCGTCGGCTTTCTGGTACATGTCGGCGGCACGCTCCCACTGCTCGAGCTGCTCGTAGAGCGTTCCGGCGGTAATGAACTCTTCGGCTTCTATGTATAGGTTGATCGCTTCTGGATACCATTCGGCTTCCTCGTAGAGGCGCGCGGCACCGACGAGATTCCCCGACTTCTGCAAGCGGCTGATCTCGCGCTCGAACTGCATGAGCCGGAGCTTCTCTCCGCCTACCTTGTCGACGACGCGGTCCCAGGCACCGGTCTCCTTGATCTTCGCCGCGAGCCGCGGGTAGATGAGAGCGATGATCACGACGACGATGAAAACGGGCAGGAAGATATCGACGACCGGCGCCGGCAGATAGCTCTTGAGAAAATCCATCCTTCGCTCAGCCCCGAAGTGGTTTCGAAGCGATAAAAACCCAAATATGCCGAATCGGACTTTGCGTCCGCGGAGGAAGCGAGTTTCAGCCAATTGTCGCACGCGTTCTCGCGGAAAGTCAAAGCAGTGTTGAAGTTGACAATGTTTGAAGCTCGCCTCTAGCATGGCTCGATAGGGTGTCTGGGAGTTTAGAGCGTGTCGACCCAAAACGAGAAAAGCGTCACGGACGGGGAGCGAGCCCGGGAGCTCGCGGAGCGCTACGGGTATCCTTTCGTCGATTTGACAGACTTTCGCGAGGACGTCGAGCTCTGGCAGGAGGTCCCGATGAACCTCCTTCTTCGCTACCGCTTTGTCCCGTTGCGAGAGGAGGGTTTGAGGCTGGTCGTCGCAGTCTCCGACCCGAGCCTTTATGGCGAGCTCGACGCGCTCGAGCTGACCCTCGGGCGTCCTCTCACCATCGAGGTCGCGAGCGCTTCCGCGATCGAGGAGATTCTGGCTCGCAACCGAAGCTCTTCCTTCCTCCTGGACAAGGCTTCTGAGGAGCTCAAGCTCCAGGCAAGAGCCGACGACGAGGATGACGAACGAGACCTCGAGGCTGAAGCCGAGACGGCTTCCCCGATCATCAAGCTCGTGCACTCGCTTCTGCTCAATGGGCTCGAGCGTCGGGCGAGCGATATCCACGTCGAGACGAAAGAAGAGAAAGTCCTTCTGAAATATCGTATCGACGGCGTTCTCTATCCCGCTATGGAACCCGTCGATCGCATCCACCACTCCACCATCGTTTCGAGGCTCAAGGTCATGGCGGAGCTGGACGTGGCGGAAAAGCGGATTCCGCAGGATGGGAGATTCAAGCTCAGGATAAGGGGCCGACCCATCGATTTCCGCGTCTCGATCATGCCGAGCATCTATGGTGAGGATGTCGTCGTTCGAATCCTCGACAAAGAGTCGATCAGCGAGCAGTTCTCCGAGCTCAGACTCGATCTACTCGGCTTGCCCGATCTCGAGCTGAAACGCTTGCGAAAGTTCATTCGCGAACCCTATGGGATGGTTCTCGTGACCGGACCGACCGGTAGCGGCAAGACCACCACGCTCTACGCCGCCCTTTCCGAAATCGCTTCCGCCGAGCAGAAGATCGTCACAATCGAGGATCCGGTGGAATATCGGATTCAACACATCACCCAGGTTCCAGTGAACGAGAAGAAGGGCTTGAGCTTCGCCCGGGGACTGCGTTCCATCCTTCGACACGATCCGGATACGATCATGGTCGGTGAGGTGCGCGATCCCGAGACCGCGACCATCGCGGTTCAGGCTGCGCTGACCGGACACCTCGTGTTCACGACGGTCCATGCCAACAACGCTTTCGATGTGATTGGCCGCTTTCTCCACATGGGAGTCGAGCCCTACAACTTCGTGTCCGCCCTGAACTGCGTCATGGCTCAACGACTCGTGCGTCGCATCTGCGAGCGTTGCCGCCGCGAGGTCGAAGTCGACAACGACGAGCTCGAGCTTTCCGGTCTGCTCGATCCCACCTTCGATGGACGTTTCTTCGAAGGCGCCGGCTGTTACGAATGTCACGGATCGGGCTTTCGCGGCCGCACTGCGCTCTGTGAGCTCCTGGGGCTGACCGACCGATTGCGCGAGCTGGTTCTCGAACGGGAGAGCACGGCCGAACTGAAGCGTGTCGCGCGCGAGGAAGGGATGCGTCCGCTGAGAGAGCAGGCCATCGCGAAAGTCTTTGCAGGGGTGACGACGCTTTCCGATATCAACAAGGTCACCTTCGTCGAGTGACGCGCTCAGCACTCGCCTCGCCAGGCTGCTAGTCGCAAACTTTGAGGCACCGCCTCCGAAAACGGACATATTTTGTCACTCTCCCAAGCTTCCAGACGACAGGGGACTTCGCACTAAAAGACTGACAAATATAAGTTTGCGGTCTTTTTACCCCCACGCGCCCCTCGTAGCACGCAATTTGCAGATTCTCTATCGGTAGATGCGGAGGAGGTGACGCGATGGACAAGCTCGTTAACTCTGAGACACCGGTGATGTTCTTCAAGGAGCTCGTGGAAAACGCGATGGCACGGCAGGGCTTCGCGTCGAGTGAGCTTTCTTCCTTTTATCTGGTACAGCTTCTCGATAACTTCGTGAGCTTCGACGATCTTTATAGGGGAGCCGAGCTCGACAAAGATCAGACTCTTGCGGAGATTCTAGGGGACGCGCTTCAGAGCGAGGGACGACGACGATTTACGCTCTTGAAGTTCACGGGCGATCTGGCGCTGTTCGTTTCCGGCTTCTTCTCGGATAGCATCGCTCGGCGGCGGGTCGATCTCGACTACTATGTGCGCATGGGAGGCTATGCCTACGGACGTGCCGCCCGGCTCAGCCCCAGCGAGGCGGCGGAAGTCTATTACGAGCTTTCCGCGAAGTTCGGACGGTTCGTCGACGTGCTCAACGAGGTGAGCGAGGAGAGCTCGCTCTCCGAGGCGGGAGGCATTCTGCGTCTATACGAGAGGTGGCTCCAAACGGGCAGCAGGCGCAGCGAGGCGTTACTTCGACGCGAAGGCATTCAGTTGGGCACGACGCCGCGCGTAATACACTGACCCATGATCGAGTCCATACTCAGGCATATCGATCAGGTCTATGGTTTGGAGCTCGAGGTCGATATCCGCGATTTCTTGATCACAGGAGACCTCTGTGCCCACTTCGGCGCCGACCCTCGGCACAGCAAAGTGCTCGTTCGTCAAAACGAGCCGGGCGAGGAGCTCGAGCTCGGAGTCTATATCGACGATGAGAAGCTCGGCCGGCTGCGAGAGATCGACCTTTCGGCGCGAATGACGTCTGAGAGCTTCGAAACCCTGGTCACGGCCATCGAGGAGGTCAGCCACTTTGCCTACCTTCTTTTCAGTGCGTCGCACAAGCGCGTCGTGACGGAGTTGGAGCTGGAGCTACAGGCGGAAGTTGACAAGTTCGTGACGGCGGCGCTGCTTCTGGCGTCGAGGAACCGAGGCCGGGTCCCCAAGGATCTCCTCGACCGCCTCTTCGGCGACTTCGAGGTCCGCGCGGACATCGAAGTCGGTCGACGCGAGCGCTACGAGGTGGCCAGCTCCCTGGCCTCACGATATTGTTCCTACTTTGTGCAAGCCGCGCTATCGCGAGGTCGCTTTGCGAGGTTGCTGCCCGAGCTGCGGAGATTCTACCGACTCTCGCAACGCGGAAAGATCGGCCGCATCCACCACCTCGTCTACACGGCGTAATTTTCGAATCGCGGTATACTCCATCCCGTGAGAAGGGACGAGAGTGCCGAATTGGTGGAAAAGCAAGCTCTCTCATCCGACGCGCACTTGCTCCACTTCCGTTCGGAGAGTCTCTTCGAGAGCTTCGAGCCAGGCCAGTTCACGATGGTTCGACTCCCCGAGGTGTCCGACGTCTTATTGCGAAGGCCCTATTCCTTCTGTGACGCCGACGGCGAAGGTCGGTTCAGTCTACTCGTCAAGGAGGCGGGCCGTGGGACTCGTGCCCTAGCCCGGCTGGCCCTGGGAACCAACGTTTCCTGCCTCGGCCCCCTGGGCTCTGCCTTCACTCTACCGTCGCCCGAGCGCACGCCGGTCATCGTCGCCGGGGGGGTCGGTATCGCGCCCTTCGTCGCTTTTTCGAGAGCGCTCCATCGCTACGGGCGCCGTGGGGTCGTTCTACTCGGCGGCAGGAGCCGATGTGACCTCTATCTTCTGGAGGTCTTCAAAGCGCTCGACATGGATGTCCGATGCGCGACGGAAGATGGTAGCTATGGGCGAACGGGTTTGGTGACCGATCTCTTGCAGGAGGCACTCGACGACGCTCAGCCGCCCGTGCTGTATTCCTGCGGCCCTTCGCCGATGCTTCGAAGAGTCGCCGAGATCGCTCGACCGCTCTCGGTTCCGCACCAAGTCTCTCTCGAGCGAAGGATGGGCTGTGGGATGGGATGCTGTCTCGGTTGCGTAGTCTATACGCGCACCGCAGACGGGGTTTCCGAATACTTGCGGTCTTGCTCGGAGGGACCCGTCTTCGAGGCGGACGCCGTTTGCTGGGAGCACGATCCTTACCCTCTATGACGAGTCGCGTGAGCCAGGATCATCCCGACTTGAGTGTCGAGATCGCCGGGATCCATTTGAAGGCTCCGCTCATCGCAGCGAGCGGCACGTTCGGATACGGCACCGAGTATCTCGAGCTGGCCGATTACGAGGCGATTGGGGCGATCGCGGTCAAAGGGCTCTATCTCGAGCCGCGCGACGGCTGTCGGCCGCCGCGAATCTGGGAGACGCCCTCCGGCATGCTCAACGCCATCGGTCTGCAAGAGGTCGGCATAAAGCGGTTTCTCGCCGAGAAACTCCCGCGACTCCGCGAGCTTGAGACGTCCATCCTCGTCAACATATGCGGCAGCAGCGTCGACGAATACGCGGAGCTCGCGCGCTTGCTCGATACCGTGGAAGGCATTTCCGGGATCGAGATGAACATCTCCTGTCCCAACGTGCACGAGGGTGGCATCCTATTCGGCTGCGATCCCGATATGGCCGCCTACGTAACCGAGGCGGTGCGCAAAGCGACCCGTCTTCCCGTCATACCCAAGCTGAGTCCGAATGTGACCGACATCGCGGCCGTCGCTCGAAAGGTCGAATCGGCGGGTGCGGACGCCGTCTCTCTGATCAACACGATGCCCGCCATGGCGATCGATGTCGAGACGAGAAAACCTCGTTTGGCCAACGTTGTCGGAGGACTCTCCGGACCTGCGATTCGTCCCATCGCCGTGCGCCTCGTCTATCAAGCCTCGCAAGCGCTCTCGATCCCGATTATCGGGATCGGCGGCATATCGTCGCACGAAGATGTGCTCGAGTTCGTGCTCGCCGGCGCCTCCGCCGTCCAGATCGGCACGATGGGCTTCGTGGATCCAGGGGTCTGGCGGCGCACCCTCGATGGACTCTCGGACTACTGCCGCCGCCATCGGGTGCACGCCCTCCGCGAGCTCACCGGCAGCATGATCGCGGACGTAACGGCGGTTCCACCCGGATGGTAGGCAGGGCTTCCGAGCTCATCGTTGCTCTCGACGTCTCGACCCGTGACGAGGCCCTCCGTTTGCGCGACGCTCTCGCGCCGGTCGTCGACTTCTTTAAAGTGGGTAAGGAGCTCTTCACGGCGGAGGGACCAGCAGTTCTCGGCGCCCTCGCCGGTAGCCGAATTTTTCTCGACTTGAAGTTTCACGATATCCCGGCAACCGTGGCCGGCGGCGTCGCTTCTTCCGCGGCGCACGGCGTCCATATCCTCGATGTCCACGCGTCGGGCGGGAGGGCGATGATGGCGGCCGCCGTCGCCGCCCGTAGAGCGAGAACTCCACTGATCTTCGGCGTCACGGTTCTGACGCATCTCGGCGATGATGATCTCCGGGAGCTGGGTTTTCTAGATGGGAGTCTCTCCCAGGTCGTGCGGCTGGCCCGAATGGCCGACGAGAGCGGTCTCGACGGCGTGGTCGCTTCGGCCTTTGAAGTCGAAGCGATTCGGGAGGCCACGGAGGACCGACTCCAGATTCTCGTACCGGGCGTCAGGCCCGTCTGGGCGCAGGCCGCACACGATCAGAAACGCGTCGCGACGCCAGGAGAGGCGGCGCGGCGCGGCGCCCGCTACGTCGTCGTCGGCCGAGCCATCACCAGGGACGCGGTTCCGAAAGACGCGGCCCGCCGCATTGTCGACGAGATCGAGAGCGTATGATCGAGCCACCGCGGGCCAGAATCGAGGTCCAACTCCTGTCGCGACCTGGCTGTCACCTCTGTGACCAGATGAAGGAATCGCTTCAGAAGGCGACGCAGGGGCTCGGCGTCCTGCTCACCGTGGTCGATATCTCCCTCGACGACGAGCTTTCGTCGCGTTTCGAGAACGATATCCCGGTCCTATTCGTGAACGGAAGCAAGGCCTTCAAGCACCGGGCGACGGAAAGGGATCTTCGCCGCCGTCTTCTTCTCGAGAGTACTTAGTTAGTGCTCGATGACAAAAAAAGAAGCCCCGGGATAACCCGGGGCTTCTGTCGTTCTCTCTGGATCGTCTATTTCGCGTCGATCTTGAAGTGCGCTCGCCGGTTGCGCTGCCAGCAGCTCTTGGTGCCTTCGGTGCACTGCGGCTGCTCCTTGCCGTAGCTCACCATCTTGAGGCGGTTGGCTGGCACACCCAGGGACTGCAGGTACTCCATGGCTGCCCGGGCCCGTCGTTCTCCGAGGGCCAGGTTGTACTGAATTGTCCCGCGCTCGTCACAATGGCCTTCCACCTGGATGACCGTCGTGTTGTAGCTGAGCTTGAGCCAGTCTGCGTTCTTTGCCAGAGCCGCCCTGGCATCGTCGCGCAAATCGGACTTGTCGTAGTCGAAGTGCACGTCGTTGAGACTCCGCTCCAGCTCGCTGACGCTGGCCTTGCCAAACAGCTCGGCGGGGGTGGGCGGCGGCGGTGGCGGCGGCGGTGGCGGTGGCGGCGGTGGCGGCGGCGGTGGCGGCGGCTCTTCCACTGGTGGCGGCGGCGGTGGTGGTGGTTCCTTTCCGCATCCGGCCAACCCTGAAATCAACGTGACACCAAAGATCAGCAATCCGAGGGAGGCCAACCAAGATCTTTTCACGTACTCACCTCCTGCGCGGTATGGATATTTCGAACGGGCTCCTCGCCAACGGTCGCGCAGCATTCGTCAATATGTCTGTCGAGAAGCTTGTTTTTCAAACCTGAGCCAACTGGGCAGGACCCTTTACTGGAGCGCCAGTCTAATCGCTACAGCTCCAGCTTGTCAATGATATGGAAAAAAATACGGGGGGTAAAGGCCCGTCCGGGTGAGGGGCCGCCGGGGTGGCACTAGGCGCGGGGAGGGGTGCGTCCGGGAAGGATCTTGGAACGTTTCATCTTCTCATGGAGCGTCGTGGGGTTGAGGCGCAAGTGTTCCGCGGCGCGCTTCTGACTGCCATCCATGCGCTCGAGTGTCTGTAGAATGATCCGTTTCTCGATATCCGCGATGAGCTCCCGTAGAGAGGCGTTCCTGAGGCGAGTAGGCTATGGCATCGTCACCGACGGCGGAGCGCAAAACTCCTCGGGCAGCGTCGTTCCTTGGAATTTCGCGGCCGATTTTACAGACGTCGCGACCAAGCAATTGGATCCGCCTCTCGCCGCGCGACGCGATCCAGGAAGTATTCGTGGACTCTCGTATCTTCCGAGAGCTCCGGATGGAACGTGCTAACGAGAACGCGTTCCTCTCTGACAAGCACGGGCTTGTGTCGATGCTCGCCGAGAACCCGAACGGAGGGTCCCGTTCGGGTAATGACGGGAGCGCGGATGAACACCATGGGGAGTGGAGCCTTGCCCAGCTCCGAGCAAGACTCGCTACTCACGTGGCTGTCGACCTGCCGACCGTATCCGTTGCGCTCGACGGCGATATCGAGGAGACCTAGCGACGGCTGTGATGGTGATGTGACCTCCTTGGCGAGGAGGATCGCGCCCGCACAGGTTCCGTAGAAGGCTGCGCCGCGATCGAAGAGTCGTTTGAGCGGCTCCAAGAGGTCCTCCTCCAGGATGAATTTGATTATGGTGCTGCTCTCTCCTCCTGGGAGGATGAGAGCGTCGATCTCATCTAACTCGCTTGCCTTGCGGACCGACCGGGAAGGGCAGCCGAGCCGCTCGAGCATGCGCTGATGCTCGACATAGTCGCCCTGGAGCGCGAGGACGCCGAGGGCATCGCGCCGAGTGGAATTCGTCACTACCACCCTCGGGTCGAGAGCATCTCTTTCTCGTCGAGGCCGGCGACATCGATTCCGGGCATCGGCTCGCCGAGGCCGCGAGAAACCTCCACGAGCACTTTGGGGTCCTGATAGTGAGTGACGGCTTTGACAATCGCCCTCGCACGCACGGAGGGATCCTGCGACTTGAAGACTCCGGAGCCGACGAAAACGGTCTCCGCTCCGAGCTGCATGCACAGGGCCGCATCTGCCGGTGTGGAGACGCCGCCGGCCGCAAAATTCGGTACGGGGAGCTTCCCCTCCGCGGCGACGAGACGAACGAGCTCGTAGGGTGCGCCGAGGCGTTTGGACTCGGCCATGAGCTCGTCCTGGGCCATCACGGTCAGGCGGCGCATGTCACCGCTGATCTGCCGAAGATGCCGTACTGCTTCGACGATGTTGCCCGACCCGGCTTCTCCCTTGGTGCGGATCAGCGCCGCTCCCTCACCGACTCTCCTGAGTGCTTCGCCGAGGTCACGGCAGCCGCAGACGAAGGGGACTTCGAAAGCATGTTTGTCGACGTGGTTCTGCTCGTCGGCCGGAGTCAAGACTTCGCTCTCGTCGATGAAGTCGACTCCCATCTCTTGAAGGAGCTGGGCTTCCACGAAGTGCCCGATGCGCACCTTCGCCATGACGGGAATACTCACCGAATCCATAATCTCCTGAATCTTGTCCACGGAAGACATCCGCGCGATGCCGCCATCCCTTCGGATGTCCGCCGGAACCCGCTCGAGAGCCATGACGGAGACCGCCCCAGCGTCCTCCGCGATTTTCGCCTGATCGGCGTTCGTGACGTCCATGATGGCACCGCCCTTGAGCATGTCGGCGAGCCCCGTTTTGAGCTTGAGTGTAGTCTCGGTCATAGTAGCCTCCCAATTTGATGTGGCGGATCCTTTTCCTCAGATGTGCAAAGCGGGCTCTTGCCCCCGAGCCCGATGAGTCTCCTCGCCCGTCGACTTGGTCAACTGGCGGCCGATGATATCGCCAAGCTTCCGAATTCCAGCTTCGATGCGGTCCTCGGGAACCCGCGAGATCGACAGCCGGAAGAAACGCTTTCCCTCCGCCTGCGCGAAAAAGTGGGATCCCGGCGTGAAGACGACACCTTCCTGCGAGCTCTCGGACAACAGCGCTTCCGCAGAGAGTCCCTTCGGCAGGGTAATCCAGAAAGCGTAACCACCCTGGGGCTCGGTCCAGCTCATGGTGTCGGGAAAGTGCCGGGATAGCGCTGCGGTGAGCACCCGACTCTTGCGGCCATAGATGTTCGCGAGATGCTCGAGATGTTTGTCGTAGAGTCCGAGCCGGCAGAAACGCAGCACCGCTTCTTGGAGCAGAAGGCTCGAGTGGTAGTCGGCGATGAGCTTCGAACGTCCCATCGCCTCCGCCACTCGCTTTGGAGCGACGATCCAGCCGATGCGCAGTCCCGGAAAGAGCCCCTTCGAAAAGGTGCCAATGTGGAGCACTCCGTCGTGCTCATCTAGAGCTTTCAACGGGGGCACACTCTCCCCGGCGAAACGGAGCTCGGAGTCGAAATCGTCCTCGACGATCGGAACGCCGACCCTCGCACTCATGTCGAGCAGCCGTCGGCGAGCCGCTTCGCCCATAGTGATGCCGGTTGGGTTGTGGAATGTGGGCATCGTGAACACCAACCTCGGCCTCGTTGCCTCGAACAGCCGCGACAGGGCGTCCAGGTCCATGCCTTGTGCGGTCATGGGGATCTCGTCGATGCGAGCCTGGTACTGGGCGAGCAGTGGCAGGATGATGGTATAGGTCGGGCTCTCGAGTGCGACCCGGTCCCCCGGATCGAGCAGACTCCGACAAACCAAATCGAGCCCTTGCTGAGACCCGTTGACGATCAAGACGTTCTCGGCGGACGCACGGACCCCACGAGCTTCGAGCCGCTTGGCGATATAGTCCCGGAGTGGCGGATGGCCTGCCGCCGGCCCGTATTGCAGCAGTTTTTTGCCGTCGCGCGCGAGCACTTCGTCGAGGGCTGCTCGGAAAGGCTCGACTGGGAAAAGCTCCTCGTCGGGAACGAGTGATGCGAAGTCGATCGGGTCGGGATGGGACGAAGGCGCCGCCGCCGCTCGAACCCGCTCACCCGAAGCTTGCCCTGCCCTGGAGAAACTCCACGAAATCGGGGTCGGCGGCGGACGCCTTTCGAGAACGAAGGTGCCTCGACCCACGTGGGAGCGAACGAATCCGCTCTCGACGAGCTCGTCGTAGGCACTCGTGACGGTGTTTCGGTTCAGTCCGAGCTCCGTCGCTAACTCGCGACTCGCTGGAAGCTTCTCGCCCTCAGACACAGCGCCGTCCTCGATCAACTCGACGATGCGGTCACGAAGCTGTCGATAGAGCGCGACGTTGGAAGAGCGATCCAGCTCCAGATCCCATTGGCCCATGCCAATGTTCTATCAGGATGTGAGGCAGACGTCAATTGGAGCCATGCAATCGCACATGGTGGTCCAATCGAGGGCGTGAATGGAATATTGGCCTGCCTCATCGGCCGAGGCCCTCCGCTAGTTCGTCAGGCCCTCCTCGTAGACCTTCGCCTCGATAAAAAGATCCAGCAGTTCCAGGTCGAGCTGGCCGAGCTTGGCCTCTTCCTCGAGGTAGCCGAGAGCGGTCTCGGTCTTGACGGCGGGTTTGTAGGGTCGGTCTCTAGCGGTGAGCGCGTCGTAGATATCGGAAATCGTCATCATGCGCGTTTGAGGCGGTATCTCTTCGGCGCCGAGACCATTCGGGTAGCCGGTTCCATCGAGCTTCTCGTGGTGGCTCTGCGCGAGAACCGGGATGTTCTGCAGGTCCCGAGTCCATGGAATCGTAGAAAGGAAATCATAGGTATGGTCGACGTGCGATTGGATCATCTTTCTTTCGCCATCAGTCAAAGTACCTCTCGAAACCGTCAAGGAGACGATCTCTTCGGGCTCGAGATAGGGCCTCTCACTCCCATCGACGTCCTCGAAAGTCTCGGCTCCGAGCTCCTCGAGTCGCGCGAAGTCGGAATGGTGGCGCACCGTTGGCTTGTTGGCCCCCTCGACGGCGCCCCGAGCCTCATCGACGACGCTCAGGCTCCGGGCGAGCTCTTCTTTCATCTGCTCGATTTGCTCGGGCGTGGCGTCGTTGCGAAGCAGGCGGTCGAGCATCTGGCGTAAATACCGCACTTCGAGCGTTCGTCGAATGGTCTTGAATCTCTGACGCACGACGGACAGCTGGCCATGGTAGAGCTTGGTTGCTTTGACGAGAACCCGCTCTTTGACCCCGACCTTGCCGAAATCGTGCAATAGTGCCGCGTACTTCAGCTCGCGAACTTGCTCGCTGCTCAATCGGAAGTCTCGATAGGGTCCGCGCTCGACTCGATTCGTCACGCGCGCCAACTCTGTCGTCATGGCGGCGACGCGCCTCGAGTGACCCTGCGTCGTGGGGTCCCGACTCTCGATGGCCTGGACGGCCGCGTCGACGAAGCGGGCGAAGAGGTTTTCTCGCTGAAGGTAGAGACTGTTGTTCTCGACGGAGACCGCCGCCTGGCTCGCGAGTGACCGCACGAGGCGCTCGTCGTGCTCGTCGAAGCTGAGCACGTTCTGCTCGAAGCTCTCCGCACTGTCGAGGACGATGTCGCGCGCCTTCTTCTTGTTGATGAGCTGGAGAACCCCGATGTTCTCCCCTCGTGATTCTGCATCGGAACCACGAGGATCGAGCGGGTTCGGTAGCCCGTGGCTTGATCGAAGCTTCGGTTGATCACGAAAGGCTTGTCCGCCGGCGGCGCATAGGCGTCCTCGAGGTTGAGGGTTTCGCTGGTTTGAGCGACGTAACCCGCGATGCTATCCGATCCGATCTCGAGGATGTCCTCCTCGAAACGGAGCTCGAGAGAGGCGTTTTGCGACAGACGAAAGCGCAGCCATCGTCCTCCGACGCGCCGCAAGGTACCGTCGGGCAGCTCGATCGGCATATCCAACTTGGCAACGAGAAACAGGCTTCCCGCGTCCGCGTTCGTGATCTCACGAGCCTTGCTGAGGATTAGATTCAGAAGCCGTTCGTGGTCGTGCTCGGCCGAAAGAGCGATGCCGATGGCGTGCAGCTCGACGAGCTCCTGGGCCTTTTGCTCGGCCGCTCTTTGCGACTCCTCGAGGCGAAGCTGGTTGTCCAGATAGTAGGTCGCGTTGTTGAGCTTGCGCAGAAGATCGGTTGGCCGGGGCGGCCGCTCGACGACCTCGAAAACGATCTCGAGCTCGTCACTGGAGTCTGGTGCAGGCGCCACGGCGATGACAGGTCGCCTCACTTTTCCCGGGTCGCGTGCGAAGGCCTCGATGTCCGCGCGTCGCTCGATGACCAGCACTTCGTCCACGAGAAGAACCCCGGCACGCGACGGAAGTGTCGAGTCCTCGTGGATCTGCTCGATCTCGAAACGCTGATGAACCTCCGGATAGGCGTCACGCGAAAGCCACCCAGGCTCCTTCGTCCATACGAAAACAGAACGCATCTCGCTCGACAAACCTTTCGGTCTTCTCGGTCTTCCGTTTTCTCTGTGTCGGGGGGGAGCGAGGAATATGCTAGCGAGTCTCGGAGCCCGGGTCAAGTGTGCCCGGGCTTGCCGCGCCGACGAGTTCGGAAACGCTAATGGGCTGGTGTTCGGGAACAGGCTTCGCTTTTCGCGCGAAGGCTTCGCATGCGGGAAAGAATGCCCTCGAGAACCGAAGCCTGTCCCCTGCTGTTTCGAGGACTACATCATCCGTCTGATGATCCGCGCGCTCTGTTCTTTGGTCAGGGCCGGTTCGCGATGGGCCAGTGGGACGCCGTCCTCGAGCACCGGTTCGAGCTCGTGCAGCGTCCCGACGTCGTCATTCTTGAAGTAGACCCCCGTATAGATCTTGTCGTCCCAATGCATCGCTTTTTCGCAGGCCGACTTCCAGTCGGTGGGATCGTGTCCTTCCTCTTCGAGCTGCTGGATGCGCTCGCGGAAGAACTCATAGGTATCATCGTGATTGAAGGTCACACAAGGGCTGAAGACGTCGACGAGTGAGAACCCTTTGTGCTCGATGGCCTGTTTGACGATGGACAAGAGGTGTTTCCCGTGGCCTGAGAACCCTCGGGCAACGAAGGTCGCCCCGTTCATGATGGCCGTCGTAACCGGATTCACTGGACGCTCGAGGTTTCCGAAAGGCGTCGACTTCGTCTTCATTCCGATGGCGCTGCTGGGACTCACCTGACCCGTCGTCAAACCGTAGATCTGATTGTTCATGACGAGGTAGGTCAAATCCACATTGCGGCGAGCGGTGTGCGCGAAATGGTTTCCGCCGATGCCGTAGCCGTCCCCGTCCCCCCCCGTCACCAGCACGGTGAGCTCGTGGTTGCTGAACTTCGCCCCCGTCGCCACCGCGAGAGAACGCCCGTGCAGGGTGTGCATGCCGTAGGCATTGAGATACCCGGGAAAGTTGGACGAGCAACCGATCCCCGACACGCAGAGAACTTCGTGGGGTTTGCGACCGAGCTCGGCCAGGGCGCGCTGCACGCCCGCGAGAAGACCGAAGTCACCGCAACCGGGACACCAGTCGGGGTTGACCTTGCCCTTGTAGTCCTTGGGCTTGAGCTCTGCGAGAGTCGTCGTTGCCATTGCTGTCCCCTCCTGCTTTAAACCAGTATTTCCTGAAAGGGCACGAAGACGCCGTCTTCCACGCCCTTCTTGTTGCCCAGGTGGTCCGTGACGCCCTCCGCCACATGATGTGGCTGGAAGGGCTCACCGTCGTACTTGCGGATGTGACCGTCCACGCTGAGCCCGGTTTCACTTCGTAGATAGCGATAGAACTGACCAGAGTAGTTGTTCTCGACGATCAGCGTCTTTTTGCACTTCGAAAGGATGCCTGCTATAGCGTCCGCGTGGAACGGCACGATCCACTTGACCGCGAGCTGGTTCGCAGTCACACCTTGTTCTGCAAGGAGCGCGCGAGCTTCGCGGATGACGCCTTCGGTCGATCCCCAACCGACCAGGGTCACCTCAGCATTCTTTGGACCCTCTAGCTCTGGCGCCTTCACTTTGTCGAAGAACGTGCTCAACTTGCGTGCTCGCTTCTCGACCATCATGCGCCGCTTGTGCGGGTTCGTATACTCGTCGCTGATGAGCACGCCGTCTTCGTCGTGCTCATCGGTCGGTGCCACGTGGACGTGCCCCTGGATGCCAGGAATCGCGCGAGGAGAGATGCCGCTGTCGGTGTTCGCGTAACGGTTGTAGTCGTTCGTTCCGTTGGCCTTGGTGATGAGCGCGCCACGATTGATTTCCGGATGCATCTGGATGTCATCGGGGTCGATGCTGAAAGTGCCTTCGGAGATGAGGAGGTCCGAGAGCAACAGCCCCGGGCATTGGTAGAGGTCCACGAGATTGAAGAGCTCGGCGACGGTGTCGAAGGCATCGAGTGCGTTCTTCGGCGCGACGATGATCCTCTCGAAATCACCCTGGCTGGCGCCGAGGACTTGCCAGAGATCCCCTTGTTCCGTTTTCGTTGGAACACCCGTCGACGGGCCGGCCCGCTGTACGTTGATGAAAACGACGGGTACTTCCATCATCGCCGCGGCGCCGACCGCTTCGGTCATGAGGGCAAAGCCGCCGCCCGCCGTCGCGCACATGGTGCGACAGCCGGCATGCGCCGCGCCGATGGCGACATTGGCTACGCCGATCTCGTCCTCGATTTGCCGAACCATGATGCCGCATTCGCGGGCGTTTTTTGCCATCCAGTGAAGCACGCCCGTGGCGGGGCTCATGGGGTAGGCGGTATAGAACTTGACGCCCGCCGCCGCTCCACCCATGGCGAGGGCCTCGTTGCCCGTCCAGACCGCCAAAGGCTTGATGCCTTCCGGTAGCGGATTGGGAGCCGCTTCGAAATTGGCCTTGGCGAAGTCGTAGCCCGCCCGGGCCATCCTCACGTTGTCGTCCACGACCTCTTGGCCCTTGCGCTCGAACTGGAGCGTCAGCGCCTCTTCGAGTACCTCGAAATCGGCACCCATGATGCTGACCATCGCGCCGAGAGTGACCGTATTCTGTACGAGTTTGTTGCGGTGGTTCTCCGTCAACTCCTTGATGGGAAGGCCACAGAGGTGGACGCCATCCGCGACTTCACTGGGCTTCACGTCGTCGCCGTTGTAGATAACGTGACCACCCTTGTCGACGTGTCGCGCGTGGCGATCCATGGTGTCCTGATTCAGGCATAGCAGAAGGTGGAGAATGTCACCGTGACTCTCCACTGGCTCGTTCTTCACCCGGATCGTGAGCAGGATGTGCCCCCCGCGGATAATGGACTGATACGCGTTATAGGCGTATAAGTGGAGCCCACGACGCACGAACATTCGCGCCAAAATATTTCCGGGCGTCGCGATGCCCTGCCCTGCGGCCCCGCCGATGGCAAAGGCGAAATCGTACCCATTCGACATATGGCCTCCGAATTGAGCGCGCAGCTAGAACGACGGAGCGTTCTCCGTCGTGCCGCACAGGATTGCGGTGCGATGGCCGCGCAACCCATGGATATTACCACCTCGAGCGGTACTCGTGAAAGTAACAGCTGGCATCCCGTTGTTACACTGTGTAGAGTTTCCTTCCTTGGGCTGTAGCCGTCGAGAGGGATTCCATTGAAAGGTCGCTTTGCAAGGGACGCGCTGAACATCGGAGTCGCGGTCGCGGTCTTCGTCGGTGCTTTTGGTTTCTACTTTATTACCGGGCCGTCCGACGTTGGTTGGATGGAGGGCGCGGAATACCAGAGACGCGTCGCACAAACGGAGTTCGGTGAAGGACCCTGGGATCGACCGCTGTTCGTCTTTCTCTCTCAGCCGTTTTTGTTTCTTCCCTGGGGCGAGCTGGCTCGGCGCGCGAACTGGGCTTCGGCGGCCTTCGCCGCGGGCGCTTGCCTGTTCGTCTATCTGCTCTTGAAAATCCTTCTCCAGATGGCGCCCCAGTTCATTTCCCGACGGGTGGGGATCCTCGCGGCGGTCTCGCTGGGTGTCTCGCACACGTTTTGGATGCGAGCGGTCACACCGGGCCCCGAGCCGCTCGACGCATTGCTCCTCGCGGCGATCCTCTATTTCCTGATCCGCTTCGCGAACCTCGGCGGCGCGCTCAATCTCTATTTGGGAATGGGGATTCTGGGCCTCGCGCTCGCAAACAACTTGCTCCTCGCCTTTCTGATTCCGATCATTCTCATTTTCGTTCGAGTCGTGCAACCTCCGTTGATTCGCAACGCCGGGGCCGTGCGCTTCCGAGGTCTTGCCGTATTCGTGGTCGGTGCGTCATTGGCGCTTGCCGTCGCCGCATGGGGGTGGACCAGGACAGGGTTTCAAATTCCGGCGGAGCAAAAGACCTGGCTCTTCTTCTGGGATCACATGATGCTCGTCTGGGATCAGCCGTTGAAGGAGTCCCTGCTCCGTTTCGGAGCGATGCTTCTCTTGAACTTTCCGCCCTGGACCGCAGTGATTGGGTTGATCGGGCTGTGGGAGCTCTATCGCCGCCAGAAGTACGTGTTCTTTCTCGTGTTTCCAATGTTTCTCCTCTATGGCTTTCTCGTGATCACTCTGGATCTGGAAAGGCCCGTTCCCGCCTATCTGCCGGTGTGGGTCATATTGTCGATAGCCGTCGGCTTCGGCTGGTGGAAGCTCCTTTCGAGCGGGAGCTGGCAAGGCTTCGCGATCGCGATCGTGCTCTCGACCTCGCCGCTGGTCATCTACCGCTTCGCGCCCATGGCGGTGCGTCAGGCGAGGATGGAGCGACGCGCGGAAGCTCTCCTCGACGCTCCCGTCGAGCTCCCCCTGGATCCCTTGGCGTTTCAGCTCAATCCGGATCGCAGAGACCTGCAGAGCGCGAGGGACTTCGCGAGCGGCGCTCTGGGAGCGCTCCCGGAGAACGCAACCGTGCTCTCACCCACTCGCCAGAGCGAGCTCCTCGTATCGCCTATGCGCTATCTTTCCGAGGTCGAGAGTGCGGGATCGATAACTTTTGTGTCGCTGGGCAATGATCCGGAACAACGGCTCCGGGAACTGACTTCTCCTTCGTCGGCTCCCGTTTACGTCAAGGGCCTACATCCGGCTCATCCGGCGATCACAGCGCTCCTCGCCAGCCATCATTTTCGCGCCCAAGGCGAGTGGTTTCAGCTCGTGCCGCAAAGCTCTCTCACCGACCGAACGCTCGTCGACGCGCCGATCGAAGGTGTCACCGATAATGCGCTCGGGGACGAACAGCTCCTCGGACGTTGGTACGGCTACGTCAAACCCTCTGGCTATCCTTTGACTTTATCGGTCCAGGGCTCGCCTGGTAATCTCACCGCTACGGCGGTGCTGAGCGAAGAGGGAGCGAGGCCCGAGACTGGGCACTTCAACCGTCTCAGCTCCACGGTGGGGGCCGTTCTCGGCAGCGTCGAGTATGGAGAAGACGGCACCGACCAGGTCCACTTTCACATCGACGCCACGCAGCGAGGCAATCGGCTCGAGGGGACCTGGAAAGTGTTCGAAATTCCGGAGCTCAAGGGAGAGTTCGTCGTCTGGAAGCAGCCTTAAGAAGCCAGCGCGCTTCCTGAATCGACGCCCCCTCACCCACCGCGCTGCGCGCGGCACCCTTCATCAGTGCCGCGGGGCCCCACCTTCTTTGCAACGCGCCCGGCCTCTGGCCGGGCTAGCCCTCCGCTCGGCAGGCTCGCTGCGGAAGGCGGCACGGCTACTCGCTTCGGGACTCGCTTCGCTTGCCCTGCGCTCGGGGCTGAAGGCTCCTCCCCAGAGGGGAGAGGGAAGAACGAGGTCGGGTGAGGGTCCCTACCCAGCCTGCTGTTTGCGGAAGGCTTCCGGCTGGATACCGTACTTCTTCATCACATCGTAGAAGTCCTTACGGTCCTTCTTCGCGAGTCTCGCCGCCTGGGAGATATTTCCCTGGCAGATGCGCAGTACCTGCGAGATGTACTCTTTTTCGAACTCACGCTTCGCCTCTTTGAACGACTGAAATTTGTTCGAGGAGACGGGGACATGGAAGAAAAGGTCTTCCGCGGTGATGACGTTGTTTCGGGTCAGAACCATGGCCTGTTTGACTTTGTTTTTCAGCTCGCGGATGTTGCCAGGCCACTGATAGGTCATCATCTTCTGGATCGCGGCCGGAGAGAAGCCATCGACGATTTTCCCGAGCTCCTTGTTGAACTCGGTCAAGAAGTGGTTGATGAGGAGCGGAATGTCTTCCTTGCGCTCGCGGAGCGCGGGCAGGTGGATAGGTATCACGTTCAGCCGGTAGAAGAGGTCTTCACGGAACGACTTTTCCGAGATCGCCTGAATCAGATCCTTGTTCGTTGCCGCGATCACGCGCACGTCGACTTTGATGGGCTTCGTCGAGCCAATCCTCTTGAACTCCCCATCCTGAAGGACGCGAAGGAACTTGACCTGGAGCGGCAAGGGAAGCTCGCCGATCTCGTCGAGAAACAAGGTTCCAGCATGCGCCTCTTCGAACAATCCCTTTTGGTCGGTCCGGGCATCGGTATAGGCGCCCTTCACGTGGCCGAATAGCTCGTTCTCGATCAGGTTCTCCGGGATCGCCCCGCAGTTCTCCACGACGAAGGGCTTGTCGGCTCGTTTCCCTGTGTAGTGAATCGCTCGAGCCACGAGCTCCTTACCGGTCCCGGACTCGCCGTAGATGATCACCGGGACGTCGTTCTGAGCGACGATCGAGATCTGGGTGAGAAGTTCTTCGATCTTCGGGCTCGCGCCGACGATAAAGTCGGACTTGCGCCGGCTCATGATCTTGGTGCGGACTTGGTTGACTTCCAGCGTCGTACGCTGACGATCGACGGCCTTCTTAACCCGACCGACGAGGTCCTCCACGTCGAAGGGCTTCGTCAAGTAGTGGTAGACGCCGTCCTGCATCAACTTGACTGCCTCTCCGACCTCGCCGAAGGCCGTCATGACGATCACCGGAATGTCGGGATTGAACTGTGTAATCGAGCGTGCGAGCTCGTCGCCCTTGAGTTTGGGCATCCTCATATCGGTGATCACGAGGTTGAAGACGTGGCTGCGAATGAGGTCGAGTCCCTCGTCGCCATCCGCCGCAGTGACGACGTTGTATCCCGTCGCCTAGGAGTGCGGCGGCCAGCTCTGCCGTCGGCGGATCTGGTTTGTAGGCTTGGGTCAGGGAGGTCATTTGATGGAGTCTAAAATGCAACACCCGTGCCAGAACTCACTTCGAGGATCGCACATAAGTTTCATTATATCAACGTCTTGCATTGAATATGGGATCAGTCCCCGACGGCAATGTCCCACGTTCTGGGTGGAAGCCCCCATAGGGGTCGTTGCGGAACACTCCGCTCAGCGCATTCTTCGACCCGCGGCGACGCCACCCGGCGTGCTGGGTTCGACTAACACGCTGACCACGCGTGTGTTATGTCACATCCTGTCTTCCGCAATCGCGATAGGTCTCTATGTAGGCTTTTCCCATCGATCCGACGCTCGAATTCTCAAGGTCGGGGCTGGACGAAGACGAAGTATCGCGCGGCCGTCGGATTTCCCTCGAAGCCGTTCGAAGAAAACGTGCTCGCCCGCCAGAAGTACGTACCTGGCTCGATGTTCTGTATGCGGACGGAAGCCCCTGATCCGACGCGTCGATCGACGACGACGTCGAAGAACGTCTCATCGCGCGCGATCTCGAGCCGATAGGCGGAGGCAGAATCCACCGCGGTCCAACGAAAGACTGCGTCGAAGCGGTCGAGGCGTAGCACTTCCTGAGGCTCGGGCGCCAACAGGTTTCGGGGAGCCTCGGGAAGCGGGACCGGCGCGAGAGTCTCTTCGAGCCCACCGGCGAGCGCGCCTTCCTGGGTTCCGACGGAGATTCGGCGGTCGCCGACTTGGAAATCGACCCGACCTTCGAGCACCTCGACGCGTGTCGTTTCGCCTGGCTCGACCTTGACTCGAAAGTCGGTGCCTCGAATGATCGTGCTCGCGGTAGCGGTGCGTATCTCGTAGCGGCCTTTGATCTCCTTTTCGATCTCCGACCAAAGACTTCCTTCCTTCAGCAGCAGCTCGAGTCGCGAGGTCGCACTTGCGGGCTTCGATCCGAGTGAGACCACTTTGGCCCGACTCTGGCTCTTGAGGAGCACGTAATTCCCATCGTCGAAGAGAATCCGGACTCCCGAGCCTCTCCAAGTCCGAATCTCGTCTCCCTCGCGGAGCAGCAGGTTCGGAATCAGAGGAATGAAACGCGTGTCGAACGACCGCTTGACCTCCGCCTCACCGTAGTAGCTCGCGACTTTGGCGAGCACGCCACCGGAGTCGAGCATGTCGGAGGGGATCTCGACCGCATAGCCGGGACGAAGGAGGTTGAACTTCGCGAGCTCCTCCCAGGAGCCTTTGAGCTCCGGATACCGTGCGAAGAGCGACTGTACCGAAGCGTCGTCTTCGGTCATCAAAACGACGAAGGGGCTCGAGCTCCCGGATTCTTCTTCAGTCGCAGGTCTAGGCCCCGCCCCGTGTTCTAGTCGAGCTCCCGCTGCCTGGGTCGATGCCGCGCACAGTACGAGAAAAAGCGTCGCGATGGCGGAGTGCCTAATGAGTTTCTTCATGTTTCTTCTCTTCTCTTTTCTCTTTTGGTAGCCTGGGGCGTTACGGTCCAGAGCAATTTGTGGACCGTGGGTGTGAAATCGGCTTCAAAGGAACGGTCGCGTGGATGGGGAGCCGCCCCAGGCTTTCGTCCCCTTAAGTGGTAGCAATTCCTCTGCCATTGTTGATTACGAACCAGGCTTCTCTCAAACCCCATTGAATCAATCGGTTGGAAGTAAGCTCCCGAACAGCCTCTCGGGCCGCAACCGGAGGGTTTTCCCCCCGGTCGATGGCGTTTTCACCACAGGGTGGGCGTTCTCAATCTCATGTAAGCCATTTATATTCATGTAGATAAACAGATCATCGGGTCTATACGGCCCCGAGCTGGCTCGGCTGAGCCTCACGGTCCCGGAGCGCGCCAATTCATTGATAACAAAAGATTTGTTTGCCTTCACTCCTTGCGGGCCGTTGGCACAACCGTTGCACATTGATGCACCGTGCACTCCTTACGTGTGCTTTGCCTCAAGGGGGTAAGAAGATCATGGCCAGAGTTAGAAGCCGCGTCGGTCGTATAGCCTTCGCATTCCTGGTGCTCGCAACGATGGGTTTGGCGATCGGCTACGGCGTCGCCCAAAGCACGCTCGTAACGCAGGCGGAGTGGTCCGTTTATATGGCACAGGGCCTCGGCCTCGACTGGAATTTGCCTCCCAATGCCAAGAGCAACCACTACATGGCGCGGCTCGAGTGGAGCAAGAGCATTGACTTCCAGGCGTCCCAGATGCTCGAGGGCTCCACCGCTCAGCTGCAGGCCGACGGTTCGGTCCAAGGGGACCCGATCGTGCCGTCCGAGGCATTGTACGAGGTCGCTACCCTGAGGGCGGGCGACTATGGCTTTCGCGTGAAGCTTGGTGGCGGCGAAGCGGTGCTCAAGGTGGCCGATCGAACCTACGAGCTTTTCCAACCGGAAGCACAGCCACGCTGGGTCGATCTCGATCGTGTGCCCCTCAGCCCCGGCCCCCATCGCATGAGCCTGATGCTCGCCGGCGGCGCCCAGGCGAGCTCTCTCGGTATCATCCCCCCTTGCATGCTTCCGGTGGAGCCGTCGGGTGGATGGAAGCCGCTCGAGCCTCTGCGCTTCGACGAGATGGCGGTCTCGCTCGCGAAGGCCCTCGATCTCGAGCAGAACCTGCCAAAAATCGGCGACCCCATCACCATCCGAGGAGAAGACTTCACTCGAACTCTGACGTTTCCCTACGAAGGGGAAGACTCTGACGGTGGCGTGGACGATCCGTTCTGGCTTTCGAGCGGAGGTTCGATCGTCACGGCGGTGGCTCGATTCACGGTGCCGGAGAAGGGCGTCTACTCCATCGAGGCCCGTTATATCAGCGCGCGGCCGATACGCTGGAACATGGACAGGTGCCTTCGCGTCGTTACCTGCCCGGTCGTTCCTTCTCAGATCGGACGACGCCGGAGCATGGCGCTCGAGTTCGAGGCGGGCGAGCATGAGCTCGAAGTCACCTTGCCCCCTGGTGCTAAGCTCGACCGGGTCGACGTGCAGCACCGCGACGGCTCGGCCGACGAATACGTCCGCGTCGTCGAGGACGAGGGGTTCAAGCTCGGTGACGCCGCGGACAACGTTCGTCGCCGTGACGCCTTGCGTGCCGCGCGCAGACTTCAGGATCGGTTCCAGCGCATGGCATCGCTGCGATGCGAGGATTCGCTCATCGTGATGGAGGCTGCGGCCTCGGCACTCGCACTCCAGGCGAGCAACAATGAGATGAAGCCGATGGAGGGTTCGGGAGGCAACGTGCCTGGCGCCAACGCGGGGGTCACCCAGACGACATTCTCGGACACCTTGGTTCCGGCGATCGACGAAGACAGCCGCAATCCGGACGTGGCCAGTCCGGTGGCACCCTAGCAGGATCGTAACGATAGAAGCGGTACCGGCAATCCATTTGCCGGTTAGGAAACCCTCACCCAGGCCCTCTCTCCAAACGGGAGAGGGATTAGCGGTCGTACCAACTTCGTTGGTACAGTCCACTAGTGGACTGTAACAGCTGAACGTTTAGTGGTTTTGATTCGTCGTGACGGATCGTTGTAGGTCCACTTCACGGGCTTGGGAGCCTCGTTGTACTTGCGTATGTAGCGCATGATCTTGCGAGTCAAGTCCTGGGTTGAGGTGAACACGCCTCGATGTATCAGGTCCCGCTCGATCTTGGAGAACCAGAGTTCGACCTTGTTCAGCCAGGAGGAATAAGTGGGCGTGAAGTGCAAATGGACCTTCGGATTGGCTTCGAGGAACTCAGCGACCTTGGCGGTTTTATGAGCGGACAGATTGTCGAGGATGACGTGGATTTCGCGCTTTCGCTTGTGGCTCGTAACCAGCTGCTCCAAAAAGGCGACAAACTCCTGGCTGGTATGGCGGCGGACAGTCTTGCCGAGGACCTCGCCCGTCTTCGTGTCGAAGGCGGCGTAGAGAGAAAGCGTTCCATGCCGGACGTACTCGAAACCGTGTCGCTCGGCCCGTCCGGGAGACAATGGCAAGATCGGGTCCCGCCGATCCAGGGCTTGGATCGCCGTTTTCTCATCAATACAAAACACCGCAGCGTGCTGAGGCGGATTCATATAGAGACCGATGATCTCCGCTGCCTTCTTCTCAAAATCCGGGTCGTCGGACGCTTTGTAATGCTCAATTCGGTGTGGTTGGAGACCATGCTTTTTCCAAGTGCGAGCCACCATCATGTGATGGACTCCCAGCTTCTTCGCCAGCCGCCGTGTGCTCCAGTGAGTAGAGCCGTCCGTGGGCTTCTTCTGCGTCCAGGACAGAATCCGTGCTTCCATCCGAGGCGTGAGTACTTGAACCGGACGTCCCTCGTGACGCGCGTACAGACCTGCCAGACGCTCCTCCAAGAATCGACGTTTCCACTTGCTGACAAAAGGCGCCGTGCAATCCACCGTCCGCTGAACCTCCGAGTAGCTCGCACCCTCGGCCAACAACAGCAACACCCGAGAAACACGCGCATCGTCAGCGCGGCCGCTTCGGCTCGACGCTCGTTTGCTGAGTTCCAGACGTTCCGCCCGAGTCAATACAACGCTGCTTCTCTCCTGCATGGGAGAGATAGTATCACTAAATGCTTATCTGTTACAGTCCACTAGTAGGGCGTTGTGCAAGCACCGCCCCAAAAACGCAAAGGCGCAATGGGTCCGGGGGCAAGTCTCGAGCCGGGCAGCGTAAGTCTGATACTCTGGCAGCCGAAATCGAAAGGATTCTCGATGTTGTCGTGCGGCTTTCATCATTAGAGTGCTCGCGTCGCTCGTCGCTATTCGCTGCGCTCTGGCTTGCCCTCGTCGCGGTTCCCTCGCTTGTCTCTGCTCAAAACGCCCTGCCCACCGAAGACGTGTTTCGCCAATTCTCCAGTCGGGTGGTTGAGATCGAGGTTCAGGAAACTGGCTCCGCGGCCAAAGCCTCGATCGGGTCCGGGTTCTATGTAAGTGTCGATGGGCACTTGGCCACCAACTACCACGTCGTATCGAAGCTCGTGCAGTATCCTGAACGCTATCGCGCCAGGATCATCGGATCCGACGATGAGCCTTTGCAGGTCGAAGTGCTTGCGGTCGATGTGGCGCACGACCTCGCGATCGTCGGGACCGACCGCGCCGCTAAGGCGTTCTTCACTCTAGTGAACATCGAAGCGCCCCAAGGTCTTCGGCTCTACTCGATGGGGCATCCCCTCGACCTGGGGCTCAATATCGTCGAGGGAACGTACAACGGTTTCCTAAAACACGCATTGGACCAGCGCATTCACTTTACGGGCTCTCTGAATCCGGGAATGAGCGGAGGGCCCGCGATCACGGCCGACGGGCGAGTCGCCGGTATCAATGTAGCCACCGCCGGGGACCAAGTCAGCTTTCTCGTGCCGGTCAAATGGGCTATTGCGCTGCTCGAGCAGACGCGCGCTCCATCTTTTCAGCGGCCTGAATCAATGCTCACCGTGGTGCGCGACCAGATGCTCTCCTATCAAGAAGGCTTCGTTTCATCCCTCATCCAGAGCCCCCCCGCCACGACGACTCTCGGGAGCTTCGAGCTGCCGACGCAACCGGCGCCGTACTTCAACTGTTGGGCCGACGCTTATCGAGAGGACGCGCTCGACTATGAGACGGTGGACCACCAGTGCTCGACGGACAACTACGTCTTCGTGTCCGAAGATCTCCTTTCCGCGAGACTCTGGTTCTATCATCGGCTTCTCACCAGCCAGGAGTTGAATTCGTTCCAGTTCTCGACTCTCTATAGCGAAGACTTTGGTGCGACTTACCACGGGATGGGTGGCAACGAGAGCGAGGTGACCCCTTTCAAGTGTAACTCGGGCACGGTGCGAAGAGATGACCTCACCTTCAAAACGGTCTTCTGCCTTCGAGGCTATCGAAGGCTTTCGGGTCTCTACGACCTGGTTTTCAAGGCCGCTGTGGTGGGGCGACCTCTCGTCGGGCTGGAGACGGCTCTGCTCGCATCCGGCGTGAGCTTCGAGAATGCGGAATCTCTCGTCCGCTGGTATCTTGGCGCAGTTTCATGGGCCGAGTAATTTTCGTCGAAGTGCTGGACCGGCGCGGACGCGTCCGCGATCGTATTCGATTGGATCGTTTCCCGGCGCGGGTGGGAAGAGCCTATTCGAACGACGTGATCATCGAGGATCGTTACGTTTCGCCTGAGCATTTCGTGATCTCGACTACCGAGGAGGGCGAGCTTGTCGCAGAGGATTGCGGAAGTCTCAACGGGCTCAAGGTCGTCGGTGAGCGTGCAACCGTGGCACGTGCGCGACTGTCTTCAGGCATTCGCATCAAGCTCGGCGAGACCGTGCTACGCATCGTCGAGCCTGGCCATCTTGTCGCTCCGGCGGAACCGATACTTCGCGACCCGTCGTGGCTCTTTCGCCTTCGGAAGAGCCCGGTGCTTTCGGCCTTCATCGGGCTCGCAACCTTCGCCATCTTCTTGACGGATGTCTATCTCGAGAGCTACTTCGACACGGACTTCGTCGAGATGGCCGGTCCCACGCTTCTGGGCCTTTCGGCCGTCGCGCTCTGGGCGGGCATCTGGGCTTTTGTGAATCGTCTCTTGACGCATCGCTTCGAGTTTTCACGACATTTTTCCATCTCCTGTTTCGCCGCGGTCGCGAGTGTCGTGCTCATTCCCGTGGGCGAATACGGCGACTTCATCTTCTCCAGCGAGGCCCTGGGCAGCACAATCGATTACCTCTCGAGCGCGGTGGTCTTCACGCTTCTGCTCGCCGGCCACCTCAGAATCATTCCGGTGTCGACACGCCGCCGGCGTCGTGTTTGGGCCACGGTTGCCGCAACGGTGGTGGTCGGGCTCACGATTTTGATTGAGCGAGCCTCCAGGGAGGAGTTCACGACGGAGATTCAGATCACCGTGCCGCTCAAGGCCTATGGCGTGAGCTTAACTCCCGCCGAATCTTTGGACGAGTTTCTCGTCTCTTCGCGCAGCGTGAAGACTTGGGTCGATGCCCGCGCCGAGAGCGACGGGCGCTGAAGAGTCGCTCTCGCGAAACTCAGGCACCTTTGGCGTCACGCCGTTGAGGTGGGCGGCGCATGCGAGTGACTTTGCCGGTTGGCTCTCGACGCTCCTGATAATAGCTATAGTAATAATGATACGAATCTTGTTTGGGATCGACGCCGTTCAGGACCACGCCCGAGACCTTGGCGTCGGTCCGTCTGAGAGCGGTCAAGGAACGGCGAGCAAGTTTGCGGTCGACCTGATTGTAGCGAACCACCATCAGAACCATATCCGCGAGCTTGGAGAGCAGCAGCGGATCCGTCACGGAGACGATCGGTGGCGCGTCCAGGACGATCCACGTAAAGCTCTCACGGCATTCCTCGATGAAGCGCTTGACGGCCAAGCTTCCGATGAGCGCGGGAGGGTTGGGTGGTAACTTCCCGGAGGTGATGGCGGACAAGTTCGAGTCACGCGTCGACTGGATAACGAGGTCGAGCTTGAGGTCGCGTGTACAGTAGTCGGCGAGTCCCGGCTCTCGATAGAGTCGAAGGTGATGATGGACGCTCGAGCGTCTAAGATCGAAGTCGACCACCAAGGTCGGATCTCCCGATTCGGCCAGAGCCTTCGCGAGGTTGATCGCGGTCGTCGACTTGCCCTCCTGAGGGATCGAGCTCGTCAGCAGGATGACGTTGCCGTGGTCCTTCTCGCGGTTGAATAGAAGGCTTGCGCGTAGCGTGCGATAGGCTTCTGTCACAACCCCTTCAGCCGCGGCGTCGTGCTTTGGAATCACGGCCAGGCAGTCGGTCCGCAGGTAGCGTTCGACGTCTTCCTGCTCTTTCAACGTATTGTCGAGATGGTCGCGCAGAAAGATGAAGCCACAGCCGGAGACGAGTCCGAGAACGAACGCTACCATGAGATTCTTTGCCGGCTGGGGCCGAATGGGTACCGTAGGTGCGCTCGCTAGCTCCACGATCGAGACGTTGTTCGCGCGCAGGCTCGAGGCGATATCGGTCTCCTTGATCTTCTGGAGAATGGCCTCGTAGAGACTCTTGTTCGATATAGCCTCGCGTTGCAACATCTCGAGCTGTACGGACTTGCGGCTTTCCTCGATGGATTCCTTCCGCTCGTAGTTCATAGAGGCCAGGAGCTCTCGCTCCCGTCGCCGGAGCTGTTGATAGTCGGCGAGCATCCCGTCGACTATTTTCTCGGCCTGGGCGTCGATGGCCTCCTGGATCTGACCCACTTGAGCGACTACTTTCTTGACCCTGGGGTGGCCCTCTTTGTATCGATTCTTGAGCTCGACGAGCTCGACTTCCAGATCGGCCCGGCTCATATTGAGCCTTTGGACGAGCGGATCGGCGGCGATCTGAGGCAGCGCGTCCAGTGATTCCCGGGCAGCCCGAAGTTGTTCCACCTGCACGAGCGCGCTCTCGAGCTCGATCCGGCGCGTTTTCGCTACCGTCACCTCGGAGCTCAGCTTCTCGACGGTCCCCGCGCTGATACTCTGTCCCGCCTTGGGAACAAAGAGCCCCTGCTCCTTGGTGTATTCGTACAGTGACTGTTCGGACGACTCGACGTCCGTCTCGGCTTCCGACAGCCTCTCCTGGAGCCAACTGTAGACGTTGCGTGTCGTTTCGATTTTGGACTCGAGATTCTGCTCGATATAGGCCTCGGCCAGCGAATTGGCCCAACGCGCCGCTTCCTTGGGATCCTCGTGATGCACGGCTATTTGTGCCAATCGCGTATCGGGGACGGGGATCACTTGTACCCGTCCGACGAAGATGAGGGCGGGCTCCTTCGCATCCTTGAAGGGAGCTTGGGTAATAAGCTCGAGCTTCTCAACGGCTCGCCGACCTAGGGCTTTGCTCCGAATGATGCGGTATTGCGTATTGTAATAGTTCTGATAATCGAACCAATTGAGTGCCGTGGACGGATAGGGATTCGAGAGCGCGGAGATGTTTTGTCCCGGCGGATCGATCTGGACCAGGGCCTGCGCCCGATAAATCGGCGTCTGGAGGTAGGTGGCGAGGAAGCCCAGCCCGAGTCCCAGTAGCGCCATGACGACGAGCCAAGCCCGTCCGGCCCACACAACTCTCAGGCCGTACTTGAGATCGAAGTCTCCGGAAAGCCCCGGAATGAGCTCGTGAGTCTCAGGGTTGCGCTCGAGCTCAGTCTTCACGCTAGAAGATCCGCTTTCCCACTTTGATGATGTCCTGTGCCTCGAGCGGAACGTCGGGTTTCTTGCCTCCCTCGATATCGCCGAGGTTTACTCTGATGCGCGTCGTGCCACCATCGGGCGCCTTGCGCAGTATCTCGACCTTGCTCTTACCGCCGAATTTGGAGAGCCCGCCGGCGACGGACACCGCCTTGAGGATCGTCAAGCCGGGCGTGATCGGAAACGAGCCCGGGTTCTTGACTTCACCGGATATGAAGAAGAACTGAGTCGATGTCGCCGTGACAATATCCCCGTTGGACAGCTTGAGCGAGAGCGCTTCCTTCTGCTGACTCGCGGATTGCTGGGTCGAGAGAACGACCCGGATGCTGCCTTCCGTCCCATTGTCCTCGCCCGCGAGAAGGTGTGGCTCATCGAGCCGGCTCACGACTACTTCGCCGTTCGCTTGGGTCGTAAACCCTCCCGCTTCCGTGAGGAGATCCAGCAGAGTCTTCGAACCTTGGAGGTAGTACTTGCCCGGGCGAGCGACCTCACCCACGACAGTGACCCACTGCGATCGATGTTCCTTGACTCTGATCATGACCTGCGGGTCGATCAGGTAATCCTTCGCCAAAAGCTCGGTTAGTCTCCCCTGGACTTCCTTGACGGTGAGGCCTTCGACCGGCACGTCACCGAGCAGAGGAAAGGAGATCTCGCCCCCATACTGTATGGTGACGAGTCCGGAAAGGTCTGGGTCGTCGTAGACCTCGACCTCCAGAACGTCACCCGAGCCGACCCGATAAGGCTCGGTCGAGTTGTGTGGGCGCGGTAGGTCACCGTTGTCCTGGGCCGAGATCCCGGCGACACCGGTGAGCTCCAAAACGAGAGTCAGCGTGAATAGGATTCGGCTGGTACTCATTGTTCTTCGTCTAGCGGTTCAGAAACCCGAAACCGACCATGAATTGGACCGCGTTGTTGCGGTAACTGAACTGCTCGAGCGTGGAGTTACGCCGGTCGTGACGAAAATCCACGCTCAGAAACGCCAGTGGAGTGAAAAAGTAGGCTGCACCCACGGAGCCACTGAAGATGTCGTCGTTGCGCAGCAGGTCATCTTCGTCGGGAATGGCGTAGTTATTGCCGAAGAAGGCGACGTTGGCGGTCAGCCGCAGATTCCGCATCAGTGGTCCGACGAATTGAAGCCGTCCGTAGTTCGAGACGTAGAAGCCGTTGTCTCCGTAGGAGGAAGGATTCGTACCCCGGCCGAGCCAGGTTGTTAGGGCCGTCTTCTCGCTGAAGTCCCGTGTGAGCCTGACGTCGGCGACGAAGCCCGAGAACGTCTGAATACCGCCGTCGTAGTGCTGGTTCGCGAAGCCGGCTCGGACCTGCCCTCGCAGCAGAGGTGTTATCTCGCCCCGTATTCCGGCGAGAGCGAGGTCGCCGTAGGATTCTGCCTGCGGACGACCCTCTGGCTCAGGAGTCGTGCGCCGGATGTACTCGCCGAACACGCTCGTGAGAGGCGAGAGGTGATAGAGGAGCGAGCCACCCAGGTCGGTCGTGTCGTAGCTGAAGAAGTCGGTCGACGTCTCGACGAACTCGACGCGATTGTAGCTGCCGGTCATCTCGACACCCAATCGCTCGGAGAAGTCGAAGCCGGCGACGCCGCGCGTGAAGTTGCGATAGAAGGGGTCCGTGCTCGCCACGACCTCGCCGCCCGGATCGAACTCCTGGGATTCGAAGCTGCCTCGCACGAAGTGATTCTGGAGCTCGATCGAGGATCGAGGCGACGTTACGAGCCGCGTCTCCACGTCGAAGAGATTCGTGAAACGCTCCTGGAGCTCGAGGTTCTCGAAGTCTCGATAGCGAGCCTCGTAGGTGAGCTTGACCTGGTGCGCCGAATCTAGCAAGTTCGCACTGACGCGTCCCCGAACGAGATAGGCGTTCTCGGAGAACGGCCCGTCGCTTTGGAGTAGGAGATTCGAGCCGCGCATCCAGCTCGCATCGACGGACGGCAAGAGCGCGAAACGTCCGACACGGATACCCCGAACGCCCTCCTCGAGAGACATGTCCGGCGTCGTGACGTTGAACAGCGTCTGACGTTCTGGGGTCGGTGTCGGGAAGAGATTGAAGAACAGTTCCTCGTCGTTGACACCGTTTTCGTCGAGGGCGCTTCCTGATACCTCCTCGCCGCGTTCCGGCTCGGGCCGAGCGAGCACGAACTCGGGCTCGCTTGGCGTCTCTTCCGCGACCCCACCGTCCTCATCGCTCGGCCCAGGCTCGATCGGCAGCACGCCGAGCGGCGTCACGGCGACCCCCGGCGAGGCCTGCAAGGGTGGCGGCAGGCCGTCCGAGTCCTCGTCCAAGGCGTTGGCCGGCGCTGACAGCGCGACTGGAGCTTGCTGGAGGCTCTCGTGGTTGATCCGGACGAACAGATGCGATTCGTTCAGGAGCCCCACGACCGAGCTGGCCGCGAGATCGAGCTCGATCTCGATACGCGAGTAGTATTTCTTCTCGAGCTGCATCGGCCACATCTGGAAGCGATGGCCGAAGGGCGTCTCCACGTCGTACTTCGCATCGATCGGGGACAGCGCGGGAACGTCCAACGTCAGCTTGTAGGACTTCTCGCCCTTCTCTCGTTCGCTCAAGAACTGTGAAATGTCGCCATTGGCGAGAATGTGGATAACGACACTGTCCGCTTCCCGCAAGGCGTACATGTCGATGAGCTCCGCCGCGGGCATCTTCGGTGCCGCGTCACTCGGCGTGACGAAGCTCAAAGCAGCGAGTAGCAGGACAAGGGTCGAGGCAACGGTCTTCATAGGCCCTCCACCGGATTGCTGGAACGACGAGCCGCGATGTCCTGACGGACTCGTCCTCCCTTCCATTGAGAACTCACACGCAAGCCGCTGAGCACGAGTCCGGCCGCGACGGTCGTATAAGTGACGGTCCAGAGACTGCGCGCGATCGAGGCATCCGCCAGATGGAGCGCACCCATTCCGACGGCGAGCGTAAACAGGAAGAGACACTTGACCGACTGGGCCTCCGAAAGTCCGGAAGCCACGAGACGGTGGGAAAGATGGCATCGGTCGCCGCGATAGATCGGTCGACCCTCTCTCAGCCGGATCACAATGACGGAGAGCGTATCGATGAGGGGAACCGCCAGAACGAGAGCCGGCATCAGTACGGGAAACAGACTCGAGGACGCGGGACTGACGTAGTGCTCTAGGATCGTCAGGGAGGAAAGCACGAATCCGATGAACAGTGCGCCCGCGTCCCCCATAAAGATTCGTGCGGGATTCGAGTTGAAGCGCAGGAAGCCGAGCAGCGCTCCCATGAACGCCGCGAGAATCAAGCAGAGGAAAATCTCGCCCAACGCGAAGGCGTTGAGGAAGAAGATGAAGGCGGAGCATACGGCCACACCGGCCGAGAGCCCGTCCATGTTGTCCAGAAGGTTGAAAGCGTTCGAGATCCCGAGAATCCACAGGAAGCTCACGACAACGTTCAGAACGCCGGACCCCGTGAACTCGACTTGGATGCCGCAGGCCACCGCGGTGCCGGCAGCCACGCATTGGCCCAGGAATTTGAGTCCGACGGGAAATCGGTCGCCGAGAAGATCGTCAACGAGCCCGACCAGAAAGATGATGAGGGCGCCCGCGAGAAGACCGAAGAGGGGCTTCGCGACGAGATGCGCTTCGGAAAGCGCCGCGGCCATGTCGGAAAAGAGCGCTTGAAAAGCCGGCAGGGGGCTCAAGTGCGGGGCGAGTGCGAAGCCGATCGTTACACTGGCCGAGAACGAAACGAAGAAGGCAAGGCCGCCGAGTCGAGGCACGGGGGCGCGGTGTTGCTTTCGGCCGCCTGGCTGATCGAGCAGGCCCCGATCGAGGCAGAATCGCGCGACCACGGGCACGAGCAGGCTCGTTCCCACGAACGGAACGGCCAGCGCGATCAAATAAACCAGCAGTAACACCGATTAAGCCATCCTTGGGAGCGTTTGAGGGGAAAAGCCATCGCGACGAGGCGAACTCCCCACAGATTTCTCGGCCTTCAGAGTGCGCTCGAAGCGGAGCAGAGGATCCGCTTCAAGTCCTTCTATTAGAAACAGTTGAATGCTCTTCCTCGGGAGCCCCTTCCCCCCCACTGGGGGGCAAGTTTGGCGTGGATCCGCCGTCCATCTTGCGGAGGGTCCCTGTTCGGCGTGGTTTTTACCACCCACCAAGGTCGTTGAGGACCCTTGTGGACCGTGAGGAGCGAAGGCCTCCCAGGCGCGACTCAGAGACGTTCCCTGTGGCGATTCGACTTCGTTTCTCCGGCGTATCTCTTTCATTCTAAAGGCACTAGAGAGGTACCCGCTTCGCTCGTTCGTAGCCTGGGTCTTGGGGGTTTCCACGTTCATTCCCTAAACTGTCTATGGAATTTCTGAGCTTCGCCCTTCAAATAAGCAGGATCCGTTCCACGCTGGTATATTCTTTAAATAGAGTGGGTTAGAGTACGATCGCGAGGTTCGGAACTCGGGGCGTCGCCGGGCTCCTCGAGGAGTGTCGAGTAGAGTGCCTCGATATCTCGACAAAGCCGCGCACTGCTGTATCGTTGAATGGCTCGCTCCCGAGCCAATGCCGTTTTTCCTGTGCCCCGCTCGCCACGGTCCAGGCTGCGCCCGATGGCCGCCGCGAGCTTCGTGGGGTCGTTCGGAGGGACCAGCTCGCCGAGTGCGCCATGCTCCAGAACGTCGGGCGTGCCTCCGACCTCGGTAGCGACCACAGGAATACCGGCCGCCATCGCCTCGATCAAGGCGACAGGAGTCCCTTCGTTCCGCGAGGAGTTGATGACGACGTCCAGCTCGGGGTAGATGCGTTCGAGGTCGGACCGGAAGCCCAAGAAACGAACCGAAGCCTCGATGCCGAGCTCACGGACCGAGCTTTCCAGTCGCCCCCGCTCCGGGCCGTCTCCGACGAGGACGAGGCGGGCTGAAGGCAGGCTGAATCGCAGCAGCCTCAACGCCTCGAGCAGTGTCGGCACGTCTTTGATAGCGACCAAACGGCCGACGAAGCCGACGAGCTTGTCGGTCGGGTGAAAGCCGACCTCGGGGCGCAGCCCCTTCGATAGGGCGGTACCGGTGTAGCGGTCGAGCTCGAGCCCGAGCGGAATCGTCTCGATCGAGCGTCGGGGGGCGAGTTTTTGTCTTCGGAGCTCCTCCGCGATCGCCGGACTCACGGCGACCACGACGTCGGTCCAGCGCGCGAGTAGCCGCTCGACGAACCCGTATAACCTGGAGCCGGCGTCACCGAAGTATCCCGAGAATACCGTCCCGTGAAAGGTGTGCACGACCACGGGCGCGCCCGTGGCGAGCGCGGCGAGTCGTCCGAGAGCGCCCGCCTTGGCGGTATGGGTGTGTACAACGTGCGGTCGCACCCGCATCATGAGACGACACAGGGACAGGAAGCTGAGGAAGTCTCGAAGCGGACGGATCTCTCTTCCGAGCGTCTGAAGGACTACCGGCGAAACGCCGTGGCCTCGAGCGTATTCCATGAAGCTTCCTTCCCGCTCTCCCTCTCGCCCGATGACGAGCGTCGTGTCGTAACGCGCCGAGTCCAGGCCCGCTGTCAGCAGCACGACGTGTATCGACGGTCCGCCCACGTTCAGCCGCGAGAAGATCCGCAATACCCGAACCTTTTCGTCGTGCGGGACTAAGCGATCGTGACTCATTCAGCGGCCCGCATCGGGATGTCGCACCCAGACGTTCTCCATGACCAGAGCATCGACGCTCGAGCGCAGGAAAGTATCGACAGCCTCTTCGGGCGTGCAGACGATGGGCTCTTGAATGTTGAAAGACGTATTCAGCACGACGGGAACACCGGACTCCTGCTCGAACTCGTGAATGAGCTCCCAGTACAGAGGCTCCGTTTCACGCGATACCGTTTGGGGGCGCGCTGTGCCATCGACGTGCACGACCGCGGGAATCTCAGCTCGCCTCTCGGGTAGGACCGGGAGTACGAGCAGCATGTAGGGTGACGTCACGTGATGCCCGAAATAGCGAGTCGCGGCTTCTTCGAGCATCGAGGGCGCGAACGGCCGAAAGGGCTCCCTGAGCTTGATGCGCTCGTTGAGAAGGGCTTTCGCGTCGGGATTCCGTGGGTCGGCGATGAAGCTGCGATGACCGAGTGCGCGCGGGCCCCACTCCATTCGACCCTGGAACCAGGCCAGAACGTCACCACCTGCGAGTGCCTTCGCGGCTCGTTTGGGGACTTCCTCGCGTGGCACCTCTTCGAACTCGAGATCTCGGGCGCGAGCCGCGTTTCTGCAGCGCTCGACGCTGAATCCTGGACCGAAGTAGGCGTCCTTCATCTCGAAGCGCCGCGGCTCGGAGAGCTTCTCGTGAAGTACATAGAGGGCGGAGCCGAGCGCCCCCCCGGCGTCGTTCGCCGCGGGCTGGATGAAAAGCTCCTCGAACGGGCTCTCCCGCAGAATCCGACCGTTCATGACCGAGTTCAGCGCGACGCCGCCGGCGAGACAAAGGCGCGTCTCACCGGTGCGTCTGTGAAGCGCTTCGAGAATGTGCAGGACCGTTTCTTCGAGTGTCTTTTGAATGCTGGCGGCGATGTCGTAGTGTCGCTGGGTGATCTCGTCATCGGGACGCCTCGCTGGCCCGAAAACTCTCGTGATCTTCTCCGAGTAGAGATTGTGCTTGGCCAGGTGGTGGTCGAGGAAGCTGATGTCGATCTTGAACGAGCCTCCGCCATTCGCCAGCACGACCTTATCTCGCAGAAACTCGTAGAAGCTCGGCTCGCCATAGGCGGCCATGCCCATGACTTTGTACTCGTCGCCCTGGAACATGTCGAAACCCAGGAAGTTGGTGGCTGCGGAGTAGAACTGTCCGAGAGAGTGCGGCAGCTTGATGCGGTCGAGCGCACGAAGTCGGTTGCCCTCGCCCAGGCACGTCATCGTCGTCGTGCTCTCACCCGCTCCGTCGAGAGTCAGAATCGCGGCCCTCTCGAACGGCGAGGCATAGAAAGCGCTCGCCGCATGACCGAGATGGTGCTCGACGTAGTGGATATCGGCATTCACCTCTCCGAAGGCTTCGGTGAGGAGGCTTCGAAGCTGGAACATGCGCCGGTAGTGACCGCCGCCCTGCTCGCTACCCCGCTTTGCTCGCGCTCGGAACAGCCGCGGGCTCTTGAGAAGAATCGGGATCGTATGGCCGATCCGGTGGCCCAGCATCCAGGGGCGCCAGTAGTGAGCGATGTGATCGACTTGAGCCATCGAGATCCCGGCATTCGCCAGACAGGAGCCGATCGCTTCCCGCGGGAAACCGATGTGGTGTTTCTTTCGGGAGAACCGCTCTTCTTCCGCGGCGTGAACGAGCTCGCCGTTCCAAAAGAGTGCCGCGGCGGATTCGCCCATCGTGGTGAGTCCGAGCACGTACATGAGGGAAAGAGCCTCCTTTGAGAGTCTAGAAAGAGTCGGCGAGGCTGGACATAGGCGTTACCCGACCTCCATCACCGCGGCTGGGCTTTCCTGGTGCCTGCCGTGCTCCGTCATTCGGTCGTAGATGTCGAGGTAACGGCGAACGCCCTCCTCGAGTGCAAAGTGGGTGGTGGCGGTCGCGCGACAGGCATCGCGAAGCTCCTGGGGGGCCTCGTCTCCCTCGAGAAAAGAGAGAGCCTGCCGTGATGCGGCCGCCAGGTCGCGATCCGTCAGTCCCGGGAGGAGCACGCCGCAACGGTCCTGGGCGACGATATCCTCGACATCACCGACGCCGGTGTTCGTAGCGACGGGAACACCGGAAGCGAGAAGCTCACCGAGCTGGGTGAAGCTCGAAGCTTTGGCTGCGTAGCTCGGTTGGAGAAAGAAAACACCCATTCGAAAGAGAGAAAGCCATCGAGGCATATCGGGCGGCTCTGCGGCGACGACGACTAGGTCCTCGTTCTTGAGGCCCGCATCTCGAGCCGCGCGCCGGATCGGCGCCTCGTCGCTGTGTGTGACATAGACGAAGCAGGTTTCGGGGCGATGGCTCTTGACGTGGAAGGCGAAACGGAACATCTCGGGAAGCATGTAGCGGGGGTTGACCGCGCCGATATTTCCGATCACGAGTCTGCCCTCGAGACCGTAACGCGCAGCGAGCTCGCGATCTCGCCCATCCGGACGAAACTTCTGAAGGTCCACGCAGCAAGGGATGACCGAGATGTGGTTTTCGCGGACCCGCCGGGCGTTGAGCCTTTCGCTAGCCTCACCGTCTCGCAAGATCGCCTTGGCTTTTTCCGTGAGCACCACCACGTGGTCCGCGCGTTCGAGCAGGAGCCTCTCGCACCGTTTGCTCATGCGATACAGGAAACCGTGAGGTCGAAACAGACCCAACTCGACCCGCTCCTCCGGCCAGAACCCTCTCATGTCGAAGACGACACGAACGGGCAAGACCGATTTCACCCCGGAGGCGACGAGCCCCGCGACGTAGCTCCTCGCGTGCAACACGCTCGGCCGCCGCTCGCGGGAGATACGCGCCGCCTTGGCCATACCTTTAAGCAGATCCCAACTCGTCCCGAGGACCCGTGGACGGCGGTGATATACGAGCGGAAACCAAGCGATGCCGTTTGCCGCGAGGCGTGTCTCGACCTCGAGGCGTTTGCTCTCGTCCAGATAGTCGACTCGTTTCTCGAAAGACATCACTCCGAATCGGATGCCGCATCGCGCCATCGGCACGAGATAGCTTTCGACCTGAGATTGCCCCAGAGGCTCCATGAGCCCGTCGTAAGTGATGTAGAGGGCGTCGAGTCGCAACCGATTCTCCTGTTCTTCTTGTCGAGCCACTGGGATCCCCCCTGGGGCCCAGCAACCACCATGCCAGGTGTAAAATTCATATTTGCGGCCGTTTGTGAGATTCGGGCGGGTGCCATTCGTAGTCTTTCCTCTACACCCCGTGGGGGTTACCCTACGAACCTCTTCGAGCTCTGACGCCGACCGCGCACCAATAGGGTGGCTCGCTCGAGAGCCGAACGTCTTCGAAGCCAGCCTCGATCAAAAGCGTTGTGATCTGTCGGGCCGTGAATCTCCTTTCCAGGGGCGTTCCGAATCGATCCCTTGCGTCCGTGCGCATCGAATAAAAGCTCCGATCGCGATAGGCCGTCATGGGAGCCCCGGACACGTCCAGGCCCAGCGCGTGCCCGAGCCGGGCGGCCCGTGCCAGTGGCCAATAGACTGCGGCCGCGATCGCGTCGCAGACGACGTCCTTTGCCAGCGGAGGAAAACTAGCGACGATTCTCCGAGCTCCGTTCGACAGCGCGAACAAGCCGCGATACCACTGGGGGCGGTTATCGAGCGCGTAGTATAGGTACACCAAGAACGGGGCGCCTGGCTTCAAGACCCGGGCGCAGGACTCGAGCGCGCCGCGCGTATCAGGGACATGGTGGAGCACGCCCAACGAGTAGCCGAAGTCTAGAGAGGACTCTTCGAAAGGAAGGCCGTCTACGCTCGCGTGGTGAAAGAACGTATTCGTGAATCCGGAGAGCTTTCTCCGTGCTACGTCGAGCGCCTCTCTGCTCGCATCGACTAGATGGAGTGTCCCGATACGCTCGACTACGAATCGAGCCCATCGACCCGTGCCGCATCCGATGTCCGCGCCGTGAGCGCCGGTCGGAAGTGCATCCCAGGGGAAGATTGCGAAATACTCCTCGAACATCCGCGCTAGCTCCTCTTGGCTCGCGTCGGCCTGATCGAAGCGCGACCACTCCATCGCGAAGCTACGCACCGTTGGCTCGTGGACGTTCTTCCCGGCGGTCGTCCTCACTCGCTCTCCTGATCCCGACGGTAGGCTTTGAGTGCTCTGTCGGCCTCCGGTCCGTCTCCGACGACGCGCATCAGGCTAGAACCATCGTCGCCAATGTAGGGACCGATGACGTTGAGTGCATCGAGGGGATGCAGTCCCGGATGAAGTGCTCTCCCGATCTCGAGCTGTTCGAGCGCGTCATCCACCCGCCCTCGCGAGGCGAGATAAAGGGCATAGTTACCGCGAAGATTGGACCGAGTTGGCTCGAGTCGGAGCGCTATGGGGAACATGGTATCGGCGAGCGCATCGTTGCCCAGGTTCGCTTCGGTCCAGGCGAGCTCGAACCAGAATCGTCCCCTCGATGGGGCGAGAGCGACCGCCTTTCTGAACGCGTCGCTTGCCTGCTCGAAGCGAATCTCCCGATAGCGGGCGGCATCCCTTGCGCGGAAGGCCTCCTCGCTGTAGAGCCGCCCGAGCAGAAACCATGTATCGGGATTGGACGGAACCCTTACTCGTGAGCTCGAGAGGGTCCGGATCCTTTCGTCGAGCGCGTCGGCTTCCGTGAAGAGCGGATCAATCTGTCGGTTCAAATCCTGGCTCGTTCCGAAGCGCAGTACGAAACCCGCGAAAGTGAACGTCAGAATCAAGGTCACCGAGACCATGACAAGGCGGATCGGTTTGCGAGCACGGAGCTCGATAGCACCCGCCGGGGCCGCGATGCCCAAGAGCACCGTGAATAGGAGCACGTTCGACGGGATGCGAAGGTTGAAATCGTAGAGACCGTGGACGACAAGCGCCACGATCGCCGCGAGCGCGCCGTAGCCGATACCGCGAAGACTTTCGGAGGGCTGCGAGCGGAGCTCCGCATAGGCGTGACGGATTACCGCGAAGAGAAAACCCAAGGCGAGGATGACACCCAGGAACCCAGCCTCGCACAGGAGCTGGAGCCAATCGCTCTCGGCGAAATCGGCGCGGGTCTCGTCGAGACCGGTTCGATAGGCGGGAATCGCGCTGGCGTAAGTGCCGAGGCCCGTTCCCAAGAGGGGTGATCGGCTTGCCAGGCCGATCGAATCGGACCATAGCGCCAGCCGAAATTGGACTGAGTCGTCTGCTTCGGGGTTGCTGATGGTGGAAAGACGCTCGAATACACCGGATGGCGCGAAGACCAGAAGGAACGACGTGACGGCGAGAGCGCTGACGAGCAGAATGCCTTGCCCCTTGCGTTCACGCCAGTAGCTGAGTAGCGCGAGGGTGACCAGCCCGGCGCCCGCAGCCAGGAATCCGCCTCGCGAATGCGATAGGACGTGCGCGATTCCCATCATTGCGGCCGCGCCACCGAGGAGAAGCGCGAGAGAGCCGTGGCGTCGTGCCGAGCCCAGTGCGGCGCCCAGAGCCAGAAGCCCGCTCGCTTCTACGAAGCCCGCGAAGTGATTGTGATTCACGAAGGGACCAAACGGGGTGGCGGAGGGAGTCGGAAATCGACCGTAGAGAACGGTGCCCCATTTCGCACGTTGGTAAACGGCGAAGAAGGAGAGGGCGAGTCCAAGGACGACGATGACGCCGGTCAACATCTCGCGCTCGGAGGACCGCCGCGAGAAGCGACTCGTGAGATAGTACCCGGCTGCCAGGCCCACGAGTAATAGGAGGCTCCAGGCCGTTCGAAACGGTTCGATGGATGGCGGTTGCCATCCGTCGAGGGCGAGCTCGGAGGTCAAGGGGGCTCGGATTTCCGCGACCGCCGGAGCGAGCACACGAACGATCCCTCCGGGCAAGGGTACGAGTTGTAACGCGAAAAGCGCGAGGGCCAGGACGACGAAGCTCCACCCTCGTGGGATGGCGACGCGATCAGAAAGGAACTGGCGGGACAGCGCCACACCGAGGAGCATGACGAGTGCGACGGCGAGCAGGCTCGCGGCACGCGGCGTGACGGAACCGAAGGGCCATGGTGCCGCGACGACGATGGCCACGAAGGCCAGGCGGATCAGCCAGTCGAGAGTCGCCTTCACGGGCGTCGATTCGCCCTGTTGATGTTGTTGAACATGACGGAGGGAGTCGAGCGTCGCGCTCCCTCGGGAGTTGTCCTGGATGAAAGGGAATGTTGTAGAAAGATCTTAGCACAGGCGCGCGACGCCCAGTGGGGGCAAAACCACCTCAGCCTGTGGGACCAAAAAGAGCGCCTTTGACGGGAATCTCCCACGCGCGACCCTGCGGTCAGCGGAGGGTGATCGGGGCCTCGCTCGGCAAGACGCGCCTATCTCTTGCACCCGGGTTAGTTACGCGTCGCGTCGCCTTGAATCATTGCTTCGGCCAAAGTGGCAAAGGAATTGCTATTAGAGCCATCGTGTAGAGAGACAGCGACCGTAGCTGCTCCCGTTAAGCACTTTCTGATGCCGCCGACCTCGGGCGACCCGCTGCACGGGTTTCGTGACAGCGACTTATCGCTCGGGCGGCACAGTGCGCGGCGGGGTCGGAGTGGGTGTGAAGGTCGATTCCGGTAACGGTCCCGGGCTTCGGTTCGACACACCCAGGTTGGGGGCTCCGACCCTGCCCGCCCCCTTTGATTAGTGCTCACTCGCCTCCTCGGCTCGTTCGCTCCCCTCGCTCCTCGCTCGGGCAGGACGGCCGAATTCCCTCGCGCCCATGCCTTCGCTTTCGCTCCGGCATGACGCGATTCCTCTCGGCCGGGCTCGCTCCGCTCGCTAGGTGCTCCCCCGAACACCGTGCCTTCGGTTGGGTGGTCTGAGCTTTCAGCCCTTGGCTGCTTTCCAGATGTCGACGCAGCCCTTGTAGTTGTCGGCGATGGCTTGGATCGCTTCCGCCTCGTTACTTCCCGAATCGAGATGGCTCTTCAGAGGCTCGCTGAAGTTCGTGCGTCCCACCGCGAAACCGATGAAGCTGTCGACGGGCGCGGCGACTTTCAACCAGGCGTGTACTTTCTCCTTATTGGAGCCACGTCCCAAGAGAATGGAACCGACTTTCTTGCGTGCCGCGGTCGAGCGGACTTGCTTTGCGACGGCTTCCGCATGCGCGCGCTCGTCCAAACCCTCGATCTTCCAGATGTCGGGCTCGACCCCGAAGTCTTGGATCTCTCGAATGGCAGCCACCATGTGCCCGGGGCGGACCTCCGAGTCGTAGCGATCGCCGGCACTCTTGTCCGCGTCGGTCACTGCGGGAACGAGCAGCTCGAACATCAGGTAGTGATCGTCGCTCGCGTGGACGTAGTCGGAGAGCAGTTTGAGGCGCGTGAGCTGCTCACGGTTCATGGCAACGTCGTCCTCGGGGTGGTAGCGCACGAGCACCTTGACGATATCCGGGGCGAGAAAGCGCAAGTGGTCTTCCCACCGTGCGCCGTACTCGAAATCGAAAACGTTCTGGCCGCTCTTCTCGACGCAGACGGCCGCCGGGATGCCCCGCGACTTGGCGTCACTAATAATGTGGGAGCCGAACTGGGCGTCGACAAGAATTCCGACCTCGTGCCTAGCCACTCCCATCTCGATGGCCCGCAGCAGGCCGCGATAGATCAGGGTCTTGGCGCCCGATACGCGCACGTGCTGCTCTTCTCCGGGCTCGATGCGAGGAGCACCTTTAAAATCGAAGAACGTTTTGGTGAAGCTCCCCCGGTGATCGAAGGGTTGAACGAATAGGGGTTTGTCGTAGCCAATCTCTTTCATGTGATGGATCCTCCCGGAAACTCCCCTTGGCGGAGCGCTAGTTTACGTCGCGGGAACCCGTCCCATCAAGTTTGGTGGATGCCAGCGAAGAGCCACGCAGGTTCCTGCTCGGGGAGCGCCCTTCGCTCGACGATTTTTGCTAGGATGAAGGTCGAAGATGTCGATCCCCAACCGAAATTTCCATGATTCCCTTGTCTGTCTGGCGCTGTTTACCTTGGTCTCGGCGGGGTCCTCTGCGAGCGAGCCGGAGCCACTCTCGTTGCAGGAACTCATTCTCGAAGCGCGGGACAAAGTCTCACCGGCACTCGTCAACGTGCAACCGGTGACCGACGTCTACTCTTCGGGGGAGCGGCGAAGCTCAACGGGAGTCGGCAGCGGCTTCGTCTTCGATCGCGAGGGGCACGTCATCACGAATTATCACGTTGCCGGAAGGGCCAAACGGCTCATCATCACTTTGAGCAACAAGCAGAGGGTGCCCGGCACGCTGGTTGGCGGGGACCCCTTGACCGATATCGCAGTCCTGAAGCTCGAGCTCACCGAAGGACAGACACTGCCCGAGCCGGTCGAGCTCGGAGACTCCGACGCGCTCGTGGTGGGCGAGTACGTCATGGCGCTTGGCAGCCCGCTCGCCCTGCAAAGATCGCTGTCGTTCGGCGTCGTGAGCAGCAAGGATCGCTACTTGTCTGACAGCTTCAAGCTTCCCACGGGTGAGAAGACGGGCTCATTCAATACCTGGATTCAGACCGATGCGGCCATCAATCCCGGCAACAGCGGCGGACCGCTCGTCGATCTCTCGGGCGCCGTCGTCGGAGTCAATGCTCGCGGCGCTTTCGGTGCCTCGAGCATCGGCTTCGCGATTCCGATCAACATCGTCAAGGAAGTTGCGGCCGAGCTCATAGATAGCGGCAGGGTTCTTCGTAGCTGGCTCGGGCTCACCTTTCAGCCGCGCGAGGAGCTCGTCCAGTATTTCGAAGCCGAGTCGGTTCCGGGAGTCGTAATTCGGAGCGTCGAGCCCGATTCGCCCGGGGAGCGCGCCGGTATACGGGCCGGCGACATGATGCTCTCCTATCGCGGAGAGCGCATCTCTGCCCGGTTCACGGAAGAGTTGCCGGGAATCTACAAGAAGATTGCCGATACGCCGATTGGCGAGACTACCGAGATCGTCGTGGAACGTTCGGGCGAGACCCTGCGATTCGTTCCGAAGACGGAGGAGCGCGGCAGCTCCAGCTCCGAAGAGACCGATCTCGAGCGATGGGGGTTCACCGCACGGGGAATCACGCGCGAGCTCGCTTTGGAATTCAACTTGCCCGACAACCAAGGGGTGTTCGTCGCGGGCGTCAAGCCGAATGGTGTGGCCTTTCGGGCGAAGCTCTTCCCGGGCGATCGGATCATAGCTATCGAGGACTACCCACTCGACGGCATGCCTGAGCTCGAAGAGGCCTATCGCGTTCACGATAAGGAGGTCATCCTGCTCACGGTGATGCGGCGTCACTCCCGAAGGTGGATTCTGATCGAGACGAGCAATGAGAACTGACCTGACCACTGTAGCTCTCGCACTGCTCTTGTGTGGCCCGATCGCAACGGCCGCGGACGAGACGGCCGACAAGCTCCAACGACTCGAATCCCGTTACCGTGGGAGCCTCGTCCGGGTGAGCTATCGCCAACAGGTGGCGCGGTCGACGGCCGAGCCCCCCGAGGAGGGTGAGCTCACGACGACGGGCGTCGTGGTGTCTAGAAACGGCATCGTGATGGTCAGTGCTGTCGTTTTCGAGCCCTTCAATCAAGTACCGCACGGAGTGGGCATTCGGTTCCCCGCCTCCGTGATGCGCCTCGAAGCCGAGATCTCGGATGCGCGCGTCGCCCTTGTCGACGACGGCGAGTACCCGGCGAGGCTGATAGGCCGAGACCCCGATGCCGCAGTGGCTTTCTTCCGCATCGAGGCCGAGGATCTGGATCTCGCTCCCGTGGAGTTTCCGGCGGACGGCGAGGTCACGGTCGGTCAGGAAGTGGCGGTGCTGAGCCTTCTGCCCGAGCCTCTGGGTCCGGCCGTGGCGGTCGAGCTCTCGCGCGTTCAGGCGTTGACGTCCCGTCCCAAACGGGGCTTCATGGTCGCTACCGGCGCGGCGGATCCCGTGGGTGCGCTCGTCGTTTCGCTTTCCGGCGAGGTCCTCGGCTATTTGGACGCGCTCACGGTCTCGGTTCCCGAGGTCCGCAGCCGGAATCCTCTCGCCTTCATTTCCGTCATGCGTGACCTGCCCAAGGGCGTGGGCCGCGGGTTCGCGCGTCCGGCGGCGGACTTTGTCGACGTGAGCGTCAAACAGGCGGCTTCGAGCTCCACCAGAAGGGGATGGCTGGGGATCGAGATGCAGGCGCTGTCGCCCGAGCTCGCCGACCATATGGGACTGCCGGTCGATCGCGGCATCGTTCTCGGCTATGTCTACCGTAACTCGCCAGCGGAGTCGGCCGGTCTGGAAGTGGGCGACGTCTTGACCGATCTCGAGAACGAGCCGATCGATGTCAGGCGTGACGAAGACATCGGCGCCTTCGCGGAGAAGCTTCTTCGGGCGGGTGCCGGAGCGGCGCTCGAAGTCCGCTATCTCAGAAAGGCTCTTCCGCAGTCTACGGTCGTAACCTTGGCGGAAGCACCGCCTTCCACCCGAGAGGCCAAGACCGTCAAAGTCGAGGAGCTCGACCTTACGGTACGGGAGCTCACCTACGACTACCTGGCCACGCGCTATCTCGAGCCGGACCAGCAGGGGGTCGTCGTCGTGCAGCCTCCGGTCGCTGTGAGTAGCAATCCGAACCGCGTCGCGCCGGGAGATCTTCTGGTCCGGCTGGGGAGCGTCCCCGTCGCAGACCTCGAGACTTTTCGGCGAGTCATGGATGCGATTCGCGAGAACCAGCCCGATGAAGTCGTGCTCTTCGTGGAACGAGGCCGGGAAAGCTTCTTTTTCGCCGTCAAACCCGAGTGGGACTGATTGCTTTGACGCAGTTCCCGGTTCGGGCTAGTCTCCAGCCATCGTGGAACCGGATCGCATCGTCGTCCGCGGCGCTCGTCAACACAACCTGAAAAACGTCACCGTCGAGATCCCCAAGAAAAAGCTCGTCGTTTTCAGCGGGGTCTCCGGTTCGGGCAAGTCTTCGCTGGCCTTCGATACCCTCTACGCAGAGGGTCAACGGCGCTACGTCGAGTCTCTTTCGAGCTACGCGCGCCAGTTCCTCGGCCAGATGGAAAAGCCCCTCTACGACACGATCCGGGGTCTCTCTCCGACGATTTCCGTCGATCAGAAGTCGGCGTCTCACAACCCGCGCTCGACGGTGGGAACCATCACCGAGATCTACGACTACCTCCGGGTCCTTTTCGCGAGAATCGGTCGAGCGCACTGCCATCGCTGCGGGCGTCCGGTGGCGAAGCAGACGTCGCAGCAGATCGTCGAAGAGATCGGCGGTCTCCGGTCGGGAGCCCGGTTTCAGCTGCTCGCACCTCTCGTCCGCGAACGCAAGGGAGAGCACAAATCTCTCTTGGAGAAGGCGCGTCGAAGCGGGTTCTCTCGAGTTCGAGTCGACGGCGAAATTCTCTCCCTCGAGGAGGACATCGTCCTCGACAAGAAGAAGAAGCACGATGTCGAGATCGTCGTCGATCGCCTCGTCGTGAAGCCGGAGCTCCTGTCGAAGGATCGATCGCGGCTCACGGACTCCGTCGAGACGGCACTGCGTACCGGCAAGGGTGTCCTCATCGTGCACCGGGATGGCGAGGAGGACCTGCTCTTTTCGGAACATCAAGCTTGTCATCACTGCGGCCTGTCATTTCCCGAGCTTTCTCCACAGCTCTTCTCGTTCAACTCGCCTCAAGGCATGTGTCACGAGTGCAACGGCCTCGGCACCCGCGCGGACATGGACGTGGACTTGATGGTGCCCGAACCCTCGCTTTCCATCAACGAGGGCGCGGTGAAGCCATGGGGTTCGGTCGAAGACAAGGGAGGCTGGCGCGCGGCCGTCATTCGCTCGCTCGCCAGACACTACAAAATCGACCTCGCCGCTCCCTGGAGGGAGCTTCCGGCGGACGTCCGGAAGATCGTGCTTTATGGCCACGAGAAAGAACGCATCACGGTGCGCAAGGGACGACGGTCGTTCAAGACGCGGTTCGAAGGACTCGTGCCCATTCTCATGCGCCGCATGAAAGAAACGCAATCCGAATCGGTGCGAAAGCACTACGCGGGCTTCATGTCCGATCATCCGTGCTCTTCGTGTCAGGGAGCGCGTCTGCGGCCCGACGCCCTCGCCGTCACCGTGGGAGGTCGTTCCATCGCCGACCTCGCGGCGAGCTCTATCGACGACGCCTACTTGTTCGTCACCACCGTCGACCTCCGAGGGACGGACGCCCTCATCGGAACGGAACTGCTCAAGGAAATCGTGAATCGACTGCGCTTCCTGAGGGACGTCGGCCTGGGCTATCTGTCCCTCGACCGGCTCGCGCCGACGTTGTCGGGTGGGGAGTCCCAGAGAATCCGGCTGGCGAGTCAAATCGGGTCGGAGCTCACCGGTGTCGTCTACATTTTGGACGAGCCTTCGATCGGTCTCCACGCGCGGGACAACGCCCGCCTGCTCTCCGCTTTGAGCCATCTACGCGACATGGGGAATACCATCGTTGTCGTCGAGCACGATCGGGAGACGATCGAGGCGGCGGATCACGTCATCGATTTCGGACCGGGGGCGGGCGTGCATGGTGGCGAGATCGTTGCGACCGGAACGGCAGAAAACCTGAGAGGGTCGAGTGATTCGATTACCGGCAAATATCTGTCGGGCGAGCTTCAGATCGAGCTTCCGCAGGAACGACGCCAGCCGACCCGCCGACGAGTCGTGCTGCGAGGCGCGAGCGAGAACAATTTGCAGGACGTCGACGTCGAGTTTCCGCTGGGATTGTTCATCGGCGTCACCGGTGTCTCGGGTGCGGGAAAGAGCAGCCTCGTCAACGAGATACTTTACCCCGCTCTGGCCCGGGCGTTGAATCGCGCCGACTCCCATGCGGGCGCGCATCGATCCTTGACGGGTCTCGATCACCTCGACAAAGTGATCGATATCGATCAGTCTCCCATCGGGCGGACCCCGCGCTCCAACCCGGCGACCTACACCAAGGCCTTCGACGAGATCCGGAGCTTCTTCACGAACCTTCCCGAAGCGCGAGCTCGCGGCTACAAACCGGGCCGGTTTTCGTTCAACGTCAAGGGCGGGCGATGCGAGCACTGCTCGGGCGATGGCGTTATTCAGGTCGAGATGCACTTCCTCCCCGACGTCTATGTTCCGTGCCAGGAGTGCCACGGCCGTCGATTCAACGATGCCACTCTCGAGGTGAAATACAAGGGCCTTTCCATCGCCGACGTGCTCGACCTGACCGTGTCCGAAGCCGTGGAGCTCTTCCAGAATCATCCGAACATACGACGAATTCTCGAGACGCTCACGGAGGTGGGTCTTGGTTACATCCGGCTCGGCCAGAGCTCTCCGACACTCTCGGGCGGCGAAGCTCAACGGGTGAAGCTTTCGCGAGAGCTCGCGAAGCGAGCCACGGGACGGACGTTCTATATTCTCGACGAACCGACCACCGGCCTTCACTTCCACGACATCAACCGGCTCGTTCGAGTATTACAACGCCTCGTCGATGCCGGCAACACGGTGCTCGTCATCGAGCACAATCTCGACGTTCTCAAAACGGCGGACTATCTCATCGACCTCGGCCCCGAGGGCGGCGACGCGGGCGGCTGCATCGTTGCCAAAGGATCTCCCGAAGAGGTGGCGCGACAGCCGTCCTCGCATACCGGCCGCGTCCTCCGAGAGGTGCTCGAGAGGGCGTCTCCGCCATTGCCTCGGGCCAAGACGTCCTGACGGAAAACAACGCTGCGCGCAGGTGCCCTCGTCGTCGGCGCCTCGCTCCTATCGACGTGTTAAGCTCACAGTGACCAGAGCCCATGTCCAATCCCTATCGCCGTAACGCAAGCTTTAGCTTCGGCGGCCCGCTGACTCCAGGGGTCAAGGCCATCATCATCGCCAACATGGCGGCTTTCCTGTTGCAGATCATCGTCAAGCCCTTCTCGAGCTGGCTCTGGCTGTCGCCACCTCTCGTGCTGCCGTGGAGCTTTCAGATCTGGCGCGTCGGGACTTACATGTTCCTGCACGGCGGCCTGACGCACCTCTTCTTCAACATGCTGATGCTCTTCATGTTTGGCTGTTCGATCGAACGCGAGTGGGGCACGCGTTCTTTCTATCGCTATTACTTCATCTGTGGTTTCGGTGCGGCTCTCTTCAGTTTCGTTCCATACGGGCCCTTCTACGACATTCCGATCCTGGGTGCTTCGGGAGCGATCTATGGGATCCTGCTCGCCTATGGCGTGTTGTTTCCGCGCCGCCAGATCTTGATCTTCTTGACCTTCCCGGTCGAAGCGCGCTATCTCGTCGCAGTACTGGGATTCATCGCCTTCGCGATGTCGGTCGCTTCGCCAACGGACGGCGTCGCGCATACCGTCCACCTCGGCGGCTTCGTCACCGGCTACGTGCTCCTGCGTTGGGTGGGAGTCTCGCGCCGTGGCGCCGTCGGCGGCAGCACCGATTTGATTGGAGGCGTGAGGGACGCGTTTCGGCGCTGGAAAATGAAGCGCTTGCGGAAGAAATTCGAGTCCTATTACGAGAAGCGCTCCGGTGGAAACGACCCCCCCGACCACGTGCATTAATAAAGAACCTCTCCCCTCTGGGGAGAGGTCGGTTCGCGGAGCGAACCGGGTGAGGGGCCATCGAAGCGCGGTGGGTGAGGGGTCGTGGTGCCGTGGTCAAAGCCTCTCGAATAGCGAAGCCATCTTGATCAGCGCCGATTCGTCCGAGAGCGTGCAGATGACCGTCGAGACCCCCGCATCTTCGAAGGCCGAAAGTCGATCGTAAATGCGTTCGATGGGACCGCATAGCGCGACTTCGTCCACGAGTCGATCGGGAACGGCGCCGATCGCCTCTCTCTTCTTGCCCGACAGGTAGAGGTTTTGAATCAGTGCGGCCTCTTTCGCGTAACCATAGCGGCAGGCGAGATCGTTGTAGAAGTTCTTCTCTCGGGCACCCATGCCTCCGATATAGAGCGCGAGCACCGGTTTCACTGACGCGAAACAACGCTCCAGATCGTCGCCGATGGCGACTTGGACGTTGGGCGCCACGTCTAAAGCCGAAGACGTTGAGCGTCGCGAGAGCCCGAGATCGAGAGACTCCTCGAACACCGAGGCGTGGTTCGGGGCGAAGAAGATCGGCAGCCATCCGTCGGCGATCTCCGCCGCCAGGGCGACATTTCTCGGTCCGATCGCGGCGAGGTAGATCGGTACTCGGGAACGCTCCGGTGACATCATGAGCTTCAGGGGTTTTCCGAGACCCGTGCCCCCCTCGACAGGGATCTGGTAGGTCTCGCCCCGGTAGGTGAGCGGCTGCTTCCGCTCGAGCGCGGCTCGAATGATCGCGACCGCCTCCCGCGTACGCGTCAAGGGTCTGCCGTAATCGACGCCATGCCAGCCTTCGATGACCTGCGGTCCCGACACGCCGAGGCCGAGGCATAGGCGCCCGCCGCTGAGCCGGTCGAGCGTGGCCGCGGTCATGGCGGTCAGAGTGGGGGTTCTCGAAGGGATCTGCAGGATTGCAGTGCCAAGGCGGATGCGCTCGGTCTTCGCGCCGACCCAGGCGAGGAGGCTCACCGCATCCGAGCCCCAGGCCTCCGCGACCCAGACGGAATCGTAGCCGAGTCTTTCGGCCTCGATGGCGAAGGGAACGGGGTCCGGATTCGCCGAGGTGATAAAGCCGAGGTTGACGCCTAGTTTCATCGTCGCCGCGCGTCCTACTTCTTCCTCGCGGTCGCGGCGACCCTGACCTCGAGTGGAGGTCTCTTGGCTGGGTCCGCTGCTTTCTTGTTCTCGGGCTTGTTTTCGGGCACGCCGATTCTGGGACAGAGCGATTCCACGACGCATTCAGCGCATTTTGCGCTTCGCGCGGTACAGACGGCGCGACCGTGATGGATGAGGATATGACCGAAGTCGATCCAATCCTCCCGGGGCACGAGCTCCATGAGCCTTCGTTCGGTCTGCTCGGGCGTCTTGGTCTTCGCCAAGCCCATTCGTTGCGACAGGCGAAAGACGTGGGTATCGACGACGAAGCCTTCGGCGACCGCGAATGCCGTACCGAGGACGACGTTCGCCGTCTTGCGTGCGACGCCGGGCAGGGTCAGGAGCTCTTCCATAGTGGACGGAACCCTCCCCCCGAACTCGGAGGTGATCCTACTCGCCGCGCCGTGAATCGACTTCGCCTTGTTGCGAAAGAATCCGGTGGTGCGAACGAGCTCTTCGAGCTCGGCGCGTTGCGACGATGCGAGATCCCAAGCCTCGGGATAGCGCTCGAACAGGGCCGGCGTGACCTTGTTGACGCGCGCGTCGGTGCACTGTGCCGAGAGAATCGTTGCGACGAGGAGCTCGAGAGGGTTCTTGTGTACGAGTGCGCAGCCCGCGTTGGGATAGGCCTTTCTAAGCTCCGTCACGATGAGCCGGCACCGTCGAGCAAGCTCGCTCGTAGTCTCGTCCGACGCTTTCTGCGAGAGCTTGGCCAGGACTAGACCTCGATGAGGATGTCGGTTCCCTCGACGATCACTCGGTAACAGGCAACGGAGATGCCCTCGTCATATAGGGCGCGTCCGTTACAGACCTCGAATTGCCAGGCATGCCAGGGGCATGTGACGATTTTGCCTTCGAGCAGACCGTCGCCGAGCGGTCCCCCTTGATGCGGACAGGTGCCGTCCGTCGCGTAGATATTGCCCTCGACGTTGTACAGGACGATCTTCCTACCATCCGTCTCGACGGTCTTGAGCCCACCTGAAGTGATGTCGCTCGAAGTCGCGACCTTCCTGCGCTCGGCCATGCCGGATTATATTATTTCGTTGCGATGGCGGCATAGTCCTGATCGCCGAACAGAATCGCGTTGAGCTTGTCGAAGTTCTGATTGAGCGTGCCGGACGCGGCGGTTTCTGTGGAAACGGCGAGCAGCCGGGCGCGCTCGCTGACGGGGCTCGCGAAGCGGGTCTCGACCTCACGAAAGCCGACCGCGCGCAGCATGAAGTCCAAGGTGTCCGGGTGGAGAGGTTTCTGGTGTGTGAGGTCGCGGTAGAACGACTCCACCAGGGCCAGAAGGCTCTTCGGGTTGATCGTTTCCAGAATCAAACGCCCGTCGTCGCGGAGAACGCGGTGACACTCGGCAACCACTTTTCGGATCAGGTGGGGCGGCAAGTGCTCGACGACTTGGGCGGCGAAGATCCCACCTGCCGAGCCGGAGTCGCAATGCTCGAGGTAGACGATGAGATCTCCCACTTCGGCCTGCAAACCACGGTCGCGGCACGCGTGCACCATCTCACGGTTCCCGTCGATTCCGAGGGCTTCGATGCCGCTGTCGCGTAGAAGTTCCAAGAACTCTCCCCGGCCGCAACCCAAGTCGAGCACGGGGGCACGCGAGTCGAAGTAGGGAATGTAGTCGCCGAGGCGGCGACCGAGCTCCTCCGAGGAACCCCGAAATCGGTTCTCGAACGCCAGATAGTGAGCGTCGGTGAAGCGATCGGCGCGAGCCGCCGCCCCTTCGGGCTTGCGGTCCGCGGCGACTTCGGGCGCGACGATCTCCGCGCGCGCGAGCGCGACCGACGAGCTCAGGCCCTCGAGCCGCTCCTGCGCGCGGGTGAGGCCGAGCCTTACGCTCATGAGGCGCTTGTCCATCGCCTCGATGAGAAGGTCGGTACGTCGGTTACCGAGCGAGGCATAGAGTCGATCCTTGGCGTCCGCGAGACGGTCAATCCGCTGCGCGAAACGGACGACGGTAGAGGTGAGCTCGGCTTCGCGCGCGGTGACCCGGTTGGTCGCCTCCGAGAATCGGTTCAAGAACTGGACCAGCGTGGAGTTGAACGATCGCTCGTTGTCGAGCGCCAGTTCCAAGGCCGAGAGCTCGGGCTCGACGAGTCGGCGCACGATGCGGCGGAGCAAGCCCTTGAGTCCCCCAGGGAGGGCGCCTCGTTCGGGCAAGTCGAGTGCTGGCGCCTGGTTGAGCTCTTCCAGTCGCTTCGGGATCTCGGGGTCGCGATCGTAGGGGGCTGGATTATCGGAAAGCCGGTCCAGCGCGGCGAGGAGCTCGCCGTAGACTGCGCCCTCCTCGGCGAGCTTGCTCTCGAGCTCGGCTAGTGTCGCCTCGCTCGATTCGGGTTTGGTTTCCGGTTGGGAGGACAAGGCTCGTTCGGTCGAGAAATCAGAGCAGAATGAGTCGCGAGTTGAGCTCGCGAAGGGCGATCGACATGATGCTATCTCCTCCGACGGAGCCTACTTGCCATCCTCCGTCTTGTTCGTGGCGAGATAGTTCAGGATGACCTGGTCGAGGCTCTGGTCTGCGACGTCGGTGTCGTCGCCGAGGAGGCCCCCGGATTTGTCGAATCGACCCTGCTTGATCTCTTCCATGATCCGACGGTGTTGGTCCTCCATCGCCTTGATGACGAGCTTCTCGTCGTAACCGTTGAGCAGAAATTTCGCGTATGCGGTACGCCTGGCACCGAGAATCTCGCCCCCTTTGTAAATGAGGGACTCCACCATCGGGTTGTCTATGCCCTTGTCTTCCGTTTGCACGTGGTACACTTCGCCCCTGTAAGGGACGTCGGTGTTGAAGCCTGTGATCATGGACTCGCGCTGCTGATGGCACCCCCGAGGTCCAGCTCGACAGTGAGGTGGGCTACGGGACGTATAGGGTGGCCGATACTGGACTTAACCGCCCATGAAACATTCTCCACCCCCCGCGGCCGGCATGTCAAGTCGTAGGACTGTCCGGGCTTCGACTCGATTCTTGTAGACAAAGCCCGTCACGGCATGTCGCCTCTTCCCATTCCAATGCTGAGCGCTCTCGTATTCGCGCCCGCGACCGGAGCACTCGTCGTCGCGTCGCTTCCCGAGGGCCGAGCTCGACTGCGGCGTGTCGTGGCCCTGGTCTTTTCGCTCGTCTCGTTCGCGATGGCCTCCACTCTCGTGCTCGATCGGCGGCTCGACGACGTGATTCGAGACTCGCTCGTGGAGCGATATCGCTGGGTCTCGACGTTCGGCGCCTCCTACGAGCTCGGCCTCGACGGGCTGAGCATCCTGCTCACCGCTTGGGTAAGTTTACTGACGCTGGTCGCCCTCGTATCGGAGCGGTCGGAGGAGACCGACCGTTCGGCGACAGCCCTCGTTCTTTGTTGCGAGAGCGCGTTGCTGGGGTTGTTCCTGGCGAGGGACGTGTTTCTCCTGCTCGCGTTCCTCGGGGCGGCGCTCGCGAGCCTTGCGCTCCTTTTGGGACGCGCAAGCCCGTCCTGCATGCGACGGTTCTTTTTCTTCCAGGCAATAGGCCTGGTACTGCTCTTCGGTCTGGCTGCGGTCCTTTCTCACCTCAGCTACGTACAAACGGGCTTCGCGTCGGGCGCGCTCGCGCGCTGGGAAGGCTTGGTCCTCTTTCCCGAGTTCGAGACTCGATGCTTCTTCGTCGGAGCCGCCGCGATTGCGTTCCTGGCGCCGCAAGTCCTGGTCCTGTTCTGGCTTCCCGGCGCTCTCTTCGCTCTGAGAACTTCGGGGCGCGTCCTCGTGACGGGTGGCTACAGCCTGGTCGGTGGCTATCTCCTCTTCCGATTCGTCCTGCAACTCGTGCCTCGCGGCGCGGAGGCGGGGTCGTCCTCGCTTCTCGCCTTTGCCCTGATCGGCCTAGTCTTCGTCGCAATCGCGCCCTGGCGATCCCACGGGAGAGGCCTTTCGTGGGAGCGGCTTCTCGTGGCCTATCAATCGCTCGTGCTCCTAGGTCTCATGGCGTTTCGCGAAGAGGGCATCGCCGCCGCGCTCGTCCTGCTGCTCCATCAGGCCGCTGCGCTGACGGCGCTCGCCCTTTGCACCGCCGAGACTGACGCGACGAAGCGCGAGATCCCTGCCGGCGTTGTGGAGAAGACGCTCTTCGCGCTGTCCTGCGCAAGCCTCTTCGCGATTCCGTCTGTTGGGCGCGTTCTATCGGCTCAGTGGGCGCGTTCACCCTTCGTCACCGCCGCCGTTATCCTGGGAACGATCGTCCTAGCCCTGAGGATTGTTCGATGGGCCCTGAACTGGTCTCGGCGCGACCATCTCTGGCCCACTCGCCGTCGATTGGTTCTGCTGCCAGTTCTCGTCTATTGCCTGTGGCTAGCATCGTCGTCGCAGGCTTGGGAGCTTCGTTTTCGCGATCGGGCCTCGGGGCTCGTCTCGCGACTCGCCGGAGCAATGCAGCAGAGCGAGGTCGATCCATGATGGTGGTGGCGGCACTTCCGATCGCGATCGTTCTCGTCGCCGGTTTGCTCATCCACGCGGTGGAGGGAACTCCGGGCGGCTCGACTCGTTCGGCCCGAGTCCTGGGCGCTTCCGGTGCCGCCCTGGCGCTTCTCGTGACGCTCTTTCTCTGGACGCGTGGCGTCCGAGGCGCGGTTGGAACCCTCGATGCGGACCCGTTCAGCCTCTATTGCAGTGCGATCCTGCTTGCTTTGCTCTTGATCGTTCTCGCGATCTCGAAGCTGAGCTCGGCCGGAATCTCGAAGCTTCTTTTCAGCACGGCCCCGATTCTCTTGGTGATCTCCACGCGGGACCTGCTGTGGATCGGCGTGGCGCTAACGGTTTTCACGATGTCGCTCCACCGAGACGACGTAAAGCCGAGCGTCGGCCTGTCCGGCATCACACTTTGGGCCGGGGTAATCTTGCTCGTGGCGAGCGGTTCCGGGAGCGACCTCGCGGCCATCGGCGCCGCTCCGTCGAGTCTTCCCTCGAGGCTTGGGATCACGCTGACACTTGTCGGTGTGGGCCTCGTCTTCGCCGTCCTCAACGAGTGGTCGTGGACGCTCGAGGGGAGTCTCGCGATGCGTGGCTACCTTTCCGCCGGAGCTTGGATCGCGAGCACGGTGGCTTTGACCCGCGTCTCGGCCTGGGTGGATGTTTCCTTCGGTGCATGGACGCTCATCGTGGGTATTCTCGGCACGCTCGCCCTGATAGGCGGCAGCCTGGGTCTCCTGTTCTCGACCCGCCTTGCTCGCTTCTGTCACTGGTTCGTGCTCGCGCAGGCCGGATTCTCGCTCGTGGCTCTCGACCTCGGTGTCGCGGCGCTTCTGCCACTCCTGCTTCATCTAGCGACCGGCTCGATCGCATTGGTCTTGAGCCTGCTCGCCGTCGAGCTTTCGAGCTCCGAGTCCGACCTCGGGCTCGACGAGCTCTCGGGTCTTTCGATGGGCCGTTTCTCCAGCGCTGCGCTCGCTCTCGGGTGGCTCTCGTTCGCTTCACTCCCTCCCTTTCCGGGATTCATCTCCAAGTTCCCGATTTTCGTCGTCGCGGCGGCACACGAAAGGCGGGGCCTTCTCGCGCTTCTCCTGATCTCGACCTTGCTCGTGGCGGTTGGTTGCACGCGGTGGATGTCGCGTGTCTTGCGGGCCGGGCCGGGGCCGGGCTCACGTCGCCCCGGACTCTCTGACCTCGCCGTCGCGGCGCTTGCGGTGGGCTTCACCCTCGCGCTGGGAGCGCTTCCCGAGACGGCTATCCGGGCAACGATGCGAGCGGCTTCTGGGCTGTTCTAGCAACGGGACCACGGGGAATAGCTCAGACGTCGGGCAGGCTCGTGAGGGCGCGCTCGAGCGTCAGTTCTTCCTCGGGTGTGACGGTACGAAGGTCCAGGAGCACCCGGTCGTCAGAGATGCGAGCGATGACCGGCGGCTGATGGCGGCGAAGAGCCGCGAGGATCGAATCCGCCGATAGGCCGTTCTTTGCGACCGTGATCACGACCGTCGGGATAACGGCGTCGGGCGCTGCGCCACCGCCGACGCGTGAGTGATCTTCTGCCGTACCGAGACGAAGCTCCGGGCAGGCCTTGCCGATTCTCCCGACGAGGGTCCGGGCGCGCGCCGCGATGGAAGCCTTCGTTTCGGAGATCATGCGCAGGACCGGGATCTCCGTGAGGGCTTGATTGCGAGCGAAAGAGGATAGCGTTGCTTCCAGAGCCGCATAGACGAGTTTGTCGACGCGGAGCGCCCGCGCCATGGGGTTTCGCTTCATGGTCTCGATGGCTTCCGGGCGGCCGACGAGGAGCCCCGCTTGCGGACCCCCGAGGAGCTTGTCGCATGAGAACAGGCAGACGTCTAGGCCGCTCGCGAGGCTGTCGAAAACGGTCGGCTCGGACTCGAGACCCAAGGCATCGAGCGGCTGCATGTTGCCGCTACCGAAATCTTCGATCACGGTGAGGCCGTGCTCGGCCCCGAGTTTCACGAGATCTGCCGTGGACGCGGACTCGGTAAAGCCGACGATGCGAAAATTCGACGGGTGAACCCGCAGCAATGCGCCCGTCTCCGATCCGATCGCCCGCCGATAGTCCTCGAGGCGCGTCTTGTTCGTGGTCCCGACTTCGCGCAGGCGTGCCCCGCTCCGCTCGAGAATCTCGGGAATACGGAAAGACCCGCCGATCTCGACGAGCTCACCACGTGAGATGATGACTTCTCTGCCGGAGGCAAAGGTGTTCAAGCTCAGCATCACCGCGGCCGCAGCGTTGTTCACGACGAGAGAACCCTTTTCTGGGAACAGGGTCGAGAGGAGCTTCGTCGCGTGCCGGTGTCGGCTTCCGCGCTTGCCACTCTCGAGATCGAGCTCGAGGTTGGAATATCCTCCAGCCACGCGCGCGATCGACTCGAGCGCACGCTTCGAGAGCGGGGCTCTGCCGAGGTTCGTATGGACGACGATCCCTGTCGCGTTGACGGCGGCCCGAAGCGACGGCTCGATTTGCTCGTCCAGGGTTCTCTGGATGGTCGCGGCGAGCGTCTCGACCGCCTCTTCGAAGGCCTCGGCCGACATTCCGGATGCGACCAGGCATCTCAAATCATCAAGCGCCGTACGGGTCGCCTCGACGAGCGACGGGCGGCCATATTCAGCAGCGAGCTCCTCGAAGCTTCCGGCCGAAAGGAGGCTCTCGACGCTCGGGATCGATCGCAGGCGGGAACGACGGGTCTCGTCCGAGGCGGGTGCGGTTTCCGGTGTCTTTGACAACGTGGAACCCTGACAGCTAGGATTCTAACATAAGCGGAAGAAATGACTGAAGAACGCGCGGCGAACTACATTGAGCGCCTGCCAGAGGTTATCGAGCGGGAGGAGGAAGATGTCTCTCATCTCGACGAGGAGATGTTGGAGATTCTATACCCGGCGCGTGCCGACCGGGATTTCACCGTCGGGATCGTATTCGGGCCGCAACCGGAGCAGGCGAGCGAGGAAGGGCTCCGAAACTACGAGCGTGCCCTCGAGCTCGCTAGAGGCTCGCGCCGATACCGGTCGGAAGGTCAAGGCCGATACCAGAGGCACAGGGGCAGCTTCGGTATCGACGAAGTGCGTCAATTGCACGAGCTCTTCGAGCTCGTTGGCGCCTATCCGAGCTGCGAGATCCTGGTGAAAGGAAAGCGAGTCCCCTATGCGCGCGAGTTGTGGCTTCCTTTCTTCTGGTTCTTCATGAAAGACGAGGACTGAGACCGCTCGCGAGGAGTTATGAATCGATGGGTTTTCACGAGGACATGGCGCGGCTGCAGAAACACTTCAAAATGCTGGAGCGCGAGTACGAACAGTGGTTTTCTGGGGCCCTACCGCAGCCGCCCTGGGACACTCGGCGGATCGTAGAAGACCTCGTCAAGAAGTACGCGCGAACTCCTCCTCAGAACATCACGGAACAGTCGATTTTCTCGATGCACCAAGCCAAGGTCAATACATACATGGAAATGTGGAATCGGCGGGTTCGGCTCAAGGAGGAGGGGAGACTCCCGACGGGGCGTGAGGAGCGGTCGAAGCGCGTTCCGCCTGCTCCGAGGCCGTCCAAAGCCGCGGGAGGGGGCGACGGGTACCGCGAAGTCTTCGAGAGCTATGTCGCTGCCAAGCAGAAGTCTGGCGAAGCCACCGCAAAACTCAACTACGAGAGCTTCAAGAAAGCACTGGAGAAGCAAGCGAGTCAACTCCGGGCGAAAAGAGGTTTCGACGACGTGAATTTTGGCGTCAGTGTGAAGGACGGCAAGGTCTCCGTCGTCGCGCGCCCCAAGAAGTCTTGACGTCTTCCATGCGTTCCGCGGCGTTTCAGCTTACGCTCGTCACTTGCATCGTTTTCGGCTCGACCACTAAGACCTTGTTCGCTTGGCCCGCGGAGGTCTACCGCAACATGGTCTACGACACCCTTGCGCTTTTGCCACCGTCGCTCGGCAAGGTCCTGGCGCTTCGAAGCGAGGCCATCATCGACGGCGCCCGTAGCCTCGAAGGTGAGACGGCTTCGACGCTGGCGCGCGACGGGATTCGAGGAGAGCTCTCGCCCGATCTCATCCTCGACGTCGAAGCGCGCATCGAGCTTGTCGTCAGCATGGTCGATTCTCATCGTCCCTTCGCGGAAACGGCGCGCGAACTGGGCCGGCTCCTGCGGATCGCCGCCGATCTCTCCGATCCGACCGTCGTCGGGGCCGGCCGCCCCGAGCTTCGACGGGTCGCGCCCGAGTTCTTGCGTTTCATCGACTTGAACCGTGAGAAAATTCCCCTGGTGCACGATCGGAGTCTATCGTCACCCGTCGCTGGGGCCACGGTGGGTGCTCTCCTTAGAGAGGTGGCCGTGGCGACGAGCGCTTCGATCGCCCCGTTGTCGCAAGCGTTCTGGAAAGACGGCCAGCTGGTCCCCGCGGTGATGTTCGATTTCCGGTCGGTTCCCTATGCGGAGACGTCTCTCAGCTACTCGCGGGGCGTAACCGCTGCCTCTTACCTATGGCTCTCCGCCTGGGCCAAGGCCAACGGCGATTTCACGCACTACCGTTTCTCTCCCACCAAAGACTGAACCTTCGGCGCGGCTCGGGAAGGGTGCAGACGATCTCGACACCCTGATAAAATGCGCGCGATGACGAAACCAGAAAAGCGTGCACTCTTGAGCGTGGCCAACAAGGAAGGGCTCGTCCCATTCGCCCGGGGGCTCGCGGAGCGTGGATTCGAAGTCGTCTCGAGTGGTGGGACGGCGAAGCTCCTCGAGGATGAGGGAGTTCCGGTCCGGAGGGTCGCCGACGTCACTGGGTTTCCGGAGATCCTCGGCGGTCGCGTCAAGACGCTCAACCCACGCGTCCACGGAGGAATTCTCGCGCGGCGACACCTTCCTTCGGACCTCGAGGAGCTGGAGAGGCACGAGATTCTTCCCGTCGACGTCGTCGCGGTGAACTTCTACCCCTTCGAGCGCAAGGTCTCTCAGGGAAGTCCCATCGCCGAGGTTCTGGAGAATATCGACATCGGTGGTCCGTCGATGCTGAGAGCCTCCGCGAAGAATTTCAAGGACGTGTTGTCAGTGTCGGACCCCAAAGACTATGCTCTCGTGCTCGGCAAGCTGGACGAAGGCGTGGATCTCGCGACGAAGCTCTACCTGGCCGTCAAGGCGTTCCGCGCGAGCGCTCACTATGAGAGGGCGATCGCTGCCTTCATGAACCGCTTGTCCGCCGAGGGATCCGAGCTCGCTCTCGATGAGTCGGAGGCCCGGCTCGGAACGACGCTCAGCCTGAGTTTCGAGAAGGTCCAAGATCTGCGCTACGGGGAGAACCCGCACCAGACGGCGGCGTTCTACCGTGACGCGGATTCGTCCGGGCTCGCCGTTGCGGGCGCGCGTAAGCTTTCGGGTAAGGAGCTCTCATACAACAATATTCTCGACCTCGACGCCGCTTGGAGAATCGTACGCGAGCTGCCGTCCGAGCGACCCGCGGCCGTCGTCATCAAACACACGAACCCTTGCGGTGCGGCGCTAGGGGACTCGTTGCGAGCCGCCTACGTTTCGGCACGCGCGACGGATCCCGTCTCCGCCTTCGGCGGAATCGTGGCTCTCAACCGGTTCGTTGACGGGGAGACGGCGACCGAGCTCGCTTCGACGTTTCTGGAGGCGGTGCTCGCACCGGGTTTCGACGATCAGGCCGTAGTGATCCTGAGCGCCAAGAAGAACCTTCGGCTGATGCAGGTAGACGATCCCGTGACCCCGAACTGGGAAGGTTTGAACTTCTGTCGCGTCCTAGGTGGGCTTCTCGTGCAGGACTGGGATCGCGAGGGCGATGTTTCGTTCGACGTCGCGACGGAGCGAAAGCCGAGTGTCGAAGAGCAGGAAGCGCTGCGCTTCGCTTGGGTCATCTCGAAACACGTGAAGTCGAACGCCATCGTGATCGCCAGGCAGGATGCACTCGTCGGTGTCGGTGCTGGTCAGATGAGTCGCGTCGACTCTTGCCGTCTGGCGGTCGAAAAAGCCCAGAGCGCGCTCGAGGGAACCGTCGCGGCCTCCGACGCTTTCTTTCCGTTTCGCGACGGCGTCGATACCCTGGCGGACGCCGGGGTCAAGGCGATCATCCAACCGGGAGGCTCCATACGCGACGAGGAGGTTGTCGCTGCCGCCAACGAGCGAGGATTGGCGATGGTCTTGACCGGAAAGAGGCACTTCAAACACTAGGGGACAGGCCTTAACTCTTGAGCGCCACCGTGGGGAAAGAAGCTCTCCCCAGGGGTACCCTCAGTTAGGCAACTCCGCGTTCAAGAGTCAAGGCCTGTCCCCAAGAGCTTCCCCCATCAGCTCTTCCGGCTCCACCACCCCGGTTCCCAATTTCCCTACGACGATGCCCGCGGCTCGGTTCGCGAGCTCTGCCGCATGCGGGAGGCTCGCCCCAGCGCCTAGTGCGAGCGCGGCCGCGGCGATCACGGTATCTCCGGCGCCGGTAACGTCGAAGACCTCTCGCGCAAACGTCGGGATGTGGATCGGCGGCTTTCCTGCCTCGAAGAGCGACATACCGTGCTCGCCGCGCGTCACGAGGACGGCTTCGCACTGGAGGTCGCGAAAGATCGATTCCGCTGCCGCCTCCACCTCATCGTCCGAATGTACGACGAGTCCCGTGAAACGGGCCGCTTCTCCCTGGTTCGGCGTAACCAGCGTAACGCCCCTAAAGAGCCGATAGCGTCTGAGCTTGGGATCGACTAGGACGGGGATGTTCCGTGTCTTGGCAAGAGCGATGGCGCGCCCGATGACGGCGGGCGTCAGGGCGCCCTTCGCGTAATCCGAGAGCACGACGGCGCGGGCCTTGCCGATGAGAGTCTCGATCGTTTCGAGTGCTTTCTTTTCCGCTTTCCCGGTGATGTCATCGGTCGACTCCCAATCCGCACGCACGACCTGCTGGCCGTGGGCGATGATGCGCGTTTTTACCGTCGTGCGGCGCCCTTGTACGGAAATCACCGCCTCGTCCGAGAGGCCTTGCTCTCTAAGGCCGCCCTTCAGATCGGATGCCGCTTCGTCCTCCCCGACGACACCGAAGAGGAGCGGGCGCGCTCCCAAGCTCGCGAGGTTGCGAGCGACGTTCGCGGCTCCTCCGAGGTGGAAGTCCTCCCGCTCGATCTCGACGATGGGAACAGGTGCCTCGGGCGAGATCCGGGACACGACGCCCCAAACGAATCGATCGAGCATCAAATCGCCGAGCACCGCGATCGCTTGGCCTCGCAAGGCCAAAAGCCAGCGCCGCACCTCCGCCGAATCGAGGCGAGACGTCACGGGCGAGCCCTTTCCAGGATCCATGGAAGGCTCATCGCGAAGAGAAAGAGCATTTGAAACTCAGAGTCGCCGAAGTTGAACTCGAAAAGGCCCGCGACGAATCCGGAGAGAACCACCCCCATCGCCCCCGCCGAAAGGGCACGAGCGACGGGATCGTCCGCGGCGCGCCGGTAGGCGACGACGCCTGATCCAAACCCCAGCGTCACGACCCAGAGCCAGGCGATCGCACATGGGATCCCGCGCTCCGCCGCAATCTGGACGAGGTTGTTGTGCAAGTGAGGGTTCTCGCGCTGGTTCGCTTCCGGCACCACGTAGATCGGATAGACCTCCGCCACCATTTCCGGCCCGACACCGAAGAGGGGATGATTTCGGATCATGGCAGCGCCGGCGCGGAGCATGTATACGCGATCCCAGCCGGAGGCATCTGGACTCGCGAACGAGCCCATGCGCCGCTCCACCGCGCGCGGCAAGAGGAGCCCGACAACGACCGCCACAGCGGGGACGAGCACCAGCAGTCGCCGATCTTTCAGAAACAGCAGGACGATCGTGGCGACGAGCGTCCCAATCCAGGCGCTACGGGTCAGGGTGAGAATCAAGGTGGGCAGGATGAGTGCGAGGCTGACCAGGAGGAACCCTCGGTGCTTCTTGACGTAGAGCGCGTGGGCCGTGGCCAGTACCGCCACGGCCATCAGGAGACCCGCGTAGGTCATGTAGTGACCGACGAAGCCGTGAATTCTGTCATTGATGCCCCCGAGCGCACCGAACCGGTACTGCCACAAGCCCATCAGCGCTCCGAGATCCGCCATGACCACGACAACGATCACGAGTGAAGACAGCGTCTCCTTACGTCTGAGTGAGCTCACGAGAAGGTAGGGCACGATCAGGAGCAAGAGCTTCTTGCTCGCCGCGAGGCTTACAATCGGGTGGAACGACCAGAGCGCCGCGGTGAGGCTGAGACCGGCATAGAGGAGGATCGGAATGTCGATGGGCAGGTGGACGAGCGCGACCTGTTTTGTGGCGATGCGATAGACCCAGAGGAGGACGAGTAAGCCCAAAACGATTTGGGACGCCGCGATGGAGACCTGGATGAGCGCGAGCCAGAACGCGACGCCATAGACGAAGTAGGTCTCGCCTTCCAGGTAGTTGGAGAGAGAATTCGGCAAAGTCCAGCTACTGGCTTCGGCGGTCATCGAACGAGATGGAGGTTATCACAAAGCCGACGCGCTGGGGGCAGGCACGCCAAAGCGGTATAATCACGTTTGAGGATTTATGATTCGCAATTTGATCGTGCCGGGGCTCGTTTCGGCTCTCCTTCTCGCAACAGGGACCGCGAGAGCACAAGAGAGCGCGACCTCGACCGAGCGCAAGGCGGAAGCCTACTACTATTACTGTCTGGGGCGCATGGACGAGATGGAGTTGCGTGCCCAAAGCGCGATCGCGAACTACGAGCAAGTCGTGGAGCTGGATCCGGAGGCCGCCTACCCGCACGTCGCCCTCGCGGGCATGTTTCAACGTACGCGAAGAGTGGACGACGCGCTCGGGAGCGCCAGGAAAGCGATCGAGCTCGATCCGGACGTGGCAGCCGCCCATCGCATCTCGGGAATGCTCTACTTCAGCATGCTGCGAAGCGGAGGGGACCCGGAGGTCGCGCCGCTCGCCATCCAGGCCTTTCAGGAAGCCGTTCGACTCGAGCCGGGTGACGTCGAGAGCCGAAGCAACTTGTCGAGGCTGCTTCTCGCGCGCCGTCGACCGGACGAAGCGGCGGTTCAGCTCGAGCAGTTGATTCGCCTCGACTCGACCGCCTACTACGAAATGTACCGCCTGGCTCAGATCGAGCAGGGCAAGGGCAACAACGAGGTTGCGATCCGCTTGCTCAAACAATCGCTCGGCGTCGAGCCCCGACAGCCGGAAGCGAGAGAGATGCTCGTTGGGCTTCTGCAAGAGGAGCGTCGTTTCGGGGAAGTCGCGGAAATCTATCAAGAGTCTCTCGTCGAAGCCCCCAATGATGTCGAGACCCAGATCCGGCTCGCGGACGCTCTAGCGAACGATGGACAGCTCGATCGATCCGCGACGTATTTCGAGTCCGCGCTCGAAGGAGATCCCAAGAACGTCATCGCTTTTGTCGGACTTGCCATGGTTCGAAGGGAGCTGAGGCAGCTCGTAGCGGCCGAGGGATTGTTGGAAAGAGCCTTGAAGCTCGAGCCGAGCCATTTGCTCGGGCGTTACACGCTCGCGGGTGTCCTCGAAGAGAAGCGGGAGTACGAGAAGGCGATCGAGCAGTGGAAGCATCTCGTGGAACTTCCCGACAACGCGAAAGAGGCGGAGACGAGGGAGGCCGAGTATTGGGCGCATCTAGGTTTTGCCTACGGCGAGCTCGAGAGATCCGAGGATTCCATCGCCGCCTTTCGAACCGCGGCGGAGCTTTCGGGAAGTGGCGAGCGCTTTGTCGCGTTCTACATTCAGAGTCTTCTCGGGGCGGAGCACCTTGACGAGGCGGAACGCGCTTTGAGCGACGCCCGGGAGCGCTTTCCGTCGAGTCGTCGTATCCAGCTGCTCGAGACGAAGGCTCTCGACGCTCGCGGCGAGGGTGAGGTGGCCCTCGAGAAGGCTCTTGCCCTTTCGAACGAGGAGCCCGAGAACGGTTTCCTGGTTCAGGGAGTCATCGAGATCTATCAGAATCAGAAGCGATTCGCCGAGGCAGTGAAGTTCTTGAGCGAGAAGCTCGATGCTTCGCCGGACAGTACCACCTTGCTGTTCCAGCTGGGCGCGATGTCGGAGCGCCAGGGAAACTACGTCGAAGCCGAAGTGTACTTCCGCAAGATCCTGGAGAAGGAGCCCGATAGCGGTGCCGCCTTGAACTACCTCGGATACATGCTGGCGGATCGAGACCGGCACCTCGAAGAGTCCCTGGGGTTCGTTCAGCGCGCGCTTCAGCAAGACCCCTACAACGGGGCCTATTTGGACAGCCTGGGCTGGGTCTACTTCAAGATGGGCAAGCTGGAGCTCGCCGAGAAGAACCTGCTCAAGGCGATTGAAAGCCTGAGAGTGACGGGAGTCGTCTACGATCATCTCGGAGACCTCTATTTCGAGAGGGGCGACCTTCACAAAGCCGTCCAGTTCTGGCGCAAAGCTCTCGATCAGGACGACGATGAGCTCCAGCAGGACAAAGTGGCGCAAAAGATCGAGAAAGCCACGCCCAATCGATGAGACGGCCCAACTCGGGTCACCGAGCGCTCCATGGGGTTCTCGCATTCGGCGTCGTTGTCGCGAGTTGCGCGAAATCTCCGCCTGCGCTGCCGCCTCCGGTTCCCCTTGAGGCTTCCGAGAGCGAAGCGCGTCTTGCGGAGCTCGGGCACGAGGCGATGGCCGTCCGCCGCTATCAGGGGTTGGTTCGGATTCGGGGCAAAGGTCCCGAAGGAGGTTTCGACGCGAAGCTCGTCGTCCTCTTCGAGCGCCCCGGGAGGTTGAGAGTCGAGCTCCTCGGCCCATTCGGAACGACCCGATGGAGCGCGGTCTCCGACGACGATGGCATCACGGCCTACTTCCCAGGTCGCCGGCAATATGTTAGGGAGGATGACGTGGAGGACGTTGTCGAGAGGCTCATGGGGGTCCGGCTCTCCCCAGTGGAGATGATGGCGCTTCTTTCCGGAGTTGGTCTGCCTTTGGACGAAACCAGTGTCGTCGAGGGCCAGCGGCGTGGAGAAACCGTCTATCTGCGTCTCCGTGATGGCGGTGAGCTCACGATAGACGAGACCGGCCAGATAACCGGGGCGTCATGTCCTGGTTACCGGGTTTCCTACCCGACCGACTGGAAACGCCGCCGCCGCCAGGTGCCCGACCGCTTGAGAATCGAGAGTCCTTCGCTCGAGGCCAATCTTTCCGCGGAAGACGTCGATGTGAACGTTTCGATCGAGCCGGAGGCTTTCGTCTTGGAGCTTCCCGCCGATGCGGTCAGGCTTCGCCCCGCCGATATCGATGGCGAGGCCGTATTCGTCACCACTGGCGAGAAGTGAGCTGCGACCTCCGGGGTGCGTCGCTCGTCGCACGGGCCTACGCCAAGATCAACATCGGTCTCGAGGTCTTTGGGCGGCGTCCAGACGGCTATCACGAGCTTCGCACGATTCTTCAGACCATCGATCTCCACGATGAAATTCGCTTCTACCCGCGGGATCAGGGCATCGAGCTTTCGACCCGCCATCCTTCGATTCCCCACGACGCCGCCAATCTCGCCTGCGTGGCCGCAAGCCTCGTTACCGAACGTTTCGAGAGCGCGCCCGGAATCCTCATCGATCTCGAGAAACGTATTCCACCCGGAATGGGGCTGGGCGGCGGCAGCGCCGACGCCGCGGCCACGCTGCTGGCGCTGAATCGGTTGTGGAGCGCAGATATCGAGCCCGCGGAGCTTCATGAGATGGCCGCCCGAATCGGCATGGACGTTCCTTTTTTTCTCCATGGCGGGACGGCGCTCGCGGTGGGCCGTGGCGACGAGGTTTATCCCCTCGATCTCGCTGCCGAACTCCCAATCGTATTGATTCTGCCGGACTTTTCGATCTCCACGGCCGAAGCCTACGGGAGTTTGAGGTTGACAAAGAGAGACCCGAGTTTTAAACTCCAGCACTTCGCTTGGGGCAACCCCTGCGTCCGTAACAGATTGGGCGAGCTGGTGAATGACCTAGAAACGGCGACGGGGAGGCATTCCACTTCCATCCAGGAGTACAAGAGACTCCTTCTCGAGCGAGGTGCCACCGGTTCGATGATGTCGGGCAGCGGTGCGGCCGTTTACGGCGTCTTTCAGAGTGACGAAGCGGCCAGGCTAGCATCGGATTCGCTGAATCGAGACGGCATCCGAGCCATGGCTACGAGTACGATCGCCGGCGAGACTTATCGCAACAAGGTGCTATCAAGCGACGCCTAAAGGTCCTCGCTCCGCCAGTCCAGAAGGAGAGCTTCGATGGAAATCACCGAGGTGCGGATTTTCCCCGTCGATGACGAAAAGCTCAAGGCTTTCGTCTCCATTATCCTGGACGATTGCTTCGTGATCAGCGACATCAAGATTATTCACGGGCCCAAGGGACTCTTCGTTTCCATGCCCAGCAAGAAGCGCAAGGACGGTACGTTTCGCGACATCGCGCATCCCCTGAATAGCGATACCAGGCGCCGTATGGAAACTCAGATTCTGGAGCGTTATCGGGGCGAAGTTGGCAGTGCCGAGGAGATCGAGTCCCGCGTATTGACGGAAGGCTTCCCCGATGGCCGGCGGGCCACAGGACCTCGTGGCGAGGCGAGCGGCCCCTGAGCCGAGCCTTGTGGCGTGATCTGGTGACATGGGGTCTGGGTTCCGGTGGGTTCCTTTCTAGTCTCGACATGAGTTTTCGTCACCGTCGCTGTTCGCTTTTTGGGGCGTGGCCAAGCGGTAAGGCGCCGGTCTTTGGAACCGGTATTCGAAGGTTCGAATCCTTCCGCCCCAGCCAATCGGAAACTGCGACTACCTCGCGGTCACCAAATATGGGGGAGCCATAAGAGATGGGGCGAGATGGGTAGACCACTCAAACTTTTCGCTGGCCGTTGCAATAAGGAGCTGACGGCCGCGATCGCCAAGAGTCTCGATGTGCCTCTGGGCTCGGCCAAGCTCGGGCGCTTCGCCGATAGTGAGGTCACTTTTCAGATCACGGAGAACGTGCGCGGTGCCGATGTCTTCGTCGTGCAGCCGACGGCGCCCCCGGTCAACGAGAACCTGATGGAGCTCCTCGTCATGATTGACGCCTTCCGGCGGGCGTCTGCGAGCCGCATCACCGCGGTACTTCCTTACTATGGCTATGCGCGGCAGGACCGGAAGGATCGCCCAAGAGTTCCTATCAGCGCGAAGCTCGTTGCCGATCTGCTCGTAACCGCGGGCGCCAATCGAGTCGTGACGATGGACCTCCACGTTGGTCAGATCCAGGGTTTTTTCAACATCCCCGTCGACCACATCTTCGCTGCGCCCGTCATGTTAGATCACGTTTCGTCGCTCGAGCTACCGGATCTGGTGATTGTCTCCCCTGACGCGGGCGGCGTCGAGCGGGCCCGCGCCTATGCGAAACGGCTCAAGGTGGCCCTTGCGGTGATGGACAAGAGGCGAGGGGGAAACAACGAGGTTGAGACGATGCACGTCATCGGCGACGTCGACGAAAAAACCGCTGTCGTCGTGGATGACATCGTGGACTCCGCCGGTACGCTGGTGAAAGCCGTGGAAGCCCTGCTCGAGGCAGGTGCTCGGAGAGTGCTCGCCTGTTGCACCCACGCGGTCTTGTCGAACCCGGCGCTCGAGCGGATTACGGCCTCCTCGATCGAGAAGCTCATTGTCTCCGACACCGTGCCGCTTCGGCCCGACGCGCGAGATTGTGAGACGATTCACGTGCTGTCGGTGGCCTCGTTGCTCGGAAAAGCAATCCTGAGCGTTCACGCGGAGACCTCCGTTAGCAAACTGTTCGTCTAGGCAGGGGACATTTGCCTGAGTTATAATTGACGGCTGTCCCTCCGAGACCAGGAATCTGGGAAAGGAACGATTCGATGGCATCGATTTCGATGGAAGCAGAGCCGCGCACGAGCTTCGGCAAGGGTCCGAATCGGCGTCTGCGTGCGGTTGGGAAGATCCCGGCCGTTCTCTATGGAGGCGGCAAGGATGTCCTTCCCCTGAGCGTCGATCCCAAGGCAGTGGCCGGGATCATTCGCTCGCACGGCGGAGTCAATACGATTTTCGAGCTTTCGGTCAAGGGAGTGAAGGGCAAAGACAACGTCATGATCCGGGACTACCAGCTAGAGCCCGTGGAGCACTCGTTGCTTCATGCCGATCTCGTACGGGTCGCCATGGACAAGACGATGACGCTGAGCGTTTCGATCGAGCTCACGGGCGTCGCAATCGGTGTCAAGCGAGACGGCGGCATGCTGGATTTCGTCACCCGTGCCGTCGAGGTTTCCTGTCTACCGACCGACATTCCCGAAACGCTCGTCGTCGACGTGTCGGAGCTCGCGATTGGGGACTTCGTCCGCGCGTCCTCCCTGTCGCTTCCCAAAGGCGTCACTCTCGAATCCGAGGCAAACGTCGTCCTCGCCCACGTCTTGGCGCCGAAGGCCGAGACCGAGGAGACGCCGGAAGACGAGGCGGTTGCCGAGGGTGCGGAGAGCCCTGAGGGTGCGGAAGCCCCCGCGGAAGACGGAGAGAAAAAGGAATAGGTGCACCGGTTGCTCGTCGGGCTCGGAAATCCCGGGCCTCGATACGAGGCTACGCGCCACAACGTGGGATTCGAAGCTTTGGACCGAATCTTGGAAGACGCGGGGGGACGATGGTCGCGTGGCCGCGCGGAGGCGGTCTGTGCGGAAACTGTCATGGAAGGCATACCGGTTACTTTGATGAAGCCGCTGACGTACATGAATTTGAGCGGCAGCGCCGTAGCGGAGCTCGTCGCGGAGACCGGGCTCACGCGACGGGAGGCGATCGTCTATTATGACGATGTCGCGTTACCTTTGGGTACCGTCCGTATCCGTGAGCGGGGTAGCGACGGTGGGCATCGAGGTCTGGCTTCGATTCTCGAAGCTTTGGATGGCCAGGATGTCCCGCGAGTCCGTATCGGTATTCGTCTCCGGACGGAGCCAGAGGATCTGGCACACTTCGTTCTCGAACGGTTCGATGACGAGGAGCGCCAAACCGTCGACGACGTGATGCGTCGCGTCGTGAAAGCCACGAGATGGATGTTGCGGGACGGCATGAACAAAGCCATGTCCCAATTCAATTCCATCACGGCTTAGGAGGAACGCTTGCGTAGCTACGAGCTGATGTACATTCTCGACCCCTCCCTCGACGAGGACGCCTCCACGGCGCTCGTCGGGAAGATCGAGGGTCTCATGTCGAAGCAGGGGGTTGAGGTCGAGAATACCGAGCCTTGGGGTAAGAGGCGCCTCGCCTACAGAATCGGGGGGCATTGGGAAGGCAATTACGTACTGAGTCATTTGAAGGCCGCGCCGGAAGCGATCTCGGAGATGGAGCGCCGCCTGCGAGTGACCGACGGTATTCTGCGCTTTCTCACGGTCCGGATGGATGAGCAGCAGGCCAAGCTCGAGCGCAGGAGGGCCCACAAGGAAAACAAGGAGCAAGCCCGTCGGGCGCGCCGGGCTGCCCGGGCGCCGGCCGAATCTGCAGCACCTGCCAGTCCGCCGGCGACCGTTCCGCCGGCCGAATCTGCGGCACCTGCCAGTCCGCCGGCGACCGTTCCGCCGACCGAATCTGCGGCACCTGCTGAAGCCGAGAACGAATCGAAGGAGAGCTAGACAATGAGACGTGCGCAAAGTGGTCCGAAACGCGGAGGCAGCAAAACGGGTGCCGCCGCCGGTGGCAAGCGCCGCTTCTATTTTCGGCGCGCCAAGGTGAATCCGCTCCTCGATAAGGTGGATCACATCGACTGGAAAGATGCGAAGCTTCTGATGAACTTCATCCCTGAGAGGGGAAAGATTCTGCCCCGCCGAATCTCGAGAGCTGGGGCACGCTCACAGCGAATGCTCAAGACCGCCATCAAGCGCGCTCGATATATGGCGCTTCTCTCTTATTCGTAGGCGGAGGACCTCGATGCGACTCATTTTGCGCGCAGAAGTCGACCATTTGGGAAAGCGCGGGCAGATCGTCAACGTAGCCAGGGGCTACGCGCGCAATTACCTGCTCCCCAAGCGCCTCGCGATGGAGGTCAGCGACAACAATCTTCTTCTCGTAGAGAAGGAGAAAAAGATCTACGAGGCCAAGCTGGCCCAGGAAAAAGGGGAGGCGGAGGTCCTCGCTGGCGCAATCGGAGCCGTGAAACTCGGGTTCCGCCGCAAGGTTCACGACGAAGGGGAGGAGCTCTATGGATCCGTCTCGTTGAGCGATATCGCGGAGGCGCTCGAGGAGAAGGGTTTCAAGCTGGAGAAGAAGAAGTTCGTGGCGTACGAGCCGCTCAAGACCCTGGGCGAGTTCACGATCTCGGTGAAACTCCACCCCGAGGTGATCGCGAGTTTCCTGGTTACCATTGAGAAGGAAGAAGAAGAGCAACCCTAGGCGCCCCGGTTCGGTTTCGGCGACCGGAGCGTCCCTCCACGTGACTTGAGTAGGTGAGCTTGGCGCAAGATACCGCTCTCGAGCGGGCGTTGCCCCACAATCTCGAAGCCGAGCGCACGGTCTTGGGCGCCATCCTCATCGAGAACGAGGCCTTCCACAACGCCTCCGAGATCCTCACCGAGCGGGATTTCTATCGGGAAGCCCATCGCAAGATCTTTCTGCGCATGGCGTCCTTGTCGGAACGAGGCGATGCCATCGACCTCGTTACGCTCAAAGAAGAGATGACCCGTTCGGGGGATTTCGACTCCGCCGGCGGCATCGCTTACTTGAGCTCCCTGCTCGAGGGAGTCCCGCACGCGACCAACGTCCCTTACTACTCACGAATCGTCAAAGACAAAGCGGTGCTGCGAAACCTCATCGCGGCGGCCAATCGCATCACGCAGGCCTGCTTCCAGCAGCCTGAAGAGACTCATTCCGTTCTCGACGAGGCGGAGAAGTCGATTTTCGAGATCGCCGAAGACGCCGTCCGAGAGGGGTTCGAGCCGGTCGGCCAAATCGTCAAGAAGACCTTCAAGACCATCGACGAGCTATCCGAGAAGCGAGAGCTCGTGACGGGCATCCCGACGGGCTTCGTCGAGCTCGACGAAATGACCTCGGGTCTCCAGCCGACAGATCTCATCATCGTGGCGTCACGCCCCGCGATGGGCAAGACGAGCTTATCCATGAACATCGCTCAGCACGCGGGACTCAAGGCTGGGAAGAGCGTTGGCGTTTTCAGCCTCGAGATGTCCAAGGAACAATTGGTACTTCGTATGCTCTGCGGCGAATCGCGGGTGGACATGCACAAGCTTCGCTCCGGGTTCCTGACGGAGAAGGACTGGGCCAAACTCGTCCAGGGGGTCGCGGACCTCTCACAGGCGAAAATATTCATCGACGACACACCGGCGATCACGGTGATGGAGATGAGGGCGAAGGCTCGCCGGCTCAAGTTGGAGTTCGGGCTGGACCTTCTCATCGTGGACTATCTCCAGCTCATGCAAGGTCGGGGGCGATTCGAGAATCGCACCCAGGAGATCTCGACCATCAGCCGCTCCCTCAAAGCGCTGGCAAAGGAGCTTCACGTCCCTATCGTCGCTCTTTCTCAGTTGTCACGGGCTCCCGAGGCGCGTGGGGATCATCGCCCCCAGCTCTCCGACTTGAGGGAATCGGGCGCGCTCGAGCAGGACGCCGACATCGTCCTGTTCATCTACCGGGAAGAGGAGTACAAGCAGACTCCCGACAACCGAGGCGTCGCCGAGCTCATCATCGGCAAGCAGCGGAATGGTCCCACCGGCATGGTGAAGATGGCCTTCATCAAGGAGTACACCCGGTTCGAGAACCTCGAGTGGCGTCACGACGAGGTTATTTGACGAGCCACCCGTGAGTCGATTGGCGTGCTATAATTTTCTGTCAATCTGTTAAGCCGTACAGAATGGGGAGTTTCTTGTCTTCCCGGGCCTCATTGTTTTGATGGCAAAGCTCAAGACCGCGTTCGTCTGCCAACAATGTGGGATGACGGCCACGAAGTGGCTGGGCCGTTGTCCCGACTGCGATTCCTGGAACAGCTTCGTCGAGGAGGAGTCTGTCCCAAAACCTCTGTCCTCCGGCGCCCGCCTCGGAACGACGCGAAAACCGGTGCCCTATCCGGACGTCGAGACGGATAGCACGATGCGCGTTACGAGCGGGGTAGAGGAGTTCGACAGGGTGCTCGGCGGCGGCATCGTTTCCGGGTCGCTCGTGCTTCTCGGTGGCGATCCGGGTATCGGGAAATCGACGCTCCTGCTCCAAGTCGCGGCGGAGCGATCCCGCAATGGCTCGGACGTCGTCTACGTCAGCGGTGAGGAGTCCGAACGCCAGATCAAGCTCCGTGGCGAGCGCCTGGGACTGGTTTCGAGATCGCTTCTTCTCTACAGCGAGACCCAGTTGGATCGTATTCTCGAAACTCTCAGACGCACCTCGCCCGCCTTGGTCGTTGTCGACTCCGTGCAAACGGTCTTCTCTCCGAGATTTTCCTCTGCACCGGGGAGTATCAGCCAGGTGAGAGAAGTCACTGCGGAGCTTCTCTACTACGCCAAGTCCTCGGATACTTCGGTTTTTTTGATAGGTCACGTGAACAAGGAGGGCAACCTGGCCGGTCCCAAGGCCCTCGAGCACATGGTCGATACCGTTCTCTACTTCGAGGGCGAAAGCCATCATTCTCATCGCGTGGTGCGAGCGGTAAAAAATCGCTATGGGGCGGCCGGCGAGCTGGGCGTTTTCGAGATGGCGGGCGACGGGCTTCGGCCCGTCGTAAATCCATCGGGCCTGTTCCTCTCAGAGAGGCCGAAGGGCAGTCCCGGCTCGGCAGTGATCTGCTCGCTCGAGGGTACCCGTCCACTATTGATGGAGATTCAGTCTCTCGTCTCGACCTCGGGCTTCGGCTATCCGCGCCGCGTAGCGGTAGGTGTCGACGCCAACCGGGTCTCTCTTCTTCTGGCCGTCCTCGAGAAACGGGCCGATCTCTCTCTCGGTGGGGAGGACGTCTACGTGAACGTCGCGGGCGGACTTTCCGTGAGCGAGCCCACGGCGGACCTCGGCTTGACTGCCTCGATCGCATCGAGCTTTCGCGGACAACCCATCCGCGGAGAAACGGTCCTCGTCGGTGAAGTGGGTCTCGCGGGAGAAGTCAGGCCCGCGCAGCAGGTAGCGCTTCGCGTCAAAGAGGTGGCTCGTCTCGGTTTCGAGCGGGCCGTCGTGCCTTCGGGCAATTACCCCGTTCCGGAAGCTCCCAAGGAGCTCGAGATCGTGGGAGTGAGCAACATTTCTCAAATGATGGAATTGATTTTCTGAATACGTGAGCCGGCCCGGCCGGCTCGGATCCGAGAGTGACGGTCATGTGGATTTTGTTGATACGTGCATTGCTGATCGCGGGTGCTTCGGCCGCCTTCATGGCGTCGAGCCCGTTACCCTGGGGCTCAATTTCTAACCTGGTTCTCGGTGCTGCGATCGGGGCCGCCATGATTTTCATGGAGACCAGTATCCGTGCCGTGAACGCGCAGCAAGTAGCCGGAGCGTTTCTGGGCGCGTTATTCGGCGTGCTCTTCGCTCTTCTCGTGAGCGTTCCTCTCGCCAAGATACCGATGGAAAGGGGCACTCAGATCCTCTGGCAGTCCCTCGCCCTGCTGTTTTTCGCCTACGTCGGGCTGATGCTCGGCTGGAAGAGGGGCGAGTGGTTCGATCCCTTGTCCGTCAAGGCCTACTTCCACGGAAAAAAGACCGTCAGAAACGTCAAGATCCTCGATACGAGCGTGATCATCGACGGACGCATCGCGGACATCTGCGAGACCGGATTCATGGATGGAACTCTGGTGATCCCTCAGTTTGTCTTGAAGGAGCTGCAACAGGTCGCGGATTCCGCCGACTCCCTCAAGCGGAATCGAGGTCGTCGTGGCCTCGACATCCTACAGAAGGTCCGCAAGATGGCCGATATCGACGTCGATATTTCGGAGATCGACTTCCCTGACGTCCCGGAAGTGGATCTGAAAATCATCGAGCTAGCCAGGGAGCTCGATGCCAAGATCGTCACCAACGATTTCAACCTCAACAAAGTGGCGCAGGTGCGAGGCGTTCAGGTCCTCAATATCAACGAGCTCGCCAACGCCCTCAAACCGGTCGTGCTTCCCGGTGAGTTCATGCGCGTGTTTATTCTCAAGGAAGGCAAGGAGTACAACCAGGGTGTTGCCTATCTGGACGATGGCACGATGGTAGTCGTCGACAACGCGCGAAAGCTTCTCGGCAAGAACGTGGATATCACCGTAACGAGCGTGCTACAGACGACGGCGGGAAAGATGATCTTCGGCAAAGCGATCGAGCATCCGCAGACGGCAGTGGCCTCTCGCTAGTCTCTAACGTCCGCTCGTCGTCTCCCTAACCCGAGGGCATCGCCATCGACATCCCGAAGTTCCGGACGCTCTATTGGTTCATTCCGCTCGTCACGATCTATACGATCGTGTGCGGAGGTCTCTCCCTCCTGCTGGCTCTGTTTTTCCGGAGCGGGAAACCCTCGCATCGAGTAGCGAGCCTCTGGGCTTGGCTCATTCTCAAGACCTGCATGGTGAAGGTCTCGGTCTCGGGCGCTTCGAACCTCGAGCCGGGCCGAACTTACGTCATCGCCTCAAATCACCAGAGTTTGTTCGACACCCCGATTCTCTTCGCCTATTTGCCCCTGTCCTTTCGCATCCTGTACAAGAAGTCCTTGAACCGAATTCCGTTCCTCGGTTGGCATCTCTTCCTGAGTGGACACGTCGCGGTCGAGCGCGAGAACGCCACCAAAGCCAAGGAAAGCCTCGAACATGCGGTCGAGAGGATTCGGAATGGCACCGCAGTCGCCGTCTTCCCAGAGGGAACGCGCAGCTACGACGGCGTGATACGAGCGTTCAAGAAGGGGAGTTTTCGATTGGCTATCAAGGCGCAGACGGCCGTCGTGCCGCTGACGATCATGGACAGCCATCTCGTAATGAGGCGGGGAGAAGTCACCGTCTATCCACGAACCGTCACGCTCACTATCGATCGGCCGATCTCGGTGGAGGGTTGGACTGAAGAGCGGGCGGGAGAGCTCGCCGAGCGGGTTCGCGAGATCGTGAGTCGGAACCTTCTAACCAGTCGGACGGGCCCGGTCGAATGAGCTCGACGCAAGCCATCGCCATCGTCGTGGCCGGAGGAAGCGGTAACCGTTTTGGTTCTTCGGTGCCGAAACAGTTCCTACCCGTTCAGGGAAGACCGCTCCTCGCTCACACCGTAGAGCAGATAGGGGCGTCACCGAGGATCTCGAGAACCATCGTCGTCCTGCCGAGAGATGGTTTCGCCGCGGCGAAGCAGCGATTGGCGCGCTTTGTCGAGGATGACACGATGCTCGTCCCGGGCGGCCGGTCGCGTCAAGACTCCACTTGGGAGGGCCTGGCTCGTATCGAGGAGAGCTATCGAGGCCTGGCCGTCGTGCACGATGGCGTAAGGCCGATTGTGGATCCGGCCATGGTCGATCGCCTGGTGACCGCGGCAGCCGAGTACGGGGCCGCCATCCCTGCCATGCCCGTCGTCGAGACCCTGAAAGAAGTGTCGGGTGAGGGAGCCATTCTCCGCACCTTGGACCGCTCGAGGCTTTATCGGGCTCAGACGCCTCAGTGTTTCAGAATCGATTTGTTACGCCGTGCCCTAGAGAACGCGCGGCGTGACGGTTTCGCGGGGACGGACGAGGCGGCGTTGGTAGAACGCCTCGGCGAGTCGGTCCGGGTCGTAACCGGAAGCGAGTACAACATCAAAGTTACCTCTCCCGAGGATCTCGCGCGAGTAGAATACTATCTGCGAGAGGAGTCTAGAGGTTGAGCTTTCGAGTTGGGATCGGCTTCGACGCCCATCGCCTCGTTGCTGGGCGAAGGTTGATTCTGGGAGGCGTTACGATCGACTACCCCCGAGGACTCGAAGGGCACTCCGACGGGGACGCGCTCCTGCATGCCGTCACCGACGCCCTATTGGGCGCCGTCGCCGCAGCCGACATCGGATCGCTGTTTCCGTCGGGCGATGTTCGATTTCAAGGTGCTGCGAGCCGGCTGTTCGTAGAAAAGGCGCTCGCAATCGTCTCCGAGCGAGGGCATCGTGTCTTCCACGTGGACGTCGTCGTCATCGCCCAGGAGCCAAAGTTGACTCCATACTTCTCCGCCATTCGTGAGAATCTCGTCACCCTCCTCGGACTATCGCAGGAGTCGGTGGGCTTGAAAGCCACGACGACCGACGGCATGGGTTTTACGGGCCGAGGCGAAGGCATCGCCGTTCAAGCGATAGCGACGGTGGGATCCGCCCGAGATCGGACGTGAGGGTCGTCGGTGGCATCCAGGCGGTCCGCGAGGCGCTTAAGGCCGCTCCCGAGAAGGTTCGCAAGATTCTCGTCGTTCAAGGGCCTCTCGATTCGAGAAAAAGGGAGATCCTGACGCTGGCGCGCTCTCACGGCGTTCCCGTTTATCGTGAGACGAAGGCGCGGATCGGCCGTGTGCGAGGGGAGGGCACGCATCAGGGCGTGGTCGCCGAGCTCGCGGAGATTTCCTGGATGTCGCTAGAAACCCTCATCGAAAAGGCTCCGGACCCAGCATTGTTACTCGTTCTCGACCAGGTCGAGGACCCGAGAAACCTCGGGGCGACCGTCAGGGCCGCGGATGGCGCCGGGGTGCACGGGGTTGTCATGCCAGAGCGGAAGACGGCGCCGCCGTCCGACGTGGCTATCGCGGCCTCCGCGGGAGCGCTATTTCACGCCCGAATGGCACGGGTGACCAACTTGTCCGATGCGCTGGCGGAGCTGAAGGAAAAGGGACTGTGGGTCGTCGGTTTGAGCCCCGAAGCGAGGGACCCCTGGTACGGCTTCGACTATACCGTCCCGGTAGCGGTCGTGCTCGGTTCGGAGGGTAAGGGGTTGAGGAAGCGAGTCGCCGCGACATGCGACGCGCTGGTTTCACTGCCTCAATTGGGCAAAGTCGGCTCACTGAACCTCTCCGTTGCTGCGGGGGTGGTGTTGTATGAGGTGGTTCGACAACGTTCTGCGGGGGACAGGCTTTAGCTTCCGGGCCGGGACGTTGCCTAACCAAGGGTACCCCTAGGGCGAGCTTTTTTCCCCACGGTGGAGCTCGGAAGTTAAAGCCTGTCCCCCGACGTTTGGCTGCTTGCCTCCGGTCACCGCCGTGGCTATACTGTAAGCTTCCCTCTGGGCCGTCGCCACGCCGGAGCCGTTCTTTATGCCTTGCACTAGTCCGCCTCCCTCTGCTAGAATCGCACGTTTGCAAGCTGGCGTAGCTCAGTTGGTAGAGCAGCTGATTTGTAATCAGCCGGTCGGGGGTTCAAATCCCTTCGCCAGCCCCACGATGGAGTCTCGACCGGTGGCTACCCCCGGACGGCGAAAACTTGGTTGGACTCGGCACGGGCGAGCGGGCGATAAATCTTGATCTTGGACACGTTTGGGAGCACGGAGTGGTAGCGAAGCGGTCAAACGCAGCAGGCTGTAAACCTGCCGGCCTTGCGCCTTCGGAGGTTCGAATCCTCCCCGCTCCACCACATGTGCCGCTGACCTGATGGTTTCGAAATTTGGGCGGGAGTAGCTCAGTTGGTAGAGCATCAGCCTTCCAAGCTGAGGGTCGCGGGTCCGAGTCCCGTCTCCCGCTCCAACTGCCCACGTGGCTCAGTGGTAGAGCACTTCCTTGGTAAGGAAGGGGTCACCGGTTCAATCCCGGTCGTGGGCTCCAGCTTCGGGTTTCTTGTTCGCGAGCATTTTTTTGATGGAACTGATGGAGACGAAGTATGTCGAAAGAGAAATTCGACCGAAGTAAGCCACATCTGAACGTCGGGACGATAGGTCACGTGGACCATGGGAAGACGACGTTGACGGCGGCGATAACGAAGGTGTTGGCGAAGTCTGGAGGAGGCTCGTTCCGGAGCTTTGATTCGATCGACAACGCTCCGGAGGAGCGTGAGCGGGGCATCACGATAGCGACGGCACATGTTGAGTACACGACGGCGAACCGGCACTACGCGCACGTGGACTGTCCTGGTCACGCGGATTACGTGAAGAACATGATCACGGGAGCGGCGCAGATGGACGGAGCGATCCTGGTGGTCTCGGCGGCGGATGGGCCGATGCCTCAGACGCGGGAGCACATTTTGTTGGCTCGTCAGGTAGGAGTTCCGTACATCGTGGTTTTCCTGAACAAGGTGGACATGGTGGACGACGAGGAGCTTCTGGACCTGGTGGAGTTGGAGGTTCGGGAGCTGTTGTCGACGTACGATTTTCCTGGGGACGACATCCCGATTATCCGAGGCAGCGCGCTGAAGGCGTTAGAGGGAGAGGAAGCGGAAGAGAAGCCGGTCCACGAGCTGATGGCGGCGTTGGACGACTACATTCCCATGCCTGAGCGTGACGTGGACAAGGATTATCTGATGCCGATCGAGGACGTGTTTTCGATTTCTGGACGCGGGACGGTGGTGACGGGCCGAATCGAGCGAGGAGTGGTGAAGGTCGGCGAGGAGATCGAGATTGTCGGCATCCGTGAGACGCGGAAGAAGGTCGTGACGGGTGTCGAGATGTTCAAGAAGCTTTTGGACCAGGGCCAAGCTGGTGACAACGTGGGAGTTCTTCTTCGAGGAACGGAGCGGACGGACGTGGAGCGGGGGATGGTACTGGCGAAGCCGGGCTCGATCAAGCCGCACACGAAGTTCAAAGCGGAGGTCTATGTGTTGTCGAAGGAAGAGGGAGGCCGTCATACGCCGTTTTTCAAGGGATATCGTCCGCAGTTCTACTTCCGGACGACGGACGTGACGGGAACGTCAGAGCTGCCGGAAGGTGTCGAGATGGTGATGCCCGGCGACAATACGAGCCTTACGATCGAGTTGATCACGCCGATCGCGATGGAGAAGGGTCTTCGCTTCGCCATCCGCGAGGGCGGGCGCACCGTCGGCGCCGGCACTATCACCGACGTCATCGAATAGTTGGTAATCAATAGAGGAGCAGGCTCATGTCGCGTGACATCGTTTCCCTGGCGTGCTCGGACTGCAAGCGCCGAAATTACTCCACAACGCGGAACAAGAAGAAGCAGACGGATCGGCTGCAGTTCAAGAAGTACTGCCCCTTTTGTAGAACACACGTTCTCCACAAGGAGACGAAATAGGCCAGTAGCTCAATTGGCAGAGCACCGGTCTCCAAAACCGGGGGTTGGGGGTTCAAGTCCCTCCTGGCCTGCCAGTCGGAGCGGATGGGGAAGGTGAACGATTGAAAATCTTCGACTATTTCAAGCGGTTCCGGACGTTCATCGTCGAAGTTCGAAGCGAGTTCAAGAAAGTGACCTGGCCGCCCCGTCGGGAGGTCTACGGTACGACGACCGTCGTCATTATTACTGTGTTTTTTTTCGGATTCTATCTATACGGACTCGATGTGGCGATGTCCTATTTGGCCGCTGCGCTGACGCGGCTCGTGGGAGCCTAGGTGCAGGAAACCATGGCAAAACACTGGTACATCGTCCACACCTACTCTGGCTTCGAGAAAAAAGTGTCGGAGAGCTTGAAGCAGCGCGTGACCGCCTTCGGTCTCGAGGAACAGATCGGTGAGGTTTTGATCCCGACCGAGGACGTCGTCGAAATGAAAGGCGGCAAGAAGGTCGTCAGCGCGAAGAGGTTTTTCCCGGGCTATGTGCTCGTTCAGATGGAGATGAACGACGAAACTTGGCACGTGGTCAAGAACACTCCGAAGGTCACGGGTTTCGTGGGCGCGGGTCAGAAGCCGGCTCCCTTGACCGACGAAGAGGTGGAACAAGTCATCCACCAGGTCACGGTGGCCGCGGCCGAGAAACCGAAACCGAAATACACGTTCGAGTCCGGTGAAACGGTCCGCATCATTGATGGACCGTTCAGCAATTTCTCCGGAACCGTGGATGAGGTCAATAGCGACCGGAACACGTTGAAAGTCATGGTGACCATCTTCGGTCGCTCCACACCGGTGGAGCTCGACTTCCTGCAGGTGGAGAAGACGTAAAGGGTCATGGCAAAAAAGATCACTGGCTACATCAAGCTCCAAATCCCCGCCGGCAAGGCGACGCCGGCGCCCCCGGTAGGCCCCGCTCTTGGCCAGCACCAAGTCAACATCATGGATTTCTGCAAGGCCTTCAACGCCAAGACGGCGAAGCAGGAGGGGCTGATCATCCCGGTGGTGATTACCGTCTACCACGACCGCTCCTACTCCTTCATCACCAAGACCCCCCCCGCCGCCGTCCTGCTCAAGAGGGCCGCCGGTATCGCGAAAGGCTCGGGCGAGCCCAATCGCAACAAGGTAGGCAAGGTGACGGAGAAGCAGGTTGAGGAGATCGCCAGGACCAAGATGCCGGATTTGAACGCAGCCGACGTCGAAGCGGCGAAACGAATCGTCGCCGGAACGGCGCGAAGCATGGGGCTCGAGGTCATTTCCGGTTAGCCGACGGTTCGATAGCAAGGCTCGGAGGAAAACGTGGCTGGAAAGAAATACAAGAAAGCGAAGGAAGGGGTCGGCGACGAGCCCTATCAGAGTCTCGAGGAGGCGCTGGGACTGGTCAAGAAGGCGATATACGCCAACTTCGACGAGACCCTCGAGGTTGCTATCCGGCTCGGCGTCAACCCGAAGCATGCCGATCAGATGGTTCGGGGCACGGTCGTACTTCCCCACGGACTCGGTGTCTCGCGTCGAGTCTGCGTCGTCGCGAGTGGCGAGAAAATGAAGGAAGCCGAAGACGCAGGCGCCGAGATCGTCGGAGGCGAGGATCTCGTGGGAAAGATCCAGAAGGGGTTCATGGACTTCGACGCCGTTGTCGCAACTCCCGACATGATGCGAAGTGTCGGCAAGCTCGGAAAGATCCTCGGCCCTCGAGGTCTCATGCCCAATCCCAAGACGGGCACGGTTACATTCGAAGTCGCCAAGGCAGTGAACGAGATCAAGGCGGGCAAGGTCGAGTTTCGGGTGGACAAGACCGCCATCGTCCATGCGCCCGTGGGCAAGATGTCATTCCCCGAAGACAAGCTGCTGGAAAACTTGCAGACGCTGATCGACAACGTGCTCAAAGCCAAGCCGGCGGCCGCGAAGGGTAAGTACGTCAAGAGCATCGCCATCTCTTCGACCATGGGACCGGGAGTTCGGATCGATCCCATCGCGGTGGGTGCCAAGTAGGCACGGAGGAAAAGGGACAAGCTGTGAATCGAACCGATAAGCAAGCTAGCGTCGAACGACTGAACGAGGATCTAGGCTCCCCCGCCGCCGTTTTCGCCTTCGACTATCGAGGCCTCAAGGTGTCCGAGGCCACGGAATTTCGACGGAAGATACGAGAGACTGGGGCCCACTATCGAGTCGTGAAGAACACACTGGCAAAGCGGGCGCTCGAAGGAACGAGCTTTACGTCACTCGAGCCTCATTTCAGCGGAATGACTGGACTCGCCTTTACGACCGAGGACCCGGTTGCCCTCGCCAAAACCATCAGCGACTTCGCCAAGACCGTTCCAGCGATCGCATTCAAAGGGGGCGTCCTCGACGACAAGGTACTCGACGCGGGTCAGTTCAAGGCCTTGGCCGATTTGCCGAGCAGGGAGCAGTTGCTCAGTCAACTGCTCTCCGTCCTGCAGGCTCCCATTCGCGACCTTCTCGGCGTCCTGCAGGCTCCCGCACGGGATCTCGTGCTGGTCTTGAAGGCGGCTTCCGAGAAGAAAGTCTCTTAACGAAAACTATATCGGAATCAACGGACCATTCATGGAAAACGATTCAAGGAGCAATAAATGGCAGAGCTAAACCAAAAGGATGTCATCGACTACATCAAGGGCATGTCGGTTCTCGAAGTGTCCGAGATGGTCAAGAAGCTCGAAGACGAGCTCGGAGTTCAGGCCGCCGCAGCGATGCCCATGGGAATGATGGCGGGTCTGGCCGGCGCCGGGGCCGCCGAGGCCGCCGAGGAGAAGACCGAGTTCGATGTGATCCTCACCGCCATCGGCGACAAGAAGATCAACGTGATCAAGGCCGTTCGCGAGGTCACCAGTCTCGGTTTGAAAGAAGCGAAGGATCTCGTCGAAGCCGCGCCGAAGCCCGTCAAGGAAGGCATTCCCAAGGACGAGGCTGAGGAAATCAAGAAGAAATTCGAGGCCGCAGGAGCGCAGGTGGAGCTGAAATAGCTCTTGTCGTTTCCAATAACGTCGTTCGAGACCGCCGACGATCGGCTGTCTCCGTGTGCCTTTGTGTCGTTTCGTAGCTAGGAGTCTGAACGCAAGATGCAGAAACTTGCCGGCAATCCATACCGTGAGCGAGTCGACTTTGCTCGAATCCGGGCGATGATCCCCATCCCCAACCTGATCGAGATTCAGAGAAAGTCTTACGAGCGTTTTTTGCAGATGAGCTTGCTTCCGTCCGAGCGCCAGGACCTCGGGCTTCAGGCTGTCTTCAAGTCGATCTTCCCCATCACCGACTTCCGCGAGAACTGCGAGCTCCAATTCGTCGAGTACGCGATCGGTGTATGGGAGTGCAAGTGCGGGCGCCTCGAGGGACTGTCTCACCTGCGGCGCAAGTGTGCGGGCTGCGGCACCTCCGTTCGAACGAACCCAATGGGCGATCGCGAGATCCCCTGTCCGTCTTGTGGCAAGGCGAACGAAAACCGCGGCACGGTTTGCGACACCTGCGGCGACTCCGTCGGTCTGAAGCTGAAGTACGACGTCGAGGAGTGTCAAGAGAGGGGCATGACCTACTCCGTTCCGCTCAAGGTGACGATTCGTCTCACCGTCTACGACAAGGATCCGGAGTCGGGGGTACGCTCCATCCGCGACATCAAGGAACAGGAGGTCTATTTCGGGGACATCCCCTTGATGACGGACAACGGCACCTTCATTATCAACGGTACCGAGCGAGTCATCGTTTCGCAGCTTCATCGCTCTCCCGGTGTTTTCTTCCACGAGGTGGACAAGAACTCCTACCTGGCACAGATCATCCCCTACCGGGGCTCGTGGGTGGAGTTCGAGTTCGATCAAAAGAATCTGCTCTACGTCCGTATCGATCGCAAGCGCAAGTTCCTCGCATCCGTTTTCATGAGAGCTCTCGGGCTCCGGACCGACGAGGAAATTCTGCGACAGTTCTACAAGGTTTTCGCGGCGACGATTCGCGAACAGAGGCTCTACTTGCCCGTATCGAAGGCTCTGCTCGGCCGACGGCTCGGTCAGGACGTGACCGCGCCCGGCGGGAAGGAGCCGGTCGTCGCTTCAGGCAAGCGCATCACTCGTCTCGCCTACGAGAAGATTGAAAAAGCGGGCATCACGGAGATCGAGCTCACGGCCGCCGATCTCGAGGGTGCGCATTCTATCGCCGATATCGTCAATGAGGAGACCGGAGAGGTCCTCGTCGACTGCAACGACGCGATCACCCCGGAGAACCTCGCCGAGCTCTTCGAGAACGGTATCTCCGCGCTCGAGATTTTCTATCCTGAGACCGACGACGTCGGGCAGATCATGTCCCTCACGGCCAAGAAGGACACCGTCCGGAGCAGTGAAGAGGCTCTCATCGAGATTTATCGGCGCCTGAGACCGGGCGACCCGCCCACACTCGAAAGCTCCCGCTCGCTTTTTCAGGGGATGTTCTTCAACTCTCAGAAGTACGATTTTTCGCGGGTCGGTCGCCTGAAACTCAACACCAAGCTCGGCCTCGAAGGCGACCTGGAGCAGAGGCTTCTGGAGGCGCGCGACTTCTTCGCGGTCATTCAGTATTTGCTGAAGCTGCCGCGCAACGTCGGCAACGTGGACGATATCGACCACTTGGGAAATCGACGGGTTCGCTCCGTTGGCGAGCTGCTAGAAAACCAGTTCCGGATTGGTCTCGTCCGCATGGAACGTGCGATCAAGGAGAAGATGAGCGTCTATCAGGAAATGGCGACCGCCATGCCCCATGACCTCATCAATGCCAAGCCCGTCATGGCGGCGGTCAGGGAGTTCTTCGGTTCCTCTCAGCTGTCGCAGTTCATGGATCAGACGAACCCCCTTTCCGAGGTGACCCACAAGCGGCGGCTTTCGGCCCTCGGTCCGGGCGGTCTGTCCCGCGAGCGAGCGGGTTTCGAAGTCCGTGACGTGCACCCCACGCACTACGGCCGCATCTGTCCCATCGAGACGCCGGAGGGACCCAACATCGGTCTCATCAGCTCGCTGTCCTGTTATGCCAGGATCAACCAGTACGGCTTCATCGAGAGCCCCTACAAGAGAGTGCAAGATGGTCGGGTCATCGACCACGTTCAGGTCACGGCGACGGGCGATTCTGGCTATTCGGTCGGCGAGATCGCGGAGCTCAAGTCGTTCGAGCGCGAGGTGGCCAAGCTGAGTCGCGCCTCAGGGAAGCCGCCCGAAGGCGAGCCGCACGCCTTCTATCTCTCCGCATGGGAAGAGGATCGGCACATCATCGCGCAGGCGAATGCCAAGGTCGACGAGGGCGGCAATCTCTCCGCCGACCGAGTGAACTGCCGCCAGGCGGGAAACTTCGTTCTCGCGCCGCGTGACCAAATCAACTACATCGACGTTTCGCCGAAGCAGCTCGTCTCCGTCGCGGCGTCGCTCATTCCTTTCCTCGAGAACGATGACGCCAATCGGGCGCTCATGGGGTCGAACATGCAACGGCAGGCGGTTCCGCTGCTTCGCTCCGAAGCTCCCCTCGTGGGCACGGGGATGGAGTACGCGACCGCGCGCGACTCGGGCGCCGTCGTCGTGTGCCGAAGGGGCGGCGTCGTCGATTCCGTCGACTCGCGACGTATCATCGTGCGGGTCGAGGAAGCTTCCGGAAAGCGGGCCAAGGAGATCGGCGCCGATATCTACAACCTCACCAAGTTCAAGCGCTCGAACCAGAACACCTGCATGAACCAGCGACCCATCGTCCGGGTCGGCGACCGGATCGAGAAGGGGCAGGTCATCGGTGACGGGCCTTGCACTGACCAAGGCGAGCTCGCGCTCGGCCGCAACGTCCTCGTGGCCTTCATGCCCTGGCGGGGCTACAATTTCGAGGACGCCATCCTCGTCTCCGAGAAGCTCGTCAAAGACGACGCCTATACTTCCATCCACATCGAGGAGTTCGACACCGAATCGCGGGATACCAAGCTCGGACCCGAAGAGATCACGAGAGATATTCCCAACGTTTCGGAGAGCTTTCTCGCGAACCTCGACGAGTCGGGCATCATCCGCATCGGTGCCTCCGTCAAACCGGGCGATATCCTCGTTGGCAAAGTCACGCCCAAAGGCGAGACCCAGCTTACTCCCGAGGAAAAGCTCCTGCGCGCGATTTTCGGAGAGAAGGCCGGCGACGTGCGCGACGCCTCTTTGACCTGCCCTCCTGGTATCGAGGGTATCGTCGTCGACGTCAAGATCTTCTCGCGCAAGGGCGTCGAGAAGGACGAGCGGGCCAAGGCCATCGAGTCGGACGAGCTCGCGATGCTCGAGAAGAACTTGAACGACGAGATCCGCATCCTCAAAGAAGAGAGAAACAAACGCGTCATCGACCGTCTAGCGGGCTGTGTTCTGGAAGAGGACCTCGTGAATCCGAGAACGGGCGAGAAGATTCTCACAAAGAACACGAAGCTCACGAGGGACATGTTGAGGGATCTTCGTCCCGCCTACCTCGGACTTCTCGAGACCGACGTCTCGGCCGATGTGCTCGACGAGATCCAGGAGGTCGAGGACAAGACCGAGAGACAGATCGAGGTACTCAAGGCTCTTTTCGAGGAGCGAATGACGCGCCTTCAAAAAGGTGACGAGCTGCCGCCGGGCGTCATCAAAATGGTCAAGGTCTATGTCGCCATGAAACGCAAGCTTTCCGTTGGTGACAAGATGGCGGGGCGACACGGCAACAAAGGTGTCATCGCGAAGATCGTACCCGAGGAGGATATGCCCTATCTTCCCGACGGGTCGCCGGTCGAGATCATCCTCAATCCACTCGGCGTGCCGTCGCGAATGAACGTCGGACAGATCCTCGAGACCCATCTCGGTTGGGCGGGCAAGGTGCTCGGCATGCATTTCGCGACTCCCGTGTTTGACGGAGCTTCAGAGGCTCAGATCAAGGAGCTTCTGGGGCGGGCCAACGGCAAGCTGGAGTCGAACGGCGAGCTGAGGCCCAATACGCTCACGGGTGGGAAGACGAGACTTCACGACGGCATGACCGGGGAAGGCTTCGAGCAGCCGGTGACGGTGGGCTATATCTACATGCTGAAGCTCTCCCATCTCGTGGACGACAAGATGCACGCTCGTAGCATCGGCCCTTACAGCCTCATTACCCAGCAACCACTCGGTGGCAAGGCCCAGTTCGGAGGGCAGCGGTTCGGCGAGATGGAGGTCTGGGCGCTCGAGGCCTATGGTGCCGCCCATACACTCCAAGAGCTGCTGACTGCGAAGTCCGACGACGTCTACGGCCGTGCCAAGATCTACGAGGCCATCGTCAAGGGCGATACGTCTTTTACGCCGGGCCTGCCAGAGTCCTTTAACGTATTGATTCGCGAGCTCCAGAGCCTCTGTCTGGATGTCGAGCTGCTCAAGACGAAGGACTAGCAAGGGCACCTTCGATGTTTCGCAAACATTGTTTCGTAACTAGATCGGGAGGAAGAACTTGAAAGCCTTCGCAACCCTTCGCGACAAAGGCAACCTCGTGGTGGACTTCGATGCCATCAAGATCAGTCTGGCATCTCCGGAGAAGATCCGGGCCTGGTCTCACGGCGAGGTGACGAAGCCGGAAACGATCAACTACCGCACTTTCAAGCCTGAACGAGATGGCTTGTTCTGCGCGAAGATCTTCGGCCCGGTGACCGACTGGGAGTGCCTATGCGGCAAGTACAAACGCATGAAGCACCGGGGGGTCATCTGCGATAAATGCGGGGTCGAAGTGACTCAGTCCAAGGTTCGCCGAGAGAGGCTCGCTCACATCGAGCTCGCCTGCCCCGTTTCGCACGTCTGGTTCTTCAAGGGCCTGCCGAGTCGAATCGGGCATCTGCTAGATATGTCTCTGCGCGACCTGGAGAGAGTCCTTTACTTCGAGTCCTACGTCGTAATCGAGCCTGGAGACACTCCGCTCAAGGAAAAGGAGCTTCTCTCCGAAGAGCGCTACCGCGAGATGCGCCAGGAGCACAAGCAGAAGTTCCAGGCCGAAATGGGCGCGGAGGCGATCAAGGAGCTACTGCGACGCATCGAGATCGAGGAGCTCTCCGAAGACCTTCGGGAGGCGATGAAGACCGAGACATCGCTTCAGAAGAAGTTGAAGTTCGCCAAGCGTCTCAAGGTCGTCGAGGCTTTCCGCAAGTCGAACAATCGGCCCGAGTGGATGATTCTAGACGTCATCCCGGTCATCCCGCCGGAGCTCCGGCCTCTCGTGCCTCTCGATGGCGGTCGTTTCGCGACGAGTGACCTCAACGATCTCTATCGCCGCGTCATCAATCGTAACAATCGCTTGAAGAAGCTCATGGAGTTGAAGGCCCCCGACGTGATCGTGCGCAACGAGAAGCGCATGCTCCAGGAAGCTGTCGACGCTCTGTTCGACAACGGTCGCCGGGGTCGGGTTCTTCGCGGCGCCAACAATCGTCCGTTGAAATCTCTGTCCGATACGCTCAAGGGCAAGCAAGGACGCTTCCGCCAGAACTTGCTCGGAAAACGTGTCGACTACTCCGGGCGTTCCGTCATCGTGGTCGGCCCTGAGCTCCATCTCCACCAGTGCGGGCTTCCCAAGAAGATGGCGCTCGAGCTCTTCAAGCCGTTCATCTACAACAAGCTCGAGCAGGTCGGTCTTGCGACGACGATCAAGGCCGCAAAGGAAATGGTCGAGGCTCAGAGACCCGAAGTATGGGACTTTCTCGAAGAGGTCATTCGAGAGCATCCAGTGCTCTTGAATCGAGCCCCCACCCTGCACCGGTTGGGGATTCAGGCCTTCGAGCCGGTTCTCGTGGAGGGCAAGGCGATCCGGATCCACCCCCTCGTCTGTACCGCATTCAATGCGGACTTCGATGGCGATCAGATGGCGGTCCATATTCCGCTATCGCCCGAATCCCAGATCGAGGCATCAATGCTCATGCTGGCCTCGCGCAACATTCTTTCACCGGCCAATGGACAGCCTCTCGCCATTCCCACTCAGGACATGGTGCTCGGATGCTACTACTTGACGAAAGAAAAGAAAGGCGCCAAGGGCGAGGGTCGCGCTTTCGCGTCGATGGACGACGCCATGCTCGCGCTCGAAGCCGGAGCGGTGGAGATGCTGTCTCCTATCCGGCTCTTGTACACGGGCGATTTCATCGATCTCATCACGACAGCCTTCAACGATCAAGACGTCGTTCATGCCGAGCTCGTCGAGCTCGAGAACGAGGTCATCGAGACGACCGTGGGTCGCGTGATCTTCAACGACAGCTTGCCTCCCGAGATTCCCTTTATCAATGGGCTCTTCAAGAAGAAGGGTCTCGGCAACCTCGTCAATTTCTGTTATCTCCGTCACGGTCTCGAAAAGACGGTCGAGATGCTGGACTCCTTGAAACAGCTCGGATTCCTTTACGCGACGAAGAGTGGCGTCTCCATCGGGATCGAAGATCTCGTCATCCCGAGCGAGAAGAACCAGCTCGTCGATCGAGCGCTCTCCGAGGTCAAGGAAGTCGACGACCAGTACCGCGAGGGCGCGATCACGAAAGGTGAGCGCTACAACAAGGTCATCGCCATTTGGTCGAACGTCACCGACAAGGTCGCGCAAGAGATGTTCGAAGAGATGGAGCGTCAAGAGCGAGACAATGCGCTTTTCAATCCGGTCTACATGATGGCGGATTCCGGCGCTCGAGGCAGTAAACAGCAAATTCGCCAGCTTGCCGGCATGCGGGGCCTCATGGCGAAACCGTCGGGCGAGATCATCGAGACGCCCATCACGAGCAATTTCCGGGAAGGCCTTACGGTGTTGCAGTACTTCATCTCGACTCACGGCGCGCGGAAGGGTCTGGCCGATACCGCTCTCAAGACGGCGGATTCGGGCTACCTCACGCGGCGCCTCGTCGATGTCGCTCAGGACGTAATCATCTCCGAAGACGACTGCGGTACCGTCAGCGGGATCTACGTGGGGGCGATCATCGAAGCCGGCGAGGTCATCGAAGCTCTCCGCGATCGCATCGTGGGACGGGTCAGCCTCGAGACCATCAAGGACAGCTTCACCGGTGAGACCATCATCTCTCCCAACCAGGAGATCACCGAAGCCGTCGCCAATTCCGTTCAGAACACCGGCGTCGACCGCGTCAAGATTCGTTCGGTTCTAACCTGCGAGTCCCTGCGCGGCGTCTGCGCCCAGTGCTACGGTCGCAACCTCGCGAGCGGCCGACTCGTCGATCACGGTGAGGCGGTCGGCGTCATCGCGGCCCAGTCGATTGGAGAGCCCGGAACGCAGCTCACGATGCGTACTTTCCACATCGGTGGCACCGCGAGTCGCGTCGCGGAGCAGTCGACTCTCGAGTCCAAGAACGCAGGGACGGTCAAGTTCGTCAACCTCTCCACCGTAAAGGATCGAGGCGGTGACCTCGTCGTCATGAACCGGGCGGGGCAGATCCTTATCCTGGACGACAAGGGTCGGGAGCGCGAGCGCTATCCCGTCGTCTACGGCGCTCGGCTCAAGGTGAAAGATGGTCAGGAGATCGACGCGAACGTGACTTTCGTCGAGTGGGACCCCTATACCTTCTCCATCCTCACGGAAGAGGGAGGGACCGCGCACTTCAAGGATGTCGTGCAAGGCGTCACCGTGCACGAGGAGGTGGACGAGGTCACAGGTCTCTCCATGCCCGTCATCGTGGAATCGGCGGACGAAAAACGTCAGCCGACAATCATCATCAAGGATGCGAGACGGAGGGAGGTCAAGAGCTACCTTCTTCCGTCCGGTGCCCATTTGATGGTGGCCGATGGTGACGAGGTTCGACCGGGCGCGGTCCTCGCAAAGATTCCTCGAGAGACGACGAAGACCAAGGACATCACGGGCGGTTTGCCTCGAGTCGTCGAGCTCTTCGAGGCCCGGAAGCCAAAGGACCCCGCGGTCATCACCGAGGTCGACGGCGTCATCAACTACGGTGGCATCGCCAAGGGTATGCGGAAGATCTCGGTTATCTCGGAAACCGCCGAGGCCCGCGAGTATGCTGTTCCGCGTGGCGTTCACATCAACGTCCAAGAGGGTGAGCGGGTCAAGGCCGGTGAGCCATTGATGGACGGGCCCATCAACCCGCATGACATCTTGAACGTGCTTGGTGAGGGTGCCCTTCAAGAGTACCTCGTCAACGAGATCCAGGAGGTCTACCGACTCCAGGGTGTTCTGATCAACGACAAGCACATCGAGGTCATTGTCCGGCAGATGATGCGTTGGGTGAAGGTCGAAACGGTCGGAGACACCGAGCTTCTGATCGACGAGACCATCGACCGATTCAAGTTCACCGAAGCCAATGAGAAGGTCGTCACAGCTGGCGGGCGTCCCGCTACCGGCCGACCCCTGTTGCTCGGCATCACCAAGGCGTCGCTATCGACAGACAGCTTCATCTCCGCGGCGTCCTTCCAGGAGACGACTCGAGTTCTCACCGAAGCGAGCATTAGTGGACGAGTGGACTACCTCCGCGGTTTGAAGGAGAACGTGATCATGGGTCGCCTCATTCCAGCTGGAACGGGCCTGGAGGTCCACCGCCAGGTGGTCATTGCGGACGCCCAACCCCTCGAGCGTCAGGCGGAGCTTCCCGGAGAGGACCTCGATTTGGAAATGCAGTACCTCGTGGAAGGGCAGACCTCGGCGGAGGACATCGAGTCGGTCTAGACGAGGCGTTGCAGCGGTTTAGAGCTTGACAGGTCGCGCTGTCATTGTTAGACTCGGCGGGTTGTCCCGAAGCCGGTCTTAGGTTTCGGGATTTCTTTTGCGGCGTTAAGTATTTCGTGGAGAGTGATTTAGAAATTGCCGACTTTTAGTCAGCTGGTTCGGATAGGGCGAAAGCGAACGGGCTCCAAGACAGATAGCCCGGCGCTCCAGCGCTGTCCCCAGAGGCGGGGCGTGTGCATCCGTGTCTTCATCTCCACACCAAAGAAGCCAAACTCGGCGCTTCGGAAAGTGGCTCGAGTCCGATTGACTAACGGCATCGAGGTGACGACCTACATCCCGGGCGTCGGCCACAACTTGCAGGAGCACTCGATCGTTCTCATCCGGGGGGGCCGCGTCAAGGATCTGCCCGGTGTTCGCTATCACGTCGTGCGCGGTTCGCTCGATGCGGTCGGAGTGGAGGGTCGGAAGAACGGCCGCTCCAAGTACGGGACGAAGCGACCCAAGTCGTAGGACGTTCGGATTAGAGCGAAGAGATGCCAAGGCGACGAGAAGTCCAGAAGCGGATGCCGATTCCCGATCCGCTCTACAACAGCGGTTTGGTGACGAGCTTCATCGCCGTAATCATGAAGCAGGGAAAAAAGTCCACGGCGGAGAGGCTCGTATATGAAGCCCTCAAAAAGATCGAAGAGCGAACGTCGGATGACCCTCTGAAGGTTTTCAAGAAAGCAATCGATAACGTCAAGCCCACGTTGGAGGTAAAGAGCCGCCGAGTGGGAGGCAGTAACTACCAGGTGCCTATCGAAGTACGTCCGGAGCGCAGGACCGCTCTAGCGCTCAGGTGGCTGGCCAATTTTGCCCGCGCCCGTCCGGAGAAGACGATGGTCGAAAAGCTCGCCAACGAGCTCCTCGACGCATCCCAGAACCGTGGGGTTGCGGTGAAGAAGCGAGAGGATACGCACAGGATGGCGGAGGCCAACAAGGCTTTCGCGCATTATCGTTGGTAACGCTTTTCTTTTAGCGCTTTCGCGCATCGCATTCGAGGCTATTGGGTTCCCCGGCCCGGATGTCGTTACTTAGTATCAAGGGCGCTAGCCCTTGGCGAGGGAACGAAAAAATCTTTCGACAGGAAAGAGCTTATTTTCCGTTTGATTTTAGAACGACACCATGGCCCGCAAGGTACCTCTTTCGAGGACGCGCAATATCGGCATCATGGCCCACATCGATGCCGGTAAGACGACGACGACGGAGCGCATCCTCTATTACACCGGCATCACCTACAAGCTGGGCGAGGTTCACGAGGGTACTGCCACCATGGATTGGATGAAGCAGGAGCAAGAGCGCGGCATTACCATTACGTCGGCCGCGACCACGTGCTTCTGGAAGGATTACCGCATCAACATTATCGACACGCCGGGACACGTGGATTTCACCGCCGAAGTGGAGCGCTCCCTCCGAGTTTTGGACGGCGCGGTCGCCGTCTTCTGTGCGGTGGGAGGGGTCGAGCCCCAGTCGGAGACGGTGTGGCGGCAAGCCGACAAGTACGGAGTTCCCCGCATTGCCTTGGTGAACAAGATGGATCGCGCCGGTGCTGACTTTCCTCGAGCGGTGTCCATGATCCGCGAGCGACTCGGTTCGAATCCGGTCCCCATTCAAATTCCGATTGGCGCCGAGGAGAAATTCGTAGGGGTGGTCGATCTCGTTCGAAACAGGGCCATTGTCTACAAGGACGAGACGCTCGGTGCGGAATACGAGTTGAAGGAGATTCCCAGTGAGCTTGCGGCGGACGCCAAGCAGGCGCGCGAGAAGCTCATCGAGGCCGCCTGCGAGGCGGACGACGCGCTAATGGCGAAATATCTCGAGGGCGAAGGCGTTTCCGAGGACGAGATCCTGGCTGGTCTGCGGAAGGGCGCCATCGGGCTCAAGCTCGTCCCCGTGCTCTGCGGCTCGTCGTTCAAGAACAAGGGGGTTCAACCTCTGCTCGATGCGGTCGTGGACTTTCTACCCTCACCGACAGACGTTCCTCCCATCGTCGGGACCTCCGTCGATTCCGAGGAGCCGATCCATCGGGCCTCCGATGACAATGCACCCTTCTCGGCCCTGATCTTCAAGATCATGACGGATCCCTACGTCGGACAGCTCGCTTTCTTTCGGGTCTACTCCGGCTACCTCCAATCCGGATCCCACGTTCTCAACTCTGGTCGGGGCAAGACCTATCGCATCGGCCGCCTCCTGAAGATGCACGCCAACAAGCGGGAGGACATCAAGGCCGTCTACTCTGGTGACATCGCCGCCGCAGTCGGCCTCCGCAACGTGCAGACTGGCGACACCATTTGCGACGCGGATCATCCCGTTGTTCTCGAGTCAATGGATTTCCCCGAGCCGGTGATTTCCGTCGTTATCGAGCCCAAGACAAAAGCGGACCAGGAGAAGCTGGGTGTTGCACTTGCGAAGCTCACTCAGGAAGATCCGACCTTCAAAGTCTTCACGGATCCTGACACGGCCCAGACCATCATAAGCGGTATGGGCGAGCTCCACCTCGAGATAGTCGTCGATCGCCTCCTGCGCGAGTTCAACGTGGCAGCCGGCGTGGGAAAGCCTCAGGTGGCCTACAAGGAGACGATTCGCGCGACCGCCAAGGCCGAGGGGCGTTACATCCGACAGAGCGGTGGCCGGGGGCAGTTCGGCCACGTATGGATCCAGGTCGAGCCGAAGCCGGGCGTTAAGTTCGAGTTCGTCAACAAAATCCGCGGCGGCGCGATTCCGAAAGAGTTCGTTCCCGCGATACACAACGGCGTCAAGGAAGCGATGGAGCAGGGACCGCTCGCGAGCTACCCGATGGTGGACGTTTCGATCACCTTATACGACGGATCGTTTCACACCGTGGACAGCTCCGAGATGGCCTTCAAGATCGCTGGCTCGATGGCCTTCAAGAGTGCGGTGCGCAGTGCCGACCCCGTGCTGCTCGAGCCGGTCATGCATGTCGAAGTGGTCTGTCCCGAAGACTACATGGGAGACGTCATGGGAGATCTGAACTCGCGGCGCGGCCGCATTCAGGGAATGGCTGCGAGAGGCAACGTTCAGGTCATTACGGCGCTGGTGCCTTTGGCGGAGATGTTCGGCTACGCAACCGACCTTCGATCCGCCACTCAAGGACGCGCCACCTACACGATGCACTTTCATCAGTATGAGCAAGCCCCCAAGAGTGTGGGCGAAGAGGTTGTTGCGAAGGTGACGGGTCGGTAGTCTGCAGTCACCGAGAAACAAGGAGTACGAGGTCTCATGTCGAAAGAGAAATTCGACCGAAGTAAGCCACATCTGAACGTCGGGACGATAGGTCACGTGGACCATGGGAAGACGACGTTGACGGCGGCGATAACGAAGGTGTTGGCGAAGTCTGGAGGAGGCTCGTTCCGGAGCTTTGATTCGATCGACAACGCTCCGGAGGAGCGTGAGCGGGGCATCACGATAGCGACGGCACATGTTGAGTACACGACGGCGAACCGGCACTACGCGCACGTGGACTGTCCTGGTCACGCGGATTACGTGAAGAACATGATCACGGGAGCGGCGCAGATGGACGGAGCGATCCTGGTGGTCTCGGCGGCGGATGGGCCGATGCCTCAGACGCGGGAGCACATTTTGTTGGCTCGTCAGGTAGGAGTTCCGTACATCGTGGTTTTCCTGAACAAGGTGGACATGGTGGACGACGAGGAGCTTCTGGACCTGGTGGAGTTGGAGGTTCGGGAGCTGTTGTCGACGTACGATTTTCCTGGGGACGACATCCCGATTATCCGAGGCAGCGCGCTGAAGGCGTTAGAGGGAGAGGAAGCGGAAGAGAAGCCGGTCCACGAGCTGATGGCGGCGTTGGACGACTACATTCCCATGCCTGAGCGTGACGTGGACAAGGATTATCTGATGCCGATCGAGGACGTGTTTTCGATTTCTGGACGCGGGACGGTGGTGACGGGCCGAATCGAGCGAGGAGTGGTGAAGGTCGGCGAGGAGATCGAGATTGTCGGCATCCGTGAGACGCGGAAGAAGGTCGTGACGGGTGTCGAGATGTTCAAGAAGCTTTTGGACCAGGGCCAAGCTGGTGACAACGTGGGAGTTCTTCTTCGAGGAACGGAGCGGACGGACGTGGAGCGGGGGATGGTACTGGCGAAGCCGGGCTCGATCAAGCCGCACACGAAGTTCAAAGCGGAGGTCTATGTGTTGTCGAAGGAAGAGGGAGGCCGTCATACGCCGTTTTTCAAGGGATATCGTCCGCAGTTCTACTTCCGGACGACGGACGTGACGGGAACGTCAGAGCTGCCGGAAGGTGTCGAGATGGTGATGCCCGGCGACAATACGAGCCTTACGATCGAGTTGATCACGCCGATCGCGATGGAGAAGGGTCTTCGCTTCGCCATCCGCGAGGGCGGGCGCACCGTCGGCGCCGGCACTATCACCGACGTCATCGAATAGAGGAGCCTTTGCCTTCGCGAGGCTACGGTAAGACTAAAAGAGGGAAGAGAAAGTGATAAGCGAGAAAATCCGAATCCGGCTCAAGGCCTACGACTTCCGGATTCTTGACCAGTCGACCCACGAGATCGTGGAGACGGCAAAACGGACCGGTGCCCGCATTGCGGGGCCAATTCCCCTCCCCACGGTGAAGAACAAGTGGACGGTTCTGCGCTCGCCCCACGTCGACAAGAAATCCAGAGAACAGTTCGAGATCCGTACGCACAAACGGCTCTTGGACATTTTCGAGCCGACGCCTCAGACGGTGGATGCGCTGATGCGGCTGGACCTGCCAGCCGGCGTGGACGTCGAGATCAAAGCCTTCGGCAAAGAGCATTCGAAATGACCGCGATCATCGGCAGGAAAATTGGAATGACGCAGCGTTTCGAGGACGACGGCACCGTCGTTCCACTGACCGTCCTCAAGGCGGGCCCCTGCGTCGTCGTCCAACTAAAGACGGAAGATCGTGACGGCTATCGGGCGGTCCAGATCGGGCTCGTCGAAGCCGGAGGAAAGGCGAATCGTCCGACGGAAGGTCACTTCCGGAAAGCTGGCGTAGCGCCCTGTCGCGTGCTTCGAGAGTTCGAGGTCGAGCCTGAAGCCGAAATGAAGGTCGGAGAGTCCATCAAAGTCTCGGTCTTTCACGCTTCCGATACGGTGAATGTGACGGGCGTCAGCAAAGGCAAGGGTTTCGCTGGCGTGATGAAACGTCATGGCTTCGGCGGTGGGAAGGCGTCGCACGGCTCGATGCACCATCGCGGACCGGGTTCGATCGGCCAATCCGCCTACCCTTCCCGCGTGCTACCGGGCATGCGCTCGCCGGGTCAAATGGGTGACAAGAAAATCACCACAAGGAACCTCGAGGTTGTTGACGTCATCGAGGAAGAAGACTTGATTCTCATCAAAGGCGCAGTTCCCGGAGCGAACGGTGGCTACGTCGAGATCGTGAAGGCCGCCTCGGTTGCGGCCACGGCCGGCACGGCCGAGGAGAAGAGCGGCGATGCCTAATGTTCCCCTAGTGGATGTGGCGGGGGGTGCCCGCGGTGAAAAGTCGGTGAGCGACGCCGTCTTCGGCGTGACTCCCAATCGTCATCTGCTCTATGAGGCGGTGAAACACTATCGGGCGAGGTCCCATCGCGGGACCCACGCGACCAAGAACCGCGCGCTCGTGCGCGGTGGTGGCGCCAAGCCCTGGCGTCAGAAAGGCACCGGGCGCGCTCGCGTGGGATCGAGCCGAAACCCGCTCTGGAGAAAGGGTGGAACGGTATTCGGGCCTCAGCCACGCGACTACGGGTTCAAGCTCAATGGTAAGGTCCAGCGGGGTGCGCTCCGATCCGCACTGTCCCTTCGGGTCAAGGAGGATGCGGTGACGGTCGTGCCGTCGCTCGCATGGGAGGCCCCTAGCACCAAGACCCTCAAGCAAAAGCTCGAGCAGCTCGGCGTCGGCTCGGGCCGCGTGCTCCTCGTGGAACTGAAGCCGTCGGAAGGTCTGTACCTTTCGGCCCGCAACCTCCAGAAGGTAAGCGTCCGATCGGCGGGGGCCGTCCACGCCTATGACGTCCTGGCGGCGCAAAATCTCATCATTTCGGAAGAGGCTGCCCTCAATTTGGAAGAGAGGCTTCAGCGATGAATCAACACGACGTGATTCAAGGGCCCCTCATCACCGAAAAGGCGACGCTGTTGAAAGACCACCACCGGACGCTGGTTTTCCGCGTGGCGGTCGGTGCAAACAAGACGGAGATCAGAAACGCCGTGGAGAAGCTCTTCGGCGTGAAGGTCTCTGGGGTGCGCACGACGAAGATGAACGGTAAGCTCAAGCGCTATGGCCGTTTCGAAGGCAAGAGACCAGACTGGAAGAAAGCCTTCGTGACGCTGCGCGCCGGCGAGAAGATGATCGAGTTCTTCGAGGGAGTCTGATAAACGATGGCGATCAAAAAATTCAGCCCCACGTCGCCTGGACGTCGCTTCTATACCGTACAGAGCTTCGAAGAGCTCACGGAGAAGAAGCCATTCAAGGCTCTAACCGAGGCCAAGAGCGCCAGCGGTGGACGCAATTCGGGGGGACGTATCACCGTTCGTTTCCGTGGTGGCGGACACAAGCAGCGTTATCGCGTCATCGACTTCAAACGGAAGAAGACTGATGTTCCGGCGAAAGTGGCTTCCATCGAATACGACCCGAACCGCTCCGCGCGGATTGCTCGGATTCACTATGCGGATGGAGAGAAAGCCTACATTATTCATCCCGTCGGCTTGAAAGTCGGAGATTCCGTGGTCAGCAGCGAAACCGCGGACATCTTGCCGGGGAACTGCCTTCCCCTCGCGCGGATGCCCTTGGGCACGATGGTGCACAATATCGAGCTCAAGCCCGGCAAGGGCGGCCAGATGGCGCGAAGCGCGGGCGCCGGTGCTCAAGTCGTGGCCAAAGACGGAAAGTACGCCCAGCTCAAGCTGCCCTCCGGAGAGGTTCGCGTCGTCTACAAACTGTGTCGCGCGACTGTCGGCCAGGTCGGCAACGTAGAGCACGAGAACGTCAGCCTCGGAAAAGCGGGGCGAAAGCGCTGGCTCGGACGCAGGCCGCACAACCGGGGCGTAACGATGAATCCCGTCGATCATCCGCACGGTGGTGGCGAGGGCAAGACTTCTGGCGGGCGTCACCCCGTCACACCATGGGGCGTGCCCACAAAAGGCTACAAGACGCGGAACAACAAGCGCACCGACAAGTTCATCGTGCGCGGCCGCGGTAAGAAGAGGGGTTAGGCAGTATGCCCAGATCGCTGAAGAAGGGGCCGTTCGTCGACCACAGCCTGATGCACAAAATCGACATCATGAACGAAGGCGGCGACAAGAAGGTCCTCAAGACCTGGTCACGGCGTTCGACCGTCGTTCCTGAGATGGTGGGTCATACGGTCGCCGTTCACAACGGCAAGAAGTTCATTCCGGTTTACGTGACCGAGAACATGGTGGGCCACAAGTTGGGCGAGTTCTCCCCGACGCGTACCTTCCGTGGTCACACGACGAAAACGGACAAGGCGTCCAAGGTCGCCAGATAGAGTTTCGGAGGCGAGATCAAGATGGTGGAAGCAAGAGCGACGGCCAAATACGTCAGAGGTTCGCCGTCGAAGGCACAGCTGGTCATCGATCTCATTCGCGGGAAGAAAGCCGCGGAAGCGCTTTCGATTCTCCGGAACACCAACAAGAGGGTTTGTCGCCCTTTGGAGAAAGTGCTTCGCTCGGCCATCGCGAACGCTCAGCAAAAGGCCGTGGAGGAAGCAAAGAGAATCGACGAGGACGATCTCGTCGTGAGCGCGGCCTACGCCAACTCTGGGCCGACGCTCAAGCGGATTCGTCCCGCGCCGATGGGACGCGCGTTTCGGGTCATCCACCGCACTTCGCACCTCACGATTCAGGTGTCGGAGCAGGAACAAGACTAGTCAAAACAATGAACGGGAAACGGTAAGGTCAGCTCATGGGTCAGAAAGTACATCCCTATGGATTTCGTCTCGGCTACAACAAAACGTGGCGCTCGCGCTGGTATGCGGAGCGAGACTACGGAAAGCTGCTTCACGAAGACCTGAAGCTCAAGCGTCAGCTCAAAAGGCGTTTTTCGCACGCTGGTGTGTCGCGCGTCGAGATCGAGCGGGCCGCCAACAAGCTCAAGATCAACATCCACACTTCGCGGCCTGGCATCATCATCGGCAGAAAGGGAACCGAGGTCGACAGGCTCAAGCAGGAGGTCCAGTCGAAGACCCAGCGCGAGGTCTACATCAACATTATCGAGGTGTCGAAGCCGGAATTGGACGCCCAGTTGGTGGCGGAGTCCATCGCCTTGCAGCTCGAAAAGAGGATCGCCTTCCGCCGCGCGATGCGAAAGTCGGTCGATGCGACCATGCGCTTCGGCGCGCTGGGTATCCGGATGCGCTGTGCGGGCCGTCTCAACGGCGCCGAGATCGCACGCTCCGAATGGTATCTGTTGGGTCAGCTTCCGCTGCACACGCTGCGAGCGGACATCGACTACGGTTTCGCCGAAGCTTTCACGACCTACGGGCAAATCGGAGTGAAGTGCTGGATCTACAAAGGGGAGTCGGTTCCGATCGGCCCGGCTTTTCGCGAGGAAGCCGCCGAGCGCAACCGGGGACGACGCACGGAGTAATACGCCATGTTGATGCCCAAGAAAGTCAAATTCCGAAAGCAGCAGCGCGGCCGTATGAAGGGCAAAGCCTGGAAGGGCCATACCGTCGCTTTCGGCGACTACGGTTTGAAGGTACTGGAGCCGGGCTGGATTACCGATCGACAGATCGAAGCGGCCCGTGTCGCGATTACGCGCTTCGTGAAGAGGAACGGTCGCGTTTGGATCCGGATCTTTCCGGACAAACCCATCACCAAGAAGCCTCAAGAAACACGTATGGGTAAAGGAAAGGGAAGCCCCGAGCAGTGGGTCTCGGTGGTCAAGCCCGGACGGATTCTTTACGAAATGGAAGGCGTGACCGAAGCGCAGGCCCGGGAGGCGATGAGGCTCGCGGGGCACAAGCTTCCGCTGAAGACGAAGTTCGTGACCCGGTTCGAGGAAGGTTAGCTGCGATGAAGGTAGGAAAAGTACGCGACTTGGGTGACGAGGAACTCGAGAACAAACTTCGGGATCTATCGGAAGAGATCTTCCGTACGCGCATCCAGAAGGAGACGGGACAATTGGACCAATCGGGCAAAGTCCGCAGCCTGAGGCGGGACTTGGCGCGGGCCAAGACCGTAGCGCGTGAGCGCGAGCTCGAGAAGAGCCGGGCCTAGGGCGGGAATCGTCAAGAGGAGCGAAGGAACAGGACCATGCCGAAGGCAACGAAGGTCGGGGTCGTCACGAGCAATAAGATGAACAAGACCGCGGTAGTCGCGGTCGAGCGCCTCGTGCGCCACCCGTTGTACAAAAGAGCGTTCAAGAAGACCTCGAAGTTCATGGTGCACGACGAGGAGAATCGGTGCCGCCCGGGGGATCGGGTACGCATCGTGGAATGCCGCCCGCTGTCCAAGGACAAACGTTGGCGCCTAATGGAGATCATCGAGTCACCGACCGCTCTCGAGGAGGCCGCCGCGGCTTCCACGCCAGGCCAAGGGGCCTAGGTCGGCAGTCCAGACAAAGATTCGAGATAAAGAGTCGAGAGTAAGTCATGATTCAGATGCAAACGGTACTCGAGGTCGCCGACAACTCGGGTGCCAAGAAAATCTCCTGTATCCACCCACGGGGCGGAGGCGTGGGGCGGATCGCCCACCTAGGTGACGTGATCACGGCTTCGGTAAAGGAAGCGACACCGGAGAGCGCCATCAAGAAGGGCTCGGTCGTGAAAGCCGTCATCGTGCGCACGCGCAAGGAGCAACGGCGTAGAGATGGCACCTATATTCGATTCGACAATAACGCGGCGGTTCTCATCAACGATCAGAACGAGCCCTTGGGAACTCGAGTTTTCGGTCCCGTCGCGCGCGAGCTTCGGGAGAAGAAGTTCATGAAGATCGTGTCTTTGGCACCAGAGGTTCTCTGAAGTGGCTATCAAATTACACGTACGGAAGAACGACCAGGTCGAGGTCCGCGGCGGCAAGGATCGCGGGAAACGCGGCAAGGTCTTGCGTGTCATCCCGGCGCGGGAACGGGCCATTGTCGAGCGAGTCAATATGGTCAAGCGACATACTCGCCCCAATCCGCAGCAGAACATCAAGGGCGGTGTCGTGGAGCGGGAGGGCTCGTTGCACGTGAGCAACTTGATGGTCGTTTGCCCGGAGTGTGACAAGAGCACTCGCGTCCGGCACAAAATCCTTTCCGACGGCCGCAAGGTGAGAACCTGTGCGGCTTGCGAAGGGCTGGTCGACAAATGAGCCGTCTGGAGAAGCGGTATCACGAGAGCATCAAGCCTCAGCTCATGAAGGACCTCGCGCTCGACAATGTTTGGGCCACGCCCAGGATGAGCAAGGTTGTGGTCAATATGGGCATTGGCGAGGCGTCGGCCAATATCAAGCTGCTCGATGCTGCGATGGTCGAGCTCGGCGCCATCGTGGGCCAAAAGCCGGTCATGCGAAGGGCGAGGAAGTCCATCGCCGCCTTCAAGCTTCGTGAAGGGCAACCGGTCGGCTGCAGCGTCACACTTCGCGGAAAGAGGATGTACGAGTTCATCGATCGCCTGGTGAACATCGCGCTCCCTCGTGTTCGCGACTTCCGAGGTCTTCCGACCCGCTCGTTCGACGGACGAGGGAATTACACGATCGGGCTAGAAGACCAGCTCATTTTTCCCGAGATCGACTATTCCAGAGTGGATCAGACGCGAGGGATGAACATCACTTTTGTCACTTCGTCGACGAACGACGAAGGTGCTCGACGCTTGCTCGAACTGATGGGCATGCCCTTCAGAAGGACTCAGTAGGAGGAAGGATTTGGCCAAGAAGTCTGCCATCGCGAGAACGCTGCGCAAGCAGAAGTTTCATGTGCGAGAGCACAATCGCTGCAACGCCTGCGGCCGTCCGCGAGGTTACTTGAGAAAGTTCCGGCTTTGCCGCCTGTGTTTTCGCAAGCTGGCGCTCGCGGGCGAGATCCCCGGTTTGATGAAATCGAGCTGGTGAGGAGAAGACGAAAATGATGACCGATCCCGTCGCCGACATGCTGACACGCATTCGCAACGCGCTCGCCGCTCGCCACACCCGAGTAAACATCCCCGCCTCCAACCTCAAGGTGGAGATCGCGAAGATTCTGAAAGAGGAAGGTTATGTCCACGACTTCGAGCGCGTGGCCGACGACAAACAGGGAGTTCTGAAAATCTCGCTGCGACGCGCCTCCGATGGCTCCAACGTCATTCTGGGCCTTCGGCGCGTTTCCCGCCCCGGCTGTCGCATCTACGTCGGCAAGGGAGAGATCCCGCGGGTCCAGGGAGGCTTGGGAGTCAATATTCTTTCCACGTCGCGCGGACTGATGACGGGTCGGACAGCGACTCGTGAAGGCGTGGGTGGCGAGATTCTTTGCAACGTGTGGTAACGACCCGAGGATCTATCGATGTCGCGAGTAGGTAGCAAGCCAATCCCCGTTCCGAGCGGGGTCAAGGTGAAGATCGAGGACGGCCGAGTGCACGTAGATGGGCCCAAAGGCAAGCTCGCCACTCGACTGCCCGACGGGATTCGCATCGAAGAGGAGGGCGGAGCTCTGAAGGCGGTCCCGGTGGACGATTCGATCATGAGAAGGCCGTTCTGGGGCCTTGCCCGGAGCCTTGTCGCGAATGCCGTGCACGGCGTTTCGGAGGGCTACGTCAAGGAATTGGATATCGTCGGCATCGGCTACCGGGCGGCGGTCGAGGGCAGGACCGTCCAGTTTTCGCTCGGTTATTCCCACCCCATTGCCTTTCCTATTCCGGAGGGCATCACTATCAAGATCGACAAGAACACTCACGTCACCGTGAGTGGGTTCGACAAGCAATTGGTGGGGCAAGTCGCGGCAAATATTCGGATTCTTCGCAAACCCGATCCCTACAAGCAAAAGGGTATTCGTTACACTGGCGAGCAGCTCAAGAAGAAGGCTGGCAAGACCGGAGTGACCTAAAAGCGAGCCATGAGAGTTCATAACAAGTTTGAAGCAAAGAGGAGAGTTCACCTTCGTATTCGCAGGAAGGTGGTCGGAACGAGCGATCGTCCGAGGCTCAGTGTTTTCCGGAGCCTCAAGCATATCTACGCGCAAGTCATCGACGACGCTTCGGGCAATACACTCGTGGCCGCAAGTAGCCGCGAAGAAGGTCTCGAGGATGGGCGCAATCGGAAGGGTGCGGCTGTGGTCGGAAAGCTGGTTGCTGAGCGTTGTCGTGACAAGGGACTCGATTCGGTCGTCTTCGATCGCGGAGGCGTCAAATATCACGGTCGGGTCCGAGCGCTCGCAGAAGCGGCTCGCGAAGCCGGCTTGAAGTTCTAGCAGAGAGGCATTGAGACCAGAGGAGCTATGCGAGAAAAAATCGATTCGAGCGAGCTGGAGCTGAAGGACAATGTCGTCAGCATCAATCGAGTGACCAAGGTCGTCAAGGGAGGCAAGAACCTGTCTTTCCGGGCGCTGGTCGTCGTGGGGGACGGCAACGGTCACGTGGGCTTCGGCCTCGGTAAAGCGAAAGAAGTGCCTTCTGCCATTCGGAAAGGCATCGAGATCGCGAAAAAGAGTCTGGTCAGGGTGCCTCTTTCCGGCGGCAGCATTCCCCACCAGGTGATGGGAATCTACGGTGCGGGACGCGTCCTGCTCAAACCGGCCGTCGAGGGTACTGGCGTCATCGCGGGCGGCGCTGTACGCGCGGTGGTGGAGGCGGCCGGGATCAAGGACATCCTCACGAAATCACTGGGCACCGCCAACCCTCAGAACGTCGTCAAGGCAACGATGGCCGGACTCGCGGCGCTTCGAAATCCCGCGGACGTCGCGCGCATCCGGGGCAAGGAGCTTACCGAGGTGACGGGTTAAAGGCGATGGCCAAGAAAAAGGCATCCAAGAGAAAAGGCTCTCTCAAGGTGAAGCTCGTCAAGAGCCTCATTGGCTCGACCAACTATGAACGGCAGGTCGTCCGCGGTCTCGGTCTCAGAAAACTGCAGTCTACGGCCGAGCTTCAGGATACGAAGGAAATCCGGGGCATGATCGGCAAGGTCGCTCACCTCGTCGATGTCCTCGAAGCGTGAGAGTAGAACGATGAGCCTAGATTCACTCAAACCTGCCGACGGAACGCTCAAGCCCAGGAAGCGTGTGGGCCGCGGACCCGGCTCGGGAACCGGAAAGACGGCGGCGCGAGGCCACAAGGGAGCGAGGTCCCGCTCGGGATACTCCCGAAGGCGCGGATTCGAGGGAGGCCAGATGCCTCTCATCCGACGTGTGCCCAAGCGGGGATTCACCAACATCTTCAAGAAGAACGTCGAAACGGTGAACGTCGGCGAACTGGATCGCTTTCCCGAGGGAACCATCGTAACCCCCGAGCTCTTGGTGCAGAACCGACTAGTGAGGAAGAGCTTTGATGCGATCAAGGTTCTCGGCAACGGTGACCTCACGAAGAAGCTCATCGTTCACGCGCACGGGTTCAGTGCGTCCGCCAAAACCAAGGTCGAGGCCAGCGGAGGTACGGTGGAGGAGCTCACGGCGTGATCGAGAGCCTCAAGAACATCTTCCGCATTCCGGACCTGAGGAATCGGGTTCTGTTCACTCTGGGAATGCTCGCGATCTATCGGTTGGGGAACCATATTCCCACACCCGGAGTCGACGCACGGGCGCTCACGGAATTCTTCGAGCAGAACCGGGGAACATGGTTCGGCTTCGTGGATATGTTCTCGGGGGGCAATCTGTCGCGGGTCACGGTTTTCGCCCTCGGTATCATGCCCTATATCAGCGCCTCGATCATTCTCCAGCTTTTGACGGTAGTCTGGCCCTACCTGGAGAAGCTGTCGAAAGAGGGTGAGCTCGGGCGCAAAAAGATCACCCAATACACTCGTTACGGCACAGTGCTCCTGAGTGTGGTCCAGTCGGCGGGCATCGCGGCCTTCTTGCAGAAGACGGAGCTCACCGGCGGGCTCACGCTGGTGGCCAACCCCGGGCTCGCCTTCACCCTGATGACGGTGCTGACGCTGACGGCGGGGACGGTCTTCATCATGTGGCTCGGTGAGCAGATCACCGAGCGAGGCATCGGCAACGGGATGTCGCTGCTCATCTTTGCGGGGATCGTGGTCGGATTCCCCTCGGCGATCGTAACGACGATTTCAAACGTCTCGACCGGCGAGCAGAGCGTCTTCGGTATCTTGTTGTTGACCGCCTTCATGGTCGCGGTCGTCGGCTTCATCGTCTTTGTCGAGCGGGCCCAAAGGCGCATTCCGGTCCAATACGCGAAGCGCGTCGTCGGCCGCCGTATGTATCAGGGGCAGTCGACTCACTTGCCCCTCAAAGTGAATACCAGTGGCGTGATTCCCGTCATCTTTGCGAGCTCGATCATCGCTTTGCCCCAGACCTTCGCCTCGATGTTTCCGAACAGTCCATGGATGAACAACGTCGCCCAGCAGCTCGCATGGGGAATGCCGCTCTATACGCTGGTCTACGTCACGGGCATCGTTTTCTTTTGCTACTTCTATACCGCCATCATCTTCAATCCCGACGACGTCGCCGACAACATGCGGAAGTACGGGGGCTATGTCCCCGGCATTCGGCCCGGCAAGCGCACGGCGGAGTACATCGACAGTATCCTGACCCGGCTGACCTTCGGCGGCGCACTCTACCTCGCGGCCGTTTCGGTCTTGCCCGAGTTTCTCATCGCCGGCTTCAGAGTCGCGCCCCTTCCGGTCATCGGGCCGTGGCTGGACTCGTTCCTTCCCGGCTGGATCACGGAGGGAATGGGCGTCACTTTCTACTTCGGCGGTACGTCGCTGCTGATCATCGTTGGCGTCGCGATGGATACGGTTCAGCAAGTCGAGAGTCAACTCATCATGCGCCACTATGACGGATTCATGAAACGTGGACGCATTCGTGGACGGCGGGGATAAGGAATGGTTCGTCTCATACTACTAGGACCTCCAGGAGCAGGGAAAGGCACTCAAGCTCAGAAGCTTTCCACGGAACTTGCGATACCGCACATCTCGACCGGAGTCATCCTGCGCGATGCGGTCGCCGCCGGTACGGAACTGGGAGAGCGAGCGAAGAAGGTCATGGACGCCGGAAAGCTGGTGAGCGACGACATCATGCTCGGAATCATCCGGGATAGACTCGAGCAGAACGACTGCGAACGGGGTTACATTTTGGACGGATTCCCTCGTACCATTCCGCAAGCGGAAGCGCTCGACGAGCTTCTGGGCGAAAGGGAGACGCCGCCGGCGGTGATCGCCAGCCTCGACCTGGACGAAGCCGAGCTCATGCGCCGCATCGCCGGACGTCGTGGCGAGGTGCAGCGCTCCGACGACAACGAAGAGACGATGCTGAAACGCTTTCAAGTGTACCAGGAGCAGACGGCGCCGCTTCTGGGCTACTATGATGACCGGGTCGTGGGCATCGACGGCAAGGGAAGCGTCGAGGAGATCTTTCAGCGACTGACTGACCTGCTCCGCGTGGCTGCAGGAGCGAAAGGGGCAGAGCAGTGATTCGGCGACGGTCTGACAAAGAGCTCGACACGATGCACCAGGCGAATGCTATCGTGCTGCGAACACTCGAGTTGCTGAAACGCTCGCTCGAGCCCGGCATGACGACGGAGGAATTGGATCGAATTGCCGTCAGGGAGCTCGAGAGGGAAGGGGCGAAACCCGCGTTCAAGGGATACCGCGGGTTCCCGGCAAGTCTGTGTGTCTCCGTGAACGAGGAAGTCGTACACGGCATCCCTTCCCGCAAGCGTGTACTCAAAAACGGGGACATCGTAAGCCTGGATTTTGGGGCCGTCGTAGACGGCTACTTCGGCGATAATGCGATTACCGTGGGCGTCGGCGAGATCTCGAAAGAGCTCCAGAAGTTGCTCGATGTGACCGAGCAGGCGATGTTCAAGGGGATCGAGGCCTCGAGGCCGGGCAACCACGTCTCGGACATAGGTTATGCGGTTCAGAGCCACGTGGAGCGACATGGGTTTACCGTGGTGCGGGACTTCGTCGGACATGGAATAGGGCGCGCCCTTCACGAGGAGCCGCCCATTCCGAACTATGTCCAGGCTGGGCGCGATCCAAAGCTCGCCGCGGGCATTTGCATCGCGATCGAGCCCATGGTCAATACCGGGACCCATCACGTGAAGACGCTGGCCGACAAGTGGACAGTCGTCACTCTGGATGGCGGCTCTTCGGCGCACTTCGAGCGCTCGTTAGCCATTACCGAATCCGGGCCCTGGATTCTCGCGGAGCCGCGCGCCGTCTTCGAGGGGGCAAAGGTTGTCTAAGGAGGATGCCATCGAGGTCACCGCTACGGTGGTGGAACCGCTTCCGAACGCGATGTTCAAAGTGGAGCTCGAGAACAAGCATAAGGTTCTCGCTCATGTCTCTGGCAAGATGCGAAAGCACTTCATTCGCATCTTGCCCGGTGACAAGGTTCTCGTGGAGCTGTCTCCCTATGATTTGACTAGGGGACGAATCGTATATCGATACAAGTAAATCAGAGAAACATCATGAAAGTAAGGGCTTCCGTTCGCAAGATGTGCGCGAAGTGCATCATCCTCCGACGCAACGGCGTCGTGCGGGTGATCTGCACCAACTCGAAGCATAAACAGCGTCAAGGATGATGACGAAAGCGTCGACGATCGGTAGGAGAGAAAGAAAGTGGCACGAATAGCCGGGGTAGATTTACCGCGGGAGAAGCGAGTCGACATCGGATTGACTCACATCTTCGGCATCGGTCGCGTACGAGCGACCGCCATCTTGCAGAAAGTAGATATCGCTCCCGAGGTCCGAGTGAAGGAGCTCACAGAGGAGCAAGTCTCTCACATCACGAAGGCTATCGACGCGGACGGCCGAGTCGAGGGTGATCTGCGGAAAGAGCTGTCCATGAACATCAAGCGGCTCATGGACATAGGCTGCTATCGCGGGCTTCGGCATCGTCGCGGCCTGCCGGCGAGAGGCCAGAGAACCCACACCAATGCGCGTACACGAAAAGGACCCAAGCGCGGCGTGATGAGGAAGAGGTAGTTCGGGCATGGCGAAGAAGAAGAAAGACGACAAGAAAGGCAAGCGCAAGAGCTTCAAGAAGAAGGAAAAGCGGACTCTCTTGAGCGGCATCGCGCACATTCAGGCGACCTTCAACAACACGCACATCACCATTTCGGACGTAGAGGGTCAGGTCGTAGCCTGGTCGAGCGCCGGCGGGCTCGGGTTCAGGGGCTCGCGCAAAGGGACGCCCTTCGCTGCACAGCAAGCTGCAAGCCAGGTGGCCCAGAAAATCAGAGCGCTGGGATGCAAGAGCCTCGATGTCCGCATCAAGGGACCGGGGTCGGGCCGCGAGTCTGCCATCCGCGCGCTGCAGGCCGCGGGTATTCATGTGAGGTCGATCCGTGACGTCACGCCCATCCCTCACAACGGTTGCCGACCGCCGAAGCGACGCCGAGTGTGAGTTGATGAAATTTTCGAGGGAGGAATCGATTGGCTAGGTATCGAGGTCCAGTTTGCCGGCTCTGCCGGCGCGAAGGTATGAAGCTCTTCCTTAAAGGAGAGCGATGCTTCGGGCCCAAGTGCGCGATCGAGAAGCGCAACTATGCTCCCGGAGCTCATGGCAAGATGAGGCGAAGTCGTATCCAGGGATACGGCTTGCAGCTTCGCGAGAAACAAAAGGTGAAACGAACTTACGGTCTTCTCGAAAAGCAGTTTCGCCTCTACTTCGAGCGCGCCGAACGCACCCGGGGCATTACCGGTGAAGTTTTGCTGCAGCATCTGGAGCGGCGCCTCGATAACACCGTTTACCGACTGGGCTTCGCGAGCTCTAGACCGGCGGCACGGCTCTTGGTGCGGCACGGCCACGTTCGCGTCGGCGAAAGGCGGGTGAATATCCCTTCCTATTCGGTGCGCGAGGGAGAGCTCGTCTCCATCACCACGAAGTACGCCAAACATGCTCAGTTTCAACAGGCTGCGGAGGTCGCGAGAAGTCGTGGCATACCAAAATGGCTAGAGCTCAACGAAGAAGGCATCACGGGCAAAGTGGTCGCTCTGCCCGCGCGAGAAGATCTTGAGCTCCAGTTCCAAGAGCAGCTAATCGTCGAGCTCTATTCGAAATAAGTTCCAACGAACGACCAGAGGAGGTCTTTCGAAACAATGCTCTGGACAGGATTTCAAAAGCCCAAGCGGCTCGAAGTAGATCATTCGACACTTACCAAGCACTACGGCAGGTTCCACGCTCAGCCTTTCGAACGTGGATTCGGGACCACTATCGGCAATGCCCTGAGGCGCGTACTCTTGTCGTCCATCGAGGGCGCTGCCATCACGGCGGTGCGCATCGAAAACGTGCTCCACGAGTTTTCTCCCATTCCGGGAGCGCTCGAGGATACGACGGAGATCATCTTGAACCTCAAGAGGATTCCGTTCAAGCTTCACGCAGCGGGACCGAAGACCGTGACCCTCCACGCCGAAGGAGAGGGCGTCGTTACGTCTGCCGATCTCGAAGTTCCCTCCGACGTCGAAGTCCTCGACAAGGACGCTCACGTGGTGACGCTTTCGAGCTCCGGCAAGCTCGACCTCGAGATGCGCCTCAAGGACGGCCGAGGCTACGTTTCGGCCGAGAGGAATTTCGACGAGGACCTGACCATCGGCTACATCCCGCTGGATTCGGTTCACTCACCGATCAAGAAGGTCAATTATGTCGTCCAGGCAGCTCGTGTGGGCCAGGAAACCGACTACGACAAGCTGACTATAGATATTTGGACGAATGGTTGCGTAAGTCCTATGGACGCCGTCGGTCTTGCTTCGAAGCTGCTCAAGGACCACTTGACGATCTTCGTCAACTTCGAGGAAGAGGGGCCGGTCGCCGAGGCCGTGACCGAGACCGAGCGAGATGCTCTCGTGGAGCACCTCAATCGAAGCGTGGATGAGCTCGAGCTTTCCGTGCGCTCCTATAACTGCCTCAAGAATGCCGACATCAAGACGATCGGCGAGCTCGTGCAAAAAAGCGAATCGGAGATGCTGAAGACGAAGAACTTTGGACGGAAGTCCCTCAACGAGATCAAGGAGATCCTGGGTACCATGGGGCTTTCGCTGGGTATGAGAATCGAGACATGAGACATCGCGTCGCCCACCGAAAGCTCGGGCGTACAACCGAGCATCGGATGGCATTGCTTCGAAACCTGGCAGCCTCGCTGATCTCGCATGAGCGAATCAGGACGACGGAGGCCAAGGCGAAGGAACTCAGGCCATTCGTCGAGAAACTTGTGACGCTTGGCAAGCGCGACTCGCTGCACGCGAGACGGAGGGCACTCGCGATCCTTCCTCAGAAGGCTACGGTGAAGAAGCTCTTTGGCGAGATCTCACCCCGTTTCTCCGCGAGACCGGGGGGCTATACTCGTATTCTGAAACTCGGTCCGCGCCAGGGAGACGGAGCCCTCATGGCTTTCATCGAGTTCGTCGACTACCGTTTCGGGGGTGCCGAGGCCCCTGCTCAATCGGCGAAGGAGAAACCGACGGAGAAGCAGGCTCCGGAGGCCGACGAGGAAGAGGTAGAGGCCAAGCCAGAGGTGGAAGCGAAAACGAAGCCCGCCAAGAAGGCTTCGAAGAAAAAGACCTCGACGAAGAAGACGACGACGAAGTCCGCTTCCGGTACGGCGAAGAAGACCGCGAAGAAAGCGGTGAAGAAGGCTTCCAAAAAGAAGGCGAGCAAGAAGAAGACCGACTAGTCGCCCCGGGGCTAGTCGCCTTCGCCCTAGTCCTTCTTGCCTTTGGCATCGGCGATGACCTTTTGGGCCATGTGCGCCGGAACCTCCTCGTAGTGGGAGTACTCCATGTGGAATGAGCCACGTCCTCCCGTCATCGACGTGAGAACCGGTTCGTAGCTGAGCATTTCCGACATGGGCACTTGTGCCTTGACGGAGGTCATATTGGCCTTCGTGTCCATACCCTGTGTGCGCCCGCGCCGGGAGTTGAGATCGCCCATCACGTCACCGGTGTTCTCCTCCGGTACCGTGACTTCCACGTCCATGATCGGCTCGAGCAGCGTCGGCTTGCAGCTTTCCATGGCCTTCTTGAACGCCATCGAGCCCGCTATCTTGAACGCCATCTCTGACGAGTCCACCGGGTGGTACTTGCCGTCGTAGACCGTCGCCTTGAAATCGACCATGGGGTAGCCCGCGAGATAGCCTTTCTTGCGAACTTCCTGGATACCCTTCTCTACGGCAGGGATGAATTGTTTGGGAATCGAGCCGCCGAAGACCTCGTTGCCGAACTGGAAATCCTCACCACGCTCCAAAGGCTCGAAGCGCACCCAGCAATCCGCGAACTGACCGTGGCCCCCGGTCTGTTTCTTGTGCCGCCCCTGCGCCTCGATGCCAGCGGTGATGGTCTCGCGATAGGGGACTGTGGGCGGATGGAGCTCGACCTCGACGCCGAATTTTTCCTTGAGGCGGGCGACCACCACTTCGATGTGAAGTTGGCCGGTGCCGGAGAGAATGAGCTCTCCCTCTCGATGGTAGCGGAGCATGGGATCCTCTTCCGCCATACGTTGTAGCGCCTGGCTGATCTTCTCCTCATCCCCCCTCGATTTGGGCTCGATGGCGAAGCTGATGACCGGCTCGGGAAACTCGAGCTTCTTATAGATGATGGGTGCCGCCTTGTCGGCGAGGGTATCGCCCGACTGACTCTCCTTGAGCTTGGCGATCGAAGCGATGTCTCCGGTTCGGACTTCGTCAACGGCCGTCGACTCCTTGCCCTGGAGGAGCGCCAGGTGCCCGAGACGCTCCGCGGTGTCCTTGTTCACATTCTGATAGGTCGTGTCCGATTTCAGGGTCCCGCTCATGACCCGGAAGAGGCTGATGCGGCCCGCGAAGGGGTCCGCAACGGTCTTGAAGATGTAGGCTGACCCCGGCTCGTCCAAGGAGATCTTGCGTCTGACCGCGTTCCCCGCCACGTCCGTGCCTTCAACCTCTCCGCGCGCGTCGGGCGCGGGGGCGAGCTCGACCAGAGCGTCTAGGAGGGGCTGGACCCCGACGTTCTTCGTTCCCGAGCAGGCAAGCACGGGGTAGATGCCCCCTTCGAGGACCGCCCGCTTGAGGCCCTGCAGGAGATCTTCTGGGGAGAGCTCTCCCGCCTCGAAGTATTTCTCCATCAGGCCGTCGTCCCCTTCCGCGACCATTTCCATGAGAGCGTTCCGGGCGTTCTCCGCCTCCTCTTTCAGATCCGCAGGAACGTCTTGCTCCTCGTGCCCGCCCTTTTCGTCCCCTTTGGAGACGAGCGCCTTCATGCGAATCAGGTCCACGATGCCGTTGAAATCCTTCTCTTCTCCGATAGGCAGCTGGATCGGCACCGCGGTCCGACCGAAAGTCTCTTGAATCGACTGAAGCGCGCGCGAGAAGCTGGATCGGTCGCGATCCAGCCGGTTCACGACGATCATCCGGGGGAGCTCAAACTCCTCCGAAAACTGCCAAACTTTCTCCGTCTGAACCTCAACTCCCGCCACGCCGCAGACGTTGACGAGCGCCGCGTCCGCCACCTGCAGGGCAGAACGCGCCTCCTGTATGAAATTGCCGAACCCCGGAGTGTCGAGAATGTTCAGCTTTTTCTTGTTCCAGTCACAGTGCGCGAGCGCGGTGGACAGGCTGATCTGGCGGGCCACCTCGTCCGGGTCGAAGTCCGTGACCGTATTGCCATCTTCGACTCTCCCGAGCCGATTCACTGCGCCGGAATCGAAAAGGATAGCAGAGGTGAGCGAGGTTTTACCCGAGCCGCCGTGGCCTACGATCGCCACATTCCGGATACTCGCAGTCTCGTAGATCTTCATCATCCCTCCGTCGGACGTGACAATAGCGGTCGGTTACTGCAAGTCACCGGACCGCGCTCTGCGTGTGTCCCCTTGGGACAGCTAGGGAAAGCGCGAAATTATAGCACCGGCGCGATTTCGAAATCAAAGCCTTATACAATAGCGGGAGCATGGCCTTTCGCTCCTGGTCCCGCCATCGCCCCCGATGGGGAGTCGCTTTTTCGGATCGCTTCGTTCTGGCGCTTCGCAATGGCGAAGATCCGAAGACCTTGACGACGGAGCTTCCGATCGGGGCCCTCGCGCCCTCCGCGGTCACGCCGAATATCGACTCGATCAGTGACGTAGCGAAGTGGACAGCGGAGCTTCTTGGGGCTCTCGGGGCCCGGCCGAACGAAACGGTGGCGCTCGTCCTGCCCGACCTCGCCGTGACGACCGCGCTTTTCGGAACTCCCGCGCCCGGCTCGGACCGACAGCTGAGAGACGCTCTCCGGGAGCGCCTCCCTTTTCCCGAGACCGATGCGCGGTGTGACTTCTGGCGCGGCCGTGCTGGTGAGGTCCTGGCGGCCGGTGTACGCAGAGCGGTCGTCGCGCAATACGAGAGCGTCCTGGAGGCTGCCGCCTGCCGCTTGGGGTGGGTCGATGCCGCAAGCCTAGCCCACCTTCCGCAATGGAGCCGCGAGCTCTCGAGAGAGGGCCGTGACGCGTCTGTCTTGGTCCAGCTTTACGGCTCGCACTATTTCGTGACAGCCTTCCGTTCGGGAGAGCTGTTCGACCTGCGGCTCAGGCTCCGTTCTCCAGGCGACGTCGAGGTGGTTGCGGGTGAGCTGCTCCGTCTTCCGAAGCTCTATGAGTCGGCGCTTTCGTCCTTGACGCTTTCTGGACAAGATGCCCGGGAGTGCGCGGAGCGCCTCACGGCTGGCAGCGAGTTGGGCAAGGTTACGACCGAGCGAGACAGCGAGGATGCGCATCTCGTTGCTGCCATTCGGGCTATCATCGCGCGTTCGTAGGAGCGGAGTCGAACGGCGTGAGAGAGGGCATTTATCTGGGGCCGCCACCGGGGCGAACGGCTGGCATCGTCCGCGCGCTCCTTGTTCTCGCCCTGCTCGGCGTTATTCTCCAATGGGTCTGGTACGCGCGGGACCGTTTCAGGGTCACAGAACTTCGCGGCGAGGTGTTCACCACCGAGTCGGGCCCGACCCCCGCGCCGGGTGTGGAGGTAAACGGGGCTGAGGCCGCGGAAATATTGCGCGAGCTTCACGCCGTCACGCTCGTAGGCGTGATGGACGCCATATCGCCCACCTCCGCGCTCAGGTTCGTCGAGACGGTTGTTCCAGAGGGTGTCGTGATTACGAGACTCGACCTCGACGTGGGGCGCCCCGCGATCTTCACCCTCGCCGCCATTGCGACGAGCGCCGCGGAGGTCGGCACGCTCCAGCGGAGGGTCGAAGGCTCACCGCTCGTCGTATCGACCGAGCTTCTGGAGGAGCGGCGGATGTCAGCCGGACAGCTCGCGATTCGGCTCCGGGTCGAGGTGGTCGAGGCGGCGTCCCAATGAGGCTGCTTGTTGCCGCCCTCGCCGCGGTGCTAGTGCTCAACGCCACCATGGCCTCGATGCGACGGAGTCTCACGCAGGAGCTAGCGGCACTGGAGAGTCGCCACGCCGAGCGAGCGAAGGCGGCTGAGCGAACCGCAACGGAGGCGGAGCGGGAGGGCGCTCGCAGAGAGCTCATCGACCGCGCCCGCGACAAGGGACTTCCGCGCCATCTCGGCGTGGGAGCGATTCGAGACCTCCTGATCGGCGCCGAGCGCGGACTGGCCATCGACCGACTTTCCCTCGAGTTTCGTCCCGCGCGGGCTAGCGGCGGGTCTGCTTCGCGCGGAAGCCAAGTCTCGGCTGCCTTGGTTGGCAGCTTCGAGGGGCTCTTCGACTATCTCGACCGGATCGAGTCCTTGCGACTCCCCCTGGCTCCGCAGGAGCTGTCCTTTCAGCGGGACGTTTCTGGAGCTCTAGGGCTTACGATTCGCTGGACGGCTCTCTGGAGTGAGGCCGGGGAGCCAGCCATCGACGAAGTCACCCCCGTGAAGGCGTGGCTGGCCCGGGAGCCGCCTCCGCGTCCCGGGCGCGACCCGTTTTCCGCGACCGCCCGAAACCCGGTGCCACAAGCCACGGGAACGGTCGAGCCCCTCCGTCTCGAAGCTATCGAGCGTGATGGGCCGGGGGGCGCGCCCGATGTCGCGCCCGCGGCCCTGCCTGTCTTGATTGGCTTCGTGGTCGCCCGGCCAGAGCTCGAGAGCGATGTCCGTCGACGCGTCCTGGCCGCCCTGCGGCACGAGGGAGAAATTCATCTCGCCGCGGTCGGCGACCGTGTGGGTGAATATCGGGTGGAATCGATCGAAGCTCGCGAGCGCGTCGAGCTCTTCGGCACCGTCTCTCGGGGGCGCGTGGTTCTCGAGCTGCCTTAGGCTAGAAGCGAAGGTAGCCGGGAGGAATACCCGCGAGGCGTCCCTTTTCCTGCAAATTGGCCTTGAGCTGACCCTTGCGCGCCTCCATCTGCTGATTCATCTGCTCGAGCCGATTCTGCTCCGCCACGAGGGTGACGGATTCCTGGCCCGTTGCGGGCTGCGGCACGACGGGAAGCCCGGTCCCGGCTCCGTCAACCGCCGACGTGGCGTTAATTTGGACCTGGAGCTCGCGGAGCCGGGTGCGGTTCTCGGCGATGCTCCGGTCGATTTCCTGAACCTGGCGCTCGTACTCCCGCTTCAAGAGCTCGAACATGCGGAGCTTCTGAGGGAGCGGAGCGTCCGGCGGGATGAAGTCGGGAAGGTCCTCGCCCTCTTCGTAGTCCTCCAGGTCGAGTCCCTCGTCGCCGGACGAGGCCCGCTGTGAAGCGGTGCCGTCAGCCTGGTCCTCGTCGCCGGTTTCGGGCCGGCCACCCGGATAGAGATCGTCCTCGCTGAGAACGTGGACCGTCGTGCCTTCCTTCTTGTTCTTCTCGCGCCGCTCTTTCTCCTTCTTCGCGACCTCGCTGAGAGATTGACCCGCGACGAGCGTGGGCAGAGTCAAGAGCAGCACTAGCAACGTCGTTTTCATTCGGTCCCTCGAGTTGTTCAGATTGGCCCCCATTATAGCTTTTACACAGCTTCTGTGGAAAAGCTGAGGAATGCGGAGCGCTTCGCCGCTCTGGGACTGCGTCGGTTCCAGTTTGCACAGAGATGAGGCAGTGGCCTGCGAGCTCCCATGGAAAACGCAAAAAAGCCTAACTAGCAACGACTTGCGGCGAGCGGCTCCATCGCAATAACATGGGCGCTTCGACCGGAGGGGAACGAGAAGACGATGTCGCTATTCGCCAAACGTATCGCAGCCATGGGCACGGAGAACGCATTCAGGATTGGCGAAGACGTTGCCCGAGCGCAGGCGCGGGGTGTCGAGGTCATCCGATTCACGCTGGGTGAGCCCGACTTCGACACCGCCCCTCACATCAACCAGGTGGGTATCGACAATATTCTGGCAGGAAACACGCACTACACCGATCCCGCCGGGATCTTGCCTCTTCGGCAAGCGGTCGCCGCCCACCTGTCGAGAACGAGAAACATCGAGGTCGACCCGTCCCAGGTCATCGTTCTCACCGGCGGCAAGCCGGCCATTGGCTATAGCATGATGAGCTACGTCGACCCGGGAGACGAGGTCATCTATCCAAGCCCGGGATTTCCCATCTACGAGTCATGGGTGACCTATATGGGAGGAAAGCCCGTTCCTCTCGTCGTGAGAGAAGAGAACGATTTCGCTTTCAGTCCGGAGGACCTCGACCCGCTTCTCACGGAGAAGACCAAGATACTCATTCTCTGCTCACCCTCGAATCCAACGGGCGGGGTGCTCTCACGAGAGGTTCTCGAGGGCGTCGCGGAGCTCGTGAAGAGGAAGGCGCGGCCCGACCTTCGCATCTACTCAGACGAGATCTACGAGCACATCACCTTCGATGGCTTCCAACATTTCTCGATTGCCTCCGCGCCGGGCATGAGAGAGCGCACCATCATCGCGAGCGGTCACTCCAAGGGCTTCGCCATGACGGGCTGGCGTCTCGGCTGGTGCGTCCTGCCCACCGAGGAAGAGGTCGCTCTCTTCAAGCAGCTCAATATCAATATCGTGAGTTGCGTACCGCCCTTCATTCAGGAGGCTGCTCGCGAGGGGCTGGAAAGTCCCAAGAGCGCAGCGGTCATCGAGCACATGGTCTCGGAGTTCAAGAAACGGCGTGACTACGTCGTTCCGGCCCTCAATGACATCCCCGGGGTGCGCTGTCGAAACCCGCTCGGCGCCTTCTACGTTTTTCCCAATGTGGACGGCGTCTGCGGTGATCTCGGCATTCACCACTTCTTTGCCGGCCTTTCGGAAGAGCGCAAGAAGAAAACGAGCCCGGCCACGCTCTTGATGCGATTCCTGCTCTACTATCACGGGGTCGCGCTCGTGGACCGTAGGAGTTTCGGCGTAGAGAAGAGTGAGGGACAGCACTTCCTTCGACTGTCCTATGCCACGGACCTCGACACCATCAAAGCGGGCATTGCCCGGATCCGCGAAGGTGGACGAGACAAAGACGGCTTCCGAACGTTCACCGAGGACTCGGAAGCGCTGGGAGTTTGAAACGTGAAGATATTCGTAACGCGCAAAATACCGGAGGCTGGTCTTGCCATCCTGAGGTCGGCCGGCGAGCTCCATTTCGCTACCGAGATCGAGAACGAAGTCGTCCCGCGCGAGAAAGTGCTCGAGGGGGTCCGGGACGCGGACGTTCTCGTCTCCCTTCTCACGGAGAAAATCGATCGAGAGGTGATGGTGGCCGGCAATACGCTGAGAGGCGTCGCCAACTTCGCCGTCGGCTACAACAATATCGACGTCGAGGCCGCGACGGACTTGGGCCTTCCCGTCACCAACACACCGGGTGTGCTCACCGATACGAGCGCTGATCTTACGTGGGCGCTCATCATGTCCGTCGCGAGGATGATCGTTCCCGCCGATCGCTACATGCGGGCGGGGAGCTACAAGATCTGGGGCCCGAGCCTCTTTCTCGGTGCGGACGTGAGCCCCGGCGGCGACGGCAAGAAAAAGACCCTCGGGATCGTCGGCTTCGGCCGCATCGGCCAGACCGTCTTTCGCCGCTCGGCGGGCTTCGACATGCGGGTGCTCGCTCACGATCCGCCCATCCGCCACATCATCGAGAAGATCGACGGCGTCGACTACGCCGAAATGGACCAGCTCCTCGCCGAGAGCGACTTCGTGAGTCTCCACACGGACCTCAACCCCTCGACGCACCACCTCATGGGGCCGGAGGCCTTCGCGAAGATGAAGCCCACCGCGTTCTTGATCAATACGGCCCGCGGACCCATCGTCGACGAGAAAGCGCTCGTTGTAGCTCTGAAGTCGGGCCAGATCGCGGGCGCGGGCCTCGACGTCTTCGAGGAGGAGCCCAAGATGGCCGAAGGCCTCGCCGAGCTCGACAACGCCGTTATCGTCCCGCACATGGCGAGCGCCAGTCGCGACACGAGGAACAAGATGGCGACGGTCTGCGCGGAGAACGCTGTCGCTCACTCGAGACTCGAGAAGGCGCCGCACTGCGTCAACCCCGAGGTCTACGAGACCGAGGCCTACCAGAAGCGCGCGGGCCGCTAGCTCCTAGAAATCTGCATCTAGGCTCCGCTCGGATTGCCTATCATGTCCGTGCAGAACTTGTTGAAACCATTGATCTTTGTTTCCCACGAAGGCCTCCTGTCTCTCTGGCCCGCCAAGGTGTCTCCGCGGCCGGTGATACAATAATGTCGCCTTGGGCGGCCGCTCGCGCCACAAACCTGAATCGCTATCAAGCTTATGTCTTCCGTACCCAGCAAGATTGGCAAATACGTCATCCTCAGTGAGTTGGGCCGGGGCGCTATGGGGACGGTCTACAAAGCCCGTGATCCCGTTCTCGACCGTCTCGTCGCCGTGAAGATGATGTCCGAGGAGCTCCTCATTGAGGAGGAGATGCGGTTTCGCTTCAACCGCGAGGCCAAATCGGCGGCTGGTCTTCAGCATCCCAACATCGTCACCATCTTCGACTTCGGAGAGCTCGACGGTGGTGGCGTGCCCTATATCGTCATGGAGCTGCTGGAGGGGACGAGCCTCGCCGAGCTCATGGAGCAGGGCAAACCGGAGCGCCTCGAGGACAAGATCGACATCGTGACCCAAGTCTGTCGTGGCCTCGACTTCGCCCACAAGCGCGGCGTCATCCATCGGGACGTCAAGCCGGGAAACATCCAAATGCTACCCAATGGGACCGCGAAGGTTCTCGACTTCGGCATTGCCAATGTCGAAGGATCGACCATCAAGACGAAGACGGGGCTCGTGATGGGCACGCCCAACTACATGGCTCCGGAGCAGATCTCGAGTGACACGGTCGATCACCGAGCCGACATGTGGGCCGCCGGCGTGATCCTCTTCGAGATGCTGACGGGCGAGCGGCCCTTTGCCGCGGCGACGGTTCCGAGCCTCGTCTATCAGATCGTCCACGCGACACCGGCACGCCTCGACGCGAGAAAACTCGGTTTGCCGCCGAAGCTTGCTCTCGTCGTGCAGCGCGTCTTGATGAAAGACCCGGCCGAACGCTTTCGCGACCTAGCGCACATGGCGCGCACGATCGAGAAGATCATGGGCAACCCGGTCACGACGATAGAGGTCTCGAACGAGGCGCGGGCGCGAGGCTATACGACGAATCTCGAGCTCGCGAAAAACCTCCTCTCGAGCGGGCAACCTCAAAGGGCTATGGAGGCCGCTCGCAGGGCGCAGGCTCTCGAGCCTTCGCACGCCTCGGTCGTCGACCTGGTTCAAGAGATCGAGGTCGCACTTCTCCGGATGCAGACGGAACCGACGATCGTTCACGACAAGGCTTCCTCCGAGCAATCTTTCGATGCGGCCAGGTGGGTCGACGAAGCGAGGATGGCGTTAACGGGAGGAGATCGCAGCGAGGCGCTCCGCATCGTTGAAGACGTGCTCGCGATCGATTCCCGCTTCGAGCCCGCGATCGAGCTCAAGGAGCTCCTCGACAAACCGTCGCGGCCCGGGAGCGTCCGCACCGGCTCGATCCGCTCCCACACCTTCCGCCGGGTGCGCCCTCAGCGTTCATTCAAGCAGGCCGATGTCTTCGGCGAGCCGCCGGGTATACAGGTTCTCTCGGCCGGGTCCCGTCCCGGTCTCGTGGCCTCGGGCGGCGTCGACGGCTCGATTCGAATGTGGGACGTCGAGTCACGCCGCAAGCTCGCGAGCTTTCGTACGGCGATCCATCAACGGGCCGGCCACGAAGCGCTCGTGACCTCGCTTGCCTTCTCTCCCGACGGGGCTTTCCTCGCGTCGGGGCACGTCGACGGGAAGATTCACGTCTGGAATCTGGATACCGGACAGGAGAATCAAGCTCAGCTCCGACACGACGCCTCCATCGGACAGCTCGCTTTCTCGCCCGACTGTGAGACGCTTGCGTCGGGTGGGCTCGATTCGAACTTGAAGATGTGGGACGTTGCCCAGCTTCGCAAAGGACAGGCCGAACGACGACTCACTCGCCAGCCGTCTGGAGTGACCTCGCTCGTTTACTCTTCCGACGGCGCTCTCCTCGTCACCGGTCATATGAACCGCGTGCTGCGTATCCACGATGCGCGTAGCGGCCGCCTCACGGCGACCTTGCGAGGTCACGAGGCTCCCGTGAGCGCGATGGTTCTATCTCCCGACGGTAACCAGATTGCCACGGGGGGGCGCGACGGTATCATTCGCCTCTTCGATCTGAATCGCCGCGAGCAGGTCAAAGTGATGACGGGTCACAAAAAGGCGGTCGTCTCGATTGCCTACTTTCCCCTGGGAAGCGAGCTTGCGAGCGTCGCGATGGACTCGAGCTTGATCCTCTGGGACTTGGAAGCGGCGGTGCCACGGACGACGCTATGGGCGGGCTCGGGAGACGCGATGTCCAGCGTCGTGGTGATCCCAGATGAGCCGCTGATCGTCGCGGGCCAGTCGGACGGAACTTTGCGGGTTTGGATTCCGGAATGAGCGCTTACGGCATCACTCCAGTCGGCATGATCAGCTGTAGGCTCCACCTCGCGTCCTCTCGGCGATCGAGCCGTACCAGTGATGCGGGATGAAACATGACAACCGGCATGCTCTCGTCCTGCGCCAGTAGAGCGCCGGCGATGTGGTTCAGATAGGGCAAGTGCCCCACCACCATGACGTTGTGCTCGAGCCCCGCGGCCTCACGTCGTAGCGGGTTGATGTCGTCGTCGGGTCCGATGCCCGGGACCTGTTTGCGCGGGCAACCGAGCGCGCGTTCGAACTCCTGCGCGGTTTGGATCGTACGACGCCGGTCCGAGTGGCGGATCTCAGCGACGCGGACGCCGAGACGTGCCGCGAAGTTGGCGCAGTTGCGAACCTGCAAGAGCCCATTCTCCGTCAGAGCCGGGCCTCCATCGGTATCTGGAGCGTTCGGATCCGTGTCACCGTGCCTAATGAGATAGAGCTCCATCGGTGTCTTTCCTTTTCGAGCCGAGTGGGAATCCAGGTTGACTAGATGTTTCTTCAATTCTACCCGTTATGTCGGCAGGTTTCTAGGCTGGCTCCGGACGAGCCTTGTGCTAGGGTTCGGGGCTTCGCGCGCCTGTGACAGGGAGTAAGACTTTGACTGAGGCGTCCATAGCCTATTTCTCGATGGAGGTCGGTCTCTGTGAGGAGATGCCGACCTATCCAGGGGGGCTCGGTGTGCTCGCGGGGGATACGCTCAGAGCGGCGGCGGACGCCGGCCTGCCGATGGTCGCAATGACCCTGCTTCACCGGCAGGGCTATTTGATGTTCGATCGGCTGCTCTCGAGTGGAATTCGCATTTGTCCCACGCGACCAGAGCGTGCCGAGCGCTCGGGCAACGAAGGATGAAGGTCGACTCTGTTCTCTATAACGGCACCTTGCTGACACAGGACCTCTCCATGCCTCGGGCCGAGGCGCTCGCCATTGCCGAGGGTCGGGTCGAAGCGATCGGAGCGCAAAAGGATATCGAGCCGCTCGCGTCGAGTGAGACCAAGCGTATCGATCTCGAGGGAGCCACGGTCTTGCCGGGTTTCAACGACGCTCACGTCCACGTGTGGAAACTAGGCCAGCTGCTCACGAGTATTCTCGACCTTCGCGGCGTCGCTGGCCTCGAAGCGCTCGGGCGAGCGCTTGGCGAGCGCGCGGCGGGGTTGCCCGACGAGCCCTGGATCATCGGACGCGGTTACAACGAGGCCATCATGACCGAGGGACGTCAGCCGACGGCCCGAGACCTGGATAGGGTCGTTTGGGATCGGCCCGTCGCTTTGACGCGCACTTGCGGACATATGATGGTCGTCAATCGCCGCGCTCTGGAGCTTGCCGGCGTCCATGCCGACACTCCCGACCCAACCGGAGGGGTCATCGTTCGCGACGAGGCCGGGCGCCCGACCGGACTGCTTCAGGAAACGGCCATGGGCCTCGCCAAGGCCGTCATGCCCGACCCATTCTGTCGACGACTATGCGGACATGGTTTCGGCCGCGAATCGAACCCAGCTCAAAAAGGGCATTACGAGCGCGACCGAAGCGGGAGCCTATCCGGAGCTTCTTGCGGCCTATCGCAAGCTCGAGGCGAGCAAACGCTTGACGGTTCGTATCAACGCCATGAGCATGCGTCTCGCGGACGAGGAGACGAAGACCTATCCACTGCCCGAGCTTTTCGTCTCGGAGTTTCTCCGCGTCGACTCGGTCAAGCTCTTTGCCGATGGCGGCCTCTCCGGCGCAACGGCAGCCCTTAGAAGGCCCTACCGCCACGCCGATACCCGAGGTCTCCTCCGGGTCGGAGAGGGGGAACTGGTCGAGCTGGGTCGTGAGTCCCGAAAAGCGGGATTCCGCGTGTGCACCCATGCGATCGGGGACCGAGCGATCGACACCGTCCTGAACGCCTACGAGCAGCTTGGCGGAAGCGGGAACCGCATCGAGCATTTTGGCCTTCCCGATGGTGCCCAGATCGATCGAGCGAGACGGCTTGGCGCCATGGTCGCCCCGCAAACGATCTTCATTCGCGAGCTCGGTCCGAACTTCCGTCGCTTTCTCACGGAGGACTATCTCGAGCGCGCCTATCCCCTGCGCTCGCTTCTCGATGCCGGGCTCGTTGTTGCCCTGAGCTCCGACGCACCGGTCGTTCTCGACGACGACCCGCTTCTAGGGATTCAGGCTGCCGTCACTCGGCTCGACCGTGAAGGCGTCGCGATCGCACCCCGAGAGGCAATTACCGTGGAAGAGGCCCTCTATGCCTATACCATGGGGGGCGCACTCGCGAGTGGGGACGAGGCCAATCGAGGGAGCTTGACCCCGGGGAAGTGGGCCGACCTCGCGATCCTCGATCGGAATCCGTTGGACGTGACCGTGGAGGAGCTCTCCGACCTGCGCGTGAGGAAGACCTACGTCGCGGGACGGCTCGCTTATGAGCACTAGAGATGTCGCCGAAGACTTCCCCGACCGCGCCACCAAGTGGCCCCCAACCGCAGACGAGTGATCTCCGACGACCCTTTATTGTCGCACGTGGAGCCCTTCTTTGCTCCACCCGAGAGCAGCGTTGTGTAGGATACTCTTAGAGACAAGACTTCTCCCGATGCACATTCTTCTCAAATCTCCCGAGATCACACTCAAGGGAAGAAACCAGGGCGACTTCTGGAATCAGTTGCGCTCCAACGTGAAGCGCTACCTCCGTTCTGCGGATTGGCCTTCGCGGGTCGAGACCGCGCGGGCCCGGCTCTACGTTCAGGGCGAGCCCCAGGCTTTAGAGCTCGAGAAAGCTCTCGAGGCGCTCTCCTGGGTGAGCGGCGTCGATGCCATCGCGGCCGCGAAGAAGATCGATCGTCAACAGGTGCTCGTCGAGGGCGCGCTCGATCGCGAGCTCGTCGAGGATACGATGGTCGCAATGGCGCAGGAAGCCTACGAGCCGGATCTCGCTTTTGCAATCAGGGCCCATCGCGTCGACAAGCGCTATCCGATGAGCTCCCCGGAGATGGAGATCTGGCTGGGCAACGCGATCCGTGAGCGGACGCCATGGGAACGGGTGCAACTCGAGAACCCCGATCGAACCTTTTCGATCGACATGTACCCCGACGGGATGTTCTTCTACTCGGACCGTCGCAAGGGCATTGGCGGCTTGCCGGTGGGAACGAGCGGCCGCGTTTTGAGCCTGCTCTCGGGCGGCATCGACTCGCCCGTCGCGTCCTTTCTGCTCGCCCGTCGTGGTTGCATCGTCGATTGGTTTCACGTGAGCGCGACGCACGTCCAACCGAGCGACTTCTCAGAATCGGTGGTGGGTCGCATCGCGACCCGGCTCAGCCGCCACACGATGTGCTCGCGCCTGTTCACCGTTCCCTATACGCATTTCGACCTGGAGCTGAGCGGTCGCGATACCGGCTACGAGCCCGTTCTTTTCCGGCGGTTTCTTTTTCGTGTCGCCGAGGAGCTCGGCCGGAAGATCGGCTGCGCGGCCCTGGTCACGGGCGACAGCCTGGGGCAAGTTGCCTCGCAGACGCTCGAGAATCTCATTGCCAGTGCCAAATCCATCGACGTGCCCTTGCTGAGACCGCTAGTGGGCCTCGGCAAGCAGGAGATTATGGACCTCGCGAAGCAGATCGACACTTACGAGATCTCGATCGAGCCCTACAAAGACTGTTGCGCGCTCTACAGTCGCAACGCGCGGACGAAGACGCTCGACGCGGCCCTTACCGTCTTGGAGGAGCGCATCATCAGAGATTACCGTAGCGTCATCACCCGTACTCTCGAGGATGTGATGTGGGCGGAGTACGAGTGCGGAGAGCTCGTCGAGGTCCATCGGGGCATCGGAGAGCTTTCCGGAGCTCTGCCGCTACTCCAGGAGCACTAATCCATCCTCTGATACACCTCGATGACGGGGTCGAGCTTGTCCAAGTTGGCCAGGAGCCCTTCGAAATGGAGCAGAACGCCGCGCGGCCGCGTTTGATGACGCAACGCGAGCCCGTAGCCCGCCCGGCCAGCGCGCAGGCGGGAAAACAGCTCGCCCTCGCGGGATCCTGGCTCGAAGCGCTCGCTATAGGCTGGGTTGACGACCAGAAAGGCCGGCCGGGCTCGCTCGAGCACGGATTCGGTAGGCCGCAAGCGCCTCGCCTCGAAAGCGTCCAATCTCGGAAGGTAGTACTCGGGTCCCAAATAGCCCACCACGGCGTCCTCGGGCACGAACTCCTCCAGCCATCGCTCGACGCTGTAGCGCGAGTCGCCGAGTAGCAGCAGGTCGACGGAGGCCGCGTACCACAGCGAGTAGAAAAGCGTGACGCCGGCAATCACCTTCCGGAGAGCGCCACCCCGAACCAGCTCCGCCAGAGCGTGACCCGTGAAGGGAGCGAGAAGTATCGCGAGCGGTAGCGCGTAGCGCAGCCAGCTACTGAGGACGGGAGCGATGAAGAAGAGGTAGTAGGAGCTCGCGAAAGCCAGAATCCAAAGTGGTCGGGAGTTCGTCCTCCAAGCTTTCAGCGAAAGGACGATCCCGAGTCCACAGGCGACAGCGAGCGGCCATCCCAGGGAGAACTTCAAGTGAAGCAGCGTCTGGCCGAGGAGAGCGACTTGCTGAGATGACGTACTCTCGAAAGCGCTGTAGTGGCCGCGCGCCCACAAGATCTCCTCGAAGTGGTTGACGAAGCCTTGGAAATTGAAGACGACGTTGTGCAGGGTCAGGAAAGCCGTAGCTCCGACCGCCAGTGACATGATGACACGACGATCGAGAAACGTCGCGCGAAACGAGCGCGTAAGGCGAAATCGGCGCAGTGCGTAGAAACCGAGTGGAAAAACGTAGAAGGCGAAGGCCTGATCCTTGGTCAAGATCGCAACTACCGCCGCGAGCGTGAAGAGCAAATGGGCCCGTAGACTCTCCACTTCGAGCAGACGAAGGAAGAAGTAGAGAGACAGGGCCACCCAGAAAGAAAGGGGTACATCGAGGTTGGCGGTCTTCGAGTAATAGACGAACGGTGCCGTGAGGGCGACACCGAGAGCGGAGAACAGGCCCGCCCTCTCGTCGAAAACGCTCCGCCCGATTCGATAGACGAGGACGAGAATACCGACGCCCATCGCCAGGGAGATGGCGCGTCCGAGGTAAAAGAAGGTTGTGTAACCGGAGACGGATTGGGGCTCGACGAGGTCGAGAGTGAGCACCGGAAGGTAGGAAAGGGCGAGCAGGTAGTAGTGGAACGGCGGGTAGGCCGGTTGGTGCCAGTCGCCGGAGAACCGCACGTCGATCCCCTCGAGGATGACGGAGGGGTGCAGCTCGTCGGGAGCCCAGCCGTAGCGGGAGGGCAGACCCCACCAGACCGCCGTCAGATTGAGCGCGAGGCTCAAGGCGATCACGCCAAACAACGGCCCGAGTCTCTTTGGCGGTGACATGAAAGGGTACGAGGGCGCGCCGGTTAAAAGCCACGCCCCGCTCTATAGAGAGCTAACCGAACTCGATGCCTTGCGCCAAAGGCAGATCCTTCGACCAGTTAATGGTGTTCGTCTGGCGCCGCATGTAAGCCTTCCAGGCGTCGGAGCCCGACTCGCGGCCGCCACCGGTCTCCTTCTCGCCTCCGAAGGCGCCGCCGATCTCAGCGCCCGAAGTGCCGATGTTCACGTTGGCGATACCACAGTCGGAACCCGAGCAGGAGAGGAACGTCTCGGCGTTGCGCATGCTATCCGTGAAGATCGCGCTCGATAGCCCCTGAGGCACCCCGTTGTGAATCGCGATCGCCTCCTCGATGGTATCGTATTCCAGTATGTAGAGAATGGGCGCGAAGGTCTCTTCCTTCACGATCTTCGACTGCACGGGCATTCTGACGATGGTCGGCTCAACGAAGTTGGGTCCGTTGTCGGGAAGCTTGTTGCCGCCGGTGAGGATCTCGCCCCCTTGCGCTTTGACTTGTTCGAGCGCGGCGAACATGTCCTCGACGGCGCTCGGGTTCACGAGGGGGCCCATCAAGGTGCTCTCGTCGAGAGGATCGCCGATGCGGACTTGGCCATAGGCTTTCACGAGTCGATCGCACAGATCTTTCGCGATGTTCTTCTGGACGATGATACGGCGGGTGCTCGTGCAGCGTTGTCCAGCCGTACCGACGGAGCCGAACAGAATGGCACGCGTGGCCATTTCGAGCTCCGCGTGCTCATCCACGATGATCGCGTTGTTTCCTCCGAGCTCGAGGATGGCCCGTCCGAAGCGACGCGCGACCGTCTCCGAGACGTGCCGGCCGACGTTGGTGGAGCCCGTGAACGAGATGAGAGGCGCTCGTTTGTCGTTGAGCAGCAGCTCTCCGACCTCGCCACCGGATCCGATCGCTAGTGTGAAGACGCCGGTGAGGCCGTGATCCGCCATGACCTTGTTGGCGACGTGCTGGACGGCGATGGCGGTCAAGGGGGTGTCGCTCGACGGCTTCCAGATGACGGCATCGCCGCAGACGGCCGCGATCGCCGTGTTCCAGGACCAGACCGCCATGGGGAAGTTGAACGCCGTGATGATCCCGACGACACCCAGAGGATGCCACTGCTCGTACATGCGGTGACGCGGACGTTCCGAGTGCATGGTAAGGCCGTAGAGCTGCCGCGAAAGCCCGACGGCGAAGTCGCAGATATCGATCATCTCCTGCACCTCGCCGTGGCCTTCGGCCTTGATCTTCCCCATTTCGAGCGAGATGAGGTCGCCCAGTTCCTCTTTGCGCTCCCTCAGCGCCTCTCCCAGATCGCGGACGACCTGGCCTCGTTTAGGTGCGGGAGCTTCGCGCCAGGACTCGAAGGCTTTGGCCGCGCTCGACATGACTTTCTCGTAAGTGTCGGCGGTGGCTTGGACGACCGTGGCGATGGGCTCGCCCGTCGTCGGGTTCAGCGAGACGAGCTCCCTGCCGTTCGGGTCGGTGTGCCAGCCGCCGGGCCCCTCACAGGCGCCGGCATTGACATCCGAAAAGCCGAGCTCGTCGAGGAGGGCTTTGTGTTTCTGGATAGCCGTGGACATTCGAAGATTCTCCTTTGGCCCCGCTCCTCCCCACGAAGCAGATCCCACTATGGTAATTTGCGCGCAGAACCTTGGCAAGTGAGCGCGCGAGGCGGATCAGGAAGCGGTGGCGGGGACGGCGAGCACCGGACAGCTAGCGTTTCTCACGACCCGTTCGGTCACGCTGCCCCGGAGGGCGTCCAATACTCCCCGCTTACCTTCCGTCGCGAGCACCAAGAGATCGACGTCATGCGCGCTCGCAATCTCGAGGATCGATTCCACGGGCTCGCCGGTCGTCGTCATCCTGCGCCACGAGCACCCCGGAAGCTCGGGGCCACGAAGCGGCGGCATTGCCTCGCCGACGTGAAGCAGATAGATCTCGACCGATCCGACCGACATGCTCCTGGCGGCGAGCGCCGCCGCCTCGATCGCGGTGGTCGCGTCGGGACGACGGTCGACGGGAACGAGTAAACGACGAAGCGAGGCCCGTCCATCGTCCCTGGACACGAAACCCTCGACATGACCAGGCACGATCAGCGTCATGGTCCGGGTACGACTCGCTACCTTCTCGGCGAGGGACGGATGGAGCAAGCGTGAGAGCCCCGCTCGTCCCTCGGTCGTCAGGACGATGAGGTCGATGTCGTGCTTGCTCGCGTAGCCCTGAATCGCTGCCAGAGGTCTCGTGCCCGTGACCTGGACTTTTCGCACGTCGATCGCGAGCTTCTCGAGAACCTCGGCTTCGTCGACTCCCGCAGGTATCGCGTGCCAGCGAGTCAGCGTCTCGCGGACGCCGGGAAACTGCGACCGATCACCCCGCCCGCGAAAGGCTTCCGAGTGAAGCAGAACGAGACGAGCCTTGTTGTGGAGGGCCATCGCAAGAGCGTGGGCGAAGGCATTGTGGCTGCCCTCCGAAAAATCCGAGGGGTGCAGGATGGAAGTCACGAATGTCGCGATCGGGTCCCCCTCTCCCATGTCCGTCTCCCTCGGAGCATCCTACTACTCTGGAGCCCGCCTCGATACGAACGAAAAGGTGCTATCATGAGTTCTTTCAAATACCTTTCACAAATCAAGACCGGATAGCCAGGATGTCGCGTTCGCCCTCGACTTCGATCCTCATTTCGCTATGCCTCGCCGCGGGCTGCTCGAGTCTCGAACAGCCCGAGCTTCCCTTCACCGGCACTTCGAGTGCGTCGACAGTCACTGAGGGCAGCGCGGGACTGCCTTCCCCGCCCCCGCCTTCTTCGTCGGGCATCGCGGAGGAGAACGGTGTGGGACCACCCACTATCGTAAGCCCGCTTCCCGGGGCTACCTTCACCGACGCTCAGCCGACTCTGACCGTCGAGAACGCGACCTCCTTGAGCGGGCCTCTCACGTACGAGTTTCAAGTCTCAACGAACGACAGCTTCGGTGACGTCGTAGCCGAGGTGCAATCTCAGCCTCCCGGTAGCTCCGGGACGACGTCGTGGCAAGTGGAACCGGCCCTCCCCGCCTCACGTTACTTTTGGCGTGGACGGGGGGTTTCGGCCGCCGGAGCCGGGCCCTATTCTCCGATCTCCGACTTTGCCATCGTGTCGGGGATCCCGACACCGTCTCCGCCTCCCTCGTCCGGCGAGATCTTCGATCCCCTCACCAACGGTAGCTCGCGCGGACAGGTCTCGGGAGGCCGTTTCACGTCCTCTGGCTGGCAGGTGACGAGCCGGGGAGACTTCATTCGCTATGTCGTGACGCCGATTCGAAGCGGGTTCGTGGAGTGGGAGAACATCGGGCTCACCCGGCGAAATCCGCAACCTGACCTCTTCAGCCTTTTCGGTATGTGGGACCCGACTCGAGGCGACTATCGGGAGAATCCCTACCGGGTGCACGTTCGGAAGCTCGACACCAACGGCCACAACCCGCCCTACCTTCGCCTACGCTTCATCTCGAACGGCGACCAGCGCGACGCAGGCTATGACTTCCTGGATTGGGACTCTAGCCGCGTCTATCGGTTCAGGGTCGAGTGGGGGCCGTCGGGCTCTGGAAACGAGGCTCGGGTGCTGCTCGACAATCGTGTGGTGATTCGGACCGGATACGGCCCTGCCTATAGGCCCGCGGAGCACTGGATCGAGCTCGGTATCGAGGAGCGGGCGGAGTCGATCGTGGGCGTCGTCTATCGCAACGTCGTCATCGGTCGCGATTGATTCGCGCGCTCGTCGATATCGATTCGGCCTAGCCCAGACGAGCGAAGAGCTTCCGAATCTACATGGCTAGCTACGCTGGGAGTGCGCCTCGCTCGACGTCCCGAGCAATCCGAGCACCAGCCCGCTACCGCCAACGATGCTGTGAAGAATCGTGTCGAGTCGATTGAAGGCATCGAGTCCTCCGAAGTCGGGAAACGTCCATCCGAATGCCGCGACGAAGACGAATCAAGACGCTAGCTGCGTCTCGCGTGCGGGTACTCTCCAATCTCGAGGCCTGGCACACGTTGGTAGTGGCGAGTGTTTCGGGTCACCAGGGGCGTAGCGTAGGCGATGGCGGTCGCGGCGATCCAAAGGTCATTGCTGCCGATCAAGAGCCCGTTGTCCTGAAGGTACCGATAGGCACGCCCGTATTCCCAACTGACGTCCTCCGTAAACGCGAGTACTCGAAAGGGGGAGATGAATTTCTCCCAGCGCTCTCTTTGAGCAAGGGATGCACCGGCCGCGAGTTCCCCTGCAATCGTGTAGGTGATGAACAGGCGATTCGACCCGTGGGACTTCAAGAATTCCTGGGCTGGCCCCAAACTGCTGCGCGCCAACTCGCGTTCCAAGTCGACCAGAAACGTCGTCTCTAAGATCAACGCGTTTTCCACTTGTCCCTCGGCGACGCATCAGATTGTTTCAGGCGTTCCATCCTATCGAGCTCCTCCTCACCGAAGGTCGGGCCCCGCTCTCTACATAAGTCGAGGAGATCGCTTGCGATAATGGTCTGCTCCGGCCACGTTGCTCGCAGTACCACTTCACTAAAAGATTCGCTGGGATAACGCTTCGCCGCCCTCAGCTTGTCATAGGCCTCGAGCTTGAGGGAAATCGTCTTCGTCGCCATTTCATGTATTATGCATATTGCATGCATTTACATCAAGAGAGTCGGGTGGATTTTTCCCTTGACAAGGCCATCTTGGACATACATACTGGTCGGTATGAAGAGGTGGGATCCGGACGGAACACGTCAGAAAATTCTCGACGCCGCCTTTCGGGAAATCTACGCGAAGGGTTTCCGCGCCGCGAGCCTCGAGGAGATCCTCGCCAACACGGATCTTACAAAAGGTGCTCTCTATCATCATTTTCCAAACAAAGATGCGCTTGGACACGCAGTTATTAACGATGTCGTCCGGGGAATGGTCGCCGAGACGTGGATTCGGCCGATGGAAGCTGCTGCCGACCCTATCGATGGCCTCGTTGAAACGCTCAGAGGACTTACGCCTGACCATATCAGCAAGGCCTGTAGCTGCGGCTGTCCGCTGGCGAATCTAGCCCAAGAAATGTCTCCCATCGATGAGGGCTTCCGAATCCGTATCGAAGCCGTCCTCGACGCCTGGCGTGACGGAATCAGGGATGCGCTCCTCCGAGGGCAGGGCGCGAGCCAGGTTCGAACCGATATCGACAGCCGCAAGGCGGCCGCTTTCATCGTCGCCTCCATCGAAGGGATCGCTATCATGGCCAAAAACTCCCAGGACGCGTCCATGATGGAAGCCTGCATCGACGGACTCGTCCACTACCTTGAAACGCTGCGGGCTCCCGTATCCGTAACCGTCGCTCAATAGACACTCCGTGACTTCCCGAAACTCCCACTGTCACGTCACGAAACATACCATCCAGTCGGAATGTTTTTATCCGGAGGTAAACACATGAAAGCTAATGATACGGGCGATACGGGTGCCATCCACATGGCGAGAGCCGAACGCTACGGCCGCTGGGTGGTCAAATGGCGGTGGCCGATCCTAGCCGCCGTTCTCGCGCTCTCCTTCATGGCCACCGCCGGAGCACAACGGCTGGGATTCGTCGACGAGTATCGCGTGTTCTTCGGTCCCGATAACCCGCAACTGCTGGCCTTCGATGCGGTGGAGACCATCTACACCAAGAACGACAACATCCTCATGATTCTGGAACCGCCCGACGGCAAAGCTTTCACGAACCAGACCTTGGCCATCGTCGAGGACATGACGGCCGAAGCCTGGAAGATCCCCTTCGCCATCCGCGTGGACTCGCTCTCGAATTTCCAGTACTCCTGGGCCGAGGGCGATGACCTGATCGTCGAGGACCTCGTTCGAGGCGCCGAGGCTCTCACGCCAGAGGAACTGTCGGCGAAACGGGAAATCGCGCTGACCGAACCGATGCTATTGAACCGCATCGTTCCCAGCCGAACTCACGTGGTTGGACTCAATGTCACGCTTCAGCTTCCCAGAAAGGAAACCGACGAGACCGCTCGATCGGTGGCCCACGCTCGCGATCTTGCCGCGCGTGTTGAGGCGGAAAACCCTGGCTTCGAAACGCACATCACCGGGATGGCGATGCTCAATAACGCCTTTCAAGAATCGGCCATGAAGGACATGGCAACGCTCGTTCCGGCGATGTACCTCGTGATCACCCTCACCATCGTGCTTCTTCTCCGCTCGGTTTCGGCGACCCTCACCACCTTGGGTGTCATCGCGCTGTCGGTGGCCAGCGCGCTCGGACTCGCCGGCTGGGCCGGCCTCTCGTTGACGCCTCCGTCGACCGCGGCCCTGACGATCATCATGACCCTCGCGGTCGCCGACGCCATTCACATCCTGGTGACGATGCTCAAGGAGATGCGCCACGGAGCAACCAAGCACAAGGCCATCGTGGAGAGTCTTCGCGTGAATATGCAGCCGGTTTTCTTAACCAGCCTCACGACGGCGATCGGTTTTCTCAGCATGAATTTCAGCGAAGTGCCCCCGTTCCACGATCTCGGGAACATTAGCGCGACGGGTGTCGTGGCGGCGTGGCTGCTATCGATAACTTTCCTCCCTGCCTTGATGGCAATTCTTCCGGTAAGGGTGAAACTTCACGCCGAGCGCTCCGAGTCTCCGATGGACAAGGTGGCGGGATTCGTCGTCTCGCGCCGTCGGCCCCTGCTCTGGGGTGGCGGGCTCGCCGCGTTCCTCATGGCGGCTCTGCTCCCTCTCAACTCGCTGAACGACCAGTTTGTCAATTATTTCGACGAGTCCATGGCTTTCCGCCAGGACTCCGACTTCGCGATGGAGCACTTGAGCGGGATTTACCAGATCGATTTTTCCCTGGGCGCGGATTCGAGTGGTGGCATCAGTGAGCCTGCCTACCTGGAGAAGCTCGAGGAGTTCGCCAATTGGTACCGAAGCCAGCCGGGCGTCGTGCATGTCGCCTCCCTCAGTGACGTCTTCAAGAAGCTCAACAAGAACCTGAACGCCGACGATCCTAGCTACTACCGCCTGCCGGAAAACCGCCAGCTCGCAGCGCAATATCTACTCCTTTACGAGATGTCACTTCCATACGGGCTCGACCTCAACAATCAGATCAACGTCGACAAGTCGGCCGCCAAGCTGTCGGTCACCGTCCAGAACATCACGTCGAAGGAGCTCATCGGTCTTGTCGTACAAGGAGAAGAATGGCTGCGCGCCAATGCTCCGGAGCACATGTTCGCGCGCGGCGTTGGCCCGGGAGTGATGTTCTCCTATATCTCCAGCCGAAACGTGAAGAGCATGCTCGTCGGCACCCTCTTGGCGATCGGCCTCATTGGTTTGACCCTCGTCGTCGCGCTGAGGAGCGTGAAGTACGGCCTCATCAGTTTCCTCCCCAACCTCCTTCCGGCAGCGATGGCCTTCGGCCTTTGGGGGCTCTTCGTGGGGCAAGTTAATCTCGGGCTCTCGATCGTCAGCGGCATGTGTCTCGGCATCGTCGTAGACGACACCGTCCACTTCCTTAGCAAGTATCTTCGGGCGCGACGCGAAAAAAATCTCAGCTCCGAACAAGCAGTTCGTTACGCCTTCTCGACTGTCGGCACCGCCCTCGTCGTGACCTCGATCGTCTTGGCGGCCGGATTCTTGATCCTGGCCCAGTCCACTTTCAGCTTCAACGGAGACATGGGAAGAATGTCGGCACTCATCATCGCCATCGCACTCGCTGCCGACCTGCTTCTCTTGCCCCCGATTCTCATGAAAATCGATCGTCGTAAAGACACACGAGCTTCCAATATGGAGGGATCAATAGATGAATACCAAACAGCCAGCTAAGACCCAAACCCGTGCAGCAGCACTCACGAGACATGACTGGAAGCCTGTCTTCTATCTCGTCGCCTTAGCAATCCTCATCGCCGCCTCTGCGACCGGTCTTTCAGCCACGAGTGCCGATGAGGAACGTGGTCGCGAGATCGCCTTCGAGTGGGACCAACGCGACACCGGCTGGGGCGACCAGCGAAGCGTGCTCCGGATGGTTCTCCGGAACCGACACGGCGAGGAGAGCACCCGTGAGCTTCGTAGTCGACTCCTCGAGGTCGATGGCGACGGCGATAAGCTACTGGTGATCTTCGACCGACCGAGGGACATCAAGGGGACCGCCTTTCTCACTTACACGCACCGTACCGGAGCCGACGATCAGTGGCTCTATCTACCCGCGTTGAAGCGTGTCAAACGCATCTCTTCCAACAACAAGTCCGGTCCTTTTATGGGAAGCGAGTTCGCCTACGAAGACCTTGCTTCGCAAGAGGTGGACAAGTACAGCTATCGCTACCTGCGAGAGGAGACTGCGAATGACCGCGAGTGTTTTGTGGTCGAGCGCATTCCCGTCGACCAGAACTCGGGCTACACGCGCCACCTCGTTTGGTACGACAAAGACGAGTACCGGCCGGAAAAGATCGAGTTTTATGACCGGAAGGACGAGCTACTGAAGACACTGACGTACTCCAAGTACGTTCGTTACCTGGACCAGTATTGGCGAGCCGACGAGCTCTTCATGGAGAACCACCAGACCGGAAAAAGCACGTTGCTGTCTTGGAGCGAGTATGAGCTCCGTACCGGGCTCTCCGACCGCGACTTCGACCGCAATAGTCTCAAGCGGGCGCGGTAAGAGCCATGAAACGCCTCCCGGCCGGTAGGGTCATCCTCGGGACGGCGCTTACGGTGCTCACCCTGGCCGGCATCCCGGCCAGTGCCGGCGAGTTGACCGGAAAGGTGTCACTTGAAGGCCGGCTCTTTCCGCAAAACGCGCTCAGCACCGACTTGTCGGGAAGCAACCTTTCTCTCTCCTTCGAGCCGGAGTGGTACCAGGAATGGCAAGGCGGACGCCACCTCTTCCTCTTCGTACCCTTCGTCCGACTGGATCAAAACGATCCACAACGCACGCATTGGGACATTCGAGAGCTCACCTGGCAATTGAACGCCCGTGATTGGGAGCTCCGGGCCGGTATTCGTCAAGTGTTTTGGGGAGTGACGGAGTCGAATCATCTCGTCGATATCATCAACCAAACCGACTTGACCGAGAACATCGACGGCGAGGCCAAGCTCGGCCAGCCAATGGTCAACTTCGCCCTGATTCGATCCTGGGGAACCATTGACTTTTTCTCGCTGCTGGGCTTTCGCGAACGGCGATTCTTCGGAAGCGACAGCCGGCCCGGCCTAGCGTTTCCGGTCGATACAGAGGAATCCGTCTACGAATCGGGTGCCGGCCGACGCCATATCGACTGGGCAGTCCGCTGGTCCCACGCACTGGGTCCCTGGGACCTAGGCGTTTCCCACTTTCATGGTACTAGTGGACTGTAACACCCGAATTGATAGTGATGCGGCGGTTGGGGTTCGAATGCTTCCACTTCACGGGCTTGGTATCGAGGTTGTAGCGACGAACGTAGCGCATGAGCTTGCGAGCAAGATCTTTGACGCTGGTGAAGATTCCGCGACTGATCACATCGCGCTCGATTTTGGCAAACCAAAGCTCGACCTGGTTCAGCCAGGATGAGTAGGTCGGTGTGAAGTGCAAGTGGACGTTGGGATGTTCCGCCAAGAATTCTTCGACCTTCTTAGTCTTGTGCGCCGAGAGGTTGTCGAGGATGACGTGGATCTCCTTACGCTTGGATTGGTGTGCAACGAGTTCAGAGAGAAACGCGACGAATTCCGCTGAAGTATGGCGCGAGGTGGTCTTGCCGAGTACGGTTCCGCTCCTCGTATTGAAGGCGGCATAAAGAGAGAGCGTGCCGTGGCGGTAGTACTCGAAACCGTGCCGCTCTGCTCGTCCCTGTGACAACGGCAGCATTGGAACTAGGCGATCGAGCGCTTGGATCGCGGTCTTCTCATCAACGCAAAAAACGGCAGCATGCTGGGGCGGATTCAAATACAGTCCGATGATATCGGCGGCCTTGCGCTCGAAGTCCGGATCGTTAGAGGCCATGTAGCGCTCGAGCCGATGGGGCTTGAGCCGATGCTTTGCCCAAACCCGGGCCACCATCATGTGAGAGAGCCCGAGATGCTTGCCGAGTTTGCGTGTGCTCCAATGCGTGCTGCCATCCGAGGGCGGTCGGCGCGTCGCCGCCAGAATCCGGGCCTCCAGCTTCGCCGTGAGCTTCGTTGCTGGCTGCCCGCAATGTCGACTGTACAGGCCGGCGAGTCGCTCGGCCGCAAAGCGTTTCGTCCAGCGATTGATGTAGCTATCGGGGCAATCCAGCTGCAAGCGAATCTCGACCCAGGTTGCTCCATCGGCCGCCAGCAAAACGCACCGAGCTCGACGCCCTTCATCGGCCCGTCCCTTACGACTCGCCACGCGACGCTCCAGTTCCCTTCTCTCGACCTTGCTCAATGTCAACGCCATCGCACCCTCCCGGGAAGATGCGATGATTATACTATCGGTTCAGTTGTTACAGTCCACTAGCCGCGATCCCCGCTTCCTGCCGGAAGACCGAGACGACGAGACCGTTCTCGTCCCAGTCTACGACCTGATCGATCAGACCGGACTGGATCTGCAAATGACCCAGGGTGGTTGGCTGTGGAAGGTCGAAGCCATCAACCGCTACGGACAGGGGGATCGGTTCTACGCATTCACCGGAGGCTTCGAGTACACCTTCGTCAACGTCAAGAGCAGCGGTCTCGACCTCGGCGTTCTGGCTGAATACTCCTACGACGAGCGAGGCAAGTTGGCGCTCACACCATTCGACGATGACATTTTTTTTCGGAGCACGCGTTGCCTTCAACGACGTTCAGAGTACTCAAATACTCGCCGGAGCGCCCCTCGATCGAGACACCGGGGCGAGCTTCATCAACGTCGAGGCGAGCCGTCGTTTTGGGGAAAGCTGGACGCTGGACGTCGAAGCAAGGACGTTCGTCGGCGTCCCGCGCGAAGACATCTTTCTCCACGGAATTCGAAAGGACAGTTATATTCAGCTCAGCTGGTCATGGCATTTTTGAGAACGAGCCTGAAGTAGCTATGCTCTCGTCGAGACGGAGAAAATCACGAGCCTGCACAAGAAAGAAAGGGCGGAGTCGATCGTAGGCGTCGTCTATCGCAACGTTGTCATCGGTCGCGATTGATTCGCGCGCTCGTCGAGATCGATACGGCGTAGCGAGTCCTTCCACTCTTCGGGTGCACGAACCTCGAAGGCGGTCTCGGGAAGGTCGCGGTTGACGATTATTCCGCTGGGTCGCACCGTCACCGCGAGCGTGTAGTCGTCGTAGGGACGCTCGATGCGAACCCTTGAAGGGAAGCGTACACCGGTCGAGGGATCGGGCGGCAGGTATTCAGAATAGCGGATATCGGCAACCAGAAGGCCCGCTTGGTCGTAGACCTGCTGACGCTTGAGAGTGAGCTCTCCGAGCCGGTCGAACCAGTATTGAACGAGTGGCGTCGCCCGTCCCAGGCGCACGGCCGTGACCACGTAGTAACTCTTCCGAACGTCGCTCGCCGAATTCGCTCCCGGACGCTCGTCCGGCTCGACGACCCGTTCTTCGCGGAGGAGCGCGGTCGCATATGGGTCCTCCCTGGGAATTGGCGGAATCAGAAACGCGCCGCTGAAATGGTGTGGCCGGATGTTGACGAGGGGCCCCGCCCTCTTCAGCTCGGGATGCTCGTCGAGCCTATCGGTTTCCCCATCGTAGCTTCGCTCGTTTGTGCCGAAGATCAGCGCCCGGTACTCGGGCGGGTGGATCAAGAGCTGGAAGTGCTCGCCGTCCGACGCCATCTCTGCGATGCTAGCGCTCAGGATCGGCGCCTCGATATTGAGCCGGATGCGGCTCGGTCGCTCCAGCAGAAGGCGGCCCTGAGCGATTCGGTACCGGCGGGCTTGGCCCTCTTCGGCACCCTCCACGGTCTCGAACTGGAGATCGACGGGTAGCACGAGCGAGTGGACGTTGCGCCACTGGTTGATGCGGTCGACGAGCGATTCGAGAGTGGCGGTCTCGGTCGGTGGAAGAAACGGGACGACCTCGACCTTGCGCGAGACGCAGGCGGAGCAGGCGAAGGCGAGGGCGAGCAAAACGAGGGCGTCGCGCAGGGTGCTCATGTCGAGCTATATCCTACGCAAGTCAGTTCAGGATATCGAACTGATGAGTGTATTTGACGATGAGGCTTCGGTTTTGCGGGCCGATGAGCATGTTACCGAGGCCTTCCGTGTCGTTGTAAACGATGAACAGTCCGGTACCGCCGGTATTGAGCCGGCTGAAGCGGATGTTGGACGACCAGGCATCTGCGTCGTCATTGTATTGGACGAAAGCCTGAAGGTAGATGAGCGGCGAGAAGTTGTAGCTCACGCGCGCCTGGATCAGGTTCGTAATGAAGCTTCCCTCGGCGAGGTCGACGTCGTTGTAGGACCAGGAGAGGGAGGTGATGATCTTGGATTTGTGGCGATAGTTCAGAGTGGTATCCCAGGACTGCCGGTTGCCGGAGAGAAAGCCTCCGGCGTGGACGCCGCCGGAGTAGGAAAAGGGTGCGGCTTGGTTCGTATTCCAGCGCCAGGCGAACTCCCAATGCTGATACGAGCCCGGCGCGACGACGATGCCGTCCGCGATCTCGAACGGCACCTTCAACCCTTCCACCGTTCGGTTGAACGCCGGGCTAAAGTGAGCGCCGTTCTCGAAGTCCACGTGCGAGTCGACGTGGATGCGTTCCGTCTCCTTGAATCCATCGAAGTCCCAATAGCCCCGGTAGCTTATGTGCGGTCTCAGCTCCCGCAGCCAGGAGACATCGTTTCTCAGGTTTAGGAACCAACCCGCATCCAGGTGGCGATAGGCGTCACGCTGGAGAAATCCGACCTCGGGGTTGAAATCTTCGCCGACCTCCGTGAATTCGAGCCAGATCCGTCCTCCACTCCGCTGATACTCGGCTCGGCTGTTCAGGGCGTGCTCTCTCCCGCTTCGGTTGGGCGTTTCGGTTCGTGCCGCGTAGCTGGTGACGGTGAAGTAGCGTCCGATACCGAGCTTGCTGTCCACGCCCCAAGTTCGGTTCCAGTGGTTCTCGCCCGCGGCGGCTCCCGTCGCGATGCGGTTGACGAAGAGCGCCCCCACGCTCGAGCGGTTGGGAAACTCGCGGCTGACACTCGCTACCGTATAGTTGTTGGCCGGCGTCAGCTCTTCGACGGTCTCGGTCTGCATGTTGAGAAAGCCTAGGTTGTAGCTCCCGGCTTTGCCGCTCACCCGGGCGCCGCCGATGATGGGGACGATCTCGCCGTCCGCGATCCCGATGCGGCGGCTGAAGAAGAGCTCGACCGCGCGGGGCTGGCCCATCGAGAAGTTGCCCGCGTTCTCGAGAAAGAAGGGTCGTTTCTCCGGGAAGAAGAGATTGAACCGGGTGAGGTTGACCTGCTGGGCGTCGACTTCGACTTGAGCGAAATCCGTGTTGTAGGTCAGGTCCAGGTTCAGGCTCGGCGTTACGCCGAACTTCGCATCGACGCCCAGGTCTCCCGTCGAGTCGTTGGAGCCGATGGTATAGTCGCGCTCGGACGCACCCAAAACGTAGGGCGTCACTTTGAAATTTCGCGGGGTCGCGAGCTCGAGTCCCTGGAGCTCGCCCGCGGCCGAAAGCCGATAGAGGTTCCAGGCGCGGAGTACGGGCGACCAATAGACCTCTTCGCGCTTCCGGCGGATGTTCCTTTGGAAGTTCAAGCCCCAGGTCTGCGGGCTTCCGGCGCTGTAGCGAAGGCTGCGAAGGGGGATGGCGAACTCCGCCGACCAGCCGTAGTCGCCCGTGTTCGTCGCGACGGTAAAGCTCGCGTCCCAGTTCAAGTTGAATCCACTTCCCGAGCCGGACTGAGCGCGCCTCCGCCCTGGGCCCCCTTGACCGCCCTCGCCCTCGTTCGTGACCTGGCCGTCGTGCTCGATACCGGCGGGATTGGTTCCGAAGACGAAGCCGTTCTGACGGTCGTGGTAGGTGTCGAAAATGATCCGGAACGAGTCCGTGTCGTCCAGGGCCGCGTCCCGACGAGCGTCCGTGACGATGATCCCCGATGGGTCCCCATCGAAGCAGATGACGCCGATGTAGATGGTGCGAGAGTCGTAGAGGATGCGCACCTCGGTCTTCTCCGAAGCCGGGTCGCCCTCCACGGGCTCTCGCTGGATGAAATCGGAGATGACGTCGGCGCGTTGCCAGACGTCGTCATCAACGATTCCGTCGATCCGGGGGGCCTCTTCGACGGGGGCCGCCTCAGCCACACGGCTCGCGGTCGTCGCGGCGTCGGCCGGCAAGCCACCGAGCATCAGAGCTGCGATGCCGACAAGAATCGCCGCACGATTCGTATGATTCTTCATCGCTAGTCATTCGAGACCGCGCTGGAGCCGGAGGCAATTCCTTCGCTCGAAGCCCGTATGCCCTATCTCAGGAGCTTGGCGGCTTCCTTTGCGAAATAGGTCAGGATCATCGAGGCCCCGGCTCTCTTGATCGCCGTGAGCGTCTCGAGGATGGCTTCGTCGCGATCGAGCCAACCCTTTTCGGCTGCAGCGAGGATCATACTGTACTCACCCGAGACGTTGTAGGCCGCGACGGGGACGTCGAAGGCATCGCTGACCTGGGCGATTACGTCGAGATAGGCCAGGGCCGGTTTCACCATCACGATATCAGCGCCCTCTTCGATATCGAGCGCGATCTCCCTCAGCGCCTCGCGCTGGTTCGCGGGATCCATCTGATAGGTCTTCTTGTCGCCCTTGCGGGGGGCCGAGTCGAGGGCCGCTCTGAACGGGCCGTAGAAACAGGAGGCGTACTTCGCGGAATAGGCCAGGATTCCGACGTTCGTGTGACCAGCCTCGTCGAGCGCCCACCGGATTGCCCCAACTCGGCCGTCCATCATGTCCGAGGGAGCGACGAAGTCCACTCCGGCCTCGGCATGAGCGAGAGACATCCTGCAGAGGACTTCGACGGTCTCGTCGTTGACAACCTCGCCATCGACCACCAGGCCGTCGTGGCCGTGGACGGAATAGGGATCGAGCGCGACGTCCGTTTGGACGCAGAGCTCGGGAAGCGCCTCCTTGAGCGCCCGAATGGCCTGAGGAATGATCCCGTTGGGGTTATAGGCCTCGGTGGCCTCGTCGTCTTTCTTGTCGGAGTAGCCGAAGAGGTTGACCGCGCGAACACCGAGACCGTAAAGCTCCTCCGCCTCTCGCACCAGCTCGTCCGGCGAGAGACGAAACTGTCCCGGCATCGTTTCGATCGGCTCCCTCAGACCACGCCCGTCCTTGATGAACAAAGGTGCTATCAGCTCTTCAGCCCGAAGCTCGGTCTCTCGAACGAGCGATCGGATGGGCTCGCTGCGGCGAAGTCGTCGAGGTCGGTACGGGAGATCCAAAGGTGTCATCGGTGACTGTCTTGTATCAAAATGGCGGCACTCTCACAAGATGGGTTATCCTCCCAGGCTGGTCTGGCCGGCCTCGCTGGCCCGCTCAACGACCGGAGGACACCATCGAGCCTTATCAAGAGCGTTTTATAGAGCTTCTTTCCGACAACGGTGTCGTGCGCTTCGGCGAGTTCACGCTGAAATCGGGCCGGAAGTCCCCGTACTTCATCAACGCGGGAGAGCTCCGGACGGGCGCGGTGATGGCGCGGCTCGGAGAAGCCTATGCGGAGAGGATCTTGTCCTCAGGGGTCGACTGCGATTTGATCTTCGGACCGTCCTACAAAGGAGTTCCGTTGGCAGTCGCCACCGCCATCGCGATGTCGGCGAGAGGCCGAGACGTCGCCTTCTGCTTCGATCGCAAGGAACCCAAAGACCACGGTGAGGGAGGTGTGTTCGTGGGGACGCAGCCCGGCGCGGGGATGGCGGTCGTTCTCGTGGACGACGTGATCACCTCGGGGCAGTCGATCCGTCAAGCTGCGGAGCTTCTCGGTGGAACCGGTGCTCGGGTCGCGGCCGTCGTGGTGGCCGTCGATCGTCAGGAGAAGGGAAGCGACGATCGCACGACGCTCGATGAGCTCCAGGCGAGTCTAGAAGTGCCGGTACTTCCCATCGTCACGATCCGTGACGTCGTCGAGCTCTTGTGCCGGGACGCCCCGGACAAGAGGGCGGCGATCGAAGCGTATCTGGAGCGGTACGGAGCATGAGCGAGCGCGTCCTCATCGTCGGTGGCAACGCGGCCGGCATGACCGCGGCGTCTCGAGCCAAGCGCCTCGATGCGTCCCTGTTCGTTCACGTGCTCGAGGCCGGTCCCCGCATCGCCTATAGCATTTGCGGTCTGCCTTACGCCCTGGCCGGCGTCGTCGGCCATATCGACGATCTCGTGCTCTTTACGCCGGAGAGCCTCAAGAATGAGCGCGGCGTCGACGCGACCTTGAGTCACAACGTCACGGAGATCGTTCCCTCCCGGCGCGCGGTCGTCGTCGAAGACACTTCCACGGGAGACAGGAAGAGTCTTCCCTACGACAAGCTTGTTCTCGCAACGGGCTATCGGCCCAGGAGGCTCCGAGTCGAGGGCGGTGAGCTGAAGGGCGTGTTTACAGCGAGTCGGCTCTCCGACGGAGAGGCGATCCGGGATTGGCTGCACGAGACGCAGGCGCGCCGGGCGGTACTCGTCGGTGCCGGCTACGTCGGTCTCGAGATGGCGGAATCACTGACGAAGCGCGGTCTCGAGGTGACGCTCGTCGAAGCGGACGCGCAGGTTTTTCCGTCACTCGACCCCGACATGGCCGCGCTCGTTGAAGCAGAGCTCGAGCGTCGCGCCGTCCGCGTGCTGACGTCTCGGCAGGTGAAACGGATCGTCGGCAACAGGGGCTCCGTCGAGGCGGTCGAGCTGACGAAAGGATCCTTGCGCCTTTCAGCGGAGGTGGTCTTCGTGGATATCGGCGTCGAGCCATCCGTGGAGCTCGCGAGCGCCGCCTCCATCACACTCGGTCCGAGCGGTGCCATCGCCGTCGACGACCATATGGAAACGAGCCAGCACGGCGTCTACGCGGCGGGAAATTGCGTCGAGACGCTCCATCTCGTGAGCGGCCGTCCGACACCGATTCCACTCGGGACGGTGGCCGTCAAGCAAGGCCGTGTGGCGGGTGAGAACGTCGCGGGGCGCCGTACGCGGTTTCGCGGTGCGGTCGGGACGAGCATCGTGAAAGTTTTCGGCCTCGTGGCGGCGCGGACCGGTTTGAGCTCTCGTGAGGCGCGCGCTGCGGGGTTCTCGACTGTCGAGGCTACGATCGGAGGTCGTTTTCAGGCCCATTACTTCGGAGACGGCGCACCCGCGACGGTGAAGGTCATTGCCGAGCAGGGCTCAGGTCGACTTCTGGGAGGCCAAATCGTGGGTAGCGCAGAGGGTGCGATGGGGATCGATGTCCTCGCGACGGTCCTGACAGCGGGCATGTCGGTCTCCGAAGCTTCCCAGCTCGATCTGGCCTATGCTCCGCCGGTGGGCGCGCTTTGGAATCCGCTGCTCGTGGCGATGAACCAGGTGAAGAAAAAAGTCTGACTTGGCGCTAGCGCGCGATGCTCGCGGATTTCGACTCGGAAGGGAACTCGCGAACGTCGTCTTCTTGGGGAAGCGTGTGACGGCTGATGGGAGCGGAGAGAACCACAGATGCTTTGGTGGTCATGGTTCCGCGAATGTTCTTGATGCGTTGGAGCACTTTTTCGAGGGTCGCGGGCGTTCGAGTCAGAACCAGCACGACGTAGGTTTCTTCGCCAGCGACGCTGAAACACTTCTGAATCTCGGAAATCTCGGAAAGGTGCTTTTCGTATTCGGAAGAGGAAACTTCCGCGGCGGTCGTAATGCTGACCGTCGCGGTGATGTCGTATCCGAGCGACTCCGGATTGATGATGGCCGTATAGCCCTCGATGATCCCGCTGCGCTCGAGTTTTTTCACGCGATCGTGGACGGTCGGTGCGGTCAGACCGACTTGCGCGGCGAGCTCGGCGAAAGTGCTGCGTCCCTTGGAGAGCAGCGCCGACAGAATCTTCCTGTCGGTGAAGTCGATGGAACCGTTGGGAAAACTCAAGAGACTTACTCGCGTCAAAGAGGCGCTCATCCTAGCCGGAGAGAAATGATAAATCAACCGAGGAAGGGCGAAAGAAATCCGCGACGTTTAGGAACGGAGTTGTCATGGGGCTCGATTTGTGATTGGAGTGAATCATGTGTGTCATGAATTGTCTTCGTCTGTCGGTTGTGTGGGCGCTCGGCTCAGCGGTGTACTGGGGTGGTCTTTCTAGTGAGGCGAAGGGTTTCCCGGTGGGCGTTTCGCGAAGGTCACGCTGCGTTTGGTCGATCGCTGAGTGACGCTATAATTCGTACCTGAATATGGACGGCGAGATGAGCCTGTCGAACCGCGATTACCTCGACTTCGCTACCGACGCCGCCTTTCAGGCGGGGCAATTCGTGCTCGGGCACTTTCACACGGGCGTCGAGGTCGACCGAAAGGAGGACGGCTCCCCGGTAACCATCGCGGATCGCGGCGCCGAAGAGCTGTTGCGCAGGCTCATCGGCAAACGTTTCCCCAATCACGCCGTGATGGGCGAGGAGTTGGGGACATCCGAGAGCGACTCCGGTCACCGCTGGGTCGTCGATCCCATCGACGGGACCCAGTCCTTCATTCGGGGGGTCCCACTTTTCGGCGTTCTCGTGGGTCTGGAGATCGAGGGCGAGATGGTCGTCGGGGCCTGTTATTTTCCCGCGCTCGAGGACATGCTTGCCGCCGCGAGGGGAGAGGGTTGTCAGTGGAACGGTCGCGAGGCTCGCGTCTCGTCCGTCGACTCGCTTGGCGAGGCACTCGTGAGCCTGACCGAGCCGGGGAGTCTGGATACCGCCCATCGGGCGTTTTGGGAGAAACTCAAGGCGAAGGCGAAGACGATCCGCGGCTATTGCGACTGTTACGGACATGCGCTCGTCGCCACGGGTCGCTGTGAGGTGATGCTCGACCCGGTCATGCACCCGTGGGATTGCGGTGCGCTCCTTCCCATTGTCGAGGAAGCCGGTGGGAGCTTTACCGATTGGAGCGGGAGGAAGGGCATCTACGGCGGGAGCGCCGTAAGCACGAACGGGTCGCTTTTCGACGAGGTCATGGCACTTTCGGAGTTGGGCTCGGCCGAGTGAGAGCTCTCGCACTCGCCGGGCTGGTCTCGATCTCGGCGTGCCAGCCGCTTCGGGAGGAAGTCACTCGCGTTCGAGTGCCGCGCGTCGTGCTCGTTTCCATCGATACACTGCACGTCCAGTGGACGTCACCTTACAACCCCAACGTCACCACGACACCGTTTCTGTCGCGGATGGCCTCCGAAGGGGTTCGCTTCGAGCGCGCCTACACTCAGGTCCCTATCACGCTTCCCTCCCACGCGTCGATTTTGACGGGGGTTTCCCCGCAAACCCTGGGCGTTTTTGGAAACGGCGACGTCGTGCCCGAGAGCGCCGTGACCCTGGCGGAGATCTTCGCCGAGGCCGGCTATCGAACCGCCGCTTTCATCTCGCTCGGAGTGCTCCAGTCCGCCTATCGCTTGAACCAGGGGTTCGAGACGTTTCACGATCCGTTCGAGACGGACAGCTCCCGCTGGTATCGAACCGCGGATGAAATGATCGGGCCGGTGAACGACTGGGTCGAGTCTCATCGAGACGACCCCTTCTTTCTCTGGGTGCACCTCTCCGATCCCCACGAGCCCTATCTTGCCGTAGACGCTCCTCCCGACACCGAGCTCTGGCTCGACGATGAGCTTCTGACCCGGGTCAACCTTATTAGTATGAAGCAGCATAGCCTGGCGCTGCGCCTCTCGCCCGGGCGCCACCGCCTGCGCTTTCGCTCCCTGCGCCCGCCGAAGGATGACGACCGTCCCGAAACGGCGATCGAGCTCCAGCTCCTGTCGCAGGAATCCCTGGAGCCCTACGCCTCGTCGGAGCTTCCAGGAGTCGACGAGAGGCGACCGTTGCGCCCGAACTACGAGATCCCGCTGCGCAATCGGGGATCGGAGGTCGTGGAAGTCGAGCTTTCTTTTTCGGGGATGCTAGAGAGGCCGGCGCCCTCCGACGTCCTTTCGAACTACGAGACCGAGGTCGCCTATGTCGACGAGCATCTCGAAAAGCTCGACGCGCTCCTCGCGTCGCTAGGGCCCCGCGAGGATACGCTCCTCGTCATCGTCTCCGACCACGGAGAGGGATTGTTTGCGCACGACCTCCTTGGCCATGCGACATTCGTTTTCGAAGATCAGCTCCGTGTCGCCTGGATTATGCGCGGAGCTGGGCTTCCCGAAGGCCAGGTGGTGACGAGCGCGCCAGCGCTTCTCCTCGACGTGGCGCCGACCATTCTCGAGCTCATCGGTCTAGAAACCGACGGCATGGAAGGGCAATCGCGTTTGTCCTGTTGGGAGGGAAGTCGTTGCCCCGAGACGCCGGTGTGGTGGTCCTTCGGGCTCGACCACGAGGCACGGCGTGTCACAGGCATGTCAGGCTATCGCTGGCCCCACAAGTGGATGTGGCGGCGTAGCTTTCCCCGAAGTGGATTCGATCTCGAGGGCGATCCCTGGGAGCAGGTCGATCTGCTCGAGGATCCCGGCCCTCACAATCCCGAGCCCCTCAAGGACATGGCTGAGCGCTTCCATGACGTTCGCCGCGAGCTTGCGGACAGCTTGCGACGAACCCAGGGAGAGGAAGTGTCCTCCGAGCGAGAACGCTTGTTGAGAAGCCTGGGATACCTGAAGGGGAAGTGAGGACGGTCCTAGGCTATTCACACCGGAGTCTTGAGTCATTTACCATCCGAGACACCTGTGCCTCACAACGATGAACGACTCTCAGGGCAGTTCTTTCTGCCTTCTTGATTCTCCAAACTTGCTCGTGTTACGCTTCCGCATCTAGGAGGCGCCAACTATCGCTCTTCGATGCGACCGTGCGTGCCATGGAAGCAAGCGGCGCACGTGCATGCTCCTGTGATTCCGGTTCACAATGTTCACAATGTGGATGTCGAGGCGGGTGGTCGTCGGCCTGCTTGTTGACTGGAGCAGATGACCTCTTCGCCTGGCTCCAAGGAGGCCCTTATGAGCCGTCAGTTTCTAAAAGCCCGTCGAGACGCGGAGTTTCCGGTATTCAAGAAAGTGCTGGAAGCCCTTCCCAAGGACGGTTGGGACTACAAGCCCCACGAGCGATCCCCGTCGACCAGAGGTGTGGCGTGGAAGCTCGCCCTCGAGGCCAGAGCCTGCTGTGATCTCGTGGACCACGCGAGGATCGACTGGCAGCACGTGGCGCCGCCAGAGAGCGCCGACGAGATCATCAAGGCCTTCGAGGAGAACTACCAGTCCCTCACGGAGAGAGTGGCCAAGCTTGACGACGACGGTTGGCAGCGGAAAGGCCAGCTGCTGGCCGATGGGAAGGTAATGCAGGAAGCGCCCATAGGTGAGTTTCTCTGGTTCTTCTTCTTCGACGCCATCCACCATCGCGGACAGCTCAGCACCTACATTCGTCCCATGGGCGGTAAAGTCCCCGCGATTTACGGTCCTTCGGGAGACGATCCGGGGCAGTAACCTACCTGGGAGCTACCCCATTGGGGACACCGGACTGGATCGGGCGGTACCGTATCGAGGGGGAACTCGGTCGCGGGGGCATGGGCATCGTCTACGCGGGCTACGACGAGCAGCTGGAGCGCCCCGTCGCGATCAAGACGATTGCGGAGGCGGGAGCGGGCGACAAACAACGCAAACGCCTTCTGCGAGAAGCCCGTGCCGCAGCACGGATCCGCCATCCCAACGTTTGCCACCTGTACGAGATCGCGGAGGAAAACGACGAGCCTTTCATCGCGATGGAGCTCCTGGAAGGGGAGTCCTTGGCAACGCGTCTCACTCGCGGGCCACTTGCTGTTTCAGAGGCGCTTCGGGTGGGGCAAGAGGTTTTGTCCGCCCTCGAGGCGTTGCATCGCAATGCGATGGTTCACCGCGACTTGAAACCATCCAACATCTTTCTGACGCCCCACGGGATCAAGATCCTGGACTCTGGTGTCGATCTCCGTTAGCCCTTTGGATTGAGTAGCTTACAGAAAATCGCTGTGCATGTTTTGTGCACATCGTTTTTCCCGCGCTGAGTCGCTGTAAGTTACTCATGCGGCACCACTTCTTCCCACGCCCAAGACAAAAAGGATGTGCTGTGCACGAGCCCCGGAGATTGGGGTTCTGCCGTTCTCCCACCGCGAAATCGTTGCCTTATCGAGGTGGAGAGCGTCGGCTAACACGTCTTGGGTTAGCCCAGCCTTCTTACGCAACGCGACTAGCTCCTCTGGCTTCATTGCGGGTTGATTTGCTTGCCAAGGCATGATGATGGGTATTATGCAATATTGCAACTCGGGTTGTCAACCTCTTTTTAACCTCTTTTTCCTCGGGCGTCGTCAAAAAGAATCACCCGCTGGCTGGCGGTGGTGGCCCGCTCCCGGTAATAGCCTTCCAGCGTGGACACACCGTCCAGAAGATCTTCCTCGTTGACGATGCGATAGCGCTTGTACATCTCCTCCGTCTTGTGCCCGATGAGTTTCATCGCCACGCTGCGCGGCACCCCGGCCCGCTCAAAAGCCCGAGCCACCGTGCGGCGGCAGTCGTGGGTGTAGAAAGGGCGTCCGGCGGCGGCGCACGCCTTTACAAACGGACCCCGCCAGCCCGTCAGCCCGATCTTCCTTCCGTTGCGGTGGAAGACGAACGGGACGCCCACGACGCGTGCTTTCGCCCGGCGCGCCATGAGGTCTTCCAGGAAGAACCGGAGCGGCCAGAGCCGAGTCTCGCCGTTCTTGTCGCGATCGGGGTCCAGCCGAATGACACGCTGCTCCAGATCGACCTCGTTCCACGTCAGCCACAGCACCTCGCTCCTCCGCCATCCCGTCCGGTAGAACATCTCGAACACGTCTTTCCCCCAATCCGGCAGCTCTGCCGAGATCGCGAGATAGTCATCGTGCTCAAGAAATCCCTGTCGCGGCTTCGGCGTTTTCAATTGCTTGGGCGCCTGTGGCAGCTTTCCGAACAGATTGCCGCTTCGCTCCGCCAGCTTCAGCGCGCCGTAGGCGGTGGTTACGAGGCGGTTGATGGTCGCGGGAGCGTAGCCGTCGTCATTCAGTCGCCACTGCAAGCGCTTCAGGTCCGCCGAGGTGATGTCATTGGCGCGAGCCTCCCCGAGATGCTTTTCCACGATCGCGCACGCGCGCTTGGCTACAGAAACGCTTCGCAGTCCTCGAAGGCTCGCGTCCGCCAGATACCCGCGAAGGCAGTCGGCCATCGTCAGGCGCAGCGGCTCCGCGAACCGCTGCGATTCCAGGAGACGCTTCTTGAGAAAGCTCTTCGCGTCCGATTTCCGCGTACACCTTGAGCTCTCGCGTCTAAGCTCGCCCTCGACGCTGTATCGAATCCACCAGAAAGAAGATCCTTTTCGCCTGTAGACGTTTCCAAATCCATACATTTCTGTCCTCCCTTTCCCCTTTGCTTTTTGGGAGCGGGAGCCTGCCATCCGTCCGCTCGGGAAGTCAAGTCGCGGTAGAATCAAAGAGGACTTCGGCTAGGATGACGGTTATTGATGGCGACGAGAAGGGAGCGATCCCGTGAGCCCCTGCGATGCGACTGTCACGCCCGCGCGATCCTTGCCGAGCGCGACGGAGCCCGCATCATCATCCGAAACAAGCGCGGCGGTGAGCTGCATACGCTGACCATCGATATCGTGCGAGAATACGAGAGACTCATGGAGAGCCGCGAGACGGCCACCCGAGAGCGCCCAGAGCGCCAACCCGAGAGCGACCAGAGCGCCAACCCGAGAGCGACAAGAGCGCCCACACGATGACTGGCTAGCAAGAAGGCTTCGGCGAAAACGCCCGCCCGCAACAAGGCGAAGGGGCGAAAGCGGTCTCGTTCGTCGAAGCGGAAGCCTTCACGTGCGGCGTCTTCAACTCCGTTGCTGGTCGAGCAGCGCTCCCTGAGCGCGCTCAAACCCTACGAAGGCAACCCACGCCGCATCCCGAAATCGGCGGTGGATGCCGTCGCCGCGTCCATCCGGAGATACGGATTCCAGCAACCTATCGTGGTTGACCCCGATGGCGTGATCATTGTCGGGCACACTCGGTTGCAGGCGGCGCGAAAGCTGGGCCTCGAATCCGTACCCGTTCATGTGGCCGACTTGACGCCCGAACAAGCGCGAGCTTACCGGCTAGCCGACAACCGCACGGGCGAGTTCTCCGCGTGGGATGACGAGACGCTGACCGCCGAGCTGGCGGCGCTGGCTGATTCGATGGATGCCGATCTTGCCGCGTTGTCGGAGAGCACGGCGTTTGACGCGCTCGAGCTTGACCGCTTGCTGGGGCCGTCGCCAGGCCAGGTCGATCCTGACGATGTGCCCGAGCCGCCGAACCCCATCACGAAGTCCGGCGACCTGTGGGCGCTTGGTAAGCACCGGCTCATGTGCGGGGATTGCACGAAAGCGGAGGACGTCGATCGGCTACTCGACGGTAAGCTGAGCCCGAGTCTCATGGTGACAGACCCGCCCTATGGGGTCGATTATGACCCGACGTGGCGGGATGGGGTTGGTGGCATCTTCGGCGATGGCAAGCCGAAGATGCGGGGAAAAGTTTGCAACGACGACCGCGCCGACTGGCGCGAGGCCTGGGCGCTTTTCCCGGGACAGGTGGCCTACGTGTGGCACGGCGGTTTGCACGCCGTTACGGTTGCCGAGAGCCTGATAGCCTGCGGCTTTGCGATCCGCTCCCAGATCATCTGGCGGAAGCAGCACTTCGCTATCTCTCGCGGCCATTACCATCAACAGCACGAACCCTGCTGGTATGCCGTGCGAAAGGGAGCCAAGACATATTGGCGGGGTGACCGCAAGCAAACCACGATCTGGGATGTTCGAAACCTAAATCCTGCGGGCGGCGAGAAATCCGAACCCAAGACCGGACACGGTACGCAGAAGCCCACCGAGTGCATGGAGCGGCCCATCCGCAACCACGAGGGCGACGTCTACGACCCCTTCCTCGGCTCCGGCACGACCCTCATTGCCGCCGAGCGGCAGAACCGCACGTGCTATGCGATGGAGATCGAGCCGCGCTACGTGGATATGGCTGTCGCCCGCTGGGAGGCGTACACCAGCGAGAAGGCGGAGCGGGCGTGAGCTTCAAGCCGGGTCGGACGAAGAGCGGAAAGCCGTGCCGTCGGTGCGTTTCCAGTGGACTGCTGTGCCATCAGCACCAGGGCCCGGGGAAGGCCGAAGCCAAAGCGGGGGCCTTTGAAGCTCATGACGACGAGGAGGCATCGAAGGCCTTCCACGCCTTCACGCACTACCGCGATCTACCCGCTGACCAGCGCTCTATCGACGCCGCATACCGGGAGCACCGGGAGCAGTGCGAGGGGCAGCAAAAGAGCAGCAAAAGAGCAGCAGGAAGATGGATGAATTGGAGCACCGAGCACTCATGGGTAGCCCGCGCCGCCGCGCATGATGCGGACCTGAGCCGCCAGCGCCGGGCGCGCCGGGCAAGGGAACTCGCTGAAGCCGAAGACAGGGCAGCCGCGATAGCCCGTGCCGCGCTGGGACGCCTCGTAAAGCGGCTGGAAACGCTCGATGTCAGGGAGATACCTGTGGCGGTATTGGACAGGTGGATCAAAACGCTGACGGACGTGGAGCTACGGGCGCTCGGGCATGCCGACAAGATCGAGCATCGGGGCGAGCTTGAAGTGACGCGGCCCGATCTGACGCCGCTATCGGACGAGGACCTGTCCGCGCTGCGGGCGATAGCGATAGCGAAAGGGCAGACGGATGCGAACTGATACCCAATCCCCGGTCGTTCACGACCTGCTCGCGCATCCCGACTGGCTGGACCAGGAGCTTGCCGAGCGCAGCCTGCGCGAGTTCACCCGCCAGCTATGGCCGTGGGTGGACCCGTCGCCGTTCCGCGACAACTGGCACATCGGAGCGATCTGCGAGCACTTGGAGGCGGTGAGCCGTGGAGAGATACGGCGGCTGCTCGTCAACATTCCACCGCGACATTCAAAGAGCAGCATCGTTTCCGTCATGTGGCCGGCGTGGACGTGGATACGCCATCCCGAGACGCGCTTCATGGCGGCTTCCTACGCGCAGACGCTCAGCATCCGCGATTCGGTCAAGTGCCGCAGGGTCATCGAATCGCCCGTCTATCAGCGGCGTTGGGGCGACAGATTCCGGCTTACCAGCGACCAGAACACGAAGATCCGCTTCGACAACGATCGGAACGGCTACCGGCTCGCCACCTCGGTTGGTGGTGCGCTCACCGGAGAGGGTGGCGACATCATCATCATCGACGACCCCCACAACGTTGTCGAAGCCGGGAGCAATATGGTGCGTCAAGCCACGCTCGACTGGTGGGACGAGTCGATGAGCAATCGTCTCAACGACCCGCAGACCGGAGCCTACGTGCTCATCATGCAGCGGGTCCACCATCAGGATCTCGCCGGGCACCTGCTCCACAAGGGCGGCTGGGAGACGCTTTGTTTTCCGGCGCGCTACGAGCCCGACCATCCGCACGTATCGAAGCGTGACGAGCGGGCGCATGAGGGTCAATTGCTATGGCCCGAGCGGTTTCCCGAGGAAGCGGTCGCACAGCTCGAACGCGACCTGGGTTCGTATGGCAGCGCCGGTCAGTTGCAGCAACGACCTACCCCCCGCTCCGGAGGTATGTTCAACCGGGCGTGGTGGGACGAGGAAGGCATCATCAACCCCGAGGCCGTGCCGTGCGGGGGGCGCACCGTGCGCGGCTGGGACCTCGCGGCGTCCGTGTCCGGAGACTGGACGGCGGGCTGCAAGATGACGCTCAAGGATGGCGTCTACTACATCGAACATATGGAGCGCCTGCGCGGAACTCCAGAGAAGGTTGAGCAGATGATCAAGGCTATCGCCGCGCAGGATGGCAGGAACGTGCTGATCGACCTGCCCCAGGACCCCGGTCAGGCGGGCAAGGCGCAAGTACAATATTTGGTCAAGCAGCTTGCCGGTTACAACGTGCGATACTCGCCCGAGAGCGGAGCTAAGGAAGTGAGAGCGGAAGCGCTATCAGCACAGGCCGAGGCGGGCAACGTCAAGCTAGTGCGCGGCGATTGGAATTCCACATTCATTGACGAGGCAGCGCACTTTCCGTATTCTGATTTTGACGATCAGATCGATGCGGCGAGCCGGGCTTTCCATAGGCTGACGGGTGGACCACAGCCGATAACGTTTCGCGAGATGGTTTGGGGGTAAAAGATGCCAGTTGACACACCACATCCGGATTACCAACGCATAGCGCCCAAGTGGGAAAAGTGCCGCGACACCCGAGAAGGAAGCGACGCGGTCAAGTCGAAGACAACGAAGTACCTTCCGCGGCTCGATATCCATGAGCAAAAACCCGCGAAGTACAATGAGTATCTCCTTCGCGCCTATTTCTACAGCGCCATGAAGCGGACGGTGGAGGGGTTGGCCGGTGCCATCCTCCAAAAAGCGCCCGCGGTTCAGTTTCCCGAGAACTTGAACGGCATCCTCCAGGACGTGACACTCACCAGTGTTCCGTTTCAGCTCCTCGTCCTCAAAGCGGTGGACGAGAGCATGACCGTTGGTCGGTACGGCGTGCTTGTGGATATGGCGACGGCGGAAGCTCCAGACCAGAGGCCGTATGCTGCCCCTTACTTTACAGAAGACATCATCTCGTGGCGTACCGAGCGCCGGGGCGGGGATAGAGTGCTGGTCCGTGTCGTGCTACGCGAGACCGTTGAGGAGCTCGACCGCAAGGACCCCTTCAAGATGAAGTCGGGTGTCCAGTATCGGGTCTTGGAGCTCGGCGACGATGGATATAGCCAAACCGTCTACGTCGAGGAAAGAGAAAACTCCGGCAAGTTCCTCGCTCAGGAGCCCATCCTTCCCGAACGGCGTAGCAATCGGCTCGGATTCATTCCGTTCGTCTTCATTGGTTCCGAAGGGATCTCCCCTACTCCGTCCATACCCCCGCTCGATGCGTTGGCTGACACCAATCTCTCCCATTACCGCAATAGTGCCGACTATGAACACGGTCTTCACTACACGGGCATCCCGATCCCGTGGGCGGCCGGTGTCATGGGGAGCAATGACGGCACGCCGATAGCACTGGGCCCGACCCACATGCTTCAGCTCGACCCGGCCGGTCGGGCTGGCATTATCCAGGCCGACGGCAACATGCTCGGCGCCCTCGAAAAAGCGCTCGACCGGAAACAGAAGCTCATGGCTACGTTGGGTGCGCGGCTGCTGGAAGAGCAGGCGTCCACTCAAGAAACCGCGACGGCAGTAGGGATGCGGCACGCGGGCGAGCACGCCAGCTTACGGACCGTCGCTCAAGCGGTCGAGCTGGGGCTTACCAAAGTCCTGCAATGGCTCGCGTGGTGGGCGGGTACTTCAGACAAACCCGAAGATACCGGGGCAACCGTCGAACTCAACAAGGAATTCCTTACCGTGAAAATGAGCCCCGCCGAGCTCCACGAGCTGGTCTTGTCGCTACAAGCGGAACAGATCTCGTACCCGACTTTCTACCACAATATCTCTGTGGGAGGTGTTGCCCGCGAAGGCGTGACGTGGGAAGAAGAGCTCGCCGCCATCACCCGAGAGCGAGAGAGCATCGAGCGGTTAGAACCGGAGGCGTCATTGAACGTGTCAAGTTGAGACAATCAGATCGTATAAACACATATTTTGCAATCGATTCCATTGTCAAATTCGGAGTCACGCCAGATCTAGATCGGGCGCTTCACCCTTATGCCGCGTCGACCGATTGAATACCGCCTCATCGAAGCGGCGGCGGACCCTATCGAGCGGCGGCTAGCGCGAGCCGTCGAACGAGCCGCGCAGCGGGTACGTGAGCATGTGGCCATCAACGACATTGCGATGGCGCTGGCCTCGAGAGACGCCCGGCGAGCGGCGGCCCTTCTGACTCGCCGTTTTGTGGAAGAATCACTCGGCCCAGCTGCGACCATCGTCCGGGACGCGACGATGAAGGGCGGAAGAGTAGGCGCGGAAATCGTGAACGGGAATGCCTGAGACCCCTTTCCAATTCGACGGTACCCACCGAACCGCAGAGGCGGCTGCTGCGCGCCAAGCGGCCGCAATGGTGACCCTCGTTTCCGCCGAGACCGTGGCGGCTCTCCGTGCTCTGATTGCCCGCTCCATCCGGGAAGGTATACCGCCTTACGAGGCGGCCCGCATGATCCAGTCGATGGTCGGGATGACGACGCGTCAGGCGATGGCGGCGATGAACTTCCGGGAGTCCCTAATCAACAGCGGCCTCAGGCTCGGGCGCGTGGAAACCTTGGTCGCCCGTTTCGTCCGGCGCAAGATTCGCGAGCGGGCTATCAACATCGCCCGGACCGAGACGCTCTCCGCGCTGAACCGTGGGGTTCAAGAAAGCTGGCGACAAGCCAGACGTCAGGGCCTTCTCACGAAAACCGCCGCGAAAACTTGGATCACGACGCCCGACGAAATTAGAACGGCCGACGGGCGGCCCTGTCCTATCTGTGCTCCGCTCGAAGGCCAGGTCGTGGGGTTCGATGAACGGTTTCAAACGTCGGTCGGAGAGCTCTCACACCCACCGGCTCACCCGCAATGCCGGTGCGCCATGGGGCTCGTAGAGGCCGGCCCTGGCACCAGGGCCGCGTAGCTTGGGAACCCTTTTGAAATTAGGCAAGAATGCTGGAGGGTCTATGAGTCCACAAGACGAGTATTTTGACTGGGTGTCAGCTAGAAAAGAATGCTCACTCCATTACAAGTTCGAGGAATTAAAGATACAGGCCAAGAAAAACGCCGAGAAAGCTGGATTCAAATTCGGATCCAACGACGACTTTTTTGTTCTTTCTCGGGATGGTTCTGATGGCGATCCAAGTCGAAGCGTTACGTTCAACCTCCAACTGGTAAAGGATCGCGTTTTAGTCAGCAGTAATCCGGCATCCTTTGCTTCATTTGAGATAACACTAACCCTAGATGATGATGGTGAGTGCCGATATCGGATCAACGGACAGGGCAAGTACAAGTGCTGGCAAGTGCTCCTCCGTACTTTAGAGGGGATTTTCTTCGACCCGTTGCCACCTGAAGCGTCCAGCTAGACGGCCTTGTCCGACCAGCCGTTCAGACGTCGGTCGGGGAGCTCTTCTAAGGGTGGTGAAGTCTACGCGGAATTACTTTTCGACCGAGAGGAGCGAATTGTCGGACTCCGTCGTGTCAGGAAGGGGGCTGACAATAGCTATATCGTCCGCAAGCAAAAGCATGCCGCGTCGTATCTCATGACGGCAAAAGCGTTTTTGAGGTTCTACGGTATCGAGGTCGAAGAGATTCGACACTATTCCATCAGGGAATACGAGAACGGGATCGTGGGATTCTCGTTGGAGAAGGATTTGAGGAAGTGAAGATAGTCGGCCCTCCCAAGAGCTCACGACTCTTGGGAGGGCCTTTTCGGTAGGCCCACGCGGACCAACCATCACACTCTAAATCTATATCCGCTTGGGCCTGCAGTCAAGGAGGCTGTAGGATGTCGAGCTTATTCCCGCTCGCCCGTTCTGAGGGCGGTTGACCGCGCTGTGCAGTGGGACTTGTGCAGAGGGGCGGGGTTCCTCGTCCCTCTGTCAACCCTTCTAGTCCTCATTTCGTTTCAAGTTCGTGTCTGGCCGCGCTAAGTAACACTTGGCGAATCCAGTCTGCGGCGCCTCTCCGACCGACGTTTTGCTCTCACACCCACCGGCTCACCCGCAATGCCGGTGCGCCATGGGGCTCGCTCGAGGAGGCTCGAGCTGCCGGAACCTTGACACGCCGACTCGCCGTACTCAGCCACCCGTCGCTGCTCGTGGTCGCCCGCCGGTCAGAGCCCGAAGGAAATCCAGGGAGGTAACGACGCCTTAGGGTTCGTCACCCGTAGGCCGAGTGTGCAATTTTCACCCGCCACGAATGTGCACTTTCTTTGGTTGGATCTTTCTGAGGCTCGCAAGTGCCGTATCCGTGTAAGCAAACCCATACAGCGTGCCCATCGCATCTAGGTCAGTTTCGCCAGTCGCTTGTCGAGATCCGTCCCCCGAACAAGGGTGTCGGGATGCTCGTCGATCTCGGTGAGTCGGTCCAGAGCAATCGCGGCGTCGTGGGCGTCGTCCCCGGTCACGGTGTCTAACAACGCCCGCGACTGAGCCAATTCAGCGTAGGCTGATTCTCGTAGATCCATTCCTCTGATGACGGGTAGCCCGATAGCTTCAAGCGTGGCCCGGTCTTTCGGAACTGGCACGACCACCTGTCGTGCGCGACTGTCGTAGGCCGCCTGCAAGCGTATCCAGGTCTCCGTCGACGGCCCCCTCTACTTTGTTGCTCATAACACCCTTTGCTTTCTAGCCTTATCAACGCGGTATAATTGGAGCATGTTGGGAGTCGGGGCTTCACGATCATCCATGAGGCTCAGGAGTATACGGTAAACGCCGTATAATCTGTAAGTTACGATCTCGAGTATACCCTCATAACGCGCGTGGAGGCACCGCAGAAATGCCCACAAGAAAGAGGAGCCGGACATCGTTTCAGGACTGAACAGCATCAGTTGCGTAGTCTTTGCCATCGGAACCAGGCATTTTCAGTTGTACGATATCTTCGTACAACTGGCTAAAGCCCTCTGTTACCGCGAGCTTACGTTTCAGGTCAGACCAATAGCGCCTCGGGCTTTGGCTCCCTGTGATGGCTTCTACCACATCTACGACAGACAAGAACCATTCCCCATCGCGGAAGACCTTCCTACTCGACGTCGAAAAGGTGGTTACGATACTTGGCACTTTTGCACCAATTGTAGCAATTGGCCAACTAGTGACTACGAAGACAAGTGGAGCAAGCCGACGGATGGCGAGTTCTGCAACGAGTGTCAGGCTAAAGAGCGGGATTCCAACTGCTCTTGACCGATCAAGCTGACTGCTCTGTTGACTCTTAAATTCATTGAAACAGATCGGCCAGCGAACCATATCTCTGTGAAGGCCGTCGCAAAGTCGATACCCTTTGCGGCGGCTTCTTCATCGAAGCAATACAGACAGACGGCAAGCGTTTGATAATTTTGAGGCACGATGGCCTGCCACAATTCGTCGGGAACGTGGAAGTCGAACTTATCAGGCTGCCCACACATCTTGCAGGTCTGCTGCATGGCAGACCGAAGCCTCGGTAGAGGACGAACGGCTGGACACGAACTCACAGGGAGAAATATAGCACGATGAGAAAGCCGATGATAATCGCAGAGCGTGATCTAAAAGGCGCAACGCCGGAGAGCTTGGCCCGCGCGCTTCTACGACCTGGCCCCAGAGCTAAGGCCGTTGTCCGCGATGAGATCCCGGTAGAGCAACCGGTGGCCGACCATGCTGGCGACGGTGTCGAGCATCTGGTCGAGCGTTCCTAGATCGCGGATGTTGTGCTTCGAGGCAAATTCTTGAATGTATTTGTCTAGGTGTTTCGGGCTGATTTTGTGAAAAACGCCTTTGTGCGCCCGCTTGAGCGTAGCCCAGAAGCTCTCGATCCCGTTCGTGTGAGCTTGCTGGCGGACGTACTCGCCAACCGAGTGCCGCACGGCTTCTCTGTCTCTTGTGAGCCCGGAATAAGCGATGGCGTCGTCGGTGTAGACCTTCGCGGCCGGCGCTGAGTTGTCGAGGACGAAGCCTTGGAGAGTGGGTGCGTCGGTATTTTCGACGACCTTGGCCCGGACCTTATTGCTCTGACGGTCCTTCATCCCCACGACTGCCGTCTTGTACTATCAAGTCAAGCATAAATAGTTATTTAACAAAATCAGCAAATTTGTATTTGAAGGCCCGTCAGGAAAAGGAGTACGCTCCATTCTGATGAAACCGGACCAATTCAAAGACGACGTGGAGTGGAAGAAGAACGAGCCGCTAGAAGACGCCGTTTCTGGCCGGGCCCGACGAAGTCACGTGTGTTTTTGGGGTGAGGGACACACTTCGTGATTTGGATCCCACCACAAGATCCGGAGAATCTCGTTGTCGCGGATCCCCCAAATTCGCTTCACTCCAGACAGCCGAAGAGAAAAAAGAGAATCCGTGTCGTCCTCTTGAATTTGCTCGAGGCGCTTCCTTGCGTCACTACACAGATCCGCGACATTGACGAAATGGCTCTTCGCTCCCTGCTCTATTGATTGCCACGTCATGGCTTTCGAACTGAGAGAGTTTTTCGACGACTTCGGCAAGCACATCTCGGTTTGAGTGGCGCCATCCCCATCGGCAACTTGTGTCCAGGTCGATCCCGCGAAGTTGCCAAACTGGATTTCTTTGGGCCGGTGATTTGAAGGGAGGAGTTTTGGCTTTTGTGGGTCCGGCGCCCCGCCCTTGAATTTGGCTTTTTTCTTCGACCTCCCAAAAAAGCGAGACACCGTTTACAAGCTACCGTAGTACTCTGCCAACGCGGCGTGCGTGATCTCTTGGTTTCCGCGCTCGCCAGGTACCAGTCCGCGACGAGCATCGAGCCAAGGATCCTCTCTGTGAGTCAAATCTGAGAGCCACTGCGATGACTTGTCACCGTAGAACTCGAGAACGGAATCGACCGTTTCTGCCTGCATATCATTCAAATTATAGGGGTTACCTTTGGGCCACCCCATGACTTCGAACTTCCCACGGTGCTCGTCGTAAAGCTCGAACACAACGGGGCCGTTCGCCCATGCGCGGATCCTCTCCGGGAACAGCGGCTCGTCATCCCAGACCAGAGACCAAGCTTGGCAATAGTAGACGAGCTTCTGGAGCTTCATCGCCGTCATCGTCCCTGATTTTTCGAGGATGTACGCGACGATATCGTGAACACATACCATCGGCTCGTCTCCTTTCTTCAAGCGCGAAAGGGTGACGCTAGCACGGCCGGTTGGGTGGGCTGTGAGAGCGTTCTAGGCATCTCTCTACGCACAGAATACCGCAATGTTCCGAATCCCGATAGAGCGAAAAAAGACAGCGAGAGCAGCGACCGACTGAAGACGAACTCGTACTAGGAGCGCGCAGTTCCTTAGCTTTGATTTCGCCGTACATACAGGCTCCTACTCCAGAATTTACCTAACGTTCCTGCACATTCAAAGTAATAAATAATATTTTTGTTAGGCGGAACTTGACAAGGGTGCAAGCTTGGTGCTAGAAATTCGGGGAAGATGAAAACGGTAGTTCCCACGCTCGATGAGGTCCCCGAGGCCCTCCGGGGCGAGTACGAAGAAAGGGACGGCAGATTTGCCCTCAAGGTCGAGGGCGAGGTCCCAGGTCTCGTCAAGGCGGCTGAGCTCTCGGAAGCCAACAGCAAGCTCATTGAGTTCCGGGATAACAACCGCGTGCTCAACCTTGAAAAGTTACAGCTCGAAGAAAAGCTGAAGCGATTCGACGGCATCGATCTAGAGGAGCACGCCAAGTTGAAAGAGCGGATTGGGGAGCTCGAAAAGAAGGGCGTGAAGGGCGGCGACGATATCGCGGCTCTCGTCCAGAAAGGAATCGCCGCTGCGGTCGAGCCTCTGCAGAAACGTCTCGATGAGGCGGAAGCCAGAGAGAAGGCGAGCACCGCAGCCCTTTCGCGCAAGAATCTGGAATCGCGACTGACGACGGCAGGCCTCAAAGCCGGCGTCGAAGAGAAAGCGATTCCCGACTATATTCGCCGTGGCGTCGAAGTCTTTCACCTTGAAAACGGCGATACGGTGGTTGCCAAGGATGGCGACACACCGTTGTTCAGCAAGGAAAAACCCGCTCAGCCTTTGACGGTCGAAGAGTGGGTGAGCAACTTGGTGTCCGATGCACCACATTTGTTCAAGGCGTCGAAGGGTGGCGGCGCCACTCCGAGCCCAGGAGGGCAAGGAGCGAAACACACCATCCCCAATGATCCCGTGGAAATCGGGAAACATTTGGAGTCGGTCGCAAAGGGAGAGACGGTAGTCTCCCCCGAGTAGAGCGTGTGCGACACGCTGCACTGGTCGCAGTTGCGCAAGGTCCCCGAGGGACCTTGATTAGCGGCGCCCCCGAGGGGCCGAATTTACTAAAACTTGGCGTTTGTTGCTAAAGGGCGAGGCGTTTTGGTTCTCGCCTGAGTAGAGCGTGTGCGGCGCGCAGCAGTAGCCGCAGTTGCGTAGGGTCCCCGAGGGACCCTATAAAAGCGACGCCCCCGAGGGGCCAAATTCACGTAACCGTGAAGGAGGTCTCTCGTGGCCAATACCCTCACAGCACTCATCCCCAAGCTTTTGGCACAAGGGGTTCTCGCCTTGCGCGAGAACGCCATCATGGCGAGGCTTGTCAACCGACGCTACGAATCCATCGCTGGCGAGAAGGGCTCGACGATCGATGTCCCGATCCCGTCGGCGATCGCGGTTCAGGACGTCAGCCCGGCCGCAACCCCGCCGTCGATCGCGGATATCGCGCCGACCAAGGTCGCGCTCGCCCTCGACAAGTGGAAGGAGGCGCCCTTCTACTTGACCGACAAAGAACGTCTCGAGGTGATGGAAGGAACCATCCCCATGCAGGCGTCGGAAGCGGTCAAGGCCCTCGCGAACCAGATCGACCGGGACATCCTGGCACTCTACAAGGAAGTCTATGGCTTCGCCGGAGTGGCAGGGACAACGCCGTTCGGGACGGATCTTTCGGAGTGGCTCGACGCCCGGAAGGTCCTGAACCAACAGCTCGCGCCGTTTGGAGATCGCCGGGTCGTTCTCGGTGTGGATGCCGCGGCCAAGGCGCTCGGACTCCGTGCCTTCCAAGACCAGATGTTTGGTGGAGGGGCCGAGCCACTGGCCCTGGGGCAGTTCGCAAGTAAGCTCGGCGCCGCGTGGTTCGAGGACCAGAACATCCCGACCCACACCGCGAGCTCTTCTCTGGCCGGGGTGGTCAACGATGCCGGTGCCGTCGCGGCGGGAGCCAAGGCGCTCACCGTTGACGGTTTCAACGCGGCCCCCAACGTCGGCGATATCTTCACCATCGCTGGCGACACCCAGACCTACGTTGTGACCGAGGGCACCACCGCGACCCAGCTCAATTTCAAGCCGGGCCTGAAAGTCGCACTACCCACCGGGGATAACAACGAGGTCATCACCATCAAGGGGGATCATGTCGTGAATCTGGCGTTTCATCCCGATGCGTTCGCGCTGGCGATGCGGCCGTTCAGCGGCTCCGATCCCGATGGACTCGGCATGTTTTCTTCGGCGGTCGACCCCGTGTCCGGTCTCGTTCTGCGTCTTGAGGTCAGCCGCGAGCACAAGCGGACCCGCTTCTCCTACGACACGCTGTACGGCGTCAAGACGGTGCGGCCCGGGCTGGCGACTCGTATCGCCGGCTAGGCAACAACTTTGGCTTGAGGGGTGGGGCTTAGGCCCCCACCCCAAGAGTTCAATCCGAGAGGAGCACGAAGATGGGAAAGATCGCACCAGAGAAGAAAAGTAGCGGCGAGTATATCGTCACGGGCGAAGTCACCCTCGACGGGGCCAACCCCACACCAGTTGAAACCGGCTTCGACAAGATCACCAGCGTATCGCTGACGCTCAAGAAAGCTACCGCGCCCGGTGTGGATACTTCTGTTGTGACGTATGGCGTTTCGGGCGGAACGCTCAACATCTACGCCTGGAAGCCGACGTCCGCTACGAATCCAACGCTCGTGGCCTCGACGGATACCGAAGGCGTGAGCTACGTCGTCACGGGGTACTGAAGACTCGGACTGAGTTCGAGGAAAAGGAGCAACGGGACATGGCGAAAGTCGAAACCGTCCGTGTGAAGTTCAGGGACAGCGAGAAGTTTGGCGATGACGTGATGACCATCAACAAGGAAGACTACGAGAGGACCCCGAACCGTTACACGCTCGCCGGGGCTTCGTCCGCGTCCACGTCCGCCGAGGAAAAGGCCAGCCTTGGCGTGAAGAGCTACGGTCTCGCCGAGCTCAGGGTCGCGGAAGCGGCAGAGCTTATCGCGGTGGCCGAGCTTGGTGAGCTTGCGGCGCTCGAGGCCGAGGAACGGGCGGGAAAGAGCCGCAAGGGTGTGTTCGCCGCGCTCGACAAGCGACGCGAAGAGCTTCAGGGGTTCGAGGGGTAGCCGATGGCGACTTCCGAGCTGGTGACGACGCCGGGCGCCGCGAACGCCAACGCCTACGTGTCATTGGGAGTGGCCGAGCAGTATCACTCCGACCGTCCCGCGGCAGGAACCACGTGGGCGGAGGCGAGCGACGAAGAGAAGACGGCGGCGATCTTGTGGGCGACGAAGCTACTGGACAGCCTTATCGATTGGAACGGCTACGTGGTTGACGATGTGCAGGCGCTCTTGTGGCCACGGGTCGGCATGACCTATCCGAGCGGGTACTTCGTACCCCAAGACGTCATCCCGATCCAGCTCCAGCACGCCACCGCCGAGTATGCGAGGCAGCTCCTGGTATCCGACCGCGTGGCCGACTCCGGCATCGAAACCCAAGGCATCACGTCGATCAAGGCGGGCCCCGTGTCGCTCACGTTCAAAGATTCTGTCGCGGCGAAAGTCGTACCTGACGCGGTTTTCCACCTCATTCCCCGAGACTGGGGTACGGTGCGCGGCCGCGTTTCCAGCACCAGGGAGTTACTCAGGGCATGAGCCTCGCAGATATCGTTCGTTCCGGCGTCGCTACGGCGAGAGAGCTCAGCGACTCTCTATTGGTCGATGTCCAGCACCAGGCGTGGATAGGACTCACGAGCTTCGGAGCCCCGAACTACGCGGCCGCGGTGACCCGGCGCGCCCTGGTCGAGATGAAACAGCACCGGGTCACGATGGCGAACGGCGAAGTGGCCGTCTCCCGTGCGCAAGTGACGTTTGTCGAGCCCCTTCCGGCCAATGGGGCGGCGAACCGGCGCGAGCCGGTCGACCTCCGGGACGTCATCACGCTGCCGGACGGCACGTCAGGGCCCATCCTGGACGTCAGCGGCCTTTTCGACCCGGAGACGAACGCGCCCTACATGCCCCAAGTTTTTCTCGGGTGAGTCAGGAGACACATATGCCAACGAAAAGGGAAATCTGGTTCGAGGTTCTGGAAGAGAGCGGAGGCGATATCGAGCGGCTTCTAAGCGACCGCTCGTGGGCGGAGGCTTTCCATCGCATTCTGCGCGCGCCTTGGCGCGAGAGCAAGGACACCGCCGCGGAGGCCGAGGCAAAGCTCCGGAGCCGGGTGGAGCACCATCTTCGAAACGGAAAGTCCACGGGTCTCGACGCGCTGATGACGGCGCTCGCGGAGCACCCCGAGCTCTATCAGACCGCGCTTTCTTCGAACGGGAGCGCCACGAGAGCGACGTCGCGCACCACGACCACGCCGAAGAAGAAAACGGCGGCAGGGCGGTAATCCAGATGGCAGTCGGCAAGCGCGTTCACGTCGACCAGCGGTCGTTGCGGCGCGTGCTCTCCAACATCGAAGCCAAGGGCGAGGAGATGAAACGAGACGCCGCCGCGTTCCTCTACCGGCGCGCTCAGTACGTCATGACGGAATCGAAACGCGAGGTTCCCGTTAAGACGGGAGCACTGGCGAGCTCGGGTTTCGTGGAGCAGCCCGATGTTTCGCGCGGAAGCATCTCGGTCACTATGGGCTATGGCGGCCCCGCGAGAGAGTACGCGATCCCCGTGCACGAAGACCTGACGGCACGACATACCGAAGGCAGAAAAGCTAAATACCTCGAAGACCCGGTTCGGCGGGCCGTTCCTGGGCTCGCCAAAGACCTCGCAAAGGCGGTGGGATTCTAGCTATGCCCACACTCGAAGAAATCGGTACTCGGCTGCAGGACCAAGACATCGGTACGGTGAACACCGATATCTTCCTGGCGAGCGAACCGGACACGCCCGATGCGCTGGTGGCTGTCCTCCCCACTGCCGGGCTTGAATCGATCCGCACCATGGGAGTCCCGGACTCGGTTCTGCGGCCGAGCTTTCAGGTGCTGGCGCGTGTGTCCAGGATAGAGGGCGCGGAGGGTGCGCGCGACAAGATAGAGGCCGTCCGTGCCGCACTACATGGTTTCAGCGGCTCTCTTTCCGGCGGGGGCAAGAGCGCTCGGTACCATGACATCCAGGCGCTTCAGTCCGAGGGTGTACCCATCCGCTCGGATGCGAGTCTGCGTCACCGCTGGGTGTGTAACTTCCAGGCCCACAAGGGACCGAGCGCATGACTCCAAGGCAAGCCGAACGACTGGGGGCCTACAAGCGGGAGCTCGAAGAGCTCGGTGTTGCAGTAACCATGATTTACAACCGGATCGTCGCACTCAGGGCGTCCGCGGATGTCCTGGTCATCGGTGACTGCGCCCATCCGAACGCGAAGGACGTCACCACGATGGGCGCCAAGGTGCGCACGCGCTACTGCAAGGACTGCGGCGAGAAGTGGGACGAACCGTTCGAGAAAGCGAAGGGAGCCTGAGAATGATTCTAACCAACGCAGACATCCTCGTGGCCGGATACGACATCAAGTCCTACTCCAACGAAGTCTCCGTCCAGTTAGGCCATGAGTCTCAGGACAATACCGTGTTCGGGATGAAGACCCGCACGATGAAAGCCGGCCTCAAAACCGCGTCGATGAATATCTCCGGCCTTGGCGAGGCGGGTTCGAGTCCCGACAAGATCGACGACATTCTGGCGCAAGTCACCGAAGGCCAGCTCGTTTCCGTCTGGGCCAACCGGGATGACGGCCATGCGGGATACGCCATGCGCGTCGCCAAGATGGACCATCAGCCGCTGGGCGGTGCGGTGGGCGAGCTCTGGCCCTTCAACGTCACCTTCGAGGCTGCGGGGGAGATCCTGCGCCCCGTGTCGCTTCGCAGCAGCACGGAAACGGCGTCGGGTGATGGAGATCCGTTCCAGCTCGGCGCAGTCTCCGCGTCGCAGCGCATCACCGGGATACTGCATGTCTTGGCCGCGTCCGGGACCGACCCGACGCTCGACGTCACGCTTAGATCGGACGATGACTCAGGGATGGCTTCGGCGCTCACGCGGCTCACGTTTCCACAGCAGACCGGCTCGGGCATTTCCGGCTTCAGCGTGCCGGCTTCCGTGGATGGAGCGATCACGGATGACTGGTGGCGCGCATCGTGGACGATAGGAGGCACCACCCCCTCCTTCACTTTTGTCGTCGGCCTCTACATCGGGCCAAAACCATAGGAGAGCACAATGAGTGAGGTAATTCTGAAAGATGCCTTCGTTTCGATTGGAGGCACCGATCTGTCCGACCAGGTCCGCGAGGTCACCATTCAGGAAGGGTATGAATCTCAGGACCCGACCACGATGGGGCAAAACACGCGGCGCGTGAAGGCGGGGCTCAAGACGTGGAACGTCTCCATCGTCTTCAATCAGGACTTCAGCGCGAACGAAGTGGATGCAAAGCTTTCGGCAGTCTACGCCGCCGATCCACCCGAGGCAGCCCTCATCATTCGGCCCGATAGTGGCGCGGTGAGTGCCACCAACCCGCAGTGGTCGGGTACGGGTGTTTTGATGGACTACACGCCTGTTGGCGCTGCCACGGGCGATCTCCTCGAAGCTCCCGTTACCTTCGAGGCGGGAAGCGACCTCACGAGAGCCACCTCGTAAGACTAGAAACGAAAAACAAGGAGGATATTTTGAAACACTTCACGTTCCGTGAACTTGGGCCGACGCCCGACAAAGACGAGCGCCTGCTCGCTTTCGATATGAACGCTATCGCAGAGCTGGAATTATTGCTCGGGGACCGGCCCATCCTCGAAATTCTCAATCAACGGGCCGGGTTCAATTTCATCCGTCATCTGCTCTGTGTTGGCCTGAAGTGGCAAGACCCCACACTGACACCACAGAAGGTAGGCGATCTCATTCAGGAGCACGTCGTCGAGAAAGGTTTGGGCCTGGAAGTCGTCATTACCCCAGCGCTCGAAGCTCTCGAAAAATCCGGGGTCATGGGGACGCCGAAAAAGCCGAAGCGGAACGGAGAAGTCGTGGACCTGAGTCAAAGCCCTTCCGACGGGGCCGGTCAGAAGCGGCCGGCCACCAAAGCGAAGAAAGCGGCAACCGAGGAAAAGCAGCCGGAAGAGACGCCCACGAACTAGAGAGCTTCACGCGGTGGATGGAGCGCGCCGAGGTCCTGGGCGCGCGCTACGGGCTCACGCCCGAGGTCGTCCGGAGCATGAGCCCGGCCGAGTTTCGGCGCTTCGCCAAGGGAGCACATGAGAGGGTGAAAGACGAATGGAGACGCACCGCTTACATCATGGCCATGATCGACCGGGCGACTCCGCGCAAGCGCGGCCGCTCCAAGTCTCCAAAGCAGCTCGTCCCTTGGGCCTTCGCGCCCGACACCGAGGACGATTGAAACGGAGGGGATTGTGAGCATCGGTGAGGTTGCTGAGATCGTGACGTCGCTCGGACTTCTCTTTACCGCTATCGTGCTCTGCTTGATGTCGCGTTACCTCTACTGGATTGGCAAAGATCAGTCCGACAACTGCGACAAGCTGGCGAAAGCATTAGCGCCCGTCGTGCGGGAAGGCATCGAGAGGAGGGCCCATGAGTTTAGACGGTCTGATTGAACGCTTCATTCGCTTCCTGAACAACCGCAAGAGCCGCAGGTATCTCCACCCTCCCCGGCTGCGAGTTCACCTAGGGGCCATGGCTGGACACTCCGACACCAAGATTTGGCTGGACGGACAGGAGATAACCAAGCTCGTCAAGGGAATTCGAATCGAAGCAATCGCTGGGCAACTTACCGAAGCGCATCTCGAGATCATGGCGGCGGAAATCGAGGGCACGATGAACGTTGAGCCAGAGGTGAACGTCATCCGGCGCCATCTGAAGACGATGCCTCCACCAGACGCCGAGATCCCTGAGCAGGCCAGTCCGCTAGAGGCTCAACCGCCAGACATTCATTTTTCGCGCGAGAGCCGGGACGGCTCATAAGCCAATGCTCGCTCTCGTCTATCCGCACACCGACCAAAGGGTTCGTATGGTCGGTAATGCCGAAGCGCCCCAATGGGTCGCGAAAGACGTGTGCGAGATTCTAGGTATCGGCAATGATCGCCAAGCCTTAAGTCGCCTCGATGTGGACGAAAAGGGTGTCACTTTAACTGACACCCCTGGTGGTAAGCAGCAGATGACCACCGTGACCGAGCCCGGGTTGTATTCCCTCATCCTCAGAAGCCGAAAGCCTGAAGCCAAACGATTCAAGCGTTGGATAACCCACGACGTGCTGCCAAGTATTCGTCGCCGAGGCTACTACATCGCAAGCGAGTTGGAAGGTGAAGCTCTGAGCGTGGTGCCCTTTGCCTTGGAGCCTTTCTTGCGAGCTTTAGCGACGGATGTTGCTGAGATCAAGGAGATTCTTAGCTCGCCCAAGCGAAAACGCGTGCGGCCATGGCAACGCACAGTCCACCAGCAATTTGTGACCGAGCGATACGCCAACCTCTGTCCGTGTTGCGAGAAGACAGCGATTGTGGAACGCGGGCAATTGACTCCAAAAGCCGAGTACGACCATTTCTACCAGCCCCATCTTGACGGACTGAAGGGCGCGTGGCCGATCTGTCGTGAATGTCACAGGGAATTCGGACCTCCACACGGAGCCGAGACGCGGGGTGAGAAGAGAACGTATTTCGACTACTACCAGAAGCGGCTAGCAGAACATTTGGTCTCGCATCAATCCTTGCTCCTGGATGTGCTGCGCCGGGACAACCGTGACGGTCAACCTTCTCTGTTCGGTGTGAAGGACGGCGCTTCATAAATGGCGTTTGAAGCAGGGACGATCATCGCCCGCCTGGGCCTCGATACCAAGAGCTTCGACCGGAACATCGGTCCCAACCTGGAGCCTCGGCTGTCCCGCTGGGATCAGCAGCGGTTAGGGACGGTCGAGAATGGGGAGCTACTGTTGCGCCTTCGCCTTTTCAAGGATCGTGTCGCGGTTCTCGCGGATCCACTCTTCGGTTTGGGTCCAGCAAGAAGCGAGAGCCACGTCGTTAACACCCGTTCCGTGAAATCCCTTCGAAAAAGAACCAATGCTCAAAACAGCCCTTGCACCGTTTTGGTATTGCGCCGGAGTCCAGGCATATCCTCCCATCAAGAAAGTCGTTCTGTCCGCAGCAGGAATCGTCTCGACACCGAGGTACTTCACTGCCACGTGCGCAAGCTCCATCGACTCAATGACCTCCAGCGATCCCTTTTTCTTGCCGCGCTTAACGAGTTCCTTACAAAAATACGTAGCACCCTTATCTTCGAACCCCGCTTCGGTGTCCTCACTAAAGCAGTAGACCTTGACGAGCTCGGGGTCTTTCTTGTCATCGGCAAGCAGGAAGGCGGACAAAGCCAACAAAATAAAAGAGATAGCGGTCGTCTTCATAGCGTCCTCCAGTGTGCCCCCCACGAAGGGTGCACCCTCAGCTCCAGAGTAGACGATTCCGCTCCAGGATTTCCACTCCGAAGGGCAGCGGCGTAATGGCGTTCGAAGCAGGAACGATCATCGCCCGGCTGGGCCTCGATACCAAGAGCTTCGACCGGAACATCGGGCGGCTGGACCGCGTCGGAAAGAAGCTCAGCCGCAATATCTCGCTGCCCATAGCCGCCGCCGGCCTCGTGGTGACGAAACTAGCCGCCGACTTCGAATCCAGCTTCGCCGGGGTGCGTAAGACGGTTGATGCGACGGAGGCCGAGTTCGAAAAGCTGTCAAAGGGATTCCGCGACATGGCGAAGGAAATCCCGGTCAACGTCAACGAGCTGAACCGCGTCGGTGAGGCCGCCGGACAGCTGGGCATCAGGACAGAAAACATCCTCGACTTCACACGCACGATGGCCGACCTTGGAGTGGCAACCAATCTGTCAGCCGAACAGGCGGCAACCTCTCTGGCGCGGCTCGCCAACATCACCGGCTTGCCCCAGGACCAGTTCGACCGGCTGGGCTCGACCATCGTAGCTCTCGGGAACAACTTCGCAACGACGGAGGCGGAAATCGTCGAGATGGGACTGCGCATCGCCGGAGCGGGTGAGCAGATTGGCCTTGCTGAGGGGCAGATCCTCGCCATATCCACGGCGCTCTCGTCGGTCGGCATCAGCGCGGAGGCTGGCGGCACGGCGATCTCCAAGGTCATGATCAACATGGCCTCGGCGGTTTCCTCGGGTGGAGAGTCGTTGCAACAGTTCGCCTCCGTTGCTGGCATGAGCGGCCAGGACTTCGCGCGTGTGTTCCGCGACGATGCCGCCGCGGCGATCAATTCCTTTGTCGTCGGGCTCGGCGATATGCAGGACAGCGGCGGTGACGTGCTCGGTACGCTTGCCGCGATGGGGATTGAGGAAGTCCGCATGCGCGATGCGCTCCTGCGTGCTGCGAGTGCTGGCGACCTGCTCAGTGAAGCCCTCGATTTGCAGGGCAATGCGTGGACCGAAAACACAGCGCTAGCCGAGGAAGCCCGGAAGCGCTACGAGACCTTCTCCTCGCAGCTGACGATCTTCTGGAACCGTCTCAAAGATATCGGTATCACGCTCGGTACATCGCTGTTGCCGGTGTTCCGGGACGCGCTCGACGCCGCCCAGCCGTTGGTGGACGTGATCGAGAAAGCGGCGAACGCATTTGCTTGGCTCCCGAAGCCCATCCGATTGGTTACCGTCGGACTAGTGGGTTTGGCAGCGGCCGTGGGGCCTGTGTTGATCGGATTTAAGGGGCTAACGGCAACCCTGTTAGTCAATGCGGCTGCGGCCAAAGCCAACGCGGCCGCTCATGCGGCGGGTAGCGCGGCCTTCATTGTTAGCCAGTCTCGCTTGGGGAACTTCGTTCACCTGTTACCCAAATTCTCGACCAAGACCATCCAGGGCCGCGATGCGATGGGCCGGTTCACCCAAGGCGTGCGCGTGTTCAATAAGGAATTTATTACTGCGCCGGGGAAAATCGCACGGTTTAGCGGGGTGCTCGCGTCCGCGGGCAAATCGGCGGCGGCGGGCTTTGCCGGCTATGCAGCGGTAGCTGCCGGAACGATCGCCGCCGGATTCAAGCTCGGAAACGTTCTTAGCGATCTGGCAGTGGCATATAGAAGCGAAGCCGATGCCATCGACCAAGCGATTCAGAAGCAAGGTCTATTCAAGGCCGGCCTTTCGCTGATCCCCGACATTCTTGCCCGGGCTGGTCAAGGACTTAAGTCGGCGGCTTCGAGCGCCCTAGATTTTGCCAAGTCACTGTCCAAGTCAATGACTGATACTGCCAAGTCTCTCGTTCCCGATACCCTTATCAAATTCGGCCAGACAGCGAAATCGGTATTTAGCGATGTATTTATTGGCGGCTCCATCGATTTTTTGCAAGGGAAACTTCAGAAGCTCTCGGATGCACTCTTCGGAGTGAAACGCAACGCCGAAGGTCTCGTAGATACGTCGTTGATCCCGCTGTCCGCTCAGGATCTGCAGCTTCTCGATGAAGCGAGCGAAAAGCTCGGGCGGATGTTCGCCCAAACCCCGGCAGGCGTGAAGAAAGCCGTTTCAGCGATGAACGAATACAACAAGAGTCTTCGTGAATCGGGCCTTGCCGAGCAAGCTAAGAATCTTCGACAGAGCGTGACGGCGCTGCTCGACGCGAAAGACAAGACGGATCTTCTCTCGCGGGCGTCTTCGCTGGCCGGGGTGGAAATCACGGAGCAGGCAAAAGCTCTGGAGGTGCTGCGACAAGCCGCCGCGAAAGCTGCCGAAGAGCAGAGGAAGGCCGCGTCCGACCAGATGCTCCAATCCTTCGAGGCACTGACCTTTGAAGGGATGGCGCAGCAAGCGCAGCTAGTGGACAAGGCGCTCGGCCGGTTGAAAGGCACGCTTCCCATCGAGGAAATGCGCAGGCTCCGGGACGAGTGGGAGCCTTGGCTCTCAAGGCTTGGCGTAACGGCGCCAGCACTGGAAAAGGTCATCGCCGAAGCCAACCGGATGCGGGATGCCCTGGCGCAAATCAAAGTGCCGGAGCTTGACTGGAGTGAGGTCACGGAGGGATTGGAAGAGCTCTTCCCCGTGAGCGAAAAGCTCCCAAAGCATCTCCTCACGCTTGGTGCTGGTCTGTCCAATACCGAGCGAGCGGCGCTCGGGATGCCGCCCGTCCTCGACTCGATGAGCGAGAAGACCGAGGCTTTCGGCAGGTCTCTCCAGGGAACCTCGGTCTTGCTTAATTCGTTCGAGAGCAATGTCGGGAAAGCCTTCGGTGGTGCCGCCTCCGCCGTCCAGGGGAGTAACAAGCTATTTAGTGGAGGGCTTGGTGGATTCAAACAGCTATTCCAAAAGAAGACTGACACGGGAGCTTTCGTTACGAGCTTTAGTACGATCTTCTCTGGCCTTCCCAAAGCCCTCCCTGCGATCGGACAGATGGTGGGCCCGGCGATCGAGTTACTGGGCATGCTGTTCAAACCGAAGTGGAAGAAGCTGGGGGAGCAGGGAGCGCGTCTTTTCGGTAAGGAATTCTCCGAAAAGCTGAGCAAGGAGCTCCTGAAATCTCAAAAGGCCCTCGGCTCGTTCCAGAACGCGGTCGCGGCGAACATCGGCGATATCGCTCAAGAGGTCGGGGTGAACACGAAGAACCTCGGCCAGACGCTCCGATCGCTCGACATCCTGATTGGGATGGTGGAGAACAGGACGTTGCGGTGGGCGGACGCCGCCGAGCAGATGGACAAAGCCTTCGGTCCCATCAAAGACCGTCTGATCGAGATGGGGACAGAGGGGGTGTTCCAGCTGGGCCGTCTGATCGAGCGGATGCGCGAGCTGGGCAAGGTGTCCGCCGACGTCCAGGCGTTCATCCAGGAAAAGGCGAAGTCGGCAGTCGAAGCCATGATGGCCTACTTCGAGAATCTGGCAAAGCAAGAGGATCTGACGGCGCAGCGGGCTCAAGAGCTCGTGGGCGTCGTGGCGACGGCGTTCCAGGCGGCGATCGCGGCGGGAGGCGGACTCTTGGGCGCGGTGCAACAGCTCGGCCCCGCCTTCGGCGAAGTGATTCAGAAGCTGCGCGGCGTGCTCGGCGACGACAACCCGCTGCTGAACCAGGTAACGAGGTTCTACAACTTCGTCTCGAACAACCAGGAGCAGCTGGCCGCGATCTCGTCGCTCGGGACGGCGTTCAAAGAGCTGGCCGCGATCGGGCTCATCAACGCGGCGAACATCGGGGACTTCGCGGGCACCTTCCAGGCGGAGTTCGACAAGATCCTGGCGTCGACGGAAGACCAGACGGCGGCGATGGCGGCGATGGGCCCGCAGATCGGGCTTCTCCTGGAATCGTACCGGGAGCTCGGCATGCAAGTTCCTCCGTGGCTGGAGGAGATGGCGGGCAAGGCGAAGGAAGCCGGAGCGAACCTGACGCCTCCGGAAGGCACGATCGATATCTTCCGCGATATCCGGGACATGCTGGGCGAGCTGGTGGACGCGTTCAAGGGAGTGAGCGCCGAGGCCCGCCGTGCCAGTGCGGCCATGGGAGGAATGGGAGGACCTGGCGGCTTTCCCGATGGCCTTGGCAACGGCGGCAATGACCACATGTATGGAGCTCGAGGTCTCGATGTTCTGGTGGGCGGCCCGCTCGGGCCGGTGGATTTCACGGCGGGCGAGGCGGGGATGGAGCGAGTCTTTATCGAGCCTCTTGATGGGGACGACGGAAGCAGAAGGGGTGCGCTCGCGGACGACGGTTTGGGCGGTGGCGGCTCGCGGACGATCAACGTGACAAACCAGTTCGTGCTCGATGGAGCCGTCATCGGAACGACGAAAGAGCTCGCCGAGGCCTTTGCGCCGGTCGTGACCCGAGCCCTACGAGACGACCCGAACGTGCAGCGCGAGGTCAAACGCATCACCGAGTGAGAACATCATGGGTACAGCTGTCAGCGCCGATCTCCAGACCGAACTTGATGGCCAGCGCCGCGTCTTCCCGGTGTTCGAGGTAACTCTAGACGGAACCGAGTACCGATTCGCGAAGGCCGCTATCGCCTCTACGAGCAAAGGCGTCTATTCGCCATACATCCAGAGCATCGCGTCGTTCTCAACGAGTATCGGGTTCCCATCGCTCGGCCTAGGTCAGCCGCGAGTCAACGTCAGCCTTTACGACCAGGAGCGAGTTCTTCAGAAGGCCCACGGCGGGCCTGCCGGCGGACACGTGATGGGGTCGACGGCGAGGCTCTGGTATCGCAGCGATTTCGTCGCAGCCGGGGAGCACTACAAGGCCGTCGATGGTGTCCTCGTGGATTTTGGCGGCCGAGACAGGATGCTCGAATACGCCATCGGTCCCGATGCGCTTCCGCTGCAAGGCCTGCTGAAGATCCCGAAGCTCACGAGGCTGGACTTCCCCGACATACCGCAGGACAACGTCCAGGGGCAACTGGTGCTCGGCGAGTTCGATAGCACCGGAATCGAGAATGCGACGGGACAGGTCGAAGCCATTTGGGCCGACGAGGCGAACGACCGCTGGTTTCAAAGCTGGGGACACATGCTATCGACCACGCAGGTCTGGAAGAACGGAACGAAGGACACTGCTAACTGGACACAGAAGCGGGTGCTCGCGAACGGCAAGCCTTGGACGTGCATCGAATACACGGGCAGCTCTGCTCCGACGATTTCGGATACGGTGACGTTCGACTGCCTCGGGCTCGACAAGAATGGAGATGCCACGAGCACGCTCCTGGAGAGCCCTGCCGAAGTCCTCGAGGTCATCCTCGTCAACTTCGTCTATAACGAGTGGCCCGAGGGGGCTCAGCTCGGAAGCGGCACGACCCCTGGCTATCGTTGGTTGGCGGTGACGGCCGCGCCAGTGGAGCACGCCGCCGCTCTCGCGGCCGACGTAGTCCTCGGCTACAACAACCACATCTTCTCCGGCATCCTGACGTCCAACGATACGGTGTCGAACTTCCTTGACACCTGGATCAACACCTTCCGCTATCCGCTGTTCTGGACCGACCAGCTGAAGATAGCCGTCGGGACTCTTTGGTATGGAGTCCGGGACATCTACCCGTCCGCGGTGATCCGTCAAGACGAGCGCGACGTAATCGGCATTTCGGTGGAGACCATCGGAGAGGATCGCAGGAGCGTCCTCGTCGTCGACTACTTGATGAACGGCGCCACCGGGTCTTTTACGGAGGCGCTCAGCCTGAAGAACAAGGCATTGCCGTACAACGTGTCGACCTCTCTCCAGTACACGTATGGCGCAGGGCGTCGGGTCTGAGCGATGGCCGGCACCGCGACGAAGATCCTCCGCCCGACGGCCGACGCAGGCAGCGGTTCGGCCACGGTCCCGGCGTGGACCCTCGGAGCCGGCGCGACCAAGGTAGCGGCGGCCGATCCTGGAGACCCAGTCAGCCACGACAACGACACCAGCTATATCGTCACCGACTCGCGCAACATCGGCTTCGAGCAACGCTTCGGGATCGACCCGACCTTCGCGGAGCGGATGGCGCTGGTCACCGAGGTGCGCGCTCACGCCCGTGTCCGTGACGAGGGCACGACGGTCATCTCAAACAAGCTGCGCGTCGTGCTCGGAACAAGCAACGTGCTCAGCAGCACATTTTCAACGGCGGGCACGTCGTGGACCGCCGGGGGGAACAACGTCTCTCAGGCGATGGCGCGCCCTGGCGGCGGAGACTGGACCGAGGACGACTTCCGCGACTCCACCTTCCGGTTGGGCATCGTTTGCCCGTCCCAGGTGCCCGTGATGAGGTGCACTTCCTTGTGGCTTGAGGTGGACTACGTCCCCGCGGTACTCACCGTCGAACCCCACCGAGAAGTCGGGTCTAGAGAGCTCCGGCTTCTCCAGCACGAGCCCGAGGTCTATACCGTAAAGCTGCCGTTGAAATTCTTGAGCCTCGGCCTCACGGACATGGTGCGCCTGGCTCACGACTCGGTCTTTGCGTCAGCGTCGGTGCTGAGCGCTCTCTCAAACCATATGCTGACAGATAAGTGGCGTCAGACACCATGCTTCGTGCTCGAACGCACGCTCAACTTCGACGACGACACGGTCACGCTGAAGCTTTTGAACGCGATTCCGTGTCTGGCGATGTTTTGGTCGACATTCACGACACCGGACGACGTCAACGACGACATGGACGGGATGCCGCTCATCCATGTCGGTCAGGAGTTGGGCGTCGCGCGCACGACGAGGGGGTACATCCCTCACCCGAGCTCGGCGAGGAGCATCACCCGCCTTTCGGACGTTTCGCCCATCACCGAGAAACGGAACCACAAGGGGACGCTCTGTGAGCTCGGGGCACAAAACGACATCAAGGACTCGGTCTTTTCCCACAATTTCGGCGGCGGGACGCCATGGACCAAAACGACTTCGACCGGGGGCTCCATCGTCACAAGCACGACCGAGCTTCTGTTCGAAAACACGGGAGTCACGGACCGGTCCTGTCACGTCACGAAGGGGTCGGGAGACGACTATGTCAGCCAGAGCTGGACTCACGGTGGCGGCGATTCTCGTGTCTCGATGTGGTTCAAAGAAGCATCCGGCAACGGCGACTGGGCCTATCAGCGCCCCAACGGCAACTGGTGGAACGACTCTACCCAGAGCTGGAGCGCCACGCTCGTCTGGAATGCTTCGAGCGGCGCGACGGACGACTGGTTCCGCGTTGTCAGCAAGAAGATAACGGGGCTCGCGGCCGGCACGGCGACCGTGCGCTTTGGTCTCAACGCAGGCTTCACCAACAACGAGCTGTTCATCGGCAGCGTCAACCATATCGAGGACGATGCCATCTATTCGGACATTCCGACGGACGAAAACGGCGACCTGGTCGCCAAGGCGGGCACGACGACCACGACCACGGACGCGGATGAGATTGACTACTCGCTGGACAACGGCGGCGTCCTAGACGAGCGCCAAGTGATGCACCCGAGCCGGATCGCGCACCGCTTCACAATGGAAGCGGAACAGGACAGCGATGGCATCGTCGAGGGTGCTGCGAACGGGAACATTCTCGGGACGTGGACATGGGGCTCCGGCGTGACGGACTACGACCAGCTCGTGGTCGAGAAGAGCAGCGGGCAGGTCCGCGTCGCCTACGAGCGCGTGGTCAGCTCTACGAGCCAAGGGAAGGCATTTAAGAACATCACGCTTGTTCGCGGCCAGGTGTATGAGATCGCGGTCACGGTAACCAGCGCTTCCGGAGGCGAGCTCGGGAAGGCGGCCCTGAGCTGTACCGTCTATGTGGACGAGGTGGCCGGAAGCGATGTCACGTTCTCCAACGAGCACAGCTCGAGCCAGCAAGAAACACATTTCTATCCTGGGTGCGGCCCCGCCGGGCTCTCGAAGCGCCCAGCGATGAATTGGATTCGAAACCTCGAAATCGTGCAACGCGTGCTCCCAGCGGAAGAGATAGGAGCGAGACGCTAGTGCGAGAACTTGGGAGTCTGCGACAAAAACTGCTCCGCGCTCTCGTGGGATTGGCGAGGGTGCGAGAGCGAGAAAAGGTTCTGGAGGAGCAGCTCGCGCAGTTGCGCGACGATATCGCCACTCTCCGCGTTCGAGTGAATGAGCACGAGCGACGGGTCACCACACTGGAAGGTGGTTAATGAGCGAAGGCTTCTTTCTTTCCGGTCTAGCTTCGAACGCGTGCGTTCAGGCTCAAAGCGTGACGGTCTCATCCGAGGACGCGTTATTTCCAAAGGCGCATCTACAAACCGGAAAACCCTGGGAGCGCTTTCGCTTTTCTTCTGCCGCGGCGAATCCGAAGATGGAGTTCGACTGCAATATCATCGCGAATCCGAGCTACGAGTTGGACCCCGATCTAACCTCACCTCCTACAGGCTGGAAAATCCCGACGGGAGGTGGCACTCCAGACGTGAGTACGGCTGAGTTCAACGAAGGGACAAAATCGCTTCGTCTCAATCTTGCCAACGAGGCGGCGTACCAGGACCGCGAAGTCCGGCTCGGCGGGACGTACCGGCACACGGTCGCACTCCGAGGCGACGGGACCAACATCGTCAGCGCCTACGTTCTGGATTTGATTGCGGGTAAGTGGCTTCAGTCTGGTGGGGCGTGGACAACGACAAAAACCGCGTGGGCAACGAGGTCAGCGGCGACCTTTGCGGACAGCTCTATCACACTGACGCTCGAGGATCCGGTCGCGGGTCATTCCGGCCCGGGCCGCGTTCGAATCCTCTTCGACCGACCTGCCTCCACCACAGCCGCAGCCTACGTTGATTCGGTCTATCTGTGGCCCAAGATTACGTGTGCGGCCTTGATCCACCATACGATTCCTACGGGCTTCCCCATCGCGGTGGAATCGGCAGATGATGCTGCCTTCACCTCGAACCTCAATGACCATGGAGATCTGCCCGCTAGGCGATTTCGTACTTACATGATCCTTGCGGGACCCGCGACTCCGCAGAGGTTCTGGAGATTTCTCATTACTGGGACCCCATACGATCTTTTCCTCCCTTGGATTGGGCAGCCAGTACTAGGAGAACGTGAAACCTTTCTCACCCGGCCGAGCTATGGACTTGTCACCATCCGAGAGGTGCCCAAGTCGGGGACAGAAGAGCTCCCCGTTTCGCTGGCGGAAGCACCACGATATCGGTTCGATATGTCATGGGAGAACACCGCCTACAGTGCTTACCAGCAAATCGCGGAAAAGATGCTGGGGGCTTGTTTTTTCGGAGATGAGCCCATTTTGCTTGTCGCGGATACAACACAATCGGAAATGGTCTACGGTCGCGGCGCCAGCATGAGCTCCATTGCGCCGAGATGGGTCTTCATTGATCAAGTGAAGTACTCGCTATCGGTTCAGGACGACCCCTATAGCGTGGTTACCAGATGAAACGGCCGCTTATGGAGTTGACGGACGACGAGCTTCAGGAGCATTACCGTCGTCATCTCAAAAGTCTTGAGACGATTCTAAAAGAGCTTGCAAGACGAAGAGTCGATAGAGAGTGTAGTAAAATAGAGCGCGAATCGGTCACCTCGTAAGAAACGACACCGCCGATTCGAAGCGCATCAGAAGCGACCACCCCGCCTTAAAGCGGCACCGTCGTAAACCGAAAGGAATGCGACGGATGCAAAAACGCCTTTTCCTAATTCGCTTTTTCTACTCCTCCTCTGCGCGGCGCCGGTTCTAACTTCTCTAGGACGAGGAGATGTTCGGCGTGGAGCGAGTGATGGAGTCAGCTCAAGGGGTTTTCTCTGCCTTGGAATCGCTCCGCGCCGGACTAACTCGAGAAGTAGATGAGAACCATCAGGCCCGGTTCCTGAGTGCACCAGTCAGGAGTCGGGCCCGGGTGCGGCGACGATGGATGAAGTCGCGGACGAAACGTATGAGGGCAAACAGATGATGTGGATGAAGACGACGATGGGGCTCGCGTGCTCACTCGCGGTGGCCGCTTTCGTTTTGGCGGCACAGCTCAAAGAGGCGGCCGAGGTGGCCACCGCGGTCGTTCACGGCACGGCCAACTCCGCGCCGGTGCTGCTGCTGTTTGTGCTCGTGGTCGGCCTTCTCGTTTTGGTGGTGTGGATGTTTCTTCGCCACCTGGCGCGCCAAGGCGACCGGCTGGTCACCATGATCGAGCAGAACAACAGCTCGAACGAGCGTACCGCCGGGGTGCTGGGGAAGGCTAGCGGCGCTCTCGAGCGCAACACGATCGTTCTCGAAAGGTTGGAGAGGCGGCTTTAAAACTGAGGAGGAACCAAAAATGAATAGACAGAGGTTGGAGACGGGCACGGACCGTGTTCTCACGTGGATCGTGGCGCGGCCGCGCACGGCGTTGGTGCTGGGCGTTGTAGCTATCGTGCTCTTCGTCGCCGGAGTCATCGTCGGCGCTCGGGTCTGGTAGCGATGCTCCAAGCACTGTTTGGAGGAAAGGCCGTCCTGACGGCGGCGGAGGGGGTCGCCAAGATCATCGACCGCTTCGTCGAGACGGATGATGAAAAGCAGGCGGCCGAGATGATCAAGGCGAAGCTCATGCTGCAACCGTCGCTCGCCCAGGTCGAACTCAACAAGATCGAAGCGGGTCACCGGAGCATCTTCGTTGCGGGCTGGCGTCCCTTTATCGGCTGGGTGTGCGGCTTTGGTCTCGCCTGGCACTACATTTTCCGTGACGTGGCGATGTGGGTGTGCAGCATGTGGTGGACTGACGTGGTGCCTCCAGAGCTGCTCGGCACGGGGGAGCTGATAACGATCGTCTTGGGGATGCTTGGCCTCGGAGTCTTCAGGACCGCCGAGAAAGTCGCTGGCAGAGCCAAGTGAGCCGCGTCTTGAAAGCACCGGGCGCGCCTTTGTACTGGCGTGACTCCGCGGACGGGCAAGTGCTCGTCTGCCGAGAGTGCGAGCGGGTGACCGGAGACTCGGCGGCATCGTGTCGCGTGACGCTCGTCCGTATCCAGGGAGCCGTGCATGCGTATTGCGAGCGTTGCGGAGCGAAGCAGAGGCTCAACGGCTTCGAGCTGGCCACGGAGGAAAACCATGAGTGACGAGACGGGTACCGAGCGCGTTGTCCCGTGGCCAGGAACTGACTTGGATAAGGGACCGTCGCCCCGCCTGTCGTGGCGCGAGCTCGGCTGTCGCGACGGCACACCCTACCCCGAGGAATGGAGACGCTCCCGCGCTCTCGTGCTCGCGCGAGTGTTCGAGAGGATCCGGCGGGAGGTCGGTGGTCCTATCCGGGTGAATTCCGCTTACCGGACGCGAGCGTACAACGCCCGTGTCGGCGGTTCTCGGAACAGTCAGCACGTCGAAGGACGGGCCCTCGACCTCGCCGTCCCCCGCAAGCTCATTCTCGCGGAGTTCCACGAAATCGTCCTGTTCGTTGCCCGAAGGCCTGGCTCTCTTCTCCGAGGCGTCGGGGTCTATCCGTCTTTCATCCATATCGACACACGGCCATCCCCGCGCTTGGTTCGCTGGCAAGGAAAACGCCTGCAAGCCGAGCTGGTGAGGACCGCCTAAACCTAAAAGGAGGTTGTACATGAAGAAGAAACTGAAATGCCTGGTGAGATTCACGTTGATTATCACTGGGCTCACGTGCTGCATCGTGGGTGATGTCGCCGCGAAAAGCCCACCCGTCCAAGCCGGGCCGTTCGACTTCCACGTCGTTCCCGCTATCGGCGCCGGGGTGTTCGTCGAAGACTCGGACGCCGAAAGCTCCGTCACGAACAACGGCTACTTCCTGGTCCGTATTCCGGCCTTCGTCTTTCCGCGGCTCAATGACGCCTCTCTCGGCGTCCAGGTCGAGCTCAGCAATGCCCCGAGGCTCCGAGGCGTCGATTACTCGGTCTTGAGCTATGCGCGGATCAAGCTCGCGGGCAACACCTACACAGGCGCGAACGTCCGACTGTTTCATGGCGCAGCTAAAGCAGGGGGAGAGTTTTCCTTGCGCGCCATGCCCGTCGTCGGACTTCGTTTGCTGAGCGTAGCGAATCACATACCGATCTTTTTCGAGGTCGAGTTTTTCCGTGACCGCCGCCCCGTCAAAGCGGCGCTCATTCTCACGTGGAAGTAAGGAGAAAGCAGTGAAGCTCGTTTTGGTCGAGTGGATCGATTCTCACTCCGGTCGCGGTTGGCAAGATATCGACCGGATTGAAGAGGCCGCAGAGCCGCTTTATTGCCGTTCGGTCGGCTGGCTGGTCGCGGAGAACAAAGACTGCAAAGTCCTGGTTCCACATGTTGCGGGAGAGCGTAACGGAGCCGCTGTCTTGCAAGGCTCGGGCGATATGACGATCCCGGTAAAGGCCATCGTCAAATCGAAAGTGCTCAGAGATGCCTAGCGCTTGCCTCTCTTTGACTTTTTCGTGTCGCCATACCCCGGCTTCGGAATGCGCTCAACAACCGTTGTTGATGGGCGACGCTTCGCGTCTTTGACGGTCATGAACCGCCCAGTTTTCGCGTCTCTTCCGTGTTGGAGCGGTGGTCATAGCGATCACCTAGAAAAAGGAGAAAAGAAGAAATGAATTCACTCATCCGTATCGTGCTCTTCAGCGTGCTCATCTCATTGGGAGCGTTCGCCTGCACCGAGGTGACTCAAACCATCCAACCATCGGGGGTCGACGTCAGTGTTGCCACTCCCAGCTCGGACTCTGGGCCCAACGAGACGTCCTCTGGGACGAACGGGACCATCACCCTGGAGCCATCGAGCATCGAGGTCCAGGTCGGGAAGAATGTCGCCGTCATGGTCATCGTCCGGGACGCCAATGGTGTCGAGGTGCCGTCAGAGAACATCTCCGTCTCCATCATCGACAAGACGCTCGTCCGGCTCGTCGAGATCGACAACCGCATTATCACGTTCGGAGGGCTCTCGGTGGGACAGACGTCGGTCATCATCAGCGCTTCCGGGCTTCAGGCATCGCTCGACGTGACGGTTGTTCCTTAGAACCAAGTGAGATGTCCCGACGTTTCGGGCATAGCCGGTTCTATCGACGCCGTTGCGGATGAGCAGATGCTCGTCTGCCTTCAGTGTGAGCGGGAAACCGACGAGCCCGCACTAGCGAGCAAGGTGTTTTCGTAAAGGATCATTCCCTGAGCGGTACCGATTATCCTGAGAAAGTGCACATTGTCTTGGAAGCGAGGGCACTTCCTTCCCGACAAAATGCTGGGACCTCTGCTGCTGGCCGCACTTGCTGGCACGTCTTTCCGCTCTCTCAAACAAATGGGGCTGCCACCACCCTTTGCCAGCACCTCTTGCTGCAGCTAACGATTATCTTGCGATTAGGGTTAACTGTGCAGCTCAATCAAGCGCCACTCGCGTGGTGGCGGAAGATCGAGAATTGGGCTAGGGTCCTCCTTGAAGAATTCGAGTCCGAATACAATGCCGTCCACAACGTGGAGGAGCATGTGGATCGTCACGCCGTCGCGATCCTGAGCTTCCGCTTCAATGGGGATCCGAGCCTTTACAGCTGCCTTCTCGGAAGACGATACGTTAAAGGCTAAGCTGCCTTCGGCATCAAGAACGCGGACCTGGGCGCCGCGGAGTTGTCGCGCTATCGCTTCCTTCCCGCTGAACTCGGCCGAGAGCAAGAGAGCGATCAGACTCTCCTCCTTGGCTGTTGGTTTACGCCACTCCATTGGACTCATCGTGGCAGGTAGTACGTACCGACGTGTATTCTTTTACCGGGTAGAACGAAAGCTCGGTATACTATGGTTTGTCCCTGTACCGCGAGACGCCCCCAAAAGCTGCCCGCGATCTCGGCGCGACCCGCTAAGGATCGTATCTCAGCGGCGATGGCACGCTCCACCATCCCGCTAGGGAGACCGATACCACTGAGGTGCCGAGCACCATGACCGAATGTGATGCTCGCCGCTGAAGTCGCACGTCCCGCAATGACTCCGGAGACGCCTAGCATTGTAAGCCCCGCCCTCGCGCCTAACACAGCAGGAGCCGCAGGCAGTGCGATCGACGACGAAAACACCCACGTCTTCGTAATCAGCTTGATATCGTTATCCCATTTCTGAACTACCTGCTCAGCAACCTTCGTCGTGGAGCCGCACCCAAGCGCCGTATCACCATCCGTGACGGCCTCCGCCATTCCACTTCTTTTTGCCGGGCGGGTGCGCGATGGTGATCGTCTCAAAGCCAACAGCCGGTCGATCTCCCGTGAATTGCGGCGTGGCGTTGAGCTTCCTCCACGCAGCAGTGCGCACGTACTCCAGCTCGCAAGCTTGCAGCTCCCGGCGCCAGAGATGGCAGGATTCGACATCGGAGAAGACCAGGACCCATCGCCGGACAAGCTTGCCAAAGTGGAACGCTGCCTCTCGCCGCGTCGATTCGTCCAAAGACTCGAACCCTAGATCTCGCGTCCTGGAGATACCCGCACGAGTGCGCGTCCCGTCGCCTTTTCGCTCCAGCTCAGAACCGCCTCTTCGCTGCTTGCTGTGCGTGTGTTCCGAGTAGGGCGGGTCCGTGATGATGTGATCGACCGCCTCGAGCGCCGGAAGCACATCGAGACAATCCCCGTGGTATATCGTCACAGCATCGTCCTGGTAATACGGCTTCACGACGCTTCCGTCTCCGCACCGTAGCGAGCCATCGCGTCCACGAGAGCTTGGCCGGTGAGGTGTCCTCTCTCGTACATTTCGAGAAACACGTCGTGGCCGCACAGTCCGCCGACGATGACGCTATGGCGGATGCTCGTCGAGCCTTCCGGCATGAGCAGCCAGCCTCGTTTCTCCGGATGCCAGTCGTAGAGCGTCTTCACGCAATCACCTCAACTTCATTGACGAGCGGCGCGTCTTCCAGGATACGCCTTTCGGCCATCGTCGCGTACTCCGGGTTGAGTTCGATCCCGATGAACTTACGGCCTAACCGCAATGCGACAAGTCCGGTCGTTCCCGAGCCGGAAAAAGGATCGAGTATCGTGTCGCCGCCGCGGGAGCCCGCAAGAATGCACGGCTCTACGAGCGCTGGGGGGAACGTTGCGAAGTGCGCTCCTGGAAATCCTTTTGTGGCGATCGTCCAAACCGAGCGCTTGTTCGCGCCCTCGGCCTGCTGCTCGGCCTTGGACATGGCGTCCCCGCGAGCGTTGAAGCCCGCGTGTCGGCGTCCGTGGCCGCGCTGCTTGTCTGTCTTACGCGCACGGCGAGGGCCGCCGGCGGCTTTCATCGGACCATTTGCCTTGGTGCCGCCGTGCGCCCGGCAGGAGCCAGCCTGCGCGTCGATGTTCTGTGACCATCTCTTGATGCTGCTCTCCACCGGTGGCGTCCGAATCGCGTCTGCGTCGTAGTAGTAGCGCGCCGATTTGGTCAGAAGAAACACGTACTCATGGGCCCGCGTGGGCCTATCCCTGACGCTCTCGGGCATCGGATTGGGCTTGGACCAGATGATGTCGCTGCGAAGCCACCAGCCATCGGCTTGCAAGGCGAACGCCACGCGCCACGGCAGGCCGATTAGGTCTTTGGGCTTTAGCCCAGTACTCCCTGGGCGCGGCGCGGTCAATGCGCCGATATTGGTATCCTGCTTGCCCCCCACCGAATGGCTGCCGTCACCGTTCAGCCCCTTACCGGAACCTGCATAAGCATCTCCGAGGTTAAGCCACAGCGTCCCATCCTTCCGTAGCACACGCCGCACCTCGCTGAACACCTCGACCATGCGCTCGATGTACTCGTCTAGCGTTGGTTCGAGGCCGTAGGCTCCGTCGACTCCGTAGTCCCGGAGGCCCCAATAGGGCGGGCTCGTGACAACGCACTGCACCGACTCGTTTGGGATCTCCCGCAACTTCTCTAGCGCGTCGCCAACTAGAATCTTCGAGCTCATCTCAGAGCACGCTCCGCAAGAGCGAGGAATGCTTTCGCCGCCACGACTGGAACGACTCCGTTTCCAAGGGCACAAAGTCTGTCCAGCCGAAAGGGAAGCCCATCAGCCACTCGACGAACCGCGGGTTCAAAACCCGTGGGCCATTCGTCGACTCGATAGGTAGGTGGTGGCGGCCAGGTTCTGAAATCTTCGCAGCGCCCGTCAGTGTTAGTGTGGTGTTGCCGTTCGCGCGCTGATAGTCTCCGTTCTCGGATGCCCGCGGTGTCGGCCAGAGCCTTGCCAACGTGTCCAAGCTCGGCGTTCCACGGCTCGGTCGGTCGTGCGGAACCTTCCCCTCGTTCTGTGAGGAGCCGTAGCGCGTCGCGCTCACGCCAGGCCAGAACGAAAACCCGGCGCCGAATGTGCGGTGCTCCAAACTCCGATGCTCGAAGACACAGCCACTCCGCATCGAACCCGAGGGCGGCCAGCTCTCCGAGAACGTCTCCGAATCCGCGAACAAGGAGTCCTGGTACGTTTTCCAGCGCGACGATTCGCGGTCGTACCTCGCAAACGACGCGAGCGACGTGAGGCCAAAGCCATCGCTCGTCTTCTTGGGCTCGTCGTTTCCCAGCGCTAGAGACTGGCTGGCAAGGGAATCCCGCGCTGAGGAGATCCACGACTCCACGCCACGGGCGGCCATCGAAGGATTCAAGATCGTCCCAGATAGGCGCCATTTCGAGATGGCCTTCTTCCATACGGCGGGCCAATAGCTCGGCTGCAAAGGTTTCCCTTTCCACGTAACAGACGGTGCGATAGGAATCTCCGAGGGCGAGCTTGAGCCCGAGTTCGATACCCGCAACCCCGGCACATAGAGCCAGCCCACGCAATCAGCCCCTCTCCCTCTCCGTGGCGCGCATCTCGTCCTTCACCATCGTCGCCCGACAAGGCGTAGATATTCGCGCATGGTTAAGCCACGCCTTGCCGCCTCTCCTTGCGTTTGCGCGGACACTTCGTGTTGGGGTCCGTGATCCTTCGATGAGTTGCACCCTCCGCACGCGAGCTGGACGTTATCTAGAGTGTGGGTCCCGCCGCGCGAGAAGGGAACAATGTGATCCAAGGTCGGCGAGTCGGGCTGCTCTTTTCCTTTCGCGCTAGGTGGAGTGTGCCGTCCGCAAATAGCGCATCGCCATCCAGCGGTCTCGAACACGGCAATCTTGTCGATGGTGTTGGTGGCCGCTCTCAAAATCCGCTTGCGGCGCTTTTGCCGCATTCTCCTAGATCCAGGACGGCGCTTTTTCCGTTCTCGCTTTCTTTGCTGCATCCCGCGATAGCCAGCGGGGTCGCCGTACTCGAACTCGCGCCGACTCATCTCCTTGGTGCGCCATTCCATGAAAGCGCCGTATGAGTCAACGTAGTGAAGCGCCGGATTCATCTGGCTCCTTTACGTCATGGGAGCAACGTGCTCGAACGCGGCGCCGCCGTTGCGCCAGTTCAACGCTTGCTCCACGGTGGCGCACTCTTTGACCACGGCTTCAAGGTGCCAGACACCGATACTGGGATTGCGCATCTTGAGATACGGCCACTTCCCGGTCCGTCCACCGAGGTCCACGGCCAGCAACTCGTAGTCCCCGCGCCGATCCAGTACTTCGGCGCCGAGCTCCGTCGCGATGCGCTCGATACCCACCTTGCGGACGAATTCCCGCCTTGTCTCGGCGTTCTCGAGCTCGGCGAACTTCCGGGCGTCGAGATCGGTTGGTGGGGTTTCCACCAGCCACTCGGGAACACGGACGCCATTCAGGGCATAGATGGACCAGCCATCGGGGTAGTGGATGGCCGGGCCATCGTTGCAATGGAGACGCCCTTCCGCGTTCAGTTGAACAACGTCATGCCGCTCGGACACCCAGCAAATGTTGCGGTGCGGGAGCGCCCAACCCGCGCTTTTTGCCAGCTCGAACAGGCCGACAAGGGGTTCCGTCTGTTCGACCAGGCCGCAGACTTCTCGGAAGTACGCATAGAAAGAAACCCAGCCCGCGTCGTGCTGCCCGTAAGTTGAGCCCCAGACCGAGGCCCCGACCGAGTCCCCGACCGAGCCCCAGACCGAGGCCCCGACCGAGCCCCAGACCGAGACCCTGACCGAGGCCCAGACCGAGCCCCAGACCGAGGCCACAACCGAGGCCCAGACCGAGTTCCCGACCGAGGCCCAGACCGAGGCCATGGCCGAGTTCCCGACCGAGGCCCCGACCGAGCCCAAGACCGAACCCGCAACTGGGTTCACGGCCTTGCTTCTGGCAAGCGCGTTTCCCAGCGGCGAGCCGCAGAAAATGATCCTTGGCTCAGTCAAGCCCGCGCTCGCGTACATCGCACGAACCGCCAGCCTCGCTCGCTCCCGGTCCATTGGCTCGGTACACAGGCCGATTTTCGTCCACCGCTCCGCGTATTCCGCAAGCCGGGCCGTCTGCGCTTCCGTGAGGCGCTCGATACGAGCCGTCAATCCATCACCTCGCGGATCTCCTCGGTGAACGGGTCCACTTCGCGCACGATGCCCACCTCGTAGACGCCGGGGGCAATCGTCTGGGCGTGGTGCTCTTCGTGACGAAGCTCGGCAGCCTCGCTCACGTTCACCCATACGACCCCGTTGTCGTCTTCGCGCAGCTCGACGCCCGGGACCTCGAGCACGTGGGCGTGTCCCGTTGCCTCGCCTTCCGCCACTACCCATCCCCGCGCTTTCGGCTTGAGCTTTTTGGTGTGGCTCGGCAGGGACTCCCGCCGCTTCAGAAGTACATCGCCTTGCTGGTACATTCGTTCCATTTCTGTCCCTCACTTTCTTTGAAAAAAACACCTGCCCTAATAGGAACCTCTACCGGAATTCCTCCGCCGTTCGCCCGAGACTCTCCAAGTAGCTCTCGACCGTCCTCGCCGACTGCTCGAACCGGATGGACACGCCGGCGAACATCCCGAGCACGAACACAAAGAGCCCGGCCAGGATGACGGTCGACAGCTCGATGCGGACGGTCTTCACGGCGACACCTCCTCCGCATCGATTACGTCTTCCGCTTCCGCTTCCTCTTGCTCTTGGGGCGCACCGGCCGTGAGCATGGGCGGTCCCTGAGCGAAAGGCAGCTCGCCCGCCTGGAAGCGCTCGAAAACCGTAGCGCCGTTTTCAGTGACGATGTGCGCGAAAAACTCTTCGTCGAACTCGACCACCCCACGCGCGACACCCTCGAGCTTGCCTTTGACGAGCAACAGCAGCGCCCGCCACGTCGACCGTGTCTCTTGCTCGACCTCGCGCTGTACCCGAGCGTAGCCGTGTCGGTCCAATTTCGACGGTAGCTTGACGAAAAAACGAACTGTTCGGGGCGGCTTGTCGATGGAGAAGACGACCTGCACCTGGTCGTCGCCTTCGAGGATGCCGAAACGACTCGCGCCGTACTTCTGCCGGACGAGCTGTTCGAGATGGACCTTCGTGCGTGACACGGGGACGTCGGTCTTCAGGGCGAATTGGCCTTGTCGGCTGCTCACTTCATGACCTCGTTTTTTTCTTTAGCTCACCCGTTCTCACCGTCATCTCCGAGCTCATCCGACTCGCCCGGCTCTGATTCCGTTTCGGTGCTCGGCTCAGCATCAGACGACTTGGAGTCCTCCTCGATTCGGTCGAGGACTTCGTCGATTTCCATCTGACGGTCCTCCTCCGTGAGTGGGCGGGTTTCGACGATTTCTCCGGTGTCGAGTCTCACGATCTCCACGCACGAGATCTCCACGCACGAGTTGTCCGAGGCGAATCGGGCCTCCACGAGTACGCTCTGGACGGCCTCGCCCTTGCGAACCTCGAAAGCCAGCTTTTTCAGCCGCCCCCGTATCTCTACCAGGCCCTCTTTCATCTCTTTGAGCTTCCCCCGCGCCTCGTCCTTCACCTCGTCGATCTCAAGCTCGACGCGGGCGGCGAGGAGAGCGCTGGCGGCCATCTCCTGGCCATGCTCGACGACTTGCTCCCTATCGAGCTTCACCGGTAGTTGTTTTTCGTATTGCCTACTCATAGGTCCTCCTTCCGTATTCGGCTAGTAAAAGTGCTTCGGCCATGCCGTCGTCATCCTTCCGCGAGCGCTCGGTACGCTTCAGGCTCGCGTTAGGAAACAACCGCTTGGCGGCGACGATCGACTTTTGCTTCGTGTCCGCGCCCGTGGTTCCCGCGTGCATGACTTTCTGCCACGTTCTAGGGCGAACGCCTTGGTGCGCGATACGTAGAGCCGTCAGCATCCAGAGCCAGCCTTCCGAGATGCCACGGTTGTATTGCGCCAGCGAGCCCGCTTTCACGTTAGGCGGGAGCGGACCCGACTGTTCCACCGTGGCGAACAGCGCGGCGAGCGGGCCTTGCTCGAAAAGCCACTCACGGAGCGCGGGCAGGTCGTACTGGTTCTTACCTTTCGCTGACGGAACCAGCGGGACGGGCCACGCGCCGCAATCCAATCCCTGGCTGCCGATGCCGGTGGAGACGGTTCGAATCGACGCGAGCGCGCCCTTCAAGCCGGGGTCAATCCCGATGAAAATCAAAACGGGATCTCCTCCTGCGGCTCTTCTTGCGCCGGTTCCTCCTGGGCCGGTGTTTCCTTGAGCCTGTCGCTCGTCCATGCACGGCCCGCTTTACGCTCCGGCTTCAACCACAGCGCTTTCGACTTCCCATAGGCGCACGAGCACGGGCGCATGCACGGCAAGCCCGCCCAGCGGGAACGTTCCACGTAGACAGAGTGGACGAGGCCGAGCCCTCCGCACGCCCGGCACTCTCCCTGCTCCAACGCTTGACCGAACCGCCAGCTCTCGACTTTGCGGATCACGGCCCGGATCTCCACCGGAAGCGGCCAACTTTTCTCCGTGGTGTCTTTTGCGTACCATTTCACCGCCTGCTCTAGATTAGAGTCGGAGACGTCCCCGAAGGCGTCGTTCCATGCCTTTTCCGTCTCGCGTTGCGGTAGCGTCGAGCGGCCCAGCGCACCTCGCAGGTATCCGATGGCATTGCTGACGGCTTCTTCGCTGGCCATCACGTCTCCTTCCGGATGCGTCTTCCCTCGGCATCGACAAGCCCCTTCTCGCGGTTGATGCGATCTCGTTCCCGCGCCTCTTCGAGCCGTCGAGCGTCGTCCTCGCGCTGCATTTGCTCGAACGGCTTCGCGCCGCCGACTTCGCCTCCGCCTTTCGGCCGGTGACGATTCGCGTGCTTCGCCTTTCGCTCGTCTTTCGGAAACAGGCGGTGTAGCAGCCATCGCTGCGCGGTCAAGCGTTTTCGCTCTGATGGCGCGCACGTGCTGTGCCAGTTCGAAAGCCGCCGGAGGTCGTCTTGCCAGGTTTCACCACTCCGCTCGAGCTGCGCCGTTCTCTCTGGGAACCGTTTCGCCAGCTCAACGTCAATTTCCGCTACCCAACCGAGCGAATCGTCCGGTTCAAACCACACGAGATCCGATGGCTCTTTTGCGTCGCGGGGGTGTTTGCCGATGGGGGCGGAGCCCGCATCGGAATCGCCTCTCTGAGTTACTGGAACACTCAGGAGTTTCTTAGAAAGCTTGTTCTCTTTGTTAGTTATGGGGAGTAATTGGGGAGTAATAGGGGAATCGTAATGGGGGCCAGACGTGGAATCTGATAGGGGAGGGTTTCCGGTGACGCTCTGATAAGCGTCGTAGTTCAAAACACTTAATAATGTATAGCCATTGGGACCGGCCTTGGTCGTTTGGATGAGGAGCATGCGGGCACGTTCGAGACCACGCAAAAACCCGCGAATCGTCTTCCGATCCCACTGCCAGAGCTCGGCAAGCCTCGCTTGGGAGGTCAGGATCTGTCCTCTTTCGATGACAAGCACCGCGCTCGAACGTTTCAGTTGCACCGTGTGACGCTTGTACGCCACGGACAGAAGCAGGTCGACCCATGCCTGGCCGGGAGTAAACCGCTCCCTGTACCAGAGCGGATTCTGCTGGATGCGGCGGTGGAGACAGATCCATCCTTCCGGCAAAAACACGCGCGTTTCCTCCTTTCGGCCGGGGTGCGACACCACGATGGTGGCGCTCATGGGCCCATCGCCTCCCGAATCGACTCCAAGGCGTCGTGCCCGAGAGCGCTCAGCCGGTACTCGTTGACCTTCCTCGCGTTCGCCTCCACGTGAAACGTCGTCCGTCGCGCACCGGTCGGCTCGAACCATGGGTGCTGAAACAGCGACCCGGGCCAGTTGCGCGCCCAGCCGAGATAAATGCCCCGCTCCTCCAGGTACTCGCGCACGTGCGAGACGGTACAGGCCCCGTACCGCCCGAGAACCCTCAGCGCGGCCCAGCGCGCGATCTTGATCTCTTCGCGGCATTTTTCGGCGGCCAGCGCCTTAAGACGTTTCTTTTCCGCTTCCGCGTCTTCGGCTTTCGCCTTCCACGACGCGAGTCGGCACGGGTCGGAGCAGAACTTCTGTTTGTAGCGCGGGCGGCGTATAAGCTTTCCGCAATAGCGGCAGAGGGTAGACCTCGTCTTCCCCTTCAAAGGCGTGTGAGAAGCCAAAAGAACGCGTTCTAAGGGCTGTTCTGTCGAGGCCTCGCCACAGAAATCGAGCCTTCGCTGTATCGTCATCGCCACCACCACATCCAGACGACGATAAGCAGCGTTGCCCAGCCCACCACGTTCAGCGTGACGAGAAACACGTCGAAGCTGTCGAGGGTCCGGCGATCGTCGCGTGTCCTCACTGGCTCTCACTCACCCCATCAAAGAGATCGGTGGCTTTACCCATTCGCCTTTTCAGTCGGGAACGTAGCCGTCGCCGTAGCCGTCGCCGTAGCCGTCGCCGTAGCCGTAGCCGTCGCCTTTAGCCGTGCTGATATCGGAGAGCCTGAGCTTGCCGAAGATCAAAGACTCCAGCGGCTCGATCTTGGCTTCCAACTGCCGTGCGAGATACGGTGCGTTTTGCTCCACCCACATCAAATCGTCCTGCTTGACCGCAACCAACGGCATACCGACCGTGTAGCGGGAGAGGCGCTCCGCGCAGGCTCCATGGAACCGCGCCTGCTCTAGCATCTCTTGGGTGATCGTGGGCTCTTCTAGCTCCACGGTGCCGACTCCCAACACTTCACCGCTTCGTCACTGACCCGCAGGACCGCCGTCACGCCGTGCAGGCGCATACTCTCCACGCTCGGCCCTACCCGACTTCCGGGCATTGGCCCCATCGATGCGAGACCCATGAAACCTTTCGTGTCTTCGGACCAGTAAAGGACATTCCGTGCTTTCGTCAGCGTGACGATCTCCCCTGCTGATTCGGAGGAGTCGAAATATCCAAAGAACACGCCGCGATGCTCGGTGGTGACAAGAATCGGAGTATCTTTTTCTGCTATTGACATTCGTTTTTCTCCTTTCTTTATTTACTCGTTGGGTTCAATGGGTGCCGGAAAGGAGAGAATCCCGTCGCTCATCGTGGCGTCAATCCTTCCCGTGCTGACCGTCGGCAATCCGTAAAACTTGATGAATGCCGTCGCGGCGACAACATAAGCCTTGCTCTTGGTAATACAGACGGGATACGTGCGCGGCCCCGGCTCCGTCCGGCGTATGCCGACTGTGTGGGACTCTCGATCAAAGAGAAGCTCCACGTGTACCGAGTCGTCACCATTGGTCAACGCTTCGTAAGCTGCTCGGTTCATGGTGATCGTTCTTCCCATCACAAGCGAGCAGGCTGGATACATTCCGCCCTTGCAGCCCCTGAAGCCCCTGTGGCGCTTCCCTTCGAACACCTCGAAAGCCATTTACCCCCTCCTCTGTTTTCCTTTTGCGTTTCGTTTCATGCGGACACCTCGGCTTCGTTAGGCGACGGGATGACGACGCCGTGCTCGACCCCGAGCCGGATACACGAATCGACGTAAGCGGCGAACTGGGCAGTGCCGCAATCGGGTGTGCGCTTCCGTCTCGGCGAGTCCGTGATAGGGCAGTCGTCGACGATGCGCAGGAACTTCATCGCCAAGACCTCGTGCATCTCTTCTTTCTCGTAGCCGAATTCCTCGGCGAGCAACGCAACAACGACGCCCCAGTAGTACCGATTGGCTTGATTGGAGCGCTGCGTCCGTACGCGCCGGACGACGACTTCGACAGGCTTGCTCTTGAACCTCGCCAAGTGGCGTTGAAACGTCAGTGGCGAGTCGAGCCGCAAGCTCCCGGCTTCCGTCACGGTGGCGGTGAAGATCGGTGTCATCGCGATCGCGTCTCCTTGTCCATGAAACGCCACTGCCAGATACGCCGCGCCGCACGGAAGACCTCCACGAGCGCGCGGCACCGAGACGGCGGAATCGGCCGCGCCTCGAGCTTGTCTTTGAGTGTCTTGGGCAGCCGGAGAATCAGCCCCCAGGCGTTTTCATCGAGCAGGCCGCGCTCGATCGCCATGTGGCGGTAGGTGGCCACCTGGATGTCGTGCTCGGGATACAAGGCTTTTGAGCTCTTCCAATCCGTGACTGCGGCAACGCGGCGCTTCTTCGGCACGAGCACGTAGATATCGAGCTCACAGCAGATCGCATCCGTCGAGCCCGCCGCGTCAAGCTCCTCGCTATACAGACGCTCCTCGGCGTGTGTCGCCTTGAGCTGAACTTCCCCTCGGCGCCAGTCTTCAAACGCGGCGACAGCCCAGCGCGCCGGCTCCGATGTCTCGGGCTCGTCGCCGCGAGGCAGACCGAGCTCGCCAAGAAGACGCCACTCGATATACCCATGCGCTTCGTTCCCGACGCTGATAGCGTCTTGCGAGACGCGCTTGTGGGCTTTCGTCGTTGGGAGAGCAAGGTCGAGGCGGCTGCGAAACTCATCCGCGCCCACCGCCTCGCCACTCAGGCTTTCGTAGACGGTGTTCGCCGTCTCGACGCACAGTTCGCGTTCCATCTTCGCCGCCCAAGGAATCAACGCGGGCTTGCTCAGCACGCCGAGCACGTTGGTCACCGACGGCATCTCGCGTCCGGTGGTCGAGTGCTTGTAGTGCCGGCCTTTACCCGGCACCTCAAGCCGCCTGAGCTCAGCCATCCGACTCTTCCTCCGCCGCCCGCGCAGCCTCAAGGAGAAGATCAACAACCTCCCGCTTTTTTCGGGCTGGGTTGTCGTTCCAGGTGGCGAGATTGATTTCGCCGAAGGGGGATACCTCGGAGCCTCGATTTTTGAGGAGGTCGCACAGCACATCGAGGGATGACAAACCTCTTCTTTTTCCTTCGGCGTAGACCGCTCCAATAATGCAGAACGAGGCGGCGTCGGGGTCGCGGAACGAGGTTCTAGTGCCATCGGCCAAGCGAGCTAACGCGTCTTGCGTCCAACCTTTGTCCACGAGATCGGCAGCCCTTCTCAGGACGTCGTGAGTTTTCATCTCAGCCATCCGCCCCCGGCTCCTCTTTGCCGGAGTCCTTTTCGGGCTCCGTGGCGAGGTCCATTACGGGTTCCCATTGCTCGATCACGCCGCGCACCCGCCCGAAATCTCCCGATGGAATCTCCTTGGTCTCCTCGAAACCGAGGGACCTGAGCACGTCTCGCATGATTTGATCTCGGGTGGAACCCGTCTTTTCGGCGCGCGCCAGCGCGTACTCCCACAGTTGTTTGCCCTGGTCTCCCGTGATGGTGCTCGGCCCTGCTGGTTGCGCGGTGCGGCCAGACGCTCCACCGTTTCGCGTGTTGGGATGGCCGCCTCTACTGGTGCCGATGTCCATATCCTCCACGTCTTGGGTGAAGCTGTCGCTTGCGGCGGTTGCCGTCAGAGTGGCGTCCACGAAGGCCCGCTTCTTCGCCATCTTGAGCACGGTGTTGTAGGTGTCAGCGATGTCGGGGTTCTCCTTGCGCCCCACTTCCTGGCCGACAATGCGGTGGTCGCCAGCGGCGAAATTCTCACCGCAGCCTCCGATCTTGGCGAAGCAATACCAGCCCTTGTCGCCGGTCTTGCTCCGCTTGATAAAGTCACCGCTGCATTTGGGACACAGCCGCTCGGCCTTCCGCCAGCGGTACTTCGATTCCATCGTCGAGCAAAGCCCGACGCCTTCGCCGACGTGGACGCCCGAGTTCTCGAGCTCGCAACAGACGGTGTACTCGCGATGGTCGCCCGGAAGGTCGATGCGCTTGACGTGAAAGCGCGGCACGAGCCGGAACATGAAGCACAGCTTTTGCGCGCCCGGCTGGAGAAGCGTCGGCTTCGGCTTGCTCTTGCCCGTGTTCGTGCCGGGGATGACGCCGTAGTGCTCGTCCTCGGTGAGCGCGCTCTTCATGAGCTGCTGAACCTTTTCCATTTGGGCAACGACTTCTTCGACGCTGCGCTCTTCGCTTTGTCGCGCTAGAGCGGTTGGAGCGGCGAGCTTGGGATCGTCGTTTATGTCTACGACTTCCATATCTCTAGCTTCGGGGGTACTCATCGGTCAGCTCTCCTTTCATTTTCGGTAGTGGTGGTGAGCTCTTCGAGCGTCAGAGGCTCGGCGCAGCCGCAATGCTCGTCACATGACGCGCACGTGATGCAGAGCACCGGAGCCGAACAGCTATCCGTCGAGTGAGGGTCGGGAGACATCATTTGCTGGCAGCCTCTCTCCATCTCCCTTTCGACTTCGGCGATAACTCGCCTGCTGACAGTCGGCGCTTGACCGGTAGCCTCCGATTTGACCGTCGGGTCAATCCGGCCGATGAAGAGATCGAGAATGTCGAGCCGCAGATCCACGGCGTGTTGGGTCTTGCTGCAGTGGGCCTTGCCTCTCGCCAATGCGAAGTGGCCCTTTTCGTGCTCGTAACTCCAATCACAGCCGGAGGCGCGACAGAGGGCCTTGTACCGTGGCTGTCCGTCGCCCTCGTCCAGAAGGTTCTTGACGGTGGGTTCGTTCGTGCTTAGAGCTCCGCTCATGCCGCCCTCCAGTAGCCATAGACGCAGCGGGTACCGTCGCGCGTCGGGTCGTAGGTGTCGTGAATCACGCCGTCGATGACGGCGCACACATGCTTCGACACCGCTACCACGAGGCGTCCCGATGGCAGCTCGTCGCCGCGCAGATGCACTCGGCAGCCCGAACCGATGAACATGGTCGGCGTCCAGAGCCAGCCGAGGCCCGCCATGAGGCGGCGGGTCGTCGGCCTGCGGATGCCGGTGCGGGCAGACCCTTTCTTGGTCCGTCGCTTCGTAATGCGTTCGGCGGCGCCGTACTGGTTCACAAGACCGTAGGATTCGCGGTAGGACATCCCGGTAGCTATGGCTATCGCCCGAGTGACACAGTCGCCGGTTACGCCGCGGAATCCTGCCTCGTCGCGTCCGCCATTGTCGTAGATCCACGCTGGACGAAAACCCTTGACGGTGGGTTCGTTCGTGCTTAGAATGGGCATCGGTTACTCCTTTCTTTCATTGGTTCGTTAGTGGGGAGACAGAGAGCCGGGTGCTTGCCCGGCTCTCTCCTTTTCTGAGCCCTTCGACTCGACATCTCCCGAGCCCTTGGTCGGAGGGCGTTGTCCCCCTCGCGCCGCTCGGCACTTCGCGCAACCGCACTTTTTGAAGATCACGAGGCGACTTCCCTGACGGTCGGATTGGTGGCGGAGCCCGGATTCGAACCGGGGACCTCCGGGTGTATGAGCCCCGGCGAGCTAGCCGCTGCTCCACTCCGCTTTTGAAGATCGGCGAGCCGGCCTCCTTCAAGCGCACTTGCCCGCTCGTGTGCCGCTCGGTGCGTCTTGGAGACGCACTTATCGAAAACTGTTTTGGGTGAAAAAGTACCGTTTAGAAAAGTGTGTCCAGAATGTGCATGTTCTGAAGGGCCGAAAACCCAAGGAAAATGCACATTTCGGAATGGGGCAAAAGGCGCAGTTGTAACCGATTGATTACAAACAAGTAATTCGCTCGATTTTCGAGGAGGCCAAGGTCCTGGACTTCGGTTTGGCGCGGGCGCTCCCTAGGGAGGTGGCTCCCTCGGAAGCGCGGACGGAAAGCCAGCTGACGCAAGTGGGAGCGATCGTCGGAACCCCACCCTACATGGCTCCGGAGCAGTTCAGAGGTGCGCCTCCGGATGCCCGGACCGATCTGTTTGCTCTGGGCGCCGTGCTCTTCGAGATGCTGACAGCAAACCGGGCGTTCCCCGGTGACACACTGATAGAGATCTATCACAAGACGATGTACGAACAGCCTCCGGCGCTGGCGGGCTCGGAAAGCGTGGCGGTGCTGGACCGGGTGATCCGCCGGGCCTTGTCGAAGCGTCCCGAGGATCGCTATCAGAGTGCGTCCGAGATGGCCGAAGCTCTTTCGAAAGCCGTGGGTGTGGCGGATGCGGGCGAGGCCCCGCGGGCACACGCCCTGACGCGTCTGATGGTGTTACCGTCTCGGATGCTTCGGGTGATCCGCCGGGCCTTGTCGAAGCGTCCCGAGGATCGCTATCAGAGTGCGTCGGAGATGGCCGAAACTCTTTCGAAAGCCGTGGGTGTGGCGGATGCGGGCGAGGCCCCGCGTGCACACGCCCTGACGCGTCTGATGGTGCTACCGTTTCGGATGCTTCGTCCGGACGAGCATACCGAGTTTCTGGCCTTCAGCGTGCCGGATGCAGTGACGAACGCTCTGACGGGCTTGGAGTCCCTGGTGATCCGCTCCAGTGCGGCGGCCTCGCGCTTTGGAGGCGACAACCCTGATTTTAAGAAGATAGCGGAAGAGGCGGACGTGGACGCGGTGCTGATCGGAACGCTTCTGCGCGCCGGCGAGCGATTACGGGTGAACGTCCAGCTCTTGAAAGTACCGGACGGAACGGTCTTGTGGTCGCACGCGCCTCAGGTCACGATGCGAGATGTTTTCCAGCTTCAGGATCAAATCGTGGAGCACATCGTGGAGTCGTTGTCGCTATCACTGACGGCGCGAGAGCACAAAAGGCTGAAGAGGGACGTCCCGGCGAGTCCGACCGCATATGAGTTCTTCCTGCGTGGCAACGAGCTCGTGGCGCCCCAAGGACTCGGTAGCGCCTCGAACTTGCGCGTGGCCCGCGACCTGTATTCCCGCACCGTTGAGGAAGATCCCCGGTACGCTCCGGCCTGGGCCCGTTTAGGAAGATGCCATTGGCTCATTTGGAAAGGTGGTGAGGACAAGGAAGAGAACGTCCGCCGCGCCGAGGAGTGTTTCGAAAAGGCCCTCGAGCTCAACCCGGAGCTACCCCTCGCTCACAACCTCTATGCGCTTCTTGAGATCGACCAGGGGCGCGCCCAGGATGCGATGACCCGCCTCGTGCACCGGGCCCTTGTTGGAAGCGCTCAACCGGAGCTCTATGCCTCTCTCGTTCAGGCCTGCCGCTTCTGTGGGCTTTTAGAGGCCTCGGTCGCCGCTCACGAGAGAGCGTGCGAGCTCGATCGGAACGTCACGACGAGTGTCTATCACACCCATTGGCAGCTTGGGGATGATGAGCGATCGCTTCAGACGATTGTAGACCCCGTCTACATCGACGCTCTTATCCTCGGCATGCGAGGGAACGAGAGTGAGGCGATCCAGCTCCTACGTGACAGAGAGCAGAGGAAGTTACCAGAAATGATGCGCAGCATGCTTTCCTCGCTGCGAGCGCTATTTGAAGGTCATCGAGAGGAATGCGTGGAGGAGGCGGAGCGGATCATTGCGGCGTTTCCCGATCCCGAGTTCGTGTACTACGTCTCCCGTCATCTGGCGTACTTCGCGGAGAACGAGCGGGCCCTCGTTGAGCTCGGAAAGGTATTGGACCGCGGCTTCGTCTGCTATCGCATGTTGATTCGAGAGGATCCCTGGCTAGACTCGCTGCGCTCCGCTCCTGGGTTTAAAGAACTCCTCGAGGGGGCCAAAGCCCGCTATCAGGAAGCGCTTGGCGCCTACGTCGAGGCGGGCGGTGAGCGCCTGCTGGGGGTGAGTGTGCCGACATAGACGAGGAGCTCTTCCATGCGTTTCGCACTCGGTCTGTTGCTGCTTCTCGGATCACAAGACAATTATCGTGCTTGACTCATGTTGGCCCGGACACCTAGAGCTCACATCATGTCTCGGGAAAGTAGTCACTTGGGAAGAACTGGCGACGGTGAGCGATAGGTACGGCGTCCCGAATCTGAAGGCTGTGGTCGAGAAGGGACTGCGACAAGCAGGGAAAGACCCACAAAAGCCCACCACCGACGATCTCGCTCCAGTGGATCAATTGCACCCCGGCGGAAAGCCGGGGACTCTCGCTCTCTTGAGGCTCGCGGAACCGCGCGCCGAGATGCAGGTTCTCGATCTCGGCGGTGGGCTCGGGGGCCCAGCGCGGACGCTGGCAGAAGCCGTGGGCTGTCAGGTGACGGTCCTCGACGTCTCGGCGGAGTTTGGTGGGGTGGGCCAGTGGCTCACCGAGCGAACAGGACTGGGGGAAAAGATTCGCTTCTGTCGTGGCGACGCGTTTGGATATCCCCTTCGAAGACGAGAGCTTCGATCTCCTTTGGATGCAGAACGCCGCAGTCAACATCGACGACCATGGGAAGCTCTTCTCGGAAGCTCAACGTGTCCTTCGTCCGCGCGGCCGCATCGCGCTCCAAGAGATACTCGCTGGCCCGATCAGGCCGATTCTCTACCCCACCCCTTGGGCGCGCGATGAAAAGGAGAGCTTTGTTTGTCCGGCGTCAGAGTTTCGCGCCGTGCTCGGCGCTGCCGGTATGCAAGAGATCGCCTGGGTCGATTTCACCGCTGAGTATCAACAGGCCACGCGGGATCGCGGAGCCTCGGAAAAGCTTCCCGAGACGCTCCCCCCTCTTGGCGTCCACGTCCTCTACGACGAGGAGGACTTTCGGTCCTGGTATCCCCGTTTGGTTAGGAACATCTACGAGGATCGACTCCAGTTCGTCCGCGCGATCTATGAGAAGGATCGGAGAAGTTAATAACCTGTGGAGCGCCACCACCGGGCCCCGCCTCGGTACTGTCAAGTTCAGGACGTCAACTTGACAGTACCTACGGGAGAATTGCCCTCTGGGGCGGTGAGGATGCTATCGACTCGCCGTCGGTAGGCTCTCCCAGATCCTCCGCTTGAACTCTCGCGCTTTCTCGAGGGCCGCTTCCGTATCAACGGTCGTCACCTCGCGGTCGCGCACGATGATCTTCCCGTTCACGATCACGGTGCGGACGTTGCCGGCCTTCACCGCATAGACGAGGTGAGAGTAGACGTTGTACATCGGCGTGAGCTCGGGCGAGCTTACGTCGACGAGCACTAGGTCGGCGAGCTTACCGACCTCGAGCGACCCGAGGCGATCGTCGAGCCCGAGCGCTTTGGCGCTCCCGAGCGTGGCCATCTCGAAGACCGTGGTGGCGGGCAAAGCCGTCGGATCCATCCGCATGATCTTGTGAAGCTTGGCGGCCGAGTCCATCTCCTCGAACATGTCCAGGTTGTTGTTGCTCGCGGCGCCGTCGGTGCCGAGGCCGACCGCTACACCCGCCGCGAGGAGCTCCGGAATCTTCGCGAGGCCCGAGGCGGTTTTCATGTTGCTCTCGGGGTTGTGCGATGTCGAGGCTCCCGAGCGGGCGATGAGCGCGATGTCGTTGGCGTCGAGCCAGATGGAATGATGGAGGATCGTTCCCGGCGCGAGGACGCCGGCGTCGTAGAGTGCGGGGATCGTGCGTTTGGAGAGCTTCTCCATCATCTGGTCATTCTCTTCCGGCGGCTCTACGGCGTGGATTTGAAACGGCACGCCGTAGCTCGCCGCGAGCCGGTGGGCTTTCCGCACGACGTCGAGCTCAGTCGTATAGAGGGCATGAGGTGCGATGGAGGGGACGATGAGGGCATGGTGTCTGTATTTTTCGATGAAAGCTCGTGCACCTTCGAGAGCCTTTTCTGGAGTCTCGTAGTCGGGCGCCTCAAAGCCGATGATGGTCTGCCCCAGCACGCCCCGAATGCCGACTTCTGCCGTCGCCCGCGCGACCTCGTCTTCGAAGTAATACATGTCTGCGTAAGTTGTCGTTCCTCCGCGCGCCATCTCGATCGAGCCCAGGAGCGCGCCCCAATAGACGAACTCGGGGGAGACGTTCTTCGACTCGGCGGGGAAGATGTAACCCTGAAGCCATTCGAGCAGAGCCAAGTCGTCGGCAATGCCGCGAAGCAGCGTCATCGGCGCGTGACCGTGAGCGTTGATGAGGCCGGGGATGACGACGTGACCCCCTGCGTCGAGAGTTTCCCGGGCCTCCGGGAGCGCCTCGCCGGCAGCATAGATGCCCTCGATGCGGTTGGCCAGCACCGCGACGGCGCCGCCTTCCAGCACGCGCCGCTCGGTGTCCATGGTGACGACCGTTCCGCCGCGCACGAGGAGGTCGACCTGGGGTCGGGGTTGTGAAAGCGCCAAGAGGGCGGCGAGTGTGAGTGTCGTATTCATCGTTCTACCTCGAGCGATCGTAACCTATTTCAATGCCGCGGCGATCTCGAAGCGGCGCGGTCGGGCGAGCTTACCCGGGTGCTCGCCGGGCTGGCGGAAGGGCGCGAGGACATCGAGCCCCTCCTGGTCGAAAATCTTCTCCAGGCCATCCAAGATACCACCCATCGAGATTCGGTTCGAGATGAGCCGATCGGACGCGAGGTGCAAGGCGTAGCCGATGGCCCTCGTCTGGCTCGGGTCGACGAGCTGCTCCACGGCCCTGAGATGGTGTTGGTGCACGAATCGCTCTTGACTCCGGCAACCGCTTCGACTCAGCTTCTTACATCCAAGATCGAGGAGATGAGCCCATGGCCGCGCGCAAGTCCAGCAGAGTGAACCGCAAATACAAGACGAAGTATCGGGTGACCAATTGGCCGGAGTACGAGCGTGGCCTCAAAAGCCGTGGCGACATCACCGTCTGGTTTTCCGAGGAGGCGCGCGACGCTTGGACGCCACCGAACAACGGCCACCGTGGTGGGCAGGCGCACTACTCGAATCTCGCAATTCTGACGGCGTTAACCTTGCCATGGTCTTCCGCCTGCCCCTGCGACAGACCGAGGGATTTCTGGACTCGTTGTTGCGGCTGATGGAGCTCGACTTGAAAGCACCGGACCATACGACGCTGTCGCGGCGGAACAAGGACGTCGATGTGCCCGCGCCGACGAGGGTGCACGATGGCCCGATTCATCTGATCGTCGACGCCACGGGATTGAAGCTGTCGGGTGCCGGTGAGTGGCACGCCCACAGGTACAAGAGCTCGAAGGCATGTCGGGTGTGGCGGAAGCTGCATGTCGGCGTAGATGACGACGGCTTCATCGTAACGGCGAAGCTCACGAAGAGCAGCGAGGACGATCCGTCCACTGTCCCGTGTCTGCTCGAACAGGTCGACTCTTCGATCCGACGTTTCACAGCCGATGGGGCCTACGATACTCGGTCGGCGTACGAGCTGCTCGGTGAGGTCGGCACCGCGGACATCAAGATGGTGATCCCACCCCGACGAGGGGCGGTGCCTTCGGAGGGCGCCCGAGGGCACATGGGCGCAGCGGAACGCGACCCTCGAGACGATTCAGAAAGTCGGGCGCCAAGGATGGCAGCGGGAGTCACGGTATCGACGACAGGGCGCCGTCGAGAATCTGTTCTTCAGGTACAAGCGGACGCTCGGAGACAGCCTTCGCGCGTGCGACTACGAATCGCAGAAGCCGGAGGCGATGATCGGGTGCAACGTATTGAACCGGAGGGCTGAGCTTGGCAAGCCTGAGTCCCAAGCGATCGTCGGGGAGTAAATTGAACCGCCGAAAGTGCAGATCTGCGCCCGCACCGATTCATGCAACAACGCCGTGCTAGGATAGAGCCGATCCGAAAATTAGGATCCAAGATCCAGTATTTCGGATTCGCGGTCGTTCCGCGAAAGAGCGTTGGCTGTAACTGGCTGTCGTTCAGTGATTTCTGTCATATGTTGCGGGCGCCATCACGGTATAGAAATTGCTTAGCTATTCTGCACTACTATGGGGTGCTGAAAGTGTGAGCGAGGTGCGAAAGGAGCACAGGTGACGCGCAGGGCTGGATCCAGAGCTTGGAAGATCGGCGTCGTCCTGCCAATGGTTGAGACTATGTCCGTAGAGAGGAAGTAGAAGTAAAATGGGTAACCCGATCCATCGTTCTGTTCGTGGTGCTTCTGTTCTCTGCGCCTTCGGCCTGATGGCCGCTCTCGGTGTGTCCACCGAGGCGGCAGCGCAGATTGCTTTCTCCGAAGTGAGCGCCGCCAAGGGGATCAAAGGAGATCACTACCGCGCCGGCTCGGACCACGGGCTCGGCCCGAGCTGGATCGACTACAACGATGACGGCCTCCCCGACCTGTTCCTGACGAACGGCATCGGCCTCACCTCACACCTGTTCCGCAACGACGGCGGCGGGAACTTCACGCGCGTCGACGACCTGCTTCCGGCCCTCCCGAACGTCGACCTGATGGAGTCCACGTTCGGCGACTACGACGACGACGGTGACCCCGACATCTACATCTCCACCGACAACGGCATTACCGGAGTCGGGAACACCGGCCCTCCGAACATCCTGCTGCGGAACCTGTGGGTGGAGAATGGGGGCGCCGAGAGCACGCCGCTCTTCGAGGACGTGGCGGCCGCAGCCGGCGTGGACGACCTCAATAGCGCGCTGGCCAGTCCCCCGGCCTACCGATCGACCGGCGCCTCCTTCCTCGACTACGACCGCGACGGGTTCCTCGACCTCTACGTCTGCCACTGGCCGCGAGGCGGGGGCGGAGACCCGGCCATCCGCGACCGCCTCTATCACAACAATGGCGATGGCACCTTCGAAGACGTGACCGCGTCCGGTGGTGTGGACAGCGGCACCGACCGCGACGCCTTCCGTCCCTGCCTCGCGACCGTCGGTGCGCACCTCGACCGGGACCTCTGGCCGGACCTGTGGGTCGGCAACACCACTGATCGCGGGTACGCCGAAGACAAGATCTTCCAGAACCGGGGCGACGGCACCTTCGTCGATCGCACGGCGGCCTCGGTGGGCGTCGGGGACGACTCGGGCGGCGCGATGGGCATCGCCGTGGGCGACATCGAGTTGGACGGCGACTGGGACGTCTACATCACGGACATCGGGGGCCAGGCACACGACACGGGAGACACCCCCGGCGGCAATCCGCTCCACCTCGGCACCGGCAATGGCATCGTCTTCCAGGACGACACCGCCCAGTCGGCGGGCATCGTGGCCGATAGCTCCTGGGGTGTGAACTTCCTCGACGTCGACAACGACGGCTACGAGGATCTCTATGTCGGCATGATGGCTGCACCGGACCTCTTCTTCCGCAACGACCAGGACGGGACCTTCACGGACATCTCCGTCGCCGCCGGGTTCACGCTGAACGAGATCGCCCGCGGCAGCGCGCTCGCGGACTTCGACATGGACGGCGACCTCGACATCGCGATGGTCCCGCAAGACGGACAGCTCGTCCTCTACGAGAACCAGACCACCGGCGCGGGCAACTGGCTGCAGCTGAAGCTGCGGGGCGCCGGTCCGACCGCGAACGGCAGCAACCGGGATGCGATCGGCGCCCTCGTGGTCGTGGAGGCGCGCGGTCTCACGATGATGCGCCAGGTGACTAGCGGCACCGGCCACGGGCAGGACTCCGGCGTGTTGCACTTCGGCCTCGACGCGGCGGCGACCGCGGACGTGGTCACCGTCTATTGGCCCAGCGGCCGCATCGACGAGTGGACCGGCCAGGCCGCGAACGTGCGGCTGACGGTCAACGAGGACACCTCTGGACCGCGGATCACCGGCCCCTCGCCGGGCGGGCTGCTGGCGGGAGCGAGCACCACCTTCGACTGGGTCGACGGCGGAAGCGGAGCGACGGACTATAGCCTCGAGCTCGGAACGTCCATCGGCGCCTCGGACCTCTTCGACAGCGGAGCCCTCGGCACCGACACGACCGTGAACGCGACGGGCTTTCCCGCCGACGGCACTACGGTCTACGCGACCTTGAACTTCGACATCAGCGGTACACCGGGCTCGGTGAGCTACGAGTTCACGGCGACGGATAGGAAGTAGTATCCCGCCAACGTGTGTCACACCAGGAAGAATTCTACGCTTTGAGCCGTGGGTGAGGGAATCAGGGCGCCCGACGAGCGGTGCGAGTTTCGGATACGGGTGTAGCTCAGTCGTGTTCGACCTTGATGGTTGGATTCGGGACCGACGGGTGGTGTTCGGGGACGGTCGAGATTTGAATCACACCGAGATTTCGGTAGGTGGAGCTCTGGGTGCGGCGGTGTTGTGGTTCCGGTGATGGAGGGTCTTTCGGATCGCGGCGGGCTCAGTGATGAAAGCGAGGATCTTCATTTCGCCACCGCATCGAGTACAAGTCAGGGGGTGTGGCATTGTGCCGTTACGCCTGGCTGGAATCCAGACAATCGGATCCGGGATAATCCCCGAATACGAGCGCTGTAACTCCTTGCCCAGGCGCCACGACCCTCCACAACGGAGTCTCCCACAATGACCACGGCCAAGCTGTCCGCTTTCGCACTGCTCGTGGTGACCTGCACGGCAGTAGGCGCCGGTGGCGAAACGGTGCAGGCTCCGGCCACCGCGACCGCTTCGACCGACGACGTGATAACGGTCGCCGCCGATCAGGCCCACCGCGACCTGTTCATCGAAGACCGCTACCCGTCGGCCCAGAAATGCCGCACCTGCCACACCGAGCACTACCAGGAGTGGTCGATCTCGCAGCATGCCTACGCCCAGTTGAGCCCGGTGTTCAACGCCATGCAGGCCAAGATCTTTCAACTCACCAACGGCACCAACGGTGACTTCTGCATCCGCTGCCATACGCAAGTCGGAATGAACATCGGCGAGCCGGTGTTCATGAGCAACCTGGATCGAAACCCGGTCTCGCGCGAGGGGGTTACTTGCGTCGTTTGCCATCGGATGAATCGAGCCTACGGTAAAGTCAGCGGACGGCTGGCTCTGATCGAAGGCGATATCCATACGCCGGTGCGCGGCCCGACCGGCAACGAAGAGCTCAAGCGGGTGCTCGCAAACCCCGATCGCTACAAAGTCGTGACGCGTCGCGAGGAGCAGGGCCGGCGGATTCATACCGACGTCGTCCCATTCTTCGAGCTGACCAGTCCCGGCTTCTGCGGCGGCTGCCATGACGTCAACCTGGTCAACGGCTTTCGCCTCGAGGAAGCGTTCAGTGAATACAAAAACTCCCCGGCGGCGAAACGCGGCGACACTTGCCAAGACTGCCACATGGGCAAAGCGCCGGGCTTGCCGTCGGGCTACCGGCAAGCGCCGGCGGCGGTCATCGGTGGTGTCCCCACCCGAGTGCGCAAACGCACCAACCACTCCTGGGTCGGCCCGGACCACTCGGTGATCCACCCGGCGCTTTTCCCGCACAACCCCGAGACGCAGAAGTTGGCCACCCTAAGAGAGTGGCTCCTGTTCGACGACGACGCCGGCTGGGGAACGGACGCGTTCGAAGACAACGTCGCTAGTGGTCAGACGTTTCCCGAGCGCTGGTCCGATGCCGAAGACCGCTACGAAGCCCGCGAATTGCTCGACCAACAACATCGACGGTTGGCCGAGATCGGCCTTGAGCGAGCTAAGCTTTTGCGCGTCGGCTATCTCCTCGGCAAAGTCGTCGTCGAGCCGGTCGACAACAAAGGCCTGCGCTTTCGGGTCCAGGTCAAGAACGGCACCGACGGCCATAACGTCCCGACCGGCTTCAGCGCCGAGCGACTCGTCTTTCTTCAGGTGCGCGTTACCGATGCCGCAGGCGAAGTCGTTTTCCAGTCGGGCGATCTCGATCCCAATGGTGACGTCCGTGACTCGCACTCGACCTACGTCCATAAGGGCCGGCTGCCGTTGGACAAGCAGCTGTTCAGCCTGCAGTCGCGCTTCTTGACCCGCAACATACGCGGCGGCGAGCGCGAGCAGGTCCTGGCTATCAACCAATCGCTCGATCCGCTCCCCTTCGTTCGACCCGAGGTGCGCTCGACCATTCTTCTCGGCCGCCCGCTCGAAGCCCGTATCCATAAGAAGGGGATCGAGCCCTTGGGCGATCGCTGGGCCCAATACAAGGTCAAGCACAAAGCGCTCACTGGCGACGGACCGTATCGGATCAACGTCAAGCTCATCGCCGGCATGGTACCGATCAACCTCATTCATGAGATTCAAGACGTCGGCTTCGATTACGGCCTAAGCGCCAAGACCATCGCCGACCGGATTCTCAAAGGGCACATCGTTCTCTGGGAGCGCGACCTGACCACCGACTCCGGGGCACGTGGTGAGGAAGGGTAGAGAAGTGCGCGCCCTCCTAGCCACCGTCGTCACCGCCGGCCTTTCTCTTTCCTCTGCCTTCGCCGGCGAGACGGCCGATGTCTCGTCACAGCCGATTCCACTTCAGACCGAACAAAGCCCGAACCGGCCGAAGCCGATTGTGGAGCTCGGCAATCCGTTTCTCGCGCAAGGCCTCATCGGGCCGGGCTTCACGCTCCCGACCGGTGCCACCTGGCAACCGGCGCTCCTCGTCTTCGGCTCCTATCGCTCGGCGATGCAAACGTTCGACACCGAGGGCGGTAACGTCTCCGAGTGGTCGAATCGCCTCGATCTGTTCGCCAATCTCACCCTCACTGGAACCGAGCGGGTGCTCCTCGGACTTCGGCCGCTGGATCGAACCTCTCTTGATGAAGCACTCATCGACGGCGAAGACGGCGTTTTCACCGGCTATCAGTTCGGTGAATCCGAAGCCGATGGCTGGCGCGAGAACTGGAACCTGCGAGTACAAACCCTGTTCTTCGAAGGCGACTTCGGCGAGATCTTCCCGGGCCTCGATCGCGCCGACAACCGCCCGCTTGACATTGGCTTCTCGGTCGGACGCCAGCCCTTGTTCTTTCAAGAGGGCCTTTTAATCGACGATTCGGTCGACGCGTTTGGCATCACCCGCAACACCCTGCGCCCGTCGGGCACCTCCAACGTTCGCCTGACCGGCCTATTCGGCTGGGGCAACCTTCACCGGGACAACGGCCTAGAGGATCGGAAAGCGTCGCTCTACGGTGTATTCACTGAAGTCGACATGCCGACGAGCACCCTCAACTTCGACCTGGCCTACGTTCATGGCCGCGACTCGAGCCTCCACGGCGGCTTCAGCGCGGTGCAACGCATCGCTCAGATCAATACGGCCCTGCGCGCCCTTTTCTCGTTCCCGTTCGACAAGGAGGTAGCGCGTTCCTTCCTCGACGACCCGGGGGTAACCGTCGGTCGCGGCACGCTCCTGTTTGCCGAACTTTCCTGGACGCCGACTGCGACACATGATCTTCTCTACCTGAACGGCTTCAGAGCCTTTGGCAACTACTCAGCCATCGCCCGCGACCCGCTGAATGGGGGTGGTCTCGCCCGGACCGGGATTCTCTTCGAATCCGCCGGCCTTGGTGACATTGGTGCCCCCCTCGACGCCCGGCCGCATGAAAGCTTCGGCGGCGCCATCGGCTACCAGAAGCTGTTTCATGGCGGCCGCCGGCAACTGGTGGGAGAGCTCGGCCTGCGCTCCGAAACGTCCGATAACCGGGATAGACGCGATCGCGGGGCGACGGCCGCTGCTTTAGGGGCTCGCTATCAACAGGCCCTCGGCCGCCGGTTCATCGTCCGCGTGGACGGTTTCACCACTCGGGAGGACCGCTTCGGCGGATTTACGCTGGGTGAGGGATTCACGATCGAAAAGTTCCACTTCGGCGGCCGCCTGGAGCTCCTGGTCAAGTTTTGAATGCGCTTCGTGTATGGTTCTCGATTCCGTGCCCCACCAAGACCGCGGCCCGCGCCGCAGGCGGATTCCACACGTGGCTAGGCTTGTCGCCGCTCCCCTCATCCTCGTCATGATGGGTACATCCTTCGCCGCCAACGATCCGAAGAAGGTCGTTGGCCCGGAGCAGTGTGTCGAGTGCCACACGATGGAGCTCCCGGTGCTCGAGCGGAGCCATCACTACCGTGGCTTCTTCACCATGCACCGTCAGCTCGAAGCCAAGGAGATCGGCAAGCGCCTCGGCATCCGCCGGGTCAAGCGTGACCCGCTCTGTCAGAGCTGTCACTACACCGCGAAAGAGGTCGACGGCAAGGTCAAACCGATCTCGGGCGTGAGTTGTGAGTCCTGTCACGGCGCGGCTCGCGACTGGCTCGAAGTCCACAGCGACTACGGCGAGGCCGAGACCGAGTCGGAACAAAAACAGCGCCGCGACAACAGCGCCGAGGCAGGGCTGACCGCGCCGTTTCGCGTCTACGGCCTGGTCAGCAAGTGCTACGGCTGCCACACCGTCGCCGACGAGCGGCTGGTGAGCATCGGTGGACACCCGTCTGGAAGCGCCTTCGAGTTGGTGGCTTGGACCCAAGGCGAGATCCGTCACAACTACTTCTACTCGAAAGACAAGAAGAATCGCGAAGCGTCAGCGGAGCGCAAGCGGGTGCTCTACGTGCTCGGTCGCGCGCTCGAGCTCGAGCACGCTTTGCGGGCATTGGCCAAGGCGTCGCACGACGGCGAATACGGCCGGGCCATGCACGAGCGCGCCAAGAAAGCGATCGAAGCGCTGCGCTTGGTGCAAAAGCGAGCCCCACTGAAAGAGCTCGAAAAGATGCTGCAACTGGTCGACGGCCTGACCATCGAGCTCGGTCAGGGGGAGACTCTGGTTGCGGCGGCGGACAGGCTGCAGCCGCTTGCCCGCCACTTGGGCGAGCATACCGACGGCGCCCTTCTCGCTCCGATCGACGACCTGCTCCCGAAGCGCTCCTCATACCGCGGCAAAGCCCTTCCGTAGCAGGCTGAAACGCGAACTCGTGAGGTCAAAATACTCATGCGGATTCCCGGTGGTAGAAACGGAGCAAACCGCCAAGCCGTTCACGGGAGCACACCTTGCCCTCGGACTGATATAACTGCTCGCTGGCTAGGAACAGCAGCAGATTCTCTTTGCCTTGATGATTCCTCTCGTGGTGATGGCAGACGACGTACTCCCTAAGCGCATGACGAAGCGACTTCTCGCCCAACAGGATGAGCTTCGAGAGACATTCCACTTTGACTGACTTCACCCAACAGGAACAGAAATGAACGCAGAAACGAGTATCCGGAACTTGAGCCGACACGATACGAATACGAACTCATAATGTCCAAAGTGTCGACCAGATAGATCGGGAGCAGTGACACGTCGCTTTGGAAAACTTGTCATATCTCCAGCTATCGGACGCATTGATGAGCTCGCGCTTCAACGTTCATCGAGGATCCTCATTACTCGTGGCGGCGACGTCATGCAACAAGGCGCAGATGATCGCCGATGATGCCTACGTACGTTCTGATCCTTTCCGGCAGAGGCAGCGGAGCGTCAAAGTCCCTGTTTATAGCATGTAGAACTTTGAGCACGTCTTCCGTTTCGGAAGGAGAGAGGCGTAAAGGCGCGTTCTGCAACGAAAGCAACGCTTCCGGCGTGAGCGCTGCCCCTTTCGCTGCGATTTCCAGCGCGAACGCAACTAGATCTGCCACGTCTTTTACGACGTTCATACCGAGCGTTGCGAGCGGGCGCCGCGAACCCGCCACGAAGACACCCAATCTTCTTCCGTGGAAGACGAGCGGAATCTCGAGTACAGATTTGATTCGACTTCATCGCTACTCGACGCTGAGTAGTGACTAAGGTGCCTAGAGCTTCCTTGCCACTGTGCCTTCCGGGTGGTCGTACCATCCGGGATCTTCGTAAGACGTGATGCCCTCTCGGATCTTGACCACGGTGAACATACCACCCATCTCGATCGGACCGAAGGGTCCATCGCCCGTCATCATCGGAAGCGTATTGCGCACAGATTTCATGTGCGCGGCATGGCTTGCGTGCTCGGCCATTCCAGTTTCTCCCATGGCCATGTAGCCGGGAACCAACTTGGAGATCTTCGGACCGACATCCGATTGATCCACCCCGATGATATTGGGGATCTCATGGTCCATGACATTCATCGCGTGATGGGCCTTGTGACAGTGCAAGGGCCAGTCACCGGGGTTGTCGGCTATGAATTCTACAACCCGACAAGCTCCGGGTGGCACGTTCATAGTGGTCTCGGGCCAGTAGGCAGTGTCCGGCAACTGTCCGCCATCGGTCTCCACGACTCGAAAATAATGGCCATGGATGTGAATGGGGTGGGAATCCATACTCAAATTGGCAAAACGGATCCTCACCCTCTGGTCCCTTCGAATCACGAGCGGAGAAGTTCCCGGATAGGCTCTTGCGTTGAACGTGAACGTGTTGAAATCGGTCATGATGTTCGGGTTCGGTGTAAACGAGCCTGGCTCCACGTACCATTCCGCAAGAAAGACGGCAAAGTCGCGATCGATGGGCTGCGCTCGCCGCTTCGGGTGAATCACCAGAAAGCCCATCATTCCCAATGCCATCTGGACCGTTTCATCGGCATGCGGGTGATACATGTAGGTTCCGTGCTGTCGCAGGGTGAACTCGTAGACAAAGGTCTCCCCTGGCTTGATGTGCGGTTGCGTGAGACCGCCGACACCATCCATGCCGTTGGGCAGAATAATTCCGTGCCAGTGGATGGTGGTGTGCTCGGGAAGACGATTGGTCACGAGAATACGAATGCGATCACCGTCGACGGCCTCAATCGTCGGGCCAGGGGTTATCCCGTTATAGCCCCAACAGTTCACCATCATGCCAGGGGCAAATTCGCGCTTGACCGGCTCGGCGATGAGATGAAACTCCTTGACGCCGTCCTTCAACACGTATGGGAGCGTGGCTCCGTCCGGAGTTTCGACCGGAGTGTAACCCAGTTGATCGGCGGCGCTCGTGCGGGAGTCGGCCGGCGTTAATGCAGCAACTCCGGTCGCCGCTGCGGCCGTCTGCCAAAATCCACGTCGTGTGAACTTCATGGTAGAACCTCTTTCTTCGGTTCGCTCAAAGAGAGCAAAAAAGACGTTTTCTGAGTACTCGTTCCAAGACGTCCACCGAGCGCTCTTTCGAGCTCCACGCGGGCAATCCAGTAGTCACGCCACGCTTCGATATAGGCTCGCTCGGTCTCTACTTCGCGCTCCCGCGCTGCGAGCAAGTCGTAGGTGCCTTGCAGCATCATGTTGTATTGCTCGAGCGTAAGCTCGACGATCTGCTGTCGCTGCGGGAGCAGCCGATCGCGGTAGTACTCGGTCAATTCCCGCGACGCGATCATGAAATCGCGCGCCAAACGAACTTCCGAACGGGCGTGAATCGAGAGATTCTCCAGTCGACGTTGCGACTGAAGAAGTTGGGACTCGAGTCGCGCGATCGCGGCCTGCCCTTGGTCGAAAATGGGGATCTGGATCCCGAGCGATGGCCCAGTCACCCGCGCGCCATCCGTGTCTTTCTCGGAATCAATGCCGATCTCGACGCCCATCGGAAAAAAACGGGTACCTTTGGTGAGTGCTAGTGCACGAGCCACCTGATCGACCCCCTTCCGCGCAGCGGCGATATCGAATCGCTGCTCGAGTGCGAGGGCCTCTAAGAGTTCCACTTGTGGATCCACGTCTGGGAGTGAGGGAAGCCCTTTTTCCGCGAGCCAACGAATCTCTTCGCCCCATAGTCCCATGTAGCGGTTCAGGGCTTCGCGTCGTCGACGTAGGTCGAGCTCTGCCTTCACGATATCGACGCGTATCTGATTGTAAACCGCGCGATGCTGCTCCAGGTCGAGCTCATTCAAGTTGCCCGCTTGCTCCTGAAGTGCTGCGAACTCGGAAGCGGCCAGACGGATATCCCCCATCAACGCGAGTCGCTCGAGCAGCTCTTGGCTGGCGAGGAGCTCAAAGAAACCGGTCTTCACTTCAGCGGCCAAACGAATCACTTCGTCGGCGACGCGCAGCTTTGTGCGCTCGAGCTCGACGTTTGCCAGATTCTTCTTGAGCGGCAGGATGAAGACATCCAGGAAGTCGAGGCTAAGCCCCACCTCGGCACTGGTAAGGTGAAACGCCGGGTTGCTTATCCGGGACGCCTGCGCAAGATCGGCTTGAGAGATACTGATCTCCTCGAAACTTGCGAGAAGCGCGCGATTGTTCAAAAGGGCGATGCGCACGGCCGTGTCGACGTCAATGGGCTCGGAAAGCAAATCGTGGACGACCTGTCGAGTAACTTCTGTCTGCTCGGCGGTCCGGGGCCATTCAGGTGCATGGCCCGAACGAGAGGCTACTTTTTGCCGCATGTCCTCGAATGCCGGTCGAGGATTGGTGCTCGCACATCCGGCCAGCCAGAGTAGAGCGATGCTCGAGAGAAGCGAGCCTCCGCTACGCGCGGTGTAACGAAGAGAGTCACTCACGGGACCGGATCCTCTCTCAGCACGAGCGTCATCCCGCAACGAGGGCAAGTGCCCCCCTCCTCACCAGTAACGTCCGGGTGCATCGGACACGCATAGACCATTTCGGCCATCTCGTGGTTGTGCGGCGTCGCGGGGGATGGACTTTGCGAGCCAGGCTCGGATTCCGCGGTGGAGTCCGCGGAAAGACCGGTGCTATATGGAGACTCGCCACCAATCGCCGCATGGGGATCGCTGGGATCCGGCTGCGACAGCTGCGAAACGGTGACCGAGCAACCGGAAGCGAGCACAGCCGCGACCCAAACCAGACTTGCGCTGGACGGCAAACACCGAGACAAGAATATTTTCCTAACTAGTCTCATTTCTCAACCTCACCACTGGTAAGTCAAGCGAAAGGGATTCCCCGCGAACTGGGAAAGCAAAAAAGGGTTTTGTGACTCGCGGGAGCGATTTAGCGAGGTAGTCGCGTCAAATCAACAAGACGGTGCTGCGGACATAGGCAAGGAGGGGATTGGTCAAGCTTGCGGGCTCCTGGCGGGGCACCCCATACGAAGGGATGTTCGTTTCCATCGGAAGACCTGCTAAAGCGACGGCCAGCATCGAGGCTTTGGCAGCAACTTTCTCGACGCGCGACGCCGAGACCATCCTGAAGCTCGCATGGCTGCCGCAGTCCTCGTTCTCTGCAGGCTCAGGCGCTTCGTCGTGACAGTTCCCGTGGCTCGTCCGCGCGGAAGAGGTGTGCTCAGCACCCTCGTGGGAAGTGTGTGTCTCCTCACATGGGAGCGCGAGGCATTGGGCTAGGCATTGAGCTTGAGCCACGATGGCAAAACACAGCACTATAAGGGTCGTTCGAAGCATCTGTGTCTCAGCCATCGTGATCATTATAGGTCAATTAAAAGCTGAACCAAACTCACTCTCGATCGTTCGGCTCGCTCGTACCGCCTACCGAAAGATGATGCAAGACCTCTGTTGCTCGAACCGGCAGCATAGATGCCCTCGATGCGGTTGGCCAGCACCGCGACGGTACCACCTTCCAGCACGCGCCGCTCGGTGTCCATGGTGACGACCGTTCCGCCCCGCACGAGGAGGTCGACTTGGGGTCGGGGTTGTGAAAGCGCCAAGAGGGCGGCGAGCGTGAGTGCCGTATTCATCGTTCTACCTCGAGCGATCGCAACCGATTCAATGCCGCGGCGATCTCGAAGCGGCGGGGTCGGGCGAAATTGCCCGGATGTTGCTCCGGCCGGCGGGCGGGCGCGAGGGTGTCGAGCCCCCCCTCGTCGAAGATCGTCTCCAGACCATCCAAAATATCGCTGATCGAGATTCGGTTCGAGATGAGCCGGGTGGACACGAGGTGCAGGGCGTAGCCGATGGCTCTCGTCTGGCTGGGGTCGACGAGCTGCTCCACGGCCCTGAGATCGATCTTCGCGCGTCCGAGGCCGAGCTGATCGTGACCGCGCACGGTGACACGCACGCCACGCCGCCCATGTGAGGCGTCGATCGATTCAGCCACGGGGCGCCGGGGCGCGCCCGCGTCGAGGGGAGTCGTTGACTCGATGGTCCGCCCCGTCGGGCGCTCGCTGGCAACGCGTTTGGCTTCACCGGTCACCTCCTCGGCAACGAAGGCGTTCATGCGGATCACGTGATCCGCAGGATCGAAATAGTCTCCCGAGCCACCCATGACGAGAACGGTCGAGACCCCGCGCCTCTCGTAGAGCTCGTGCACGCGATCGACGAAGGGGACGATAGGCTCCTGCTCCTTGGCGACGAGCGCCTGCATGCGCGCGTCTCTGACCATGAAGTTCGTCGCGGAGGTGTCTTCATCGAGGAGCAGTACCCGCGCTCCGACCTCGAGCGCTTCCATGATACTCGCGGCCTGGCTGGTGCTGCCGCTCGCGTCCTCGGAGTCGAATCTCTTCGTGCTTCGTCCCAAGGGGAGGTCGTGGATGAAGGCACTGATGTCGACGCCTGCGACACGGCGCCCGTCCTCCGCCCGGATCTTGACCGCGTCGGCCCTAGTGACGACGAGCTCACGCCCGTCTCCTGGAACGTGAGGATAGACGCCGCGCTCGATGGCCTTCAGCAGCGTGGACTTCCCGTGGTAGCCGCCGCCGACGACGAGCGTGACGCCTTCGGGAACGCCCATGCCATCGATGCTCGTCTCGCCCCCAATCGGTTTCAAGAGCGGCAACCTCACGCGGAGCGAGTCCGGGGACGCGAAGCGGACGCCGCCCGTCATGGGCCGGTCGGACGCTCCGCTCTCACGGGGCAGGATCGCGCCATCGGCCACGAAGGCGACGAGCTTTCTCTCTTCGAGCTTCAGGCGCAGGTGCTCGTGGTTCTCGACGGCGTCGACGAAATCGCGGCATCGGTCGAGGTCGAGCCCCGACGCACGAAGGGCCCGATTCGCGAGCGCGGGCAAATCCCGGACTAGAATCCGTTCGGCCTGCCTTCCCAGGATCCTGCGGCCCGCCGCGGGAAGGCTGACCTCGATCCGCGCTTCCACCCACTCGGCGGTGACGAGTGCCGCCGTGCGCTCGAGCACCTCCTGGGCACCCGCGTCGATGCGAATGGCTTCGTCGGAAATAGCTGCTCGGAGCTCCCGAGCGAGATAGTCTTGGAGACCGATCCGCCGCACGCGGCTATCGGATAGATCGTTCGGAAGGTCCCGAGGCACGCGGAGCCTGAGCTTGGACGGAGCCGCATAGGGGTCGCCTTGAACGTGATCGATATAGACGACGAGACCCTCGTCGAAGCGGTAACTCCCGACGATACCCTTGTAGCCCTTGTAGTTCCGGCCGTCGAGGCCGTTCAGCTCTCGGCCCAGCTCCTCCGCCGTCCTCACGGAATCGCTCGGAGATCCGCTTCCGCGGCGATCGCCACCCGCTGGCCCTCCTCGACGTCAACGAACCGCAGGAGAACGATCCCGGTCACAAAGAACACGACGAGGGCCAGGATGGCCAGCCGTCCTCCACCGGTGAGGTCCGCGACGACGGCGAAGGCGAGGGGTCCGATGATGTTTCCGAACTTGCCCGCGACGCTGTAGAAGCCAAAAAACTGGGACGACATCGATGGCGGTACCATCGTCGCGAAGAGGGAGCGTGAAAGAGCTTGGCTTCCTCCTTGGACGAAGGCGAGAGCGAGAGCCAGAGTCCAAAAGTGCCAGGCTTCGGATATGAAATACCCGAAAACGGAAATCGCGGTATAGACGCCGAGCGCGAGATAGATGCCGTTCTTCGTCCCGATGCGGCCGGCGAGAGCTCCATAGGCGAATGTTGCAGGTATCCCTACGAATTGCACCATGAGAAAAGCCCCGATCAGGTGGGAGGGCCCGATGCCGATCTCCGTACCATAGACGTTGGCCATTTTGATAATCGTGTTGATGCCGTCGTTGTAACACCAGAACGCCAGGAGAAAGACGAAGAGTTGACGATACTGGCGGATCTCGCGAAACGTCTCCAAAACGCGAGTGAGGCCGACGCGCAGGGGGTTGAAGGTTGCTTGCTCGTCGCTCTCCAGGCTTCGAGGTGGTTCTCGGACTCCTCGCAGGATTGGAAACGTAAAGAGGATCCACCAGACGGCGACACTCAGGAAGGCGTAGCGGGATGCCTCGCTCGCATCCGCGAAACCGAATCGATCGGGCCAGGTGATCCAGGCGAGCTGCACGGCCAAGAGGAGTCCCCCGCCCACATAGCCGATCGCATAGCCAGCCGTCGAGACGCGGTCGATCTCCTCCTTGCGGGCCACGTGAGGAAGGAGTGACTCGTAGAAGACGTTGCCCGAGGCAAAGCCGATGTTCCCGATGACGAAAGCAGCCGAGGCGAAGAGCCACGCGCCCTCCGTGACGAAAGAGAGCAGGAAAGAACCCACTACACCCGTTAACGCGAAGCCCAGGAGGAATTTTTTCTTAGCCCCGAGGAAATCCGCGACGGCACCGAGGACGGGCGACGTGAGCGCGATGACGACGAGGGCAACGGCCTGCGTGTAGCCCCACAACGCCGTGCGCTGGGCCTCGGGAAGCGTGGAGGCGGCAACGCTCACGTAATAGATGGGGAAGATCGCGCCCATGATGGTGGTGACGAAGGCGGAGTTCGCCCAGTCGTACATCGCCCAGGCGCGAAGCTCCTTGCGGTGAAGGCCGAGGTTTCGTAGCAGCCTCGAGAAGGCCGAACCGTCAGCCGCCACGTGTGGCCTCTAGGGACTCGATGTTCTCGCGGATCGCCTCGGGGAGGGTTGCCTTTTTCAACGCGCGATAGTCATAGGCGACCACCAGACCGTCCCCTTCCGCCGCGACGCGCGTAGAGCTCTCGCTGACGATGCGATAGCGCATGACGCAGCGGTCGTCGCCGAGCTCGCCCGCACTTGCGCCGACCCAGATGCGATCGGGATAGGTCAGGGCTTGTCGAAAGTCGCAACGCGTGGATCGGAGGATGGGTCCAATCCCCGAGCGTTTCATCTCCGCGAGAAAGCCGACCCGCTCGAAGTAGGCGAGGCGGGCGCTCTCGAAGTAGCGAAAGTAGACGACGTTGTTGACGTGGCCCATCGCGTCCATCTCGCCCCAGGCAACGGGAAGCTCGATCACCGCGGGAAATTCTCGCTCGAGCGTTTGAAGCGTCTCCATCATTCGATCCAGCCCCGAAGTCGATAGTAGAGATTGCCGGCATGCTCGTGGAGCAAGGGTCCGAATGCCCGGTGCCGCCCGTCGCTCGTTCCCGGAGAGGCGAGGTCCTGAAGGTCGAAACGGGTCTGCTGAGAAGGAGAGGAGATCACCCGCACGCCCTCGGCCTCGAGTGCAGCGCTCCGCGCGCCTCGAATGGCTCGGAGACGTGACGACGAGGAGGCGCTCGAAGCCGTAGTCTCGCGCGAGCTCTGCCACGAGAACTGCCTCGTCGTGGGTATTTCGCACGGGCCCGAGGGCGATCACCTCGTTCTCGAGCCCGAGGCGATCCATGATCGCGCAAGCCGCCTCGCGGTATCTCGGCACGGGCTCGGAAAGCTCTGTAAGGACGAGCCTCTCCGCCCAGCCTTCACCCAGGAGCTCGAGCCCGTGGAGGAGGCGACTCATGGCCGAGGTCGTGAGCTCCGAATCGTCTTGCAAGCTCGAGGCGAGCACGAAGACGGCGTCGCTCTGCGCCAAGGGATCTTGCCTCACGAGATCTCTCGCCATGAAGGCCGTGAGCGGAGTGAAGCCGACCGCTAGCCAGAGCAGGGCTGCCGAGACGGCTGCAGCGGCCACGACGCGTCTCAGGCGCGTGAGCCAAGCCGTGGCACAAACGATCGCGCAAGCGATGACGACATAGTTCCTCTCTCCGAAGAAAGAAACGAGGGTCGTGAGGTCGAGCTCTTTGACGACCAGACCGAGCATCAAGCCCACCGCGCCACCGACGAGCAAATCGGCGAGCCTCGAGCCGTCACGCATCCGAAGAGTCTAACTCCAACGGGTAAGCCACCGCCTCCGGCGGTGTGACTCGAATAGGCTCTGCCGTTCCGGCGTGTGGTAGACGATCTCCTTTCAATGAACCGGGAAGTTCAAAGGAAAGGAGATCGACATGCGAGAATGGCAGAGCCAGTCGCACGTGAAATGGTACTGCAGATACCACGTTGTGTTCAGCCCCAAGTATCGAAAGAAGGCGATATTCGGGAGTTTGAGAAAAGGGGTCGGGAAAATCCTGAGGGAACTTTGCGAACAGGCGAGAATCGAATTGGTGGAGGGGCACGCGATGTCGGACCACGTTCACCTGTGTCTGAGTATTCCCCCGAAGTACAGCGTGGCGAACACGATAGGGTTCCTGAAAGGCAAGTCTGCGATACGAATCCACCGGGAGTACTTGGAGAGGAAGAGGAACTTCACGGGATTTCATTTTTGGGCACGTGGGTACTGTGTCAGCACGGTGGGTCTCGACGAGGCAGTCATCCGGGAGTACATCCGAAACCAGGAGGCGGAGGAAAAACGTCAAGAGCAGCTAAACCTCAGGGGGCTTTAGCCCCCTTCCGCACGATGGAGGCCCCTTCGAGGGGCCTTCATCAAACCACCCGCTATGCGGGTGGTAGTTGATTCATCAGAAACGACACGGAGAATGTGGTCGACACCCTCCTCGAACGTTGCCACCTTCGGGAGAAGGCTCACGACGACGTAGGCCTCCGAGCCGAAGCCGAAGAGGACCCCGGGATGGACGTGTACGGAAGCCTGGTGGAGTAGCGCCGTGGCCCAGGCTTCGGAGCTCGAGATGGCCGGCAATCTCAAGACTGCGTACCAGCCGCCTTCCGGAACGAGTGGGGTCACAGTGTCGTGGCCGCGAAGGACACGGAGATCGCGGGAGGCGCGATCCAGGATCTCCCCCCGCACGGAAGGCGCCGTCGCGAGGAGCCGCTCAGCCGCGACTTGAACGGGGGCTCCCACCGTCAGATAGGCGTCGCAGATATGCTCCAGCCTCTCCCGAGCTTCTTCTCGGAGCTCCGGAGATCCCGCCACAAGGATCCAGCCGAGCTTCATCTGCGGCAGGCCTGCGAGCTTCGAGAGGCCGCTCAGGACAAAGACGAGGCCCTCGTCACACGACGCGTAGCTTCTCCGGGCAGCGCCGTCCAAGGAGAAGTCGAGAAAGACCTCGTCCACCACGAGGGCGAGCCGTCTCCGCCTGCAGACGCGGAGAAGCTCCGCGCGGTCGCGCTCGGAGACGTAGGAGCCAGTGGGGTTGTTCGGATGGACGACGAGGATCGCGCGGGTTCGATCACAGACGGCAGTCTCGAGCGCGTGGAAGTCGATGTGCCAGCTATCGTCGAAGAGGAGGGGGTAGGGGACCGCGCGAGCGTTCTCGAAAGATGCGAGGAAATCGAGGAGCGGGTAACCCGGTCGCGGGACGAGAATCTCGTCTCCGGGATCGCAGAGAAGCTTGAAGAGATAACCATAGGCCTCGCTCGTGCTTGCGGTGAGAAGGACGTCGTCGATCGAGGGGCTCGCGCCGCGGGTTTTCGTAGTAACGGCCGACGGCCCTCCTCGCGCTCGCGAGGCCTTTGGGGTCGGGGCCATGTCGGAGCGAAGCCTCGTCGGAGAGCGCTTCGAGGATCGAAGACTCGGGATACGAAAGGCCTACCCCGGTCGGATTGCTCTCGGTTAGGTCCCAGATGGGCTCCCCCGCGGCGCGTTTGCCGGCGAGGGCACGGGCGAGGGCATTCGGCTCGAGGTCCCAGTGGAGACGGCTCGAGAACATGGCACCAGGATATAATGCCGCGGGCTCGGAATGGCGATGGCACGCGGTACGGTGAAGTGGTTCGACGAGAGCAAGGGCTTCGGCTTCATCCAACGGGATGACGGGCCCGACGTCTACGTGGACGGCTCCGCCATCGTTGGCGGTGGCCTGCGCTCACTCGAGGAAGGGCAGCACGTCGAGTTCGAAGTCACGCGGGGTCCCAGAGGCCCGAAAGCCAAGAACGTCAAACGAGCAGCGGATCGGTAAGGATCTCCACGAGAGCGGGCCCATCGTGCCGGAGCGCTTCCTCGAGAGAGTCGGAGAGCTTCTCGCGGCGCGTGACTCTCGCCCCGAAGGCGCCGCATAGCGAAGCGTAGTCGGCGAAGTTCGGGTTTGTGAGGGAGGTCTCCCAGACGTCCCAATTGCCCGTGCGCTGCTCCTTGCTGATTTTCCCGAGCTCGTGATTGTTCAACAGCACGTGGGTGATGTTCATACCGTACTTCACCGCCGTAGTGGAGCTCCGCCATGTACTGGCCGAAGCCGCCGTCTCCCGAGATCGAGACTACTTTCCTCCCCTCGAATCGGGAGCCTTTCTCGGTCGTGGCCGCCCAGGCGCCGAGAGCGGCCGGAAAGGCAAAGCCGATCGATCCCAGGTATCCGGACATCAGCACGGACTGCCGCTCGCACTCGAAGTAACGCCCGAAGGAGTAGGTGTTGTTGCCGACGTCGACCGGAATGATCGCGTCGTCGGGGACGAGTCGGTTGAGGGCGGCAAAAACTACCGCTGACGCGAGTCCCTTTCCGGACTCGTCTGCCTCTCTCCGCACTTTTTCCGTGCGCCAAATGGACCACCGTTCGGCGACTTCCTTCCGTTGATCCAAGAACTCCTCGCCCTGCGCGGCGTCTCTGAGGAGCGACGCCGTGACGCCGATCTCGCCCCACAGCGGCACGTCGACCGCGTGGAACTTTCCGAGGATCATCGGATCGAAGTCGACCTGAATCGTCGGCTTCTTGGGGGTAATCCCCGTATGGTTGCTGAAGCTCGCGCCGAAGACGAGCAGGCAATCGGACTCGTTCATGAACCAGCTGGCGATCGGCGTCCCGCTCCGACCGAGCACGCCACAACCGAGGGGATGCGAATCGGCGATGAGCCCCTTTCCCTTGAACGTCGTGACTACGGGCGCGTTCATCGTCTCCGCGAGGCTGAGCACGGCATCCATGTGGAAGCGGGCGCCGTGTCCCACGATGATCACCGGGCGTCGTGACCGGCGGAGGAGAGACACCGCCTCATCGAGTGACGACGACGGGGGCGCGATCTCCCGTCGGGTGAGACGTCCCTCGGGGCCAGAGGGCTCCGCCTCACCTGCGGCCTGAACCTGGACTTCGTCTGGAAAGACCAGGTGTGAGACGCTCCGTTCGAGAATCGCGCTCTTGAGGGCGAGGTTGACGAGTTCCGCGTGCCTGCTGCCCTGAAGCACCGTTTGGCTCCAACGCGCGACTTTGCCGTAGGCCGCCTGCAGATCGACCTCTTGGAATGCCCCGGGTCCCAGAACCTGCGTGTCGACCTGACCGGTCAGCGCGAGGACGGGCGCCCGGTCGACGTGAGCGTCCCAGAGGCCGGTGAGCATGTTCGTCGCGCCGGGGCCGGCGATGGAAAAGCAGGCCGCGGGTCGGCCAGTCAGCTTGCCATAGGCGGAGGCGGCGAAAGACGCGGCGCCTTCGTGTCGGATGCCGATATAGGTGAGCTTTCCGAGGGCCTCCTGTCGCCGAATCGCTTCCGCGAGGCCCAGGTTCGAATGGCCCACCATGCCGAAGACGAAACCGACGCCCCACGCCGCCATCGTCTCGACCATGACGTCCGAGACCGTGCGGGACGATTCGGTCGGGGCCTCGAAAGCCACGTAGACGCCGTCGTCCCGAATCTCGACCGGAAACGTCTCGACGCCATCGTCGTAGCCTCCGGGCGGCTTGCCATCGAGAGGATGAAAATCCCAACCGTGCCAAGGACATCGTAGGTAGCCGTTCTCGATCGAGCCCTCTCCGAGAGGGCCACCCTGGTGGGGGCACCGATTGTCGAGTGCGGCGTAGTTTCCTTCGAAGTGCGTCACGCACACCGTGGCGAGGCCACAGGTCACGGATTTCACCCGTCCGTCGGGAAGCTCGTCGAGACCGAGCGCTTTGTACCAGGTCCGCTTCGTCGTCATGCCTCGTCAATCCTTCCCGGGCTCCCGATCAGCTTGCGGCTTCCCTCGATCGCGGAGTCGAGAAAGCGGGACAGGCGGCTTGCTTGATCCGCCCCGCTTCCCTCGACGATCTTCGTCCCCTCGAGCACGGCGGCCACGAAATCTTCCGTATGCCAGTGGCCGCCCCCTTCGAGCTTTGGCCACGATTCCGGTGCCGGATAGGGCCAAGGGGAGACGTAGTAGTAGGGCTCGTCGTAGCGGCCGTCTCCGGGCGAGAGTCCCACCCCGATGCTATCGGTCTGGAACGCCAGGTCGAAGTGGTGAGGCCACAAGCGCAGAGGGCCGTCGCCCCGCCGAGCATCGAAGGCAAGCTTCGCGTTTATGAACCAGCGCCTCAGCTCATCGAAAGCTTCCGAGCGCGCTTTCTCGAATCGGGCACCTCTTTGGAGGGGGTGCTCGGGCATATCGTAGGACTCGAGCTTCAGCTCGGGAGACGCCTGTCCGGAATGTTTCGAGATCTCAGCCGTGAGCCACTGAAAGCCGTCATCGAGAGTCTTTCCTTCGAGGGGGAGGCGAGCTATCTGCCGGGACTGATCATCGAGAAGCACAAGCGCGAGCTCGTCGAGCGCAAGAGCCGCTCGGAGCGACGTCTCAGTCCCGGTCGTTCGCGTCATCAAGAGAGCACCCTCCTCGTTGAGCGTCAAGCTCGTGTGAGAGTCATCCTCTTCCGGAGCGACGAGGGCGCCTGCGACGGCGGCGACGAGCTGGCCGGCCCAGTGGAGCTGAAGCCGCGTCTCGGTGAGATCCCGTGGAGGCACCGCGCCCTGCCAACTCCAATCCGTCACGGGCCATCCTTCATCACGGGCGTGACGCCCGCGTAAGCAATACCTGTCAAGTCGGCGATCTCCCTCTTCCAGGTCGAAAGGTCCGAGAGCGTGAAGTCGGAAAAACGCTCGTGTCCGCAGGCCCGAGCGAGAACCTGCATGAGCTCGACTGTTGCCTCGAGATATCGCGCCAAGCGCTTGGCCGACTCATCCACTTTGAGGCGAGCTCTTAGATGCTCCTTCTGAGTGGCGATCCCCACGGGGCAGTTGTTGGTGTGGCAGGCCCGCATAGCGAGACAGCCGATGGCCTGGAGCGCGGAGTTGGCAATCGCGATACCGTCCGCACCGAGGGCCATGGCTTTGACGAAGTCCGCTTCCGTTCGAAGTCCGCCGGTCGCGATCAAGGTCACGTCGCGGCCGGTTCGCCGATCCAGGTGTCGACGCGCGCGTGCGACGGCGACCATCGTGGGGATGGAGATATTGTTCTTGAACAGCTCGGGAGCGGCTCCGGTCCCGCCGCCACGTCCGTCGAGGATGACGTAGTCCGCGCCCACATCGAGGGCGAAGTCGATGTCCTGCTCGATGTGCTGGGCCGACAGCTTGAAACCGACGGGAATGCCGCCGGTCGCCTCTCTGACCTCCTCCGCCACGCGTCGGAAATCTTCGACGCTCTCGAGGTCGGGAAAACGAGACGGGCTGATGGCAGGCTCCCCCGGTGTCAGGCCGCGCACCGATGCAATTTTCTCCGAGACCTTCGCCCCGGGGAGGTGTCCACCCGTTCCTGTCTTGGCTCCCTGCCCACCCTTGAAGTGAAACGCCTGGCACTTGCGGACTTTGTCGAGGGAGAAGCCGAACTTGCCGGAGGCGAGCTCGTAGAAATAGCGCCGGTTTCCTTCCTGCTCCTCGGGAAGCATGCCGCCTTCGCCGGAGCAAATTCCGGTACCCGCCAAGTCAGCGCCTTTCGCAAGCGCGACCTTGGCCTCTTCGCTAAGCGCACCGAAGCTCATGTCCGACACGAAGAGCGGAATCTCGAGACGGAGCGGCTTTCCCGCCCTCGGTCCAATGACGAGCTCGGTCGCAACGGGAGCCTCGTCGAGGAGGGGCGTTCGCGCGAACTGTGCCGTTAGGATCTGAACGTCATCCCAGCGGGGAAGAGAATCGAGCCGGATTCCCATGGCTGAAACGGGGCCGTGGTGACCGACACGCGCGAGTCCCTCTACGGCGAGTCTCTGGATATAGGCGTTGTACGGTTCCTCGGGGCCTCCGTGAAGATCCTGATAGAGGCCAAGGTAGTCGTCTCGTCGAAAGTGCTGCGGGTGCTTCTTCTCCCATTCGCCAACCTCTTCCGCGTCGACGAGCACCGCGTCTTGCTCCACGTCGATTTTGGCGGGGAACTTCTGCAGCCTCTCTTTGTCGTTGTACTCGCTGACACCGGTGTCCACGCGATAGTCCCAGCGATGGACGCCGCAAATCAAGTTGTCGCCTTCGACGAAGCCGTCGGCCATCAGCGCGTCGCGATGCTGGCAGCGGCCGTAGAGAACGGAAACCTCGTCGTCGTAGCGCACGACGACGAGATCGACCTTGCCGAGGAGCCCGTAGGCTGGCTTACGGTTCTCGAGCCCGCTCCATGTAGCGACGCGTGCCCAATGCGGTGACGTTTTATCCTTCGAAGACATGCAGAATCCCCCGAACAGCGAAAGTGACTGTGAGTTAGAAATTTATACCTTTCGCTCCAGGCCTGGCTAGGCCTGACCCGCTATTAACGATACAATAGGCCGCTATGAAAGCACTGTCAGCATCGCAACGCGTGACTCATGACAAGTATGGCCTGGGGGTCGTCTCCGAGGCCGACGCCGAGTATACGGTCATCGAGTTCGACGAGCACGGTCGCAAGAAGTTTCTGACGCGGCTGGTTACTCTGCAACCCAGCGACGAGCCACCGCCGAAGCGCCGCCGCGCTCGCAAGAAGACGACCACGAAGAAAACGACGACGAAAGCCAAAGCTGCGGACAAGACGAAAGAAAAAACCAAGAAGTAACCTTCCATCAGGCAATTTTGGGGCTAACGAGTTCTCTTCGTGGTGTCGATCTCGGTCATAATGTAAGAGCCGCTCTTCTCGTCCTTGCTGATCTTGAACAGCCCCAGTTGAGCACCTTCCTCCACGAGCTCGCTGAAGTTGGAGTAGCCGTGCGTCGCTTCGTTGAAGGACGGCTGTTTGCGTTTGATGGTCTGCTTCACCATCGAGCTCCAGATGATCTGCTTGTCCTCCCGGCGGAGGGCTTCCATCGCGTCCAAGACGGTCTCGAAAGCCTTCCGCTTGCTCGTTGGTAGCTTCTCGAAACGATTCGGGGCTCTGGTGGACTTCTTGACGAGGTCGTCGTAGAAGATAAACTCGTCACAGCTCGCAGCCAAGAGATCAGAAGTCGATTTCCGCAGGCCGACGCCGATGACGGTCTTGTCATTCTCCTTCAATTTCGCTACCAGAGGCGCGAAATCGCTGTCCCCCGAAGCGAGCACGAAGTAGTTGACGTGCTCTTTCGAGTAGCAGAGGTCCATCGCGTCGACGACCATCTTGATGTCGGCGCTGTTCTTCCCGCTGTAGCGCCTCTGGGGGATATCGATGAGCTCGATACCGGCTTCGTGGAGCGGCTTCTTGTATTTCTTGTAGACACCCCAGTCCGCATAGGCTTTCTTGACGACGATCTTGCCTTTTTCGACGAGCCTCTCCAGAACTGTGCCGATTTCGAACATTTGGAGATTGGCTTCCCCGGCACCCAGGGCAACATTTTCGAGATCGATGAAAAGGGCGAGCTTGGGATCTTCAGGCATGGACGCAATCTATCACGTCAGCACGAGGACCACCCCTGTTTCTTCCCTAGCTGGGTGCTGAAGAAGTCGTGTGCACTAATACTGCGGGAGGTCGAAGTGCTCGAGATGGACCCGTACTCGCTCGAGAAACTGAAATCCTGTGGCGCCGTCGATGATTCGGTGATCGAAGGTCAGCGCGAGAACGACGATCGGCCGGATCGCGATGGCGTCATCGACGACGACCGGCTTTTTTTGGACGGCACCCATGCCAAGGATGGCGACCTGAGGCTGCGGGATCATCGGCGTCCCCGTCAGCCCTCCGAACATCCCCGGATTGGTTATGGTGAAGGTCGCGCCTTGAACGTCCGGTGGGACGAGTTGGCGTTTGCGGGCTTTCTCCGCGAGATCGTGAATCGAGCGAGCAAGCCCCACGAAGTTCATTTCGTCGGCATTCCGAACGACGGGGGCGATGAGGCCTTCTTCGAGGGCGACCGCGACCCCGAGATGGATGTGCTTCTTCAGCGCGATCTGATCTCCCACGACCGAGGCGTTGAAGATTCCGAACTCCTTGAGGGCCTTCACCGTCGCTTCGGCCACGAAGGGAAGGAATGTGAGGGGTACCCCTTCTGCTTCCTCGAAGCGAACGCGCCCTTCGTCTCGAAATCGAACGATTCGATGCACGTCGCATTCGGTGAAGGACGTCACCTGCGCCGAGATCTGCTGACTCCAAATCATGTGCTCGGCGATCTGCTTGCGCATGCCACTCATGGCGACGAGCTTGTCGGTTGGCTCGGGCTGATAGAGATACCTTGCTGGCGGAGAGGACGCTCTCGCGGGGCTCGACGACGAGACGGGTACCGGCTTGTCGACCCCCAAAGAAGTCCGGCCCGAAGCGACGTAGCCCTCCACGTCCTTCTTCGTTATCCTCCCCGAACGACCCGATCCGCGAATCGCCCCGAGCTCTTGGAGGGGAATCCGGTGCGTGGCCGCGAGCGATACTACGGCCGGTGAGAGGTGTGCTCGGCGATCTTCGCCCGTCTTAACCTCTCCCCCCTGGGGAGAGGTAGCCTCGCGAAGCGAGGCTGGTGAGGGGTCATGGGCCGCTACCTCTCCCCTCTGGGGAGAGGTAGCCTCGCCACCAGTCTCCACCTCTCCCCTTTGGGGAGAGGTAGCCTCGCCACCAGTCTCCACCTCTCCCCTTTGGGGAGAGGTAGCCTCGCGAAGCGAGGCTGGTGAGGGGTCATGGTCATCGGCCTTCTCGGGGGGCAGTGCGGGTGCCGCGACACCTTCCGCCAAGACGCCGACGACGGTTCCGACAGAGACAGTCTCGCCTTCGTTGACGAGAATGCGCTCGAGCACGCCGGCGACCGGCGAGGGGACTTCCGTATCGACTTTGTCCGTCGTGATCTCGAACAGGGGCTCATCCTGTTGAACGGGATCTCCTACCTTCTTGTTCCACTTCGTGATAGTGCCTTCGGCAAGGCTCTCTCCCATCTGCGGCATGACGACTTCGGTGGTCATGATCTCCTTCTCAATGCGTTCAGTACTCTAGAAGACCGCGAGCCGCTCGGAGTGCCTGACTGATGGCTTCGAGATAGATGATGACGGCCATGGCACACTCGTTGGAGGCGCGCAGTATATCACCTTCGGTCAGGAGGACTTGCGGAGGCTTGATGGATCTCGCGCGAGACGAGACACTAGCGCCGAGGTTTTATTCGCCTCAAACGGCCGCTTTCAGGCGAATAGCTGAGCCGTGAGCCCTCTACGGCCAGCGCGAGGTTCGACCGGTCTCGGCCATGTCGGTGGTTGGTCCGGCGAATCGCCTGGTCGGCATAGGTCGGGCCGAAGTGGGCGGCGAGTACGAGGGTCTCGGGGTGTCGTCGGGCGAGCTCCGCGGCATGCTCCTGCGACCCGTGCCCGAACGCGTGTTGAGCCCGGTCGGCGAAGTGCGCATCGACGATGGCGACCTGGGCGGAGCGCAGCATCTCGTCCTCGAGCGCCGCCGTTGCTTCCGTCGGTTCGTGGTCGCAAAGATAGGCGAGCACGAATCCGTCTGGAGACGATACCTTGTAGCCCAAGGTCTCGAGCGGGTTGCGCTCGGTCCCCTCGCCGCTGTAGTGGTTCAGGGCGAAGGTGCGGAAGCTCCACCCCCGGATGCGTTTGTTCACTCCGGCCTCGAGCGTCGAGAAACTCAGCTCTTTCAGCGTGCGCGATGCCAGGATTTCCAGGGGGACGTAAGCGGGATGCCCGTAGCCTCGCCCGATCGCTTCGATGGCTTCCTTCGAGCCGAGGACATGGAGGCTCAAACCGTTGCCGTTCTGCCAGAACCAGGTGGCGTCCTTCAGTCCTTCCCAGTGGTCCATGTGAGCGTGGCTCAGAAACAGGTGGACTCGTCTCACCTGCTGAAAACGTCTGCCGGCCGCGATTGCCTGACTCAGGACACCGAGCCCCCTGCCGCCATCGAGAACGAACAGATCTTCGCCAGCGTGAAGCGAATAGCACGAAGTGTAATTGGCGATCGCGGAAGTCGGCGGAGAGAGACTCCTCGAGCCCCAGATGTCCATGACGATCACGCCGTAGTCCCGGGTGGTCATCGCGGCCCCCCGGTAGCGATCGCGGTTATGCGACGAAGTCGACGGCAGAGAACCTGCATGATGCCACTCACGACTCCTATATTGTCCGTCATCAGCTCGAACAATGTATCCCGGCCCAGCCTGAACAGGCGAGTCTCTTCGACGGCTTCGACGGATGCCGAGCGCGGCTCGGGGTCGAGGAGCGCCAACTCGCCGAAGATCTCCCTTTCGCCCAGGAAATTGATGGTGTTCTCGCCGTCGAAGATCCGCACGCGGCCCGAGACGACGATGTACATGCTATCACCGCGATCTCCTTTCGAAAACACGAGCTCGTCCGGGAGGAGCTCGACCTCCTCAAGGAGGATCGCGACGTCGGCCAGAATGTCCTCCGACGTGGCAGAGAACATCGAGACCCCTTTCAGAAGGATGACTTTCTCGATAGTAAGCATTTCGTTGACCTCTTGCATGGGCGAACCGTTCCGGCGTTTCGCCAACGCCCATTGGCTCGTCTCCGCTACCAGGGGATTGTGATCCTCTGCGAGGCGGGTGAGCGCTCTCTTCAAATTCAAATCGTCGGAGGAGAAATGGGCCGCTCCATAAATCGCACAGGCGCGCGTCCAGTTTCGAATCCGGGCATCGGGACAGGTTAGGAGCTCCTCGACGCAGGCCAGCGTCGTTCGTTCCGGCTGCGGAAACTTCGGCGCGAGCCGCTCGCTGCGCTCGCTCGGCGATAGCCTTTCGAGCAGCGGTAGTGTCAGCTCCTTGAGCTCCTGCGATAGTGTCACGTCGAGGATCTCTGTCGCGTAGGCTCGCTTCTCCCTCGAAGTGCTCTCGAGGTTGTCTCTCGCAGTCAAGAGCGCAGTGCGGCCGAATACGAACGAAAGGAGCAAGAACACGCGCTCGCGGCTCCCTTCGACCTCTTCGGCGAGTGACTCCGTCAGGGCCTGGAACTCCGCCTGTCCGGTGAGATTACGGATGATACCGAGCTCCCACGCCGCTTCCTCGATCTCTCGAGATATGCGCGTCACCACGGTAGGAATTTCACTCGTTATCGCTCGATGGCCACAGGCGCTGAGACTGCGTAGGGCTTCCTGGCGGGCCGGCTCGCAAGATGAATCGTAGACCAGCCAGAGCGCGTCATGGTGCTCGAAGTTGGGCAAACGGCCAGCGATGCGCGCGATGCGCGCCCGTACGTGACACGAGATCTGCGGTTTAGAAAGCGCCTCCGCGAGCATAGGCTCGGCATGCTCGCCGGCCTTGACGAGGGCCCTCGTCGCATGAGCTCGGAATCGCGGCTCTTCCAAATCCGCGATGACGCGGGCGAGAACGCTCGCCTTGCCCTGCTTGCCGGCGGCCTTCAGAGCAGCCTGCCTGACGCCTGCGTCGTCGTCGTCGAGCAAGACGAGTATCTCGTCAGGGGTCTCCCATCCCGTCTTCCCCAAGACTTTGCAGGCCAGCGCCCGCTCCTTCGATGTCCTCGAGCTCGACAACTCGGCCAGTCGCTCTCGAGCGAGCGAGAGCGAAGGCTCTTGTCTCCGGCTCAGCAGTGCAATGAGTGCTCCGCGCTCGACGAGTGCCTCGGGGTGCCGCAAGTAGGCGGGAACTCTCTGCAGGGGATCCCCGAGGGCTGCGAGCGCTCTGAGCGCGGCCGCTTTGACGCGCGGGCTTTCTTCTTTCTCGACGAAATCGCCGATGATCTCGTGGATCCCGGGCGGACGTCGCTTCTCGATTTGCAGCAGCACGTAGCGGCGCACTTCCGCCGAAGGGTGCGCCAGGAGCTCGGTCCAATGCGTCGAGAGTGACGGATGGTCGATCCGCTGTAGAAGGTCGAGCGCGAAGATTACGTCCTCGGGATACTCGCTCTCGAGCTTGCTTCGAACGAGAGCGATACTGCCCTTGTCCTGGAGAGAGAAGGACGCGCGGTCGAGAGTGCGTTTCTGAAGAGCAGTGACCAAGGCGTATCCGTACTCTCGAAAAGCGAAGGCTGCCGCGAGCGCCCAGGCAACGAAGTTCACGAGCATCACGTAGCCGAAGGCTCCACTCGAAACGGTACCGGCATGGCCGAAGAGCAGCATCAAGGCCGCGCCCACCGCGATCGCTATTGGCGTGACGACGACTTCGACACCGATCTGCGCCGCCAGGCGATCGCGCCTCGGAAGGGGCTGATAGAGGATCTTGAACGAGGGATTGTCGATGGGATGCTTCAGAGTTTTGTAGAGCCCTTGATTAGAAATGACGAGCCAGAAGACGACGATGGGCAGTGGAATGGAAGTGGTCACGACGATAGCTACCGTGCAGAGGATGTGCGCTGCCGGGAGAACCAGCAGACCGGTCCGAACCCCGAACCGACTCAGAAGTCTTCCCGAGACGAGGAAGCGAACCAGCAGGTTGATCGCCTGGGTGACGCCCGAGAAAACGCCAAAGAAGCTCGCGAGACTCTCGACTTCGCGCGAGCGCGTCTGCATCTCCGTCAGGAAGGCGAAGTCGACGAAATACTTTCCCAATACGGCGAAGAACGCGAGCATGAAGATGAAGCGAAGGTAGCGTGCCGACTTCAGCGAGCGCAGGACCCGGGTGTCTTTGGGCACCGTCTCGGTCGTTTCCGATTCGCCCGCCCCGCTCGCGACGTCGGGAAAACGCCGAAAAATGACGACCAGCAAGACCAGGCAGGCGCCGAGCCTGAAGGCCGAGATCCAGAAGAGGTTCTCGACGCCGATCAGGCCCACGAGAAGGGGAACGGATAGCGCGCCCGAAATGCGCGCGGCGACTTCGCCGGAGCCGATGAGGCTGAAGAGGCGTTTGGACTGTTGGACATCGTAGAGGCGCGCCGCGACGGCCCAAAACTCCAGATCGGTAAGGATCGACAAGATTCGGTAGGCGACCATCATCGTGAAGATGAGCCATCCGGTCTGGGCCAGCCCGAGTCCGAGGCGCAGCAGGCAGACGGAGGCGAAGAGGATCAGGAGTGTCCCCGTCATCAGCGGCGCGAAGGCGACGCGGTCTTTGATTCTGGTGTAGGTCAGTCCGGTGGTGATGCTCACCGCCGCGGCGGCGAGGTAGACCCAGGGCAGTGCGCCCGCATCGTAGTGGGCCAGAAAGAGGGCGCTGGCCGCGGTCTCGAAAAAGACCATCGACATGCCCATGAAGAACGAGTGCGCGATCATGAGCGACGTCGAGTCGCTCTCGCTCGGGCGAATGCCGATCAGCGTGTTGAGTCGTTCTCGTGTCTGCACTGGTCTCGGAAGCGGCGACGGTTGCCGGCGCGAAGCGACCTCAAGCGGATACTTCTGACGCGAGATTCCGCTGGATGAGCTCCCGCATTTCTCGGATCAGGATGTCCTGGCTCTGCTCCTTCTTGAACATGACGGCGGTGGCGCAGCCCTCGAGGCGTTGCCTGTCCTCGGCCGAGAGGTCCATCGCCGTCAGAACGACGACGGGGATGTCATCCCACTGGTCGTCTTTTCGGAGCTCCGCGATGAAGCCGAAACCGTCCATCTCCGGCATCATGAGATCGAGAAGAATCAAGCTCGGCGGGGACTCAGACAAACGCTCCAGCGCCTCGCGGCCGTTCGAAGCCTCGACGACCTTCAGCCCATCCTGCGAGAGCGCGCGCCTGACGACCTCTCTCAGCGCCTTGTCATCCTCGACGAGGAGCACGGGACGCGTCGATGCGTTGTCCCGAAACTTCTTGAGGACGTCGACGAGGCGATCGCGGTCGATCGGCTTCGTCATATACTCGGCGGCGCCGAGCTTGAAACCGGTGCTTTTTTCGTCGATATTCGTCATCATGATGACGGCGATCTCGCGAAGAGCGGGGTCCGCTTTGATGGCCTTTAGAACGTCCCAGCCACCCATCCCCGGCATCTGAACGTCGAGAGTCACGACGTCCGGTCGATGCTCCTTGGCGAGACGAAGCCCCTCCTCGCCGTTCGCCGCGGTCATGACTTGAAGCCCCTCTTTGGACAGGGAGCGCTTCACCAGGTCACGGACCGTGGCGTCGTCGTCGATCACCAGAACGGAGCCGCCCTCCGCGATGGTGCCGCTGAGCTCTTCCTCGATCTCGAGCGTCACCTTCTTCGAGTCGATGACCTCGACGGGTTGGTGGATTGTGAAGCAGCTTCCTTTGCCCTGCTCGCTGGTCACCGTGATGTCACCGCCCATCATTTGGCAGAACTTCCGGCTGATGGCGAGGCCAAGCCCGGTGCCACCGTACTTTCGTGTCGTCGAGGCGTCCGCCTGCTGGAATGCCTGGAAGAGCCTTCCGACCTGCTCCTCGGTCATCCCGATACCGGAGTCCTGGACGGCAAAGGTCAGCCAGTCCTTGCCTTCGCGTTCTTCTCGAGCTGCGGTCAAGGTGATGCGGCCTTCCTTCGTAAACTTGGACGCATTAGATAGAAGGTTCAAGAGCATCTGCCGTAGTTTCGTGACGTCAGTGATGGAGGATCCGATCGTGTCGGGACAGATGACTTCGAGCGTGTTGCCGTTCCTCTCCACCAGGGGCACGATGGTCGAGGCGACGTCTTCCACGATCTGGCGCACCTCGAGCGGCTCGAGAAACAGTTCTGTCTTGCCGGCCTCGATCTTGGAGAGGTCGAGGACGTCGTTGATGAGGCCGAGGAGGTGTTTTCCCGCGCTGTGGATTTTCTGCAGATCGGGAACGAAGTCGTCCTGACCCGCGTCCTCGGCGTCCTCCTTGAGCATTTCGCTGTAGCCGAGAATCGCGTTCAGCGGTGTGCGAAGCTCATGGCTCATATTGGCGAGGAAGGAGCTCTTCGCCTGGTTCGCCTGCTCAGCGGCTTCCATGGCGACCCGGAGCTCCTCTTCGGCCTCCTTTCGCTGTGTGATGTCGTGCACCACGCAGACGATGCCCTGCGTTTCGTCCCGACTGCCCCTCATCACCGAGCCGGAGATCAGCACCGGTATGCTGTGTCCATCGTGATGTAGCAGAGTCGTCTCTAGGTTTCGGATCGAGTGTTGCGTTTTTCCCAGCCTGACGATCGAGGAGAGCGCGACCGACGTTCCCGACGGCTTGACGAGCTTGCCATCGTTGCCGAGCAGGTCGAGGAGCGACTTGGCCTTCAGCTCGTCCCCTTGGTAGCCGAGCAGCGCCAGCGTCGCTTCGTTGAACGTCTGAATGTTCCAGTCCTCATCGGTGACGATGAGTGTGTCCTTCATTGATTTCAGGATGTCGTCGACGTAGGACTTCGATACGGTCGTCTCCTTTAGACGCCTGGTCATGGCCTTGAACGACTTCGTAAGGTCTCCGACCTCGTCGTTACTGCCTCCAGGTACCTCGATTTTGAGGTCGAACTTGCCTTCAGCCACCTCCGTCGTTACCTGGGACAGGGCCACGATCGGTTCCGTGATTCTTCGTCCGAGGGTAATGAGAATCATGAGGAGCACGAGAAACGAGACGCTACCGATGGCGAGAGCGCGCTGGGACCGAGAACGGACTTCGTCGACAGTACCGGACAGGGTCGCGGTCAGTTCACTTCTGCCGCGCTCGACTTGGGCGGCGAGGTCGGCCTCGATCTGCGACTTGTAGGCCGCGACCTCCTGAAACATGGTCGAGACCACCTCGTCGTTGAGTTGACTGAGGCTTTCGTCTCCCTCGCCGTCGTCCTCTGGAAGCAACAATTGCTCGGTAAGCTCGGCCGCCTTGTTGTAATACTCGTCGATGAGAGTCCGAATTAGGCGAATATCCTCGAGAGATTCCTCCGGCAGGATTCGCTCGAGGTTCTCGACGTCTCGAAGAAACATGATGCGTTCTTCGGCCGCGCGGTCGAGGAAACTTCGGTCTCCCAGAACGATCGTGTCCTCGAGCAGGCGACTCATGGTTCTAAACCTCGCTTCCATCGAGGTGACGCGGGAGAACTGAGGAAAAGACTGGGTTTGAACTCGATTCAGTTCGTTCGCCACGGTACCGGCGGTGCGAAAGTTGATCAAGATGATCAAGCTGATGGTGAGGACGAAGCCCACCATGAGAGCCCCGAATTTCCACTTCAGAGAGACACGCATGTCGCTTTCCTCGTTCTATGGATTGTCTTGAAGCTCGATGACCTTGACGCGGTTGTCGCTAGAGCTCGTCTCGACTATTCCGATGGCGCCCGGATTGTTGGCGACGTAGTCGACGACCTGGCGCGTCGAAACGAAGGTCTTCGGCGCCGTTCCCTGGCCCGAGAACAGCCGTCTCTTCCAGTAAGCTCGATACTGACGCACGGTCGTTCGAACACTCTCTTCCAGAAACGATTCGGTCAAAGTTGATTTCTCGTCGAGCAGGGAGGGGGCGATCCTTGAACCGGAGTCCCAGAAGGTCTTTTTGCCAAGGTAGATCCTAGAGATCTCGGCCTTAGAGATCGCGGTGAGCTCGACGTCCGGATTCACGATGACCGTGACCTTCGATTGTGCGCTCGCGCTAGACGCGAGGACCAGGAGCAGGACGAAGGGGAGAGTGGCCACTCGAAGCTTGAGGTTCTTGCTATGCATGGTCATCCTCAGAAACCCAAGACCACTGCAGCCTTGATCTCGTTGTAGCTCGAGCCCGGAAACTGGGCGAGCGAACTTTCATCGGCGCCTTTGAAGTAGTTGTTCTCGACTTTGATCATGAACGCCCCGGAAATCTCGTAGTTCAGCCCGACGACCAGGTCGTAGCCGTGATCTTTCGCGGTGTCCGTGTCGGGGTCGATGTACTCGAAGCGAAGGTAAGGAGTCATTCCGTTGTCGAAATAGTAGGACGGCTGTACGAAGGACCCGATTTGGGTGACTTGGTCTCCATCGAGCGGCTGCAGCCAGCCGAAGACGAACTCCGCGATGACACGCCAGGTTCCGGTCTGATAGCGAAACTCCAGGCCGTCGCTTACCAAGCTATCGACACCAGCGGATTCCTGCTTGTCGTAGTAGAACGAGTTCCCGAACTGCATCGCCTCGGTAGGCTCGAATCGGAATCGGGCCGTTATGGACTTCGAGGTGTTGTTGTCTTCCTCGAAGGGATTGGTTTCGCTCTGGTCGCCGTTCGCGATGAAGACGTCGTAGTTGAAGTCCCGGTCCGCGATCACCCCGTCCCCGCGAACGGCGATGCCGGTGCCCCAGCGAGGGAAGAAACGGAAGGCATCGTCGACGATCCGCTCGGGCTTGTTCGTCGAGGCGGGCTCCTTGACGCTCAGGAAGGCGGGTTTGGCGGTATGAATCTCGTTGAAGATGCCAGAGGGTGTGAACATCTTGCCCACACGAACTTTGACCAGGTCGGTAAAGGCGTACTCAACGAAGGCGTATTCGAGGGCGACGTTGCCGAGTCCGTCCTCGCTGGCCGCGCCGTGCTCCCACGTGAGATCGGCCGAGACGCGAATGGCATCGCTTACCCGAAAATTAAAAACGAGGTCGAAGAGGTCGGCGTCGAACGACCCGTTTGGGTCACCGTCTCCCTCTTCTTCGATCTGTTTTTCGAACTCGAAACTGGAATAGCCGTTGATCCTGAGCCGATCGATTCCTTGAGCACGAACAATCTGAGATAGCGTCAGGGAGAGGGCGATGAGGATCGCCGGCAGCTGCCATTTCATAGAATTCCTCCGCATGACCGACGGGTGCGGACCTCTGAGGTACAAGGTGCCCGTTGAAGCCATGCTCGAACCTGGGCTCCAGTGTGGAGTCGTGATTTTCTTGATTTAGTAAAATGTTAACACAGATGAAAGGGATTGAGTCCTGCGGGATTGCGAGTTACAATAATTGGAAATCACAATCGAGCTTCATGTTTGGACTCCCGCCGCGGGAAAAGACGATGCCGAGAATTCTGCTTGTCGAAGACAACGAAATGAATCGGGACATGCTGTCGCGTCGACTCACGCGTCGCGGCTTCGAGGTCGTCATCGCCGTCGATGGACAAGAGGGCGTGGAGATGACGCTGCAGGAAAATCCCGACATCGTGCTGATGGACATGAGCCTTCCTGTCCTGGACGGTTGGGAAGCGACCCGACGGTTGAAGGCAGCCGAGGAGACCAAGCACATTCCCATCATTGCGCTGACCGCGCATGCTATGTCGGGAGACCGAGAGAAGACGCTCGAGGCGGGCTGCGACGACTACGATACGAAACCGATCGAGTTTTCGCGCCTGCTCCAGAAGATCAACGCACTTCTGGCGAGCGTTTCCGAGACTTCGTAAAGGACTGAGCGGCTCGCCTCAACCCACTTCGTTCGCTAAGGTAGACCTGAGAAAGCTCTTGATATCGTCCGGAACGGACGTGAAGCGGATGGCGTAGCGATTGTCCCCGACTCCCGTCACTTTGGCATAGAGGTCGCCGGGAATGATGACGCCGTTGAGGCCATGGAGCTGCATCCGGACGTTCTCCATTTGTGAGAGGGTCTTCTCGGAGGAAATCTCGGCCGCTCGCATCGATAGCGAAAGAATCTTGCCCTCGCTGCGCTCGTCGGCGACGTGCTTACCCTCGATGATTTGGAGCCCGATCGGAATCTCGCGGAGCAGATGACGCAGATCCTCGTTCGGCTCCGGTAGGTGGAGGTCGTAGTTGCCTCCGATTCCACGCAACTCGTATACCGTAACCGGTTCCTTGAATCCCTTCGCCCCTAGCTCGATGGCGCTTCCGAGCTCGAGCCCCGTCTCGACGGCTTCCACGGTCGACTTCGAGACCAAGATTTGCCCGCCCACCGTGTAGGATTCGATACGGCCCGTCAGGTTGACGTGGCTGCCGACGACACCGTATTTGGCGCGCTGTTGCGAACCTATATTGCCGACGACGCACTCTCCCGTGTTGAGAGCGATACCCATTTCGAGATCGGGGAACCCCTTCTCCCCGGTGCGACGAGCCTCCAGGAGATTACGGCGGAGGCCCAGATGAAGAGCTCGAAGAATCCGCCGGCGAAGAAGACCCAGAGACGCCGGCGTTTTTCCTTCAAGAAATAAGTATCGCTGACGTTGCAATAGAAGCACGGCATGAAATACAGGAGCAAAAAGCCCATGTCCGTGACGCGTCCACCGTAGTGGCGACACGTCAGGGCGTGCGCGAGCTCGTGGAGGATCGTGACCCCCGAAACGGTGACGAGGACGAAGACGAAGCCCTGCAGACTGACGGCTTCGGCGAACCCGAAGGCGAGCTCCTCCCAATGGAGGATCGCGAGGACGAGCGCTGCGAGGAAGGTTGCACCAACCAAGCAGACGAACGAAGCGCTGAAGCAGAAGCGTAGTTTCGGGTAGAGCCAGTCGAGGAGGCGCTCGGGATTCGCGAGCGGGACCTTCAGAGAGAAGACATTCGACCCTCTCGACGGTCGCGGCCGGCTCGTTTCGTCGACCTTGCCATCGACGAGCAGCTCCAAGTCCCGAAACTTTTCGGCGAAATCGGAGAGTACCTTCGCAGAGACCAGCACCTGCTTCTCCGCAGACGCGCGGCCTCGAATCTCGTCGAGGGAAGTTTCACCGTCGAACTGAGAAATGAGGAAGTGCTCGAGCGGCTTGACCCGGAAGAATCGGTTCGTCCGTGGATCCTTGATGACGTAGCGGAGCGCGCCCTCTTCCTCGAGGGCCTCGATGAGGAGGTCGTTGCGGAGCATGAGCTTCGGCACTTCGCTTGCGGACGGGGGACCCAAGAAGGTGAAGCCACAGTTCTGGCAGTGAACCGCAGCTCGAGCTCGGGGTCCCTCGAGTGCGATGAGCCGTCCGCATCGCTTGCAGCTAGTCTGGCCTGGCACCTTACCTCCGTCCATTGGGGTCGACGGGGAGCAGTGATTGTAACTAAAACGAGAAGCGAACGGAAAGCTGGAACTGCCGGGGCGGGGCCGCCTGGACGACCTCGAGAAACGACGGCAGGGGGCCGCCGGTACGGCCGTAGGAGCGGAGGTACTGCTTCGCGTTCAGCCGGTTCGTGACATTGAAAACCTCGAGCGATGCCTTTAGTCTCCGACCCTCGCCGAGCTCCCAGCCCTTGCTGGCGGCGATATCGAGAGCTCCGAAAGGTGGCAGGCGGAAGCTATTGCGCTCGAGAATCGAGCCTCCCTCGAAGGGCCGCTCGCGAAGCTTTCGATCGCCGTCCAAATCCAAGTCGACTCTCGGATCGACGACCCGGCCTGAGCGAGCCCGGAGCAGACCGGTCAGTTGGAACCCGTAGGGGGCGTCCCAGACGGCGTTGACGATGATCGCCTGAGGAATGTCGGCGGCGCTTCGGCCCCACTCGAGATCCGGACTCTCCGGATTGAGAGGAAGCGAGTCGAGAACAAGATAGTCGTCCCCGTCGTTCCGGGTCCGGGACCAGTTGTAGACGGCCTGCAGCATGACGTTGGCCGCGTAGCGCTTCGTCACGTTCGCCCGAATGCCCCAGAAGCGAGTCGAGCCCCGCGAGTCCAGAAGATAGAGGTCGCGGTAGTCTCCGAACGGAAGCGACGGATCGGCTCCCGGACGGGTCGCGTCCGCCTCGGCGGCGGTACGCGTCCCGCCGGAGGTGTAGTCGAAGAACGAGGGCGCGTTCACGTCGAGCGGCAGAATCAAGTTGCTGCCGCGGATGTGGCTGACGTCGACAGAGAGCGAGAGGCTCGAAACGAGCTCGCGCTCGACTCCGAAGGTCAGATGCTGGGCGTAGGGGGAGCGTCTGCTGCCTTCCGAGTAGCGCGGTGCATCGAGGTAGAGGTTCGGCGGCTCAGAAGATGGAATCTCCTGCAGCGCGTCGGGCGGGTCCGGGAACGCGACCGTGTTCGCCGAGAGGGCGATGGTTCTCCGCCCCGAAGGTCCGTAGAGTCGCTCGAGCGAGTCCACAATTGAGAAGACGAAGCTGTGAAAAACTCCATAGCCTCCGCGCAACGACGTTCGGCCATCGCGAGTAACGTCCCAGTGGAAACCGAGTCGGGGAGCGACATTGTCGTCGTCTGGAACCGAGCTCTCCTTCTCCCATCGGAGGCCGAGGCTCACGCTGAAGTAGGGCGTTGGTTGCCAGTCATCCTGAACGAAGAGTTGTAGATGGCTCTCCCTGCGCTCGAGCCTCGTCGTCGCGTCGGCTCCGACGAAGCTCTGCCAGAACAGGCCGGCCCGCGCAGGCTCGGTCGGAGAGAACCAATAGGCGCCGTCCGACCAGCGGTCGAGCTCGCTCGTGCTCGCGATGCGAAGCAGGCTCACGCCCGTCTTCAAGTTGTGATTTCCCTTCGAGAAGGTCAGGGTCTCCGCGACCTCCCAATGGTCTTCGTCGGCCCGCTCGAACCGCGTCGTGGTTCCGATGTTCCCGAGGGTCGGCACGATGAGCGCGGCACCGAGCGGAGGCGCCCCCGCCGCCGAGCGAAATCGCTCCGAAGTAAAACCGACTCGCAGCTCACTCAGAACCGAGCCGAGCTCCGAAACGAACGTTCCCTGAACCGCGACGTCGTCGTTTTTGACCTCGGCCCCGTTCTCGAAGATGTCGAATCCACCCACACCCTCCAGGCTCGAGCGGTCCGAGACGAGCGCTTTGGCGATGAGTCGGTGGCTCGAGCCCATGGAATGGGACAGTTTGAAGAGGAACCGGGTCTCGTTGGTCGGAAGCTCGAAAAGACCGCGATAGCGGCCGCCGTCGTAGGGAGCCGTCACCACGACGTCCTCGTTCTGGTTGCGGTAGGTGAGGCTCGTGAAGAAATGTGTCGAATCTCGAGAGATGGGCCCGGAGAAAGTGAACCCCAGGTCCTGGCGGTCGAGCGAGCTGTTCTCGCCCGTCAAAGGATCGGACGCGTCCCAAGCCCCTGGCCGAAGGAAGGCGAAGAGAGTGCCGTGGTAGTCGTTGCCTCCTGAGCTCGTTGCGGCGCTCACGATGCCGCCGAGACTTCGACCGTATTCTGCGGATTGCTGTCCGCTCAACACCCGGAACTCCTCGACTGCTTCGAGGCTGACGTCCATATGGACCACGCCATGCTGGTCGCGGGTGTTGGGGGACCCGTCGAGCAAATAGGACGTGTAATGTGCGTTCACGCCGTTCAAGCTCGGAAGAGGAGCTCCGACGATCCGTGCCCCGGGGACATCCTCGATCACTTCCTGTGCCGCGCCTTCGAGCGATACGAGCTCCAGATAGTCCCGACGGGTCAGTGGAAGCTCCCGGAGCTGACGCTCTTCGACCGAGAAGCCGATTTGGGCACCGCTTGAATTGATCAAGGGCGCCTCGCCCGTAAAAGTCATGGACTCTTGGACCTCTCGAAGTCTCAGCGTGATGTTGAAGATGGGCTTCGTATCGGCAAAGTAGCGCAGGCCCGCGTAGCGCGACGTGGCGAAGCCGGCGGCTGTCACCTCGAGAAAATAGGAGCCCGGCATGAGGCCGGGAAAATCGTATCGCCCGGCCGCGTTCGTCGTGGTCGTGCGGACGAGGACCGTGTCGTCGTGGATGAGCGTCAGGCGTGCCCCCATGAGGCCCCCTCCGGATTCGTCCATGACCGTACCCCTGAGCTCGAAGGTCGAAGTGGCCGCGGCACTACTCGCGCAGAGGCAGCAGAAGAGCGAAACCGATAGCAGCCGGAAGCTCATAGAAGAAATCAAAGTCAGTCTATGTCGCCCCGCCCTGCCGAATCAATTGTCGGAGCATAGAGAGCCCCCGAATGGATGGTGGTACACTTTGAGGGGCTATGTCCGCTCCGTTCACGATCGAGCACCGCATCCCGTGGTCCGACGTCGATCTCGCCCAGATCGTCTATTTCCCCCGCTATTTCAGCTACTTCGAGATGGCGGAGCTCGAATGGATCCGAAAGCAGGGCCTTTCCTACAAAGCGCTCCTCGAGGCGCTCGATGTCTGGCTGCCGCGCGTCGCTGCGCACTGTAACTACCGCGCGCGGGCGCGGCTCGCCGAACTGATTACGATCGAGATGCGGCGTGAGCGGATCGGTCGGACGAGCTTCACGTACCGGTTCGATGCTTACCGGCTCCCGGAGCGGACGCATCTGGTCGACGGCTACATCACGATCGCGACGGTGTCGCGAGACAGCTTCGAACCGACTCCGATACCGGAGCGACTCCTTCGCCTTCTCGAGGAGCTCGAGTCTACGGAACAAGAGTAACGGCCGTTCGCCCGCATGTTGATCCCTCTCCCGCTTGCAGGAGAGGGTTAGGGTGAGGGTCTTGCAACCGGATTCACTTCCGGCCTTCGACCAGATGTTCCCAGGCGTCGTGGATGTCGAGGCTTCGAGCTAGGCCTTCGAGCTCCGCTGCGACCTCCTTGTCGATGGGGATACCCGAGGCGCGGCGCTCCTGCTCGATGGCGAGCTCTGATTCGCCGGGGTAGTAGACACGGGGCGCGCCCTTGGCTGGTGTGCCGGTGAGCTCGCGCATCATGTCTTTGATGCCGTTCCGAAACCGGATCCAGGGGCTGAAGGCCCGCAGGCGGATCGCGATGACGAAGTGTCCGATTCCCGCGGCGACTTGATGCGTGTCTTCGGTCCCGGACAGGTGGCGGCCGAAGTTTCCTCCAGGCAGCACGCCGCTGAGGATGTCGATGGCGAGGGACAACCCAAAGCCCTTGTAGGAGCCGCGCTCGGGTGACGCGCCGAGCGGGAGGAGGTGCATCGCCTCGAGTGCCGACTGCGCGTCGACGGTCGGTGCTCCTGAGCTGTCGAGGGCGAGCCCGCTCGGTATCGCTTCGTTACGACGGGCCGCGTCCTCGAGCTGGTGGCGCGACGTTCCAGTCGTTGCCATATCGAGGACGAAAGGAGGCTCGTCTTCCGCGGCCGGAATGGCAATGGCGAGAGGGTTCGAACCGAGCGTCGGATCGGTTCCATAGGGGGGAAGCATTGCGGGCGATGCGTTGGACATCACAACGCCGATCATCTGCTCTTTGAGCGCGAGCCTCGCGTAGTAGCCCGCCATGCCGAAGTCGTTGCTTCTCTTCGCGGCGACGGCGGCCACGCCGAACCGCTTCGCGAGCGTGAGAGCGAGCTCCATCGAGCGACTTGCGACGACGTGGCCCATTCCGTTGTCTCCGTCGATCGTTGCCGTGGCCTGATCCTCCTGGGCGATTTGAATCTCCGGATTGGCTTTGATGAGGCCGGCGCTGATGCGCGTCGCGAAATACGGCAGCCGGCCGACGCCCTCTCCTTCGAAGCCCGCGAGATCGGCGGCGACGAGGGCATCACCTACTTTGGAAGCATGGGTTGCGGGCACGCGAAGTCGCTTCAGCACCTCACGCACGAAGTAGTGCAGCCGGCCGTGCCGGACGAAAATCGTGTCGCTCATGGGGAAGATTCGAATTCTAGTGTCCGAGGGAGAGGAATAGAACGCCTGTCACGGATGTGCATCCTGGGGCCACGATGCTAATCGTGCGCCGCGCCGAAGTCAAAGCCATCAAAAGATGATGTGGGGAAGAGGTCCGAGTCGAGGGGAAAAGCCCATGGGTTTCGAGGACTTGCGATGTGGCCATCCTATAAACTCTGTCGCGAGAGTCGTTTCTGTACGTCTCGGGTCCGTCTCGTCCTGGCATCGTGATTGCTTAGTGAAGATGGTGCCTTCGTAACTGCAGTCGAAGGGGGACTCAGTGGAAGAAATTCAGGATGTCGCGGCCGTTCCCGAGGGGACGCAGAACCACCTGTTGCTTGCAACGGAAAAGAAGGTTTTCGGATTCGACCTGTTGGAGACTTTTCGTGTCGCTATCGGACGTCACGACTCAAATGACCTCTGCTTCAATTCTCGCAACGTGTCGAACTATCACGCCGAGATCCTGAACGAGGCCGAGGGACTCGTCCTTCGAGATCTGGGCAGCACGAACGGGACCTACGTCAACGAAGAGAGGGTGCGTCGGCGCAAGCTCGATCACGGGGATCGGATCCGCATCGGGAACAACGAGATCACGGTGAAGCTCGCAAACGGCAACGGAGCCCAACATGCCGCCCCTCCCGCGCCCGTCGTGGGCCGGCAAGGTGTTTTTCGAAGGGGAGGCGGCGAGAACGGCAGCATCACACTGAGGCAGCTCTTGCTGAGTGTCTGCCAAAAAGGCCAATCGATGAAGCTTCTCCTTGCCCGTACCAAGCAGGACGAGATCGCGGTCTATATCCACGACGGGCGCATCGTGCTTGCGGAATCCGGCAAGGCCCAGGCCGAGAAAGCGCTGTACCGCGCCTTCGAGTGGCATCAGGGAAATTTTCGCGTCGAGGCCTTTCCGGCGAACGACTCCGTTCCTCGAGTCATGACCGTGCCCGTCGAAACGATCGTCGACGAGGGAGAACAACAAGCCACGGAGATGGACGAGCTCATCAATAAGCTCCCTCCGCCCGAAGCTCCGCTTCGGCTGCGAGAGAGCTGCAAAATGCGCATCTGCGACTTCACTCCCGCCGAAATGGAGGTTCTGCAGGGTCTGATCCGCTACGAAACGCTCGGTCGTGCCATGGAAGAGTCGACGATGACCGATCTGCGTGTCATGGTCATCGTCCACGGTCTCATGCGAAAGAAGGTCGTCGGGCTCGAGGAAAACTCCTCACTGCTCGAGCAGACCAATATCATCACCCGGCATTGACCCAGTAAGCCTCCGCGGGATATAACTCCGAGTTCCATCTCGGAGGTCTCGACCCAGCTTGCGCGTCACAGTTGCCGTTCCCTGCTTCAACGAAGCCCCTACCGTCGCCAAAGTCGTCGGGGACTTCTCTCGAGAGCTGCCCGACGCGGAGATCATCGTCTTCGACAACGCCTCGACGGACGATACCGCCGCTCAGGCCGAAAAAGCGGGTGCTCGAGTCGTGCGGGAAAAGAGGCGGGGCAAGGGCTTCGTGATGCAGAGCGTTTTCGAAAAGGTTCGATCCGACGTGGTCGTGATCGTGGATGGCGATGACACCTATTTCGCGGAGGACGTGCACGAGCTCTTGAAGCCGGTTGTGGAAGATCGCGCCGACATGGTCGTTGGCAATCGGCTCAGGGAAGCCTCGGATCGCGCCTTGAACGATCTAAGGCGTTTCGGAAACCATTTGATTATTCGGATCATGAACATGGTGTTCCGTACCGCGTTCCGAGACGTGCTCTCTGGCTATCGCGTGCTGAACCGTCACTTTCTCGAGACCGTTCCGCTCATCACCGGCGGTTTCGAAACGGAGACGGAGCTTACGCTACAAGGGCTCGAGAAGGGGATGGTCATCGAGGAGATCCCCATTCGCTATCGAGAGCGGCCGAGCGACAGCTACTCGAAGCTGAGCCCATTTGGTGACGGCTACAGAATTCTGATCACCATCGCGATGCTGCTGAGAAACCATCGCCCGCTGTTCTTTTTCAGCGTGATCGCGACGGTTCTGGGAATCGCCGCGCTCGGCTACGTTTCGGTCTGGGCCATGGGATGGCTTCCCGGACCGAGCTTCGCCCCGCATGCCGTCGTCGCGGCCGCGCTCGTCGGCCTCGCTTTCTCCCTCGTCATCGTCGGGCTCATGATGAACGCCATCAATACGGGGTTTCGGGAGCTTCAAGCCCTCTATCGGAGACCTCGATAGTGGCCGCTTCGGTCGTCTCGGAGTCGTCGGAGTCGTATACGCCCCAATTCGAGAGTGTTCCCTGCGCCATCTGCGGTAGCCACGGGTTCGACGTCGTGATCTCGTCTCGGCGCGATCCTGCGAAGCCCGTCGATCTGGACGTCGTCTTCCGTTCGTCGGGAGACGAGCCGTTGAAGGACCAGGCAGTTCGCTGCCGGGTGTGCGGGCTCGTATATGTAAGGCCGAGGCTCAGTTGGGACCTCATTCTTCAAGGCTACCAGGAAGCGGAGGACCCCCAGTTCGTTTCCCAAATCACGTTCCGTGAGCGAACCTTCGCGCGCTGCTTGGACAAGGTCGAGAAGGCGGCAAAGCCGACCGGGAAGCGCGTGCTGGACGTGGGAACCGCCGGTGGGTCCTTCCTCGCCGTGGCACGGGATCGCGGTTACGAGCCGCTTGGTTGTGAGCCGAGCGAGTGGATGTGTCGGTTCGCGCGCGAGCACTATGGGCTCGAGCTTCATCGGGGCACGTTGTTCGATGCGCCCTTCGAGCGAGCGAGTATAGATCTCCTATCGGCCTGGGACGTGCTCGAGCATACCCCCGATCCCAAGAAGGTGCTCGAGCGTGCCCATGAGCTACTGTCTCCGGAGGGCATACTTGCACTCAGCTATCCAGACTACGGAAGCGGGGCGGCGCGGCTTCTCGGCTCGCGATGGCCCTTCCTCTTGACGGTTCACCTTTACTACTTCGTTCCAGCGACCATGCGGGAGCTTCTGAAGCGTACCGGATTCGAGCCTCTCGTTTTTCGTCCCCATATCCAGACGCTCGAGATGGGCTACGTCGCGGGGCGAGCCGCTCCCTATCTCGGTCGTCTGGGCGGACTCCTCACCAAGACAATGGACGGGCTCCGCCTGAGCCGACTCCCGTTTCACTATTGGGTGGGGCAGACCATGGTCGTCGCGAGAAAGGCTGCCCTTTGACGGAGCCCGAAAACGTCGTTGTCCTCGGAGGCGGAGTGGCAGGCCTCGCCGCCGCCCACTACCTTGTGCGCGATGGCCACAAGGTGCGAGTTCTCGAGCGCGCTTCCCACCTCGGTGGCCTTTGCGCAAGCTTCGAAAGCCATGGCTTTACGCTGGACCACGGGCCTCACAAGATGTATTCCGTCGTACCGGGGGTGCTCGATGAGCTCCGCTCGATCATGGGAGACGAGCTCCTCGAGCACGAAAAGAAGAACCGGATCCGTCTCCTGGGCCGATTTCTCGACTACCCCCTGAGCTTGCCGAACTTGCTTCCTTTGCTGGGACCAATCCGTTCCGTCAGGATGGGACTCGACTACGCAGGAGCCATCGCGTCGGGTCTGCTGAACGGAACCGAGCCGGCTTCCTACGAGGACTACGTGCTGAGGCGCTTCGGCCGAGGCGTCTACGAGCTGGTTTTCGAGCCCCTCGCGTGGAAGGTCTGGGGCGATCCCAAAAAGCTCGCCGCGGAGCTCGCGGCGGCGCGGATTCCCTCCGGTGGAGCCAGCGAGCTCATCCTGCGGCTCTTGAAGTTGAAGAAGAGCACGCCGGACGTCGATGCCCCGATCTTCTACTACCCGAAGAAAGGCTTCGGGGCGTTCCCGAACCGGCTCGCGTCGAACGTCGATGCGGGCGGTGGGGTCCTTTATACGAACACGAGCGTTGTGGGTTTTCAGAGGGATCATGGCCGCATCACGGGCGTCGAGATCGAGCGCCACGGCGAGCGTGAAGTTCTACCGGCGGATGTCGTAATATCTTCGATTCCCATTCAAACTCTGGCGGGACTGATCCACCCCAACGACGAGGCGGTTCGCGAGGAGGCCGAGTCTCTCCGCTTTCGACAGCTCGTTCTCGTTTACTTGCTTCTCAAAGAGGACCGCTTGCTCGAAGACCATTGGATCTTTTTTCCCGAGCGAGAGTTTCCTTTCAACCGCCTCTTCGAGCAGAAAGCCATGAACCCGGAGCTCGGCCCGCCCGGCAGGACCGTGGTGTGCTGCGACGTGACTTGTGATCTCGAGAGCGACATCTGGCAGGCGGCGGACAGCGACCTGGCGAAGCGGTGCTTCCGTGCCGTCGTCGGTGCGGGGCTCACGACGGAAGACCGTCTCGAGACCTGCTTCGTGAAGCGGGTTCGGGATTTCTATCCGGTTTACTCCGTCGACTATCGGGAGCGGCTTTCTCGCGTCTACAACAAACTGCGCTCAGCCGAAAACCTGATACTCACCGGCCGCCTCGGAATGTTCAATTACAACAACTCGGATCACTGCCTCGATATGGGCCGATTCATTGCCGACGGGTTGCGAGACGGGCAGAGCCCTCACGATATCTGGAACGCTCTCGAATCCCGGGTTCGGGATTATCGCATCGTGGATTGATCGCAGCTAACAAACAATGGGGTCAGTCTTTAACACTTGGACTTGAATGAGTAGAAAAGTAACTAATTTGTCAAGTTATTCAGGACTGGCCCTAATAAACCACTAATAAACCACGGCGCCGCCATCGATAGTGCGAGCGCCATGGCGCGTCCGATCCCACGACTCGCTCCTACGCTCCTGCAATGGGAGCCGTCTTGTCATGAAGTTTCATGAGAATCTCTCCGCGCGAGCAAGGAGCCCGCTGAGCTGCGGCCACCAGCCGTAAGCGAGAATTACGGTGATGGCTGCCGGAATGACCCAGCGGATCCAGAAGACCCAGAACGATCCTATTGCGATGGAGCTGCCTCGATTGATCTCCGCGAGAGCCTTGCCCCGGCTAATGAACCAGCCCAATGCGACGAGTGTCAGGGCGCTCCCAATGGGCTGCATCGTCGATCCCCAAATCAAGTCGTTCCACATGAGAAAGCTGGAGCTCGCCATCGAGGGAATCGCCACGACGAAATTGGTGACGACGAGCAGCGCCAGAGATTTCCCCCGACTCCAGCCCCAGTAGTGGCCTAGTCCGTCGACGAGCACCTGCATGGCCGCGACGGCGGATAGAAACGCCACGAGAAACAGCGCTGCAAAGAAGATCCCTCCCACGAAGCGGCCCCCTGGCATTGCGGCAAAGACACCTGGAAGCGTGATGAAGAGCAGGGACGGGCCACTCGTCGGCGCGAGCCCCATCGCGAAGACGGCTGGAAGGATCGCGAGGCCCCCGAGGAGCGCCGCGCCCAGATCGCCGATCGCCGTCATGACCGCCGTTCTCGGGATATCTTCGTCCTTGCGCAAATAGCTTCCATAGAGCAGAAAGAAAGTGCCGCCGAGCGAGAGGCTGAAGAATACCTGCCCGAGCGCCGCGAGTACCGTCTGCCCGTTCACCTTCGCGAGATCCGGCAAAAGAAAGAACCGGATTCCCTCGGAGGCACCGGGCAGCGTGACCGAACGCAGGATGACGACGAGCAGCGAGACGAAAACGACGGGCACGACGACGCGCGACACAGACTCGATGCCTCTGCGGACGCCCATATAGAGGACCCCGGCCATCGCGAGGAAGGTAACGGCGGTGACGGATAGATTCCAACCCGTGATGCCGGTCAGATGCGTCGCGAAGAACTCCGCCGGCGCGTCACCCGCGGCGCCCCCGAGGAAGGTCTCGAGGGCATAGAAGAGGACCTGTCCCACGACGAGCGTGTAGTACGAGGTCGCCATAAAGACGGTGACGAAGAGCAGGATCCCGATGGCCTTGCCGCCCGGCATCCCCGCGGTCACGAAAGCGCCAGCCGGTCCTTGACGCGTGTGCCGGCCTAGCGTCCACTCGGCCATCACCGCGGGAATTCCGAGGATGACGCCGAAGAACACGTAGAGTCCTACGAAGGCGGCGCCGCCATAGCTCCCCGCCATATAGGGAAAGCGCCAAATGTTGGCGAGCCCGACCGCGACGCCGATCAGGGCCATAAGGGAGCCGAACCGCGAGCTGAAAGTCTCGCGAGCCGGCGCGGCCGCTTCAGGCATGTTGCGGCGGCGGTGCGATGCTTACCAGAAGAACCAAACGCTCGGTCGTCGCGTTCGAAACCCCGTGCATCTCGCCCGCTCGGGCGAGCACCGCCTGCCCCGGTCCGACATCTTCGATCTCGTTCCCGACGTGAAAGCGACCGTGTCCCTCGAGCACGATGTAGATCTTCGAAGAGGCTTCGTGCTTGTGCACTTTCTGGTCCTGTCCCGGCTCGAGACAATAGACGTCCAGGAACAGCTCACTGGTCGCGAAAAGGCTCACCTTGTGCATCTTCTCGGCCGAGAAGTGACAGGCGTCGAAGATGGTGCGGATCTCCATGGGACGGTGTCAGCGCGATGCCGCCATGTGCTCGCGGGCTTCGAAGGCTTGGCCCGTCACCGACCGGGACTCGTCGGAGGCCAGGTGGACGAAAATCTCGGAAATGTCTTCCCCCGTCGGAAGCGTCGTCGGGTCCTCGTCCGGATAGGCGGAGGCGCGCATCTCGGTTCGCGTCGCCCCTGGGTTCACGCTATTGACGCGAATCCCGTGGGGCTCGAGCTCCGCGGCGAGCACTTGCGTGAACCCCTCGAGCCCGAACTTCGAGACGGCGTAGGGGCCCCAGTTCGGTTTCCCTTTGCGACCCACGCTCGAGCTGACATTGATTATCGAACCGTCACCTCGGGCCACGAGGTGGGCGATGAGGGGTTGGGTGACGTAGAAAAGACTCGAAGTGTTCACGCGCAGCACGTCGTTCCACGTCGCGACGTCGAGATCCGCCATGAGGGACCGCTTGCCGAGGATGCTCGCATTGTTGACGAGAATGGAGAGGTGGGGGAATCGTTCGACAGCAGCCGCCACGAGGGCTTTCGCATCCGCGGGCTCGGCTACATCGGCGGCTCGATAGCCGACGCCATCGGGTCGAGAAACTCCCCCTTGCAGCTCTTTCGCGGCGTTTTCGAGCGGGCCCTCGTGACGCGCACAGAGAAAGACGGCTGCGCCCTCTCTCGCGAAAACCGAAGCAAGCCCTCTTCCGATTCCCCTGCTCGCTCCGGTAATGAGCGCGGCTTTGCCTTCCAGCCGCCCCGTCATTTCTTCTTTTCCAAAATCTGTCTGAGGGTTCCGATTTCTTGATCGAGCTGCTTCTGTTTACTCGAGACGCTCATGATGTAGGCGAAGAGAAGGATCCAGACGACGGCATATGCGGTGAACAAATAGCTCATGCGAGCTCGAGCTCTTTGTGGAGTAGGTCGACTTCTTCTCTCGATGCTTCCACGGCGAGACGTTTCGCCATCAGCCAGAGGTAGAGGAAAAAGAAAGCGGCCAGTGCCATGAAGAGGGCGTTGAGCATCTGAGGGTCGAGACCCGACTCCTCGCCTCCCATGAGCACCGGTTGCGGGTGCTGAGTACGCCACAGGCGAATGGCCATGAACACGACGGGCACGTCGACAAAAGCGATGATATTGACAACGGCCGCGAGGCTCGCCCGCTTCGTTTCCTCGGGTATATAGCGCCGCAACATGAGATAGCCCACGTACATTAGCCAGAGCACGAGCGCGGTGGTCAGACGCGCGTCCCAGGTCCAGTAGACGCCCCAGGCGTATTTCGCCCAAATGGGACCGGTCACGAGGCCGATCGTCGTGAAGAGAACTCCGATCTCCGTCGAGGCGAGCGCCACTCGATCGAAGCGTTGTGCTTGCTTCCACAAATAGAGAACACTCGCGACGAATGCCACGGCCAGCGCGATGAAAGATACCCACCAGCTCGCGACGTGAAAGTAAAAGATCCGTTGTACGTCACCCATCGTGCGCTCGGTAGGCGCGTAAAGAAACGCGCCCCACAGCGCCACGACCATCGTGACGAAGCAAACGGCAGGAAGAGCTTTCGAGTAGAGAAATCTCATCACGCGGCGTGGATTATACTATGTTCCATGATGCAAAAAATCGTCGCCTCCGGTCTCGTCTCGAGTTCTCGAGAAAGTACCTGGAGGGCCGATTGACGAAGACCACCCTCCTGGCCGCAGTCGCGCTCTCGAGTTTCTGCTCCGCCACCGCGGAGGACGTACCGTGAGCTCCGCTGCAAAAACGACCGTCGCCTTCTCCTATTTGGGGCATCTCTATATCCACTTCTGCACGGCCTTCTATTTCGTCATCGTGCTGGCTCTGGAGGAGACCTGGCGGCTCCCGTACCACGAGCTGATCGAGCTCTGGACGCTGGGCGCTCTTCTCGTGGGAGTGGCCGCGCTGCCCGCGGGGCTCTTGAGCGACCGATTCGGCGCGAGCACGATGATGGTGGTCTTCTTTCTCGGATTGGGCGGGTCTTCGATCGCCGCGGCTTTTGCCGAATCGCCGAAGGCCATGTTGATCTCGCTCTCCGGGGTCGGGCTCTTCGCCGCGATCTACCATCCCGTGGGCGTTCCCTTGCTCGTGCACAATACGGGCGTCAATCGTGGCAAGGTTCTCGGCATCAATGGAGTCTTTGGCACGCTCGGCTCGGCGCTCGCCGGAGTCGCGGCCGGCGCTCTCATCGATACCGCGGGCTGGCAGGCGGCGTTCTGGGTTCCCGGTGTCGTCTGCATCGTCACCGGGCTGGCGCTCGTGATCTTTCTGGCTTCCGATCGCGGAGCCACGACTTCGAAGGCGGCGGCGAGTGAGGCGGTTGGCGCGAGCGGACACACACGTCGCGTCTTCGGCGTCATGCTCGCGACAATGTTCATCGCGGGGCTGATCTTCCACTCGACCCAGACGTCGCTTCCCAAGGTCATCGAGCTGCGACACCAGGGACTGGCAGGCGAGGGAATGTTCGGCGTCGGCCTTCTCGTCGCGTTCGTCTATGGGGTCGCCTCCGTGATGCAAGTCGTCGGCGGGTACCTCGCGGACCGATTCCCGCTGAAGCGGGTCTACGTCGGCGCGATACTCTTCCAGGTGCCGATGCTGTGGCTCGCGGCCTCTCGGGGTGGCGTTGCCCTGATCCTCGTCGCGACGATGATGATCATGGCGAATGCGAGCGCCCTTCCGGCGGAGAGCATGTTGCTCGCGCGCTACACGCCAGAGAACCGTCATGGCCTCGTCTTCGGCCTCAAGTTCGTGCTGAGCTTCGGAGCCGCTCCCGTCGCGATTCAACTCGTATCCTTCGTTTCGAGCCGCACGGGGGACTTCTACTGGCTGTATTCGATCCTCGCGCTCGGCGCCCTTGCCGCTTTTTGCTTCGCCGTCTTCCTACCCTCTGAGCGTTCCGGCGCGGAAAAGACCGCGCCTGCCTATTGACAGAGCCGAACCTCGTTCCTAACATGGATTTAACGACCAACAATCGAATAGCGTCCATCCAAACTCAGACCTTCCCGGCAGAGGAAAAGAGTGAAGAACGAAGATCTGATCGGCGGAATTCTCTGGATTCTCGGCGTCGCAACCGTCTTTCTCGTCACGACCGCTGTCGCGGTCGCGATGGCGCGCGATGGACTCGTGCTCTGGGACGATGCGAGAAACGCGGTGCGAAGCCTGTCGACCTTTTCGACGATCCTCGTTGGAGTCGTCGTCCTGATCCACACCAAGGCCGGCCGCGCGAACAAAGAAGAATAGCCTCCCGTCGACGATTTCGAGTGTTGTCCCGCCCTATCCTTGGCACAGAGCCAATGAACAGGAGGCTTCGCGCGCCGATCAGCGTATAATGCGCCGCATGTTCGGACTACCTTGGGCTACGACGCTACTCCTGTTTGGCTTTCCCGCTCTGTGGATCATCTATACGATCGCCTTCTTCCTGTACTCCAGGGGTTGGGAAAAAGGAGATCGACCTTGAATCTGACGGTGGTCTCGTTCCTCGTCTTGTATTACGTCGTCGTGCTCAGCATCGGGCTCTGGGCGACGCGTCGCGGCGCGGGCGAAGATCTCGAGGGCTATCTACTCGGTGGCAGGAACGTCGGGCCATTGGTCACCGCACTCACCCTCCAGAGCACCTCCATGAGCGGCTACATGTTTCTCGGCGCCGGTGCCCTTTCCTACACCCAGGGGTATTGGGGTTTCTGGTTTGTCGCGGGCGACATCGGGGGCGGCGTCCTCAACCTCTCGGTTCTCGGCCGGCGCATGCGCAAGCTGTCGCAGATCATGGGCTCGCTCACGGCGATAGAATATCTCGAGAACCGTTACCCCTCTTCGGCTATACGCCTTATCGCGGCGAGTCTTTCCGTCTTCCTCTTGGGCTTCTATGTGCTCGCGCAGTTCATCGCGGGAGGCAAGGGTCTGGCGCTCGTTACCGGACTCTCCTACCCGCTCGCGCTCTTCATCGCGCTCGCGATTATCATTCTTTATACGTTTCTCGGAGGCTACCTGGCCGTCGCCTATACCGACTTCTTCCAGAGCCTCGTCATGGTTGTTGGCGTCGTCTGGATCCTGGCCGCCTCGCTCTATCACGTCGGCGGGCTCACTGCGGCGAACCTGAAAATCGCCGAGATCGACCCCACACTGCTCTCGATCTGGGGAAAGGGGCTCGGCTACCAGGGCCAGTGGGGCGTGGTCGCGGGTGCGGTGGCGGTCTTTTCGATCGGCTACTTCGGCTGGCCACACGTGGTGACGCGCCACATGGCGATGGAGCGTCCCTCGACGGCGCGCTGGGCTGGCGTCTATGCGACTCTGTGGAATCTGCTCTTTGTCTCCGCGCCCTACCTCGTCGGGATTCTCGCCATCGTTATTCTTCCCGAGCTCGAGGACCCGGAGCTCGCCCTCTTTCGGATTGCACAGGACCTGCTCCCGGCCGCGGTGACGGGCATCGTGATGGCTGCGATCATGGCGGCGATCATGTCGACGGCGGACTCTCTGCTGCTGCAGACCGGCTCGATCGCTTCGCGAGACCTCTATGAGCGCTTCATCAACCCTGGGGCGTCCGAGCGTCAAATGGTCTGGGTCTCCCGCGGCCTCGTCCTGACGACCGGCGTCGCCGGCTATTTCGTCGCTCTCGTGGAACCGCCCGCCGTGTTCGACGTCGTCATTTTTGCGACCTCGGTGCTCGGGAGCGCCTTCGCTCCAGCCTTCCTCTGCGCCGTTTGGTGGAAGAAGGCCAATACGCCGGGAGCGATCGCTTCCATCGTCGCCGGTGCCGCGACGGCATTTACCTGGCAAATTGCGGGGCTCGAGGCCCACACGACGTTTCATCCCATGGCGGCCGGAATTCTTGCATCGACGTTCACCATCGTCGTCGTGAGCTTGATCACGCAGTCGATCGCACCGGTAGCGCCCCACATCCTAAAGGCCATGGAGGAGTCGGAGAATCTCGGGCCTATCCCCCGAGAGATGCTCGCAATGTCGGACTTCGCGCTCCGCCCCGAGGCCGAGGAGATCGGATCGATTCTGGGAGGCGGGCAGTGATCCGGGCGATCCGCACCGCGGTTGGTCGCACGGAGGCCGCCGACATCCTGAAATCGGCCTCGCCCATTTCCGCTGAGGTCGAGCGGAGACTCTTCTATCCCTTTCGTTTTGTCTCCCTGCGGTGCTCGACGAGATCCCTGCTCGGAGAGAGCGCGATGCGCGTCGCCTGCCTCGTCGATGCGCGCACTCGGCTCTGTGCGACCGTGGATCCGTTCGAGCTCGAGGAGCTCGCGGCGTCTCACGACGACGTCCTCGAAGCCACGCTCGACGAGCTCGATGGCCGCCGCATCGCGGAGCGCTATGTCGCCTACGTCGTTCGACGGAAACGCAAAGCTCTGGCGAATCCCAAGTTCGAGGTCCTAGAGACCGCTCTCGTCTACAAGCCGTTCTGGATCGTAGGCTGCTCCGAGGAAAACTCTCACCGGTTTCGAGTGCTCGTCGATGGCGTGACGGGAGGCTTCCACCCCATCCCGGACCGGGAATCACGTGCCGAGGCGAGCGATTCCCCAGAGCACGAGCACGACTCCGAAAGCCCGGCCCAAAGCGTCTCCCCGGGGAAGCGTTTTTTCGACGAGCATCATGAGCGTGAGAACCGCCATCCACAGGAGGTTCATGACGCCGAGCGCGAAGGCGACGGCCATGAGCGCCCAGCAGCATCCGAGGCAGTTCAAACCATGGGTGAGCCCGATGCGAAACGCCCAGCCACGGCCATGCCGCCAGTGGGTGAGCAGATAGCCTACCGGAGAGCGGCAGTGGCGAAGGCAGGCGCTCTTGAGGGGCGTGAATTGAAACAGGCCGGCGGCGATCAAGACGGCGCTTCCAGCGGCGCGCGGTAGCGCGAGCGCGGGTCCTAGCCACTGTTGGGCTGTGGCCGCCAGGAGACAGTAGACGGCCCACATGCTGAAGTATCCCAGCGCGAAGAAGGGTGCCGCGTATCGGGATCTCTCGAGCAAACCGAGCCAGGGGAAAAGCGACGGCAGCATCATCGCTACCATCATCACATTCCAGAGCGCGAAGGAGGTCAGAAATCCCGAGGCGTGGTGAGTGTGCCCGGCCAATACGAACCACGCGGCCGCGACGAAAGTACCTCCCGCAGCCAGGAAAAGGGCACTCGGCCGCCCGACTACTATTCCGGGGAGACCTGCCATTCGAACTCCGACCAGAGGCCGTGGGTGTTTTCGGTCTCGAATCGGATCGTTCCGTCGTCGTAGCGGCTGCTACCGAAGGCGATGACCTGAGACGAGGCGTGGATCTGGTTGAAGATGTTCTCGAAGCGCACCGGCTCGCCGCGAGCTCTACCTCGAATCGACTCGACATTCGATTCCAGGACCCCCGGGATCGAGACGGTCTTCTTCGCCGGCTCCGAAGTGAACTCGATGGGAAGACAACGTGTGGGAAGGCGTTGCGCGACGAAACGTCCCAAAATGGCCCAAGGGCCGCCGAGCTCTCCCGCAAAGAGCCGTTCGAGCCAGCTCCGCGCCCGTTCCGAGGTCGATTCGTCGAGGAGAAGGATCTGGGTCCAGCCGCCGTCCACCATGCGCTGGGGCGAGTCGTAGGCGACCACCGCGCGCCGCCCGGAGATCTCGATTCCGTCGACCTCACCCTCGTCGAATCGAAACGCCCAGTAGCCGCGACAGCGCTCGTGCGTGCAGAGCTGGTCGAAGCGGATATGACCGGGGCAGACGAGCTGACAGCTGCAGTTCTCGAAGAGAAGACCCTTCGCCCACCAGCTCCCGCTTTCCTTGGCCTGCGTCACGGCCTCCTCCTCGGCCCTCGACCCTATCACAAAATAAAACGTCCTTGAGCCGGAAGCGTACAGCGTGAGCGGACCGACGCGGTGTTCGAGGCCTATCGACCGCCGATCGCTGTAACGACTCGATGCTAGGATGTCTCGCTGGAGGAATGCGATGCACCGCCTCGGCCAACTGACGATCTTGACCTTGATGCGGTAGAGTCGGGCTTCGAGCGAGGCCATCACCGTGATCCCGACTCGCTCGAGAGTCCGAAGAAGATCGACGATGACAACGAGGATCTACGTCGCGGCGGCCTCGCTTGCGTTTCTGTCCTGTTCGGGGATCACCCTCTCCGATATCGGGACGCCGCGGCCCGTCCCCGAGGGCTCCTGCCTCGTCATTGGGTTTCTCGGCGGACGCGACCGATGGAACGACGACACCAAAGGCGTTCGGCAGCTCGCGCTGAAACTGCGCGATCCAGGGAGCCAGGTCTATGCGGAAACGTTCGAGAACCAGCGGCGTGACGTTGCCCTCGCTTTCCTTCGCGATGCGCTCGCAACTCTCGACGAGACGGTTCGGCTCGTCGTCTATGGCCAGAGTTTCGGAGGAGCGGCCGTGCTCAGGTTCGCTCGCCAGCTCCACGCGCTGGACATCCCGATAGACTTGACGGTTCAGATCGACAGCGTGGGGCGAAACGACGCGCTCGTTCCGGCCAACGTGTCGAGCGCGGGGAACCTGTATCAGGACAATGGCTTCATCATCGCGGGAGAGCATCCGATCCGCGCGGACGATCCCTCGCGAACCCGCATCCTGGGCAACTGGCGCTTCGACTACAACGAGCCGCCGGGCTCGGAGATTTCTCTTGCCGGCGTGTCGTGGCACAAGCGTCTCTTCCGGGTCGCCCATGCCCGCATGGATCGAGACCCCCGTGTGTGGGAGCTTGCCGAAGATCTCATCCGAGGCGCCTGCGCGCCAGCGAGCTCACTCTTCGAGAACGTATTCGAAGACGAGCCAGGAGACGAAGATGAAAACGATGGCGAAAACGAAGAGTACCCGGATCCAGCTCCAGGGGCTGGAGAGCGGGTCCTCTTGGAAAAGGAGCCGCGTGGATTCCGCCGCTCCGATGACGATCGGTACGGCGACGGGAAAGAGCAGCACCGGTAGCAGCACTTCACGCATCGTCGTATTGGCCGCGACGGCGGCCAGGATCGTTCCGACGGCGACGTAGCCGAGTGTGCCGAGAAAGAGCACGAGGCCGAAGCTGGCGAGGTCGGCGGCTGGAAGGATCTCCCAGAGGTTGAGGTTGTACAAAACGACGAAGAGAGGAAGGACGAAGGCCTCCATGGTCAAAGCGAAGACGAGGTTCGAGAGGAGCTTTCCGAAGTAGATGGCACTCCTCTCTACCGGAGCGAGCATGAGCCCCGAGAGACTCTGGTTCTCCTTTTCTACGGTGAAGCTCCGGTTGAGACCGAGGGTCGCGGAAAACACGAAGGCCACCCAGAGGACTCCCGGTCCGAGCTCGAGAGCCCGAGCCTCGTCGATCGCGAGCGTGAAGTTGAAAACGAGGAGCACGAGGACCGCGAAGACGAACATCGAGGAGACCATCTCCTTCGTGTGAAGCTCGTTACGGACATCCTTGCGGAAAATCGCGAAGACCACGCGCAGGAAATCTCTGCGCGCGGCGCTCATCGGGTCGCCTCCCGGACTTCGAGCAGAACCCGGCGCACCTCTTTCGTCGTTCCGCCGGTCGCATCGAAGGCGATGCGACCCGCTTCCATCACCAGCATGCGGTCGGCGACCGACACACCGCGTTCGATATCGTGGGTCGCGAGCACGATCGTCGTTCCTTTCTTGAGGTCGACGATCCGGTCCGAGAGGCGCTCCGCGGACAGGGCATCTAGCCCGGTATAGGGCTCGTCGAGAAGCAGCAATCTCGGCTCGTTCAGGAGCGCGCGCGCGATCGCGAGTCGCTGGAGCATGCCACGGGAGAGGCTTCGTACGGGTGACCGTCGCCGAAGATCGAGGTCGGCCCACGTCAGGGCTTGGTCGATCTTTCCGGAGATCCCGTAGATCCGGGCGTAGAAGCGGAGGTTCTCCTCGACGGTGAGATCCGGATAGGCGAAGCTGTGATGCGATACGAGACCGATGCGGTGGCGGACGCGCTCGCCCAGCTCCGTGAGCGACTCGCCGTCATACAGGAGCTCTCCCGACGAGGGCTTCATGAGGGTCGCCGCGATCGAGAGAAAGGTCGACTTTCCCGCGCCGTTTCGTCCGAACAAAACGTGGCACCGGTTCGGCTCGAGCGCGATGTCGATCTCTTTGAGAACGGCGCTGCGGCCAAAGCGCTTCGTCAGTCGCTTGGCTTCGAGGGCCGGAAGATTCGGGCTCAGATCAGCCTCTCCGAGTGGAATGAGGGTAAAGAGTCACGAGCAGACCGTACCCGAGGGCGGCCGCCATGAGAAGAACGAGAACCCACTTTCCCGACAGCGTCGTATCCGGGATTCGGGTGACGGTGCCGCTCGGAGCCGCGCTCCCGGCTTCCGATGATGAGCTTCCATCGCTGATGGAGGTTGCTCGTTCGCTCCCGCCTGACAAGCGGAGCTCGAGGCGATCCCCAATCTGGACGTTCGTCTTGCGAAGTGCCATGAAACGTCCCTGAGGCTCGGCTCCGAGTGCTTCCCACCCTTCCGCCTCGACGGTGATGTCGGGCGGCGCGATGAAGGCATAGAGCTCCGTCATCGGGAGGAATGCCGTCTCTCCCAAGCGAAAGTCGGCGTTCGCATAGTCGACCTCGTAGGAGACGACGAGCTCCGTTTCCCCCGGCTTGAACGCGGTCTTGGTCACATAGCCGCGCCCATTCGGGTCCATGGAAGCTTGTTGCGGCACGGGCATTCCGCTCTCGCCGCGCGCGGAGACGGAGTGCAGCTCGATCAGGCCCGTCGTCGGCAGTACGAAGCGAAAGCTCCCTTCGGAGTCGTGGTAGGTTTTCTTCGGCGCGGTGCGGTTCTCGACCACGAAAATCTTGTCGACGAGCAGTGTCTCGCCGTCGCGTCGATAGACGAAGCGAGCGGTCTTGAGCTCGAGGTCCTTGTCGTTCCACTCGGATACGAGCTCGTAGACGGTGATCTCCGCCTCCGCTTCGTAGCCGCGACCGAAGCGAATCGGCTCGTTGTAGTTCACGCCCAAATAGGTCACTTGAAGCAGCATCGGCGTCTCGCCTTCGACTTCGATGTCCGCGATCTCGAAGGCTCCCGAGACTCCTTCGAGCTGCTTGACCGGCTCCATCCCGCTTCGAAGCCGAAACAGGGTGACTTTCTCCGCGCTGCCCCGCTCTCCCGTCGTGCCGTTGGTCAAGCGCACTCGAACAACGCCGCCCCGCGGCTGCGCGATCGCGACGCTCGCCGCGCCGAGGAAAATTAGAGCGAGCACGGCTCGTTTCATGACGCGACCTTGTGTCCGCACTCCAAGCAGAACTTGGCTCTCTCGGGAAGATTCTCTCCGCACTGGGAACAGTTGAGCTCGAAGGCCCGGCCGCATCCGATACAGAATTTCGCGTTCGCGCTATTCGCCTCTCCACAGCTCGAGCAGGTCCGCGGGCCTTTTTCCGGGGCGAGCGCCTCCCCGCTCGACGTCGTTTTCGAGGTCTCCTTCTCGGGGGCGAGGCTGTCGATCCGTGCCATGACTTCCGTGGCCTGAGCGAGATAGTCGCCGCGCGCGCGCTCGTAATCCTCGCTCGACACCTTCCCGGCGTCCTTCTCGAAGTCCAGGTCCTTGATGGCCGTATAGAGACGAGCTTTCTTCTCCTCGAGGTCTCGAAGCGCGAGCGCCTCCGCGCTGTCGCCGAGAGCTCCCGCCCGCTCCTCCGCGAAGACAGGGTAGAGAACGAAACCGACGACGACAGCCGCCAGAGTGGCCAGAAAGACGAGGATCAACTCGAGAGGTCCTGAAGCTCTTTCTCGATTCGGGCACGCTGTGCGTCGCTCAGCGACTCGACCGCGAGACCGGTGCTCGGAGTCTGACGCTTCCACGATCGAAGTACTTGCCAGGTGACAAACAGACCGATGAGGAAGACGAAGACTGGGGTGATCCAGGCCGTGAGATGGAACCCTTCGGCTGGTGGCGCCGAGCGAATGACCAGGCCATAGCGATCCGTGAAGACGTCGATGATACTGGCGACGGTCTCTCCGTTATGGAGCCTTTCCCAGATCTCCTCGCGAATGGGCTCGGACGAGTGGCAGTGCTCCATGGAGCAGTTCGAGATGGTCTGATTGCAGCCACACTGACACATCAATCGAGCGCAGGCATCGCGATACTCGGGGGAGCTCGGACGCTCTTGCGCGAGCGCCACGCCAAGCGTGACCAGAAGTGCCAGCCCGACGATGGCTCTACGCAACATGTTGCTTCTTGCCCCGTTTCTTCGTCGTCTTGGCTTCGGTCTTGCGAACGACCTTGAGCTCGCGTCGTCCCGGAACCATCGTGATAGAGGTGCCGAGGAACAACACGATGCCGCCGAGCCAGACCCAGCGAACGAGCGGTTTCACGAAAACTTGAATCGTCGCCCTCCCATCTTCGGTCGTGCTCGTGAAAACGAGGTAGAGGTCTTCCTGGAACGTGGCGTGGCGGCGGACTTCCGACGTGGGTTGTCCGCTCGCCAAGTAGAAGTGCTTCTGCGGCTCGAAGACGCCGATGAGCTTCCCGTTCTTGCTGGCTTCGAGCTCCGCCGAGAGCCACTCGTAGTTCGGAGTGCGACCGTCCTTCAATCCGAGGAGCTTCACCTCGTAATTGCGGATCGTCACGGACTCTCCGGGGTTCAGATCCGCCTTGACGTCTGTATCGAAGGCCGAGCCCGCGGCACCGAGGAAGATCAGGACCATGCCGAAGTGAACGATGTATCCACCGTAGCGGCGCGTATTCACGAGCGTCAGGTCGACGAGCGCCGAGCCGTAGCTACCTCCCCGATGCGCTCGACGGGCCTTGGCCCCTTTGTGGAACTCCTGGACGATCGTCGCGGTGACGAAAACCGATAGCGCGAAGCACATCAGCGCGTAGACGTGTCGTATGCCGAGGGCGAAGAGCACGATGGCGGTCGCGAGCCCGGAGATCAGAGGAAACATAAAATTCCGTTTGAGGCTCTCGAGCGACGACTTGCGCCACGCGAGCAGTGGGCCGATACCCGTGAGCGCGAGAAGCGCGAGGCCGATGGGTACATTGACCCTGTTGAACCAGGCGGGGCCCACCATGGCCTTCTCGCCTTGGATGGCTTCGGAGAGCACGGGATACATGGTTCCCCAGAGCACAGCGAAGCACGCGACGAGAAAGAGCAGGTTGTTGTAGAGGAAGCCGGACTCCTTCGAGATCATGGAGTCGAGCTGGTTCTCGGACTTCAGAAGCGGCAAGCGATAGAAAATGAGAGCGGCGCAGATTAGCGCGACGAGGCCGATGAACAGCAGGAAGATCTGCGCGAATTCGGAGTCGGCGAAGGCGTGTACGGAGGATACGATGCCGCTTCGGGTCAGAAACGTTCCGAAGATGCACAGAAGGTAGGTTACGACGACGAGCACGACGTTCCAGATCTTGAGCATCCCCTTGCGCTCTTGAATCATGACGGAGTGGAGATAGGCTGTCCCCGTGAGCCACGGCATGAGTGCGGCGTTTTCCACCGGGTCCCAGGCCCAATAGCCCCCCCATCCGAGCTCGACGTAGGCCCATCGGCCGCCGAGAATGACGCCGATGCCGAGGAAGAACCACGCCACCAGCGTCCAGCGCCTTGTCGAGGTGATCCACTCCGTGCCGAGCCTGCCGCTCATAAGCGCGGCCATGCAGAAAGCGAAGGGGATGACGAAGCCGACGTAGCCGGTGTAGAGGATCGGAGGGTGGATAGCCATGATCGGATGCTGCAACAAGGGGTTCAACCCTTGGCCATCCTGAGGCGCCCAGGGCTCCGGGCCTTGAGCGGTCATGACTCCGAGTTGGTCGAAGGGATTGCAGATCCAGAAGTTCATGTAGGTGAAAAACAGCACCACCGCACCGAGCGTCGCGACTACGAAGGGCATGAGCTCGCGGTTCTTGTTGCGATTCGTGAGGATCGTGATGCCGGTGAACAGGAGCAGGAGCCAGGCCCAGAACAGGAGCGAGCCATCGTTACCGGCCCAGAGCGTCGCGAGCTTGTAGAAGAACGGAAGGTCGCGGTTCGAGTAGCTCGCCACATACTCGAATCGGAAGTCGCTCCTCATGATGAGCACGATGAGCGAAAAGCACGCCGCGGTGGAGAGAGCCGTGCAGGCCAGAAGCGCTCGCTCGGCGCTCACGAGGAGCCGAGCACTCTTCTTGTAGTGTGCGAAAACGGCCGCTAGAACCGCGTAGCCGGCCACAACCATGATGGCCATGAGCGAGAAGTTTCCGAGATGGTGCATGGCACTCCTTTACGACGGCATGTTCTCGGAAGCGCGGGCCGGGCCGGCCCCGAAGCTATTCGTCGACGACCGTCTTTCCTTCTGCGTAGGCAGCTTCGTACTTGGAGGCGCACTTGGCCTGAACCAAGGTGGCCTCGAAATCGCCTTCTTTCGAAAGCGTACCCTCGGCCACCGCTTGAGCCCTGTCGACGAGTGTATCGGGAAGCGGCCCGCGGCCTACGTAGCGAATCGGGAGCACCTCTCCCTCGTAGTCGATATCGAAAGTCACGACCCCTTTTTCGAGCCGTTCGATCGTTCCAGGAACGACGTTGCCTGCGACGCGCATACGGCGTCCCTCGGCCTCGACGCCCATCGCCTTGAGCTCCGGCACGGTCTGATAGTAGGCCTTGCTCTCCTCCATACCGGAGATGGCGAGAGTCAGTACGGCGGCGAGGATCACGGCGGTGCCTGCAACGAACTTCAGGTTCTTTGTGTTCATGCCACCCGAATTATACTTGCGTCTGACCGACCCCCGCAAGATGGCGCTCCTCGAGATTTGAATAGTCGAGCTCCACCTTGCAGCAACGCCGGCACACGGGGAAGATCCCGTGCTCGAGCAATTTACCTCGAAGCTCTACATAGCGTGGGCTGTTCCAGACCTCCTCGAGGCTCTGCTCTCGCAAGTCGCCGACCTCGACCCGGATGAAGGGGCAGAAGTGCACTTTGCCGTCGTAGGTGATGCGGCCCCCGAAGAAGGGGTAGAAGCATTGACCTTTCAACGGCCGGTCGGGGGTGTAGTAGTGCTCCAGATCGTCGAAGCTCTGCGCTGGGCGCCAATTGATGGTGATGCCCTTCGTCTCCGCATAGGCCACTGCGTCTCTAAGTACGGGCGGAACCTGGGCGGGGTCGATCCCGGGATCGTCCGTGACGTGGGTGCTGATCACATTGGGGTCGTTCTCGCCGATGATGGCGAGCGTCTCCTCGACTTCCTTCGTCGTGGCGAACATCAGCTGGTTGAGTCCCACCAGGTCGACTCCCAACGTCTCCGCTTCGTCCACTACCTTCCTCAAAAGATTCAGGTTGCCCGAAGTCAGGGTCGTATTGATCGACAAGGGAAGGTGTATACCGCGTCGTTCGAAGACCTTCCGCAACAGACGGATGTTGTCCGCGGATTTCTTGAAGGCACCCTTCTGACCGCGAACCTCGTCGTGAAACTCCGAAGGGCCATCGATAGAGACGCTGACGTGACGGAGAAATCCCGACTTCGTGAGCTCGGCGAGCGCCTCGGCCCGGTCTTCGCTGATGACCGTGCCGTTCGTCGTGATGTAATCGCAATGCATGCCCTTCGATTGAAATAGATCGAAGATCGCGAGCAAGTTCTTGCGAACGAAGGGCTCGCCGCCCGTGATATTGAAGGCGCGCACGCCACCCTTGACGAAAATACGGTCGAGCTCCTCGAGCGAGAGCTCCTTGGCGCGCCAGTCCTCGGGATTCAGGATGTCGGCGACGTAACAGAAGCTGCAGCTCAGGTTGCAGAGCAACGTCGGCTCGTAGACGACGAAGTGGGGAAGCGGATCCGCGCGCCCGTCTCCCTGTCGGACGAGCTTCTTCGTCTGCCAATCGCGTCTCGTCCGCGTGAAGCGGTTCTTGAGCTTCCGGAGACCGTCCCTATACATCTCGGGATTATAGCCTTTCCAGAGACTCGAGGGCTTCGACGTAGTCGCTGACCATGGCGTCGAGGCTGTGCTCTCGATTGACGAAATCCCTGGCCGAGGCGCCCAGCTCGGCGAGGCGGCCTTCGTCCCCGATGAGGTCCATGAGGTCGCAATAGAGTCCGTCCTCCTCGCCCTCGAGGCTCGATCGGGCGACCACGGTCTCCGGCAACTCGAGCATCGCGCTCTGATCGGTCACGACGACGGGGCGACCGCAGGCGAGCAACCGTAGCAACATGGCGGAGGTCTCTCCCGCGGAAGGATAGCGGAGGTTGAGGCACAGATCGGAGGCGAAGGCGTAGAGCGAGAGCTCCTCTTCCGACACACGACCGGTAAGCGTCACGGCGTCCTCGATGTCGAGGCGACGGGCCTCCACGAGAGGGTCGAAGTGGGCGACCCCTCCGCCCACGAGCACGTAGCGAGCGGCGATCCCTCGATCCCGAAGTCGTTTCAAAGCGCGTAGCGCCGTGACGATTCGCTTCTCGGGCGTAACGAGGCCGAAGGAGGCAAGCAGCAAGTCGTCTTTCAGACCGAGCTTGCGGCGCGCTTCGCTCTTGTCGACGGGTGTCGGTAGTGCTACTCCCATCCGAATGCGGCGGACCGAGGCCTCCGGACAGCGCGCTCTCACCTCGTCTCGGGCGCTCTCGCTGTGTACTAGCGTGAGCCGGCACACCTTCACGAGGTGCTCGTAGAGCGGGTAGTCGTAGAGAAGTCGGCCCCCGCCCATGCGAATGGCGATCGAAGCGACCGTCTCGCCCGTCTCGGGGTAAGCCTCCGCGACTTCATGACGGTAAGCCTCGAGCTCTGCGAGGGCTCTGGCACGCTTCTCCGTGCTCGCGAGGTCCTCGCGATAGGCGCGCACCTCGGGCGACTCGAGGTAGTGGAGCAGACGCGCGTGGTGAAGCACGAGGTCGTGCAGCACGAGAACGTCGGGGTGACGGAAGATGAGCGGATAGACGAAGTCATGGAAAGAGCTGTTTCCCACGTGATGAACGTACAAGGACTCCTCGTCGGATAGCGTGTCTTTGGACGCCAGGACTTCGACCGTCCAGCCGGTTTTGCGCTCCCGAAGCGCCTCGACGAGGACCGCACTGTAGTCGGCGATGCCGGTCGGATCCGGCGGCATCGGCGTGGCGAAGGTGATCTTCAAGGCGCCCTTCGCGCTTCGAGTAGCAAGATGTCGCCGAGGTTGACGTGCAGCGGACGCTCCATCAGGCCGAGCAGCGCGGCGAACCATGACGCAAAGCTCGCGAGGGGACCCAGAAAGTTGCGCGCACGGTCGAAGACGTAGCGAAGCTTCAAGATCTTCGGCACGGTCGAGGTCGATAGAACCCGAAACCCCGCCCGCTCGACGAGAGCTCTCAGACTCTTCGGAGTGAAGTAGTGAAGGTGCATGCGCATGAACCAGGGCCAACGCCCGCGGAAAATCCTCGCCCCGAGCCCGCCCATGTTCACCGTCGTGACGATGAACAAACCTCCGGGCTTCACGAGATCGTAGGCGCGACGAAGCGCGGCGTCGGGATCTTCGAGGTGCTCCCAGACGTCCCAGGACGCGACGACGTCGAAGCGACGCCCACTGGGGTCGAACTCGTCCAGCACACCGTTGAAGACCTCGACGCCGAGCCGACGCCCGTTCTCCGCGGCCCACCGCGAAGGCTCGATACCCACGGCGTCCCAACCGCGCTTTTTGGCCTCGTGAAGAAACAATCCCGCGGAGGAGCCGATCTCCAGAAGGCTGCCCGGGCATTCCACGAAGTCGTGCCCCTCGATGCGATTGAGAAAACGTCGGAACTCCGCGCGCCTCTCCTCCTCGGACGCGAGGTATTGAGGATCTTCGACGCCACGATACAAGTCACCGATGTCGTCCGTATCGACGGGTGGTACGGCCCGAGCGAGCCGGCAGCGCCGGCAGTGAAAGATGTCGTCGTGGATCGAGAGGTAAGGGCTCGTGCAGGCGATCTCTCCGCTCTCGAGCGGGGTGCCTTCGGCTACGTTCGAGGGATAAAGAAGCGTCGTCGTCGCGCCGCACAGGAGGCAGGCCGGTGGCTCAGAGACCGAGAACATTCTCGCGCTCCACCAACTCCCGCTTCAGGCGATCCCGGTGGCGGAGACCACCGTAGAGGGCGCCGAACGTTTCGGTGATGTAGCGAATCGAGCTCACGATATCGACCGAGGAGGAATCCTTCGCATATCTCGTGGGGATCGCGACTTCCTGAATGCGAAAGCCCAGCACGACGGCATCGATCAGCATCTGGGAGTCGAAGACGAAGCGATCCGAGAAGCGATGGTAGTCGATGAGCTCGAGGAAGCGGCGCGAATATGCCTTCATGCCGCTGTGGAGCTCCGTGAAGGACGTTCCCAGGAAGAAGTTCTCGACGCCGGTCGTGAAGCGGTTTCCCACGTAGCGATAGAGGGGCATCCCTCCGTCCATGGGCTGGCCACCGTTGGCGAAGCGCGAGCCGAAGGTGAAGTCCGCCCGGCCCGACAGGATGGGTGCCAAGAGCTCGGGAACGCGATGCGGTGCATACTGATAGTCGGGGTGAAGGAGGACGACGACGTCGGCGCCACGTTCGAGCGCCCAGTCGTAACAGGTCTTTTGGTTCCCACCGTAGCCGCGGTTCTCCGGATGGCGTTTGACCGGAATCCCCATCGATTGGGCAACTTGGACGGTCTCGTCGGGGCTATGGTCATCTACGACGAGAACCTCGTGGAAGCACCCAGGAGGGATCTCTCGATAGGTCTTTTCCAGGGTCTTTTGGGCCCTATAGGCCGGCATGGTGATGATCGTTTGCAAATCGAGCTAGGCCCTCGCTAGGATTTGTGGACGTATCTTATGCCACCGCTCGTAGACAGTTCAAACAGGTATGATTCCCGTCTCATGGGACTACGCATACCGCTAGTCGATCTCGAGGCTCTGCATCGGCCCCTTCGGGCCGAGATCCTCGAGGCGGTGACCCGCTGTCTCGACAGCCAGCAGTTCCTGCTCGGCGTGGAAACGGAAAGGCTCGAGCGTGCGATCGCCGATCTGAGCGAGGTCTCTTGTGCCGTCGCCTGCTCATCGGGGACCGATGCACTGCTCATGAGCCTGATGGCGCTCGAGGTAGGACCGGGCGACGAAGTCGTGACCTCCGCTCTTTCCTTCTTCGCGACCGGCGGCGTCATTTCTCGGCTCGGCGCCACACCTGTCTTCGCCGACATCGATGAAAGAAGCTTCAACCTCGACCCGCGGGGCGTCGCCGAGCGCCTCGGCAGCCGAACGAAAGCGATCATCCCCGTTCACCTCTACGGCTGTTCGGCCGAGATGACGCCCATCCTCGAGCTCGCCGCGTCACGAGGCATTACCGTGATCGAAGATGCGGCTCAAGCTCTGGGCGCTTCGGACGAAGAGGGACGACGCGCCGGAAGCATGGGTCGGGTTGCATGCTTCTCGTTCTACCCGAGCAAGAACCTCGGAGCGATGGGGGATGCCGGGATGGTCGTCAGCAGTGACGAGGCTCTCGTCCGGAGGCTGAAGCGTCTGCGCGTGCACGGCGAGTCCGACGTCTATCGGCACGAGATCGTGGGGGGCAACTTTCGGATCGACGCGGTGCAGTCCGCGATCCTGAACGTAAAGCTTCGCTATCTCGCCGAATGGAACCAAAAGCGGCGCGCGCGCGCGGCCCTCTACGACCGGCTGTTCTCCGAGAGCGGCCTCGTCGAGGCGGCGAGGGTGGGGCTCCCGGAGGCGACTCGCGGTCGCATCTACCACCAATATGTGATCCGGGCCGAACGACGAGAGGAGCTTCGAGAGCGACTCACGCGGGCCGGGATCGGGACGGCGGTCTACTACCCGATACCGCTTCATCTGCAGCCTTGCTTTCGGGATCTCGGCTACGCCGAAGGGGATTTTCCGATCGCCGAGCGCGCCGCCAAAGAGACGCTTGCGCTTCCGATGTTTCCGAGCTTGACGGACGCGCAGCAGGCCGAAGTCGTCGCGTCGATCGCGTCGTTCTACCGAGGATCCTGAACGGGAGCGCGGATCATGTCCGCGTTCGACGCGTAATCGCCGACTCTCAGCGCGACGGCCAGCGTCAAGACGAGAGCGACGGCGACCTTGCCCTTCGACCCCGACTGGGCGAGCTTTGAAAGCGTCATGCCGCCGAGCGCCGAGAGCAGGCACGCGAAAAAGAGGTGTTCTTTGATCTGGAGGAACAGCCTGGGGAAGAAGATCGGATCCTTCAGAACGAGAAACGTGAGAAACGTGAGCGTCCAGGCCCAGACGACGCGGCGCGAAAAGGCGCTCCTCGTCCACGCGCGCAGTTTCGCGAAGGCGGGGACCGCGACGAGCCACACCAGAGGATAGCCGCTCGCGAGCACCCGCACGCTGTCACGCACTTGATTCCGCAGAAGGAAGAAGCTCGACGGAGCACGGTATCCAGCCGAGCTCAGAAGCGCCAGCTTGCTGCCACCGGCACCGAGGAAGTGCCGATAGAAGACGGCGACGGAAGCGAGTGTGCCCGCGATCGAAGCTGCCAGAAAACCGCGAGCCGCCCTGTGCATGAGGATCGATCTCGCGGAAACGGCCTCCAGGAAGACGAGCCAAACCATGAAGAGCACGAAATGCAGGAGCGTCGCCGAATAGGCGAGAGTCGCGGCGAAGGAGAGCAGACCGAACATGAACGCGGGTCTGAAGCGATCGAGATCGCGCTCGCGGGCGAGTAGATAGACCACGGCACTCGCGAAGAAGACCTGGCCGAAGAGAGCGGGCATGTGGGCCCGGGAGGCGTGGTGCCAGGTCGCGAGATCACAAGTGAAGAGCACGGCCGCCACGGCAGGCGCGAGTGGGTCGGAGCAAAGCCGCTTCGTGAGGGCGTAGGTGAGCAGCACGAGCAAGGCCGCACTGAGGATGGCGAGGTACTCGACCAGAAACCGCGGCTCGTCGAGAAGCCTTCTCGCGCCCTGAATGACGAAGTAGCTTCCGAGAGGGTAGGGAGCGACGTAATCCGCCTCGGGATGATAGCGCCCGAGCGAGAGCGTACGGCCATCCTTGCCGTAGGACGAGGCGATCTCCCAGAGTCCCTCGGCCGTCCAGGGTGTCGTCTCGATGCGGCGAAGTTGACGCAGATGGGGCCGCACGTCGGGGGGAAGGTGGTCGGGCCAGAAGATGACGGTCGAGGACGCGAGGAGAACCAGCGCGAAAGCCGAGCTCAGCCGTCGCGTCGAAACCGCGTCGGGACCGGCGATCCTCCGAATGACGAGATAGACGACCACCGCGATGGGAAAGGCGATCCACAGTCGAGATGCCGCCGCGGCCGCCGAGCCCGCGCTCGCGGCGTGCGCAACCGCGACGACGGCGAGTGCTAGAAACGCGCTCGCTTCGCCGAGCCACCGTCCTCGAGCGAGACCCCGAACCGCCCCATAGATGAGCAGTGGCAGCGCGAGCGCGAAGAGCCAGTGTCTCGGAGTCGGTACGAGGCGGCCGCCCGGTTTCGGAGCGATCTCGATCCAGTCGAACGAGGCGACGGCGCTCGGCGGAAGACGGCCGTGCTCCTCCGTCGCGATCGAGCGGAGCTCCAGATGGAGATCACCCGACCCCAGGAAGCTTCGCGGCACGGAAAGGCGACGCACGTCCCAGGGATACGAATCCTCCTCGAAGACGAGCTCCTCGAGCGCAACTCCGTTCGCGAAGAGGCGTACGATGCCAGGCTCTCCGTAGCGGTGCATTCTCAGCCGGAGCTCGGCGTCACTTCCACGCACGACATCCGGAACGACGACCGCGGCGTCTTGATAGGCCATCCGCGCGGCGAAGTAGGTCATAGTACTCTCGCCCCGGCGGATTCGGTAGGGACCCTTGTCCTCGTAAGGCCTTCCCCAGTGGTCGATCGTGCGATAGCTCTCGTCGGCCGCGCCGAGCTCGACGCGGAACGCCCCACTCGAGCGGAACGAGAACAAGAAGAGGGGCGTTGCGAGGAGCGCGTAGGCGAGAAAGAAAAGGAGCCTTCGCCTCACGACGGGTCGGGCCTTCCGAGCTTCCAGATGTTCATGATGGGACCGCCTCTGGTCACGGCCCCAAAACCGGAGAAGGGGAGATAGAAAGCGTCCGATCCGTAGAAGAACGGCTCCGTCGACCCTTCGCGATCGTAGGGGTCGAAGGTCGCAGCCTTCATCGCGTGAGTATCGAGCCAGTCGGCGATCTCAGGGTGAATTCGCGAGAATCCAGAAAGCTGGTCGTGCTCGTGGGTAACCAGATAGCTGGCTTCTAATCCCTCGAGGCTGGTTGCATCGTGGCAGTCGATCTCCTCGACGCGAAACGCCGGGGGGCGCCGACGATCCTCGTTGACGGCGGGAGCACCGTAGCCCCGACAGACGAGCACCTGGGTCTGGGGAGGGACGTTTTTGTCGATCCAGCTGGCCGAAAGCAAACGCGTATCGTCACGGGAAGCGAGGCGGTCGAATTGGATCGAGCTCCAAAGAGAGGGAGAGGCGCTCAGGAGAACGAGGACGCCCCAGGCGAATCTCGGAATCCTGATCTGGGCGAGTAACTGGGCCGCCCATACGGCGAGCAACGGCGTCAAAGGCAAAACGTAGCGAGGAAAAGTAATCCGCACTCCGGAGATGAGGATCCCGAACGAGAGCAGAAACGACAAGAGCACGATGTCTTTGGGGCGACGGCGCCAGGCGGCGTAGAGAGCTCCGAGAATCGCGAGGAGGAATACGGGCCACCCGAGCCCCTCGGGGAGCGTTGTACGGAGGTGCTCGAAGACCGCGAGCTCCGCGTCGGACGAGCCATAGAGAAAAGCGCGCAGAGACTTCATGTTGGCGAGGAGACCTCGGTAACCGAAGAGCACGTAGGGCGACGTGGCGAAAAAACCGAAGGCGGCCGATAAAGCAGCGATCCCCAGATGCTTCGCCGTCGTGACGACGTCGCGACGCCCCACGAGAGCCGCCGCCGCAATCGCCACGAAGACGATGGCGGCATTGTACTTGCTCGAGGTAGCGAGACCGGTCGCGAGCCCGGCGAGAGCGTAGCTCCAATGGGTGGGGGTTTCGACCGCGCGCAGGGCGAATAGTAGCGATATCGTCACCAAGAGCGTCATCACGATGTCGACGGTCGCGAAGTGCGAATCGCGCACGTGCAGATGACAAACCGATAGAAAGATTGCCGCCACGATCCCGACGATTCGGGTGCCCGAGGCAAGGCGACCCAGTGCATAGGTAGCGGCCACGGTGGCGACACCGGCGAGGATGCTGACCCACCGGCAGATCCAGTAGTGAAGCCCGGGGCGTGTCACCGCGATATCAAAGAGGAAGTCGAAGAGCCGGTCGTAACTCCCCGCGAGCTTGCCCATCCCGTAGTAGAGGTAGAGGGCAAAGGTATTCAGATAGAAGGGGAGGCTCGGATAGAAAAAGCTCCCCGGGTGCCAGTCGCCCGTCGCGAAGATCGTCTGGGCCCGGCCGACGAGGCGCTCCTCGTCGGGGCGCGTCAGTGGATGAGGCAGCCCATAGTCCATTCCCCAGACGCGCAGCCATGCGGCCAGCGCGAGGACGCAGGCGAGGGCGAGGAGGACGTAGATTTTCTTGGAGTCCGATTCGAGCTTCACGACTTGTCCTGCGGCGGTGGGCGACGACGTGAATTCCGCACGCCGTGGGATCTTCGTCAACGGGCCTAGCTCGATTTCCTCGCCACCAGCGTCGTGAGAAAACAAAGGTTGGGGAAGGGCAGTAGCTTGTCGAGCAAGCCGACCAGCCATCCCATCTTGTCGGGGTGGTGGTTGACGGCTCGAAAGGCGAGGGGCAGAGTCGGAAAGATGCCGCTTCGGCGCTCGACGGAGAAAGCGCGAGCGCGCAACAGGTCCAGATACTCCGAAACGGGACGATCGCCGGGATGTCGCTCGACCGCGGAGGTTCGCGTGAGCTTGCCGGTGAAAAGAAACCGGAGGCGGCTGTGGAGGTGGGCGAGGTTCGGCACGCTCATCAGCAGGAGTCCGCCCAGCTTCAGCACTCGACGGATCTCGTCGAGTGCCTTGGCCTGATCGAGGAGCTCGACGTGCTCGAGCACGTCGAGGCAGAACAGGATGTCGAAGCTCTCGCCCTCGAAAGGAAGCGAGAGTATGTCTGCCTTCTTGACGTGCTGCGATTCGTAGGCAGAGTCGATACCGACAACGTCGTATCCGCGCTCCCGATAGCGTTCGACGAGCGCGCCTTCTCCAGCGCCAACGTCGAGGATGCGGGCGCTCTTCGAGCGTTCCGCGAGGAAGGCGTCGACCCACGCGAGCTTGCGGCGGTAGATCGGGGCGTAGCTCCAGTGGGGATCGAGGTGGCGATGGTAGTCGCCTCGCTCGGCGTAGTCTCCCGAGATCAGGGACATCTTCTAGCCCAGCACACGTTCGGTGCCGGCGTAGACGTTCATCGCGTTTCCACGCAAGAATCCGACGAGCCCCATGCCCGAGCTTTCGGCGAGCTCGACGGCGAGACTCGAGGCAGCGGATACGGCCGCGAGCAGTGGAATCTTGGCCATGAGCGCTTTTTGCACGATCTCGAAGCTCGTTCGTCCGCTGACCATGAGGATGCATCCTTCTAGCGGAAGGCGATCCGCGAGCAGCGCTGCCCCGATGACCTTGTCGACGGCGTTGTGTCGGCCTATGTCCTCACGCAGGTAGATCAGGCTCCCTTCGCCATCGAAGAGCCCCGCCGCGTGGATGCCTCCCGTCTCGTCGAAACCCTCCTGGCCGGCTCGCATCCGCTCCGGGAGGGAGCGCAAGAGCTCCGCTTCCACTCGGAGAGGGTCGTCGGTCACGGGGCTCGTCTGGAGTCGGACCGATTCGATCGTGAGTTTGCCGCATAGACCGCAACTCGAGGCGGAGACGAAGTTCCGCTGCCATCCCCGTTCATCGAGCTCGACTCCCTCGGCGGGGATCGCGTTGATGACGTTGCAGAGGTTGGGATGCTTTGGGTCGCGACGGTGGCTCACCGAGAGAAGCTCGTTTTTCCCTTTGAGGATGCCCTCCGTGAAGAGAAAACCTGCGGCGAGCTCCTCGTCGTGGCCCGGGCTTCGCATGACGACGGCAACGCTCTTGCCCTGCAGCCGGATCTCGAGCGGTTCCTCGACAGCGATGTGATCTTCGCGCGACTCTCGGCCGTGGGTGTCGAGACGGTCGATGGACGCCGATGTCGAACGGTGATTACGCGATTTGACTGGAATGGCTTCCTCCCGTGGCGAATTATAGCAGCCAGGGGTGATATCCTCCCGGGTCTCCATGCGATCGAAGGCACTCTACGCCTGGGCGCTCGTCGTATTCCTGCTGAGCGAGCTGCTCGCTCACAATCTCGGCATCCGTTTCGCATGGGAGACCCTCGACAGGCTCTATCAGTACCTCGATCCGGCCATCCTCCGAGAGGACTTGGTCCGAGGAGTCTTCTACCTTCACGCCCAGCCGCCTCTGTTCAACCTGTTCCTCGGCGCGGTGCTAAAGCTCTTCCCGACCGCGAGCCCGACCATCTTTTCCTTCGTCTTCGGAATGACGGCGCTCGGTCTTCTTCTGGGCATGGCTTGGCTGATGCGAAAACTCGAGGTCTCCGACGCGGTGAGCGGCATCGTCCTGCTCATGTTCGCCCTCTCGCCCAACTTCCCCGTCTATCGGAATTGGCTGTTCTACACGCTGCCGGTGGCCGCGCTACTGGTCCTCGGAGGGATTTGCTTGCAGCGTCACCTAGACTCGGGGCGATGGCTGCCTCTCGGAGGGTTTCTCGCATCGGCGACCTCCCTCATGATGATGCGCTCGGTCTATCACCCCCTTTGGCTGATCGTGCTCGTCGCCGCCTTGGCTCCGCTCGTTCCCGTCAGTCGACGCCGCGGCCTCTTGACCGGGTCCGTTGTCGTAGTCCTCCTCGTCGCACTCTGGTTTCTGAAGAATCTCCTGCTCGTTGGAAGCTTCAGCGGGAGCACCTGGCTCGGGATGAGCATCGCCAAGCGTTGGCCGGTGTCGCAGGCCGAGATCGCAGAGCTCAAGCGTGACGGGTCGCTCCCGCCGTTCTGGCATCGCCGGCCCTTTCAGGAGCCGAAGGAGCTCGCGGCCTTCGGCTTTTTTGGCGAAGCTCGGAGCGATCATCCGGCTTTGGATGCGCCCTACAAGACGAACGGGGAACCCAACTTCAACCACAGAGACTACGTCACGATCTCTGACTCCATGCTCGATGGCGATCTTCACCTTCTTCGTCGGTTCCCGGCGCGATACCTCCAGAGAGTGGCGACCGCCATACTCCTCTTTCTCCAACCCGGGCCCAACTCGGTCGACTTTCTCGTCGATTACGATTTCGCTCCCGTCAACCGCTACCGAGGGTGGCTCACTCGCTACGTTTTCCTCGGCGGCGAGATCTCGAGACCCATCCGTATGTGGGAGCCGCCACCGAGTCTCACCCTCTTGATCTTTCCGGTGTTGCTTTGGACCGGTGCCAGGGCTGTCTGGCGGGCGCCGAGCGAGATGAGACCACTGCTCCTTTACATGCTCGTGAACGTAGTCTGGGTATTCGCCGTTACGAATCTGGTCGAGATCGGGGAGAACGATCGGATGCGCTGGGAGGTCGAGCCCTTCCTCGCGATTTTTTTCGCGCTCGCCTTGTCGCGCCTATTTCCGCGGCGGTTGAAAGGGTCATAGCTCGACGCAGCTCGCGAGAGCCCGCCGCTTCTGGGCGAGGATGTCGACGACCACTTCGGCGACGTCCTCCGAGCGTTATTGAGCGCGTGCATTGCCGTTGCGATCCACCCCTCGGAGGCGCGCGCCTATGTGACGACAGTACACCTCGTCGATTTTTTTCTCCAATGACACGGTTCTGGACCCTTTCGGTTATTGATACGGTGACGAGGGTCGAAATCGATAGGGTTTCGATAGGAGACGCGGTAACCACCACCCTTGACGTCGTTTTCGCAGGTCTGTACCTGGCACCGGACGGATCTCAGGTCTTTGTGGCGAACCCAGACCACGATGCGGTGTTTGTGGTGGATACCCAAACCAACAACGTGATCGACGAGGTGGCCGTCGGTTCGCAGCCGACTGGCGTGGCGGTCACACCGAACGGCAGTCACCTCTACGTGACGAACTTTGCTTCCGACACGGTATCGGTGGTCTTGACCGCAACGCACACAGTCGTCGCCACGATCCCCGTCGGCCCGTCCCCGCAGGGGGTGGCAATCCATCCCGCTGGGATCACGGCCTACGTCGCGAATAGCCACTTCCGAGAAGGCGGCACCGTCTCTGTCATCGAGACCGCTGCCAACCAGGTGGTGGGTACTATCCCGGTCGGGCAAAGGCCCATTGGCATCGCCGTCACGCTGGGGAACCCCTCCTGCAGTGGCCCGCTCGCCTACGTGGCTAATGCGGCAAGCGGCACCGTGTCGGTCATCGACGCAACGACGAATGCGGTCGTCGATACGGTTACGGTGGGCGGAAATCCTATAGCTTTCGGAAAGTTCATCGGACCGGTGACGCTGCCGAACGGCCGATGGCGGGGGTATTGATCGCAAAGATCAACTCAGGCATCCGTTCCCCGAAGGCCGTTGATATCCTGCACAGTCAACACGACGACTCCCACGCTCCTTCTGGAGGACGACGCCGCCTCGCCACTCAGCGCATCGGATCACGATCCGCTGGAGAGCCGGTTCAAGTTCAAGTAGGAATTGCGGGTGTGGTATGCGCCCCGCGCATACCATACCCGCGCATCGAGCGAAACACCAACGCGCGGGTTGCTTCGGACACACTACGGCCGATAAAATCCTCGTTTCTCGAGGAGCCGTGACGAGCCAAGGCAAAGTGCGAACCGACCTGCCGCGGATGGAAGATCCCTATCTTCAGTACCTGAACGACAAGTTCCGCTTCCCGCGCTCGCTCGTGCATCGACCGATCCAGCGTTTCTTCGGCGATCGGCTGGCGTCGCTTCCGGACAGGGCTCGGGTGTTGGACGCCGGCTGCGGCAACGGCATCGAGAGCGGGCCCTACTCGGAGCGGCTCGAGGTCTACGGCGTCGACTACCAGCCCGGCTACGTTGCTTACTGCCGCGCGAGCTACCCGCTGGGGCACTTCACCGTCGGCGAGCTCTCCCGGCTCGACTTCCCCGACGCGCACTTCGACCTCATCGTCATGAACCAGGTCATCGAGCACCTCGAAGATCCTCCGCAGGTGGTCGCCGAGCTCGCCCGCGTCCTCCGCCCCGGCGGGCAGCTGCTCGTTTCGACGCCCAACTACGACACTCTGGGCTGGCGGCTCGTCGAGAACACTTACCACCGGTGGTTCGTGGGCGGGTTCGATGCCGAAACCAATCACGTTACCCATTACGACCCGGCGCAGCTGCGCTCGCACCTCGCGGCCGCGCTCGACGTCGAGCTCGTCGATACTGTTTGCCTCGGCATGATTCTGGTCGCCAGCGCGCGTAGCCGGGCGTAGCCGAATCACGGCGCCGCCAACGGATCACTCCATGTTGCCTGGCCGCGAACGATTGATAGCACCAGGAATCGTCGTTGCGCTCCTGGTCGTTGCTGCCCCTTTGTTTTTCGCCGCCTATCAAGTCCAGAAAACGCGGCGCATCGAGATCGGGTCCATGGACCTCGATTTCTTCCTCGACCGCAGCCAGATCTACCCGCCCTTGCGCATGAACGGTCCGGTTCGCCATCCGGACGGCTCGGTAGAAGTGAGCGACTTCTACGGCCGGCTCACCGGGCGTCGAGTGGAGCTATTGCTTCCCTATCACGCCCGCCGGTCGCCGATCCGATTGTTCATTCGATGTCACCGCTTCGGGATGCAAGGCACGGTCTCGCTAGTGGTGAACGGAGAGCCGATCGACGAGTTCGTCTTCGTCGAGACCTCCTACCCCTGGGGAGGAATCCGAACCGTCATTCGCGAAGACATCGCCGCCCGGGGCCCCCTCCGGATCGAGCTCGTCACGAAGGGAGGCACGCCGGGTCCGGCGCACTTCCCCGCCGATCTCGGAGTGGGAATCGACAGGATCGACGTGGAGCCTATGTCTCTGGGGGTCGAGCTCTCCCCGCTTCGTCGCGAGTGGGTGAGCTTCTACCGCTTCACGCTCATGGCGCTCGTCTGCTCGCTGGCGATGGGCGCGGCCGCTCGGACCGCCGCGGGCGTCACGCTGGCCGCGGGTACCCTCGGCATCGCGATGACGGCCTGGTTTCCCGTTTCAACGGCCATCGCGCTCGGCCGACTCTGGGTGATCTTCCCGCTCGCCGCCGTGCTCTACGGGGCTCTTGTCCTCCTGGGAAAACGAAAGTGGATCCCCGGCTTCGAGCCCGGCGAGGCTCGCTTCGTCGCGGGCCTTGTCGCCGGGGCCGCGCTAGCTCATTCCGTGATCATCGTGTTTCCCGACCACCTCCCTCCCGACGTCCCGCTCCACGCCATACAGGCCTCCTGGCTCTCCGGGGTCGACATCGACTACCAGGGCTTGATCGAGTACTCGCGGCTCGTGAGCCGCGACCTCACTCCCGAAGAGACGCTCATGGCGGGCGTGCGGGACACGAGCGAGTTGACGAAAGGCGGATCCTACCAGGCCCCCTACCCCCCGTTTTTCTACTTGCTCGCATACTCGGTCTCGCGCATCCATCCCGATCTTCGATTCGTTCTGGAGTTCTTGTCGGTGCTGCTCCCAGGCGTCATGCTGGTTCTCGTCTACTTCATTGCCAAGACGGTTTGGAACGATCCCGCGATCGCCCACATCGCGTCCCTCCTGTTCGCTGTCGAGATCGGCGTCTGGCACCACGCGAATCGAGGCCATGCCCCGGGCATGTTCGGTACCCTTTTCGTGCTTCTGTTTCTCTGGTATCTTGTCGCCTTCGGGCATACGACGAGAAGCCGCAAGGGTTTCGTGGGCTTCGCCCTGCTGACCATGATCTGCACGCTCTCCTACACCGTAGCCCTCATACAGATCTCCCTGCTCATGGCGTGCTTCACCTTCGCTTCGCTCGTTTCGCCGGAAGGGCGACGGTTCCGGAGCTGGGCTTCGACGCTCGCTGCCTTCACCCTCGGGATCGGAGGCGCGCTTGCCGTCTTCTACGGCCCCTTCGTACTGGAAGCCATTACCGGCAGCCGCGTGCTTCTCGGCCAGGCCGAAGACTTTGACCCGCCGGCATCGTTCTTCTTCCTGCGCAACCAGCTCCGAGACACGGTTCGTCTTCTTCAGAACGGTCACGCTCTCTACGTCGGGCTTTCGGTCGGCGGGCTGGTGCTTCTCGGAACGAGCGGGGCGAGTGCGACACACCGCCGCGTCCTCTGGTCGGCGGTCGCCAGCTACGTGCTGCTCTTGATTCTCAAGGACCCGGCGGTCATTCCGAGAGTCTTTCTCCACGCCAAGGAGGATCTCTTCTACTCTCCCATCGCCTGCCTGCTCCTCGCTCTGCCCCTCACGCGCTTGTGGAGAAGCCCGTCCCCCTGGGGCCGGCCCCTGACGGCATTGATCTTCGCCGGGCTGGTATCGCTCTCCCTGCACGACAAATCGTGGAACGCTAATACGCTGACGCCTCAACCCATGGTGTTTTCGATGACGCTCGACGCCGAGCACATCGCTCACGTCGAGTCGTCCGAAGCCCGTCTCCGACCGGTACAGTCCCGACGTGAATCGTTTTTCCAGCGGTGAACCGGGCTGGGGCCTCTACGACCGGGCCATCTCTCCGGATCCTCATCCCGAGACGGTGGGTATGCCTTCCTGTATCGTTTGCGACTCCACCGAAGCCCGAAGGACCTATCGGGTGGAAGGTGTCGACTCTCCAATCGTCGTCTGCCGGGGCTGCGGCCTCGGTCGTTATCACCCCATGCCCAGCTGGACGGCGATCCAGTCGTTCTATCCGAGCGAGGTCTACGGCCAGCCCGGCAGCAAGTTTCGTCCCACCATCGAGAAGCTGGTCCGCATCGTGGGACGACGGCACATCAGGTTTCTCTCGAGCCACCTTCCAGAAGCGTCCAGAGTGCTCGACATCGGCTGCGGTCGCGGGGTTCTCCTCGAGCCGCTCGCCGAGCTGGGCTTTCGCGTTTACGGGGTCGAGCTCAGCGAAGAAGCGATCCGGGGGGCAGACCCCCGGGCCGACATTCGCATTGCGCGCCATCTCTCGGACGCGGGATTCGAGGCCGAGTTCTTCGATCAAATCGTCCTCTGGCACGTCTTCGAGCATCTCGAGGACCCGGCGGGAACTCTGGCGGAGTGCCAGAGGATTCTTCGACCCGGTGGCCGGATCGTCATCGCCGTACCCAACTTCTCGAGCGTCCAGGCCCGTTGGAGCGGCGCTGCCTGGTTTCATCTCGATCCGCCCCGCCACCTCTACCACTTTCCCGTTGAGGCGCTGCGCCGGCTTCTCGAGCGGAGCGGCTTCACCTGTACCGGGACCTACCACTTCTCCCTGCGACAGAATCCCTTTGGGTGGATACAAAGCGCGCTCAACCGCTACGGTCCGTGGCCGCGCAACAGTCTCTACGCCCGTCTGCACCGGACCGAACAGGCACCGCCCGAATCGAGATCGCTTCCGCGTTTCGGCATGCTCGCCTTTTTTCTCGCATCCGCTCCGTTTGCGCTCGGGCTCAGCGTACTGATGGCGGTCTTGCGCCGCGGCGCTACCGTCACCGTCGTCGGTCAAAAGAGCTCGTGAGAATGTCTGCGGAGCGGTCATCGCCGGCCCTTTCAGGAGCCGAAGGAGCTCGCGGCCTTCGGCTTTTTTGGCGAAGCTCGGAGCGATCATCCGGCTTTGGATGCGCCCTACAAGACGAACGGGGAACCCAACTTCAACCACAGAGACTACGTCACGATCTCTGACTCCATGCTCGATGGCGATCTTCACCTTCTTCGTCGGTTCCCGGCGCGATACCTCCAGAGAGTGGCGACCGCCATACTCCTCTTTCTCCAACCCGGGCCCAACTCGGTCGACTTTCTCGTCGATTACGATTTCGCTCCCGTCAACCGCTACCGAAGGTGGCTCACTCGCTACGTTTTCCTCGGCGGCGAGATCTCGAGACCCATCCGTATGTGGGAGCCGCCACCGAGTCTCACCCTCTTGATCTTTCCGGTGTTGCTTTGGACCGGTGCCAGGGCTGTCTGGCGGGCGCCGAGCGAGATGAGACCACTGCTCCTTTACATGCTCGTGAACGTAGTCTGGGTATTCGCCGTTACGAATCTGGTCGAGATCGGGGAGAACGATCGGATGCGCTGGGAGGTCGAGCCCTTCCTCGCGATTTTTTTCGCGCTCGCCTTGTCGCGCCTATTTCCGCGGCGGTTGAAAGGGCCGTAGCTCGACGCGGCTCGCGAGAGCCCGCCGCTCCTGGGCGAGGATGTCGACGACCACCTCGGCAACGTCCTCCGAAGTGAGCTTCCAAGCGTCCTCCTCGGTCGGGCTTCTTCCCGCGAACCCGGTCGCGACGCTTCCGGGCATGACGTAGGCGACCTTCACGTTGTCGTAGCGGAGGTCGAGCATCATCGCCTCGCTCAGGCCTTCGAGACCGAACTTGGAAGCGTTGTAGGCGGCTCCTCCGCGGAACGCGTTCTTGCCTGCGAGTGAGCTGATATTGATGATGGCGCCGCCGCCGCGCTTTGCGAAATGGGGCAGTGCCGCTCGAGAGCAGAAGAAGACCCCGGTCAGATTGGTATCGATGACCTGACTCCACTCCTCGGGAGAAATCTCGGCAGTGTGGCGAAACAGACCGACGCCCGCGTTGTTGACGAGGATGTCGATCCCGCCCCCCTCGGCGACCGCGAACCGCATCAGGGCCTCGACCCTATCGTAGTGCCGGACGTCGCACGCAGAGCCGTGCGCCCGCAGCTTTCGTCCACGCATCTGCTCGACGGTCGCTGCGACGTCTGTTTCTCCTCGTGCGGAGACGACGACGGTCGCGCCGAGCTCGCCGAGCTGCTGCGCGACCGCCCGTCCGATGCCGCGCGTCGAGCCGGTTACTACCGCCACCTTGCCTTCGAGATCGAGTTTTTTCATCTGGGTTTCTCCGTTGATGAGGCGTCGGCTCGTGCTCCACTCGCACTTCCATCCGTAGCGCGACAAGCGCTAGAATATCAAGTTCGACGACTTGGTAGTCCATAGGGAGAAAAAGCCGCATGGGCCGCGACACGCTGAGCATTACTGACAACCGCACTGGCAAGACCTACGAGGTCCCCATCGAGAACGGTGCCATTCGCGCAAACGATTTGCGCCAGATCAAAGAAGATGACGAGGATTACGGGCTCAAGAGCTACGACCCGGCCTTCAAGAACACGGCGTCGTGCAAGAGCAAAGTCACCTTCATCGATGGTGAAAAGGGGGTCCTCCGCTATCGGGGTTATCCGATCGAGCAGCTGGCGGAGAATTCGAACTATCTCGAGGTCGCCTATCTGGTTCTATACGGAGAGCTGCCGACCAAATCCGAATACGAGAGTTGGCGTCACGACGTCACCCACCACACCATCATCCACGAGTACATCACGAGGCTCCTCGACGGTTTCCGCTACGACGCTCACCCAATGGGCATGCTGGTGGGAATGGTCGGTGCCATGTCGACCTTCTACCCCGACGCCAAGAACGTGCGCGATCCGAAGAACAGGAAGCTCCAGACGCACCGGCTCATTGGCAAGATGCCAACCCTCGCCGCCTTCGCCTATCGGCACAGCATCGGCATGCGTTTCACCTATCCAGACAACGAGCTTTCCTATACCGGGAACTTCCTGAAGATGATGTATTCGATGGGGAACAACTATCAGCCGGATCCGGTGCTCGAGAAGGCGCTCGACGTGCTCTTCGTTCTGCATGCGGATCACGAGCAGAACTGCAGCACCAATGCCATGCGAAGTGTGGGCAGCTCGGAATCCGATCCCTATTCCTCGACCGCAGCGGCGGCGGCGGCTCTCTATGGACCGCTGCACGGAGGAGCCAACGAGGCCGTGCTGCGCATGCTCAACGAGATTGGCCACAAGGACGACGTGCCCTCCTATCTCGAGCGTGTGAAGCAGGGCGAGCATCGCTTGATGGGATTCGGCCATCGGGTCTACAAGAGCTACGACCCGCGCGCGAAAATCATCAAGAAGATCGCGCATGAGGTCTTCGAGGTCACGGGCAAGAATCCTCTGATCGATATTGCCGTCGAGCTCGAGCGGATCGCCCTCCAGGAAGACTATTTCGTGAAGCGAAACCTCTATCCGAACGTGGACTTCTACTCCGGGATCATCTACGAGGCGATGGGATTTCCGGTTAGCATCTTTCCCGTGCTTTTCGCGATCCCGAGGACATCGGGGTGGATCGCGCAGTGGGAGGAAATGTTGATGGATTCGGATCAGAAGATCGCGCGACCGCAGCAGCTCTACATGGGCTACGACGAGCGCGACTTCGTCCCGATGACGAAGAGGTAAATTTTTGCCGGGTCGTGCTCTGCGCGAAACCTCTCCCCAGATTTGCCGCGCCCCACTCCTTGTCGAGCGAGCTCCGCAAGGTTTGAAGTATATTCCGTTGAATCGAGTCGAGCCATGAATCTGGCCTTTACTTCCGCAGTTACGCTTCTGCTCGTACTCACGGGCTGCACCAAGCCCCGTCATCCGAATGTCATCCTCATCTCGATCGACTGCCTCAACCAGCGGCAGTATGAAGCCGCTGTCGGCAGTGGCTACGCTCCCGCGCTAGCGTCACTCGCGGACGACTCGCTCGTTTTCTCGCGTGCCTATGCGCATGCGCCATGGACTACTCCCTCGCACATGAGCATGCTGACAGGTCTGTATCCGTCACAGCATGGTCGAGACCTGCCCTATGGGTTGATGATCGAGTGGAACGATTACTACGACCGGCTACCAGCCTTCGACACGATGGGCGACCGCCTCGGTGACGCTGGCTACGAGACCGCGGCCTTCGTCGGCCAGGGAAGCATCTCGAGCGTTTACGGAATCCGACAGGGGTTCGGGCGTTTCGAAGAACACCGGAAGAACCACCAGCTGACGGATCTAGCGGAGAGTCTCGGGCCCGTGACCCGGTGGCTCGACCAGCGGGAGGACGAACCGTTCTTCCTCTTTTTCCATACCTACGACTTGCACGAGCCGCGCCCGATTGGATTGATGACGGACGAGGAAGCGATCCGCTATATCGACCAGCACCTCGAACGGCTGCTGATCCAACTGAAGAGCCTGAGCCTCTACGACGGCTCGCTCATCATCCTGACCGGCGACCATGGTTCGAAGATGATCCGAACCGAGAAGAAGTGCTGCGTTCACGGCGCCGGGCACTACGAGGAGAACATAAAGGTCCCGCTCGTCGTCAAGCTCCCCTACTCGACGGCGACGGGGCTCGAGAGCGCTCCCGCCAGGCATGTCGACCTGTTACCGACCGTGCTCGAAGTCGCTGGGCTGCTCGATGAATCCGTTGACCGGCCGGGTGTCTCGCTGCTCGGCCGCGGCGACGGAGACTCGCATCGGCTCGTGTCCTTTTCCGAGGCAGACGGACGGTGCGCTAAACGACAGGCCCTCGTGAGCGGTCGCTACAAGTACATCTACACCGCCAAAGATGCGATGCAGGCGCTCCTTCAGGCAAACAGGCGTTTTGTCGATGAGACCTGCACGGAAGAGTGCAAAGACCTTCCGCTCGAGGAGTTCTACGATCTAATGAAAGACCCCTTCGAGACCCAGAATCTTCTCGATGGCCAACTGTCTCCTCCGAGACGTGATGAGCTCGAGCGCCTTCGGCTCGAGATGGCCGCACATTTGAACCTTGCGCCACACTACACGACGAGCGTGATCACGGGTCCGAAGACGCTTCTGGGCGATTCGGACATTGAAGAACTTCGCGAGAGCTTGCGAACGCTCGGCTATATCCCGTGACGGCGGATGATGTCCTGCACGACGCGATAGCGCTCGTCTTCGCCGGTTACCGTCTCGAGGAGCTCGTTTCGCGCGACGATTAGTCGAGCGAGCCTATGAACTCCGAGAAACGCTCGAGGCCTTTTTCGAGCTTTTCCTTCTCGTAGCCGTAACCGATGCGGACGTAACCGTCGGTCTCGAAGTGATCCCCCGGAACGATGAACACGCCTTTTTCTTCCCGGAGCTTGACCGTGAGCTCGGTGGAGTTGATGTCCCAATCATAACGAATGAAGGTGATTGCTCCGGCGGTCGGTCGGACGAAGGACATGTGATCGGAGTGCCTCTCGACGAAGGCATCGACCACAGGAAGCTGATCGTTCAAGATCTTCCGGCTGCGCTCCAGAACGCGGTGTCGTCGTGCCGGTTCGAGAGCCGTTGCGGCCAACCGGTCCGAGAGTGCGCTCGGAGAGATCGTCGTGTAGTCCTTGTAAGCCCAGAGCTCAGCGGCCTTTTTCGTATCGGAGACCATCCATCCGATTCGGAGGCCGGGAAGCGCGTAGGCCTTCGAAAGGCCCGCCGTCACGATCAGGCGATCGTACCAACCATAGAACGTGGGCGAGACTTCGCCCTCGAGCTCGGCCCCGAGATAGACCTCGTCGGACAGGACCCAGGCCCCGACTCGTCCCGCAATCTTGGCGATCTCACGCATCGTATCTTCGCTCATGACGGCGCCGGTGGGATTGTTCGGATTACAGAGCGCGATGAGCTTGGTCCGGTCGGTCACGATGCGGGAGAGCTCGTCCAGGTCCGGAGCCCAGCCGGCCTCTTCCCGGAGCGGGAGCGGCTTGACGCTTGCACCGAGGGAGCGGGCCAGACCCCAGACTTGCATATAGTTCGGCATCATCACCACCGCCTCGTCTCCGGGCTCGATGAGATGGGTCACGGTGATGTAGTTGGCTTCCGCGCAGCCGTTGGTAATCACCACGTTGTCCAGATCCGCGCCCGCGTAGAGGTCGATGACCCGATCCCGCAGGAGCTCGGTTCCGTTCGTTTGCGGATAGGAAAGCCTCGTATCGTCGACGGAGCCGCCCTCGACGAGCTCGCCGAGGGTCATCGGCTGGACTCCGCTCTCGGCCAGATTGATCTCGACCTGGTTCTCCCAGATCGACTGGGTGCGCTCCATCTCGAAAGTTTCGAATTTCATGAGACTCCTTGCGGGTCGGGACCCAGACGGTTGCTGATGTGGCTCAGGGGCGCTCGAGCTCGTCGATCACCCGACCGAGCTTGTCTTGGGTTTCCTCGTCGAGCGCGCGAAACACGAGACCGTAGTGGTCGGTCTCGTCTTGGGGAGAGACGGCGTGCCAGCGGATCGCGGCCTCGAGAGCGAGGGGTTCACCGATGGAGTCCGAGTCCAGGATCAGCTTGATACGATTGATTCCGAAGTCGGTCTTGGCCTCCAAGAGTGCTCCACGAGGCGAGATGTTGTGGATATAACCCTCCTCCTGGCCCTGCTCCCACTCCACCTTGCACTTGATAGCGCCATCAGGCTGCAGTCGAGCCTCAGCGCGCTTCTCCATCGAAAACCCTCCCTGGAGGGCTCATGCTATGCCGAGTCGCAGCTCTTAGTAAAGTCACAAATAGCAGATACGGCCGCATGCCTGGCCGAAGGGAGTCGACTGACACTACAATACGTCCGATGACTATCAAGAGGAACCCGACGCGGGCGGTCAAGATCGGTTCGGTCACCATCGGTGGGGACAATCCGGTGGTCGTGCAGAGCATGTGCGCGACGAAGACCCAGGACATCGACAACACGGCTGAGCAGGCAGAACAGCTCCGGCGAGCGGGCGCCGGCATAGTACGTATCGCCGTCGATAGCGCGAAAGAGGCCGAGGCGGTTCGGTCGCTGCGGGATCGAACCGCGGCGAACTTGTCCGTCGACTTGCAGGAAAGCTATCGGCTCGCGGAGAAGGTGGCGCCCTTCGTTGACAAGATCCGATATAACCCCGGACACCTCTACCACCACGAGCGCGGCAAGCCGGTCCGCGACAAAGTGGCCTATCTCGTCGACGTGGCCTCGGACCACGATTGCGCGATCCGGATCGGAGTCAATTGCGGCTCCATCGATCCCGAACGAGCGGACGAGTTTCGCGAAGACTCCGTCGGAGCGATGGTAGCCTCCGCGCTCGAGCACGCGGAGCTGCTCGAGGAGCTCTCGTTCACTCGCTTTTGTGTCTCTCTCAAAGATTCGGATCCGGCTAAAGTCGTCGAAGGCAACCGTCGTTTCGCCGAGGCGAGGCCCGAGGTTCCGCTCCACCTCGGCGTGACGGAAGCGGGACTTCCTCCCGATGGCGTCATCAAGACGCGAATCGCCTTCGAGCAGCTCCTGTCACGCGGGATCGGGGACACGATTCGTGTCTCCCTCACGTTACCGAACCCTCGCAAGCACGAGGAAGTCGAGGTAGGCCAGCAGATCCTCGACGACATCTCTGCCGGACGGTTTCGCTCCGTTCCTGTCTTCCCCGACGATCGCTTGAACATCATCTCGTGCCCGTCCTGCTCGCGGGTCGAGAACGAGCAGTTCGTCGAGCTCGCCGAGAAAGTCCGCGACCTCACGGACTACGCGAAAGACCACGCCCTGACGATCGCCGTGATGGGATGCCGCGTCAATGGTCCCGGCGAGACTGACGACGCCGATCTCGGGCTCTGGTGCGCGCCGGAGTTCGTGAACTTGAAGCGTAGCGGCGAGCGTGTCGGGGCTTTCTCCTACGAGGAGATTCTTCCGCGACTGAAGGCTGAGCTCGACGAGCTGATAGCGGAGAAAGCCCTCACGAAAAACTAGCTAGTAGACGTTTCATCCCTCTCCCCAATGGGTAGAGGGTGCCCGCCGAAGGCGGGCGGGTGAGGGGGCGTTTTTTGTCTCGTTAGCGGCTCTCTTTGAGCTCGTAGTCGTCGGGAACCGCGAAGACACTCGCATCGATGCCCTTCGTCTCGATTTTCTTCGTTTCGGTCGTCACCCTCATCATGACGCCGCCGCCTCCGGCCATGGGGTTTTTCATCTTGTTGAGCAGGCCACCGAGACCACCGCCGCCGCCGTCATCGGCCGGCGGTTTTTGGCCCATCGCTTCTGCTTTTGCCGCTTCCGCGTCGCCGAGGTACATCACGGAGCGCAGGGTGAAGCCGTCCATCTTCTTCATCTCCTCGGCCATCTGCTGCATGCTCTCGCCGAACTGACCTGAGTTGCCGCCCGAGAACATCTGTCCGCTGATCGCGGCCGTACCGAGCCTCTCCGACATCTTCAGGTAGAACGCCCGAATCTCGTCGCTCCCCGGCACGTCTCGAGCCTGCCACATCTCGGTGACCGTCGACATCGTGCCCGACTGAGAGTCCCCTTCGCTCGTCATCGTCATATTGAGCTCGAGGAGGTATTGCTCGCACTCGTAGCCACCAATCGTTTCCCTGCGGCTCGTCTCCGTGACTTTGGCGTCCGCGCTCACAGAAACCTCGGTGCCTTGCTGAGAACCCTCGGCCTGTTTGGCTTTCATCGTGTCTGTGGCCGAGTCGAGCCTTTCGCGCATTTCCTGGAATGTCAGCACCGAGTAGGTCTTCTTCTTCGCGTCGAGGGTGTAGATCTTCTCCGCATCGACGTCGATGATAGTCGCGCCCGAGTCGTTGTCCGTGCGCATGAAACTTCCACTGATTCGGGTCGTCGTTTTTTGGTTGCCGCCTCCCATCATCTTCATCATGCCGCCCATTGTCGTCTCCTCCTCGTAGGTGACGTCGGCGAGGGCGATTCCGGTCGAGACGAGAACAACGGCGAATGCGAGAATGGGCTTTCGCAAGGCGAACACTCCTTTTGTCAGAGTCGTACGGAGTTTGCTCTGGAAATCGAGACGACCATTCTTGCGGATCCGTGGCGTTGATTCAAGCGTGGAGGTGTTGGAAGGAAGAAGGAGCCTTAACTCTCTTGCTTCTTCTGCCGTGAGGCTTGTTTTTTCGGCTTGGGACGGGTCTTGCCGGAGCTTCCTCGGAAGATCTTGCCGCGTTTGGTTTTTCGGTCGCCTTTACCCATGAGGCCGGTATTGTAGCATGAGATAGAATCGCCCGATGTCGATCGACTTGAATTGCGACATGAGCGAGAGCTTCGACGTCTACGCGATCGGATGCGATGATGGCGTCGAGGTTCGAGGCGTGGCCGTCGGCTGAGTTCCACTCATGGTGGGGAAGACGGGCGGCGGCAGTAGGACGTGGCCGAGGGTATTGGCCGCCGGCGACTCCGCTATTGTCGTCGAGCTCGGCGAGCGCATCGACCCGGAGTTGAGCTCGCAGGTACGTGCGCTCGACCGAGCTCTCGCGGAACGTCCCTTCGAAGGTTTCGTCGAGGCTATTCCGACCTATCGCTCGCTTCTCGTCATCTTCGATCCTGCGGGGACGAGCGCTTCGGCCGTGCCGGAGCGATTGCTCGAACTGGCGGCGCAATCATCTACCTCCGAGCTGCCATCCTCGCCGGTGAAGGAGGTGCCGATCGTCTACGACGGCGAGGACCTCGACGAGGTGGCGAAGCTCGCGGGCCTCGAGCGAGAGGCGGTGGTCCGCCTCCATAGCGAGCGTGAGTATCTCGTCTACATGCTCGGCTTCACGCCCGGCTTCGCCTACATGGGCGACACCGATCCGAGGCTCACACTCGGACGGAGGACGACGCCGAGAACGCGCGTTCCCGCCGGTTCGGTGGCGATCGCCAGAGGGCAGACGGGAATCCACCCAGATTCGACCCCGGGAGGCTGGCATATCGTGGGTAGAGCGCAACATCGAAGCTTGTTCGACCTGAGGTCTGAGCCCCCGAGCTTCTTCGAACCTGGCGATCGGGTTCGGTTCGTTCCTGTTCGAGAGCTCCCTCCCGCGGACGAGCCAAGCTCTGTAACAGACCCACTGGACCGGGATCCCGTTGTCGAGGTGGAGGATTCAGGGCTGCTCACGACGGTCCAGGACCGAGGGAGGTACGGCTATCAACGATACGGCGTGCCCGTCGCCGGTGCCGTCGACGCCCTCGCTTATGAGACCGCGAACCGTCTCCTGGGGAACGAACCGGGCGCAGCGGCCCTCGAATGTACCGTGAAGGGACCGAGGCTCCGCTGCCTTCGGCCGGTCTTCGTGGCTGTCACGGGCGGTGAGCTCGGCGCGATCGTCGAACGAGACGATCTGGGCGTTTGGGAGCCGCCTCCCTGGAGCTCCTTCTTCCTCAGACCCGGCAACGTTCTCACGTTCGAGGGCCGGCGAAGGGGCGCACGAGCCTATATTGCCTTCGCGGGAGGGATCGACGTACCGCTGGTTCTGGGATCGCGCTCGACCTATCTGACCTCTGGCTTTGGCGGGCTCTCGGGGCGCTCGCTGCGAGCGGGGGATCGTCTCCGCGTCGGGGCCGCGCCCGGACACCTCAGCCCGAGGCAAACGCCGGTTCCGGCGGACGAGGGGAGCGAGACCGAGCTCGGGATCGTCTGGGGGCCTCAGGAGGACTACTTCACAGCGGCGGGACGAGACACTCTCGTGTCGTCCCCTTTCGTCGTGAGCGATAGCGCGGATCGAATGGGCTATCGCTTGACGGGCCCGCCCCTCGAGCACCGCGGCCCGAAGGAGATCGTTTCCGACGGGATGATGATAGGCGCCATTCAAGTCCCTCCCGACGGCCTTCCCATCGTCATGATGGCGGATCACGGCACTACGGGCGGCTATCCCAAAATCGCCACGGTCGTTTCGGCCGACCTGCGCAAGCTCGGTCAGCTCATTCCGGGAGATAGACTTAGATTCCGAGCTCGAGAAGTCTTCGATATCCGCTGACGCGTCGTCGTTTGATCCTGGGCCCGCCCCGACGTAGATTTCGCGACGGGAGTGTGGCTCATGAAGTACCTGGTCCAACTGACGCTGTCACTAGCTCTAGCCTCGTCGGCGAGCGCGGGGACGATGGAGATCGCCTACCGGTCCGTCGAGAGCATGCTCGTGCGCGGGCTCCTCACCGAGGGAGGTCGGCTCTATTTGCAAGGTGGTCCAGCCGATGAGTGTAACTACGCCTTCGTTCAAGACCCCCGCGTGTCGGCAACCGGCGGTCGCCTGGAAGTGACGCTACTCTTTGCTGGAAGCCTCGGCAAAGAGGTTCGTGGAAAGTGCGTCGGCACGGGTGACAACTTCGATGTCGTCGTCAGCGGTCTTCCGCGCTACGCGAGCGGTGAGCTCTTTCTCGACGAGATGACCTTCGCGGCCGAAAGCAAAGTCTTCAATCTCTTCGCGCCGATCATCGAGAGCCAGTTGCGCGAGCGACTGCGCGTCCCCTTGCGGCGCACGATTGACCGGCAGCTCGCCGAGTGGAGCGCACTCGGTGCGGGACGGATCACACTGCAAGAGTTGGACGTGAGCTCGATCCAGCTCGGCGAGGACCGCCTCACGATGAAGGCGGACTACAAAGTCGCCCTCGAGCCGTAATGGGGCGCGGCATCGGCATGATCATCCCATGAGGCTCCTGTATCTCGCCGATATCCGCTTTCCCATGGAGCGGGCGAACGGGATTCAGACGGTCGAGACTTGCCACGCACTGGCCAGTGCGGGGGTTCAGGTCGACCTCTTGGTGCGCAGAACGGATGAGCGGAGTGACGCTCGCTGTCTCGAGTTCTTCGGCCTTTCACCTCACGACCATCTTCGTCTGCGACGACTGCGAACGCCCCTGGGTCGGGTGAGCTATCTTGCGGGTGCCGTGACTTCGATGCGTCGCGGAATCGCCGACATCATCTATACACGGGACCTCTTGATTGCGGACCTGGCGATTCGATTGCGACTCGGTCACGGTGTCCCGGTGATCTACGAGGCGCATACTGTCGCTTCCGTTTTTGCCGAAGAGCGGGCCGCGAACTATAACGGTGGATCGCCGCCTTCCAGATCCAAGCTCGCGAGGCTGGACGCGCGAGAGCGCCGCGTTTGTACTCGAGCCAACGGGGTCACCACCATCACCGCTGGGCTTCGCGATAGCCTCGCGGAGCGTCACGGAGCGCTCGCACCCACTCGGGTCGTGCCCGACGGCTGCCGGCTGCCCGTGGAGCTGCCGCCGGCAGCGAGGAGGCCGGTGATTCCGGCCGTCTACTATACTGGTCAGCTCTATCGATGGAAAGGCGTCGACGTCGCGATCCGGGCGATGCAGCACATCGACCGGGCGGAGCTCGTCGTGGTCGGAGGGCTGGCACAAGAGCCCGATCTCGACCGGCTGCGCTCCTTGACCGCGGAGCTCTCGCTCGCCGATCGCGTCCACTTCCTGGGTTTCATTCCTCCCGCCGAGCTCGATGACGAACGGAGGAAGGCTGCTATCTTCGTCATTCCGAACCTCGACTCCGTCACCGCGCGACGGTTCACCTCACCCCTCAAGTTGTTCGAGGCGATGGCTTCGGGACGTCCGATCGTTGCCTCGGATTTGCCTTCGTTTCGGGAAGTCCTGGTCCATGGGGAGAACGCGCTCCTCGTCCCGCCCGGCGACGCGGAATCTCTCGCGAGGGCGATCGAGAATCTCCTCGCCGACCCCGAACTGGCAGGTCGCCTGACGAGAAGAGCCTTCGAGGATGTGAAAGCCTATAGCTGGGAGCGGCGGGCCCGGGCAATCGCGGACTTCTGCAAGGAGCGCTCGTGAAGCGCGGGCTTCGAGCCGCCTCGGCGCTCCTCGCGCTCGACATCGGCGCCGTCGTCCTAAGCGGCGGCGTGTCCCTGCTCGGACCAGTGACGACGACGGGGTTCGTCGCGCGTGCGTTTTTGCTGCTCGTGCTCCTGGCCGTCGACTGGCGGCGGTGCGGCAGGCGAATCGGCTATTTCGTTCTGTTGGTGCTTCTCGTCTCCATCCTGCACCTGAGGGGCTATCGTTTGCGAGGCGATGGGCTCTGGTACTACTCCTTCACGCACTCGCTCGCCTTCGACGGAGACATCGACCTCGCGAATCAGTACGAGCGTCTCGGCATCGATCATCTCGCCGGTTCCCAGTCGGTGCGAGAGACGGGGCGGGCTCGCTTCACCTATCCGGTGGGTGCGCCCGTATTGTGGGTACCCTTCGTTTATCTGGGATATCCGGGTGCGGCGCTCCGCAATGCCTATGGGCTCGCGACCGCCTACGACGGGTTCTCGGACCCTTTCTTCCATGCCGTCGCGCTCGGGAACCTCCTGCTCGGCTGGGCCGGGCTCCTCGTGCTCGATCGATTCTTGAGAAAGTGGTTTCCCCCCTGGGTCGCCTTCGCGACCTCCGCGGGCATCGGTCTCGGGAGCTTTCTCGCCTGGTATCTGACTTACCACGCGATCTATACGCACGCGGCCACGTTTCTACTGGTGGGCGTTTTTCTGCTGCGTTGGAGCGAGCTTGAAGACGACCTTCGCGACTACGTGGTGCTCGGTCTCCTTCTGGGATTAGCAACGGCGGTGCGTTGGCAAAACGCGGTCTTTTGTCTGCTGCCGGGGTGGGCGCTTCTGACCCGACTGCCGCGCCGCGAGTGGAGGCCCATCCTGTCATGTGGAGCGGTCTTCTCCGCCGGACTTCTCGTCGGTGTCGTGCCGCAGCTTTTGAGTTGGAAGGCAATCTACGATCGCCTCTACGTCGGAGTACCGCTCGGCGCCGACTACATGCGTTGGGACAACCCCTTCCTGTCCGAGATCCTCTTCTCGTCGCGACACGGGCTGTTCTCCTGGAGTCCGATTCTTCTCGTCGCCGCCGTGGGCTATCTCGGGTTCCTGCGGCGTGACCCGAAACGTGGCTTCCCATTGCTCTCGATCTTCGTGCTGCTCTGGTACATCAACGCCATCGTGGCCGATTGGTGGGGCGGGGGCTCCTTCGGGGCGCGCCGCTTCGACTCCCTGCTCTTCGTACTCGGACTCGGCCTCGCCGTCGCGATCGAGAGAACGGCTGACTTCGTGGGGCGGCATCCCCGGGGCGTTACCGCCGCGATCGTCGCGCTCTTTGTCGGGAGCAACCTGCTTCTCATGGAGCAGTATCGGAAGGGACGGATCCCCGTAGACGACACGATGTCGTGGCAGGCGGCCTCCGAGGCGAAGCTCGAGGACGTCTTCGACTGGATCGGCTATCCCTTCTCGTTCCCCATGAACTGGCTCTTCGCGCTCCGATACGATCGTCCAATGACGCAATACGACATCCTCGTCGGAAAGTATCTCTACCACCGCATGCACGATCTCAGCGGGGTGATCGACCTCGGGCCGAGCGATCCGCCCTTCATCGGAAACGGCTGGAGCGGCTTGAACGACTGGCCGGGACGTCCACTCGAGGTGCGACTCGCGCATGGAGCGCGCGCGGGGCTTTTCGTGCCCCTCGACCGTCCCGAGTCGTTTCGCGTGATCATCGAGTGCGCGGCGCCCGCGGGGACGGAGCCGCTACCGATCGAAGTACGTTTGAATGGGCTGAGGCTGGGTGGGTTTCTGCCCGCGCGGGAGATGAGCGAGCAGGTGATGACGGCGGACAGGCGCTTTTGGAAGCGGCTGAACCTTCTCGAGCTCGTGCCTGCCCGGCCCGCCGACGGAGCTTACCTAGCCGTCGACCGGCTCAGGTTCGAAAGGATCGAGCCCTCAGGCTCCAATTGACCCCGCCGGACGTCCCGATGCACGGACCTTGCGGGGTCACTAGCCCGGAGCGTCGGGTATCTGGAGAATGCGAATCGTCGGCCCCATGATTTTGCCCTCTTCGGGGAGGAACTCCTTCACGGTGGGGCAAATGCGGAACAGCTTTTCGTAGTTCTTCGTTTGTCGATGCTCGGGTCCGAAGCGCTCGTAGGCGGTCGATGTCACGATGAGGTATTGGACGCCCGCCTCCCGATAGTGCTCGACGCCCATGTCGATCGCCCGCGCGTGCCCCGTGACGCGAAACCGGCTCCGATCGAGAACCGGGGTGTGTCGCTCCACGCCGAAGTGAGTTCGGGGAGGCAAGCGCGCCTCGATCCACTGCGCTGCCATCGATCCGGTGTCTGGGAGTGTGATCGATCGATTTCTCATCCGCGACATCGAGACCGGAAACGAGAGCATCGCCGCGCTCGCCGCGATGAGGATGACCGGACGGAGCAGGGCCCCGTCGAGACGAGGGACGCGTTCCCAGAGAAAGGACAGGCCTTCGGTGAGACCGAAGCCGGCGAGGATGGCGAAGAAAGGATAGACGGGCATGAGATTGCCCGCGAAGATCACTTTCTGGGAGCTGTAGAAGCTGTAGTAGAGCACCGGGTAGATCAGAAACACCGCGATGCGCCGATCGATCCGGTAGAGCGCGAGGGTGAGACCGGCGAGGCTCGCCAGAAACGGGAGCAGCCCCGCGCCGTAGCGCACGGTATAGCTCGCATGGGTAAACCAATTGTCGGCACCCTCGGCTCCCTCGAGCCCACGGTATCCGTAGGCGTAGAGTCCGTGCCCGACGTGATCGAGAAACCGCGCGAGATCCGCGAAGAAATAGGGACAGCCCGCCGTGAAGCCGACGATGGCGCCGACCGCCCCGAGGTAGAGGTCTGGCCGAGCCAGGGAGCGGAAGCCGTGGCGGAACGATACCGCGGCGATGAACGGCAGGAGGACGAGCGCACCGTTGTACTTCACTGCGACCGTGAGGCCGACTACCACTCCGGCGGCGAAAGCCAAGGATCGACCACCACGGTCGAGGTAGTTCAACGTTACCAGCAGGCTCGTCGTGCAGAACAAGACGAGGAGTGCATCGGGCTTGTTGTATTGAGAGATCTCGACGAGCCCCGGCACGACTGCGACGAGAGCCGCCGTGACGAGGCCGACGCGTTCGGAAAAAGCGTATCGTCCGAGGAAAAAGGCCATGAGCACGGTCAGCATCCCCGGAACGAAACCAGCAGCGAAGCGGCCCCAAAACAGCATGTCCTCGACCTGCATCTGGTGGATCGTTTCCCACCGTCCCTTGCCCGCTTCGAGGTAGTAGACCGCCAGATAGGTCGCGACGTTCGTGTAGGGCTGGACGCTCGGATGATGCCACCAGCGGGGGTTCATGTCGCCGCGCTTGATCATCTGCAGGTAGGAGTGAACGTAGTCGTACTCGTCGGGGATGTAGCTCTGTGGAAGTCCGCTCGAGAGCCCCGGGTAGCGCAGCGACGCCGCCACCACGAGAATCGCGCCCAGAATCAGCGGCACGCGCGCACGGCCGAGCCACGCCGCGAGCTCGTCCATGTTCCGGGGAAGACCGTAGTGGCGTACCAGAAAGAAGAGCGCCGTCACGACGAGGAGCACGGCCGCCGCAGTCTTCCGCGAGACGGCTGGCTCCGCGAAACGCAGATAGTAGGCGTTGGTGAGCAGGGTCCCCGTCGACAGCATAAGGAGCACCCAACCCACGAGCTTTCCTCTACGTGCCGTTCCCATTGCGCGCATTATGGCATCACTTCACGCAAGGGTAGTATGGCTCGATCCAAGGCCTAGACCTCATCAAACCGAGCTATGCATAAACAGACGAGATTGAAGATGGTCAAAGCCGCGTGCGTTTTCCTCTTCTTTGCCGTGCTCGCGATTGTTTCTACGGCGCCGGTCTCGCTGGCGCCTCACCGTCTCGCGATGGACGATGGCGATCCGCTCATCGGCTCGTGGATTCTCGCCTGGAGCGCCCATCAGGTCGTTCGCGCGCCGTGGCGCCTGTTCGACTCCAATACCTTTTACCCCTACGAGGACTCACTGGCTTTCTCCGAGCACCTCTTCGTGCCCGGCCTATTGGCCGCGCCATTCTTCTATGCTTCAGGCAATGCCCTCTTGGCGTACAACCTCGTCGTGATACTCACTCTGGCACTGTCCGCTTGGGGGATGTATCTCCTCGTGAAGGAGGTACTTGGTCGCGCGGACGTGGCTGTCCTTGCCGGCACGATCTACGTCTTTCACACCTACGGCTTGCACGAGGCGGCGAGGGTGCAGATCATCAGCTTGCAGTGGTGGCCTCTGGCCCTTCTCTATCTGAATCGGCTGTTCCGAGGCGAGCGTAACCGAAAAAACGCCTTCCTCTTTGGCCTCTTCTTCATCCTGCAAGCCCTCTCTTGCACGTACTATCTCTTCTACTTCGCTCTCGTTCTCGCGCTGTGGGTTCCCGTCTACGCATGGACCTCGCGAGATGGATGGAGCAAGCTCCGGCACTTGCTCTTGCCGGGTTTTCTTGCGGCCTCGGTGCTGCTGGTTTTTGCCCTGCCCTATCAACGGGTGCTTCGACGATTCGACTTCCACCGCGATCTCGGGGACGGCCTCGATGCCGTCGAATACCTGCGTCCGCTCGATGGAAGCCTCCTGTCGAGCGCCCTTTCTTCTCTCGTCGAGCCGACTACTGTGCCTCACTTTCTCGGCTACCTCCCGCTGCTTCTGGTCGTCGTGGGAATGCTGTTCGCACCGCGCCGGGGAGAGCCGGCGAGACTCTTCTTCTGGCTTTCGGTCGCCACCGCCGTTGTGGGCCTCGTCCTCACGTTGGGGCCGAACGTCCGAGTCGGCGGACGGGATTTTGGGCCGGGTCCGTATGGTCTTTTGTTCGAACACCTGCCCGGCTTTCAATACCTGAGAAGCCCTGAGCGAATGAGCGTGCTGGTCCAGTTTGGAGTGGCGGTGATCGCGGCATGGGGAGCGAGCAGGATCTTCGAGCGCCTTTCGCCTCGAACGGCGTCGGTCTTCCGAGTCGTGCTGCTCGTGCTCCTGCCCCTCGAGCACCTTGGCATACGGCGCTCTATCGAGATGCCGACAGGCAACGAAACGCCACCGGTCTATCGCTGGCTCGGCTCCCTGCCCGGCGAGGGCGCCGTCGTCGAGTTGCCCCTCTATCCGCGCGAGCAGCTTCGGCTTCACTCCCTGTACATGTTCTACTCGACCTACCACTGGAAGTCGGTCGTCTTCGGCAAGACTTCATACTATCCGCCCCTCGTTGGATACCTCGCCTGGGAGCTCCGGCATTTCCCGAATCGGGATACATTGTCCCTGCTTCGAAGAGTCGGCGTTTCCCGAATCGTCGTCCGTCCCAACCTGTGGAGTGAGGACGAGCGGAACGAGAAGCTCGCCCTCCTGGAAACGTTTTGGCCGGAGCTGCTTCCCAAGGGTCGGTTTCCGCATCTCTCCGGTGCTTCCCACGCGCGTTACGGCTTCGGTGACGAGAGGGTCTACGAGCTTGCGGCCGGCGAACGTCCGGCCGACGACTCACCGCCTCTTTGCTCTCCACAAGACGAAATCGATCCTTCACGCTGGGAAATTAAAGGGGAGGGAGCGACACCTGCCCGCTGGGCTATCGATCGCGATCGGTACACGAAATGGCGATCGCCTCGCCAACTGCCGGCGATTCAGCTCGAGCTCGACCTCGGCCGCGAGGAAACCGTGGCCGCGATACGCCTTCCGATCGCCCACCCCTACGACGAGTTTCCTCGAGATCTGACGCTCAAGGTCTGGTCGAGTGAGAGCGGTCGTTTCGAGCGCATGCTTCATCGTGACGACGTTGCGACCAGACTCGAAGTCCTCGACGCTCTTGTCGATCGTCCCGCCGAAGCGGCCTTCACGCTTCGCTTTCCAGCAGTGCGCACGCGCCGGATCCGCTTCTGGGTTCGCGAGGGAAAGGAGTTTGACTACGCCCTTCCCAATTGGAGCCTACCCGAGCTGTATGTGTACCGATCCTGCGTTGCAGATGGCGATCTGCTGGACGGTTCTCGAAGCCAGAAGTAGAATGCGCGAATGCGCGAGGAGAGTGGTCCGGAGATCGAGCTCTCAATCGTGATGCCGTGCCTCAACGAGGCCGAGACGCTCGGTGTCTGCATCGAGAAAGCACGGCGAACGCTATCTTCCCACGATATCCGGGGCGAGATCGTCGTTGCCGACAACGGCAGCACCGACGGATCGATCGAGATCGCACGCCGAATGGGCGCACGGTTGGTGAATGCAGACGTTAAAGGCTATGGCAGCGCCATCCTCGCTGGCATCGGGGCTGCCTCTGGCGAGCTCATCGTCGTGGGCGATGCGGACGACAGCTACGACTTCGGCGCGATCTGGCCCTTCGTCGAGAAGCTTCGCGAAGGTTACGACCTGGTGATGGGAAATCGCTTCCAGGGTGGTATCGAGCCCGGGGCGATGCCTGCGCTACATCGCTACCTCGGCAATCCGGTTTTGAGCGGCGTCGGTCGTTTGATGTTCGGCAACGTGTGCGGGGACTTCCACTGCGGCCTCCGGGGATTTCGCAAGAACGCCGTGCTCGCTATGGACTTGCAGACGACCGGAATGGAGTTCGCCTCTGAAATGGTGGTCAAAGCCAGCCTTCTCGGAATGAAGATTGCGGAGGTTCCAACGACGCTTTCGCCCGATGGACGCAGCCGACCCCCTCATCTCAGACGGTGGAGAGACGGTTGGCGGCACCTGCGGTTTCTACTTCTATACAGTCCTCGCTGGTTGTTTCTCCATCCGGGAATCGCGCTCTTCCTCGCGGGTCTCGTCATCGGGTGCTGGATTTTGCCCGCGCCCCGCATGCTCTTCGGGGTCACTTTCGACGTACACACTCTGGTCTATTCCGCCGCCGCCATGCTGCTCGGGTATCAGGCGATCGCTTTTGCGGTCTTCACCAAAGTCTTCGCGATCCAGGAAGGCCTCCTCCCGCCCGATCCCCGACTCGAGAGAATCACTCGCGGCGTCAGTCTCGAGGCGGGAATCGCCATCGGCTTCGCGCTCACGGCCATCGGGCTCGCGGGCTCGGTCTGGGCACTCGGCGCCTGGGGTGCGCGTTCCTTCGCCGAGCTCGAGCCGACACGCATGTTGAGGATCGTCGTTCCTTCATCACTGGCGATGACCCTGGGTCTGCAGATCATCTTCTCCAGTTTCTTTCTGGGTGTTCTGGGTCTCGGGCGTCATCGCGGTCGGAATCGATGAAGGCCTTCGACCGGCTCCTACAACGCTGGCGGATAGCGAAGGCAGCGCCCTATATCGACGAGTCCTCGCGGCTGCTCGATGTCGGATGCGCGGATGGCGCTCTGTTCCGGCAGTTCGGCGAGCTCGTCCGTGATGGCGTGGGCATCGACGCCGATCTCCCGGCGCGTGCCACGATGACGAACGCCGAGCTCGTTCCCGGCGTTTTCCCCGAGTCGCTGGAAGCTCAACCACATTTCGACGTGATCACGATGATGGCGGTTCTCGAGCACGTCTCGACGGAACGCCAGCCTATCGTGGCGCAGGGATGCTACAAGCATTTGAAGCCCGGCGGTTTTCTCGTGATCACGACGCCCTCTCCACTGGTCGACCACCTGTTGGATGTCCTCAAGTTCCTTCGACTGATCGACGGCATGTCGCTCGACGAGCACTATGGGTTCGAGCCGAACAAGACCCCCGAAATTTTCACGCCCCACGGGTTTCGGATCATCGAGACGAAGAAGTTCCAGCTCGGTCTCAACAATCTATTCGTGTTCCAGCGAGAATCGACGGACTCAGTTACTTGAACTAACTAGTCGCCGGTGCTAGAACTCCGGCGGCGCATGGAAGATCCGGATCTCGGGGACCCGCCACTCCGGCATTGCGTCACCGAGCACCGTCCTCCGGAGGAACAGACGCACGCGCTCGAGCTTTCTAGGTCGTTCGAGCACGAGATCCATCGTAGCGGTGCTGGGATCTTCGACGAGGCGACGGACGAGCCGCGCGGCCGCCCACTCGTCGTCCTCGAAATAGAGACTATTGAAGGGGGGCGAGACGTAGCGGGCGAGATCGGCCCCTTCGGGCACGGCCTGGCCGAAACGGTACGAGCGAAACGCATCGAGATAGACGAGCTCCACGGGGAGAAACAGAACAGACAGGACTGCCACGGGTAGAGCGAGCTCGGAAGCTCGCCTTCGTTCCGGATACCAATAGAGGAGCATGAGCCCGAAAGGAGCAAGGAACAGGGGAAGGGAGATCAAGTAGTAGTGACTCGCGAAACCCTGCAAGACGAAGCTCAGCGCGAAGCGAACTTAGCTCCTCCACGACCCCGTGCGGAAGAAACGCACTAGAAACATCAGCCCGAGCGGAATCCCCGGCATGAAGAGGATGGTTCGCATCGAAGAGACTCGTCGCCTCTTCCGGGAGCCGGTGTGCGACCCATGCCATCATCCACGTCGCTTGAAGAGCATCGCGCTCGTCCGGAAGCTGCGAGCCGGGCGAGATCGACAGAGGATAGAAGAGTAGAAAGCATGAACCAAGAATGTACAGGGCGAGGAAGAGTGACCAGATCGCAGCGCGCCCGAAGTTAGTCTTCGGTTCAGACCGCATCGACGGCGAGGATAGCACGGCTACCCTGTGCTATCCTCGCGAGCCATGTCCCAATCGGTGAGTCCCGACGTCTTCAAAGCGATGCGCGAGAGCTACGCTCTGACGCGGGAGCTCGGACTGCCCAACATCAAGAGCGAGTATTGGAACGATCTCCTCGAGAGTGGCCGCCAGGGCTACGGAGGCAAGGGAGACTTCATCGCGGACGACGAGCTCTGGGCTAGCTTTCGCAGCAACGTCATCACCAAGGGGCTCGACAACGCCAACGTCCCCGAAGAGGCACTCGAGCGAGTGCAGGCCAAGTGGCGCAACATCCATCGCGAGCTCACGTCCGTCGTGCCGGAGCGTTTGCAGCACTACTTCGAGGAGACGCCCGTCGGTCGACCGAGAAGCGTCAAGCACGACGGAATTCCCATGACGCAGTCCTCTCTCGAGTACACCTTCATGCTCAGCCATCTCGAGCCATACGTCGAAGACGCCGACGTGGTGGTCGACATCGGCGGAGGCTACGGTGGGCTCGCTCGGCTGTTGAAGAAGAGATTTCCGGAACTGCGCCTCGTTCTCCTCGATCTGCCGGAAGTCAATGCGATCCAAACCTATTTCCTCTCCACGTGCTTTCCCGAGGCCCGAGTGCTCACCCTACGGGATGTCCACGAGCGGGAGAGCATCGATCCCCGAGCTCTGGGGGCCGACTTTCTCGTGCTCCCTGGACAGCTCATCGAGAGGCTCGCCCGAGGCTCCTTCGGACTCGTCATCAATACTCGCTCCATGATGGAGATGGACCTTCCCACGGTTTCGGACTACATCGGTCACATTCAAGACAAGCTCCGTCCCGGCGGCTCGCTCTATTGCGTGAACCGCTACGAGAAGAAGACACGTCTCAAGGCTTACCCCTTCGACGAGAAGTGGTTCGTGAGCCACTCTGCGCCTTGGCCGAAGTTCATCGACGAGAACCCCCATCACGAGCTCGTCGCGGTGCGGGCTCGATATCGCGTCTTGGCTGGGCTGCGCGAGCACGTTGCAAGCTTCCCTCCGTTTCCCTTCGGCATGAAACGGATTCAGCAGAAGCTTATGCAGCGGGGTTGAGGGGCGAACGAAGCTCGCGGCAGGTCGGAAAACGTCAGCGGGGGCTCGCTGAAACCGTTCAGGGTCGACAATTCCAGATCGTCGGCCGTAAGTCTAGCTAGAAGACTCCGTTAGGACGGATCGGTTCCTGGCGTGAATGCTTGCGCCGGGATGGCGGCTTTGCTACCATTCTTACCTGCGCGTCCACAAGAAGTCTGCATTCATGAGTGTCATCAGGATGGTTAGTCCGTTTTTAGGGAGGCGCCGTCCCCCGGCCAAAGCCCGTGTCTGCAGCCGCGTCGCTGCGAACGGGTGGTGAGTCCTCGAAAGGGTCCACATCAATGAATATCAATCGAATTGTGCGCTCTCTGCTGTTCGCCTCCGTCGTAATTTCGACGCCGAGCTCCGCCTGGGCGCAACTGTGCGTCGGTGAGCTCTGTCCGGGACGTATCTGGAACCCGCCCGCATTCCAATGGGATATGGAGGCACTCTATATCCCCACGCGAGACGAGTACTTCATGGCGACCACAGAGTGGACTTTCGCCGCCGGCGGCCTGGTCGGGCGATTCCTAAGCCCCGATGGAACTCTGCCGGGCGCGGTCACGACGCTATTCGCCAGCGGCGGCGGCGGCGTTACGGCTTCGGGGATGGCATACAACTCCCTTCGCGATGAAATCCTGCTCGTGGCTCGCGACGCGAGCCCGACCACGATTCGCGCTCGATATCTCGGCTCCGATGGGCAGCCCCTCGGCAACGAGATCGTAATTGGTAGCGGAGACCATCCTCACGTCGCCTACAGTCCGGTTACCGATCGATATTTCGTAACCTGGTCCAAACGGATACAGACGATCTACTACACCTTTTACGTGGTCCTCGATGGAGACGCTACGAATCCGGCACCCATCTTGGGTAGCGGGACGGTCGACTCCAACGCATTGAGCGATGTCCTCGTCTACAACAGCGTGACCCAGCAGTTTCTCGTCGTCTACGTCAAAGATCTCGCGCCGCCGCGCCGTGCGGACGTCTACGGTCGATTCTTCACCGCCGCGGGCGCCCCCCAGGGAGTATTCGCGATCGACGCCTCCACCGACAACCAACAGCGGCCTCAGGTGGCTTACGCGTCCGCGACCAACACGTTCCTCGTTGCGTACGAAGACTTCGGAACTGGCGAAGCCAACGCGACCGCATCCGTTCTCAACGCCGGTGGCGCATTGATCAGACGTTTTACTCTGCGTGCGACGTCTGGTTGGGACTTTCCTGGCCCCATGGGCTACAACGCCGCAACCGAGACGTTCATCGCCACGTGGCGAACGGCGTTCAGCGATACCGTCTTCGACCTAAAGGCTCAGGAGTTGAACGCGGCCGACGGAACTTTCAAGGGCGCGCCGGTACTCATCAGTCCGTTCAAATCCGGGCTGATGGCGGTCGCCACACGCCCCGATGCCGCGGATCCGCAGGCCATGATTCTGTGGCGTTTCGATTTCGGTGAGAATGGCCTTCGCGCCGGCATCATGCATTTGCCTGCGGCGCCACCTCAGATCCAACCGCCGATGCCCCAGGGTTTTCTCGGTGTCGCCTACTCGGGGCAAATTCCCGTTGCGGGAGGTACCCTGCCGCTCTCCTATGAGATCGTGAGCGGCATCGGGAATCTACCAGCAGGGCTCGCTCCAGCGGCGGACTTCGCCACCTCGGGTCTCATCGAGGGGGTAGCCACGGCACTCGGCACGTCGGGAATCTTCCGGGTTCGCGTTACGGACGCGGATGCGCGCGCCGACGAGGAGGATTTGACCCTCGACATCGCTCTGGCGGTGCCGTCGCCTATTGGCCCGACCGGAGCGGTGAATCTCGTGCAGCCGACCTACGAGTGGGGAGCGTCGCCAGGCGCGACGAGCTACAACCTGGTCGTCGAGAACGTCACCGATGGAGGCGTGGTACTCGATCAGTCCAGTATCCCGCACGTCTTTCCCATCACCAGCTTCACTCCCTCCGTCACCCTCGTCGACGGCAAGACTTACCGCTGGCGGGTTCGAGCGTCGGACGGAGTAGTTTTCAGTGGGTTTTCGGCCGATACCGATTTCGACGTCGATACGACCGCGCCGCAACTCGTGAGCGATCTCGCGGCCGCACCTCCCACGGCTTTTTCGGAAGTCCCCGTAACGGCCGTCGACTCCTCGGGCGAGTTCTCGGCGAGCTTTTCGAAGGAAATGGTGACGGACGGCAGCCTGGTAAGCAATTGGACGGCACCAGTGCGTTCGGTGCTGACAACCGAGTTCATCACCGTCGATCTCGGCTCGGAGAAGACCATTGGACAGGTCAGGCTCGGCAGTCGCGACAACACCGCGGCCACGTTCCCAGTCGACTTTCAGATCCAGGTGAGCACGGACGGTGCGAGCTTCAGCACGGTTCTGAGCGTAACAGCGTTCGCCGCCACGGCGAACACGCTCCATCCGTTCTCGTTCGATGCCATCAATGCGCGCTACGTCAAGATTCTGGTTACCAAGGTCACCGTCTACAGCGACGGCGCGTACTACACACAGATCTCGGAAGTCCAAGTCGATGAGGCGGCGGCTGCGCCCCTCTCCTTGAACATCGCCTGGACGGCTCCTGGAGACGACGGCGGGGTCGGCCAAGCCTCGAGTTACGATCTTCGCTGGTCGCTGAACTCTATCATACCCGCGAATTTCGACTCCGCCAACGTCGTTCCGAACGTGCCCTCGCCGAGTCCGGCTGGAACTCCAGAGGCAGTTCTCTTCAGCGGCCTTCAAGCGGAAACGGCCTATTACTTCGCGCTCAAGTCTGAGGACGACGTCTTCAACGTCTCGCCGATGTCCAACCTGGCGGTCGGTGTGACGGTCGGAATCGCACCTTCACCCATCACGGACTTGTCGGCGTCGAACGAGCAGCTCACGAGCATTCAGCTCAACTGGACGGCGCCGGGCGACGACGATATCGTGGGGACGGCTTTTGCCTACGTCGTTCGCTACTCGACGAGCCCCATCACCGAGGCGAATTTCTCCTCGGCGACCCAGGTGGTGACGGGGGTGCCTTCGCCGGCGATCGCCGGAACCCGCCAAAACGCGACGGTCACCGGCCTCGTATCGACGACGAGCTATTACTTTGCGATTCGGACCTTCGACGAGCTGGGGAATACGTCGTTCTCCAACGTTCTGATGGCCGCGACGCTCGACGATACACCTCCCGCCGCGGTCACCGATCTCGCGGGAACCCCAGGCAGTGCCGTCCCCACCTTGATCGCTGCGACGGCGATCGGCGCCTCGAGTGAGATCACACCGGGCTTCGGGAAGGACCAGACGACCGACGGTGATGCAGGAACTTTTTGGACGACCGTGGGCAGCGGTGCACCTCAGATCGAGTTCATCACCTGGGACATTGGAACCACGAAGTCCCTGATGCGGCTCCGACTTCAGTCGCGCGAGGTCGCGGATCTCTTCCCCGAGGATTACCAGATTCGCGTGAGCACCGACGGGGCGACCTTCGTATCGATGCTCTCGGTCACGGGCGCGTCGCCCGTACCGGGTGCTTGGATCACGCACGACTTCCTGCCGGTGAATGCGCGCTACATCCAGCTCTGGATTACCAAGGCCAGACAGTATACGGACAATGCTTACTACGTCCAGATGGCTGAGGCCGAGGTCTTCGAGGCCCAGGTCGCCGCGGGCGCCGTGACGCTGACCTGGACCGCACCCGGTGACGATGGAGTCATTGGTACCGCGGACATGTACGACGTGCGACGTTCGTTGTTCTCGATCGACTCGGGGAACTTCGATTCCGCGACCGTGGTTCCGGCGGGGTCGCCGCTCTCCGCGGGATCGTTCGAGACTCTGGCCGTGAACGGGCTCACGGACGAAACGCGCTACTACTTTGCCATCAAGACCAAGGATGAAGTGCCCAACACTTCGGGCATCTCCAACGTCATTACCGTGGATACGCCGGGAACACCGCCGGGGGCCATTACCACGCTCGCGGCGTCCAACCCGACCGGAACGTCCGTACGGCTCGACTGGGTTGCCACGGGTGATGACGGTCTCGTGGGCCAGGCTTCTTCGTACGAGATCCGTTATTCGACCTCCGCTATCTTGGCATCGAATTTCGCGTCGGCGACCCTCGTGACGACGGGGGTGCCGTCGCCCGCCGCGTCGGGTACGCCGCAGAACATGACGGTCACGGGGCTCTCCAACGAGACGGCGTACTACTTCGCCATGAAGACGAAGGACGAGCTCGACAACGCATCGCCCCTTTCGAACGTCGTCTCCGCGACGACGCTCGACGTCATCGCGCCCGCGGCCGTCACCGATCTGGCTGCAGCGGCCGGTGGGTTCAGCTACACACCTGTGGCTGCACCGGCGACAGATTCGTCAGGGGATTTGGCGGCGAGCGTGAGCAAGGAGAAGGCGACGGACGGGGACGTTGGAACGTTCTGGTCGTTGGTGGGGACGTCGACGCCTCAGGAAGAGTACTTGACGGTGGACACGGGCGCGGTGCGTCTGTTGGGAAGAGTGCAGCTGACGTCAAGGGACACGACGAACCTGTTTCCGGAGGACTTCGACATCCAGATCAGCAACGACGATGTGAGCTATGTGACGGTGGCGAGCGAGACGGGATTCGTTTCGAGTCCTGGGATGAGCTACACGTTTCCGTTCACGGCGGCGATGGGTCGCTACGTGAAGCTACGAGTGACGAAGGCGCGTCAGTACAGTGACGGAGGTTACTACGTTCAAGTAGCGGAGATGTCGGTAGACGAGGCGACGTCGCAAGCGGATCAGGTGGCGTTGAGCTGGACGTCCCCTGGAGACGACGGGAATGTGGGGACGGCGAGTAGCTACGAGTTGAGGTACTCGACATCGTCGATAAACGGGGGGAACTTCCCGAGCGCGATGCTGGTGACGGGAGTTTCTGCGCCCCAGGTGGCTGGTAGTGCGGAGACGCACGTGTTGTCTGGCTTGTCAGCGGAGACTTTGTACTACTTTGGGCTGAAGACGAAGGACGAAGCACCGAACGAGAGCGGTCTGTCGAACGTGGCCCAGGTACAGACGATACCGGTACCTCCGGCGGCGGTGACGGACTTGGCGGCGTCGGGAGCGACGACGAGCAGCGTGGATTTGGACTGGACGTCGACGGGAGACGACGGTCTGGTGGGTCAGGCGACGTCGTACGAGGTGAGGTACTCCACGAGCGCCCTGACGGACGAGAACTTCGGAAGTGCGACGCTGGTAGTGAGCGGCGTACCGTCACCATCGCCGTCGGGTCAAGCGGAGAGCATGACGGTGACGGGTTTGTCAGCACCGACAATGTACTACTTCGGGCTGAAGGTTCATGATGACGACGCGTCGGGGGTGTCGTTGCTGTCGAACGTGGTGATGCTCGAGACGTTGGACAACATCGCACCGTCAGCGGTGACGGATTTGACGGGAGGAATGGGCGGCAGCCTGGTGAAGCCGGTGTTGTTGGCAACGGCATCGTCGGGGGATTTGGCGGCGAGCGTGGGCAAGGAGAAGGCGGTCGACGGGGACATGGCGACGTTCTGGTCTTCGATGGGGACGTCGACGCCCCAGGTGGAGTTTCTGACGGTGGACACGGGCGGAGTACGAGACCTGAGGCAGGTGGATCTGATAGCGCGGAACGTGACGGACTTGTTTCCGGAGGACTTCGAGCTCCAGGTAAGCGAGAACGGAGTGGATTTCTCGACGGTGGTGAGCGAGACGGGGTACGTAGCGGCGCCGGGAAGCCGTTCGAGCTTCGTATTCTCGTCGGTGTTCGCGCGTTACGTGAGGTTGCGGGTGACGAAGGCGCGCCAGTACGTGGACGGGGGCTACTACGTTCAGTTGGCGGAGCTGGAGGTTTACGAGTTCCAGTCACAGGCGGGCTCGGTGTTGTTGAGCTGGACGGCACCTGGAGACGACGGGAGTGTGGGTCAGGCAACGAGTTACGACGTGAGGTACTCGCAGTCGCTGATCACGGCGGGGAACTTCGGGAGTGCGCTTGAGGCGGTGGGCGAGCCGAGCCCGAGTGTTGCGGGCATTGCGGAGAGCTTTGTGGTGACGAGCCTGACGGCTGAGACGGGGTACTACTTTGCGCTGAAGACGACGGACGACAGCACCAACACGTCACCGATATCGAACGTGGTGATGGCGTATACGCCTGGGACGCCGCCGTCGTCGGTGACGGACCTAGTGGCGTCGAACCCAACGAACACGACGGTGAAGCTGGACTGGACGTCGACGGGCGACGACGGGTTGGTAGGGACGGCGTCGAGCTACGAGATAAGGTACTCGACAACGCCGATCACGGCGGTGAACTTCTCGGGAGCGATGCTGGTGGGCTCACCGCCGGTGCCGAGCGTGTCTGGAAGCGCGGAGACGAAGACGGTAGGAGGGCTGACGCCGGGGGAGGCGTATTACTTCGCGCTGAAGGTATTGGACGAGGCGGGAAACAAGTCGGGTCTGTCGAACGTTGCGGTAGGGACGACGGTGGACGACATTGCGCCGTCGACGGTGACGGACTTGTCGGCGACGTTGGGCGGCGTGGTGTTGCAGGACGTTCCGGTGGTGGCGGTAGAAGCATCTGGAGAGCTGTTGCCGGTGACGAACGTAACGGACGGGGACCTGGGGAGCTTCTGGTCGTCGCTGGGGAGCGCGGTGCAGCGTGAGGAGTTCGTGACGGTGGACATGGGCTCGATGCACCTGTTGGGTCGAGTGCGCCTGAGGAGCCGTTCGGTGACGCCGGAGCTGTTTCCGGAGGACGTGGTGGTCGAGGTGAGCGGGGACAACGTGAGCTTCACCCCGGTGCACGCGGCGACGGGATTGGGAATCCAAGCCTCGACGTGGTTCACGTTGGATCTGGCGGTGCCGACGCTTGGACGCTACGTGCGAATCCGAGTGACGAAGATGCGCCAGTATGTGGACGGTGGTTTCTACGCGCAAATAGCGGAAGTGGAGACGCTCGAGTCGGTGACGTCGGTGAACGTGACGTGGACGGCGCCCGGGGACGACGGGAACGTGGGGACGGCGAGTAGCTACGACCTGAGGTACTCGACGAGCCCGATATCTGCAGCGAACTTCGACGCGGCGACGCCGGCTGTGGGGGTACCCGCGCCGAGTGTGGCGGGCAGCGCCGAGGCTCACACGGTGGGCGTGCTCGGTGGCTCCACCTTCTACTTCGCCCTCAAAACTACCGATGACGATTCGAACGTGTCGGCTATTTCGAACCTGCCCTCCCTCGTCGTGCCTTGAGCTCGGATTTCGAGTGGTGGTCTTCATTTCGTGACCGAGGTGGATAGCAGCCTATACGCCCCGGAGGATGAGCGATTCTCGTACGCAGCACTGCTTCTCCGTACGAGGACACACACTCCGACCTCCGCGGGTCCTTCGGCCCCTTTACCATTCGAGTCACGGACGCCGACGGAAGGTTCGATGAGCGAGACATGACGCACACGATTCGACTGGTGGCCCCTACACCCGTGGTTCCGAGTAGTGCGACGAACGAGACCACACCGACCTCGTTTGTCAGGCGAGCTTCGGCGCGACGAGTCACAACCTAAAGGTAGACAACGTCTGCCGTGTTGTATTCCATTCGCTAAAGTTTGCGAAGTTGTGTACGCAGTGAGGGCCTCCGCAACTTCAGCCGCCTCGCTCGAACAGGAATGCTTCGCCCGTGGCTGGCCCCCACCGCCCCAGACCTAAACTAAACTAAGGAAGATCCCACACCAGCCGATTCTACTTCTGATGGGCCTCCGGGAAACCCGGAGACCTCTCACCCCCCCAACAGCGTAAAGCATTTCTCGATGCGAGTGAATGCCATCCCGCTCGGGAAGCACAAGTTTCTTTACAAATTTTCTCCAGATGGCGTGACGAAAATTTCTAATCCGGCCGACCGGAACATGTCAACAACATTGAGACACTCGCGAGCTGCATTTAGTGAGCCTCGATTAACTTTCGGCGACTGGTGATGTCCGCGTGGTCGACGTCTGCTTCGCTCGCGATCTCGTTGGGTGAAGCAGAAAAAGGGGGTACCCCAGGTATGGACGACGCCGAGAGAATGGCTCCTGCGGCATCCTGGAGCGTCGTTTTCTGCGGCGGCGGGTTGATCCAGGCCTGAGGAGGCAAAACGGGAGGTTGTGGCGTTCCGCGAACGAAGCGCTCGGGATGAGCACGCTGAGCCTCGAGAAGGATCTGGCGCCGAGCGGTGGTGAGTTGTTCGGCGCGACCGTAGTGAACGTCGGCCGGTGTCATAAGGCCGACCCCCGAGTGCCGGTGGTCATTGTTGTAGTAGTCGAAGAAACCGCGGCAGAACAGCCGGCTGTCTTGGATGGAACCAAAACGGCTGGGGAACTGAGGGCAATACTTGAGCGTTTTGAACTGAGACTCGGAGTAGGGATTGTCGTTCGAGACGTAGGGTCTGGAGTGGGTCTTGGTCACGCCGAGGTCTGCCAAGAGCAAAGCCACGGACTTGCTTCGCATCGAGCTGCCACGATCCGCGTGCATGGTGAGCTGGTCTGGTTCAATGTTTTGCTTGCGACAGCTCTCGGCGATGAGGCGTTTCGCGAGCTCGGCGCTTTCTCGGTGAGCCAGCATCCAGCCAACCACGTAGCGGGAGAAGATGTCGAGGATGACGTAGAGATAGTAGTAGGTCCACTTGACGGGGCCACGAAGCTTCGTGATATCCCACGACCAAACCTCGTTGGGCGCCTCGGCCAACAGCTCCGGCTTGGCGTAATTCGGATGGCGCAGTTGGTTCCGGCGCTCTCGGACCTCGCCGTACTTTTCCAAAATCCGATACATCGTGCGAATCGAGCAGAGGTAGATTCCCTCGTCCAGAAGCGTGGCCCACACCTGCGCGGGCGCCTTGTCGACGAAACGCTCACAGTGCAAGGCTCCGAGGACCTTCTCGCACTCGGTCTCGTCGAGGGCTCGGTGCGGCCGAGGACGACGCTTCGGTTTGGGCGTCACCAGCTGGCGCCTGCGATACAACGTGGAACGAGCCACACTCAGAGCCTCGCAGGCTTCCGCCGTCTGCCCAATCTGTCCCGCCAGCTCCTCGGCCGCCACAATCAGTCGTTCTCGTCGCTGTCGAGCGGATTCAGGGGGATCCCCAGCAGTTCGGAGGCTTTTTTTTGGATCTCCAACATCGTCTCCACTCGAGCCAGGCGACGTTGGAGCCGGGCGTTCTCGCGCTCGAGCTCCTTGACCCGTGGATCCTCTGCCTTCGCCTTCCGGCCTCGCTTTCTCGACGTCAACCCCGCCTTCGCGATCTCGTCACGTTGGCGGCGCCAACTCGATAGCTGCGACGAGTACAGGCCCTCTCGACGCAGAAGTGCCGCAATATCCCCGACACCCTTGCAGGCGTCGGCCTCGCGCACTAGCCGCAGCTTGTACTCCGCGGTAAAGCGTCGACGCTTCGCTTGCTCACTCACTTCCGTTTCCGGGACCCCCGCCGCATCGCGGCCGGCGGGATCTCCAGTCGCCCTACGGGCTCCTTCCGTTCCCGCCGGGGTCATTCTCTCAATCAATGAACTCATTGATGATCCTCCTCCGCCCTACACACTAATTTCAAGGGGCGAAGTGTCTCAAGGATGTTGGCACAGAGGGGGACTTCGAAGTGTGTGACGAGAGACACAAATTGACTGTTCAAAACCAGCGTGACCGAAATCACTACTGTTGCAATAACTTGAAGCTGGTGTTCGGAAACCACCACAGTAAGCGCGCTCACATTGCGATCATCGAGGCGTTCGATGCGCTGCCGACCAAGTAAGCCATGATTCCCAACGTCTAACCAACGCTTCGGATCGCGTGGCAGCTGCGTCCGAGGGAGCGATTTCCAAAGAAGTGAACTCCGGTCGGTATGCAATTTGCAAAGACGTAGGAAAACCCGAAAACCCGGATTGAGGAGGATCGATGAAAGCGCAAGACAACCCTGTGACATCGCGGAGATCCCGCCCCGGCCCGGTAGTCCGTCGTTTGCTTCTGCTGAGCGTCAGCCTGCTGATACCCACCGCGTTGTCCGCCCAGCCCACGAAGAATCAACGGCGTAACTTCGACGCACGGATCGAGCTCAACCGCGGTTCTTCCGTGCGGCCGACAGAGGCGCAGAGCGCGGCCTTCGCTGGCTTTCGCGGCCCGGGCAATCCCGATCTGGCCGTGAGCTACGACAGGGTCACGGGCGCGGCGCGCACCCTCGTCAACCGCGTCGGCTTCCTCAGCGAGGGCAGCCTCGGTATGCAACCCCAGACCCTCGCCATGGATTTCGTTCGCGACTATAGCGAGCTCCTCGGTCTGATGGCGGAAGACCTGGACGACGTCGAGGTGACCGATTCGGTCACAAACCCCGTGACGGGCTCGACGCACGTCTACCTTCGCCAGCGCGCCCACGGCCTGCCCGTGTACAACGGCCAACTACAGATCAACGTGAACCGCAACGGCAATGTTTTGAGCGTCAACAACTCATTTCTGCCCGATCTACTCAACTCGGTCAACGCGACCCGACCGGTCATCACGACGGGGGCCGCTCGCCAAGCGGCCGCGGAGCAGATCGGGCTCGACCTCGGCCGTCTTCAACAGGAAAATCCCTCCGAGCCTACGCTGATGTTGCTACCCATTCGACTCGGCCAGGCGCGCCTGGTGTGGAACCTTCAGCTCAGCACCGAGGGGCAAGAGCACTACTACGACTTCACCGTCGATGCGGTGACCGGCAGGGTATGGACCCGTTTCGATTGGGTCACACCGGCTCTGTACGAGGTCTACCCCATGCCGCTGGAAAGTCCCAATCACACCAGCCCGGCGCCGCCTGCCGACGCGCGCACCGCCGTGGTCGATCCGCAGGACGCGACGGCTTCCCCTTTTGGCTGGCACGATACCAACGGCGTCGCGGGGGCAGAGTTCACGATCATGCGGGGCAACAACGTCCACGCTTACGAGGATTCTGATGCCGACAACGCCCCGCCGGCGAGCGAGCCCGATTGCGGCGGCTCGCTAAATTGCAGCTTCGCACTCGATCTGAGCTTGGAGCCCTCGACCTACCGGTCCGCCGCGGTCGCCAACCTCTTCTACTGGAACAACCTCATCCACGACGTCCAGTACCGGTACGGCTTCGACGAAGCGGCAGGCAACTTCCAGGTGAACAACTACGGCAACGGCGGCCTGGGTGGTGACGATGTGCGGGCGGAAGCTCAAGACGGTGGAGGGAGCAACAACGCCAACTTCATGACGCCACCGGACGGCTCTCGGCCGCGCATGCAGATGTTCCTCTGGTCGGGCACACCGCAGATCGATGGAGATTTCGACAACGGCATCATCGTGCACGAGTACGGACATGGAATCTCCAACCGATTGGTAGGGGGACCCTCGAACGTTGGCTGCCTGAACAACAACCAGCAGCCCGGTGAAGGTCTGAGCGACTGGTGGTCACTCGCCTATACGGGCGAGGTGGGCGACGCGGGGACCGACGCCCGCGGCATCGGGACCTACGCGCTCAACCAGGCCCCGACGGGAGGGGGCATCCGCCCCCAGCCCTACAGCACCGATCCGGCCGTCAACACCTGGACCTACGAGAGCATCAACGGCGCGGCCGTTCCCCACGGCGTTGGCGCGGTCTGGGCTCAAGCGGCCTGGGAGGTCTACTGGGCGCTGGTGGACACGCACGGTTTCGACTCCGACCTCCACAACGCCACCGGCGGCGCCGGCAACCAACGGGCGATGCTCTATGTCAACGAAGGACTGCAGAATACCGTCTGCTCGCCAGCCTTCACCGACGTGCGGGACGGTATCATTCAGGCCGCCGTCGACAACTACGGCGGTGAGGATGTCTGCCTGTTGTGGGAGACGTTTGCGGCATTCGGGCTGGGAACGGACGCGGTGAGTGGGGGGAGCGAGGCCACGGCGCCGACGAACGGCTTCTCGGTGCCCGCAACCTGTCTCGCGGACTTCCTGATAGACGTGGCCCCGTCGAGCGTCGCGGTTTGTGCTCCGAACGACGCCCTGTACACGGTAACCCTGACGGACAACGGTGGACCCAACCCCGTCACCTTGAGCGTCAGCGGACAGCCCGCCGGCACGACGGCCAGCTTCAGCGTCAATCCGGCGACGCCGGCCACGACCGCCACGTTGACCATCGGCAACACCGGGAGCGCCACACCGGGCTCCTATCTACTCGATGTGAGCGGAACGAACGCCAGTGGAACGGTCCCCGTGCAAGTGAGCCTCGAGCTGGGCGGCTCGGTACCAATTGCGCCAACCCTCGGCTCGCCGGCCAACAACGCGACCGGCGTGGGGCGGACCCCGACCTTCCAATGGTTCGCGGCGGCTCAAGCGATAAGCTATTCGATCGAGATCGCGACGGACGCGGCGTTCAGCCAAGTTGTGCACTCGGCGTCGGTGACCGGCACGTCCTACGCGAGCCCCTTCGCGCTGGATCCGACGACGCAGTATTACTGGCGCGTCACTCCGAGCAACGCTTGCGGAGACGGCGTTACCTCGGCAACGTTTACGTTCACGACCGGAACCACCGTGAGCTTCGACTGCCTCACGTCAGGCAGCAACTGCACGGTCGCGATCCCGGACGGCGATCCGACTGGAGTGAGCTCCACGATCACCGTTCCCGGAGGCACGTGCCCGCTGATCGTGGATCTCGACGTGGCTCTCGAGGCAACACACACCTGGGTAGGCGACTTGAGGTTCACGCTGACTCACGGCAACTCGGGAACCAGCGCCACGATCTTCGACCAGCCAGGCGAGCCGGCTTCCACGTGGGGCTGCAGCAACGACGATGTCGACGTCGTCCTCGACGACGAGGGCACCGGCGGGCCGATCGAAGACCTGTGTGGCAGCGGGACCTTCCCCACGTCGCCGCCCAACTACACGCCGAACGCCCCGATGTCGGCATTCGACGGGCTGGACGCGACGGGCACGTGGACGCTGCACGTCAGCGACCATTTCGGCGCCGATCCGGGAAGCTTGATCAACTGGTCGCTCGATCTGACCTGCGACAACCCAGGGCCGCAGATCACCAACCCGCCGGAGCTCCCAGATGGCTTCGCCGGAGTTGCTTACTCGGCGGGCGTGACGGTCGCGGGCGGCACACCACCCTTGACCTTCGAGCTCGTGAGCGGGGAGCCTGGCTCCGGGACTTGTTGGGCCCGACGCGGCGACGGGTGTGATCAGCGGTACTCCGGCATCCGCCGGTGTCTTCGGCCCCTTTACCATTCGAGTCACGGACTCCGTCGGGCAGTTCGATGAGCAAGACATGACGCACACGATCCAACTGGTGACCCCCATACCTGTTGGTCCAAGCGGCGCGACGAACGACACCACACCGACTTTCGTCTGGCAGGCTAGCTTTGGAGCTACGGGCTACGACCTGGTCGTCGATAACGTCACCGATGGCGGGACTCAGATCGCTCAGCAGGACATCGCGGGAACGAGCTTCACGCCAGCGGCATCTCTTCCCAGTGTCAAGACCTATCAGTGGAGGGTGAGAGCTCGCCAGGGAAATTAAGTCGGCGCCTACTCGAGTAACTCCAACGGGTAAGCCACCGCCTCCGGCGGTGTGACTCGAATAGGCTCTGCCGTTCCGGCGTGTGGTAGACGATCTCCTTTCAATGAACCGGGAAGTTCAAAAGAAAGGAGATCGACATGCGAGAATGGCAGAGCCAGTCGCACGTGAAATGGTACTGCAGATACCACGTTGTGTTCAGCCCCAAGTATCGAAAGAAGGCGATATTCGGGAGTTTGAGAAAAGGGGTCGGGAAAATCCTGAGGGAACTTTGCGAACAGGCGAGAATCGAATTGGTGGAGGGGCACGCGATGTCGGACCACGTTCACCTGTGTCTGAGTATTCCCCCGAAGTACAGCGTGGCGAACACGATAGGGTTCCTGAAAGGCAAGTCTGCGATACGAATCCACCGGGAGTACTTGGAGAGGAAGAGGAACTTCACAGGATTTCATTTTTGGGCACGTGGGTACTGTGTCAGCACGGTGGGTCTCGACGAGGCAGTCATCCGGGAGTACATCCGAAACCAGGAGGCGGAGGAAAAACGTCAAGAGCAGCTAAACCTCAGGGGGCTTTAGCCCCCTTCCGCACGATGGAGGCCCCTTCGAGGGGCCTTCATCAAACCACCCGCTATGCGGGTGGTAGTTGATTTGCTCTTCGAGGTGGATACGGCGCCTTCCCCGGTCACCGATTTGGCCGTGGGGCCTCCCGTCACCTACGTCGAGCGCGATGTCGATGCCATCGATTCATCGGGCGAGCTCGTCAGCTATCTCGGAATGGCCGAGGTCGCGGATTCCGACATGGTTACGTTCTGGTCGAGTCCGGCGCGGCTCGTGCCGCAGATGGAGTTCCTGACGCTGGATCTCGGCGCCGTATTTACGATTGGACGAGTGCGGCTGCGGAGTCGAGACGTCACAGCGGCCACGTTCCCGGTGGACTTCGATATCGAAGCGAGCAGCGACAACGTGAACTTTGCCGTCGTCGCCTCGATGCGAGACCTGATTCCTTCGCCGGCAACGTTCCACGACGTCTCGTTTCCTCCCGTGAGCGCGCGCTTCGTCCGAGTGGTGATGACGGAAGTGCCACCCTACAGCGACGGCGCCTTCTACACCCAGGTCGCCGAGGTCGTTGTGGAAGAGCCGGTGGCCATCACGAACGCTCTCACGATCCGCTGGACGGCGCCGGGTGACGATGGCACGATTGGGCGCGCCACGAGCTACGACCTTCGCTGGTCGTCCAGTCCGATTGACGGCGCGAATTTCCAGGCGGCAACACCCGTTGCGAGCGTTCCTTCGCCTTCGAACCCGGGACAGTCCGAAGAAGTTCTGATGGGCGGCCTGGCCGACGAAGCTCGGCTCTACTTCGCGTTGAAATCCACCGACGATGTCGGAAACGTTTCCGCGCTTTCGAACCTGGCCGAAGGGACGACGGCGGGCGACCCACCAGCGGCCATTGCCGATCTCACCGCCACGACCGCCGGCCTGGATAGTATCGACCTCTCCTGGACCGCTCCGGGGGACGACGGCAACGTGGGAACGGCCGCGACCTACGACATCCGTTACTCGACGAGTCCGATCACGGGAGGCAACTTCGATGCTGCGACCGCGGTGCCGAGTCCGGTCATACCGCAGCCCGCAGGAACGACACAAGGGATGACGGTGAGCGGGCTCGCCTCGGCGACCACGTTCTACTTCGCGATCAAGACTACCGACGGCACCGGGAACGTCTCGCCCCTTTCGAACGTAGCCGTCGCCTCCACCGGAGATGACGTAGCGCCCGCGGCGGTAATCAACTTGAGCGCGACCGTTGGAGGCATCTCCGGCTATACATCCGTGGGTTTGTCGGCGCTAGATTCGTCAGGGGATTTGGCGGCGAGCGTGAGCAAGGAGAAGGCGACGGACGGGGACGTGGTGACGTTCTGGTCGTCGGCGGGGACGTCGACGCCTGAGGAAGAGTACTTGACGGTGGACACGGGAGCGGTGCGTTTGTGGGGAAGAGTGCACCTGACGTCGCGGAACACGACGAACCTGTTTCCGGAGGATTTCGATATCCGGATCAGCGACGACGATGTGAGCTACGTGACGGTGGCGAGCGAGACGGGATTCGTTTCGAGTCCTGGGATGAGCTACACGTTTCCGTTCACAGCGGCGATGGGCCGCTACGTGAAGCTTCGAGTGACGAAGCCGCGTCAGTACAGTGACGGAGGTTACTACGTTCAAGTGGCGGAGATGTCGGTGGACGAGGCGACGTCGCAAGCGGATGAGGTGACGTTGAGCTGGACGTCACCAGGAGACGACGGGAATGTTGGGACGGCGAGTAGTTACGAGGTGAGGTACTCGACGTCGCCGATAAACGGAGGGAACTTCGGGAGCGGGATGCTGGTGATGGGAGTTTCTGCGCCACAGGTAGCTGGTAGTGCGGAGACGCACGTATTGACGGGCTTGTCTGCGGAGACTTTGTACTACTTTGCGCTGAAGACGAAGGACGAGGCGCCGAACGAGAGCGGGCTGTCGAACGTGGCTCAGGTGCAGACGGTACCGGTACCCCCTGCGGCGGTGACGGACTTGGTGGCGTCGGGAGCGACGACGAGCAGTGTGGACTTGGATTGGACGGCGACGGGGGACGACGGTCTGGTAGGCCAGGCGATGTCGTACGAGGTGAGGTACTCGACGAGCCCGCTGACGGACGAGAACTTCGGAAGTGCAACGCTAGTTGTGAGCGGCGTGCCGTCGCCATCGCTGTCGGGACAGGCGGAGAGCATGACGGTAGGGAGCCTGTCAGCGTCGACGATGTACTACTTCGGGTTGAGGGTACACGACGACGCGTTGGGGGTGTCGTTTCTGTCGAACGTGGTGATGTTGGAGACGTTGGACAACGTCGTACCCTCAGCGGTGACGGATTTGACGGGTGGGGTGGGCGGAAGCCTGGTGAAACCGTTGTTGATAGCGACGGCATCGTCGGGGGATTTGGCGCTATCGGTGAGCAAGGAGAAGGCGGTCGACGGGAATGCGGGGACGTTCTGGTCGTCAGCGGGGACGTCGACGCCTGAGGTCGAGTTTCTGACGGTGGACACGGGAGCGTTACGGGATCTGAGACAGGTTGACCTGATAGCGCGGAACACGGCGAATCTGTTTCCGGAGGACTTCGATCTCCAGGTAAGCGAGAACGGAGTGGATTTCACGACAGTGGTAAGCAAGACGGGATTCGTGGCGGCACCTGGGAGCCGTTCGAGCTTCGCGTTCTCGTCGGTGTTTGCGCGTTACGTGAGGCTGCGGGTGACGAAGCCGCGCCAGTACGTGGACGGTGGTTACTACGTGCAGTTGGCGGAGCTTGAGGTTTACGAGTTCCAGTCACAGGCGGGCTCGGTGTTGTTGAGCTGGACGGCACCTGGAGACGACGGGAGTGTGGGTCAGGCAACGAGCTACGACGTGAGGTACTCGCAGTCGCTGATTACGGCGGGGAACTTCGGGAGTGCTCTGGAAGCGGTGGGGGAGCCGAGCCCGAGTGTAGCGGGCAGTGCGGAGAGCTTTGTGGTGACGGGTCTGTCGGCGGAGACGGGTTACTACTTTGCGTTGAAGACGACGGACGACAGCACCAACACGTCACCGATATCGAACGTGGTAATGGCGTATACGCCTGGGACGCCGCCGTCGTCGGTGACGGACCTAGCGGTGTCGAACCCGACGAACACGACGGTGAAGCTGGACTGGACGTCGACGGGCGACGACGGGTTGGTAGGGACGGCTGAGAGCTACGAGATAAGGTACTCGACGTCGCCGATCACGTCGGGGAACTTCTCGGGTGGGATGCTGGTGGGCTCACCGCCGGTGCCGAGCGTATCGGGGAGCCCGGAGACGAAGACGGTGGGAGGTCTGACGCCGGGCGAGACGTATTACTTCGCGCTGAAGGTGGTTGACGAGGCGGGGAACAAGTCGGGACTGTCGAACGTGGTTTCAGGGACGACGGTGGACGACATAGCGCCGTCGACGGTGACGGATTTGTCGGCGTTGTTGGGCGGTGTGGTCTTGCAGGACGTACCGTCGGTTGCGGTAGAAGCGTCAGGCGAGCTGTTGCCGGTGACGAACGTGACGGACGGGGACTTGGGGAGCTTCTGGTCGTCGCTGGGGAGTCTGGTGCAGCGCGAGGAGTTCGTGACGGTGGACATGGGCTCGATGCACCTGTTGGGTCGGGTGCGTCTGCGGAGCCGTTCGGTGGTGCCTGAGCTGTTTCCCGAGGACGTGGTGGTGGAGGTGAGCGGGGACAACGTGAGCTATACGCCGGTGCACGTGGCGACGGGATTGGGAATCCAAGCCTCGACGTGGTTCACGTTGGATCTAGCGACGCCGACGATGGGTCGCTACGTACGGGTGCGAGTGACGAAGATGCGCCAATATGTGGACGGAGCGTTCTACGCGCAGATAGCGGAGGTGGAGACTCTGGAGACGGTAACGTCGGTGAACGTGGCGTGGACGGCTCCCGGTGACGACGGGAGCGTGGGGACGGCGAGTAGCTACGACCTGAGGTACTCGACGAGCCCGATCACGGCAGGGAACTTCGACGCGGCGACGCCGGTAGTGGGGGTACCCGCGCCGAGTGTGGCGGGCAGCGCCGAGGCTCACACGCTGGGCGTGCTCGGTGGCTCCACCTTCTACTTCGCCCTCAAAACCACCGACGACGATTCGAACGTGTCCGCTATTTCGAACCTGCCCTCCCTCGTCGTGTTCTGAATACCTCGGCTCGACCGTTTTGGCTTGACGCTGGAGCGTCGCTGTCGGACTATCTCCTGCATGCTCCATCGAGACATTCCGTTCTTCGCAAAGGATCTCGTTCAACGTTACCGGGGCGTTCTAGGTCCGGCTGTTCACGCGGTCGCCGCACCCGTGTGAGCCGCAAGCGATGAGGGCGACGTTTTCGGAGCTCTGGTCGAGGTCTCGACTCTCGCTCGGAGATCTTGGCCGTCTCGTCGGCCGCAACGTCCTCTCCCTGGCCATGGGTCTCGGTGTGGCCAGCATCGTGACGTCACTTCTCACCCGAGAGCAGTACGGGACCTATCGCTACGTGATCGACATCGCGGCGGCGCTCGCGTTCTTGAGTCTCCCCGGCCTGAATCAGGTCGTGATGCAGGACACGGCGAAAGGGCTCGACGGAACTCTCTCGCGCGCCTGGCGAAGGCGTTTATCAGCGAGCCTGATTTGGACGTTCGTCCTGATGGGGCTGGCCGTCTACTACTATTCGACCGAACGTCATCTCCTGGCACGAGCTTTCGCGGCCGCCGCACCTCTCTTTCCGATGAAGACCGCGCTCGACGCCTATCGTTTCTACTTGCTGGGAAGACGCGAGTTTCGTCTGTATACCTCGATTCCCCTTGTGATCCAGATTGTGGTATCCGCCGGGACGGTTCTGGCCGCTTTCCTGACTCGTGACCCGGTCGTTTTGCTCGTCGTGTTCGGTGTGCTGGAAACGTTGCTGCACGTCGCTGCGTTCCGCTACGTTCTCCGAAGGCTTCCGCCCCGAAACGTGGAATACTCTGCGAGCGGACTGCGCTTCGGCATCGGGTTGAGCGCCGCAAACATCACCGCCTCGCTCTCCGCACAACTCGATACGATTCTGGTTGCCGCCATGTTCGCCATGCCCGAGGTAGCGCTTCTGTCGCTGGCGATGCTTCCAGTCAGATATTCCAGGTTATTGCTAAATTCTCTCGGTGAGTTCTTCGGGCCGCGCGTCGTTTCGGAATCGGGCCCCCGCCTCTTTCGTCGCGCGAACCGAGTCATCTTGATCACGGTCAGCGTCGCCCTCGCCTATGTCGTGATCGCGTCGACGCTCATGCCGGTATTTTTTCGAACCTTCTTTCGCGACTATCCGGACGCGATCCCGCTTGCCCTCCTGGCCATGTCGCTCTTGTTGGTTGGTGTTCCGATCACGGTCATGGAACAGACTCTCTTCGCGCAGGAGCGCTTGGCGCAGACGACCATGTTGAGACTGTTGCAGTTCCTGTTCGACCTAGCTGTAATGGTCGTGCTCGTCCACAGGTTCGGCGTTCTCGGCGCTGTCGTTGGTCGTATCGTCGCGGCACTGTTCCGGCTCGGCATGATCTCGATTGTCTATTTCAGGAATTGCCGCGAAGCTGGTTGACGGAGCGACAATCCACGGTTTGCGTCCAATGGATGCCGAGCTCGTCCCAATGCTAGGCCCCCGGCTGCTGGTAGTTGTCGAAGTCCGAGCTCATCCAGTGGATTGTATGTTGGTGGCCGGCACCGGGGTGTAATTCCGAGAGCCCAGGAGGACTCTCATCCATGATCTCCGAGGACGTCGTACTTGGTGAAGCCGTCGTCATTCCGCAGCGGCATCTCGTCAACCTCTATGGCTGCACGATCGGCGACGGAACCAAAACATGATCTTTTCTCCAGCCACGACATTCACTGCCTATCGAATCGAATCAAGACGCTCGAGCCCGAATCGGACAACACTTGACCACTGTTCGCTTCGAACGGCGTGAGTTCGGTCACTTCGAAGCGAATTGCCCCCGCCTCCGTGTAACCATCGGGCGACCTGTAATCGAGGTTCCCTCCGTGTTCCCAGGGCCAGTTCAGTGATGATTCTTCGGAAAGCCTTATTCCTTGCAACAAAACCTGGGTTTCGTCGTCTGGCGCCAATAGGCGAAATCCACTGACGTCGGACTCGGGAAGGGTTGGACATTCCCGCCATCCGGACCAAGTGGCTTCGACGGGAATTACCGTTGGCTCGTCTCCCTTCGGCTCCCCGTCGAAAATCCAGATCCATCTTAGGTCCGCTCGGCGACCCGGATTGGCCAGTTTCAACCGGCAGCTGTGTGGCGTTCGAAGTTTCTCGTCGTTCGAATACTCGATCTCGCTGTCATCGGAAAGAAGAATGCCTCCCTTTCGATAACCGGCTCGATTCGCAAGCGCGACGAGGAGCGTGGGATTCCACGCCACCGCATAATCTAGGTTTTGTCGCGCGGCCTTTGGAGGCGCGCCCAGAAACGGATTCAGGATCGCGCCGCATTGAAGTGTTCCGTGGGCAAAGAAAAAATGCATTAAGGTCAAGTTCATATAGAGGATGTTCCCGCAAGAGGGACTCTCGCGGGTGATGAGCTCAGGCTGAGATGGATCGAACTCCATGTCCTGATATTCGCTCATGTATTGGAGCTGTTCGCCCAGCGCGAGACTTCCGAGCACCGCGTGGTTCAGCGCCCATTGGGCCAGTACGAGCACCGACGCAAGAAAAAAGGCGGTCGTCCAGCGATTGCCGGAAGCGAATGTCGTCTGGTCAGGCGCTGCCGAGCCCTCGTCAGAACGAAGATCGCGCACGTGATCCAATGCTGACAGGACCCCTAACCACACGGCGTGTCCCATCGCGCCGGTCAGAAGAACGGCCACGGCTAACCAGAACCGGCTGAACACTTCTGCCCGGTAGCCCGGTAGCAGGTGAAACAGGCTCGCGAGCAACAATAGAGTGAGGGTGCCGCCCGTGATACCGATTTTTCGTCTTTGGGACAAGGGTGACAGCAGAAAGCCGAGCAAAACCAGAGACGCGTCGATGACGTAAAATTGGTTCAGCAACAGCCACTTCGCAACGATCCGCGTAGCACCGTAGAGGTTTCCGACGATACCGCTCCACACACTCCAGCCGTCCGGGAGTGGGCTAGGGAAAAGCAGCATCTCCGGCCGCTCGACGAGATAAGGCAAGCCAGAAGCGACCCCGATCATGAACAAACCCGACACCACGACTAGCCAAGTCTTTTTCGAAATGGGGGTTTCGACGATCAGCACGTACCAAAGGAGTGTCACGACGGCATATGCTTTCCCTATGGGGTGCATCGCGAGCATGGCCAGAATACCGAAAAGCACGATTCCCGCTGGCCTGTCTCTGGAATGGACGATGGCTGCCCAGGTCATGACTCCAATGGCCAGCGTAAGGTTGCTGGGCACCACGTAGAGGACACCCTGTCCCGAAAAAACGGTGAACGCCAAGATGCCGAGCGCAATCCCGGCGGATCCGGGTCCCCACAGTGCTAGAAGCCACAGACCAAAGGCGACTCCAATAAACGTCGCACCGAGCATCGAAATGATGTCATGCGCGGTTTCCCACGAAGCTCCGAGCCCATGCGCACCAACCAGGAGGCCAGAATAAAGGGGGGTATGGACTCCAAAAGTGCGGTTGTAGGCGATTGAAAGGAGCAGGGAGGGCGTGGGTGTGCCACCCGGAGTGCCCAGGAGTCCAGCGCGCAGATCCTCGAGCGCCGGGCAGTCCTGCCGGAAGCACGTCCGCATCTGCTCCGCTCTCAGGATATGCACGTAGGCGTCATCGGCTTCCACGGGCACCACTCGGCGATGGTTCGCGACACCGATGAGCCCAACTTGGACGAGCAGATAGACTGCGAGTCCTGCCGCGAACACGATACGGCCGCCCCTGCTGGCCGTGTCAGTTCGCATTCGAGTCCTGCCAAGAAACGAACGAGTTTGTCCCAAGTAGAACGAGAGCCTTGCCGGAGCTTTGGAGAGGAACTGGTACATCTCGAGCTAGTCGATTCGTTCCTCGAATCCGCTTGAGATTCGATGAAATAGAGCGGGCGGTCCCTCGCAGACTCGAGAGTACGCCAGACGTAATTCCCCGAGCACGCCGAGAGTAATCATCTGCACTCCACCGATCACGAGTACCACCACCATCAAATTATGACCAACCAGGAAGGGGATACAATATGGCTCTGACGGTCAGAAAAACAAGCACAAACGGAACCGAGAGCGACGGTGAGCCTGCTAAAGGAAACAATTCGCATCGGCGCGTAGGAGTACCCCGATAGACCTCTCTCTTTTCGCTACCTTCAGGGCCGCCTCACGACGCCAGATCATTCGCATTTGCCTCCGCCTGGTTGTCCGGGAAATTCGACTCGAGACCGCCGTGGTCGAGTACGAAACATCGACGGAACCGGGACTGTCTTCGGCTGCCTCAACCGAAATTTGGGGGCGACGCTCTCCGCGACCGGTTCCAACAGACGTGCCGGGGAGCCCCCCTGTAGTAGGATAGGGCTGTCGCTCGTTGAGAATCTCGGTAGTGGTCGCACTCGTTTGGCTGTCGGCGTCATGAAGGGCAAGAAGGTCGCCATCGTCCAGTCGAACTACATCCCATGGAAAGGCTACTTCGATCTCATCGATTCAGTCGACGAGTTCATTCTACTCGACGAGGTACAGTTCACGCGACGTGACTGGCGTAACCGAAACCGGATCAAAACGAAAGACGGCCTTCAATGGCTGACCATTCCCGTCGAGTCCAAAAGTGGCGTCCGCCAAAAGGTCAGCGCGACGCGCGTGGCCAATCGTGAGTGGGCGGCAAAGCATCTGACGAGAATCCGCCATACCTATACCAGGGCAGAGCACTTTCGCGAGTACGAGGACCTCTTAGAGGAGCTCTACGGAAACTGCACGTCGTCGAACCTCAGCCACATCAACGCGCGGTTCATCCGAACTCTTTGCTCCGTCCTGGACATCGATACCAAGATTACACAATCAAGCGCCTACCGCGTGTCGAGTGGGAAGACCGATCGCCTCTTGGACCTCTGCAAGCAAGCGGGAGCGGAAACGTACGTCTCGGGCCCGGCGGCCCGCTCGTATTTGGACGAGCGGCTTTTTGAGCGCGAACGAATTTCGGTAGTCTGGTTCGATTACACGGGTTATCCCGAATACCCACAGCTCTACCCCCCATTCGAGCACAAGGTCAGCGTGATCGATCTCCTTTTCAGCGTCGGAAGGGAAAAGGTACGCCGCTACCTCGGTAAGAACTAGCATCGCTCACCGCTGCTGGGAGAGTTTCGGTAGAGCCCGCACTACGTCGGGCAGTGCTTCTTCAAAACGGCGATGAGGTTGTCGACGACATAGTCGATCTGCTCCGCCCTCATCTCTGGCCAGAGCGGTAGGCGCACGATCCGTGTCGCCACGCTCTTGGTCACGGGCAGATCGCCACACGCTCTCCCGAGACGACGTCCGGCGGGCGAATCGTGCAAAGGGACGTAGTGGAACACGGCATTGACGCCGCGCGCGTTCAGCTCGTGGAGGACGTCGCGACGGCTCCCTTGGTTGGGGAGCAAAACGTAGTACAGGTGGGCGTTGTGCACGCAATGCTCCGGCACTACGGGCCGCCGCAAGAGACCGGCAACCTCCGCATCCCCGAGCGCCTCGTGGTACCTCTGCCATATGCTCATTCGTCTCGCGTTGAGCTCCTCGGCCGCCTCCAACTGCGCCAACAGAAACGCAGCGGTCAGCTCTCCCGGAAAGAACGAGGAGCCGATCTCCCGCCAGGTGTACCTATCGACCGCACCTTTCAGAAATCGCGATCGATCGGTACCTTTCTCCCAAATGATCTCGGCTTTCGATTCGAGTCCAGCATCGTTTACGAAAAGGGCACCGCCTTCGCCTGCGACAACGTTCTTCGTTTCATGAAAGCTCGTCGTCCCGACCGTTCCGATCGAGCCGAGCGGTCTGCCCCGGTAGGTGGCACACAGGCCGTGGGCCGCGTCTTCGACGACGAACAAACCGTGACGCTGTGCGATGTCCAAGATCGGATCCATCTCGCAGCTTACACCGGCGTAATGAACGACGACGACGGCACGGGTTCTTCCCGTGATGCTCTCCTCGATCCGCTTCTCATCGAGGTTCAGCGTGTCCCGCCGGACATCGGTGAACACCGGGATGGCTCCGCGCAGAGCAAAGGCGTTCGCCGTTGAGACGAATGTGAACGACGGCATGATCACCTCGTCTCCGGGCCCGACCTCGGCCAGAAGTGCACTCATCTCGAGAGCGGCGGTGCAGGAGTGAGTGAGCAGCGAGAGCGCGCAAGGAACGCGCTCCTCGAGCCACGCCTGACAGAGTTTGGTGTAAGGCCCGTTGCCGGAGAGGTGGCGATTCTCCATAACCGCGGTCCGGATGTAATCGAGCTCGTTGCCAACGAGAGAAGGACGGTTGAACGGCACCCTCATGCACGACACTCCATGATCAGGTGCGTGTAGGGTACCCTCAGCAAGTCGTGCCGCAACCACGTCTCGACATCTCGAAATACGGGGCGCACGAGTTCGCTGTAGCCCTGAACGCCGCGCACGTTTTGCCCGCGGTCCCTGTCGATCAAAAAGCGCGCGGTCCGGCTCTGTCCATCCGCGTAACAGGGATCGATCGTCAAAAAGCGACCATCCTCCACAAGACCCCGCCGCACCGAGCCCACAAGGTCGATTGCCTCGCCGCAATCGAGATGATGCAAGAGCCCGGTGGCGAGCACCACATCGAAGCGCCCATACTCCTCGACCCTCGCTTTGTCCCTCGCACGAATGAACTCACCCCGGCTCCCGAATCGACGACGAGCCTCATCGAGATAGCGCTCGCTGGCGTCGAGGCCGACGTAATCGACGCCTTTGGGTAGATACCGCAACAAGTCGGCGGTGCCGCATCCCCAATCCAGCAGACGGGTCCCTTGCTTCGGTCGCAGGTACTCTCGGACGAAGATCCTTCGTGCGCGAGCACTCCCGAGGACCCACTGGAGCCCATCGTACAGGAGCGGCACTTGGAGTATGGCGCGCGCCCCTGTCGTCGATTCCGACACGTCTTAGCCAGGATCCGCGGGGGCGGTACTCGTCACTGAACGACTCCCTTCGACGTACAAGACCATGGACCGCGCGCTCCTTCGACAGAGCTTTTGCGCGATATGGAACGGATAGAGCACCACCTCGTTCAGCACGAGCGCACAAAAACGCGGAAACGTGGTCTTGAGCATGACGTCCCGGTCGCCCGATGCTCGCGTTCTCTCGTCCAACGAAAGGTCGCTCTTTTCGCTTTCCCCTCTTCCGACCAGAACGTTCGAGATAGGCAAGAGAATGTTCGATAGGGGACAGGTCAGCCCAGCCATGTGCCGGATGGTCAAACCGACCGCTTCACATTTGCTTGTCATATCTTCGAAGGAGTAACGCCTCAAATGACCGGCGAGCTCGTCCTCGATGCCCCAGTACCGTCTTCCGGAGGGGACGAACAATACGGCAATACCTCTATCGGAGAGCTCCTCTCTACACTTCGAGAGGTACCGCTTCTCGTCTCCCTCGTTCATGTGCTCAAGCACCATCGAAGAGACCACCAGGTCTACGGGCGCGGTAGACGGCACCTCGAGCCAGTTTTCGTTCTCCAGGGCGTAGCGCCCCGACTCGACGTACTCGCGATTCACCCGGGCCGCCGCGTCCATTGCCTGAGTGTTCAGCTCGAAGCCCGTGCCCGTCCAGCCCATGTCGAGTAGTAATCGCGAGAGAGCGCCCTTGCCCACACCAATCTCCACGAAACGTCCCCCCTCGACGCGGCCGAGACGTTCCTTGAAGTACATGTGCTGAAGAATCGTCCCGGGCGCCAGGAGCGTCACTCCACCTCTCCGTTGGTCACGCGATCCACCACGAAGAGTGGCCTGCCCCTCACCTGTTCGAATATCCGGCCGATATAGAGACCAGTGATTCCCGTACTGATCAGAATCGCTCCGCTGAGGATGAGAACCAGTACGGCGAGGCTCGTCCACCCTGCCGGCGGCTGATACGCGAAATAGTCATACGTGAAGCGCGCCGCCAACAGAAGACCCAGAAAGGACACGGCAAACCCGAGGTAGATGATCCATCTGAGAAGGACCGTCGTTTGGAACAAGAGCCCGCTCAACGCATGCTTCAATAATCGCGGGGTCCCGTAGGAGCTGTGACCTTCGTACCGGGGAGAGTGCTGGTATTCGATATGGCCCGTCTCGAAGCCGAGCCAGTCGACGACCAAGAGAAAATGACGATCAATATCCCGGACTCGCTTGAAAGCTTCGATGACCTTACGTGAGATGATAGAGAAACTGCCATACTCCCCTCGGAGCTTCCGTCCGCTAATCAAATTGCTGATCCAGAAGTAGATCCTGGAGGCGAGTTTCCTATAGACGGACAACTGCTTTCGTTTCCGCTTCGCCAGGACGACTTCGTAACCCTCGGCGGCCTTCGCGTAGAGCCGCGGTATCTCCTCAGGCGGATCTTGTAGGTCACAGTCCATGACGACCGCCCAAGCGCCGCGCGCCCCGTGGAGGCCGGCGGTGATCGCTTGATGCTGCCCGAAGTTCCGACTGAGCTTGATGCCTCGGACATCGTTCCCATCGGCCGCGAGCGCCAGAATGGCCTCCCAGCCACCGTCTCTGCCACCATCTTCGACCAGCAGAATCTCGTACTCAAGTGCGAGAGACCGAAGCACCCTTCGTAGCCGCTCACACAAAGTAGGCAGGATCGCCGTGCAGCCGTAGACGGGAATAACGATGCTCAGCTCCACGGCACGCTCGGCCGATCCGGCATCGGTAGCCTTCGAGATTGACATCGAGCTCGGCCCTCAACCCTGCCCGGCACGGTAGAGGCGTTCGCTCTCGGGACGGTAGAACTCCTCGAAGCTCGTCACAACACGGGTGTACCAGCCGAGGAGCTGCTGCGTACGCGGGGGCAGGGCTTCGACCGTCCGAGCGCCGAGCGCGCGGACGTAGTCGATCTGCTGCTTGAAGAACGACCGCGTAAACTGGTGATTGATGGCGAGCCTGTCCTTTCCGGATGTATTCTGTCCCGCCGCATGCCACAAGGTAGAATCGAAAACAATCATACTTCCCGGCGGGCATTCGACGTATTCCTTCACCCGTTCCGCGTACTCCGCTTCGGGCGGCTCCATGCGCTGATGCGAGCCGGGTACTACGACTGTGCCTCCGTTCTCGCGTGTGAACTCGCTCACGGTCAGCAAAGTGTTGACGGACGCCATGTAGCCGTTCAAGACCCGCTTGAAGTCCATATGGAGATAGTTCTGAAAAACCCGAGGCGTGTCTTCCGGGCCTTGCGACGGAAGGATGAAGCCGTTCTGCAGATGCAGAATGGCCGTGCTAGAAACCGTGTGATCGACGATCTCGAGCATCTCAGGGATCTCCAGCAGCGACAAGAAGAGGGGATCGTACTTCAACATCAGTCGCAGAACGCCCACCTCGCCAGCGCGTGTAAGCCGTTCCTCGCCGACCGTCTCCCGGATCACGTCCGCGACCCGGTACATCGCGGCACGGAGGCCGGTGAGCTTGGAATCGGGCAAGACGCCGGTCACCACGGCAAAGCCCACCAGCTTCAGGCTCTCCAACACGTGAGAAAGCCAGTCCTCCTTACTCTTACAACTCACCTGAATCATATTCCATCGATTCCCGCTTTGCTGAATCCGCGGTGTGTCGCTTCGTCGACGCTGTTTCGCACCGGGAGCTCGCCGTTTGGCACCCCCTCAAGCCGCAAAGACGGCCAGACCCACTCCCGTGGCACCATAACCGTTGCCGTTGTAGAGCATGTAGCGCCTCCCTCCGCGCGCGAACACCGAGGGGTACTCGATCGACTCGGAGTCCCAGCCCACCTCGGACGGCTCGATTCCCGCATGATCGTCGAGCCGTGTCCAGCGCTTGCCATCCGCCGACTCCGCGTACCCGATACGGTAGGTCTCGCCTCGATAGGAATACCACATGCGGTACCGGCCACCGTCCTCGACGACCGACGGCCTCGATACCGCAATCTCGTCACCACGTAGATCGATCGCGATCCGACCCTCCCGTTCCCAGTGGATGCCGTCCTCGGATTCCGCGTATTTGATCACATGCAACATGTCATCCTTGCCTTTACCCCAGCTAACGTTCGAGCCGTACCACATCCGCCAGCGATCCTTTTCACGGAGGACCCACGGATACGACAGGGAGAAAGGGTCGTGGTGATTCCGGTCGACGACAGGCGCCCGTGAGTGCTTGCGAAACGGCTTATCAGGGCCGTCGCTGATGGCGAGCCCGATGCTGTTTCGCCACGGCACAGTGACGCCGAGGTTCCAACCGACATAGTAAAGGTACGACTTGCCCTCTGCCGCTACGAGACAACCCATCGAAGTGCCGCTGTCGTCGAACAAGCCAGGCTCACCAGGAGAAACCACAGGACGCTCGGCGATCCCGAGCACGGTTGTCGTTGCTCCAAGCTCGATGTCGACGTAGCCGACCGCGGAACGGTTGAGGCGGTCCCGGCTACCAAAGTAGATTCGATAGACGTCGCCGTGACGGTGCTGGGCAACGGGGTTCGAGGCGTGCGAGCTCATCCACTCATGGTGATCTCTAGGGCAGAAGATCCTGCCACGCTTCTCCCACCGCCCGCCATCCGTCACAAGCGCCTCAGCCGATCGCTCGGCACTCTCGAGAGCTGGGCCGGCGAGCCGGTGAAAACCTGATTAGGTTCCGTGTCTTGCAGGATGACCGCTCCGGCTGCCACCACCGTTCCCGTCCCCAGGTGAACGTGATCGCGAATGGTGGCGTTCACGCCGAGAAAGCACCGTTCGCCGACGGTGACGCCTCCCGAAACGACCACGTGGGAGCTGATGAAACAATGGTCACCGATGACGGCATGGTGGCCAATGTGGTTGCCGCTCCAGAGAGTGACGTTTCTTCCAATCCGAGCGAAGGGTTGAATCGTGTTGTCTTCCAACACGAAGCAATTCTCGCCGACTTCCAGTCCGGGCCAGACGGTGGCCTTCGAGCTGATGTAGCTTACCGGCGCGTAGCCCGCCCGCTTCACCTGCTCGAGCTTTTCGGCACGCAGTTTGTTGACCTTGGAATAGCTGACGGCGACGAAGCTCCGGTACTCCTTGGGAGGGAAAGCCGCCAACTCCTCGAACGCAACGACCGGAAGACCGCACAGTTTCTCTAGCTCGAGGTACGGCGCGTCGACAGTGAATGCGACCGGCTCGTGCTCGGAGTCGCGTCTGAGATAGAACTCCGCGAGCTCGGCGATTTGCCCAGCTCCGAAGATGACGACTTTGGCCATGGCTATCCTTAGATGTCCGCCTTTCGGACCAGTACCGTGAACTCGTAGAGCCCATAGTCGTGCAGCAACGCCACGTTACGGGCAAAATGTTTCTTGCAATAATCGAAAAGCTGGGCCGGCGAGGCGTAGTAGAGGTCGTCTCTCATTCTCCCCTCGTCCGAGTAGGTCGTCAGGCAGTTGAACGAGAAGCCCAGATGGCTCGATGAATCCAGCAAGCCGAGGGTCTCAAAAACGTAGGCCTCCCATTTCGGGATCGAGATATCCTGCCTCACGTTGAAGATCCCGCTCGCCATGGTGTAGTCGGCAACTCTTTCGAACCGGTCTCCCACGACGAAGCGGCATGGCGCGCCCACCGGATAGTGCCGCCGCGCTTCTGCCACCATGTTCTCCGAAACGTCGCACCCCAGATAGTCGAACTCTTCGTACCGGCTCGACAGGAAAGAATAAAGCTCACCATAGCCACAGCCGTAATCGTTGATCGAGAAGCGAGCCAACCTTCTGAGGATTTTCGACAGCTGCTCGAAACGCAATTGCTGCGAGGACTCCGAGCCCCAGTCCACACCTCGCGGGGTCGCGCCGTGCCGTATCAGCTTATCGCGGTAGTAACGCTCGATCTTGTTCAGAATCTGTGTTCGATCTTTCATGAACTCTGAGAGACCCGTCTCACCTTCAGATGTGGTAAAAGTCGAAGTGATTCCTCGAAGACCTTGTCCAGTAACGGGTGTGCGGCGGTCATGCGAGGAGGAGCATGTCGCGCAAGCTGCAATTGGTCTCCCTCTTGGCGCGGAACAGCCCGAGCTCGTCCAGCGTGGTGCTGAGACGCGAATGTATCTCCTGCTGGTTCGATTCCTCGCTGAACACAGGAAGCACGACGCTCAACGTGATGGTGGCCGCCAATCGCTTCACTCCCCTGTCTCGAGCAGTGTATTTCGAAACCGAACGCGAGCCCTATCTTGGATCGGCACGAAGATTCAGTCAAAGGACAGGTGGAGCCGCTCTCCAACACCTGATCACATCATCCGCACAGTGGACGGGCTCATGGATCGCTACCTGGGCCAAGATCGATTTGTGGCGTTTCGCTCATGACCGCGTTCGCGGGCATGGCGCCCCTGCTCGCAACCATCGGAAACTACCGCGTCGTCGCTGTCAGCGTCAGCTAGCGCCTGCGTGAGCTCGAGTTGAGTCTTGCGCTCGCCGCGGCCTCGAATGACATCGCGCGACAGCGCCGCGAATGCGGGCCGTCAGATGCAGCGTTTGGGAGTCGTCCACATCCGGGTCAGCACCGCCCCCGGCCGGAGGCCGGGCCTATCAGGTAGGAAACTACCAAAGCTGGTAGAAAGGTTGTCGGTGAAGGCTCCGGCAGCGAGCCCCGTACTGTCATTGGTGCATATTGCCCCAGGGTCAGCTTGGGTCCGAGCCGGCTCCCTATCATTGGCGAGGCTTCCAACGAAAGCACTCCCCACGGTCAGAATCCATACGATCGCCATCTCGGGCCGGAGCCTTCGCTCACAAAATACACTTGAGGTGAGCGAATGAACAAACGAAGGAAGAGCAAAGCGGCGACGCGTGTTGCACGGAGTTCCTTGCCGTCGATACGGCCGATGGTGGCGGGCATTGATCTCGGGAGTCGAGAGCATTGGGTCTGCGGTCCGCAGCTAGCCGATGGTCGGCCGAACGTGCGGGCGTTTTTCACGACAACACCGGCGTTGCATCAGCTTGCGGATTGGCTTATCGAGCAAGGTGTGGAGTCGCTGGCGATGGAAAGCACCCACGTCTATTGGATTCCGGTTTATGAGTTGCTCGAATCCCGTGGTATCGAGGTCGTTCTTGTCAACGCTCGGCAGCTGAAGAACGTCCCGGGTCGCAAAACCGATATGCAGGATTGTCAGTGGCTGCAGACGTTACACAGCTGCGGACTTCTGCGTGGCTCGTTTCGCCCGGGGGAGTCGATTTGCCGACTGCGCTCGATGCACCGGCAGCGTCAGAAACTAGTCGAGCATCGGGGCCAAGCGGTCCAATGGATGCAGAAGGCTCTGGACCAGATGAACGTGCAAGTTCACCGTGCAGTGACCGACATTACCGGTAAGACCGGAATGCTCATCGTTCGTGCCATCGTTTCTGGCGAACGTGACTCGATGAAGCTCGCCGAGTTCGAGATCATCGATGTAAGAAAGACGTAGACGAAATCGCAGAGCATCTCACCGGCAACTGGCGCGACGAGCATGTGTTCACTCTCGCATCGGCTCTACGCATCTACGATGCACTTCAAGACGAAATCGAGACCTTCGACCGTGGTATCCGTGAAGTGCTCATCGAGCTTCAGTCGGCCGAGCGCAGACACGACAGTGTGCCCGCTCATCCGAACCCGAACAAGCAAAGCGCCATGCGGCGCCGCGGCGAGCAGGAAAAGCGAACCGAACTGTGGCGTTTCGCTGGATGCGATCTCACCCGGATCGACGGCATCAGCCCCGATACCGCCGCGATCCTACTCACCGAGGTCGGGTTCGACCTCTCTGCCTTCCCCAGTGAAAATCACTTTGTCTCGTGGCTCCGTCCTGCGCCGCGCCGCCCCATCTCGGGTGGAAAGCTACTCTACAAACGCCCCAATGGTACCGGCTCCAACCGTATCGCCGGTGCCTTACGCATGGCTGCATTGTCACTCAACCGTTCGAAGACCGCACTTGGTGCTTACTATCGCCGCATCGCCCGACGCAAAGACGCTAAAACCGCGATCTTTGCCACCGCAAGAAAGCTCGCTCAGCTCGTCTTCCGCATGCTCAAATATGGTCACGAATACACAGACATCGGTGCATCTGCCTTCGAGGAGCGCTTTCGCCGAAACCACATCAACGGCTTGCGAAGGGCAGCCGAAAAGCTCGGCTTTACACTCACTCCCGACGCTGCTGCAATGTAGTTTCCGGTCAGTGCGTATAGACAAGCTTGATCAAAACTTCGAGCTCGCTGCCGCCGTTTACTGCCGTTTCCACCTCGACCCGTTTGCCGGCCTTTCTGAAGAAAGTGGCCCGATTGACTCCGTCTTTCGTCGTTCGCCCGAGCTGTAGAATTCCCCCGTCTCTCAAGGATCCCAGCAACAACTCGAGGGCGCGCAGTAGCTCGCTTTCCTCGAAGTAAGCCAAATTGAGCACGTTCATGCAGCGAACATAGGTAAATCGTTCCGTGATCGACGTGTGGAAGATGTCGTAGGCAATCTGCTCGACGTGGCCCATTTTCAAAGCTTCCTGGAGGCGGCAATCGAGAATCGATATGGTGCGTTCGAACCTTGCCGGCCGAGGTTTCTCGAGCAGCCTGGCGATCCACCGCGACAGGAATCTGAGACGCCCGGGACCCGCTTCGGCGAGAAGGAAATCCGCGATATAGGCACCGAGGAATTCGCCGTCCATTTGGTATATGCGCTTCACGAAGCCAGCCGTCAAACCAAAAGCGGCATTCTTCTCCGAGAAGCAAAGACGGAAGGATCGGGACGTTGTCTGAAGCTTCTGGATAAGCTCGAGTGTCGTCACGCCGCTCGCGACGGCCACATCATGGATGACATTCTCGTGTCGATTCAGAAGCTGGACCGTCATCGGATCCAAGTTGAGGAATCTGTCCAATTCCGTCTCCATACGGACTCCGCTCGGCAGGAGCACCCTGGACACGGCCGCCGCATGCTCGGTCGCCGTCAGCTCATCCAACGATTCAAGGTGCACGACAAAAAAAAGACGGATGAGTGGAATTCGTTGAGAAAACCTATAGGTGCGTAGGTTTGAGAGTGCCAATCTGAGCATAGAGAGATGCGAGTCTAGGAGTTGGTGTCTTGTGCTTCTTCGAACAATTTGAACAGGCCACCCACATGCGTTTCGATGCGGTGCTCGCGCTCCGCCAAGTCGCGAGCGGCAGAGCCGGCACGCTCGCACCATTCTCTATCGCGAGCGAACCGGTACAACTTGTCTGCCAGATCCTCGGCGTCGCCGGGACGAAACGTTGCTCCCGTGACCCCTTCCCGAATGAGCGGCCCGATAGACCCGTGTCCCGCTCCGATAACCGGCGTGCCCGACGCGTAGCTCTCAATGAGAACGTTGGGAAGATTCTCGTAGCTGCGCGAGGGTACCACCGTCAATAGGGCGTTTCGATACAACTCCGGAAGGCCGTTGCCGTCCACGAATCCCAGAAAATGGACACGCTCTCGAATCGAGAGCTCGTCGGCGAGCTCCATGCAGAAGAGGGCGAATTTGCTTTTGAGCGCTCCCGCAATGTAAAGCTTTGGAAACTCTTCCTCGGTTCGTCGCGAAGCTGTCGCATAGGCGCGAAGCAGGGTGTCGATCCCTTTGTGGGCCTCCAGGTGTCCCACATAGAGCAGGTACCGTGGGGGTTGATGGGAAGGGCTCTCGCTGTGCTGGAAGAATGGGTCGGAAACAGGGGTCGGCAGGAACCGGAACTTCTCCCGAGGCCAGCCGGACCGAATCATCCATTCCATCGTTTGCTCGCTCGGTGCGACGAAACGGTCGATCAAGTCGAAGTACCCTCGGTGTTTGTGATAGTGGGTAGCGAGAAAGTGGACCGATGAAGCCAGCCTCGAGCCCTGCACACATTTGTATTTGACGCTCGGCCAAAGGGAGCCTTCGGTGCAAAGGGTACAAATATTCCCCTCTCTCATGAGATGCGCTTCCGGACATATCAACAACAGATCGCTGAGGCGTAGGATAATGGGAAGTCGCTCCCTCTTGATGCCCACCAAGACGGCCGGAGAGAGTTTCTTGAGGAAGTGGAGAACGTAGGCAACTTGCGGTCGGGTGTCTCGAATGAGCTTTCTCACGGCGTTCTCTACCTCGGTAGAGTAGAAGCTCCGCTCGAGTGTCGTTGCCAGTGCTCGTGGGCTGAAGCGATGTTCGCTGAACTTGACTTGATCCGCTCCCGCTAGTGGCGGGACGAAATAGGACTCGTAGCTCGATGGAAGGTTCTGGGAGTAGCGAATCGAGAAAGGAATGACCTCGTGACCGCGGTCCTCGAGTCGTTCTTTCAAGGCGAACATGTAGCGCTCGGCTCCGCCGGAAACGAAGTAGCGGTAGTTCACGACGAGGATACGCATGGAGTCTCATTCATCGTGCGTTCGCCTGAATCTTTCCGCCACATCTCGGAGCATCTGGAGCTCGGAGTCCACGATCGTCTCGAGGTTGAAATCCGTCTCGACCTTCTTCCTCGCTGCCGAGGCCAATCCTGCCGCCAGGTCCCTGTCGGCAAGGAGTTTTTCGATTCCGCTCCGCAGACCGGACGGGCTTCCTTCGGTGAGGATTCCGTTGACCTCGTGCTCGAGAACAGATCGGATGCCCGGAGCTTCCCGGGCGCCGATGCAGGGCAGCGCGCAGGCCATGGCTTCGAGCAGCGCTTTGGGGTGACCTTCGGTTCGACTGGGAAGGACGAAGAGGTCGCTGTTCGACAACAGTCGCGGCAAGCTCGTTTGTGGGACGGTACCATGGAGAACGAGACGCACCGCGGCTCGCTCGGCTATATGCTGCAAGGTTGCTTGTTCGGGACCGGAGCCGACCAGATGAAGCTCGACTCCAGGTAGATCACGGAGAGACTCGATTAGCGCCGCGTAGTTTTTCTCCGGCGACAGACGACCCACCGACATGATCTGCCACGCTCCGGTGGAAACCTTGCGTGCCCTACGCGGCTTGAACAGATTCAAGTCGACGCCGTTCGGCAGCTGAACGAGGGCGCCTCGCGGCCCATAGGCCTGAACTTGCTCTCCAAGGAACTTTGTCCCAAAGACGATCGCCTCGGCGCTCCGGCTGGCCGCTCGGATGTTGAGCTCGGCCCATTTACCGTGGATCCACCCTCGTTGTCGGGCCAAGGTAGGGAGATCGTAGCCGAAGGTCACGACATATGGGAGGCCGTAGAGCGATTTAGCCAGCGCTGCGGGAACCGCAGCACTCATCTGAAGAACCCTGAGAATGTCGCAACGGGACATCTCCCTCCGGGCGACGAAAGGCATCGCCACCGAGTACATCGTGCCGCCGACGGGGAATCGTCGAGGGACGATCCGAACTGCCGGGTGGATGTCCTTCGCATCGATCCGCTCTCGCTCGTAAGAGAAGAAGACGACCTCGTCGAAGAACTCCGCGTATCTTCGTAGGTAGTAGCGCAGCCGTCCTTCCTGGCCCGCATTCCGCATCGATGAGTAACCTCCGCCCTGCTCCAGGATGACGCCGAGCCTGAACTCCGCAGCGCGTAGAGACGGAGACCGCTCGATCATGCGATGACCGCTACCACGTTGAACCCTTCCATGTCGTTTGGCCGCGAGAACGGCTTTGAGAAGATGGGATCCTATCATTGACGGGCGGGACGGCCGGCGGACACACGCGGTGCCCGGCCCTGCTCGGCATGTTTCGAGAAAGAGCTTGCATTTCATTTTCTTCTCGGACAAAGATTTCGTTGTGTTGTGCTCGGCTTTTCCAATCAGAGCCGTCGAATGCTCATAGGACGAATCCTCCGTTCGATAGTGCCAACCTGGCACGGAGTTTCGACGAGGCTTGCTCGAGTTGCAATCAACATGGCACCACGACGGACTCCGTACGGGGGTGGAAACCAATTCGTCCTGCAGTTGAGCCGTTATCTCGAGACGCAGGGGTATGATGTCGTCTTCAAACTGACAAAAGACTTGGACTGCATATTCCTCCTGGACGGCCGCAAGGAGCTGACCACTTTCGGAACGGAAGAAATCGAGGAGTACAAACGGTGCGTGCCGTCGACGGTGTGTGTTCACCGGGTCAACGAAAACGACCAGCGGAAAGGCAGCTCGTTCATGGACGATCTCTTGGCCCGAACGAATAGAGTCGCCGACTACACAGTTTTCATTTCCCCTTGGCTGCGTGAATATCACGCCGCCCGCTGGTTCGATACGAACAATCCGCACGAGGTCGTGCTGAACGGCGCTGATCCGCGCGTCTTCCACCCCTTCGACAGCGCGACTTGGGACCCATCCGACCCTTTACGGTTGGTAACGCACCACTGGTCCGACAATCCGATGAAGGGTTTCCAGGTCTACGAGGAAATCGATCGCCTCATCACCCGTGGCGAGCTTTCGGAGGTCGAGCTCTGGGTTATCGGTCGCTGGCCAGCCTTGGCTCAATGGAAGTCTGCCCAACTCTTTCCCCCAACTCGCGGCCCTCGGCTAGCCCGATTACTGAGACAATGCCACGCCTACGTTACCGCTTCCCAGTACGAGCCCGGTGGTATGCACGTCGTAGAAGGTATTCAGTGCGGGCTACCCCTGCTCTACCATGAAGACGGTGGCGGTATCACCGAGTATGGAAAGCGTTTCGGTATCGGCTTCAGGGACAATCTGGTCGGTGCTATTTTGGAGATGCGGCAAGGCTATGCCGACCTGAGATACAAAGCGCTCATGGAAGGACCCTCGGGGGACGAGATGTGTCAACGCTACGTTCAGGTTGCCAGAAGACTTGTTCTCCAGAGGAAAGAACAAATTGGCTGAAAGAGATGAAAAGAAGAAACCGTCACTATCCGAGTACTACGTGCAACTCGGGTATGAACCTCAGAAATGGCATATTGGACCGGAACACCCCTTTCTCGAGAACTACGCGATTCGACTGCTGAATAAAATGCCGTCGGCAAGAGTCCTCGAGATCGGCTATCAATCCGGCGGATTCGCAGTCCCGCTGATTCTTTCCCAAAGCGGCCGTCCCGACTTCAGCTACACCGGCATCGACTCCCTTTCGTATGACAACGCGGTGGGCCCGAGAATCATAGCGGAACATCTGCTCTCGCTCGGGATGACCGACGGCTACCAGTTCCTCACTGCCGAATCCAATTCATTCCTGAGGCAACATTGTTCATCGGGCTACGATCTCATCCTGGTTGATCATTTGAAGCAATGGTATCCAAGAGAGTTGCTTACGATTCTAAGCCACGACCTAATAGCCGCCGAGGGATACGTCCTGCTGCACGACATCGCCGGCCGAGCGAGCGCTTTCGAAGCGGATTGTCGGAGAATTGCTCTAGCTTACAGCTATGAATGGTCCACTACCGACGAAGTACCGGAGGGTCTAGCTGTCGTCAAGCGGTCGCCCAAGTCGCGGGCCACCAGCGGACACTTGCGGCTACGCCGCTGCGGAGCTCATATCCGCACCTTGGCTCGGACACTACGGAACCACCTTCGACTTCGCTCCAGGCTCGCGAGGTTTAGGTGAGCTTTCATTTGCGGGGTCGGTTACAAATCCCCATGGGGTCCAAAATCACGGGTACGATGCGCTTTGACGAAGTAGCGTCCGGTATAGTCGATGTGGTGCAGATACTCCATGGGTGAGAGGCTTTCCTGGAACTCGTCCACCGCTTTGCGGCAGCCTTCGTAGTGACCGTAGTCGTCGACGACGATGAATCCGCCCACGACGACTCGAGGATAGAGAGCTTCCAGGCACACCTTGGTGGATTCATACCAGTCTCCATCGAGCCGGAGGAGTGCGATGCGCTCGATCGTTTGGGCCTTGGGAAGAGTTTCCTGAAACCAGCCCACGTGATAGTGCAAGTGCTCGTCCGGATAGCCGATCTCCGCCAAAAGCTGCGCACTATCGCGCCGGGATGTTACTTCCCATCCCACCGGCTCGAGGTTCGCGTCGGAACCCAGAGACCTTCCAACCAGTGCTTCCGCGCGCCGCTTCACTTCTGCACCGTCCTCGACGGTTGGCTCGGGTAAGCCGCGGAAGGAATCGAAGAGGTGAAAGTCCCTCCTCTCCTGCCCATATCTAAGGTTGGCCAGGGCCATGAGTCCCACCGCTCCGCCTCTCGCCACGCCGCATTCGACGAAATCCCCTTCGACTCCTCTCTGTTCCAGATACTTGACCTGCTGATGCAGAGTCACCGCCCTTTCGTAAGACATCAGGGTATGATCGGCAACCCGGAGCAGCGCCTCCCTTGCCTCGGACTCATCGCTGAAGCCTTTCGGGGCCGGAACCTCTCGATAACGCCGTTTCCATAGGGGAAGTGGGAGAGCTCTCAACGGACCGTAGTCCGGGGGCGCGCAGGTCACTCGTATCGAGTACTTTGCCTGGACTAGAAAACTCCACAGCTTCGAGGGTAGTATTGTTCGAAAAAACCGTTTCAACATAAAGGCAGAACCCGTCTAGTCAATCCGGCGTCACGACCTCGTCGATACGAAGCTCGATCGACTCGACTCTCAGACCGAGCTCGCTCGCGTCGGAGCCGCCGTAAACTTCGTCGGCTCTAGCGGTGGTCGAGTATCGAAAGCGAATCTCGTTGAGGCCGGACTTCCACAGGTCTCTTGGGATCAGGATCTCGGATTCGTGCCGTTCGCCGTTGAAGGTCAGCACCGAGGCGCGCTTGCCATTCACGGTCACCGCGACGTTCTGGGGATAGGGCTCCGCAAGCCCGATGGGCTCCCCTACAACCCTTAGCCGATAGCGGTAGGGGAAGAAGAGGTACAGCAGAATCGACGATTCGGCCCCATCGGACCAGCGGTAGGAACGTCCGTCCGGCATTCGTTCCGGCGCCGACCAGCCGGCGCCGATGAATTTCCGGTCGTCCTGACTGCCGACGTCGAGCGCGAGATTGTGGTACTCCCGTCCGCCGACGATCCAATCGAACTGGTCGGGGCGCACCCCATAGCGCCAAGCGAAGACCCAGTTCGCGGGCACCGCTGGCGGATGCCCGAAGCTCTGGTAGGCGTCCTCGGTCCCTCGCGCAACCGCTTCGGAGAAACTGAAGGTTTCCATGGGCGGAAGCTCTCCTCGACGGAGTTGTTCCACGAGCAGAAAATTCCAGAGCACGATTCCGGTGGCACCGATCGCGATCAGTGTTTGCGGCGATCGACGTACCCAGTCGATGAAAGCGCACAGCCCCATGAGGAAAAGGGGATAGGCCTCCGTCATGCGGCGACTTCCGAAGCTGTATCCGGCCCACCAGTTCCAGTTGCTGCTCAGTAGATAGATGCCGCCGAGCAGCGTTACGAGGAGTGTTCCGGCGAGTGTTCGATCCCGCCGAAGGAACATCACGAGCCCGATGGCCGACAGATAGGCGACGGGGGTCCACGAAAACAGACCGTGGTTGCTCGAAAATAGAAATGCCCAGACGTGCGGCCGCCTCCAGTGGGTGATCGAGTTGGAGGGCCAGTCGCCCGCACCGATGAGGACTCCCTGCATGTAGAGGTTGTAAATCCATAGTGGCGCGCTCGCGACCGCGAGTACGCCCATCACGAGTGCTCCCTTCTTGGTCACACTCACCCACTCCGACCGACTCTTCGCGGAGAACTGGTCGCGCAAACGGCCCACGAGAGTCAACGCGGGTGCGATCAAATAAAACACGTTGTAGCGCTGAACCGATATCACGAGTCCCGCGGCGAGGGCGACTGCGCTCCATCTCGCGAGGCTCGTCGAGCTCCGTGCCCAGAGCCAGATCGTCAGAAGCAAGGCCACGGCCATCGTGGAGACCGCGTGGCTCATCGCCGGCTCTTGCATGGTGTACCAAATCAGGGGTGACGCGAGCCACAGTACGACCGCCGAGCACGCCGCGAGCATCGGGTCGAAGTAGCGCCGGGCGAGTCGATACGAGAGAACGACGCCAACGAAGGCCAAGAGAAGACTTCCCAGACATACGGCGTTGATGTAGGGGTAACTGTAGCCGTCCGCCGGGATCGTCGAGCCGAAGACCCGCCCGAGCGTCACGAGAATGTGCGCGATCGCGAAAAAGGGCATCCAGAGAAACGATACGCCGAGCTCGTTCCCGGGTTGCGGTTTGTCACCCGCCCCCATGACTTGCGGCACGTGAAACTTTTGCGGGACGAAGTCCCGAAACTCGTTCGTTAGATCGAAATCCCCATCCATGACCAGAGATCGCACGTTGACGAAGAACATGGTGCCGTCGTTCCCAACGCGCCCGCCGTGAACTTGAAGGAGATAGAAAACGAAGAGAAAACAGCCCAGCAATATCAGCTCGGGATTACGGACTGCGGAGAGCCATCGACCCGGGCGAAGGCGCGCCCACGGGCTCCGGGGGAAATCGTCTCTCCCCGGACGAGAGCGCAGCCAGACTATAGTGAACAGGGCGAGTACGCCGACGAGGAAACTCTCGCCCAGGAACTGCAAAGGTTCCGGGTAGCGTCGAAATAATGACAGATAGCCGAGGTGGAGAGCGATTGCGAGCGCCGACAGCTCTAGGAAAACGTGGAGTCGCGCAACTTTCGCCGTCGTCGAGTCGGTCACGTCGACTTGTGTTCCTTGGTCGTTCTCAATGCAACCGCGATTATACCTTTGATTCTCGCGTGGCGTGTAGGTTCTAGATAGAAAGCTCCCGCAACGTCAAATCCCACAACCTCGAGGTAGAGCAACTGAACGTCGTTGCTTTCTCAGCGACGGGATACGAGAACCCGGTTTTCGATCTCCTCAGCGATCCGTCGCGCGACCTGTCGATAGCCTTCGGAAGACATGTGAGCGTTGCCGACGTAATCGCCGCTCTTTGGATCCAGCCGTTGAAGGTAAAGGGCATTGCTCGGAGACAGCTCTTTCAGGGAGAGCTGCAAATCCAAAAACGGAACCGCCTCCTGAGATGCGATCGCGCCCACGAAGTCCTGGGGTATCGAGGTGTTCTGTCTGGAGTCGAGCTGTCTTTGATCGGGAATGGCCACGAGCAAAAGCGGAATACCGTTCTCTTTGAGAAGCGATATCGTTCTGCGCAACCACTTGTCGAAGTTGAGCCAGCAAGCGTCGTTCTCAAACGACTCTGGCTGGACAAAGGGGTCGCACTTCGTTGCCGTGGATTCGATTGCCTTCGCGGCGGCGGACCCTTCTCGAGCTTCGGCGACCTCCGCCGAGCGCTTGAGGCGAGTGGCGAGCCGTAGAATCGCGAGCTTACTCTCATAACGGTTGAAGAGGTCCCGCACGATAGAAGCAACGGTGGGCTCCCGAATCGTTTTCTCGGCGCGAGCGAGGAAATTCCTCTGAATGCCCCGGAAGTCGCTGATGTCGTTCGGATATAAGGCGATGACGACGAGATCTGGCTTCAACGGCAGGCCGCGTTCGACGAGATAGTAGTACTCGTCCTGTATCGTGTAGCCGGCCACGCCGGCGTTGAGCACCTGGACGCGCCGACGCCGCGCCGATCCGCTTGCAAGCGTGAACTCGAGCCAGGCGGGCCACGTGTCGTCGTTGGGCACGTAAGGACCGAAGGTGAACGAATCTCCTACCGCGAGAATCGTCAAATCGGCACGCCTGTCGACCTCCCTCGCGTTGCGTAGACCGTCGGAGTTCGTTTGAACGTGATATGGCCGGTGAGGCCATATGGCCCATACGCCGTCCTGGTTCGGAACGAGATCGCCCCCCCCCGGCTTATCGTTGAAACGATAGGAGACGTTTCCGAACCCGCACAGGTTCGGCTCCGGTAGGCCACAACCGAAAGTCGTGGCCCGCAGTCCGATCTCGACGAAAACGAAGAGCACGACGGTGAGAAGTGTGGCGAACAAGAACGGCTTGAGCTTGCTTCGAGAGGCCATCGTGCCGGTATCCGTTGCATAGTCTAGCACGGCAAATCGAGGACTCTTCTCCCGACTTCGCGCGGCCGCGTTCGTGCGGTATAAAGAGCGATGGTCGCGAGACGATACGGGCGTGATGCGTGATTGCGAGAAAGTGCGAGGGCCCTTGAGTTCAACGGAGTCTCTCGCGAGACGTGTCTCGAGCTACAACCGCGATCGAAAGTGGCGGACGTTTCTCGAGTGGGCGGCGCCCACCGCCGCAGCGTCGATTCTCGACGTCGGTGTCTCCGACGAGGAGTACTCTCCCGTCGACAACTACCTCGAGAAACACTACCCACACCCGGCGAGGGTCACGGTCCTCTCCATCGAGCACCCCGCCCGTTTCATCGAGCGCTACCCCGAGACGAAGGTCGTTCGATATGGAGGAGAGAGTTTTCCATTCAAAGATGACGTATTCGACCTCTGCTGGTCGAACGCCGTTTTAGAGCACGTCGGAGCTCGGGACGCCCAGGTTCGCTTCGTTCGCGAGATCCATCGCGTCGCGAGGGCTGCCCTCCTGACGACCCCGAACCGTTGGTTTCCAGTCGAGGTTCACACCCGATTGCCCTTCTTGCACTACCTCCCCAAGCCTCTCTTCGACGCGATCCTCGTGCGGATCGGCAAGAGCTTCGCAACGGGAAGCTATATGAACTTGCTGTCTCTCGGTGCCTTGAAGTCGATTCTCGAGGAGGCGAAAGTCACAAACTACCGTATCGTGAAGAACAGAATGCTGTTCTTCACGATGGATTTCACGGTCCTCATCGGCCGTCCCGAGAGCTTTACCGGCAAGGGTCAGCCGGCTAGACTCTCGTGAAACCACGATTATGACGTCGGCCTCCATCCTGATCCGGTCGCTCAACGAGTCCGCATTCTTGACGGAGACGCTGGAGGCGATTTTCGCGCAGGGCTATCCCGACTTCGAAGTGATCCTCGTCGACTCGGGCTCGACCGACGCTACCCTCGAGATCGCGCGCCGATACCCGGTCCGTCTCCTGGAGATCGCACGGGATCGGTTCACCTACGGGAGGGCGCTCAACATGGGGTGTCGCGCGGCGGAGAGCGACCATGTCGTGCTTCTCTCGGCGCATGCCCTTCCCGCAAGCGACGCCTGGCTCCGCGCGCTCATCGAACCGTTCGAGGCGGAGGACGTCGCTGGGGTCATGGGCCGAGAGCTGCCTCGGCCTGGCTGCAACCCCTTCGATCGCAGGGGACTCAATCGACGCTACGATGGCGTGGCACCTGGCGATGTCGATCTCAGTGGCGGTGGGGTCGGATTTGGCGCCGCGAACGCGGCCGTGAGACGCAGCATCTGGCAGAAGTACCCCTTCGACGAGGAGCTTTCCTACGCGGAGGATCACGATTGGGCGAAGCGCGTCGTCGCATCCGGCTCGAGATTGCGCTATCAGCCCGAAGCCGCGGCCTATCACTCCCATAACGAGACTTTGGGGCAGATTCGTCGGCGGTTCTACAACGAGGCCTCCGCGGAGCGGCGGCTCGGCATCCACGGCGAGCGCTACCGGGCCCTCACCTTGCTCCGGGACGCCGCCCTCGTACCCCTCTACGACGCGGGCTACGTGGTGACTCGTTTCGAAAGCCCGCGATGGATCCTCTTTGCGCCGTTTCGTCGATGGGCGATCGATTTCGGTCGTTACACTGGATACCGCAGCATCGCGCGCGATGCGGGTTTTCTCGAGGCCACTTTCGGACGAATCTTCGTGCGCTTCGTCGACCGCCTGAACCGCGTGCTGAACGCCCTTTCACCGACGCTGGTCCGATGGACCCGGAAGTCGAACCACGCCGTTCATCCGAAGCATCTGCTTCCGAGCGGCGTGAGTCGCGATTGGTTCCTGCCGCACATTCCAAGGGGCGCGAGGCTCCTAGACGCCGGTTGCGGTCACGGGGCGCACGCCCTGACGGCTCGAGCTCAGCATGCGATCGCGGTGGGTTTCGACCAGAGCAGACAATCGCTCGGCATCGCGACGGCGCGGGCGAGAAGTGAAGAGGGATCGCCGGTCTTTTTTCAGTTGGCGGATGCCGAGAAGCCCTGGCCCTATCGAGACGGCGCCTTCGATCGCGTTCTTGCGCTCGACATCCTGGAGCACGTCCGCGAACGGTCTCGTTTTCTGTCCGAGTGCCGACGCGTGCTGCGAGCGGACGGCCGCTTGCTCGTCGCCGTGCCCAACCGGGGTACCACGTGGCGTCGACGGCTGCGCAGGATGGGCCTGCCTTCGTTCTCAGACCCCGATCACAAGATCGAGTACAACCGAGAGGAGCTCGAGGAGGAGCTCGCCGCGGCGGGCTTCTGCGTCGAGAGTTGTTCCACCATCGTCTACGATACGCCGTGGTACGGCGTCATCGATTTCCTCGGCGGGCTGTCGCTTTTTGTCTATGGCAAGCTGGCGGCGTGGAAGTGGCGTACCGCCGCCGAGAAGCCCGAGGAAAGCAACGGCTTCCGCGTCGTCGCCTCGCCGACTCGAGGGGTTGATGACGCTGAGTCTACAACGTAGCCTGAGAGGCCCAATTAGAGGAGATAAAGCTATGGCGAGTATGGTCGACCGGATGATCGGTGCCGCGAAGCTGGATGCGAAGACCTTCGAGGAAGTCGAGCATGACGAGACGTCGATTGGGCAGGCGATGGTCGTCGTCCTTCTGGCGGCCGTCGCCGCGGGCATCGGCGGCATCGGCCGGGCCGGCATCACGGGTCTCTTCGGAGCCTTGATTGCGGCCGTGATCGGCTGGGCGATTTGGGCGGGCATCGTCTTCCTCGTGGGTACGAAGCTCGTTCCGGAGCCGCAGACGAAGGCGGATTTTCCAGAGGTTTTGCGGACGATCGGATTCGCCGCCTCACCCGGCATGCTGAACGTCCTCGGAATCATCCCGTTCCTGGGTGTGCTGGTGGGCCTCATCGCGGCGATCTGGCAGCTCGCGGCCATGGTTGTCGCGGTGAGGCAGGCGCTCGACTACCAGACGACGGGAAAGGCAGTGCTGGTTTGCGTGATCGGTTGGTTCGCCTATGTCGTCGCCGCGTTCTTCATCGGCAGCTTTCTGGGTATCTCGGCCGCGCTCTCGTAGCCACCCTGCTGGAGGAGCACGCCGAGTTTCAAACTCCCTCCAGGATCTGTTCGTAGTAGTGAAGCGTTGCCTCTGCCGTTCGCTCCCAGGTGAATCGCGAAGCGACGACCTCGGCCGCTCGAGCTCCTAATTTGCGCCTCACCGCCGCATCGTTAACGAGCAGGGATAACTTCGCGCGGAACTCCTCCGCATCGTCCGGTGAGGCGAGCAGGCCCGTTTCGTTCTCGTCGACGATCTCCGGAAGCGAGCCGGCGCGTGAGGCGAGCACTGCACGACCGCAAGCCATGGCTTCCGCCGCGGCGAAGCCGAAGCCCTCGACCCGGGCCGGATGCGCAACGACGTCGCTCGCTCGATAGAGGTCGAGCTTCTCGTCCTCGGACACTCGTCCCAGCAGCCGAATGCGCTCGGAGGCTTTCGAGCGCTCGATGCGAGCGACGAGGCGTTTCCGATAGGCGCCTTTTGGGTAGCCCGCCCCGCAGAGGAGAAGCAGCGGCGGCGGATCGGCCTCGATCGACTCGAACACTTCGACGAGAAAGAGAAGATTCTTGCGCGCGATGAGGCTTCCCACATGGAGGACGACTACCCTGTCGCCGAACCCGCGCGCATCACGAATCCGCGTCCGCACGGTTTCGTTCGGACAATAGCGCGCGCCCACACCGTAGGGGATGACGGCGACTCTCTCTTCGTCAATTCCGTAGCGGTCCGCGAGCTGTCGGGCGCCGAACCGGCTCCCGGTGTGAAGGCCGCGCGCGCGCGCGGCCACCCAAGGGTGAGCTCGTCTTTCGATCGCGTCCTCTCGCTCTTCGAGATGGTGGAACGCGACGACGACAGGGACGTCGAAGTGGGCTCCGATACGAATTGCGGCTGGACCCGAGTGCCACGGGTAGGCTACCCGAATGAGATCGGGGCGTCGATCTCTCACGACCGAGCGCATCTTCCAGCCGAACGCCGCGTTGGTGAACAGACCGCCCAGATAGAACTGACGCTCCAGCGGGATGGGATGGATGTGCCATCCGGCGACCGCTTCGGAGTCGATCCGTCTAAGGTGCGGGATGTCGACTTCTACACCGAGTGCCGCCAGCCCCTTCAAGACTTCGTAGTCGTAGACGGCACCACCTAGAGACGAACGACTCGAGAGGCCCATCTGCGGCGAGCAAATCCTCACTCCGGGACCGCCACCATCCGAAAGCCGTTCAACTCCGCGAAAACCAGCTCGAAGTCCTGGAAGCTTTGATGCATCAAACCGTCCAGGGTGGGTCCGTTGAGACCTCGTTCAAGGTGCGGATGACAATCGAGGCTTTGGGCATCGCCGCAGGCATGTAGTATAGCCCACGATGCGGGCGCGCTGTGCTGCCGTTGACGGTCCTTCATTAGGCTGTCCACTGCTTGCGACTTGATTGTCGGAGGGCCTCGGAAGTAACGTGGCAACTTGCGGTGAGGGATATCGACGGAAGGTGTGTTGACGCTTGGGTCTGAGGCCGGAACCAAAGACCCTTTCTAGACGCGTGCTCGAGCACCGATTGAAGACGGCGCTGGCTTCGCTTCGTCTGCGCGATCGGAGCGCGCTCATGCTCGACCTCGGTGGTATCGGCCGTTACCGAGCCTGGCTTCCGGACGGGAGGCTCGTCACCTACGACCTCGACGGCTCTCATCGGCCAGACGTTCTCGGGCGTGCCGAGCGGCTCTCCATAAGGGACGAATCGGTCGACCTCGTGATCTCGACGGAGATGCTTGAGCACTGCACCGAGCCGGCGGCCGTGGCGGAGGAAGCTCGAAGGGTGCTCAGGCCCGCTGGTACGCTCGTCCTCACCACACCTTTCGTTTACGTCGTTCACGGTTGGCCGAACGATTACTATCGATATACAGCGGCGGGACTTTCGCATTTGTTTCGTAGATTTTCTCGGGTCGAAGTCGTTTCTTTCGGGAATCGGTTCGTCGTGATCTACGATCTCGTCTTTGGCTTCGCGCCGGTCTTCTCCAGCTGGGTCAATGCGGCGATCGAGCCGATGGTGCGAGGGACGACGTCGAAGCTTTGCCCGGCCGGTCACGTCGTCGTCGCGACGAAATAGGGAATGGAGCTCCTCGTTCTCCCCGGTCTCGATTCGCGGAAGATGAAAGTACAGTCTATGATGACCTCGCGACTAGAGGCGCTGCCGGAGATCGCTCTCTCGGACGAGCGCGCTCGGACGATGGGTATGCAAGGCAGGCGTTGGCTCGAGCGGGACTTCAGCCCGGAGGCCCACTACCGAAGCCTCGAGCGCGTCTACGAGGAAGTGAGGGCCAAGTGACGCCCACCGACGCCATCGTCGCCGTGACGCTCAACTGCAACTCACGGTGTGTCATGTGCGACATCTGGAAGAACGAGATCGCTGGCGAGATGGCGCCCTCCGAATATGGGAAGCTTCCGACCTCGCTCAAGGAGATCAATATCACGGGGGGAGAGCCGTTTCTGCGTGAGGACCTTCCCGAGATCCTCTCCGTCATCCGGGGCCGCTGTTCGGGCGTGCGCCTCGTCGTCTCGACGCACGGGTTCATGACGGAACGCATTCGAAAGCTCGCCCCCGAGCTCAAACGAGTGGCACCAGACCTCGCGCTCCGCATCTCGATCGACGGCCTCGAGTCGACTCACGAGACAGTCCGAGGCATCCCCGGTGGTTTCGCGAAGGACATGGAGTCTCTCGCCGTTTTGAAAGCGGCCGGATTCGAAGACCTCGGCATCGCGATGACGGTGATGGAATCGAACGTTCGGGAGATCAGGGACGTCTACGAGCTCTCCCAGGAGCTCGGCGTGGATTTCAGTATCACCGTGGCGACGGAGTCCGACGTCTACTTCGGAGAGGGCAAGGACTCCCTGCGTCCCGACGACGGCGAGGAGCTCCGACGGGGTTTCGAGTTTCTCATCCGGCGCCACTTTCGTTCGTTTCGCCCTCGATCGGTTGCGCGAGCCTGGTTCGAGAAGTCGCTTCTCGACTATGCGCAGGGACGGGGTCGCGCTTTGGCCTGTGACGCGGGGGAGGGGTTCTTCTACCTCGACTCTAAAGCCAACGTCTATGCGTGCCACATTCTTTCCTCCAGGCTCGGAAACTTGAGAGAGGCTGGATTCGAGGAGATCTGGCGGGGCGAGCAGGCCGAGCACTACCGACGCGAGCTCGAAGGTTGCGACAAGTGCTGGATGGTCTGCACCGCCAAGTCCGGCATGCGGAAGAACCTTGTACAAATCGGCCGGGAGGCCGCGGTCGGTAAAGTCAAAGCGCACCTGGGCGCGAGCCTTTCGTGAAGATCGCTTTCATCGGACAAAAAGGAATTCCTGCGACCTTCGGTGGCATCGAGGCTCACGTCGAGGCGCTTTCGACGCGTTTGGCAGCGAGAGGTCACGAGGTCGACGTCTATGTCCGAAGTTGGTACACGGACACGGATACCCGGGAGCTTCGGGGAGTTTCTTTGAAGCACGTCCCCACGATCCATACGAAGCATCTCGACGCGACACTGCACAGCTTTCTCGCGGCGGTCGACGGTGTCTTACGTGGCTACGATGTTCTTCACTTCCATGCCGTCGGTCCCGGAAGCTTCGCGGGTCTCGCCGCGCTCACGGGCCGGACCTCGGTTCTGACCGTGCACTCGCTCGATTGGGAGCGCGCCAAGTGGGGCCGTGTGGCCAAGTCCCTGATGCGCCTCGGCACCCGCATAGCGCTCGCAAGCGCTAGGGAGGTCATCGCCGTCTCGCTCGAGCTCGTCGACTACCTGCGCTCCCACTACGATCGGAAAGCTCACCCCATCCCTAACGGGGTCGAGCTCCCCGAGCTCGAGCGGGATCCCGCGAGCGACGTCCTCGCGCGGCTCGGGCTGCAGCGGGACGCCTACTTCCTGTTCCTGGGCCGCTTCGTCCCTGAGAAACGCCTCGAGAGGCTCGTGGAGGCCTTTCGCTCGCTCGGCGATCCTCGACTGACGCTGGTGCTCGCCGGAGACGCGAGCGGCCCCTGCGCCGAGTCAATCCGCGACAGGGCGCGCGATCTACGATGCCTGTTCCCTGGTGTGATCCAGGGAGACGACAAAGAAGTGCTCTTGAGAGGCGCCCGCGCCGCGGTGCTCCCCTCCGAGCTGGAAGGCCTGCCCATCTTCCTGCTCGAAGCGATGGCGAGAGGCGTCCCCGTCGTCGCGAGCGATCTTCCGCCCCACCGTGCACTGCTGGCCGATGGACGCGGGCTTGTCGTCGAAGGAGAAGATCTCGCGCCATCCTTGGCGAAGACGCTGGCGCTTCCCGAGAACCGCAGGCGCGCGATGGCACGAGCATGCCGTCGTTACGTAGAATCGCACCATAGCTGGGACCAGGTCGTGGCCCAAACGGAGCGAGTGTACGAAAAGGCGAGGACGAGAACGTGATTCGCCAGAGAGCTAGATTGGTCGGAGTGCAGATGGCACTCGTCGACGCGCTCCTGCTCCTAGTCTCCTTTCGTCTCGCCTACGCGATTCGGGCTCAGTGGCCCGGAAACCTCCCCGATCTCTATCCTCTCGAGCAATACCTGGTCGTGATCGTAGCTTCCATGCCGATCTGTCTGTTCTGTCTGTGGCTCGGTGGCGTCTATCGATACCGTCTTCCCCGAAGCTATATCGTCGAATCGTGGCTGGTATTGCGTGCGCTCGTTCTCGCGGGGGTGCTCGTCGCGACGCTGGCGTTCATGCTGAAGTGGCATTTTCTGAGTCGTTCGTTTCTCGTCTCTTTCTTCGCCATGTCGACGGTAGCGCTGGTCGCGTTCAAGGGTCTCGCCCGGGTGTTGTTTCGAGTCGTGGGCCGCAAACAGTTCCCCGAACGCAACGTGCTCATCGTTGCCGGGCGGGGAGATGCGCAGGAGCTCTTGCAAGGGATCCAAGAGCACCGCAACTGGGGGCTTCGTCTGCTCGGATGGGTGCCGCTCGACGAGCGAATCGAGCCTCTTTCGGCACCGCGGCTCGGATCGTTCGAGGAGCTAGCGACTCTGCTCGACGCGAGCCCGATAGACGAAGTCGTCTTCGCTATCGGCCGAGACGAGCTCTCGCGCATCGACGACGCGGTGGCGACGTGCGAGCAGATGGGAATCCGGGTACGTCTCGCCGTGGCCCTCGTGACGCCGAGCCTCGGCAAGCTCAGGGTCGAAGAGTTTCAGGGGCGCCCGCTCCTGGACCTGTCGCCCTTTCCCGACAACGAGCTCAGGCTCGCCTTGCGTCGGCTGCTCGACATCGCGCTGTCGTTCTTCTTCCTTGCTCTCAGCTCACCCCTGCTCTTGATATCTGCGCTGCTGATCAAGCTAGAGGACGGAGGTCCCATCCTTTTCCGCCAGGTGCGATGTGGGCTCAACGGCCGGAAGTTCATACTGCTGAAGCTGAGGACCATGGTGCCGGACGCCGATATCCGTCGTGACGACCTGCTGCCCATGAACGAGTTGAGCGGCCCGGTCTTCAAGATCAAACGGGATCCTCGAGTCACGACGGCCGGCGCCTACCTTCGGCGTTTCAGCATCGACGAGCTGCCACAGCTCTGGAACGTGTTCCGGGGGGACATGGCGCTCGTCGGGCCGAGACCCCCGATACCCGAGGAAGTTTCCCGCTACGAACGTTGGCAGCGACGGCGGCTGAGCATGAAGCCGGGGATGACGGGTTTGTGGCAGGTAAGTGGCCGCAGCGAGATCGATTTCGACGAGTGGATGCGACTGGACCTCAGCTATATCGACAACTGGTCCTTCTGGCTGGACGCGAAGATCTTGCTGAAGACCTTCCCAGCCGTCATCTCCGGACGCGGCGCCCAGTAGCCGTTCAGCCCTCGGAGCCGATCTCGATCACCAGGCCCGAGCCTCCTCCCCGCTGCGAGTTCTCGACGTGATTCTGGACGCGGCTGAGCGGAATCTGGACGAGCTGATTGGCCTCGTCCTTGGGCTCCGCGAAGAGATGGAGGGTCGACACGCCCGTCGCCATTTCGAGCGCCTTCTTCTCGTCGGCCGTCAGAAACCCGAGAAGCACGACGCTGCCGTCCGAGTGCTTGTGCGCCTCGTAGCTCCGCAGATCGTGCGCTTTGAAGAACGGAAAGTTGTCGGCACAGGGGGAGTAGGTGAAGCCGTAGACGCCAACAGGCAGACTGTCGCTTCCGCTGCCGTCCTCCTCGTCCGTCAGCTCGCGAAGCTTTTGCGCGGAACGGATCTCGTCGAAAGACCGTTTCAACTCTTTGGAACGGGGATCGGGATTCGTCAGTTTGACTGCCATGTCGGGGATTCTAGCCAGTGAGGCCCCCGTTTTGCAATTGTGCTGGCGTGCCTGGAACGGGAGGGTTAGTCTAAGTCTATGTTCCTGCGAACCCTTATCGGCATCTTCCTGGCCGTGCTCCTGGCGGGGTGTGACGGAGTCGAGGAGACCCGTGACGTGGTTCCAGAGGCGGACGGCGCCAAGTCCTCGGCCGGTCCCGATCGGTCGGGACAGAAGCAGATTGTCGCCTTTGGTGACAGCCTCACAGCCGGATTCGGCATCGGACTCGACGAGGCCTATCCCGCCGTCCTTCAGGAGCTGGTGGACGAAGCCGGCTATGCTTATGAAGTCATCAACGCCGGCGTGTCCGGAGAGACGTCCGCCGGCGGTCTGAGGCGGCTCGATTGGGTGCTTCAGAATCGCGACGTCGAGATTTTGATCCTGGCGCTCGGCGGAAACGACGGACTGCGAGGACTCCCGCCGTCTGAGATGAAAAAGAACCTGGCCGGGATCATCGAGGGTGCCAAGGCTCATGGCGTCAAGGTTCTCCTGGCGGGCTTCACGGCCTCGCCCGAGCACCAGGATCGTTACGTCGAAGAGTTCGTCGCCGTCTATCCCGAGCTGGCCGAAGAGCACGAGGTCACGCTGCTTCCATTCCTTCTCGAAAGGGTCGCCGGCGTTCGGGAGTTGAACCAGCCCGACGGTACCCATCCGGACGCGGCCGGCGCGCGCGTCGTCGCGGAGAACGTTTGGGAGCGCCTGGAGCCCATATTGTCTCAACCGCAGGCGAGTCCCGCTCCATGATCCAACTCGAGGACGTCACCAAGATCGTTACCAGCGGCTCCGAGGAGTTGACGATTCTCGATTCTCTGACTCTGGAAGTGCCGGCGGGACAGTTCCTCTCGATCGTCGGTCCTTCGGGCAGCGGGAAGTCGACGCTTCTCGGGCTCATCGCGGGTCTCGACTCTCCTAGCTCGGGGCGGATCGTCGTCGCCGGACAAGACCTCGCCGCGCTGAGCGAGGACTCTCTGGCGCGTTTGCGCGGCGAGCGCATCGGTTTCGTCTTTCAGTTTTTCCATCTTCTTCCATCTCTCACCGCACTCGAGAACGTGCTGGTGCCGATGGAGATTGCGGGTATCGGGGGCGCCGAGGAGAGATCTCGAAAGCTCCTGGGCGAAGTGGGCCTCTCCGAAAGGACCCATCACTACCCGTCGCAGCTTTCGGGCGGCGAGCAGCAGCGGGTGGCGCTTGCCCGCGCGCTCGCGAACGACCCAGCCATCCTTCTGGCGGACGAGCCGACTGGCAACCTCGACGCGAGCAACGGGAAGCACATCGTGGAGATCATTCTCGAAATCCACGAACGACGGGGAACGACCATCGTGCTCGCGACCCACGACGAAGAGCTCGCACGAAGGGCCGATCGCGTGATGATGCTCAAAGCCGGCCGCATCGACCGCATCAAAGAACGCGCCGCCGCCCCGATGGCGAAGGCCGTGAGCGGAAGCTAGCAGGGTGCTGAAAGAGACATCTGCACCCTGCGCGAGCGGCAGCCAATGCATCTGCCGCGAGCCCGGCCCGGGTGGGCCGGCCGTCCCCCCGAGCGAAGAGCGAGGGGAGCGAACGAGCCGAAGAGGCGAGTGAGCACTTAGATATGTCCTTCGCGCTTCGCATGGCGGTTCGCGAGATGCGCGCTTCCTGGACGCGTCTGCTGTTCTTCTTTCTCTGCATCGCGGTCGGTATCGCGTCCATGATCGCGCTTCGCTCCGTGATCCAGAGCGTACGCAACGCTCTCGCGCGGGAGTCGAAGTCGATCACGGCGGCCGACGTTCTCATTTGGAGTAGCCGTCCCTATTCCGACGACGCGAGATTCATCATCGACGAGAAGCTCGCGGAGCACGGTGCGACGGCGCGGACGGAATCGGTCGTCTCGACGATCATGGCGCGGCCCGACGACGCGGACAGCCAGGTTGCGACCATGGTGGAGCTTCGCGCCGTGGAGGAAGCTTTTCCATTCTACGGAACGATCGAGCTCGCCGACGGGCAGCCCTATCACCACGATCTCTTGAAGAATCACGGTACCATCGTGCGCCCCGAGCTCCTGACCCGCCTTGGCGTCGAGGTCGGCGAACCTGTCCGCATCGGTGAAGCCTCGTTTACCATCCGTGGCATCGTCGTCCGAGAAGCGGGTCGAAGCCTGAGCATGTTCACGCTCGGTCCGCGGGTGTTTATCGATTTCGCCGACGTCGAGACAACCGGTCTCCTCACGTTCGGAAGTCGCGTCAATCGGCAGGTCCTCGTCCGAGCCCCTGAGGAATCGGTTAAAGATCTCGTTTGGGATCTCGAGGGAGCTCTCGGAAACGAGTTCGTTCGGGTCCGCTCCTATCGGGAGGCGGGCGACCGCTTGGCCCGAAGATTGAACCGTGGCGAGAGCTATCTCAGCCTCGCGGGTTTCGTCATCTTGATCCTTGGCGGAGTCGGGGTCTGGAGCGTCGTTCGCGTCTTCGTCGCGGAGAAGCTCAAGAGCATTGCGGTCCTCAAGTGTCTGGGCGCGACGACGCGTCAGGTGCTCGCGATTTACGTGCTTCAAGTCTTGTTTCTCAGCTTCATCGGAAGCCTTCTCGGCCTGGGACTCGCCGAGGGCATCGTGCGGGTGATTCCGCCGGGCTTCGGCGTCGAGCTCACCGATGTCGAGTACGGCTTGACGACCTCCGCGGTCCTGCAGGGCTTGGGGATCGGGCTTCTCGTCGCGGCTCTGTTTTCATTGATTCCGCTGCTTCACGTCAGGCTGGTACGACCGTTGTGGCTTCTGCGACCCGAGGGGCAGCTTCAGCCGCGGTTCAAGAATCTCAGGGAGCGACTCGCGGGACTCGACAGGCTTCAAGTGGGCGCGGCCGCTTTGCTGCTCGCGGCGCTCGTCGGGCTTTCGGCGTGGCAGGCGGACTCGCTCAGAATCGGCTGGTTCGTTTCCGTGACCTTTGCCGGCGTCAGTCTCGCCCTCCACTTCGCGGGAATCGGCCTCGTCAAGGCGGTGGCGCCGCTCGGGAAGAAGGCCTACTTCCCTCTGCGCCACGCGGTTCTCAACGTCAGCCGCCCCGGCAATCAGACACGCGTCATCCTCCTCGCCGTGGGCCTCGGTTGCTGTTTCGTGCTCACCATTCAGAGCGTCCAGGCGAACCTCCTCGAACAATTCGCCATCGAGCTCAGGGACGATGCCCCCGACATGTTCTTCATCGACGTCCAGAGAGATCAGGTGGCGACGCTCCGGGAGCGAGCCGAGCGCCTCGGTGCCGAGAGCGTGAAGCTCGTGCCGGTGCTGCGGGCCCGGGTCGTCGAGGTTCATGGAAAGGACGTCGAGCTCGCGAGCTACGAGGAAGTTCGGGAACGGGGCGGGCTCGGACGCGAGTACACCATCACCTATCGTAACCAGCTCGATGACAACGAACGGATTCTCGAGGGCGCGTTATGGGACGACACCCATTCGGCTGAACCCGAGGTCTCGATCGAGTCGAGTCTTCATGAGCGCTACCGGATCTCCCCCGGTGATCGAATGACCTTCGACATCATGGGGCGTCGCATCGAGGCGAAGGTCTCGAGCATCCGCGACGTCGAGTGGAGCGACGCCAGGAACGGTGGCTTTATGTTCGTCTTTCGTCCCGGCGGGCTCGAAGGTGTTCCGAACACCTATGCGGGATTCGTCAAGGGACCCAACGACCCGATGGATCGCGCTCGATTCCAGCGCGACGTCGTGGAGGATTTTCACAACGTCTCGATCGTCGATCTGAGAGACGTGCTGGACGCTCTGGCAAAGGTCGTAGACAAAATATCGCTCGCGATCTCCGTCGTCGGCAGCGTGGCTCTTCTGAGCGGCGGTCTGATTCTTCTCGGCTCGGTCGCGATGACCAAGTATCAACGGAGGTATGAGACCGCCATCTTCCGCACGCTCGGGGCGAGCCGTCGCAGGGTCGCCACAATGATGTTCTTCGAGTACGGAACGCTCGGTTTGCTCGCGGGTCTGATCGGGGCACTCGGCGCGCAGGTACTCACGTTCCTCCTGAGCTCCCGAGTCTTGGAGATTCCCTTTCGCCCCGCGATTCTCGTGAACTCGGTGGCCATCGTCTTGGCGGCCGTCGCCGTCAGCATCGTCGGCGTTATCGTCACGCTGGATGTCGTGCGCCACAAGCCGCTCACGATCCTTCGCGTCGGCTGAGGCCTGGAGGATTTCATGGGTTCGCGCGCCCTGGTAATTCATCTCGCCATTACACCCGGCGTTTTCTCGTGTGTTGGTTGGGCTCGGGATGTAGGTAATGAGCCGAGCGATAAAGCCGAGCGGGCGATGCGTCTCGGACTCTCCAAAATCCCTCATCGTGGAGCCTTCGTCCCGCGTCAGCTGGCAAGGGAAGGACTTCGGACAGCTCTGTTGGTCGTCAAGCCCGCAGCCCTCGTCCTTCCGCTTCCACGCGTGATAGCGCGCCGACGAGATCCTGACGATCTTGAGCACCGTGCTCTGTGTGAGGCGGTCAGTCGCGGACGCGATCGCGCGCAGAACCGCAGATTTCCTTGCACCATCGGGAACGCGATCGCCGTCGCGTTTGCCGTGGAGCTTCAACAGCCGCACCACTAATCCGATGGTCGCCGCCTGCTCCCTGGCTCGCTGTCGTAGTCTGTCGACCTGCTCCAACAGGTCATAGACCTCCAGCTCAACGTCGACCACAGCGACTACTGGGCGCACCTCGCCACGCGCCCAAGTGAGCCGCGTCGAAGCCGGGATGGCAACGTCCCGGAACAGGTCCGCGTTGCCGGTCGCGGCGATGGCGTCGCGCAGCCTATGGTCGTAGGTGTGGCGAACTCGATGGGTTCTGTTCATGCCCAAACCGACGCGCTGATAGGCACCCGGATCGCCGAATAGCGCAGCCTGGGGGGTACGTCTCGATGAAGTGGACTTGTACCGCGAAACCCGCGAGCAATAAGAGCGCGACGATTCTGGCCTCAACTTCGAAGCACTTCTCGTCGTGATGGTTTCGGTCAATCCATGCATAGTCGCTGAGACGACGAACACACTATACTAGTGGACTGTAACAGCTGAACGTTTAGTGGTTTTGATTCGTCGTGACGGATCGTTGTAGGTCCACTTCACGGGCTTGGGAGCCTCGTTGTACTTGCGTATGTAGCGCATGATCTTGCGAGTCAAGTCCTGGGTTGAGGTGAACACGCCTCGATGTATCAGGTCCCGCTCGATCTTGGAGAACCAGAGTTCGACCTTGTTCAGCCAGGAGGAATAAGTGGGCGTGAAGTGCAAATGGACCTTCGGATTGGCTTCGAGGAACTCAGCGACCTTGGCGGTTTTATGAGCGGACAGATTGTCGAGGATGACGTGGATTTCGCGCTTTCGCTTGTGGCTCGTAACCAGCTGCTCCAAAAAGGCGACAAACTCCTGGCTGGTATGGCGGCGGACAGTCTTGCCGAGGACCTCGCCCGTCTTCGTGTCGAAGGCGGCGTAGAGAGAAAGCGTTCCATGCCGGACGTACTCGAAACCGTGTCGCTCGGCCCGTCCGGGAGACAATGGCAAGATCGGGTCCCGCCGATCCAGGGCTTGGATCGCCGTTTTCTCATCAATACAAAACACCGCAGCGTGCTGAGGCGGATTCATATAGAGACCGATGATCTCCGCTGCCTTCTTCTCAAAATCCGGGTCGTCGGACGCTTTGTAATGCTCAATTCGGTGTGGTTGGAGACCATGCTTTTTCCAAGTGCGAGCCACCATCATGTGATGGACTCCCAGCTTCTTCGCCAGCCGCCGTGTGCTCCAGTGAGTAGAGCCGTCCGTGGGCTTCTTCTGCGTCCAGGACAGAATCCGTGCTTCCATCCGAGGCGTGAGTACTTGAACCGGACGTCCCTCGTGACGCGCGTACAGACCTGCCAGACGCTCCTCCAAGAATCGACGTTTCCACTTGCTGACAAAAGGCGCCGTGCAATCCACCGTCCGCTGAACCTCCGAGTAGCTCGCACCCTCGGCCAACAACAGCAACACCCGAGAAACACGCGCATCGTCAGCGCGGCCGCTTCGGCTCGACGCTCGTTTGCTGAGTTCCAGACGTTCCGCCCGAGTCAATACAACGCTGCTTCTCTCCTGCATGGGAGAGATAGTATCACTAAACGCTTATCTGTTACAGTCCACTAGTCACCGAAAGGAATGTGGACCCACTCGTGCCGCCTTCGTCGAACGGGGCCGGTCTCGCGCACCGACGAGAATATTATTTTTGGCCGCGCGTCGTGCCCCGGAGCCCCACGCGCGACTCGAACGGACGGGTAATAGAAAAACGGCCATCCCGCCCGGAGCCCCCCGTGTCTGCTGTTTGAGGTTTGGACTTGGATCGCAGGAAGAAACTTCTCGCGAGTTTTTTGCTCGTCTATGCTGCGATAGCTTTTGGGGTGCCTCTCGTTCGCCTATCGCATGGAGGAGGCGGCCTTCGGAGAGACTTCGCTCGGTATCGCGGTTTGGGGACGAGAAGCCGACGAGAGCAAGCTCGCTCAACTCGACGATGTTTCCGGGCGACGAGCGGCGCTCGCGCGATGCGGGTTGCTCCTATCCACGCTCATTTACGTGTTCGGCACGGGAGCTTTCATAGGCCCCGCTTGGGTGCGACTCGCATGCGGCAACCTTCTCGTCCTCACGCTCCTTCTAGTTGGCATCGAGACGTCGATGAAGGTTCTGGGCATGCACTTCCCGGCGCTGGTCCGTCACACGACCGAGCGGAACTTCTGGGTGTACGACCGGACCAAAGGCTGGTACCACCGAGCGAACGGAACCGGAGCTGCGCCGCTGTCAGGGCCCGACCGTGCCGCGGTTCGCATCAACTCCGCGGGGCTCCGGGGTCGGGAAATCTCACGGCACAAGCCCGAAGGCGCGAGGCGCGTCGTCGTCGTTGGTGACTCTTACGTCTTCGGACTCGGCGTCGACCTCGACAACGCGTTCACGACGCATCTCGAGACTTATCTCAATGACTCCTTTGCAGACGACGACTTGATCGAGGTCGTCAACATGGGCGTCACCGGCTACTCCACCGATCAGGAGTACATTCTGTTTCAGGAGATCGGAATGGAATTGGCTCCGGATCTCGTGATTCTCGTGATGTGTGACAACGACTTTCTCGCCAGCACGGAAGACTTTGCCTACAAACGCTACTACAAGCCCTACTTCGACCTAGATGACGATCGCGAGCTCTCGCTGCGAGGTAGCCCGGTACCGCTCCTGACCCGCGCTCAAAGAATCAAGTTGTTTCTCGGTCAGGAGTCGACGCTGTGGAACTTCGTGAGGAGTCGCAATTCCTCGCCCGCCGGTGCGGTGCTCGGCTCGTTCGACGTCGACGTCCCGCGCACGAGCTCGCTGACGCCAGGCGACGCCACCGCCGCGCTGGTCGCGGGTCTTGCCGATCGAGTCGATGTCGCCGGCGCAAATTTTCTCGTCATCAACACCGCGCATCGCGGCGAGCGAACGCCGCTCTATCACGAGCTGAGACCCAAGCTGGAGCGAATCGGGATCGAGCAGCTGGGCCTGGAGGGTTTCCTTTCGCGCGCCCGCCGCGATCACCCCGAGATGCTCTGGGATTTCGGTGAAGACAAGCACTGGAACCGAGACGCGCACCGGCTGGCCGCCGAAATCGTCGCCGGCCACGTATTTCGGCATGGGCTTCTACCTTAGACCGCAGGTGGCGGCAAGGGGGAGGAGGCGCGCGCGTGAGGGTGCCGGAAGGATTCACCCATCGCTTCGGACCGCAGCCGACGGACGCCCCCGGCCTCATGCACAGAGTGCGCGTCCAGCTTCACATATCGATGTTCGTGAAGTGGCCCGGCGATCCTCCCGTCGGACGCATCGAGACCCTGGTGAGCCAGATCGACGTCTTCCCCACCATGCTCGAGGCCGCGGAGGTTCCCTTCGAAGGCGAGGCCACGAGCCTGGACCGACACCTGGAAGATTCGGGAAGCGACGAGTCGCGCAACGTCACCGTCGAGTTCACCTGGGATGCGCTCCCCAACCGCGGCGCGACGATAGCAGGTGGCGTGACGCGGAGAGCGCCTGAAACATATCGCGAGCCTCTCCGCCCCGGACGTTGACGGGCTCTACGCGAGCGAGATCGAAGCGGAGGAGCTCTATGACTTGCTCGGCGACCCCGAGGAGATGAAGAACCTCGCGAACGAGCTCGCAGCGGAGACCGACGCGCTCCGCGAAAGCGTGCGGCGGTACCTTGCTCGAGCCCTTCGCCTCCGCACCGAGCGGGGCAACACGGGACAAGACGTGACGTTGGACGAGTCGACGCTCGAAAGACTCCGAGCGCTCGGCTATCTCGGCCGCTAACCATCGCGGCCGCGCCGGTAAGCGAAGGCCGCCGGATTACGCCGGACGTCCTCGTGGAGTATAGTGACGGCTGTAGAACGATGAACTTCATGCGATTCATGGGGCTCGCATCGATCGCTTTTTTGTTCGCGAGCAGCGCCTGCCGCGAGGATGCGAGGCCGAACGTCATCCTGATCTCGATCGATTGCCTGAATCAGCGGCAGTTCGAAAGCGCTGTCGAGCAGGGCTACGCGCCTACTCTTAAGGCATTGAAAGAGGACGCGATCGCGTTTTCCCGCGCGTATGCCCACGCGCCGTGGACGACCCCGTCCCATATGAGCATGCTCAGCGGGCTCTACCCGTCCCAGCACGGGCGCGACGTGCCTTACGGGCTCATGATCCGGTGGAACGACTACTACTCGCGCGTGCCCGCGTTCGAGACCCTCGGCGAGCTGCTCGGGGCCGCGGGCTACGACACCGCCGCTTTCGTGGGCCAGGGAAGCATCTCCGCCGCCTACGGCCTCGACCAAGGTTTCGAGGTCTTCGAAGAGCACCGAAAAGCGCGGGAGAGCCTGACCGATCTCGTCGAGGGCACGAGCGGGGCGCTCGACTGGCTCTCCGAGAGAGACGATACGCCGTTTTTTCTTTTCTTTCACACTTACGACTTGCACGAGCCACGGCCAAAGGGCCTCCCCGAAGACCGCGAGGTGCTTCAATATGTCGACCACCACTTGTCGCAAATCGTGCTCGAGCTGAAGCGTCGAGGGCTGTACGAAAACTAGATCCTCATCCTGACCGGCGACCACGGCTCGAACATGATCGAGACCGAAGGCAAATGCTGCGTTCACGGAAGCGGACATTATGAAGAGAACCTCCGTGTCCCTCTCCTCGTGAAACTCCCGGGGGCGGAGCCCGGGCGGGACGCGGCCTTTCTCGCGCGCCACGTGGACCTCTTACCGACCGTTTTGGATCTCACGGGACTCGACGCGTCGACGTATGAAGGCCCTGGGCTGTCGCTCCTCGCGGAAGGGGAACGCGAAAGCATCTCTTACTCGGAAGCCGACGGCCGATGCGCGCTTCGGCGCGCGCTCGTCACCGAGCGTTACAAGTACATCTACACTCCGGCGGGCGTTCGTCAAGCGCTCCTTCAAGCGGACGACCACTTCTTCGACGAAACTTGCCGCGCCGAATGCCGAGACGTTCCCACCGAGGAGCTCTATGATTTGAAGAAGGATCCGTTCGAGAAACAAAGCCTCCTGGAAGGCCGGCTCAACGAAGAGAGAGCGGCTGTGCTCAAGCAATTGCGACTCACGATGGCTCAATATCTGAACTTGCCCCCGTCTTATTCGGAGAGTGTCGTCACGGGACCGAAAAGCGGTCTCGACGAAGAAGAACAAAAGAAGCTCCTCGACAGTCTTCGAGCGCTGGGTTACATCCAGTGACATGCTAGTGGCCGAAGACAAGGCGGAAGAGCTCGAGCTCTCCATCGTTATGCCCTGCCTGAACGAGGCGGAGACCCTCGCCACGTGTATCGAAAAAGCGCAGCGCAGTCTGAAGGAGAACGCGATCGCGGGCGAGGTCGTCATTGCCGATAACGGGAGCACGGACGGTTCCATCGAAATCGCGGAGCGCTTGGGCGCGAAGCTCGTTCACGTTGAGAAGAAAGGCTACGGAAGTGCGCTACTAGGAGGCATCCACGCGGCGTCAGGGAAGTTCATCATCATGGGCGACGCCGACGATAGCTATGATTTCACCCGTCTGATGCCTTTCATCGAGAAGCTGCGCGAAGGCTACGACCTCGTGATGGGGAATCGGTTCAAAGGCGGGATCGAGCCCGGCGCGATGCCACCGCTCCATCGGTATCTGGGAAACCCCGTCTTGACGGGAATCGGCAAGCTCCTCTTCCCGAACCCGTGCGGCGACTTTCATTGCGGCCAGCGCGGCTTTCGTAAGGAAGCTGTCATCAAAATGGATCTCCAGACCACGGGGATGGAGTTCGCGTCCGAGATGGTAGTCAAGGCCACGCTTCTCGACATGCGGGTCACGGAAGTCCCGACGACGCTCTCCTCCGACGGCCGCCACCGCGCGCCGCACCTTCGCACGTGGCGGGACGGTTGGCGTCACCTCCGGTTCTTGTTTCTCTTCAGCCCACGATGGTTGTTTCTCTATCCGGGCATCGCGCTTTTGGTGGCGGGGCTCTTGGTCGGGCTATGGGTTCTGTCCGGCCCTCGAATAGTGGGCGCGGTGACATTCGACGTTCACACGCTTCTCTACGCGGCGGCCGCGGTGACGATCGGCTATCAATCGATCGCCTTCGCCTTCTTCGCGAAGGTCTTCGCCATCCAGGAAGGATTGATGCCCGAAGATCCGAGGCTCGACAAGGTTTTCCGCTACGTCACGCTGGAGGTGGGGCTCGCCGTAGGATTTCTTCTCATCTTCACCGGTATCGCCGGCACCGTGTGGGCGGTGAGCGATTGGGGCGCGCGCTCGTTCGGCCCCCTGCAGCCAACGCGCACGCTGCGCGTCGTCATCCCGGCCACGCTCGCGCTGACCTTGGGCTTCCAAGTCGTGCTCACGAGCTTCTTTCTGAGCGTGCTCGGCCTCGGCCGGCATCGCGGCAAGATCAGATGAAGGCGCTCGACCGGCTTTTGCAACGGTGGCGCATCGCGAAAGTGGGGCCGTATCTCAAAAGCGGCGGTCGTGTGCTCGACAGCGGCTGCTCCCGAGGCGAGCTCTTCCACCAATTCGAGGGCCGCATCGCGGAAGGCGTGGGCATCGACGACGATCTCGACGCCAGAGTCGAAACGGAACACTACCAGCTCATTCCGGGAAAGTTCCCGGAGGGCCTCCCCGAGCAAGAGCCTTTCGACGTCATCACGATGCTCGCGATGCTCGAGCACGTCCCGACCAAGCAGCAGCCGGTCCTGGCGAAAGCGTGTTACGAGCACCTCGTCCCGGGCCGCTACCTCGTGATCACGGCGCCCGAAGCTTTGGTCGACCGCATCCTCGACGTGTTTATGTTCTTGCAGCTTCTGGACGGCATGGCGCTCGAGGAGCATTACGGTTTCGAGCCCAGGGAGACCCCGAGAATATTCACGGCGCAAGGATTGACGCTCGTCTGCGCCAAGAAATTTCAGCTCGGCCTCAACAACGTCTTCGTTTTCCAGAGACCGTCCGCGCCGACATGAGGTGGCTCCGCTTACTCGCTTGGGCCGCGTTCTATCTCGCTCTCACTTTCGTTCTCTTGATGCCGTTGAGCTCGAACGCGGGCACACATTTGCCCGACGACGGCGACGCCGTGCTCGGGCTTTGGATCATATGGTGGAGCGCCACCCACCTCACGGAAGGCTATCCGGGAATCTTCGATGCGAACGCGTTCTACCCCCACCCGCAAGGGCTTCTCTACTCGGAGCCGATGTTGAGCGAAGGGCTTCTGTCGGCACCGCTTTTCAATTTGCTCGACAACCACGTGCTTGCGATGAATTTGCTCACGCTCGTCTCGCTCGCTCTTAGTGCCTTCGCCGCGCACATCTTGTTTCGCGAGCTCACGGGGTCGACTGCCGGCGCCGTGGTCGGAGCCGTCTACTTCGCGTTCAACGCGTATAGCTTCTCCCAGCTCGCACGCATTCAGCTCATCACGCTCCAGTGGCTCCCGCTCGGACTGTTTTGTCTCCATCGATATTTCGCGCGAGGCAACAAAGCCTATCTCGCGGGATTCGCGGTCTTCTCCGCGCTCCAAGGCCTCGCGTGCTTCTACTATCTCGCGTTCTATCTCGTCGCGCTCGCGGTCTTTTTTCCCGGATTTTTCTGGGCCTATCCCGCGCGCCGCGACCGGCGATCCATCGCCTGGATCGGCGCCTCCGGACTTTCGGTTGGGGTCGTGCTTGCGCTCGTCACGATCCCCTATCTCGTGCTCTACCGTCTCTACGGCTTCGCCGGCGAGCCCAACACCTACGACCTCTTGGGATATTTCGTCCCCCGCTCTCGAACCCTTCTCTATGGATTCTTGGAACCGGACCACTTTCTCGTCGACCATTTCATCGGGTACTTCGCGCTTTTGATCGCGGCCGTCGGGATCGCGACGCTCGTTCAACGCCCGAGAGGGTCGGCCGAGCGCAAAATGGGTCTTGCTTATCTCACGGTGGCGCTCGCAGGCTTCGCGCTCTCGGCAGGAAAAGAGCTTTGCTTTGCGGGCGTGAACCTCGGGCCCGGCCCGTACGCGCTGCTCCAAAAACTTGGCCCGTTTCAGAATCTCAAAACGCCCGACCGATTCTCACTGCTGGTGACGCTCGGCATGGGATTGTTCATTGCCTATGGCGCCGCCTCGCTTCTCGCGAAGCGCCCACGGAAGGGCACCGTGATCGGATGCGCTGCGCTGTGCACCGTTTTGCTCGCGGAGCACTGGTCGCCCGAGCGCACCGAAGGCCGGGAGATCAGCGCGGCCGAGACATTTCCCGACGTCTACCGATGGTTGGGATCGGATCCCGAAGGCTCGCCGATCGCCGAGCTACCCGTCCACCCGTTGCGCCGGATCCGTTTCGTGGCCCACGACGCCTATTACGCGACCTTTCACGAGCGTCCGATCCTGTTCAACAAGCCGAGCTTCTACCCTCCCGCGATGGAGCTTCTGCAGTCGGAGCTCGTTGGCTTTCCGAGCCGCTCGTCGCTAACGCTTCTGCGCGCGCTCGGCGTGGAACAGGTCGTCGTGCATCCAAAGCGTTGGGAGGATGAGGATGAGAGCGTTCGCAGGCTAGCGTCGCTCGCGCGGCGCTCGGAGGCGACGCTCGAGGCAACGTTTCCCGATCGAGATATACCGCTTTGGAACCGCTACTACCTCGGACGCGAGCGCGTCTACCGGCTTCGTCCCATGGAAGAGGAAGGGACACCGCGCGCGTGCGCTTGCCGCGAGATCCCGAGAAGCCGGCTCCGGGTCGGAAGCAACGGCGACGGCGATCCCAACGACGCGATCGACGGCGACCCGGGGACGAAGTGGTTCACGGGCGAGACCCAACGAAAAGGAGACCACTTCGAGATCGCATTCGAAAAGCCGCTACGCCCCGTGCGCATCGAGCTCGAGATGGCGTTTCCGTGGGGCGAGTTCCCCAGAAATGTCGAGGTCAACGGCTTTCTCGGAGAACGCGGCTTCAGGCTCGAGCAGGTCGAGGACGTATGGCACAAGGTCGCGCTCGTGCGCCAGCTCGTCGAGGATCCCAACCGCGCCAGGTTTCGCATCGACCTCGTCCCCGAGACCGTCGATCGCATCCGCCTGTTCGTGAGCAGCGCGGATCTTCGCGAACGGCGCTGGAGCATCCCGGAGCTCCATATCTACGAGCTCGAAGACGGGGCGACGCCGGATCCGCCGCAAAAAGGTGCTCGCAAGTGAGACTGTGTCCCCACGACTTTCGCAGTCAGTGACGGTCGTCGCGTGACCGGTCTCTCGTTCGGCGAATCTTTGTCGAGTCCCAGGTGACAACGGTCCTCGTGATAGTAGTCGACATATGACCGGGCGAGTCGGACGAGGTGCCGCTCGCTCAGGACAACGACGTGTTCGAGCGTCTCTCGACGACAACTACCGATCCAGCGCTCAGCGGTCCCGTTTGGCTGTACCGTCGACTGTACTTGATAAGAACTCTGCGCCAGAACGTTTCGGATCACGCATCCATTCCACCCGTACGTGGGCGAGGAGTACGAGCGTACAATGCGGCCGATCAGGTCGTTCCGCGGTAGCCACGGACTTCCCCGCGCTCTGGCGTAACCTCAAGACGCCGCAGCGCGAGCGCAAGCGCATGGCGCGATTGCTTATCGAGGATGGTTACCCTCATCAAACGCGATGCGCTCTCAGTTCACGTGCGTTTCAAGGGCCGAGCATCCGAGACGCTGTCGTTGCCTTTACCACAAGCGGCCTGGCAGAAACGACGCTCACTTTCTTCAGTTCCTCAAAAGCGAGGGGCTGTTGACGTATCGAGCTTCTCACGTCCTTTCGCCATAGCGGATTCTCCGTCGACACGTCTCCCACGGTATGGCCCGAAGACACGCAAGGGCTCGAAAGGCTTTGCCGTTATCTGCTTCGCTGTCCGGTGAGCCTTTCGCGGATTCACTGGACCCCGGGAGCCAATACGCTTTTCTACGCGTCGAAGGTCTCCCACGACGACCCTCTCTACTCACATCCGGAAGGAGAGAAGCTAGACATATTCGAGTTGATCGCACGCGTGCTGAAGCAGATTTTGCGGCAAGCAGCCCTTCGAAGCAGCCCCGCAACATCTCATACCCTGTATTGTGTTTCTTGGCGAATCGAAAATGGGCGTTTTTCAACAGGAGGAAGAGGGGTCGCCGCATTGTGGAAAAGTGAAACCGCAACGACGGTGAGCACAGTCTCGATGAAAAGTTTGGCTTACCCTGAGCGAGCTTGAACGGAGTGGGGAGATGTCTGAGACCTCTGGGGGCGTTTCGGCCGCCCGTTTTCGAAGAGTTTTCCTCACGCTCCACGACATGGTTAAGAAACCTCAGGTTACCTCAGGGTAAGCCTGTAATGGAACGCAAGGATATGAAGGTGGCGTGAGCCGCCTGGGTGTGAGGGTCTGCTCCGTGAAAAGCGCAAGGAGGTGAACGTGGTAAGAGCGCGTGATGGGATTGGACCTTGGCGTCCGGGCGCCGAGCGTCTGTGTGGTTCTAGACGAACAGGGCGAGCCGGTATTGGACGGTGCGTCGTTCGGCCTGAATATCGTAGAGCTCGAAGGCTTGGAACGAAAAGCGTTGGAAGGAGCGCCAGCAGGAACGAAGCTGCACGTGGTGATGGAGAAGACCTATCCGACCTTCGAATATGTGAGTCGATTCTTAATAAGACGAGAGTACCGAGTGAGCTTTGCGAAGCCGGACCAGGTGAAGGCAGCCCGCAAGGTGATGGCGCCTACGGTGAAGACGGACCGCCGGGATGCCCACGTGGCTGCGAAACTGCCGGAGCTGGATCGGCGTCGCCAGCATCAACCGTGCTACGTTGCTCCGGCCTGCCCAACCAATTCATCAGCGCGAGCCCGGCCCGAGTGAGCAGTTATAGTGTTCTAGCGCACTTCCACCCAATCGAGGCGGATGCCCAGATCGCGGACATCGGAGGCGTCGGCGAGCGCGTTCGACGGGCGCCACGTCTCGGTCGAAAGCGTGAGAATCGAGTATTCCTTCTCGCCCCGTTCCGGGAGATTCAGCTCGAAGACTTCGAAGCTCCGGCTCGGTGCGATCGTTCCGATCGTGTGGTCGTCGAGTGCGACCTCGACGGGGTTGAGCGGGGCTCCGTTTTCCTTGGGGCCGGCGAGCCTCAGTGCAACCTTTCGCGTTTTCCCCGCGACCTCGGGGAGAAAAATCGAGGATATCTGCTGGCTCCAGCGGTAGCTCGTCCCATCCTCTTCCAACTCCTTCTCGTGGAACCAGGCAACCTGGAGATCGTCGCTATTCCCGACGTCGAGAAATGGGAGAGGCGGTACGCGAGTCTTGAGGTCGTCGACATCCACGGCCTTCGACAGCGTGAACCGTAGATGGAACGGTTCGGGTCCTTCGGGAGGTCGCGCATAGGCGTATTCGTATTTTTCCGTCGCCAGCCAGAAATCCTTCACCTGTCGGGTGAAGAGACCGGAAAGGGAGATCTTGTAGTTCGTTACGAAGTAGATGTCGCCGTAGCGACCCCTCCATTGCCGCACCAGATCCTCGATGAGCTCTCGCGGAGGTTTGAGCGTGTAAAACTCGAGGACGTTCTTGCCGTGAAGCTCCGCGAGTGGGAGCTCGAGAAGGTGAAGTCCCTCCTGCCGAGGAAAGATCACCACGTCCTCGTCGCCGATGTGGCGTGAGAGCTCCTCCACGAAGCCGAGGCTTCCACGAAACTCCTCGTGGCTCCAGAGCCGTCGCCCGTCGTTCACGTAGATGAGGAGCAAGAGGCCTCCCAAAAGCGGAGCCCCCCAATGGGTGAGACGGCCTGCGCTTTGTCGGAGCGTCACGAGAAAAACGGCGACGCATGCGAGAAGGCTCGGAAGGATCACCGGAATGAATCGCCTCATGGCGAAGTAGTGATCGTGCCAGACGCGGACCTTGTAGAAGAAGAACACCGAGAAGGTGAGGCCGATGAGAAGGAAGAACGCTTGGCTTTTCTTCGCTCGCACGAGGAGTACCATCGCTCCCGACACTGCGAGGGCTAGGCCCATCGGATAGAGATACCAGCTCATTCGCAAAAACGCTTCGGCGTCGTGAGGAGCCGTGCGGGCGCCGTGCCAGACCGGTCGGACGAAATACGCATAGACCGCCAGAGCGAAGAGCGAAAGGGCCGCGCCCAGTCTGACTCGTTCAGAGAGAACGAGCTGGGTGTAGCGCGCGGGAAGTTTCATCGCGAGCCGATCCAGGACAATGAAGCCGACAACGCCTCCGATCCCTACGAGGAGGAGATGCTCGCCGAGGAAGCGCCAGTAGTGTCGGCCGAGAATGCTGGAGACGTAGGACCAGCTGATCAAACGATCGTGGAGCGCGGCCTGGAGCGTGACGCTCCCGAACCCGAGGAGAAAAAACAGCTCGGGGATGGAAAGCTCACGCCGAACACGTTTCCAGCCGAAGAACAAGCCGAGGGGAACGAGGAACAGGACGTTCTCCATCCGCGCGAGGAGTGTCGAGCCCAGCGCGAGGCCCGCGAGCAGCCCGGCGAGTCGCGACCGATGCTCCTCCATGAAGTAGAAGAACAAGAGCGTCAGCGCGAACAAAAACTGTACGACGACTTCTGAGTTCGGAAACCGGGCGAACCAGATCTGAATTTGGAACGCGCAGACGAACATAGCCGCCCAGGTCGCCGCCTCGTCTCCGAACAGACGCCGGAAAGCCAGGTAGAAGCCGAGAGCTCCCATCATCGCGAAAAAGGGCGTCGCATAGAGACCCGACTTCATTTGGAACAGACTCGAGGCCATCCCGATCCAGACGGGATAGAGATGCAGCCCGTGCGGAACCACCCGGCCGGTATCGGGGCTCTCGAGTGCGAATCCCTGGAATCGGGAGTGGCTCCACGGCGGTATCTCTTTGTCCACGCGGTAGAAGAGCGCTCGGTCCTCCGGCGGGATGCTGGTGACGAGTGGGTCGGTATAGACGAGCGTTCCATGCCGCGCGAGGTGAAAACCGGTATTGACGTAGATACCTGGGTCGCGCCCCCCCAGCACGTGCTCGAAGGGGGGATAGTAGACCGCGATCATGAAGGAGAGCATGGCCGCGGGGACGAGCCACTCCGAAAAGACGAAGTCGCCCGGCCGGAGGCGCAGGCGGCGCCGGAACCCGGCGGCCACGATCGTCGTCAAGCCGGCAACCACCATGGCCGTGCTCGCCGCCGAGAAGCTTCCGAGCTCGGCCAGAAGAAGCCCGAAGATGCCAGAAATCAGAAGGCTGCCGGCAATGACGACGTAGAGCTGCTCCACGAGCCCGAGCTCGAGACGGCTCCGCCCGGCCGCGGCGACGATGAGAAGCCCGGGGACAAAGAAGATGACGAGCGTGGCAAGCGTGGTGGCGAGGGGGCTCACAATAGACGTCTCAACCTGGGTGGGCTCTCATGCCGGATGATACCAAGAGCTGGGGTCAGTCTTTAACTCTTTGACTCCCTCTTTGAGACAAGCGGCCTCGATGCAGTAAGTTAGGTGAGATATTCAAGAGTTAAAGACTGACCCCGCAGTGCTCTATAGTTACATCCGTGGGAAGGTAGCGATGAAACGGTTTCTCGCCGGCATGCTCCTGCTCGTTGCACCCGTCACGTCGGCGCAGACGAAATGGCTCGACGTGAATGGCGACCCCTTGCCGTTTGCGGACGATCCGGCGGTCCTCGACTTCTTGCGGACGGCGCCGGTGGTGGGCGAGACGGATATCGGCGTCGGAGTGAATCGCTCGCAAAAGCTGACGCTGGAAAAGGACGGCCTCCGGGCCCACGGAATCTTTCGTCATGTCGATGTACGCAGGCAGAATCACCGAGTCGGTGACCGCTACTATTTTCAATTCGCGGACAGCTACCTCTTCGAGTGCGCGGCCTACGAGCTCGCAACGATGTTGGGACTCCACGGAGTCCCTCCGGCCGTGCTTCGCACGATTCGCGGGCGCAAGGGAAGTCTTCAAATCTGGGTCGAGGACCTGCTCGACGAAGACGGGTCAGACTTCAAGCCACCGAATCCTTCCCTCTGGGCGTAGCAGATCTGGACGATGCACTTGTTCGACAACCTCGTATTCAACGTGGATCGTAGCAAGGGCAACCTGCTCGTCGATGCCGACTATCGGCTCTGGCTGATCGACCACACACGGGCCTTCCAGGTGGTCGACAAGCTCCTCGATGATCGGATCGTTCGAGTGAACCGCGACGTTTTCGAGCGTCTCGTCGCCATGTCCGATGACGAGCTGCGAACCGCTCTCGGATCGTTCCTCACGGACGCCGAAATGACGTCGCTACTGCGCCGTCGCAAGATCCTCATCGAGCACGTCGAAGCCTTCGTCGCCGAGCGCGGTGAGGAAGTCGTCTTCTACTGAAATGAGGTCGCTCCGGAGCCGAGCCGCCATCGCTTTCGCCGTCGTCTTTTTCCTCGTCGTCTTTCTCGTTCGAATCCGAGAAGACATGGTCGACTTCGAGGTCAATTATCGAGCCGGCGAGAGGCTTCTGGCCGGTGAGACCCTCTATCGACCGAGCGACGGTCATTTCATGTTCAAGTATTTTCCCTTTGCGGCGATGCTCTACGTGCCGCTGAGCTTCCTGCCTCTCGATCTCGCGAAGGCGGTCTGGTACGGGGGCTCGGTGATCGCAGCCATCGCGCTCTTGGTACTTTCGAAGCGACTCGTTTCCGGAGTGGCTCTGGAGCCCTGGTACGTGCTCGTGCTGCCGCCCGTCGTACTCGCGAAGTTCTTCTTCCGAGAGCTCAAGCTCGGTCAAATCAATATTCTCACGACGCTGTTGCTGCTCTTCATGGTATTGGCGCTCGTATCGGGCGGATCGCGAGGAGAGCGGCGAGCGGGGGCGCTCTGGGGTTTGGCCACGGCCATCAAGCCTTACGGGCTGATCTTCCTGCCCTTCTTCGCCGTGACCGGTCGCGTGACCGCCCTCGTGAGTGGGCTCGCCGTGCTCGCGGCGGCGCTGGCTCTGCCCAGCATCTTCTACGGCTTTGGTCGGAACTTCGAAGTACTCGAAGAGTGGTTCATCACTCTGAGCGCCTCCACTCCGGCCCAGCTCGGCGTGAACGACAACGTCTCGCTACTGGGTTTTTCACCAAGTGGACCGAGTCGCCCCATCTTGCCTCGCTTCTCGCGCTCGTCGCCGTCCTTACGCTCGCGGTCGCGACGCTCGTCGTCCTTTGGCGCGGTCGCGGCATCGAGCGCGCTCCTGTCTTGGAGTGCGGACTACTCCTGACTTTCATTCCACTCGTCTCGCCGATGGGTTGGGACTACCAGTTACTGACTTCGGTCCTCGGTGTCACGTTGCTCGCCCATCATCTTCCCGACGTGGCTAGACCCTGGCGCTTTGTCCTGCTCGCAACTTTTTTCGCGATCGGCTTGTCGATCTACGACGTGATGGGGCGAAGGGCCTATGGAGCCTTCATGGCGTGGTCCATCCTGACGCCGTGCTTTCTCGTCCTCGTGGGCTATTTGTTGCATCTCCGGTGGCGTCGACTCCACTGATTTTCTTGAAAAGTCCTCTTGTCGATCGGCGAGCTTTCGGGTAACTTCTGGTGGGCGCGGGGTCTATTTCATTATGGCGCGCCAGGTTTTCATTTTTTCTGCAATCGCCGCTCTGGCGACCGCTTGCGACGATTCGTCGCCGAGCCGTCGGAGTCCGCTACCTCCCGCAGCCGCAGCCTCGACGTCGCTGGCTGCTGCTCGAAGCCGCGCCTTCGCTCTCGACGGAGGACTTCGACTGCACCGGAGTGGGTGAGGTTCGCGTTCGATTCAGCACGCCTGGATTCGTCGATCGGCTCCACGTCGGTCTCTACGTCAACTACGCCGACGTGCCTGCGGAACAAAAGCTGCTTCGGATCTGGTGGGATCTCGAAGGCGCCTACGAACGGACCCAGGACGTTCGGATCAACGAAGCCGACGTCGACCGCGTCAATGGGCGGCTCGTTTTCGAGAAGGTCATCGAGCATCACTACCGCGGGGTCGTCTCACCGACACGTTTTCTCGTCCGCACGGAGCTCATCACGGTCGGAAAGACTGGGAACTGTGCACGAAATCGAGAGATCGTGGTCTCACCCGGCGGGCCCGATGAGATCGACGGATCATTGCCCTGTGATGAGGCAGAGTGCACCGTTTTTGTCACCAGCACGCGCCACGACGGCGACCTCGGCGGTCTGGAGGGCGCGGACGACATCTGCCAGGAGCTCTCTCGCGTGGCGGGCCTCTCCGGCTCTTTCAAGGCGTGGCTCAGCGACGATTCCGACTCGCCGTCGAGCCGATTCACTCACGCGGAGACGCCCTACGTGCTCACGGACGGAGCTCGCATTGCCTCGAACTGGGGCGAGCTGACGACCGCCGTGACGCGACATATCGACGTCGACGAGCGGCAGAAACCCGATTGCTGGGTTCGGCACCGTGTGGACGCGCACCCGTTCCGATGGCACCGCCGCAGCCTTTGCGCTCGGACCCGACTGCGATGGGTGGACCAATGGCGCCAGCGGATTCGGGACGAACGGCCAGCACGAGGGCAACCTCTTGTTCTGGTCCTTTTTCGGCGCGAGCTCCTGTAGAGCCGAGCTTCGGCTCTACTGCTTCCAGCAGTAGCGAACTTTCGGGTTTTGACAGCAGCGCGAGGCCGCTCTAGCATGCTGGCGGCGTGTTCGAGCGGTCTGTCTTAGTCCTGGTCTTCGTCGTGGTCTGTCTGCGTCTCGGGGCGCAGGATACCGACCTGACGCTCCCGACGCCTCCCTCCCACTACCAGGACTACGACTTCGAAGCGGAGGCCCGTGCACTGGCGATGACGGTGATGGTCGCCGTCCCCGAGGACGTACGCGCGAAGGCGCTCACGCTCATCGAGAGAAGCGAGCAGGGGGAGGGGTCAAGCGTCAGTCCTGAAGAGATTCGCTCTCTGCTGACTTCCGCAGATCTTTCTCCCTTTCGCTCGCAGATTCTCCAGTTACTTCTGCACGGTTCGAGGGTCCTCGATGCCGTTCCGGAGGACGCGGGGAAGTGGCGACCGCTCGTTCACGATTCGATGCTCGTGTTCCTCGATCGGTTGAGTGAAGGGCGTCTCGTGGAACGTCTGGCCTCGCAGGCGAGTCTCTCCTGGGACGCGAGTCGCGGCGAGCGCATTCTGGCGTTCATCGTCGAGACACCGAGCCTGCAAAAGCTAGCTCAGATACTCGCGCGGAATCCCGCGATCGCGCCGGATATCAGAGCTTCTTTGACGAGCGTCGAGAACGGCCTGAAAAGCGCTATTTACGAAGACGTCAAGCTTGTATTGGATGAGCAAATCCCTGCGGAGGTCCGAAATCACTACCGGCTCGTCTTTGCGGACCGCATTCTCGCCGAGGCGAGCGTCGGCGCCGTCGTAGAAGCGCGCTACGTCATGCCCGGATCTTCGACGGAAGCTCGGGCGGCCTGCAAGGTACTCAAGTCCGGCGCGGTCTCAGCGCTCAAAGAGGATTTGATTATTATCGACAGCGTTCTCGCCTATCTGGAGGAGAACGCCGAGTTCTACGATCTTGGTGACACCCCGCTCGTCGACATCTTCGTCGAGATCCGGGAAGCCTTGTCTCGGGAGGTGAGGGTCGAAGACGAAAGGGCGAATCTGGTGCGAGCCCGCGACTACTACTCGGACGTCGATGCGGTAGAGGTTCCCGCGGTCCTCGACTTCTCCACTCCGAGCGTGACCTGTATGGACTTCGTGGAGGGCGGCAAGGTAACCGATGCCTTTCCTGGCGACGACGAGCGGCGTGCCAAGCTCGCCCGCCGCGTGAGCGATGCCCTCACCTACGACGTGCTCTTCTCTCCGAAAGAGGAGGCGTTGTTCCATGGCGATCCCCACGCCGGGAACGTGTTTCACGTCGAGAACGCGGTCGGCGACCCCTACCGCATCGCGCTTCTCGACTGGGGTCTGGCTGCAGAGTTCTCTCGGGCAGATCGAGAGCGAATGATCCAGCTCATGCTGGGGCTCTATTTGAAGAACCCAAAGCGATTGAGAAACCACGCGGGGGTTCTCGTTCGAGATAGCGCAGAGTTGGAAGCGGAGAGCGAAGAGATGAAAGCTCTCGTGACTCGAGTGCTCGCCGAGCGCGAGGGGGCATGTTCGAGCTTCTCGACGAGCTCATCGGTGAGCTCTCGCGCGAGGGGCGGACGATCCGATTCGAGACGGCGATGTTCATCAAGGCTCAGCTCACGATCTCGGGGATCCTTCACGAGCTCGACCCCGAATTCGAGCAGGACGACTACGTGATGAGTCGCATTTCGGGGCAAGTATTCAAAGAGCTCCATACGCGGCTCGCCCGAACCCTCTGGTTTCCCGCGTGGAACTCGCACGACTATCGGAGCATGATGTCGAACGAGGACGTGAAGGATGTGCAGTTCAAGCGCATCGGTGGCGCCTTCAAGGCGATCGGCAAGGGGATCTGGACGGCGGTGAGTTTCCAGTGGTTGTTTTGATGATGACTAGCCTTTCACACAGATCACCGGTACAACTTTCGCTACCTTTCTAGCTAGGCCTGCCTCGTCGGTGGCGTCGACGACTTCCGTGACGTCCTTGTAGGCTCCTGGAGCTTCCTCGGCGATACCGCGGGACGAGCGGCTTCGGATGAGGATGCCCTCGGCCGCGAGAGCGGCCACCACCTGCTGGCCGCGCCACCGTTTGTGCGCCTGGTGACGGCTCATCCGGCGCCCGGCGCCGTGGCAGGCGGAACCGAAAGCGAGTCCCATGCTCTTCGTCGTCCCGGCGAGAACGTAGGAACAGGTTCCCATCGAGCCGCCAATGAGCACGGGCTGGCCGAAGGGGCGGAGCGCTTCAGGAAGCTCGGGATGGCCGGGCCCAAACGCCCGCGTCGCCCCTTTTCGATGAACGAAGAGGTTACGCTCGACTCCCTCGACGTCGTGCTTCTCCTCTTTGCAAGTATTGTGGGAGACGTCATAGAGAAGCGGAAGCGGGAGCTCTCCCAGAATTTCCGCGAAGGCTCGCCGCGCGAAGTGGCTCACGATTTGACGATTGGCGAGAGCGCAATTGATTCCAGCTCTCATCGCGCCGAGGTACTCCGAGCCGGTACCGGAGCGTAGCGGCACTGAGGCCAGCTCGCGGTCGGGGAGCTCGACACCATGCTTCGGAGCTTCGTTGACCATGCGCTTCAAGTAGTCGGTGCCGATTTGGTGGCCGAGGCCTCGCGAGCCACAGTGAATCGAAACGAGGACGTCATCGATTCCGAGACCGAAGGCACGGGCGATGTCGTCGTCAAAGACTTCGACGACGCGTTGGACCTCGAGGTAGTGATTGCCCGAGCCGAGCGTTCCCATTTCTTCACGCTGGCGATGCTTCGCTCGATCGGACACGCAAGCGGGATCGGCGCCGCTCACGGCGCCTCCTTCCTCGATTTGCTCGAGATCGGCTCGTCTCCCGTAACCGGAATCAACCGCCCAACGGGCGCCGCCGCGGAGCATGGATTCCATTTCCTTCGGGGAGAGCTTGATATCACTTCGACTGCCGACACCGGCCGGAATCCCGCGGAAGAGAGCGTCGGCGAGCTCGGTCTGGACCCGCATGACGTCATCGAACCTCAAACCCGTAGTCAGCGCCCGCACCCCGCATGAGATGTCGAATCCAACGCCGCCCGCCGAGACGACTCCGCCCGCTTCCGGGTCGAAAGCGGCGACACCCCCGATGGGAAACCCGTAGCCCCAGTGCGCATCGGGCATGGCGAAGGCGGCCTTTTCGATTCCGGGAAGCGTTGCGACGTTCGTGAGCTGCTCGAAGACTTTGTCGTCCATGGCCCGAACCAGCTCCGCCGTAGCGAAGATTATGGAGGGCACTCGCATCTTCCCGTGGGGCTTCACCCGCCACTCGTTTCGGGACACTTGCTCGAACTTCGAAAGTTGCATCGGGTTAACTGTGTAGTCTAGTCACAATGGAACGACCTGTCATTCATCATTATTCATCCGGACGGGACCGCAGGCCCACGCGGCCCGGCGACGAACGACGAAAGCAAGATCGACGCGCGAGCAGTTGCCCGGATTACACGACCGGCGGGTTCAGGCGGTTGAAAACGCAGTTGTCGAGGACGCCAGCCAAGGGACGGGTGGCGACGACGCTGAGCGTCTCTATCTCAAGATCGTTCCCCGAATCAACAGCCTGTCTCGATTGCCGAGGGCCTGATTGGCGCCCGAGCTACGGCGGTTAGGCGTTCGCGAATACCGCGAGCTCACCGTGTCGCCCTACCGGATACTCTTTCGAATCGTTGGACAAACGGTTGCCATTCTTGGAGTACTCGATGGGCGCCGAGACTTGAGTGAGCTGATCTTGAAACGAGCGCTCGAACCCCTCCCCTTCGACGAGCCTCACGAGTCAGAGTGACCGCGGTTCACGCGCTCGCTCGAGCTCTCAATTGGGACAGCCCCTCCTCGACTTCCGATCGAGGCAGTTTTCCTCTCTCGAGCTCTTCGTCGCTTTTTACGAGCAAACGCTCATAGAGCTCGATGCCGGGGACGACGATTTCCTCGTGTCCCGCCTCGATGAGCTCGAACAGAGTGTCCTCGGCGTCGGCGAAGTTGCCTCGACGCTCATGGTGCTGGATGAGCTTCCTCTGAATGTCGGGAGCCGGGGCGAACGTAGCGAGTGCTCGGGCAAGGGCTTCGATTTTGCGCAGGTACCCTTCCGCATCGGGAATGCGTGCGAGATCCTCGCGACCCGAGACCTCGAGGAGCAAACCGAGGGAGCGTATGCGGGATCGATAGGCGGTCCTCTCGTCGCCCTGGAGGTCTTTGACCTCGCCTTCTTCGTAAAGAAGCTCGGCGACCACCAGGCACTTGCCCGTGTCGAGACTCCCGCCCGGGCTGAAGAGCGTGACGATCTGATCGATGGGAAGCGCCAGCAATGTGTCGATGTCCAGGCCCACGAGGTTTCTCGCGGCTTCGGTGATGGCGAGCTCGGCTTCGTCGAAACGCCGGGCTTTCTTGAGCGTGAGGACGGCGCCCAGCGTCTTGGCGAGCTGTTCTATGAGTCGAGGATGTAGTCGCGCTGGAACATTCTTCCCCTCACCCGGCTCGCTCATCTCACGCCAAAAAAGCCGTCTTGTCAAGGTATGGCTCGAAGGACGGATGTTGTAGCTTTCTATTTCTTCTTCCGCCTGACGGCTCGTGTTGTGGTTCGTTTCCTCGCCCCGGCCGCCTTCTTCTTCAACGCTTTCTTCCTGCTCGTCCCGGCGAGAGCCGTCGGCTTCTTGGCCGGCGGCGTAAGATCGTCATGAGAAACCCCACCCATATCGATGTCGACGCCGAAGACCGATGACAGCCCGTCCGATGGGAGCACATTGCGACTTCGGGACCTGCCTCCGCTCGGTGGCCGGACAAGAGCATCCGCCACCATCTCGGTGGGGTCGACACCCCGCAAGGTGAACAACATCTCCGGCTCGTGGTCGAGGCGCGCCCCCACACCGTAGAGTGTCGCCGCCACGTGCTTGCACATGCTCGCCCAATCGGGGCACGAGCAGCTCAGCGAGATCTCTCGGGGTGACGGGAACAGTCCCTCTCCCTTGCGGGTCACGATCTCCATCACACCCTTTTTGATGGAGCCTTGCAGCAGCTCGACCAGCGAGTCGATCTGGCCCGCGCACCGTCCCTTGATGCCCGTCCACCGCCGCTTCGCGAGGGGCTTGATCTCGATGTCCACCTCATAGATGTCCGAGCCGCTAACGAGAGAGCGTACTCGTCCCGCCACGATCTGCAGATCGATCACCGAGCCGTTGCGCACGTAGGTGCGGCCACGAGGGAGGCGGTTCGAGTAGTCACTGTAGGACTCGAGGTTCTTGCACCAAGCGTTGCCCCAGAAGGTGGCTGCTATCTTGCGGCCCGCTATCTCGACCGGTGCGACGTGGCGACCGGCCTTTTTCATCTTGGCGAGCCGCTTCGCCGCCTTGTGGCGGCGCGCGGCGACTGAAACGTAGGGCCGCCATTCGTCGTCCCAGTCGTCGTCCGAGTACCAGCCCATGGGCTATCCCGAAACAGCGCTACTCAAGTCGAGAGACACCATCGAGATTAACTCCTCGTTGCTCATCTCGGTCAAGGCCGACTCCGCGCCGCCAGACAGGATCTCGTCGGAGAGCTTCTGCTTGCTGGCGATCAGCTCGTCGATGCGCTCCTCCACCGTACCCCGGCAAACGAACTTGTGTACGAGCACGTTCTTCTTTTGGCCGATGCGAAAGGCGCGGTCCGTAGCCTGGTTCTCGACCGCCGGGTTCCACCACCGGTCAAAGTGGATAACATGCGACGCTGCGGTCAGGTTGAGCCCGATGCCTCCCGCCTTCAGCGAAAGCACCATGAACGGCACTCGATCGTCCTCCTGAAAGCGCTCGACCAGCCTCTGGCGTTTCCTGACCGGCGTGCCGCCGTGTAGCACGAGGCCGCTCTTGCCGAAGACCTCGGCCAGAAAAGAAGCCAGCGGCTCCGTCATCTCGCGAAACTGGGTAAACACGAGAACCTTGTCCTGACGCGCAGCGATGGACTCGCTGAGCTCGCAGAGCCGCGAGAGCTTGCCGCTGTCGTCGGCGTCATAGTTCCCGTCGCCGAGCCACTGGGACGGGTGGTTGCAGATCTGCTTGAAGCGCATCAGAAAGGCCAGGACCACACCGCGCCGCTCGATGCCTTCGAGCTCCTCGAGGGCCTTCTTCATCTCATCGACCGACTGCTCGTACAGCGCAGCCTGGCGCTTGCTCAAAAAGCAGTAGGCATTGACCTCGGTCTTGTCGGGCAAATCGGAAATGACCCTCTTGTCGGTCTTGAGCCTTCTCAAAATGTAAGGCTGCACCAATCTGCGCAGCGGCGCGTAGCCACCGCGGCTGCCCGACGCCATGGACTTGCACAGACGAGTGAAGGCCGTGGCCGAGCCCAGAAGCCCCGGGTTCAGGAAATCGAAGATCGACCACAGGTCGCCGAGTCGGTTCTCCACCGGCGTACCGGTCAGAGCCACGCGCCACCTCGCGTTCAGCGCTTTGACCGCCTTGGTCTGCTTGGCGCTGGGATTCTTGATGGCTTGGGCCTCGTCCAGGATCACGTACCACCACGCATGAGATCTTATCCACTCGGTGCGCATCGCGGTGCCGTAGGTGGTGATCACCGCGTCGTGAGCTTCTACTTTATCTGTTGGTAGCTTCTTGAGCTCGGACGAGGGTATGCGCGACGGGTGGGCGATGAGCACATCGAGCTGCGGCGCGAAACGCTCGAATTCCAGGCGCCAGTTGTCGAGGAGCGAGGCCGGCACCACCAAGAGGGCCGTACCCTTCTCCTTTTTGCGCCGACTCAGGGATAACACGCCGAGCACCTGGATAGTCTTGCCGAGACCCATGTCGTCGGCCAGGCAGCCGCCAAGCTCCAGACCGCGCAGGGTCCAAAGCCACTGCACACCGAGCTTCTGATAGGGCCGGAGCTCGCCCCGCAAGCCAGCGTCCGCCTCGATCTCCGCCCGTAGCTCGGACGAGCGCAGCGCATCGAGCCGTGACGAAAGCCATTTTCCGGCGATGACCTCCGACCATTCCGGCCGGGCGTCCTCGGCGCGGTCCGACTCGCCAGCATCGAGCTCGGCGCCTGCGAGCATACGCATGGCCTCGCCAAAGCTCACTCCGCCAGCCTGGGCTTGCTTTTGCACGTTGCGCCACTGATCGAGGACCTCGCCGAGCTTATCCTTGTCCACCTCGACCCACTTGCCCTTGATCAAGACCAGGCCCTCCGTGGATGCGAGCAACGCTTCCATTTCCTTCGATGACAGGCTCTTGCCGTCAAGGGTCAGCTTCACGTCGAAGTCCAAGAGCGCGTCCATGCCCAACATCAAAGGTGCCTTGCCGCCAACCAACACGGAGACCTTGGGGCGGGGACGACTCTTTTTGTTCCACCAGTCGGGCATGCGTACGACCAGACCGGCTTGCTCGTAGAGTGCGATCTCACGCAGGAAGCGGTAGGCATCCTTGGGCGTCCAGGACAGCGGGTGGTAGATATCGCCGGAGTCGACCAGCTCGCGGACGAATTCGCTTTTCTCGGCCGCGCGCGACAGAGGAGAGAGCAGCGCGAGCAACTTCTGGCGGTTCTTCGCCCCGGCGTAGTCCGCGAGCGCACGCCCGAGCGGCAGATACTGGAGCTTGGCCTGCTTCGAAACCTTGTGTACATAGGTCGCGATGAAGGCAAAGGGAAACGAAGGGTCGCGCTTGTTCTCGGCCAAATGAAAGCAAACCCGTCCGACCACGTTCCAGACCGAGCTCTGTGTCTTCAGATAGCCCTGGACCCCGTCCTCGAACCTCGTGGTTTCGGCCGCCAGGGCCTCGCCGATATCGGACCACAAGTCGCGGAGCAGTTCGAGCGTGAGCAGCTCGGCGCCCTGCATGGGGGGCGTCGCCTCGAAGAAAGCCGCGATCTCGTCCGGGGCGAGGGCGGGGATGACCAAAGACTTTGGGTCGGTCGGATCCAGCGCACCGCAGACTCGGGCCACGAAGGACCGCCCGATGTCGCGCCAATACGAAAGCGTCGGGTGAAGGTCGGTGCTCAGCTCTCCCGCGCCTAGGTGCAGCACTCCATGCCCGCGCCCGACGTTGAACGCATCGACAATGCGCCTTTCAACTGCGGTGGACAGGCGAGGACCCTCGTCAATATCACCAGGCTCGATAGGCGAGCCGGGGTGGACGTTGATGTGACCGCTCGGGGTCAATCGGCAAACGAGGGTGCCGCTCTTGTCAGGGGCGCTATCGAGGGAGAGCTGGGACATTCTTCTCTTGAGGGGCGGGTGGATGGAGGGGTCCCTTGCCGGGCCACACGAAGTGCCGCGTGTAGGCTTCTTCGAGTTTGGGATCGCGAGTTTTGGTAAATCGCAGCCGCTGCTTCGGACCTTTGCTCCAGCGTGTATACGCCGTGATGGAGGGCACAAGGTTGAGATCGTGGGCGTGGAAGCGGAGGATTCGTAGGAGTCTGGAGAGGCGGGTGAGGTTGCAGTTGATGACCTTCTGAAGGGAAGGCACCCGTCCGCGACGCCAATCCTCGAGGCGCTCCGGCGCGAGCAAGTTCAAGCCGATCAGGACATCGACGGGGGCCACGACCTTGCCCCGCGCCAGTATCTGCTCCACAGTGCGCGCGATTCGTGGGCAGAGCGGATCGTCACGAAACGTGTCGACGCTCACTGTCGTTTTTGAACGCTTGGTGTCTTTTTTCATCGCTCCAAACCAGACCGGCATCTCGACGATCTGTGTCAACGACAATCGACAGAACGCGGTCAAATCGGATCACGCCCGGTTCCTGCTTCAAAACGAGACCGGTTCCACTCAAGACGTTCCGTCTAAGCCAGAGGCTTGCTCTCCGCAGGCGTCCGCTCGCGCAAGTTCGTGAGCAGCCACGTGAAGAGCAGTCGCTAAACGGGCCCGTGGCCTGGCATTATAACGAGAGTCACGAAAGGTTATCTTGGACCACATTGACCCGTGTGTCTTGAAATCGCAAAGGAAGACGTTGTCCCGCTTTTGGCCGTCCTCCGCCGAATCCTCACTTCGCTCCATTGACCTCGTTCAACGCGCCTTCGTCGAGCGTACTCCCGAAAGCCCCGCGGTCGACAATTCGTCATCCATAAGGACGCCGAGCGCTAACTCAAGAGCCTTGCGGCGCTGGGACGAGGCTCAGAGCTCGAACGGCTCGTATCCCTCGTGCGTTTTGCAAGTATCAGACGAGGTTCGTTGACAAAGTATCGCGAGCTAGCCTATTGTCCATCATCCCTGAGTCTTGTTGATCTCGATATGACCGAGCGAAGTGACGAGCTATCCTGGCTCAGCACCGTCTCGCTTCTGATTCTGGCCGCCGTGGCCTTCGCCGTCGCCTTGAGCTACACGAGGGCCGTGATGGTTCCCCTCGTGCTGTCGTTTCTGTTCGCCTATATGGTCTCTCCGATCGTGGACGGGATGCAGACACGTCTCAGAGTCCCGAGGGGCATTTCGATCCTCTTCGCGGTGCTCATCGTCATCGGCATCATGACTTTGCTCGTACTCCTCATCACCGTCTCGTCTCGCGGCATCGCCGACAGCGCGCCGATTTACCGTGAGCGTCTGGCTAGTTTCGCCGAGAGCCTCTTCTCCGTTCTCGATCGCTTCCAGATCGATCTCGGCCAGGACGCTATTCTCGAGGGCCTGAAACAAATCCCGGTGCTCAGCATGGTGCGGAGCACGGCTGGTGGTGTCGTGAGCTTCGTGTCCAACGGTTTTCTCGTGCTCATCTTCACGGTTTTTCTTCTGGCGGGTCGCCAGCCGCACCAGAGGCACCACGGGATCTACGATCAGATCGACAAGAAGATCCGCCGCTACCTCATCGTGAAGGTCACCACCTCCGCGACGACGGGAATCTTCGTTGGCACGATACTGGCTCTCTTGGGCCTGGACCTCGCCCTCGTATTCGGAATTCTCGCGTTCTTCCTGAATTTCATTCCGAACGTGGGATCGATTATCGCGACGCTCTTGCCTCTACCGCTCGCCATCGTGCAGTTCGACAGCGCACTTTGGGTCTTGCTCGTGCTGGCCTTGCCGGGCTCGGTTCAGATCACGGTAGGCAGCTTCGTGGAGCCGAAGCTCTTGGGTGAAGGGCTCGAGCTCCACCCGGTCGCCATTCTCGTGATGCTCGTCTTCTGGGGGCTGATTTGGGGTGTCGTCGGTATGCTTCTTGCCGCTCCCATTACGGCCGTGCTGGGGATCGTCTTGGGGAGATTCGAGACAACCCGGCCCATTGCCCGGCTTCTTGCAGGCCAGTTGCCGGGAGACGAGCCCGTGCAGGTATGAGGCTCTGATGACACAGGCGAAGGAGCATCGTCACGTGATCCCGCCGAGCTTTCTCACCGCTTCCTCGATCCGGGCGGTGGCCCTACGATAGTCTTCCGTCTCACCGAATCGCATCGGTTTGCCGATGCTTAGCCGAGCGGGCCCCGGCGCGGGCCAGTTTTCGTGGACGGGGAGAACTTCGTAGAGTCCGTCGATATAGACGGGCACGACGGGAATCTGAAGATTCACGGCCAGAAGCCCGACGCCGGCGCGAAAGGCGTGCATCTTTCCATCGGGGGTGCGCCGCCCCTCGGGGAAAATGAGGATGGAATCGCCGCGATCGGCCCGGCGCCCTGCGAAGCGAAGCGTTTCCCGCATCCCCGTCGTCGATTGCGGGAGGGGGAACATGTTGAATAAGGTCACTCCCAAGAAGTACTGGAGACCGAGGGTCGAACGCTCCCTGAAAGTGCCGGTCCCGCGCAGGTAAGCCAGGAAGTAGTCCTGGGAGACAGCAGGTGCGATGCGGTTCCGGAAGGGACGGGGAACGGCGGCGAGCAGTGCGATGGTGTCGAGATTGCTCGTATGGTTCGGCGCGAATATGACGGGCGGGCTTACCCCCGACAGATCGCCCATCACCGTGAGGGGAATGTAGTGTCGAAAGAGCGGCAAGGTCACGGCTTCCCGGAACATCCTACGGGCGATACCTATCGGTGAGAGCCCCGCGAAACGGGGGAGGCCCCCGAGTGGCGTTGAGCTCGGCCCTTCGGCGGCGACGGAGGCTCCCTCTTCGACCGAGCGCTCGAGGTCCCCGAGGGTGCTCGCCTCGGCCACGACCGTTTCGGGGATCTCTCGTCCGTAGTGCTCCTGGAGAGCGGCGAGAAGCTCGATCTTGTCGAGCGAGCTCAAGCCGAGCTCTTCGGAAAGATACTGCGACGAATCGAGCTCGACGTCGCTGCGGCCGAGATGCTGTGCCAGGATCGCACGCACACCGCTGGCCGATCTCGTTTCGGGGCCTCTCGAGAATTGGCCTTCGCGCATACGGGCGGTGACCTCGTGGCGGCGTACTTTGTAAGTGGACGCCGTCCGGGGAAAATCCTCCTCCTGCCAGACCGACCACTTCTGGATCCGTTGATGGGGCTCGAGTGTCTTGTTCGCGAGCTGAACGAGGTTTGCCGCGTTCGTCCTCCGATCGCGGAGCAGAAGTACGGCATGGACGAGCTCACCCCCGTCCTTCGGCTCGCCGATCACGACCGCTTCCAGCACCTCCGGCAAGCGAGCCAGAGTGGTCTCCACGTCGGAGGGGTAGACGTTGAGCCCGTCCGGCAGGACGATCACGTCCTTCTTCCGACCCTTGTAGTAGAGGGTGCCGTCCTCGGCCATCTCTCCGAGATCGCCGGTATGAAGCCACCCTTCCTCTTCGCCGGCGGCCTCGACGATGCCGTAGCGCTCCTGCGAGACGTTCACACCGCGGACCAGGATTTCGCCGTCAGATGCGAGCCGGATCTGCTGGTCGCCGACCGCCTTGCCGAGGGAGCCGGCCCGCGGGTGGAAGGGGTGGTTCGTGGTGACGAGAGAGCTCGTCTCGGTCATACCGTAGCCCTGGACGAGGACGAAGCCGAGGTTTCGCCAGAAGGATTCCTCTTCCAGGGGGAGAGGCGCGCCGCCGGAGAGAACGGCCCAGAACTTCCAGCCGAACAGAGAGTGGATCTTCCGGTAACGCCACCAACGGAGCAGCCCGCCCAGGAGTCCCCGTCCATGACGAGGCGGTTCAGGCAAGTCGTGACCACGGCGAAGCTCGGATCGAAGGTTCGACAGGAAGCGAGGTACGGAGATGAGCACCGAGATGCGCTCCCGCCGAATCGTCGTCGCGATCGCCCCGGGATGAACTTCGCGCATGAAAGCGACCGAACCTCCGAGCAGAGGCGGGATGAAAAGCCCCGTGAACTGGCCGAAGACGTGGCTCAGCGGCAACAGGTCGAGAAAGCGAATGGGCTGGAAGGGCCGGGCGTAGCCACGATACTTCGCGATCTCGGATCCTATAGGAACCAGGTTCGAAACGAGATGCCGGTGACGGTGAACGACGCCCTTGGGCTCTCCCGTCGTTCCTGACGTGAAGAGAACCTGCACCACGTCGTTCGAGTCGGCGTGAAGTTTGCCGAGGCCGTCCGCGGAGGAAAGCCGTGACAGCTCCTGGAACGGGATGAAGGGAAGCTGGCGCGCGAGTGCCCCCGATTGGACGGCCGCGCCGCACAAGAGAAGCCTCGCCTGGACCGCGCTCTGCACGCGAGACACGAAGTCCGACGAGGAGCGGAAGTCCAGAGGGACGACCGTGATCCCGCGGGCGAGACAGGCCCAATAGGCGCAGACCCACTCCGCGCGATTCTCGCCCCAGAGAAGAACTCGGTCGCCTCGCACGATGCCGATCTGGTCGAGGTGCCGGGCGATACCCGCGATGTTACCGAGGAGCTCCCGATAGGTCGTTCGCTCGACTCGGAACCCGTTGTCGTTGAGTACGGCCTCCCGTGCCCCGAGGCTCTCCATCTCGGGGAGGAGGTCGAGAAGCGTCTCGAAAACGAACATGGGCTCGGTGAGAGCCCATAGAGTAGACGAAAAGACTCTGCCGAGCCCACTCGGGCGGCTCGTCGAAACGCCCCTTACTAGCCGAAGAATTTCTTCATGACGGAGCCGATCGACTCGTCTTTCTTACCGTCGCCGAACAATTGCTTTCGGGCGCCTTCGTGCTTCGGGTTGATGCGGAGCGTCGTTCGAAATTCCGTTACGGCGCGTGCCTTCAGTCCGAAGGACTTGTAGTAGATGCCGAGCCAGTAGTGGAGCTCGGGATCCTGGGGCGAAAGCCTGAGGGCTTCGACGAAGTGCTCTTCCGCTTCCTTGCGCATCCCGGGATGTCGCGACATGGCGCGGGCGAGCATGCCCCGGTACAGCGCCTTGCCGGGTGAGATCTCGACGAGCTGCTGGAGGAGCGGTACCGCTCCCTCCCAGTCGCGCATGCGGAAGTGAAGCTTGACGTCGCGCAGAAGGCGGCTCTCTCCGCCGCCTTGCTTGATCCGGCGCATTTCCCGCGCGCGGGAGGCGGCTTGGGATTCCTCTTCCTCGTCCGCTTCGATCTCTTGCGCGGGCGGAGTGGAGTGGGTTGCAGAGGGGCTTTCCTCGTCGGGGGTTGAGATCGATCTTGGCTGGGCCTCGACGTTCTCTTCGGGACTCTCGATCGCTCGGGCCTTGGCAGATTCTACGGGCGCGTCCGCGGGTTCCGATTCAGCGAGCTCGACCAGCGACTCCTCGTCGAACTCGACCTCGAACTCGATCTCGAAGCTGGCCTCGTCGATCTCAACGCTCTCGACGGGGATCTGACTCAGCATCGAGGGCGCGTCGGTGTCCGCGCCGTCTTCGATAAAGAGCTCCTTGTCCAAATCCACGAGCGTTTTGTCGAGGACCATCGGGGCATTCTCAGCTTTCGGCTCAGGCTTCGGCTCGGACTCGAATGCGACCGGAGGTAGGACAACTGTCTGCTCGAGCGGCGGCTTTGGGGCGATGGGGCGTTCGACGCGAGACTTCGACTTCGCCGGCGCGGCTTTCGCTCGTCGCTTGGGCTTGGGCTTGGGCTTCCGCTTCTTCTTCTGCTTCGGATTCGAATCGGCCGGGTCGTCCTTCATCGACCACGACGGCGTTCCCAGGGTTTCAATCGATACTTCGGCATCGTCGCTCGACGGGTCGTCTTTCATCGACCAGGAGGGTATTCCGACGCCGATCTCGACCGGCGGATCATCCGAGGACGCGTCTTTCAGAGACCATGACGGTACCTCGACGCTGCCCACCGTCGGCGGCTCCTCGGGCTCCGGCGGTGGCGCCGTTGAAGGGGGCTGGGTGACCGAAGGCGGCTCCGATCTCGCCTCCTGCGTGTGCGGCTGGGGTATTGGCTCCGTACTTACCGGGGTGAGCTCCTGAGAGGGCTCAACAGCTCCGAAAAGTCTTCCAAAAAAACGCAGGAGGGCTTCGAGGAGGTTCGTCAGCCATTCGAGGAATCCGCTCGTTGGCGTCGAGGGTTCCGCGGTCAGCGTCGGTTCGGGTGTCGCCACATGCTCGGGAGCCGGCGCCGCGGGCAGCGATGGCGCCACCGGAGCTGCCAGAGGCTCGATCGGTTGCGCAGTTCGTTCAGCCGCGGGTACGGGTGGCCGCGGCTCTGGAACGGACGGTTCGGGTGCCGGCGACCGAGCTTCCGCCACCTCTTCTTTTTTTCTCGAGACCTTCTGACGAATCTCTGACAGGACGAAGGTCCCGGTCTCTTCTTGGACGCGAAGGAGCTCGTCGGGGGCATCCGGTGTTTCCGCTTTGAGGACGCCGCCGCAAAGAAGACCGTAGCAGGCGCGAAGCGTCACGCCTTCGTTGCCAACGACGCTCTCGACCACTTGGCGTATCGTCGCGCCCTCGCCGACCGCCCGCAGTACCCCTTTCTCCGCGTCGCGTAACTTCTCGAAGTCGAGAGAGAAAGGAGGCTGATCGGCGATCTCGACCTTGGTGTCGAGCGGAGGCAGCCCCGCGACCACCAGGCTCTTCCTCGACATCCGTCGGACACCTTCGATCAAAATCCGGTAGCTCGACAGACTCACCATGAGCTCGACGGGTATCCCGGTTGGGCGTTCGTCGAAGCTGTACATGCCCCTCTTCTCCGAAAAGAGTGAAAGGACGATGCGGTTCACTTGCGCCGCGACGTGGCGGCCGATCTCCTCGTCTCCGACGATGCCAGCCTCGACGAGCACCTGACCGAGCTTGCGCTTGGTGTTCTTCATCAGCTTGCTCGCAAGAGCGAACTCGCCTCGGGAGATCCGGCCGGCTTCGATCATGCTTTCACCCAGCCGGTCGCTCTTCAGGTCGCTGGATGCAAATACGACGAAGCCCCGGTCGAAGTAGACCGTCTTGATTGCGCTTTGTACGGTGACCTGGAGGTCGCCGCTCAGCTCCTCGAGGACGATCTTTCGGAGCACTTCTGCCAGCGGCGTATGGGCCAGTGAGCCGAGTAGGCCCGCTCTCGCACCGGTATCGCCGCCACGTTTTCTCGTCGCCATTACCATTTGATTCTCGTTTTGAAACGTAACTTCCATAATAAGGGAACCTTGCCGAAGGGCGCTACTCGCGGCCGAGGCTTTATCCGGGCGTCGCCGGCGATCGTTCACTTTCTTTTCTCGAACCCCCAACGCGTGACAAGGAGTCCGATAAAAATTGAGGTCGCTCCGAACGAAAGGTACTGTCAAGTTGGCGTTTCGACAGGGGCGGCGTCACTGGTATTTCCGATACTCCCTATGAAAGTCGGTGGAAAGGCATCCCCGCGCCGGTCTATTGAAAGGCACGTCCTGCTTCCGCGGGGCGTGAGAGAAAGTTGTCGACTCCCGCTCACCGTAGCTCATTCGGGTAGAATAAAGCGCCAGTTCAGATTACGCGGCCGGCACGTACAGTCGCCATGGGGCCGGCGCCACGCCGACCCAAGATCCTCACGAAGAATGAACTTAGACAGCTCGAATCGCGGAGTATTTGCTCGCAGCCTCCATCGTGTCGGACTCGGGCTTTTGTGCGTGCTTTCGCTCAGCGTTCCTACGATGGCCTTCGACGTGTCCTACACCCCTAATGGAAATCTAAAAATAGTGGCCACGGCTGGCGACGACATCATCGTCGTGCTCAGCTTCCGCGGTCGGGTCATCGTCGGAGGTAAAGACGGAAACGGTCCGGTGCCGCTGGTGGTTGCCGTGCCTCCGCGCTTCAACATCGTGTATGTAGAAGCTAAAGCCGGGAACGACATTATCGTCAACGGCAGCGCCTTCAAGATGTTCGCCAAAGGCGGCCCCGGGACCGATATCATCGTCGGCGGACCGAGCTTCGACAGATTGGAGGGCGACGGTGATGTCGACCTGGTGTTTGGGCGCGGCGCAAAGGACCACATCTGGGGTGGGCAGGCTCCAGACTGGGTGTTTGGCGGGAAAGGCGAGGATTTCATCATTGGAGGCCCGGACGCGGCCCAAGAACGTCCGGCTAAAGATCGGCTTTTTGGTGGCCCGGACCGGGATCACCTGAGCGGCGGTGAAGGCCCCGATCGACTTTGGGGCGGCGGTGCCGCTGACGAGATCGTCGGAGACGCTGGTGACGACTGGCTTTTCGGTGGCGCCGGCAACGACAGGTTACTCGGCGGGGCCGGCAACGACACGTTGTGCGGCTGGACCGAGAACGACAAGATGTTCGCCCACATCGGCGACGACCGTGTGTTCGGTGAGCAGGGAGCGGACCACCATGACGGGGGCGCCGGCAACGACGCGCTGTTCGGCAACGTCCAGGACGGAGACACCTTCGCTAACGGCGCGCCTTTTCCGGACCGTCCGTGCGCCAGGGACGGCCCACCTGTGAGCTACCTCGACAGTGGGGTAATGGTCTCGGTGGAGGACGGAGTGCTCTCGCTGCAAGGGACCCCGCAGGCCGATCATCTCGAGCTCGAGCTGGGCGATGGGATCGTTCGTCTCAAAAGCCTCTCGCGAGGAGAGGCGGAGCTGCTGCTTCCTGCCCCCGAAGAGCGGCTTACCATCGGCGCCGAGCTGTTCGAGGGGCACGACACCCTGCGAGTGACAGGAACTCTCGAGCTCCTGGTCGTATCGGGCGGGGATGGCCACGACCGCATCGACGCCAGCGCTTCGGCCTACGACAACGCCGTGCTGCTCGGCGGCGCCGACCACGATATATTGGTCGCCGGCAACGGCCCGACCCTACTCCTCGGCGAGGAAGGCGACGACTCTTTGACCGCCGGCCCGAGCGCCGATTTCTTGAGCTTCACCAACGATGAGCGTCCGGCTGTCGAGATCGCGACGGCGGACCGCCTCCTGGACCAACTCGAGGGCATCGAGGTGTTGAAACCCGCTGACGCGCGCCGTCCTAGCTGGCTCCTCTGGAGCCTGGCCATCTTGGCTGCCTTGCTCGTCGGGTTCTTGCTGGGACGGGCTAGATAGATGTTGAAGTAGATCCGCGCGACGTCCTCACGGTTTGATACTGGCTGTCCATCATCATTATTGATCCGTCCGCGAGGATAGGCCCTCGTGGCTCGGTTACGAGCACGAAAACGAGGCCGAGGCGTCTGCTCCAAGAGCTGCTCGAAACTCAGTTGATATATCCGATTGACCTGAGTCTCTCGAGCGCCTCTTCGTCACCTTCGGCGGAAGCGTCTCCGGAGAAACGGAAGTCCATATCCTCATCTATGTAGCGGGGAGGATGGCTCTCGAGCCACTCTCGGGTGAAGGCCTGGACGAGGAGCTTTCCGTCCATCTCGAAAGGGATCGGCTCGTCGAAAAGGTGGAGGAGCGTGGGTGCCACGTCGAGAACCCCGGCGCCTTGCATCCGCGCTCCCGCCCGAACCCCTTCCCCCGAGGCAATGAAGATTCCTTCCGGTGAGTGCAGTCCGCCGGTGTTCGAGGGGACGAGCCCATGATCCGACACGACGACGATCTTCGCCCCTTCCGGTAGGAGTGCGACGAGCTCGCCGAGCCAGCGATCGATCTGTACGTAGACTTCGTCGATTAGAGCGCGGGCACTTTCCGGGCAGCCTTCTCGAAGCGCGCCACCGTGACGCCAGTGAAGATAGGCATGGCTCGCTACATCGATGGACTCGAAGTAAACAGCGAAGAGTCCGCGATCCATGTCCGGGAGTAGCTTCTTCGCCGCCCTGAAGTAGAGCTCGTCCTGTCGCAAGACGTCCGAGACCACGCTGCCCTCGTCGTCGATAAGGGGCGGCTCGCAATCCGAGAGGTGCAGCTTTGCGAAGATGGCCTTCATCGCGTCCCCGCCTGGATAGAGTGGCTCGATTTCTTGCGCGAGCTCCGCTGGCCATGTGAGATCGCGCTGGGTGTTCTGCCTCCGTCCCCGTAGGCCCATTCGCGAGGAGACGAGGTGGCCGTTGACAGGATACGCGGGCCACGTCGTCCAATAGCCGACGATCGAGACCGGGTGCTCGCGATCGCCGAGAAGGCTCCAAACAGGAGCGACTCTCAAGTGTGCGCTCTGCGCCTCCACCACCTTGGCTTCGGGCTGGTAGAACCCCCGCCCCAGCGAGAACCTCTCGTAGACGGGGTCGAATACGTAGAGCGGGTCGCCGTGGCGGTCGAGGAGCTCGAATCTAGCGAGCTCGGCGGAAAGCAATCTTCGATCGGAGGAGGCCAGGTTGTCGGCCGGCCGGCTCTGGCGGGAGAGATCGAAGACCAGGTGGTTTCTGGCCGGGCGCAGGCGCTCCGGCTCGAGGGGGATCGTGTAATCCTTCCACTCGACTCCCACCGTCCACTCGACGAGAGCTTCGCCGTTGAGACGGACTCCGATCGATTGTTCTCCGTTGGGCGTATGCGAGCGAAGGCGGACGCGGAGCAGCACCGGAGTGGTCGTCGCGACCTCGCGAAAGCTAAGCTCCGCCTGCGGCGGATCCTCCTCCGAGCCCATCCAGACCTGGGACGTTCCCGCAACGGGAAGCAGAAAGTCGCGAATGCCGTGTTTTTCGGGAACGACGCCCGTAGCCATCGATGCCCAGAGAATCGGGGACCAGTAGCCTCGTTGACGATTCGACCTCATGAGACGTCGCTCCGCGAGCGACCTCATCGGACCGGAAGTGCCCAAGCGGATGAGCGCGTCGAAGGCGGGGAGCTTCCCTCGAGATCGCAGCTCGTCGATAATTTCGAAGGTCGCACCATCGATTGCGAACCACGCCGTGAAAGGCTCGCTCCGCGAGGGTTCGCAGGATGCGAGCCCGGCTACAAGGCCGATCGAGACGACGAGCTGGCGAGGTGTTGCAGGACCGAGGCTCATCGAAAACTGGCGAGCAGCAACAATACCCAGCCGGCGAGAAACGCCGTCCCGCCGATGGGAGTGATGGCACCGAGCCAGCGCGCACCGGTCAAGGCAAGGACGTAGAGCGATCCGGAGAACACGAGGATACCGAGGCTCAGCGACCATCCGGCGGCGGTGACGAGGGACGAGGGGTGCTTGTCCGAGAGCCAGGCGACGGCGAAGAGCCCGAGCGCGTGGTAAACGTGGTAGCTAACTGCGGTTTCGAAGACGGCCAGCATGTCCGCGGAGAGCCTCGAGCGGAGCGCATGCGCGCCGAAAGCGCCGAGCGCGACGGCGAGAAACATGGCCACAGAACCGATACGCAGCCAAATCATACGCGGAGTTTAACCCAAGCGCCGCTCGTCGCGCGGCCTCCACGCCGCCTTCGCTCCTAGGCCGCGAGCTCTGCGAGTGCGCCCGGGTCCTGGATGATGACCCGACCGTCCGCGATCACGATGACACCGCGCCGCCTGAGCCCCGAGAACGTATGGTTCACGATCTCACGGCTCACGCCGAGGAGATTACCGAGGGCCGATTGGCTGAGTTTGATGCGCAGGAGAATGCCTCGAGAGTCCCGCACTCCGTAGTGCTCGCTGAGCTGAAGGAGGAGATCGGCGAGGCGTTGAGGGGCGTTTTTGTAGACCACGTCCATGAGCTGCTTCTCGAGCTGCGTCTGGCGTCGCCCCATGAGCTGGGCAAGCTTCATGAGGAGCTCCGGACACCGCTTCAGTAGCCCCCGAAAAGCCGGAGCTCGTACGACGAGAAACGTCGAAGCCTCGAGCGCTTCGGCCATCGTTTCACGCGGTCTTTCGTCCAGGACGCCGGTCTCCCCGAAAAAGCTCCCCGGCTCGACAATCGCCAGGATGAGCTCTTTGCCGGACGTCGAGAGGCGCGAAAGCTTTACCCGTCCCTCGACGAGGAAGAACACCGCCTCCGAGCGATCTCCGGGTAGGTAGACGAGTCGGCCCTTGTCGGCGGTTCGGGCCGGGGTAGAAGCCTGAAGCTCCCGTAGCTCCCGTGGCTCCAAACTCTCGAAAAGGTCGAACGCGCTCAAGCTCTTGGATCGGAATTGCCGCATTGCTGCACCTCTCGAGTACTACTTTGCGGGTGAGCATCGATTGGTTACAGGGCTAGCGAGCTTTTTGCCCCGGGACCAGCGCTTTTTGCGGACTTCGGGGCTCCTCGGGGTAGAGGTCGGCCACGTAACTCGCATAGCCATTGAAAATAGGCGTCTTGAACCGCTCCTCGTCGTCGAGCCAGAACGACTCGGTCTGACTCCAGCGGGGATGGGGGATGAAGGGGTTCACGTTGGAGATGAACCCGTACTCGTGGGGCTGGATCTGCCAGAACGTCTCGGGCTGCTTCGAGAGAAGCTCGATCTTGATGATGGCCTTGGGGCTCTTGTAGCCGTACTTCCAGGGAACGATGATGCGAACGGGAGCGCCGTGCTGCTTCAGGAGAGGTTTGCCGTAAACGCCGGTCACAACCATGGCGAGCGCGTTCATGGCCTCGTCCATGCGCAGCCCCTCGCGGTAGGGCCATGGGTAGTAGTGGGCTTCTTGGATCCCGGGCATCTCGCTCTTCTTCGCCGCGGACTCGAATCGGAGATACTTGGCGGAGTCTTTCGGCTCCACCCTTTCGAGCAGCTTGCGAAGCGGAAAGCCGGTCCAAGGTACGTTCATCGCCCAGCGCTCGACGCAACGGAAGTGGTAGACCCGCTCCTCGAGGTCGAAGCTCAGGAGGTCGTCCAAATCGAGCGTCGTGGGTTTGTGACACTCTCCCTTGACCTCGACCTTCCACGGTTCGACTTCGTAGGCTTCCGTATGACGCCACACCTCTCCGCCCCGGCCTGGCAGGAACTCATAGAAGTTGTTGTGTTTCGCCGCGACTTCCCTCGGCGTCAATCGTTTCCGCTCGATGGCCTCGGGGAGCGCGAAGGCCTCGTTCGTTCGTGCGGGGAAGACCTCATCGTTCTCGTAGGGAGGCACCAGCAGCTCGGGCTGAGGTGACGCGAAGAGGCTCGGCCCGGCGGCGATGCCGACTCCGAGCGCAGTCAGGAAGCGTCGCCGGTCGAAGAACAGCTCTTCGGCGGTGATCGCGTGGCTCGGGACATTTCCCAGACAGGTGTTTCGCACGGCGCACCTCCGCTACCGGAGAGTCTAGCGCGCGGCGAAGCTTCGCGCCCGTTGTCGCTCCCACCATAGCCCCGCCAGCAGGCCGAGAACTCCTATCATGAGAATCGCTCCCGTGTGCCAAGGCACGATGTGGCGAGGATGCGGCGGCATGCTGCAATGGAGCCGGTAGATCCCTTCTGTGAGAAGTCCTCCCGCGAGCCCGGAGAGAAGGCCCGCAATCTTGGGTCGAAGGGGAAGGCCCCGAGAAAGCAGCCACAGCACGAGGAGCAACGTCGGCACGCCCAGGAGCGAGATTCCAAGAAAGCACCTGGCTTCCATCTGCCACTCCGCGACGACCAGGCCCCCAGAGTAGTGGAGCGTCCAGTACGCCCCGCCGATCTGAATACCGAGCGCGACCAGAGGAAGGATCGCCCACCAAACCCAGCTCGTCGTCGACTCCGGCGCGCGCTGAACGAGCGCCAGAACGAGAATCCCATAGGCTGCTCCGATGAGGAGGCTGGGCGGACCCCAAAGAGGCCAAGCTCCGATGACGGGCGCGTCCTCGCGAAGTCCGAGAACGAGGAGTACCACGCTGAGGAGGAACAGACCAAGGGGAAGTACGACGAGCGCGGTCTGCCATCCCGGACGGATCGGCGTGACCGGAGTCAGGTCTCGGGCAATCTCGTCGCGGATCCTTTCGTACGAGCCGTTCCGAGTCATCGCCGTTTCATCTCCTGTCGTCCCGAGTGAGGCTCTCGCGCAGCGCTTGCAGGGCGCGGTGGGCTCGCAGCTTGGCCGCGCCCTCGCGAATGCCGAGCATCGCGCCGATTTCTCCGAAGCTGAAGCCCCAGACGTGGTGGAGCAGCATGGCTTCTCTTCGGTCGTCGCTCAGCTCTCCGAGCGCTCTGAGAAGGACACCGCGCGTCGCGAGACCCTCCATCGCGGCCGGCACAGGAATCTCCGGGAGCACGTCGAGCTGCCCCACCTCGAAGCGTCTGCGTCGGACCGAGGCGCGCCGGTCCATCAGATAGACGTGCCGCGCGATGGCGAAAGCCCAAGGGGTTACGGGACGGCTCGGAATATAGCTCCGCCGGGACCGATGCATCTGCAGAAACGTTTCTTGAAGCAGATCTTCCGACAAAGCGTGGTCCCAGGTCAACGAGGCCAGATATCCCCTCAGCTTGGGTGCGAAATGATCGTACAACTCGTCGAAGGCGGACAGCTTGCCGCCCTGATAAGCGACCATAGCGTCGCTCAGCTCTTTGTCTTCGGGGTGGGTCTCCGTGCTCAACGGATATCTTCCTACTTGCGAAGACTACCACGACGTACGTGGAGAGCCATTCAATCCCGCTCATGTTACGAGAGTGCCGCTACCGCGGCGTCGCGTCTATGACGAGGTTCACAGGATCACAACTGCGCGAACGGGTTGGAGGCTGGTTGCCACCACTTGATTGCGGAAGCATCGCAGCGCATTCTCGCAAACGCCTCGAGCAGACCTCCCACTGAAAACGTGCCTCGAATTACACTCAGCAAGGCGTCAAATGCGTAGTCAACTGGGCCTCTGGGGGCTCGAGGCGTCTACGATGGCCTTCATGAAGCCGCGCGTCTCGTCGGACTCGAGAGCGCGAGCGACGTGACTCATCGGCAGCTTGGCGACTCGCACATCCAGGCCTCGTTTTCTCGCCTCTTTCTCGGTGAGACCCACCCTTCCGAGCTCGGGGTCGGTGAAGACCGTGTAGGGAACGAGTCGGTCCGTCGTCGAGGCCGACCCGCCCTCGAGAAGGTTCATCTCGACGATCCGATAGTCGTCATAAGAAATGTGGGTGAAGGCGGGGCTGCCATTGACGTCGCCGAGCGCGTAGATCCCTGGTACGTTCGTCTCGAGTCGCTCGTCGATGGTAATGAATCCGCGGGAATCCACGCTCACCCCCGCGGCCTCGAGGTTGAGCCGGTCGCTCGCGGGCTCCCGTCCCGTTGCGACGAGGAGCGCCGAGGCATGAAGGTCGCGGGCGTTTTCGGGGGTCTCGACGTGGACGTTCGCGCCATCCGCTTCGGGATTGATTCTCTCGGGATTGGCGGAGAGGAGAACCTCGACGCCGTCCTCGTGGAGAATCTCGGCCATCTGGGTGGCGACATCCTCGTCCTCGTTTGGCAGGAGTTGGGAACGCCGCTGCACGAGGCTCACGCGCGCGCCGAACCGGCGGAACATCTGTGCGAACTCGAGTCCAATGTAGCCGCCACCGAGGATCACCAGGTGCTCCGGCACGCGGTCGAGCTCCAGGATCGTCGTCGACGTCAAGAACGGAACGTCCGAAAGACCCGGAACGTCGGGAAGCGACGGTCGCGCGCCGGTATTGATGAAGATCCTGGGAGCGGTCAGAACCGAGACGGACCCGTCCCTCGCGACGACCCGTATCTCCTTCGGTCCCTCGAAGCTGGCCTCTCCGAAGATCAAATCCAAGTTGTTCTGGCGCTCGAGTCCGCGCCTACTGCCCCCGCTGAACGAATCGACTATCGCGCGTTTGCGCTCGCGTACGCGAGAGAGATCCACCGAAACGGGGCCTGTCACGACCCCGTAGTCGGCCGCGCGCCGCACGAGGTGCGCGACACGCGCGCTCGCGATCATGGTCTTCGTCGGATTGCAGCCTGCCACCACGCAGGTTCCCCCTACCTTTTCCGCGCTTTCGAGGACCGCGGTTCGATGGCCCGCCTGGGCGAAGGCCTTGGCGCGGGGCTTTCCCGCCTGACCGGTACCGATGACGATGGCTTCGTAGTCTCGTGACGGCATGCGGTCACCTTACCATTGCCGTCGGGCTCGGGGTATAAGATGGATTCGATGGACGCGAATCTCGAGATCGCGTGGAGACCCGACTCGCGAACGCGCGAGCGGTCGAACCTCTTGGCCTTGATGCGAGAGGTGGGCATCGACGATTACGATGATCTGTACCGCTTCTCGGTGAACGAGCTCGAGGCGTTCTGGGAGAAAACGCTCGGCCGCCTCGGCATCCTCTTCGAGAGGGTTCCCGAGCGGATCCTCGACCTGACGAATGGAGTCCGCGATCCGCGGATGGTCAACGGTTCTTGATGGCCCAGTCTCCGACGCTCACGAAGGGTACCGCGCTAGGTGCGATCATGGGCACCGCCGCTTGTCCCACCTACCCGCACCACCCGTAACCTTCTTCCGCACCCCGTCGGGCGCAATTCGGCGAGCTTTCAAGCAGTAACCAGCTGCGATGAGCGGCGGTACGGCGAAGACGCTGCCGAACGCCGCTAGATTTGCCGACCCAATGGCTCATCGTTTCACGAAGCCTCGATGCCGGCCGCTCGATCGCATTGTTGTGCGGCCGTCGCCACTAGTCAGCGTCGTCCGACCTTCGGATGCGCACCTGGTCCGCTTCAACTATCCACAGTGAGCCGGTTAGCTCCTCCTGCTCAAGCGTTGCGACCAATCGACTGCACAACGTTACGATGTGAGGCTTGTCTTGGCGATCAAGACGAAAAACGACCAAGCCTGGAAACTCTGCGGGTGGATACGACCGAATGTCGCCGAAACCGAGATCCAGCGTGACGATCGCTCTTCCCTCCTCCTTGCACAAAGTAGCTAGTTCCGCATCCGGGACGCCGCTCACGCCCTGATCCGTAACCGTCACGGCATCGTGCTCAGCGCCCGCCAGTAGAGCGGCTACCTCGATGGGGAGGTTCTCGTCAATCTTGAATTTCAAGCGTCCAGCTCTAAGGCAGAGCTACGACACGTTCACGGGCGAGTGCGGCAGCGTAGGCAATCGCTGCTTTGACAGACTCGCGCGACAGCGACGGATAGCTCTTGAGTATCTCCTCGATAGTGACGCCTGCCGCCAGATTATCGAGAACCACAGAGGCCATGATGCGCGTGCCACTGATACAAGCCCGGCCATGGCATACCGCCGGGTCCACCGTGATGTAGTCCTGCCAGCGCATCGTTTCTTCCGTCACATCCTAGTATACCGCCACAGTGCGGATGACCGGATAACGATCGGCTTGAGCAGCGGCACGGAGCTGCCGTCTACGAAGGCAATACTCTCTTCCCAAGTGTCTCATCTCTTCACGAAAACGATGTGCCGTCTGCTCGAAGCCGTTGTTATCCGGAATGCCGGTAAAACCGGGGTACATACCTGACAAGTGTCCGGGCACATGGTTAACACTTTTCTCCGCCCGAGAGGGAGGAGGAAGGATGCCCTGGCTGGAGACCAATCCCGTGCTCGAACGACGACATTTTATCCAAGATTACGAAAGTGGACATTGGGCGATGACGGAGCTGTGCCTGCGCTACAACATCAGTCGCAACACGGGCTATAAGTGGCTTGACCGGTACCGTCAGAGCGGCGGCAGCGGCCTCCACGACCACAGCCGAGCGCCGCACACGAGCCCGCATCGAACTCCGGACGAGCTCGTCGCGCTGATACTCGACGAGAACGCACGCTATGGGTGGGGAGCTCGGAAAATTCTGAAGCGCCTCAAAACACGGTTCCCCAATCGCGCCTTGCCGGCGCGCAGTACCGTTTTCGACATTCTCGAGCGACACGGTCGCGTTCGCCCTCGAAGACGGCGCCGACGTTGGAAGCATCCCGGAGCGGCGCCGTTCAACACCACCGCTCCCAACCAGGTATGGACCGTCGATTTCAAAGGGCAGTTCCTCATGCGAAACGGCCGCTACTGCTACCCGCTCACCATCGTCGACCACTTCAGCCGATATCTGCTTTGTTGTCATGGACTGCACGATGTCAAAACGCCAGGCGTTAAACGCCAGTTCCAGCGCCTGTTCCATGAGCACGGATTGCCCGACGCCATCCGTAGTGACAACGGAGCCCCCTTCGCATCCACAGGCATACACGGTCTCACAAACCTAAACGTTTGGTGGCTTCAACTCGGCATCACACATCAACGCATCACTCCCGGCAATCCACAGCAGAACGGCGCTCACGAACGCATGCATCGAACTCTCAAGGCGCGCGCTACAAAACCGCCAGGGGCCGACCTCAGCGTCCAACAGCGTTTGTTCAAGCGTTTCCGCAAAACCTACAACGACTCCTGCCTCCCGGTGGAAACTCTCAAATCGACCCTATCCTCCACGAATCGCTCCACCCGACTACCCAGCTCACCTCGAGGTCCGACGCGTCAGCAACTGCGGAACCTTTCGACTCCACTCCACCCAGCAGTTTCTGTCTCAAGCGCTCAAAGGCGAGTTCGTCGGACTCGAACAAGTCGACGATGGTATCTGGAATATTCTCTACTACGACACGCTGCTCGGACGTTTCGATGAAACAAACAAACGCATCACCGGGGCTCCTGCTCTCCGTGAAAAGTGTTAACTATGTCCCCGGACGTTTTGTTAGGGATGTTCCCGGTTGTTCAGCCGAGTTTCGCCACCGTGCTCCTGCGCGGCTCCCGGAATGAAGCAACACGCCCCTACCATAGCGCCCGCTGCAGCACCGGCCATTCCGCCAAGACTCGCAAGTAGCAGAACGCCCCAATGCAAACCACCGATGACCAGAAAGTACGCCGAAGTGACCAAGATACCGACGTACGTGCCGCGAATCCAACCCCATCGTGCTCGAGATCGGCGGCTCCGAGCAGCCAACTCAGAGCTGCTTCGGACGACGAGTACACCACCAATAATGCCCGCGAGCAGGCTTACCGGCAGAGAAGCCACCGCAGATAATGCGACTACGTCCATCAACTGGCGCGCATCAAGCAATGTCGCCCGACTTTGTGAAGGGTCTGAGTACATGACAAGAAGAATCGCCAGCAGAACGCCAGCCGTGACGGAGACAGCGACTGCAGTTCCAAACATTCGTGCGTGGGTCATCAAGGTCGTCATCACGCTATGGTCCAGACCGGATAACAGCTCGTTTGAGCAGCGAAGCCAGTCCTCTTACGAGAGCACGACCTTCGACGGAGCCTGTCGTTTTCCGGGCTAATTTTGCTGTTGCCCATTGAGAAAGGCTTCGTCTGCTCCAAACGTTAGTTAGGTGGTCGACTCTCAATCCAATCGATATCGGCCACGACGCCATCTATTGCTCTGCCGAGTATCCAGAGTTCCGGTGGGCCTACATTTGCGTATTGATTCACTTCGACCTCACCCTCGTGACCAGCGTGAACCACACGTAAATACATTTTGCTCTGGTGCGTAATTGATATCCAGTATCGCGAGCTCATTTCAAAAAAGCCAAGCCGTTCGATGGCGTAACAGAGACGCCCAAAATCCCACAAACTTACGGTTCCAGTGTAATTTCCTTTGCGCTCAGCGAGCCCTCTTCCCTCGTACTCGGCTCGACCGTCGCGGTACAACGTCGCCGCGTACCACCCACGATCCAGAGTTATTCGCTCGCATGGAACCGCTTCACCGGTGTTCCCTCGCGTCAGTGACTCGAAGTCGTGATACAAGTGCCTATACTCAGGCGGAATGTCATCCATGCGAGCGAACCTTCCGACGAAGGCATAGTCGCGTACTTCGACTGTGCATCCTTCGATGATTGGTTCGAGTTCCGCCTTTGGAGTCGTCCATAGCATCGTGCGGTATCTGAACGTGACGTGAAATGCTCGGTTTTCTGGAAGATCCACATTAGGCTCAAAGCGCCAACTGCGTACCGTACTTAGGATGTCGGCATGCGGCTCCCAAATTTCTGACGCACCGCGCAGGCCGGACGGCTGAACGAATTCAACCTTGGCTGGCCGCCCATCCGCATCGACGGTGACCGACATGATGAATTCCATAAGAGAGCCCGGTTCGACCATGTTTTCCATGTATCCGAAGATATAAGGAAACTCCGGGATAGCCAGAGTTCGCACTGGACACTGGTCTTGCGGTGGTGTCGCTGCGGGCGCGGATACCCCTTGGCCCATAAGAACCACGAGAATAGCGCTAACGCCTATACCCATGTGACCACCTAACGTTGAGTTGAGCGGCGGCACGGCGAAAGCGTTGCCGAAGCCGTGACCCACCTACCAATTGTCTCATGAGCTGGACGAAGGTTCGGTGCCGTCCGCTTCAACTCAAGGTTAGATGGCGCGGCTCTAACCCCTCACGCTCCAGCGAATCAGAAACTCTCCCAGCGGTGTAAGAGCCACGCGTCCGAAACCGCCTCGTGCATCGCGGGTACCGAACCCAATTAATCCTTTCTCCCTCAATTCTCGAGCCCAGTACTCCACTAAGACCCATTCGTACGGGAGCGCGTGCTGCGGCTCGCCAGGCTCTTCGTAGTCAAAGGGACCTTCTACCACTTGAGAAACTGGCCGGGACGTGAGTGTGATGTCGGCTGATTTCTTGCACTGTGCTAATGCGGCCAGGATGGCCAGACCAGGCGCTTCAATCTCTCTAAGTAGCGTGGAAGCTAAGGCCGCTTCCTCCCATTCCTTCGTTTCCGACGGAAGAGTTGCCGCATTGGTGAGCAGGTCTCGAAATCGCTGGCGCTTCTCTTCGTCGATTGACCGGCTCAGATCTGGAGCTACGGACTCCAGCAATGTGACGAATCTTTCGTTCGTGACCGATTCGGCACCACTGTCGCCCAGTGATTCCGCGATTTCCGAGAGTGTCTCCTCGATTCTCTTCATCCGTATTTCTTGAAGCGAACCGAATATGAAATGCTCAAGTGGCGGTCCAATGTACGGAACGCCTTTCAGTACGCCGTGCACGACGTTAGCAACACGTCCCTTTGTATCGGCCTTCTGCTCTTCAGTAGTCATGAGTCGTTGAGACTGAGCCATCTAACAGTAAGTAGATGGTTCCATATAGTACCGGACGTATAGTTCGGATGGGTCGCGATGCGTGCGGTATAGCGCTTTTGCAGGTTCCGTCGAGCGAACGGCACGTTTCCTGTTTACCGTCGGTTGAGGACGGTGGGCCATGGGCGGTGCCATTGTTATCTTTCGCACGGTTGCTAGATAAGACGATAAGAGGTTGAAATCTCAGGGATATTCTAGGCGTCTGACGTGTGTGCGTTCAACTAGCGTTTGTCCAGAGGGTTCGGACGCCGCGGCCGCCGCGGTGCAGGACGTGGCCGTAGATCATTTTCGTGGTGACGTCTTTGTGTCTGGGCGAATGCCTCGGGGTATAAGATGGATTCGATGGACGCGAATCTCGAGATCGCGTGGAGACCCGACTCGCGAACGCGCGAGCGGTCGAACCTCTTAGCCTTGATGCGAGAGGTGGGCATCGACGATTACGATGATCTGTACCGCTTCTCGGTGAACGAGCTCGAGGCGTTCTGGGAGAAAACGCTCGGCCGCCTCGGGATCCTCTTCGAGAAGGCTCCCGAGCGGATCCTCGACCTGACGGAGGGAGTCCGCGATCCGCGGTGGCTTCCGGGGGCGGAGCTCGAGATCACGAGAAGCTGTTTCAGTGCCGCGCCGGACAAACCGGCGATCCTCTTCGGCCGAGAGGAAGGGGGTTCGCCGGAGACGATCACCTACGGAGAGCTCGAGCGGCTCGTCGACCGGTTCGCAGCGGGTCTCGCCACGCGCGGTTTCCAGCGGAACGACGCGGTCGCGCTTTATATGCCGATGACACCCGACTGTGTCGTGGCCTATCTCGGTACGGTACGCGCAGGATGCCGTGTTGTCTCGGTCGCCGACAGTTTTTCGGCGGAAGAGCTCGGGAGAAGGATGCGGATCGCAGATGCCCGCGCGGTCGTAACCGTCTCGAGCTATCGACGCGCGGGCCGCGACATAGGCCTCTACTCAAAGGTTCGAGAGGCCCGGACGGACGAGACGGCGATTGTGCTTCGCTCGGAGACGCTCGACTCGGGAGACCTCGCATGGGACGACTTCTTGTCGGACAAGGGTCTCGAGGCGCACCTCGCCGATCCGTACCACACTACCAACGTGCTCTTTTCCTCTGGAACGACGGGGGATCCCAAAGCGATCCCCTGGACACAGCTGACGCCGCTGAAGTGTGCGATGGACGCGCACTTTCATCAGGATGTTCACGAGAACGAGGTCGTCTGCTGGCCTACGAACATCGGATGGATGATGGGTCCGTGGCTGATCTACGCGAGCTTGATCAATCGCGCGACGATAGCGCTCTACGAAGGAGCACCCGCTGGCAGGGGCTTCACGGCCTTCGTCAAAGAGTCGGCCGTCTCGATGCTAGGGGTCGTGCCGTCGATGGTCAAGAACTGGCGCACCAAAGAGAGCGTCGAGGAGGGGGAGTGGTCCCAGCTTCGTCTGTTCAGCTCGACGGGGGAGGCTTCGAACGCGGACGACTATTCGTGGCTGATGAGCCGCGCCGGCTATCGAGCTCCCATCATCGAGTACCTCGGCGGCACTGAGATCGGTGGAGGTCATCTGACAGGAACCGTGCTCCAGCCCGCCTCGCCGGCTACCTTCACCACTCCCGCGCTCGGGACGCGATTCGTGATTCTGGACGAACGCGACTCGCCGGTCCCGGAAGGAGAGATGGGAGAGCTCTACCTGGTGCCCCCCGCTCTCGGTTTGTCGCAGACACTCCTGAACAAGAATCACGACGAGGTCTATTACAGCAAATGCCCGACGGGGCCGAAGGGGGAAGTGCTGCGGCGTCACGGCGATCAGATCGCGCGGCTCCCCGGCGGCTATTTCAAAGCGCAAGGAAGGGCCGACGACACCATGAACCTGGGCGGGATCAAAGTCGGGTCTCTCGAGCTCGAGAGTGTCGTCAACGAGCACCCTGCCGTCTATGAGAGTGCCGCCGTTGCCGTGCAGCCGGGCGGGGAAGGAGCGGAGAAACTCGTCGTCTATGTCGTGCTCGATGGCGATCTCGAGCGCGAGACACTGCAGCGCGAGCTGGGTCGCGCCATTGCCGCGCGGCTGAACCCTCTGTTCAAGATTCATGACGTTGTCGCGGTCGAGGCTCTACCCCGGACGGCCTCTAACAAAGTCATGAGGCGTCGTTTGCGCCAGCTCTACACCGAAAACGGATAAAGGACCTCGACCCTCAGTACCGGCGCGAGCAGATTACATTCGCTGGGCGTAGTGTGCCAAAACCAGATCGCGCCATCCAACGATAAAGAAGGACACCCTTGTGCGCGTTAGGGCTGTCGACACCGAATATAGCCTTCGGACTCGCGTGTTTCCTGCGGCGTGCAGAGCAGTTCGTTGTCGAGACCCTGGTGATTTCTCTCCAGTTGGTAATGCGAAACGAAAGCGTGGACACTCGCGCGGAGATGATTCTCTCCCAGCGGAATCATTCGACTGAGGCACTCGCTTTTGATGGAGCGAACAAAGCGTTCCGCGTAGGCGTTCAAATTCGGACTCCTCGCGGGTAGCTTCACGGTTTGTACTCCAATCCTCGTGTACCTCCATGTCGAATTCTCGGTCGTCATCTGAATCACCAGCTCACTTATCGTTTGCGCCACCTTGGGGACGGCCTGGACCAGGCTGCTGACTCCCGTCGTACTTTTGCGATTAGCTTTCTATACCAGCGCAACTTGGTACAGTACGGGGACTTAGGAGATAAATGGATGGAAATAGATGACAATGGATAGACAATCGGGTGGTGCTATGCAATGCTCTAAATAGATGGAATTGGAGGCAAGAATGGATGGCAGCATCCGTACAAATACGCTCGCGATCACACCGGAGATTCTCAAGCTGATCGCCGAGATTGATGAGTTCAAGGGCGCGTGGACGGCCATCGGGCGGATTTCGCCTGACCGGCTAACCGCCCTGCGCCGTGTCGCGACCATTGAGAGCATCGGCTCTTCGACCCGTATTGAGGGCGCGAAGCTCAGCGATAGAGAAGTCGAGCAATTGCTTGCCGGCCTGGAGGTAAAGGAATTTGCCTCGCGGGATGAGCAGGAAGTGGCGGGCTACGCCGAGACGATGGAGACAATCTTCGCCCACTGGCCGGACATCCCGCTCACCCAAAACCACATCAAGCAGTTGCACCGTGACTTGCTGCCATATTCGACGAAAGATGAGCGGCATCGCGGCGCATACAAAACGCACACGAACCATGTCGAGGCTTTCGGGCCCGATGGGGAGAGCCGGGGCGTCGTCTTTGAAACGGCAACACCGTTTGATACGCCGCGCCTGATGACGGAGCTGGTTGCGTGGACTCAAGACAATCTCGAAGCCGGTGAATTGCACCCGCTGATAAGCCTTGCGCTCTTTATCGTTGTGTTTTTGGAGATTCATCCGTTTCAGGACGGCAACGGCAGGCTCTCTCGCATTTTGACGACGCTGCTATTGCTGCGCGCCGGGTATGAGTATGTACCTTACAGTTCGCTGGAGAGCGTCGTCGAGCGCAGCAAGGATGCGTACTATCTCGGTCTGCGTCAGACGCAGGGCACAATTCGGACCGATACGCCGGACTGGCAGCCGTGGCTGAGCTTTTTCCTCGGGTCTTTGCAGCAACAAAAAGCACGGCTTGGGAAGAAGATCGAGCATGAGCGTCTGATCCTTGGTGATCTGCCGGAACTCTCGGTGCAGATTCTTGAACTGTGCCGCGAGCGCGGACGCGTGACGGTTGCCGATGCGGCAAAAGTCACCGGCGCGAACCGGAATACCATCAAGGACCATTTGAAAGCGCTGACAAAGGCGGGCCATATCGAGCAGCGCGGTGCTGGGCGCGGCGCGTGGTACGGTCTCGCATAGCCGCTTGAGACGGGCGCTGCAGTCCGCCGAGAACATCCGCACGGTACTGGCATCCAAGATCAGACTTTGGGATCTGGCCTATGAGGAAACGAGCACATTCGCCGAGCGGGCTCCGGTGGCTATACCTTGGCGAACTTTTTCTTTGAGAGGTGGTTCAAGGAGCTGCCGAGCATCCAGCGCAGGCATCGTTTCGATGAAGCAACCCTCGAGGAAGCGACGTTTCAAGAACGGGACGATGCCCTTTCAACGGGAGCTCCACGCAGGACGTAGAGAGAATGCACCTCGAGATGGAGCCGCCCAATCCGCGGGAGCTTCGCCCCGGTATTTCGGAGGAGCTCTCTTCTGTAATCCTTCGCTGCCTGGCGAAGGACCCGAATGAGCGGTTCCACAACGCCAACGCGCTCCGCGACGCCCTGGAGGCCTCGAGCTCTAGCATTGGGTTTGGGTCGTGAAGTGAGGCCGTCGCGCGCCGGCCATTCTGTTGCTAGCATAGACGTATAGCAACAAAACATCGCTGTTGATGCTGTCCCATTCTTGGGATTCTAGCTGGAGCATTCGCATGGAACACGCAGAATTGCTCGATCTCGAGACCTCCGTCCTTCGGACCCTGTGTCTGACTGCCAATTCGGAGAGCTCGACCCACAAGAGTCGCATCGTCGTGGAATTGTGTGAAGACGACTTCTACTTTCCCATCACCAAGTCGATATTCTCGACCATTTTCGAGATGACTCACTCTGGGACGAACGTGGACATGACCAGTTTGCATCGGGCGCTCGCTCGGCGGTCGGTAAGTGTTCCCGACGACTTTTTCGTGGAGGATCTATTCGCTGGAGAAGCACCCCTGATGGAAACGCTCACGGAGTGGATCGGGCATCTGAAGGGGGACGAGCTGAGCCTTCCCTCGGCGGCGGAGGAGAGTCCGGCGCCGAGCCCTCGTCTGACCGAAACGCATCCGACAGTCACGGTGGGCGCTCCGGAACCGCCTCCAGTCGAGGAGCGAAGGCCTGCGGCCGCACCGGAATCCCCGATGCCGCCGCAACCTGCAGTCGCTGACCCCTCACCGGGCGAGCCGAGCTCGCCGACCTCGCCGACCTCTCCCCAAGGGGGAGAGGCAATGAAAGCCTTCCTGCCGGAAAGGGGTGCGCCGCCGCTACGGCAGGCGTCTCAGGAGCCCATAGAGGAAGTCCTGGCTCCCGAGAGCGGAGAGTGGCTCCGCTATCTGGCGGATCTCACCAAAAAACAGAGCGAGCACTTGAAGACCGGCTTCGACGGCCTCGATGCCGAGCGAGGCGGTCTCGGCCCCGGGATGTTGCTCCTCGGTGGAAAGGAGCAAAGCCGTGGGCTCGATTTCTTGAAGCAGCTCGTCGATCAAATCGCCATTCGGTGCCGCGTTCCCTGTCTCTACCTGTCGTTCGAACGCTCGAAAGCGGAGCTGCGCTTGCAGACGCTGTCGCGCTTGTCCGGCGCACCCGCGGAGCAGATTCGATCCGGGAAGTTCAACAAGGACTCCAAGCAGTGGCAGAACATCATTCGAACTGGCGAGCAAGCCGTCGAGTGGCTACAGCGCATCTACGTCGTCGAGTCGAAGCCGGGTCTCGCCGTCACCCGGATGCGTGAGCTGAGACAAGGCCTCATCGGTTCGGGTGCGGGCGCCGCCTGCCTGATTGCGGTCGACAACCTCGACAAGCTCTCCAGTGAGAGCGATCTCCTGCAATCCGTCGCCGAGCTCAAGGAGCTCGCGGAATCACTCGGCATCATCGTCATCGGTGCGACCTCGTCGAGCATAGAGCTCGTCCACGAGAAGAGCGCGGATATGGCGGCGATCTTCGTGGAGAAGGAGGGGAAGGTCGTCCTCGAGGTGCTGACTGCCGGAGCGTCGAAGCCCCAAACGCTGCACTTCGACTACCATCCCGAAACCCATCGATTCGTCGAGACCCCTCAGGCTTAATCCCTCTCCCCCCTGGGGAGAGGGTGCCGCGCGAAGCGCGGCGGGTGAGGGGTTGGCTAGACGACGAGTGTCATCAAGGCTCGATGACGACGGTGACGATTTGATAGTCGACGGCGTCTGCCGCGACGGCCGTTGCTACTGAGATAGGGTGAGCACCGGTGAGGCCGTTCGTCGGGTTGATGGTGAGCAGACCGGTGTCGAAGTCAACGTTGTGGACCAGGTTTTGGTGGGCGATCACGGGAACCGCTACCCCGTTGCCCGACATGGTGTTTTGATCGAGGAAGCTCGCGGGATCGCCTTCCACGTCGATCGCCTCGAGCTGGTAGGTGATGGATGTGTCGACTTTGGTCCTAATCTCCGGGATGTCCGCGAGGAAAGGCGCGCTGTTGATTGTATCCGGCGTGACATTGACCCGAAACGTCCGGCTCGCCTCTTGTCCGCCCGGATTTCGAGCCGTGACAGTCACGTCCACGGCCCCGGTCGCGCCCTCGGGCGCTTTGAGCATCAGGACACCGTTCTGCTCGTCGACGAAGCTCTCGGCAGCCTCGATGACGACATCGTCCACCGGTCGGTCACCCTCATCACCACCGACAGCCACGTTGCTGATGGCCTCGCGAACGTCCTCACCTCGGACGAGGATTCCGAAGATGGAGTATTGGAAGTCCAAGTTTCGTTGCGGCCCTTCGATGACGAAAAACTGCGAGTCGTTCCCGTCGTCCACCGCCTTGGCCATGGAAAGTAGCCCGGTCCGATTGTGCTGGAGATCGACGTGGAACTGATCGTCGAAGTTGGGGAGCTCGGAGCCTCCGGTGCCCGTGCCCGTGGGGTCACCGCCCTGAATGACGAAGTTGTCGATCACGCGATGGAAAATCACACCTTTGTGGAAACCGCTGTCCGCCAGCTCGACGATCCGGTTGGTCGCCCGCGGCGCGCGATCGTCGAAAAGCTCGAAGACCATCACTCCGAAGTCGACGACTCGGATCCGGAGGCTTCGATTGCCCTCCAGAACGGTGGCAGTGACGAGCTCGTCGCTCGTGGTCGCCTGGTAGCTGATAGCTTGCTCCGACGCGTCCTGGCCCCGCAGCGGAATGTGCAGCGGTGAGCCCGAGAGAATGTCGGTGTCCGGGATCTCCTCGAGGGACGGTTGGCCGAAGCCCGGGTTTGCCGCGAGGGCGAGACCGCCGGCAAGGACGGCGGAAGCAAGGCGACAGTTCATGGCGTGTCCTCGTTGGGAGGCCCGAAGCGTAGCACAAACACAACCTCGATGCCTTCTGCCGAACGGTTATTCGTCTGGATCTCCTCTTCTCCTCTCGCTAGTGTATCTCGGACCTGTAAGGTCCTATATTGCTATGTATTTAGTACGTGGTGATTTAGCGGTTGACACCTCGGCCGGGTCGCGACTATTATATATCCGACCAGATTAGTCGTAATTCTACGACCGCGCGCCCTCGCGCTGGAGAACAGTCTCAATGCTGCAGCTATCGAAGAGAGTAGACTACGCGCTCATCGCACTGATGCACCTCGCCCAGCAGGGGGACCGCACGTCGTGGAGCGCGCGGGAGATTGCCACGGGCTACGGCATGCCTCAGGACTTGCTTGCGAAGATTCTCCAGAAGCTTGCGCGCGAAGGGATCGTCGCCTCCCAGCAGGGAACCAAGGGGGGCTATAGCCTCGCCCACCCGGCGACGGCTATCGACGTCGTTCGGGTCATCGAGGCGGTCGACGGCCCCCTTTCGCTCACACAGTGCGTTACCGTGCTCGGGAACTGCGATCAATTCGATACCTGCAACATCAAGAGCCCGCTGCACCGTCTGAACGATCAAGTCATCCGAATGCTGTCCGGCGTCACAATCGCGAGGATGTGCGAAGAGGACTTCGCGAGCTTGACGGAAAACCTAGGCTCGACCCAATTGCCGGTCATTCAGCCACTAGGCAGCCAGTAGGCAGCCATAAGCTGCCGTAACACCCATAGGAGACATCACTGGCCATGAGCACCTCGACCGAGAAAATCCACGAGCTGGTCGACAAGGACTACAAGTACGGCTTCGTCACCGAGATCGAATCGGACACGATCCCCAAAGGGCTGAACGAGGACGTCATTCGGACGATCTCCGCGAAGAAGGAGGAGCCGACTTGGCTTCTCGAGTGGCGTCTGAAGGCCTATCGGCACTGGCTCACCATGACGGAGCCCGACTGGCCCAACGTGCACTACCCGCCAATCGACTATCAGAACCTTCGCTACTACTCTGCTCCGAAGCAGCAGAAAGACAAGCCGAAGAGCCTCGAGGAGGTCGACCCCGAGCTGCGTCGCACCTACGAGAAGCTCGGCATTTCGCTCGAGGAACAGGGGCGGCTCGCGGGCGTCGCGGTCGACGCCGTTTTCGACAGCGTCTCGGTCGCGACGACGTTCAAGGATAAGCTGTCCGAGCTCGGCATTATCTTTTGCAGCTTTTCGGAGGCGGTCCGGGAGCATCCCGATCTCGTCCGGAAGTACCTGGGAACCGTCGTCCCCTATACCGACAATTTCTTCGCCACGTTGAACTCCGCCGTCTTCAGTGATGGGTCCTTCGTCTACGTGCCCAAGGGCGTTCGATGTCCGATGGAGCTTTCCACCTATTTTCGGATCAACGCATCGGAGACCGGGCAGTTCGAGCGCACGCTCATCGTGGCGGAGGAAGGCAGCTACGTCAGCTACCTGGAAGGCTGCACGGCTCCGATGCGCGACGAGAATCAGCTCCACGCCGCAGTCGTCGAGCTCGTAGCTCTCGATCGGGCCGAGATCAAATACTCGACCGTCCAGAACTGGTACCCCGGCGACAAGGAGGGTAGAGGCGGGATCTATAACTTCGTCACGAAGCGTGGCAAGTGCGCCGGTGTCGCCTCCAAGATCTCCTGGACCCAGGTCGAGACGGGCTCCGCGATCACTTGGAAGTACCCCAGTTGTGTGCTGCTCGGAGACGACTCCGTCGGCGCGTTCTATTCGGTGGCCCTGACGAACAACTACCAGCAGGCCGATACCGGGACCAAGATGATTCACATCGGCAAGAACACCCGGAGCACGATCATCTCCAAGGGAATCTCTGCCGGACGCGGTCAGAATACCTATCGAGGTCAAGTGAAAATCCAGAAGAGCGCCGCAAACGCGCGCAACTATTCCCAGTGCGATTCGCTTCTGATCGGTGATCGATGCGGAGCGCATACCTTTCCCTATATCGAAGTGAAGAACCCCACCGCCCAGATGGAGCACGAAGCGACGACATCGAAGATCGGTGAAGACCAGCTCTTCTATTGCAATCAGCGCGGCGTCTCGACCGAAGACGCGGTTTCGATGATCGTCAATGGCTTTGCCAAAGAAGTGCTTCGAGAGCTCCCCATGGAGTTCGCGGTCGAGGCGCAGAAGCTTCTAGGCATCAGCCTCGAGGGCAGCGTCGGGTAGCGTGAGACGAGAGAGAACATACGATGACAGCCACGATCGAGATCAAGAACCTACACGCGAGGGTGGAGGGGAACGAAATCCTCGAAGGAATCGACCTGACGATCCAGCCCGGTGAGGTCCACGCCCTCATGGGGCCGAACGGCTCAGGCAAGAGTACCCTCGCCCAGGTACTGGCGGGACGCGACACCTACGAGGTCACCCAGGGCGAAGTCATTTATCGGGGCAAAGATCTCCTGGCGATGTCCACGGAGGATCGCGCCTGCGAGGGTGTTTTCCTGGCGTTCCAGTACCCCGTCGAGATCCCGGGCGTCAACAATACTTATTTCCTCAAGGCCGCGCTCAACTCGATTCGCAAACACCGGGGTGAGGAAGAGCTCGACGCCATGGACTTCCTCGCGCTCGTGCGAGAGAAGATCAAGCTCGTCGAGATGAACGAAGACTTGATCAGCCGCCCCGTCAACGAAGGTTTCTCCGGCGGTGAGAAGAAGCGCAACGAGATTTTTCAGATGGCCGTTCTCGAGCCTCGGTTCGCGATTCTCGACGAGACCGACTCGGGGCTCGATATCGATGCCTTGAAGACCGTCGCGGACGGCGTCAATTCGTTGCGAAGCCCCGAGCGATCGATACTGGTCATCACCCACTATCAGCGGCTCCTGAACTACGTCGTTCCCGATTTCGTGCACGTGCTTTTCGGCGGTCGCATCGTGGAATCGGGCGGCAAGGAGCTGGCCCTGAAGCTCGAGAAAGAGGGTTACGGCTGGCTCGAGTCGAGAGCGAGTTGACCGGGGTCGCGGCATGAAATCCATCGAAAGATACGAGTCTCAGTTTCGCGAGCTTTTCGGCAAGGCTTCTGGGGAGCCGCCTTGGCTTGCTCCAGCACGGCGCGCGGCGCTCGATCGTTTCCTCGACAAGGGCTTCCCCCGTACGGACCAAGAGGAATGGCGCTTCACCAATGTCGCTTCCCTGAGCGCGACGGCGTTCGAACTCGCCAAGCCCGTTGATGGTGGGCGAGCCACGGCACTCTTGGAAGAGCTTCGATTCGGCGAGTGGAAACGTCACGAGCTCGTCTTCGTGAACGGGCGTTTCGAAGAGAAGTTGTCCTCCCTGGGCGAATTGCCGGAGGGCGTTGTCGTGGAGTCGCTCGCGCGAGCTCTCGTGGACCGAGCAGACGTGCTCGAGAGCGTTCTGGGCGGGTCGGAAGGCGGTGACGAGACGCCGTTCTACGAGCTCAACCGGGCTTTTATGGTCGATGGAGCTTTCGTCCACGTTCCCAAGAATGTTGTGGTGGAAGAGCCGCTCCACCTGGTTTTCCTGACTGTTTCGGGTGAACGGACGATCGCAAGCCATCCGGTCAACGTCGTTCTCGCCGAAGCCGGGAGCCAGGTTCGTATCGTGGAGACTTACGGAGGCGTGGAGGGTGAGGTCTATCTCACGAACGCGGTGACGGAAATCCGGGCGGAGGAGAACGCGCTCGTCGATCACTACAAAGTGCAGCGTGATAGCTCGGCCGCCTTTCATATCGCGACTTCGAGCTTCGTTCAGAAGCGGAACGCGACGCTCTCGAACTACTCGCTGTCGCTGGGCGCTCGGCTCGCACGGAACGATATCCGGGCCCTGCTCGACGGTGAGGGTACAGACGTCACGCTCAACGGTCTCTACGTCGTTCGAGGAAGCCAGCACGTGGACCATCACACGGTCATCGACCACAAACGGCCGCACGGCACGAGCCGTGAGCTCTACAAGGGTATTCTGGACGATGCGGCCAGCGGAGTTTTCAACGGGCGTATCATCGTCCGCGAGGATGCGCAGAAGACGGACTCCGAGCAACAGAACAGGAACTTGTTGTTGTCTCGAGACGCCCTCGTGAACACCAACCCGCAGCTCGAGATCAATGCCGACGACGTCAAATGCGCTCACGGTGCGACGATTGGGCAGCTCGATAACGAAGCCCTTTTCTATCTGCGGTCGCGAGGCATCGACCTCGAGCAGGCCCGGAAGATTCTGACCCGGGGCTTCATGGCGGATATCAGCGAACGGATAGGCATCGCCGTCGTACGCGACAGGCTTGGCGAGATCCTCTTCGCCGAAGCGGCCTAAGTCTTTGAAGGAGACAGCGATGAGCAGTTTGACGAGCCCCACCCGTCTTGCCTCGAAGAGCGGAAGCAAACGCGCTTTCGACGTCGAACGCATCCGAAAGGACTTTCCGGGGCTTCACCAGGACGTCAAAGGGAACCCGCTCGTGTATCTGGACAATGCCGCCAGCGCCCAGAAGCCGCAGAGAGTCATCGATGCGGTCTCCGAGCTCTACGCTCACGACTACGCCAATATCCATCGAGGCGTGCACGAGCTCTCCGAACGAGCGACGAGGGCCTACGAAGGAGCACGACTGACGGCACAGCGGTTCGTGAACGCGTCTTCTGAGCGCGAGATCATCTTCGTGCGCGGCACCACCGAAGCCATCAACCTCGTGGCCCAGACCTACGGCCGCGCGAACGTGACCGAGGGCGACGAGGTGCTCATCACGACGATGGAGCATCATTCGAACATCGTGCCCTGGCAGATGCTCTGCGAGCAGCAGAAGGCGGTGCTCAAGGTCGTACCCATCGACGACCGGGGTGAGCTCGAGATGGAGGCCTTCGAGTCGCTTCTCGGGCCTCGCACCAAGATCGTTGCCATAGGACACGTCTCGAATGCCTTGGGTACCATCAACCCGATCCGCAATATCGTCGAGCTCTGTCACGAGCGCGACGTGCCGGTGCTCGTGGACGGCGCGCAGGCCGCACCTCACCTAGCCATCGACGTAGCGGCCCTGGGGTGCGATTTCTATACCGTCTCGGGGCACAAGATGTTCGGCCCCACCGGAATCGGTATTCTCTATGGAAAAGAGGCGCTGCTCGAAAAGATGCCCCCCTATCAGGGCGGAGGCGACATGATCAGCTCGGTGAGCTTCGAGAAGACGACCTACAATCGGCTTCCGTTCCGCTTCGAGGCCGGTACTCCCAACATCGCGGGCACCGTCGGTCTCGGCGCTGCGATGGATTATCTGACCGAGGTCGGCCTGGACGCCGTCTCGGCTTACGAGGAAGAGCTCTTGGACTACGGCACGGAGGCCCTGCGAGCGGTACCTGGGGTTCGCATCATCGGTGAAGCGCGTCACAAGGCCAGCGTTCTCTCTTTCGTCGTGGAGGGCGTCCACGCCCACGACGTCGGGACGATCCTGGACCAAGCGGGCGTTGCCGTCCGGACCGGGCACCACTGTGCCCAGCCGGTCATGGACCGCTACGGAGTTCCCGCGACCGCCCGAGCATCTCTCGCGCTCTACAACAACCGCGCCGACATCGATCGCCTCGTCGCGGGTCTTCAAACGGTCAAAGAGGTTTTCGGCTGACGATGGATCTGAGAGACCTCTACCAGGAAGTCATCCTGGACCACAGCAAGAAGCCCAGGAATTTCCGCCAGCTTCCCAATGCCTCCCGGGAGGCCAAGGGACACAATCCATTGTGCGGCGACCGCATCACGCTCCAGCTCGTCGTCGATGAGAACGGCGTGATCCAGGACGTCGGTTTCCAGGGTGCGGGGTGCGCGATATCGACGGCCTCCGCCTCGATGATGACGGAAGTCCTCAAGGGAAAATCCGAGAAGGACGTCGAAGCCCTCTTCGACGCGTTCCATGACCTTGCGACCGGCAAGGACGTCGCCGCGGACGCGGAACGGCTGGGCAAGCTCGCCGTTTTCGCCGGTGTGCGAGACTATCCGGTGCGCGTGAAATGTGCCACCCTCGCTTGGCACACGATGCGGGCGGCTCTCGCCGAGCAAGAAGAAGCCGTATCAACGGAGTAGATATGGAAGATCAGCAAGAGAAAGTGTCAGAGAAAGTACCAGAGAAAGTGCCAGAGAAAGTGGAAGCAACGAGTCTCGAGGAACGGGTCGTCGAGGTTCTGAAGACGTGCTACGACCCCGAGATTCCCGTCGACATTCATGAGCTCGGTCTCATTTACAAAGTCGAGATCAAAGATGGCGGCGAGGTCGAGGTCGACATGACGCTAACCTCCCCCGCTTGTCCCGTCGCGGGCACGCTCCCTCCCGAAGTGGAGAACAAGATCGCGGCTCTCGAGGGTGTGAGCTCGGCCAAGGTCACCGTCGTCTGGGAGCCCGTTTGGACTCCCGAGAAGATGACGGAAGCGGCCCGGCTTCAGCTCGGGATGTTCTGACCGGGCTCTCGTGCGATCGCCGGTTCACGCCGCTTTCGTTCTTCTGCTTTCAAGTCTGTCCACGGCCGACGCTCAGTCGACGAAGAAGCTCACCATCGAGGCCATCTTCGGTGGAGAGCTCTCGTCTCCGGCGCCAACTCAGGTTCGCTGGAGCCCGGATGGGAATCTGAGCTTCTTCCTGTCCGCTTCGGGCAAGCGGGAGCTTTGGCTTCATGACGTGTCGACGGGCGAGCGCCGGGTGCTGCTGGACAGCGAAGCTTCGAGAGAGCTTGCGCCGTCCCCGGGCCAAGCGACCGACGACGAGCGCGAGCGCACGCGACGCACCCGCTTCGGAGTGCCCGACTACCTCTGGTCGCCGGATGGCTCCACCCTTTTGCTTCCGAGCTCGGGCCGCGTCGTGCTCTACGACTTGGCCTCGAATCGGGCGACGACCCTGGCGCCGGACAAGCACGCTGTACGCGACCCGAAGTTCTCGCCCGATGGGAGGTCGGTCGCCTTCGTCGTCGAGCACGACTTGTGGGTCGTGCCGATCGGCGGTGGTGAAGAGCGTCGAGTCACCTTTGGCGGCAGCGAGCTGATTCTGCACGGCGATCTCGACTGGATCTATCAGGAGGAGCTGTCGGTACGTGGGGGCTATCGCTGGTCGCCCGATAGCCAGCGGATCGCTTACCTCGAGATGGACGAGACGCTGGTCCCGACCTATCCCATCGTCGAGCAGATATCCCGCCAGGCGACGGTAGATTTCCAGCGCTACCCGAAACCGGGAGACCCCAACCCGAGAGTCCGCGTCGGAATCGTGGAGGTCGCGACGGCGAGGAGCGTCTGGATCGATCGAGCCGCCGAGTACATCCCGCGGATCGACTGGCGTGACGCGGAGACGTTGGCGGTTCAGCTCTTGAATCGGGGACAAGACGAGCTCGAGTTCGTCTATGTGGACGCTCGAACCGGCCGTTCGCGTTCGGCTCTGATGGAGACCGATCCCTATTGGGTCAACGTTACGGACGATTTGTTGTTTCTCGCAGCGAACGACTCCTTTTTGTGGACATCGGAGCGAACGGGTTTCCGCCATATCTACCTCTATCGAGGGGACGGTGAGCTCGAACGTGCTCTGACTACGGGCGAGTGGCAAGTCTCGTCGATCAAAGGTTTGGACGAGGCTCGCGGGGTCGTCTACTTCACCGCCAATCGGGACAACCCTATCGGGGACGACCTGTTTCAGGTAAGGCTCGATGGCACGGGCATCGAGCGGCTGACGGACGGTCGGGGCACGCACGCGATCCAAATGAGTCCCAGGGTCGACCGCTACCTCGATAGGCGGTCCTCGATGATGGATCGGCGTGGCGAAAGGCTGGTTACGATCGCGAGCGGTGACGAGGTGAGCTTTCATGAGGCGATGTCTCTCGGAGACTACGATCTCGTACAGCCCGAGAGGATGCTCCTCGACACCCCCGATGGCGCCAAAGTCTCCCTGCTTGTCATGAAGCCGCGAGAGCTGGAGCCTGACAGGAAGTATCCATTGGTCGTCTACGCCTACGGCATGCCCGGATTCCCCACTATTCGAGACCGCTGGGGTGGAAGTCGATTCCTCTTTCATCAATTCCTCGTCCAACAAGGCTACGTCGTGGCCCAAATCGACGATCGGAGCTCGGCGATCTGGGGTCACAAGTATGCCGCTCTCGCGGACCATGACATCGGTCCTATGGCCGCCCGGGATCACGAGGTGGCGGTCGAGTATCTGACGTCGCTTCCCTACGTCGACAACGATCGCACCGGAATCTGGGGATGGAGCGGAGGCGGTTTCACTGCGACGTTTCACATGACGCACACCAGGCTCTTCAAGATCGGTATCGCGGGAGCTCCAGTGACGGACTGGCATCTCTACGATTCGATCTATACCGAGCGCTACATGGGAACGCCCGACGAGGATCCCGAAGCCTACGAGAGGACCTCACCCGTCGAGGCTGCGTCCGACTACAGCGGGCGGCTCTTGTTGATTCATGGAAGCCAGGATGACAACGTACATCCGCAGAATACGTTCCGACTCGTCGAGGCTCTGATCGCGAACAGAATGCAGTTCGACTTGATGTTCTACCCGAACAAGACCCACGGCATCCGAGGCCGGAACGAGGTCATCCACCTCTGGACGATGGTCTTCGAATACCTGGAGAGGCACCTCAAGTAGGCCACCCAATCGCTCTAGACACCGGACACCACCCTGAAGACTCCCGAGGCCGCCGTGGGGCCCGATCAATCGGTTGTCTAAAGACTGATGATTGCGTTCCTGATGATAGATGATAGTGGACGACTCGACCCGGCGTTTGGGATTCGATCGCGTTTTTTGGACACCACGCGGTCATGGACCCTCACAACCGAGGCAATAGGCGATAGCATCGCAAATGAGGCTCATTTTCTCTTCGCTCAGCTTGGTGAGCCGGCGTCCGATTCTCGATTGCCCCACCGTAACGATATTGTGGAGGTTGACGACGCACGGCACCTTCATCCCGTCGTCCTCGTCGAGCCGCACCTCGGACGCGACGCCCCGAATCGTCGAAGTGACCAGCGCGACCGTGACCTTCGAGAGGTATTTGACCGACTCTCCTCGCGTCAATAGCAGCACCGGCCGCGACTTGTCTGGGGGCGCGAACCGGTAGAGGCGGATTTCGCCACGCTCTAATCGTCCGGCCAATCGGCGACCCTTTCCCAACGCCTGACCTCATCGAAGTCGTCGGGTTTCTGCTGATAGGCCTCTCGCTCCTGCCTCTCCAGCTCCTGATAGCGCAACCTCTTCAAGTGTGCTCGGAGAGCTTCGCGAATGAGAGCCGAGCGGTTGACGCGCTGCTGCTTGGCAAGCTTGTCCGCAAGCGCGAGCAGGGCATCGTCGAGCACCACTTGAATCGTAGCCACCAGATGTCGATTGTAGTCAACATAATACTACACAGTTAAATCCACAGAGTGATAAGAGGTCGTTTCGTCGTAAGATATTGCAGGAGAAGCAGATAGAGCTAATCCTCTCGCCGAACGAGACGCTTCCGCTCGTCGAACCCCAGCTTCGGAGCTAGAACCGCGGCTCAGGCTCCGACAGCCGCAGCCTGTTTCGCTGAACCGCAGCGCATGCTGAAAGACACACCTATGAGCCGTGTCGGCCGGGTGCTCATCAGTGTTTCAGAGCTCCGCCGCGTGCCGGTCGATCCGAACGACGTCTATTACTTGGAAGCGGTAGGAGGCGACACGATGGCTCGCTTGCGATCCAAACGACGTCTCCGCGACGTTCGCCCCCTTGGCGCTCTTCTAAAGGAATTCACGCCCCACGGGTTTCTCCGCGTTCATCGCAACCACGCGGTCAACCTGGTCCGCATCCAGGAGATCCGCCGGCGGAAGGGTAAGGAAGATTGGGAGGTGAAGCTCAGCTCCCCGGTCAATCGAGTGCTTCCGGTGAGCCGAGGGCAAATTGGCAAACTGCTGTAGGCCTTTGGCGCGAAATGAGCTTCCGCGAATCACTCGTCCGCCTATATGTTGCCGTCGAGTCTGCGTGAGCTAACGGTCTCCTCGTTTTCGGCGCTGTTCCTGTCGACGGTAAGCGGAGAACCCTAGGAGTCCTGCCAGCAGAAGTCCGAGGCTCGCCGGCTCTGGTACCAGTGTGTAGCGCGACGGACGGCTAGCCGGTGGGATGGGATCCCCGTTGTCCACCGTGAGCTCGAAAAAGATATCGAAGAAGCTGTCGCCGAGAACGGGCTCTTTGCCGGGCGTCACCATGGCAAGTCCAGTTGATGCTGGGCTCGAGCTCACCGTGAGCTTGAGCTTGCTACCTTGGGGCGATTTTCCACTCAAGTCCATCGAGATGATCTCGGTCTCCCATGTCCCCTTCTCGTTGGTTTCCTTGAAGCTTTTTACGAAGGGACCCGTGAGAAAGACCGGTTTGAAGCCTCCGCCCTTCTTGCTTACGAGTGCCTGGAACCTGGTGTCATAGGTCTCGGTAGCGGACCCCTTGCCGCTCTCGAACGCGGTCGCTCGGAAGTCTTTGAACTTGGTCCCTTTGAAGAGCAAGTCCCCGAAATCGATTTTGTCCTCACTCTTGAACTTGGTTTCCGGCGGGAAGAACTTGGCGTCAGCTCTTGCCTCGGGGGCGATCGTGCAATGGAACGCCAGCACGGCGCAAACGGCCAAAGCGTTACTGTAGTCGGAGTATTTTGTCCACATCATGACCCTCCTGAGTCTCTGCCGGTTGGGGGGCTGCTGAGACGGACGCCTCATTATGCATGGCTCGAATCCTCTGTCAAGAAGCACGTTTCCGCTGTCATCGGGCGTCTCAGTCGCTCTCGAAATCGACCCGCTTCTCGGTCAGAGTGGCTGAGCTCACGCGAACCGAGCTCAGCCAAAGTTCGCGACCCGGCACGCGGGTATCGGCGGCGCGCACGTCGTACTCGCCGGTGGTCAGTATGAGGATCTCCCCGCTGCGGGCTTTCGCGATGGGTCGAGCACGCTCCCCGGCGCCGTAGACATAGACGAAGACGTTGTCGCCGACGAGCTCGGAACCGTCACCGCCGTAGGCTCTGACCAGAAGCCGGCCCGAGGCGAAGGAAGCGGTCCTGGTCGCGACTCCGCCCGGTTCGATCTCGACACTCCGAAACCACAGGTCGGGCTGGTCGTCGGAACGAAGATAGCTCACCCGCACGTCGTACGAGCCGACCTCGAGCACGGCGTGCCCACCAGGCGGCGTATAGGCGACCGGCGCTTGATGGTCTCCCGGGAGGTAGTAGTACACGTAGGCCGAGAAATCGTCGACTGGCCCGCCGTTTTGAAGCTCCACCGCGACCGTTGCCGCGCCCGACGAGAACTCGACCGTTTGCTCGCACGTGTCGTCGTCTTCGATCTCGATCCCGTACAGCCAGCGTGCGGGCTTGTCATGGGAAGCCGAGAACGTGGCCTCCACGTCATACCGGCCTACTGGCAGCGATAACGGGACGCCGGCCGTGCCCGCGTCGAGAACCTCACGCTGCTGGTCATCCGCTCGATGTAGGTTGAACGTCACGGCACCAAGGGGAAGCTCCTTCGCGGCGTTTTCCGCCTTGACCAGAAGCGTTCCCCGCTGGAACGCTACGTTCATCCGCGTGCGGAGACCGGTCTCGACCACCACCCCGTTGAGCCATTGAACGTCCTTCTCCTCCGAGTCTTCCGTGAGCACGACACGTAGGTCGTAGCGCCCGGCTGCTATGAATACGGCCTCGCTCGCGAACATCGAAGCGAGCAGCGCTTCGTGGTCGTCTTCGGTGTAGACGTAGACGACGAGCCGCTCGGTCTCGGCACTGGCGCCGACGGTTGCGTCCACCTGTAACTCGCCCGAGGTGAACGCGACTTCGCACAGCGCGGCTTCGCCGTCCCCGACGTCAATACCACGGAGCCATTTCGATTGGCGATCCCGAGATCGGAAGAGCAGAATCCGAATGTCATAGCGGCCTTGCGGTACTTCGAGGTTCTCGAAGAGCTCGCCTTCCGAGATGACTTCATCGGCTCGTCCTTCGGGATGTACGAACACGCGTCCATCGTCCGCGCCGAGCTGCAAGCCGGGATTCGTCGCGCGGCAGGTGATGCTGAAAACATCGGGCCCACGTCCGGTGACGAGTGTCACCAGGCCGCCCGCAACCAATATCGAGCTCAGGAAACCGAGCCAGTGGCGCGCCGCGAGTGAACGTAGGTTTGTCGTCACTCGAACACCACCGTCGTCACTTCCCCGAATCTTTCCAGCAAGTCATTGAGCACGAACTCGTAGTGCCCGCGCCCATCAGCGTCATCGGCTCGAAGCTCAGACTCGATCTCTCTCGCGTAGTCGTATGCGGGGTATGCGTGGAGCGCCGTCCGGAGCGCTTGCATCGCGTGGTCCTTATCGCCGCGCTTCAAGTGTACGAGCGCCAGGTTCGTGTGCGTGATGTGCACGCGCGGAAGCGGGAACGTCGCCAGCTCCAAAGAGCGCTCGAAAGCTGTCTCCGCGCGATCGAGCTCGCCCGCTTCGGCATAAGCAACGCCGAGATTCGTGTGCAGCGTCGGGTTGAACGGTGCGTAAACCGTACCGAGCTCGAGCGTTTCGATCGCTTCTGCCTGGGAACCCTTTTTTAGAAATGCGAGGCCCAGAGCCGCGTAGGCGTCGCCTTCGGCGGGTGCGACGCGAATGGTCTGTTCCAGCACTCGGACGGCCTCTTGATAGTCTTCGCGTTGGATGAGGATCGTTCCGAGTCGATAGAGGGGAAGCCACTCTTCGGGCCGGTGATCGGATAGCCAGCGAAAGTAGGCCTCCGCCCGCTCGAGCTCTCCGGCGCGCCGCAAGACCTCGCTAACTTGGCGTTTGAGCTCGACGTCCGACGGACGAAGCTGCAACGCCTTGGCGAGCTCAGCGAGAGCGAGCCCGCCATAGTTTTCGGAGTTTTTCTCCAACGTCTCGAGGCGAGCACGCCACTGCGGCGCGCTCATCGCTGAGGGCGCGCGGCTCTCTCGATCGTGAAGAAGCTGAATGGCGTTTCGATCGCTCAGGAACTTGTAGAGATTGGCAAGTTTGAGATACGCCTCGAACGGCGCGGGATCGTCGCGGGTGAGCTCTCGGTAGACGCGCGCGGCGTTTCCGATATCGCCCGCCAGCCGAAGGCAGCGGCCGAGCGCATAGCGCGCTTCCAAGAACCCACGATCCAGGTCAACAGCGGTGCGATAGGCCTGAATGGCCCCGGATAGGTCTCTCTGGCCGAGCGCCGCATGGCCTAGATAGTAATGAGGTACGGGGTCCTCAGAGTCGGTCGCGATCGCATGCTCGAGCTCGTTGCGCGCGTGGAGAAGCCGGTTGCGCTTCAAGTGCGTCAGCCCGAGCGCAACCCGCGACGGCAGGTGCCAGGGATGTGCGTCGAGAATGCCCTGGAAGGTTTCGATCGCGTCTTGATATTGGCCGAGCCCGAGCTTGGCGAGCCCGCGATAAAACGAAAAGCTCGGCTCCTCTGGCTCTGAGCTCTCGGCGAGGCTGAACCATCGCTCTGCATCCTCGAGCGCGTCCTCACGCAGTGCCAGGTAACCTTCGAGCCACGCGCGGTCGGCCTCCGGTGCCGCTCGAACCTGCGCGCGCAAGAGGTCCGTATCGTCGAGAGAGACCCGTTGCTCTTCGCGCCTCGGAATCGTTTCAGCCTCAGGAAGGACAAGAAGGTCTAGGAGCACGCCCGTCGAAGCCAGGCGTGCCGTCCGCCGCAATGCACCTATGGCTTCTTGCGAGTCATGGAGCGCGGCGCGCTCGAGCAACTCCTTTAGTGCCCCATTCATACCTCGGTAAGCGCCGTGGTCGGGAGCGGAATCGCCTCGGATTCTCGACGGCTTCCGAGCCGCGGTGGTTCTTGCGAGGAAGCCGTCCAATCCGCGAGGCTTCGAAGCCGCGCGCGCGAGTTGCGGGTATCGCAGGTTGTACTTCTGGACTGCATCGGACGGCAGGCCCATCAGATCGTGAATGTTCTTCGGCTGCAGAAAGGCGCGGTCATCGAAGACGATCGACATCAGGTAGTCGGCGTCTCGGTGACACTGTCGGCAGCTCAATCGAGGATGGTTGGCATCGTGGTCGATTCGCGACTCGATGGTGCGGTTCGCGTGGAACGTGTTGTGGCAGTCGGTGCAGGTTGCGTTCGCGTGATCGAGCTCGATGCGGTCGGCGCCACGATGGCAATGAATGCAAAGCTCTTCGCTTGCGGAATAGGAGGTGAAGTCGACCGTCGTAAAGTCGCTGTCGTCGCCCGCGTAGGCGTGCAGGTTCGCGGCGAGCGGGGGCGAAAGAGATGCTTTTTCGCGCGTGTAGGAGGAGCTCGTCACTTCATGAGGGTTGTGGCATGCGATGCAAGTGATGTTTCCTTTGTCCTCGCTGAACACGGGCCGGGCTGCACCTCGTTCCGCGTCCAAGAAGTTCGCGTATTGCGGCGCATGGCAGCGCGAGCAGAAAGCACTCTGCGAGTGAAACCGGCCTCCGGTCACGTGCGGGTCGCGGTTCCACGCCTGTACGAGGTCATGTGTCGTGTGCCATTCGTCTTCGGGCAGGACGCGCCCTACCGTCGTATGGCAATTACCGCAGGAACGAGAGGCATAGTCGGTCTCGATGTCACGCGCGTCATACGACGTCACGTGGCGGCTCCCGGGACCGTGGCACGCCTCGCAGCCGATGCTCCTTTCCACCCACGGACCGGGCGCGGCTCGATCCTCGGGGTGGGCGGCGCCGGATCCGAAGCCGGTGAAATGGCATGGGCCGCAGGCTGCCATCGGCAGCGACGGGAAGCCATCCCAATCGCCGACGCGGTGGTGGTAGCTCTCGCGTTGCACGTCGCCGGACGTGTCGGCGTAGGTGATCCGCTCGCGTCCTCCTATCACGTAGGAGACATCGGACCACCCACGTAGCTTCGATGTGCGGCCCGGAAGCGGGTAGCCGGCGCGGCGAGCTTCGTCAGCGGTCAGAACTGAATAGCTGTGGCTTGTGGTCCGCCACGCCTCGTAATTTTCTGGGTGACAGGCGGAGCACACGTGCGAGCCCACGTAGAGGCGTTCTGGTTCTTGCTCCGGCTCGGCGCCGCTCTCGACGCTTGGCGTCGCGTCGTTTTGGCGGCGTTCCGGAAGCCGTCCCTGCCAGGGCTGACACGCGGCCATCACGCTCGCAATGAGGAAAACGAGACCAAGCAGCAAAACCTTCGCCCCCCAGGTGGTTTCGCTTCCGGGTTGGGTCGGAAAGAAAAAGAAAGGGTGAGGGAAGTCTACCTTAGCTCGGGTGTGGCTTCCACCTGCTGAATTGCGGTCTAGATGACACTCCGTGCAGGCATAACGCTTGGACGCAGTGGTTCGGGAAACGGATGGCTCTCGGGATGATGAGTAATAGCGACTAAAGAGGAGGATCCTTGGCAGTCGCTGCGCGGTTTCCATCCCAAATCGACGACCCGCGGATGCCTCCCGTCTCGTCGCCCAAAAAGCTCCGACCGCCGGTGTGGCCGTAGTGGCGCGGTCGGGCCGTCACCGTGAACCGTGACCCGAGTCCAGCGTTGACCGAGCTCACGTACTCGAAAAGATGGCCTCGTTTTGATCCCTCGGCTAGCCCAGCGTCGATACAACCCGCACCCCCCGGACCCAGCGAGAGTAGCGTCGGTGGGTAGCCGATGGCAGGGTTATCGGTGCGGTAAATCTCGGCACACTGGCCGATCTCCCGAATCGCGGCTAGGGCGATAGAATCCGCGGCGGCGATGGGGCTGTGGGTGATTGAAACGGTTGTCAGGGCGAGCCCGATCAAGAAGCAGATCGTGGCCGTCCCGGCGCCTGCGGCGAGTGTTCTCCATCCGCCGCGCTCCCCGCCGAGCTGCCGATAGCCTTTGATGGCGACCAACGTCAGGGGGATCTGTAGAAGCGGAAGCAGCGCTAGGATCGCCAGAACTCTACGCGGAACGTCTCCGACCCCGTTGATCAACGCGGCCGCCGGAACCAAGTTTACAACGCCGCTGAAAAATACCAGGGGTCCAACCCCCAGGGCGAGGGCGAAACCCGCTCGCGGTGACCCGCGCAAGCGCCAGAGAATGAGGAGATAGGCAACCACAAATGGAAGCCACCCTACGAAACTGATAACGATGAGGTACCTTGCGATAGGAGGCGTCTCGGACAGCATGGCCAGTGGCGAAAAGATCCACACGAGGGAAACCGCTGCCAGCATGCGGGTAGTACGTGAAGAGGTCTAAACGGACGGCATGGCTTGTCGGTCCTGTGGGTCAGTCATACTAAGGGGAAGGTCTACGCAGCCCTATTCTTTGGCGCCGGCTTTCTTGAGCAGCTCAGCGAGCTCGGAGGAACCCCTCTGGGTGGCCAGCCCCAAGGGTGTTAGCCCATCCTCCGCTTTCGCATTCACATCCGCGCCGCTCTCTATTAGAAGCCTCGCCGTCTCCGTCGCATCTGCGCCTGCGGCGAAGATGAGTGCGCTCCACCCACCGGCGGCTTTCGCGTTCACGTGCGCTCCATGATCCAGCAAAGCCCGGGCGGCCTTGCTGTGGCCCCTGGAGAGCATGAGCGCGGTTTGACCGTGCTGATCGCTCGCGTTCACTTTCGCCCCTTTGCTCAAGAGGAGGTGGAGGACCTCCAGGTGACCGCTCCTTGCCGCGGCCATCAGGGCAGTCTCTCCACCGGTCGGTTTTTCCGTTGATCTCGGCCCCTTTCACGAGCAGGGCCTCGACTATACGAATGTCCCCGCTCAAGGCGGCCGCCAATAGGGGAGTCACCTCGGCCTGCGGATTCACCTCGGCGCCCGCCTGCAGTAGCGTCTCGACCATCTCCAGGCGACGATTCTCTACAGCCAGGGTCAGGGCGGTTTCGTCTCGGTCGCTTTTCGCGTTCACGTCGGCACCGGCCTGGAGCAGGAGGTGAAGGCTGTCAACATGTCCCATGTACGCGGCGGCCATCAACGACGTCTTGCTCTCATTCGTAGTGGCGTTCACGTTGGCGCCGGCACCCAACAGAAGACGTTGCACGTCGACGTGACCGCCTATAGCGGCGAACAAAAAGGCGGTGAATCCACTACGCCCGGCTTTGGCGTCGCTATCGGCACCAGCTTCCAGTAAGGCCGCCACGATCTCTTCGTAGCCCCCTTCGGCGGCCAGCATGAGTGCGGTCTGGCCGGGCCGGAAGTCGAAGATCTCCTCTTCGACGGCAGCGTTCACATCCGCACCTTGCGCGATCAGAGTCGGCACGAAGTCCGCGAGACCGTTCATCGCCACGGCCATGAGAAAGTTTAGACCGTGCGCCGGGGTGGACGGCGGCTTGGCACCGGCCTCGAGCAAGAGGCCTACCGTTTCGGCGTCTCCTCCCAGGCCCGCCATCAGCAAAACATTGGTGCCCCCATCCATGGTGGCCTCTATGTCGGCGCCGGCATCTAGCAACACCCGCACGATATTCGCGTGACCCTTCCGTGCGGCATTCATCAGAAGCGTCGCACCTTCCTGATCAGCACCGTTAACCGAAGCGCCCTTGGCAATCAGGGCCTTTACCCGCTCGACATGGCCCAGCTCGAGCGCCGTCATCAAGGAGGACTCGTCGACGGCTTTCCATTCGATGCGGTTGGCAATGGCGTCGATCGTCTCTTGAAGCGCCCACAGCTCAACGGGCTCCCAATCTCCGTAATCGCCAATGACTTTCTCTTCGGCGGCTTCTAGCGCCACCCGGATGACGATGGTCCTGCCGTGGAACTCCGGTGAAACGTACCCATCCTCCAAGCTCTTGACGTCCATCTTTTGCAACAGATGGCAGAGCTTCCCGTAGTCCCGAAGGCTCACCCTCCCAAGATATTCGCCTTCTTTCTCTACGTTCTTCCAGCCTTCATAAATCGCCCCTCCTCGCTTGTGAAAGGTCACCTTGTACGCGGGACAAAAACCGTAACAGCCCCGTCGCTCGAGTGAGATCTGAGAGATCGGGATCGAGCTGAGGAATCTAGACTCCTCACGACCTGATACCCTGCTTTCGTAAGCCGGCCGGTACCGTGGGTCGATGTAATCGGGATAGGGCGCGGTTTGCCCAGATGAAGCGGTGGCGGAGAGAGCAAGAAGTAGTGGAAGCAGCAACAATCGGCTCACAGTGATCGAGCTCAGAGGCATGTTTTTTTCCTTGAATTCTCACGGGGGCAATCATCGCCGAGGCCTCATGCAGCCCTATTCTTTCGCGCCGGCTTTCTTGAGCAGCTCAGCGATCTCGGAGTGACCAGACAGGGTGGCCTTCCGGAGGGGCGTCTCCCCGCCCTCGGTTTTCGCGTTCACATCGCCGCCGGCTTTGATTAGAAGTTCCACTGTCTCCGTCACACCAAACGCTGCAGCGTAGATCAGTGGGGTCATCCCACCTATGGTTTTCGCATTCACCTGCGCCCCTTGGTCTAGCAAGGCTTGCGTGGTCTTGGCTCGGCGGCCCATGGCGGCCAGTATGAGCGGGGTGCGACCGTCCTTATCGCTCGCATTCACCTTCGCCCCTTTGCTGAACAGGAGGTGGAGGACCTCGAGGTGATCGTTCGCCGCCGCGGCCATCAGGGCAGTCTCCTCATCGGTCGTTTTTCCATTGACCTCGGCCCTTTTTTCGAGCAAGGCCTCGACGATACGAATGTTCCCGCCCATGGCGGCCGCCAATAGGGGAGTCAACTTGGCTTGCGGATTCACCTCGGCGCCCGCCGACAGCAACGTCTCAACCATCTCCGGACGACGATTCACTGCTGCCAGGGTCAGGGCGGTTTCGTCTTTATCGCTTTTTGCGTTCACGTCGGCACAGGCCTGAAGCAGGAGTCGGAGGCTGTCAAGATGCCCCATCTCCGCAGCGGCCATCAACGCCGTCTTGCTCTCCTTCTTGATCGTGACGTTCACGTTGGCGCCGGCACTCAACAGAAGACCTAGCACATCAACGTGACCACCAGCAGCCGCGAGCTGCAATGCGGTGATTCCACGCTCGTCTCTGGCGTTGCTATCGGCACCGGCCCGCAGTAAGGTCCTCGCCATCTCTTCGTAGCCCCCTTCGGCAGCCAGCATGAGCGCGGTCTGGCCGGGCCGGAAGCCGAAGATCTCCTCTTCGACGGTAGCGTTCACATCCGCACCTTGCGCGAGCAGAATCGGCACGAGGTCCGTGAGACCGTTCATCGCCACGCCCATAAGAAAGAGCACACCGAGCTCTGGGTTGGACGGCGGCTTGGTACCGGCCTCGAGTAAGAGGCCTACCGTTTCGGCGTCACCGCCTTGGACTGCCACCAGCAAGGCATTGATGCCTCCCTCCATGGTGGCCTTCACGTCGACGCCCGATTCGAGCAGCACTCGCACCACGCTGGCTTGTCCCTCGAGTGCCGGGAACATCAATGGAGTGAGACCGTACTCGAGCTCGATGTTCACGTCTGCTCCATGCGCAATCGCGGCGCGGACCCAGTCCGCATCTCCGAACTCCAGCGCGCTAACCAAAGAGGACTCGTCCATGTCTTTCCACGTGGTCTCGTGTGTCAGCGCATCGATCGTTTTCTGGAGAGTCCAGAGCTCGACCGGCTCCCAAAGGCCATAGTCGAGGATGACTTTCTCCGTGGAGTCCTTTAGCTCCACACGGATGGTGACGGTCTTGCCATGGAGCTCCGGTGAGACGTAGGCATCCCTGAAGCTCTGGAAGTCGAGCTTCTCGAGCAAGTGGCAGAGCTTCCCGTAGTCTTGAAGGCTCACCCTTCCGATGAACTTGCCCACCCGCTCAGCGTTGCTACCGCCTTCATAAATGGCCGTGCCCCGCTTGTAGAACGTGACCTTGTACACCCCACACAAGCCGCTGTAACACCCGGGTCGCTCCAGGGAGATCTTGGTGATGGGTACGGAGTTGATGAAGCGAATACGCTCTCTGTCGCCCGGAACCATCTTGTAGATGGGTCGATACTTTTCATCGATGTAATCGGGGTACCGGTACTGGAACGATGAGGCGCGGGCAGACAGAGTAAGGCAAAATGCAAGCAGCAGCCAACGCGAGCTCGCAACCATTCTTCACTCCTTTGGATGCGCCGGTGACGAGAGGGGACTCGCGACATCCCCCGAACCGTCAGGGTCTCATCAAGGGTTGTTCTTCAGTTGTCGGGAAGCTATATCTCATTGTAGAGGGCTAAAGAGGTGCTTTCAATCGACGCGCGTTGGCGTGTAGTCCTAATCGCTGCCGGCCTTACTCTGGAAACTTTTTGCCGGGAATGGCCGGCGTGATTATCCTTGGCAAGTTGACGCTGGTACTAAACGTCCGTCCGTTCTCTCGCACGGAATCGCCTTGGGGCGTCCAGTGGGTCGTCACACGTATCTCGGTCGGAGCTATGTGGGGTCGTTCTCCCGGGGGCGGTTCGGGGCGCCCGTCTACCCAAACTTCCGATGTGCCTACTCGATAGTGAAACTGAAGGTCGTCGACGAAAGCCACGTGCCTCCAGAGTGGTCCGTCAGCCAGGTCTCTGCGTGCCAGTGAGAAAGTAGGACTGTTTGACAGTCGCAGGATTCGATATTGAACCCCCCCTCTGTGCCAACATCCTTGAGACACTTCGCCCCTTGAAATTAGTGTGTAGGGCGGAGGAGGATCATCAATGAGTTCATTGATTGAGAGAATGACCCCGGCGGGAACGGAAGGAGCCCGTAGGGCGACTGGAGATCCCGCCGGCCGCGATGCGGCGGGGGTCCCGGAAACGGAAGTGAGTGAGCAAGCGAAGCGTCGACGCTTTACCGCGGAGTACAAGCTGCGGCTAGTGCGCGAGGCCGACGCCTGCAAGGGTGTCGGGGATATTGCGGCACTTCTGCGTCGAGAGGGCCTGTACTCGTCGCAGCTATCGAGTTGGCGCCGCCAACGTGACGAGATCGCGAAGGCGGGGTTGACGTCGAGAAAGCGAGGCCGGAAGGCGAAGGCAGAGGATCCACGGGTCAAGGAGCTCGAGCGCGAGAACGCCCGGCTCCAACGTCGCCTGGCTCGAGTGGAGACGATGTTGGAGATCCAAAAAAAAGCCTCCGAACTGCTGGGGATCCCCCTGAATCCGCTCGACAGCGACGAGAACGACTGATTGTGGCGGCCGAGGAGCTGGCGGGACAGATTGGGCAGACGGCGGAAGCCTGCGAGGCTCTGAGTGTGGCTCGTTCCACGTTGTATCGCAGGCGCCAGCTGGTGACGCCCAAACCGAAGCGTCGTCCTCGGCCGCACCGAGCCCTCGACGAGACCGAGTGCGAGAAGGTCCTCGGAGCCTTGCACTGTGAGCGTTTCGTCGACAAGGCGCCCGCGCAGGTGTGGGCCACGCTTCTGGACGAGGGAATCTACCTCTGCTCGATTCGCACGATGTATCGGATTTTGGAAAAGTACGGCGAGGTCCGAGAGCGCCGGAACCAACTGCGCCATCCGAATTACGCCAAGCCGGAGCTGTTGGCCGAGGCGCCCAACGAGGTTTGGTCGTGGGATATCACGAAGCTTCGTGGCCCCGTCAAGTGGACCTACTACTATCTCTACGTCATCCTCGACATCTTCTCCCGCTACGTGGTTGGCTGGATGCTGGCTCACCGAGAAAGCGCCGAGCTCGCGAAACGCCTCATCGCCGAGAGCTGTCGCAAGCAAAACATTGAACCAGACCAGCTCACCATGCACGCGGATCGTGGCAGCTCGATGCGAAGCAAGTCCGTGGCTTTGCTCTTGGCAGACCTCGGCGTGACCAAGACCCACTCCAGACCCTACGTCTCGAACGACAATCCCTACTCCGAGTCTCAGTTCAAAACGCTCAAGTATTGCCCTCAGTTCCCCAGCCGTTTTGGTTCCATCCAAGACAGCCGGCTGTTCTGCCGCGGTTTCTTCGACTACTACAACAATGACCACCGGCACTCGGGGGTCGGCCTTATGACACCGGCCGACGTTCACTACGGTCGCGCCGAACAACTCACCACCGCTCGGCGCCAGATCCTTCTCGAGGCTCAGCGTGCTCATCCCGAGCGCTTCGTTCGCGGAACGCCACAACCTCCCGTTTTGCCTCCTCAGGCCTGGATCAACCCGCCGCCGCAGAAAACGACGCTCCAGGATGCCGCAGGAGCCATTCTCTCGGCGTCGTCCATACCTGGGGTACCCCCTTTTTCTGCTTCACCCAACGAGATCGCGAGCGAAGCAGACGTCGACCACGCGGACATCACCAGTCGCCGAAAGTTAATCGAGGCTCACTAAATGCAGCTCGCGAGTGTCTCAATGTTGTTGACATGTTCCGCACGTGGAAACCTCCGACGACGGTACATTCCGGCGGGAGGTTCCCGTCGAACTCGGGTGGAAGACTTCCTTCTAGTTCCTGACCCGGAATCGGTACGACCTCGACGAGCACACGATTCGTATCTCGGCTCGAACGGGTGGTCTTCACAACTGCGAAGATAGCCATGCCTCGGTTGACGTCGCTGCACTCTGGAGCTGTCACGGCGATGAGGCGCGCCCCGGGCGCGAAGGATGCCCTGGTATCTATCGAAGCGGCGCCCTGGAGCACGATTTCCATCAATGACGCCTCGGCGACCGACTTGCACGGCACCTCCGTTCCCCCTGGTGTGTACGACACACACGTTGCCGGTCGACCCGCAGGGAGGTGCGGATCACGGTAAACGACGGTCATTCCATCGGGGAGGGATCCCCGCCGTCCATGCCGTGAAAGGCCAAAGCGGGCGGAGCTTGGAAGCCAGCCATCTCGAGATCCCGCACCATCCACTGGAGCCCCGCCAGCGCGGCTTCGATCGACTCCGATCGATGGTGACGGGAAAACCGCGGCCGGTGATCCACATGCCAGGTGGCCCAAAAACTGGCGGCACTGACCAGGGCCGAGATCAACACGGTGCGCAGGACCGGCTTCCATCCCTTAGAGAGGCTCGAATTTCTCGAACGAAGGAAGATTCCGCGGACCGCCGAAAGGAGGCCGATGGCAACCGCCATCGGGGCAGCGACATAAACGACGCGGATGTGAAAGAACACATCTACCGGCGGCCAAACGTCACCGCTAAGATAGGAACCATACTTCCATACCAAAGCGGCGGAGTAGGCTGCGATCGCGCCAAGCAGAAGCGATAGAGCCACTACTGACCAGCGTCTCAGAAACGCCATGGGTCGCTCCTCTTAATCCATGAAACCGAAACCCGAGACTTTCTCGACTCTTCCGTCTTTATCAAATGTCACCGTGAACGAGATGCCAGCCGGGACCCAATGTGAGCGAAAGACAAACCACACTACCAACGGCGAATCGGCGACGACGCCCCACCGGAATGGTGACCTCTTCCGCGCTCGGCAGGCCTCGGCGACGCCTGGTGGTTCGGATAACCATCGCGCCCACAGCAGGGACGCCCGCAATGAGGAACAGAGCGACGAGCGCCCCGACCCACTCACTCTCCGCAACCGCTGCTGCAGTCACTCCCGCGGCCACGAAGCCGACAATGACGACCGCCTTGGCCCGTGAGAATCGATAGGTGACGCGAACTCCCTGGACTCAGCTAGCGTAGACGAGGGCGATGAGCGACGACATCATGAGGCCGCCCGGCTCGAGCACCGGCAAAGCGAAAAATCCCAACCAGAAGACGAGCCAGGGATGTTTGGCCCACCACCGGAAAGGCCTTGTAAGCGCGCCCCACTCGTTGCCGCGCGGTGGGAGGTCGGACGGGTCGCCCTCGCCCAACTGAGACTTCTCCACCGTGGACACGGTTCTTTACCTTGAATACCTACGGGATAACGGCTGCCGGTTCACTGATTTCTCATCTTGTACTCGAGAGAATAGATTTTTTGCTGGACTGTGTCTCGATCCTCCGCGTTGGGAGCGGCCAGTAGATACAGTTGCAAATGGCTCCGCGCCGAGGCAAGGTACCCGCCTTGCTCGAGAACCATCCCGGTATTGAAGTAAAGCGGTGCCCACCAGGGTGCAGATTTGAGGGCTCGGTAAAACTCGACGAGCGCCTTGTCGTACTGCGCGGCTGTCGTGGCGCCTTCAAGGGCGGTCACTGCGTAGGCCATGCGGCGACGCGCCTCCTCCGGGGGCGACGGCGGCGCTTCCAGCTTTGCGACTAGCTCGATGAGCCGGCGGCGAATGCGCCCGTCCACTTCCAAATCGGGCGCCTCGGGCAAGGCCTTGACCGCCGCCAGGTAGTGACCGAGGGCCTCCAAGGATCGACCGGCCCGTTCGGTAACTCGTGCCTTGCTCTCTGCCGACTCCACGGCAGCCGTTTGTTCTGCGGAGAGCGGTCGGGGAAAGAACCGGCGACCGGGCAGATCCGCCGTTATTTCCTTAAACTGACTAACGGCCTTGTCGAAATTCACAATACTAGTTGAAGAGAAATCAACGATAAAACGCCAGTTCTTCGTAGCGAAGATCTGCCCTTGCCGATCGAATACACCCGGGGAAAACAGGTATTCTCTCTTTTTCAGACGGAACGTGAGCCAGCTGTATCCTTTCTCAGCCGATCGCGACACAGCCTCTATCTCGTCCTGCATTATGTGGAAGGCATCGTCTTCATGTTTAGGGGTCGACCCGAACGGCTCGTATCGGACGCCCGACCTCGAGACATATAGATACCCCTTGCATTCAGTGACGAGATCGTGAACGACGAGGAAACGAAAGGCTGCCTCCCCGTGGTGAGCCACGTAGTCAATATGGGTATTGAGTTCTCCGCTGACAGACGTCAAGAGGAACGCGGGGCGGCCATCGTGGAGAGCGGCTTCTTGCGCCCCGGCTGGAGGCGCGCCAGCCAATGTCCCGCAAATCGCCACGAAGACAATCCAGTGTTCCTTGTTCGTCTTCACTGGTTCTTAGCTTTGTACTCGAGAGGGTAGATTTTTTGCTGGACCGCCTCTCGATCCTCCGCGTTGGGGGCGGCCAGAAGGTACAACTCCAAATGGCTGCGTGCCGAGGCGAGGTACCCGCCTTGCTCTAGTACCATCGCGGTGTCGAAATACAGAGGTGCCCACCAGGGTGCCGCTTTGAGCGCGGCGTAAAACTCGGCGAGGGCTTTGTCGTACTGCGCGGGCGTCGTGGCGCCTTCGAGAGCCGTGACGGCGTAGGCCATGCGCCGACGCGCCTCCTCGGGGGGCGAGGGCGGCGATTCCAGTTTCGCGACCAGCTCGAGGAGCCGGCTTCGAACGCGCCAGTTCACCTCCAGATCAGGCGACTCAGGCAGAGTGTTGACCGCTGCGAGGTAGTGCCCCGTGGCTTCTAAAATCCGTCCCGCTTGTTCGGCCGCCTCTCCCTTGCGCTCCGCCGACTCCACGGCAGCCATTTGCTCGGGGGAGAGTGGTCGGGGCCGGAATCGGTAGCCGGGCAGGTTGGCCGCGAGACTCTCAAACTGTCTCACCGCGGCGTCGAAATCCTCGACACTGAGTAGAAAAAAATCCGCCATGAAACCCGCCCGTCCTGATTCGGACATATCGTGGGTTTGCCAATTGTCTTCCATGTCGATGTAGGCGGGACGAAAATGGAAGTCCTTCTTGTTCAAACGCACGGTTATCCTGGGGTCGCCCTTCTTGTCGGATCGCTTGACTTCTTTGACCTCCGCCCAAGGCGCGTCGAACTCGTGCTTGTCATTGGTGCCCGAGTATCGGATGCCCGACCTCGATACAAATAAGTATCCAACGCATCGGCTGCGATGATCGTGAATGACCCAGGAACTGAAGGCCATATCACCAAGAACGCGCGACTCCTTTGCGATCTCCGTCCCACCGTACGACGCGTAATAGATATACGCTTTGAGATCTCGGTCTCCGGAAGGGTAACTGAGCCCCGGGCGCCCGTAGTGGAGCTCGGCGTCCTGCGCTTCGGCTTGCCACGCGGTGGCCAATAACAATCCGCAAATCGCTACGGAAAGAATCCTCTGTTTCATTTCGTCCTCACTGGTTGTTCGCTTTGTACTCGAGGGTGTAGATTCTTTGCTGGACCGCCTCTCGATCCTCAGCGTTGGAGGCGGCGAGCAGGTACAATCGCAGATGGCTCCGCGCCGAAGCGTAGTACTCGCCTTGTTCGAGAACCATCGCAGTATTGAAATACAGACGTGCCCACCAGGGTGCAGCTTTGAGCGCTTGGTAAAACTCCGCGAGTGATTTGTCGTACTGCGCGGCCGTCGTGGCGCCTTCGAGCGCCGCTACCGCAAAGGCCATGCGCCGACGCGCCTCCTCGGTGGGGGCGGGCGGCGATTCAAGCTTCGAGACCAGCTCGACGAGTCGGCTTCGGACGCGCCAGTCCACTTCCAAATCAGGCGCCTCGGGAAGCGCCTTGACCGCCGCAAGGTAGTGACCTAGGGCCTCCAAGGGTCGACCAGCCTCTTCGGCAACTCGCGCCTTGCTCTCTGCCGACTCGACGGCAGCCGTTTGCTCGGCGGAAAGCGGCCCGGGGATGAATCGATAACCGGGCAGATCGGCAGTGAGTCGTATGAACTGTCTCACCACGGCGTCGAAATCTTCGACACTAGCCAGAAAAAAATCGACGATGGTACCCCATGTCACTGCGGAATGTATTCTTTCCAACCGACTATTGACGACCGCGGGGTAGAAGTTGTACTTCCTTTTCTTCCTACGAACGGTCATCCCGTCTTTGTCTTTCTTCGTGGATCGCTTCACTTCCTTGATGTCGGCCCACGGCTCGTCGAAGGCGTCGTTCCAAAATTCCGGGCTGAACTCCGGGTCGTATTGGATGCCCGACCTCGACACGTACAAGTATCCGTTACATAGATTGGAGTGAACGTGGGTAACGAGGAAACGAAAAACCGTCTCGCCCTCGTACATCCCGTAGTCAATGTACGTATTGGCCTCACCGTCGACAGAAGTGATTTGAAGCGCGGGGCGGCCGTCGTGGAGGGCCGCCTGTTGCGCCGCGGCTGGCCACGCAGTAGCCAAAAACCCGATCGCGAGGAAAGGAATTCTCTGAATCATTTCCTTCTCCCCCGGTGACCGACTCTATGGTCCCGGTGCCAATAGTTTCTCGAGCTCGGTGCTCCGCTGAGAAAAACCGTCGACCTGCTTCTGGTACAAGTCCTTGATCTTCCGCAAAGAGATGGCTCGATCGCCCAGGAGATCGCTGGTAAACCGGGTCGCCTGGTGCTTCTCCAGAACGTCCATCGTGTGGTGCGTGGTCCTGGCTAGCCCATGGCCGGCGCCCAGCCAAAAGGCGGAACGGCCCAACATCCGTTCGGCCAGCTCGGGGTTGTACTTCTTGAGCCACTCCATGTCCTTGGTAATGCTCACCGCCAATTTGCTGGCCCGTTCCGACAATTGAGTTGCGGTCACAAAATCGGCGCTTCCGGTCGCCGCGGCCTTACGGAAAGCGGCAATGTCGGATGCGAGACTCTTGGCATCCTGGACCTGGCTGTTGAACTTCAGGGCGTGGTGTGTCTCTAGGAATGTCGGATCCTTCAACAGTGCTTCGCCGGCTGAGCGGAAATCGCTCACTGCCGACTCGAGCGTGCCGAGAGACTCTTTGTAGAACCCATCCATCGTCTGAGTGGCGCCGTATCGTAGCTCCTGCAGCTGGCGCATGGCTTCGGTGCGTTCCAGAGTCGAGGCGTTGATGACTTGATCGTAGTAGTCCATCAGCTCTGCCTTGTGGCGGACCCGGTCGAGTTGGAGTCGTGCCTCCGCTTGATCCCGTTCCGGCAGCTCGACGATCCTGTTCTCGTACTGATGGACTTTTTCGATGGCCCGGCGACCGTTCTCGGCACGCACCACCCACCCGGGAATCTCCGGGAGTGGAACGTCGATGGGGCCACGTCCGTAGATTCTTTCCAGCTTCGATAGACTCTCCTCCGCCGGCGTCTCCCAACTACCTCCGCCGAGTGCCACCACGTCTTGCACTCGTCCCCAGCCCATCCATCCAAAAACCGTGGTTGCGATCTCCTCCTCGAGGCGCGCGGCCTCGAGCTCCTGCCTGCTGAGTGCGAGCGCGTTACGAACGTCCTCGACGAGACGGCGTTTCTCGGCAACCTGAGCGGGATTGGCTCCATCCGCCACCGCCATGACCAAATCCATCTCGGCGCGACGCAGTCCTTCCTTGATGACGAACACCCGCCTCTCGGCTAGAGAGAGCCTTTCGCTGGCGGCTCTGACCGACTCTTGCGCCGCGGCGAAACTCCGGCTAGCTTCCTGAAAGTCGATGAACTTTTCTTCGCTGTCGACGACGACGGCATCCGGTGGCACGTCGGCGATGACTGACGTATCTCCGTCGGCGGCTCTGAGGGCTTCCCCAATGAAGAACGGGCGGTCCTCGGGGCTGGCGGTTCTAACAGCCTCCGCGAGGAACGCGGCACGGCGAAAGTTTCGGAGGTCGACGACATCGCTGCCTCCGGCGGGAGCCATGGGAGGTCCCTCTCCTCCAAGGCCAAAGAATGCCGTTCCCTTCGGCCTGAGATCGATATCCGAATCGGGTTGGTCCTCGATTCCTTTCAGACGAAGGTCGCCAGTGCCACCACCACCGTCCAGAGATTTCATCTGAAGTTTTGTACCGCTGCCGAGCTTGAGCGATCCCATCAGTTTTTGATTTGCAACCTGGCGAAGACGGTCGATCTCTTCGTTGCGTGCTTGTTGCGCCTGCCGCTGCCGCTCGCGCTCCTGCTCTCGACGCGCTTGCTTAGCCTTTTCTTCAGCGAGAAGCGAATCCACAAAATCCATCGTGGTGAAGAACGTCTGCATCGTCGCCGTAAAATTGTCCATCATCGGGTCGGTACCCGCGTCGTAGCCCCCAGAACTTCCTTTGCCGCTCCCCTTTACAAGGGTGCTGCAGTCGAACCCGCACGGGTGGACACTTCCATCGAAGCAAACTGCCTTGACGCAGCCCGCTCCTTGGCTGAATGCGGTGGGTACCGACGAGACGAACACAACAGCCATGGCGACAACCCAGCGGATTAGTCGGAAGGCAACGGTTAGTCTACGATCTGTTTTGGCGCGGGCATCCATGACGGCACCGTCCTTTCTTAAAGCACGTTCTGGCACACCGAGACGTCGGCGTCCCGGACACCGAATCGCACACTTGTAGAATTTCGACGGTGAAAAATGCCGAGTTGGCTATGAGTGAGTTACTTCGATTCTGCCCGGCGTAACCTAAGCTGTCAACTGCCCTCTATGGCTCAAATGGGGATGAAAATCGAGGTCTTCTCCTGAATATTGGTGAGCGCCTCTGCTGCAGCCTGACGGACTTCTTCGTTCTCGTCCTGCAACGCCTTCTGGAGCGCGGGTACGGCATCGGCCGCGGCCGGACCAACGGCAGCCAGCGCCTGGGCCGCGACCCAGCGCGTATCCGCGTAGTAACGAAGCGGGCCCTGGAGCCCAGGTGTGACTTCCGGATGTGTCTTCAGGGCTTCGATGAGCTGAGCAACGGCAGGTTCTGCCTCAGCCCCAAGGTTTTTGAGGGCGACTGCAGCCCAGTAGCGAACGTTCAGGTTCTGGTCCTCGAGGGCGTCGGCCATCGCGGGCATGGCACGCTTGCCATAGGGACCTAGCTCCGCCATGGCGAGGGCCATCGTCGCTCGCATACGAATCGCCGACTCGGGGCTCGCCAATAGGAGCAATAGATCGTCGAGATCCGCGTTCGCGGCGAGGAGGGTGCTCACGATGACACCGTGCGGGCCACTGACCGCCGCCAGAATGAGGGGCGTCGCGCCTCTGTCGTTTTTCACGTTCACTTCTGCGCCCTTGTCCAGTAATGCCCGGGCAATGTCGGTGTGACCTTCCACCGCTGCTATCATCAGAGGTGTAAGTCCACCTTGGGGCCGCCGCATTTACATTGGTGCCGGTATCCAACAGGAGACGCACGGTGTCGGTTTGGCCTTGAGCAGCCGCAAGGAACAGGGCCGTCAAACCACGGTTGTCCCTCGCATTCACCTCCGCTCCCGCGCGCAGCAGCGTCTTCACCGTTTCGTTGTGGCCGTTGGCAGCCGCCTGCATCAAGGCGGTGTCGCCGCCGGGTCCAGTCGTATGGACGCCAAGACCTTGTGTGAGGAGAGCGACCACTTTTTCAGTCTCCCCCTGTTGTGCCGCCTTCAGAAAAACTTTATGGAGCTCCGACTCCGTTTGAAGCGGGAACCGCAGAACGAGCAACAAAACAAGTTGATAGATTGGCATGGATTCCTCCAAAAACGCCCGACGATCTTGAATTGTTCGATGTAATTGCATTGTAGCAGGACGGCTTGCGCTTGGCATCGGTCGTGATCATCTGAAAAGAAGTACACCTCGCGCCCGACAAACCGATCCTTGACCGGCCAAAAAGCTGGGAGTACAATTACTGAAATTCCCTTCTCACAACCGAAATAGCGGTCACCTTTATACACTTGTCTGCGGTCTACACAATCTAGGGCCCTGCCATGATCAAATGCCGCCTCGCATCGGCGATCCAACGTAGGACCCCATGAGACGACCGCTCGGCACATTCCTTTTTCTCGTGCTCCTTGCCGCTCCCGCGTCGTCCCAGGTCGTGGAGCTCGAGGCGGTAGACGGAATCGTGCGTGCTCGGAAGGGCGAGCGCATCGTCTGGGAGAACGTCCACGCCCGGCGGGGCCAGTCGTTTCGTTCCTCGACGAACCCGGGCGGACTGACCCAGCCGGTTTCGATCGGGGACGCCGTTTACTACGCGGTGGGGCTCTCGCTCTACGCGGTGGACGCCGATTCCGGCGCGGTGCGGCGACGCATCAAGCTTCCGGGACCGTGTGCATCGCTCGCTGCCGAGGGCGGGGAGCTGGTCGTCGTGCTCGAGTCAGCCTATGAGTCGCCGGGCTGGAGCCGGAGCTATCGCTTGACACCGGAAAAGCCAGACTTGCCATTCTTCCTGGGGGGCTGGCTCCTCGCCGCGCGTCTGCCGCGTGATGATGCCGAAGCGGTCCTCGCAGATGTACTACGCGCCGATCCGGATGCGCCCAAAGGAAGTCCTGAGGATCCGTCTTGGCGCCAATCGGCCGAGGCCCTACCCTACGTCGAACGTGCGGTGGTGGAGCTTTCGGAACTGGCCCGCCGCGACCAGACGAATCCCTGGTATCGCTACCACCGCGGGGTCCTGCTACAGGATCTGGGGCGCGATGGCGAAGCGCGGGACGTGTTCGCCTCGACCCTCGAGCTGAGCCGCGATTACGACGCCGAGCTGCTTCCGCTCGCCTTGCGGCTGGACCGCGTTGCCCCGGAGCTCGGGGACGAGGCCTTCCGGCGGGCCATGAGCTTCCTCATGACCCACGGCTACGAGCCGGAAATGAGTCAGTGGCTGATCGTCTTGCTGCTGCACTACGGCAAGCCGGAGCGGATGCTCGACAGCGCGAAAGACTTGGAGCGAATCAATAAGCTCGCGGAGCGGATCTGGGATCTAGCTCCCTATGCGGAAGGAACCGCCTCATTCTACGGAGGTGTCGCCGACGCCAACCTTGAGGCAGACCGAGAAGTGGCGCGTCTCTGGGAGTCGCGGTCGCTCGATGCTCTGCCGCAACGCAACGGAGTGCCGCGCAGCTCGTTTGGCGAGCAGTTCGGGGTGGCTCTGAACATCGCGGGCGCCGCCCTCCTCACGTGGATACTAGTCGTTTTCGTCAAGGGCTTGCGTTACTTCCCGACGCAGAGGCGGGCAAGGGGGCGCTTCCGGTGGAACGGCTTTTTCTTTTGGACGCGGGCGGAGCTCGTGGGTTTTCTCGTCGTCTTAGCCTTGGGCCTCGCGGCTTGGTGGATGGCAGCGCGAACCCTCGTCGCGGTCGGTCGAGCCGCGAACTTCCCTTCGGCGGCCGCGGCCGGGAACTACGGCCACCCCGCAGGCGTGGACTACCTGAAGGGCTTCGGCGGCTCTGCGGGCGGCGACTTCATCTACGCCCTCGCCCTTCAAAAAGCTGGCGCCCTCCAGGAGGCGGCAGAGATGTACACGCGTCTCGAAGGCACGCGGGCGCGAAACAACCTGGGTGTGATCCGTCACGCGCAGGGTCGGGAAGCTGACGCGCGGAAGCTCTTCGCCGAGGCACTCGCCGCCGACCCTGGCCTCGCGGAGGCGGCCTACAACTTGGGAGAGGAGGTCCGCTCGCCGCGTGTCGAGCGTGCCCAAAAGTATGGTTTGACCGGGCCTCTCTACGCGATGCCGTCCGGCGCGATGTGGGACGAAGCGCTGACATCATCGTGGTCGTTCGCCGAATCGCAGATCGTATTCGAGCGGATCTTCGAGCGGTCGTTCCCCGAGCGAGTTATGGGGTCCCCGCCCACCGTCGTCGTGCTCCTCATCTTATTTGCCACGGCGCTGGCCGTGCTTGGTCTCTTCCTCCGACCTTCGACCGCACCGTCTTCCACGACGGTCTCCAAGATCGGTTGGGGTCTCGGATTGCTGGTACCCGGCACCGCACGCCAACTGGGATTCCTCGGACCGCCGCTACTGAGCTTGTTCTGTTTCTCGGCGATCGTCGCCTACTACCTGGCACACTCCCAGGGCGTAGCTACGAACCTGCTCGACATGGTCCAAATCAACGCCTCTGGGGGTTATGGCTTATATTCTCCATCGGTGTATTCGGCGCTTCAGGTCACCGTCCGGCGAACCGCAGACCTGTGGTGGATCGTCTGGATGGTCAACCTCGGCGCCGTGCTTTTCCTCGAGCGGCTCCGCCCCGATCCGTGCGGCCCGCAGGGTCCACGGGTTATCGCTGAGAAGCCATCGGAATAGTTCAGCCGACAACGCCGGGCGCAATTATTGATGTGGAACAACCTCCTCACACTTCGGTTGACGGCGCTCATAGCACTCACCTAAACTGGAGTTAGTCTCAAAACAACGTAATCTGGTTTGCTTCTCGCTCGGCGGGATAGAACCGCCCGGCCCGCGCCAGCCAGTCGCCCATGGCCGACGAATCCAGAAACTGTCCAGTCTGTCGCGATCCACTTCCGGAGGGCGCCCCGGATTGCCCCCGCTGTGATCCGGAAGCCACCAACGAGCAGCCAGCCGCGCCTCTCCACAAACCGCAGGCCGCCAGTGGTGAGGAGCTCGTCGAAGGGCCCACCGCCAGTCAACCGAAGAAGACCGCCCGCCGCGCGTGGACTGCCGCGGCGATCGCTCTCATCGGTCTGCCATTCCTGCCGGCGTTGCTCCCCAACAGTCCAGCGGCAAACGGGGAGACGCCAGGGCCGAAGCCTTTTCCGCCGATGGTCGTGGCCATAGCACCTTTCTACGGGCCAGGCGCCGACTCGCAAAAGGAGGGGAGAACGCTGGCCGTTCTCATCGAGCGCGCCATCCTGGAGCGCTTCGAGAAAGATGAAGCGACCGTAATCGATCTGGAGAAAACTGGGGAGCCGGTTCGCCACCACGAGTCCGCGCGATCTCTCGGGGAACGCTTGGGAGCCGACGTGGTGATCTGGGGCGAGGCCCTCTCCGTCGGCAGCGAGACGGAGTTCCGGTCAACCTTCACTAAAGTATTGCGAACGGGGTCCTTTATTGCGGCCCCGGAGGATTGGGTGACGGCCGATCAGGGAACGGTCCGTGTGGCGGGTGTCGCCGCAGGAGTTCACGCTCAGATCGGCGTGAGGAAGGCCGAGGCGGCGGAGATCGCCGACGTGATTTTGCTGCTGGCCGCGACGCGTCGGCTCGACCGACACGAGCTGGATGTCCGCACCGCCCTGGCAGACGGGCGGTGGTCCTACCCGCACGAGTGGCCTCGGCTCGAACGAGACGAAATACGAAAGGCTCTCGAGTTGCTCGACCGCGCGCCTGAGAGCGTCGAAGCACTCGTCTATCGAGCGGAAGCGCTTCGGCGTCTCCGGGGCGGGTCGGAGGGGTGGGCGGACGAGACAAAAGAGGTAGCCGCGGAATTGCACGAGCGCGCGATGGCCGCCCTGGCGAGGGCGGCGGTGGTGGGGCCTCGCGAGGCGCAACCTCACGCCAGCATGGGAGACCTGCTCTTGGAAGCGGGGAACCTGGACGACGCCATCGGCGCTTACCGACGCGCGGAGGCTCTAGGAACTCCTTACAAGTCCCGTCTTGGGGTGTTCTTGAAGGGAAGGCTTTACGTCCTCGACGTGCTCGCGGGCGAGAAGTACGTCTCGAACAGCTCGAAATACGTTCTTGTGATCGATCCTGCCGAGAATCATGTGCTCCATCGCTACTACCTCGGGGACGTAGGGGGCCTCCTGAGCGTCGAGGGCGACGCCGCAAGGATCACCGGCTACTACAACCTCGGCAGTTTCCGTGTAGACGAAAACGGGATGGAGCCTCGGGTTGTCCGTCGTTGGTTCACCGACCACAGGCCGGGGCCGTGGCCGGCCCCCGTGATGCCTGGGCCCTTCACGTCCTCGTCCCGATCCACGGCCCACTACGGGGGCGCTCCCGGGAGGGGTGGCCGAAAAAAACTGTATGGAAACGAACCCGGTGGAGCCGAAGAAGTTGAGAGCGAGCTGCGTAAAGCAGCGGAATGGGATTCGACCGAGCCTTGGCATTTGTTCCTCTTGGGAAAAAGCCTCTGGTCCCGGGGCGAGGAGGCCGCCGCGACCGAGGCTTGGGAGAGACTCCTCACCGAGGATTTTCATGAGACTCCGTTCTACGAGTTCGCCAAGATGGCGGGTGAGTTCGAGGAGCTCGGCCGGCAAACTTTCGCGGACCGCGCCTTTTTCCGAGCGCTGAGACGCAACACCGAAGCCTGGCACCTGTTCTTCTTGGGAAAGAGACTGTGGTCCCAAGGCGAGAAGACCGCGGCGACCGAGACATGGGAGAGGGTTTTCGACCAGCTCACTCCCGAGATGTCGGAGGACGAATTGCATCAGCTAGGTCGAGAGCTCCACAACCTCGGCCAAAGCTCTCTCGTGAACCGGATCGCTTCGAAAGCTTGGGCGGCGCACCAGCGCGGCGAACCCGTCAAGTACATCGATAGCTTTGGTCTCCGGCGCGAGGCACCGTTCCTTCAAGTGCCGTTCCACGACCCGGAGCGGGCACACCTCTGGCTGACCCGCGCCCAGCAGCTTTCGGGCGTTCCAGTGGAGAAAGAGCTACCCGTCTCGGCCTTGTGGGCTCGCTATTTTCGCGAGCACGGTGACGAGGAAAAGGCGCGGGCCGAAGAGGCGGTGCTGGAAAAAGGATCCAGAGAGCCCCTAGGCCTCCTTCGGCTGCGCGCATGGCTCGACGCGTTGATGGTTCTCGCATTCACTTGCGTATTCGTTCACTGGCTGTTGCTCGCGCTCCTCACCGGGAAGGCCATCACGGGTGGTCTGGGTCCGGCTGGCCGGGCCGGCCGGCTGGCGAGGTCGATCGGCGGGATCTCTTCAGGCCAGCGACGGGTACTCGTGCTGAGCTATCTTGTCGGGATCGTCGGCGTCGTTTTGGCCTCCGTTTCATTTGATTTTGAACAGTCAGACCTCGCATCGTGGAAGGCGGGCCTGGGCTTCCGAGGCCTAGGTACCTGCGAAGTCCCGCTCCCACCCCATTTGCCGGACGAGATCCGCTGGGTGGCGGCGGTCAACTGCCAGCGCACCAACGAGTGGGCAGTTGCCGCTAAGGAGTACGAGCAATTGGCAGAGGACTCGAGAGCGAAGCACAACCTCGAGTCGCTCAAACTGGCCATGGGGTGGCAAGAGGATACGAGGACGAATCGCACGTCGCCAACCTTGGAGCCGCCTGAGCGGGTCACGCCGGACGACGTCACGCGTGCTGCGTGGGTCGGAGCACGCCACACCGGCTTCCAGGAGAGCCAGAAAAACCTCGCAAGGTACTGGCATTCTGCTGCGTGGACTGCGTTGCTGCTTCTCGCCTTTTACTGGATCCCGCCGACGCGCATCTTGCCCGGCCTGCCAGGCGGCTGGTTGCGTCGTGCGATAAAGGGACTCGGTTTCTTCGTCGTCCCCGGCACCGACGACCTGCTGCGGGGGTCTCCGTGGCGTGGATTCCTGACTCTCTTCTTGGCCTTCCTTGGGATATTCGCCTGTCGCGACTGGATACTGTACGGGGGCTGGCAGCGATTGTTGTCCTACCGGGTTCCCTGGCCTGCCGATCAAGGATCGCTCTCCTTGCATCAGGGTTGGGACGTCGTTGTCGCCTATCCCGGGTTGGCGCATCTCGTCGGTACCCTCGCTCTCGCGACCCTCGCCGCCATCGCGCTCCATGTTTCACGCTTTGGGCGCATCTGGACATCCGTGCGGGGCACAACCGCCGGCGAGCGACCCCTTTGACAGGAGATCCGATCATGATGCGGTCGCCGCTTCGTTGGAAGAGGTGTAAAAGACCAGAAAGTCTAAGAGCGCTACGAGAGAGGGTTAGCGTTCGCCATCGACTCGATCTGCCAAACGCCGTTGCCGGCCTTCGAGAACGAGATCTCCAGGAGTGTTCCCGCGGTGATCGTTTGCCCTTCACGGGTCACTAGCCTGTCCGCGCGCCGCACGCGTGCGCGAACTTGTTCTCCCTGACGATCGATGCGAAGAACGGCAAACGAGACTTTGTGAGAGCGGGTCATTTTGAAGGAGGCCACGATGCGCTTTTCGTCGTCGTCTTCGAGCGCGGGCCATACGCCGCGGAGCGCGTCGAGATCACGCTTTTGGATTGCCTCGGTATAGCGAACCAGCGCTTCGCGCAATTCGTCGCGGTCTTCCTTGGCGGGAGCGCCACCGACCCGCAGCGCAACTTGCCTCACGACCGCGTCGAAATCGACACCGGAGCGTTCTGCCGCCGCCATGTTCACCACCAGTTTTTTCGAACCGTCGCCGACGCGGAGGCCGATGACGAGACCCCGCTCGACGTCGGCGGACGAGCCCGCGATCGAAAACACCCCAGCCGCCTCCGACGCGCTGACGATCGAGGGGACGATCTCTTCCAGACCGGCGGGTACGTAGAGCGCGGAGACGTGGTGCTCTTCCATCCATTTATAGAGCTGGGACTCGCTCTCGACGGCGACGAGCTCAACCCATACCGGTGCGAACTCGGAGCCCGCGGCTTGGAGCGCCTTCGCGGCCTCGGCGAACTGCTTAGCCGCCGTTCGCGACTCAGCGAGCTCGGGAACGAAGGCGACACCCAGACGGAAGCCCTTGGAGGTTCTCGCTTCGAGATTCCGATCGTAGGCCGCAGCCCGAAGCAGTGTCTCGGTGACGTCGGTGCCCGACGGCGGCGTCGCGACGAGTGCCATCAAAAGGAGCGTCAACATGTCGGATCAAGCGAAAGCAACCAGCGTGCCATTGGCCGCACTCCGAAGCCGGCGTACAAACCAAGCTATTTCAATATGTTGGGGGTCCATATCAGAGTTGATATCCTCAGGGCTGAGGGGATGCTCCCCCACGTCGGGAACTTCTGCCCTTAGTTTTCGTTCGCCGGTGGCGGAAAAAGCTACCGCTTTCGGGTGACGAGGCGCCGCGCGCCAGCCCCGAATACAAATACCAATCAGTCCTATCGGCTACTAGAAACGAAACCGAAGCTCTCCTACGATCTGCCGTTTGATGACGTCGCCGAAAACGTGCTGCTGGATCTCGTCGTTCAAGAGGTTCGTTACCTTTACGGCGGTCGTGAGCTTGCCGTCTTCCCAGCGAATGCCGAAGGTTCCGTTCACGAGTGTGTAAGCGTCGGTCGGCCCATGGAAGCGGGAGTCGAGGACGTCTTGCCAGAAGGCTTCGGCGACGATGCTCGCGGATAGGTTTCCGAAGTAACGGCCGCTCTTGAAGTCGAAGCCGACGTTCGCGAGGTAGCTCGACGGGAGGTTTAGCTCCGAGATGTCGAAGCCGAAGGGCTCGGGCTCGTCCTGCCATGAATAGTTGGCGAAGGCGCCGAAGTGGGCGTCGAGGCGCGCGTCGAGCGAAAGCTCGACGCCGCGGTTCTGCACCCGGTCAAAGTTCCGGTAAGCGAGCTCGGATGGAAGCCCCATACCCTGGGCGACCAGACGGTCCAGTACTCCGGGGGGAAGGGGCCAGCCGGGAGGCGGGTTCTGGCTGTCGTAGCTTCCTGTCTGCGTGAACAGAATGATGTTCCGGGTATCGTTCAGGAAGAAGGCGGCGTTCAGGACGAGCCCGCGCCCCATGACGCCGGTGTAGCCGATCTCGTAAGCCGTTAGGGACTCCTCTTTGAGATCGGTGCTTCCCCGAGCGTTGACGGGGAAGACGAAAGGCGTGCCGGCGCCCAGATCGATATCGCTCAAAACCTGGATATCCAGGAAGTTGTTGACGAAGGCGGGCGCGCGGAACGCACGATTGAACGAGACCCGAAACGTATGGTCCTGCGTTGGCTTCAGCAAGAGTGCGGTACGGGGCGAGAAAACAACGTCGTCCAGGAGGTCGAAACGATCGACCCGTCCACCCACGATCCAACGCAAATGGGTTGAGAGGAAGATCTCGTCCTGAATGTAGAAGCCCCCCTCGTTTCGACTGTCCCCTTCGGGAGCGAGAGACAGGTCGAAGTCGTTGTGCCGGAAGTTGCCACCGTAGGAGATGAGATGTGCGTTTCCGAGCGCACGAAAGTCCGTCATCTCGACGTCGTAGGTACGATTTTGAAGCCGGAAAACGATGGGCTCGCCATCGGAGCCTCTCGTCAGAAGAGCGGGCTCTTCACCTGAGATCGCGTTCGTGAAGAACTTGAGCTCGGAGGCTCCCGTGCCGATAGCTCAACCGTCCATAGCCAAGCGATGTATCGGGGTCCACCTCGAACGGTCCGATGCCGGTGTGGATGATCCCCTGGGAGCGGGCTAGCCCGGCCCCCACGACCCACTTGCGCACGAGAGACGGATCCTGGGATGGCGCGGGGATGTCGTAGTCGAGCCGCAAGTCGAATTTCGGCTGCGTGCTGCCTGGGTTCGCAAACGATGGGTAGGGTGTATGAGTTGCATTCGGAACGAGCCCGGCGGGCCGGGGAAACGGATCCTGTGTGAGCACGCCGGCGGACAGCTTGTAGGCCAGGCGATCGTTGACGGCATGGGCGTGGGTCGCGCCCAGGGAGAGAAGCGCCCCACTATCCTCCTCCCTCCCTTCGACCGCGCGGTCGAATCCCCCATAGCCGACGGTCAACGTGGTGCCCTGCATGTCACGCGGCGCTTTCGTAATGATATTGACGACGCCGGTCATCGCGTTCGCGCCCCACACGGCGGAGACGGGTCCGCGAATGACTTCGATCTGGTCGATCTCGGCAGTCTGGATTGGGATGAGATCCCACATCACGAAGCCGAGAAAATCCTGATATACGGTGCGGCCGTCCACGAGGGCGAGTTGGGACGTCACGATCGTTCCGGTTTGGGCGCGGCTCGCCACGTTGATGTCGCGGGCGGAAAGCTGGATGACGTTGAGCCCGGGCACAGTGCGAAGCAAATCGCCGTAGTTCTGCGCGGGTGACGACTCGATGACCTCGGAGGGAACAACGCTCACCGACGCGGGCGCGTTGACGAGTTGCTCCTGCAGTCGGGATACGCTCACTACGACGACGTCCTGGTAGCTGGGTCTTTCTTCTTCCTGTTCCTCGGGTTTGCGCTCTTGTTCCTGGGAGTGCACGAGCGAAGCTGCAAGCAGCGCGAGCGTCATCGCTCCCGCGTTTCGAGACGTCATGACTCTGCCTCAACTACCATAGTTCGGTCGCTTTGACTCTCTTTAGCACCAGCATTACGCTTTCTGTCAGAATGATGGCCTAACATGTCTACCAGCAAGATTCTTGCCAAAGGCGACGTCATCGACGGCAAGTATCGGATCGAAGCTCTCATCGGTCGCGGGGGCATGGGTGCCGTCTATCGGGCCCGCCACCTGCGTTTGGACGCGCTGCGTGCCATAAAGCTCATGCGCACCGAGCTCGCGGACGACGATGAGTTCGTGCAGCGTTTCCATAATGAAGCCCGTCTAGTGGAGAGTTTGCGTCATGCGAACGTGGTGGCGCTCTACGACTACGCGATGCTCGACGACGGGACGAAATACATCGTCTGGGAGTACGTGGAGGGCGAAACCATCGGGAAACATCTCCTCTCGGGCAGGCGCTTTACGCCGGAGCAAACGCTCGACCTCGTCCGCCAGATTGCGAACGGGCTCGCCGCCGCGCACGACCAGGGCATTCTGCATCGCGACGTGTCACCCGATAACATCATGATTTGCTCGGACGGTCAGGCCAAGGTCCTGGACCTTGGCCTCCTCGAAAATCGAGCGAATTACTTGTTTGTAATCAATCGGTTACAACTGCGCCTTTTGCCCCATTCCGAAATGTGCATTTTCCTTGGGTTTTCGGCCCTTCAGAACATGCACATTCTGGACACACTTTTCTAAACGGTACTTTTTCACCCAAAACAGTTTTCGATAAGTGCGTCTCCAAGACGCACCGAGCGGCACACGAGCGGGCAAGTGCGCTTGAAGGAGGCCGGCTCGCCGATCTTCAAAAGCGGAGTGGAGCAGCGGCTAGCTCGCCGGGGCTCATACACCCGGAGGTCCCCGGTTCGAATCCGGGCTCCGCCACCAATCCGACCGTCAGGGAAGTCGCCTCGTGATCTTCAAAAAGTGCGGTTGCGCGAAGTGCCGAGCGGCGCGAGGGGGACAACGCCCTCCGACCAAGGGCTCGGGAGATGTCGAGTCGAAGGGCTCAGAAAAGGAGAGAGCCGGGCAAGCACCCGGCTCTCTGTCTCCCCACTAACGAACCAATGAAAGAAAGGAGAAAACTGTGTCCATTCTAAGCACGAACGAACCCACCGTCAAGGGTTTTCGTCCAGCGTGGATCTACGACAATGGCGGACGCGACGAGGCAGGATTCCGCGGCGTAACCGGCGACTGTGTCACTCGGGCGATAGCCATAGCTACCGGGATGTCCTACCGCGAATCCTACGGTCTTGTGAACCAGTACGGCGCCGCCGAACGCATTACGAAGCGACGGACCAAGAAAGGGTCTGCCCGCACCGGCATCCGCAGGCCGACGACCCGCCGCCTCATGGCGGGCCTCGGCTGGCTCTGGACGCCGACCATGTTCATCGGTTCGGGCTGCCGAGTGCATCTGCGCGGCGACGAGCTGCCATCGGGACGCCTCGTGGTAGCGGTGTCGAAGCATGTGTGCGCCGTCATCGACGGCGTGATTCACGACACCTACGACCCGACGCGCGACGGTACCCGCTGCGTCTATGGCTACTGGAGGGCGGCATGAGCGGAGCTCTAAGCACGAACGAACCCACCGTCAAGAACCTTCTGGACGAGGGCGACGGACAGCCACGGTACAAGGCCCTCTGTCGCGCCTCCGGCTGTGATTGGAGTTACGAGCACGAAAAGGGCCACTTCGCATTGGCGAGAGGCAAGGCCCACTGCAGCAAGACCCAACACGCCGTGGATCTGCGGCTCGACATTCTCGATCTCTTCATCGGCCGGATTGACCCGACGGTCAAATCGGAGGCTACCGGTCAAGCGCCGACTGTCAGCAGGCGAGTTATCGCCGAAGTCGAAAGGGAGATGGAGAGAGGCTGCCAGCAAATGATGTCTCCCGACCCTCACTCGACGGATAGCTGTTCGGCTCCGGTGCTCTGCATCACGTGCGCGTCATGTGACGAGCATTGCGGCTGCGCCGAGCCTCTGACGCTCGAAGAGCTCACCACCACTACCGAAAATGAAAGGAGAGCTGACCGATGAGTACCCCCGAAGCTAGAGATATGGAAGTCGTAGACATAAACGACGATCCCAAGCTCGCCGCTCCAACCGCTCTAGCGCGACAAAGCGAAGAGCGCAGCGTCGAAGAAGTCGTTGCCCAAATGGAAAAGGTTCAGCAGCTCATGAAGAGCGCGCTCACCGAGGACGAGCACTACGGCGTCATCCCCGGCACGAACACGGGCAAGAGCAAGCCGAAGCCGACGCTTCTCCAGCCGGGCGCGCAAAAGCTGTGCTTCATGTTCCGGCTCGTGCCGCGCTTTCACGTCAAGCGCATCGACCTTCCGGGCGACCATCGCGAGTACACCGTCTGTTGCGAGCTCGAGAACTCGGGCGTCCACGTCGGCGAAGGCGTCGGGCTTTGCTCGACGATGGAATCGAAGTACCGCTGGCGGAAGGCCGAGCGGCTGTGTCCCAAATGCAGCGGTGACTTTATCAAGCGGAGCAAGACCGGCGACAAGGGCTGGTATTGCTTCGCCAAGATCGGAGGCTGCGGTGAGAATTTCGCCGCTGGCGACCACCGCATTGTCGGCCAGGAAGTGGGGCGCAAGGAGAACCCCGACATCGCTGACACCTACAACACCGTGCTCAAGATGGCGAAGAAGCGGGCCTTCGTGGACGCCACTCTGACGGCAACCGCCGCAAGCGACAGCTTCACCCAAGACGTGGAGGATATGGACATCGGCACCAGTAGAGGCGGCCATCCCAACACGCGAAACGGTGGAGCGTCTGGCCGCACCGCGCAACCAGCAGGGCCGAGCACCATCACGGGAGACCAGGGCAAACAACTGTGGGAGTACGCGCTGGCGCGCGCCGAAAAGACGGGTTCCACCCGAGATCAAATCATGCGAGACGTGCTCAGGTCCCTCGGTTTCGAGGAGACCAAGGAGATTCCATCGGGAGATTTCGGGCGGGTGCGCGGCGTGATCGAGCAATGGGAACCCGTAATGGACCTCGCCACGGAGCCCGAAAAGGACTCCGGCAAAGAGGAGCCGGGAGCGGATGGCTGAGATGAAAACTTACGACGTCCTGAGAAGGGCTGCCGATCTCGTGGACAAAGGTTGGACGCAAGACGCGTTAGCTCGCTTGGCCGATGGCACTAGAACCTCGTTCCGCGACCCCGACGCCGCCTCGTTCTGCATTATTGGAGCGGTCTACGCCGAAGGAAAAAGAAGAGGTTTGTCATCCCTCGATGTGCTGTGCGACCTCCTCAAAAATCGAGGCTCCGAGGTATCCCCCTTCGGCGAAATCAATCTCGCCACCTGGAACGACAACCCAGCCCGAAAAAAGCGGGAGGTTGTTGATCTTCTCCTTGAGGCTGCGCGGGCGGCGGAGGAAGAGTCGGATGGCTGAGCTCAGGCGGCTTGAGGTGCCGGGTAAAGGCCGGCACTACAAGCACTCGACCACCGGACGCGAGATGCCGTCGGTGACCAACGTGCTCGGCGTGCTGAGCAAGCCCGCGTTGATTCCTTGGGCGGCGAAGATGGAACGCGAACTGTGCGTCGAGACGGCGAACACCGTCTACGAAAGCCTGAGTGGCGAGGCGGTGGGCGCGGATGAGTTTCGCAGCCGCCTCGACCTTGCTCTCCCAACGACGAAAGCCCACAAGCGCGTCTCGCAAGACGCTATCAGCGTCGGGAACGAAGCGCATGGGTATATCGAGTGGCGTCTTCTTGGCGAGCTCGGTCTGCCTCGCGGCGACGAGCCCGAGACATCGGAGCCGGCGCGCTGGGCTGTCGCCGCGTTTGAAGACTGGCGCCGGGAAGTTCAGCTCAAGGCGACACACGCCGAGGAGCGTCTGTATAGCGAGGAGCTTGACGCGGCGGGCTCGACGGATGCGATCTGCTGTGAGCTCGATATCTACGTGCTCGTGCCGAAGAAGCGCCGCGTTGCCGCAGTCACGGATTGGAAGAGCTCAAAAGCCTTGTATCCCGAGCACGACATCCAGGTGGCCACCTACCGCCACATGGCGATCGAGCGCGGCCTGCTCGATGAAAACGCCTGGGGGCTGATTCTCCGGCTGCCCAAGACACTCAAAGACAAGCTCGAGGCGCGGCCGATTCCGCCGTCTCGGTGCCGCGCGCTCGTGGAGGTCTTCCGTGCGGCGCGGCGTATCTGGCAGTGGCGTTTCATGGACAAGGAGACGCGATCGCGATGACACCGATCTTCACCGCCACCGTGACGGAAGCCGGGAGCTTGCGGCTCGACTCGCCACTGACGTTTCAACGCCACTTGGCGAGGTTCAAGAGCAAGCCTGTCGAAGTCGTCGTCCGGCGCGTACGGACGCAGCGCTCCAATCAAGCCAATCGGTACTACTGGGGCGTCGTTGTTGCGTTGCTCGCCGAGGAATTCGGCTACGAGAAAGAAGAGATGCACGAGGTCTTGGCGATGAAGTTCCTGCGCATCGTCGACGACTGCCCTATCACGGACTCGCCGAGACGGAAGCGCACACCCGATTGCGGCACTGCCCAGTTCGCCGCTTACGTCGATTCGTGTATCCGGCTCGGGGTCGAGCACGGCGTCGTCATCCCGTCGCCTAACGAAGCCGAGGTGTCCGCATGAAACGAAACGCAAAAGGAAAACAGAGGAGGGGGTAAATGGCTTTCGAGGTGTTCGAAGGGAAGCGCCACAGGGGCTTCAGGGGCTACAAGGGCGGAATGTATCCAGCCTGCTCGCTTGTGATGGGAAGAACGATCACCATGAACCGAGCAGCTTACGAAGCGTTGACCAATGGTGACGACTCGGTACACGTGGAGCTTCTCTTTGATCGAGAGTCCCACACAGTCGGCATACGCCGGACGGAGCCGGGGCCGCGCACGTATCCCGTCTGTGTTACCAAGAGCAAGGCTTATGTTGTCGCCGCGGCGGCATTCATCAAGTTTTACGGATTGCCGACGGTCAGCACGGGAAGGATTGACGCCACGATGAGCGACGGGATTCTCTCCTTTCCGGCACCCATTGAACCCAACGAGTAAATAAAGAAAGGAGAAAAACGAATGTCAATAGCAGAAAAAGATACTCCGATTCTTGTCACCACCGAGCATCGCGGCGTGTTCTTTGGATATTTCGACTCCTCCGAATCAGCAGGGGAGATCGTCACGCTGACGAAAGCACGGAATGTCCTTTACTGGTCCGAAGACACGAAAGGTTTCATGGGTCTCGCATCGATGGGGCCAATGCCCGGAAGTCGGGTAGGGCCGAGCGTGGAGAGTATGCGCCTGCACGGCGTGACGGCGGTCCTGCGGGTCAGTGACGAAGCGGTGAAGTGTTGGGAGTCGGCACCGTGGAGCTAGAAGAGCCCACGATCACCCAAGAGATGCTAGAGCAGGCGCGGTTCCATGGAGCCTGCGCGGAGCGCCTCTCCCGCTACACGGTCGGTATGCCGTTGGTTGCGGTCAAGCAGGACGATTTGATGTGGGTGGAGCAAAACGCACCGTATCTCGCACGGCAGTTGGAAGCCAAGATCGAGCCGCTGGAGTCTTTGATCTTCGGCAAGCTCAGGCTCTCCGATATCAGCACGGCTAAAGGCGACGGCTACGGCTACGGCGACGGCTACGGCTACGGCTACGGCTACGGCGACGGCGACGGCTACGGCGACGGCTACGGCTACGGCTACGTTCCCGACTGAAAAGGCGAATGGGTAAAGCCACCGATCTCTTTGATGGGGTGAGTGAGAGCCAGTGAGGACACGCGACGATCGCCGGACCCTCGACAGCTTCGGCGTCTTTGTTTTGACGCTGAACGTGGTGGGCTGGGCAACGCTGCTTATCGTCGTCTGGATGTGGTGGTGGCGATGACCCTCAGACGCCCGGAATCGCCCCGCGAACGCATTGCCAACGCGACCCCCCTACGCAACCTCCAGAAGCGATGCGAAGTCTGCGGGAAAGGCTTTTCCACGAAACGCGACGCTCAGAGGTTCTGCTCCCCTCAGTGTCGCTGGAAGGCATGGGAGCGGCGGCATCCGAGACAACGCGCGCTTCCAGGCGTTGACGACGGCATCCCGGACTCTGCGAGCGCGCCGCAGTGCGAGCATTGCGGCGTGGCGATTTCCCCTGCCCGCGGATGGCAGCGGTTCTGCTCCGACCCGTGCCGACTCGCGTCGTGGAAGGCGAAAGCCGAAGACGCGGAAGCGGAAAAGAAACGTCTCAAAGCGCTGGCCGCCGAAAAATGCCGCGAAGAGATCAAGATCGCGCGCTGGGCCGCGCTGAGGGTTCTCGGGCGGTACGGGGCCTGTACCGTCTCGCACGTGCGCGAGTACCTGGAGGAGCGGGGCATTTATCTCGGCTGGGCGCGCAACTGGCCCGGGTCGCTGTTTCAGCACCCATGGTTCGAGCCGACCGGTGCGCGACGGACGACGTTTCACGTGGAGGCGAACGCGAGGAAGGTCAACGAGTACCGGCTGAGCGCTCTCGGGCGCGACGCCTTGGAGTCGATTCGGGAGGCGATGGGCCCGTGAGCGCCATCGTGGTGTCGCACCCCGGCCGAAAGGAGGAAACGCGCGTGTTTTTACCGGAAGGATGGATCTGTCTCCACCGCCGCATCCAGCAGAATCCGCTCTGGTACAGGGAGCGGTTTACTCCCGGCCAGGCATGGGTCGACCTGCTTCTGTCCGTGGCGTACAAGCGTCACACGGTGCAACTGAAACGTTCGAGCGCGGTGCTTGTCATCGAAAGAGGACAGATCCTGACCTCCCAAGCGAGGCTTGCCGAGCTCTGGCAGTGGGATCGGAAGACGATTCGCGGGTTTTTGCGTGGTCTCGAACGTGCCCGCATGCTCCTCATCCAAACGACCAAGGCCGGTCCCAATGGCTATACATTATTAAGTGTTTTGAACTACGACGCTTATCAGAGCGTCACCGGAAACCCTCCCCTATCAGATTCCACGTCTGGCCCCCATTACGATTCCCCCATTACTCCCCAATTACTCCCCATAACTAACAAAGAGAACAAGCTTTCTAAGAAACTCCTGAGTGTTCCAGTAACTCAGAGAGGCGATTCCGATGCGGGCTCCGCCCCCATCGGCAAACACCCCCGCGACGCAAAAGAGCCATCGGATCTCGTGTGGTTTGAACCGGACGATTCGCTCGCTTGGGTAGCGGAAATTGACGTCGAGCTTGCGAAGCGGTTCCCGGAGAGAACGGCACAGCTCGAGCGGAGAGGTGAAACCTGGGAGGGGCACCTTCGCTCCCTGTCGTCGTGGCACGCCACGGCGCCGAAGTCGAAGAGAAAGCGCGTGAGCGCGCACCGCTGGCTTATCGGGACAAAGTTTCGAGCGGAGGAGCGGAGCGCAATACACGCAAGTGGCCATCGACCGAAAGGCGGGGCCTCAGTGGGCGGTGCGAAGACGTTCGAGCAGATGCAGCGCGAGGATGACGCTCGACGACTCGAGCAGGCCCGCGAGAAAGACCGCCTCGAACGCGAGCGAAAGGAGAAAAGCAATCGCTAGTCACGAAGCCGTTGAAAAGGCCATTCAGTACCTCAAAGCCGCCTTGGGGCGAGTCACGCTTGCAGACGAGACGGAGGGTGTGTGGTACGCCACTTTCAAAGGCGTCTCCGACGAAACCCTGAAAACGGCGATGGAATGGTACGCGAAGGACACCACCGAGAGGCAGTGGCCGCTTCCGATGGAGATCTGGGCCGTGATCCGCAAAGTCGAGAGCTGGCGGTTCGGTCAAGCGTTGGAGCAGGGAGAGTGCCGGGCGTGCGGAGGGCTCGGCCTCGTCCACTCTGTCTACGTGGAACGTTCCCGCTGGGCGGGCTTGCCGTGCATGCGCCCGTGCTCGTGCGCCTATGGGAAGTCGAAAGCGCTGTGGTTGAAGCCGGAGCGTAAAGCGGGCCGTGCATGGACGAGCGACAGGCTCAAGGAAACACCGGCCCAGGAGGAACCGGCGCAAGAAGAGCCGCAGGAGGAGATCCCGTTTTGATTTTCATCGGGATTGACCCCGGCTTGAAGGGCGCGCTCGCGTCGATTCGAACCGTCTCCACCGGCATCGGCAGCCAGGGATTGGATTGCGGCGCGTGGCCGGTCCCGCTGGTTCCGTCAGCGAAAGGTAAGAACCAGTACGACCTGCCCGCGCTCCGTGAGTGGCTTTTCGAGCAAGGCCCGCTCGCCGCGCTGTTCGCCACGGTGGAACAGTCGGGTCCGCTCCCGCCTAACGTGAAAGCGGGCTCGCTGGCGCAATACAACCGTGGCATCTCGGAAGGCTGGCTCTGGATGCTGACGGCTCTACGTATCGCGCACCAAGGCGTTCGCCCTAGAACGTGGCAGAAAGTCATGCACGCGGGAACCACGGGCGCGGACACGAAGCAAAAGTCGATCGTCGCCGCCAAGCGGTTGTTTCCTAACGCGAGCCTGAAGCGTACCGAGCGCTCGCGGAAGGATGACGACGGCATGGCCGAAGCACTTTTACTAGCCGAATACGGAAGGAGGACCTATGAGTAGGCAATACGAAAAACAACTACCGGTGAAGCTCGATAGGGAGCAAGTCGTCGAGCATGGCCAGGAGATGGCCGCCAGCGCTCTCCTCGCCGCCCGCGTCGAGCTTGAGATCGACGAGGTGAAGGACGAGGCGCGGGGGAAGCTCAAAGAGATGAAAGAGGGCCTGGTAGAGATACGGGGGCGGCTGAAAAAGCTGGCTTTCGAGGTTCGCAAGGGCGAGGCCGTCCAGAGCGTACTCGTGGAGGCCCGATTCGCCTCGGACAACTCGTGCGTGGAGATCTCGTGCGTGGAGATCGTGAGACTCGACACCGGAGAAATCGTCGAAACCCGCCCACTCACGGAGGAGGACCGTCAGATGGAAATCGACGAAGTCCTCGACCGAATCGAGGAGGACTCCAAGTCGTCTGATGCTGAGCCGAGCACCGAAACGGAATCAGAGCCGGGCGAGTCGGATGAGCTCGGAGATGACGGTGAGAACGGGTGAGCTAAAGAAAAAAACGAGGTCATGAAGTGAGCAGCCGACAAGGCCAATTCGCCCTGAAGACCGACGTCCCCGTGTCACGCACGAAGGTCCATCTCGAACAGCTCGTCCGGCAGAAGTACGGCGCGAGTCGTTTCGGCATCCTCGAAGGCGACGACCAGGTGCAGGTCGTCTTCTCCATCGACAAGCCGCCCCGAACAGTTCGTTTTTTCGTCAAGCTACCGTCGAAATTGGACCGACACGGCTACGCTCGGGTACAGCGCGAGGTCGAGCAAGAGACACGGTCGACGTGGCGTGCGCTCCTCTTACTGGTGAAAGGCAAGCTCGAGGGCGTCGCACGCGGCGTGGTCGAGTTCGACGAAGAGTTTTTCGCGCACATCGTCACTGAAAACGGCGCTACGGTTTTCGAGCGCTTCCAGGCGGGCGAGCTGCCTTTCGCTCAGGGACCGCCCATGCTCACGGCCGGTGCGCCCCAAGAGGAAGCGGAAGACGTCATCGACGCGGAGGAGGTCTCATCGTGACCGGCATTTGCTGTCGTCATGGAGGTCGCCGCGTCGAGGCGGACCTAAGCGACGCGGATCTAAGCGGCGCAAAAGGAGAGGGCTGAAATGCAATTTACTGTCGAAAGGGATGCGTTACTTCGTGAGCTCACGTTGCTTCAAGGTGTCGCGAATAGGAAGAGCGAGACCCCCGTCTTATCCCACGTTCTCATCGAAGCGCATAAGGGCGGCTTCGTACACCTTGTGGCGACTGACCTCGATGTTGCCCTGAGGTGCCGAATTGCCGCTCGTGTTCAAAAGACAGGCGGATTCACGCTACCCGCAGAGAGTCTCTACGAGGCTGTTCGCGTCATGACCGAGGACGATATCCGAATCCAACAAAACGATGACGACACGGTGTCGCTCCATTACGGACGTGGTTGCTTAAAACTGGACAGCTTCTGCAAAGAGGACTTCCCGTCGATAAACGAACCGCCGAGCGACTGGACGCTGCTGGAAGCTGAGGCGGTACGCGAACTCATCAGAAAAACGAGCTTTGCTGTTTGCGATGAAGCCTCACGCTATTTTCTAAAGTCTGCTCGCTTTGAGCTGACCGCTCGCCGGTTACGCATGGTCGCCACGGACGGGCATCGACTCGCCTGCATGTCCTTGGAGCGGACCAACGGCGGAGGTTCCCGAAAGGCGGCCAATGTCAACGTTCCAAAGAAAGTCTTGCTGGGACTCTCCACAACTCTAAAAAGCGAAGCGCGTGTCGCCTTCGCGGAGGAGAAGGGCTACTTATTTTTTCGCACGGGAGAGCGGTTATTCATTTCCAGGTACGATGGCGATCAGTTCCCCAACTACGAAAAAATTATACCGAAGGATAACGACAAGGCCGTGAGCCTCGAACGCAGGGATTTTTTGGGGGCGCTCCGGCGTGTTTCCGTGGTTGCGGACAAACGATCACGCGCCGCTGTTCTCGATATTAAACCGGGACGAGTGGACGTTTCCTCCAATGGCTCAGATCTCGGTGAGGTAAGAGAGTCGATTGATGCCGTCTACGAAGGTGAGGATTTTCAGGTCAGATTCAACTGGGGATACCTGCTCGATTTTCTGAAAGCGACCGATAGCCCGAAGGTGTGTTTTGCCCTGAAGGACGCGAGCTCACAAGCACTCCTGCAACCGGAGGAGCAAGTGGGCGGACAGGACTACCGCTATGTCGTCATGCCTATGAGGGTTTTAGGCCGACAAGCCAATGCGTAAAGCGTTCGATGCCCGTGCCCGGAGCCTCCCCCGGTGCTTCTTGTTGGAGTGGGGCACCGGGAACTTTGCCATGCGCCGGGCACGGGCTCCAGAAGGCGGCAAGGCGGTCTACGTGAGGACGGTAGAGATGAATCATTCAAAAGGACAACCGAAGACGAAGGTGCGTCACCTACGCACACGACTCACCAATGCGCAGTGGAACGTGGAGACACGCATCGGTGAGTGTGTACATCCCCTGGAGCAACGGGTCAACCGGCTTGATCGGAAGATCTACTGGCTCTGGTGGGTAGTCGGAGCATCCGTGGCAGCGGTTTGGGCGACTCTCCATTTCCTTTCTTGGTAGGTCTCGTGGCGAAGCGTATACGGAAGAAAGTGAGGGACAGAAATGGAACGAATGTACCAGCAAGGCGATGTGCTTCTGAAGCGGCGGGAATCGCTGCCGCCTCACACGAAAAAGCTCAAGCCGAAAGCGCGGGGATGGGTAGTGGCGGAAGGCGAGGCGACGGGCCACGCCCACGTGCTCGACGTCCCGGGTGTCGAGCTGCGCGAAGACGACAACGGGGTCGTATGGGTGAACGTGAGCGAGGCTGCCGAGCTTCGTCACGAAGAGCACCACGCTCAGACGATCGCCCCCGGTGTCTACCGGGTCGGCATTGTGCGCGAGGTGGACCCGTTCACCGAGGAGATCCGCGAGGTGATGGATTGACGGCTCGTATCGAGCGCCTCACGGAAGCGCAGAAGGCCCGATTCCCCGGGTACGTAGAGCGGTGGACGAAAATCGGTCTGTGTACCGAGCCGGCGGAGCGCGAGCGAGCGAGGCTAGCGGTTCGTGCGATGTACGCAAACGCGGGCTTGACTGAGCCAAGGATCATTTTTTGCGGCTCGCCGCTGGGAAACGCGCTTGCAAAAAGCAAGACCTTGGACCCGATTGTGGCCTCGGTCGAGGCATCGGCCTGGGCCTCGGTCGGGAACTCGGCCATGGCCTCGGTTGAGGCCTCGGTCTGGAAATCGGTCTGGGCCTCGGTCGGGAACTTGGTCTGGGCCTCGGTTGTGGCCTCGGTCAGGAACTCTGTTGTGGCCTCGGTCAAAGCCTCGGACGAGGCATCGGTCTGGAACCCGATCTGTGGGCAGCATGACGCGGACTGGCTGTCTTTCTACGCCTACTTCCGAGAAGTCTGCGGACTGGTCGAACAGACGGAACCCCTTGTCGGCCTGTTCGAGCTGGCGAAGAGCGCGGGCTGGGCGCTCCCGTGACAGAAGACCACGCCCGCCAAAATTTCGTGGGGGCGGTACACTCGTACACCCTATCGTGCGATGTATCCACAACGATTCGCGATACACGCCATCGCGAGTCCATCAGTAAAGCTATCCACGTCATCGAACTGCGGAGTGATCACCATCTGGCCAGTCGTGTCGATGAAGCCCCAGAGCGAACTGCTGTCCTCGTCGGCAACCATCACCGCTGCCAACCCTTCCTGATATTGATACTGTCCCCATCCCCACATCGAGAAGCGACTCTTTGGGACAAATTCAGGAGTGACCACTATTTGTCCTGTCGTGTCGATGAAACCTATTTTTCCAGTCCAATAGTTGCCAATTAGCATAGCCGCGAATCCCTCACTGAACGAGTTTGCCGAGTCGAACCGCGGATTGATCACCATCTGTCCGGTGGTGTCGATGTAGCCCCACTTGCCGGTGCCGATGTCGCCGATCCGGACCGCCGCTAGCCCCTCGCTGAAGCTCAGTGCGTCGTCGAACTGCGGAGTGATCACCATCTGTCCGGTGGTGTCTATAAAGCCGTACTTGAGGGTCCCTCCGTCGCCGACTGCGACTGGTGCTAGTCCCTCGACGAACGGCTCCGCCCTCTCGAACTGGGGATTGATGACCATCTGCCCAGTCGTGTCGATGAAGCCCCACTTACGAGTCTCTCCGTCGCCGACTCCGACCACCGTCAGTTCCTCGAAGAATACGGACACGCGATCGAATTGCGGATCGATGACGACTTGACCTGTCGTGTCGATGAAACCCCACTTGTCGTCAACCTCAATCCCTGCCAGTCCTTCTACGAAGGGTGTCACTTGATCGAACTCTGGAGTGATTACCATCTCTCCAGTGGTGTCAATGAAGCCGTACTTCTCCCTCTCGTCGTCGTCGACGAGAACTACTGCGAGTCCATCAGTAAAGCCAGACACGCCATCGAACCGCGGATTGATCACCATCTGCCCGGTGGTGTCGATGTAGCCCCACTTGCCGGTCTCGCTGTCGCCGATCCGAACCGCCGCTAGCCCTTCGCTGAAGCTCAGTGCGTCGTCGAACTGCGGATTGATGACAAAAGTCCCCGGTGCTAGCGTGCGCTCGCTGCCGGTGGGGGAGGTGTCGTCGGTGGTGGGAGTCGTGCCGCACGCCGCAAGCCACAGCGTCAGTGCTACGAGATAGAGTCCGGAGAATCGAGTCACGATAACCCCCTTGTACGTCGCTCTGGGGAGAGATTGGCCTTTGAGTAGGAGTGAGTGCAACCGGTGATATGAACGGCCGTCTGTCTTGGGATCTGATCGTCGCGTGTGTAGTGGTAGATCGCCTGTGGCGGGGGCGCGAGTTCGGGCATCGGGCGCGTTCATAAGTTTCGCCCTCAGGCGAATTTTTTCAGGTCCTTCATCTCGCTCTGTGAAAATTTGCATCGCAGTATAGGGAATGGTTCGTCTTTTCTTAGGGTCAGTGGCACCCACCCGGGCAGCCGCTTACGTCGATCTACTTTTATAAAGAATGTGAACCCACGATACACGTAAAACTTGTAGAAGTTCCTGTCCTCGAGCCTTGTGCGCACGGGCTGTTGAAGCATGTCGCTTCCGAAGATGTCTTCATCGAACAAACTTGCCATCACCGCAAAATCATCGTCAGATCCGGGTGATTGGCGTCGGACACTCGCAGTCAACTTTTTGCGCCATTGTTCGCCCAATTTGATCTTGTCAAAAAACTCGTGGTCGCATGCGTCGGCTCGCCACAGCATAGACAGGATCCAGAGTTTAAGCCTTGCGTAGTCAACGTCGGCAATAAATCCGTGCTCGAAAGAATCCCCTTCGAGTGGCTTCCCGGTCTCCCCATCTTTATATTTCCTGACGAACTTCACCCCATAGTCGTCGTACGGACCAAAAGAGTTCTCACAACCGTGACACACGAACGGGCAATATATGCCGGTCGGGCTTTTTTTGCCATATGGTTGATTCGCCGGATAAATTTTGAGGCCATCTTCGGGCAGCGTGTCCATGTGGAGGGCCTGAGGGATGACGTGCGATTTAACCAGCTGCGCTGTGTGCCCACACAGCTTGCATGTATCTCCCATCTTACCTCCCGCCTCCGTCTGTCTCCGTACCGAGGTAGGCGGCCCAGTCGTCCAGGAGCCGCCGGCGGCGCTCGAACAGATCGGACCGCGCGTAAGCCGCGACGGTCGGGTCGCGTACCACATGGGCGAGTGTGGCTTCAATCACGTCGTGTCGGGCGTCGGTCTGTTCGGCCGCCCAGTCCCGGAACGAGCTTCGGAACCCGTGCGGGACCGCCGCGATCCCCAGGTCGGCGAGCAACCGGGAAATCGCCGGATCGCGGAGCTGCCGGCCGCGCGCGCTCGGAAACACGAGGTCTTTGCCGAACCCGCGCGCGTCCTGGAGAATCGCGACCGCGCGTGCCGAGAGCGGCACCCGGTGCTCGCGGTGACTCTTCGTGCGAGCGGCGGGCAGCACCCACACGGCCGCGTGTAGATCCATCTCGTCCCACGTCGCCGCCCGCACCTCACCCGACCGGGCCACCGTGAGCACCAAGAACTCAAAGGCGAGCTTGACGGCCGGCCACGTTGCGGTCGCGTGCACGCGCCGGATCGCGGCGGCGACCTCGCGATGCGGCAACGCGCGCATGTGACGCACGCTCGCCTGTTGCCGTCCGAGCGCCTGTCCAAGGACCTCGCCGGCGGGGTTGTCCTGGCGATACCCCTGGGCCACCGCCCACTTCATCACGGCGCCGATCCGATGGCGGATGCGGCGGGCACTGTTGGGCTTCGTCTGCCAGAGCGGCGTGAGGATGGTCAGCACGTCGGCCGTGGTCACGTCAGAGACGGCCAGGTTCCCGATGTGCGGATGCACATACCGACGAAACAACCGAACCAAGCTCGCCGCGTACTCGGGGCTGCGCCAGCCGGATCGGTGAAGCGTGAGCACCTTGGCGGCGGCTTCCTTGAATGTTGGGACGTTCTGCGTGCGCCGTCGCGCGGTGAACGGGTCTCCGCCCGCCCGCGCGATCTTGCGGTTGGCGAAGGCCGCCTCGCGGGCTTCGGCGAGCGAGACGAGCGGGTAGCCGCCGAGCCCGAGCATGCGGGGCCGCCCGCGCACGACCAGCCGTTGCACCCAGCGCCGCGCACCCGAGGGGTCGACGCGCAGATTCAGCCCGTGCCCGTCGCAGTGGAAGCCGGGGGGGCGCGTGGCGCACGAATTGGGCGCTCAGCCGGTGCGTGAGCCGTCGTCGGGGTGTCGCTGCGGTGGAGTCTGAAGTCGAGCTATTCATATACTCTTATATATACATTTATTTCAGCGAATGTAGCAGATTTCAGTGGAACACTCAAGACAGGACTCGTACTAAAAAGTGATTTAAGTGTAATTACTTAGTTGTATTTACTCGGACGATGCCGGACAGCTCAGCACAGCGAAAGTCGGCTACTACTACGTTACGGATGTCGCCTTGACCGAAGTGTCATGGCACTACCCCGGATGCTGGAACGAGAAGGTGGTGGGCCGGAAGACCGATGCCCGCGCTATTTTCGACACATCTAACGAGGAGGCTGATTGAAGCCGTACTACCAAGACGATGCGGTGACGCTCTACCACGGGGATTGTCTCGATGTGCTCCCGGCGCTAGAAGCCGTCGATCACATCATCACGGACCCGCCCTACTCGGAACACACGCACAGCAAGCAGCGAAGAGGCGGTTCTGAGCTGGAGCGAAAAGGCGACGGGACGCGCACTCGTGCGGGTATCTCCAGGACGCGAGATCTAGGGTTCGAGTCTTTGGACGAATCGACGCGGCGAGAGGCAGCGTTCCACTTTGGCAAGCTTGTCCGGCGATGGGTCCTGGTCTTCTCCGATGTCGAATCCTGCCATCTCTGGCGCCGGGAGCTGCAAGCTTGCGAGCTGGAGTACGTGCGCACTGCTGCGTGGAGGAAGCTCAACGCCACGCCGCAATTCACGGGAGATCGACCGGCTGTTGGTTTCGAGACGATCACCATCGCGCACCCGCCCGGCAAAAAGAAGTGGAATGGCGGAGGTCGTCATGGATGGTGGGAGTTCCACGACGATACCGCCGCGCCGGTCTGGGAAGTCCCCATCGTCAGAAACCGTTCGCATGCGGAGCCTCGTCTCCATACGACACAGAAGCCGCTCGCGTTGATGACTCGGCTGGTCGAGGAGTTCACTGACGCCGGGGAAACGATCCTGGACGCCTTCGCGGGCTCGGGAACCACGCTGCGCGCGGCCAAGGATCTCGGGCGGAAAGCCGTCGGCATCGAGCGCGAGGAACGCTACTGCGAAATAGCGGCGAAACGTATGGCCCAGGAAACTCTCTTTCCTTTGCTCCAAGAGAGTTTCTCCTGAAAGCCGTCATCGAGAGGAAGAAGGAGGGGGTAACGGTGCCTACCAGAAAAAGCGGTATGATCGCCGCTGACGACATTCGGACCCCGAGCGTGCGCCGCAGCGATGAAGCCTGAAGCCTACGTGTCGGGTTTGGCGCGGACGTTGATGCTCGGACCAGGCCGTCTATGGGCGATGCTGAGCGCGTACTTTGACGAGAGCGGCACACATGACGACTCCAAGGTCTTTGTTGTAGCGGGTCTGATCGCTCCTGTCGAAAAGTGGGAACGCCTGTCTGAATCTTGGACGAAGACATTGAGGAGGGAAGGCCTTGAACACTTCCACATGGTCGATTGCTGCCATGGGGTCGGGCTTTTCGAAGGATGGGACGCCATCAGGCGCCGCCAGCTGTTCGAGAAGCTAGTCAGGTTGATCGTAAGGGACGTGCCGTTCAGGACGTGGACGGCAATTGCCATGGATGACTACTTCAGTCTTTATCCCGAAAGCGATCGAAAGAAGGCGGCTGAACGTCTCTATACGATCTGCGCCCCCGCTTGCGCGTCGCGAATCCGGTACCTGCTGGATGGCCGTGAGGATGTCGACGTCATCCCGTATGTATTCGAACAAGGCGGTCGCGGGGGTCCACGCGCTGCTGGAATGTTCAGGACGCTGATCGACAGCGGTGCTAGCCTCATCTACGGGATGGGAGCTCTAGCGGTGGACGATCGACGGCGTATGCCGCCCCTACAAGCCGCCGACATCCACGCGTATGAAGTTTACAAATACTTCTCGGACCAGCTGCAACGTACTGGTAGGCCGACGCGCAAGTCGTTCCAAGCGCTGATGTCAATCAAGGAAGCCGGAAACGGAGGCCATCTGTTCAATCGTGAGCGATTAAACAAGTTTTTCGATCGCCTTGAGCGGTTGGAAGAGGGTGAGAACGCCTTGGATATCCCGGTTGACCCGTTGAACAACGAAAGGGCTGTGACAATAACACCGCGCAGCTCAGGGGAAAGTTAGCCGAACCGTGAAGCTCGTTCTGGTCGAGTGGCTCGATTCTCACTCCGGTCGCGGATGGCAAGATATCGACCGGATCGAAGGAGCCGCGGAGCCTCTCTACTGCCGTTCAGTAGGCTGGCTTGTGGCTGAAAACCGCGACTGCAAGGTCTTGGTGCCACATATGGCTGGCGAGCGTAACGGCGACGCGATGTTGCAGGGGTCTGGCGACATGACGATACCAGTGAAGGCTATTGTCAAAATGAAGGTGCTCAGAGGCGGCTAGTGCTTGCCCTTCTCGACAACTGACCGAGACCCAGGTGGGAGTTCCCGGGAGACTCCGCCGCGCCTGTTTGGGAAGTGCCTATCGTCAACAGCTCGCGGACAAAGATGCCGCGGCTTCACACGACGCAAAAGCCGCTCGCGTTGATGACTCGGCTGGTCGAGGAGTTCACTGACGCCCGGGAAACGATCCTGGACGCCTTCGCGGGGTCGGGAACGACGCTGCGCGCGGCCAAAGATCTCGGGCGGAAAGCAATCGGGATCGAGCGCGAAGAGTGCTACTGCGAAGTAGCGGCGGAACGTATGGCTCAGGAAACTCTCTTTCCTTTGCTCCAAGAGAGTTTCCCTGAAAGTCATCATCGAAAGGAAGAAGGAGGATAACGATGGCAACTAAGGTCTACGGCGTAAGCGACGATCTGGTCGAGTTCGAGGGAGATCTCTACGGTGAAGTGGGCTGCTACGGCACCGACGAGGAAGACCGTCTCGGCATACTCATTGCGTTTAGCGACGGAACGGTTTTAGCGGCTCGCTACGGGAAGCCAGGGCTCGGCGGCGTCTGGGCTCTCACCCCGCTACGCAAAGGAACGCTGTACGAGCGCGTCGAAGATGGATAAAGCGTTCTGTCAGCATTGCGACTCGCCAGGGGGCGAAAAAACGCTAAGAAATCAGGCCTGTATGCCCATCAACGGGCGTGTGCAATGTATCGACTTCTGCATCCATCACATCGTTGCCGCGTTGAATGCCGGTGGAATCCATACGGTCGGGAGCTGTTGCGGGCATGGGATGATGAAGGGCAACATCATCCTTAAGGATGGGCGAGTGCTGATCATCCAAAAGGAGCCGGAGTCAACTGGCGCCTGGAAAAAAGCCGTCAAGCTCTAGCTGGTGTGACAGGCAACCCAGCAACGGGAATGGGCGGGATTCCCAAATGTCGAAGCCGCCAACGGTCACCTACAGCCGTTTGAACGCTTGTTCCCGCTAGGAAACTGGCGGCGTTGGGCATTCTCCGCCTCAAGCCGCTTAGCGGCGATCTCGCAGTAGGCTTTCTCGGCCTCGATCCCGACCGCCTTCAGCCCGAGCTCTTTGGCCGCCACGACGCCGCTCGGGAAGTCAAGGGGGGGATCGACGCCGAGGGTCGATGTTGAGGCGTACACGGCGGTGGTGGGTCTCGACGAAGCCGAGCATGTCGATTCGGCGTTTCAACTAATCTTGATAAGTCAATATTTTATCAGCAGATTATACCCACGTGTATAATTTTAACAGGGCTGTATAAATTTGCTTGCATTATTCCGGGGCTAGGGAGAGCCCTCAAGCTGGTCTCAGCCGACCACAGCGGACCGTAGGTCCTGCGCACGGTTGCAGCGGTCAAGCGGGTTGCGATAGGCTCCCCCTTTACCAAAGGAGGGAGGACAACATGCAACGTATCTTAACTGTCTTCATCGCCGTTCTGGCTTTATCTGCGCCGCTCGTGATCGCACAGCAGGAAGGCTCACAGAAGGACGACCCAGTTATTCGCGTCTACGTGGCCGAGAGCCAAGCCCAGGCGTTCGATGCCTCTGGCGGCAGCGCGACGGGGGGCACGAACAATCAGACGGTCGAGATCCAGAAGAATCTGCAGGAGAAGAAAGAGTGTCGTGACCTACGGGTAACCAATCGCGCGAAGCGGGCGCATTTCGTGATCACGATGGATCGATCAGAAGGCGGCCTCTCGAAGCGCCTCTGGGGGGCTGGATCGAAAGACAACAAGATCGGTGTGTTCGACGGGTGGGGCGATCTCATTTTTTCGCACTCGACCCGTTCAGTTGGGAATGCCGTAAAGGATGCCTGCAAGGCTATCGCTGAGGAGATAGCTGGCGGCGCTGACCTGATCACCGTGGGCGAAGCCGAAGAGTCCGAGTAGGACCTACGCCGCTCCGCGCCCTCCACGCGCGTTCCCCCTTCAGCCCGTCCAGCGGTAGCGTCCGACCAAGAAAAAACTGCTGGGGGAGCCTTGGCTCCTCGGCAGTTTCTTTGCTCGGGAGTGTTATTGCCCGATGCCGTAGTGTGCTTCGTGATCGGCGAGGTGGTCTGAAGATGCCAAGCTCGCAAGCGTCGGGAACCTCACACGACGAGCCGCTCTCTCACGCCGCACCGGGCGCAGTAGACGAAGGGAAGCTCGCCGCCGGGTGCGTCTTTTTCGTAGACGATGGAAAGCTTGCTCGCGGCTGCGGGCTCGTCCGTGTCGCGCTCACACTGAAGGCAGACGAGCATGCGTCCGTCCGCCACGCGGCCGTGCCCGTGGCGCGGCATGACATTTTGTCATGCTGTTGCTAAAATGCTAAAAGAAGGAGGTCTCAATGATTACCTCTCCGTGGCATTCTATCAAAAGCAACGTTCACCATGACGACACAGACTGCACGACTGGAAACAACATCGAGCCTGAAAACCGACGTGAAGGCACCGGTGGAAAACCTAAATGTGAGGAGTGTAAAAACCTTCAGAAATAGGTTTGAAAAAGACGATCTCCCATTTTGGCCCTGTAGGTTCGCCGTTAACCATTACCCAAATTCGGCGAAGTCCTGAAACTGGTAGGCCATACATCATAGCTACAGACAAGGCACGGAACCCTTCATACGGTCCCCCATGAAATCGGACCGTCGGTTCCGGGTAAGTGTGGCCGCAGCCACCCTGACATGACTCGTAGGTCTCGACGTTAGCCTTACTCAAAAGCAACACTGCACCCGCGATTCCGGGGTCAAGTGGCGGATCGTAGTCGCTTGCCTGATTCACGCTACCAAATCCTGATATCGAAGCTTCTTACCTTCCACGGTAGAACTTCTTTGTGCCCTAAAGCGGCTGGGAATCTAACCGTTTAAGGAACAACGTTCGCGTCGAGCGAAGCCTGAAGCCCGGAAGCGCTGATGATGACCGACGTCTGTCCCGCCGCAAGACCTCCGAACGTGATAATGCGGTTGTCGATCTCGACGAGCCGGACGAACGTCTTGTCGATGATACTGACCGAGATGTTCTCGCTCGGCACCTCGACACCGTTGGCGTCCCGGACAATGACCATGACGGCGACATTCTTCCCGACCTGGACCTCGATGCTCGATGGCTCCAGGGTGATGGTCCCGTTCGTCCCAGAGGACGTCTCGTTGGGCCCAGAGTCCGAGCTGGGAGTGGCAACACTGACGTCGACCCCCGATGGTTGGATGGTTTGAGTCACCTCGGTGCAGGCGAACGCTCCCAATGAGATGAGCACGCTGAAGAGCACGATACGGATGAGTGAATTCATTTTGTTACTCCCTTATTTCCACGTGAGAATGAGCGCCGCCTTGACGGGACGGCGGTCTCCGAAAAACTCGACCTCGAAAAAGATCGGTATACGATTCGCTACGCTCAGCAAACGAAGTCCGACGACGGGCATGGCGCGCAAGGAAAACTCCGCCCCTGCTTTAGCTGCGCCATGGAACAGCCGGACGTTCGCGCCCGTGTAGGTGTTGCCCGCGAGCTTGATCCGCGCGTAGCTCAGAACCGAGTAATCGACGCCCCGAAGTCCCGGGGCATTGCCAAGCTCGACCTGAACGCCAGCGGAGGCGTCATTCAGCCGCGGAAAGACGAAAGCCGGAATACGGACCAAGAAGTAGCCGTTGTTCGTGACGGAGCTTTCGGCGTCCGAGTCTTCGACGAACACCCCGGCGCCGATAGCGGGAACGACGTGGAAGTCGAGCGGCCCGGCTTGGACGGGTGGGTCTTCCGCCGCGGCGGCGTTGCCCGCGGTGCACGTGAGCCCAGCGATAATCAACGTGAATCTCACCAGGCGTTTCAGTTTTCCTCTCATAAACAACCTCCTTTTAGGTTCAAGCGGTCCTCACCAGCTCGGCTAGCACGCGCTTTCCTTGCCAGCGAACCAAGCGCGGGGATGGCCGTGTGTCGATATGGATGAAAGACGGATAGACCCCGACGCCTCGGAGAAGAGAGCCAGGCCTTCGGGCAACGAACAGGACGATTTCGTGGAACTCCGCGAGAATGAGCTTGCGGGGGACGGCGAGGTCGAGGGCCCGTCCTTCGACGTGCTGACTGTTCCGAGAGCCGCCGACTTGAGCGTTGTACGCTCGCGTCCGGTAAGCGGAATTCACCCGGATAGGACCACCGACCTCCCGCCGGATCCTCTCGAACACTCGCGCGAGCACGAGAGCGCGGGAGCGTCTCCATTCCTCGGGGTAGGGTGTGCCGTCGCGACAGCCGAGCTCGCGCCACGACAGGCGGGGCGACGGTCCCTTATCCAAGTCCGTTCCTGGCCATGGGACAACGCGCTCGGTACCCGTCTCGTCACTCATGGTTTTCCTCCGTGGCCAGCTCGAAGCCGTTGAGCCTCTGCTTCGCTCCGCAACGCTCGCAATACGCATGCACGGCTCCCTGGATACGGACGAGCGTCACGCGACACGATGCCGCCGAGTCTCCGGTCACCCGCTCGCACTCTCGGCAGACGAGCACTTGCCCGTCCGCGGAGTCACGCCAGTACAGCAACGGTTCCTCCGGCTCCTTGTGAGGACTCACGAGGGCGAATGCGGCGGCAATCAATACCAAGGATGCGTACATCCCGAGTGCGGCCAACAAACCCTGATTTTCTTTGAGGAACGTCCACATGGCTCACCCGACGCCGGCCAGCGAGACCGCCGTCGCGCCCGCTTCGTCGAACGCGGCGATCAGCGCCGCACGGAGACGATCTCGATCAGCAGTCATCGCTTAGCCCGCCGCACGTTCGCTGACCAGCCGCTCGACCTGCTCGGTCTTGCGGGCCGATCCCGCGGACGACCCAAAGTAGTAGGCCCCGACCTGCGTCACGAGCGTCCCCAGCGCCCCGAGCATGATCATCAACGGATCGCGGGCGGTGTCCGGGATCGCGACAAAGATCATGGCCACCAAAATGCCGAAGAAGCCGACCATCGCCACCGTGGCGATATACCCCGGCATCAGGTCTCGCGTCCGGGCCTGCCGCTGGCGGGCCGACGCGCGGTCCTCAGCGGCGATGCGCAGTTCGTCCAGATCAAATTCGCGCATCGTGGCGGCGAAGGCTTGATCGGCCCGGCGCACCGCGGCCAGCTGTTCGGGGGTGGCCAGCGACAGCGCCTGCTCCAACTGATCGGGGTCGCTGTCGAGATCCACGCCCAAGGCGTCCGCCACGGCTTTGGTGGCCGCGCGTGCGATGGCCACGCCCACGGGGCCGGCGGCCGCGCCGCCGAGCGCCGTGGCAATCGTTGGCGCGGCGCTGCCAAGGGCACGTCCCAAGGACTTGAAGATGTTCGTCATGGGCCTACCAGACCCGGGCACCGACCACGACGCCGGCGACGAAGAGCACGATAACTACAACGCCCAACACCAACGCTGTGCGCGGCCTCGCCACGATCCACGTGAGAACACGGTCCGTGCCCGTCTCCAACCTCTGTCTATTCATTTTTGGTTCCTCCTCAGTTTTAAAGCCGCCTCTCCAACCTTTCGAGAACGATCGTGTTGCGCTCGAGAGCGCCGCTAGCCTTCCCCAGCACCCCGGCGGTACGCTCGTTCGAGCTGTTGTTCTGCTCGATCATGGTGACCAGCCGGTCGCCTTGGCGCGCCAGGTGGCGAAGAAACATCCACACCACCAAAACGAGAAGGCCGACCACGAGCACAAACAGCAGCAGCACCGGCGCGGAGTTGGCCGTGCCGTGAACGACCGCAGTGGCCACCTCGGCCGCCTCTTTGAGCTGTGCCGCCAAAACGAGAGCAGCCACCGCGAGTGAGCACGCGAGCGCCGTCGCCGTCTTCATCCACATCATCTGTTTGCCCCCATACGTTTCGTCCGCGACTCCATCCATCGCAGCTACCCTCGATGCCAAAGAAAAAGGGCGCGACTCCGGTCAGTGCGGTACGTACCGGAACCGCGCCCTTTTCTTTGGGCTTTCGCCGCTGTCGACCGGCCAGCCAACAACGGCTACAAGCAAAATCTCTTGGCTACTACTCTATCGCCTCACCTCACGCCTATTATCTCTTAAGCATCCAACGTCCCCTCTAATGTACTTGGCCGTCGGGCATCAATTCTCGTCCCTGGTAAAACCGATTCGGGGACGATCGCCTCCAAATGTGCAATCAGTTGCGGTTCGCTCTTCACGGCTCTTGCGATTGCGCTGAGCCCTTCACGTACTTTGCCAAGCGCTAACAGATCGACACCCAGGTTGTATCTAACGACAGGCGAGTTTGGCGTAATCTTCAAGAGCGCCTTCCATGCGGACGTAGCCTGAGCGAGCTTGTTTGCATCGCGCGCGGCGATCGCCTTTGCCCAAAACAGCATCTCATCAATACTTTCAGGTTCGGCTTCCTTTCGGAGTGTGGAGCGCGTCCTGTAGGCTCGCTGCTCCTTGCGACGCGCAAGGTCCATCTTTCCGCGTTCGATGCTTAACCGTTTTCGATGCCTAACGGCCGCAATAAGAACCCCGAGCGAGAAGGGGAGCGCGACACCGGCTACCTGCAGGGCGATTTCGCCGGACATCACCATCGCGATCGACGCGGCTCCTGCAATTTGTGCGACGAGCGCAACAGCCACCCAGCGGGTCAGCCTAGCGCTGTGCGCTCGAAACATCGCCCAGAAGCTCCGACTCGGCGTGCCAGGCTCCTCGAAAGTCTCGCCCGCTTGCTTCGACTCGGCGATCAGCTTCTCGACGTAGTCGGTCAGGAACACGTCGTCGCATTGCTCAGCGGTCGTGATGAGATCAATCATACCCTTCCGTTTCATCTGGTAACCACGCTATAGGGGTCGTCCTGAACCGATAGCGAGTACTTCACTTGATCAATGAAGACCCATCTCGGCGTAATGGAGCTCATGCTGGCGCCGCGACCGTAGACCATTTCCGATTGTGTTGTATCCGCGACAAGCAAAATGGGCTCATCTCCGAAAAAACAAGCCCCCAGCATCTTTTCCGCGATTTGCTGGTAAGCACTGTAGGCGGTGTTCTCCCATGACATATCGAACCGATATCGTGGTGCTTCCGCCAGCGAAACGGGGAGCTCTTCTGTCCCCGACTTGGGCACCTCTCGGATGGTGACAAGTCCATAGCTCGGCCGGGTGAGAAAGGTTTCACGTTCTCCTAGTACTGGCTGCCCAATCCAAGGGAGGAAAAGATCGTATGGGGTCCCAGTAATGAGAAATCTCCAGAACCTCTGCGGAGTCGCGGGTCCCGCAAGGATCATGTAAGTACGAAATCGCCTAGCGGGCAGGTCTCCATGGTCATTGAGGTTCGAGGTGAAGGCGGCATCATCTGCCGATTCCACCGCGATGGGGAAGCCCGTAGGAATCGTATGGTGGATCAAGGCCGCACACGTGATCTTGGGCCACAGATAGACCGAATCAACGTAGGCTGCGGCTGTGGTGGAGGCAGGTCGGTCGAAGAGGATTCGAACGCGGCCCGGGCCGGAATGACCCGCGACCGGATCCTCGAGCGTCAGTGTGATAGAGCTGTCCGCAAAGGTCGCCGCTGACCTCGTTGCCCACGCGGTTTTTGTCGTTGTCCACGCCCCACCAGACTGAAGCCACTTACCCGCAATCAAATCCAGAACGTAGGCGCTGACGATGTTGGTCCCGTCGCCTCGGAGTGCGACCGTGTGCCGGTACGTCCCGCCGAGCCGGACTTCGCGGTCCTGGTACGCCGCCTCGTTGGCAAGATTGAGACGAAGCGATTTTGTCCCTTCGTTGAACTCAGCCGTACTCACGTCTGGAGTGCCACCTCCCGTCGGGATTTTCCAGCCTGTAGGAGGTGAGGTTAGATCGGGGTCCAACTCGTAGCTCGGATTCGCGATGATATTGCAGTCGAACTCCATCTTCGGATTCGCCGCGGCAGAAGAAAAGCGAAAGCGCTCCCAGGGTTTTCCGGTTTGTAGATGCGCCTTTGGAAACGATGCATCTTCTGAGGAGACAGTGACTCCCTGAGCCTGCACACACGCATTTGAGCCTAGACCGGAAAGAAAGAATCCTTCGCTCATTAACCACCTTCCAGTGTGGTGACCCGTCGCTCGTGCTCATTCACTCGAACGCGGAGAGTGGCGATATCGTCGCGCAACTGCGCGAGCTGCTCCTCCAGAACCTTTTCTCGCTCTCGCACCCTCGCCAATCCCACGAGAGCGCGGAGCAGTTTTTGTCGCAGACTCCCAAGTTCTCGCACTAGCGTCTCGCTCCTATCTCTTCCGCTGGGAGCACGCGTTGCACGATTTCGAGGTTTCGAATCCAATTCATCGCTGGGCGCTTCGAGAGCCCGGCGGGGCCGCACCCAGGATAGAAATGTGTTTCTTGCTGGCTCGAGCTGTGCTCGTTGGAGAACGTGACATCGCTTCCGGCCACCTCGTCCACATAGACGGTACAGCTCAGGGCCGCCTTCCCGAGCTCGCCTCCGGCAGCGCTGGTTACCGTGACCGCGATCTCATACACCTGGCCGCGAACAAGCGTGATGTTCTTGAATGCCTTCCCTTGGCTCGTAGAGCTGACCACGCGCTCGTAGGCGACGCGGACCTGCCCGCTGCTCTTCTCGACCACGAGCTGGTCGTAGTCCGTCACGCCGGAGCCCCATGTCCACGTCCCGAGAATGTTCCCGTTCGCAGCACCCTCGACGATGCCATCGCTGTCCTGTTCCGCTTCCATTGTGAAGCGGTGCGCGATCCGGCTCGGGTGCATCACTTGGCGCTCGTCTAGGCCGCCGCCGTTGTCCAGCGAGTAATCAATCTCATCCGCGTCCGTGGTCGTCGTGCCCGCCTTGGCGACCAGGTCGCCGTTTTCGTCCGTCGGAATGTCCGAATAGATGGCATCGTCCTCGATATGGTTGACGCTGCCGATGAACAGCTCGTCGTTGGCGAGGCCTGCGTTGAGACCAAAGCGCACGGTCACCGTGCCGGCCGAGAGCCCCGTTATCTTCTTGCTGACAACGCGGAACCAGTCGTCCGTCGCGCCGCTCGAAGCATTCCAGACGAGCGTGGCGCTCCAGCCCTGCGTAGAGTCGTTCCACCAGTTGCCGTTGGGGCGCTGATAGGCCCAGTCGCCGTTGCCGGATGCTTCTTTGAACCACATCGAGACACGAGAATCGCCGCCACCGTGAGTCCAACTCTGCTCGATGTAGGTGTCGCCCGTGCCCTTGGTGATGTGGCAGGACCGATCCGTGACGCTCGTGTTCTCGTATAGAAGCCTTGTCGTGCTCGTGACAATGGACCCTGTTGAGGCCACCTTCGTCCAAGGCGTGCCTCCCCCAAAGTCGTGTGAGAAGACCGAATCTTGAATGTCATTCTGAGCGCCGAGCTCACACAGCGTCCCCTTGTGGTTCCGTTTCTCGGTGATGGGCGAAACGTCCGAAAGGCGGGTGATGCTCCTCGCCGAGCTCGGGTGAGGGATGTACCCCCTCGTCGTGCGCGCGACGCCCAACTCCTGACCGACATGGATGAGCGGCATCCCGTCCATGTCGTCGTTGACGTCGTCCGGTGTCGTGAATGTCGACCAGAACATCGCCAGACACGGAATCGCGTTCAAAAGCTTCAGCGTGACCGTGTCGTCGTCGAAGTTGAGCGTGCGTTCGAGCACGAAGCATGGTGTCTGACGCCACTTATCTGTCAGCATATGGTTTGAGAGAGCGCTCAGCACCGACGCTGACGCAAAGACCGAGTCGTGAGCCAGGCGCACCATGTCCGTGAGGCCGAGGCTCAAGAATTTCAACGGCAGCTTTACGGTATAGACCTCGGGCTCGTGCTGGAGAAGCCGGAGCTCTCTAGACCCGACTTCACGGTGGGGTTCGACGGTGAGTACCGCGGGGACGTAGTCCACCTCAAGCCACAAGGAGGTGCACCTCATCACGGGCACCTGGGACGGGCAAACGATGCCCAACCGGAAGGTGGAGTCGCGGAAGTCGTCCTCGGTCCAGTCTCCGCCGCCAGGGCGCGCCATCGCCTTCGAGACGTTGTTCCCCCCGGCGGTCCACGACGTGCCCGCCGTTGAAAATGTGCTGCTGAGCACGTTGCTTGTTCCGAGCACGACGCGCAGCTTGTTTGAGATGACCGTCGTGCCCTCGTCACGGACACGGGCGTGAGCGCGCACCTCGGTGACCAGCGCCATCCGCTCCGCGAAGGTCGGGTCGATCCCGAAGCGTTGCTCGAAGCCGATGTTGCGCGAGTCGGTGACGATATAGCTGGTGTCGTTGTCGTGGCTGACTGGGTCTCCAGGATCGACCGCCGCTACCTTGGTCGCGCCGGCTCCGAGCCCCCACGCCGGGACCGTGGCCGAACCGCTGCCTGCGTCGGCCGTCGGGCGGAGGATCTTCGTCGCGGTGCCGGCCATCGCTCAGACCCGACGCCCTGCGCCATACGTGTACTGGAGAGAGGTCGACACGTTGTACGGCAATGCCTTGTTCTTCAGGCTGAGCGCCTCCGTGAAAGACCCGGTGGCGCCGTTCATCAAGTAGTCGACGACGAGGGCGCTCCTGCGATCCTCTCCGATGGTCTCCACCGAAATGCCGATTACGTCGCGCTCGTCTTGACGGATCACCGCGGACGGGTAGATGTCCCGGACTCCATACCAAAGAGTCCCGACGGCTATCTTCAGCTGGTCGGTCCAGAACAGCGGATAGCGGAAGGTGTTGATCCAGGTGTCAAGGAAGTTCGACACCGTGTCGCTGGACGTCAGGATGCCGGAGAAGATGTGGTTGTTGTAGCCGAGGACTACGTCGGCCGCGAGAACGGCGGCGTGCTCCACTGGCGCGGCCGTCACCGCCAACCAACGATAGCCAGGGGTCGTGCCGCTTCCGAGCTGAGCCCCCTCGGGCCACTCGTTATAGACGAAGTTGACGAGGACGACCTCGAGGACTTCGGCAGGGTCTTGAAGGAGCGTGCTCGTGGCATCTCCATTCTTGTCGAGCCCGAGGCAGTCGAACGTCACCGTATCCGAAATCGTCGGAGCAGAGCTGCCCGTGTATTCGATGCACGTCCAAGGCTTGCCGTTCGCGAGCAGCCTTTTCTGTGTCCAGTTGGCAGTGTCCTTCGTTCCGTTCTTCCAGACCTGCGTGGTCGATAGCATGTGTCCCCAGCTTTGAAACCAGCGGTCGTTCGCCTCGTCGACCAGAATGGCTTCGACCTGGCCCGTCGCATTCTCGATTCCGGTGCTATCGAACTCGCCGAGCACCAGTTGCCCGACCTGGACGTTGTCCTGCGGTATGTCGGGGAAGTCCAGCCTCGTGAGCTTCGGGATCTTCAGCAGGCCTTGCAGCGGAAGCGCATCGGGACCGATGGCGTATTCGAGCATCCTGTCTCGGCCGCCAAAATCCACGAGGACACCATCGACGGCCTTGTAGTGCTCCCCGGCTGCGACGAAATCGCTGCGATACCAGATCCTCGCCGTCGACCCCATCACGTGTCCGCCGGCAGGCCCGCCGTGGGCCTTCTGAAGAACTCGCTCCTGGTCGTAAAGGCTGACGTTGACTCGCGGCTGACCTAGGCCGAGCGATGGGAACCCGATACTCGTTGAGAACGACGCGATGCTCTGGATGTATGGCGAATAGACGCCTTTGCTCGTAGAGGCGATAGCGGCCTTCGCGAATCGGTACTCGGTTCCGTCTAGAGTTACCTCGAACACCGGGAAGACGCGGCGCTGGCCATCAAGTTCGGTCTGGAGATCGGCGCTGACAGCTGTACCCATGATGTTCTCACTCGGTGATGCGTTTGACCTCGCGCTGCACGTTCGGGTCGTCTCGTAGGGCTCGGGTCACGACCGGCGCAAAGGCCTCGGCGAGCTCTTTCGTCGTTCCGATGACGGCTCCCTCGAGCACGAACTGGTTTGTCACGTTGATCGTCCGCGAGCCGCCACCGCCCAAACCGTCGTCCGCGAGCGCACCCCTTCTGCTTCCGTCGTCCCCATCAAGAGGCTCGATAAAGACCCGCTCCATTCCCATCTCGCCCGCCGTGAAATCCACCGGCCCGAGCGGGCCGCCCACCAGAACATCGAGGCCACGGGCTCCGAACATGTGGTCATTGCCGCCGTTGCCAAGGCCATCGGGAAAGCCGCCAGGTCCTCCCATTCCTCCCATGGCCGCACTGGCACGGCGGGCCTCGGCGCTCACTCCCTTGAGCGCGTCCACCAGCTCGCCCAGCATGTCCCGGATATCGCGGAAGATATCGATCGCGCCTTCCGGAGGCGTCAGGTTCGCTCCGGCTTCCTTCGCCTTGCCCGCCATCTCCTCCAGCCACGGAGGGACTTGCATGCCGAGCTCCCGGTACGATTCCAGGAGAAGCCCGATCTGCGGGCCCATCGCCGCCATCGCCGCCGTTTGGTCCTGGGTCGACGCCAGGATCTTGTCGAACTCCGCCTGGAAGGTGCCCGCGAAGTCCCCGATGTTCGCCGCGTTGATGAGCCCGATCGAGGCCAGCTCTTTGAACGCCGTCCCGAGCGACGAGATCGCGGCCAGCTGCTCCTGGTTGTTCGAGACGAAGTTGTAGAACCTCGTTACCTGGTTCAGCAGCGGGTTGTCGTCGCCGAGCACGCCGCGCAGCTTCTGAATCACTTCGCCGAAGGCGGGGCCGAGCTGTTGCACCGCGCCCAAGAGTCCGCCTCCCGCCGCGATCGCCGCCTGGAACGCCGTCGCCACGACACCCACGAGCTCTCGGGCCCGCTCCGCCGTCAGATCCTCTTGCTTTGCCAGATTCTCGAAGTAGGCCATCATGGCTTCGACTGCCGACTTCGCCTTTTCCTGGATGAACGCCTGGACGTCGGCGGACACCTTGCCGAGCTCGCGCATCCGCTCGATCAGACGGCCCAGCTGGAACACCCCCTCTGTCCCCATCTCGATCAGACGGTCTTTGATGGGACCGAAGGCTTTGTCCATCTGCTCGGCGGCGTCCGCCCACCGCAACGTCCTGTTCTCCACCATCCCAATCAGGATGTTAAGAGACTGCATCGTCTGGCCGAGGTTCTTCGCGTTCACCCCGACCTCTTGAGCGATATCGCCGATGTTGGCCGCCACCGCGTTCTTGAAAGAACCGAGGGCCTTTTGAGATTTCAGAAGCTCTTTGCTCAGCTTTTCGGAAAACTCCTTGCCGAAAAGACGCGCTCCCTGTTCCCCCAGCTTCTTCCATTTCGGTTTGAACAGCATGCCCAGTAACTCGATCGCCGGGCCCACCATCTGTCCGATCGCAGGGAGGGCTTTGGGAAGGCCAGAGAAGATCGAACCAAAGCTTGTAACCCACTGCTCTCCTTCCTCCTTCTGAAATAGCTGTTTGAAGTCACCAAGCCCTCCACCAAATAGCTTGCCGCTCCCCTGGGCAAAGCTGGCGGCGCCGCCAAAGGCTTTCCCGAGATTGCTTTCGAACGAACCGAGCAGAACCGAGGTTTCCTGGAGAGACTTGCCGAAAGTCTCGGTATTCTCGCTCATCGTATCGAGGACGGGAGGCATCCCGAGCGCCGCTCGCTCGGTATTGGACAGACCAGCACCAAGCGTGAGGAGATGCTTTGGGAGCTTTTCGCTCGCGCGGAAATATTCCTCCATTCCCTTCGTGAGCTCGCCCATGTCGAGCTCCGGCGCTTCGATTTGCGACAGGGCATCCCGCATCCGGTTAGCTTCCGCGATGACCTTTTCCAATTCCGGTGCCGTCACGCCAAGCCTTGAGAGCCAAGGCTCCCACTCGTCCCGGAGCCTGCGCATCTCCTCGATGGGAAGCGCACCCTTGAGGTGGCCGAGCGCGTCATCCAGAATCCTCGCTTGCTGTGCAATCCCCTCGAACGACCGGCTCTCCAGCGATTGAAGCATCTCCTCGACTTCGGGCGAAAGCGTTTTGACCCCGCCCGCGGCCGTTTCGATCCCGCCCGCGGCGTCTGAAGCCGCTTTGCCTACCTTGGTAATCTCAGTTATCAGTTTTCCGATCACGTCTTGCGCGAATTCCGACGAGCCACCGAAGGCATCAACGGTCTTCTGGAACAGCTCCATCGGGATCGTGCCGCCTTTCTCGAAGGCGTTCTTCAGCTCCGTGCGAAGCTGCGTAATGAGCGGCTCGTTAGCCTTTGTTACCCGCTCTATGGCCGTTGCCAGTCGTTTGGCGTTCTCTTCGCTTGCAGCCTGTGCGGCCATACTCACCGAGAGCGAGTTGGCGAATTTATTGAGGGCATCAGCGGCGGCGTTGAATCCCTTACCCACCCACTTACTGACGAACTCCACCATGGCCTTGAGCCGATCCGTTACCGGGGAGATCCAATCGAGCAATTTTCGGAAAGCGTCGGTAACCCACGCAATGCCATCCTGGGCCAGTTTTCGGAACGCATCGGTGACCCACGTAATACTCTCCTGGGCGAGTGCTTGCAGCGCCCGTCCGACAGCGACAACAAGGTGTCGGAACGGCTCAAACTTCAGCAGAAGTTTGCCGATCGAGTGCAGAAGCTTACCGATCGAGACGGCCAGGCTGGCGATCATGATGGCCAGTCCTACCGGCCCGGTAATGAAGCTCCCCACTAATCGCAGTGCCATCGCCAAACCGCCACGGAGACCCAGCATCGACGTAGCGCGTGCAATGGGCGCAAAGAACTTGCCTAACCCACCTGCGAATTTGCTCAGGCCAGTTAGCAAGGGTCTGAAGCTCGCGGCCATTGATTTCAGAGCAAGCAACACCGGCCCCGCGGCCGCTGCGACACTCGCTAGCCCGACAGTAACCAATCGAACGGGCTTGGGGAGATCGGCGAATTTGTTCGCTGCTTTCTCCATCAAGTCCACCAGTGGCTGCGCGGCGTCGAGTACATCTTGAAGTATCGGCAGCAGCGCCGTGCCGAGCGTGATGCCAATGTCCCTAAGGCGGTTTCCGAAAATCGTCAGCTGCGAGGAGAATGTCTTGTAGCGCTGCTCCGCTTCCTTGGTGAGTGCTGTGTTTTTGCTCCATGCATTGGCCTGCAAATCGAGGGCTCGCGTGAGCAGGTCACCAGAGCTCGCAGCACGCAGGAGCGCATCGCGCATGCGGACTTCCTCAATCCCCATCGCGGCAAGCGTACCGAGCACGTCACCGCCGCTGGCCTGCATGTCGCCGAGCCCGACGACAAAGGAATTGATCGCCGCGGCGGCATCGTCGCGGAACACACGCGCGAAGTCCTGGCCGCTCATGCCAGCAACGGAGGCGAACTGTTGCAACGACTCTCCACCCGAGGAAACCGCCGAGGCCATGTTGATCATGACCTTGGAGATCGCCGTGCCGCCGGCCTCCGCGCTGATGCCGACCGACGAGAGCGCCGTGGATATAGCGAGGATCTGCCCCTCAGCAAGGCCAATCTGCTCACCCGCTCCAGCGATGCGCAGTCCCATTTGGACGATTTCGGCTTCCGTTGTTGCGAAATTGTTACCCAGAGCTACGATCGTCGAGCCGAGCCGGTCGAACTGGTCCTGGGGCAAGCCGGTGATGTTGGCCAGCCGGGCCAGAGAGGTTGCCGCCTGTTCGGCTGACAGGTTTGTCGTCGCTCCAAGATCCGCCATCGTGCGCGTGAAGCCGAGGATGTTTTCGGTCTTGATGCCCAGCTGCCCGGCAGCCTCACCGATACGGTTCAGCTCGTTGACGTTGACCGGGATTTCCTTCGCCATGTCGCGGAAACCCTTTGACAGCTTTTCGAACTCGGCCTCCGTCGCATCAACCGTCTTACGCACCCCGGCGAAGCTGGACTCGAAGTCGGCGGCTAGTTTCGTCACCACGAGGCCGGCGGCGGCTATGGGCAGCGAGATATTGCGGCTGAGCTTCTTTCCGACGCGGTCCAGCCGCCCGATGTTCCGGTCGAAGCTCTTGGTATCGAGGCCCAGGCGGGCGATGATGGTCCCTGCTTCAAACGCCATTATGCCGCTGCCCTTCGGAGTTGAAATCCTGGAGCGGAATCGTCTACTCTGGAGCTGAGGGTGCACCCTTCGTGGGGGGCCCACTGGAGGACGCTATGAAGACGACCGCTATCTCTTTTCTTTTGTTGGTTTTGCCCGCTTTCCTCTTCGCCGACGACAACAAAGACCCCGAGCTCGTCAAGGTCTACTGCTTCTCGGAAGAGATGGAAGCGGGCTTCAGTGGCGACGGCGGTGCTCTTTTTTGCAAAGAGATCAACAAGCGCGGCACGAAGAAGAAGTCTTTGATTAGAGTTGAGTCCAGAGATGAAGCGCACATGCTCGTTGAATTTTTGGGTGCGGAAGAGGTCACGACTCGCGGCGAATCCACCTACGTCAGCTCCGGCATGGCTTGGACACCCGACGGCACGGCGAACGTCAGAAGGGCGCGCGTGATTGTCGGCGATTTTGCGAAAGAGTTTACTGGGCAAGGGATTAATGCGCAGGCTATGGGACGTCTCATCCGAAAAGTCGAAGAGTGGATCCGCAACAACCGCGAGAACATCCTGGAGAAGGCGCAAGCGAAGGCGGAACAGTAGCCCCCCATTCTCGGTCGCGGTGGCCATCTCCTGTGGACCACCGAGGGTGTCGTTTAAAGCGACACCCTTTCCCGGGGCTCTCCCGGTCTTGGCGATACCCAGCACGTCGCACACGTCCTTAACCACTAGCTCTCCTGGCCGTCCCAGCCGTCGCTCGAAAAATGAACGTCTCGCAGAATGCGCTCCTTCTTCGTCTTTGGATCAAAAACGACGAGGCAGAGTTTGGCGTTACTCAAGAAAGTAGATAGCTCTTCTGAATGCACGCGAATCACTGCCTCCGCCATGTAACCAACCTTCAGCTTGATGTCACAGGAGCTGGCGTGTAGTTCTTCGCCATCGACCATCAGGCTATAGTGAAGTCCAGATACTTTTGCTTCCACTTTGGGTGTGAGGCTCACGTTTTAATTCCTCCTTTTTAACAATTCCGATTCCTGTAAATTCCTCCTAACCGCCGCTCCCGCTCCATCTTCGTTTTGGGATCGACAACTCGCGGTTGAGCCTCTAGTGGACTGGCCTGCTCAGGGATCTCGGCGTCTGGTGGAGGCATCGTCTTCAGATGGCGCCGGATGACGTTCACCTCTGGCTCAACGTTCATCGTGCCCTCGATTTCCGCCGCCATGATCTCGAGATGCGCTTCGGTAAGTTGCCCAGCGATTGCTTCGATTCGAATTCCCTTGACGAGCTTGGTTATCTCCTGTCCGTCCAGCCAAATCTTGGTGTCGGAGTGTCCAGCCATGGCCCCTAGGTGAACTCGCAGCCGGGGAGGGTGGAGATACCTGCGGCTCTTGCGGTTGTTCAGGAAGCGAATGAAGCGTTCAATCAGACCGTCTAAACTCATGGGCCCTCCTCTCGATGCCTTCCCGCACGACGGGCGCTAATGCTTTCGCCAGCTTGTCGCAGTTGTCGGACTGATCTTTGCCAATCCAGTAGAGGTAACGCGACATCAAGCAGAGCACGATAGCGGTAAAGAGAAGTCCGAGCGACGTCACGATCTCAGCAACCTCACCGATGCTCACAATCCCCTCCGTTTCAATCGTCCTCGGTGTCGGGCGCGAAGGCCCAAGGGACGAGCTGCTTTGGAGACTTGGAGCGGCCGCGCTTGCGCGGAGTCGCCCGGTCGATCATGGCCATGATGTAAGCGGTGCGTCTCCATTCGTCTTTCACCCTCTCATGTGCTCCCTTGGCGAAGCGCCGAAACTCGGCCGGGCTCATGCTCCGGACGACCTCGGGCGTGAGCCCGTAGCGCGCGCCCAGGACCTCGGCGCGCTCCATCCACCGCGTGAAGCTCTCTAGTTCGTGGGCGTCTCTTCCGGCTGCTTTTCCTCGGTTGCCGCTTTCTTCGCTTTGGTGGCCGGCCGCTTCTGACCGGCCCCGTCGGAAGGGCTTTGACTCAGGTCCACGACTTCTCCGTTCCGCTTCGGCTTTTTCGGCGTCCCCATGACCCCGGATTTTTCGAGAGCTTCGAGCGCTGGGGTAATGACGACTTCCAGGCCCAAACCTTTCTCGACGACGTGCTCCTGAATGAGATCGCCTACCTTCTGTGGTGTCAGTGTGGGGTCTTGCCACTTCAGGCCAACACAGAGCAGATGACGGATGAAATTGAACCCGGCCCGTTGATTGAGAATTTCGAGGATGGGCCGGTCCCCGAGCAATAATTCCAGCTCTGCGATAGCGTTCATATCGAAAGCGAGCAGGCGCTCGTCTTTGTCGGGCGTCGGCCCAAGTTCACGGAACGTGAAGTGTTTCAAAATATCCTCCTTGTTTTTCGTTTCTAGTCTTACGAGGTGGCTCTCGTGAGGTCGCTTCCCGCCTCGAAGGTAACGGGAGCTTCGAGGAGATCGCCCGTGGCAGCGCCAACAGGCGTGTAGTCCATCAAAACACCCGTACCCGACCACTGCGGGTTGGTGGCACTCACCGCGCCACTATCGGGCCGAATGATGAGGGCTGCCTCGGGTGGATCGGCGGCGTAGACTGCCGAAAGCTTTGCATCCACTTCGTTCGCGCTGAAGTCCTGATTGAAGACGATGGAGACGTTCCACGTCTTGAGCCCCGCCTTCACGCGCCGCGTGTTTTGCCCCATCGTGGTCGGGTCCTGAGATTCATACCCTTCCTGAATGGTGACCTCGCGGACCTGGTCGGACAGATCGGTGCCTCCAATCGAAACGAAGGCATCGTTCAGAATTACCTCACTCATTGTGCTCTCCTATGGTTTTGGCCCGATGTAGAGGCCGACGACAAAAGTGAAGGAGGGGGTGGTGCCTCCTATCGTCCACGATGCGCGCCACCAGTCATCCGTGATCGCTCCATCCACGGAAGCCGGCACGCTGAAGCCGGAAATGCCCGAGCCGGTCTGCTGTGGAAACGTGAGCCGCGTGAGCGCCGAAGCCATCCCTGAGTCATCGTCCGATCTAAGCGTGACGTCGAGCGTCGGGTCGGTCCCGGACGCGGCCAAGACATGCAGTATCCCGGTGATGCGCTGCGACGCGGAGACGGCGCCGAGCTGGAACGGATCTCCATCACCCGACGCCGTTTCCGTGCTGCTGCGAAGCGACACGGGGCGCAGGATCTCCCCCGCAGCCTCGAAGGTGACGTTGAAGGGCCAGAGCTCGCCCACCGCACCGCCCAGCGGCTGATGGTCCATCTTGGCGACGCGCATGGCGTATCCCGCATGGCCGTCATCCCGGTTGGCCCAGACGGAAACGAGCTGGCCTTCGGTGACTTGCGCCAGAATGTCGTCGATCTTGTCGGGACTCGAACCCGCCTCGCCAAGGCCGGAGATATTCATAGACGCGGTTTTGAGGCCAGCTTTCATCGTGCGGGTCTTCATCCCGAACACGGTATTGTCCTGAGACTCATGGCCTAACTGGACGGAGACTTCGTTGGAGTAGGACTTGATGTCGTATCCGGCCACGAGGATGTCTGCGTCGGTTAGAATCATTCTCTAGGCTCCCTTCGCTTTCTCGAACGGCTCGTCCCACTTCTCGCCACAGTCCTTGCAGTAGCGCGTGCGCACCTTGGCGCCCATCGTGGTGATGTTCTTGGCATTCGCGTGGGCGCAGTCACCGACGAGCAATGTGTCTGCGTTGGCTTCGAGCACAAGGACGCGGTTGTGAATCTCAATGGCCACAGTCCGCAGCTCGACCAGTTCCCGCTTGTAGGCCCCCAGCCGTTCGGCTTGCTCCGGAGTCTCCCCGATGACCAACGTGTCGGCGGCGTCCTCGAGTGAGACGATCCGATCGTGGAGCTTGGTGGCCACAGCGCGGAGCTCGGCCAGCACACGCTTGTAGACGCCCAGCTGTTCGGCTTGCCTTGGAGTCATGCGCTCGGTCCCTTGTGCGCCTGGAAGTTACACACCCAGCGGTGACGCAGACTCGCATCCGAGCGGATGGGTACACCCTCGGACTGAAGCGCCTTGATGTCATGGTACTGAGCGCTCTTGCCCCCGCCGGACAGAGAGCCGCTGAAACCATGCAGCGCGGCCCGGACGGCCTGTATCTTGTCCCGCGCAGCCCCCGCACCTTCGATCCTGGACACACGCGCCAGCACCTGAAAGCTCGGCCGCAGAACCGAGTCCGGGACTCCCATGGTGCGGATCGATTCAAGCCCGGCAGTGGGGAGGACAGCCACCAGCGCATCGGGCGTGTCCGGTTCGCTCGCCAGGAAGATATCGGTGTTCACCGTACCGATGTCTTGGTCCTGCAGCCGAGTACCGATTTCTTCGAGTGTGGGCATAGCTAGAATCCCACCGCCTTTGCGAGGTCTTTGGCGAGCCCAGGAACGGCCCGCCGAACCGGGTCTTCGAGGTATTTAGCTTTTCTGCCTTCGGTATGTCGTGCCGTCAGGTCTTCGTGCACGGGGATCGCGTACTCTCTCGCGGGGCCGCCATAGCCCATAGTGACCGAGATGCTTCCGCGCGAAACATCGGGCTGCTCCACGAAACCCGAGCTCGCCAGTGCTCCCGTCTTAACGGGAACCTCGCGTTTCGATTCCGTCATGACGTACTGAGCGCGCCGGTAGAGGAACGCGGCGGCGTCTCGTTTCATCTCCTCGCCCTTGGCTTCGATGTTGGAGAGCACGCGCCGCAACGACCGCTGGTCGACGTGAACGCGCTTGCCGACTGCCATCTGGATTACCGCCCTGCCGCCGTTTTCTTCTTCGGCGTGGTCGTGGTGCGCGACGTCGCTCTCGTGGCGCTCCCGTTCGAAGAAAGCGCGGTCTGATAGAGCTCGGGGTGCTCCGCGAGCGCCGTCATCAGCGCGTCGAGACCCGTGGACTTGCCGTTTCGAAGATGGTGCTCTACCCGGCTCCGCAGCTTCGCCTCGGCCTCAGCCGCGGTGTCAGCGCTCTCGCGCCAAGGCGCGCGCAGCATGCGATGGAAAGCCTCCGCCCACGAGCGGTCGCTTAGAAGCCGCTCGATATCGCCTCCGCTCTCTTCCAGAACCTCGAACCAGATTTCCCTTTTCGTTGGCATATGTGTCTCCTGACTCACCCGAGAAAAACTTGGGGCATGTAGGGCGCGTTCGTCTCCGGGTCGAAAAGGCCGCTGACGTCCAGGATGGGCCCTGACGTGCCGTCCGGCAGCGTGATGACGTCCCGGAGGTCGACCGGCTCGCGCCGGTTCGCCGCCCCATTGGCCGGAAGGGGCTCGACAAACGTCACTTGCGCACGGGAGACGGCCACTTCGCCGTTCGCCATCGTGACCCGGTGCTGTTTCATCTCGACCAGGGCGCGCCGGGTCACCGCGGCCGCGTAGTTCGGGGCTCCGAAGCTCGTGAGTCCTATCCACGCCTGGTGCTGGACATCGACCAATAGAGAGTCGCTGAGCTCTCTCGCCGTAGCGACGCCGGAACGAACGATATCTGCGAGGCTCATGCCCTGAGTAACTCCCTGGTGCTGGAAACGCGGCCGCGCACCGTACCCCAGTCTCGGGGAATGAGGTGGAAAACCGCGTCAGGTACGACTTTCGCCGCGACAGAATCTTTGAACGTGAGCGACACGGGGCCCGCCTTGATCGACGTGATGCCTTGGGTTTCGATGCCGGAGTCGGCCACGCGGTCGGATACCAGGAGCTGCCTCGCATACTCGGCGGTGGCGTGCTGGAGCTGGATCGGGATGACGTCTTGGGGTACGAAGTACCCGCTCGGATAGGTCATGCCGACCCGTGGCCACAAGAGCGCCTGCACATCGTCAACCACGTAGCCGTTCCAATCGATAAGGCTGTCCAGTAGCTTCGTCGCCCACAAGATCGCCGCCGTCTTCTCTTCGTCGCTCGCATCCGTCCACGTGGTTCCTGCCGCGGGACGGTCGGAGTGATACTGCTCGGCCACTCCCAATGACACGTAGGCGTTGGCGTTCGCGGCGCCCGGCGTCGTCACCAGCTCGGAAGTCGCCATCGGCTACCCCTCGGACCCCTGAAGCTCTTCGCGTCGCTTGTCGAGCGCGGCGAACACACCCTTGCGGCTCTTTCCCGCCCGTTCCTCGGCCTCGAGCGCCGCAAGCTCACCAAGCTCGGCCACCGCGATAAGCTCTGCCGCTTCCGCGACCCTGAGCTCGGCGAGACCGTAGCTCTTCACGCCAAGGCTTTTCTCACCGCTAGAGCTCTCCTTCCCGCCAGAGCTAGGCTCCCCGCCGTACCTCCCCTCGCTCTCCGCCGGAGCGGATAGCTTCTCGTACGCTCTCGGGGTCTCCTTGTAATCGGAGACGTTGATGACGCACTCCGCTCCGTCTGACTTTCGCCGTACACGCACCGTCGGAACACTTCCCATGACCTTGGGTCCTCCTTGGTTGGTCCGCCCAAGGGCGGGCGCGCCCCGGTTAAGGGACGACGCCCCCCCAAGCGCGTCAGAATTACCCGGCTAGACGGACGCCGAACTCCCTGCGGATGACCGCGCCACCGTACAGAGCGTCGAAGGCCCACTGCGTCTGCTTGTGCTGATCCGAGACCTCCAACCGCAGAGAAAGGCCGGACCCTTCGTCGACCGCAACGGCTACCCTCGACCGTCTCGCTTCCGTCATTGCGGTGTCCAACAGCGGGGCCATCGCGAAAGCGATCGCGTCGCGGTGCACCAAGAGGTTGACGACGTGGGATGCCTTGGCGGTCAGCGCCGCATCGTCGGCGAACGCGGTTTTCGCCGCGGGCTCGTAGGCGATGACGTTGGACGCGTAAGACACAACCACATAGCCCTGGGTGTCGCCCGCGACCGTGAAGATGTCGCCCTCCGCGGGCTCATCGCTACCGGTGTCGATGGTGACCCTCTTGTCACCGATGGCGTGATCGGCCTGGTTCACGAGCCATCCGGAGCCCATCGATGTCGTGTGCGTCGGCACATTCTGCGACATCGCCCACAGCGCACCGAGCTTCCGGCCAATCTGGCCATTTACGATCCCTTCCGTGTCTCCGCGGAAGCTCGCATCCTGGAAAGCCCGAAGACCGAGAGCGTTCGCCTCAGCATCGGGGTCCACAATCATGAACCGCGGCTCCAGGTCCATCAGCTGTTGGTTCGCCGTCTTCCGAGCCGCGAGGTACGTGCTGAGATCCGAGGCAAGGGGAGCGGTTCCTGCCGTACCCGCGTAACCGTAAAACGACCTGTACAGCCCCCAGAGGTAGTTATCGATCGTATTTGCGAGAGCCTTGATGGCCTCGGAAACCTGCATCGGCAGGATGCCGCGGTCGACCTGTGCGAGACCCTTGTCGTCCATCGCGAACGGAGCCTCTTTCCATTGGTCGACCACGATTGGGACAACCGTGGGGGTGACCGCGGTCACACTAGGCGGGACGACATCGGGGTCGACGGTTCGCGTTGCAATCGCTGACGGGACCGCCACATCGACGGTGTTTCCCCGTTTGGCTCCCGTGATCGCACGTTCGTAGTTGCGATTGACGATTCTAGCAAGAACGACCTTCTCGCGGAGGGCCATGAGACCCATCGCGACAACGGTCTGGAGAATGTTGGTGGTAACAAGTGCTCCGGCCATAGGTTAGAAACTCCTGAATCACGGCCCGCGCTTGCACACGAGCACTGATTAACGTGTTCAGAAGCTCCACCGGAGCTTAGCGAGATGCCCACCGGGCTCCCGCTGAGACTCGCTACGTCTCACCGAGACCGGACGCTCTCTCCACCGGAAAGCTCGTCCGTGCGAATCTCCTGCCTTACTACGACTTCGACGACGAGACGACGACCATCTCGCCTTTGCTGATCTCCTTCATGTGCTGGCCCAACTGTTGAGGCGTTGGGTCAACCAATTGCTTCACACCGGCCGGGACACCGCCCCGGTCGTTGGAACCTGAACTGCCGCCGCCCTTCGACGGCTCAAATGCAAAATCGGCCTCCGTCACCATCGATAGTAGCCACTCCTCGATGCTCAGTGGCTCGCCAGGCACCTTCGCGCTGAACCGGTTGGGCTTCGCCTTCACCTCTCCGCTCTCGACGTGGAAGACATCCTTTGCCTGCCCGACCATATAGTCCACCGCCTTCGGTTTGCCGCCGGCCTTCACAAACCGGTCCCCGACAGCTTGGCGCAACGCCGCATCGTCGATCTGCGCCTGCGCTTGCTTGTGCACCTTCCGCTCCGACTCCAGAGCCTCTTTGACCGGCTGGAGTGCGGCATCGACCGCCGCCTTGATCGTCACGTCCAGGTCGGCGCTCTTGTTGACCCCTTTCTCCTTGAGCTTTTCGGCTTCTGCCTTCAGGCTCTTGAACTCTTCGGGGTCGATACCCTCGAATTGCTTGAGCAAACTCTCCAGTGGCGTCAGGTCCGTGGCTTGCTCCACCCCCGCGAGCTTCGCCACGCCTTTCAGAAGCTCGACGTTGCGATCTCGAAACTCGACGACCTTGCCGTTCGCGCTGGCCAGCTCGGACGCCGGAACGTAGCTGGGCAGATCACCCTCGAGCTTCACAGCGTACTTACCGTCCTTCAGCTCGTACTCGCCCCGGAGGGCCTCGGGGACATCATCGAGCGCAGAGATTACCGCTTTCATCTTCCCCGAATTTCTAGCACCAAGCTTGCACCCTTGTCAAGTTCTGCCTAACAAAAATATGATTTAATGCGGGAGATGTGCCGGAACGTCAGGGGGAATTCGGTAGTAGAAGCCTGTATGTACGGCGAAATCAAAGCTAAGGAACTGCGCGCTCCTAGTACGAGTTCGTCTTCAGTCGGTCGCTGCTCTCACTGTCTTTTTTCGCCCTATCGGGATTCGGGAACATTGCGGTATTCTGTGCGTAGAGAGATGCCTAGAACGCTCTCACAGCCCACCCAACCGGCCGTGCTAGCGTCACCCTTTCGCGCTTGAAGAAAGGAGACGAGCCGATGGTATGTGTTCACGATATCGTCGCGTACATCCTCGAAAAATCAGGGACGATGACGGCGATGAAGCTCCAGAAGCTCGTCTACTATTGCCAAGCTTGGTCTCTGGTCTGGGATGACGAGCCGCTGTTCCCGGAGAGGATCCGCGCATGGGCGAACGGCCCCGTTGTGTTCGAGCTTTACGACGAGCACCGTGGGAAGTTCGAAGTCATGGGGTGGCCCAAAGGTAACCCCTATAATTTGAATGATATGCAGGCAGAAACGGTCGATTCCGTTCTCGAGTTCTACGGTGACAAGTCATCGCAGTGGCTCTCAGATTTGACTCACAGAGAGGATCCTTGGCTCGATGCTCGTCGCGGACTGGTACCTGGCGAGCGCGGAAACCAAGAGATCACGCACGCCGCGTTGGCAGAGTACTACGGTAGCTTGTAAACGGTGTCTCGCTTTTTTGGGAGGTCGAAGAAAAAAGCCAAATTCAAGGGCGGGGCGCCGGACCCACAAAAGCAGCCCAAAACTCCTCCCTTCAAATCACCGGCCCAAAGAAATCCAGTTTGGCAACTTCGCGGGATCGACCTGGACACAAGTTGCCGATGGGGATGGCGCCACTCAAACCGAGATGTGCTTGCCGAAGTCGTCGAAAAACTCTCTCAGTTCGAAAGCATGACGTGGCAATCAATAGAGCAGGGAGCGAAGAGCCATTTCGTCAATGTCGCGGATCTGTGTAGTGACGCAAGGAAGCGCCTCGAGCAAATTCAAGAGAACGACACGGATTCTCTTTTTTCTCTTCGGCTGTCTGGAGTGAAGCGAATTTGGGGAATCCGCGACAACGAGATTCTCCGGATCTTGTGGTGGGATCCAAATCACGAAGTGTGTCCCTCACCCCAAAAACACACGTGACTTCGTCGGGCCCGGCCAGAAACGGCGTCTTCTAGCGGCTCGTTCTTCTTCCACTCCACGTCGTCTTTGAATTGGTCCGGTTTCATCAGAATGGAGCGTACTCCTTTTCCTGACGGGCCTTCAAATACAAATTTGCTGATTTTGTTAAATAACTATTTATGCTTGACTTGATAGTACAAGACGGCAGTCGTGGGGATGAAGGACCGTCAGAGCAATAAGGTCCGGGCCAAGGTCGTCGAAAATACCGACGCACCCACTCTCCAAGGCTTCGTCCTCGACAACTCAGCGCCGGCCGCGAAGGTCTACACCGACGACGCCATCGCTTATTCCGGGCTCACAAGAGACAGAGAAGCCGTGCGGCACTCGGTTGGCGAGTACGTCCGCCAGCAAGCTCACACGAACGGGATCGAGAGCTTCTGGGCTACGCTCAAGCGGGCGCACAAAGGCGTTTTTCACAAAATCAGCCCGAAACACCTAGACAAATACATTCAAGAATTTGCCTCGAAGCACAACATCCGCGATCTAGGAACGCTCGACCAGATGCTCGACACCGTCGCCAGCATGGTCGGCCACCGGTTGCTCTACCGGGATCTCATCGCGGACAACGGCCTTAGCTCTGGGGCCAGGTCGTAGAAGCGCGCGGGCCAAGCTCTCCGGCGTTGCGCCTTTTAGATCACGCTCTGCGATTATCATCGGCTTTCTCATCGTGCTATATTTCTCCCTGTGAGTTCGTGTCCAGCCGTTCGTCCTCTACCGAGGCTTCGGTCTGCCATGCAGCAGACCTGCAAGATGTGTGGGCAGCCTGATAAGTTCGACTTCCACGTTCCCGACGAATTGTGGCAGGCCATCGTGCCTCAAAATTATCAAACGCTTGCCGTCTGTCTGTATTGCTTCGATGAAGAAGCCGCCGCAAAGGGTATCGACTTTGCGACGGCCTTCACAGAGATATGGTTCGCTGGCCGATCTGTTTCAATGAATCTAAGAGTCAACAGAGCAGTCAGCTTGATCGGTCAAGAGCAGTTGGAATCCCGCTCTTTAGCCTGACACTCGTTGCAGAACTCGCCATCCGTCGGCTTGCTCCACTTGTCTTCGTAGTCACTAGTTGGCCAATTGCTACAATTGGTGCAAAAGTGCCAAGTATCGTAACCACCTTTTCGACGTCGAGTAGGAAGGTCTTCCGCGATGGGGAATGGTTCTTGTCTGTCGTAGATGTGGTAGAAGCCATCACAGGGAGCCAAAGCCCGAGGCGCTATTGGTCTGACCTGAAACGTAAGCTCGCGGTAACAGAGGGCTTTAGCCAGTTGTACGAAGATATCGTACAACTGAAAATGCCTGGTTCCGATGGCAAAGACTACGCAACTGATGCTGTTCAGTCCTGAAACGATGTCCGGCTCCTCTTTCTTGTGGGCATTTCTGCGGTGCCTCCACGCGCGTTATGAGGGTATACTCGAGATCGTAACTTACGGGCTACCCGTCATCAGAGGAATGGATCTACGAGAATCAGCCTACGCTGAATTGGCTCAGTCGCGGGCGTTGTTAGACACCGTGACCGGGGACGACGCCCACGACGCCGCGATTGCTCTGGACCGACTCACCGAGATCGACGAGCATCCCGACACCCTTGTTCGGGGGACGGATCTCGACAAGCGACTGGCGAAACTGACCTAGATGCGATGGGCACGCTGTATGGGTTTGCTTACACGGATACGGCACTTGCGAGCCTCAGAAAGATCCAACCAAAGAAAGTGCACATTCGTGGCGGGTGAAAATTGCACACTCGGCCTACGGGTGACGAACCCTAAGGCGTCGTTACCTCCCTGGATTTCCTTCGGGCTCTGACCGGCGGGCGACCACGAGCAGCGACGGGTGGCTGAGTACGGCGAGTCGGCGTGTCAAGGTTCCGGCAGCTCGAGCCTCCTCGAGCGAGCCCCATGGCGCACCGGCATTGCGGGTGAGCCGGTGGGTGTGAGAGCTCTCCGACCGACGTTTTGCCTCAACATCCTGCAGCCTCCTTGACTGCAGGCCCAGGCGGATGTACCTTTTAGGTTCCTTGTGGTCCGCGTGGGCCTACGGAAAAGGCCCTCCCAAGAGTCGTGAGCTCTTGGGAGGGCCGACTATCTTCACTTCCTCAAATCCTTCTCCAACGAGAATCCCACGATCCCGTTCTCGTATTCCCTGATGGAATAGTGTCGAATCTCTTCGACCTCGATACCGTAGAACCTCAAAAACGCTTTTGCCGTCATGAGATACGACGCGGCATGCTTTTGCTTGCGGACGATATAGCTATTGTCAGCCCCCTTCCTGACACGACGGAGTCCGACAATTCGCTCCTCTCGGTCGAAAAGTAATTCCGCGTAGACTTCACCACCCTTAGAAGAGCTCCCCGACCGACGTCTGAACGGCTGGTCGGACAAGGCCGTCTAGCTGGACGCTTCAGGTGGCAACGGGTCGAAGAAAATCCCCTCTAAAGTACGGAGGAGCACTTGCCAGCACTTGTACTTGCCCTGTCCGTTGATCCGATATCGGCACTCACCATCATCATCTAGGGTTAGTGTTATCTCAAATGAAGCAAAGGATGCCGGATTACTGCTGACTAAAACGCGATCCTTTACCAGTTGGAGGTTGAACGTAACGCTTCGACTTGGATCGCCATCAGAACCATCCCGAGAAAGAACAAAAAAGTCGTCGTTGGATCCGAATTTGAATCCAGCTTTCTCGGCGTTTTTCTTGGCCTGTATCTTTAATTCCTCGAACTTGTAATGGAGTGAGCATTCTTTTCTAGCTGACACCCAGTCAAAATACTCGTCTTGTGGACTCATAGACCCTCCAGCATTCTTGCCTAATTTCAAAAGGGTTCCCAAGCTACGCGGCCCTGGTGCCAGGGCCGGCCTCTACGAGCCCCATGGCGCACCGGCATTGCGGGTGAGCCGGTGGGTGTGAGAGCTCTCCGACCGACGTTTGAAACCGTTCATCGAACCCCACGACCTGGCCTTCGAGCGGAGCACAGATAGGACAGGGCCGCCCGTCGGCCGTTCTAATTTCGTCGGGCGTCGTGATCCAAGTTTTCGCGGCGGTTTTCGTGAGAAGGCCCTGACGTCTGGCTTGTCGCCAGCTTTCTTGAACCCCACGGTTCAGCGCGGAGAGCGTCTCGGTCCGGGCGATGTTGATAGCCCGCTCGCGAATCTTGCGCCGGACGAAACGGGCGACCAAGGTTTCCACGCGCCCGAGCCTGAGGCCGCTGTTGATTAGGGACTCCCGGAAGTTCATCGCCGCCATCGCCTGACGCGTCGTCATCCCGACCATCGACTGGATCATGCGGGCCGCCTCGTAAGGCGGTATACCTTCCCGGATGGAGCGGGCAATCAGAGCACGGAGAGCCGCCACGGTCTCGGCGGAAACGAGGGTCACCATTGCGGCCGCTTGGCGCGCAGCAGCCGCCTCTGCGGTTCGGTGGGTACCGTCGAATTGGAAAGGGGTCTCAGGCATTCCCGTTCACGATTTCCGCGCCTACTCTTCCGCCCTTCATCGTCGCGTCCCGGACGATGGTCGCAGCTGGGCCGAGTGATTCTTCCACAAAACGGCGAGTCAGAAGGGCCGCCGCTCGCCGGGCGTCTCTCGAGGCCAGCGCCATCGCAATGTCGTTGATGGCCACATGCTCACGTACCCGCTGCGCGGCTCGTTCGACGGCTCGCGCTAGCCGCCGCTCGATAGGGTCCGCCGCCGCTTCGATGAGGCGGTATTCAATCGGTCGACGCGGCATAAGGGTGAAGCGCCCGATCTAGATCTGGCGTGACTCCGAATTTGACAATGGAATCGATTGCAAAATATGTGTTTATACGATCTGATTGTCTCAACTTGACACGTTCAATGACGCCTCCGGTTCTAACCGCTCGATGCTCTCTCGCTCTCGGGTGATGGCGGCGAGCTCTTCTTCCCACGTCACGCCTTCGCGGGCAACACCTCCCACAGAGATATTGTGGTAGAAAGTCGGGTACGAGATCTGTTCCGCTTGTAGCGACAAGACCAGCTCGTGGAGCTCGGCGGGGCTCATTTTCACGGTAAGGAATTCCTTGTTGAGTTCGACGGTTGCCCCGGTATCTTCGGGTTTGTCTGAAGTACCCGCCCACCACGCGAGCCATTGCAGGACTTTGGTAAGCCCCAGCTCGACCGCTTGAGCGACGGTCCGTAAGCTGGCGTGCTCGCCCGCGTGCCGCATCCCTACTGCCGTCGCGGTTTCTTGAGTGGACGCCTGCTCTTCCAGCAGCCGCGCACCCAACGTAGCCATGAGCTTCTGTTTCCGGTCGAGCGCTTTTTCGAGGGCGCCGAGCATGTTGCCGTCGGCCTGGATAATGCCAGCCCGACCGGCCGGGTCGAGCTGAAGCATGTGGGTCGGGCCCAGTGCTATCGGCGTGCCGTCATTGCTCCCCATGACACCGGCCGCCCACGGGATCGGGATGCCCGTGTAGTGAAGACCGTGTTCATAGTCGGCACTATTGCGGTAATGGGAGAGATTGGTGTCAGCCAACGCATCGAGCGGGGGTATGGACGGAGTAGGGGAGATCCCTTCGGAACCAATGAAGACGAACGGAATGAATCCGAGCCGATTGCTACGCCGTTCGGGAAGGATGGGCTCCTGAGCGAGGAACTTGCCGGAGTTTTCTCTTTCCTCGACGTAGACGGTTTGGCTATATCCATCGTCGCCGAGCTCCAAGACCCGATACTGGACACCCGACTTCATCTTGAAGGGGTCCTTGGGGTCGAGCTCCTCAACGGTCTCGCGTAGCACGACACGGACCAGCACTCTATCCCCGCCCCGGCGCTCGGTACGCCACGAGATGATGTCTTCTGTAAAGTAAGGGGCAGCATACGGCCTCTGGTCTGGAGCTTCCGCCGTCGCCATATCCACAAGCACGCCGTACCGACCAACGGTCATGCTCTCGTCCACCGCTTTGAGGACGAGGAGCTGAAACGGAACACTGGTGAGTGTCACGTCCTGGAGGATGCCGTTCAAGTTCTCGGGAAACTGAACCGCGGGCGCTTTTTGGAGGATGGCCCCGGCCAAGCCCTCCACCGTCCGCTTCATGGCGCCGTAGAAATAGGCGCGAAGGAGGTATTCGTTGTACTTTGCGGGTTTTTGCTCGTGGATATCGAGTCGCGGAAGGTACTTCGTTGTCTTCGACTTGACCGCGTCGCTTCCTTCTCGGGTGTCGCGGCACTTTTCCCACTTGGGCGCTATGCGTTGGTAATCCGGATGTGGTGTGTCCACTGGCATCTCTTACCCCCAGACCGTTTCACGAAAAGATATCGGCTGTGGTCCACCTGTCAGCCTGTGAAAAGCCCGGCTCGCCGCGTCGATCTGATCGTCAAAATCAGAATATGGAAAATGCGCTGCCTCGTCAATGAACGTGGAATTCCAATCGCCGCGCACCAGCTTGACGTTGCCCGCCTCGGCTTGCGCGGACAGCGCCTCCGCTCTTACTTCTTTAGCTCCGCTCTCGGGCGAGTATCGCACGTTGTAACCGGCAAGCTGCTTGACCAAATATTGTACTTGCGCCTTGCCCGCCTGACCGGGGTCCTGGGGCAGGTCAATCAGCACGTTCTTGCCGTCCTTCGCGGCGACGGCCTTGATCATCTGCTCGACCTTCTCTGGAGTCCCGCGCAGGCGCTCCATATGTTCGATGTAGTACTCGCCGTCTTTGAGCGTCATCTTGCAGCCCGCCGTCCAATCCCCGGACACGGACGCCGCGAGGTCCCAGCCGCGCACCGTGCGACCGCCTTTGGGTCCAGCCTCCACGATCCTTTCCTTGTCCCACCACGTCCGGTCGAACATACCTCCGGAGCGGGGGGTAGGTCGTTGCTGCAACTGACCGGCGCTGCCATACGAACCCAGATCGCGCTCGAGCTGCGCGACCGCCTCCTCCGGAAACCGCTCCTGCCACAGAAGCTCGCCATCGCGTGCCCGCTCGTCGCGCTCCGAGACGTGCGGATGGTCGGACTCGTACCGTGCCGGGAAGCACAGCGTCTCCCATCCGCCCTTGTCCAGTAGATGCCCAGCGAGGTCCTGATGGTGAACCCGCTGCATGATGAGCACGTAGGCTCCGGTCTGCGGGTCGTTGAGACGATTGCTCATCGACTCGTCCCACCAGTCGAGCGTGGCTTGGCGCACCATATTGCTCCCGGCTTCGACAACGTTGTGGGGGTCGTCGATGATGATGATATCGCCGCCCTCTCCGGTGAGTGCGCCACCGACCGAGGTGGCGAGCCGGTAGCCGTTCCGATCGTTGTCGAAGCGGATCTTCGTGTTCTGGTCGCTGGTAAGCCGGAATCTGTCGCCCCAACGCCGCTGATAGACAGGTGATTCGATGACCCGGCGGCACTTGACCGAATCGCGGATGCTGAGCGTCTGCGCGTAGGAGGCAGCCATGAAGCGCGTCTCGGGGTGGCGTATCCACGTCCACGCCGGCCACATGACGGAGACGATGCTGCTCTTCGAATGCCTCGGTGGAATGTTGACGAGCAGCCGTCGTATCTCCCCACGGCTCACCGCCTCCAGGTGCTCGCAGATCGCCCCGATGTGCCAGTTGTCGCGGAACGGCGACGGGTCCACCCACGGCCATAGCTGGCGGGTGAACTCGCGCAGGCTGCGCTCGGCAAGCTCCTGGTCCAGCCAGTCGGGATGCGCGAGCAGGTCGTGAACGACCGGGGATTGGGTATCAGTTCGCATCCGTCTGCCCTTTCGCTATCGCTATCGCCCGCAGCGCGGACAGGTCCTCGTCCGATAGCGGCGTCAGATCGGGCCGCGTCACTTCAAGCTCGCCCCGGTGCTCGATCTTGTCGGCATGCCCGAGCGCCCGTAGTTCGACGTCCGTTAGCGTCTTGATCCACCGGTCCAATATGGCTACGGGTATCTCCCTAACATCGAGCGTTTCCAACCGCTTCACGAGGCGTCCCAGCGCGGCACGGGCTATCGCGGCTGCCCTGTCTTCGGCTTCAGCGAGTTCCCTTGCCCGGCGCGCCCGGCGCTGGCGGCTCAGGTCCGCATCATGCGCGGCGGCGCGGGCTACCCATGAGTGCTCGGTGCTCCAATTCATCCATCTTCCTGCTGCTCTTTTGCTGCTCTTTTGCTGCCCCTCGCACTGCTCCCGGTGCTCCCGGTATGCGGCGTCGATAGAGCGCTGGTCAGCGGGTAGATCGCGGTAGTGCGTGAAGGCGTGGAAGGCCTTCGATGCCTCCTCGTCGTCATGAGCTTCAAAGGCCCCCGCTTTGGCTTCGGCCTTCCCCGGGCCCTGGTGCTGATGGCACAGCAGTCCACTGGAAACGCACCGACGGCACGGCTTTCCGCTCTTCGTCCGACCCGGCTTGAAGCTCACGCCCGCTCCGCCTTCTCGCTGGTGTACGCCTCCCAGCGGGCGACAGCCATATCCACGTAGCGCGGCTCGATCTCCATCGCATAGCACGTGCGGTTCTGCCGCTCGGCGGCAATGAGGGTCGTGCCGGAGCCGAGGAAGGGGTCGTAGACGTCGCCCTCGTGGTTGCGGATGGGCCGCTCCATGCACTCGGTGGGCTTCTGCGTACCGTGTCCGGTCTTGGGTTCGGATTTCTCACCGCCCAAAGGATTCAGGTTTCGGATGTCCCAGGTCGTGGTTTGCTTGCGGTCACCCCGCCAATATGTCTTGGCTCCCTTTCGCACGGCGTACCAGCAGGGCTCGTGCTGTGGATGGTAATGGCCGCGAGAGATGACTAAGTGCTGCTTCCTCCAGATGATCTGGGACCGGATTGCAAAGCCGCAGACGGTCAGGCTTTCGGCCACCGTGACAGCGTGCACGCCACCATGCCACACGTAGACTACCTGCCCCGGAAACAGCGCCAATGCCTCGCGCCAGTCGGCGCGGTCGTCGTTGCGAACTTTTCCTCGCATCTTCCTCTTACCATCACTGAATATGCCGCCAATTCCATCCCGCCATGTCGGGTCATAATCGACCCCATAGGGCGGGTCCGTCACCATGAGGATGGGCTTACCGCCATCGAGTAGCCGCCTCACGTCTTCCGCTTTCGTGCAATCCCCGCACATGAGCCGGTGCTTACCAAGCGCCCACAGGTCGCCGGACTTCGTGATGGGGTTCGGCGGCTCGGGCACATCGTCAGGATCGACCTGGCCTGGCGACGGCCCCAGCAAGCGGTCAAGCTCGAGCGCGTCAAACGCCGTGCTCGCCGACAACGCGGCAAGATCGGCATCCATCGAATCAGCCAGCGCCGCTAGCTCGGCGGTCAGCACCTCGCCGTCCCACGCGGAGAACTCGCCCGTACGGTTGTCGGCTAGCCGGTAAGCTCGCGCTTGTTCGGGCGTCAAGTCGGCCACATGAACGGGTACGGATTCGAGGCCCAGCTTTCGCGCCGCCTGCAACCGAGTGTGTCCGACGATGACCACGCCATCGGGGTCAACCACGATAGGTTGCTGGAATCCGTATTGCCGGATGGACGCGGCGACGGCATCTACCGCCGACTTTGGGATGCGGCGCGGGTTGTCTTCGTAGGGTTTGAGAGCGTTCAGGGGGCGTTGCTCGACCAGCAACGGAGTTGAAGACGCCGCACGTGAAGGCTTCCGCTTCGACGAACGAGACCGCTTTCGCCCCTTCGCCTTGTTGCGGGCGGGCGTTTTCGCCGAAGCCTTCTTGCTAGCCAGTCATCGTGTGGGCGCTCTTGTCGCTCTCGGGTTGGCGCTCTGGGCGCTCTCGGGTGGCCGTCTCGCGGCTCTCCATGAGTCTCTCGTATTCTCGCACGATATCGATGGTCAGCGTATGCAGCTCACCGCCGCGCTTGTTTCGGATGATGATGCGGGCTCCGTCGCGCTCGGCAAGGATCGCGCGGGCGTGACAGTCGCATCGCAGGGGCTCACGGGATCGCTCCCTTCTCGTCGCCATCAATAACCGTCATCCTAGCCGAAGTCCTCTTTGATTCTACCGCGACTTGACTTCCCGAGCCGCAGGATGGCAGGCTCCCGCTCCCAAAAAGCAAAGGGGAAAGGGAGGACAGAAATGTATGGATTTGGAAACGTCTACAGGCGAAAAGGATCTTCTTTCTGGTGGATTCGATACAGCGTCGAGGGCGAGCTTAGACGCGAGAGCTCAAGGTGTACGCGGAAATCGGACGCGAAGAGCTTTCTCAAGAAGCGTCTCCTGGAATCGCAGCGGTTCGCGGAGCCGCTGCGCCTGACGATGGCCGACTGCCTTCGCGGGTATCTGGCGGACGCGAGCCTTCGAGGACTGCGAAGCGTTTCTGTAGCCAAGCGCGCGTGCGCGATCGTGGAAAAGCATCTCGGGGAGGCTCGCGCCAATGACATCACCTCGGCGGACCTGAAGCGCTTGCAGTGGCGACTGAATGACGACGGCTACGCTCCCGCGACCATCAACCGCCTCGTAACCACCGCCTACGGCGCGCTGAAGCTGGCGGAGCGAAGCGGCAATCTGTTCGGAAAGCTGCCACAGGCGCCCAAGCAATTGAAAACGCCGAAGCCGCGACAGGGATTTCTTGAGCACGATGACTATCTCGCGATCTCGGCGGAGCTGCCGGATTGGGGGAAAGACGTGTTCGAGATGTTCTACCGGACGGGATGGCGGAGGAGCGAGGTGCTGTGGCTGACGTGGAACGAGGTCGATCTGGAGCAGCGTGTCATTCGGCTGGACCCCGATCGCGACAAGAACGGCGAGACTCGGCTCTGGCCGCTCCGGTTCTTCCTGGAAGACCTCATGGCGCGCCGGGCGAAAGCACGCGTCGTGGGCGTCCCGTTCGTCTTCCACCGCAACGGAAGGAAGATCGGGCTGACGGGCTGGCTGGGTCCGTTTGTAAAGGCGTGCGCCGCCGCCGGACGCCCTTTCTACACCCACGACTGCCGCCGCACGGTGGCTCGGGCTTTTGAGCGGGCCGGGGTGCCGCGCAGCGTGGCGATGAAACTCATCGGGCACAAGACGGAGGAGATGTACAAGCGCTATCGCATCGTCAACGAGGAAGATCTTCTGGACGGTGTGTCCACGCTGGAAGGCTATTACCGGGAGCGGGCCACCACCGCCAGCCAGCGGGTGATTCTTTTTGACGACGCCCGAGGAAAAAGAGGTTGACAACCCGAGTTGCAATATTGCATAATACCCATCATCATGCCTTGGCAAGCAAATCAACCCGCAATGAAGCCAGAGGAGCTAGTCGCGTTGCGTAAGAAGGCTGGGCTAACCCAAGACGTGTTAGCCGACGCTCTCCACCTCGATAAGGCAACGATTTCGCGGTGGGAGAACGGCAGAACCCCAATCTCCGGGGCTCGTGCACAGCACATCCTTTTTGTCTTGGGCGTGGGAAGAAGTGGTGCCGCATGAGTAACTTACAGCGACTCAGCGCGGGAAAAACGATGTGCACAAAACATGCACAGCGATTTTCTGTAAGCTACTCAATCCAAAGGGCTAACGGAGATCGACACCAGAGTCCTGGATTTCGGCGTGGCCAAGACCGTGGGCTATGCTTCGTCGGCGCCGAGCACTATCGGTCTCACCTTCGGAAAGATCGGTTTCGCTTCGCCCGAGCAGAGGGCGCTTCATCCCGACGAAGCTCTCGACGCACGCACCGACGTATTTTCGCTCGGGGCGGTCACCTACGCCATGTTGACCGGGAAGGCGCCCTTCCGTACGGAAGACGAGCCCGCGTTCAATCACGATCTTCACGTCGCTCCGGAGGCGGAAGTTCAGCGGCGGTTTCTTTCCCTCGTGCCGGACCGGTGTTGGCACGAGCCGCTTCGGAAGGCGCTCGCTCGCGTCCGCGCGGTGCGCCCCACCACGGTGGACGCCTTCGTGGCTTCGCTCCAGGCGGCAACCGATCGACACGCGCGTGGCGGCTGCGCTAGGCCTGAGCGGAACCGACGAAGGCGGTTGTACCTCTTCGCAGCGTTCGCGGCAGCCGCGGTCAGCGTCTCCTGGTTCTCGGCGGGTCTGATGGTCAGGACGCTGCCCGTGCTCCCGGCTCCGCCCCTTACGATGACGGGTATCCGAGCGCTGCCTCGGGTCACGAGCCCTGGCGAGGCGACCCGTCAACAGAACACCGCCGCCCGTTCGTCGTGGGCCGCAACTCCCGCGCCGGCCCCGCCCGGGGAAGCCGTCCCGAGGCCGACACCACCGGAGCCTCCGCCAACCATCACGGCTCCGGACCCCGAGCCCGAAAGCCCCATCGAGGACGTCGCTGAGCCCCCCGTCGAGACAACGGAAAAACCTGAGCCCGAGGTCGTAAGCTCACCTCCCATGCGGATTTCGGAACGCGAAGAAGAACCGGGCAGCGAGGTTCAGCAAGCCGAACCGGTGCTGACCGCGCCTCGCCGAACGACCTACGTGCCTCCCGAGTACCCCGCCATTGCTCGGAGAATGGAGCTGCAAGGTGACGTCATCGTTCGGGCCACCATCACCCCCGAGGGCGACGTCACCGATATCGTCGTCGCTGGCTCTATTCGGCATCTGGACGAGGCTGCGGTGGCAGCCGTCCGCCAATGGAAGTTCGAGCCGGCCACGCAAGACGGCGTCCCGGTCGCTGTCGAGGCGACGCTCACGGTGACGTTCCAGCTTCAATAGAACCCCGACGCCTGTGAATCGGTCCGTGTTACGAACCTTCCTGTACCATCGGGAGCTTCTAGGAGAGCTCGCGCGACTTGCCGACGAAACGGTCCGCGAGATGATGGCCCCAGGAGGCCGAAATGAGGATCAAGAAAATTGAGGCCATCGGAATCAGCATTCCGATGATCCAACCCGTCAAGATGTCGTTCGAGGAAGTGCGCGCCGCCAACAACGCTCTGGTGCGCCTCGAGACCACGGAAGGCGTCGTGGGCTGGGGCGAAGCGGGTTCGGCACCCTCGATGACCGGCGAGACACTCCAGGGCATGGTTGCGGCCGTGCGACACCTGGCGCCGCGCCTCGAGAGCATCGATGGCGACGACATTGCCGCCCCCTCTGTGCCAACATCCTTGAGACAATCCGCTCCTTGAAATTAGTGTGGAGGGCGGAGGAGGATCATAGATGAGTACGTTGATTGAGAGAATGACGTCGGCGGGGTCGGAAGGAGCCCGTAGGGCGACTGGAGATCTCGCCGACCGTGGTGCTGCGGCGGGGGTCCGCGATCCCGAAGTGAGTGAGAAAGCGAAGCGCCGACGTTTCAGCGCTGAATACAAGCTGCGGATCGTTCGCGAGGCGGACGCCTGCAAGGGTGACGGTGATGTGGCGGCGCTTCTACGTCGCGAGGGACTGTACTCGTCGCATCTATCGAGTTGGCGTCGGCAACGGGACGAGATCGCCAAGGCGGGATTGACGTCGAGAAAGCGAGGTCGGAAGGCGAAGGCAGAGGCTCCACGGATCAAGGAGCTCGAGCGCGAGAACGCCCGACTCCAGCGCCGGCTGGCTCGGGTGGAAACGATGCTAGAGATCCAAAAAAAAGCCTCCGAGCTCCTGGGGATCCCCCTGAACCCGATCGACGACGACGAGAACGATTGATCGTGGCGGCCGAGGAGCTGGCGGGTCGGATTGGACAAACGGCGGAAGCTTGCGAGGCGCTGGGCGTGTCTCGTTCCACGTTGTATCGTCGACGCCGACCGGTGACGTCCAAGCCGAAGCGCCGTCCTCGGCCGCAGCGAGCCCTCGACACGACCGAGCGCGAGAGGGTCCTCAGTGCATTGCACTGCGAACGGTTCGTCGACAAGGCGCCGGCCCAGGTGTGGGCCACGCTTCTGGACGAGGGAATCTACCACTGTTCGATCCGCACGATGTACCGGATTCTGTCGGAGCACGGAGAGGTGCGTGAGCGCCGGAACCAGCTGCGGCATCCGAACTATCAGAAGCCGGAGCTCGTGGCGGAAGCGCCGAACCAGGTTTGGTCCTGGGACATAACGAAGCTGCGCGGCCCGGTCAAGTGGACCTACTTTTACCTCTACGTGATTCTCGACATCTTCTCCCGGTACGTGACCGGGTGGATGTTGGCTCGGCGAGAAAGCGCCGAGCTCGCCCGTCGTCTCATCAGCGAGAACTGCCTCAAGCAGAACATCGAAGCCGACCAGCTCACCATCCACGCAGACCGCGGCAGCTCGATGCGAAGCAAGTCCGTCGCCTTGCTCCTGGCCGACCTCGGCATAACCAAGACGCACTCGCGGCCGTACGTCTCGAACGATAATCCCTACTCCGAGTCCCAGTTCAAGACGATGAAGTATTGCCCTGAATTCCCAAGCCGCTTTGGCTGTCTGGAAGACGGCCGCCTGTTCTGCGGCGGTTTCTTCGACTACTACAACAACGCGCACCGGCACTCGGGACTGGGGCTCATGACGCCGGCCGCCGTTCACTACGGTCGCGCCGACGAGCTCAACGCCGCCCGGCGCCAGGTCCTTCTCGAAGCTCATCGGGCTCACCCCGAGCGCTTCGTGCACGGAACACCTCAACCTCCGGTTTTGCCTCGTCAGGTCTGGATCAACCCGCCGCCCGAGAAAACGACGCCACAGGAGGCCCTAGGAGCCACTTTCTCGGGGCGCCCAATACCTGAGCTACCCCCGGATTCAAGCTATCCGGACGCGATCGCGTCGGAACCCAATCGCGACCGCACCGCGCTCACGCCCCGTCCTTCACTGATCGAGGCTCACTAAATGCAGCCTGCGGGTGTCTCAAAGTCGTTGACACGTTCCGGCCGTCATGCAGCGCTCTGATCTCTATCTCTACGGCAACGACGGCGCCAAGTCGGCGATTGAGATGGCGCTACACGATGCGCTCGGTAAGACGACCGGCACGCCCGCCTGCGAGCTGCTGGGCGGCAAGCGGCGCGAGCAGGCACCGCTCCTGCGCCTGATCGGGCAGCGGGAAGGGAACGGTCGTTGATGTCGAGGACGCGCTCAAGGCCAAGGCGGAGGGCTACATTGCGTTCAAGGTCAAAGTCGGCGTCGGCGACCCGCTCGATGATGCGGAACGCACCCGCGAGGTATGCAAGGCGCTGGGCAATGGCAACCTACTCGTCTGCTCCGACGCGAACCAGGGTTTCAATGTCGACCAGGCGATCGCCTACCTGCGCGCGCTGAGGGACACGCCCCTCGCTTTCTTCGAGCAGCCGGTGCCGGAGGGTGAGCTCGACGACATCGGACGCGTCGCGAAGGCGACCGGCATTCCGATCGGCGCCGACGAAGGCCTGCATTCGATAGATGACCTCAGGCGCCACCACGAGGTGGGTATCGCCGGCGGCAGCCTCAAGACGATCAAGCTCGGGGGCATGCAAGCGGTTATTGGGGCCGGGCAAGTCTGCGAGCGGCTCGGAATGAAGGTAAACCTCGCCTGCAAGATGGCCGAAACCGGCATCGCCGCCTCGGCGATGACCCACATTGCGGCCGCGATCCCCACGCTCGACTGGGGTGTGAGCCTGACCCATACCTATCTGACCGACGACCTCATCAAGCGGCCGATCGACTTCTCAGGCGGCGACGTCGCGCTCACCGCGGGGCCCGGCATCGGGGTCGAGGTGGATGAGGCGAAGGTCCGCCGCTACTCCCGCGAAGTTTGATAACCCGCGACCGGTGACGGGTTTCGGCGCCCTGCTCTTGCGGCGGGAGGCATTGTCGAAATTAGCCGACGAGATAAGTGCCAGTGCCCACGGCGATGAGCTCGTTGCTGTCGTTCGAAAGCTCCATTCGCGCGACCGCCACTTTGTTGCCGACGCGCAGAACGCGACCCGGGCACAGGAAGTGATCTCCGATACCGTGGTTGCAACGCGGAGGAGCCCTCTTCGGGAGCTCGGGCCTCGTCGAATCGTAACCTGACCTGCGCTATGCTACCGGCAAATGGCAGATAGAGTCGGCGTAGCGGAGGAGCGAGCTCGCCGGATTCGGAAATGGATTCGACGTGGCGAGAAGCGCCTGGTCGCGCGCTACGCGGTACTGAGACATCAGGACGGCATCGGGGCAGCGCTTTGCTTTGTGTCGGCGAGCGGCATGCTGGTCTCGGCCGGGCTCTACTGGCTGAATGTCATTCCCTGGTACCTTTGTCTTTTCGTGAACGCTTTTCTTGCCTCGATCCTGCACGAGATCGAGCACGACTTGATTCACGCGCTCTACTTCAAGGCCCGTCCCCGCGTCGCGAACGTGATGATGCTCGTCGCCTGGTTTTTTCGCGGCAACGTCGTCCACGGGTGGTACCGGCGCGAGATCCACTTCCACCATCACCGGGCCTCGGGGACCGCGACGGACGTCGAAGAACGGCTGCTCGGCCTGGGCACGCCGTGGGGATTCCGTCGACTGCTCGCGACCGTCGACGGTGCGCTCGCGTTTCTCCTAAACACGAAAGTGTTGGAGGCGGAAGTCCCCGGCTTTTCCAGGCGGCGGCTCGCCCTGGCGTCTCTTCCCGTCTATCCGCTCTTCGTGCTCGTCTCGATGAGCTTTCTCGCCTACCACGCTTTCCGGGCCTTCGGCCTTGCCCCGTCGGAATGGTTCGTGACGCTGTATCCGTGGGTCGAGTTTCTCGCCGTCTCCTGGGTGGCGCCGAACTATCTGCGCCAGGCAGCCCTACAGTTGATCTCCTCGAACGTCCACTACTACGAAGACGTTTCGAACGTGAACGAAGAGACCCAGGTTCTCAATCCAATCGTTCTCTGGCCGCTGCAGCTGTTCTGTTTCAACTTCGGGACGACGCACAGTTTTCACCACTACGTCGTCGACCAGCCCTTCTACTTGCGACAGCTCCTGTCACCCTGGGTTCTCCCAGCGCTTCGAAAGTATGGCGTTCGTTTCAACGACCTGGGAACCTTCGCTCGCGCGAATCGATTCCGCTTCTTCTAGCCGTTCTCTCGTTCGGAAGGACTCCGGGCCGAAGCTCAAGAGGAGCCAGAGCCCGAGCGTGAGTAGAATGGCGATCGCGACGGCGGTGACCATGGCGGGCGTTAGCGGTGCTTTGCTTTCGTTGACGAGGATGTAGCTTCCATCGTGCTGATACCACTCGGGTTCGTTCATTATGCTATCCTCCGCGAAGGGTTATGAAATTCACCTATTATCTCCTTTTCAGCGCTCTGGCTCTTGCGCCTGAAGCAACTTCGGGAGAGACGCCGCGGGAGATTATCGATCGAGTCGATCAAATTCTCCGCGGAGACTCGAGTCACGGCGTGGCAACGATGGAAGTCGTGACCGAGCATTGGCAACGAAGTCTCACGATGGAGATGTGGTCGCTCGGAACGGAGTTCTCTCTCGTGCGAGTCACGGCGCCAGCGAAAGAGGCGGGCACGGCAACGCTCAAAGCCGAGGACGACATTTGGAACTATCTCCCGAAAGTCGATCGTACCATCAAGATCCCGGCTTCCATGATGATGGGATCGTGGATGGGTTCCCACTTCACCAACGACGACCTCGTGAAGGAGTCTCGGCTGGTCGAGGACTACGATATCGAGCTCGGCTTCGACGGAGAGCGGGAGGGTGTCGCGGTCTGGGAGTTCGTGGCACCGAGGCGGAGGCCCCCGTCGTCTGGGGGCGTGTGGATTATCGGGTGAGAAAGGCCGACATGATGCCTCTCTGGGCGCGTTACTACGACGAAGACGGCAACCTGGTACGTAGGCTCGATTTCAGCGACTTCCGAGACATGGGCGGCCGACTCGTGCCAGCGGCCGTGAGCTACGGCTTCGTGGGACGGTCGGCCTCGATCGCCGCTTCCGCATTCGGGGACGGGATTTATTTCTGGTGGTCGAATACCAGCATGATCGGCTCGGCGCGGCGACCGCTGACGAATATCCGGTGCTATTCGAGTCAGAGCCTTTTCGCTGCGGCGAGCTCCAGGTGATCGGGCGCGACGAGACGGCACTCCAGGCCACGTTTGCGATCCATCCCCTCTGGGGCCTCTCGGGGCTACTGCTCTGGAACCTCGGTGACGGCAGCGCCACGGTTTCACCGAGCTTTTCGTATTCCGCCAGTGACGACGCGACGGTTTCGGGAGGATTTTTCGTCGGGTTCGGGGACTCGACGCCCACGAAGGACCGCCCGATCCCGTCGGAATACGGCCTGCTGTCAGTAATGGCGTACCTCTTCCGTGAGCCTGTTATTCTGAAGTACGCGTCGGCTACCTTTACAGATCGCTGGTCCTGCGTAACTCGATAGCGTGTATAGGCTTAATGGGTTTTGGCAAACTCGAGTGTCAGTTTTTTGAACACTCTCGCTCGGCTCGAACGGTGACCGAGATCACGCAAGTCCTTTCCGTCGACGAAGTTCGAGCGGATGGACCGCGGTTTGCATTTACTAAGGTTCGAGATGGCGCGCGCCTCGATCTATTGCCGTTCGTTTATCTGCGCTGCGCCTAGGGTGCCATGGCTGAGCGCACGGTTCTAATCGTAGAGGGTCCGGATCACGTGGCAGGGCGATACCGTGCCCTCGCCCGCCGAGGCGGCTTCAACGTCTTGAGCTCCAACTCGGGCTCCATGACGATGTCAGTGCTTAGGAGATCCCAACCTGACCTCGTGATCCTGTTACCGGACATCGCACCCCCGGGCCCATCGGAGATTGCCAGGAACATCAAGGAAGATCCGACGACGCACGACATACCGGTGCTGATGTTGATCGGTAAGAAACCGCAATTGGCCCCCGTCTATCCCACCGAGGGCAGCGCCAGGGTTGACGCGGCCGACGACGAGCTTCTGAGCACCATGCGCCTCCTAACCGCGAAAACGCGCCGGCTGCGCTACGAACCCAAGCCACGAGGCCCACTAGAGGGCGAGCTTGGCGACGACCATCTTCCCGATGTGCTCCAGTTTCTCTTCGCGAGCCGAAAGACGGGACGGGTCACAATCGCCAACGGCGCCCGTCGGCCGGGGCGCATCTATATCGAAGCGGGCAACGTCGTACATGCCGAGTACGCCGATCAGGACGGCATGACGGCGTTCCGAAAGTTGTGTTTCTCCACGCACGGGCGCTTCCGATTCGAACCTGACGAGCGCACGGCCCATCGGACCATGATGAGAAGCGGCATCGAGCTGCTGCTCGACTCCGCTCGGGCGAAGGACGAGCTCGATCGAAGGGCGAGGGCCAAGCGAGCGCACGGCAAAGGCCGAGGACCCCACCGTCACAGTTATTCGAAAGGTGGAAGCTCGCTCTCGTCGCTTTCGAGCTACGGCAACGAATCCGATGAGCCCGCGCCGTGGCTGCAGCGGTTCGTCGCGTTCTTCTCTCGTGTCTGATCGGCCTACGAGATCTGGGCGGAGGGCTCGACCTCTCCGTAGGCGTCTTCCCAGGAGAGCCCGAAGCTGACTTTCTGCCCCCGCAAGTGCTCGCAGATCCGCACCGTCGCTTCGGGCCGGTTCAGCGTGTAGAAGTGGATTCCCGGGGCGCCGTTGCGGAGGAGCTCCTCCGCTTGGGTGACTGCGATCTCCACCGCGAGCTCGAACTGCGACTCCGGGTCGTTCTCGTAGCCCGCCATTCTCTTCTTGATCCAGAGCGGGATGTCGGCCCCGCATCTCTCCGAAAAGCTGAGCACCTGCCCGTAGGGGGCGACGGGCATGAGCCCCACGACGATCGGGATGTCGATGCCGCGACGACGCACTTCTTCGACGAAGTGGAAATAGCCCGCGTTGTTGAAGAAGTACTGCGTCACCGCCGCGTCCGCCCCCGCTTCGACCTTGCGAACGAAGTTGTCGAGATCCGACTGCAAGCTGACGGCCTCGGGATGGCCTTCGGGATAACAACTGACGAGGATGTGGAAGTCGCCCCGCTCCTTGACGTAGCCCACGAGCTCGTTCGCGTAGCGAAAGCCGCCGGGCTTGTGGACGTCATCGGCCGAAGCCGCGTCGGGGGGCGCATCGCCTCGCAGCGTGAGCACCCGGGTGAAACCGGCGTCCACATAACTATCGAGATGCTCGATCACCTCGTCTCGGGTCAAGCCGAGACAGGTGATGTGGGGCACGACGTCCGCCCCCATGGCCTCGCGTACGGAGACGCAAGCCTCGAGCGTACGGATGTTCCCGCTACCACCGGCGCCGAAGGTGACTGAGGCGAAGTCGGGCTCGAACTCCGCGAGCCGAGAGGCGGTCTCCTTGAGCTTCTCGAAGCCCGCCGGGGTCTTCGGCGGGAAGAACTCGAACGAGACGTGGAAAGGGTGGCGCGTGAGCCGTTTCCTCGAAGGTAGCTCCGAAAAACCGGAGCCGCCACCTTTGTTCCTATCGTTCAACATAGCCGAGATCCTACGTCGCGCCCCTCTCGGGCGCAAACGACTCCCCGGACACCCGGGTCCTAGCCGCTCGGGCCGCGGAAACTAGAAAATGAACTTGACCGCGATCTGGACCTGACGCGGGTCACCCACGCCCTTGCGCAGGAATCCATCGAAGTTGAACAGCGCCGCTCCCGTGAGGGGATTCACCAGGTTCTTGCTGTTGGTGGTGTTGAACATCTCGATGATGGGCACCAGCTCGAACTGCCCCTCGCTTCCTAACCGGATCGGCCACTGCAGGCGCCAATCGAGCGAGAAGAACTCGTTGTCTTTCCGCGTACCGTTACGCCCTCGATCGACGCCATCGAGCACGCGCGGGCTCTCGCTGATCGGCTGAGCCGAGCGTGCCTGGACCCGAACATTGAGCTGGATCGGGCCGAGCTCGGTATACGCAAAGAAGTTGAACTTGTGGCGGATGTCGCGATCGGAGAGCGCGAAGTCCTTCGCCGTATCGAAGATGTTGAAGCTCCGGTCGGTGAAGGGGTCGCGTTCGTTGGAGTCGTCATCCTCGTCCTTCGAGAGAACGTAGTTCGCCTCGACCTGAAACCCGTCCGCGTAGCGCTTGCGAAAGCCGAAGGTAGCCCCGCGGTACTCCGACCGGCCGGAGCTGTTGGTGATCATGACGTCACCGAGCGCCGGGCCGAACGGGCCGGGACCATAGGCGACCGTGTTCCCGGTGCCAGGAGCGATATCGCAGCAGGGGCCGTCGGTTCTATTGGCTTGAAAAAAGCGCGTGAGGTTGTCCCCCTTGGCGTAAGTAAAGTCGCCGTAAACCGACAGGTCGCGGTTGATTTCCTGTTCGAAACCGACGTTGAAGCTCGTGATCCTGGGGTTTTTGTAGTCCTTGTCGAAAACCCGCACTCCGGTAAACAGAGGAAACTCTCCTTCGGGCAAGGACTCGGTCTCGATGACGTTGGGCCAGACCGGCATCTCGGCAAACGCCACGAAACTGGGGTCGCGGAAGATGGTCTGCTGTTGTAGACCGTTGGCGGTAACCGACCCCACCTGGGTCAACATGTTCTGCCTGGGATTGTAGATCCCGAAGTTGGCACGCAGGACCGACTTGGCTTCCCCCGTGACGTCCCAGGCAAACCCCAGGCGCGGCTGGATCATGTCGGTCTGATCGGGGATCGTCCCGTCGGAGGGGAAGTTGGGGTCACCGATGAACTGGGCGTAGGCCGTCTGCGAGGGGTCGACCGTCTCCGGCATGAGCTGCATGTCCCAACGCAGCCCGTAGTTGAGCGTGAGCCGGCGACCGATGTTCCAGGAATCCTGGAAGAACAGACCGATCTCCTCGTTCGAAATGCTCGAGGCACCCGGTGGGGGAACGCCTGCGAAACCGCTACCGGCCTCCTGGAGATAGAAAAGCAGGGGCCCGTCGGTGAAATCACCGCCGTCCGGACAGGGTGCTGGGAAGGTGACGTAGCTGCCGTCGCCGCAGGTCACGGTAGTGGGGCCGTAGCCTCCCGGCGCGGCAGGGGAGGCGTAGCGCAGGAAGCCCGTCGTGCTTCCGAAAATGTAGCGTCCCGTGAAGAAACCGCGAAAGACCTGGTCGTTCACCGAGTGGATCCACTCGCCTCCCACTTTGATGGTGTGGTCGCCGGCGACGATGGTCACGTTGTCCTTGATCTGCGTGCGCCAGAACAACTCGTCGACGTTGGGCTGGAGGAAAAAGGGATTACCGAAGCGAAAGGAGGGGTCGAATCCCATCCCAGTGTCCGCGGCCAAGTTCGAGCTCGCCGCCGTGCGCGGGCGATCCTCACGCGAATAGGTGAAGTGGAGCTCGTTGAGCATCGTCGTCGAGGGCGTGCTGACCAGATTCAAGTTCAGGACATGGATGCGCGCCGGGTCGCCCTCGATCCCGTTCGCCGAGTTGCCGTAGGTGTCGACGTCGAAGGTCTGGTTCTCGTTCGAGGAGTCCAGAAAATTGTAGGAAACGGAGAGATCGTGCCCATCCGTCACGCGAAAGTTGAACTTGGAAAAAACCGACGTCGTGCTTATGGGGTGTTTCACCGGACGTCCGTCGTCCACCCCCAGCTCATCCTGAAAGAAGTTGAGGAGCGCTACGCGCTGGCAATCCCCGCTGGAGTCGATGAGCGCCTCGTCCGTCATGATGCTGGGATTCGGAATGGGGCAAGGCTCTCCAATGGCCCGGCTAAGGTTAGGCCGTTCGAAGTTGCCGCCGATATTCTCGGCGGCCACGAAGAAGAAGGCCCGGTCACGGACTAGAGGCCCGCCAACGGTGGCGCCCGTCTGCTCACGGTGAAAGTCGGTGAGCTTCGAGCCGTCCGAGGCCTCGGACGTCAGCGCTTCCAGGCGTTGGAAGTGGAAGACGCTGCCGCCCACCTGATTGGTGCCGGACTTGGTGACGACGTTGACGACGCCCCCGGCGGTGCGGCCGAACTCGGCGTTTGCTCCCGTGGCCACCACCTGGAACTCCTGAATCGCGTCGAGCGTGATGTCTACGTTGGCCCGCTGCCCGCCAACCTGCTCGCCAAAGAAACCGTTGTTGTAGTCGCCTCCATCCAGGCTGATATTGTTGAAGGTCCCGCGTTGCCCGGCAAAGTTGATCATGTCGCCATCGGGTCCCTGCACGATGCTGACACCGGGCGTGAGCGTGAGCAGATCCTCGAATTTGCGACCCAGCACCGGTGTCGTCTCCACCGTCGTCTCGTTAAGCGTCGTGCTGGCTTCTGTTCGGGACATTTCCACGAGCGTCGTGCCGGTGACGGTGATCGTCTCCTGGGCCCCGGCAAGCTGCATCGCGGTGGAAAGGTCGATCGCTTGCCCCACGGTCAAGATCACGCCGTCCTGAGTGAACCTGGCGAAGCCTTGTAGAGTAAGGGTGACGACGTAGGGGCCCGGTGGCAGTGCCAGCGCCGCGAAGCGCCCCTCTCCGTCCGTGACGATCGTTCGCATCAGATTGGTGTCCGTGTTTCTGATTTCGACAGTAACTCCTGGCAGCACGGCGTCCGTCTGATCGAAAACGCGGCCTCGGATCACGCCGGAGGTGATCTGTGTCTGGGCCAAGAGGCCCATAGCGGTGAGAACGCACATCGTCGTCAACAGAATGTTTCTTTTGAACATCACGCCCCGTCGTCAAGAAATATCGCCGCGGAGATAGTACATGGCGTACCGTCACGCTGACAAGCTCTAGCGACTGTCCGCTGCGGGTCCACTTCGACTTGATGATACGCTTGGTCGGCGCGAGGAGAGGAGTAATGACGCAACGTTTCGGATACGAAATCACGCAGCCCCGTGTCAACGTCTTCGCCGGTGTCCCGCCGAAAGCCGACTAGGCCCGGAGCGAGAGTGCTTTCACGACGCGCACAACTCAACGATCGTTTCTCACACACGTCAGGAGGCCAGCAATGGCAACCGAAACTACGCGCGTAGGGCGCAACTTGAAGATCAACAAGGGAAGAATCAACAGGCTAGATCAGCAGCTCGGGAGGCTCGAAAGGCGGATCGAGCGCCTCGAGAAGCAAAACGCAGCTCTGAAAGCTGCCGTCCCGAAACCGGCCTCCAAAATCCCCCAACACAAGATCGCACAGCTCGAAAAACAAAATGCGAGTCTGAGAGCCGAGCTCTCGAAGCTTCGCGAAAGAGTCGACCAGAACACGTTGGACAACAAGCAAAACGCCCGTTACATCACACCCCTCATTGGGCTCCGTGCACCCGTACAGGCGCTGGTACGCAGCTTCAAGCAAACCCCAGGCGCCCCATTCACGGCGTGGAGGACGTGGATGCTATCAACGTTCAGAAAGCAGGGGCGCAGGCAGATGTTCAAATAGTGTTGTTAAGGAGTGACCCCAAGCAAGTGCTCCTGCGCGTAGCCGGTGGGTCGAGCCGAAACCGCGGCCACATGAACGAGGGCGCCTCGGCAATACAAAACCGAGCTCGACCCGTGATATCTATCCGGCAACAAGGAGGTATTCCATGCGCAAGTTTCCGTTGTGTCTAGCTCTATTGGCTTTCGTCTTTCTAGCGTCCTTGTCCTACGCGCAGCCTGTCGCGGCCGTGACGACCGTCGAGGTTCCGGCGGCAAACGTGCAAGACTATTTGACCGCGCTCAAGGGCATCGAGCCTCTCTTGAAGAAGCACTCATCGACGGCGAAAATGCGCGTTTGGCGCATGACGTTTGCGGGTACGGTAAGTAATCAGCTCGTGGTCGTCGTGGAGCTCGAGAGCCTCGCGGCTCTCGCGGACTACGGGAAGATGTATAGTGACCCCGAGTTCAAGACAGCTCTCCGGACGTTCGAGGGTCTGGGACGAGAGATCGTCTCCGTCACCCTCGCGACGGACGTGACGCCCTAGAGAGAGACGCTCAGCGGCCCTTCCACTGAGGGGGGCGGTTTTCGCGAAAGGCGCGGACGCCCTCCTCCTTTCTTTCCGATCGTAACTTTCGGCACGAAATGTCGGCGTGTCGTGAACATGAACCCGAGTGGAAACTGAAACGATCGTTTCGTCCGGGCGAAGGAAACCCATCGTAGCAGCCGCTTGATGATATCCTTTGCCGTCCCGCGGAGAGGAGTCATGACGGAACCTTTCGGATACGAGATCTCATCGGTTCCGGAACAGCTCACCGGCGCATCCGTTTTCGCCAGAATCGTGGACGGGCTCGCGTTTCGCTACTACTGGGCGACGGAGGGACTTCGCGACGAGGACTTCGATTTTCGTCCGGGACCCGAGAGCATGTCGATGCGCGAGCTCCTGAAACACGTCCTTAACCTTGCCAATATGGTGAAGCAATGCGTATTCGACGCGGGTGAACGGGATTCCATCGAAACGCGGGACGCGCGAGAGCTTCGCTACCGGACTCTCGAATGCTTGCGTCGAGTCCGTGAGCAACTCGACAACGTCTCCGACGACGAGCTCGCGACTCACGGGGTCTTGAAGCGTGATGGATCTCGGTTTCCTGTCTGGTTCATTCTGAACGGCCCGCTATCGGACGCGCTGACTCACGTCGGCCACATCAACGCCTGGCGACGGCTAAACGGCAACCCGCAGCCTCGCGTCAACGTTTTCGCCGGCGTCCCGCGGAAAGCCGACTAGTGCTGCAGCGAGACTACTTTCACGACGCGCACAAGCTGGAGGCGCTCAAGAAATGAAAAGCTGGTTTATGCTCGTAGCTCTTTCGATGCCCACGGTCGTTACTGCGCAATCGGAGGAGCAGGCCGTCCTCGCGGCCGTGCAGGGATTCTTCGATTCCATGGAGTCGAAGGACGTGGCCGCCGCACGAAAAGTGACGCTGCCCGAAGGAGTCTTCGTTTCCGTTCGCGAGGAGGACGGGACGAAGTCCATCCGCAGTTTTTCCAATCAAGAGTTCGTCGACCGGCTTCCGGCGGGAACGGAGCAGATCCTCGAGAGGATGTGGGAGCCGAAGGTGATGATTCATCAGGACATCGCGGTAGTCTGGACCCGCTACGACTTCCATCGAGACGGGAAGTTCAGCCACTGCGGTATCGATGCCTTCCAGCTCGTGAGCACGAACGATGGCTGGAAGATTGCGGGCGGAACCTACACCGTGGAGCGTACCGATTGTCCAGAGAGCCCCCTTGGCCCGCCGGGGCGATAGCAGATCTAAACACTTCAAGAAGCGACCGGGGCACCACTAAATTTATTGGGCGCGGCGCTCGGGCTGTGAGTCGTATGTCTTCAAGAGGATGTCGTCGCTCACTTTCGTGAGATCTGCCGCCGCGTCCTTGGACGTCCTGTGCTCGACGGCTCGCGACATCACCTCGGCCTTGGTCTCTCCGCGCTTCGCTCCGAGAAACGGCTTGACGATGAGGTAGGCCACGTCGCGTATCGGCATATGACGGAGAAAACGCCACAGCAGGCGGAGGGTCTGGAGCGGGTAGTGCCTGATTTTGTAGCGGAACAAACGTCGCAAGCCGGCCGAGCGCTCGGCGTTCACCGCCTCGCCGGACAGGCAGGTGGGGTCGATCTCGGTGCACTTGAAATACTTGTACCAATCGTTCGCGTCGTCAACGAGACCGCGCTCGACGTACTCGTGCCAGAGGGGGGTCCCGCGGTAGACGCACAGGCGGTTGAAGCCGAAGGTGTCTAAAGCAAGCCTCGAGGCAAAGTCGAAGGTGGCGCGGACGTCTTCGGCCGTCTCGTCCGGGCTCCCAACGACGAAAAACCCGTGCACGATCTCGATTCCGGCCGCTTTGGCATTGCTCACCGTGGTCTCGACCTCGGCGAGCGTCTGCTCCTTCTTGAGCCGGTCGAGCACCTTCTGGCTGCCGCTCTCGATCCCTAGCATGAGCGTCCGGCAGTGGGCCTTGGCCATGGCTGGAAAAAGGTGTTGGCAGACCGAGTCGACGCGCCCTTCACAGCCCCATTCGATCGTGATGCCGCTGTCGTTGATTCCCTTGCAGATGGCCTCGATCCGCTTGGGTTGCAGCAGAAAGTGGTCATCCACGAAATAGACCGATCCGTAGCCCAAGGCCTGCAGGTGATCGAGCTCCGCTACAACATGCTGGGGACTGCGCGAGCGCCACTTTCCTTCACTGAAGACCGGAATATCACAGAACACGCAGGGCCAGGGGCAACCTCGCGAGGTCTGCATGGTGGTAAACCGCTTCAGGGACAGGACGGCAGGGACGTCGAGAGGCATCGACTCGACGAAATCCAGTGCGAGGCTATCTCGGTCGGGGAAAGGCCACTGGTCGAGATCGCGGTCCAGCGGCCGGTCGGGATTGTGAACCAGCTCGCCGTCTTTGGCCCAGGTGACTCCGGCGACTCCGGTGGGGTCGTCCAATCGTTCCACGAGATCCAGAATCAATTGCTCGCCGTCGCTGCGGCAAACGAAATCGACCTCGGGACACTGTAGCTTCACCCGCTCGGCATTCAAGGTGGCGAACACCCCGCCGAAGGCGATTCGTACCTTTGAATCAGCCGCTCGAATCTGTCGGACGAGCAATTTCGCATAGGGGTAGCTAGTGGTGCTCAGAAAGCTCAAGCCCACCAGCTCCGGCCGCTGCCGTCGGATCTCCTCCAGGATGACTTCGTTCGGCGTTTCCGGATTGGCCTGGTCGAACATGACGCACTCATGACCGTCGCGTTTGAGTACAGCGGAGAGCGACATGATGCCAATGGGAGGGAACCCCATCACTCGAATGTTGCCGTTCGGGGCAGCGGTCTTTGCCGGCAGCGCGTAGAACTGAGGGTCGCGAATGTGAATCAAGAATACGCGCATCACGCCTCGATCCATCTGCGAGTGTCCCGTCTCGGCGCCCGAATGCAACATGACCTCCGGGACGGGACACTAGTGCGCACAGACACGGTTCACCTCCGACAGGACTATACAGCAAGTTCCGTGACTGTGTCGCGACAACTGGCGTGACCGACAGCGAACCGGTTCGTAAGTCCGACCTTGCAGGGAAATCATCCCTGTCGTAGAGTGCCAATCTCTGGAAGGGAGGTTGGATTCATGGAATTCCGAAACTCGAGCCGAACGACCACCAGAGTTCATTGACCTTCGGCGTCCGTTGAAGTGAATTATTTACAAGAATCCTGAGACTCATAAGATAGAGGAGGTTGGGTGGTGAGAGAAACTGTTCTGGATACCGTTGATTCGATGTCGAACGATGTCATCATATTTTTGCAGCAACTCATCGCTTATCCCAGCGTGACCGGTAGCGAGGGGGAGATCCAGAAGTTTATTGCCGAGAAGATGGCGGATTTGGGGCTTGCTGTCGATGTATTCGAGCCGGACTGGGAGGCTCTCAAGAAACATCCTGCCTATGTTCCAGTTTCTTGCGGATACGAGGGCCGCCCGAACGTGGTCGCTACCCTAAAGGGGAACGGCAGCGGCCGGTCCCTATTGCTCAATGGACACGTTGACGTTATTCCCGCTGGTGCGAAAGAAGCCTGGGAGCACGGACCCTGGTCTGGAGATTTGGCTGACGGCCGGATCTATGGCCGTGGCACATCGGACATGAAAGCGGGCGTTGCTGCAATGACTATTGCTGTAGAAGCCGTGGTCCGTTCTGGTGTCAAGCTGGCCGGCGACGTCATACTGGAATACGTGGTGGATGAGGAGCTTAGCGGAAACGGCACGCTAGATTGCGTCATGCGAGGGTACAAGGCGGACGCAGGAATCTGCTGCGAGACCAGCAGCATGAAGGTCCAGCCAGCATCCATTGGGCGCATCTGGTTTGAAATTACGGTCAGGGGCAAAGCAGCAGGCATTCAGCGCCAGTGGGAAGGTGTCAATGGCATCGAAAAGGCGTACCCCGTGCTTCGAGCCGTCGCCGAATTTGAAAAGCTCCGCATGTCTAGGTCAAGCCATCCACTTTATCCGAACATCAAGAATGCGATTCCTTGCATGGTGGGTGCATTCGAGGCGGGCAGTTACAACAGCGCCTTCCCCGACACTGCACTTCTGAAAGGTAGCCTTGCCACGGTGCCGGGCGAAGATTCTGATGCTGTCAAAGCTGAATTCACATCTTTTGTCCGGGAGCACGTCGCCTCCGATTCTTGGCTGGCCGAACATCCACCGGAAATTGTTTTTACCGGGTATTTTGCTGTACCTTCCGAAATACCAGTGGACAGCCCAATTGTCCAAACAATATCTCGCAAGTTTCGGGAGTTAACTGGGCAGGAACCGGAAATCTGCGGCCGGGAGGGAGCGGCCGATATTCGATTCTTGAACATGCCCGGCCAAACCCCGACGGTCATCTTCGGACCGGGAAAGACGGAACAGATGCATGCCAACAATGAGTGGGTACTGGTAGATGATGTCAAAATGGCGACAAAGATTCTGGCTGCCTCCATCGTAGATTGGTGTGGCGTATCAAGATAAGCGCAGGATATTTCATCAGACGGCGCATGGCTTCCATATAGCCAATCTTGCGCTCGGCGATATCTCCTTGGCCCCACAGATGCTCGACCGCCTGCAAGAAACCCTTGTCCCGATCAGTCGGCGCCTTCGCACGCCGCTCTTCGGGCGTCGCTCCCAACCGATTCAACACGGCACGAGGCGAATCCAGATCCGTGTCGCCGATCAGCGGATGGTTGTAGCAGAGACTCTCACCCCAGCCATGGCGAAGTCCGGATCCAGCTTCTGTGCCGCCTGGAACTCGGTGATGGCCTGCTTCCATCCGAAGCTGTGCAGAATGGCCGCACCACGCAGGGACCGTGCCTGCGCTTCGGGCGACTTCGTCGATGTCGGAAAAACGAGCGTTCCGACGTCTTTGCCCTGAGCCGCCACCGTACCCACACTGACCGCGAGCACTAGGAACGCGAGACAAATCGCCTTGAAACCCTTCATGTTTGCCTCCCCGAGAAACCTAATTTTCGCGGTCTTTGGGCCAACCTTTCGAGCAGCACGGTTTAGCAGTAACTCCCGTGGCCGACCACTCGGCCCAGCCCTGAGAAACGAGCTCGGGGCGGAACTCGAGCGAGGCCGAGCTGGATGGGCTGGGCGCCTCAAACCGGGAAGGTGGCGATCATCCTCGTGGTTACTCTCCGAGGTCCACGGCCACCATGTTCTTCCGGTCGCGGACGTAGAGGTGCGTTCCCACGAGTGTCGGTGCGGTCCAGGCGTTTTCGGTCAGAAGCTCCGTTCTCGCATGCACTTCGAGACCGTTGGGACCGGCCGAGGCGATAGCGATGTCGCCGCCTTCGTCGACGATAACGAGCTTTCCGTCAGCGTAGACCATTTGGGACCGGCCGAAGATGCGCTCCCTCCAGGCCTCTTCACCAGTTACGACGTCGACCGCGATGAAGAATGCCGGGCCGAAGTCGCCACTGGTGCCTAGAATCAAGTTGCCAATGCGGATGGCATTGCCGAAATGCAGGCGCAGCCGGTTGCTCGACCAGAGCTCCTGCACCGTGGTCTTGCCGTTCGCACGCGTCAAACGAATCACACCGGCTTCCGCCGTTGTACGCGGATGAGATGAACAGCAGATTGCCTTCTCCCCAGACCGGCGTGCTGATGTTGAGGCCGTAGCTGGTCTCGTGCGGGTGGCTCCATAGAAGATCGCCGTTTTGGGGATCGAGCCCGACGACGTCCTCGGGAGTGAACACGACGAGCTGGTCCTGACCGTCGACATCGATCAAGATGGGTGAGGCTGGCGCGAGACGAAAGTCCTGGCTCTTCCAGACCATGGCGCCGCTCGCGGGATCGAAAGCCACGACGGCCTGTCCGCGGCCGCCGACGGGCAGGATGATCTTGCCGTCGTAGACGATCGGGCTCGATGCGTAACCGCTGTAGCCCCTCATCTCGAACTTGTCGTCCAGGTCGTGGTACCAGAGAACGTCGCCCGTTTTGCGATCGAGAGCATGGAATTTGCCCGTCGCCCCAACCGCGTAGACCACATCGCCGAGCAAAAGAGGTGTCGAGTAGGGGCCGGCGCCGCCCCGCCGCAGCCAGATGCCGTAGTTCATGTGCTCGAGAAGAGGTGCCTCGTATCGATGCTCCCAACAGGTCGTCCCAGTCGCCGCTTCGAGGGAAACGACGATCTCGTCGTGGTCGACACGGTACATGGTGTAGAGCGCGTCCGAGTCGGTGACAATGCTCGAGTAGCCTTCGCCGAGCACGCGACTCCAGAGCTTGTTCGGACCGCCGGCCGGCCAGGTTGTCGCGAGCCCGGTCGACTCCGCATGGAAGTTGCGATCCGGCCCTCCCCACTGATGCCAGCCTGGCGCGTCTTTCCCATCGCCGAATACCTGCGTGGCGAGCAAAGAGATCGGCAAGAGGCCCAACAAGCTCAAGAGTCGCAGCGTTTTCATCGGTAGCCTTTCGTTGCCCCAACGTTACAACGACGGGACTAGCCACGCCAGCTCAAGAACCAGCCCTTTCCGTCTCCACAATAGGTCGTCTCGGCCTATTGTGGAGACACGAGACGCCACGAGAGTTGGACCTGTCGTTGGCCTCCGTCTTGCATATACGATAAGGTTTGATCACACGAGATCGGTGCCGACATTGGTGATGAGCTCGAAAACACGCCTGGTTACTGCAGCGCTTCTTGCCGGCGTCTTGGTGGCGTCATTGAGTTGGGCGGCGAGCAAACCCGTCGCCCTGGTGCAAGCCGGCGTTGTTCCTCCGGAAGCGAGCCTGATGGACGTTCGGATCACCGTATTCGAGCCAGCGGAAGATTTCTTTCCCGAGGTAAGACAGGCGGAAGCCCGCTATATTCCCGTCGGTCTGAAGCGCGTCTTCGAGGAGGCGGGTTTTTGGGGAGCGGTCCGCGTCGTTCCGGACGTTGGCGGAGCGGATCTTACGATATCGGGCGCCGTCCTGGCGTCTTACGGTCGTGAGCTCAGGCTCGAGATTCGCGCCATGGACGCGGCCGGCAAGGTTTGGCTCGACAAGAAGTACAAAGGTGAAGCCGACGCGTCGGTCTACCTGGCCCGCGAATCCACCGTGGACCCCTTCCAGGACCTCTATCACCGGATCGCAAACGACGTCTCGAAGAAATACAAGAAGCTGAAAACGAAGGATATCGAGCGGATACGCAACGTCTCTCGACTCAGGTTCGCCACCGATCTGGCGCCGGACGCCTTCGCGGACTACCTGCGCGTCGAGAAACAAAGCTACGTCGTCGTTCGACTGCCGTCTCTCGACGACGCCATGATGGAGCGCGTCGCGCTGATCCGCCAGCGCGACGGCATGTTCGTCGATACCGTCGACTCGTACTACGGGAGCCTCTTCGAGAAGATGCGGAAGTCCTACCGTGGTTGGCGCTCCCAGGACTATTGGCAGCGCGAGGCGATGAAAAATGGCCCACCCACGGCGACGGGCTCCGGGGGACGCAATGCGCCGATGGGAGTCCTGGTTGCCGGCAACGGCGGTACCTGGTCTGGCGAAGGAGTTCTATGTGGAACGCCGGGTCTTTTTGGAGGCGCCTCGACGACGGACCAATTGAGGCGATGGGAAGAGGAGCGGCGCGGAACACACCTCGACGTGCTCAGGGAGCTCGGTGAATCATTGGCTGCTGATGTCGCTCCCCTCGTAGTCGAAGTGGAAGGCAACGTAACGCAACTCACCGGCTCGGTCGAAGTGCAGTACGCCCAATGGCGCACCCTGCTGAGAGAAATCTTCGCCGCCGAGACTGGCGTCCCGCTGTTTCCAGCGGCGGAAGCTGATGTGGGGCCGCACGGCGTTGAGCACTAAACAAACTCGATCTCGATGGTGCCGTTGTCGTGGATGACGAGAACTTGACCCGTCCGTAGCCTCGAGTAATCCTCCGGAGAGATCGCGACAACCGAGCCTCGGACGATGGCTGTCTGGCGCTGGTGCTAAAGGCCCTCGAAAACGGAGGCAAGGACAACGTCACCGTCGTCTTGCAGCGCTACTCGATTCCCGCGGACTAGTGTCCCGTCTCGGAAGTGAGGTTTGTTTTCTCCGCTTAGAGCTTTCGCCGAACAGCGCAAGTGAGCGTACTCAAGGATACTCTAGGGTCGACTTGAGGTGTGGTCAATCAGCGGCGGTAGAAGTCGTCGCGCTCGGCGATCTCTCGGGGTACGCTCTCCGAGTCGAGAACCAGGGAGGCGGCGCGGTTCTCCTCGAGGTGGAGGCCGACCGCGGGAACACGAGCCGTCAGGGCCGCGCAGATATCGAGGAAGTCCGGGTAGCGCTCGGTCCTGGCGCCGATCACTGAGTTCGCGAAAACGATCGCGTTTGATTCGCCCGAGGCGATTTGCTCGCCGCGCTCCGGTTTGTGCACCGTCTGATAGGGTGCGCAGGTCCAGGTCGGGATGGTCCCCATTGCCTGGTAGGCGAGCATCTGTCGGCGGGAAAATGCGCGGTCCTTCTCGGTGAGAGCGAGCGTCACGGCTCGTGACTTTTTTTCAGCCGTCGAACGACGAGGCCGTTGGTCAGAATCAGAACGACGATGAGGACAACGATCTGAATCACGGCAGTTCCGACGCTCGATTCGCTTCGAAGTTTCCACCATCCGTCGGGGTCGAAGGCGGTCGCGGACTGGTAGAACCACCACACGACCATCGCGAGGAACTCGAGCGGCACGAGCACCGAGATCACGTAGACGAACCAGACGCCGATTGGATACGTCTCGGCTTCCGTATTGATTAGCTCTCGTCTGAATCGGGAGGCGCCGTAGCGGATGACCGCGAGCGCGATGAACAGGCCCGAAAAGAGGAGGGCGATACCCCAGACCCAGTCCTGGTTCTTGAAGAAACCCATGCGCCATGCGGACGGAAGTCCGAGAAGGAACGAGAGGATACCGACGGCCGGCACCGCTCGGGCTCGCGAGAGCCCGAGGTCCATCGCCATTCGCGACGCCATCTCCAGCATGGCGATGAGTGAGGAGATCGCGGCGCAGCTCAAGGCGAGAAAGAAAATCGGCAGAAAGAGGCGACCTGCCGGAATGGACCCGAAGAGCTGCGGCATCCAGATGAAGGTCAAACCCTCGTTCCCGGCCCCGAGCGCCGTGCGGGCTTCGGCTTCCGGCAGGACGGCGAAGACCGTGCACATGACGGCGATGCCGGCGAGGAGCGATGCGGAATTGTTCCCGAAGGCGGTGGTGAAGGTCGTGAGTGCAACGGGCTCTTTGTCTCGGATGTAGACGCCATAAGTCGTCACGAGGCCCCAGCCCGCGCCCGTGCTCCAGGCGGATTGCGCCAGAGCGGCGAGCCAAACTTGGTAGCTACCGAGCTGCTCCCACTCCGGCGTGAAGAGATAGGCGAGACCTTTGGTGGCGCCGGGTAGCGTCACCGCCCGGATAGCGGCGATGATGAGAAGCAGGAAGAGCGCGGGGATGAGGATGCGATTCGTACGTTCGATGCCCCGAACCACGCCTCTATATATAATGATGCAGCCCACGAGCATTGCGATGGCGTGGAACAGAACGGGCTGAATCGGATCCGTCGTGAAGCCGTTCCAGTAACTTTCGGCCTTGTCCGCCGAGAAGACCGTGCCGAAAGAGGCGACGAAGTACTTCAGACACCAACCCGTGACCACGGAGTAATAGAACGTGATGAAACAGGTCACGAGCCCAATGAAAACGCCGAGCCAGTTGTAACGTTCCCCGATGAGGGCCCCGACGGCGCCGGCCGGACCTCGTCGCGTCGTCTTGCCGAGTGCGAACTCCGCTAAAAGAAGCGGGATCGCCCAGGCGAAGAGAAAGATCATCCAGGCAACGAGGAACGAGCCACCACCGTTCGCCGCAGCCACTCGGGGGAATCGCCAGATGTTGCCCGTGCCCACCGCCATGCCGATAGCGGTGAGCAGGATGCCCCAGCGCGATGTGAACTCTTCCCGTGGCACTAGGCGTCTGAGCTGCGTCCCCAGATATCGCCGACGGTGAAGCCGGTGGGGAACGGGTCTTCGGGGTCGAGGACGTAGTGGGCGAAGCCCGTGATCCAGGCGCTGCCAGTGAGCAGCGGGACGACCGCGGGTTGCTGTCCGACCGTCGTTTCCTCGATCAGCCGTCCCGTGAAGAGCGTGCCGAGAATACCTTCGTGAACGAAATCCTCGTGCAAGCCGAGGCGACGCTTGGCGTGCAGTGACGCCATCCTCGCGCAGGTCCCGGTACCGCAGGGAGAACGATCGACCGCTCCGGTCCAGCTCGCGGGATGGTTCCAGTCCAGGGAGCCTGTCGAGACCACGACGGCGTTCTTGGCCGTCGCGTCGGGGTGGGACGGAGGGCCCACAAGCTCGGCGATGGTCACTCCGGAGATCTCTGGATTGTCGGGGTGGACGGCCTCGAGCTGTTCACTCGCCGCCTTCTTGATCATCTCCCCGATGCGCACGATGTCTCTTGCCTCGTCGGGAGTGAGCCGAAGGCCGAATGGCTCCGCATCCGCGATCACATAGAACATCCCCCCGAATGCGACGTCCACCACGATGGAACCGAGCTCGGGAACTTCGATGGGCGCGTCCAAGTGGAGTGCGAAGGCGGGAACGTTCTCGAAAGTCACGCTCTTCACTTTCCCCCCGGCGACACTGGCTTCCACTCTGATGAGTCCCGCGGGCGCTTCGAGCGTCAGTTTCGTCACCGGCTCGGTCACGGGGACCATGCCCGTCTCGATGAGCGCCGTGGCGACGCAAATCGTGTTGGTACCTGACATGGGCGGGTATTCCACTTGCTCCATGATGACGAAGCCCGCGTCCGCTTCGGGGTGGGTCGCCGGAAGGACGAGGTTGCAGTTCGATGCGGGATAGCCTCGGGGCTCGCGGAGCATGCGCTTTCTGAGATCGTCCCCTTCGGTCGCGAGGTAGCGCGCCTTCTCGAACATGGTTCTGCCGGGCACGTCGAGGACGCCGCCCGTGATGACGCGGCCAGGCTCTCCACAGGCATGGAGGTCGATGGCGGTGATCAGATTGGAGACGCGCATTACGAGTGAAGCGCCACGGCGATGCCGAGTCCCATCATCTGTTCAGCCTTCAGAGAGACCGGGTTGTTCAGGCATCGCGGACCTCCTAGTGGGCTGGCAGGATAACACGCTCACGTCTTCGACTTGAAAATGGCCTTGAGCACATGGCCCGCGATGGCCGGGTTCTTGCGGAGCCGCCGGACGGAATAAGGGTACCAGTTGGGGCCATAGGGAACCGCTACGCGGAGTCGATGGCCGGCGTCTCGGACGATGCGGCGTAGCTCTGGGTCGACACCGTGGAGCATTTGAAACTCGTACTCATGGGTCTCGAGCTGGAGACGGTCGAGGATTCGGGAGGCTTCCCAGACGAGGAGCTCGTCGTGGGTCGCGATTCCGACGTAGCATCCGGCGCTCAGGAGCTCGTCGAGAAGGAGCGCATAGTTGTCCTGAATGATTTTGCGATCGGTGAAGGCGAGCTCGCGAGGCTCGAGGTAGACGCCTTTGCAGAGCCGAACGTTCGCTTTGGCCTCTGCGAGGCGGCGCACATCCGAAAGGCTCCGACGCAGGCGCGCCTGGATAACGCAACCCAAGTTCTCGAAGCTCTCCCGAAGACGAAAGTAGAGCTCGAGGGTGTCGTCGACGCAGGGCAAGTCCTCCATGTCGAGGCGGACGAAGTTGCCGCGCGATCGCGCGTGCTCGAGGATGGCACAGCAGTTCTCGTAGCAGAAGTCCTTGTCGAGCTTGAGGCCGAGGTGGGTGGGCTTGATGTGGATGTTGCTGTCGAGTTTCTGCTCGTCGATCGCGACGAGCACCTTCTCGTAGTCGCGGACCGCGGCCTCCGATTCCTCGCGCTTCGTGACGAACTCTCCGAGAATGCCGCTCGCCACCATGAAACCGTCCGCATTCAGCGATCGAATGACGCGAAGCTGATCTTCGAGCGTCTCGCCGGCGATATAGGGACGGGAGAAGACCCGGACGAGCGGCTTCGGAACGAAGGGAACTGTGGACGCGACCAGAGTATCGAAGGCGCTCATGTATTAGTCGAGCTCGAGCCAGTTCAGAATGCGAGCGAAGAAACTCCCGCGTCGAGTCGTCCAAGTTCTATCATACTTCGCGTCCAGCTTGCCCTGACGGCTCTATCGGTCTTACGATGTGGCCCATGCAGATCCTGGTTATCTCCAAGGATGAGGTCCGGCAGGCGATCACGATGGAGCAGGCCATCGAGACGGTGAAGTCCGCTTTCGCCGAGCTGTCGAAGGGTCGCGCGAGCGTACCGATTCGCACCCAGGTGGGCGTGCCCCTCCACGACGGGGTGACGCTATTCATGCCGGCCTATCTGGAAGAGACCGACGTTCTCGGAATGAAAATGGTCTCGGTCTTTTCCGGGAACCTCTCACAGGGGTTGCCTACCATCAACGCGATGGTCACGCTCGTCGATGCGGACACCGGGCTCCCCACCGCCATTATCGACGGGACCTACCTCACTGCACTTCGGACCGGAGCCGCATCCGGAGCCGCGACGGAGCACCTCGCTCGAGCCGATGCGAAGACGGTAGCCGTGCTCGGGACAGGAGTGCAGGGAAGAACTCAGCTTCGCGCCGTGTGCACCGTCCGTTCGATCGAGCGCGTGCTCGTCTACGACAAGCGAGCGGATATCGCGAAGAAGTTCCTAGACGAAATGAAGCAGCTCGGTGCACCCATCCCGGACGCCATCGAGGTCACAGGATCCGCGACCGAAGCCGTCCGGGAAGCGGACATCGTGTGTACCGCGACGACTTCGACGTCACCCGTTTTCGAGGACGCCGACCTCAAGCCCGGAGCCCATATCAACGCCATCGGATCCTTCACGCCTCAGATGCAGGAGCTTCCCCCCCAGACCGTGGCCCGCGCGCTCCTCGTCGTCGATTCACGGGAGGCCGTCTGGGCGGAATCGGGCGATCTAATCATCCCTCGGCGCGAGGGCCGCATTTCTGAGAACTCCGTCCATGCCGAGATCGGCGAGATCGTCTCCGGTGCGAAGCCCGGCCGTACCTCCGACGACCAAGTGACCCTGTTCAAATCCGTCGGCAACGCCGTCCAAGACGTCTCCGTCGGCGCCAGGATTCTGGAAGAAGCGAAGAAAAAAGGCCTCGGAATTGAGGTCAGCCTTTAACTCTTGAACTTTATTGTTACTTTTCTACGCAAAAGAGTTAAAGACTGACCCCAGATGAAGGACCCCAGATGAAGGTTCGGCTGGACTATGGCACTGAAGGTCTCGAGGTCGATCTGCCCGGCGGTCGGACGACGGTGATCGAGCCGACCTATCCTCCGGGCGTCGCCGATCCTCTCGAGAGGCTTCTCGAGGCGCTCGCGGCTCCGTTCGGTTCGCCGCCGTTGGTCGACCTGGTCGAGCCGAGCCAACGAGTCGCCATTTCCGTTTGCGACGGAACCCGACCCCAGCCGCGCGAGCTCATGCTCCGGGCCCTCTTCGAGGCGATGCCACGGGTTCGGCCCGAGAACGTCGTGATCCTCGTCGCGACAGGCACGCACCGCGCCAATACGGACGCCGAGCTTCGCGCCATGCTCGGCGACCATATCGTCTCACGCTATAGAATCGTCAACCACGACGCGCGTGACCGCGCCTCGCTCGGTCATGCCGGAGAGACGAGCCGAGGCGTTCCGATCTGGCTGGCTCGAGAATGGCTCGACGCGGACGTCCGTATCACGACCGGCTTCGTCGAGCCGCACTTGTTCGCGGGATTCAGCGGGGGGCCCAAGATGGTGGCGCCGGGGCTAGCGGGTCTCGAGACGACGATGGTGCTTCACGACGCGAGTCGCGTCGGCCATCCCAAAGCGATCTGGGGGATCACGGAGGGCAATCCGATTCACGACGACGTCCGCGAAATCGCGCGGATGACAGGCGTGCACTTCGCCTTCGACGTCACGCTGAACGGCGAGAAGGAAATCACGGCCGCCTTCGCGGGAGAGCTCTTCGAGGAGCATGGGAAGGCCTGCGCCAGTTCGAGGCGCGAAGCGATGCAAGGCGTCGAGACGCCCTTCGACGTAGTCCTCACCACCAACTCGGGATTTCCTCTCGATCAGAACCTCTACCAGAGCATCAAGGGAATGTCCGCGGCGGCTCAAGTCGTAAAGCTCGGCGGTGTGATCTTGTGCGCGGCGGAGTGCCGCGACGGTCTTCCGGATCACGGCGCCTATGCGGAGCTCCTTAAGCGCCGCGGCTCACCTGCGGAGCTTCTCTCGATGGTGCACGAGCCCGGATTCTCCGAGGCCGACCAGTGGCAGATTCAAGTGCAGGCTCAGATCCAGGGCCGAGCGCGCGTCCTCGTCAAGACCAGCCATCTCACGCCCGAGCAGTTGACCCAGGCGCACTTCGAGTCGATGAACGATGTCGAATCCGAGGTTTCGCGTGCTCTCGACGAGGCCGGTCCCGACTCCCAGCTCTGCGTTCTTCCCCGCGGCCCCCAAACGATTCCCTACGTTCGACCTTGAAACGCGTCCTTCTCGTCAACCTCGGCACGACCACCGCCCCTACGGAGGAGGGCGTCCGCGCCTTTCTCGGCGAGTTCCTGGCCGATCCCATGGTCGTCGACTACCCACGCTGGTTGTGGCGACCGATTTTGAGCCGCATTCTTCGCTCGCGTCCCAGGAAGGTGGCGGAGATGTATCGGTCGATCTGGACCAACGAGGGCTCTCCCCTCCAAGTGGGTACGCGGCGATTGGCGTCGGCCCTCGCGGCCCAGGTCGAGGCCGAGGTCGAGGCCGTCTATCGATACGGCTCCCCGGCCGCCGAAGGCCGGACGAGTGGCGCGCTCGTCATTCCGCTCTTCCCGCAACGAACCAGCTCGACGACGGGAACGATCGAGGCCCTTCTCGCGCCTGACGCGAAGCTCGTCTTGATCCCTCCGGACGATCCGGGCTATATCCGAGCTCAGGCGGAGCTGTTTCGGGCCGCGGTAGGGGACGTCGCTCCCGCACACCTCCTGGTCTCGTTTCACGGCATTCCAATGCGCTATGATCGGGCCGAAAGTGGGATATATCGGCGCGACTGCGAGAGCACGTTTCGGGCGTTTGTGGCCGAGCTCGAATGGCCGGAGAAGGCCGCAACCCTCTCGTTTCAGTCGCGGTTCGGTCCCGAGCCCTGGATTGGGCCCGCGACGGCCAAGACGCTGGCAAGACTCGGCTCGACGAGGAGCGTAGCAGTGGTGACACCCGGTTTTCTGACGGACGGACTCGAGACGATCGAGGAGATAGGAATCCGAGGCAAACAGACCTTCATGGAGGCGGGAGGCCAGCGTTTCGTGCGCGTGCCCTGTGTCGGGGACCATCCCGCCTTCGTGGCCTCCTTGACTCGCCTGGTGGAGGACGCATGACCAAAGAAACTCCCTTGGACCGAGCCACGATCCAGAGGCTCATCGCGAAGTACGATCGTCCCGGCCCTCGCTACACGAGCTACCCGACGGCGGTCGAGTTCTCCGAGGACGTCGACCGGTCGGTCTACGAGCGCCGCCTTTCCGAAGCGGACGCTCTCGGTGAGGCCCCCCTGGCCCTATACACCCATCTGCCGTTCTGCGAAGAGCGATGTCTCTTCTGCGGATGTCACGTGATCATCACGCGCCATTACGATAGGACGACGCCCTACCTCGAGGTACTAGCCCGAGAGTTCGAGCTCACGGCCGAACGGTTACCGAACCGCCGCCAATTCGCTCAACTTCACCTGGGTGGTGGTACGCCCACCTATTACGACGCCAAAGAGCTCGGCGCCTCGATCGAGAAGCTCCTCGAGCACTTTCATCCGCTTCCCGACGCCGAAATGGCCATGGAAGTCGACCCTCGTGTAACGTCGAAGGAGCACATCGACGTCATGGCGGACCTCGGTTTCAACCGGGTCTCGATGGGAGTCCAGGATTTCACTACGGAAGTTCAAGAGCGCATCCATCGCGTCCAGTCGATCGAGGAAACGCGTAACATCGTCGACCATGCGCGCGCGCGGGGCTACCGAGGGATCAACGTGGATCTCATATACGGGCTTCCGCTCCAAACCCCTCAGACCTTCGAGAAAACGGTTGAGCACGTCATCGATATGGGAGTGGACCGCGTGGCCTGCTACTCCTTCGCTTACGTGCCATGGCTCCGTGGTCATCAGAAAATGATCGGGGAAGACGAGTTGCCGTCGCGGGACCTGAAGGTCGAGCTCTTCGCCATCGTACGTGAGCGGCTACTCGCCGCTGGATACGAGTCCATCGGAATGGATCACTTCGCGAAGCCCGACGACGATCTAGCGGGTGCCAAGCGTGAAGGTCGATTGCGCCGGAACTTCCAAGGCTACGCGGTGATCCCGGGAGACGACGTACTCGGCTTCGGTATTTCCGCCATTGGCGACGTTCGCGGCGCGATGATTCAGAATGAGAAGAAGCTGAGCACCTATACCAAGGCGGTCGAAGCGGGAGAGCTTCCCGTGGCGCGCGGCATCGTGCGCAGCCGTGACGATGAGATTCGCTGCGACGTCATCCATCGCCTCATGTGCAACTTCGTTGTCGACATTCGCAGGGTCGAAACAGACTGGAGCATCGACTTCAAGGACTATTTCTCCCGGGACCTGGAGCTCTTGGCACCTCATGCCGAGGAGGGCCTCGTCGAAATCGGCGACGAGCGCATCCGCGCGACCCCCGTGGGCGAGCTCTTCGTTCGGAACCTGGCGATGTGCTTCGATCGCTACATGCGCGAGAAACACGCGGGTGAGAACAAACCGGTGTTCTCGCGCACCGTCTAGCCCGTGAAGCGCATCATCGTCGTCGGCGGGGGAATCTCGGGGACGGCTGCCGCCTGGACCGCAAAACGAACGGCCGAGGAGAGCGGTGTCGAAGCCGAAATCCTCCTGCTCGAGCGCGAGCCTCAAATCGGCGGGAAAGTCATGAGCCTCCACCGACAGGACTGGCTGTTCGAGGCCGGGCCGATCGGCTACCTGAACAACGAGCCGGTAGTCGACGACCTGGCGGAAGCCTGTGGCCTCGGTGGAGAGCTCGTCCGGGCGAGCGACGCACAATCCCGTCGCTACGTCTTTTCTCGGGGCAAAGTCCGGGAAGTGGCAACCCACCCCATCCGTCTTCTCACTGGGGGACTTGTCAGCCCGCTAGCGCTCCTTCGCGCGGCGGCGGAGCCCTTCATCGCGAAGTCGCAAAGTGCGGAGGACGAGAGCGTCTGGAGCTTTGCCGCCCGACGTTTGGGAAGCGAGTTCGCCGACCGTTTGATCCACCCGATGGTGCTCGGCATCTTCGCCGGTGACGCGAAACGCTTGTCCTTGCGCTCGGCTTTCCCGATCATGGCGGAGCTCGAGCGCGACCATGGCTCGCTCGTTCGTGCCCAGATCGCGCGGGCGAAGATGCGAAAACGCGGAGAGCTGCCGCCCCGACGCACTCTCTGCAGCTTTCGAAAAGGGCTCCAGTCTTTGCCCCGCGCGCTCGCCGAGCGCGGAGGCTTCGAAGTCCGGTTGGACACACCGGTGGCCGCCATCGAGCGGGCGACCGACGGCGGGTGGCTCGTGGTTTTGGAGGGGGGAGGTCCTCCCTTGCCCTCCGACGCGGTGATCCTTGCCTGCGAGAGCTGGCGCTCGGCGTCCCTGCTCGAGTCGCAGCTCCCGGACGTCGCCTCTCGACTCCGCGAGATCCCCTGTCCTCCCGTCTATGTCGTCGCGCTCGGATACGGCTCGGAGGCCCGGGCTTCGATCCCGCGTGGCTTCGGCGTTGTGATCCCTCGCGGCGCCGGCCATCGCGCGCTGGGAGTGACGTGGGATGGCTACCTTTTTGACGACCGGAATCCGCAGGGCGGTTTGATGGCGCGCGTCCTGTTCGGCGGGAGTTTCGATCCGGAAGTCTCCTCACTCGACGCGGACGAAGCGGTTGCCATTGCCGAGCGAGAGATCGCGACCCTCTTCCGCCTCGAGACGAAACCGATCTTCACCGAGGCACGTCTGTGGAATAGAGCGATTCCACAGTACGAGATCGGTCACAGCGAGCGCGTCCAAGCGATCGAAAAGAACCTCTCCGAGCTTCCAGGCCTCTACCTTGCCGGGAACGCCCTCTACGGCGTCGCTTTCGGAAAAGCGGCGGCCCGGGGTGTTCGTTGCGGCCGGGACTCGGTCGAAGTCCTGTCTCGCGAGCGGTAGTGACCTTTGTGGAAAAACTGTGCAAAACTCGAGAAAATCTTGCCCGGGCAAGCAAAGCCACCGGCTGAAGCCGGTCCTATCAGGCGAGAAACTAGCTGAGATGCTAAAAGGGCTGTCGGTGAAGGCTCCGGCAGCAAAACCCCGTCTTAATCACTGGTGCGATTATGCTCCAGGGCAAGCTTGGGTCCGAGCCGGCTCCCTATCATTGGTGAGGCTTTGAACAGAAGCACTCCCCAGGGTCAGATTCCTAGAACGGCCATCTCGGGCCGGAGCCTTCACTCACGAACATACATGTGAGGTGAGTGATGCACAAGCGAGGGAACAGGAGTCGTACCAAGTCGAAGAAACCGCCGGCGCAGTCGCTGCCCGTCCTAAGGCCGAAGGTAGCGGGCATCGATATTGGCAGTCGAGAGCATTGGGTATGTGGGCCGTCCACGCCGGAGCGTAAGGTGAACGTGAAGGTGTTTTTCACAACGACGCCGTCTTTGAATCAACTGGCGGATTGGCTCATCGAGCAAGGCGTCGAGTCGGTCGCGATGGAGAGCACCTACGTCTATTGGATTCCGGTTTATGAGTTGCTTGAATCGCGGGGTCTCGAAGTGGTGCTGGTAAACGCTCGACAGCTCAAAAACGTCCCTGGTCGGAAAACCGACATGCATGACTGTCAGTGGCTGCAGTTGCTACACAGCTGCGGTTTGTTGCGAGGCTCGTTTCGTCCAGCTGAGTCGATATGCCGCCTACGTTCGCTGCACCGACAACGTTGCGGCCTCATCGAGCAGCGGAGTCGAGCGGTTCAATGGATACAGAAAGCTCTGGACCAGATGAACGTCCAGGTCCATCGTGCGGTGAGCGAAATCACCGGCAAGACCGGCATGCTTATCGTACGCGCGATCGTCGATGGTGAGCGCGACCCGTTGAAGCTGGCCGCGCTTCGTGACCAACGCTGCAAAAAGAGCGAAGAACAAATCGCCGAGCATCTTACCGGCACTTGGCGTGACGAGCATCTTTTCAATCTCGCATCGGCGCTGCGCCTTTACGATGTGCTACAAGCTGAAATCGACTCCTACGACCAGCGTATCCTTGAAGTGCTCATCGAGCTCCAGCCAGAAGAACGGAGACATGAAACCGTGCCGGCTCATCCGAAACCGCAAAAACGATACGACATGAAGATTCGAGGAGAGCACCAACAGCGCGAGGAACTGTGGCGTTTTGCCGGTTCCGACCTCACCCAGATCGATGGCATCTCTCCAACCACAGCCGCCATCATCCTCACCGAGATCGGATGCGACCTCTCTGATTTCCCCAGTGAAAAACACTTCGTCTCATGGCTGCGTCTCGCCCCGCGTCGCCCTATCTCCGGCGGTAAGCAACTCAAAAAACGCCGCAACGCTACCGGCTCCAATCGCATTGCCGGTGCCTTGCGTATGGCCGCTGTATCTCTCTCCCGCTCCAAGACCGCCCTAGGGGCTTACTATCGCCGCGTCTCTCGCCGAAAAGATGGCAAAATCGCCGTCTTTGCTACAGCACGCAAACTCGCACAGCTCGTCTTCCGCTTGCTCAAATATGGCCAAGACTATTTCGACATCGGCGAACGCGCCTTCGAAGAGCGCTTTCGAAAAAATCACATCAAAGGTTTACAAAGGGCAGCCCAAGCTCTCGGCTATACGCTCACTCCCGAGCCTTCGGGAACCTAGTTTCGGGCAAGATTTGTTCTTGCCCGAACACCTCGTCTCCCTAACTACGGTTTAATGAAATCCAGCGAGAGCAGCGATCCCCTGCCGTCGGCACTCTTCCCTACGTCACCGGTCGGTATGTACTGCGCGGTCACCTGGGCGTTCTGGGGTCCGCAAAAGAAGGTCTTTTGGACGCTCTCCCCGCGCTCCATGATGTTGAGCGACTGTCCACCCAAACTGCCCAACACGTACTTCGACTCCCCGGCAACGATAACGAAGTCGAAGCTTTGACCCGCACCACACTCCACGGCTGAAAGCTGGCCCGTCACTTCCTCGGTATTCTCCTTCACCCAACGCAGCCGGTCTGTCAAGGCTCTCAAGTTCAGGGCGCCACTGGCATCTCGCACCGGGTCACTTCCTCCCCCGATGTCCGCCGCGGGGAGTACTGGCTGGTAGCGACCGGCCAGGTAACTTGCGTACTCCTTCACATTCTGTAAAAAGGCCACTGCCGCCGTGCGCTCTTCAACGGTCTTCGAGGCAGAAAGAGAGCGCTCGCCAACCGCATTCGCTTCGTCCAATCGATCCATCTCCAGCAGGGCCGAGCCGACGGCGAGCCAGTTAGCGGGATTAGCCGGCTCGAGCTCGCGCGCCTTGAGTGCGAGCTGCAGGGCTTCGTCCAGGTTCTCTTGGCGCCGTACAAGGTGCCTTGCCAGCGCCGCGTAGGCCGGCGCGAACCGAGGGTTCAGCTGGATGGATTGCCGCAACGCTTTCTCAGCGCGTCCGGTGGATTCCGGTTCCTCGATCTGCTCCGCCAGAACCGCCGTGTAGTAATGCGAGAGGAAGCTTTCGGAGTCGAGCTCGACTGCCTTCTCGAACCATCGTGCTGCCTCTTCCCAGTCGTCCTCGAGAAAGCGGAGGTAAGCCATGCTTTCGTGCGCGATCGCCGAAGTCGGGTCGAGCCCCAGAGCTTCTTCCAAGAGCGGCAACGCGTCGATCGACCGGGAGCTATGGACAAGGAAGCTCCCTCGCAGGGCTAACGACTCCGCCGGAGTAAGCTCCCGAATAGCGAAAGCCTTTTCATCTACCTTCACCGGCGCATCCATGCGATAAGCTTTAAGCGTCCTCGAGCGAAGATATCGCTTGACCGACTTCTCGAGCTGAGCCAGATTGCCAAACGCTTTGAGCGCGGCCGGTCCGGCGTCGGCGCCTTGATGGACCAGGTCGAGATACGCGTTCACCGCCTGTCGCAACCTGTCTCTATCGTCCCCGAGCACGATGTAATGCATCAACGCCCAAGATTGAGCGTAGAAAAGAGTCACTCGGCTTGGCTCGCTCTGATGGGGGTCGTCTTGAATGGCAAAGAGCTCCTCGAGGGGCATGGGAGTTCTACGCTCGAGGTACTTCATGTACTCCCGTCTCGGCAATCCCATTTCCACCGTCTTGCCTCGAATGACGGTGTTTCCCCAGAACTCGGCCATGCCCTCGGCGAACCAAACCGGAACGGGCCCGAGATTGACCGCAGTCAATGAGTGAAAGTACTCGTGGTAGATCATCTGCGAGCGAGATTCCCGCGGCAAATCGAGACGAAGGGCAACGAAGTGTTGGTCGGCCCCCCGCAGGAAGACTGCCGGCGGACGTGGGCCCTTCGTCTCCCAGTATTGGGGGAGGAGTTCCTGAAGCAACTTCTCATTGTTGACCGCGAAGATGATGATGGGCTGATACGGGTCCTCCTCGGCCCGTGGGAGTGCCTTCAAGAACACGGCGCGGATTCTCTCAAACTCAACTGCCACCCGTCGGGCGCGCTTCTCACCCGCGGTGCTCACCACGGTGAAATGAGGGCTCTGGACGGCGATCCATTTCTCTTCTTTGGCTTCAGTGCTAGGCACCCCGGCCATCGTCCACACGAGGGAACAGATCAGCCCTCTCCGTATCGTCGTATCTCTTCTCATTGGGTCAACCTCGACCGCGAGTGACTCGGGCGTGGAGAGACTAGCGCGTCAGCCCCCCTTGAGGATAGGTGAAGCCTTCTCCAGTGGCAAACAGCCGGAACGACGCGGTGGGCACGGTGAGCAGATCCATGGCGGCGATGTCGTCTTTTCGTCGTCACGTTTGATCGCCGCTCCCCGGTCTAAGGCGTAACCGTTAATCTGTAAGGAACGACGGGTGGAACTCCTGTCCCTTCTATTTGTTCATCCGCGCGCGTCGCGATGGTCTTTCGCGCCCGCTATCATTCCTGTCGGACTCACTTGTCGCTCGAGAAAGACGCCCCCGAGCGACGAACCGTCGAGAGCAGCTTGAGGGTCGCGGATCGAATTTGTGGAAGGCACGGGCCGGGCCGCCCTGACTCTGGTCATCCGCATTTGATAAACTCTGCTCGTGCGTATCAGACTTCACTTCCCGGCGGACGGTGTCGAGGTGTTCGCGACGCTCCTCGAATCGGAGGCTCCCGAGACGTGTCGCATCATCGGCGATCGGCTACCCCTCGAAGGCGATCTCACCCACGGGCAGTGGTCCGGCCCCGAGGCGTTTCTCCTCATCGACCCCACGATACGAATCCCACCCGAAAACCAGACGTTTCATACCCTGCCCGGCGACATCGCCTTCTACTCGCAGGAGGGAGGCAGGTTCTTCGACTGGCCGGACGCCATGTCGGAGCTCGCTTTCATCTACGGACGCGGGGCCCGGCCGAGCATGATCGACGGTCCGATCAAGGTCAACATTTTCGGTCGGATCGACGAGAACCTGGAAGGCTTCGCCGAAATGTGTGCCCGCCTGCAGATCGAGGGTGTGAAGCCCTTTCGCGTCGAGCGCGCCGACTAGAGCCACCTATCCAACGAACCGGCACAGGGCTAGGCTTCGTTCTTTTTCTCCGAGCCGTAGATGAAGCGCTCGATCTCCCCGTGGATGCGCCAGACCGTCTCCGCGGACGGTGGGGGGGTGCGCCGCGAGACCACGACGGTGACCAGCGTGTTCGCGGCGAGGGCCCAGATGCTTCCGTGGATGCCGAGCGGATGCGGCGACACCACCAGCGCCCAGAACAGCGTGGCGAGCCCGACGGCGAGACCCGAGAGAACACCGGCTCTTGTCAGAAGTCTCCGGCCTGGAAAGCAGACGCCGCAGATTCCGGGTGCCAGCTGGAGCGCTCCGGAGCCGGAGACCGATACCAGGGTGACCAGATATCCGGAGGACGTAATCGCGAGGATGTAGCCGATGACGAGGAGCGCAGCCACGATGGCCCGTCCCACCCAGACGTAGTGAGCCTGGCTCGCATCGGTTCGAACGTACTTCTGGTACACGTCTCGGGTCAGGACCGTCATGTTGGCGTGCAGGATCGAATCGAGCGTCGACATGGCTGCGGCGGTGGCGCCGGCCAGGATGACGCCGGTCAACCATGGCGACGCGTGGCGGAACAAGAGCTCGGGAAAAACCCGATCCGCCACCTCTAGATCGGGGATCGCAAGAGCACCTCCCAGCCCGACGAACGCGGCAGGCACGTAGAGGCTCACCAGGTAGATCGGTGTCGTTGCGCCGAGCCACTTTATCGTTCGATCGGAGACGGCGGTGTAATAACGGATCATCATCTGTGGCATCAGCATGACACCGCAGAGAGAGATCATCATGCCCACCCACATGCCCGGCGTGAAGAAACCCTGCGGTCCGGGAAGCGTCAACAGATCCGGACGCTCGGTAGCGACCCGCCGCCAGAGCTCGAGCGGGCTTCCGAAGAGCTTGTAGGTGAGAACGAGAGCCCCCACCCAAATGGCGACATACATCCATACGCCCTGAACGACATCCGTCCAGTAGACGGCACGAAGACCCCAGTAGACGGCACGAAGACCCCGTAGTGTGCCAAAACTCGACCGACGCGAAGCAGAGCGGCGTTGGGTGACGTTTTTCAAAAGCAAGAGTAGCGCCAGTGCTCCGAACGGCTAGAATGCGGCCTATGCAGCCCCACCTATGGCAGTTGCTCGCGTTGACCTTCGCAGGGTGGGTCAACCGGTCCCAGCAGGATGTAATCGAATACCTGAAGGAAGAGAATCGAGTGCTCCGGGAGCAGCTCGGTGCCCGTCGCGTGCGCTTCACGGATGACAAGCGTCGGCGCCTGGCAGCGAAGGCGAAGGCGTTGTGCCGGAAGAACCTGACGGAAATCGCTGACCTCGTGACACCTGAGACATTATTGCGCTAGTACAGAGAGCTCATCGCAGCAAAGTACGATGGGAGCCAGCGCCGCGGTCCAGGGCGACCTCGTGTGATGGAAACGATACGTGAGCTAGTGCTCACGATGGCGACGGAAAATTCAAGCTGGGGCTATACGAGGATTTGTGGGGCTCTCGCTAACATGGGCCATGAGGTCGGCAGAAATACCGTGAAACGCATCCTCGCGGAACACGGTATCGAGCCCGCACCCGCGAGGGACAAACGCACCCCCTGGAGCACCTTTCTGAAAGCCCATTGGGGAGCTATAGCTGCAACGGATTTCTTCACCGTGGAAGTGCTCACCGCCCGTGGATTAATTCGATATTTCGTGCTTTTTGTCATCGACCTCGAGACCCGTCGCGTCAAGATCGCGGGGATTGTCCATCAGCCTTACGAGGATTGGATGAAGCAAATCGCGCGAAACTTGACGGACGCGATCGATGGGTTTCTTCGCGCCACGCGATTTCTAATCCACGATAGGGACCCGCTGTTCTCAGCGTCATTCCGCGCCACGCTCTCCCCTGCCGGGGTAGAGACCATGAAACTACCCGCAAGGAGTCCGAATCTGGAAAGAAATCACCAAGGTCTCGACAACAGGTTGATCTCCGAAGTGCCCGACAGTCCCGGCAATGAGGGGAGCATTCAGTGTCGGGAGCGTCTTGGCGGGATTCTCCCGATATTATTATTGGGACGCAGCGTAAGCGGAGCCACGGCGTTTCACGGCCGAAGATCGAAGGCTCCAGAGACGCGATGGCGAGTCCTGAGGGACCCCGTCTCTGACCTATCGCGCCGCCACCGCTTCAAGAACCGCAACGAAATGGCGGCCGAGAACGTCCCTTTCCCCCTGATTCAAGCGGAACAGGTCTCTAATCTAATCTAGTAATGATGGCCTTCCCCTCCCATCCGAGTTTTGGCACACTACGAGGTCGGGAGCAAGCAGTCCACCGGATACGCCTTTGCAAGCGATGCTGAGTTGTTTCTTCGCTTGAGGAGTTAGCGCTTCACCCGCGCTCGGACGAAGGTGAAAGGAAGGGCTTTGACGGCCACGTCCCGGCCGAGCTTCGAGACCTTTTGCCCGATACACCTCGCCCGTCCCCCGATAGGCTCGAGGATCTCGAAGTGGGCGAGTTCATGGCCAGGTTGGAGGGACACAGCGTGACGATGTTACGACGATGGTCGACGGTCTAGTCCAAGTCTCGTTATCGGTGGGGACCAGGCGTTTGAACTCCAGCTAGGTGTTCCCATCAAGGGTCCTGTGGTTCAGTCTTCCACAGGAGTAAGAGGGAGTTCAAGGCGTGGAAATATTGAAGCGTTCGCCACAGACAGACAATCCCGCGGCAGTCTTCTCATCAAAAAGGGTCCTGACCCCTTTTTCTACTTCACCGTCGAGGCGCCGGCGTCGGCCACCGTGTGGTCGTTCTCCACGGTGCTTCCGGAGACCCCGATGCCGCCGACCACCTCTCCCTCGGCGTTCTTCAGCGGGATGCCGCCCGGGAAGGTGATCAGGCCGGTGTTGGAGTGCTCGATGTTGTAGAGCGGTCCGCCGGGCTGAGAGAGCTTTCCGATCTCGCCGGTCGGCATGTCGAAGAATCGGGCGGTCCGGGCCTTCTTGATGGCGATGTCGATCGAGCCGAGCCAGGCCCCATCCTCCCGCGCGAAGGCCTTCAGGTTGGCTCCCGCGTCGACGATCGCGATGTTCATCTTCGTGCCCAGTTCCTTGCTACGTCCGAGCGCCGCGTTCACCGCCGCCCGAGCCTGTTCCAAAGTCAGAGAACCCATGTTAGCTCCTTTCCAAACCTGTTAGTGCACCGACCTGTGCGGATCGATGACGAATTTCTTGGCCGCTCCCTTGTCGAAGTCCTTGTAGCCCTGCGGCGCGTCCTCCAGGCCGATCATCGTGACGTTGACCGCCTTGGCGATCTGGACCTTGTCGAACAGGATCGCCTGCATCAGCGGCCGGTTGTAGCTCATCACCGGGCACTGGCCGGTGATGAAGCGGCAACTCTTGGCCCAGCCCAGCCCGATGCGGATCGACAGGTTGCCCAGCTTGGCCGCCTCGTTGACCGCCCCGGGGTCCTCGGTGACGTAGAGACCCGGAATGCCGATGTCGCCGCCGGCGCGGACGACCTGCATCACGCTGTTGAGCACCTGGGCGGGAACCTCCTGACTGGCCTCCGCGCCGCTGCCGCGCGCCTCGAAACCGACGCAGTCCACCGCCGAGTCGACCTCGGGGACGCCGAGGATCTGGTCGATCTGATCGGCCACGCTGGCCTCCATGCTCACGTCCACCGTCTCGCAGCCGAAGCTCCGCGCCTGCTCCAGCCGTTCCGGGATCAAGTCGCCCACGATCACGACGGCCGCGCCGAGCAGCTGGCTGGCGGCGGCGCTGGCCAGACCCACCGGGCCGGCGCCGGCGATGTAGACGGTGCTGCCGGGACCCACGCCCGCGGTATAGGCCCCGTGGAAGCCGGTGGGGAAGATGTCCGAGAGCAGCGCCAGGTCCTTGATCTTGGCGATGGCCTGGTCCTTGTCGCGGAACTTTAGTAGGTTGAAGTCGGCGTACGGCACCATCACGTACTCGGCCTGCCCGCCGACCCATCCGCCCATGTCCACATAGCCGTAGGCGGCGCCCGGCCGGGCCGGGTTGACGCTGAGGCAGATCCCGGTCTTGCCTTCCTTACAGTTGCGGCAGCGCCCGCAGGCGATGTTGAAGGGGACGCTGACTAGGTCGCCCTTCTTGATGAACTCTACGTCGCGGCCCACCTCGATCACCTCGCCGGTGATCTCGTGGCCCAGGATCAGTCCCGGCGGCGCCGTGGTGCGGCCGCGGACCATGTGCTGATCCGACCCGCAGATGTTGGTGCAAACGACCTTCAGGATCACGCCGTGCTCGCACTTGCGTTTCTGCTCCGCCAGTTCGAGCTTGGGGAAGTCGATGCTCTGAACGTCGACCTCACCCGGACCCAGATACGCAACGCCTCGATTGGTCGCCATGCTGCCCCCCAGCTAAAAAGGAGCTAGAGAACCCAACCGGCGACGGAGTATGGCACGCCCGGCGGGGGTCGTCAAGAAACCAAAGTGCTGTCAGCATCTCGTAGAGAACCGCTCCGAACGCGAAGATGTCCGTCCGCGCATTCGCAGGTTTTCGCGGCGTTGTTGCACGGCCCGGTGCAAATCGTTGACCTCCCTGTGCCAGTCGCCAGAGTCACCCGGCGCAGTACGTATCGGGCATCCCGAGCGCGGTCATCTTGTTGAGTATCTCGCATCCAATTCGGTGCTCAACTCGTTGCCTCGCCAACGTTAGAGCCCGCATCTCGGGCCCGATGATCGCCTTGTAACGATAGACCGCGTTCTCCACCATGCTTCGCTCGGTGCAGCCTGAGAGCTTGTACCATTCACGTCGACCGTGTCTTTCGATTGCACGAATATGGCGATCGCGCTCCTGCATGGCGGTGTTCGAATTCTGACTGAGCGTCGCGTTTCGTTGCGGCGGAATCACCAAGCGCGTCCTTCTTCCAGGGCTGTGCGCTTCGATGGCTTCGTAGACTGCTTGCTTGTCGTATGCACTGTCCGCCGACGCCGCCGCTAGAGGTGCTTGAATCTGTGTTAGCAAAGCCGGGACTCGCGTTGCGTCGCGAGCTCGTGACGCCGTCAGTTCGGACGCAACAATGTTGCCGGTCTTGTGATCAACGGCGATGTGTAACTTGCGCCATGCGCGCTGCTTTGGCGGTTTGCGGGCGGTTCCAACATGAATCCTCAAGCCCGTGCTATCGATCATCAGGTGGATTGGTTGTTGGTTTGCGGCTTTCGGAATCCGCAGCTTCTTGCGAAGCAGCCTCGACCGCCGACACAACGTCGAGAAGTCCGGGATCTCGATACACAGCCCGAGAAGCGAGGCGATCGAGTGCAAGAAACCTTCGGTTTGGCGGTAGGCGAGCTTGTACACCATCCGGACAACCAGGCCGGTTTCGATCGCCGTGTCTGAATAGACCCGTTGACCGCCAGGCGTACCGGTCTTGTCGGCCTTCCAATTCGCGATTGCCTCCTCGTCGAACCAGACCATCAAATTGCCCCGGCGGCGCAGCCCTTCGTTGTATTCCGCCCAGTTGCGAACGTGGTACTTCTTCTGCTTCGCGTGCTTGTACTGGCTGCGCTTGGGATACTTCATGGTCGAACATACCTCGACCACCACCATAGGCTGATTTCGCTCTCGCCAGAGCGGTGCAACAACGCCAAGGCTTCGCCGAAATGTGTGCCCGCCTGCAGATCGAGGGTGTGAAGCCCTTTCGCGTCGAGCGCGCCGACTAGAGCCACCTATCCAACGAACCGGCACAGGGCTAGGCTTCGTTCTTTTTCTCCGAGCCGTAGATGAAGCGCTCGATCTCCCCGTGGATGCGCCAGACCGTCTCCGCGGACGGTGGGGGGGTGCGCCGCGAGACCACGACGGTGACCAGCGTGTTCGCGGCGAGGGCCCAGATGCTTCCGTGGATGCCGAGCGGATGCGGCGACACCACCAGCGCCCAGAACAGCGTGGCGAGCCCGACGGCGAGACCCGAGAGAACACCGGCTCTTGTCAGAAGTCTCCGGCCTGGAAAGCAGACGCCGCAGATTCCGGGTGCCAGCTGGAGCGCTCCGGAGCCGGAGACCGACACCAGGGTGACCAGATACCCGGAGGACGTAATCGCGAGGATGTAGCCGATGACGAGGAGCGCAGCCACGATGGCCCGTCCCACCCAGACGTAGTGAGCCTGGCTCGCATCGGTTCGAACGTACTTCTGGTACACGTCTCGGGTCAGGACCGTCATGTTGGCGTGCAGGATCGAATCGAGCGTCGACATGGCTGCGGCGGTGGCGCCGGCCAGGATGACGCCGGTCAACCATGGCGACGCGTGGCGGAACAAGAGCTCGGGAAAAACCCGATCCGCCACCTCTAGATCGGGGATCGCAAGAGCACCTCCCAGCCCGACGAACGCGGCAGGCACGTAGAGGCTCACCAGGTAGATCGGTGTCGTTGCGCCGAGCCACTTTATCGTTCGATCGGAGACGGCGGTGTAATAACGGATCATCATCTGTGGCATCAGCATGACACCGCAGAGAGAGATCATCATGCCCACCCACATGCCCGGCGTGAAGAAACCCTGCGGTCCGGGAAGCGTCAACAGATCCGGACGCTCGGTAGCGACCCGCCGCCAGAGCTCGAGCGGGCTTCCGAAGAGCTTGTAGGTGAGAACGAGAGCCCCCACCCAAATGGCGACATACATCCATACGCCCTGAACGACATCCGTCCAGTAGACGGCACGAAGACCCCCCGCCGCCAGATACACGGCGGCGACGACCATGAGGATCAGCGTTCCGAGCTCGAAGGAGATGCGGCCGTCCGATGCGACCGAGATGATGTACCCCAGTCCCTGCGCCTGCACTTGTATATAGAGGATGGTGAATAGGACGGAGACGATGGCGACCACCACGCGTACCGCTTCGCTCTCGTAGAAATCGGAGAGGAGGTCCGCAGGCGTGACGTAGCCGAACCGCTTTCCCAGGGCCCAGATCCGCGATCCGAGGACGTAGGTGATGACGCCGACGAGAATCGTCCAGGTGCCGGCGTCCCAGAACCCGATGCCGTGCGTGTAGAAAAAACCTCCCGAGCCGAGAAATGCGAAGGCGGAATGGTACGTTGCCACCACCGTGAGGTACATCACCACGAAGCCGGCCTTCCGACCATAGAGAAAAAAGTCCTCCATGTCGATGGTGAGGCTACGATTGGCGTATAGACCGAGGAGGAGCGCCAGAAGCAGGTAGGCGAAGATCAGACTGGTGGCGACGACCCAGGGTTCCACGTCAGACGCCCCGCCACTGAATCCACAAGAGCACACCGACGAGCGCGACGTAGAGGACCGAGAGATAGGCGTAGAGAAAAGGGAGCCCCAGGATTGAGGGCTCGATCCGGTTCGCAACGAGATAGAGCACGGGAGGCTCGACGAGTGCGAACAGGACGACCAGAGCGGCGAGACCGAGCCGGCCGTCCCGCGTACGCGGCCAGAAATGGCTCCGGAAGCAGGGATACTGGTTCTTGCCGCCCGTCATCGCCCCGCCAACTTTACATTTCTCGCCGCCGTTTTCAACGACTGGAGGCATACCTCGCGCGGCGAAGGCTTTTCCAACTCGCTAGAAGGCGAAGCTCGGGGAGCATCATCAATATTAATAGACGCCGATCCCGCCCTCAAGCACGAATTGGCCCGGCTGTGCGGGATCTTTCAGGACTTGTTCATCGACGTCTTACGCCGGCTGCCGCTCGACGAGCTTCGCCAGCAGACCGGACGCGTATCCGAAGTTGGGATCGCCCGGTCTCACCCGCTTGAGGCAGTCGACCATCAGCTTCTCGTCGCCGGCGCTCGATGCCGCGTGTGCGGCGCGATAGAAGAGCCCCACCTGCCGAAAAAGCACGGCGGCCTCGTGGTAGCGGTGAGACCGATGCAGCAGTGCGGCTGCGCGCACGAGTTCGCCAGCCTTGACGTAACACTCCGCTGCACGAGTGATTTCTCCTAGCGTCTGGAACACTTCGGCGGCCCGCACAGGATCTCCTGCTTCCGACAGGCATTCGGCGCCTGCGATAGCGTTGCCCGAATCCAAGTGGAGCTCGGCTTTCAGGCGAAGTGCGCCGCGTCGGTCGCCGGCGCGCAGGAGCGCATCGTGCGCCTTGCCGAGGTCACCGCTCTCCCGATAGAGTCGGGCAGCTTCACGGAAGTCCTGAAGTCGCGCCGCAATGGCCGCGGCAGCTGCGTAATGCTGGCCCATGGTCAGGACGCGCTGAGCCTCCTCGAGGTTTCCGGCTCGCTCGAAGCACTGGGAGGCACGCAGGGAGCTTCGCGACGCCAACTTGCGCTCCGCTGTGGTCAACGTCAACGAGCGCAGGTCCCCGGTTTCGGTCATGTCTCGCTCGAAACATTCCGCTGCCTTCTCGAGCTGGCCCGCTTTTTCGAAAGCGTCACCGGCATCTTCGAAACAACCGTGCTCGAAGTAGAGCTGGGCGGCGCCCAGATAGTCGCCGCTACGGACGAGAGCCGCAGCCGCACGGAGATGAGCCCGCCCTCAGGTACGCCTCCGCGGCGCGGGCGAACATCGATGCTTCGCGAAACAAGTCCGCAGCGCGCCTGGGCTCCCCCGCGAGCTCGAGCCACTCGGCTGCATAGTCTCCCTGCCCGAGCGTGAGACAGATCTCTCGGCGCAGCGCTCGTAGTCTCTGGCGAGCTCGAAGCATTCGATCGCGCGGTGATAGTTCTCCGTTTGCTCATGCAACGCTCCGGCACTCGACCAATCGCCATTCCATTCGGCGCGTTTCGCGCGCAGGCAGGTGAGCAAGGTCGAGAGTCTTCCGCCGATGGCTCCGTCGATGCAGCGAGTGAGCGTGCGAAGCCAACCCAAGCGGTAGAGCAACCAAAACACCAGGAGGCTGAGCGGAAGATAGAGCTGGGGGTTAATCGACTCCAGAACCTGTAGTAAAAATGATGTGATCGTCAAGGTGTCTTCTCCAGTGGTTTACGCCTACTTCACGAATCGTGCCAGCCATAATTTCCGTGAGGAAAAGCCCTCATCCGTGATGACGATTTCTGTCGACGCCGCGAACGGCGGGCCCTTGAGCACGATCTCCTTACAATTTTCTGTCGACACGCGCGGGTCGAGAGCGCGACAAATCTTGTCAGGGTTGCCAGAAATTGTCGGCGCCTCAATCGGGAATGGTCGCGAAAACAATCGCGGAAGCACCTTCGTCTTCCTTGCGGCAGAGGCTTACCAGTTCACGGAGTGCACACCGGAGCTCGAGCTACTCGAAGTCGCGATGCCCGCGGCGTTTCGAACTACGACGACTCAAGGTAGCCGCGCCATCGCGCGGGTCGCCAGGTCGACGACCTGAGCCTCCTCCGCTCCGACAGAGCTGACTTCCAGCACTTGCCCGCCCCGGAAAGCCCGCACCATATCGTGTTCGGCCACGTACATCGCCCAATCGCCGCCCACGCCGTCCACGGGATGGAATTGCTCGCGGGGAGGGTCCTCGCCGCCGAACTCCTCGCCGAACACCACGACGAAATCGTCAAAGGAGCTCAGCGATGCTGTCTCGAGCGTCAGGCGCACAGCAGGCTCGGAGCCCCATGCACACTGGCCGAGACCTTCGTCGCCAGGCGCGGGATCTCCCGCCAGCTTTCCGAGCGACTCTTCGATGTCGGAAGCGGTTAGAAGCGAGCAGAGATCAGCGCGAGGCTCGGGATCGGGCGCGGGCGCATCCGTTCCTCCCGAGGGCTCTGAGCCGCCGCATCCGAGGCTCGTCGCAAGGGCCAAGATGAATGGAATCGTCGTCAGCTTCATAGCGGCCGGATTCTACACGAAAAGGGCGGGCACCCCAAAAAACAGAGGGGCGCCCGCCGATGCTCCTACTTCGACTTCGGCTCCCAGAGACCGAACACCGCGCCTTCCGGATCGGCGATGATGCTGAACGATCCCATGTTCGGTACCTCCGTGACGCCCACCACGACGTTGCCGCCGAGTTTCTCGGCCTGCTTCGTCGAGTTTTCGACGTCATCCACTTGAACGTACGAGACCCATTGGCTTGGCGCCTCCGGGGATTGTTTTTGCATCATGCCACCCGCGGTGCCCTCCCCTACTTGAATCATCGTGTAAGAGAGGTCCCCCATGGGGACGTCTTCGAGCTTCCACGAAAAGAGACCGTTGTAGAACTCCTTGGCTCGACCCGTGTCGCCCGTGTGAAGCTCGACGTGAACGAAAGGATTTGCCATTTGAAACCTCCTTGTGAAAGCCGCGTTTCGGCTTTCTTTATCAAGATAACGATCAAGACTACGCGATTTAGACGCTCATCGGCTTCCATTTTTGCACGAAGGCACTCGATTTCGGGGTGCTTCTCCCCCGCACAACTGCGGGCGGGCAGCATAGCAGGATCGTCCGTTTGCCGGTAGAATCCGCGCAACAAGGAGCACGGCAATGAAAATCATGGCAGCTCTCGGTCTTCTTCTCACCCTGGTCGCACCGCTACGCGCCGAGGAGGCGCCGGAAGCGCCGTACCCCGGGCCCTCCGTGACGCAACACAGCGTCGATATCGGGGGGCGGTCGCTCCGTTACACGGCGACGGCCGACACCCTTCCGCTGACGAGTCCCCAGGGCGAGACGCTCGCGCACATCTTCTTCATGGCCTACGAGCAAGAGGGTGCCACGGACCCCGGCTCGAGACCGATTCTCTTCTCGTTCAACGGCGGTCCCGGCTCTGCCTCGGTCTGGCTGCACCTCGGGCTTCTGGGACCTCGCCGGATACTCTTCGACGATGAGGGCTTCCGGCTCGAGCCACCATACCGCCTCGTCAACAACGAGTACTCGGCGCTCGACGTCGCCGACCTGGTGTTAATCGATCCGGTGTCGACAGGCTACAGTCGAGCCATGTCCGGCGTGGATCCCAAGCAGTTTCACGGGTTCCAGGAGGACCTCGACGCGATGGGAGAGTTCATTCGCCTCTACCTGACCCGCTACAACCGATGGGACTCCCCCAAATTTCTGATGGGCGAGAGCTATGGCAGTCGCCGTGCGGCCGGCCTGTCGTCACTGCTCGCGAGCCGGCACGGCATCGACCTGAACGGCATCATCCTCGTCTCGGCGGGCTCGCTCGGCGCGCAGTACGGGAACTTCGGGATGCTCGAGTACGCCATCAACCTCCCGCACTTCGCCGCCACCGCCTGGTATCACAAGAGATTGCCATCCGACCTGCAGGCGAAGTCGTTGCGTGAGATGCTCGACGAAGTGGAGGCCTTCGCCCTCGAGGATTACGCGCTTGCGCTTGTGAAGGGAAACCGCCTGACCGCATCGGAACGCGGAGAGATGGCTCGAAGGCTCGCCCGCTACACGGGCCTGTCCGAGGCCTACGTCGAGAGCGCGCACCTGCGCATCACCCGGAAACGCTTCCGAAAGGAGCTCCTGCGCGACGAGAACCGAACCGTGGGCCGCATCGACTCCCGCTACAAGGGCATTGATTCCGACTCCGCCGGCGAGTTCTACGAGTTCGACCCGGCGACAGCCAACATCCATGGCAGCGGCACCGCTACGATAATCAGCTACTTGAGAAACGACCTCGGCTACGAGGTCGATCTGAAGTACGAAGTTTCGGCCAGAGTCAGTCCCTGGAAGGACGCTCCGGATCTGAACCTTCTCGAGGAGCTGCGCTCGGCCATGGCCCAGAACCCGTACCTTCGCGTGCTGGTCGCCGATGGCTACTACGACAAGCTCTACTTCTGGCCCGAGGTCACGTTCTCGCAGTTCGACTTCAACCCGGAGCTTCGAAGCCGGGTCCGCATCGCCACCTACGAGGCGGGCCACATGATGTACATCCATAAGGCCTCGCTGGCGAAGATGAAGGGTGATATTGCGGAATTCATCCTCGCATCGCCACCGGAGTGGACGTCACAGTAGGTTCACGCCCGACAATCTGGTTGATCAACCGTCAGCGCGATTTTTTTTCAGGCGCTGGTCCACCCGAGAGGCGATCTCGGTGACCACGTCGGACTCGAGCCCCTGTTGCTTGGCAATTTGTCGGACGAGGCAGTCGACCCGCTCGATGTGTTTGGCGCCGCCGAAGAGAGCGCGCGCGGCGGAAGATGGCTCGAGAAGCCCCCCAGCGGCCTTGGCGTACTTCTCGAAGGGAACCAAGTCGCCGTCCGAGGCGCCGAGCCCGGTACACAGCTTCGAAACCCAGTCGTAGGTATCTCGCGACAGGTCGATGTCCCCGTGCACCGCCTCCTTGATGGAGATTATCTCTTCGCGCCCGATACAACGATAGTTGCCACTGATCAGCATCGGCCACTTGGCGAGGGGCACGTAGAGGGAGTCGTGCACTTTGAGCTTCACCGGAATCTCGATCGCGCCATCACCGGGATCGTAGCGAACTCCGCCGATGTCGGCCTCGAGGCTTCGAAGCATCGCGGTGTGCTCTTCCGAATCGAAGCGCGCCGCCTTGAAATTCGTCGGCAGACCCACCTGGAGAACGTTCTTGCCCTCATCCGATGGCCGATAGGCCTGGGGATCCGGGCTCGCTAGCGTGACGAGCCCGGGCTCGAAGCTTTCCCATACGGAGGGGTCCGTGTAGCACTGGGCTAGAGAGCCGGTCGAAAGCCCTGGGATTCGCTCCAGGTAGGGCAGGGGCGGCATGTTCATGATCGCGAGGCTCGGTAAGCGCGCCGCCGCGACGCGGCCCATCAGCTCACGAACGCCCTCCGAGCCGTACTGGGATTCCTGCATACCGAGCACGACGAGGTCGAACTCGCCGGGATCGACGGCGTCCGGCGCGCTCGCGGAAAGCTTGCCGGGGAGGCTCTTGGAGGCGATCTCGACCGGTGTCTCCCGACCCCGAATGGGAAAGCGCACCACGGTTCCGTCGCGGTTTATGAGATCCGCGGTGGGCCTGGTGCACACCAGTTTCACCGGGTGTCCGGCCAACATTAACTTCGTGCCGAACAGCGAGCCATAGGAGGCTCCCAGTATCAATACGTTATAAGCCACGAGCCCATCGTTAGATCGCGCCCTGCTCGCGCGCGGTTTCGATGTCCTTGTCTTCTAGACCGAGAACGGTCGTCAAAACCTCTCGGGTATGCTCGCCCAGGAGCGGCGCCCGTTCGACCTCCGCGGGGGAGTCCGAGAGCTTGATCGGATTGCCCACCGTCAGGTACTTGCCGCGCTCGGGATGATCCACCTCGACCACGGTTCCAGTATTGCGCAGCGCCGGCTCGGCAGCGATCTCTTTCATGGAAAGGACCGGGCCGCACGGCACGTTCAGCGGGTTGAGAGTGTTCATGACCTCCATCTTGTCCTTGGTCATGGTCCATTTCTCGATCTCGCCGAAAACCTTATCCAGTTTCGGGAGCCGTGCCTTGGGTGTATTCCATTCCGGATCGTCGAGCCAATCTTCGTGACCGATGGCCTTGGCGAGCGCGGGGAAGGCGTTTACCTGGGTGATCATATAGATGTAGGCGTCCGGATCCGTCTCCCAGCCTTTGCATTTCACGATCCAGCCCGGGTGGCCTCCGCCGGAGGCATTGCCCGCCCGCGGTACCGCGTCGCCGAACGTTCCGTTGGGATATTGCGGATACTCGGTGAGCGGCCCATGCGCGAGACGCTGCTGGTCGCGAAGCTTCACGCGACAGAGATTCAGCACGGCGTCCTGCATGGCGCACTCCACGCGCTGGCCCTTCCCGCTCCTCTCGCGCTGAAACAGGGCGGCGAGGATGCCCGCCACGAGATGGATGCCGGTTCCGGAATCGCCGATCTGCGCACCGGTAACCAAAGGAACGCTGTCGATCTCACCGGTGGTCGAGGCTGCCCCACCGGTGCACTGGGCGACGTTCTCGTAGACCTTGCAGTCCGCATAAGGCCCGGGGCCGAATCCCTTGACCGAGGCGTAGATCATGCGCGGGTTGATCTCCTGGATCTTCTGCCATGAAAAGCCCATGCGGTCGATCGCCCCGGGCGCGAAGTTCTCCACCATCACGTCGCATGCCTCGATGAGCTTGGCGAAGATCTTGTTTCCGATCTCCGTCTTCGGATTCAACGTGACGCTGCGCTTGTTTGCGTTCAGCATGGTGAAGTAGAGGCTGTCCACGTCCGGAATGTCGCGCAACTGGCCGCGCGTCGCGTCGCCAGCGCCGGGTCGTTCGATCTTGATGACGTCGGCGCCGAACCATGCCAGAATCTGCGTGCAGGTCGGTCCCGACTGTACGTGAGTCATATCGAGGATTCGAACACCCTCCAAGGCCTTTGCCATTGCTACCCTCTTCTTTCGAGTGGTGTTTGGTTCATGTTACGGCGCGTCGTTCCACGGCCACATATCTTATCCTCGAATACGGTCAACGCGAAAAAGTTTAGTCGAAAGCGCTCGAACGGAAGTGAAACGAATCCAATGGGATAGCGTCCACCTCGATGACGATCGGCTCGCCCAACGACTCCGAAAGGTATTGCTGCAGAAGGTCGATCGCTTCCTGCATCCTGGACTCGAGAGCACCAGCATGAAGAAGAATCCCCAGGAGGGGATCGAGGCCTGGTGCATGAGAACATCGAGCTCTTCTGCCGGCAGAGGTTTCTCCACCAGGGGCCGCCACTCCGCGGTCAAGTGCCGCCAGGCCTTGAGAATGTAGTCTTTGAGTTTCTTGAACGGTGAGATTCGCGATTTCATGAGCTCTTCCTCATCCCGCCGCCCATAGTGACAGAGACCGGCGCAATGAGCCCCTTTTACCTCTTTTTCCCGGAAAAAGACTGGCAAATCGGAAAACAAGTGCAATATCGTGAGTCAATAGGAGGAACTTATGGCAGAAGGCTACTACATTGAGATGGACGGGGTGAAGTGTGACCGAAAGCTCATCGAGCTTGCCGACGGCGCCGTCGCCGGTACCGGAGATGGCAGAATCTCGATTGAGGACGCGAAAGCGCTCTTCGCCGCGGTGGCCGACGCCAAGGTCTACACGGATGTCGAGAAAGACACCATGAAGTACATCCGCGAGAACTACAATTTTACGGTAGAAGCGGATGCCTGGTTTCGTACAGAAGTCAGGAAGTGGGCCGCGACCAAGTAGCTCGCGATCGCCGTAACTCCACAATGAACAGGGACCATTTCATGAAAGCACAACGTTGGTTTGCCGTTGTTGGTACCCCGATATTCCTACGTCGGACAGCGCGGAAGCTTTCGGCGGCTTCGACCTCGACGGGTTCGACGTCGGGGCTCTCGATCTGCGCTCGGCATTCGTCGTCTTTCCGAGTATCTCTCAATGGGGACGGGTCCGATTCGATTTCGATATCGACACGAGCTGGGAGATCGTCGACGATTTCTTCTTCCGAGTCGGCTACTTCCACAACTTCGACAGCGACCCCTTGAATCAGGGTGAGAAGCACGCCTTCGGTCTCACGACGTCGGTCGGCTGGTCACTGTGAAACGTTCCCGCTGCCGCGCGCCGCGAGATAGATACGCTACCAACGGTACAAGATAGCGCCCCAATTGAGACCGCTTCCGAGGCCCACCAGGCAGAGAAGATCGCCGGGTCGGACCCGGCCCGCTTCGCGGGCTTCGTGCAGCGCGATCGGGATCGTTCCAGCCGTCGTATTGCCGTAGCGCTCGATGTTGTTGAATACCTTGTCGCCGGGAAGGCCGAGACGATGCTGCACAGCCTCGTTGATACGCAAGTTCGCCTGGTGCATGATCACCAGGGCCACGTCGTCGAGAGTCAGCTCGTTGCGCGCGAGAATCTCCTTCACGACCTGGGGCATTAGACGTACGGCGAGGCGGTAGACTTCCCGGCCGTCTACGAAAGGGGTGACGTCGCCACTCGAGGTCATCTCCGGGTCGAAATAGGGGCGGTAGGCGCTGCCACCCGCCCGCGTACAGAGCCTTTCGGCCTCGGTTCCGTCGGTGTAGAGAAGGATGTCGAGGATACCCTTGTCTTCGTCCGTCGTTGGCCTCAGAACGACCGCGCCGGCGCCGTCGCCAAAAATCACGGAGCGGTCGCGTGTCGCGGTATTGACCTCGTACTCTTCCGTCGGCACCGCCTTGTCACTTTCCCCGCGTAACACATCCCAGCTCTTCCAAGGCATGAAACAGGCGTGCACCTCGGCTCCGACGACGAGCACGTTCTTGTACTGATGGGAGCGGATCATGGCGTCGGCAACCTGCAAGCCGTAGAGGAATCCCGCACACTGCTGGCGAATGTCCAGGCAGGGAACGCCCGTGATGCCCAATTTGCGCTGAAGGAAGGGAGCCGACCCCGGAAAGTACATATCCGGTGTCATGGTGGCGAGAACGACGTAGTCGATGTCGCCAGGGCTCATCCCGGCGTCTTCGATCGCCGCTCGCGCCGCGGGGAGCGCCATATCGCTCGTGGCGCTTTCGGGGTCGGCAAAACGCCGCTCGCGAATACCGGTGCGCGTCTGGATCCATTCATCCGACGTGTCCATGATCCGGCCGAGAGCGCGATTGTCCACCACGGTTTCGGGGAGAAAGATTCCGGTGCCTACGATCGTGGTCCGCATGAGGCGTCATTATAGGAGAGAGCACCCCACGATTCGACGCCGACGATCCTGGTACAACCCGGGGGATGCAACGCCGCCGGCTCGTCCGTCGTCCTCGAGGCGATCCGCATCCTGAAGGCCGTCTCCGCCGAGCCCCGTCGATCGATCCGCATTGCGCTGTGGAGCGCTGAGGAGCAAGGGCGTCGCGGCTCGCGAGCCTGCGTGTCCGAGCACTTCGCCTCACGTCCGGAGCCCGAAGACCCCGGGAAGAAGAACTTGCCCTCCTTTCTGAGGGAGGCCTCGGGTCCACTCACTCTGAAGCCCGAGCACGCGCGCTTCGCAGCTTATTTCAACCTCGACAATGGGAGCGGCAAGATTCGAGGAATCTACGCTCAGGGTAACGCCGCAGTGGCGCCGATCTTCGAGGCCTGGCTCCAGCCTTTCGCCGACCTCGGCGCGACGACCGTCAGTCCCCGAAAGGGACGAAACGGAGGCGGCCACAGAAGCGGCGGACCACCGTTGATCGACTCGTCAGGGCCTACCTCCGTCCTCCGGCCCGGAGCAGAAGCGCTGCGATCTCCGAGTGGCCATATCGGAGGGCGACGTCCATGGGTGACAGGTTGCCCACTCTCGCGTTGACGTCGGCACCGGCGTCCACGAGCGTACGGGCGCCCTCCTCGTCGCCGCGTACAAGGGCGTAGAAAAGAGGGGTCGCGTCTTCGTGGTCCCGGGCACCGACGTCCGAGCCAGCTTCGATTAGCGGAGGTAGAAGCGCGGGGTTGGTCGTGCCGCCCGGCAGGCCCTTCGTTGCCCAGATGAGCGCCGTCCGCTTTTCGACGTCGCGCGCGCCGACGTCGGCTCCCGCTGCCAAGAGCGCTCTCACGGTGCCGAGGACGTCGACGGCTCCGCTCCGCCGCGGGCTTCGCGCATCGTCGCCGGCCACGACCATCATCAGCGCGGTGAGGCCTCGGTCATCCGAGGCGTTCACGCGGGCCCCCGCTCTCAGCAAGGCTCGTGCGATGGACGGGTTTCTGGCCTTCATCAGAGGCGTCTCCCTTCCAGACTCGGCGAGATTCGGATCGGCACCTGCACCGAGGAGCAGCCGAACGCCGGCCGTGTGTTGACCTGCCGCAGCAAGACCGAGGCCCGTGTCCCCGTGGAGGCTCTGCGCATTCGGAGTAGCGCCGGCGTCGAGAAGCGCGGCGACGGTTTGGCCATGTCCGTTCTGCGACGCGATCATGAGCGGGGTCATCCGATAGCGTCCCTTCACGTCGATCTCCGCTCCCCCCACGAGGAGTGCGTCGACGATCTCGAATCGATTCGCCGCCGCCGCGAGCGTCAGGGCCGTCTCTCCCGTGCGGCTGCGTGCCTTCATGTCGGCGCCCGCGGCCAGAAGAACGCGGACCGCCTCAGTGTGGTTCGAGACAACCGCGACGAGGAGAGCCGTGTTCCCGTCGGCGCTCTCAGCCTCGAGCTCGACGCCCTGCCTCAACAGACTCTGAAGCATCTCGACGTCACCGCTTCTCGCAGCCTCTACCAGCCGGGTGTCGTCGCCGCGTGAAACATCGCCCGTCGCCTCCTTCTCTGGCGCATCGCGTGGAGGGGACCGGGGCTCGAGAAAGTCATCCAGCTCCGTCCAGACGTCGTCAGAATCGGTCGAACCGTCGAGAAGCTCCGCCACCCTGAGCGCGACGTTGTATCCTTTTTCGGGACCCAATCGCGTTTCTATCCGGGTCCATACCTGAGAAGCCCGTTCCGCCCCGACGTGAGGTGTTAGGAGATTCAAGGCGCGTGATGCGGGATCGCGACCGAGCAAGGGCTCGAGCTCGCGGAGCGCGCGCGTCGGCGTGTCGTCTGGAATCATGTAGCTCGTGTCTTTTATCTCTGCGACCCACGTCCGGGTCGAGAGGCTTTGCGAGCCGAACGCTACGTTTCCCTCTGGAGTCGAGAGCTCGACGTAGACCCTGGGGCGACCGCGTGCCCCTTGGCGCCGCACGTAATTCCTCTCGAGGAGTGGCGATTCGGTGAGCGTCGAAAGGAAGGACGCGACATCCGATGAAGGTAGGACGGTGTTCGATGCACCCTCGACGCGAAAGCCTTCGGCAGCTCGAGTGAGTTTGTACTGCTCACGCTTTCCGTCGCCGAGGCCGTACTCGATTCGGATAACCCGCGACTGGGCCAAGTGTCCGAGGAGCGCGAGGCTAGTTTCCCAATCGGTCCGCGAGTGGGGAGACAAGGTGATCCCGGTAATCGACAAATGCTGATCGTCGTCGTGAAAGGAGAACGTTCTCTCCTCGGGTCGCACGTCCCTGAAAACGAAGGCCCCCCGAAGGATGGGATGAGCCTCGTCGAGCTGACCTCCGTCCCTGGATGCCCCCTCGGTCGCGATGTGGTCGTAGCGCCGCCCGTGGCTGTCCTTCAAGTACATGTTGCGGTTGCCGGTGTCGGCATCTTTTTGAAGCGTCTTGCCGGAAAGACCGACCCCCCGCCAGCTTAGCTGCAGCTCGAACCGCCCTTCCGACAGGGAGACGGCATCCGCGCACCAAATCAGCCCCGACCCCTCAGATAGCGCGATCTCCGTGCAGGCGCGTTCCTGCCAATACGTATCCGCCTGGGCGAAGGCGGCAAGAATCGTCGAGAAGGCAAACGGGACGACCGCGTCGACGACATGGATTTCGCACGAGCCAAAGCCCTCCTCTGTTGGCGCAGCCCTGAAGGCTGGGCAACTCCTGGATTTTTAAGGGTGACTACTTAAATTCTACCGACTGCCTTCGAGCGGCGCCACCCGGGCCGGGCGGTGTCGATACCCAGACACATCTGATGGGCGCGAACTCTCTCTGGCTATTCCGTCGGTACGCGGGTGGTGAGCTCTTCGTACCAATTGAGAACGACGGTGACTCGAGAAGTCAACAAGGTCCCATCGGCAGATTCGAGCGGCATTTCTCATTGATCCTCGAGGCTCGACGATCGCGTTTATTCCGACCTCCCCGATCCGGTGCCGAGCTCGGGGAGTGTCGTTTCACTCCTGGCGCTCGGTCGATTATCATCTCTTCGGTCCCACTGGTTGGGTTCAAACTGAGAGGAAGAGATGAGGCTTATTCGCTTTGGTGACCCGGGCAAGGAGAAGCCCGGCATGGTGCTCAAAGACGGCACCTGGATCGACGCTTCCATTTTTGGCGAGGACTACGATGAAGACTTCTTCGGCAGTCGTGGTCTTCGGCGTTTGCGTCGATGGGCGGCGACTTTCGCCAGCTCGCAACCGAAGGTGAATCCGGAGTCGGTTCGCATCGGCCCTCCCATCGTTCGGCCCAGCAAGATCGTCTGCATCGGTCTCAACTATCGCGACCACGCGAGAGAGGCGAAGATGGAGATCCCGCCCGAGCCCGTGCTCTTCATGAAAGCGAGCTCGTCGATCGCGGGGCCCTTCGACGATCTAGCTCTTCCGAGAGGAGCGAGCAAAGTTGACTGGGAGGTCGAGCTCGGGGTGGTGATCGGGGCACGCCTCAGCGCTGTCCCCGCTTCGCGAGCGCTCGACTACGTCGCCGGCTATATCGTCGTGAACGACTATTCGGAGCGGTCCTTTCAGCTCGAGCGGCAGGGCCAGTGGATCAAGGGCAAGAGCGCCGACGGCTTCGCGCCGCTCGGTCCCTTTCTCGTGACGCCCGATGAAGCGGGGAACGTTCACGACCTGAGAATGTTCCTCACTGTGAACGGCAAGGTCATGCAGGACAGCTCGACCGGCAACATGATTTATGGCGTTCACCAGCTCATCAGCTACGTGAGTCAGTTCATGACTCTACTTCCCGGCGATGTCATCAGCACGGGGACCCCCGCGGGCGTCGGCCTGGGTCGCCGCCCACCGAAATTCTTGAAGCCCGGCAACGTGGTGGAATCGGGCATCAAGGGGCTCGGTCGCCAGCGTCAAAACGTGGTGGCGTTTCAGAGGTAAGACCCTCACCCAACCAGGTGGTTATGACCCCTCACCCACCGCGCCTCGCGCGGCACCCTCTCCCCAGAGGGGAGAGGTAAAAAAAGCCCGTCCCGGGGGGCGGGCTTTTCTACGAAAGCTGCTTTTTTGAGAATCAGACTTCGATCTGGACGGTCGGGGCCTTTTCCTCGGGAGACTGCTCGTTGAGCATCTGCTCGCGATAAAGCTTCTCCATGCGAGCGTCCTCGGGCGTACGCTCGACGTTCTTCTTCGCGTCGCGGGCTTGTCGCATCTCGTCGCGAGCGGTCTTCGCGATGCCTTTTTCGTCGAGATCCGTCTGGATGCCCTTTTGGACGTCTTCGTCTCTCAGGATCAAGGAGTGGTCTACTGTCGACAGATTCACTTCCTTGTTGCCCGCGTAGATCAGATGGCGGCCGCGCTCCTCGTACCACTTGTTGAGCGATGCCGACATGTGCATCTTCTCGACGATCTGCCGCCACCCGATGCCGGTGTTATACGCGCAGAAGGAAATTTCACCCTCCTGGGTTGCGTAGGGAATGATGCATTGCTCGGTGCGGCGGAAGTCGTAGTTGAAGAGGTCCTGGAACCACATACCCGCGATGAAGAGGAAGTTCCAGCGATCCTGCCGACGCTTCTCGATATCCGCGAAGGTCCGGTCCGGGGTCACTTTGCCGTAGTCGCGGCCGGTGACACCGTAGGTTTTGTCGAACTTCTCGAGCATCGCCTTCAGCGTGAAGTGGGTCGGAGCCCTGAACGGGTTGTAGTTCCGCATGACGGCGAGGGCCATGCCCACCGAGGACAGGAAGTGGCCCCGCGCGGCGTCGTTGATCTTCTTGACGTCATTGGCCAATCGATCTCCGTTCAAGAATGAGGTGACCGGCGCGGACTCTTTCGTTTCCTTGTCCACCATGACGGCCATGCCGACACCGCAGTTGGGATGGCAACCGCAGTTGAATTGGCCCCAGTCCCGGCCCGGTCCGTGCACGAGGTCGGCCCAGTCCGAGAAGGTTCCGAGGAACGAGATGGGGAACCAGTCGCGCGTCGGCTCGCCGAGGCCCGTCTGGTTCTTCACGTCGAGCGCCAGATGCGACAGCGTATAGCGCTGCGCGAAGCGACGCTCTGGCGTCACTGCCTCGTCACGCCCGGTGAAGGACACCGGTTGGAACGAGAGAAACGGAATCTTCTTGGGGTTGTCCAGCGCGAAGCGAATCAGCGAGCCAACCTGCTCGTTATTGACGCCGTTGATCAGCGTCGTCACGGGCACGATATCGACTCCGTTGTTGTAGAGGTTCTCGATGGCCTGAATCTTGACCTCGAACAGGTTCCCGACGCGCCGATGCGAGTTCGCGGCATTGCCGATGCCGTCGAACTGCAGATAGGCGTAGCGAAGTCCGGCCGCGGCCGCTTCGCGAGCGAAATCAGCGCTCTTGGCGAACTCGATGCCGTTCGTCGCCGCCTGGGTGCTGATGTAGCCGACCTTCCGCGCGTAGCGCACGGCGTCGAGGAAGTAGGGCGAGAGCGTGGGCTCGCCGCCGGAGAACTGTACCGACATCTGGCGACGTGGCTTGATGGTGATGGCGTTGTCGAGCAGCGTCTTGATGTCGTCCCAAGAGAGCTCGTGAACGAAACCCACCTGATTGGCGTCCATGAAGCACGGGTCGCACATCATGTTGCAGCGGTTCGTGAGATCCACCGTCAGGACCGAGCCGCGTCCGTGCTTGATGGTGCTGCTTCCGTGGTGGTGGAGCTTCTCGTCGTTGTGGGCGCGGATGTCGCGGCCCGGGAAGACGTCTTCGAGGTGCTTGAAGAAGGCCACGTCGACGGCCATCATGTCTTCGAAGCGCCCATGGATGGGACAGTCTTTGATCATCCAGATCTCGCCGTCACGCTCGATGACCTGAGCCTTGATCTCGCCGACCTTCTCGTTGACGAGCGTGTTCAGCTCGCCTTCGCCGTTGAGAATCTTGTCGCGAGCCTCGGGAATGCACTTCGGGCAGAGCGAGTCCGTCGTCCTTGGCCAGCCGAGAGTCGGCTTCGTCTTTTGCCAGGACTTGAGCAGCGGCTTGTCCGACCACGCGGGGGTGAACGTCGGGTTCGGACGAATCCGGTTCAAGCGCTCAAAAACGTGCCAGGCGCCGGTCGCCGCCGCGGTGAGGGCTTTTTCGAAGTACTTGACTGGTGGATGATGCATGCGCTTCTCCAAAGGTTGGTTTTGATAGGGCGCTTTCCCGGGACGAGCGCGAAAATAGACTAGTCAGGAGAATAGAGGGCGAGGGCCGAGCAAGCCAACAATTTTCAACGAATTAGCCAAATCTGCCCATGTTCGGGCCCAAATCGACACTGAACGGACCGTGAACCGCGCCCGCTCTGGGCTAATACGCAAGACACTTATTTCCAATGGTTTAGGGTCGAACACGCTCAGTGCAGCGTGCTTTGCCCCTCGACGCCCATGTCCTCGGGGATGACGTTCTTGTTGACGTGTCGGTCTAAGTCTATGACGTACGTCTCTTTAGCGTCAAGGAGCGTGGGAGAGTGGGTAGCCGTCACGATCCGGAAGTGCTTCGTGTCCACGAGCTCCATCAACATCTTCAGGATGCGCCTTTGATTCGATTGGCTGAGCGCCATCTCCGGCTCATCGAGCAGGAGCACGGTGCCGTCAGGAAGCTTGGGGAAGCTGTCTGAGAAGAGCGAGAGCATGACCTGGCCGTGACTCGCCACCTGAAGGAACTCCTTCATATCGGGCTGATCCTCGAACATCTCGAGCTGGTTTCTCGGATTGTGCTGTTCGGCATCGAAGAGAAAAATCTTCTCCCGATCGATGTCTTGAAGCTCCGTCCGGTAGACATAGCCGTCCACTTCTTCCGCGCGGAGTGCGTAGAAGATGGAGTGTAGCAATGTGGACTTGCCTGAGCCGTTCTCTCCCTTGAGCATGATGAGCGGGTGCGAGAGATCCACGACCATCGGCATGTGGAAGTTGAGATTCGTGAACACGGGATGGGCGAGAATCTTGAGGTGCATGCTAATGCTCATCGGGAACTCCTTATTGGGACGGACAGAGTGAAACTAGCACAGCGGTAGGGTGGCGGCAAAAAGGACGTGCTAGGATAGTCACGTTTCTCGGGGAATTGCTTATGACCGTCATGGAAAGAAATCAGCTATTGGGCTTCTTGGAGAGGCACTCCCAAAAGGCCTGGACGGATGCGCTCGATGAGCTTACGCCTTCCATTCACGAAGTCGACCGTTTGGCGACGCGTATCTGGTTCGCCTTCTGGCCTCTGGACCTGAAGACGGCCCTGTCGAGCGCGGAGGGCGCGCAGGAGATGGCGCGTCTCATGGACCTCGAGGGCGAGTGGCGCCTCGACAAACAAGTCGACGCTTCGGTCAACTTCCTCTTCGGGGCGCACTATTGGCCCGGAGTGAAGAAAGCCGTCCTCACCTTCGAGCATCAAGGAAGCTCGCTCGGGGACACGATCCACCACGTTGCCTCCCGCGTCGCCGAAGACGCGAAAGTCGACACGTCGCACGTTCTGGGCATTAGCGCCGTAGGGCTCATGTTGCTCCGCCAAGTGGGTATCGAGCCCATCGAGGCCGTCGTCGACCGACCGGCCGCCGAGCCGCTCCTCCCGAAAAAACCCGATAGGGTTCTGGCGAACCGCAGACGGGAGAGCCGCGACGGGCTGTTCACGTTTCTTCGCGGGGTCAATCGCCGCTGGGACGTCCGTTGGAACGAGCGAGTCCGCGGCGCCGTGTTTCGTGCCATCACCGGTCAGGACCTCGCCATGGCAGGCGGGGAGGCGCAGGGAGACTATCGTGAGCTCGACTACCGGCGTGTCGCGGGTCCCGTCCCTGTGGAGTGTCGCGTAGGCTCCTGTGGTTACTGCTGGGTCGGCGTCGTTTCCGGGCGCGAGACCCTGTCGGAGATGACGCCTTTCGAGAACGAGCGCCTCGCCTATTTCGGCTACGACACGACCAACGCCGAGGACGACCGGCGTCCCGCGATCCGGCTCGCCTGCCAGTCTCAATGTCACGGCGATGTCACTCTCGTCATCCCGCCGTGGAACGGCGAGCTGACGCGAAGGCACGACGAGGGTCGCAAGAAGATGGGGCTCGCCTAGGGGGATTCTTTTTGCTATCCCCATTTCACTCGAGTCTGATATTAGTACCTACCAGGAGGTAGCGTTGTGAACGGACTTGTCTACTTTCTCGTCATCGGTCTCGTCGCGGGCTGGCTCGCGGGTCAGATCATGAAAGGCAAAGGCTTCGGCCTCGCGGGCAATCTCGTCATCGGCGTCATCGGCGCGGTTGTCGGAGGATGGTTGTTCGGGGTACTCGGGCTGTCCGCCTATGGCCTCATAGGCTCGATTGTGACGGCTACCGTCGGTGCCGTGGTTCTGCTCTTCGTAGTGGGGCAGCTCAAGAAGGCCTGAGGTATCACCCGAAGATCTTCTTTAGTCGATCTTGGATACCGCCCTCGTCGCTTCCCTTCAGCTCGACGACAGCGCTTCGCGCCGAGGCCAGCGTCGGGTCGATGCGAAGCGCGATTTTGAACTCGGCGAGAGCGCGCGACTTCATGTCGAACGACTGATAGTAACGGCCCAGCAGATAGTGGATGTCCGCGTTCTGCGGATCCATCGAAAGTGCTCTGCGAAAGTGCCGTTCGGCCTTGTTTTTCATGACGGGGTGGGACGACAGGGACTGTGCGAGCATAGCCTCGTACTTGGCTTTGTCGGGCTCGAGCTGCACCACCTCGTACATCAGTGAGATAACGCCCTCGGAGTCCTCGACCAGCTTTCGGAGTTTGATCTCCTTGAAGAGCCGTTTGAGCTCTCCTTTCTTGCCGGGAGTTTGTCCGGTGGCGCGCCTGGGCGGGACCGACGGCTCCTCCGGGACGGTCGCATCCATCTCAGGGGGCGGCTCCGCTGCGGCGCTCTCGCTCTCGAGCAGCTCCGCCCTCGCCTTCGCCAGACGTCGCTGGATCTCTTCGACTTTGAGGCAGAGGGTCTTCTCGTTGTCGAGTCCCCGCTGCTTTTCCGCCCACGCGGCCTGTTTCGCGTCGTAGGCGCGCTGAATAGCGTCCTTCTCCGCTGAGGGGTCTACCTCTAGAAGGTCCGCCGGAGTGGCGCGCTCCGAGCTTTCGTACTCCAGCAAGACTTCCTGACGTACGTTCTCCACGTCACTCCGGACGTCCGCGGAGTCAATCCCGGAAAGCAGGAAGGTGCCCGTTTCCTCCTGAACTTTGAGCGGACGCGCCTCGGCCGATTCGTCGGCCGGTTCGAGAATCCCGGCACAGAGCAGTCCGTAGATCGCTCGCTGCACGACGGTCTTGTCTTTGCCCGCTCGACTGAGGATCGCTGGCGCGGAGCGATCCTTTTTCGCCGCCTCCATGATCAGCAGCTCCTCGGGGAGGAAGCGAACGTCCTCGAAGCTGAAGGGAGGGAACTTCGACAAGCGGAACAAGGTATCGCGCGAGGGAAGAGCACTCGTAACGAGCTCCTGGCTTTTCATTTCCCGAATACCCTCGAGCTGGATCCTGTAAATCGACAGACCCAGACGCAGTTCCATGGGAATTGGGTTAGTGGCCTTCGTCGAAGCGGTACATGCCCTCTTCGAGACCGAAGATCGTCGTCGCGATTCGTCGCACTTGCCGCGCGAGCTCGCGGCCGAGCTCTTCCTCCGTTAGCAAGCCCGCTTCCACGATGGCTGCGCCGATGCGCCGCTTGCCCTGCATCAGGCTGCAGGCAAGCTCGAGCTCACGTTCGTCGATTCTCCCGGATTCGAGCAGGAGCTGTCCCAGGCGATCGGACTCCGAGGAGCTCGCCGCGAAGACGACGAACCCCCGATCCAAGTAGATGGTTCGGACGATCCTGGCCGAGGTGACCTCGATGCATCCGCTCAACTCGTTGAGCGCGATACGTTTCAGGACTTCAGGCAGAGCGATACGGGCGAGGGAGCCCATATTGGCGATGGGCGCCCGAGTCGGGTTTGGCTGTACCTGCTCGGTCACACTTTCGTCGTTTCGATGAATCTCAACTGGGATTGGACAATGATAGCATGCCCAGATTGAGGAAGAAGACCACGGGAATGCCTGGCAAAGCCATCGCCGCGCTTGCGCTCTTGGGTCATTGTCGTCGCTCGCCGACGCGCAGCGGGAGTAGGTGAGCGCTACCTGCCGACGCACATGAAACTATCCAAGTTCGGCAACAAGTTCACGCAGGAGTCCGGGATCCTCACGTTGATGGATGACCTCGGTGAAGCCCTCACCTCGGGTGCGCGCATGTTGATGTTGGGGGGCGGCAATCCCGCGCGCATTCCCGAGGTGGAGGCCGTCTTCACCGAACGCATGCGCGACATGCTGAGCGGCTCGGGCGAGTTCCAGCGACTCATCGGAACCTACGATGCGCCCCAGGGCAATCGTGAGCTCATCGCGGCGCTCGTGGGACTCTTCAGAGAGCGATATGGCTGGGATCTCGGTCCTCAGAACGTTGCGCTTACGAATGGAAGCCAACCGTCCTTTTTCTGGCTCTTCAATTTGCTCGCGGGAGAGCAGGAGACTGGACCGCCCAAGAAGATTCTCTTGCCCTTGACGCCGGAGTACATCGGCTATACGGATTCAGGGCTCGTGCATGACTTCTTCGTGTCCCACCGACCGGAGATCGAGCTGTTGGGGGACGACCTCTTCAAATACCACATCGATTTCGACGGGGTGGACGTGACGGAGGAAGTCGCGGCCATCTGTGTCTCGCGCCCCACGAATCCGACTTCGAACGTGCTGACCGAGGGAGAGCTCGAGCGACTGAACGCTCTAGCTTTGGCGAATGACGTGCCTCTCATCATCGACAATGCCTACGGCACGCCGTTTCCCAACATCATCTTTACGGATGCGGAGCCGATCTGGAACGAGAACATCATTCTGACCATGAGCCTGTCGAAGCTCGGCCTTCCTGGAGCTCGAACCGGCATCGTTATCGCTCGCGAGGAGATCGTCTCCGCCATCGCCGGACTCAACGCGATCGTCTCCCTGGCTCCCGGGAGCTTCGGCGCTTATCTCGCTCGTGAGCTGGTATCGAGTGGTGAGATCATCGATATGAGCCGGGAGCTCATCCGGCCCTTCTACGAGAGGAAGTCCGCTCAGGCGCTCGAATGGATCCGAGAGAGCATGGCGGGGCTGCGCTACCGGATTCACAAGCCCGAAGGGACTTTCTTCTTTTGGATGTGGCTCGAGGGCATGCGTCTCACTTCTCGCGAGCTCTATGAACGCTTGAAAAACCGTGGGGTGCTCGTCGTGCCCGGTCACTACTTCTTTGCGGGAGCCGACGAAGACTGGCGCCACAAGCACGAGTGCATTCGCGTGAACTACTCCCAGGACGAGGAAACAGTGCGCAAGGGCATCGAGATCATCGCGGAAGAAGTGAAACAAGCCTTCTAGAAGCCGATGACGAGCGCTGGGTCGCCGAGCAAGTGGTAGATCCTGAGTAGCTCGGGAAGGGCCCCGGAGTCGGCGTAATCCGCTTGGGCCTCTAGAATCGCATCCCCGAGTCTCTCGTGAGTGCCACTCGTCATGGCTCCGAGGAGCGCACGATGGTATTTGTGCGCGGGAGCGTCCAGACTGAGTCCGGTGGGCGAGAAGGCTGCGACGACCCCGCGGCCTTCCGCTTTGAGGAGCGCCTCGCTCAACGAGTCGAAATACGGGAAGTGAAAGTAGCCGTTGAGGCAATTCATCGTGAGGAGTATCGGTATCCTGGGGACGTTAGCCAATGCCGACACGTCGTCAATATTGAGAACATTGTCGTTCGACCAGAGGTGAATACCGCCGTGGCCGATATAGCTCATGAGCTCCTCGGTGACGCGCGCTGGGACGGAAAGAACGAACGCATCTTGGCGCTCGACGTCGCTTCCGGCATTCTCCGAGAGGGAGCGAACGAGCTCGTGCTCACCAACACCGGCGGTACCGCCGCCGCCTACTCCATGGTGATGCTGAATCGGTTCGAAGTCACCTACCCTCGCCTCTCACGGGTTGACGATGGATCGCTCTACGGCGAGTGGCGCGAGCCCGGATTGGTGGAGGCCAAAGGCCTCGCACTCGGGGTGGACGTGACGGACGAGACCCGGTGGCTCGGCGATGCGTTCCGTGCTCGAGTCGAGGCAGGCCGGCGCTACTGGCTGGGATCGGCGGCGCTCACACCGGAGGTACGTGCAGTCAAAGCGGACCGCCTCGCGGACGAGGGGAATCGAGCCGATTGGCTTCTCGTTGGACCCCGTGAGCTGCTCGAGGCAGCGTCCCCTCTCGTCGAGCACCGACGCCGTCAGGGCCTCGCCACGAAGGTCGTCGCGATCGGGGACGTTTTCGAGACCTTCGGCCATGGCGAAACGTCACCAGAGGCGCTGCGCGATTTCATCGCACATGCCTACCACGCGTGGCGGGTACCGCCGCGTTACGTCGTCCTTCTCGGCGACGGGACCTACGACTACAAGAACTACTTGAAGACGGAGACCGAGAATCTCGTACCTCCCTATATGGTCCGTACGAGCTATCTATGGACGGCCTCGGATCTCGCCTACGCATCCGTAAACGGAAACGACGACCTTCCCGACCTCGCGATCGGAAGGCTACCGGCGAGGAACGTGGAAGAAGTCCGCGCGATGGTGACGAAGATTCTCGAGTACGAGTCCCATGAGCCTTCGGATTCTGGCCCCTTCGTTCTCGTCGCCGACCGGCCCGACGCCGCTGGCAACTTCGTCGCGAACGCGGAGGACATTTCCTCGACGGTGCTCGCCTCTCGACTCCAGAAGAAAATCTACTTGCCGGACGTCGGCGCTGCGCGGGCGCGCAGGGAAATCTTCGACGCATTCGAAGGCGCCGAGCACGTCGTTTACGAGTACTTCGACGTGATGGTCCTCCGTCGTGGGAAAGTCGCTCGTACCCTGAAGATACACTCGAATCGTTGCCGGTTCGAGAGTTTCGGCGAGCGAGGTGATCGAGAAAGGGTATCGCTTGGTGACGGGCGCGAAGAGGAGATCCCAGAGCCACAGGTCCTTCGCATCGACCAGCGCGGCCTGATAGTAATGGTTCTCCTCGCGCGACTCCGTATACCAATAGCGCGTAACGCTGGGCCCGCCGCTCGGTACGACGAGCTCCATTGATTTTCCGCCGACGCCGAGCTCGATCTCAAAGACGGCTTCATTGCCATAGGGATTCACCTCGGCGCCCGGGGAAAAGAAGTACAAAATGCTACCGGGAGCGAAGGCTCGACCCGCCGGTTCGACGTGGTGGGTTACGGTCTCACCGCCCCGGCTCACGCGAACCGAGGATGCGCGACCCCGCGTACCGAAGGCCTGCTCGTAGCGCAGTCCGTAGAGCCCCAGGTCGGTTGTCGCGACCTGCGCCCGTCTCGTGCGGACTCTCTCTCGTTTCCGCCGCGTTTTGGTCTCGGTGGGCGTTAGCGACAGTTGAACGACGAGCCTCTTGGCGAGGAGGAGCTCCTGCCCGTCCCAACGCAGCGGGGCGAGCTCGACGAGCGCCTTCTTCTGCTCCCCTTGAAATCCGACGCTAACGAGGCGGCTTGCCTCGTGCGGCACGAGGTCGCTTCCGCGGAGCTTGCGCCGGGATCGCTTGCGACGTGCGCGGACCGTACCGCGGCGATCCGCAACGAGCTCCAACTGGGAGGCGTCGGCAGGTCGCAAGCTCTGGAAGCGAACCACGCCGTCCGCGCTCACGCGATCGATGGCGACCTCGTAGTCGCCCGGAAGCGGCAGGGAGACGTGCTTCACAGGAACCGAGGCCTCACCCGACTCATCGAATCCGGGAACGGAGACTACGACGGAGCCATCCTCGACGGGCTCGGCGTAGAAGCCGAGCGTCTCTAGCTCGATTACGAGATGGCGGTTCGTCTGGGAAACGATCCGATAGACGCTCGACTCGGGCGACCCATAGGTGATGCGCGATGAGCCCGTGTCCTCTTCCTTTGGCGGGGCTGATTGGGTGGCGGAGGGTGTGGCGGTGATCGGGCCGTGTCGCTCGGTCCGTCCCGTCGTTTCGATATCTTCGAGAACGTAGAGGTACTTCTTGCCATTGACGACGCCACGGTCTAGGTAGTCGTAGGACGCCCCGGCAGGCGAGGAGCCGAGCCCGGGAATGGGGGTCGTCGTGATGCGAGAGAATGGGCTATCGACGCTCTCGCCGCGATAGAGGTGAAACCCGAGGTTGTTCAGCTCGCTCGCCGTTCTCCAGTGAAGCTTCACCGCTCCGTCGAGGCCTTCGGCGGAAAAGGAAGTCAGAGCGACTTCTGTCGGTTGGGGTAACGCGAAGGCGAAGCGCTGGGCGTCGGCCGTGAGGTTCCCGCAGTACTGGAACAGCAAGATGTCGGTCTTGATGAGCCCCTCGACGGGCTTCGTCGTGTAGGTCCCCGAGGCCTGGTGGACGCGGACGTAGAAGAGGTCAGGACTGCCGTTGACGGAATAGGGCTGCCACCCGGCGGGATCGGCCGTCCACGACACGGTTCCTCCGCGCGTGAAATGAGACGTTGGGTCGTTGAACCCCGCGACGGCCTCCAGGTCGGTCCAACCGCTGCCGCTCCAATACTCCCATTGAAGGTCGACGGTGCCGACCCCCGCCGTCGCGAGTGCGACGTTGAGCCCCCGGAACATCGAGTCGGATCCGAAGTAGAGGTGCTCGCCTTGACCCGAGAGCGTCACGGGCGAGAAATCGAAAGTTTTGTTCCGGCCGCCGCTCGCGAGGTACTCGTCCGAGCTCGAGGTCAGACCGCCGAGCGCGAGTGACGTGGGCATGTCGGCCGTGTTGTAGATGACGAGCTCGTCGAGAACACCTTCCCCGTTGTTGTCGAGGATGTCGGCTCGCTCCCGCTCTCCGATGTAGAAGTTTGTGTCACGTGCTACGGGTGTCGGGTAGCTTCCGATAGGTGCTTGGTTCGCGAGCGTGCCGTTGATGTAGATCTCGAGCCGTGGCGTCGCGGCGTCGGCTTTCCACACGAAACGCAAGTGCACCCAGTCGTTCACCCTCCAATACTCGGGAAAGCTGGGGCCCGCACCCGTCCGTGCGGCGAAGAGTGTTCCTCCTTGGCTAATCTCGAACGAGACGCCCTCACCGGTCCCCGCCCCACCACCATAGGGCTCGTGATAGGCGTAGAAGTAGTTGTTGACGTCGATCCAATAGCCGAACAAACCGAAGTCGTCCGTGTTGTCGCCGAAGTCCCCTCCGAATGTATAACGCGGTTTGTACCAGAACTCGATCGTTCCTTCGGCGGGATCCATCTCCGTAGCCGGTATGCGGAGATAGTCGCCGTCGCCGTTGAAGGCGGCCCCGGATCCGTAGCGCGCGGGCGGGAACCCGACGGTGCCGCCGGTTGTCCCTCCGGCGCCGATGTCTGGGCTCGTGAAGGCGCCCAGATTGTGGAGCGTCGAGTACCAGGTGATGTCCTGAGCGAAGTGCGCGCGAGCGACGGGCTTGACGTCCGCCTTGAAGTCCGTTCCGGCAGCGAGCGTCCTCGTTCCACTGGCTTGAATCTCTTCCACGAAGTCGATGAAGCTCGAGCTCGCAGGTCCGATGCCCGACCAGTCGAGCGTGGCCGAATTGTCGGAGCCCACTGTCAGGTACTTGTGGGTACCCGTTCCGCCCCACTCGCTGCTGGAGCTATTGACGGGGAGAAAGAACGTAGCGCTGTACGTCTTCGCCGGGTCGATGGTGAAGGAAATCCAGTCAGACCAAACGCTTCCTCCCGCGGGTACGGCGACCGTCGTGGCGCCGCTATTGAACGTGATCTGGGTCCAGGTGGCATCGACGACGTCACGGTCGTCCACGTCGACTTCGGCGATGTGGAAGTTGCTCAAAGCTGGCGCGGGGTTCGTCGGGTGTCCCCGCAGCAGGACGCGAATCTGGGTACCGTTCTGGCTCAAAGACGCCGAGTCGATGAGAACGCGGTGCGTTTCGAGGACACCGTTGTTGCTCGGTCCGGGATTCGTATCGCCCGTTTGCTGCTCGGCCGTCCACGTCGTGATGGCCCCGGTGAAGTCCACGGTTGGACTCGCGCTGAGCGATCGCCACTGGCGGATCTTAAAAAAGGGCGCGTAGCGCGTCGTCGTGCCGCCGTCGATCTCGAAGTCGAGCCCGCTCGCGGTATTCAAATCGAGCGTATGGACGGCTTCGGATTCGTTGAAGAAGTCATTGGGAGACGCGGTATATTCAGATGAGTCGAACCAACCGCTGCCCTGGTTCATGGCCAGAATATCGGCTCCTCGATAGTCGTCCCGTCGAATCGTAGCCGCGGTGTCGTTGTTGTCGACGAGCGTCGTGGGCTTGAAGTAGCTGAGGAAATTCCAGGTTTCGCTGAGGTTCGTGCCGAGAGCCGCGCCCGTCGTCTCGTTCCAAGAGAAGTTGAGGCGCTCGTTGCCAGCGTTGAATGCGGCAAGAGTCGCGTCAGCCGTCGCGGAGTAGCCGTTCGTGGTCGACCAGTCCTGGTACAAGATCCTCAAGAAGTCCGTCACCGCACCTGGGTTGACGACGGTGTTCTCGTTCTGGGCCAGGATGAAATCATCGCTTCCGAGAAAGCCTGCCGTTTCGCTGAAGGTGGCCCAGGTATTGAGGGGATCGACCCCGCTCGTATAGTGGATCGCCATTTCGTGGTACTCGCTGTTGTAGGTGAGTCCCATCGTGGTCTTACGGTTCCACTCGACAGCGAAGCGGCCCGAAGGGTAGATGCTGTAGTCACCGCTCGCCTCGACACCGGGCAAGACCGCGCCCGTCGCGCTGTGCTCGTAGTGAGCGGCTTGCCGAACGCGCACCCGAGTCTGCGTGGCTTCGATGAGTTGAATCTGCGCGCCAAAGTCGTTATTGCCGGAGTTGTAGAACAAACCCGCGACGTTCATGCCGCTCGTATGAAGTGATTTCGGACTTCCGGGAAGGGCGACCGGGGATCCCGCGAGATCGTGACTCCGACCCGGATCCTCGGCGAGGTCGAACATCTTCCGAATCCCAGCGCCGGCAACGGTGTCGAAGACCATCTCGAAGCTGCCGGGCGCCGTGACGGTCAGCGTGCCCGACCCTTCGGCTGTGACGAGATCGGGGCAAGAGCCCGCACCCGCCAGGAAGGTGACGTTGTAAGGGCTTCCGGCCCCCTCGACCCAGGCCAGGTTCGCACCACAAGCGCCGTAGCTCTCCATCGGTGCTAGCGCGCCCTGGAGCGGTGTCGTGCTCGTCTTGACATTCGTCTCGCCGCCCCAAGACGTCCCGTTGAACGCCCTCGAGTAGATGCGGTTGTCCGACTTCGAGTAGTAGAGAACGAGGTTGTCGCCGCCGGTTGCTTCCAGAGCGACTCGGTCGATGGCGGCCGCCGATTGGGTGACGTCGGCGGAGATGCGCGACCAACTGTCATTGAACCCGGGGTCTTTGCGATAGTGCACGACGTCGTCGTTACGATTGACGTAGACGGCATGGATGCGCCCGTTGCTGTCGCGCGAAGCGGAGAAGAGCCGGTGCGCGACGCCGTCCGTCGCTTCCTTCACCTCCGTCGTCGTGTCTTCGGTGAGGCCGCCGTTCAACGTCGAGACGTTGTACCAGGAGGCCTCGTAGGGGTCGGTATCGAGGCTCGCATCGTACTTGATCGCGACGAGGCGATGGTTTCCCGCGCCGTAGGCCGTCTCGGTCGTGGCGCGCAAGGCGATGAGATCGTTCGGGTCGCTTCCGCCAATTGGGAATACGGCACCGGAGGAGAACCGCCCGCCCGTTGCCGTGCCGAGGGACGGCGCGTCTCCGCTCGTGGCGGAGAACGAGGGCGAGTTGATCTGAGTTCCGATTCGAAAACGTCCTGGAGAGCTATTGCCCGTATCCGACCGCCAGTAGATGGGCTTGCCGTTCGCGATGAGCGCGCTCGAATATTCCCATGACGAGCCGGTCGGTCCCGACGCCAGGTCGGCGGCAGCCCAGGCGATCGATCCGTCCGGGTTCAACGTGCCGTTTCGGTAGTAGCGCGTGTTGGTGCCCGCGACGTAGCGAACCGCGATGATCGTCGTGCCCAAGTAGCGCACCGACCAGGTATAGGTGAGGCTGGCCCCGCCGAGTGAGAAAATGTTACCGAGGGCCGTCCAATTCGATCCATCGGCCGAGCTTTTGGATCACTGGCTGGGTGCCGTCGTGATAAGCGACCCAATAGCGTCCGGCGGCACAGTGAACGTAAAAGTGGCTCGCGGACCACAAGCCATCCGGCGCCGTCGTCGTGCCGACGACAGACTGGCCGTAGCAAAGGGTGCCCGACAGAAGTCCGAGCAAAATTCCAGCGATGCATCGCCTCGCCATGATGCACATCTATAAGCAAGGGGCGTTCCCATTCTGCGGGCGTGAATGCCCTGTGAGCTCAGCTAGTTACGGAGGTTTCCCGTCTCCGCCGGGGGTAGTTCCCCTCATTACCCGTACCGTTTTCTGCGGGGATGGGGGAGAGCGCCTACAGGGTGAGTCAACCGGCGTAGAGTCGGAGCTCGGTGCCGAAGCTTCAGCACCGATTTCCGAGGCAAGTCGCCTTCTATAGAGGTTTTCGCCGGCCGGCCGAGACCTATCTCGCCATCTATCGACGACTCTTGATAGATTAGGGCGGTTCCATGTACGTCGTCCTCGTCAAACCTTCCTTTCCTCTCAATCAACGGGAGTTCGCTCGCGCGCTGCACGACGTCGGGGCCACCGTGACGGGCATCGGCGAGCGGCCGAAGGACTCGCTCGAGGTCAAGGCAGAGTGACGGCAAGAAGAACCATCTGGCTTCTGGGGCCTCAGTATCACGCCCCGAGTCTGGAAGAGCTCTTCTCGTCGCTGGACCTTCCCGATGGTCCGATTGGTGTCGTGACCGCGGGCTGGCAGGAGCGCGAGGGGGAGGACGAGGAGATCGACCGTCACCTGAACGGCCGCTCAGTCGATCTCGAGCTCTACCGTCGCGCCGACTTCGTCTTTCAGGCCGATCCCGAATTGAGGCAGGCTCACGGCGAGATGCAGCGACAACTGCGCGAGCTCGAGCGGCTCTATGACAAGCGGCTCGCCCACGTCCGCGACGCCGTTTTGTCGTTGCTCAGGGACGAGGGCGACGAGGCCCTTCTCGGCCCCGAACGAGAGCATGCCATGGGGCAGCTTCGTCATCTGGATACCTGGCACCTGAAGCGAATCGTCGAGATCCGGGGCGCCCACGAAGAGGGGTGGAACCCTCGTGAGCGCGAGAGCGTCGCAAGCGAGCGGGAGGCGATCGCGGCACTCATGAAGGACGCACCCGCTCTCGTGATCGCCGGGGGTCACGTTGCGGTCTTGCTGAATCGACTGCGGTTGTTCGGACTCGACGAGCTCACCGCCGGGAGGACGATTCTCGCCTGGTCGGCAGGCGCCATGACGCTCACCGATCGAGTCGTGCTCTTCCACGATCATCCGCCGCAGGGGCCAGGCAACGCCGAAGTGCTGGAGCAAGGCCTCGGCCTCTGCCCTCGTCTCGTCGCTTTGCCCGACGGCAAGAAACGCCTCGACCTCGAAGACCGCCATCGGGTCGCCTCTTTCGCCCAGCGTTTCGCGCCAGACGCGTGCATCGTGATGGGGGACGGCGACGCGATCTCTTGGGACGGAGAGGGCTGGACGGCGCGGGGGAGCGTGAGTCGACTCGGTCTCGACGGTAATGTTGAAGAGGAGAGCTCATGGTAAAGCGCCACCGTGAGGAGATCATCGATCGAAAGCTCGCGATTCACCGGCTCGCGGACAGCAAGCCGAGCGCCAAGGAGATCGACGCCTTCATTGACGGGCACGAGTTCCCCCTGCTCGAGGGCTCCTATACCACCTTCGTCTACCGAGGTCCGGGTGAGGCGGTCTTTCTGGGGCATTGGATCTACGGCCTGGCATCCTCGCAGGAGTTTCACCGCGTCGGAGGGACCGATCTCTGGTATCTGATCATGGAGCTGCCGGCGGAGTCGCGCATCGAGTACAAGCTTCAACGCATGCGTCACGGGAAGCTAGAGTGGCTTCTCGATCCCCTGAACCCCAACAAGGCCTCCGACCCCTTCGGCGCCAACTCCGTTTGTCAGACGGCGGGATACGAGGTTCCGGAGTGGGCGACGCCCGACCCCGAGGCTCGTCCCGGCACGATCAAAGAGATGGCGTTCGAGAGCGAGGCCTTGGGTGGGACGCGTCGTGTCGTGCTCTATGTTCCGGCTCGGTTTCGACCGACGCGCCGATACCCGCTCCTCGTGGTTCATGATGGACCGGAGTATCTGAAGTTCTCGGGACTAGAGACAGTGCTCGACAACCTTATTTATCGTCTCGAGATCCCGGGCATGATCGTCGCTTTGACCCAGCCCGAAAAACGACTGGTCGAATACGCGAACCACGAGCCCCACGCGCGCTTCGTGGTGGAAGAGCTCGTGCCTTTCCTGGAAGAGGAGTTTCCCCTCTTGACCGAGCCGCGCCACCGCGGACTGATGGGCGCGAGCTTCGGCGCCGTGGGGGCTCTGAGCACGGCCTGGCGCTATCCGGGTTTCTTTGGAAGGCTTCTCCTGCAGTCGGGCTCGTTCGCCTTCACGGACATTGGCGAGCACCAGAGGGGGCCCGCCTTCGATCCCGTCGTCGACTTCATGAACGCCTACCGAGAAGAGCCCAAGCGGGTGAGCGAGAAAGTCTTCGTCAGTTGTGGCACTTATGAGACCCTCATCTACGAGAACCGCTCCCTCGTGCCCTTTCTGCAGGGAACCGGTATGGAGATCCGATACGTCGAAGCGCGGGACGGCCACAATTGGGAGAACTGGCGCGACCGATTGAGGGGCGGATTGTCGTGGCTGTTCCCGGGCCCGCTCTGGATGGTCTACGAGTAGCCGCAGCGTGGCAAAGCTTCATATGGCTGCCCCAGTATCTGGACGAGTTTGCCTGAAACGGCTTGCACGTCGCCCTTCCGTCGCCGACAATTGGATCAAACACCAATTCCAGTCTAGGAGTGTACGTTTCGGCGAGCTTCCGCGAAGCTTCCGAGATCGAAAAGCTTCGTCAGCAGCTGGGTCGCTACCAGCTTTACCTCGGGGTGGCGCTGGCGGGCATCGGTCTGGCCACGCTTCTGTGCATCAGCATGGTCGTGTTCTCCGGTGTGCGTCTGGCTCAGAAGCTGGCGGAGACGCAAAACCAGCTGGCGACTCTCGATGTGTCGGTCAAACGCAACGCTTCCGAGCTCGCGAGTCGTATCGCGCGGCAGAAGCGGGAAATCGCCGCGATTCGGGCCGCGGCCAATGACGACCTCGCAGCCATCAAGGAAGCGAATCGCAAGCTCGCCGCGATCCGCGACCCGGCCAAGGAGCTTTCCGCCCTGCGCGAAGCGAACGAAGCGCTTTGGAGCGAGCTCGCGAGCCAGCGCACTGAACTCATCGAGGCACTCGACGAGCGGGAAGGCGAGGACCTGCCGATGGACGAGGCGGCATCGGGACGCTTCCGACTGGGTCAGACCGACTTCGAGGATCCCTCTGATCCGTCCGACGGGTTGAAAGGCTTCGTCGAGGGAGACGAGCCGGTCTATCAAGCGAGTGCCGACCCGGCCCGGCCCGCTCACCTGCTCATCGAGCTCGAGCCGGAACAAGTTCACCTCGGGGACGACTTTCGACTAGCCGTCTGGGTCGTGAACCGCAGCAACAGTACTCTCGATACCGCGTCGCTGAGGTTGGACTGGACGTTCGGAGAAAGGAACACGGGAGGCTCCGTCCCGCTCGCGCTCGCCCGCGTCGACGCGCGGGCCAGCGCCGTGCTCTATCAGCTTTCGGGCGAGTGGACTCCGGCGCACGAGAACGGCCCCGTTGCCGTCACGGCCACACTGACGCTCGACGGCGGGGAGCTTCTCAGCAACACCCTCCGCTGGTAGCGGAAGCCGAAACTGCGATCGCCCTTAGCGCAGGATCTGCTCCTGCCGGAGGCGTGTCACCACCACCCGGGCGACGTCGTCGATGACGACCTGGGCGTTTTTCGGGTTCAGCGTCTGGCTGTAGCCGGTCCAGACGCGCTTCTCGTCCGCGACCGAGTAGAAGGCGGTCTCTACCCGAACCGCGATCTCTGTCGTGAGGTAGCCAGGGTCGTGGTACGCGGACCAAACGGACCCATAGTAACTATTAAAGGTGTTGTACGGCCTGGAGAGCGAACCGGGGTCGTAGGCGACACCTACGTCTTTCTCCACGAGGCGCATCACGGCGGCTCCGTCGATGCCTTCCGCTTGGAGTCGGGCGACGGTTTTGTCGACGTCGCCTTCGTCCTCTTTCGGGATCACGTCATAGGAACGAACGCCCTCGGTGCTCTTCGGAAGCCGCCGAACGAACTCGTCCTCGGCGATCTTGCGGGTCGACTCGTTGCTTGCCAGGGCGATGACCACGACCTTGGCATAGGGGCCGGGGGGGCCATCGGGCTCTCTCCACGCGGAGAAGATCTCCGTTCGCGGGCGTGAGGAACAGGCCGCGAGTATCGCGAGGAGGCCCACAAGGACGGTGAGCGCGAGACGTCTAGGAGGATGCGCGAGAAATGCGGTCGGCGTAGTGTTTTTCATGGAATTTCTTGTACTCGGCGCTTTCGTTCTTGATGCGCTGCCACCACTCGGGGTGATCCCGGTACCATTGGACCGTCGATTCCAGCCCCTTCTCGAACGGCACGCGCGTCTCCCAGCCGAGTCCGCGGAGCTTTGTCGTATCGAGACTGTAACGTCGGTCGTGTCCGGGCCGATCGGTAACGTGTCGGATGAGATCGGAGGGCTTGTCGAGAAGGTCGAGCACCTTCTTCGTCAGTTCCATGTTGGTGAGCTCGTGGCCTCCGCCGATGTTGTAGGTCTCGCCGTCGACACCTTTCTCGAGAATCCAATCGATCGCACGGCAGTGATCTTCGGCATGGAGCCAATCGCGCACCTGCAGCCCGTCGCCGTAAATCGGAAGCGGCTGGTCTTCGATCGCGTTCGTCACGAAGAGCGGAACGATCTTCTCGGGGTACTGACGGGGGCCGTAGTTGTTGGAAGCGCGGGTCACGATGACCGGCGTCTCGTAGGTGATGAAGTACGAATAGGCGAGTCGATCGGCGCCCGCCTTGCTTGCTGCATAGGGATTGCGGGGAGCAAGCGGGTCCGTTTCACTTGCGGAGCCCGTTTCGATCGCCCCGTAGACCTCGTCCGTCGAGATCTGGATGAAACGGCGCGTGCGCTCGGACGCGCGCATGGCCTCGAGCAGCACGAAGGTTCCGAACACGTCGGTCAGGATGAAATCACCCGCGTTGTGAATCGAGCGATCGACGTGGGTCTCGGCGGCGAAATTGACGACATAGTCGCTCTCGGAGACGAGCGGCTCGACGAGCTGACGGTCGGCGATGTCACCGAGGACGAAGCGATAACCGGGCTGCTTCTCGACCTCCCGGAGGTTCTCCAAATTGCCCGCGTAGGTGAGCTTGTCCAGGTTGATGATGGCCCAGTCCGGATGCGCCGCGGCCCAATAGTGAATGAAGTTACTGCCGATGAACCCCGCGCCCCCCGTGACGAGAATCGTGCCCCCCATAACCACACGACTATATCAACGGGGGTCAGTCCTCAACAACTTGACTCATCAATCGCGCGTTGTTCGAGTTGTTTAAACCCTTTCGCCTCGCGCTCTGTCTCACACGATAGAGTCCGCCGCACAACACAAACCCGAAAGAAGGAGTCATTCATGAAGTGGAACTATGCCTTCGCCTTCCTGTTCGCCGTCTCGCTCGTCGTCGCAACCGTCAATCCGTCGTTCGCCCAGGAGGACGCCGAGGCGGCACACGCCCAGATCTACATCGTCGAGATCACCAACATTACGCAAGGACAGTCGTTCTCACCCATGGTGGTGGCGACGCACCTGCCCGGCGTCAGGATCTTCGAGCTCGCCGAGCCCGCGAGGCCCGCGCTCGTGGTCCTCGCCGAAAACGGGAATCCGGTGCCGCTCGCTACGGCGCTGTCCGGACTACCCAAGGTCGATGACGTTCGTGCGACCAACGAGCTTCTAAAGCCCGGTGAATCGGTGCGGCTTCGACTACGGGCGCGAACGCCGATGAGCCGTGTCAGTGTTGTCGGAATGATGCTGCCCACCAACGACGCCTTTCTGGCGCTCAATGGTGCGAGTGGGCCTCGACGCAGAGGTGTCATCACGCATTTCGCTCCTGCCTTCGATGCGGGAAGCGAGCTCAACGACGAGCAATGCGGTTCGATTCCTGGACCGCATTGCGGTGGCAACGGTGGGCTCGACGAGAACGGTGTGATTCACATCCACAACGGGATCCACGGCACTGGCGAGCTGAGTCCGAGCCGGCGCGACTGGAACAATCCAGTGGCGCGCGTTCGCATTCACGGCGAGCCAGTACCGGGAACAGTGGAGGAGCCGACGCCCTAGCGTTACCGCGATGCGCAGGTGCCGGGGCCTCACGATGGCGCTCATCGAGGATAACGTTCGGCGTCTGGCTCGTAGAGGAGAAAAGGCTTGACTCGCGTTCGAGAATGGGGCACCGTAAAGGCCACGAAATCAGTGAGCGAGCACTTTGTCCGGTCGAACGAGCGCGCTTATGCGATGCTTGCGCAGTTCATGAAGCGAAAGTTCAAGCGGGCCGGGAATTGGGCCTCGCGGCACTTTCGGGAGCTATGCACACTGAGCTCAAGAAAGCGCTGATTCGGTAAAGATCGAAACACGAGGCCCGGGTTCCCTAGGGGAGCCCGGGCCTTCTTACGTTGGGGTACTTTAGATCGAACATGTTGGTCATGAAGTGCGGTGACACGACTCTTTCGAGCGCGAGCCGCTTGGCACGCGCCCGCACGATGGTTGAAGGGCTCGAACCTCGGGCCCTCGGAGCCACGGAGTGAGGATCGTCCTTGTGGGCCGGGGGCGTATGGGGGGGGAGGTCGCGAGCCTCGCGCGGAAGGCGGGCCACGAAATCGTGGTCGAGTTCGACCAGACATCGAGGCTCGGGGAGGGACCCATGCCGGAGGAGCTCCGCAGGGCTGATGTTGCGATCGACTTCACGTCCCCGGACGCTGTGCACGATACCGTCAAGCGTCTCGCCGAGGCGGGGCTCCCCGTCGTCGTGGGCACAACCGGGTGGGACGAGCGGCTCGACGAAGTACGTCAGATCGTGGCGGCGAGCGGCACGGGGCTCGTTTACGGCGCGAATTTTTCGATCGGGGCGAACATCCTCATTTCCCTGGTCGGGCAGGCGGCTCGGCTCTTCGAGCGCTTCACCGAGTACGACCCCTACGTTTTCGAGCACCATCACAAACACAAGTCCGACGCTCCGAGCGGTACGGCGCTCCGGCTCGCCTCGACCCTCGTCCAGACCCTCTCGCGCAAGGAGGTCGTTGAGACCGGGGCTCCCGCTACGATCGACGACAAGAGCCTGCACGTCGTAGGCATCCGGGCGGGGAGCGTGTTCGGGCGCCACGTCGTGGGATTCGACTCTCCGGCGGACGGCCTCGAGATTGCCCACGTCGCCAAGAGCCGCGAGGGTTTCGCGCGCGGAGCCTTGTTCGCCGCGGAGTGGATTTGCGGCAAGCAAGGCATTTTCGAGTTTCACGAGCTTTTCGAAGGGAGGTTGTCGTGACCATTTCATGGCGAGGAACGTTTACCGCCCTCGTGACCCCGTTCCGGGGCGACGGGTCCGTTGACTTCGGCGCCCTGGAGCGCCTCGTAACGCGTCAGATCGAAGGCGGTGTCGAGGGCATCGTTCCCTGCGGGACAACGGGGGAGAGCGCCACCCTCACCAACGACGAGAAGCTGCGAGTCATCGAGGCGTCCAAGAAGTTCTCCGAGGACCGACTGATTATTGCCGGTGCCGGCGGGAACGCGACCGACGCCGTCGTCCGATTCGCGCGAGAGGCGGTGAAAGCGGGGGCGGACGCGCTGATGTCCGTCGTCCCCTACTACAATCGACCGAATCAGGAAGGGCTCTACCGGCACTTCACTACGATTGCCGATGAAGTCGACGTCCCTCTGTTTGCCTATGACGTCCCGGCGCGGACTGGAGCCAGCCTGCTGCCCGCGACGGTCAAGCGGCTCGCCGCGCACCCCAATGTGCGGGGCATCAAGGAAGCCTCGGGGGATCTATCGAAGATCTCTCAGATCCTCGAGGATCGGCCCGATGGATTCCGGGTCCTTTCCGGCGACGACCACCTGGCGCTCCCGATCGCGGCGCTCGGGGGTGACGGCGTCGTCTCCGTCGTCTCGAACGAGGTGCCGATGCTGATGAGCTCCATGGTGAAGAAAGCCTTGGCGGGACGAATCGAGCAGGCGCGTGAGCTCCACTTCCGACTACTGCCCTTAATGCGTGCGAACTTCGTCGACACCAACCCGATCCCTGCGAAGGCCGCACTCGCGATGATGGGGCTCATCGAGGAGCGCTGCCGACTCCCACTGACGCCTCTCGCAGACGCGGACCGACGGCGGCTTCGGGACCTGCTCGCGACGATGAAGCTCATCGATGTCGCGAGAGAAGAAAAAGTCTCGGCAGGATGACCGAGACGAGAAGTCTACAAGAGACGATCGAACGGCTCTGGGCGGAGGACGTACCAGATTCAGGGGAGATCGCAAATGTCGTGGGAGAGCTTCGCGACGCGCTTCAAAGCGGCTCCGCTAGGGCGGCGGAAGTGCGCGATGGACAGTGGCACGTCAATGCCTGGGTGAAGCGCGGTATTCTGCTCGGGTTTCGGGCCGGACGCATCCGGGAATATTCGGCACCCCATGCGAGCTTCTTCGACAAGGATACGATGCCAACTCGAGCCCTTTCCCTTCAGGATGGCGTGCGGATCGTTCCCGGCGGCTCCTCCATTCGCGAAGGCGCCCATATCGCTCCCGGCGTCGTTTGCATGCCGCCGACCTACGTCAACATCGGTGCCTACATCGACGAGGGAACGATGCTCGACTCGCACGTGCTCGTCGGCTCCTGCGCGCACATCGGAAAACGCGTCCACCTGTCGGCCGGCGTCCAGATTGGCGGGGTGCTTGAGCCGCCGGGTGCGATGCCGGTGGTGATCGAGGACGACGTCTTCGTCGGCGGCCAAAGTGGTGTATACGAGGGAGCTCGCGTGTGTGAGGGCGCGGTGCTCGCGCCGGGCGTCCTCTTGACGCGCGCAACGATCGTCTACGACCTCGTTCGAGAGCAGATCCTGCGCGCGAGTGAGACCCAGCCCCTCACGATACCTCCAGGCGCTGTCGTCGTGCCCGGAAGCAGACCTGCCTCGGGCGCGTTCGCATCAGAGCACGGCCTCCAGCTCTATGCACCTGTCGTCGTCAAGTACCGGGATGCCGGGACGGACGCGGCGGTCGTCCTCGAGAAGAGCCTGCGAGAAGGAACCGAAGGTGCGTAGAGCGGGTCGGCTCGACGGTGTCGAGCTCTCGCTTCTCCGCCGCGTCCCGGCACACGCTCCCGAAGGGGCCATCGACCTCGGGCTAGGCGAGCCCGGTTTGGCGCCCCCGCCTCAGCTCCGCCCGGCGTTCGACACCCTCGGCATCGCGCCTCACGGCTACACGCCGAACGCGGGGCTTCCCGAGTTGAGAGAGACTGTCGCGCACTATCTGGGCGCTCAAAGCGGATCGGATTCCGTCTGCGTGACGGTGGGCTCGGAGGAAGCACTCTTCGCTTCGCTTCTCGCTTTCGTCGACCCCCGCGACGAGGTCCTCGTGCCCGACCCCGGCTACCCCGCCTACGCGGCAGTCGCCCGTCTTGCCGGGGGCGTCCCGGTCTCCTATCGGCTGCCGGCCGACAAGCAGTTCGCCTTCTCTCTCGAAGAGATCGAGCGGAAGGTCTCGGCGCGAACGAAGGTCATCGTCGTCAACACGCCCTCGAATCCAACCGGAGGCGTCCTGTCCCGCGAAGACCTCGTGGCGCTCGCGAAGCTGGCGCGCTCGAGGGATCTCCTTCTCGTCTCGGACGAGGTCTACCGCGAGATCTACTTCGACGAAAGACCGACATCGCTCTTGGATGTGTTCCCGGAGGGGATCGTCGTCGGCGGTCTCTCCAAAGCGGCGGGGCTCACAGGATGGCGCCTGGGTTGGGCGGCCGGCTCGCCGGAGCGCATCGAAGCCATCACCGTCATCCACCAATATGTTGCGACCTGCGCGCCAGCGCCGTCCCAACGACTGGCCCTCGAGCTCCTCCGGAATCTCGACCCGGAAGTGTTCGACTCCCGAAGGCGCGTGTATCGATGCCGGCGCGATCTCATGAGCGAGCTCCTGAAGATCCAATCGTGCGCCGCATTGGCGCCCGAAGGAGCGTATTACATGCTCGTCGAGGCCGCGCCGAATGGCGACAGTCTCGCGCTCGCGCTCGATCTTCTCGAGCGCAGCGGGCTCATCACGATTCCGGGTGTGGCTTTCGGCTCGGAAGCGTCGCGCTATCTCCGGCTCTCGTTCTCGGCGGAGGAGCCCGTGATTCGGGAAGGAGTCAGTCGCCTGGGAGCAGCGCTCGAAAAACTCCATCCGTCCATTTGACGACAATCACCTCGGGCCCTATCCTAGGCGTGGGTGCGCATCGATCGCTTGCGACGGTGACGAGCAAACACCCGCCGTTGTTCGAAAACACGGACTTGATCTAAAGGACAGGTACCGTCATGGAAAAGCCCACCTATGGCCTGATCGGCCGGGGACGCGTGGCCACCCACATGGCCCGCTACCTAGAGCTCGAAGCTCAACCATTTCTCGGCTGGCATCGTGGTGAGGCGGTGGCGCCCGAGGAGGCTCTGGCGGTCGCCGATATCGTGCTCTTGGCGATCAGCGACGATGCTCTGACATCGTTCCTTGCCGACCACCCGGATCTTCGAAACCGGCCGACGGTGCACTTTTCGGGAAGTCTGACGCTCGAGGGCGCTCACGGGCTCCACCCGCTGATGACCTTTGGTCCCGAACCGTACAGCCTCGAGAACTACCGGACCGTGCCCTTTATTGTCGAAGAGGGTGGGCTCGGCTTTCACGAGGTCTTTCCGGCCCTGCGTAACCCTTCGTGGTCGATCGACCCCGAGCTCAAACCGCTCTACCACGCGCTCTGCGTTCTCGCAGGCAACTTCACCACCATGCTGTGGGCCAAGGCCTTCGACGATTTCGAGCAGCGACTGGATCTGCCGCGCGAGGTGCTCGAACCCTACCTGGAGAGGACCAGGCTCAACATCGCCGCTTCCGGCCGTGACGCCCTCACGGGATCGCTGGCCAGGGGAGACCGACGGACCGTCGAACGCGATCTCCGAGCCCTCGAAGGAGATCCCTACCACGAGGTCTACCGCGCTTTCATCGGTGCATTCGACGAGCAGGAGTCGGGACAATGATCGTTCAAAGCTTTGTCGACAAGAAGAGGGAAGGTGTTCCCATCTCGATGGTCACCTGCTATGACAGCTGGAGCGCTGCGCTGATCGCCGAAACCGACATCGACTGCGTGCTCGTCGGCGACAGCCTGGCAATGGTGGTCTACGGCCACGACACCACCCTGCCGGTGGACATCGACACCATGGCCGCGCACACGGCCGCGGTACGTCGGGGGATGCCGAAGAAGTTCCTGATCGGGGATATGCCCTTCCTGTCCTACCGCAAGGGGCTGGAGGTCGCGATGAGCAACGTTGGCAAGCTCATGAGCGCCGGCGCCAACGCGGTCAAGCTCGAGGGTGCCAACGGCAATCTCGAGCTGGTGCGGCACATCGTCGAGTCTGGGGTTCCGGTCATGGGACACCTCGGTCTGACCCCACAGTCGGTCCATCAGTTGGGCGGATTCAAGGTCCAGGCGCGCGATGAGGGGGAGGCCGCCACGCTGATGGAGCAGGCGCTCGCGCTCGAGCGGGCCGGGTGCTTCGCGCTGGTGCTGGAAGCGGTCCCGGCGGCGGTCGCTGCCGAGGTCACCAGGGCACTCGAGATACCCACCATCGGCATTGGCGCCGGACCCGATGTTGGCGGCCAGGTGCTGGTGCTCCAGGATCTGCTCGGCGTCAACACCGCCTTCCGACCCAAGTTCGTCCGCACCTGGATGGATGGATCGAACCTCATCCGGGAGGCCGTCCAGGCCTACCACGAAGACGTCACCTCGGGAGCGTTCCCCAACTCCCAGGAGAGCTACAAATGACCGAGGTGTTCCGCGACATCGCCGAGGCGCGCAGGAGGATGCGTGAGGTTGCCAAGGCGGGCCGCTCGATCGGATTGGCGCCGACCATGGGTGCGCTCCACGACGGGCACCTGAGCCTGATCGAACGAGCGCGGACCGAGAACGACTGCACGGTGGTCTCGATCTTCGTTAACCCGACCCAGTACGACGACCCCGCCGACCTCGAAGCCTACCCGAGGACCTTCGAGGCCGATCTTCAAAAGGTGGAAAGCGCCGGCGCCGATGTCGTGGTCTTTCCCACGAGCGAAGCGGTCTATCACGACGACTACCGCTTTCGAGTCACCGAGTCGGTCGCTAGCCGCGAGCTCGAGGGCGCTTATCGTGCCGGCCATTTCGACGGTGTGCTAACTGTGGTCCTCAAGCTTCTCGCGATCGTCCGGCCCGACCGCGCCTACTTCGGAGAGAAGGACTGGCAGCAGTACGTCCTGGTACGCGACATGGCGGCGGCGTTCTTTCTCGACACCGAGATCGTGCCCTGTCCGGTGGTGCGCGAGCCAGACGGCCTGGCGATGAGCTCGCGCAACGTCCTCCTCAGCGAGGACGAACGGCGGCTGGCGCCCGAGTTTCATCGCGTGCTCTCGAGTGGTAAAGCTCCAGGAGCCACGCGCGAGGCGCTGGAGCGGGCCGGCTTCGGAGTCGACTATGTTGAGCGCTGGGAGGAGCGCGTGCTCGGAGCGGTGCGCCTCGGAAAGGTGAGGTTGATCGACAATGTCCGCGTGTAGATTCCGCAACGATGCCGGTGAGGGAGATGCCTCATGAAACTCAGCCTCGACGTCGGGAACTCCCAGATCTACGGCGGGATCTTCGACGACAGTGGTCTTCAGTCGAGATTTCGAAAGATCACCCAGCGCGGCGCCTCGTCCGACGAGCTCGGTCTCTTCTTCAGGCAGGTCGTGCGCGAAAACGGGCACGATCCGGCGGCGGTGTCGGCGGTCGGATTCTGTTCGGTGGTGCCCGATCTCAACCACTCGCTGGTCAACGCCTGCCGCCGATACTTCGACCTCGAGCCCTTTATCCTTCGTGCCGGCCTCAAGACCGGCCTCAAGATTCGCTACAAAAACCCGGCCGAGGTCGGGGCCGACCGTATCGCTTGCGCCATCGGAGCGGTCGACCGCTACCCGGGCGAGGATTTGGTCATCATCGACTTCGGCACCGCCACCACCATCGAGGGGGTCAATGCCGAGCGCGAGTACCTCGGCGGCGTCATCGTTCCCGGTCTCAGCATCTCGATGCGCGCCCTCGAGCAAAACACCGCCCGCCTCCCCAAGGTGGAGATCATCCGTCCCGACCAGATCTGCGGGCGTTCGACTGTCGAGAGCATCCAGGCCGGCCTCTACTGGGGCCACTTGGGGGCGATCCGCGAGATCCGGGACCAGCTCGTCAGGGAGTGCTTCAAAGCAACCACCCCGGTGGTCGTCGGGACCGGAGGATTCGCCGGTCTCTTCGCCGAGGCCGGGATCTTTAGCGCCGTTCACCCCGACCTCGTTCTGGAGGGGGTGCGCATCGCCCAGGAGCTCAACCAATGAAGAACGAAAAGCTGAAATCGAAGATCCACCGCGCCACTCGTCACCGGCGCCGCGCGGCTCTGAGCCCCCGGTAGATGCGCCCGAGATCGATCGCCACGCGCGGCAAGTGGCTCAGCCCGATCTTGGAGTTGCCGACGTGATGCCACCGCTCGAGGGGGAGCTCGTAGACGCACTGTTTGGGGGGCGGTCCCGCCGTTCGAGATCGTAGCGTTTCGAGCCTCGCCAGAATCTCGATATCGAATACCCACTTGGACTCGAAAGGGGAGCTGAAGATTTCCCTGAGCGTCTCCGTGTTTCGGAACAGCTTGGCACCGCACTGTGTGTCGTAGATGGGGAGCTGTAGTATCGCCGAGGCCAGGGACGCGAAGGCTCTGCCGAAGTAGTGGCGATAGGGCTCGCGAACGACGTCTCGACCGAGAAGCATGATGCGCGAGCCGAAGACCATCTCAACGGCTGGGAGCTCCTCGAAGATTCTCTCGAAAGAGGACAGCGCTTCCAGGGGTGTCGACAGGTCGGCATCCCAATAGCCGAGATACCGTGGCGACTTCTCGAAGGCGGCTAGAAACCCCAGTCGAACGGCCTCGGCCTTGCCTTGATTCTGCGGCAAGCGCAAGAGCTCCATCGACGGCCTTCCCCGGCAGATTTGCTCGATCACCTCGGAAGTTCGATCGCGACTTCCGTCGTCGACGAAGAGGAGTTGGACGTCGCTTCGTGAGCGAGCGAAGGCTACGAATGGCTCGGCTCTGAGGCGATGCTCCTCGTTGTAGCAGGGTACGACGAGCACGGTGAGGGCATTGGTCGGTGGTTCCAACGTCTCAACTCGTCGAGTCCTGCCGCCAGGACCCCAGCATCCTTCTCAGCAGAACGAGCTGGCCGAGATGGTAGGCGTTGTGATCCGCCACGAGCATCGCTTCTCGTAGCACCGTTTGCCCGGTACCGTGCGGCAATGGCGTTGCGAGATCCGTGGAAGGATCGCTCACGAGCTCGACCATGGCTTCGAGATCGGTGCGAAACCGAGCGACGCTCGTTTCCCATGCGGCCTCATCGGGTGGCTCCGCGGTCTCGGGCCACAAACCCTCCGGGAACTTCGGCGAGACGTGCTCGGGGTCGCGACTGAACTCCAGAATGTCCCACTGGGCAATGCGCAGATGCTCCAGGAGCTGCCACGGTGTGTGGGGAGCGCCCTGTAGCGTCGTGCCCCGGTGCTCGGGCGGGATGTCGGCGACCACATCCTCCCACGTTGCATGCGCCTGGCGCGCGCTCAGGAGCCGGACGAGATGTTCTCTCAAAGCTCGGTCTTCCTGCATGCCACGGCTTATAGAACGTCCTGGTCTCATTGTCCAGACCGGTGATATTTGCGTAGAATCGGGCGCGCACCGAGGAGGCGCGACAGATGAACCTAGCGCGATTTCCGCGACGCCGTTATACCGAGGGGCGAACTCCGATCGAGAAGCTCGAGCGCCTCTCCGCCGAGCTCGGCGGCCCGACCATCTACATCAAGCGTGATGATCTTCTGGGTCTAGCGGCAGGTGGCAACAAGACCCGCAAGCTGGAGTTCCTGGTCGCGGACGCTCTCGAGCGGGGTGCGGACACACTCGTGACTTGCGGCGCAGTGCAGTCGAATCACTGTCGGCTCACGCTTTCGGCCGCGATCAAGGAAGGACTGAAGTGTCGTCTCGTTCTGGAGGAGCGCGTAGCGGGTACCTATAAAGAGGATGCGAGCGGGAACAATTTTCTTTTTCGCCTGTTGGGGGTCGAAGCCGTGAAGGTCGTTGAAGGGGGCTCCGACATGGAGGCGGCCATGACCGAGGTCGCGGATGCGCTGAAAGCCGAAGGTCGGAGACCCTACGTGATCCCCGGTGGGGGCTCGAACCCAATCGGAGCTACCGGCTATGTTGCCTGCGTCCAGGAAATCTTGTCGCAAACCTTTGAGGAAGGCATTCGAATCGACCGAATCGTGTCGGCGAGTGGAAGCTCCGGAACACATGCGGGGCTCGTCACCGGGCTCCACGGGAGTAACGCCGACATCCCCGTCGTAGGAATCAACACCAGTCGACCGAAGGAGCCTCAAGAAGAGCTCGTTTACGCGCTCGTCGAGAAAACCGCGGAGCGCCTGGGTTTGCATCAGACGCCCCCGAGGGAAAGCGTGCTCTGCTTCGGCGACTACGTGGGGCCCGGCTACTCGCGGCCGACACCCGAAATGGCGGAGGCGGTCCGGATGTTCGCCCAGCTCGAAGCCGTCCTCCTAGACCCCGTCTATACCGGCAAGGCGGCGGCAGGGCTCATCGATCTCTCTCGCAAGGGCTACTTCGAGCAAGGTGAAACGATTCTGTTCCTCCACACTGGAGGATCGCCCGCTCTATACGCATACATGAAAGACGTGCTCGCATAGGGGAGAATGACATGGCGAAGAAGGCCGACTGGTACTATCAGCGCAAAGGGTGAACGACCTGTGGCAAAGCGTCCAAGTTCATGGACGCCAAGAAAATCGACGTCAAAGAAAACGTTTCCGCATCCAGGAAGCTCAGCAAGAAAGACGCCGCGAAGCTCGTCAAGGAAGCCTCTCGCGTCATCGTCGCCAAGGGCAAAAAGGTCCAGACTTTTCCGGGCGGGAAGGCAACGGAGGAGATCGTCAGCTCTCTCCTCGGCCCGACCGGCAACCTGCGAGCACCTACAATCCGGGTGGGGAAAACGCTGCTGGTAGGCTTCGACGAGGATTCCTTTTCGGGCGTTTTCGGCGTTTAGGGCCAAACGACAGCCGGAGAGTCGGCAGCCTCTCGTCGCCTGACGTCTCGATTCACGAACGTCGCCCAAAATGGCGCGCGTTTTTCTTCCAACGTCGAGAGCGTTGCCCTCTTCGTCGTGCGTCATGCGGACGACGCTGGCGTCGCAGGCGATCCGTTTCCGCGGAAACGTCTCTTTGTCGTCGGTAGACGCAACTCGCCCACTCGACGACGGGTCCGCATGCTATCCTCCGCCCGCAGAAGAAATGGGCGGTACAAAGAGAGAGGGCAGGCTTTGGAGGAAACCGATGGGTGAAAAAGGGCACGTTTGACGGAAGCGAGCGCGGCGTTCCAGGACGACGTTATCGCGCGGCTCGAGCCGCTTGGCGGGGTGACGAGCCGGAAGATGTTCGGCGGCTTCGGCATACTCCACGATGGCGCGATGTTCGGCATCATCTCGAAGTCGAGGCTATTCTTCAGAGTCGACGACACCACCGTCGCCGATTATCGGAAAGCAGGCTCCAGGCAGCACGAGCCCATGCCGTATTACGCGGTTCCGTCGAGCATCTTGTCGAAGAAGAGCGCTCTACACAAGTGGGCCCGGGCCGCAATGAACGTCGCTCGGGCGAGCTCCAAAAAGAACGCCAAGAAAGCAGCGTCGAAGAAGTAACAGTCGAGGGTGAATCATGAGAATCAGTGGAATCACAGGAGCGGCCGTCTGCGCGCTGGTGTGGGTGCTGGCGTCGTGCGTGGCGGTCCAAGCACAGGAACCGTCCGAGGAAGAAAGTGCACTCGCCAAGCAGTCCCAAAACCCGGTTGGCGACCTGATCAGTCTGCCGTTTCAGTCGAATAACTCCAACGGGTAAGCCACCGCCTCCGGCGGTGTGACTCGAATAGGCTCTGCCGTTCCGGCGTGTGGTAGACGATCTCCTTTCAATGAACCGGGAAGTTCAAAAGAAAGGAGATCGACATGCGAGAATGGCAGAGCCAGTCGCACGTGAAATGGTACTGCAGATACCACGTTGTGTTCAGCCCCAAGTATCGAAAGAAGGCGATATTCGGGAGTTTGAGAAAAGGGGTCGGGAAAATCCTGAGGGAACTTTGCGAACAGGCGAGAATCGAATTGGTGGAGGGGCACGCGATGTCGGACCACGTTCACCTGTGTCTGAGTATTCCCCCGAAGTACAGCGTGGCGAACACGATAGGGTTCCTGAAAGGCAAGTCTGCGATACGAATCCACCGGGAGTACTTGGAGAGGAAGAGGAACTTCACGGGATTTCATTTTTGGGCACGTGGGTACTGTGTCAGCACGGTGGGTCTCGACGAGGCAGTCATCCGGGAGTACATCCGAAACCAGGAGGCGGAGGAAAAACGTCAAGAGCAGCTAAACCTCAGGGGGCTTTAGCCCCCTTCCGCACGATGGAGGCCCCTTCGAGGGGCCTTCATCAAACCACCCGCTATGCGGGTGGTAGTTGATTCTTCAACATCGGCGACAACGACCGGACCCGGTCGATCCTCAACATCCAGCCGGTGATCCCCCTCAGTGCAGGACCGGTCAACATCATCAATCGGGTCATCTTCCCGCTGCTCTATCAGCCGGACCTGTCCGAGCCGAGCGGCGGCACCTTCGGAACGAGCGACACGACCTACACCGCTTTTGTCACTCCCGCGAAGCCCTGGAAGCTCATCTGGGGCGCCGGTCCGGTCGTGTTGCTGCCCACCGCTTCGGACGACCACCTCGGCGGGGGCAAGTGGGGGCTGGGACCGTCAGTGGTCACTTTGACGATGCGCGGGCCGTGGGTCGTGGGCGCGATCGTCAGCCAGCTCTGGTCCGTGGCGGGCGATGACGATCGGGCCGATATCAGCAACTTCTTGTTTCAGTACTTCATCAACTACAACCTGGCGGATGGCTGGTTCCTCACCACCGGGCCCATCATCACCGCCAACTGGAAGGCCGACGACGGCAACAAATGGATCGTGCCTTTCGGTGGTGGGTTCGGCAAAGTCTTTCGCGTGGGCAGCCAAGCGATGAACTTCAATACTCAGATCTTCTATAACGCCGTCACGCCCGACACGGCTCCCAGCGCAAATCTCGAGTGGCGCTTTCAGCTGAGCTTCCTGTTTCCGAAATAGGAGCAGCATCCGAGACATAACTCTTGATTCTGTTTTGGCCTTCCTTTCTCGGCGCCACTTTGGTCGCGCTCGTTCATCTACTGACGCCCCGGTTTCGCTTCATGCGGAAGGAGGGCAATCCGTGGTTGCCGGCGTCTGCCGGAGTGGCCATCGCCTATGTGTTCGTGGACGTTTTCCCGCATCTTGCGAAGTCGCAAGAGAAACTAGGGGCTATCGTAGAAGGCAGTTTTTTCGGATTCCTGGCGCACCACGTTTATCTCGTCGCTCTCGTGGGGTTCGCCGTTTACCTCGGCATCATCTTGCTGGAGATGACGTATCGACAAAATCAGAGAGCCTCTGAAATTCCTTTCGCATCGGCACCGGCGACGGTCAAGGTGGAAGCCGCCTGTCTTGCCGCCTACAATTACCTGATCGGCTATCTGCTGGCGGAGCAGCTGACGCACCGGCCCGAACCCGTGATCCTATTCGCGCTGGCCATGGCCATTCATGTCGCCGGACTCGATTATCTCTACCGCGAGCATTTTCGGAACCTCTTCGATGGAAGCGCGCGTTTCGCTTTCGCCGCGAGCATTTACGCCGGCTGCATCACGGGAGTCGTCGTCGAGATCGGAGACGCGACCCTCGCTCTGTGGTATGCGTTGTTGGCCGGAGGGATCATTGCCGTGGCGACGGTATTCGAGCTCCCAACGATCCGTTCCGCCCGGCAATACGGTGCTTTTTGTGCCGGCGCCGGCGCCTTTTCCGCGTTGATACTAGTGGTCGAGTACTTGGGAAAATAAGTACAATCGCTCGCGAGCCTTACCGTGACTGCACGCAGCATCGTCGTCAGGCCCATCGGTTTCCTCAGGACGCCGTATACGGAGACGTCTCAAATCTCTCGAGGCCTTGGCGCGAAGCACAACGGCGAGGGGACGATCGAGCTTCTCCCCGAGCTCGAGGCGGGTCTCACGGACATCGAAGGCTTCTCGCATCTGTACGTGATCTGGCTGTTCCATCGTTCCGAGGGTTTCGATCTGCTGGTCCAGCCCCAGGTCGACGAACGGCCCCACGGCGTTCTCGCGACGCGAGCGCCGCGGCGGCCGAACCCGATCGGTCTCACGGTCGTGCGGCTCCTGTCACGGGACAACAACAAGCTTCTCGTCCGAGGCGTGGACATGCTGGACGGGACTCCCGTTCTCGACGTCAAGCCCTATCTTTCGAGCGTTCGAGCCGAAGAGCTGTCGCGCGGGTGGATTGCCGAAGTCGAGTCTCGATCGGGAATGGACGAGGCCCGGAATTGGCTAGATACCGAGAATTGACGTCGGCGCCTCCACTGTTATAAGAGTCCTGTCAGCGGCGCGATAGACCATTCCGCCTGGTCGCGCTAGAACTCGAATTGACTCTCCATCGGGGAAAGGAGAACCGTCGTGATCCCTGCGAGCTTCGACTACGCCCGCCCCAAGACGCTTTCCGAGGCAGTGACGCTTCTCGGGCAGAACCCGGAAGCGAAGATCCTGGCCGGGGGGCACAGCCTGATTCCCATGATGCGGTTTCGCATGGCGACGCCGCCCATGCTCATCGATATCAACCAGCTCGAAGTCTCGACATCGGCGCGGTGAGTCCGGAGGAGATCGCGCTCAGCATCGTTGCCGAAAGATCGTTTCTGTGCGACACAGAGAGAAAAAGGAAGACGAAGTAGAGTCTGTCGCCACCGATCCCATCTGCAGTATGGCGGTCCCCATCGCGACGGCGCGTTACACGCTCGAGAGGGACGGCGAGACGTTCTACTTCTGCGGCGCCGGCTGCAAGGAAAGATTTACTCATGCTCATTGAAGGCAAGGATACGATCAAAGCGTCGCGAGACGAGGTGTGGAAGTTTCTGACCGATGCCGAGTCGGTCGCGAGTTGTACCCCTGGGATCGAGTCCATGGAGATCCTCGAGCCCAACAAGAAGTTTCAGGCCGTAGGTGCGCTCGGTCTGGGCACGGTTAAGATCAAGTTCAAGACCACCATCGAGTGGACCGAGCTCGACCCGCCGAACCGCGCCAAGATGAAGATGCACGGCACCGCGCCCGGAAGCTCCATCGACGTCACGAGCGAGGTCAACCTCTCCGACGGCGGAAACGATGCCACCGGTCTCGTGTGGAAGGCGGACGTGAGAGTCGTCGGTTCGATCGCGAGTCTGGCGGCCCGTTTGATGAAGCCCGTGACCGCCAAGATGACCGGTCAGTTCTTCAGCTGCCTCAAGAAGCAGATCGAGGGCTGAAATCGTCAATAGACCACACGGAGCGCGCGTTCTTCGACTGCGATCGTTGCCGTCTGGCCGGGCACGGGCTCTCCATCTGCGTCGAGGGGCGGGATGGGCGCGAGAGGCTCGATCCTGACCGAGCGCGCTCTCGCACTTCGCACGAACCGCGTCTCGAGATGGGTTCCACGGTAGAGCTGCGGAAACCGAAACGGGAGCTGCCATGGGGGGACGGGATCCACCCAGACGACGTCGGCCTCGCCGTCGTCGAAGCGCGCGCCGGGCGCGATGTGCATTCCTTGCCCGAACATGGGGCCGTTCGCGACCGCGACGATTAGCGACTTGCCTTCGTGCCATACCTTCCCGTCGAGGATGAGTCGGCAAGGTTGGGGGCGATAGCGCCAAATGGCGACGAGGGTCGCTTCGAGATAAGCTGCGGTACCACGGCTTCGCCGCTTTCGGACGGCGCGGTTCACTTCTCCGGTAATGCCTGCCGAAAAGACGTTCAGTGCGAACCTTTTGTGGTCGGCATCCGTTTCGATCCGAAAGACGTCGATTTCACGCGGCGGGACGGTAATCGCTCTTTCGAGGACGGCGTCGGAGACGGGTCCAATGCCGAGCCCCCGGGCGAGGTCGGAGCCGGTCCCTCCAGGCAGGGGCGCCATCGCGACGCGGTTGCCGACACCGAGCTCGAGGAGAACGTTGCCCACGAGCTGAAACGATCCGTCTCCACCGAAAACGAGCACGCGCTCGATGGATTCGAAGTCGAGCCGGAGTAGGGCGTCACGCGCCTCGATTTCGCTCGCTGCAGTGACCAGGTGGGCGTCGCCGAGGTCTCGATGGGCGGCGCGAAACTGCTCCCAAACGCGGGCGGCTCGTCCTTTGCCCGCGCTGGGGTTCACGACTACGGCGAGCTTCGTCAAAGTAGTGATCGTCAGAGTCGCTCGGCGTCGAACGTACCGCTCCTATGGGATTGGACCCATATTTCGACATCCTTGGCAACGGTGCCGGCGACGCGTTTCCAAGTCACGAATGAGCCGGCCAGCGCCGCCTCGCTCTCGTAGCTTCGTCCGCCGGCGTCGACGCGAAACGCGAGCAGGTAACGAGTCTGATACTGCTTCTGGATGTAGCTGCCCCCGTAGTCCGTCTGACCCGTCGTGACCGTTTCGATGCGGCGATCGAGCACGCGCACGACGACGCTCGCGTTCTCACGGCTTTTCGCCAGCCGGATCCCGGGGCGTTTTTCTATCTGGTCCTCGATGTCACGGACCGAGTCGAAGAGCTCTTTGCGCTTGTGCTCGGGAAGTTCGTCTGACGACCTCTTGTCGAGTTGAACGAATACCGCCGGATTCTGCGGGTCGTTGGCCTCTTGAGCGCTGGCTCGCGTGTCGATCATGGACCCGAGGAGGCCGAAACCAAGGAGCACGAGCCTGAAGCCCTTCATGGAATTCCACGATAGCACGTCACGAACGGGCACGCCCGATGGCTTCGCGCGGGCAGCGACAACATTATTACAGGCACCCTCACTTGTTTCCGGGATCCAACGGCTCGGCTGGGGATAGAATAACGAGTTTGGAGACCGATGTGACGATTCATCAGGAAAACCTTTCGAGAACGGAGCTCGTGCTCGTTGGGGGCGGGCACTCCCACGTTCAGGTACTCCGGGCTTTCGCCATGAAGCCCTCGACCCATGCCCATCTGACGCTCGTGGTAGACACGCCGGTGGCCGTCTACTCCGGGATGGTGCCGGGCTTCGTCGCGGGACAGTACCGGACGTCGGAGCTCGAGATCGACGTCTTGCCTCTCGCGCGCCGGGCCATGGCGCGGGTCATCCTATCCGCCGCGGTTCGCATCGATGCAGGCGAGAAACGCATCCACTTCGCCGATCGGCCGCCCATCCCCTATGACCTGGCTTCCCTGGATGTCGGCTCGACGGTGGTCGGGTTGGACCTGCCAGGAATCCGCGAGCACGCGCTGCCGACGCGCCCCATCTCGGAGCTCGTGCGACGAACGGGGTCCCTCGTCGAGCGTGCTCGCAACCGGGAGCGGGGAGCTCCCTTCCGCATCGTCATCGTCGGGGCGGGTGCTGGCGGGGTGGAGCTCGCCTTCACGCTCTTCCATCGGGTGTCCGCCGCGACGGAAGAGGGCATCCAGATCAAGCTCGTGCACGCTTGGCCCGAGGTCTTGACGGGTTATCCGAAGAGCTTGATCGACCGCGTTCACAAGAACGCGAAGCGACGCAGGATCGAGATCATTCCCGAAAAGCGCGTCGTCGAGGCGACGCCCAAGGAGGTCGTCTTCGAAGATGGCGGCCGTTTGCCCTACGAAGCACTCGTCTGGGTGACGGGTGCCGTGAGCCATTCACTCCTGCGCGATTCCGGTCTTCCCACCGAGCCCCGCGGATTCGTGAAAACGCGCTCGACGCTTCAAGTCGAGGGCCACGACGATCTCTTTGCCGTGGGCGATTGCGCGACGCTTACGGACTATCCGAAAACTCCGAAAGCCGGCGTCTATGCGGTGCGACAGGGGCCCTATTTGTCCGACAACCTGCGCTCGGCCATCGAAGGCCAGCCGCTCCGCGAGTATCGGCCGCAGGCTGACTTCCTCACGCTCCTCAACCTCGGAGACGGTACCGCCCTGGGTGCCAAGTGGGGTCGGTCCTTCGAGGGCGAGTGGGTCATGCGTCTCAAGGATCGGATCGATCGCAAGTTCATGACGCGCTTTCAGGTGCTCGACGAATCCGGCACGATGACGCCCGCGTTCGAGGCCTTGCCAGATATGTCCAAGGGTACCGAGATGCTCTGCGGCGGATGCGCCGCCAAGGTGGGGCAGAGCGTTTTGGACCGAGCGCTCGATCGCCTCGGTCCGGTCGAGGGTGATACTTCACACGCGCTCGGTCTCGCGCCCCGAGACGACGCGGCCGCCTTTCGTTCGCCGAGCGGAGACCTGATGGTCTCGAGTGTCGATGCGTTCCGCGCGTTCTTCGACGACCCCTATCTCGTCGGTCGGGTCGCGGCGGTGAACGCGCTCTCGGACATCTACGCGACCGGCGCCATTCCCGAGCATGCGCTCGCGCTGGTCACTCTACCGAAGGAACGAACGGACGCGGATGCGGAGGAGATGCTTTTTCAAGTTCTCGCCGGCGCGCGGGCCGCCTTCGATCCGGTCGGCGTGAGCCTGCTGGGCGGCCACACGACCTCGGGCCCGGAGCTCTTCGTCGGATTTTCCGTCGATGGCCCGGCGAAAGAAGGAGCTCTGCTCTCGCTCGACCGTTTGGCCGTGGGCGACCGGCTCCTCCTGACGAAGCGCCTCGGTACGGGGGTCGTGCTGAATGCGGACATGAAAGGCCGCGTCACCGGCCCCTGGCTCCAGTCGGCGATCGCCTCCATGATCGGGAGCAACGCGGCCGCCGCGCGCGTCGCCTCGGAGCTCGGCTCCCGCGCCGCGACGGACGTTACCGGTTTCGGTCTGATTGGCCATCTCGCCGAGATGCTTCGCGCGAGTGGAACGAGCGCCGTCGTGGACCTCACGAGCATACCGGCACTCCCGGGCGCCGTGGAGCTCTTGGGCCAGGGGTTTCGCAGCACGTTCCACAATCAGAACGAGAAGGCGAAGCGGGGGATCATCATTCATTCCGAGGCGGCCAGGCATCCGAAACTCGAGCTTCTCTTCGATCCTCAGACGTCGGGCGGTCTCCTCTTCGCTGTCGCGGAGACCAGAGTGAGCGAGGCTCTCGAGCGCCTCGAAGATGCGGTTTTGATTGGCCAGGTGATGGAACCGCGCAACGATGGGGCCCTGATCGAAGTCCAAGCCACCCGCTAGGGATCCGCGTTCGGACCCCTCGACGGGGTCTCGAGCCGATATAAGTTGCCGCGGCGATCCGCGACGTAGAGCTCTCGGGCCTCGTCTTCTCCGAACGAGGTGATGGACAGTTCCGTCTCGAGGAGCACACGTCGGTTCCACGTACCCTCTTCGTTCGGGGTCGCGCCCCAGATGGTGCCCGAGCAGAAATCACCGAAGACGTAGGTCCCGAAGAGCTCGAGGATCTGCGTGCCTCGGTAACGAAAACCTCCCGTGACGGAGCAACCCTCGTCGTGCGAGTACTCGAGAATCGGCAGTGTCAATCCGTCGGCGTCGCAGTTGCTCGAAGGTCGAAAGCATTTATTGCCCTCCGTGATGCGCCAGCCGTAATTGCGTCCGCCGCCGGCGTCGGCGGGCTCGAAGTTCACTTCTTCCCACGCGTTCTGGCCAACGTCCGCGATGAAGAGATCGCCCGTGAGGGCGTCGAAGCTGAACCGCCACGGATTACGAAGTCCGAAGGCCCAAATCTCGCCGCGAGTGAAGGCTTCCTCGACGAAGGGGTTGTCCTCGGGAATCGCGTAGGGGAATTGCGCATCGACGTCGATGCGCAGGAGCGTCCCCAGGAGAGTCGTCCGGCGCTGTCCGTTGTTATCGGGATCGCCTGCCGAGCCGCCGTCCCCGAAACCGATGAAGAGTTTGCCGTCGGGTCCGAAGGCGATTTGACCGCCATTGTGATTGCTGAACGGCTGGCTCAGTGTGAGAAGGATCTCGCGCGAACCGGGATCGGCAAGGTTAGGATTCGTAGCAACGCGAAAACGTGCAACGACGCTGTCACCATTGACGTCGGTGTAGTTGACGTAGAACAAGCCGTTGGTCTCGTGGTCGGGATGAAACGCGAGACCCAGAAGCCCACGTTCATTGCAGCAGGAAACGAGCGCCGTCAGATCGAGAAAAGGGAATGGGAGCCTCTCGCCGCTCGCCGTCTCCAGGACGAGAATCTCTCCGGCTTGTTGCACGATGAACAGCCGCCCCGAGCCGTCACCCGCGTGGGCGATGGCGACGGGTGAGCTCAGTCCGCTCACGACGAGGGTCGTCTCGAGGGTTTGAGCCTGCGCGAGTCCCTGAGCGAGCATAGCACTCAGGACGAAGACCGACCTCAAGCGCCCACCCCAAACCGATCGTCGATCGACGGTCTCTGCGGCATGAACCTCTCGCCTCACTCGCTGCTCCTCGCACTTTTTGTGCACCCTGCTCGTTCCATCGCATAATATCTCGGAGTGAAACTCTACGCTATTAGTGACTTGCACCTGGGTTATCGGGAGAATCGCGAGGCTCTTCAAACCCTGGGATCCCACCCCGATGACTGGCTCGTTCTCGGCGGAGATATCGGGGAGAGCCTCGAGCACCTCGAGCTCGCCCTGGAGGTGACGACCGAGCGTTTCGCAAGAGTGTTCTGGGTTCCCGGAAACCACGAGCTCTGGACGCACCGTCCCGGAGAGCCGAGAGGCCAGGCGAAATACGAGGCTCTCGTCGCTCTTTGCCGTGACTTCGACGTCGTGACGCCCGAAGACCCTTATGTCGTTTGGGAGGGAGAATCGGGCCCGGTGGCGCTAGCCCCACTCTTTCTTCTCTACGACTATAGTTTCCGGCCGGACCACGTCCCGCGCGAAGAGGCCGTCGCCTGGGCCCGGGAGAGCGGCGTGCTTTGCGCGGACGAGCGCTACCTTCATCCCGACCCGTACGGGACCCGTGACGATTGGTGCGCCGCGCGCTGCGACGAGGCGGAGCGGCGACTGGAAGAGGCAGCGAGCCAGTACGAGCTGGTCCTCATCAACCACTTTCCGCTGCGTCAGGAGCTCGTTCGGCTTCGGCGCATCCCGCGTTTTTCACTGTGGTGCGGCACTCGCCGGACGGAAGATTGGCACAGGCGCTTTCGTGCCCGCGTCGTGGTCTCCGGTCATCTTCACATGCGCGCGACGGACTGGATTGACGGTGTGCGTTTCGAGGAAGTCTCGCTGGGCTATCCGCGTCACTGGAATGGGGATTCCGGCATCGAGGCCTACTTGAGGGAGATTCTCCCCGGCGACTAGTGGACTGTAACACCCGAATTGATAGTGATGCGGCGGTTGGGGTTCGAATGCTTCCACTTCACGGGCTTGGTATCGAGGTTGTAGCGACGAACGTAGCGCATGAGCTTGCGAGCAAGATCTTTGACGCTGGTGAAGATTCCGCGACTGATCACATCGCGCTCGATTTTGGCAAACCAAAGCTCGACCTGGTTCAGCCAGGATGAGTAGGTCGGTGTGAAGTGCAAGTGGACGTTGGGATGTTCCGCCAAGAATTCTTCGACCTTCTTAGTCTTGTGCGCCGAGAGGTTGTCGAGGATGACGTGGATCTCCTTACGCTTGGATTGGTGTGCAACGAGTTCAGAGAGAAACGCGACGAATTCCGCTGAAGTATGGCGCGAGGTGGTCTTGCCGAGTACGGTTCCGCTCCTCGTATTGAAGGCGGCATAAAGAGAGAGCGTGCCGTGGCGGTAGTACTCGAAACCGTGCCGCTCTGCTCGTCCCTGTGACAACGGCAGCATTGGAACTAGGCGATCGAGCGCTTGGATCGCGGTCTTCTCATCAACGCAAAAAACGGCAGCATGCTGGGGCGGATTCAAATACAGTCCGATGATATCGGCGGCCTTGCGCTCGAAGTCCGGATCGTTAGAGGCCATGTAGCGCTCGAGCCGATGGGGCTTGAGCCGATGCTTTGCCCAAACCCGGGCCACCATCATGTGAGAGAGCCCGAGATGCTTGCCGAGTTTGCGTGTGCTCCAATGCGTGCTGCCATCCGAGGGCGGTCGGCGCGTCGCCGCCAGAATCCGGGCCTCCAGCTTCGCCGTGAGCTTCGTTGCTGGCTGCCCGCAATGTCGACTGTACAGGCCGGCGAGTCGCTCGGCCGCAAAGCGTTTCGTCCAGCGATTGATGTAGCTATCGGGGCAATCCAGCTGCAAGCGAATCTCGACCCAGGTTGCTCCATCGGCCGCCAGCAAAACGCACCGAGCTCGACGCCCTTCATCGGCCCGTCCCTTACGACTCGCCACGCGACGCTCCAGTTCCCTTCTCTCGACCTTGCTCAATGTCAACGCCATCGCACCCTCCCGGGAAGATGCGATGATTATACTATCGGTTCAGTTGTTACAGTCCACTAGTGTCTAGTTGCGAAGCTTCGCTTTGCTTCGCGTCGGATGGAGCACGGGCTCCGTATAGCCGTTTGCGACTTCACGACCGCCGAACACCAAATCCAACGCCGCCTGAAATTCGACGCTGTTATCGAAATCGGGCGCCATGTTCTCGTACTTGGGATCTCCCGCATTCTGCATGTCGACGGTAGCCGCCATTCGCTTCATCGTTTCTACGACTTGTTCCCGGTTCGTCACGCCGTGATGCAGCCAATTCGCAACGTGCTGACTCGAGATACGCAAGGTCGCGCGGTCTTCCATTAGAGCCGTGTCGTTGATGTCGGGAACTTTGGAGCAGCCGACACCCTGGCCGACCCACCGCACGACGTATCCGAGAATCCCCTGGGTGTTGTTGTCGAGCTCCGCTTGAATCTCTGCATCGCTGAGCTTTCGGTCACCTAGTAGCGGCAGCGTCAAGATCCCGTCGAGGCTCGCTCGAGTCCGCGACCTCAGTTCCTCCTGGCGGCCGAACACTTCTACTTTGTGATAGTGGATCGCATGCAATGTAGCCGCTGTGGGTGAGGGCACCCACGCGGTATTCGCTCCAGCCCGGGGGTGCGCGATCTTGCTCGCCATCATGGCGGCCATCTCATCCGGCATGGCCCACATGCCCTTGCCGATCTGCGCGTAGCCCGGCAAACCCGTCTCGATACCGATGTCGACATTCCAGTCTTCGTAGGTGGGAAGCCACGGCGCGCTCTTGATCTCGGCCTTGGGCAACATCGGGCCCGCCTCCATGTTCGTATGGATCTCGTCGCCCGTTCGATCGAGGAAACCGGTATTGATGAAAATCACCCGGTCCTTGGCCGCGCGGATGCATTCTTTCAGATTCACAGTCGTGCGGCGCTCCTCGTCCATGATCCCGATCTTCACCGTGTTGCGCGGCAGCCCGAGTGCGTCCTCGACCCGTGAGAAAAGCTCGACCGTAAAGGCGACCTCCTCGGGGCCATGGAGCTTGGGTTTGACGATATAGATGCTTCCCTTGGTCCTGCTGTTGTCCACCGTGCCGGTTCGCTTCAGATCGTGAACGGCCGCGAGCACGGACACCATGGCATCGAGAATGCCCTCGGGAATCGCGCCGCCATCAGAGGTCGCGACAGCGTCGGTATACATGTGAATCCCGACGTTCCGCACGAGCATTAGACTTCTACCGGGCAGCGTCATGGCCTGGCCAGTAACCGAAAAGAATTCCTTGTCCGGATTCAAGCGGCGCGTGACGGATGCACCCGCTTTGTCGAAAGTTGCTTGGAGATCGCCCTTCATCAAGCCGAGCCAATTTCGGTAGACCTGCACCTTGTCGGTCGCATCGACGGCGGCCACGGAATCTTCGAAGTCCTGAATTGTGGTGACCGCCGATTCGAGCAGCACGTCCTTGATGCTTGCAGGATCGGCCTTTCCGACTGGATGGGAGGCATCGATCTGAATCTCGATATGAAGGCCGTTGTGCTTCAAGAGGATGCTGGACAGGGAGCCGTCGATTTCTCCGTATCCAACGAACTGAGATGCATCCTCGAGCCCCGTGACCTTGCCGCCCTTCAAGGAGGCGCTCAGCGATTTCTTGCCGCTCGAATCGCCCAGTGAGAAACCAGCGACGTCGGAGTAGCGAGCGCCATCGAGTGCGACGCACTCGTCGAGAAACTCCCTGACGTAGGAGATGACTTTTTCACCGCGTAGCGGATTGTAATCGTCGCCCTTTTGTGCGCCATCCGTTTCTGGGATGACGTCCGTTCCGTAGAGGGCATCGTACAAGCTGCCCCAGCGAGCGTTTGCGGCATTCAATGCGTAGCGCGGGATTTGGACGGGCACGACGAGTTGAGACCCGGGTATCTTGGCAATTTCGTCATCGACGTGATCCACACGGACCTCGAAGTCCGGACCTTCGGGAACCAAGTATCCGATCTTTGTCAGAAACCGCTTTTGCTCGTCGACATCGAGCGTGCCTCCCCGTCGCTCACGATTAAAGGCATCGATTTGGCGTTGTAGTTCGTCGCGGCGCTCCAGCAGAGCTCGATTTCGCGGTCCCAGTTCCTGGACGATGTCGGCGAGCGACTGCCAGAAGCGTCCGGACTCGATCCCGGTCCCGGGAGCGGCTTCCTCGGCGACGAAGTGGTATAGCGAAGCATCAATTCTCAACCCGGCTTCGTCGATTCTTGCGTCCATCGTTTCCTGATCAATCCCCCATCGTCATCGAAATTCCTTCATTCCCAGAAAGTCGGGGATATCATACCTTTTCGGGCGTCGTTGGAAATGGCGTCACTCTGTGAGCGGCACTGTCTCTCTGACAACGAGCCTGACGGCGTCTTGCCTTTTTCTTTCGACGCCTACCGCGATCCGGTGCTGGCGTCCGAAGCTCAATGCCGTGAACTGCCAGCGCTCGGGGTCGTCGTCGAGCTCGGGGGCGAACGAGATTCTAATGCCCTCTTCTCGTCGCTCGTCGAGCTCGAAAGAAAACTTGGAAAGCGGGATGGCGAGCCCCTTGCCGCGCGCCTTGATGTAGGCCTCTTTGAGGGTCCAGTAGAAGAAGAAGCGGTCGAGCTGCTCGGTCTCCGGCAGTCGGCGCAGTGCCGCGGCCTCGGACGCGGAGAAGAAACGCTCCGCGACCTCGAGGAGCTTGCCGCGCCGCTCCCGGTCCTCGACGTCGACGCCGACTTCACGCTCCCTCGCGACCACGCAGACCACGAGCCCATTCGTATGAGAGAGGTTGAACTTCAGCGAGCGTGCGCCTCTCGGCTCATCGACCTCGGGCCTCCCGTGCTCGTTGGTGACGAATCGCCATGCGTCCGCGGCGACGTCCGCATAACGTGACAGAACGGTTCGAACGAGAGCGCGCGCGAGGAGACAGAGCTCCCGGTCCTTCGGGAAGCGGAACCGATCGCGTTTTTCTCGTTCGTCTTTCGAGAGCAACTTGTCGTAGCTCTCGAGCAGATGAGGATCCCGAGCCTGGTCGGGGCGCACGATCCAAAGGTGTGCTTCTCGCTCCGGCAGCTCTTCGTGCACTAGTTCCGTCACGGGGGCTTGACTCCTCCCGACCGGAGTCTATACTGGTTCCCGAGTGGTTGACGACCGCAGACCACGCCCCTACCATGGAGAAAAGACATAATCTGGTTTTCTCCAGTCCCGAGGGATCTCACTCATGCCCCGCGTGTTGTTCTTGCTCCAATCGGCGTTCAGCCTGTGGATGCTCGTCGATGCCATTGGACGGCCGGGCATCGCGCGCTATTGGTATTGGGTCATCCTCATGCCCTTCGGGGAATGGTTCTACTTCTTGAAGTTCAAGATCCACGATCCGGATTTCGCATGGTTGAAAGCGCCGTTCCGAGCACTCTTCGACAAACCCGCTTCCATCGACGAGCTCCGCTTCAAGGCCCAGGAAACCCCGAGCCTCGCCAATAAAGTCAGCCTCGCTCAGGCGCTTCACGATGCCGACGCGTTTCAGGAAGCGGCCGAGCTGTTCGAAGACGTCCTGAAGGGCGACGCTACCTCTCGCGACTCGCTCTACGGCTTGGGAGTGTCGCGGATCGGCTTGAAGGACTACGAGGGAGCCGTCGAGCCGCTCCAGACCCTCGTCGCCGCGGAGCCGTCCCACGAGGACTACGACGGCTGGGCCAAACTGGCTCGTGCGTTTTGGGAGCTGGGGCGGCGGGACGAAGCGATCTCGACCTTGGCTCGACTGGTGAAAACGAATCCACGCCTCCCGCATCGCGTAGCCTACGGCTATTATCTGAGCCAAGCGGGGCACCGGGACGAGGCTCAGGCCGAGCTCACGACCGCTCTAGAGGAGTTCGACTACTCTCCGAAGTACCTGAAGCGCAGCCATCGAGCCCTTGCCAAGCGAGCGAAAGAGATGCTGCGCGAGATTTCGACCCCGGCGTAGAGCTGAACGCAGACGGTCACGGCAGGGACGAGGCGATTCTCCAGGCGGTGCGCAATCGGATGCGGCCGATCTTCATGAGTGGCCTAATCGGCGATGACGACGCTGCCGTCGCGAACTAGGACGGGGATTTCCGAGAGGCTGTCGCCGGCGCAGGGGCCGGAGACGCAGTGGCCGGTTTCGAGCTCGAAGGTCGCCCCGTGATTCGAGCACACGATAAAATCTCCGCCCGGTTGGGTGAAGCGGTTCGGAAAGAGATTGAGGGTAAGGCTCACGTGCGGGCAGGCATTCACGTAGCCCCAGACCGAGCCGCCGCGACGCACGAGGAACATCCGGAAGGCACGCGTCGTCTCACCGAAGACGACCTCTTTACCGTCTCCATCTGGGATCTCGTCGAGCCGACAGAGCTCGGTGCCCGGAACGGGCGCGAGCTCGTGCTCTGACCAGCGCTCTCTCGCGCTCATAGGAAGGCATCATATCGCACGCGTGTTCGGAGCTCATCGAGCGATCGCGAGAGTTTCGCGCGGTCTGGCGAAATAAGTACACCCGGACGGCAGAATGACGGCGAGCTCGCATCCGCCGGCTTCGGTTGGCGTGATGTCGAGACGCCCGCCGTGGAGCTCGGTGGCACGTTTGGCTGCCAGGAGGGCGACCGCGGCCGCGAGGCCGCCGGGCCGCTTTTCCCACTCGAGATCGAACCAGCGTGACCAGGACGCGGTGGGCATCCTCACCGCGTCCTCTGCAACGCGGAGCGTCGCGCCCTTGGTGAGCTCGTTTCGCGATAGTCGCACCTGGAGCTTCGCGCCGCGGCTTGCCCTGAGCAGGGCAAGCATGGATTGAACCGCGCCCGAGAGCGCCAGGGTGACGAGCTGCTCGTCGGCCCGAATGACGCAGTCCTCGATGAATTCCTCGACGTCGATGGCGAGAAGGCCGCGTTCGTCCTCAGACGACGTGAGCACTTCTCTTACAAGCGAGCCCACGTCGATATTTGTTCGAACCAACGGTGGGTCCATATTGAGCAGGCGCAGCCCTTGTAGCAGTCTCGTCGCCGAGAGGCATTCGGCGCGAATGAGGCCCACGGCGACCTGATCTCTTAGCGTTGCCTCCGGCTTGTCCAGAAGGCCGAGGGTCGAAAGGACGCTCTGGAGGCTGCCTTGAACGAGGTCGCTCGCGGCGGATGCGAGCGGCAGGTTGGTGCGTTCGGTCGGCACCGAGCGTTGCGCCTGGCGGCTCGCAGCGTCCGCAAGTCTCCGGGCGTCCATCTCGTCGACTTCGTAGAGCAAACACGGGACCTCGGTGAGCCCGGCGCTGATGGCGGCCGCGAGTCGCTTCGAACCGGCGAGCAGATCGTAGCGCCCCCGATCCCGACGAACGAGCAGGGGCTGCAACACGCCGAACTCGCGAATGGAATCGGTCAATCCGTCGAGGTTCGAAGCGACCGTGATCTCACCCTCGATCTCGTCGATGGACACGAGCCGGAGCTGGGGCATACGGCCCGATGCGACGAGCTCGTCGATGTAGTGCTCGTCATGCCTCATCCGATAGTCGGCCGGGAGTCCTTCGCGCTGAAACGCGAGATCTCGAGCGGCGAAAGAATCCGTCTCGTAGAACTCCTCAGGCTGTCGCTCGCTTCCCGAGCTCTTGTCGCTAGATTTCGTGCGCTCCATATCAGACAAACCTAGGCCCCCGAAAAGGCTCCGAGAAAAAGCGCGAAACAGCGAAACGGGTGGGTGAGCGCGCCAGAGATGTTATGAGTGCTGTCTTGCCGTAAGGCTGAAAGATGCTTTGGGTCCGCGCCCTCGAGCTCGTCTCATCACTACCGTAAAGCTGTTCGTTCGGCTTCCCCCAAACCTCGAAAAACGGTCCATTTTACTCCTGCGAACATTTTTGTCGAGGAGAAAATGGGCGCAATTGTCGAATCGATCTGTTTCGTAGGTGAGGGCGCAACCGAACCGATGGATATATGATGTTCCGTCGGAAGGAGACGGTAATGTTCGAAGCCGCAGAGCTCGGGAGGACCCTCGACAAGAGCGATTACAAGGAGCAGGAGCCGATCCTGCGCGTCGGACTCCTGACAATGCAATACGAGCTCCGTGACTCGGATTTTCCTTTGATCATCGTCTTGGCGGGAAGTGACAGACCGGGTCTCGCCGAGGTCATCAATCTCCTCCACGAGTGGATGGACCCTCGGCTGCTCGAAGCGAATGTCTACGAGGATCTCACCCAGGAAGAGGCCGAGCGGCCTCGATTCTGGCGTTATTGGCGAAGTCTTCCCGCGCGAGGCCGGATCGGGATTTTTCATCGGGAGTGGACGTCGCGGGCGATTCTCGAGCGTGTGCTCGGTCGTATCGATGAAGAGGAGCTCGAGAGGCGCGTCCGCCATGTCGAGGGCTTCGAGAGGGCGCTGACGGACGATGGAGCGCTCGTTGTGAAGCTCTGGTTGCACACGCCACGTTCCGAGCTCAAGAAGAGACTCAAACGGGCCCGGAAGGACAAGAGTCTTGCGTGGCAGATCTCTGCCGAGGACCGCCTCATCTACAAGCACTACGAGAAGCTTCAATCGGTTGCCGAGCGAGTGCTCCGCGAAACGGGCCGGGGCGGCGCCCTTTGGAGCGTCGTCGAGAGCACCGACGACCTCTATCGAAACGTGACCGTCGCACAGATCCTTCTTCAAGCGCTGACGAAACGAGTCGCCGAGCCGGAAAGAGTGCGTCCCAAGCCACGCCGTTCGGGCGATTCCAACCCGGTCACCGTCCTCGATCAGGTCGATCTGTCCAAGTCCTTGTCCAAAAAGGACTACGAGGATCGTCTTCATCGTTGGTGGAAAAGGCTCGCCAAGGCGAGCAGGCGAGCGCATGAGTCGGGGATGGCGACAGTCCTTGCCTTCGAGGGATGGGACGCCGCGGGCAAGGGGGGCGTGATCCGCCGCGTGACCCGTGCCATCGACGCCGCCCACTATCGCGTGATTCCCATCGCCGCTCCCACCGAGGAGGAGAAAGGCCACCACTACCTGTGGCGATTCTGGCGCCAGCTTCCTCGAGCGGGACACTTCGCCATTTTCGACCGGAGCTGGTATGGCAGGGTTCTCGTGGAACGTCTCGAAGGCTTCGCGGCCGAGGAGGAGTGGAAGAGGGCCTACGCCGAGATCAACGACTTCGAGGAGCAAATGATCCAGCGGGGGGTCCTGGTTCTGAAGTTCTGGGTCCACATCTCACAAGAGGAGCAGCTGCGTCGCTTCGAGCTTCGAGAAAAGATTCCATTCAAGAAGTACAAGATCACGGCGGACGACTATCGCAATCGGTCACGCTTTAACGACTACGAAGCAGCCGCCGACGAAATGATCGAGCGCACGAGCACCGAGCACGCCCGATGGCACATCGTCGCGGGGAACGATAAACGCTGGGCGCGGATCAACGTCCTCAAAACGCTATGCCGGCAAATGGAGCGCGCGCTCGACTAGTGTCCCGTCTCGGAGGTGAGGTTAGCATCGAGAGCGTCGAGGCGCCCGGATCGCAAGGCGCGTCGAGGGCGAAATACCGGGCGTATTCAACCGAGGCGCAACGCAGCGAGGCGGGATGCATCGGCGCTCGAATGCAACATGACCTCCGGGACGGGACACTAGATTACAACTTTGAACGGGCCCTTGAGGACGAAAGCGAAGACAATGGACAACAGGAAATATACGATCATCCAGTGGACTCCCACACCGAAGAGGTTCACTTCGGCGTCGGGATAGGTCACGGCGACGGACCGAAACGGGCTTTCCGCCGGCAGCGGCGGCTCGGCAGGATAGAGGAGCTCGTTCAAAAAGCCTCGGATGCGAAGCGGTGAGCGCCGTAGGACGCCGTTGGCGACGAGCATCGTCTTGGTAACGCTGTCGTTGCCGTCCGCGATCCGGACCTCGTAGGTGCCCGGCGAGCGAGCCTCGATGCGCCAAGTCATTTCTCCAGAGCTCGGAATCCAGACCGGTGCCGAAGTGAGCTCGAGGCCCGCCGGGGCTTCGACGCTCACCCGGGGCTTCTCCTCGCTATGGGCGGCTGGTTCGAGGCCGACTTTGAGCAGCGCGCTCTGCCCGACCGCGAGTCCCTCATAGCCGTAGTGAAACTGTAGTTGCGCGATGACGAGCACGAGAGGCGGGAGCGTCCAGAGCATCGGTACCGAGGAGTAGCGTAAGTACCGCAGATTGTGCCGGAGGATCTCCTTTTGGGCCCTGAAAATCGTTCGGAAGTCATCGTTGAACAGGCGGATCTCGAAGAGGCATGCATGGATCTGTCGTTTGACGGCGTCGAGCGCCTTCTGGTTGGACGTTCGCTTGAAAACGACCAAGAGAAAGGCCGCCGTCACCAGAGAGACGACCGTCAGTCCCACCAGGGCAGGCAGGTCCCGAAACGGCGAGAGCAGCGTGTCGACGACGGTGCGTAAGAGCGCGTTGATGATGGACATCGAGGCTAGTGTCCTAGGAGATATAGCCCAGGCCCTTCAGGCGCTTTTTGATCTCTTCCTCGGAGCCCGCGTCCTCCAGTTTCGCCAGCTCCTTTTCGAGCGCATGCGTGATGAACTCCTGGGGCGAGGAATAGCCGGCGATGTCTGAATACTTCTTGACCTTCGCCAAGAGATCTTTGTCCAGCTTGATTTTGTTCGACCCAAACATTGTCTACTCCGTATTTAGTGCTCGCTCGCTTCTAGCTTGACGCTTTCTTCGATGCCGAACTCGGCGAGAATGGCTTGCGCCAGGTCCTGCAGGCGTTTTGCTTCGCGTTGCAGTGGTCGATTGGTCGCCAGGATACCGGGGACGAGCTCGTGGTCCATTTCGTGGTCACCGCTCCACTGGTCGAGATTGTCAGAGAAAATCTCTCGCCCCACGGCGCCGAGTGCGGAGTGCCCCGAGATCCGCGTCCCCTTGCCGTAGCCCACGACGAGGTCGGGACCGATCTCGAGCTCTCCGCGATCTCGATAGAAATCATCGCGCTTGTAGACTTTCGTGACGGCGGGCTCGCCCGTGGCCGGGTCGATCTCCGCCAGCAAGGCCTTCGCGATCTCGTCCGACAGGACGTCGCGCTTGTCCATCGGCACGATGCCGTCCCGTTCCCGGCCTCGGAGATTCAAGTAAAGCCCATTCATGCCGATCCCATAGGCGCGGGTATGCGCCCAGTCGACATTCACGAACATCCCGGGGTCGGTCTGCATTTCGGGGTTCTTCACGACGAGATAGCCTTTCTCGGCGAGCCAGGTGTTCAGATGAAACGAGCGTCGCCACGACGTGAAGCCGTGGTCGGACATGACGATGAGGGTCGTCTCGTCGCCCATGCGCTCGAGGGTGTAGCCGACGAGGTCGTCCATGTCCTCGTAGAGGCCTTCAATGAGGCCGTCGAACTTGGGGTCGATCTCAGGATCGTAGGCCGGGTGCTCCGGGTCCAACACCTTCCACATCATGTGGCTCACCTGATCGACGTTGCCCGTATAGTAGAACAGCAGACCCTCTTCGAACTGGTCGAGGACGAACTCGTACTGCTCGACGATCTCGCGGCCGGCGATCGACGCCTGTGCGAGAAACTCGTCAGTCGTCAGGACGCCATACGTAAGTGACTTCGTATCCTCGGGCATGCCCTGGGTGTAGAAGCGCCCCGTGGCTGCCGAAAGCTCCGCCGCATAGTCCGCCGGCGTCGAGATGGGCGCCGCGGGCTGTTCCGGATCGAAGTTGATTGGAGACGCGTAGAGCTCGAAGTCCGGTCGCACCGAGCGCAGGTAGAATCGTACGATACCTTTGAGGTTCTGGGTTGGGATCAAAGTAAACTCGACCGGCACCCAAGCGCTCCACTCGCCTTCCTGAAGGATGAGCTCTTCCGCGCCAGCCACGATCTTGACGGCGGGCTCCAGGGGATCGAGGTACACGGCGAAATCGGACGTGACCTTCTCGGTTTCCACGAGGAAAGGATTGTCGGGTCCATAGAGCCGCGCCTCGACGAGGTTGTCGAAGATGTCCACCTCGTAGACTTCACCGCCGGCAATGTCCTCACCCGAGAAGGCGAAGAGCTTCGAGGTGTAAAAGGAGAACTCTCCTAAGGTTCCAGCGAGATCCGGAGTTCCCATGCCCGAGAGCTCGCGACTCGCCGTTCCCGACGGAGGAAAGTTAGCCGGCATGCGCAGGATCGTCGTCTCGATACCGTGGTTCTCCAGCACCTCCCAGAAGGCCCGTCCTTTGCGAAGGAGCTCGAAGCTGCCTCCCGAGAGCGGGAATTGATACTTCCCTATCTTTATGGAGGTTCCGCCCGCGACCGCCTGGCTCGCGGACAAGGAGGGGAGCATCGTCTTCGGATCTCGGTGGACGAAGTCGTAGATACCGTGGCCGCCGGAGTCCATGCCGGTGATAAAGTTGGACCAGGCAACGGGGCTCTGCGGTGGTACCGCGGTCTCGAGTGGAGCGAAGCCGCCCTCTTTCGCGAGCCTCGAGAAATGGGGCATACGGCCGGCGGCCATCAGCTCTTTCGTCAGCTTATAGTCCAGTCCATCGAAACCGAGCACGATGACTCGCTTCCCCGACGACTTCGCTTGGCTCGCGCAGGAGCTCGAGAGAGCGCCGAGAATAATGACGGGTAGGATTCTCGAGAAGTGATGCATCAACTCGTCTGAAACGTCTCTCTCTTGAAAAGCGCCGTTCCTTCCATGTGCTTGGGGGGCTCGAGCCCGAACATCGTGAGCGCGCTCGGAGCGATGTCCAGTAGCGAGGGATCGGCGGACTGGATCGCGAAGTTAGAGAAAAGGACACCGGGCACGAGCCGAGGATCGACACAGTGATCTCCGCTCCACGCCTTGACGTTGTCCTCGAAGACGGGACCCGACACCATGCCCGTCGCACAGTCCCAGGAAATCCTGTAACCACTCGCGTATCCAATGATCAGGTCGGGTGCGTTCTCGGAATAGGGCCCCTCGTAGACTTCCGTCGTATCGAAGACCTCCCGGATGCCGACCACGCCCCGGTCCTCGTCCTTCAAGCCGCCAAGCTTGGACATGATCTCTCGCTTGACGGACTTCGCCTCGTCGCCTGGCTCGATGATCCCGTTCGCTTCCCGGCCCTTCAAGTTGAGGAACATGCCCGTGAGTCCGAGTGAGTAGGCTTTGGTTTTGGACCAATCGACGTCCTTCAGCCACTCACCCTCTCCACTGGCACCCTCCTTCAGCGTCAGGAAGCCCTCCCGCAAGAGCCAGCCGTTCAAGTTGACGCCGCGTTGAAAGGAGTTGAATCCGTGGTCGGAGAGAACCAGCAAGACGTCGCCTTCTTTGAGCTCCCCGAGCACTTTGCCGACGAGGACGTCGTTGTGCTTGTAGATATCCTCGATGGCGTGCTTGTGCTCGGCGTCCGCAACGCCGTTTCCCTTGTTGGCCGGATGATTCTCCTCGAGATAGTGCCAGAACATGTGCTGGATCCGGTCGGTCGCGTCGAAGACGCAGACGAGCGAGCCGTTCCGCAAGCGATCGAGCGCGGCGAAGAACATGTCCTGTCTCTCGCGGTCGATGTCGTAGGTTTGCTGCAGGAAAGTCGCGTCGTCGGTGACGCCCTCGTTGAGAGCCCAGGTGTCTTCGGCGAGTCCCAGCGTGCAAAAGTGGCCGATCTTCTTCGACAGATAGGTCGCGTAGTAGGAGGGGTGGGAGATCGGCATCGCCGGCTTGTCCGGATCCAGATTGATCGGCGTCACGTAGAGCGAGAAGTGATCGTCCATCTCCGTGACCATCATGCGACAGATGCCCGAGACCTTGATGCCTGGCGCAGCCTTGAAGGCGAGTGGAATCCAGTCGCTCAGCTTTTTGGGCTCTAGATCGACGGTCTCCACGCCGATCTGGATCCTGGCCCGACCTCTCTCCCGATCGAGCGCGATGGTCATCGGCAAGGTCATCGCGGGGCTGCCTTCTCGAAAGCTATTGTCGGGTCCCTCGAGGGCGCTCTCCATACGATCCCCGTTTTTCGCCAGTGTGACTCGGATGCCACCCTCCTTGAACTTCTCCTCGGCCGGCCTGGTCGTATATAGGAGAAAAGTTCCCTGGGTCCCGAGCAGATCGGGAACGCACATAGCCGAGAGCTGAGCCCCGTAGAACTTGTCGGGCGGGAACGTGATAGGGACCCTGAGCACCGTGCTCCAGATGCTGTGCTCACCGAGGATGCTCCAGAAAGGCTTCGATTTGCGAAGCAGGCGAAGCTCGGGTTTGTGCAGGGGGATACGGTAGGGACCGATCTTGAGCGATCGTTCCACGCTTCCGATACGGGTCGAGGAGAGAAGCGGGAGATAGGTTTTGCGGTCTCGAGCGAGGAAGTCGAAGATGTTGTGCCGTGCGGGATTGGTGCCGGTGGCGAAGGACGACCAGGCGACGGGAGAAATCGACGGATAGGTCGTCTGGAGCCGGCTGTAGCAGCCCATCTTCGCGAGTTTCTCGAAGTTGGGGAGAAGTCCCTTCTTGATGTACTCGTCCGTGAGTTTGGGATCCTGGCCGTCGAAGCCGACGATGATGAGACGACGGATCCACGGCTTCGGCTGCGCCTTTTGCCGAACCAACCGCCACGCCATGCGAAAGGGCCAGATGAGAAACGACAGAATCGCGACGATGATCGTCGTGAAGACGACGAGAAAGGACGATAGGAGCGCGAAACCCGCCCCCGGCCCTATGTAGGCGAACGCGGCGCTCGGAAACAGCACGACTGCCGCGACGGCAAGGAGAGCGGGAGTGAATCTGCGTAAGTCTTTCAGAATCAGTTTCTTGTCCAAGCGATCTTTCTCTCGACGGCCGCTAGTGTACCGCGAACCTCTACAAATTTCCTGCGAATTTGGCTCTGCGAGATATCATTGTCCCGGAGAAACGTCGTGAAAAAGCTCTATCGAAGACTCCGATATGGCGAGCCCGTTATCGTCGTGTCCGGACTCCCACGGTCGGGAACTTCCATGGCGATGCAGATGCTCGGGGCCGGTGGCCTTGCCGTCGTCACCGACGGCCTGCGTAAGGCGGGAGAAGACAATCCCAAGGGCTACTACGAAGACGAGCGGGTCAAGAATTTGCACAAGCAGGAGGAAGACGGAGAGTGGCTCAAGGAGTCGCGCGGTCGAGCGATCAAGATCATTTCGTTTCTGCTCAAAGATCTGCCGGAGACGAACAATTACAAGGTTATCTTCATGCGTCGTGAGCTGTCCGAAGTCCTCACGTCGCAGAAGAAGATGCTCGAGAGACGAGGCGAGCCCGACGAGACGACCGACGAACGAATGCTGGAGATTTGGGCGGATCACCTCTGGAGGGTCGACTACCTGTTCAGCCACGCCGATCATCTTGAGCACCTCGAGCTCGTCTACAAGGACGTCGTCGAGAACTCTCTCGAGCAAGCGCGGCGGATGGCCGATTTCCTGGGCCGCAACCTGGATCCCAACGCCATGGCGGCCGCCGTCGACGGCCAGCTCTATAGAAACCGCGGCTAGTGAAGGGTGCCGCGCGAAGCGCGAGGGTGAGGGGACATCGATAAAAGGGAGAGGGGAATCTACCGCCGCTCGGCGAGGTGGCGGGCGACCTGCTCTTTCACGTCGCGCTCGAGCGACGCCGGGTGCGCTACCAGACCCGTCAATAGGGGATTGGCGCTGTTGAACTGACGCGTGCTGCCATCCGGCTCATAGACGACGCCCCCGGCAGCGAGAACGAGTGCCGCGCCCGCGGCTACGTCCCACTCGTTCTTGGGAACCACGGTCCAGGTCGCGTCGGCTTTGCCGGCGGCCACCAGGGCAAGTTTGTAGGCGACGGAGCCCATGGGCTTCACCTTGAAAACGGCGTTGGCGAAGATCTCCCACTCACCGCGTTTGACTTCACCCCGGCTCGCGAGAACGAGCGATCCTTCGAGCGAGTCACGAGAGCTCATGCGCGACGGACTTCCGTTGTAGAGGACCCCTTTTCCCCGGGCCCCGAGAAAGCTTTCCTTCGTGGCGGGGTTGAAGATGCCGCCTGCTATCGGCTCACCGTCCTCGACGAAGCCAATCGAGACGCACCACTCTGGAATCGCCGTGATGAACTCCTTGGTGCCGTCTAAAGGGTCCACGACCCAGACTCTTCGTGCGCTGAGACGGCTCGAGTCATCTGCCGATTCTTCCGAGAGCCAGCCCTCCCCGTCTCGCGGAAGCAAGGTCAGGAGAGCCTCATTGACGGCGTTGTCGGCTGCCGTGACGGGGTCGCCGCCCGCCTTTTTCTCGGCGTGGGTTTTTCCCGGCGTGAAATCCCGGAAGACGCGCTCCGCGAGCTCGAGCCCTTCGCGGATTCGGTCGAGGATCCCGTCGATGTGACTTCGCTCCGAGCTCACGCCCCGATATACCCGAGCTTCTCCAGGTGTAAGACGATCTCCTGCGCTGCCTCCGTCGGACTCATGTCGGTAGTGTCGAGCGAGAGGTCGGCGTCCTCCGGCGCCTCGTAGGGGTCCGAGATGCCGGTGAACTCCTTGATGATCCCCTGCCGCGCCTTCGCGTACATGCCTTTCCGGTCCCGCTGCTCGCAGACCTCCAGAGGTGTCGCGAGGTGCACGAGGATATAGCCGCCAATGGGCTCGATCATCGCCTTCACGTCTTTGCGAACGGAGTCATAGGGAGCAATGGGAGCACAGATGGCGACCCCGCCGTTCTTGGTGATCTCGGAGGCGACGTATCCGATGCGGCGGATATTGATATCGCGATGCTCTTTCGAGAAGCCGAGCTCGGAAGAGAGATGCTTACGCACGATGTCCCCGTCCAGAAGCGTGACGGGCCGACCACCCAGCTCGAGAATCTTTACGAGGAGGACGTTGGCAATCGTCGACTTTCCCGACCCGGACAGCCCCGTGAAGAATATCGTGAACCCCTGTCGCTGCCGGGGTGGATGCGTACGTCGAAGCTCCTGCGCGACGGCGGGAAAAGTGAACCAATCCGGAATCTCACGACCATCGGCGAGCCGCTCTCGGAGCTCGGTACCCGAAATGTTGAGCACGCGCGCGCCTTCAGAGACTTCGTCCTTTGGAACGTAGATATCCCGTTCTTCGAGATAGACCATCATTTTGAACGGAACCATGGCGACACCGAGCTCTTCCTCGTGCTCGCGAAGCAACTCCTGAGCGTCGTAGGGTCCGTAAAAAGGTTGCCCGCTGCAGTCACTTCCCGGACCGGCATGGTCTCGGCCAACGATGAGGTGAGTGCAGCCGTAGTTCTTGCGGATAATCGCATGCCATACGGCTTCACGGGGCCCGCCCATCCGCATCGCCAGTGGCAGGAGGGAGAGCTTGGCGGTGTTTTTCGGGTAGTGCGCCGAGATCGCCTGGTAGCAGCGCACGCGCGTGTAGTGGTCGAGGTCCCCGGGCTTGGTCATCCCCACGACGGGATGAATGAGAAGGTTGGCCTCGACTTCCTTGGCCGCGCGTCGCGTGAGCTCGTGATGCGCGCGATGCATCGGGTTTCTCGTCTGAAAGGCCACGACCCTCCGCCACCCCAGGCGGGTGAACTCGTCTCTCAGTCGGGATGGAGTCAACCTCAAGCCTCGAAAGTCATAGTGAGTGGGGAGCTGCAGGCCTTCGATGCGACCTCCGACGTAATAGGGATTCGTCCGCTCGAGGAGATGCGCGGCCCCGGGATGTTCGCTGTTGGTCGTGCCGAAAACCATCTGCGCTTCTCGTTGGCGATCCGGCTCAAAGACGTCGTCGACAGTGAGCGCGGCCAGCATGACGCCTTCCGGGTCACGCAGGGCCAGTCTTTGCCCTTTGCCGAGCTCCTTTGCGACGGCCTCCGGCAGGTCGAGCGTGATCGGCACGGGCCACAACGTTCCGTTCGACAGCCGCATGTCCGCGCACACGGAGTCGTATTCGGATTCGCTGAGGAATCCCTGGAGTGGCGAGAATCCGCCGTTCATCAGCAGCTCCAGATCGCAAAGCTGGCGGGGCATCAAATCCCACGAGGGCCAATCGCGAGACGCCGTCTTGAGCTCCTCGCGCCGCTCGTCATCGGCGATGAGCTCCGCGAGCGTGCCTCCGCCATGGGGTGCTATCAGATGCTTCGACATTCCTTCTCCTAAAGGGGACTTTTTCGCTGCTCGCGCTCTATTTGGCTCTCGCCAAGATACTACAAGGCTTGGGGAACCTGGGGAGGTGGGTATCTTATAGCAGCCTAGGCGTGGAAGTCTATATCCTCGGCAAACTCTCGAAACTGGGATAGATAACTCAAAACCCTGTCTCGTCCATCCCCTTCGAAGGACAGGAAGGACAGTCCGGCCCCTCGTTTGGTGTCGGGGCCTTGGGCTCGAAGCCAAACGACCTTGCTTTTCGCGAGACAGGGGCGGAGATCCCGTGGAAGCTCGAACGAGATCGTGCACTCGGCGTCGAGTTCTGGAAGCCTGTCGGCGTGAAAGAACGTGCCCCCCTCGCTGAGATTAGTCAGGTAGCCCTCGAGCGAGCCGCCGTTATCCTCGAGGGTGCCTTTAATAATGATTGGGCCGTAGCGCTGGAAGCGTCGCAGCTCCGCGCCCTTGCTCTCTGTCTCGGGAGCGACCGACCCCGCCTCGATGGAGTCTCCATCCATTGCCGTTTCGAGTACGAGCAAGAGGTCGCCGGTGTCCAGAGCTCCAGCTTTGTAAAAGGACCCGATGTCCAGTCCTTTGAGCCCGGGGACCGGCTCGGCTCGTTTTACGAAACGGTAATCGCCCTCCGCGAGGTCGAAGAGCTCCCTGAGAGCCATCAGGATCTGGATGCGCCGAAGAGACAGCCGGGTGGCCTCGTCACGCTCCTTGGCTGCTTTGACCAGAATGGAAAGCGCCGTCGGCGAGTAAGCACAGACCACGTTGCCCTCGTAAAAGATGACGAGTCCCTTCACATCGGCGCTCTTGATGGAGAGGATGCCGCTCTGGCTGGAGTAGGCCACGATCTGGATGACCTCCAGGAGTGGGCGATCATCGAGGCGTCCAACGTAAGGCATGGGTAGGCTTGGAAGGATATGCTCTTATGTTAACACTCGAACAAGAGTGTCAGATCGAGAGCTCTTCGGGGCTCGGGGGAGCTTTGAGCTGTGACCATCTTCCATGAGTCAGAAGGGCCACTCCGATGACGGCGGCCGTCCCGAAGGCGAAGGCGGTGCCGTAGCGCAGGCGCCGCCGCCACGGAGAGACTGGTGCCGGAAGCGTCCGCGTCGGTTCCAGGGACGGCGCCGCCGCGACGGGCTCGAGCCCGAGGGCGCCGGCAGGCAGGGGCATCCTGCCCGTGAGCCGATCTCCGAGGTAGGGTGGGTTGAAATTAAACGCGACGACGGGGATCTCGTGATGGATCCGATGGTGCTCAATTTGGTACGCCCTGAGCTCCCCCAAGAACGGGATGCGCTCGAGGAAGCGGTCGAAGGCGTTGTCCTCGACGTGCGTGAACCAATGGGTAATCTCGAAGACGAGATAGTGCACGACGGTGCCCAGGAGGAAAAACACCACCGCCCCGGTTTCGAACAGAGACGAGAGCAGCGCATAGTGCACGAAGAAGATAGCGGGGAACGCCCACCATCGCCCCGGGATCTGCCACGTATCGGCTGGATCACGTGTTCGGAAATGGTGACCGTGGAACTGGCGATGGTGTTCGAGATGGTTGCGTCTGATGTCGTCCAGCAGGGGGAGACCTCGATGCATGGGCACCGCGTGGTACCAATACTCGAAGAGTTGGGTATAGACGACTCCGAGCAGCAAGAAAGCCCACATGCGAGCCTCGAAGGTGAGCTCGGACCAGTGAAGAGCAAGAACCAAGAGGAAGGCGACGGCGGCCGCGGACGCGGTGCGCACAATCGGGCCGAGAGAACGCAGCATGCCTTCCCCCCCTTCGGCTCTTGGGTAATACCTGTTATTCTATTTTCCTCCATTCGCGAGCAAAAATCAAACCGAACCCCGGTCTTCATGCGCCTTTCCGGCGCCGCTCCCTGCTCGTCAGGCGAATGAACCCGCGATCTTTGAGAGCGCGCACAATCTTCATGAAATGAGCCGGCGGGACGGCCATGAGCTCTCGGATCGTACCGAGGCTTCGTTGTCCGTCCGTGTGCGACAGGAGGATCCATTCGGCCGCCGCCAACTCGAAGGGCTCGCTCGCGGGCGCGGCGTTGCCACGCTGGGGGACGAGGTCGAAGGCTTCGTCCCTGGGTGCAGCGGTCGCATCGAGACGCAGTACACCGATGGTCAGGAGACTGTAGATGACCCGACCCGCCTCGAAGATGTCGGTCTTCAGCAAGTCCACGATCTCCCGGATGCTACGGCGATCATCGACGAGGCGGATGACGGCCCAGTCCGACTTGGTGAGCCGTATCGATTCGGCCCCCGAGAGCGGCACCCATTTGGGCACGAGCTCGAAGCTCGGCACTTTGGCGGAGATCACGTTCCACGCGTCCAGCCGACGGTTCGCCTCGACGAGAAGGCTACGCGTCGGAGTCGAGATTGTTTGTTCCGTCCCCGGATCCCTGTCCTGGAAATCGAACCGCCCGTTTTTCCAGAGAGCGAGATCGTAGAACGCGTCATCGCCTCGATCGCCGTTGGCGTCCGCGTGAACGATGGAACCGTCCCGGATATGAACGGCGCCGACCTGACCCTGATCGACCGTTCGAACGATGCCGTTCTTGCCGTGAGCTAGAACGAGCCTCATCGCGTCGGGAAACGGAATCCGCGAAAGGGAGACAGAAACGGCCATGTCTTTCTGACCCGACCCACTCGGCGCCTTCGCGGTGGCCTCGACGGTCTCGACGGCCTCCGGAACCTCGGAAGCCTCGACACCCTCTGCCACGACGGGTGAGCCCGCGAGAGACGCGTATTTCTTCGTCCTCTTGAGCACCAGGCCGATGCGAGTGCGGAGCTCGTCGGGCTCGACCGTCTTCACGACGTAGTCGTCGGCGCCATGTCGGAAGCCGCGGACCCGGTGCGGCATCTTCTCGAGCCCGGTGAAAATAATGACCGGTATCCACTCGGTCTCGGGATCCGTTTTCAACCTTTCGCACGTCTCGAAGCCGTCCATCTCGGGCATTTCGAGGTCGAGCAAGACGAGCGACGGCGGATGGGCGCGCACTTTTTCGAGTGCTACCCTGCCGTTCTTGGCGTCGTCCACCTCGTAACCCCAGTTGGTCAGAAAGTGGCCGATCATCGCTCGGTTGTCTGGATCGTCATCGACGACCAGAATGCGGTCTTTTCCCATACGATTGACGCAGTTGAAGAGGTTGTCTTTTCATTGTAACAGGTTGGGGGGAAATCGGAAGCTGCATGGGTTAGCATGGGAGCTCCCATGGAACCGAGGTTCTCGTGAAAATCCTTCTCTTGCTGGCTCTGGCCCAAGGTGAGGGAGAGCTCACGAGCTACGCCAACAAGTGGGGATGGACCGGCAGCGGCGAGGCCTTCGTCCCTCAGCTCGTGATGTACCGAACACCACCGAACTTTCACGGCAGAGAGGCCAAGGTGGAGCAGGATATCGAGACCTTCCTGGGAGGCCATGGATTCAACGGTTTCCACGTTTTTCTCTCCTGCCGCTGGTTCGATATCGAGGTGGAGGATTGTCGGACGGTCGAAGGAAGTGACCCCGCCCTCGACCCGAGGACTTTCGAGGCGCTCGAGATGCTCATAAGAAAGACGCATGCTGCGTCAGGTATGGTGCACCTTTGGGCATGGGGCGACGAGGAGCGAGGCCAGACGCCTTCGTCGCGCCCCGACTGGGGTGGGCTCGGAGGACCCGTCGCTCGCAAAGTGGAGCGAGAGATCGCACGACGCTTGGGACCGCTTCCCGGATGGTCGATGGGCTACGGGTTCGATCTCGACGAGTGGGTCGAGATCCCGGATATCCAGAGATGGCACGATCGGCTCCAACAATGGCTCCCCCGCTTTCGTTTTCTCGGGGGACGACCGGCAGGTCCGAATCGAGGCCCGAATCACGGACGCTTCGCTCGCTGGAACCGGGGCCTCGACTACGCGAGCTACGAGCATCACAAGCCGAGCTACGGAGTCTATGTGTCTGCGCTCGAAGCCAATCCCGACAAGCCCGTGATGTCCGAAGACCGCTTTCGCGTGCTGCGGGACGCCGACGACAAGCACTACTCCGTTCGAGAGATTCGACGAGGTCTCTGGCACTCCATGATGGCCGGGGGTGTGGCGAACATTTGGGGATACTTGCTCGAGGGAGGTACGCACGAGCTCGGCTCCGCGCCCTTTCCGAACCGAGTGCAGCTGAAGAGCTACTTCGAGTTCGTCCGGGGGCGCTTCAAGCGGGACATGGAGAGGTGCTCTCGCGCTGACGCCGATCCGAAGCGCGTGCCCCTTTGTCTCGTCACCAAGGAGCGAGACAAGTATCTCGTCTACCGTGAAGACACCGAGCAAGTGGAACTTCCGCTCCTCGGGATGAAAGGCTCTCAGCCCGCGATCGCCGTCGACGCCAGACGGGCCTATTCGGAGATCGCAGTAGGAGAGCTCGAGCCTGGTGCACGGAGCTGGCGCGCACCCTATCGGTCGGATTGGGCCGTGGCCATTGGTCGGTTCCCGCGTCCGCGGCGTGAAGAACCTGCCGAGACGCGAAAGGATCCTCCGTCCCGCCCTCCATCCGATTTCACTGGCCGTGACGGAGCGCTGATTTCCGACCTCGCTCCCTCGAGCTTCCGGGTGGACTCTCTCGGAGAGGGAGACCGATACTACGTCGACCGCGACTACACGCTGGCCGTCATCCCGGCATTCCTGGACAAGGCCGAGTGGATTCGATCGGCGAACGAAGACAAGACGGTCGATGCGGATGGATTCGTCGCCTTCGAGGTGAGTCGTCCGGTCACCGTTTACCTCGCCTTCGATCCGAGAGCTTCGAGCCTCCCGCATTGGCTGCGCGATTGGGAGGCGATCGACGAGCGCCTGTACGTCAATGGAGACGTGATGGGCTATTTCGAGATCTATCGACGTCGCTTTCCGAAGGGCAGAGTCGAGCTCGACGGTAACAGCGCGAGAGGCTCGGATTGGGGAGACGAGGGGAGAAGCCACTACATCGTCGCCGTCGTTCCCGAGTAGGTTGAGGTGTTGAGGATATAGACGGGACGGGAACTTTTTCTCGACTCGCGCATTTCTGCACACATGGACACCTTCTGGATGGATCTCAAGCACTCCGTGAGGAGTTTCTTTGCGCGGCCTGGCTTCACCCTGCTCGTGCTCGTACCCCTCGCTCTCGGAATCGGGCTGAACACGGCGATCTTCAGCGCCGTCTACGCGGTACTCTTGCGCTCGCTCCCCTATGAAGAACCGCAGTCTCTCGTTCGGGTTTGGGAGGTCCGCCCGCGTATGGGCCCAGATGCGGAGCAGATGGCCGCCTTTTCACTGGATCACTTTCGAGCCTGGCGCGACGGCAATGACGTTTTCGAAGCCATGGCCGTGTACGGAGACGTCAGCTTCAACTTGACGGGAGGATCAGAGCCCCGCCGCATCGAGGGTCAGCACGCCTCTCCCGCGCTATTCTCGATGCTCGGCGTCGAGCCCTTCCTCGGCCGCTACTTCAGTGAGGAGGAGGAGACACCAGGCAGGGACCGTGTCGTCATCTTGAGTTACGGCCTGTGGCAACGGGTGTTCGGTGCCGAGACGAGCCTCGTGGGTCGGACGGTCGAGCTCGATGGGCTCAGCTACACCGTCGTCGGGGTCATGCCCCCGGACTTTCGATTTCCCGATTCCGCTACCGAGTTCTGGGTGCCACTCGCCATGGCCGCTCCCGAGCCCGCGCGTCCGGGGGAGATGCGCATCAAGCTCGCGCCTGTCATCGCCAAGCTGAAGCCGGACGTTACGGTAGGTCAGGCGGAAGCCGCGGGAGAGACCCTCTTGAACAACCTGCGCGGGACGAGTGAGATGGCGAGCCGTATGAACGAGGGTGTCACGATACACCTCACGTCGTTTCAGGAACAACTGGTCCGACCTGTTCGTCCAGCGCTCCTCGTGCTCATGGGCGCTGTGGGCTTCGTTCTGCTCATCGCCTGCGCCAACGTCGCGAATCTCTTTCTCGTGCGCGCCCATGGGCGCGAGCGTGACCTCGCCGTGCGGGCGGCTCTTGGCGCCGGACGAGCTCGCCTCATCATGCGGGTTCTCCTCGAGAGCATTCTCTACGGACTCGTTGGAGGCGCCGTCGGGATCCTCGTCGCGTATTGGGGGGTCCGCATGCTGCGGCTCCTGCGGCCATCGGACCTTCCGCTCCTCGAGAACATCGGTATCAGTGGAGCGGTGCTCGGTTTCAACTTCGGCGTCGCCGTCGTCACCGCGATCCTCGTTGGACTCGTCCCCGCCTTTCGCGCGTCCAAAATCGATCTCGTGAACGGGCTCAAAGGACACGGGACAGGGCTCGTTCAGTCGGCACCGAAACGAATCAGAAACGCCCTCGCCGTGACCGAAGTAGCCCTTGCGCTCCTTTTGTTCATTGCCGCGGGGCTGATGTTCCGGAGCTTTTCGACCTTGACGAACGTCGACCCCGGCTACGAGCCGAAGGACGTTCTCACGTTTCGTCTCAACCTTCCGTCGACCAAGTATGCAAGCGGAACAACGCAGAGAGCTTTCTATGATCGGCTGCGCGAAACCCTCGGCGCCGTACCCGGTGTTTACGCGAACGGTATCGTGAACATGTTGCCGCTCGACCGGGGTCGAATCATGATAGGACTTGCCATCGAAGGCCGTCCGCCCGTCGAGGATCTAATGAACATGCCGCTCGCGAGCATGCGCGTGACGAGCCCGGGGTTCTTCCAGTCCATGGGAATCCGACTCGTGAAAGGCCGGGGACTCGAGGAGCGTGACCGCGACGGGGCATCGCCTGTCGTGGTAATCAACGAATCTCTTGCGGCGCGTTACTTCGAGAACGAAGAGCCGCTCGGTCAAGGCATACAGCGTCTGGGCGAAATCGTCGGTGTCGTTGCCGACGTAAGGCAGGAAGGACTCGATGCCGCCCCCGAGCCCGAGGTTTATCTGGACTACCGCCAGGCTCTGGATCCAATGGCGGGGATGATGTTTGCGACGATGAGCGTCGCGGCTCGGATCGATCCGCGCCAGACTGGAATCGTCGGTGAAGTGCGACGCCGCGTCGGCGAGATCGATGCCGAGCTGCCGTTGGCCGACCTCCGCCCCATGAGCGAGCGTCTCCAGGATTCCGTCGCGCGGCCGCGCCTTTATGCCGTGCTCCTGATTCTCTTCGCGGGGCTTGCCCTGATTCTGGCCGTCTCCGGTGTGTATAGTGTCATCAGCTACTCGGTGAGCCAGAGGACGCGGGAGACGGGCGTGCGCATGGCGTTCGGAGCCACGTCCTCCGATATCGTGCGGCTCGTCTCGAGGGACGGCTTGCGGATCCTTCTCTGGGGCCTGACTCTGGGCCTTCTTGCTTCCTTCGGATTGAGCCGTTACCTTCGAAGCGTGCTGTTCGAGATCGAGCCTTTCGATCCTTTGACCTTCCTCATCGTGGTGATGGTGCTCAGTGGGGCCGTGCTGGCAGCGAGTGCCATCCCCGCGCGCCAGGCGTCGAGAACCGACGTGATGAAAGCGCTACGCTACGACGGATAGACGGTTCTATGCGTGCAACTAGAGCAGTACATAACTAGCGCCGTCGAACTGTTCCAAGAAAAAAGTCAAGACGATCGTTTTTTCCTTGACAACTTCTCTGGGCCATTTCGCAAAAGGCGCAGTTCTGTTCCAGAATCGGTGTGTCGCCTCTTGAGCGCCGCCCGTGAATCGTCGACTCTTTCGGGAGCTTTCAAAGTCATGTCGAGGTGCTTACACGCATTGAACGCCCTGTGACGGTTCAAAAAAAGGCCGTGCTATAAGAGAACATGGTATCCAAACTCAAACTGAGATCGATTTCGGATGACGAATTGCTCCAACGCTTGTCGGAGCTCTTGCGGCAATCGCGGCGCGTCGGAGCTCGTTGCTCACATCGGCGAAGTCGATGCCCGAAGGCTCTATGCAGGCCAGGCCTGCTCCTCGATGTTCGCCTACTGCACTGAGGTGTTGCACCTGTCGGAGTTCGAAGCGTATTTGCGGATCGCGGTGGCGCGGGCGGCGCGGCGTTATCCGATGCTGCTCGAGATGCTCGGCGACGGGCGTCTTCACCTGAGCGGCATCGGCAAGCTTGCGCCGCACCTGAACGAAACCAATCGAGAGGCGCTCTTGGCTCGTGCGGCGCACAAATCCAAGCGGCAGATCGAAGGGTTGATCGCGGAGTTGACCCCGAGGCCGGATGTGCCGACCGAGGTGCGCAAGCTCCCCGAGCGCCGGAACTCGACGCGGCCAAGTCCGCCTACCCCGACGGCGCCGACCGTCGAACTAGGTCCGGACCGAGTCGGCGCGCAGCGAGCGCCAGAACCCGTTCCACAGCCCACTAACGTTGTCGAGCCGCTAGCGTCCTCCCGGTACAAGATTCAGTTCACCGCCGATGCGGAGCTTCACGAAAAGCTCCGAAGGCTCTGCGCGCTCACGGGCGCGGCGGACCTCGCGGCCGTCATCGAGCTAGCCGTGACGTATACACTGGGCGGAGCAGGAATACGGCACGAAGCTCATGCAGGCCTACCGAAGCTCGGCCAATCGCGTCTCCGAACCCCCACCGGTCTACGCGTCGCCGTCGTTCCCGAGTGAGTTTGTCTCGACTCTCGCCAGCGACTAACATCAGCACCATGCGTTACTTGTTGCTCCCTCTTTTCGTCGCGTCCACCGTCACGGGGGCCGCATCCGCGCAGAACGAGATCGTCGCGCCGGAGCTCTTCTCGGGACTGCGCTATCACATGGTCGGGCCGTCCCGTGGCGGACGCGTAACCGCCGTTGCCGGACATCGCGCCCAGCGGTCCACTTTCTATATGGGGGCGACGGGCGGTGGCGTCTGGAAGACGACGAACTATGGCGCGACGTGGCATCCCATCTCGGACGGTTACTTTGGGAGTCCTTCGATCGGCGCCATTCGCGTCGCGGAGTCGAACCCCGACGTCATCTACGTCTCGACGGGCTCGGATGGGCTACGCTCGAACGTCATCATCGGTAAGGGCGTTTACAAATCCACGGACGCCGGCAAGACTTGGAAGCACGTCGGTCTTTCGAAGACGGGTAACAGCGGCGCCGTGCTCATTCATCCGCGCGATCCGGACGTCGTCTATGTCGCGGCGATCGGAAATCCCTTTGCCGCCAATTCCGAACGGGGCGTCTACCGAACGAGGAACGGCGGCGAGAGCTGGGAGAAAGTGCTCTTCGTATCCGACGAGACCGGCGCGGTGGATCTCGAGTTCGCCCCCGACAACCCCGACGAGATCTACGCGACGATGTGGCGGGCCGAGCGCAAGCCTTGGACCATCATCAGCGGCGGGGAAGAAGGAGGCGTTTACAAGTCGATGGATGCCGGCGAGAACTGGAAGCAGCTCACGAACGGTCTGCCGCGCGGACCGCGGGGCAAGGCGGATCTCGCGGTCAGCGCCGGCGATCCAAAGCGAGTCTATGTTCTCATCGAAGCTCCGGGCACCGAGGGCGGCGTCTATCGCTCCGACGATCGAGGCGAGAGCTGGTATCAGGTCACGGACTTCCAACCCATCAGGAACCGGCCTTTCTACTACTGCAATCTGGAGGCCCATCCGACGAACCCGGACATTCTTTGGGGAATGGCCGAGGATCACAACAAGTCCGAAGATGGCGGCAAGACGTGGGCGAGCAAACCAACACCGCACGGCGACAACCACGACATGTGGATCAACCCCGACGAGCCGGATATCATCGTGCAGTCGAACGACGGTGGCGCCAACGTGACTCTCGACGGCGGCGAGACGTGGTCGGCCCAACACAACCAGCCGACCGCGGAGCTCTATCAAGTCGACGTGAGCGACGCATTTCCCTATCGGCTCTATGCCGGTCAGCAGGATAACTCGACCATCTCGGTGCCAAGCCTGCCTCCCCGCAGCATGCCCGGTGGACATACCTCGCTCTGGGAGGATCAGGGAGGTTGCGAGACCGGGCCGGTGGTGCCGAAGCCCGGCGATCCGGATATGGTCTATGCGAATTGCAAGGGCCGCTTCGGACTATTCAATCGACGGACCGGTCAGGAGCAACAGCACTACGTGGGATTCTGGAACATCTACGGACACAATCCGAAGGACCTTCAATTTCGCTTCCAGCGCGTCGCGCCGATCCACGTTTCGCCTCACGATCCCAACCGGGTGTACCACACGTCCCAGTACGTGCACGTGACGGAGAACGGGGGTCGTCAATGGCAGACCATCTCGCCCGACCTCACCGCCTTCACCGCTGAGACTCAAGTTGTCTCCGGAGATCCCATCACCATCGACGTCACCGGCGAGGAGCACTTTGCCGTCATCTACGAGATCCAGGAGTCGCCGCACGAGCGTGGGGTGATCTGGGTGGGTTCGAACGATGGGCCGATACACGTCACCCGCGACAACGGGAAGAGTTGGAAGAACGTGACGCCAGAAGGGCTCGGACCTTACGGTCGCGTACAGAACATCGAAGTCTCACCGCACTACCCGGGAAAAGCCTACGCCGCGATCCTCCGATATCAGCTCGGTGACTTCGAGCCTCATGTCTATCAAACGGAGAACTATGGGGAGACCTGGACTCGGCTGACGACGGGCGACAACGGGATCCCGAACGACTACCCCGTGCGCGTCGTTCGCGAGGACCCTCACCGGGAGGGTCTTCTCTACGCCGGAACCGAGTTTGGCATGTTCGTCTCTTTCGATTCCGGCTCCCACTGGCAGTCGTTCCAGCTCAATCTCCCGGCGACTCCAGTGACGGATCTAAAGGTCGTTGGCAAGGATCTCGTGATGTCCACCATGGGACGGGGCTTTTGGATTCTCTACGACGTGACCCCGCTCCATGAGATCGAGCCGAGCATGGCGAGAGCGGACGCGCACCTGTTCGCGAGTGCGGAGGCTTACCGGCTTCGCTTGCCATCACAGTTTCTGCGCGAGGAGCGAACCCCCGACGAGCCCCAGTACAGAAGGCCCGGTGTCAACGTGGACTATTTTCTGGCGACAGAGCCCGACGGGGCGCTCATTCTCGAGATCTTCGACGTTGCCGGAGCGCTCGTGCGTCGGTTCTCGAGCGAGGACGCTTCCGAGAGCAACGTAGCTCCCGAGGAAGCGGGCATGCGGGTTCCCCAACTCGAGGCGATCGGAGCTCCCGAGCTCGACAAGAGCGCGGGTCACAATCGCTTTACGTGGGACTTGCGTCACGCGGGCGCCTGGCACGCTGAGGAAGAGCACTCCGGTCGCGACGGTCCCATGGTCGCACCCGGCACGTACCAGGCCCGCCTCACCGTCGGGGATTGGAGCGAGACCGTTTCCTTCGAGGCGAAGATCGACCCGCGCGTCGTCGCGGAGGGTCACGTGACTGACGAAGACGTTGCCGCACAAGTGAAGCTCGCGCTCGACGCGCGAGACGCCCTCAGCCGAAGCCGACTCGCTGCGAGCCGCGTCAACGAGGCGCTCTCAGAAGCGGAAGGCACGAAAAAGGAAGCTCTTCAAGCGATCCGAAAGGAGCTCGTGACGGCTCCGAGGCGTTACTCACAGCCGATGCTCGTGGACCAACTGGACTATCTCTATGGCAACCTCGACACCGCCGACCAGCGCCCCGGCAAGGATGCCACCGATCGCTACGAGGCCCTGAATCGTCAGCTCGAAGAGCTCACGGGAAGGCTCGACGAGCTGCTGAGAACGACTGAGTGAACGCCGCGAGCTACCGTGAGTTCTGGCCGCTCTACCTTCGCGAGCACAGCAAGCCCATGACGCGCGCCCTGCACATCTCCCTCAGGCGACCGATGAAACTTCAGCGGAAATTCTCGACGAGCATGATGTTGGATTCGATCTCTCCCCGCACGTAAACCCTCGTCGGTGAGCGTCCAGTTACCGAAGCCAACCTTCTCGAGAACCAAACTCTTCCTCTCCCCCATCGATGGGCATGCGCCAGATGCCGAGAGGAGCTCCTGCCGCCTTGGTCTGCTTGGCAAAGTAGAGGTAAGTGGCGTCGTCCCCCGTCTCCGTTGTCAGCCGACGGGTGCTTGCTTCATCTACTGTTGGTGACCCGCACCTATCCGCGTGGGAACAGGTTTATGAGCGTTTTTTGGCGATCTGTAGACGACGGCGCCAAGATAGGCTGTAATCTATTGCGTCATAGAGACTTGACTGCCTTTTAGTAAGACCTAATGATGGAAGCACGCCAAGGGCGGCACAAAGCCACTGGAATCGAGCGAACTTTCCGTCTCTCCCACTCGTTTCTTGAGGTAACAGGAGGTGATCATGCGCTCGCTCACGAGGAATCTAGCGGTCCTGGCGGCCCTCTTGACGCTCTCGGGTTGCCACATCGCCATGGGCGATGGAGCCTTTTCCGCCAGCGAGGATCTCGAGGAGACCTTGCCATTCGGGAGCGGAAGCTCCCTGGAGCTGACGAACGTCAACGGGCACGTCACGGTTTCGACCTGGGACCGAGAGGAGATCCGTGTCGAAGCGAAGAAATTTGCCTCGAGTGAGCGCCGTCTCGACGACGTGGAGATCGAGATCGAAGAGACGTCCGGCGTCGTCGAGGTCAGAACCCGCCTCCCGAAAGGGGGCTTGTTTTCAGGGAAAAGCAAAGTGGACTACCAGATCACTTTGCCCGCGACGGCGAGCGTGAACGTCCGGACGGTGAACGGGAAGCTCGTCTTCGCCGGCGTCGGGGGCCGTCTGGAGGCGAAGACGGTGAACGGCTCCGTCGAGCTCGAAAGCGCGCGGGGAGAGGTGGTGGCCACTACCGTGAACGGAAGCATCCAGGCGAGCTACGAGGCGCTCGACGAGCACGGCCGGAACCGCTTCTCCACCACCAACGGAAGCGTCCGCATCGAGCTTCCCAGGGATGCAAACGGAGAGTTCGAGGCCCGCACCATCAACGGCCGCATCCACAGCGACTTCGACGAGCTCGAGCCCGCCGGCCGCTGGGGAAGCCGAAAGCTGTCCGGCCAACTCGGAACCGGCGGCGGCTCCTTCGAGATCAAGACCGTCAACGGTTCGGTCCGGATAGAGAAAAGAGCCTCAGGTGCCGGACGTACCCTTTCTGAGCGACGATCGCGAATCGCTGATTTCGACCCGCTCTGACCACCCACGCTTTGGCGGATGCTCGATTTCGTCACGCTTAGATGACAATTGTGAACGGGGAGATCGGATCAAACGGCTAAACAGCTCCCAATGCACCCATACAAGGTGTGCTACCCTCCCACTCTCGAGCTACATCCACGCGATGCCCGAAGGGAGGATCGCCATGTTGAAGCCTTCGCTGATTGTATCCACTCTCGCCCTCTGCCTCGTGAGCCAAGCTACCGCCCAAACGAGCGGCAACCGGTTGACGCTTGAAGGGTACCTCGATTACGAGACCGTCGACGACCCCAGACTGTCTCCCGACGGAAGCCGCGTCGTCTACACGCGCCTGTGGTTCGACAAGCTGGCCGATCGGCAGCAATCGTCGCTCTGGATCGTGAACGCCGACGGCACCCGCAATCGCTTTCTGATCGATGGCTCGAATGCTCGTTGGTCTCCCTCGGGCGACCGGTTGGCATTCGTCGCGTCTGGCGAGCCCAAGGGGCCACAAGTATTCGTACGCTGGATGGATGCAGAAGGGTCCGTCACTCAAATCACCCGCATCGACCAATCCCCTAGAAACGTCGCATGGTCTCCGGACGGTACGAAGATAGCTTTCACCATGTTGGTAGAAAAGAAGAATCAGTGGCCCATCGCTCTTCCGAAGCCGCCCCAAGGAGCCAAGTGGACCGAGTCCCCCAAGATCATCGAGCGGCTCGAATACCGCCGGAATGGTATCGGCTATATCGATACAGGGTACCTTCACATCTTCGTCGTTGCCGCGGAAGGCGGTACGCCGCGGCAGATCACTTCGGGCGACTACGATCACCCCGGGAGAGACCCTACTTCGAACAACAATCTGGCCTGGACGCCGGATAGCAAACAAATCCTTTTCAGCGGGCTCCGTGCCGCAGATGCCGACTATCAATGGCGGGAGTCCGAGATCTACTCGGTCGATGTCGCCACCAGCGAGGTGCATCGCCTCACCGATCGCAAAGGCCAAGATCAGACACCGAGGGTTTCTCCCGATGGAACGAAAGTCGCCTACAGGGGTTACGACTGGCACCGCGACTTTTATATGCACGAGATCTACGTCATGGACATCGACGGCGGGAATCCTCGACTGGTCTCCGGCGATTGGGACCGTCGCTCGAAAGCCCTTTTCTGGGGAAGCGACAGCGACAGGCTCTACCTTACGGCCGAGAACGAAGGCAGCCGCGACCTTTACGCCCTTCCTCTGACCGGACCTGAGTCCAACAAAGTGGTGCCGGTGACGGAAGGTAACCATTGGGTCACGGTGTCCGAGATCAGTCCCAAAGGCCAGGCCGTTGCGGTTCGGAGCGATTTCCATCGGCCGCCGGACGTCGTTCTCTTCGACATTGCCCGAGCCGGAGCGATGAAGCAGCTGACGCACGTCAACGACGATATCCTCGAAGGCATCGATCTCGGGGATGTGGAGGAGATCTGGTACGAAGCGCCGGACGGTGTTCGCCTCCAAGGCTGGTATATGACACCGCCGGATTTCGATGCGACGAAGACCTATCCCATGCAGCTTCACATCCACGGTGGCCCTCACTCCATGTACGGAGCACAGTTCAAATACAACTGGCACGAGCACGCGGCCAACGATTACGTCATTCTGTTTACCAACCCCCGAGGCAGCAGCGGTTATGGCAGCAAGTTTGGAAACTTGATCGCCGACGCCTACCCCGGCCCGGACTATCAGGATTTGATGGCCGGCGTCGACACGATGCTGGAAAAGGGCTTCGTCGACGAGCAGAATCTCTTCGTCACCGGCTGCAGCGGGGGGGGCATCCTCACGGCATGGATCGTTACCCAGACGGATCGATTCGCCGCAGCCTCTTCCAACTGCACCATCGTGGATTGGATGAGCCACCTGGGCACCACGGACATCGTCGTATCATTCTATCGCTTCCCCAAGCTTCCCTGGGAAGATCCGACATTGTGGTTGAAGCACTCCTCCATCAATCACGTGCAAAACGTGAAGACACCGACGATGCTCATCACCGGAGAGGAAGACCTGAGAACGCCGATCACCCAAGCTGAGCAGTTCTATCGGGCCTTGAAGTTCTTGAAAGTCCCGACAGCGCTTCTGCGCTACAAAGACCAGGCCCACGGAACCGGGACCCGTCCTTCCAACTTCATGAGGACTCAGCTCTATTTGCGCTACTGGTTCGACAAATACAAACGCCCATCGGGGCGGACAACGGACGATCAGCGCTAACTTATCGAACGGGTGTCTGGTGCGCCGGCCAAGCCGCAGTCGGGACTCGCTGTTCTTGACAATGATGGAGCGATCGTATATTGAAGGCCAGAAGTCCAAAGACTGATTCTCAGTCTTTGGAAGTAGTCTCCTCAACCATGTTCGGGTGGGCTATCTACTCGGTGGAGGTACAGGATGCCATTTAGAGTAATGATTCATGCGAAGCTGCTAGTGCGCGCCCTAATGGCGGTGCCGTTGGCCCTATTGCTGGCCGGCGGGGCGGCCTTCGCGCAGCAGGTCACTGGAACCATCTACGGCAAGGTCTTGGACGATCAGGGGCTTGCCGTCCCGGGCGCGACGGTGACGATCTCGAGTCCACAGCACATCGCGACCGAGGTTCGAACCACGACCGATCAGGGTACGTACCGTGTCGATCGGCTGTTGCCGTCGCAAAACTACACCGTGGTGGTCGAGTTGACAGGATTTAGAAAGATGACCTTTGAACGGGTGAACCTGTTTGCAGGGCAACTCATCGAGGTGAATGCGACACTGTCGCCGGGCGGGGTGGAGGAGACCGTTACCGTCATTGGAGAAACGCCACTGGTTGACATCAAGAGTTCGCAGACGATGATCACGATCGATACAAATATCGTCGACAACATCCCCCTGGGGCGCAGTGCTAGTTCTCTCGTCGAGTCGATGCCGGGCGTCCAGGAATCAGCTGACCTCGCTCCGCGAGGTGGGGGGCATCGGGGGACAACGGTTCACGGCGGCGGGCCCCGGGAGAGCTATTTCAGCATCGACGGAGCGGCTGCCATGGACATCGTGTACGGCCATCTCGCGTTCGGTGTCCCGATAGACATGATAGAGGAAGTCCAAGTAACGACCGGGGGTATTCCCGCGGAGTTTGGCCAGGCCACGAGTGGGGTTTTCAACTTCGTGACCAAGTCAGGAGGGAACGACTTCTCGGGCGTGGTCAACTATTACTACAAGGGCGAGGATTTGGAGTCGAACAACCTCACGCCCGAGCTAGAGGAGGAACTCGGGTCGAAAGCGAGCACAATCAAGGACCAGGAGTACGGCGGAACTCTTGGGGGACCGATCAAGCGAGATTCTATCTGGTTCTTCGGCAGTATCCGTCGGCTGAACCTGGAAGTGCTACAACCCATTCTCCCCACCCAGCCACAAACTCGCGATACGACACAGAGCTTCTTCAAGGTCACCGGGCAGGCGGGCGACAGCCTCCTGAGCGGCTCTCTCTCGAGCCAGCGTACAAGCCTTTTTCCGGAAAACGTTAGCGGTTTTCAGAACGTCGACGCCCCGGAGACCTGGAGGTCACTAGACGATCAGGGGGACCTCCTAAATCTCAAATTCACGCATATAGTGAACGAAAACACCATTTTTGACGCACAGTACAACCAGATCTGGAAGAGAAACCATAATAACTATCCCAACAACCCTGACTTCGCAGTCGGCTATAGGGACCAAGGTACACAGCTGGAATTCGGGGGGCTCGTCGAGGGTATAAGGACTCTGAAGGCCCGGAATACGTGGGGAGTTCGCCTTAATCTCTCGCACTTCCGCGAGAACGCGGGTGGCTCACACCAGATCAAGGCAGGCTTCTTTATGGATCGGCCTAACAGCGACCGGTCGTTTGGCTACCCCGGTGGGGAAGACGTCCTGCAACAACTTCTCTTTGGTGCGGCCTACCGGGTTCGCCTGGACCTCCTGCCGCTTACAAGTCAAGCCCGGAACATTGACACTTATGCAGTGTTTGCGCAAGACCAATGGACAATTGGAGATCGGCTCACCCTGAACCTGGGACTACGGTGGGAGATCGCGGAAGCCTGGCTTCCCGAGCAGAGTCGGGGTGGCGGCCGTTGGTTCCCCGTCCAGACCATCCCGGAGACCCGCAACCTCATCAACTTCAACAACCTCTCGCCGCGCCTGGGTTTCGCGTATGCGCTGGGTGAGGCAAAAAGGACTTCCATCAAGGCCAGTTTCTCGCGACACTACCATACGCTCATCACCCAGGACCACGCCGTCGCCGTACCCGAAATCGGAGGAGGCGAAACGTACGAATGGAACGACCTGAACGGTGACCTCGTATTCCAGGACGGTGAGCAGGGACAGCTTATCTCACGTATCTTGAGCCCCACTCTTGATACAGTAAGGGAAGTCATCGACCCCAACTTGGAAAATTCCTGGGTAGATGCGTTTCAAATCAAGCTCGAGCATGAGTTGACGAACGACTTCGTCGTCTCTGTGGCAGGAATCTTCAAGCGCGAGAAGAACCTCTTTGATACGGTTATAAGGCGGACAACAGGAGACCAACAAAACCCTTTTAATGACTACCGCTCGATTGACGTGGTCAACCAAATCGACGGCTCGCCTTTGACCATCTTTGCCCTGAAACCGGAATTCTTGGGGTCCCAGTCCGTCTCATACTTGACGAACCCCACCTTTGTGGGGGTGGAACTTTTCCGAAACTACAACGTATTGGAGATTGTCGTACAGAAGCGCTTCCGTGACGGCTGGCAATTCCTGGCCGCGTACAACTACAACGACACCAACGGCAACATCGGCAATAACTTCACCGGCACCACGCTCCAAAACTTTGTCTACAACACCCCCAATACACTCATCAATGTGGAAGGACCGCTGGACCACGACTCTCCGCACCAGATCAAGCTCCAGGGGACCTACACGTTGCCCTACGATATTCTCGTGAGCGGCTTCTACTCGGGCTCGACCGGGATTCCCATCCACATCTTCCAACCTTTCATGGCCGACCTGGCTCCGGGAGCCTACACGGTGCGCCATTTCCCACTCTGCCCCGGCGGCGCAATCGAAGTAGACGCCAAAGGCCATAGCGGCGGCGGCGGCGGTTGTAGGCCGGCTCCGCTTGGTAACCCCAATATCGTGGTGGAGACCAACATCGATGTGGCTGGGGAGCCAAGGGGTTTACGCCGGTTCGACTTCAGACACAACCTCGACCTCCGAGTGGAAAAGCAGATTCCGTTCGGGGACGGAATGAAGGTCGGGCTCATCCTCGACGTGTTTAATCTAACCAACACGAACCGAGTTACGTCCTATAGTTCACTGAAATTCGACATACCGCAATTCCTGCAGGCCTCGACGATCGAAACACCCCGTATCCTGAGACTCGGAGTGCGCTTCTCGTTTTAGTAGGGGTTGGGAAGTAAAGAAGACATAAACCTCTAGGTCTCGAAGGACGACACAAACCGGGGCGCCGCTAGGCGCCCCGGTTCTCTTATTCACCGTACTCTCGGTCGCAGCGCGGCCTTTACCACCATTATCTCAACGACGGCCTTCTCCAGGCTCTGGTGCACGAAGAGCTCTTGACCCCGGCAAGCGCTTCGACTCAGCTTCTCGATACATTGAAGATCGAGGAGATGAGCCGATGGCCGCACGCAAGTCCACCAGAGTGAACCGCAAATACAAGACGAAGTATCGCGTTGCGAACTGGCGGGAGTACGAGCGTGGCCTCAGGACCCGTGGCGACATCACCGTTTGGCGGACGAGGCGCGCGAAGCGTGGACACCACCGAACAACCGCCGCCGCGGTGGCCAGCCGCGCTACTCGAATCTGGCAATCGTGACGGCGTTGACGTCGATCTTCGCGGTGCTGGAACATCTCGACGATGCCGAGGACACACTCCTGGTGAAGCTCATTTCCGGAAAGCAAACCTTGGTCGACAAGACGCTGTGGCGTGATTTCTTTTCAGTGGCGACCGCCAAAGCGCGGTGGCAAACTGCCGGGTTGTCCCGGGAGGACCGCTCGCTTCTCCGTCGGGTAGAGTCTGGCAATCGCGTTCGCGCCGCAAAGGGCGCGAAGATATTGGAAACAAGCCTTCTCGTGCACGGCAAGAACGTCCACACAGAATCGGGCGCGCATGCGAAAGTGCTGACGTCGTGGAAGGTGTGCATGCAGGAACTGCACTTCCGGTTAGGTAACCAGGACCCGGAAGCTTCGAAAACGCCGTTCGAAGAGCGTATCGACGCTTGGGCATCGGAATTCGGCAAGAAAGCAAAACTACCCTGGCAAACGAGGTAACTTCCATTGAAGTTCGATCTGCACACTCACTATTACCCTGAGATGTTTTTCGACAAGATACGAGAGCTCTCCACAGACTTCTCGTTCGACAAGACCCCACGGGGCGCACCATTATCAAGCTCAAGGGCGCTCGGGTTTTCGGCATCACACCGCCGATGACGGATCCGGCGAAACGGCTCGAAGACATGGACCGTGTGGGTATCGACGTGGAAGTCCTGTCGTTATCGACCCCGAACGTATTCTTCGCGGACGCGGAGCATCAGCCGGCGGTCGCACGCATGGCGAACGACGCCTACGCGGGGCTCGTCGCCAAACACCCGAAACGCTTCAAAGGGTTCGCATCGATTCCCATGGACGCTCCCGACTAAGCGGTCAAAGAGCTCGAGCGCGCGCTCGACGAGCTGAAGCTCAACGGTGTCATCCTTATTAGTAACATCCAGGGACGTCCACTGACGTCTCCCGAGTATCGGCCGTTCTTTGAGGAGGCGAATCGAAGAAAGGTGTGCATCTTCTTGCATCCAATGCTGCCGGCGAACCCTGAGCCCTTCCGGCAGTACGTTCTCGGGCCCCTGGTGGGTTTTCCTTCGGACACTACCCTCGCGACCGCGCTCATGTGTTTCGACGGGTTGTTCCGTGAGCTTCCGGACATCCGCTGGATCATCGGCCACGCAGGAGGCGCGATTCCGTGGCTGATGGAGCGGCTCGATAACGGCTACCGCGATTTCGCCGAGTGCCGCGAGAACATCGACGAGCTTCCGAGCACGTACTTGAAGAAGCTCTATTACGACACCGTCACCTTCAGTCCCTACACGCTCAGGATGCTCCGCGATCTCGTCGGTACCGAGCACATGGTCATGGGAAGCGACTACCCGCACCTTCTCGGCTCGATCGAACGCTCGGTATCGTCAATCGAAGCACTTCACGTTCCGGAGGTCGAAAAACAACGTATCTTCAGCGGCACGGCGCTTTCTATCCTGAACAACATCTGAGATTTCACGTCATGCGTCTGCTCCAAAGCGTTCGCAACCTGGGACCGGGCATCATCATGGCCGCGACCGCTATCGGCACCAGTCATCTGATCTTGAGTGTTAGGGAACACCTAAAACCGGCCACGCAGGAACACCTCAAACCCTGCCACTTCGGGAAGCGCAGACAAGGCATCCTATGCTCCGAAAGGAGCATAGGAAAGCCTTGGGAAACTACCTGAAAGTGAATAAGAGACAACAAGTTATAGCGCTGTTGGAGCTCGGCTGGAGCTACCGCCGGATCGAGTCCGAGACGGGTGTGCGTCGCGAGACGGTGTCACGCTACGACAAGCTGCGTCGTTCAAAAGCGGCCAAAGTGTTCCCCGGCTCGGAAGAGGTCTCGGAACCGGGAATCAACGACTTACGAGATTCGGGGTCGGCAAAAGCGGCCAAAGTGACCCCCGGCTCGAGGCCGCGCCAGAGCTCGTCGTCGGCGGTGTTCCACGACGAGATCGTGGAGAAGGTCGAAGCGGGTCTGAGCGCGAAGCGGGTCTGGCAAGACCTGGTCGAAGAGTTCGGCTACGGCCACGCCTACGAGTCGGTCAAGCGCTACGTTCGGAAGCTGAAGGTTCAGCGCCGGGTGGTGACGGTGCTTCACTCGGCGCCGGGCGAAGAAGCCCAGGTGGATTTCTTCCGCGGGGTGGCGACGTTTGATTCTCTCACCGGCCAATGGAAGAGGCCTTGGGTGTTTCGAATGACGCTCGGCTGCTCACGCCACGGCTACGAAGAAGCGGTTTGGGATCAGAAGCTCGAAACGTTCTTGCGTCTGCATGAGCACGCGTTCGAAGACTTCGATGGTGTTCCCTTGGTTGTACGGCATGACAACCTGAAGGCGGCTGTAGTACGGGCGTGCCTGTACGACCCCGACGTGAACCCGATCTATGCGGCCTTCGCCGAGCACTGGGGTTTCACGCCGCTGCCGACGAAGCCGCGGAACCCTCAAGAGAACGGCAAGCAGGAGCGAAGCGGCGGCTATGTGAAGGACAACGCTCTCAAGGGCAAGCGATTCGATTCTCTTCGCGAGCTCAACGAGTATCTGAAACGCTGGAATCGCACCATCGCACGACTGCGGATCCACGGCACGACGCGCAAGCAAGTCTGGACGCATTTTCTCGACACCGACAAAGCCGCACTCAAGCCGGTCGCTCAACAGCGCTTCGCGATGTTCGACAGCGGCACGCGGAGCGTTCATCCCGACGCTCACGTAGAGGTTGCGGGCGCCTTCTATCCCGTCTCTCCTCGGCTGTTGGGTCAACGCGTGCAGGTACGCTGGGACGACAATCTCGTACGCGTCTATCACGACGACGCGCTCGCCGCCTCACACCTTCGAGTGGCTCCCGGCCACTACGCGCCGGAGCCCGGACAAAAAGCCGTCACCTCGAGCCAGCGAGCTTTCGCGGTCAAGCTCCTGGGCCGGTGCGAGCGGGTCGGTGCAGCGCTGCGAGCGTGGGCCGACAAGGCGTACGAAGTACGGGGCGTGAGAGCCCTGCGCCTCATCCAGGGCGTTTTGAGTCTCACGCGCAAACACCCGCGAGAGAGCGTCTTGTGGGCTGCCGACAAAGCTCTCGAACACGAGTTCTTCCGCTACCAGGACTTCAAACGCCTCGTCGTGCGCGGCGATACGGTCCTGCCCACTCAGCTCCCGCTTCTATCCGAACACCCTGACATCCGTTCTATGGATTCTTATCGATTGGAGGATTGGCCATGAACCCTCAGCTCGACGCCCAACTACGTCATCTACGCTTGTCCGGAATCGTCGAGGCGCTTGCCGTACGACTCGAGCAGGCGAGAAGCGCCGGGCTCGACTATCTCGAGTTTCTCGAGCTGCTCGTCCAGGACGAGCTCGCCCGACGGGCAGACCGACTGTTCAAACGGCGACTCAAGCAGGCCACGATCACTCAGCTCAAAGAGCTCTCCGACTTCGACTGGACGTTCAATCCCAAGATCCCACGGGCCCGGCTCTCCGAGCTCGCCACTGGCCGATTCGTCGCCGAGCACACAAACGTGCTTCTCGTCGGGCCTCCCGGTGTCGGCAAGTCCCACGCCGCGGTCGCGGTCGCCGTCGGGGCGATCCGTTCCGGCTACCGCGTTCTCTTACGCTCTGTGTTCGATCTCGTTCAAGACTTTGCCGAAGCCGACGCCGTCGGCGAACGTCGCGAGCTCGTCAACAAACTCTCCCGCATCGACCTGCTCATCCTCGAAGACTTCGGCATGAAGAAGCTTCACGCCGCTGCCGCCGAAGACCTCCTCGAAGTCTTCGTCCGCCGTCACGAAACCGCGTCTACGCTCATCACCACCAACCGGCCTACCGAAGACTGGGCCAAGTTTCTCGTAGACGTTCCCGCCACCACCGCCATCCTCGATCGATTCCTCTCCCACATCGAGATCGTCACCATGCGCGGAAAAAGCTACCGCCTCAGCAGAGCCAACCGCGAAAGGTAAACGGCAGAATGAAAGCCCTCGCACTAAACGCTCAACCGCGCATGGAGTCTATGGAAGCTGACGTGTCTGACGGTTTTGTGGAAGAGCTCGACTACCCCTTTAATCGCTTTGGACTCCCAGTCCCGAGCTCTCCCACAAAACCTTGGAAAACGCTTCGCGTTTCCAACAGCTCCCACAGCCTCGGGCCTCTTTCGATATCAAGGAGAAAAAAGTTTGACCTTCTCAGTCTCAGTGTCAGATACTTAGCGCCAGCTACCCGAGTGGCCGGGTTTGAAGTGTTCTTCAGTGGCCGCTTTTGGGTGTTCCCTGACATCTTGAGCCCGGTCGCAGGCGCGCGGTTCGGCTACGAGCTCATGTGGCTCGTCCTTTTCTCTCACGTCTTCAAGTACCCAGCGTTCGAGTTCGGCCCACGGTTCGCAGTCGCCACAGGTACGTCATTGATTCGCGGTTATCAGGACGTTCCCGGGCCGAAGAACTGGGCAGTTTGGGCTTTCCTGGTGACGACGGTGCTCCAAGGCCTCGTGCTTCTCGCTGGCATGCTTTCGGTGACGGCCGCCATCCTCGTCGCGAGCTTTGGGATGTTCTCGTTGACGGTGTGGGTCGTGATCCTCGGTGTCGCCATCGTCGTGCTCCACCGCATGGGTAGATATACCGCGCTCGCCGTCGGCAGCAAGATCGCCATGTTCGTGCTCACGGTGGTAAGCGTCATCGCCTTTTGCGCCGCGCCGCCACGATGGTCCGACCTCACCCAGGCATTCATCCCGTCCATACCGACCGGGTCCCTCGTTCTCGTCGCGGCGATTCTCGGGCTCATGCCCACCGGGATCAACGTCGCCATCTGGCATTCCCTTTGGGCGCTCGAGCAAATGGACGATTTGCGCCAGGCGGTTTCCGACAAACGCGAGATGCTGCGCTTGGGCTTGCTGGATTTGAAAGTGGGTTACATCCTCTCCGCCGTTCTCGCTTTGATCTTCGTGTCGCTCGGCGCGAATCTCCTCGGCCCGCGAGGCCTGACACCGAGCGGTATCGACGTCGCCCTCACCCTGTCGCGGATCTACACCGAGGTCTTGGGTGATTGGATGTTCCCCGTCTTCATGCTCGCCGCGTTCGCCGCGATGTTCTCGACCGCGTATTCGGTGATGGACGGGTTTCCGCGAACGTTCTCGACGCTCCTGCGTACTCTCTATCCAGCGAACGAAACCTTGAAGCGAGCGAGCGACCCGGCGTACTGGATCTTCATGGCCGTGATCTTCGCGTTCGCCATCGGAGCCAACTACATTTTTCCAATCCTGTACGGATGATTCAGCTCATCGGCCTCGTGAGTTTGGCGGTCGCACCGATCGTCTACGGGCTCAACTACTATTGTGTAACCCGGCTCATCGATGACGAATCGATGAAGCCGAAACGGTGGCTCCGTCTCTGGGGTCTCGCCGGCCTCTGGTTCATGACGGCGGCCGTGGTGTTCTCGCTCTACATTCGCATGAGGTAGCCATGACTTCCCCGACGTGCCCGACGTGGACGTTCACTCCCATCGGTGTCGCCCGCACACCGTTCGCCGAGACATCCGAAATCTCGAAAGGTATTGGGGGTAGCTGTTGGCTATCCTAGTTTGGATGAAACCAGGCGTTTCGCAAATTCTTTTGCCTTTTCAGGAATCTGTATTATTACCGCCGATTCCTTTAACGGTTTTGTGGCATCCATTCCTATCCGCGTTGCTGTGCCTTCATCCGATGCCGAGGGATCCAACAGGACTCCCATGGCCCCCTGGACCTTCACCAAGTCCTTATCGGCCTGAAAGCGGGTGGAAATTGCCCACAGGACCTCTGTTTCATTGAAAACATCGACGTCTTCGTCAACCACCACCACCAGTTTTAGGCAATGATCAACGCCCAGGGCGGTTAAGATGGCCTGTTTGGCCTGACCCGCAGCCGTCTTCTGCATGGATATATAGGCATGAAACAAACCGCATCCGGAAATGGGCACATGCACTTTCTTAAGCCCCGGAATCGTCCGGGAAAGGGATTGAAACAGGTCCGCTTCCCTCGGAATAGCCAGAAGGGAACAGTGCTCGGCGGACAAACCCGCAGAGATACTCTGATAAATCGGGTTCTCTCGGTGATACATGGTTTGCGCTTCAAAAACATGCTGGGTGCTTCTAAATGAAGAATAATTGGTGAATTCGCCAAACGGACCCTCAGGCTCTCGAATCCCAGCCAATATTTCCCCCTCCAAAACGATCTCCGCATATGCCGGTATGTTGAGGGGCACACTTATTCCTTTTACCACCTCAAAGGGCTCGCCCAGCAGCGCGCCGACGACTTCGTATTTGCCTACGGTACTGGGAATCACGCCGATGGAGGCCAAAGAAACTAAAGGATGAACCCCCAGCACACACGCAATGGGGAAGTTTTCACCCTTTTCCTCCGCCCTTCGTTGAAAATCCCATAACCGTTTGCGCGAGTGCAGGCTTATGCCGAAGCGGTTGCTGCCTTTAAACATCATCCGGTGATACCCGAGGCTGCTCAGTCCGGTGTCCGGATCGGCGGAAACGATAAGGCCGGCGGTAATGTAGGGGGCCGGATCCGCCTGAAAATGAGTAAGTATCGGTAAAACGGAGGTGTCAATCTGATCGCGCTCATAAATCCTATAATGGGCCGGCGACTCTTCTATCACGTTTTCCCTGTAATAATTATCTTTGCGGTTGGAATACGTGGCAATAAGATTCTGTTCATCAGTATCAAACGCAAGCGCCATTCGGGCTCTTGAGCCGAGCAAATTAGCGAGAACAGGAATGGCGGTACCTTTGATATTTTCAAAAACGACAATCGGAGATTTACCCTGTTTTTCTAGTTCCGTTAGAAAAGCAGTGGCCTCATAGGCAGGATCCACTTCTTCGGTGATATGCATGACTTGATCCGGGCTTTTGGTTTCCGCTTGATGGATATATGACCGCCAGTCCTGCCTGCTCATAACGGCTCCCTTTTCAACTGAAGTTGTTTGTCTTCGATATCCTGAACGCCGCCTTTCACTGCAATGCGCATAGGAATTTCAAACGGCCCTCCCAATGTAGAGCTGGGTGAGTGGACCGTCCAGGGAGCCTGATGTGGTGGTCCACCCGCTGCTTCCGGTCTGATCCGGGGGCCGATCAGCGGTCGCGAGCCGATCGCGCTTCGCCAGTTCAAGCGCTTCGCAGTATTCGGAATCCTCATCGAGCCACCGGTAATGGCTGCTCCGTTCGTGTACCTCCACTGAATAGCCCACCCGAACATGGGTGAACAGACTATTTCCGAAGGATCGTGTCTTTTGACTTCTGGAAAGAGGTTGAGATCGGCTAACTTGCCGCCCATATTGGCACTTGGGTTTCTGATGCGGATGGCTAGCCCCTTGAGTCCATGGCTGAATAAAGTATCCGGTATCATAAGTTAGTACCGAAGGTCAATCCGTAAGTAGCTGGAGGGCGCACGTCACGATCGTGAGGCAGTTCGAATATCGCGGAGTGGAGTGGTTTACAAGCTTGTTCCTACGGCTATAGTAGTCGGAGGAGGTGTGCAATGAGAGTGAAATATAAGATTGGCAGAATCCTGTCCGCTCTGACATTGCTATGGGGCACGCTTCTAGCGGCGGCCTGCTCTAACGGCCTTGCTCCCCCTGATGCCACCATCAGATGGAGGGCGCAGTCTGGAGTACCCGCCGGCAGTTGGAACTATCAAGACCAGTTCGTGAAGTTCGCCGAGTTGGTGAATGAGCGGAGCAATGGGCGCCTTGAAATCGAGATTTTCCCCCCCGGTACGATCGTTGATGCCTACGAGCAGTTCAATGCGGTACAAAAGAAAGCAATCGAAATGGGAATGGGCGTGGGGGGGTATAACGTCAAGCAGGTTCCGGAAGCTCACATCGAACAGGGACTCTTTGGTGTTTTCTCGACGCTTGAGGACTTTGTGGACTTCTATATCTACTACAAGGACGGGGCTGCCTACGAGCTTATCGACGCCGCTTACAGAGAAAAGGGCTGCCATCTCCTGAAGTCGCTGGGACCCTCCCCTCTCGTTGTCATTTCCAGAGAACCTCTGAAGACGGTACAGGAATTGAAGGGACTGAAGATCAGGGGCAGCGCGACGGCCCCTGATTTGATCACCAACCTGGGTGCTGTTCCGGTGACTTTGGCACCGGCGGAATTGTACATGGCACTGCAAACGGGAACCGTCGATGCAGTGATCATGCCCAATTATTCGATCGGCACCTATAATTTTTGGGACGTTGCCAAAGGCCTTATGGGTCCTCCTATTGGTCAGGCAGCCGGAGATATGTACGTCAATCTGGAGGTCTATAACAGCCTTCCCGATGACTTGAAAGGGATCTTAGAGGAGGCGGCAGAGGAAGCCATGCTCCACTATGTAGAGACCATTTCCGCAAAGATGGACGAAATACTGGAAATCGCGGAAAGGGAGCACGGCGTCACCATCGTCACTTTACCGGATGAAGAGTATGCGAAGATCCTCGAAGCGGCAGCTCCTATTTTGGACCAGACAGCTGCCCGAAGCCCAAGATCTGAAAAAATTATCCAGCTGATGAAAGAGTATCTGGCAGAGAAGGGAACAAGAGGGACGGACTAAGGGACTTTCCCCCTTTTTTCGATTTGGAGGTCGGCAATCAATAACTCTTCTCCTCTTTTCCCCACCTACCTGAGGCGTGTCCTTCAAGCGATAGACGCCACCAGTGAATGGACCGGTAAGATCACCGCCTTCCTGATTCCAGGCATGATGTTCATCATGACCTACGAGGTGGTGGCCCGGTATATCCTGAAAAGCCCTACCATTTGGGCGATGGAGAGTACCCAATACCTTTTTTTGGCCACCACGGCTCTGGGAGGTGCCTATGTCTTGCGCCATGGTGGACATGTCAACGTACCCATCTTGTATGGTCGTTTGAGCACTCGAACCCAAGCGATCGTCGATGTGGTGACCTCACTCTTCTTTTTCTTTTTCATTGTCGCTTTGTTTCGAGCCTCCTGGCTGACCACGGTGGAGGCGGTGGTCTATCGGGAACATTCACCCACCTACTGGGAGCCCCCCATTTATCCGGTCTATATCGTCATGACTGCCGGTATTTTACTCATCATTCTTCAGGGTGTAGCCAAACTTGTCCGGGACCTCGCCACAGCGATCACGGGGAAAGTGGAAACTCCAAGCGGGATTGCGAGCGCTCGACAGGATGAGCCGCAATGAGTCTGGGACTGGTCACCGCGATTCTTTTCATTCTTCTGGCCTTATTGCTCCTGTCGGGTCTGCCTCTTGCCTTTGGGTTGGGTGCCACCGCGGTGATACTGGCTTTATGGAGGATGGGTCCTGAAGCTCTCTTTCTTCTGACCACCACGGCCTTTTCCTCCTGGACCCTTTATATCCTGGTGGCCCTGCCCCTTTTTGTTTTGATGGCCAACCTTCTTTCACGCTCAGGGATCGCCGATGACCTGTATGAAATGATGTACCACTGGATGGGATCATTGAGGGGAGGATTGGCGATGGGTACGGTGATTATCTGTGCGCTTTTCGCGGCCATGTCAGGGGTGAGTGCCGCAGGAACGGTCACCATGGGCCTGGTCGCCCTGCCCTCCATGCTGAGGAAAAACTATCACAAGGACATCGCCGTGGGCGCAATCTCAGCCGGAGGTTCCTTGGGAATCCTGATCCCTCCCAGCATCATCATGATCGTGTTTGCCAGCCTCACAGGTGCCTCGGTAGGGAAATTGTTCATAGGAGGGGTCATTCCGGGTCTCGTCATCGCTGCTCTTTTTGTCACCTACATTGGAATCAGGACTCTGATCCAACCTCATCTCGGCCCCTCGATTCCAGAAGAGGAGAAGATCTCCTGGGGCCGGAAGTTCAGGCTCATCCGGGCGGTGATTTTCCCGGTAGCTCTCGTCTTGCTGGTGCTGGGATCCATCTACACGGGAATCACCACCCCCACGGAAGCCTCGGCAATCGGAGCCTTCGGAGCTCTGATCTGCACCATCGTCAAGAGGCGCTTTTCCTGGGCGATGTTTCAGGAAGCAACCCTGGAGGCATTCAAACTCTCCGTCATGGTGGGTTGGATCGTGTTAGGCGCAAAAGCCTTCTCCCATATTTATGCGGCAACGGGAGGCGGCAAGTTCATTCTTGGCATGATCTCAGGACTTGAACTGAGACCATGGCTGATTCTTCTAGCCATGCAGCTGATTCTCTTTATCCTGGGAATGTTTATCGATCCCATTGGGATCATGATGATCACTCTCCCGGTATTTCTGCCACTGAGTGAAGAATTAGGATTCGATCTCATTTGGTTCGGTGTCCTCTTTACCATCAATATGGAACTGGCCTATATCTCCCCTCCTTTTGGATTGAACCTCTTCTACATGAAGGGTGTGGTTCCCAACAATATCGGCATGGGAGACATCTATAGATCCGTGCTGCCTTTTATTGCCCTGGAGGTTCTGGGCCTGATCCTGGTCATCCTGTTTCCCCAGCTGGTGCTCTGGTTACCGAATGCTATGATGGGGTAGAAGAAATTCAAAACTCAAAATCCGAAACAAATTCAAAATCCAAAAACTCAAAATTCGAACCCTGGAAAAGATCTTGTCGCATTTGGCGACGCGAACGACGGACTCTCGCGCTCCTCCCTAGCTCATGCAGCCGTTCCCCAAAACCCCGTGGTTGTCTCCCGTCAAGCGCGGCCCGAATTCTGCCTGCGCTCACCTTCTGCTTCCCTGAAGAATTAGCCACACGTCGCTTCTGCCGCTCTCTTGGGCTTTTGCTATTGCTCCAGGACGGACGGCCTGGACCTTTCTCTCGTGCACGCTGACAAAATTGGCACCGGTACGCATCCGCCCGACATGATCCTTCCTATCTCTTATCCGGAGCGACATAAGAAGAGGAATACGTGATACGTTTTACTTCCTGTCGACCCCGGACCAACGCTTGATCGTACCGGCATCGAGCCCGAAAAGATCCAATACTCGACATACCGAGTGGTTGATGATGTCATCGATAGTTTTGGGATCGCTATAGAATGCAGGCATAGGAGGTGCTACGACCGCACCCATTTCTGCCGCCTGGTAGAGTAACCTGCAGTGCCCGGCGTGCAGCGGGGACTCTCGCGGCATCAACACCAGCCTGCGGCTTTCTTTAAGTACGACATCTGCGGCGCGGCAAAGCAAATTGTCGGCATAGGAATGTACTATCGCTGACAGCGTCTTCATTGAACACGGTGCCACAATCATCCCATCGGTGCGAAAGGATCCGCTGGAGATGCTCGCAGCCACATCATTAGTGCCATGAACAACATCAGCCAGCGCCTCGACCTCTTTCACCGTGTAGTCCGTTTCTATTCTGACGTTCATTTTGCCGGTGGCGGACATCACCAAGTGCGTCTCAACATCGTTCTGACTCTGCAAAATCTCAAGGAGTCGTATCCCGTAGATGACACCGCTTGATCCCGAAATCCCGACAACTAGCCGCTGCATACCATGCACTCCTTCGATTACTTACTTAGTGCTGCAGAAAAAGTTTAGACGAGGGCGCCATGCAGATTCTTATTGGCCGAATGACATGTCGCGCGTGTCTTTTTTGGAGTGTAGCACCGTTTGTTGATACGATGTTCGAGAACACATTCGTCTGCACAATTGATGGGTTGGACTATGGTGGAACGGTTCTGGGATTTTTCAGTGCGAACCTATGGAGTGTCGGGCGTATCCCAGGCTTGTCTCGCCTTGCAGGACGAGCGCGGTGTTGATGTCAACATGCTGCTCTATTGTATCTGGATTGGCGCAACTCGCGGTGTGTTCAACGAACAGTTGTACCGGGCGGCCATGGACTACTCACATGACTGGGCAGCTCACGTGGTGCGTCCGTTACGAGCGGCGCGAACCTGGATGAAATCGGAAGGTTGTCGCCGGGAAGGGGCGCCGGCCGAATCATGTATGTCCGTTCGCAAGCGAATCAAGGCCGTCGAGCTCGAAGCGGAAAAGTTGCAACAAGGTGCGTTGGAGTCGTTTGTACTGGATCAAGACGGCGAACCCGAAAGGAATGATCAGGTGATCGCAGCGGTCGATAACATCAAACGCTATTTCGCGGATATCGAAGTTCATCTCGACAACCGGGTCTGCCAACACAGCGCGATCGTCGTAGGCGCGGCAATCGATGGGGCGTCACCGCAGCGGGTGGTGGACGCATTACATGGGGCTTAGACCTGGTGGGGAGAATTCGAGCGGGTCGGCGACGGACGTGGCCTTTCCCTTTCGTAGGAGCCGTGCGCTTGAAATGAATCGGTTTGCCCTACCTGAGCGTGCGGGTTACCGTCTGGTAAACTGGACCGTGTGAAGGTCCGGGCTGAAGGATGGAGAACCTCGAAGGCAATCCCAGGCGACCCGACATCGAGATCTTCAATACGTCAGTACGACTGGAACTCCGGCCGCGATCCGCAGTTGGAAGCAGCCGTAGAGGAGCTGTTGAGCGACCTGCGCTGACGCGCACGACGACAGTCCCTCCCCATGCCTTACATCGGTGAAGCAGCAGCGCTCGGCACAGCGCTGTTGTGGTCCTTTACGTCCATTTTTTCTAGGAAGCCGGCAAGCGTATCGGCGCCTTCAAGGTCAATAAGATCCGGCTGTTGATCGCGGTATGGACGAGCTCTACGATCTTCAAGCCGATCCGTACGAGCTCACCAACTTGATCGACACCCCGGAGGCCAGGAAACGCTCGCGGCAATGCAGAACGAGCTCGCGGCGCTACTCGAACAAACGGGCGCGATTACCGAGTGAGCTCGGGAAACCCGACTAGGTAGCGTTTACTGGGTCGATTTCGCTGTGGTGGTGTCAACGCCGGTCAGAAACTGCACATTCGTGGCGGGTGAAAATTACACACTCGACCTACGGGTGACGAACCCTAAGGCGTCGTTACCTCCTTGGATTTCCTTCGAGCTCTGAGTGGCGGGCGAGGCTCGTCCGAGCCCGCCGGATGGAGAGCCTGCCAAAGTTCGGTGTGCTCTCGCATGCGGTAGCTGTTTCCTCGGATGTTGACGAGGTGGCAGTGATGCAGGATTCGGTCGATGAGGGCGGCAGCCATGACTTCATCGCCTATGATCTCGCCCCATTGCTCGAAGCTCTTGTTTGAAGTGAGGACGGTTGAGGCGTGTTCGTAGCGTCGGCTCATGAGCTGGAAGAAGAGGACTGCACCGGTCTGGCTAACCGGCAAGTAGCCGATTTCGTCGACCACGAGCAGCGCCGGGTGGCTGAGTACGGCGAGTCGGCGTGTCAGGGTTCCGGCAGCTCGAGCCTCCTCGAGCGAGGTGATGAGCGCAGCGAGGGTGCCGTAGTAAACGCGTCGTCCCTTCTGGGCGGCAGCGATAGCAAGACTGATCGCCAGATGAGTCTTGCCGACACCGGGCGGCCCTAACAAGACGACATTCTCTTTGCGCTCGACGAAGCCGAGCTCGTGAAGACTCTCGATCTGCTCGCGCTTGATGGATGGCTGGAATGAGAAGTCGAACTCCCCAATCGTCTTGACCGTGGGTAGCCGCGAGGAACGCATCGCGGCTTGCAACCGGCGATTGTTCCTCAGGTTGATCTGCGCGCCCAGAAGCTTCTCGATGGCTTCCGACGTCGTGACCCCTCCACTGTCGGCCTCGGGGAGGACGCCGTCCACGGCTTCGAGAGCGCCGGGCATCTTGAGGTCTGCTAACATCGCCCGTATCTGCTCACGTCGAGAGGCGGCGGCGGCCTTCATCGCCCGCCCCCAACGAGCCGGTCGTAGACCTGAAGCGAACGTCGCTCGACTTCAATCGATGGCAGCTCGGCCACGTGCGCTCTCGTTCGTTTGCTCTCTCGTCTCGGGAGAACAAGGGAACGGTAAGGCCGCTCAGCAAGCGGCCTTAGAGTCGCTTTCTCTTCCCGCTCGAATCGGTCTATCGGCCTCTCGTGGATCGTGCGATGTTGGCGGACGTTCGCAACGTCACTCGACCACCGCTCGAGCTGAGCATCGAGATCCTCGTCGTTGAGAAAGTGACGACCGTAGAAGAAGTTCTCGCGAACGTAGCGGATGGGCCTCTCCACTTTGCCCTTGGTCTTCGCACGATACGGGCGACAGGCTCTTGGTCGAAACTCCCAGTGATGAGCGAAGCGAACGAACTCGGGATTCTCAACGAGCGGACCACCCTCCCAACGACGGTCTTCCACGATGACCGAACGCATCTGGTCGAAGAGCACCTCCTTCGGAACGCCACCCAGGAATCGGAAGGCCTGCTCGAGCCCCTCGAACAACGTGTGCATATCCTGGCGCTTGAAGAACCGAAGCCACAACAACCGAGAGTAGCCAAGCACCAGGAGCAGAGCCCAACGGCGCCCCCACGGCAGACGGAAGTGCGCGAAGTCCACTTGAGCTTGATGGCCCGGCGGCGTCTCGAAACGCACAACAGGCTCGATGCCAGGTCGAGGACGCACTTGGCGGACGTACTCTTTGAGCTGCGTGTAGCCGCCTTCGTAGCCCGACGCACGTAGCTCTTCATACAGGCGAACCGCGCTGAGCTGCGGAAACTCCTCCAGGCGTGAGTCAACGATCCCTCGGTACCGGTCGAGCTTTCGCGGTGTCGGTGGGCGCTTCCTGTAGCGGACCGCTTCGTTGTCTAGGTCTCGGTCCAATTGGCCGGTCTCAATCCACTGGTAGATGGTGCGGCGGCTTATTCCCAGCTTGTCTGCCAGGGCTGCCTTCGTCAATCCCTGCTGCAAATACTCTCGTAGCAACACTCGTTTCTCCCTTCCGTACATGGGTGCCTCCGCTCTGGAGGGACCACTTTGTCTGAAGGGCCGCGGTCCTGCCTAGCTCGCGCCAGCCACACCTACGGCCAGGTCTACGGATGGCCGAGTGTGCAATTTTCGTCCGCCATAAGTGTGCAATTTACGCCCGCCGCTAACAGGTGGTGACACTGCGGCCAAAATAACCGTCTGTTGCCTGCGTCAAAACTCCATTCATTCGACCACGATCATCATGATTTCCACGAGGGCGCTCGATGACATCAGAGGTGTGCCCACGGTGGCGCGCGCCGGCGGAGGCGACGGCAGATACTCGCGATAAATCTCGTTCATGGACTGGAAATCCCGGATATCGGTGACCCACACGAGGCCCTGAACCACATTTCCGAAGTCCATCCCTTCTTCAGCGAGCAGCCCCTTGATGCTTTCGAGGGCCTGACGAGTCTGCGCTTTGACGTCCCCGGGCGCGTAGCCGTCGGGTCCGCGGCCGGTAATGCCGGAGAGATAGAGGCGGTCACCAACGCGAATGCCCCGCGAAAGAGTGGCATTGGGGCGGCTCGGCCCGACGATGCGGCGGTTTCCGCCTCTGACGGCGGTGCACATGATCTCGACGTGGAGTCCGGTTCCCATGAGGCCGGCGCGGACGGTAGCACGCGCTGGCGGCGCCTCGGAGAAAAAGGCGCGGTAGACGTCGTTCATTTCCTGGAAGCTGCGCGCGTCCGGGAGATAGACATTGCAAGACGCGACGTCCTTCTTGCTCAAGCCGGCCGCCTTCAGCACCGCTTCCACGTTTGCCAGGGCCTGGCTCGTCTGGCCTCGGACGTCCGTCGGCTGTTCCGAAGCGGGCGCACCGCGCTTGCGTCCGACCATGCCCGCGGTGAACAAGGTATCGCCTGCCATGATGCCCGGGCTGTAAGGCGCGGTCCACTCGCTCACGCCTGCGGGCATCACGACTTTGCGCTCGACGCCGGGCTTGGCGGCGATCATCGCGATCTCCGCGAGTGCGGCAGGGATGGCGATGTCGGCTTGGACCGTGGCGCGGACCGGCGGTGCATCGGGAAGGTAGCTCCGGTAGACCTCGTTCATCGCGCTGAAGTATCGGGCGTCGGACAAGTACACGGTCGAGCTCACGACGTACGACAGATCCATGTCCGCGGCTTTCAGGGTGGCGCGGAGATTCTCGAGCGTTTGTTTCACCTGCTCTTTGATATCTGTCGACTCCCCGGAGAGCGAGCCCGACAGGTAGAGAAAGTCGCCCGCCATGACGGCGGGGCTGAAAGGCAAATCGGTTCTCAATCCGGCAGGGGCGATGATCTTGTGGTCCGCGACCACGGCCGGTGCGACCGGCGCCAGTAGCAGTGCGAGAGCTAGCGATGTCAGGACGAATCTTCGCATCTCGAAAGCCTCCTTGTGCTTGCGGCGGATACTAACGGCTTGCGGTCTGGAACGAAAGGATGTGGTTCCGGAGATGATGTATCGGTCGCCGCTCCCCGACACGACTTCGCGCGATCACAGGCGCGGGTACTGTCAAGTTCAGTGGGTGAGTGGCAGACTTGCCGATGAAAAGCCACGTGGCGAGCTACCGCGGATACCGATTTCCACCCGAGATCATCAGCCACGCCGTATGGCTTTACCATCGATTCTGTGTGAGCTTTCGGGACGTTGAGGATTTGCTGGCGCAGCGCGGCATCACGGTTTCCTACCAAGCGATCCGGCTTTGGTGCCTCAAGTTCGGTCCGGAGTACGCTCGTGGTCTGAAGCGTCGGCAGGGTCGGCTGGGCGACACTTGGCACCTGGACGAGGTCTTCGTGACGATCCAGGGCCAACGCCAATATCTCTGGCGTGCAGTCGACCAAGATGGTGATGTCATCGATATTCTCGTCCAGCCTCGCCGTGATCGGAGAGCCGCGAAACGCTTCTTCCGCAAGCTGTTGAAGGGGCAAGGCCGCGAGCCCGGTCGGCTGGTCACCGACAAGCTGAGAAGTTACAGCGCGGCCCATCGAAGCGTCATGCCGTCCGTCGTCCATAGCACGGAGAGTTACGAGAACAATCGCGCCGAAGTCTCCCACCAGCCGACACGGCAACGCGAGCGCCAAATGCGAAGCTTCAAATCTCCAGGTCAAGAGCGGGCTCGTCCGAAACCTCTTCCACGTCGGCCGTCACCTGTTGCGAGCTGACCATCATCGGAAGTTACGAGGTCGCGCTTTCCTCACTTGGGATGCAGTAACGATCGCCGCCTAACTCGAGCAGAGACCACAATCCGACGGTACCGGCTCGCTCGAGTAACGCCAACTTGACAGTACCCAACCCGAACGTCATCGGTCGGGCGCGGGTTCCGTTTGACACGGTTCATCGGCACGTATATATATTTTTGAAATCCGTTGCGCAAGAGGATTCTGTAGCGGGAGGAAGGGCGGCGCTACCCGATCTTGTTGCCACCGGAGGCTCTCATGGAAGAAGCCATTCTCTTTGGGTCGGTGGCCGAGTTGGGCCAGATGATACGCAGCCGGGAGATCTCTCCGCTCGAGTTGACAGCTGCCTATATCGATCATTTCGCCTGCAAGCGTCAATGGGGTCGTCGGACTGCGCCCGACCTACGGGCGCGTGAGCCGATACGGCGTAATGGTGGCCGGCTGGACGATGGACAAGCCCGGTCCCATGTGTCGCTACGTCGACGATTGCGCCACCGTGCTCCGGCACGTCATGGGAGCGGATCCTCTCGACCCGACAGCGGTGGATGCTCCGTTCGAAATCCCGCCGCAAGCGGGGATCCGCGGGAAAAAGATCGGAGTCCTGCGCGACGAGTTCGACATGCCCGAGGACCCTGAGTTGAGACAGATACTCAACGCCCCGGTCCTGGAAAGCCTCGGGCTCGTCCTCGAAGAAACGGAGCTCAGGGATCTTCCGTACAGCGAGGTCTCACGGTTGGTCGGCATCGAAGAGGCCAGCTACTTCGAGCCCTTGATCGAGTCGCCGAGAGTCAACGAATTGCTCAGGAAGGATCACATCAACAGGTGGGCCGCTGCCCGCATGGTTCCTGCAATCGACTATGTAAAGGCGCAGAGGATTCGGGTCGAGATGATGCAGTATGCAAGCGAGTTGTTCGACCGTTATTCAGCGCTCGTGACGCCGTCCCGGATGGGGACGGCATGGGACGCCGATGCGCCACGAGCTCCGCACGCCCACGAGGACCCCGACAGCACTCTGCATCCGAGGATCAGTCTGTTCTCGAACCTGGTCGGCGTTCCTGCGGTTTCCGTCCCCTGCGGATTTACGGAGGGGGGGCTACCGATGGCCATCCAGTTTGTCGGTGCTGCGTTCGACGAAAGCGGAATTCTTCAACTGGCACGTGCCTATGAACAGGCCACGACGTGGCACGAACGACATCCAGCTTTGGGTTGATCCTTCGGAGGACTTCACATGGCCCAATCGATCAGTCGCAGAGAGTTGTTTATCGGCGCTGCCGGGACGACGCTGTTGTCCACGGCGTGCGCCGAGGTTGAAGAAAAGGGAGAGCTTTCCGACGAGACCGTCAAGGCCTTCCTGGCATTCACCGACCAAGTGGTGGAAGGCGAAGAGCGGATCGCCGAGATCAAGAAGGCTCTCGAACGCTTTGTAGAGTCCCTCCGGACAATCAGGGCGCACGGCGTACCACAGGCGGTGGAGCCCGCGACAACGTTTCGGGCCAGGCGCTAATGGCGCGCTGAATCGGCGCGCTCGCTCTTTGGCGCGTCACGCGCCATGAGGCGGACAGCCACTAGGTGAGTACACCCATCCAAGAGGAAGGTCCAATGCAGAAAGCGAATCGGCGTTTGCTTGTCATCTCTTTTTGTCTCGGCGCCGTCGTGTGCCTTTTCGCTCCGGTAAGAAGTTCCGGTCAGGGAGAATCGAGTTCAGCCGTCAGGCAGATCGAAGTCACCCTGGAGGAGGGAACCGACTTCGCTGCCGCCCTCTCCCCGGACGGAAGGATCATCGCTATCGATCTCCAGGGAACGATCTGGCAGTTGCCGGCGGCGGGTGGTACGGCTAAAGCCTCGACCGACGCTATGGGTGACGCTCGCCAGCCGGCCTTCTCCCCGGACGGAAAGCGGATTGCCTTCCAATCCTACCGCGACGGGAACTGGCACCTATGGACGGTCTCGGCCGAGGGGACGGATGATCTGCGCCAACTCACGTTCGGCCCGTTCGATGACCGCGAGCCTCACTGGTCGAGCGACGGCTCCAAGATCGCCTTCTCCTCCGACCGGGAAGGCACGTACGATCTCTGGGAACTGGAGTTTTTGACAGGTCGACTCGACCGGCTCACGACAGGCGCCGGAAACGAGTTCGCGCCCGCCTGGTCGCCTGTTGACCAGAGGATCGCGTTCGTCTCCGAGCAGGACCTTGTGGTGGTGCCGAGTATTCCCGGGAGTCGGGATTCCGGGGACGGCATCTCGGAGACCGCCCGCTCGGTGCGGGTCCTCTTCCGCGATGGAAAGCAGCGGACCGTTACGACGGTGACCGGCAACGCCTCGGCTCCGTCATGGAGCCCCGATGCGACGATGCTCCTTTTCAACGAGATCGAAGGGCTTGAAAGCCGCCTCCTTCTGGTGGACGTCACCGAGAGCGGATCCTTGTCATCTTCAAACAAACCCCGACTGGTCACTCTCCCGGATGAGGATGTCTTCCCATTCCGGGCCTCATGGCTTTCCCCGACCGAGTTTCTCTACACGGCCGACGGAAAGATCAAACGCCGCTCTGTGGATCTGAGCGATCCCGAGACCGTAGCTTTCAAGGCGACCGTGACATTGGAAAGACACACCTACGAAAGACGGCGAAGGGACTTCGATTCCACCGATCCCCAACCGGTACTGGGCATCGTCACGCCTGCTGTCTCTCCTGACGGCAGTCACATCGCATTCGTGGCTCTCGGTGATCTCTGGCTCCTTACGATCGGCGGGGAGCCCGAACGACTCACCGAGGATGGTTTCGTCGAGCTCCATCCAGCCTGGTCATCGGACGGAGAGCGGCTGGTTTACGCATGCGATCGCGCGGGGACGATGGACCTCTGGATCAAAAACCTTCGCACCGGCGAGGACCGACAGCTTACCGACCGCCCTGGCGCTGAGACGTATCCCGCCTGGTCTCCCGACAACTCCCTAATTGTCTTCTCCGATGGCCGAGGCGCACTCAAGCTCGTCGATGTCGTCTCCGGAGAGGTGGTAGATCTCCACGCTCCGCTGATGTCGGAATCAAACTGCTGTTCGCCTGCGTCGGGGCGGGCAACCTGGTCTTCCGACGGGACCGTCGTCGCGGTCTCTGCTCTCAACCGGTACTCCTCCCGCTTTCGCGAAGGGCGAAACGACATCCTTCTCATTTCTCGTCATGGTTCTCCCGATCGCAGGGTCACGCCATTTTCCCACCGCTCGATCGGATCGAGAGGAACCGACGGCCCGGTCTGGTCTCCCGACGGGAGCATGATGGCTTTCACGAGCGATGGGGCGCTCTGGGTCGTCCCGGTGGGCAAAGCCGGTGAGCCTATTGGACCGCCGCGACGATTCGCGAACGAGCTGGCGGAAGCGATCTCTTGGACGGGAGACTCGCGAGCGATTTTCTTCATGGCCGTCGATCGGCTGCAGCGCGTCTCTCTCGACGACGGTCGAGTGGACACCATCCCGCTCGAGCTTACCTGGGAGCGGAAGCTTCCCACCCGTCGTCTCGTGGTTCATGCCGGCCGCCTCTTCGACGGCCGCTCCGATTCTCTGCGCCGCGACGTGGACATCATTGTTAGTGGTCACCGGGTTCAAGACATCACACCCCACCGGTCGGAGCTTCACTCCGGGCGGACCGTGGACGGCTCTCAGGGAACGGTTATTCCCGGGCTCATCGACATGCACGTGCACCAGCAGGCCGGTTTCGGGGAGGTCCTCGGCCGCATCTGGCTGTCTTATGGCATCACCTCGGTGAGGGAGCCCTTGTCCAATCCCTACGAGGCGCGAGAGCGTCTGGAGTCCATCTCCTCCGGTAAGCGCGTCGGCCCTCGCGAGTTTTTCACCGGCCAGAGCTTCGACGGTTCGCGGACGTACTACGCGGGCGCGCTGGCTATGGACGCTGGAGCGCAGTTGGAAGCGGAGCTTCAGCGCGCCCGAAAGCTCGAGTACGACTTCATCAAGACCTACGTGCGGCTTTCCGATCCGGTCCAGAAGCGGATCGTGGAGCGCGCCCACGAGATGGGGATTCCCGTCACTTCGCACGAGCTCTATCCCGCGGCTGCATATGGCACTGACGGGGTCGAGCACTACCGGGGTACGAGCCGGCGCGGCTACTCACCCAAGGCCACTTGGACCTTCCGGTCCTACCAGGACGTCATCGAGATCCTCGCCCGCTCGGGAATGGTGACCACTCCCACCATGGGGGTCTTCTCTTTCCCGCTGGCGGCCGTGCGCGAGCCGGCGCTCATCGAGGACCGACGCCTGAATCTTTTTCCTTCCCCGGTCATGGAGTCCACTCGAGCCGCGATGGAGGTTGCCCGGAAAGACAGGGTTTCTGAAGCGAATCGTCTCGAGCGGCTGGGGCGCATCGTGAAAGACTACAGCGAGGCAGGCATCCGCATCCTCGGTGGCACTGACATTCACCCCTACGCCGTCAGCCTCCATGCGGAGCTTCAACATTTTGTAGAAGAAGCGGGTCTGAGCCCCTTTCAAGCTCTTCAGGCCGTCAGCCTCCATGCTGCAGAGTCACTGGGTGCCGCCGAAGACTTGGGAACTATCGAGCCAGGAAAGCTGGCCGACATCGTTATCGTCGACGGCAATCCTCTGGAGGAAATCCGCGACGCCCGGCGAGTTCGAACAGTGATCCAGAACGGAGCGGTTTACGAGCTGCAGGATTTGCTGAAGCGGCCGTGAAAGCGACCTCGAGCGGCGATCGCCGGGCTCGGCGCTCCAAGCCTAGGAGCTGGAGAAGCGAGGTGATCCGCTGGACAATCCTTCCGCGCTCAGTGAAGACGGGGAGGACAGTCTTCCTGCGTCCACGCATGACGTCGGCTTGTGGGGTTGACGATACTCGGGCGACCAGCGCGGCCTGGCGTTGGTTGAGTCGAATGCCCGGGCGTGCCTCGCGTAACGGTATTGTCAAGTTGAGGGCCTCAAGGCCGATTCGACCCCAAAATATGGTTGACGGTGCGTCCTTGAACCCCACGATATTGGGGCGCGGTTCGCCAACTTGACAGTACCGTGGGTGGTTAGGTCGCTTCAGCCTCCTCGAGTTCGACACCCCGAAAGACGTTGGCCCACCCCCGCACAGCCACGCCTGGCGCGAAGGGTATTGGGTTCTCGAAGGTGAGATTGAATTCGTCATCGACGGAAAGAGCCAGACGCTCACGTCGGGCTCATGGGTCGTCGTCCCTGGCGGGACGGTCCACACTTCGAAGGTCCTCAGTGAGCGGGGCCGCTACCTGATTTTCGCCGAGCCCGCCGGCGTCGAGAACTTCCTCGTTGAGGTCCAGGAGGGGACCGCCGACGATCCCGGCAACATGGCGAAAATCCTCGAGATTGCGGCGCGACACGGGTTCAACGTGGTTACCGGCTAGGCCGCTGCCGCCATCGGCTTGTCTGTTCAGCACGGTGTTATTTTTCAGACCGTATCGGACATGCCGTACCCGCGCAGGCTGAATGAGGCCCAGGCATTCGTTGAGAAACCGAACGAAGTTGACTTTGCTCATCGGCCTCACTAGAGTCCGAAGAGAGTTCACGCCGTCCACGCGCGCCGCTTGAGGCCATCGGGCTTCGACAGGGAGGACGTAGAATGCAAGCTCACTCGGAGAGCAGCGCGCTTTTCAGATGGATCGTCACGATGAGTGCCGTTCTGTTACTCGGCTGCCCGCCGGAACCGCCCGACGATCCGCGTTCCGAGCTGGTCAAGAAAGGCGAGGCGCTTTTCTTCAACGAGACCTTCGACGGGAACGGGAGAACTTGCGGCACGTGCCACCCGGCGGAGAACAACTTCACCATCGATGTCGCGTTCATCGCGTCGCTTCCGGAGGACGATCCTCTCTTCGTCGCCGAGCTCAATCCGGATTTGAAGGAGAACTTCGAGAACCCGAGGCTGATGCACCAGTTCGGTTTGATTCTCGAGAACTTGGACGGCTTCGGCGATTTGGAGAACCGCTTCGTGATGCGGGGCGTCCCGCATACGCTAGGACTCACACACAGCGTCGAAAGCCCGCAAGGCCCCCGTACGGGCTGGTCCGGAGATGGCGCACCCGGCGACGGAAGCCTGCGCGCGTTCGCCACCGGCGCCGTCATCCAACACTTCACGAAGACTCTCAATCGCGTAGCGGGGATCGATTTTCGCCTGCCCACCGTTGAAGAGCTCGACGCGCTCGAGGCCTTTCAGCTCACGCTCGGCCGGCAGGAGGAGCTGACGCTTCCCCTTCCCTTGAAAGACGAGGTCGTGCAGCGGGGTCAGGAGATCTTTCTGGACGACACCCTCGGCAAGTGCAACATCTGCCACGCCAACGCGGGCGCCAACGCCATCATAGGCGGAAGGGACCTGGGCAACGCCAACTTCGACACCGGCGTCGAGAATCTGCCGGACAAACCCGCGAGCCTCGTCGGCGAGAAGATCCCGCCCGATGACGGGTTCGGAAGCCCCGGCGACGGGACCTTCAACACGCCCTCGCTGGTGGGGGCGGCGGACTCGCCGCAGTTTTTCCACAACAACGCCATCGACACCATCGAAGGAGCCGTCGCCTTCTACAACGGTGATGCGTTCAATAGTTCACCTGCGGGACAAGTGCTCGCGAGCCTAGACCCCAACGGCGTGGGCATCCGGCTCGATGCGACGCAGGTCGAGGCCGTCGCCGCCTTTCTCCGGTTGGTAAACGCTCTCGACAACGTGCGGATCACGACGTCGCTCCTGGAAGACAGCATCCAGGCCCGGCCCTCGGAGCGGGCGGTCGGGCTCTTGAAGCGCGCCGTGCGGGAGTCGGAAGACGCCGCCCGGGTGCTCTCGGAGCGGAGCCTTCACCCCGATGCCGTGATGTTGCTGCAAGCCGCGACGCGGCTCATCGAGAGGGAGGCAGCACACCCGTCCCGGGACGCCGAGCCCACACGCGAGGCGATTCAAAATCTAGAGGAAGCGAAAGCGCTCCTCGTGGAAGAGTGAGATGTCATCATGATGAAGAAACGCATCGTCCTCTGCTGCGCCTTAGCGATGGCCTTCACCTTGCTCCCTGCCTACGCTCAGAGAGCGACGGAGCTCTACACGCCGATCGGTCAATCCCCCGGCCTCTCGGAAGATCTCACCGTCATTGGCACTATCGAGTCGGTCGATGAACCAGAGCGCACTTTTCGAATCAGTGGCTCCGGCGAGCCCGCCTCGGCGATCGTGACCGAGCGCACGCGGATCTATTTGGACCGGAGCAAGTTCCGAGAAACGAACCGCTATGGTGAACTCGGCGATTTGAAGGAAGGTCGGCGCGTCGAGGTTCTCTACGAGGATCGAGAAGCGCGCGGCCAGGGCCCTGCCGAGTGGATCAAGATCGAGGTGCCCGAGCCTGAGAACTGAAGGCTGGTTCTTTCAACAGCGAAGTCTCAGGGTGTCACGAAGCGGCCGCGTCCCCAGCGGTTCGGGATCTTGCTCGGAAAGTTACCGGATTGCTCGGTATCGCTCCACGTATACACCGTAGTTCTTCCCCGATCGTTTCCGCCGTCGTTGTCGCGGAAGTTGAAGTCGAGACCGAAACTTCCCGAGCCCGCCGGGTCCGGATCGAGTACGTTCATGTCGATGCGGAGCTCGCACCACCAGCCCGATGCGTGCGACGACACCGCCGACTCAACTCCCGCGAGAACTTGCGCGCGGTAAGTCGGTGTTGTGACGTAAACGTTGGTTTGATTGCGAGCATCGATGACGAGCTGAACGTCGGACGCGGAGCTCTCCAATCGACCCGTGCCACCGTCGGCGGACGGATCCAGATAGATCTCGAGGCTGTCGTTGGCCCAATTCATGGCAGCATCGAATGGTGTCTGGACGTCGTCGTCGGAGAGCCATACGAGAAAGTAGAGGAAAGTATCGTCGTGGCGCGCGTAGACGCGCGCGGTGTGATCGGCCAGGCTTGCCGGGAGTGAGACTTGGGTGGCGCGGCCCGCCCAATGGAGCGTTCCGCCGTCGTAGCCGACGAGAGCGATGTCCCCTTCGACCACGTCTCCCGCGCGCGCGAGCGCTGTGTGCTCGTCGAGATTCCAATCGGACGGACTCCCGTCGATGACGACGCTCGCGGTTCGGTGGATGCGAAGAGCCGGCGTGAGCACTTCGACGCCGGTCGTGAAGCTCCAAGTGGGCCCCACCGCGGTGCCGGCAGCGTTCACCGCATCGACGCGCCAGTGGTACGTGGTGTCAGAAACGAGAGGGCCGGGATCGAAAGAGGCCGGTAGCGTCGTCGACACGAACGAAGGGGGGTTGTTGACACCGAAGTGAACCCGGTACGAGCTGGCGCCGAGGCCGCCCTCCCAGGCGAGACGTGGCTCGAGGCCGACATCGCGAGCGCCGTCGATCGGCATCGGGTTCTCGGCTGCGCTCGGTGGCCCGCCGGCCGGAAGCTCGAGAAGGCGCGCGCGCGCCCATCGGTCCGGGATCTTGCTCGGAAAATTCGCCGAACGCTCGAAATCACTCCATGTGTAGACGGTCGACTGGCTCGGAGCGTTGTCAGCGTCGTTGTCGCGGAAGTTGAAGTCGAGGCCGATGACGCCCTCGAGAGGGATCTTCGGTGAAAGCGAGCTTTTGAGGAGCTTCACTTCGATCCACCAGCCGTCGGCATCGGACGTCACCGCACTGACCAAGCCCCCGAGGACGCGGTCGCGATAGCTGCTCTCGGCGACGTAGACGTTCGCCTGGTTGGTCACATCGATCACCAACTGGATGTCGGAGACGGAGCCTTGCATCCGGTCCGGCCCACCGTCCGCACTGGGATCGATGTAGATCTCGATGCAGTCATTGGCCCAATTCATGCCGACACCGTGTGTGGCGCGCAGGTCGTCGTCGTCCACGCGCGCGAGGAAATAGAGGCTCTCGGCATCATGCTGCGCGTATACGCGCGCCGTGTGATCGCGCGCGCTTTCCGGGAGCACCATGGACGTTACGTGGCCCGAGACATGGAGTGTTCCGCCATCGTAGCCGACGAGCGCGACGTCTCCCGTAGCGAGCTCGCCCGCCCGCACCGTGCGTCCGAACGTCGAGAGATCCCAATCGTCGGGCATGCCATCGATACGAAGGCCAGCGGTCGGAAGGATCTCGAGGGTCGAAGTTGTCTCTCCATCGGCCGTCGTGAAACTCCAGAGCGCGCCGGGCGTCACGCCGCTCGCATTGACTTCGTCGACTAGCCAGAAGTACGTCGTCGACGGTGCGAGAGGTCCCGGTACGAATGTGGCTGCCGCTTGCCGCCCACGAAACGCGGGTGGGTTGGCAGTCCCGAAGTAGACGTCGTGAGAAGTTGCACCGCTTCCCGGCGCCCAGCTCGGGATCACATCGAGAGGGGTGTCGGTCGCTTGGTTGACGGGGTCGGGAGAGGAAGCCACGCCTGGCCGTCCGGGCGCCTCGTGGGTAACCTCGACGGTATCGATGTGAAAACGGTTACCCACGCCACCAAAGATTCGAAAATCAGCGCCGCCGTTCTGGCGGTTGCCGAACCAAGCGTCGCCCAAATGAAACGTGTGGCTCTTCCACAGACCGGTGTCGGCGGGGACGACAGTGCCGCCGTTCTTGTAACGAGCGCCGTCGGACGCATCGTATTGGATGGTGAGGGAGCCGGTTCCGGAATCGAAATAGTCGATCGTTACCGCGGTGGAGGGATGCCCGCCTTCGAAGTGGAAAGCGTCGTTCACATCGAAATAGAAGAAAAAGTCGGAGCCGGGGTCGGTGTTTTCCTTGGCTTCCCGCCCTCCGATGCTGCGGGGCGAGCTTGTGCCATCGGCAGGCTCGACGAGGAACAGACCTTCTTCGAAGTCGGAAGGTCCGAGGTCGATGCGCGCGATCCCGCCCCCACTGGGTCCGTCACTGACGAGGTGAAGAAGCCAGTCGTCGGTGTTTGGAGCGCGAAACGACCACCGTGAGCCACCGGAAACACTACCGATCCGCGTCCTCTCTCCCGTACGAGGATTGAACCAGTCGGCGACGAAGTGACCCGACGCGGCGGAGAGATCGAGCCGAACGTCTCCTCCTGTCGGAAGCTGGACGACATACTCCTGTCCCTGCCACGCGGCGGCGATGCCGCGGTCGACGAGCCCTTGGGCCGGCTCCAATCGATGGAACGAGGTTCCGTCGAAAAATTCATAGAGAATGGCAAGGTACTCGGCTCCCGGGGTGTCGGTGGCCTCGAGGACGAAGTCGCCGACACGGTGATAGGTCGAATACCACGGTGTGTGGTTGCCGTAGACAGCGTAACCGCCAGCGAGGGTGAGGGCGTAGTGATCCCGTCGCACGAGGTGAGGCGCCTGGTTCGCCGGGAACACGCGTGGGTCCCCCTCGTAACCGTATTCGAGGTTGATGACCGGTTTATCGAAGATGCGTGAGTTCGCTACCAGAGCCCTCAGCTCTTCGGGTGTACCCTTGCGCTGGTGACTGATGAACGAGTGCTCGGGATCGGCGCCGAATGCATCCGTCGTCACCACGGTATGGAGCGACGTCGGATGCCCGTAGGGATCGGCCTCGGCGACAGTGCTCATGTAGTCCCGCCAGCGCGAGCGCGGCTCTCCCGCCTCTTCGAACTCGCCGACGATGATCCAAAAAACGTTCTTCGATGCGTAACGGGACACGAGGTAGCGAATGTAGCGCGCGTATTGCTCCTGAGTCTCGTACTCCTGGTAGCCTTCGTTGCCCCATGAGAAGAAGAGTCCCGCCGCCATCCCACGCGCGTTCATATAGTCGATCTTGTGGTCGATGAGGTGAAAGTAGTCCGGGTTCAACCAATCGGTGTCGAACATCTCCCGGCCGTGATCCTGCACGCGGTAGATCGGTCCGCTCTCGCTCCCTAGAAAATCGTGCACGACGCCGTGGGCATAGTTGAAGTGCTGCGCCGCACGATCGTCGATCAGGCGTTGGAACGTACCGTCGAGAAATCGCAAGTTGTAATACATGTGCCAGATGGTGTCGCCGAGGAAGAAGAACGGCTCGCCCGTGCCCGCCCACTCGAAAGTGTACGGAAGCGTCGTTGCCACCCGAACGTAGCCTTTGCTCGTCGAAGCCTCGGCTACGAACGTTCCCGCCTTGCCGTCGAGAGAAGGATCGTTCGAGCTCACTCGCCAGCTCCAGAGTCCCGGCTCCGTTGGGAGAACGCGTACCTTGTAGAGTGCCCCGCCATCCCAAAGCCCGTCGATCCGGATTGTGCGTGTCGGGCCTTCGAACGTCGCTGTCACGGAAACGTCGGTGTATGGGTTGTCTCGTGCGGTCGTCGCAAGAAAGACGAGCTCGTGCTCCGTGTAGGTCGGCACGATTGCGGCATCGCCCGTCAGCGTTTGGAATCGCTTGGGCACGCTCCACTCGCCCCACCCGAGCGCGTTTTTCAGACGAACGTGGGCGAAGTACGTCGTGTTATCTGATAGTGGATCGCTTCGAGCGTAGGCGTTCGCGCTGGGTACCAGTCCCGAGTCCCACACGATGGCTGCGTCGGGGTCTGGCGAGCCCGTGATCCGAGCTTCGTATTGCGTGTGATGCCCGCCGGCCCAATCGAGGATCGGTACGAGGGTACGCACGGTGGTTTTGGGATTGTTGATGAAGGGGGGTGCCGGAGGTGTCCCAAAATCGTAGATCTTCACGTTCGAGTACCGGGCGTCGAGGATGGCGTTGTTGCGGGTGTTGGTCCCGATACGGATGTCGTGGACGGCTGGACGGTAGGTGCTGCGGTAGACGAACGGCCACCGATCGATGTCGCGGCCATCGATGAAAAAGCGGATCACGCCGTCTTTCCATTCGAGGCGCATGCGGTACGTTCTCGATTCGTCCCACGGGAACGGGCCGACGGACGAATAGTCTTCGAACTGGTTCACGCCGTCGGTGTTCATGATGAACTTGAGATAGTTGGCGAAGTACCCTTCCTCGTCGCGGCCGTTGCGTTGCAAGACGAACTTGAACGGGTTGAGGCGGATGTCCGGGGCATAGACGTGCCGGGGATCTCCGAACGACGCGTCGTACATGCTGAGGATCTGGCCTCGGTGGTTCTGCTCCCGCGTGTCGTCGAAACGCAGGCCGGTAACGTCGAACTCGATCGCTCCCACCTCGATGGGTATTTCCGGCGTGTAGCGGATGTTGTCGGACGCGCCGGTGACCCTCCACCCACCGGAGATGAACTGGCCCGGGCCGTTGTCGCGGGCGCCGACGGTCGTACCGGTGGTCAGTGGATCGTCGACGACCAAGCGCCCCTGAGCGGCGGCGATTGTCGCCGCAAGCAGGCAGAAAGCGAAGACTGCCTGCGTTCGAGTCTGTCCCGGTCTCATCGGCTCTTCACTCCGTCAAAAAAAGTCGTCACACCGTAACGCCGGGACGTGCAGCCTCGCGGTGATGTGGAGTGCGGGGATTATCCCCAGGAAAAGCGTAGGGAAAAGCCTTCAATTCAGGAGGACAACTCTGGGGGAGCGAGAAGTCGCGAGCGCCGCGCTTGCTGGAGGGAGCGCAGCAGCAGGAGATCCGACGCGTCGTTCGGATCGGTGACGAAACCGGTCTCGGAGTGGACCGTCATGAACCCGTTCTGCTCCTGGATCAGCTCGAAGTGTCGCACATAGGCCTCGATCGTGGTCCGCGGGTAGAACTCTGGTTCATCGTCGACGATCGGTTCTGAAAACGTCGGCCAGCCGAAGCTGAGCTCGGGGAAATCGCGACGGGGATAGTGGATGTTCGCCCAGCTTGCCGCGGGGTAAAGGTAGTTGCCGTAGCCGCTGTCGTCGGGAGCGCGGCCCGAGGAGCAGGACATCGTCACGTAGGGCCAGCGGTTTCGAACTTGCCTCAGCATCCGATTCACCCGGGGGGCACCCCAGCCTTTCCCATGAGCCTCGACTTCGTTTCCGAGCTCGAGGAGCAGATTCGATAGATCCTGGAACGCATCCACGACCTCGAGGACGTAGAGCTCGGTCTCAGGGAAGCGACGGTAGAGAGGTCCGTTGCTTTCGAACTGCGTTACGAGGATGACGTACTCCATGATAGCCCCGCTGGGAGCGAAGACGCGTTCGATTGTCTCGCGCACGGTACGAATGTGCTCGGCCGAGGGATGAAGCCCGCTGGCATCGACGGCGCGGTGTTTCGGGACGCGGTCGAGAAGCGGGTCGGGAGGCCAGAAGGAAGTATCGGAGAAGACACGGAAGACTTTGATCCCCTGATTGAGCCCGCGCTCGACCCAGGCCATCCGCTCGTCCAGCGAGCGGCCCAGAAGACCAAAGCTCGTGTAGCCGTAGTAATCGAAGTTGAACCGTCCCTGGATGACGAGTGGGCGGAACCCGGGATGCTTTGTTTCGTATTCGGGGCTTCGAAGGAGCGTTTCCCTGAGGTCGGCTTCGCTCATGCCCGCGTTCATGCGTTCGTTGTAGAACGACACTCCGCCGGCGTCGGGCTCGCGGGTGAGGATCTCCCGGTACGCGTCGGCGATGATCGGCGAGAAGTCGGGCATGGGCGCTCAGGTGGCCACCGCGCGGGACAGAGACACGGTGTTCACCGCGGCCCTCAGCGTGTGGTACGCGGGCTTCGGCGAGAAACCCTCGTCCACGATCCCAAACCCGCCGTTTCCCTGTCCGGGACCGTCCCAGTAGTGAAAAAAGAAGAGTCGTTGGACCCAGAGCTCTTGCTGAAGCGTGCGCAGACAGTCGTCGTAGTACTGGCGCTGATTTCCGTCCGACGTCCTACGTCCGGTCTCGGTGAGCCAGAAGGGTTTGTCGTCGACTCCATGATCGCGCATTTTCGTGCGCAGTGACGGTTGAAACAATCTGTCGGTGCGCAGCTCGACGATGGCGTCTCGTCCGGTTTGCGGATAGTTGTGATGGTTGACTATGTGGATGAGCGACTTCGCTGTCATCGCCTCGTCGAACCAATCGCGCCAGCCCCCGACGTTGGCGAGTCAGGGAGCGACGACCGAGGCGGCCGGGGCCAACTCACGGATGAGGCTCGCGCCCGGTTGCAGAATCGCCGATCGATACTGCTCCATCGAGCCATTCCAAAATTCCTCGATGTTGGGCTCGTTCCAAGGCTGCCAAGACGTGACGCGATCCCGATAACGCTCCACCGTCGCGCGCACGAAGTCGTTCCAATAGGTCACTGACGCCGGCGGATCCCCGAGGCGCGGGTTCGAAGGATTCGATGACGCCCACGCCGGCGTGTACGAGAGCGTCGCGAGGGTTTCGAGTCCCAGGCTCGTCGCGTGATCGATGATCCTGTCGGTGTCCTGCCAACGAAAGACACCTCGCTGCGGCTCGATGCGGTACCAGTCGAAGTCCACGCGGATCCATCGGACGCCGAGATTGAGAGCGACGGCGTTCAGGATCGCGTTCGTGGGGATGTGGACGTTCAGCCCCACGCGCGGCGCGAGCGGAACCAACGGGTTCCTTCGTGCGTACTCGTCGCTTTGCACAAGCCCCTCACGCATGTCGGCTTCGCTCATGCCTTGGTTCATGAGACCGTTGTAGTGCTCGAGCCCGCCGGAGTCGGGCTCCCGCCTCAGGATCTCGACATAGGCGTCACGAACGATCGGTCGAAAGCTGGGCATCTTCGGGTCGACTCCCGTCAGCGCTTTCGCGTCTTCGTCTTCTTTTTCGTCGTTTTCTTGCGTTTTCCGGATGATACTGCTGCCGCTCGCAACGTAGAGGGGTTATTGGTCGCGTACTCGTTGCTCCGGAGAAGCGACTCGCGCATTTGCGCTTCGGTTAGTCCCGAGTTCATTGCCTGGTTATACGATTCGAGCCCGCCCGCATCGGGCGGTCTGCCGAGAATCCGGATGTAGGCTTGCGTGATCACGGGACTGAAATCGGCCACGACCGTCCTCCTCGTGAAGTTCTAGTGATGCTCACCGAGCGCACCAGGAAGGCAAGAACCATGAGCTCGTCCTCAATTTGGTTTGACCGGCGCGCTTGATCGGTCGAAGAGACTATACAAGATTCAGGTCCGTGTCGCGAGAACTTCTATAGGTTCATTCCGCGGCGCACGTGTACCACGACGAGGAACCGTGCCCAGACCGCATCTAGCTGCTTGGCCGTCAGGGAATCACGGCAACGGGACCGTCAACGCATAGATTCGCCCCGGGCTCGTTCCCACGTATAGCAACTGGTTAACGACGTCGAGAGACGCAGCTCCTACCGTTGCCACCACGCCTCCGAGCGGGAGGACCTTCACCGTCGGAGGATTCATGGTGCGATCGAGCTCGTAGAGCTTGCCATCCCCCCCGCCCACGTAAAGGTACGGCGTCCCTCTGGAAAGCAACGGAACGGAAGGACCCGGCACGGGCTCGCCCCACTCGATGGACGCGCTTGCGCCCAAGTCCCGGAGCTCCCACACCATGGTGTCCGTACTCACGTAGAGACGGATTCCGTCGGGCCAAATGAACCCTTTCACCGTTCCGTCGCCTAGAGGCTGGTTCCAAAACTCGCCCCCGTTCTCCGGGTCGAGCGCGATCACGACCCCTCCCGTCGTCCCGACGTAGACGCGTCCCCGGTATAGAACCGGGCTCCCAGCGATGTCGGTGAGAGGTTTGGACCACTTGAGGTTCACGCTCGAAGCGTCGAACTCGAGGCACCAGAGCGTATTCGTACCGACCCCCTCGTAAGAGGCGAAGTAGACCCGCTGGTTGAGATAGTCGACCACCGCCTGCCCGTTGATGATCCCGATGCCGCCCCCGTCGTCGAAGGACCAGGCGATCTCACCCGTGCTCGGATTAACGGCGAAGAACTCGTTGTCGATCGCAGGATTTCGGGTCCCCACCATCACGAGGTCGTGGGCGCCGCCGTAGGCGCTGAACATGCCGCTGGGCGAGGCTTGCACATCATCGACGGTTAGCGCCTTTCGCCAGAGAAGGCTCCCGGTCTCGGCGTCGACGGCGTAGACGTGGCCGTCCTGCGAGCCGGGGAAGATCACTTTGTTCGCGCCGGCCAACGCAAGCGGAACGATGCTGGGCCGTCCCTGGGCGGGCGCTTCCATTCGTTGGAACGGACGCCATCCCGCGGGCCAGTCCCCGTCTGCTGAGCCCATCGAATGGAGCACGGTGTCGTTCGAGACCGCGTAGGCCAGGTCGGGGCCAACGCTCGCTGGGGTCAGGGTGGTGGCGCCGGTGGTGTAGATCCACTCGAGGGGGTTTGTCACGGCCAGCGTGTCCTCGGGCCGCCCGCTCGACGGAGTGGCGAGAGAGTATTTGTCGACCCCGTTGAAAACGAAAGCGCTGTAGAAATAGGTCGTGAAGTTGGTGCGGCCGGTATGGTCGAAACTGCCCGTCCCATTCGGGGTGAAGGCGGAGAGAGGCACGAGCTCGCTTCCGTCCGTTTCCGTCGCGGGTTGCGCCACGTCACTGTACCGGATGGTGAGCTGGTTTCCGGTGGGAGGGTTCACCCAGCGTAGCTTGTTCGTTGTATCCGTGGACGTGACGGTCAAGATAGGGACCTCGTTGGGTGCGTTGCTGCAGACGGCCGACGTCGTCACGGAAAGCTCCACCACGTTCGCGTCCTCGCTGCCGTTCTGACAGAGCCCCCCGCCTCCGAAGTTGGAGTCCTCGGCGCGCGCGACGTAGTAGTAGCTCTGGCTGGGCTCGAGCCCGAAAGGATCGACGTAGGAGCCACCCGACAAGCAGGGCGCGACGAGGTTGTCGGTTCCCGGAGAGAACCCCGGGCTCGTCGAGCGATAGACGTTGTAGAAGATGGGCGTTGAGCTCGGGCAAGTTCCGGTGGCGGGGTTCCATGTCAGCGTGACGTCGCACCCGCCGGGAGCCGTGGCCGAGCTGAGCCCACCGAACGAGGGAGCGCCGACACAGGAGAGCGCGACGTCGGTCGGCTCCGTCGTCTCGTTGTCCGCCACGTCCGGATCGATCTCGCCCGCCACCGCCGCCGCGTCGTTGATGAAGGAGCCCACCACCGTCGGCATGACCTCGATCCGTACTTTCTGATTGCCGCCGGGCGGGATGTCGACAACGGTGCATCTCACCGTCCCCGACACATCGGTGCAGGTCGGTGGAATCGAAGAGACGAAGGTCATTCCCACGGGAAGGGTGTCGGTGACGGTGACCGCATGGGCGTCGTTGGGTCCCTCGTTCGTGACGGTGACGGTATAGATGAAGCTCTGGCCGGTCAAGACGGGATCGGATGAGTCGGTCTTGGTCACGCTCACGTCCGTGTGGGGCAGAGCCCAGAGCTCCTCGCCGCTCCCGTCGTCCGCGGTGAAGAAGAAGAGCGAGGCCCCGGGGGTGAACCGCGACGGCAGCGACGCGGGCGAGCCGGAAGCGATGTCCTGCACGAGGAGAGTCGTCGGCATGGACCCGGCGCTCTTCCAGAGCTCGACGCCGGAGGTGGAGTTCGTGGCGGCGAAGAGAATTTCCTGGCCCGCTCCCGCCAGAGGAGTCGAGAACGGAAGCGCCGTGCCCGCCCCGGGGTTGACGTCCGTAACGCGTACGGTGCCGGGGGCGGTGCCGTCGCTCTGCCAGAGCTCCGCGCCGTTGACGCCGTCGTCGGCGCCGAAATAGAGAAGACCGTTCTGCGCTATGAGGCTGAAGGGACCACGGACGCCGGCAGAGCCGGGCATGATGTCGAGCACCATCACCGTACCGGGGCCGCTCCCGTCGCTCTTCCACAGCTCTCGACCGCTGACTCCGTCATCCGCCGTGAAGAAAAGCATTCCGCCTACGTCGACGAGGAAATTGTATTGCAGGAGACTCGTGAATCCGCCGCAGGACCCTGGACAGATTTCCTTCACCAGAACCGTGCCGGCATCCGTTCCGTCGCTCTTGAAGAGCTCGCGGCCGATGCCGCCGGGCCCGGTGGCAGCGAAAAACAGCGTCCCGCCGACGTTCGTGAGGTGGAACGGGGACGAGGAGGACGCACCCGGAATCAGGTCCTTCACCAGCAGGGTTCCCGGATCGGTCCCGTCGCTCTTCCAGAGCTCGCTGCCACTCGTGCCGTCGTTCGCACGGAAGAAGAGGGTGCCGTTCACGTTCGTGAGCCAAGTTGCGCCGGACGAGCTCGACCCGGGAAACACGTCCTTGACCATCGTCGTCCCCCCAAACGTGCCGTCGCTCTTCCAGAGCTCGGCGCCGAGAAAGAGGCTCCCGTCATCCGCCACGAGGAACAGAGTACCGTTGACGTCGGTGAGCTCGGTGGGATTGGAGGACCACCCCGGCCAGGGGTGGATGTCGCGGACGAGGACGGTCCCAGGAACCGTTCCATCACTCTTCCAAAGCTCTCGTCTCAACGTGACGCCGTCATCGGCGGTGAACAAGAGCGAGCTTCCGACCCTCGTGAGGTCCTGGGGAGAGGAGTCCCCGCTTCCGGGGAGAATGTCCGAGAGCCTCGTCGTACCCGGCTCGGTCCCATCGCTCTTCCATAGCTCGTCCCCGCTGACCCCGTCGTTGGCGCTGAAGAACACCAGGCCGTTCGCGAGGGTCAGTGAGTCGGGTAGCGAAGAAGTCGTGGTGAGGTTCTTGACGATGACCGTACCTGGGCCGGTGCCGTCGCTCTTCCAGACCTCGCGGCCGTTGGTCCCATCGTCGGCAAAGAAGTAGAGAAAGCCCCCGAGACTGGCGACCCAGTAGTTGTAGACGTTGGTGAAGGGAGTGCATCCGCCGGGGCAGATGTCCAAGACCAGAGCAGTGCCGGGCCCCGTTCCATCCGTGCGGTAGAGCTCTTCCCCCGTGGTGCCGTCGCTGGCGCTGAAGAAGAGCATTCCGGCGACCTCGCTCAGAATCACTTGTTCCAGACCAGACGCATTGCTGCTCGGCAAAGACGAGCAGGCGCCGACGCAGAGGTCGATGACGAGCGTCGTCCCCGGACCGGTGCCGTCGCTCTTCCAAAGCTCTGTGCCGTTGACGCCGTCGTCGGCGACGAGAAAGGCCGTCGTTCCAACCTTGGAGAGCCTCGGTGGGTCGTTGGCGGGAAACGATCCGCTGAACCCCGGCCGGATGTCCTTGACCATGACGGTGCCGACACCGGTCCCATCGCTCGTCCAGAGCTCGCGTCCCGCCGCCGAGGTGTTGGCGGTGAACAACAACTTCCCGTTCAGCTCCATGAGCGCCTTCGGATCGGAGCCGAACGAGCCGAGCTGGATATCGCTGACCAGCAGCGTCCCCGCGGCGGTTCCGTCGGATTTCCATAACTCCTTCCCGATGCTTCCGTTGTTCGCGTTGAAAAAGAGCATTCCGCTCACGTCGGTAAGGTGATCCACGAAGGAAGACGCCAAGCCTACCCGGATGTCTCTTAGGAGCACCGTACCCGCCGCCGTCCCGTCGCTCACCCAGAGCTCACGGTTCTCCGCGGCGGTGAAAGCTTCGAAGAAGACCAAACCGCCTGCCGCCGTCAGCTCTTGGGGCAAAGAACCCCCGGTGCCGGGATCGATGTCCTTGACGAGCACCGTTCCCACCGTGGTCCCGTCCGTCTTCCACAACTCGCGTCCGTTGACCGGATCCGTCGCCGCGAAAAACAGCGTGCCGCCGACCACGGTGAACGAGCCTGGGCCGGAGGAGGCGCTGCCGGGATAGATGTCTTTCACGAGGACGGTACCTGCCGTCGTGCCGTCCGTCTTCCAGAGCTCGCCTCCCACCGCAGGGTCGCCCGCGTTGAAGAAGAGCGTGCCGCCGAAATCGACCATGGACCCAGGCGGGCTGAAAGCGTCGCCGGGGACGAAGTCACGCAGCATGAAGGTCCCCGCGCTCGTTCCATCCGTCCGCCAGGGCTCCTGTCCGTGCACGAGATCCGAACCGACGAAATACACCAGCGAGCCGCTGGTCTCGAAGCCATAGGGGTTCAGACCCACTCCGACGTTGACGTTGGTCTGGATGTCCTTCACCCGATAGGCGGGCTGTGCGTCTATTGGCGCACTGAGCGCGAGCCCCACGAGGATCGCAGCGAGGCCGATCGCGAAGTAGCCGCGGGATGAGAACATTCGACTCTCCTCTTTAGACGGTCTTGCTCGGACGTTCGACTAAAGCTGTGGTTTCACGTCTTCGACACCTTATGGGAGCACGGCTGGATCAGACCGGGGGGGTCGGTATGGAGACGGCGAGCGCCCCAACGACGTTCACCTATTATCTCACGATTTTCGGAGTAGAGCCACCGGGTCAGCGCTCGTTGGCCGCCGAACGTCTACGCGAATTCAACGTCCTGAAGCTCACGATCGCTTCTCCATCACGATGAGAAAGTGGTCTCCCCACCGACGGATTCCCGGGTAGGAGGCTATGCGATCCTCGAGTCGCTGCAGCCACTCGATCCACTTCGGATGCCGTTTGGCAAAACCGGAAAGATACGGTGGCGGCACGAGGACACCGAGCGAGCGCAGCGAGAGCGTCGTGAACCCCGCACCCTCGAACACCCGCTCAAACTCGGCAGGGGCGTAGTAGCGGGTCCAAATGGTGCACCCCTTGAAGGGGACCGGGACGAAGTCACGGGAGAATCGAACCTGGGCGCGGCGCCAGTCGAGGCCGAGACCGTAGAACGCGATCTCCCATGGGCAGACTCGCCCAATGACCGAGGCTACGAAGATGCCGCCGGCTGAAAGTCGCCTGGCAATCATGCGGGCCGTGGTGGCTAGCTCGGGTACGCAGTTGAGCGGTCCGAGGTTCGAGTAGGCGCCGTCGAACGTCCGACCGGACAGTTGATCGAGCTCGTGAATGCCGAGATGTCGCACCTCGACCTGCGCGTCGAGCCCAGCCGAGAGAACGCGGCGCGCGGCCTCTCGAGCCATCTCCGGGGACCAGTCGATGGCAAGCACCTGATAACCGCTTCGGCCGAGGTGTTCGGCGTCGGGCCCGGGGCCACAGCCGAGATCGAGCAGTGAGGAGCCGGCGGGCAAGTGCTTCGTGATCGCGGCCACCGTGCGGCGCCTCATCTCACGAAGCACCGGGTTTTCGGCGGTCTCCGCGTCGTAGATATCCGCGGCCGCATCGAAGGCCAGCTGGGTCTGGGTGAGGGCATCGGCAGTCAGGGGCACGAACCTCCTCCCCAACCGACTTTGATCGAGCAGACGCAGCGCACGCATACGGGGTTAGACGACACGTCAGCTGCAAGAAAAGAAATGCCGTCGAGCTTCATGTCGAGCGCCTCTTGGACGAGACGAGGCATCTCGCGGAAGTTCGCCCGGTGAATCGTCGCCCGTGCGGTGTTAAAAACGACATTCGGTCGGGTCACGATTCGTCGCTCAGCTTCCTCAGCCGCGCGAATTCGGGTGAGGTCATGATGTCGCGGGCCACGGCCTCGACGTCAATGCCGCTAGCCAGCCAGTAACCGTAGATGAATCGTCCGACGGGATCCGCGGGACGGCCCAGCAGGATCCGATAGACGGTATCCACTTTCGCCATGGTCTCCGTGTCTTCGAATAGATGCTCCACCTCACCGATGTCACAGACACCAAAGCCATTCGCTTTTTCGATGAGCAGTCGCACCTCGGCGCGCTCCGGGAGACGACCGAGCTCTCGGGTGAGCGTCACCTCGGCGTAGTTCGCCGAAAGAGGGTCGGCACACGGCGCGTCCGGCTTTGTGCGCATCGCCACCTCGTTCAGATCGAGATTGTGAAGCTCGTGGAGCCCGTCTGCCACGAGGAGCTGATACTCGGAAATGCGGGCTGAAGCGAGATCCGACAGCGCTCTATATTCCCAGGTCAAGGACCACGCGATACCGGTCGCGAGCGCGAACGAGACGCCGTAGACCAGAAGCATCTGGGTCTTGAGGCGCGAGAACACTTTCTCAGAGACGATGACCTCCAGTGTTCTCTGGGCGGAATCTTCGGGGTTCATTGAACCTCCTCCGTTTTCATGCGATAGAGCGCCGTCAGCGCCCTGACCGTACCAGACAGGGAATAGCGTTTCATTGCTTCTTTTCGAGCGAGCTCGCCCCGGGCTCGGAGGCGCTTACGATCCGAGAGGACTTCGCTGACGGCTCGAGCGAGCGCCTCGGGGTTGCCGGTTGGAACGGCAAGGGTCGCTGGCTCTAGATCGGGAACCACGCCGACGCGCGTTCCCACCGTCGTACGCGCGCACCCCGCTGCTTCTTGCGTGACCCATTCCTGCCCTTCGTGGAGCGAGCTCGATACGGCGAGATCGGCCGATCGGTAGTAACCAGGGAGCTCGTCGTGCGGCACGGCGCCGTGGAATAGGACGCGCCTCTCGAGCCCGAGCTCTTGCGACAGTCGTTGCAGTTGTTTTTCGAGAGGACCTGCGCCGACGAGGTGCAAAACGGCGTCAGAGACTTCGCGGCTCACCGCGGCAAAGGCCCGGATCAATGTCCGCTGGTCCTTGACGGGAACGAGAGACGCGACATTGAGAAGCTTGGTGCCGCCTGAAAGGAGCGAGGGCACCTCCCGCCCCGGTGAGAATCGATCCAGATCGACACCGATGGGAAGCAGCTCCGCGTTCGCCAGGCGTGAGGCTAGTGAGGCGAGGTAGGTCGAGCCTGCTGTCACCCGGCTCGCGCCGGCGAGTGCGCGGGTGGCGAGCACTCGGTTCAGGCGGCTGCGTTGGCCGCCGTAACCGATCGCGGGCAGGGAGACGAGCTCTCCGCCCAGGAGCGTCACGACGGAAGGGATCCCGAGTCCGCGAGCCGCCCGCACGGCGACGTATCCGGGCTCGTCGGCCCAAAACGCGTGGAGCACGTGAAAGGGCTTCCGGCGGTGCTCGCGCCGGATGGCGGCGACGGCTTTCCAGAGCACAGGGAGCTTGCCGAGACCACGCCTATCGGCCCCACCGAACGCATGCACTTCCGCCGCGAAGATCGAATAGCGTGCCCTACGGTGGGGATACCGGAGCGCGAAGACGCGGACGTGGTGCGCTTCAGCGAGACGGCGCACCAGGGTGAGAAGTGTGGGGATGCACCAATCGGTCTCACTTGCGCTGAATCCAGGAACGACGATGCCCAGGTTCATGGCTCAGAACCCGCTCGTCTCCGGCCTCTGATAGGCAATCAGCTTGTGGAGAGCACGCAGCTCGAGGGGGAAGCGATAAATGCCGAGGTGGTAGCGCCACGCGCTCACCGAGCGCAACAACAGACGCACCGGCCCTCGGAGTTTCGTGTCTGTCGTCGTCGGATAGTAGGCATTCAATACGCTCTCGAAGTCCCAGATTTGCTGGCGTAGCGAGCGCTCGAGCCATGGCACCGTGAGGCTTCGTCTCGCCGCGAACGCCGTCCATTGCGGCGCCGTCCACTCGTCGAGGGTTCGAGGGAACGAGAACCCTTGTGCCATGGCTTCATCGAAGAGCTCGCCGGCAAGCGGAACGGGTGTATAGATATAGAGCACGATCTCGCAATCGGGATTCACGCGCTTGAGGCGCCTGATGAAAGCCATCGTACGCTCCGCGTCCTCGCGGGGCTCGGGCGGGTTGCCGACGATGAACGAGAACTCGGGGACGATGCCGTGGCCTCGCATCTTGCGTGCAATCTCGATCGTCTTTTCGACCGTCGCGGTGCCGCCCTTGTTCATACGCTCGAGCGTCTCGTCCGAGCCGGACTCGGCGCCGAGAAAGACCATGCGAAGGCCGCTCTCCCGCATGAGGCGCCACGTCGATTGGGAGTAGCGCAGGAGCGTATCGATCCGCGCTTCACCCCACCAGCCGATGCGGAGGTCCGCGATGCGTGAGGCGTATTCGCGGATGCGATCTTCGTCGACAAAAAAGTTGTTGTCATAGAACTCGATCGCATTGACGCCGTAGTCTCGAACGAGACGACGCGCTACGCGCGCGGTGCGCTCGGCGGTTTGCGCCCGCCACCGGCCGGCCGCAAGGTTGACGACGGCGCAGAAGTTGCAAGTGAACGGACAGCCGTAACTTGAATGGTGAGGAAGGGTTCGCGTTCCCATGAACGTGGATCGCACGTAGCTTTCCATCCGAACGCGGTGGTACGGAAAGTCGGGAAGCGCGTCGGGTGACGGCATTTCGGCTTCGGGGTTTTGTCTCATGCCTTCGTTCTCGCCGCGGTAGGAGAGTCCCGGGGTGGCCCGAACGGCTCGCTCGTTTCCAGAAAAGAGTGCCTCGACGAACGGCCCGAAGTGCTCGTCCGCGTGCCCCCGGAGCACGTAATCAACCAGAGGCGAGTCGAGACAGGCGTCCGCGTGCTGCGTGGGAAAGTAACCGCCCCAGACGACGGTTGTTTGCGGCTGCCGTTGCTTCAGTTTCCGCGCCTCCGCTACGGCATCGGCCAGCTGCGGTCCAGGCATGACTGTCATCGCGACGATGTTTGCATCGCGCGTGTCGAGAGCTTCGAGGTTCCCGTCGACGATGCGGTAATCGCAACGGCCCTCGAGCTTCGCGCCGAGCGCAAGGAGCGCCATAGGGAGAACCGGCTTGCCCGTGGCATTGCTCTTCGGGTTATAGAGTATGAGCATTGGTTCTTAGGCGTCCATCGTGCCAAAGGTTGCGGCAGTGCTCAAACGTGAAGACGGCCGGGACGAGCGTCAAGGTGCTGAGTCCGAGAAAACCCAGAACCATACCGATCGCGCCGAAGCTTCTGCCCAGGAGTGTAAATACGGGAATCGCTACGAGAGCCTCGAGGACCGAGAGGAGAACCAGAGGCTCTTGCTTGTGCGCTCTGAGATAGCTGCCCATCGCGAAACGCACTTGCTGCAAAACGATGGCGGCGAGCAGGAGCGCCGTCGGAAGGGGCGGGAGAAATCGGGTCGCGATCTCGAGACCGAGCTCGCGCGTTGCCATGAGCCCCCCGAAGAAGAGCGCGGCGCCGGCGCTGGCGACAGCCAGGGAGGAGATCATCGCCCGGCGAAAGAGAGCATCCATGTCCCGATAGGCGCTCGTGGCGGCGTGTATTGCGAGGCGAGGCACTTTCGTTGCGATGGCGGCGAAGGCGGCTGAAGAGATCGCCGCGGCCGCCGCAAGCGTGAGGCCCATCCTCCCCGCGACTTCAGGACCGTGAAAGGCAAAAAGGACTGGCGTAAACAGCGAGTAGAGGAAATAACCCGACAGCCAGCTGAGTGCGAATTTCCACTGGAGCGGCCAGATATCGCGTCGCCATGTGAACGTGTTCGATTCGCTACGGGCCAAGTAGGTTCGGAGCGAGCGGAAGTTCTCGCGACCCAAGCCGACGACGCCGGCCGCGAATGAGACCCATCGCGCGACCGCGATCGTGAAGAGGCCTGCGCCCCCGACAACGGCGAGAGCGCCGGCAGCTCGACTCGCGAGCGCCTGGCCGAGCCTCGCACCATGCACTGTTTCGACTCGATTGGCGCCTTCGAGTAGAGCGAAGACCGGCGTCAAGAGGACGCTCGCTCCGGTGGCGATCACAGCGATCCACCAGGCCAGCTCCCACGAGGGAGCGTCCGCCGAGGCAAAAGTACGGAAGTAAAGAGCTCCTCCGGTTCCGAGTCCGACGATGACAACGAGCGCCACGACCGCGTACCACACGAGAGAGAAACGGACGAGCGCCGCCAGGCGCGCGCGGGCCCGTTCACGCGTGGCGGGATGCGAGCTCTCCTGGAGCGCCCATTCATGGCTCACAGATTGCTGCAGGAGCTCGCCGAAACCGAGCTCGAAGAAGGTTTGGAGTGCGAGAAGGCCGAGGATCGTATAGTAGAAGCCCTGGAGCTCGGACGTAAAGAAGGTCGCCACGAGCACCGCCGTAATGAGGCCTCCCGCGCCTCCCGAGAGACGGTGCGCCATGGCGTAGAGCGTGGCGCGTTCTAACATTGCGGCTTACTCAGGGGGCTTTCGAGCAAGCGCATCGCGAGGCGCGCGACCTCTCCGGGCTCGCGGCGCGTCAGACATCGGACGTCGCCATAGCGACATTCGGCCTCCATACAGAATCGGCATTCCAAGTCGGACGAGTCGAGGCAGACCGAGTGCTCGCCGAGCGGACGGGACCAGTCCCCGCGGCTCGAACCGAATAGCGCCACGGTCGGCACTCCCGAGCACCAGCTCATGTGCATGAGCCCCGAATCCTCGGAGAGCACCAGATCGGATCTCCGGACCAGCGCGAAGGCCTCGTCGGGCGTCGTGCGACCGACGAGGTCGATAACGCTTCCGTCGAGCGCGGAGCGGAGATAGTCCGCCTTTTCTCTGAGCGCGGGAAGGCCGAGCAGGAGAAAACGTGTCGGACGTGAGTCCAAGCTCTGCCAGATCTTCGCAAAAGCGACGTAGTTTGGAAGCGGCCAGTTGCGCGTGGGAAACGCCCCCGCGGGGTTGAGAACGACGAGGCGGTGGTCCGAGCCGATGCCCGCTTCTCGCAGCAACCGTTCGGCGCTACCGTCGTTCCGGACCCGCAGATCGGTGTCGAGTCCGATGGGACCGAGACCGGCGCCTTCGATGGTGCGGCGGGTACGCTCTCCCGCCGGAACGGGACTCGTCTTGTCGAAGCGGGACCACGCCCCGGGACGAAGCGCGCTCGTCACCCATCGGCTCAGCTCGTTGTTCTGCAGGTCGAGGACGATGTCGTACCTGCGAAGGATGAGCTGCGGCAGAAGGACGAGCATCGCGAGGCACTGTCGCTTGAAGCTTCTTCCACCTCCGATGGCGAACACGCGTGAAAAGAGGAGAAGGCTCCGCGGGATAGGCGCGGTTTCCTCTCGCGTGAGGAGGTCGATTCCGAAATCCGGGTACTTCCGTTTCAACGCGTTCAGATACGGGAGCGTGATGACGACGTCTCCCGTGGCCTGAAAACGAATCGCGAGAACCCGGGCGCTCACGCGAGAGCCTCCTCGCGTAACGCGGCGGAGGCAGCTCCGAGGAGCACGAAGAACGCGAGATAGATGGGAGTGAAGGCAAGAAGGTAGTCGAAGAGCCCGTGCACGAGAAAGCCTGTGAGACTCGCGGCAATCGCCGCGACCTCGAGAGTCGCGGAGCCCTTGCTCGCCCTCCGCATGAGCCCGATCAGGGCCCGCCCGGCGAGGAGCACGAAGGCCGCGAATCCGACGATGCCGATCGTCGATAGAAGCTCCAGATATAGGCTGTTCGAAAAAACACGAGTGTCCCAGACTTCCTTACCCGCAAAGGCTCCGTACACCCAGCGAAAGTTATCGGGACCAACACCCAGAACAGGATGCTCTAGAAACAGACCGAGAGCGATGCCCCACAGCTCGCGCCGCCCCGGTCGCCAGGCTCGCCCCGTCATCGCCTGCTGAAGCTCGCCGGGGCGAACGGCTCCCGCTGAGACCGTTCCGTCCACGACGACGTTGACCGGCGTTCCGAACCCGACCTTGTCGGAGAACCACGTTGTGTTCTTATGAACCATGTCCCAGATCATCACGTAGCTACCCGGCTTCTCCGGGGCTCTCACCGCTGCGATCAAGCCCCTCCTCTGGCCAGGAGCGAGAGGAGACGGCAGGCGCGTACGCTCACCCTCGATCGGGAGGGGCACGAGCGTGCCGTCCGTTGTGAAGGAGAACCAGCGATAGGAGAGGTAAAACGGTTTCTCTCCGCTTGAGCCCCATGTCAGTTTCCCCACGTTCGCCACCTGAACCCGCGTGTCGGTAAGCGCGCCCGACGCGAGCTCGAGCGCTTCCGACTTGGGGACGATCTCAGCCAGGTACCAGCTTCGATCGTCCTCACTCCAAGCGCGCCATTGGAAAGAGGGTTCGAGCAGAAACAGACCAGCGGCGATGACGAGAAACGACGCGTTCAGACCCAGAAGGCCTTTGAGGCCGTTGACGTCTTTAAGGCCTTTTAGGTTGGACGAGCGGATCATGAGAGTGAACACGACCGAGGCGGCGATGGCGCCGAGGAGGGCACCTCTCGAGTAGGTCAGCAGAATGGCACTGAAGATTCCCAGGGAAACGATGAAGGCAACCGCTCGCATTCGCCCTGGAAGGTTTCTTCGCACGACGAAGCTCATTGCGGGCGGAAGTGTGAGAGCGAGGAATCCAGCGGCCGTGTTCGGGTAGGAGAACGTCGCCGCGACCCGGTACTGACCTCCGACCTCGAACGAATGCTCCCGAAACGGCGCGACGAAGCCCTCGATCGCGGGAACGGCACCTGCCTCGAGAAGCGCGATGGCCGCAGTCGTCGTGCCCGCCGCGGCAAAGGCGAAGCACAGAAGATCGAAGCGAGGTGCGGCGGCCAGGGCGAAGGACGTGAGAACGAATGCGACGAGTCCGGCCGTCATGCGAAGCGAAAACTTCAGCGGCAGAAGCAAAGAGCCCTCCGCGAAGGCGGCCGAAACGAAGACGGCGAGGAGTAGCGCGAGCGCGGGCACCGCGAGGGGGAAACCCAAACGCCGGGCGTGAAGTCCCGACGCCGAAAGGGCGAGGAGCACGAAGGCTACGACCTCGAGATGACTCATCTTGAAACCGAGTACCGCAACCAACGGCTCCATGGGCTCGAAAGGGAGGACGAGCACGAGAAGCGCGATGGCGAAGAGAGCTCTCATGCGCGTTTCTCCGAGTCGAACAACGGAAAACGTGCCGGGAGATCGCAGCGTCGAAGCACGCAATAACCGCGCCGGAGACGCCGTGCGACCCCCTCGAAGGGCTGGCTTGTCTCGACGCGGAAACCGGCGCTCTCGAGCTGCGCGCGAAACTCGCTCGCGACGAGATAGCCCGTCGTCCGCTCGGTGGGAAGCACTCCGAGACGCTCCCGGTGGTCGTGCTCCCGCCTTTGGACCATGGCGCGGCCCGTCTCGTGGTCGTCGTAAGCGGGACTGTCGAGAACGAGGAAGATCCCGCGCGCGCGCAGGACCCGATGAGCCTCCTCGATCGCTCGGGTTACGTTGCCGGCGTAGTGCAAGGAACCGTTTGCGACTACGACGTCGAACTGGGAGTCCTCGAGGGGCAGCTCTTCCATCTCCGCACGCGCCCGCGTCAAACGAGAGTGCAACACCGTGTTCGGCCAGGCGTAACGGGCGAGTGCTCCCAGCCCGTCCTCTTTGTCGAGAGAGACGTCGGTGGCAAGGACGAAATTACCACGTTCCGCCATCCGCCACGAGAACCAGGCGTTGCCGGCGCCTAGTTCCAGAATGCGGAGTGCTACCTTGTCTCGCTCGTCGGCGCGCTTCGCATCGGGGTAGCGCCTCTCGATGGCACGGACTGCGGCGCGGTAACTGCGGGCCCTCAACTTCCACACCGCAGGGTGTCGACCGCCCGACGTGAACGGAAGCCCGCGGTAGTACGTGGCGTCACCCTCCCATCCCTCGCTCCGGCGAACGCGCCGATACGCTTCGAGAAACGGTACCAGCGCAACCATCCGCTCCGCCCGCATCAGCGTGAGGACACCGTCGCGGCCGGGGATGCATCGCGCTTCGGTCGGGCACATCACGTCGGTCTCCACGGAAAATGCCGCGGCCCCGCATTCGGGGCAGCGGAGCTTCCACAGATTCCTATGAATCGCATCGAAGGCGGCATGCGTCTTTGGCGACCGCGTCGCGTGAGCGCTATGCGGAGCCGACATGAGGGACCTCTGAATAGGGTTCGCTCGGTCCGGGGGCCTTCGCCTGCAGGGTCGAAAACTCGCGATTGAGCTTGGCGCCGTGGTCCTTGAAGTGGAGCTTGACGACCCCAGGCTCGAGCTTGACGGAGAAAACGTCGACTGCGGCGCTCAGACGGCGGCGCAAGTAGGCTCCGAGGAGGAACCTGCCGAGGCGCTCGAGAAGACCCCCCCCGAAAAAGGAGAGTGCGGTCTCGAGGAGGAACGAACCTACGGGAGGCTCTGGCTCTGAGGGCACCAGCGAGCGGAACTCGCGCCAGAAGTTCGGAAAGAATCGCGTTCCCCAGGAGTTGGCACGCACGAGCCGGTAGAACACGCCGCGCCCCGCCAATGGTTTGAGGGCGACGATCTGGCTCGCCGTGAAGGGATCGTGCTCGCTCAGCGCGAGGCTGTCTTCGCCCACGAAATAGTTGAGGCAGATCGTCTTCCGTCGCCTCAGAAGCTTCATGGCCACGTGGAGAAGCAGCGCGACCGCCCAGGTTCTGCCCTCCGACGTGACGACGAAGAGGTCGATGTCCTCGTCGCGAGCGTTGTCGTGTGCTGTCGCCCCCGAGAGCGCTACCATGCGCACGAAAGGACACCGCCGCACGAGGTCGATGGCGAAGCGCTCGCGCTCGAGGAGCTTCTGTGTGCGGCGGTTCGCTTCCAGGCGCGCTTGTACCGAAGCTTTCTGCCCCTTCAGGAAATGGTAGGGAGGTTGAACGTCGATAGTTTCGCGCGCGAGTGGATGATCTACTACGAGGCGGGAGATCTCGCGACGCGACAGGGACACCCCTATGAGCGATCGGTGAATCTCTTGTAGCGTCATTGGATAGTCGAACAGGGCGCTATAGGCGATCGTGTCTATCACCGCCTTCGCTTCGCGACCGTCCAGTGAGAAAGGGGGACGGGGAGCGCGCGAGCGCACTTTGGAGCGTTCGAGCGCTTCTTCATAGACCGCGAGGGTTTTTCGCGCGCTCTCCTCCCATGAGAACGAGCTCGCGCGTGTCATGCCGGCGAGTCGCACCCGCTCGCGCTCCCGTTCATCCTCGAGACCCCGCTCCATGGCTGCGGTCATCGCGTCCAAGTCGTAGGGATCACAAAGAAGAGCCGCGCCCCGAGCGATTTCCGCGAGCGAGGAGTTGTCCGATGTCAGAACGGGAACGCCACAAGCCATGGCCTCGACGACGGGAAAGCCGAATCCTTCGTAGAGCGACGGGTACACGAAGAGATCGGCGTTCGAGTAGAGCGCGGCCAGGTCTTCCTCGGCCACGTATCCGAGCCTCTTCAGGCGCTTCCCATGCGGCAGCTGTGCGAGCGTTCGGGAGAGGCTTTGCGACTTCCAGCCGATGTCTCCAGCCAGGTAGAAGTGGTGATCGGGAAAGCGATGCGCGATGCGGGAGAACGCTGTGGCCGCCCGCGTCAAGTTTTTCCTCGGCTCGAGGGTGCCCACGTACAGAAGGTAGGGTCGGCGCACTCCATAGCGTCTCTCGATGCGCTCGATGCTCTCGTCATCACGGACAGGCCGAAACTGCGCGTCGGCAGCGTGGGGGATCGCACGGATCCTAGCCGGATCCAGATCCAACAAACGGGCGACGTCTCGCTTGGCAGACTCGGAGGGTGTGATGACGAAGCGAGCATTCCTGGCGATCTCGGGAGCGAGGGGCCTCGTCAGGAGTCTCTTCTTCCATTTGTGACAGCTGGGGAGAAGCTGTAGCGTCATGTCGTGAAAGGTAACGACATAGGGAACGTTGCTGAAGTACGGCCCCAGAAAGTTCGTGTAGTGGCAGACGTCGGGCCGAAGTCGTTTGAGGATATGTGGCAGCACCGCCTGCATCCAAATTGCCCGCGATGGAAAGCGTCCTTCGGAAACGACACGAGATCGCGGTACGTTCGGTAACTCGATGGGCCGGTTGGAGAGAACGAGGAGCTCGTCGATCGGATTGCTGGCGCCGCCCTCGACTGTCAGGTGCTCGACGAGGCGCGACGTGTAGTACCCCACCCCGGACTTGTTCCCCCGGATCGTCGTCGCGTCGAAGCCTACGAGCATGACGATGCCTGTTTGCGGGAAACGGTGCGCGCCAGCCGCGGGAATCCGAGAAGATCGAGGACCCATGTCAGGCTGACGGCGAGCAGACACCACTCGGCGAGAGTGACAGCAATTGCGGCACCCGCTGCTCCGAGGCGTGGAACGAGAACGAGGTCGAGACTGACGCTCACCACAAGCCTGACGCCTAACGCGAGCACAAGAGAGCGCGTCCGTCCCGCGGCCACCATCAGATGCGTCGTGAGCGCGTTCGCGAAGACCGGCACGAGGCCGAGGCCTAGAATCGCCAGAGGTACGGCTGCGGGACGGAAATCCTGCCCGAACAGAATCGTGACGATGGGCTCACCAAGCAGCACGAAAACGCAAGCGAGAGCCCCACCGGCGCTCGCGAGGAGAACGAGAAGGAACCGGGTTAGGACATCGAAGCGGGGCGTCCCCAACCGAGACGCGAGAATCGGAAATGTTCCGGCAGCGATCCCGCCGGAGAGCACGAACGTGGCTTCGAACAGGCGAAAAGCGCTCTGAAAGAGTCCGGTCTCGTTGGCATCCCGGAGCGCGGCAAGGATGAAAAGATCGGCCCGCAAGTACAGAAGCGTGATGACGGCGCCGAGCGCCAACGGAAACGATTCTTTGAAGAGACGCAGGGTTTCATGACGAGCGGCCGAGCTCCCTCGAACGTGAACCGTTCGTCGAACGAGCACCATCGCCGCTCCGAGTGCCGGCACACCCGCGAGAACGAGTGCTCCGGCGAGAACCGTCAGGCTCGCGTTTCGAGACAGCGCCCAATAGGCGGCCGCAAGCGATCCGAAACGAAGACCCGTCAGAAGGAGGCCTTCCCTCGCGATGAAGCCCTTGCTTCGGAGAACGACTCCGAAAAACTCGACCCAGGAGGTCATCAGGTGCGCGGCCAGGAGAACGAAAACGAGCAATAGATTCGGAGAAAAAGAACCGGCGGTGACGGCGGCGGCGACGGCGAGCACGACCGCCATCGTGAGGAGCCCTTTCGCGGCGACCGCGCTCCAGAAGATCGAGGGGTTCTGGCCTTTCGCGAGCGAGCGCAGGCTCACCAGGTGGAGCCCCAGATCCGTCGCTTGCGATAGCATCCACGCCGCGTACCAGTAGACGGCGAAGGTCCCGTATCCCGCGGCCCCCAGCGCCCGCGCCACGAGAACCGACATGGCGAAGCTCAACAACCGGGAGGCGACATCCCAGGCTGTTTTGCCCGTTCCCGCGGCGAAGGCTGCTCGAAGCGAGCTCGCCTCGACAGCGGTCATACGGAACAGGCAAGCAATTCTCGTGCCCTAAGCGAGCCGCGACCTGTTGCGGGTTTTCTAGAGGAGCCGACCATTTGCTTACAACGAGCGTAATCGAGCTTACGATAACAGAAGGGAATTATATACTTGACGATCCTAAAGTCGGCCTTGGCTATGGAATCGGCTAATCTCACCGAGGTTGTGAACGTGTAGGAGCTTGTTCTTTCCTGCCTGACTTTTGAGCCACATTTCAGCCCCTTTGCTGTATCCGCCTCCGTCCAAAACGATGATGGTGTTGAACTCGTTCAACTGGATCGACAAGACCTCGAACGGGTACTTTTCCTCCACACTGCCTGGGGACGCCTGCCACTTGCATTGAATGACCAGGCAATCCGGCCATCGTTGCGGATGGTACAGGATGAAATCGACACGCCTGTTTTTGCCATAGATGTCGCGCCCGACGGAGCATTGTTCGGCGAAGATCGGCTGCCTCAACTCACGCATGGCAAAGAACCGCCCACTCGAAACGCGTTCGTATTCCTCGGACAGAAGATCGCTGACCGCGTTCTCTAATCGACGCCCGCGCTTGTTAGCCCTTGACCCTTTACTCATAGCTAGTGATGATCAACTCGGACACAGGTCCGCGTTTACTAGCCTGGCTGTTAATAAGCCGAGGAGCGACTGTTTCATGCAGGATGGTCTTTCCTCCTCGGTAGAGGCGCCGGATAAGCGACGTATCCGAATTACTCAACATGACGTTGGCTCCCATGTTGATCCAACCGTTGATTGCATCACGTAGACGCTCCTGATCCTCGGGCGTGAACCCACCAGCTTGGTATCCTGTAAAAGTTTCGTGGTAGGGCGGGTCACAATAGACGAAATCGTTCGCATTCGGATGAACGGCCTTCACGAAGTCACCGACTTGTATCGTGGCTTTCGCCAGCACCTTGCTCGCCGTCCGTAATTTATCGGCGTTGCATATATCTGGATTCTTATAGCGTCCCTTTGGAACATTGAACTTGCCAGCTTTGTTCACGCGGTAGAGTCCGTTGTAGCAAGTTTTGTTCAGATAGATGAAGCGAGCCGCAATTCCGATCGAGGTGTCGGGCTCTTGTGCACGAACTTGAAGGTAATGCTTTTCGTTCCTATGTCCTCGCTCGTGAGCTTTCAACGCTTCGATCAACTCATCAACTCGGTCTTTTACTACTTGGTAGGTGAGGACCAATTCCTCATTCAGGTCGGATAGGACAGCTCTATCAATCCGATCCGCCATCGTAAAAAAGACGGCACCGCCGCCAACAAACGGTTCCCAATAGGTGCTCACACGCTCAGGAAAATACTTGGCAATCTCTGGGATTAAGGTTCTTTTTCCACCGGCCCACTTAACGAAAGGCATGGCCGGGGCCTTATCAAGATAAGGGCGCTTCGTGCGCTGAAGCACACGTTTAAGCTCACGATTGAACTGCACGATGTTACTCATGAGATCAACCCTTTGTACGTCATCCGACTAGAAAGGCCATTCTCAATCAGGTGGGCTACACGGGCTGCTCGCCCCATATCCTTGTTGTTCATACGGAAGGCGCATCCGTCAAGGTAACGCTGCGTGTGCTTCTTGCTCCACCAGTGGTGGATCCCGATGTACGCGCGCTTTACGAGAGCCCAAAATGACTCGATGCTGTTCGTATGAGCTTCGCCACGAACATACTCGCCACGGCTATGAGTCACACGCTCCAACGAATAGAAGCTGTCGAGAACCGAGTAACCTCGGTGCTCGTCTGCTTTGATCTTAGAGCCAAGAGCAACATGCCGGAGCGTGTGTGGCACTATGTTTGCGGCATTGGCGCCTTTCACGTGGAATGCCTTCGCCTTCCCGCCTCGCTCCCTCATGCCAAAAACGACCGCTTTGGTCTTGGTGCTACGGCCCTGCGTTCCTCGCGTGCGCTTGCGGGCGTGCTTGTTTTTCTCCTTGCCGCCGATGTAGGTCTCATCCAATTCTACGATTCCGCCGAGCATCCCTGAATCGTCGTTTCCGGCCGCATTGCGGATGCGCTGAAGCATATACCAGGCCGTTTTCTGCGTCACCCCGATATCCTTCGCTAGCTGGAGGCTAGAAATGCCCTTAGAGTGACAAGTATCGAGCCAGATCGCCGCGAACCATTTAGGCAGCAATTTGATCGGCGTGTCAGCGAACATGGTTCCAGCGATGATGCGGAAGACGCGTCGACAATCGCCGCACTTGTGCCGCCGTCCGTCGGAGAAGTGATAGATTCGCTCGTAACCACCGCAGAGTGGGCAATACGGGCCTTCCGTCCAACGCAGCCTTTCGAGCTGCTTTAGGCAGGCAGCGACAGTTCCGAACCTTTGTGTGAAGTCTAGTAGGCTGTCCATGACGGTCTCCTTATATAAGTATAATATACACCTATTCTGGGATCGTCAAGTATATAATCCCCTTAATTAGTGCTCGGTCGCCTCTTCGGCTCCCTCGCTCCCCTCGCTCTTCGCTCGGGGAGGACGGCCCACTCGGGCCGGGCTCGCGGCAGATGCATGGGCAGCCGCTCGCATTCTAGTGCGCGCTCGGCTCTTCGCCTCGCTAGGGGATTAGCTGGAAGATACCGCTCGAGAGCAGCGCCTTGATGCGCGGCTGGGTTTCCTTGTCGAAGCGGACACCGGTCAGGTAGCCGACGATCTCTTTCACAGGCTCCATTCGCTCGGCGCACCACACGATCCAGGCCGATTCCTCCAAGAGCTTGTGCTCGCGTCGGCTTCGAATTTCGAGCGTAACTTCGCTGTTGAGAGGCACTTCGCGGTTCATGATGAAGCAGGCACCTGTCTCCGACATGTTCGATATGATGCCGAAGATTTGGCGGCGCTTCTCATCGGATCGAAAGTGCACCTCGATGGCCTCCAGCGGGAGAAACCTCGGGGCTTGCTCGCTCTTGTCCTTGACGACGACTTTTGCAGGCTGTTGAATGCTGGAAGTCACGGGTTTGGTCGCTCGAATCGGCTACTGTGAAGGGGGGACTATAGCAGCCTCCATCCAGTCTGCCTAGCATCGCCGGTTCCGTCAACCATCGAGTTGACGGCCCATCGGGCCGACTGCTAGCCTCATCTCATGAAACTCAACGCTCTCTTGCGCTATCTGGTTGTGTTCATGACCTGTGGTCTCGCCTGCTCAGCGGTGCTCGAGCAGCCGCCGCCACGAGCCGAGGTCGAGGCCCTGCTGAAGCAGGAAGCCGAGGCCGAGAAGCAGAGAAGTGAGGCCGACGTCAATCCGGCACTCGGCGTCAAGATCTCCTGGGCGATTCAGGCCGTCGAGGTCCGCGAGCAAGCCGGAAACGAGACCCATCCTTGGGCCGGCACGATTCACTTCCTGGTCGAAAGCAAGACGCCCGATGGGGATGGCATCGCCACCGAGCGCTTCGAAAAGGCCTACGAATACCTTTGGGACATGGAGCAGGACGCCTGGATTCCGCACTAGACCAAGGCTAACTCTCCATCCCCAGTTCTGAAGCCTTACGCCTTCCCCACGCGTGATTCTCCCCGTATAATCAAAGACATACTCACAAATCGCAGCGACAACATGAACGCCATCGGGAAGCTCCTGGCTTTCGCGCTCGTAGTCTCGTCGACCCTGGTCGTCGCGGAAGACCACGGTCGGAAGCCCCCTCTGCCTCCACGGGACGGCGAATCGGTCATCCTGTTTCTTCTGGACAACTCCGCGAGTCTTCCACCTCTCGACCCCAATACCCGGCGACGCGACGCGATCGAAAAAATCTATGGCTTCTTGAAGGGACAACCCTACCGACTGATCTTGTTCGGAGGCAGGCACGAGATCCATATCGACGCCCCGCAACACTATCGAAACGCGGGGAAGTGGACGGATTTCTTCTTCGCTTTCGACGCGACTCGCGAGCTCGTCGCTGAATATCCGGAGGGAACCGACTTCAAGATGGTCCTTATCACCGATGGGATGATCGATCCATCGCCTCGAGACTGGAGAGACCAGCACGTATCCGAGGGAGAGGACCTCAGGCGGGTGGCCGGAGAGCGCACGGGACGATTGCTGGAGCAAATTGGTCTCCCGCTCTACGTGATTCTGATTGGCGAAGAGGTGGACTACGATTTGATTCAGTCGCTGGTGGTCGCGGCCAATGGCTCGATGGCAGCCAGCGGCTACGCGCAGGGCATCGCCGATTTCTTCGACGACGATGGCATGCTGCTGCGCCGTTTCATCTTTCGAGTTGAGAAGGACGAAGGCTTGGTGGAGATCGCGCCAATCGTGACTCGGATCGCGACCCCTTCGACGCCGAAGGTCGAGTTCGCGGTCACCGGCTCGCTGCTTTTGACCATCGCGGTACTGATCGGGATCGGAGTGCGCTCCTTTCCAGGCTCAGGGGATCGTGAGATCGTCGAGCTGAGGACAGGGGAGCCCGTTCAGCTTTCCGTCGATCGCTTGAGGCGCTTGCCGTCTGACGTGCCCGCCTGGAGTCGGAAGGGTCTCTCTTTGGTCGAGTCGTCGAGAAGTGCCGCGGCGGCACTCACCGCGAAAGAAGAGTCCATCGAGCTCCCACCGACGGGTTTTTCTCTCGACGGGATGGACGAGATCGCCCGAAGTCTCATCGAGTTGCCGCTCCCGGAGCTAGGCGAGCGCATCGAGCACCTCACCAAGCAGGGAACGAAGGACGAGCAAATCTACGCACTCAACCTCGAGTACGGTGCGAAGGACATGGAAGAACCACGGGCCGAAAGGCTCGTCATGAGCGCTCCGTCCGAGCGGGTAAAGTTTCCCGCTCTCGATTTTCTTCGCGCCAAAGTGTACCTTCTGCACAACGAGAAGCTCCGGAAGAAGCTCACGGGGCCCTGCGTCCTATGCAAGATCTATGGCGCCGACTTTCAGCAGCTCGAGCTTCGCCTGGGAAGCAAAGTGCAGCTGGGCCGCTACGAGTTTCGCGTCGACGAGCTGACGAGGGGAGGTCGCAAAGACTTCAAGCTCGGGCTCACCTATGAGACGATCCCCTCACCGCTTTTTCTCAAGCGCATCGTTCCTGGTGGCGTGCAGCGCGCTCTTCGCCTCCGAAGAAACCACGAGAGAATCGTCCGCTAGCCAGCTTTCGCGTTTCCTGATAACTTCCGAAAGCGGACGCCATGAAGAATTTCGAGAAGCTCGGCGCGCTCTATCTCGGCCGACCCACCGATCGAGAAAAAGTCCCGTTTCTCTACGACTCGAAAGATCTCACGACCCACGGGCTCATCGTCGGCATGACGGGGAGTGGAAAAACCGGGCTCTCCGTCGTGCTGCTCGAAGAGGCTGCTATCGACGGGATCCCCGCGCTAATCCTCGACCCCAAGGGGGACATGGGTAACCTGCGGCTCCGTTTCCCGAAGCTCCTCGCCGAGGACTTTCGCCCGTGGGTCGACGCTTCGGAGGCAACCCGGCGCGGCTCGACCCCGGACCAGCTCGCGGCGGAGACGGCAACCACGTGGGAAAAGGGGCTCGCAGACTGGGGGCAGTCGAAGAGGCGCATTCGAGAGCTCGAGAAAGCTTGCGACGTCGTCATCTATACCCCCGGGAGCACCTCGGGCCGGCCTATTGCCGTGCTCCGTTCTTTCGACGCGCCCACGCAGGCACTCCTCGCGGACGGGGACGCGCTCCGAGAACGCGTGAAGAATACGGTCTCCGGCCTTTTGAGCCTCGTCGGCCTCGAGGCGGATCCGATTACGGACCGCGACCACATTCTGCTTGCCAAACTGCTGGAAGAAAAGTGGCGAGCGGGCGAGGGGATGACGCTCGAAGGACTCCTTGTCGCGATTCAGGAACCACCTTTCAAGAGGCTCGGTGTCTTGGATCTCGAGTCGTTCTTTCCGGCCAAGGAGCGCTTCGCACTCGCCGCGAGACTCAACAACCTCCTGGCGTCTCCCGCTTTTGCGGCGTGGCGGGAGGGCGACCCGCTCGACATTCAGCGACTCTTGTATTCGCCGGAGGGCAAGCCGCAGCTCAGCGTCCTCTCCATCGCGCACCTTTCGGACGACGAGCGAATGTTTTTTGTCACATTGTTTCTCAACGAGCTCGTCGCCTGGATGCGCAATCAGAAAGGCACCGGCAGTCTACGGGCGCTCGTCTATATGGACGAGATCTTCGGGTTCTTTCCTCCGGTCAAGGCCCCGCCTTCGAAGGCTCCCATGCTAACCCTGCTCAAGCAGGCCCGCGCTTTCGGACTCGGCGTAGTACTGGCGACTCAGAATCCCGTCGATCTCGACTACAAAGGTCTCGCGAATATCGGAACATGGTTTCTGGGAAGGCTTACGACCGCGCAGGACCGCGATCGTCTCCTTGCGGGTTTGACTTCCTCATCCAGCAGTGCGGGCTTCGATCGTCGGAAAGTCGAGGAGATTCTCGCGTCTCTCGGGAAGCGAAGGTTTTTGGTGCGCAACGTTCACGAAGACGCACCCGTCGTCTTCCAAACCCGCTGGGCGATGTCCTACCTGCGAGGGCCGCTAACGCTCGCACAGATCAGGGCGCTGACAGGCCCGGCGGAAGCGCCGCGAGAACCTGAGCCCCCCGAATCTCTGGCTCGTCCCTCCTCGGCCGTAGGAATGAGGCCCGTCCTCCCGAGCGGGATCTCAGAGTGCTTCGAGAGGGTTGCTGCTACGTCTAAAGTCTACGAGCCAGGCGTTCTCGCCTCGGTCGTGCTTCGCTATGTCAAGTCGAGCTATAGCCTCGACGTCTTCGAGACCGTTCACTTTCTGACGCCGCTCGACGAGGAAGCTGATACGCCCGATTGGGCTGCTGGGCGGGAGCGCGAGGAAGCTCTTGTCGAGGAGGGGCCGGAGGAAGGTATCGCCTTTGCCGTTCTTCCTACGTCGGCAACGAATGAGAAGAGCTATCCGCGCTGGAAGAAATCGTTCCTGTCATACCTCTATCGGGAGCGTCCGCTGAAACTGTTTCGATGTCGGGAGCTGAAACTCGTATCCGAGCCCGGCGAGAGCGAAGGCGATTTTCGAGGTCGGATAGGCCACGCCGCGCGGGAGAGGAGAGACGAAGAGCTCGAGAAATTGCGCTTGCGGTTCGCGCCGAAGCTCGTGCGCCTGGAGGAGCGGGTGAGGAAGGCCGAAGCGCGTCTGGGGCGAGAATCGTCTCAATACGACGCGAGCAAGATGGAGAGCGCCATCTCCTTCGGCTCTACGCTGCTCGGTGCGTTGTTCGGCCGCAAGCTCGGAAGCCGGACCAATGTGGGACGCGCGTCCTCGGCGGCGAGATCCATGGGGCGGGCGTCGCGAGAGCGCGAGGACGTCGCCCGAGCCCGATCCGAGCTCGCGGCACAGAAGCGCAACCTACTCGAGCTCGAGTCCGATCTGGCGGAAAAGACGCAGGCGCTTCAGAAGGTAGTGGGCGCCGACCATTTCGAGGTCGAGGAAGTCGACCTACGTTTCCGCAAGTCTGACACGAGCGTCCAACGCTTCACCCTCGCTTGGACGAGACTCTAGCATCTTCCAAACTGGTCCGCAGGGTCCCGCCGTAATCAACCTGCGCTTTTTCTCTCCAATTGTCGTACACTAACACTTGATTTCCACCCTACAACTCAGGGAAATGTGTATCGCGATGGGCTGAGTTTCGTCGGCCTTTCAGTGAGGGAGAACGCGTTGATCAAGGATCTAGGGACCATCCGCAACATTGGAATCTCCGCTCACATCGATAGCGGCAAGACGACGCTGACAGAGCGAATTCTCTTCTATACGAATCGTGTGCACGCGATTCACGACGTGCGCGGCAAGGACGGCGTGGGTGCCAAGATGGACTCGATGGATCTCGAGCGTGAGCGCGGGATCACGATCGCCAGCGCGGCGACGCACTGCAATTGGCTGAATCATCACGTCAATATCATCGACACCCCGGGCCACGTTGATTTCACCATCGAGGTCGAGCGAAGCCTACGCGTCTTGGACGGAGCGGTGCTGGTTCTCTGCTCGGTCGCTGGGGTTCAGAGTCAGTCCTTTACGGTCGATCGTCAGATGAACCGATATCGCGTTCCACGCATCGCCTTCGTCAACAAGTGCGACCGCGTCGGGGCGAATCCGACTAGAGTGCGGGACCAGCTTCGCGAGAAGCTCGGGCACAATCCGGTGCTGCTTCAAATTCCCGTCGGTCTCGAGGCGGATTTCAAAGGGGTCGTCGATCTCATTCGCATGAAGGCGATCACCTACCAGGGCGAGTTCGGTGAGACGGTCGTCGAAGAGGAGATCCCGGCGGAGCTCGAGGAGAAGGCGAGCACTTACCGAGAGGAAATGCTCGACGCGGTCTCCATGTTCTCCGACGAGCTGATGGAGGCCATTCTGGAGGAGAAGGTCACCGAAGAGCTGGTTCATCAAGCCGTTCGCCACGGAACGCTCTCCCTGCAGCTCACGCCCGTGCTGGTCGGATCCGCCTACAAGAACAAGGGCGTACAGACGCTCCTCGACGCCGTCGTCCGCTATTTGCCTAGTCCGAGGGACGTCGCGAACGAAGCCATCGATCTCACGAGCGAGAACGGAGAAGACAGCTTGCCTCTCGTGACCGATCCGGAGAGGAGCACCGTTGCGCTCGCCTTCAAGCTCGAAGACGGCCGATACGGTCAGCTGACCTACGTGCGCGTCTATCAGGGAAGGCTTTCCAAGGACAGCTTCATCACGAATAGCCGCACCGGAAAGCAGACCAAGGTGGGCCGCCTCGTCCGCATGCACGCGGACGAGATGGAAGAGATCGAGTCCGCCGGTCCCGGGGACATCGTCGCGATTTTCGGCCTCGACTGCCACTCGGGCGACACCTTCACAGATGGGAAACTGCAAGTTGCGATGACCTCGATGCACGTACCCTCCGCCGTCATCTCTTTGTCGGTGAAACCCGTCGACAACAAGTCGCAAATCAATATGTCGAAGGCATTGACGCGGTTCACAAAAGAGGACCCCACGTTTCGCGCGGGCGCCGATCCCGATTCGGGCGAGACCGTTATTCACGGTATGGGTGAGCTTCAGCTCGAGGTCTATATCGAGCGTATGAAGCGCGAGTACGGAGTTGAGGTGAGAGGCCTCTCCACCTCAGGTCGCCTATCGGGAGACGATTAGCCAGCGTTCAGACTTCGACCACACTCACAAGAAGCAGACTGGTGGGTCTGGTCAGTATGGGCGAGTATGCGGATATCTGGAACCGAACCCGGACGGCGGGTTCGAGTTCGTGGACGAGATCAAAGGTGGCGCGACTCCACGTCAGTTCATTTCCTCGGTCGAGAAGGGCTTCAAGTCCATGCTCGAGAAAGGACGGAAGGTCGGCGCACCGGTGGTGAACCTCCGCGCCGTCATCAACGATGGGAACAGCCACACGGTTGACTCGTCGGACGTCGCGTTCCAGGAAGCTGCCCGCGGGGCCTGGCGTGGTGCCTACGAGCGCGGCCAGCCGAGAGTTCTCGAGCCAATCATGCGGGTCGCCGTCGAGGGGCCGACCGAGCATGCGAGTGGAATGTTGACGACTCTGATGCAGCGACGCGGGACGATCATCGGACAGCAGGAGAACGGCGGCATCACCCTCACGGAGGCAGAGGTCCCACTGGCGGAGATGTTCGGCTACGCGACCACGCTGCGCTCGGCCACTCAGGGCAAGGCCGACTTCACGATGGAGTTTTCCCGCTACTTGCCCGTTCCGGAGTCGATCGAAGAAGAGCTGGTCAAAAAGGCGGCGGCCAAAAAGGGAGATCGTTAGGATGTTTCGCACAGAAGTGAACGAGAAGAGCCCTCTGAGGATCCTGGAAGGATCTACCAAAGGCGGCCTGGGTCCAGGGAAGCTCGGGGTAGTGATGGCTCGGGCCGGGGTAGGAAAGACCGCGTTCCTAGTCCAGATTGGATTGGACGACGCGATGCGGGAGCGATCGGTCCTGCATGTTGCGCTGGGCCAGGAGCTCGAGCACGTGCAATCGTGGTACGACGCCCTGCTCGACGATCTGGCCGTGGCGACGAATCTCCAGAATCGAGGACAGGTACGCGCTCTCATCAATAAGCACCGATTGATACACGCCTACAGCGATGCGAAGCTCACTAACGAGCGGCTCGATGGAATCGTGCAACTCTACGCGGACAAGATAAGATTCATGCCCAAAGCAATTCTGATCGACGGCTTCGATTGGGAGAGCGGCAAACCCATCACGCGCGCAGGCGAGTTGGGTGCGTTCAAGCTCATCGCGAAGCGGCTCGGTGCGGAGCTCTGGATCAGCGCGCAGACACATCGCGAAGGCGGCGAAGCGCATCCGGTGAAACTTCCCGCGCCCTGCGACACCTACGGCGACCTCGTCGACCTCGCGGTGTTTCTCGAGCCGGAGGGCGCGCACGTTACGGTCCGACTTCTCAAGGACCACGACAACCCGAGGCCTCAGGATACCCACCTTCACCTCGACACCGATACGATGCGTCTCGCCTCGGACGAGTCAGGAGGTACGACCCCCAAGCTACCCTCGAGCTCCTTCACGCTCTTGTCGGGTGGCGCCGGTGGCGCCGAAGCGGTTTTCGGTGAGGCGGCAGAGCGCTGGGGCCTCAACGAGGTCAACTTCTCGTTCCCTGAACGAGAGACGGTGCGCAAACGCGGGCTCGTCGAGCTCAGCGAGGCCGAGCTCGAGCGCGGCAGCGTAAGCGAGGTCTACGTCAAAGCGCAGCTTCACCGCTCTTTCCCCAAGACCGAGAAGTTCCAGCGCCTACTGAAGTCCATCTGGCATCAAGTCGCGACCGCCGGTGAGGTCTTCGTCATCGGTCAGATCCAGGATGACGATACCGTCAAAGGTGGTACCGGTTGGGCCGCGGAGCTTGCCCGCCACTTCGGAAAACGCCTGCACGTCTTCGACCAGAACAAGGACGTCTGGTTTCACTGGAGTAAAGACACTTGGGCAAAGGTCGAAGCTCCGAAGATCTCGCGAACGAGGTTCACGGGAACGGGTACGAGGCTGGTCTCGGCGTCGGGGAAGAAAGCCATTGATGAATTGTTTGCGAGGTCGTACGGCAGCGCCGAGTAAGGGTGTGTTTCGGAGAGGGTCAGGTGCGGGGTCGCCACTCGACGAGGGAGAGATAGTCGGCCAGCTCTTTCCCGAGTCTCTCGACCTCCTCCGCCGCTCGGCGGCTCGCAGCTTGCTCGAGTGAGGCACCGTAGGCGCTGATGACGCCGAAGCCGTAGCCCTTTCCCGTTCCCTTCATGTTGTGGCCGAGACGTCGGATACTGTCGAAGTCGCCGTTCGAGACGAGGTTTGGAATTCCCTTTGCGTTGTTCCTTTGGTTATCCAGGAATTTCGGAACGAGATCCTGGATATCCGGATCGATGGCTACGACATCGTCGCGACTCGGCTGCTCTTCCTGCGCGTTGTCGTTCTCGGGAAGCGCGCTCTCGGCACCGGGCACGCGAGGCACCAGGTATTTGGAGACGACGCCGTTGAATAACTTTCGTTCCAGAGGTTTCTGGACCACGGTCGTGCAGCCAGCGTCCAGGCAGCGCTTCAGCTCTTCCGTATCATGATGCGCTGTCATGGCGATGATCGGAACGCCATCCTCGACCCGGGCTCGATTCTTGAGCGCGCGCGCCGTCTCGAAACCGTCTAGGACCGGCATCTCCATGTCGAGCAAGACCAGCGAGACATCGTGGCCGTCGAATCGATCGAGCGCTTCCTGACCATTGGTGGCGAAGACGAGGCGGTAGTCTCCTCCCAGCATCAGAAATCGCTTGACGATGAGTCGATTCTCCGGCGCGTCGTCGGCGACGAGGATGATTGGACGGCGATCCGCCCACTGTTCGACGACGGCCAGGAAGCGATCTTTCTTGAAGGGCTTCGACAGGTAGTCGTCCATTCCCGCTTCGAGACAGCGATCGCGGAATCCCTCCGTCGCATGCGCCGTAAGGGCTACGATCGGGACGCGATTGGGGACCGCCTCGTTCGTGCGAATGGCTCGAGTGGCTTGAAAGCCGTCCATGACGGGCATCATCAAATCCATGATGACGAGGTCGTAGAGCGTCGCCTTCGCCATGGCAACCGCCTCTTCACCGTTCTCTGCCGTGTCCACGCGCGCTCCAGCACCTTCTAGAACCCGCGCGGCGAGCTTCTGATTGTCTGGATTGTCTTCGACGAGGAGCACTCGGTGTTGGACGATGCGCTCCGCTGGAGGCTTCGACTCCGCCGGAGCCGCTTGGGCGCGCAAGCCCAATGCCCGTCCGAGGACTTCGGCGAGCTTGATTTGTCGGATGGGTTTCACTACGAGATAGGGACAGGTCTCGGTGAGCACCGTGGAAGTATTGACACCCATGGACGTCAATAGAACGAGCTCCCGGTTCGGCGGTTGACGAAGCTTTCGCAGCGTCAAGAGGTCCATCTGCTCCGGGCGGTGCTCGAGCAATGTGATCGTCCGCTCGGGCGCGGAGTTGGGAAGCCTGGGCGCAAGCCCCTTGGGCTCCTCGACTTCCACGTCAAAGCCCCACGCTTTCAGTAGTCGCGAGAGCGCGCGCCGGTGCTTCGTATGGTCCATCGCAAGACAGATCGTCACATCCTGCTCTCCGAGCTGCGCGCGATGAAGCACCGCATTGGACTCGGTTCCTTCAGGCACATCCGTTGTGAGTGCGAGGCGAAACGTGCTTCCCTTACCCGCGGTGCTTGTGAAGTCGATCCGTCCTCCCATGAGCTCCGCCAGGGACCTCGAGATACTGAGGCCGAGCCCGGTGCCACCGAAACGTCTCGTAGTCGAGGATTCCGCCTGGTAGAACCTCGAAAAGAGGTTCTCCTGTTTGTCCGCAGGGATTCCTATGCCGGTGTCGGTGACTGCGAAGGCGAGGTCGACCCGGCCCCCGGGCTTCCAGTCCTCCACATCGACAGCTATTTGAACCGAGCCCTTTTCCGTGAACTTGATCGCATTCCCGACGAGGTTGACGAGGATCTGCCGAATTCGCTGCGAGTCACCGCTGATCTCCGAGGGCAGATTGGGGTCGATATCTAGAACGAGCTCGACGTTCTTGGTCGCGGCACGTAGGTTGAGCGACTCGGCAACTTCTTCCACGAGCTCGCGTGGCTCGAACGGAATCTGCTCGATGTCCATTCGATTGGCTTCAATCTTCGAGAGGTCGAGAACGTCGTCGATGAGCCTCAGCAGGTTCTCGGAGTTGGTCTGGATCGTTCGGAGAAACTCACGTTGCTCCGAGCTCAGCTTTGTTTCGAGCGAGAGCTCCGTCATGCCGAAAATGGCGTTCAGTGGGGTCCTGAGCTCGTGACTCATCATCGCGAGAAAACTGCTCTTGGCCGCGTTTGCCTTTTCGGCTTCGAACTTCGCCCGCAGGATCTCGGCCTCGGCCTGCTTGCGCTCCGTCACGTCGCGATACTGCCAGAGATGCGCGCGATAGTTCTTGTTGACGATGGGAATGTAGTCCCGTGCGAGGACGCGTCCATCCGCGAGAGAGATCTCCTCGTTTCGCAGCAGTGAATGTGCCTTCAGAATCTGCTCGACTCGCATCAGAAAGTGATCCGGAACCGGAAAAAGGTGCTTGCACTGATCGAGGAGCGTTCTGGAATCCGCCCCCGTGAGTGCGTTGGGCGGAACGGGAATGTCGAGCATCTGGCAGAGCGTTTGGTTCGCGAGGACGACCTTGCGATTGTCTCCCTCGAACAAAATCCCGACCTGGAGATTCTCGATGAGACCTTCCAGCCGCGCCGTCGTGGCGATGAGGGCATCCTCGGCCTCCTTGCGCTCCGAGTTCTCGCGAGCGAAGACACAATGATATTCCTGGCCACGGAAACTTAAGAAGTTGATTGTGACTTCGACGGGGAAATTTCGGCCGTCCTTGGCGCGGTAGATTGTCTCGGTCGTGAATCGCTCGAGCTGTTTGACCTGCTCCCAATGGGCCGGCCATTCCGCACGGTCCAATGTGAAGTCGATATCGTAGATCGATATCGACAGGAGCTCTTCGCGGGAGAAGCCTAGGTAGTGACAGGCGGCGTCATTGACGTAGCGAAGACGTCCTTCCGAGGTAATCCAAAAGACGGCATCGACCGCACGGTCGATCGACAATTGGGTGAGCTTGAGCGTCTCCTCGAGACGCTTCATCTCGGTAATGTCCTGGGCACGACCAAGGACGCAGGCAGGCTTGCCCGGCTCCTCATAACGGGAGTTGTGATAGGCCCAAGTTCGGATCTCGCCGTTGCGACACCTGACGTGCATGACGCCGCTCACCGATACCTTCGTGGTCGTTTCAGCGAGATAGGGCTTGAGCCATCGCGCGGCGTCGGGGTCGAGGAAGTCCCTGAGATTTCTCCCGACCATTTCGTCCGGACGGTAGCCGAGCTGTTCGGCCGCCGAACGATTGACGGAGAGAAGAACTCCTTCTAAGTCATGAATGCAGATGAAAGCGCCGCTGTGCTCGACGAGTTGTCGGTAGCGGCGCTCATCTTCCACGAGCTCGCGAAACAAATCGGAGTTGAGCGTGACGTCGCGATTGCCCGGGGGTGAATCTGCGAGGGTGCGCTCGAGCTCGCGAATCCGAGCGTGGAGGTTCATCTCACGCGGAGGAGAGGGGGTCTTGCTCACGTCCGCACCCAACCGGACCTATTCACGGAGTTTGTGCGCCTTGAGCTTCCGGTAGAGTGTCGTTCGGCCGATGCCGAGGAGTCGAACGACTTGGGAGAGGTTTCCCTTGGCCTCTTCCAGTGCCTGCTCGATGGCGCGTCGCTCGAGCTCTTTGAGCTCGAGCGTTTCGAGTCTTCGAGACGTTCTTGCAGACTCGGGTGTTGTCATCTGGGCGGTGTTCGGGGAAGGCGATTCGGGCTCTGGTCCCCGCGTTTCGGATTGGGTCTGGATAACGGTGGGCTGCTGCTTTGCGATTCGTGAGCGGAGCCGCGGCGGCAGGTCCTCGGGAAGCACGACGTTGCCCTTGGCAATCAACAGGCAGCGCTGCATGATGTTCTCGAGCTCCCGCACATTGCCCGGCCAGCTATAGGATTTGAGGAGTACCATGACCTCCTCGGAAAGCCGCGGCCGGGTTTGGCCCTTGCGCTTGTAGAGATCCAAGAACGTCTCTGCGAGCAAAATCACGTCCTCGCCACGGTCGCGAAGCGCAGGAACTTCGAGCTCGAAGACAGCGATCCGAAAATAGAGATCTTCGCGAAAGCGCCCTTTGCGTACCTCCTCCAACAGCGCACGATGCGTCGCTGCGATGAGCCGAAAATCCGAGCGCACCTGCGTCGACCCACCCACTCGGTGGAATCGCTTCTCCTGGATGGCGCGCAGCAGCTTCGCTTGCAGTGTCAAGCTGAGCTCCGCGACCTCGTCCATGAAGAGGCAGCCTCCGTCGGCTTGCTCGAATTTACCGATATGGCGTTGGACGGCGCCGGTAAAGGCACCCTTTTCGTGGCCGAAGATCTCGGACTCCTGCAGTGTTTCGGGAATTGCGGCGCAATTGAGCGCGACGAAGGGTCCGCTCTTGCGGCCGCTCGCCTCGTAGATCGCCTGCGCTACGAGCTCCTTGCCGGTTCCGCTCTCACCGTGAACGAGGATCGTGATGTCGCTTGCAGCGACTCGATCCATCTGGCGGAAGAGCTCCCGCATGGGAGGTGACTGGCCGACGATATTGGCGTAGCCGGGCCCCTCGACCTCACGCTCCAGTTGCCGAAGCCGCACGGTCATGCGGTAGTGCTCTACGGCATTGCCGACTGTCGTAATGAGTTTCGTCCGATCGATCGGTTTGACAATGTAGTCGTAGGCGCCGCGCTGCATTGCGCTGACGACGCTCGAGACCGCATGGTCCGCCGTCAAAATGATGACCGGCAGGCGATTGTGGCGCTCTTTGATGAGCTCGAGTGTCTCGAAACCGCCGATGCCTGGCATACTGAGATCCAGGCAAATGGCGTCCGGCAACATGGCGCCGAGCGCCCCCAGAAAGCTCTCCCCGTCATGGAATACCCGAACTCGATGCCCCGCCTTCTGAAGAAAGCGCTCGACGAGATCACAGAGATTACGGTCGTCGTCCACGAGCACGACGAGGCTCTGGCGATCGTCTCGGGCTTGCTCTTGGTCGCTGGCGAGGCTGGCGCTACTCATTCTTAATGCTCACTCGGCTATTCCATTAATGCCGCGGGGCCCTGCATTCTATCCAACGCGCCCGCGCTTCTCGCGCGGGCTATCCCTCCGCTCGACCGGCTCGCTGCGGAAGGCGGCATGGCTTCTCGCTTCGGGTCTCGGCTTCGCCTCGCCCTGCGCTCGGGCTGAAGGCTCCACCTCGCTCGCGGCCGCGCCCTGTCGGTCTTTGGCGCGTGTTCGCGAGGCGAATCTGCCTTCTTATCGAGTAGTTAGTATAAACCCCGCGGCGGGATGAGCAAAGGCTCTCTCGCCGTCCGAAAGATCCGAACGACGACGGCCGGGCTGCAGGGGGGGGGCCTCCCCTGAGATCTCGTTGGGGGACAAGATCTCAGGGGAGGCGATCGGGCCGAGGGGGTCGTCTCGGTCCCGAGGCTCTCATTCTTTCAATCCTCATTCAGTTGCCGATTCGGAAGTTCGAGTACTTGGCGCCGACCACGGACTCGCCCCTCTCGGCGATTCCGAGCTCGATATAGTGGACGTCGGGGCGATAGGTGCGGTTGTAGCCCACATCGATCTCGACACCGCCGTCGACGTAAACCCGAACGCGGTTCCCGTTGCCGGAGGGGCCCCACTCGAGCCTGAAACGATAGGTGCGGTTCGGGTTCCACGCGAGGAAGTTCGATCCCTCGTCGTGTTGCTCACCGTTGGTGATCCATCGCAGACGAAGGTACGGCGGGTTGTGAGGATTCGGATGGAGCTTCTGAATATGTACACGGTAAGGATTCGCGCGGTAGGACCCCGCGGACGGATCCCACATCCCAAAGAGCATGAATTGGTCGGGTGAGCTATTGATCTCCCGAAGTCCGCTCACGTCGAACTCGACCCAGCCGCTTGCCATCGGAGAAACTTCGTAACGAATGTAGTTGCCCGGACTCGTGACTTGCCAGCCGCCAGACGTAAACTGACCACCGCTCACTTCGCCGACGGTGCCGCCAATGAGCGGGTCGGAGACTATCGTTCCCGCGGGCGGCGGTGGGGTGGGTGACGGGCCCGGCGGCGACGTGGAGGTACCAACTGCAAATTCGGCCGTTGCAGAGAAGTCACTATCAGCCGTGCCGGTGCGGGCCCGAACCCGCCAATAGTGGGTGCCTTGAGGGAGTGTGCGGTCGACGACCCACGTCGTCCTTCCGTCCGGTCCCTCTGGAACTTGGTTGGACTGCGCCAGGAGTACGGTGAAGGTTGACTCCGACGCGACCTGGAACAAGTACGTTGCGGGCTCGGCGCCCTGCCGTGCGGAGTTCAGCACCGTCAGAGCCGGCTGTGCCTCGCTCACCGTGCTTCCGGACAGGGGATCCGCGATAATGGGCGGTGTGACGACCGCGGATCCGGATCCTGTACTTCCTGATGTGAAACCCACGGTCGCGTCGCCGGAGACAGCGTCGCTGCCTACCGTGCCAGTGGGAAGGACGTCCTCCTCTATTTTGCAGCCGAAGGACAAGGGCAGGGCCAGGAGCGCGATGGTGAGGACTCTTCGGATGCTTTCCTGGCCCATGCTACCCCGTCCTGGTTGGTTTTCAACGTCGGTGAATACTCTTGCCGAAGAGTCCATCCATCGCAACTTCGAACTGTATAGGAAAGATCTCTTGTTTGCAATGGGTTTTGACAGATTTGCTTAGGAATTACTTTAGGTATCTCGTAAAAACTCACTTAAATTGATTCTGTCTTGTAATTGTTGTAATAGCTGAATTTATACGAGGGAGGTGAGCGTGGCTGAGAAGCTCGTAGCAGCGCTGGACCAGGGAACGACCAGCACTCGGTGCCTTCTCATCAACCACCGGGGGCAAATGGTCGCCTCGCACCAGCTCGAGCACCGGCAAATCTATCCGCGGCCGGGCTGGGTCGAGCACGACCCGATGGAGATCTTGGAGCGTTCGGACGACGTGATCCGAGGCGCCCTCGCGGCGGTCGCTGGCACTGGCAGCGAAGTGGTCGCTGTAGGAATTACCAATCAGCGGGAGACGACGATCTTGTGGGACCGCCGCTCTGGGCAACCCCTGACCAACGCCCTCGTGTGGCAGGATACGCGGACGGATGGCCTGTGCGCGGACCTGGCGAAAGGCGGCGGTCCGGACCGATTTCGCTCGAAGACCGGCCTGCCACTCGCGACCTATTTCTCCGGTCCCAAAGCTCGTTGGGTATTGGATCACGTCGATGGAGCCAGGGAGGCGGCGGCCAGGGGAGAGGTTTTGTTCGGAAACGTCGACACCTGGCTCATGTGGAATCTCACCGGTGGAGTCGATGGCGGCGTCCACGTGACGGACGTGACGAACGCCAGCCGCACCCAGATGATGAACCTTCAGACGCTCGATTGGGACGACGAGATTCTCGAAGCCCTGCACGTTCCGAGAAGCGTGCTTCCTGAGATCCGTCCCTCGTCGGATCCCGAGCTATATGGCGAGACGCTCGCGGAGGGTCCCTTCGGGGCGGTCGTGCCCGTGTGCGGTGATCTCGGCGACCAACAGGCTGCGCTCTGCGGTCAGGCGTGCTTCGCCGCCGGGGAGGCGAAGAATACCTATGGCACGGGTTGTTTCCTGCTGATGAATACCGGCGATGAGATCGTAACTTCGCACTCGGGTCTGCTCACGACACTAGCCTATCGTTTCGGAAGCGAGCCGCCCGTCTACGCGCTCGAGGGCTCGGTCGCGATCGCCGGCGCCCTGGTTCAATGGCTGCGAGACAACTTGGGGTTGATTCGCTCGGCGGCGGAGGTCGAGGCGCTCGCATCGAGCGTCGAGGACAACGGTGGGATGTTTCTCGTTCCTGCCTTCTCGGGGCTGTTCGCGCCTCACTGGCGGAGCGACGCGCGCGGCGTCATGGTCGGGCTGACTCGCTTCATCAACAAGGGACACATCGCCCGCGCAAGCCTCGAGGCGACGGCTTACCAAACGAAGGAGGTTCTCGACGCGATGCACAAAGACTCTGGCGTATCGCTCGATTCGCTCAAGGTAGACGGCGGCATGGTGAACAACGAGCTCCTCATGCAGTTTCAGGCGGACTTGCTCGGTGTCTCCGTCGTGCGTCCGAAGGTCAACGAGACGACAGCACTCGGCGCCGCCTATGCCGCCGGACTCGCCGTGGGCTTCTGGGAAGGGGAGGCCGAGCTACGCGCCAACTGGGAGTTCGACAAGAAGTGGTCGCCTCGTATGGAGACGTCCGAACGAGCTCAACTTTTTGGCGCGTGGGAGAAGGCGGTCGAGCGAACGTTAGGATGGATAGAGGCCTAGCAGGGTGCTGAAAGAGTCATCTGCACCCTACCAGCCGAGAAGCCAACCGAAAATCAGGGGTGCCACGATCGAAGCGTCCGATTCGATGATGAACTTGGGAGTTTCGACGTCGAGCTTCCCCCAGGAGATCTTTTCGTTGGGAACGGCTCCCGAATAGGATCCGTAGCTCGTCGTGGAGTCGGAGATCTGGCAGAAGTAGCTCCAGAGTGGAATGTGCTCCTGCCGGAGATCCTGGTGGAGCAGCGGGACGACACAGATGGGAAAGTCGCCGGCGATGCCTCCTCCTATTTGAAAGAAACCGACGCTGCTTCTCTTCGTGGTCTCCGTGTACCACTCGATGAGCTCGGTCATATATTCGATGCCGGATCGCATGACCGAGGGTGAGACCTCCCCCTCGACCGAGCGAGCGGCAAAAATGTTGCCCAGAGTGGAATCCTCCCATCCAGGTACGACGAGGGGAACGCCCTTCTCGCAAGCGGCGACCACCCAGCTATCCTTGGGATCAATCTCGTAATGTTGCGAAAGGCGCCCGCTCTCGATGAGCTGATAGATGTACTCGTGGGGTAAGAAGCGGTTACCTTCGCTCGTAGCCTTCGACCATAGGTCGTTCACCAGCTGCTCGATCTGCCGCATCGCTTCCTCTTCGGGAATGCAGGTATCGGTGACGCGATTGTAGTGCTCCTCCAGAAGTTTCCTCTCGTCCTCGGCGGCGAGCTCGCGATAGTTCGGAACGCGTTTGTAGTGGTTGTGAGCGACGAGGTTGAAGATATCCTCCTCGAGGTTCGCGCCAGTACACGAAATGATGTGGACTTTGTCGGATCGGATCATCTCGGCGAGAGACCGGCCGATCTCCGCCGTGCTCATGGCGCCGGCCAGGGTGATCATCATCTTTCCGCCATCGTCGAGAACCCCTTGGTAGGCTTTGGCGGCATCGACTACAACCGCAGCGTTGAAATGCCGGTAGTGGCGTTCCATGAACTGGCCGATGGGTCCGTTCGTCATTTCTTCGTTACCTCGCCGGGAATGGTAGCGCAGCTCAGTCGATAGAGCACCCTCGCTCCGACATTAGCGTCCCACTCGTCGATAGGGTCCGAGCCCGGGGCTACTTCACAAAGGTCGAATCCGATAATCCTCCGACCCGAGGACGGTACCTGCTCTACGAGAAAAAGAGCTTCTTCGTAGCCGAGCCCGCCGGGAACGGGAGTGCCCGTATGGGGACAGAGCGCCGGGTCGAGACCATCGATGTCGAAGCTCACGTAGACGTCTTCGGGCAGCTCCGAGACGATCTCTTCCACGATGCTCGCCCAGCTCTCCAAAGCGAACCGCCGACGCGCGATGCTCCGGTCGTCGAACATGAGAATGCGCCCGCCGCTGCGACGGATGGCGACCACCTCCTCGTCGCAGTAGTCGCGGATTCCGACCTGGGCGAGACGGGTCACGCTCTTCAGCTGCATGGCGTTGTGCATGATGGAGGCGTGGGAGTGGACGAAACCTTCGTAGGCGTTGCGAAGGTCACAGTGGGCGTCGATGTGCAGGATTCCGAACGAATCGTGGCGTTCCGCGAGGGCCTGCATCAAGCCCAGCGCAACGCTGTGGTCGCCTCCGAGTACGGAGACGAGCTTGCCACTATCCAGGTACTTGGAAGACTCCTCCCTGACGGTCGCCACCATGTCTTCGCAGGCAGCGTTCACCTCGCTCCAGCCCTCCTCTTCGAAGCTCCCGCCTCGCGCCAGCCTCTCGATGAGACGCTTAGCCTTGAGTCTGGTGGTTTCTCCGTGCTCGGTGAGAAAGGGGGAGACCGGCGCGAGCGCAATGCCTCTCTTCCAAGCTTTCGGACGTGCGCTATCGTGAAGGTCGACCTGAACCGAAGCGTCGAGCACCGCGCGGGGTCCCTGGGCGGTGCCTTCCGCGTAAGATACGGTCACTTCCCAGGGCACGGGCAAAATGACGAGACGGGCATCCTCGGTATCGAAGGGGAGCCCCCACAGCTTTCCCGCGGCTGCCTGGCCCTCCGGCTCGTGCACCGGCTCCCGTCTATTCGACAACTTCCTTCGCGGCCGGTACTTCGTCCTCCTGCACCGATTTCGCTTCGCTCGCACGCATCGGCGGGGCGTCGGGACTTCGGCGATAACCGAGGATGCGAAGGACTTGTTTGCTGTTCTGCTCCTCATGCAGAACCTGGTAGTGGCGGTCCCCTTCCTTGTCGACGGAAATGACGACGTGCTTCGGATCGGGCATGAGGCAGTGGTGGAGTCCGCCGACGCCGCTCAAGACCTCCTGATAGGCGCCGGTGTGGAAGAAGCCAATGTACTGCTGTTTTCGCGTTTTCGGCATGTAGATCGCTTCGAGATGCGCGTCCTCGTTGTAGTAGTCGTCGGCATCGCACGTCATGCCGCCGATGATGACTTTCTCGTATCCCGCGTCCCAGTTGTTGATGGGAAGAAGGATGAACCTCCGCGCGAGCGCCCAAACGTCCGGAAGCATGCTGATGACGCTTCCGTCGATCATGAACCACTTCTCACGGTCGTTCTGCTCTTTCCGACCGAGGACCTTGAAAAGAGTTCCGCTGCTTTCGGCGACGGTGTAGCTCCCGAACTCGGTCAGAAGATCCGGCTCCTCGACCGAGTACTCGCGGCAGACCTCCTGAATCGTCCGTATGATCTCTTCGACGACGTAGGGGTAGTCGTACTCGAAACCGAGTGAGTTAGGGAACGGGAGACCGCCGCCGAGATCGAGCATGTGAAGATCGGGATTGACGCGCCTGAGCTGGCAGTAGAGGCTCGCGAGCCGTCTGAGCTCGCTCCAGAAGGTGGGGGAGTCCTGGATACCGGTTCGTATGAAAAAGTGGAGAAGGCGGAGCTTCATGCTCGGGTGATTGGAAAGCCTCTGCATGTAGAACGGGATGATCTCGTCCTCCCGCATGCCCAGCCGGCTGGTGTAGAAACTGCCTTCGGGTGAGTCCTCCGTCGCCATGCGGATGCCGAGCGAGCAGGGAACTTCGAGCTCGTGCTCGTAGAAGCCGAGCTCGTCCTTGTTGTCGAGAATCGGAATGACGTTCTCGAATCCGTCGTGCAGCATATCCGCGATGTACTGCTTGTACTCGTAATCCTTGAAACCGTTGCACAGGATCAACATGTCTTTCGAGATGTGGCCCGAACGCTCGAGCGTATCGATGATCGGCATGTCGAGAGCGGATGATGTTTCGAGCTGAACACCTGCAGCGAGAGCCTCGACCATCACGTGTCTGAAGTGGGAGCTCTTCGTGCAGTAGCAATAGGTGTAGGTCCCCTCGTATCCCAGCTTGTCGATGGCGTTCTGGAAGAGCTCTCGGGCGTCGGAAATTTTTTTCGAGATGATGGGCAGAAAGGTGAAGCGCAGGGGAGTCTTGTAGGTCTCGATAAGCTCCATGACATTGATACCGTGAAAGTAGAGCTCATCATCGAGAACCTGGAAGCCGGGCGGAAAGTCGTAGCTTTGGCTGAGAAAACTATGGACGCTCTGCATCTTCCTTCGACTCCAAAAATGTAAGTTGTCCAGCCATTGTGAACGTCGGGAACGAAAAAGGGCGCGGCTTCCACGATCGCCACGCCCCGCTCACGTATCGTCGAGTCACTTTGCCGCTAGTGCCCGCCCGGCGGCAACCACGAGTACATCATTGCTGTTTTTCTGCCGCGGCCGTGAGCGCGGCACATGACGTGAGCACCGTAACTTGGCGTGTCATAGGATCTACTCAGGTGGTCATACTATCCGTTGCGCGATGCCCCTCTTGGATTTTGAGTTGCGGGACAGCGGCAAAGTACTTCGACATTGGAATTTGACTCGACATTCCGAATCGAGTCGAAGGATAGCACAAACCCTCCTTCAGTAGTCTTCGAAGTCAATGAGGCCGAGCTCCGTGACCTCGAGCGGTTCCTCGACGAGCTCCGACAAGGCCCAACGGCTACCCGTGAAACGCATCAGCACTCGTTGTCGCGTGTGGGCGACTCGTCGGTTACCGAGCATCTCGCTGGCCTTCTGAAACCGAACGGACTCGACGACGACGAGGCGGACCTCCGCCTCCGTTGCGAGCTCGGCGGACTCGAGGCGGTAGTTGACACCGATGATACCGCCCTCGATCGCGCGGAACCTCCCGGTCTTCCCTCCGCCAAGCACGTTCGCCTCGGCCTCCTCGCGATACGAACGGTAGGCCTGGGTCATCGGCTCGAAGAAGTCGAAGACCTCCTTGACCGCCGTAGCCACGACGAGGAGGCCGAACAGGAGTGCGAGTTTTTTCATGGAGCGCTAGTCACTGAGACAGGGCACTAGCCCCATTGTCTCAAAACGGAGCGCGGACCGCGGAGATCACTCCGTCCTCGGCGCCCACGTAGATCAGGGCGTTCTGGACGTCGTAGGACGGGCTTCCCACCCCCGCCGTGCCGTCGCCCAAGAGGACCGAGGTCGACACGGGCGGCTGGGACGGATTTCCGGTCGTCACGTCGAGCTGATAGAGACGGCCGTTGCTCGAGCCCACCCACACGAACTGGCTTCCGGAGGGATAAACAGGAGTCGACGGGTTCGGGATCCCGGGGTGCGACCACTCTTCGATGATGACCGGCTCTACGTCGCGAAGACCCCACACCGTCGTTTGCGTGGAAACGTAGATGCGGCGCGATGCATAGTCCGGGAAGACGAAGCCTCTCGTCGCGCCGTCTTGGGTATCGAAGGGGAAATTGAGCTTGACGCTTCCGTCGACGACGTCGAGACCCCAGATGAGCCCGTCGTCCGTGCCGACGTAGATGTCGTCTCCCCTCACTACGGCGCTTCCCGAGATATCCCCGAGGGGGGTCGACCAGACCTTGTTGCCCGTTTCGAGGTCGAGGGCCCAGACCGAGTCGGCGCCGTCGGCGATCGCGTGGCTCGCAAAGTAGAGACGGGAGCCGGTGTAGTTGATGGAAGCGGCTCCCGAGATGATACCGATACCCGGCCCAGCCGGGTCATCGAAAGACCACACCGTATGGCCGTCGAAGGCATCGAGGGCGTAGAACGTGTTTCTTTGTCCCGCGATGCGCGTGCCCACCAGAATCAAGTCGTGATTCAGACCGGAGTAAGAGGAGAACCATCCTCCCGGCGCTGCCTGGAGCATGCCGAGAGGGTCGGAGACCCATATCTCGGCGCCAACGTCGACATCGATCGCGTTCACAAAGCCGTCCTGGGTCGAGATGATCGTGAAGTTGGAAGCGTCGCCGTTGGCGATTGGCACGACGGCCGGCCGGTGCTGGGCCACGCTCGTCAGCTTCTTTGGAGCGAAACTCGCGGGCCACACGCCCCCGTCGACGTCGCCTCGTTCCATGGCATAGAGATGCTCGTCGTTCGAAAGCGCGAGCACGTAGGCGCCGATCCCGGGCGGCGCCATCGCCGTCGCACCGGAAAAGAACCTCCATTGAATCGGTCCGCTCGCATCGACTGGAATTCCGATGGCCGTTCTTCCCGGGGAGAAGTTTCCGCTGTCGTTTACGAAGGCCGTGTAGTAGTGCGTCACTCCTGGGGTGAGCCCCGGATGGCCCAGGGATCCGTGCTCACCCGGATTTCCCGGCACGTCGACGGCGAAGAGGTTGTTGATGTCGACGTCGTCGGGCGCGTTTGGAAATCGGTCGATTCGGCCGATGATCCGAACGAAACCCGTGAAGGGCGCCGGCGGATACTGCCACTCGATGACGTTCGCGTGATCCTTCGAAGTGACCGTGAGGAACGGCACTTCCTGAGCGCTAACAGACGTGACGAGCCCGACAACCAACCAGAGACAAGTATAGAATCGCGTTCGTCTGTACATCGTCAGGGCCCGAGGCCCTCTCTCGAGTGGCGGGTCGCCAGACTATATGAGAAGCCTCGAGAGCTGTCAACGCTGTGCTAGGCTCGCACCGAATGAGCTATCGCGGAATCGTCGCCGGTCTTCTCGCATTGAGCGCCTGCGGCCCACCCGATGCGGCCCGTCCCGAAGTCTACCGGCACGGGCCCCCGGCGGAGGAGCGCGCCTTTCGACAGGGCTACACGCAAGCCCCGCCGCGCGGCGCGCCAGGGTTTCCGCCTCCCGTCGATCCTTTTCTCACAACCGAGGAAATCGAGCGAGCGATCTCCGCCGAGGAGAACCTCTCGGTGTACGTTCGGCGAGATGCGCAGGCGGCCCTGAGGCAAGCGCTTCGGCGCTTCGACCTCGAGGGGCTCCGAGCGCTTGCCTTGGCCGAAGCGCGCGCGGGTCGCTTGCCCTATCGTACGGCAGCTCGGTTGCACCGAGACTATCTCTTCCCGAGCTCGGAGGAAGAAGCAAACGCTCGTTACCAGGGCCGCTTCGTCGTGTTGACGGGCCGGGTCGCGCCGAAGAGCATGCTGGACACGGCCGACACCGTCAAAGTCTTCGAGGAGGAGCCCTACGTTCACGAGCTGGTGCTTCTGGAGACGGACTTCGAGTTCACTTTCGTTCGCTGCCACCTGGCGAAGCCGAATTTGCAGCCCTTGAGGGACTGGCAGGAGGTTCATATTCTCGGAGTCGTCGAGGGAAAGCAACGGAGCGACGTCGTAATCGAGGAATGCGTCGTGCTCTGAGGCATCGAACGTGAGCTCGACAGGCAAGCCGAACAGATCCGGCGTCGCGCTCTGCCTATCGGGTGGCGGCTTTCGCTCCGCACTGTTTCACCTCGGAGCCCTGAGGCGTTTGAAGGAGCTCCGCCTTCTTCATCGAGTCGAGCTCATCAGCAGCGTTTCTGGCGGCAGCATCCTGGCGGGTTTTCTCGCGACGACTATGGCGAACGGTGGCCCCGTCCGTAACCGTCTCGACTTCGAGCGCTGGCTCGACGAAGTCGATTGGGACAAAGCCGTCGCGTCCCCGTTCCGGGAGATCGCGTCCCACGACTTCCGAACTCTACCCGTGATTTCGAACGTCTTGTGGAACTGGGCCTTTCCGGGACCCAGAGTCCGCGCTCTCGAAAGACGCTACCAGCGGCGCATTTCGAGGCGGACCCTTGGCGAGCTACCGGAGTACCCGGCGTTCGTCATCTGCGCAACCAATCTGGCCTTCGGCGTGAACTGGATCTTCACGAGGGAGCGGGCAGGCGACTATCAAGCCGGATATTTCGACGCGCGGTCCTGGCCGCTCGCGAGGGCCATTGCGGCGTCGTCCTGCTTCCCGCCGATTTTCGGCCCGATGTCGGTGCCGGTGCCCGCCGATGCCCACAAGGGCGGTCACTACCGTGGTCAAGACCGCGAGAGGCTTCTCTCGAGGACCCAGCTCACGGACGGCGGCGTCTATGACAACCTGGGACTCGAGCCGGCCTGGAAGGATTTCGCTTGCGTGCTCGTTTCTGACTGCGGTGCTCCTTTCGAGTTCTCGGTCGGGAAGGCACCGATTCGCCGGCTCCTACGGTACACGTCGGTGGTGATGAACCAGGCAAGCTCGGTGCGGAAACGTATGTATTTCGCGCAGAAGCGTGCGGGCTACTACACGGGCACTTACTGGGGCATCGGGAGTGCCGCCGACAAGCGAACGGAGCGCGAGCTTGCCGCTCTGCCCGGGGACGAGTACGGTGAAGAGGAGGCCGCGACCAGCTACCTCGACGGGGGCTACCGGCGAAAGCTCGTGGACGAGCGGATTGCCGAGATCCGTACCGACTTGGATGGCTTTACCGAAGCGGAGCAGCGAATCCTCGAGAATCACGGCTACTTTGCGGCGAACCGATCGATCGCGCGTTACCTGACCGAGCCCACCGCCGTCGCTCCGCTCGACCCACCGCATCCCGAGTGGCTCGACGAGGACAGAGTGCGCGACGCGCTTCGGGTTAGCCACCGAAGGCTGTCGCTCCGGCGCTCTTGGCAGGTGTGGCGGCAGCGACGAAAGTCCCGCGAGAACTAGTTCGCGTTGAAATTGTCCGAGCGCGTTATAGGGCCGATACTCGGACCGAAGAACTCGCTTGCGCAGCACTCACTCCGCGACGAAATGGTAGGTCGCCGGGAACTGCTCCAATAGAAGCGGGTTGTTCGCGTCGTCTCCGATGAGCTCGACTTCGACGAGGGTCGTCGTGAAGGGGAGCGGACAAACCGATTGACCGGTACCGTCGTTGCTCATTCCGGCCGGCGTGACCACTTGTTCTTCGTCGGCTGCGAAAACGAGATTGGCGGCGCCACCACCGAGGCATCGCATCGTGTCGTTGCGAACGAAGGCGCGCACGAGCGCGGGTGAGACGTCCGCGCTGACGGTAACCGCGACCGTAAAAGAGAGTGCCGGTACCCGTTGGCCCGACGTTCCGAGGGGCGCGACGGTGAGCGTACTCCCGTCGGGAACCGTCGCGCTCCGAAGACGGACGGTGCCGGTGGGCCCCGCCGGCGCGGCCGTCGTCGTCGTGGTCGTCGGTGTCGGTGTGGAGGGAGCACCGTCTCCGTCGCCGCAGCCGTAGGCCGATAAGAGACAAAAAACCAGTCCTGCCGTCGTCGTCGATCGCACGGTCCCGGATCTTACATCGAATCCTCATGCAGTCGCGATCCTCTCCCACAATGAAACGGCAGGGCCATCACGGATGAGCAAGGTGTGCTACATTGAATAAGAGAGAAAAATCGCCGTGAAACCGCTGGAATTCCTCGCAGGTATGTTGGTGGGGGTCACCTTTGGCACGGCCGCGGCTGTGCTGCTCACCCCCAAGTCCGGACATCAGCTGCGTGACTCCCTGACCCGCGAGGCCAAGCGTCTTGCCGTGCGAGCGACGGGGCTCCATCCTCAGGAGTGGCGAGAAATCTTGTCGGAGGACAACGGGCGTAGCGTCCTCGAGAACATCAGCAAGATCCGATCCGCGGGCTTCTAGTGCCGTTCCAACTTCAGTAGCTGAGCGACGGACGGAGCCACCGCTCCGCTTCCTCGACCGACCACCCCTTCCGGCGCGCGTAGTTCTCGACTTGATCGCGTCCGATCTTGCCCAGGCTGAAGTACTTCGCTTCGGCATGATTGAAATAGAGACCGCTGACGGATGCCGCCGGCCACATTGCGTAGCTCTCGGTGAGCTCGACGCCGACGTTCTTCTTGGCATCGAGCAGCTCGAACAGAAGAGCCTTCTCCGTATGGTCGGGAGCTGCCGGGTAGCCGGGTGCTGGCCGGATGCCTCGATAGCGCTCGCGAAGCAGGTCGTTTATGGCCAGCTTCTCGTCAAGTCCGAACCCGCAGTCTCTTCGAGCTTGTTCGTGGGTCTTTTCGGCCAGAGCCTCGGCGAGCCGGTCCGCCAAGGCTTTCACGAGAATGGAGTTGTAATCGTCGTGGTCGCGCTCGTATCGTCTGGCGAGCTCGTCGACCCCCAACCCCGCCGTTACAACAAAGGCCCCTAGATAGTCCCTCTCCGCGACGAAGTCGGCCAGGCTGAGATGCGGAGCGTCGCTACGCTTCTCTTGCTGCTGGCGCAGTGTATGAAATCGGCCCCGCTCCACGAGGCGGGCGTCGTCTTCATAAATGATGATGTCATCGCCGTCGCGTCGGGCGGGGAAGAACCCGTAAACGACGCGAGCCTTGAGCTCGTTGCGCTCGATGATCTCCTTCAACAGCAGCTGGGCGTTGTCGAACAGTTCTTTGGCGGCGGGTCCCACGTCAGGCTTCTCGAGAATGTCGGGATAGACCCCCCTGAGCTCCCAGGCATGGAAGAAGGGCGTCCAGTCGATGTAAGGGACGATCTCATCGAGGGCGACTGGGTCGAGGACACGAATTCCGAGAAAGTCGGGTTTGGCGATCGTTTCTTCGGAGAGCTCCACCGATGCACCCTTGGACTTGGCGGTCTCGTAAGGCACGAGTTTCTTCACACCTTCGGCGAAGTCGCGCCGGATCGATTCCTGCTCTTCGCGGTTGCGCGAGATGATTCGGGCTCGTGCAGCCTTGCTCAAGAGCTCGCCCACGACCGTGACCGAGCGGGACGCATCGGGCACGTGGAGCGTCGGCTGTCGATAGGCCGGTGCGATCTTGACCGCGGTATGCTTGCCCGACGTCGTCGCGCCTCCGATCAGGAGGGGCACGCCCATAGAGAGCCTTTCCATTTCCGAGGCGACGTGGACCATCTCGTCGAGCGACGGTGTGATCAAGCCCGAGACCCCGATGAGGGCGACCCCTTCTTCCTTGGCGGTCTGCAGGATTTTCTCAGCGGGGACCATCACGCCCAGATCGATGATCTCGTAGCCGTTGCAGGCCAGAACGACACCCACGATGTTCTTCCCGATATCGTGCACGTCGCCCTTCACGGTGGCGAGCAGGATCCGAGGTGCCGATTTCGTATCGCCCGACGCCCTCTTCTCTTCTTCGAGGAACGGTTCCAGGTAGGCGACTGACTTCTTCATCACCCGCGCGCTCTTGACGACTTGAGGAAGGAACATTTTGCCGGAGCCGAAGAGATCGCCCACGACGTTCATCCCGTTCATCAGAGGCCCTTCGATCACCTTGAGCGGCCGACCGTACTTGGCTCGAGCTTCTTCGGTATCGGCTTCGATATGCTCGACGATGCCGTGGACGAGAGCGTGTTTCAGTCTTTCCTCGACGCTCGATTGGCGCCACGACTCGTCTCTTTCCTGTTTCTTTCCCGGCCCCGCCTTCTCTTGGGCGTAGACGATGAGCTTTTCCGTGGCCTCGGGATTGCGATTGAACAGGACGTCTTCGATGAGATCGCGGAGTCTCCCTTCGATGTCGTCGTAGACCGCGAGCTGGCCGGCGTTCACGATTCCCATGTCGAGCCCGGCGGCAATCGCGTGATAGAGAAACGCCGAGTTCATCGCTTCGCGCACGTAGTCGTTGCCTCGAAAAGAGAACGACAGGTTGCTGATTCCGCCTGAAATTTTGGCTCCGGGACACCTTTGCTTGATCAGCCCCGTCGCCTCGATGAAGGCTCGTAGGTAGTCGTTGTGCTCCTCCATCCCCGTGGCGACGGTGAGCACGTTGGGATCGAAGATGATGTCCTCGGCACGGAACCCCACTTGTTCGGTAAGGAGACGGAAGGCTTTCTCGCATACCGCGACTTTGTGATCGACGGTCGTGGCCTGGCCGGTCTCGTCGAATGCCATGACGACCACAGCTGCACCGTAGCTGCGAATCTTGCGCGCCTGCTCCAAGAAAACGCCCTCGCCTTCCTTGAGGCTGATCGAATTGACGATGCTTTTGCCCTGCAGACACTTGAGCCCCGCTTCGATGACGGAGAACTTGGAGCTATCGACCATGATCGGCAGTCGCGCGATATCCGGCTCCGAGGCGATAAGGCTGAGAAATGTCGTCATCATTTTCTCGGAGTCGAGCAATCCCTCGTCCATATTGACGTCGAGGATGTTTGCACCGCCCTCGACCTGGTGTCGCGCGACCTCTAGAGCCTGTTCGAGCTCGCCCGATTTGATGAGGCGTGCGAATTTCCGCGAGCCTGTGACGTTGGTTCGCTCACCCACCAGCGTGAAATTGGAATCCGGGCGCAGCGTCAGCGGCTCGAGCCCCGACAAGTGTGTATAAGGGGAGTGCGCCTTCGGCCGATGGGGCCTGTGAGGAGTTACGGCCTCCGCGATAGCTCGAATGTGATCGGGGGTCGTGCCGCAACAACCCCCTGCGAAGTTGAGCCAACCTTCGCGGGCAAAGTCGGACAGCGTCGTCGCCATCTGCTCCGGGGTCTCGTCATAGCCGCCGAAGGCATTGGGAAGTCCGGCGTTCGGCACCGAGCTCACGAAAATGTCGGAGACAGTCGCGAGCTCCTCGACGTAGGGTCGCATCGCGGACGGTCCCAGCGCGCAGTTGACCCCGACAGCGATCAGCGGCGCGTGCTCGACGGAAATCCAGAAAGCTTCGGTCGTCTGTCCGGACAAGGTGCGCCCGCTCTCGTCCACGATGGTGACGGAGGCGATAACGGGAAGGATGATCCCGCGCTCGTCGAACAGGCGCTGAATGGCGGCGAGTGCGGCCTTCATGTTCAGCGTGTCGATCGAGGTCTCCGGGAGCAGGATGTCGACACCGCCATCCACCAGTCCGAGAGCCTGCTCGTAGAACGCGTCGCGCAGCTCGTCAAAGGTGACCGCTCGAAAAGCAGGATTGGTGACGTCCGGCGATATCGAAGCCGTGCGGTTCGTGGGCCCCATCGAGCCTGCCACGAAGCGTGGTCGGGCAGGATTTTTCTTCGTGAAGGCCTCGGCCGCCCGACGAGCGATCTCGGCAGCCTGTTTGTTGATCTCGTAGACGTGCCGCTCGAGCCCATAGTCGGCAAGCGCGACGGAAGTCGCGCTGAAGGTATTGGTCTCCAGTATGTCCGCGCCCGCTTCTAGGTATCGGCGGTGGATCTCCTCGATGATCTCCGGCTGAGTGAGACTGAGGAGGTCGTTGGCGCCCTTGAGCGGTTTCGCGTGCTCACGAAAGGTCTCTCCCCGGTATCCTTCTTCGTCGAGCCGATAGCTCTGTATCATGGTGCCCATCGCGCCATCGATGACGAGGATGCGCTCGGCGCAGAGCTCTTTAAGCTGGCCGATCGCCGGCGAGATCGTCATCTCTGTCATGCCTATGGTGATAACAACTTACCATCTTGCGCGCAAGCCGATTGTGCCGAACGGGCCTGTAATGAGGTCGAGCTGACCGTGACGGCTCGGTTCCAGAGCCCGGCCTTCGCTTCAGGGGCTCGGGTTAAACTTTTAAAGCCGCCGTAGGGGGTCTTTCCCCCAGCACGCCTTGCAAGTCGCCAGTTTCAAAGGCTTCGCCACTGGCAGCCTTCTTGCATTTCCCATCACTCGTTCTTCTTCACAATCGAGCTCATGCGCACTAACCCGTCTTCGAATCGAGATGACCTCGTCGTGCAATGTATGCCGCTAGTGCGGCGTGTCGCGGCCCACCTGGCAAGTCGGCTTCCCTCCTGCGTGGAACTTTCCGACCTCACCCAGGCGGGATTCGTCGGTCTGCTCGATGCGGCAGGCAAATTCGACGCAAGCAGAGGCGTTCGTTTCTGGACCTATGCGGAGCTCAGAATCCGAGGCGCGATTCTAGATTCTCTGCGTGGGCTCGATTCGGTGCCACGCTCGGTCAGGAGGAAACGCCGTGCTCTCGACAAGGCCACCGTGAAACTGGAAGTGGAGCTCGGGCGTGCACCGCGGGACGACGAGCTCGCGCCCGCGCTGGAGATTTCCGTCCAAGAGCTTTGTAAGATGAGAGAGCGGGTTCGCTTCGCCGAGGCCGTCCAGTCGGCGGATGGCTTCGAAGTCGCGCTCACTCACGTCTCCGATCCTTTGGCGCTCGACCCCCACGAGGGTCTCGAGCGCACGGAGATCGAGGCGCTGCTCGCGCGCTCCATTGAAGATCTGACCGAGCGTGAGCGGCTCGTTATCACCCTCTACTATCACGAAGAGCTCACGATGCGGGAGGTGGGCGAGGTTCTGAGTGTCAACGAATCGCGCGTATCTCAAATCCACAGCAAGGCGATTCAACACCTTAGACGTCGCTTTTCCGCTCGCTTGCGGCCCCGCTCCGCGAGCGATCTCCCCTAGTACCGCGGTCCATAAATACTGCCCTATGAGAACGCCGATGCATCCCGGCTGGCTGCGTTGCGCCTCGCTCACATACACCCGGTATTCCTCACTCGGCGCGCCTTGCTAGCCGGGCGCCTCGACGTTCTCATTACGGGCACTATTTATGGACCACGGCACTAGTGGCCGCTCTCCTGCTAAGATGACCGCCTCACCGAAGGAGGCGAAGTAAACGATGATCTGCCACATAGTGCTGATCCGCTTGAAGAATAGTGTGCCCGATCAGGAAGCGGGAGCGTTCCTGGGCACGGCGAAGGAGCTTCTCGGCGCGATTCCGACGGTTCGGAATCTGCGCGTCGGTCGGGGGATTGGGATCAAGGCGGACGTGTCCCATCCCTATGCTCTGGCCATGGACTTCGACGATGATGCAGCTCTCGAGGCCTATCAGGTACACCCCGATCACCAGCGGTTCGTGAAGGACATTCTGGGGCCGATTCAGGACGACAAGCAGGTCTACGATTACCGCTGCTGAAGGGCGGCTTCCGGGCCGTGGATCCACGCGATGCCGAGGCGCCCAAGGAGGCTCTCCGCCACGTCTTCTGCCGACACGCGGTACCGGCCGCGGCTCACGTCTTCGCGGAGTGTTGCGACGCGGGCTCCCCGCTCCAGTCGACTGACGGCCCTCCGCTTCCAACGAGTGCTAGTGCCCATGGTCAGCTTATCGGCACCTGGAGCGCGGGGCTTTAGAATCCAACCGCAATCACGCATGGAAAAGGATGTGTTTTTTGCTCTCGGGGACGACGGCCTCGTCGAGCATCCGGGAGAAGTGCCACCCGTGCCTGTTGTAAAAGCCGACCGGGGAGAGTCTCCTCTCCTGCATCCCGAAGCCGGGGAAGAGCGCAGTGCGGGTGGCGAGAAACTGAGACCGCACGGTTTCATTCTTGCGCTTGACCGCCCTCAGAGCTTTTGATTCCAGCTCTTTCAGATGATGGAGTAGCTTTCCACGCGTCGATTGGACGGTTGGAACGAGGGTCTTGTCGACGGCCGCGAGATCTCGCTCGAGTGCGCTCGTGATCTCCTGAATGCAGGTTCGCGCGCGCTTCAAATCCTCGTCCAGCTGCGGTGGCGTGTGAGTCCTCACGATGTCGTTCAGAAGGGACTCGTCGTCCGTGCTCAGCTTGGTGATGTCCACGTCGTAGCGCTCCAGGAATCTTGCTTGCGGACGCTCGATGACGGTGAAGCTCATCCGAGATGCGATGAGAGGCATCGTGACGCCGAAATGACGGTAGACCGCTCCGAGCTGCGCGAAGTAAGCAAGCTCGTTGGGTCCGGCGACGTAGGCGAGGGTGGGAAGCAGCCTATCCTGATAGATGGGACGCAAGAGCACGTTCGGACTGAATCGGCTGGGCTCCGCCTGCACGAGCCGCTTCAGCTCTCCCTTCGAAACGACGGACCCGCTACCGTCGCCCGAGAGGCGAAACCCCGAGTCCGCTACCGAGACCGGGTAGCGGCCCGGGCTCGTACAAAAGAGGTTGAGCTGCCCGTCACTCGGACTCGCCTGCTCGTGATAGCCGAGAGCCAGGAGCTCCTCCGTCGTTTTGCGGACGCACGCGCTCGAAGCCGACTCTTCCTCCACTTCACGGAGAAAGAGATCGGTGCCGAGAGCTTTGAGCTCCGGAAGAGAGGGGTCGACGACGATGAGTCCGGTGCCGCGCGTCATGTGGTGGAGCCACGCCCCGAACGCTTGGGCCATCGTACGGCCGGGCGCGTAGCACTCTTCGAGCGCGCGGAATATATCGGCCTTGAACTCCGTATCCGGCAGGGCGTTCGAAGCCGAGCTCATCAGCTTCTCGACGGAGCGTTCCAGCACGAGGCCTCCGACCGGAAGTCTTTCGTCCCGCCGTGACGACTCGTAGACAAGTTGCCGGAGCCCCTCATCTCGGTCGATCACATAAGACTTCTGCACCTCGGCAAAGTCGTGGTCGTCCGCATCCATCCAAAACACGGGGACCACCTTGGTGCCGAGCTCCGCTTCTGCCCATTCGGCGAGGCGCACGGCCGTCAGTGCCTTGTAAAGCGTGTAGAGAGGCCCCCCGAAAAGCCCGACCTGCTGACCGGTCACGACGGCAAGAGCGCCCGACGCGAGGGAGTCGAGGCTTCCGAGGGTGGCCGCGTCACATGAAGCGTCGCGATTCAACGAGCGCAATGCTTCCGCGACGCGCGCGCGAGGGTGCTCCCGGTGCTCGAGCTTTCCGGCAATACGGCGCCAGGAGCTTTTTTCGTATGGATTGGCGGCAAAAAACGGAGCCAGCTTCTCGAACCGGTCGAGGTAGTCCAGGAAGAGCGGCTTGTACGATCCGAGCGAACGATAATCGAGCGAGACGGTTTGTGGCATTGGGAACTCGGACCTATGAGGGTTTTTGACTCCGCGCCTATCATAACGTCCCCGCCTTGCGGACGCCAAGTCGTTGACACCTTTTAAAGGGTTATGCTAGCGTAACTTAACTGATTCTTGGAAGACAGAGCCACCCTGAGTCTCTCGTGCTCGATACGCGAGACGTTGTCGTGAGAGGCTTCGAGATGCAGGACCCCACGTAGGAGTACCATGTTCTTCGTGTGGAGCACGGCCGAACGACTCTGAAAAAGCATTCTTGAGAGGATCCTCTTGACGGAAGCGCGCGGCGAGATCCCGACGAAAATCGATCGCTACGAGATTATCGACGCCATTGGATATGGCGCGATGGGGGCCGTTTACAAGGCTTTCGACCCGATTATCAAGCGTCCGGTCGCTGTCAAGACGCTCCGACTCGACGTACCGCCTCAGAGTCCTGACTACAAAGCTTTTCTCGAACGATTTACGACCGAGGCGCGAACCGCTGGCCGGCTGTCCCACCCCAATATCGTGACGCTCTATGACGTCGGACACACAGCCGATCAGATTCCGTGGCTCGCGATGGAATTCGTGGACGGACAGACGGCAGCAGAGCTCCTGGAGGGGGAGCGACTAGAGGCGGAAGTCGTGGTCGGACTCGTCTCGCAGATCGCGAGTGCCATCGACTATGCGCATTCGGAGGGTGTCGTCCACCGTGACATCAAGCCGTCGAACGTGATCGTCTTCGGCGGCGAGAAAGTGAAAGTCACAGATTTCGGCATCGCCAAGTTGATGGATGCCGACGTAACGCACTCCGGCTTGATGATGGGAACGCCGAGCTACATGTCGCCCGAGCAGGCGATGGGCGAGGACCTCGACGGCAGGACCGATATCTTCTCGCTCGGAGTCGTCGCGTTCGAAATGCTCAGCGGACAACAGCCCTTTCCCGGCAACAACGTGACCTCTATCCTCTATAAGCTCGTCCATACCGATCCCATTCGCCCCGACGACCTCGAGGTCCTGGGGCTATTGCCCGACAAGTGGCACGAGGTTTTCTCGCGAGTCCTGGCCAAGGATCCCACGGAGCGTTTCCCGACCGCGGCGGAGTTCGTGCATCAGCTCGAGTTGTGTCTCGGCTCATGGTTCGGTGCTCTCGAGGGAGAGACGGTCATCATGAAGGGGCCCTTGTCGCTCGACTCGCGCCAACAGTCGGGCGAAACGCCGATCGGGCCGAGCGAAGCAGCAAGCCAAGACCAGACGGTGACTTTCGGAGCGCCTCCTACCGAAGAGGTGGACGCCACTGTCCTGTTCCAGAAGGCGCCGGGCCTCGACGAAGACGCGACGGCAATGCTCACGGGCGTCGGCGGAGATCTGCCGGCGGCCGAACCCGGTGTGAGCGACGAGACCGTTTTCGTCGCGCCGTCCGACGACTCGGAAGACACGCTCTATGCCGAGGCGGAGCTCGACGATACGTTGAAACCCGGCGAAGGGGAGCCGACTTTGGTCGGTGCGACCGACGCGACCTTGGATGCGCCCCCGAGTGTTCCCACGGCAACCATTCGGCGCAAGGGCTCTCGCATTCCGCCGAAACTCTGGCTCGCGGGCTCCGGCATCGCTGTGATCTTCGCGCTCGTACTCCTCGCACTCTTTGGTCGCAAGACCGAACCACCGAGGGAAGCTCCGGTCGTCGTCCCGCCGCCGCCCGTCGTCGTCGAGTCGGGGAGCTTGAGCGTCGATACCGAGCCCGACGGCGCGAGCGTTCTTGTCAACGGTGAGGAGCGGGGCGCGACGCCGCTTTCGCTCGAGGAGCTCACGTTCGGAACCTACGAGCTCGTCCTCAAGCGCTCCGGCTTTCGAGACGAAGCGCTATCGACGGAGCTCACCGCCGAGGCGCCGAGAGCGACCTTCGACATCGCCTTGCGGCCGGTCCCCGCGGCTCCGGAGCCCGCGTACTTTCGAATTCGCAGCGCGCCCCCGGGGTCCCGGGTCCGAATCGATGGACGCGATGCCGGAGTCACTCCCATAGACCGTCATCGAGTGCGGGCGGGGGGTCGTCGCGTGCTCATCGAGCTGGACGGGTTTCTGCCGTGGGAGGACACAGTGCGAGCCCGGGCAGGCTCCACGGAGACCATCGATGCTGAGCTCACGCCGCGCCCGCCGAGCCAGGCGGTCGAGGCGGAGCCTGAGACAGAAACAAAGCCTGCACCCGAGGCCGTTGTCGAGGGGACACTCGTCAAACGGGGCGAGCTGGGTGTGGTCAACCCGCGGTGCGTCGGCTGTCCTCTGGTCGCCTACCCGGAGGCGGCGCGGCGCGCCCGTATGCAGGGGGTCGTCGAGCTCTCGTATCTGATCGACGAGAACGGTGAAATTCGAGATCTGCAGGTCGAGGAGTCGGCCGGCCCGATCTTTGATAGTGCGGTCGTCGACACGGTTCGACAGTGGCGGTATGAACCGGCGACGAAAAACGGCGTGCGCGTGAAGATGCGCTGGGTGCAGCGATTTCGCTTCCGGCAGGGCAGGTAACGGCTTGGCCAAGCTCGTCATCAATCCGACGTCCGCTAGCAAGAAGGAGATCCCGATTTCGTCTCGCGTCATCTCAATAGGGCGCGACCCGTCGAACGATCTCGTCCTCTCGGACTCCATGGTCTCGCGTCGTCATGCGATCTTGGAACAGCGTGACGAGGACTACATCCTGCGTGACAACAACAGTTCCAACGGGACGATGGTCAACGGCGACCGCCTCGAGAGCGAGCAGGCACTGTGCGACGGGGACCTTGTCGCTATCGGATCGTCCCGTCTCTTGTTTCAGATCGGCGAGGCCGCGGAGGCTCCCGTTTCGCGGCCGGCTTCCGGTGCAGAGGGTGCTCCCGCGTCGCCTCCGCAAAAGGCCGAGTCCGGAGGGGTCGGCGCCGAGGTCCGGTGTTCGTTGTGTGGCAAGAAAGCTAATTCGACGGACCGGTTCTGTCGGGGCTGCGGAAAGGACCTCACCACGCTCAAACAATCCGTGGTCTGCGGTAGCTGCGGGATCGTGGTCGGACTGCCCGCCGATTTCTGCGGCAACTGTGGCAAGGCGCTGGCCAAGCTCCCGCGGGAAGGGCAGGCGACCCGTCCCCACCGTCTCTCGGATCTCCTCGACTCACCGAAGCCCGACGAGGAGGCGGGCGCGAATCGGGAGGCTCTCGCGGAGTCGCCCGTACGTCGTCCGCCGATGCCCCGCAGGAAGCCCGCGACGGGCTCCGTCGACGGTGAGCCGGCTGGATTCGGAGTCCGCCTCGTCTCCGCTCTCGTCGACTCGACGATTCTCGGCGTTCCTCTGATCCTCGGCGCGTTACTTATGGATCACTTTTTCCATGCGCAATGCGCCGTCACCTACGCTGTTGGGCCTTTTACCCGTTGGCTACGCGCTCCTGTCTCTGTCCTATTACGTCTACTTTTGGGGGGGGCGGGGCGCGACGCCAGGCAAGAGTCTTCTCGGCTTGACGGTTCGCACCGAGGAGGGAGTCGCACCCATAGGCTATGGGCGCGCGGTAGTGCGGGTGTTCGGATATCTGGTGAGCTCTTTGTTTTTTTGCCTGGGATTTCTTCGGATCGCGTTTTCCGAGGACAAGAGGGGCCTTCATGATCTCATCGCGGGAACTCGGGTGACGAGGAGCTCTTGACGACGAATCGGGACGAAGGCGAGCCGCGACTCGAGCCCACGGGAGCCGTGGTGGCAGATCAAACCGCGCCCTCACATGAAGCGGAGTCACCGGAACTTCCGGCGGACCGCGTCGAGACCGAGAGCCAGGTACCCGAAGAGCCCACACACGCGTCCGGAGTCGGTCCGGCCGCTCCGAGCACCGTCACGCCGTCGGGCACGACGAGCTCCAAGGCTTCATCCTCGAGACGGTTTCAAGCTCTGGCGGACCTCGTTCACGATCTCGTCATCGCCGTCGTCGTCTGCGTAGTGCTCATCGCTTATGTCGTCCAGGCGTTCAAGGTGCAGGGGACGAGCATGTCTCCAGAGCTCGCCGACGGCGAGCGGATCCTCGTGAACAAGTTCCTCTACTACTTCGGCGAGATCGAGCGCGGCGACGTGGTCGTATTCTGGTATCCCGAGGATCCGGAACTATCCTTCATAAAGCGTGTCGTCGCACTTCCCGGAGAGTCGGTGGAGATCGAAAAGGGTAACGTCTATGTCGAGGGTCGGCTGGTCGACGAACCTTACGTGATTCCGAGGAATGCGGACCAGCGTAGCTATCCGACCCTTCAGATCCGACCGGGCCACTATTTCGTCCTGGGGGACAACCGCCGCGGGAGCAATGACAGCCGGAGCTGGGGGCTGGTGCCGGCGCGCTACATTTATGGCAAGGCTTTCGTGCGCATCTGGCCGCTCTCGAAAGCGGGTGCCGTGCGCTGACGCCGGTAGCAATTTTGTAGCCTGCCCCCCAAGAGTTATAGAATTCCCATCCCCGGCCCAAGAGGACGAGATTCATGGCGAAAGCGGATATCGACAATCTTATCGAAGCGCTGACATCGAGTCTCGACTCTATCGTGCAGTACTACGATCGCCAGACGGGAGAGGTAGTTGCGCTCTCCGACGAGTTCGGAACCGGTGGATTGGAGGGGCCCGCGGAGCGCTACTTAGTGATCACGCCGCTGTCGGTGAGCGAGCGCTATCAAATTATGGAGGATTTCGTTGAGACGCTCGGCAACGAGGCACTCCAGGACGAGCTCAACGAGGCCCTCATCGAGAAGGGAGCGTTCCTGAAGTTCGAGGAGGCTCTCAAGAGATACCCGACGCGCAACCAGCAGTGGCAAAAGTTCCGCAACGACAAGATGAACGCCATTTGTCGTGCGTGGATGCAGGAGCACAAGATCGAGTAGGACCCTCACCCGCCCTCGCTCCGCTCGGGCACATTGGTCAATGCCGCGGGGCCCCACCTTTCATTGCAACGCGCGCGGCCTTCGGCCGGGCTAGCCCTCCGCTCGGCAGGCTCGCTGCGGAAGGCGGCACGGCTTCTCGCCACGCGCTGGCGCGCTACGCTCGGGCCGACGGCTCTTTCCCAAAGGGAGAGGGTTTTCACGTCTTCCCTCTCCCCTCTGGGATCCCTTCTACATTCTCTCGGGAACGGGAATTCCCATTAGCGAAAGCGCCTGCGACTGCTGGCGATGAAAGACCTCGACGGCGAAAAGCCGCAGAGCTTTTCGCTCCGAGTCCTCGGCCTGAGCGATGCGATAGCGGTGGTAGAAGGTGTTGAAGCGCTGCGCTTGATTCAAGGCGAATCGAGCGAGATGGGCCGGCTCTTCAGTACGCACGACTGACTCGGCCGTGGCACCGAGCTCGCTCGCACCGAAGATCAGAGCCCATGCGTCCTCGGCCTCTTCCTCGGGAAGCTTCTCGAAGAGCGCACCCAGACCGTCGGGAATCACGATTGTACCTTCGGTATCGACGCCGAGTTTCTGCAGGATCTTCGCGGCGCGAACCGTCGCATATTGCAGGTAGGGTCCGCTGTCTCCATCGAAGGAGAGTGCCTCGGCGAAGTCGAAGGCAATCACCTTGTTCTTCGTGTACTTGATCATGAAATAGCGGAGAGCGCCACGCGCAATCGCCGTCGCGATCTCTCGGCACTCGTCGTCGGGAAGCTCGGCGTTTCTTTTCTCCACCTCGGCGAGCGCCTTTTCTTCGAGGGCGTTCAGGAGGTCGTCCGCCTTCACTCCCAGCCCCTTTCGGCCCGAGACTTCGAGGTAGGGGCGTTTCGCCTCCTCCTCGCTGACGGGGAATCCCAGCTCGCGGCAAGTCGCCGGCGTCAATGCGACCATCTCGTAGGAGAAGTGATGAGAGCGCGCCCTCGCTTCGTCCGAGGCGAGCAGTGCCACACCATGCTGAACGATGTTCTGGAGGTAGGCCTGGCGCACGTCGATGACGTTGTAAACTCGGCTGCCGTTTCCGAAGTCGGGAGCGACCCCGGTCGTTTCCGCCGTGGTGGCCCAAACCGTGTGGCCGTTCGCGTAACGATGGAAGGATCGGTAGCCGAAGTCGCGATCGAGAAGCCCTAGCTTCCACATTTGATAGGCGATGTCTTTGCCTACGTAGGTTACGGTTCCGTTCGATCTAACGACGACTTTCTCGTCCTGCTCCGTACGCTCTTCCTCTTCGTTCTCGTCCCCGAGATCCATCACCCAACAGCCATTGTTCTTGCCAAACGTCGCGAGCCGGATCGCCTTTTTCTCCTTGAGAAGCGCAAAGGCGCGCTCCCAGAAGCGCAACCTCAGAATGGAGCTCTCCGAAGGCAGCAAGTCGTACTCGACATCGATTCGTGCCATGGTCTCGAGATGACAGCGTACGATGGCCTCGGCGATGACTGCTCCCAAGGGTCCTTCGGGGGGCTTGTCCTCCTCGATGGCCTTCAATGTGTCCTCACGAAGATGGACGCGCTCGCGATCCTCCGCATAGAACTCCGACACCCTGGCGTAGACATCCCAGCAAACGTAGTCGAAACGTTCTTTCCCGATCAGTGCGGTCACTTCTCCGGGCGACATGTTCTCGAGGTGCAGGAATCCCACCAAGACGTCCGCGACTTGGACTCCGGTATCGTCGATATAGTTCTGCACTTCCACGTTTGTACCCGAGTAGCGAAGCGCCCGAACGAATGCGTCGCCGAGCGCCGCGTTGCGGAGGTGGCCGATGTGAGCGGCTTTGTTGGGATTGATGTTGGTATGCTCGACGATGACCTTTTGGGCCACGTCGCTCGGTTTCGCGGTTGATGCGAGAAACTCGGCCAGGTATTGCTCGCGGTCGAAGAAGACGTTCAGATATCCAGCGCCCGCGACCTCGACCTTGGTTACGCCCGCGACACGCTGCAGCGCAGGTTCGAGCGCCTCCGCGATCTTTCGTGGAGCGTTTCGGGCTTTGCGGGCCAGCTCGAAGGCGACGGGAAAGGCCGCGTCACCGAGGCTCGTCTTGGGCGGCGTCTCGTGGACGACATCTTCGAGATCGAGATCGTAGAGATCCTTGACGGCCTGCCGCAACGCAACTTTCAGCTTCTGTCGAACACCGTCTCTCATGTCGACTCGATTATATCGAGCTTTTCTGGGTTCTCGTCCTCCGTGTATGATGCTCCATGGAGGGCGCAGTGACGGACGTTTCTAGGAGTCATTTCAGCTCGAGACGTCGCACGGCGGTGGTGCTCAACGGTGAGGGAACCGCGGCTGCTTATCTGGCGGGAGCGATGCGCGCGCTCGAGACCTCCGGTGTTCGGGCCGATCTCGTGTTAGGGCGGGGAGCGGGTGCCCTCGTTGCGGCTTTTTCCGCGATCCAGGCGGAGGATCGGCTTCATGGAGATGACGGGCTGCTCGCGACTGCGAGGAGCCGGCGATCCTTTCGGCTTCGCCCTTTCTATCAGCTCGCTTTGGCCTGCTTCGGTGTAGCCCTTGCCGCTTTTCTCGCGCCGGCGCTCATCGGTCTCGTCTCGATCGTCGCTTTTCCGTTGGTGGCTACATTCGACTGGCTCGTTCCCGGGAACACCGCGAATGGATCGGGCCTTTACCCGGAGTGGCTGCCCGAGATCGTGATCGCGGCAGAAACGTCCTATCTGCGCGCGATTGCTCTCCCGCTCATCCTGCTCTTCGCGGTGTTGTTCGTGAGATGGCTGTTCGTGCTCCTCCGTGAACGGCACGTCCCTGGGCGAGAAGAATTGCTGCCGGCCCTTCCACACGATCTCGATCCACTCGTCGATGAGCTGGAAACGAGACTTTGGCAAGCTGTACGAGGTGCTTCCACCGACTCTCGACCAAAGACTCGTCAGGAGATCGGTGATGCCTATCGAAAATTGCTCACGGCGAGCCTTGGGCAGCACGGCTTCCGTGAGCTCGTTCTCTACGCGCTCGATACGGATGCGGGACAGGAAGTACCATTCGTCGTGTTGAAGGATAGGTTTCTGAAGAAGTTGTCGACGCTGTCACGGCCCACGGCACGGGGAGAGCCGGTCGATCTGGCGGGAAGCGGATCCTCGATACTATTCGACGCGCTCGTAGCCTCGATAAGCCCGCCCGGACTGGTGGACCCCGTTCCGATCAAGCTACCGCTCGGAGGCCGCCACGGCGGGGAGGTGCATCGCTTCTCCTCGAGCGTGGTGACGGGGCTTGGCGCGGTCGCTGATGCGATCGCCGCCGGGGCCGAGCAGATTATCTACGTTGTGAGCGTCGCTCCCAACGACCGTGTGGGAGGCTCCGCGTGGGAGCGTCTCACATCGGTGGCACTTCGCCGCACGCTCGACGAAGATCTCGCGCGCGCTTCGGGTAGCCCCGATATCCCGCTCTTTCTTATCCGGCCGGAGCGGGAGCGGCTGCAGCCGTTCGAGCTTCTAGGTCGCGCGCAACTCGCAAACGAGCGGCTGGACCTCGAGGCGCTCGCTGCTCACGGGCAGCGCGACGCCGAACGGCTCTTCGTCGAGCCCGTGTTGGGTGGAGACCTGCCCGGCGCGGTCGCTGAGACCACTGTGCCTCTAACGGAGGGGAGTTGGGAGGCGGGACCGCGCGAGCTCTGAGGCGCGAGCGGCAGCCGAAACATCTGCCCGGAGCCCGGCTCCCACCCCTGCAAATCGCTCGCATTTCCGGCACGACCGCCAATTTGGTCGTCGTGGGTACAATAGGATATGGACAACCTACTGGTCCTGTCGTTCCTGGGCCTCGCCGTGCTCTTCACCGTGTGGAACGTCGCGACCATAATTCAGTATCGAACCTATCGTCGCGTGCTCAAGAGTGCCGAGTTGACGTGGTACCCGAAGCGCCCGTGGTTCTACAACATGTGTCTTGGAATCGGCTTCTTCATGCTCAGCATGACGGCCTTGAGTGTTTTCATCCTCGACCGGCCGTGGCTCACCATCGTCTCGCAGGCTCTCATGGCGCTCTATTACACGGTCGTCTTCCCTCTTTCGTTCCGGATTCAGAGAGGCTTCTATCAGACGGGGATTTGGAGCGAGCGACGTTTCGTTCCTTACCGGGTCGTGCGATCGATCAATTGGATCGAAAAGCCCGACATCGTCCTCATCGTCGGAACCGACGGCGGATTTCTGGGAACGGGCTACACGCGGCTTCAGGTGCCAGGCGACCAATACGGCCAGGCCCGGCGGATTCTCGCGAGCCACATCGAGGATCACTCGCTAGCGGTCGAACAGTCCATTCTCGGTCTCAGTGACGCGGACTCTCCGGCTCAGGAACAAGTATGAAGCGCGAGGAGCTCCAGAGCCGTTTGGAGCGAGCTCCACTCGTGTGCGACGGAGCCATGGGCACTAGTCTCTATGCGAAGGGGGTGATGCTCAATCGTTGCTTCGACGAGCTGAACCTGTCGAATGCAAAGCTGGTTCAGTCGGTTCATCGCGAGTACCTGGCGGTGGGGGTCGATATCATAGAGACCAATACCTACGGCGCGAATCGATTCAAGCTCCAGCCCCACGGGTTCGGAGACAGCGTTCACGCGATCAACGAGAAAGGCGCTCGGCTCGCCGCGGAGCTCCGAAGCTCGGCCGACCGCCCCTTCCTCGTGGCGGGCGCCGTGGGTCCGCTGGGAAAGCCCATCGCGCCCATCGGGACGGTGTCAGAAGACGACGCGCTCGCCGCATTTCGCGACCAGACGGCGGGACTGATCGAGGGAGGCGCGGATCTTCTCATCCTCGAGACATTCTCGGACTTGCGTGAGCTCGCCCTGGCGATACGCGCGTCGCGATCGGTTCGGGAGGACATTCCCATCGTCGCGCAAATGACCTTCGGTGACGACGGCGCGACCCCCCTCGGTTCGAAGCCGGAGCACGTCGCGAGGACTCTGAGCGATCTCGGCATCGACGTCATCGGCGCCAATTGCAGCGTGGGTCCCGAGCTCATGCTTCGCGTCCTCGAGCGGGTGAGCTCCGCGACCAGTTTGCCTCTCTCGGTGCAACCGAACGCGGGCCTGCCGGAAGTGGTCGAGGGGCGCGTCCACTATCTCTGCTCGCCCGAGTACATGGCTCACTACGCGAAACGCTTCCTTCGGGCTGGAGCCGCCATCGTTGGTGGTTGCTGCGGCACGACGCCGGCTCATATAGGTGCCATCGTCGGCGTCGCTCGAGCGCTCGGGCCGTCCCGCAGCATCGTCGAGGTCGCGGCGCCCTCGGAGCCGAGGCCCGAGGCTGCGCCCATACCCCGGGAAAACAAGTCCCGCCTCGCGCGGAGTCTCGGGAGGAAGTTCGTCGTTTCTGTGGAGATGGATCCACCGAAGGGCGCGGATGCTGGTGTTTTTCTCGAGAAAGCGCAGTGGCTCGAAGAGAAGGAGATCGCGTTCCTGAACATCGGAGACGGACCGAGGGCGAGCGCTCGGATGAGCGCTTTGAGCTTCGCGGTGCTTCTCGAGCAACAAGTCGGTATCGAGACGATTCTCCACTATCAGTGTCGCGACAGAAACCTCATCGGAATACAGTCCGACTTGCTCGGCGCACAAGCGCTGGGACTCAGGAACATCCTGGCGGTGACGGGCGATCCGCCCAAGCTCGGCGACTACCCTCGTGCAACCGCGGTTTTCGACGTCGATTCCGTTGGTCTGGTCAAGATCCTCTCGCGCTTGAATCGGGGACTCGATCTGGCCGCCAACCCCTTGGGGCCCGCCTTGCCGTTTCACATTGGAGTTGGGGTCAATCCGGGCGCCACCGATTTCGACGCGGAGATGCGAAAGTTCCAGAGAAAGGTGGAGGCGGGAGCGGAGTACTGTCTCACGCAGCCGATCTACGAGCCGCGCTTTCTGGAGCGTTTCTTGAAGGCCGTGGAGGGTTTCCGCATTCCGGTGCTCGTCGGCATTCTACCCCTCGTCAGCTCGCGCAACGCGGAGTTCTTGCACAACGAGGTGCCGGGGATGACGGTTCCCGCCGACGTTCGGGAGCGGCTCCGGAAAGCGCCGACGAAGGAGGCCGCGCAGCAAGTGGGCGTCGAGATCGCGCGGGACGCGCTCGTGGCCGCCCGCGACCTGGTCGAAGGCGCCTACGTCATGCCTCCCTTCAATCGTTTCGAGCTCGCCGCCCGCGTCATCGAAGGCGTCGTATGATCGACAGGATGAGTCTGGGGACGCTGTTTCTGTCGCTCGGCATCTCGACCCTGGCCTTTCCGCTGAACGCGCAAGACCAGGGTCGAGCTCCTTACGTATTCGAGTCGAGCGTCGATATGGTCTCCGTCGCCGTAGCCGTGACGAACAAGGATGACGACTTCATAACCGGTTTGACGATCGACGACTTCCGAGTCTTCGAGGACGGGGTCTTACAGGAGATTCAGCTTTTTGCCGCCGGACTCGAGCAGAGCTGGGTCGGGCTGCCCCCCGAGATGAAGGACGAGGTGTCGGGGAGACAGGTGGTTGGTCTGCTGCTCGATGCGAGTGGAAGCATGGAGGCGGACATTCACCTGCTTCGGACGGCGGTCATCAAGTTCCTGGCCAACCTGCCGAGAACCGAGAATCTCTTCGTGATGGATTTCGACGAGAACATTCGACTCTCGCAGTATTCGTCGGACGATCAACGTCTGATCAGTGACCGCATCTATGACGTCGAGGCGGAAGGTTGGACCGCGCTCTACGATGCCCTTGCAACGTTTTTGGCCCGTCTCTACGACCTCGATGGAAAAAAGACGCTCGTCATCTTCAGCGACGGCGTGGACTCGAGGAGCACCCTCAGCGAGGGCGAAGTCTTCGACATGGTAAAGATGTCCGACGTGACCATCCACTCCCTCCAGTTCACAGGCGAGGGAGGGCAGCGTCAGCGCGTGCTCATCGAGGGGCGGTTTCTCCGTCGGGTCGCAAACGAAACGGGCGGCTTCTTCGCCGTCGCTTCGTCACTCGATAAGCTCGATGAGCTCTACGATCACATTCTCGAAGAGCTATTCAGTCAGTACACGCTCGGCTACGTCTCGAACAGTACGAAGCTTGACGGGAAGTACCGGAAGATCAAGGTAGAAGTCGACGTAAAGGGTGCCAAGGTGCGCGCGCGCCGTGGATACTACGGGCCCCCGCCGATCGAGGAGTCCGGGGAAGCCCACCACTGATGGCTCGGCCCGTTTGTGCTATAAATAGCGCCGCCATGAAATCGACGTTCAAAGTTCAGGATCGCGAGTATCAGGTCGTTCTGGAGAAGCGAGAGCGAGGAGAGGGTGACAAGTTCAACCCCTTCGCCGCGACCGTAGCCGGACAGGCCGCTGGACCCGTGAGCGGGACGCTTCAGCTGACGGACAGCGCTCTCGAGGCTGCGGAGCAAAAAGCCGCCTCCGAAGGCACCTCGGCTGGCGAGCTTCTCGCCAGAGCTTGCGGCCGGTCGCTCGCGTCTGAAGTTCTCATCCGCAAGCTGAATCCCGAGTTTTCGTTCGTCGTCGACCACCGCTGGCTCGCTTCCTGATCCCTCCGAGGCACCTCAATCCTCTTTCGGCTCCATGACCGCTCCCTTTCGCTGTCGTATACTAGGTGAAGAGTCGAATTTCTATGGGCTCTAGAACCTAAAGAGGCCCTCGCGCGCTCGGGCCACTGGCGAGCCGCCCGGGGTCGGTCGGGAGTCAGCCGCGTTGCTGAGTGAAACGGGCCGCCGGTACGCTTTGCGAGCGCTCCTGTTCGCGGGGCTCGGGCTCGCCTGCTTCACGGCTGCGAGCTCGCCTTTGGGTGGCCGCAAGGAGCCGCAACCTTCCGCCGTGGCTGCGGGATCCGCGATGGCCTTTCCCTCACCACAGTCCTTCCTGACCCCGCCGGAAATGTTGGCAGCGCAGACGGGCCGTCGCGGATTGCTTCTTCACGGGGCCAGCGTGCCTCGCGAGTTCTACTTCACTCGAGCCACTTACACGGGCTACTACCGACTTCGCGACTATCGAAGCTGGAGCGTCGACTTCCCCAAGGCCGACATTCAGTTCCTCATTGGTCTCCGCCGATTGACGAATCTCGACGCCTACGAAGCCGAGAACGCGGTGCGCCTCACCGATCCGAACCTGTCTCGATACCCGTTTCTCTACACGGTCGAGGTGGGCTACATGGCTTTGACGGAGGCGGAAGTCGAGGGCCTGCGGCGCTACCTTCACGCGGGAGGGTTTCTCGTCGTCGACGATTTCTGGGGAAGCTTCGAGTGGGAGAACTTCCAGAGCCAGTTCCAGCACATTCTTCCCGGCTATCCCATCGTGGATATCCCCCTCGATCATCCGATCTTTAGTTGTTTCTACGACGTAAAGGAGATCGTGCAAGTTCCGAACGTGGGGCAGGGCATGCAGGGCGGGCCGACGTGGGAGGCGGATGGTTATTACCCGGCGGTCAAAGGTATCTTCGACGATCGGCAACGCCTCATGGTCCTCATCAATTGGAACACGGACTTGGGGGATGCCTGGGAATGGGCCGAGAATCCCTATTATCCACTCAAATTCTCGACCTACGCCTATCAGATGGGAGTCAATTTCATTATCTACGCGATGAGTCATTGATGTCATCCTGGCTCGAAAACCTCTTCGAGTTCTTGTTCAAGTATCGTCCACTCCTCTATGAGAGAGGCGAGCTGTCTTTTGGCGCCCCTTGGGCCGTGATGCTGCTCGGGGTCGTGGCGGTCGTCTTCGTCGTCCCTACCCTTTTTCGCTACCGGGGCGTGGGCGGGAAGAGCACGCCACGAGACCGTCTCGTGCTGACTGCGCTCCGCATCGCAGCCCTGATCGTCGTTCTCTTCTGCCTTTTTCGTCCTGCCCTCGTTCTCTCTACCGTCGTCCCTCAGCGAAGCTTCGTGGGAATCCTCCTGGATGACTCGAAAAGCATGAAGATCTCGGACGTTGACGACGAGCCGAGGGCTCGATTCATCCAGGATACATTCGGACCCGAAGGAAGCGAGTTGCACCGCGCCCTGGCGGACAAGTTCATGCTGAGGTTCTTCCGTTTTTCGGTATCCGCGCAACGGTTGGGCGAGCCCTCGACCCTGACCTACGCGGGCGCCAAAACCCACTTCGCCCGAGCGCTCGAGCGCAGCGTGGAGGAGCTTACCAACGTGCCTTTGGCGGGGCTGGTGGTCATCAGTGACGGCGCTGACAACTCCAATGCCGCCATTAGCAACACCTTGCTCGACCTGCAGGCCCGCAAAGTTTCTGTCTATACGGTAGGTCTCGGTCGAGAGCGGTTCACCAAGGACATCGAGGTGACTCGTGTCGAAGCGCCACGAACCGTTCTCGAAGGGTCGTCTCTCCTCGTCGACGTGACTATCTCGCAGCGAGGCTTCGACGGCGAAACGGTTCGAGTCGACGTCGAGGATAATGGCCGCATCGTCAACTCTAAGGACGTCGAGCTCTCGTCGGAAGCGGAAACCACGACGGTGCGTATTGACTTCACGGCTTCTGACCGCGGAGCCCGCAAATTCCGCTTCAAGGTGAATCCCGAGCCCGGTGAAATGGTGACCCAAAACAATCAACGGGAGGAGCTGATTTTCGTCGAAGGTGGCCAGCAGAAGATCCTCTACTTCGACGGGGAGCCTCGTTTCGAGCTCGGGTTCATCCGTCGCGCCGTAGCGGACGACGAGAATCTGCAGGTCGTCTGTCTGATACGAACGGCGGAGAACAAGTTCTTACGCTTGGACGTCGACGATCCGCACGAGCTGTCGAGCGGATTCCCCAGGACTCGCGAGGAGCTTTTTCGCTACCGCGGCATCATTCTCGGAAGCGTCGAGGCCAGCTACTTCACCCACGACCAGCTGAGGATGATCGCGGATTTCGTGAGTGAGCGTGGTGGAGGATTGCTCGCCCTGGGTGGCCGATTGTCGTTCTCGGAAGGCGGCTACGCGGGTACGCCGGTCGCGGAAGTGCTGCCCGTCGCGATGAACCCTTCGGCCCAGACGTCGGGCGGCGAGGGCGTCGCGGGTCCGCCGTTCTTCGCTTCGCTCACCATCGAGCCAACCGCATTCGGCGCGACGCATCCTGTGACGCAATTCGGCACTGACGTCGAGACGAGCGCCGAACGTTGGGAGACCCTGCCGCCGCTATTGACACTGAACCGAGTCGACTCAGTCAAGCCGGGGGCAACGACGCTTCTCACGGGTAGCGGGCCCGAGGTCGATGAGCAGCCCGTACTCGTCTACCAGCGCTACGGTCGGGGTAAGGCTCTGGCTCTCACGGTGAACGATACGTGGCAGTGGCAGATGCACGCCGATATCCCTCTCGAGGATATGACGCACGAGCTACTTTGGCGAAAGCTTCTCCGCTGGCTCGTGAGCTACGTTCCCGATCAGGTCGCTCTCACGACGGAAAGGAGCCGCTACGCTCCCGGCGAGAGCGTGACGGTCCGAGCCGAGGTCGACGACGACCGATTCCTGAAAGTCAACAACGCTCGCGTCTCGCTTTCCGTGCGGACGCCGTCGGGCGGTCGTTTCGATGTGCCGATGGAATGGACGGTCGACAAGGACGGCGAGTACCGCGCCAGCTTTCTGCCCGATCAGAGGGGGAGCTACGAGCTGAGCGTCGAAGCGATGCGTGAGGGCGAATCTCTCGGGCTCGCCGCGGGCTTCGTCGAGTCGGACGAGCTCGATGACGAGTATTTCCAGGCGGAGATGAGAACTCCTCTGCTCGAGCGTATCGCGGATGAGACGGGCGGGGGCTTCTATACGCCGGAGAACGTTCATCGCCTGCCGGAAGACATGAGCTACACCGAGGGGGGCACGACCGTTCAGGAACGTCGAGACCTCTGGGACATGCCGATTCTGTTCTTGCTCCTCGTCGGGCTCGTCGGAAGCGAGTGGGGCTACCGCAAGCTGCGGGGGCTTGCGTGAGGGACCTTCGGTCCTTGAGCGCGGCATTTGTTCTCCTGGCTCTGGTTTGGGTCTCGACCGCGGTCTCGGCAGAAACCCATCTCGTCATCGTGACTGGCCTCGGAGGCGAGCCGAGCTACCAAGAGCGTTTTCACGAGTGGGCGATGGCCATGCGAGAGGCGGCCATCGAGAGCTACGGTTTGTCGCCTGACCGCGTTTCCTATCTGTCGGAGAAGCCTGAGGTGGCTCCCGACGTGACGCACTCGAAATCGACGAAGGAGAATATCGAGGCCGTTTTCCGCGAGCTTCAGAGCACGCTCGGCGAAGGCGATCAGCTCTACATTCTGCTCATCGGACATGGCAGCTTCGACTCCGACAACTCTCGTTTCAACTTGCCGGGACCGGATATCACGGATTCCGACTTCGTCGCGCTCCTAGAGCCCTTCGGACAGCAACAGATCGTTTTCGTCAATACTTCGAGTGCCAGCGGCGGTTTCGTTCCCTCTCTCTCGGGACGCAATCGGATCGTTGTCACGGCCACCAAAACCGGATTCGAACGGAATGAAGCCCAGTTTGGAAAGTATTTCGTGGAAGCCTATGCCGGGGAGGAAGCGGATACGGACAAAAACGAGCGCGTTTCGGTGCTCGAAGCTTTCACCCATGCGCGGCTTCGCGTGGACGGTTACTACGAGGAAGAGAACATCTTGAAGACGGAGCACGCCATCATCGACGACAACGGTGACGGCGAGGGCTCGGTTGAGCCCGGCGAATCCGAAGGTAACCTCGCCGGCGCCTCTTATCTCCTCGGAGCGAGTGCCACCGCGGCGGGGCCGGGGGCTACGAAGATCGAATCCGATCCGGAGCTCGCGCGCCTCGTCGCGTCGCAGCGCGAGCTCGAGAGCCGGGTCGAAGCGCTCCGGCCCCAAAAGGAGAGCATGCCGGAAGAGCTCTACTTGCAGGAGCTGGAAGCGTTGCTTCTGGAGCTCGCCAAAGTGACGCAAGCCATCGATGAGCGAGTGAAAAAGTGACTCGAGTAGCGCTCGCCCTTTTCCTCACACAGGCTAGTCCGGTGCTAGCCAGCCTGGAGGAGGCCGAGGAGGCTCTGCGCGCGGGTCGTTATGAGGAGGCTCTCGAAGCCTTCGAGTCGGAATCGTCTCGTACTCCGACCGCCCGTCTCTACAGGGGCTGGATCGAGGCCTTGCGGCTCACGGGACAGGCTAGTGAGGCGCTCGAGACAATTGCGGCGTTTCTCGAACGAGAGCCCGCATCGGCCGAGCTCGAGAATACTCGTGGCGAGCTCTTGTTCGAAAGGGGCCGCATCGAGGAGGCTCGCGCGGCCTTCGGGCATGCCATCGCGGCCGGCGCGACCGATGCCTTGACCGCCGAGCTCAACCTCGCCATCCTGCTCCATGACGATGGCGAGGTAGACGAGGCCCTTCGGCGCTTCGACCGCTTCATCGACGTCTACAATCGGAGCTCGAGTCTCAGCTCCGAGGAGCTCATCGCGGTGGCGATCGCCTGTCGCTATCTAGGTGCCACGAACAAGGACCTCTTCAAAGATGCGCTCAGAGCGTTCGACGAGGCACAGGCCCAAGCCCCCCGTGCTCACGAGCCCGCGATTCTCGTCGGCGCACTCTTCCTCGAGAAGTACGAGAGCCCCGACGCCACAGAGAGCCTGCAGAAAGTTCTCGCCGTCAATCCCAAACATCCCGAGGCGCTGCTGGGCATGGCCAGAGTCAAAGCCTTCGATGGCTCCTCCGAGGCCATGGTGTTGACGGAGAAGGCTCTCGAGATCCGACCCGACTATGTCGCCGCTCGAGCTTTTCTCGCCGAACAGCTCCTCGGGCTCGAGAACTACGAGAGGGCCCGCGAGGAAGCCGAGCGAGCGCTCGCAGTCAATCCGGTTTCGCCGGAGGCGCTGCCGATTCTCGCGGCCTCTGAGCTTCTGAGTGGCAACCTAGACGCCTTTCGCGCGGTCGAGGCTCGGGCGCTCGCGCGAAACCCGAGGCATGCAGATTTCTACAACACGCTGTCCGACATCGCCGTGAACAACCGACTCTACGTGGAGGCGAGCGACTTTGCGAGCAAAGCGATTGCTCTCGACGAGCGCTCCTGGTGGGGACACGGGCTTCTCGGCCTGAACGAGCTTCGTTTGGGACGCATCGAGGAGGGACGCGAAAGCCTGGAGCGATCTTTCGAAGGCGATCCTTCCAACGTTTGGGTCAAGAACACTCTCGACTTGCTCGATACCTACCCCGACTACGTCACGACGACGACGGACAAGTTCGAGATCTTCGTTAAGAACAAGGAAGCCGCCCTGCTGTCGGGCTACGTCGAAGCGATCGCCACCGAGGCCTACGAGAAACTCGCCGAGAGGTACGAGTTTCAACCCCAGACTCCGATCCGTATCGAGGTCTACCCGTCGCACGCGGACTTTTCCGTGAGGACGCTCGGTCTTCCGGGGCTCGGGGCCCTCGGAGTCTGTTTCGGGTCCGTTATCGTCGTCGATTCTCCTTCGGCCCGACCCAAGGGGCAGTTCAACTGGGCTTCGACCTTGTGGCACGAGCTCGGCCATACGGTGACGCTCGGGGTTACCGATCACAGAGTGCCACGATGGTTCTCGGAAGGGCTCTCCGTTCTCGAGGAGCGCCGAGCGAGACCCGGCTGGGGAGACGACGCCAATATCGCTTTTCTTGCAGCCTACGAGCGTGGCAAGCTCTTGCCCATCGCGGAGCTCAATAACGGGTTCATGAGGCCCACACATCCCCAGCAGATCGGGATCTCCTACTATCAGGCGTCTCTCGTTTCCGAGCTGATTGAGCAAGACCATGGGTTCCAGGCGATTCGAGACATGCTCGCTGGATACCGCGAAGGGTTGCCCACCGAGAAGGTCTTTCAGAAGGTGCTCTCGCTCGAGCTCGAGGAGTTCGACGCCCTTTTCGAGACTTACCTGAAAGAGCGTTTCGAGTCGGTGGCGAAGGCTTTGAGGTTGCCCGAGGAAGGGGAGTCGAGAAACCCGTCACCCGAAGAGCTGAGGGCGCGAGCGGAGAAGGACGCGCACGATTTCTTCGCCCACCTCGAGACGGGAAGACTGGCTCTTGCGGACGGCGACGCGGAGAGAGCCGAAAGGCACCTCGAGCGCGCGAAGGAGCTCTTTCCCGGCTACGGCGAGGCCGGGAGCCCCTATCTCTTGCTGGCGCGAATCCACCGAGAGAAGGGTGACTCGAAGCGAGCGGCCAGAGAGCTCAGAAGTTTCGTGGATATCAACGAAAATCACTACGATGCCCATATCGAGCTAGCCGAGCTCTACGAGTCGTTGGGCGAGAAGCAAGACGCGGCCGCGATCCTGGAACGCGCGATCTATATCTATCCGTTCGACGCGGATGCCCACCTGCAGCTCGTGGGACTTCTTCGCGGGGTAGGACGTTTCGAGGACGTCGTCGTCGAAAGACGCGCGCTTCTCGCTTTGACGACCGACAAGGCGCAGGGGTTCTACGAGCTCGCCGTCGCCTACCGGGAGGCGGGGGACGCCGCGAGCGCCAGGAGAGAGCTTCTTCGCGCACTCGAGATCGCGCCCGTCTTCAGAGATGGATTGAGCCTCCTCCTCGAACTGTCGAACGAATCGAGCGAGCCATGAAGAGGGTTGGTCTCGTGGTCGTCGGTTTGCTCGTGCTCGTCATCGGCGTACCGCTCGCTGCCAGCCGTATGCAGGGCTTCGAGGTCCCCTACGAGAATTTTCCCTACAACGGGAATTTCACCTTCGTGCGTGTTCGATTCGAGCCGACGAGGTGGGGTCGTAGTGGTGCCTATCAATGGGGGCTCGATCTCAAGTGGAACCACGACTACCCGCGGGGTGAGAGCAACTTGATGACGATTCTCAAAAATTACACGTCGATCGAGCCGAACATGGGCAAGGGCAATATCTACGCCTTGGATGACCCGGAGCTCTTCAATTATCCTTGGGCTTATTTATGCGAGGTCGGCTTCTGGAATCCGACCGCAAAAGAGGCAGAAGGCCTGCGCACCTACCTTTTCAAAGGCGGGTTTCTCGTTGTGGATGATTTCATCATGGATTGGCAGTGGTTCAATTTTGTGGAGCAAATGAACGAGGTCCTGCCCAATCACCAGCTCATCGAGCTAGACGTGAGCCATCCGATTTTCGATTCGTTCTTCCACATCGCGACGCTGGACTTCGAGCATCCGGCGGCTCCCTGGCTCAAGCCCGTCTACTATGGCATTTTCGAGGACAACGATCCGAACAAGCGGTTGATGGTCATCGCGAACTACAATCATGACATTGGAGAGTACTGGGAGTGGACGGGAGCGGGATGGGTTCCCATCGATATCTCGAACGAGGCGTTCAAGCTCGGCGTCAACTACGTCATCTATGGGGTGACACACTGACGACGAGCGGTGTCACCGAAGAGCACCATCAAGGAAAGAAAGGACCGAAGTAAGTTGGCTGACGAAACCACGACCGCGCTCGAAGCGGCAGATGACATTGCCCTCGCCGATAGCCTGAAGGAGTCCTACCGGAGGATCAGCGACGAGCTCAAAAAGCTCATCGTGGGCCAGGAGGATACCATCGAGCAGGTATTGCTGTCTCTCTTCGTTGGAGGCAATAGCATCATTACCGGCGTTCCTGGACTCGCGAAAACCCTGATCATCCACACGGTAGCGCAGGTGCTCGACCTCGAGTTCGCGCGCATTCAGTTCACGCCCGACTTGATGCCCTCGGACATCACCGGAACGGATCTCGTGCAGGAGGATCCGAAGACCGGGCGCCGCGAGCTCGTCTTCATGCCCGGCCCGATCTTCAACAACATCGTTCTAGCGGACGAGATAAATCGCACGCCACCCAAAACGCAATCGGCCCTGTTGGAAGCGATGCAGGAGCACCGCGTGACCATCCAGGGACGTACCTATACTCTCGAGGAGCCGTTCTTCGTCTTCGCGACCCAGAACCCCATCGAGCTCGAGGGTACCTATCCGCTTCCCGAGGCGCAGCTCGACCGCTTCATGTTCAACATCATTATTGATTACCTTCCTGAGGAAGAGGAGATCGAGGTCGTTCGCTCTACGACGTCGGTGCAAGACCATCAGTTCGAGAACGTCGTGACGGGAGAGGAGATCGTCCAGTTTCAGACTCTCGTTCGGAAGGTGCCGGTCACCGAATCGATCATGCGCTATGCGGTGAGTCTTGCTCGGACGACGCGTCCCGGCGCAGAGGGTGCTCCCGAGTTCGTCGAGAAGTGGGTCGAGTACGGCGCCAGCGTGCGCGCCGCCCAGTACATCATTCTCGGGGCGAAAGCGCGGGCTCTGATGGCGGGTCGTTATCACGTGAGCTACGAGGACATTCAGGCGCTGGCGCGTCCCGTATTTCGCCACAGGATCCTCACGAACTTCCACGCTCAATCGGAGAAGATCTCCTCCGAGAAGATCATCGACCAGTTGCTCGAATCGGTCTCCGTGCCGAAGTCGCGAATGTAAGCGGGATTCATGGTCAAGCGGCGAGGAAGCAGTGGTCCGCGGGTCGGCCAGTTCGTCGACCCCAAGGTGCTCTCCCGTATCTCGAACCTCCATCTCCTGGCACGTTCGGTCGTGCAGGGTTTCATCAGCGGGCTGCATCGCTCGACCTACCTGGGGCGCTCGGTGGATTTCGCCGAGCACCGCGCCTACATGCCCGGCGACGACATTCGGCAGATAGACTGGAGATTATTCGCTAGAACCGATCGTTTCTACGTGAAGGAGTTCGAGGCGGATACGAATACGAGCTTCACGATTGTCCTCGATATCTCGCGCTCGATGGGCTTCGTGAGCGAGCCCGGTGAGCTGCTTTCCAAGCTGGATTATGCGCGCTATCTCGCCGCCTCGCTCGCCGTCTTTTCACAGAAACAGCGCGATCGGATCGGCCTCGCTACCTTCGATGAAGACATCGTGGATTTCGTACCGCCCTCCGCGAAACACCTCGAGGTCGTTCTGCACACCATCGACCGGCTCGAGTCAAAGAGACGGAGCGACTACCAGCGTCCCTTGGTGAAGATCGCGGAGGCCATCCACCGTCGCGGAATCGTGGTGCTCATCTCTGACCTCTACGACGAGCCCGAGAGAATTCTCGATGCGGTGAAGGGCTTGAGGTACAGAGGAAACGATCTCATCGTGTTTCACGTGATGGACCCGGCAGAGCTCAATTTTCCCTTTGACGAGGCCGCGAACTTCCAAGACCTGGAGACGGGTGAAGCGGTCCCCGTTATTCCGGACTATCTGCGAGACGAGTACCGAAAGCTCGTTCGGGAGCACGTCGACCGCCTGACGAGAACTCTGGGAGAAAATCAGATCGACTACACCTTGCTGGATACCTCGACACCCCTGGATTACGCGCTGTTTCACTACCTCGCCAGCCGTGAGCGCATGACGAGAACTCGATGAGCTTTCTGACACCGGCTTTCTTGCTGGGCGCCCTTGCGCTCGCAATTCCAGTTCTCGTCCATCTGACGCATCGAGAAAAGAAAGACGTCTTTCCGTTTCCCTCTCTGATGTTCGTCCGGAGAATCCCTTATCGATCGGTGCGGCGGCAGAAACTCCGCCACCTGCTCCTGTTTGCATTGAGATGCCTCGCTCTGCTGGCGCTCGTCGCCGCCTTTGCCCGGCCGTTCTTCGAGGACCCGCGCGCGGCCTCCGCGTCGCCACTTGGACCCAGGGAGGTCGTGCTCGTCATCGATCACTCTTACAGCATGGGTTATGGCGGAAGGTTGGACCGCGCCAAGGAAGAAGCCCTCGCCCGCGTGGAGTCTCTCGGCCCCGATGAGCGTGGCTCGATCGTGGTCTTCTCCGACCGCGCGACGATCGTATCGGAGTCGAGCTCCGATGCGGTAGCGCTCTCCACGCTCGTGCGGACAATCGAGTTGTCTTCGCGGACCACGAGCTATGGTCCCGCTCTAAAGCTCGCCAAGAAAATCGTCGATGAATCGAACCTGTCGCGCAAGGAGGTCGTGCTCATTTCCGACTTTCAGCGTCTGGGATGGGATGGCGATGAGGATGTCTGGCTTCCGACGGGGACAGAGCTTGTTCCGGTCGACTTGAGCTCGGACGAAGCGGAGAATCTCTCCGTTACCGGAGTCATCCTGGAGCGGGATAGCTTGTCCGGTCGCGAGCGCCTCAGAGCGTCGGCGCGAGTAACCTACAAGGCGCCCGTCTCGAGCGACCCGATAAAGACGCGGCTTCATGTCGAGCTCGACGGGCGCTCGCTTCAGACGAAGCCTCTGGAGCTTTCGCCAAACAGCTCGGAGACCATCAGCTTCGACCCCGTCACGTTGCCGGCGGGGATGGCCAGAGGAACGGTTCGGGCCGATGCGGACGAACTTCCCGAGGACAACGAGTACCATTTCGTCTTGTGGCCAGGTCAAGTAGTGTCCGTTCTCGCCCTTCAGAACCGCTCCGGTCGCAGCGGCTTCTTCATCAATCGGGCGCTCGAGATCGGAGACCGGCCTTCGTTTCGCGTCGAGTCCAAGCCCATCGGCCAGCTCCGAGCATCCGATTTGAACGGACGCGAGGTCGTTTTTATCAACGACGTCTCTTCCATCAGTGACGCTCAAGCGAGACTGGTCGAAAGTTTTGCTCAGGCCGGAGGCGGTCTTCTCCTCGTGCTCGGGGAGGCGAGCAGACCCAATACATACACGGGTGCCGCGGCCCGACTTCTTCCCTCGCCGATGGGCCCGCCCATCGATCGCTCACGGGACTGGGGTGGAACGCTTTCCTACCTTGATTACAGCAGTCCCGTCTTCGAGCTGTTCAGTGCGCCACACAGCGGCGATTTTTCCTCATCGAAGTTCTTCCGCTACCGGTCGTTCACGGAGCCTGTCACCGACGGCGTGATGGCGCGTTTCGATGATGGGGCCGTGGCGCTCGTCGAGCACCGAATCGGTGAGGGGCGGGTGCTCGTCTGGACGTCCACCCTCGACACCTTTTGGAACGACCTCGCACGTCAGCCGATCTTCCTGCCCTTCATGCATCAATTGGTTCGCTATGCCGCCGGCTATGACGAGGCCGATCCGTGGCACCAAGTCGGCGAGGTTGCCGACTTGACGGGCTACCTGGAGAAGGTGGCGGACGAAGGAGAGGCGAGCGAACCAAGGGAATACGACCTCGTCGTCACCTCTCCGGCCGGCGAGACGACCATCCTACCCAAAAGCGACGAGAGGGCGCTTCTCACTTTGGAAGAGCAAGGCTTTTATGAGCTCCGGCGCGCGGGAAAACGGGCCTCGGAGCCGATCAGTCTCGCTGCTAACCTCGATGTCTCTGAGTCGGACCTCGCGAGACTCGATCCCGAGGAGCTGGTTGCTTCGGTTACGTTCCGCGACATGGCGACGGCCGCAAGCGGAGGTGCTCAGACCCCCACGGATCAGGAGCGGCAACAGGGATTCTGGTGGTACTTGTTGATTGGGGCTTTTGGGCTCCTCGTGGCCGAGACGATGCTGTCGAACCGCCTCTCGAGAGCCGCCTGATAGCTGGTCTGATCGGAAGTGCACTCCCACCGGATGCCCTGCCGCCCGGAAAGACGGGCTATACTGAATAAAAGCGAAATTCGAAAATGGATAGCATTCTCGATACGTCGGGTTACCCACAGCTGATTCGCGCGATCCGATATGTGCGCAGCCGATGGCGCCTCCGCAACGTCCTGAAGGGCCTTGCCTTCGTAGTGCTTTTCGGATTCACCGCCTTCGCGATCTCCGCCTACGGGATGGAGTACTTTCGCTACACCGCCTGGTCGGTGCGCCTGTTTCGCATCTTCACCTATCTCGCGCTCCTTGCAATCGCGCTCCGTTTCATCGTCCGCCCTCTGGCGAAGCGCGTTACCAGCGAACAGGTCGCCCTCTATATGGAGGAGCAAGACCCTTCATTGAAAGAAGCGGTCTCGAGCGCGGTCGAGATGGGCAAACCGGCCGAAGAGGGGTCGAGGTCGAGACCCCACCTCTCCGAGGCTCTCGTCCAGAAGCTGGTCGAGCAGACGGTCGAGCGTTGCGAGTCCATCGACTACGGGCATGGGATCGAGCACGACGCGCTGAAGCGAAGCTCCGCCGTGCTCTTGGGCGTTGCCCTCGCGGGCATGGTGGCGGTGCTTTTGAGCCCGAGCTTCATGCGCTACGGTGCATCGCTTCTGCTCAATCCAATGAGGAGCGCTCAGGCCGCGAGCCCCTATATGATCGTCGTGGCCCCAGGCGACATCGGAGTCGCGCGCGGCGCGGATCAGCTCGTGACAGCCGAGCTCCGTGGTTTCGAGACGGAGGACACTGAGATCGCCCTCAAGGCGGAGGGGGAGGGCGAATGGCACCGCTTCTCGATGAACCTCGAGGAGGGGGATGGCCAGTACAGCTTCATGATGTTCGACCTCAGCTCCGCGACGGACTATTTCGTCGAAGCGAATGGAGTACGCTCGGATTTGTTTCGAGTCGAGGTCTCCGATCTTCCCTACGTGAGGCAGATCGATCTCGAGTACCGCTTCCCCGATTACACCGCGCTCTCGCCGCAAACCGTGGAGGATGGCGGAGACATCGCCGCGCTGCGCGGTACGGAGGTCGCGCTCACGATCTATCCGACGGTGACGGTCGCGGGCGGGGTTCTAAAGGTGGAGGGCGCGGAGCCCATTGAGCTCGTGGTGGCTGCTGAGGGCTCTCTTACGGCAAACCTTTCCGTTCGTGAGGATAGCTTCTATCGGATCGAGCTCGAAGCTTTCGACGGAACCATGCAGGCGGCTTCTCCGGACTATGCGATCGAAGTGCTCTCGGATCAGCCGCCTTCGGTGACCATCACCAAACCCGGTCGAGACTCGAAGGTGAATCCCATCGAGGAGGTCTTCACGGAGATTAAGGGAGAGGACGACTATGGTCTCTCCAAAGTCGAGCTCGTCTATTCCGTCAATGGCGGCGAAGAGCAAGTCGTGAAACTTCACTCGGGACGGAGCAAGAAGGAGATGGTCGCCGGTCACACCTTCTTTCTCGAAGATTTCGACCTCACCCCGGGAGACTTCATCTCCTATTACGCGCGGGCTACCGACGGGGACTTCGTGGCGGGACCCCAGACTTCGACGACGGACATCTATTTCATCGAGGCTCGTCCGTTCGACCGCCGTTACAGCCAGGCGCAGGGTGGTATGCCCGGTGGGGGCGGCGGCGGTGGAGGCATGGAGGGGACTCTGTCGGTCCGCCAGCGAGAGATCGTCGCGGCGACCTTCAAGCTCATTCGCGACAAGGAAAAGTACGCCAGGAAGGACTGGGAAGAGAACCTCACCACCATCGCTCTCATGCAGGGACGTCTGCGAGAGCAAGTGCAGAACCTCCTGCGCCGGATGTCGAACCGTGGGATCACCGGTATGGACGGCGACTTCGCCACCATCAGCGAATCGCTGAAAAAGGCGATCGAGGCGATGGGACCGGCAGAAGAGAAGCTCACCGTCAAGGACCCCAATGCTGCGATGCCCTACGAGCAGCGCGCCCTACAGCATCTACAGCGCGCGGACGCCGTGTTCCGCGAAGTGCAGGTTTCGTTTCAGCAAGGCGGCGGCGGAGGCGGCGGTGGACGAACGGCGAGCGCCGAAGATTTGGCGGATCTCTTCGAGCTCGAGCTCGACAAGCTTCGCAACCAGTACGAGACGGTGCAGAGAGGTCAGCAGCAGGGCGTCGACAACCAAGTGGACGAGGCCTTGCAGCGGCTTCAGGAGCTCGCCCGGCGTCAACAACAGGAGAACGAGCGTTTGAAGCGGCAGGCGAGCCGCCTGCAGAATCAAATGGGTGGGGGCGGCGGGGGCGGAAGCCAGCGAGATTTGGCAGAGCAGACGGAAGAGCTCGCGCGAAGGCTCGAGCGTCTCGCCCGAGAACAGTCGCAGCCGGATTTGCAGGACACCGCGCGGCGGCTTCAGCAAGCGGCGGACGCGATGCGCCGTGCCGGCGCTCGCGGTGACGATGGCGCGATCGCGGAGGGCATCGCGGCGCTAGATCGGCTCAAGGACGCGCGCCGTCTCCTCGACAAGAACCGCTCGGTTCGCCTTGAACGCGACATGGATGACGCGCTCGAGCAGGCAGAGCGCATTGCCGAGCAGCAAGAGCGAGTCAAATCGGACGTCGAGGGCCTCGCGGCTGAAGGCCGCGGAGCCGGAGAGCGTCTCCAGCGTATTTTCGAGCGAAAGGATGAGCTTGCCGAGCAAGTCGCGAACCTCGAGTCCCAACTCGATCGAATGGCGCGGGACTCTCGCAGCGAGGAGAAAGAAGCCTCGCGAGAGATTCAAGAAGCGGCCAACTCGATTCGAGACTCGAAGCTGAAAGAGAAAATCCGATACTCCAAGGGAGTCGTGCAGGGTCGATCGCCGGACTACGCGGAGAACTTCGAGAACGTGATCGGAGAGGATATCGATTCGCTCCGCGAACAGCTCCACCGAGCGGCGGGCGCGATCGGCAAGTCGGAAGAGACCCAGGTGACCGAGGCCATCGAGCAGACCCGTGACCTCGTTCGCAATCTCGAGTCGCTCTCCGAGCGCATTCGTGACCGACAAGAAGCCGAGGCGCGCGGGCTGAACCGCGACCGATCGGGCGAGCAACTTGGCGAGCAGTCGGGCAATGAGTCCGGGCAGCGCGGCCGCGAGGGCGAGCGCGGTCAGGACGGTCAGGGCGAGGGCCAGCCTGGTCAAGAGGGCGCGCAGAGCGCGGAAGGCTCGGAGTCTCAATCCGGAGAAGGGCGGGGCGAAGGGCGAGGTGAGCAGCGTGGGCTCGCGATCCAAAACGGCTCCGGCGGGGGCAGCAGCATCGGCGCGGGGTCGCCGGCCGGACCGCGGTACCAGCCGGGCACCTTCTCGACGGAAGAGCTTCGTCAGCTACGTCGCGAGTTCCAAGAGAGGGTTTCCGACGCGGAGCAGCTCCGACAGGATCTCACGCGACAGGATCTCGACGTGCCCGATTTGAGTGAGATCATCCGACGGATGGAAGAGTTCGAGAAGAAACAAATCTTCTTGAACCCGTTGGCGCTGGAGCAACTCGAGGAAGATGTACTCACCGAGCTCAAGCAGTTCGAATATTGGCTTCGTCGAGAGCTCGAGGGAATCGGCGAGGGCGAGCTCTACCTTGCGGGCTCCGATCAGGTTCCGGCGGACTATCGAAAGCTCGTCGAGGAGTACTTCCGCTCCCTGTCGTCCCGCTAGTGCTAGTGCTAGTGCCCCGTCTCGGAAGTCAGGTTGCATTCGAGCGCCGATGCATTCCGCCTCGCTGCGTTGCGCCTCGGTTGAATACGCCCGGTATTTCGCCCTCGACGCTCCTTGCGATCCGGGTGCCTCGACGCTCTCGATGCTAACCTCACTTCCGAGACGGGACACTAGACCGTCAGGCCAGCCCGGCGTTTGGCCTCCCGCGAACCAGCTGGTAGTCTGGTCTCGTTGGCCAGAATCTCTTCGAACTGGGGGAAGGTATGTGGGGACGTATCGTTCTTGCCGTGGCCGTGATGTCGATAGCGACGTTCTGTCCGGCGCAATCGCTCGGCGAGGTGGCACGCAAGGAGAAAGAGCGCCGGGAAAAGAACAAGACGCAAGGTGTCGAGGTCCGAGAGATCACCGAGGACGAGGTCTTCGAGGATGAAGATGAAGCGGTCGAGGACGAGAGCTCTGGGTCCGCGGAAGACCTCGAGACGGCCGAGACCGAGCCACGAGCGGAGCGGCGCATCGATCTGAGTCTTGATGGTGACGAGAATGCGGTACAACGGGATCGGGAGAGCAGGGAGCGGCAGCGTAGCGAGGCGGAGTGGAGAGCGCGGCTGCAGCAGGCCCGCGCCCGCGTGAACGAGGCCCGCGAACGCAAAGAAGCGCTCGCCGGCCTTCACCTTGCTCAGGGGGAGAGCTACGTCGATGGACAGGGACGTACGGTGGTGGAGTCCCTCGACCACTTGCGCCGTCTCGTTCGAGAAGCGGACGAAGATCTGGTGGCGGCGGAAGAGTCTCTGGTGGACCTGAGAGAGGAAGCTCGTCGCGCGGGAGTTCCTCCGGGTTGGCTCCGCTAACGCTAAGTCGCGGCGGGGATCAACGTTCCAGCGGGAACGACGCTTCCGTCATCGACGACGGCACCGTCTCCGGCAATCGTTCCCAAACGATCGATCTCGGGGGCTACCTGCTTGCCCTGAACCTCGACCACGAGCTCGCTCCCTCGGCGGCTGTCCAGTCGCGCGTCACGGCCAACCCGAGCGCCTGCCCCCAGCACCGAGTCTCGCACGAGAGCCCCCTCGCCAAACCGCGCATCTTGAAGGGTCACGACTCTTTCGAGCATCGCGTTTCGCTCCACTTCGGTACCATTGCCCAGCACCAAGGGTCCTCGTAGCCGGGCACCGTCCCCCACCCGCACTCCGGCGCCGAGCAATAGGGGCCCTTCCAACACGACGTCTCGGCCGAAAACGATGTCGTCGCGCTTGTCGAGCTCCGCGGGATCCTCTGCGGTGAGCTCGAAGAGCTCCACCCGCACCGGATCTTTCCAGATGTAGGTCACCGTGCCCAAGACGTCCCAGGCGTAAGTGAGGGGAAGCCAGACGCGCCGAATAACTTGGGGGCGAACCCTCGCTCTGCGGATGATCGCCAGAATGAAGTCAGGAAGCTCGAGCTCTCCGCGAGGGCTCGGCGAAAGCCCGTCGAGCAGCTGCAGGTCGGCCCGCTCGATACAATAGCCTCCCACGCTGCAAAGAGCACCGGTGGGTGGCGAAGACGGCTTCTCCACGATGTTCTCGATTGCGTCGTCAACGATCGTGACGACGGCCCTGTTCTGAGGGTCAGACGCCTCCGTGACGAGCAGACCTCGACCTCCATTGAGAAGGGCGCTCAAGTCGTCTCGATGGTAGAAGTCGTCACCGTTCAGCACAAGGGTTCGGCCCGTGACGAAGCGTTGAGCGGAGGCGACGGCGTCCGCCGTTCCGCGCTGTTGTTTCTGTTCGACGTATCGGATGCGAAGCCCCGCGTGCTCGCGACCAAAGTGAGCCTCGATCTGTTCTCGCCGATAGCCGACGACGAGAAGCACCTCGTCGACGAGTCCATGGAGCTGACGCAGCTGGTGCTCTAGTAACGGCCGATTCCAGATCGGTATCAAGGGCTTGGGTCGAGTCGAGGTGAGAGGATGGGTTCGCGTCGATCGGCCGGCGGCCATGATGATAGCTTGCATGAAGAAGCAATCGTAGCACGTGCGCCACTCTGGACTTCCGGGCTAACATTTCGGGAAAGTCGCTGATAGACTACTATTCCACTTCAATGAGCAGTCTGATCGCCGAGACCCCTCTTACCGGCTGGGACGTCGTGGACCTCAGCTCGATCCATCCGAGAGAGATGGAGCATTTCTGGACGAGGGAAGTTCAGATCTGGCGTGACCGGCTTCATTGGGACGTATCGGGTGCCATCTCGGCGCTCGCGCGCGCGATGGAGCGAGGTGGCCTGCAGGGAAAGGCCGTTCGTATCGGCTCTTTCACGGCCGCCTATGTCTACTACCTCATCGAAGACAAGCGCGGTGTAATTTCCGGGCTCGTCGTTTCCGACGAGCTCTCGGAGGTCGATGCGACGGAAGTGGGGAAGTTGATTCTAGGTGCCGTCATGCATGAGCTTCGGCGCCGTGGCGTCCGCCGGGTGGAAAGCCAGGTCATTTCCTTCGATGCCCCCTGGCTCGTCGACGGCTTCGAGCAAGAAGGCTTCCTCACTCATTGGCGGGAGTTCATGCACGTCCCGCTCAAGAGTCCGACTCCTCGTTGTGACGCGAGCGACTCCATGAACGTCTTGCCCTGGAAATCCTGGAACCTGTCTGAGGCCGCTCACGTCATGCAGGTCGCTCACGCGGGCGGGATCGATGCCCGTATGAACGAGCTCTATAGAACGCGGCAAGGTTGTCGTTACCTGCTCAACAACATCCTCAGGCAGCGCGGCTGCGGCACGTCACTTCTGGATGCCTCGTGCGTTGCCCGCGATAGCAAGACCGATCGGCTCGTCGGCTTCACCGTTGTGACCGAGGTGGCGAAACGGCAGGGGCACCTCGCTCAAATCGCGGTCCTGCCCGAGCTTCAGGGCGGTGGCGTCGGGCGTGCTTTGCTTGCCTACTCTCTCGAGAAACTGAGCGCTCCCGGTTATGAGACGCTCACCCTGATGGTCAGTCGCGGCAACGAGAGGGCAAGAAAGCTCTACGAAGCGCTGGGCTTCGCACCTATCTTTCGATTCCCAATCTTCAGTTGGGAGCGCTAGTCGGAGAGTCCGATCGCAGGGCGTCCTTCCCACTCAAGACTTCGATTTCGGTCATTTGGAGGGGCTCACCGTCGTAACCCAGCAGACGAAGGCGAAAGCGGTCCATCACCATCGGCTCCATAGTGAAGGTCTGGGTGCCGTCCAATGGGGTTGCGAGGAGCCCCATCACGAGCTCCGTGACGGCTGGCCATGATCTCGAAAGCGAGCGCAATGGTTCCACCCCGACGTCTCGATCCACCGTCACCTCGACCTCGGCCACGGGAACGCGCGGGATCGGGCCGTAGTGAAACCGAAAGCCGGAAACCGACGTCGGCTCGGCCAGGGTGACTTCGAGCTCGGTCTCCCGGGCGTCCGAGGCCCAGACGCGATCCCTATCTTCGTCGAAGAGCCTAGGCTCACTTCCCTCCGCGGCGACGGCCCGAAGCTTCGGGGTGAGCTTGTCCTCGCTGGAATCGTTTAGCACCTCGAACACGAGGTCCTGACCGAAATCTCGAACCGGCAGAAGGCGGTCGCGGTGGGATTCAATGCCTTGCAGGAGCCTGAGTAACGCCGGCTTTCGAAAGGCCCCGAGATGAAGCACGACGTAGCGGACTCGCAGCCGTTCGAGTAGCTCCAGTGAGTCGTCCGAAGGAAACCTGTTCAAGGCAATTTTCATCCACTGATGGGACATCGGCACGAAGCCGCTGTCGCCGTTCAACATCGGCCGAAAATTGTGATGACGCGCCCAGAACATATAGCGCGTGTCGACGACCTTGAATGGAAGCTCGACCATGGGTCCCGGCTTCTGATCGGATAGCCACTCATAAACCTCCGGCGGCTCGTCTCGAAACGGCTCGAGTCGGTAGGGAAGAGAGGTCGACTCCAGAACGAAGAACCCCGCGATCGCGAGCGCTACCCAGTTCCGTCGGCTGACAGGCTGGCTGCCCCCAAACAACCACGCGAGCCCGAATGCCGAAAATATGGAGAGGCTCAGCAGGGGCAAGAGCCCGAAGCGAGTGAGTGCCCTCAATCCTCGGAAGAAGATGACGTTCTCGTAGAGGAAGGGATGAACGGGGGTGGCGGGTCCCAGAGATAGGACAACCCCTGCCGCGAGAACGAGCCCATAGCAGAGTGCGAATCGTCGGCGTTGTCGAGTAACGAGCAGCCGCGCGAATCCCACTCCGCCGAGAACCAGCAGCGTCAGACCCGGGAAGAGAAAGTCGGTGCTTTTCTCCCGAGAAACGAGGGACTCGCTCAAATCACGATACAGATGACTCGAGGAGGAAAGATAAGCTAGGGGTGTTGCGGAAAGCGACTGGAGCCCGTCTAAGTCCCACTCGATCCCGAGCTCTCGATTGACCCAGAGGTAGGGCAGGGCGAAAGGAAGCAGCGCCAGGCCTGCGGCGAGCAGGGCGAGCGCCACGGCACCAACTTCCCTTCGCGAGGGAGACATGAAAGGAAGCAAGGTCACGATCGCGACGGCAAGGGCGACGGCGGCAATGGCTCCGAGGTAAGTCCCAGAGAGCGCCTGAAGGACGAACAAAGCGCTCATCGGCAGGAGCCAGATAGGCCGACGGGTCCCGATGAATTGGTGCCAACAGGCCAGAAATAGGGGAATAAAGGCGTAGAGCTGTACCTGGACGTGCGGGAGCCGATTGAACCGGAAGGGGGCAAACGAGAAGAAGAGACCGGCGAGAAGAGCCGCGCGCTGGCTTCCCGTGAGAGCGTGGGCCAGCCAGTACATACCGAGGGCCGAAGCGAATATCGAGAACAGCAGTATGAGGTTGCTGGTCAGGACGAGGTCGTCGGTCGTAAGCAGCAGGGGGAAAGCGAGAATTCCCTGCACCGTGAGGTGTTCCGAATAGGCGAGGGAGTGGGGGAGCGGATAAAAGGTATTCGCTTCGAAGAGTTGAAAGGGATCGTGGGTAAGCTGGTAGGAGACCCAGGACATGGCCCAGGCGTTGAGGCGCGCGTCTCCGTTGTCCAGTCGTGACAGGCTCGCTGGATGAAAAGCGAGTGGATAGGTGAGCACAACTGTCGCCACGGCGAAGATCACCGCCGCCGAGGCCAGTCGATGAGAGCCGTCGGCGGAGCTTTCGGAACCAGACGCGGGCAGGGACCGTCTGGGTAGACCCACACCCATGCCTCGCGAAGGCCTTGGAGGCGCGGAAACTTGTCTCGTTGGTCGGGCCCGGGGCACGTGGCGATTGAACCGCAAAAGTGAAGGTCGATTCAAGTGTCGTGGCTGGAACCTCGCAGCTCCGCTTTGATCGAATGGCCCTCATTATGGTACAAAGATTGGTTTTTTCAACGAGATGATCTGACGAGGAGGAATGGATGAGCCAGGACGGTAGGCACCTTTTTACTTCAGAGTCGGTGACGGAAGGGCACCCCGACAAGATCGCCGATCAGATCTCCGACGCCATACTCGATGCGCTCATTGGCGAGGATCCCAACTCCAGGGTGGCCTGCGAGACTTTGGTGACGACCGGCATCGCGATCATCGCTGGCGAGATCACGAGCACGTCCTACGCGGACCTGCCACAGATCGTGCGGGACACGATTCGGGATGTCGGCTACACGCGCGCTAAGTTCGGATTCGACCACGAGACCTGCGCGGTACTCTCGACGATCAACGAGCAGTCGCCCGACATCGCGATGGGCGTCGACCCGGGAGGCGCGGGCGACCAGGGCCTCATGTTCGGATACGCGTGCGACGAGACGGAAGAGCTCATGCCGATGCCGATCATGCTTGCTCACAAGCTCGTGCGGCGTCTGAGCGAGGTTCGCAAGAGCGAGACCCTCGACTACCTGCGACCTGACGGGAAGAGTCAGGTGACGGTCGACTATGAGAACGGACGGCCGAAGCGAGTGGATACGGTCGTGATCTCCTCGCAGCACAGCAATCTCGTCAAGATCGAGACTCTGCGAGAGGAGATCAAAGAGCACGTCATCAAGGCCGTGATTCCGGCCGAGCTTCTCGACGACCAGACGAAGTATTTCATCAATCCAACGGGACGGTTCGTGGTGGGCGGACCTCAAGGTGACTGCGGACTAACGGGTCGCAAGATCATCGTTGATACCTACGGTGGGGTCGGAAGCCACGGCGGCGGCGCATTCTCCGGCAAGGATCCCACGAAGGTCGACCGTTCCGCGTCCTACATGGCTCGTTACATCGCGAAGAACCTCGTCGCTTCGGGGTTGGCCCGCAAGGTGGAGGTGCAGTTCGCTTACGCCATTGGTGTGCCGGAGCCCGTCTCCATCATGGTCGACACCTTCGGTACCGGCGAGGCGAGCGAAGATCGGCTCGCACAGCTGATCCGCGAGAATTTTTCGCTCAGGCCGAAGGAGATCATCTCGCATCTGGATCTCCGTCGACCGATCTTCAAGCAGACGGCAGCCTACGGTCATTTCGGGCGCAGTGAGCCCGATTTCACCTGGGAGAAAACGGACAAGGCGGAGGCTCTCAAGAAAGCTGCGGGTTAATCTAGGTCTTACGTTCTCACGTTGAACAGGCCGTAGAGGGCGGCCACGCTGAATAGCACGTTGGGCGCCCAGGCCGCCATGAACGGCGGCAGCATGGCCGTTTCGCCCATGAACGCGAAGATCCTTGTGATGACGTAGTAGGACAGCCCAATGGCGATGGCGATGCCGATACCGTAGAGGGCTCCTTTCTTTCCCGGTGTGAATGAAAAGGGAACCCCGATCAGGACCGTCACCATCGCCGCCAGCGGGAAAGAGAACTTGGCCTGTCGAGCCACTTCCAGGGGGATGACGTCGAAGCCGGCCCTCTTCAGATCCTGAACATATCGCGTGAGCTCCAGGTACGTCATCTGGTCGGACTCCTTTTCCTCTTTGATGAAGTAGGAGGGTGGTTCCAGCGTCGATACCGAGAGCTCCTCGAAGCTTTCCTGCCGGCCGCCCTGCTCGAAATCGCGGCGCCAGCCCTTTCTGAAAATCCACGCGCCCATCTGGGACTCCCACTGCGCCTCCTGTGCGTAGAGGCGCGTCGCAACCCCGAAGGGCTCCGTCCGGTACTTGAGAACACTCAGCCCGCTGAAGACGCGTCGATTGGGATCGTAATAGGCATAGTTGTAGATCTGCTGCCCCTCGCCCATCATCCATTTACGATCCAATACGTTATGGCTTTGAACGGGTCGCTTCTTGATCTCGTCCCTGAGCTCCGCGGCGCTGCGGTTCGCATAGGGTAGAAGGTACTCCTGAAGCGCGAAGCAGAAGCCGCTCACCAGCATCCCGACGAGAACCACGGGCACGGCGATCCGATACAGGCTCACGCCGCCGGCTTTCGCCGCCGTGAGCTCGCTCGTCTTCGTGAAAATCGCGAAACAAACCAAGGTCGCCATCAACGACGAGAGCGGCAGCATGTGGAAGAGGATCTGGGGCTGCTCGGCGGCGAGATACTGGAAGACGAGCTTGCCTTTGACGTTGTACTCGAAGGCGTCGGCGATGACGTCGATGAGCAGTCCGATGACGTAGACCGTCATGAGTGCCGTCAAGATGAGAGCGAAGTAGCGCGTGAACTCGCGAGCGATATAGCGATCGAGCGTATTGGGAAAACGCAGACCAACCCTGGGGATGCGAATGATCACGACCGGTCGTTCGCCGGGCTCGGGTCTCGAGGCGCTCTCGGGGGGGCCGGACCTGTTTTGGAGTCGTCGGATTCTCTTGGCGAGCGCCGACAGTAGCGAAGAGAGAGATGGAAGACCGCCCTGGGACTCGCGCGCGGCCCGGACCAACAATACGAGCGCACCGAGGCCAATGACGATATTCGGGCTCCACATGCCGAGGAAGGGCGAAAGCCTTCCATTGACCGCCATGTTCTCTCCCATATGAATCAGGATGTAATAGACGAAGATGACGGCGATGCTCACGATGAAGCTCCAGGAGCGGCCGTCCCGGCGGTTCCGAATCCCGAGAGCCAGGCCAAGAATGCCGAAGACGAAGCACGCGAATGGAATCGAGAACTTCTTGTGAATTTCGGTCAGGTAGACGGGGAGCTCCGTTTCCGTGTAGCTGTCTCTGAGCTGCGCCAAGCTCAGTTCGCGAGCTCCTCGCGGGACGTTGACGTCCTCCGGCGGGAAGAACGTCTGCGTTGGGAGGGGCAGAAAGATCTCTTTAGACATCTGACGCTGATAGTCGTCAGGTTGGTTGGGAGATACCTGATGGAGCTCCGCGTCCCTCATGTAGAACGTGACGGTACGTTCCTCGCTATCGATCGAAAGACGGCCCTGGCTCGCGAAGGTCAATCTTGGTGATTCGGGTACGGAGAGGTCGGCGAGGATGACGTCTTCCCAGTAGTCGGCGCCGGCCGGGGTATCGAGCACGAGAAACATCATGCTGGGAAACATCCTGTCGTAAAAAACCCGGGGCCGGATCTCCGTTCCGGCCTGCGACGTCATGACTTGGAAGAAGAGCTGTCTCACTCGCTGATTCGAGTCCGGAAGAACCTGAATGATGAGGTAGGAGGTTGCGAGCCAGGCAATGGTAGCCGCGACCAGGATCGGTGTAAGGAGGCGATAGAGGCTCACGCCGCTCGCGCGCATCGCGACGATCTCGCTATCGGCGGCAAGGCGCCCGAGAGCGATGAGCACACCGAGCAGGAACCCCATGGGGATCGTCAGGCAAAGGACGCTCGGCAGCAGGTTCACGAGGATGCCGAAAGTCTCGTCCAGCGAAGCCGCCTGGGTCACGAGCCGCTGCGCGATCCGCAGAATCTCGTTCAGAATGAGCACGAAGGTGAACACGCCAATGCCCAGGAGGAAGCTCGGCATCACCTCGCGAAGTACGTATCGGTCGAGAATGCGCAGCATTGTGTTCGAGGGGTTTAGTATAGGTCTTCCCTCTCCCCTCTGGGGAGGAGCCTTCAGCCCGAGCGCAGCGCGTCAGCGCGAAGCGAGAAAGCCGTGCCGCCTTCCGCAGCGAGCCTGCCGAGCGGAGGGCTAGCCCGGCCGAAGGCCGCGCGCGTTGCAATGAAAGGTGGGGCCCCGCGGCACTGATGGACGGTAGCCCGCCGCAGGCGGGGTGGGTGAGGGGGCATCGATGCGAGGGGCCGACGCGATAACTGGTGTCTCCGGTGGGAGGAGACACCACATCTAGTATCGAAGGCTTTGACGTCCTCGTCCCATGTGCTAGACTTCGCTCTTCCGAATCCATGAAGCTTTCACGAGTCGACATCACCGGATTCAAGAGCTTCGGCGAAAAGGTCGAATTGACCTTCCACGAAGGTGTTACGGCCATCGTCGGCCCGAACGGCTGCGGCAAGAGCAACATTTCGGACGCCATCGGGTGGGTTCTCGGCGAGCAGAGCGCGAAGACCCTCCGCGGACAGAGGATGGAGGACCTGATTTTCAACGGGAGTCAGTCCCGTGCGCCGCTATCGCTTGCCGAGGTCAATTTGCGCATCACCCACGTCAACATCCCGGTTCCCTCTCCCAAGGGGGAGCACCAAGCGGCGAAGGGTGAGGTCGTCGTCACCCGTAGGCTCGACCGCAGTGGCCACAGCGAGTACTTGCTCGACGGGGCGCCGAGTCGCCTTCGCGACGTGCACGACCTGTTCATGGGTACCGGGGTCGGTGCCAAGGCCTACGCGATCATCGAGCAGGGGAAAATCGGGCTCATTCTTTCGAGCAAGCCCACCGATCGGCGCGCGCTGATCGAAGAGGCCGCCGGCATCACGAAATACAAGTCACGGCGGCGCTCCGCCGAGCTCAAGCTCACCGCCGCCCAGCAAAACCTGCTCCGAGTCAACGACATCGTCTACGAGATCACGCGGCAAATGAACTCGCTAAAGCGACAGGCCGGAAAAGCGCGACGCTACCGGCGTCTGCGAGACGCTATGAGCGGGCTCGAAAAGATCGTCTCGGCCAAGAAGGCGTCCCGTCTCGACTCGAAGCTACGAGCCATCAGAAGCCAGCTCGTCGCCATCGCCGGCGAAGAGCTCCGCCGCTCGACGAGCTTGACGACCACGGAGACCTACCTCGAGAGGGCCCGACTCCGTCAGGCCGAGCAGGAAGTCGCTCTCACGGACGCGCGGGAGGCGCAGCATCGCCTCGAGCTCACCATCGAGAGGCTCGAACAGTCCATCGTGCGCGACAAACGACAGATCATCGAGCTCGAGGAGCGGCGGCAACAGCTCGAGCAAGAGGCGGTCGAGCTCGAAGCACGCCTTGGACCGGTGCTCGAACAGCTCGGCGTCAGGGAACGCGAGGAAGCGGAGCTCGCGAGCGAGCTATCGGGTCGCGAGGGCCAGGCAGAAGAACATCAAGGACGCTTGAAGCAGGCCAGCTTGTCGCTCGCGGAGCTCGAGGCCTCGATCGAGGAGCGCCGTGGCGAAATCATACATCGCATCAGCAAGATTGCCGCGCTCCATAACTTTCTGCAGGCTGTCCTCGCCAATGCCGACAAAGTCTCAGCCGAGCTCCTCAAGCTCGAGGAGGAGTTGCGCGAGACCGAAGCCGAGGGAGATCGCCTCGAAATCGCATCTCGCGAGTCCCGTGGAGAGCTCGAGGAACAGGAGCGGCGCGCTCGCACTATGCGAACGGAGCGCGAGGAGCTGGATCGGAGAGTCCAGGTCGCCCGCGAGGAGCTAGAGGCTCTCGAGTCCAGTATGGGCTCGGTGAAGGAAGAGTTTTCACAAAGCTCCGCGCGTCTCGACTCGCTCCGGGAGCTGGTTGCCGCGCGGGCCCATTTCGCCTCGGGCGCCCGCCTCTTGCTCACGATGGGCGAAGCTCATGGCGTTGAGCTCAAAGGCTCGATGGCGGACGCGATCGAAGTGGACAAGCGGCTGGAGCGGGCCGCCGAGGCTTTCTTCGATGCGGCGCTCCAGAGAATCCGCGTCTCGAGCGAACGTGATGCCGAGGAGGCGCGGGAGCTGCTCGAGGGGGCGGCCGAGGCCGGTCGCTCCGAGCTCGTGGTCGAGTCCTTGCCCTCACCCGAGCGGGAGGACGTCGGAGGAGCTCTCGCACGCCTGCGCGACCGCGGGCTTCCCGGCTTGATCTCTTTGCTGAGCGACGGAGTGCGCTTTCGGGAGGCCTCGCTCTCGAGATTCATGCCCGACGCGATCGTCGTCGAAAGCTTCGAGCAGGCTCTCTCCTGCTATCGCTACGAGTCGGTCGCCTACGTGAGCCTGACCGGTGAAGTGCTCGTGCCCCCGGGGGTTGCGACGGTAGGACCCGGCGGTGCAAGCGAAGGGCTCTTGTCGACGCGCCGCGAGATTCGCGAGCTCGAAGACTCGGTCTCGAATCTGAAGAGCAGGGTCGAGAGCTCGAAGATCGAACGAGACGAGCTTTCCCGTACCATGGGAGAGCGCGTCGAGCAGCTCGAGGCGACACGAGAACAACAGCACAGCCTCGAGAAGACACTCGTGGGACTTCAGCATCGCACGGAGCAGCTCGACGAGGAGGGGCAACGGCTCGGCCGGAAGCGGGATGTGCTGCTCAGTGAGCGCTCGCGCGCCGAATCCGAGCAAGGCCCGCTTGCTGCCAAACGCGCCGAGATGGAGTCGACTCTCGAAGACGAGGACGCGCAGAAAAGTAGTGCGGAGCAGGTGCTCGAGGAGCTCCGTGGGCAGCTCTCAAGCCATCGACTGGGTGTCGAGGAGCTCCAAGCCCATGCGGCGGAAGAACGCTCGCGCCTCGCCACGCTTCGGGAGCGTCGTGACTCGCTGCGCCTGGACGTCGAGCGGCTCAAGGAGGGCGTTTCCGAGCTCACCGCACGCGCTACTGCCCATCGCGCGGAGCAGTCCACACTCGGCTCGCGAAATTCCACCCTCGGGGCCGAGATCGAGCGGATGGAAGCCGAGCTCTCGGAAGCGGTCGTCTCGCGGCAGCAAGAAGAAGAGCGAGGCCGCGCCCTCGAGGAGTCGGTTTCGACGCTTCGCACGCAAGTCGACGCGACGGAATCGGCGCTGAAACTTCGCCGGCGAGAGCTCTCGGACGTCCGGGAACGACGTTCGAGCGAGGAGGTCGTCCTCGCTCGTGAGGAGGCCGAGCTCGAACACTTGCGGGAGAGCTTTCTCGGCGCTCACGGCATGGACCTTTCGGCGGCCGCGGCGCTTTTGACACCCGTGGAGCTCCTTCGAGAAGACGCGGAGACTCAAAACGAGCTCGAGGAGCTCAAGAGCAAGCTCGATGCCATAGGACCGGTCAACCCGATGGCGGACGAGGAGTTCCGAGAGCTCGAAACGCGTCACGAGTTCGTGACCCGCCAACGCCAGGACCTGCTCGACTCGATCGAAAGTACCGAGACCGCCATCAACCGCATCGATCGGACTTCGAAGCAGCGCTTCAAAGAGGCATTCGAAGCGATCAACGAGGAGTTCGCCGTGACCTTTCGGACTCTCTTCGGTGGAGGTGGGGCGGGCTTGAGACTCGTCGACGAAGACGACCTTTTGGAGAGCGGCATCGATATCATCGCGCAGCCTCCAGGGAAGCGGCTTCAGAACGTGCTCCTCTTGTCTGGCGGTGAAAAGGCCATGACGGCGATAGCACTTCTTTTCGCGATTTTCCGCTATCGTCCATCGCCCTTTTGCCTCCTCGACGAGGTGGATGCGCCCTTGGATGACGCCAACGTTCGTCGTTTTTTGACGATGTTGCGTGAGCTCCGAGGTACGACGCAGTTCATCATCATCACCCACAATCGAAAGACCATGGAGATGGCCGATCAGCTCTACGGTGTCACCATGGAAGAGCCGGGGGTATCGAAACTCGTCTCCGTGAGCCTGGTCGAGCACGAGACCCGTCCGGCGGAGGCCGTCGCGAACTGAACTCTTCCATCGAGCGCGCGATGATCCTCGCCGCGGGATCTGGCAAACGACTTCGTCCCTTGACGGCCTATTTTCCCAAGCCCGCGCTCCCGCTTCTCGGACGGCCCCTCATCGAGTACACGCTCAGAACCTTGTCTCGGCACGGGATTCGAGACGTAGTCGTCAATCTGCATCATGATGTGGCAACGCTGGAGCGGTCGCTCGCCCGAGCTCCAGAGGCGATGAACCTGCATCGTTCCATCGAGGCCGAGTTGCTCGGAACCGCCGGTGGGTTGAAGAAGGTCGGGAGCCATTTCTCCGACGGAACGTTTCTGCTCCTGAACGGTGACACGCTCGTGGATTTCGATTTCGATGACCTCGTGCGGTCGCACCGTGAGAGCAAGGCCAAAGCCACCTTACTTCTCAGACAAAAGCCGGGCGGAACGAGCTATTCCGTCGTTTCCCCGGACGCGAAGGGCCGCATCCAATCGGTGGGTAGAGGCACCGGGGGAGGTCAGGAGCTCATGTTCGCGGGCGTCTGGGTGTTGGAGCCCTCCGTGCTCTCGTATCTCTCCGGTACGCCTGCCGGCCTCGAGACAGAGCTGCTTCCGCGTCTCATCGAGGAGGGAACTGCCTTCGGATGTGTGCAGGAAGCGTCTTGGATCACCATCGACACGCCCAGGCGGTACTGGGAGTCCTGCCTGGCGATGGCCCGAAACGGTCTATTCGCGGAGGATTGGGACGTTTCGCCCGTGACGCTCAAGGGAGATGGACGCACTGCGGCCTCCGTCTATGCCGGAAAGAAGACACGTCTCTCCGCCCAGGCGCGCTTCAGAGGCTACGTCGTTCTCGGCTCGGGGTGCAGGGTGAAACGCGGAGCTCACGTTCAGAACTCGGTGCTCTGGGACGACGTCGAGGTTCCGCACGGAGTACGTCTGGTCAATGCGATCGTCACCGAAGGCGTCACCTTGCCCGAGGGCGCGAATGTCGAAGACAGAGTCGTCATGAAGGTCGGTGACGATCGGACGGGCTTCAGGCAGAGTGAGATCAAGGACGGGCTGCTCATATCCAAGCTGAAGAGCGGTCGGCCTCGCGGATTGTGACCAGCGGGGTGCTGAAAAAGTCATCCGCACGCTTCCACGAGAGCCTGGAAACTCGCGTCGAGCGTTTTGTCTCCGGAGACGTCGGCTGCGAGCTCGACGTCGAGCACGTTCGGTCCCTCGTAGGCGACGCCTCGAACCGAGCGTACTATCGCTTGCGACTGAAAAACGGCGAAAGTCGTGTGCTGGCTCTGTATCCGAGCCCCTTCGCGCCAGAAGAACTTCCTTTCATAAACGTCTCGGAGCTTTTTCGGGCGGTGCCCCTTCGAGTGCCTCGTATCGACCACGCCTCGGGAGGCGAGGGGATTGTGTTGTTGGAAGACCTGGGCGACACACTTTTGCAGGATGTGGTCGTCGAAGCGACCGCGGAGGAGAAAAAAACACACTATCGCGACGCGATTGCGATTCTCGCGGCGCTCCAAATCAAGGGCGAAGAGCTCAGGAGCGATCGCTATCTTCCATTTCGTATCGCTTTCGACGAGACGAAATTTTTCGAGGAGTTGGACTTCTTCCGCGCTCACTTCCTCTGTGGGCTGGGAGGCGCTCGTCTCACGCTCGAGGAGCTTTCGCAGTTAAACGAGATTTTTCGTGCCCTCGCTCGTTCGCTCGCTGACGAGCCCTATGCGCTCTGCCATCGCGACTACCATTCCAGGAACCTCATGGTCGTCAACGACGAGCTCGTCGTCATTGATTTCCAGGACGCCCGCCAGGGACCACGAGCCTACGACCTCGTTTCTCTGATGAACGACTCCTACGTCGATCACGAACCCGAGCTCGTTTCGGAAATGGTGGACGTTCTCAACCGCGCCGTGGGGGCCGATCTGTCGGGCGAGTACGATCTGGCCGCACTGCAGCGCAATCTGAAGGCGCTGGGGACCTTTGGATTTCAAATCCAACAGCGCAAGAACGAAGTCTACCGACGGTATCTCGATCACACGCTGTTCTTGATTCGTAGGAACCTCGCGCGGAATGCGAGGTGGGATAGACTGCGTTCGATCCTGGCGCGGCACATCGAAGAGCTCGCGTGAAGGAGTAGGAGGTCATGGCGAAGGATAAGCAAGTCTATATCGCGGATCTGTCCGAGTACGAGGGGAGCTCGGTGACGATGCGAGGTTGGCTTCACAATCGGCGCTCGGGCGGGAAGCTCCAGTTCCTGATTTTTCGTGATGGCACCGGGTTTATGCAAGCCGTCGTCTCGAAGGCCGACGTCTCCGAGAGCGTGTGGGATCAGACGAAGGCTCTGACTCACGAGAGCTCCATTCAACTCGTTGGGACGGTCCGCAAGGACGCGCGCGCACCGGGAGGCTACGAGCTCACTGTGACGGACGTAAAGGTCTATCAGATCGCCGAGGAGTTCCCGATCACGCCGAAGGAGCACGGCGCCGGGTTTCTCCTCGACCATCGTCATCTTTGGCTTCGCTCCAAGCGCCAGCACGCGATCCTTCGCATTCGCAACGAGGTCATAATGGCCGCGCGGCGGTTCCTGGACGACGAGGGCTTCATCGGTGGCGATACACCGATCTTCACCCCCAACGCGTGCGAGGGCACGACGACCCTCTTCGAGACCCAGTACTTCGATCAATCGGCCTATCTCTCGCAGAGCGGACAGCTATACAACGAGGCCATCGCGATGGCGGTTGGGAAGACCTATTGCTTCGGGCCGACGTTCCGCGCGGAGAAGTCGAAGACGAAACGCCACTTGATAGAGTTCTGGATGATCGAGCCAGAAGTCGCATACGCTGAGCTCGACGATACGATCGGGCTTGCGGAAGATCTCATCTGCGCCATCCTGGAGTCCGTTCTGGAAAAGCGCCGGACGGAGCTAGAGGTGCTCGAGCGAGACGTTTCGAAGCTCGAGTCAATCCGAAAGCCGTTTCATCGAATGACCTACGACCAAGCCGCGGACAAGCTGCAGGAGAAGGGTACGGACTTCGAGCTCGGAAACGACTTCGGCGCCCAGGACGAGACCGCTCTCGCCGAAGATTTGGATCGTCCGCTCGTGGTGACCCACTACCCGACGAACATCAAGGCCTTTTATATGCAGCCCGCCTCCGACAACCCCGATCGCGTCCTCTGCGTCGACATCCTCGCTCCCGAAGGCTACGGCGAGATCGTGGGAGGCGGCCAGCGCATCCACGACTTCGAGCTTCTGAGGAAGCGCTTGAAGGAGCACGAGCTCTCGGAAGAGGACTTCAAGTGGTATCTCGATTTGAGGCGCTACGGAAGCGTCCCCCACTCTGGCTTCGGGATGGGCATCGAGCGCCTCGTGTCGTGGATCTGCAGTCTCGAGCACTTGAGAGAAGCGATCCCCTTCCCGAGGATGCTCTACCGGCTCTCGCCCTAGGCTCCAAAAAAAATCCTTCGCGTTGAAATATTCTGAGTACTCGCACTTCACGCGTTACTGAGCTAACCTGGCTTCCGTGAAGAAAGTCGGATTCGTGAGCCTCGGCTGCGCGAAGAACCTGCTCGACACCGAGGTCATGCTCGGTCACCTTGGCGGGGCGGGTTACGAGCTCACCACCCGTCCCGAGGAAGCCGAGGTGCTCGTCATCAATACCTGCGGCTTCATCGACAAAGCGAAGCAGGAGAGCATCGACACCATCCTCGAGATGGCCAAGCACAAGGAGACGGGCAGCTGCCGCCGTCTGGTCGTTTCCGGCTGTCTCGCCCAGCGCTACGCGCAGGAGATCGGGGACGAGCTTCCCGACGTCGACGTCGTCATGGGGCTCGACCAGCTGCACACGATCGTTCAGGCCTGCGAGGGGGACGAGCGCCGTGTCGAGGAGCTCCGTGCGGACGGCTCCGCAGCCTATCTCTACGACCACCTCGTCCCTCGGCAGGTGACGACGCCCGGGCACTATGCCTACATCAAGATATCGGAGGGGTGCGACTACCCCTGCACCTTCTGCATCATCCCCAAGATCCGCGGAGCCTATCGGAGCCGGACCCCGGACTCCGTTCTTGCCGAGGCGGAATCTCTCGCCAAGAGCGGGGTCAAAGAGCTTGTACTCATCGCCCAGGATACGACCCGCTACGGGGACGAGCTCGGGATGAAGCGCGGCCTCGCCGTCCTCATGCGCCAGCTTGCTCGAGTGGAGGGTATCGAGTGGGTCCGATTCCTCTACGCCTACCCGACCACCGTGGACGACGCCGTTCTCGAGGCTATGGCGGAGGAGCCGGCGCTGTGCCGCTACGTCGACATGCCTCTCCAGCACGCGAGCGATCGAATCTTGAAGGCGATGAAGCGACCGGGCACCGGCGCGAGCAACCGAGCTCTCATCGAGCGCATCCGAGAGGCGGTGCCCGGCGTTTCTTTGCGAAGCTCCTTCATCGTTGGATTCCCCGGCGAGGCGGAGGAGGATTTCCAGGCGCTGCAAGAGTTTGTCGGCGATGTAGCCCTCGATCACCTCGGGGTTTTCACATACTCCAATGAAGAGGATACGGAGGCCTTCACGGACGAGTCCATCTCGGACGAGGAGAAACAAGCTCGTCGGGAACGGCTTATGAAGCAGCAAGCGGCGATTTCGCTTCGGAGCAACCGCCGCCGCGTGGGTGAGATCCTCAAAGTGCTCGTGGAAGGTCTCTCGGAGGAGACGGACCTCCTTCTCCAGGGCCGCTCCGAATATCAGGCTCCCGGTATCGATGGCGTCGTCTTAATCAATGATGGCCAGGCGCCTCCCGGCGCCTTCGTTTCGGTCGAGATTACCGAAGCACACCCCTACGACCTGGTGGGCCGGGTCGTCGAAGGGGGTTGAATTCCCAACATCCCTAGTCTATAGTTGGGGCTCATTTACGGGGATCCACGGAGTGGGCGCCGACTGGCCCACTTTTTTTATTGGTTTGAACGCTCGAATCTCCTTTCGCGCGGCTCCATAAGACAGTCGAGGTGGTAGAACGAGGTGAATGGAACGCTAATCGCGTATCTGCAGCCCGGAGACCTATCATGATGAACTCGGAAAGCCTCCAACCCAGGCTCGAGAGCCTCGCCCGCCGAGCCGCGGAGTCGGAGGGGGTCGAGGTCGCGTGGGTGGAGCTAAAAGGTCAGGGTGGGTCCTGGGTTTTCCGCGTCTTCATCGAGCGCGAGGACGGGCTCGATGGCCTCGTCGATTGCGAGCGCGTGGGTTCCCGGCTGGGAGACATGCTGGATATCGAGGACCCGATCGAGTGTCACTATACGCTGGAAGTCTCCACCCCGGGACTGGACCGACCACTCCACCGAGAGAAGGACTACGAGAGGTTCGTCGGTCGTCTAGCCACCATCAAAACGAAAACGCCTCAGCAAGGCTGTCGCAGCTTCACGGGGCGGATCCTCTCAGTCGAAGGAGGCGTCGTTCGACTCGATGAAGGTGGCCAAGAGCGTGAGATAGCCACGTCCCTGATCGCGAACGGGCGGCTCGAGGTCGAGCTCTCCTTGCCGATACCCACTGGCAAAGCGGGGAAGAGCGCATGAGCTTGCTCTACCAGCACATCGAGCAGATGAGCCGTGACAAGGGAGTCGAGGCGGAAATCATCATCGCAGCCGTAGAGGACGCGATTCTCACTGCGGCGAAGAAGTACTACCGAACCGAAGAGCCCTATCAGGCCCGCTTCAATCGCGACAGGGGCCAGGTCGATGTCTTCCTCGTCAAGAAAGTCGTCTCCGTAGTGACGGATCCCGAGACAGAAATCACCTTGAAGGAAGCGGGGCGGGTCGCTCCCAAGGCCGCGTTGGGCTCCGAGGTAGAGCTTCACAAGCCCACGGACGTGCTCGGCCGTATCGCCGCGCAGACCGCCAAGCAGGTGATCTTTCAGAAGGTACGCGAAGCGGAGCGTGACCACATCTTCAGCGAGTATGGAGATCGCGTGGGGCAGCTCGTTACGGGCATAGTCAAGAGGGCGGAGAGTGGAGACCTCGTCGTCGATCTCGGCAAGACGGAATCTCTTTTGCCTCGACGCGAGCAATCTCGTGCAGAAGTCTTCAATCCAGGCGAGAGAATCCGAGTGGTCATCGTACGGGTATCGAAGACTGCCCGGGGCCCGCAGGTCATCGTGTCCCGAACCGACCCATCGCTTCTCGCGCGCTTGTTCGAGATGGAAGTGCCCGAGATTTACGAGGGCACGGTCGTCGTGAAGAGCGCGGTACGCGAGCCCGGGGATCGCGCTAAAGTGGCCGTCTTTTCGAAGGAAAAGGACGTCGATCCCGTGGGTGCCTGCGTGGGCATCAAGGGCGCGCGGGTACAGAACATTATTCGCGAGCTGCGAGGCGAGAAGATCGATATCGTCGAGTGGAACGATGACGTGAACAACTTCGCGATCAACGCCCTGAACCCGGCGAAAGTGAGCCGCGTTTCGATCGTCGATGACAAGGACAAGATCATGGAAGTCATCGTCGAGGACAAGCAACTCTCACTCGCGATCGGCAAGCGAGGGCAGAACGTGCGTTTGGCGGCGCGGCTCCTGGGGTGGCGAATCGACATCAAGAGCGAGGAAGAAAAGAAACGCGAAGTCCAGACTCAGATGGATGCTGCCATGTCCTCGGCGGAGACCGATATCCGAGTGCTCGAGGGCATCGGCGACAAGACTATGATGAAACTCATCGCCCAGGGATACACCTCGGTCGAGAAGGTCGTCGCCTCGCCGGAAGGGATCGTCGAAGTGCCGGGCGTCGGTGAGAAGACCGCCGAGAAGCTCGTCGCTCTGTCACGGGCCTATCTCGGTGTCGAAGCGGAGCGCGGGGCGGAAGAAACGATCGACGAGGTTGCATCGGACACGGAGGCGTCGAGCGCGGAGTCGGAGGAATTGATGGCCATCTCGGTCGCCGAAGGAACAGCGGACAGCACCGACGCCTCGGGCGAGGTCACGGTCCGCGATGACGTTTCTGGAGGTGAGCGCTAATGGATAAGGTGAGAGTCTACGAGCTCGCGCGCGAGCTTGGGATCACCAGCCCCGAGACGATTCAGCTTCTCAAGAGCAAGCTCAAAATACGCGTGAAGTCCGCTTCCAGTACCATCGAAGAGGATACCGCCATCAAGTTGAGGCGGCTTCTCCGACTCGAAGGCGCGGGCGCTCTTCGCCAGAAGAAAGCGGAAGTCGTCGCGGCTTCGCCGGAAGACGGTAACGATCGCGCGAAGTCCCTTCGCAAGACTCGCGCCGAGAAAGCTCGTCTCGCACTCCTGAAGGAGATGGACGACGAAGAGCAGGCCGTCAAGAAAGCGAAGGAAGACAAGGAGCGCAAGGAGCTCGAGGACCTAGAGCGCCGCGAAGCGGAGGAGGCAGCTCGTATCGCCGCCGAAGCGCTCGCCGCTGCGGAAGCGGCCGCAGCCGCCAAAGCGGCGCAAGAGGCGGAGGCTGTGGCGGCGTGGCTCGAGCCAGACGCCGTCGCCAAGCCGGAACTGTCTGCCGCTCCAGAGCGCGACGATGTATCGACGCTGAGCCCAGAATCGGTTGTCGCGGCGGCCCCGCCCTCCGCGGTCGCGGCAGCTTCGCCTGGTAAGCAACCTAGCGTGCGACCGGTCTCGAGCCCGCCTGCGGTGGGAAACGCACCACCGCCATCGAAACGCGAGTCCTTCGTCCCCGGCCCGACCTCTCAATACGTGCGTGCGCGTCAACCGGTTCGCCCTCGGCGCGACGACATGCGGTCCGTGCCGTCGCCGCCGAGGCCCGCCGCGCCCATCAAGACCATCCGTCCCCAAAGGCCTCCGGAAGGAAAACCCCAGCCGAAACGGAAGACCAAACGCCCAGGGCGCCCCGTCGTTGCGGCCGAGATCAGCGAGTCGGCCCTGCCGGAGCCTCAGCCTCGCGTCCAAGAGCAACGTAAGGAGCTACCGAAGGTCTTCCGCAAAGTGAGCCTCACCGAGGGTGTCACTGTGAAGGAGCTTGCGGAAAAACTCGAGGTCAAGCACAAGGACGTCATCAAAGCAATCTTGGGTCGCGGTGTTCTCGCTACCATCAACCAGACCCTCGACGCCGAGACGGCGAAGGAGATCGCGAAGGAGTTTGGTGCCGAGGCCGAGATTCTCTCTTTCGAAGAGGACGTGCTTCGTGAGGAAACGAGCGAAGAAAAGCCGGAAGACCTCCTGGGTCGCGCTCCCGTAGTGACCGTCATGGGTCACGTCGATCACGGTAAGACGAGTCTTCTCGATGGCATTCGGGAAACCAAGGTCGTCGAGAAAGAGGCGGGTGGCATCACCCAACATGTGGGCGCCTATTCGGTCGAGGCGAATGGACGTGGGATCGTCTTTCTCGATACCCCCGGCCACGAGGCTTTCAGCTTGATGCGTGCGAGGGGCGCAAGAGTCACCGATATCGTGATTCTCGTCGTCGCGGCCGATGACGGTGTCATGCCGCAAACGCGTGAAGCGATCGATCACGCGCGCGCCGCGGGCGTTCCGATCATGGTGGCCATCAACAAGATCGATAAACCCAACGCCAATCCCGATCGGGTCAAGCAGCAGCTCGCGGATCTCGAGCTCTCGCCCGAGGACTGGGGAGGGACAACAGTCTATTGCCAGGTCTCCGCGAAGAAGCGCGAGGGTTTGGACCTTCTCCTCGAAATGGTGCTTCTCGTCGCGGACCTCCTCGAGCTCAAAGCAAACCCCAGCCGCGCTGGCATGGGTACGGTGCTCGAGGCGAAGCTCGACAAGGGCAAGGGGCCCGTCGCCCATGTGCTCGTCCAGAACGGGAGCGTGGGCATCGGTGACTCTTTCGTCGCCGGCGCCGTTTACGGCAAAGTGCGGGCGATGTTCGACGATCGCGGCCACAAGGTGAAGTCGGTTGGTCCGGCGTCGCCAGTCGAGATACTCGGTTTGACCTCCTTGCCGGAGGCGGGCGACCAATTCCAAGTCTTTCCCGATAGTTTCAAAGCACGGCAGATCTCCGAATTCCGTCAGCAGAAGCTTCGGGAGCGCGAGCTCGCTTCGAGCGCCCGTTTGACCCTCGATCAGCTACACCAGAAGGTCGAGGCGGGGAAGATCAAGGAGCTGCCCATAGTCCTCAAAGCCGACGTACAGGGATCGGTCGAGGTGCTCCGGGATACGCTGACGAAGCTCTCGAACGACAAGGTCAAGGTGAAGATTATCCGAGCCGGCGCCGGGGCAATCACCGACTACGACGTGCTCCTTGCTTCGGCATCGAATGCCGTGATCGTCGGCTTCAACGTCCGGCCCGAGCCTACCGCGCGTGAGCTGGCCGAAAAAGAGAGCATCGACATCCGGCTCCACACGGTGATCTACAACATCACCGACGAGCTCAAGAAGGCAATGGAGGGTCTCCTCGACCCTACGTTCAAGGAAGTTCTGCTCGGACACGCCGAGATTCGAGAAACTTTCAAAGTGCCCAAGATCGGGGTCATCGCCGGCTGCTACGTTACCGACGGCAAGGTGATCCGCTCTGCGGACGTACGCCTGCTGCGCGACAACGTGGTGATCTTCGAAGGAAAGATTGGAAGCCTGAAGCGATTCAAAGACGACGCCAACGAGGTCAAGGACGGCTTCGAGTGCGGTATCGGGCTCGCCGCGTACAACGACATCAAAGTCAAGGACGTGATCGAGGCCTTCACTACGGAGAAGGTGGCGCCGAGCGTCGATTGAAACCGGAGTAGTCCTCGCAAGGGCGAGGGCTCGCGAACGAGAGCCAGGCACCGTGTCGAGCCGAAGTAAGTCCGGTCTCGAGGCCGGGGCACCTGTCATCGGACTTCTATTGATCGAGCTCCATTTCCCCGAAGCCCGCTCACTCAAGTCGAAACGGATGGTCGTGAAATCTATCAAGGACCGCCTCCGGCAACGCTTTAACATTGCCATCGCCGAGACGGGCTACCTCGAGCTCTGGCAGCGTGCCGAGCTCGCGGCCGTCTCGGTGAGCGGCAGTCGTCAGCTGGTCGAAGCCCAGCTCGAAGCTGTGAACCGAGATCTAGAAGCCCGTTTCTCGGGGGAGCTTATGGGCACGAGTATGGAGCTCATCGAGTAACTGGCATGTCCATGCGTCGTCCGCAAAGGGTGCGTCCCGAGAGGGTCGCGGAGCAGATTCGCGCCGATGTCGCGGAGATACTGCAGAGTGATCTCAACGATCCTCGTCTCGGCCTAGTGACCTGTACGAGGGTCCATGTCTCCAGTGATCTGCGCAGCGCGAGGCTCTACGTGAGCGTGCTCGGTGACGACGACGAAAGGGAAGCCACGATGAAAGCGCTCGATAGCGCGACCGGTTTCGTTCGGCGGCGCCTGTCGGCTCGTCTCGGACTTCGAGCGGCACCCGAAATTCGCTTCGTATTCGACCCCTCGGTCGAGTACGGGATCCGTCTGGAAGAGCTCATCGAGAAAACCAGGTTGAAGACCCCGGACTCGGACGACCTCGAGCTCGAGTAGCAGAGAGCTAGACGATGGCCCCTCACCGGCCTCGCTTCGCGATGGCCCCTCCATCAGTGCCGCGGGGCCCCACCCCCACGGCTTCTCGCTTCGCGCTGACGCGCTGCGCTCGGGCTGAAGGCTCCTCCCCAGAGAGGAGCGGTAAAGACGAGAGAGAGGCATGCTGACGGGTGTAGTAGCGGTTGACAAGCCGGCCGGGCTCACGTCCCACGACGTCGTCAAACGGGTTCGGAAGCTGACCGATCAAAGGCGTTGCGGACACACGGGAACACTGGATCCCTTCGCAACGGGACTGCTGCTTGTCTGTCTGGGGCGGGCCACACGTCTCGCGCGCTTCCTCACGGCGCAGAGAAAGACTTATCAGGCGACGCTCCGCTTCGGTTTCGCCACCGACACCTACGACCGCACCGGCTCGCCGGTCGGCGAGCCCCAGCCCTTTGGCGCTCGGCCCGAGGAGCTCGAAAGTCTCCTTGCACGCTTCGTCGGCAAACAGCTCCAGCGCCCACCCCGATTCTCCGCAAAAAAGATTGAGGGCAAGCGAGCCCATCGGCTCGCTCGTTCGGGTGAGCCGGTAACTCCCGCCCCCGTCGAGGTCGAGATCGATCGCATCGATCTTCTCGGCCTGGAGGGGCCCTTGGCTCGCATTGTGACGACCGTGTCGCCGGGCACCTACGTGCGCTCGCTTGCCTATGACCTTGGGCAGGCACTTGGTTGCGGAGCCCATCTGGAAGCGCTTCGTCGAACTCACATCGGTTCCTTCACAGTGGACGAAGCCCCCGAGCTCGACGCCCTCGAGGCGGCGGCAGCACGTGGCTCTCTGACGGACGGCATTCTCACCCCGTTAGAGGCTCTGAGGGACCTCGGAACCCTCCGCGTCGATTCCGAGAGCGCTTCGAAGCTGGGTCATGGACGGAGCTTGCCATGGGGAGCCGGGCTCGCGGCTGGAGCGAGTTACCGGGTTCTGGGCCCCGCCGGGGATCTCGTTGCAGTGGTCGCCCTCGACGAGGCGACGGGAACATTGAAGCCCGTCATGGTTTGGGCCACTCCCGTTTGATTGCTAGGGTATGACTATCTCAGTCTTTACAGGCATTTGCGCCTGTGCTAGCATGACGCCCAGAATACAGAAGTAACTAAGAGAACTGGTAACGGAGGACCCGTATTTGACGCTCACCAAGGACAAAAAGACCAACTTGATCGGGGAGTACCGACTCCATGGCCACGACACGGGCTCGCCAGAGGTGCAAATTGCCATTCTGAGCGGGCGGATCGGCTATCTCACCGAGCATTTCAAGACGCACAGCAAGGATCATCACTCTCGCCGCGGCCTCTTGAAAATGGTTGGGCGGCGACGTCGTCTGCTGGACTATTTGAAGAAAAAGGACATTGGCAGGTATCGAGGTGTCATCCAACGCCTTGGCATCCGCAAGTAACGATGTCCAATCCTTTGGGACGAGTAGGACTATCCAAATCGTTCTTGGTCCTCTGGATCTGATCGACTGAGTAAGACTTTCCTTGGCAAGGCGTCGTCGGACGACGATGCCCCCTTCCACTAGAAGCCTACCAGCGAGCATGTTCCGAGAAAACAGGGTCTAAGGTTCTCCATTGTTTGGAGGAAAGAATATGAGTCATCGCAAAGAGGTGCAAATCGGCGACGCTACTCTGTCTATCGAGATGGGCAAGCTCGCCAAGCAGGCCGATGGTGCGGCCGTAGTTCGGATAGGCGATACGGTCGTGCTGGTCACTGCCTGCGCCTCGAAAGACGAGCGGGTGGGAATCGACTTCCTCCCGCTCACCGTCGATTATCGAGAGAACTTCTACGCATCGGGGAAGATTCCAGGTGGGTTCTTCAAGCGTGAGGGACGCCCAAACGAAAAGGAGATCCTGACGAGCCGCGTCATCGACCGGCCCCTCCGTCCCTTGTTTCCCGATGGTTGGCACCGGGAGACGCAGGTGATTGGCCTGGTGCTCTCGACGGACAAAGAGAACGATTCGGACGTATTGGCCCTGACGGGTGCTTCGGCCGCGTTGTACTGCTCGAGTATTCCTTTCACGACGCCGGTCGGAGCGGTACGAGTCGGCTTGATTGGTGGCGAGTTCGTCGCCAACCCGACCTTCGAACAGCTCAAATCGAGTGATCTCAACCTGACGGTGGCGGGCTCCAAGGACGCGATCGTGATGGTCGAGGCGGCTGCGAAGGACGTGTCCGAGTCCCAAATGGTCGACGCGCTCGGTTTCGCGCACGAGGAGATCAAAAAACTCTGCGCGATGCAGGAAGAGCTCTATGCGGCCATCAACCCGACGAAGATCGAGGTTCACCCCAGGGAGCAGGATGAGGCGCTCGCCAAGGAGATCGAGGACAAGTTTTATTCCAAGCTCTCTGAGGCGATGAGGACCAAAGGCAAACACGCCGCCGACGACGCGGTCTCCTCCGTGAAGAAATCCTTGATGGAGGAACTCACCGAGCGGGAGCCCGAGGTTTTGGAGCAAGCGCCGCGCATCTTCAAGTCGCTACAAGAGAAGGCGCTCCGAGATGCCGTGCTCCTGCAACGAGAGCGCCTCGATGGGCGAGCGTTCGATGTCGTTCGTGACGTGACCTGCGAGGTCTCAGTACTTCCCAGAACTCATGGTTCTTCGGTCTTTACTCGCGGAGAGACCCAGGCTCTCGTCACCGTCACGTTGGGCACGTCGGACGACGCCCAGAGAATGGATTTCCTGGAAGGGGAATCGAAGAAGCAGTTCATGCTTCACTACAACTTCCCACCGTTCTCGGTCGGCGAGGCCCGGTTTCTGCGCGGACCCGGTCGCCGCGAGATCGGTCACGGCGCTCTCGCCGAGCGCGCGCTTCTACCGGTCATTCCGACCGACAGCGATTTCCCCTACACGATTCGAATCGTTTCGGACATCCTGGAATCCAACGGGTCCTCGTCGATGGCGAGTGTGACCGGTGGATGCCTCGCCTTGATGGACGCGGGCGTTCCCCTGAAGGCGCCTATCGCCGGTATCGCGATGGGCCTGATCAAGGAGGGCGATCAATATGCGATCCTCACCGACATCGCTGGTGCCGAAGACCACTACGGCGACATGGACTTCAAAGTAGCCGGGACCGCGAACGGGATCACCGCGCTGCAAATGGATATCAAGATTCAGGGGTTGACGCGCGAGATCATGGCCGAGGCCCTCGAACAGGCCCGGCAGGCGCGTTTGTTCATTCTGGAAAAAATGGCGAGTGCACTCTCGGCGCCGCGAACCGAGATATCGGCATACGCGCCGCGCATCTTCACGTTGAAGATTTCGACGGACAAGATACGAGATGTCATTGGGCCCGGGGGCAAGATGATTCGCAGCATTATCGAGCGCACCGGGGTCAAGATCGACGTCGAGGACGACGGCTCCATCAATATCGCTTCGACGGACGAGGATTCGGCCCAGAAAGCGATCCAAATTATCGAGGAGCTGACGGCGGTCCCGGAGGTTGGCAAGACCTACCTCGGCAAAGTCCAGCGCATCGTGGATTTCGGGGCGTTCATCGAGATCATTCCGGGTACCGACGGTCTTGTCCACATCTCCGAGGTAGCGGACTATCGGGTCCAAGACGTTCGGAGCGAGATGTCGGAGGGAGACCAGATTCTCGTCAAGGTGATCAACATCGATCCTCAGGGCAAGGTGAAGCTGTCTCGCAAAGCCGTTATTCGAGAGCAGGCTGGATTGCCGCCGGAGGAGCCGAGCGCGCCGCGCCCGCGACGAGACGACGGAGGCCAGGGCCGCCGGAGGCGTTCAGGCGGTGGCGGTGGAGGAAGGGGTCGGGACTAGCATAAGGGGCGAGCGCTAGCAGAGACGGTCTTTTCGCCCTCTCCCCAGCGGGGAGAGGGCGATTTCGTTTACCTGCCCAGGACTGCGAGAACATCGTCCTCGCGCAGAATCAAGTACTCCTGGCCGTCGATCTTCACTTCGGTGCCTCCATACTTGCCGAAGAGCACTTGGTCGCCCTTCTTGATCTCGAGAGCGACACGGGTTCCGTCATCGAGGATCTTGCCGTTACCCACGGCGGTCACCTTTCCTCTCTGAGGTTTTTCCTTGGCGGTATCGGGGATGATGATGCCCCCGCCTGATTTCTCTTCCTTATCCTCGACGCGCGTAACGAGAAGCCGATCGTGCAAAGGCCTGACTTGCATTGCTAATCTCCTTGCCAACTCTATCGCCGAACCACAATATAGGGTTGGAGCCGCGAGCTTGTCAAGAGAGGCGGCACGAGCGACTCAACGCCGATTCGTGCTGCGCTTCAAGTCGGTGAGCTTCTTGCTCAGTGTATTGCGATGGATGTCCAAGACCTTGGCCGCCTTCGATAAATTGCCGTTTTCCCGCGCCATGACCTCGGCGAGAAATCGTCTTTCGAACTCACGCTTGGCGTCGGGAAAGCGGATCCCTCGCTCGACCATCTCTGAGATGAGCTCGTCGAGCTTCTGTTTCAGAGGGGCTCCGGCGTCGCCGGATCGTCTAGGACTCATGCGGGATCACAAATCATCCCGGCCAGTAAAGGCGCGGTAAGCCTGCAGAAAGCGCTCTCGAGTTCCAGCGACCACCTCAGCCGGGAGCGCCGGTCCGGGCGGCGTCTTGTCCCAGTCGAGGGTCTCGAGGTACTCGCGAACGAACTGCTTGTCGAAGCTCGGCTGATCGCGACCGGGCGCGTAGTCATCGGCAGGCCAGAACCGCGATGAATCCGGGGTCAAAACCTCGTCGATGAGCAAGATCTCCCCGGTCCCGGGGTCCTGTCCGAACTCGAACTTCGTATCGGCAATGATAATTCCCTTGGACTCGGCCTCTTTTCTTCCCATCTCGTAGAGCCGAAGCGAGATCTCCTCGAGCCTACGCGTCAAGTCTTCGCCGAGGGCGTCGGCCATCACCGCCAGGCTCACGTGATGTCGTGTCCGGAAGTGGCTTTGGTGGCGGGCGTGAACAAGGGTTCGGGGAACTTCTCAGCCTGTTTCATACCCTTCGGGAGGGGGATGGCGCAAACACTGCCCTCCGCCTGGTACTCCTTGAACCCCGATCCATAGAGGTAGCCGCGGACGACACACTCGAACGGAACGGGACGGAGCTTTTTGACGAGCATGGAGCGCAGATCCAACCGATCCTTGTAGGTGGCCAGATTCCAGGGGAACGCCGCCAGGTCTCCCGTAATGACGTGATTTGCAATCAGGGACTTGCTCTTCTCGAACCAATAGAGCGACAGCTGGTTGAGGACTTTGCCTTTATCGGGAATACCGTTGGGAAGAATGACGTCGAAGGCGGAGACGCGATCGGTGGTGACGATCAGGAGATCGCCGTCCACTCCATAGACGTCACGGACCTTGCCTCTCCACTCGAGTGGATAGCCAGAAAGCCCGGTCTCTAGAACAACCTTTTGCGCCATGGCAGAGACGACCCCTTCTCGCCCTGCTGGGTGAACGAAGAAACCAATACCTCCTCGCCGCTCCGACGGGAGCGACGAGTCTACCGCACGAGTTTGTCGATCTAGGCGGAAGTGCGGCGTATTGTAGGGAACGCAACTCGGAGCGTCAAGTTCTTCTTGCGATGCGAAAAGAAGACGGTCTCAGCGGCCCTCGAGCGTGATGTTGCCATCCATCGTCGTCACGAGGATGAGAGGCCCGCCTCGTCCGAGCCTTCCTTCGATGCCGCGGGGGCCTTGCCGGCCTTCGAATCGCTCCAGAGCATTCTCGAGGGTTCCGTCGCCGACCGTCGCAGCGACCCGGGCGGAGAGCGATGCCGGCAGGGTGAGCTCGATCGAGCCGTCTGAGGAGCGGATCGTCCAATCGGCGAACGACGCTGTCGTGGCGCGCGCGCCAACGCGAATACTGCCGTCGGAGGTCACGGCCTTCACGACGCCGAAATCACCGTCGAGCTCGATGCGTCCGTCATCGGTCAGGACATCGAAGTCCCCCTCGAGGTCGCTTCCCAGAATGCTCCCATCAGAGGTGCGCAGTGTTACCGTCCCCTGCACCTCGCGAAGCCGGATCCGTCCATCTCCGGACTCCGCCGTGATACTGCCTGCAACCCCGCGAAGATCGATCCCGCCATCGAGCGTGCGGAGGTCGAGGTCTATGTTGCGCGGCACGCGAAGTGTGATGTCGGTGCGCGGGCCAGAACCGAAGGAGATCTCGGGGCGGAGTCCTCGACTCGCCCGGATCGTGAGCGTATCGTTTTCGAGTGAAGCGTCGGTCCGAATGACCGACAATAGCGACCTGGCGCCCTTGCGATCGAAAGCCCGCGCTCTCTTGACGAGATCGAGCTCGATGCCGGGTGACTCGGTCGCGACCACTTCGATGGAGCCCTCGTCCAGTCGGACGAGAACCCGAGGACGGTTCTCTCCCATCTCGAAGGTCATCGTTTCCGAGGATGACTCTTCGACGCGCGGTGAGTCGCATCCCACGGGGAGTAGGGCGAGGAAGAAAGCGAGATGGCAAAAGGGTCTCATGGTCGAATCGCTTCGAGAACGATGTCACCGTAGCTCGTTTCGACGATGAGCGGATGCTCTCCCTGCCCGACGCTCCCTTCCCAGAAGGCTCCCGTCTGATCCTCACCTCGCGTGAGTGTCAGGCCAGGGAAGTCCTTGCTCACAAGCTCGCCATCCAGACTACGCGCCCCGACTCTCAGGGAGGCTCCTTTCGGGAGGGAGAGCTCGACCGCGCCGTAGGTCGACCGCAGATTGATGGCCCCGCCGATGCGGGGCGTCGTCACGAACAAGGGCGCATGAGTCGAGCGGACGTCGAGGGTGGAGTCGAAGTTCGTCACTCGGACGTCCTCGTGAGAGCTCTCGATGGTGACGGGGCCTTCGACGTCCTCGACGGTCACGGCGGACTGACTCCCATCGATCTCAACGCGTCCGGAAACGTGGGACACGGTGACGCTGCGGTATTTACTTCTGATCGCAACATCCCCCTCGATGTCCCGGACGATCACCGGGCCGTTCCTGGTGTCGAGGCGAAGGGAGCCACCCGTGCCGTGAACGTAGACGGGGCGATAGCTCGTTTCGATATCGACGCTACCACCGGAGGACTCGACGGAGACTTCGGAATGTTCGGCCTCGATCTCGACGTCGCCTTCGACGGAGCTCGTTCGGACGACGCCGTGACGATTCTCGATTCGGGCTCCGCCGGAAACGGTCTCGATTCGGACGTCGCCGTTGAGACTTTCGGCCCTCACGTCGCCGTGGACTTCCGAGATCTGAATAGACCCGTGCCGATTACGGACCTCGACACTGCCCCCGACGCGCTCGAGCCGAATCGAACCGTGGCTCGTTTCCGCTCGGATGCCTCCCGCGAGGTCCTCGCCTTCGATAAATCCACCCGACGTCTGTAGGTCGATGCCGCCGGAGAGTCCGCCGAGACGCACCGGACCGCGACGGCTCCGAATCGTAAGCGCCGCCGTGCGCGGCATTCGAAGCTCGAAGTCGATTTCGGCGAAACCGGCCCCCTCTTCGCGCGTTTGTTCGAGGTGAGCTTGCTCTCCGTCGTCGTGGAATTGCACGGTCGCGAGCTCGGCGATACGCGCGGCCTCGCTCTCGGAAAACTCATGGACTCGCTTTGTCAGAACGAGCCCAAGCTCGGGCCCGTCCGTTCCCAGGATGACGAGCGAGCCGCGAAGGTTGTCGATCGTGAGTCTCTTCGCGGAAAGCGGAAAGCTCCTGATCTCGGTGAACTCGTGGACCGGCCCCAGGACGTCGGAGCCGAGAACGCCGAGCATTTCGTTCCAGGACACCTTGCTCGAGACCTCCTCGAGCGCTCGTCGCCCTGCTCGCAAGCACAGACCGGCGCCCAGGATCAGCATTAAGGCGAGCACTTCGCCTAAGGACACCCGAGCGAGCTCCGGCGCCGTGAAACGCCGATAGACCTTGAAAACGCCCCATGCGATCAAGAGCACCGGCCAATAGATCGAGAACCAGACGAGAGTGCGCGACAGGAACCTCGCCATCGAAGAGTCGCTGACGAGGTTGTTCCACAGAAACAGCGCCCCCAGGCCCACGAGCAACACGCCGGCTATCAGCGAGCATCCACTTCTTGGGGGCGTCTCCCTGGTCTCACTCATTCTCTTCGACCTGAGCCTCCTCTACCGGCGCCGGCAGGGCCGGTTTCGGCTTGCGCTTGAGCACATAGACGCCGAGGGCGACGAGAAGAAGGGGCCAGAAGTCCCAGATCCACTCGAAGCGAAACAAGTCGAAATTGTCGAGCGTGAAGAGCACTCCGAGAGCGATGAGGACCCAGCCCCACCAGGACGAGACCGGCAAGGAGCCGGATTGGGGAGGCTCGAGTCCCATATCCACCGCCCGGTTGATCTCCTGAGCGGCGCGGTGCGCATCGAGCATCGCGAAGAGCCAGAGGAACGGTATCAAGATGAAAAAACTCTCCGCGCCCCGGCCGACGATCTGACAGATGCTGCCCGCGGCGAGAATGAACATCAAGCCCTTCGAGGTTTGTCCCACATAGACGTGGCCGATCCCAGGGATGAGTGACAGCCAAAAAGCCCCTGCTGGTGAACGCTTCATTTAGTCTCCTTTATCAGTGCTCGGTCGCCTCTTCGGCTCCCTCGCTGGCCCTCGCTCCTCGCTCGGGCCCTTTACGGCCCACTCGGGCCGGGCTCGCGGCGAATGTGCGGTAACCGCTCGCATTCCGATGCTCGACGCCACTACACACGGCTGCCGTTCGGTGCGACGACGTTTCTGCTCGAACTATCGTGGTCGGACTTGCTGCCCGCCTTTTGAAGAACGCGAAGGCGCTCGTTCAAAAGGTCGATTCGATCCTCAAAAGCAACGGCAACCGTTAATCGAAGCACGTCGAGCTCCTCGAGCCAGCGCTCCGCCCCCTTGTAGGTCCGGAGGCCGAAGCTATAGGTTTGGTGCACCGTTTGCGACGCGCGACGGCCAAAGCTCGAGACCATTTCTGCCGGCCGCCACAGGAGGACGAGCGCTATCACGGCAGCCGCTGCCACCCAGCCGTAGCCGAATGGCAAGCTCGATGGGATTGGCGCGACCGCGCGCGCCGATCGCAGCCGTGCGGCCGCGAGTGCGGGGCGGGTATGTTCGAGAATGCGTATCGTCAGCTCCTCCGGCGGCTCTGGAACCCGAAGGGCCTTCAAGAGCTCGACTCCCTCGCGCATCGCGGCTAGGAGATCTCGGCAGGTCACGCATCCTTCCAGGTGCACTCTCATCTCGTTCTCGAGCGGCGGAGCCAGGCTGCGCTCGAAGTGGTCCGACAGAAGCTCTTCACTCCTTCGGCAGTTCATGGCCCTTCCCCGTGTCCCGGATTCCACTCGCCGAGCCTCGGCTTGAGACGGCGCGCGAGCTCGAGCCGGCCTCGGTTGATCCGGGACTTGACCGTGCCCAGTGGTATCGCAAGAAGCTCAGACATTTCCTCGTAGCTCATTCCGCTCAAGTCCCGTAGCACGACCGCTTCACCGAGCTCCTCGGGGAGTCGCCCAATGATCTCTCGAAGCCAGGCGGCCAGGTCCGCCCTCTCGAGCTGGCGGTGAGGGTTGGTCGACTCGCTCGGATCGCTGGCGATGCGGACGAGCTCCTCGGCCTCTTCCCCATCATGCACGAGCGAGCGCTCTCGACGCCGCTTCCGATAGTGATCGATCGCGTAATTTCGCGCCACCCGTCCGATCCATGCGGGCAAGCTGCCCGAGGGATCGAAGCTCGAGAGGGCCGAGACCAGGTGCAGGAAGATGTCCTGGGTGAGCTCCTCGGCCTCGTCGGCTCGACCAGTGAACTGATAAGCAAGGCCCCAAACCTTTCGTCGGTAGCGTGAGACGAGCTCGGTCCAGGCCTCGTCTTCGCCCTTCACGCAGCGGCGAGCCAGCTCAGAATCCTGAAGCAACGAGCCCGTCTCCGCTAAGCTTCTTCCCAAACTCACTTCCCTAACGAGGTTTGGGTCGCGAAAGTTCCAGCCCCGACCCAGCCGTTTCAGAAGTGCGAGGAATCCCTCTAAATATAGGTGATGTTTGACTTTCGTCCACTATTCTAGTAAGTCTATGCTCCCGTGAGTCCATGACCCGACTGGAACCTCCGAGCCGGGCACGTGAGATCGATCCGAACGAGTAAACGTTGTCCATCAAATCGAGCCTTTCCTCTCCCGCCGTCAAGACTGCCGGCTTCTTCGCGCTCGCGCTGCTCCTCCTCGCTCTGTTCTTTCGCGGCACGGACATGGGAGAGCTCACGAGGACGCTCGCGGGCGCGAGTCCCCAGCTGCTTCTTGCCGCGCTCGCTTCGATCATGGTGACTTATCTGATCCGGGCCTTCCGTTGGCAGGTGCTCTTGCTGCCGCTGGGCAGAGCGAGCCTCGTGAACTGTTTCACGGCGACCGTCATCGGCTTCATGGTCAACTTCCTCGTCCCTCCGGGGCGACTGGGTGAGATCGCGCGGCCCTACCTTCTCGCGCGGCGCGAGGGTTTCTCCGCCTCGAGCGCCTTTGCAACCATCATTCTCGAACGCTTCCTGGACCTGGTGGCGGTCGTCTTTCTCATCGGCTTCTGGCTGTTTTTCGGCACCGTCCGCGCCGGCAGCGACGAGGCTTTGGCGGTGCTCAAAGTCGGTGGTCTCATAGGTCTCGGGACCGCCCTCGTCGCGCTCACCGTCATGTTCAGCTTCGCCAGATTCCCCGAGCCTGCGCTCGCCTGGTCCAGGAAGATTCTAGGGATACTGCCGAAGAGACTCGAGTCGGCGGCGCTCCGCTTCCTCGAGACCTTCACCGCCGGCCTGGGCGTGCTGAGGGACGCGACTGGCGTCGCGAAGGCGGTCGTCCTCTCGGTAGTCTTGTGGACCAGTGTGTCCCTTTCCTTTTGGTTCGGTGCCCGGGCGCTCGGTGTGGAGTTCGGCTTCGGGGACACCTTTCTCGTGATCGGATTCCTCACGGTAGGAGTTGCTGTCCCGACGCCGGGCGCCATCGGAGGCTATCACGTGCTCTGCGCGCTCGCTTTGACCATGTTGTTTCAGACCGACGCGAGCGTGGCCAAGGCGGTGGCACTCGTGAACCACGCGATTGCCTTTCTGCCGGTCACGATTCTTGGCATCCTGTTGTTCGCTAAAGCGGGTTTGAGCTTCAAGACGATCACGAGCTCGTCGTGAGGAGGAGAGGCGCAAGGTGAAATGTCCCTTCTGTAGCCACGTGGCCGATAAGGTCGTCGATTCCCGAGAGAGCAAGGAAGGAGAAGCGATTCGCCGCCGGCGTCAATGTCTCAAGTGCGAACGGCGCTTCACCAGCTACGAGAGGATCGATCGCATCGACTATCGGGTCGTAAAAAAGGACGGCAGCCGGGAGCGTTTCGATCGCGAGAAGCTCATGAACGGCATCCTCAAAGCGTGCGAGAAGAGAGCTATTCCCCTCACGCGCGTGGAGTCCATCGTCGACCAGGTCGAACATCGACTGCACGACAGCCCCGATAAGGAGGTCGAAACGACCGAGATCGGCGAATTCATCATGTCGGAGCTCAAGGGAATCGACCAGGTCGCCTACGTACGGTTCGCATCCGTCTATCGCGAATTCAAGGATGCCAACGAGTTCGTCGATACGATTCGTTCCCTATTGGGACGCCAAGATGCCGTCGGTAGCGACTGATCGATTTCGATGCCGGGACGCATTTGGGTCGCGCTGGTCTTGGGCGCGTTCGCGGTCCCGCTGGGGGAAGCCGCTCAGATCGTCGATCTCGTGTCTCTCGTTCGTGGCGGAAATCTTCACGTCAGCTTTCGTGTCGAGGACGGCTTCACAGAGGAGATCGAGCGCGCGATCGAGACGGGACTCGAGGTGAGCTTTCGGTACAATGTGGAATTGAAAAGGGTTAGGAGCATCTGGCTCGATGCGTTGATTGCCAAGCGACAGGTGCGTACGATGGTGTCTTACGACAACTTGACGAAACGCTACAGCCTGACCCGCGAAATTGATGGTGAGATCGACAGGACCGCCGTGGTTGCGGATGCCGACGCGATGAGGCGCTTCATGACGAGCGTCGAAGCCTTGTCGGTCTTCGAGGTGTCCGTGATGGAGCCCAACGACGAATACTATTTGCGAGTCAATGGAGTCATGAAAGACCGCAACCTCCTTCTATTCATTCCCTGGGACGTTTCTGCGGGTTGGAAGGAATCCCACTTCACGTATCTGCCCTGAGCCATGAACGAGTCAGAAACGAACTCTCCGGCCAAAACGGAGTTCAAGGACAACGTCCGCCTCGTCACGCTCGCGCTCGCCTTGCTTGCCGTGGTCACCGTGGCCAGTACCTATTTGATCGGGAAATCCGAGTCCTTCAAGCCCGACTTTCTCGCACGGGTCTTCCTCTATGGGTTCACCTTGGTGAACCTGACGATGCTCTTGGTTCTCGTTTTCGTGCTGGGACGCAACCTCATCAAGCTGTTTGTGGAGCGGCGTCGTTCCCTTCACGGAACGAAGTTCAAGACGAAGCTCGTCATCATCTTCATGAGCTTCGCGCTGCTCCCCTCGGCGCTCATCGTGCTGGTCGGGAGTCGACTCATCTCGACCGCCGTGGAACGGTGGTTCTCCCATCCGGTGGAAGCGGTCCTTTTGGGAGCTCAGGACCTCGTCGAGCACTATTACCAGGAGAAGCAGGAAAGCGCGACCTTTTATGCGCGGCGGCTGTCGCGCGAGATCGGCGAGGCACGACTCCTCGAGCCCGCCCGTCTTTCGACGTTGAGCCGGACGATGGAGGCGCGTCTGACTCAATACCAGCTCGACATGATCACCGTGCTGTCGGTCGAACAGGCCCTCTGGACCTCCGCGCGCCCGGGTCTTCCTCAGTACAATCCCGATTCCACGATCCGGCTTGCCGAGACGGGACTGCGGGGGGAGGAGACGCTCCACCAGGAGACGTCGGGCGACGGCGCTCTCGTGCAATACGTATCGCCCGTGCTGGGAAGGGGGACTCGAGAAGTTCAGGGCGCCGTCGTCGTGTCTCACTTCATTCCCAAGACGCTCGCTACCACGCTCGAAGACGTGAACCAGCAGGCGAACGTATACAAGCAAGCCGAGGCTCAAAAGGAGCCGATCCAGGATCTCTATTTATCTTTTTTCGTGATGGTGTCCTTGCTGCTCCTTCTTGCCTCGACATGGATCGGACTCTATCTGGCGAAACGTATCACCGGCCCCGTGGGCGAGCTCGTCGAGGCGACGGAGCGGGTCATGGCGGGCGATCTCGATCATCCCGTAAGTGGCGCTGCCGTGGACGAGCTCGGTCTCCTGATGGAGTCTTTCAACCGCATGACATCCAAGTTGAAGGCCAGTCAGGATCGATTGGAGACGTCGCGGCACGACGAGGAGATCAAGAGCCGCGAGCTCGACCGTCGGCGCCGCTATATGGAAACGGTGCTAGAGAACATCACGACGGGCATCATCTCTTTCGATCAAGAGGGTTTCGTCAATCGCCTCAATCGAGCCGTGTTGCGTCTGCTGGCCCTCGACGAGACGCGACTCGGGCGTCACTATAGAGACGTCTTCGGAGAGGACGACCTCTCGCCTCTCAGACAGCTCCTCGATGAGATGGTTGCGGCGGGAGCCAGGCCTCCCATCGAGGAGGAGCTCGATCTGGTCAGAGGGGATCGGGAGCTCCACCTCACCGTGTACGTGACGACGGTCTCGGGGGCGGAGGACGAGCCTTCCGGCTTCCTCATGGTTCTCGATGATCTCACGCAGCTGCTTCGTGCCCAGAAGGTCGCGGCCTGGCGCGAGGTGGCCCGCCGGCTCGCCCACGAGATCAAGAACCCGCTCACGCCCATTCAATTGTCCGCGCAACGGATTAGAAAGCACTTCGTCTCGAGCTCCCCTGATCTGGCCCGGGTCGTCGAGGAAGGAACGCGCACGATCATCGAAGAGGTCGATTCCCTGAAGAACCTCGTCGACGAGTTCTCGCAGTTCGCTCGGATGCCGTCGGTATCCGCGGAGCCTCGGGAGCTCAATGCTCTACTGACCGGAACGCTGGATCTCTACGACGGCCTGTTCTCCGATTTGAAGATCACGAAGCGTTTCGATCCGGACGTACCCCGGGTGATGGTCGACCCAGAGCTCATACGCCGGGTGTTCATCAACATCGTCGACAACGCCATCGAAGCCAATGGCGGCAAGGGCGAAGTGGTCGTTGAGAGCCACCACGATCGCGAGCTCCAAGTGGCGAGAGTCGAAGTCGCAGACGACGGTCCGGGGATCGCTCCCGGCGAACGCGACAAGTTGTTCATGCCCTACTATTCGACCAAGCGCCGCGGAAGCGGCCTGGGTCTCGCGATCGTCAAGCGCATCGTGGCCGAGCACCGCGGCCGCGTTCGCGTCGAGGCGAATCAACCGTCGGGCGCCCGCTTTATCATCGAGCTCCCGGTGGAAACGGCGATACTTGTCTAATTTCCGCGGCACCGCGGAAGGTTCGAAGCCTGTCCTCGATGTTTAAAGAGCACATTCTAGTCGTAGACGACGAGGTCGGAGTACGAAACTCACTTTCGGGCGTTCTCGAAGACGAAGGCTATCGAGTCGATACGGTCTCCTCGGCGGAAGCGGCCCTCGATCGGCTTGTGAGCGAACAATACGACCTCGTGCTCCTGGATATCTGGCTTCCGAACATGGATGGGATGGAGGCGCTCGAACAGATCCACAAACGTGATCTCGATACCGCGGTCATAATGATCTCGGGTCACGGCACCATCGAGAGCGCTGTCAAAGCAATCCAACTCGGTGCCTACAACTTCGTCGAGAAGCCCTTGTCGCTCGACAAGACCGTGATAGCGGTCCGCAACGCCCTCAAACAGCGGCAGCTCGAGGCGCAGAACCGCTATTTGCGAGAGCGCGTCCAATCCAAGCAAGTCCTGATCGGCGAGAGCCCGGTGATGCAAGATCTGCGAAAGCAGATCTCGATCGCCGCCCCGACGAACGGGCGTGTCCTCGTCTTCGGGGAGAACGGAACCGGCAAGGAGCTGATCGCGAGATCGGTGCATGGCCAGTCCTTGCGTAGAGATGGGAGCTTCGTCGAGGTCAATTGCGCCGCGATACCGGAGGAGCTCATTGAAAGCGAACTCTTCGGCCACACGAAGGGGGCCTTCACCGGAGCGGTCGCGAGCAAGAAGGGTAAGTTCGAAATTGCCGACGGCGGAACGCTTTTCCTCGACGAAGTCGGAGACATGAGTGGCAAGACCCAGGCCAAAGTTCTTCGCGTCCTGCAGGAGCAGAAATTCGAGCGAGTAGGTAGCACGGAGTCTTTAGGCGTGGATTGTCGGGTCATCGCAGCAACCAACAAAGACCTAGAGCAGGAGATCAAAGCGGGCTCGTTTCGCGAGGATCTCTTCTTTCGTCTGAACGTCATTCCGTTCCACATGCCGCCCCTGCGAGACCGTCGCGAGGACATTCCTCTTTTGGTGCAGCATTTCATCGCGGAGTTCTGCTCGGAATACGGCAAGAAACCCAAGGAGCCCGGCTCTTCCGTAATGGATATGCTCGTCGGTTATCAGTGGCCTGGGAACGTTCGTGAGCTGAAGAACGTCATTGAGCGCCTCGTCATCATGGTAACGGAGGACGTAATCGAGCTCTCCGATCTTCCGGCTGCCCTGACAAAGAAACGGACGGAGCCCATCGAGGAGCTCGGTGATTTTCCCTCCCTCTCGAGTGCGCGCGAGGCCTACGAGCGACAGTTCATTCTGAGAAAACTGCGCGAGAACAAAGGCAATGTTACGAGGACGGCCGAAGCACTCCGAATCGAACGCTCCCACCTCTATAGAAAGATGAAAGCCCACGGCATTAAGTAACTCCAACGGGTAAGCCACCGCCTCCGGCGGTGTGACTCGAATAGGCTCTGCCGTTCCGGCGTGTGGTAGACGATCTCCTTTCAATGAACCGGGAAGTTCAAAAGAAAGGAGATCGACATGCGAGAATGGCAGAGCCAGTCGCACGTGAAATGGTACTGCAGATACCACGTTGTGTTCAGCCCCAAGTATCGAAAGAAGGCGATATTCGGGAGTTTGAGAAAAGGGGTCGGGAAAATCCTGAGGGAACTTTGCGAACAGGCGAGAATCGAATTGGTGGAGGGGCACGCGATGTCGGACCACGTTCACCTGTGTCTGAGTATTCCCCCGAAGTACAGCGTGGCGAACACGATAGGGTTCCTGAAAGGCAAGTCTGCGATACGAATCCACCGGGAGTACTTGGAGAGGAAGAGGAACTTCACGGGATTTCATTTTTGGGCACGTGGGTACTGTGTCAGCACGGTGGGTCTCGACGAGGCAGTCATCCGGGAGTACATCCGAAACCAGGAGGCGGAGGAAAAACGTCAAGAGCAGCTAAACCTCAGGGGGCTTTAGCCCCCTTCCGCACGATGGAGGCCCCTTCGAGGGGCCTTCATCAAACCACCCGCTATTCGGGTGGTAGTTGATTGATCCGATGGCCCCCGTTGCCCTCGTCACGCTACCATTGTGGACGCTTTGGAAGTATATTCTCTAAAGACAGTGAAACCTAGGCTCATACGGGGCCAACTGCCAAGACGTTGGATCAGAAAGAATCGGAGCTGAAGAAAACGGACACCGCGGCTCCTGGTGATGCCGGCGGTGAAGTATCGGAGCAGTCTCCCTCTCGCTCCAGCCTCAAGACCGAAGAGCTCTACCTTCACGGTGATGAACTCTTCGACAAGGGGCTCTTTCAGCGCGCGGTCCACGTCTGGACCCGCATCCTCTTCATGGACCGGGGCAATCCGAAGGCGCGCAAGGCGATCGACCGAGCCAAAAAGGCCCTCGCCGAGCGACAGCGACTTCTGGATGCCAAGGTGGCTACGGCAGGCCGGCTATTCGAAGAAGGCGATCTCGAAGGCGCCGGCAGTCTGATTCGAGCGGTCTTGGCCACGGACCCACGCCACGTCGAAGGCCATCACGTCGCGGAGCGCATCGCGGCTCTGGACCGCCGCAATCCAGACGGGCAGCCCGGCGGAGCGAGTTGCGAGATCGAACCGGCGCCGGTGCCTTCCAAGCGCGGACTCCTGCTTCGCGTTTCGAAGAAGGCTTCTGCGCGCCCGGAAACGGGGGCCGCGGCTTCGCCATTCAAAATGGCCGTTTTCGCGCTCACCGCGGTGCTCGTCTTCGCGGCGGGAGCACTCTATCTCCACCTCAACTGGGACTCCTTTGTCAGCGACGGAGCCTTCGCGAATTCCACGTCGCCATTGGGCCTGTCCGATCCCGAGGCACCGTCGCTTCCCGGCCCGGCGGAGCTGCGCTATTACAACGGGGCGCGGCTCTTCGCGAAGGGTCGCTATCGTGACGCGCTCGTGGAGCTCAGCCTCGTCGATCGAAGCTCCGCAACGGCCGAGGATGCCAGGGGTTTGATTCTGAGAATCGAAGAGAGATTACTTCGCGGGGCCTCGGAAGAGGTGATCTCGAGCTCAGGAGAGACGAATTGAGCGCGCGACGTTGTGAACACTGCCAGACCGAGATCGAGCCGGTCGTGATCATTTGTCCAGGGTGCGGTGCTCGGTTGAGGCCGGCTCGAGAGGAGTCTGATTGGCGCGAACAGGTGCGAGAAACCGTTCAACGTCACCGACACAAACAAAAGATCGACCAAGCGAGACGTGACGACGACGCCCGCCAGTTGACGATCTTCCCCGAGCTATCGAGCGAGGATGAGGAGGGGCGCGTGGCGCGAGTCCGGCGAGCCGAAATCCGAGCTCGCGTCGAGGAACGAATCCGCAAGAGCTCTGACGCGTCGAGACGCGTGAGCATGGGTGAGAGTCGGGCGCCGCATGCGCGCGGGGCCGCCGCGGCGGCGCTTCAACGGGAACCCGCCGCCGATGAGCTGCTCGATGCGAAGACCTCCGAGTTCGAACCACTGTCCGATCTCCCCGTCGAGCCCGAGCTCGAGCTGCCCCTTTCTGGAGAGGACATGGGACAAATCGAGGGGCCCTTCGTCGCCCTAGGGCTTTCCTCACCCGGCGAGCGCATCCTCGGCGGACTCATCGATCTGGCCTTCGTCGCGCTCATCCAGCTCACGCTCTTCTATCTGACGACACATCTCGTCGCGCAACGTCTCGGCGCGCTTCCCAGCTCGGCCCTCGTCGCGATGGGCGTCGTGGGCGGAGTGCTCGCCGCGGGATACTTCCTCTTCTTCTGGAGCCTTTCGGGACAGACTCTCGGCAAGCTACTGACGGGCGGTCGCATCGTCGATCGGCGTGGCAAGGCTCTAGGCTTCGCTCGCGCCGGCATGCGATTATTGGGCTTGTTCCTTGCATTGCTGCCACTGGGCGCTGGATTCCTGGGAATCTGGACGGATTCCGGGAGGCGCGGTTGGCACGACCGGATCGCCGGCTCGAAAGTCGTCCGCGGCTGAGGTTGAGAGAGACATCCTTCGCCCGTGGGGGAGACGAGGAGCAGAGCGAGCACTAATCTTGGTCCGCTGCGGTATTCTCGTCTGTCGTGGATCGAATCTTCCTATGCCAGCTCGTGCGGGAGCTCGCGCCGCTCGTCGAGGGACAGAGAATCCGAACCGTCGGGGCCGACCCGGGACGGCGTAATCTCGAGCTGACCACGAGCTCGAGCCGTGCCTTGATCGTAAGCCTGCTTCCCGACGCCTCGGGCATCTTTCGAGGGCGGTTGCCGAGCAGTGGAAGCCCGCCACCAAGATTGAAGAAGCCGCTCGTCGGAAGCCGGGTCGTCGGACTCGGCATCGCTCCCGGCGATCGGGTGATCACCTTGAGGCTCGAACAAACACGTCTCAGCGGGCGGAGACTCGAGCTCGAGCTGAGACTCGAAGTCTTGGCCACCCGAACCGATCTCTATCTCCTCGATGCGAGCGGGGTCGTTCTCGAGGCGCTGTCTTCCGCGTCTTCCACGCGCCCGCGGGTCGGCGTAGGCGAGAACCACATCGCGCTCCCGCCACCTCCGGGAGCCAATACGATGGCAGAGAGCGCCGACGTCTTTCGAGGGCGTCTTCCTGCGGGGGACTCGTTCACGAGATCTGAATTGCTCTTTGCGAGCGGGATGAGCCCACTGCTCGCGGACGAGCTGCGGGCCCTCATCGGCGCCGGCCGGACTCCGGCAGACGCTTTCCTGTCGGTGTCCGCGAGGCTTGACGAAAGAGCGCCGGTCTTGTACGTGCGACCTCGCTCCGTGGCCGGAGGCAAGCCTGCGGTGCTGGCTCCCGGAACCCTCGAGATTCTTTCCGGTTGGGAAGCGCGTCGGTTTGGAAGTTTCGAGGAGGCTTTGACCGAAGGCTTCGAGCTCGTAAGAACGTCGCGGAGCATCGATGCCGCGTTCCAGCGCCTCGACTCCGCGCTCAGGCGAGCGCTCGAGAAGGCGCGAAAGCTTCAATCCAAACTGGGCACGCAGATGAGCTCGCTCGACGAGCCGAGCGAGCTCCGAAGGCGAGGGGAGCGCATTCTAGCAGGGCTGAGGAGCGTCACGATACTGCCGGACGGATGGGTGGAGCTACCGGACCCCTTCGACGTCGAAGACCGGACGGTCAGAGTGCGGGTTGACCCTCGCTTGAGCCTTCCAGCGAATGCGGAGCGCTACTTCCGCCGGTCGCGCAAGGCCGAACGGACGGCACGGGAGGTTTCGGAACGCCTCTCGCGTCTGACAGATGAGATCGATTACCTGGAGGGGCTCGGGATGGGGCTTCGGGACGCCCGCTCGCTCGCTGAGGTGGAGGCCTTGACGATGGAAGCCTCCGACCGCGGACTCGTGCCGAGTGCAAGGTTCGAGAAAAAAGCTCGCCGGCGCGGCAAGGAGCAGCGGTTGCCTCCACGACGTTTCGCGACGCCTGGTGGCAACATCGTTCTCGTGGGCCGTTCCGGCCGTTCGAATGACGAGCTCACGTTTCGCCACGCCAGTCCGGCGGACCTGTGGTTTCATGTGTCCGGAAGCCCCGGCTCTCATGTCGTCCTCAAACGCGCCGAGAGTGGCGAGCCAGACGAGTCCGAGATGAGATGGGCGGCGGCGCTCGCGGCTTACTTCAGCAAGAGAAGGAGAGATGCCCACGTGGACGTGATGGTGACGGAGAGACGGCACGTACACAAAGTGAAGGGCGGTCCGCCGGGACTCGTTCGTGTGAGCCAGTCGCGAACCCTGCGCGTCAGCCCCGCGAAGCAGCCGGACGAGGAGCGACGCGAATGAATGCGGCGATTCTGGCGGTCGGGAGCGAGCTCCTCGGGCCCGGAAGGATCGAGGGCCATTCCGCCTACTTGACGGACAAGCTCGCGGAGGTTGGCATTCCCGTTGTTTTTCGCGGCGTTGTCGGCGACGACGTCTCCGACATCGCGGAGGCGGTGCGACTCTCGCTCGGCCAGGCGAACCTCGTTCTCTTGACCGGTGGGCTCGGTCCGACCGCCGACGATCGGTCACGTGATGGCCTGTGCCAGGCGATTGGTCGGACGATGCATCTCGACGAGGCGATCCTCGACGGGATTCGGACGCGCTTCGAGCGACGAGGACTTGCGATGCCCGACGTCAATCGACGCCAAGCGATGGTACCCGAGGGGGCCGAAGTGCTGCCGAACCCCGTCGGTACGGCCCCCGCGCTCTGGATCGATGTGGGCGCGCAAACGATCATTCTCTTGCCCGGCCCGCCGCAGGAGCTCCACGCTGTTTGCGACGAGAGCGTCTGGCCACGGCTGCGGGCCGAGGGCGCCACCGTCTTCTATCGAACGCTGAAGCTCTCAGTCGTGGGGCTTCCCGAATCATCCGTGGAACAGCGCATCGGTTCCATCTATCAGGCCGTCGAGAATCCGGCCACGACCATCCTCGCTTCGGAGGGTCAGGTCGAGGTTCGCCTGAGCGCCCACGGCACGACCGTCGCGGATGCAGAGCGGCGGAACGAGACGCTAGCGCTCGAGATTCGCGAAGCCCTCGGCGATCACGTCTTCAGCGAGTGTGAGGCAAAACTCGAGCAGGTCGTGGGCTCCCTTCTCTTGGCGGAGGGCAGGGCGATCACTGTGGCAGAGTCGATTACCGGTGGCCTCCTCGGCCATCGTCTCACCGACGTTCCGGGATCGAGTCGTTACTTCGAGCAGGGCGTCATCACCTATAGCAACGAGAGCAAGCACTCGTTGCTGGGAGTCCCGATGCAGCTTTTCGAGAGCTTCGGAGCCGTCAGCGAGGAGGTTGCCCGTGCGATGGCGGAGGGTGCGCGCGAGCGTTCCGGCAGCGACCTCGCCATCTCGGTGACGGGTATCGCAGGGCCGACGGGGGCGACGGAGACGAAACCGGTGGGCCTTGTATTTATCGGTCTTGCGAGCGAGCATGGAACCGACGTCCAACGGTTTCAGTTTCCCGGAAACCGACAACAGGTCAAACGCTGGACATCTCAAGCGGCCTTGAACATGGCTCGCCTCCATCTACTACGCGGATGAGGCTCTTTCTCGCCATCGAACTGCCCCAAGAGGTGAAGGATCGCATCGACGAACTGCAGTCCGAGCTCCGTCCTCGGCTTTCCTCCGCCCGTTGGGTGCCCCCCTCGAACGTACACGTGACGCTTCGCTTCCTCGGGGAGACGAGTGCAGCAGTTGCCGACCGCCTCGGGGAACGCCTCGAGCGAGAGCCCATGCGTCAAGCGCCCTTCGTTCTGAAGTTTCGCGGCGTGGGTGCCTTCCCGAGCTCGGCACGTCCGCGGGTGCTCTGGGTCGGTATCCACGAGGCTCCCGAGGCTTTGTTCCGACTTCAGAGCCTCGTCGAGGAGGCCGCGCGGGCCGAGGGTTTCCCTCGAGAAACGCGCTCGTTCGAACCCCATCTGACCATTGCTCGATTCCGTCACCCCGATCCGGCACTCGCGAGCCTCCTCTCGACAATGGGGGAGCCCAGTCTGGGGCAGATGACGGCCTCAGAGCTCGTGTGCGTCGAGAGCCGGCTGTCTCCGGCCGGGGCTTCCCATCGCGCGTTGGGGCGATTCGAAATAGCGAGAACAGCTGGTATAATATGAAGTTACGGAAATCTTGTTCCACTTGACGGTCTCACCAGAAATGTTCGAGTTAGCATTCAACGAGGACGGGAGCGAGCACGTGATCCCGATCCATGCCGAAGGCATCGTGCTTGGCCGATCGCCGGACTGTGACGTCGTGATCAAGGATTTCGGCGTTTCGAGACGCCACGCCGAGGTCGTTATCGACGGCGAGGATTGTCGGCTCGTCGATCTCGAGAGCAAGAACGGCACGCAGGTCAACGGGGTTCGAGTGCTCGATGCGATCCTCAACGACGGCGATCAGATTCTTCTCGGGAAGTTCCTTGTCCAGTTTCGCAAGACCCTCGACGAGCAGGTCGTGCTCGACGAGGAGAGGCCGATGCTCGAGGAGGCCGGCACCGTCATCCGGAGCGTCGGCGAGCTTTCGAAACTACTACTCGATGAAGGGCAACCTGACAAGGCAACGACGCGCGCGAAAGCCGTCGTTCCGGGCGGCCTCGGCGACGGGTCGGGACAGCTCATCAGCAAGACGAATCGCATCCTGCGCAGCTTGTCCGAGCTCGCAAAGGCCCTGATCTCCGCTCAGCCCGAGGAAGTGCCTGCCCGTGTCATGGATGCCGTATTCGAGCATATCCCCGCCGACCGCGGTTTCTTGATGCTCTACGACGCAGTCGGCAACTTGAAACCGCGGGTCGTACACCACCGCGACGGCAATGACGAGAAAATCACGATTAGCAAGACTATCGCCGACCGCGTGGTGCAGGATCGAGTCGCGATTCTCACATCGGACGCGCAGGTCGATCCTCGTTTCTCCACCGGGGACAGCATCCGCTTTCACGGCATCCGCTCCGCGATGTGCGCGCCGCTCTGGAAGGGAGATGACGTCATCGGGATCATTCACGTCGATAGCCCGATGCAGGCGAAGACTTTTACGCCCGACGACCTGGAGCTCATCACCGCGCTATCCAACTACGCGGCGGTCGCCATCCATCAGGCCAATCTGAACAAGAAAGTTCAGGAAGAGAAAGTCGCGCGAGAGCGATTGACGAAATTCTTCTCTCCGTCCGTCGTCACGCGAATTCTCTCCGAGGGCGAGAAGGAAGTACAGGAGCTCGACGTATCCGTTCTCTTCGCCGACATCGTGGGCTTCACTCCCATGGCAGAGAGAATGGAAGCTCATGCAGTGGCGACCCTGCTCAACGAGTACTTCTCCCGAATGGAGGAGCCGATCTTCGAGCACGATGGCACAGTGGACAAGTTCATCGGCGATTGCATCATGGCCGTTTTTGGCGCGCCCTATTCTCAGGAGGATCATGCGGAGCGCGCGGTCACAGTCGCCCTCGAGATGATGGGCCGGCTCCACGACCTCAACAAGGAGCGAGGCGGCGATCCGATCCAGATGCGGATGGGGATCAACAGCGGCAGCGCCGTCTCTGGCCCGATCGGCTCGAGCAAGCGACGCGACTTCACCGTGCTCGGAGACACCGTGAACGTCGCGTCCCGGATCGAATCCACGATTGCCAAGGCGGGAAAGATCGTCATCGGCGAAAGAACCCACGATCTCGTGGAAGGCAAGTTCGAAGTCAAGGACCTGGGAACCGTGGCGCTCAAGGGCAAGGAGAAAAGCGTTCGGGTCTACGAAGTGGTATCGGAGAAGAAATGAGACCCCCCACTCGTAACCGAGGTAGCGCTATGAAGGGAACAATCCCAGCCTCGACGAGGCGAATCAAACGCCGCGGCAAGATTCTCTATTCTCTCACCGCTGTAATGCTGGTCGCGGGCTTACTGCCCTTGTTCTTGACGACCGCTTGGCTCGTCCGCCGCAACCGCGAGGCGCTCGAGGCTTCTGAGAGACTCCTGCAGCTCGATCAGACTCGTTCGATCGCGCAGCAGGCCCGACTCTACCTGCAGTCCATGCACGATCAGGTTCAGGCGATCGCGGAGGCGTTCGAGATTGGCTCGGGTCCCCGCGAGGTGCGGGCCCGTATCGAGAAGGTCTCTAACGAGGCGCTGGTGGATTTCATTCAAGAAGACCGCGTTCGCTCGATCACGGTATTCACTCGGGACGGACGATACGTGAACGCGGGGGGTTACTCACTCGACGACGACCGGATGGAATCGTCGCAGAGGCAATCGCTCGTCGAGGGACTCTCGGGCAAGGCCTGGGTGTCGCCTCCCCACGTTTCGGAGACGCTTCTCGACACCGTCGTCATCATCTCCGCGCCGGTTCGCGCCTCCTACGGTGGAGAAGGTGAGCCGACCGTCGCCGGCGTCGTTTCGGCCATGATCAGCTTGAAGCCCATCGAGGACATGGTGAAGCAAAAAGGTGCCGAGCGCCGCAGTGTATTCGTCGTTGACGAGCAGGGCAGACTCGTCACGCACTCGGATCCGGAGACCCTCTACGAGGGAGTCGATCTATCGACGACGGCGATCGTGAAGTCCTTCCAGGACTCTCGCGGACTCGCGAGCGGCTCGGTGAACTTCGAGCTCGTTCGAGACGGCGAGCCCATGCAGATGCTCGGGACTTATACGCCGATCGGTGACAGGGCTTCGTCGGTCCCGTTCTTGAGGACTCTCGGTTGGGGCGCCATCGTGCAGGCGGAGCAAGAGGCCGTGTTCTTCTCCGCGAGACAGATCGTGCGCAACAGTCTCCTGATCGCCGTCCTGTCGGCTGGTCTCGCGGTGGTGCTCGCGGTGGTTTTTGCTGGTCGACTCTCGCAGCCCATTGCGGAGCTCGCCGAAGGCGCTCGCCGGCTCGCTTCGGGCGACCTCTCACAAAACATCGAGGTCAAGAGCGGAAACGAGATCGGCGAGTTCGCCGAGACTTTCAACTTGATGATCGCGGAGATTCGAGGCTTCATCGAGCGGCTCCGAAAGGCCGCCGAGGAGAACAAGCAGATGTTCATGGGGGCGGTGACATCGCTCGCCGCCGCCATCGACGCCAAGGACCCTTATACCGCCGGTCACTCGGAGCGCGTGGCCCATTACTCGGCCACCATCGCGAACATTCTCAAATTTCCAGAGGAGCAGGTCGAGACCATCCGGATATCAGCCTTGATGCACGATGTGGGGAAGATCGGCATTCAGGACAGCATCCTCGGCAAGGCAGGTCCGCTCACGGACAAGGAATTTGAGGTCATGAAGACCCATCCGACGAAGGGCGCGGACATCATGCAGCACGTCCCGCAGCTCTCCGCCATGATCCCCGGCATCAAGTTCCATCACGAGAACGTCGACGGGACCGGTTATCCGGATGGGCTCAAGGGAGACGAGATTCCGCTTATCGCGAAAGTGGTGAGTGTCGCGGACACCTTCGACGCCATGACGACCAACCGGCCGTATCAGAAGGCGATGGAGATCACCTACGTCTTCACCCGAATGCGAAGCTTCATCGGGAAAAAGTTCGAGAAGCATCTCGTCGAGGCTCTCATTACCGCCTACGAGGAGGGTCTGATTCGGCCGAACATGAAGGTACAGAGTGTCCTGAAGTCGTCCGAAGCCGCACCACCACCACCACCTGCTCCATCCACCGAGCTTCCGGCACCCGAGCTGTCGATGAGGCCCCCGGTCGAGGGCACAGCCTCGCCACCCGCAACGCCGTTGCAGGCCCCCGCCCCGTCATCACCTGGAGCAGACGAGCCTCAGGAGATCGGACCGCCGCCTTCGCTCGCAAAAGGGTTGAACTAGACCGGGACGAGTCTGGCGACAATCGACCTTCTTGCACTAAAATACAGGCCTCATAGTCAAGGAGGTCTCGAATGGCTCGCGGGAAGACTGTTTCCTTACTCGGCCTGTCATTATCGATTTTCGTCGCGCTCGGCTCGCCCGCTGCCGCGACGCAAGAGAACTACGAGGAGATCGAGGAGTCCATCCGTGTCTTCAATCGCGCGAAACTCTTCCACCAAGAGCTACAGTACGAAGGCGCCATCCGTGAGTACCGTGCGGCGCTCAAGCTCGACGATCAGAACCCTTTCATCTATAACTCTCTGGGACTCGCCCTGGCCGCGGTCGGAGGTTTCGCCGAGTCTCTGAAGGCGTTTCGCAAAGCCGTCGAGATCAACCCAGATTTGACGGACGCCTACAACAATATGGGGATGGTCTACGCGGAGATGGGGCAGAAGACCAAAGCCTTCGAGGCTTTCACCCGTGCTGTGCGCAACCCCAACTATCCGACACCGGAGAAAGCTCTTTACAACATGGGCAACCTCTATCTGCAGGACGGCAACCTGGAGCTCGCGCTCATGCATTTCAAGCGTTCCGTCGAGAAACAAGAGAAATTCACCCTGGGATATCGAGGGCTGGGGAACGTCTATCTTCAGATGGGGGAGACCGAAGAGGCCTATCTACAGTTCGGAAAAGCGCTCGAGATCAGCGACGATGACATGGAAAGCCTCTACCAGATGGCCCGCATCCACGAGCATCGTGGCGAGCTCGATCAGGCTCGGGAGCACTATCGCAGGGTCGTCGAGGTGGACCGCTTTTCCACCTTCGGCCAGCTCGCGATGAGGGGCCTCGACTCTCTCAAGGGCACCTAACGACGTCCCATCGTTCCGTTACCGAACGGCTGCGCGACAGTCTGAGGCGCACGCGCGAACGTCTCGGGTTCGCCCATCTCGAGCACGAGCCCGATTGGGACGCGCTCGAGGAGGCGCTCGTTCTCGCCGACGTCGGCATCCCGACGACACATAGGATTCTGGACGGCCTGCGATCGGGCCGGGGTGGCTACGACTCGCGGCTCAGGGAGGGGCTCCTGTCGGTATTGCGCGAGCCGGTGAATTGCCTTTCTTCGCTGACGAGCTCGCCCCGCGTGACCCTCGTCATCGGCGTCAATGGTGTCGGCAAGACCACGACCGTCGCGAAGCTGGCTTACCTTCTCTCCGAGCAAGGAAAGAAAGTCGTCGTCGTCGCGGCCGATACGTTTCGGGCCGCAGCGCAGGAACAGCTCGCGATGTGGGCGGAGCGAGCCGGCGTCGATATCGTTTCCGGAGAGCCTGGAAGAGATCCGGCTTCGGTAGTGCATGACGGGCTCGGGGCGGCCTTGGCCAAAGGCATCGATGAAGTGCTCGTCGACACCGCGGGCAGGCTCCATACGAAGCGACCGCTGATGGACGAGCTCGGCAAGGTCGAGCGAGTCGCGAGCAGGGTAATTCCCGAGGCGCCGCATGAGACCTTGCTCGTCATGGACGCCACCGTGGGAACGAACGGACTCTCCCAGGCACGCGAGTTCGCCGAAGCGCTTCGCGTTACGGGGATCGTCCTGGCGAAAATGGATGGGACCGCAAAAGGGGGAGTCGTACTCGCCATCGCGCTCGAGCTCGGTTTGGCCGTTCGCTACACGGGCGTGGGAGAAGGGCTCGAGGATCTGATCGAGTTCTCCCCGGAGGCCTTCGTCGACGCGCTCCTCAGCAGCGACTGATCGAGACTTATTCCTGCGGTTGAGCTACCATCGCATCGTCCATGGCGGCTGTGAATGGGAGACGAGACGAGCGTTTCATGCGGCGGGCGCTCGCCCTGGCAACGCTCGGAAGTGGAACTGCGGCTCCCAACCCACTCGTGGGCGCCGTCGTCAGCCGGGGCAAGAGAATCCTAGGGCAAGGATTTCACAGTCGCCCGGGTGAACCCCACGCGGAGACGGTCGCACTCGGCCGGGCCGGTGAGGCCTCACGAGGTGCGACGCTCTATACGAATCTCGAGCCCTGTTGTCATACCGGGCGCACGCCCCCTTGTGTCGACGAAATCCTTCGCAGTGGCATCGCGCGCATCGTGGCGTCGATGCGTGATCCCAATCCCCGCGTGAACGGTGGCGGATTCCGAGCCCTGAGGGCCAAGGGGGTTCGAGTGGAGGTCGGTCTGCTGCGCGATGAAGCCTCGCGTTTGAACGCGGGTTTCGTGAAGCTCGCTCGGAAGGGAGTGCCGCTCGTCACCGTGAAGGGCGCCGTCAGTCTGGACGGTCGCATCGCCACGAGGACCGGCGATTCGAAGTGGATCACGTCGTCTTCGGCGCGGCGTCATGCTCGTTTGCTTCGTCTGGAGCACGACGCGGTCATGGTCGGGATCGGCACGGCCCTGGCGGACGACCCCCGGCTGAACCGCCGACCCAAGCTCGCCGGCGCGATACCTTTCCTAAGAGTTGTCCTTGATGGCTCTCTTCGCCTCCCACCGGACAGCCGCCTCGCCTCCTCGCCCGAGCACGGACCGGTTCTGGTGCTGTGCTCGAAGACGGCGCCCGAACGACGCCGACGAAGGCTCGTCTCTTTGGGGGTTCGTGTCGAGGCCGTGCGGCAGCGTCCGGACGGGTTGGATCTCCGAGAAGTCCTCCGCCTCCTCGGATCGCTGGGTGTGACCCGTTTGCTCGTCGAAGGCGGTTCTGAGCTCCACGGCAGCTTCGTCTCGCGCGGACTCGCGGACCGGCTCGTCCTCTACATCGCCCCTCGATTGATAGGCGGGAAGGAAGCGCGTCCTCTGGTCGCCGGCGTCGGGGCGCGATTGATAAAAGACAGTTGCTTCGTTCACCAAGCTCGCTGCGCGCGCGTGGGTGACGGATGGCTCGTGGAAGGTCGTCTCCTCGGAGGTTAGTCGTTGTTCACTGGGCTCGTGCAAGCGATAGGAACCGTGAGCTCGATTCGTTCGGCAGGTGATGTCAAGGTCCTCGTCATCGATTGCCCCGAGATCGTATCGGAGCTTTCGATCGGCGACAGTGTGGCCGTCGCGGGCGTTTGTCTGACGGCAGTCGAGATCGAAGGGGCCGGCTTCGCCGTGGAGATGACCCAGGAGACGCTCGGTCGCACGACGTTTTCGAGCGTTGCTCGAGGGAGCGAGGTCAATCTCGAGCTACCGCTTCGGGCCCAGGATCGTCTCGGAGGGCACTTCGTACAGGGGCACGCCGACGAAGTGGGTCGCGTCGCACATGCGGGCGAGATCGACGAAAACTACGTCATCCGTATCGAGCACTCCGAGCGCTCGTCACTCCTCGTAGTGGAGAAGGGCTCGATCGCCATCGATGGCGTGAGCCTGACGGTGACGCGCTTGGGTCGCGATGGGTTCGAGGTGATGTTGATCCCCCACACACTGGACGCGACCACCCTGTCCAGGCTCCGACCCGGGGACGGCGTCCATCTCGAGTACGATATACTGGCAAAATATATGGCCCGCTTTGCCGAGGCCTACCGCGGGCATTGGCCGCGGTCTCCCGAGGACTCATCGGAGGCGTGATCCCAATGGAACGAGAAACAGACGAGCGATCGGAATGCTTCGCAACGATCGAGGAGGCGCTCGAAGATATCCGCGAGGGAAAGATGGTCGTCGTCGTGGACGACGAGGATCGTGAGAACGAAGGTGACCTGACCGTCGCCGCGGAGAAAATAACCGCCGAAATCATAAACTTCATGGCGCAATATGGGCGTGGACTCATCTGCCTGCCTATGACCGGCGAACGTCTGGACGACCTCCGCATTCCGCTCATGGTGGCGGACAATACCTCGACCTACGAGACGGCCTTCTGCGTCTCGATCGAGGCCCACTCCGGTGTCAGCACCGGGATTTCCGCGGCGGACCGCGCGCGCACCGTGCTCTCCGCCGTGGACCCGAAGACGTCACCGACCGATTTGGTACGGCCTGGACACATGTTTCCGCTTCGAGCCAAGCCCGGTGGCGTCTTGCAGCGGGCGGGCCAGACGGAGGCGGCCGTCGATCTCGCAAGGATAGCGGGACTCGAGCCCGCCGGCGTGATCTGCGAGGTGATGAACGAGGACGGCACGATGGCGCGTGTGCCCGATCTAGCGCGGTTTTCCGAACGGCACGGCATCAAGATGATCACGGTCGCGGACCTCATTCGCTATCGGCTCCGGACTGAACGTCTTGTGAAACGGGTCGCCGAGGCGTCCCTGCCGACTCCCTTTGGCACGTTTCAGATTGCGGCATTCGAGAATCTCAACGACATGACGACGCATCTCGCCTTGACCCTCGGCGACATTAATCCCGACGAAGCCGTGCTGGTGAGAGTTCACTCACAGTGCATTACCGGCGAGGTCTTCCGCTCCAAGCGCTGCGACTGCGGACCCCAGCTCGAGTCCGCTCTCCAGAGGATCGGTGAGGAGGGCAATGGCGTTCTGCTGTACCTCCACCAAGAAGGTCGAGGTATCGGTCTCGTCAACAAGTTGCGAGCTTACGTACTCCAGGACCAGGGAATGGACACTGTCGATGCGAACGAGAGCCTCGGATTCAAGGCCGACCAACGGGAATACGGGATCGGCGCCCAGATCCTCTCGGAGCTCGGGGTCCGGCAGATCAGGCTTCTCACGAACAATCCGAGGAAGTTCATCGCCTTGGAGGCCTACGGTCTCGAAATCACGGAACGGGTTCCGATCGAAATGCCGGCCACCGAGGTTTCCAAGGCCTATTTGAAAACAAAGAAGGAGCGTCTCGGCCACCTCCTCGAGAAGATCTGATGAGTGGCGGTCTAAATCCGGAGTTTCTGAGGAGGGTCCAGCTTTTCGCGGGGCTCGACGATTCGGAGCTGGCTGAGATTCTCATGCTGGGTATGGTCAAAGAGCACCCCAAAGACGCCGTGATCTTCGAGGATGGGGCGTCCGGGGAGAGCTTCTACGTGATCTACGACGGCTCCGTCCGCATCAGCAAGATGTTCGACCATATGGGTGAGGAAGCGCTGACCGTGCTCGGCGCGGGAGAGTTTCTCGGTGAAATGTCGTTTTTCGACGACGAGCCCCGCTCGGCTCGCGCCGTAGCGCACGAAGACGCCAAGCTCCTCGAGATACGAAATCAAGCGTTGAAAACCCACCTGAACGATCGGCCCGCTGTGGCGCTCAAGTTCCTGTGGTCGTTTTCCCGAACGTTGTCCAAGCGGGTGCGGGACACGAACGCGAAGTTCTCGGCGCTCTTCGCGATCTCACGGGTCTTCTAGAGTGCTCGCTCCTTGTGCGCCCTTCCAGGGCCACCCGGATCCTCCTTGACTTTGATCTGGAGCTCTTCTAACATTAGCTGTTGCACCATTTAAAGGGGATTTCCATCTCCAGAGCCACACTTTAGTCATGTTTGAGCAGATCTCAACGAAGCTCTCGGGTGTTTTCAAGAAGCTTCGCGGCGAGGCACGTCTCAAGGAGGAGCACGTCGACGAAGCGTTGCGCGAGATCCGTCTCGCTCTACTCGAAGCGGACGTTCAGTTCGGCGTTGTCAAGAATTTCGTCGAGCGGGTTCGCGAAAAATCTGTCGGAGAAGAAATCCTCTCCTCGCTTACTGCGGCGCAGCAGGTGTTAAAGATCACGCGAGACGAAATGGTCGAGCTCCTTGGCGGAGACGAGGCTCCACTGGAGCTGAGAGATCAATGGCCCGCGGTCATTCTGATGGTCGGCTTGCAGGGATCGGGCAAAACGACGACCTCGGGCAAACTCGCACGCTACCTGCGGGAGCAAGGCAAACACCCGGCCCTGGTGTCCGTCGACGTCCGGCGCCCGGCGGCGCTCGAGCAGCTCAAGTCCGTCGGCGAGTCGATCGGGATTCCATGTCTGGAACCCGACAGTCGCGAGCCCGTCGAGCGAGCCCTCCACGCCGTCCGTGCGGCGCGAGATCATGGATTCGACGTGCTTATCGTGGACACTGCGGGTCGGGTGCATGTGGACGACGAGCTCATGATGGAGCTCGAGCGGATTGCCGCGGAGACTGCGCCTGCCGAGACACTTTTCGTGGCCGACTCGATGACGGGACAGGACGCCGTCCGAAGCGCATCAACGTTTGCCGAGACTGTGAGCTTGACCGGCCACGTTCTCACCAAACTCGATGGTGACGCACGCGGGGGTGCCGCACTCGCCATTTCTTCCGTGACCGGGGTGCCCATCAAGTTCGCGGGACTCGGCGAGAAGCTGGATCAACTCGAGCCCTTCCGTCCGGACCGCATGGCCTCGCGCATCCTCGGGATGGGCGACGTCATGACTTTGATCGAACGGGCCGAGGAAACGTTCGACAAAGAGCGAGCCGTCGAGATGGCTCGCAAGATTCAAAAAGACGAGCTGACACTCGAGGATTTCCGTCAGCAGCTACGTCAAATGAAGCGTATGGGCTCTCTGAGCGAGATTCTCTCGTTTCTTCCAGGCGGCGCCCAGCTTCCAGCCGAAGTCGACGAGAGCGAGCTCCGACGCCATTCTGGACTCGATGACGCTTCACGAGCGTTTCCAACCTGCGGTCGTGAACGGATCGCGGCGCCGCCGCATCGCACGCGGAAGTGGAACGGAGGTAGCGGACGTCAATCGCTTGCTGAAGCGTTTCGCGGAAGCTCGGAAGATGGTGAGGAAGCTCTCGAAAGTACAGAAATCGGGCAAGGGAGGCGCGCGGAAGCTCGCACGTATGCTCGGTCATATCCCAGGAAGATGACAGTCACAAAAAATTCAAAATCAGTAAGGAGGTGAAGTCGAATTTCATGTTGAGAATACGATTGGCACGCAGAGGCAGTAAGAAACGCCCACAGTACCGCATCGTCGTATCGGACTCGTTTATGGGACGAGGCGGGAACATCGTGGAGAACGTCGGCACCTACGAGCCGAAGTCCCCGGAAGCAAAAATCGAGCTGAAACGCGACCGGATCGAATATTGGCTCGGGAAAGGTGCTTCGGCAACGGATACGGTCAAAAGCCTCATCAAGAACAACCCCGCGTAAAAGCGGGACCGTTCGACTCGCGGGTGCGCTAGCGGGAGGATGAAGCGGTGATGAAAGAACTGTTAGAGCTCATTGCTAAGGCGCTTGTGGATAGCCCCGACGAAGTCTCGGTTGCGGAAGTAGAAGGAGAGCAGACGACGATCTTGGAGCTGCGCGTCGCGCAGGAGGATCTGGGGAAAGTCATCGGAAAGCAGGGACGAACCGCGAGAGCGATTCGCACACTGCTGTCGGCCTCTGGCACCAAGTTGGGAAAACGTTTTCATTTGGAAATTATCGAGTGACGCTTCGAGACGTAGTAAAGCCAAGTTCGTGGGAAAGCCTCGTGGTCATCGGTTGGGTCGCGAGGGCCCAAGGACGATGGGGGGAGATCGTGGTACAGCCGGCGTCGGGCGCGGTCGAGCGGTTTGCCGATCTGACCCACGTTTTTCTCGAGGGCACGGACGCGGTTCGCTACGAGGTCTCGAGCGTGCGGTTGCACAAGGGTCGGCCGGTGCTGACGCTTTCCGGCGTTTCTGATATCGGTCAGGCGAAACAGCTCTCAGGAAAGGAGATCCGAATTCCATCGGAGGATCTGGCTTCACTGCCGGAGGATGTCTTCTATCATTTTCAGCTCGTCGGCTCGACCGTCACCGACCGCGAGCGCGGCGAGCTTGGCGTGGTCGAAGACGTGCTGACGACAGGGGGTACGGACGTTCTGGTGGTGAGGCGGGCGGTTGGGCCAGGTGAGCCAGATAAACAAGAGATGCTCGTGCCCCTGTGCCGCGATATTTGCCAACGCGTCGACCTCGTCGAGAAACGGATCGAGGTTCAGACACCCGAGGGACTCGTTGAGCTCAATGCGAATTGACATCATCACGATATTTCCCGAGATGTTCCGGGAAGTGTTTGCCTTCGGCATCGTCGGTCGGGCCATCGACTCGCGAATCGCCACGTTATCTGTGCACGATTTGAGGTCCTTCACGAAGGACCGCCATCGCACCACGGACGATGCCCCTTACGGAGGGGGACCCGGGATGGTCATGAAGGTGGAGCCGCTCGTAGATGCGGTGGAGGCGGTCTCCGAGGGCGAAGCTCGAGTCGTACTGCTCGCTCCCCGGGGCGAGCCGCTGCGGCAGGGCAAGGCGCTCGAGCTTTCAAGTGAACGGCACCTGGTGCTCGTGGCCGGTAGATACGAAGGCGTAGACGAGCGCTTCCTCGAGGCGACGGGTGCCGAGGAGATCTCGATTGGAGACTACGTTCTATCGGGTGGAGAGATTCCCGCGATGGTTCTCGTCGATACCGTGGTTCGCCTCCTTCCGGGGGCGATCTCCGACCCGAAATCCGCGGTCGAGGATTCCTTTAGTGAGGGAATGCTCGATTATCCGCACTACACTCGGCCGGCGGAATACCGTGGCCTTCACGTTCCCGAAGTGCTTCTGTCGGGCGACCATGCTGCGGTTCGCGCCTGGCGTCGGAAACGGGCCCTCGACGACACCAGAGCGCGTCGTCCGGAGCTCCTTCCGAGTCGCCCCTAGTTAGTCGGTTTCAAACCCAAGAGGTAAAGGTCAATGAATGTCGTGGATAAGTTAGATGCTCGCCAGCTCCGCAGTGATCTGCCGGAGCTCAACGCGGGCGATACCATCAAAGTTCATGTGCGAGTCAAGGAAGGCGACAAGGAGAGAGTTCAGGTCTTCGAAGGCATGGTGATCGCCCTGAAGGGTAGTGGTCCCCGAGCGACGATGACGGTCCGGAAGACGTCTTTCGGAACGGGCGTCGAACGGATCTTTCCGCTCCATGCGAAGTCGATCGCCAAAGTCGAGGTCCTACGCTCCCATCACGTCCGTCGCGCCAAGCTCTACTTCATGCGCGATCGTAAGGGCAAGGCGGCGCGCCTGAGGGAGAAGAGAACTTCCTAGAGGGCTCGGGCACCGGATTTCCTCGGATTTGAATACGATGGCTCTGAACAAAGACCGGATCTTCAAAGCGGCGGACAAATACATCCGCGCGAACAAGATCGAAAAGGCCATCAACGAATACGAGACGTGGCTCAAGGAGAACAAGAAGGACTGGAACACGGTCCGCATCGTCGGAGACCTCTACGCGCGTATCGGGCGTAACGACGAAGCTATAAAGAAGTACGCACAAGTCGCGGACAATTATCGGCGCGACGGTTTCAACGTCCGAGCCATCGCGACTCACAAGATGATTCTGCGGCTAGATCCCGCGAGCGAGGTAGCGATGCGCAGCCTCGCCGAGCTTCAGGCCGAGGAAGGCCTTCTGATGGAGGCGAAGTCGCACTATCAGACGCTCGTCGAGCTCTACAACAAGCAGGGGCACAAGCGCCTCGCCTCCGAGGTCTTCAAGAAGCTCGCGGAGATCGATCCCCAGGACGTGAAGATTCGTTACAAGTACGCCGAGTTCCTGAACAAGCAGGGCAAGGCCGACGAAGCGGCTCGCGAGTACGTCGGAATCGCTGACCAGTTCATTGGCCAGGGGCTCGTCGACGAAGCAATCAAAATCCTCGAGCAGGGAAGGCCGCTCGACACGAGCGAACCGACGCTCAAAATCAAATTGGCTCAGGCTCTCAGCCTTCATGGCAATCACCCGCAGGCGGTGAAGATGCTGGAGGAGGTTAGACAGTCGCACCCGGCTGACACCGGCGTTTTAGGACAGCTGGGCGAAGCTTATCTGGCTTCGGGCAATACGGCCGAGGCCGAGGCGGCGTTCCAACAGCTCATCGACGCGGAACCGACCAATCCCGACAACGTCCTGCGGCTCGCCGAGCTCAGGATCGCGCAGTCGAAGTTCGACGCCGCTCTGGAGCAGTTGACGCCGCTCGTCGATCAGAAAGTCGCTGCGAACGAGGGGCCGAAGGCGTCGGAGCTCTTGAACAAGGTCCTCGCGAAGGATCCCTATCACATCAAGACGCTCCTGAAACTTGCGGAAGTGCACACGATAGTCAAACAGGAGTCCGGTCGAATCGCAGCCTACGACAGCCTTTGCGAAGCCTACAATCGTGCCGGCGACTTCGAGAAGGCGGTCCAGGTGGCCGAGCAGCTCGTGGAACTGGACCCGGAGAGCTCGCAACACAAGGACCGGCTGAAGTTCCTGAAGTCGAAGTTGGCCGCGCCCGCGCCGCAGCAAGCACAAGCTGCCACCCGTTCGGCGGCACCGCCTCCGCAGGTCCAAGCCGATCGTGATCTCCCGGAGCTCGAGGAAATCGGTGAAGTCGACCTCGGTGACGCGGTCTCGGCGAGCTTCGGGACTGAGCTCTCGCTGGACGAGGTCGGCCAGCCCGCGGCATCCGTGGACCTCGGCGACGTCGTGGAGCTCACGCAGGAGGATGACGAGAACGTCAAGGAAAAGCTCACCGAAGCGGAAGTCTTCGTACGCTACGGGCTGGTCGACAAGGCGATCGCCCAGCTTCTCGACGTCCTGGAAAGCTTCCGTTTTCACACCGAGTCCAGAGAAAAACTCGTCGAGATTTACAAAGACCAGGGCATGAATCGCGAGGCGGGCGAGCAGCTCATACACCTCGCACAGGTCTACGAGAAGCTGGGCGACGCCGCCAAAGCGAATGCCGCGCGGGAAGAGGGAGCCGCCTTGAATCCCGCACTCGCGGCCCAGGCGGCGACCGCGGAGCTCGCCGCCCAAGAGGAGATCGAGCTCACGCTCGAGCAGGGGACTCAGTCGGAGCTCGGAGACATCGGCATCGAGGTCGACGCGCCGCTCGGCGATGACTTCGCTTTGCCTGCCGAGGAGGTCGAGGAAGAGATCGCCGTTTCGGTGGACGACGCGGCTTTCAGCGGTGACGCGGCCGTCGAGGAAGACTTCGAGCTTCCCGTCGAGCTAGACGTGGCGCCGCCTTCTGAGGTGTCCGAAGAGGTACCTTTCGAGGTAGACCTTGGCGAAGAGGCCCCCGTACAGGAAGAGGAGATTCCCGTATCGCTCGACGAGGCTCTCCCAGATTTCACCGAGGTCACTACGAGCTCGGAGCCTGAAATCTCCACGAGCATCGACAGCGTCGACGAGGAAATCGATATCGATTTGGAGGCTTCCGCGGAAGATATCGCTTTCTCGGTGGACTCGGATGTGGCGCCGGAGGAGGCCGAAGAAGAAGTCCCCTTGCCGCCAATCGAGGAGATCGCGGGGGACGTCGAGGTTTCTCTTCCTTCCGAAGACGAGTCGGATATCGGGCTGCCAGTCGAGGCTGCGGTCGACGAGGAGTTCTCGGTCGAGATTGGTGACGGTGAGGAGTTCGCGGTCGACCTTTCCGATGACGCGGACGAAGGTGCGTTGCTGCCGCACTCGCTCGGCCAAGTGTCTGATGAATCATCGAGCGCCGATATTGAGATCGATATTCCCGCCGTCGAAGACGTCGAGCTGCCCGACGAGGAAGCGATACTCGAACAAGCGGTCGCGCCCGCGCGAGCTCCGGTACCCGCTGCTCCTAGTCCGTCGGCGAGTCCTTTGGCCGCGGAGCTATCGGAAGTGGACGAGTACATCGCTCTGGGGCTCTACGAAGACGCTCGGGACACTCTCCGAGACCTCCTCAAGCGGAACCCCGGGGATGTGGACGTCCTCGCCAAGCTCGAGGAGCTTGGCTTCTCGGCCGCGCAGGAAGAGGTGGAACAACCCACCGGCCTCGTCAGCGGTCTCGTGCCCGAGCCACCCGTGGCTTTCAAACCACCGCCGGCAGCCGAGGCTCGAGCCTCCGCCCCTATCTTCGAGCCTGCGTCCGAGCTCGAGGAAGAGCCAATCGGGATCGAATCCCTCGTCGACTCACCCCAGCCCGTCGCACAGGCCTTCGGTACGGTCGCCTCTTCCGAGAACGACTTCATCGACCTGGCGTCCGAGCTCTCCGATGAGATCTTCGGCACACACAGCGCCGTTGAGGAAGAGGGCGAGGTGGAAGGCCCGCTCACGGACCCCGGTCTCGACCAGATTTTCCGGGAGTTTCGAAAGGGCGTGGAGAAGCAGCTCGGTACCGAAGACTACGACACGCGCTACAATTTGGGCATTGCGTACAAAGAGATGGGCTTGTTGGACGAAGCCATCGCCGAGTTCCAGCTCGCCGCGAAGGACGAGCTGCGAGGTCTCGAATGTTGCAGCATGCTGGGCTTGTGTTTCATAGAAAAGGGCATGCCCGATATCGCCATCAAGTGGTTCTCGAAGGGACTCGATATACCAGGACGGCGAGCCGAGGAATATCATGGTCTTCGTTACGACTTGGCTCAAGCCTATGAGGCAGCTAACCAGCGCGACCGGGCTTTGCAGCTCTACATGGAGGTCTATCGCGAGAACGCGCGCTTCCGAGACGTGGGTGAGCGCGTACGCGAGCTACAGGCGGCACTCAACGCCAAGTGAAGTTTCCTCTAGCGTTATGGGAGACCGACAGTGGTTCATACTCTACGTGCTGGGTTGCCTCGAAGTCGGTATCTTTCTGGCACTGGTTCCGTGGTCGGCCATCTGGGAGAGGAACTACTTCCTGGAGGCCTATCCTAGTTTGCAGTCGGTCGTGCTCGCGCCCACGTTTCGGGGAGCGGTGGCTGGGCTCGGGCTGGCCAACATTTATTTGGGGCTAAACGAAGTCTTGGGGCGGTTGCGTGGCGGACGCGAGCGAGCCCCGTCCCTCGCGCGGCAAGAGCACGGAGACACAACGTCGCTTCGCGAGGCGGAGCGTGCCCTCGCCGCGTCCGAAGAGCGTTCCTAGCTCGCGAACCTGCCCGCGCCCCGCGCAATCATGAAGCCCCACGAGCTGGTGGACCGCGTCGGTCCGCATGCGACCGCGGATGTCGTCAAGCCGCTTCTCGATCATCCGGATACGGACGAATCTCACTTGCTCCGGCTCCTGCGCAAGCGCGAGCTGTCCAGCTCCGTGATCGAGGCGCTCGCACGCCACGATCGCTGGGGGCGGCGTCATGTCGTGCGCACCGCAGTCGTCAACCATCCCAAGACACCGCGCACGCTCGCGCTCCGGTTGCTTTCGCTACTGTTTTGGAAGGAGCAGCTTCGGGTCGCGACGAACATGCGTCTCGCGATGCCGCTTCGCATGGCCGCCGAGAATCGTCTCAAGGAACGACTTCCCGAGCTCGAGGTCGGCGAGAAAATAACCTTGGCCCGCACTGTTCCCCCGGCTCTCGTGGCCGTGCTGGCGAGCGAGCCCGAGGCCCGATTGATCCGGGCGCTCCTCCAGAATCCAAGAGCCAGAGAAGTGGACGTCGTAGGTATCGTCGTCCGGGATTCAACACCCGCGGCCGTGCTTCGTGTCGTCGCCCAGAGCGAGCGCTGGGTCAGTCGGCCACCCGTAAAATTGGGACTCCTTCGCCATCCAAATACGCCCGTCCACGTCGCCTTGTCGTTGCTCGAGCGCATTTCGCGTCGCGATCTTGGGAAACTGGTTGCCGGGCAAGAGCTGCCGCGAATCGTCGCTCTGCGCGCGGGGCGGATGCTCGATGGCGAGCTGTAGCCTCGCGCGCGCGGTGACTAACACCCGCGTTGACAGGGGGATCCGAGTCTGACACAATTGGTTCGTCGGGAGTGTAGCAGCAAAAATGCCCTACTCTGAACGGGATAGGGGGCTCAACCCCTTCCCTTCCGGACAATCCTGGCTCGGGTTTTGAATTCCATGGCGTCGCTGAGCGAGAAGCTGAGACGCGAGCGTGAGCTCCGCGGAATCAGTCTCAAGCAAATCGCCGAGGAAACGAAGATCGGAGTCCGCTTTCTCGAGGCTCTCGAAGAGAATCGCGTTGATCTGATCCCGGGAGAGTTCTATCGCCGCTCCTATCTGCGTGCCTACGCGCGCTACCTCGGCTTGGACGAAGAGCGCGCTCTCAATGCTTACGATTTTGCTCATCAGGCGGCCGCCGAGAACAGAGATGGGACCGAGGAATCCAAGGGGGGGAGCGCCGCGCCTTGGCTGAAGTGGGTCCTTGGCGCCGCCGTACTATTGGGCTTGTCTGCCACGATGCTCTTGAAACCCGAGCCCTCGGTATCTTCGGAATCACCGCCGCCGGCGACCCTCGAGCCCCGTCTTCGCGCGCGAACGCGAATGCCGGAGAGACGAGCTCCAGCCGACAAGGTGCCCATCATTCCCGACTTGCCCTTGGTGGAAACGGACGCCACTGACGGACTGCGGGTTGTCCTCTCCGTCGACGAGTCCTGTTGGCTCGAGATACAAGCCGATGGTGAGATCGTGACCAGTGGGCTCAAGGACGGGGGGTTTCGACAGGAAGTCACCGTCTCGAGGGAAGTGAAACTGTGGCTCGGAAACGCCGGCGGAGTATCGGTCTGGCTCAACGGGAGGCCGGCGAGAGCTCTGGGTCGAGCCGGACAGGTTCGAAAGGACCTTTCGATCACGCCGGAAAACTACATGGAATTTCTGGCCGCCGCGGGAATCTCTTGATGTCGGGGGTCGCATGACATCTCCGCTCGTAATCCAGTTCAGGAAGGGCGGCGTTTCGAAAGATGTCCGCCTGACAGCGGCGAGCGGAGCCCTACCGCTCAAGCCCTCCGATCAAATCGAGCTTCTGTATCTGCTCACCCGGGACAAGGACGAGGAGATCAGCGGTACCGCGGAGACTAGCCTCCTTGCCGTCGACGATGAAGCTCTCGTCGGCGTGCTGAAGGATGCGAGTGTCCCGGAACAAGTGCTCGCCTTCTACGGGAAAAGAACCGAGTCGGACGACGTCCAGCAAGCGATCGTGCGTAACCCGACGACGCCGGACGAGACCATTCGGATCCTCGTACCGAAACTATCGGAGGCGAATCTGGAGTTCATCGTCGTCAATCAAACCCGATTGCTGCGACATGCACCGATCATCGAAGTCCTCGAGGCCAACGAGAATCTCAGCTCCGATCAACAGCGTCGCATAAGCGAGCTGAAATTCGACTTCAAGCTCGACCGTCCGCCCGAGGAACCGGTCGCAGCGGCTCCGCCGACCGAGCCGCCGAAGCTCGATCTGGGGCAGGGGCCCGCCGAAGAGGAGGGCCCGCCGCCCAAGTCGAAGGAGGAAGCGCAGGAGCACTACACCCGCGCGGAAGAAGGCGAGCTGAGCGAGGAAGAAGAGGAAGAGCGCAAGAGCATCTTCGAGCGGCTCTACACCATGACGGCCGCGGAGAAAATGATGGAGGCGCTCAAGGGCGGTAGGGAAGCGCGTATGATGCTCATTCGCGACAGGAATCGCACGGTTTGGAGCGCCGTTTTATCGAGTCCCAAGATGAACGACTCCGACGCGGAACACATCGCGAAGATGCGTAATGTGGCACCCGACGTGCTGCGCGAAATCAGCAAGAACCGTCAATGGGTCAAGAGCTATTCGGTCACCCACGAGCTCGTGAAGAACCCCAAGACGCCGCCCGAAGTATCGACGAAGCTACTCCAGAGGGTCAAGGATCGTGATCTCAAATTCCTCGTCCGAGACCGCAACGTTCCCGAGCAGGTGAGAAGAATCGCACGAAAGCGAACCCAAGTATCCAAGTAGAAGCCATGCCAGACGATTACTACGCGATATTGCGAGTTCCGAAAACGGCGAGATCCGACGAGATCAAGAAAGGCTATTTGAAGCTCGCGCGTGACAACCATCCCGATCGGTTCACGGATCCAGAGGAGCGCAGCAAGGCGGACCAACGCTTCCAGCTCATCACGGAGGCCTACAATCAGCTGCGTGATGAAAAGCTCCGCCAAGAGTATGATAAAAGCCTTCAGAAGCAGGTACGAACACCCGAGGAGGAGGCACGGCTATATTTCACGAACGGCGAGCTCAGGGAGCAGTCGAGGGACTTCGAGAACGCCTTGCGCTTCTACTACGAGGCGATGCGCCTGAAGCCCGACGAGCTGGATTACGTGCTCGCCGGCGGTCGAGTTCTCATGATGGATAAGGCGAAATATCGTCAAGCGGCCGACCTCTTTACGCGTGCCATCGGAGAGCATCCCGATTCACCCGAGCCGCACGTCGAGCTCGGGGCCGTTTACTCGAAATCGGGCATGCTCTCTCGTGCCAAACGCGTCTACGAGGCAGCGCTCGCGAAATGGCCGCATCATCCCGAGCTGAAACGACGCGTCGCCGACGTAGCGACGGCGATGGGGAAGTCCCGCCCGCGGTAGGAGAGCGGAAACTTGCCGATGAAACTCGAATCTCGTTCGATCAGCGATGTCGGACGCAAGAGGCCACATAACGAGGACAGCTACTGCTCGAGCGACGAGTTGGGCCTCTACGTCGTCGCCGACGGAATGGGGGGGCACGCGCACGGCGAAGTGGCCTCTCGCATCGCCGTAGAGACCGTCGAAGAGTTCATCACGCTGACGGCCGGCGACACCGACGTGACCTGGCCCTACGGTATCGACGATGAGCTGACCCTCAACGGGAATCGGCTCAAGACCTCCATCCGCTTCGCCAACCAGAAGCTATTGGAGCACGCCAAATCCAGCTCCGACTGCGAAGGCATGGCGACAACGGTCGTGGCGGTCATCGTGCAAGACGGTCACGCGGACATCGCTCACGTCGGGGATAGCCGTCTGTATCTGGTTCGCGACGGCGGGATGCAGGGCTTGACGAGCGATCATTCGTGGGTCAACGAACAAGTTCTGTCTGGGGTGATCGATAGCGAGCACGCGCGTACGCACCCCCTCCGAAACGTTGTTACGCGAGCCCTCGGCGGCAAGCCCGAACTGGAAGTCGATGTCCAGACCCTCACCCTCGAGGCGGACGATCGGCTCTTGCTCTGTTCCGATGGGCTCACGACGATGCTCGACGACGATGAGATTCTTCGAATCGTTATCGATGGAGATGGAGGGGTGGCGCAGGCGGACAAGCTTGTCGAAGAGGCAAACAGCAGTGGCGGGGAGGACAACATAACGGCTATCCTACTTTGGGTTCATTGAGTCATGGCTCCCCCCTTTGCCATGTAGAGGCGGCCTGTCGTGGGCCGTGGAAAAATCTGGAGAGAGAACTGGGGCCGCTGGTCGAAGGCGGTGCCCTGGGGCGGATTGTCCGTTCTTCGGACTGGGCCCGGTCCTAGAGCTGATGAGGGAATGAAAGAAAAAGGCACAGACGTTCGCATCGGTAAGTTCACCATCGTTCGACGGCTAGGTCGAGGGGGGATGGGCGCAGTTTACGAGGGCTACGACCCGGCACTCGATCGTCACGTCGCGATCAAGACCCTCACATCGGAGGCGATCGCCGATCAGGAGTCGCGAGATCGCTTCGAGCGCGAGGCTAAGGCGGCCGCGAAGCTTCAGCACCAGAATATCGTGACGATCTACGAGCTCGGGAACTTCGGCGGCAAGGAAAAGCCCTATATCGTCATGGAGTATCTCGAGGGAGCGGACGTCTCGGCCCTCATCGGAAAAGATGGTCTTCCTCTCGCGGAAGCGCTCGACATCGTCATCCAGCTCTCTCGTGCGCTCGATTTCGCGCACCAAAAGGGGGTCGTCCATCGCGACGTGAAGCCGAGCAATCTCCGCTATTTGGACAACGGTCAGATCAAGATCATGGACTTCGGTATCGCGCGACTCGAAGGCAGCAATCAGATTACGAAGAGCGGCGTGATGATCGGTACGTTGCACTACATGTCGCCCGAACAAATTCGAGGACAGAAGCTCGACGGACGGACGGACATTTTTTCCGCTGGCTGTATTCTCTACGAGCTTCTCACGGGAGGCCGGCCCTTCCGAGGTGAGTCCGCGACCTCGATACTCTATAACATCGTCAACGAGGAACCGCCGTCGACGACCGAAAAGAACGACGCGCTTCCCCAGGAAGTCCAGGACGTCGTCGCCACGGCTCTCTCGAAGAGTCCCGACGCGCGATTCCAAACGGCGGGAGACATGGCGCGAGAGCTCGAAAAGCTCTTGACGATTTTCAAGAAGACCCAGCCGAGAACGCCTCCCACCGTCCAGCAGAATCTGGATGAGCTCGAAGCCCTGAGTCGAAAGCACGAGTGGAGAGCGCTCGTTCCCAAGGCGCGCACCCTGGCATCGCAGTATCCGCAGCTCAACGAGGCGCACCGCCATCTGAGGACCGCTCTGCGAGCGCTGCACGAGCAGGAGCAGGAGCAGAAGCAGACGGCCAACGACCGCACCCGCCATCTCGCGGAGATCCAGAGTGAGCTGACCAAGCTCTACGGTTCCGAAGCCACCGTTCGTGGCGGTTCCCACCTGGACGAGACGGAGGTCGGGTCGGAGACGGAGCTCCGGCCCGGGCAAGAGGTCACTGAGAGCACGATGGCTGCCTCCGGATCGGATTCGGCCGTCCGCGCGCTCGCTGCTCCGATCTGGGCTTTGTTCTTCGTCATGGTGATGGGGCTCGGCGCCGTTTGGTACTGGGTTTTCATCCGTGAACCGGAGCCTGTCCCCGTCGAGCAGGTGATTCGAGTTTTCTCCGATCCCCCTGGAGCGGCGGTCTTGTTGGACGGAAGACCCACCGGACTCACGACGGATGCCCGTGGCGTGGAGCTCGTTCTCTCCGGAATGCCGGATGACTCTCACGTCGTCGAGCTGGAGCTTGCGGGCTACGATTCGGCATCGAGCGACCTGGTTCTCACGGAGCAGCCGCTCGGGCCTCTCCAGTTCTCCCTGGTTCAATCGATTCGCGTTCTGGAGCTCGCGACCATCCCGAACGGCGCTCGTGTCTCGCTGAACGGTACCGAGCTCGCTGGAACAACACCTCTGACGGTCGAGCTTTCCCTGACCGGAGATCACGAGCTCACCCTCTCGCTGAGCGAGCATCGAACAAGAACCGTCAGTATCGGGGCGAACGATCCCTTGCCGGGCGAGCCGATTGCCCTCACCCCTCTGGGACGGCCCGGCAAGCTTGCGATCGAATCGAGCTACCCGGTTGCCATTCACCGGCGCGGGAACGTCCTGGCTCCGGTTGCAGCTCGCCCCAGCGTGGCGCTTCGGCCGGGTACCTATCAAGTACAGCTCGTAGCCTCGGATGTCTTTCTGAGTCGCACATTCGAGGTCTCGATTCGCGAGGGAGAGACGACGACCTTGACGACTCCCGCGCTCGGGAGGATCAACGTCCGCGCGAATCCAGGGAACTGTCGCGTGACGGTCGACGGCGTCTCTGCGGGCTCCCCTCCAATCATGAATCGAGATATCGTCGCCGGCACTCACGAGTTGGTCTTTATTTGGCCCGGCGAGGTTCGGGATGTTCAAACGGTTACGGTCGAGGCTAAAAAGCCCACCTACGTGATTGGCCAGAAGCCATGACGCCGAAGAGGCGACCGAGCATGTTAGACCGAGCACTTTAGTATGAGGGGTTGATATGAACGAACGAAAACGCTTTGGGTCCGTCGTTTTCTTCGCGGTCTGCTGCGCGGGGTTGGCCTCCGCACAGGGACCGCCTTCAGATTTGGCCAGGCAGCACCTCGAGAGCGGGGTGCAGTTCTACGAGCAGGAGCGCTACAAGCAAGCTCTCAACGACTTTCAAATCATCGTGACCTCGATGTCGAATACGGAATACGCGGATGATGCGCTCCTTCGCATCGGGCGGTACTACCTGGAAGTGGAGCAAGAATTCGAGAAGGCGAGAGAGAGTTTCGACGGCGTTCTGCGCGGCTATCCGACGGGGGACGCCGCCCCGGGTGCCTACTTTTATCTCGGCGACACGCTCTTCCAGGCCGACATAACCGGTCGTGCGATCGACGATGCCCTCGCCAACTACCAGCGCGTCTTTCTCTATCCGGGAAACCCCTGGATCCCCGCGGCGCTCAACTCCACGGGGAGAGCATTGGAGCGGCAGGGGAAGTTTCAGGAAGCGGTGGACGCTTACTTTCAGGTCATTGTCGATTACCCCAAGTCGGATTGGTCCGCGGGCGCTCAACTCGGCGTGGGGCGGAGCTTCGTCCGCTCGGGTGAACCGCTCGAAGCGATGGCCCAATTTCAAGAAGTCCGGAACAGCTATCCCGACTCCGCCGACGCCGAGTCCGCGCTGGACTGGCTTACGCTCCTGTACCGCTTCTACGGGGCTCCCATGCTGGGCCAGGCCATCTCCTACCGCAGCGACCCGAGCTTCAGGGCACTCCTCAAGGACAAGTTCAAGGACGTGAAAGCGCTCCGCGTCTCACCCTCGGGCGTCCATCTGCTGGAGCGAGGCAGGAAGCGTGTCGTGAGCTTCGACTTTAGCGGTGCGTTCGCCGGCAGCAAGGCAGCGGGCAATCCTTACGGCTTGTTCATCGATACCGGAGGCGAGATGGTCATCGCCAACCAAAAGGGCGTTTCCGTCGACGGCAAATCCAGAGTCTTTTCCGTTCCCGCCAAGGATGGGCCGGAGCCACTCGATAAGATCCGTTGGGCGGCGCGCGATCGCCTCGGTGAGCTCTTCGTTTACGACGATGACCAGCGCAAGGTGCTCCGCTACGGTTTGGAAGGCGAGCTCCTCGGGCCCTTTCCGGACTCGACGCCCCGCAAGATCCTGACCATCGAGATCGACGCGGCCGGCAACATAATCCTGTTGGACAACGATCGCGAAGTGACCGTCTACAGTCCCGAGGGACAACTTCGCGGTCGGATCAAGACGAAGCGGGGCCAATTGAACATGGACAAAGCCACGGACATCGCAACCGATTCCGCAGGTTACCTTTATATTTTGGACGAGGGCGAGGCGAGCATCGCCGTGTTCGACGCGTCCTATCAGTTGGTCGCGCACTTGAAGAGCCAGAGTTTGGGGCAGGGGGCCCTCAATAAACCGACTTCTTTGGACGTCGACGCCTCCGGAGATCTCTATGTTTATGATGACAAAGAGAAAGCCATTATCAGGCTTCGCTAGTTTTTTTATTGCTTGTCTGATCGCCCAGGGGGGCTTCTCCCGGCCTCCCACCACGCCCTCGGCTCAGGAGGCGCGAGGGCAGCTCTCTCTCGCGGAAGAGGAGCTTCTGCTCGAGCTCTCGCAGCAGTTCAACGAGGCGATGGATCTCTTCGACGACCCTCAACGCCAGTCCCAGTCGATTGATTTCTTTACTCAAATCATAGAGAGCGTTGACGCGGAGCGCCGTCTTCGCGAAGACGTGGCGCAGCCTCTCGTCGAGCTACAGCATCGGTCGCTCGAGAACCGGGCGTCGGCCTACTTCAATGCCGGTCAGGTCCGGGGCGCCGCGGACGACTTCCGACAAATTCTTCTGGACGATCCACGCTACGCGCTCGACGCGGAGTCGCTTTCGCCCAAGATCGTCGACTTTTTCGAGGATCAGAAGAAACAACTCATCGGCTACATCGCCGTGACGACCGAGCCAGCGGGCGCGCGCGTGACAGTCAACGGCAAGTTCGTCGGGATTACGAATTTTTTTCCGATGGAAGTTCATACCGGCATCGCCCGTGTCGAGGTAACTCTGGTTGGCTTCGAGAGCCATGTCGACGAAGAAATGCGTATCGAGCCGGGCGAGATCATGACGCTGGATCTGGTTTTGAATCGTACGAGCGCACGGCTGCCGGTCATCACCGATCCTCCGGGAGTCGAGATTCTCGTCGATGGAGAGGTCGTGGGCGCGACCGCGGGTGCCTTGCCCCCCGATCTGAGGAGCTTCATGCCCCCGAATCTCGATCCCACGAGACTGTCGGCGCCCTTCGATCTCGTGTCACTGCCTCTAGGGCAGCACGAGATCGAGCTCAGACTAGACTGCTACGAATCGGTCAAGTTCCCCTTCACTGCCGAAGAGGCTCGCGACTATACCGCCCAGATCATCAAACTCGAGGACTCAGTTGGAAGTCTGGCGATCGACAGCAACCCTTCCGACGCTCGGGTATATCTCGACGGCGAGCTCAGGGGCAATACTCCGCTGAACCTACCCCGAGTCTGTTCGGGGCCGCACCGCCTCGAGGTGAAGCACGCCACCGGCAAGTACGTCGAGGATATCGACGTTGGCAAAGACGAGGCGCTTTCTTTCGAATGCCCGATTCGTCCGACGCTCGCCGTGCTGGGATTCGTGGGGGAAGTCGGAGTGCCGGCGAGAGATCTCGCGGACGTTCGAGAAAAGCTCGAAGGCGAGCTCCAGAACCTGGAGGTCATGAACCTAATTTTTGCGGACGAGCAGATCGTTCAGCGCGAGCTTGCGCCTCTGGGCCTGGCCGCCTTCGTTCCAGCGCTCGCGGAGGAAGAGGTCCCGGCGGATCGAGTGCAGGAGCTGGCGGAGAAATTGGGCGCGGCGCTCGAGGTCGAGGCCTTTCTGATTGGCTACGTGCCAGCGCAGCGTTTGACGAAGGATGTGGTGTTCCACCTTCTGGCCGTCGGCTCGCCTAAGCCCGATCTCTACCCTGTGAACTATCTGGACCGGGAGGCCGTGCCGGCTTTCATGGCGGAGCTCTCCACGCCCACGCGCCTGTTCGGAAGCTGGGCCGGACTGACCGCCATCGACACGCGCCTGATGGAGGGTCCCATCGTTCTGCAAGTGGAAGAGGAAGGACCAGCCGCGCGGGCCGGTATCCAAGTGGGCGACGTCATCGTTTCGGTTGACGAAAAGGAGGTCGCTCGCGCGCTCGACGTTCTCGAAGCCGTACGCGCGGCGGAGCCGGGCTCGAGCGTGAGCGTGAGCGTTCAACGTCAGGGGCAGCCGCAGTCAGTCTCGCTAACGGTCGGCACGACGCCCCTCGAAGTCCCGCTCGGCGAGGAGGGTTTTCTCTACAACAAGGCCATTGTCGACCTGCGGCATCGGCTGGTCGTCGACGCCTCAGTGGAGAACCTCGCGCGCCTCAACATCGGTTTGTGCCACATGCAGCTGGGTGACTATGAAACCGCCCTGAAGGACTACCTGCCCCGCGTCACCCTTCCGGAGGCTCGTGGGATCTCTCAAGGGACCGTCTACTACCACACCGGCATGGCCTACTTGCGGCTGGGCGAGCGAGCGGAAGCGGCTCGGCTGTTCGAACAGGCCCTGGGGTTCGAGGGTGCGACGCTCCAGTCGAACGATGGGCCTCGATTGGCACCTCTCGTACAGCGACGTCTGAGGGAATTAGGGCAGTAGTCGAAAGAGTCCTCCCAGGGTTCTCGGGCGCGGTCTCGTCGTGGCACGCGGGCGTTACTTCGATCCATACTTGTCGCGTGGGAAAGCTGATAGTTCATCACGGGGGTCGCGTGACCGAGCACGGGCTCTCAGACGCCCCCGTCGTCATCGGGCGGGATCCACGGTGCGATCTGTTCTTTGCCGACCGCAAACTCTCGAGGCAACACGCCAGAATCGAGAAGGATGGGACTCGGTTCAGGCTCGTAGACCTGGCTAGCAGAAATGGAAGCTGGGTCAACGAGGAGCGGGTCGAGACGCGGAGGCTTCAGCCGGGCGACGACATTCGGCTGGGAGGCCTGAGGATCAGCTTCGAGCGAAGTATCCCTGTTGCGGCCGATCGGGTCGATGAGGCGACGGCCTACCTGCCAAGCTCGAGGTCCGCGGACGATAGCGCAACCGTCATGCTGCAGGCGCCGATCGAAGCCCGAACGGACGCGACGGTTGCGCTCGACCTGGCGATGGCGGAGAAAGAGTCTCTGGGTCCGGACGACACTGGGACGGTCATGCTCACCGGCGCGGCCGCCCTGTCCGGGGACCTCCATGCCGACAACACTCTCGAAAGACCGGCGTCGCCCGAAACTACGGTGGTCTTGTCGGGTGAGTCGAAACAAATGCTTCACGACACCGGCAAGGTGCTCCTACGCGCGAAGGCCGACCCGGAGCATGTCGCCAGAACGCGTGTGCACGTTCCGTCCGAAGTTGCGGAGACCTCTGGCGGGAACGATCCTGGCGAGGCCACGACGTTCGAAGCACCCCTCGCGTCCGAGACGGACGTCGTCCCCACCGCCAAGGCTCCGAGCTGGTCCCTGAGGTTCGCACTGCTCGCGGCCTCCATGGCAGTGCTAGCCTTTCTCCTCCTAGCGCTTCCATTGATGCGAACTCTCGGCAACGCCCTGGTCGAGGAGTCTCAGTTGCGCGGCAGAGCTCTCCTCGACGTATTGGCTGCGGCCAACGAAGCCGCCCTCGGGCAAGCGAGGCTGCAAGACGTTTCGGTGAGCCGTGTCCTTCACGAGACCGGGGTGACAGCGGCCTATGTCGTCGACGCAGAGGGTGCGCTGGTGGCACCGCCCGACGATGCGGGGGGGCCGCTCCGTCTCGAGGGCGTCGAGGTCGACTTCACCCGCCTCTCGAGACCCCTGGAGCTCGAGGCGGCGGATGGAGACTACGTCGTGGCGAAGCCCATCGACTACCGGGGGCGCCCCGTAGGGGTCGCGGTGCTGCGGTACCGACTGCCTCGTGGTGGCTCCGCCTGGACGAGCCTGGTGCTCGTTCTGGGCTCGTTGCTCATGGCACTCGGCGTGGGAGCTGCCGTGCTCGTCGCGAGGCGCATCACCCTCTCCCCGCTAAAGGAGCTCTCGGAGGACGTTTTAGCCCTGCGCGATGGACAGGCTTCGATGGTATCCGAGGAGCGCCCCTACGGTGAGCTGACCGAGCTCGCCAGGAATCTCAACGACGTGCTTCAAAGCCGGACGGAGGCATCCGGGGAGTCGCCGGAGGCCCCGTCGGTGAGCGGCGGTAACCGCTCAGGTTGAGCCTCTGCGCCATCGCCGGCGGGCATTCCGCTTTCGGGCGGGCTGTGATACGCTTTGTTCCCGTGAAGGACAACTCCTCGATAGTTCTCTCACGGACGCCTCGTAGCGGATGAGCTCGACGAAGCGCCCACTCGCTACACCCTGCCTGGTCGTATCCCTCGACGATAGTGAGGTCGTGCACCACCCCATTCGTGGACGCGAAGCGACTGTGGGTCGTGATCCCGAAAACGACATCTGTATTCCCCACCACCTCATCAGCAAGTTTCACGCGAAGCTCTTGATCTCTAACCAGAGCGTTACCGTCGTCGATTTGGATAGCGTCAACAAGACCCGGCTGAACGGTCAGGTCGTGACCCAGGCAACGGTGCGATACGGAGACGAGCTCCAGTTCGCGCGCGTGACGTGCCGTCTCGAGCTGGAAGAGCCAGAGGGGGCCGAGCTCGCGGAAGGGCTGTCGGTATGAGCCTCTCCGAGCTAATCCAGAAAGATCTCGTCGCCGCCATGAAGGCGAGGGAGGCCGCTCGGGTAGGCCTTTTGCGTCTGGTCAAGAGCGCGCTGAAGAACAAGGAGATCGAGCTCAAGGCGGAGCTTTCGCCGGAAGCGGAGGTTCAACTTCTTCAAACGCTCGTGAAGCAGCGCAACGAGGCGATCGAGACTTTCGACAATGCGGGCAGAAAGGATCTGGCCGACAAGGAGCGGGCCGAGCGTGAGCTACTTCGGGTCTACCTCCCCGAGGAAGCGACCGAAGCGGAGATCGAGCGCGTCGTGGGCGAGGTCGTTGCCGAGCTCGAAGCGAGCTCGCCCAAGGACATTGGCGCCGTGATGAAGGGGAGCCTCGCGAGACTCAAACAGACGGGCAAGGCAGTCGATGGGAAAACCGTGAATGTCGTGGCGCGCGCCAAGCTTTCCTGACAGTGAACTTTCTGAAACCTCCCGCGATACCGGCCGGGGCCGTCATTGGCGTGATCGCGCCGGCGAGCCCCGTGCGCCGCGAGTTTGTCGAGCGCGGCGTCGCCGAGCTCGAGCGGCTGGGGTTCACCGTGAAGCTCGGGCATCATCTTTATGAGAGAGGCCACTACACGGCCGGCAGCGTACGCGATCGGCTTTCGGATCTCCTAGATCTCTGGGACGACCCCGGCGTGAACGCCCTATTCTGCGCGCGCGGCGGCTATGGCGCGATGGAGCTCCTCGACGAGCTGGGAGCGGACCGCTTTCGAGACAATCCAAAAGTGTTTCTCGGCTCGAGCGACGTCACGGCTCTGTTGGGGTTTCTGGCCGCTAGCGCCGGTCTCGTGTCGTTTCACGGCCCGATGCTGGCCCAACAAATCGCTCGGGGTAGCTACGATGTCGAGGGGCTTCTCGCCGTGTTGGGTTCCGACCGCGCCCCGGGCGTCCTGCCTGCGGCAGGAGTCGAGTGGCTCCACGAGGGCGAAGCCGAGGGCGTACTCTTCGGCGGGTGTCTCTCCATCATCGCGTCTCTCGTCGGAACGCCTTTCTTGCCGTCCTTCGAGGGGAGCATCTTGTTCCTGGAGGACTTTCAGGTGAAGCCCTACCAGATCGACCGGATGCTCACACAGCTGAGGTTGGCCGGTCGGTTCGAAGGCCTTCGAGGGCTTGTATTCGGCCAGATGCCTGGCTGCGAACAGCATCCGGAGCAAGGTTATGCGCTCACGGAAATGCTCGCGGGCTGGACCGCCGACTTGAAGATCCCGGTACTCTTCGGGTTCCCCTCGGGACATACGCTTTCAGACACGATGACGCTGCCTCTCGGTGTGCAAGCTCGTCTGGAGGGATCCGGCCTCTCGCTTCTGGAAGGGGCCGTGACTTGATCCCCCCGCTCGGGAAGGGTCGCGTTCACCTGCTTGGAATCTGCGGGACGGCGATGGCGTCACTCGCGGGCCTGTTGAAGGAGCGCGGCTGCCACGTCACAGGGTCGGACGAAGGCATATATCCTCCGATGTCCGATCTACTGCGTGAGCTCGAAATCGACGCGCGGACCCCTTACGATCCCTCGAACCTTCCCGACGAGTGCGACCTCGTGGTCGTTGGGAACGCTCTCTCTCGAGGGAATCCCGAGCTCGAGGCGGTGTTAGAGAGACGGCTCGCCTACGCCTCGATGCCGGAGGTCCTCAAGGAGGTCTTCCTTCGAGAGCGCACTCCGGTGGTAGTCGCGGGTACTCACGGCAAGACGACGACCACATCACTTGCCGCCTGGGTGCTCGAGTGTGGCGGGCTCGAACCGGGGTTTCTCGTCGGCGGCGTGCCAATCGACTACGGGCGAAGCTTTCACCTGGGTCAAGGCGATCCTTTCGTTGTCGAGGGGGACGAGTACGATACAGCCTACTTCGACAAAGGACCGAAGTTTCTGCACTACCTCCCGCAGGCGGCCGTGGTCGGAAACGTGGAGTTCGATCACGCCGACATCTACCCGGACCTCGAAGCCGTCAAACGCGCGTTCCGCCTCTTCGTTCGGCTCGTTCCGCGTAACGGTCTTCTCGTCGTCGGGAGCGAGAGCGAGATCGCGATGGAGATCGCCGCGGAGGCTTTTTGTCCGGTCACGACCTTCTCGGCCGAGGCCGAGGCCGAGGCGGATTGGAAGGCCGACATCCTCGAGGCCTCGGAGGAGGGCAGCCGACTGCGCATCTTCTGCCGGGGAAGGAAAGTGTTCGAGGTCTTGGCTCCGCTTTGGGGGCGGGTCGGCGTGCGAAATCTGCTCGCGGCTGCCGCCGTCGGTGCGCACTTCGAGATTTCTTCCGCGGACCTCGGTGAGGCTCTCGCGTCCTTCAAAGGTGTGCGTCGGCGGATGGAGGTTCGTGGTACGCCCCGAGGGGTGGTCGTCGTGGACGATTTTGCCCACCATCCCACTGCGATTCGAGAGATGCTTGTGGCGGCACGCTCGAGGTGGCCTGGGCGGAAGCTATGGGGGGTCTTCGAGCCGCGTTCCTTTACGGCGCGCAGCCGTCATTTTCAGGAGGAGCTGGCGGAGGCGCTCGCTGAAGCGGACGAAGTCGTCGTCGCCCAGGTGCTCCACACGAAGCGACTCGCGGCGGAGGACGAGCTCTCGGAAGAGCAGCTCGTTCGGGACGCGCGGGCGAAAGGCACGAGCGCCACCTTCGTTCCCGAGCCTGACGAGATCGTCCGTTTTCTGAACGAGCGGGCGCGAGGAGGCGACGTGATTCTCGCGATGTCGAACGGGAGCTTCGGAGGGTTCCACGACAAGCTTCTCGCGGCCTTGGCCTCCGAGGAGACTTGAGCGTCTATTTCACGCCAGTGGCACGCGAGCTCGCGAGCTCGATCTTCTGGTGATCCGGCACCGGTAGGAGGAACCGCACCCGAGTCCCGCCTCCGAGCCGCTCCTCCACTTCGATCTCCCCGCCGTGCTCCTGGGCGATCCGTTGCGCGATCGCCATGCCGAGTCCTATGCCCTCCGCTTTGCCGAAAGAGAAGAAGGGCTCGAAGATGCGATGACGGATATCCTCTGGAATGCCGTCGCCGTCGTCCTCGACCTCGAGGAGCAACGTTGCGTCCCGGCGATCGGAGCGGAGAACGACGCATCCCCCTTGAGGCATGGCCTGGCAGGCATTGGTCAGGATGTTCCACAGCGCGCGCTCGACATTTTTGGAATCGAGAAAGACTTCACCGTCGTAGCGGAGCGAGAGGCCCACATCGATGCCGCCGTCCGCGAGCTGCGTTCGCGCTCTCTCGGCGAGTCTTTCCAGTAATGTGCGGAGGTCGATTCTACGCGGAGAAATCTCCGAACGGCTTCCACGCGTGAAGTCGAGCAGCTCGTTCACCATGTGGTCGAGGCGGTCGCATTCCTCGATGAGAAAACGACTGTACTCTTCCCGTTCGTTACCGTCGAGGCCGCGGTCCGAAAGCATGCCCGCGTATCCTCGGAGCGCGGTTAAAGGACTTCGGAAGTCGTGAACGAGCGAGCCAATCATCCGACCGACGGCCGACAATCGCTCGAAGTGGATGCGTTCCTGGGCTAGGTGGATGTTCCTGAGCGCCGTCGCTGCCTGAAGGGCGAGGAGAGAGAGGAGGCGAGTTTCTCGATTGCGGAGCTCCCGCCGGGAGCCGAAAAAGATGAAACCGAGGAGCTCTTCCTGATAGGTGATGGGCATCCCGTTGCCCTCGGTCACCTCGTCGAGAGCGGGAGCGTCTTCGCATCGGTCGCTCCGCTCGGAAAGTCGCTCCACGCGGTCTCGCACCCGCTGACGGTTCTGTGCCGATAGGCCCTCGAGCGTCGGCTCGGCCGGGAACCAGAGGGGTCGGGAGTTGATGGAGCGTCTGCCCGCGTAGAGCACGTCCACCGGCCCACCGCCCAGGAGTTTCGTGGCCGCCTCGTGCGTCTGCCGCAGGATGTCACGAAAGTCGAAGCTGCCGGCCAGCGCAACGCCTACGCTGCTCAGGAGCTCCAGGCTCTCGGAATCGTCGATCGTCGCTGTGGGTTTGTTCATGAGGCCGCGAGCCGGCCCGCCGACACCTCGGCGAGGCGAGCGTTTCGATCAAGCTGTGATGAAGAGAGTCTTAATTATACACCAAGTGGGCAGTTTCGCTCCGGGTGTGGCCCCTCGTCCAATCCGGGCCAAAGGGATACATGCTAAAATATTCCATTCAGCACGTCGTCGATCGCCTTGCAACCATACCTGACCAAAATCGAGGATCCCTGACTTGTCTCAGCAAACGGAGTTCCTGCTCGGACAGATGTCCGGCTGGGTCGACCGTCTCGCCGAGACGGGCCGCACGGAGTATCTTTTCGAGCTCGAGATGTGGCTCCGGAGCTTCGAGCGCTACTTTCGCGTGCGAAACCAGCCTCTGTCTGAAGAGTCGACGCGGACACTCGCGATAAGAAGCTTCTACGAGGAGATTGGGCTCGTCGCTCACGCGATCGAACGAGTGACGAAGCTGAGCACTCTTCTCTCGAGCGAGGACCGGGTCAGCCAGGAGCGTTTCGACAAATACGTCGAGAACTTCCTCAAGGAAGACGATATCGGCGATCCTTACGTGGCACGGCTGTTGAGAGAGAACACCCCTCGTGCCGCCCTGACGCTGTTACGCGAGAGTTTCGAGGACCTCAAGCTCTTGCTGACGGAACTCTCTAAGCTGTCGAGGATTCCTTACGCCACTTTTCAGAGCGTCGGGCGGCTCATCTATCGCGAGATTAGCAGGAACGACTACCTGAGCCTCTTGATGAACAAGAGGTTCAAGCCCGCCTACGACCGGATCAGCGACGAGTCCATTGCAGAGCTCATTCGAGAGATTGAGGATCGAGATCGCAGGCGGCTCATCGCCAACATTTTCCTTCAGTTCTTCAGACTGCTCCACTATCTGGAGGCTCCGGCTCGCGCCCCTCTTCGGACGTAACCCTGTCCGCCGACTTCTCACGGGACTCGGCGGCCGCGCGCCGGCGTGGTTCCGGCGCGGCCGCGGCTTTTGACGGGGGTTGCGCCCGAGCTTCCTCCTGCTCGGCGAAGGGCGTCGTTGCGCTCCTGGGGGAGACCGTGACGGAGTCCGCTTCGGAGCTCGAAGGAGCGTGCGGTCTCGTGGACGTGACGTTCCATACGACAGCGACGGCCAGGAGGACACCGGCAGCGAGGCCTGCGAAACGCATGGCAGTCCCGCCCAGGATCGCCCGGGCGCGCAATCCGACGTTTCCAGCCGGCCACCCCTCCTTCTCCTCGGCAATCCGTGCGAGGACGTTTCGAGAAAGAGACTCCCAATAGGATTCCTTGGGCTCGGGCAGTCGCCGTTTCTGGCCCAGCTCCGCGATAGACATCAAGAAAGCGTAGTGGGCGCGGCAGGTTTCGCAGTCTTCGAGATGGTTTTCGGCTCGCGCCTTCTCTTCCGCAGTCGCCTCTCCGTCGACTAGCTTCTCGACGAGCCGCGTTGCTATCTGACACTCCATCGGCTATTCCGTTTCTAGAGGTGCTCCGCGAGGAGCTCCTTGAGCTTCTGACGGGCACGAAACAAGCGGGACATCACCGTCCCCTGTGAAATTTCCAGTGCCTCCGCGATGTCCTGATATCGCATACCCTCTTCGACCTTTAGTATCAGCACGGCTCGATGATCCGGCGACAGCCGCTTCATCGCCCGCTCGAGCGCCGCCATGCGCTCATTGGACTCGAGCGTGCTCAGCGGATCGGACCCGGTAAAGCCCGACGATGGGTTCTTCTGCGGTCCTGCGGGCTGATCGTCCGTATAGAGAGACTGCTCGCGCCGTGCGACCCCGTTCAAGTGGTTAATCGCCAGGTTTATGGCGATTCTTTTCAGCCACGGCGCCAGGGGTCGACCCAGCTCGAAACGCGCCAGGTTTCGATAGGCGCGGATGAAAGTTTCCTGGGCGATATCGTCCGCGACTTCATGGCGTCGGGTCATTCGAAGTGCCACGCCATAGACCTTTCGCTGGTGGGCACGCACGATCTCTCCGAAGGCCTCGTGGTCCCCGGCACGTGCGCGCACGACGAGGCCGCGATCGGCCTCGGCTGAATTCTCCCAATTTGGGGCGTAGGCCAGGCTGCCCAAGCCTTCCTCCCGTCTCACACTACCGGCTGTGGAGCGCGTTATTCCATTCTAGCCCGAGCGCCGCGCTTTTCCTGAACGGATGGCCCCTCACCCGGCTCGCTTCGCGAGCCGACCTCTCCCCAGGGGAGAGAGAAGACCTCAAAAAGCAAACCCGGCAGACCCCCGCGCGCCGGAAAAGGGGTCTGCCGGGCTCCCACTAGCCCGTTGCCGAGCTGGGAGTCTCGTTTCTGTTCGCTTCTCTATTCGAGAACTTTGACCACAACCCTTCGGTTGCGAGCGCGCCCGTCGCGCGTCGCGTTGTCCGCCACAGGCTGTTCCTCTCCGAAGCTGTAAACGGCGACCCGATGGAGGGGGATGCCGTGCGCCTGATAGAGATAGTCGCGGACGGTCTCCGCGCGCTTCAGTCCGAGCGTCTTGTTGTAGCTCGGCTCGCCCGAAGCGTCCGTGTGCCCTTCGACTTCGATCCAGAGACCGCGATTATCCGCTTTGACCTTCTCGGCCAGCTCGTCCACGAGCATTTGTGCGTCGGAGGACAGCTGCGCCGCGTTCAAATCGAAGTTGACCTTGTCGTTCGAAAGAGTCACCTCGTAGAGGAGCTTGCCTTTCATCGCGCGCTGCGCTTCGTTGAAGGCGCGTTCGGCCTCACCCTGTGCGGAGGCAGCGAGCTGACCGGCCTCGTCGGCCTTCGCGTCGACGCGACGGATGTCACCGTCCTGACGCGTGAGCGACTCTTCGTTCCGGCCGATACGCTCCTGATTCCGCTCGACGGAATCGCTGAGGCTTTCGACTTTCTGATTGACGGCACCGACTTCCTTGCTCACGTATTTCTTCGTGGCGCAGCCGGAAGCGATGATAGCCATGACGACGATACTGATACTCAAGGTAGCTTTCTTCATTTGTGGACCTCCCTAGCCTAGTAGTACGACCTGTCTTCGATCGCCGAGCGAGGCGGGGGGGCCTTGCTTTGCTTCTTGGGGTAGTAACCCTTGCGTGTGCGAACCTCGACACCACGCCGGCGCGTCAGAACTTGAATACGGCGGAATCCGCCGTCTCCTCTCGGATTGTCGGGAACGTAGCCGATTCGGTACTGAGTCTTCAGCTCATCTCGAATGCGTGCCGAAGCCATGGCGAGCTGACCCCATTGGCTTCCCTCGAACATATCGCCACCCGTCTCCGCAGTGAATAGACGTAGTGCATCCGCTCCACGAAACTCCGCGCCGTGCACCCCGAGGAACAGGTCGTTTTTCGGATCGTCTAGCGGCGAGAGGACGCGAACGGCATAGACGGGAAGGTCGACGCCCTTTGCTTTCTCGACCGCCTCGTTCACCGAGGTCTCGCTCGAGGTATCCACACCGTCGGTCACGACGACGATTGCGCGTCTGCCGAAACCTTCATGGACGACGTGGTCCGCGAGTGTCGAGACCGCATCGTATAAAGCGGTCGACCCGAAAGGAGTGAGGCGCGTCAGAGCCGCAATCGACTCCTCTTTGCTCTCGCCAAACTCCGTGAGTTGGTAGAGGTTTTTATCGAATGCATAGACGGAAACACGGTCTTCTGGTCCCAGGCTATGAATCATTTGAATGGCAGCGTTTCGGGCATTGGCGACCTTCGCGGTCACGTCCATGCTGCCGCTGGCATCGACGAGCAAGACGAGGTCGACTGGAGCCTCCGAGCCCCTGGAGAAATACGTAATTGTCTGGGCCTTCTGGTCTTCCAGAAGCTCGAAATCATTTTGCCCTAAATTCGTGATCAGCTTGCCCTTCTTGTTGACGACGGAAACGTTGAGATGCACGGCATTGACGGAAGTCACGAACCGAAAGTGAGGTGCGACGTCGGTGCTGTCGTCCGCCTGCGAATAGACGGGCCCAACCGCCAGAACGTGGATGGTCAAGAGTCCCGAAACGAGCCGTGTCATCTTGCTGGACTTCCATAGCAAACCCTCTGCCAGTTTGGCGGTTCCGACCACAAGATTCGTCTTATCAGTCGGATAAGATGGGCCAGGCCTCGGAGCGCTCAGCGCGGCGGCGCCTTTTCGGGGCAAGTTTTACCCAAGCCATGTAAGTCTTACGCGCGACTCAGATGCCGGGCGAGGCGAGAACGCCATCGGGAATAGAACCGAAACCCTTCCTCATTGTCATAAAGGACACCTTCGAGACCTTTATCGCTCTCTGCCAGGGCGCCCGCGAGATCGTTGGGAGACTCCGCTCTCGCCAGCACCAAGGGCTCGTGGTCGAACCCTCGATCTACCTCTGCGCCTTGTGCGCTCGCCGAGAGCCGCGAGAGGAAGCGCTCGAGGTTGAGCAGGGACGACGAAGTCCGCTCCTCTCCCAGAACACTCCAATCGAAGCTTTCCGGATCGACCTCGACCGCCACCGACGACTCCTGGCCGTAGAGATGGAGTCGCAGCCCGGGTGTGAGTCGGTGACTCGCCCCTTTGACGGTGCCAAGCCTCTTGTCTTCTTCCATGGCGACCGAGCCAAAGAAGTTAGGCAAGTACGACATTGTCGGCAAGATCGGCAAGGGTGCCATGGGCGAGGTCTACAAGGGTCAAGACCCGGCGCTGAAGCGCTTCGTTGCCATCAAGACCATCGCCGAGACTCTCGGCGCGGACGAGGATCTCATCGAGCGGTTTCGCCGCGAGGCGAGAAACGCGGCAGCGCTCAACCATCCCAACATCATCACTATCTACGAGTTCGTCGAGGAGGACGGAAACATCTATATGGTGATGGAGCTTCTCGAGGGGCAGGACCTCAAGGAGCTCATCCGGAGCAAATCGGCGCTCACGATCGATCAGATTCTCGCGATCATGGAGCAGGTGACGGACGGTCTCGGATTTGCGCACGAAAAGGGCATGGTCCATCGCGACCTCAAGCCCGCCAATATCCACATCAGCAAGAGCGGCCAGATCAAGATTCTCGAATCTGGCCTCTAGATCGGCGGGGAGTTTTGTTTACAACAGTTTGCGGAAGATTTTGAGGCGGGACTGTACCCTTAATGGAGCCTACGATCAGAAACCATAAGTCATTCATGCTACTTGCTTTATTCGCGCGAGCACCAATCGGACGTATTTTTCAACTCTCTCCGGAACGGGGCCGCCACTCTCCCATCGGTAGATCGTTGATATCCCGACCGCGAGTTCGTCGGCGAGCTGTTTTACGGTGAGGCCCGCCGCTTTTCGGAGAGCGTTGAATTCCGAGCCAGTCACGATGTACCGTTTTAGGAAATGGCCTTGGCTTTGTCAAGGACTTTCTGAATTTGGTTGGGGCCTTCCCGTCCGAAAGCTATCAATCGCTGTTGCGCGGCGGCTTCCTGATACCGGAAGTAGTTGTCGAGCTGAGAAACGCCGTCGCTCAAGTCTTCCTCGTTGACGATCCGGTAGCGTCGGTACATCGATTCGGTTCTGTGCCCGATGAGCTTCATGGCCACGGCGCGCGGCACGCCAGCCCGATCCAGGTTGCGAGCCGCGGTGCGCCTGCAATCGTGCGTGTAGATCTGGCGGCCGGAAGCTTTGCATGCCCGAGTCAGGACACCACGCCAGCCGGTCAGCCCGATCTTCTCTCCGTGACGGTGGAAGACGTAGGGCAGTCCCACGATGCGAGCGCGGAGCCGCCGAGCGATCAGGTCGTCGAGAAAGTGAGTGAGCGGCCAAACTCGGGACTCGCGCGTTTTGTCGCGGTCCGGATCGAGCCGGATGGCTCGGTTCTCGAGATCCACCTCGTCCCAAGTCAGCCAAAGCACCTCCTTGCGCCGCCATCCGGTTCGATAGAAAAACTCAAACACGTCCGCCGCCCATTCGGGAAGCTCATGCGTGATGGCGAGAAAGTCGGCGTGCTCAACGAAGCCTTGACGAGGCTTCGGCTTCACGAGTCCTTTCGGCGCGAGCGGCACGGCAGTGAGGTAGCCTTGCTGGGCGGCGAGCTTGAGCACGGCGTGGGTCATCGTCACGATGCGGTTGACGGTCGCGGGCGCATACCCACTCGTCGTGAGCCGACGCTGAAGATGCTGAAGGGTTCCCGTCGTCACCTCTTGCGCGGCGAGGCTCCCAATGTGCTCACAGACGAGCGTCACGGCCCGGCGGAGGACGTCCACGGCCCGAAGGCCGCGGAGCTTGGCGTTGGCAATGTAGTCGTTGCATGCCCGAGCGACGGTGATTCGCTCAGGGGCGACGACACCCGTTCCCTTGCGCGCTTGGCTTAGCCGATGCGCGAGCAGCGCGGATGCTTCGGCCCAGTCCTCGGTGCCGGAGGATTCCGAGACTCGCTTGCCGGCGACGCTGTAGCGAATCCACCAAAATCGGCTACCCTTTCTTTTGTAGACGCTCCCGGAACCGCGTCTGCCTCGCCTTCTCTTGCGCTTGGGACCTTCCGTCGTGGCGTTGTTGTTCTCGGAGTCAACTTGCATGATAGTCAGATCCTTTCTCCCCGTTCGGGGCCGCGGACTCTCTCACGACGCCGCCCGGGAAGTCAAGGGGGAGGACCGACGCGACGCGATAGGACTTCCGGTTTCTCGACGAAAAAGAACAAGAAGGTGGGCGTCGACTACTTAGTCGGCATCCTCCAGTTGCTCGGTAAGTAGCTTTTTAGACGACTCGCAGATCGGCACGTCCTGTACGAGCTTGCGAAAAAAGACGAGGACGACGGACCACTCGCCGCACCCGGCGCAGCGGGCGTTCGAATGCTGCTCTCCCATCTCGCTTACGACGATAGGGCGTTTTTCCATGCCGGGAAGTATAAGCCGAGAAGTCATGGGGCGAATGCCCGAGTTCCCTTCTGGGTGACATAACGGCGTCGGCCCCCTCTCCCCGCCGCTTGATGAAAACACCAAGGCACCGGTGCCATGGCCCAAAGACGCCCCGGTCATCGGCGAGGTCCGGTGGAAGGCGACAACCTTACCGACGCCCACTACCTTTACTTCATGACTCTTGACAGAGGATGGCGTCTTCTGATAGTCGTGACCTCGAAGTCTCTCAGCTTCCGAGTGGGCTGGTCCCGTTTCTGTGGATTGAATGCGGCGATGATGGCTCCCTTTCTTCTCGTTTCTCGAAATTCTTAATTCCCCGCAACCTTGCGGAGGTCTGTCATGATGGAATCGCCTCCGAAACGAGTGGCGATGACGTGTTTCCGCGGAAAGTGGTGTGTGCTTCTCGCCGCCGGTATGTTTGTCGCCTCCCAACCCACCGAAGGCCACAATGCCTCGGAGCCCACTCCGAAGGTCACGGTCAGCGGACACAGCGGAAGCTACTCGACGAGCGTGCCGCTCCACGTGCCCGACTTTCGAGGCCTGGAGCCATCCCTTGCTCTCACATACAGCTCCTCCGCGTCCAATGGTTTCGTCGGCGTGGGGTGGCGCCTGTCGGGGATCGGCATGATCGAGAGGCGGAGCGTGTACGGAGGGTGGCCGAAGTGGGACAGCACCGACACCTACTGGTTTGAAGGTCAAAAGCTTGTTGAATGCGGCTCGAGCTCGAGCCCGGGATGTGCTGCTGGGGGCACTCACTTCACGGAAGTCGAAAACTACACCCGTATCGAGAGGGACGGAGACGATTCCTGGACGGTCACTTCGAAGGACGGAACCCAGTCGGTGTATTCGGTGATGGGCTGGACGTGGTGGATCAACAAGTTCCGCTGGGGACTTGCGTCACGAACCGACACGCTCGGCAACACCGTCAGCTACACGTGGTCCTGCACGGCGCACTGGGACTACTGCTATCCCGAGACCATCTCGTACAACGGCACGCTCATCACCTTCTATCGCGAGGCACGGACGGACTCCATCAGCTCGCCCGCCGACTTCGTGATGTCGGAGAGACTCAAGACGATCGACATCACTGTTTCGGGAAGCCGTGCCCGCGCCTATGGACTCACCTATTCCGTGAGCCCCGATACGAGTCGTTCCTTGTTGACGGAAGTTCAGGTGTTCGGAACGGACGCGGTGCTCGATGGGGCGGGAGCGGTCGTTTCTGGGACGTCCCTGCCCGCAACCAGTTATCAATATCGTGCCGACCCCTCGCACAACAGCTTCTCCGATCTCACGACATGGTCAACGGAAACTTGCTTGGACGACACCATCGGCACAGGCGATTTCAACGGCGATGGCCTGACCGACAAGTACTGTCAAAAGTACTCTGGCGGAGTTGATGCTTGGATTGGACTTTCGGACGGAGAAGGCTCCTTCACCGCGCAGCTCGCACAAACGGGATGGTGTGGAGCCCAATATGACGTTTTCACAACGGGCGACTTCAATGGGGACGGATTCACCGACTTCGCGTGCCATGTTCAGGAGTACGCACGGACTCAGATCAGCCTCAACAACGGTGATGCGACCTTCGCCTCTCCGACGGATTGGACCGACGGCGGCTGGTGCCCTGTCGCCAGCCGCTGGGAGCCCTACACCCTGTGGGGCACAGCCGACGTTAACGGCGACGGCAAGACGGACATCTGGTGCCACACGGAAGCCCACGATGTCGAAAACGCGATCTACGTAGGGCTATCGAACGGCGTAGGGCTATCGAACGGCACCAGTTATCAGTCTACCTACTTTGCAAGCTGGTGCTGGACAGCCGGCGCCTTCTTTACTATCGGACCGGACATCAACGGTGATGGCAAACCGGACGCCGTGTGCCGGGGTCGTGTGAGCGGACACACCTTGACAAATCTGTCAACAGGAACGAGCCTCGTGAGGGGTCCCTTTCAAGCGCTCCCGTGGTGGTGCAGCTGGCGGTCGCAGTTTGGCACGGGCGACTTCAATGGAGACGGCAAGACCGATCTCTGGTGTCGCAGGCCGGATTCGAGGTCGGATTGGTCGCAAGGGGTCTACGCTGTCATGTCCACTGGGGACGATTGGCACGAGTACAACGATGGCTACGCCCCCACTGATTTCCCTGCCGTGCTGCCAAACACCTGTCCTGGCGAGGGCTTGAAGATGGGCACCGCGGACTTCAACGGCGATGGCCGTACGGATTTCTATTGTCACGATTCGGCCAACCCGTCCGGCGATAAAACGTGGGTGTATCTCTCGAAGGCTCCCGCTGGCTTCACGAGTGGTGAAATCTGGGCCAGCGACTGGTGTACCGACCCGGTGCACCCCGGAGATTACAATGGAGACGGCAAGACGGACCTTCTCTGTAAGAACAACTCCGAGACGAAAGTCGCCCTCTCCGGGAGTGTACGCGGACGCTCGGATGTCATGGTACAGCTCGATAACGGAATCGGCGGCATCACGACGGTCACCTACACGCCGTCGAGCGATTGGGACAATACCAACAACCCACCGGTACGGGAGACGGTCACCTCCGTAACCGTTTCCGACGGCCGGGGCTGGTCGGCCACCACCACGCATGAGTATGCGAGCGGTTTTATCGACCGGGAGCGAGGGACGGACCTGGGCTTCGGCTACTGCAAGGTAACCCGGCCCAAGTTATCAACCGAATCCTTCGGCCCATACACCGAGACGTGGTTTCATCAAGACGTCGCCTCGGCTGGCTCCGTTGACCGGCGGGAAAGTCGCGACGGGAACGGGAATCTCTTGAGTAGCATGGACAACGAGTTGCAGACCGCCGGGGATGGCGAGACAGAACCCTACACGGCTCGTGTCACCGCCCGATGGAACTACGTCTACGACGACTCTGGCACTGAGTGCGGCTCCTGGCCCTGCACGACGGGCGAGCGAACGTATCAGGAATACGATTACGATACATACGGCAATCGCGTCACAACCAAAAGCTACGGAAACTACGACGCGACAGGCGACGAGAGCACGTCGGTAGCAGAGTACTTCCCGAATACCAGTGAATACGTGGTCAACAAAGCAGCTCGCACGGTGAGCTACCTCGGCATCGGGACCGCGGGTACGAAACTCTCCGAATCCTTTTTCTACTTCGACGGGGCGACCCAGTACACCGAGGCGCCGCTTGCGGGACTTCTCACCAATCAGGGGGTCTGGCGAGACACGGATGATAGCTACGTCTTCCAATGCGCTCTGAGCGAGTGCTTCGAGTACGACGCCTACGGAAACCTGACCAAGGTGGTCGACACCAAAGGCGGTGAGACGACCATCGCCTACGAGGCTACCTACGCTCTCTTCCCAGAATCGACAACGAATGCGCTGGGCCACACGTTCTCGTCGAGTTGGGACCCGGTATGCGAAGGGCCCCTTTCCGCAACGGACGCCAACGGTCAAATAACGACGACCACGTATGACGCTCTATGCCGCCACGCTCGGACGGACGGCCCCCTGGGCCGTTTCGTCCAGACGAGCTACGCCCGGCTTGGCAAGCCGAAGGCGCAACACACGCGGGTAAGAACGCCGTCGGCGAACGGCACCGGCACTCAGTGGTCCCGGCACTACTTCGACGGGCTAGGGCGACCGTATCGTTCCAAACGACGCGGGCCGAGGGGTGGACAACGAATCCTGTCCGACGAGGTGACCTACAATGCCCGTGGGGCGGTGGCCACGGCAGCTCGACCTCGATTTGCCAGGGGCACCACCTATGTGTCTTCGTTCGAATACGATGCAGGGAATCGTCAGACGAAGACCTCGCTTCCGGACGCTGCGACCTTGACCGTGAGCTACGGGTTGCGAAGCGTCACGACAAAGAACCCCGAGGGGCACATCACCGTTACGGAGCGAAACGACACCGGACTCACAAGTTATCTCGACGAGTACCTTGGCGAAAGCCCAATTACTACCACGACGACGACCGACCCCGGTGCACGGACACGCACCGTCACGGATCACGTTGGAAATGTCTTGGTGACGTCTTTCAACTCACTGGGTCAGATCACGAGCATCGACGCCCCGGATTCCGGCATCGAGACACGAGAGTACAACGATGCGGGCGAGATGGTGGCCACGGTGAACGCTCTCAACGAGCGGACCGAGCTCGCCTACGACCTCATCGGTCGTCTGACCTCCAAGACGACGCGAGCCGGAACACCGAACGCCGAGACGACGAGCTTCACCTACGACGAGCCCACAAGCGGGTATTTTAACGTCGGGCTACAAACCTCGATGACCGACTCTGCGGGCACGGCGCTTCAAGACTACGACGCGCTGGGGCAGGTTGCCCGTGCGCAGCGGAGCATCGACGCCGTCAACTATACGAGCTCGATGACTTACAACGCGGCGGGGTTTCTTACCTCCGTCACCTATCCCGACGCTCAGGTCATCAGCTATACCTACGATGCCACGGGCCATCTCTTCACGGAAACCGGCACCATCTCCGACAGCCAGTACAACGCCTCCGGACAGCTCATAAGCCGAACCTATGCGAACGGAGTCGCGACCACGAACGCCTACTCGGACCAACGGGGCTGGCTCGAGCGGATTCGGGCTGTGACAGGCTCGACCGTGCACCAGGATCTCGCCTACACGTACTACGCAGACGGAATGGTCCGGGCCGTCAGGAACATGAAGGCGATGGAGAGCTGGGGCTATGTCTACGACGATTTGAATCGGCTGCTGCACGCGAAGAACTTCAGTAGCCGGCGCCTCACGCAGCGCTTCGCCTACGACGCCATCGGAAACATCACCTACAACTCCCAGATCGGGAGGTACAGGTACTCGGCGGCGGGAAAGCCTCGGCCCCACGCCGTTAGGTCTGCGGGCTTGCGGAGGTATCAATACGACGCTGCGGGGCGCATGACGAGCCGCAACGGGACGCTGATCCGGTGGAACGGCGACGGCAAGCCGTCCTCCATCGGTAACATCGGGTTCACCTACGATGGAGTCGGCGAACGACTCAAGAAGGTCTCAGGAGGGCAGACCACGACGTATCTTGGTGGCAACTACGAGGTCGCATCGGATGGCACGGTCACCAAATACCTCATCGGAGGCAAACAGGTAGGCAAGCGGGTCTTCATTCATCACCGCGACCATCTCGGTTCGATTCAAGCCGTGACCGACCGGGCAGGCGTCAAAGTCCGCAGCCAAGCCCACAAGCCTTTCGGCGACCAGCACTCCGTGAGGGGTAGTCATTTGGAGTCGAAGGGTTGGATCGGCGAGAGAGAAGAAGAAACCGAGCTCGTCTATCTCAACGCCAGGTACTACGACCCGGAAATCGGGAGATTTACCGCGCCCGACCCCATTGTGTTCCTTGGGCAGGGCTTGAACCGCTACACCTACGCGCTGAGTAACCCCATCAACCTGTCTGACCCGAGCGGTCTGTGTACTATTAGGGGCTATGACGCCGATGCCACCGACTACCCCGAAGACGACCTCAGGTGCGACGAGGCGGTAACGGTAACCGATCGGAGCCCTCGTCGGCTCCCCCCCGCGCACGTCATCGTCGTTCGAGGTGGTGCCGGGAACGATGACGATGGCCACGATCACGACCCCTCATCCAACGTGAACGGGGGTACGACAACGGGCGGGGGTAATGACCCACCGGATCAGCCGGTTCCACCGGGGCCAACGGATCCACAGCCCGACAATCCTTTGTACAACTGCCAGAACGGGCTCAAGCCCAACTGTCCAGGGAAAAGGCGTTTTCTCAAAGGCGGAGGAGGTGGCGACGGCACCAGCGATTCCATCGAGGATTTCAGGGGCCAGTCGAGCAGGATCAATTGGCTGATCGACCAGCTGAACCGTTCGGGATATGGTGCAGAGTTTTACGAAGTGTACCTGGCCAGGGGCGGAATCGAAGGCAGCGTCCAGAGGTCGGTTCTCAACGCCTTGAAGAAGGACTCTAACTTCCTCTCCGGACCCTTCTACGGCTACTACAAAGACCTTGGGCCTGCTGATATGTGGGATTTCAGATCTCGCGGTGGAGCCTTCGGGTTGCCCGGCAGCCTGCAGATCGTCATCAGCGGACAGACGCTACGGGTTCACGCCGACATCGACCGCTTCAATCCTTATCAAGGCCTCGGCGGCTTCTTCGGCCACCTGCTCTTCGAAGTTGTACCGCACGAGGTGCACCGCGTCTTTAAAAGAGGAAAGTGATTGAGCCAATGTGGCAACAACGGACGCAGGCGCTCCAAATTCTTTCCCTGGTTGTACTCTTTGTGACGGCTCTTGCTGCGTCGCTGCCCACCGCCGGTTTTGACACGAAGGCCGCCGCTGAGGCGCTGTGGAATCAAGCGGTGCAGGCCAAAGGTGGCCGTGACAGACTTCGGGCCGTTCGCAATCTCGTGGTGACGACCCACGGTTCTTTCCCCAACAGCGCCCGTCCCGACCTCACCAATACTGTGCAACAACTCTACGTCTTCCCGTCTCGGTTCTGGCAAGTCGTCGAGGTTACCCGACCAGGCGAGCTCGGGCACCTGGCAATTTTCGACGTTGAGCGACGGATGGGCTGGGGGACCCGCGGTCGCTTTCCGGATCGTCAGGGCATCGTCGACAGCTATGTCTACAGAATTCTAAAGGGCCAGTTCTTCTACCTGCTGGAAACGGCCTTTCTTCAGCCCGAGCCGGTGGCGATACGTTCCGGCCGCGTCGGCCGAGTGGACGTGGACATCGTTGAAACCAAGCTGCCCGAGACCGCCGCCACCATGGACACAATGACCATCAACCGCGTCGAGTACTACCTGGACCGCGAGACGCATCTCCCCATCCGAATCGTGGTGTTTGAGACGGTCAGCATTCCACCCGGGGTAAGAGACAGGTTTCCGCAAGACGTCGTTTCGAGTGAATGGGCCTACACGCTAGGTGGGTACACGGACGTTGACGGGCTACAGATGCCGACTGTCGTAAACTCCGAAGGTGCAGTGCCGGAAAAGAGCACCTATTCGTATCGGATCAACGTCGATTACGACGAGCGTGTCTTTACGGAGCCACCGAACCTCGTCGCGCACCCCGAGCTGGCGGCTCTCGACGGCTGGGCAAAACGATAGTGACGTGATGACGCACACTTCGTAGTTCGCAAAAAAGGCGCCGGTAGAATTTCTCGTGCCCGCGGCGCGGCATCTCACCGTTTAAGGAACTACCGTGACGTCGAGCGATGCTTGGAGCCCGAACGCACTGATAAGGATCGAGGTCTGGCCCGCCGCGAGACCGCCGAAAGTGATAATGCGGTTGTCGATCTCGACGAGCCGGACGAGCGTCTTGTCGAGGATGGAAACCGAGATGTTCTCGCTCGGCACCTCGACCCCGTTGGCGTCCCGGACGATCACCATGACGGCAACATTCTTCCCGACCTGGACCTCGATGCTCGACGGCTCTAGGGTGATGGTCCCGTTCGTCCCAGAGGACGTCTCGTTGGGCCCAGAGTCCGAGCTGGGAGTGGCAACACTGACGTCGACCCCCGATGGTTGGATGGTTTGAGTCACCTCGGTGCAGGCGAACGCTCCCAATGAGATGAGCACGCTGAAGAGCACGATACGGATGAGTGAATTCATTTTGTTACTCCCTTATTTCCACGTGAGAATGAGCGCCGCCTTGACGGGACGGCGGTCTCCGAAAAACTCGACCTCGAAAAAGATCGGTATACGATTCGCTACGCTCAGCAAACGAAGCCCGACGACGGGCATGGCGCGCAAGGAAAACTCTCCCCCTGCCTTCGCTGCGCCATGAAACAGTCGGACGTTCGCGCCAGTGTAGGTGTTGCCCGCGAGCTTGATCCGTGCGTAGCTCAGGACCGAGTAATCGACGCCTCGGAGCCTCGGGGCATTGCTGAGCTCGACCTGAACACCGGCCGAGGCGTCATTCAGCCGCGGAAAGACGAAGGCCGGAATGCGCACCAGAAAGTAGCCGTTGTTCGTGACGGAGCTTTCGGCGTCCGAGTCTTCGACGAACACCCCGGCGCCGATAGCGGGAACGACGTGGAAGTCGAGCGGCCCGGCTTGGACGGGTGGGTCTTCCGCCGCTGCGGCGTTGCCCGCGGTGCACGTGAGCCCCGCGATAATGACGAACATCAATTTCACCAGGCGTTTCAGTTTTCCTCTCATGTACAACCTCCTTTTAGGTTCAAGCGGTCCTCACCAGCTCGGCTTGCAGGCGTTTTCCTTGCCAGCGGACCAATCGCTGTGAGGGCCGTATATCGATGTGGATGAAAGACGGATAGACGCCGAGGCCTCGGAGAAGAGAGCTAGGACTTCGGGCGACATCCAGGATGATTCCGAGGAACTCCCTCGGGATGAGCTTGCGGGGGACGGCGAGGTCGAGAGCGCGCCCTTCGACATGCTGGCTGTACCGGGAGCCGCCGACCCGCGCGTTGTACTCTCGCGTCCGATAGGCGGAGTTCACCCGGATAGGGCCGCCGACCTCCAGCCGGATCCTCTCGAACACTCGCCCGAGCACGAGAGCGCGGGAGCGTCTCCACTCCTCCGGGTAGGGCGTACCGTCGCGACAACCGAGCTCGCGCCATGACAGGTGCGGCGACGGTCCCTTGTCCAAGTCCGTCCCCGGCCACGGAACGCCGCGCCCAATGTCAGGTGTCGTCACTCAAGCTGTCCCGCTATTGACTGCGGCCACATTGCCGTCGAACGGATCACTTGGTTTTCCCCATCGCCTTCTCAGCCGTGCGGAACACGCCAAGCCCGAGCATCCCCAAGACAATCGATATCAGCTCCCCTGTGCCGAGCAGCTCTGGAGGCACCACGTCAGGCCACCACATGCTGCACGCCCACATCGCCACGTCACGGAAAATGTAGTGCCAGGCGAGACCAAAGCCGCACACCCAGCCGATGAAAGGACGCCAGCCCGCGACGAAGATGCTCCGGTGACCCGCTTCGATCTTGTTGAGTTCGACCTGCGCGAGCGACGGCTGCAGCATGATCTTCGCCTTGATCATCTCGGCCGCCTGCTTTTCATCATCCGTCTCGACGAAGCGGTCGATGATCTTGGCGACCCCCTCCGCCGCCGTCAGCACGGCCTTGCCGCCGAACAGTGCTTGGAGCATCGCTACCAAATCCGGGCGCCGACGACGACGCCGGCGACGAAGAGCGCGACAGCCACGATGCTCAGCACCATCGCCGTGCGCGGCCGCGCCACGAGCCACGTGAGAACACGGTCTGTGCCCGTCTCCAGCTTCTTTCGATTCATTGGGTTCCTCCTGTTCGAAAACGTTTTCCTTCTGTGTTCTTGGCGGTCTACTCCTTCAGCTGCCCTTTGATGGTCGCTACCGCCCTCGCGATGTCCTGGAGCTGTTCGTTGATTCGGTCGAGTGCGGCGAACATCCGGTCGTCGCGCCTCTCGTGCCGGTCCATCCGTTCATCGATGGCCTCGAATTTCCGGTCCACCAGAGCGCGCCAGATGGCGATCTCCTCCCGAGCCTTCACGTCGAGCTCGTGGGCGCGGCGCATCGGCACAACCCACGTCCTCCAGGCCATTCCCGCGCACGACGCCATCGCCGCCAGCGGTCCGCCGATGGCGATGAGAATTTGCCAGCCGTCCATCTCCGTCATCGCCATCTCCGCCACGGGCTCTCCGTTTTCATCCGCAGCACTATTCGTCCATCCTCATACGTTTCGTCCGCGACTTCATCCATCGCCGCAGCCGGGCCCGACTCCTGACTGGTGCACCAGGAACCGGGTCTGATGGTTCTCATCTACTTCTCGAGTTAGCCCGGCGCGGAGCGATTCCAACACTCGTTCCACGCCGAACATCTCCTCGTCCTAGAGAAGTTAGACCCGGCGCCGCGCAAAGGAGCAGAAAAAGCGAATTAGGAAAAGGCGTTTTTGCATCCGTCGCATTCCTTTCGGTTTACGACGGTGCCGCTTTAAGGCGGGGTGGTCGCTTCTGATGCGCTTCGAATCGGCGGTGTCGTTTCTTACGAGGTGACCGATTCGCGCTCTATTTTACTACACTCTCTATCAGCCCTTCGTCTTACGAGCTCTTCTAGAATCGTCTCAAGACTTTTGAGATGACGACGGCAATGCTCCTGAAGCTCGTCGTCCGTCAACTCCATAAGCGGCCGTTTCATCTGGTAACCACGCTATAGGGGTCGTCCTGAACCGATAGCGAGTACTCCACTTGATCAATGAAGACCCAGCTCGGCGCAATGGAGCTCATGCTGGCGCCGCGACCGTAGACCATTTCCGATTGTGTTGTATCCGCGACAAGCAAAATGGGCTCATCTCCGAAAAAACAAGCTCCCAGCATCTTTTCTGCTATCTGCTGGTACCGGCTATACGGGCTTCCCCAGGACATGTCGAAGCGATATCGTGGCGCCTCAGCCAGCGAGACGGGCAAATCCGCTGTCCCCGACTTGGGCATCTCCCGGATCGTCACGAGTCCATAGCTGGGTCTCTGGAGCAGCGTCTCCCGTTCCCCCAGCACCGGCTGACCGATCCACGGAAGATGGAGATCGTATGGGGTCCCAGTAATGAGAAATCTCCAGAACCTCTGCGGAGTCGCGGGTCCCGCAAAGAGCATGTAAGTACGAAATCGCCTGGCGGGCAGGTCTCCATGGTCATTGAGGTTCGAGGTGAAGGCAGCATCGACTACGCGGATCCACGCAAGCGGCGCCTCGACGAGCTCCGTACCGCCGTGCTCATCTTCTCTCTGATCGCCTCGGAGACGCGAGCCCTCGTCGACTACATTCAGAAGGAGCAGGGCAGGGTCGGACCCGAGTCCGGATTCCCGGAGAATTTCGAAAGCTTCGTCTATTGTGTTCCGCTCGAGCTGCGCAAGGTAATCAATACCGAGCTGACCGAGCTCACCTCCTACAAGCAGGCCGATACGATCTACATGCGAATCGAGAACTCCCACGGGATCCTGCGGGACTGTTTCCAGCAGGCCGTCATCCAGCTCGCACAGGGATTTGATTCGGAGATCGACGGAAAACAGCTCTTCGCCCACTATCAGACCCACTACGAGCAGTCGAGGATACTGCGCCGCGACCTGCTTATGCTCGTCGTTGCGGTGCACAAGTTCTCCGAAGAGAAGAGCGAGGAGCGCTCCGAGGCGATGAAGAAGCTCATTTCCCGCTTCTACGATCGGTCGCTGCGTTTCCTGATGTATCGCGACTGGGCCAGCTTCGAGTCTTTCGCCGTGGAGATGTTGAAGTGCGACAACATCCCAGGACTCTTGCAGATTGCCCATCGTTTCGAAACGTACCTGAAGACGCTCCTCCGCGAGGTCAGCAAGCGGGGCGTTCTGAATGACAACCCGGAGACTTCGAGCCAGGACTCCGAGGCGGAAGCCGAGGGCGCCGCGCCGCGCTTTAATCTTTAGCGGGGTGGGGGCCCGGGCTTCTTCTCCACCGTGTCGCTCTCCGCGATGCTGTCCTTCATAGCGGCGACGATCTTCGGATCGAACTGCGAGCCCGTATGGGCCTCCATTTCTCGCAGCGCCATTTCATAGGGCAGAGGTGTCTTGTAGGACTGTCTCGCAGTGATGACGTCGAATGCTTCGCAAGCGCCGATGATTCTGGCTCCGAGCGGGATCGCCTCTCCCTCGAGCTTGGCCGGATAGCCGCGGCCATCCCACCGCTCGTGGTGATGGTGGATCATGGGGGCCAGATCCCGCCACACGATGATGTCTTTCACCATCTCGTATCCGAGAACCGGGTGTAGCTCGATCCTCTCTCGGGTCCACTCCTGCGTCGAATCGAGCTTCAGGAGACCAATGTCGTGGAGAAGACCCGCGAAGTACATCCTCTTTTGCTCCTCTTCGGAGAGCTTCAGCCCGTTGGCTACGAGCCGTGCGTATCGCGCCACGCGGCGGACGTGCCCCGCTTTGATCGGAACGTGCGTGTCCATCGCGCCGATGAGGATCTCGCTCACGTGCGTGAAATAGTTGTTCTGCGCGTCCTGGAGTCGAACGTGCTCGATCGAGATCGCCGCCTGATCCGCGAGATTGAACAGGAGCGACTGGTCCTCGTTCTCGAAGCGACCGTCGTCTTTTTTGTTGAGGACCTCGAGCACGCCGATGATGCGCCCTTCGAAGGTCAGCGGAACGCAAAGGATCGACTCGGTTCGAAAGCCGGTCTCCCGGTCGAAGCTGCTCTCGAATCGAGGGTCGTTTCGCACGTCGTTGACGAGCGCCGGACGACCCGTCTCCGCGCTCCAGCCCGCGACGCCCTGGCCCGGCTCGACGTACATGGGTTTCACGGCGCTGGCCGCCTGACCCGAAGCGGTATGGAAACGAAGCTTGCCGTCGTCGTCGAAGAGCAGAATTGAGCCGGCTTGGGCCCCCAAGGTGTCCGCAGCCGTCTCTACGATCGTCTTCAGCAGGACGTCGAGGTGGAAAATGCTTCGGAAAGCCTTCGTGACCTCGAGGACCGACGTGAGCTTGGCGATATACTCAGACGGATCGCGTGGATTCATGGACTCATCCGCCTCGGGCAGGACCGAAAGGGCGCAAGCGACGTGTTCACAATTAGTTGTCGGGAGGCTACCACGCGTGCTTGTGGGAGGTCAATCCGAACGGTCTTTCGCGCGGGCATCTTGACAGCTTTCGCGGGGGCATGCTATCTTGCTGAAGGAAAAGAAGTAGTCCTCTAACTTCAAACCCAAAATCGAGAAGAATGTCGGGCAAGGAAAATCCATTTGCCAAGTTCCTGAGCCGTTACAAAAAGGGTGACTTCGTCTTTCAACAGGACGAAGAGGGCGACGAGATGTACATCGTCCAATCGGGTCGGGTAGCTATTCGGAAGAAGATCGGCGGCAAACGAACCACCGTCACCGTTCTCGAAAAGGGCGACTTCTTCGGTGAGATGTCGGTTCTCGAACGACTGCCCCGAACCGCCGACGCGGAAGTCATCGAGGATTCCGGCATCATCCGAATCAACAGCCAGACCTTCGGTGAGATGATCCGCTCGAACCCCGAGATCGCCGTTCGAATGCTGCGCAAGTACTCGATGAGGATGCGCGAGTATTCGGACCAGTTGGAGAAACTGATCGCGCTTCAGGAAGACAGCAGCAGTGGCGCGGAAGTACCGGAGATGCCGGACGTAGATACGCCCTCTCCCGCGCCGGAGGGGACGGTTCCTTCGACTGCGACCGCGCGGGCCTATTTCGTTGCCAAGGAGAGCGGCAAGGTCTACCCCGGTCTACAAGGACGAAGTTCTGCTCGGCCGCTACGACTCGGTCACCGGCCATCGTCCCGAAGTCGATTTGACCGACGAGGACAACAACCGCAACATCAGCCGCCGGCACGCGCGGTTGCTCTACAAGGACAATACCTTCTTTATCGCCGAAGAGATCGGCTCGATGAACGGAACCTATATCAACGGCAACCGCATCCCGACCGGCGTGCTCACACCCATCAACGACGGCGACGAGGTCACCCTCTGCAGGGTGCCCGTAATCTTCAAGATGGCGGATTAGGAAATCGGTGACCCCTCACCCGGTTCGCTTTGCGAACCGACCTCTCCCCAGAGGGGAGAGGTAAGACCTGTTGTCATTCTGGCAGGGGGGGCTCCGGGTCTCGGCGCGGTAAGGGCTGCGGGGTCTCGTAGAGAACGCTGCTACCGCTCATCCCGTCGATGGCTCGGGGCACGAGATCCTCGACCGTAATGTCGGCCCTACGCACGATGCGGGGCGTGAGCGTCAATACGATATCCGACTCCTCGACCTCGGTCTGGTTAGCGGCGAACATGCGTCCGATGATCGGCACGCTCGCGAGTCCTGGAGTTCCGTTGAGGCTCGTTCTCTCCTCGCTCTGGATCAATCCGGCGAGCAGGCTCGTCTCGCCGTCGCCGAGGCGAATCACGGTACTGACGGAGCGGTTCCCGAAGGTCGGAAGCCCGCCAAAGCCCGTGCCCGAAATCGTGCTCAAGCGGATCTCGAGCGCCAGGCTCACCTCATCGTTGTGGTGAACTCTCGGCGTCACGAGGATGTTCACGCCGATGTTCTCGTACTGGAACGTCGTGACGGGCTGTTGATTGATACCGCCTGCCGCGATGGGTGTGAAGGTCGTTATGGGCACCGGGACCCTCTCTCCGAACTCCGCTTGGGCCGTTTCTCCATCGACCGCACGAAGGTGAGGGTTCGCCAGCACCCGTGTATCGTTGTCCGCCCGGAGCAGCGTGAGCACCGCACCTGGAAGTCCTAGCGCCGTCACGTTGCTGCTCGAGTAGGGCGTTCCATCGAGCGGTGTCGCTTGTGGTGGAAACACGCTGGTGCGAATTCCGTCAAGCTGACCACCAGAGCGTAGTTGGATGCCGTATTCGTTCATTCGGCTCCGGTCCACCTCGAGTAATTCGACCTCGACGATGACCTCGCTTCGACTCTTGTCGAGTGAGGTGATGATCATTTCTGCGGCGCGGACCCGCTCCGGTGTGTCGACCATGGTGACCGCGTTGGTCGCGGTGAGCGGCGCGACCCGCCGAGCGCCGAGCACGATGCGCAGCAGATCGATAGTTTCCTTGACGTCCGCGCTCGAGAGGTAAAAGGTCCGCGTGACTTGCTGCTCGTAGTCGCGACGCTTCGCGTCGGTGTCGGGAATGATAGTGATGATGTTGCCGCTTTCGACTCGGTAGAAATTCTTCGTGATGGTGCAGAGCGAGCTGAAGGCTTCCTCGAAGGTCGCGTCTTCGAGGTCGATCGAGATCGTCTGGTCCACGAATTCGGTGTCGAAGACGACGTTGATATCCGCGAGCATGCCGAGCGACATGAGCACGTCTCGCAGGCTGGCGTCCTGAAAGACGAAGCCCGCCGGGGCGGTCGCCCCCGAGGAGATCTGTAGTCTTCCGAACGGGGCATCTCTAACCTGGCGCTTCAGAGCTTCGACCGAATGCCGTTCGGCTTCCGCGCCCCGCTCCGCGAGGAGGGCCTCGATCTCCTGGAGCTGACGAGCGACGGACGAGTCCGTCGGGTTCAGCGTCAAGGCGATCTCGAGCTCGCTCAGAGCCCCATTGAGGTCTCCCGTCGACATGTGACGCGCGGCTTGAAGCGCATGGGCCGCTGAAGCACGCAACTTTGCTCGCTCGAGGTTCTGCTCGAGCTTCGGATCGTCGGGGTGCTCGGAGAGCGCCTTGGTGTAGAGCGTCACCGCCTGGTCGTAGTGGCCCGCTTGTTCAGCCCTCTCTGCCTCCTGGGGATAGCTCGAGCCGGCGCAGCCGGCGAGCGCCGCCGCCGCCACGAGAACGCCACCTAGAATCGGGGTTCGCAGGCTATTCATGATGTGCCTCCCAAACCGATGTCAGCGACCGTCTCCGGTCTCGGCCGAATGGACGACCACCTCCGCGCCGGCAGGAATGGTGAATCTGAACAGGGACTCCGGAAGGCCGAGATTCTCCCTAATCCCGCGAAGCGAGAACTCCGTGCGGTTGCGCTGAGTGTCGACGAGCACGACGCGTAGGACACGCCCGGTACCGGGGTCGACTTCGAGCTCGACGTCCTCGTAGTCCTCACGCGCGGCCATCGGGATCAGGTGCAACATCACGCCCCCTTCCTTGGGCTCCGAATCAGAGTCGAAAAATGTGAAGCTGTCCGTAATCCGGCTTCTGCCGGCTAGAAGCTCGAACGGCGAGCCTTCCGCCATGCCCATCGCGCCCTCGGGCTGATGGCTCACGATGACCTGGTTTTCCTCGGCTATATAGAAGTAGCTCCGGCTTCCGTCAGTGACGAATAGCTTCGTCTCCGGAGTCTGGTATTCCCAGCGCATGCGGCCGGGCTTTTTGACCGAGACCCGCCCGCTCTCCTCGACGACTCTTTTCAGGAATCGTCTCTCGTAGCGCTGGACGAACTCCGCCTCGAAGTCCCGCACCGAATCATAGTGAGCCTGGACCTTGTCGGTCAGGGCCTTGACCTCGGCCTCGCTCAGCACAAGCGCCAGGCTCAGGAGGGGGGCGAGCATGCCCTTATTGTACACGCGCTTGAAGGTCGCCGGGGTGAAGGACTATGTGAAGCGCCCCCAAAGCAGCTCTTGCGCGAGTAGCTGAATTGGGTAGAACTCGAAGGATGGGAAGGCAAGCCGAAGTGGGGCTACGAGCCGATAGACTTACCTCTCGTCATCGATACAATGTGGCGTCCAAGGAGCCTACTTGAGTAAAACGGCAGTTCTGTCTACGGTTGTCATTTTTTTCGCTAGCGGCGTCACCGTTGGCGCGCAAGGCTGGGAAACCTCGATTCTCGCAGGATGGACGGCTCCGACCTTCGAGCAGCAATTCGTTTTCAGCCCGGACATCGACCTCCCCGACATCCCCCGGGGCAGCATCCGCCAGAGCGGCGAATTCGCCCTCAAAGCGAAGGGAAGCTTCGCGTTCGGCGGAAGCATTTCGTACTTTTTCAACGAGCACGTTGCCATCGAAGGTCGCATCGACACCATCAACTTCGATATCGACACCCTTGGGCCGCGCTTCGCGGCGGATGTGGATCTCGTGCCGGGTCTCTCTCTCGCGACCGTCGAGCTCGATGTCGGCACGGGTACGGTCAAGGTGGAACGACTATTTCCGCTATCGCTCAATCTAAAAGCGCGCAGCGGTGGTACCGCGCGGTTCGTCGCTTCTGGTGGGCTCAGCTATCTGCCGCGCGTTCGCTTCGACGCGTTTCAGCCCGTGAGCGTGGGAATCGGGGGCTTCGGCCTACCGGCGGTCGAGCTCGCTAGGGTCGTACTCCCCTCTGTGCCAACATCCTTGAGACACTTCGCCCCTTGAAATTAGTGTGTAGGGCGGAGGAGGATCATCAATGAGTTCATTGATTGAGAGAATGACCCCGGCGGGAACGGAAGGAGCCCGTAGGGCGACTGGAGATCCCGCCGGCCGCGATGCGGCGGGGGTCCCGGAAACGGAAGTGAGTGAGCAAGCGAAGCGTCGACGCTTTACCGCGGAGTACAAGCTGCGGCTAGTGCGCGAGGCCGACGCCTGCAAGGGTGTCGGGGATATTGCGGCACTTCTGCGTCGAGAGGGCCTGTACTCGTCGCAGCTATCGAGTTGGCGCCGCCAACGTGACGAGATCGCGAAGGCGGGGTTGACGTCGAGAAAGCGAGGCCGGAAGGCGAAGGCAGAGGATCCACGGGTCAAGGAGCTCGAGCGCGAGAACGCCCGGCTCCAACGTCGCCTGGCTCGAGTGGAGACGATGTTGGAGATCCAAAAAAAAGCCTCCGAACTGCTGGGGATCCCCCTGAATCCGCTCGACAGCGACGAGAACGACTGATTGTGGCGGCCGAGGAGCTGGCGGGACAGATTGGGCAGACGGCGGAAGCCTGCGAGGCTCTGAGTGTGGCTCGTTCCACGTTGTATCGCAGGCGCCAGCTGGTGACGCCCAAACCGAAGCGTCGTCCTCGGCCGCACCGAGCCCTCGACGAGACCGAGTGCGAGAAGGTCCTCGGAGCCTTGCACTGTGAGCGTTTCGTCGACAAGGCGCCCGCGCAGGTGTGGGCCACGCTTCTGGACGAGGGAATCTACCTCTGCTCGATTCGCACGATGTATCGGATTTTGGAAAAGTACGGCGAGGTCCGAGAGCGCCGGAACCAACTGCGCCATCCGAATTACGCCAAGCCGGAGCTGTTGGCCGAGGCGCCCAACGAGGTTTGGTCGTGGGATATCACGAAGCTTCGTGGCCCCGTCAAGTGGACCTACTACTATCTCTACGTCATCCTCGACATCTTCTCCCGCTACGTGGTTGGCTGGATGCTGGCTCACCGAGAAAGCGCCGAGCTCGCGAAACGCCTCATCGCCGAGAGCTGTCGCAAGCAAAACATTGAACCAGACCAGCTCACCATGCACGCGGATCGTGGCAGCTCGATGCGAAGCAAGTCCGTGGCTTTGCTCTTGGCAGACCTCGGCGTGACCAAGACCCACTCCAGACCCTACGTCTCGAACGACAATCCCTACTCCGAGTCTCAGTTCAAAACGCTCAAGTATTGCCCTCAGTTCCCCAGCCGTTTTGGTTCCATCCAAGACAGCCGGCTGTTCTGCCGCGGTTTCTTCGACTACTACAACAATGACCACCGGCACTCGGGGGTCGGCCTTATGACACCGGCCGACGTTCACTACGGTCGCGCCGAACAACTCACCACCGCTCGGCGCCAGATCCTTCTCGAGGCTCAGCGTGCTCATCCCGAGCGCTTCGTTCGCGGAACGCCACAACCTCCCGTTTTGCCTCCTCAGGCCTGGATCAACCCGCCGCCGCAGAAAACGACGCTCCAGGATGCCGCAGGAGCCATTCTCTCGGCGTCGTCCATACCTGGGGTACCCCCTTTTTCTGCTTCACCCAACGAGATCGCGAGCGAAGCAGACGTCGACCACGCGGACATCACCAGTCGCCGAAAGTTAATCGAGGCTCACTAAATGCAGCTCGCGAGTGTCTCAATGTTGTTGACATGTTCCGCTCGACGCCGGTGCCGTCGACTCCGTGGAGAGTCGGTGGGGTTTCAACGTCGGAGCAGGCGTGGAAGTTCAGCTCTCACAGAACGTCGCCATCGTCGGTGACATCCGAGTTCACAGCTTTCAGCGGCAGACGTTCGTGTGGCAGCGCTCGGAGACTCCGTCTTCGGTACTCGAGGAAATTCTGATCGAAGAGCTCGAGCAGCTTCCACCGATCGAGGTAGAGCTGATCTATTTTCAGGCGACGGGTGGCCTTGCGTTCCGTTTCTAGTGCTCTCGAACAGTAGACAACTAGAACCCAATCGTGACCGCAAACGAAAACTCTGGAGCTCCTTGCGCCGTAGTTGCGATGTAGAACGACGGCGATACTTTCTCCCAGGCTTCGCCGGGGCTCATCGCCCCCATCGCGGCCCCAATGAGAGCCCCGAACAATCCCCCGGACCACGCTCCGAGCGCCGCGGCTTTTCCGACGCTCGAGCCGTTTTCGCCAATTTGCTCGTGTTGCACTCCAAGAGAGATAGCTCCGGGGACGGCACCGATGAGGGCACCCCATTTGGCCTTCGACCAGGCGGCCTGCGATCGACTGCGGCGGCCACGGCTTATCTCGATCTTTTCCAGATCCACAAAAGGGACGGATACGGATTGAGACTCGCCGTCGAGTTTGATCAGAAGCGCATCCGTAGTGAGCTTTTCGACGTAGCCCGTCATAGTGTCGACGTCCGTGGTCGACACTCTCACGCGTGCCCCCTCATCGACTTCTTGCTCTTCAGCGGCAACATGATCGAGAACACAACCGAGCACACAAAATACGATGGCCGCGCACCTCATGGGTAGCCTCCCGTATTCGTCCAAGTTGGTGGACGGCACGGGGATCGAACCCGTGACCTCGGCATTGCGAACGCCGCGCTCTCCCAGCTGAGCTAGCCGCCCACGGAACGGATGTGTAATCGCTCATGCTAGCAACTAGGGTGTCGTCGTAGCAAGCTAATGTTGCTCACGAGTGGATACGGCAAAGAAAAGACGAGCGCGCGACTTGCCTTGAGATTTGTGTCGAGCACCGAATAGAATGCCTCCGCCGTGCGTGCAAGACAGCACGACCTCGAGCGGGTTGAAGGCGCAAGGAATGGTGATGTTGGAACAGTCTAGACAACTTCGGCTCGCTATCCCGATCGCACTCGTCGCGGGGCTCTGCCTTTCGGCGGCGGCTTTGGCGCAACCGGGAAGCACCTACTCGGCCTCCAAGCATGGAGGCAACTACATGTTCAATTTCTACTTCCCGCCCGCGCCGAGCTCCACGCCGTGGGGGCCGGATTGGTCGCCAGATGGAAAGTGGATTGCCGTGGCCATGAACGGCTCGATTTGGAAAGTCGATCCGGAGAGCGGCCGCGCGTCAGAGCTGACCTACAACGAGAAGTACCACTCGCTGCCCGATGTCTCGCCGGACGGCAAGTGGATCCTCTATACGGCGGACGACGGTGGCCAGACTATCCAGCTCGAGATCGTGAACCTGGACACCGGAGAGAGCCACGCTGACGGATGACGATCAGGTCTACGTGGACCCCGTCTTCTCTCCGGATGGACGCCGGGTCGCCTATGTATCGACGAAACCGAGTGGATACTTCAACGTCTATATCCGCGCGATCGAAAACGGCCAGTGGGCCGGGGACGAGATCGCGGTAACGAAAGATACCGACTACGGAAACGACCGTCTCTACTTTGGCCCCTGGGACATGCATATCACGCCGTCGTGGTTTCCGGGTGGCGGAGAGCTTCTGCTCGTTTCGAATTATGGTACCCCTCTCGGCTCCGGTAACGTCTGGCGCGTGCCGACCGAGGCCAACGGCATGGACATGGCGAAGACCGCCTTGGAGGAGCAGACGCTCTACAGGGCGCGTCCGGACGTCTCGATCGACGGAAAGCGCTTCATCTACTCGTCGAACCGGGGTACGGCGGATCAGTTCAACAATCTGTACGTTCAGCCGACTGCGGGCGGTGAGCCCTACAAGTTGACGTTCTTTCAGCACGACGCGTTTCATCCACGATGGTCGCCGGACGGGGAGTGGATCGCCTATATTTCGAACGAAGGCGGTTTGCCGCAGCTGGCGCTCCTGGAAACCTACGGCGGTGCGCAAAAGACGGTTCGTATCACGGATCGTCGATGGAAGCGGCCCATGGGTGTGCTCACCGTTCGGACCGTGGACGAAACGGGTGAGAAGACGGGCTCGCGCGCCCACCTCACCGCCTCCGACGGAAAATTCTACGCGCCGGCGGACGAATATGCGCGGGTTTCCGGTGCCGGCGATCCTATCTTTCATCATGCGGGTGAGTTTCGCCTCGAGGTTCCGGCGGGCAGGCTCAGCCTCGAGGTCGTCAAGGGATTCGAGTATTGGCCGAAACGTGAAGAGGTCGAGATTCGAGCGGGCGAGGTGAGCCATCTAACCGTGTCTCTCGACCCGATGACGGAAATGGCGGCAAAGGGCTGGTACAGCGGCTCGACTCACGTGCACCTGAATTACGGGGGCAATCTTAACAACACGCTCGCGAACTTGATGAAGATGTCGGAGGCGGAAGATCAGGACATCGTCAACGAGCAAATCGCGAACAAGGACAATCGGATCCTCGACTATCAGTTTTTCGTGCCCGGCGGAGGGCCTCACCCCCTGTCCACTCCGGAGCGCATCCTTGTTGTGGGCCAGGAGTACCGACCCCCTTTCTACGGCCACGTGTTCATGTTCGGCATGAAGGACCATCTGATCTCGCCATTCACCACTGGCTACGAGGGGACGGCGATCGAAAGCCTTTACCCGAGCAACACTGACATGCTCCGCAAGGCGAAAGCTCAGGGGGCGACCGTTGGTTACGTTCACGCTTTCAGAGGGGAGAACGATCCGCTCGATGGGAGTCTAGGCGGCGGGAAAGGCTACATGGTCGACGCCGCTCTCCAGACGACAGACGCCGTCGAATGGTCCGGCGCCGGAAGGGCCGGCTTTCACCCCTGGTATGCGACCTTGAACAACGAGGTCTTTGTGACGGCGACGGGCGGTGAGGATTCGATCAGCGATCTGCATCAGAGCAATCTCGTCGGCTCCGTCAGAACCTATGTCTATACAGGTGCTCGTGGGCTCACCATGGATGCCTGGTTCGAAGGCCTTCGGAAAGGACACGCCTTCGTCACGACCGGCCCGCTCGTCGAGCTGACGGTCGACGGCAGCATCCCGGGCGACTCCGTGGAGCTCGCGACGGCAGGAATTTCCGTGGATGTCGAGGGCCACGTCCGCAGCATCACCCCGCTCGAGAAAATCCTTCTCGTCTTCAACGGCGAGGTTCTCGAGGAGTTCACGCCGACAGGCGATCGGACGCGATTCGATTTCGCGAAATCCTATCCGGTTCGGGAAAGCGGTTGGTTTCATCTCCGGGCGGAAGGAAGCCCAGAGCAACGCCATCCCCTCGATGCCTCCTACGCGCAGGGATTCACGAACCCGGTATGGGTGCACGTGGATGGAAAACCAGTGAGAAGCCGAGCGTCGGCGGAATACTCGATTCGGTGGATCGACAAACTGCGCGAGATGGCGGAGGCCTGGCCCGGATGGCGCTCCGAGAAGGAGAAGGCGCAGGTCTTCGCTCAGTTCGACGAGGCGCGCCGGATCTACCAGGGCTTTCTGTCGGAGGGCGCGGTCTCAACCAACAAGCCGATCGAGCACTAGAAGGGTGCTGAAACACTCATCTGCACCCTGCGCGAGCGGCAGCCGCAACATTTGCCGCGAGCTCGGCCGGAGTGGGCCGGCGTCCCCCCGAGCGAGGGGCGCGAACGAGCCGAAATCGGTCGCGAGTCCGCACGCTCGTGACGAGCTCGTGCGCCTTGACGACGAAGCGGAAAGACTCCGGCAAGGATTCGGCATAGGCGCGAAACTCGTCCGCAGGAATCGGGCCGTAGTACGTGCGGTCGATGCAGACGGTGCGGAACAGGGGATGTCGTCCATAGGCCACGAGTCCATGCCGGGCGAGGAGGCTCTTTTTGATCTTCCGGTCGTAGACGATGCCCTCCCAGCCCGGAAACGACCACGAAGAGGTGCCGAGATAGAGTGAGTCGGGAAGGCGTTCGGCGAGCGAGCGCGTTTCGTTCGCCGCCTCGGCGACTCCAACGGGATGGGGCGAGTTCGCGGGCGAAAATAGCGACAGCTGCTTCGACATGTTAAAACTGTACGAAGATCGTCGAGCAGACCGAGACCGGCGTGCCTTCGAAGCGCGGAGGCTCGTACCGCCATTGCCTGACAGCGGTCAGGACCGTTTCCTCCGCTGCCGCCCACCGTGGCTCGGGGGCTCGGAGGATGGTCGCCTCGCGCACGGCTCCGTCCGCTCCGATCACGATCTCGACGACGAGTTCCTGTCCGCTGCGCGATGGGTCGATCGGGAGTTGGATCTCGGAGTCTGCGACTTTCGACGGCATCCCGACGCCGCCGACGCCCGCCAAGAGAGGGTTCGGCTCGTCGGGCTTGCTCCAAAGACTCGACCAGGCGCAGGGTCGACCCGTCGCCGCCGCAACCGGCCCCGTAGGCAGCGTCTGTACTTGCTCGCCCTCGATGAAATCGGTCTCGAGGATTGGCTCTTCGAAAGAGTCTTCTAGCGACTCTTCGGTGGGTCCGGCTTCCCGGGGGCCGTCACGCCTCGTCTCGCACGAGCTCGCCGTCGCGAGGATCAGGATCAGGATGGACACACGCGGCAGCATCACTCGATCTTAGATCACTTTGGAGGCTGCGAGCTCCAGGGCGCGGGCGAGACCCGCCACCTCGGGACCGCCGCCTTGAGCGATCTGGGGCGACCCGCCGCCTTTGCCGCCCACGGCGGGAAGCGCCGCTCGGAGGAGTGCGCTCGCGTCCGCGGAGACGTCTGTCGATCGCGCGCAGACGATGTGGGCGCGTCCTCCTTCGACGCCGCCCAGAATCACGACTCGCCCCGGTTTCTGGGTGAGCGCCTGGACGGCGGTGCGCAGCGCGGAGGGCCCGAGGCCTTCGAGCTCCTTGGCGAGCAGGGAAGCTTCGCCTCGCGGTGTCGCATCCTCCATCCAGGCCTCGCATCGGGAGAGCAAGACCTCGTTCTCGAGCTTTCGAAGCTTCTTTCCGAGGGCCTTACGCTCGTCCTGAAGCTTTTCCGCTGAAGCGACGATGTCCTCTTCGCTGCTGCTCAAAATGCTCGCGAGCGCACGCATCCGGCCAACCGTATCTCGGTAGTCTCTCAGCACGCGCTCTCCACAGAGAAACTCGACTCGGGTTGCGTTCTTGAGTTTCTCGATACCTCTCACGACGATCGGGCCCACTTCGGCGCTCGACCGCGGGTGCGTGCCGCAACAGGCTTGATTGTCGAAACCCTCGACTTCGACGAGTCTCACGAGCTCCGCATCCGGCGCCGGTTTCCGCAGGTCGAGTGAGGAAGCATCGGCGCCATCGACGAAACGGCTCTGGATTCTCGCTCCTCGCCGGACGACCTCATTGGCGGCGTGAAGAGCACGAGTGACGACGTCGTCATTCAGGGGGAACTTGTCGAGGTCGATGCTGGAGGAGAACTCTCCCAGATGAAACGAGATCGTATTGGCGCCGGCCTCTCTGACGAAAGCCGCGGAGAGAATGTGCTGGCCGGAGTGCTGCTGCATATGGTCGCGCCGCCGCGGCTCGTCGATGCGGCACAGGACTCGGTCCTTTTCGGGAGCTCGCTCCAAGACGTGAAGGACCGTGTCGTTCTCCGACTCGAGCACTTTGACGATTGGGATGTCGTCGATCGTGCCGAGATCCCAGGGCTGCCCACCGGACTCGGGGTAGAAATAGGTCGAGCGGAAGACCACCGCAGGCCCGTCCTCGGTATCTCGGCGGTCGAGGATGTCGGCCTCGAAGGTGGTCACATAGGGATCGAGAAGGTAGAGTCTTTCGGTCACGTCAGACGGTCATCAGCTCCTGATCTTTCTTCTTGACGATCTCGTCGGCCTTCTTGACGTGTAAGTCCGTTAGCTCCTGGACTTCTTTGAGGGCACGCTTCTCTTCATCCTCCGAGATCTCTTTGTCCTTTAGCATCTTCTTGAGTCGATCGTTGGCGTCGCGCCGAACTTGACGCACCGCCGTGCGACTCTCTTCCGCGATCTTGCCCACCTGCTTCACGAGTATCTTGCGTCGCTCTTCGGTGAGGGGAGGAATGGGAAGCCGCAGGAGCTTGCCATCGTTCGAGGGATTCAACCCGAGATCGGACGAAAGAATGGCCTTTTCGATAGTCTCCAGCAAGGGTGGCTCCCAAGGCTGAATGGTGATGAGGTTTGCTTCGGGCACGGCGAGGTTCGCGACCTGGTTCAAGGCCGTCGGAGTCCCGTAGTAGTCGACTTTCACGCTGTCGAGAATACCCAGCGAAGCGCGACCCGTACGGATCGCCGTCAGTTCCTTTTGTAGCACCTCGAGGGATTTGTCCATGCGCCGCTTGGCGTTTTCGATGAGTTCTGACGTCACCTCAACCTCCTCGGACCGATCACCGGACCAGCGTCCCCACTTTGTCTCCCGCCATGACGCGCCTCATATTGCCGGGTGTCTTGACGTCGAAAACGATGATGGGAAGCTTGTTGTCCATACAGAGTGAAATGGCGGTCGTATCCATGACCTTCAGACGCTTTCCCAGTACTTCCATGTAGGTGATCTGCTCGAACAACGTCGCCGTGTCGTCTTTTTCGGGGTCAGCCGAATAGATACCGGCGACACGAGTTCCCTTCAAGATAACTTCCGCCTTGACCTCCATCGCTCTCAGCGCCGCCGCGGTATCCGTCGAGAAGTACGGGTTCCCGGTTCCGGCGGCAAGAATCACGATGCGCCCCTTTTCGAGATGGCGAATGGCGCGGCGGCGGATGAACGGCTCGGCGACCTCGCGCATCTCGATAGCCGACATGACGCGCGTATGCACACCGAGCTTCTCGAGCGCGTCCTGCAGAGCCACGGCGTTGATGACCGTGGCGAGCATGCCCATGTGATCGGCCGAGACCCGATCCATCCCGCGCGCCGTCGGCGCGATGCCGCGAAAGATGTTGCCACCGCCGATGACGGCCGCGATCTCGACACCGAGGCTGTGGGCCGAGTGAATCTCTTCGGCCATCGTCTGCGCGACGTCGGGGTCGATGCCGAAGGTTTCGTCACCCATCAAGACCTCGCCGGAGAGTTTGAGGATGACGCGCTTGAAAGCGGGCTTTTGCGGCATAAGTCACACGACCGATGGAGCGCGAGAGCCTAGCGCTCCGTCTGTCAGGAGAGTTGTACTAAACCGCTTCGCCGCGTTCAAATCGCACGAACCGACGAATCTGAATGTTCTCTTTCAGAACGGCAATCTTCGACGTCAGGTAGTCCTGCACGCTCTGATCCGGATTCTTGATAAAGGCCTGTTCGAGAAGCACGTTCTCCGAGTAGAACTTCGACAGCCGGCCCTCCACGATCTTCTCGACGACCTCCGCGGGCTTGCCGGACTCCTCGGCCTGGCTCTTCAAGATGTCCCGCTCCTTGTCGACGGCGTCCGCCGGCACCTCGTCGCGGCTTACCCAGCGCGCGAGCGAGGGGCTGGCAGCGGCGACTTGCATCGCGATGTCCCTCGCGAGCGACTTGAACTCGTCCGTATTGGCGACGAAGTCGGTCTCACAGTTCACCTCGATGAGCACGCCCACGCGGCCGCCGGGGTGGACGTAGGCTTCGACGAGCCCCTCCGTCGTGGAGCGGCCCGATTTCTTTTCCGCGGCCGCTTTGCCCCGCTTTCGCAAAATGGTGACGGCCTCGTCGATGTCGCCTTTCGCCTCCTGGAGAGCCTTCTTGCACTCCATGAGGCCCGCCCCGGTTCTTTCCCGAAGCTCTTTCACTTGTTGTGCAGAGATTGTCGTCATTGTTATGACCTCGTCTTGCGTTGAAAATCGTCTCGCAGCGAGGCTCGCGTCGTGACGAACCCCTCTGCCGAGAGAAAGAATCGAAGTAAGGCGCGCTCGGAAGCGCGCGGCACGCTAGGCGGGAGGCGGGGTCGTCACCGACGGCGCCTCGTCACTCGAAGACTCCCCGCCATCTCCGGCGCTCGACGCCGAGGTCTCCGTCTCGGGCTCATTGTCGTCGCTTCCGCTCGCTTCTGCAGCGGGCGGGGGAGCTTCCGGCGTTGCGGCCTTCGACATGTCCCTGCCTGCGATAACGGCATCGGCGATGCGCGACGTGAAGAGCTTGATAGCCCTGAGCGCGTCGTCGTTTCCCGGAATCACGAAGTCCACGACGTCTGGATCACAGTTGGTATCGACGATTGCGATCACCGGGATTCCGAGCTTGCGGGCCTCATGCACCGCGATCTCATCGCGGTTGGCGTCGATAATGAAGATCGCGTCGGGAAGCTTGCCCATTTCCTGGATACCGCTCAGGTTCTTCTCCAGGCGTTTGCGCTCCTTGTCGAGGCGCGACAGGGCCTTCTTCGACAACTCCTGCGACTCGCTGACGAGGGCGGTCAACTCCTGGAGCCTCCCGATGCTCTTCTGAATCGTCACGAAGTTCGTGAGCGTCCCTCCGAGCCATCTCTGGTTGACGAAGAACATGCTGGCCCGTCTGGCTTCTTCGGCCACGACCTCCTGGGCCTGGCGTTTCGTTCCCACAAAAAGGATGGTCTTGCCCTGAGCGCCGAGGTCGGTGGCGAATTTGAGCGCCTCCCTGAACAGCCTCAGCGTCTTCTGAAGATCGACGATATAGATGCCGTTTCGCTGGCCGAAGATGTACTCCTTCATCTTCGGGTTCCAGCGCTTCGTCTGATGGCCGAAGTGGACCCCCGCTTCGAGCAGCTCTTTCATCGTAATCGAAGCCAAGTATTCTCCTCCTCAGCGCTTGGAATACTGGAACCGCTTGCGGGCGCCAGGCTGGCCGTACTTCTTGCGCTCTTTGATGCGCGCATCACGGGTTAGGAAGCCTCCGCCCTTTAGTCGGCTTCGAAGCTCTTGGTTGAAATCGCATAGAGCTCGGCTGATCCCGAGCCTCATCGCCCATGCCTGGCCGGTTAGCCCACCACCCTGGATATTCGCGTAAATGTCGAATTTGCCCGAGGATTCGGTGAGTTGCAGTGGCTGCTGAATGATCATCTTGAGCGCATCGCTCGGGAAGTAGTCGCCGAAGGTCCGCTTGTTGATGCGGATCTCTCCGCTGCCAGGCCGCAGGTACACCCTCGCAATCGAGCTCTTGCGCTTGCCCGTTCCGTAGTACTGAATCTTGCTGGAAGATGCCAAAGTCGTTCGCTCTCCTTCACTAATAACGAGAGAAGAAAGTTGTTAACGAGAGAAGAATTCGATGGAAGGAAGTAGGGAGCATGCCTTATCGCGACTGCCGAGGTACGCGGGTCGCGAGCTCGAGTGACGACGGTTGCTGGGCCTCGTGCGGGTGCTTTCCGCCCTGATAGACCTTCAGCTTCTTGTACTGCGCTCGTCCCAGCCGGTTCTTCGGCAGCATTCCCCGAACCGCCGCCTCGATGAGCCGCTCGGGCCGTTTCGCGCGCAACTCTTCGACGCGAGCCTGACGGATACCACCTGGATAGCCCGTGTGACGGAAGTAGACCTTGTTCGACTCTTTGGATCCCGTCAGTACGACTTTCTCGGCATTGACCACGACGACGTGATCGCCCGTGTCGAGAAACGGGGTATACGTGGGCTTGTCCTTCCCGGTGAGCACCCGCGCGATCCGACTGGCAAGTCGGCCGAGAATCTGGCCTTCAGCGTCGACCACATACCAGGACCGACTAACTTCGGATGCTTTCGGGAACGTCGTAGCCATGGCTCGTTCGGAAGTTCTCTCGCTTTCGCGACGATCAAAAAAAATTTGGGCGATATAAATCGCCCAAAGGCATAATTTAGTTGACGTTAACCGCATTGTCAAGGGAAAAAGCCGGACCTCCAAGCTCCGGCAGAATGCCGGTCCAGCTCTCGTTGGGTGCCGGTTGGGCACTTAACGCCGATGTCCTCATGTAATTAATGAGGTGGGCTGGGCTCTCCTAACAGGGAAAAAGGGTGCACGGGACGCGCTCGGACCACCAAAAAGTGCTCCAACTCGAAGAAAAATGACATGGCCCTAAGGGGCGCAAGACACTCGTTTCGAGCCCAATATGTTGGGCAAGTTTTCAAACGGTATACTGTCGGTTGAGGTGAAAGCCCCACCTTTCGTCCTCGGAGACACCTTTTTTGGGGGGGATTCCCTACCAAATACCTTCACTTCTTTCTTGACGAACTATCGACCATATTCGATAGTAACTGAAAGATTCCAAAGACATTTGTGGCCGTTTTTTTTCTTGACAGTCAGTCTCTTTGTTCGGTACGCTCACAAAGTACTTTAACTAACTACTGGTAAGTGTCTTTCAATTAGCGTTGAGGTAGGGAGCCAGACCGATGGGTCTCTTCAGTAAGAAGAAAAATCTCGTTGGGCTCGACATTGGCTCGAGTTCCGTCAAAGCGGTCGAGATGAAACCCGGCAAGGGTGAGACGTGGCAGCTTTCCACGATCGGTCTCGAGTATCTACCTCAAGAGGCCATCGTGGACGGTCAGATCATGGATTCGACCTCGGTGATCGACGCGATCCAGCGGCTTTTCTCCGAGTACCGGATCAAGACGACCGAGGTCGCCACTGCCATCAGCGGCAGCTCTGTTATCGTCAAGAAAATCCAGCTTCCCGCCATGAGCGAGCAGGAGCTTGCCGAGTCCATCCACTGGGAGGCCGAGCAGTACATCCCCTTCGATATCCAGGAAGTCAACCTGGACTATCAAGTCCTCGACCCTGGTGGGGCCGGTGGAAACATGGACATCCTCCTCGTTGCTGCCAAAAAGGACAAAATCAACGACTATCAGAGCGTTATCAACCAGGCCGGCCGCAATCCGGTGGTCATGGATGTTGATGCTTTCGCCCTGCAGAACGCCTACGAGATGAACTACGGCGTCGAGCCGGGCAGGGTCGTGGCGATGGCCAATATCGGCGCCAGCCAGGCGAATATCAACGTCGTCCGGGGTGATACCTCCATATTTACTCGCGACATCACGACCATCGGCGGCAATCAGTTCACGGATGCCATTCAGAAGGACATGAACGTGAGCTTCGAGCAGGCCGAGAACATGAAGCAGGGACATGGCGAGAACGCCGATGCCGTCGCGGGGATCCTTCAGTCCGTGACGGAGTCTGTGCTGATGGAGGTCCAGAGGACCTTCGACTTCTTCAAGGCCACGACGTCCGAGGATCGTATCGATCGCATCGTGCTCTCCGGCGGGAGCGCACGCATACCAGGCGTGTCGGACGCGATGTCGGAGCGTTTCGATACCCGAGTCGAGATCTTCAACCCGTTCCAGAACGTCAGCTACAACCCGAAAGATTTCGATGCCGAGTTTCTCGAGGAAGTCGGTCCCGCGTGCGCGATTGCCGTCGGGCTGGCGATGAGAAAGGCGGGTGAGGCATGATCCGTGTAAATCTCCTCGGAACCAAAGAGCCCGCTGGCGGCGGGACGATGATCGATCCCGGTATCTCCGGTGGGGAAAGCTCCGACAAGAAAGGGGTCTTTCTCGCCGTCGCAATTCTGGGGCTCGCGGTCGCGGCGATCGCCGTCCAGTGGCTCGCGGCGAATCGGACGCTAAATGGGCTCGAGGAGTCGATCAGTCAGCTGACCCAGGAAGAGGCCAGACTCGCTCCCATCATCCTTCAAGTCGAAGAGTATCAAGCGAAGCTCGCAGAGCTGGAAGAGAAGGAGCGGCTCATCGAGCGCCTCCGCACCGAGCGTGAAGGCCCGGTCCGAATGCTCGACGCGCTCTCGACAGAGCTTCCCGACTTCGTGTGGCTGGAAGAGCTCTCACAGCGTGGCAATACCGTCACCATCGACGGCATGGCCGCCTCTTACGTGAGCATCGCCGACTACATCCGAAAGCTCGAAGACAGCGACTGGTTCCAGAACGTCGAGCTCATCGACGCGCAAGTCGACCGGCGCCAGGAGCAGGAGTTCACCGTGTTCCAGCTGCGCACGCAGCTCGTGGCGCCGCAGAGCCCGGACTCGGCGCCCGGCGGAGCATCGGCACCCGGCGCGGGCGCCAGATAGGGGGGAGGACGAGACATGGGTAGGTTGTCATTCGGTGCACAGGTCGCCGTCTTTGCCTTTCTCGGTCTGGGTCTCTACGGCGTGTTCTGGTACTTCTTCTACACGCCCCTGCAGAAGGACATTGAGGACAAAACGACACAACAGCGCAACCTCCAGGCGAAAGTCGAGAACGCGCGGACGACGGCCGCTCGCTTACCGGAGTTCAAACGCGAAGTCGAGCGGAAGGAAGCCACACTGCAGGCTCTGTCGCGAATTCTGCCAAGCGAGAAAGAAGTGGACGACCTGCTCCGCAAGGTACAGCAGCTCGCCGCGGAATCGAGCCTGGACGTTCTGCGTTTCAAGCCCGAAGCCACCCAGCCACAGGACTTCTATGCCGAGTGGCCCATCAGTCTGGAGCTCGACGGGAGCTACCACAACCTGGCCTTTTTTTTCGATCGTCTGAGCCGCCTTTCCAGGATTGTCAACGTGAGCAACCTCGAGATCGCCTCGAAGCGCGAACCGACGATCGCGTCCACCATATCCGCGTCTTGTACGGCAACGACGTTCGTCTTTATCGAACAGCCACCCGCGGCTGCAGGGACGCCCGCTCCCGCTGCCCAGTGAAAAAGCGCAGGAAATAAGAGAGTTTTCGAGCCGAGACCATGACTCAAACGCGCGAGGTACGAGCAATGTGGTCGCGTCATATGATGAAGCTGGGCTTTTGCGGTGCGCTGGTGGCCACCCCGATGGTGGGCTTGGCCATCGCGCAAAACCAGGAGCCCGTAGAAGAGCAGACACCGCCGGCGGCGCCTCCGGTTGAAGAGCTCCCACCGCCCGTTCCCGAAGGCATCGAGATCACGGAAGGGTCCGGGTTCCGCTACGAATCGCGTGGACGTCGCGATCCCTTCGTCAGTCTCGCGCTGGGGTTCAACATAATCGGGCCCGCCCCTCGGCCGCCCGGACTCAACGGAATGCTCATTCAGGAAGTCAGTCTGAGGGGCATCGTGAAAACGCAGGACGGATACATCGCTATGATCCAAGGAACCGACAACAAGAGCTATTTCGCCAGAACGGGCGAAAGGCTCTACGACGGAAACATCCAATCGATCGACGACTTTCGCGTCGTCTTTCGCCAGGAAATCAATGATCCATTGAGGATCGAGAAGTTTCAGCAAGTGGAAAAATCGCTTCATCCGGTGGAGGAGGGTCAACGATGAAATCTTCGTGGTCACCTCTCCGTCTCCTGACAATCATCTCGCTCGTGGCTTTGATTCAGATGGCGGAAGTGACGGCTCAAGTCGATACGGTGGGCGAGGCGCCCATAGCCACGATACGAGCCGTCCGCTTCCACGTCGAACCGGGCCGCACCCGGGTTTGGTTCGAAACGACGGGTGCTGTCCTCTATACCCACTACAGTCCGGATCCATTGACGCTCGTCATCGATCTGCCTGGCGTGGACATCTCTGGTCTCTCGGAGCGCACGGTTGTGGGCAGCCGGGAAGTGGAGTCAATCCTAGCTCGGAGCCTGCAATCCGGGGTCAATGGACGCAAACTCTCACGTATCGAGATCAAGCTAGCGGTCATCGCTCCTTATCAGTTGACCGGTTCGGAGCAGGCGCTCAACATCGTCTTCGATGGCGGTCAATCTCCTGACGTTCCGGAATCGAGCTCTCCCGAGACCCTCATCTCTGAAGCGCGGGGTGAGAAAGCTAGCGCGGCCCAGAACGAGAGTAACGCCACCCTCGTCGAGTCGGCGCCGGAAGATCCGGAAAAGATTGAACCTGCCGTCGCGGCAGAGATTCGCGAAGAGCTCATTGCTCCGTCCAGGCCGAGCATGCCGAGTCACCCCGCGTCCGCGATCAGCAGCATCTCTCACGAAATTCTCGGAGACGTTCTCAAAGTCCACGTTTCGGCCGACGGCCGTCTCAACTACACGAGCTTCCTCCTCGAAGGCCCAACGCGGCTCGTCTTCGACTTCAACGGGGTGTTAAATGCCGTCCCGCGGGCGGCCCTCAATATAGAAGAGCTCGGGGTGGCGCGGGTGCGGGTTGCCCAGTTCCGCACCGCCGAACCACGCATCACTCGCGTCGTCTTCGACCTCGACGAAGCGATCGCGCACCGGGCGGTCGAGAGGCGGAGCGGTCTCGAGATCGACTTCGCCACATCGGACGAGGCTTTCGCCGTGCCGGCCTTCGCCTCTATGGAGGAAGCGGACACGGAGGGCGCGCAGCTTCTTGACGAAGCCCCGCAAGCTCCGTCCGACCCTGACCTCATCACCGTTTCGGGAGAGAGCGCCAATGGGGGGTCCTACTCCCTCGTTCAGAACGCCGTCATTTCGTCCGAAGACGGAGGCAGCTTCGGTCCCGTCACCTTGACGGCCCAGGACCTCGGACTCGCCAATCCGGGCCCGAGCCTCCCGACGCCGCCTCCCCCGCAAGATACGCCTCCCCCGCAAGGTGCCGTTCCGGGGTCGCAACTGCTCATCGGCGGCGGCTCGGGAGACCTCGGTCAGACCGAGTACACGGGCGAGCTCATCAGCTTGGACTTCAAAGACGGCGACATCCAGGACATCTTCCGTCTGTTCGCCGAGATCAGCAGGCTCAACATCGTCGTGCAGCCCGGCGTTGCGGGGCGCATTACGCTCGTCCTCAGCGAAGTTCCTTGGGACCAGGCGCTCGAGCTGATCCTCAAGACGAACAAGCTCGGCTTCGTCGCGGAGGGTAACGTCATTCGCATCGCCCCTCTTGGCGAGCTGGCGGAGGAGGAGGCGCAGCGCAGGCAGCTGGCCGAAGAGAAAGCCCTTGCCGGCGAGCTCTTTACGCAGACCCGGGTTCTCTCTTACGCCAAGGCTTCCGACCTCCAGCCGTTGCTCCAGCGTAACCTCTCGGCCCGTGGCGATATCGTCACCGACGAGCGCACGAATACAATCATCTATACGGACTTGGCGGAGCAAGTGAACGCCGTCAACGAGCTCATCGACAGCCTGGATACGCCCATCCCCGGCGTCGAGATCGAGGCCCGCATCGTCGTCACGACGCGGACGTTCTCGCGCCAGCTTGGTGTTCAGTGGGGCTTCACGAGCAACCAGACGCAAGCCCTGGGAAACACGAGCGAGCTCGTATTTCCGAACCGCGTCCAGCTCGACGGTCAGGCCATCGGGTCCGACTCCTCGCAAAGCTTCGTAGCTCCGGGTATCGATACCGGTGGTTTGGCTCCGCCTCAGGTCCTCCAAGGTACACAGAGCGCGCAACGGGGCTATGCCGTGAACCTCCCGTTCGCCGGTGCGCCCACCGGAGCGGTCGGTCTGTCGCTCGGCAGTATCACCGGCGCCTTCAGCGTCGACGCGGCACTGACCGCGGCCGAGTCACGTGGACAAGTCCGCATCATCTCCGCTCCGAAGATCATCACGCAGAACAACCAGGCGGCCGAGATCAAACAGGGTACGACGTTCCCGGTGCAGGTCGTCGCGAACAACACCATCACGGTGCAGTTCAAAGACGCGGTTTTGGATCTGTCGGTGACCCCCCAGATCACTTCGGCCGACACGATCATTCTCGACATCGAGGTGAACAACGACTCTCTGGATTTCGGCCAACAGGTCAACGGTATCCCCAGCATCGTGACCCAGGCGGCGACGACTCAAGTTCTCGTCGCCGATGGCTCGACCACGGTAATTGGCGGCGTGTTCGTCAATAGGACGAACGTCGCCGAGCAATACGTGCCGCTCTTGCACCGTATTCCGGTGCTCGGATACCTCTTCAAAAACAAGAGTGTGGATACGCGGAACGAGGAGCTTTTGATCTTCCTCACGCCGCGCATTCGCAAGGACACGGTTTAGGAGGAGATTCATGAGCCTGAAGCTGATGAGGCGGAGAGTCATCATGAAGTGGCTTTCGATCATTTCCCTCGTCTGGGTCGTCTTCCTCGCCGGATGCTTTAAAACGCAGACCGAGGGCAACGACTCGACGAACACTTTCATCAATGTCGTCTCGGTCGAGGCCATCCAGGGGCAGGGGATCAGCCCGACCGGTGAAGACCTGTTCTCGGACATCTGCGACAACAGCGCGACGAGTGGGTGCGTCGTCTTCAACGATAGCGTCCTCATCACGTTACGGGGTCAGCCCAAAGACCAGGGCTCGCCGTTGAGCACCGTGAACTCCATCGTCTTCGAGCGCTACCGTGTGACCTATATCAGGTCGGATGGTCGGAACGTTCCCGGCGTAGACGTGCCCTACCCGTTCGACGGAGCGACCAATTTTGAGGTTCTGGCCGACGGCACAACCAACGATCGGATACTCATGGTCGTTCGCCAGCAGGCTAAGCTCGAAACACCCCTGAGGGAGCTCCGCGGCGATGCGGGAGCTCCCGGGAATCTCATCATATCGGTAATCGCTCAGATCGAGCTTTTCGGTCGCGACGGAGCCGGCCGTTCCATCAAGGTGACCGCGTTCCTCAACATCACTTTCGCGGACTTCGGTTAAGGAGCAGCACATGAACTCAAAGCTCCAACTCAACTCCCTCCGTTACGGGGTGCTCTCACTCTTCCTTGCCGGCGGGGTGGTGGCCGTGGCGGCCTGCACCCTCGATAACCCCGACCCGGGTGAGCTTTCGGGACCTTCGGAGCTCGGCACGGCAGTCGAGATGCGCGCCGTTCCCGACCAGCTCGTGTCGGACGGATTCTCGAGCTCCGTAATCGAAGCGGTCGTTCGCGGCCCGGACGGACAAAGAACCTCGGGCGTCGAGGTTCTCTTCGACATCACCCGCTCGGGAGCGGGTTTCCTGGACTTGGGAAACCTGGCCCCTCTGAACGGTCCCAGACCGTCATTCGGCGGCGTCGAATCGGGGCCGGTCTCGTCGGTCTCCGATGGTGACGGCGTCGCGCGGGCGCGATACTGGGCGCCGTTTCGTACCGATCAGGAGAACGATACGTCCGTCATCATCACGGGGAGACCGAGCGGCACCAACTTCAATACGGCCGTTTTCCGAACGGCGTCGATCTTCCTGCGCGCGGCCAACCGTCCCTCGTTCCCGGGCTCGAACGTCTGCGGCTTCATTTGGGAGCCGGAGCAGCTCACCTACAAGGTGGGAGAAGGGATTGCCTTTACGGCAACGCAGCTCGTGGGTGGGACCGGATGCGTGGGCAACGAGATTGCCCGCTACGAGTGGATTTTCGACGACGGTTCGACGAAGGCCGGTCGCGATGTCGTCCACGCCTTCTCGACGGTGGGCGAGCACACGGTCTTCCTCGTGACACACGAAGCGGTCACCGGCTGCAGAGCGGTGTGCACAGAGGACTACGACATCGTAAACTAGAGTTCTACGGAACGAACCGTGGGGCGGAGGCCGAGCGCGACCTCCGCCCCACTTCTTCTTTCTTGGATGATGCCCTAGCTCATGAGCCGGATCGAACAGCTCGAGCAACGCCTTGCGGCGGACCCGAACTCCCGCATGTTCGTTCAGCTTGCCGAAGAGTACCGTAAGGCGGGACTGCTCGACGACGCCATCGGGGTTTGCGAAGAAGGTCTCAAGAAACACCCGGACTACCCGTCGGCCCAGGTGGCTCTGGGGCGAGCTCTCTTGGAGGCGGAGTCCTATGACCGCGCGGGCGAGCAGTTCGAGGCCGTGCTCGCCAAGATCCCGGACAATATTCTCGCCAACAAATTCCTCGGAGAGACGTACCACCGTTTGGGGCGATACGAGGAGGCGATACAGAAGTATCAGGTAGCGCAGACGCTTGCGCCCGAGGACTCGGAGCTCGAAGAAAGAATTCAAGCCGTCCGCGACGAGGTCGCCGGTGGCGGATCGGCCGCCGCCGCACCGCCCGCTGCGCCGGCTGCGGGCGGCCTAGCGCCGCCCCCCCCGGTACCCACACAAACGATTGTACCGCCGGTGCCTTCACCGGCTTCCCACAACGAGCCAACGCTCGAGCCAACGCTCGTCGAGGCGCCCGCCGCACCCAACGAGCCTGCGCTCGCCGAGCCGCCGGCGCCCGCCGCGCCTGTAGAGCCTGTAGAGCCTGTAGAGAACAACGAGCCCGCTCCCATCCCGCTCGTCGCTGTCGACGAGCCCATGGTGCTGGAGGAGCGGTCCTACAACGCGGCCTACGAGCCACCCGCCGACGAGACCTCCGAAGGGGCAGCTGTCGACGACCTGCCTCCGGTGCCCCTCGCGGCCGAGCCGGAGACTTTCGAGGTAGTGCGCTCCGGCCAGGCGCTCGAGCAGCCTCCCGTGCCACCCGAGGTTGTCACGCCCTCGCCACCGGTCGCGCCTGAGACTCACGCGGAGGTGCCCGAGCCAGCGATGGTGGAGCCCGAGCCCGAGGTTTTCGTTGCGGCCGACGAGGCCCAGGAGGCTGGTCCAGACACTCCCACGATGGCGGAAATCTACGCTTCACAAGGCCACTTCGAGCAGGCCCTAACCGTTTACCGGAACCTTGTCGCGCGCAACCCGCAGGCGACGCACTATCAGGATCGTATCGAGGAGCTGTCAATCCTGGCGCAGGCGGCGGCCGAGGTACCCGCTGCTAGCCCAGCTGCGGCGCCCGCATCCTCGCCATCGGAGATTCCCGGTGAGTCACGTCACAAGACGATCGAGGTTCTAGAACAGTGGCTTTCGGCCATACGAAAGTCGAGGGGAGCCTGAGATGGTCTTCACCGAAGTCCTGGAGGAAGTCACTTCTCGAGTCGAAGGCTGCATCGGACTCGTCGTAATGGGAATGGACGGCATTCCGATCGAGCATTACGTAGCGAACGGACAGCACAACTTCGACATGCTCAGCACCGAGGCGACGACGCTTCTGCGCTCGACTCGGCAGGCATCGGAGGACGTAGGGGCGGGGGCTCTCAAGGAGCTCATCTTTGTGACGGAAACCTTGGTTGTCATGGCGGTCGCCATCACCGACGACTACGTGCTCCTGGCAGCCATGGAGCAGGGCACCAACTACGGCAAGGCACGCTTCCACCTGAAACGGGCCGCGATGAGACTCGAAAAAGAGTTCGTCTAGCAGATAGCCCACAGCACCTACCGAACGTTCGCTTTCTTTGCAGGCAAGCCCGCCTTGTGCTAACGTCTGCCGTTCGCATCTCGAAATGGAGTGTAGACGACTTTGAATATCGATGAACTCAAGGAGCTGCTCGAGTTGATCGCTGAGCGAAACATCACCGAGTTCGAGCTCGAGGAAGAAGGCGTCAGGATCAAGATCAAGAAGGCGGCCGTCGCCACGAACGGACCGGTGGATTCGTCGACTGCCCCTGTTGCCGCGCATCCCGCTTCGGCGGCTACAGAAACCGCCGCCGTCTCAGCGAGCGCCGAACTAACCGAGACTGGCCTCTCCTTCATCACCTCACCCATGGTCGGAACTTTCTACCGCCAGCCCGAGCCCGGGGCGGTGCCTTTCGCCCGTGAGGGCGATACCGTGAAGAACGGACAAGTGCTCTGCGTCATCGAGGCGATGAAACTCATGAACGAGATCGAATCTGAGCTCCACGGGGAGCTCGTCAAGATTCTCGTGGAGAACGGGCAGACGGTGCAGTACGGCGACCGCCTTTTCGCCATCAGGGAAACATAGGCGCTCCGCCGTCGAGCCGAACCCGCAGGACGCCTGCTTCCATGTTCAAGAAAGTTCTGGTCGCGAATCGAGGCGAGATCGCCCTCCGCGTCATCTCCGCTTGCCAGGAGATGGGAATTTCAACCGTCGCGGTCTATTCCGACGTCGACCGGGACTCGCTTCACGTGCGCTTTGCCGATGAGGAGGTCTGTATCGGGCCCGCGCGGAGCAAAGACAGCTACTTGAACATTCCGGCCATCATCTCCGCCGCGGAGATCAGCGGCGCCGACGCTCTGCATCCGGGCTACGGCTTTCTCGCCGAGAACGCTCACTTCGCCGAGGTTTGTGAGGCCTGTCGAGTTCGCTTCATCGGGCCATCGTCACACGCGATCCGTCTCATGGGCGACAAAGCCCTCGCGCGCGAAACGATGAAGAAGGCCAAAGTCCCGACCCTGCCGGGCTCGGACGGTGCTATCGAGAACGCCGAGGCGGCCCTCGCCGTCGCCAAGAAGCTGGGTCTTCCCGTGATGCTCAAGGCGGCGGAGGGCGGCGGCGGCAAGGGCATGCGAATCGTCGAGCGGGAGCAGGACTTGGGCAAGGCGTTTCTCGCCGCGCAGCGGGAAGCCGAAGCCGCGTTCGGAAATTCAGAGGTCTACCTCGAAAAGTACCTTCCCAATCCGCGCCATATCGAGATTCAGATCATGGCGGATACGATGGGAGATATGGTTCACTTGGGCGAGCGAGAGTGCTCGATCCAGAGGAGGCACCAGAAGCTACTGGAGGAAGCACCTTCCACCGCCGTTTCCGAGAAGCTGCGAGAAAAGATGGGGCGGGTTGCCGTGCAGGCCGCGCAAGCGGTGGGATACGTCGGTGCCGGCACGGTCGAGTTTCTTCTCGACGAGGATGACCACTTCTTCTTCATGGAGATGAACACTCGTATCCAGGTCGAGCACCCGGTGACGGAGATGGTCACGGGCACCGACTTGGTGAAGGATCAGATCCGTGTCGCGGGCGGCGCGCCTCTCGGCTATCGGCAGAAAGACGTCTTCGTCAGGGGGGCTAGTATCGAGTGCCGTATCAATGCAGAGGATCCGACTACTTTTATACCGTCCCCGGGCAAGATCCACGCCTTCCACGTTCCCGGAGGGCCCGGCGTCCGCGTCGATACTGCGGCTCATGCGGATTGCAACGTACAGCCGTATTACGATTCGCTGATCGCGAAGATCATCGTGCACGCGCGTGACCGCAAGGAAGCCATCGATCGGATGCGGCGGTGCCTTCACCTGACCGTGATCGAGGGCGTCAAAACGACGATCCCGCTCCATCTACGGATCCTCGACGATCCCGACTTCCGTGCCGGAAACTACACCACGCGTTTCCTCGAGCGTTTTGTCTGAGCAACGCCCGAGACTGGTTTTCCATGAAATAGTCCCGATTCGAGGAGGTACAGTGACGGCGAAACTGCTGGACGGAAAGCGAGTGGCTCGAGAGATTCGTGAAGAGGTGGGAGAGAACGCGAAGCCACTGATCGAGCGGGGTATCGTTCCGTGTCTCGCTGCCGTTCTCGTGGGCGACAATCAAGCCTCTCAGCTCTACGTTCGGAGCAAGGTCAAGGCATGCGAGGAAGCCGGGCTTGGGTCGGAGACGGTCATCCTGCCGGCATCGACGAGGCGCGAGATGCTGGAGGAGAAGCTGGACGAGCTCAACGAACGCGACGACGTCGACGGAATTCTGCTCCAGCTCCCGCTTCCCGATCACCTCGGCGCCGCAAGTTTCCTCGATCGCATCCGTCCCGACAAGGATGTCGATGGCTTCCACCCGGAGAGCGTGGGCAAACTCGTTCAGAAGAAACCAGGACCCCGCCCCTGTACCCCCGCGGGCATCATGGAGCTTCTGCGTCGCGAGAACATCGACGTTGCGGGCAAGCGAGCCGTGATCGTTGGAAGGAGCGACATCGTCGGCAAGCCGATGGCGATGATGCTTCTGCACGCGAACGCTACCGTCACCATCTGCCATTCGCGGACGAAGGATTTGGCGAGGGTGGCGAGCGAGGCAGAGATCCTGGTGGCGGCAATCGGTCGCGCCGCGATGGTCCGGCGCGACTTCATTCGCCCCGGGGCGGTCGTCATCGACGTCGGGATGAATCGAGCGCAGACGGAAGATGAAGTCGTGGATTTCTTCGGTGAGGACTCACCTCGCCTCGAGGTCTTTAGAAAGAAGGGCTCGACGCTCGTGGGCGACGTGCATAACAAGGACGTGATGGAGGTCGCTTCGGCTTTTACTCCCGTTCCGGGTGGTGTGGGGCCGCTCACCATCGCCATGCTACTCTCGAATACTCTGGAGCTCGCCAAGGCGAGGCGCGGATCGAGGTGATCAAAGTCGGACTCACCGGCGGTATCGCCTGTGGGAAGAGCGTCGTTCGGCGACATTTCGAGTCTTCGGACGTGGCCACCCTCGATGCTGACGCGATCGTCCATGACTTGCTGGGGCCGGGCACCGAAGTCAACCATGCGATCGCAGAAACCTTCGGTGATGACGTGCTCTCCCCCGAAGGTTCCGTAGACCGCAAGGCTCTCGCTAGCCTCATATTCTCCGACGAAGAGAACAGGCGGAAGCTCAATGCGATCGTGCACCCCGAGGTATGGCGCGCTATCGAGGAGTTCTTCGCGGAAGCGGTGGGAAGGCGCGAGCCTCTGGCCGTCGTGGACGCGGCGCTCATGGTAGAGACGGGATCCCACGAGCGCTACGATGTGCTCGTCATCGTTGCTTGCTCCGAGGATCTGCAGAGAGAAAGACTCATGGCGAGAGACTGTCTGAGTGTCCGTGAAGCGGAGCAACGGATCGCAGCTCAGATGCCGATCGCGGAGAAACGACGTTACGGCGACTACGTCATCGACACCTCAGGGAGTTTCCATCGGACCATCGCCCGTGCCGGAGAGGTGCTCTCGGAGCTTCGGGCTACGACAGGCGACGTCGATCACAAACCGACATGAAAGAACCGATGACCACGCGGTGGCTGACCGCTGCGTTGCTCGGACTCCTCGCTGTCGTTCCCTATGTCGGCGCGCTCGACTTCGACTTCGTCTGGGACGACCGAGCTCTCATCCTCGAGAACGAGCACATTCAGGACAGCCGGCTTCTCGCCGAGGGGCTGACCGCGGACTATTGGCAGAGCCTCGACGAGCCGGAAGCAAAGCGGTCGTTCTACCGCCCCCTGGTAACGTTATCGTTTTTCGTCGATTGGTTTCTCTGGAGCGACAATCCGTCTGGATTTCACGGAACGAATCTATTGCTCCACCTTGTCAACGTCCTGCTCGTCTACTCTTGCTTCTCCGTCTTCGGCCCTCGCGCGCCCGCGTTCGTGGCCGCCGCTCTTTTCGCGGTGCACCCGGTTCATACGGAGTCGGTGACCTGGATCTCGGGCCGGACGGACCTGATTGCCTGCCTGCTCGTGCTCGCGGCCTTCCGCCTCTACCTCTCCTTTGCCGGTCACGAAGGGGACTCCGCGAGAATCTTGGCCGTGGGTCTGCTTTACGCGCTCGCGATCCTGGCGAAAGAGGTCGCGATTGGACTGCCGGTGGCTATCGCCCTCTATGCTTACCTGTATCATCGTGAGACGGCGATGGAGCGTCGAAACATCACCACGCTAGGGGTCATGGCGGGGATCGCGTCTATCTATCTCCTGGTGCGGCTCTGGGTTCTTCAGATGCCGATCTTGACCGAAACGGCGCGACCGTTCTCGTTGCTGGTGTTCAACCTTCCACGGATTCTCGCTCGGTATCTCCTCAAGCTCGTGTTTCCGGTACGCCTCTACGCTCACGATCCCATGGAATGGGTCTTGCGCGAGGGGTGGCCGTCGGTCGCCTTGGCTTTCCTCGTCGTGGCAGGCGTCTCGACAGCCGTCATCTTCGTCGGATCGCGCGATCGGCGAGCGCTCTTCGGGTCCCTCTGGGCGCTGATCTTCCTCCTTCCGGCGCTGAACGCGGGAGGCTTCACGGACGTCCTCACCGCCGAGCGTTTCCTCTATTTGCCTTCGGTAGGTTTTTGCTGGGCGCTCGGTTGCGGTTATGAATGGATGCGGTCGCGTGCGGCGGTCGGCCGTTGGGCGCCGTTGGTTGCCAGCGTGCTCGTCGTCCTCGGCGGCGTCAAGATCTGGCGACACAATCCGGTGTGGAAGAACGACGTGGTCTTTTTCGAGGAGGTTCACAGGACGTCACCGAGGTTTCTCTTGCCTCATCGCGCTTTGGCATCCGTCTACGTCAGGCACGGCCGGCCGCGGGATGCCATCGAAGAGTTCTCGCACTCCCTCGCAATGGAGCCCAGCGACTGCGGTGCCTGGAACAACCTTTCGCTGGCCTATTACGATCTGGGCATGGCTGAGCGCTCGGGTGAGATTCTGGACGCTGGGTTCGAGATCACCGGGCAAGCCCTCCTGCGATGCCCGGCGAACGATCTGCTCTATCATACTCGGGGTGAGTACTACTTGGCCCTCGGGAGGGTGCCTCAGACGATGGAGCTTGCACTGGCTTCTTTTCGCAAGGCGATCGAGCTGAATCGTAAGCGGGCCCTGTTCTATTTCAGCATCGGCTCGCTTCTGGTCGAGCTTGGACGTGGCGACCAGGCCAATCCCTATCTCGCGGAATACGTGCGAATGGCCCCGAGCGGGGAGCGCCGCGACAAAGCCCTCGCCTGGCTCGAGTGAGGGTCTTCCCTCTCCCCAGAGGGGAGGGGGAAGACCTGGCTAGTCGCTATCGTCCTTCTGGTCCACCCGCTCGAGCCGCTCTTCCACGAAGCTGTTCCACTCCTGGCAGTGAGGGCATCGCCAGAGGAGACCGTTCGCCCGATAGTTGCACTTAATGCAAACGAAAGGGTCCAGGAAGAACGCGGCACCAGCGACCTCTTTGAGGTAGCGCGCCGTCCATTCGGACTCTCCATCGACAGCTGACAGGAGCTTCCAGGCTTCGAGGTGCACTGCCAGGGCGTGCGGGTTATTGCGAACGGCTTCGAAGAGCAGGGCGAAGGCCTCGTCGAGCTCACCACGCCCATGCAGCAAGCGAGCGAGGGACAACCTTGCTCTCCAGTCGGTATCGTCCAGCTCGATGACCCTGCGATAGAGCGCTTCCATGGTGTCCGATCGTCCCAGCTTCTCGCGAACGGCCTCGAGACGATCGAATGCGAGATAGGCGAACCGGGGAGCGACTTTCGTGAGCTCCATCCACTTTGCCTCGGCCTCCTCGAACCGATCCTTGGCGGCGAGGAGATCTCCGTAATGCAGATAGGCAGGTGGAAGCTCTGGATCCGAACGAACCGACTCGTCGAAAGCACGGCGGGCGCGAGGCTCTTCGGAAGCGCGCCACGCCGCCTGGCCGATCTGCTCGTAGAGAAACGCCCGAAGCGTCGAATCTTCTTCTTCGCCCGTCACCCGGCTGAGCTTCGCGTAGGCATGAAGGGCCGTCTCCCAGTCCTGTTCCTCCTCGTGAATCTTGACGAGGTTTCTCAGGGCGTAGGCGTTGTCGGGCTCGATGGCGACGACTTCGTTGAAGGTATCCATCGCCCGATTGCGGAAGCCCGCACGTTTGAAGTCCATTCCCAGACAGAGCAGGGCGTGGGTCCTTTCGCTTGCGGCGAGCCCTGGCCTGTGCAGGATGCTCTGATGAATCTGAATTGCGCGCTCGAGCTGCCCCTTCTCGCGGAGCAGATTCCCCAGAATGAGATAGATCTCGGTCGCCTCGGTATTGGCCCGCGCCGCCTTGGTGAGCTCGGAAACGGCTCGGTCGATTTGACGGGAGGCGAGCAAATCGAGCCCGAGAATGTAATGGGATCGATGAAGGGCCGTGAGGGGCTCCCTCTCGCTTCGTGCGCCTGACGAGCCCGGCCCACAGACGTCCAGCGGCGATGCCCGCGATGAGAGCGACGAGAATCGCGAGAAGGGTCTGCTCTCCGATGTTCATCTCGGGCGCCAGAGCCGAGCGAGCACCACTCTAGGATCCGTGAGTTTCCGACTTGCCGGGTTTTCCCACTTTTTCCGTCGATTCCGACGACGCTGTATCGGGAAAGGCGTCGTTCAGCGGGAGCTTCCGGAGTCCGCGAAGCTCGTCCTCGAGTCGGTCGATTTTCCGCTGCTGCTCTCGAATGCGCGAGCGCAACCGAAACTGGTTCGGTAGCGATATCGTCACGGCGAAGAGGAAGCCGGCCAGCATGGAGCCGACGAGAGCAGCGGCTAGAGGGATCTCGACCGTACGAAAGAACGTCGTGAAATAGATGATGACTGTCTGCTCGAAGTTCGACCAGAGGAACGTCGCGAGCGCCGCACCCACGAGCAGAATGAGAACCGATTTGATGATGCCCACGGTGTTTACCTCGTATAGCTTTGAACGAGCTCGTCGAGCTGACCGGTAGCTAGCAAGACGCGCTCCACGAGCTCGCGCACGGCGCCATGACCGCCGCGAGCGCGGGTAACATAGTCTACTCGGGATCGGACCTCGATGGGAGCGTCGGCGACAGTCGCTGACAATCCCACTCGCACGAGCACCGGAAGGTCGGGGAGGTCGTCTCCCATATAGGCCACTTCGTCGCACGCCAGAGATTCCTGAGCTAGAGCCTCGTCGAGACAGGCGAGCTTGTCCTTCACGCCGAGACGGACGAAGTGCATTTCGAGCTCACGTGCCCGAGCTTCGACGACAGGTGAACGTCTCCCCGAGATGAGACCCAGCTTCCATCCCGCCTTGCGGGCCAGAACCAGTCCTATGCCGTCGCGCGAGTGAAACCGCTTAGACTCCGTCTCGCCGGGCACGAAAGTCCCGTCTGTCAGGACTCCGTCCACGTCGAGTAGCAGCATGCGCACCTTCGCGGCCTTGTCTCGAAAAGAGTTGTCCATGGTTCGTTAGAAATACTCGCCGAGCCGCCAAAGATCGTGCAGGTGGACCACGCCGAGCACCCGACCCTCGTCGTCTGGCACTACCAGGGACGTGATCTTTCGCTTCTCCATGAGCGCGAGGGCGGCCGTCGCCGCTTCTTTCTGCCCGAGGGTCACCGGGCTCGTCGTCATGCAGTCCCGCGCTTTCTTCGAAAGGAGTCCTCCGTCTTGCTCGAGGTGACGCCTCAAGTCTCCATCGGAGATGACTCCCACGAGCTTGCCGAGCTCGTCCACGACGCTCGTCACACCCAGCCCCTTGCGAGACATCTCGTAGATTACTTCCTTCATCGGTGCGTCGGCGCCTACGAGGGGTAGCTCGTCGCCCCGATGCATGACGTCCTCCACACGGAGGAGCTTGAAGCCGATATGGCCTCGTGGATGGAGGTTGCGAAAGTCGTCTTCGCTGAAACCCCTTTTCTCCAAAACTGCCATCGCGAGTGCGTCGCCGAGCGCGAGCGAAGCAGTCGTGCTCGCGGTGGGGGCGAGGCCCATGGGGCAGGCTTCCTCGGTGACGGAGACGTCGAGGACGATGTCGGCTGCATCCGCAAGCGCGGAGCTCGCGTCTCCGGAGAAGGCGATGAGTGGAACCATGAGCCGCTTGATTGGCTCGACGAGAGTTAGAAGCTCACGCGTCTTGCCGCTATTGGACAGAGCGATGACGACGTCCCCCGCGACGATCATTCCCAGGTCGCCGTGAACGGCCTCGGCCGGATTCAGGAACAGGGAAGGCGTGCCGGTGCTGTTCAGAGTCGCTGCGATCTTCCGACCCACGATCCCGGACTTGCCCATCCCGGTGACGACGACACGACCGCTGCACCCGGCCACGATTTCGACCGCCGTCTCGAAGCTTCGATCCAGACGATCGGCGAGCGAACGGATCGCGTTGGCCTCGATCTGAAGCACCTTCTTGGCGAGATTAATGCTCATGGCGCTTCGATCGCCTTCTGTATGGCGTCAAATCGTTTCAGGAGCGAGTGGAGCGCGCTCAACGGGCAGGCATTCGGTCCATCGGAAAGAGCTCTCTCGGGAGCGTCGTGCACTTCCATGAACAGAGCGTCGACGCCCGCCGCTACACCCGCGGAACCCAGCTCGGGAATCAGATGAGACTGGCCGCTCGAGGAGGCTCCGGCGGCTCCCGGAAGCTGGAGGCTATGGGTGACGTCGAACACGAGCGGCGTCCCACTCTCTCGCATCAAAGGGAACCCACGGAAGTCGACGACGAGGTTGTTGTAGCCGAAGCTGGTGCCTCGCTCGGTGACGATCACGTTCTCGTTTCCAGTGCTCTTCACCTTCGTCACCGCGTGGGCGATGTCCCAGGGTGCCAGAAACTGTCCCTTTTTGATGTTCACCGCCCGACCCGTCTTGCCCGTCTCCAGGAGCAGGTCGGTTTGTCGGCAGAGGAACGCCGGAATCTGCAGCAGGTCCGCGGCCTCGGCGATCGCCGCCGCCTGCGCAGCTTCGTGGACGTCCGTCGTGACCGGGATCGCGTAGCGACTACCGACCTCTTTGAGTATCGCGATGCCGTCCGTGAGACCAGGGCCTCGGAACGAGGTCCCTGCGGTACGATTCGCTTTGTCGAACGAAGCCTTGAAAATGTACGGAATTCCGAGATCGCGGGTAATGGCGAGGATCTGCTCCGCCATGAAAAAGGGGTGCTCGTCGTTCTCAATGACGCAGGGACCGGCGATGAGGGCGAAGCCACGTCCTCCGCCGATCTCGGCGGTCCCCACCCGGACCGTGTCGGTCACGATCGGTCGAGCAGGGTGTGGATGCATATTCAGCACCCTGCTAGTGCTGGCTGATCACGGACGACTCTTCGCTCACGCCTGCCTCGTCGGTTAGCTCTCCGCGCTTGTATCGCCACGCGGCGCCGATGAATTCCCGGAACAGTGGATGAGGTGACAAGGGGCGCGACTTGAACTCGGGATGGAACTGTACCGCGAGGTACCAGGGGTGGTCCGGCACTTCGACGATCTCGACGAACTTTCCGTCTGGCGTCCGGCCCGAGAACCGCAGACCCGCTTCGTTCAGCGCGCGCTCGTATTCCTGATTGAACTCGTATCGATGCCGGTGGCGCTCGGATATCGCGCCTTCTCCGTAGATTTGGCGGGCGAGCGAGCCCTCCGTCAAGATGCAATCGTAAGCGCCGAGGCGCATCGTTCCGCCGAGCTCTTCGACACCGACGAGCTCTCGGAGCTTGAGGATGACTTTGTCCGGTGACTCTGGATGACATTCGCTCGAGCCCGCCTGAGAGAGACCCGCCACTTCGCGAGCGTATTCGACGACGGCCCATTGGAACCCGTAGCAAATTCCGAAATAGGGAATTCGTCGTTTGCGAGCCCAGCCCGCCGCGGCGGCCATCCCCTCCGTTCCGCGAGGCCCAAAGCCGCCGGGTACGAGAACGCCGTCGACCCCTTCGAGCGCCTCCAGATCTCCACTTTCGAGATCCTCGGCTTCGATCCACTTCAGCTTGACCCGTAGGTTGTGCGCGATACCGCCGTGGGAGAGTGCTTCGTTCAGACTCTTGTATGCGTCGCGGAGGCTGACGTATTTGCCGACAACGCCGATCTCGACTTCGTCCCCGGGGTTCTGGATGCGGCCGACGAGCTCCTTCCACTCGTCCAACTCCTTTGTGCGCGAGGATAGTTGGAGCATCTCCAGAATGATCTCGTCCAGTCCCTCTTCGGCCAGGAGCAGGGGAACCTGATAGATGGAGCTCGCGTCGCGAGCCGTGATGACGGCACGCTCGTCCACGTTGCAGAACAGAGCGATCTTGGACTTCATCTCGCGCGAGAGCGCACGGTCCGATCGACACAAGAGCACATCGGGCTGGATACCAATCGCCCTGAGCTCGCGCACGCTGTGCTGTGTCGGTTTCGTCTTCTGCTCGCCCGCCGCCGAGATATAGGGCACGAGGGTGAGGTGAACGAAAACCGAACCCGCCCGTCCCGCATCCATACGGAACTGACGAACTGCCTCCAGGAAGGGAAGGCTCTCGATGTCGCCGACGGTGCCACCGATCTCGACGATCACGATATCGGCATCCTCCGCCACCGGCTCGAGACGGGATTTGATCTCGTTCGTCACGTGCGGGATGACTTGCACGGTTCCGCCAAGGTAGTCACCGCGCCGCTCTTTGGCGATGACCGACTCGTAGATCTGTCCCGTCGTCACGTTCGAGGCACGCGACAGCTCGACGTTGGTAAATCGCTCGTAGTGACCCAAGTCCATGTCCGTTTCCGCGCCATCCTCGGTCACGAAAACCTCGCCGTGCTGATAGGGGCTCATCGTCCCCGGGTCCACGTTGATGTAAGGGTCGAATTTGAGGAAATTCACCTTGAAGCCGTGAGTCTCCAGAAGACGTCCGATGGAGGCGGAAGCCACGCCCTTCCCTAGAGACGAGACCACCCCTCCTGTCACAAAGATGAACCTGGCCTTGGGCGATGCCATTAACAATTGCTCCTTCGTTGCGATTGCATTGTATCCATAGTTTGATGCCTGTTATCCACCCTGGCTCGGTGCGAGTAACTCTCGTACCTTTTCCAGATCGGACGCGGTATCCACGGAGATGCTCCGATACTTGGTTTCGACGACCCGAATCGGGGCACCGTGCTCGAGAGCGCGAAGCTGTTCGAGTCTTTCGGCGAGCTCGAGACGGGTCGGAGCGGTTCGAGTGAGCTTCATCAGAATCGACTTGGGATAAGCGTAGAGGCCGATATGCTCGTAGTACAGCCCCGAGGGAAGCTCATCGAGGTCGTCCGCCAGTGCCGGTATCGGTGAGCGCGAAAAGTACATCGCGAAGCCCGCCAGGTTCGCCACGACTTTGACCACGTTCGGATCGAGGAGTCGCTTCCGATCGGAAAGCTCGCGGCGAAGCGTGACGATGGCCTCCACGTGCTTCGTCGCATCCTCGATCGCCTCGTCGATGGCCTCTGGCTCCAATAGGGGCTCGTCGCCCTGAACGTTGACGACCAGATCGACCGGAAGCTCCGAAACGGCTTCCGCGACCCGATCGCTGCCGGAGGGATGGTTGGGAGAGGTCATGGTGACACGGCCTCCGAACCGCCGCACGGTCTCGGCGATACGCTCGTCGTCCGTCGCGACGAGCACTTCATCGGCTCCGCGAGCGAGGCTCGCCCGCTCGTAGACCCACTGGAGCATAGTCTTGCCGTGGAGGTCTTCGAGGGGTTTTCCCGGGAGACGTTTCGACTGGAAGCGGGCAGGTATGACCGCGATCGTCCGCATTCAGCCGGTCGTTCTCATAGGGTAAGAAGAGCGGGTACGACAGAGGATAGTCCCCCACCGGGTAGCCTGTCAAACTGACGCGTTAGCGGATGCTATATTGATGTCGTGCGACTGCTTTCCCTCGGCATCCTAGTGCTGTCCTTTTCGTCCCCGGCAGCGGCCGACAGGCGATTCCTCCACCTGGGAGCGCGGGCGGCGAGCCTCGGCGGGGCCTTCACCGCCGTCGCCGACGACGCTTCGGCCTACTACTGGAATCCGGCTGGAGTCGCCTTCGGTCCCATCGTTCAGGTGGGCTTGTCGCGCGGAGAGGATGACCTCGACCGCTCCGGAGAGGGCCTCCTCGTCGACACCGCGACCGGATTCTCGGTCGGCTATACCTTCATGGGAGTGGCCGGAACGTGGTTCACAAACACTTCCTCGCGCCGCGAGGACGACGTTCTCTCGAGTCAGGGGCTCGAGACCTTCGACCTCTCGTTTTCCATTCTCCAGTCCCTGCCGATCGACAATCTCGTCATCGCCGGTAATATTCATTATCTTCGCGGGACCGCCTTCGAGCTCGACGAAATAGTGGCAGGATTGTCGTCGGCGGATCTCGAGCCCTCCGCGATCTCTTCACGAGTGCGTGGCGGCGAGGGCCAGTCGAGCCATGCCTGGTCACTCGACCTCGCGGCGCTCTACGAGCCGAACCCCTGGCTGCGAGTCGGTTTGATGTGGCGGCGATTGAACGAGCCCGAGTTCGACACGCCATCGGGATCCGCTATCGTATTGCCCCGTCACGCACGGGCAGGAGCCGCCTTCCGCCTCCCGGGCGAAACTCTCGTTTCCTTCGACTCCGACCTTTCGTCGCAGGGTTTCGAAGACGTTTCCTGGCGAGAGATTTCTCTGGGAGCGGAGAAGGCGTTCTTCGAGCGCCGTCTTTTCGCCCGCGCTGGCACTCGCGTCGAGATCGGCGATCGGGGCGAAAGCCCCGCTTTCAGTCTGGGTGCGGGCGCGAGAATCCGATTCCTTCTCGTCGAGTTCGCCTACCTCGCGGCGGCCACCGATCGCGACCGAGCGTGGTGGGTCAGTGTCACCCTCCGCCCGTGAGGCAGGTCTTCCCTCTCCCGCTTGCTGGAGAGGGTGCCCGAGCGAGCGCGAAGCGCTTTGCGAGGGTGGGTGAGGGTGGCTTGTCAAGTCGGACGTCGGTCTTCGACCCCTTGACAATTCTCGGGGTGGGCGGTACCCTGATTCTCTCGGTAATCCACGTGAACAGTAACACTTAAGTCCGTCCAGAAAGACAGCCCGCGGAGTGGTTGGATGCCAATAAAGCTCGGCGAGCTGCTGGTGAAGGAAAACCTCATCACACCCCAGCAGCTCCAGGAAGCACTACAGTACCAGAAGCAGAACGGCGGAAAGCTCGGATACAATCTCGTCAAGCTTGGCTTCGTCAAGGACGAGGAGATCACGCAGCTCCTGTCGAGACAGTACGGCGTGCCTTCGATCAATCTGGCACGCTTCGAGATCGATCCCTCGGTCATCAAGCTCGTACCGGCGGAAACGGCACAGAAGTATCAGATCTCTGACCAGGCGATGGAGATGCTGAAAGCCTACGACTGGCCCGGCAACGTGAGAGAGCTGGAGAACGTGATCGAGCGGGCCATGGCTCTGGAGATTTCGAACGTCATTCTGCCGGAGCGACTCATCGATCGGATTCGGGACTTCGGCTCCACGTCCATCGCATCCAAGGCGACGGCCGAATCGAGGAGCATTCCGGCCGACGGGATCGATTTCAGCGAAGAGGTCGCCAACCTCGAGAGAGACCTGCTGACTTCCGCGATGACACAAGCCGGCGGCGTACAGACCAAGGCCGCGAGACTTCTGCATATGAACCTTCGTTCGTTTCGCTATCTGCTTCAGAAATACGACCTGAGGTAGATATACCGAATCTACACTTTAGCCAGCCGGAGTGCGAAATTTTGACGTCGCGAGGCCGACAAAATTTGGGGGCGGGCCGCTTTCTCGGGCTTCGTACCCAGGTCTCGAGTCGCTTGGAGACCGGCAAATCACTAATATGTATGGATTTATGATGTAATTCGGATTGGCGGCGATCTGGCCGAAGCTGGCACGCGGGTTGCTAACTCAGAGCGATTGTATTCGGGTTTCGCTTACCGAGTCGTTGGGGGCAGAGGTAGGCAAGTCGACCCCGCGAGTGATTTGCTCGTGGGACTTTCGTAGGAGAGAAAAGGACAATGAGAAACAACAAAGGTTTCACGCTGATCGAGCTTCTGATCGTCGTGGCGATTATCGGCATCATCGCCGCCATCGCCATTCCGAGCTTGCTCCGGGCTCGCGTCTCCGCTAACGAGGCGCAGGCTATCGGTGACACCCGCACGGTCATTTCGGCGGAGCAGACCTATGCTTCGGCGAACTGCGGGTTCTTCGACGACATCACGTTCCTGTCAGGGGCCGGCCCCATCGGTATCCCGGGCTATCCCGCTGCCGCTCCCGAGTTTCTCGGAACGGACATCGCGAGGGCTACGCCCTATACGAAGTCCGGTTACCTCCGCGGCTGGTCGGACGGTGGCGTTGGCCAGCCTGTCGGACTCGACGTGGCGCGCTGCTCCGGGACGAGCGTAACGAACTACTGTTACGAGTCGAACCCCGCGAGCGCTCTCACGGGTGTCCGCACCTTCAACGGTGCCGCCACCGGTGCGATCTATACGGACAACGCCGGTGGAGCGATCGGCTGCCCGGTCGCGCAGGGAACGCAGTTCCTCGAGTAGGTCACGGTTAGTTGGTGGGGGGCGGCTTTGGCCGCCCCTCACAACTTTCCTGTATCATACGCACGACACCAGGGGTTGGGAGGTCGTCAGACAATGTCATACGCGAGAAGGTATCTCTCTGCAAACAATCAGGGCTTCACGCTCGTCGAACTCTTGATTGTCGTGGCCATCATCGGGATCCTCGCAGCCATCGCCATCCCTAGCCTCTTGCGTGCCCGGGTGTCCGCGAATGAAGCTCAAGCCATCGGGGACACGCGAACCGTCATGTCGGCCAAGATTACCTACGCCACGAATAACTGCGGCTTCTACCCGCCAACTATGCAGTGCATGACGCGTGATGGCGGCGGGAGCATCTGCATTCCGAACTACGCACCCCAGGCTCCTGAATTCCTCGGCGGCGATATCGCGCGAGCCACGCCCTACACGAAAAGCGGCTACCTTCGGGAATATTACACGATCGGAGCGGCTCCCCCGGTCGACCCGAACGCGTGCGATGTGAACTCGGTTCTCGCATACTGCTACGAGTCGGTCCCCGCGTCTGCACTCACCGGTCAAAGGAGTTTTTCGGCCGGGCCGTCCGGAGCTATTTTCGCCCGGAACGACGGAGCGGTGATTGGCTGTCCGATTCCGCTCGGAACCACGCTGCTCGAGTAGCACTTCCGCTCGGATTTCGTGTCCCGCCAAGCGATTTGCGCCTCCGATCCTGGACCGCTCATTCTGAGTGTGTTATCTTTGACGAAACAACTCTTCTAGTCCTGCGCGAACCACCCGGAAGAAATTTGAGATGGGAATTCTCGAGACAAGGGATCTGACCAAAGACTACGTCGTTGGATCTTTTCGAAAGCGGCGCCGCCCGGCGCTCAGCGATCTCAACTTGCAGGTCGAGGAGGGCGAGGTCTTCGGCCTCGTTGGGCCGAATGGCGCCGGCAAAACGACGACCCTCAAGCTCTTGATGGGACTCATCTATCCGACGAGGGGCGAGGCGACGATTCTCGGGCGGCCGATTGACGACGTCGAGATGAAACGCCAGATCGGCTACCTTCCAGAGCAACCTTACTTCTACGACTATTTAACGGGTCGTGAGCTGCTCACTTATTTTGCGCAACTCTTCGGACTGAGCCGCTCGGAGCAACGGGAGCGCGCGGAAGAACTGCTCGACAAGGTTGGGATAAGCGAGGCGGCCGACGTTCCGCTACGCAAGTATTCCAAAGGAATGACGCAAAGGCTCGGGATCGCTCAGGCGCTCGTGAACCGCCCCAAGCTCGTGTTCTTCGATGAGCCGATGTCGGGGCTCGATCCCATGGGGCGCCGCGAGATGACGCATCTCGTCCGCGAGCTCGGCGATTCCGGCGTGACGGTCTTTTTCTCCTCTCACATTCTGCCCGATGTCGAGCAGCTCTGCGACAGGGTCGGAATCCTGAACCAGGGCAGACTCGTCGAGCTCGGAGCCTTGTCCCAGATACTGGAGGTTTCGGTCCGTGAGGTCGAAGTCGTCGCGGAGAACGTGAGCGAGGACCTCGAGGCCAAGATTCGCGGCGAGTCGAGCGCCTTTCGGCGCGCAGGCGAGCGATGCGAGATCGCCTTCGCCGATACCGATGCCTTCGACGCCATGCTCCCGGTCTTCGTCGAGCGCGGCGCAAGACTCGTTTCCGTTCATCACGTCAGGCGGACGCTCGAGGACCATTTCGTTCGCGAGATCGCATCGGCGGTAGAGGAGCCTTGAGAGAGATCGGCTACGTCGCGCTCAATACCTACCGCGAAACGGTTCGCGACAAGGTGCTCTACAATCTCGTCCTGTTCGCGCTCCTCATGATCTCGAGCTCGTACGTTCTAGGGAAAATCTCCGTCTATCAGGAGGCCAAGATCACCAAGGACCTCGGACTCGCTTCGATCTCCGTCTTCGGGATGGTGATCGCGATCTTCATCGGCATCAGTCTCGTGTCGAAGGAGATCGACAAACGGACGCTCTACAGCGTCTTGCCGAAGCCGATGTCCCGGGTGCAGTTCCTGCTCGGTAAATACTTCGGGCTACTGACGACGCTTCTCGTCAACGTGGCCATCATGACGGCAGGGCTCAACCTGCTGCTGCTCATCATGGATCAGCCCTTCGAGCCCGCGCTGCTGAAGGCAATCTACCTCATCTACGTGAAGCTCGCAGTCCTCGTCGGTGTCGCCATCCTGTTCAGCACTTTCACGTCCTCGATTCTCGCGAGCCTATTCACCGGCTTCATCTACGTCGCCGGATACTTCTCGGCGGATCTCAAGAACTTCGAGAACGTGGTGGACTCGACTTTCCTTCCACAAGTGACGCGAGCTCTCTACTACCTGCTACCGAACTTCAAGAACTTCGACGTCAAGGCGGCGGCGGTGGCGGGGGACCCGATTGCCTTTTCCCAGCTCGGCTGGGCCACGCTCTACGCTCTGTTCTACATCACGCTCCTTCTGACCGTCTCCGCTTTGATTTTCCAGAGACGGGATTTGAAGTAGTGGACCCATGAGCCCCGAGAGCGACGGTCTGAGCGCCCGCAAATTCCGTAGCGGGGGGCTTGTCGCGACATGGGCGCTGATCGTCGTGTTGGTCGGACTCGTCTATGCGACGCAGAAGCACATCGACCGAACCCTCGGCGAGTATCGTTCCACGGAGGAGGTCCTCTATATCGAGAGCGGCGAGCTGCTGAAGAGGGTGCTCATCGGCTTCGACAGTCTTGCTGCGGACCTCTACTGGCTGCGCACCGTGCAGTATTTCGGCGGCAAACGGCTCGAGCTGACCAACAAGAACTACGACCTCCTCGAGCCACTGTTGCGCATCACCACGACCCTGGACCCCAATTTCAAGATCGCTTATACCTATGGCTCGACGTTTCTGTCCGAGCCGTTTCCATTCGGAGCCGACACGCCCTTGAAGGGCATCGGGATCGTCGAGGAGGGAATGAGGAACCATCCGGACCACTGGCGGTTCTACCTCGACAAGGGTTTCATCTACTACTGGTACCTCGAGGACTACGAGAAGGCGGCCGAGACGTTTCTCGAAGGCAGCAAGATTCCCGGCGCGCCCTATTGGATGGTCGGTACGGCGGGACGTACTTTGGCACAAGGCGGCGACCGGCAGACGGCTCGAGGACTGTGGCGGATTCTCTACGAGACCTCCGAGACGGATCAGCAGCGCGAGAACGCGGCGATTCACCTCACGCAGCTCGATGCTCTCGACCAGATCGAGGTACTCGACGCGGTTCTTGCCAGCTACAGCGAAGCAACGGGAAACAAGGCCATGAGCTTCAACGAGCTCGTCGAGGCTGGCTACTTGAAGGGGTTTCCCGCGGACCCGACGGGCGTGCCTTACCATCTCGACGGTGAGCATCAAAAGGTCGAGATCTCCCCGGGATCGCAGCTCCAAGGCTTGCCGACCCACTGACGGCGCTCTCGTGTTGGACTCGGCTCTCGAACGCTCACCCTGGGTGCTTCCGGTTTTCGGCGCTCTCTTCGGCCTCGTTTGGGGCAGTTTTCTCAACGTCGTCATACACCGCTTGCCGATTGGCGAATCCCTAGTCAGGCCGCGCTCTCGATGCCCGAGCTGCAAGAAACCTGTCGCCGGTTACGACAACGTTCCCGTGCTCAGCTATCTCCTCCTCGGCGGGAAGTGTCGTCACTGCCGAACCCCGATCTCAATCCGCTACCCTTTCGTCGAAGCGGTGGTCGGCGGCGCCTCGGTGGCGTCGTTACTCCGTCACGGCCCCTCGCTCGACTACCTCTGCGAGTTCGCCTTCGTCGCTTCGATGATAGCGCTCATCTTCATCGACTACGACCATCAGATCTTGCCGGACTGGATCACCTTGTCCGGTATGCTCGTCGCACTCGCCGTCGCGGGGCCGCGGCATGACATGACTTTCGTGGAAGGGCTGAAGGGGGCGGCTCTCGGCGCGGGGTCACTCTTCTTCGTCTCCGAAGTCTATTTCCGACTCCGGAAGATCGAGGGGCTCGGCTTCGGTGATGTCAAGATGATGGGGATGGTTGGTGCCTATCTCGGGTGGGAGGGCGTGCTGCTGACGCTCTTCCTGGGTTCTCTGAGCGGATCGATCATAGGCCTCGCACTGATGGCGCGGAGCGAGGGGAGTATGCGAACGAAGCTACCCTTCGGAACGTTCTTGGGCCTGGGTGCTATCGCTACGGTCTATCTGGGTCAACCCGTGATGGAGTGGTACTCCGGACTTTTCTGAAAGTGAGCTCGTCGGCGTGCTAACGAGAGAGACCAGGACCCGCCTTTTTCTGGCCTTTCTCATCCTCGTCCTCGTTCTCGTCAATAGCCAGAGCCTGCAGTTCTCGTATCAGTCGCGAGCGGTCCTGACGGAGCTCTTCGAGCGCTCGACCCGTGACGCGACGGCTCGGCTCGCGGCCGAGCTCGAGCCCCGACTCCCGATTGCGGCCGAGAACCTCAACAGGCATCTGGAATGCGCGTCTCGTGAGCGGTGGTCCTTGTGCTCCTACAGAAGGCGGCGCGTTCGACCGCCTAGACCGGGACGGCCGTCGTCGGCTTCTCGAGGAGGGCTTTGTCGCGACCGAGGTTGCGCCGCCTTACGACGTCGGGGCGGCCCGGGCGTTCGGATACCACGTCCTGACCCGGGCCGAGAGCGCCGAGCCTTCTCAGGGGGTTCTGCGCGTCGAGTTCTCCGCCGGTCGGATCGCCGAAGCCAACAGGCGTCTGCGTACGACGCTCGTCTTTCAGGTCTCGGCGATGAGCCTCGTTCTGCTCGCCGTGATTCTCTTTTTGAACAGCCTGCTCGCACCGCATCGCCGGCTCGTGGCCGAGGCGCGTACCGCCGCGACGGAGTTCTCGGACGGGAGCTCCGAGGAGACGGATGAAGGACAGTTCCTCCTCTCTACCTTTCAAGACATCGTTCAAAGACTCAAAGAAAAGGAACGTGAGATATCGGCCCGCCATCAACTCGAAAAGACCCGCGCGGACGAGAGCGAGGCTCTGGCGAGCGACATTATCCACGGCATGACAACGGCGCTAGTGAGTCTCGGTCCCTCCGGCTCGGTCGAGCTCGTCAATCCTGCCGCGGAGAACATTTTCGACGTGAAGGCGGAGGAAGCTCGGGGACGCGCTTTCGCTAACGTTTTTCCCGGCTCACGTGAGCTCATCCAGCAATCGAACGAGGCGCTCACCGAAGGCAAGTTCCATCTTCGAGGGAGCGTTCGCTACGAATTGAGCAAAGAGGAAACGCTGCATCTCGGAACGAGCGTGATACCGCTGCTATCTCAAGAGGGACGGCCGCGGGGTGCTTTGTGCCTGCTCGCCGATCTTACCGAGGTCGTCGAACTTCGCGAGCGCCTCTTTCTCAAGAACAACCTCGCCCGATTGGGAGAGATGGCGTCGGGCATCGCACACGAGTTTCGAAATGGGCTCGCGAGCATCATGGGAAACGCCAAACTGCTCGAGGACCCTTCCGCAGAGGAAAGAGACGAGATCGTTCAAGCTCTCCTCGACGAGAGCCGCTCTCTCTCACGAGTTGTGAGCGAGTTTCTCCAGTTCGCGAAGCCGGCTCCGATGCACCTGGAGCTGGTCGATCTGAAGGTCCTCGCGTCCGAGCTCGTTGAAGAGTTGAAGCCCCGTGCCGAGACCGCCTCAGTCGAGGTCGATTTTCGCGGAGAGAGCGCCACCCTCGAGCTGGACGAGCTCTTGTTTCGCAAGGCGCTCTCGAACTTGATCGTCAACGCGATCGAGACATTGGACGAGGCTCGATGCCGGGACGGCCTCGTCCTGGTGGAGGTCGGAACGACGCCTGAGGCCGCCTTCGTTCGGGTTCGGGACAACGGTCCCGGAGTTCCGGCCACACTCCGGGAGAAAATCTTCCACCCGTTCTTCACGGGCAAAGCCCAGGGTACGGGGTTGGGGTTGTCCGTCGTACAGAAAATCGTCGTCTCCCACAACGGGTCGATCGAGCTCGAGGCTACCGACAGGGGCGCGAGCTTCCTCGTTCGCCTGCCGTTCGAGCCCGATTCGGGATCTTCAGCCGGAGATTGGGTCTAGCAGCACTAGTACCGCGGTCCATAAATACTGCCCTATGAGAACGCCGATGCATCCCGGCTGGCTGCGTTGCGCCTCGCTCACATACACCCGGTATTCCTCACTCGGCGCGCCTTGCCAGCCGGGCGCCTCGACGTTCTCATTACGGGCACTATTTATGGACCACGGCACTAGAACCCTCCTTCCCCAACTGTTACGAAACGTAACACGGCGTCCAGCCACGGGGCCCTTCTGTTCTCCCCTTGCATGCTGTAAAATCATGACATCAAGTAACTCCAACGGGTAAGCCACCGCCTCCGGCGGTGTGACTCGAATAGGCTCTGCCGTTCCGGCGTGTGGTAGACGATCTCCTTTCAATGAACCGGGAAGTTCAAAAGAAAGGAGATCGACATGCGAGAATGGCAGAGCCAGTCGCACGTGAAATGGTACTGCAGATACCACGTTGTGTTCAGCCCCAAGTATCGAAAGAAGGCGATATTCGGGAGTTTGAGAAAAGGGGTCGGGAAAATCCTGAGGGAACTTTGCGAACAGGCGAGAATCGAATTGGTGGAGGGGCACGCGATGTCGGACCACGTTCACCTGTGTCTGAGTATTCCCCCGAAGTACAGCGTGGCGAACACGATAGGGTTCCTGAAAGGCAAGTCTGCGATACGAATCCACCGGGAGTACTTGGAGAGGAAGAGGAACTTCACGGGATTTCATTTTTGGGCACGTGGGTACTGTGTCAGCACGGTGGGTCTCGACGAGGCAGTCATCCGGGAGTACATCCGAAACCAGGAGGCGGAGGAAAAACGTCAAGAGCAGCTAAACCTCAGGGGGCTTTAGCCCCCTTCCGCACGATGGAGGCCCCTTCGAGGGGCCTTCATCAAACCACCCGCTATTCGGGTGGTAGTTGATTCGGCAGCGGAAACACGTAAGGCGTTATTAATAAGGATGTTCTGCTGTTTGTTTCCGCTGTATCCGCTGCTGGGCGGTGCGTTGCGATCTCGCAGCTCCGCACCGCTATATACAAATGGCTCTTTATAGGAAGCACCGGATACACAGGAACTCTCACGAGCTCGTCTTCTCTTCCTCTCCCTTGACCTTGGCCTTCAGCCGCCAGCACGAGATGACCTTGTTCATGCCGGGAATCCGTACTTTCGTGTGAGGGCGGAACCCGTAACCTCGAAGCAGCCGCAGCACCTTCTTGTCGCTCACCCCCCGGTCGTACGTCGCCTGCACAAAGCGCAGAAAGGCCGTGCTGTTGACGAAGAGCTCGCCGGCCGGCCCGCGCCACCCGCGCCCTTCGAAGAACGTGTTCTTTGACAGAGACTCGTCGAGGCGGGACTCGAGGTAGCTGTCCATCCACAGCTTCATCGCCCCCTCCTCGGTCGCCTCTTCGCCGAGGTCGATGACATTCTTCGGCAGGAAAGCGATGGCGATGATGGAGCGGGCGATGACGTACCACTCGGGCCGGGCGAGCCCCGAGCAGTAGTCGCCGGTGTGCGTCGCGAAGCGGCGAATGAACTTCGCCTGGCTGATGACCTCGTCGACGGACTTGACGACGTAGGCGGAGCCGTCCTCCATCGTCACCCGCAGCTCGGGGTCGTCGCCCTTGTAGCGCTGGAAGCGGAGAAACGTCCGCTTCGACTTCCAGCTGCGGTTGACGATCTTCATCAGCTCGGACTCGTTTTTCGTTTGCTCGAGCTCGTCGAGGTCGATATCGATGGGGTCGACCTTCGACTCCTCTTCCTCGAGCTTCTTGAGGAGCGACTCGGCCTGCTGGAGCCGGCTCCGGGTCTCGCGTTTTTGTTTCGCCCGTTCCTCTTCTGAGCGTTTGTGCTCCTTGAGCCTTGCCCGGATGTTCGCGATGGTGCGGACGTAGTAGCTCGGATGGTCGAGCTTGAGAGGGAGTCCCCTCTGGCGGCGAAAGGCGACGAGAACGTCCTGGATCTCCTGGTCGGTGAGACCGCCGCGGGCGCAGCGGTAGCCAAGACGCATGTCCCGTCCACTGGCGGTCATGTCCGCCGCCTTGTGCTTTTTGGGCGCCTTGTAGTGCCACTCCCGGTTCGCCTCCTCGTCGTTCGCCAGCAGCGCCAGGAACTTGTCGGAGACCTGGGCGCTCTTGTCCCCCTTCAGCGTGGAGGCGACTCGCTTCAGCTCGGTCTCGGTGGCGGCCCGAGTCTCGCCGGGGTCTTCGGGGAGAAAGGTGTCGAAGTCCAGCGGGTCGTAGCAGAGCTCGTCTCGGTCGGTGAGGATGCGCACCAGCAGCGGCTCGCCGTACTCGGGCTTGTGGTTGAACGTACCCGGCACCCGCAGCACCCGGGAGAGGTCCGGCACGGAGTCGACGTGCCATCGCTTCCTCCCGGCCGCGTTCTTGAGCGCGAGCGTCAGCCGCCGCATCAAGGCCTTCGCCTCTTCCCGCTCCGAGTGCGTCTCGAACACCCAGTACTCGTGAAGCCGCCAGTAGCAGTGAAGCCCCCCGCCGGTGTCCACCACGAGCGAGGGCTCCGGCAGTCCCTCGAGGATCTCCAGCGCCCGTTGCTTCGTGGGCGGCAGCTCTTCGTAGCGGTGAGCGGGCGAGGCGACGTCGATGTCGCTCCACAGCCACCCGATGCCCGACGTCGCGTCCTGCTTGCAGCGGCGCCCCGTGCCGAACTCCGACGGAGACGAGGCCACTCCGGCGAAGACGTTCTTCGACGTTTCTCCCATCGCGTACCGGGCTGCTTGCGGCACGTCCTTGAACCAGCGACTCTTTCGCCCCTCCAGCGTCCAGATCAGAATGAAGTCTTCCGGCCTCTTCGCCTCGAAGCCGAGCTCGAGATATCGCTGGGCGTCGTTTCTCTGTGGATGCGTCTGCTCCGGCATCGATCCTCCGAGGGCGAGCTTGCGACCGAACAGAGGGCCGCGAGCTCGCGGTTGGGGTGCTCTCCAAGTGCATCTGCGCGCCTACGCCTCCGAGGTCCCGTTTTCCTCGGACGGCACCGACTCGACCGGGCGCGCCATGTCGAAGCCGACGAAGCTCTGGTACATCTTCACGAGCTCCGCCTCCTCACCGGTGACCGGCCGGAGCGACTTCGACACGATAGAGGAGTACTTGTAGCCGCCCTTGCTCTTCTCCTGTTTCCATTCGAGGCGCGTGACCACCTGGTCGAAGCGCAACATCCGGCCGCCGAGCGCGATGAGGTACTTCTTCATCGGCTTGAGATTCGCCGGCGAGAGGCTGATGAGCATCGGGAGGACGCTGTGGGGGGCGAGCGCGAGCAGGAGTTTGCGGTGTTGGCACGCCTGGCCGCTCCCGCTCTCCCGGGAGCCGAATCTCGCGTTGGGACACGCCTCGCACGAGCCGCCAGGCTTGCCCTCCCCCCGGAGCAAATCGTTGCTGAAGCAAGACGGCCGGCTTCCGCCTCCCGACTGGTCGTAGGACTCCTCCCAGTACACGCGCCCCTCGCGGTGGCCGAGCAGGATCACGTCGAGCGTCTTCACCGGCTCGTCGCCTTTTTCCATCTCCACGGTCCACGACGTCGCTCCTCCCGCCGGCACCCCGTGCCGGGGCAGGTCGTCGGCGCCGAACTTCGTGGCGGCGCCGAGGTTCGCTTGCAGGATCTCTTGCACCCGTTTCGGGTCGGAGCGAGCGGCGAGAAAGCCGCCCTCCTCCGAGACCGTCGTCGTCAATGCTGTTTCGTTGGCCATGGTTTTCCTCCTTTGCTCAGGCGGCAACACGCCGCCGGATCTCTTGAAGCACCGTTTCCACAACGTCCTTGCGAGCTCGTAGAGCTTCATAAACACGAACATCGACCGTGTCCTTCGCGGTCAGGTGATAGAACGTCACCTTGCGCTTCTGCCCGGGCCGGTGCAGGCGCGCGAGCGATTGCTCGAACTCAGCCAGGTTGAACCCCACCGAGTAATAAACAGCGTATGCCGCGCGGACGAGTGAGATACCGACACCGCCGGCCTGTATCTGCACCCCGATGACCTCTGCCTCGCCGGATTGCCACAACTCAAGTTCACGGGCGCGACCGGAGAGCTCGGCATAGCGGCGCCCCTGTTTCGCGCACACGCGCCTCACCGCGTCGAGGTCGTGGTGAAAGACACAGAAGACGACGAGCGGCTCGCGTTGCGGAAGGTCCTCTAAGACGTCGGCTAAAAGCTTCTCCTTGCTGTCGTCGATGAAGACCTCCACACCGTCGTCGTCTCTCAGGTAGCCGCTCGTCACCTGGCGAAGACGGGTGAGCTTCACCAGCTGGTTCGCCGCCGTCACCTCGCCTCGCTCGAGCTTCGTGTAGAGCTCGCTCTCCAGCTCCGCGTAGGCTTTCGCGGCGACGCGGCCGAGCTCGCACCGCCGCTCCACGTGCGTCACCGCCGGAAGCTCCAGCGCTTCCTCCTTCGTCACCCGGAGCGCGATTTGGTACATGCGCTCGTGCAGCTCGTCGAGGTTCCGGTACCCCATGGGAAAGCTCGGCGTGCCCCGGCTCATCACCGCGTAGCGGTCGCGGAACTTCACATACGATGTCCCGAAGATGCCGGGGTCGAGGCACCGGTACGTCGCGAACGCGTCGAGCGGTGAGTGCGGGAGCGGGGTGCCCGTGAGAGCGAGCTTGTACGGAATCCGTTTCGAGAGCTGGTAGACGAAGAGCGAAGCCCGCCCCTGGGGAGCTTTCAGCCGGTGGTGCTCGTCCGTGATGAGAAGCTCCCACGGTGTCTCGAGCAAAAATGTTCGTAGCGGCTCCCGCCACGCTGCTTCGTAGTTGAGGATGACGGCTCCGGTACCCGCCGAGCGCAGGAAGCGCGAAAGCTCGAGCTTGCGGGCCCGGGCCGAGCCCTCACCCAGAGCGAGGACGTCCACAAGCTCCGGCAAGTGCTCTTCAAACTGCGCCGGCCATACGTCGACCACGCACTTCGGTGCGAGGATGAGTGTGCGGCGGAAACCGAAGTTGACCAGCAGGTCGATCGCTACCTTCGTCTTCCCGCACCCCATGTCGCCGAAGTAGGCCGCCGGACGTGAATGCTCGGGGCCGTACACACCCGGCTCGTGGAGGCCTCCCCAAAGCCTCGCGATGTACCAGAACGCTTTCGATTGATGCTCCCAAGGCTCCGTCTTCCGCCGAGGGATCTCTTCCCGAGGGGCGTGCGGCGAGTTCTTCAGCTCGTTGGCGGCGGCCCGACACTCGCCGAGTTGTTGGAGCTCAACGAAGGCATCGTCATATGCGATCTCGCCAAACTCGTTCCAGAGCGCGCACGTTACGGCCGCCGAGGCTGGCACCGTCCACGCTCTCCGCGCCTTGCTCCACCGCGCACCCACGTTCAGCTCCTTCAGCCTCTCGTTCGTTGCCACGCTGAACGGGAAGCGGAGCTCGATCACCCCCTTCTCGACGTCGACCGTGGCTCTCACCGCTCGATTCCTTTCCGGCGCATGAAGCGAAACCAGCCGAGAAGACCGAGAAACCCTCGAAAGTCTTCGGGGTCTTCGTGTGGACGAAAGCTGAATCGTCCATTCGGTCGCAGGTGAACCTCGATACGTTTGATGACGGCGCCGCGTCTCGCGTGGTTCTCCCTCCAAAGTCGCTCGTAGACCGCCGTCTGGAGCTGCTTCGCGAGCGTGGCGGTGCCGACCGTGTAGTCGACCACCGTCACGGTTTTCTTCATCGGGCCGATAGCGTCCGGTCTGCCAGCGACAAGGAGGCTGTCGGACGCAAGAGGCTCCTCAAGAAGCCACGGTCGGAAATCGGTGATTCGCTGGAACGCGAGCCAGGCCTGCGCGTAACCCCTCAGCTCTTCGGGGAACGTTTCGGCGAGCTCTTCGGGCTGGGAGCTCTGTGCGAGCTCGTAGCACGCGCGGTGCACCTCGGTGCCCCGCTCCGCGGCCGCCAGCTCGTGCACCTCGACCGGACGGGCACCCGGTACCTCGTGCTCGCCGGTGGACGTTGCCGGTTGGACTAACCTCTCCTCCACAATCCGAACTCGTATCCACGGGCTTTCGTCGCTCGGACTTGTCGCGCCCTAAAAGGCTCCGTGACCTCAGCCGCCATCAGAGCCTGGAGCCAATCCTGGAGCTCGAGGTGAGCCCACTTCTCTATTGGCTCCGAGGGTAGTGTCCTAATTTGACCGCGAACTTCCCCGGCGTCGTTCGGATCGTCGACAAGGGCGTCCTTGAGTACGGCGCCCAGCGGGACGGGTTCCATGAGTACTTCCTGGTCTCCGAGCCGGAGGGCGGAGGACTTCACGGCCGACACGTTTTCCGCCAACTGCCGCCATCGGACGGGCATGGACGAACGCTGGTTGCTGGCCCGACCCGGCGAGCAGCTCCCGTTCGTGCTCGGCGAGGAAGCGGTCGTCCAGGGATGGGCGCCGCCCGCGGGGTTCTCCACGCTGCCGGCTGCACTCCGCGCCACGATTCCAGAATCGCTCCAGTACTGGGCAATCGAGGACGACGCCACACGCCGCAAAGTGCGTGACGCGCTAGTCGAGGCTCTGCGGGAGGGCGGACTTGATCTCGGGCTGAGCAAGGGCGTTCTCTCCGATGACGCACTCGAAAAGCGCAAGCACGTTCCCTTCAACCAGTGGGGCGGGTCGGCCAAGTGCGCCCCCACCTCCCAAGCGACTGCCGGAGCGCAAGCGCTACGTCGAACCCTTCTGCGGGAGCGCCGCGCTTTTCTTCGCCAAGGAACCGGCCGGGTAATCCGTCCTCGCGGATGTCGATTCCGAGGTGGTCTTCGCCCTCAAGTACATCCAGCGGCTGGACGCCCCAGGGTCTTGAGGTCCTTGAAGCGGTTCTCCTGGACAGTCTCGCGCGGGGGCTACAAGCGCGCCAAGGAATGCGAGCCGAAGTCCGACAGCGAACGCTACGGGCGGCTCTGCGCCTGGGGCGGACGGGGGCAGATGAGCGGCTACTCCACCATCCACGAGGGCCAGAGCTACGACCTCAAGGAGCTCTGGCGGTTCCACGAGAAGCTCCAAGGCGCGCGGCTCGCCCGGAAGGACTGGAAGGACACGGTCCCCGACAGCGACGGCGCAGGCACGCTCTTCTTCCTCGACCCACGACCTACCCTACGTCGGCGAGTGGGGACGAGCCGCAGCGTCCAGCGGAACGACGCGGCGCGTCTGATCGCCGCCGGTAACACGCACGTCGCCGACCCGGCTCAGATCTGGGGGTCCTCAGAGGTCGACGACGACCTCAAGCTGTGGGGCAACTGCGGCAGCCTGTTCGCCAATGGCGTGCAGCTCTACGCCCACACCAACTACGCTAGCAAGAAGACGACCGGTGGGTTCTACTTCCGGAACCCAAACACGCGCGACGCGGTCTACACGATTGACGGTGGCCGGACGCTGTTGATCGGCGACGTGCTCGATGCGCGCGACGGCGTGCTCGACGGCTCCGCCAACTGCCCGGTGGTGACCATCACCAACGACGTGCCGGATCCGTCGGCGCTCGACCAGGTCCTTGCCAATCCGAACTGGAGAACCTCAGTCGAGAGTTCCGCCGTCGGACCAAGACTCAGGATTCGTTCACCAACGAGCAGTCCGCGGTCGCGTTGCTCTTCGGCCTCGTCGCTTCCAGGCAGATCAAATACGCCGCATCGATGGTACAAACATTTGGCTGACGTGTTCGGCCGAAGCGAGATCGCCGCTTGATCTGATAACGTTCGATGCGCTGCAGGCGCGCCATTCTTTTTTCACGACTTCAGGGACGCACCCACCACATGGGAGTTGCAACAGAGATGCCGCGTCGGTATATTCAACCCGTGCCGCTGCTGCCACGATTTTGAACAGCGAGGGGGACATCGCCTAGGCGACGCCGTGGGCCGCTCCATTCGTTCACGGGAAAGCGGACACGTGCGACGGATACGGCTTCCATCCGAGTGTGTTTTTATGGCGGAGATGGCCCGGAGCCAGTTGAATCCATGTTGACGGCTGAGCTCCCGACCGACACGGCACGCCACGATCAGCTGCCTTCAGAATCTTGATGATCTGCTCTTCGGAGAAAGCTACCGTCACGAGACAGGACTAGGTACGCTACCGAACAAGACGATAGGGCCAAATGCTAGACTTCCGAGGCGAGTAGAGACTCGCCAATAACCACAGGAGAGAATCGCTATGGAACATGAAGATACCCCTCAGGGGGGAGAAGAGAGAATGGATTCAAGAGAGAGTGCATGGGAGGAATCCGCCGAGAATACGGATACACACTTGGCCTCTACCATCCGCCGTATCGGAGTTGATCCGGGGTTCGGCGGATTCAAAGTGAGTGAACTTGGAAGCGACGGTGTCCGCGTTGAGATCACCCCGGCCGTGGTCGGCGTTGGCAAAAAGAAAATGGGCTCATGGGGTCTTCCCACGCTGGACGCGCGACCTGGTACGGCTAAGTCGCTGAGCGTGAGCTACGGGGAGATAGAGTATATGGTGGGACAAAACATTCACCTGTACGCCCATCCCGTACAGCGCCTGGATTTCCTGAGATTGTCGGAAGGTCCTGAGTTACGGGCTCTTGTTTATGCAGCCCTGTGGCCGATTCTTGACGGAGGCTCGCACCAGGTTGCCTTGACCATAGGCTTGCCCGTCCAAATTCTATTGGATCAGGGCCATGCCGAAGAAGTCCTTCAAAAGCTCCAGTCCTGGCTGGTGGCGAAACATGAATTCAAAGTCAACGACCGGCCCGCCGATGTGACCATTGTCCGAATTCAGCTGGTTCCGCAGGTGATGGGGACTTACTATGCTTATTTAAAGGAAAAAACAGGTTCTCTGGAATTTGCCCCCGGCAACCCTCGATTTGGAATTGTAGACATCGGGTTCAACACGCTTGACTTGATCGGCGTTGAGGATGGCGCCGCTATCGGTCGTTTCACGGGCGGCAACACCCTGGGAATGCGACGCGCCACCGAGACTGTGGCGAACGCCGTACGCGAGGATGTGGATGTCGAACTTTCTCTCCAACAGGCCGATAATTTGATCGTACAGACATGCAACGGGCAACGGCCTGTCATTTATCATCCTGAAGGCGAAACCGACGTGGCTCACATAGTGCTTCAGGCACTGGACAACGCAGCTGCTTCCGTTTGCAGTTTCATAGAAGGGGTCTGGGGCAACGGGCGGCAGTTCCGGCACATCTTGATTACAGGTGGAGGGGCCCAAGCGCTTGAACAACACTTGCTCAAACTCTATCCTTATGCAACCGTGGTGCAAGACTCGATTACAGCTAACGCTCGCGGCATGGCCCTTTTGGCGGCCCACCCCGAGGCGTTTCAAACACCGCCTGTGGGTTTCCGGAATTCTGACGTCTGAATTCCGGAAATTCTGGCCACCTGAGTTTTTTGTCTCAGAATCGAGGACTTCGTCAAGTCCCGCGTGGCGCGAACGCGTCCGAGTCGGAAAGCGGGATGGCGCGAACACTCGGGCGTTCGTCGGCGATTTAGCCTCACGGCTCAATGGCCGTGTTCAGCTTTCGTCGGACGCGATGGAAGCCTACGCGGATGCTGTGGTGCGCGGGTTTGGAAGCGAGGTTGACTACGGTCGCATCGGAAAGCACTACGAAGTCGAGCCGGGTAGGTACAGCCCACCGAAGGTCGCCAGCATCACAACCCAAGAAATCGTTGGCAAGCCCGAAGGCATCTGCACGTCACATGTCGAGCGACAGAACCTCACGATGCGGATGTCGATGCGGCGCTTCACCCGGCTCACCAATGCTTTCAGCAAGAAGTTCGACAATCTCAAGGCTGCGGTGAGCCATCACTTTGCCCACTACAACTTTCTGTCGAACCCACAAGAGTCTCCGCGTCACACCAGCGATGGAAGCGGGGATCGCGAACGAGCCCCTAGAACTTCGCGATCTCGTCGCGGCGGCAAATTAGGACACTACCGCTCCGAGGCCAATCTTGACGAGCTCCTATCTGTTGTGGTACTCGCCTTCACGTGGCCGTTTCCTTCCGTAGGCCTTCCAGGCCGTGTTTGACGACGCGGAAGGTTGCTCCGCCTTTACTTCATTTCCATTGGAACGGAGACGGCAAGCCCTCTTCCATCGGAAACGTGGCGTTCACCTACGACGGGCTTGGGACACGTCTGAAGAAGACCTCGGGAGGCCAGACCACCACCTACGTTGGTTCGGACTACGAGATCGCTCCCGACGGAACCGTGACCAAGTACTTGCTCGGTGGAAAACAAGTCGGAACAGAGTTCTTCATCTTGCACCGGGACCACCTCGGCTCCGTTCGTGCGGTGACGGACACCGCTGGAGCCGAAGTTCGCAGCCAGCAACACACACCATTCGGCGACCAGCACTCCGTCACAGGCACTCACTACGAGTCCCGTGGGTGGATTGGTGAGCGCGAGGAAGAAACCGAGCTGGTGTATTTGAATGCACGGTTTTATGACCCGGAAATCGGGAGATTTACGGCGCCGGATCCGATTGTGTTCCCTGGGCAGGGCTTGAACCGCTACACCTACGCGCTCAATAACCCCATCAACTTTTCCGACACCACCGGACTATGGCACTGTTACGACACCATGTGTCCTTGGGACGAGGGGTGGGAGGGCACCGAGTGGTGGCCGCACGACTGGGACGACTGGGCCGACTTTGACGATGACAACTGGAACGATCACGACGACTATCACGACCACCCACCCAACCTGGGCGGTACGACAACGGGCGGGGGTAATGACCCACCGGATCAGCCGGTTCCACCGGGTCCAGTGGTCAACACTCCAAAGCCTGACAATCCTTTGTACAACTGCCAGAACGGGCTCAAGCCCAACTGCCCAGGGAAAAGGCGTTTTCTCAACCCTACGGAGAGTGGTGCTGCAGCATTGGGTGCTGCGCAGGGAGGTGGCTTCTGGCGAGGATTGCGGGGTGTCCTTGGCAGGATTTGGAACGCACCGAACACCGCTCTGGGTCTGGCCTATGGCGCTGCCGGGATGGCCGTCGGTGCAGCGGGAAGTGCTGCTTGGGGTGCGGTTTACGTTGCCACGTTTGGTCGCTACGGGGGGTTCAAATGGTTAGGAGGTGGAGTCATGTTCGGAGACGGCCAGATTCAGTTCACTGGAAGTCCGCTTCAACGCGGGCTGGGCTGGGTGTTCACGGGTGGCGGCAGCGGTGCGATCACACTGGGAGACGTCGGTATCTATCCACGGGGCTTTGGGCCAGGCAGTATCAATCCAACTGGGCAAAGCGTAGGTCTCGAGGAGAGCTTCCACTCGCGACAGGGTCGAATCTTCGGTCCGCTGTATCTGCCAGCGAATGTCCTGGGCGGAATCCTTGGTCTCGTGGGGAACGGGAGTTGGCACGGCCCATCCAACTTCATGGAGGTCGGGCCTCATTCGGTCCCGCCGCGGGTGTGGCCATGATGCGAATGCGTACGCTCCTTGCTGGCATCCTGCTGACTTCGGCCGGATGTGATCCATTTAATGTCATTAAGGTGTCGACGATTGTGCCTGCACCAGTTCCGGAGTCGTGCGTGGTCGGGGTTCTTCGCTCCGCTGAGCAGGTTCGGGAGGTTGGAAAACACGACGATATCGGGATGGTCTACGCCGAGCTGATAATTCCTGACGATTTAAAAAGCCCCCACCCAGAACGAGGGGTTCCGCCGACGTTCGGTGTCAAGGAAGAGATAAACGAGGACGGTGAGCGGGTGTTTGAGTTCTACATGCTTTGGATTGGCAGAAAAGGCAGCCCGGAATACCGCCATTGGGCCGAGGAGACGATGCGAGAGTTGCAGAATCGGGTCGTAGACAGCTGTGCTACCCCCGGTGGGAACTTCTCGTCGGTGTCACGCTCGCACGGAATACAGACGAGCATCTACCCATCCGCAACACGGCGTCGATAGAACCGTCTATACCTGAAACGTCGGGGCATCTCACTTAGTTCTATCGAACAACCGTCACGTCGAGCGACGCTTGGAGCCCTGAAGCGCTGATGAGGACCGACGTCTGGCCCACCGCGAGACCGCCGAAAGTGATGATGCGGTTGTCGATCTCAACGAGTCGGACGAGCGCCTTGTCGATGATGGAGACGGAGATGTTCTCGCTCGGCACCTCGACACCGTTGGCGTCCCGGACGATGACCATGACGGCGACATTCCTCCCGACCTGGACCTCGATGCTCGGGGGCTCGAGGGTGATGGTTCCGCCCGAGGCCGGTGTCGGCGTCTCCCCGGTGGTCGAGGCTGGGCCGGAAACGCTGACGTCGACCCCCGATGGCTGGATGGTTTGGGTCACCTCGGTGCAGGCGAACGCTCCCAGCGCGATGAGCACGCTGAAGAGCACGATACGGATGAGTGGATTCATTTTCTTTTCTCCTTTACTCCCACGTGAGGATGAGCGCCGCCTTGACAGGACGGCGATCCCCGAAAAACTCGACCTCGAAAAAGATCGGTATGCGATTCGCTATGCTCAGCAAACGAAGTCCGACGACGGGCATGGCGCGCAAGGAAAACTCTCCCCCTGCTTTTGCTGAGCCATGAAACAGTCGGACGTTCGCGCCCGTGTAGGTGTTGCCCGCGAGCTTGATCCGCGCATAGCTCAAGACCGAGTAATCGACGCCTCGGAGCCTCGGGGCATTGCTGAGCTCGACCTGAACACCGGCCGAGGCGTCATTGAGCCGCGGAAAGACGAAGGCCGGAATACGGACCAGGAAGTAGCCGTTGTTCGTGACGGAGCTTTCGGCGTCCGAGTCTTCGACGAACACCCCGGCGCCGATAGCGGGAACGACGTGGAAGTCGATGGGCCCGGCTTGGACAGGTGTGGGTCTTCCGCCGCGGCGGTGTTGCCCGCGATGGATGTGAGCCCAGCGATAACCAACGTGAGTCTCACCAGGCGTTTCAGTTTTCCTCTCATAAACAACCTCCTTTTAGGTTCAAGCGGTCCTCACCAGCTCGGCTTGCACGCGCTTTCCTTGCCAGCGGACCAATCGCGGCGAGGGCCGTGTGTCGATGTGAATGAACGACGGGTAGACCCCGACACCTCGGAGAAGAGAGCTAGGTCTTCGGGCAACCTCCAGAACGATTTCGCGGAACTCATCCAAGGTGAGCTTGCGGGGGACGGCGAGGTCGAGAGCGCGTCCTTCGACGTGCTGGCTGTTCCGGGAGCCGCCGACCCGGGCGTTGTACTCTCGCGTCCGGTAAGCGGAATTCACCCGGATAGGACCACCGACCTCCCGCCGGATCCTCTCGAACACTCGCGCGAGCACGAGAGCGCGGGAGCGTCTCCATTCCTCGGGGTAGGGTGTGCCGTCGCGACAGCCGAGCTCGCGCCACGACAGGTGGGGCGACGGTCCCTTATCCAGGTCCGTTCCTGGCCACGGGACAACGCGCTCGGTGCCCGTCTCGTCACTCATGGTCTTCCTCCGTGGCCAACTCGAAGCCGTCGAGCCTCTGTCTCACTCCGCAGCGCTCGCAGAATGCGTGCACGACCCCTTGGATACGGACGAGCGTCACGCGACACGATGCCGCCGAGTCTCCGGTCACCCGCTCGCACTCTCGGCAGACGAGCACTTGCCCGTCCGCGGAGTCACGCCAGTACAAAGGCGCGCCCGGTGCTTTCAAGTCACGGCTCACTTGGCTCTGCCAGCGACTTTCTCGGCGGTCCTGAAGACACCAAGTCCGAGCATCCCCAAGACGATCGTTATCAGCTCCCCCGTGCCGAGCAGCTCTGGAGGCACCACGTCAGTCCACCACATGCTGCACGCCCACATCGCCACGTCACGGAAAATGTAGTGCCAGGCGAGACCAAAGCCGCACACCCAGCCGATGAAAGGACGCCAGCCCGCGACGAAGATGCTCCGGTGACCCGCTTCGATCTTGTTGAGCTCGACCTGCGCGAGCGACGGCTGCAGCATGATCTTCGCCTTGATCATCTCGGCCGCCTGCTTTTCATCATCCGTCTCGACGAAGCGGTCGATGATCGTGGCGACCCCCTCCGCCGCAGTCAGGATGGCCTTGCCGCCCAACAGTGCTTGGAGCATCGCTACCAGACCCGAGCGCCGACCACGACGCCGGCAACGAAGAGCACGATACCTACGACGCCCAATACCAACGCCGTGCGCGGCCTCGCCACGAGCCACGTGAGAGCGCGGTCCGTGGTCGTCTCCACTTTCTGTCTATTCATTTTTGGTTCCTCCTCAGTTTTAAAGCCGCCTCTCCAACCTTTCGAGAACGATCGTGTTGCGCTCGAGAGCGCCGCTAGCCTTCCCCAGCACCTCGGAGGTGCGCTCATTCGAGCTGTTGCTTTGCTCAATCATGCTGACCAGCCGTTCCCCTTGGCGCGCCAGATGCCGTAGGAACATCCACACCACGAAGACGAGAAGGCCGACCACGAGCACAAACAGCAGCAGCACCGGCGCGGAGTTGGCCGTGCCGTGAACGACCGCGGTGGCCACCTCGGCCGTCTCTTTGAGCTGTGCCGCCAAAACGAAAGCGGCCACCGCGAGTGAGCACGCGAGCCCCATCGTCGTCTTCATCCACATCATCTGTTTGCCCTCATACGTTTCGTCCGCGACTTCATCCATCGCCGCACCCTGGCCCGACTCCTGACTGGTGCACCAGGAACCGGGCCTGATGGTTCTCATCTACTTCTCGAGTTAGTCCGGCGCGGAGCGATTCCAAGGCAGAGAAAACCCTTGAGCTGACTCCATCACTCGCTCCACGCCGAACATCTCCTCGTCCTAGAGAAGTTAGAACCGGCGCCGCGCAGAGGAGGAGTAGAAAAAGCGAATTAGGAAAAGGCGTTTTTGCATCCGTCGCATTCCTTTCGGCTTACGACGGTGCCGCTTTAAGGCGGGGTGGTCGCTTCTGATGCGCTTCGAATCGGCGGTGTCGTTTCTTACGAGGTGACCGATTCGCGCTCTATTTTACTACACTCTCTATCAGCTCTTCGTCTTACGAGCTCTTCTAGAATCGTCTCAAGACTTTTGAGATGACGACGGCAATGCTCCTGAAGCTCGTCGTCCGTCAACTCCATAAGCGGCCGTTTCATCTGGTAACCACGCTATAGGGGTCGTCCTGAACCGATAGCGAGTACTCCACTTGATCAATAAAGACCCAGCTCGGCGCAATGGAGCTCATGCTGGCGCCGCGACCGTAGACCATTTCCGATTGTGTTGTATCCGCGACAAGCAAAATGGGCTCATCTCCGAAAAAACAAGCCCCCAGCATCTTTTCCGCGATTTGCTGGTAAGCACTGTAGGCGGTGTTCTCCCATGACATATCGAACCGATATCGTGGTGCTTCCGCCAGCGAAACGGGGAGCTCTGCTGTCCCCGACTTGGGCATCTCTCGGATGGTGACAAGTCCATAGCTCGGCCGGGTGAGAAAGGTTTCACGTTCTCCTAGTACTGGCTGCCCAATCCAAGGGAGGAAAAGATCGTATGGGGTCCCAGTAATGAGAAATCTCCAGAATCTCTGCGGAGTCGCGGGTCCCGCAAGGATCATGTAAGTACGAAATCGCCTAGCGGGCAGGTCTCCATGGTCATTGAGGTTCGAGGTGAAGGCGGCATCATCTGCCGATTCCACCGCGATGGGGAAGCCCGTGGGAATCGTATGGTGGATCAAGGCCGCACACGTAATCTTGGGCCACAGATAGACCGAATCGACATAGGCTGCGCCCGCGACGGTCCCAGGTCGGTCGAAGAGGATTCGAACGCGGCCCGGGCCGGAATGACCCGCGACCGGATCCTCGAGCGTCAGTGTGATAGAGCTGTCCGCAAAGGTCGCCGCTGACCTCGTTGCCCACGCGGTTTTTGTCGTTGTCCACGCCCCACCAGACTGAAGCCACTTACCCGCAATCAAATCCAGAACGTAGGCGCTGACGATGTTGGTCCCGTCGCCTCGGAGTGCGACCGTGTGCCGGTACGTCCCGCCGAGCCGGACTTCGCGGTCCTGGTACGCCGCCTCGTTGGCAAGATTGAGACGAAGCGATTTTGTCCCTTCGTTGAACTCAGCCGTACTCACGTCTGGAGTGCCACCTCCCGTCGGGATTTTCCAGCCTGTAGGAGGCGAGGTTAGATCGGGGTCCAACTCGTAGCTCGGATTCGCGATGATATTGCAGTCGAACTCCATCTTCGGATTCGCCGCGGCAGAAGAAAAGCGAAAGCGCTCCCAGGGTTTTCCGGTTTGTAGATGCGCCTTTGGAAATAACGCGTCCTCGGATGAGACCGTCACGCTTTGAGCCTGAACGCACGCGTTCGAAGCTAGACCGGAAAGAAAGAAGCCTTCGCTCATTAACCACCTTCCAGTGTGGTGACCCGTCGCTCGTGCTCATTCACTCGAACGCGGAGAGTGGCGATGTCGTCGCGCAACTGCGCGAGCTGCTCCTCCAGAACCTTTTCTCGCTCTCGCACCCTCGCCAATCCCACGAGAGCGCGGAGCAGTTTTTGTCGCAGACTCCCAAGTTCTCGCACTAGCGTCTCGCTCCTATCTCTTCCGCTGGGAGCACACGTTGCAAGATTTCGAGGTTTCGAATCCAATTCATCGCTGGGCGCTTCGAGAGCCCGGCGGGGCCGCACCCAGGATAGAAATGCGTTTCTTGCTGGCTCGAGCTGTGCTCGTTGGAGAACGTGACATCGCTTCCGGCCACCTCGTCCACATAGACGGTACAGCTCAGGGCCGCCTTCCCGAGCTCGCCTCCGGAAGCGCTGGTTACCGTGACCGCGATCTCATACACCTGGCCGCGAACAAGCGTGATGTTCTTAAATGCCTTCCCTTGGCTCGTAGAGCTGACCACGCGCTCGTAGGCGACGCGGACCTGCCCGCTGCTCTTCTCGACCACGAGCTGGTCGTAGTCCGTCACGCCAGAGCCCCATGTCCACGTCCCGAGAATGTTCCCGTTCGCAGCACCCTCGACGATGCCATCGCTGTCCTGTTCCGCTTCCATTGTGAAGCGGTGCGCGATCCGGCTCGGGTGCATCACTTGGCGCTCGTCTAGGCCGCCGCCGTTGTCCAGCGAGTAATCAATCTCATCCGCGTCCGTGGTCGTCGTGCCCGCCGTGGCGACCAGGTCGCCGTTTTCGTCCGTCGGAATGTCCGAATAGATGGCATCGTCCTCGATATGGTTGACGCTGCCGATGAACAGCTCGTCGTTGGCGAGGCCTGCGTTGAGACCGAAGCGCACGGTCACCGTGCCGGCCGAGAGCCCCGTTATCTTCTTGCTGACAACGCGGAACCAGTCGTCCGACACGCCGCTCGAAGCATTCCAGACGAGCGTGGCGCTCCAGCTCTGCGTAGAGTCGTTCCACCAGTTGCCGTTGGGGCGCTGATAGGCCCAGTCGCCGTTGCCGGATGTTTGTTTGAACCACATCGAGACACGAGAATCGCCGCCACCGTGAGTCCAGCTCTGGCTGACATAGTCGTCTCCCGACCCCTTCGTGACGTGGCAGGACCGGTCCGTGACTCCCGTGTTTTCGAACAGAAGCTTGGTCGTGCTTGTGACGATGGAGCCCCCGGTCGAAGTCGTTTTGGTCCATGGCGTCCCGCCGCCGAAATTGTGGGAAAAGACCGAGTCCTTGATGTCGTTTGGTGCCCCGAGCTCACAGAGTGTCCCCTTGTGGTTCCGTTTCTCCGTGATGGGCGAAACGTCCGAAAGGCGGGTGATGCTCCTCGCCGAGCTCGGGTGAGGGATGTACCCCCTCGTCGTGCGCGCGACGCCCAACTCCTGACCGACATGGATGAGCGGCATCCCGTCCATGTCGTCGTTGACGTCGTCCGGTGTCGTGAATGTCGACCAAAACATCGCCAGACACGGAATCGCGTTCAAAAGCTTCAGCGTGACCGTGTCGTCGTCGAAGTTGATCGTGCGTTCGAGCACGAAGCATGGTGTCTGACGCCACTTATCTGTCAACATATGGCTTGAGAGAGCGCTCAGCACCGACGCTGACGCAAAGACCGAGTCGTGAGCCAGGCGCACCATGTCCGTGAGGCCGAGGCTCAAGAATTTCAACGGCAGCTTTACGGTATAGACCTCGGGCTCGTGCTGGAGAAGCCGGAGCTCTCTAGACCCGACTTCACGGTGGGGTTCGACGGTGAGTACCGCGGGGACGTAGTCCACCTCAAGCCACAAGGAAGTGCACCTCATCACGGGCACCTGGGACGGGCAAACGATGCCCAACCGGAAGGTGGAGTCGCGAAAGTCGTCCTCGGTCCAGTCTCCGCCGCCAGGGCGCGCCATCGCCTTCGAGACGTTGTTCCCTCCGGCGGTCCACGACGTGCCCGCCGTTGAAAATGTGCTGCTGAGCACGTTGCTTGTTCCGAGCACGACGCGCAGCTTGTTTGAGATGACCGTCGTGCCCTCGTCACGGACACGGGTGTGAACGCGCACCTCGGTGACCAGCGCCATCCGTTCCGCGAAGGTCGGGTCGATCTCGAAGCGTTGCTCGAAGCCGATGTTGCGCGAGTCGGTGACGATATAGCTGGTGTCGTTGTCGTGGCTGACCGGGTCCCCAGGATCGACCGCCGCCACCTTGGTCGCGCCGGCTCCGAGGGTCCACGCCGGGACCGTGACCGAACCGCTGCCTCTGTCGACCGTCGGGCGGAGGATCTTCGTTGCGGTGCCGGCCATCGCTCAGACCCGACGCCCGGCGCCATACGTGTACTGGAGAGAGGTCGACACGTTGTACGGCAATGCCTTGTTCTTCAGGCTGAGCGCCTCCGTGAAAGACCCGGTGGCGCCGTTCATCAAGTAGTCGACGACGAGGGCGCTCCTGCGATCCTCTCCGATGGTCTCCACCGAAATGCCGATTACGTCGCGCTCGTCTTGACGGATCACCGCGGACGGGTAGATGTCCCGGACTCCATACCAAAGAGTCCCGACGGCTATCTTCAGCTGGTCGGTCCAGAACAGCGGATAGCGGAAGGTGTTGATCCAGGTGTCAAGGAAGTTCGACACCGTATCGTTGGACGTCAGGATGCCGGAGAAGATGTGGTTGTTGTAGCCGAGGACTACGTCGGCCGCGAGAGCGGCGGCGTGCTCCACTGGCGCGGCCGTCACCGCCAACCAACGATAGCCGGGGGCCGTGCCGCTTCCGAGCTGAGCCCCCTCGGGCCACTCGTTATAGACGAAGTTGACGAGGACGACCTCGAGGACTTCGGCGGGGTCTTGAAGGAGCGTGCTCGTGGCATCTCCATTCTTGTCGAGCCCGAGGCAGTCGAACGTCACCGTATTGGGCTCGGCGCCGAACGGGATCCGTCAGTCCCGGTGGGATTCGACTTGGGCGGCACTCTGAGTGAGGTCGGCAAGCGTGCCGCCGCGAGTGCCGAAAAAGAGAAGATCCTCAAAGTCTTGGAGGAGACCGCTGGCAATCGTAACCGGGCGGCCGAGATTCTCGAGGTCAGCGGGAAAACGTTGCTCCACAAGATGCGAGACTATGGCCTCGCGGAGAAGTCGTGAGGAACGGATGCGATGGCAGGGAAGAGTGCATACGATCGACCCCAATCGATGGAGAGTTCGACGGCGTAGCCAAGGGGCCGGTCGTTCTCACTAACGGGAGTAGAACCAATGCGTGAGTTGAGGGCAAGAGCGAACCGAGAAGACGAGAGCGGCTTTACGCTCATCGAGGTGCTCATTTCGATTACGATTACGCTTATCGTGATGGGTGCCGTCTTTGCGCTTCTGACCAAGGGACAGCGCTCTTTCCAGCGAGAGCCCGAGATCGCGGACATGCAGCAGAGCGCGAGAACCGCGCTCTCTATGGTGAGCAAAGACATTCTCCAAGCCGGCGGTGGCTTGCCGCCCGAGCTCCCCGCCTTCACGCGAGTCAACGGCGCTGGGGACGGCAATCCCACGGACTCCCTCGAGATGGTGGGTACGTTCCAATCGGCGGGCAACGCCTATCTCGAAGCGGAGGACGTGCAGGAAATTCAGGCCTCGACCGTTCTCACGATGGCGAATACGACCAATTTCAACGTGGGCGACATCACCGTTCTCTTCAACGATACGCCATTGAACGATCCGAACGGGTTTCTACCGGCATGGGCTATGGGGCGCGTATTGGCGGTCGTTCCCGACCCCGTCGTCACAGGAAATGCGCGCATTACCGTCGATTTCGGAGCTTTCGATCCCGCCTATAGTAACCATAGCGCCGGTGCTGGCAATCCACCGACGCCTTTCGAGATCAACTTCGCACCACCCGCGAGGGTTCCGAGGCTTGTGCGGGTCTCCGTCGTGCGCTACTTCACGCAGCTTGATAATGCGGCGCTCTATAACGGACCGCCGCCACAACTCCTCATGCGCGACGTCGACTTCTCGGGGCAGCCTCAGGCGGTCGGCTATCTCGAAGACTTCCAGATCAACTACGTGATCGGAATCACCGCTCCGTTCGAGCAAGTCAATCCGCCAGATCCCATCAACGACGTCGGCGTCGGGAACGCCGTCACCGCGGAGAACATGCTATCGAGCGTCCGGGTGACCGTGACCGCTCGATCGATTTCGGCGGGCATGGAAGGCGCCTCCGAGGGCGCCCTCGTCGGAAACGACTCCGACGACTTCATCCGGAAGACGTTCTCGACCAACGTCAACCCGCGCAACTTGAGCGCGGCCCTCGACGTTCGAGTTTTGACCGGCCCGCCATAGTCGCGACGAAAATAGCGCGTCCGTGGGGTGAAATCCCCGCGGCGAGCTAGCCTAGCCGTATCCCTTGCTCCGGTTAAAGTACTGAAAATAAATTAGATACTGTGTCGCTCTTCGTTCGCGTCTTTGGCACCAGCCTTGCTTTAGGTTACTAGAATTCCTATCACAACCCTTTGAGGAGACAAGATGGCCTGTGCCCAGATTCCAGACCTTCCAATCGAGGACTTCGGTCGCGAGGTGGTTGCCAAGTGGGTCGAGAACCGTGTTCCGCTGAGCGGCTCGCTCGAGCTCGACCTCCGCTGTAACCTGCGGTGCCTGCACTGCTACCGGGATGGGGAGTGGCCTTCCGGAATCCTCACGACGGATGAGGTGAAGCGGATTCTCGACGAGATCGCGGCCGCCGGCACGATTTGGCTCTTGTTCACCGGAGGCGAGATCTTTCTCCGGCCGGATTTCTTCCAGATCTACGAGCATGCTCGACGGCTGGGGCTTCGTGTCACACTCTTCACGAACGGCACGACCATGACGAAACGGATTGCCGATGCCTTGAAGGAGCAGCCTCCCGAGATGGTCGAGGTTTCCCTCTATGGATTCTCGAAAGAGGTCTACGAAAAAGTCACGGGAATTCCGGGCTCTCGAGCCAAGTGTTACCGGGGCGTCGAGCTCCTCCTCGAGCGCGGTCTTCCCGTCAAGTTGAAAACGATCGTGATGCGTACGAATCAGCACGAGCTCGAGGACATGGCGCGGTTCGCCGAGAGCCGCGGCGCGCGATTCAAGTTCGACGCGATGATCAATCCCAACTTCACCGGTGCGCTCGTGCCCTGCAACGTCCGCCTGTCGCCGCAAGAGGCCGTCGACCTGGAGTTCACGATTCCGGGAAGACTGGAGGAATTTCGGGGCTACTTCGAGAATCGCGAAAACTACCGCTCGAGCCGAGTCTTCTCGTGCGGCGCCGGAAGCCGTACCTTTCACATCGATCCCTACGGCCAGATGATGATGTGCCTGCTATTGAGAGAGCCCGCCTTCAGTTTGAAGGAGAAGAGCTTCGGAGAAATCTGGAACGAGATGTTCCCGCCTGTGTACCACCGGATGCGGAATCCCGACCACCAGTGCAATAGCTGCAACTTCGTCTCGCTTTGTGGCAAGTGCGCGGCCTGGTCTCAAATGGAAAAGGGGAACATCGAGTCCCGGGTCGAGTGGTCCTGTGAAGTCGGTCACCGTCGGGCGGAGAAGCTCGGCTACTACGACGGTCCGGTCGATCAAGAAACGCGGGGTCGGCAAGAGCGCGAAGAGGTGCTCTTGCCGGTGCTGCAAGCCTAGGAGGTCGCTTCGCACATGCAGAGACAAAAGGACGAACAGCGAAAAAAAGCCTACGCGAAACCCAAGTTACGCCGCGTCACGCTGAAGCCGGAGGAGAGTCTCGCAGGAGCTTGCAAGACTCCGTCGCAAGGCAATCCATCCGGGCCCACTTGCGAGGCCAATAGCTGCTTCAATTTCGGGAGCTGACGAAACCTCGCCTTGGACGATCAGATACTCCTCCCGCCCGGGGCGGCACGGAAGTTCAACGTCGCAGGGGTTCGCGTTCGCTTTCGGTGCGAGCCTTCGTTCGACGCCACGCTCGCACTTTCCGGAAGCTACCAAGACTTCGAGTCATCGGACCAGACCGTCGATCTCGATATCCGGGTCACGAGTCGCCCCGAGCTCGATACCCTGGATGATCCCCCCTGCTACGACTCCGGGCACCATTGGCGCGTCCATCGAGGTCGCGACGGGGTTCTCTTCGAGTTCCTCCACCCCCCGACTGGCAGGGTCTATTGTCACGTGCTCTCGAGCTCTGATTTCTCGGAGGCCGAGCTCGCATTCTCCGCCAAAGCTTGGAGTGAGATCGCGAACAACACTGAAACCTCGGAGCTCGTCCGTGAACTTCCACATCCGATCGACCAGCTTCTGCTCGTGCCGCGTCTCGCGCTAGCGGAGACCTGCGTGTTTCACGCCGCGGGCGTCGCGATCGACGGGCGGGCCCACGTCTTTGCGGGCCACTCCGGCGACGGCAAGACGACGCTGTCACGCCTGCTCCAACAGGAGGGGGTCGAGCTTCTCAGCGACGAGCGTATCGCCGTGCGTTGCTCCGAAGACGGTATCGTCGCTCACGGCACCCCTTGGCCGGGCGAAGGCAACATTCTTTCGAGAGCTTCCTATCCGCTGAGCGCTCTCTACCTGGTGCGCAAATCGGACCAGCATCGGATCGCGGACCGAGAGGTCAACGATATCGTCGCAGAGCTGATCTCCCGCGCTATCGTGCCCTACTACCTGCCCGACGTCGCAGCTCGCATTCTGTCGCTGTTTTCGAGAATGGCGGACCAGGTTCGGTTGCGCGAGATCTTCTTCGCGCGTCGGCCGGGACTTCGCGGGCTGTTCGAGAATGAAGTCGGCGTCGAAAGCCCGGCGATCTGCTGAGCGCGAGCTTGACAAGCTCTCGTAGTCCCCATAATCTCAAACAAGCAAAAAGTTTAGAGCTAATCTACCGGGGGCCTTCCCAGAAGCGCTTCCCGGGCGTCTTGCCGGTGTGCCCGAACCCCAATGGACCCGAAACATCTCATATCGATACGCGATCTGACGGCACCGGACGTCACCGAGATCTTCAGGCTCGCGACCGACATCAAGGCCTCGCCCGACAAGTATCGCGCTGCGCTCGGTGGGAAGACCCTCGCTCTCTTGTTTCAGAAACCGTCCACCAGAACGCGGGTCTCGTTTCAGGTAGGCATCTATCAGCTCGGTGGCCTTGCGCTCCCGCTCAGGTTCGAAGACCTGCAACTCGGACGCGGTGAGACGATTGCCGATACGGCGAAGGCGCTGTCTCGATACGTCGACTGCATCGTGGCGCGCACGGACGCGCACGCGGATCTCGTCGAGCTGTCTCGCCACGCGCGCGTGTCGGTCATCAATGGCCTGACCGACCTCCTCCATCCTTGCCAGGCGCTCACCGACTACTTCACTTTGACCGAGAAGAAGGGAAGCCTGAAGGGCAAGAAGATCGCCTACGTCGGTGACGGCAACAACATGTGCCACTCGCTGCTTTATGGTGCCACGAGAGTCGGAATGGACATCGCCGTGGCTACGCCTGCTGGCTACGAACCCAAGTCCATCATCGTCAAGAGCGTCAATCGTGAGGCCTCGACCGCGGGAGTCACCATCGTGCTCACCCAGGACCCGGTCGCCGCCGTCCAGGGTTCGGACGCGGTCTATACCGATACATGGGTCTCGATGGGACAAGAAGCGGAATCGGGAGTCCGCCAGCAGGCCCTGGCGGGCTATCGAGTGACGAACGAGCTCATGTCCAAAGCCAAGCCGGACGCTCTGTTCATGCATTGCTTGCCCGCACAGCGGGGGAGCGAAGTCGCCGCCGAGGTCATCGACGGGCCGCAGAGCGCCGTCTGGGATCAGACCGAAAATCGCCTGCCCGTCGAGAAGGCGATTCTCTATCTCTTGATGGGGGCATTTTAAAGTGCTCACTCGCCGTCAATATTAGTGCCGTGGGGCCCCGCATCCTATCCAACGCGCCCGCGCTTCTCGCGCGGGCTAACCCTCCGCTCGACAAGCTCGCTGCGGAAGGCGGCACGGCTTCTCGCTTTGGGTCTCGGCTTAGCCTCGCCCTACGCTCCGGCTGAAGGCTCCGCCTCGTTCGCGGGGTGCAGATGACTTTTCAGCACCCTGTTAGTACTCGGTTTTGTGGGCGACGTGCAGGGCCACGATGCCTCCGCTCAACCGCTCGTAGGTCACGTTGGCGTAACCGGTCCCCTGGAGAATTGCGACCAGCGCTTGCGGATCGGGAAATCCCATGATCGAATCGGCGAGGTAACGATAGGCGTCTCCTTTCCGACTGAGGTAGTTGCCGACCCGGGGAAGGACGACGTTCAAATAGAAGCGGTAGGGAAGGCGCATCCACCAGCGGTTGGGGTGGGAGAACTCCAGGATTGCGAGGACGCCGTCGGGTTTGAGGATCCGCTGGATCTCGCGAAGACCAGCGCCCATGTCTTCCAAGTTACGAATCCCGAAGGCAACCGTCGCGGCATCGAAGCTCTCCGGCGCGAACGGAAGCTTCAGAGTATCGGCCGCGATGAGACCGACCCGCGCCGTCACTGCCGCCGCCTTCTCGCTCGCCTTCTCGAGCATGCGCCACGTGAAGTCACATGCGTTCGCTCGAGCGTGAGGCGCAAGGGCCAGAGCCAGATCTCCCGTTCCGCAGCAGAGATCGAGCACCGTCTGTTCGGGCCGCAGATCGAGCACCTCGACCACGCGGCGCCGCCACGAACGATCGATGCCCATGCTGAGGACGCGGTTCAAGAGGTCATAACGCGGCGCGACGCTCTCGAACATGCGCCGGACCGCCTTGGCTTCCGGCATCAGCCGGTCCGCCCTCCTCCGACACCAAGCCTTCGGACGGCCCATTCGACTTCATCGAGAGGAAAACCGTTCACGATCTCAACCTTCCCGAAGCCGGTGGGAAGGATGAAGCGGAGGCCGTCAGGCCCCAACTTCTTGTCCTTCATAATCGCCTTCATCACCCGTCTCACGGGTAGTCGGTCGAGGAGCGGAAGCGGCCCCTGACGGCGGACCGCCGACTCGAGACGTTCTGCGAGACGCGCAGTCAAAGTCCCTTGGCGCTCACCGAGTCGTATCGCGCCGACCATTCCCCAGCCGACCGCCTCTCCGTGCCTCAGCGCTCGATAGTTTCCCGCTGCTTCCAATCCGTGCCCAATGGTATGTCCGAAGTTGAGGATCCGTCTTAGGCCGGCTTCGGACTCGTCGTCTCGAACGACCTCGAGCTTTCGCTTTACTCCGTCTGCGAGGGACTCGACGAAGTCTCGATCGCGAACGCCAAGCGAGCTCTGCTCCATGCGTCGGATCAAACGCGGAACGCCGATGAATCCGTACTTGACTAGCTCGAAGAGACCCGAGCGAAAGTCTCGTGTCGGCAAGGTCGTCAAGAGTGTCGGATCGATCCAAACCGCGCTCGGCCTGTAGATAGCGCCGATCAGGTTTTTTGCGCTCGGGTGGTTGACGCCGACTTTGGCTCCAATAGAGCTATCGATCTGAGCCAGGAGAGTCGTCGGTAATTGGGCGTAGGCGATTCCTCTCAAGAACGTGGCGGCCACGAACCCCGCCGTATCGCCGACGGTCCCGCCTCCGAACGCCAGCACGCTATCGTCCCGGGTGAAGCCGAGGCGGACGAGGCGGTCGTAGAGGCCGGTGACGGTCGCCAGCGACTTCTTCTCCTCGCCTTCGGGCATCCTGAGCACGGTCGCGTCCACGTTAGCGCGCTCGAGGCTTCGTAGGAGCCTCGAGCCGTGGCGCCGCTCGATCCGTGCTTGGGTCACGACCGCTACCCGGCGTCGCGGCCACAGTCGGGCGAGCTCCGCTCCGACGCTATCGATCAAGCCCTCTCCGAGAAGAACCGGATAGGGGTCTTTTGGGTGATGCAGGCGACGAACGGCGCGTTTGGACATGGCGAAGCAGAGCTTATCAGATGTCCTCTCACCCGCCTGCCGAAGGCAGGTGGGTGAGAGGACATCCGATCCGGTGGCCCTTAGCGGAGCCAGCCGGGGAAGGCGCCGGCCTTGCGGGCTCGCTCGCGAAAGGCCTGTTCCACTCGCTTCCGTTCCTCACGCAGGCTCTCGAGGTTGGCCTCGAGCACTTCGGCAGCGGGATCGCGCACAAGTCGCTCACCCGGCTTTCGCCGCGCGTCGCGGTCCTTCAACCTCCACTCGAGTCGGCGGATACGGGCGTCGACCCGGGCGAGCTCTCTTTCGTGCCGGACCTTTTCTTTCGTCCAAAACGCGCGCTCCTTCGCGAGGTCGCGCCGCTCGCGTCGCGCTCGCCGAGAAGGCACCGTCGTCGTCGCCGGCTCGCTCGAATCCGCAAAGCGAACGAGATCGCGATTCGTGAAGCGCCGCGACTCGCCGCGCTTGGCAACCACGGCGCTCCGGCGTGCGTGCTCCTTCTTCGCGACCGCCCGAAGATCGCGCGCTAGGAGCCACATCGGAACGAGACTCAATGCGAGTCCCAGGATCATCCACTTCATCAAAAACCTCCCGAAATCCAAAAGAGTGACCTCCTTTGGTAGACGAAAAAGCCGAGGCAAAGCCTCCCGTCTTCCTCCATTAATCTCGACCATCGCTGTGCTACCCTCGAAACCCAGTGATCGAAGCCGCCATGGCCAAACGCCGGCAGCGCATGGTCGAGGAGCAGCTGGTCTCCCGGGGAATTCGTGACGAGCGGGTTCTCGAGGCCATGGGACGCATCCAGCGCCACCGTTTCGTGCCCGACCCGCACCTCGATAAAGCCTATGGCGATCGCCCCGTTCCCATCGCGGCGGGACAAACCCTCTCGCAGCCGTATATCGTGGCTGTGATGACACAAGCCCTGGAGCTTTCGGGCGAGGAGACCGTGCTCGAGATCGGTACGGGCTCCGGCTATCAGACGGCCGTGCTCGCGGAGCTTGCACGGGAGGTTTACACGATGGAGATTGTCTCCGAGCTAGCCGAAGAGGCGCAGGAGCTCCTCGCGGCGCTCGGCTATCGGAATATCCACTCCCGCGTCAGCGATGGGAGCGGCGGTTGGCCCGAGGCCCCGCCCTTCGGCGCCATCCTGGCGGCCGCCGCCCCGGAACGGGTCCCGACGAAGCTCAGAGAGCAGCTCGCGGAAGAAGGGCGGATGGTCATTCCGGTAGGACCACCGCATCTTCAGGAGCTCGAGCTACACCAGCGCCGCTCTGGAGCCGAAGGAGGCTTCACGATACGTCGCCTCGGCGCCGTCAGGTTCGTGCCTTTCGTATAGGGTGCCGCCGAGGTTTCTGCACCCCTGCTACTCGTCGGGGTGCTCTCGGTCCTTCCCGAATGCCCAGGCGATCCCAATTGAGATGATGTAGAGTCCGATCATCGGAAAGGCGAGCAGCGTCTGCGTCACGACGTCGGGGGGAGTCATGATAGCCGCCACGATGAAGATGACAAGGACGGCGTATTTGAACTGCCGAATCAGCAAGCCCGGGGTCACGAGTCCGAGCCGGGCGAGGAGAAAAACGACAGTCGGGATCTGGAAGACGATACCGGTGCCGAGGATGACCCGCGCATAGAAGCCGAAAACCTCGGACACGGCGGGCTTGATCTGGATATCTTCGCTCCCGAAGGTAGTCAGAAAAGCCACTGCGGTCGGGAAGACGATGTAGTGGCTGAAGGCGGCACCGAGAAGAAAGAAGCAGGTTCCGAACAAGATGAAAGGAATCGCGAAGCGCCTCTCGTTCTGATACAGCCCGGGAGCGATGAAGAGCCAGACTTGGGTGATCCAGCCGGGTGACGCCACGAAAATCGCCACGAAGAACGACATCTTCAAGTGGAGCACGAAGATCTCTGGGACTTTCGTCGCGATGAGCTCGCCGCCGGGAGGCAGGGCCATCTGCATGGGGCCCATGAGGAACTCGAAGATTTCCGTCGAGAACGTGAAGCAGGCGACGAAGGCTACGGCTAGGCTGACGATGGCGAAAACGATGCGCCGCCGGAGCTCGTCGAGATGCTCCAGAAAGGACATCTTCTCCGGAGAGGAGCTTTCGGGCGGGGGAAGCGCGGCGGTCTGCGACATTCGACGGTTGCTGCTCTTTTGGGGGACGACTCCACGGAAGAGCTAGGCTTTCGAGTCGGCGGTGCGCTCGTCGGCGGATTTCTCCGAGTCGGGCTCCGTGGCGGCCGACACGACCTCTCTTGCCTCTCTGCTCAACGTCTCGATGGGCTCCATGATCTCTTTCTTCGTCTCCTCGACGTGAATCTCGTCTTCGAGCGTGTTCCTTAGCTCACTACTGGCGCGCTTGAACTCCGCGATGCTGCGGCCAAGAGATTTGCCGAGCTGGGGGAGCTTTCGCGGGCCGAAGACGATGAGCGCGATCACGAAAATGATGATCAGCTCTTGCATCCCAATGGGACCTAGCATAGCGATTGCCTCCTACCGGACTTCGACCCGTAACATTCCAGAGATCGTGCCTCATTATAGGTCGAAACAGGCGGTGCCGGGGAAACCGGGGGACTCCGGGCAAGAAGCGGCCTGCGAAGGCCTTTATTTTACTTGGCTTATCTGCTTTGCTAGGATGGTATGAGATGCGTGGGTCTCTGACTTTAAACTGAATCGGGCGGTTTGTTGATGAAGAAATCTGCACTTGCCGTGGTCCTCTCTCTCGTAATCGCCGGCGCGGTAATTGGTGGTCTTTCCGGTAGCGGAGCTCAGGCGAAAGTCGATCGTTACGCGGAGTTCTTGCGGCGCTATACCTACGTTCTGCGTTTGGTGGAAGAAGAGTACGCCACGGAGATCGATCCGAAGAAGCTCGTTCACTCTTCGATCCGGGGCATGCTGAGAACGCTCGACCCCCATTCGAACTTTCTGCCGAAACAGGAGTACACCCAGCTCCAAGAGCGTCAGCAGGGAAGCTACCACGGACTCGGAATCTCGGTGCAAATGCGTGACGGAGACCTCACCGTGATCTCGCCCTTCGAGGGTACGCCGGCCTATCGCCTCGGCATCCGCTCGGGCGACATCATCTCAAAAATCGAGGGCGAGGAAACCCGAGGCCTCGAGCTCGACGCCGCCGTAAAACGGCTTCGCGGACCGAAGGGTAGCGAGGTCACCATCTCGATTACGCGGTCGGGCTACGATCAGCCCCTCGACTTCACCATCGTCCGCGACAAGATCGATCTCAAGAGCGTTCCATACGCCTTCATGTTGAACGAGAACACCGGCTATTTGCGGATCTCCGACTTCACCGAGACGACGGAAGACGAGCTCCACGAGAATCTCGTGAAGCTCCAGATGGACGGTGCGGACAAGCTGTTGCTCGATCTGAGGGACAACCCCGGCGGGCTCCTGGATCAAGCCGTCGCGGTCTCGAACAAATTTCTCGAGAAAGGCTCCCTCATCGTCTATACCCGTGGGCGGACGGACGGCTCGGATTACGACTATCTGGCGAATAGAGCGAGCTCGCATGCGAACATGCCCCTCGTCGTGCTCGTCTCTCGTGGCAGCGCCTCCGCGTCCGAGATCGTCTCGGGCGCTATTCAGGATCACGATCGCGGACTGATCGTTGGCGAGACCACCTTCGGGAAGGGGCTCGTCCAATCCATCTACCGCATCAGCGAAGGGAATGGTCTCGCGCTGACGACTGCACAATACTTCACGCCTAGCGGTCGCAGCATTCAGCGAGACTACTCCTCCGGCTCCTTCGACGATTACTACTACGCCGCTCGCGCGGAAGAGCCTAAAACGCCCCGAGGTGAGTTGAAATATACGGACGCCGGACGCAAGGTTTACAGCGGCGGAGGCATTACCCCGGATATCCACGTGAGCTATCCCCAGATGCCCAAAGCGATTCTCGCCCTGAACAGCCACAATGCGTTTTTCAAATACACGACTCGATTTGCGCCCGAGGACGATCGTCGCTCGTTAGAAGGAGCCGGAATCCAGCCAAAGGAGATTCGGACGCAGCGCCCCAAGAACCTTCGGCTGATCGACAAGCGTTTCAGGGTGAGCGACGAAATACTGGAGGACTTCTTTCGGTTCCTCGAGGATGAGTCCGCGACCTACGATCGCGAAGAGCTGCTCGCGGAGCGGGATCAGCTCTCCCTTCGGATCGAGGTCGAGATATTCGCGGCCCTTTGGGGCCCGGAGGCCGCCCAGCAGATTGCGGTGAGCTACGACCCCCAGGTGCGTGCCGGCCTCGGCGCCCTTGGAGACGCCGCCGAGCTCCTCGACAACCCCTCGGCCTACGCCGAAAGGGTCGCGTCCGGGACCGCGGAAATGGGGCGTGCGGACGAGGTCGCCGCCCGCGCTTCAGAACCGCGGGATCCTTGAGCCCGGTGCGGCGTCACGCCATCCCAAGTCTCCGGGACTCGGGACACTAGATCCAGCGTAGTCTTTCTGTTAACATACAACCCGTTGCGATTTATCCAATTCAATTGGTCCGCCTTCATCGGAGGTTCATAAAATGGGACGCGCACGTCTTTTCGTGCTGACACGGGTTGTCTCAATAGCGGTCTTCGCTCTTGCCCCGGTGCTCGTGGTGGCACAAAGCTCGTTTCAGGACGAGATCGCCAACCTCAGAAGTCCGAATACGGGGACTCGCGTAAACGCGGCCAAAGCGCTGGGCAAGTCCGGCCGCCCGGAGGCCATTCCGGCGCTGACCGAGGCAACGCGCGACCCCGAGCTCAAAGTGCGGAAAGTCGTCGTCAAGGCGCTCCGGAGCTTCACGTCGTCCGAGACGGTGGATGGAATGCTCGTGTCGCTAAGGGACGACGACAAAGACATCCGTAACGAGGCCATGTTCGCCCTGCTCGAGATCTACGTCGGGGCGGGCAACGCTGAGATGAGTGGCTCGTTCGACTGGATCCTGGGCAGTCGGATCCTGGGCAGTCGCAAGCGTACGCCGGTACTAAAGGGTCTCGTGCCCGTGGACTCGCGGGTGGTGAGCGGGTTCGAGGTTCGCATGCAGGACGAGGAGCCTAGCCTCCGGCAGCGGGCGGCCTATAGCCTCGGCGTGCTCGGCGCCACGGACGCCGTCGATACGTTAGGTGCTGCACTCTACGATCCCGCGAAGAACGTCCGCTTGCAAGCGATCGGCGCTCTCGGGGAGATTGGCTCGGACGAAGCCGGTGAGGCACTGCGTGGCGCGCTCCGAGATGGGTCGAAGGACATCTCCGCGGCAGCGATCAGCGCCCTCGGCTCGATGCGTTATAAGCCCGCGGCCCCCGAGCTCATCTCGATCTACGACGCCAATGCGAACAAGCTCGGTGATCGCGCTCTCGTTGCGCTTTCGCTCATGGGAGCGCCGGAGGCGCGCGGCGTTTTCTACTACCAGTTGACGAGCTCGAGGTCAGAACAACGACGGTGGGCGGCGGAAGGTTTGGGACGCCTCGACGACGAAAGTCTCGTCCCGGGGCTCTCCAAAGACTTTCTCAGGGAGCCGGATCCGCGCGTCCAGCTCGCTTATTGCTTCTCCCTGGCAAGCCTTGGTCGAGCCGAGTTCGTGGATCGCATCGCCCTTTCACTCGGCAACAAGAAACTCCGAGAGCAAGCGCACGACTACGCCGTCGAGCTTGGCAGTCCGCTTCTCGATGAGCTCGTGTCGTATCTGACGGACCCCGTTCCAGAAGTACGGAAAGAGATGGCCCTCGTGCTGATGGAGATCGGTGACGAAGCGGCCATCCCCTACCTGGAGCCTCTGCTCTCCGATCCCGACAGGGAAGTGGCGGACCGAGCCAATCGAGCGATCGCGCACCTCGAACAGGGGCGTCGATCGGCCTCGAACACAATGGGGCGGTGAGCTCGGCTTTCGGCAAAGGAAACTAGGAGGAGGGCTTCGCCATGCGCTTCGCGAGAACGTCTTGCCTCGTGCTGTTTTGCTGCACGCTGGTGAATCTGGGCTGCGATCGCATCGAAGCATTGAAAGATCAGCTGCTCGGGTCGAAGACTGCGGACGATCAGGGTAATCCGGAGCTCGAGGCGATCCAGAACCTCTACCAGGCTGGCCAGTATACGAGCGCCCTTCAGAGTATCGACGCCGCTCTTCGTGACAACCCGTCGTTCGTCGAGGCGATGTACTATCGTGGCCTCTGTCATCTCGTGTTGGCGGGCGAGCCGGACCTCAAAGCGCCCCTTTCGACGGAGGAAGAAGCGAGTCTCGCGGCCTTTCAGGGCGCCTTGGCTATCAATCCACGCCATGCGCCCTCGGCCGTTGGGATCGGCGACCTCTACAGCCGGAGAGTACCGACGAGACGTCGCCGAGGCAGCGAGGACGATCCAGAAGATCCTCACAACCTGGCACGTGGGGCCTACGAGAAGGCCGTGACGATCGACCCCAAACTCCCTGAGGCACAGCATCACTACGCGCGCTTTCTCGAGCGGGTTTCGGAGCTCGAGTCGGCGGAGGAGGCCTATCGTGCCGCGGCCCAAGCCGCCGCAACCGTTCCGGAAATCGCTCCCGACTACTACCTCGCCTATGGACGTTTCCTGGCCGGGCCCGCGGACAGACTCGACGAGGCGGTGGACCAGTTCGAGCTCGCTCGCGTGTTTCGCCAGGACGATCTGGACATCCAGCGGGAGATAGCGATCGTCCACTCGCGCGTCGGTCAGCGACACTTCGAGAAGCAGGAATACATGCTTGCGGAAGAGGCGCTCAAAAACGCGGACGCGCTCTTTCCCGATCGCTCCATTCCCGAAGCGCAGAAAAACACCGAAACGCTGCAGAAACTCCACGCCATACGTCGCCGATAAGGGCCCGGGCCACGTTGGAACCTAATCGTTGCGTTGGGTTTCAGGGGAGCATAGTATGAGCGAGCACAGACTCGATGAGCGGGCCTCCTGCCAAGATGACCCTTCGAACGATGGGTGATCGAGCGCAGCGGCCCGGAGTAGGGGGTTTCATGCGGCGTTTCGTTGTCTTCTTCTTCGCCGTGAATTTTCTCGGTCTCCTGGCGGCCTCGGCCGACACGCCTGATGCCGACACTTCCTGGAGCGAAGTCGTTTCCGACGGAGATTCGATCGTTTTCGGTCGTTTTACCGGCAAATTCGGAAGTTCCGAGTTCACTTCGCGGCGAGTTAGGATACGGGAAGTGACGTCGGGGAAGGTGCGGTTTCTCGGCGTCGATGACGGGCTGGGATATATCGCGGAAAAGATTCCCCCGGGAACCTATACCCTCGAGAGCCTCGAGGCCGTCTACAGGCCTCGTAACCGTGCCAAGAAGATGAGCCGGCCGCTCCGACAGCGCTACGGCGTGCACCCACAAACGGGTGAGCCGAAAGTTGGATTGATCGTCGTCCCGAAGGACCACCCCGTGTACATCGGTACCATCGAGGTCGCAACCGTGGTGGAGGGTGTCGTCTACGAAGGCCACAAACTCCGGATACGTGACGAGTTCGATGAGGCCTTCGAAAGGCTTGCTACGTTCTATCCCGTGCTTGCGCGCAGCCTCGAGAGTGGTGGGATCGATCCCATGCGCCAATTCGTGCTCAGGCCCTCGAAGGTTCCCGATCCTCTCGGGAGGGTCGTGGGGCTCGACGATCCCGTGAAGCAGGCACGCGAGTACGTGGCCGACGGGAAGTTCAAACAGGCTATCAACTGGCTCGAGACGTTCATGCCGACGACGGACGGTGAGCGGAACGAGACGCGACTGCTAGTCGGTGAGGCCTTGTTTGGTGACGGTCGTTATCAGGATGCGATTGACGAGCTCGGAGAGGTCTTGCTCGTGGACCCGAACGAAACGCGCGCGCTCCGCCTTCTCGCCCGGGCTCACGCCTTTCACGGCGACGCGGAGTCGGCAGAGAGCTTGTACGGAGCGCTTGCGGAAGTGATTCCAGAAGATGCCGAAGCACATCTGCATCTCGGCTACCTCTACGCTCTCAATAGGCAGCGCGACGAGGCCGCGGAACATTTTCGAGCGGCGTTTCAGACCAGTTTCGACTATCTGCTTTACGACATTGCGCCCTTCTACATCGCTACGCGCACCCTCGAGGACACTGCTCTGTACGAGCCGCCCCGAGTCGTCAGTTACCGAGTGAAACCGCCGCCAGGTATGGATTCGCGACGGGGGTCCCAATCGAGCGCCATTGCCGTGCTCATCGACCACGAGGGCAGTGTGGTCGCGGCGCGGATCAGCTCGGAGAGTACGGGCTCGGCGCCGCAGATGATCGTCGCGCTCGTCAAGGCTAGGTACCGGCCCGCGAGCCTCAACGGCGTCCCCGTTCCGGCGCTCATCGCTATGGGACAATCGCCATCCAAACAGTAGATCCGGGCCCCCGAAATCCTTCTTTTCCCATGCCATTTCGGAACATACCAACTTGACACACATCCACATGCTTCGGTAACATCTAGTAAAGCACTCTAATACTGAGTCTTGGCACTCTCTGAAAAAGTCTCGTTTTTATAGATCTTCATCTTCCGTTTCCTGCACAGAACCGGCGTTTTTTTCAGACAAAAGCGCGTATCCGGACGCTTTCAGTAAAATTCGAGAGAGGGAGAAATCGTGGACTCGGATCCAAAAGCACGGGTCTCTGCACTGCCGGACGGTGTTTGGGATAGCTCCTCGGAGCTATCTCTGTCGTCAGCGGCGATCTACACTGAAAGCGCGCCGAGCGCGGCCCCCACTCTGCATGCGGTTGCCGCTCAGCCTAAGCCCGGTCACGGCAAACCGCCCAAGGGACGCATCATCGCCGTCGGTGGCGGAAAAGGCGGAGTGGGCAAGAGCCTAGTCACGAGCAGTCTGGGCATCTGCCTCGCGCAACACGGAAAGAAAGTAGTCGTCGTGGACGCCGATCTCGGGGGTGCCAACCTGCACACCTGTCTCGGGCAAAGCACACCGGAGCGGACGTTGTCCGACTTCATCAACCGTCGCGTCGATTCCATCGAGGCGGTGATTATGGAAACCGGTGTCAAGAATCTCGGTCTCATCAGCGGCGCTCACGACCACCTCACCGCGTCCAATCTGAAATACTTCCAAAAAACGCGCTTGCTTGCGCGAATTAGCCAGGTCGATGCCGACATCATCCTCCTCGACATCGGAGCAGGTATCTCCTTCAATATCGTCGATTTCTTTCTTCTCGCCGAGCAGGGAATTCTTGTTGTGATTCCCGAGCCGAGCTCTATCGAGAACGCGTACCGTTTCCTCAAGATGAGCTTCTATCGGCACCTGTGGCGTTGTTTGAAGGCGAGCCCAGCTCGCAAAGTCGTCGAACAGGCAATGGACCAGAAGAACAAAAATGGTATCCGCACTCCCTTCGACCTATTGGAGGCGGTGGAGCGTCTCGACGCACCGACAGGACGGTTTCTCAAAGACGAAGCTCTTGCTTTCCAACCTAGGCTCCTGGTCAATCAAGTACGCTACGAGGAGGACCAACGACTCGGAAGCTCCATGGCAACGGTATGTCGCAAACACCTGGGAATCGACATGGCCGCCATCGGGGCGATTAATTTCGACGATAGCGTCTGGAAGGCGAATCGAAAGCGACGTCCCTTCATGCTCGACTATCCCGAGTCTGAAGCGGGCCGAGCTCTGGAGCAGGTCGCCCAGACGATCTTGACGTCGCGTCCGAGCTATCCCCGCCCGGCGGAGCGAAACTGATGTTCAAGCGGCTCAACGAACAAGACTACTACCAGGTTTTGGAACTTGCCTACGATGCGAGCTGCGACGACATTCAGACTGCCTACGAGGAAGCCCGCGAGATCTATAGCCACGACGCACTCGTGTCGAGCTCGATCTTGAGCCCTCCGGAGCGGCGGTCCGTGGCCGAGCGGATCTCCCAGGCCTACCAGACTCTCATCGCTGAGGAGAGTCGGCGGCTCTACGACGAGGAACTCGGGATCCGGCGTCGGCTTCGAGTCATGCCCGAGCCCGCGGCTGTCCAGCATCGGGCCGGGGCATCCTCGACGTCTCACGGCAACGGAGTCGAGGACGCCGAATCCGAGGTCGCCGAAGAGAACCCTCAGCGCTCCCAGCTGCCAGAACCTCGCGTCTGTCCCCTCAAGCTCGGTCCGTCCGAAGAGGCGACGGGAAACTTTCTTCGTCGAGCGCGGGAAGTGATGGACGTCGACCTGGCAACGATCTCGCGAGAAACGAAAATTGGCTGCGCGATGCTCGAATATATCGAGACCGAGCGTCTCGATCGGCTCCCCGCACCCGTCTACCTGCGGAACTTCACCCGTCAGATCGCCTCTTACCTGGGAATGGACGAGGAGCGAGTCTCCCGCACCTACCTTGCCCGAATCGAGCGCCTCGAGTCCAAAGCTTAGGATCTCTTCAAGAGACTTGGGGAGAAGAGTCGGCTCTGTTCCTGCGATTCCTGTGAATTCCTGAGTTCCTGCGCGCGAATTGTGAGCTTGCCGTTTCTTTCCTTAGATTTGGCAGGAATCACAGGAACGACAGGGAAGAAGGCTCTTCTGGGAGCTCGCTCTCACTTTTTGCTTTGTAACGCTTTCGCCGAAGCTCCAGCAACCTGCTATAGTTACGAGCTCTTAGCCAGCTTTACGTCCTCAGCACAGGAGCTCGTGTCTTGCCCGCGCTTTCCGTCGTCATTCCTTGTTACAACGAAGTGCAGACCGTCGAGGCCATCATTGCGGCGGTCCGCGCTAGCCCGGTGGAGGACAAAGAGATCATAGTCGTTGACGACTTCTCTACGGATGGCACGAGGGACAAACTTCGCTCGCTTCCCGGCGCGGAGGACCTACGCGTTTTCTATCACGAGGCGAATCGGGGCAAGGGCGCCGCCCTGCGGACGGGTTTTGCTCAGGTTAGCGGTGATATCGTCATCGTTCAGGACGCAGACCTCGAGTACGATCCGCGAGAGTATCCCAAACTGATCGAGCCGATTCAGGCCGGCAGGGCGGACGTCGTGTTCGGCTCCCGCTTCGCTGGAGGGCAGTCGCATCGCGTTCTCTATTTCTGGCACTACCTCGCGAACAAGATGCTGACGCTGTGCTCCAATACCTTCACGAATTTGAACCTTACCGATATGGAGACCTGCTTCAAAGCCTTTCGCCGCCCCGTCCTTCAAGCCATCGACCTGAAGGAAGATCGCTTCGGCTTCGAGCCCGAGGTAACGGCGAAGGTCGCTCGGATGGGCTGTCGAATCTACGAAGTGGGAATCTCCTACTCCGGTCGCACCTACGCGGAAGGGAAGAAGATCGGTTGGCGTGACGGGTTGCGTGCCATCTGGTGCATCCTCCGCTACAACGTGTTCGGTTGACCGAGCGCGCGAGTGAGGGCCCGGATTGTATCGGGCGTGGTCCGGCAACAACCTCCAATGAGGCGGGCACCGAGGTCGTGCCACTGCTTGGCGAGGGTCTCGTTTGGTGTCGGTCCGGACCCCGGTAGCCAGCAATGGCGCTCGCCATCCCATGACTCTCCGCTGTTCGGATATACGGCGAGAGGCTTCTCGCTCACGCCTTTCGCGAAGACGAGCAGCTCCGAGACGAGGGTCGGGGGCGTACAGTTGAGGCCGGCGGCCACGACTTGGTCAGCGCTGAACGCGACCCGGAGGCACTCGACGAAGGACTCGCCGTGGCTGACTTCGCTCTCACTCCGGCAGCTGAAGCTGATCCAGGCGGGCGTATTGGCGTAATCCGCGAGAAGCAGGGCGAGCGCCTCGGCTTCGACGCGACAAGGAATGGTCTCGCAGGCGAGAAGGTCGGCTCCGGCGCCTACGAGTACGTCCATGCGACGCCGGTGAAACTGCACGAGCTCGTTTCTGCTCAGACCGTAGTCTCCGCGGTACTCGGAACCGTCGTGCAGGTAGGCTCCGTAGCATCCCACCGAGGCGGCAACCAGCGGTCGAAGGCGCCCCTTGCGACGTCTAGGGTCCTCCCAGAATCGATCCCGTGCTCGTCGCGCGAGCACAACGGAGAGGCGCAGCAAGCGTTCAGCGTCTTTTTCTCCGATACCCCGCTCCGCAAAACCTTCGAAAGTCGCCTGGTAGCTCGCGGAGGTGGCCACGTCTGCTCCCGCCACGAAGTAATCATAGTGTACGGCCTCGATCAGGTCGGGCGCCTCGAGGAGAAGCTTGGCGGACCATAGCGGGTCGCCCAGGTCGGCGCCTCGACGCTCGAGCTCGGTGGCGAGCGCTCCATCGAGAATCACGACGCCGCGACGATCGAGAAACGGGGAGAGCACGTTTTTCACGTCCCATCTATCTTGACACCACCGGCGGCGAGACCATAGTGTGTCGGCTGGCATGTACTTTTTGGGCTACGACCTCGGAAGCTCGTCTGTGAAGGCCTCGATCTTGAATGGGGAAACGGGCGTCGTCGTAGCTCGAAGCACCTATCCCGACGACGAGCTGACCATAGAAGCGAGTCGTCCCGGTTGGGCAGAGCAGCATCCCGATACGTGGTGGGAGTCCGTCGAAGGGGCGACGGCGCGAGTTCTCTCGAGCGCCACGATCGATGCCAGGAACGTCAGCGCGATTGGCATTTCCTACCAGATGCACGGCCTCGTGGTGGTGGATTCCGATGGCTCAATCCTCAGGCCGGCGATCATCTGGTGCGACTCGCGAGCCGTCGAGATCGGCCGGCGCGCGTTCGACGCAATCGGTCCAGACCGCTGTCTCACGGCGCTCCTCAGCTCGCCGGGAAACTTCACGGCTTCGAAACTCGCCTGGGTCCGCGAGGCGGAGCCCGAGCTCTTCGAGCGCATCCACCGGGCCATGCTCCCGGGCGACTGGCTCGCCTACGCTCTCACGGGGCGGATGGCGACCACGATGCCTGGGCTTTCGGAAGGGATGTTCTGGGATTTCGAGCGCCACGGCCTGGCAGACTTTCTCCTGACGCACTACGGCATACCGCGAACGATGGTGCCCGAGATCGTTCCGACGTTCGGAGAACAGGGCCGATTGACTTCCGCGGCGGCGCGCTCATTGCGCCTCGCCGAGGGAACTCCCGTCACCTATCGATCGGGAGACCAACCGAACAATGCTCTGTCGCTGGGCGTTATGGAGCCGGGCGAAATCGCCGCGACAGCGGGGACGTCGGGAGTTGTCTATGGGGTCAGCGACTCGGTTCGGGCCGATCGGAAGTCACGAGTGAATAGCTTCGCTCACGTCAACCATTCCAAGGAGCGTCCCCGTCTCGGCGTACTGCTTTGTGTCAACGGTGCCGGGAGCTCCAACCGGTGGGTGAGGCAGCTCTTCGACGAACCATCGTATGACGAGCTCAATCGCCAGGCGGCCCGAGCCCCCATCGGTTGCGAGGGACTCCGCGTCTATCCCTTCGGAAATGGGGCCGAACGCATGCTCGGGGATCGCGACATCGGCGCATCCCTCACAGGCCTCGCGTTCAACACCCACGACCGTAGGCACGTCGCACGCGCGGTGCTCGAGGGAGTGGCTTTCGCATTTCAGTACGGCATGAATATCCTCGCGGAGCTCGGCGTCGGGGCGAGAGTCCTCCGTGCGGGGAGAACCAACATGTTCCAGAGCCCGGTTTTTCGTGAGACGCTCACCGGAACGAGCGGCGTGAGCCTCGAGCTCCACGAGACCGATGGCGCGGAAGGCGCGGCGCGTGGAGCCGCCATCGGAGCCTCGTTCTACGCGTCGCCCAGGGAGGCCCTCTCGGGTCTCACGGTTCTCGAGACGGTGGAGCCGGACCGGCGCCACGAGTCGCGTTACGAGGAGGCCTATGCGAGCTGGCTATCCGAGCTCGAGGAGAGGCTGCGATGAGTCATCTGGCGTCCCTATTTCACCGGGTGGAGAGGGAAGGCCGAGCCAGCCTTGCGGGTAGGAACGAATCAGTTAGCGGAAGTTCGAGTCGTCTTCTTCCTTGCGGTAGCCTCCACCACCGCCGCCTCCGCCACGTTCTTTGGGTCTCGCTTCGCTGACGTTCAGCGTTCGACCCTCGAACTCGAATCGATTCAGAGCGTCGATCGCTGCAATCGCCTCGCCACGTTCGGGCATGGAAACGAATGCAAAACCTCGGGGTCTCCCCGTGTCCCGGTCAGTGACGATATGAACGTCCTCGATACTACCGTGCTGTGCGAACAAGCCTCGCAGCGACTCGTCGGTAGTATCGTAACTGAGGTTGCCCACGTAGATCTTCAACTCCATTACCTCCGAACTGACAAACACCAGAAAAGTCTGGCGGCGACGAGTATACCCGTTCTTCCACAGGGGTTCCAGGGCGAGTAGACTTGACTTCGTGTCCGAACGGACCGAAATGTTCTCGAGCCCCGCACCTTCCTTCCTGGAACGCGTGTGGGAGGTTTCTGCGCGGCAAAGCTACTGGATTACCAGGTTCCTGATCCTTCGACTCCTCGGCCTGGTCTATCTCATCGGGTTCTGGACCGCGCTCGACCAGGGGCTACCGCTTCTTGGCTCTAGCGGGCTCACCCCGGCAACCGACTATCTGGAACGTATCGAAGAACGATTGGGTCCGACACAGGCCTTTCTCGAGCTTCCGACGGTCTTTTGGCGCAGTTCCACGGACGAGTTTCTCGTGCGCGTCGCAGGCATCGGCGTGTTGCTATCGACGGTAGTTCTCCTCGGCTATGCGAATGTGATCTCCTTGAGTCTCCTTTGGTTCCTCTATATGTCCATCGTGCACGTCGGCCAGGACTGGTACGCCTTTGGGTGGGAGATCCAACTCTTGGAAACGGGCTTCCTCGCCATCTTCCTCTGCCCACTCCTCGATGGGCGTCCGTTCCCGAGCCGGCCCCCGCCCGTCGTGGTCATCTGGCTCTATCGCTGGCTGATCTTTCGCATCATGCTAGGAGCGGGACTCATCAAGCTTCGTGGCGATTCGTGTTGGCGAGAGCTGACCTGCCTCGTCTATCACTACGAGACCCAGCCGATTCCGAACCCGTTGAGTGCCTGGCTGCACTTCATGCCGGAGTGGTTCCACAAGCTCGGCGCGATCTTCAACCATCTTTGCGAGCTCGTCGTGCCGTTCTTCATCTTTGGGCCCCAAAGATTCCGACACCTGGCCGGAACCTGCCTCGTGCTATTCCAGCTTTTCCTCATCGTGAGCGGGAATCTTTCGTTTCTCAACTGGCTCACCATCGTACCCGCGCTGGCCTGCTTCGACGATTCCTTCTGGACTCGTGTGCTGCCGCGCCGATTCACGGTATGGGCGCTCTCCCATCGAAGGAAGCCTCTCTCGTTCATGCAGCGGGTCGCGGCCGTGAGCCTCCTGATTCTCGTCGGCATCGCCAGCATCGGGCCGGTAAGAAATTTGCTCTCGCCCCGGCAGATCATGAACACGTCCTTCACAAGGCTGCACCTCGTGAATACCTACGGCGCCTTCGGGTCGGTCGGTCGCGAGCGATTGGAGCTCGTCATCGAGGGGACCGCGTCGAGCGAGCCCTCCGAAAGTGCGGACTGGCGCGCCTACGAGTTTCCGTGCAAGCCGACACGAGTCGACCGGCGTCCCTGCGTCATCACCCCATACCACTATCGGCTCGATTGGCTCCTGTGGTTCGCCGCCATGGGCAGGCCGCAACAATATCCATGGACGCTCCACATGGTCTGGAAGCTGCTACACAACGACGAGCAGCTTCTCCGGCTTCTCGCCGAGAACCCATTTCCCGACGCGCCACCACGATTCATTCGGATCGAGCTCTATCGATACCAATTCGCTCCACTGTCCGAGGAGAACTGGTGGCGGCGGGAGCGTTTGGGCTCCTGGCTGCCTGCAATGTCGCCCGATGACCGGAGGCTCCGCGAGGCGCTTACGGCCCAGGGCTGGTTCGAGTGATATCGAACGAGGCCGTCGATGGAAGACTCGTGTCCACGGGACTACAACGACGGATTCAGGAGGGGCGCCGAAGCTTCATCTTGAGCTCCGTATCGTCTGGGTCGAGCTCGAGGGCGAGTGAGTACATCGCCTTGGCGCGCTGTTTCATCCCGGCGATCTCGTAGAGCTCGCCCAGCCCCACGATGGACTCTACGTCGAAGGGGTCGATCTTCTTCGCTTGGCGGAAGTGATTCTCCGCGTCTTTCCGCCACTTGGGGTTGTTGGAGAGAGCCTGCGCGAGCAGGCGATGGTACTCGCTCTTGGAAGGATCGAGCTCGACGACCTCCTCGAGAAGCTTCACCGCTTCGTGGAAGCGCTTCTCCGAGACGTACTTTGTTGCTTCTCGATAGTAGCGAGCGGCGAGCTCTTCCCCCGCGGTCGGCGGAAGCGGCCCGACCTTCTCGACACGCGGCGTCATCGCCTCGCCCTTCGGGGCCTCGCTCCGAAGCGACTGATCGTAGCGCCGCTTGGAAGTGGGCTCTGAGAGACGCTCGGAGGCCTGGGTCGCCTTGGCGATGATGTTCTGGAGCGTCCCGTGAAGCTCGCGAAGGTGGGCGGAGCGGTGGCGATCGGGATGGTACCTCTTGACGAGATCGAGATAAGCCTTGCGGATGCCCTTGTCCTTCGCGTTTCGGGGGATCTCGAGCCAGTCGTAGAACGTTCCCCGTGCCATCGAGGTGTGCTTAGCTATGATCTCGTCGTAGGTGCGCTGCTCCTCGGTCGAGATCTCGGACGGGGCGGAGCTCCGAAGCGTTTCTCCGCTGCCCGGCACGGGGATCGGCATCTCGAAGAAGGCTTTGGAACGTTTCGAAGGTGCAAGGTCGCGGCTCTTGGCGCCGAATTCCAGAAATCCTCCGGCCACCAACGTGTAGAGGCAGCGCAGGGCCTCCTCGTCCGGGAGGGGAGTGATGGAGAGGATGTCGGTCATCGAGGACTGCCCGTCCACTCTCGACAGCACGAAACCTTCCTCGGGAGTCAGACTGAGATGGTAGGCGTGAACCCAAGGGTCTCGCGAGTAGCCCACGACACGATCCAGGTCACCGAGCGCGCCCTCGATGAGCTTCGTATCTCGGACGTCGCGGGTACCATCCAGAATAGTCGGGATGGTAGGCAAGTTCACCGCAAGCTCTTCGGGAATGGGCTCGGCGTTCTGCTGAAAACAGTACTCTCCGATTTGCCACGAGAAAATGGGCCGAATCATGCCCCGCATTTGGTCGGCGACCGCCTCCCGAACTTCGCTCCCGCTCATCAAGCCCAATTGGACCAGGACCGTGCCCAACTTCTCTCCGCGCGCCCGAAGCCTGTTGGAAGCGTGTGCGAGGTGAGAGCGGCTGATACGGCCCCTTCGAATCAGGAACTCTCCGAGGCGCTCGGCGCGTTGATTCGTCCTCGCGAAGACGATCGAGCCCTCCCCGAAGTAGATGCGCTTGCTCGTCAGCTCCCGCGTGATTTGGAGCACGCCACTCTCCTCAGTCCGGTGGAGCGCATGCAGGAGGTCCGGCAGATGATCTCGAGTCAGACTTCCCTTCACTTTGGCACCTCCAGTGATATCGCTCACAGTCTACGAAATCATCGGAGATTTCCATGTGACGAGAACTATGGGGAGGAACCGGCGGCACTTTGTGGGGAATTCCCCAAGGTGGGGGAGTTATCCGCTAGACTTCGAAACCAGCGACATCCCCCTTGCCGCGGCTGATGGCGAGAATCTCGCTGCGCCGATAGAGCCGGCCTTTCCCGATTCCGGGACAGAAGGTCTTTTCGAAGCGCCACGTGTAGGGTGATTCGATGGGAGTGTAGCCCTCGAGGGGAAAGAACGGGTAGACGCGACACTGCAGGGGGCGTGCTTCGTAGACGCTGCAGCGCGCACCCTCGAGAAAAACGCAGCCGCCGCCTGAAGCCTTCCCGAGCTCGATGTCTCCGTCATCGTGGACGAGGGCGTAGTCCGTCACGAGCTCCCTTTCGCGGATGTCGAGATGGGCCGCCAGGCGCTCGATATCTAGGGGCTCGAGGAAGACGCTTCCCTCGCGCGCGTTGCTACAGCACTTGCCGCAATCGTCCTGGCATTCGAAACGCAGGCCTCGCTTGATCCAGTCCATTTCTCGCGACTCTAGCACCCTCACCCGCCGCGCGTTTGCGCGGCACCTCTCTCTGCCTACTTCGTCAGGGCGAGTGCCCGCCGGGCCACACGCAGCGGGCGGCCTCAGATTTGACTATTTATGCAATATGGATTAATAACTATGCCTGGAGGTCGGTTCAGCAGGTGAAACGGGTCATTGCAGACAAGATTGCGTCGGTTGCTCAACACAACGATCTCACGGCGGAGCTGCGCTTAAGCGACGAAATTCCATGTGAGGAGGGCATTCTGGTCGCGGTGGAAGTCGCGAGCGACAAGGCCGCATACAATCAGCTCGAGCTCACGAGCGGTCGCATGGCCGTGGTGCAGCGGGGCGACATCCTCGTGGGGGCCCTGGGACATCGAAGGGCTCTGTTTGGCTATGCGGGTCACCTGCCCGAGAGCCTGAAGCCGGGAGACTACGTAGACCTTTTGAACCTGGGGGGTGTGCTCGGCCTCTGCGATGACGCCGACCCGGCCCATGGCGCCCCCTTCAAGTGCAGGGTCTTGGGCGCCGTGCTCACGTTCCCCTTTCTCGGCGAGCGGATCGGTGTTCCGGCCCGCGTCGGAGCAAAGTCCCTGGATTCCATGCCGACGACGTTCGACGTCACGGGCATCCCGGTGGTCGCAGTCGTCGGGACTTGTATGGACGCGGGCAAGACCGCTGCCGCCTGCGCCATCTTGGCGCGATTTCGACGCGCCGGCCTCCGAGTGGACGCTTTCAAAGCCACAGGAGTTTCCGCGCGGCGCGATATCCTCGCGATGGAGGACGCCGGCGCGAGGAACACGATGATCTTTGGGGATCTCGGAGTGGTCGCGACGACTGCCGGAAACGGTCCTCGCCTGACGAGAGTTATGTTGAATGAGCTTGCCAAGGCTCAGCCCGACGTGATTCTCTTCGAGCTTGGCGACGGTCTGCTCGGAGACTACGGCGTCGACGCGATCCTCGCCGACTCTAGTATCCGCTCTTCGATCAGCGCTCTCGTGCTCTCCGCGAACGATCCTATGGCGGCGTGGGGTGGCGTGAAACTCTTGCGCGCTCAATTCGATCTGACGCCCTGTGTCGTGACGGGGCCGGCCACCGACAACGTGGTCGGTGTCCAAATCGTGCGAGACCGTCTGGATCTGCCCGCGGCCAACGCACTGACCTCCGGGGCTCTGCTCGGGGACATCGTTCTCGACCATTGTCGCAAAATGCCCGCTCGTACTGAAATGGCCTACCGATGAGCGCGACCAAGGATACAATCGTGCTCGGCGCCTCGGGCTACGTCGCCGGGGAGCTCATACGGCTCCTCTCCCATCATCCGTCATTGAAGCTCACCGCGGCATTCTCCGAGAGCTCCGCCGGCCAGCCAATGGCGAGTGTCTTCCCGCACCTCCACCCGATCCTCGAAGAGACGGCTTTCTGCTCCTACCGGGAGATGCCGGAAGTGGTGGAGCGCGCCGGTAGCGAAGTGGCCGTGTTCTCTGCTGCCAACCACGGGGACTCGGCTCGCAAAGTCGCGGAACTGTTAGAGACCGCGGCCGCTAAAGGAGTCGTGGCGCGCGTCGTCGACTTGTCGGCCGACTTTCGGTACTCCGACGCCGAAGCCTACGAGGCAGTCTACGGCAAAGCGCACGGGGCGCCTGAGCTTCTCAGCAAGTTTTGCTGCGGCCTTCCCGAGCACGGCGAAGCAACCTCCGAGCACGTCGGACACCCCGGATGTTTCACGACGGCGGTGTTGCTCGCCATCGTGCCGCTTCTGAAGCTGGGCATGGTAGAGCCCGATCTTTACGTATCCGGCGTGACGGGGAGCACGGGCTCGGGCCGTGAGCCGAAGCCTGCGACCCACCATCCCCTGCGTCAAAGTAACCTGTTTGCTTATCAACCTCTCGTGCATCGACACGTACCTGAAATGACCTCCGTCGCCGAGCGCGCGAGCGGCGTGGCACCCCGCCTTCATTTCGTGCCGCACTCCGGGCCGTTCGCCCGGGGCATCCACGTCACCGTGCAGGCCAAGCTGAGCGCGGATCTGGACGAGAAGTCGATCTCGAGCGAGATCGAGCGCTTCTACGCGGCATCGCCCTTCGTTCGCGTCGTGTCGGGTACGCCGAGGCTCAAGGACGTCGTCGGGAGCAACTACGCGCAGCTCGCCGTCGCGGCCCGAGAGGGCAGCCTCGTCGTCTTCTCCGTCGTCGACAATCTCGTCAAAGGGGCGGCAGGCGGGGGCGTCCAGTGGATGAACCGGATCATGGGATCTCCCGAGACAGCGGGGCTCACCGCCCCGGTGGCGGGGTGGCTGTGAGCGAAGTCGAAGACGTTTCCGTCGGCTCGGCGAGAGCGCGAGAGCAAGCGTACCTCCTGAAGGTCTACGCGCAGCTCCCCATCGAGCCCGTTTCCGCGCGCGATGTCCATCTGACGACGGCGGACGGACGACGGATCTTGGACCTCTATGGGGGCCATGCGGTCGCCGCGCTCGGCTACGCCCATCCGCGGATCGTCGAGACCTTGAGGTCGCAAGCCGAGACCTTGACGTTCCAAAGCAATGCCGTTCCGCTCGATGTGAGGGCACGGGCCGCCGAGCGGTTGGCGTCGATTGCACCGAAAGGGCTGGATAAAGTCTTCTTCGCCAACACCGGGGCCGAGGTCAACGAGAACGCGCTCCGACTCGCCTTTCTCGCGACGGGCCGCAAGCGGGTCATAGCACTCGAGCACGGCTTTCACGGACGAACCGCTGCGGCTGGCGCCGTCACCTGGGGCGCGAGCGAGAGCTGGTACGCTTTCCCGCACACGCCGTTTCCCGTGACCTTTGCTCCGAGAGACGACTCCGATCGCGCTGCGGAATTGATCGACGACGAGACCGCGGCGGTGATCGTCGAGCCGATTCAGGGTATCGCGGGAGCCTTTGACCTCGACCCGTCCTATCTCGCTCGCTTGCGGCGGCGCTGTGACGAGACCGGGACATTGTTGATCTTCGACGAGGTTCAGTGCGGGATGGGACGCTCTGGCCACTACTTCGTCGCGCAGAAGGTCGAGGTCGCACCCGATATCGTCACGACCGCGAAGGCACTGGGCGCGGGATTCCCCGTCGCCGCTCTGATGACCCACGATCGGGTTGCGTCGAAGGTGAAGTCTGGGAGCCTGGGTACCACCTTTGGCGGAGGGCCGCTCGCCTGCGCTCTCGTCGAGACGGTCATCGATACCATCGAGCGAGACGGACTGCTCGAGAACGTCGAGAACGTCTCCGCGATCATCCGTCGCAAGTGCCGCACCGGACCGGTTTCCGATATCCAGGGCGGGGGATTTTTGATCGGCCTCCGCTGCGGCCCCCCGGCCGCCGAGGTTCGAAACGCGTTGCTCGCGCGTAACATCCTCGTGGGCACGAGCTCGGACCCACATGTCGTGCGGCTCATGCCGCCGCTGACGCTTCGAGAGGAGCACGCTTCGGAGCTGGCCGCAGCGCTCGGAGATTTCTAGCCCACCATGCGTTCGTTCAACGATTTGTCCGAGCTCTCGCTCGAGGAGGTCGACGGCCTCCTGTCGCTGGCCAAACGGCTTCAGGAAATGCCGGAGCCCCAGGCTCTCGAAGGCAAAGTGCTCGGGCTTGTTTTCCTCAGCCCCTCGTTGCGGACGCAGATGTCTTTCCAGACTGCGATGCTCCGGCTCGGCGGCGGCTCCTTCATCGTTTCGCCCGACCGCGGTATCCACAAGCTCGAGGCCCGATCCGGCGTCGTCATGGACGGCGACGCCGTGGAGCACGTCCGTGAAGCGATCCCCGTAATTGCCTCCTATGGCGATGCGCTCGGCATTCGCGCTTTCGCTCCACGTCAGAGTCTCGATGACGACCTTGCCGATCGCGACTTTCGCACGCTAGCGGATCTCTCGCCGGTTCCCGTCATTAATATGGAGTCCGCCATCCGGCATCCCTGCCAGAGCCTGGCCGACTGGAAGACGATGGACGAGCTGTCCGTTCCCAGAGGGAACGGCAAATTCGTTCTCTCGTGGGCCTATCATCCGAAACCCCTGCCGCTTGCCGTGGCCGCCTCCACCGTGCAGATGGCCGCCCAACGAGGCATGGACGTCACGGTGGCGCGGCCCGATGGCTTCGAGCTGCCGGACGCGATCATGGAGGGTGCTCGAAAGGCCGCTTCTGTGTCGGGAGGCACGATCCGGGAGACGGACGATATCCGTGGGGCGCTCGACGGAGCTCACGTCCTTTACGCGAAATCCTGGTCGGCGACTTCCTGCTATGGCGACGACGAGGCGGATCGCGAGCTTCGCGGCGGTCTCGTGGGTTGGCGCGTCGAAGCGTCCTGGTTCGAGGGCTCGTCGAAGGATTGCCGTTTCATGCACTGTCTTCCGGTGCGTCGCGGTGTCGTCGTTACGGAGGACGTATTGGAAGGACCGAGAAGCGTCGTATTGCAGCAGGCTAACAACCGCATGTGGGTGCAGATGGCCTTGTTGCACCGGATAATGAGTCCAAAGAGGGAGGCAGTGTGAAAGGCGCATCCGAACGGGCGATCGTGGTGACGGCCCTCAAGAAGGCCGTGCCCTATATTCGACTCTACAAGGGCAAGACCTTCGTGCTCAAAGCCGGAGGTGCCGTTTTCGCGAATCACGCCTCCACCAGCGCACTCGTCGAACAGGTGGCCGTGCTCCACCAGCTCGGCATCCGAGTCGTCTTCGTGCACGGTGGTGGCCCGCAGTCGACCGAGCTCGCGAAGGAGCTGGGGATCGACACGCGGATGGTTCAGGGCCGGCGTGTCACCGACGAGAAATCTCTGGAAGTCACGACCATGGTCTTGAACGGCCTCATCAATACGCGCGTTCTCGCCGCCTGCCGCGACCTGCACCTTCCCGCCGTAGGTATGAGCGGCGTCGATGCCGGCCTCATTCACGCGAGCAAGAGACCCCCCGTTGTGATGCACGAGGAAGCGGAGCCCGTCGACTTCGGGTTCGTCGGTGACATTCACGACGTCAACGTGGACGTGCTCGACAAGCAGCTTGCCATGGGGTTCATGCCGGTCGTGAGTCCGATCTCCGCCGACGCCTCGGGTACCCTCCTTAATATCAACGCGGATACAGTGGCATCGGCGCTGGCGGTCGCCCTGAAGGCGGAGAAGCTCATTCTAGCGACAGGCGCCCCCGGCATTCTGGAAGACCCCTCGAACCCTCATTCCCTCATTTCTTATACCGATCTCGAGGGCTTGAAACAGCTCCGCGATCAGGGAAGTCTCGCCGAGGGCATGCTGCCCAAAGTCTCTTCCATCGAGGCGGCCTTGCGCGGAGGCGTCGGCCGCGTTCATATTATTTCCTTCAACGAGCCCAACGGACTTCTTCTGGAAGTCTTCACGAACGAGGGAATGGGAACTTTGGTCGTGAAGAGCATCGAGAGCCTGACGGCGGAGGAGCACACGCGGAAGGAGTCCGACTACATGGTCGCCGGGTTGGCGCAGCGAAAGTCGCGAGTCTAGAGCGGAGCTCGGGTCAATCCACGCGTGACCCGTAGAGATAGTCGTTCAAGAGATTCTCGAGCGCTTCCTGCCTGCCGCTGACGCGCTCCGGCTCGCCCTCCGACGTTGCCCATGCCTCGAGCTTCGCCAGGGTAGTCGCGCGAGAAAGAATATTCTTGCCCATCTCGGTCTCACGGAACTTCGCGTAGCGCTCGGCGAGCGGCTGGGAGAGCGCGCCGTCCTTGACGATGCGGTCCGCCACGAGTAGCGCGCGCGCGAAGGTGTCCATGCCTCCGACGTGAGCGTGGACGAGGTCGAGGGCATCGAAAGAGCCCCGGCGAACTTTCGCGTCGAAGTTCAGACCGCCGTTTCTGAGCCCACCCTGGCCGAGGATGACGAGCATCGCCGTCGTGGCGGCATGCAGGTCCGTGGGGAATTGATCGGTGTCCCACCCCAAATTTAGGTCGCCCCGGTTGATATCGAGGCTCCCGAGCTTGCCGGCGATGGAAGCGACGAGAAGATCGTGCTCCCAGGTGTGTGTCGCAAGCGTCGCGTGGTTGGACTCGATGTTGAGCTCGAATCGATCGATGAGACCGAACTCGCGAAGAAAAGCGAGCGTCGTCGCCGCATCGAAATCGTACTGATGGGTCGTCGGCTCCATCGGCTTTGGTTCGATGAGAAGTGTGCCGGTAAACCCGATCTCCTTCGCGTAGTCGGAGGACAGGTGGAGGAAGGCGGCCATTTGTTCCCGCTCCTGCTTCAAGTCCGTATTGAGGAGGGTCGTATAGCCTTCCCGTCCGCCCCAGAAGACATAGGCGCTACCGCCGAGCGCGACGGTCGCGTCGAGCGCCCGTCGCACCTGGGCCGCGGCATGCGCGAAGACGAGCGGGTCAGGATTGGTCGCGGCGCCGTGCGTATACCGAGGATGGCTGAAGAGGTTCGCCGTGCCCCAGAGCAGCGAGACTCCGGTTTGTTTCTGGAGCGAGGCAGCCTTCGCTACCATGCGATCCAGGTACTTCTGGGTCTCCGCCGGAGTCGTTCCCTCGGGAGCGATATCGCGATCGTGAAAGCAATAGAAGTCGACACCGAGCTTTTCGAACAGCTCGAAGGCTGCGTCCATCGTCGACTCGGCGGCGACGATTCTATCCGTCTCCCGTCCCCACGATCGGGCGAAACTCGCGCCCCCGAACGTATCGGACCCGGTTCCGCGCAACGTATGCCAGTAGCAAACGGCGAAACGAAGATGCTCCGCCATCGTCTTGCCTGCGACCACACGCGTCTTGTCATAGTAACGGAAGGCAAGGGGATTCTTCGATTTCGGACCCTCGTAGGGAATGGGCTCGGCGACCTCGGGAAAATAGCTCGTCACGTCATGCCTCCTGGGCAACGGCTGCAACTAGACCGGATGTTGGAGAAGGGGAGGAATTCCAATCGCCGATGGCGTAGGCCTCGTAAATGGCCACCAACAGAGAGCTCCACGTCCTTCAGGACGACGTCGGGCATCAGGCGGGAGTATACCAAAACAACGACCGAGCCAGCTCGAAGGAACTAGGTGTAGTTCGAAGCTTTTCGGCTGCAAAATCGAACGGTTTTGTCTCGACGCCCTCGATATCTCGGACGGTGACCGAGAGAAGATCTATCGAAAGAACGCCGACAAGCTCCTGCAGCTCGACGGTGCCCCAAGTTAGCTCGTATTCCGTCGGATTTTCTTACAGACCGGGCGATACGCTTCAACGATCGGTGCGAGAGTAGCTTACAGGCTAGTTTGCCGTTCGAGCATCTGTCTTTGTCGGGTTTCTTAACGGGTTAACGCGATTCGCCTTGACCGTGCGACTCCCCTAAACATCACATTGTCATAGCGTTACGGCGAAACATGATTCTGGCCCGGGATTTGCAAACGGAAACCGTGAAGTTTTGGAAATCTGTAACAAAGGGGTTAGGTAGTGAACAAACGAATCCGATTATTCCCATGCGTCGTGATGGTGGCGCTGTGCCTCGTCGTTCCAGCCGTTGCATCCGCGGTGCCTTCACTGTGGGCGTCCGACGGGATTTCAACGGATTTGTTCGAGCTCGATTCGGTCACCGGCGCCGTGCTGAGTGTGATCCCCGGTCCAGGTGGCTTTCGCGACGCCTTGTCCTTCGACACGGACGGCCAGTCCATCTGGATTCTTGATAGCTCCAACGACTCCACCGTCTTCCATATCGATCTAACGGGGGCAATCCTCGACTCGTTCTTTGTGCCTCTCGACGCTGAGGGGCTCACGATTTTGGCGGACGGTAGTCTCATCGTTGGCGGCGGGACTTCCGGAGTGGTCGCGACTATCGACCGCACGTCGGGCGCGATTCTCTCGTCGTTTGCTCCGAACTCGGACCTGTTTGGCCTCGCATCGAATGGAACGGACCGGTTATTCGGCCTTACCATCAGCGGCGTCATCGAAACCTATGACCTCAGTGGGACGTTGCTCGACTCGCTGGCAACGGGGATTTCAGGGACGACTCTTGGTCTCGCCTACACGGGTAGTAGTTTCTTTGTCGCTAGCGTCACTTCTGACCTAATTTCCGAGATATCGACCTCGCCGGCAACTTGCTGAACTCCTTCGGCTCTCCAGCTACGTTCACAGAAGGCTTGGATTTCCCGGTCGGCATTCAGATTCCGGACGTGCCAGAGCCTGGCTCTCTCGCCATGCTCCTGCTTGGACTGGGAATGATTTCGGCCGCACGCCGAAAGAAGAGTTAGCGAAGACCGTTCAAGAAAGCGCTTTCTCGACGACTTCGTTGACACGGAGTAGATCGTCCTTCACGCTCGCTCCGAGGTGCAGCCGGAGGGCGCGCCGATCGCGCGCGACGAGGACCTCGAAATCACCGCGTGCTTGGGCGGTCTTGACGGTGCCGAACGAGAATCGATGTCCCGGAATCGCGAGGTCTTCTGCGTCGTCGCATGTGAGCTGCAGGAAGACGCCGTTGTTCGGGCCGCCCTTGTAGGCCTGACCGGTCGAGTGCAGGAAACGGGGTCCGAAGCCGAGGCAGGTCGCAACGCGCTTTGCATCACGGACCCGGTGACGGATGGATTGAAGGATTGTTTCGTGTCGCTCGCTCATCTCGAGGTAAGCGAGGATCGCGAAGTAGTCTCCCTCCCCAATAAGCGCGAGGTGCGCACGCAGGCAGCCTTCCAGAGACGAAATCCGTCCTAGCGCCGCAGCATTGGCGTCATCGGTATAGACGCAGATGCCCTCCGAGTCCAAGAGAGGTCTCTCCTCGGGAAGTCGTCCGCTGCGCTCATACTCGGCGGTCAGTTTTTTCGTTGCGATCTTGCTTGCCTCGACGTCCGGCTGATCGAACGGATGGATCCCCAGGATCGAACTGGCCACGGCGGTAGCGATCTCCCAGCGAAACAACTCCTGGCCCAAATCGCGAACGTCCTTGATTGGGATCGTGACAACCGGCATCTCTGATCCGACGAGCCGATCCACCGCTTTCTCCTGATCCGGATCGACCGTGCTCTCGAGTCGCACGTAAACGAAAAGGCGATCGTCTCCGTAGACTTCGGGAGCTCCGAGCTTTTCGCGGTCGACCGGGATGATGGCTATTCCATCTTTGCCCGTCGACTCGGCAACGAGCTGCTCGAGCCAGGCACCGAGGTCATAGATGCCGGGGGAGGTGACGAGGGTCAATTTGTCGATGCCGCGACGGGCGGCGGCTCCGAGAACGGCCCCAAGCTCGACGCCGGGATTGGCGTCAACGGCCACGTTCGGCGAGGTGGCGGCGGCCATACGCCCGGCGCGCTTCAAGAAATCGGTGACGTCCAGCCCCATCGCGGCGCCGGGGATCATCCCGAAGTGAGAAAGCGCCGAGTAGCGGCCCCCGACGCTCGGAACACCGTGGAAGACGTGCGCGAAGCCCTCCGTCCGGGCCGTCTTCTCGAGCGCCGAGCCCGGATCGGTCACGGCGACAAACCGATCGCCGACGTCCGTTCTTCCGAGCACCTGACGCAAGCGTTCTTGGAAGTACGCTTTAAAAACCTTGGGCTCGAGGGTCGAGCCCGACTTGCTGGAGACGATGAACAACGTTTTGGCGAGCGCCAAGCGTTCTTCGAGTAGGCGGATTTGGGCGGGGTCCGTGGAATCCAGTACGTGAAGCTCGGGAAAGCCCGCGATGGTCCCGAACGTCATCCGCAAGACTTCGGGACAGAGGCTCGAGCCTCCCATCCCGCAGACGACCACGTGCTCGAAGTGCCGCGATTGCACGTCCTTCGCGAACTCCTTGTAAACGTCGACTGGAGCACCACCCGCTTCCGCTAAATCGAGCCAGCCGAGCCATTGGTCCTCGCCGCTGCTAGTCCAAAGCGACGTGTCCTTGTTCCAGAGTCTTCGGACCTTGTCGTTGGCGCGCCAGTCCTCGAGACACTGTGCGACGTCTCTCTCTAGCTCCGTCGGAAGAGCGAGCGCCACGGCCTCGATGGGGGGTGTCTTGTCTGTCATTGATACGGGTGCCAGACTACTCCTCGAGCCGAAAGCTGAATCGAACGCGCGAGCCGGATTCTCCCGTGACACGGAAGACGACGCTCTGCTGGTCTAGCGCGAGCACTTGCCCCGAGACGACCTGGAGGCTTCCGGGCACGAAGCCCGGTGCGCTGGTGAAATCGAATCGCCATTGCCCAGGACCCATCGCCTCGGTCAGCAGGCGGCCCAGCATGAGGTTCTTGCCTCCACGCGCGCGAAGTTGGTGGCGTAGGGGAGCCGATGAGCTCCTGGTCTCGGTTCCAGAGTCGTTGACCGAGAGACGGGCGTTGACGGTTGCCCCCTCCCGCGGAAACTCGAGGTGGCTCGTGAAGGCGACGTCGGTTCGGAGCGGCCTAGGCTCAACCGTCGATCCGGTGCGAGCTTCGACGACGATGAACTGCGTGGTCGTGGCCTGCCGGTCGTCCCCGTTGGTCACGGTCAGCTTCACGCCGTAGAGGTCCGGCCGCGGGAACTGGCGCGAAACGAATCGGCCTTCAGCGCCGGGACGCCCGTCGCCGAAGTCCCACTCGTAGCTCGTGACCGCTGCCGTGCCGCCGTCGCGGTCGCCGACCGAGCATTCGGCGTTGAAGTTGATGGATTCGCTCATCGCGATCCGAGGAGGATCCGGCGTCGTGACGAAACACGCGCTCGGGGTAGAGATCACCCGCACCACTCGCGATGTGCTATCCGCCCTCTGGCCGTCGCTGACCGTGAGCGCGACTCTATAGATGCCACCCGGAGTGAAGAGATGCTCGACGCTCGAGCCCTGAGCGGTCGTCAGATCGCCGAAATCCCACTGGTAGGACGTCACCGTCGATGGCGTCGAGCACGAAGCGTTGAAGAGTATTCTGCCTCCGGACTCGATATCGGGAATCGGATCGGGAGTAAAACAGGCGCGGGGCGTCTCGGGGTCGACGACACCGCCGTCACTCGGGGCCGGCGCGCCTTCGCCGATCATCGCAAGGGCGGCGACGCCCGCGCCACCGCCAGCGGCCGCCAGGAGGCCGAGGGTGGTTCCGGACCATCGACCGCCGGGTTCTATGCCGTCAGGGCTGAATCCCGACGGGATCTCGTTCTGGTCGCCGGACGTCCTCCGGAGTCGAATTCCGTCTGTCAGACTGGAGTCCGGCGCGCTGCTCGCTCCAGGGCAGCCACCCATGAGGACGGGGACGAGGTACACGGGGGAGCGGCGTTCGGGCGCGCCCGCTGCGAAGTAATACGTCACCCTGGCCGCCTCTGACAGGGGCTTGGGCAATACGGCCTGGAAGTCCACGCCCGTGCCTGACCGGAGCGCGATCTCGTACCAGCCCTCATCGTCCTCGGCCTTGAAACGCACGATGAGTCCCGTTAGCCGACGAGCCGCTTCGGACGTTGCAGCTCTGGCCGCAATTAGAGGGAACTCCTCCGTGTCCATACATTTTGGCGGGAGATGCTCGATACCGAGGGACTCGGGCGTCGACGCCGCTTCCTGGGACGGACCGAGTGCGGCCTTGCCAAGGATTGATAGCATCATCCCCAGCACGCGAACGCGATTCATGTGGCCTCCAGAGGTAGGTATCGATTCGCGCTCACGGCGTCGATAGTGAATCCGTCCAAGCCACGCGAAAGCCCACGACACTCTCCGTCTCTTCCGCGTGAAGGAAGTTTCGCCGTGCCGCCGCAAGGTAGCTTTCGTCGTTGAAATAGGATCCGCCTTTCAAGACTCGCGTTCTGGACGATCCGTCCCGACACCACTCCCAGACGTTGCCGGCGAGATCGTGAATTCGGTCTGGCGTCGCGCCTTCGGGAAACGACCCCACTGGAGCCGTTCCTCGGTCTTGGGTTTCACCATTCCCATCGTGGTCATAATTCGCGCGGGACGATGACGGTCGTTCGGGCCCCCACGGGTAAGGTCGCCTCGACTGCCCGCGTGCGGCGAATTCCCACTGAGCCTCCGTGGGAAGACTTCCGCCTAGCCAAGCGGCATAGGCCATGGCGTCGTACCAACTGACGTTCGTTACGGGGTGATCGTCGGGTGCGTCCGGATCGTGGCTTCGGTCGAAACGGCGATACTCGGCGTTCGTGACCTCGTACTGTTGAATGTAGAAAGGAGACAGCACAACCCGGATGCGAATCTCGTCGTCGGAGTCCGAGTCGAAAGCCATCCCCATATAGAACTCGCCGCCCCCGAGCTTGACGCGCTCTATCCGGTTCAAGGATTCCGGCGGGGGTCCGTAGTCTGGCGACAGGCTGAAACGCGTCACGAGCATGCCGCGAAGTCCAAGCCACCTCTCGTTTGGCTGATTCCGTGCCATCTCGTCCAACGCGATGAGAAGGGGCACGAAGTCTCGAGGTGACTCGAACCATCGGTCGTCGATCCGCGCCAAGACGGCCTTCGATTCCTGGCTGCCGCGGACGAGCATATCTAGGGCTCCGACGACCTCGTCTGGATCTCGACTGGAGAGCCGTTCCCCAAGTGCCTCGACCAGCGCGTTGTTCGTCGCTTGCACTTGCTGCTGGCTCTCTTCGATCTCCCGCCCTCTCTGCTCGGCGAGGCCTCTCTGTTCTTCCGCCAGGTTCCTCTGATGAAGGGCATCGTCTGTTGCCATCTCGGCATCGGCGCGTGCCTTCAGCGCCTCTTGCCTTTGGCGAACGGCTTCCTCACGTTGCGCATCCGCGATCCGTTGCTGACGGGAGGCCTCGGCCGCGGCCAGCTCAGCGAGCTCCCGGGCCTTGTCTGCATCGGCCTTTCGGCGCTCCGCTTCCTGCCGCTCCGCGTCGGCAATTCTCCTCTGGGTAAAGGCTTCCTCGGCGGCTCTCTCGGCGACTTCCTTCGCTTCCGCGAGCTCGTCCGCCTGCCTTTGCGCGAAGTAGGCCCAGGCGAGGCCGCCTAACGCTCCGATCGCGAGCAGCAGCACGAGAAACAGCACGCCTGCCCTTTGCCGGCTCCTTCGATGCTGCTCTTCGAGCTCGCGTACCGCCTCGGCCTCCCGCGAGCGTCTACGTCGCTCGTCCCGATTTGCGGTCACCACTCCGGTCAGAAGGTCGTGACTCAACTCGAGGAGCTGGCGGCGTCCCCGCTCCTCGATTCTAACGAGCCGCCGCTTCACCAGCTCTTCGATGGCTTCTTGGGTGACCCCGGGAGTGCTCAGGGCTTCGTCGTATACGACGACGTTGCGAAAGCCGCGGCGGGTAATGAGCTTCTCCTCTACGAAGGTACACACCGATGGGTCGAGATCGGAGATGCTGCGCTCGTAGAAGTCCGCGAGGACCTGCTTCTGAGACCCTTCAAGCGTCCGCTCGGTGATCTGCGTCTCGCGGCTTTCCAGCCTCTTGCTGTTCAGCTCACCGCATACGACGCTCAAGAGAGCGGGCTCGACTTCCAGGTCGACGAGCTCGTCGTCGCCCTCCGCGGCAGCGACGAAACGGACGACCCGCTCGGCAACGTCGGGGGCAATGATGTGCGGCGCCTGATTGACCGCTTGAAGCGCCGCGACTCCGTTCATGCGTCCGAGGCGAAAGCGGTTGTGGGCGACCGATCCCATGCGCTCACCGAGGTCTTCGAGGTCGGGGAGAAAGTCTTCCCTGAGGCTCAGGAGGATCTTGTAACGGTGACGCTCGAACGTAAAGTCTTCCGCCTCGCTGTTTTTCTTGTCGGGAGATTCCAGCTCGAGCCTGGACTTCAATTGCACGGGTGGCCGCGCCTCGACCAGGTCCGCCAGCTCGGTAACGAAAGCATTCGTCGCCTGCTCGTGGGATCGGTCTCGCGCTCCCAGGGTGAAGATCTCCTCGAACTGGTCGAAGACGAGGAGTGGAACGACGAGTCGGTGCCGCTCGTCCCAGAAATCGGCATGTTTGCGATGAAAAAATTCCCAGAGCGTTTCTTTGGGCGCCGGTGTGGGAGCCTCCACATTGGCGCGCTTCGCCTCACGGACGACGGCCGTCTTGACCTGACCCAGGAGATCGGGCTTGGCCGGCGAAAAATCGAGGCGGATGTAGATCGGCAACACGCTCTCGCGCCTCAGGAGCGGAAACAGCCCGGCTTTTAGAATGGAAGACTTCCCGAGTCCAGAGGGGGCGAAGAGTATCGTAAGCCGCTCACGTTCGACCCGTCGAGACAGCATTTCTGACTCGAAATCGCGACCGCGGAAGTATTTGGAGTCGGCCTCCCCGAACGAGAGGAGCCCAGGCCATGGACTCTCGTCGCTCAGTTGTGCGCGGGAAGGGCGGGTGACGGGATGCGCGATCATGCGAAACTCGCGCTGCGATAGCTTCGCTGAAGTTGCACGACCGTCTCCACGAAATCCGAGCTGGGTTTGCCACCGGGGAGCCTTACCCACTCGAGCTCGCCGAACGCCTTGGGCATCGCCGCCGCCCGGGGCGACGTGTCGTCGATGGCGACAGGCAGAATGAACCGGCCCGATGTAACGGCTCTCCTCGCCTCCAATATTGTATCGACCCACTCTTTCTGGAAAAAGCGCCTTCGTGCGGTCACGGAGTGCTCGGAAATCACGGGCACGAAGAGCGAGCATTCGCTGATGATGCTCCTCAGTTTCTTCTCCGATTTGTCTCCCACGGGCGAGTCGTCGTCGTCGATGATGACGTCGACGCCAGCCCGGTCGAGAGCGTCCCGAATCGACTCTGCCGCGCCCTGGTCGTCACGCGCGTGGCTCAGAAAGACTGCCCCCGCTTGCATAGCAGGTGACGCTATGAGTTCGGCGATAGCGGGAGCTGCCTCCGACTCCTCTGCCGGTTGCAGCTCGGTCCAGCGCCCGTAGAGCTCGTCTACGAAGTCCGCGGCACCGCCGCCGTGGCGCAAGATTTTGGTGCCGCCTCTGAAATGCCGAAGGAAGAGCACCGGGGTCGCGTGGATTTCCGTTACGGTGCCTTTTGCGTCGCTGGTCTCGGCCAGCGTTTCGATGTGACGTCCGCCCTTGATGTTGCGGACGAAGAAACGAGCGAGCCAATCGGCGAGATGACTTCCGACTATTAGAAGATTGCTGGAGCGCAGCTTGTCGAACAGAAAATGGGGAGAATCTTCCGTCTTGACATCGAGTGAGTTGACGAACTCGAGTGTATCCTCCTGCGTAACGGCGTAGCTCCCCGGGGTGCCCGAAAGCCGTCCCATGAGATGAAAGACCGCCGGTCGGTTCAGACGATTGAACTCGCGAGGCAGATCCTGCTTGTCGTTGGGCGCGTAGGAGAACACGAGCGTCTGGCGCTGTCCCCCGAAGCGCTCCTCGTCGATCGCGCGCTCCGCCATGAGGTCGAACGTCGTCGTCACGTAGAGCTTGAAGCGAGTCATCTTGGCTAGTTGGGACAAGGGTTTGGGGGTCGCGATCGGCTCGAGGTCACGAAAAACGTTCCTCAGCTCTCGGTAGATATCCTGGGCTTTCTGAGGCTTTGCAAGGTGGCGCCGGGCGACTTCCGCAAGCTCCCCCCCGCTCGGCAAATCTGCCGCTGAAACATCCAGGGCGTTGGCGAGACGAGTCGCAAGCCACGGATAGAGAGGCGTTTGAAGCCCCTCGATGCTCACCGTGAGAAGGTCCTGGCCCAGGATGGGGACGACCGTCCCCTCCTCGATGAGTTGAAGAACCTGGTCCCAGAAGAGCTCGGATTCAGGGATCGCGCACCCTCTTTCTAGTGCTCGGTCGCCTCTTCGGCTCCCTCGCTGGCCCTCGCGCCTCGCTCGGGCCTTTTACGGCCCATTCGGGCCGGGCTCGCTCCGCTCGCGCAGGGTGCCGATGAGTTTTTCAGCACCCTGCTAGAGGTCATATTAGTCCAATAGTCCGAGAGCGCGCTTCCGATCCCGCTGCCATTGACGAACGCGCTCGGCCGAGACCTCCCGGAATCGCCACAACGCCCAGTTGAGACAGGCCATGAGGTCCTGGGGAGCCTCGAGACCGACGCCGAGCCGAACCAGTTTGCCGACATCGAGTCGCTCGATCTCCGCGGGCGGAGTGAAGTACTCGGATACCGTTCGATGATGGTTGATCTTGGTCACTAGGCCGTCGAAGCTCAGCGCGTAGCGAGGCAGACCGGTCGTCGCGACGACGTCGCAGAAGTGCCTCGTCTGATCATCATCAGCCTCCGAGAGACGAAAGCTCAATAGAGAGCCGTGGAGGGTGTAGTGACGCTCGATGGCCTCACGGTCCGGATGGCTTTCGAGCGACGGATGCCAAACCTCTCTGACCTTGGGGTGGAGGTCGAGGAATCGCGCGACCGCGGCGGCGTTGTGACAACGCTTTTTGTGCCGATCGCGGGCCGAATCGAGATCCGAGACGATCGCGCCGGCGCGGCGCCCATCTAACACGCCGCCGCGCATCGCCATGAGGTCCAGGCACCCATTGAGGACGTCGATATGGTCGGAGGCGATGTAGCCCCACATGTTCTGGTCGCGGCCGTCGAGGGCCTTCGTCCCGCTCGCTATGACGAAATCGGCGCCTTGCTCGATGAGCGGCCGCCGTATCCCCCAGGGGGTGGCGATCGTGTTGTCGACGATGAGACGCAGCGACGGACTCGTGCCGCGGGCCTCGCGGACCGCCTTCACCAGCTTTTCGGGGTCTAGGGCCCGCAGCAACGGATTGGTATAAGTCTCCACGAAGAGGAGGCGGGTGTGGCGGCTCACGAGGTTGGGGAGCGAGGCGATCTCGGCCTCGTCGATGAGGGTAATGTGACAGCCGATACGTTTCTCGAGCCACGAGAGGTATCCCTTCGTCTTGTTGTACACACCCCTCGCCACGACGGCATGGCTACCCTTCTCGAGCAGCACGTCGAAGAGCACGGCTGCGGCCTGCATTCCCGAGTCAGTGGCAACGGCCGCGGCGGCTCCTTCCAGCGCCCTCACATGCTCCACGAGCTCCCGGGTGCTCTCGGTCCCATAGCGACCGTAGGTTTGCGGGAGCTCTGACCAGCAGCGTTCCCCGAGCAACGTCGCCTGCGCCTTTTCCTCCTGCCACGCGATCATGTGCTCGGAGCCCAAGAGGTCGGTCTGCAGGCTGTCGCCCTCGGGACGAAGATAGGCTTTGCCCCTGCGCCTCATGTTCGCGTCGATCGCGGCATGAAGCGCTCGCGTTTCGTCATCCATCACTTCCATGGATGGCGGGTCGCGCGGAGGGTTCGCAGAATTGAGGTAGGCTTCGATTCCCTCCGCGGTGTCGTCTTTTTCCATCTAGTGAATTCTAGCGGTCCGGCCGCGTCATCGCGAACCGCATGCGATCTTCATCAAAACTCCGATCCGAGCACGAGAAGTCCCACCAGCGCGAAGACGACGCCGTTCGACCCGGTGAGCTGGCCCAAAGGGCTCGCCGCGCCCGAGCCTGCGTTGATCGAGGGCCTTCGACGGAGGTCAGGACGACGCGCTCTCCTCGATGGCCGGTTTCAACACCTCTCTCGCGAACTCGGCGAGGCCCGTGGGTGTCGTCGATGCGGGCGATCGCGGTTTCTCCGGAACGATACGACCCTCCTTCATCGCCGCCAACATCTCCGAATACATTTCCACGGCGAAGTCGGGCATCCCCGTGGCGAGCATTTCCTCGCGTGCTTTGTCGATGGAGATCTCGACGAGCTCGATGGGCTTGTCGATGGCCTTTCCGATGATGGAGGCCACTTCACTGGGTGAGAGATCGCGCGGCCCGAGCAGCTCGTGAATGCTCTGACCCTCCCAGTTCGGGCTCAACAGGTACGATATCGCGACGTCAGCGATGTCCTTCGTGGCGATGACAGGTATGGAGGCGGACTTGGGTAGCGTCTGATAGATCGTTCCCTGCGACACAATCGTGGGGACGTGGTTCAGATAGTTCTCCATGAACGAGCCCGGCCGCAGGTGCACCACGTTGGGAAGCGCCGCGTTGAAGATGCCCTCCACGACGCCGAGGTGGGCGATGGGTCCCGTACCGCTTTCAGCCTGCGCGCCCAAGCTCGAGATATTCACCATACGCTCGACCCCCTGCACGGCCACGGCCTTCGCGACCTTCGTGGCGGTTTTGCGCGTCCACGTCGCGTAGTCGGGTCGCACCGCCGAAGGCGTCAACCAGAACAGCGTCTCCGCCCCCTCCAACGCTCGTTCGAGGACGACCGCGTCATCAATGGATCCCACCGCGATCTCCGCTCCGCGTGATGTCAGGTCGACGACCCTGTCTGGCGTCCGGGTGATGACTCGGACCGGTACGTCGGAATCGAGAAGTCGTTGGGTGACTCGCCGGCCAATGTGGCCTTTTGGTGTATTGATGACGACCGTCATGAGAAAACCCCTTCTGGAATGAACGGATTATACGCGTCAAACACGAAAACGCACGCAGAAGGTGGGATCCCATTACTCGCCTGGCGCGCCGGTCGAGCAGCCGGCCGGGACCACCGGAACAGGAGTCGGTGATGCTTCAACTCTGTCAGGACAGAGTCGCGTCGCCGGTTGCGACGGTGCGGAACGGAGAAGAGCAGTCTGTTCGGTGTGCTCGCTATCGCAGCCCGAGTGCGGGGTCACCCAGCAGATGATAGATGCTGAGAAGCTCCGGGAAGGCGCCGCTCTCGGCGTAACGGGATTGAGCTGCCATCACGGCGTCACCCAGTCGCTCGTGACCTCCTTGCAGTAGCTCCTCCAAAAGAGCCTTGTGGAAGCGATGCGCCGGCCCGTCGAGGCTCAGACCGCTCGGCGAGAACGCTGCGATCGCTCCCTTGCCGTCCGCCTTCACGAGCTCCTCGGCGAGTGAGTTGAAGTACGGGAAGTGAAAGTAGCCGTTCAGGCAGTTCATCGTGAGCAGAAGCGCCTGCTGCGACTGAGGTCCAAGCGAGCCCACGTCGGCGGTATTGAAGACGTTCTCGTTCGCCCAGAGGTGAATACCACCGTGACCCACATAGCTCACGAGCGATGTTCCCTCCTCGAAGCCTTGCAGGATAGTGTCGCGAGCGCGAGCGGCGCCGAGCTCGCTCAGGTAGACCTTCTCGGGCCAGTGGCTCGTCAATAGGCTCGAGGCGATTTCATCGAGATTCGCGTCGAAGTTCCCTGCGATGTCCGGGTTGTCCGCCACCAGCATCACACGCTCCCAAAGGCTCGATGCTCCTGCCTCGTAGGCCAGGATCTTCTCGACCATCGCTCGGACCTCATCCACGGTGGCCGCCGGCAATCGGCCGATGGCGAGGTCGGGAAGCGGGTCGTCCCCGTTCACCGCGGCGTAGGTGGGGTCGGATACCGTCCACAGGTAGGTGGTCTTTACCATCAGCGGGGGCACCTGATTCCGAACGCCCGTGCCCAGGTAGTCCTTGAAGTCGTAGGTGGAATCACCGAGCAGCAGGACGTAGCGCGGTGAGGGTTGACTCCAGCTGTGGTACGCGTGACTGAGAAAGTCCCTGATCGCGAGAGGGCTCGGCTCACCGAAGCCGAACTCCGAGTACACGTCCTCGACGGATACCGCCTTCACCTGGAGGCCCTGGCTCTGCCGCAGCTCGACAAGAGGCTGCGCCGCGTGGAGGAACGCTCGTGGGCCGATGACGAGGTAGTCGGCGCGATGGCGCGAGCCCATTAAGCGTCCACGGGCGACCTTTCTCACCTCGGGACGAAGAACTGCGTCTGCGCTGACCGCCAGGTACTGCCGCCCCGCTTCCACACGGAAACGGAGAGAACCGTCAGCGCCTGCTTCGGTACCGCTCAGCCATCGCGGATGTCCATCCGTCACGTCGAGCAGGTGGCCTCCCGCGCCGAGCGCCGCGACTTCGGCGACTCCGGCATGGCTCCACGAACCTTCCAACCGCCCGGCCTCGGCCACCGGCAGGCGGGGGTATCGCACCTCGAAACGGTCCAGCAGGACCATCGAATACGTGGCTTCCGTGTCGCCCACGTTCTCGAGCTCCAACTGGTTCTCCCCCTGCTGCAGGCTTCCCGGGAGAAGCTCCACATCGATCCGATGGGAGCTCTTGCCGTCCCAGCTCGACTCGGCCGCGAGGCTCCCGTTCACGAAGACCCGAACGTGGTGGTCGGGGTTGCCCGGGAAATCGCTCGCTCCCTGAAGCCAGAGGCTGAGCCTCGATGGTTGAGCTGGCGCCAGATCGTCGACTTCGAACGCGTAAGCCTTCAGCTCGGGGGCGAAGAGCAGATCCCAGAGCCAGACGTCCGGTGCATCGAGAAGTGCGGCCTGATAGAGGCGATTTTCTTCGCGGGCGAGCGTTTTCCAGTAGAAGAACGTCGGATTTCCCGAGGGCGCTGCGGAGAGTTGCGGCATAGCCTCGGCGACACCGCCGACCTCGAGCTCGTAGACCGCCTCGTTTCCATACGGGTTCGCCTCGGCTCCCTCACCCAAGAAGTACAAGTGTGAGCCCGGCGCGAAGCGAGTCGAGTCCGGCTCGATGTGAAAGGAAACCCCTTCACCCTGGCGGCTGAGCCGGAGCGCTCTCGAGTCGAGGCTGCGAGTGCCCGTAAGGATATCGTCGTAGCGGACGGCGTGAAGCCCTCTCTCCGTGGTCACCAAACGGGCCACCGTCTGGCTTCCACCCGTACCCGACCGTCTTCGACGACGGCGGCCCCCGTCCGGCCCCGCGGCGAGGTCCCGCTCCCGGAAGGACAATCGGACGAGCAAACGCCTCGCCAGAAGCAGCTGGCCCGTCGAGGCATCCCACCGGAGCGGCGCGAGCTCGACGAGCGCCTTCTTCACATCTCCCTGGAAGCCGACACTTTCTACACGTGCCGGCTCGGACGGGTAGAGCCCCTTTCCGTGAAGAACCGCGCGCCTTGCTCTGGTATGGTTCCGACGTCGAGCCGCGCGAACGGTGCCGTCTCGCCTGGCAACGATCTCCGGCGTCTCCGCATCGGCGGGATGCAGATTGGCAAACGCTTCCACGTCGTGGGCCGTTGCCGAAAGAAGCTTCACCTTGCGGCCCGCGAGCACCTCCACCCACGTCCGTTTCACCGGAATCTCCGGTGCTCCCGTCTCGGTCAGTGCTTCGAACCCGGGAATCTCGAGCCGGACCGTGCCGTCGTCCTGAACGTGCGCGTAGAAACCCCTCGTCTCGAGCTCGAGAACCATGTCACGTGGGCCGTGGCTCATGACTTTCAGAGAGCTGGCCTCCGGATCCCCGTAGGCGACATGAGCCACCGACGGACGGTTGTCTCCACCTGACGAGCTCCCAGTGGAATCTGCCCCCTCTCGGGGTGTCGCCGAGACCGGGCCGTGAAGCTCGGTCCGACCGCTGGTCTCGATATCCTCGAGCTGGTAGACATAGCTGGAGCCGTTGGTGAGCCCCGCATCCCGATAGGTATAGCGTGCTCCCGCCGGTGAGGAGCCGAGTCCTGGTATGACGGAAGCGGTAATGCGCTGGTACGGTCCTTCCTCCGTAACCGCCCGGTATAGATGGAAGCCAAGATTGTCGAGCTCCGAGGCCGTCTCCCACCTCAGCTCCACCGCGCCGTCGGTCCCAAGCGCCTCGAAGGAGACCAGTTCCACCGCGGTCGTCGCAACGATGTCATCGGCACCGATGTCCCACAGCGTCTTTCGAGTCGCGGCGTCGATATCGAAGGTGAGAATAGCGCTCAAGTCGGCGCCGGCGTCCTCGGCGTCACTCCCCGTCTTGATGTGAAGGTCGCCGGTGCCCGGGCTCACGAATATGTCGGTCGCAATCTGCGCGGTATCGCTGCCGCCATGGGTGGTCCCCGTCCCGTCATTCCCGAGGTTGTTGCTTGTCAGCGCGTTGAAGGGAACGGGTATCCAGAAATTGTTACCGGTGGTGGTGTGAACGAGATTGTTTCGAAGCGTGACTTGAAGGTTCGAGCTCGCGGCGGAGATGATCCCCTTGTCCCCGGCGTCGTAAATCGTGTTGTTGAGAAGGCGGATTTGCGCTCCGGCGTTGAGCGTCGATCCGATACGAATGCCCTCCTCCGGCTTGTAGAGGAAGTTGTTATAGACATCGATCACGACATCGGGTTCGTTGATGTAGATGTTATCGCCGTTGGAGACATTCTGAAGGAGGACGTTTCTTATGATGATGCGATTGGTGGCATTGAGAGAGTTGATCGTAATGCCTTCCGCACCGCCACGCGTGATCTCCAGCCATTCCAGAGTAACGAAATCGTCATTGATCAAAACGGCATCGGCCACGATGGCGCCCATGTCCACGACTGCACCTTGACCGATGAGCCCGTAGTGGCGGTTGTCACCATCGACGGTGAGGGTGATGGTATGAGAGGCGTCGGTGACCGATCCTCCGATCACGACGCCCGCGGTGTAAGCAGCCCCGTCGTCGTAGACGATCCCCACCTCTTTCCGGTCATCGGCAACTAGGCTCGAGCTTGGAACGGATGCGGGGAAGTAGGTACAAACGGAGGTCTTGTCGATACAGTCCTCCCAGTCCTGGAGCGCCGTTGCCAGTCCTGTGAACTGGCGGGAGATGTTGTAGCTGCCCGAGTAGTTCCCGCTCACCGTCTGGGTCAGCGTGAGTCGCGTCTCGGAATCGATTGACAGAATCGTGTAGTCGGTGCCGCCGATGTCGATGCGATCCCCTCTTCCACGATTCGCCGAAATCCACGCGGCCCCGGTTCTTCCAATGACGACGGCCCAGCCGTCTACGGCGTCGATGTTACCCGTGGTGTAGTCGGCGACGTTGCCGATCGAGCGATAGTTGATTTGTGCCTTGAACTCGTCGGCCCCGATATCCCATCCGCCGCCGATGCCTCGGACGTCGCTGTCGATATCGCAGCAGAAGGACAGGGAGCTTCCGATGTCGCGGGCGTCGGCGCCGGCCTGCAGGTGGAAGTTGCGCCCCGGCACATTGACGAACTGGATCGCGGACGACTTGCTTTGGTTCGCCACTGGCAATGCGGATATGTCGGAGGACATGTTGTTGACCTGCACGCTGATGTCTTTGAAGTCCTGGCCTCCGTTGTCCATCGAGATCGTGTTGCTGACGGTGAAGGTACCGCCGTCTTCCTTCAAGGCGCCATCCGTAAGGGCAATGTTGTAGATCGTGCAGTTCTCGATCGTGGCCGTCGTGTTCTCATCGTGCACCGCCTCCTGACTGTCATAGAGGATGCTGTTGCGAAGAAGGAAGCTGGAACCGCCTCCCGCCTTGAACGCGAAGTCGGCGTCGTGGATGAGCAGGTTCTCGAACCGTGCGTTCGAAGCCGTAAGCAGGATCGCAAATTCCGGCGTGTGATTCGTAAGCTCGAACCACTCGACGCGGGTGAAGTCTTGAGCAACCTCGATGCCGTTCGTTGAGCCAAGGCCGTCCAGCACAACACCGGTGCCCGCGATGCCGTCGTGTCGATGACCAAGGGCAACGGTGAGCTCCATGTAGAAACTGGCGCTCGAGCTGAATGCGCCGATGGTGAACGTCCCGCTGAATGGTCCGTCGTTGTAGGCGACTCCCACTTCGTGCCGCGCCTCGCCCACCAGGTCGCCGTCGCGCGCCGACTCCCAGGCTCCGAGCGACGTGTAGGCCCGGGTGATCTCGTAGTCGGCCGTGGCGTGGCTCATCGTCGCCGTTCCGTGGATGGTGACTCGGGCACGGTTTTCCACGGAGAGGATGTAGTAGACATCCGGGGTGCCGCTGGGATCCAGGGTGATTCGATCCCCCACTCCAATCGTTTCGAGCGGAAGGTTGGCGGTGAGCAAGTCGATCGTGCTCGTACCCACCGCGATCGTGGCCTCTGCGAGGCCCGAGTGAAGCACGGTGCCGTCGGTACCGATGGATCGGTAGTTGGTGCCGCTCTGGGCGTCAGCCGGACGCGCCAGAAGCGCGAGCATCGCGAGCGCAGGTAAGGCGAGGAGCACGGCCCGACCCGATCCGAACAGACGAATCCTCCCCATGGAGCGATTCCAGGTGCAAGGGTCGTGCCGCCCGGATCCGTATTGGGAGTGCGAGAAGTCCCGTCAAATGAAAGTCATAGAGAGATTGAATTTCGAGATGTCGCTCGGGCGGAGGGAAAAAACCACGGTCCCGGACGCTTTCCGATGGTGCTACACTCGAGACCCGGACGTCGCTGGGGCGAAAGCTCGTCAGGGATGTTTGGATGGACTCCTCGGTGAGTAGATAATTTCTAGAATTTTTTCGAATAGTTAAATCCAATAAACCAGCCAGAACCTGATCGCCCACGGGCAATTTGAGCGGGCGTCGTACCCAGGTGATTCGAGAAGTTGACCTGAAATACGTGAGAGCCATACGCTGCCTCGACGCCGAAGCTAGTGCTAGAATCTGTTGGGCCACCGAAAACGCCTTCGTCAAATCCCGCTACCCGGGGTGAAGTCTCCGCGACAAAAGCCACCGAATCTGAAAGCAATACCCGCCCACCAATACCCAGCACGACCGTTGAGCTGTCTAATAGACGAGAGTGCCGCCCGGTACCAGCAGCCGGCACATCCAGGAAGTTGGTATTGGCAACCCAGCGAGGCATCAGGTAGACGGCGGCGCGACCCCATAGCCTACGGGAGACAACGACGCCCCACGCCGACGAATAGTCTCGTTGGAAATTGTTCACTCCTTCTAGCGACACAACAAAACCTACTCCAATCGGAATCCGTCCCTGGTCAACAATATTTCCCTGTGTGAAAAACTCGATGGTTCGGTCGCTGGTGCGGTAGAAACCGATCTGTGCAATGCGTGACACTCCATAGCGAAACTCGAGGCCTGTCTGGGCTCCGCTATCCAAGCCAAACGAATCCTCGACAAGATCTAGGAAACTTCCTTGACCGAGAGGACGGGAGAAGCGATGGGTGATGCGGAAGGCCATCCCGCCCTGAGGAAGCCGCCGAGTGGTGGGGAGATTGACCAAGTTGAAGTCCGCCTCCACCAAGTTGGCCTCTGCAGCGTCCCGCCCTTCAGCCGAGAGCACCACGAGCTCACCCAACATGCCGAAGTGCCCCTCGCCACACACGGTGATGCAGCCGAAGGGAAAAGTACCGGGCTTATCGGCGACAAACTCGATCGTGACCGGCTCACCACTCGCCGGGATCTGCGCCTCGACGTCGAAAACGGGCAGGCCAAAGCCATGGTCCACATCCGTCGACCGCAAGGTGATGCTTACGCGCTCGCCGAGGTTGACTTCCAACCGCGATGGCTGGAACTGAAACCTAGAAGCTGTGATCTCAAACGACCGTAGGATCTCTTGGTCTGAGGCCAGGGCCTTGGACGTGTCTGACCAACATAGAGCGAGACAAAGAGCGGTCCACAATCTTGGACTTAGCGTGCGTCTAGACATTGTTTCGGAAACTCTATCTCTAGCGAGAGGCTCGGGGAATGCTTTGATCGATGAGCTCGGGGCGATGAATTTCCGTGTCTCGATTGAACGCAGCCCAGGCGAACCAGAAAGCAGAATAGGTCGCAATGGGCTCCAACGTGGCGCCTTCAAGCTCTCCCGTCAGAGCGACGCCCGTCAAGCTCCACACCGTGCCCGTCTCTCTATCTTTGAGATTGAACGGGAAGCCTCCCCCCTCGATCACGTCGAAGGTCAGGAGCCGACCCGCTTCGCCGCCGCCGGAGGCCAGATCCATCAACCTTCGGTTGTAGGGGATCATCAAAGCAGAGGCGGCGTCGAATACGACGAGCAGCTCGAGCCCATTGACAGTCGTCGTTGATGGCGAGCTGAGGTCCAAGGAAAGTGAGTACGCTCAGGGAGTAAGCTTTGGAGACGCCTTCGTAGGTGACCCCGAGCACGTTGTCCTTCATCGGAAGTCGGGGGTCGACAAAGCTTTGCTGATACAGCAGAGTCCCGTCGTTGATTGCGTCATAGTTGCCGTAGGGGTAAGCACTGTAGTTTCGACTGAAGCCGGTGTTGAAGGTGACTACGGTGCTCTCGGGATAGAGCGCGCTCCAGGACTCCCAGGTCGTCTGCACCACCGGAAACAGAGTGGCCGCGGTGCCGGCCCGCGCGCCGCAGATGCTCCCGAGCCCCATCTGGGACCAGAGGCTATTGGTATCTTCATCGAACATGACCAGATTGTTGTCGAAAATCAGGCCCGACGTACCGAAGCGAAAGGTGGTCCCGTCCACGACCGGGTTGAAGATCAGGCCGCTTCCGGTTAACGGGCAGAAGGTTACCGTCACCGGAATCCCTCCCAGAAAGTCGTTGATGATTTCGTGCCACCAGAGCACACCGTGCGGGTAAGCTCGCGCCTCACCGTTGATGACCACGCCAAGAACCAAGCGATCGGGAGTGAGAAAAGTGTTCCCATCCTCAACCGAGCCGAGGGCGGGGAAATTGAGCGGGGGAATGCTGTTCGGCCCGCGAGAACCGGTGATGAGCTGGCTGACCGGGCACTGGGCTTGCGCGTTGACAACCCCCAGAAAGACTGCCGCGCCCGCGAGAAGTACCCGTATCACGATACGCATCGACCAACCTCCCACTAGTCTACACCTTTAGTCCCATACGATACATGTTGTCACCCTAATCCCAGACGTAGCTGTTAGATACTTCACATCGAAGCCCGGTTCAATCGAGAATTGTAGCCATCGTAAGCTCGCCTCGCCTATGACAGAATCGCCTTCACCATGAGCCGAGACAGAGATGGGCTTTCCCTCGCCGGAGCCCTGTTTTTTTTCGTCGCGGTCACGGTCTGGCTGACTTGGCCCCTGATCCCCCGGTTCGCCACCGGGCTCAGCGGGAGCGCCGACTCGCTTCTCAATGCCTGGGCTTTGGGATGGAGTTTCCATATCCTGCCGAGAGAGCCCCTTTCGTTGTTCGATGCGAACATCTTCGCTCCCAGGCCCGACACCCTGGCCTACTCCGAGCACCTTTTTGGAATCACCGCGCTCGTCTGGCCCGTCTACCTCGCAACGGAGAATCTCGCGCTCACGTATAACGTAGCTTTCTTCGCTTCGTTCGTGCTCTCCGGCCTCGGAGTGTTCCTGCTCACGCGGGATCTCACCGAGAACACCTGGGCGGCCCTTGCGGCTGGAACGATCTTTCTCGCGGCGCCCTATCGATTCCAGCACCTCCTCCAGCTCCAGTTGCTTTCGTACCAGTGGTTTCCTTTCGTTTTTTGGTGCCTTCTGAGGTTTCTTCGTGTTGGAAAGAATCGTTGGCTTGTGGGAGTCGTCGTCTTCTCGCTCCTGCAGATCCTCTCCTGCAACTACTACGCGGTCTACCTCACGATCGCGGTGGTCGTCTTCGGGGTCCTGCTTGTTGTCCATGGGCCGGGGGAGGGAAGTCTCGGCGCCCGCAAAGCCGCGAAGCTCGCCTTCGGAGCGCTCGCCGTCGTAATCGTCGCACTACCGTTCATCTTTCCTTACCAGCGAAACCGCGACCAGGGTTTTTATCGCCGCTACGAAGACGTCGTTCACTTCTCGGCGGCACCTGCGGAGTATCTGACCCCGAGCGCCTTCAACGATGCCCCCTACGTCGAGTTTCTTCCGCGCGGCGGGAAAGCACTGTTTCCCGGTTTCGCCGCGATGCTGCTCGCCGTTTTGGGAGTCGTCTACAGGCCGGCGCGGAATCGGCTCTTTTGGCTGTTCGCAATTGTCCTGGTGATTCTAAGTGTCGTCCTCTCGTTCGGTCCCGAAACGACCGCTTTTGGCTCACGAGTGTTTCTTCCTTATCGTTTCCTGCAGCTCTATCTTCCCGGCTTCAACGGAATGCGCGTGCCGGCGCGTTTCGCGGCGCTGGCGCTTTTCGGGGGGAGTTTGTTGGCAGCGTGGGGGGTAACAGCGCTTCTCGAGCGATCGCGGCGATACTCCGTTGCGACCGCCGTCTTCATCCTCACGCTCCTCCTGTTCGAGTACCAGACGTCCTCGCTCGAACGGGTTGTTCCCGAAGTGCTGCCCATTCCGCCGGCGCACGCCTGGCTCGCCCAGGCTCCCTCCCCCGGTGCGGTTCTCGTTCTGCCGATTCACGAAGGCGAGCAGATCATCCACGAATCGGTCTATATGTATTACTCGACCACGCACTTCAAACCGCTGGTCAATGGCTATAGCGGCTGGTGGCCGAACGATTACTGGCAACTCGTGGGACGACTTCGCAACTTCCCAACGAGCCGCGTGCTTCGCTTTCTTCTCGAGCGCGCCCCGGTACGCTACGTCGTCATTCACTACGCAAGGATCCCTCAGCCACGGCGACGTCATCTCGAAGCGGCGATGCGGCGCTACAGCGAGCGGATGCCCGAGCGGTTCCGGGATGGTAACGACGTCGTCTATGAGATCGTCTCCTGAGCTGCAAGGAATTACTCCGTCTGGACGGAGTTCGTGCAAGCCACGACAAAGAAAAATCTAGCGAAAGTCATTTTTTTATTGACAGCCGTCTGCAAGCAACTTGGCAAGAGTTGTAGGTGCGTTCTGTAGTAGCCCTTTAACGTGTCATAAAGAAGCCACAACGGCGCTAGTTAACTTCGGGAGACTTCGAAGATGTCACGATGCGTTTGTGTCCGTACAGACGACGAGCTTCTTCATCGGTTGTCGGATGTTTTGAAACAATCGCGGCGTGTCGAGTCGGTGCTCGTTGCGCACATCGCCGAAGTAGATGCACGCCGACTGTATCGGCGGGAGGCGTTTCCGTCGATGTTTCAGTACTTTGTCGAGGTGTTGCACTTGTCGAAAGCGGAAGCCTATCTGCGGATACAAGCCGCGCGAGCGTTCGCGCAAGCATCCCGTGCTGCTGACGATGCTGGCGGAATGTCGCCTGCACTTGAGCTGTATCGAAGGAGCTCGCACCGCATCTGACGGAAGACAACTGCGACGAGCTCCTGGATCGAGCGACACACAAGCCCAAGGCCGAGATCAAGGAACTTGTGGCCGAGTTTGCACCGAAACCGGATGTCCCTCCGGTGATCCGCAAGCTTCCGGCAAAGAAAGAGAAGCCGGCGCCACCTTCGCCGCCGCAGAATCAACTCCGTCCAGACGGAGCTGCTCCCGCTTCACCGCCAGCACCGGAAAAGCCGGCGGTCGTCGAGCCGTTAGCGCCGGTACGTTTCAAGATCCAATTTACAGAGAGCGCCGAGTTTCGCGACAAGCTCGAACGACTCCGTGAGCTCATGCCCGGCGTAGACCTCGCTTCTATGCTAGAGACGGCCGTGACCGAGAAAATCGAGCGGCTCGAAGCCAAGCGCTTCGCCAAAGTTCCGCTGACCGCGTTCGCGAGCCGGAGCCGTTGGTCGAACTCCGTCATCGCTGCCCAGACAGCACGCCTGGCAGCAATCGCAACATTAGCCACACGCCAATGCCGATGACTGCGAACGAAGCGAGCGCGACAGCGTGGAAGAACGGAACGATTTGGGTGCGCGTCGCGACTTCCGAGACCAGAGCTGCGAGCAGACCGACGTACGAGCCCGTCATGAAGTAGGCGTGCTGCGATTTCCAGTCCCTCGGTTTGCGCCAGGCGGGCCAGTAACCAATCGCGACGACGGCCAGGCTGGCTAGCGCCATCCAGTGAAAGAGTCCGAACCGACCGAAGAGCTCGTATATCGCGAGCGCCGTCGCGTTTACCGCCAGCATCATCACGAGGTAGCCGCGCCCCATCCAACGATGCGTACGTGTGCCCTTGCGAGTGAAAATGACCGCCGTACCGAACGCGATCGCGGCTGTGGCAGTAGTGAGATGAGCGAGGCCTATGGGATGGTTCAGCGAGTGCTCGATCACCCCTCGCAGTCTATCTGAGTCTCTCGATCGTTGCCTGCAGGCCACCGACGACCATGACGCCGCTCAGGCCGACGAAGGGCAGGACGACTCCCCATTTCCCGAAGGTGTTGTAGAGGAACGCGCATCGTCGCCGCGGCCCGGATGGCAGCCGACCATTGGCTCGGACGTCGAGCCGCCCGAAGATTCCCTCCGGGCAACAGAAACTGCCCGAAATCCACAAATTTTGACTTGTATGCGCGCGTGGTGCTAACGTGCGGTTTGTGTCTCCTCCTTGCCGCCTGGCTCGCCGGGTGCAGTGACAGTACGACGTCGCCGGATGGAGTCGACGACACGGGAGACCAGGTCGTCGGATCCGGCAACCCAGCCACCCAGTCGCGGGATGTCAGCGGCTTCGATGCGGTCTCCGCATCCGGGCCCGGCGAGGTCTTCATTGACAGAACAGGCACCGAGTCCCTCTCTATCACTGCCGACGACAACATCCTGCCTCTTCTCGAATCCACCGTTGTCGCCAGAACTCTGGTGGTGGGCCCCCGGGAGGGCACGAGCTTCACGACCCGATCCCCGATCCGCCATGACATCACGGCCGCCGAGCTTCGGGCCTTGATGGCCGCAGGATCGCTCTCGGTCAGCGCCTCGAGCATCGACACCGATGCGCTCACCATCGACCTCTCGGGCTCCACCACTGCGACCCTCGAGGGTCGAGCCGATCGGCAGACACTCAACATCACCGGCTCCGGACAGTATCAGGCCGAGAACCTCGTCGGCTCGGTGGTTGCCCTCAACGTGACCGGCTCTGGCATCGTGGTCGTGCGTGTGAGCGATCGGCTGGAAGGACAGATCACCGGCTCGGGCAGAGTGGAATATATCGGTGATCCGGTAGTGGCAGTTACCATCACCGGTTCCGGCTCGGTCTCCAAGCGTTAGCCAACCCGCCTGATGCCGAAATTCGGTGCGGAACGCTTCCTGGTACGTGACCGACATCTTGCGGAGCGATTCGAGGAGAACGACCGCCGCGAGGGTATCCAGGCATCCTGTTTCTCGAGCAGCGTCCCACCGAAATGGGGACAGTGCGGCCAGGAGGGCTCGACCGGTTTGTGGCAGGCGGGGCAAACGCGAGGAAGGGCCGAGCCGCACTGTGGGCAGAAAGCGAACTGTCGCCGTGCTGCCGTTCCGCACGAGCCACAGGCCTGAAGAACGGCTCCCTGAGAAGGAAGTAGATGATGAAACCGAGGGCGTTCGGAACGAATGCCGCCACCAGCGTCCAGAGAACTTGCCGCATCCCCCGGCGTTTGGAGTCTCCGTAAACGTAGGCGCCGAGGTTGGTTCGCTCCGCACCGTGAGATTATGCTTGCGAAAAGTGTTCTCACCTCGTCACTTCTAGCACCGCTTTCCTCTCACGAGCGAGAATTCTCAAGGATCGCGGAAGATTTCGATTGACGAGGCGCCGGCTCGCGTTAACTCTGTCCGTCCGGACGGAGTCAGTTCAAGGAATACCCCGAGTCATCAGAGTGCGGCGATCACGGCATCGGTGACCTCGCTGGTCGAGAGTGTACCTCCGAGGTCAGGTGTAACCGCTTGCGATCCGATGGCCGACTCCATGGCGTTTTCGATTCTCGAGGCTGTGCCATCGTCGCGCAGGTGTCGCAGCATCGTCGCCGCGGCTCGGATGGCGGCCAGGGGATTGGCGCGTCCCCCTTCAGCAAGGTCGGGAGCACTACCATGTACCGGCTCGAACACGGCGTAATCGTTGCCGATGTTGGCGGAGGCGGCGAGACCGAGGCCACCGACCAACATGGCCGCTTCGTCACTCAGAATATCGCCGAATAGGTTCGTGGTGACGACGACCTGGAAGCGTTCGGGCGCGCGTATGAGCTCCATCGCACAGGTATCAACCAGCATCTCCTCCGAGCGGACCTCTGGATAATCGTCCGCGACCTCGAGTGCGACACTTCGGAACAGACCGCAGGTCTCGCGCAAGACGTTCGCCTTATGGACGATGGTGACGAGGTCGTACCCACCCCGCTTCGCTTCTTCGAAAGCGAAGCGAGCGATGCGCTGGGAGGCAGCACGAGTGATGACGCGCTCGGTGACGGCGCGCTCGCGGGTTGCCCGCTCGCGTCCGCTGTAGAGCCCCTCGGTGTTCTCGCGGACAATCACCATGTCGATGGTCCGGTCCGCTCCCTGGAGCGAGCGGATCGGTCGCACACAGGCGAAGAGGTCGAGCTGACGCCGCAGGGCGAGAACCGGTGAGGTGTAGTCGGGGATGCCCGCGGGCGTCGTGACGGCACCGAGCAGAGTGGCATCGGAGCTTCGGGCGAGTGCGAGCGTCGTGTCGGGTAGCGGAGTCCCGTGCTTCAGATAGGCGCCGTAGCCAATGTCACCGGGCGAGAAATCGAGCTGAGGGCTGACCGCTTCCAGAACTCTGACTGCCTCTGCGGTAACCTCCGGGCCGATACCGTCGCCGCCGAGCAGACAGATCTTCATTCCAGCGATTCGATGTCGTGTTCCTGGAGGTAGGGTACGATGCCACCGGCCTCTACGATCGCGAGGACGAAGCCGGGCAAGGGCTGCGCCTGGTAATCGCGTCCGGCGGTCCGATCACGGATCAAACCGCTGGCGAGATCGACTTCGAGCTCCGAGCCGTCTTCGATAGCGGCAGCCTCAGGACAGGTCAGGATTGGCAATCCGATGTTCACCGCATTGCGAAAAAAGATTCGAGCATAGGACTCGGCGACGATGCACTGCACGCCGCTGCCCTTGATGGCAATAGGAGCGTGCTCACGCGACGATCCGCAGCCGAAATTCTTGCCGGCGACCAATACATCACCAGGACGAACCCCTGGAGCGAAGTCGGGGCGTACTTCGCAGAACACGTTCTCGGCAAGCTCACTCGGCACGATGGTGACGTTGTAGCGGCCGGGGATGATCTCGTCAGTATTGACGTTTTCTTTGAATTTCCAAGCTCTCGCCATGACTTAGTCCAATAGCTTGCGCGGGTCGGTGATGCGGCCAGCGAGCGCTGTCGCTGCGGCCGCGGCGGGGCTGCCGAGGTAGATCTCCGCCTCGGCAGAGCCCATGCGCCCGACGAAGTTGCGGTTCATCGTGGTAAAGGCGCGCTCACCGGGTGCGAGCACGCCGCCGTGACGGCCAATGCACGCGCCGCACCCCGACGAGGTGACGATGCAGCCTGCATCGTTGAAGGTACGCAGGAGTCCGTCTTCGGCGAGGCGCGTATAGATGCTTTGGCTGGCTGGCGTGATGATGGTGCGCGTCATACGTGCTACCTGCTTGCCTTTCAGGATGCTCGCAACGAGAGCCAGGTCTTCGTAGCGAGCATTGGTGCAGGTGCCGATGAAGACCTCGTCGATCGCTAGCCCTTCGACCTCCCCAATCGGCTTCACGTTGTCGACACGGGAGGGACAAGCGACCTGCGGTTCCAAGCTCGACACGTCGATGCGCACCTCTTGCTGGTATCGTGGGCGATCGGCGGTCACGGTTTCGAACGGGCCTGTCGCCTTGGTTTCGTCGGCTAGAAAACGGAGTGTCGTATCATCGACAGCGATCAACCCGCACTTCGCGCCGAGCTCCGTCGACATGTTGGAAAAAATGATGCGCTCATGCATCGGGGCTTTGTCGATCACCTCGCCCGAGTATTCAATCGAGCAATAGGTCGCGCCATCCATGCCCAGCGTTCTCGCCGTCTCGAGCATGACGTCTTTGGCGTAGACGCCCTTCGGGAGATGGCCATCGAGCACGACGTGAATCGTCTCCGGTATCCGGAACCACGTCTTTCCGGCGACCCAGGCAACGGCGAGCTCGGTAGAGCCGAATCCGGCGGCGAAACAGCCGAAGGCGCCGTAGGTGTTGGTATGTGAGTCGGCGCCGATGATCACGCGTCCCGGTGCTACAAAACCCTCTTCGATCATTACCTGATGACAGATCCCACGATGATAGAAATTATCGATGCCCTCTGCCGCGATGAAGTCGAGCGCTTTGCGCTGATTGATAGCAGCGGCGACGTTCGGCGCCGGGTAAGCGTGATCGAAGTGAATGACGATTCGGTCCTTGTGCTTGATCGGTTTGCCGATCTCCTGCCAGGCGCGCACCGCGAGTGGGGTGGTGTTGTCGTGACTCATCATCGAGTCGACTTCGGCAATGACGATCTCTCCGGCGTGCAGCTGCCGACCGACACGGCGCGAGAAAATCTCTTCTACCAGCGTGCCCATTACATGGCCTCCGTCCGCTCTGTGTCGCGGGTCGAGCAGAACTTGACCAAATGTGCGAGCTCTTCAGTACTGACGGTTCGGCCCTTCTGACCGATCGCTTTGACTTCTTCGAGGAGTCGTCGACGAGTCTCGGGATCGACTTCCTGGATACCGAGCTGCCGCAAGCCGTAGTCGATCGAAGCCCCACCCGACATGTGATCGAGGCATACCTCTTCGCTGCGGCCAAAGCGAGCCGGATCGAGGCTTTGATAGTGGAGTGGGTTCTGGGTTGCAGCCTGAGTGTGTACGCCGGCGCAGTGGGTGAAGGCGTTAGCACCGACGATGGGGCAGTTCCGAGGGATAGGAACGCCCGCGTATTGGCTCACCAGTGCATAAAGATCCGGCAGCTTGTCCAGTCGCCAATCGTGGTCGAGGTGGAAATCCTGATCCAGGACTGCCATCAGCTGCGCCATGTCGACGATTCCCGCCCGCTCACCGAGGCCGAGCACCGAGACGTCGATGAGATCGGCGCCGGCACGCACGGCATCGAGAGCGTTGGCCAGAGCGAGGCCTCGATCGTTGTGGCAGTGGACCGCGATCATCGGGGCGAGGTGACGGTTTTCGAGCTCGCCTTTGAGCCTGAGTACGTAGTCGTGCAGGTTGTTTTCTGTGCCGGGTACCATCAACCCGGTCGTGTCGGCGATGCTGATGATGTCAGCACCTGCTTCGACGGCGGCGACCGTCGCGGCAACCACGTTATCGAACTCCGAGCGGACGGTGTCCTCTGGGGTATAGCGCACCAGCAGGTTCGGTTGCTGCTTTTTGGCGTAGGCGATGACGCTCGCGATCTGCTCCACGGCCTCCTCGAGCCGCTTCTGGAAGACTCCCGCGAGGCGGCGGTCCGAGACGCAGTAGAAGATCCCGAGCATGCCAATGCCGCAGTCGAGCGCAATATCGACATCGCTACGTAGGGAGCGCGCGTGCGCCGCCACCGTAGCTTTCAAGCCGGAACCCCCCAGAGTACGGACCACCGAGTGAATCTCTGGGCCGACCTGCGGGTGCCCCGCTTCTATGATGTAGACACCCACTTCGTCGAGGAGCTGCGCGATCGCGAGCTTGATATGTGGATCGAAGTAGACGCCGGGCGTCTGTTCCCCTTCGCGAAGGGTTGAGTCTAGTATGCGCACCATTGATATTGATTATCCTCGATATTTGGTCTTTTTTCGTACAATCACGAACGTATTTCGCTAATATAGCATATTAATACTACTCATTTCGTGTAATTATATCGAAGTTCGTGTTCATGGCCAAGACTCTGACAGATCTCGACCGTAAGTTACTGGCGCTCTTACGCCAAAACGGCCGCGAGAGCTTCGTCAATCTAGCAGATGTTCTCGCAACATCGGAAGGAACCGTCCGTTCCCGGGTCAAACGACTGTGCGAGACCGGGGTCATCCGCCAGTTCACCATTCGCACCACGGGAGCCAACTTGAAGGCCTTGATCGAAGTCGTCTCCGACACCGATGTAGACACCTCGACCGTGGCGGAGAAGATCGCAGCCTGGGCGGGCGTCGAGGTCGTCTACGAGACGAGCGGGAGTGACGATATCGTGGTCGTCGTCGAGGCGGATGATACGGACGGGCTCAACGCGATGGTCGAAGACATTCGCAAACTTCCGAACGTGCGCTCGACCCGTACTCGACTAATCCTCAAGGAGGTCGTTTGACTTCCCTTCTGTGTCTATTTTACGATGCGACAATAATAGTATTCGATAAGAATCTCGCCCGGGCGAGATTTCAAACAACTGATCGGCACTTCGCTGCGAGCAACGGAGCTGAGCGGCGCGGCAACCTGGGGGCACGAGCCGCCGCCGCATTCCGGCGGTGGCTGCGACCATCTGGACGGTAACTCTTACGCACCAGGCCGCCCTCAGCCGCTTGGCCGCGGCATCCCGAGCTTGTTCAAAAGACTCTCGAATCGCGGTTCGTCCTTGAGCTCGCCAAAGGTCGGGTCGAGACTCAATTAGAGGAGATATTCGAAACACGACCACGTTCTCGCGCGACAGTTCGCCGATGGTTTTCAAATCGATATTCGTCCTTTCGATGCGCCCGACTTGCCCGCGACAATACACCTCGCTAGCTTCGGAGCTCGTCGAAGTCTAGGCGGACGCGTCCCGGAACGGATTCGTCACCAGGACTCCGTCGTAGTTTCGTGTCAACGAACCGCATTGCGATCGTGAATCCCGTCACGGGCGAGTCGGTCTCGCGCACGGAACGAAATTACCTTTGGTTACTCGGTCCGGACCGAGTTGACTTCTAAGGCAAGGCAGCGGTGATATTCCGTTTAGGCAGTACAATAGGCGCGCTTTGACCAGACAGGAAGAGCACCGGACGGATTTGCTGCGGATCCTCGGGGTCGGGTTCGGGATTGCCGTGACCGTTGGTGGCACGGTAGGCGTCGGTATCCTGCGGACACCGGGGCTCGTGGCTGCGCAGATACCGAACGTCTGGGCCATCATCATTATTTGGGTCCTGGGCGGTGTCTATGCTCTTCTCGGCACGATCTGCGTGGTCGAGCTCGGGACGATGTTTCCGAGTGCGGGTGGCTGGTACGTCTATGCCCGCCGGGCTTTCGGAAACTACGGCGGTTTTACGGTCGGCTGGATTGACTGGATCGCCCAGAGCTCGGCGCTCGCCTTTTTGGCGACGGCGATAGGGGAGTTCTCCCTGGCGCTCTTTCCCGCCATCCCCGGAGGGGTCCGCTCCGTCGCCATTGGGACGCTCGTCCTCTTCGCGGTCCTGCACTGGATGGGTCTGCGATCGAGTAGCTGGACGCAGGATCTGACAACCTTGCTCAAGGGCGTCGCACTGATCGGCTTCGTTGTCATATGCTTCGTCTACGGTCGTTCGGACGCCGCGCCGTCACTCGGGACCGTACCCCGGATTTCAGGAGGCCTCATCGCCCTCGTCGTCGCGATCGTGGTGGCTCTTCAGTCGGTCATCGTGACCTACGACGGCTGGTACAGCGCCATCTACTTCACCGAGGAAGACAAGGACCCGACACGAAACCTTCCCAAGTCGGCGATCGGCGGTGTTCTGTGCATCATCGGGATCTACGTGCTGGTGAACCTCGCGCTCCTCTACACGCTGCCGCTTTCGCAGCTCTCGGGCTCGATCCTGCCGGCTGCCGATGCGGCCCAGAGGATTTTCGGAGGAGACGGTGGCCGTATCATCACGGCGCTCTCCCTCATATCGCTTCTGAGCGTCGTCAACGCCGTGCTCCTTCTGGCGACCCGCATCCTGTTCGCGATGAGCCGTGACGGCTTGTTCTTCTCGAAAGCGTCCGTAGTGAATCCGCGCGGTACGCCGCTGCTAGCGATGGTGCTGACAACGGGTTCCGGGATTGCCCTCGTCGCCAGCGGCACGTTCGAGACACTGATCGCGATCGCTTCCTTCTTTTTCGTTGCCGTCTACATCTCCGGGTTCCTCGCGCTTTTCATTCTCCGCAAGCGGGAGCCGGAACGGTCCAGACCTTTTCGCGTCTGGGGCTACCCGTGGCCGCCCCTCATCGCTCTCGTCGGATCGGTGGCGTTTCTGGTGGGAAGCGTTCTCAGCGATCCGAGGCATAGTGCCTATGCGCTCGGCCTCATCGCGGCGAGCTACCCCATCTACCTCGCCGTCACACGTCACCCGGCGAGGCAGACTGGTTCTCAAGATAGCTGATTGTTATCCAGGTCTTTCTTCGGGACGAACCGCGGCTAGAAACGGCTCCACAGAAACTGGTTCGTCACCTCGTGATGGAACTGCACTTCCGCCCCCTTGATGAGCGTCCCGAGCTCCTTCGGACAGCGATCGGCGCTCACCTGCTTCACTTCAGCGAACTTGCGGTGCGCTTCTTCCCCTAGGATCTCGGCGACGAACTGGCTTCCTTTGAACAGCCTGATGGAGTCGTGGATGTTGTCGGGCAGAAAGCGCGTGCGGCTTCGCTTTTCGGGATCGTCCGGCGGGGAGGAAGGTCCCTCGAGGCCGGTGCGCAGTAGCGTATAGATCGCCATATACGGATTGGCGTCGGGCGCGATCGAGCGAACCTCGATCCGAGCCGAGCGCTCGTTGCCCAGCGGAATCCGTACCATCGCACCACGGTTGATCGCGGAGGCCTTGATCTGGTTCGGCGCCTCGAAGTGCGGATCGAGCCTGCGGTAGGCGTTGACGCTCGCGTTCAACACCAGGCAGATCTCCTGCCCACTGTTCAGAATACGATCGATGACCTCCCAGCCGAGCTTCGACAGCTTGTCCTCGCCCTTGGGATCGTAGAAGAGGTTTTTGCCGTTGCGGGAGAGTGACAGGTTCGTATGCATGCCGTTTCCGTTGACACCGGTGACGGGTTTCGGCAGGAAACAAGCCGACATCTCGTAGCGTTGTGCTACCTGGCGGCAAAGCAGTTTGTAGAGCTGCACTTGATCGGCGGCGATGAGCGCCTCCGTGAAGCTGTAGTTCATCTCGAACTGGGACGGCGCCACCTCGGGGTGGTCTTTTTCGTTGGCGAAGCCCATGGCCCGCTGCACTTCGGCGGCTGAATCCATGAACTGGCGGAGCTCGTCGCCGGGAAGCGAGTGGTAGTAGCCACCTGTCGAGATGAACTCGAACTTGCGCCTGTCGTAGTAGCTGCGCTCGGCATCGCGGCCCTTGAAGATGAAGCCTTCGATCTCGTTCGAGACATGCGCCGTTGTGCCGTCCTTCGCGTGGACCGTATCGGTGTAGCTTTGGAGCCGCGCGCGCAGGTCGGAGTGATAGGCCGAGCCGTCTCGCTCGAGAACGCTGGCGAAGGTGAGGATCTTACCGGGGCCGAAGACGTCCGAGGGAAGCCAATAAAACGCGCGCCAGTCGATCTTCAGGCGCAGGTCTGACTCCGACTGCTCCGCGAAGCCGCGGACCGACGATCCGTCGAACGTGAGGTTGTCGGCGAAGCGGACAAGGTACTTCTTGTCGTAGTCGAGCATGTGCAGACGGCCTTCGAGATCCGTGAAGCACACCGTCACCGCCTTGATTCGCTTTTCGTCGGTCAGATACTTGAGGCGTTGCTCTTGCGCCTCCTCGATGGGGACGCGTTGCTCGCGCGCGGCTTTCGCCTCGAGGTTCATCTCCTCGAGCTGGTCGTAGGGTATTTCGAGGAAATCGCGCAATTTCGTGGTCTCCACAAATCCTCCTTGAACTGTAATTAAGATAAATATAAATATAAACCAAATAACATTAAAACGTACGTTTTTTGTCATATTTGTCCAAATATTAATCCTAGTTCTTTGGCGCAAGACGTGTGGGGCTTTAGGCGAGCTGGTGGTGGACGGTATAGCGCGCGACCGCCTCGTGCCCGTCACCCGACACGACTTCGAGGGAGAACACGATGTCGCGAGGGAAGAGGTCGGCGAAGTGCCGCTGGCAGGCCACGAGGACTGCGCCCCGTGCGGGATCGAAGGGGACATCTTCCAAGTGCCAGAACGTCTCCCCCGACGATGCAGACAGGTCGAGGTCGATGCGCCGGGCGCCGGATAAATCGGCGCCTCCAAGGCGGTGGACGAGCAGTCGGCCGGATTCTGGATAGGAGACCTTGGCAGTCTGTCCCGGAATCATCGGGTTGATGGCTTCGATGCGTCCCTCTCGTTCGAGAGCGGCGAGCCGGGACGGGGTGAGAACGGGTGGGACGGCGACGGCGACCGAGGCCACGAGGCCGGTGAGCCACTCCGCTTCCGAGGAACAGTCAGCGCAGCGGAACAGGTGCGACTCCACCCTGTCTTCGTCGGTTTCGCCGTGCGCATCGGACAGATAGTCGAGAAGCTCCCCGCTCGAAAGCGGCGCAGGACAGCTCGCGGTCACGCTCACGCTCTTACCTCTCGGGACCGTTCCACGCATTCTCTCAGACGCGAGATCGCGCGGTGATGGCCTCGATCGCGCTAGGTGGATGTTAGAGGCATTGTCCGACAGAGAGCGATTAATATACGGTTGGACACCGAACGATGAGCTTCGCGAAGGCCCTGTCACTCCTGCTCCTGGCGGTCCTGGCGTTGGGCTTTTTGACCTTCGCGCCGGCGCTTTTGGGATCGAACTTCCGGACGGTCGTTCCCGATCGGGTCTATCGCAGCGGCCAGCTTGCTCCGGACGAGCTCGAGGAGCGAATCCAACGGCACGGCCTTCGCGCCATCATCAACCTCCGAGGCGATGAACAAGACAGGGAGTGGTATCGAGCGGAAGCCGCCGTAGCCCGCCGTCACGACGTCATCCTGCGCGATCTCGATCTCGTTCCCGAGCGTCAACCGCCACGTCCCGCGGTGGTGAGCCTCATGGAGTCTCTCGAGTCCCTTCCGGAGCCGATTCTGATCCATTGCCGTGCGGGCGCCGATCGGACGGGTTTCGCGAGTGTCGTGGCGAAGATGGCACTCGGAGGCGCCACGTTCGGCGAAGCGCGCCGCGAGCTGAGCGTTTGGTACGGACACCTCCCCTTCGGTCCCGCGGCGGAGATCGGGCGCATCTTCGATGGGTACGAAACCTACTTGCGAGAGTCGAGGAAGAATGACCGGTTCGGCACGTTCGAAAGCTGGGCGCGAGAGATCTACGTTCCCTACGTGTACAGCGCCCGATTCGAGAGCGAGGCGCTACCCTCCGAGGTTGCTGCCGGCGAGCGGCTCGACCTCCGACTCTTCATTACGAACACGAGCCCGGGACCGTGGATCTTCACGAGCGACGTGGAGCGTGGGGTCAAGCTCGGGGTCCAGCTTCGCGAAGGCGGTGGAGACTGGCTCGACTACGATCGCCACGGCCAGTCCGAGAGGACCGTGAACCCGGGTGAAACGTTGAATCTGGAAGTCAGCGTCTGGGCGCCTCGAGACGCGGGTACCTATGAGCTCAAGCTCGATCTCGTCGACGAACACGTGACGTGGTTCGAGGACCAGGGCTCGTCGCCCCTTGTGTGGCCGCTCGTGGTGAAGACTCTAGAACCCAACTCGCGCCTCTAACACGATCGTTCGCGCGGGCTGCACGAAGGTGGGGTCGCGAAAGCTCATACCGCTGCGCGCGACTTCGCCGGTCTCGAGCGCCTGGTTGAACAGGTTGAACGCATCCAGGGCGAATCCGACATGGGTTCGCCCGAAGACAAACTCGCGTTCCACGCGGACGTCCACCGTCATGTTGAAGGTGTAACGGGCCCGACCCCGGGGAAGGGCCTGAACAACGACGAAGCCCTGGCCGAGCTCGGGAAAGAAGAGATGCCGGGCGAAGGGTTGCCCGTCCCAGTAACGGATGGCGGTCCCGAATCGAACCTCGCCGGGACCTTGCGCGGTGAGGGCGAGCTTTCCCGTGAAAGCCCGGTCGAAGAACAGCCTTCCCTCGGCATGGGTGGTCGTGTTCGGGTCGTCGAAGAGCTCGCCGATTACGCCGGTGTCGTTCAGAGTCGCCTCGTTGCCCGGGTTTCCGCTCCCCACGTCCCGGTACGCTCGCCCAGATAGCCGCCATGAGAAACGACCGTGGTCGAATCCAACCAAAAGGTCGACGCCCTGGGACGAGCTCTCGAGCCCTTCCGGATGCGTGAGGAGAAAGGCGTCCTCGCCGAACTGGGCCGTCTGGTCGAAAACGGAGATCTCCCTATCGTCGGCGGAGCCGAGCACCCCATCGATGCCGACGTCATGGAACGGGAACGTCCGATAGCTTTCTCGGTCGATGCCGACGTTGACCGTCTGAAGAAGACGTTTCTCCCATCGCTGGTATCCGCTGAATCGCAGGAAGCCCCGCCGGAAATGCTTCTCGATTCCGATCGTGAGCTCGTAGGTGGCGGGCCGCGGCAGGTCTTTCGCGATCGAGGTGAAGTCGCCACCGCCTCGCCGTAACACGGCTCCGATCTCGTCCGGGGTGGCCTCCCCGTCCTGGTTCTCGTCCGTCCATCGCCGGCGGACCCAGGAAAGCGCCTCGTCCGCGGCATGCGGGCCCGTTGTCAGCCTGTGCGGGTATACGCCCGTGGAGAAGTGAATCTCGGTGGAGGGCACGAGCTCAACGCCACCCCGGACGGATCCGGAAAGGCTCGTCCAGCGAATCGGGCCCGCGCGGGAGACGCCGAGCCTCAAACCGGGGGAGAGGCGCCAGGCCCGTCCGAGAAAGTCGAAAAAGAAGGCATCCTGCGCGTTGAGCGCGATGCGGTTCAACCCGACCCGTCTCGCGACGTCGGTCGAGTACGACGAAACGGCGTGAGAGGCACCGTCGACGGTGAGGCGCTCGAGCCGACCGGGAACGCGCTCGACCGTGTTCTCGGTGGCGTGGGAAATCTCGAAGCCCGCACGCAGGAGGTGGCTCGAGAAGGTCCAATCTCCCGAGCCCACCGCCGACCAACGCGTTCGTTCGCGGTCGGCGACGATGGGTGGCGCTCCAGAAACCTCGCCCGTGGCGAGATCCCGAATCGGAGAGCCTTCTCCCGAGAACGACGACTTCAGGTTGCCGCGGGCGACGCCGAGACGGAGAGTGAGTGGCGTCGTACGAACCGAAGCCTGAGCGAGCTGGAAGCTTTCCGTCGCGTCGAGGGTCGCGTTTGTGGCGAAGCCGGGGCGCGCGCCGAACGTCGGTCGGCCCAGGTGCTGGAGGATTCCGAGAAACGACGTTCGCTCTCCCGTCAGCTTCCCCGTGAAGCTCCGCAGATGGAACTTCTCCTCCGCCTCGAATCTCGGAATACGAGTCGAGAGGTCGAAGCCGTTCAAGGCGGTGTAGAAACGCGGCGCGCCGAGCTCGAACCCGGCGCTCCCGAATCGCAGCATCTCGCGCGGCTCGACGCCCAGCGCCACGATATCGTCGCTCAGGTTCTTCGACTGGAGCGCGGTTCCCGTGTAGCGGAGCCGAACAGCTCCCCCGAGAGAAGGAGCTCCGGCTCTCGTAACGAGTTGGAGCTCGGCACCGGGGCCGGCGGACTCCGGAGGCGCGGCGCTCGTCAGAAGCGAGATCTCCTCGAAGAATCGGACGTCGGGGAAGAGGAGAGGCGCTCCTCCCGCGGGGTCGGTGATGTCGAGGCCGTCGAGAAGCACCCGATTCTGCGTCCAGGAGCTGCCCCGGACGCTCCAAAGAGGATCGGTGGCGCTCTCGACTCCCGCGACGTCGATCCGATTGGTAATCGCGAAGGGCTCCAGAGTCTCGAGCACGGAGCTCGTCGTACCCGCCTGCGGAAGTTGCGAGAGGATCTCGCGTTGGAGATCGGTGCGACCGAAGCGCCCGGCATGCAGAAACGAAACGTTCAGGTCCAACTGGAGGGTGACGAGCTCGGCCGCAACCGAAATCTTCTGCTCAAACGTGCCAACCGAGACGACGTAGTCTCCGACATCGAGATCTTTGAAGTGAACTCGACCTTTGGAATCGGTCCCGCGGCGCGCGTTTCGTCCGGTCGTTTCTGCTTCAAGGCTTACCGAGGCGCCGCTTACGGGCTCGCCGCCGCGCAGAACCCGGAGAGCAATGGACCCCCGAGGCGCGCCCTGACTCGAAGTTGGGATGAGCAGAAGAACAACGATCGCGAGCGTGTTCTGTCCGAGGTTCTTACGCGCGCTATTCGGGATAAATCTTCTCTCCCTCGTAGTCTCTGAGCCCGCAAAAACCGATCACGTCGAAACCGTTGTCTTGCAACAGGGCCGCGGCACGCGCGGCTCGACCGCCGCCGTTTCAAGCGGTGAGAATCGGTTTGTCTCGCGGCAGCTCGTCGAGACGGTCCGCCACCTGGTCCACCGGTATGTTGACGTAGCCCTCGATGGTGCCGAGCTCTGCGATCTCTTCGGGCTCTCTCACGTCCAGGAAGAACAAATCCCCGTCACGCAAGAGCTCTTCAATCTCGCTTGCCTCGATTTGCGGCGCTTCAGTAGCTACTTCAGAACCGGCCGCACCGTCACTCGCCTGCCGTGTCGCGTCGGCGCCACAGGCGGCCAGACTCAATAAGAGCAGAATCGCGGCTTTGCACATGGGTTACCTCCATCGGGAGCTTAGCCCGTTCGACTGGGAGAGAACAACCTCCGTTTTTGATGGAAGAGGTCTTCTCGTTAGGCGCTGCCATTGGAGGCGAAACCTCATGTAGACTTGCGTTCATTTCAAAGGCGGAGCTGGGCTACCATAACGAGCGTCAGGAGGTCCAAATTGATACGAAGGCATTTGGTTTCGCTAGTAGCGCTATCCGCCATGGCGGCGTGCGGGCTCATGGGAGGCAGGGGGCCGGACGTCAGTGCCGATCGACTCATGGCGCACATCCGAACGCTGTCTTCGGATGACTTCGGCGGGCGGGCTCCCGGAAGCGAGGGCGAGGAAAAGACGGTCGCCTATCTGACCGAGGCCTTCGAGAGTCTCGGACTCGCTCCCGGAAACTCCGATGGAACCTACGTGCAGAAGGTCCCTCTCGTCGGCATCACGGTCACAGACCAGAGCCGGTTGTTTCTCCGGGGACGCGGTGGCAACGAGGAGTTGGCGTCGGGCCTCGGCTACATCGCTTGGACCAAGCGTGTCGTCGAGGAGGCCTCGGCCGCAGGTGAGCTCGTCTTCGTGGGCTACGGGGTCGTCGCGCCGGAGTACGGATGGGACGATTACAAGGATGTCGACGTTCGGGGAAAGGTTCTCCTGATGCTGGTCAACGACCCACCCGGCGAGGACATCTTTGGCGGCGACGCGATGACGTACTACGGCCGCTGGACTTACAAGTTCGAGATCGCGGCGGAAAAAGGCGCGGCGGGAGCCTTTATCGTTCACGAGACTGTCCCGGCGGGCTACCCGTGGGAAGTCGTGACTGGAAGCTGGAGCGGGGAGCAGTTCGACCTTCAGACCGAGGACAAGAACGCGGGACGCGTCGCGGTCGAGGGTTGGTTCTCGGAAGGTGCGACGCGGGGCTTTCTCGAGCGCGCCGGCCTCGACTTCGATGAGCTGAAGCAATCGGCAGCGGGACGGGACTTCACGCCCCTACCGATCGGACTCAGTCTTCGCACGACCATCCAGAACGAGCTACGCAACGTGGACTCCGCGAACGTCCTCGCGCGCGTCGAAGGCTCCGAAGAGCCCGACGAGACGATCCTATACGTTGCGCACTGGGACCATCTCGGGACGTCGAGCGGTGGCGAAGAGGATCCTATCTTCAATGGGGCCTACGACAATGCGACGGGGGTCGCGGGCCTTCTGGAGCTCGCGCGAGCTTTCAGCGAGCTCGATCCGGGGCCGCGACGAAGCGTCGTGTTCCTCGCGACGACCGCCGAGGAACAAGGCCTGCTCGGCTCGCGCTACTACGCCGAGCATCCGTTGTATCCACGTCCAAAGACCGTCGCCGCGATCAACATGGACGGTCTCAACATCTGGGGTCGTACGAGGGACATGACGATCGTCGGGATGGGACAGTCCGAGCTCGACGGGCTCGCCGGCGAGATCGCCTCGAGTCAGGGGCGCGTCACAACGCCGGACCCCGAGGCGGAAAAGGGCTTCTACTACCGCTCCGATCATTTTGAGTTCGCCAAGGTCGGTATCCCGGCCTTCTATGCTGACGTTGGAGTGGACTTCGAGGGTCGTCCCGAAGGCTGGGGTCAGGAGCAGCGCGACCGCTATACCGCGGAGGATTACCACAAGCCTTCGGACGAGGTGAAAGACTGGTACGAGCTTTCCGGCATGGTGCAGGATCTCGAGTTCTTCTACGAAATGGGCCGCACGCTAGCCGAGGGTGACTCCTGGCCCGCCTGGAGCGAGACGAGCGAGTTCCGCGCCAGGCGCGAGTCCTCGCAAAACTAGGAACTACTCGACACCGCCCGCGGAAACGAGCGTCTCGGCGGCGGCTTTGCGGTCCTCTTCCTTGGCGTGCGTCAAGGCCGTCTTGCCTGAGGCAGTGCGGGCGTTCACCTCGGCACCTGCCTCGAGGAGTCGGCTCACGACGTCCGCACGCCCTTCGGAAGCCGCGAACATGAGGGCGGTCGAGCCCTCGGGCTCTCTAACATCGATCTCGGCGCCGGCGGCGAGCAGCGCGTTGAGGACATCCATGTGGCCGTAGACGGCGGCAAGGTGGAGCGCGGTCGTACCCTGCTCGGCGCGCGCGTTGACGTTGGCGCCCGCACCTATGAGGTCCAGCGCTACTTGGATGTGGCCGTGGTAGATCGCGAACATGAGCGCCGTCATACCGATGCGCTGCGCGTCGATCTCGACTCCCGCAGAAGCGAGGGTCCGAACCACGTCGGTATGGCCTTTGATAGTCGCCGTCATGAGAGCCGTCTCGGCGAGATAGGCCGTATTGGGGTTGGCGCCCGCCTCGAGAAGGGCGGCCACCGCATCGGCATGTCCGTTGCTCGCGGCAATCCAGACCGACGTGCGGCCGAGCTCCGACGCACCGACGTTCGCGCCCTGGTCGAGAAGGGAGCGGATCTCCTCCACGTCGCCGTCCTGGGCGCTTCGAAGGAGCTCGCCGTCCAGCTTGCTGAGACTCTCTCCGCAACTGAAGAGAGCGGCTAACGGGACAATGATGCAGAACTTCATCGTTCGTATTCTATGAGTCGACTCTACCACCGCGACGGAACCCTCACCCTAACCCTCTCCCGCAAGCGGGAGAGGGGCACAGTCTTCACGAGCGAGCACGCGACCTAGGCCTCGACGAACTTCCGGACGTGGGCGGGCTCCATGGGGGATGTGAAAAGCGATACGGTCACGAGCGCGACGACGTGCGCGGCGACGCCCCAGATCCCGGGATGAATGTCTTGCCATTGCAGGGAAGGTACGAGATTCCAGATCAACGCCACGGCGCACCCCGTGAGGAGCCCGGCGATCACACCCGCGGGCGTCGAGCGCCGCCAGTAGAACAGCGCGATGAGGGTGGGAAAGAGTTGAGCGATGAAGCCGTAGGACAGGAGCAGGAGGTAGACGAGGGGGTAGTCCGAGAGCACGGCGAAGTAATAGGCGAGAGCTCCAATCGCCACGGTAAACCACTGGATAAGGCGCGTCTCGCTGTTTCCGTCGGGCTCGGTCTTTCGGATCACTCCGTACAAGTCTTTGACTAGGATCGAAGCGGCCGCGTGGAGGATGGCGTCTCCAGAGGACATCGAAGCCGCGAGCGCGCCCGCACAGAACAAACCGACGACGAGGGGGGGAAGTCCCATCGAGGTGACGATGGTGGGCAGAATGGTGTCCGGTGGCCCAACGTCTGGAAACGCGGTGACGCCGGCGAATCCGATGAAAAGGATCGGTATGAGGAAGAGCTGAAACGTCGGGTAGAAGACGATGGTCTTCTTGAGGGTTCGGACGTCGCGCGCGGTATAGATCTTCATGAAGTAGTGCGGCCACATGCTGAAGCCCAGAACGGAGATAGCGACGGAGCTCGAAAATCCGCCCCACGTCCATCGATTGCCGAGGGCGTCGAGGCCGGGGGCTCGGAGCAAATCGGGAGAGGACCGCGCGAGTTCCTCGAACATGGGACCGACGCCGCCGTGAAGCTTGTAGGGCAGATAGAGCCCGAGCGCCCAGGCTAGACCCAGCATGAGAATGCCTTGAAAGGTATTGGTCCAAGCGACGCCCATCACGCCGCTCTTGAACACGTAGATGAGGACGACGCCATAAGCGATCAGCGCTCCGCCCCAAACGGGGATGCGTCCCTCGGTCACGACCGAGAAGACGTAACCGGCACCCTGCATCTGCAAAACGAGATAGGGGACGAAGGCGACGAAGCTGATGATGGCGAGCGTTCCGGAGATGAACGGACTTTGATAGCGATCCGCGAAGAGCTGCGCCTGGGTAACGTATCCCCGTGCGCGTCCCAAACGGGCGATGCGGGGTCCGAGGAAGTACCAGGGCAGAAGGCCGACGATTCCGTAAGCGATGATATAGAACGACGCCGCTCCCCTGGAGTAGGCCCAGCCGGGGCCGCCGAGAAACGCGAAGGCGCTATAGACCGAAGCACCCATGATGAAATAGAGCACGACGAATCCGAGGTTGCGGTCGCCCGCCACGTAGCCTTCGGTGCTCGAAGAGGCTCTCCTGCCGGAAACGAGGCCGATAACGAGCGAGAGAGCCAGGTAGCCAATCGTCACCAGAAAAACGACGACCCAACTCGGCATGATTCGCTACTCGAGCTTGTCGTTGCGCGCTTCCCAGAGGAAGAGCGCGAGCATCACGGAGAAGACGGCCGCGATGACGAGAACGAGATAGAACAGCGACAGTGGCATGCCGAGGACGATCGGATGGATGTCCGAAAACAGCGGATAGATCGGCCACATGGTCGCGAAGAAGACTGCGATGCAGAAGGCGACGGCCCATCGGGCGGGGCGCGACAGTTTCGGCGAGGTCAATTCGATTCCGGAGGGACGATTTCGATCTCGAAGAGCTTGGGCCAGAATTTGCCGGTGACGAACAACCGCCCCGTCTCCTCGTCGTAAGCGATGCCGTTCAGTACATCCTCCCGGCCGTGTTGCTCGTGGTAGGGGAGAAGACCGGTGAGGTCGATCCAGGAGAGCACCTTGCCCGTTTCGGGAGAGATCCGGGCGATGCGATCTTGCTGCCAAATGTTGGCGTAGATCTCTCCCTCGATGAACTCGAGCTCGTTGAGGTCTTCGAGGGGACTTCCGCCGTCACGCACCGTGAGCCGGCCCGTCTCTTGAAGTGTCTCCGGATCCCAGAAGTAGAGCTGGGCCGACCCGTCGCTGACGATGAGGCGCGTGCCGTCATGGGTCATTCCCCAGCCTTCGATGCCGAAACGGAACTCGCGCAGAAGCTTCATTGTGGCGCGGTCATAGACGAAGCCGACTCCCGACGTCCACGTGAGCTGGTAGATGTGATCGTTCGAGACGGCGATGCCCTCACCGAAGAACATGGGCAGGAGCGTGCGCCGCTCGAGCACCTGCCCCGTCTCGAGCTCGACCCGGCGGAGGCTCGAGCGGCCGCGAAGCCCCGTCCCTTCGTAGAGAAATCCGTCTCGATAGGCCAGACCCTGAGTGAAGGCGGAAGGATCGTGAGGGTAGACGTGTTTCACCCTGTAGGAATATACGGGGGCGGGGACCTTCGCCGGGGGCACGACGGAACACGCAACTAGCGTGAACCAAACGGAGAGCCAAGTGGCCAGCATGCTGTTCCAATCATAGCCCATGCTGGGGTCAGTCCTTAACAACTTGACTTCTGCCGCTCGGGTTTCGCTTTGGGGGTGGCTTTGGCACAATGGCGCTCATGAGCCTGCCCGATTTGTACCGACACCATGTCGCTGAGCGACGCCGAAAGCTCGAAACGGCGCTCGCGGCGACGGGCTACGACTCCCTGATCCTGTCGAGCGGTGAGCCGCATACCTACTTTGCCGACGACCAGGACGCGCCGTTCCATCCCGTGGGTCATTTCGCCCATTGGTGCCCGATCGAAGGGCCCTATCATCTATTAGTACTGAAGCCGGGAAAGAGGCCTCGTCTCGTGCGCTACGCTCCCGAGGACTATTGGTACGAGCCCATCCTGCTGGACGAGCCTTTCTGGCTCTCGGAGCTGGACCTCGAGGAGGCGGGAACCCCCGACGCAGTTTGGGACGCCCTCGGCTCGATGAAGGGCGCCGCCTACGTGGGCAACGAGACGGCCCGCGCCGATGCCGCGGGACTCGTCGTGAACCCCGCGAAGCTCGTGGCCCATCTGGACTGGGACCGCGCGTATAAGACCGACTACGAGCTGAATTGCCTCGAAGAGGCGAGCGCGCTCGGCGCTAAGGGACACGTTGCTGCACGGGAAGTCTTCGATGCCGGGGGCTCCGAGCTCGAGATCCACTACGCTTTCGTGCGGGCGATGGGTGTCACGGACGCGGAGCTGCCCTATCCGACCATCATCGCTCTCGACGAGAAGGCGGCTTTCCTCCACTACGAGACGAAGCGGAGCCTTCGCGGCGGTAAAGTCCTGCTGATCGACGCCGCCGGTCAGGTACGAGGTTACGCCTCCGACATCACACGAACGCGGACCGCTCGAGGGTGCGACGCGCGTTTCGTCGCGCTTCGAGACGGGTTGGAGACCCTTCAGCAGGAGCTTTGCCGGGCCGTCGGTCCGGGCATTCCCTACGGCGATCTGCACGAGGAAGCGCACCGCAAGATCGGAGCGCTCCTTTGCGAGCACGACGTCTTACTCTGCGACGTGGACGAAGCCGTCACGAAGGGCTATACGCAACCGTTCTTCCCCCACGGATTGGGCCATCACCTCGGAATACAGGTGCACGACGTCGGTGGACACTTGAAGGATGCGGGCGGCAACGAGGCACCACCGCCGAGCCAGCACCCCCACCTTCGTAATACGCGCACCATCGAAGAGCGCCACGTCTTCACGATGGAGCCCGGCCTCTACTTCATCGAGATGTTGTTGCGGCCGCTACGTGAGGAGAGCAACGTGGCCTTCGGCTGGAAGCTCATCGACGAGCTCTCGCCCCTCGGTGGCATCCGCATCGAAGACAATATCGTCGTGACACGGGACGGTCACCGAAACCTGACCCGCGCCTATCTACCAAACTGATGGCACTCGAGGCACGAAAAAAACGGGACGAGAAGGCTTCGACCAATGTTGGGCGGCCGAGAACTCTCACAACGAAAGACGATGGTACTTTCCTCATCGGTGGCCTCAATCCTGACCGCTATCTCATGCGTCGGGAATGGGTTGGGGTTTTCGGTTCTCGTCGATGGCGACGAAGGTGAACTGCCCCTCCGTCACCTTCACGCGATCGCCGATTCGATCCCGGAGCGCCCAGGCTTCGACGTGGATGGTCATCGACGTCCGCCCGATCTGAACGATTTCCGTATAGACGCAGACGATATCGCCGACGAAAACGGGGAGCTCGAAGCTCATCGCGTCGATGGCGACGGTCGCCACGCGGCCGCGGGCGCGCTGGCTCGCCGTCATGCCGGCGGCGATGTCCATTTGGGAGACGAGCCATCCGCCGAAGATGTCGCCGCTCGGGTTCGCGTCGGCGGGCATGGCCAGAGTCCGGATCGATAGCTCACCGCGAGGCTCGTTCATCTTCATTTCGGTTATTTCATCCCAGCTCGTCGAGCGTGAGGCGGAAGCTCGGTACGAAGGTCTCGAGGAAATACTTTGCTTCGGGCAGCTGCATCTCGAGCACCGTCTTCTCCAGAGCCTGCTCCGCTTTCGAGAACTCCTTGTTGCCGGCTGCGGTCTCTTCGAGGCACTTGATATAAGCGCAGAGCTTGTCGGCCGCTTTGACGATCTCGACCTCGTCAGACTTGGGAGGTAGGAGCGCGTCGCGGTAGTCGGGCACGAGCTCCTCCGGAACCATCGTCAGGAGGCGCTCCGCGGCGGAGGACTCGATGGCGTGATACGCATTTTGGATGTCGGGGTTGAAGTACTTGATGGGGGAGGGGAGGTCGCCCGTCAGCACCTCACCGGCGTCGTGATAGAGCGCGAGGACGGCGACGCGGTTCGCGTCGGCGTTCCCTCCGAACCGGCGATTGCGAACGAGGGCGAGCGCGTGCGCGATCTGAGCGACGCGGAGGCTGTGCTCCTGAACGTTCTCCACGTAGGTATTGTGCATCAAGCCCCAGCGCTTGATGAATTTCATTCGCGACAGATACGCGAAAAAGTGGCTCATTGTCCTTCGACGTGCGCACCGAGCCTCGCGAGCTGCGTTTTCAGAACGCTGTCGATGTCGGGTGCCAGGCTATCGAGCCCCTCCGAACCGTGTCCCGAGACGCGGTACTCGAGAACGATCTCCGTCCCCGCCCCGGTATCGGTGAGCAAGAAGGTGAGAACTCCGGCGACGGCCATCTCCTGGAGTGGGCCGAGGCCACCTCTCATCCGCAGGATCTTCCCTTTGTCCACGTAGATGACTTCGAGGTGCTGCACGCTTCCGCCATCCTCGAGCTCTTCGCAGAAACACCCACCGGCTTTAGCCTCGATCGACAGGCGCTTGGATTCCCCGGACCAGGTGTGCTCTGCGTCCCACCATTGGTCGACGTCGTCGACCAGTACTTCGAAAACCTTCTTCGTCGTGGCGGAGACCTGGAACGTGTTCCGGACCGTGAACGAGGTCTCGGAAGACTCGACCACCTCGCCGCTCAGAAGTATTAGCAGAGCGAGCGTCAGCATGGCTTAATTTTACACTTCTTTGCGTCCGCGGTGTGTCCCAGTGGGGATCCCCCTTGATCTTGGTTGCGATTGATCCTACAAGTACCTCTCCCATGATGAAATACGCCAGGTATCGAAACAGTGTTCCCGAGTTACTTCTCGTGTGTGCGATGGCGCTCGCCGGCTGCGGTGAGGACAGCGGCGGCTCGGGGGGCGAGAGCCGATTTCTCAGTATCGGGTCCGCGCCTCCCGGAGGAGCCTTCTTTGTTGTGGGTGGCGCTCTCGCGAAAGTGCTTCAGGACCACGCAGGAGATGGGCAGTGGGAGGTCACAGCGGAAGCGACGAAGGGCTCCCTCGAGAACATCCGCAGGCTCGATACCGATGAGATCGAGCTAGCACTTTCGAACTCGGCGATCACCTACTTCGCGGTGCGAGGCACGGATAGTTGGGGACGGCCCCATCCCGTGCAAGGCCTGATAACGATGGCACCCAACGTGATGGCCTTCATCACGCCGGAGTCGAGCGGGATCGAGGCGATGTCGGATCTCGCCGGCAAGCGCGTCGTCGTCGGCGTAGCCGGCGCTGGATGGGAGTTCTTCGCGCGCCCGATTCTCGCAGCGCATGGGCTCTCCTACGACGACTTCACGCCTCTCTACAATACGCAGGCCGGGGCAGTCGACATGCTCGCTGACGGCTCCGCGGACGCCGCGTTCCTGGGCGGTGCCGTTCCCACCGCGTCCCTCGTGCAAGCGACGACCTCGCAGGACATACGATTCATTCCCTTCGACGACGAGGCGAAGAACACCGTCGTCGAGCAATATCCGTTCTACTTTCCGATGGTCATTCCAGAGGGTACCTATGCCGGACATGAGGAGGACTTCCCGACCTTGAGCTTTGGCTCGATGCACCTGATCGTGCACGCGGACATGAGCGAGGAGCTCGCCTATTCGGCCACCCGGACGATCTACGAGAACCGAGAGATGGTCGTCGCCCAGCACGCTGCGGGCCGATCAATTACGGAAAGAAACGTCATCCGCGAGACGGGCACACCGTTCCACCCGGGCGCCATCCGCTACTATCGCGAGATCGGCATCTGGCCCGAGCCCGATACACCCTGAGCTGGTCATCTCCTAGTGCTCGCTCGGCCCATTCGGCCGGGGCATGCAGCAGCGCGTCGCGATCTGCCGGGCTCTGCCGCTCAGATTGTGTACTATGGAACCGAGTGTGGGCGAACGGATGTCAACAGGAGCCTTCCGATGACAAGTCTCGCTTCGAGTTGTCTCCTCCTTCTTACGTTGTTTGCCTCGTGCTCCTCGAGCGAGCCCGCACCTCCCGAAACGCCGGGCCGCGTCGCAAGCGCGATACCCCAAGGAGACGAGCTCGCACCGGTGGAGAGCTTCGTTCGCCAGATTTACATTCACGGCTTGCCGTACGAAGACGCGAGCCGATACGACGCTTCGGTTGTGCCAACTCTGCTGAAGATGTTGCAAGACCTCGAGGAAGAGCCCTACTGGTCGAATGTCGTTCAAATGTTGGGCATCGTGGGCGACGAGGAAGTCGTGGACACCATACGCGCATTCATTCGAGAGGATGCGGGTGCGGCAAACCTCACGACAGCACAATACGCAGCGAAATCCAGCGGCGCGTTGACGGCTCTCGGCTATTTGGTTCACGCCGGGAGCGAGCGCGCTCTCGAGTACCTGATCGAAGGGCTGGATCCAGAGACGTGGCAGAAACGCGTGGAATGGACCAGCCCCTACCAAGCCGCGAGCGACGATAGAAACCGCCAGCTGACGCAGCTGTGCGTGATTGCGCTCGCGTTGAGCGGACACCCCCGAGCCGGCGAGGCCCTTCGCTCGCTGAAGAGCGAAGGGGCCCGCCCCGAGATATCAGCCCTCCTAGAAGAAGCCGTGGCGACCCACGAGCTCATTCGTCAAGAAGGATTGAAAAACTACTACAAGGGCCGAAAGAACTGAGCTTTTGTCTCACCTGCCGCTCTCCGAGTAGTACTCATCCAATCCTTGTGCCGTGATCTTTCCGTGCGCCTCGATGGCTTCGGCGAGCAATCCTCCAGCCGCCGCTATCACTGGTGAGTCTGGAGGGCCCGCTTCGAGGGTTCGAAGCGCGGCGCGCCCCGACTCGCGGCCGCTCAACGCGAGGCCAATAATGCTCAGCTGTGCGAGCTCGACGTTTCGGGCGGCGTCCGTCTCGTGATAGGGGCTTGTCCACTGCACGCGCTCGTTCCAGCTGTCGAGCGAAAGGCCTCCCGCCAAATAGTCGATCGCACGGTCGCTGCGCGCCCGGTTGGCGAGATAACCGAGCGCGACCACGGCCGTCGAGACGGCGCGGTACCGCTCGTACGAGACCAGTTCTCCCTCTGCGCTGATGAAGGATTCCAGCGTGTCCACGGCGGTGTCATCGCCGACGATGCCCATAAGCGCGACGATGTTGGGCCAGTAGGGCTGGTCTCGTTCATCGGACAACATATCGACCAACGTTGGAACGGCCGAGCTGTCGTAACGCGTCGCGGCCTGGTACGGAAGGCCATGGTAGTAGATGCGACGAACGAATTCTTCGACGGAGGCGGCCTCGACTTGGGCGTCACCGGCGTCTGTGATGGGCGTCTGGGCGATGGGTTGCCGAAGAGCCGTGCACTCGGTCGCGTTGAGGATGTCATGATCGACGCCGATGGAGGGAAACATGACGGCCCGAGTTGGCGAGTTTCGATGATTCAACGTTTCGTTGTGACCGAACTCGTGAAGCCAGAGAATCCCTTCCTGATTCGCGGTGAAGCGAACTACCGCCAGCGACACGCCGCCGAGCGGTGCACAACCGATGATGTTGGGGCTGAAGGTACCGCACCAGTTGATCTGATTGACCACTTTGACGTGGCCCGGAAGGCCGATGATCGTCGCGAAGTCGGTGCTCGAGTTGACGATCCCGTTCCCCTGGGAAAAGGTGGTCACCGGCCCAGCGCGTCCCAACACCACCTCGCAAGCGACGTCGCCGGCCCCGTCGTCTTCACGAGCAGCCTCTGTGGCGTCGGCGAGGATTTCATCGGTCCGCTCATCGGTCAGGTTGGTGCTCGTGTGTCGGCTCACTTCGAGTGAATGGCACACGATCCCTGGGTCGTCACAATCGTCCTCAGGCGGAACGTCGCGACACGTCTGCGCTGTGAGCATCAGTATCGCCAACGTCGACAGAATAAGAACTCTCAGTTTGGATGGGCTCAAAAACATTGCTTGATTCTCCTTCCCGACGCGCGCACGAGAGGGTCCCCCATTTTGTCGAGACGGACACTCAGCTGAGATTCCTCTTCGCAGTATCCCTATTTTGTCGGCGTCGCCCAAGCGCGACTTACCTACTTCGGTGACGCCGTGCATGCCCAAGCCTCCGCGTAGCTAAAATGTTCGAACCTGTTGCCGTCATTTGACATAGAATCATTTTTCATGGCTCGAACGAAGTCGGGGGTGTCGAAGTCGATCTCGACCGCTGGATCGGAGGTGCGCGGTCGCCTTGTCGAAGCCGTGCGACGACATCTCACCCATCAACAGTCTCTACTTGGGGAGGTTGCTCGAGGAGGGAAGACGAGGCGAGTGAGCGCTAAGCAATGCGAATCCTTCACCTCGCCGATCGGCTCACCGATCGCGGCGGCGCCTACCGGCATCTACTCGGTGTTCTGGAGTACCAGCGGCGCGAGCACGACGTCGAGCTCGCGGTCGGCCGTGATGAAGGGAATGTAGAGCTGCCCTGTAGCCTCGTTCCGGGACTCGAGGCCCGTGCCCGCGTGCCGGTGGACATGTCTTTCGTGATGGAGCACCTCCGGCCGGACGTCGTTCACGTTCACAACGTGATGAACCCCGCGGTATTGGAAGCTCTTGGCGACTATGACGAGCCGGTGCGCGTCATGACGGTGCAGGATCACCGCGCGTTCTGTCCCGGGCGAGGGAAGTGGACCCTCGAGGGCGAAGTGTGCTCCGAGCGCATGAGCGCCGAGCTTTGCCGAAAGTGCTTCACGGACGAAGCCTACGGCCAGGAGATCGAAGCCTTGACGAACGAACGTCTGGAGGCAACGAAGAGATTCCGCCTCATCGTCCTGTCCCGCTATATGAAACGCGAGCTCGTCGCGGTTGGCATCGAAGACGACCGAATCACGATCGTACCTCCGTTCGTGCACGGGCTCGACCTCGACGCGACGTCGAACGGCCCGCCCTCGGTGCTCTTCGTCGGACGGTTGGTGGAATCCAAAGGTGTCGTCGAGGCTATTGACGCGTGGGAGCGTTCGGGTGTCGATTTGCCGCTCGTCGTCGCGGGCACTGGACCGTTGCAAGATAGTCTCGGACGCCCGGGTATAGCGCTTCTCGGATGGGTGGGTCGAGCCGAACTCTCCAGTCTATATCGTCGAGCCTCGGCGGTGCTCATGCCCTCGCGTTGGCAGGAACCCTTTGGCATCGTCGGCCTCGAGTCTCCGCGATGGGAACGCCGGTCGTCGCCTGGGAGAGCGGTGGCATCGGGGAATGGCACCCCGGCCCCCTCACGAAATGGGGTGACGTCGACGCGCTCGCCCGCGAACTCCGGGCCGCGGTGGACCGCTCGGCTTCGCCGCCCGCGGGCTTCGAGCCGCACGAGCTAATGAGACGCCTCCACGATGTCTACACGCCCGAATAGAGGCGGATCTAGTCGATCGAGCCGCCAGCGCGTCGTGAAGGCAGGACATCCACGAGCTGCGAGCGGGCTTCCTTCAGTGCATGCTCCGTCGTCTTCCAATCGATGCATGCGTCCGTGACGGAGACGCCTCGGACGAGCTGGGATCGATCCTCGGGAATACTCTGCCGGCCCGCCTCCAGGTTGCTTTCGAGCATGACGCCGACGATCGACGTATTGCCATCACGGATCTGGTTGACGCAATTGGTTAGCACGAGGGGCTGCACGTCGTGCTGCTTGAGCGCGTTGCCGTGGCTACAGTCGATGACGATATTGGGCGGAAGGCCGGCACGCGCGAGCGCCTGCTCGCATATCGCAACGTTCACCGAGTCGTAGTTCGGCCGGATGCCTCCACGAAGAATGATGTGACCGAACGGATTGCCGCGCGTATGGAACACGGCACAACGCCCCTCTACCGTGACGCCGAGGAAACTGTGGGGCTGCGCTGCCGCCTGGAGGCCATTGACCGCGACCTCGATGTTGCCGTCCGTTCCGTTCTTGAATCCCACCGGCGACGACAGACCGCTCGCCATCTCCCGGTGGGTCTGCGACTCCGTCGTGCGCGCACCGATCGCGGACCAGGACACGAGATCACTGAGATACTGCGGTGTGATCGGATCGAGGGCTTCAGTTCCCACGCCGAGGCCGAGCTCGGCGAGGCGCAGCAGGAAGCCACGCGCTCTGAGCAGGCCGTCGCCGATGCGAAACGAGTCGTCCATGTCGGGATCGTTGATGAACCCTTTCCACCCGACGCTCGTGCGGGGCTTTTCGAAATAGACCCGCATAATGAGCAGGAGCGTGTCCTGGACGTCGTCGGCCAGAACCTTCAACCGCTCGGCATACTCCATCGCGGCATCGAGGTCGTGCACCGAGCACGGCCCCACGACGACGAGGAGCCGATGGTCCGCACCGGTCAATATCTCCCGGATAGCGTGACGGCGGAAGAGCACGGTCTCACGGGCCGTCTTTGTCGCGGGATGGCGCTCGTGGACTTCTTCGGGGGCGGGGATGAGCTCCCGCGAGACGATATTGGCGTTATCGAGAATGCTTTCGTCCATTGAGGAGACTTTAACACGGAGGGTCGATGACACTTACAACTGGATTGCCAGATGGAACAGCGTCGCGCCAGGCATGACTTTTCCGGCATCCTGCTAGCTATCGGTCTCGCCCCAGAGGCGCTCAAGCACCTTGTCCCGTCCGCAACCGCGCCGGTAGAGCTTGTAGCGGAAGCCGTGTTTCATGTAGTAGTCCTGGTGGTACTCCTCCGCTCGATAGAACGTGGGGGCGGCTACGATCTCGGTCACCACCGGTTTGGGAAGGCGTCCCGATTCCTGAAGCGCGTACTTCGAGGCCTCCGCCAGCGCCTTCTGATCGTCGTTTTCATAGAAGATGCCGCTTCGATACTGCGAGCCTCGATCGCAAAACTGCCCGCCCGCGTCGGTGGGGTCGATGTTCGGCCAGAAGACCTCGAGCAGCGTTTCATAGCTCACCTTTGCCGGGTCGTAGACGATCTCGACGGCCTCGGTGTGGCCCGTCCGACCCGCCGAGACTTGCTCGTAGGTCGGATTCGCCACGTGGCCGCCGATATAGCCCGACGTCGTCGAGACGACGCCGTCGAGGGCGTCGAACGGCGGCTCCATGCACCAGAAGCATCCGCCGGCGAAAACCGCGCTTTCGAGAGGGGGGTCCTCCTGGGGAAACGCCGCGAAGGACAGAAGAGACAGGGTCCAGATACTCAACTTCATCGTGATACCTCAGGTCCGAAGTGGCGGCGGCTCTTCTCCCTCGGGGACGAAGAGGAGCGCTAAGCCGTTGTTACACCATCGCTGGCCGGTTGGCTCGGGACCGTCCTTGAAGATGTGGCCCTGGTGACCTCCGCAGCGGCTGCAATGATATTCGGTGCGCGGGATGATCAGCTTGAAATCCCATTTCGTATCGAGGTGTCCCTCGATCTCCTGGTAGAAGCTCGGCCAACCCGTGCCGCTGTCGTACTTCTTGTCGGACTCGAAGAGGGGTAGGAGGCAGGCCGCGCAAATATACGTGCCCGCTCTCTTCTCCTCGTTCAGCGGGCTCGTGAAGCTGCGCTCCGTGCCCTCCTCGAACAGAATCCGGTAGCGCGGCTTCTCCAGGATCTCACGCCACTCATCCTTGGTTTTTTCCAGTTTTTCGATGGCCTGGTCCTCCGCTCCCCACATCAGCCCTTTGGGTGCCAAGACAGCCAAGCCGGCAAGCCCTAGAAAATCTCGTCTTCGCATCAAGAACCTCCTCTGATTCTTCATTCTATCTATATGTTTGCCGAGTGGGCCGTTTCGTTACATTACGTTTCGTTCATCCTTCGTCGGAGCGGCTCCACTTGTACCGAGATCCGTTGCGGGCTACCGTGGAGCATGACACGCCGAAGCCTTCTCCAGGCTTTAACCGTTTTCCTGGCGGTGCCGGCGGTTACGGGGTCCGAGGCCCGCCTCGGGGAGCCTTTCGAGCTTCACGCGGGCGAGACCGCCGAAGTCGAAACCACGGGCCTTTCCCTCACGTTCGTTCGTGTCGAGTCCGATTCCCGGTGTCCCACGGACGCCCTTTGCGCCTGGGCGGGAGAGGCTAAGGTCGTTCTTCGCGCCCGAATCGAGGATGGCGACGAGGCGGAGCTCGTGCTCGTCGTCACGCCGGGCAAGGGCGCTGAAGGCGGAGTTTGGCGGTACACGATCGAGATCGCGGCTCTTGCGCCCGAGCCTGATTCGCGGCGAGAGATCGCGCCCGAGGACTACGTGGCGACGGTTCGCGTGAAGGAAGACGATCTCGAAGACGGCGTTTGACAGCATCCTGGTGACAGGCTAGTCTACTCGCTCCCCCAATCGAAGTGACGAGGAGGCGCCGTTCCTCGTCGAGGAGGCAGTCGTGCTCAAGAACACGAATGGGCGCCGCACGTTTGGTCTACTCGGAACCGCGTTGCTGCTCTTTTCTGCCGCGGGCCTCCTGAGCGCCCAGGGTCGCTCCCAGTCCAACAGGACCCAGAGCTTCGACCGACGGGCCGCACGCGTCGTCCGCTCCGCTCCAACCCGCGCCCAGATGGACGCGGTCGCGGCTCTTCGGGACGAGCTAGACGGCTCGCTGCACGCAACTTACGACGAGGCCTCCGGCGTGACGCGCGGCCTCATGAACCCCGTCGGCAAGCTGACGGAGCCGACTCCGGGTCATCCCCTCGACATCGCGCTCGACTTCCTCCATTCGAACCTCGGCCTGCTCGGGCTCGAGCCAGGAGACCTCGACGAGATCGAGATTTGCGACGTGGTTACCTCGAAGGCCTCGGGAACGACGCACGTCTATCTGTGCCAGGAGCACCGTGGCGTCCGTATCTACAACGCCCAGCTCCAAGTTCACGTGAGTGGGGATGGCGCCATCCTCGGCGTCAACAACGGCTTGGTTCCCGGCCTCCGATCGAACAGCAAAGCCGCGGCGGCGGCTATCGGGGACCTCGACGCCTGTATGGCGGTGGCCAACCATCTCGGCCTACGGACGCCCCGGGGCCGCGCCTTCCGCGTCACCGACCTCTCGACGGAGCCGATCGACGCCAAGCTGATGTGGCTGCCCGAGGGGCGCGATCTCACTCTCGTGTGGCGCTTCCAGGTGCATACACCCGACGGGCAGCACGTCTACGACATGACGGTGAGCGCGGAAGACGGCCCCGATCCATACGATGCGAACCGCGTCATGACCCGTTTCGACTGGGTATCGTCCGGCCTCTATCAAGTCTACGAACGGCCGGCGGAAAGTCCGAACCACGTGTCACCCGTTCCTCCACAGGACGGACGCACCCTCGCGACGAGCCCGGAAGACGCCTTCGCGTCTCCGCTCGGCTGGCACGACACGGGAAGCGCGAGCTACACGACGATGCGCGGGAACAACGTCCACGCCTACGACGACCTGGACGCGAACGATCAGCCGCCCGTCGTCGAGCCGGACTGTGGCCCCGGGCTCGAGTGCACCTTTCCCCTCGACCTGACCCAACCACCGCCGGCCTATACGTCCGCCGCCGTGGCGAACCTCTTCTACTGGACCAACCTGGTTCACGACATCCAATGGCACTACGGTTTCGACGAGGTGTCGGGGAACTTCCAGGTCAACAACTTCGGTCGCGGCGGTCTCGGGGGGGACGACGTGAAGTCCGAGGCGCAAGACGGAAGCGGTGTGAACAACGCCAACTTCACAGTTGCGCCGGACGGTTCATCCCCCAAGATCCAGATGTTTCTGTGGACCTTGACGGACCCGGCGCTCGACGGTGATTTCGATTCCGGGATCATCGTGCACGAGTACGGACACGGGATCTCGACGCGTCTCGTCGGAGGGCCCTCGAACGTCTCCTGTCTTTCCAACTCTCAGCAGCCAGGAGAGGGCCTGAGCGACTGGTGGGCGCTCGCCTATACCGCGCGTCCCGGTGATCAGGCCACCGATCCGCGCACCATCGGAACCTACGTCCTGGGCGAGCCTACCGACGGCTTCGGCATCCGCACCCAACCCTATACAACGGATCCGAGCTTCAACACACACACCTACGAAAGCATTCAGGGCATGGCGATCCCTCACGGGGTCGGTGAGGTCTGGGGGCAGGCCGCGTGGGAGGTTTATTGGGCGCTCGTAGGAGCGCATGGATTCGACCCGGATCTCGCCAATGCGGCGGGTGGCGCGGGTAACCAGCGCATGATGCTCTACGTCAACGAGGGGCTGAAGAACACGGCCTGTTCGCCGACCTTCACGGACGTGCGGGACGGCATCATCCAGGCGGCGATCGACAACTATGGTGGCGAAGACGTCTGCCGTCTATGGGACGGCTTCGCGAACTTTGGTCTCGGCATCGACGCGGTGAGCGGCGATCCCGGGAGTACGTCGCCGACCAACGGCTTTCAGGTGCCCGCGTCTTGCCTCGTTGGGCCGAGCATCGAGAATCCGATTCCGAGAAGCCAACTGACTTCCTCGACCGTCATCTTCGACTGGACGGCGGACGGAGAGAACGTGACCCAGTGGCGCCTTTCGATCGGGACGACTCAAGGCGCCGCCGATATCTACGACAGCGGTGAGCTCGACGGCTCCATCCTATCGGCCACGGTGACGGGGATTCCCAAGAATGGAAGCCAGCTTCATGCGCGACTGAGCTTCGAGATCGGTGGGAGCTGGGACTTCAAGGATCATCTCTACACCGCGCCGCTCGGCACGCCCGAGATTACCGCGCCGACTCCCGGATCCGTCTTGACCGGATCGGATGCCACCTTCGAATGGATTGCGGACGATGCTCCCGCGCTCAATTGGATTCTGAGGGTCGGCACGACGTTCAAAGCGGGCAACTTGTTCAGCAGCAGCGTCTTGAGCGCGGACACGCTCTCGATATCGGTCACCGGTCTGCCAACGGATGGTCGCACTCTCTACGTTCGGTTGCAGTACCAGATCGGCGAGGATTGGTTTCCGGTCGATTACACCTATACGGCCGCCGATTTTGCTCCGGAGCTTCTGACTCCGATACCCGGCTCGGTGCTTTCGGGACCGGTCGAGACGTTCTCCTGGACGTCGAACGGCGCGGCGGTCGCGAACTGGTATCTCTACGTCGGCTCCCGAGTCAGCGCGAGCAACTATCTCAACACCGGTATGCTGGGTTCGGGCGAGTCCTCCGCGACAGCGACGCGCATTCCAACCGATGGGAGCACCGTCTACGTGCGTCTCGTCTATCTGCTGGATGGCGCCTGGCTCTCGACCGATTACGAATACACGGCGGCGGATCTCACGCCCGAGCTTGTAGGTCCGGCCCCGGGCTCGGAGCTCCCAGGCTCCCAGGTCACCTTTTCCTGGACGTCCAACGGCGCCTCCGTCTCCAACTGGATCCTGCGCGTCGGTAGCTCGGTTGGCTGGAGCAACTTCCTCTACAGCGGCGTCCTTTCGCAGGATACGCTCTCCACGGTCGTGAGCGGTCTACCGACGAATGGGAGCGCGATCTACGTCCGTCTCCAGTACTCGATCAACGGTATTTGGACCGCACTCGACTATCAATACACGGCGGCGCCTCCCATTCCGGAAATGCTGAGCCCCGTTCCGGGAAGCCAGTTGCCGGGAACGAGCGTGGCGTTCAGTTGGGGGAGCGGCGGCGCTGCGGTGAGCGACTGGCGACTTTCGATCGGGACGCTCGTCGGAGGCGCGGATCTCTACGACAGCGGTCCTCTTGCCGCGAGCACGCTCTCGGCCGCCGTGACGGGCCTAACCTCGGACGAGCGCCCACTCTTCGTGCGCCTCTCCTACCACATCGGCGGTGCGCTCTCTTTTCGAGACTACGTCTATACGGCGGCTCGCACGACTCCCGAGATCACGTCCCCGGCGCCCGGCTCCGTCCTCCCAGGTACCACGGTTCCGTTCGTCTGGACGACGAATAGCCTCTTGGTCACCGAGTGGGCGCTTCTCGTGGGGAGCGCTCCGGGCGGAAGTGACATCTACGCCAGTAGCCCGCTCAACGCTGCCACCCTGGCACAAGCGGTGTCCGGTCTGCCCGCGGACGGACGGCTCCTCTACGTTCGGCTCGAGTTCGTCATCGGCGGCGAGCGCGACTTCAAAGACTTCATCTATACTGCCGATTCCGCGAAACCGGAGGTCGTCGACCCCACACCAGGCACGACGCTTTCGGGTCCGAGCGCAACCTTCACCTGGACGTCCGATGGCGCTCCCGTCACGAGCTGGATTCTGAGAGTCGGGACCTCGAAAAGCGGGAGCAACCTGTTCTATAGCGGGGTGCTGACCGCCAACGTCTCGACGGCCACGGTCAGCAACTTGCCGACCGACAGCCGAACCCTCTACGTGCGGCTCCAATACGCGATCAACGGAACGTGGTACTTCACCGATCACGAGTACACGGCGGCGGATCTCACGCCCGAGCTTCTGACACCCGCAGAGGGCACGATCGTGGCCGGGGCGGACGTTCCGTTCACCTGGACCTCCAACGGCGCCGCCATCAACGGATGGATTCTCCGGGTCGGTACGAGCTTTAGAGGCAGCAATCTCTTCTACAGCGGGTCATTGAGCGCCGGCACGCTCAGCATCACCGCGACCAATCTGCCGACGGACGGCCGTACCTTGTACGTCCGTCTCCAGTACTTCGTGAACGGTCTGTGGAAGGCTCTCGACTACCAGTACACCGCGGCGACGATTCTGCCGGAGCTCGTGAGTCCGACCCAAGGCTCGGTGCTCGGTGGCTCGACGGTCACGTTCAGCTGGATCACGAACGGCGTTGCCGTGAACTACTGGATCCTGCGAGTGGGGACGAGCCTCGGAGGAAACCAGCTCCACTACAGCGGTACGCTCAGCGGCACGACCCTCTCGAGGACCGTGGCGAATCTACCCACGGGCGGGGAAACGATCTACGTTCGTCTCCAGTACTATGTGAACGGGACCTGGAAGACACTCGATTACCAATTCACTGGAGGAGATTCGAGCTAGCATCATGAAGCACTGGCACGTCAGTGCCACCGTCGACCTTGTCGCCTACTCATTCAGCTGGGTCTTCGTTCTCGTTCCGCTCTCCCTCTTCTCCGCGCGCGAGCACCAGGTCGCGATGCTTCTTCTCGTCGTGGGACTGACCTTCGCGCATCGCCACTACACGCTCCCCTACATCTACCTCGATCGAGAGATTTTCGATCGTCACCCGAAGCGCTTCACCTGGTTTCCCTTCGTGGCTTTCGTGGGGTTTCTCGTGAGCCCGGCTCTCTGGAATACGAGAGGACGGCTCGTCGTCGCCGCGGTCGTCTTTGCGGCGGGGACCTGGAACGTCTGGCACGTCTACATGCAGAAGTTCGGGCTCCTGCGACTCTACGCGGCCAAGAGTGGAAGCTCCGTGCTCATTCCCAGGTGGGTCGATCGGTTGCTTCTGGTCTGTTGGCTTCCGCTCTATCTCGTCTGGCTCGGCCCCTCCTACCGCGACCAGCTCGAGCGCAACTTTCCGACGGTGCGCGACGTGGCGCTGCCTCTCGTCGATACCTTGGCGGAGCTCAGATCCGCGCTTCTCGTTCCCGCTGCGGGTTGCGTCCTCGTGGGCCTCGGGGTCTTCCTCTATCGCGAGTGGAGGTCGACGGGGCTGCGCAATCTGCCTCGACTCGCGATGGCTTGTGGTACGAGCGCGCTCTCCGCGTCGTTTCTTGTCTTCAACCCCCTCCATGTCTTCATGGCCTTCGCCTTCAGCCACGCGGTCGAGTACATGGTGTTCGTTTGGGCCTATCAACGAAAACGATACGGCGAGGCGCTACCGCATGCACCCTTGCTCGGGAGAGTGCTCCGACATCCGTGGCTCGCCTACGGCGGATTCACCCTCGGTATCACTTTGCCCTACCTTCTCGCGAGATTCTACGGCTATCTGGTCTTTTCGGATGCAACGAACCCCACGTTCCTGGGAGCGACCGTCGAGCGCTGGGCGTTCTTCTGGAGCGTGTTCCAATCGTTCCTGCACTTCTACTACGACGGCTTCCTCTGGAAGATGAGACTGCCCTCAGTACACGCTCACATCTAATCGGGAAATTCTAAAGACAGAAAAAGGAGGTTTCGTCCATGGCATCCGAAGGCAGAGTCAGCATCGACATCGCGAACGATTCTCAGAGCGTCACCAAGACAGTAAAGCAGCTTCTGGGCGACGCCGTCGCCATCTCGTTGGCCAACGTGGAGCTCCTTTCAAACGGCTGGCTCCACCTCCGCCAGGGTGACGACAACCTCTACATCTCGCCCCACGCGGTCGAGTCCGTCCTGATCGAAGGCGGCGATCTTGGGTCCAGTCTTTGACTTCTTGCTTCCGACCCCAGTCACTTCTCCGCGTCGGCGACGAACATGATCTCGACGAGCGCGTCCGGTGACACGAGCGCCGTGCCGACCGTCGTTCTCGACGGCCGGGGCGCGGGGATGAGCTCGCTATAGACCTCGTTCATATCGCCGAAGTGTCGCATGTCGGTGAGGTAGACTCTGCTCTCCACGACGTCCTCGAGCGTAAGCCCAGCCGCCTCCAGAATCGCCTTCTGTCGCGCGATCGCTTGACGGGTCTGAGCCTTCACGTCGCCGGGCGCGTAGCCGTCTGGGCCGCGTCCCGTCGTGCCGGAGAGGAACTGGCGCTTGCCGGCCACGATGGAGGGAACGAGGGGGCTATCGGGATGCGCGTTGCCCGCGACCTTTCGCGAAGAATCGCGAACGGCCACGGATTGGATCTCGACGCGGAGGTCGGGATGCATGATGCCCGCGCGCACCGTCGCTCGCGCGCCGCGATGGTCGCCGCTGAACACCGTCTTGTAGGCGTCGCTCATGCCTCGAAAGTCACGGGCGTCGCGAAGGTAGACTCGGTTCGACACGACGTCCGAGGTGCTCATACCCGCGGTCTTCAGAACCGCTTCGAGATTCTCGAGGGTCTTTTTCGTCTGAACGCCGATGTCACCGGTCACGATGCCGCCACCCGCCGGATCGCTGGAGACGAGGCCCGCGACGAAGAGCGTATCGCCGGCCTGGACACCGTAGGCATAGCCGGCGCCCGAGGGCTGCCAGCCTTCCGGTTGGATGTGACGGACCTCCACGCCTTGCCTCACCGCGACCATCGAGATCTCGATGAGGGCCACTGTCCCTGACAGGTCGGTCCGCACGGTCGCCCGTACGGGAGCGCTATCATTGTTGGGAAAGACCTCTTTGAAAACCTCGTTCATCGCCTGATAGTGACGGTCATCGGTGAGGAAGACATTTACGCTCACCACCCGCGACAGGTCGAGACCGGCAGTGTCCAGAATCCGCTCGAGGTTCTTGAACGTCTGACGCGTCTGCGCCTCGATACCTTCTGGGTAGTCGCCCGCAACCCGGCCGAGCGTGCCGGCCGTATAGAGGAAGTCGCCAGTCCACACGGCGTTGCTATACGGCTGGTTCGGATTGGCACCCGGCAACAGGACGGTTTTCTTGTCGGCGGCTTTCGCGATGATGGCGGCCGCGAGCACACATGCGACGAAAAAGACTTTTCTCACTGGGACCTCCTCAATCAAGAATCTCTATGGACCGTATCCGGAGAGAACGCTGGAAGACAGACCGCGACATACTCGGCGCCTCCGGGCTCGGGGGAGCTGTAGCGGACCCACTCGCCCGGAGAGGCGATGACCGCCTGGCCGGCTCGCACGTCCATGCTGCCGCCCTCGTAGAGCCGCAGCATGCCGCTCAGTACGACCGTGACTTCTTCGAACTCGGGCCTCTGACCGGGCTCTTCCCAGCCTTGGGGCGAGAGCATGCGAGCCACGCTCACGTGCGACTGGCCCGTATTCACGCGCCCCGCGAACTCCTGAATGAACTTCGGCTTGTTACCCGCCGCCTCGACGACGGTGGGCTTTCCTATGAGCTCGGGCATGCCGCGGCATACTATCGCGTTCGCAACGCCGGCGAAAGCGCAACGAATTCGAGGCTCTGCCTCTGCTCGGATTCGTGTGGGCGCCGAAGACGTGGGTCCCCGGCGAGCTCGTCACCGCCGCCTCCATGAACACCAATATCCGAGACCACCTCAACGAAACGCTTCGCGCGCAGACGACGGCTCTCACCGGGAGCCAAAACAACTTCGCGCTCGACGGGCCGTTTGCCTACGTGAAATGCACGAACGCTTCCGCTCTCACACTCACGGGTGCTCTCATTGACGGCGGCAACGTCAATGGAGCGCGCGTCATCGTGGAGGCGCTCGACAAGGACGTAACGCTCAAGCATCAGGACTCCGGCTCGGGCTCCGCGAACCGTTTCATCAACGACCAGGGCGCCGATATCGTGCTCGCCCAATTCGAGCGCGCCTTGCTGGTGTACGACAGCGCCAACACCCGATGGCGCATCGGGAAGAGCAGCACTGCGGCCCTAGAGCAGACCACTGGGGACCTGGTGCAGACCATCGGCGCGACGAACCTTTCCCCCGACCCCTATTTCCTCATCTGGCCCGCCGGCGACGCGGCCGCTCCTGCTGGGGCCACACTTTCAAAGGATGGCAACTCTGCGCTCGCACGCAATACGACGATCCCGTACATCGGCGGAATGTCACCAGAGCTCAAACTCGGCACGACGGCTACCGTTTCGACGAAGCTGAAGTACACGATCTTTTCGTCGTTGCCCACCGAGCTTAGAGGGAAGTTCGTCTCGCTCGGTGCTGCGCTCCGCTCGGCTACCGCCTCTTTGGGCCAGCTCGAGCTCGATGATGGAGGCACCGCGGGTATCACCAAATCCGCGTTTCACGACGGCGGCAATGCGTGGGAGTGGATTGCCTTCTCACACAAGTTCACGGCGAATGCGACCAAGCTCGACGTTTCGCTCGTTGCAGATATCGGCGGTCAAGGCGCCGCAGAAGTTACCGCTCTATTCGATGCGCTCACGCTCGTCCTTGGGCCCAGCCCGCCGGCGTCCTTCATTCCAACGCCTTCGACTGAGGGAGCACTTGTTTTTCCGGTTCCCGGCGCGGCGGCGACGGCAACAGACAAGTTCCGTTTTCTTGGAGGTCGGCCTTTCTTGGTGCGCAACGTTACGCTACGCGCGAAGACGGCGCCAACAGGCGCGGCGCTGATCGCCGACGTCAATCACTGGGATGGCTCGGCCTTTCAGTCCATGTTTTCTTCGACGAAACCTCAAATCGCGGCGGCCGCAAAAAACGGCGGCAAGAACCCGGACGGAACCTATCGATATCGATGCTTCGGCTCGCAAAAGGATGCGGGCTCGGAGACGGACGCTCTACTCTCGGTCGATATCGACCAGGTGGGCTCTACGGTAGCAGGGTCGGACATCGAAATCCTCGTGCGGGTGTTGCAGTTTCAAGACCCGCTTGCGGGGTTAAAGAGTTTCTAGGGCAGATCATAGGCGTGAGGTGAAGCGATAGAGTAGCCAAGGCAGTTTGCTTGTAGCCGTTGTTGGCTGGCCGGTCGGCGGCGGCGAAAGCCCAAAGAAAAGGGCCTGGTTCCTGGTGCACCAGTCAGGAGTCAGGCCCTTTTTCTTTGGCATCGAGGGTAGCTGCGATGGATGGAGTCGCGGACGAAACGTATGGGGGCAAACAGATGATGTGGATGAAGACGACGATGGGGCTCGCGTGCTCGCTCGCGGTGGCCGCTTTCGTTTTGGCGGCACAGCTCAAAGAGGCGGCCGAGGTGGCCACCGCGGTCGTTCACGGCACGGCCAACTCCGCGCCGGTGCTGCTGCTGTTTGTGCTCGTGGTCGGCCTTCTCGTTTTGGTGGTGTGGATGTTTCTTCGCCACCTGGCGCGCCAAGGCGACCGGCTGGTCACCATGATCGAGCAGAGCAACACCGTGAGCGAGCGCAACGCTGAGGTGTTCGGCAGAGCGAGCGGTGCTCTCGAACGCAATACGACCGTTCTCGAAAGACTGGAGCGGCGGCTTTAAAACTGAGGAGGAAACAAAAATGAATAGACAGAAAGTGGAGACGGGCACAGATCGGGCTCTCACGTGGCTCGTGGCGAGGCCGCGCACGGCGTGGGTGCTGGGCGTCCTAGCTATCGTGCTCTTCGTTGCCGGCGTCATCGTCGGCGCCCGGATTTGGTAGCGATGTTCAGCATTTTCGGCAAGCTCTTCGGCTCCTCAAAGGCAGTAGAGCGCATCGTGGAATCCACCGCGTCCGCCCTCGACAAGCTCGTCTATACGGACGAGGAGAAGGCGGAAGCAGCAGCGAAACAGCGCGAGAAGGCGCGGGACCAGGTAGTTGACTTCATGGCCGCCACCTCGGGCCAGAATCTCGCGCGCCGCTTGATCGCTCTAACCATTGTCGCGATCTGGGCGTGGTGCTACGTGATGTCGGTCTGGATGGCGGTGATAGCGGTGTTTTGGAGTCGGCTCGCCATCCGGCTCCGCGAGGCGTCGTCTCTCATCGATTCGAACATCTCGGACGTGGAGGGGTTCCTGATTCTGATCCTGACGTTCTATTTCGGCGCTCCTCACGTGGAGAACGTGGTGCGTGCCGTCGTGGATGGAAGAAAGGCGAAGTCGCCATGACGCTCGACGCCCCTTTGTACTGGCGTGACTCCGCGGACGGGCAAGTGCTCGTCTGCCGTGAGTGCGAGCGGATGACCGGGGATCCCGCGGCATCGTGTCGCGTGACGAACGTCCGTGTCCAAGGGATCGTACACGCATTCTGCGAGCGCTGCGGCGTGAGTCAGCGGCTCGACGGCATGGAGCTGGCCACAGAGGGGACACCGTGAGTGACGATATGGACACCGGGCACGTCGGTCCGTGGCCAGGGACGGACTTGGATAAGGGACCATCGCCGCACCTGTCGTGGCGCGAGCTCGGCTGTCGCGACGGCACACCGTATCCCGAGCAGTGGAGACGCAACCGCGCTCTCGTGCTCGCGCGGGTGTTCGAGAGGATCCGGCTGGAGGTCGGTGCGCCTATCCGGGTGAATTCCGCTTACCGGACGCGAGAGTACAACGCCCGTGTCGGCGGCTCCCGCAACAGCCAGCACATCGAAGGACGCGCTCTCGACCTCGCCGTCCCCCGCAAGCTCACCTTCGGTGAGTTCTGCGAAATCGTCTTGGCTGTCGTTCGAAGATTCGGCTCTCCTCTCCGAGGCCTCGGGGTCTATCCGTCTTTCATCCATATCGACATACGGCCCTCGCCGCGCTTGGTTCGCTGGCAAGGAAACCGCGCCCAGGCCGAGCTGGTGAGGACCGCTTGAACCTAAAAGGAGGTTGTACATGAGAGGAAAACTGAAACGCCTGGTGAGATTCACGTTGATTGTCGCTGGGCTCACGTGCTGCATCGTGGGTGACGTCGCCGCGGAAGACCCACCCGTCCAAGCCGGGCCCATCGACTTCCACGTCGTTCCCGCTCTCGGCGCCGGGGTGTTCGTCGAAGACTCGGACGCCGAAAGCTCCGTCACGAACAACGGCTACTTCTTGGTCCGTATTCCGGCTTTCGTCTTTCCGCGGCTCAATGACGCCTCGCTCGGCGTCCAGGTCGAGCTCAGCAATGCCCCGAGGCTCCGAGGCGTCGATTACTCGGTCCTGAGCTACGCGAGGATCAAGCTTGCGGGCAACACCTACGCGGGCGCGAACGTCCGGCTGTTTCATGGCGCAGCGAAAGCAGGGGCGGAGTTTTCCTTGCGCGCCATGCCCGTCGTCGGGCTTCGTTTGCTGAGCGTAGCGAATCGCATACCGATCTTTTTAGAGGTCGAGTTTTTCGGTGACCGCCGTCCCGTCAAAGCGGCGCTCATTCTCACATGGAAGTAAGGAGAAAGCAGTGAAGCTCGTTTTGGTCGAGTGGATCGATTCTCACTCCGGTCGCGGTTGGCAAGATATCGACCGGATTGAAGAGGCCGCAGAGCCGCTTTATTGCCGTTCGGTCGGCTGGCTGGTCGCGGAGAACAAAGACTGCAAAGTCCTGGTTCCACATGTTGCGGGAGAGCGTAACGGAGCCGCTGTCTTGCAAGGCTCGGGCGATATGACGATCCCGGTAAAGGCCATCGTCAAATCGAAAGTGCTCAGAGATGCCTAGCGCTTGTCTCTCTTTGACTTTTTCGTGTCGCCATACCCCGGCTTCGGAATGCGCTCAACAACCGTTGCGGAGGGTCTGGCGTGCGTTCATTAATCAGCGGTGGTCATAGCGATCGCCTAGAAAAAGGAGAAAAGAAGAAATGAATTCACTCATCCGTATCGTGCTCTTCAGCGTGCTCATCTCATTGGGAGCGTTCGCCTGCACCGAGGTGACCCAAACCATCCAGCCATCGCCGGTCGACGTCAGCGTTTCCGGCCCGGCCTCGACCACAGGGGAGACGACGACGCCAGCCTCGAACGGGACAATCACCCTGGAGCCATCGAGCATCGAGGTCCAGGTCGGGAAGAATGTCGCCGTCATGGTCATCGTCCGAGACGCCAACGGCGTTGAGGTGCCGTCAGAGAACATCTCTGTGTCCATCATCGACAAGACGCTCGTCCGGCTCGTCGAGATCGACAATCGGATCATCACCTTCGGCGGGATTGCGGCGGGCCAGACGTCCATCCTCATCAGCGCTTCAGGGTTTCAGGCGTCCCTCGACGCGAACGTTGTTCCTTAAACGGTTAGATTCCCAGCCGCTTTAGGGCACAAAGAAGTTCTACCGTGGAAGGTAAGAAGCTTCGATATCAGGATTTGGTAGCGTGAATCAGGCAAGCGACTACGATCCGCCACTTGACCCCGGAATCGCGGGTGCAGTGTTGCTTTTGAGTAAGGCTAACGTCGAGACCTACGAGTCATGTCAGGGTGGCTGCGGCCACACTTACCCGGAACCGACGGTCCGATTTCATGGGGGACCGTATGAAGGGTTCCGTGCCTTGTCTGTAGCTATGATGTATGGCCTACCAGTTTCAGGACTTCGCCGAATTTGGGTAATGGTTAACGGCGAACCTACAGGGCCAAAATGGGAGATCGTCTTTTTCAAACCTATTTCTGAAGATTTTTACACTCCTCACATTTAGGTTTTCCACCGGTGCCTTCACGTCGGTTTTCAGGCTCGATGTTGTTTCCAGTCGTGCAGTCTGTGTCGTCATGGTGAACGTTGCTTTTGATAGAATGCCACGGAGAGGTAATCATTGAGACCTCCTTCTTTTTGAGCATTTTAGCGACAGCATGACAAAATGTCATGCCGCGCCATGGGCACAAGAAGTTCTACCGCCGCCCCGGCGTTGCGGACGGACGCATGCTCGTCTGTCTTCAGTGCGAGCAGGACACCGGCGAGCCGGCGAAGCCAGCGCGACATAAACGAGGAGCGCCCGCGTTCGCATCATGGCCACACCCGCGGTGGGACCGAGTGAGGTCCGACCTCCATGAAGTTGGCTCCGTGCCAGGACTGGTCCACTACGAGAGGGGAGATGGGGTACGATTCGAGGGGACAGCCTAGTTTACAGCGCTTGCAACTCTTACTCTTCTTGCCAGTAGCCAATGGAGCACAAACACAAGCCCGTTAATCACAAGAACAATAGCGTTCATCGTAAGGCTTTGTGCCCCTTCTCTCTGCTCTGCCCTGAGTGCTGCTTGATAACTTTCTTTGCGCTGCTTCGTCGGCTCCTCAACCTCTAGCCGTCCTTTGCCAAAGAAAAAAGCCTCATTTGACTGATGCTTCTTGTATTCGTACGCCTCGAGTGTAAATTCTGGGTTAGTGATTTCTATCAGATCATAAATGCCTTGCCCCAACACAATAACAAAGCAGACTAGAGAGACAAAGCAGACGGCTAGAGCATAAAGTTCAAGAAGAGATTTCTTCATCGGTTTTCTCCTGGCCTCCCTGGTGTTTCCCATGTTCCCCAGACAAGATCATGGGAGAGACTACGTCCTATTATAGAGGGCCGTGCAGTGCGTCATCAAGACACCACTTAAACGAAAAATCGCTGCACATCGGGCTGCTAGGTTGCTAGGCTGGTGCGCCCGTCCCGGCGATCTCGTTCTGGATCCCTTTGCTGGCTCAGGGACAACTTTGGTTGCGGCCAAAGAGCTTGGGCTGAAGGCGGCCGGGATCGAGCTCGAAGAAGCTTACTGCGAGATCGCCGCTAAACGGCTGGTGGGGGAGGGTGTGGGTGACTTCACCGGGTCTCGGTCAGTTGCTCGATCAGAAAATCTGGTAGTGTCTCAGTTTGAATTTTTCTTCCTCTTTTTGTACGGACCGCGTGGCCCAGGCTTCGGCGTGTTCGCATCGGCAAGTCCGACAATCCAGTCCATGTCTCGAACGGTGTCCGTAAGCCCTGAAGCCATCGCCGGGGTGATTCGCAGCGTCTTGTGTATACGGCAGAAGTTGTACCAGACGAAGTAAATAGACAGCATGGCGTGGTGATTCGCCACACGCTTTGAGAAGGCGTTGGTTAGCCTGGTGAACCTGCGCATGCTCATCCGCATTGTGAGATTCTGCCGCTCGACGTAGGAAGTGGAGATGTAAGCCTTGTCGGGGTTGCCGCTCACCTGCATCCGCGAAGCGCCGGTGCAGACGGCAGGGCTGTATCGCCTCTGACCCTCTGGCGCATTCCCGTAGTGCTTTACCAGCATGGCATAGTCGATATCCGAGCCGAACGCATCCTCGACGGCCCAGAGGTACAGCCGGTTACCATCGCTGGTGAGCTGTACACGGTTGGCGAGCCTCCCTGCCAAGTCCTGCATGAACTCCGCCGCGTAGCCGGCATCGCGCCCTCCGAGAAGCCAGGAGATGATTAGCTTTGAGTCGGCATCGAGTGCCGTCCACGTCCAGGTGTCGCCCGCGTCTTCGGGAGCGGCCTTCGCCCGTGCGACGTTCTTCTGTTTCGCGTAGGTGAAGCTCCAGATCTCATCAACCTGTACCCGCTTAGACGGAACGTTACGGACGGCAGCGTTGTGGTACTGCGTGCAGGCTTCGCCAGCGTCGAGGAGCAACTTAGTAACGGTGTTGATGGAGACACCCTCGCTACGGGAGATAGCCCTCATGGACATGCCCTCCAGTAAAAGGGTTAGGACTTTGGCTCGCTTAGAGGTAGGTAACTTGTTCACGAACAGAAGGATATACAAACACCCCTCTATTGTCAAGCATTATTTCAGTTTAAAATATAGGTGCTACCTTTCTGTTGAGAGATGAACGGTCCTCTGGTCGGATTCTGCATCTACATCATCAATCGGACGGATTGAACGAGGATGAAGTCGATATCCGTGCTTAGTAAACCCAGTTTTTTTTAGTTCTTCGTGCATCTTTGAGGCCGCGTTAAACATCTTTTTGTTGATTTGGGTGTTTTCTTGCAATATTTTTCCGATGCTGAGTTTGTTTATCTTCTCTGTTCTGTCCTTATCGCCCGTCATTTGTTTCCCGTCCCTTTGAGCTTTATTTAGATGAAGGGGGTGTACTCACCAGTAATGTGAAGTACACCCTGCGCTCCCCGTCTAAGCATATAGTCCGAAAGGAGATTGTGATAGCTTCTTATCCGAACAGACCTTTCGGGCATTGCTCCGAAATCGTCTACGAGCAAGTTTAAGTCCTTTTCCAATACCTCCTTTGAAATGCCGTAGCCATGGCTATGCCACTTTTCAGTGTCGTTTAGTTGGCTAGCGATTGTCTCAGCACGCGATTCCTTCATCGCTTTCGTGACTTTCTTTTTCCGCGTTCGAGTCTCCTTCCAATCCTTAAATTTGTACCTGCAGAGCCATTCCTTCAAAAGGGTGATGGACAATTCCCTTTGATGCTCAAATTGATACAGTTCCGCTTGGTCGAAACCATTTATCAATAATTGAATTTCTGCAATATTAATGGTTCCACTATCAGCTTTTTCGATTAGCTCAGCATATCGCTCTAGATATCCAAGAGCCGGGACCATCTTCCCGTCGGCTTTCGCTGTCTGCGGATCAATCGGTCCAAGACATGAGTAGTAGTCCATGTGAATCGCATCTCCGGACATAACTAGAACCGTCCCTGCTGAGTACGCGTAATTCGGGACTATGAACTCGACGATCTGATAATGGGTTCTAAGCGTGTCGACAATCCGGTGCACGACTTCAATATATCCTCCAACAGTTGTCAGTATAACAGCAGCCTTCGCCCTATCTCCTTGTGCCTGTTTCTTCTCGACTGCCTCACGCACGAGATCATCCACACGGACAAGCAACGGCCCGTTGAAAGTGAACACATCGGTACTAAAGTCGTCCTCTATCGCCTTGAGCCTCTGATCCAGTTGTTGCTCGATAAGGGCGTTAGCACTGTTTGGTGCTGGTGCTGAATAGTCGTCCTGGCTCATCTCTTGTTCCACCGAGCTCGGGCAGCCTTCTGCGCTATTTTCCTTCGCTTCTCGGCAGACAATACCTCAGCGCGCGCCAGGCCACCTTTTTTGCCGCCAGCGGATCTAGCCGGAACGGTAGGTCTGGTTTCCTCTTGGATTTCTCCAGTGGCGATCCGGGCTACATGCACCGCACAGCCGATTACGTCCCCAGGTCTTTTCTGGCCCTTTGGACCTTTGGGCACGATCATCCCTCCTGGATTTGGGAGTGGAAGTGTACCCCCACACCTTTATGGTGTCAAGCATGTCAAGCATTTTATGAATTTCAAACTGAGACACTACCGAATTCGAGGGTGAGGGGTCTCGGGTGAGGGTCTGGCGCGGGTACTTACCAGGTGAGACGGTGGGGGTTCATGCCGCCGCAGCCGTTGTTCTCGAAGGAGCGACCGCAGCCGCCTCGGAAGCAGGCCTCCCCGCTGAAGCCCTCGGGGTTCACGAATTTGGTCCACTTCTTGACGGCGGCCTGGATCTGCTTGACGTCGTAGTCTCGTTCAGTAATAAGGTAGGCGGTCAGCCCCCAGACGGTCCGAGACAGGTTGCAGACGCAGCAGCACGTATAGGCGGAGTTGCTGGCGCAGCAGACGGCCGGAAGCTCGGAGAGTGCTTCGAACTTGATTTGGCCCTGCTCGCGCGTCAGCTCGATGGTGTTGTAGTACTCGATGAACTGAAGCGTCTGCTTCTGGACGTCGGTGAACTCGATATCGATCTGGACGGGCTCGTCTTTCTTTTGGCTGGCAGAGGCGGCGAGCGATACGGCGGCGAAAAGCAACGTGGCCCATAGCAGCGGGGAACGGGTCCATTGACGCATCGGTGAATCCTATCCTTTGTAGTCTCTATTCTCCGGAAAAAGGCCGCTGGGATCCAGCGCCGGTCGGCAGATACGCGGAAGCTGCTCCTCGGTATTCGCTTTCGTAGAGGTCTCAGGTAGACTAGAGTTTCCGTCGAGGTGCCGTAGCGATGAGCGATTTTCTCGAGTTCACTTGTACCGGGTGTGGAAGGAACAATCTCGTCAACCCGGATGAAATTCCCGAGAAGGGGGCAGTCCGCGAGTGTCAGGGGTGCGGATCTCGGCTCTTCGTGAGCCCGGCTGGAATCGTCGAGCCGGTTCCCTCTGAAGATGCCGATCCAGAGTCGGGGCTCGGCGTTTCCTTGCGGATGGCCACGGGCAAGATCGAGGTACTGAGCGCTTCGGCGATCGAGCACGGCGTCCAGTCCCAACGCGTCTTGCCCTGGGACCTCGTCGCGGACGACGGGCAAGATTTCCATCCCATCACGGAGCATGCGGACTTTCAGGGATTCTTTGTCAAGTCCGACTTCACGCCTACGATCCAGCGCCGTTGCGTCAACCACGATGAGGCTGTACCGGCCGGAACGTGTCGACGATGCGGTCGCAGCTACTGCAAAGCTTGCGTCGACGAGCTCATGCAGGTTCGGCCGCGGTTGTGCCCCGCGTGCAGCGGCCCCGTTAACGACCCCGACCCGCGCCTCGCGGAGCGGCCGGTTTGGGAACGATGGAAGGAAGTACTGCGTTTTCCCGTCGAAGGCACGGCCTGGAAGGTGACCCTTGGCGCGGGCGTCGTCTTCTGGCTCGCGAGTCGCACCTTATTCGCGGCGCCTCTCTACCTCCTCGCGCTACCGCTCTTCGTCTTCGTCGTCTCGATCTCCGCGAGCGGTGCCAAGAGCTTTCCGCCGCGCCCCCAGGTCGATTTCCGGGATCTCCTGGAAAGAGTCCTTCCCGTCGTCGTCTTGACGGTGCTCGCCGCCTTGCCCTTTGCGGTGATTCAATGGCTTTTCAATCCCGGGTTCAGCGTACTGATCCATTTCCCTCTCTTCCTCTTGATCGGCGCGCTCTTTCCGATGGCGGTCGGCATCGCCGTGCTCTCCGACGACAAGCAACAGGCCTTCGATCCAAGGGCGATCGGAAAGGCGATTTGGACTTTGAGGGAGCACTATCTGGTGCTGTTGTTGCTCCTTGTCGCAACCGCGGTCCTCGTACTCGCGGCTCAGATCATTCTGAGTTTCATACCCGTTCTTCGTACCCCGCTCGTCAGCATCGCCGGTGCCTACGGCAACATCCTGCAAGCGCACCTGCTCGGTTGGACCCTCTGGATGCATCGCGAGCGGATCCTCGCCGCGATCCGCTGACATTTGCCTTTCGGGGGCGGGGATCCTATCCTCTCCGCGAGGATCCGAACCACCGGACTCGCATCTCCGTGTTTGAAGACGGCCGGCAAGGACCTCATCGGAAGCCGCAGGCTTTCGGAAAGCTGAGGGCATACGTCTAATACCTCTCGATCTCGCGCTATAGATGAGTCGATCGTCGTCGGGATCGAGGATAGCCTGTCCGCGGTGATGCACCGATTTCGCGACTCGTTTCTCGGCGAAGGCATCAACCTGAGTGAAGACCGAGTTCCGCTGCGAAATCGGCCGGACTTTGCCACGCCGCTCATCACGGTGTTCGGCCACACCTACGGTTTGCGTCTCGCTTCGGGTCGGAAACACTCGAGGGGGGGCGCCGGTCCTCCGGCCATCGAAGCGAGCGTCAACGTCTACGATGACGAGTTTCAGATCGAGCGTTTCAAGAAGCATCTAGGCAATACCTACGAATGGAGCCAGGTCAGCCGCATTATCGCGAACTTTGCGATGCCTGAAGATGAGGCCGCCATCGGCAAAGACGCGAAGCAACTCGCCTCCTTGTTCAGTTTCGATACCGATACCGATGTCGAGTTGGTCGAGAAAGAGAAGGAGATCGCGAGTGTCGTGACCGGTCGGCTCGTCGACACGATTCTCAAAGTGCGATACGGACTCGAGAAGAGCCAGCTCGAGCGATGCCGCGACCGGGCCCTGCTCGTGTCGGCCGTTTACCTCTATTGCCTGAGACCCTTTGCCGCCGCCTATCGTATGAGCCTCACAAGCGACTGACCCTAGAAGCGTCAAGATTTCTGACGGAACTCGGTGGTCCCTTCGCCGGCGCGAAAGCGCGTCACGGCGCGATCGGTTTCCTCGGTCCGAAACAACCCCGCGCTCGCGATATCGGCGAGCAGAAAGAGATGGTCGGCGCCCAACCGATCTTCTTTTCGAGCTCCCCACAGTAGCGGCGCCGTTTCTATGGATCGGAAACGTTCTCGACCCGGCCGTGGAGCTTGAGCTCGCCTTCCTTGGCCATGCGGTCTGAGATCGTGGTGTGGATCGTGCAGCGTGGGTCGCGCATGAGGTCGAGGGCCTTGAGTGATTGCCACATCATCCCGAAGTAGAGGTCGCCGTCAACGATGAGGGGCTCGACACGGCTCTTTTCAGCTCGTGCCAGACGCCTTCGCATGCTGGCCCGCGCGTCGCGACCAGAGGGACGCGAGTGTCGACCCTGTGAGGTTGTGCCAGATGCTGAAGATGGCGCCCGGCAGTGCCGCGAGCGCCGAGAAATATTGCTGAGCGAGCACGACGCCGAGCCCGGAGTTCTGCATGCCGACTTCTATCGCGAGCGTACGCGCTTCGGCTTCGGTGAAACGCATCCATTTGGCTACGGCGTAGCCGGCCCCGAGTCCGAGGCCGTTGTGGAGCACGACGGCGGCGAGGACCGCGACTCCGACATTGCGGATCTGGTCATGATTGCGCGCAACGATGATGGCGATGATGAGCACGATGGCGGCAACGGAGAGGAGTGGGCTCGCGTTCTTCGCTTTGCCGAGCGATGAGCCCCAGACCTGATTGATGACGACCCCCGCCGCGACTGGCAGAAGCACGATGGTCAGAATGCTCACGAGCATGCTGCCGACCGGCACCGGCACGGATTGTCCGACGTAGAGCCACGTGAGAGCGGGCGTTGCCACCACGGAGAGTATCGTCGAGATGGCGGTCAAGGTAATCGAGAGCGCGACCGCGCCCCCCGCGAGGAAGGTGATGACGTTCGACGCCGTCCCTCCCGGGGAGCTTCCCACGAGAATGAGCCCCGCGGCGAGCTGGGGCTCGAGTCCCAGGAGCGCGGCTGCGATAAAAGCCGCCAAAGGCATGATCCCGAACTGGAGCGCGACACCCGTGAGAACGGTCTGAGGTCTCGTCAGCACCGTGCGGAAGCTCTCGCCGGTGAGCGTCAGGCCCATCCCGAGCATGACGACGCCCAACAAGTAAGGGATGAGCGGCGCCATTCCAGAGAACCAGCTCGGCATCACATAGGCCGCGCCGGAAAAAACGATGGCCCAGACGGGGAAGAGTTTCGTGGTCGCTTGAATCATGGAGGCTCGCAAGAGAGAGAATACTAACCTCGTGTAGCGGTCATTTCGACTGAAGGACGGGCGAATCCATGGGCCGTGAATGAACGGCCGACTGCCCCGTGGCCAGCTCCTATCGACCTGGCCCACAATAGCCGGACGATGACTGGTCCTCTCTACGAGTTGCTCCCCCGCGGCGAGGCAGGGACCGACGAGCTTCTCGGTCGCTTCCTCGACTATGTCTCGCACCTGGGTCTCACACTCTACCCGGCCCAGGAGGACGCGATCCTCGCGCTCTTCGAAGGGCACAACGTCATCCTGAACACCCCTACCGGTTCGGGGAAGTCGCTGGTCGCCTCCGCGCTGCACTTCATGTCTCTCGCTCACGGGCGACGCTCCGTCTACACCTGTCCCATCAAAGCCCTGGTCAACGAGAAGTGGATGGCACTTTGTCGCGAGCTTGGTCCTACGAACGTTGGCCTCTCCACGGGCGACGCCACCGTCAACCGCGGGGCACCCGTGCTCTGCTGCACCGCGGAGATCCTCGCGAACATCGCCTTGCGAGCGGGGAGAGATGCGGCGGTGGACGACGTGGTGATGGACGAGTTCCACTGGTACGCCGACCGCGACCGCGGGGTCGCTTGGCAGGTGCCGCTTCTTACCTTGCCCCAGACGCGCTTCCTCCTCATGTCCGCCACGCTCGGTGACGTGACTATCTTCGAGGAGGCGCTCACCGGCCGCAATGGTCGGCCCACCGTCACGGTCAAGTCCATCGAGCGACCCGTTCCGCTCGACCACGCGTATTCCGAGATCCCCTTGGCGCAGGCGGTGGAGAAGCTCGCCACCGAGGACAAGGCGCCGATCTATGTCGTTCACTTCACGCAGAAAGACGCCGCGGACAGCGCGCAAGCCTTCACGAGCCTCAAGCTCTCGACCCGTCAGGAGAAAAACGACGTAGCGGCGGCGATCGAAGGGTTCCGCTTCACGAGCCCCTACGGGCCCAACGTCCGCAAGTGGCTCCGGCAGGGCATAGGTGTGCACCACGCGGGACTCCTTCCCAAGTACCGGGTGCTGGTCGAACAACTCGCCCAGCAAGGACTCCTCAAGGTCATCTGCGGCACGGACACGCTGGGTGTTGGCATCAACGTGCCGATCCGGACGGTGCTCTTCAGCAGGCTCTGCAAATTCGACGGGCACAAGACGGCGGTCCTCTCCGCCCGCGATTTCCACCAGATCGCCGGGCGCGCGGGCCGGAAGGGCTTCGACGAGGAAGGCTTCGTGGTAGCGCAGGCTCCCGATCACGTGATCGAGAACTTGAAACTCGAGGAGAAGGCGAAAGAGGGCAGGAAGGTCGTCAAGAGGAAGCCCCCCGAGCATAATTTCGCCAACTGGGACCGGCAGACCTATGAGCGGCTCATCGTCGCTCCACCGGAGCGGCTCACGTCGCGTTTCGATGTGTCGCACGGGATGCTCTTGAATGTCCTTTCGCGCCAGAGCGACGGGTGCCTCGCGATGCGGAGGCTCATCCGGGAAAGCCACGAGCCCGACCGCGCGAAGGGAGGTTACTTTCGACGGGGGTGGCAGCTCTTCCGTTCCCTCTTGGCGCGCGGCATCGTCGAAATCGTTCCGAGAACGGCGGAGGGCTCGCGGCTGCGTGTGAACGTCGAGCTTCAAGAAGACTTCTCGATGGATCAAGCCCTCTCGCTCTATCTTCTCGAGACGCTCCCGCTCCTCGATCCCGAGTCGGAGACCCACGCGCTCGACCTCCTCACGCTGGTCGAAAGCATTCTCGAGAACCCAAAGCTCATACTGCGCCGTCAGCTCGACAAGCTGAAGGGAAGAGCGGTCGCGGAGATGAAGGCCGAGGGTCTCGACTACGACCAGCGCATGGAAGAGCTCGAAAAGCTCGAGTACCCGAAGCCTCTGCGGGAATTCGTCTACCAGACGTTCAACGCCTTCGCCGACCGGCACCCCTGGGTGGATGAGGAGAACATCCGACCGAAGTCGATCGCGCGCGAGATGTTCGAGAGCTTTTTCTCTTTCGCGGATTACGTTCAGGAGTACGACCTTGAGCGCGCCGAGGGGCTCCTTCTGCGCCACCTCAATAGCGTCTACAAGGTTCTCCGACAAACCGTGCCCGACGGGGTGAAGGCCGACGAGGTTGTCGAGATGGAGCTCTACTTGCGCGACATGTTGCGTCAGGTGGACTCGAGCCTTCTCGAGGAGTGGGAGAGAATGCGCGACCCGAACTACCGGCCGTGGGCGCGGGAGGAGTTGCGACCGCCAGCGGAGGAGGCACCGGACGTCACGCGCGATACGAAAGCCTTCACCGCCGCCATTCGCACGCGTGTCTTCGCCTTCCTCCGTGCGTGGTCGATCGCAGACGACGAAGCGGCGCTTCGTGCCATCGACTCGGAGGTAGACGCTGACGGAGGGCTCTTTAGCCCGGAGCGCCTGCGCGCAGCCCGCGAGGCCTTTCGCGTGGAGCACGGGGGCCTGCGCCTCGACCCCGAGGCGCGGAACCTCCGCCACACGCACGTGAAACCCGCGGACGATCGGACTACCTGGCGCGTCGAGCAGATGCTCGTGGACCTGGAGGACCTCAACGATTGGGTCGCGGAAATCGAGGTGGACCTCGCCGCCTCCCGCGAAGCGGGCGAGCCGGTGCTTCAGCTACTGCGTCTCGAAACCCTCGTCTGAGCGGCCATCAAGGGGCCGGAAGGGATAGCTGCGATTGAATAAGCGCAACAACTTTAGTTAGCCAAAAGCCATTCATAAGTATCTGCTAATAATTCACGCATCCTGGATTTTCCTTTACTGTCAGAAAGGGAATGATCCAAACCCGGATACTCGAGGTAGACCAAATTTTCTTTACCCAGTGCCTTGAACGTGTTGGCTGTTATACGCGAAGATTCAACGGAGTCGTTGATGCCTTCGGTTCCCGCGAGCATATATATAGGTATAGTAATGTCAACAAGCACATTGAGGGCGCGGATATCCATCATGGATTCGAAAGACTTTGTACTATCACTTCCAGCATCAGAATCCGTCGGGTTTTTCGGTGATGGATTGGCCCTGACCTGACGAAACCCATCTTCCATATCTTGAAGCGCCGCACTAATTTCGGTTTCAGAACTCCCTTCTTGTCGCATCGTTGTCTCGGCTAACCTTTTCTGCATTTCAACAAGGGTCAAGCCGCCGCCAGAGATAAATATGGCAACTTTTTTGGTTTCAGGGGCAAAACCGGCAATGATCGCGGCCAAGGCCCCCCCTTCTGAGCCGCCTAATATGTAGAGTTCCTGATCCCACCACGTCGCTGTATTGCGCAGACGCAGCAATATCTGACTATAGTCGAATACACGCAGCGGAAGTGTATTGTGTTGATGGTATTCGTCTGAGCAGTCTTTACCCGTGTCACCCGGATGCACGCCCACTTTTTCGGCCACCAACACGGCAACCTTCTTTTTACCCTTCGTGTTCGCTTTCTCTCCCCAGGCAAACGCACTCTGTGCCGTTCCACAACCGGAACCCTGCATCAAGATAAGAAGACCCACCTTCTCGCCTTCCTCAACGCCTTCAGGATGTCTTATGTAAACATCAAGTTGAGTATCATTCAGTCGCTTTAGCACGAGGTGCTCCGGCTCCGTGTTTGAGCCCGCGTAACACAACCCTGTGCTACTGAGGAAAATGGCTATAAGTACAAGCGAAAAGTGTCTACCTTGGTTCATATTACAAACTCCTTTATCCCAATACGTCGGGTCGTATGGTCGAATGAGATCTTGCAGCATTCAATGATCAGGCTGCACGTTTAAACTTGCCCGCAGTGGCGACGGAGCCAATGTGATCGGCAATGATCTTCGGTAACCAAGTGCTCCAGCTTTTCCAATTCATGATCAATCGCCACGACCAGTTCATTGTGACGACTTCTTGAAACTCGCTCCGGATGCGCCGCGAGGTCGGGCTTCAAGTCGTCGAAACGCAGATAGGCGCATGCGGTCGGTGGATGGTCGGAGCGCACGATGTAGCCGTAGAGCGTGGTGAGCTGGTTGTCGATCATCGGGGGAAAGTTGATCGGGTCTTGGCTCGACCTGGACTTCACCTGAGTGATCCCCTCTTCGATACCGGTGAGCTTTTTGTCGAGAGCTTTCGCGGCGTCGGCGATCGCGTACGTTACGGCTCGTAGACTTCCGTCGAGGGATAGAAAGCGTACCAGCCGAACCAGTAGGCGTTGTGCCCAGGAAGGCGGGCAAGAGTTTCCGTCCCGCTTTCGTTTACCAGGAACTCTTCGGTGAGCTTCCACGGGGCGCCCGAATCCGTCTCGATCAGCTGGCCTTCACCCTTTGCTTTTTGGAAACGCCGCCCTCCCGCTTCGAAAGCGCGCACCGCGCGGGTTCGCCGATCGGCGATAAGCACGAGGTCCTTTCCTCCCAGGCGATCATGAACGATGCCCTTTTTCTCGAGGATGTCGAGCGGATAGGCTTTGGGCCGACCGTTGACAATCAGCGCAAAGATCCACTCCTTCGTTTCTAGACGATCGCTCTCGAGCCAGACGGGAAACATCGTATCCTTGGAAAGGAAGTAGTCGTCGTCATGGGGGCCTTGTTTGTAGTCCCGCTCGTAGCCGGTGTCCACGTCGAGCACTTTCGTTTCTGGATGCAGCTCGCGCCACGCCTTCCACGTGGTTACGACGACGGGCAGCATCTTCAGCTTGTAGCCAGAGTCCACCAGCTTGCCCGAGACCGGCTCTGCGGTGAGATTGCTCCAAAGGCTTTCTGACTGGTGATCGTACATGAGCTTGTTGGAGCGGTAGAGGAGACCCGAGGAGCCGAAGGTATACGTTGTTCCATCGACTCGGCCGTCGTAGAGGATCCCCGACCCACAGAGCGTGCAATACGAAAGGCTCACCGGCACGCCTCCCACCACGTCATTCGCCATCTCGTGCCAACCCATGATTCGATGTGGGTAGGCTCGAGCCTCTCCGTGGATGAAGACCCCGAACACGCGGTCCGAGCCGCGCAGATACTCAGCCTCCGACGCGGGAACGTGTCCTGGGTTGGTGAGCGCAGGAATACCGTCTTTGGTCACCCCACCCCACACGATCTCTTCCGGCCGAATGAGGAAGCGGTAGCTCGGATCCAGGAACCGGCGAAAGTTGGGGTCGTAGTTCGCGTAGAGGGCCGCTTTGAAATCCACGTAGCCAGGCTTGGGTTGGATCTCTTCGTGCCGTCCGATCCACTTCACTGACCCCATTCGGTTTCGAGGCACCTTGTCGTCGGCGATTTCTGTCATCATGTCGGCGACCTCGCGTACCTTCCTGTGTCTCTCAATCACGTCAAAGAAAAACAGGACATCGTTGAGGGCTGCCAGGAGGGTCGTGTCTTTCGACGCCACCAGCGTCTCTTTGGCGTCGTCCCGGGCCTCACCGTCGTCGAGCAGAAGCTTCGCTACGTCGCGGTAACCCGCTTGCTGACGACCGCCCGCATTCGGTATACCTCCAATCACGACCAGCGCGATCAGAAGAAGATTCCGTGCTTTCGTCGTGCCTCCGATCATCCCGTCGGGACGGAGCGCCTCATGTCGAGAAGTCTATCACGGCTGAAGATGACGACACGTTGAGCAAAGAGGAGTAGACATTGACACGGCATAGCTGGATATAGGACCGGAAAAAGAGCAAGTCATCGACCTCGCGACGCGGGCGATGGGCCGGCTGCCTAGCGACTAAAATCTCCAGCGAATCCCGAACGTTGGCAGAAAGGGAAACCCTTCGGCCGGCGTTTCGATAATTGCGGGGACGTTCGACGTCGGGTCGTACTGGAGCTCGGGCTCGAGGCGAATCGCGTTGTCGCGGTTCAACACGTTGATGACTTCGAAGTAGAGCTCGAAGTTCCCGGTCAGCATCACGTTCGTATGAACATGTACATCGCGCAAGCGAGCAACGGCAATTTCAAGATTATCAAGAGCCTCGGGGTGATCGACCCCAACGAGCGTGAGCAAGGTACCAACTAATCGAGGAGGAGAAAGACATGCCTCAAGCAGCGAAAAAAATGCGGAAGTCGTCCGGCGCCGTTACACCGCCTTCAACGCGAGCGACATCGAGACCCTCACCGAGATCTTCGACGAGAACGCCATGTGGCACACGCCCGGCCGGAGCCCCATCGCTGGCGACAATCAGGGTCGAGAGGAGGTGTTCACCCAATTCGTTAGGTATGTGGGCGAGACCAACGGCACGTTCAAGGTCTCACTCCAGGATGTACTCCAGGGGGAGAACGGCCGCGTGGTCGCCGTTCATCACAACAGCGGCGAGCGGAACGGCCATCGCCTCGACGTCGGCTGCTGCATCGAGTTCGAGGTGAAAGACGGCCGGATCGTCAGCGGTCGCGAGCACTTCTACGACCTCTATGCCTGGGACCAGTTCTGGTCGTAATGGTACCGGAGGTGGGAACCCGATGCTGGACCGCTTCCCGGCAAGCGGCTTCCCGACACCGTTACTTTAGGTATGTGTCAAACCATCTGACTGTGTGCTGTTCCCGCTCCACTCTGTGCTTAGGCCCTCTTACGCCGTGGGGCTCGTTGGGGATTCTGATGAACTCAACAACTTTTTTCAGCTCCCACAGCGCTGTGAAGAGCTGTTCAGCCTGTTCAATCGAAGTAACAAAGTCCAGTTCAGAGTGGATGATTAACAGCGGCGTCGTCACGTTCTTGACGTAGCTGATGGAGGACTTCTCCATGATCCGCTGCAGGTTATCCCACGGGGCCTTCCTCTCAGAGATCTCAGGGCGAGTCCCATAACTATCAGAAGTTAACATGCTGCTGTAGTGGTTGTTCCTGCTCGCCGAGGTAACGGCCGCCTTGAACCGGTCCGTCTGCCCAACAATCCAGCTCGTCATGAAGCCTCCGTATGAGCCGCCCGTGACGCCCAGCCTCTCAGGGTCGATGAAGGGATAGGTATTGACGACATAGTCTACGGTTTCCATGATGTCCTGGTAGTCCCGATCACCCCAGTTGCCTGAGCCGTCAGCAGAGGGCGAGAACATGACCTCGCCTGCGAAGGCTTCTCCGTACCCGCCACTACCCCTAAAGTTCATGTACACCACAGCGAAGCCGTTGTCCGCCAACACCTGCGCTTGCCGCATCGGTCGGAATCCGTAGGAACCCCTGTATAGCCCACCATGTAGCAAGAAGACCGTCGGGTACCTCTCCTTCTCTTCTAGTTCATGGGGCTTGACTATCCACCCCTGGACTTTGATGCCGTCGCTGGCGGTGACCCAGAACTCCTCGGGCTTGCTCAACTTCAGCTTGCTCAGCAACTCCTTGTTCATCTCCGTGAGGCGCCTCGCACCTTTTTCATCCTTTATCCAGAGCTCCGTCGGGGTCATAGCATCCGAAGCGTTGAAGACGATAACAGAACCAGTCCTGTCCAGGCTCAAGCCCCCTACGGTAATATTTCCCTCGGTCACCCTCTCTACCTCTCTGTTCAAGCTAGCCCTGTACAGGTGCCTGCTCCCGTGGTCGTCAGTCCAAAAGTAGATGTATTTGGAGTCAGGAGACCAAATCAAAGGACTCCGGCTGACATCCCTATCGAAGTCAGCCGTGAGGTTCTCAGGCTCACCGCCTTCTACTGGCAAGACGTGAATGTCGGAATTTCTAAAGAATGGGGGGGCAGGGTCCGCTCTAACCCTCTCACTCGCAGCGTAAGCGAAGTACTTCCCATCCGGGGACAATCCTAGAGCTCCTATAGATCCTTGACCCTTCCACAGAAGTTCTGGATCTCCTCCTTTTGAGGCGATGGTGTAGATGCGCCCGCGAGAGAGCAAGGCTACGCGGCTGCCATCGGGAAACCAGACGGCCCTATTTATGTTGAACTCTCCATCGGTGAGCTGTTTTACCTCACCGCCACTGGACGGGACTGAGAAGAGATGCGTCCACTTGTCATATATATATTCACCACTAGTATTCCTGTAAGGCATGCGTCTGATGATCATGATGTCGCTGCCCTTCGCTCTCTCGCCTTTGAAGACCCTTGAGAGAAAAAGTATGTTCTTACCGTCGGGGGACCAGGTGGGGCTCTTAACGCCTTCCTCTACAGATGTAAGACGTCTTGCCTCGCCTCCGTCGGCAGGGATCACGAATATCTGCATCCCTGGTTTATTCTCCTCGCTCAAACGATCGGAGAGGAAAAGGATGGTCTTCCCATCTGGGGACCATCTGGGATGGCTGTCGTTGCCGTTACCGTATGTAAACTGTTTCGGCTTTTTCTCATCCAAGGGGAGGAGCCATATGTGTCTGTCGTATCTGTCCTCGTTCACGTTCGTGGTCGTGTAAGTGAAGAGAACTTTGGTACCGTCAGGGGATACCTGTGGATCCGATAAAGCCGGAAAAATTGGCATGATCGTATAATCTTCCAGTGCTGGGCGGTCTTGGGTTTGGCCTTCAACAGCGTCTATACCAACAAAAACCAAAGCAAAAGCCAGGAAGGCCACCAACCGAAAAAGTTTCAAACTATGGATTTGTTTCATCATGTCCTCCTTTTTGATTCTTCCTTCTTTGATCTAGCTTCCTAAGTTTGAACGCGACGACGCGGAAGGTGCCGCCGCGATCGCATTGCAACAGATCGACGAGATACACGCGTCGAATTGTGGCACGGCTCCTTCAGGTGATCATGGCTTGGCTGGAAGAGCGGGAGCGATCACCACACCCCAAGGATTGTCCCCGACCATTATCCTGGCGACCACGGTCAGCGATTCTGTCTCGACGACGGCGACATCATTGGAAGGACCGTTCGCCGTGTACAGGTGCTTGCCATCGGACGTCAGAGCGATACCCCAAGGCCGGGTCCCCACTTCCACCGAGTCGACGACCTCGTGGGTGGAGAGATTCACTACGGACAGGGTTTTGGAGCGCCCGTTGGTTACGTAGAGCCGTCGATCATCGTGAGACAAGGCGAGCCCCATTGACCGAGATCCTTCGGGCATCGTGATGGTGGCGATGACGGCGCTATTGGGCACATCGATCACAGACACGGTTCCCCCGAGCTCCGACGATACATAGGCTCGGGTGCCGTCCGACGTAAACACAGCATCTCGTGGGCGAGTGCCCACTTTGATCTTGGTCAAAACGTCGCCGCTCGTCGCTTCAATGACGGTTACGTCGTGATCTGTTTCTCCCGTCACGTAGACCAGGCTACCGTCGGGACTGACTCGGACTCCTTCCGGCTCGCGTCCGACATTGACTGTCTTGACAATTTCTCCGGACTCGACGTCGACGATGCTGGCCAAGTCGGCATCCTCATTCGAAACGTAGAGCCGCGTGCCGTCTGGGCTTAGGTCGAACTGCTCCGGATCGGATCCACCAGGCAACACCCGGGTGACGGCTCCGGTCGCCACATCGACGACAGCGATCCCGTCTTGGCTCTTGTCCGTTGTTTGCTTCGCACACTCTTCATCGGACATCCACGGTGGGCATTTGGGTGATCCGCTCAGCGCAACATAGACCGTTCGTCCGTCGGGACTGACCTTGACTCCACGGGGCCGCTTTCCTACCGGTATCGTCTTCAGAACCTCGTTTGTTGCCGTGGAGACCACGCTGAGATCTCCGGAGTCTTCGTTCGTCACATAGGCAACCCCGGAAGCCGCCGCTAACGCCGAAACCGCCTCTTCGGTTGGCTCGGGTGCTCCACCGGAATTGCAAGACAGAGCGACCCATGCGAACAAGCACCAACTTGCCCTCCGTGGCTTAATCATTACGGCTCTTAGTAGGGAGGTCGGTGTTTTAATAGGCATCTGTTCTCACGCGGACCCCAAGGCTCGAGAGAAACCTTCTACTCGAGGCGGTCGCGGGAAACCACGAAGGCGTGGATCTCCCAGATTTGCTCGGGCGTGAGCAGCGAGCCGAAAGCCGGCATCGTCGTGCCCTCCGTGCCCGCGGCGACCGCTTCGAAGAATCGCGACGGATCTTGCGTGGTCCTGAAGAGATTGGGACCCTTCCCGCCGCCGGCCATGTGGCAGCCTACGCATCGCGCGCGATAGCCTTGCTCGCCCCGCTCGATCGCCCCCGCGTTGCCGAGAAACGGACTCCCTTGCGCCTCCGAGATGGAGGTCGGCTGGGGTGGCGCCAACCCCGCAATGGGTTCGCCGCCCTCGGTCGGCTCGAAGCCGTAACCCGGAAGGACCCGGCCGCCGAGCGTGTGGCCCGACTCGCCGACCATAGGCAGGCCGCCCTCGAGCTTCGTCAGATTCGTCCCTGGGGGAACGCGCGCGGGACCGCCCCCGTCGAGCGCGAACACGAAAAGGTTACCGGCCTTGGGCTCCACGTAGTAGAACTCCATGTCGCCGCCAATGCCGCCGGAGGGCACGGCGAGGTACTGGGTGCCGTCGAGCTCGTAGCTGATGGGGCTTCCGATGATGCCCGAGCCGGTTTGGAACTGCCAGAGCAACGTTCCCGAGTGGGCGTCGAGAGCCATGAAGTAGCCGCGCATGTCTCCAGTGAAGACGAGCCCTGTCGAGGTCGCGACGGCACCGGCCCAGAACGGTGCGGGGCTCACCGCTCGCCATGAAACCTTGCGATTCACGACGTCGAAAGCGACGAAGTTGCCCGGGTTGTCACTCATCAAGTACTGCTGATAATCGGCGCCCAGGTACCATTCTCCGCTCGTGGGCGGCTCGAACTTGTCCTCGGCCCAGAACTTCAAGCCCATCGCCCACTGGTTCGACATGAAGTACAGGGTATGGAGGTCCGGGTTATAGGCCAGTGGTTGCCAGTCGATGGAGCCCTCGAGGCTGGGAATGATCGGACCCACTTCCGGGCCGCCCGAGACCGCGACCATGTCGGGATTCACGTTGGGGCGACCGGTCGCGGGATCGAGACCGAAGGTCCAGTTGATTCCCGGCACGATCGGCTCGGCGTAGATGAACTTGCCGCTCGTACGATCGAGCGCGTAGAAGAAGCCGTTCTTGTCGTGGTGGAAGAGCGCTTTCACCACGCCCGCCTCGCCGAGCGCCACGTCCGCGAGCACGGGCGTGCTCACCGCGTCGTAGTCCCAACAATCCCACGGCGTGTACTGATAACCCCAGTCGATCTCGCCGCTGTCGGCATCGATCGCAATCGTCGAAGCGGTCCACTTGTTGTCGCCCTTGCGCACTTGACAGTTCCAAGGCGCGGCGTTACCCGTATTCCAATAGACCAGGTTCAGCGCCGGATCGTAGACGCCGGTCGTCCAAGTGGAACCGCCTCCGTTCTTCCAAGTATCGCCGGGCCAGGTCTCGTTGCCGGGCTCGCCCGGACCGGGGATCGTATAAGCGGTCCAGCGCGGGGCACCGGTCTTGGCGTCGAACGCTTTGACGAAGCCACGAATGCCGAACTCCCCGCCGGCCACTCCGGTCAATACCAGTTCCTTCACCACGAGCGGCGCGCCGGTGATGCTGTAGCCTTGCCGCCAGTCGAAGACTTCCGTCTCCCAAACGACGTCGCCAGTGGCCTGGTCGAGAGCGACCAGGCGGGCGTCCAGCGTGCCGACGAATGCGAGCTCACCCCAGAGGGCAACGCCACGGTTGCTCACTCCGCAACAATAGACGCGCTGGACCTCGTCTCCAATCTTCGGGTCGTAGCTCCAAAGCTTCTTGCCGGTGCGCGCGTCGAGAGCAAAAACGCGAGAGCCATCGGCCGAGAGGTAGAGCACTCCTTTGTGAATCAGAGGGGTTGCCTGCAAGCCGCGGTTGTCACCGCCGGTCGCGAATACCCAGGCGGGTTGGAGCCGGGCGACGTTCGCCGGCGTGATCTGCTCCAGCCGGACGAAGCGCTGGCCGTAATAGTCGCGGCCGTAACTAAGCCAGGATGCGTTGTCGTCGGCGGCGTTCTCGAGATCCGACTGCGTCACGGGCTGCGCCAGCCCCAACGAGCACGAGAAGACCAAGACGGCGAGCGCGACGACCATGGGAAGGACAGGGTATTTCATAGATTATTTCCGCGAGCGTATCAGGTCGCAGGGATCTTTGAAACCAGCTCAGACTGGCTCTTGATGGGGGAGGTCGGCGTAGGAACAGGTAGAAATCTCGCCCGGGCAAGATTTCAGTCCGCACCCCAGGTGAGTGAGCGCACTAATTAAAGTTGAACTTCAGCTCGCCGAGCACCTGCCGTTTGATGACGTCGCCGAAAATATGCTGCTGCGCGTTCTCGTTGATCCAGTTCGACATCTTCACGCCGGCGATGATCCTGCCTTCCGCAAAACGCACGCCTAATCCTCCGTTGACCATGGCGTAGGGGTTGGTCGCGCCGTGGAAACGCGCGTCGAGGACGTCGGTCCAAAAAGCCGTATCGGTGTAGTTCACCGACAGACTTCCGAAGAAGCGATCGCCCGAGTAGTTCAGACCGAGGTTGAACCGGTGCGCCGGAGGGATGTTCAGCTCGGAGAAGTCCTCGGGATTTTAGGGGTCGGGCTCGTCCTGCCAGGAGTAGTTGAAGAAAACGCTGACGTCCGAGTCCAGCTGTGCGTTGAGCCCGACCTCGATACCGGTATCGGTGACAGTGTTGAAGTTGAGATAGGTGAAGTTCGACGGAAGTCTCCGGCCGATGCTGGTGAGAAAATCCAGGGTTTCTGGTGACAAGGGCCATCGCGGAGGAGGGTTCGCGCTCGAGTAGTTCTCGGATTGCGTGAAAAAAATGTTGTTGTTGGTCTTGTTCAGGTACCAGGCGGCGCTCAAAGTGTAGCGGTTGGCAAGGGTGCCGGTATATCCGATCTCGTAGGCCGTGAGGCTCTCCTCCTTGAGGTCGATGTTTCCCGTCGCCACGACCGGAAAGGTGTAGGTTAATGTTGGCGCCCCTGGATGCTGGCCCCCCGGGCCGAGCAGGCGCGGAGCGAGCTCGCCCAAATCGATCTGCTGCAGGATAGTGACGTCTAAGAAGCTGTTGACGAAAGAGGGCGCGCGAAACGCGCGATTGAAGGAGACCCGGAACGTTTGCGATGGGGTCGGCTTGACCATGAACGTCGTCCGAGGTGAAAAGACGAACTTGTCGATGACACTGAAGGCGTCGGCCCGTCCACCGATGAGCCAGCGGAAGTGCTCCGAGAGAAAGATCTCGTCCTGGATGTAGAAGCCGCCCTCGGTACGGTTGTTCCCGAGAGGCGCGATGGAAAGATCGAAGCTGTTGTAGCGGAAGTTCCCGCCATAGGTGACGATGTGCCGGGTGCCGAGGACCTTCGAATTGCCCACCTCGACGTCGTAGGTCTTGTTGTCGAACAGGAAGTCGATCGGTTGCCCGGTGGGGCCGATCGCCAACAGGGCCGGCGCGTCGCCGTCCAGTATGTTGGCGAAGAAGTTCACCTTCCAATTGTCCCGCTCATAGTTCACCCTGCCGTAGCCGAGCACGGTCCCTGACTGGATGTCGAAAGGTCCGATGCCGGTATGGATGATGCCCGAGGTCCCCGCGACTCCACCGGCAACGATGAGCTTCTGGCGGCCGTCGGGATAGTCGTAGTCGACGCGGACGTCGAGCTTGGGCTGCGTGGTGCCGGAGTTCACGAACGGGGGATCGCTTTCTTCATCGGGATAGTCCCCACCTCCTGTGCCGCGCTCCAGGTTAGTGGGAACGGTGCCGACGGGCCGCGCGAGCGCATCCATGTCCTTGAAACCGGCGGAAATCTTGTAGGCCCAGCGGTCGTTGACCGCATCGGCGTGAGGTGACGTTGACTCGATAGGACGAACCGAAGGGTTGAGTCGACTCCGGTCTTGCTTGTAACCCTTCGACCTCAACGCCATCCAGCGTATTAACGGCCGTGACTACGCGACCCTCCACGTCGCGATTGAGCGCCCCGTAACCGAACGTCACCGAGGTCCCGTCGAGCTGGCGGGGGGTCTTGCTGATCACGTTGACGACCCCCTTCATGGCGTTGGCCCCCCAGACCGCCGACGCGGGGCCGCGGATGACCTCGATCTGGGCAATCTCGCTGGTATCGACCGGGAGGAAGTCCCAGGCGACGAAACCGAAGAAATCCTGGTAAATGCTGCGCCCGTCGAGAAGCGCGAGCTGCGACGTCTCGAGAGTGGAGGTGGCGCCCCGCGCGGTGATATTGATGTCCCGGGCCGAGGTCTGAGAAACGTTTACCCCGGGCACGGCCCGCAAGAGGTCCCCGTAGTTTTGTGCGGGCGAGCTCTCGATCATGTCGGAGGTCACGACGCTCACGGTCGCCGGAGCGTCGATGAGTCGTTGCTCCACCTTCGAGGCCGTCACGACGACCGTCTCGCTATAGACCAGTAGCTCTTCCTCCTCCGCTTCTCCCTGGGGAGGTTGTTCTTGGCTGTCCTGAGGGATGGCGAGGCCGAGCACGGAGCACGTGACAAGAACGGAGAAGACGAGAACGGCGATAAGCTTCCTGTTCATGGGGACCTCCTCGCGGCGTTGAGGCGTTATTGGCACGGCTGATGAGCTTAGCTCACTTTGTAACCCAAGGATGGGGCGCTGGTCTGTGAGTCTCTTAACAGACTGGCATCGAGGAGATGCTCGTGGACCTGGAGGCCCTCAATGATTGGGTCGGGCAGATCGAGGTGGACCTCGCCGCCTCCCGCGTGTGGCAGAGGCTGAAGGCCTTGGAGTACGTAAACCGTAAACTAGGATGGCCATTGACTTTTCACCCCGCCGAGGAATGTCTTCCTGGCGTGGCCCTCGGTTTTCGTTTCAACACCGCCACTGCCGCCTGGACACGTTGACGCGTTTCGCGATTCCCTTCACTAAACGAGAGATGGATTCAGGCTGGCTCCCAGCGTCCTTACCGATAGCTTGATTACGATCTCCTTGATCGCCGAGGTGGAGCTGTCCGAGACGATTCCGATGGACAGCTCTCCATTCGCGACCTGGGTAACCAGCAGCGCCGCGACGTTGTCCTCGGCGGTGACGGTCAGAGACTCGATTCCCGTTTGTTCCAGTTGGTAGCGACTTTTGAACTCCCGGAAGAAAGTACCCTTGATATTACAGTGACACTGTCATTAAAATAAGCAATCTCATGGGATCGAGCGAGTCGCTGGGTGGATTTCAGGAGCTCGTGATGCTGTCGGTCCTGCGTCTGGGGGACGATGCCTACGGCGCCACGATTCAGCGCGATCTCGAGAAGAACGCAAAGCGCTCGGTTTCGATCAGCACGATCTACGTCACGATGGCGCGGTTGGAGAAGAAAAAACTGGTCGAGTCGTGGCTTGCCGATCCCACGCCGGTGCGCGGCGGAAGGTCGAAGCGTTTCTACAAGCTCAGTCGAGCTGGCTTGCGGGCTCTGCGCGACTCGCGCCAGGCGAATGAGCGCATGTGGAAGAGCGTGAAGACCCATCCTTTGCTGAGGTCGCCTTGAGCGCGGAAGACCCGCGGAGCTCCCGCCCTCCCGCCCTCGCCCGGGCGATCCTCCTCGCCATCACCCCCGCCAAGGTGAGGGCGCAAGTCGACGGAGACCTGCTGGAGGGCTACGAGTCTCGCCGGCACGGCTCTGGTCTGGCGCCAGCTGTTCACGACGGACATCTTCCGTCTGCGGTGCGAGCTTCGGGACTCCCGGAAGCGGCCGCGAGAGCGAAGGAGAAAAAGGATGCTCGATGGGTGGATTCAAGACGTGCGGTTGGGCCTCCGCGCCTCGAGGAAGGCTCCCGCCTTCACGCTGCTCGTTCTGGCGACGCTGGCCGTCGGCATCGGCGCCACGACGGCCATCTTCACCCTGGTCGAATCGGTTTTGCTTTCCCCGCTCCCCTACGAGGAGTCCGAGAGCCTTGCCATGGTGTTCCGCACCGCGCCGCGATTCGGCTTGGTGCGATCGGTGGCTTCCTTCCCCGACTTCGCGGACTGGCGCAACGAGAGCGAGAGCTTCACCGACCTTGCCGCCTACAGCGGCACGCGCATGACGTTCCTGGAGAAAGAAGGGGCCGAGCGCTGGCGAGGAATTCGCGCCACGGCGGAGCTGTTGCCGATGCTGGGCGTTTCTCCTTCCATTGGACGCGTGTTCGAGCCAGCAGAGGACCAACCGGGAGCCGAGCGGGTGATCGTGCTGAGCCATGCGCTTTGGCAATCGCGGTTCGGTTCTGACCCCGGTCTCGTCGGTCGCGTCATCGTGCTGGGCGGCGAACCGCACACCGTCCTGGGAGTGATGCCGGCGGATTTCGCCTACCCTTCCCGGGATGTGGAGTTCTGGATGCCCCTCCGAGGAGACGGAGAGCTCATGGATCGCGACGCGAACTTCCTCAGCGTTCTGGGGCGGCTCGAGCCTGGAGTTTCCGTGGCCGAGGCGCAGACGGAGATGGAAGCCCTCGCGGCGCGCATCGACCAGGCGGCGCCGCAGGCCAACAAGGGCTTCGGTGAGGGGTACGGTGTTTTCGTGGAGTCCCGGCATGCCTTTCTGGTTAGAAACGCCCGGACGGGCCTACTCGTCTTTCTGGGAGCCGTCGCGATGGTATTGGCGGTTGCATGCGCCAGCGTGTCGAACCTGATGCTGGCCCGTGGCGCGAGCCGGCGACGGGAGATGGCCGTGAGGGCTGCCCTCGGCGCCGGTCGTGGCCGGTTGGTCCGGCAGCTTCTCACCGAAAGCCTCGTGCTGGCCGCTTTGGGGGGCGCGTTGGGGATAGGGGTGGCCGTCGGCGTGCTGCGGGTTTTGCTCCTTTTCGGGTCGGACCAGATTCCGCGCGTCGAGGAAATCGGCATCGATACCACCGCTCTGGCATTCACCGCCATCGTCGCCCTCGGGTGTGGTATCGCCTCGGGGACGATCCCTGCCGGCCTCGCCTCGCAGGCGAATCTACGACACCCGTTGCAGGAAGGCGGGCTAGGAAGGGTCGGGCGTCGGTTACAGCAAACGTTCGTGGTCGCGCAGGTGGCGGTTGCCCTGATTCTCAGCGTGGGGGCCGGACTCCTAGGCGCGAGCTTCGCGCGGCTCACGTCCGTGGAAACGGGATTCGATCCCCGGCAGGTGGTGGCGGCGCAGGTGGCGTTCCCCGAGCCTGGCCTCGGCGGCGCTCCCTTACGGGAAGAAACGATGGCGCGCATGCGCGAGGCGGCGCGGGAACGGACGCAGTTCTTCGAGAAGGTTCTCGCCGGAGCAGAGAGCCTCCCGGGCGTGGAAGCGGCGGGACTCACCTACGGCCTGCCTTTCGGTGCCCGGAGCTTCGGCCGCATTGTGGTGCCGGAAGGAATGGAGGTGTTGCCAGGCGAGGAGCCAGTCATCGAAGGCAACGTCGTCGCCGGCGACTACTTCCGAACGATGGGCATGTCCCTTCGGATCGGCCGCGGGCTCACCCGCTGGGACACCCCCGAATCGCCGCTCGTGGCGGTCGTCAACGAGGCCATGACGGAGCTTTTCTGGCCAAACGATAGTCCCATCGGCAAACGGATGCACATTGGCGGCGAGAACGCGTGGATCACGGTGGTAGGTGTGGTAGCGGACGTGCGGCAGCATTCTCTCGCGGAGGATCCCCGGCCGATGTACTACCGTTCGCTGGCACAGGCGCTCGGGGTCTACGGGATGTTCGTTGCCGTGCGGTCGCGCATTGCCCCGAGCGATCAGGTTTCCGGTCTAAGGCGCGTGGTGAGAGGGCTTGACCCGCGACTTCCCCTGACCGACGTGTCCATTGCCACGGACCTCATCGAGGCCTCGGTGGCCTCGCCGCGGCTCCGCACCCTGGTGCTCGCAAGCTTCGGAGCCGTTGCCGTCGCCCTGGCGCTGGTGAGCATCTATGGCATGATAGCTTTCGCCGTCGGCCACCGCTCGCACGAGATTGCCATTCGCATGGCTTTGGGTGCCGGGAAAGGACGGGTGATCGGGATGGTCGTGGGCAACGGCCTGGGTCTTTCGGTTTGGGGTGTCGTAATCGGAGTGGGCGGGTCCTTGGCCCTCACCCGTTTCCTGGAAGGGATGCTCTTCGGCATCACCCCTTATGACGCCTCCACCTACGCAATCGTTTCGGTGATCCTGGCCGCCGTCGCCGCGGCAGCGTGCTGGATCCCGGCGCGACGAGCGGCCAAGATCGAGCCCATGGCGCTGCTGCGCTCCGAGTAACCATTCTTTCTGCGGGCGGTGATGCCGGTGCTGCCTGTGCCGCCCGTCATGAGCTGTCGTTTCAGGCCACAGCGTGCCGGTTGGTACAGCTCATGAAAAGGATAGAAAATTTCACATGCCCATCGAGAAGGGTGAACGGTTGGGTCCCTGCGAGATCCTTGCGCCCATCGGTATTGGCGACAGGGACTCCCCACTCCAGTCGCGACAGAAATCTTGCCCGGGCAAGATTTCAGCCCGCACCCCAGGTGAATGAGCGCACGACGTGGAACATGGGGTTGACGCTCCCAGACCCGCCGTGCTTGGACGAGTTGTGACGACTATTTCGAGCGCCTGACTTGCGTCAGTCGGGTTGGCTCGGTCCCCATCAATTCGGCCACGATCTTCTTGTTGTCCGCGTCCCATCTGACCTTCAATGCCTCGTACAACTCCCCGGTGCCTTGTGCGTCCTCGCCGGGTGGAATCGTGAGCCTGCATTAAGGAGACGTTGTCTGCGGGCTGTGCTCGACCAGATCCGGGAGACAGGCCGCCCGGTTGTCGTGACTGTGAACGGAAAACCAGACGCCGTCCTGATCGATGTCGAAACCTACGAGCAAAAGCTGAAGGCGCTGAACCTAGTCGGCCTCTTGGCCGAAGGCGAGGAGGACGTTAGGCGAGGGCGCACGCGCTCCGCGAGCACGTTCCTGAAGGAATTCAAACGTGCCAAAAAGATGCCGAGTTGAGATCACTCGCTCGGCTGAGCGCGACGCGATCAGCATTTACGAATACATAGAGCGCAAGTCACCTCAACGAGCCGCGAAGTGGTTCGGCGAGATCGAGCGGCAGATGCGGACGCCATCTCGACTTCCTGAGCGGTGCCCCACGATTCCGGAGGCGGATGAGATCGGCGCCGAATACCGTCACCTCATTTGGGGCAACTACCGGACCATCTTTAGGATCGAAGGCAACATCGTCTATGTCGTTCGAATCATCCATGGCGATCAACTACTCGAACCGGGGACACTCGAGACGAGCGGCTTGCCTGACAGTGGTGACTAGCCGCGCTTCCAGAATGCATCGAGGTTGGGTCGCAGCTGGGCAGCATCCAAGAACGGAAAGCTAAGCAGCTGGGCCTTTATATGCGCTTGGTAGGTGTTAAACGCCAGCGCCCACGCTGACCCGGGCCGCGTCACACTCCGCGCAGCCGGCAGTCGCCTCGTGCAGGAAGAGCAGCGGCTCTCGCTCGAGCCTCGGCACCACAGCAAGAACGACTTCGCGAGCCTTGCTCAACCGAGCCAGCGCGTTTCCGACTCTGCCTTCCGCCTGGGCTCCGGCCTCTCTGAGCCAGCCATCGACGAGTTGGAAGCGTTCACAACAGTGGTCGTTCTCGAGGTATTTGATTCGGGTGGGACGACCTTCAATGACCGCCGTACAGGTCTTGGGTAGTCTGTACGGCACTTCAGCTAGCAACTCGGCGAGGTGAATCGTGGTGTCGGCGTCGTGGTTGACACCCAAGAGTAGGACCCGCCCGTCCAGTTCGTGCACCCGGCCGACCGCGCTCTCGGGAATGTGCGGCGGAAGGGGCAGAGGATCATGAAGGATGTGCTCGGCCTGAGGCCCGAACGCGGCAAACGCATGCACGTGGTTTGTCCGCCGAACCCCGGGAAGACGCCAGAACTCCTTCGCTACCACGCCAAGATCCGAGGCCGCTTCCGTGACGCTCGGGTCGAAGACTTTATCAGCATCGTCCGGCCACGAAGGCATCACCAACGTGCCGCGCGGCCCAAGAGTCTGAACCAGGGCGTCGATGAGACCCCGGGGACCGCCTTCAACTGGTCGGACAGCGCGGAATGAGGTGTGGACCAGAAGAACTCCATCCTCAACGACACCAAGCGCCCGAAGCTGCTCAACCAAGGAACTGACGGATGTCACTCACACTCACCCAGTTGGCAGTTGGCGCCGCTCGTCGGCTACACGTGATGTTATACAGCTCAGCCTTTCTGAGGTCGATCCTAACGACAGAAGCGCCGCGACGTCCCTAGCGATGCGACTGAGACTCACGCGTCGAGCGCTTACTGCGCGATGACGGTCGGGTGGATACCCTCGCCGTAGACGAAGCGTGAGCCGACCGCGCCCACGACCGCCGTCTCCCGGCTGAGGTTCAGTCCCGTCCGGAGGCGCATCAGCGGTTCTATGCCAGTGCAGTGGCCCGCCATCAGGTGCCGTAGACCGATCTCGCGCAGGCGATCCGTCGTCCATCCGAGCGTCTGGTCGTCCGCGGCGAACAGGTGCATCCCGCCCATCAGCGCGTGGATCGACTCGTCCTGAATGGAGCGCCGCACTTGTTCGAGCAGGTTGACAGCGCCTGAATGGCCGCAGCCTAGCAGAACGATGGGGCCATTCTCAGTGACGATCGTCAACCCCTGGCTGTCGGGGACGTAGTCTTCGACCCACTCGCCGACGATGTTCACCCGCACCTGCGGTGGGTAGTTCTTCTCCGGGTGGCGTCTCTCCACCGGACCGGTGACCCAGATCGCTGGCGAGATCTCCGTCGGTTCGGCGTGCTCGATGAACTCGACGCCCGCCGCCTCCAAGGTCTCGCGCTTGGCGATCATCCCGTTCCACTCCTCGTCGCCAGTGGCGTCCGGGATCCGTCGGGAGAGAAAGAAGCCTTTCGCCACGTGGATTCGGCGCATGGCCTCGGGGCTCTTCGCGCGAAGGTCTTCGAGAAGTGGCACGAGGCCCGGTGGTATGGTCGAAGTGAAAGTGGCTCAGAACGACATCGGTCGCGCACGAGAGATCCACGCCGAGCGCCTCGGCGTTCCTCAGCACGGTATCGGGATGCCGTCCCGCGTCGAAGAGCACGCACCGGCCGTCGACCTCCACGAGCGCTGAGAATCCCCACTCTCCGACCGTTGCCCCGTCGGCGAGATTCGATGAGAGAATGGTCACGGTCACCGAATCGGCTTTGGTAGCGGCGCCATTCGTGGCGGTCGCTGCCAGCAGCAGAGCGACAAGAGGAGTGGGTACTGCTCGGTGCGTCGATGATGATGAGTTCACCTCTATTCCCCCAAGTTCATCCGATGGCCGCTTCGGGATGTAGCGACAGCTCCGGATAGTAGTTCTTGTAGCCGAGTACTCGTGCAAACGGCACAATCAACCACTCCGTCCCCATTCGGACAACGGCTGGAATCTCTGAAAGAGTGCTGTCGCAGATGGGATCGAGGGCGGCGATCCGTACCATCAGACCAGGTCCCATCTCACCGTCTGCGGAGTCTAGGAAGTGGTAAATCTGCACCAAACAGGCGCCAAAGGACTGCGGCATCGCGGGGTTGTCGCTGGCGATGAGGACCGTCTCGTTCGTGGGGTTATGGGGCCGGTGGGGAACCCCTGGCTCGACCCTATGTTCCTCCCCGGGTCCCAGGCGGATGGCACCGTCTGCTAGCTCAACGTGGAGCGTTCCGGACTCTACGGTGAAGACCTCTGCGAACGAGCGGTGATAGTGCAGAGGCGGCCCCGGAGCACCCGGGGCGACTTGCGTCCGCAAAACCAGCCACCCGTCTCGCACAGCCACGACCTCCTGCTCGATCCCCTCCGCCGTGCTGCCGAAGGTGTCACCGGGGCGGGGATACGTAGCAGGGTCCGGTGGCTGGGCTGGGAACACGACGCGATGGAGAAGGTTCGCCACGGCGACGGACGCGGCGAGAAGTACCGTGATACGGATGCCTGCTACCTTTGCTCTACTCATCGCTATTGTCCTCGTTTAGAGACAAGTTACGCTTACAAGTGTCACGCCGACATAGCGACGCGGTTGAGCGGCGAGCCAGCGTGAATGCTGCCACCACGATTCCGCGAGCCTGATGCGTTCATTATGGCACCACTTTCCACGAAGAACCTGGAAGTGGCTGCAGCCGTGTGCACGCCGCCAAGCACAACCGGCGGCCTCCCAGCCCACGCAAACGAGATCACGGCGGATCACGCGAGGCCGAGAACTACCTGAGAACAAAGCAACGCGCGGGGCTGACGACATTCCCTGGCGCAGCGTCTGCGTCGGCACGAAGTTACCGGCAAACGCACTGCTTCTTGCGAGCGATCTTCCGGTGAGAACGAAACGAGTCCTTTCAGAAATCTCGCCCGGGCAAGATTTCGCCTCGGTCGGCTCGTCTAAAGAGAAGACGGAGTTCAGCAACGAGGGCCGAATCGGAATGACCTTCAATCTGGCTACACGCTACCGATCGTGGTCGAGGAACGGCACGCATAACGCTTGCGCTCACCCGCGGCCCGCGCAGATTCCAGCCTCAACCTGGCTGAGCACCAGAGCGCGGCCCGTCGGGTGCAGCGCGTTGTTGAGCAGCCTTGGACAGCACGATGTCGCAGAATACGCTTGACTCGTCGACGGTCGTGATGACGGGGGCTAGCCCAAAACTGTCACAGAGGGAGCGGAAGGCCGCGGGACTGAATGTTCTGGCCCGAAATCCGTCCTCACACACTATCACCCCGTCCCTTGTCTTGTCGTAGTCTATGGTCCCTACCAGCCCGGCGGCTGCCTGGGATTCAAACCAGCGCAGACGCTCTGGCCAAAAGGAAGCCGAGTAACTTGAGAGGACGATTCTCCCGCCCGAACGCGTCACGCGGAGTGCCTCGGCCAGGACCAGGGTCGGGTCGACCGCGAAGGCGGACAGCCCGTTCTGCACGCAAACCACGACGTCGAACTCACCATTTGCAAGAGCGAGGGCGGACGCGTCCATTTGCACGAACTTGCAGCGCAGATCCCGGCGGGCCAGCCGACGGGCCAGCATGAGGCTCTCCAAAGAGGTGTCAATCCCCACGACCCGTTTGGCAACGACGCCGAGGCGGACGGCGACGCGTCCGTACCCGCAACCCAGCTCCAAAGCTTGATCCCCGGGGCAAAGTCGGCTCAGCACGAAGGCGATCTCCGCCTCCAGATACCGACGGACCCGAGCAGATGCGAGATCGTAGCACTTGCGGAGTCGCTCCCCGCCCAGCTTTGCTGAGTAGTACCCGTGCATGTGCTGCGCGCCTCTCGCCTCCTGCTCAGCGTCGCCACTGAGCTGCGGCCCGGCGACGTGAATCTTTGCATTCTATCAAGCAGCGGCCCGCCGGGCCGTCTGCTCCAGTGAGTGTTAGCCCGCACCCAGGCGCTCGGAGACGGCGGTCCGGTCGGAGCCGCGCAGCGCGGCGCCGACCAGTAGACACTGGGCAATGACGCACACAACGGCGAGGCGATCCTTCCCCGTGTGGTGAACACCGTCACCGGCAGCGAACAGGAGGATGATTACCGGGGCGAGTACCACAGCAACGCCCATCATCACATAAGCAAGTTTCGAGAGAGATACGCGTGCCGCGGTTCGTGAAAGGTTTCTTCGGGTCCACCACCACCGGATGCTAAGTAGCAGCAACCCTCCAAACAAAAGAGGGCCGATAACTGCCACGTTGACGTGAACGCCCCAAGAATCGCCGCGCACACTCATCTCGGAACCGAAGTGCTACGGCGAGCCACGCCACTACTGCCACGGCAACGATGATGACCAACCCTGGGCTCGTACCTTCGCCCACGATCCCGAAGAGTCCCCACTGATACCTCGGCTGTAAGACCGCTCGATAGACGATAAGGGTTGGTAGGGTGGCTGTGAACAGCAGCCAGCCGACAAGAAAACTCAACAAGCGATCCCTCTCGATGTCCACCGGCTCCTCCACCCGTCGGGCTAACTAATATTTATACGCGCCCGCGCCCGAAGTAGAGCTCCAACATTTGAAGCCTCTTGACGAGCGAACAATTCTACCTTTGCCCACATGTTAAGAATCGACGCTCTCCTTCAACAACGAGCGCCTTTTGGCTTCCTCCGACTTCCCTCTGTGCCAACATCCTTGAGACACTTCGCCCCTTGAAATTAGTGTGTAGGGCGGAGGAGGATCATCAATGAGTTCATTGATTGAGAGAATGACCCCGGCGGGAACGGAAGGAGCCCGTAGGGCGACTGGAGATCCCGCCGGCCGCGATGCGGCGGGGGTCCCGGAAACGGAAGTGAGTGAGTAAGCGAAGCGTCGACGCTTTACCGCGGAGTACAAGCTGCGGCTAGTGCGCGAGGCCGACGCCTGCAAGGGTGTCGGGGATATTGCGGCACTTCTGCGTCGAGAGGGCCTGTACTCGTCGCAGCTATCGAGTTGGCGCCGGCAACGTGACGAGATCGCGAAGGCGGGGTTGACGTCGAGAAAGCGAGGCCGGAAGGCGAAGGCAGAGGATCCACGGGTCAAGGAGCTCGAGCGCGAGAACGCCCGGCTCCAACGTCGCCTGGCTCGAGTGGAGACGATGTTGGAGATCCAAAAAAAAGCCTCCGAACTGCTGGGGATCCCCCTGAATCCGCTCGACAGCGACGAGAACGACTGATTGTGGCGGCCGAGGAGCTGGCGGGACAGATTGGGCAGACGGCGGAAGCCTGCGAGGCTCTGAGTGTGGCTCGTTCCACGTTGTATCGCAGGCGCCAGCTGGTGACGCCCAAACCGAAGCGTCGTCCTCGGCCGCACCGAGCCCTCGACGAGACCGAGTGCGAGAAGGTCCTCGGAGCCTTGCACTGTGAGCGTTTCGTCGACAAGGCGCCCGCGCAGGTGTGGGCCACGCTTCTGGACGAGGGAATCTACCTCTGCTCGATTCGCACGATGTATCGGATTTTGGAAAAGTACGGCGAGGTCCGAGAGCGCCGGAACCAACTGCGCCATCCGAATTACGCCAAGCCGGAGCTGTTGGCCGAGGCGCCCAACGAGGTTTGGTCGTGGGATATCACGAAGCTTCGTGGCCCCGTCAAGTGGACCTACTACTATCTCTACGTCATCCTCGACATCTTCTCCCGCTACGTGGTTGGCTGGATGCTGGCTCACCGAGAAAGCGCCGAGCTCGCGAAACGCCTCATCGCCGAGAGCTGTCGCAAGCAAAACATTGAACCAGACCAGCTCACCATGCACGCGGATCGTGGCAGCTCGATGCGAAGCAAGTCCGTGGCTTTGCTCTTGGCAGACCTCGGCGTGACCAAGACCCACTCCAGACCCTACGTCTCGAACGACAATCCCTACTCCGAGTCTCAGTTCAAAACGCTCAAGTATTGCCCTCAGTTCCCCAGCCGTTTTGGTTCCATCCAAGACAGCCGGCTGTTCTGCCGCGGTTTCTTCGACTACTACAACAATGACCACCGGCACTCGGGGGTCGGCCTTATGACACCGGCCGACGTTCACTACGGTCGCGCCGAACAACTCACCACCGCTCGGCGCCAGATCCTTCTCGAGGCTCAGCGTGCTCATCCCGAGCGCTTCGTTCGCGGAACGCCACAACCTCCCGTTTTGCCTCCTCAGGCCTGGATCAACCCGCCGCCGCAGAAAACGACGCTCCAGGATGCCGCAGGAGCTATTCTCTCGGCGTCGTCCATACCTGGGGTACCCCCTTTTTCTGCTTCACCCAACGAGATCGCGAGCGAAGCAGACGTCGACCACGCGGACATCACCAGTCGCCGAAAGTTAATCGAGGCTCACTAAATGCAGCTCGCGAGTGTCTCAATGTTGTTGACATGTTCCGGTGACGCGGATAGGGAGGCGCTTGCTCTTTCGCCGTGATGACGTTATACGCTGGCTCGACGAAAGTCGTGCGCCATCGCCGAAAGGATACGAGCGATGAGCGTAACGGTAAGGAAGTACAAACGTGGTGGCTGGGAAGTCGATATTCGCGGGGAGTTACCTGACGGACGAGGGTATCGGGAACGACGGAAGTCTCCGGTCTCGTCGAAGTCGGGCTCGAAGCGATGGGGGGAGACTCGAGAGCGTGAATTGCTCGAAGAGCTTTCGAAGCCCCAGGCCCAGCCTGAAAAACCCCGAAAGGAGGTACCGATACTCGGAGAATTCGCGCCGAGGTTCCTGGAGAACTACGCCCGGGCCAACCGTCAGAAGCCGAGTACGGTCGCGTCGAAGCAGTCCATCATCCGGTTCCATCTGCTCCCGCTTGTGGGCCAGAAGCAGCTCGACGGAATCACCAACGAGGACGTGCAAGAGATCAAGAGCCACCTGCAAGACAAAGCTCCATCGACGACCAATACTGTGCTCACGACTCTGAGTGTGATGCTGAAGGCGGCGTTGGAGTGGGATGTGATCGAGAGGATGCCGTGCACGATCAAGCTCCTGCATGTTCCGCCTAGCGAGGCCGCCTTTCATGACTTCGAGGAGTACGAACGACTGGTTGATGCGGCGTTGGATCCCAATGCACATCTCCTCGTTCTCCTGGGAGGCGAAGCGGGTCTCCGGATGGGGGAGATGATGGCGCTCGAGTGGGATGATGTTGAGTTCGCGAAGATGCAACTTCACGTGCGGCGCTCGGATTGGAACGGCGGAACATGTCAACAACATTGAGACACTCGCGAGCTGCATTTAGTGAGCCTCGATTAACTTTCGGCGACTGGTGATGTCCGCGTGGTCGACGTCTGCTTCGCTCGCGATCTCGTTGGGTGAAGCAGAAAAAGGGGGTACCCCAGGTATGGACGACGCCGAGAGAATGGCTCCTGCGGCATCCTGGAGCGTCGTTTTCTGCGGCGGCGGGTTGATCCAGGCCTGAGGAGGCAAAACGGGAGGTTGTGGCGTTCCGCGAACGAAGCGCTCGGGATGAGCACGCTGAGCCTCGAGAAGGATCTGGCGCCGAGCGGTGGTGAGTTGTTCGGCGCGACCGTAGTGAACGTCGGCCGGTGTCATAAGGCCGACCCCCGAGTGCCGGTGGTCATTGTTGTAGTAGTCGAAGAAACCGCGGCAGAACAGCCGGCTGTCTTGGATGGAACCAAAACGGCTGGGGAACTGAGGGCAATACTTGAGCGTTTTGAACTGAGACTCGGAGTAGGGATTGTCGTTCGAGACGTAGGGTCTGGAGTGGGTCTTGGTCACGCCGAGGTCTGCCAAGAGCAAAGCCACGGACTTGCTTCGCATCGAGCTGCCACGATCCGCGTGCATGGTGAGCTGGTCTGGTTCAATGTTTTGCTTGCGACAGCTCTCGGCGATGAGGCGTTTCGCGAGCTCGGCGCTTTCTCGGTGAGCCAGCATCCAGCCAACCACGTAGCGGGAGAAGATGTCGAGGATGACGTAGAGATAGTAGTAGGTCCACTTGACGGGGCCACGAAGCTTCGTGATATCCCACGACCAAACCTCGTTGGGCGCCTCGGCCAACAGCTCCGGCTTGGCGTAATTCGGATGGCGCAGTTGGTTCCGGCGCTCTCGGACCTCGCCGTACTTTTCCAAAATCCGATACATCGTGCGAATCGAGCAGAGGTAGATTCCCTCGTCCAGAAGCGTGGCCCACACCTGCGCGGGCGCCTTGTCGACGAAACGCTCACAGTGCAAGGCTCCGAGGACCTTCTCGCACTCGGTCTCGTCGAGGGCTCGGTGCGGCCGAGGACGACGCTTCGGTTTGGGCGTCACCAGCTGGCGCCTGCGATACAACGTGGAACGAGCCACACTCAGAGCCTCGCAGGCTTCCGCCGTCTGCCCAATCTGTCCCGCCAGCTCCTCGGCCGCCACAATCAGTCGTTCTCGTCGCTGTCGAGCGGATTCAGGGGGATCCCCAGCAGTTCGGAGGCTTTTTTTTGGATCTCCAACATCGTCTCCACTCGAGCCAGGCGACGTTGGAGCCGGGCGTTCTCGCGCTCGAGCTCCTTGACCCGTGGATCCTCTGCCTTCGCCTTCCGGCCTCGCTTTCTCGACGTCAACCCCGCCTTCGCGATCTCGTCACGTTGGCGGCGCCAACTCGATAGCTGCGACGAGTACAGGCCCTCTCGACGCAGAAGTGCCGCAATATCCCCGACACCCTTGCAGGCGTCGGCCTCGCGCACTAGCCGCAGCTTGTACTCCGCGGTAAAGCGTCGACGCTTCGCTTGCTCACTCACTTCCGTTTCCGGGACCCCCGCCGCATCGCGGCCGGCGGGATCTCCAGTCGCCCTACGGGCTCCTTCCGTTCCCGCCGGGGTCATTCTCTCAATCAATGAACTCATTGATGATCCTCCTCCGCCCTACACACTAATTTCAAGGGGCGAAGTGTCTCAAGGATGTTGGCACAGAGGGCGGCCACATGACCGTCCCGAAAGGTGGTCGCCCTCGGCGCATTCCGATGACCAAGCGTCTCTCCTCGGCGTTGCATAGACATCGTCATCTTCGCGGGTCACGAGTGGTCTGCGCGAGCGGCGGGAGTCCATTGACGAAGAGAGTCGTTCAGGGGCTGGTTGCCAGGGCGTCACAACGGGCCAAGCTGGAGAAAACCGGAGTCCACATCTTGAGGCATAGCTTCTGCTCGCATCTCGCGATGAGGGGAGCTCCGGCGAAAGCAATCCAGGAGCTAGCGGGTCACCGGGACCTCAAAGAGACTCAGCGCTACATGCATCTGAGCCCGGCGGCGATCGAAGGAGCTATACGGCTGCTCGACCAGAAAGAAAAGGTCTCTCATTTTGGAGACATGCTGGAGACGGTCTCTGCGGAGATCCGGAAGACTAGGGACTAAAAGGACTTAGGTTCGGTTGGTGCCGAAGGGGGGATTCGAACCCCCACGGGTCGCCCCACACGCCCCTCAAGCGTGCGTGTCTACCAGTTCCACCACTTCGGCACTTGGGTAGGCGCGGTGAAAGAACCGACATTATAGAGATGTCGGTTGGAGGCCGCAAGGTTTCAGAAATCCTTACTGCGGAGGGGGTTCGCTCGCTTCGCTCTCAGCCGGGGCGGCGCTTTCGGAGCCTTCCTCGGCGGCGGGCGGAGGGGTCTCGGGCCACTGGCCGAGCGGCGTTTCTGCCGGGGCCGCGATGGGGGCGGTCTCGGGCACCACGGTGCCGCCCGAGATAACGGGCCGCAGGTAGCCCAGCGTGAGGGAGGTGATCATGAAGCTCGCGGCGGTGGCGGCGGTGATTTTCGAGAGCAGCGTCGCGGTGCCGCGTGCGCCGAAGGCGGTCTGGGATCCCCCGCCACCGAAGGCGCTCGCGAGATCTTGGCCTTTGCCCTGCTGGGCGAGCACGATGAGGATGAGGAACAGCGACACGATGATGTGCAGGATAGTGAACAGAATCGTCATTGGTTTCTCCGCTCGAAGCCGCAGATGCGCGCGAAGGACTCTGCCTTCAGGCTCGCGCCCCCGACGAGGGCGCCATCGATATCGGCCTCGGCCATTAGATCGTCTACATTATCCGGTTTTACGCTCCCGCCGTAAAGGATGCGGACCTGGGCGGCCGCGTCGCTGCTGAAAAGCCTGGCGAGCTGGCCTCGAATGGATTGATGCACTTCCTCGGCTTGCTCGGGGGTCGCGGTGCGGCCGGTCCCAATCGCCCAGATTGGCTCGTAGGCGATTACCAGACGTTTGAGCTGGGTCGCGGCCACATCCTTGAGTGCTTCTTTGACCTGGCGATCGACTACGACATAGGTGACGCCGCGATCGCGCTCGGCGCCGGTCTCGCCCACGCAAAGTATCGGGATGAGATCGTGGGTCAGGGCTGCCACCACCTTGCGATTGGCGCTCTTGTCCGTCTCGCCGAACAGCTGGCGCCTTTCGGAGTGTGCGACGATGGCATAGTCGCAGCCCGTATCCTTGACCATGTCGGGTGAGATCTCGCCCGTGAAGGCGCCCTTCTCCTCCCAGTAGAGGTCCTGAGCACCGAGGCGAATGGCGGTGCCTTCGAGCTCGGAGCGAACCGCGGCGATTGCGGTAAACGGAGGCGCCATAACGATATCGACGTCGCTCATCTCGCGACAGCTCTCGACGACACGGCGCGCGAGCTCTGTCGCGTCCGCGATGGTCATGTGCATCTTCCAGTTGGCGGCAATGAGGGGTCTACGCATTGGTCAAGACCTCGACTCCCGGTAGCGTCTCGCCCGCGAGAAACTCGAGCGAGGCGCCGCCACCGGTGGAAATGTGCGTGATGTGATCGGCCACCCCGGCCTGGACCACCGCGGCAACGGAATCCCCGCCTCCCACGACACTCGTCGCCTCGCTCTCCGAAACGATCTTCGCGATCTGGACGGTCCCCTGCGCGAAAGGCTCCATCTCGAACACGCCCATCGGACCGTTCCAGACCACCATCTTCGCGCCGCGGATGTAGTCTCCATAGGTCGCGACGGTCTTCGGCCCAATGTCGAGCCCCATCCAGCCCTCGGGCACTTCGGCGATCGGGAGCGTTTTCCGTTCGGCCGCCGCGTCGAAGCGCGAGGCCACGACGTGATCCCGCGGCAGGACGAGCTTGTCGCCCGCTTCGGCCAAGAGCTCTTTGGCGAGACCGATCTTGTTCTCTTCTACCAACGAGCTCCCCGTATCGAACCCTTTGGCTCGCAGGAAGGTATAGGCCATGCCACCGCCAATTAGAAGGCAGTCGACTTTGCCGAGTAGCGAGCGCACGACGTCGATCTTGCCCGAGACCTTCGCGCCTCCGAGCAGTCCGACGAAAGGTTTGGGCGGTGAAGAAAGCGCCATACCAAGATAGAGGAGCTCTTTTTCCATTAACAAGCCAGCGGCCGCTCTTGGGAAGTGCTTGACCATGCCGACGGTCGAGGCATGGGCACGATGCGCGGTTCCGAAGGCGTCGTTCACGTAGAGCTCGGCGGAAGTTGCGAGTCGTCGCGCGAAGGTCGCGTCGTTGTCCTCTTCGCCCGAATCGAAGCGCAGGTTCTCGAGAAGAAGCACGCCGCCTTCCGGTAACGACTTCACTTCCTCGTCCACTTCTTCACCGATGCTCTCTCCGCAGAATCGAACCTCTCTTGCGAGTTGCTTGGCGAGTCTCTCTGCCACGGGGCGCAAGCTCATCTCGGGAACGCGCTCACCCCTGGGCCGGCCGAGGTGCGAGCCGAGCACGAGCTTCGCGCTGCGCGAAAGCGCGTAGCGAAGCGTCGGCAGGGTGGCGCGGATACGCGTGTCGTCCTGAACGACGCCATCAGCGAGCGGCACGTTGAAATCGACGCGGACGAAGACACGGCGTCCTGCCACATCGAGATCATCCATGCCCAGCTTCTTCATTCGCTCCTTGAACAAAACCAAGATTATAGCGCAGTGGAGCTATGTTATACTGCTCCCTGAACTCAGGCTCAGGTGACCCGATTGGCGGGTGAAAAGGGAATGGGGTTCGAAACCCCAGCGGCCCACGCCACTGTAATCGGAGAGCCAAAGCCCACGCCATAGAACGGCAAGCCACTCTCGGTGGTGCACCGAGGGGAAGGCGGGCAGCGGCGCTCGATCCGACAGCCAGGAAACCTGCCCGAGCCTGGAAGTCGGAGCGCTCTTCGATGGGAAGAGTCCGGTTTCGAGCCAGCGAGCTACTACCTTTCTGTATTCGAGACCCCTTGGCTCCCGCATTCGAGACTTGGAGGTCTCCAATGCGCACCCTGTTGTGTCTATCCGTGTCTTTGCTTCTGAGCGCGAGTCTGTTCGCGGACTCGCTCGAAGTTCGAGTTAGCGATCCGCTGGAGGCGGCCATACCCAGTGCCTTGGTCCGCGTAGCGCGCGGCGATGGCCGTTTCAGCGCGGATGCCGAGGCCGACGGGCTGGGCCTGGCCCGCTTCGATGCGCTCGCTCCGGGGGACTACCTGGTGACCGCGCGGGCCCCGGGATTCGCCCGCAGTCTCGCCGTCGGCGTCCGTCTCGATCTGGACGATTCGAAATCCGTCGCGATTCGACTCGAGATCGCGGCGGTCTCGGAGTCGGTGGTGGTCACGAGCACGGCCGCGGCCGAGAGCCTTCGCAACATCTCGAAAACGATGAGTGTCATCGAGAGCGAGGAGATCGAGGCCCGCAACGAATACTTTGTGCCGGAGGCGCTCCGCACCGTTCCCGGCCTTCGCGTGCAGCAGCTCGGAGGACCAGGCGCCTTCACCGGCATCAAGACCCGCGGGCTTAGGAACGAAGATACCGCGATTCTGATCGACGGAGCAAGGTTGCGAGACCCTGCCGCGCCCCAGGGCGACGCGTCTACCTATCTCGAGACCCTGATGGCGACCGACGTCGATCGCGTGGAGATTCTCCGGGGGACGGGCTCGACGCTCTATGGAACGAACGCGGGAGGCGGCGCCATTAATATTGTTACGGCCCCGGGCGGGGGACCGCCTCGGGGGAGCTTTCTCGTGGAGGGTGGCGGTCTCGGCACGTTCCGGGGCGCTGCGCAAACGACGGGCGGCTCGGGCGAGCGTTTTCTTTACAGTGTCGGCGTCACCCATTTGAACGTGAGCGACGGCGTGGATGGCGACGACTCCGTCCGGAATACGAGCGTTCAGGGGCGTTTCGGCCTCAAACTTTCGAGAACGGCGGGACTTTCGTTCCGATTCTACGGCGCGGATGCGCGCGCCGATCTGAACGAGACTCCGGAGGCCCTCGGTGAGCTGCCACGAGGCGTGATCGACGCCGTGCCCGGCGGGAACTTCATACCGGCCAGAAACGACCCGGACAACTTTCGCGAGTCCGCCTTCTACTCGAGCTTGATTCACTTCGATCAGCGTCCTCGTCCTGGCTTTGGCTATAGCCTTCGATACCACGGCCTTCTGACCGATCGGAGTTTCGTCGATGGGCCGGAGGGCGACTCGCCCTTCGAGCCCCTCGCGCAGTCTCGTTCCGAGTTCGAGGGAGGCATCCATACGCTAACCGCGCGAACCGACTTCGAGTGGGGCTCTCACCAGCTTCTCGACGCGGGCTACGAGCTCGAGCGAGAGTCCCTCGTGAACCGGACGCTACCCGCCGATCCGTCCGAGAGCTCTTCGACCGACGTCTTTCAGACGAGCCATGCATTTTTCCTTCAGGACCAAGTCTCGCTTCTCGATGGCTCGCTTTCCGTGACGGGCGCCGTGCGGGCGCAGCTCTTCTCGCTTCAGACCCCGAAGTTCTCGCCGGCTGAAAGCGCGCCGTACCAGAAAGACGCGATCGCTGCGCCCGACGACGCGGTGACGGGGGATCTCTCGGCCGTCTACGGCTTCGCCGGAAGCGGAACCCGACTTCGCGCGCACTTCGGGACCGGCTACCGCGCACCCTCGCTCTTCGAGCGCTTCGGAACGTCGTTCTCGACCTTTGGCTACTTCGTCTACGGCGACCCGCGTCTCAGTCCAGAGCGGACGAAAACGTTCGACGTCGGTGTCGAGCGGGACTTCCTCTCGAACCGCGCCCGTTTCGCCGCGACCTTCTTCCGGACGCGTCTGTCGGAGATCATCATCTTCGACTTCTCGGGAGCTATTGATCCGGCAACGGATCCGTTCGGTCGGGTGGGTGGTTACTTTATGACGGACGGCGGCGTGACTCAGGGAATGGAGCTCGTCGCGAGCCTCGCGCCCTCGCGAGGTCTAAGGCTCGATGCGTCCTACACCTTCACGGACGCCGAGCCACCGACGGGAGTTAGCGAAGATCAGACCCAGGCCTTCGCCGTTCCGCGACACCAGTTCTCCGTCGTCTTTACTCAGGATATCGGCGATCGCATCACGATCGCGTTCGATATGCTGGCTTCCAGCAGCTACCTTGCCCCGATATTCGATGCGACCACCTTCACGACCCGCGTCTACCGCTTCGAGGGCTATGCCAAGAGCGATGTCGTCGCAAGCTATCGTCTTGCGCCCCTGCGCGTGTTCGTGAAAGTCGAGAACCTGTTCGATCAAGCCATTTTCGAGAGCGGTTTCAAAACGCCCGGCCGCTACGCCCTCGCGGGTGTAGCCTTCGAGTTCTGATGTTGCGTCTCGTCACAGCGCTCGTTTTGTTCGCGGCGGCGGCCATTGCCGGGCCGGCTCCTCAGAGGATCATCTCGCTTTCTCCCAGCGTGACGGAGATCCTATGGGGCATCGGCGCTTTCGATCGCGTCGTGGCGGTGTCGACCTTTTGCGAGTATCCGGAGGAAGTCAAGGGTTTGCCGCGCGTCGGCGGCTGGACCAATACGAACCTCGAGCAGGTGGTGGGGCTCGCTCCCGACATCGTTATCCTTACGGGCGCACAAGCGCCCCTCGTGGAGGGGCGCCTGCAGGCACTCGGGTTCGAGACCCTCGCAGTCGGGAGCCAGTCTCTCGCGGATATCTTTGCGGCCATCGAGTCGATTGGAGCCGCCGTCGGCTCCTCCGAGGGCGCGGCTGCTCTCCTGTCGGAAATGCACGCGGACCTCGATGCCATCTCCCAGCGGACGGGCGGGCGCGGCCGCCCCAGCGTCCTCTGCGTCGTCGATAGGCTGCCGGGCACGCTGAGGGACCTTTATGTCTCGACGGAAGGGAGCTACCTTACGGACCTGGTGCGCATCGCCGGCGGCGATCCCATCACACCGCCCGCGCCGCACAACTACGCGCAGATCAGCACCGAAGCGCTGGTATCCTTCGATCCCGAGGTCGTCTTGGACTTGGTGCAGGCCCTGGCCGTTCCCGTTGCGGTGGGCACGAGCGATCTCGCCGAAGACCCGCAAGCGGTCTGGCAGACGGTGCCGATCCGCGCCTCGCGTAGCAACCGGGTCTATCCACTCCTCGACAAGCGACTCGTGCATCCCTCACAGTTCGCCGTGAGAACGGCGCGCGAGATGGCGAGGCGCCTTCACCCCGAAGCCTTCGCGGAGGAGACGCGATGAGCGAGATTCTGCTTCAGGCCGAGAACCTGGCGTTCGCTTACGGGGTGACGCCAGTCATTCGAGACGTCTCCATTGGCGTGCCGAGAGGGTCGTTTTGTGGGCTCATCGGCCCGAACGGCTGTGGGAAGTCGACGCTTCTCCGACTACTCTCTGGTGTCCTCGAGCCGGCGCGCGGAAACGTTCGGCTCGAGGGGCAGCCTCTCGAGTCGATCCTTCCGCGCGAGCGCGCGAAGGTGGTAGCCTACGTGCCGCAGCAGCAGTCTCGCATTTTTCCTTTCACCGCGATCGAAGTCGTCTTGACGGGCAGGAGCCCCTATACGTCGCGGTTCCGCTTCGAGAACGAGCGAGACCGGGCCCTCGCTCTTCAGGCGCTCGAGTCCGTCGGCGCCGAGCATTTGGCGATGCGGCCGATCACGGAGCTTTCGGGCGGGGAGCAGCAGCTCGTTTCCGTCGCGCGCGCCCTCGCACAACAGGCGAGGCTTCTTCTCTTGGACGAGCCTGCCGCGGCCCTCGACCTGAAGCATCGCGCCCGCCTGCTGGCGGCGCTCGGGCGGCTTCGCGAGACAAGCGGTCTCACGACTGTCATCGTGACGCACGACCTGCAGATGCTTGACGACGGCTTCGACCGCGTTTTTGCCATGCGTGAAGGACGGCTCGAGGCCGAGGGCGCGCCATCGGAGGTTCTCCGCGAGGACGTGCTCGCCGCGGTATACGACGACGCCAGGGTGCGAGCGCATCGCCAAGGCGGACGGACCTTCGTCTGGTCGGAAGGATGATGTCGGCAGCGCCCGTCGCAACGAGCGCCCGTCTTTCTGGCGCGCTTCTCGTCTTCTTCGTCCTGCTTTCGTTGGTGGTCGCCCTTTCTCTCTCGTCGGGCTACCAGGCCATTGGTTGGTCCGACCTTCGAACGGACGAGACTGCGCGGACCATCTTCTTTCGACTTCGAGTTCCCAGGGTCGTTCTAGGCATGATCGTTGGCGGCTCGCTCGGATCGATCGGCGCCGCGCTCCAAGCGCTATTTAGGAATCCTCTGGCTGAGCCCTTCACCCTCGGCGTGTCGGGCGGAGGGGCGCTGGGCGCGAGCATTGCCATCGCTTTTGGCTTCGGGGCGAACGTCGCGGGAGTTCCCATCGTCTTCGTCGCGGCATTTCTCGGCTCGATCGTCTCCGTGACGATCGTCTATCGGCTCGCCTCGGCCGGCGCGGTGGTCATGCCGGGTGCGCTTCTTCTCGCCGGGGTGGTGCTGAATCTCATCGCGGGCGCAGGGGTCCTGATGATCCAGTTCCTCACGGACTATACCCGCGCACTCCAGATCCTCCGTTGGATGGTCGGGAGTCTCGACGTCGTGGGAATGGACCTCATTGTGCGGATGCTCGTTTTCGTCGTTCCGGGGATGTGCTTGCTGTTGTTCACGATCAAAGACCTGCATCTCATCGCGATGGACGAAGAGTCGGCTCAGGCTTTGGGGGTCGACGTGCGGCGAACCGAGCGCATGGTCTATATCGCCTCGTCACTCGTGGTGGGGGTAACGGTGGCCGTCGCGGGCCCAATTGGCTTCGTCGGTCTCATCGTGCCCCACGCCGTGCGACTGTTTTTCGGCGAGGATTTGCGGATCGTCGTCCCATGTTCCATGTTATTGGGGGCGTCGTTTCTCGTGCTCGCCGATACTCTCGCGCGGACGCTTCTGGGCGCGAGCGAGCTTCCGGTCGGGGCGGTGACGGCGCTCGTGGGAGGTCCGTTGTTTCTCGTCTTGCTAGGGAGAAAGCGTCGCTACGCGGCGATGTGAGTTTAAATCATGAGTATTTCCACGAAAACTGGTGACAAGGGGAAGACGGGCCTCGTCGGTGGCGGGCGCGTTTCCAAAGCTGATGCCCGGGTCGAAGCCTATGGCACCCTGGACGAGCTTGGTTCGACGATGGGGTTTGCGCGCTCGATCTGCAAGCACGAAACGGTCTGCGAGGCGACGAAGGCGATCCAGAAAGAGCTCTTCACCGTGAGTGCCGCACTCGCCACTGCGGGTGAGGTCAAGGAAGCCAACCGGGTGACCCGCGAGATGGTGGAGGGCCTGACGAAGCAAGTCCATGAGATCGAATCCATCGAGGGACTCCCGGGTGACTGGGCATTGCCCGGAGAGCACCCCGCATCGGCCGCCTTCGACGTCGCGCGCACGGTGTGCCGGCGCGCGGAACGCGCGGTGGTCCACCTCGCGGATTCGGGCGAGGCGGTGGACGAGCTCATCGTCGTCTACGTCAATCGCTTGTCGGATCTCCTCTGGCTTTTCGGACGTCTCGTCGAGAACGAAGCCGGTATCGATGCCAAGCTTCGGGACGACGATCGCGGGGGCGCCAATTGGTCTCGAGCCTGGTAGAGGATCTCCGCACCCGCATCGAGCCAGCTAGCGCCGAGCACGTCCAAGCTGCGCGCGATCGACAAGCGAGGCTCACGAAGCCGCCCGGCAGTCTCGGCCATCTCGAGGACGTCGCGATCCGCCTCGCGGGCATCCAGCGCAGGGATCGTCCCACGACCGACGGTCGAAGAATCGTCGTCTTTGCGGCGGATCATGGGGTGAGTGCGGAGGGGGTGAGCCCCTATCCCTCCGAAGTGACGGGACAGATGGTGCTCAACTTTCTCGCCGGCGGCGCGGCGATCAATGCCTTCGCCGAGTCGGCTGGGGCGGAGGTCGTCGTGGTGGACGCTGGAGTGGCTCATCTACCCGCGGTCGCATCGACGAGCGTCGAGCTCGTTCGAAGCCCGGTCGCGCGGGGCACGCGCAACCTGGCTCGCGAGCCGGCAATGTCCGAGGCGGAGCTCCGAGAGGCGCTGGCGTTGGGCGCGGGGCAGGCGCGTCGCGCCGCCCAGGCCGACATCGCCCTCGTCGGTCTCGGCGAGATGGGTATCGGCAACACGACCGCGGCGAGCGCGATCACGGCGGTGCTGACGGGCCGCTCCGTGGAGAGCGTGACTGGCCGCGGGACCGGCCTCGACGCTGCCGGGCTCACGAGCAAGGTCGAGGTCATACGGCGTGCGCTCGCGCTGCACGAGGCGGCCGCGACGGATCCCCTCCACGTCCTGCGCTCGCTCGGCGGTCTCGAGATCGCCGCGCTCACTGGCTTCTGCCTCGCAGCCGCGGCGGAGCGCCTCGCGATCCTCGTCGACGGCTTCATCACCACCGCCGCTTTTGCCCTCGCCTTCGCGATCCAGCCGCTCGTGAAGGACTACGCTTTCTTTTCGCACCTCTCGTCGGAGCCCGGACATCAGGCTCTTCTCGATTACCTCGAAGCCGAGCCCCTGCTCGATCTGGGTCTGCGACTAGGGGAGGGTACGGGTGCCGCGCTCGCGATGTCGCTCCTCCTGGCCGGAGTCACCGCCCACAACCAGATGGCGACGTTCGAGAGCGCCGGCGTCTCCGACCGTTCAGCAGAGTGAGTCGAATCCTGACCGCGGTCGCATTTCTTACGAGAGTGCCCCTGCGCCGTCCGTTCGAAGGGGCAGACGTCGGCCGCGCGACGCTCGTCTTTCCGCTCGTCGGCGCCGCCATCGGCGCTTTGCTCTACGGCGCGTCGCTGCTCGTCGCCTCTCGTCTCCCCACGCTCTTGGCAGCCACGGTTCTGGTCGCGCTCTCCGCTTGGGTGACGCGGGCGCTCCACCTCGACGGCCTTTCTGACCTCGTCGATGGTCTCGGAGGTGGACGCACTCGAGAGGACGCCCTCCGGATCATGCGAGACTCGCGCCTCGGAGCTTTCGGTGCGGTGGCGCTCGTGCTCTTGATTCTGATCAAGGTGGCCGCACTCGACGCGATCCTGACTCGGGAGGTGTCCTTGCCGACGCTCGTGCTCACACCCGCGCTCGCTCGTTGGACGAGCGTGCCCATGAGCTACTGGCTTCCCTATGCTCGCGCCGAAGGCGGCCTCGGAAGCGCTCTCACCGATCACGTGGGTCTCATCGAGCTGCTCGGTGCGACGCTGCTTTCTCTCGCGCTCGTGGCCGTGCTCGCGCCACGGCTCGGGGGGGCGCTATGGGCGGCAGTCCTCGTGACCAGTCTCGTCACGGGGGCGATCGTGACGCGTCGCCTCGGCGGGGTCACGGGCGACGTGCTCGGAGCGAACGTCGAGCTCTCGGAGGCCGCGGCCTTCGTCGTCGCGGTTTTGGTGACGACGCCGTGATCGAGACACTCGCACGACCAGAAGGAGTGACCATCCGTGTTCTGCTCGTGCGCCACGGGGAGCCTGAGAGCTCGAGTCGAGGACGGTGCTACGGCAAGCTGAACGTGGGTCTGTCCGACGGCGGTCGTCGGCAGATGACGCGACTCGTTCGGAGTCTCGAAGGGATGGAGCTCGAGGCCATCTACGCAAGCCCCCGGCAGCGCGCTCTCGAAAGCGCCGACATTGTCGCTCGGACCTTCGGTCTCGAGCCGCGCGTGGACGAACGCCTGGGCGAGATGGACTTTGGCCGCATCGAAGGCATGCGTTACGACGATGTCGCGAGGGAGTATCCGGAGCTCTACGAGCGGTGGATGCATCGGCCGACTGAGGTGGAGTTCCCCGAGGGCGAGACCTTTGCCGAGATGCGGGCACGCGTATTGGCTGCTTTCACCGAGCTGCGCTCGCGTCATCACGACGCGACCGTCGCCATCGTGTCGCACGGTGGCGTCAATCGGATCGTTCTTGCGGATGCACTCGGTCTTCTCGACGACGCGATCTTCCGATTGGGTCAGACCTATGCGGGGTTGAGCGTGATGGACTATTACGGGGCGGAGCGCGTCGTGAGACTTCTCAACGGTGTCGTGCCATGATGAAGCTCGTTCTCGGAGGCGCCAAGAGTGGCAAGAGCCGCTTCGCGCAGTCGCTTTGTCGTGACCGGGATAACGTCGTCTTCGTGGCAACGGCCTCCGTGGGAGACGATCCCGAGATGGCGGCCCGGATCGAGAGGCATCGAAGGGAACGGCCGAGCGAGTGGCGCACGGTCGAAACACATCTCGACGTCGTTTCCGCCGTGAAGGCGCAGTCGTCCGATGCGACGGTCTTGCTCGACTGCGTCACGGTGTGGCTATCCAACTTGATGTTCGAGCACCGGGAGCTCCTTCGGGAGGAGCGGGAAAGACGGATCCTGGAAGACGTCTCGTCTTTGATATCCGAATCGCGCAGGCTAGAGGTCGTCGTGGTGAGCAACGAGGTGGGGGGTGGGGTCGTGCCCGAAACTCCCGTGGGTCGCGAATTTCGAGACCTCCAAGGACTCGTCAATCAGAAGCTCGCTCGAGATGCGGCGCGCTCCTGGCTCGTCGTCGCGGGACTACCGATGGAGCTATCGAAGGGTTAGCCATCTCCAGGGACGTGACCGAGTCCGTCCGTGTCGAGGTCCATGTCCTCGGTGCGTCGTCGTCGTTTGGGAGGCGGAGGGATGGGGGGATCCTGGGGCCCCGGAAACGCTGGCGCGCTAAGAGGATCGTCGGTTGCGAACTGCGGTGCCTCACCAGCGTGGTTGGGGTCGGGGACGACAAGAGCTTCCATCCCGGACGGGGGGGGCTGGACGGTCTCGAGAGGCGCCGGCTCCGCGGGCAGGGCGACCGCCTCGACCATAGGTAGCGCCTCGGCTTCTACGGTCTTCACGTCATCGACCGCGGACGGTTCCGCTTTCACGTTCTCGAAGCTCTCGTCTCCGAAGGCGAGATCGCCGAACGAGGTCATGTTCTCGTCAGCAGCTTCGAGTGGCGCGCTCGGTGTCGGAGTCGGTGGCGACACAGAGGGCAACGTGGTTGGGCCGCTCTCGTTCCCCATGGCGAGCGATTCGAATCCCGAAGGAATGAAGTCCGCGTAAGAATCTTCTACGTTCAACTGCGTCGAGGCGGGTGACGGTGCCGCTGCCGGAGCTTTGGGTGGGCTTGAAGGCTTCGGTGCGGGGTCCTCTCCCTCCAGGATCGCTTCCATCATGTCGCTCGTCGTCGGTTCGGGCTTTGGCGCAGGATCGGCGACCGACTCCGGTGGCTCGAGGGAGGGATGGCTCATGTAGAGCTGCGTGCTCGAGAGGTTCTCCGGGATCGGTCTCGGCGCGTGGGCTCGCGGCGTCGGCGTCGGCGTCGGTGCCGACGGCGGCTCCGGCGTCCGGGGCTCCGAAAACGCCGGCGGCTCCAGCGCGACCTGAGTTTGAACGAGGTTCTCGGGGATCGGCCTGGGCGGTGCCTGCGCTTCGGGTTGCTCAGGAGCCACGGTTCGCTGTGTCTGAACGAGATCCTGCGGAATCGCCTTAGGTGCGGGCTCCTCGGTTTTCGCAGGTGGAGGAGTCTCGATGTCCATCGCGACTTGCGTTTGGGCGAGGGCCGGATCCGGCACCGCCGGTTTCAGGATCTCTGGCTCCGTTGCGGCCGTCGCGGCGGCAACGGTCGGTTCGAGGACAGGCGGAGTGATTGCAGGTGCCGTTATCGTCTCGGAGGCCGCAGCCGTCGCAGTCGGTTCGGGGACGGGCTCCGTCGCTTCGAGCTCGGCAAGCTCGATCCAACCGAGGCAGCGAAACGCCCAGAGATGTCGGCAGGCCTCGAAGTCGGGTAGCGTCGCGTGCTTGCAGATGTGCTTGATGGAAACGGGCTTCTCCAGCATCTCGAGGAGCTCCATCACACTCCCTTCGATCTGGATCGTATCGGACTCGGTTCGGCCCGCCTCGGCGAGTCGATATACCGAATCGAGGCTGCCGATGCCTTTGGAGACCCGGCGCCAGCTCTCGACATTTTGGACTCCGTCGACGATGAGCTGCGCCACGGGCATATCCAGAGTGATCGTCTCTTTGCGCGGAGGCTCCTCTTCCTTGAAGCGATACCAGGTCTCGGTTCGGCGGAACAGGCCCAGGATCACGGCGCGCACTTGCCCGACGACCGCGGGCACGAGCTCCTCCGCGTCGAGCACGCCCTGTTCCACGAGCAAGGCCCCGAGCCGCTTCCCAGGCTCAACGAGCTTGAACACTCGTGTGTAATCGATCAGAGAGATCTGCCCCGTGCGCAGCAGGAATTGCCCGAGACCGTCGTCGGCAGACGAGGATTCCGCAAAAACGATGCGACCATCCTTGACGAAAACGGTCTTGTCACCCTCGGGATTCGAGAAGTGCAGGCGTCCCGTCTTGCCGGCGCGACTAATCGCCAGCAGGAGATCGGGCAGATCGTGCTCGTCGTTCCAGCAGTTCAAGACCCCTTCGAAGGGGATCTGATCGCTAGGGGGCATGGATCTCCTTGCAGTTGAACTGGGCTTTCAGTTGGGGCGGTACAAAATTATTATACGGTACCGATCGAAAGGTTGAAAGCGCGGCTGCGCGTCTGGTCAGGAGACGCCGAGGAGGACGTCTAGATTCAAGGGGATACGGAGGGTGAAGGTCGTGCCCTTTCCCACCGTGCTCGTGACGTCGATTTTTCCCCGGTGGTCCTGGATGATCTGGTAGCAGATCGAAAGCCCGAGCCCGGTGCCCACGCCGACGCCTTTGGTGGTGAATCCAGGGTCGAAGATCTTCTTCAGGGTCTCTTTCTCCATCCCCACGCCGTCGTCGGTGACGCTGACGAAGGCCATACTATCTTCGACGCCGGTGCGGATGGTGATGGTGCCTTTCTCTTTGATGGCCTGGCGGGCGTTGTTCAGCAAGTTCAAGTAGACCTGATTCAACCGGCTCGGGTAGACGGAGATAGGGGGGACCTCTCCGTATTCCTTGACTACCTCGATGTGGTGCTTGATCTCGTGGTGGACGAGCGTGAGGGTGTCCTCCAGGCCCTCGTGGAGGTCGGATTTCTTGAGCTCCGCTTCGTCGAGACGGGCGAAGCTTCTGAGCCGTCGCACGATCTCCCCGACGCGAGACGATGCTGATTTGATGACCTGGTTCGAGGTCTCGATGACCTCGAAGAGGCTATTGAGCTTCGCATCGGCCTCGAAGGCTTCGGCGTCCCTGGCCTTAAGATGCTCCTTCATCTTCTCGACGCCGCGCAACAGCGTGTCGTGCATGCTGGTCATGGCGCCGACGGGGGTGTTGATCTCGTGAGCAATGCCCGCGACGAGACTGCCGAGCGACGCCATTTTCTCGGACTGGACGAGCTGGGCCTGGGTCTGCCTCAGTTCCTGGTTCATGTCCGCCAGCTCGGTAAGAGCTTTCTGGATAGCGGTCATGTCGCGGCCCATCGTCACGAAGAGCTCGAGCTCGCCTCGCTCGTTGTGGATGGGGAAGACGCTGATGTCGATCGGAATTCGCTTGCCGTCCTTCGTGACGCCGGAGGCTTCGCCGCGGTAGCTCCCGTCGGTCGCTATGGCCTGTTTGATTTGATCGGCTTTGTCGGCGCCCAGGAAATCGAAAGCCGATTTGCCCACCACGTCCTCGTCGGTGAAGCCGGTTCTCCTCCGATGCGCGGGGTTCCGCTCGATGATGTGGCCGTCTTGATCGATAACGACGATGACGTCGATAGAGTGGATGAAGACTTCACGGTAGATGCGAAGTTTTTCCTCGATCTGTTTTCGACGCGTGATGTCGAGGAAGCCTCCGAGAACGACTTTCTCGCCGCCGATCTCCGAGACCGCGACGGAGAACATCGTCCAGATCTTCGCGCCATCGGCGCGCTTGATTTGAACTTCGAGGTCCTTGACGAACCCATCCTTCTCGAGGCGCTCCACGACCTGGCGGCGTTGGTCGGGATCCGCGTAGAAGTCGACGGTCGAGCGGCCCTTGATCTCGGCGGTGGAGAGACCCACCAGATCGGCCAAGTGTCGATTGGCATAGAGAACCTCTCCGTCGCTCAAGCGGCTGATGATGTAGGGTACGGGGGCCGTCTCGACGAGACGGGTCAATTGTTCCTCCGCTTCGCGCTGCCAGCGATGCAGGCGAGCGAACTCCATCGCTTGATGGATCGTGATCTCCATCTCTTCCAGACTGACCGGCTTGATCACGAAGCGCTGCGCTCCCTGCACGATGGCTTCGACGGCGAGAGGGATGGAGGGGTGGGCGGTCAGGAGCACGAAGGGAAGATCTGGATCGATCGCCTGGACGCCGCTCAAGACGTCGAGCCCGTTCATGTCCGGCATGTTGAGGTCGCAGAGCACGATGTCGGGCCGCTCGGAACGGATCTCAGCGAGCCCCGCCTCGCCGGAAGGGGAGGAGCGGACCGAAAAGCCCCGCTCCGCGAGGTTCGCTGCCAGCGCTACGCGCTGCTCCTCGTCGTCCTCGATGTAGAGAACGTGGATCTCCGCCATCGACTCAGAGGTTAGCAGACCCCGATACGATCGAGAAACGGCCTCCCATAACCTCGCCCCTATGGGGAGAGGGTGGCCGGGCTACAACCCTTTCGAGGCGATCAGATGGATGAGGTCCTTGACCCGGCAGGAGAAGCCCCACTCGTTGTCGTACCACGAGAGCACTTTCACGGCGTTTCCGCCGACGACCTTCGTGAAGGGCCCGTCGACGATCGACGAGTTGGGGTTTCCGCGGAAGTCGGAGGAGACGAGCTCCTCGTTCGAAAAAGCGAGAATGCCCTCGAGCTTGCCCTTCGCGGCGCTCTCGAGGGCAGCGTTGACGTCGTCGGCGCTCGCGTCTTTCTCGAGCACCGCGGTCAAGTCCGTGAGCGAGACGTTCGGTGTGGGCACACGAACGGAGATTCCGTCGAGACGGCCTTCGAGCTCGGGGAGGACGCGGGCCACGGCGACGGCCGCGCCCGTCGTCGTAGGGATCATCGAGAGAGCTGCCGCGCGCGCGCGACGGAGGTCCTTGTGCGGCAAGTCGAGGAGCTTCTGATCGTTGGTGTAGGAGTGGATCGTCGTCATCAGGCCTTTCGCGATTCCGAACTCCTCATGGAGTACTTTGGCGAGAGGCGCGAGGCAGTTCGTCGTACAGGAAGCGTTCGAAAGGACATGGTGCTTCGAGGCGTCGTAGACAGTGTGGTTCACGCCCATGACGATCGTCAGGTCCTCGCCCTTGGCGGGAGCGGAGATGATGACTTTCTTCGCACCGGCGTCGAGGTGCTTCGAGGCATCCTCGCGCTTCGTGAAGAGCCCCGTCGATTCGATGACGATGTCCACGCCCAGATCCTTCCAGGGCAAACTCGCGGGATCGCGCTGCTTGAGAACCTTGAAGCTCTCGGTGCCGGCGGTGATGCTATCGCCTTCCGCGCGGACGTCGACGTCGAGGTTGCCGAGCACGGAGTCGTATTTCAACAGATGAGCCAGCGTTGCTGCGTCGGTGATGTCGTTCGCGGCTACGATATCGATCTCGGCGTCGCCGAGAGCCGCGCGAAAAATATTCCGCCCAATGCGGCCAAAACCATTGATGCCAACCTTGATTGCCATGTTCTGTAAACTCCTCGATCTCGAAACTGCGGTGGTGCGCGATGGATGGCGCTGGTGAGTATATGGCGCAGCCCAAAGGAGGGTCAAGTTTGCCCTAAACGCCTTGTTTTCAGTAGATTCTGACTATATAGTCGGCCGCGGCCCCGATGTATCTTCTTTATAGCCTGTTCTTTGCGGCCGCCCTCGTCGTGGGGGCGCCCTATTTCCTGTACCGTAGCCTACGGGGCAGGGGGTACGGCTCGGCCTGGCTCGCGAGGTTCCGGGTACCCGCGGTCAATCCCGAGGGCAAGCCCTCGATTTGGGTTCACGCCGTCTCCGTCGGGGAAGTCATCGCCGCCGCGTCGCTCCTTCCGAAGTTGCGAGAGGCATTTCCCGAAAAACGGATCGCCCTGTCCGTGACGACGGTGACGGGGCGACGGATCGCGGAGGAGAAGCTGCGAAGCGCGGCGACCGACGTCTTCTACTGCCCGTTCGATTTCGCGACGCTCGTGCGCCGGGTCATCGGCCGCGTGAAGCCCATAGCGCTAGTGGTGATCGAGACTGAGATTTGGCCGACTCTCTTTCGGGAGGTGCGTCGGGCCGGCGGCGCGACGTTCCTCGTGAACGGCCGCATCTCCGATCGTTCCTATCCCCGCTATCGGCGCATCCGCTGGTTTCTAAGGACCTTTCTCGCGGAGCTCGACTGTCTGTGCATGCAAAACACGCTCTATGCCGAGAGGATCCGAGCGATGGGGGCGCCCGAAGAGCGCGTACGGGTCACCGGTAGCTTGAAGTTCGACGCATCACCTGCCCTGCCGCGCGAGGGACGAGGCAGAGTTCTTCCGGAGCGCCGGCGGATTTGGATCGGGGGAAGCACTCTCGATTCCGAGGAGAAGATTCTTCTCTCCGTCTTCGCGCGACTACGTCAGAAGAGCCCCGAGCTTTTGTTGGTGCTCGCACCGAGGCATCCAAATCGCTTCGAGGAGGTGGTCGCGCTCGCCGAGAGATGCGGCTTCGAGGTCGCGCGCCGCTCCAAAGCCGGGAGCCCCTCCGAGAGCATCGAGGTGTTCATCCTCGATACGCTCGGGGAGCTCGCGGGGCTCTTCGCGGAAGCGGACTACGTCTTCGTAGGGGGAAGCCTCGTGGATTGGGGCGGTCACAACATCATCGAGCCCGCGGCGGAGGGCAAGCCGGTCTTGTTCGGTCCGCACATGCAGAACTTCCCCGACATCGCCCGCTCCTTCCTTGCGGCCGACGCGGCCATCGAGGTCGCGAACGAGGAAGAGCTGCTCGGCGCAATGGAAGATCTCGTGAGCCGGCCCGAGCGATGCCGCGCGCTCGGCGAAAACGCGCTGCGCGTCATCGAGGAGAATCGTGGTGCAACGGACCGGACCATCGCGGCCATGAAAGAGCACATGACTCCGTGAGGCGCGCCCTGCTCCCATTGACGCTCCCACTTTCGTGGCTCTATGACATAGGCGTTCGCTACCGGAACCGGCGCTACGATTCGGGGGCCGCTCCGGTTCGAAAGCTGACGGTACCGGTTGTGAGCGTCGGAAACCTGACCGTGGGTGGAAGTGGCAAGACGCCCTTCGTCGCCGCGCTCGCGAGACGGCTCCTCGAGCGCGGCCGCCGCGTCGCCGTAATCTCGAGAGGTTACGGGCGTAGGGGCCGGGCGGACTACGTTCTCGTCTCCGACGGCCGCGACGTTCTCGCCACGGCCGCCGAAGCGGGAGACGAGCCTTTCGAGCTCGCGACTCACGTTTCCGGTCTCGTCGTGGCGGTGGGAGCGGAGCGGTTCGAGGTAGGCCAACGTGTCGTGCAAGAGCAGGAGCCGGATGTCATCCTGCTTGACGATGGTTTTCAGCACCGCCGGCTTCATCGCGACCTCGATCTCGTCTGCTTCGACGACACCGAGCCCAAGGCCTTTCTCCGTCTGCTTCCCGCGGGGAGGCTTCGCGAGCCGCTGACGAGCCTCGAGCGGGCCGACGCCGTGGTCTGGACGCGTTGGCGAGAGGCCGCGGCTGCGCTCCACACGGCGCTTCCCGCGATCCGCGCCGTGACCGCGGTTTCGGGATTCTCGCGGCTCGACGTTGCCGCGGAGCGTGTGGGCGCCGACGGTTTCGACAAGATTCGGGTCGGGGTCGCGGTGGGTCTCGCTCGCCCGGAGCGGGTTCTCGAAACCCTCCGCGCGCAGGTCGTCTGCTTGGAGACCCGACGCGATCACTTCGACTGGACGCGACGGGAGCTTGCCAAGGTTGCCGAGAGGGCTCGTTCACGAGGTGCCGAAGCCCTTTTGACCACAGGCAAGGACGCGGCCAAAATCATTCCTCTTCTTCGCGAAGGGAGACCCCCGTTGGCTTTGCCCATCTACGAGATAGGGGTCGAGACCGAGATCCTGGATCTCGAGATCCTCGACGCGCTCGTGACCGGTGTGCTTTCCGGCTGAGTTCCGTGTATGATTTTCTGTTTTAGGCTTCCGGATGAAACACCGCATCGAATACGGGTCAGCTCTCATCGCGAGCGCGCTTCTGCGTCTGCTCCCGAGACGGGCCCGCCTTTCGTGCGGTCGTGCTCTCGGTAGCCTCGTTTTTTTCCTGGATCGGCGCCATCAGGCCATTACGTTCGAGAATGTCAGAGCCGCTTTCGGGGACGAAAAGACCGACGCGGAGAAGCGCGCGATCGCCCGTGGCGCCTTCCGTCACTTTGCCGCGATGCTGATCGAGCTCATCACCCTCGGGCGCCCGAGCTGGGCGGAGCTCGAGCGCATGATCGAGGTCGAAGGTGTCGAGCGCTTCGAGAAAGCCCGAGCGCGCGGCAAGGGCGTCATACTCGTCGCGGCGCACTTCGGTAACTGGGAGCTCCATGCCATCGCGCATGGCTATCTTCTGGGCCGCATCTCTCTCGTGGCGCGGTCGCAGGACAATCGGTATCTGAACGACTGGCTCGAGCGGGTTCGCGGGATTTCCGGCAACGAGGTCGTCTACAAACATCGCGCCTTGCGCCAAATGGTGAAGCTAATGAGAGCGGGCGAGACGGTCGCTTTCGTCTCGGATCAGAACGTGCATCTCGACGACGCGGTCTTCGTTGATTTCTTCGGGCGCAAAGCGGCGACGACGCGGGTGCCGAGCTGGTTCGCTCTCAAGACGGGCGCGGCGCTCGTACCGGTGTTCTGCTATCCGCTGCCGGATGGCCGCTACCGCGCCATCTACGAGGAGCCTCTCGACAGCGTCCGCTTCGCGGGCTTGGAGCACGAGGCCGCAATCATGGCGATGACGCAGGAGCTCGCGAGCATTCAGGAGCGCTACGTTCGTGAGCGCCCCGACATCTGGCTCTGGATGCACCGGCGCTGGCGTACCCGGCCTCCCGAGGAGGCGAAGGCGTCTTCGAGCGAAGCCAAGAACGAAGATCTGGGCGAGCCTGCCGCCTTGTCCGAGGCCCGATGAGCCGCGAGTCCATCCTCGTCTACGGGCCGAGTTGGATCGGCGACGCGGTCATGTCGCTCGGTGCGATCAGAAGTTTGAAGGCCGCACACTCCGACGCGACGGTCACCGTTCTGAGCCGTCCCGGAGTGGAGGAGCTCTACGCGTCGTGCGAGGCCGTCGATCGAACGTGGAGCTATCACTCCAAGGGCGAGGATCGAGGGTGGTCGGGCCTGCTACGCGTCGCGGCGGGGCTGAGACGCGAGCGTTTCGACGCGTGCCTCGTGCTACCCAACGCGTTTCGCGCCGCCGCTCTCGCCTTCGCCGCGGGTATTCCTGAAAGATGGGGCTACGCCACCGAGACTCGGGGCTTTCTTTTGACGAAATCGGTACCGCCTGCACCGCGCCCGTTCGGCCGACACCAAACGTACTTCTACCTCGATCTCGTGGCCGGCCTGGGCATCCCGACGGGAGAGCCGGACTCGAGCCTCGAGTGCCCGCGCGAGATGCGAGAGCGGGGACGACGCCTGCTCCAGGATGCCGGCTGGGACGGACAGCGGAGGCTCATCGCGGTCCACCCCGGAGCGACGAATAGTCGAGCGAAGCTTTGGGCCCCCGACCGATACGCGGAAGTGGCGGGCCGTCTCGCAGCGGCCAACGAAGGCGTCGTCGTCGTACTCGGAGGGCCGGCCGAGTCCGCGATCGCGTCGGAAGTGCTCGAGAAAGTTGACGAGCCCGCCTTGATGCTGCAGGGGCGAACGAGTCTCGGCGATCTCATGGGAGTGCTCATGGAAGCCGCCGTCCTTCTGACCAACGACTCGGGCCCGATGCACCTGGCCGCAGCGCTCTCCGTTCCGACGGTGGCCATCTTCGGACCGACGGATCCGGTGGAGACGGGGCCCGCGAGCCCGTGGGCGCGCGTGGTTCGAGAGAGAGTCGAATGCTCTCCCTGTCTCTATCGTGACTGCCCGATCGATCATCGCTGCATGGAGCGCGTGGAGCCCGCGCGAGTCTTCGAAGAGGCGCGATCTCTCATGGCCGAACGTCCCATTGGTGTTATCTGAGTTTCATGAGCAAGAGTCCAGCTATCTTTCTCGACCGCGACGGGACTATGAACGAGGCGGTAGGCTACGTGAATCACTCGAGCCGCTTCATCTTGTTTCCGTGGACGGTCGCCGCCGTTCGCACGATCAAAGAGGCAGGCTATCTCGCCGTCGTGGTCACGAACCAGTCCGGGGTGGGCCGCGGGTACTTTCCGGCGTCGTTGCTCGACGAGGTGCACCTTTCGCTCCGCTCGACCTTGAAGGAGGGCGGAGCAGAGCTCGACGGGCTTTACGCCTGTCTGCACGGGCCCAAAGATGCCTGCGGGTGTCGAAAGCCGAAGCCGGGCATGCTTCTCGAAGCGGCGGAGGACCTCGAAATCGATCTGTCGCGCTCATGGATGGTTGGCGACACCTACCGCGATCTCGAGGCGGGCTGGAACGCCGGCGCCCGAGCGGCTCTCGTTCGAACGGGCTCCGGTGAAGGTAGCTGGGTGTACAACCGCGAAGCCTGGCCGCGACAGCCCGACCTCGTCGGGCCCGATCTCTATCGCGTCGTTTGCGCCATTCTCTGGGGAGCGCTCGATTGAAGAACGGACCCGGTCGCGAGCGTCTCCTGGCCCTCATCGATGCTTTCGAACGAGTCCGCGTGTTGGCGGTCGTCGACCTGGTGGCGGACGAGTACATTTACGGGCGGACCTCGCGAGTCAGCCGGGAAGCTCCTGTACTGATTCTCGACTACGACGACTCGAGAATCGTGCCGGGTGGCGGCGCCAACGCGGTTCACAATATCGCGGCGCTCGGTGGTCGCCCCGAGGCGATAGGCGTCGTGGGGACGGATGGCCCCGGGCGCGAGCTCTTGGCCCAGCTCAGAAAGAAGAAAGTCGGCGTCACCGGAATCCGGCGGGCGAGCGGCTATCAGACTCCGACGAAAACGCGCATCCTGGCGGGAGGCCTTCACTCCGGGAAACAGCAGGTCGTGCGCATCGATCGGAAGACGCGAGTCGAAGCGAGTCGCGAGAACGAGAAACACTTCGAGGGCGCGATCCGCGAATTTCTGCCGAAAGCGGGCGTCGTCATGGTTTCGGACTACGATTACGGATCGATGACGCCCGAGCTGGGAAACTCACTCGCGCGACGCGCGGCGGCACTCCGCAAAGCCTCCGTACTCGACTCTCGCTATTCTCTGCTCTCTTACTCGGGATTCACCTCGGCGACGCCGAACGAGCCCGAAGTCGAAGCGGCTCTCGGCGTCCGCATCGGTCACGACCGGGAGAGCCTGGAGCGCTCGGGGCGAAAGCTGCTCCGAAGGATTCGAGCTTCAGCGGTCTTGCTGACTCGCGGTCGTGACGGAATGGCTCTGTTCGAGCCGCGCAAGAGGACGAGGCTCATTCCGATTCACGGAACGGACGAGGTGACCGATGTTACTGGGGCGGGGGACACGGTCATCAGTGCCTATACCCTGGCGATCGGCGCGGGGGCTTCATTCTACGAAGCGGCGCGACTCGCGAACGTCGCCGGTGGCATCGTCGTCATGAAGCGCGGCACGGCCACCGTCTCTCGTGAGGAGCTCGCGGACGCCGTTCGACATTCCGGTAACGATTGACGTGGGGGCCATCGTCGATCTCGATGGGGCCGTCGCGCTCATTCGTGACGCTCGAGAGCGAGGAAAGCGTATCGTTCTCGCGAACGGCCACTTCGACCTGCTTCACGTCGGGCACGTCCGTTATCTCGAGGGAGCTCGGGCCGCGGGGGATTTGCTCGTCGTGGGTGTGAACGGCGATGCAGTCACGGAGCGTCTCAAAGGTGCGGGTCACCCGATTCTGCCCGCCGCCGATCGCGCGGAGGTCGTGGCCGCGCTCGAGGTCGTGGACCTCGTGGTCCTCTTCGACGAGGGCGATGTGGCGAGTCTTCTCGAAAAGCTTCGTCCCGACGTCCACTGCAAGGGGACGGATTACACACAAGACACGGTTCCGGAGCGCGACGTCATGCGACGGCTCGGCGGCGAGACCCGTATCGTCGGGGATCCGAAGGACCACTCCACCCGGGACTTGATTGCCACCGTGCTCGAGCGCTTCGGTTCTTGACCTCTCCCCGGAAGGGGGATGATAAAAAAAAGGACTACCGGGGGAGTAGCCCTTTCGCGCTTCGATCGCGGTCTCAGTTACGAGACTTTGACCTCGATCTGACGTGGCTTGGCCTCTTCAGCTTTCGGAAGCCGAAGCGTGAGCACGCCTTCCTTGTACTCGGCGTGGATCTTCGTCACGTCGACAGTATTGGGAAGGCTGAACGAACGGCTGAACGAGCCATAGGCACGTTCGGACCGGAAGTAGCCGTCTTCCTTGACCTCTTCATTGCGCTCTTTCTTGCCGCGGATGGTGAGGACGTTGTTCTCGACGTTCACGTCGATGTCCTCCTTCTTTATACCGGGAACCTCGGCGTGGATCACGACGTCGCTGCCCTTGTCGTAGATATCCACGACGGGGCTCCAAGCACCGAGAAAGTCCCGGTTCTCCTCCCGCTGAGAGCCGAAGAGCCGACTGAGGTTATTGGAAAGGCCATTGAATTCCTTCCAGAAAGGATCTCTCACAACTAGATTCATTGTTTTTCTCCTGTTTTCGTGAAAACTTGTTTTCGCTTGCTTCCTGTCTCGGTTCTCATTACTTCACTACTATAGAGAGCGAAGATAGGTTTGTCAACTAAAAATGAGCATATATATAACAGATTTAAAAATATTATATGTGTATATAACACTAATATTATTGGGAATATCCGAAACTGAACCGTGATAGACTCGGCGCCGTGATTCCAGCTCGAGCGCTGGCTCGGTGGCGCGTTCCGATAGGCTGGGCGGTGGGGCTCGCGGCGCTCTACCTGGCCCAACCTTCTAACCTTCTCTATTGCGCTGGGGTTTTCGTGGCGCTTCTCGGTGAGTCCCTCCGGCTGTGGGCGGCTGGCCACCTCGACAAGGACCGGGCTCTCACTCGAAGTGGGCCCTACCGGTGGACACGCAACCCACTCTATTTGGGGAGTCTTTTCGCTGGCCTGGGCTTCGCACTCGCAACCGGACGGCCGGTGCTCGTTGTCGTCGTTGGGCTTCTGTTCGTCCTAGTTTATGTGCCCGTGATGAAGCGCGAGGCGAGGCGATTGAGCGAGCGGCACGCCGAAGATTACGCGGACTTCGCGGCCCGTGTGCCGCTGTTCTGGCCGAGACCTCCCGGCAGCGAGAACGATGCAGGAGCCTTCGCATGGTCCCGCGTGCTTCGTAACCGCGAGCATTGGACGCTTTCAGGTCTGGTGCTCGTGGCTCTCGCTCTCGGCGCTAAACTATTGTTTTTGTGAGGTTTATTCGGTTGACGCGTGAGGGGCGAATGGGCCGGGGATCACCTTTTGACGGTTCCCCATCTGCTCGTCGTAGTAGCGCCGATAGAGGATGTCCCACTCTTCGCTGCCTTCGGGAATGTCGCGAGATTGGCTTTCGATCTTGTATCGAACGGCCTCGTCGATGACCTCGTCGTCCCTGAGCTCTTCCTGGATGACGCGCGCCACCTCCATACGAATGTCACTCTCCTCGTCGAAGAACTCGATCTGGGCGTCGTTCCGCAAGTAGTCCATGATGAGATTGGCGAGGTGATTGATCTTGGCGTTCGAGAGTCTCATCGGGCTCCTCAGAGAATGACTTTTCGCTCCCGGGCCAGTTTCTTCTTGATCATCTTGAACATCTCGCGATATTCGACGTTGGTGCGACGCATCTCCTCGGCGTGCTCGGTCAATATTTCTCGGACCTCGTCGTTAAGACGGTCCTCGACGAGGAGCTCCTCGGTCATCAGGCCGATAATAGCGTGCATCGCATGATTCTGGTCCTCCGCGTCGATGAGCGCTTTATCCTGCAGCTCCTTGGTGATGCGGTACGCGATAAATTCGACCTGATTCCTCGTCAGCCTCATAGAACTCAAAAGCGTATCACACGGCTTGGCCGAACCTCAAGTAAAGCTGGAGGTTTTTGTGCGCTTCATCCCGTTAATGCTTGCTTTGATGCTCCACCCGTCCATGCGTGGGCCCTTCGACGCCGAGCATTGACAAGCCGCTCGGAGCATCGCTATACTCGATTGCTTTCCAGCAGGGTGGGCCCGACGGGCACACCCTACGCCCGAGCGGGGTCGTAGTTCAGCTGGTTAGAACGCCGGCCTGTCACGCCGGAGGTCGCGAGTTCGAATCTCGTCGGCCCCGCCACTTCAAGCGTGTCGCCAGTTCTCTATCTTGAGACCCTTGACGCGTTTGAATTCGTCGGTGTTATCAGTCACGAGAACGAGGCCGAGGGATAGCGCGTGGGCGGCGATTAACATGTCGTTCGGACCGATCGGCCGTCCCTTTTTCTCCAGCGCGGCTCGAACTTTCCCGTAGGTCGACGCTGCTGCCGCGTCGAAATCGCGACCTGGTATTTCTTCGGTTAGCACGTTCAAAAGCTCGTGGTTGCGACGCGCTTTCTCGCTCTTGTCAGCACCGAAGCGAAGCTCGGCAAGGACGATGGAACTGAGGCAAAGATCGTCCGGTGTCAGGCTCTGGATCCGACCAGTGACCCGCGGGAATCGGCCGTTCAGATAGTCCACGCAGACATTACTGTCGAGCAGGTATTTCATCAATCGAAGTCGGCGACAGGTTCGGCCTCAGGAGGCTCTGGGGGGTAGGGGAAATCTTGTGCAGAGCCCGCCAACTCCAAAAACTCTCGACTCCACTTGCGTTTCTTGGGCTCGAGGATGACCCTGCGGCCGTGTCGATAGATCAACACCTCGTCCTGCCCTTCGAAGCGGTAGTCCTTCGGCAGTCTTACAGCTTGGCTGCCACCGCTCTTGAAGAGTTTTGCTCGGTCGGTCATAATTCCCTCAAATCTAAAAAAGTATCTACTATAAGTATATACTCTTTGAGGGTTCTAACGCAAGGCGTGCGGTACCAACAAGCGACAATCATCTATCATAGTCGAGATTTGCAAACGATTGCAGCAAGCTGATCGACCACGTAGGGAGGGAATCATGATCACGAAGATGCCAGATCCTCACATCGTCGGGGATGCCGACGTCGACCCTCGACACGACTGGTCGCGCGCGATCAATGCGCCCGGTGTCATGAATGTGGATTTCGAGGAACGCGTCGATTTCCGAAGGTTGCACAGATATCGTTTAGGCCGGGCGCGCCAGGCGCTCAAAGCTTCCGAGCTCGGCGCCATCTTGAGCTTCGACAACAACAACATCCGCTATCTCACCAGCACCGCCATCGGGGAGTGGGCGAGGGACAAGATGTGCCGCTTTGCATTGCTTCCCGGCGATGGCGACCCACATCTCTGGGATTTCGGCTCTGCCGCCGCACATCACCGCATTTATGCGCCGTGGCTCAAACCTTCCTGCTGTCATGCGGGGATGGTGGGACTGCGCGGCGCGGTTGCACCCAACGCCGGGCTGATGCGGAGATTTGCTCAGGAGATCAAGGCCATCATGGATGAGAACGGTATCGCCGGGCAGCCATTGGGCGTTGATCTGGTGGAGCCGCCCATGTTGTTCGAGCTGCAGCGGCTTGGAATCGACGTGCGCGACGGTCAGCAGGTGATGCTCGACGCCCGCGAGATCAAGAGCCGGGACGAGATCATGCTACTCAATACCGCGGCCGCCATGGTCGACGGCGTGTATCAGATGATCTTCGAGTACCTCAAGCCGGGTGTGCGCGAGTCCGACATCGTGGCAAGGGCCACCAAGATGTTGTTCGAGATGGGATCGGACGATGTCGAGGCGATCAACGCCGTGGCCGGCGAGCGCTGCAGCCCGCATCCGCACAACTTCACCGACCGCATCATCCGACCGGGCGACCAGGCGTTTTTCGACATCATCCAGGCCTATATGGGCTACCGAACGTGTTATTACCGGACGCTGAACGTCGGGTTCGCGACCCCTGCCCAGGGCGACGCCTACAACAAAGCCCGTGAATGGATGGATAGCGCCATTGCCAAGGTGCGGCCCGGTGTCGCGACCGACGAGGTGGCCTCCGTGTTTCCCGAAGCGCGCGATTTCGGCTTTGCCGATGAAATGGAAGCCTTCGCCTTGCAGTTCGGGCACGGCTTGGGCCTGGCGTTACACGAGCGGCCGATCATCAGCCGGTTGGTTTCGATGAAAGATCCTTACGAGATCAAGGAAGGCATGGTTTTCGCGTTGGAGACCTACTGTCCAGCGAAGGACGGTTTCTCCGCAGCGCGTATCGAGGAGGAGGTCGTGGTGACGAACGATGGCTACCGCGTCATCACGCTGTTTCCGGCCCAAGAGCTCCCGGTGGCCAATCGGTACTGATGACCAACGATCCAACGACCGCTTCCAGCGAGCCGCGCAGGTCGGTGAACCGAGACGTTCGGCTCGCGCTGTACCGATCCATGCTTCAGGTGCGATACCTCGAGAAACGTGCCTACGATCTTTTCATGCAGGGCCTCGTCAAAGGGACGAGTCATCTTGCGCTCGGGCAGGAAGCGGTGGCGGCAGGCCTGGGCGTCGCCATGCGCCCCACCGACTATACGTTCTGCACCTATCGCGGCCACGCCCACACGCTGGTCAGGGGTGTTTCCATGACGGGGATTTTGGGCGAGCTCATGGGCAGGTCCTGCGGTCTCATGCGTGGCAAAGGGGGGTCTATGCACCTGACCAGCGTCGAGCACGGTGCGATGGGCTCCTACGCCATCGTTGGCGCGCATCTGCCGATTGCCGCCGGGGCGGCATGGTCGGCTCAGTACCGCGGAACGGATCAGGTGGCGGTGTGCTTCTTCGGAGACGGCGCTACCAATATTGGCGCCTTTCACGAAGCAATGAATCTGGCGGTGATTTGGAAGCTTCCGGTGGTATTCGTATGTGAGAACAACATGTACATGGAGTACACGCCGATTGCTCAAGTGACGGCGGTAGAGCACCCGGCAGCGGATCGCGCGCGTTCATACGGGCTGGAACCGCTGCTAATCGACGGCAACGATGTGGATATCGTTTACGAAACCGCCTGCCGAACGATCGACAAGGCGCGGAATGGCGGTGGGCCGAGCCTCGTCGAGGCCAAGACCTATCGGCACGGCGGTCATTCCCGGGCGGACCCGGCCAAGTATCGACCGGACGACGAAGTAGCTTCGTGGCTGAAACGTGATCCTGTTCCCGTCTACCGTGCGCGTTTGTTGGAGCTTGGTATCGAAGAAGCGATCCTCGGCAGCATCGAGTCCGAGACGCAAGCGGCGGTCGATCTCGCGACCGAGGAGGCGCGGCAATCGCCGCCTTCGAGTGTGGATGTCGCGACCCTGGACGTTTGGGCAAACGGGGGTTCCGAATGGCGGAACTGACCTACCGCGAAGCGGTCGCGGCCGGCATCGCCCAGGAGATGCGACGTGATTCCAGTGTGGTTTTTCTCGGCGAGGACGTCGGCGCCCCCGGCGGCGTGTTCAAGACCACCCAGGGATTACTCGAAGAGTTCGGACGTGACCGGGTCAAGGATACTCCGATCTCCGAGCAGGCCATCGTGGGTGCCGCCATGGGGGCGGCGATGACGGGTCTTAGACCCATCGCCGAGATCATGTTCTCCGATTTCCTCGCGGTGTGCTGGGACATCGTTGCGAACCAAATCGCCAAGACGCGTTACATGACCGACGGCCAAACTAGCCTGCCGCTGGTGATTCGCACCGCTAACGGCGCCGGTTCCCGATTCGGGGCGCAACACTCCCAAAGCGTTGAAAACTGGGCGATGGCCGTGCCTGGACTGAAGGTCGTGGCCCCTTCGACGCCAGCCGACGTCAAGGGGCTCCTTGCCGCCGCAGTGCGCGATCCGGATCCCGTGCTGTTCTTCGAGCAGAAGTCGCTCTACTCCAACAAAGGCGAGGTTCCGGACGACGAGCACGTGGACGAGCTAGGGAAAGCAAAGGTGTTGCGCTCCGGGGACGACGTGACGATAGCTGCCTTGGGGGCCATGGTGCCGAGGGCCCTAAAGGCCGCGGAGACACTGGCGGATACCCATGGCGTTTCGGCGACGGTCATCGACCTACGCTCGCTGGTCCCGCTGGATACGCGCACCCTTCTGGCGGAGGTTGTAAAGACCAATCGCTTGGTCACGGTAGAGGAAAACCCGCGACTATGTGGCTGGGGCGCAGAGCTCGCCTCCATCGTAGCCGAGGAAGTCTTCTGGGATCTCGATGGTCCAATCGTACGTATTACCTCACCTCACGTACCGCTGCCCGCGGCGGACAACCTGGAAGATGCGGTCTTGCCAGACGTTGACCTAATCGTGGGTCGAGTTCGCCAGCTCGTGGACTAGTGCGGTACTAGAGCTCGACTAAAGAGCGCGGGTCGAGCCGCGAATGCGTTCCACGCGGCGGCGCACGCTTGATCGATCGGAGATATCGAACCCCGCCTCGCGGCGGAAGTCTGCCCGACGCAAGCGCAACTTGACAGTACACGGAGACGATCCGGTAGGCGTATAGTTCACTGATGAAAACGTACGGGTTCGCACTCATAGTGCTCGGGATGGCCACGGTCGTGGTTGGTATTCCGCCGAAAGGTCAAGCTGCGGATAGACCAAACATCCTGCTCATCATGTCGGATGACATGGGGTTTACCGACATCGGCAGTTTCGGCGGCGAGATCGCAACGCCGAACATCGACGCCCTGGCCGCCGTCGGCGCGAGGTTCAGCAACTTCCATACGTCAGTAAGCTGCTCCCCGACCCGTTCCATGCTGATGACCGGTACCGACAATCACGTCACCGGTCTTGGAACCATGCACGAGTTGCTCACGCCGGAGCAGATCGGGCAACCGGGTTACGAGGGCCACCTGAACGACCGCGTCGTCACGCTTGCGGAGGTGCTGCGCGAGGGGGGGTACCACACCTACATGTCAGGCAAGTGGCACCTCGGCGATGAGCCCGAGCACTTCCCGCACGCACGTGGATTCGAGCGCTCGTTCAGCATGCTTCAGGGCGGGGCCAGCCATTGGAGCGACATGACCGGGCTGCAGGTCGTGATTCAGCCTATGGCCAAGTACGTAATGGACGACAAGGAGCTCACCGAGCTACCGCGCGATTTCTACTCCAGTCGCAGCTACGCCGATTTCCTGATCGACGCGATTCGTGAGAATCGGGGTGACGGTCAGCCGTTCTTCGCGTACCTGGCTCCCACAGCGGCGCACGATCCGATCCATGTACCCGAGCCGTGGCTCAGCAAGTACCGAGGCCAGTACGACGACGGTTACGAGGCCCTCAAAGCCCAGCGCATAGCTGGCGCGAAGCGAGTTGGACTGGTCCCCGAGAGTGCACCACCACCACCCCGGCTCCCGGGCGCGAAGCAATGGGCCCGGCTGAGACTCGAAGAGAAAGAGTGGGAGTCACGCGCCATGGAGGCCTACGCCGGCATGGTGGAGAACATGGACTACCACGTTGGTCGGGTGATCGACTTTCTCAAGGACATAGGCGAGTACGAGAACACCATCATCATCTACACCGCTGATAACGGTCCGAACCCGATTTACAGCGAGGAGTATCCGGGTAATCCGGGTAGCCCGTGGATGGATCAGTTCGACAACAGCTTGGAGAACATCGGTCGGCCAGGTTCGTTCGTCGGGTACGGGTACGGCTGGGCGAGCGCCAGCGCCGGGCCGCTGGACTACTACAAGCTGACGGTCGGCGAGGGAGGCATTCGCACGCCGTTGATCATCTCGGGCCCTGGTGTCAAAGGCCCTCGGCTGGTCGACTCCTTTGCCTACGTGACGGACCTCATGCCCATGCTGCTCGAGCTGGCGGATGTCGAGCATCCCGACCAATACCGAGGCAAGGACGTGGCACGAATGCGAGGTCGGTCCCTGACGGGCGTCACCTTCGACAAGCTGGATCGTACGTACGCCGAAGACGCCATCATCGCAGGTGAGATGATGAACGGAAGGTGGGTTCTTCAGGGGGACTACAAGGCGACGGCGGTGGCCCCACCGTTTGGCGACGGGCACTGGCGGCTCTACAACATAAGGGAGGATCCCGGAGAGACGCGCGATCTTTCCGAAGAACGTGCCGAATTGCTCGAGGAGCTAAAAACGGCTTGGGAGCGATATGCTGAGGAAGTTGGCGTAGTCATGTCGAACTAATGGCGCGGCCAGGTTTTTCGGAGCCGCCGATATAGTGCACTCTTGGGTCACCACTTTCGGCTAGAAGCCCATCGTGGGTCGTGTTCGCCAGCTCGCGGAGTAAGCTCGACTAAAGAGCGCGGGTCGAGCCGCGAATGACAATGCGAGGCTCGAGGCGCAAGGTCTTGAACGGCCGCTTAGGGTCGCGAATGCGTTCCAAAAGGAGCAGGGCCGATTGCACGCCGAGCTCGTCATGAGGAATGTGCAGCGTCGTCAGCGGCGGGTCGAGTCGATCGACGAAGGGCATATCGTTGAAACCGACGACGGAGACATCCCTGGGGCAACGCAGGCCACGCCGTGACATCCCGTCGAAACAACCGAGAGCGAGCAGGTCGTTCGCGGCGAGCACCGCGGTGAACTTCTTGCGAGTCTTGATGATCGCTTCCAGAGAACGCTGACCTTCGGACTCGCTGAACGATTTGCCGTTGACGATGAGATCACGATCCGCTTTCAGGCTGGTCTCCCTGGTGGCGGCGAGAAATCCACGGTAGCGAGCGTAGCCGGTCGAAGTGTTTTGGGGACCACCGATATAAGCAATGCGCCGATGCCCGAGCTCGAGCAAGTGTTGCAGCGCTAGACGAATGCCCCGATGGTCGTCGTTGATCACCGCGGAGACGCCGCGTTTGTCCACCGTACGGTTGACGAGAACGAGCGGGACCTCTTGGGCTATGCATGCGTCAACGATCGGATCCTTCCGATGGGCCGTCGCCAGAATCAATCCGTCGACCTGGCGCGCTCGCATGCTTTCGACAATGGCATGCTCGTTCCGCTGGTCGTTGTCGGAGTCAGCGAGAATGGCTACGTAACCTTCCACGTTCAGCGTCCGCTCGATACCCCGAACGATCGGCGGGAAGATCGGGTTCGTCAGATCGGGAATCAGGACACCCACTGTCTGGCTGCGGTTCGTTCTGAGGCCCGACGCCAGCGGATTGCGTTGGTAACCCAACGCATCAGCGACCCGCAGTACCTTTTCTGCGAGAGCATCGGACACCATGGACCGTGTCTCGGGATTCAACACGCGGGAGACCGTGGAGGCGTGCACCTTGGCTCGGCTGGCGACGTCTTTGATAGTGGCTCTGGCTGTGGTCATAACGGGCTCGTCGGCGCATCGGACGATCGGGCATATCGTGGCTCTGTGTGACTTTGGACGTTGCCCCGCATCTTAGCCCTTGCTCGATTGCAAAGCGAGGTTGCACGTTAGCCCCCTTTTCAGATATTCTCTGCAATCGATTGCATACGCCAAATCGTATTTGACAATCGATGTGCTCCGCTTCACGCGACGCCCAGCACGCAGGACAGTAGACACGCACATTGGGAGTTTTCACTAGAGTTTTCGACCGAGTGGAGCTCTCACATTCAGGATAGCGAACAGACCGACGGCAAACAATACCGAGCGCTAGGAGCTGGTCTAGAACCAGTTGTTGATGATTAGAAAGGGCGACCAGAAGAACGGGTGCGAGAACCCTGGCTGGTTTTTGAGCTCGAGCTGGGCGTTCTGTAGCGCCTTGGCTTTCGTGTATGCCGCGTGGCCGAGCCTGTCGTAGAATGCCTCGAACACAATGGCGGCGGCATCGTCCGAGATCGACCACAACGTGCCAACGACGCTTCTCGCGCCCGCTCGTACCGCGAGGCCGGCGAGACCGAGTGCTGCGTGATCGTTTCCGGTGGCGGTTTCGCATGCGCTCAAGACGAGGAGCTCGAGGGGCTCGTCGCGGAAGCGAGCGCGCGCGATGACGGAGACGAGCTCATCGAGCGGGACGCGGCCGTCGTAAGTCAGCACGAAGCTATCGTCGGTGGAGCCGGCGAACTCGGCGTGGGAGGCGAGGTGCAACACCGACGGACGCCGGGCGTCGAACGTAGAAGCGAGGTTCCCGAGAACGAATTGCTCGTTGATCAGAACCTCACTCTAGAACATCTCGGCAACGTTACGAAGCTCGTCTTCGACGTTCGGTAGCGGCGCGTAGTCCTCGATGCCAACGGTGATACCGGCGAGAACCGCTCGGATCGCGTCGCGATCGAGACGGCGCGGGTCCACGAGGTCGAGGCCGGGTGCGGTGACGGTGGCAAACCGGTCGATGACGTAGCGGCTTCCGTCGTGAAGCGCGCTCATCGGGACCGATCGGAGTGCGCGGTCGGGGACGAACACGATCGTGTCAATACCTGCGGCGGTCAGGCCATCGGCGTAGGGCGCCACGAGCCAGTCGTAAAGACGTTGCGCGTGTCGAAGATGGCGCGTCGACCCGATGTCGTCGATGGCATGGCGAAATCGTCGGGCTTCGGTGGCGACTTGACGCCCCGGGATAGCGACGGTGTGTCGCTCGATGCCGGCGCGGGTGGAGACGAGGAGCTCGACACGCTCGGGCAGCAGAATCGGATAGACCACTGCGGCCGATGCGGTCAGCGTGTCGAGTGACGTCGACCGCTGCTCGAGCTCGGTGACGCACGGGTCCTGGAAGTAGTTACGGAGCTCCGCGCTCTTGAACTGCTCGAGCGTCGCGCGCGCTTCGGCGAGCAGAGTTTGCACGTCGGCCGGCTCGGCGATGAGCTCCGACGACTGCAACAGGGCGCCGATGAGCGCGAGATACACGGGAGCGAAGTCAGCGTTGAACTTTCCGAGAGCGGGCACGTTCTCGAGCGCAAGACTCTCGTGCCGGATCGCTTCGAGAATCTCCACCGCGCGGCGGTACGCTTCGATCGATGCTTGTGCTTTGCCGGCGGCCCACAGCAGATCCCCTTCGAGCCAGTGCCATCGATAAAGAGCCGACGGAGCCTCGGCACTGTCGGCGAGCTCGATGGCTTGTTGCACTAGCACGACGCTGTCGTCGATGCGCCCCTGACTCGCGTAGAGTTGCGCGAGGTTGCCTTCCACGAAGGAGCCGGCGCGAGCATCGGAGCTGGCGCGGGCCAGTGCGCGAGCGCGGACGAAGCTCGAGTACGCGCTCAAAACAGCTCGTCGTCGCTCGTTCGGGCGCGTCGTCGTCAGTGCGAGGGTGGTGCGGGTATTGGCGAGATGGATGAGGGCGTACGCCTGGTCCGAAGACGATTCGATCCGCTCGACATCGCGCTCCACGTCTTCGAGGAGCGAGAGGCTCTCGTCGAGCGCGCGAGCGTCGGGGGAACGGCGGACTCGATAGGACGTTTCGACGATACGAGCGAGCACGGGGTCGAGGCCGGTGAGCTCGTACTCGACGCGAGCGGGAAGGCCTTCGATCGTCGACGGCTCGCCCCGGGGGAACTCAACAGAGAGCTGCCCGGTGCCCGGGCCTCGCTCCTGACACGCCGATCGGATCAGACGGGCGGCGTCGAGAAAGTTCGACGGTAGCGGCGTCAAGCTCCCGGTCAGGTTAACGTCCGGCGCGTTGACGGTGACGGTACCGGAAATGCCGGCGGGGCCCGCCGACGCGCTCACCACACTCTCGGAGGTGAACAAGGTTTGAGACGTTAGTGTGATTGCGCCGCCTTGACCGTCGCCCGCCTGAGCCACGACGGATGAGCGGTCGAGCACGATGTGCTCGGAGCCGATGTCGACGTTGCCGCCGACGCCGTCGTTGACGTTCGCGGATACGGTAGCGTCGATGACATCGACCAAGGCGTAGTCGTCGCCAATGTCGATGTTGCCACCGTCGCTGAGCTCGGACTCGGTGGTGATGCGCCCGTCGGTCTCGAGCCGCAACGCGCCGGTGCCGTTCAGCCGAATGTTGCCGGCATCGCCGTCGCCGTCGCTCGCTGCGGAAACGGCACCGCGGTCGCGGATGAGCACGTCATCGGCGAGAAGCTCGATGCTTCCGCCGGTACCGACACTGGCGCTACCGGCGAAGATAACGCCGCCGTCGACGAGAAGCGACGGAGCGGTAATGCGGATAGAGCCCGCATCGCCGCTGCCTTCCGAGTTCGTGAACACGCCACCTTCTTCGCCGGGCTCGGTGTCCATTTCGATGCGGAACGATTCGCTCGCGCTCAAGCTCACGCTCCCGCCGGAGCCGCTGCTCTCGCCATCGGTGTCGGAGCTGGTCTCGGCATCTCCGAGAATATCGATCACCCGGGCGTTGATGGTGACGCTTCCGCCGGAACCGCTCGCCTCGCCTTCGACGTCGCTCGCGATCTCGGCGTCGTCATCGAGAGTGAGCCGGTCCACATCGATCGAGACATCGCCGGCCTCTCCCGGGCCTTTCGTCTCGCTGATGATTTGCGCCTCGCCGCTTAGGCTCATGTTGCCTGCTCTGATACGAATCGAGCCGGCGCGACCCGCTCCTTCGGTGGAAACGGAGAGCTCGCTCTCGCCCGAGACCGAGAGCTCACTCGAGATGCGAATGTCGATGCCGGTCGACGCTGCCGCGCGTTCGCTTTCGTTCGTCGACGCCATCGAAGTGTTCACGACGTCGAGCGAGCCTGCGTGGATGCGGATCGTGCCACCGGGCTCGCCGCTCACGTCGATGTCGCTCTCCGTCATGAAAACGCTCGCGGTGGACGAAAGCTCGACCGGGCCTTGGAGTGGGACTCGAGCGCCCGCGCCGGCGGCGACGAGTTGCACGTCACCGGATGCGACTTTGATGCTTGCGCCCTCGAGGCTCAGCTCACCGCCAATAAACGCGATCGTCCGTCCCGGGGTGTGCTCAAGCTCGCTGTCGGCGATCACGATGGCGCCGGGGGCGTCGCCGGACAAAAACCCAAATGCCGCGGGCGATGCGGCGGACAACACCGGAGCGCCGTTCACGGGATTCGCCGCGAAGACGCGTCCGTCGGAGAACTCGAGCGCGTCGGCGCTGGTGACGTAGAACCCGCCGTCTACGTCCACCGCGGCGCCTTCCCCAAAAACGAAACCTTGGGGATTGATGAGGAACAGGTTGGCATTGGCGACGTCCGAGCGCACGGCTCCGAAGATGCTCGAGGCGTCTTGGCCGGTGATGCGCGCGATGATGTTGGCGATCGAGCTCCGCCCAGTGAACGTCACCGACTGGATCGTAGCGAGGCTGAGCTCGCCAAAACTATGGAAGAGGTTGGTCTGAAAGAGCTCACCCATCGACTCGGTGACGACGAAGTCCGGTCCGCTCGGCTGCACGTCGGTGGATGGTCCGATGGTGCCGTCGCGGGTGACGTCGGCGGCGCCGAACCCGCTGACTGCGAGAGTGGTTACCAGGCAGACGACCGCTAGGTGTCGAGGCATTACTGCCAACCCATCAAAAACGAGAGATACACGCCGTCGTCCTGGAGCCGGCGCTCTCCGAACGTCGGGACGCCGATCAAAGCTTCCGCAAAGTAAAACTGAGCACGCACCAAGTCGCGAAACCGCCACTCGAGGCCGACGCCGACGCTTGCCAACGTTTCCGCGGAAGCTGGGTGCGAGTCAGCGTTCCACCCGTGCGCGGCGTCCACGAGTGGAGAGAGGGTGAGCACATGGCCGCTCCCAGTTTCCAGAAACGGGAGGCGCCACTCCGCGGAAACGACGGCGCCGTTGTCGCGTACCACGGCGTTTTGGCGGTAGCCACGCACCGTATGGATGCCGCCCATCGCGAACTGCTCGAGCCCGAGAAGCGGACGGTCCGTCAGCTGCACGTCCGCACGCGCGACGAGCTGAGAGTCGAGTGCCCCGAAACGGTGAGCCCACTGGCTCTGCGCCAGCCACGCGACGAAACGTCCGTCCGGGATGTCGCCGTCGTTCAGCGTCGCGTCGAAAGCGTCGACACCGACGCTCAGCGTCGACGACAGTGCCATCACGTTGCTCACCGAACGATACGTCCAATCTTGCCGGAAGCGGGGCACCGACAGCGTCGCCATACCGCTCTCGGGGCCGGGTGTGAACGAGAACCCGCGGCCGAGCAAGCGCGACTCGCTCCGTCGGTGGTCGAACCGCACCGTAATGTCGAGCTGATGGGAGAGCGTGTGAGCAAAGCGATGGGTAAGACCGATTCCGACGCTTTGGGACTCGCTTTCGATGTCGAGCACAGCAAGATTGGGATCGATGATCTCGCTATCGTTTCTGAGAAAGCTCACATCGACTCGCGTCTGTGCCGTATTGATGGGAACCGAGTAGCCGAAGAGCACTTCGCGGAAGCCCTCGCCGTAGCCGATCCCGGCGCGCATGTGATCAGCGATCCCGAGCAGATTCCGGTGGCCCAGCGACACCCGCCCGGCGAGTCCTCCAATAGCGGGCGCTAAATCGTTGATCGCGCTAAAGCCTGCGTAGAATGCGCGCGACTCTTGGATGCGTGCGTTCAAGATCGCCTCACCTCGGCGTGTATCGGGGACGAGCGCGGCGGTGACGGAGTCGATGCGCTCATCCTCCATCAGAAGCTGGAGCTCGTCTTCGATGTCGACGATGTTCGCCGGTCGATCTCTGAGCGAGCGCGAGATCCTGCTCCCTAGATAGCCGGTACGAAAACGTCCGTCGGTCGTCACGTCGACGTCAGTGAGAACGCCCTCAATGGCATGGAACGCCACCACGCCGCCTTCCACCGTTTGGTCGAGCAAGACGACGCCCGATGTGACGTAGCCTCGATCGACATAGGCCAGGGTCAGTAGGTCGCGTAGTGCTTTCAGCTCCGGAAGGGTAACGGGGCGCTTCGTATACGGTCCCGCGATCTCGGCGAGCTCCTCGTCCGACAAAAGACGGTTGCCGGTAAAGCGATACTCGGTGACGTCGATGGCCATGCCCGCAACCTTCGAGCTCAACGTGTCGTCGTTTGTGGGCACGACCGGTGGGAGTATCTCTCCGCGCGGTGCCGACGGAGCGCGAAAGTCGGGAATCTCGGGACGCGTCTCGTTACGTCGTTGAGGGAGCGTGGCTTGGGCGAGCGCGGTGCTCGCCGCGCACAAAGCCAGGAGTAACACGTGCGCCCACACTCGGCGAAGGCTCACCCGCTCAACGCTCCGAGCGGGCTTCGAGGAGCGCGCTGTCCGGTCGCTCGGCGGCCAACGCCTTCCAATACGAGTGCGCCTGCTCGACGAGATCCATCTGCTCCAAATACTGCGCGTAGATCACCCTTTCGGTGAAGCTCGCTGACGCGTCGGGTCGGAGGGACTCCACCTCGTTGCGCTGCTCTCCCGTCAGAACGATGAAATCAGCGGAGCTCGAGTAGGTCTCGCCCGAATCGAGGGTCGCATCGACTTGCCACGTGTAGAACGCACCGCGCTCCATGGGGATCTCTTCGCCAAGACGAAGCTCGGGCGCGTTGACGAGTACTTTCACGAGGGTTCGGCCGATATCGTTCGTCAAGACGAACCGATAGTGCGCGCTCTCTGCGATCCGCTCCCACCGGAACACGGGGTGGGTCTCGGCGACGGAAGTGTTCCTCGGTGTGAGCAATCGAAGTTTGTTCTTCGCCTCGCCGCGAAGCACGAGCGACGACTGTCGGTAGCCACGCACCGCATCGGGGGACAGGGAAGTTTGCTCCGCGAGCTGTTGTCGTTTCGTTTCCGGCGCCGCACCCGAGATGACGTCGGGGCCGTCGGCGCCGATGGCGAACTCCGCCGGGCCGGTGAACGTGAACTCTTGCGACGAGTCGAAGTAGACGAGCGTGAGCGCGCCGCCGTCATCGAGCCGAACCCGGACGTCGAGACTCAAATAGCTGAGAATCTCCGCCGGTGAAACGTCTCCGTTCACCGCTATCTCTCCGCCGCCGGTAAGATCGGTCACCATCGCGACGGGCTCTTGGGCTGCGGCACCGATGGCAGTGACCACGAAAAGGGCGAGAGGAAGGAACACTTTGACTTTTTGTCGCATATCTAGCTCGATGGGGACTCGGGCACAGGAGAACGCCAACCAAATACATGCATCGGCGCTCGGCCCCTGATGGGTTGCTCGCCCAAGTCGGTAAGTGCGCTCGTCGGCGCGATCGCACCTGCGACCTCGTCGGAGCAAATAATTGGATGCTTCAGTGTCTTGGCGAGGCCCTCGAGCCGCGACGCCGTGTTCACCGTGTCGCCGATGACGGTGTACTCGTGCCGCGCGGTTGAGCCGACGTGTCCAATGACGACGTCTCCCGTGTGAAGGCCGATACCGATCTCGACGGGATCAAAGCCTCGCGCCCGCAGTCGCTCGTTCCATCGCTCGAGTCGTTTGAGCATTTCCATCGCCGTCTCGAACGCTGCCGGTGCCGGGTCGTCCCGAGCGGCCGGTGCGCCGAAAAAAGCCATGAGTCCGTCGCCGATGAATTTGTCTATTGTGCCTCCGTGAGTATGCACGGCCGCCACCATTTCCTCAAAGTACTCGTTGAGGAAATCGATGATGACCTCCGGAGCTTGGTGCTCGCTGCGCGCGGTAAAGCTGCGAATATCGGAGAACAGCACGCACACCCTACGTCGCTCGGGCCGCATCTCCGGTTGGATCCGCCCGGCGAGGATGGCACTGAGCACGTCGGGACTCACGTAACGCGCGAACGAGCGCTCGTACTCTCGTCTCTGTCGAAACGCGGCGGCGGCTTCCACGGTGAAGCGGCCGAACACGGCTGCGAGGAGAACACCCGCGGACGCTCCGAGAGGAATGTAGAGATGTCGTTCGGCCAACGCGTAGAGGCCGAGACCATAGAGGGCGCCAAGACCACCACCGGCGACGAGCGCGCCGCTCATGAGCGAGTACCGGTACCACCATGCGAGCGAGACGACGAGTAGCAGCGCGACATCGGCTGTCGTTGAAAAGCGCTCGATCATTGCATCGTTGAGTGCACCACGCAGTGCCTGCGCTTGGACGAAAACGCCCGGTATGACACGATTTCCCGGCTCGAACGCCGCGAGAGCGACGGGTACCGTGTGCCGGTCGTCGAAGGGAAGGACGGCCCCGACAAAGACGATTTTTCCCGCGAGCCGGGAGCGGAGCGCGTCGGAGGGCTCGATAACATCGTGCATCGGGATGTAGTCGAACGGGCTTCCAAGAGCAAAGTTGATGTAGTCGCCACCGACGTGGGCGTCCAGTTTCCCGAGCGCGCGCCCGTAGAGCGTGGCCGTTTGCTCTTGGACGGCGATGTCGACACGACGGACGGTCCCATCGGGGTCCACTGGAATCACCGAAAGGCCAATCGAGTCTTCGCCCGACATAGATACGATGGGTGCGAACAGCTTGCGCACGCGCCCGCTGCTGTCGAGTGTTTGAGCCATGACGAGCGACGATGTTTTCTTGGCTGCAATGATCCCCGAGAGGAGCGCGCGATCGTACAGCGGAGACAAAAAAGGCGTATGACTTGTCCGGAAGCACGATATCCCAAACGATCAACTTTGGGCCGTACTCGCCGAGAGTGGTGAGCAGCCGACCGAAGTGGGCGTGCCAGAGTGTCAATGGCTCAGGATGGCTTTGGAGCGTTGCCTCATCCAGGCCGACGATGACGATGTCCGCATCGGAGTTGCCGCCGCCAAGTGAGCCGAGCACGCGCGATTGGTGGTCGTAGAGTGCGAGCGAAACCGGTTGGCTCCGCCCGGCGATGAGCGCAACCAACCCAAGACTCAGGAGCGCTACATAGCCGAGCCACAGCGTCCGGCCCCGAACGGACATCGACAGCGAGTCGTTTCCGGGCATCTCGTATGAGCTCTAGTGTATGCGCTTCGACGGGTCGAGGTTCAAATCATGGAAGTCTCGAAACGAGTTTGAAATGTCCATCCTCTAGGGTAGTATGTGCGTCGCGTTCTCTCGTATTGCTACATCATGACGTTCAACGACTGGTGTCACAGCCGCGATGAAGATCCGCGTTGGCATCCTCGGGAATCGATAAACAACCGAGCGCGAGCAGGTCGTTCGCGGCGAGCACCGCGGTGAACTTCTTGCGAGTCTTGATGATCGCTTCCAGAGAACGCTGACCTTCGGACTCGCTGAACGATTTGCCGTTGACGATGAGATCACGATCCGCTTTCAGGCTGGCCCGCTTGGTGGCGGCGAGAAAACCATGGTAGCGAGCGTAGCCGGTCGAAGTGTTTTGGGGACCAGGCTGGCGACGTCTTTGATAGTGGCTCTGGCTGTCGTCATAGCGGGCTCGTCGGCGCATCGGACGATCGGGCAAATCGTGGCTCTGCGTGACTTTAGACGTTGCCCGGCATCTTAGCCCTTGCTCGATTGCAAAGCGAGGTTGCAGGATAGTCCCCTTTGCAGATATTCTCTGCAATCGATTGCACACTTTCGAATCGTAAGGAGCGAAGCCTGTGTCGAAGAGTGAACGGCCATTGCAGACCTGCACCATCGGCTGGATTGGTGCCGGAAGGATGGGTTTCTCGATGGCCAAGCGGCTACTCGAGGCGGGCGCCGACGTATCGATCTACAACCGCACCCGAAGTAAGGCGGAGCCTCTGGTGGCCTTGGGCGGGAAGCTGGTGGCGGAACCACGTGATTTGGCGGATCGCGACATCGTTTTCAGCATCGTCTCGGCGTCTGACGATTTGATCGCCGTAACTTGCGGTAAGAACGGCCTGCTGAGCGGTGAGACGAGTCCACGCTTGCTGATTGATTGCTCGAGCGTGTCAGAGGAAGCCTCGGCCAAGGTCCGAGCCGAGGCGGCTCGGCGCAACACCGAGATGCTCGCGGCGCCGGTAAGCGGCAATGCCAAAGTGGTCAAGTCCGGCAAGCTCACCATCGTGGCCTCCGGCCCCCAGTCCGCTTTCGAGACGGCGGAGCCCTATCTGCGCGCGCTGGGACGGGGTGTCACCTATGTCGGAGAGGGCGAACTGGCACGAATGGTCAAGATCTGCCACAACCTCATGCTGGGCGTGGTGACGCAATCTCTGGCGGAGGTCACGGTCCTCGCGGAAAAGGGCGGCGTCGCGCGGCACGACTTTCTGGATTTCATCAACAATAGCGTCATGGGCTCCATCTTCACGCGTTACAAAGCCCCGGCCTTCGTCAACCTCGACATGACGCCGACATTCACGCCAAAGCTTTTGGCCAAAGACTTGGACCTGGGACTGAAAGCTGGCGAGGCCTTGGGCGTGCCCTTGCCCGTTACCGAGCTCACGCGCGAGCTCGTGCAGCGATCGATCGACGCGGGTCACAACGATCGTGATTTCGCCGTGCTGTTGGAGGAGCAGTCCAAAGCCTCGGGTTTGGATCTGCGGCCCGAGAACGTGGTCGTGGACGACGGCCTTTAATTCAAAGGAGGAGAGAATGACGACCTTACTGAGTTGCAAGGCGTACGGAGTGATTTGTATGGCCTTGTTGTTGGGAAATGCCTCCTGGGCACAAGCCCAAAGGCAGTGGGGCCAGAATCGCTCCATCACGCAGATCTCGAAGAGTGTCTATCGCTTTGGATCGGACAACCAGTTCGGCGCCTACATTCTTACCGGAGAAGGGATCATTGTCGTGGATGGCAACTATTGTCAATCAAACACGACGCAATGGCTGAAATCCGAGTTGGAACGGCGCCACGACGTGCCCGTCAAATATGTCGTGTTGAGCCACGATCATCCAGACCACATTTGCCACACAGGAGTTTTTAGCGATACCGCCGTCACGGTAGGACACAGGAATATATTGCCGCACCTCATAAAAGAGAATCGTAATTCGGCGATTCCGACTATCTTGTTCGATGATGAGATGGATATCGTGCTGGGCGGCGTCACCGTGACGTTACTGTTTTTCGGGCCAACCCATAGCGACAACCTCATTCAAATTCATATTCCAGACGAGAAAGTACTGATAGCCATTGATATGGCAAAGGGCAAATCGGTGTTTCCCGATTACCGGGATATGGAAGTGAACAATATGCTGAGAGTGCTCAAGATTCTGGCCTATCTGCCAGATGTCGACGTTGTCTTGCCGGGTCACGGTCCGGTGACGACGCAGCAAGCTCTTCTCGATGGCCGACGATACATCGAAGCATTGAGAGACGAGGTTTTGCGGTATATGGTGGCAGGCAAGTCCCTGGAAGAGATACGAGTGCGGATCAAGCTGAGAGAGTTCGACGACTACCAGGGCAAGACCACTCGCCTCGACGCGAATATCGTGACGATGTATCACTATTTGTACCGCTACCGGGAGCCCAATGCCAGGATTACTGCCGAAGAGGCGGTGGAATGCCGCGATACGGGGAATTGCCGGACCAGTGGTGAGATCAAATTCTAAGAGGGATTCGGTAGCGGAGGAATAGCCTCGATGCCTGTCGCCAGCCGGTTAGAACGGTTTGTGTGGCTCTGTTCGTTATGGATAGGCCTGATCGTGACGGGATGCGCCCAGGAATCCGCGGACGAAATGATCGTGATTAAATTTCCCCACGTCACCGCCCCGGCGACGCCAAAGGGACAGGGGGCAGAGAACCTGCGACAACTGGTGGATGAGAGATTGGGGGGCCGCGTGGTTGTGGAGGTATATCCCTCCAGCCAGTTGATGAACGACGATGATTCCCTCGAGGCACTGGCCTTCGGGGAAATTCAGATGATCGCGGTATCCCTGTCGAAGTTCGACCGCTTGACCCAACGTTTTCAGGTATTCGACCTGCCGTTCCTGTTTGAAGACATGGCGGCCGTCGAAGAATTCCAGAACGGCAGTACCGGCCGAAACCTGCTCAGTACATTGGAAGACAAGGGTTTCCGCGGGATGGGCTTTTGGCACAACGGGATGAAGCAGTTCGGCGCGCCACAGCCATTGCGGTTGCCGGAAGACGCGGCGGGACTCAAATTCAGGATCATGGAATCCGACGTTCTGCAGGCCCAGATTCTCGCCCTCGATGCCAACCCGCAGAAGATGGCTCTCGTCGAGGTCTATCAGGCGTTGCAATCGGGTGCGATCGACGCCCAGGAGAACACCTGGTCCAACATCTGGTCGCAGAAGTTCTTCGAGGTTCAGGACTACGTGACGGAGAGCAATCATGGCTACATCGGTTACCTCGTTGCGGTGAACTCGGAATTCTGGGATGGCCTGCCCTCCGATATCCGGTCTGAGCTTCAAGCCATCATCGCCGAAGTCACCGCCGACGTGAATGACCGAGCAGAAGCTATCGACCGAGAAGCCCGAGAGAAAGTTCTTGCATCCGGGAAGACGACCCTGATCGAGCTCAACGATGAAGAGCTTGCAGCTTGGCGGAAAGCCATGCGTCCGGTTTGGGACGAATTCGCTGGGCAAATCGGTGAGGATATTTTGACGGCCACTCCTGCCGGCAAGACCAGCCCCTAGATGCGAGAAGCCTCATGAACCGCCTGGAGGAAAACCTGATGGCTTTTCTCCTCGCGGTGATGACCTTGCTAACCGCGCTCCAGGTGTTGTTGCGGTATGCCTTTAATACAGGCTTGATCTGGTCATTGGAGGCAACCACCTACTGTTTTGCCTGGTTGGTGCTTCTGGGAATGTCCTACGGTGTCAGAACCCGTTCGCATATCGCGGTGGACTTACTGGTCAATCGCCTGGGCTCGGGTAAACGACGCCTAGTCGGCTTGGTGGCGACAACGGTTTGCCTGGCCTACGCTTCGCTCATGTTTTACGGTGGATTCGAATTCGTCCGTCGGCTTTACGAATTGGGCAATCTGGCCAGGGACCTTCCGGTGGCGCGCTGGCTACTGACCAGCATGCTACCGATCGGTTTCGCTCTGCTCGCGTTTCGGTTCGTGCAACTGGGGTTGCAAATTTGGCGGCGTGAAGTCAGTGGCCTGGGCATGAGCGAAGGGGAAAACGGTGTCCTGCTGCCCAGCGAGCCGGCGGCCACCTCGGAAAGTGCTACAGGCAGTGACCTGTGACCGCGTTATTTCTCGTCGTGGTTTTGTTCGCCTGTCTCCTTCTCGGTGTTCCCATTGCGGTGTCGCTCGGCTTGGCCAGTGTTTCGACGCTCTTGATGTTTTCCAACCAGTCACTATTGTCTCTGGTGCAAAAGTTTTTTCACACGATGCAGGTCTATCCTTTGCTGGCCGTACCCTTCTTCGTACTGGCGGGTGCGTTCATGACGAGCGGCGGTGTGGCCCGACGTATGATCGAATTTGCCAACGCCGTGGTCGGGCATCTCCGAGGAGGACTGGCGATGGCTTCGGTGCTCGCGTGCATGCTTTTCGCCGCGGTATCCGGGTCTTCACCGGCAACGGTCGTCGCGATCGGCTCCGTCGTTATCGCGGGAATGGTTGGCCTGGGGTATTCGCGCTCCTTTGCCGCGGGGGTGATATGCAATGCGGGAACGCTGGGCATACTGATCCCACCCTCGATCGTCATGGTCGTCTACGGCGCGGCAACTGAAACTTCCATAGGCGAGCTTTTCATAGCGGGCGTGGTTCCCGGCATGCTCCTGACCCTGGCCTTGATGGTGGCGATCTATTTCGTGGCTAGGGTGAAGGACATACCCCGCCAGCCCTGGACTGGCTGGAGCAGAGTATTGATGACCGGGCGGCGGGCTCTGTTGGGCTTGTTACTGGTGGTGATCATCCTGGGTGGCATTTACGGGGGCGTCTTCACTCCCACCGAAGCCGCGGCCGTTGCCGCCGTCTATGCGTTCATCGTGGTGGTCTTCGTGTACCGGGACATTGGCATCAAAGATGTATCCGGCGTGCTGGTGTCAAGCTCCAAGGTCATCGCGATGCTCATGTTCATCATTGCCAATGCCTTCCTGTTCGCCTTTGTCTTGACCACGATGCAGATTCCCCAGCAGGCATCGGAAGCCATCATCAGTATGGGCCTGCCTCCCTGGGCATTCCTGCTGGCAGTAAACCTCTTGTTGCTATTGGCCGGCAACTTCATGGAACCGACCTCGGTCATCCTCATTCTGGCGCCCATCCTGTTCCCGATTGCCATGGACCTCGGCATCGATGCGGTCCACCTCGGCATCATCATGGTGGTCAACCTGGAAATCGGAATGGTCACACCGCCGGTGGGTCTGAACCTCTTTGTCACCGCCGGCGTGGCCCAAATGCCCGTCGAAGAAGTTGTTGCAGCGGCTCTACCCTGGCTGCTGGTACTTCTGAGTGTGTTGGTGATTGTCACCTATGTTCCGCGATTGTCGCTCTTCCTGCCCAACCTGATGTTGCAGTGAATGATCGATCACACTCGTCGCGCCCATCGGCGCGACGAGTGTGATGCCAAAAAACAAATCGCTGGGAAAGACCCTCTCGCTTAATTAGACGGCGGGGCCAACTTCTCCAGTACTTGATCGATGGTGAAGCTGGCCGGCTTTTGCCGCGGCGGGAACTGCTGAAACGTCTGGAGGAACCCCGCGACGTAGGTCTGCGCCGGGACCATGACGAACATGTGATCGATGAAAAACTGCGTATAGAAGTCGGAATCGTGATCCGCCCTCTCGAAGGGATCTCGGCGCAGGTTGAAGAGTCGCGGAACACGTAAGTTGGTATAGGGCCTCACCCAGACTTCGAAGCCGTGGGCTTCCTGGATGCTGAACATCACCTTCCAGTCCTTGTAGCGAAGAGCGGAGAGCGACCCGTCGTCGGTGAAGTAGAAGAACTCCTCCCTCGGTCCCTCGGAGGCCCCTCCCGTGAGGTAGGGGAGGAAGTTGTAGCCGTCGAGGTGCACCTTGAAGTTCTTGTCTCCCAGCGTATGGCCGTTGAGGAGCTTTTCCTTGATGTCGGGATCGCCGGCCGCGGCCGCCAGGGTCGGCATCCAGTCCATCTGGGCGATGATCTCATTGGAGATCGTGCCCGCCTCGATCTTGCCGGGCCAGCGAACCATCATCGGAACGCGGAATCCACCTTCCCATGTCGTGTTCTTCTCACCGCGGAAGGGAATCATGCCGCCGTCCGGCCAGCCCATGATCTCGGCACCATTGTCGGTCGAGTACATGACGATAGTGTTCTCCGTGATACCCAGCTCGTCGAGCTTGTCCAGCAACTGGCCCACGTGGCCGTCGTGCTCGGCCATGCCGTCGGCGTAGATGCCTTGGCCGGTCACGCCATCGGACTCGGGCTTCAGATGAGTCCAGATGTGCATCCGCGTCGAGTTGAACCACAGGAAGAAGGGTTTGTCCTGCCCGTGGGCCTGATCCATGAAACCGAGCGCCGCGGTCAGGAACTCCTCGTCCACCGTTTCCATACGCTTCTTGGTTAGAGGACCCGTGTCCTCGATGCGCCCGTCAGCGTAGCTATGGATCACGCCGCGGGGGCCGTACTTCTCGTGGAACTCGGGGTCCTTGGGGTAGTCGGGGAGCTCCGGCTCCTCCTCGGCGTTCAGGTGATACAGATTGCCGAAGAACTCGTCGAATCCGTGGTTGGACGGCAGGTGCTCATCCAGATCGCCGAGGTGGTTCTATGCCGAACTGGCCCGTGGCGTAGCCCATGGGTTTCAGGACCTCGGCGATCGTAGCGTCCTCGGCCTGCAGGCCGAGGTCGGCGCCCGGTAGGCCGACCTTCAGAAGGCCGGTGCGGAACCCGCTCTGACCCGTGATGAAGCTCGCGCGGCCCGCGGTGCAACTGTTCTCGCCATAGGCGTCGGTGAAGATCATCCCCTCGCGGGCTATGCGGTCGATATTCGGCGTCGTGTACCCCATGACGCCCATGTTGTACGCACTGATGTTGTACTGACCGATGTCATCACCCCAGATAACGAGTATGTTCGGCTTCGTTTCTTGGGCCCTTGCAGCGGTGGGTGAAGCAACGACGATTGCCACCAACGCAAAGAACCATCCTCTTGTCCGCATATTCGGAATCCTTTCGCGCGCCCATCTGAGCGCAGAATAAGCGGGAGATTTACCCCGCACTTTTGAAGGGCGAATTATAGCTCACCGCGCCGCCGTCATCCGCCGGATCTCTTCGTCATCCCCCGTCAACTCCCAGCGGATCAGAGACACGGGGATCACACCCGCGGCGCTGAACTCGTCCATGAAGCCTCGAAGCGTGAAGGCGTCACCGAGCTCGCGGGCGCGCTCGGCCATGAGCTTCTCGATCTGGATCTTGCCGATCAGATAGCTCGTGCCGTAGCCGGGCTGTGCCAAATAGAGGTGCTGCTCGAACCAGACCGTATCGCTGTCGGACGCCATCCATCCCCGCGGTGTCCAGGCAGCAGCAAACTCACACGCCTCTTCGATCGTGTACTCGTGACCGTGCATCATCAGCCCAGCGAGAGCGCGCGCGGCACGCTGCGCGAGCATGATGTAGATGAGCTCGCGGGCTCGTGGACGCTCGTCGAACAGTCCGGCGTGCATGAGCCACTCCTCCATAGCGGTCGCGAGGCCTTCCGAGCGAGCGTCGAAGATGTTGTAGAGCGGCGGAACGCGCCGGATAGGGCTCGAATGAGGCTCGTGCTCCATCCTCGCGAGCTCGGTCCAGTGATAGCCGTGCGTTCGCAGCGTAAGCGGATCGCGGTAGGAGACTTCAGAAAAAAATTCGCGGGGCCCCTCAGTGAAGCGTCCGATCTTCGCTCGCACGGCGGGGTCCATGTATTCGCGGACCGAGACCACCTCCTCTTCTTCGAGAAAGGCCATGAGCTCGGTCACGGAGTCGTTGAACCGGCGGTCGTACTCCTCCGAGCTTGCGATGGGCTCGAGCGGTGGGAGGTCACGGTTTCGGTGCTCCTCGAGTACGAGCGCCGTTAAGGACCGCGATAGCTCATGACGCATGAGCGTGACCTGTTCCTCCCACGCATAGGGTACGAGATGGACGTTTTGCAGATACCAGGTGTAGTTGTCCTTGCCGACGCCCGACAGGCCGTTCTTCGAAGGCAGCTCGTTCTCGAGCCATTCGCGAAACCGGTCCGTCGCCTCGCGCGCGCGACCAATCGCCTCGTCCAACTCCGAGCTCGTCCCCGCGACTTCGTCCGCGAAAACCGCGAGGTCGGCGCTCTGGGCCGCCATCGCCCGGATGCCCCCCATCCATAGATCCCGAGCATCCTCGACGAGATTGGAACGTGCTTGCTCGAGGAGAGCCGGAATCGTGCCGATGGCGGCGGCGAGCTCCGGTGCGGTGCCGTCACTCAGAGGATAGTCGTAGGTCCAGAGATCGACGAAGCCGTGGGTCACGGGTCCCTCGTGGGCGGGAACGTCGCTCTGGGACGGAAAGATCGTCACGTAGAACGCGGGGTTACGCGCCCATGGCCGGCGTAGCCGATGATCGAAGTCGAGCCCGTTCATCTCCGCAAGGACGAGGTGGTAGTCGACCTGATGCGCCACCGGCCAACCGCTCGGCTCGAAGGCGGCGAGACGGCGTTGATACGCCGCCAGCTCGCGGTGCTGTGTCGCCATGCTCGCCGCCGAGTAGTCCGGGATGCCATCGACGAGCGGGGGACTTTCGAACGCGCGCCACTCCGCGAAGAGAGCCACGAGGTCCCCGTAGCTCGCGCTCGACGCGCGGTCGACTTGCGCCTCGGTCTCGGGCGAGCTCGCGACGAGGAGGACCGTGGTCAGGGCACCGAGCCAGTGCGACGTACGGGAGTCAGGTTGCAGCATCATCGAACCTCCGAAACTCGGGCCACAACTTTCTGACGAGCCGGCCCAGATGTCAAGTCTTAGTCGCGTGCTCAACGGGCAGCGATCGCCGCGAGGCCTTCTCGAAGGGCCTCCAGCGCTTCGGACAGAGAGCTGTCGTCGATTCGATTCTGGAGCTCATAGGAATCGCTTCCGAGATCGTAGAGCTCATCATATTGACTGCCGAGCGCCGGGTAGCGAATGTACTTGAAGCGGTCGGTTCGGATCGCCTCCCAGCTCGGAATCCGAGGAAAGGGAATCTCCTCGAAGTACTCGGCGAGGAACGACTCGCGCCAGCCAACTTCTTCCCCCTTCAAGAGAGGCACGAGCGATCGACCGTCGACCGGCGTCGACATGGGCACTCCGGCGAGGTCGAGCAAGGTGGGCGCGAGATCCAGGTTCAAGACGAGCTCGTCGATCCGGGTTCGACCCTCGACGAGGGGAGGGTAGCGAAGCAGGAGCGGTATCCGGATCGCTTCTTCATAGGGCCAGCGTTTGTCCCCCAGGGAATGCTCGCCATGGAAGTAGCCGTTGTCGCTCGTGAACACGACGGCGGTTTGGTCGAGCACGCCCTCTTCTCGCAGCGCTCGGAGAATGTCGCCGACACCCTCGTCCACGGCGGCGAGCAGGGCGAGCTGTTTTCTCACACGCTCCGGCGCCAGGCCCCCGCCGCCCGGCGCTGGCGGCTCTGTCCCTGTGACCGTACGGGTCAAGGCGAGCTTGCCCTCGAGCGAGTCGCTGCAGCCCGGGGAACAGTCGATTCGCTCGTCAGCATAGAGCGTCTCGTGACGGCGGGGCAGCTCGAAGGGCTCGTGAACTGCTTTGTGTGAGAGATAGAGAAGGAACGGACGTCGTGACCGCGCCGCACTCCGCACGAAATCCACCGCGTATCTATTGAGCAAGTCGGTCAGGTAGCCTTCCGCCTGGACGGCGCGGCCGTTGATATTCAGGCCGGGGTTCCGATACTCACCCTGTCCGCCGAAGCCCACCCAGTGGGTGAAACCATCTCTAGGACTGTCGTCCTCTCCCATGTGCCACTTGCCGATGAAGGCCGTGTCGTAGCCGGCGTCTTGCAGAACCGCGGGAAAGGTGACGAGCTCCTGGCCGATCGCATCGTTATCACCGTTGTTCAGCACCCCGTGACCACGGGCGTAGCGTCCGGTGAGAAAGCTCGCCCTCGCTGGCGAACAGAGTGGGGTCGTCACGAAGGCGTTGCGGAAGACAACCCCTTCCCGCGCCAGTCGATCGATACTGGGTGCGGAGACGAATGGGTGCCCCGTCGCCCCGAGACTATCCCATCGCAGGTCGTCGACGAGCACGACGACGAAATTCGGCTGCGCAAATGCCGGGGATAGGGCGAGCAACACTAGAGCGGAGAGACAAGAGCTCCGAAGAATCAAGCCTGCCCTGAATGACACCCCAAGATAATAACCCTAGTACCTTTCACCTTCGATCTGGAAAAGTCTCGATTCGTGCCAGAGGTGGTGCCTCGCACAAAGCGAGCTCAAGTGGCTTGGATTAGCTCAGCGAGTGGACCTCCGTTCATCTATCTTCCGCCGGATGAATGCGGCCCCGTAGACGCGCTCCGCCGCCAATCGATTATGCTCGGGGCAGAGAAGTCTCAAGAATCGCTCGTCGTGGCTGCGAAAGATGGCAAACGGCCGCACATGCTCGATCTGCAGCCCGGTCCGTGAGCTACATCGCCTCCCGTCAGGAGCGTAGTAACCGCACTGGTAGCCTCCGCGCGCGTGTACCCGTTCCGAAACCTCGGGGGCGACGTATCGGGACTTGGCGGGCTCGTCATTCTTGGAAATCTCGTTTGAACGAGATTTTGCCTTCGACGAATGTTCCCGTTTCCTCCTCTGCTCGAGCTTCTTTTTTGGGTCTTTCTTGTCGAGAGCGATGTCGAGGGCTTTCTCGATAATTTCCGCCATATGCTTTTGAGCGTTCTCGACGCCTAGAACTTCGGCCAGTCGCTCGAACTTGTTTTTGAAGTCCCGATCTGCGGCGAAGCGGAAGTTAAACTCGTCAGGGCGGGCCGGCTGCAAAAGGGTTGGTGAGCTCTTCTTCGGCTTTGCATCGGGGCGAAGTGCTGGTGCCCTCGGGGTGAGCTTCTCGAGTTGAGGAGGTGGCGCCGCCGGCTGGGGTCGCTTGCGGATCGACGGCTCGAAAACAGGCTTCGGCTTGAGCGCCACGAGGTACTCCTCTGTCTCCTTGCGGGTCATCCCGGCGCAATCGGAAATCAGCTTGTCGACATGGTCCTCGCAGACGTGAGCTGCCAGGAGACTCGCGACGGTGAGGCTGATCCGGTTTTCAGCCAAGGCGACGAGCAGCTGGGGGAACCGCCGCGAAACATTGGCCACGTGAATCCGCGCGGGCACGGCGCCCTCACTCAAGTTGAGGCGTCGCACACAGTAGTCGAACATGTTCTTGTAGCCGAGCTCGAGTACAGCCTTCCGATCCGACATCTCGGCGATGTGAGCGATCAGCTTGGCGATGTTTCCGTTCTCGGCCACAACCAGTTTTTCAGCAGAACGATCGAGCTCGTCGCTAGAGAGACGTTCGAGCTTCGCGAAATAGCCCTTGAATTGTTCGATCACTTTCTTCCCCCCTCAGTAACGAATTATACTCGACGTTTTTCGTACACCGTGGGAGGGCACTGGAAGACGGGAAACCGATCGACTCGAGACGAAATCCAAAACTGCGCGACGAATGTTCTAGGAGCCCAAATTGCACGCCTGAGCAACATTTCCAGAGACGAAGTCACTTCGAGCCATTTCGCTCCGCCAAAGCTGTCAAGCTTTTTTTTCGCCTTAATTGAATTGGTTTGTGAACGGATAGGGACACTAGAAGGTTTGTGTGAAGTTGATGTTGAGGACGGGTCCGGCGGGCCAGTTGCGGCCTCTGAGGGAAATGGGGACGGTTACTTCGAGGCCCTGCGAAGGAGTGAAAGCGAAGGCCACTCCGGGCTCGACGTAAACGGCCTCTCGGCGAAGGCTCTCGATGGAAAGGTCGAAGCTCGTCGCGTGGAAGCCATAGAGGCCGCGCAGCAGCACTTTTGTATTGATGCGGGAGCCGATTTTGTAACCGAATTCGGCATGCCATATGAGCTCGTCCCCGAAGTCGATCTGGGTCTCCTTGTTCTCCTGACGAAAACGGTAGCCGATCTTGCCCGTGACGTAGCCGGGCATTGGCCAGAGCGAGCGTCCCAGCTCCGCGAAAACGTCGAAGTCGTATTGACCCTCTCCCACGGGAACGATCTCGGCGTCGTTGATGAACTCACCCGTAGGGAATTTGACGGTGCCACCCACGGTCGCGACGAAGGGATCGCTGACCAGTTTGAAGCGCGACTCCACCCGCAGATCGCCAGGACCGTTGGTCGTGCGGTCGTCGGCAAAGTCATCGAAGGAGATGCTGAAGAGGGGAAACTGAACCTTGACGTCCCAGCGATCCGTCATCCCCCGAACGTACTCGAAGAACAACGCCCGCGTCTGATTGCGCCCGTCGAAAAAGTAGGGGATGCGGCTTCCATCGATGAAGTAACGCTCCGTCGTATCCTGGAACATGAACCCGATTTTCAGCCAGTTCGTTCCTTTGGGCTGGGTCCAGGCCCCCGCTTCCGAAAGTCGGGCCGAGCTCGCCAAGATGAGCGTGAGCATCGACAGTATGAGCGTGAATCCCGGAAGAGGACAGTTCCGTGGCCTGCTCGCCGGCGCACCCATGCAAGCAGTATTGTCGTGTACGACAAACATCCGCTATGGCCCAGTTAACACGGTTCTCGTGTTTTTAGAGCAGATTGCTCTTGTGAAGAACTTAACAGAGACAAGCCATGGGGCTCCCTAAGATACTATAGAAGGGAGTTATATCGTGGTACGAAACACCGCGCGACTGACGATCCTGGCATTGGTGTTTCTGTCACTGGCGAGCGTTGGGGCTGGGCAGGAGTGCCTCATCCCTACAAATCTCATCGTCAACGGCGGGGTCGGCAGGGACGGAATACCGGCTCTGAACAGTCCCGATGTGGTGCCGGCCTCGACGGGAGACTTCTTTCTCGTTTCCGACGACCTGGTCCTGGGCGTCGTGGTGAACGGCGAGGCGAGGGCCTATCCGCACGGTGTTCTCTGGTGGCACGAGATCGTAAACGATGTCCTGGGAGGACGCCCCATCGTCGTGAGCTTTTGCCCGCTCACGGGGAGCGGCCTGGTTTACGACCCTGTCATCAACGGGCAACTCCACAACTTTGGGGTCTCGGGGCTTCTGTTCGACAACAACCTCATACTGTTCGACCGCACAACGGAATCCCTATGGTCGCAGATGAGGGTTCAGAGTATTTGCGGCAGCCTTCAGGGTACGAGGCCTCCGCTGCTTCCTTTGGTCCAGTCCACCTGGGCCGCGTGGAAGGCCATGTACCCGGATACGACCGTGGTGAGCTTCAATACCGGATTCAGCCGCGATTACACCCTCTACCCGTATGGCGATTATGATCTCGTCGACAACACCAGGCTCTTGTTTCCGCCGTCCACCATCGACTCCCGGCTTCGCATGAAAGACACCGTGCTCGGCATCACCTACGAAGGCGTCGCTCGCGCTTATTCCATGAGCAGGATGACCGATGTGGCTCCCCGTCTGGTCATCAACGACGATGTAAACGGTCTTCCCGTGCTCGTCGTCTTCGACGCCCTCTCCTCTCTCGCCGTTCCCTTCGAAGCGCCGGCTCCAGCAGCCCGCCACGTCAGACGGCGCGTCTTCTGGACAAGGTGAGCTCTTCGATTTCGAAATCGTCGACGAGGGTACGTTTCCGTTCGAGCTCAAGGACCGCCAGACCGGTTCCATCTGGAACTTGAGCGGTGTGGCCGTTGAAGGCCCGCTGGCTGGGGAGCGCTTGCGTCCAATTCCCTCGTTCTCCGCATTCTGGTTCGCGTGGTCGGCTTTCAACCCGGCTTCCGAGATTCACGATCCCGCGGCGCCCCGAAGGGATTGATTCTCACCGCGACTCGAGGAACTCTCTCAGCGCAACCGCCTGGTTCCTCTCCTCGTCACGGGCGCTGTAGAGCAAGGTGATGGTTTGACGTCGTCCGATGGCAACAATGGGCCGCCACAGGTCGTCCTTGAGCGTCAGCTCTTTGAAGTAGCGTTTCTTGAACTCGGGCCATCGCTTCGGATCGTGTCCGAACCACTTTCGGAGCTCGGTGCTCGGACCGAGCTCCTTGAGCCAGTCCTCGATCGAGAGCGCGTCCTTCTTGACGCCCCGCGGCCAAAGCCGATCGACGAGATAGCGCATTCCGTCGCTCTTGGCAGCGGGCACGTAAACCCGCTTGATGCGAATCGGCATCACCGAAGTATAGAGGATAGAATCAGCGCGCGAGGACCGAGCTTCGCGATGGAGCGTCGCTGGCGAGCTACTGCGGATCTACCGCTTGCTCGGGGATTCGGCCCTCGTGCTCCGCGAGGCGCGGCGTCGAGAAACCCCGAGGCCGAGGAAACCGCCGGCGAGGAGCAGCAGGGTCGTGGGCTCGGGCATTTCTATCTCGAGCGTCAGACGGTTGGATCGGTCGTACGAGCTTCGCCCGTCATATCGGAGCCTCGTGAGCCGGCCGTCGCCGTCGAAGCGCATGTCCGTGTTGCCCACCACAGCGGCCCAGAACCCGATGCTGTTCTGAAAAAAGAGCCCTTGCCAGTCGGAGTCCCCGGGGAAAGCGCCGTTGACGTTGCCGACGTTGAGGGACACGTCGAGCTCGACGAGATCACCCCCGAGTGGAGTAAAGGAGATCGCGCTCGGGAAGGTCTCGAGGAAGCCTGCCGCGATCTCCCAGCTTTTCTTCCTCTTTTCATTGTCATAAACGTATGCCGAGACGCGTCCTGAATCTCCATCGCCGTAGAAGATGGCGATGCCTTTGTCGGAGTCTTCGGGATGCGGCCCGTGGTTGATGACTAACCAGGCGCCGTTCGGAGTTTCCGTTCCATCAGTGTCGTATGTGGCCGTCCAGCGGAAGTCCAGCGTCACGTCGTCGAACGTGAAGACCGACGAGACCATTCTGCCCGCGCCGTCCGAGCTCGGACACGTCGAGGCGATGACGCAGTCGAACTCGTAAATCGTGGCCGACGCGTCCCTAGTGGCGAAGAGCAAAGCAGAAATAATGAGTGCAAACAGAATCGAACGTCGCATGGTGAGTCTTCCCCGGGCACCGGAATGAATTGCAGAATTGCTCTGCAAGGTTCGTGCGCGCCAGCAGAAGTGCCTGTGCCCAAAGGATTTCGACGGTTAGCGGCGCCGTCTCACTTAACGAAAACGTAAGATAAACCGACGTGCGGCATCGAAGAATTTCTCGCAAGCAGCTGCTCAGAATGCAGTTATCCCGTTGAGCCGATTTGTACAGTTTCTCGACGGGTTGTCTTCTCTAAAGTGCTCACTCGCCTCTTCCATTGAAGCCACGGATTAATCCATACAAAACACTGCCAAACAGGCCATGTTTCTTGCCACATCGCGCGAGGCTAAATACAATGCGAAGGCCGCCGTCGATACAGAGGCGGGACTCGTGGCCGGTGGGCTTGTGCTTGGGTTCGGGCCCGGAAATCTTGCGCTCGTGTCTAAAAAGAAGAAAGTGAAGAGGAGTGAGAAGGCATTGCCGAGCGATGCCGCAAAAGTCGTCAGGAAGAAGCTGAAGCGGAAATTGTTCGAGAAGGAGCTCGCACGCCTTCAGATCGAGCTCGTCAAGCTCCAGTCGAGCATTCGAGCCAATCGCCGTCGGGTGGTCGTGATTTTCGAGGGCCGGGATGCGGCCGGCAAAGGCGGCGTGCTGAAGCGGATCACAGAAAGGCTGAACCCTCGGATCGCCAAAATCGTCGCACTGGGTGTGCCAACGGAGCGCGAGAAGTCCCAGTGGTATTTCCAGCGCTACGTCGAACATCTACCGGCCGCCGGTGAGATGGTCTTGTTCGACCGCAGCTGGTACAACCGCGCCGGCGTCGAACGGGTGATGGGCTTCGCGACCGAAGAAGAGCTCCGGGAGTTTCTGCGTTCGTGCCCGGAGTTCGAGCGCATGCTCGTTCGATCGGGAATCCAGGTCATCAAGTACTGGTTTTCGGTCAGCGAGACCGAGCAGGAACGCCGCTTCCAAGACCGCATGAAAAATCCGGTTAAACGTTGGAAGCTCTCTCCGATGGACCTCGAGTCCAGGCTGAAATGGGAAGACTATTCGAGGGCCAAGGATGAGATGTTCGTCCACACCGACATCAAGCAGGCGCCCTGGCACGTCGTCGACGCCGACGACAAGCGGCGCGCCCGGCTGAATTGTATCAGTCACCTGATCGAACAAATTCCCTATCACGATGACACGCCGAAGGCCGTCGAGTTACCGACCCGACCGAAAAAGAAGACGACCTACATACGCACGCCGGAGAGCGATCAGACGATGGTCAAAGATTACTATCCCTGAGGCGCACGTTCTCGAATATTCGAACGACGGTCGAATGGATTAAGGATGCCTAGACTCCCGTTCACTATCGAGCCCTGGGACGAGCACAACCGAGTCACCGCCGGGAACGTCCATCCCGCGGATTGGGTGAATCCAACTCCCGAGGGACGCTACAACCTCGTCGTGCTCGGTGCGGGCACCGCGGGTCTAGTCTCCGCGATCGGGGCCGCTGGTCTCGGCGCGAAGGCGGCTCTCGTCGAGAAACACCTTATGGGCGGGGACTGCCTGAACGTTGGTTGCGTCCCATCGAAGGCTCTGATCCGTACCGCTCGCGCGGCCGCCGAGGCACGTCGCGGCGCCGAGCTCGGCCTCCGGATCAAAGGCACGGTCGACGTCGAATTCGCCCTCGTCATGGAGAGGATGAGAAAGTTGAGGGCGCGCATCAGCGGCAACGACTCGGCCCGCCGTTTCTCGGAAGCGGGAGTGGACGTTTTCATCGGCGACGGACGGTTTACGGGGCGTGACAGCCTTCAGGTTGGCAGCGACACGCTTCGTTTCTCCCGAGCCGTCATTGCGACGGGTGCGGGGCGGTCGCCCCCTCGATTGACGGGCTCGAGGAGACGGGGTACCTCACGAACGAGACCGTGTTCTCGCTCACCGAGCTGCCGCAACGTCTCGTCGTCATCGGCGCTGGTCCCATCGGAGTCGAGCTCTCCCAGGCTTTTGTACGGTTCGGCTCGGAAGTGCATCTTCTGGAGGCCGCGGGCCAGATACTCGTTCGAGAAGATCGCGACGCGGCCGAGCGCGTCGAGGCTGCTCTGAAGCGCGATGGCGTTCGGATCGTCTCCGGGTGCGACATCAAACAAGTATCGAGGACGAAGGGTGGCAAGCTCGTGGAGCTGGATGGCGCGGGCGGTTGCCAGAGCATCCTTGTCGACGAGATCCTGGTTGGGGTCGGTCGCGCGCCGAACGTCGAGGGTATCGGGCTCGAGTCGGCAAAGGTTGACTATCATCCCCGCAAAGGCGTCATCGTCGACGACTATCTGCAGACCACGAACCCCAAGATCTTCGCCGCTGGCGATTGTTGCTTTCAGTACAAGTTCACACATACGGCCGACGCGCTCGCACGTATCGTCATCCAGAACGCGCTATTCGGCTTCCCTTTGATGAAAAAGAAAGCGAGCGCGCTGACGATTCCATGGTGCACCTTCACCGATCCGGAGATCGCGCACGTCGGGTTGTATGAGCGAGAAGCCAGGGAAAAGGGGATCCCGGTCGAGACGTTCATCCAGGAGCTCGACGAAGTCGATCGCGCCATTCTTGACGGCGCCGACGAGGGTTTCGTCAAAGTGCACGTCAAGAAGGGAACGGACCGAATCCTGGGAGCCACGATCGTTGCGGAGCACGCCGGAGAAATGCTGAACGAGTTGACGCTCGCTATCCACGCTGGCCTCGGACTGAGCTCGATCGCGAGCACTATTCATCCCTATCCAACACAGGCGGAATGCATCAAGCGGGTTGCCGATGCGTTCAACCGTACGCGCCTGACGCCGAGAGTCAAAAGTCTCTTCGCGAGATGGCTGTCGTGGAGTCGCTGAAGCCCGAGGAAATGTTCTCCAGGCAGGCGGCAAATCCTGTGAAGGGACTCACAGGCCCCTGACGCGCGTTTCGGTTACAGTAGGGCTATGCCACGCTCGGACTCGGCGATCGTCCTGTTTACGCTCACGCCGGAGGCGGAAGGAGTTAGAAAACCCCTGGGGCTCCACGGGCCTGAGCGCGCCGCCGCCCTTTTTGCGACGCTTGTCGATCACGTCGCTACGGTCTGTGCCCGATTGACCGGCGCGGATCTCGTCGTTGCCAGCGAATCTCCGCTCGATCTGGCGGCGGGGACACAGACGATCCGGCAGCGGGGGAGTGACTTCGGCGAATCGCTCCGACTTGCGGTCGAGGACGCCTTTGCGCTCGGCTACCGGCGGGTCGTCGTCATCGGCAATGACGCACCCGAGATCTCTGAGGCCTACCTGCAGTCCGCGCTCGACGCGCTCACGCGTGGGGAATGCGAGGCGGTTGTCGGTCCCGCGACCGATGGAGGCTACAACCTTCTCGGCTTGACGGGCCCCTGTGACGAGGTTTTCGACGCGATGCCGTGGAGTTCCGCTGACGTTCTGCGCTTGACCGTGGAGCGGCTTCGCGCTCGCGGCTTCGGCGTGACCCTTCTCGCCGCGCTCGCGGACATCGATAGCGCCCGGGAGCTCGCACGCTTTCTCGATCGCGTCGAGAGGCGTGGGCGGCGGGCCCCGTTGTCTCTCGCGCGGCTCGTGTCCCGTATTCGACGACTGACCACGCGGGAAGTTGCCGTCGAGGCGGATTGTCCGCATCGTGAGCTTATCTCGTCGGCCGGCGTCCACGGCCTCCGCGCTCCTCCCGTTGCTTCCATAACGACGCTCTAGCCCCTCTTCGTCTTTCGAGATCCGCTGGCGGATCGGGAGTGTGCTCATGGAAAGGCAACGACTCGCCATTATTGGCGCGGGACCCATTGGAATCGAAGCCGCGCTAGCCGGGCGCGAGCGCGGTTACGAGGTGCGCGTCTATGAGCGTGGCACCGTCGGAGACAACGTGAAACGTTGGGGACACGTCCGGCTGTTCTCGTCGTTCGAGCTCAATCACTCGGAGCGGGGCGCGCGTCGCTTGAAAGCCGAGGGCGGAACGCTTCCCGAGCCGGGAGACTATCTCACGGGCGGGGAGCACCTCGAGCGCTATCTAGATTCGCTGGCGCATACAGCCTTTCTCTCGGGATGCATTCATGAGCGCACGCGCGTCGTGTCGGTAGGGCGCGACGGGATCGGGAAAGGGGACCTTATTGGGGGTCCTCGCGACCGGCACCCATTCCGTCTCCTTCTCGAGCGCGACGGCGGTGAGGAGGAGATCGTGGAAACCGATACCGTTCTCGATTGCTCGGGAACCTACGGGAACCACAACTGGATGGGAAACGGGAACGTACCGGCTCTCGGCGAGCGCAAGCTCGAAGGGTACATCGACTACGAGATTCGAGACCTCGCCGCGCGGGACCGCGCGGGATTCGAAGGAAAACGCGTACTTCTCGTCGGTGGCGGCCACTCGGCTGCGACCGCGCTCGATGGCTTGCGGACGCTTGCAGGGACCACCGTGTCCTGGGTCACGCGGAAAGGAGAGCCCCTCGGCGTCATCGCGAGCGACCCGCTCCCCGAGCGTAAGCGGCTCTCGCAGCTCGCCCAGGAGCTCGCCGCGGGAGCGAATCCGACGATCCGCTTCTACGGCGGGCATACGATCGAGAGAATAAAGCGGCGGGGCGCTGGATTCGAGGTCGAGCTCCGTTCGGCCGGGGCCGTCGAGCTCGTCAAAGTCGATCGCGTCCTAGCCCACGTCGGCTACCGTCCGGACAACTCGCTCTATCGCGAGCTTCAGGTGCACGAGTGCTATGCCTCCCTCGCTCCGATGAACCTCGCCGCCGCGCTTCTCGGTGAAGGCTCTGCGGACTGTCTCGTCCAGACGTCCAAGGGTGCGGAGATCTTGAAAAACCCCGAGCCGAATTTCTTCATCCTCGGCGCCAAGAGCTACGGAAAAGGCTCGAACTTCCTCATCCGCATCGGACTCCAGCAAGTGGAGGAGGTTTTCGGCTTGCTCGACGCCCGGCGCCGAGAGGAGCGTGCGTCGTGACCGCCAGGGTCGAGCTCGAGTCTCTCGACGATCTATGGTTCCAGATCTCGGGAACGCTCTGCAATCTGACTTGCCAACACTGCTTCATTTCCTGTAGTCCGACGAACCACAAATTCGACCTCATTTCTCGCGAGGACGTTCTCCGTAGGCTCGAGGAGTCTCGCGAGCTCGGCGTGAAGGAGTACTACTTCACGGGAGGCGAGCCCTTCATCCACCCGCATCTCGTCGAGATCCTGGAGCGGACACTCCAGATCGGACCCGCGACCGTCTTGACGAACGGGACTCTGCTGCGCCCGGAAGCGATACGCCGGCTCGCGGAGGCGGAAGCGCGATCTCGATACTCACTGGAATTTCGCGTCAGCATCGACGGCTACTCCTCTCAAATGAACGACCCGATTCGCGGGGAGGGGACCTTCGCGCGCGCGATCCACGGCGTGCGGCTTCTACTGGAGTCAGGTTTTCTCCCGATCATTACGGTGGCCCAGACCTGGGAAGACGATCGCACTGAAGACGTCTTTCGGAACTTCGTGCGCCTGCTCCGCGACGAGGGCTACTCCCGTCCACGGGTGAAGCTCATCCCGACCTTGCGGCTCGGCGCAGAAGTGAAGCGGAACCGCGGCTACCACGACTACGAGAACGTGACCGAGGAGATGCTCGAGGACTTCGACACCGGGCAGCTTCTCTGCTCGCGCGCGCGGATGGTGACCGACAAGGGTGTCTACGTCTGCCCCATTCTCATCGACGCAGCGGAGGCTCGGATGGGTGACACGCTTTCCGAAGCGCTCGTCGGGTTCCCGCTCGAGCACAGCGCTTGCTACACGTGCTACGTAGGGGGCGCGATTTGCAGCAACGTGAGCGCGGGAGGCAGCGATGTCACCGCATAGAGGGACGGCGCCTGAGCGCTACGAGAGGATCGCCGCACTCGGAGGTGTCTACAGCAACCACATCGCTCTGGAGGCCGTCATTGCCGATGCCCGCCGTCGGGACGTGGAGGCGATCTTCTGCCTGGGGGATCTGGGCGCTTTCGGGCCTCGTCCGGACGAGACGTTTCCTCTGTTGCTCGATGCCGGAGTTCGAGTGATGCAGGGAAACTACGACAACTCCATCGGGAATGGGCTCGCCGACTGTCAGTGCGGCTACACCGATCCCAGGGACAACTACTTCGCGAAGATTTCCTACGACTATACCTTCGGCCGGACCTCGGACCGGTGGAAGACGTGGATGCGCGCACTCCCGGAGTCGATTCGGATCGAGCTCGGCCGTTACCGCCTGCTCATGAGCCACGGCTCGCCTCGCAAAGTAAACGAGTTTCTCTGGGAGTCGACGACGCCGACTCACTTCCTCGAGAAGGTGGTCGCTAGCCATGACGCTGACGTGGTGCTAGCCACGCACACCGGGCTCCACTGGAAGCGGGAGCTTCCGGGCGACCGGCACTTCGTCAATGTCGGTGTCGTCGGGAGACCCGCGAACGATGGACGCACCAACGTCTGGTACACGATTCTCGACGCGCGAAGGGGGTTCGAAGCCGAGTTCGTTCCGGTGCACTACGACCATGAAAGCCTCGCGCTCGAAATGAGGCATGAAGGACTTCCGCGGGAGTTCATCGACACCATTCGTCACGGATGGTGGACGAGCTGTCTCGAGATTCTTCCCGGCAAAGAACGCAAGAAAGGAAACTTCTGATGTCGACGACGGAAATGAACCCAGAGCTCTCGGTGAAGTCACGCTACTCCCTGGCCGCCTCAGAGCGCGAGCCGGCGCTCTGCTGCGCCGTGGACTACGACCCGCGTTATTTGTCGGTCATTCCCGAGGAGATACTCGAGAGGGACTACGGCTGCGGCGATCCGTCGAAATACCTTCGTCGGGGAGAGACGGTTCTGGATCTCGGAAGCGGTGGGGGCAAGATTTGCTACATCGCGTCGCAGGTCGTGGGGTCCGAAGGTCTTGTCATTGGCGTCGACATGAACGACGACATGCTGTCGCTCGCTGAAAAGCATCGATTGTCGATCGGAGACGCGCTCGGCTATCACAACGTCGAGTTCCACAAAGGCAAGATTCAAGATCTCACTCTCGATTACGGTCGGCTCGAAGCTCGTCTCGAGGCTCATCCAGTCGGAACCCCCGACGACCTCGATGCCATCGAGCAATGGAAAGCGCGCGAGCGACGAGAGCATCCAATGATCTCGACAGCCTCCGTTGACGTCGTCGTGAGCAACTGCGTGCTCAACCTGGTCGACCCGCGGGCCAAATCCGTGCTCTTCCAGGAGATGCATCGTGTTCTCAAGAGGGGCGGCCGGGCGGTGATCTCCGACATCGTCAGCGACGAAGACGTCCCCGAGCACTTGAGGGCGGATCCCAAGCTCTGGAGCGGATGCATTTCCGGGGCCTTCCGCGAGGACCTGTTCTTGAAGGCCTTCGAGGACGCCGGCTTCTACGGTATCGAGATCCTCGCCCGGGACGAAAAGCCTTGGCAGACGGTCGAGGGCATCGAGTTCCGCGCGCTCACCCTGCGTGCCTTTAAAGGCAAGGAAGGTCCGTGCCTCGATCGCCATCAAGCCGTGATCTACCGAGGCCCGTGGCGGAGTGTCACCGACGACGACGGGCACACCCTTTTCCGCGGCCAGCGTATGGCCGTCTGCGACAAGACGTTCCACATTTATTCGGCCGAGCCCTATTCGCACGACGTGGAGGGCGTGGAGCCTTACGAGAACATCCCCCTCGGAGAGGCGGCCCCCTTCGACTGCCGCAAGGATGCCACGCGCCATCCGCGCGAATCGAAGGGACTCGACTACGACGTGACGGAAACCACGGAGGCGCCCTACTGCGTGCCTGACGGAAACTGCTGCTGACGGCAGAGGAAACGATTCGTGACGATTCGACTGCCATAACGTTGTCAGTAGACTCGAGGGGCACCTCGATCTCCTGACACAAGGCTGTCAGGAGCCTCGGTGCATGCTGTCTTTCGAGCCGGGCACGGCGCGATGGTCGCGCCGTATGGGGCTCTAGGAGAACAGAAAATGCAGCATCCAGTCGTGTGGTTCGAGGTCATGGGAGAGAACGGTGAAAGCCTGCAATCGTTCTACAGCAAGCTCTTCGGGTGGAAGATCGACGCGAACAATCCGATGAAGTACGGGATGGTCGAAGCGGTGAACGGCCAGGGAATCCCTGGGGGGGTCGGGCAGCTCGGCGACCAGCCGTGGCCCAAAGTGACGTTCTACGTCTCGACGGAGGCCGTGGACGCTTCTCTCGCGAAGGCCGAAGAGCTCGGTGGCAAGATTCTCATGCCGCGTACCGAGATGCCCGGAGGCCCCGTCCTTGGGATGTTCGCGGACACCGAGGGCAACGTGATCGGGCTCGCCGAGGAGAGCGCCTAGCGAAACCAGGAAACCAGGAGACCCTATGTCGTTCGGTGCTTCTGCCGTACCATGACGGAGCCGTGAGACGCGCCGACCGGCTCTTCCAGATCATCCAGCTGCTCCGCGGCCGCAGGCGCGCCGTGACTGCCTCGTGGCTCGCGGAGCAGCTTTCCGTCTCCGAACGGACGATCTATCGCGACGTCCGCGATCTCATGGCGACGGGAACGCCGATCGAGGGCGAAGCCGGTGTCGGTTACACGCTTCGTCGGGACTACGATCTGCCTCCGCTGATGTTCAACGCCGACGAGATGGAAGCTCTCGTTCTGGGCACGAGGCTGGTCGCGGCCTTCGGCGACGAGTCGCTCATCGGACCCGCCCGCGCAGCGATCTCGAAAATCGAGGCGGCGCTTCCGACGCGCCTGAAGTCTGGACTCGATCGCCCCCCGCTCTACGCGCCCCGCACCTTCGCGGCGCAAATGCGGTCGCACGCGCTCGATTCGGTCCGTTCGGCCCTGACCGAGAGGCAGAAACTGAAGCTTTGCTACCAAAAGGAGAACGGAGAGGAGTCCGAGCGCACCGTCCTTCCTCTCGGGGCATTCTTCTGGGGTCGAAGCTGGACTCTCACCGCCTGGTGCGAGCTGAGGAACGACTTTCGCAACTTTCGACTCGATCGGGTCATCGAGCTCGAGCCGACGGGCGAAACCTTCGTCGACGAGCCGGGACGCACCCTTCGCGACTACCTGCGCACCCTAGGCGACTACGCCGAGCAGATCCTGGACGACTAGACGAACTATCATTCGCGGATGAGGAAGCGGGAATGATCTGGTGGGTTGTCATCCTGGCCGTTATCGCCGCCGCCTTGGCCTACGCTTATTGGGAGCACCGTAAGCAAAGCCGCCGTCTCGCTGACTTGTTTATCCCCCTCGCCACGACATATGGCGGCGATGTAAAGGCAGCTACCCTGCTGGCATTGCCGCAACTCCGTTTCGAGCGCGACGGGAGACGTTACTTCCTTGGTGCCATGGCCAGTGGCGGTGCGCTCGTTTCGGGTTCTGCCAGCCGTCCCGGTTTCAACGGCCCCTTCACGTTCGCCAACCTGGAAATTCAGCCCGATACTTGTCAGGAGCTAAACATTCAACGGACCGACCGCCTCGATCGCGGCGTCAATCGGCTAGTCAGTTTGATTTCGAGCGGCCATACATCGACGTCGGGCGATAGCGCATTCGACAACGCATTTCGAATCCGGTCGGACGATCAGGCATTCGTACATCGCGTCCTCGACCCGCCGTTGCGCCAGAAGTTATTAGGCTCCTCCCAACAACGGCTGGAGGTTGCCCTCACCGGGACAAAGATCAGCGTTCATATCGACGATTACGTTAAATCGACCGCCGAACTCGATGAGATGATCGAGATCGCTACGCTGCTCGCCGACAATTGTTCCGTCACATGAAACGCAACTATAGGCGGCTGCTTGTTCCACTTGAGCAGGGTGAGGGGGCGCTCCAAGAAGTAGGGTTGTTATCGAAGGGTAAGAGCAGGATCGCCCATGAGATGGTAGATAGACAGCAGCTCGGGAAAGGCTCCTGACGCGGTGTAGACGGCTTGGGCGGCGAGCATGGCATCGCCCAAACGCTCGTGGTTTCCGTGAAAGAGCTCTTGCAGCACAGCTCGATGTAAGCGTTGCGCCGGCTCGTTCAGACTCAGCCCGCTCGGTGAGAACGCCGCGATCGCGCCCTTGCCCTCTGCCTTCAAGAGCTCTTCGGCGAGCGAGTTGAAGTACGGAAAGTGGAAGTATCCGTTCAGGCAGTTCATCGTGAGCACGAGTGGCTGCTGGGACTGGGGGCCGAGTGACGCGACATCGCTCCCGTTGAAAAAATTCTCACTCGCCCAAAGGTGAATGCCGCCGTGGCCCATGTAGCTCACCAAGGAAGCTCCCTCATCGAAGCGTTGCAGGATGGAGTTTCGAGTGGCAGCGGGGCCGAGCTGGCTCAGGTAGATCTTCTCGGGGTTCTTCGAAGCCAAGACGCTTTTGGCTAGCTCGTCGGCATCCGCTTCGAAGTTGCCCGCGCCGTCCGAGTTGTCCGCTACCAGCACCACCGCCGAGCGATGAAGGCCCGCCTCTCCCGCCTCGTAAGCCACGATCTTCTCGACCATCGCCCGGACTTGTTCTACCGTGGCCGCCGGCAAGCGTCCGATCGCCAGATCCGGAAGCAGGTCGTCGCCATTCACCGCGGCATAGCTCGGGTCCGACGCCGTCCACAGATAGCTCGTCTTCACCATTCGAGGCGGCACCTGGTTCGTCACTCCCGTCTGCAAATGGTCCTTGAAGTCGAACGTTGCATCCCCCAAAAGCAGCACGTAGCGCGGCGAGGGTTGTCTCCAGTTGTGATAGGCGTAGCTCAGAAAGTCCTTCACCGCCTCGGGCGTCGGCTCTCCGAAGCCGAATTCCGAGTAAATCTCCTCGATCGCAACCGTCTCGACCTTCAGCCCCTCGCTCTGCCTCAGCTCCAGCAAGGGTATCGCCGCTTGAAGGAATGCCTCCGGACCGATGACTAGATAGTCGGCGCGGTGGCGCGTGTCCTTCAGACGGCTCGCCTTGGGCATCGTCACCGCGGGGTGATAGACGGCTTCCGGGCTCACAGCGAGGTAGCTGCGGCCGGATTCGGCACGAAACCGCACCAGGCCGTCGGTGCCGACTTCCGTGCCGACCAACCAGCGCGGCTGCGCTTCGCTCGTATCCAAAATGTGCGTTCCGGGTGCGAGCCCGGAGAGCTCCGCCGTTCCCGAATCACTCCACCGACCTTGAAGCCGGCCGTCGGCGGTAACGGCGACGCGCGGATACTCCACCGCGTAGCGGTCGAGCATCACCATCGAGTACGACGCTTCAGTGTCTCCCACGTTCTCGAGCTGAAGGACGTTGTCTCCGTCTCGAAGAAGCCCCGGTACCAAGTCGACTTCAAGCTTCTGTGCCTGCTTGCCGTCCCAGCTCAGCTCTTTCACGAAGCTTCCGTTCACATACACACGCACGTGGTGATCGGGAGCGGCTCGAAAATCACTCACCCCCTGCAGCCAGACGCTCAGCTTCGAGGTGTCGCTGCGCGGTGCCAGCGAACTCACTTCGATGGGGTAGCTTTTCACCTCCGGCGCAAACAGCAAGTCCCAGAGCCACAAATCCGGCGCTTCGACGAGCGCCGCTTGGTAGTAGCGGTTCTCTTCCCACTCTGCCCGATGCCAGTAGAAGGGTTTCGGCTCCCCCGAAGGCGCTGCCGAGAGGCTCGCCATCGCCTCTCCCGGAGCGCCCACCTCGAGCTCGTACACCGCTTCGCCGCCGAAAGGATTCGCCGAAGCACCCTCGCTCACGAAGTACAGCACCGAGCCAGGCTCGAAACGATTGGCGTTCGGCTACAGGTGGAGCGCAACCGTCTCGCCCTGACGGCTCAGACGGAGCTTGCTCGCACGGACGCCGCGGCGACCTCGCATCACGTCTTCATAGCGAACGCTGTGAAGGCCTCTCTCCTTGGTCCCAAGACGCGCCACCACGCCGCGCGTGTCGTGGCTGCGCCGCTGTCGATAACGACGACCCCCTGCACCGTCTGTGGAACGCTCGTCCAGGTCACGGCCCTGGAAAGACAACCGCACCACGAGACGCCGCGCCAGCAGAAGTTGTCCCCTCGCTCCATCCCAGCGCAGAGGCGCGAGCTCCACCAGAGCTTTCTTGACGTCTCCCTGGAAGCCCACGCTCACGATACGTGCGCCGCTCGACGGGTACAAACCTTCTTCTACTCGAAACACCTTCCGCGCCCGGCGTCGGGTCGCACGGACCGCGCCGTCCGGTGTCGCCACTATCTCCGCGACCTCCGCATCCGATGGACGCAGGCTGGTGAAAGCCTCCACGCCTCGCGCGGTCACCGAAACCAGATTCACTTTGCGGCCCGCCACCGCCTCTACCCAGCTGCGTTTCACTGGAATCCTCGGGCCGTTGACCTCGGTCAGCGCTTCGAAACCTGGGATGTCCACACGAACCGAGCCGTCTTCCTGCGGCTCCGCGTAGAAACCTTCCGTCACAAGCTCCAGAACCACCTGTCGCCCGCCGCGACTCACAACTTTGAGCGAGTTCGCCGAGGGATCTCCGTAGGTGATGCGGGCGAGCGACGTAGTGCTGTCTTGATCCGAAGAACTATCGTCCGTATCTCCGCCACCGAACGAAGCCTCGGCCTCCGGCGTCGCCGAGACTGGACCGTGAAGCTCCGTCTTCCCCGTCGTCTCGATGTCTTCCAGCTTGTAGTAGTAGGTCTCGCCGTTGGTAAGGCTGGCGTCGCGATAGGCGTAGGTCGCTCCTTCCGGTGACGAGCCCAGACCAGGAATCACGCGCGCCGTAATCCGCTCGTACGGACCTGCATCCGTTGGCGACCGATAGATGTGGAATCCCAGGTTGTCAAGCTCCGAGCCCGTCTCCCAGCGAAGCTCTACCGCGCCGTCCAACGGCTGCGCCGTGAATGACGTAAGCTCCACCGACGTCGTCGCGAGAATGTCGTCCGCTCCGATGTCCCACAGCGTCTGGCGGCCGCCTCCATCGATGTCGGAGCTGAAAGTCGCGCTCAAGTCGGCGCCGTTGTTCTCCGCGTCGCTCCCCGACCGGATGTGAAGATCATTCGCGATGGGATTCACGAACATGACGAACGCGCTCTGTAGCGTATCAATCCCACCACCGGCTGGACTGTGGGGGACCCCGGTCCCGTCGCTCCCGAGGTTGTTACTGCTGGCCGCATTTATCGTGGGCCCCCCGCCGGGATCGAAATCGAAGTCGACTCCGTTGTTGTACGAGATGTTGTTTTGAAGCGTCACCGTCGAATAGGGCCCGGGGTCGACTCCGACGATCCCGCCTCCCACGGTGTTGTAAACGGTGTTGTTGAGCACGTCAGCCTGCGCCACTGGAAGGTCGAACGAGATACCGGCGCCGGCGTTGAAAACGATGTTGTTGTAAATCTCGACGTTCAGTGTCGCCTGACCAAGCCGAATGGCATCCGCGCCACTGTCATGGAGCAGGTTGTTACGGATGACCATCTTGTTCGCCGCGGCAATTCCGGTGAACGAGACACTACGTGACCCGTTGCCAAGCTCGAGCCATTCGATGGTGACGAAATCGGCCCGCACATCGACGACCGAGCCAGCGCCGCTCTTATTGACGAAGGCCCCGGTTCCGGGAACCCCGTAATGCCGGTTGCCGTCGTCAGCGGTTAGTGTGATCGTATGGCTCGCGTCGGTCGTTCCATCGATCCTGACGTCACCAGTGAAGACGCCGTCCTTATAGACGATGCCCACCTCACTTCGATTATCGGCGACGAGGCTCGAGCTCGATACAGAGGCCGGGAAATAGGGACAGACCGCTGTGTTGTCGATGCAGTCCTCCCAGTCTTGGAGCCCCGTCGCCAATGAGGTGAATTGCCGCGAGATCGTGTACAGAGGACCCGTGTAGGTCGCGATGGCCGGTGACGTGAGTCTGAGCTGCATCTGTGAATCGACGGACAGGATCGTGTACTCGTTGCCATTGATGTCGATGTGATCGCCGCGCCCGCGGTTCGCAGTGACCCACGCGCCGGTTCCCGTGACGATGGCGGAGCCCAACGTCGCGGTGACGTCTCCAGCCGAGTAGGGTCCCGCTGACCCGATGGAGCGGTAATGGGTGGGTGAGCCGGCCCCGTAGAGTTCATCCGCCCCGATCTCCCAAGGCGATTGCCGTGCGAACCCATCGATGTCGACGTCAAAAATATTACTCAGGTCCGCCGCCGCTCCTACCGCTCTGCTGGCGACGGTGATGTGAAGGTCTTCGGAGCCGACGACGGTGGAAACGAAATTCACGCCGAGAGGGCCGGAGAGCGGTACCGAGTCGAGGCCTCCTCCCGCCGGGCTGTGGGTCGTACCGGTGCCGTCACTGGCCAGGTTGTTACTACTGGCTGCGTTAAGCCCGGGAACGTCGAAATCGCCGCCGACGTTGCTGTGAGAGATGTTGTTTCTCACGGTCACGGTGGAGGCTCCCCCCCCATTAATTCCGCCGTTCGGGCAGTTGTAGACCGTGTTGTTGAAGATCCGCACCACCGCCGGAGTCCCATCCAGGCGCATCCCTGTGTCTGCGGCGTAGATGATGTTGTTGTAGAGGTCGATATTGGCATTGGCGTCTCGGAGGCGAAACGCGTTCCCGGGGACGTTGTGGACCAGGTTATTTCGCAGCACGAGCTGGTTCGAAGCCAGGACGCCGCCGATTTGGAGCCCATGGGCGCCGGCGCCTCCGCCCCTTATTTCGAGCCATTCCACGGTCACGTGCTCGTCTTCTACCGAAATCGCCTCCGTCAGGGCTGCCCCGTTATCCAGCACGACTCCGTTGCCAGCAACCCCGTAATGGCGGTTACCCGCATCGGCGGTCAGCGTAATGGTGTGGGTGGCATCGGTGGTTGTTAAATCCATGGTCGCGCCTGCCGTGAACACGCTGTCCTTGTACGCAATGCCGACCTCGCTTCGGTCGTCGGCGACGAGGCTCGCACTCGCGACGGGGAAATACGTACAAGGCGCGACCGCAAAGGAGATGCAATCGTACCAGGCCTGAAGCGTCGTAAATTGCCGCGAGATCGTGTACAGAGGACCCGTGTAGGTCGCGATGGCCGGCGACGTCAAGGTGAGCTGCGTCTCTGAGTCCACGGACAGGATCGTGTACTGGTTGCCGTTGATATCGATGTGGTCGCCCCGACCTCGATTGGCCGCGACCCACGCACCCGTTCCAGTGACGATGGGGGATCCCAACGTCGCGGTGACGTCACCGGTGGTGTAAGCGGGCGCCGTTCCGATGGAGCGGTGGTTGATTGGAGTCAAGTTGAAGGCGGCATAAAAGAAGTTGGCTCCACCGTCGTTGACGGTGGTGTGAGAGCCGATTTGGAAGCCGTCGGGGATGAGGGCCTGGATTAAGTTGCCTTCGAGCCCCTTCCGGAAGCTCATCGAAGCATCGTCAGAGGCACCAATGGTCATGGTGTCGCTCTTCATCCGGCCGTCGAAACTCGCGTCGTATGCCTGCAGGATCACGAGCTCGGGCTGAAAGCCGACGCCGATGATATTTCTGTCGTCGCTGCCATCTCCCGGGTAGATGCCGACATCCATCTGCCCGGCCACTTCGTTCCAGGCGATGTAGTGGTAGCTCACGCCCGATTCGTTCGGGTGGTTTTGCGGTTCCATGGCGCTGTTCCCTAGGCTGAAGCCGTCTGCGTCGAGTGAGGTAATGGCATCTGTAGTGAAGCCTCCCGGCCCGAACCTTGTACTCCAGAGGCCTGTGAAGCTGTTGCGGTGGACGGGCCGACGATTCGTCTCCGCCATGACGATGAGATAGTCGGGTGAAAAGCCGATCGGGCTAATCGACTGTGTGGTGCCATTTCCGGTGTAGGTCCCGAGCTTCAAATCCGCGCCCGCCTTCCAGGCGATCCAGTGATACTCGCACGGATCGCTGCCGGCGCCGCAGCTGTTCAGAGCGTTGACATTCAGCACGCCTCCGACAGTAAACCCATCTGGATCGAGCGACGTGACCAAGTCGGTTCGAATGGCCTGCCCCGCGTGCAGGGGCTTCGAATCGGCACCACTCATCGTGGTGGTCTTCATCACCGCGGCGGAGTCGCCCTCAACGGCAGCCGTGTAGTCGACCTTGACGAGGACGACGTCGGGCCGGAACCCGAGTCCGGTGATTTGCCGGCCGGCGACGCCATCGCCGGTGTAGGTGCCGCGCATCATCTGCGCGGAGGCAGACGGCGTGGTTCCGAATACGGAAGCAAGGACGAGGAGAGCGCAACCAAGTGGGATGATTCTTTGCGCGGAACGCCCGGTCTTCATGGACAAAAGTAGCCCCTCTCCAGATGGCGCTTTCGCTTTCGTCAAGACCGTGGTCCTCTCGCTTTTCTCTTCACAGCGCTCGTTGCGCCACAGTTCTCAGCTCTTTGGAAAGGAGCAAGAAACATGCCACGAGGGGAGCCAAACGCCTTTTAGAATCAGATACATACACAGATAGGTTCGGGCAGCGTCACCCAAACGTGGGGAGTTTCCTACAGCGTTTGAGAATATCCCCCACATCCTCGATCGACGTCGCGTCTTCGACCGAGATCTACGAAGCGCTCTAGGCCGCCTTTCAGGGCGTCAAAGCGGAGGGTGACATCCCTCTCGCCTGAGTGTTAGCATCGTCGGGTTTCATTTCGCAGAGACAATCCGAACTTTCCGGAGGGCGGTTATGACGAACGGCGGACCAGTGAAAAAGCAGGGTATGAGCCCGTGGGCGTGGGTAGCGATCGGCTGTGGCGGACTCCTCGTTCTGTGCGGGCTCGTTTTCGCGGTTGCGGGCTATTTCATCTACGGCAAGGCGAAAGAAGATGTTAGTGAGGTGAGTGAGGATCCGATAGCGTTCACGTCGCGCATCATCGCGGAGGCCAATCCGGAGATCGAGTTGGTCGAGGCGGACAAGGACAACCGTCGCGTGACGTTTCGCAATACAGAGACCGGCGAGGAGTTCACCTTCGACTACGACGACGTGGAGGAGGGGCGGCTCAGCTTTACCTCCGACGGCGAAACGGCCTCGATCGACTTCGACCAGGAGGGTGAGGAAGGTGGTCGGATGACGATCACGACCGATGAGGGCACGACGACCTATCGGGCGGGCGCAGAGCTCGAGGACCATCCGGACTGGCTTCCCATCTACCCGGGGGCTAACGCGGAGGGAACCTACTCGTCCGAGACTCCCGAGATGGCGGCTGGGGGATTCACCTTCGAAACGAGCGACAGCCTGGAGGACGTTCTGAGTTTCTATACCTCGGAGCTGGAGTCGGCCGGTCTCCAAATCCGTAGCCGCACGACGACTCCCGAGGGCGCCATGCTCATCGCCTCCGCTTCCGACGAGTCCCGCACCGCAACCGTGACGGCGTCGGTGAAGAGTGGCAGCATCGAGGCCATGGTCAATTTCATGGAAAAGAACTGAAACTAGAGAGATCCGGAACCAAAAGCCGCTATGAATGTTGATTTGATACTGGAGATGGGTTTTCACGTCGTCGGCGGCCTGGGCATTTTCTTGCTCGGCATGAAGTACATGCAGCAGGGCCTTCAAGTCATAGCCGGCGCGCGAATCAGGCACGTGATCAGCCTGGTCACGTCCAACCGATTCCTGGCGGTGGGCATCGGGCTTTTCGTCACGACCCTCGTTCAATCGAGCTCCGTGACTTCGGTCATGGTGATCGGTCTCGTGAATAGTGAATTGATGGCGCTCACCGAAGCCATCGGCGTCATCATCGGCGCCAATATTGGCACGACCATCACGGGATGGATATTGGCGCTCAAGATCGGTCAATACGGTCTTCCGTTGCTCGGCCTGGCTGCCTTCGGGTGGCTCTTCCTCAAGGGTGAAAAGCTGCGCTACGCGGCGCTTTCGATACTCGGGATTGGAATGGTCTTTTTTGGCCTCGAGCTGATGAAGGACGGGTTCACGCCCGTTCGAGATCTTCCCGATTTCGCGGCCTTGTTCCAATTGTTCGAGGCGACCAGCTACGCGGGTGTCCTGAAATCCGCCTTCGTAGGCTGTGTCGCGACCCTCATCGTTCAGTCTTCGTCCGCCACCTTGGGGATGACGATAGCCCTCGCCAATACGGGCGTGGTCGATTTTAGAACCGCCGCCGCTCTCGTGCTGGGCACGAATATGGGCACAACGGTTACGGCTTATTTGGCGTCTCTGGGGGCGGACGACGTCAACGCGAAACGCACCGCTTATTTCCACATATTCTTCAACGTTTCAGGCGTGGCCGCGATCACGGCCCTCCTTCTTCCCGTCTATCTGCCTTTCATCGAGAACGTCGTCATGGGCGGCGTGGATCCGAATATGCAAGCGCCAGGCGGAGGCTTCCCGTATATGACGGCGGGGATCGCCATCGTACACACCACGTTCAATGTGCTCACCGCGCTCCTGTTCATACCTTTCGTGACGCCCATCGCGAGCGTGCTGAATCGGTTCGTCAAAGACAAGTCCAAACCAGTAAGAGCCCGTTTCACCCATCTGGATTTCCATCTGGTCAGCTCGCCGTTGACCGCGATCGAGCAATCGCGCCATGAGATTCAGCGGACGGATCAACATGTGAGGGACATGCTGAACGATTTGCGTCAAGTGATTTCTGACGACAGCAGCGACCGAAGCCTGGCCGACAAGATATTCGAGGAAGAGAATACGATTGACGTGGTTCAGATCGAGGTCACCACGTTCTTGACCGACCTGCTTTCTGAAGAGCTGAGTCATGACATTGCTGAGGAGGCGCGGGCTCAATTGAGGTTGGCGGACGAGTTTGAATCGGTGAGCGACTACGTTTCGAACGTCCTCAAACTCTATCTGCGATTGCAAGAGGCCGACGTACGGTTCACGGGTCCACAGCAAGACGAGCTACTGGGGCTACATGACCTGATTGCCGGCTACTACGACGGCGTCCATGCGGGTCTCGAGAATCCCTCCGCTGACTACGTGTCCGAGATTCGTCGAAGAAGCCGCGACATCACCAACGAGATAAGAGAGCTCAGAGATCGTCACTGGAATCGATTGTCCGAAGAAACGGTGGATCCATTGATCAGCACCTCCTATATGGATATCGCGAATTCCTATCGCAGAATGAAGGACCACCTCTTGAACATCGGTGAAGCCGCCGTCGGCGGCAAGACCGTCAGGCGCTGAAGGTTACCCCCTCAATCCTTTCTCTATCGAGTCGTTCCCCTGAGTTGCCTCTCGTCGCCTGACGTCTCGATTCGCGAACGTCGCCCAGATCAGATAGTCGAGCTGGAGCGGCCCGTAGCCCCACTTCGGCTTGCCGAGCTTGTCGGTGATTTCGAGGCCGCGGTCTCGATTCTGTTGTCGGAGCGTCTCGATGGGGTTATGCCGGGAAAGCGGCAGGTTACGTCTCGAGCGACGAGGGCTCGACGAATCGCGGGAGGGATGGCGCGCGTTTTTCTTCCAACATCGAGAGCGTTGCCCTCTTCGTCGTGCGTCATGCGGACGACGCTGGCGTCGCAGGCGATACGCCGAGACGTTTCCGCGGAAACGCCCACCCCTCCCCCGAGGACGGACTGCCCGGGCTGGGTCGAGTCCGCAAGCGCGGTCTCGTCGACGTGGACGACGACCTGATAGCGATCGGCGCTCGTTCCCGGGTCGAGGTCACCTTCGAGCGCGCTCTCCGCGACGAGACGCAGGGCATCGGCTTTGCGCTGCCCGTGGCTGGTCTCGTTCTCCTGCGACGTTTCCGCGGAAACGTCTTTTTGTCGTCGGTTTAGGTATATATATGGACTTTTGTCAAATCGTCCAGCGCATTAAGTACAATGAATTTAGTTACTTGAGTAGTCTTGGAGGGTTACTTTTTTACCCAACCGCAGTCGTAGGGGACGATAGGCGTCCCTAGGAGATGAAGCCGTACTTTCTCATCTCCTGCCGGACTTTCTTCGCCGTGTCCGCGACGAGCTTCCTCACGTCGGTTGGGTTCGTCGTTTGCGTGAGGCCGGACCAGACCAGCTTTCCGTCGCTCGTGTCGTAGATGTTCATCTCGACGCCGACGAGGCGGTCGGTCTGGTAGTAACCGGGAGAATAGGAGATAGGGTGGGCCCAGCCGTAGTAACCATAGAACGAGTAGTAGGACGTCGGGTAGCTGCCGCCGACATAGCGGGTCTCCTCTTCGTTGTAAACAGGGCGCATGACGACGATGCCATCGACCCCCGACTCGGAGACGGCTCGCTTGACCTGCTCCTCGTTTGCGAGCTGGCTTTCGTTCAGGATGGTATAGGACGGGACCGCCTTGGCGCGAGTGATCTGCTGGACGAGCGCCTGCTCGCCCGCGCGACGGATTGAGGGCTCCTGCACTAACACGAGGGCCATGATGCGCTCGAACTGGAGTGGGCCCGTCTCGGGCAGCTTCCAGGCGCTGACGATCTTCGTTGAAGACGACGAGCAGCTCGCGAGGAGCAGAAGTATGGGGGCAAGACGCACGAGAGTTTTCAAGGGGTTCTCCTTATTGCTTTGCCGGTATGAGCCGAGCGCCGTGATAGGGACAAGCGACATAGGCTGGTGATTCTACAGTTCCGCGGTCGGCGCGTCGAGTTGTGTCTTTCTAACCGCCGTCCTCAGCGGGACTGACGTCGTTGTCGAGAAACTCTAGAACGGTCTTTAAGAATTTCTCGGGCTCCTCGAGCGGCGCGAAGTGACCGCTCGCTTCGAAGACGACGAACGCGGCGCCGGGGATCCCGTCCGCGATCTCCTCGGCTTTGTCGAGGGGAAGCATGTCGTGGCTTCCCGCGATGACGAGGCTTCGCGCGCGAATCTTCGAAAGTTCATCCCGGAAGTCGGCGCTCGGCCACTCTTTCTGAGTGAACCGAGCGTGCTCCCAACTGAACTCCGCCTCTCCGAAGGCTTCGTCTAACTTGGTCCCGGCCGCTTCGCGATCCGCGAACATGACCGGGAACCAGACGTCGAGATCGAAATCTTTGACGCGCGCGTTCTGCTCGTCCTCGCTCAGCTCGGTCGCGGCCATTTGCTTTGCGAAGACATCGAAAGCTTCGAAGAGCTCCGGGTAGCGCGCGCCCATGGCCTCGGCGTCCTCGGGCAGAAAGCTCGCGTTGCCGTGGAGGAAGATGGCGGTCGCGAAGAATTCTGGGCGCTCCGATGCGAGAAGGATAAGGTTCGTCGCTCCGTTCGACCAACCGATCGCGTTTACCCGGTCGAGGGCCAGATGCTCGCGAAGCGCTCCGAAGTCTTCGCGTACGGCCGCGGGACCGCGATCGGCCTCCTGTTCCACGGGACCCGACGCGCCCATGCCCCTCGGGTCGAAATACACCATGGTGACGTCCTTCTCGAGAGGCGCGTAGATGCCGCGAAGCCCTGGCAGTGAAAGCCCCCAGGAGTTCGGCACCGTCATAAGAACGGGGCCTTGGCCGTGTACCTCGTAGTGAATCCGACGGCCGTCGAGCTCGAGCGTGAAGGATCCGTTCTCGAGCGAAACCGGCGTCTCGGTCTCCGTTGCCCGCGGCGACGCGCAAGCCGTCAGGAAAACGATCGAAAGGCAGAGGGTAGATCGCATGCTCAAGTCAAACTGCTATATCAGATGCGAGGGCGATGTGGAAGCGTGACTTGCCAGGGTTAAGATAGAATGTCCTCGGCCTCATTGGGTGAGGCCCAGATTCCTTGTGAGGTATCCATGCTCGTCCGCCGTTTGCTTTCCATAACCGCTTCCTGTCTCGTACTCCTCGCTTCGGTGGGTGTGGCGCTCGCCCAATGGACCGCTCATAAACCAGGAAGCGATAACATCAAGGTCTTGTCGCACCTGCCTTTGGGGCAGAGCGTCGCCGACATCGATATCGAACAGGAGGTGGATCGACCCTACGCCTATGTGGGGCGCATTGTCTATGGGGCGGAGGGAGAGAAGGGCCTCGACATCATCGATCTGCACGATCCGGAGAACGCGAAACGCATCTACTCGTGGCGGATCGAGGATCAGGATCTTCACCTCGGTATGGGCGGTATGGACGTCAAGCACTTCAAGTGGAAGGGGCGCTACTACGTCGTCCAATCCCTTCAGTTCAAGCAGGGTGGCCCGAACCCGGACCTCGGTGCGGTCGTGCTCGACGTGACCGGCCTTCCCGATCCGTCCACGGTCAAGGAAGTCGGCCGCATCCGCGAGCCGGACTACCCGGGCGGGTTTCACAACATTTTCGTCTATAAGCACAGCAACGACGCGGTGCTCTTGTTCACAACGCTCTCCGGACCTCATGCGCACGTCTACGACCTCGGGCGAGTGGTGGAAGGCGACATCAGCAATGCGCTCGTCGCGAAGGTCCCCGTACCCGACGCCGAGAGCGAGACTCGCACCTATCACGACTTCTATGCCGGATTTCATCCGGACAGCGCGGAGGATCGATTCTACGGAGGTGGAACGGGCGGCTACTACGTATACAACATCACCGACCTCGAGCAGCCCGAGCTCCTCGTCTCTCTGACGGGCATTCAAGGCGTCCGCTCCGGTCACACTTTTACCCCGACTCCGGATGGACGCTACGTCGTTGCCGAGACCGAGTATCAATACGCACCGCTCCGCATTTTCGACCTCAAGCCCGGTCTCGATGGGGAAGAGAAGATTATCTCGAAGCCGATCGGCGCCTGGACGGCGGACTGGCGAAATCTCGTTCACAACCACGAAGTTCGATGGCCCTACGTATTCGTGTCCGGCTATCTCGATGGGCTTCAGGTGTTCTCGATAATGGATCCGGCCAATCCGGTGACCGTCGCCTACTACGATACCTATACCGGGCCGCCGAATACGGACAGCAACCCGGTGTTCAATGGTGCGTTTGGAGTCGACGTTCGGAACGAGGACGGACTCATCGTCGTGAGCGACATGACGACCGGGTTCTGGGCGTTCAAGATGGTCGGTTTTGCCGGATGGAAAGGCTCGGATTGGGGCATGCCCAATATCTCGAGCGCACAAGACTGGGAGAACGGTCCGCTTGGCTCGGTCGTTGAGGGAAGTCAGTGAGCAGAGCCCTCGCGCTCGTCGCGGCGCTCTCGTTCGCCCCGCCCGTTCCGGCCGAGGAAGCGTCTTCGCCCTGGAGCTTCCGATATGGTTTTCGAGGCCTCGCCTGCAGCGCCGCCGCGATTCCCAACCTCCCCTCGGCCTATTACGGCATCGATATGGTGCCGACGAAGCGCGTTCCAGGAACGGGGAGCGCGGAAGGCGTCGGCAAGGTCACGTTCGCGAGCTCACCCTACGGCGTCTCCGTGTCGCCGCGAGGGACCTACGTCTACGACATCTCGCTCGAGTTACGGCGTCTCAAACGGCCGAAGCAAGGTCTGCTCACGGCCTGGGTGGCAAAGTCGGATCTCACCGAAGTCGAGCGACTCGGTGTCTTCGACGAGGATCTCGAGCTTTCGGGTCGCGTGGAGTGGAACAAGTTCCTGCTCGTCGTGACGCTCGAGTCCGAGGCGGTTGAAAACGACGTCGAGCCGGGTGAGCGCTGGCGGGGTCCCGTCGTCATGCGCGGCATGTCACGCAGCGGCATGATGCACACTCTAGCGGGACACGGACCCTTCGAGAAGGAGCCTTGCGCGAAGTACGGATTCCGATGAGGTTCGTCGTCTCGAGTTTCGCGCTCGCGCTCGCCGTCGCGGCCACGGCCGCCCCCGGTGAGGAACGAAAACAACAGCACGAGGGTCATCGACAGGGCGGAAGTGGTGACGCCAAGGCATGGCGGATGCCGCCCCACGACTTCCCCATGCCACCTCTGCCCGGTATGGATAGGGCGCTGCCCATCGTCGGTCCCTTCCTCGCGGCCATGGACGTCACCGACCCTTCAGTGTTTCCAGAGGCCGAGCCGGGAGCCATCGTCGAGATGAAGGACGGAGAAACGCTCGAGCTTCGTGCGAGCATCGTTCGCCGGACGCTCAACGGCAAGACGTTGCTGATGTACGGCTACAACGGCCAATACCCCGGTCCCCTCATCAAGGCGAAGCGCGGGTCCACGGTCATCGTCGAGTTCAAGAACGAGATCGAGATGCCCACGACGGTCCACTGGCACGGGCTCAGGCTCGACAACCGCTTCGATGGGGTGCCCGACGTGACTCAAGCGCCTGTGCTCCCCGGGGAGAGATTTCGCTACGAGGTGTATTTTCCCGACACGGGAATCTACTGGTACCACCCCCACATGCGCGAGGACATTCAGCAGGATCTCGGCCTCTACGGAAACCTGCTCGTCGCGCCGCCCGAGCCCGACTACTACAGCCCTGTGAACCGGGAAGAAGCTCTCATCCTCGACGACATCCTCATGGACGATCTCGGCCCGATTCCGTGGGGCGATCGCGCGCCCACCCACGCTCTGATGGGACGTTTCGGGAACGTGATGCTCGTGAACGGAGTTACCGACTATGCACTGCGGGTCGCGAAGGGCGAGGTCGTCCGCTTCTATCTGACCAACGTCGCGAATACGCGGACGTTCAACGTCGTCTTCGGTGGCGCGCCGATCAAAATCGTCGCTTCCGACGTCAGCAAGTACGAGCGAGAGGTCTGGGTCGAGAGCGTCGTCATCGCTTCGGCGGAGCGATACGTCGTCGAAGTGCTCTTCGCCGAGCCGGGCGAAGTCGAGATCACGAACTCGATCCAGGCCATCGACGACTTCATGGGCCGGTTCCATCCCCGTGTCGAAGTGCTCGGCAGGGTCGTCGTTTCGGACGACTCGGCGTCCGAGAGCCATGCCGAAGCCTTCCGAAAACTGCGGGTCAACGCCGACGTCGGCCAAGATATCGACGCCTACCGTCGCCACTTCGATCGAGCGCCCGATCACGAGCTCGAGCTCACGCTCGACATCGAGAACTTGCCGATACCCATCGTTCGAGCGATGGAATTCGAGGCGGGGCTCTATTCACCGCCCATCGAATGGAACGACGCCATGCCCATAATGAACTGGCTCTCGAGCGCCGAGCAGGTGCGCTGGACGTTGAAGGACCCTGGGACCGGCAATGAGAACATGGACATCCGCTGGCAGTTCGAGAAGGGCGACGTCGTCAAGATTCGGATCTTCAACGATCCCGAGACCATCCATCCGATGAACCACCCGTTCCATATGCACGGACAGCGCTTTCTCGTGCTCGAGCTCGATGGGGTTCGCACGGAGAACCTCGTCTGGAAAGACACCACCATCATCCCCGTGGGCTCGACGGTCGACCTCCTCGTCGATATGTCGAATCCGGGTGAGTGGATGATGCACTGTCACATTGCTGAGCACCTCCATGCCGGGATGATGGCCTCGTTCACCGTCTCAGAGCCGTAAACCGTTCCACTCTCTCCGTTTCTAGGGGCGTCCCCGTTCGCCTTGAAGTTTAACTAAATTGATGTTGACTTCAATAAAATACAATATAAAATAGAGGTACACCTTTTGAAAACTAAAAATGAGTAAAGCATTAGGGAGTTGGGTGGAGAGCCTCGATGACGAAGATTTGGCGTTCATCCGTAGATTCGTGCTGACGTCGGGCTCGCTCAAGGAAATGGCGAAAATTTATGGGATCAGCTACCCCACCGTGCGGCTCCGGCTGGACCGGCTGATTCAGAAGATCGAGCTCCTGAGTAGCGACGTCGTTCAGAGCGAGCTCGAGCGCGCGCTTCGCATCGAATACGCGCAAGGAAAGATCGACCTCGGGACGATGAAACGATTGCTCGAGGCCTACAACAAGGAGGCAAAGCCATGAGGGGGACAGTGGTATTGATGGCATTCGCGCTCTTGGTCGCGACGGCGGCCGCGGCGGAAACCGAGCTTCGATCGATCGCCTGGACGGAGTCGGTCACGCTTCCCGAGGGCTCGAGCGTCGGAAGTGACGGCACTCTGACCTTGGCCTCGGAGCCGGGAGGCGCGACCCACCGGCTCGTTGTGATCGATGGGCCCGGTATCCAGAAAGATCTCTACGTCGTGCGAGGGCGCGTCCGATACGAGGCGGTCGAAGGGGAGGGCTACCTCGAGATGTGGAACGACTTCCCCGAGGGCTCTTCATTCACGCGCACACTCGCGGACGAAGGACCTCTGCAGAAGATCGCGGGAAGCTCCGACTGGCGGCCCTTCGCGCTCTACTTCGACGCGAGCGGCGCGAGCGCGCCTCCGTCGCGCCTGACCATCAACCTCGTGTTGCCGGGCCAGGGTGAGGTATCTCTGTCGGCGATGACCTTGGCGGAGCTCGACAGTGACGAGTGGCCGACTATGGGCTCACGCGCGACGGGTACCGCCGCCGGATGGTGGGGAGGTCTCGCCGGGGCGGCGCTCGGTATTGGCGGAGGTGTGCTGTCCTGGCTCGGCAGCCGGGGTCGTGCGAAGACGCTCGTGCTCGGCGGCCTCAAGACACTGGTCGCGCTCGGCGTCGTCGCGCTCGCTCTGGGATTCCTGAGCCTCGGCCGGGGTCTCCCATACGAGACCTACTATCCCTTGCTCTTGATCGGCGCGATCGCCGTCATCGCCCCGGCCTCCGCCCTTCCGAGCCTCCGACGACGCTACGAAGAGCTAGAGCTCCGCAAGATGCAAGCGCTGGATGTTTCGGGCTAGGTTTCGCGCTCGTCGAATACGGACTGCGCGACGCCCTGCCCTCCGGCTCCGGAGGCCCATCCGGCGTAGTGGGCCACGTGGATCAGAAGCTCCATAACTTCCTCCTCGGAAAGAGGCTCCTCTCCGAGCCGCGCCCCGCGAACGTGAGCTCGCAGTTGGTCGGTGCGGCCCTGCGCGGCAAGCAGCGCGATCGTCACGAGCCGCCGGTCGCGGAGCGAGAGTCCGCCGCGCGTCCATACCTTGGCGAACAAGTGGTTCACCGAAAGCTCCCGGACGCCCATGAGGGGCTTGTCCTTGGGCTCGGGTCTTCCGAAGATCTTTTCGTACATGGCGACCCCGGCGGGGTCTTTCGGCACTTCGCTCATAAAACGCTCCTGTGGCTGCCCAATGGTTTGCCCAGAGTCCCAACCTTTCCGTATCCTAGTAGAACACAACCTACATGTCTGGACTCTTCGTTCTATCCCTCGACACTGAGATCGCCTGGGGGACCTATACCCACGCCGAGCGGCGCCAGCGCGTCGAGGCCTTCGATCGATATCGTGAGAACCTCGCTCGGTTGCTCACGTTGTTGGACGACTTCGACGTTCCCTCGACTTGGGCGATCGTGGGCCACCTGTTTCTGGAGCCCGGCGAGCCTCCGCCCGCGGATCTCCTCCGGCCACGATACGCCTGGGGCGGCTCGCCGAAAATCGTCGAAGCGCCCGACCCATCTCATCCCGACTGGTACTACGGTCGCGATACCGTCGAGATGATTCGGCGCGCCCGGGTCGGGCACGAGATCGCGACGCACACCTATACGCACGCGATTGCGGGGGACCCGGCGGTGACGCCCGAGATCTGGAGCTCTTAGCTCGCTGCCTGTGCGAAGCTTCACAAAGCACAGGGCCTTCCGTTCCTCTCGCTCGTCTATCCCTGGAACGACGTGGCACACACGGAGAGCCTCGCGACGCATGGGCTCGTAGCCTTTCGGGGCCGAGAGCGGTGCTGGTACGAGCGCCTGCCGCGACCCTGGATGCGGGCGGGGCACCTCCTGCACCGAGCTCTGTCGCTTCCGGCCCCCACCTACGCTGCCCGGGACCTCACTCCCGTCGACGGAGTCGTCGACATTCCCGCCTCGCAGCTTCTCATGCCCTACGACGGGATTCGCCGCTTCATTCCGACTGCCTCGAGGGTGCGCCAGGCGCGTCGCGCGATCCGGGAGGCGGCGGATTCCGACCGACTCTTTCACCTTTGGTTCCACCCGTTCAATCTCGGGAGCAGTCCGGAGATGTTTGTCGGTCTCGAGGCGATCCTCGAGGTGGTGGCCGAGCACCGTGAGCGTGCGGGCCTTCGGGTGGCGACCATGGCCGGGGCGGCCGACTGGGTGCGCGGGAGCGCGAGTTGAACGAGGCGCCATCCGGGGTCGTCGTCCTCACCGCGCGGCACGCGACGAACTACGCCTTGGTCCACGCTATCGCAGCGAGTGTCGGCATCGATCATGTCGTCTTCGAAGGCTTTCGGACCTGGCGCATGATTCCTTATCGTCTCAAGAAGCTTGGATGGCGCGCGGTGGCCGGCCAGATGCTTTTTCTCGCCTGGGACGGGATTGTCGTTCGTCCGCGAGCACGCGTCGAGGTTGCGAAACTGCTCGAAGGCTACGACGTGAGTCCGCCTGACGGGTCCGTGGCCGCGACGGACGTTGCCAGGATCAACGCTCCCGAGGTCGAAACGCTTCTGCGGGAGCTCCGGCCGCGCGTGGTCGTCGTATCGGGGACGGGGATTCTCTCGAAACGGCTTCTCGCGCTCGCTCCGGCGTTCATCAATGTTCACGCGGGCATCACGCCGAGATATCGCGGGGTTCACGGCGGCTTCTGGGCGATCTACGAGGGCTTGCCCGAGCTCGCCGGCGTCACCGTGCACCTCATGGACCCGGGGGTGGACACGGGCGCGATACTTCGGCAACGCCCGATCGAGATCGATGCGTCCTCGGACTCCTACCGAACCCTTCCCGTCAAGCAAGCGCTCGCCGGCATTCCGCTCGTGATAGAGGCCGTCCAGGACGCCCTCGCCGGTCGTCTCACGCCCTACCAGCGAGACGACCTGACCAGCAAACAGTGGTTCACGCCCACTCTGCGCGAGTATCGCCAGTTCGTGCGCCAGATGCGCGCCCTCGCGCGCTGACCCCACATTCTGCCCAGTTGCTACAATTGAGTATGCTCCGACATTCTCTCCTTTTAGGGGTGTGCCTGCTCGTCTCGTCGATGGCGGCAGCCCAAGTCGAGGCCGAGGCGGCCGACAACGTTCTCGTGTGGTACGACTTCGAGAACGATGACATCGAGACTGGACCTTACACGCTCTGGATTTTCGAAGGTGCCAAGGGGACGGTGTCTCTGAGCAGCAACTATCACTACAGCGGGTATCGCAGCGTCGAGATTCGGGAGACGGCCGGCGACGGAGTCTTTTCGGAGCTACAAGGTTTCTTCGCGGACAAGTGGCATGGAAGTCTCTATGTCCACTTCGCCGTTTTGGTGGCGGAGCCGAAGGAAGCCGTCAACATCGCTTTTGCGGGCATCTCGCACTTCACCATGCGCGAGCACGGTATGGGAATCTGGCTGCGCTCCAACAACGGTACGCTCTATCAGGTGACGGCGGGCCGTGACGAGCCGCTCTTCGAGATCGAGCCCTTCGTCTGGTACGTGTTCGACATCGTTTATGACGTTGACCGGGGCACCTACGATCTCTTCGTTCGGGCCGAAGGACAGGAGGACCCGATCGTTTCGCTGCGGGACCAGGTCAACGCCGTCGGAATACCGGGCTCCTCTCTTCGCAAGTACTCCTTCGTGGGAGACCCGCCTGGCGTCGAAAAGTCGAATGCGTGGTACTACGTCGACGACGTCCTTATCACGAACGACGTACCCGTTTCGGAGTCGCCTTTTGTCGCACCCGGTCGGAGGATGCTCTTCGTCGATATTTTCGACCGCTATCGGGCGAGACTCTACGAGCAGCCCGGATGCGTCCCCGTGCTCGGCTACGAGGACTTCGGGTTTTCGGCTTCGGATCTCGCGGAGCTGGGAGCATCGGGGGACGTTCGCTTCCTAGTCCGACTTCTGGACGGCGAGGAGGTGACGCTGCCGCCGACAATATCGAGCTTCGTCGAGGCTCGCATCGGTGCCCTGCGGGACTGGCGCGACGGATGTCGCCAGAAAAAGGACGCGATCGAGCTGTTTCGGAGCGCCAAGCGGAGCGTACCGGAGGGGAAAATCTACGCCATGTCGGAAGTCCTCGCTCTCGTGGGGGCGAAGCGCTACCCGGAGGCCGACGAGCTATTTCTTTCGATCTACTCTCTTTGGCAAGACGACCCGCGTTTTCCGGCCGTGTCGGCTTCGATCGGGCTAGCGCGCTCTGATCTGGACTTCGCCGAGAGGTGGCTCACGACGGGCGATGGCGAGCTTCCCCGTCATCTGAGCGATCCCATCGTCCAGAAGCTCTGGTCGGGGAATATCGGCCCTTCGACGGTAAGCGAGCTTCGCACCGCCTATCCTGCCGAGTGGTCCGAGATCGTGCGGGCGGCGCTCACGGCCGAGCTTCGTTTCTACGTTCTTCTCTGGCAACGACGCTATGAGTCGGCGCTGAGCTACGCGGGGCGCATGGCCGAGCTCCATCAACGGATGAAGCTGCCGCTCGGGCGTTGGCGGGAGCGCCAGGGTGACGCCGCCTTCTACGCGGCGGACTACCTCGAAGCGAAGCGGCGATACGAGGAGAGCTTGCGCGACCACGAGCGTCCCGACGGCATCTTTCTGAAGTTGTCCGACGTGTACTTCCAGCTCGGCGACCTCGAGCTCGAGCGAGTCTATCGCGAACGCATCTACGGCAGCTTGAGGCCGGAATAGGATTGAAGATCGACCTCCATCACCGAGCGGATAGCGGATCGGATAGCGGATAGCCGGATCGTTCTATAATCCCCCCCGGAGGTATCGATTCATGGCGCGCTTGTTCGCATTCCTTACAGGTCTCGCCCTCGCGGCGCCACTGACGGCTCAAACCGACGTCGAGTGGAAGATTCGACGCGAGGCCAAAGAAAACTCGCAGATTCTGTCCACGCTCCACATACTTTCGGACCGCTACGGTCCTCGGCTCACCGGCTCGCCCAATCTCGAAGCGGCAAGCCACTGGGCGGTCGAGCAATTGACAGAGTGGGGGCTCGAGAATGCGCACCTCGAGCCGTGGAACTTCGGCCATCCCGGTTGGGCCAACGAACGGTTGACTGCACACATCGTCTCACCGGTGAAAGACGTTCTTACCGCGGAGGTCCTCGCATGGACCCCGGGCACGGACGGCGTCGTCCGCGCCGAAGTCGTTCAAATCGATCGACCGCGGCTTCCGACTCGAGACGAGCTCTATTTCTATTTGTCGGCCGTTGCCGACAAGGTAAGAGACAAGATCGTTTTCGTCGGCGAGCACGAAACCGTGCCCGTGGCATTCGATCCACCGACGCTGCGACGCGACGACGCACAGGTTCTGTCGCAATACGATCCCGTCGAGCCGATACCGAGCGACCTCTTCCGTCTGCGACTCTTCCGCCGCGGCATTTTCGGACCTCGCGACGACGGGAAGCTCGATCGCAGAGCCGTCGACAAAGCCGTTGCCCAGTTTCTCGTGGAAAACGGTGCGCTCGTGCAGGTGAGCGATGCGGCCATAGCGCACGGGCAGATCCGCGCGTCGTCGAATCGGACCTACGACCCGGAGAAGTCGCCGCCGACTCTCGTCTTGAGAAACGAAGACTACGGTCGCATCTCGCGCCTACTGGCAGGCGGCCCCATCGAGCTCGAGCTAGAGATCGTGAACCACTTCTATCCGGAAGGCGAGACCGCATACAACGTGATCGCAGAGATACCGGGCACTGACAAAGCCAAAGCCGACGAAGTCATCATGCTCGGCGGGCACCTGGATTCCTGGCACTCGTGGACGGGCGCGACCGATAACGCCATCGGCTGCTCGGTGATGATGGAGGCAGCGCGCATTCTTGCCGCCATCGGCGTCGAGCCGCGAAGAACGATCCGCGTGGCGCTTTGGAGCGGTGAGGAGCAGGGTATTCTCGGCTCGAAGTCGTACGTCGAAGAGCACTTCGGTGCCGTGGAGGATCCGAAACCGAACCACGCCAAGTTCGGGGGCTACTTCAACATCGACTCGGGACCCGGCCGCGTTCGCGGCGCGACCGTCTTCGGTCCCTCCGAAGCCGCAGAGGTCATGCGGGTGGCGCTCGCACCGTTCGAAGATCTCGGCGTGCTCGGCGCGACGACAACGAGGAGCCGCCGGCGGGGTGGCTCCGATGACGCGTCGTTCAACGAAGCTGGACTACCCGGCATCAGGATGGGACAAGATCCGATCGAGTACGGCACGCACTCGTGGCACTCGAACCTGGATGCCTACGAGCGCGTGGTGGTGGGCGACGCGATGAAATCTGCGACCGTCATCGCCTCAGCCGTCTACTACCTCGCAATGCGCGACGAGCTCCTGCCACGGTTTGCACCCGAAGACATGCCGGAAAAGCCAGAACCGCGGGAAGAGGATCTCGCGAGGCAGAAGTAGGATCGGTCCACGTCGTCCTGAACTGGCGACGCGAGCTCGAGTGTCCGCCACCCGGGGAACGGCTCGCATGCTCTCGTTCGACCTCTGGAGCCTGAATAGCATCTGGCCCGAGAGCTGAACCCTCAGGTCCTAGTGCGGGAAGGCCAGGGCGGGGTCGCCGAGCAGGTGGTAGATGCTTAGAAGCTCCGGGAGAGCTCCGGTGTCGGCGAAGGCTCGTTGTGCCGCGAGCACGGCGTCCCCCAGTCTCGGGTGACTTCCGGACAGTAGCTCTCGCAGCAGCGCTTCGTGGAATCGATGTGCCGGCCCGTGGAGGCTGAACCCGCTCGGCGAAAAAGCGGCGATCGCTCCCCTGTCCTCGGCTTTGAGAAGCGCTTCGCCGAGAGAGTCGAAGAAGGGGAAGTGGAAGTAGCCGTTCAGGCAGTTCATCGTGATGACTAGCGGCTGCTCCCGTTGCGCGGAAAGCGAAGGGATCGAGCTCGAGCTCAGAAGCTGCTCGTCCGCCCAGAGGTCGATGCCTCCGTGGCCGAGGTAGCTCACGATCGAGGCCCCCTCGTCGAAGCTTTCCAGAATTCGGGCTCGCGTTTCCTGCGCGCCGAGGTGGCGGAGATAGAGCTTTTCGACGTCTCGGGTGCCGAGAACCGTCGTCGAGAGCGCCTCCGCATCGGCCTCGAAGTTCCCCGCGGGATCGGGGTCGTCGGCTACGAGAACCACCCGGCCTCCGGGTCCGCCCGCCCTGCCCCTCTCGTATGCGAGGATCTTCGCCACCATCGTGGCCAGCTCCTCCACGCTCGCGGCAGGTAGCCGACCGATGGCCAGGTCGGCAAGCAAGTCTTCTCCGTTGACGGCGGCGTAGGTCGGGTCCGAAACGGTCCACATGAATCGCGTCTTCACCATGAGGGGCGGTAGCCGGCGATGCTCGGCACCGGTCCCCAGGTAGTTCTTGAAATCGTAGTTGGCGTCTCCCAGAAGCAACACGTAGCGCGGCAACGGCGCGCTCCAGTGATGGTAGGCATGGCTCAGAAAGGACCGGATGGCCTCGGGCGTGGACTCTCCGAAGCCGAACTCCGAGTAGATTTCCGAAAGGCCGACCGCCTGGACCGTCAGGCCTTGGCTTTCCCGATGAGAGAGGAGGGGCTCGGCCGCGCTCAAGAACTCCTTGGGCCCGATGACGATGTAGTCCGCCTGGTTGGTATCACGCTTCAACGTGCTCGCCGGGGATTTGCGCACCGAGGCTCTCAGAACCGTCTCGGAGCTCACTGCCAGATAGCTTCGGCCTGCTTCCACACGAAAGGCGAGCGCACCCTCTTCCGTATGCGATGCGCCGCGAAGCCACCGAGGGTGCTCTTCCGTGACATCGAGGACGAAGCTCTTCGGAGAAAGACCCGAGACCGAGGCCTGGCCCGTATGGTCGAAGCGCCCCTCCAGATAGCCGTCCGCCGTCTCTGGAACCCTGGGGTAGTCGAGAGCGAACCGGTCGACCGCCACGAGAGAGTACGCCGCTTCCGTATCGCCCACGTTTTCGACGTCGAGAACGTTCTCGCCCCGGCGCAGCACGCCCGCGGGGATCTCGACGTCGAGCTGACGGGGTTGTTTCGCATTCCAGCTGTCCTCGCCCACGCGGACACCGTTCATCCACACGCGTACGTGGTGATCGGGCGAGACGGGAAGGTCGCTCGCTCCTTGGAGCGAGAGGCTGAGTCGCGCCGGGGCTACCCCCTCGGCCACCGCAGACAACTGGAGAGGAAAGCTCTTTCGGGTGCCCCCGAACACGAGCTCCCAGAACCAGGGGTCTTCCGCGGTGACGAGCGCCGTCATATAGAGGCGTTTCTCTTCCGCCTCGATCCGTTGCCAGTAGAAGGGCGCGGCCTGGCCTTCGGGTCTCGCCGTGCCGATCTCCATCCGCATGCCAGGTGCACCGAGCTCGAGCTCGTACACCGCCTCGTGACCGTAAGGGTTGGCTCTCTCGCCTTCACCGAAAAAGTAGAGCGTCGAGCCCGGTCCGAAGCGGTTCGGGGCGGGCGCCACGTGAAACGCCACCGGCTCGCCCTGACGGCTCAGGCGCACTCGCGAGGATCGAACGCCGCGCCGTCGGTCGCCGAAGACATCTTCGAAGCGAACACCGTAGAGCCCTCGCTCCACCGTGGCAAGACGGGCTGTGACCCGTCGCGAGCGGTGCCGATCGTCGGCTCGGTGACGTCGCCCTCGGATGTCTTCCGTAGCCTCCACGCCGTGGAAACGAAGCCGCACGCGGAGCTTTCGAGCGAGCAGAAGTCGCTCGTTGCGGCCGTCCCATCGAAGCGGGGCCAGCTCCAGGAGGGCTTTTTTCAATTGCTCTTGAAAGGCGACGCTCAGAATCCGGGCCGCCTCCGGGGGCGAAAGGCCTTCCTCTTTGAAGGCCCTCGCGCCGTGCCGCGCCCTCCGGCGAAATCGTACGGACCCCGAAGCGTTCATGTAGAGCTCACCTTCGTCGAATGCCGTGGGACGGAGGCCCGTAAACGCCAGGATACCGCTCGGCTTCACCGACACGAGCTCGACCTTCTTTGCGGTGAGGGCTCGTACCCAAGTGCGTTTCACGGGAAGGGGAAACTCCTCGGCGCTTGCGTCGAAGCCTGGAATCTCGAGGCGCACCGAGCCGTCTTGGAGCGGGATCGCGTAGAAGCCGCGGGTCACGAGCTCGACGTCCACGTGCCGGCGCCCGCGCTTCCGGATCCGAAGCTCGTTGGCCGATGGATCCCCGTACGTGATGCGAGCATCGAGAGCCGTCTCGTACTCCTCGTCCGTCCGAATGTGCGGGGGCGCGTCGGTGACGTCCTCGACGCTCAGGCCCGCCTGCGGTAACGCGGAGACGGGGCCGTGGAACTTGGTTTGCCCCGTCGACTCGATGTCTTCGAGCTTGTAGAAGTAGCCCACCTCGTTTTGAAGGCCACTGTCGACGAAGCTGTAGCGAGCGCCTTCGGGAGAGGAGCCCAGGCCCGGGATGAGACTCGAGGTGATGCGCTCAAACGGTCCTGCCTCGGAGATACCGCGGTGGAGATGGAAGCCGAGGTTTTGCAACTCCGAGCCCGTCTCCCATTCGAGGACGACGGCACTGTCGGCACCCTTGGCTTCGAAGGACACGAGCTCGACGGCCGTCGTACAAGCCGTCAGGTCATCCGTGTCCGTATTGCGCACGACGACGAGCTGATACCCGTTGATCCAGGAAGGCACCACCGCCTTCTGGACGACCTTCCCGTCCAGAAACCGCACTTCCACGACGTAGCGGGAGTTCGGGCCGTTCGGCGAGCCGCAGCTCGGAAGCCCCACGTGCACGTAGGCGGGATCCTGGGAGCCGTGGCCCCGGCCCCCGTTGACTTCCCGCACGCCGGAAACGGGGGCGAGACCGCAGTCCAGGAGCCGGATGGTGGCGCCGATGGCGTCGCGGTCGGCGCCCACGTCGTCGCGCAGGGCTCGCACCACGAGGTAGTTATTATTGTTGGTCTGGTTCTGCCACAGCTCGTTGGCGGTGGCCTGATTGATCAGGAGGTCGACGTCGCCGTCCCGGTCGTAGTCGCCGAAGGCCGTCGCTTCACCGTCGTTGACCCCGAAGCTCGCGGGGGAGATGTCGGTGAAGGTGAAGCCGCCGTCGTTTCGGAAGAGTTGGTCGTTCCCGTCGCTCGTCAGCATCACGTCCAGATCGCCGTCGTTGTCCACGTCGCCGCAAGCGACGCCGTCGATGACGCCGAGGATCCCGGCGGGCACGCCTCTTGCGACGAACGTGGCACTACCGACTCCCGTCTGCTCCCAGACTTGATTGGGGTCCGAGAGGTCGGCGCCCGCCTGTGTCCAGAAGAGATCGAAGTCCCCATCGTCGTCGAAGTCACAAAACGCCACGCCGCCCTTGTCGCCGTTCGCGGGAGCCTCGTCGAAGGTGCCGGCGAGGAAGGCTCCCGTGTTGGCGTCGTTCAGGTAGAGATCCGGCGTGCCGCCGCGGCGACTCAGGATATCGACGTCCCCATCCACGTCGATATCCGTCACCGAGGCGTAGTCGCTCTTTCCCGCTTGGGTGGCCGGCAGTACCGGTGTCGCGACATAGGTGAGCACTCCGCCGGTGTTGTCGAAGATCGCGATGCCTCCGTCTTGATCCGACATGAGGTCCAGATCGCCGTCGGCGTCGTAATCCATGAGGCCCAGACCCTCCGAGTTGAACTGGAAGGGGAGCGAGGTGGCATCGAGGATCTGGCTCGGAGCGCCGGCGATTCCGAAGACCGACCAGGCAACGCCGCAGCCCGAGACGGGCGTGGAGCCGTTGTTCAAGTAGATCTCGATGTCCGGAGAGCTCGTGTTCCGGATGAGATCCAGATCGCCGTCATTCTCGAGATCGCCCCAGATGACGCTCCGCTCTCGGACACTCGCCGCGAGCCCAGGGGCGAGGCAGGCGGTCACATCTGTGAACGTGCCATCACAGCTTCCGCTGTTGTCCTGCATGTATAGGCGGGAGCCGAGTACGGCGTCCTCGGTGTTCACGGCGACGTCGAGGCAGCCGTCGTCGTTGAAATCGCCCCAGGCGAGTCCGCCGTCCTTGGCACCTCCCGTGTTCAGCCCCGAGGCAGCGCTCATGTCGATGAACGCTCCGGAAAGCGCCTCCTGCACGCCCACGCAAGCGAAGCCGGTGTCGCTGCACCCGGCGTTCTTCGTGGGATTGTTCTGGTTGTTGTAGTGGGTTCGGATCCAGTCGTCCGAGCGGATGGACTTGGAGAGACGGACCTCGTCGATGAGCCCGTCGGTTGCGTTGATTCCCGTCGACCGATTCCCAATGATGGACGGATGGGGGGCGTCGGAGTCGATGGGGAGCGTACCGTTGGTGCTCGATTGATAGAGAACCTCGACGCCGTCTTTGAAGATGCGGATGTTCGTTCCGACCTCGGAGCCGTCCCAGGTGGCGACCATGTACTGCCATGTGTTGTAGGCGACGAGACTGTTGTTACTGACTCGCTTGGCCGAGCCGGAGGAAAAGTTTTTGTTGAACTCGAAGGCATCGACCTCGGGAACCGTGTTGTCGATCTCCAGAAACCAGCGCCCCGTCGAGCTCGCGCCGTACTTGGCGACGATGTTCCCCGCTCCTGAGCCCCCGGCGCTGCGGGGTCGGATCCAGGCGGCGACCGTCAGGGGGCCGAGGTCGTCGAGCTCGGGGTCGGAGCCGGTATCGACCAAATCGTCCAGTCCGTCGAAGTCGAGAGCACCCCCGATCTTCCCGCTCACCTGGTCGGTCGTCGTCATGACTCCCACGGAGGTGCCGTGATTGACGAAGGAGGTACTGTCGAGCATCTGAGGTGCGGCGCCCGCAGGATCCTCCGCGAGGTGCCAGACGCCCACGTAGTTCGGGTCCCAGACGCCTTGGGCGTTCTCGAGAGAGCAGGAGACCCCGCTGTCCCCGTAATAGATGTAGATCACGGTGTCCACGTTGGGGCGGAGTTGTCGCACGTTCACCCAGGCGACGAGGGTTCCCGTGGCCGGATCGTAGCTTTCGATCTCGTGGTCGAAGATCCGGACGCCATCGTCGGCGCGAAACTGGATGTCGCAGCCGGTGGGGCTCGTGACGTTGGCCTGGAGGTCTGAGTCGGCCTGAAGACTGACGAGGATAGGAATGCTCCAGAAGTCGGCCGTGCCCGCAACGCGGGTGTTGTCGATGGTCAGGGGTTTGCGAAAGCCGAACGTCGCCTCGAGCGTGGCGCTCGCTGCACAGATGACGATCGCTACGATCGCGACGATGGCGGTTCGATGACGGAATACACCCATATGACCCCACCGGCTTATGTGCAAGGAACGTGCCCGCCGCCGCCGCCAGCGCCGCGTGTAACTCTTTTTATCAGGGGGCTTTCGGCACACGCCCGATGCCGATCGTGGGGTTGGGACCGCACCAGGTGAGGGGTTCTCCCCGGCACTATCTCACTCGATCCCCAGCTCCTTCTGGATCGCCTCGAGGGGGATGCCCTTCGTCTCCGGCATCAACCTCCCAGCGCCGCAATCAGCGCGCTGGACAAAAGCGACAAACGGGCGTTGCCCCTCCTGGCCAAAATGGGAATCGCGCGAGGTGCCAATTGCCCGGACGGGCTTGATAGCCACAAAGATTTCTCGGCGTTTCCTCGCGTCGGTCTGACCGATGTGCCATTTGAACGAGAGTTCTCATCGCTAAGCGTTGGGCGTGTTCATGAATCGTTGTGTTTGTGCATTCGAAGTTGTTTTAGGCAGCCTTGGGGAAGGACTGGAAGGCGGTATTTCGACTCCACACGGCCCAGACAGTACGAGCCAGTTTCTTGGCAATGGCGACGGTGGCTTTGTTGTGGCCGCGTCGAGATTGCACCTGAAGAGCTCAAGCACGTAGGCGGTCGGGCGACTTGGTGGAGCTGGCCCGCCAGAGCACGCTACGAGCACCGTGTGTAAGAAGCGTTCGCAGGTAGCGGTCGCCGCGCTTGCTGATGCGAGCCGTTCTCGTGACCACCCAGGACGAGCGCACGCGGTGCAGCGTGGCGACGCAATGTTGCGAGATTTGCTTCACCGGCACCGGCTTGATGTCTTTGTTCCTATACGCCTCCAATATTCCCTTGGCGTCCGTTCGGTCGGTCTTGTTCCCCTGAACATAGGGACGTACCGCTGCAATCGTCGTATCTTCCATCTCTGGACTCCTCCTGGGAATGTTTTTGTCCAGCTGACTTTGGCACATCGATGCCGACTAAGTCACAGGAGGAGTCCATCCCATTGCCCGGGCGAGATTTCTTCCCATATCGGGTTACGGAGCCTACCCGATGTTCGCCCGCGCACCGAAGTCGCCAAGTTATCGCCCGTACGTTCGAGACCCCGGAACCGGGCCAGTTCCACGAACTTACACAACCGTCTTGGGGAATAATCGAGCGACACCCGCAAGTCCTCTGCCGTTTAAGCCCAGCAGTTTTCGCTCCAAGTATAACGCTTGCCATGTCACGTGCCGAGTGATACCCTACACTCGTGATCCGGTCGTTCCGTGACAAGGATGCCAAAGGTTTACTGGCCGGAAACGTGCCTCGGAAACTCAGAGCAGTCGCAAGGACAGCACAGAGGAAACTGCGGCAACTGCACGCTGCCCATCGTCTGGAGGACCTTGCCATCTTCCCTGGCAACCGCCTGGAGGCACTCAAAGGCAATCGCCGTGGACAACACAGCATTCGAATCAACGACCGACTCCGCATCTGCTTCGTTTGGCGCAACGGCGATGCATATGACGTAGAAATCGTCGACTATCACTGAGACAGGGAGCTAATCATGGCAAGAAAGAAGGCAACGCTACCACCGGTTCATCCGGGCGAGATCTTGCGCGAGGATCTTATGCAAGCATTAGGAATCAGCATCAATCGCCTTGCCCGCGACTTGAGAGTTCCCGTGACGCGCATCAGCGAGATTGTGAACTGCCGGCGGGGTATCAGCGCCGATACTGCATTGAGACTCAGCCGTTATTTTGGTAGCACGCCAGAGTTCTGGATGAATCTCCAGGCAGCGTATGACCTCGAAGTCGCTGAGCGAGAGTCGAAGCGAGAGATCGAGCGCGACGTGCATCCTTGCGAGGTCGCCTAAACTCGAAGGTTAAAGCACGCCACACCGGTCAGTACGCAATCCCGTCGTGTCCAGTAATACGAACGAACTCAAAGACACGCGTCCGCTGGGGGGTGTTTTGGATAGCCGGTGTCGTCCGCAAAAACAAAGATCGCGACTCTCTGTAGAGGAAAGTGGGATCACGATCTTGATGTCCGCGGTGCCGACCTCACCGAGCAGCTCGTACACCGACCGAGTATCGTAGGCCCCATCGGCTATGAAACGTCGGATCGGAGAGTCGACCTGTTCGAGCAGACACCGGACAGTGGACGGGTCGTCCTCGCTGCTCTTCGTGAGCTTCGCCGCCACGATGAGGCCGTCGTCATCCACGCCGACATGCAGCTTCCGTCATTGTCGACGCGCCTTCGAGCTCTTGTGCCTGTGGGCGTGCCACTCACCGGTACCCGAGAGTGAGACCTTCCCGTCCTGACAAGCTCACGCTTTGTCGATTTCGAGGACTGTCCGGTACAGAGCCTCGACCCCTCGGGAGCAGTCGTCCCAGTCGGTCCACTCGTTGGGGTTGTGGCTGATCCCGTTCTGACTGGGAACGAAGATCATGCCGGTGGGGATGTTGTGGCGGGAGACGTTCTGGGCATCGTGTCCGGCCCCGCTGGGAAGCCGCTTCGTCGACCACCTCATCTCGCCGCCAACACGAGCGATGATCTCCTGAAGCCCGACATCGGTAGGCGCCGGACCCTCGGCCGCGAAAGGCTCGATACGAATCGTCGTCCCGTCTTCCCTTGCGATGGCCGAGGCTCGACCCCGAATGCGCTCGATCATGTCCTCGACAACGGTCTCGTCGAGGTCGCGCAGCTCGATCGGAAGCGATACCCGGCCGGGAACGACGTTGGGAGTACCCGGCGAGGCCTCAATGAGCCCGACGTTTCCCACCTGACGACCGGGTTTCGCAACGACTTCTTCGCGCACCGCTTGCGTGAGCTTGGCGGCGGAAAGAAGAGCGTCCAGCCTTTCGTCCATTGGCGTCGTTCCGGCATGGTTGGCGAAGCCTTCGATCTCGGCCGCGAAGCGATAGATTCCGACGATACCCTCGACGATCCCTAGCTCGAGCCCCTCGCGATACAGTCGCGCCCCCTGCTCGATGTGAAGCTCCAGGTAGGCGGCGACCTGCTCCGGCTTCAGGATGGCGCGCTCGGTCTCCTTGGGATTCTGACCGTAGCGTTCGAGCCACTCCGAGAGGCTCAGCCCATCCTTGCCCACGAGCTCCAGCTCTCCTCGTTTGGGGCCCGACGTCGCCGCGCGGCTTCCGAAAAGACCCTGCCCGAAATGGACGCCTTCTTCGTCTGCCCAGACGACCATTTCCATCGGGTGACGGGTTTCCGTGCCTTCCTCCTGGAGCGTCTGCAGCACTTCGAGGGCACCGAGACTTCCCAGAGTGCCGTCGAAGATGCCTCCCTGCGGCACCGAATCGATGTGAGAGCCAAAGAGCACGACCGGCAATTCGGGCTCGCGTCCCTGGCGACGCCCATGGAGGTTGGCGGCCTGGTCGGTCCACACTTCGAGCTCGACGGCGCTCATCTTCTCCAGCAGCCAGTCGCGTGCGCTTCGATCTTCGGCGGAGAATCCGAGGCGGGAAACGCCGCCCTCGGGATTCTTTCCGAAGCGAGAGAGCTCGGTGATGTGCGTCTTCAGTCTCTCCCCGTCGATGTGGAAGGAAGGGGCTGACATAGAACGCATCATATCCCGGGTTATCGGGCGGAACATAAACGCACCCTGCCCCGATGGCGCCCCTCCGTTTAGACATGTCGACCGTCGGAAGACCTCGCCGGCTGCCGCGAGCTCGATCAGCAAGGCGAGGCAATAACGATGGAGACCACGGAGTTTGGGAATAGCAGTTACTCTTCCCATTGATGGCGATTCGACCAGGCGGGGCTCGCCCTTAAGAAGTCGTACCGCAGTCCAACACGGACGATACGGGGCTTTCCGCAAAGCTCCTCGATGTGGCGCTCCAGTTCGGCCGCGTAGAATCGAACGCGCTCCGGCGAAATCACCCGCGGTCGACCAGAAGATACCGGTAGGCCTGCGTCAATACGGGCAAAGCGCTCTTCAGCTCTCCCCGATTCGTGATCTATAGCGTTAGATCATCACTGGGGTCGTTTGGGTCCGTACCATCAATAAGTACTTCCTCGCCGTCCGATCGCCCACCTCCGTCCGAGTCCTTCTTCAAGGGATCAGTGTTTTCCAGGTTGATTTCGCGACCGTCTCCAAGCCCGTCCGCGTCGGTGTCCGGATCCAACGGATCGGTGGCGAGTTCGACTTCCTTGTCGCTCAACAATCCGTCGCGATCCGGATCGGAACCTGTGATCTGAAGGAAAAGCTGTGGTGTTCCTGAACTGTCATCGGTCCACAGGAAGAATCGTGGCGCCACACCTCCGTACACGATATCCGTGTCCATAACAATTCTCGGCAGTGTGAAGTCGACCGTGGAGGTCGCGGAATTCGCTTGGCTCAAAGCCGTGGTCGCGAAGCTTCCCTGTCCAAGATTGGCCAGGCGATAGTGTATCTGACCACGACGGATACTTCGGCCATAGCCATCGTAGTACATAACATGGGCGAGACTGCCCGACGCGATCCGTGCAGCAGGGAGTTCCGTGGCGACACCATCGTCATCACTGACGAGTCGATCTTGGAGTGTCTTGAGTTCACTGGAACTCACGATGCCACCGCTTCCGTCGTATGGAGATAGCTGCGCCAGAAACACTTCGGTCGAAAAGCCTTGGGATTCCAGACGCGAATCTTGGAAAACGACGGTCGCACGATCTTGAGGATCTACACTGATTGACGGGAACGAACTCACGAGACCATCGTCATCTGTCACCAAGAAGCTATCGACTAGTGGCGCGCCGGAGTTTCCATCGACGAGTGCGTAGAATATCTCCGCCGACGCCGTCCCCTTCCGATTGCTCCAAGCTGCGTGAATATTGTTTCTTGAATCAATCGAAACCGAGGGCGGGAGTGCGCTGCCCTCCAACCCACCCGTGAAAATCACACGCTCCGCGATGGACACGTCCCCTGCGAGGTTCAGCTGCAAGTAACGTATCGAACCTACGTCGGACCAAAGGACGTTGACCCGACCGAACGAATCAACAACCACCTGCGGATGAAAACTCGCCACTGCGTCATCGTCTGAAATTCTGCGATCGGTAATTACTGTCAGCGCGACGTCAGAAGAGGCGCTCCCATCTTTCGTCGCTAACCCGGGATCGATGGTTGTGTGTATCACCTCGGAGACCACACCGAGCTCGTCGCTCCAGACAACATGAAGCTTGCCTGTGGTGTCCACATCGTTGTGAGGTCGAGCAGGCAAGACCGAGCCGGCATCGCTGAGCTGAGTGTCGTCGATTAGCGTTCCACCACCGGCGTTCAACATGCTATAGAAGATAGCGGCCGCTCCCGTTCTGTCGTCGACCCATACAACATGCAGATCTCCGTTTTGATCGGCAACCAAACTACCTTGATCCGCGTTGCTGGTTCCGTCTGTGAGCGGGGTCGCGTTCGCCCTAAGTGGATCCGAGCTCTGGTCTACCTCGATCCCGTCCGGAATTCCATCACTGTCACTATCGGGGTTCAGTGGGTCTGTGCCGTGGATGTCGATTTCCTCGTCGTCCGTGAGGCCATCGCCGTCGGTGTCGTCATCCGGGGCTCCCCAGTCGATGATGAATCCACCGGAGGTGCTGACCTTCCTGATACCGTTCGACGGCTGGGAGTTCTCGATGGTAAGACGCGTGGGAGTAGCGGAGCCGTCCGTATCTGCGGCAGAAATATATAGGCCGGTCGTCGGAGTCGTCGCAAACCGAAGCCCCCTCATCGAGAAGTCGAGCTCAGTGTGGTTGATTCGTAACTGCACCGCAGTGTCGCTGTAGTTGCGGAAGACAACGTTATCGAAAGCCAAGAAAGTTCCGCCATTGAACGTCAGCTGGGCATCGTCGAGGATTAGGTTGTTTACGTCCGCCCCCCCTGCCACAAGAAGGGAGTTCAACGCAACAATGGGCGTGGCGTTGGTTGGCGAGTGCAGAGCGCCACCGACGTCGACGATGAACCCAGATTCGAGTGTACCCGGACCGGAAAGACTCAGTACGCCGTCTATTCGAGTGTTTTTCGAGATTCTCACTTGGGTGGGGTTCGTGACCTCGACGTCGGCGAAACGATTCCTATCCTCGCGCGGTACCGACACCGTCTGCAAGGCCGACCCGTTCAGCAGTACCTTCGTTCCAGTCGATGCGAAGGCATTGAAGAACGGACCCGTCGAGAAGTTCGCGCCGACGGCAAGCGTTCCACCGGCAAACGTGTTTCCCCCACTGTTGAACGAGGCGCTTCCGCCCACCGACAACGTGTAGTCCCCAGCGAGCATACGGAGCAACCCACCGCTTGTGGCTAGACTTTCCGTCACATTGAAGTCATTACCCGTCACGTCCAGCACCGTGCCCGTATTGAGAACCGACAGGCTTCCGTCCAGATTGAAGCCTGCCGGGAGCTGCACCTCGCTTCCGCCAGTCAACCTCAATGTCGTCGCCAGCGGCGTCGGTATCGTCAGCGCGCCCGTGCCCGAATGCTCGATCACCTGAATCGCCAGCGTACCCCCTCCTGGATTCGTGATGCTTCCAGCCGTAGTAAGCGTGTTACCGGACTGCAAGAGTCCAGAGGTCGCGAGCACGAGCGACCGGTCTACCCTCCAGTTGCCGGAGATTCTCACTTCGGTGGGGTTCGTCACCTCGACGTCCGCGAAACGGTTTCCGTCCTCGGGCGGCACCGATACCGTCTGCAAGGACGACCCGTTCAGCAGCACCTTCGTTCCGCTCGATGCAAAAGCTCCGAATCCCGAACGGGAACCCGTCGAGAAGCTCCCTCCCACGGCAAGCGTTCCACCGGCGAATGTACTTCCTGGGCTGTTGAACGACGCACTTCCGCCCACCGAAAACGTGTAGTCCCCGGCCAGCATGCGGAGCAATCCACTGCCTCCGAATTGAGTTCCCGTGCTCAGACCTCCCGTAACGTCGACATCGTTACCGGTCACGTCCAGCACCGTGCCCGCGTTGAGAACCGACAGGCTTCCATCCAGATTGAATCCTGCCGGGAGCTGTACGTCGCCGCCGCCGGTCAAACTCAATGTCGTCGCTAGCGTCGTTGGTAACGTCAACGCGCCCGTGCCCGAATGCTCGATCACCTGAATCGCTAGCGTCCCACCTCCGGGATTCGTGATGCTTCCAGCCGTGGTAAGCGTCGGATCGGACCGCAAGAGTCCAGAGCTCGCGAGCACGAGCGACCGGTCCACTCTCCATGGACTCAAGAACCTCACTTCGGTGGGGTTCGTCACCTCCACGTCCGCGAAGCGGTTTCCACGCTCGGGTGGCAACGATACCGTCTGCAAGGACGAGCCGTTCAGCAGCACCTTCGTTCCGCTCGATGCAAAAGACCCGAACCCTGAACGGGGACCCGTCGAGAAGTTACCTCCCACGGCAAGCGTCCCACCTGCGAACGTACTTCCTCCGCTGTTGAACGAGGCGCTTCCACCCACCGACAACGTGTAGTCCCCAGCGAGCATACGGAGCAACCCACCGCCCCCGAATTGAGTTCCCGTGCTGAGACCTCCCGCAACGGTGACGTTGTTTCCCGTCACGTCCAGCACGGTGCCCGCACCAGGAAGGCTCACGCTACCGGCCACGTTGAGGGGTCGAGTTACCCGTACCGTCGTCCCAGCATCGACGAGCAGGTTGGGCAGTCCGGCCAGGCCGATTTCCCCGCCGCCCGTCATCCTGACCGTGCCGCCGCCCAATGCCGCGCCGTCTCCAATCGCATTGCGACCAACGTTCAGCGTAAAGCTCGCCGTGTCCAGTCGACCGTTTGCGAGAATGAAGAGATCCAGCACCGATTGATTCGAAGTCAGACGTGGAGCCGTAGCTACTGGCACGATCGTGACACTGTCCGCGCTCGTGGGGACGCCGACCGGCGACCAGTTGTTTGGGTTCGACCAATTCGTGGGATCCGCCGGGTCACCGCCTATCCAGCCCTTTTCGCCGGGCCGAAAGACCGCAAAAGTCCACGTGAACGGCGTGGGCAAAGTAAGCCCGGAGACATCCGAGACCGTAGCGTCTACTTCTCCCCGGTAGAAGCCAGGTGCCAGGGTCTCGCCAAGGGTCGCAAAGGCACCGAGAAGCTCCTCGCGATAGGTCAGCTGAGTGGGCTCTATGATGCGGTCATCGAGAGTATCGAAAAGACCGTCCGCTCCAATTTCCCTCACCCGCAGCGATCCGTTTAGACTGCTTGGGTTCATTGGCTCGCTGAAGAAGACTGCGACACCGTTCACGTCGTTGGACACATTGCTGCGATCCGGTGCGGCGCCGATGACGCTTGGGGGAGTTGCGTCGGGCACCAACGTGACGGTCAATACCTCGGAAAGCGTGGCGTTGTCCCCCGTGTCGGTTGCCAGTGCCGACAGAGTGAAGTCACTTGCCTGGCTGAGAAGGGGCGTCGTGAAGCTGAACTCGAAAGGAAAATTCCCGTCGGTCAAGACGCGTTCGCGATTGACCCGAAACTCAACGTTTCTTACTTGAACATCGTCGAAAACGGTCGCCGTCACTCGAATACGTTTGCCCTCCTCCGCCAACCCGGACGCGAAGCTCGTCGCTAGGGAGATCGTAGGCGGGACCTCCTGGTTGTCGTAAGGAAGAAAGTTGACGACTTGCAGTCCGCGCTCCCCATCCGCGACGTAAGCCAGCCCGTTGAAGATGCTCACGGAGGAAGCGATTCCCGGTGCTTCGAACTGTGTGAGAAAGGAGTCGGTGACCAAAGGATCCGTTACGTCGTATACGGAGACATGGTGCGGCCCGTCATCCGTGCTGTTCGGTCCGACGGCAGCGATACCGAGTCCGGAACCATTCGTAACGATGTGCTTCCATCCGAATTGAGCGGTCTCTCCCGAGGCAATGAGGCTGGGGCTCGAAGGGCCGGTGATGTCGAATGTATTGTAGCCACGATTGAGGGTGGCGTACGCCATATCGCTGCCGACGAAGAGCCGAAGTCGACGTTGGCTTTTCACGCCCGGTGAGCCGACCGACTGAGAGACACGCAGAGGCCTCTCTGCTAGAGGGATTACGTACATTCTTCCTTCCGTAAGAGCGTAAACGTGATCCCGAGCAAGCGAGATATCCTCGACGGCGTCTCCGACATCGACGGCATCCAACGCAGTACCCGTGAGCAAATCGACCGACGTGACAGCGCCCCCTCTACCACCTACGAAGGCCAGATCGTTCGTCACGACGACCGTATTAGCGTTTCCTCCCAACTCTGCCCGTGTGATCTGATGAACGATGCGCGCCGATGGGGGATCGGAAACATCAATAACGGAAAGTCCGCCGTCCCCCACGGCGACCGCAACGAGGCTTCCCCCGCACGAAACACTCTGAGCACGGCCAGGTGTGTCGATTCGAGCAATTGCGACCGGATCCATTCCGTTGAATACGTTGAGTACAGTGACTCCAGCGTTACCGTCTGCAACTACGGCGACGTCATTGATAGCGCAAACATCGAGTGCTGTGCCGGGCGTATCGACTGTGGAGATAATACCCGTTCGTGTCGCGACACCGTCAAGTGGGTCGGTGCCCTGGTCAACTTCCGCCCCGTCCGAGATTCCATCAGCGTCGGTATCGCGAAGATTCGGTTCGGTCCCAATGACGTACTCCGCCTCGTCAGCCAAGCCATCGGCGTCGAAATCCGCAAAACTTTGGTCCACTGGAACCATTTGAGGATGCGCTATTCGGCTTGGTGCGACACGCGTCACCGAAGCGCGCCCGAACTGTCTAGATCGCGGGTCGTAAAAACGCACCCCAACTAGCGAGGCTTCGCGCGGAGTAAACAATTGATACTGACCAAAGGGGCCCGTTGAGCCACGAAGTTCAAAAAGTCCCGTTCTCGCCATGACACTTGCTCGATAAAGCACGGGTGCTTGCGGCGGAAATGGGATGAATTCTCCAGAAGTGCCAAGGACAGGATTTGTCGCTCGTTCGAGTTGAAGTAGCTGCTGACGAAGAAGCGCTACCGGGTCGCCCCCACCTGCCTCACTAGCTTCTACACGGAGGCGTGCGACTTGATCAATGACGTCTGGCGTTGGGGTTTCTCCCGAGAGCGCGAAAGGTCTGAGCAAGTCGTCAATCTCTCCAAGCTTCTCCAGAATGAGGTCGCGAGCTGCACTCCCGTCATTGGCTTGCGAGAAGTTGTCTACTTGATTCAGATTCACTGGCGAAAGAAGAGAATTGGATTGAGAGCATGAATTGTTGCACTGCCTTAGACAGATGTCCTTCTCTTTTGTGCAGAGGCCGGCCAAAAGTGGCGTCGCTGCCGCGCAACCGACGGCGTTCACGGGGTCAACACCGATAACACAAGTGCCAGTATCGATTGCGGCTCTCTGTAGGCAGATAGCGAAAAGGTCTAAACAACTCTGTTTACAGTCGTCCAGATGACACGTACCGCACGAATTGCTCTCGGATTGCGTGTCCAGGCCTGTGTTAAAGCGCGCCAACTCCATCGTCGAAGCTGCAGCGTCAAAACGCCTCGCACTGTTCGGACCTCCGCCTTCCGGGCCGCTACCGCCCCCGCTTTGGCAGCAAGCAGAACGACAAGGGCCGGGTCCCAGAGGTGGTGGTCCCGTTCCGTGCCAACCGGGGGCTACTATGCCGACGCCAGGATCCGTACAAATCAGGCGCCCGTCCGCAGAGACGGTCGCCGGGCCGATCGCCTCCCAAATGCCCATGTCGTGATTGAAGGAGTAAAGGAAGTCCTTCGTCCCGGGGTCGAGCGGACGCTGCAAGACGGGATCATCTATGTTGGGAAAACAAATCGGAGCGGGCTCGTCGAAGTTGGTGGGACCGTCTGTCTGAACGGTAATGACCAGAGGAAACTCCAGCCCCTCCGGGAGTTCTCCGGGCAGTCGATCGGGGGCAACGGGTGCAATCCCGACCATTCCACCACGAGTTCCGTCGTCCGAGAAAAGAGAGTCTGCGGGAACGGTCAACGTAACGCCGGCCAGCTCTGGATTCCCGACCAAGACCGCGCTGGGGAACGTAATCTCGGTATCTACGGATGAGCTGACGTCTTGCAAGGTTCCCGGAACGATCAATGGAAGGTGAATGTCGCCGACGTTCCTGTCCCGGCCCGCCGTGGATCGGAAGGGTTTTCCGACGAAGGGGTAGTAGGCCCCATCGGGGATACCGTTCGTGGCAGTGCGGCCATCGATGTGCACGAAAAACTTGCCCACGGGCGCTGGATCGAGTCGAAAGTTGCCCATCGAGTCCGTCGTGGACCGAAGGATGGCTTCCATCCCGTCTACGCTTATCGTCACGCCAGCGAGCGGCACGTTGGTTCCGCCATCCCCTAGCTCGGAAGCAAACACGCGGCCACTCACGCTCGTTCCCTCGAGGGTGGTCAGCGTCAACGTGTCGAAGTCGACGAGAGTGGAGCCGCCTGGCGCGCCGTCGGCGTCCGCATCCACCGGTCGGCTCTTTTTGTCGAGCAGATCATCACCAATTAAGGTCACGCGGATTCTTGCGCTTGCGGGCAGCGCGTCAAAATAGAACAAGCTAACGGTGCGACGGTCCGGTGATACATGGATTCTTGCATTTAGACGTTGTCCGGCAAATTCAGCGAAAAGCTGCGAGTCTGTCACGACTGTCGATTCGTTCAGCGGATTCGAGAAACGAACGATCGTCTCTCGAGTCACAGCAACGTCTTCCTCACCGTTTGCCGGCGAGGTCTCGATCAGAGTTAGTGGCAGCGGTCCCACGTCGATGGTGACGGTAGCCACATCGGTTTCGCCACTACCATCGTCAACCGTGTAATCGAATCGGTCAGCGCCAACGAAACCCTCATCGGGCGTGTAGCGAACCGTACCGTCAACGTTGATGCTTGTGAGTCCGTTTCCCGCGGATGTAATCGAGACAACTGTCAGTTCAACCCCGGACGGGCTCAGATCGTTCGCCAACACGTCGATATCGACGGGGGTCTCTTCGACGGTAGTCGCAATGTCATCTACAGCGTCTGGTGCCAGGACAGTATCGTCTACGGTGAGGTTAGAGGAAGCCGTCCCTATATTCCCGGCGGCGTCCGTCGCCACAAAAGTGATTGTGGTTGTTCCCACCGGAAAAGGGTCTGGAAAGGACTCGGCCGTCGCTGCGAACGACCCATCAACGTTGTCCACCGCCGTCGCGCGATCGAGAAAGGCGACGATTGCCGGATCATCAGCCGGGGCCCCGGTCGTATCGCTCGCGGGTACCGTGAGGTCCGCTGGAGGCGTTACAATCGGCGGCGTCTGATCCGCGACCGTGACACTCGATTCTGAAGTTCCGATATTGCCGGCGGGATCCTCAGCTTGAAAGGTAACGAGTGTGGCCCCGAGCGGGAATGGGTCAGGGAAGCCCACTGGCTCCGCATCCAAGAGTCCGGCGACGGCGTCCGTTGCCGTCGCACCGACTAGAAAGGAAGCGATTCCCGTGTTGGAGGTGGGTGTTCCATTGGCGTCGCTAGCCGCAACGACAATCGCAGCCGGAGCGCTCACAGTTGGCTTGGTCTTATCGAGGTTCACGAGTTGGTCGAAGGCGCTCGTGTTTCCAGCGACATCGGTCGCCACACCCTTAACGATCTGATTCGCCCCTTCCTTACTCAAAGTGGTGTCCTGGGTAGTGTTTTCGACGCCAGAGAGTGCGTCCGACGCGTCGAAGGAGACTGTAACGTCCGTCTTGTTCCATCCGGCAGCGTTCGGCGCTGGGTCGACTGCCGCGGTCAAATCGGGCGGCGTCTTGTCAAGATTGATGACCACGGACGTCGTCGTCTCGTTTCCAGCGGCATCTCGAGCAGTCCCGCCCACCGTTTGATTGGCTCCCTCGTTCATAACCGAGACAGGAGCCGGGCATACCACCCCTGGTTCGTTGTCCTGACATTCGAAGGTGACCGTGACGTCCGAGTTGTTCCATCCCGCGGCGTTAGGCGTCGGCGAGACGGTGGCGATGATCGTTGGCGGCACCGTATCGGTCGGGAATCCTGTCTGCCCAAACGCGGCGATAACAAAATTAAGATCATCCATATCGACGTCGCCGTCGCCATCGGTATCGGCTAACTGGCACTGAGCGTTGGCTGCGGGGTCCTGACCGAAACAGCTGCCCACGATGGAGGCATCGAGGATGTTGACGACGCCGTCGTCGTTGAGATCGGGGTCGGGGGCTTGAGCCCACAAGAGCAGTGACGGACACAGGAGGAACAAGCTGAGCAGAGCCGTCTTGGTTTGGAGAAGGCGTTGTTGGGCGCCGTATGTCAGCATCTCTGCCTCTACTTCGACATTTGACAACCGAGAGGTTCGGCTGTTCTTGTATTTACTCGTGCTATCGGCGGACTAAGGTGTTCGCGTGTGCTTTTGCGCCAGGAGGGCCGTCAAGCCGAAAAGGAGAAGCGACAGGGTCGAGGGCGTCGGGACCGGCTGAGCGCTTAGCACCCGAATGCTTGCGTCGTTCAAGGTGACCCCGGAGATGGCCTGGCCAAACGGGGCCGAGAGGATGACATCGTTCAACGTCAAGGCGCTCGAGCCCGCCGCGAGCGCGGAGAAGGTTATCGAGCCAAGGACGCCGGATCCGAACGCTCCGATCGGCGCGAGCGTGAGCGCGGCCAGCCCAGCCTCAGGCGGCCCGAGCGCAGACTCGACAACGATCGCAGGCGCTAACAGGAACCCCGCGTCGGCAATCGCGGTCGCCCCCAGGATGGCAGGCCCGTAGAGCACGTCGAACTCATAGGCATTCAACGGCGCCAGGATGTCGACGCCTTCCACGAATACGTCCACAGAGAACATCTGCCCCAGGTCAACATCGAGGGATGACTGAATCCCGGGAAGCGAAGGGTCCGTATCGATGGAGACGATAGGAACGGCAGTCGCAGGTAGCGCGACGAAGAGCGAGACGGTGATCCCAATAAGCTGCTTCATATGAGCCCCCTAAGAATTTGTTCAAGCTTGCGGCCATGCCCGATCGAGCTGATCAGCTGCCGCAGCGAACGCCGAGTCAATGGACAAGCACGTCTCTGGGTTCCCTCATCTTCACTTCCTTAGGAATCCGCGAGCAAAGTGACCTTAACAGGTCGGCGCGCGCAGATCGTCACGGAAGTTTCAAGGTTGCGTGAAGAACAGGTCGCACGGGCTTAGGGTGTAGAGGAGCTCGGCCAGAAGTTCCTCAAAGACCAGCTTGATAGATCGAAGGTTCTGTTGGTCTGGGTCGATCTTGATGTTCCCGGCGCCGCCGAAATACGCAACGACCCCCTCCAATCCGTCTACGTAAGATTCCCCGATGTCCGATGTTATTCCATCGACACTGCCATCGCGCAGGGTTGCATCGATGGGGGTCCTATTGGCGCCCTTGCTGCCCCCTTTCCCCCTCTGTGCCTGCGCCGAGTTGTCCGTCACGGCCAACTCGAAACAGACTGCAAAAAACATATAGCGAGCGTGATTGTGCGTTTCATAAGGTCTCCTCCTCCCTTGCTCAACTTAGCTTCGGGCTATCAGATAAGTCTTGAATCGAGTCTGAAGTTTTTGTGAAACTCTTCTTGCGGCCGAGACATTTCTTTTGTGCTCGTCCAAGTAGCGTGGCCATTCAGCAATGCCGGAACCGAGCTCGCTTCATCGTTGCCGTCCCGATAAGCCGTTTCATGCTCGTCCCTCCTTCTTGGGTCTCGGACCGTCTAAATTCTTACGTCACATCCTGCCGCGGAACAGGGAACGAAGTCTTGAAGATCCACACGAGGAAATATGAAGAAGTTCTGAATTTCGAGGGAAGTGGGCCCCGATGTAGGGCCTGTGCCTCAGTATTGATCCGGCCGGGTCAAGACCATCTGCGCGATGAATTCGACGACCGCCGCGCTGAAGATGGAATCGCGATCAGGCCAGGTATCGTGGCGCCGTGTCGTAGTGAAACCCGTCACTTAGTTGCTGGTTCACCCCCGCCGCCGTTGGATGGATCGTTGCGGTGAAGCGAACGATGCGTCGACGGTCGTGGTCGATGACGAGGAAGGCGTACAGCAGCCGAAGTGACGCGGTCGGCACCGTGAACGGAGCCATCGCGGAAATGTCGGCTCGATGACTACGCAAGAACGCGAGCCATCGCTTCACTTGGTCAGGTTCACATGGGCAGCCCCATGTAGCGCGGCGCCAACGATCTCGGAGATGATGAAGCCGAGCTTTGCGAGCTCTGCGTGCATTCGCGGTGCGCACCATCCGTTCAAAGCCATCCTTCGGATAAGATGGCGAATCTCAGCCTCGATGCGGGGGGCGGCCTGGATTCCGACGAATCGAGATCTTCGCCCACTATCGCCGGAAGCGTTCCCGATGCCATAGGGCGACCGTGTCGGAGTTAACGATAACCAAGCGGCTCGCCAATGTGGGCCACGAGTCTCCGCAGCGCAACCCAGAATGCTCGGTCGACGTCGTCGAGGAGCGGGCGCTCCGGAGACTCCGCCCCTCGAAGGCCTGGGCTCGCCGAAGCTACTGACGGATGACGCTAAAACCAAAGGGCACGTTGAAGTCACCCAGCGGTTGCCAATTGTGCTGGCCCTTGACCCGACCCTGGTACTCGAAAAGCCGACAAACAAACTCGCCATACATGTTTAGCATGGGCTCGACGTTCCACGCGGTACACTGGCCGTTCTGAGAATCGACGCAGGTGACGAGGACTCTGTCCGTGTCAGTCATATCTTCCGCGTTGGTGATATTTGGATTCTCTCCACAGCGCAACTTAAGATCGGCATCGAGGTCCTCCGAATCCCAGTTGACCGCGACACTTCCTTCGAGGGCTTGACCAACAGCAGTCATATCTCGAAAGCTCTCTGGCACTTCTGGCGGCGGCGGCGGATCGCGATCGGTGGCGTCAATGATGCGCATGAAGTTCGCATGGGGTACTGAAACGCCGAGCGTGACCACAAAGTGTCGTGGTGAAGGGTTATTCTTCTTGGCGTCCTGGTCCGTAAAGATCCTGATGTTCCCTGCGCCACCGAAATGGGCCACGACCCCTTCTTCGCCGTCCACGTACGTGTGGTCGGGGCCTACGCCTAAAAAGTCAGGCGTTATTTTGTCGCCCAACTCGTTCCGCAAGGTAGCATTGATCGGAGTCTCGTTGGCGTTGTTACTGGCGGGCCGCTTCGCGTGTACCAGGATTTCCATCATCGTTCCTAAAAAGAAGATCACCAAAAAAATCGTTGCCGTCCCGATAAGCCGTTTCATGCTCGTCCCTCCTTCTTGGGTCTCGGACCGTCTAAATTCTTACGTCACATCCTGGCGCGGAACAGGCAACGAAGTCTTGAAGATCCACACGTGGAGACATGAAGAAGTTCTGAATTTCGAGGGAAGTGGGCCCCGATGTAGGGCCGCCTGTTCACGGACGGGGGGTGTTTCGTTTCAGGGTGTCGATCCAGTTGAAGGCAAGACGGAGCTCGGTGGCGGTTTGTCGCGCGCCGGCGGGTCCTTCTTCGAGGCGGATCATCAAGAAGCGCTCTCCGTCGAGTGCGACGTCGTAGGTGTTGATGAGATTGTTGCGGCTCGTGTAGCTCGGGTGCATCCCGGAGGCCTCCTTGAACAGGAGGCGCGGAGCACCGAGTTCGAGCGGGTCGTTACCCTGGATGGGAACGGCTACTAAGCCCTTCCTTCTCTTGTCCCACCCGCCCCGGTAGAAAATCTCCTTCCCGTCCCGGGACCAGACGGGAAAAAGACCTTTACCACTCGAGATCCGTATCTTGGCTCCGGGGCCCGGGTAAGCCTGTGCATACACCTGAAAGCTCCCAGACTCCATAGAGTGGTAGGCGAGCCACTTGCCATCGGGAGAGAACTTCGGCCCGGCCTCGACGACGGCGGTCTCCAGGAAGGCGCTCGCCTGATGGCGCGAGAAATCGTAGGTCCAGATGTCGAAGCCGGTCTGGTCGTGTCTCACCGTGTAGGCGATGGTCGTGCCGTCGGGGGACCAGGACGTGGGCATCTTGACGAAAATGGTCCGAAACGAGGACCTCGCCCACCTCCTGGCTGCCATCGGAGGGCATGACGACGAGATTCGTGCCTCGGTGACTGAAGGCAAGCTCCGTCCCGTCTGGAGACCATACCGGCGAGCGGCTTTTCCCATCGAAGGTCAGGCGCATCGTCAGGGACCGCTCCATAGAGTAGACCCAGAGATCCATCCCCAGCTCGGTCTCGCCTTCGAATGCCAAGCGCTTTCCGTCGGGAGACAGCATGGGCGCCAGGTAGGGCTTGACCGGGACAGGGAGCGCCTCTTCTCGCCTCTGTCTGTCCACCCAGGCGAGGCGGCCGAGCCCGTCGCGGGTTACACCGCTCGGTTGCCAGACCAGGGTGCCGTTGTCTGCCAGGTCGTAGAACGCCCAGCCGCCAAGGGTGGTTTCCACATCGGCCTGGACGGTAATCGCAGGACCCCTGGTTCGAAGGGCCACGGGGTCGAAGGGGGCGGCGACGAGACGCCCTGGCTGGGCATAAATGAGATGGCCGCTCGGCGCATAGCGCCCGTAGCTTCCGCCTTCCACCAGGACGTGTCGCTCGCCGGTATCCAGCACGAGGGCCTCCACCGTCGCATCAGCGAAGCTCGCCGTCGCGGGCCAAACGGTGAAGATCACTGCCCGTCCGCCGGGGAGGAACTGGGGCCAGCTGTGAGCCTCCCCCGACTGGGGAAACGTCAACGGCTCGAGCTCGCCCCTGACGGGGGGTAGCCGAAAAAGCCCCGCGTCCCGCCGCGAGCCAAGGACGATCGATCCATCGACTCCCCAGGTTGCTCCGCGTCTATACGCGCCTACTTCGTCGAGCCCATCGGCGAGTGTGACTCCGGTCGCATCCTCCAGCGAAACCGCCTTGAGGTCTCCCGACCAAGTAAAATACGCTACCCATTTGCCGTCCGGAGAGAAGATCGGGGGACCGTCCGCCACATCATCCGTGCCGGGGAGCGGCTGAACCTGCTCATGAGCGATCCGTCGCACGCGGAGTTGGAGTTGATTCTGTCGCTGTAGGGCCAGAGCTCGATAGACGATAAGGCTTCCATCCGGCGAGATGGCAAAACTCGGGATGGACCACGTAACCAGGGCCTGATCCGGGGGAAGCGGGACCGCCAGATAGGCGGGTGAAGCTCCCTCGCCTGCTGCAGAGTCATTCCAATAAAAGTAGAAGAGGCTGCTCCCCATCACCGCAATCAGGAGCCCCATCAACAAGAAACGCCCTCTCGGGAAGTTCGCCGGCCGTCCCGCCGTCGACTCCGCCACCACGGAAGCTGGAACCGGCTCGCCGTTCACGGTGACCGGGGCGATGAAGCGGAACCCTCGCCGGTGAACCGTCTGAATGTATCGAGGCTCGCGTGCGTCTTCCTCCAGGGCCTGGCGCAAGCTCTTCACCGCCTCGCTCAACGAGTTTTCCGCCACCGCGGTACCGTTCCAGACCTCATCCATGAGACCTTGTTTGGAAACGACTTCTCCCGCCTGCTCGAGGAGAAGGCTGAGCACTTTCAGAGATCGGGGCGGAATGACGAGCTCCGATCCGTTCAGAGAGAGAACTTGACGGGCACTGTCGAAATGGTACGGGCCGAACTGATAGAGGACGGGTTCTTCTGCGGCAGCGCGCTCGGTCGCGTTACGTTCAGCCATGCTCGGAGATGACTCCAATGACTCGAGTGTGTTCCGCTGTGTCCCTCCAGAGGCAGGTGCGATCCCCGGTGGGCCCTTTTCATTTCGAAGGGCTACCGTAGCATCGACCGGTGTACCCCGCAAATCGCGCGGAGACGATACCAGGAATTACCAGTTGACGCGTGGTTCCGCGAAATAAGCTTGTGCGCGAAGCGACAAGGGCGCTCGTCCTTTAGAACTTACGCCTTTTCAACCTTGAAACCTTGGTCAGAAACTGAAGCGCACTCCCACTCTCAAAATACGGGGTAGTTCGATGTCCGCTGCCGCCAGGAATGGGGCGGCTTGGTCGATCGTCAGTGACTGAAAAGACGTAACCCGGTTGATGTTGCCCAGATTGAAGATATCGGCGATGAGCCCGAGTCTCATTCCGTTCCCGAACCGAAACTGCTTTTCGACTCGAATGTCGATTTTGTTTCTGAAGGCATGGCGTTCGGTACCCCTTGCGAATGCAGCCACAGCGATGTTGCTCTCCACCACGATTCCGGGAACACCAAGCGGAGGCGGCCTGCAACCGCCACCGCCGCCATGTCCTTTCGTGACGCCAGTACCGGGGCAGAGCGGGAAGTAGCGCGCCGTGGGGGCTCCCTGAGCCAGGTCGAAATTGCCAGATTCCCTTAGATGGATGGGAAACCCGGTCACGGCCTGGTAGAAGCCGCTCACGAGAATATCGTAGGGCAAGGTGTAGGTCCCCTGGAGCTTGAACTGGTGGGTAGCGTCCAGGGCCAGCACGCCTTCCGCATTGATGAGCGTATTGGGGTTATCGTAGACCTGGTTGGCGGTCGTGGTGCCGGCGAAGTCATTGGCGAGGTCGCCCCGGGTTTCGCTGAGGTTGTAGGCGACCATCAATTGCCAGCCGTCACGAAAGCGCCTTCGTAGGGCAAACTCCACTCCGTTGTAGTCTCGGAAAAGTTTCCCCGCAAAGTCGGGGTTGCCCAAGACCGTTGTAAAGCGGGACCCCAAGAATTCCGGCCTCAGGGCAAAGATGGTGAGAGGCGAGCCGTCGGCCTGGTTGACCACGTCAAGCGGGCGGTAATCATTGAACGGGTTTTGTTGGTCTCCTCCTTCCAACCGCCTAACAAACGTCTCCATGATAGAACGCTCGCGCTTGAAGGTTCCTCCCACCGACAAGACCATCTCGCTCGTCAGCTCATGATCGGCCGTGATGTGAAACGCATCCACGTAGGAGTTTTTCAAGTCGGGAACGACGAGGTCCGATCGATCACCAAAAACGGGGTTCAAGACACGCGAGAGAAGCGTTCCCTGCTCACCGTCTTGGAATTTGAGGTCACCATTCAGGTCGTTCCATGTGTACAATTCGCTTCCTCCCGAAACGGGTGAGGCGCTACTGAGATCCTGGTTGAGGAGGGCCTTGTAGTGTCGCCCGTAATAGGCCTTGAGAGAAGTCCTCTTTTCCTCACCCAGCGCATACACCACGCCAAGGCGCGGCGCGACGTTGCCAAAGTTGATGAGGTCGCGGGTCTCCGGGAAGACGACCCTGGGGAACCAGCGGCCGCCACCCCGAGCCTGTTCGGGGATCCAGCCTTCCGATGTTACGTACCGTACTCCCAGGTTCAGCGTGAGCCGATCTCCGATCGTCCATTGGTCCTGCACAAAGAATGAATAGCGGTCAATAGCCAAGGCTTGATTGAACGGAAACCACTCCAGCCATACACGAAAGGCCTGTCCGTCCGCAAGGTATTGTCGGATGTCTTCATTGCGGGGGTAAAAGAACTCTCGGTCGCCGTTAGGGAAATCGAAGAAGAAGCCGGCCTTGATCTCGTGTGAGCCACTCGCGTTCTCGCGGAAGTGAGAGAGATTAGCGCCCGTTCCCCAACTACACCGGCAAATCTCATGCCGTAGAGACCCGGTGAGCCCCCCGAATTCCTTCCCCGTAAACCAGTCCCGGTAGCCGATGGTCCCGTCAGGGTTGTTGGGAGCATCCCAAAAAAACTCCTTCCACTGCCGGTTGTACTTGACGTCAAGAATGGTGTCGTTGCCAAAGAGATGCGTCAAATTGAGATTCAGGATCTGCTGGTTCCGGTTTTGGTTCTGCCAGGTCTCTGGGCTGTCGGCGTTGCCAAAAAAGGCGTTGGACGGATATCTATCTTGGTCCCGAGCTGTCAACGAGCCGTGGGCCCGGGTGTTTCCGCTTATCTGACCGGTGACCTTGAGGAAGGCATGGGTCTGATTGCGCTCGAATGGCTGGGTGGGGAGGACGGGTGATTGCAGCTCCTCGTTCAGCCGACGGATATTGCCGAAGAACCAGATAGAATCTCGCCTGATCGGTCCCCCAAACGTTCCGCCTATGTCCTGGTCCTTGATTACACTCGATCCGACTCCGAGTTGCTCCTCGAGCTCAGGCGTGAGGTTGTCCCACTCCGTGCCTTCGCCCTGGTAGTAAATGTACCCTGTGCCGGAGAAGTTGTTCCCTCCTGACTTGGTCACGAAGTTGAAAACCCCGCCATGGGACATGCCAAACTCCGCCGGTTGACCCGAGGTCGTTACCTGGACTTCCTCGATCATGTCGATCGGGATTTCCGACAAGATGTAGCCTACCGTGGTGTCATTGGCGACCGCTCCATCGATGGTGTACAGGTTGCCTCGGGGGTCGCTCCCGAGAACTGTTTGTGTCGGAGTGAAAACATACTCGGCATCCAGGACGCCCGCCATCGACGTGAGGAGATCGTCAAAACCGCGCCCCAGGGGGATGTTCTCGAGCCGCTCCTGCTCGAGCGTCCGCATGACCTGCGAGCTCTTGACGTCGACCAGTGCCGATTCTCCACTGACGGTAATGCTCTCCTGCAGCGCGGCCGGGGACAGCCTCGCATCGACTGCGATGTCCTGCCCTGCCCGGAGTATGACCTCTCTAAAGATAGCGGTTTGGAATCCCGCCAACTCCACCGTCACCGTGTAGTGGCTCGAGGGCGTTAGCCGCAGGGCACGATAGGTACCCTGCTCTGAGGTCGTGCGAAGCTCCGCTTGTATGTGCTGTGGACTCGAGACCGTCACCGTCGCGCCGGGGACCCGAAGCCCCTGATCGTCGATGACCGTGCCGTAGATGCCTCCGGTGATTTGCTGCGAGAAGGCCGCCCCGCAGGCCAGCACAAGGGCCAGTGGCACCACTACCAAAGCGCGAAGTGGTGGCTCGGGTTGAGCCATTGCCGTATATGACATTTTAGTTACCTCGGCTAAGCTCCACCGAAACGTCGTGAAGTAGACCACGACAGTGAAGGAAGCTTCAAGCGTGAACACGTGCAAGACGAGGCGGAACTTGAGCTCGGGCAGGAGACTGTCTTTTCGGTCGGCGGGTCGACGACCCGCTCGACGTCTTACGGAAGAAGAGAAGCCACGTCGAGGACGATCTCGGGCCACGCTTCCGGCGTCACCGTCGAGCTCAGCTCCAGGGTCGAATGGCGTCGATAGCCGGACTCGCGGGGATCCCGAAAGACTTCGAGCACGCGATCCACCAGATTCACCACCCAGTACTCCGGGATACCCGCCTCGGCGTAGAGCGTTGCCTTGATGTCGAGGTCATAGGCCAGCGACGATTCCGCAACTTCTATAACCAGAAGTGGCTCCATTCCTTCCGTTCCGTACGCGGCGAGATCGAGGTTGGAACAGGCCATCACGTCGGGTTCCGGCTCGGAGTCGAGACCCTCCACAGGTAGTGGAGCCTCCTGGTAGACTCGCGCTTTCCCCTCGAGCCTGCCGCGAAGCAAGTCGCAAGCGCGGTTGACTGCAATGACGTGCGCCCGATTCTTGGGGCTCATCTCGCGAACAACCCCTCGAACGAGCTCGACACGCTCCTCGGCCGAGAGGATTCCCTTCTCCGCCATCCGGTGATACTCCTCGACCGTGAATCGGCGCTGCGCGAGTGTTTCCACGACTCTCGACATAACTTCATTCTACCCCCTTCTCGTCTCTAGGGACGAAAAGTAGGTTTCTCGTCCTCCCTCAGGGGTTGAAGTACCAGCCGAGAAGCGTCCAGATCCGCCCCGAAGCGATGTGGAAGTGTGGTACCTGCGGCGCGATGGCGTAGGGGAATCGAGGCCGAGCCCATTTGAAACTTTTCTGACAATCCGTCGCGAACCCTTCTGCTATATTGTCATCCGAGACGGTGTGTCCATGGCGAAAGACGCTCCCTTCGCGCAAGGCCAAAGCCTTCGCCTTGCTCTGAGACGCCAGCGGAAGGTCTTGCTGCTCCTCGGACTTACAGTCGTCCTGCCCGCCGTTGCCCTGGGGTTTATTGGCCTGCGAGCTCTCGAAGCCGATCGCTATCGGATCGAAGGGCTCATGAGGACGGAACAGGAGGCAGCTCTCCGGCACGCGGTGGACGAATTACGTTCGCGGGTGGCGGAGGTGCTGGCACGTCTCACCACCATCGCGGACGCGAGCTCCCTTTCGTGGGAGGAGATCGCGGGGCCGGCGCGCGAAGCTGAGGCCGGAGCCTTGCCAGGGACTCTGTTGGTTGTTTCCCCCGCGGGAGACGTGTTCTTTGTTCGGGAACGGTTCATCGTTTCGCCGGACTTCGATCCAAGAGTTCACGTGTCCGCTAGCCAGATCCTGGAAGCGGAGACGCTGGAGCTTGGTAAGGGTCAACTGCAACGCGCGCGCTCGCGCTACGAAGGCCTTGCCCAATCCGACGATCCAAACCTCCGCTCCCACGCAACGATGGGATTGGCTCGTACATACCATCGCTCGGGGAGGCATGAACGCGCCCTCGAGATCTACCGAGAGCTTGCCACGGAGTGGCCCGAGCCGCTCAACGGCTCACTGGCCGCCAACGCGCTCATCGCGGCACTTCGCGTTTTCGACATCGAGACGGATCGGGGAGAGCTGAAGAGCGCTTTGCCCATATTGACGCAGGCCTACCGGTATCTTCTGGTCGACCGCTGGGTGATTTCGCCGGAACGCGTTCGATTCTACGCGGCCGACCTGGAGCGCCGCATCGAGGAGCTTTGCGGAAAGGGGAACGCGCGGACAGACTGCGAAGACTACGGGCAAGTGCGACATGGAAAGGCTTCCCGGCTCGAAGAGCTGGAGAAGCTGGACCTGCTCCAAAGAGGCGTTCGGCGATCCCTGGATGCTTTGCCGGCCAGTGCGACTTCACAACGGGAGCTCGTTTTCCCACACCCGGACGTCGTGCACGCTACGGTGTTCGCGGTCCAGAAGACGCCGAGTGACCTCGCCGCGGTGCTGATCGCGGACGACGTTTCGCTCGCAGGTCGCTGGCTTGGCGATGCCTTCCGAGCGACCACGGCAGGGCTTCATCTGCATTTAGCGCACGAGGATGGCGAGGTTCTCTTTGATGCGGGAGGGGCTCCGGGGAGGGTCGAGGCGGGGCATGAACCCACCGAGCTCGGTGATGGGCTCCCGGAATGGACGATTGCGGCTTTTCATGATCCCGACGCCTCTCCCTATGTCGCGGCCCGCTGGATGTTCTTGGTTATGACGCTGTTCCTGGTACTGGTTCTCGGCCTCGGCGTCGTTCTCACTGCTCGACAAGTCCGGCAGGAGCTGGAGCTCATCCGTATCAAATCGGACATCGTCTCTCTCGTTTCGCATGAGTTCAAGAGCCCGATCACGTCCATGCGTGCGCTCATCGACCGGCTCCGGGCGCGCTCGGTCACTGACCCGAACCGCACCCAGCGCTACCTCCACGTCGTGAGCTCCGAGCTCCAGCGGCTGACGCGTCTCGTGAACAATTTCCTGGATTTCACGCGCATCGAGACCGGCACCAAGCGTTATCACCCGAGCCCGACGAGCCTCGTGGCGCTGGTCGAGGAGGTTCTCGTGCACTTCGAGGCGCGTGCGGAGCAGTTGCAGTTTGTCGTGGAGACGCACCTCGAAGAGGTTCGGGAGGTCGAAATCGATCGCGACGCGTTCGAGCAGGCTATCTTGAACCTGCTGGACAACGCCGTGAAGTACTCACCGCAAGAAAAATGGATCGGAGTCTCCCTCCGCACAAGAAAGGACGAGGTCGTGCTGGAGGTGTCGGATCGCGGTCGAGGGATCGCCCCGGAGGATAAGCGCCGTATCTTCGAGCCGTCGTATCGAGCCCCGGTGGAGAGCTCCGACCAGCAGGGAATCGGCCTTGGCCTGGCGATCGTCGAGCACATCATGGCGGCGCACGGCGGGAAGGTCGAAGTCGACTCCGAACCTGGAATAGGGAGCCGTTTTCGTCTCGTCCTGCCGGCCGCCAACCCAAAGGTGCTCTCGCAACCCGTTGCCGAGAACCCACCTCCGGTATCGAAGGTCTCCTGATGCCCAGAGGCGGGATCCTGGTCGTGGATGACGAGCCGGGAGTCCGCCTCGCTCTTACGGATGAACTGGAATCCGAAGGCTTTCTGGTCAAGACGGCGGTCGATGGCAGGGAGGCTCATCGCATCATCGCGTCAGAACGTTTCGCTCTCGTCGTGCTCGACGTGATGATGCCAGCTCTGAACGGCTTCGAGCTCTGCCGGCGACTGCGAGAAGAGGGGAACGACGTTCCCATCCTTTTCCTTACCGCGAAGAGCGAAGACACCGACATTCTCGTCGGGCTCGGCTTCGGGGCCGACGACTACGTGACAAAGCCGTTCAACATTCGCGAGGTCATGGCTCGCATCGAGGCCATCTTGCGCCGCGCGGCGAAACCGGAACCGCCCTCTACGCTGGACCGGCTCACGTTTGCGGACATCACCGTCGACTTCGTTCGCTTCGAAGCGAAACGCGGCGAAGAGCAACTCGAGCTCACCCCGCGCGAGTTCCGTATCCTGCGGCTTCTGGGAGAGCGCGCCGGGGAAGTCGTGACCCGCGACGAGATCCTCGACCGCATCTGGGGAGAGGAAGTCTACGTCAACCAGCGCTCGGTCGACAATCAGGTGTACACGATTCGACAGCAGATCGAAGTGGACCCGAAACGTCCTCGCTACCTGATCAGCATTCGGGGAGTCGGATACAAGCTCGTGCCGGAGGGGATATGAATCGTTTCACGCTTGTCCTGGTGATGGCGCTGACGCTGACGGGCGTGGCCGCGCAGGAGCGGAGCGCCGGAGCGCTCTACGAGCGAGCCTACTTTCTCGAACAGGCGGAAGGCGACCTGCAGGGAGCGGTCGAGCTGTACCAGAGGATCCTCGACGAGTTTCCGGAAGAGAGGACTGTTGGGGGCAGAGCCCTCCTCCGGATTGGGCTCTGCTATGAGCGCTCCGGGGCAGATGGTGCGATGAGCGCCTATCGCCGGATTCTCGACGAGTTCTCCGATCAGGAAGAGCTCGTGAAGGTGGCGCGGGAGAGGCTAGCGGCGCTCGAGTCGCTGTACGAGGGGGAACGGAGAGAGCTTCCCACCGGCGCCACGCTTCGGGAGCTCGTCCTTCCTACCGGCGATTCCATTGGCGATGGAAATGCGTCTCTATCCCCCGACGGCCGGCGCATCGTCTACTACGATAGCGCCCTCGAGAGTCTGGTCGTCTACGAGCTGATGTCGCGCCGCGTCGAGAGCCTCGCACCGGTCGATCTCACGCAGCAAGTCATCTATTCCAACTACCGGTGGGCGCCGGACGGAGGTCGCATCGCTTTCGAGCGATTCGATGGCGAGTCGTGGAGCCTCGAGGTGATGGAGGTGGACTCTGGGAGAGTCGCGACCTGGCTCCGCCAGCCCGACTATGTGGTTCCCATCCGCTTTACTTCGGCAGGCGATCTCTGGGGCGACAGCCAGGGTTACGAGACCGGTGCCTCGTGGCTGCTCCGGTTCGACCGCCGCGCCCGCGAGCGCGCGAGAATCGCCTTCGACGGCGTGGGGGCGCGGATTTCGCCGAAGGGAGACCTGGTCGCGTTCGGCGGCGGAGACCGTGACCTCTACCTCGCTCAGATTCCCGCAGCGCGTGAGGAGGACGATCCGCCCGAGCTGAGCCGAGGGCGCGCGATTCCGGTGGCGCCCCACGCCGCGCCCGACCAAAGCCCGATCTTCTCTCCCGATGGCAAGTATCTGGCTTTTCTAAGTTTCCGAACGAAGCAGTGGGACCTCTGGGCCGTCGCGCTCGAGGAGGGTAGGCCATCGCGCGAGCCGTTCATCGTAGAAGAAAACCTGGGGCCGGTAAATATCCGGAACTGGCACATCGACGGCTCGCTCAGCTTCATCCGGAGAAACATCCTCAACGACGTTTATCTCCTGCCCATGTCACCCGGAACCGATCGGCCAACCGGCAAGCCCAAGCTCCTTCCCGCCGAGACCCGAGGGGACAATCGTCATCCCGTGTGGTCCGCCGATAGTCGGACGCTTCTCTACCGCTCTCAAGGGGCGATGATTATCGCCGATCCGGACGGCGCCATCGTGCGGCGAATCGAACCGGACTTTCGTGGCCGGAACGCCTCCTGGTCCCCGGATGGCGAACGCGTGCTGGTGGTGGTCTACGACAAAGAGAGATCGGCCTGGCGCGTCCACGAGCTCGAGCTCGCCTCGCAAGAGCGCCGCGAAGTGGTGGACCTCTCGTTCGTTAACCAGCCCGGCCCCGATTACTCGCCCGACGGGAGGAAAATCCTGCTGAACCGCATGGGACCTGATTCCGAGCCGTCGGGGCTGTTCATCGTCGAGGACGGTTCCCTGAGGCAAATTCCAGGGGTCGACAGCTTCGCACCGGCCAAGTGGTCGCCCGACGGGGAGTGGATCGCGTTTCACGAGGCTCGCTCCCTATGGCGAATCCGGGCAGATGGCTCCGACCACCAGCTCGTCATGCAGATTCCGGAGCCTGATGTCCTTATTAACGGGTTCTCCTGGTCACCGGACGGCCGTTTCATCGCTTACCCCCGCGCCCGCACGACGGGGCCCCCCCAACAATTCGACCGCGAGCTCTGGGTCGTCGCGGTGGACGGCTCCTCGGAGCGAAAGCTCGAGGAGACCGCTCCCTACCGCCCGATCTGGGCCGACTGGTCCCCCGACGGCCGCCACCTGGCCTTCTCCAGTTGGGAGGGGAGCTACACCCTGTGGCTGCTGGAGAACTTCTGGCCGCGATGAGCCGAAGGGCCTTCGTGGAGCCTACTTCGTTATACGTCGAATCGTCGCCGCGAATGGCATCGCGATGGCGCCGGTCGTAATCTCTTCGAGCATGGAGGGAATATGAGTGGTTTCATGCTCGTCCTGGTGATGGCGCTGACGGGCGTGTCCGCGCAGGAGCGGACCGCCGGAGCGCTCTACGAGCGAGCCTACTTTCTCGAGCAGGCGGAAGGCGACCTGCAGGGAGCGGTCGAGCTGTACCAGAGGATCCTCGACGAGTTTCCGGAAGAGAGGACGTTTGGGGGCAGAGCCCTCCTCCGGATTGGGCTCTGCTACGAGCGCTCCGGGGCAGATGGTGCGATGAGCGCCTATCGCCGGATTCTTGACGAGTTCTCCGATCAGGAAGAGCTCGTGAAGGTGGCGCGGGGAAGGCTAGCGGCGCTCGAGACGCTCTACGAGGGGGAACGGAGAGAGCTTCCCACCGGCGCCACCCTTCGGGAGCTCGTCCTTCCTACCGGCGATTCCATTGGCGATGGAAATGCGGCTCTATCCCCCGACGGCCGGCGGATCATCTACTACGATGTCGGCCTCGAGAGCCCTGTGGTCTACGAGCTGATGTCACGAAGGGTCGTCGCGGTCGCACACATCGATTTAACGCAGCAGGCGAGGTATCCCAACTACCGGTGGTCGCCGGACGGCCGGCGCATCGCCTTCGAACGCTACGACGGCGAGGCCTGGAACCTCCACGTGCTCGAGGTCGAGACCGGAGAGTATTCGACCTGGCTCCGCCAGCCCGACCGTGTGGTCCCCATCCGCTTTACTTCGGCAGACGATCTCTGGTGCCGGAGTCAGGACGAAACCGGTGCCTCGTGGCTGCTCCGGTTAGACCGCCGTGCCCGCGAGCGCGCTAGAATCGCCTTCGACGGCTTTTTGCCCCGGATTTCGCCGAAGGGAGACCTGGTCGCGTTCGACGGCGGAGACCGTGACCTCTACCTCGCGCGGATTCCCGCAGCGCGTGAGGAGGACGATTCGCCCGAGCTGAGCCGAGGGCACGCGATTCCGGTGGCGCCACACGCCGCGGCCGACCAAAGCCCGATCTTCTCTCCCGATGGCAAGTACCTGGCTTTTCTAAGTTTCCGAACGAAGCAGTGGGACCTCTGGGCCGTCGCGCTCGAGGAGGGTGCGCCCTCGGGTGAGCCATTCATCGTAGAAGAAAACCTGGGGCCGGTAAATATTCGGGACTGGCACATCGACGGCTCGCTCAGCTTCGTCAGGAGAAACATCCTCAACGACGTGTATCTCCTGTCCATGTCACCCGGAACCGATCGGCCAAACGGCAAGCCCATACTCCTTCCCGCCGAGACCCGAGGGGACAACCGTGCTCCGGTGTGGTCTACCGATGGTCAAACACTGATGTACCGCTCTGAAGGCGCGATGATTATCGCCGATACGGACGGCGCCATCGTCCACAGGATCGAACTTGACTTGCGAAGCGCGAACGCCTCCTGGTCCCCGGATGGCGAACGCGTGCTGGTGGGGGTCTACGACGAAGAGAGATCCTCCTGGCGCGTTCACGAGCTCGAGCTCGCCTCGCACGAGCGCCGCGAAGTGGTGGACCTCTCGTTCGTGAGAGCGCCTAACCCCGATTACTCGCCCGACGGGAGGAAAATCCTGCTGAACCGCATGGGACCGGATTCCGAGCCGTCGGGGTTGTTCATCGTCGAGGACGGTTCCCTGAGGCAAATTCCAGGGGTCGACAGCTTCGCACCGGCCAAGTGGTCGCCCGACGGGCAGTGGATCGCGTTTCCCGAGGAGCGCTCCCTCTGGCGAATCCGACCGGACGGCTCCGACCGCCAGCTCATCACGGAAGTTCCGGAGCCCGAGGTCCTTGGACGGCGGGTTTCGTGGTCACCGGACGGCCGCTTCATCGTCTACCCCCGCAGTCGCATCACCAGACTTCCCCAACAGTTCGACCGTGAGCTCTGGGTCGTCGCAGTGGACGGCTCCTCGGAGCGAAAGCTCGAGGAGACCGGCCCCTACATCGCGGGGAGTGTCGACTGGTCCCCCGACGGCCGCCACCTGGCCTTCGTGAGCTGGGAGAGCAGATACACCCTTTGGCTGCTGGAGAACTTCTGGCCGAACTCCTCTACACCGTAAGCCCGCCCGACCTGTTTTTCACGGAACCTTGAAACTTCCGTGACGATCTGCCCGCGCCGACCTGTTACGGTCACTTTGCTTGCGGATTCAAGGAAGTGAAGATGAGGGAACCCAGAGACGTGCTCGTCAGCTCCGACAGGCGTCCACTGTCTCAAGGGCGTCGCCTTGGGCTCCTACGTTCTGTAATGAGGAGGCAAACTGTGAAGAAAACTGCTTTAGTAACTCTCAGCATGGTCGTTGCTTGTTTTGCGTTTTTCCTCAGTGTCGAGACTGTTCGTGGCATGGGCAAGCCCAGTGGCAAGGGCAAGCCCAACAACGTGACAGTGTCACCGGTCGTAGTCACCATCGAGGACAACCTGAGCGGCCTGAGTAATGACGTCCCTATTGGTGGCTCAGAGACCTACACGGATAAGAACTTTCCCGGAGGCGATGGGAGAACCGAAGTGAGGATAAACGGCAACGGAAACCTCATCATGGACATGGGCAGGTTCCTGCCGAAAAGAAAACCGTCCGACCGCCGCTTGATCCAAAACGGTGCTACCTCGGGACTCATTTGCCCTGTCCAGTCCCTCGCCGTTCCCGGCGTGCTCAATTTCCTTGCTACGGACAATTTGATCATCAACAACGGTTCTTGCTGTGAAAACATGCGAGACATGACACTGACTGACACAGGCTCAGCAACGATTGCCATCACAGGTCCTCCTGACCCTGATCTCGGGGAAGATGTGTTGTGGCGGTTTCTGGTCGGCACCGCGAGCAGTGGAAACACCAATCGTGTGCACGTGGATCGCCTCACGGCGCACGAATGGATCATCGAGTTGGCTGATGACCCGGGCGACGTGTTGGACAGGGTTGCAGTTACGTGTCAAGACACTTCCCGGAGGGGGGATCCGACCTTGTACATCCTCGCCCAAGTCCCACTACCCTTCCGTTTGGAAGTGTTTTGTCCGAGCTGCTCCCTTCCATAAACATGTCGCCCGTCGGAAGACCTCCTCGTCGCACCGCGAGGGGAGTGTAGTCGGGTAGACATGCGGGGCTAATCCTGCCGGCTGGCCTTGTAATCCTCTTTGCTGCGAAAGGGGCGCACGTGATGCGGCATGAGCTGAAAGGATGTCTCGACGAAAGGAGCCGGATTCTGGGGGATGTGAGCTGCCAGCCGCGCCTTGACCTCGGCGTGCTCGGGATCGTCCGCCAGGTTCGTCCACTCCTCCGGGTCGTTCCGGTGGTCGTAAAGCTCCTCGCTGTCGTCGATGTAGCGGATGTAGCGCCAGTCCTCGGTGCGGATGGAGAACTCGAAGATGTCATAGGTCGTGATCGCCGGGTGATCCCACACCGCCTGTGGATCCGCGAGGAGCGGTGCCAGGCTGCGGCCGTCCAACCCGTCCTTCGCGGGTAGGCCGGCAAGGTCGACGAGAGTGGGAAAGAGATCCACGAGCGAGGTGACGCGCTCGACGCGGCTTCCCGCCTTCGAGCCCTGGGGTAGGCCGGGTGTTCCGCTGGGAACGTGCATCATCAGCACCGTCCTCGCCACGTTGTCCCAGAGGGCGAATTTCCTCCAGTGCTTCTTCTCTCCCAGCTGCCAGCCGTGGTCGGACCAGAGAACGACAATGGTGTTGCTGGCGTAGGGACTTCGCTCGAGCGCCTCGAGTAGCCTTCCCACCAGCGCATCTGCAAAGGCGATGGAGGCGAGATAGCCTTGTACCGCCTGTTTCCACTGGCCGGCCTCGACGACGTGAGAATGGTAGTCGCCAGCCCGGCGGGCGATCTCGCGCGCCCGCTCTGAAACGTCGTCCAGGTCGCCTTCGAGCGTCTTCGGAAGCTCGACTGATTCGAGCGGAAACAAATCGAAGTACTCGCGCGGTACGTAGAAGGGAGTATGCGGGCGGTAGATGCCGGCGGCGAGAAAGAAGGGACGATCGTGCTCGCGCTGGAGTTGCTCGATCACCCAGCTCACCGAGCTATAGTCCCCGGTCTCCTCATCGGGGATGTCGATGGGAGACCAGTCGAAAACACTGGACATGTTCTCGAAGCGGGGCATGTTCACCGCCTCACCGGGCTTGGGACGAAAGTAATCCGGCATCGTATCTTCTTTGGAAGGAAAGTATTCGTCCCACGACGGCGGATGGGGCTCGGTGTTGTGGAAGATCTTGCCGGCACCACCCGTCCAGTAGCCGTGGTCCTTGAAGTAGCCCGGCAGCGTCTCGGCGTCCGGAAGCACTTTCCGCCAGTACTGGTAGTTCGAGTACATGCCCGTGCTGTAGGGGTGGAGCCCGGTCAAGAGCGCCGCCCGCGAGGGATTGCACGCCGGCGAGGCGGTGTAGGTGCGCGTGAAGGTCACACCCTCTCGTGCCAGACGCTCCAAGTTCGGCGTTCTTGACTGCGGATGACCACCCAGAGGCGTGATCCAGTCGTTCAGATCGTCGATGGAAATGAAGAGGACGTTCGGCCTCTCCGCTGGCTCTCGGTCTGTGGACTGAGGGGTCGCGCATCCAATGAGCGAAAAGGCTCCGAGTGCCAGTAACGATGCGTGAGGCCTGCGACGTGTCAAGCTCATAGGGTCTCCCCTTTCGAGAATGAGGGTTTGAGGGATAGGAAAATCACGGGCCATCGTACGCGTATTGGGGCACTGGTGCACGCGATTCCCGCACCAACGCGGCGAGCTCCGACACCTCCGTTGACACGGGCCAGCCCGGCTCTTAGACTCGCCACCCACAAGCGCCGTCGCGCTCATAGCTCCGAACTCAAAGGTACTGACGATGAACAACAAACATCACATATCGCTCGTCTTTGTCTTGACGCTCGCCGGGGCGCCGTGCGAGTCCCCGGCCATGGAACCGAACGAGGGAACCTCGCAACGCTTCGAGCCGATGGACGTGTTTGGGCTCGAGTACGCGTCCGATCCTCGGATCTCGCTGGACGGGGGCCGCGTCGTCTACGTCCGCAATTTCATGGACGTTATGAGCGACACGCGCCGTTCGAACCTCTGGATCGTTCACGCCGACGGCTCGAATCACCGCCCGCTCACCTCGGGTAACTACAGCGACCACTCGCCGCGTTGGTCGCCCGATGGGGAGCGACTCCTCTATGTCTCGAACCGCGAGGGAACGGCTCAGCTCTACCTTCGCTGGATGGATACGGCACAGACCGCCCAGCTAGCGCAGCTCGGCGAGAAGCCGGACGGTCCCGCTTGGTCTCCCGATGGCAAGCTCATCGCTTTTTCGATGCTGGTCGAAGAGAAGCGAGAGCCTCTTGCAGCCATGCCCTCGAAACCCGAGGGTGCCGAGTGGGCGCCTCCGGTCAAGGTCATCGACAGACTCATCTATCGAGCCGATGGGGAAGGGTACTTGAAACACGGCTACCGCCAGCTCTTCGTCATCTCTTCCGATGGCGGTACGCCGAGACAGTTGACCCGCGGTCCTTACCACCACGGTGGGAATTTGGTCTTCACACCGGACGGGAAGTCCATCATCTTTTCCGCCAATCGAAACAAGGACTGGGAATACGATACGCGGAATACCGAAATTTACGACGTGTCTGTCGAAGACGGCACGATCCGGGCGCTCACGGACCGCAACGGTCCCGACGAGTCTCCGGCGCTCTCTCCGGACGGACGGCGGATTGCCTATCTCGGGTTCGACGATACCTACCAGTTCTACCAGCTCAGGCGTCTCTTCGTCATGAATCGCGACGGAAGCAACTCGCGATTGGTGAGCTCGGCGCTCGACCGAGACGTTCAAGCTCCGGTCTGGAGCGATGACGGCCGAGGCATCTTCTTCCAGTACGACGACGAGGGTCAGACGAAGCTCGCTCGCATGACGCTGGATGGAGAGGTTCAGGATCTGGTCGGAAGCCTAGGAGGCATGTCCCTCGGGCGGCCATACAGCGACGGTGAATACTCGGTATCTCCTAACGGCTGGTATGCCTTCACCCATTCCCGGACGGACGCGCCATCGGACGTCGCCATCGGGCGTCGTGGCACCGAAGCGAAGTCGCTGACGGCACTCAACGCGGATCTACTCGGCCACAAGGAGCTAGCCGCCGTGGAAGAGATCTGGTACGAATCCTCGCACGACGAGCGCAGGGTTCACGGATGGATCGCAACCCCCCCCGGATTCGACCCATCCAAGAAGTACCCTCTGCTTCTCGAGATCCATGGAGGGCCGGTGTCGAACTACGGCCCCCATTTCTCGGCGGAGGTCCAGCTCTATGCCGCGGCCGGTTACGTCGTCCTCTACACGAACCCGAGGGGCAGCAATAGCTACGGGCAGGAGTTCGGCAACCTCATCCATCGCAACTATCCCGGCGAGGATTACGACGATCTCATGTCGGGCATCGATGCGGTGATCGCACGCGGCTATATCGACGACCGCAATCTCTTCGTGACCGGCGGAAGCGGCGGCGGTGTGCTGACGAGCTGGCTTGTGGGTCGGACCGACCGATTCCGTGCGGCGGTCTCTGCCAAGCCGGTGATCAACTGGTACAGCTGGGCTCTTACGACCGACATCCCGTCCGTACACAAGTCTTGGTTTCCCGGGCTTCCCTGGGAGCATGAAGATCACTACATGAGGCGATCTCCGATATCGCTGGTCGGGAACGTGACGACGCCCACGATGGTGCTCACCGGGGAGCAGGACTATCGGACCCCGATGTCGGACTCGGAGCAGTACTACCAGGCCCTCAAGCTTCGCAAGATCGATACCGCTTTGGTTCGCGTCCCCGGCGCCTCGCACGGGATCACCGACCGGCCCAGCCACCTCATTGCCAAGGTAGCGAACATCGTGGCGTGGTTCGACAAGTACCGGACGGAGAGTGTGACCACCGATTCAAACTAGTCGGCTCACGCACTAACCTCTCCCCTTGGGGAGAGGTCGGCGAGCGAAGCTCGCCGGGTAAGGGAAATGTTCCAGCGCGACTACATACTTCGGCTCGTCGAGCAGCTCGCCAAAACCCTGGGCGCGGTCCTCACGCTCAAGAAAGCCCGGCGTTTCGACGAGGCCGCGCGCGTCATCACCGAAGCCGCGAGAAACCTCGTGGGCCTCGACATCGAGACATTGCTGGCTCTCCCCACCGACCAGATTGTCACGCTCTTCAGCCCAGGCGGGAGTCTCGACATGGGCAAATGCCTCGTGGTTGCCGAGCTTCTTTACGAAGAAGGCGAGGTCAAAGGCCTCCAGGGCGACGAGAGGACCGCCTATATCTCCCGGACGAGAGCCCTCGCGCTTCTCCTCGAAGTCTCGGGTCATGAGGATCTCGCTCGCATTCCAGATGCGGAAGCGTACCTGCGCAAAATCGAGATCCTCACCCGAGCACTCGCCATCTACGCCCCGGCTCCCGACATTCAAAGGAGGCTCATCCATCACCACGAGCGTCGAGGGAACTTCGCTGACGCCGAGGACGTTCTCTTCGACCTCATCGATGCAGGACACGATGAGATCCTCGTCTCCGGCATCAAGCTCTATGAGCGTCTGCTCGCGAAAAGTGACGAAGAGCTCGAACGAGGAAAACTGCCTCGATCGGAGGTGGAGGAGGGGCTGTCCCAATTGAGAGCTCGAGCGCGCGCATGAGCAGCCGTCACTCTGACTCTTGAGGCTCGTCGAAACCGAGGGGCTCGAGCGCTCGTTTCAAGATCAGCTCACTCAAATCTCGGCGCCCATCGAGCACTCCCTCGGCGTCGTCAGCGCCCCGCGACGTCGCGACATAAACGAGGATGTCGTCGAGATCGCGAATCGCGTTCGGGGCCCAAATGACATCGTGGCTCTCACTCACCCCGGAGCTCTTTCAACTTCTTCTCGAAATGTCGATGTGCCTCTCTTTGGGTTATCCCTTTCCCTGTGGCGATCTCACCCTCACCGACGGCGAGGTAGCGCAGTAGCAGGAGCGCCTCGCGCTGGCGTTCGAAGCTCTCCACGTCCACTAGCACCGCTGTCGCTTTGCCATTCTGAGTAATCACGATGGGTTGACCGCTCTCTTTGGCACGCCTGATGAGCTCTGCGCTCTTCGTCTTCAGCGTTGTGACCGGCTCGATTGCTTCGCTGTACTTCAAGTATCCTCCCTGGATATGGATCCAAATATAGACCGTAATTCGGATCCCGGCAACGCGCGCCGAATCAGCGTGGTTGCCTGGTCGTTCCGCGATTCGCGTCCGTGGGAACCTAGGGGACGCGCTGTTTCCCTGGAGCGACGACGCGAGGGGGCACGTCTTCTCGGGGAAACCCTGGTTAAAAACTGAAGCGCACTCCCACTCTCAAAATACGGGGTAGTTCAGTGTCCGCTGCCGCAAGGAATGGGGCGGCTTGGTCGATCGTCAGTGACTGAAAAGACGTAACCCGGTTGATGTTGCCTAGATTGAAGATATCGGCGATGAGCCCCAGTCTCATTCCGTTCCCGAACCGAAACTGCTTTTCCACTCGAACGTCGATTTTGTTTTTGAAGGCGTGGCGTTCGGTACCTCTTGGAAACGCAGCCACAGCGATGGCACCCTCCACCACGATTCCGGGAACACCAAGCGGAGGCGGCCTGCAACCGCCAATGTGTCCTTTCGTTACGCCAGTACCGGGGCAGAGCGGGAAGTAGCGCGCCGTAGGGGCTCCCTGAGTCAGGTCGAAAACGTTAGATTCCCGTAGATGGATGGGAAACCCGGTCACGGCCTGGTAAAAGCCGCTCACGAGAATATCGTAGGGCAAGGTGTAGGTCCCCTGGAGCTTGAACTGGTGGGTAGCGTCCAGGGCCAGCACGCCTTCCGCATTGATGAGCGTATTGGGGTCATCGTAGACCTGGTTGGCGGTCGTGGTGCCGGCGAAGTCATTGGCGAGGTTGCCCCGGGTTTCGCTGAGGTTGTAGGCGACCATCAATTGCCAGCCGTCACGAAAGCGCCTTCGTAGGGCAAACTCCACTCCGTTGTAGTCTCGGAAAAGTTTCCCCGCAAAGTCGGGGTTGCCCAAGACCCTGTTGGAGAGGGACCCCAAGAATTCCGGCCTCAGGGCGAAGATGGTGAGAGGCGAGCCGTCGGCCTGGTTGACCACGTCAAGCGGGCGGTAATCATTGAACGGGTTTTGTTGGTCTCCTCCTTCCCGCCTAACAAACGTCTCCACGAGAGAACGCTCGCGCTTGAAGGTTCCTCCCACCGACAAGACCATCTCGCTCGTCAGCTCATGATCGGCCGTGATGTGAAACGCATCCACGTAAGAGTTTTTCAAGTCGGGAACGACGACGTCCGATCGATCACCAAAAACGGGGTTCAAGACCCTCCCGATAAGCGTTCCCTGCTCACCGTCCTGGAATCGGAGGTCACCGTTCACGTCGTTCCATATGTACGTTTCGCTTCCTCCCGAAACGGGTGAGGCGGTAGCGAGATCCTGGGTGAGGAGGGCCTTGTAGTGTCGCCCGTAGTAGGCCTTCAGAGAAGTCCTCTTTTCCTCTCCCAGCGCATACACCACGCCAAGGCGCGGCGCGACGTTGTCAAAGTTGATGAGGTCGCGAGTCTCCGGGAAGACGACCCTGGGGAACCAGCGGCCGCCACCCCGAGCCTGTTCGGGGAGCCAGCCTTCCGATGTTACGTACCGTACTCCAAGGTTCAGGGTGAGCCGATCTCCGATCGTCCATTGGTCCTGCACAAAGAATGAATAGCGGTCAATATCGCGTTGACTCTCAAACGGAAACCACCTCAGTAATACACGAAAGGCATGTCCGCCCGAAAGGTATTGTGAGATGTCTTCATTACGGGGGTAAGCAAACTCCCATTCGGAGTTAGGGAAATCGAAGAAGAAGCCGGCCTTGAGCTCGTGTGAGCCACTCGCGTTCTCGCGGAAGTGCGAGAGATTAGCGCCCGTTCCCCAACTACACCGGCAAATCATGTGGAATAGAGCAGAGGTGAGCCCCCCGAATTCCTTCCCCGTAAGGAAGTCTCTCGAGCCGATTAGGAGGTCCGGGTTGTTGGGAGCATCGGCAATAAACTCCTTCCACTGCCGGTTGTACTTGACGTCCAGAATGGTGTCGTCGCCAAAGAGATGCGTCAAATTGAAATTCAGGATCTGCTGGTTCTGGTTTTGGTTCTGCCAGGTCTCGGGGCTGTCGGCGTTGCCAAAAAAGGCGTTGGCCGGATATCTATCTTGGTCCCGAGCTGTCAACGAGCCGTGGGCCCGGGTGTTCCTGCTTAACAGGCGCGGCCTGGAGGTTCGCTCCTGGGGGCCGACCGCGAGCTCACCTCCACTCTGCCCTGCTCGAGATCTACCTCTGACCGGTGACCTTGAGGAAGGCATGGGTCTGATTGCGCTCGAATGGCTGAGTGGGGAGGACGGGTGATTGCAGCTCCTCGTTCAGCCGACGGATATTGCCGAAGAACCAGATAGAATCTCGCTTGATCGGTCCCCCAAACGTTCCGCCTATGTCCTGGTCCTTGACCACACTCGATCCGACCCCGAGTTGCTCCTCGAGCTCGGGCGTGAGGTTGTTCCACTCCGTGTCTTCGCCCTGGTAGTAAATGTAGCCTGTACCGGAGAAGTTGTTCCCTCCTGACTTGGTCACGAAGTTGAAAACCCCGCCATGGGCCATGCCGAACTCCGCCGGTTGACCCGCGGTCGTTACCTGGACTTCCTCGATCATGTCGATCGGGATTTCCGACAAGATGTAGCCTACCGTGGTGTCATTGGCGATCGCTCCATCGATGGTGTACAGGTTGCCCCGGGGGTCGCTCCCGAGAACCGTTTGTGCCGGAGCGAAAACATACTCAGAATCCAGGACGCCCGCCATCGACGTGAGGAGATCGTCAAAACCGCGCCCCAGGGGGATGTTCTCGAGCCGTTCCTGCTCGAGCGTCCTCATGACCTGCGAGCTCTTGACATCGACCAGTGCCGATTCTCCACTGACGGTAATGCTCTCTTGCAGCGCGGCCGGGGACAGCGTCGCATCGACTGCGATGTCCTGCCCTGCCCGCAGTATGACCTCTCTAAAGATAGCGGTTTGGAATCCCGCCAACTCCACCGTCACCGTGTAGTGGCTCGAGGGAGTTAGCCGCAGGGCACGATAGGTACCCTGCTCTGAGGTGGTGCGAACCTCCGCTTGTATGTGCTGTGGACTCGAGACCGTCACCGTCGCGCCGGGGACCCGAAGCCCCTGATCGTCAGTGACCGTGCCGTAGATGCCTCCGGTGATTTGCTGTGCGAAGGCCGCCCCGCAGGCCAGCACCAGGGCCAATGGCACCACCACCAAAGCGCGAAGTGGCCGCTCACGTTGAGCCATTGCCGTATATGACATTCTGGTTACCTCGGCTAAACTCAACCGCACGTGGTGAAGTAGACCACTTTATTGAGGGAAGCTTCAAGCGTGAACGCGTGCAAGACCAGGCTGAACTCTGTCCGGATGCAGTTGAAACGACGGCGCCGGCTCACGCACACGGTCGGCTGAACGGCGAAACTGGTCCATTGTTTCTTTGCCGTAGTCCAGCTCAGCCATGTAGAGGTTGTGTGCGCGACAGATCAGGCGGATGTTGTTGGCGCTTCGATCACCGCCGAGGCCATAGGGGTCGTCGTGGTGGAATTGCAGCCTATGGCGCTCGGGACAGCGTCGGCCGTCGGCGCTTTCAAACGTGCATTGACCAGCGTCGCGGTCCCATACGAAGCGCCTCACCGGAGCGGAGATTCCGCGCACACCCGGCGACGTGTCGGCGTCGTCTAGACTCTTTCTCGGCTTTTTTGTCTTGCCGAGGCGCTTGGCCTCGAGCCGTTCGAGTTTCTCGCTCACAGCCGCCTCCATCATGGAAGCGAGGTCGGTACCCGGCATGAGCTCCGCGAGTCGTTGGAGCTTGTCGTGGAGCTCGGCACTCGCGGTGAACTGCACTTTGTAACGCGCCGGCGACAGCGGCTCGACATCCTCCCGTTGGTCACGTGTCTCGGGAGCGGGGCGCGACGCAGTGGTTGCGCCGCTCGACGTACGGTCCTCGTTTGTCGCGTCCGGTTCCGGAACCTTCCGGATGGAGGGCGGAACGTCCGGCTTGGGCGCGGTCTCGGCCAACAGCACCAGGATTTGGCGCTTCGTCTTGTGCGTTGCCCGATGACGCTTCACGCGCGTAGGGTCGACGTGCATCGACTTCGGCGATGTGTGCGACGAGCACAGACTCGACACGTCGCGAGTCCTTCAACACATTCGACAAACGAATAAGAAGCTCATCGTCTGAGAGTGTGGGAAGCGATTTCAATGCGTCTCTTTTTGTTCATGTCTTTTTATAACACGGACTTTTTAGGCGCTCTGTACTCGCGCGTGATGCGCGCAAACACGTTGAAACACTTTCGAATGTCCTCGAACAAACAAACGCGACTGTCGCGTCGTTGTCGCGCGTTGAGACGCACTGCTGAACGCAACTGGCATTTTTTAGAGTCGTTCCAGAAAAGCTGTCAAGCGAGAAATGATCTCGAAGTGATTTTTTAAACTCCGCCCGGACGGAGTTCAGCTTAGCTATCGAGGCGGGGTTTCAAGCCAGGATGTCTTCGGCCACGACGCCCGCGACGTCGGTCAGGCGGAAGTCCCGCCCGCTGAAGCCGTAGGTCAGTCTCTCGTGATCCATACCGAGTATGTGTAAGAGCGTCGCGTGGAAATCGTGGATGTGCATGCGATTCTCGACGGCGTGATAGCCGATGTCATCGGTCGCGCCATAGACGAATCCCGCTTTGACGCCGCCTCCGGCCATCCAGATCGTGTAGCCGTAGGGGTTGTGATCGCGCCCGTCCCCGCCCTCCGAGACGGGCGTGCGCCCGAACTCTCCGGCCCAGATGACAAGCGTGTCCTTCAGCAAATCGCGTGATTTGAGATCGCGGACGAGGCCGGCAATCGGACGGTCGACCTCGCGCGCGTTCCTGCTGTGAGCGCCAAATAAATTCGAGTGCTGATCCCACTTGTAGCTGTGGGTGCATTGGATATAGCGCACGTCCCGCTCGACGAGCCGGCGTGCCAGCAGACATTGCCACGCGAAATCCGCGGTCAGGGGATCGTCGAGGCCGTAGAGCTTCTTGGTCGCTATCGACTCGCTCTCGACATCGAAGGCCTCCGGCGCCTCCACTTGCATGCGCGCTGCGAGCTCGAAGGATTGGATGCGGGCTTCGAGCTCCGGATCGTAGCGTCTCATGGCGGCGTGCCGTCGATTGATGTTCTCGAGCATCTCGAGCTCGTAGCGTTGCTGCTCGCCGGTAAGCTCTTTTTGGACGAGGTATTCGATCGGCTCCGCGCGCAACGTCTCCACCTCGAGCCCCGCGTGTCCGATGGCCGTTCCCTGGTAGGCGCCGGGCAAGAAAGCCGAGCTCCAATTCTTGGCGCCGCCATGGGAAAGCGTCGGCTTGATGGTGATGAATCCGGGCAGATTCTCGTTTTCGCTGCCGAGGCCGTAGACCGTCCACGACCCCATGCTCGGGCGGGTGAACGTGAAAGAACCCGTGAACGTCTGAAGCATCGCCGCGCCGTGGTCGACGCCTTCCCCGACCATCGAGCGGATGATGCATAGCTCGTCCACGACGTCTCGCACCTCCGGAAACAAATCGCTCACCGGGATGCCGCTCTTTCCCCCTGGATGGAAATCCCAAAGAGGCTTCATCAAGGGACCCGGGGGGTGCTCGTCGTCAAAGGCCAGAGGCCGTTTGATGGGAAGCGGCTTTCCGTGATCGCGATAAAGACGCGGCTTGGGGTCGAAGATGTCGATGCTCGACGGGCCGCCATGCATGAATAGAAAGATCACACGTTTCGCACGGGGCTCGAAATGAGGCGCGCGCGGTGCCAGCGGGTTCTGGGCGGCGGCCGCGAGCCCGGTGCGGTCGGCGAGCAGGTCGGAAAGACCGAATAGGCCAAAGCCGTATGCCGCTCCACGCAGGAGCCCCCTGCGGGTCACCGGTATTCTAGACAGCTCCCTGTACATCGTTCTGGTCGTCAATCTACGTAGATGAACTCGTTGGAGGCCATCAGAATCTTGCAGAGGCTCTTCCACGCGTCAGGCTTGGCCAAAACGCCCGGGAAGTTGTTCATGAGCCGCTCTACGTAACCGCTACCCGATTCGATTTCCTCCCCGGTCGCGGGGCGGTTCAGGATCGCGATATAGGCTCGATGGATAGCCCGTGCAACGTCCCCGTCAGTCTCCTCCAGAAGCGACGCCGCGAGGTTCCCGGCCCGCTCGGCGACAAATGTGCTGTTCATCATGAACAGCGCCTGTGGCGATACGTTCGTGCTCAACCTCTTCGCCACGGAGTTCACCGCATCGCCGAAGTCGAACAAGCCGAGAAGCGGCGGCAAATTGGCGCGGCGGAGAGGCATGTAAACCGTCCGCCGGCGGAGGATGGATGGATCGAGGCTGATCCTCTCGTTGCTGTTCTCGGGGTCCGTACCCTTGCGGCCGTCGAGCGTGCCCCCCATCGTGAAGTCGAGCGACCCGTCTATCGCAAGTAGGCCGTCACGAATCTCCTCGACATCGAGCCTGCGCCGATTGAAGTGCGACAAGAAACGGTTCTCCGGATCGCGAAGGTGGGCCTCGGGCGAGATGTCACTCGACATGCGATAGGCGCTCGAATGCAGGATGCGGCGGTGCAGATCCTTGATCGACCAACCGCTCGCGACGAATCGACGGGCGAGATAGTCGAGAAGCTCTGGATGGCTCGGGACCTCACCCATTTTTCCAAAGTTGCTCGACGTACGGACCAACCCCTCGCCGAAGTGCCACTGCCACACGCGATTGACCATCACTCTCGCCGTAAGAGGGTGCTCGGCCGCCGTGAGCCATTGCGCGAGCTCGAGCCGTCCACTTGTCGAGAGCTCCGGCAGTGGGTGGCCGCCCCCGAGGATGGAAAGAAATCCCATCGGCGCGTCTTCCCCTGGATTTCGATGGTCTCCTCGGAGGAATACCTTCTGCAAAACAGGCTCCCCCTCCGCGACAGCGGAGGCCATCGGAGGCGGGGGCGGCGCGGCCTTCTCTAGCGTTGCGAGCTGCTCCTCGAGCTCACGCAAGCGTGCGACCGTCTCGGTGGAGAAAGCATTTTCATAGTCGTCTTCGGAGACGGCCAACGGACCGTCGCCGCCGATGTGGACGCCGTAGAAGAAACGGACCTCTCCCGGGAGAATCTCGGGTCGCTTCGGGGGAGGCTCGTCCATCTCCGGACGCGCCGCGAGGATCTCCTTCCATCGTTCCCCGACCTTGGCGTTCCATTCGGAAAGGTCGGCTCGGTCCTGGTCACGATAGGCCCGCGCCACGTCGGGACGCGCGCGCGGAGACGCTTCGCGCCACGCCGCCATATGCGGTCTCCGAATCTCACGCGGCTCCAGATAGGCCACCCAGGATTCCAAGAGGTCCGGATCGAGTCCCGTCTCGTTGGCAACGGCGGCGGAGTCCTCGCCGCCTCCTTGGACGCGCTCGGACGCGAGCATGTAGGCGTCTATTTCTGGAACCAGCCGCTCGTTGCGGCGCGCTAGCGCCTCGTCGACGACATTCTGGATATCGGCCCTCCTGTGGAGAATAAGATTCTGCGACCGCCGATGAATTTCGTAAATCGGCTCGGGCACGAGCGGGCGCGACCAACGCGAGAGGTCGCGACGATCATTGTTCGCGAAGCTTTCGGTGCGCGCAAAAATGGAGACCATCGAGTAGTAATCCCGCGTCGGGATGGGATCGAATTTATGATCGTGGCAACGCGCGCAGGTCACGGTGAGCCCGAGAAAGGCCTTCGAGACGACGTCGAGCTGCTCGTCATAGATGTCGTAGAGCATGCGCTTTTTATCCTGCTGAGCCAGCGCTTTGGGGCCGAGCGCGAGAAAGCCCGTCGCGACGAGGCCTTGCACGTTCACCTCGCCGCCGTCCTCAGCGGGAAGAAGGTCGCCCGCAACCTGCTCCTGCACGAAGCGGACATAGGGCAGGTCTTCATTGAAGGCCCGGATTACGTAGTCGCGGTAGCGCCATCCATTCGGATAGCGAACGTCCTCGTCGTTGCCCGTGGAATCCGCGTAACGCGCTACATCCAACCAGTGCCGGCCCCAGCGCTCGCCATAGCGCGGCGAAGCGAGCAGCCGCTCAACGACAGTCTCGAATGCGGACGGGGAATCGTCGGAGAGAAAATTTCGAATCTCGTCTTCCGTCGGCGGGAGCCCCGTGAGGTCGTAGGTCACCCTCCTGAGAAGAGAGAGCTTTTCCGCCGGCGGCGCGGGCTCGAGGCCCTCCGCCTCGAGCTTTGATAGTAGGAATCGATCGATGGCGCCTCGGGGCCACGATCCCGCTACGGGCGGCGGGTCGGGGTCGCTCATCGGCTGAAACGCCCAAAAGCTCCTCTGCTCCTTCGTGAACGCCGCGTTGACGTCGGACGGCGCCGAAGCGGATACGGGACCCGCATCGGGCCACGGCGCGCCCATCTCGACCCAGGCGCGAAACGCATCGATCGCCTCGGGCGCGAGCCTACCGTCCGGAGGCATCTTCACACGCTCCTCATAGCTTATGGCGGCGAGCAATCGCGACGGATCCCGTGCTTCTGGACTCAAAAGGGGGCCGGTCGCCGCACCTTTGGTAAACCCGGCGGCGCTCGTCAAATCGAGGCCACCTTCCAGAACGAGCGGGTTGTGACACGCGAAACAACGCTCAACTAGGACGGGGCGTATCGACTCTTCGAAAAGCTCCTGAGCTGGAACAAGCGGGGACAAAAGGCCGAACACGAGCGCGAGCGGAGCCCGCAGCGCGGTATGCGTGACCATGTTCTTTCTAAAGTATAGTTGTCAGTGTCCTTGTGTCAAAGACCGATATTAAACCCTAGCCAATTTCCTGAGTTTCTCGCGAATGTCGAGAGGATGACGCGTCGGCTTGCCGAAATCGTGTCCTTACTCTACCCTCTAGCGATGCAATTGCTTTCGATTGCGGTCGCGCTAGGCGCTCTGGGATTCACGTTCGCGCTTTTGAGATCCAGAGGCGGGGGCGACCGCTATGGCATCGTATTAGTGGTGCTGCCACTTGCACTCGTCACTCCGCTCGTGGCGTTGATGGCGAGCGGCCTTCAGCTAATCTACGCGTATCGCGGGGCCGGATCGATCGAGGGGCTGGAAGCCCTCGCGAACGCCGTGTCGCGGGCGGCAGACACCCAGCACGTCGGCCACCTCGCAGTTCTCGCCTTGCTCGGGGCTCTCGCGCTCGTCGCGATTGCGTTGCTCGTGTCCCGGGACGTTCCTCGCGGTGATGACGCGAAAGAACCCGCCGACGCATCGGCCGAGCCCAAAGCCTTGCTCCGTTATGCGATTCCGTTGATGAGCGTCTCAGTTTTCGTCTGTATCACCGCGGTCACGACTTTGAGCGAGTTCGAAGACCAGTTCATTGCCGCTCCCATGGCGTTCGTTCTCGCCTTTGATGCAAACGATGTTTCTGAATTTTCGTCGAGCCGGCGCGCGGTGGACGATCAAAAGCGCCTTGGCTCCAACATGCTCGTCGTCGAGACATTTCGCACGCTTGTCGTGATCGTGTTGTTTCTCGTTCTCTTCGACGCTTTCTTGGTGGGCTCGCGCTCGGCGACCTTCGCTCGCGGAACGTTGTTACTATCGATTGCTCTCATCGTTCTCGCATCCGCGCTGTCGGTCAGAGCATTCAACCGTCAGCGCGCGTTTCGGCTGACCATCGAAGAGCATTTGGCATCCGTTACGAAAGCAAAAGCGGACTTGGCCGAGGCAAGTGCAGAGACCGAGGATACCGAACCGCCGGAGGGATCGGAGGTGCCGGACTAGTGAGCACCGCCGTGATAGGGTTACCCGCTCAGGGCCCAGCCCGTTGCGTTAACGTTGCTTAACTTCAGGGAGACGGACGCCATGCACACGGATCTTTCCCCCCGCCTTTTGGCGGTTTTCCTCACGACCATACTTGCCGCGGCGTCAACCGCGCGGTCCCAGACGGACATCACCGAGCTTGCCGGTTTGAAGGCCCGGAGCATCGGCCCCTCCGGCATGAGCGGCCGCATCGATGCGATTGATGCCGTGAACGCGGACCCCAACATCATCTATGTGGGCGCGGCCACCGGCGGTCTATGGAAGTCCACCTCCGGCGGCCTGGCCTGGACGCCACTTACCGACAGCCTGCCTGCCAACTCGATCGGGGCCATTGCCATCAACCAGGCGATACCAGATCTCGTCTGGATCGGGACTGGCGAAGGGGGTCGCCGCAACTCGGCGGGGGTCGGCACCGGGGTGTACAAGTCTTTGGATGGGGGCAAGAGCTGGCAACATCTGGGACTCGAGTCGACCGGCGCGATCGCCTCGGTCCTGCTCCACCCGACCAATCCGGAGGTTGCCTATGTAGGTGCTCTCGGCAACACCTGGGCGGAGAGCCCAGAGCGGGGGGTGTACAAGACCACCGACGGGGGCAAGAGCTGGGACAAGGTGCTCTACGTGAACGAGACCACCGGCGCCGGCGACCTCGTGATGGATCCCGCAAGCCCCAATCACCTCATTGCGGCCATGTGGGACCATCGTCGCTGGCCGTGGTTTTTCCGCTCGGGTGGACCGGGGAGCGGGCTCCACGTGACGTACGACGGGGGGGAGAGCTGGAAGCGGCTGAGTGCCGACGAAGGCCTCCCCGTGGGCGAGCTCGGTCGCATGGGGCTCGACTTCGCGAAGGGGAATCCCAAGGTGGTTTATGCCGTGGTCGAGGCCACACGCAGCGTGATGCTGCGCTCTGACGACCGCGGCGATACGTGGAAAGCCGTGAACACAGGCGCCGGGCGCCCGATCGCCTGGCGGCCGTTCTACTTCGCGCAGGTGGCGGTGGACCCCACTAATGAGAACCGCGTGTACAACATACTGAATTCGCTAGATGTCTCGGAGGATGGCGGCAAGAATTTTCGCAGCGTGCAGAATCGTGTGCACGGGGATCACCACGCGCTCTGGGTGAGTCCCGATGGCAAGATCCTGATCGACGGCAACGACGGCGGGGTCGCACTCTCGCGCGACCGCGGCGCCTCCTGGCGCGTGATCGAGAACCTGCCGCTCGGCCAGTTCTACCACGTCAACGTGGACCTGGCGACGCCTTTCAACGTCATGGGGGGGCTCCAGGACAACGGCAGTTGGCACGGTCCGAGCTCCGTGTGGAACAGCGGCGGCATCCGCTTCTCCGACTGGAAGAACGTCGGATCCGGGGATGGCATCGCCGTGCTCGCCCATCCCACCAATCCGCGCTACATCTACGTCACGAGGGAGGACGGCCTCGTCGTCCGGTCCGACCTTCAAACCGGCGAGCGCAAGTCCATCGTGCCGGCCCATCCTGACGCGACCGAGCTCCGGTTCAGCTGGAACACGGGGATCGCGCTCGACCCGCACGACGGAGCGCTCTACATCGGGAGCCAGTTTGTCCACCGCAGCACGGACATGGGAACGACCTGGACCCTGATCAGCCCGGACCTCACCACCAACGACCCCGAGAAGCAGATGCAGGACCAATCCGGTGGGCTCACGCGGGACGACAGCTCGGCGGAGAACCACATCACGATCCTCACCATCGCGCCATCGCCGGTCGAGCGCGGGGTGCTCTGGGTGGGCACCGACGACGGCAACGTGCAGCTGACGCGCGACGGCGGCGGCACCTGGGTCAACGTGGTGGAGCGGATCCGCGGCGTACGGCCGAACAGCTGGGTGCCGCACATCGAGGCCTCCAAGTTCGAGGGCGGGACGGCCTTCGTGACCTTCGACGATCACCGTCGGGGCGACAACACGCCCTACGTCTTCAAGACCGTGGATTACGGCAACACTTGGACGAGCCTGGTCACCGCGGACATCGAGCCATTCAACTTCGTTCACGCGATCGAGCAGGATCCCGTCGAGGCGAATCTGCTGTTCCTGGGCACCGAGTACGGCATGTACGTCTCGCTGAACGGAGGCCAGAAGTGGCATCTGTGGCGTCACGGCCTGCCGCGTGCTCCCACGCGGGCCCTCGTCGTGCATCCGAGGGATCACGACCTGGTGATCGCGACCCACGGGCGCTCGGTCTACGTCCTGGATGATGTAGGGCCGCTGCGCGCGCTGGCGCGCGATCCCGCGCTCGCAAACAGGCCACTACACCTGTTCGAGCCTCCGGTGGCCATTCGCTATCATCCGTGGATCATGTGGATGAGTCGCGGTATGGGGGACGGGGCGTTCATCGGGGAGAATCGGCCGTATGGCGCGCTGCTGAGCTACTCCATCGGCGGCCCAAGCGATGAAGCTGTCACCGGTATCGGGAAGAAGGTGAGCATCGAAGTCCTCGACGAGGCGGGTGCCATCATTCGCACGTTCGAGGCCCCGGCGAAGCCGGGCGTCAATCGCACTGCGTGGGACCTGCGTCACGATGGGTTCCGCCGCCCCCGTGTTCAGGAGGGAAACGGCACATCGCTCGTACGGGGGCCGCAGGTGCTGCCAGGCCGCTACACCGTTCGGATCGAGCTCGAGGGCCAGGAGGCGAGTGCAGTGGTCGAGGTCCGGGACGATCCTCGCTTCGAGGCCCCGATTGCAGCGCAGCGTGAGAGGTTGGATTTCATCATGACGGTGGGCCAGCGTCAGGAAGTCGCCACGGAAGCGGTGGATCGTCTGCGAGACGCGAAGCGCGCGGTCGGCCGCGCCGTGGAGCAGGTCCAAGCCAGCCGTGGGGCGACCGACAGCACCGCCCAGGAGCTGGCCCTGGCCGCCGAGGACCTCGAGAAGGCGCTCACGGACGTGGAGGTATTGTTTACTGGCACGCTGAACAGAGCTTATGCCGACAGACGGGTACACATTCAGGGGTTCCAAGCGTGGCCGGGCGAGGTGCTGGCGCAGCTCAACTTCCTCCTCGGTGAGTGTCCAATGTGCACCACCACGTTCACCCCGTCACGCGAATCGCCGACCGAGGCCGACAGGCTACGCCTGCGGGCGGCGGAGGAGGACCTGAAGCGAGCGCTCGAACAGACGAACCGGGTCTTTGCCGAGAACGTGGAGCCGTTCCGGGAACGGGTGAAGGGACTCAATGCGGAACTCTTCCCGGCGAAGGAGCCGCTGAGCGTCGATTGGAGCGATCCGCGATAGATTCTGCCGACGCAAGCTGGTCTTCCGATCGATTTGATTGGCGTTGTCAGTAGTCAGTAGGTGGCTACTCCTCCGAACTGACGTCTGAGGTCGGATCCGCCTTCGAAGATCTTTTCCTCGGGGTTGTAGATAATTACCGCAAAACATTGTGAGAGACGATCGGTGAGCTGGAGTGTGTGTCCTTTCACGCGCAACAAGTCAAGCGTGTCCCGAGAGAACGCGTGGTCCTCGATGCGGACGCGATCGGGTAGCCACTCGTGGTGAAAACGACCAACATCAACGACTTCCTGCGCGTTCAAGCCATAGTCGACGGCGTGCAAGATTGTCTGCACGACACCACTGATGATGCTGCGACCACCCGGGGTGCCTGTCACCATGAACAGCTCGCCATCTTTGGCGACGATCGTCGGGGTCATGCTCGACATCGGCCTCTTTCCCGGTGCCGGAAGGTTCCGCTCGATGCCGATCAAATTCGTCTGGGTCCTTCCTTCCCAGCCGTTTTCGCCGACGTGATAGGCATTCGGCGTACCATGGAAATCGCCAAGCTCCGTATTGAGCTGAAACCCGGCGCCGGTCACGACCGACATCGAACGCCCAAGGGTATAGATGACCGACACGGCGTTCCGCTCGCCGTCCACGACTGAGTAGGCCGTCGTTTCCGGACTCTCGGTGGGCGACTCGAAACCCGTCGTCGACGACGTCGAGGCCCGATCGAGGTCGATCGTTGTACGGAGTTGATTCGCGTATTCCTTCGAAGTCAGCCGCTCGACAGGAATGCCGGGGTTGAAATCTGGATCGCCCATGTAGCGCGCCCGGTCGGCGAACCCACGCCGCATCGCTTCCACCATGACGTGAATGCTCGCCGCCGAATGCATTCCCATCGCGTTCATATCGAATCCTTCGAGGATGTTGAGCATCTCCACCACGGCGGTGCCGCCGGTGCTCGGCGGCGGCATGGTGATGATTTCGTAACCGCGGTAAGTACCTCGGATGGCGGTGCGCTTGACCGCTTGCTCGCCCTTCAGGTCGTCGAGGGTGATGAGACCACCGATACGCTTCATCTCTTCGACGATGAGACGCGCCGTCTCACCTTCGTAAAAACCCGCCGCGCCGTTTTCCGCGATGCGCTCGAGAGTATCGGCCAAGTCGGGTTGTTTGAGGATGTCGCCGGCACGGTACGGCTCGCCGTTTTTCGTGTACTGAGCGAGCGTCCCAGCGTGGTCCTTATACCTCGACCCAATGCCCATGAGTTGGCGCTCAAAGCTGACCGTCACCAAAATCCCGTCCCGCGCAAGAGCGATTGCCGGCGCGACCACCTGGCTCCATGGAAGCTTCCCATGCTCTTGCCAGGCGAGGTAGAACCCCGAGACGGTTCCGGGGATGCCCACGGTACGGCCGCTCCTGTAGTGGAGGTCCCGACTGTATTTGCCGTCTTTCATGAACAGTTCCGCGGTGACTGCCGCGGGGGCTTTCTCGCGGAAGTCATAGGCGCTCGCTTCGCCGTTCGCGGCGCGGAACACCATGAAGCCGCCGCCGCCGATGTTCCCCGCACCGGGACGCGTTACCGCAAGGGCGAGCCCGGTGGCGACCGCGGCGTCGACCGCGTTGCCTCCGGCTCGGAGAACGCTGAGCCCCGCTTCTGACGCGAGCATCTTCTCGGATATCACCATGCCGCTCCGGCCCAGGATGGGCCTCGAGCTCGCGTAGAGTTGCGACGTCGTGAACGATAAGACAATGGCGAGAGCCGAAAGCTGTTTGGAACACTTCATGGGGTCCTCCTAGGAGCGACAGAATAATGTATCCCGAGCGATTGCGCCATCAAACAGGTGCACCACAACGGACATGCGCTGGAACAGTCGCTTATCTCTCGGATTCTGTGAACATGGAACTATGTCGTGACGCGTCGGCGAGAGGGCGTGCGCTACGATGCTCCCAGACGACGAGCGTCAGTATTCCCAGGAACGCGATGGAGAAGCTCCACGTAGGAGAGACGTCCGTGAGCAAGCAGAGCACAATCACGGTGACGCCAGTAACAGCCACGCGCGGGAAGGGGAGTTTCCCCGTCGCCCGCTTCGTAGCGACGGCCATGCCGCCGACGAAAAGCAGGAGACTCGCCGCTAGAGCCGAGCGAGCTTCCGTTGTCAGCGGGCCATCGGGGAGTGCTACGGCCTCTGCGACGGCGGTCGCGTAGGCAATGACACCGCAGAGCATCGGAAAATGGAGCAGGCTGAAAACGTCACGCGCCATCGTCGACTGGGCGACTCCCCTGGAGGTTTCGAGCGCATGGTCCAGCGCGGGCTTGGCGCGGACGAAGTAGCTCCACCAGAGAACGCAGGTGACTGCGACCCCGCCGACGGCGACTCCGGCGAGATCGCCTGTCCAGGGCACGCCCGTCACTCCAGAGGCCGCCACGATGAGTGTTTCGCCGAGGGCGATGATGACGAACAGACCGTGGCGCTCCGCGAAGTGCACGGGATGGAGGTTCCAACCCTCGAGCCGTCCTCCGATGGCCGCCGCGACGACGTCGAGGAGTATCGCGGCTCCCCACAACGTGTACTGTGCCGCACCGCCCCAGATGGCGCCGATGACTACGGCGACGAGGCCACCGGCAGACACGGACGTGAACGTGCAGACAGCCACGAGCTGGGAGCGATCGGCCGCCGCCGCCACCCACGCGTAGATCCCGAGCCCGGTGGCGCGGACGAGAACGTAGGGAAGCGCGAAGGCGAGCGCTCTCCCGTGAAACGCATCGGGCAGGGCAACAGCCATGAAGAACGCCATGGCGGTCGCCGCGAGAGTCCAGAGCGCGACCCAATGGTGCGTCGTGTCCGCCGCGTTCAAGGCCCAGGTGAACTGGGACCAAGCCCACCACACGAGCCAGAACGCAAGAATGGCCTGGGCCAGGGCCGCGGGGCTTATTCCATGGTGAAGCAGACCGACGATCTGCGTCACGGAGAATACGAAGACGAGATCGAAAAACAGCTCGACGAAGGTAACTTTCTGATCTTCGGGGGAAACGATGTTCCGGTCACTCATCGCGACACTCCAGACTACAACCTTCCGACTCTAGGACGCCGAGTATCGCCTCTATTACATCATGGTCCGATCAGGGGAGTGCATCTTGCGGAAGAGCGAGCTACGAGGTCATGCAAGCACGGGAAATCGAAAGGGTTTGCGCTCTTATCCCGCGCCCGCGCTCAGACCGAAGTCATTCGCGCTGTGGCCAATCGATTACGGTTCGATGACGAAGCTCTGGGGTGCGGTACAAGACCCCTGAGCGCCGTCCAGGTAGGCTTCCGCGCTCCACTTTCCGTAGAGAGAGCTCGTGACGATGGTCGTGCCCGCGACGGGTAGCGTGGCTTTAGCCGCCTGGGAGCGGCTTCGTCGTGAACGGTGTCCGCGAGCCTGGCGCCCGTCCGTCTCGGAGGCGTTTTGGGCGGAAAAGGGCACCGAGAACGCCTGGTAGAGGTGACCTTTTGGAGTCATGATCTTGAGCTCGAGGAGGTGGTCCCCGCTCAGCGAGGGTGGCAGGAGGACCTGAAACTCGAGATCGAGAATCTGCGACGCGGAGAACTCGGGCGCTCGGCGGGACGCTCGGCGCCGGTTCGTCTTCGTGCCGGATTGCTCTGTGTCCGGAGTACCCACGCGGATGGCGTAGCACTTGGTCGACCCCTCCGATCTCTGCGCACGAGACATCGCGGCGGGGAAGAGGACGACGAGTCCCATCGTCGCGGTCAAGATTTGCATCGTCATTCGGGTCATGGCTCTTCCTCTCTTACGGTAAGGGGTAAAAAACCCCGTAGATGGTGCCCTCGTCGCTCCCCACGTAGATCATGGAGTTGATAATATCCAGCGTGGGGGCTCCGATAGCGCCGGTGCCCGCGCCAAGCGTTACGAGCTTGGGGCTCGCGGGGTTGATGACGTCGAGCTGGTACAGGTTTCCATTACCGGACCCCACGATGACGTCGCTCGAGCCCGGCACGTACAAGGGTGTCGAAGGTGACGGGATGGTAGTCACGGGCCAGTTAGGATTGACGGCTACCGTGGCGCCTCCGTCGGCGAGCGACCAGACCTTCGTGCTGGTGGAAACGAACAGGTTGCTGGTGCCGAACTGCGGAAACAGGAAGCCCTTGATGGGGCCATCCGCGAGGGCAAACGACCAATTGATATTGCCCGTGCCGGCGTCGAGGGCGTAGACGTCTCCGCCGTTGGTCCCGACGTAGACGACGCCCGAGTTCGGGATGGGCGAGCCGTCGATGTCACCGATGGCTCTGGCCCATAGAAGCGTAGGCGGACCTAGGCTGAAATCGACGCACCAGACGGTATTGGGGCTGCCCCCCGACTTTTGTCGAGATCCGAACACGACACGTTGAGTCGTGTAATCGATGGCCGCGCCACCGCTGATGATGCCGATGGGCTGGTCGTCTCCACCTTGAATGGACGTGTTGTCGAAGCTCCAAATGGGTATACCGCTCATGACATCGAGCGCCTTCAAGCTGTTCGCACCAGCGGAGTCCCGCGTGCCGACGAGCACGATGTCATCGGCGCCGAGGTCGAAGGCCTTGAAGTTGCCGGCGGGCGAGGCCAGTACCATAGGTGCTATCGTTTGTGACCACTCCTCGAGCCCGGTGTTGGCGTCGACCGCGTAGACAGCACCATCCTGAGATCCGAGCAGCGCGACACCATCGGTCGCGCCGCCGACGGGAAAGGCGACCACAGGAGGACGTGATTGAACCGGGGCGCCAGACTTGAACGGCGTCCAGCCCACAGGCCAGGTTCCGGCTGGCGCAACCAGACCGCCGTTCATCGCGTGAAGGATGCTGTCGTTCGAGACCGCGTAGACGTAGGCGATTCCCGTCTTGAATCGCAGGCCCGGAGGCGCCATGGTCGTGGCGCCGGTCGAATAGGCCCACTTTCCGGGCCCTGCTGTCGCAAAGGGTCGAGCGGTGAGGAACTTTCCGGGTGTATTGCCGATCCCATCCAAGACGAAGATCGCGTAGTGGTAGGTAATTCCGTTCGTGACGCCGCCGTCGGTCGCGTTCTTCTTGAAACCGAGCTCACCGACGCACGATGGATTCGCCACCTGGACGCCGTCCAGTGGACCCGTGGGCTTCGTCGTGTCGCGGACCACGATGATCTGCAAGCAGTTCCCGAACGTCGGATTGACCCACTCGAGCTCGACTTGCTGGTGCGTTGCCGTGGCGGTGAAGAAGAGGACGTCGGCGGCTTCCGTGATCTCGATCGTCTTGTCGTCCAGATCGACGATCGTTCCGAGGTTGTCCACTTCGAGGCCGAGGCTGTCGGGCAAGCCCGCCAGGGTGAAGTTCGAGAACTGAAGCCCGGTGATCGCAATGAAATCGCCCGCTGCGAAGGACGTCGTCACGTCGATAACGACCGTGCGATTCCCGTCCTCGTAGGTGACCCCGGAACCGACGTTCAAAACGGCCGACCCGGACACCGAGACCGTGGTCACCGCAGGATCCCACTGCATCGAGAGCGAAGCGGGAACGTGGATACGTATGTCGTTCGTGTCGGTGATCGAGAGGCTACTAATTGCCTCGGTCACGAAGATCGGCACTGCCATCGTCGGGGGTTGTCCGACGGCGAAGACCTGGTGGTCGTTCGACGACAGGTTGGGGATACCGTCCGCCGCAATCACGATGGTCTTGTCGTCGAAGGCCGAGACGAAGTTGTCGTTCTCGACCTCGAGCTCGAGATTGTCCAGAGGTGACGGCGCGGTGAAGCTTTCGAACTTCAGGTCATCGACGGTGAGCTGGTCGCCCGCGGCGAAGTCCGCGGTGACGTCCAATACGACCGTCCGCCCGTTGTCCTCATAGGCTTTGATACCGGGAGCGACCTTGAGGGCAGCCGTGCCGCCGCGCGTCGCATTGAGGACGGTCTCGTCCCACCGCATGAAGAATCCCGCGGGGATGCGGATGCGGAGGTCATTCCCGGCGGTAATCCCCCCACTTCGATTGTCGGTAATCGCGATCGTCGAGGTGACGATCGCGGGGGTGGCTCCGACGACGAAGCTCTGATTCGAAGCGGAGGAGATCGCCACGTCGACGGCAGGCGGAAGTCCGAAATCGAAGATCTGCGCGGCGCCTGTGATGTTGCCGCGGTACTGAAACAAGAGGATATCGGTCTTGATGACGCGCTCGGTCGGGAAAGTGAAATAGCTTCCCGACTGAAGGTGGGCACGAACGTAGAACAGATCGGTAGAGCCGTTCACGGAATACTCCGCCCAGCCTGGAGGATTGCTGTCCCAATGGATTGCGCCGTCCCTCGTCAGGTCGACGGTCTCATCGGTAAAGCCGGCGACGGACTCTAAGTTGGACCAGCGCAGGCCATCCCAGAATTCCCACGCGAGGTCGGTCGCTCCCGCCCCCTTGGTCGCAAGCAAGACGTTCAAGCCCCGGAACCGTGCGTCGGATCCGACGTAGAAGTACTCGCCGCGTTGAAGTCCATCCACGACGTTGAAGGGCATCGTGAAGTCGCGCGTGCCCGTCCCTAGAAACTCGTTCGGGCTCGACGACAGTCCGCCGTGCGCGAGCGGCCGAGGCGCAAAGGGAGCGCCGTAGATACGCAGCTCGTCGATGAGACCCGCGGCCGAGAGCGTGGGCAACTCATTCGAGCCGATGTAGAACGTGCCGTTACCGGGCACGATACCCGGGTAGGGCGTTACGGGATCGATGTGCGGTGGCTCGAGCCCGTTGACGAAGACCCGGACTTGGTCGTTGAGCGGAGCCCCCGCGTCCCAGCTCACGCGAAGGTGGACCCACTCCGCGTCGTACCATCCGTAGGCGGCGGGAAGCACCTGCACACGAGTCACTGCCCCTCCGTGCACGATATCGAACTCGAGATTGTCTAGCGCTGTCTTGGTCAGACGGAACTGGTCGCTCGGACTGGCGAAGTACGTCCAGATGCGGCGGGTCGAAGCGTCCGCGTAGTAATAGCTCGGCTGATACCAGAGCTCGATCGAGCCCCGGGCGGGAATCAGGTCGCCCACGACGGGGAAGCTCACAAAGTCGGCTGGCGCGACGAACATCGCGCCGTTTCCGTATTTCGCGGGCACGAAGGCCGTTCCACCATTCACGGCGGCTGGGCTTCCCACGTCCGGAGCCGCCACGGCGGCAGCGTCCTCGAAGGTGCTATGCCACAGCAGGTCGTCGGCAAAGTGAGCTCTCGCGACGGGCTTGACGTCGGCCTTGAAGTCGGTGCCGTTCGCGAGAGGCGCGCCATCGAGGCTGACCGCCACCGGATCGTCGAGCGAGCGCCATCGACGCACTTTGAAGAAAGGCTGACGCCTCGTCTTGCTGGCCCCATTCATCGCGAAGCGAAGGCCGGCGGCAGGGTCCATGTCGAGCGTATAGGCGGCCTCGGACTCGTTGTAGTGGTCGCCGTCCGCGGGGTTCTCGATCCAAGGCGCACCGATCGAAATCGAAAGCGTATCAGGGCCACGATAATCGTCTCTCCGGGCCAGCACTTTCGGGTCCGCGGCGTCCGCGAAGTCCGTCGGCTTGAAGTCGATCACCGAGTCCCAGCGCTCTACGGGGGGAAGCGGCTGACCGTCCCCCTCGTCCCAGGCCAGAATGCCCCAGTCGTTAGGGCTTCCGCTCACGAACCATGCGGTGGTATCGACGTCCTCCACGTGGCCTTCCGCCATGGACCAATCGCGATAGAGGATCTGCAGAAAATCCGTGTAGGTGCCATAGTTGAGGTCGTGGATCTGCGTGAGGATGAACTCGTTTCCCGCGCCGGCATAGGCCTGCCAGGTCGATATGGGCTGCGGCGCGGGACCGGTGGAGATGCGATGAACGGACAAGCCCATCTGTTGAACATTGATGCTCACCGGTTTCGTCGTGCGGCGTTCCCAGCGAAGCGCGACGCGGCCCGACGTATAGACGCTGTAGTCCCCGAAACCTTTGACGCCGCTCAGAAGAACGACCCCACCCTCTTCCTGGTAGAAGGCTTCCTGCCGCACCCGGACGCGTGTGGCCGTCGCTTCCAGAAGCTGAAGCCTCGCGTCGATGTCGTTCTCGGCGACGTTGTGCCAGGTGCCCACGGGTGCGATCGTGTCGAAGAAGAGTGCGTCGATTGAGCCGTTCCCGCCGGCGAGGTCGTAGTTGTTGACAGCTGGCCCGGCGGCCAGGTCGTGGAACTCCTGGATTCCGCCACCGGAGGCGGTGCTGAACTTCAGGTCGAAGTAGTTCGGAGCCGTCACCGTGATCTCGCCCGGTGCCTCGGTGGTACCCAATTGGAGACCGCCCCCGTTGGCGAAGGCCACGTAGAAGTAGCTAGTGGAGCCGTTGTTGACGCTGCTATCCGTGCCGACTTGGAAACCGTTGCTCGAAAACGCCTGGATTTGGTCCGGCTGGACGTTTTCCTGGAAGTTGACGGAGGTATCGCCCGTCATGGGAGCGAAGCGCTGGACGGGATCGTCGATGGAATCGATTGCTTTGACGATCGCGTAGTCCGGTCGAAAGCCCAGGCCGATCGCGCGGTCGTCGACCCCATCTCCGAAGTACCAGCCGACTTTGACGCGTTGCGGAACCTCGTTCCACGCGACGAAGTGATAGGTGCGGCTGCTCTCGTTGGCGTGAGTATTCGCCCCCAAAGAGAAGCCGTCGGCATCCATCGAGAGCACCGCGTCCGAATAGGCGTCTTGGTCGAACGACGCGCTATCGAAGCCGTGGTAGGCGTGGTGGATGGCCCGGCTCGCTCCGTCCTCCATAACGATCACGTAGTCGGGGCTGAAACCGAGTCCGGAGACGGGGTTGAACGCGCCCGTTCCCGTATAGGTGCCGAGGTGGATGTCGTCATTCGTTCGGAAGGCGGCGTAGTAGAACGTGACGCCCGAGAAGTTGACCATGCGATCGCTTCCGACCGTGAAGCCGTCGGAATCGAGCGACAAGACGAGGTTGCCCAGGAGCGTTTGGTCGCCCTTGAGGGGCTTCGCGAAGCCGGCGGGCATCGTGGTGCTGGACAGCACGGCCGAGGTCGCATCGCCCGCTGAGTCGTTTCCCTTGATGATAACGATATCAGGCTGAAAACCGAGCCCGGTGATGCTTCGGCCCGAGACGCCATCGCCGACGTAGGTCCCAGTGCGGACCTGAGACCACGCGGGAGCCGACACCACCACGAGAGCGAGCAGAGCTCGAAGGAGCTCCCGGACCACGGCGGACTTGCAGCTGTACATCTTTTGTTCTCGAAATCGAGCGGTGGTGGGGGAACCGGAAATAACAAAGCAATTCCCGTGCCGACGAACCCGGCGGGGGTTCGCGTAGAACCGTATTAAAATCAGCTATTTAGATGAGGGCTCGATCCGCGGGATGCACACACTATGGCGAGAAGGACGCGGGGGCGGTGGAAAATCCCTACGGCTCTACTCGCGGATGACGAAGCGCCGAGGTCGAGCGCAGGGGGAGCTCTCACCCTCGACGTAGGCCGCAGCACTCCACCGTCCGTAGAGCGAGCTCGTGACGATGGTCGTGCCCGCTACCGGAAGCGACGCGCTCACCCATCGGTAACGGCTTCTCCTGCGCTGATTTCCAGCCGACGTGGCCGCGGGCGCGATCGGAACGCGTAACTTTTGGTACAGGTGCCCCTTGGGCGTGAACAACTTCAGATGGAGCCCGTTCGAGCTGCTGTAAGCGTTGTCCGCGGGCACGAGGACGAGAAAGCGAAGGTCCAAGAGCTTGATCTCGCCCTCGTCGGTCACGAAAACGTTTCGCGGTTTGATGTCCCGATGGACGATGCCTTTCCGGTGCGCGTGGGCGAGACCCTCCGCGATCTCTGAAATGATGTGCACCTTCAGTTCGAGCGAGAGTTTCTGCTTGGACTCGAGCTTTTCCGTCAGGTCCTCGCCCCGGAGCAGCTCCATGACGAAATAGAGCCGTCCATCGTCCTGTCCCAAATCGTAGACGGTGACGATGTTGCGGTGGCGCAGAGACGCGACGACCTTCGCCTCACGGAAGAAGCGTAGGAGAGATTGGTCTCCGGAGTCCGTGTAGCGTTGTACTTTGAGAGCGACTTCGCGCTCGAGCACCGTATCGACCGCCCGATAGACGACGCCCATCCCGCCCCTACCGATCGTTTCCAAGATCGAGTACTTGCCGATGCTTTTCACGGGTAGAGCGTTCCCCAAGGTACCATTTGAGCCGGGTGTGTTCAGATGTAACAGGTGAGCTCGGCTCGAGTCAAGCGACGCTCGTCCTCATGGCCAAGCGGCACCAGGTTTCGATTTCATCCTCACGAGCACGACCTCGAGCTCGCCGAGCGGACGCTCGAAGATTCCCCTCAAGGCCATGCCGGATGGAGCTACCCAAACCCTGTGTCGTAGACCGCGGCCTGGACCAATCCGTTCGGGCCCTCGATTTCTTCGTCCTCGAGACGCCGATAGCGGTGGGAGCTTCGCGCACCATCGAAGTCGGGAAGTTTCAGGGTGATCGCGTCCACGCTTTCATGCTGTTCGGGACCGAGCCCGAGCCGCTTTACGGCCAAGCTCGTGAAGAGCGGGGAGTCGAAATCGACGATCGTCCCGGCGTGACGGCCGAGCTCGTGTTTCTTGGTCTTGCGCCCCTGGCCCTTGACTTCGACCCGCCAATTGTCGCCCTTTCGTTCGAGCTTAAGCTTGGTCACGATACCGCCTCGAACAGCGCTCATCTCGAGCTTCCGCGGTTCGAGCGACGTCTCGAGCTCGTAGCGAAGCTCCTGACGGACTGGCTCCGGATAGTAGATCGTGCGCGTCGTTTCGATAACGAGTCGCTTCCCCCGATACACCCGGAACTGCTCCTGCCCGATTCGCTCTCCCTCGAGGCGATATTCGAGCTCGCCGCTGGATGTCGGAATGGGATCTTTGGCGGATACGACACTCGCCGCCGGAGCGAGCGTGATGCCGAGAGCGAGGCAAACGAGACTTCGGGACATCGCTAGACCCTCCTCGGATTCGTTTTTTTGAAGACTCCACTATTATCAGGGTTAGACGGACGCGGCACAAGGATCTACCGCCGGTACGGGCGTTTGAGTGGCGGGCTCTATCGGGCTAAGCGTACAATGCCGCGCGCATGCCGAAAGCAATTCCCAAGTTCATTGGCGCGCGGGTAACTCGCCGGGAGGACCCGGAGCTCGTCACCGGGCGAGGTCGATACGTAGCTGATATCCCTCTGCCGGACGGACTGACGATGGCCTTCGTCCGCAGTCCCTACGGACACGCGAAGGTTTCGAGAGTCGATACGTCGTCGGCGCTTGCCATGAAGGGTGTCGTCACCGTGCTCACCGGGACCGACATCCATCCTCATCTCGCCACGCCGTTCTCGGTCGCGACCGGGGTGGACGGTGGATCGTTCGAAAGGCTCCACCTTCCGGATCGCTATCCGCTCGCGACGGATCGAGTGCGTTGCATGGGGGATCCCGTTGCGGTCGTGATTGCCGTCGATCCCTACGTCGCGACAGACGGCGTCGAGGCCGTCGTCGTCGACTACGAGCCTCTACCTGCCGTCACGACCCCGGAGGCAGCGCTCGCCGAGGCGGCGCCTCTGCTCTACGAAGATACGACCGACAATATCGCTTTCGTCTGGAAACTGACGGGGGGAGACGTGGAGCGTGCATTCGCGAACGCTGATTGCGTCTCAGAAATCGAAATTTCGATTCAGCGGCTCGTCCCCAATGCCGTGGAGCCGCGGGCGGTGGCCGCGAGCTACGACGGAGACGAGTGGGTGCTCTGGTCCTCGACCCAGATCCCTCACATGCTGCGCGATGCGGTGACGAAAATGCTGGGCGTCGACAAGACTGCGCTGCGGGTCATTGCTCCGGAGGTCGGCGGCGGTTTCGGTGCCAAAGCCAACATCTATACGGAGGAGGTGCTCGCGGCTCATCTCGCGCGACGCCTGCGGTGTTCGATCCGCTGGGTGGCCACACGGAGCGAAGACTTCCTCGTGACGAGCCACGGCCGAGATCAACTTGGCGCGGTTCGTCTCGCTGCCGATGAGTCGGGGCGAATCCTCGGAGCCGAGCTTCGTATCACGATGGACGTCGGAGCGCACTACAGCCGGGTAACACCCATCATCCCCGCATTGACGGGCACGATGATGACCGGCGTCTACGACATTCCCAACGTGCTCTGCGAGGCAAGGGGCGTCTATACCAACAAAACGATGACTGAGCCATACCGCGGAGCCGGGAGGCCCGAAGCTGCGTACTTCATTGAGCGTGCAGTGGACGCCCTGTCGCAGAAAATGGGTCTGGATCCCATCGAGCTGCGCCGTCGTAATTTCGTCCGGCCCGATCGCTTTCCCTACGAGACGGCGACGGGGCTGACCTACGACTCGGGGGAGTACGCGCGCACTCTCGACGAGCTTCTGAAACACGTGGATGTGCGGGCGCTCCGGCTGGAGCAGGAGCGCCGCCGTCGAGAAGGCGGCAAGCTCCTCGGCGTCGGGATGGCGAGCTACGTGGAGATCTGCGGCTTCGGTCCCTGGGAGATGGGTACGGTTCGCATCGCGCCCGACGGACGAGTCGCGGTGCTTACGGGGACGTCGCCCACGGGTCAAGGTCACGAGACGAGCTGGTCCCAAATCGTCGCGGAGACACTCCAGGTGCCTTTCGAAGACATCACTGTCCTGCACGGCGATACCGGAACCGTTCCCAAAGGCCTCGGAACCTTCGGGAGTCGCAGCGCTCCGGTCGGAGGCGCGGCGGTGCTCGAAAGCTCGGAGCGCGTGCGCGAGGGGGCGAAGGAGATTGCGGCACACTTGCTCGAAGCCTCCGCGCCCGACATCGCTCTCGAGGAGGGACGCTTTCACGTCGTCGGTGTTCCGTCGCGTTCGGTTGGATGGAAAGAGGTCGCCGCCGCCGCTCATGCGGAGGAGACCCCCCCCGATCTTCGGGGGAAGCTGGACGTCGAAAGCGAGTTCAAACCATCGGGTGAGACCTACCCGTTCGGAGTGCACGCTGCGGTCGTCGAGATCGATCCGAGCACGGGAGAGATCGAGATCGTTCGATTCGTGACGGTGGACGACTGCGGCCGAGTCATCAATCCGCTTCTCGTGGAAGGTCAGGTCCAGGGTGGCATCGCCCAGGGCGTGGGACAGGCGCTGTGGGAAAGAGCCGTCTACGACGAAGATGGCAATCTTCTCACCGGCAACCTCATGGAATACGCGGTCCCGCGCGCCGATTTGTTGCCGAGCTTCGAGACGCATCGCACCGAAACACCCACGCCTCTCAACCCGCTCGGGGTCAAAGGGATCGGCGAGGCGGCGACGATTGGCTCGACCCCCGCCGTCGTCAACGCGGTCGTCGACGCGGTCGCCCATCTAGGCGTTCGTCACATCGACACGCCGCTGACGCCGGAGAAAATCTGGAAGATTTTATCGTAGCAGCCGCTGATACCGCGTCCAGTCGTCGTCGCCCAGGGGTTCATCGAGCTCGAAGCGGTAGATTTTGTTCTTTCCGAGAGAGAGAACGTTCTTCTCGAAAGTCTCGATGTATATCCTGCCGGAATCCGGGCGTTCGAGTACGCGAACTTCGTCGACCTCCCACACCCAATCGTGCGCCTCCGAAACGAAGCGCACGCCGAGCGTCGCCAGGCTGAGCTCACCATCGCATCCCCCAATGCGATGCTTGTGTCGTGCGCTGAAAAGGAGGGGAAGCTCGTTCTGCCAGATCTGATCGGTGACTCACAGGTGGAGCTCGGACGCGCCTACGAATCTTGGGTCGATACGGAATAGTTGCTCGAAGAGCGCCTGACTCTTCTCCAACTCTCCCTGCTTGAGAGCCATGCGCGCTTCGTAGAAGAGCTCCTCTTCTACGGGGACCCTCGTCTCGCGTGGAGCGGGTGCCGGCTGCGGCTTGGGCCTTTTTGGTCTCGGCGCGGCCTCGACGGGAGGGCGCGGTCTCGGCACGGCCTCGGCCGGAGGGCGTGGTCTCGGAGCCCTGGGCGTCGCTCCCTCCTGACGTGGAGGAGTTGCCGAAACCCTCGGGCTCTCCGTCTGCTCGATGACCTCGTCTGGCGACGGGCTCGGTTCGTCCGGCGGCGCGGACATCGGTTCCGACGGGTCGGTCTCGAAAACCTCGCTCTCCGCGGTGACGGGTGAGACCGGGCTGGAATCCGTCGTGGCCTCGTGCCCGGTGAGTACCAGTCGAAACACGAGCAGCGCGCCGACAACGAGCGCGATGGCTACCGTGAGCCAGCGGTCCTGCTGATCGCGGTTCGGGAGTTTCGAGAGCCCGACACCCCGCGCGCGATCGTCGAGGGCGCGCTGCACGAGCTCCGAGGTTTCGAAACGATCCTCCGGGCGTTTATTCAGGCCGTGTACAACGATGGCGGCGAGGCCGGGGTCGATGGTCGGGTCGAGCCGATCGGGTGATACCGGCGAGTCGTGAAGGATGGCGTGAGCGATGGCAGCGAAGGAGTCGCCCGTAAAGGGAAGCCGCCCCGTCAACATCCGATAGAGGACGACGAAGAAGGAGAACAGGTCGGTTCGCTGGTCGACTTTGGCTTTCGAGAGCTGTTCGGGAGCCATGTAATAAGGACTGCCGAGAACGTCATCTCCCGAGGTCAGCTCGGAGCCGACGACGTGCGCGATTCCGAAGTCCTTGATTTTGTCTTCGTCCCGACTCACAAGGTCTAAAACCGCTCCAGCGCACTTATCCGGGGGTTTTCGGTCGTCCGGAGGGGAATTAAGTGCGCTGGGACGGTCTGAGTTGTGCTGGGTCGGGCTGGAAAATGGCGGGAAGTTCGGTGTTTTCCAGGCATGGAGGAGCGGAGTGGAGCAGCGGCCAGCTCGCCGGGCCCATGACCCGGAGGTCCCCGGTTCGACTCCGGGCTCCGCAACCAATCTAGCCGTCAGCGAGGTCGCCTCATGATTTTCGAGAGGTGCGGTTGCGCGAAGTGCCGGGCGGCGCGCGAGGCGAAGCGCGCGGCCAAGTCTCGGGAGCTGGCGAGCTGCATTCAGAAAAGGAAAGAGCCGGGCGTTGACCCGGCTCTAGTGTCTCCCCCTGACCGAAAAGAAAGGAGAAAGCTATGCCCATTCTAAGCATGGACGAAGTCACGGTCAAGCGGCTTCGGGACGACGGCGGCGGACGGCAACGGAACAAGGCGGTGTGTCTCGACTGCGCGTGGCGCTACGAGTACGAAACGGGTCACGCCGCCCGAGCACACGGCGAGGCTCACCGCTACGAGACGCATCACACTGTGGAACTGCGTTGCGACATTCTCGATGTCTTCATTGACCGGCTCGTGCCGCGCTCGCCGGGAGCGTAAGGGATGGCCCGGAAAAACGACGAGAGAAAAGAGCTTCAGCTGGCCGCGGAGCGTGAGGCCAAGCATCTCGAAACGGTTGAGGTAGTAGCTCAGATCGACACCCAAGAGCACTACGTTGAAGCGGGCGAGCTGCGCAAGGACATCCGCCGGGGCCAAAAGGCGATCGAGGAGGCGAAGAAGCGGATTGTGGAGCCTCTCAACGAGGCGCTGCGCAACGTGCGGTCCCTGTTTAAACCGTGGGAGCAGATGGCGAGCTTAAAGCTCCGAGCGATCGACCGGGCCATGGACGACTACGAACGTCGCGAGGAGCAGAAGCGCCGGGACGAGGAGCGACGGCTTCGCGAGCTCCAGGAGCTGGAGGGGCGAAAGAGTCGATGGTTCAAGGACGTGCCGCAAGCAGCCCGGTACGCGATGGGAGAAACGTCGAAGAACGTCTTCGCCGGAGTGGCCTCGTCGCCGTCGGAGTTCGGCACGGGGCGCCGCTGCAAGCAGGACGCGACGTCGGGCATCGGGTGGCTGTGGAGCGACATCGACGTCGCCTCGCCCGCTCACCGCTACGAAGAGCTGCCGCCCACGAAGCAACGGGCGCTGGAGATCCTCGAGGGACTGCCGGAGCCCTCGCTCGTGGTGGACACCGGCGGGGGGCTTCACTGCTACTGGCGGCTTCACGAGTACTGGGTGTTCGAGACGCACTCGGAACGGGAAGAGGCGAAGGCCTTGATGCGGCGGCTGACGCTCGCGCTCAAGAACGCGGCCGGGAGGAAGCGATGGCACGTCGACTCCGTGCCGGACCTCTCCCGGGTGCTGCGGGTGCCGGGCACGTTCAACCACAAGCCCGAGTACGGCGAGCCGCTGCTGGTGCGCATCCTCACCGACCGAGACGAGCTCTGCTACGACCCGCTGGACTTCGACACCTTTCTCCCCGAAGACCCCGGCGAGACTCGGGCCGCCACCGAGACCGAGCTGAAGCGAGTCGCCTCCACGCTGAAGGGGGACAAGAGCGCCCAGGTCTCCGACAAGTTCCTGGCGCTGCTGGCGAACGACGAGGAGGCGAACCGGGAGTGGCACTACAAGGCGCCCAAAAAGCACAAGGCGGCGGACATGACCGCCAGTGGACGGGACATGCGTCTTGGCTACCGCTGCGCCCGCGGCGGTCTCACCGACCAGGAGATCCAGGACGTTCTCGTCGCCTTTCGCCGCCAGAGGGGACTCCCTCTCAAGCTCGACCATCCGAGCTACTACGTCCGCACCATCGCGAACATCCGGGCAAGGCTCAAGGAGCACAAACGCTCAGAAGAGGAACGGGCGAAACAAAAACGCGAGACCCGGAGCCGGCTCCAGCAGGCCGAGTCGCTCCTCAAGAAGCTCGAGGAAGAGGAGTCGAAGGTCGACCCCATCGATATCGACCTCGACGAGCTCGAGCAAACGAAAAACGAGTCCGAGCTGATGGAGATCGTCAACCGCAGCTGGAAGTCGAAGCGGACGTTTCTCCGCCTCCAGCGCTACAAGGGCGACGACCCCGAGCTGCGGGTGACGATGGAGGACGGCTCCGCCTACGTCGTCAAGTCCGTCGACGAGGTCATCAGCCAGGCGAAGTTCATTCGCCGCTTCGCGACGCACACCGGCGACTACTGCTCGGGGCTCGCCCGGCCCGAGTGGTACGTCATCGCCCGCTCCATCATCGCCATCGCTTTCCTGCCGAAGAATGTCATCGACCTCGGCGAAGAGGCGACCGAGGAGGGGGCGATGAAGCTGTGGATGGACAGCTACCTCGAGTCCCGCCTCGACGAGTCTCTGTCAAAGAACACGTTCTTCGAAGGGCGCGGGTGGCGCGGCTCTGCCAGCGACTTTCTCGGCGGTCCTGAAGCCAAGTGAGCCGCGTCTTGAAAGCACCGGGCGCGCCTTTGTACTGGCGTGACTCCGCGGACGGGCAAGTGCTCGTCTGCCGAGAGTGCGAGCGGGTGACCGGAGACTCGGCGGCATCGTGTCGCGTGACGCTCGTCCGTATCCAGGGAGCCGTGCATGCGTATTGCGAGCGTTGCGGAGCGAAGCAGAGGCTCAACGGCTTCGAGCTGGCCACGGAGGAAGACCATGAGTGACGAGACGGGTACCGAGCGCGTTGTCCCGTGGCCAGGAACGGACTTGGATAAGGGACCGTCGCCCCGCCTGTCGTGGCGCGAGCTCGGCTGTCGCGACGGCACACCCTACCCCGAGGAATGGAGACGTTCCCGCGCTCTCGTGCTCGCGCGGGTGTTCGAGAGGATCCGGGCGTATGTTGGCGGCCCCATCCAAGTGAACTCCGCGTACCGGACGCGAGAGTACAACGCTCAAGTCGGCGGCTCCCGGAACAGCCAGCACATCGAAGGTCGAGCGCTCGACCTCGCCGTTCCCGGAGATCTCGCTCTTTTCGAGTTCCAGGCCATCGTCTTGCCCTTCGCCCGTTGGGGCGGCTCTCCTCTCCGAGGCCTCGGGGTCTATCCGTCTTTCATCCACATCGACACACGGCCATCCCCACGCTTGGTCCGCTGGCAAGGAAAGCGCGTGCTAGCCGAGCTGGTGAGGACCGCTTGAACCTAAAAGGAGGTTGTTTATGAGAGGAAAACTGAAACGCCTGGTGAGACTCACGTTGGTTATCGCTGGGCTCACATCCATCGCGGGCAACACCGCCGCGGCGGAAGACCCACCTGTCCAAGCCGGGCCCATCGACTTCCACGTCGTTCCCGCTATCGGCGCCGGGGTGTTCGTCGAAGACTCGGACGCCGAAAGCTCCGTCACGAACAACGGCTACTTTCTCGTGCGTATTCCGGCCTTCGTCTTTCCGCGGCTCAATGACGCCTCGGCCGGTGTTCAGGTCGAGCTCAGCAATGCCCCGAGGCTCCGAGGCGTCGATTACTCAGTTCTGAGCTACGCGCGGATCAAGCTCGCGGGCAACACCTACACGGGCGCGAACGTCCGACTGTTTCATGGCGCAGCTAAAGCAGGGGGAGAGTTTTCCTTGCGCGCCATGCCAGTCGTCGGACTTCGTTTGCTGAGCGTAGCTAATCGCATACCGATCTTTTTCGAGGTCGAGTTTTTCGGAGACCGCCGTCCCGTCAAGGCGGCGCTCATTCTCACGTGGAAGTAAAGGAGGAGAAAATGAAATCGTTCATTCGTCGCGCACTTTACGGCGTGCTCGTCATCGCGCTCTTTGCCGCGCTCATCGTGCTACTTGGCTGTACCGAGGTCACTCAGACCATTCAGCCGTCGCCGGTCGATGTCAGCGTTTCCAGCCCGGCCTCGACTGCCGGTGAGACGCCGACACCAGCCTCGAACGGGACCATCACGCTCGAGCCATCGAGCATCGAGGTCCAGGTCGGAAAGAATGTCGCTGTCATGGTCATCGTCCGGGACGCCAACGGCGTCGAGGTGCCGAGCGAGAACATCTCCGTCTCCATCGTCGATAAGACGCTCGTCCGGCTTGTGGAGATCGACAACCGGATCCTCACGTTCGGAGGGCTCGCGGCGGGACAGACGTCCGTCCTCATCAGCGCTTCCGGGCTTCAGGCATCGCTCGACGCGACGGTGGTGGCGTCCCAATAAAAACGGAAGCCTATTGTGGGATCGCCGCTAAGCAGCTTAGGGCGAACGAAGACGCAGGCGCCGTCTACGACCGAGGAGTCAGCGGTCGCTTTGATCTTCGGCCTCGCCGCCTGCGGGCAAATCTGGCTACGTCGCATCGACGGCTACCAGCACCTGGACCACGTGCTCGCACCAGGAGAGGTCGCGGCCTGATCTGTTCCCGTCACGATGAAAGTGGAGGAGTGCCGTTTTTTTCAGGTACGCATCGGGCTGAGAGGACGCCGAGCACTTTGAACGGGGCTGCTGCATAATGGTTGAGAGGGACTAGCGCTCCCTGGACTTGTACAGGAAAGATTTCACTTGACCTGGAAGAAGAGCGGTACTAGCAACCAGACAACAACGACGATTCGAACGAGGAGCACAACTAACCGTGACGAGATTAGCAGCGGGGCCCCCACAGCCACGACAGCACCGATGATCGACAAAGCAATCGATCCGAGAAAATGGGCCGGGCTAAAATATCGGTAGCCTGCTACTTCGGTTCCGAATACGTAACTAGTTGGATCGCGCAGATAAGAAAGAAGACCGGAGATGTTCGCCAAAGTGAAAACCGCTACCACGACTAGGCACAGTACGTTCGCAAGCTTCCCCCCCGTGTTAACGAGCCTTCGTCCGTTTGTCATCATCTTGGATACTGAACCCGCAGCACCAGGTCGTGCCCTTGATGCCTGAATGCGTCTACAAATGACGGCATCTCGCCACATAGATCGATACACCCCGCCGATCCCGGTACGTCGCCACCGTGTATCGAAAAATTGTCGCGCCCGCGCGTGTTTGTTCCGGAAGCTGGAGTTATCCAGACGCGCCAATCGCCCCAAGAGCGTCTGCCGCCTGGCCATGTTCCGAGGTAGAAACGCTGTTCTAACCGGTCCCGGGCGCCGGTCGGGCGACGCTGTAGGTCTGACTGAAAAACGACATAGTTGCCTTCTGGAATCGGGCCGACGAATATCTTACCCTGAAAACGTGGATCCTGGTAGCCCTCCCGGCCTGATACACCGGCCCACACGCCAAGCACATTACCGTTCGTGTCAAACATGATCAGTGTGGTGCCATCAAACGTGAGGTCCGGGGCAGTTTGGGACACAACAGGTCTTTCAGCAGTCTCTGGGCTATCACCTCCCCCGCCCCCGCGACATTTATCCGGGAGCTTCTCGCAGTACTTAAGCTTCGGCGTGTTGCCGGTATTGCCGGTGTTACCGGTGTTACCGGTATTGCCACCATTGTCGTCGCCCGTTGTCGTACCGCCCAGGTTGGATGAGGGGTCGTGATAGTCGTCGTGAACGTTCCAGTTGTCATCGTCAAAGTCGGCCCAGTCGTCCCAGTCGTGCGGCCACCACTCGGTGTCCTCCCACCCCTCGTCCCAAGGACACATGGTGTCGTAACAGTGCCATAGTCCGCTCGGGTCAGACAGGTTGATCGGGTTATTCAGCGCGTAGGTGTAGCGGTTCAAGCCCTGCCCAAGCAACACAATCGGGTCCGGCGCCGTAAATCTCCCGATTTCCGGGTCGTAGTACCTGGCGTTGAGATAGACGAGCTCGATCTCTTCTTCTCTCTCGCCGATCCAACCCTTCGGCTCCAAATGACTACCCCTCACGGAGTGCTGGTCGCCGAATGGCTTGTGGGCTTGGCTGCGGACTTTGACGCCTGCCCGGTCGGTCACGGCTTGAATCGAACCGAGATGGTCCCACCGGAGTACGTCGCTATCGTCTTGCCCAGCCGTCCAGAGCCGCCAGCTCGGGGTGCGCGACGAGGTTCGGCGACTCCGTAAAGATCCGCTCATCGTAATCGACGTTGATCCGATACGTGGTGTTCTTTTCCCGGTTCGTCCCCTCCCAGTTAACGACAGTCGGCATCTGAATCCCGTCAACGTCCATGTACTCACCGAGTGTGTAGCCCATCTTCATCCGCGAAGTCTTGCGGAAACCTGTCTCTTACCCCGGGTGGAATGCTGACCGTCCGAAACACCACCATTCGGATGGGGAGATGCGTCTCGCTTTAAGGGGAGGCCTTGATTCCTAGATTGAAGCTACATTGTTGGCAACGCGTTACCTGGTAAATGATAGACAAAACACTGCCTGACCTCCGCGCGGACTCCTGTCTACCTCCGCGCGGACTCCTGTCTACCTCCGCGCGGACTCTGTTCGCACGCGGATTTTTATTAAAAATCTCTTGCTACGGCATTGATTCTTTGGTAATTAGTAAGTCTGGAATAAGGAGAAGGTCTTATGGCATCGAAAAAGCGAGTGGCGCTGGTCGCGCCGTACGTGCCATTCAGCACATTCATGACCGCCCTGGAAAAACTCGCCTCTCACGGCTTGCCGTCGAAGATCGACCGGTCGATCTTCCCCACGTTTAATGGTGTTTTTCAGGGACAGCTTTTGGGAGCACTGCGGTTTTTGGCACTAATTGATGACGAGGGAGTTCCGCAATCGATTTTCCGGGACCTCGTGACAGAGGACGAGGTAGGGAGGAAGAAAACCCTGAGGGTCATCTTGGAGGGCCAATACGAAAATCTCCGACACGTGGATCTCATGAAGATCACTCCGCCCCAATTTGATCAACTCATCGGTGAATACGGTGTCACCGGCGCGACGAGGCGCAAGGCGAAGAGTTTCTTTCTCAAGGCAGCGAAATGGACAGGAACCAAAGTATCGCCGCTTCTGCTTAGTAAAACGCGGAAGACCACAATTAAACGAAATGGTACTCGGAGCACTCGAAAAAAAGGACAAGCGCCGAATCACTCATCGCCGGAACCGAAGAGCGAAGAGCGGTATTCGAAATCGATTCATCTCCCCGGTGCTGGCGGCACTCTTACCGTGAGCGGTACCTTCGACCCCTTCGCGCTTCACGGCAAAGAGCGCGAACTCGTTTACGGAATCACCGACGAAATGACTGCTTTTGAGAAGACAGGAGCTTTGGAGGAAAGCACTGATGCAGAAGACGCTGTTCCCTTCTGAACATGGACGACGAACTATGAGAGTTGCAAGAGGCAAACAAGCCCCTCACCCCCGACCGGCTAGGCGGAGTCCGCCGCCGTGAAGGCGAGAATTAGTTGGGCCGGGTAGCGGGAACTACCCGGCCCCTGAAACCAGAAACCTTTAGTCATAAGGCAAACCAAAATCGAGGTCTCACCTGGCTTCCCGCATATTATCTCCTTTTGCTCGCGCGGGTTCAACGCCAGCCGGAGACCTCCGCGGAAGTAGGAGGTCACAATTGTCGAGAAAAGAAATCTCAACAACCGATCTCGAGGGTTTCGCGCTCTCAGGTGAAGAGCCGACGCCAGAGTTTCGGCTACACCTATTTAGGCAGCTCAGCACATGGCTCTATCGCGGCGTTGTTTTGATTGCGTGTTCTTTCAAGCGGAAGCAGGTACAACAACGGCACCACGACAAATTGACGTGCCTTCTCACCGCAGGCGACGTGGCGGAAAAGCTCGGGGTCCCGAGCGCGTCTACGAGATTGCCCGGAGCGGTGAGCTCAGGCAAGTACGGCTCGGCGAGCGTCAAACTCGATTCAGAGAACAAGACGTCGACGATTACATTCGCCGGAACACGTCTTGACACGAATGCTACCCGTTTCGATTCTTTTGAAACCACACAAGCTGTGAGAAAAAAGGAGGACGGTCATGGCTATCAACAAGTACAAAGGAAAACGGGTCACAAGATGGGTCGCAGATTTTCGGGACGCGGACGGGCGCAGACGCTACGTCACCAGCGAAACGAAGCGGGAAGCTGAGCTCGTTCTGGCGAGGCGCTCGCTTCAGCCGGGCACCAACCCTCACGTTCGCTTCGAAGAGGCGGCCCATCAATGGCTCGCCATTGCGAGGACGAAAGTGCGTCCCCAGACACTCAGAGTATATGAAAGGAACTTGCGACTTCATGTGCTCCCCGCCATGAAGGGCAAGCGTCTGTCGAAGATACGGCCGAGCGATGTGGAGCTCGTGCTCGCATCCAAGCTCGCAGGCGGAATGGCCCCCAAAACCGTGTCGTCCATCCAGGGCGTACTCTTCGGGGTCTTCCAGCGCGCGGTCAAGGACGGCACGCTCGTGTCGAACCCCACCGTGGGCCTCGGCAAGGAGCTCGGACTGAGGCGCAGGTCTCCCGTCGCAAAGAAGGTCAAAGCGTTCACTCCCGAAGAATGCGCAAAGCTACTCGCCACCGCCAAGGAGCTGTACTCGCATCTCTATCCGATGCTCCTGACGATGTTGCATACCGGGTTACGCCGGGGTGAAGCGATCGCGCTCCAATGGGCCGATGTTGCGCTCGACGGCGAGCTCGTAGACGGACAGCAAGGGTTTCGAATCCGGGTTTCCAAGAGCATGCTCGAGACGGGTGAGGTGGACACGACGAAGACAGATCGCATTCGGCACGTTGACATGAGCGAGGGCTTGCGCGCGGAGCTCCGACGTCACCGAAAGCTCTACCTGGAGCAACACCTCAGCGCAGGCCGCACCTCGGAGCCGTGGGTGTTCCAGCGGCCCAACGGAGGATACGTGCAGCCTCATTCGCTCGACGCGCAGTTCAAGAAGATCCTTGCGCACGCCGGGCTCCCGCTACACTTCTACCCACACTGTCTCCGGCACACGTTCGCCTCGCTCCACATACGGCTCGGCACGCCACTCACCTACCTCAAGGAGCAGCTCGGACACTCTTCGATCGCGATGACCGCGGACATCTACGGCTCGTGGCTGTCGAAGACGAACATGGAGGCCGCGAACCGTTTGGACCAAGCGCTGCAAACGGCGAAGTCAGTCTGAAAGTTCGGGTAGTTCAAAAAAATCTCTTGACTACCCTCGGCGTGAAGTGCTACACAAAAGCAAGTGAAAGAAAAACCGTTCACCAGCAATCAGGTTCGCGAGATTCGCAAATCCTTCGGGATGACTCAGCAGGAGTTCGCCGACGAGGTGGGCGTGCATCGCACCACAATCGCGCGTTGGGAGACGGGCGTCTCGCCTGTGGGCCTCCTGGAGTCAAACGCTATCCGCCGCTTCCTCGAGCGCAGAGACAGGGGTGCCGCGTGAACGGCTGGCTGGAAAATGGCGGGAAAACGCTTTTTTCTCGCCGGCTGAGTTTGCATAAATCCTTTCTCATCAAGCCGCAAGCACTTTCCGGCATCGGGGTCGCCCAAAATCCATGATTTTTCCGTGAAAATCGGACGTCACGAGAATGTTTCCGGGCTTGATGTCGCGGTGTACGATGCCGTGCGCGTGAGCGTAGCTGAGCGCTTCGAGAACGTCGCGGGCGACGCGCAGAGCCTGATCGACGGTGAGTCTCTGCTCGTCGAGAACGTCCCTCAGCGTCGTGCCCTTCAGGTACTCCATGACTATGAAGGGCGTGCCGTCATCGGTGTGCCCGACGTCGTAGACCGTGGCAATGGAGTGATGCTGGAGCTGGCCGGCGGCGCTCGCCTCTCGATAGAAACGCTCGCGGTATTTCTCCTGCTGGGTGGGCATGAGATAGGTTGCCGTCTGAATGAGCTTGATTGCGACCGGGCGATCGATGGCCGGATCGCGAGCCAGCAGTACCGCCCCCATGGAGCCCCGGCCGATGACCTCTTGAACTTCGAAACGTCCCAGCTTTTCCGGGATCGTGCCTCGAGGAAAGAGCGCCTGAACCGAGGAGGGACCCGTCGGGCCAGCGCGGGTATCGGACAGGTCGTCTACAGATTCCGTGCTCGCTTCGATCCCCCCAGCGACTTCCAAAACTCCGGCGGAAATGAGGGTCTCGAGAGCTTGCAACGTTTCCTCCGGGCCCGCGGAGGAATGCTCGAGAAGCTGCTCCACGCTGGTCGGCTCTCCGACAGAGCGCATCAGATCGAGAAGAGTGGTTTCTTTGGCCGAAAGCGTCGATTCTTGGAACGGGGTCGCGGGCCGCCTGACCCAGCGCACGATGCTCTCAGAGTCGCGTCCGAACGACACGAGCATGCGTTGCGTCGTGTCCTCGTCCTCGCGGTGTGGTCCGTGCACGGGCTTCGCTATGTGTTTCTTCCAAGGCGGAGGAAGCGCGGCGCCGAGACAGGGGGAGCTCGGACGACGTTTCGGCTCTGTTTTCAGGTAACTACTCCAGATTACGTGGGAAATCGGCGCTCGTCAACGCGCGCTTTCCCGCTCCGTCAGGGAGTTGGCAGGTAGAGGCCGGCCCCGGGGCCGACCGGCAGGCCCAAGAGAATCCACACGCTGAGAAGGACCGACCAAACGATAGCGAAGACGATCGTATAGGGTAGCATGAGCGCGATGACCGAGCCGATGCCGGCCTTGCGATCGTATCTGGCGACGAAGGCGACGATCAGGGCGAAGTAGGACATCATCGGAGCGATAATGTTGGTGACGGAGTCCCCGACGCGATAGGCCGTTTGCACGAGCTCGGGGCTGTAGCCGAGCAGCATGAACATGGGGACGAAGACCGGAGCCATGATCGCCCACTTGGCGGAAGCGCTTCCCATGAACAGATTGATGAACATGGTCAGCAGGATGAAGCTCAGCATGAGAGGAATGGGCCCAAGCCCGAGCGCCTTCAACCCTTCGGCACCTTTCACGGCGAAGATCTGTCCCAGGTTGGTCCAGTTGAAAAAAGAAACGAACTGGGCAGCGAAGAATACCAATACCGTGTAAGTTCCAAGCGTCGAGATCGCCTTTCCCATGCCTTCGACGACGTCGGTATCGTTGCCGATCGTTCCGGCGCCCTTTCCATAGGCGATACTCACGAACAGCGAGCCCAGGAAAATGAAGGCGACGATTCCTGAGAGGAACGGCGAGCGCAAGAGTCCGCCCGTCTCGAGGTTTCGAAGGAACCCCGCGCCCGGGAGGAGGTCCCAGCTCGTGGGGACGGTGCCCCACAATAGGAAGACGCCGAACATAAGCGCGGCCACGAAGGCCCACTTGAGGCCGCGCTCCTCCTCCGCGCTCAGCGTCGTCATCCCTTCACGCGATACAGATTCGCCGGTGTAGCGGCCGAGCCTCGGTTGAACGATTCTCTCCGTGACCCACGTTCCCGCGAAGGCGATGAACAACGTCGAGCTCGCCATGAAGTAGTAGTTCGCCGCGGCACTCACGCGGTAGTCGGGATCGACGATCTTGGCCGCCTCCTCCGAGATCCCCGCCAGCAAAGGGTCGACCGTCCCGAGAAGCAGGTTGGCGCTATAGCCTCCTGAAACTCCCGCAAACGCGGCCGCGAGACCAACGAGGGGGTGGCGGCCCGCGGAGTGAAAAACGATCGCTGCGAGCGGGACGAGAAGGACGTAGCCGATCTCACTCGCCATATTGGACAGCACACCGGCGAGGACGATGGCGAACGTCAGAAGCCGGGGGGGCGCCGAGAGCACGAGCTTTTTGAGAGCGGCGCCGATCAGCCCGCTGCTCTCGGCGAGACCGATCCCCAGCATCGCGACGAAGACGGTACCGAGCGGCGCGAAGCTGGTGAAGTTCGTCACCATGCTCGTCAGAATCCGGTGCAGACCGGCCAGGTTGAGAAGGCTCACCGGACGAACGGTCTCGCCCGTGCTGGGGTGGGTCACAGAGACGTCGAAGCCCGCGAAAATCCCCGAGAGGACGACGACTGCGAGGGCGAAGATCGCGAAGAGACTCGCCGGGTGTGGAAGGTAGTTTCCAGCGCGCTCGACGAAATCCAGAAACGCTGCGACATAACCGGCGACTTTCGAGCGTCGGTTCGTCATGAATCTTGGTAGCGTCGCTTGATGCTCGGGATCAGGTACTCTTCGAAAGCGCGCTCGACGTCGAACTCCGGCTGCCACTTCCAATCTTGACGCGCCGCGGTGTCGTCGAGATCGGCCGGCCAGGTCTCAACGATGGCCTCGCGCTTCAAATCGGGCTCGAATGTGATGTTCGCGTTCGGAAAAGCCTCGACGACAAGGTCTCGAATCTCTGCCGCGGAGAGGCTGAAACTGGTCACGTTGTATACGAGAGGCTGCAGCGACTCCTTTGGGGCCGCCGCGAGCTGGAGCAGGGCATGGCTAGCGTCGGGCATGGCCATGAAGGGGATGCGTACGTCCGGGCTGACGAAGCAGCGATAGGGCACGTTCTTCGCGGCCGCATGGAGCATCTCGGGCGCGTAGTCGCTCGTGCCGCCACTGGGAACGGTGACGGCGCTGATCAGCCCTGGAAATCGAACGCCTCGAAAATCGATCATGACCGGCTCTTCGGCCGAGAGCTGTTTGTAGTGCTGGCTCAAGTAGCGGCCGAGGAGCTCGCAGTAGAGCTTGTTGCAGCCGTACATCGTCGTGGGATTCATCCACTCCCACTCGCGGACCCTCGAGTAGCGCGCCTTGGCCTCGGGGGTGGGGAGACCATAGACCGCGATGGAGCTCGGGAAGAGGAACTGGACCGGCTCGCCCCGCCACTGCGACTGTTCGGAGGCGAGCCTCAGAAGGGCGAGGGTGCCCTCGACGTTCACTCGGTGCGCCGTTTCCGGCGTGAACTCCGAGCGCGTCGAAAGGAGCGCCGCGAGGTGAAAGATGGTCTCGATCTCGTACTCCGCGACGAGCCTCTCCAGGAGGCTCTGATCGAGAATGTCGCCCTGGATGTGTGTGTGCTCGCCGGGTAGTGTGTATGGCAGCGGCGTCAAATCGAGCGTGAGAATGGGGCGAGTCGTCGTTTCCGCGAGCCGCTGCGCGAGCGACGTTCCGACCTCGCCGGAAGCTCCGGTGACGAGGCTGACTTTCTTGCGCATGGACGGAGATGGTATTCGCTTTTCCTCGATGAGCTCAAGTGAGGCGAGCGGAAAGCCACCGGCCGACGTCTCCGATCTCCTCTGCCGAGACACTGTGGGGCATCGCATAGGTGTGCCACTCGACGTCGTAGCCGTTCTCCCCGAGCGTCTCGACGGTCGCTTCCGCGAGAGAAAGGGGAACGACGGGATCGAAGCTTCCGTGTCCCATGAAGATAGGAATGGCGCGGTTGGCCTCGGTGCTTTCCGAGGCGATGAGCTCTCTGAGCGGGTGATAGCAAGACAGCGCCAGCACCCCCCCAAGGCGCGAAGCGCGAGCGAGACCGGGTGAGGGTCCTGTCACGCCGGTATACAACGCAATCGCCCCACCCTGCGAGAACCCTGCGACGAAGATCCTGTCGCTGGGCACGCCCGCGTCGAGCTCGTGAGCGACCCACGCCTCGAGCCGCAGGCGCGAGGCTTCCAGATCCTCACGGTCGACATGACGCTCGAGCTCCAGAGTCTTGATGTCGTACCACGCCCTCATGACCATGCCGCCGTTGATGGTCACGGGGCGCTTAGGCGCGTGGGGGAAGACGAATCTCACGCCGGCCGAAGGCGGCAGCCGAAGCTCGGGGACGATGGACTCGAAGTCGTGACCGTCCGCCCCCAGGCCATGCAGCCAGATCACGGAAGCTTTCACCTCGCCGGGCGGATCGATCTCGACCGCGGGTAGGAGCTCTTCCGTCATACTCTCAGGGCGTCCTCTTGAAGGACCATCGCGAGCTTGTCGAGAAACAGCGCGGCAAGTCTATCACGCGCTACTTCAGCAACTTCTTCAGCCAGCTGAGCTTTCCCCCGCCGTAGGGCGGGTAGCGGATGGGGGGGTCGAAGGCGAGCGAGCCCCTCACCACCGATTTCTTGTGGGAGAAAAGATCGAAGGTGAATCGGCCGTGGTATCGCCCGATGCCGCTCGCGCCTCGGCCTCCGAAGGGCAGATTCGGGTTCGAGAACTGGAGCAGCGTATCGTTGATGGCGCCGCCGCCGAAGGGAATCTCCTCGAAGACCCGCTCCTGGTTCTTGCGATCGTTGGAGAAGAAGTAGAGAGCGAGGGGATTTCTGCCGAGGCTCGTCTTCGCGATGGCCTCGTCCAGCCCGTCGTAGGTCAGCACGGGGAGAATCGGTCCGAAGATCTCTTCGGAGAGCATCGCGGAGCCCTCGGGGACGGATTCGATGACGGTTGGCGCGATATAGAGGCGGTCTCGATCCGATTGGCCTCCAATGACGACGTGTCCGTCGCTCAGGTACGAGGTGAGCCGGTCGAAGTGACGGCGGTTGATGATGCGGCCGAAGTCCGGGCTCTCCGCGGGGTCCTTACCAAAGGAGCTCTCGATGTTCTTCGCCAGCCTGGACAGCAAATCTTCTTGCATCGCGGTCGGCACCAGAACGTAGTCCGGAGCGATGCACGTCTGGCCCGCGTTCAGAAACTTGCCCCAAGCGATGCGACGCGCCGCCCGGTGGAGGTCGACGTCTTCGTCAAGGATCGCGGGACTCTTCCCGCCGAGCTCGAGCGTCACTGGCGTCAAGTGCTTCGCGGCTGCCGCGGCGACGATCCTTGCGACGCTTTCGCTTCCGGTAAAGAAAATGTGATCGAAGCGCTCTTCCAGCAGAGCGGCACCCGTTTCGAGACCACCCGTCGCAGTGCTGACGAGCTCTGGCGGGAAGTACTTTCGGGCCAATCTGGACACGAGCCGCGAGGTCTCGAGCGCCCACTCCGAGGGCTTGAGGAAGGCGCAATTTCCCGCGGCCAGCGCGCCGGCGAGGGGAGCCATCATGAGAAGGAAAGGGTAGTTCCAGGGCCCCATGACGAGCACGACTCCGAGTGGCTCCGGGTGGATGTAGCTCGTTGCCGGAAACAGCACGAGCGGCGTCGGCACGCGCTGGTGCTTCATCCAGACGTTCAGGTATTTGAGCGCGAAGCGTGCTTCCGAAAGGACGAAACCGGTCTCTGAAGCATAAGCCTCGAATTGGGGTTTGCCGAGGTCCGCCCGCAGGGCCTCGTGGACGTCTTCGAGGTTGTCGGTGACGAGCGCCACGAGAGCCTCGAGCTGCTCGCGGCGAAAGCTGGCCGAGCGCGTCGCGCCGCTCGAAAAAAACTGCCGCTGTGCTTCCAGCGTGGCGGCGAGGTCGGATGAGTCGAACGTGTTGATGCGACGATCGTTCAGCCGGGTCTCGTCCTGTCGGTCGTTCATTCGATCTCGAGCTCCGCGATGAGCGGCAGGTGATCGGAGGCGCGTTTCGCCAGCCGGGCGCGGGCACGGTAGGCGTGGCTCAGGCGCAGGTCACCTCGGACGTAGAGAGCATCGAGGGGTCGGAGCGGTCCCCAGGCTGGAAACGTCGGGATAGGCCGCTCGACTCCGCGAAAGCCAGCGGGAACCAGGAGCTTCTTGCCGAGGGTTCCCCAAATGTCGTTGAAGTCCCCAGCGACGAGCGTGGGTGTCTGGCGGTGAAGTCCGACGAAAGGGTGGCTCTCCAGAAACCGCCGCAACTGGATCTTCCGTTCGATCCCGGAAAGTCCCAGGTGCAAGTTGTAGACGTGCAGCGTGCGCGTGTGCTTGCCCGGCATGCCAGTGAGACGCACGCGGTAGCGGGCGTGGAGCACGCTCCGTTTCTTCTTGGGAGGGATCGTCAGATCGATGTTCGTCGTCTCGGTGAGGGGAAAGCGGCTGAGCATTGCGTTCCCATAGGCGCCGCCGCCGCGAATTCTGACGTTGGGGAAATAGGCCCGATGCCGGAACCCAAGGAAATCACCGAGAAGATCCACCTGTCTGTCGGCGTTCGTTCTTCTCGCGTGCTGATCCACTTCTTGCAGAAGCACCAGATCGGGCTCGTAGCGGGCGATCACCCGCGCGACACGCATCGGGTCGTAGCGTCGGTCGACGCCTCCGATGCATTTGTGGATGTTGTAGGTGAGAACTCGCAGGTGCACAAGAATCGAGAAGTTCAGTTAACTGAGCGATGATAGCACGACTGAAACAACCAACCCTAACTCTGATATGATTCGAGCTTGTACACTTTGGGTTAGGGAGCGCCGGAAGTACATGCCGCTGTCGGGAAATACCGGAGAGCTGTCTCTCGCGGATCTGATCCTCATCAAGGCCATGGATTCGCGCAGCTACCGTTTGTCGCTTTCGGGTCCTTCCGGGGACGGGTTGATGTTCATCGAAGCGGGTCGCATCGTACACGCGGCCTATGGCGAGCTGCCTCCTCAGGATGCTGCCTACTTGCTCGTGACGGAACAGGACGTCGAATTCCAGGTGGAGTCGGATGCCGAGGTCTCCGCCCACACGCTGGAGCTCGGGCCTCAAGAGTTGCTGATGGAGGCGATGAGGCGCCTTGACGAAGGACAGCTTCGCAAGCCCCGGACTGTACAGTTTCCCATGGCGGATTCTGTAACGGGCCATCGCCGCGAGCCACCGCGTCCACGCTCGTTCGAGGCGCGCAAGAGTCCCGAGGCCGAGGCGCTTCGTCGGGCAATGGGCCGCGTGCTTTTCGCCGACCTGAGCGCGGGTCCGAGTCGTTTCGAAAAGAGCCACGTTTCGATCGCGGTCGTCACGCTCTTGGCCTCGTTGCCACGTGGCGGCTCGGCTGGTTCGAAACGATCGAGTATCGGGAGCCGGTACAGATTTCGGATCTGGAGGGGCCCCGGGACGTACTGCCCATGCTCCTCTCCGGCTTGCCGCCCGCCGTTCCCGACCGGCAAAGGTCCTATCTGCCGACCATTCTCTTGCGCATCCTCGTCGGTCCGGGCGGCCGCGTACGAGAAGCCGTGGTGACTCACTCGGCTGCGGAGCTCTCAGACTTCGAGAGGGCCGCGCTCGAAGCCGTCAAGGAATACCGGTTTTCTCCGGCTCGAAGGGAGGACGTGATCGTTCCCGTCTGGTTAAATTGGCCCGTGACCTTCGCTGCGCGTGCCACTCGCCGGACGGAGCCCGTGCCCGTGGAAGCCGCCTACTTCAAAGCGCCTCGGGACCGATTGCCTGCGCTCGTCGAGGGAGACCAGCCCGTGACTCCCTTCCCGGAAAGGCGAGCACGGCCCGTCATCATCTGTCGGTTGTTGGTGGACGAGAATGGTCGGGTCTCGGAGGCTTCCGTCCTCGACCCCCGTGAAGATCGGAAGGCCTACGAAGCGGCCGCACTGGAAACGGTGAAGGGATATCGCTTCACTCCCGGTGAGCGAGAAGGCGTCAAAGTGCCGGCAAGCGTGACATGGAAGATCGAGTTCCAGTAGTTTCGACGCGGGCCATCGTCTTCTTCGTCGTCCTCTTGTGCCTGTGCGCGACGGAGGCAGCTAGGGGGCAGACTCCGCTTCGGGTCGTCAGCTCTGGCTTCCTACGCGAGACGCTTCAGGCGCGCCTCTTCGCCGCGCTTTCAGAAGCGCACTCCGATCTCTCTCTCGATTGGAGGGATGCCGGTTCGCGGGGCGCCCTGCGCGATCTGTTCGAGGGCGGCGCGGACGTCGCCGTGACGATTCAAAGGGTGCGTCCGGACGAGATCCGGCTCGCCGAACGGCTCGAGCTCGAGCTACACGAGCATGCCATCGCACTCGACGTGCTCGCGCTCGTCGTTCATCCGGACAATACCGTCGAGTCGTTGTCACCCTCGGAGCTCCAGGAACTGTTTCGTGGTTCCATGTTGGGTTGGCACGGCGTTGGCGGGACGAGCGCGGACGTCATCCCGATTGCGATACGGGCCGTTGCCGACGGCGTCCCGGGCGACGCGGACGCGCGATTCGCGGCCAGGCTCCAACTCGTCGAATCGGAGAGCGAGGTTCTAGCACACGTCGCTGCCGAGCGTGGTGGGATCGGATTGGTCAGCGCGACGAGGGATCGAAGTGCGGTGCGGACTGTTCCCATCGAGGTCGAGCCCGATGCGGTCGGAACGAGTGGGCCGCTTACGCGGACCCTCTGGGCGTATTCCCTCGGAAGCTTCGGAAGCCTGCGCTCGCTCCTCGATTTCTTGCGTCTTCAGGACGGGCGACGAGTCCTCGAGGACGCGGGGCTTCACCCGCTCCTTGCGACGACCCATCGGAGTCCGGAGCGCGGGACGGTGCGTGCCTTCCTGACCCGCGTGAGCTTCGGCTACGACGGGTTCCGCCTGGGAGCGGCCGCGCGGCAGGTGCTGGATAGCCTTGCGAAGAGCTTGAAAAGCCCGCGGCAATCGGTCTGGATCGTCGGACACGTCGAGCCGACCGAGTCCGTCGATCGGGACGACCTCTCGCTCCTCCGCGCCCGCGAAATCGCCAGCTATCTCCAGCAGAAGGGCATCGATCCCTCTAGAATGACGGTGGAAGGAGTCGGAGCGTCTGAGCCTCTGGCCGATCATCGAACACTGGAGGGGCGGCGCGAGAGCCGGCGGGTAGAAATTTGGGTTCTGCCTCAACGCTGAGTTTGCAGGAGAGCGGCGAAAAAGCCTTTCTGCTAACGCGTCAATGCCAACAGTTGAGCCTGTTTTGATCTCACGCGGCAACGCGGAAGATGCCCAAGCGCCATTCGGGCGCGCCGGCGGCGCGCTCGAGTGGGACTTCAGTCACGGGCAGAAGGCTCTCGATGCTTGCGGAGTGGTCGGGGGTCAAGAGGACGAGCAGCGCTCCCGGTTTGGCGCGCTCCGCGAGCAGCTTCCCGAGCCGGTCCTCGTTTCCGTCTGGACAATTGAAAAAGGCGTCGATCGCTTCGACCCCCACCCCGAGCTTCTCATAGGTGGCGGCCTCCAGGTAGTCGCCCTGACACACGCACCACGATCCGGTCAGTCCGCGCTCCGTCGCCCGCTTCAAGTTTTTCCTGGCGAGATCGGCGAGCTCGGGATGGCTCTCGATACCAAAGACTGTGATGCCGGGAACTTCCGCCGCCAGCGATGCTACGAGGCGTCCGTCTCCCATTCCGGCGTCGAGAACTCTCGCGCCGCAGCGAAGTCCCTTCGCGACGTCAAGATGGCTCAGGGCGCGACTCGCGGAGAGGAGCACGTCGAAGGGCGTGGCGAGCCAGATACCGGTTCCGGTGAGCTGCAGGGGCTGTCCTCCGAAGGTCCGCTTCTCGGACTCCTCGAAAAGGGGCAAGAGCTCTGAGGCTTCGAAGGGTGAGTCGTTCATGATTGCGACAAGAGGCTGCGGCGGTCTATCGTTCTCATCGTGCCTTTCTTGACGAAAGCCCGTCCCCGAACCGCGTTCGAGGTCCGGCGCCGCGAGCAAGAGGCCATCCATCGATGCTACGTGCAGAACTTGAAGTGGGTCAACAACTGGATCTCGCCGACGGGAATCCGGAGGAAAAGAAATGTCGAGAATTGGAAGCTTCGCCTTGATATGTGCACTGGTGGGGTGTGGCGCGGAGACGCCGCTTCAGTCACCTGCCGACCCCATCGAATCCTACCTGGCGAAGTATACGACCGTTCGATTGACGACGGACCTCGAGTCACTTTCGGAGAACGAGCGCGCGATGCTGCCGCATTTGATCCGAGCGGCACGGGCCATGGAATCGGCGTTCTGGCGACAGGCGTTTGGTGATGAGGGAGAGCTGATGTCCCAGCTCGACAGCGAGTCGGCGCGACGATTCGCCGAAATAAACTACGGACCCTGGGACAGACTCTCCGACAACGAGCCCTTCGTCGAGGGGTTCGGGCCGAAGCCCCTGGGAGCGGGCTTCTATCCCAGCGACGTGACGAAGGAGGCGCTCGAAGAAGCGGCCGCGACGAACCCGTCCCTAAAGAGCCTGTATACGATGGTCGAGCGCAACGAGCAGGGAGAGCTCGAAGCGATACCCTACTCGGTTGCCTTCGAGGAGTCCTTCGGCGTGGCGAGCAACGAGCTTCGGGCTGCTGCGGAGCTGGCCGAGGAGCCCGGTTTGAAGCGTTATCTCGAGCTCCGAGCCGAGGCACTCCTCTCCGACGACTATCGGGAGAGCGACATGGCCTGGATGGACATGAAGGACAATACGCTCGATATCGTCATCGGACCCATCGAGACCTACGAGGACCAGCTATTCGGCTACAAGGCCGCGAACGAGGCCTTCGTTCTCGTGAAGGATCAAGAGTGGAGTCGAAGGCTCTCACGCTACGCGACGTTGCTCGGGGAGCTTCAGCGGGCGCTGCCGGTCGGCGAGGCCTACAAGAAGGAGACGCCGGGGCTCGAGTCTGACCTCAACGCTTACGACGTCATCTACTACGCGGGCGACGCCAATGCGGGCGCGAAGGCTATTGCCGTAAACCTTCCGAACGACGAGGAGGTTCAGCTTCAGAAGGGAACCCGCAGGCTCCAGCTCAAAAACGCCATGCGCGCCAAGTTCGACACGATCCTGCTGCCGATTTCGGAGCGTCTCATCGACGAGAGCCAGAGAGACCACATCGACTTCGACGCTTTCTTCGCGAACGTGATGTTCCACGAGGTCGCCCACGGTTTGGGCATCAAGAGGACACTCGACGGCTCGGGAACGGTGCGCAACGCATTGCAGGAGAGGGCGTCGACGCTGGAGGAGGCCAAAGCGGACGTGCTTGGACTGTTCATGCTCTCCGAGCTGCACCGGCAGGGCGAGCTCGAGGACTCGACGAATCTTGACGACAACTACGTGACGTTTCTCGCCTCGATCTTTCGCTCGGTTCGATTCGGGGTTGCCGCCGCCCATGGCCGCGCGAACCTCATGCAGCTCAACTTTCTCGAAGAGAAAGGCGCCTTTAGCTACGATGCCGAGTCCGAAACCTACGAAGTGCACTCGGAGCGCATGAAGAGCGCCATTCGAGACCTCGCGGGCGTCATCCTGAAGTTCCAGGGAGACGGGGACTACGACGGCCTCGGCGAGTTCAACGCGAAGTACCAGGTAGTGACATCAGTGCTGGAAGCCAACCTCGAGAGGTTGGCGAGAGAGGGGATCCCGGTGGACGTCGTGTTCGAGCAGGGCCTCGACGTCCTGGGGCTCTGACCCCAGCGCTCTAGGATGAGGCCTCGAGCACTCAGGTGCCGAGCTCGCTCGGGCCAATGGCTCGTACCGAGTCGAGCCCTCCTTCGGGCTCTTCGAAAATCTCTTCTAGCTCGCGGAGGATCACATGTTTTGCCGCTCCCATGAGGCGATCCTCGCGGCGACCCGCGTCCATGTCGTCGAGGCGGAGCCCGCGGCCCGCCTCGTCTGACACGACGAAACGGTGCGTTCTCTGCTCCTCACGGCCTTCCCTCTTGCGCCGGATGAGGCAACGGATCTCCCAACGAGGCCGTTCCGCGACACCGAGGGTCTCGATATCGATGAACCAGCCGTCGCGCTCGACTCGCACGTAGCCTTTGGCCATCGCGAATTCACAATAAACCCAGTCTCGACCAATTGCCAAGAGTTCTCGAGGGCGCGGATGACTTTTTGACGCCTTGCTAGTAACGTAGCGGTCGGGACGGACGTCCGAGGAGGGGCCGTGGCGGATACAGAGAGCGTCAAACACATCCGTTGGGACGATTTACCGAAAGAAAGGCTCAGCAACTACATCGATCGCCGCATGATCACCGGTGACAAAGCGATGGTGACGCACGTTTACCTGAAGAAGGGTGCGATCGTACCGATGCATCATCATGTGAACGAGCAGATCACCTATGTCCTCGAGGGGGCGCTCAAGTTCTGGGTTGGAACGGAGGACGCCGAGGCGATCGTCGTCCGGTCCGGTGAAGTGTTGGTGCTTCCCTCGAACGTCCCTCACAAGGCCGAGGCGCTCGAAGACACGCTCGACGTAGATTTCTTCACGCCGCCTCGTCAGGACTGGCTCGACGGGACCGACGACTACCTGCGTCAGCAGTAATCGAGGTGCCCTCGAGCGATTTCTCCAGGGGCGCCGCCGCGGGGGTGGTTGCGGCGGCGAGCTTCCTTTGCGGGCGGCGAGCTCACCCAAACATCGCTATCACGGGCGAGTTCCATCACACCGTCCGCGGAGGGTCTCCCGAGATTCGTCCCCTGGCACACGTGTGCCGATCCGTCGCTCCAAATCTCGTTGAATGAGAAAGCCGATCGAGCGTTCATTCGACCTGACGCCGAACGACAGAGCGTCAGCCAGGTTGTTCTGGGCAGTTTCTGCGGGAGGCTTGGATCATGTCCTGAATGAAGGCGGTGCCGTAGACGCGTTCCGCGCTCAGGCGGTTGTGGGGGCGGCAGAAGAGCTTGAGGAAACGCTCGTCGTGGTTGCGGAACAGCGCGAAGGGGCGGGTGTGCTCGATCTCGAGGCCGGTGCGTGAGCGGCATCGGGTGCCGTCAGGGCCGCGAAATTCACATTGGTGGCCGGCGCGGGCGTGGACTCGCTCGCGAACTTCCGAAGGTAGGTAACGGGAGTCGGTGAAACGCTCTGTTGCAGAAATCTCGCCCGGGCGAGATTTTGACTTGGCCGGTTTCTCGGTGCGAGCGTTCCGTTTCGACTTCCTCTGAAGTCGGCGTTCATGTTTCCTCTTGAGGTCCTTCTTGTCGAGGGCCTGCTCGAGAATCTCGGCCATGTGTCTGGAGGGGTTCTCGACACCGAGGACCTCGGCCAGTCGCTCGTACTTCTCCTTGAACGCTCGGTCGGCCGCGAAGCGGAAATTGAACTGGTCGGGTCGTGCGGGCTCGAGGACTGGGTGACGGCTCTCAGACCCGCGGCTAACCTCTGAGGCGTCCGTACCGCCCTGGTCACAACGGCTACGGGCAGTCTCATCTCCGCGTCGCCGCGAGCCTACCTGGAGAACAAGCAGCCGAGCCGCCCCCGGCGTTCGACATCCAAAGCCGTTCCCAAACGAGACATAGAAGCGAGGCTCGACAAAACCCTCCGCATCCATGGGGAAGACAAGCTGAACGAGCACAGAAGTGACCTGATCATGCCGGGATACTGACGCCGACGTGCGAGAAAGATCAAGACTGACCCGCCCGGATGAATGAATAGACGGGACAAGCACGGTAACCCAAACCTCCCTCTCTTTACTTGACGTTATTCTGTACATAATTTAGAATAAAATAACAAATGAGCTTAACCTCGAAAGACATCGTGCCCCTTACCCGTGCCCGGGCGAAGCTGACCGAGCTCGTCGACGAGGTCCACACCAAAGGCGCGGAAAAGATCATCACCAAGAACGGCGAAAGCTGCGCCGCGCTGATCGACGCCGAGCGCCTCGATCACTATCACCGGCTCGAGAGGGAGCACATTCATCTCACGTTGCTCGACGAGGTTCTCCGCGGGTTGGATGATCTCGATGAGGGTAGGACCCTGAGCCTCGCGAAGTTGAAGTCGAAACATGGCCGCTAAGCGGCCGCTGTTCACTGAGAATTTTTCGTCCAACCTCGCCGACATCGAATCTTTTCTGGGCGCCGATGGCGCGGGATACTTCGCGAAGTTTTTTGATCGCTTCGTAGAGGAGGTCGTTGCGAACGCTTGTCGTTTTCCGCTGTCCGGTCGTTCCTTTCTCGAGCGCTCCATCTACACGACACAAGCGGAACAGCTGGCGGAGAGGCTCAAGCTTCGATTGCAGGACGACGATCATATCCGGGAGCTCATCGTCGACGACTTCCTTATTCTGTATCTCGTGCGAGCCGACCGCATCGTCTTTCTCTCCATCAAGCACCATCGTCAACTGTCCTATGACCTCAAAACGTTGTGGCGTGAGTAACGACTAGCTTGAAAGAAATAGGCCTGGGGCCTTTTTCGCAACCCGCAAAGCTTCGATCATCCAGATCAGTTTCCCACCGCTCGGTGACGAACCTCCGCGTGGTCGAGGACGAAGACACCGCCACCGGCTACACTATCGAGGTCGGTCCGTTCCCCGGCTGGGAGACGATGCCGAAGTGGTAGGCCGTTAAGGAAGAACTTCTACCCCCTCTCTCAGCGTCTATTAATAGACGATATTTGACAATAGATCCAATTTAACAGAAAATTACTTACAAAATGGGCCTCCTGGTGGCTCCTGATGGCAAAAAAACTCCCCGACCCGCTCCCAGAAGTCATCTTCTCCTCTTCCGACAGTGGCACGTCTAGAGCCATTTCCAGGGCCGTCAAAGCCGGCAAGCTAAAGAAAATCGCCCCGAGGATCTATACCGCGAACCTGGCAGACACTTCCGAAGAGATCATCCGGCAAAACCTCTATCGGATTCTCGGCAAGCTGTATCCGCGTGCACTCGTTAGCCACCGATCCGCGCTGGAAGGACGCCCGACCGACGACTGGACCATCTTTCTCACCTACGGGTACACCAAGAAGATCGATCTGCCGGGAGTGACGGTGAGGCTCATCGAGGGCCCGCCGCCCACCGATGAAGACATGCCCTTTCTGGATGGGCTCTTCATCTCCGCGTCGCCGCGAGCCTACCTGGAGAACATGCAGCCGAGCCGCTCCCGGCGTTCGGCATCCAAAGCCCTTCCCAAACGAGACATCGAAGCGAGGCTCGACAAAATCCTCCGCATCCATGGGGAAGACGAGCTGAACGAGCTCCGGGACAAGTCACGACGCCGAGCGGCTGAGCTCGGCATGGAAGAGGAGTTCGAGGCGCTCAACACGATGATCGGTGCTTTGCTGACGTCGCAGCCCGCGAAGGAGCTCGTCAGCCCCTTGGCCATAGCTCGCGCCGGCGGCAAGCCGTTCGATCCAGATAGACTCGAGCTGTTCCAAACCCTGTTCGCGGCACTCAAGCGCACCGAGCTTCGCACGCGCGAGGAAACTGATTTCTCGCCAGAATCGTCGCGCAACATGGCTTTCTTCGACGCATATTTCTCAAACTACATCGAGGGCACGATCTTCGAGCTCGAGGAAGCTCGCGCGATCGTCTGGAAAGGCGAGATCCCGGCTGAGCGGCCCGCTGATGCTCACGACATCCTTGGAACATACCGAATAGTCGCCGATACCCGAGAGATGAGCCGCTTGCCCGAATCAGAAGAGTCCTTGCTGGACCTGCTCCGAACACGCCATGGCATCATTATGGGAAGCCGGCCGGGCACGAAGCCAGGTACGTTCAAGGAAAAACGCAACCGGGCCGGCCAAACTTACTTCGTGGCGCCGGAGCTCGTGCGCGGCACGCTGGGTAAAGGCTACGAGTTCTATCTGGCCTTGGAGCACCCACTCGCCAAGGCGCTGTTCATCATGTTCGTCGTGGCAGAGGTCCATCCCTTTATCGACGGTAACGGCCGAATCGCTCGTGTCATGATGAACGCTGAGCTCATCAGTACCGGGCTTCGCCGAATCCTGATTCCCACGGTTTATCGCGAGGACTACCTCCTCGCGCTCCGTGCCCTCTCGCGAAACGGGACTGCCGAACCCTGCATAAAGATGATGGACCGTGCTCAGCGTTTCTCGGCCAAAGTCGACTTCTCGTCCTACGACGCCGCCCACGATACGCTCGAGCAAGCGAACGCGTTCCAAGAACCCGCCGACGCGCGATTTCTGGACAACGTCTAGCCGTCGTATATCGGTGCGCTCTCCTTCGGGGACGTGCGTCATGGGGGCGGCAGAAGAGCTTCAGGAAACGCTCGTCGTGGTTGCGGAACAGCGCGAAGGGGCGGGTGTGCTCGATCTCGAGGCCGGTGCGTGAGCGGCATCGGGTGCCGTCAGGGCCGCGAATTCACATTTGTGGCCGGCGCGGGCGTGGACTCGCTCGCGGACTTCCGACGGTAGGTAACGGGAGTCGGTGAAAGGATCTGTTGCAGAAATCTCGCCCGGGCGAGATTTTGAATTGGCCGGTACTCCTCGACGTCCCGCTTGTTCATGCCAGCACAGTCCGCGAGAAGTTGCTCGACGTTGTTTGTCCGGTACGCACATGAGTCCTCCTTAATAGGGTTGGAATCTTGGAGAACAGCGTCCGGTGTTCTGGTTTATCTTGGCGGACCCCGCTTTCTTGCAAGGTAGTCCAGCTGGTGGGCGATATAGACGAGCTCGCCCTGCTCCGCCTGACGCCGTCGGAGCGACGCCCAGCGGTGAACATCCTCGTGCCGCTCCTGCACGGCGCCTTCCACCGTGTCTACGATGAAACGCAGGAAGAAAGCTTCGTCATCGGGGTAGGTGCCGTCTTTCGGCACGACCACCCAATCGGAGCTTCCGACTTCGAGAATCTCGGCCCCAATCTCGCTCAGGGCGTGGAAGACCTTTCGCCCGGTGCGGCTGTCGCCTCCCTCGTCCATGGTGTCGTAATAGTGACCGAGGATGGTCTCGTCGGCCGGGTCGGGGGGTTCGAAGGAGCTCTCTCCGTCGAAGGTAATGGGAAGATGGAGGAGCCCGCCAGGACGCGTCACGCGAAGGAGACTCTGGAGGCTTGGAACGAGCTCTAGAATGTCGAGGAGGGCATGGGCGACAACCAGATCGAAACGGCCATGATTCTCCTCTCGAGAGGCGAAGCCCTGGAGGTCGGAGGCGACGGTCTCGAGCGCGAGCTCCGTTCCGGACAGGCGTTTCCGGGCTTCGTCGAGAAGCTCCTCGCTCACGTCCACCGCACAATACCGAGAGTGGAAGCCCTCGAAGAGCCTCCAGTCGAGCATGCGCTCGGCTCCGATACCGATGCCGGCCCCGATGTCCGCGACCTCGAGGGTTCTCGCCTCGAGCTTCCCGAGCTCGTCTCGAAGGCGTGCCCAGATTCGCTGATTCAGCGCGCGGTCATCGACCGTTCGCTTGGCCTCCAGGTAGCGATGAAATCGTGACATGGTGGGATCGTCATCCATTTGTCTGGGCGACGCCAAATAGTATAGAAAACCAGGGTGAAAGATGTCCTGAGTCCGATTCTCGCCGATCTCCACGAGCGCCTGAGGGACGCGGGGCGAGGGGAGCGCGGGCGACCCTTCGTGACGCTCGCCTACGCTCAGAGCCTCGACGGGAGCATCGCTGGCAAGAAGAATCGGCGGCTCGGTCTCAGCTGTACATCCTCGCTGCAGCTCACCCACGAGCTCCGAGTCGCACACGACGCCATCCTGGTCGGTGTCGGGACGGTTCTTGCCGACAACCCGCGTCTGAACGTAAGGCTCACGAATGGGCCCGACCCCCAACCGATTGTCGTCGATAGCCGACTCCGCTTGCCGTTGGACGCTCATCTACTGAAGGCGGGTCGAGGCGCGTGGGTCGCCTCGACCGAGGCAGCGCAGCTGGACGAGGAACGCGCCATCCGTGCCAAAGGCGCCGAGGTTCTCAGGTTGCGCGCGGCACCGAACGGCTGGGTCGACTTGGAAGCGCTCTTGGAGACGGCCCATGCCAGGGGCATCGAGCACCTTCTCGTAGAGGGCGGAGCGCGCATCCTGACGAGCTTTCTCGAGTCCCGGCTCGTCGACTACGTCGTCGTCACTATTTCTCCCCAGTTCATTGGCGGCGTGCCGGTGTTGCAACAGCACGAGCTTTCTACGTTTCCCAGGTTGAGCCTGTGGCGTTTCGATCGAGTCGGGGAAGATCTGGTTGTGGCTGGCGAGCTGCGCTGGTCCGACGCATGAGGTCGCGCGCTCTCTATTTTACTGAGCCCCGGCGCGTCGAGATTCGAGAGGAGGCGATCGACCGGCCGGGATCCGGCGAAGTGCTCGCGCGAACGCTCGTCTCCGCGATCAGCGCCGGAACGGAGCTGCTCATCTATCGGGGCGAGCTCGAGGAAGGCATGGTGTTGGGCGACGCCCTGCCCGCGCTCTCCGAAACGTTTCGCTATCCCATGCGCTACGGATACGCTTCGGTCGGAGAGGTCGTCGAGGTGGGGCAGGGTGTGGCCGAGTCCTGGCGCGGCCGCCACGTCTTCGCCTTCGAGCCTCATCGAAGTCACTTCGTCACGGGGACGAGTGCGCTTTTTCCGCTGCCCGACGGGATGGAGCCGGAGCGCGGGGCGTTTCTCCCTACCGTGGAAACGGCGGTCAATCTGGTCCTCGACGCGGCGCCTCTCGTCGGAGAGCGGGTCCTCGTGGTGGGCCAGGGTGCCCTGGGCATCGCTCTGACCGCCGTCCTGGCGCGGTTTCCACTGGAGAGGCTCTGGACGACGGACCGTTTCGAAACGCGGCGCGACCTATCCTTTCGCATGGGAGCGGAACGATCGTTCGCCCCTGACGAGCTACCCGAAGGAGACTTCGATCTCATCTTCGAGCTGTCCGGCTCGCCTCGAGCTCTCGATGCCGCGCTCGCCGCCGGCGGGTTGGAATCCCGCATCGTCATCGGGTCGTGGTACGGCAACAAGCGGGCCGAGGTCGATTTGGGAACTCACTTCCATCGCAAACGGCTCCGCATCGTTGCGAGCCAGGTGAGCCACCTCGGTGCGTCTCTGAGCTCCCGTTGGAGCAAGGAGCGACGACTCCGGACCGCGTGCCGATTCCTTGAAGCCTTGCCCGTATCCGAGCTCATTTCGCACCGCTTTGCGATCGAGGACGCAGGTCAAGCCTATCGGCTCTTGGACGAGAGCCCTTCGGATTGCCTACAAGTCCTGCTGGCCTATACTTGAGACCGCAATGGCCAAGTATCGAGTCGGCGTGAACCGGGCGTTCGTCGCCCGCCACTACCTCGTAGGAGGAAACTTCGGCGGTGAAGGAGAGCTCCACTCCCACGACTATCGGATCGAGGTCGTCGTCGAGGGAGAAGCACTCGACCAACACGGCTTCCTCGTCGACATCAAAAAGCTCGAGGACGAGCTCGGCCGGCTCGTCGACTACTTCGAGAATCGCACGTTGAACGACCTTCCCGAGTTCGAGGGGGTGAACCCCGGCTGCGAGGCCTTTGCTCGGGTGATGGCGGAGAGCCTTCGAGAGCACTTCGGTCGGGAGCCCGTCTCGGCCCTTATGGTGAAAATCTGGGAGAACGAGGAGGCCTGGGCAAGCTACCGCCTGCCCTGAGTCCAAGAAACCATGGCAAAAAAGACGAAGACCAAGAACAAGAAGAAGAGTCCAGAGACCTTCAACTTTCAGGCGGAAGTCCAGCAGCTCCTCGAGCTGATGGTCCACTCTCTCTACTCGCACAAGGAGATCTTTCTCCGCGAGCTCATCTCCAACGCCTCGGACGCGCTCGATCGCCTTCGATTCGAAGCTCTAACCCATCCGGAGCTCATCAGCGAGGAGGGCGGGCTCCAAATCCGACTGGAGGCCGACGCGGAGAAACGGACGCTGACGATTCACGACAACGGCATCGGCATGAATCGACAGGAGCTCATCGAGAACATTGGCACGATCGCGAAGTCGGGAACCCGGGAGCTCGTGGAGAAGCTACGAAACGACGAGACTCGCGAGAGCCTCGGGGAGCTCATTGGACAGTTCGGGGTCGGTTTCTACTCTTCCTTCATGGTGGCGGAGCGCGTCGTTTTGGTAACCCGCCGCGCCGGTGAGCCGGGGGCCCTCCGCTGGGAGTCGAAAGGAGACGGAAAGTTCGAGATCTTGCCGGTCGAGCGCGACGTCGCCGGGACGTCCATCACTCTATATCTCAAGAGTGCCGACGAGGAGACGGGGCTCGACGACTTCACCGACGAGCACGCGATTACCCGGACCGTGAAGCGTTACTCGGACTTCATCGCCTATCCCATCGTCTTGAAATCGGCCGGGGAAGACAAGACGCTCAACTCGATGAAGCCTATCTGGGAGCGCGCGAGCTCCGAAGTGAGTGACGAGGACTACGCGGAGTTTTACAAGCACATCTCACACGATTGGCGCGACCCTCTCGAGAAGATTCTGCAGCGGGCGGAGGGCACGATCGAGTACAGGGCCCTCCTGTTCATTCCAAGCGAGGCCCCCTTCGACCTCTACTACGTCGGCTACGAGCCGGGGCTGAGACTCTACGTCAAGCATGTGCAGATCATGGAGCGCTCGGCGGATCTCCTGCCTCGCTACTTGCGGTTCATTCAGGGCGTGGTGGACTCACCCGACCTGCCCTTGAATGTCTCGCGGGAGATGCTACAGGACGACCGTCAGATTCGCCAGATTCGGAAGGGGCTTCTCAAGAAGATCCTCGACGGCCTGCGATCGATGAGCGAGAGCGACGAGGAAAAGTACCTGAAGTTCTGGAGGCAGTTCGGCAAGGCCTTGAAAGAAGGGGTGGCGGAGGATCTCGAGAACAAAGACAAGCTCGTCGAGCTCCTGCTCTTTGCTTCTTCCAATGACGCCGAGAAGCTGGCGTCCCTGGCGGATTACGTGTCGAGAATGAAGGAGGGGCAGGAGGCGATCTACTATCTGAGCGGTGAGTCCCGCGCCGCTATCGAGAGCTCGCCTCATCTCGAGGCGTTCCAGGCCCGAGGCATCGAGGTCCTGTACCTCACAGATCCTGTCGACGAGATCCTCGTCCAAGTCCTTACCGACTACGAGGAGAAAAAGCTCCAGTCGGCGGCGAAGGGCGAAGTCGACCTCGGTTCGGAGGAGGAGCGTCAAGAGAAGAAGAAGGAGCTGGACTCCAAAGCGAAGGATTTCTCGGCTTTGATGGAGAGGATTCAGAAGGTGCTCGACGACCGGGTCAAGGAGGTGCGCCTTTCCATGCGTCTCACCGACTCGCCGGCTTGTCTCGTGGGCAGCGAGGAGGATGTCAGCCCTCGTCTCGAGAAACTCCTGCGCCAGCAGGGCGACGTCCCTCCCCAGCGACGCATCCTCGAGCTGAATCCGTCGCACGACGTCGTGACCGCTCTCAAGGCGCGGTCCGACGTCAATGAGGACAGTGAAAGCGTGCCCGAATACGCGGAGCTACTCTACGGCTACGCCCTGCTGGCGGAGGGCGCCGATATTCCGGACCCGGCGAAGCTCGCCGCCCGCTTCGCGGAGCTGATGCGCCGCGGCCTCGGAATTAGCGAGGGCGGTTGAGCTCGCGAACGATGCGTCGGACCAGGAACCGCGGGCCCAAACGTACTGCAAACACGAGAAGGCGATTGAGGAGTCCTGGAACGGCGACGGCACGTCCAGCCACCATCGCCCGAAAGCCTACCTCGGCGACGGTACGGGCATCGGCCATGCCCAACCGCGTCAATCCCGAGCCCTCCGTTCGGGCCCGCGACTGGAACTCCGTTCGTGTCACGCCCGGGCAGAGGGCCGTGACCGTGACCCCCGTGCCTCGGAGCTCTTCGGCGAGAGCTTCCGAGAGGGACAGCACGTAGGCTTTGCTCGCGTAATAGACGGCCATGAGGGGGCCAGGCTGGAACGCGGCGGTCGACGCGAGATTGAGAATCCTGCCTCGCCCCGCCTTTACCATCGCCGGCAGGAAGAGGCGTGACAAGTGAGTGAGTGCCAGGACGTTCAAGTTCAACATGTCGAGCTGCTCGTCGAGGGCAGCCTCGTGAAAGGTCCCGAGGCTCCCGAACCCCGCGCTGTTGACGAGCTCGTCGACCTCGAGATTCCGGGCGAGTGCTTCGCGATGCAGCCTGGCCGGGGCTTCCTCGGCCGTCAAGTCGCAGGGAAACACTTCGACACGTACGCCGTGGCGATCGGCCAGCTCGCGCGCGAGCGCGAGAAGCCGATCTTCGCGCCTCGCCACGATGGCGAGGTTTCGCCCGCTCTCGGCGGCGACGCTCGCGATCTCGCGGCCGATGCCCGCCGAGGCACCTGTGACCATGGTGAACCGTTCTCCCATTGCGACCCCTCCAGGCTTGTCAGTTTCGGGCCCCGTTCTTTAAACTAGAACCGTCGAAGGCTTATTATGTCGCTACGTTGCCCCAGTTGCGATCACGCAATCGTCGAAGACGACCTTCCCCGTCTCGGTGACGGCGCGAAGTTACTCTGTCCCCAATGCGCCGAGCCCTTGACCCTGCCAGAGATGACGATTCCCCTGTCGCTTGCCTCCACCGCCGGGCCAAGCCCGCGGTCGGGCCTCGATCCGACGAAGAAATTCGCTCTGCTCGTGCTCGCAGGCGTCGAGCTCGGGAGGGTCATTGATATCGAGACCACGACCGTCACGATAGGCCGGAGCGGTTGCGAGGTACTGCTCGACGACGCCGAGATCTCCCGTCGCCACGCGGAGATCCGTATCGAGGGCGACAAAGCGACGCTTGTCGATCTCGGTAGCACGAACGGTACCTTTGTGAACGACCGACGCATCGATAGCGCGACCATCGAGAACCGCTCGAAATTCCGCGTGGGCGTTCACGAGCTCGCCTTTGTCGTGACCGAGCGGGAAGGCTGAGCTCTCCTCCGTAGCGCGCCTCGCAGAACCCGTCTGCGGTATAATCCGAATCCCTCTCCATCGGTCGGGAGCTGCCCCAATGACGTATCGATTTAGAAGTAAAGAGGTTAGCTGGCTCTCATTCAACGCCCGTCTGCTGCAGGAGGCGAGTGATTCGAGCGTGCCGCTGATAGAACGAGTTCGTTTCCTCGGCATTTTTTCGTCGAACCAGGACGAGTTTTTCAGGGTGAGGGTTGCAACCCTGGGTCGCCTGGCCCGTCTCGGCAAGAAGGGCAAGAAACTCCTGGGCCACGACCCCAAGGAGGTACTTGCTGAGATCAAAGACATCATCCTGCGCCAACAGGAGGCTTTCCAGGACGTCTACGACCGGCTTCTCGGCGAGTTGAAAGACCATGGGATTCACGTCATCGACGAGGGGCAGCTCACGCGCGAGCAGGCCCATTTCGTCAGCGGCTATTTCCGACGTCAGGTTCGTCCCAAGCTCACACCCCTGATGGTGAGCCGCAAGGCCAAGTTCCCCGAGCTTCAGGACCGGTCGATCTATCTCGCGACGCGGCTGAGGACGCCGGGAGGAAGATCCGATCGCTATTCCCTCATCGAGGTCCCTACGAAAGTGCTGTCGCGCTTCGTGATCTTGCCGCAGGTCGGAGGCGAGCACTACGTCATGCTCCTCGAAGATGTCATCCGCTACAACTTGCGTGAGATTTTCTCGCTCTTCAAGTTCGATTCGATCGAGTCCCAGCTCATCAAGCTGACTCGAGACGCGGAATTGGACCTCGATGACGACGTGACGGTGAGTTACGTCCGCAAGGTCGTAAAGGGTATCAAGCAGCGCGAAGAGGGGAGCCCGGTTCGCTTCGTCTACGACCGCGACATCTCTCCCGAGTTCCTCTCGCTCATCGTTCGCAAGTTGGGCCTCAAGAAGGACGACAACTTCGTCCCCGGAGGACGCACCCACAACCACAAGGACTTCATCGACTTTCCGCAGATCGGGAAGTCCTCGCTACTCTACCCCCGCCGGGAGCCGGTCCACCTGCCGCCCATCGAGCGATCGCGCAGCTTTCTCGGAGCGATCCGGGAGCGCGAGTTTCTCCTGCACTTTCCCTATCAGCCTTTCGACTACGTCATCGATTTGCTAAGAGAGGCCGCGATCGACCCGAAGGTCACAGCGATCAAAGTTACCCTCTATCGAGTGGCACGTTTCTCCGGCGTCGCCAACGCGTTGCTCAACGCGGCCCGGAACGGCAAGAACGTCACCGCCATCATCGAGCTTCAAGCCCGTTTCGACGAGCAAGCGAACGTGGCTCTCGCGAATCAGCTCCAGGAGGAGGGTGCTCACGTCGTCTTCGGCGTTCCCGGGCTGAAGGTACACGCCAAGTGCGGCCTAATCCTGCGTCGCGAGAGTGGCCGCACGGCGCGCTACGCCTTCCTCGGTACCGGTAATCTCAACGAGGACACGGCCAAGCTCTATAGCGACCACTGCCTCTTTACGACGGACAAGCGCCTCACCCGTGAGGTCGAGAGTGTCTTCGATTTTCTGCAGGACAACTACAAGGTTCCGGAGTTTAGTAACTTGGTGGTCGCGCCCTTCACCTTTCGCGAGGGTATGACGAAGCTCGTCCGCAACGAAATAAAGAACGCTAAAAAGGGCAAAGAGGCATGGATCCACTTGAAGCTCAACAACCTCGCGGATCCCGAGATGATTGGACTGCTCTATGACGCCGCCGAGGCCGGTGTCAAGCTGAGACTAAACGTACGCGGCATGTACTCGTTACTTCCCGAAGGCAGCGCCAAGGACAATATCGAGGCGATCGGCATCATCGACAAGTACCTGGAGCACACGAGAGTATTCGTTTTCGCCAACGGCGGGAATCGAAAGATGTTCTTGTCGTCCGGCGATTGGATGACTCGAAACCTCGACCGGCGCGTCGAGGTCACCTTCCCGATCTATAGCGCGGAGATTCAGAAGGAGCTGGAGAACTTTTTGGAGATTCAGTGGCGGGACAACGTGAAGGCCCGGATCCTGGACACGGATCTCACGAACGAGTATCGGAACGGCACGACGCCCTTGATACGTTCTCAGTCAGCCTTCTACGATTGGCTCCGGGCTCGAGCGGAGACGGATGAGAAACAGGCTCCGCCTAGAGCGCAGCCTCGAAGGCTTCACGCGTTGACGTAACCCGTCTTGAGTGCCCCTCTCCCTTTGGGAGAGGGTGGCCGAGCGGAGCGAGGCCGGGTGAGGGTTGCCACCACCTACCACTCTCGAGTAGCCATGTGCGACTCTTTTGATAGTTCCGTTCGAAGCAGTTACGCGCTATTCTAATAGTTCTCAACACGAGGCCAAAATGTTCAAGAAATTGCTGATTGTCGTCGTCGTGCTCGCCGGACTCGTCGTGTTCCTGCTCGTACGGGACTACGACTCCCCCGAGCTGGGACAGGCCCTGCTGGACAAGGCGGGCGAAGCGACGGGCATCGAGATGAGCGCGACGGGCTTTCGACTCAACCTGCTTCGCGGGGTCGTCATGGAAGGCGTAGAAGCTTCCTCGGTCACCGAGGCGCGGGAGTTCCAATTCTCTCTCGATCGGCTCGTCTTCGAGCATCGCCTGCTTCCGCTGCTCTCGGGGACCGTCGCTATCGATCGCATCGTGCTAGAACGCCCGCAGTTCGAGCTGGTCGAGTCCGAGGTCGAGCAAGAGCAAGCATCCTCGGAGTCCACGTCCGAGCCCGAATCGGGGGAAGAGGCGCCAGCCGGTGAGACGGTTGCCGATGAGGGTGGACTCGCACTCGAGGTCCGGCAGATCGTCGTCTCGGACGGTACCGTCGTCCTTCGAAAAAAGGGCGAGGATGGCGAGACGCGGATCGAGGGGCTCGACTTCGAGATGAACGACCTCACGATCGATCCGACCAAAGAGTCGCTTGCGGCCATCGGTGCGGAGGGCGAGCTCGGGGTCGTCAGAATCCTCGCCGATACGATCGAGATTCGAGAGGCGGCGAGTCAATTTCGTCTGGCGGACGCGATTTTCGAGATGCCGGAGTTGTCCTTCGTGACGGATCACGGTCGCTTCCAGGCGGACATGCAGGTTGACTTCAACCCCGTGCCTTTCACCTATACGATGTCGGCTCGTGGGGATCCCTTGGACGTAAACGGTATCGTTGGCGCGTCCGAAGGCTTCGGTCCCGGTCTAGTGCAGCTCGAGGCTTCCGGCGAGGGCGCGGAGACGAAAGACGTTGACGGTGACGGAGGCCTTCAGCTCGGCGAGGGTCAGTTTCCCGACGTGGCGATGTTCAGCGGGATCGACAAGGCGCTCGGGAAACAGGTTGTCGTGGGCAGCTCCTATCGAGCCACCGAGGCGAAGTTCCATCTCGCGAACAACGTCGTGACGCTCGCACCGTTTCGATTCGAGACGGATTCTCTCCGTCTCGATCTGGAGGGCACCATGAGCCTCGAAGGCCCCCTTCAGTTCCAGCTCGTTGCCGCAACCCCTCGCGAAGGACTGACCATCGAAGGCGTCGGTGGAACGGCGCTAGACGTCCTGGCGGACGACGAGGGATGGGTGCCGGTTCCCATCCAGGTGAGCGGTACGATGGAGGACCCGAAGGTACGTCCGGACGCCAAAGCTTTGATGGCGCAGGCGGGCCAGGGCGCGAAACGCGAAGCGAAAGAGGCCGCAACGGAGGCCGCAACGGACGCGCTCAAGGGCTTTCTCGGGGGTCGCAAGAAGCCCTGAAGGCAGGTGTTGGGTTACCGCTCGCGCAGGGTGTAGACGCACAGTTGAGCACCCTGCTAATCGAGTGCCCGGAGCAGATCATTTAGCAGGTCGTCGGGATGCTCGATCCCAACGGAAAGACGGACGAGATCGCGCGGGAAGTCCGGAACGCTCTCGTGCGACATGGACGAGGGCAAGCTGATGGTCGAGCGGACTCCCCCGAAGCTCACCGTCGTCGCGAAGAGCTTCGTCCGCTCTACGATCGATCGCGCCAAGTCTTCACAGGACGTTCGAAAGGCGATCACCGACCCCCCGCCCCGAGCCTGGCGCCGGTGGACCTCGTGCCCGGGGTGCTCGCGAAGGCCCGCGAAGTGCACGGACGCAACCCGTGGGTGCGCGGAGAGCTGTTTCGCGACGAGCTCCGCGGTCGCTTGCTGGCGATCGATCCGTAGCGAGAGAGTCTTCATCCCGCGCGCGAGCAGGAACGCGTCGAAGGGCGCGAGGGCGTTCCCGGCCGCATTCTGATAGAAGCCGATGCGCTGAGCTAAATCGGCATTCCGCGTCACGACGGCGCCGCCCGTGACATCGCTGTGCCCGCAGAGAAACTTTGTCGCGGAATGGATGACGAGGTCCGCTCCATGGAGGAGGGGCCTTTGAAGGTAGGGCGACATCATCGAGTTGTCAACGACCAGAAGCGCTCCCGACCTGTGAGCGAGCTCCGCGATCCGCTCGAGGTCCGTGACCCGCTGAAACGGGTTCGAGGGCGTTTCGATATAGACGAACCTGGGCCCGCGCTCGAGCGCTTTCGAGATGGCCTCCTCGTCGGTCGAATCCACGAGGCCTACGCGAACCCCCTGACGGGGAAGCACGCGAGAGAAGAGCCGGTAGCTTCCGCCGTAGAGGTCTATTGAAGCCACGATCTCGTCTCCCGTTTCCGCGAGCGACGTAGAGGCGGTGACCGCCGCCATCCCGCTCGCGAAGGCGAAGCCGTACCGTCCCCCCTCGAGTCGTGCGAGCTGGTCCTCGAGGACCTGTCTCGTGGGGTTCCCGGACCGGGAGTAGTCGAACTCGGATTGAGAGTCGAGCCGAAACGTCGCCGTTTGATAGATCGGCGTCGCGCTTGGCGCGAATGGATCGGACGGCGACGGCTCATACTGGACGCACTCTGTTTCCCACCTCACAGCGACACCCGTTTCCCTCTCCCTTTAGGAGAGGGTGGCTGAGCGGAGCGAGGCCGGGGGACGGATGAACACCCAGTGGTCTCGCGCCGCGACGGGCCCGGTCCGACGCGGGTCCCGCCGTCCGAGAGGGGAGCGGCGATGGTGAACGACAAGCGATGCTCGCGCGCGAAGGCCACCGCCTTTTCTTGCACGAGACCCGCGCCCACCCGCTCGAGCTCCTCCCATCCGGCGGTGACGTAACGCTCGAGGTGTCCCTCCGAGCTCGGATCTCGAGAGAAGAGCCCATCGACGTCTTTGACCAGTCGACATTCTCTCGCGCCGAGCCGTTCAGCAAGAAACAGCGCGGTCAGATCCGAGCCGCCGCGGCCGAGAAGCACGACGGATCCGCTCGGCGAGCGGCCGAAGAAACCCGGGATGACGACCACCGGGGCTGCGCTCAGTGCTTTGAGCAACCGTGACGTGTCGATGTCGAGCGGCTCGCCATCGAGCGACGAGCCTCTCACTCGGAACTGCACGCGATCGGGATCGAGAAGCTCGTTGTCGATCCCGGCGTCGGCGAGAGCGAGAGTCAGATAGGCCGCGGACCGTGACTCCCCCGTGGCCAAGAGGCTCGCGAGGGGTTTCGCGGCGGGTTGCCGGAAGCGTTTCCTCGCTCTCGCGAGGAGCCTTTCGGTCACACCAGCGAAAGCCGAAGTGACAACGACGACGCGGGAGCCCTTCTCGAGGGTACGCGCGACTTCGGCGACGGCGGCGGCGAGATCACGCGGTCCTCGAAGAACCGATCCGCCGAACTTGAGAACCGTAATGGGCAGGTTGGACGAAAAAAGTGACGATTTCAACACGATCATCTCCTTTGAGCGACGCTTGGGGAAAAATGAAAAAGCACCGACCGGAATCGCCGGGCGGTGCTGACGTCGGCTCTCGGAGATGTTTCGCTTACGTCTCGCGAGCCCGCGCAGCACGGCCCGGCCCGGGCATATACATGCTGCACATGTGCTTTCGCGGCGTAGCGAGTAGGTTCAAGACTGTCTCCTTCGAACGGGAGCAATGTAGCCCATTGCTGAACCCCAGTCAAGAGACAGGCTATAGTCCGTGCGGTATAGTCCGTGCCATGGAACTGGCCGCGCATGCCTACCTGGACGATCAAGGGATTGCTTACGAAACGCGCTCCTTCCCCGAGACCACCGAGAAGGGCGCCGCCAACGTGGCTCGCACTCTAGGTTTTCTGGAGCGCCAAATGGTCAAGACCCTCATCTTCGAAACGGGCCGAGGCGAGCGCGTGCTCGTCATGGTGGGCGGCGATCAGAGCGCCGTCTCGGGTCACCTCAAGAAGGCGATTGGTGACCGCAACATCAAAATGGCCCAGCCTGCGGTGGTGAAGGAGGTGACCGGCTACGCGATCGGCTCGCTTCCGCCATTTCACTGGCAGCCGGCGGGCTTCCGCTCGTTCCTCGACGAAGCCCTGACTCGCGAGTCTCTGCTCGGGGTCGGAGCGGGTGCATGGGGCGAAGAGATCTTGCTCACGCCGACGAATCTGGTGCGGGCCTGTCAGGCGATCGTGGTCAACCTGACCGATCGGGAGAGCCCCATCACGCTACAATAGCGGCCGTCATAGCGACGTTCTCGGCATTTCGGGTGACCGAGCCGCGTCACCGTTTAAGCTTAACCAAACTGGTGACACCGAGCCCCACACTCATTGACGCGGCACCGAGAGAGACACTGACACCTTTGTCACCTCTCCGCTCACCGGATCGGTCCCGGACGTGAGCTCGACGGTCTCGCCGTCTCCGAGGGCCACGTCGTAGCTCGAGCTGAACGTGCGAAAGAGCGGATTGCCGGCCTCGGCCGCCGCGGAGACCATTGACGACTGCTCTAGTTTGAGCTGCACCCGGAACCGCTCGTCGTCGAGCGGTCGTGCGCTGCAATCGATGTTGGTGCCGACGTTTCGATATTGTTGAGTTCCGCTACCGTCGACGACGACCGGCACCTCGACACCCATGCGAAAGTGCATCGATCTCGGGTTCTCCACGGCGCTGACTGTCAGTTCGTAGGGAAGTCGCGTCGTGAGCTCGTCGCCGTCGTATTTCGAGATAACGAGCTCCACCTTCACCAGCGTCCCCGCCGAAGGCTCCTGGGCCATCGCCGCACCGGCGAAAAACAGAAGCAAAACGATCGTACGTGCAGTCATGGTCTTCTCCTTTGAGGCCTCTCGGCTACTCCCCAAGAGAGGCTATTTGAATCGGCAATAGTTGGAGTGGCTTCGATTCGAGCGCCGCGATCGTGAGCGGCACCGGCGGCTCGAGCTCTCCCCGCTCGGGAAGCGAAACGACGATCGTCCCGCTCCTCGACGCCCGGAGAAACCGACGGATGGCTTCCTTCTGGCCGGGCGGAACCAAAACAGCCGGCACGGCTGCGGGCGCCGGCGGCACGCTCGCTTTCGCGGCAACGTGGACGCGATCCACACGCGTGATGGGCTCGGTTCCCGTCACTGGCGGCGTCGGCTCGATGTCTGCATCTGCAGAGGGGGCCCGCACCGGCTGCTCCGGCGGTGGTACGATTTCAGGCTTGGATAAGATGGCGACAGCCGTCACGACAACCGCCGCGGCGGCGGCGGCGAAAGCCCAGGAAAGGACCGGTCGACGTCGCGTTTCGAGCTCCGCAAGCGACTCGCGAACGCGCGCCACGAGCTGCGGCCCGACGTCGAGGCTGAGCTCACGCTCGAGCTCGGCATCCAGGACCCCGAGAGCCATCTTCAATTCTGAAAGCTCCGAAGAGCAGTCGTCACACTCGGTGACGTGGTTGGCGACCGCCGGCGGCGCTTTGCCCAGCGCCAAATCCGCTAGATTCTGTCGGACCCGATCACAATCCATTTCAGTTTCTCCAAGAGCCTCTTGCGAGCATTGTGCAAGCGTGACTTCACGGTGCCCCGCGGAAGGTTCATGAGCTCCGCGACCGAACGCGTGTCGTGCCCCTCGATTGCGGCCAGAATCACCGCTTTTCGTTGAGGCTCCGGTAGCTCGTCAATGGCGCGCCAAAGGTACCGTTTCAGCTCGCGGGAGGCCGCCACGTCCTCCGGGGACGGTCCGGAAGACGCAGCCGACGATTGCTCCTCGCGCCTTTCGCGCCGCTCGTCGTCTCGTCGTCGATCGATGGCACGACGCCAGGCGATTCGGACAATCCACGACCGAAGGCGGTCCCGTTCGCGCAACGAGCAGCATTTGCGGTAGGCGATCAGCATGGCTTCCTGGGCGACGTCCTCTGCGTCCTCTCGGTGGCGCAGCACGCTGAACGCCACGCGAAACGCCAGGTTGGTGAGCTCGGCGAGTCGTTCCGTAAACTCTCGCTCGACCTCGCTTTCAGACATCACGAGACGCGCGTCCGATGGCCAGGCCAGCTCATCCATCTTGGCTTCCAATTACAAGACGCCGCCTGGAGTCGATCGGTTCACCGGATTTTTCGGGATTCTGGAGAGCGTTGTCCGTTTCAACGAGTTTCACCGGGCGATATGCTAGGGACCGTTTTGGTAGCTCGCTCTGGGGGCATCGAGTAGACGCACTCCATCACGGGGAGGCATGATCGCGCAATGGCGAATCGCGTTGCGAAGGTTCCATTTCAGACCTCGTGGAGCATCGCAAAGCCCAAGAGCGGCAGAAGCGACGGGCGGCAAGTCCTTCAGGGGAGCAGAATCGAAATCAACCATCGGGGAACGACAAAGCGTCAGCCAGGTTGTTCTTGACGGTTTCCGCGTGAGGCTTGGATCTTCTTCTGAATGAAGGCGGTGCCGTAGACGCGTTCCGCGCTCAGGCGGTTGTGGGGGCGGCAGAAGAGCTTCAGGAAACGCTCGTCGTGGTTGCGGAACAGCGCGAAGGGGCGGGTGTGCTCGATCTCGAGGCTGGTGCGTGAGCGGCATCGGGTTCCGTCAGGGCCGCGAAATTCACATTGGTGGCCGGCGCGGGCGTGGGCTCGCTCGCGGACTTCCGACGGTAGGTAACGGGAGTCGGTGAAACGCTCTGTTGCAGAAATCTCGCCCGGGCGAGATTTTGACTTGGCCGGTTTCTCGGTGCCACCGTTCCGTTTCGCCTTCCTCTGAAGTCGGCGTTCGTGTTTCCTCTTGAGGTCCTTCTTGTCGAGGGCGATGTCGAGGGCTTGCTCGAGAATCGCGGCCATGTGTCTGGAGGGGTTCTCGACACCGAGGACCTCGGCCAGTCGCTCGTACTTCTCCTTGAACGCTCGGTCGGCCGCGAAGCGGAAGTTGAACTGGTCGGCTCGTGCGGGCTCGAGGATTGGGGGAGTCGTCGTGGGCACGGGGCCTGGGTCTTTGGTCTGCTCGCGGGGAGGCGGCTTGGGTGCTCGGCGGCGTCGACGCTCGTGGGCTCGAGGCTTTCGCTCGCGGTGGCGCTTTGCGAATGGATGGCTTGAAGACGGGCTTCGGGCGGAGAGTGACGAGGAACTCCTCGACGTCCCGCTTGTTCATGCCAGCACAGTCCGCCAGAAGTTGCTCGACGTTGTCCTCGGTTTTGCGTCGCGACATTTCTGCGATATGAGCGATCACGAGTGCGACGCTGCGTTTCTCTGCACGAACCAACTTCTCGAGGGAGGCGTCGAGCTCTTCGGTTGAGAATCCTTCCAGTCTTGCGAAGTAGGTTTCGAATCTTTCGATCGTGACGTTGCCCGGTACGCACATGAGTCCTCCTTGATAGTGTTGGAATCTTGGAGAACAGCGTCCGGTAGTGTGGGTTATCTTGGCGGACCCCTGTTCAGACAAGGGATAAGTATAGTGAATGTTAGTAGTGACTGTCAAGCATTAAATTGCTTGTTTTCAATATCTTTGCATGTTTTTGGCGGCGGACATACCGGACCCTCTCTTCCGAGATCAGAGGCTTCCATTCGCCCGGTCGTGTGTGCTAGCTTTGTGTCTCGATTCCTACCCATAGCAGGAGGAGGCTAAATGATGCGGTACGTCGTCCTTTCCCTGTCGGTCCTTGCCCTCGTGGGCTGCCAGCCGGCCGGAGACACCGGGGAATCGGCGGCACCTCTGGCCGAGCCGTCCGACACCGCGGCCACGGATTCCATGGACGCCGTCGCGGTGGCGCCGGATCACTACAAAGTCGAGTTCGAGAACGATCATGTGCGCGTGATGCGGATCGCCTATGCTGACGGCGACAAGACGGCCATGCACTCCCATCCCGAAGCGGTCGGCGTCTTTCTGAAGGATATGAAGGGGGAGTTCGAACTGCCGGACGGGACGATCCAGGAGCGAGAGGCCAAGGCCGGCGATGCTGTCCTGTTCCCCGCCGAGACCCACTCGCCGAAGGCGATTGGGGAAGCTTCGATGGTCCTGATCGAGCTCAAGGGCGAAGGGGGCGAGCTCGTGATCCCCGAGCCGGACAAGGACTCCACGGTCGTCGCGTCGGATCACTACAAAGTCGAGTTCGAGAACGATCGCGTGCGCGTGGTGCGGATCGCCTATGCTGACGGCGACAAGGCGGCGATGCACTCCCATCCCGAAGCGGTCGGCGTCTTTCTGAAGGATATGAAGGGAGAGTTCGAGCTGCCGGATGGGACGATCCAGGAGCGAGAGGCCAAGGCCGGCGATGCTGTCCTGTTCCCCGCCGAGACCCACTCGCCGAAGGCGATTGGGGAAGCTTCGGTGGTCCTGATCGAGCTCAAGGGCGGAGAGGAAGGCGAGTAGACAGCCGCCCCCTCGTGACCTGGCTTTCGGGTCACGGCAGCACTGCCTTCGCGGCGGACCTCGGCGTCGTCCTCGAGCCTGGCCGTCGAGCCTCTCTCCATCAAAGGGTGGAACGAAGAGAGCCTCGCTCTCGACGACAGAAGTAGCTCGGTGTGCGTTCTGATCGAGCCCCCCTCGGCAAGCGAGCTCGAGTTGTTCCAAACCTAGGGTTGGATTGACTTTATGGCCTCTTCCGCGACTCCGGTCGGGTAAGCACTTTGCATATCTCACCCGCCATGCCACAATAGAAACAAACGTTTCAAACGAACGTTTGAGCTAATGAGCCTTCAGGGAGCACCGTTAGAATGAAGGCGACCAAGGACAAGATCCTCGACGCGGCGGAAGAGCTCTTTGCCGAGCGAGGCTACGCCTCCACGTCGCTGCGCGACATCACCGCGCTGGCCGGCGCCAACCTTGCGTCGGTAAATTACCATTTCGGCTCGAAACTCTCCCTGCTGTCCGCGGTTCTTCAACGTCGATTCGATCCGGTGAACCGAGAACGGCTCGAACGCCTCACCTCCCTCGAGCACGAGGCGGGATCACAGCCGGTCGATCTGAGGGAGGTCCTGCGGGCGTTCTTCGCTCCCGTGCTCGATCGGCTTCGGGAGCCCGGGAGCGGGTGGCTGCAGTTCATGCGACTCGTCGGACGCACGCACTCCGACACGAGCGAAGAGATCCGCGCGTGCTTCATTGGGCAGGTTCAGGAAGTGGCCACCCGCTTCCTTGCCGCGTTCGGAAGAGCCTTGCCGGACTTGCCAGCGGATGTGCTCGGACTGCGAGTGCATTTTGTCGTCGGTGCCATGGCTCATACCTTCGCGTTCTGCCAACACGAGGACATGCCGTTCATGGACGCGGTGCCGCACCCTGATAGGCTCCTCGAAAATCTCGTCGATTTTTCTGCCGAAGGCTTGCGCGCGCCGGTCAGAAGCGCAATGACAAAGACGTGAGGTGATGCAGATGAAGTTGCGATTCCTATTGCCTCTCATCGTGACGAGTGCTTGCATGAAGGTACCACCGCCCGAAATGCCCGACATCCCGGTCGAGGTCCCGGAAATCTGGACGACCGCGGACGAGCTTCGGGGCGAGATCGACCCCGAGTGGTGGTCCGATTTCGGCGACGGCGGCCTCGACCGAGTCATGAGCGAAGCCATCGAGAACAACTACGATCTGGCCGTTGCCGCGTCCCGTCTGGCGCAGGCCGCGGCCGAGGCCAAGGTCGCCGCCGCGGATCTTTATCCCCAGGTCCAGGCGAACCTCAGCGGCGCACGCCGCAAACAGAACTTCATAGGGTTTCCGATCCCGGGTGGAGAGGATCGGGTGCTCTCGACCACCGTAACGAACGTCGGGCTCAACGTTCAGGCGGCCTGGGAGATCGGACCTCTGGGGTCGACTCTCAGCGCAGGCTCGCGCCTCACTCGCCAACTACCAGGCGAGCGCGGCGGATCTGGACGGGGTGCGTTTGTCGATCGCGGGGCAGACGGCGAGAGCGTGGTTCGGGGCGGCGGAAGCCTCGGAGCAGTTGCGCCTCGCTCGCGCGACGGAGCAGAGCTTTCGCGCCTCGAACGAGCAGGTGCGAGAACGCTACGAGACGGGCATCCGACCGTCGCTCGACTACCGTCTCTCGCTCGCGAACCTCGCCGCGGCCGAAGCGAACCTTCAGACCCGCCGACAGCAGCTCGATCTCGCCAAGCGCCAGCTCGAGATCATTCTGGGGCGCTATCCCGGCGCCGAGATCCCGACGCCCTCCGGTTTGCTCGCCGTCCCGCCGGCGATCCCCGCCGGGGTGCCATCGGAGCTGGTGGCGCGGCGTCCTGATCTCGCCGCCTTCGAGAGACGCCTCGCCTCATCGGGCGAGCTGGTCTCTGTCGCGCGTGCGGCGCGCTATCCGCGTGTGAGCTTGACTGCCTCGGGTGGCACGGCAACGAAGTCCTTCATGGATCTAATCGATGGCGACTTCGGGGTGTGGAGTCTCGTTGGAAACCTCGTTCAACCTGTTTTTGAGGGAGGCCGGATTCGGGCCAACATCGATCGAACCGAGTCCGTCGAGGAGGAGAGTCTCTCCGCTTACGTGCGGGCGGTTCTGAACGCCTACCTCGAAGTCGAGTCCGCGCTCGCCGCCGAGGCGTTTCTTTTGGAACGGGAGCGTGCGCTCACGGTCGCTTCGGAACAGTCTGCCGCCGCCGAGAGCCTTGCCGACGAACGCTATCGCAATGGTCTCGATGATTACATTACGGTGCTGGAGTCGCAGAGGCGCGCCTTTGACGCGGAGAGCGCGCTCATTTCAGTACGCCGCCTCCGCCTCGATAACCGTGTCGACCTCTACCTTGCGCTCGGCGGTGGATTCGACCGCGATAGCCATCCGGAGCTGGCGCCCGAGCTCGCTGACCAGGAAGACAGGTGATCCGTTATGGCCAATAAAACGAGCCTCTTGTTTCGAGTCGGTCTTCCGGTCGCCGTGCTAGTCGCGGCAGTGGCGGTCGCCTTCCTGATGGTGGCGCTGAAGCCGGAGGTCGAGACCCGTACGCCCATCGTGGCTGCGCCCCTGGTGCGAGTAGAGGTCGTGAAGGTCGAGAGTCTCCAGATGACGGTGAAGAGCCAAGGGACGGTGATGCCGCGCAACGAGAGTCAACTCATTCCGGAGGTCTCCGGCAAGGTTCTCTGGGTTTCACCTTCCCTCGCGGCTGGCGGTTTCTTCGAGAACGGGGAGCCTCTCGTGCGCATCGATCCCTTCGACTACCGGCGGGCGCTGGTGACCGCGCGCGCCGACCTCGCGCGCTCCAAGCTCCGACTGGCTCAGGAAGAGGCGGAGGCGCGTGTGGCGCGCAGGGAGTGGGTAGAGCTCGGGCAAGGCGACGGCACTCCCTTGACGTTACATGAGCCCCAGCTCGAGGACGCGAGCGCGGCGGTGGAGGCGGCCGCGGCCAACCTGGAGCGCGCCGAGCGCAATCTCGCCCGGACGGAGATTCGAGCTCCCTATGCCGGTCGCGTGTGGAAGGAGAGCGTCGACCTGGGGCAGTTCGTGGGCACGGGCGCCCCGATCGCGACCGTCTATTCGGTCGATGCCGCCGAGATTCGACTCCCGCTGCCCGACGAGGAGCTCGCTTTTGTTGACATCTCTCTCTCCAATCGGGATAGCCGGTCCCAACGACCAGGACCAAAGGTGGTTCTGTCCACGACCTTCGCCGGAAGGCGTCACGAGTGGTCTGGACGTATCGTGCGCACCGAGGGGGAGATCGATCCGCTGACTCGAATGATCTACGCGGTCGCCGAAGTCAAGAACCCCTACGACGCGGGCGAGACGCCGGATCGACCGCCGCTCAACGTCGGGATGTTTGTCGAGGCCGACATCGAGGGCAAAGTCGTCGAGAACGTGGTGAGGCTGCCACGGGCGGCGCTGAAAGACGGAAGCCGCGTGTGGGTCATCGACGGCGAGAGCCGGCTGCGCTACCGGCCGGTGACCGTCTACCGCTCGACGGAGCGGGAAGTGCTCCTGACCGAAGGCTTGAAGGAGGGCGAGCTCGTCTGTCTCTCTCCGCTCGATGTGACGACGGACGGCATGCTCGTCCGGATCGCCGACGCAGAAGGGAAGTCGCTATGATCGAGTGGTTCACCCGAAACCCCGTGGCCGCGAACCTGCTGATGTTGCTCATCCTGGCGGGAGGGCTGATGACGGCCTTCACCATCAAGCGGGAGGTCTTTCCCGAGTTCTCCCTGGACGTGATCACGGTGGAGGTGCCCTATCTCGGCGCTGCTCCGGAGGAAGTCGAGCAGGCCGTCGCCGTGCGCGTCGAGGAAGCCATCCAGGGCATCGATGGCGTCAAGCGCATCACTTCGACGTCGGTGGAAGGCCGGGGGACGGTGGTCGTCGAGCTCGAGCTTGGCGAAGACGTCAGCCGAGTGCTCGACGAGGTCAAGTCCCGCGTCGACGCGATCGATACGTTCCCTGCTGAGACCGAAAAGCCCATTGTCCGCGAAGTCACCAACCGCCGGCAGGTGGTAGACGTCGCGGTCTCCGGCGAGGCCGATGAGCGCACTCTGAAGCGGCTGGGTGAGCGGGTTCGAGACGAGATCGCGGCCATCGAGGGTATCACTCAGGTCGAGCTCGAGAACGCGCGACCCTATGAGATCTCGATCGAAGTCTCGGAGGACGCCCTTCGCCGGTACAGCTTGAGCTTCGACGAGGTGGCGCGCGCCGTGCGGATGTCGTCGCTGGATCTGCCCGGCGGTTCGGTCAAGACCGAGGGCGGCGAGATCTTGCTGCGCACCAAGGGACAGGCCTACGTGGGGCGGGAGTACGAGAGTCTCGTTCTCATGACGCGGCCCGACGGGAGCCGCGTGAAGCTCGGCGACGTAGCGAAGGTGGTCGACGGCTTCGCGGAGACGGACCAGACGGCACGCTTCGACGGCAAGCCAGCGATGGTGGTGGCCGTGTTTCGCACGTCCGATCAGAGCGCGCTCGAGCTCAGCGACAAAGTCAGTGACTACGTGGCGGAAGCGCGCCTGCGGATGCCCGAAGGGATCGATCTGACCGTCTGGCAGGATCAGTCGAAGACGCTTCGCGACCGCCTGAGTCTGCTCACGAGGAACGGTCTGAGCGGGCTATCCCTCGTTTTCGTCGCGCTCGTTCTCTTCCTTCGGTTCCGAGTCGCCTTTTGGGTGAGCATGGGGATCCCGATCTCGTTCCTCGGTGCGGTCTGGCTCATGCCCGGAAACGATGTGTCGATTAACTTGATGTCCCTGTTCGCCTTCATCCTGGTGCTCGGCATCGTCGTCGACGACGCCATCGTCGTGGGCGAGAACGTCTATACCCACCAACAAAGGCATCAGCAGGGGCTGAAGGGCGCGATCGAGGGCTCGCGGGAAGTAGCGGTGCCCGTGATTTTCGGCGTCTTGACGACGGTCGCCGCTTTCGCGCCCCTGGTCGCGGTCGAGGGCGTGATGGGAAAGTTCATGCGAGTCATTCCCCTGATCGTCATCCCCTGTCTGCTCTTCTCTCTGGTCGAATCGAAGCTCATCCTTCCCGCGCATCTGGCGCACATCGGCCGCAAGGAGCGTTTGGGAGAAAAGGGAGTGTGGCAGCGATTCCAGGACCACTTTGCCGAGGGCTTGGTCTGGTTCGTCCAGCACGCCTACGCTCCCCTCCTGGAGCGGGGGCTGCGGTTCCGCTACCTGACGGTTTCGGTTGGCGTGGCTGCGTTGATCGTGACCATGGGAATGGTCGGTGCGGGATGGATCTCGTTCGAGTTCATGCCGTCGGTCGAAGCCGACTATATTTCCTCAACCTTGACGATGCCTCAAGGAACACCGGTGAACGTGACCTCCGAGGCTGTCGGGCACATGGAACGGGCGGCGTCGGAGCTGGGAAAAGAGCTCGAGGCGGAGATCGGAGCTCCGATTTTTCGACACGTCTCTGCGTCGGTTGGAAGCCAGCCCTATGCGACCGCGCAGGGGGCCATGTTCAGCATGGGCTTGGCCGCCTCGGGCTCTCAGCTCGGCGAGGTCACGATCGAGCTCATGCCGGCCGAGGAGCGCGGCAACTTGAGCAGCGAGGATTTGGCCCGTCGCTGGGAGACGCTTACCGGCAGCATCCCGGATGCCGTCGAGCTGAAATTCTCCGCCTCGCTCTTTTCCGCGGGAGACGACGTGGACGTACAGCTCACCGGACCGAGTCTCGAGTCGCTCACCGCCGCCGCTAACGAGATCAAGATGGGGCTCGCCGAGTACTCGGGCGTGTCTCAGATCTCCGACTCTTTCCGTGAGGGCAAGCGGGAGATCAAGCTCAACATCAAGCCGGAAGCGGAGGTTCTAGGACTCACCCTCTCCGATATGGGACGACAGGTTCGACAGGCCTTCTACGGAGAGGAGGCCCAGCGGATCCAGCGAGGTCGCGACGGATATCCGCGTCATGGTCCGCTATCCCCACGATGAGCGGACGTCGCTCGGCTTTCTCGAGAACATGCGGATCCGGACCCCGAGCGGCGCCGAGGTACCCTTCGGCCAAGTCGCCACGGTCGAGCAGGGACGCGGCTACTCGGCCATCCGGCGTGTGGACCGTCGTCGAGCCGTTAATGTTACGGCGGATGTCGATCCTACCGTCGTAGCGGCGGGGGACGTGATCGCGGATCTTCGGACACGAATCTTGCCCGACGTGCTCGCGGGCCATCCACAGGTGTTCTTTTCCTTCGAGGGACAGAGCGCGCAGCAGCGGGATACGATTTCCGGCCTAATGCGCGGGTTCGCAATCGCCATTCTCGTCATCTACTCCTTGCTGGCCATACCGCTGCGATCCTACGTGCAACCGGTGATCATCATGATTGCCATCCCCTTCGGCCTCGTGGGCGCGATCTGGGGACATCTGATCATGGGCATGAACCTGACGATACTCTCTATCTTCGGCATCGTGGCTCTCACGGGCGTCGTCGTGAACGATAGCCTGGTGCTCGTCGACTTCATCAACAAGAAGCGCCGCGCCGAGATATCGACGGCGACTGCCGTTCGTGAGGCGGGCCAAGCGCGGTTCCGCGCCATCCTGCTGACGTCGTTGACGACCTTCCTGGGGCTGTTTCCGCTCCTGATGGAAAGGAGCATGCAGGCCCGCTTCCTCATACCGATGGCCATCTCGCTTGCCTTCGGCGTTGTCTTCGCGACGTTCATCACCCTCATGCTCGTCCCCGCGATCTACCTTATCATCGACGACGTGAAGAATCTCTTCACGAGGTTGCGAGGCAGTGAGCCCGGACCCGTCGACCGAGAAGCCTTCGACCCGACGATGGTGAGCTGAATCTTGGGGTCAGTCCTGAACAACCTGACTTAGGTGTTACTAAAAGTAACACCTAAGTCAGGTTGTTCAGGACTGACCCCACTACTTCTTCAGTACCTCATCGATCAGGAATAGGTCTGTCAGTAACGCTCGCAAGTGAATCGAGGCGTTTAGGTTGTCGATGAGCTGGGAGCTGATCGACGGCTGGGCGAGGACGAGGGAGACCGCGGCTCGAGAGATCTTGGCGTCGCCATCGATCACGTCGATGAAGGCCTCGTAGCGCTCGGCGTGCTCTAGCCCGTCGGTCTCGACGAGCTCTCGAAGGTCTGGCGCGAGCCATTCCATGGCCGTGTTCGCTTTCACCAGATATCCGCGAAGCTCACCGCCCGTCTTGCTGCCCTGATCGTTTTCGAGTCCTTGGGCGGCGTAGCCCAGCATGAACTCGTATGCCTCTTCGATCGCGTCGATATGTGCTTCGAGTTTGGTACGTGACATAAGCGGGACAAAGAAAATCCCTTCTCCTGTCGTTTTCGAGCGGAGAGGGGAGGGAAGTTTAGTCCGAGGATTTCTCGGTCACGACCCACCTTTCTGGATCGTGATTGGCGAGGAAGTCCTTCTTCGTGATCCAACCCGCGATCATGGAGATCGTCATCCAGCGCTTCTCGGGGAGAACTGCGAAGTAGACGTGCGCCATGATCATACCGACGAGACCTACGGCGGAGAGACCGTGAATCACGTAGACGAGCCCCCACGTCGAATCGGACAACAAGTAGGGGTTGCGCGCGAAGATGGCATTTTCGACCCTGACCATCATGAGTAGCCCTGTCAGCAGGACTCCGAATCCCGCCAAGGCCACCATGTGGTGGAACAGCCGCTGGTCCACGGGATACTTGCCCGGCTTTGGCGGGGCTTCACCCGTTCCCATGACGTGACGGACTTCCTGTTTGAACTCCGCCCAGTCCGCGCCGCTGATCCATATGTTTCGCACCTTCATCCAGCCAATCGAGTGGATGATGTGAAAGACGATCGTTCCGACGAAGACGAGACCGGCGATCCAATGGATCGCCACCCAGTCGAACTGGATGCCGAGCACCGGAAAGAAGCCGGTCACGAGCAGAACGAAGACCGCTACCGTCATCAACCAATGAAACAGCCGGGACGCGATGGAGTGTCGGAGGACTTTCTCGGGAATGCCGGCCCCGGCGGAGGCGGAGCTTTCGGGAGCCTCGGCCTCCTTGTGCCTCGCGCGGTAGACGAGGTGCCCAATGATGAAGAGCGTAGCGCCGACAACCGCGAGCCAAAACAAATTCCAGGAGATGCGTACGAGGATCTCTTGACCCCAGGGATTCTGCTCCCACTGGAACAAGCTCATATCAAGCCTCCGTTCCGCGAATGGCGCGCTTCACGAGGTTCCGCATCAGCGGAATCTTGTACGCGTTGTGCTGCAGAGGTCTCGCACCGAGCACGGCGAGCTCGCCCGCGGACTGGCCGACTTCCTCGTTTGCGGGCAGGCCTTTGAGCTGGCGCTCGACGTCCGTCAAGCGGAGCGGTCTCGGTCCAACGGCGTTCAATACCATGCGGACATCCGCGATCTTGCCGTCCGAGAGCTTCATGGCGGAGGAGATACTCACGAGCGCGAAGTCCCATGCCTGACGGTCGCGGACTTTCTCGAAGTAGAACCTTGCGCCCGCCCAGGTATTCGGAATGCGCACGCTGGTCAGAAGGTCGCCGGGCTTTAGGATCGTCATCCTTCGGATGTCCGTCGCGGGCGTGATGAAGTAGTCCTCGGCGTCCACGACTTTTTCGCCACGCTCGCTTCGAATGACGAACTTCGCATCGAGAGCGATGAGCGCCGGGGCCGTATCCGAGGGATTCACGGCAACGCAGCGATTGGCCTCGAAGACCGCGTGCTCCCGATTGATCGCCGTCGGCGTGTCCGCGTAGCAAATATTGCCGCCGGCCCGGTAGCAAGGCCACCCACCCCGGTAGTACCAGCAGCGGGTGTCCTGGGACAGGTTGCCACCGATGGTGCTCTGGTTGCGGATTTGAGGCGTCGCGACCTTGGAGGCTGCATCGGCGAGGAGGCTGAACTTCTCGCGGATCTCCGCGTTGCTCGAGATCTCCGTGAGCGTCGTCATCGCGCCAATCTCGATACCGCCGTCGCCCGCGCGAACGCCCTTGAGCTCCTCGATCCCACTGAGATCGATGACGGCTTCCGGACGTTTGATGCGATCCTTGAACCAGTCGAGGCTGTCGAGACCGCCTGCGAGGGTCCACGACGCACTCCCGTAGCGGTCCTTCAGCGAGAGCGCGTCCTCGATGCTCGCGGGCTGGAAAAGTTCGAAGGCTGGAATCGTGTCACGAATCACGGCCATGATTTTTTCTCCCTACACGTGAGCCGCAAGAACCTTGTATGGCTGTGGCCGGTTCTCGAGCTGGTTCAAAATTAGGTCGGTCATCATCGGCGACCGCTTGAGGTCGAGCTCGCCGATTGCGTCTTGAATGGCGCAGAGGACCGAGGCAACGCCGGCGCCGAAGGGCGCTTCACCGATGCCCTTGGCACCGATCGGAGTCCCCGGGTCCGCAATCCCGACCGAGTCCGCCTTCATGTCGAGCGGGATGTCGAGGATGGTAGGAGGTTTGGCCGTATAGAAACGGAAGGTGGAGGAGACACCCCACTTCGGATCGTAGACCCACTTCTGCGAGCGGGCGAGGCCGAAGCCCTGAATCCCGCCGCCGTAAACCTGAGCCGAGAGGCCTCGTGGGTTCATGACGCTACCGACGTCGGTGACACATGCGTACTCCTTGATCTCCAACGCCCCGGTCTCGCGGTCGACCACAACCTTCGCGAAGCCGACGACGAAGGACCAGAGATCGCCCTCGCCGCCGTAGGTATCTCTCGCCACGCCCATGGCGCCTTGGCTCGCGAGAGCGGCCGCCGAGGTCTTGGTCCAGGGGTTCAGGTCTTCCGCCACCTCGTTCCCGTCGAATTTGCCACCGAGCTCGATGGCGCGCTGAGCGACCTTGGCAAAGCTCATGCTACGTGAAGTACTGCCCTTCGCGAAGACACGCTCGTCCCCGACATCGTAGTTGTCGGGTGAGCCGCCCAGATCCGTTGCGGCAATCTCCTGAAGCTTGCGCTTCAAGTCCTCGGCCGCGGCGAAGTTGGCCCGGGTGTGGGCGTGCGTCGTCTGACTGCCCGCCTGTGAGCTGGAGTGAGGAAGGTGCCTGGCGGTATTGCCCGCAATGATGACCGTGTTCTCCCACGACATCCCCAGGTGATCGCAAGCCACACGCGCTGTATCCGAAAAGGAGTGCGTTCCGAGATTTCCGATGCCCTGATGGACGTATAGCTTTCCGTCTGGCCTCAAGACCATGAGACCGTCGAAGCCCCGACTCCCCGCGACGTAGGTCGATAGACCGACGCCGATGCCCGTCACCTTGTGGCCGTTGGTACGGCCGCTGTCTTTCTTCCACTCGTCCCAGTTCACGAGCTCCTTGCCCTTTTCGAAGGTTTCTCTGACGAAGGCCGAGGTCACGTGATGTTGGTTCGAACCGTAGGTCGTTTCAGAGTCGGGGGCATTGACCATGCGAATCTCGACCTGATCCAGGGCGAGCTCCTTGGCCGCTTTGTCCACGACCGGTTCGAGCATCGCCGTGATCTGCACGCCGCCCGGAGCGCGCTGCGGTGCGCGCGTCGGCGTGTTCGTCAGGACCGAGATGCCGCGAAACCGCATGTTGAGCGGCGTATACATGAGCGAAGCCACCCGGCTGGCGGAAAGGAAATCGCCAGAGCGCCCGTAAGCTCCGTTGTCTTGCACGATGTAGAGGTCGATCGCGGTGACGCGGCCGTCCTTGCGGAATCCCATCTTGACGCGACCCTGGAAACCGGGGCGCGCGCGGCCGATGGCGTTCTCCTCCGCACGGCTGCAACGGTGCATGACGGGACGGCCCGTCTTCTGTGAAAGCAGCGCCGGGATCGCCATGTTCACCGTGCCCGAGATCTTGCTGCCGAAGCCGCCACCGCAGTACTCGGCGACGACCACGACTCGAGACGGGTCGATGCCGAGCTGCCGCGCGACCCCGCCCGCTGTTCTTTGGGTCGATTGGGTGGACGGATGGATGTAGAGCTTGCCACCCTGCCAGTAGGCCATGCAGCTTCTGGACTCGAGCGGGTGGTGAGTCTGTGACTGGTGGAAGAGCGTCTCGTCGAGAACGAGGTCCGCTTCCTCGAGCCCCTTAGCGACGTCACCGACTTCCCACTCTTCTTCGGGTTGGCCCATCGGAAGCTTGTCGCCCGCCTCGCGGAAGTCGTCGCGCGTCCACTTGACCTCCACGAGCTCCTTGCGATCCTTCACCGTATTGCCGCCCTCCGAGGCGTTCGGTCCGCCGGGCTTCAAGCTCTCGAGAGGATCGATCACAAAGGGCAGCGGCTCGAGATCGACTTTGATCTTCTCGATCGCGAGCGCCGCCGTCGGCTCGTCCACCGCGGCGACCGCTAGGATCGGCTCACCCTGGTACTTCGGCTCATTGGTCAAGGACCGCTCGGCGAGCGGGTTGTCGCTCTCGGGGAGATCGTCCGCCGTTAGAATCGCCTCGACTCCCTCCATGGCCAGGGCTTCGCTGCGGTCGATGTTCCTCACGCGCGCATGGGGCATGGGACTGAGGAGCAGTTTCGCAAAGAGCATCCCATCCGCACGAAAGTCTTCCGCGTATTTGGCCTTGCCCGTGACCTTCGCGATGAGATCGGGTGGCGTGTAGTCCGTTCCGAAAAGCTTTCCTTTTGCCACGTTCAGCCCCCCCGCGTGTAATCGGCCGCGCTCATCGCGCAGTCGAGAATTTTGTCGTAGTCGCAGCATCGGCAAAGGTTGCCAGACAGGCTTTCGGCTGCCTCCTTGCGGGTCGGGCTGGAGTTGGACTCGACCATCGCCACCATGCTTATGATAAAGCCGGGGGCGCAGAAGGCGCACTGGAAGCCCGCGCCGTCGACGACGGCTTGCTGTACGGGATGAAGCGTGCCGTCCGCCGCGGCCAGGCCCTCGATAGTGACGACTTGGCGTCCCCGAACCGTGTGGGTCAGGATCGAGCACGAGTAGTGGGTCACGCCGTCGATCAAGACGGTGCAGCTTCCGCATTCGGCCCGATCGCAGCCCACCTTCGTGCCCGTAAGGCCGAGCTTGTATCGCAGGGTCGTGGCAAGCGTTTCCTGTTTCATCACGTCGACGGGTCGCGCTTGGCCGTTGACGTTGAGCGTCATCAGACGCTCCACTGCTCCCGGGGCGCTGGACTGGGCAAGCACGGAGCCGCCGCCTCTGAAGAGATAGCTAGCCGAGTAGGTGGCCGCGCCTCCCGCGATGACTCCTTTGATGAAATTACGTCGCGAGACGTTTCGCGCCGTCGTTTCGATCGCTTCTGTATCTGCCATCGGAAGTCCCCTCTCCTTTGCCGAGCGAGGCCTGAGATTTCGCTCGACCTCGTTTGGCGCGGCAACGCTCTTCCATCCGGAAGAGGGCAAAGCCCACAAAATCAAGTTGCAAGTATCACGAAACAGCGTGTTTGCGCAAATTGGTCCATCTACTGCGACGCCACGAGCCATCACGCTGATTTGCCAACTTTGCGCTCGGTCCCATAGACTACAGCGAGCCTCCGACATGTACTCACTCTGCGCCGTGGTGTCCGGGACCGACGAGCTCGAGGGACGCGCGATCGGGTTTCGGAGCGCGAGGCCCATTCGTCTGGCCGCGGGGTTGTCCATGGTGCCACTGTCCGAGCAGCTCCTCGCGGAGATCCACGAGAGCGCGACCTTAGCCGGCGGGGCCAGCGTTGCCGGAAGCTTCGAGTTTCTCTCTCCCCAGGTGGAAACGTGGGCGCGCTCGATCTCCCGCGACGGCTGCATCGCCTATATCGAAACGGAGTATATCGGGGGGGAGGGCTACGAGCGCTCCGCCGTGTGGGTTGACGGCAGGATCGCGCTCGGGCCACTCGACGCGCCCGGGGCGATCAATCAAGCTCTCCGCGCGCTCGGGGTGCGCGCGGCACCCGGCACAGCAGAAGTCTTCGACTCTGCTTCAGGGGCGATATCAGTCGGACGCCACCGCGCAGATCGTGCGGCCGTTCGAAGTGATGGGAGAGCTCCTCGATACGATCCTGACCGTCGAGAGCTTCATCGTCGCCGGCGCGGTCATCGTGGGCTTGGCAACCCTCGCGACCGCGACGCTGGTGTTCATGCTCTCGCTTCGTCTGCGCCGTGGAGAGATGGAGACGCTCTTTAAGATCGGTGGCTCGCGTGGTAGCGTCGCTGCGCTCATGGCCTCCGAGATGGTGGTTGTATTGGTGACGGGCGTCGCTCTGGCCGCGGTGCTGACTCTGCTGACGAGCCAGTTCGGTGCGGTCATGGTGCGAGCTTTGATCCGAATGTAGGGACGAAACAATGAAAAAGATTTTGATGCTGATTCTCGCGCTCACGGCGGGCTGCACCGCGACGGAAGAGGGTTTAAGCGTCGCTCCGGAGTCGCTCGACCGGGCAGCGCTCTCGGTCTACGTCGTCAACTACCCCTTGCAGTATTTTGCCGGGCGAATCGGGGGCGACCGGGTCGAGGTCAGTTTTCCAGCGCCAGCGGAGGGGGATCCGGCATACTGGAATCCTGATGCCGAGACCATCGCGGCCTATCAGCAAGCGGACCTGATTCTCCTCAACGGAGCTTCCTACGCGAAGTGGACCGACAGGGCGACGCTCCCGGCGTCCAAGCTGGTAGACACCTCGGTGAGCTTCAAGGATCGCTACATTATTGTTGAAGACGCCGTCGTCCACAGTCACGGCCCCGAGGGCGAGCACAGCCACGGGGAGACGGCCTTTACCACCTGGCTCGACCCCACCCTCGCCGTCAAGCAAGCGAGAGCGATTCGGGACGCGCTCACCAAGGCGCGACCCGATGCCCAATCCGCGTTCGAAGCAGGCTTCGCCTCTCTCGAAACGGACTTGCTCGCGCTTGACGCGCGCCTGGAGCGAGCGGTCGACGGCAAGAATAACAGACTCCTCGTCGGCTCCCACCCCGTCTACCAGTACCTGGCGCGCCGCTACGGGCTGAACCTTCGCGCCGTCCACTTCGAGCCTGACCAGCCGACAGCCAATGATGGCTGGCACGACCTCGAGCACGTCCTCGACGAACACCCGGCGAAGTGGATGCTCTGGGCGGACGCGCCCATTCGGGAGACGGCCGACAGGCTTCGAGAGCTCGGGATGGAGAGCGTCGTGTACAACCCCTGCGGGAACCGTCCCAGTGAAGGTGACTACCTCTCCGTGATGCGGTCTAACGTCGCCGCTATCGAGGGTATCCTCTCGGGCGATTGGCGCGATCGAGCGAAATGACACCCGAGCCCGGCTCGAATAGCATTCGACGTCAGCGCTTCTGCGATTGTTGCCGATTCCGACGAAATAGCCTATCCTTCCGCGTTTCACTAGAGTCAAACGGTTGCGCACGACGACGTTCCGGGCGCGACGAGGAGGAAATTCGATGACACGTCTCGTACTCAGCGCCATGGTGTTCGCTGTCGCCGCATCGGCCGCCGGCGCCCAACAGGCAGAAAACGCGCCGACGTTTATCATGGCCGTCGAGACCGCGGACGTGAGGGTTCGCTACCTGAACTTCAAATGGGACGAGGAGGCTTTCGAAGCTCTCGAGACGGGCGGCGACATGCCCGCGGCGAAGCGCAGCTGGGCTATCGCGCGCTTGTACCCGTCGAAGCCGATCATGGTGGATGGAAAACGGATCTCGGGGGGTAATCTTCTCATCCTCAATCCGGCTAAAGGCGACACGCCTATGACGTTCGAGGTGCGGGTGATTGACATGCGCGAGGTGTGGGTGGACCCGAATGTCATCGCGGAGCCGCCGGCGGGGCGGACGCTCTACCTAGAGCCGGCCGGCTTCGAGAAGACGGACACCGTGGCCGAACGTTTGACGCTCGCGCTGAGCGAGGGCGATGGCACGATCGAGCTTTCGATCCACTACGGGGATCGTCTGGTCGGACTGGAGTTCGAGCGCTAGTCTACGGCCTCAATCAACCTCTCTAGGCAGTCCTTCGAGCGAAACGTAGTACGAGCGCCAGCCCGAGGAGCCCGACCACGACAACGATGAGCGCCCGCCAGAAGACCCGCGCGACGAGCCGGTCGGTCTCGTCAACGATGAGCTGGACCTGGCGGTCCACGAGGGCCTCGAGCTCGCTCGTCGCGGCGACCCGCGCGCGTTCCACGTCGCCAACGAGCACGGCCCGCAGTGCGTCCACGTCGGACATGATGGCCGCCCGCTCCTGGGAGAGGGCAGCGACGGTCTCGAGACGCTGCCGGTCGACGTCGACTAGCGCCGTCTCGAGGTCTTTCTGGACCGCGGCAAGAATGAGCGCGCGCTCCTCCGAGATGAGATCGGGGGTGGCATCGACGAACGCGCGGATGCCTTTGATCTCCGCATCGAGAGATTGCGCGGTCGCGTCGAGGCTCTCGACGTTCTCCCAAAGCGGCACGATCAGGTTCTCATCGACTTCCATCAAGAGGAGCTCGCTGTGCCAGCGGGCGAGCTCTGGAAGTTGGTGCCCGTAGATGGTGAGGCGATCGGACAAATCGCGCACCAGATCCTCGATCCGCCCAACGGACTCGAGACCACCGGAGCCCCACTCGGCGGCGGTGATGGATCCGGCGTCCCCCGTGACCGAGCGTCGACCGAAACTGATGTTCTGGATCGGGTATTTCTGGACCCAGGCGGCATACCTCGGTTCTACCTCGTTGAGCTGTTGCTGTCCGACGACGCGGACGGCCAGGCCCCTGACCTCGGACATCAGAAACCGTGAGGCGTTGATGGCGAGGTGCTGCTGCTTGCCGAAGAGACCCTTCCCCGCGCCCTCCGCGAAAAACTGCTCCATTTGAGCGGTGAAGCCGAAGGCGTCCGCGAGGCCGGACAGGGGGTCGAGCCGGAAGACGGCGGCCTGAATGTCAGGGATCGCGTTGATCTTCCATCGGATGGCCGTCTCCCGAATGGCCACGTCTTCCGTCTCATCATAGATGTCATTCGCCGTCGTTTGGACCGTGGAGGCGAAGAGATTTCGTACCGATAGAGATCGAGGCGCAGCTCCGCGGCGGTCATCTCGACGCCCATCGCTTCCATGCCGGCCGTTCTCGGGGAAGGGCTGGTCGAGCAGGCACCCATTGCTATCAAGAGAGGGACGACTATGATTCTTCGCAACCGCATGAGGTCTCCCGCGACCAATGGTGCCGCTACTTTATCCCATCGCACCGCCGATCGTAGCCTTGTCGGGCGAGCGGGAACGGGGATATAGTCCGAACGCACCCCTTGAGATGAACCAACTGAATTGGAGGCTCGAATGAAAAGACTTTTGTGGGTGGCGGTCGTGGCTCTGAGTCTGTCGTCGGTGCGAACGGCTCGCGCGGATTCTGCGGTCACAGGATTCATCGGTGCCGGCACTGGCGGCGACATCACGGTTCTGACCGAACCGGGATTCGACCTCCAAACCGCCCTCAAGAATAGTCCAATCTTCGGTCTCAGAGTCGGCGCGTATGGATTCCCCATTGGTTTCGAGGGCAGCCTCTCCTATAGTCCTTCGAGCCTGACAGGAGGTGCTTTCGACGATCAGCTTCAGGCCACAACGAGTATTCTTTACGCCGAAGCGAATGTGCTGATTATCATTCTTCCTGGGCCCGTCGCTCCTTTCGTGACGGGTGGCGGCGGCCTTCACTACATCGACTTCAACTTTACTGATTTCTTGAATCTCAAGCGAAGCAAGTTCGGCTATAATTTCGGCGGCGGAATCATGATCAACGCCTCGAAGCTCGCGCTTCGGTTCGACGTGCGCGACCACGTCACGACCTTCGGTCTGGATGATTTCGGACTCGGGATCGTTGGGGGCATCATCGGCCTCGAGACGACCGACGCGCGTATCCACAACGTCGAGATTTCCTTCGGGCTCGGTATCCGTTTTTGAGTTGGGGAGCTCCCGCCTTTGGGGAAGGCGGGAGCCCATCCCGGTTCGGGTTGCACCGTCGGGGAATGTCCGCACCGGGCTATCGGTCTTCGCGTTTTGTAGGAGAAGTATCCACCACCTCGGCCGTCGACGCAGTGACGTGAAGCGCGTCCGAATCACCGCGTTGGAATGTAGTGAGGATCCCCCTCACCCGATGTCGCTGTCGCGACATCGACCTCTCCCCCATTCGGTGGAGAGGCTGGAAAGCGCTGGAGTAAAGCCTGTCCCCAGAAGTCTTTGCAGCGTTTTGCTATAATCTGGGCGTTTTTCGAGGAAGGGTCCATGGAATCAGGGATTCGAGCGATCAACGAGCGGGTCAAGGAAGAGGCGATCTTCGTCGAAACGCTGCTCACCGAGCTTCGGAAAGTCATCGTCGGCCAGCACGACATGCTCGACCGGATGCTCATCGGGCTGCTGAGCCGAGGGCACGTCCTGCTCGAGGGCGTTCCGGGGCTCGCCAAGACCCTTGCGGTGCGGAGCCTGGCGGACGCGGTCCACGCCCAGTTTCAGCGGATCCAGTTCACCCCCGACCTCCTGCCCGCGGATTTGGTGGGGACGCTCATCTATAACCAGAAGGAGGGAACCTTCGTCCCGAAGAAGGGTCCAATCTTCACGAACTTCCTGCTCGCGGATGAGATCAACCGCGCGCCCGCGAAAGTTCAGAGCGCTCTCCTCGAGGCGATGCAGGAGCGGCAGGTCACGATCGGTGATACCACCTATCCTCTCAAGGAGCCCTTTCTCGTGCTCGCGACCCAGAATCCCATCGAGCAGGAGGGTACCTACCCGCTTCCCGAGGCGCAGGTCGACCGCTTCATGCTGAAGCTCAGCCTGGACTATCCGAATCGAGCCGAGGAGCGGCAGATTCTCGACCGGATGTCCAAGGAAGAACAGCCCCGAACCTCGCGAGTCGTGAAGGCCGAGGACATTCTGAGGGCGCGCAAAGTTGTCGAAGAGGTCTATATGGACGATCGCATCAAGGAGTACATCCTGTCGATCGTTTTCGCGACTCGGAATCCCGAAGAGCACGGCCTGGATATCGGCCCACTCATCGAGTTCGGCGCCTCGCCGCGGGCGACTCTGTTCCTGGCGCAGGCCGCGCGCGCTCATGCTTTCATTCGTTCCCGTGGATACGTCACACCGGAAGATGTGAAGTCCGTCGGTCCGGACGTGCTTCGCCACCGCGTCATTCTCAGCTACGAGGCGGAGGCGGAGAACGTCAAACCGGAGGAAATTTTGAAGCGCATCTTCGATACGGTGGAGGTTCCTTAGCTCCGTTCGACTCCAGATGCTTCCGCGCGAGGTCCTCGAAAAAGTCCGGCGCATCGAAATCCAGACGCGCCGCATGGTCACCGACGCCCTGGCGGGGGAGTACCACTCCATCTTCAAGGGCCGAGGGATGGAGTTTGCCGAGGTGCGCGAGTATCAAGTGGGGGACGACATTCGAACCATCGACTGGAACGTCACGTCGCGCAGCGGTCAGCTCCACGTCAAGAAGTTCACCGAGGAGCGTGAGCTCACGGTGCTTCTCGTTCTCGACGCGAGCGGCTCTGCCGATTTCGGGACGAAGAGCCGGTTCAAGCGCGAGGTCGCGGCGGAGATGGGCGCGCTTCTCGCCTTCAGCGCCATCAAGAACAACGATCGCGTCGGGGCGCTAGTCTTCACCGACGAGGTCGAGATGCACATTCCCGCGCGCAAGGGTCGCGCGCACGTTCTCCGCGTCATCCGGGATCTCCTCTACTTCGAGCCGAAGGGCCACCGAACCAACCTATCCCGGGCCTGCGAGTACTTGAACCGCATTACTCGGAAACGGGCGGTGGTCTTCATCTTGTCAGACTTTCTCGATACAGGCTTCGAGAAGCCTCTTCGGGTGGCGGCGAAGAAGCACGATCTGATCTCGGTCTTCATATCCGATCCCAGCGAGCACGAGCTCCCGTCTATAGGGCTCGTCGAGCTCGAGGACGCGGAGACGGGACGAAAACTCTTGCTCGACACCTCCGACCGTAGGGCGATGGAGCACTACCGTCGCGGCGTCGAGGCGCAGGGAAAGAGGCAGCGCGACGAGCTGACGAGCATGGGGGTCGACATCATCGACGTGCGCACCGACGTGCCCTACGATCGGCCGCTCATGCGCTTCTTCCAGGACAGAGCGAGGCGTCTCAGACGATGAAGACGAACATTCCCTCTCCCGCTTGCGGGAGAGGGTGGCCTCTCCTCCTCATCATCATCACTCTCGTCGCCGGCTGCCGCGAGGAGCCCCCGCCGGTCCTGCCCGACGGCCCCATCGACTGGTCAGCGACCGCGACGGTCGACAAAAACGAGTTTCAAGTAGGTGAGGACCTCACCCTGACGCTCACCGTCACTCACCCCGTCGGTGCGGACTTCGTGCCGCCCTCGGCCGCAAACTTCGAGCCGTTCGAGGTGATCGGGCAGAAAGAGGAGGAGGTCTCTCTCGTCGAGAGCCGCATCATCTATCGACTCGCTGCCTACCGTCTTCCCGAAGACCTCGAGGTTCCCGCGCTCAGACTCCGTTACCGAGACGAAGGCGAGGAGCTCGCCGAGCTCGAGACAGCGCCCATTGCGGTGAAGCTCGTGACCTCCTTGACGCCGGACGTGGCGGATATCCACGACATCAAGGATCCGGTCACCCTCGAGCTGCCGCGAGACCTTCGACTCTTTCTCTGGCTTCTCGCGGCCCTTCTCGCCGCGCTCGCCGCCTACCTTATTTATAGAAAGTTCCGCCGGGAGCCAGAGGATGCGAACGTCGCCTTCGAGCCGCCTTTGCCCCGGGCGGATCTGGAGGCGGAGGAGGCGCTCAAACGCCTCGCGGAGAAAGACTTGCCAGCGAAGGGCGCGCTCGCCGCTTTCTACGCGGAGCTTTCGGACATCATGAAGCGCTATACCGGCCGGCGGTTCGAGATCCCCTATCTCGAGAGGACGACGGGCGAGGTCCTTTTCGACTTACAGGCCAAGCGGATCGCGGGATCTCCGGAGGCGTCGCTTCGCCCGATTCTCGAGGTGTCGGACCTTGTGAAGTTCGCGAAGTCGAGCCCCGCTAGCGACGAAGCCGAGGCTTCGTTCCGGGACGCAGAGGCGTTTCTCGGCCGAACCCGGCCCCGGCCGGAGTTGGGAGCGACGGCATGACGCGCCTCGCCTATCCGTGGTTCGCTTTCGGGCTTCTGATCGTACCGCTGCTCGTCTACCTCCGCCTAAGGTGGGGAGCCCGCGAGCCGGTGTTGCGTTTTTCTGACGTCTCGTCGCTCGCGAAGCTCGACCGATCCCTCTGGGCGAGGCTTTCTTTCGTGCCCTTCGCCCTTCGGATGATAGCGCTCGGTCTCCTGCTCTTCGGTCTGGCCCGACCGCAAAGGGGCGCGGCGGGCGAAGAGATCCGCGCCGAGGGTGTCGACATCATGCTCGTGATCGACGTCTCCGGAAGCATGCTCGCGGAGGACTTCAAGCCCAACAACCGGCTTGCCGTCGCGAAGGAAGTCGTCGCCGACTTCATCTCGCGTCGAGACAACGATCGACTAGGCATGGTGGTCTTCGCACGGCACGCGCTCACGAAGACGCCGCTCACTCTGGACCACGACATCCTGCTGACGCATCTCGAGGACGTGCAAATCGGGAGCGTTCCGGACGGCACCGCCATCGGCAACGCCGTCGCCTCCGCCGTCAACCGACTGAAGGACTCAGACGCCGAGTCGCGGCTCATGATCCTGCTGACGGACGGCGAGAGCACTCACGGCGAGATCGATCCCGTTACCGCGGCCCAGCTCGCGAAAACCTTCGGAGTCAAGGTCTATACCGTCGGTGTCGGCAAGGGCGGTCTCGTTCCCTATCCGTTTCGAGACCCGCTCTACGGTACCGTTTATCAGAACGTCGAGGTGCCCATCGACGAGGAGACGCTCGAGAAGATCGCGGAAATTACGGCCGGACGGTTCTTCCGCGCGCGGGACGCGGAGTCCCTGAAGGCCGTCTACGAGGAGATCGATACACTCGAGCGTACCGAGATCGAGCAGATTCAGTACGTCCGCTATACGGAGCTCGCACCTTACTTCATGGTTGCCGCTCTCGGCTTCTTGTTGATGGAAGCTTTCGTCTCGGGGACACGTCTGGCGAGGTTTCCCTGATGCAGTTCGCCTCGCCCGACGCCTTCTACCTGCTGCTCCTGATCCCGGCGCTCGTCCTGTTCTTCCGCTGGGCGACGGGACGACACGTGCGACGAGCTGGCGTTCTGGGAGACCCGTCCCTCGTTCAAAGGCTGACGCTGCGGCGAAGCGTGACCCGCGAGCGTGTGAAGCTCGGCCTGCTCCTCGCCTGCTTGTTCTTTCTCGCCCTCGCCCTGGCGCGGCCACAGTGGGGCAGGGGAGAGGAAGAGGTCGTCGCCCACGGCGTCGACGTCTTTCTCGTGCTCGACACGTCTTTCAGCATGGACGCGCCGGACGTCGCTCCGTCGAGAATGGAGCGGGCACGCTACATTGCCTCGGAGCTGATGGAGCGTCTCCAAGGAAACCGCATTGGCCTCGTCGTGTTCTCGGGCAGCGCCTTCGTGCAGTGTCCGCTGACCCTCGATTATGGCGCGGCACGGATCTTTCTCGACACGGTGGCGACGGGCATCGTCCCGGAGCCAGGCACCAACATCGGTCAGGCGCTCGAAGCGGCTCGCAAGGGATTCGTCGCGCGCGACTCCAAGTACCGCGTCGTCGTACTACTAACCGATGGCGAGCAAAGCTCCGGCGACGCGGGGGGCATGGCGGAGACCGCCCGGGAAGAGGGCATCGTCATTCACAGCGTCGGCGTGGGCACTCCTGAAGGAGAGCCGATTCCTGTGCGCAACGAGCAGGGTGAGGTCACGGACTACGTTCGGGACGAGTCGGGCCAGCCCGTTCTGAGCCGGCTCGACGAGGACGCGCTTTCGCGGCTGGCGCTGACAACCGGCGGCAAGTACTTCAGAATCTCCGATCGCGACGAGGAGATCGATCAGCTCACGGAGCTCGTGATGGGTATGGAAGGCACCGAGCTCGAGTCTCAGCTCTATTCCCGCTATCAGGAGCGGTTCTACTGGCCCCTGGTACTGGCCGTGGCACTGCTGATCGCGGAGACTTTGATCTCGCGACAACGACCGGTGAAGGAGGCGACATGAGAGCGTGGTGGAGCGTCTTGCTCGTCGCTCAGCTTCTCGGCACTGCCGAAGATGGTGACACGCGTCGGGGTAACGAGCAGTACGAGGACGGCGAGCTGGACGACGCTTTGACCAGCTACACCCAGGCACAGGTGGAACATCCCGACGCTCCCGAGCTTCACTACAACATCGGAAACGTCCAGTACCGCAAAGAGGACTTCGAGAAGGCCATCGAGGAGTACAAAACGACGGCGGTGGCCGAGGCGGAGCTCGCGAAGCGAGCCCACTTCAACAGCGGTAACGTCCACTACAAAGGAGAAACGTGGGAAGAAGCGATCGAGGCCTACAGCAGCTCGCTGAGGATCGATCCAGGTGACGTCGAGGCGCGACAGAACCTCGAGCTCGCTCTACAAAAGCTCCAACAACAGCAGCAAGACCAGCAACAGCAGGATCAGTCGGAAGGCGGCGGAGGAGACTCCGAAGAGGACGAGTCCGACGAAGACGACAAGAGCGACGAAAGCGAGCAAGACGAGAGCGAATCGGAGAGCGAGCAAGACCGCTCGACCGACTCCTCGCCCCAAGAGGCCAATTCCGGCTCACAGGATGCGGCGCCCGAGCCCATGGAGATGAGTCAGGAGGAGGCCGAGCAGATCCTCCAGGCGCTGGCCCAAATGGAGCAGGCGCAGCAGCTCGCGCAGCAGGAACAACAAAAGGCGAAGGCCCGCGCCAAAGGGGAGTACTGGTGATGCAACGGTTGGCGGCGTCGTTGAGCCTCCTCCTCTGGGCGGCGAGTGCCTCAGCCCAGGTCGAGCTCGACGCGAGCGTGAATGCGACCCGTATCGGCGTTCAAGACGTCCTTCAGCTTACCGTCAGCATTTCCGGACCCGATGGTGGGCGCGCGAGTGAACCCGAGCTCCCCGGCGTCGAGGGCTTCCGCCTCGCGGGGCGCTCCACCTCGAGTCAAGTCCAGATCATCAACGGCCGCATGTCCTCGACCCGATCGTTCATCTACCAGCTTCTCCCGCAAGGGGAGGGGACCTTCACCATCGGCGCCGTGACGGTGACGGCGAACGGCGAGACCTATCGGAGCGTTCCCATCACAGTGGAGGTCGTTGCCGGCTCGATCGCACCCCAGAGTCGCGCCCGATCGCGGAGCCCCTTCCCTCAACGCCGCCAGCAGGCCCCCCAGCTCCAGGAGGACGACGTCTACGTGCGCGCGGAGGTCTCGAAATCGTCCGTCTTTCAAGGTGAGCAAGTCGTCGTTACCTACCGGCTCTACTGCCGTTTCGTCCCCCTCGGACCCGAGGTCGAAGACGACCCTCCGCTCACCGGCTTCTGGGTAGAGGAAGTCGATCTCGGTGCCGATACCTCCCTCGAAAGGAAGACCATCGGTGGCAAACCTTATCTCACCGCGCCGATCAAACAACGCGTCGTCTTTCCCACCAAAACGGGCACGCTCGCGATCCCACCCGTGACCTTCACGATGGCGTTTCGATTGAGCTCGAACGACCCCTTCGACTCGTTCTTCGCTCGTGCCTCACGCCCAGTTCGGGTTCGCACCCAACCAATCGAGCTCGAGGTGAAGCCGCTTCCGACGAGAGGCCGTGGGCGAGACTTCTCTGGCGCGGTAGGTGAGTACGAGCTCGAGGCGAAACTCAACCAGGAGGAGGTCGAGGCGGGCGGGCCAGTCACGCTCACCCTCGCGATCCGCGGGAAGGGAAACCTGAGAACGGTCGAGGCTCCGGATTTGCTGGATGTCGAGGGCTTTCGCACCTTTGCCCCGAAGGCCTCAGAAAACTATCGCGCGACGAGCTCTGGTCTCGGTGGCGAGAAGACGTGGGAGTACGTTCTTGTGCCGCAGTCGGGAGGGGTCAAAGAGCTCGGGCCGTGGAGTTTTCCCTTCTTCGATCCGGCAAGGGGAGACTACGAGACGGCCTCCACGGGCCCTCTGAAGCTTCGCGTGATGGGAGCCGTCGCGGGCGGGGACGTCTTGCTCTCCGCCGCGAGGAGCGACGTCACGCTGCTGCGTCAGGATATTCGCTACCTAAAACCTCCGCCCGAGACCCTGGGTGTTTGGGAGAGCCCTTTCTACGATAGTCCCCTGTTCTATTTCAGTCTCCTCGCGCCGGTGCTGTGGAACTTCGGATTCGTCGCCTACCGGAGGCGCAAGCAGAAGGAGCGCACTCACTCGGATTTCTTTCGCAGTCGTCGCGCGCATCGGATGGCGCGAGAGCGCCTCGGACGGGCGGCCAAGCTCGCCAAAGACTCCTCGAAGACGTGTTACGAAGAAGTGGCCGCGGCACTCTACCGCTACGTGGGGGACAAGACTTCAGTTAGCGCCTCCGGGCTGACGTCATCGACGATCGACGCGGCTCTCGAGGAGAGAAGCGTCCCCGAGGAGCTGCGCAAGGAGTTCTTCTCCGTGCTCGATCGGTGCGAAGAAGCGCGGTTCACGCCGGGCGAGCGTACCCGTGAAGAAATGGAATCCCTTCTGGCGCGAACCGAGAATCTCATCGTTTCTGTGGATCGGCATTTTGCATGATGGGATGCACGCTCTTCGTCTCGGCTCTCGTCCTGCAGGGTGCCTTCGCCTCTCCGAAGGAAGCTTTCGAGGGGGCGGAAGTTCTCTACCAAGACGAGCGTTATGAGGAAGCGGCGGAAGCCTACGAGGCGATGCGCGCGCAGGGTTTCGAGGACGGAACGCTCTACTACAATTTGGCGAACGCCTACTTCAAAGCGGGTCGTTTGGGTCTCGCCGTTCTCAACTACGAGAGAGCGCTCGCGCTGGTGCCGGGTGACGCGGACACCCGTGCGAACCTCACCTTCGCCAACGAGCTCATCGCCGACGCCGTCGAGCCGCCGCCACTGCCTCTGCTCATACGATGGGCGGTCGATCTCTACCGTCGCCTCAGGCCGGGGCTCGCGGCTCGTATCTTGAGCGTTTCGTTTCTTCTCGCCGGCGTCACCGTGACGCTGCTTGTCGCGGACCGTTGGTCCGATCTCAGGAGCTTTGTCCTCGCCTCGGTCGTGGTTTTCGGTTCGATCTCCGTGCTCTCCGGCCTCACGCTGGCGACGAAACTCGTGACCGCATCGAAGACCGTCGAAGCGATCGTCCTCACCGAGAACGCCTACGTTCGGAGCGGCCCCGGGGAGGCGAATCCGCGTCTCGCCGAGATCCACGAGGGCTTGAAGGTTCGCGTGCTCAGCGAGCGCCAAGGTTGGTACCAGGTCAGCCTCGCGAACGGGCTCACGGGGTGGATGCAGCAGGACAACGTCGAGACCATCCAGCCACGTTTGTCGGAGTAACGATGCCATACGACGAGAAGCTCGCCGGGCGGGTCCGAGACGCTCTCGTAGGTCGACGGGGTGTGACCGAAAAGAAGATGTTCGGTGGGTTGTCGTTTCTTTTGAACGGCAATATGTGTTGTGGCGTGGCTCGCGAGAACCTCGTTGTCCGCGTGGGGCCTGACCAATACGAAAAGGCTCTCTCGAAGTCGAGCGCCCGCCCCATGGATTTCACCGGTCGCGCCCTCAAGGGTTTCGTCTACGTGTCGCCCACGGGGTCTCGGACGGCGGCCTCGCTGAAGAATTGGGTCGATATGGGGGTCGACTTCGCACGATCCCTTCCGAAAAAAGGGTGACGGGGTCAACTTCCCACGGGGCGTAGGTCTTCGCCCGCACTTCTGACGCGCTTGGAGCTCGCCCTCGAGCTACAAGTAGAGAGCGGTCAGCAGCTTATCTTTTTTCCCTCCGCCCGCCCGGATGGCACGGCTGTTGCGATCCATTTGTCGAGATTCTGTCTCGATCGAGACCCGCGAGCCACTTCACAATCCGGAGGAACGACAGATGTCCACGATCATCGACAAGCTTTTGAATCGGCGCGATACGGATCCGAAGCCCACGGTGGAGGAGCTCCGGCAAATCGCGGATTTGGCCCACGAGGAGAGCACTCGTCTAGCCGCACTTATCGACGAAGCGCAGCGCGGGCTCCAAAAGGAAGCGGGCATCCGAAAGTCCATGCAAGGCGTGGAACAGCGTCTCACCTCGGCGGACGGAAGCTTGCAGGCTTTCGAGGAGCGTGTGGCTGCTGCGCGGGAAATGACCGAAGCAGCCGCTGAGCTCGAGGGTCGAATCCAGACTTTGAACGAGCTCGTGGGCTCCGCCGACGCCCGGATTCGGCAAGTCGAAGCCCGCAACGGAAAGCTGAGCGAGGCCCGGGCCACCGTCGAGAAGCTCATCTCCTCGAGCGCGGAAGCCGAGGTGAAGCTCGCGAACTTCAAGACCCAGGCCAACGAAATGCAGGCGATGGATGGTGATATTCACCGAGCGAAGGAAAGCCTGGACCATCTCGAGAGCCAATTCAGTCTCATCCGCGACGATCACGAGAGACTTCAGGATACGGTAACCGCGGTCCGCCGGGAGTCGAGCAACATCGACGACAAGACGCGCTTCGTGAAGAGCGAGCTCGATCGCGCGGAGGAGACGACGCGGCGGGTAGAGGAAGTCGTCAAGAGTCTGAGCAGTTCTCACGCCCTTTCCAAACAGACTCAAGATCAGCTGCGCCAGCTCAACGCTCTCGCGCAGCACGTTGCCCAGAAACTGAAGTCGCTGGGGGGACGAAGGACATCGTCGATCGCGCCTCGGCGCAGGCGGGGCAGGTCAACGAGCTCGTCTGGGATATGGATCGCAAGATCACGAAGCTGAATGATGAAAGCCAGTGGATCAAGGAGATCGAAGGCAACGTCGCCCGCTTCCAGGAGCTCCAGCAGCGATTCGCGATGGATCTCGCCGCGGCCGAGCAGCAGAAGAGCGAGTTCGGAGATGAAGGCGCCAAGCTCAAAGAGGAGATCACGAAGGCGTTATCCCAGATCCAGCAAAGGCTCGAGAGCGCCGCCCTTCTGAAGGAAGAGGTCGAGGTCGCCAACCGCCGCGCGATGGAAGTCAACGCGAGCATCGGAAAGCTCGAAGAGCACATGAAGACGCTCGCGACGAAGGACGAAGCGACCCGTCAAGGTATCCAGCGGGCCGATGACCTTCAGAGGAAACTCACCCACCAGCAGAGTGAGCTCCAGGGGATCGAGGCCAAAGTCGAGGGCCTGCGAAGCTTCGAGGCGCGGCTCGACGGGATGCAGGGTGCCGCGAACCAGGTATCCGCGCACGCGGAAGCAATTGCGGCGAGCCAGGACATGATCGCCGAGACTCGTCGCCAAATCGTCGAGTTCGGAGAAGCTCGAGCCGAGATCGAAGGTGGTTTCGAGAATCTCAAGCGCAGCCGTGAGGATGTTCAGCGGGCCGACGAGCTTCTCAAGGAATTCCGCCGGACGAGCGTCGAAGCCGAGGCGACGATTCGAGAGATCACACCTCGCTTCGAAGTTCTCGACCAAGTCCAGAACCGTCTCGCGGGAATGGACCACACCACCGAGAAGCTCGACGAGCGTATGAAGGGGCTCGGGCCGAGGCTCGAGTTCGTCGAGGGAGTCGAAGCGCGCTTGGACCGCTTGACGGAGCTCAGCACGGAGGTGGACGACCGCATCGATGGACAGTTGAGTCGCAAGGCAGAGCTCGACGCGATGAGAACGTCGCACGAAGGGCTCTCGTCCCAGGTTCGAGACCTCTCGAACCTCATCAATTCGCTGAAGGAAGACAAGTCTCTCGGCGAGATGGAGGAGCGATCGGTTGCTCTGAAGAGTCAGCTCGAGGCGCTTCAGGAGAAGCTAGTGAGCTTCGAGCTTCTGGAGAAAGTGATTCAGGACCGCGAGGCACGAGCGGAGGAGCTCGCCGCCAAGCTCGACGCCTTGACGGCGGCTGATCGAACAGAACGGTTCGCGCGCCAGCGTTCTGGATCAAGAGATGCAAAAGCTCGATTCGGGGCGGCGCGAGTGGCTCCAAGAGGTACACCGAATCGGCGAGGACCAAAAGGCGATCCGAGAGAGCGCCGCCGTGACGGGCCAGCAGATCGAGCAGATCAAGACGCTGACGGCTCAGCTCGAGGACAAGCAGGCCAAGCTCTACGCATCGGAAACGAAGATCGAACGCTACGAGGAGCGTCTCCAAGCTCTTGAAGACCTCATGCAGGGCGTCGATACGAAGATCGACGATGTCGAAAAGAGGCAGGAAGCAGTGGACCACGTTCGGCTCCAGGTGGGGAACCTCTTCGAGTCCACGGAGAAGACGCGCAACGACGCGATGAAGGTCCTCGAGGCACGACAGGAGATCGTGGACACGAAGCAGAAGCTCGAGCTCTTGCTACGGGAGGCCTCGGTCCTTGGGAACAAGTACGACGGTCTCGAGAAGCAACGGGAGACCATCGATACGGCTCAGACCAAGATGGATCGCGTGACCACCGTGCTCGAGGACATCGAGGCCAATTTGGAGAATCTCAAGGAGCAGCGGACTGTCGTGGACCATGTCGCAGAGAAGCTGGCGCGTCTCGACTTTGCCCTGCAGCGGGCGGAAGCGGCGACACGGGAGCTACGTGAGGAGCGGGCCCTGGCGAGTCGCATCTACAAAGGCATTCAAAAAGAGAGGGCCTCGGGCTCTTCGAAGGCGGCCCCGGCCAAGCCTTCCGCCCCCAAGCCTTCCGTCGCAAAAACGCGCGTGAATTGAGCTCAGCGATCGAGGATCTCGACGGAGGTCTCGATCTCGACGTCTGGTCTGAGCGTGTGCATCACGCTGCAGTACTTTTCGCGCGAGAGCTTGACGGCCCGCTCCGCCTTCTTCACGGGCACGTGGCCCGTGATCTCGAAGACCATTCGAATCCGTTCGAAATGGCGGGGCGGTTCTTCTCGCCGTTCTCCCTCGACGGCCACGCGAAGCTCCCCCAGATCGACGCGCATCTTCGAGAGAATGAGGACGACGTCGATCCCCATACACGCGCCGAGGGACGCAGCCAGCGCCTGCATCGGAGAGAACCCTTGATCCGACTCTCCGTCCAGAACGATCTCGGCTCCCAGTGAGCTGGTTGCGCGGAACGACTCGCCGCCGGCCCACTCGAGAGTAACTTCGGAGCTCGGCGCTAGACTATTTGGCATGAGGCGCTTCCAGAACGAGGCAAGCGTTGGTGCCGCCGAAACCGAACGAATTCGAGAGGGCGAGCTCGAGCTCGACGTCCATCGGCGCCATGACCGGTGGGTAGTCCTCGAGCTCGGGATCGAGAGGTTGGGCGTGGACGGCGGGCGCAATCCATCCTTCCCTCAGCATCGTCATCGTGAAGATTGCCTCGATCGCGCCCGCAGCGGAGACGGGGTGCCCCGTATAGCCCTTCGTGGACGAGTACAGGAGCTTTCGCTCTCCGAAGAGACGTCTCATCGCCCTCACTTCCGAGAGATCTCCGAGCGGTGTGGATGTGCCATGAGTATTGACGTAGTCGATCGCGTCCGGTGACACGCCGGCGTCCGCGAGGGCGTTCGTCATGGCCTGCTGCGCTCCTTCCGAGTGCGGTGCGACCATCTCGCTGATTCCATCGGATGTCATGCCATAGCCTCGAAGGATACCGAGAATGGGCGCGCCGCGTCGCTCGGCTGACTCGCGCTCTTCGAGGACGACGATACCCGCCCCCTCGGAAAAGATGAAACCTGCCCGGTCCCTGGCATAGGGTCTAGACGCGCGTTCGGGTCTCTCGTTGTCCTGACCGTTGTAAGCCCGCATCGAGTCGAAGCCCGCGAAAAAGTGGGGGTCGGCGACCTCGACGCCGCCCGCGATGGCCGCATCGACGATGCCGTTCTCAATGAATCCCGAAGCGAGAACGATGTTGTACGTGCCGCCAGAGCAGGCGGCGCTGGCAGTGAACGACGGGCCACGCGCTCTAAGGACGTTAACGAGGTTGGCGGAGACCGTGGAAGCCATCAGCCTGGGAATGATCGTCGGAGCGACCCTCCGCATCTTTCCGGTTTCACGGAGCTTGTTTTCTATTTCCTGGTGGCTTTCCACGTCACCAGTGCCGCTCCCAACGACGACGGCGATAGCTCGAGGATCGATTCCCGACTCGGCGAGCGCCGTACGCGCGGCCTGGAGCGCCATCAAGGAGGCACGGCCCATGAAGCGGCGCTGCTGTTTGGTCGCGCCGAGTGAGGTCCAATTGAGCTCGTTCGGGTAGAGGCCGATGAGCTGGCAGCGAGCCCCGAAACGCACGGCGTCGTCATAGGTCTGGAACGGCGTGTTTCTCCCGGCGCGGAGATCAGCCGCGATCCGGCCGAGGTCGTCACCCATGTGGCAGCAGACGCCAGCGCCGGTAAAAACGACCTCTCTTCTCTGTCGTTTCATAGGTCCGGTAGTTTATCCTACGCCCGTGGGGTCCGCGCGTGGGGTCGGTCTTGAACAACTCGACTCAACTGTGTAGAACGGTAACATCCGCGTTACTTTTTGTAGCCCGCAAGTCAAGTTGTTAAGGACTGACCCCCACCGGGATGCCTATGACTAAAGCTTGCGTTCAATCTTGAAGGTGAAAGCATGCTCGCAAGGTTTTTTGTCCGGGGGTTTGATTGTGAGGCCGTCTTCGGTCATTTTCCATTCCAGTTCTTCATCAACACCAAGCATCTTTACGGATTTAATCTCTGATTCGTCCAATCCAACATATTCGTCTTCGCCAGCCAGGTATTTGATTGTCACCTCATCGCTTGGCCAATCAAGAGAAATCGCGTATATGACGTTATCCTTGACGGTAAATCTGATGTCCTGAGCGGTAAGTTGGACTCTCTTTCGCTTCTTCTGAAATTCGATGTAGTCCCCTACCCAGTAGCCTCTGGGAAGAGGTTCATGCGCAGGACCTTCTCCATACTTTATCCAGGCCGTGGTACCGTAAATCGCTTCCCCGTTTACCTTCAGCCACTCGCCTATCCCCAGCAGACGTTCCTTAGCCTCTTCAGGGAACGTTCCATCAGGTTTGGGACCAATGTTGAGTAAAAGAAATCCATTTTTGCTGACTCTATCCACCAGATTATCCACTAGCGTATTTACCGACCTGAAGGTCGCGTTCGTCGTGTAGGACCATGCGGCTGGGTCATCCACAGAAGTATCCGTCATCCACATATGATGGGTCAGCTCAGGCATCATTCCACCTATGTCCTGGAGTCCAACGCCAGGCGGAAAATCATGCGTTTTGTAGGATGCGACAACTTCTTTGCCGCGCTCAACGGACTTGTTATAGAAATAGGCCAAGAAGTTCTTGATATAATCGTCCCTTATTCCGGTCAGACCACCATCAAACCATACGAGGTCCGGATCATATTTATCTATAACTTCTATTATTTTTCCGTGCCATTCGTCCAGGTACTCCTTGCTGGGCTTTTCTCCTCTCTCGTGTATCGGGCCGTATAATCCGGAATACTGTGGGTCGGAACAGTCGCAGCTCTCGTCCCAGACCGGAAAGTAAGTCCAGTTCGTGGCGTGGTGGAACGTCGTCACAAACTTCATGTCGCGCTTCTTGATGGCTTTTTCTAACTCCGCGACGACATCTCTTTTCGGTCCCATCTTCACAGCATTCCACTCGGAGTACTTGGTATCCCACATTGCGAAGCCATCGTGGTGCTCTACGACCGGACCGGCGAATTTGGCGCCTGACTTTTCAAAAAGCTCCGCCCATTCGTCAGCATCGAACTTCTCCGCCTTGAACATCGGTATGAAGTCCTTGTATCCGAATTCCGAAGGAGGACCGTAGGTTTCTACGTGGTGTTTGTGCTGTTCGGAATCACTCTCATACATAGCAGGGCCATAGCCGGTCCCATTGGGACCCAGGGCAGGTACCGAATAGATTCCCCAATGCGTATAAATTCCAAACTTGCCGTCTTTTAGCCACTGCGGGATTGGATAGCGTTTTAGTGATCTCCAGGTAGGTTCATAGGATTCCTCATCGGATTCCTCAGTCACGGGATCACTATTACAACTGGCAAGCAAACCCGTTGTCACTATCGCTACAGTCAATATCGCTGCCAATTCGATCGACTTTCTCAACATTTCTGTACTGCCCCTTTTCTGCCACGACCCCGAACAGGTTATTTCGTCCAGTCAAATTCCATAATATGCCTGCTTGATCAGGGCCAGCATTTCCTCTTCAGTTGCCACACGCGGATTTCCCTTGTAATCAGGTAAAACCATACTCTGCTTGGCCAGAGCTGGAATTTGCTCTTCAGGCATGTTGACATCCGCGAGTGTCATTCTCATACCAACTCTATCGATAAACGTATCTATCGCCTCACAAGCTCTGTGAGCAGCTTCCTCATCCGATGCTTTTTCCAATTCAGGATTGAGAATACGCCCTACCGCCGCGAATTGTGGAACCGCGGATTGATAGGTAAATCGCGAGCATGCTGGATACATGATCGCTAAGGCTTCACCATGGGCCACATGGGGACACATGCCGCTGATAGCCATAGCCACACCATGAGGCAATGTGACGCCCGCATTGGCGATGCAAAGCCCAGCCAAAGTGTCCGCGAAGGCCATTTTGGCGCGACCGTCCAGGTTGGAGAGATCGTTCACTAGATTAGGTAGGGTTTCGGCGATCAATTCAATTGCCTTTAAAGCAAGCATGTCCGTATACGGGGAAGCGTTGGGATGCAGCATGCTTTCGAAAGAATGGCACAAAGCGTCAAACCCCGTGGCGGCCGTGATATGTGCAGGAACTGTCAACATCAGTTCCGGGTCCACGAGGCACGCTTTCGGGAAAATAATGGGATGATAGATCGCAGACTTGTCCCGCTCTTTCGTGTTTGTAACAACCGCTACTTGTGTGACTTGAGACGCTGTACCAGACGTCGTGCTGATGGCAACCACAGGCAAGGTTTTCTCAGTTGGCTGTGTATCTCTGTAAAATAGATAATCCCACGATGTCCCCTCGTGTGTGGCCTCAACGGCAATGGCTTTCGCACTGTCCATACTCGAACCACCACCCATACCAATGACAACATCAGCGTCGTGTTTTCGGGCCATCGCCGCGCCCGCGGTAATGTTGTCGGTCGTTGGATTCGGTTGAATCTGATCAAAATGAGCGACCTTGATACCCGCGTCAGCCAGCAGTTTCTTGACCCCTACATAGCGTGGTTGTAAGCCACGACTCGAGGACGTCGTCACGAGCAGACACCGCTTCCCATATTGTCGGGTCAGGTCTACAATTTCCTTCAGGCAGCCAGGACCATGAATGATTTCAGTGGGCTGAAAGTACTTGAAGGCCTCATTTCTTTTCTCTTTCGACATAATTCACTCCCACGTCTCTTGACAACGCCGGTATCGCTCCTTTTTGCATACATAGCTGCGCGGCCACACTCGTCGCATTGTTGTGAATGGTTTCTAGGGGGAGATTTTCTAACAATCCCACAACCACAGCAGCCATAAAGGCGTCCCCCGCACCCACAGTATCAACGACCTCCTCGACAACTCGAGATGGATAGTAGGAATCTCCTTCTGGACTAATCAAACGACTTCCTTCTCTACCTTTCGTCAACGCGACGAGTTTTAGTTGAAACCTATTCAAGAGGTTTGACATGATTTCCGCTTCTGACCCTGCTATGGAAAAAAGCTCGGAAACAAGGAGCAATTCATCCTCATTCAACTTCAAGGCATCGGTAAACTTCAGCGACTCCAGAATAATCGCCTTACTGAAAAACGACTGTCTCAAATTGATATCAAAAACACAGAGACAGTCTGGTGGAACAGATTCAAGAAATGAATAGATTGTCGTCCTTGAAACCTCACTCCGCTGTGCCAAACTGCCATAACAGACGGCGTCCGTCCTCGCTGCCAGCTCCCTCAGCCCTGAAGAAAAAGTGATGTAATCCCAGGCTACATTTTCATGGATCGTAAAATCAGGTGCACCCTGTGAATCGAGCTCAATCGTAGCTGTTCCCGTAGGATGTTGCGGATCAACCGCGATGAATTCGTGGTTTAGATGAATTTGATTGAGCTGTTCAAATGCTTCTCTGCCTAATTCATCGTTACCCACGGAACTGACCACATAACTTTGTCCTCCCAGCGCCTTTGCATGATAAGCGAAGTTAGCCGGCGCACCACCTAGCTGTTTTCCATCTGGTAGAACGTCCCAGAGAACTTCACCAAGTCCCACGATACAAGGCTTCGAATCCATTTTGTCTCCGCCCTCAGTCGTCGTGCAGGGCGTCGGGGAGTATCATCGTAGCGGGACGCTCGATGGCGTCAGGCCAAGCCCTTAGCAAGTCCAGAAGAGGTTCACAAATCAATCATCTCCTTCATGGCCCTCTCCCCGTGCTGTTCGATAAATTCGTAGGACTCGTTGTAATTCTCGAAAGGAAAGTGCTTTGTAACCAGCGGGTCGGTATTCACGCCATCGTTTGCGATGAATTCGACTGCCTTCTCAAAATCTTCGTGTTTATACATCAACGTTCCGATGAGGCTCAATTCGTGATCCCCTGCTGTAGCTAAATCAATACGCGGCGGGTCGCCAAAAACAGCCACGACAACGACTGTCCCTCCCTTCTGAATAGTGGGAATCACCTGCGTGATGGTGTCTTCAACGCCCGCAGCTTCAAAGGCAACATCGAACCCTTCGTCACCAAAGACCCGATCCGCTGCGTCCGCCAAGGCTTCCTTGTTGGCGTTGGACGTTTCCCTGATTCCACATTGCCTGGCAATGCCTAGGCGAAAATCACTTATATCCGTGATGAGTACTTTCTTTGCGCCTCGCGCTCGAGCAACCTGGGCAATCAGATTGCCAATGGTGCCTGCTCCCAATACCGCAACGTTCTTTCCAGCTAAATCGCCTGCCCGACCCGTGGCGTGGACTGCAACCGCGGTTGGCTCAACCAAGGCACCATCCTCATAGCTCATCGACTCCGGAAACGGTACGATTCTTTCTCTCGTGGTGACAAACAACTCCTGTGCCGCACCGGGCGCTTGAAATCCTTCAACTTTTAGATCGCGACAAATATTATAATCACCCCTCATGCAGGGGCGACATTTGCCGCATACGATCTGAGGTCTGGCCGTGGCCTTCATACCTGGCTTGATATCTTTAACGTTTTTGCCAACAGCTTCCACTTGCGCAGAGAATTCATGCCCCTGCACCACAGGATAGCTGGTGTACGGATGTTTTCCGTGCCAGACATGAACGTCAGAGCCACAGATTCCAATCCGCCTGATGCGTAATAGAATTTGGTCTGCTGTCGGGGAGGGAGCGGGGACCTCCCTGAATTCGATTTTCCCCGGTTCAACCATGATTGCCTGTCGCATGATAGTGCTCTTGTCTTTCAGAGAATTGTTCTAACGAAAGATAGTGTAAAGGATAATCACAGTCACAAACAAGATAGCTGCCGCCACTGCTGGACCGCTAATGCCCTTTGATTCACTCTGAGTGATGGCCCTGAATGGGTGTTCCCAGCAAAGATTCTCGAGCTGTTCACGACCAGGTTTTGGAGTCAAAAGACTAACGATCACATAAACCACACTGCAGAAACAGAACAACCACCATCCGACCTGCATGAAGGGTATACCCAAGCCTCTCTCAGGATTGGTAACGAGTTGGACGTCACCAAAAGCGGGCAAGTCGATTAAAAAGTACGCTCCCCCCGCAATGGCGCCCAAGGTGAGGGTCGTCAAGGCAGCTTGCTTGGTTCCACGTGGCCAAAACACTCCCCAAACAAAGACGCAGGTAATCGCCGGTGCAAACATCATCGGTATCTTGTTGATTGCTACAAAAATACTGGTGAATCGACCTCCTTGAGTTGACCACGCCATTGCCAGCAAGATAACCACAACAGCAGTTATTCGACCGATCAAAACAAGCGATCGGTCCTTCGTTTCCGGTCTTATGCGCTTGACGATGTCTTCAGCAGTCACACAAGCCGTGCTGTTGAGAGCCGCCTCGATGGTGCTCATCAAGGCTGCAAGGAGAGCCGCAGCCATCAAGCCTCTCAATCCAGTGGGCAACAGATTCTGCATCATGACGAGCAAGGTATCGTTAGGCTCGACGATCTGATCTTTGAAAAGCAAATAGGCGAGGACACCCGGCAAGACCATTAGAAAGACGGGCAAAGTCTTGAGGAATCCCGCGAAAATGGCGCCATACTGTGCATCTCGTTCACTTCGAGCGCCAAGTACTTTCTGAACAATCGTCTGATCGGTACACCAATACCAAATGCCCAAAATCGGATAGCCAAGCAAGACCGAAACCCACGAGTATTCGTTTAGATGACCTGTCACGCTATTCCTGAAATCATGGACCATGCTCATTTGATCGAGCTTGATTGCTTCCTGGAATTGTGACAGGGAATGGATGCCGACCTCTGGCAGGGTGAGTATGGCGGTTAGCGTCAGGATTGCTGTGCCGGCCAACAACAAAACCGCCTGGATTGCGTCGGTAACTACGATTGCTTTGAGGCCGCCGATAATAGTGTACGTCGCGGTAATGGTTGCTATAGCGATGATGGACACATAGACGTTGAAGCCGAAGAAGTGCTCCATAACCTTTGCGCCAGCGTAAAGGCTTATTCCAATATGGATCAAAAGAGCACCCAACACCGTAATGAATGCCATGATCAGTCGAGAACCACTGCTGTATCTCCTTTCAAGATATTCAGGCAAGGTACCGATCTTGCTTCGAAAATAGAAAGGAGCGAAAACAAGCCCGAGGATAATTAGCGTAAACGAAGCCATCCATTCAAAGTTACCGACGACCAGACCTATTCTGTATCCGTCTGCAGCCAAGCCAACCAAGTGAATAGTCGAGATATTGGCAGTAAACAGTGCTGCACCAATGACGGGCCACCGCAATGACTTGCCTGCCAGAAAAAAATCCTCACTGCCGACCCTTTTCTTGTATCCCACAAGAATGCCAATTGTCATGATGCCAAGCAGATATGCTGCAACGATAACCAGATCAACGGTTGGAATTGTGACTCCTGAACTTTGCATTGGTGACTTCTTTCCTATTCGGTCATGGGAAACCAGCCCCGAGATAGGTTTGCCAAGAGTTATTCATTGAAATATACCTGCTCCATTTCTGCCCAGCTTTCCGAACCGGGAAGCGGAATCTGCATTGGGTCGCAGATCTCTAGCCATTCAATATTTCGAGGTTCGGCAGCCAGCTTGGCCATATCTCCATCAAAATCATCCCCGGTATATTCGTAATAGCCAAATTCATAGAACTTACCTTCGATCTCCTGAAGAAATATGGATAAATTGTGGATGTGGTATTTGCTCAACAAGTCGCGGACACCAGGATTAGAATCGGCATGAAGTCTTTTGTACTCTTCGATCATATCCGGTTTGATACCGATTACCATGCCGATGCGTTTCATTTCCTTTTTCGCTGGTGCAGCCGCTTGTGGTCCGCAGCCACTTAGAATGCTGACGGTCATCATCAAAACCATCGATCCGATTGCGCGTCCCATGATATTCGCCTCCTTTGGGAGTCAAGTCCCTTCTTAGCTTCCGTGGGTTGAGAAACTATCTCATGGCTGGGTGTGGAACAAGGGACGGCTGGCTCGGCGACGTGAGAGCCCATCCAACGTTTCATCTGTCCTGCTTCTCGGAGCCCGACTCTAGCACGCGGTCGAGAATCTGCTGGGGATTGTTCCAGCCGGTCTCGTCCTGGACCTCCCGGCAGCGTTCGAGAATCTTGCCGAGACGAGGACCAGGGGAGAAACCCCGGGCGAGGAGGTGTCTGCCGAGCACCGCGTCTCGGGGCGCGGCCTCCTCGATGTGGAGCGACTCGAGTTGACTCTGGAACCAATCGCCCGCGGGATAGATTCGTCCGAGTGCATCTTCCGTCGTCCTGCCGAAATGGTCGGCGGTGGCCACACGAAGCAGGAGCTCCATGGTGACATCCGCGGACTCGAGCTCGCGCGCCAGCCTTCGGTAGGCTTTGGGCTTCGCGCCGTTCTGATAGTAGAGCCCTGGGGCGAGATGGTGCCGGACGAGCGCGCCGACCTGTGTCAAGAGTGTTGCGGGAGCTCTCAGGCGCGCCAGAAAACGCTCCGCGATCCTGACTCCCTCGACGTCGTGGCCGTAGGACCGGATGCGTCCGCTCTGCCTCGATGTCGTCGCCGGGTTTCCCACGTCGTGCAGGAGTGCGCCGTACATGAGGGCGAGGTCGTCGTCGTCCTTTCGAAGGCCCGCTGCTTCGTCGATCACCATCAAGGTGTGTACGTAGACGTCACCCTCGGGATGCCAGTCCGGTTCCTGTTCGACGTCGATCATAGCTTCGAGCTCCGGGAAGAATCGAAGAAGCCGGGTCTCCCGAAGAAATTCGAAGGCGATCGAGGGGCGTTTCGGTTTGAGGAGAATTTTAGCCATCTCGTCGAAGATTCGCTCCGGAGAAAGCTCGGCAAAGTCGAGCTTCGCGCATAGCGCGACGAGATCCGAGGTTGGTGTCATCTCGAAGCGAGCGGCGAAACCGGCGACACGAAGGCCTCGCAGTGGATCCTCGGAAAAGTGCAGGGGGTCCGTGGCCCTAAGTACTTTCGATTCGAGGTCACGACGGCCCTCGAAGGGATCGAGGATCTTGCCGCTCTTAATCTCGTAGCCGATGCTGTTGATCGTGAGGTCGCGGCGCCGTGCCGCCTCCTCGAAAGGCATGTCGGGCGCGTAGACGATCCGAAATCCCTTGTGCCCTTCGCCAATCTTGCTGTCGCGACGGGGAAGCGAGAAGTCGACGTCGATCCCCTTGACTCTCAGAACTCCGAACGCCCGACCGATATGCGCTACCTCGCCGAATCGAGACAGCGTTCGTTCGAGCTCCTCGAGCGGGAGTCCGAACACCTCGATGTCGACGTCCTCGGAGTCGATGCCGAGAAGATGGTCGCGGACCTGTCCTCCGACGAGAAGCGCCTGACCGCCAGCCGCCGCCACCGCTTCCGCGATCTCGAGCACGGGCTCGTCGAGGGCGATCTTCAAGTGTCGAGCCACCTCACGGCGTCCCCTACGGCAATCGCTCGGCCCTGGTTCGCATTGCCCTCGATGCCCCGCCCAGCGACGAGCTGCACAGCCCGCTTCTCGTCCATGGGCCCACCTTTGAATCGTTTGACCCAGATGGCCGCCAGTCTCCCATCGTGTCCCGTCATCTCGGCTTATTCTAGTCGAGACGCGAGGAGCATCGAGAGGGGATTCATGGCACCGGGGGTCTTCCTGGGACGCTACCGTCGGCGCGGTGACGAGATCGTTTGTCTCACGTCTAGCCACGTTGAGCGAAGGACCGAGAGCTCTATGTTTGAGTGGGCGCAGGCCCCTCTGGAACCTGCGCCCTCGTTGAACCGCTACTCCTTATGGTCTCGGCTGTCGATGGGAACCATGATGTGGGCGTAGGGCGTATCGGGCCACATGACCCAGGGACCCCCGTTAAGGTGATCCGTGGACATGTTCTTCAAGAGGCTTTTGTCCGGCACAACGATCATCATGTGAGAGTGCAAGTCGGTGACCCAGTCCTCGGGACCGGTGGCCTCTGTGGCGTAGGGGTCTGTGTTGCTGACCGGCGTGTCGCCCGCCAGCATGTAAGCGAACCCCACCTCCGTGTAGCTCGGCTCTGTCTTGTTCACATAGGCGTTCAGGAAGTTGAGCCAGGGCTCGTTGACGCACCACGGATCTACGCCCGGTGTGTCCGGCCGATCGGGGAGGCACGTCCATTCATTGCTGCCTTCGCGAATCGTGTTCATGTCCCAGTCCTTGATGGTGGCTTCGGCCGCGATGGAAGCGGGTCCTGCGCTCATCGCGCTCTTGATGGCCTCCTCGTTCGCGGGTGCCAGAGCGGCCGAAAACACAAGGGCACAAATTCCGAGAGTGATGCTTTTCATTGATTTCCTCCTTATTGAATCCTAGATGCTAACTCGAACTAGGCGGCGTTATCCTTGAACACGCGCGCGGTTGCGTTGGGATTGATGTCTATGACCTTCCCTCTGGTTTGACTTGGTCTTCCTTCTACCATGGGGTAATTTGCGGGTTCCTTCTATCATGAAGGTAGTTTGCCGGCAACCACGTGCGAAAGGGTCCGGATGACGTGCTGCATCGTCTCGATCCGGTTATATTGATGTTGTGAAAGTCGCCCTCTTGCTGTCTGGAGGTGTGGATAGCTCCGTCGCCCTGCATCTTTTGAATGAGCAAGGACACGACGTCACCGCCTTCTATCTGAAGGTTTGGCTCGAGGACGAGCTGTCGTACCTCGGCGATTGCCCTTGGGAGGAGGATCTCGCCTTCGCGCGGGAAGTGGCTTCCCGCGCCGGAGTACCTTTAGAGGTGCGCTCGCTTCAAAAGCCCTACTGGGACCGCGTTGTCGGCTATGTGCTCGACGAGCTCCGCGTCGGCCGGACTCCGAGCCCCGACGTTTTCTGCAACCAAAGGATCAAGTTTGGAGCGTTTTTCGACGAGCTCGACGCCGGCTTCGATCGCGTCGCGTCGGGCCACTACGCGCGGCTCGAGCGCGTCAGCGGTGGAGTGATCTTGAAGCGGAGCCTCGACCCGGTGAAGGATCAAACCTACTTTCTTTCTCACCTGCACCAGGCGCAGCTCGCGCGCGCCCTCTTTCCCATCGGTGACCTCACCAAGACCGAGGTGCGAAAGCTGGCGCGACGGCTCGACCTACCGAACAAAGACCGTCGGGACAGTCAAGGGATCTGCTTTCTGGGCAAGATCCCATACAACGAGTTCGTGCGGCACCACCTGGGAGAACGGGAAGGAAACGTCGTCGAGCTGGGAACGGACAAAGTGCTCGGGCGGCACAAAGGCTATTGGTTTCACACCGTCGGGCAGCGACAGGGTTTGGGGCTATCGCACGGACCCTGGTTCGTCCAGAAGAAGGATGTCGAGAACAACGTCGTCTTCGTCGCCCATGCGGACCGGCTCACCGATTCCTCAAAGGCCAGCTACGAGGTCGAGAGACTCCATTGGATTGCTGGACCACCCGAGAGGCGCGATCTCCAGGTGCGAGTTCGCCATGGGCGACACCTCTACGGTGCCGATGTCGAAGTGGAGGCAAACGGGGCGACTGTCCACCTCGATCGAAAAGAAGCCGGAATCGCCGCGGGTCAGTTCACCGTTTTTTACGACGGAGAGACTTGCCTCGGTGGCGCGACGATCGTGGGCTAAGCTAGCTAGCGTTGGCAGTGATAGACGACGGCGGGTGGCGCGTTACGCCAAACGACGCTGCTTCGCTCGACGGTCCTGAATCGGCTCTCGAGCTTCTCCCGGAATCTCCTTCCGGACTTGAGAAAGAGGCCGTGAATGTAGGCGTAGCTCGAGAAATGAGCTTTCGGGCTCATGACCTGAACCGTCGCGTCGAGAAGCTCGTCTTGAACCGCCTCCGAGAAGTTGGCCCACGGAAGCCCGCTGACGATGCAGTCCACGGCATCGAGCGCCCGGTCTTTCACGACCTCGACGACGTTAGCGACCGAGTCCCGGTATAGCGGAACCTGGGGATAGCGCTTCTCGAAGGAGTCTGCGTAGGCCTCGTTCAGCTCGATGACGAAGAAGTCCCTGCCTCGAGTGTGTTGAAGGAGCTCTTCCGTAATCGCTCCCAGGCCAGGGCCGTACTCGATGACGGCCTCGACGGCGGACCAGTTCACGCCTGCCACGAGCTCCTGGGCGAGCTCGCGCGAACTGGGAACGATGGCCCCGATCTCCTGTGGCTTGGTGACGAACTCTTTGAGAAAGTTAACCGCGTGATCTTCCAACCGAACCCCGATTCTGGTCGTTTCAACAGCCGATAACACCGGCGCAAGGATAAGGGAGGATTTGGCTCCGAGCAAGTCCCTCCCCCCTTCGGGGAGAGGCTAGGTCAGGGGTGTTGAGCTTTGTTGAAAGAATCTACTGGAGTCCGCTACGAAGGGATGTGATGCGGTTCGTATTGAAGCCGAGCCAGTTCATGCGGCCAACGTAGCGCGCGTGCTCGACTTTTATGCAGCGGTCCATGACGACAGAGACTCCGCCTCGCTCGGCGATGGCGGCACCCTCGGGGCTGATGACGTTGAACTGGCACCAGAGGTTTTTGGCGCCTATGGCGACCGCTTCCTCCGCGATGGCAGGGACGGCGGCGGATACTCGGAAGACGTTCACAACGTCAATTGGAAACGGAACCTTCTCGAGGCTCGGATAGCTCGTTTCCTCTAGGATTTCTTTCTCTCGAGGATTAACCGGTACGATGCGGTAGCCGTGCCGCTTCAAGTAGAAGCCGACGAAATAGCTCGCTCGGAGCTCTTTGGAAGACAGGCCGACGACGGCGATGGTCTTGGCGTTGTGGAGAACGCGTTGGATCGTCTGTGTATTCTGGTAGCTCGAAAGGTCGAATGGCTCACTCATATCTGGGCCGCCGCGCGCTTGCTTTGCGCCTTCTCGGCGGCGGCGAAACCCTGCTCCAGGTCCCACACGAGGTCGTCGAGATCCTCGATCCCCACCGACAGACGAATCGTACCGGGGCTGACGCTGGCCGCCGCAAGCTCCTCGTCGGAAAGCTGACGATGGGTCGTGCTGGCGGGGTGGATGATCAAGCTTTTCGCGTCCCCTACGTTCGCGAGATGAGACCAAAGGGAGACTCCACGGATGAACTCTTGTCCCGCTGCACGGCCACCTTCGATGTCGAACGAGAAGACGGCTCCGGCACCCTTGGGAAGGTACTTCTCGACGAGTGGCCGGTAGGGACTCTCCGGAAGCCCGGGGTAGGTCACATCTGTCACCTTCGGATGGCTCGCGAGGAACTTGGCGACAGCGAGGGCGTTCGTGACGTGGCGCTCCATGCGAAGCGATAGCGTCTCGAGCCCTTGGAGAAACAAGAAGGCGTTGAAGGGGCTCATCGCCGCGCCGAGATCCCTCAGCGTTTCGGCGCGTAGCTTCATCAGATAACCGTAGACCCCAAAGGTCTCGTGGAAGGCGAGCCCGTGATAGGCGGGCGAGGGGTCGGCGACGACCGGGAAACGGCCGTTCGACCAGTCGAACTCTCCCGATTCGACGACGACCCCGCCGATGCTCGTCCCGTGGCCGCCTATGAACTTCGTCGCGGAGTGCACCAGGACGTCGGCTCCCCATGCGAGCGGACGGCAGAGATAGGGCGTGGCGAAAGTGCTGTCCACCATGAGAGGGGATTCGTGCTTGTGGGCAATCTTCGCGACGGCTTCGATATCGAGCACGTTCCCGCCTGGGTTGCCGATGGTCTCTGCATAGAGGAGCTTGGTGTTCTCCCTCAAGGCGCCTTTCCATGCGCCGATGTCGTCGGGGTCGACGAAGGTCAGCTCGACGGTGAGTTTTCGGAAGATGTGCTTGAGCTGGTTGACCGTTCCGCCATAGAGCGCGCTCGAGGCAACGACGTGGTCGCCTGGCTGCAGCAGCGTGAAGAAGGCCGCCGCTTGGGCCGCGATCCCGCTCGCGAAGGCGACGGCGCCACAGCCGCCCTCCAGGTTCGCGACCCGCTCTTCGAATGAAGCGACGGTGGGGTTCATGATCCGCGAGTAGGTGTTCCCATACTCCTTCAGGTTGAAGTAGGCGGCCGCGGACTCAGGGTCTTCGAAGACGTAGCTCGTCGTCTGGAAAATGGGCATGGCGCGCGCTCCAGTGTTGGGGTCGGGCCTCTGGCCCGCGTGCACCTGCCGGGTCTCGAATCCGAAGGAGCGCCCCTCTTCGAAGCGAGCTTTGCGATTGGACATTGCTCAGCGTGACTCCTCTGAATAAACGCGATCGATGAAATCCCGGATCATGGGGGTCTGTCTTGCTTCCTCGAGTAGGAACGAATCGTGCCCGTAGGTCGCCTCGATGACGTGCAACTCGACGTGTTTGCCGGTCGCTTCGAGGGCGGCCGCGAGCTCTTGAGAGTTCTCGGGAGGATAGAGCCAGTCCGAGCTGAAACAGATCAGGAGCGTTTTCGCTTGGAAGTTTCTGACGGCGTTCTCGAGACTTCCTTCGCCGTACTGGCGCGCCAGGTCGAAGTAGGAGAGGGCCCTGGACATATAGAGGTATGTATTGGCGTCGAAGCGCTTGACGAACTTGTCTGCCTGATGGCGTAGATAGCTCTCGACCTCGAAGTCCGCGACGTTCAGTTTGTGCGAGATCTCGGTGCGATCCTGGAGCCTTCGTCCGAACCTCTCCTTCATAGAGGCAGCGGACAAATAGGTGATGTGCCCGACCATCCTCGCGACCCCCATCCCGGCGCGAGGCACACGGTCGCTTCCATAATAATGTCCGTCTTGCCAGTCCGGGTCGGCGACGATGGCGTTGCGCGCGATGGCGTTCCAGGCAACTCCCTGAGGGCTCAGTGCGGAAGTGCTCGCAACGGCGACGATGCTCCTAACGGAGCTCGGGTAGAGCAGGGCCCAATCCATGGCTTGCATGCCGCCCATCGATCCGCCGGTGACCGTGAGGAGCCGCTCGATCCCCAGCGCTTGGAGGAAGGCGCGCTGCGCGCGGACCATGTCGGCGACGGTGATCACGGGAAAATCGGAGCCGTATGGCTTTCCCGTCTCGGGGTTCGTCGAAGACGGTCCCGTCGAGCCCCTGCAGCCACCGATGAGATTCGTGCTCACGACGTGGAAGCGATCCGTGTCGAAAGCCTTGCCGGGGCCGATCATGCCGTCCCACCACCCGAGGCCGGTTTTGTTCGACAGGTTGCGCTCGTCGGCGCGAAAGCCGTCGACGGCACTTTCCTCGGCCGGATTGGCGCTCCAGCCCGCGGCATGAGCGTCTCCGCTCAGCGCGTGGCACACCAGGATCACGTTGTCCTTCCGGGGCGCCAGGGTCCCGTAAGTCTCGTAGGCGATGCGGATAGGGAAGAGCTCACGGCCGCAGTCGAGCGCGAGCGGGTGGGGCAGATCGAGATACTGAGTCTCGACCACGCCAACAGCTCCCTCCGCCGTCGTATCGCGCATTGCAGCTTGAATGATAACGCCGACGCGCTGCGTGCGCCATTTGCCCCGCGCTCGATAACGGGGTAGCCTACGCGACTTCGAGGGAGGCGATTGATGAGGAAGCCTCGTCGAGCAGCGGGGTCCCACTCGCTTCCTGTTCGCCGACAGTACGGGGCAGATCCCCATGGTTCTCGACCCGACGACGATGACGCTGCCCCCACTCGAAGTCCCGATCCGCGTGATGGGCGTCGTGACTCCCACGATGGCCGAGTTTCCGGCTGAAATCGGCGTGACTTCGTGGTTCCTCGTCTCGCCTTTCAACTGTGAAGAGATTGTTGAGGTGCGGGCGCGCTTCAGCGACCCGGGGTCGTGCTCGGCAATATCGTTGGTTTGTTCCTGAGCTACCGGGGGTGTGCCCGCAGGCGAGAAGGTGCGTGACGATCGATTGGGGCGATGGGACGTCGGACGAGGCCTCGGTTGGCGAGGGAGATCCGGCCGACAGCGGCCTCTACAACCTCGAGGGCGTCGCCACTCACGAGTACGTAGACGTTCGCGGCACGGAAACCAAGCAGGCACGCGCGACTCTTAGTATCGCGGGCGTGGAAGGAGGCTGTGCCCGGGTGCGGGACGTGACCGTGAGCCCAGGATCGGGTCCCGGCCAGGCGGCTGGAGGCACGCTGAAGGTTGCCTTGACGAATCCCGTCAAGTCGGGCGCGCGTTTTCAGGTCCGCGGCATCGTGACGAACCGGGTCAGCCAGCCCATCAGCGTGAATCTTCTCTTCGTGACCCCGACCGACTCGACCTTCGATTCCAAAGTCTTGCCGTAGGGATGCACGAAGCTCAGTAACCAGCAGGCAGAGTGTAAAGTCAAGCAGATGAATCCCGGTGAAGATATCGAGGTCGTCGTCTCTTACGACGCCCCCAAGGTGACGGCGTCCAAGACAATCGAAGGCGGGGTGGTGCTCCTGACAAGAGACTTCTCACCCGATGCGACTTACGAGACCGTCGTCCAGCCCTAGTCGGATGCAGCGCTATCTTCTCAGCCGGACTCCCTCGAATCCTGACACTCGAGACAGAACGGGGTCTCCGGTCGCGCCGTGAGGCGCCGGTAGCCAATCGGCTCTTCGCAGGAGCGGCAGTATCCGTATTCTCCCTCGGCGATGGCGTCGAGAGCGGCCTCGACTAGCCGGAGCTTTCTCTCGTAGGTGGAGCGGTTCGCCTTCGTCATCGCCTGCTGTTGGAGGGCATCCATTCTCGTGAGGCGTCCGATCGGCTCGCTCAGCGACACCGGACGAGCCCCGTCCTTCGTGACCTTCAAGAGCTCTGCCAGTTTTGTGCGCTCTTCGGTCAGACGGATTCTCAGCTCGTCAATCTGCTCGGGAGTCGCCTCGTCACTCGTCACGTCTCCTCGCTTCGATCCTCAGATAGGCCTCGGACAGGTGCAGCACTCACCTGTCCCCCATCTCAGGAGAGAATTCGTCCCTTCATCACGGCGTTCATGGTGGCAACGCGAACCATTCACAAAAAGAGTAGCTGTACCGCCGCCAAAGCGCAATAAATGATGTTCACGACTAGCACTGGTCCACGCAGATGATTCAGCGGCGTAGACCAGTGCTAAGAAGCTGCTCGTCAAAAAGGGAAAGGCGGTAGACGTGTTGAAGACTCGGATCGAAATCTCGCCCGGGCGAGATTCTCATTGCTAATGGTTATTTTCATATTGAATCTGTGATGGAGCGAACGCACACATTGTTTCAATGGAGATCCCGTCGTGTCCAAAAACACGAGCGGCGCGTCGAAGTTCTTACTCGTAGCGCAGGACGGTAGTCGGATCGACGCGGGCAGCGCGCCGAGCGGGAAGGAGAGATGCAACGGTCGCGACGGCCCCGAACAGCACCAGCACGCTGCCGAGTGTCACCGGATCGAAGGGGCTCACCCTGAACAGCATCGACGCCATCAGCTGTCCCACCACCAGCGCGAGAACGAGCCCGATGGCAACGCCCACCGCCGTCAGCCGGAGTCCTTCGCCCACCACGACGCCTCGCACCTGACCTGACGTCGCCCCGAGGGCCATCCGGATGCCGATCTCCCGCCGACGCTGCGCGACCGAGAAGGAAACGACGCCGTAGATGCCGACGCTCGCGAGGAGAAGCGCCACCAGGCCAAAAATACCAAGGCCCGCCGAGCTGATGCTCCACTGCAGGGTGTTCTCCTGGACCATCTCCATCATGGGTCGAATGACGAGCGGAAGGTTCACGTCCATGTTACGCAGAGCGCCTCTGACGGAGCCGGCGACGGATGACGGGGCTCTCTCGGTTGCCACGACGATATATCGACCACGATTCATTCCCTGCTTCATCGGTCGATAGAGCTGAGCTCCCATGTCATCGCCGAAACCGGTGTGCTTGACGTTTCCGACCACGCCGACCACGGCTGCCTCGATGGCATCGTCGGGCTCACCAATGAGTATCGTGCTTCCTACCGGGCTTTCTCCCCGCCAATGGTTGTCGGCGGTCTTCTGGCTCACAATCACCACATCGGGAGCGTCGGCGTCGTCACCCCCCGTGAACGCGCGCCCCGCCAGGACCGGTATCCCCATGGTTTCGAAGTAACCCGGCGAGGCGCGCCCGTGAAGAGCGACCGGCCAGTCTTCTGCGGCGGCCGGCGCCTGGCCCGGCCTGGCGAACTGAACGCCATAGGACGCGTGGTCCATGGGCAGAGGTTGCACCGTGCCGACAGACCGCACGCCGGGCAGGGCTCCGAGCTCGGCCTGTGCGCGATCGAAATAGGCCTGGATGTCCGCCTGGTCCGGGTAGTCGGACTCTGGCGGATTGGCGATGACGGTCAGGAGGCGAGGTGCCCGGAAGCCGATATCCACGTTCTGAATCTCGAGAAAGCTCCTCAACATCAGACCGGTTCCGGTGATCAGAACGATGGCCATCGTGATCTCTGCAACCACGAGAGCCCGGCGGCCACGCATCGAGCCGGCGGGTCCACCTCGGCCCCCTTCCTTGAGCGCGTCCGCGAGCGAGGTGCGGGCGGCGACGAGCGCTGGAGCGAGTCCGAATGCGAGCGGTGTCAAAAGGGTCACCAGGATCGTGAAGGCGAGCACGGTACCGTCGATGGCCACATCACCGACGCGAAAGATCGCTTCCGGGATGATCGGTCCGACCACCGGCGCCGCACAGAAGGCGAGCAACGTTCCGAGGCTGCCTCCAATCAGCGCGAGGAGCAGACTCTCGGTAAGGAGCTGGCGCACCAGGCGTCCTCGCCCGGCCCCGATCGCGACTCGGACCGCGACCTCGCGGGAGCGCGCGCTCATGCGGGCGAGGGTCAGGCTGGCCACGTTGACGCAGGCCATGAGAAGCACGAGACCGACCGCCCCCAGGAGAAGACTGAAGCCTATGACGAGAACGTCATAGGCAAAGTTGAGCGCCTCGCGGAGTGGAATCGCGGTCACACCCGCGAACTGCCCATCGGCCTTCGGGTAGGTCGCTGCGAGGTCCCTCTGGATGCCCTCGAGCTCTTCGCGCGCCTTGTCTCGCGGCCAGCCGGCGTTCAGGCGGCCTACCGGGAGGATCATGTGGCGATCGCGCGGCTCGAGCGCCACGTCCTCGCGCATCGGCACCCACATCTTCACTTCCCCGTACGGGAAGTTGAATGTGGGCGGCATGATGCCGATTACGGTGTGAGCGATCCCGTCCAGCAGAATGGTATCGCCAACGATGCCCGGGTTGCCCGCATAGCGTCGCTGCCACAGTCAGTGGTCGAGCACCACCACGTCTGCGCCGCCGGGACCATCCTCGCCGGGCGCGAACGTCCGGCCCATGGCCGGCTCCGCCCGGAGCACCGAGAACGTGTTGGCGGTCAGAACGCCGGCGATGATGCTCTCCGGCTCCTGGTTCCCGGTCACATTCTTCATCTGGTAGTAGTACGCCGCCAGATCCTCGAACGCGCGGCTGCGCTCGCGCCAGTCGTGGAACTGGGGAATCGACAATCGGGCCTGGTCCCACCCCCGGACGGGGTCGACCTGTCCCAGCTGCACCAGCTGTTCCGGCTCTCCGAACGGCAGCTCGCGAAAGAAATAGGGGTTGATCCAGCTGAAAATGATGGTGTTGGCCGCGATTCCGATGGCCAGGGTGAGGACGACGACGAGGCTGTAGCTCGGGTTCTTGCGGAGCGTACGCCACGCCTGGGCGATATCCTGTCGAAGTCCCTCAAAGAACATGGATTGCCTCGCCTCCGGATCCGACCTGTTCGCTCGGTCTGGTGATAGTTACGGAATCGGGGTCCGGATGTTCAGGATTTTCACCTGCCCCACCTGCCGTTTTCAAGGCACCCCGCGGACTGCTACCCTGAGCCCTTGGGGTAGCCGAGGCGAGCGAGGTCCATGCGTCCAGAGCGTCGGCACTGTTCCCGGCGGCAGTGGCAGTTTGATGACGAGGTTCCCCATCTGGCCGTCGGGTACTTCGCGCCCATCACCGTCGAGGACGCGCACGTCATAGCCGGGAACCGCTTTCGTCGGTGAGCCGTTCTTGATCGGGAGCGGCTCGATGCCGAAACAGTTGGCTGCGACCGGCCAGCCAGTCTCCGTCTGCCACCAGTGGTCGATCACGGAGACGTTCAGCGTGTCGCTCGCCCACTCGAGCGTATCGGGGTCGCAACGTTCTCCTGCGAGAAAGAGGTGTTCAGACGGCCGCCGACGAACCAACGATAGAAGGGGACGTTCGAGTCGTCGAGCGCCTTCGTCCACCGCGCATCCCAATGGATCGCCTCGGCCGCCTCCTCCCAGAACGCTTCTGGATGATCGAGCGAGCGTTGGTAGACGGAGCTGTAGGACCGCATCTCGAAACGTTATCTTGGCGAATCAGCGTCCCATTGTCCAGGATCGGGACCAGTGCGATCAATCGTGGGGTTCGTCTGGCGATGCGCGGCGAGGAACGTCAGCAATGAATGTCGGCGTGCACACGAAGATCTCCCTGAGCGTCAGCTGCCGTTTGGTCAGCACAGCCTACATCGACGGCGTTTCCCGGATCTCGTGATGTAGAATCCGTAGCGGATGATAGGTCCGGAACCGACGTTTCCGTGCAGCGGACACTCTGGGTTGAGACATCTCAGCTTCTTCACTGCGCGTGGGCCTTGTCGACGAAAGAACTGTGACTTCAGAAATCGGGCTCAAACTCCACCACCCACGCGGGATAGGCGCGCTCCGCCAACACTTGATAGCGTATGGCCCAATAGAGCGGGTTCGGACAACACTGTGAGTAGGATGTGCTTCCGAGCGATTGTTGGCTTGGTGGCCATGGGCCTCACTGTCTCGGCGTTCTCGGGGAACAGTTTCGGTGACGATCTGTTCTCGGGTTTCGAGAGCGGCTGGAAGCATCCGTGGATGGAGAGGGCGATGGCGCGCCGCAGCAATACATTTCGATTGGATAGCGAGGACGAGAATCGCTTTCTTCGCGTAGACAGCCAGAGCTCGGCCTCGGCATTGTGGCGTCACCTCGATCTCGACGCGTCCCAAGACGCGATCGTTTCGTGGCGATGGAGAGTTTCGACCAGCCTCGGTCATATCCAAGAAGAACGACATCGGAGGAGCGACGACTATGCGGCAAGAGTCGCGGTGATGTTCGACGGCGAGCCGTTCCATCGCAACACGCCGTTTCTCATGTACGTGTGGGCTGGGAACGAGACCGTGGGCAACGTCTATCCCAGTCCCTACACCAAGAAGGCGGCGACGATTGTCCTAAGGAGCGGAGACGTCGATAGCGGCGACTGGATTATGGAAAAGCGCGACTTGTCGGCCGATTTCGAGCGCTACTTTGGTCGTCCGGCCGGACGCGTTACCGGCGTCGCGCTCATGGTGGATACCGACAACACCGACTCGGAAACGACGGCGTGGTTCGACGAGCTGAAGATTTACGGCGAATCGACCCGCTGAGAGGGACGACGATCGAAATCTTGCCCGGGCGAGATTCTTATTGGTAATGGACATTAGCATATAGCAGTAGCGCGGTGGTCCTCAGGTTTTCAACGACGCTCGCCGGTAGCGACGATCTCAAAGACCGTCTCGTTCTCGGTGCGGTGAACGACGTCGAGGCCGGGGTGGGCGTTCATGGCTTGCTCGATCCTTTCCGCGCGCGCACGGAGGTAGAGGTCCCGGTGAAGGATCACGTAACGAAATTCGAGCGAGCGCAGGCGCCTCACGCTTTCGCCGTCGGGGAAGTGCTCCATCGAGTTGCGGATCGCGGTGAATACCGGCGGTACGAGGGTGCTGTGTCCGTTCGCGATCGGTCTGAAGTGCGAGGTCGACCAGTAGAGGTAGATCGAGTTCTTGTAGGGCTCCCAATCGAGGGGCATCTCGACGACGGGAGCGGGATCGGGTTGCGCGGCTAGCCACTCGTAAACGGGCGGTAGATCGGGGGCCGTCGTATAGGGGACGGGACCCGCGAACGATTCGATGAGAGGGAACAGGACGAGAGTCGAGCCGATCGCATAACGGCGCGCTCCCCGGAACTGGTCGAGAATCCATGAAGTTGCCATCCCCGCGAGCACGGCGAGGGAGAGTATGACGAAAATAACGTAGCGAGGCGGCGCGCGCAGTCCGTTGATCCCCGGAAAGTAGGCATGAAGCCATCCGTAGAGACCGTAGGCGGGTCCAAGGCTCGCCCAGGCGGCGAAGACGCCGATCAGCGCGTAGAGCCCCGCGCGCCGTGACGGGCGCGCAAGCGCCACGAGCCCCAGACCGAGGGCGAGAACTCCAGGGAAGAGCGAACGACCTCGCTCGGGCGGCTCGAGTCCGATGGCCCCATGGACGTGTGCGGCCGAGCGCAGGTAGTCCACGGGGCGTGCGGAGGCACGCTGTACTCTCACGATTGGGCGCTCGAATCCGAAGTCTTGTCGCAGCCGCATGAGGGGAAGCGCGAGAGGCAGGTAGGCGGCTGCGGAAACGGCAATCGTGAGACCGAGAGCTGCAACTTGGCGTCGACGTTTGAAGGCCCCGGTTCGCCAAATCTCATAGGGAAGGGCAACGGTCAAGACCGTCCAGGTGAATACACCGTAATACGCGCAGGATGCCGATACGAGCCAGAGAAATACGCCGACCCCAATGAGGTGACGTCGCTTGCCTTCCTCCAGGTAGAGGCCGAGACAGAGAAAGAAGAGGGGAATGAAAGCCATGGCCTGGAGATTGACGTGCGCGAGGTGGCTCAGGCGGTAGGCGTTGAACGTGAAGATGCTGCCCGCAACCGCGCCCGCCATTTCGGATCCCGTCAGGGCCGACACGAGGCGATACATGCCGTAGCCCGAAAGCGCGAGCGTCAGCAGCATCGCTACGTTCAGGGTCAGCACAGGATTGTCGAAGAGCCACTGGACTGGTGTGACGGGAATCGAGATCGCGAGCATGGGATCGGTGAAGGCGAGCGTTCCGGTCTCCGGGTAGTAGCGATTCGCGTCGAACAGGTGCAGCGGGTCGCGCGGCAGTTGGTGGGCCACCCATGCGATCGCCCACGTATCGAGAAGGGGGTCCCCAATGTCTTTGACGGCGTCGTCGAGATTCAACACGAGGGGATAGGTGAAGACGATCGCGCCGAGCAAGAAGCCGACGAACACCGCGATCTCGATGAGACGTCGTCTCGGGGGGCGCGCGCTGGAGTTCGAAGTCAAGAGTACCTGTCCGTCCGAGGCAGTTTACCTCGGAGCGCTTCCTGAGCGGTGAGAGATAAGAGGCTCCCACGAGGCGAGCCGCTGCGCTAGAATGGCGGCGCGAAATATCCCGATGCCAGACTAGTAGATATGACGGAAGGAAAAACGATGCGGGAGTGGATCCTCGGTCTGAGTGTTACAGCGCTACTTTTCTCCTTGAACGTTCCTGGGGCTTGGAGCCAGGTTCCTCCTCCACCGGATGGAAGTGAGGCTCTCTCCGATCAGTACCCTGGACGCGCCTACTCGCCCTACGCGTCAAGGGGATTCCCGAGCCGAATGTTCTGGGGCGACACCCATTTGCACACGGCACTATCCATCGATGCCGGTGCCTTCGGCAACCGGCTAGGTCTCGACGAGGCCTATCGTTTCGCCCGGGGTGAAGAAGTCACCTCGTCGACGGGTCTGAAAGTGAAGCTTTCGCGGCCGCTCGATTTCCTCGTCATCGCCGACCATTCGGACAACATGGGTTTCTTCCCGGATCTGTTCGAGGGCAAGTCTCACATTTTGAGAGACCCTACGGGCAAAGACTGGTACGACCGCGTCATGGCGGGAGAGGGCGTTGGGGTGGCACTCGAGCTCATCGGCCTGTTCTCGCAGGGACAGTTTCCGGAAGCGCTCATGTACACGCCCGATTCCGCTCCCTACAAATCCGCTTGGAATGAAACGGTCGCTGCCGCCGAGGCCTACAATGATCCAGGCCGATTTACGGCCTTCATCGGTTACGAGTGGACGTCGCTCGTTCGCGGAAACAACATGCACCGCGTCGTCATCTACCGCGACGGAGGAGATAAGGGCGGCCAAATGGTTCCCTTCACGACCGTGGCACCGATGGGAAGCACTAACCCGCGCGACCTTTGGAAGTGGCTCGCCAACTTCGAGGAGAAGACCGGAGGCGACGTGCTGGCCATCGCCCATAACGGAAATCTCGCCAACGGCATCATGTTCCCGTTGGAAGCACAGTACGACGGCTTGGCGCTCGACGACGAATATGTGACGAAACGCACCAAGTGGGAGCCGCTCTACGAGGCCACGCAGATCAAGGGCGACGGTGAAGCCCATCCGTTCCTGTCGCCCGACGACGAGTTCGCCGACTACGAGACCTGGGCCATCGGTAACCTCGACGTCTCGGAGGCAAAGACGAACGCGATGCTGGCGGGTGAGTACGCTCGGGAAGCGCTGAAGCGTGGCCTTGCCATCGAGTCGCGGCTCGGCACAAACCCCTACAAGTTCGGCATGATCGGCTCGACTGACGCTCACACGTCGCTCGCGACGACCGGAGAAGACAACTTCTTCGGCAAACACGCAGGCTACGAGCCCAGTCCCGAGCGCATGACACACCCTATTCATGAAAACCGATAGCGGCACCATTGACGCCTGGCAGCAGGTGGCTTCAGGGCTCGCGGCGGTCTGGGCGACTGAGAACACTCGCGAGGCGATTTTCGATGCTATGGAGAGGAAGGAAGTCTTCGCGACGACGGGCTCACGCGTGGCGGTCCGCTTTTTCGGCGGCTGGCAGTTTACCCGCCAGGATTTGAACAGTCGCCAGCCCGCCTTCGCAGGCTATGAAAAAGGCGTGCCCATGGGTGGTGACCTGCCCGCGAGAACGGGCGGCGCGTCCGCTCCGAGCTTCATGGTCTACGCGTTGCGGGATCCGATCGGTGCGAACCTCGACCGTATCCAGATCGTCAAAGGCTGGCTCGACGAGGGCGGCGCGACGCAGGAGAAAGTCTACGACGTTGCCTGGTCCGGCGACCGCCGGGTTGGCGCTGATGGCAAACTGCCGCCGGTCGGCAATACCGTCGACGTGGCCAATGCCAACTGGACCAATACGATCGGTGCGCCGGAGCTCGGCACCGTGTGGACGGATCCGGACTTCGACCCTGCTCAGAAGGCTGTCTACTACGCACGCGTGATCGAGATCCCGACGCCTCGCTGGTCGACCTATGACGCCTTTCGGTTCGGAATTCCTATTCCGGAGGGTGCGCCGTCCTCGACTCAGGAACGCGCCTATACGTCGCCGATCTGGTTCACGCCCTAATAAGGTCGCGCTCAGATACGGCCGCTACGTCCGCGGGGCTCGAGCAGAACGTCCGCCAGGACGAGGGCTTCCGCGACCTCGATTGCGGATGGACCGCGAGCCGCAGGAGCGCGCTGTCGGCGGGCTGCCTTCGGGACGGCCGGGACGCGTGGCTTTTTCGCCTCTCCCACGGAGTCGTAGAGGGCAGCCCGGATCTGGGCCGCGGAGCCAGGAGACTCGAGGCTCGCGGCGATGGCGCCGGCGACGAGGGCGCGGGCGGATCCGGTAGCGCTCTCGCCTGAGAGAAGCGAGGCTTTGGCGTCGCTCGCGGCGCGCTCGTGAGCCTGCCAGTCGCCGAGTCCGGGCACGTCGGCGAGTCGTTTGAAACCCAGAGCTTCGAGCTCGAGACGATAGAGCTCCTCGACGAGAGCGCGCGCGGTGTGGAAGATGGGAGTCGTCGGCACAGAACCGACCGCTCCCTGGAAAGCGAAGGATTGAGGATTCCCATGGCGCTCGTCCCAACGGTCGACGAGGGCGTTGGCCTCCGTCGTGAAACCCATGGCAGTGAGCCACTCGGCGGTGAGGTGTACCCGAGCGTGAGCGGGGGCCTCGGCGTGCACGGTATTGTCGCGGTTGAGGTGGATGGTGGTCACACGGGACGGTGCCTCGGGCTGTTCGTACAAATCCATCAGGGCGGCGAGATAGCTCGGACCCAACAGCAGGGCTCCGGTGAAATCGCCCACGAGCCGAACGATCCAGGAGGCGAAGAGAACGCGCGTCAGGGCGGCAGGGTCGGACCCGACACTTCCCTCCACGCCGAGGTCGAGCTTTTCGTAGCTCTCTTCATAGAGCGTGGGAGCCGCTTCCGTCAGATAACGAGCGATCTCGTGGGGAAATAGGGACCAGTGCAAGGCGTCCACGGTGACCGAGCTCGACACGAAGAGCATCGAAGCTGCGAAGGGCGACTTTCTCAGGCCGTCGTCCGGTGTCGGATCCCAGATCAGGGCGACGGGAGGTGCTACCTCTATTGGGAGCCTCTGGGCCTCGGCGAAGGCGCGAAACGACGCGTAGAACTCGTCCACGAGTCGATCCGCGACGAGTCGGGACCGTACGGCCTCGGGGCGTCTCCTGAGACTCGTAACCTCCTGGGCGGTACGCGAGGCACGCTGAAAGAAGGACACAAACGCCTGGGCGTCGTCGACGGCGGGGAGAGGGTTCTCCCCGGCGAGCGCTTCGCGAAGCCTCGCGGCTTCTTCGCGAAAGGCCTGCTCCATCAGAAACTCGACCTGCGCGCGGACTTTCTCGTCGAGCTCCGGCAGGCCCGCCTCGATCTCCCGTTCGAGCCGGTCGAGGTTCTTCGCCATTCCCCGAGCCTGGGGAAAGCGCTCGGCGGGCTCGCGGGCGAGCACCGGAGGGGGAACATGGTGAGGCTCCGCCCGAGTCGTTGTCTTCGTTGCGGGCGGAGGACGACGTGCTTTCGACTTCTTCGCCGCGCTCGCGAGCTGGCTCAGAAGCCACCAGGCCGCGAGGGCGATATAGAAGATGGTTTCCGGTTCCACGGAGCTACCTTCTGAGAGCCGGTCTTCGCCGTTTCTTCGAGCCCCGCTGGGACTTCGGAGGCGCGATCGCGATCGCGAGCACGAGTCGCTCTCTCAGTCGCTCGGGCTTTGCGAGCACCCGAGCGAGAAAGGCGGACTCCTCGTCCCCGCGAGCGCCTTTCTTACTCGTTGCCGTCACCGGGCTCGTCGTCGGGCGTCGTCGTTCGCGAGATCGAGTCGCGCATCTTGGTGTCGGCGGCGACGTTTTGTATGTTGTAGTAGTCCATCACGCCGAGCTTCCCTTCGCGGAATGCATGCGCCATCGCCAGGGGCACTTCGGCCTCCGCTTCGACGACCTTCGCCCGCATTTCGGATACTCTCGCCGTCATCTCCTGCTCCTGGGCCACGGCCATCGCGCGGCGGCTCTCCGCCTTCGCCTGCGCGATCTGTTTGTCAGCCTCGGCTTGCTCCGTCTGTAGCTTGGCGCCGATGTTCGCGCCAACGTCGACGTCGGCGATATCGATCGAGAGGATCTCGAACGCGGTCCCCGCGTCGAGGCCCTTCGCCAGGACGGTTTTTGAAATGGTGTCGGGGTTCTCGAGCACCTTCTTGTGGGTTTCGGAAGACCCGATGGTCGAGACGACCCCCTCACCGACGCGTGCGACGATGGTCTCCTCGCCCGCGCCACCGACGAGTCGATCGATGTCCGCCCGCACCGTGACGCGACTCTGCGCGATGAGCTGGATGCCGTCCTTGGCAACCGCGGCCACTTTCGGTGTCGTAATCACTTTGGGATTGACACTCATCTGCACGGCCTCGAGGACGTTCCTGCCCGCCAGGTCGATCGCGGCGGCGCGCTCGAAGGGGAGCGTGATGTTGGCCTTGTCCGCGGAGATGAGCGCGTTGACGACGCGTTCGACGTGTCCACCCGCCAGGTAGTGCGCTTCGAGCTGGTCCACGCTGAGATTCAGGCCGGCTTTGACAGCGCTGATGCGGGGTTTGACGATGAGGGATGGAGGTACACGTCGCAGTCTCATCGCGATGAGCGTGAAGATTTTCACAGAGGCGCCCGAAGAAAGAGCCGCCATCCACAGACCCAGCGGGACGAAATAGAGAATGAACACCGCGATTATGAAGAACAGAAAGGCGATGGCGAAAAGACCCATGAGCGAACCTCCTTAGTAGGCTTCTTGGATTTGCTTATGTGGGCTCCGACGGGGCGATCTCGACCACCACGCGGGAGCCGCGGACTTGTGTGACGACGACTTTGGAGTCGGCGTCGATGAACTCTCCTTCGGTCACGACGCTCTGCCTGAGCTCACCGAATTGAGCGATGCCTGACGGGCGGAGATCCGACTCCGTCACCCCAACTTGCCCCTGTGTCACCATCGGGTCGGCGGAACGTGCTTTGCGGAGTGACGACGAGAGAAACACGTCCTTGCCGAAAGGACTCTTGGGGATCCAGACCAACACGGCCGTCGTCGAAGCGAGGACGAGCACGACCGCGAGCGCGGCGTAGCCGGCACCGAAGTAGTGATAGGCGAAGTAGCACCCGGCGATCAAACAGGCGAGGCCCCCGATGCCCGCGACGCCGAAACCGGGAATGACGAAGATCTCGACGGCCATGAGCAAGTAGCCAGCAACGAGAAGGGCTACTACGGTGACGACGGGGTCGCTCACGGTGTCTCTTTCGTCTGTGCGCGTACCACGGCTGTTCCCGACCGCCACTGCACGATCTTCACCGTTTCGCCCGAGGCGATGTAATCACCTTCCGACACGGCATCGATGCGCTTTGAGTTCACCTTGATCTTACCCGCGGGTCGCAAGTCGGTGATGGCTTCCGCGATGGTTCCCAACGGAAAGCTCGTGGCTTCGGACGCGTCGTGAGAGGTAAAGCCGGCCTCGACCGCCAAGGACTCACCGAGCACGAATCGCCGTATCGCGCCCGTCGCGGGCAGAATGCGGATCAAAAGGTATCCTATGACCACGGCGAAAATGATCGACGTCGAGAGCGTCATGAGCGCCCGATTGACGAAACCGAGATCCCACGATACCCGGAGGTCGAGCGCCAGGAGCGACAGAACGACGGCGACTGACATCAGGGCGGCGCCGCTGATACCCGCGATCCCGAAGCCTGGAATCACGAGCAGCTCGAGGAGGATCAGCGCGGCCCCGAGTGCGAAGAGCAGCAGCTCCTCCCATCCCGCGAGCTGCGCCACGTGATGGCCGAAGAAGAATACGAAGAGGGACCCGAGCCCGACACTTCCCGGAATACCCCAGCCGGGCTGGTAGAGCTCGAGCATGATCCCGAGAAAGCCGAGGCTGAGAAGAAGCGACGTCACCGTCGGCTCGGAGACCGCGCGGGCCAGAAGCTCGGCCCAATTGGGCTCCGTGTCTCGGACTTCGGCTCCCGAAAGGCCGAGGACCTCGAGCGCGGTCTCCAGATTCGAAGCCTCGTGGTCGGCGATGGCGAGCTTCACGGCTTCATCGGTGGTCAGCGTCAGCACCTTCCCCTTTTCGATGACGCCCTCGATCTCGACGTCGCCGTCCACCATGGCCTCGGCGACGTCGCCACGGCGTCCGCGCCTCTCCGCGGTCGTACGCATCTCGGTACGCATATAGGACATGACCTTTTCGTCAGCGGCTTCGGGCTCCTCGGTAGCGCCACCCGTAATCGGGGTCGCCGCTCCGATCGAGCCGCCGGGCGCCATGACGATGTCCTCACAAGCGAGTGAGATCAGAGCTCCCGCCGAGATAGCGCGCGGGTGGATAAAGGCGACCGTACGCAGGGGTGCGTCGATCAGGGCGTCGCGAATGAGCACCGCGGCGTCTACTCGACCACCGAAGGTGTCGATGTCGAGCAACACGATGCCCCCCTCGCTAGCCGATGCCTCTTCGATGATACGAGAGACGAAGGGAGCGAGACCGAGATCGATCGTGCCTTCGATGGGAATGCGAAAAACGAGGGCTGCGTGCGGGGGCTCCTCGGAGCCGTCCTTCTCGACGGGCGCTGGTTGGGTTACACCCTCTGTCGAGTTGGACTCACCTTGGAGCCCCCCTGCAGGCTCGGCACGTAACGAGAGCGACGCCATGCCTGCAAACAGAAACGCGAGCCAGATTTGTTTCGCCATTCGACCCGTTTCGCCAGGCTTCGGGCAAGCCGTTGCGGGCGGATTCGTGATTCAGCTTGGATCTCCCTGACTAGGTCACATTGTATAACAGCGTTTGACGAGAGGAAACTGGAACCGTTTAAATCCACATGCCTGATCCTACTCTCCAGACTTGCCTTTCTGGAAGTGCTCGTGGTCTACTAAACAAATCTTACACAAGTGAAAATCGATGCGCGTGGACGCGGGACCGCTCTGGCTCGAATTCGCACCGGACCTCGTGGAAGAGGCCTTGCTCGTCGCCTCGAAACACACGAGTGACCCCGAACGGGAGCGCTTCAAGGAAGAGCGTGGGGCCATCGCGGGGATCGAGACCATCGACATCCGCGAAGAGTGCTATCGAGACTCGGACGCGAGGTGGGCGACGCGTTTTCGGATTTCGGAGCCGCTCGAGACCGTTCTCCGAGACGCGAACTTTCTCGCGGACACGATCTCTGGATGTGTCGTCCAGCGCGTGCGGACCGCGAGCGAAGAGCGTGCGGTGCTGGCGCCCTCATCTGACCTGGCGCGCAGCGTATTAATGATGTCGCTTCGTCCGGAGACGGTGCTCGACGAAAGCCGTTTGCTCGATCTGCTTCGACCGCTGCTCACTCCTCCAGCCGAAAGGTGAACGCGAGTGTCTCCCCACTGGTACCGCTCAGACGGAACACGACCGAGCGGGCGTGGAGCGAAATGACCTGGCCTCTCACGGCGTTGATGCTCCCCGGGACGAAACCGGGCGCGGTCTGAAAATCGAAGCGCCACTGGCCGGGAGATAGCATGGGTGTTGCGACAAGCGCTTCGACGCCGTTCTCGCCGAAACGTCCGCGGTACTGATGCGAGGCCATGGTCTCACTGGTCGTCGTGGCGACGAAGCTGTCGTTGACGCGAACTCGGCCGGATGAGCTTTTGCTCGCCGTGAGATAGCTCGTGAAGGAGGAGGGAATCGGTGCGTCTCCGGTAAAGGGCGCTCTCAGCAGCTGGACTTGAACGGCCTGGGCGATGGAACCCGTGTTGCCTTGCCGATCCGTCACCACTAGCTTGACGCTGATCGTTCTCGGAAAGGGCGTATTGCACCCGGGGTATCCGGTCCAGTCGTGGATCACGCTGACTCCCTGCGTGGGAAAAGGACCCGCGCCCATGGTATTGGCCTCGTCCAGGATCCAGTCATAGGAGACGATGTCGCCTTCCGAGCAGAAGGCTTCGAATTTCATGTCGCAAGAGATTCCGGGATTGAGGATCTGGGAAGTGAAGCAGGCACGGGCCTTGGGGCCGGACTGGAGTGCCTCCAGAACGGTAATCTCGCGGGAAAAGGTGTCCTCGCCGAAGGCGAGCGAGCTCGAAGTACTCGGCTCCGTAACGGTGAGGCGGACGGTGAACTTGCCGGCGTTACGATAGACGGGGGTAAGAAACGCGCCTTCCCGGTTCTTGCGCCCGTCGCCGAGATCCCAGGTATAAATGAGGTTGGCCCCCGTCGAGCACCGAGCGTCGAGCCGGATGGATTCGCCGACTTCGATCGTGGCGCTCGCGGGCTCGGTGTCGAAGCACGCGCGCAGGGTGGGTCTATCGCCGCCGATCGGCATCGTGGGTGGCGCCGTCGTTGTCGTAGTCGCAGGTTCTTCCGCCACCGGGGGTCCGGCGACCGGCTCGGATGGGGAATCCCCTTCTCCCCCAACGGCCGCGACCGCAAGGCCACCAGCTCCAGCTGCTCCGATGCCCGCGAGCACGGCCGGGGAGATCCCTCCCGCACCGCTCCCGCTGGCCACGGTAATCTGGCCGCTCGCGGTTAGGAAGCTCTTCACGCCAACGAGTTGGAAGCCGGGAGCCATGCGCGCGGCGCCCGCGGTCACGGAGCCGAGCGCGATGTTCGGTTCACCGGAGAAGAAAGCCGCGCCGGGAAAACGACGTCGACACTCCCCGTGGTTGGTGACCTCCGCCGTTCGTTCGGGGCTCCGCACGCTCGAGAAGTCGAGCCCGATGGCCTCGACATAGTACGAGACACTCGGACAGGTCTCCTCCGCCATGGGGCCGATCGCGCGGTAGCCACCGTCCGCCATCGCTTCGAGATCCACGAAGTAGTAGTCGGCATAGAGCGAACAGCGAAAATACAGACGCGATTTCTCGATCTCAATCGCTGGCTCGAATCGGGCGGCGAGCTCTGGGTAGGCGTCGTGGTACCAGCATTCGATCGCGGGATTGACGTCGATCGTCCCCAGACGTTCGGTCGCCGCAACATCGAGTGCCCATAGCGAGCAGAGGCTCGCGATCCAGAAACTGCCAAGTCGATGGGCTGGCATGGTTCGCCCTCCTGTGGGCTCCCTCAATCAGGTTGTATTGGGTTACACCTCCAGGCTACCGAGCGAGCGGGCTATTTGCAACGGTGTGAGTGGCCGCGCTCAGGCGGCTCCGGGAGAACCGACGGCTCGGCTTCGCCCACTATCTCGAGTTGCTCTCTCGGCTCGAGACGTTCCGTGGCGAGGGGGCGTTCCAAGAACTCCATTGGGTGTGAACCACCTCTGGGCGTGAAACCCGGTGCCGAGCCCGCGTCCAGCGTCGTCCGCGCCTCGGGTGATTGGTCGAGGGGAAAATGCCCCATGGGGTCGATTTCCGCGGCGAAAATCACGAATTCTCCCATCTTTCTGTGATGAAATAGGCGACACATTCGGTGTCGCCCCGACGTCCACCGGCGCAATGGAAGGAAGGGGAAATGCGTTCTCTCATCCGACTCTATCTTTGTCTGCTTTTCTCCGTCTCCCTGGGTCACGCTCAGGAGAGCCCGTTCCTCTACGGGATCCACGACCACGACACGAACATTCAGGAATATCTCGACCACCTGAATAGTCGGGGTATCGGCGGTTGGGTGACGGCGATGATCGCGATCGGAAGCAATCCCTCGCACACCGGAGGCGATGACTTCCGTTGGATCGCGAACCAAGGCCACACGGTCACCGTCCGGCTGAACCACGGCTACTGTGGCTCCGGCACCATTCCCACGCCGGACAAATACGATGACTTCGCTCGTCGAGCCGCGAACTATGTCGCGGCGACCCAAGGCGCGGACATCTTTATCATCGGCAACGAGACCAACCTGCCCGTCGAGTGGCCTCCCGTTGGTGGGCATGCGAGCTACGTTTCGCCCCAGGACTACGCCACGGTCTTTCGAAAAACCTACGACGCCATCAAGGCCGTGCGGCCCGGCGCCAAGGTGATCTCGCAGGCGCTCGCGCCCTTCGCCGGACCCTATTCCGCGGGATCGACCTGCGGCTACTCTCACGACGCGAATCCACTCAACTGGGTTCGCTACATGAATCAAATGCTGACCGCGATCCGAAATACGGGTGGTATCGATGGCATCGCGCTTCACATCAACTCACGCGGCTACAACTACAACGACATCCACAGCACGCAGAAGGTCGCGGCCGGAGGCGACAGCCTCTACTTCAGTTTCTACGTCTACAAAGACTGGGTCGACCTGGGTATTCCAGCGGATCTGTACCATCTACCTCTGTATGCCACGGAGGCTAATGGGATCTACTACTGGTCGGGAGGCCATCCCGAACGCCCCAACGCCCACTACGAAGCGGGCTGGATGCAGGAGATCTACGCGGAGATCGATCGCTACAACCAGCAGGCCGCGGTAAGCGGAAAGCCCGTGTTCCGCGCGATCAATATGTACCGTTGGTGCGCCTTCTGCGACGGCTGGAACATTGACGGGAGCCCCTATAAGGGACAGATGCTCGGTGACCTCGACCAGGCTCTCGAGGCGCGCTACCGGTGGCCCGGTGGGGGCGCGCCGCCGCCTCCTCCTCCGCCCCCAGCGACCCCGCCGGGAGACAACGTGGCGCTCGGCGCGATCAATTGGCTCGCGAGCAGCACCTATAACGCTGCCACGGGAGGTAACCGTGCCTACGACGGGACGGTCAGCGAGGGAAGCAAGTGGACGAGCGATGGAAGCACCGCTGAGTCCTGGCTCTCGATCAACCTCGGCGGGAGCTTCGACGTGAACGCCTTCGTCGTCCGCCACGCGGGCGCGGCTGGCGAGCAATCCTACTTCAACACCGCCGCCTATCGGCTGGAGTCCGGAGACTCGCTGACCGGGCCATGGACTACCTTGGCCGCGGTCGACAATGCGACTCAGGCGCCGAGCACGACGACGACGCTCGGAAGCGCTCGAACCCTGCGCTACGTACGTCTCTTCGTCACCGACGCCGGCGTCGACAACTATGCACGTATTCCCGAGCTCGAGGTCTATGGGGCGTCGGCGGCCCCGCCACCGCCACCACCGCCGGCGGTGCCACCGGGAGACAACGTCGCGCTCGGCTCCATCGGCTGGTCCGCGAGCAGCGTCTTCAACGGAACGTCTTCGGGAGACAAAGCCTACGACGGAATCATCTCGGCAGGAAGCAAGTGGACGAGCAACGGCGCGTCCGCCGAGTCCTGGCTCGCGCTCGACCTGGGCAGCAGCTTCGACGTCACGGGCTTCATCGTCCAGCACGCGGGCGCGGCCGGCGAGGCCACTTACTTCAACACGACCGCCTATCGGCTCGAAGCGGGGTCATCTCTTTCCGGTCCGTGGGCACCGCTCGCCTCGGTGGTCAATACGGCAAACGAGAACGCCACGACCACGGTGCTGGCGAGCGCCGAGACGACGCGCTACGTGCGGCTTTACGTCACTGACGCGGGTATCGACAACTACGCGCGCATCCCAGAGCTCGAAGTCTACGGCACCCCGGTGGCGCCGCCGCCACCGCCGCCGAGCACGAACCTCGTGCGCAACGGGGACTTCGAGAACGGAGCCGTCGAATGGAACGTTTGGACGGAGAGGGGGAGCCTCGACGTCGGCGTTGCCAACGGCTCGCTTCAGCTCGCGAGCGCCAATCACAATGGCGGAGTCTACCAGCAGTTTCAGACCGGTGGACCCGGGACAGAAATCAGCGTGGAAGGCTTCTGGCAAAGCGATCCGACGAGCGCCAACACGCAGTGGGCAGAAGTCCTCATTATCAATGGCCCGCCAGCTCCCGTGAACGGGCAAGACGTAAAAGACGGAAACGCGGGCGTCGTTCTGGTCTACAAGAACGATACCTGGGCGACACCGGGCGGGTGGTTGGGGGTCATGTCGCAGACTTCGCCGGGCGCCAATTCGGCTAGCTTCGTAGCCTCCTCGGATCTAGCAACCATCGTGCTCAAGAGCGGCAACGTGGGAGGCTCGACCACCGGGACGCGCTTCGATGACATCGTCGTGCGATTGAAGAGCCCAAGTCCGCCGCCGCCTCCTCCTCCTCCCTCGAACGGCGGCGCATGGACCGTCCTCGAAGAGCGAAGTTGTAGCGGCACCTGTGACTTCACTCAAATCAAGGCGGACCTGAGTGCACAGGGACTCGACATCGGTTTCGTCAAAATCGGCTTCCACGTGGCGCCGACGGGAAACCAGCGCGGCCTCGGCGACTGGGAGAGGACGCTTCACGATGCCGGGGTTCCCTTTTTCCTCAAGAGCGTCGACTCGGCCGGGCAAATCTTCGAGGCCGTCCAGCTCAAAGCGGCGAGTGGCTGTGTCGACAACTCGCGCGACGGCGGTGCACCGGGCTGCGTGCCACATCAGCTCGTCTATCGGCGGAGCCTCACCGGCAGCAACTATCGGCCCGACGTCCCCTATACGGGCAATCCGGACTGCTCCAATCCTCCACCGGCCGATACGCCCTATCAGAACATCTATAACGAAACGCCCCGCGATGCGGCGATCGTGCATTGGGAACGTCACCGCGCCGAGATTCCGCCGGAGCTCGAGCCGTACAAGCACCTCATTTGGCTCGAGACCATCAACGAGATCAACCGTGGCGGATCCTGCGAAGGCGGCGCGCCGTTTCCCCACAACGTCGGTTTGAACGATCCCGTGTTCGGTCCCTATACGAAAGAGTCCGAGTGGATCGCCGAGTTCGCCATCCACTCCGCGAATCTCGCCATGGCGGAGGGTTTCAACTGGTCGGCTTTCGGCTGGTCTTCGGGAGAGCCCGAGATCGGATCGTGGGCGGGGCCGAAAATGAGGGAGTTTCTCGAGCTCGCGGCCGCCTATCCGGACCGTGTCGCGATCGCCACTCACGAGTACTCTTATACGACGGATGGGCTGGAGTTGGCGTTTCCACATCAGATCGGCCGTTTCCAGGAGGTCTTCGACGTCGCGGACCACTACGGTATCGCTCGCCCGACGATCGTCATCACGGAGTTCGGTTGGACGCTGAACGACATCCCCGGCGTGGGCCAGGCGATGAGCGTGGATCTGCCCTTTGCCGCGGAGCTCTACGCACCCCACCACGAGATCCAGGGTGCGTCGATCTGGTATCTGGGCGGAGGCTGGGGCGGTATCGACAACGAAGTGCAGCAGCTCATGGTACCCCTAGCCGATTACGCGAAGAGTCACTACTTCGTTCTGGAGAGACAGCCTTAGCGCTAGAAATAAATCGCCATCCGCGTGAGGACGGAGATGTTCGACGTGTCGCTTCCGCTGGCCGGTGGGTTCCGAAACGTCTCGTAGCTCACGTTGGTCTGGAAGCGCGTAAACTTGTTCAGCCACCAGTCCACCTTGAAGTCGTAGGCGTCCGATCGATTGGAGCCCTCGATATCGAAGAATTGGTAGCGGAAGCCGACTTCCCAGGCTCCCAGTCCGCCCTCGTGGACGCTTCTCTTGGGGACGATGGCGTCGTCACCCTTCTTGTCTTCTCCCGTCAAGATGTAGGTTCCGAGGACGTAGATGCCGTGGGCCTTCACGTCCGAGAGATCCGATCCATCCTCCCCGAGGCCGAGCCGCTCGGCGCGTCCCGCGATGTACTCGGACTGGAGCTTGACGCTGCGGTGAACCCACCAGCCCTCGAGGTTGTAGGTTCTCTCGTCTCCGCTGAGGTCGAATCGGTCGGAAAAGACCACGCTTCGGCTCGAAGTGCGCCCGCGGAAGTAACGTTCACCCTCGCGCTTGCCGAGAGCGACAGCGCCTCCGAAGCTCAGCTCCGAAAGCAGCCCTTCCTTCCAGGGCTCGAAGCGCAAACGGCCGAAGAAGTCGGGGCGTCCGGCCGGGTTGAGCTGGAGCGTGCCTCGATTATTTTGCGCCGAGAACGCGTATTGGACGACCCCGTCCGCCGTATGGCCGTGGAGCATGATACCGGGACTACGGCTCGCGACGATGTTGTTGAGCATCGATCGCTCGATGAAGTCCAAAAACTTGGAAGACTGGATCTCTTCCTGGCTGAAGGGAGCCTTGAACTGACCGGCGGTGACTTGAATCGAGTCCTTGGCGTGGATATTGATGAAACCGTCGCGGAGGAGCGTGCTCTCCTCGTCGGCGAAATCCGGCTGCACCTTGAACTCGACGAACTTGTAGAGCGTGCCCTCCACCTCGAATCGGGCTCGCCGGAGCACGAAGGTCGGATCGGGCGTGAAGTCGGCACTGTAAGCCCGGAAGTCCAAGTGAACCCGGCCCCCGAATTCGATCTCGAAGTTGCCATCTTGGCTTCGAATGAAGGCGTGGCTTCCGTTCCATCCGGCGGTGAGCGCCGACTCGTCGTCCTGGTCATCGTTCGCCGGGAGCTCCGGAGCTATCGCGAGATGGGCAAGCAAGAGCGCCGCGAGAGTCTTCATGGGTTTGAATTCTTGGTGAGCTTCAGTGGGAAACGTTGGAAAAACGGTAAAAAGAGTGTAACACGAGGGCGGTGGGCGTCAGCTATTGTCTCGGCGCAAGCGGACGAGGAGCTCTCGAGCTCGCGCATCGTCGCCTACCGCGACGTCGACCCGCTCGACGACGCCCGCTACAGACGCGGTCACCGAAGTCTCCATCTTCATCGCTTCGAGAACGAGAAGCGCGTCCCCGGGCTCGACGCGGTCACCCACGTCGCAAAGTACTTTCAGGACTTTGCCAGGCATGCTCGCCCCTACGTCCAGCGGGTCGGACGGATTGGCGAGCGGGCGTCGGTGCTCGGTGATGGCCGCGCCCCGGTCGCGGACGACGACTTCGCGTGGCTGGCCGTTCATCTCGAAATAGACCATTCGATGGCCGTCGGGCGTGACGCCTCCAATCGCGACGAGCTTGACGATGATCGTCTTGCCAGGCTCGATGTCGACGCTGACTTGCTCGCCCACCTGCAGTCGGCTGAGAAAGGCGCTCGTCGGCAGAATCGAGACGTCCCCGAAAGATTCCTGATGCTCGAGGTATTCCAGGAACACTTCAGGGTAGAGCGCATCGGCCAAGATCTCGCGCTCCGTTGGCGCGCGTCGGAGCTTGGGCTCGAGTCGGTGCCGGGCGGCATCGAAGTCGTGAGGAGGGATGTGCTCTCCGGCACGGTCGGTGATAGGGGTCTTGCCTTTGAGGATGGCCGTTTGCAGCCGTTTCGGAAAACCCCCGTAGGGCTGACCGAGCTTGCCCGCCAGAAAGTCGACCACCGACTGTGGAAAATCCAGACTCGCCGCTTTGTCCAGTGACTCTTCCACGGTGAGATCGTTCTGAACGAGAAACATGGCGAAGTCAGCGACCATTTTCGAAGTCGGAGTCACTTTGATGACGTCTCCGAGCGCGAGGTTTACCTCTCGGTACTTCTTCTTCACGTCCTCCCAGCGGTGGCCGAGGCCGAGCTGAACCGCTCGAGGGCGAAGGTTCGAATACTGCCCGCCAGGTATTTCGTGGGCGTAGACTTCGGCCGTGCTTGCTTTGAGCCCGGACTCGAAGATGTCGTACTGACTCCGCACGCCCTCCCAGTAGAGGTCGAGCTGGTTCATGGCTTCTAACTCGAGCGTGGGGGAGCGCGGATCTCCTTGAAGCGCCGCGCAGAGCGCGTTGAGCGAAGGTTGGCTCGTGAGGCCCGACATGCTCGATAGGGCGCCATCGACGACGTCCACGCCGGCCTCGCTTGCCGCGAGACAGGTCGCGACGCCGTTTCCGCTCGTGTCGTGTGTGTGGAGGTGGATTGGAAGCTCGGTCGCCTCCCTTAGAGCTCCAACGAGAATACGTGCGGCGCGAGGTTTGAGGAGGCCGGCCATGTCCTTGATCGCCAGGATGTGGGCGCCTCGCTCGGCGAGCTCTTTGCCGAGCTTCACGTAGTACTCGAGGTCGTACTTTTCACGCGTCGGGTCCGCGACGTCTCCGGTGTAGCAGAGCGACGCCTCGGCGATCTTGCCGGCCCGGACGACCTCCTCGATGGCGATCTCCATGTTGGGAATCCAGTTGAGGGCGTCGAAGATCCGGAAGACGTCGATCCCGGCTTCCGCGGAGGCGCCTACGAAACGTCGCAGCACGTTGTCGGGGTAGTTCTTGTAGCCGACCGCGTTGGCCCCGCGAAGCAGCATCTGCAAGAGAACGTTGGGAATGGCCTTCCGCAAAAGAACGAGCCGTTCCCAGGGGTCTTCTTTCAGGAAGCGGTAGGCGACGTCGAAAGTCGCGCCTCCCCACATCTCGATGCTGAAGAGCTGGGGAGCCAGGCGCGCCGTGACGGGAGCAATCGCGACCATGTCGGCCGTACGGACCCTCGTCGCTAGAAGCGACTGGTGGGCGTCGCGGAAGGTTGTGTCGGTGACGAAGAGGCGCGGCTCGTCTCGAAGCCAGCGCGAGAGTCCCTCGGCTCCCTTCGCTCTGAACGTGGCCATGGCTGCGTTGTCCTCGAGAGGCTCGCGGGCCTCCGCAAGCCCGATCTCGGGAAGCTGCGGCGTGACCAGAATCGACTGTCTCTCGACCGGACCGTCCAAACCGGGTGGACCGTTGACGACCGTGTTTGCGAGAGCGCGCAACAGCTTCGTGCCGCGGTCACGCGCCTGAGGGAACTCGAACAGCTCGGGGGTGTCGTCGAGAAACGTCGTGTCGACGCTACCGGAGAGGAAGCGCGGGTGCGAAATGACGTTTTGCAGGAAGCGGGTGTTGGTCTTGACGCCACGGATGCGGAACTCGCGCAGCGATCTCTGCAACTTCGCGGCCGCACCTCGGAAGCTCGGTGCGAAGCCAATGACCTTGACGATGAGGGAGTCGTAGTGGCTCGTGATGATCGTGCCGGCGCCCCCGGTGCCGTCGTCGAGACGGATCCCGAAACCCTCGGCGGAGCGGTAGGCGCGGATCTTCCCCGTGTCGGGGGCGAAGCCGGCCTGGGGATCTTCGGTCGTGATACGGCACTGGATTGCGAACCCGTTCCGCGTGATCGCCGCCTGATTGCTGATGCCGATCTCCGAATCCGCGAGGCGGCAGCCCTCAGCGACCCGGATTTGGGCCTGAACGAGATCGCGCCCCGTGATGCACTCCGTGACGGTATGCTCGACTTGAATGCGGGGATTGACCTCGATGAAGTAATAGCCGTCGTCGCTGACGAGGAACTCCACCGTTCCCGCGTTCGAAAAGTCGGCGGCCGAGGCGATCCGAAGCGCCGCCTGATAGAGGTCCTGTCTCAGAGCGTCCCCGATCGAAGCGGATGGGGCAACCTCGACGACTTTTTGGTGGCGTCTCTGGACGGAGCAATCGCGCTCGAAGAGATGAACCGAACGACCATGTGCGTCGGCCAGGATCTGAACTTCGATGTGCTTGGCTTTCTCGACGAGTTTTTCGCAATAGACCTCGCCTCGGCCGAAGGCTTTCTGTGCTTCGCTTCGCGCTCTCTCGAAAGACTCCTGAAGCTCCTCGGCCGCGCGCACCACCCGTAGCCCCCGTCCGCCACCGCCGAATGCGGCCTTCAGCAGAATGGGAAAGCCGGCGCTCTCAGCGAAGGCCTGCGCTTCAACGACCGTTTCGACGGCGTCTTCCGTACCTGGAACGACGGGTACACCGGCCTCGATCGCGAGCTTGCGGGCGGAGGTCTTGTCCCCGAAAACTTCGAGCACTTCGGGTCGAGGGCCGATAAAGACGATGCCCGCTTGCTCGCATCGCCTCGCGAATTCCGCGTTTTCGGACAGGAATCCGTAGCCAGGGTGGATGGCGTCCACCCCGCGCGCGCGCGCGACGTCGAGAATCGCTTCCTGGTCGAGGTAAGCGCCGACGGGGCTATCTTTCTCGCCGACCGGAAACGCCTCGTCCGCCTTGTAACGGTGAATCGAGAGCTGGTCGGCGTGGGCGTAGATCGCGACAGTTCGAATTCCTAGCTCGGTGCAAGCTCGAAATACCCGGATCGCGATCTCGCCACGGTTGGCGGCCATGACTGTCTCGAATTTGCGGCGTTCAGGCATCGGTTACGTCTGGCTTTCGTGCATGCATTGTCTTACGGCGAGCTCGTTCGAGCAAAAGATGCAGCCGAGCAGGTTGCTCCGTCGTCACGCCTCGGCCGAGGCGGCGCTCAATGTCGATCGACGTCCACCTGGTGATCGAGCATCGCGTCACCATCGAAGATGTAGCGGCCCGAGAACACAACGCCCTGGAGGACCAGGGGTAGCCAAAGCTCGTCGTCCTCCCACATCTCGTGGTAGGGGATTGCGTCCAGCGGGGCCCATAGCGGGACTGCTTCATCCGTCTCGGTAGGCTCCCCCTCGTAGTCGCTCGCTTTGAAAACGTGAACGTGGATCGAGTACCCGTCCACGAACTGGAACATGTTCTCTCCTGAATAGCCGAGCCCCAAAGGCGTGATGAGAAGCTCCTCCTGGGCTTCCCGGATCGCTCCGTCAATCGGCGCTTCGCCGGGCTCGAGCCGGCCTCCCGGACCGTTGATCTTGCCGGCCCCGAGACCGCGTTTCTTTCTGATGAGCAGGATGGACCCTTGCTTCACGACGAAGACGAGGGTCGCGGGGTCCGTCGGTTCCCAGCTATCCCAATCGATGTCACGGAGGGCCTTCATGTGCGGGCATTGTGGCGTAGAATCGAACGATGGGCAATAAGGGTTTCCTCGTCATCGGTTTTGCCGCGGCGCTGCTCGTTTCCTTCTTCTCCTGGGAATGGTTCCTGTCGCCCGAGGCCCGCGTGAAGCGGGCTCTTTCTTCTGCCGCCGAAGCAGCCGAGGCCGTCGACGTCGAAACGTTTCTGTCTTTCGTCGCCGATGACTATAAGGATTTCGTGCATCCCGATCGCTCCAGTCTCGAGGCGCGATTGCGGGAAAGCTTCGAACGCCTCGACCGCCTCAATGTGACCCTGAAGGGGATGGAAGTCGAGGTGGAGGCCGACCGGGCGCTAGCCAAGTTCGATTTGATCGTCGTCGCCATTCACGGCGAAGAGCGCTATGTCGTCGTTGGAACGCCGTTCGAGCCCGACAAGGTCAACGCCACGCTCGAGCGAAGCGAAGGAGCATGGCGGATCCGAAACGTCGGAAGGGAATAGCGGCGTTAGAACGCCAGACGAATCCCGCCTCCGGCGCGAAACCCGCCGGCGTTGAAATCCAGCCCCTCCGCGCCGTCTCGTGTCAGGCTTACCTTCGCTCGGCTGTATCGCGCCTGGAAGGCGATTCCAAAAAGACGAGTGAACCGAAACGTCAGCGCGCCACCCAGGTTGAAGCCAACTGGGCTTTCTCGGAATTTCGCCGCGCTCGTTCCGCCCAGCGTGAGTTCGTCGAACGGATAGCTGGAGCTCGTCGTGATCTCCGTGATTAGCTCGGTCTCGGTAAGAAAGATCGAAGGTCCCCCGTAGAGATCCACGGTGAACGAAGAGGTCTCGCGCGTGTAGACGGCGTCCAAATGCAGGGCCTTCTCGGTGTAGGTCAAACTCGAGACGTTACCCTCGACGCTGCGATCCTGATCGAAGAACAGGGGATGCGGCACGATCTCCCGGAAGGCAGCGTCGTTGTCGCCGTTAAAAAGCTCGATAGAGCCCATGACCCCGAAGGACGAGGTGATGGAGTAGATGCCGCCGACTTCGAAGACGAGCCCCGTTCCTCCGTCATAGTTTCGACTCGAGCTCCCTTGCTCGAGAAACTCGGTAAAGGTGGCAGCCTCGGTGAAGCCTCTCGTCGAGGCGTGGTAGGCGCCGTTCACCAGAAGCCGGAATCGCGGCGCGGCACTGCTCGTGGAGGCTGGGTCTTCCTGCGCGTGTAACGCAAGAGGCGTGGAGCATGCGGCCAGCATCAACACCCTGCTCAGGGCTCGTGCGTTCATGATCGTTCTCATTCGACGCCAACGGCTCGCCAGCCTTCGGCGACGACCCGCTCCTCCGGGCTACCTTGCCCGTAGAGCTCGCCGGCGGCGCGCAGGGTCGCCTGCCTCGCGGCGGCGAAGCCCGAGCTCGGCACGAGATAGAAGGCGAAGGCGCGGTAGAAGATGGATTCGATTCGGTCCATCTGGCCACGGCCGAGTTCATTCACGGTGATCCCCGATGTCCGATTGGTCCCCCCTTCGACCATCAAATAGAACGCGTGACTGGCGATACTCGAGTTGATGTGGACCCCGCCGTTGTCGAAGCTCTCGGTGCAAACGGGCGGAAGACAGCGAATGCTGTAATGATCGGGGTCGCCGACACTCATCGGGTTCTCGAGCGAGCGAAAAGCGGGGCCGAAGTCGATGAAGAGGTCCTCTCCCAGAAGCCACTCGGCCATCTGCCGCCCGTTTCCCGGCGGCTCGAAGAAGAACTCCACGGCGGCGCCCATGATGTCGGAGAAGGCCTCGTTCAGCGCTCCCGATTCGTTGAAGTAGATCAGATCCGACGTCACGTTGGTTATCGCGTGGGTCAACTCGTGCGCGACTACCTCTAGCGAGCTCGAGAAGGCGCCGTAGGTGACGCCGTCCCCGTCCCCGTAGTTCATCGAATTGTCGGTCGAGTCGTAGAAGGCGTTGTTGGAGCGGCGTCCTTGCGGGAGGTAATGAACGAAGTTGATGGCCGCGAGGCCCTGGTCGTCGATGCCGTTACGGCCGTGGCGCTTGAAATAGTAATCGTAGGTATAACCCGCGAAGGTATGGGCGTCGACGACCGCACCATCACGCCACTCGTTGTCGCTGTCCGTCGCGAGGAAGGCGTCCGTCTCGGCTTGGTACCGGTTCCACGCGGCGAAATCGAATCCCACGTCGTAAGTCTTGATGCCGAAGGGCCGCAGCATGTCGACGGCCCGATGCGTCCCCGCGGCCCTCTCGACGCTCATTTTCTTCTCGTCGGACCAGGTTCCGATTCCCAATCCGACGGTGTTTTGTGAGCGATGGTCGTCGTAGCGCAACAGCACGGCGCCGGAGTGCGCGTCGACGTATACCGCGAAAAGCGTATCGCGACCGCGGAGGTGGAGCGAATAGGCGAGATGAAACCGGTCCCGGAGCGGAAGCACGACGAGCTCCGTGCGACCGACTACCCGTGCGCCCTTTTCCGCTCCGCCGAGAGCTCTCTCGGATGCTTCGGGCTCGGTCAGGCGGGGCGTCACCTCGAGCTGGATGTTCTCGTAGAGGTTGCCCGTGATTGAGAGGACGCGTCCGGAATCCTTTTGCCACACGAGCTGGCCTCCGAGGACGCGTACACCTCGATGGTATTGATTCAAGCGCTCGTGAATGCGGCCCGCGATCTGCCCGTCACGCTGGGTGCTCGCGAGCGCGAGCCGACCGGCGGCAAACATGCGGTCCACCTCACGAGCTGCGGAGGGCACCTCTGACGGATGGGTCGACCAGAGGGTCTTCGCTTTGGCGAGTGTCTGGCCCGTGGCGGGTGAGGGTGCCAGGGAGAGCAAGAGCACCAGGTAGAGCAAACCTCGGAGCACCGTCATGGGCTGGGTACCTCGGGTGAGGAGTCGGGCGTTCGTTCAGAAAAGCGTGAGCTCGAGATGCTAGCACGTGGATTTTCTATGGGTCAATTTGCCGGACGACGGGAGGGTTTCTGGCACCAGCGATCTCGGTTTTGGCCGGTTCGTGCGGCGTCAGAACGCTCCTTCCGTTTGCGTGGTGGAGGCTACATCTTGCGAGGAGCTAACCGAAGATTCGTTTGAGGAGCGTCTGCATACGCGTGGGCCGTCTCGTGCGGTCGAGCATCCGCTGGGCTTCCTCGCTATTCTCGTCGAGACTCATCGCGGCTTCGATCTCCGCGAGGGCCCGGGAGAGTTTTCCAGTCGCCTGGTAGTAGCGGGCCAGTGAGAGCCGGATCTCGACGTCTTCGGGCGCGAGGGCGACTGCCTCTAGAAAGTGCTGCTCGGCGTCTTTACTCAGTCGTGGGTGGTGCTGGAGAGAGCGAGCGAGCATCGCTTGATACTCGGCCGACTTCGGCTCGAGCGCGACGAGCTCGTGAAGCAGGGACACCGCGCCGCTCCAGTCGCGAACTTGGACGTGCAGCCGAGCGTCCCTGTCGAGCTGCTCGACTCTGTTGTTCCGGTCGAGGTCGACGGGAACGGTCGCGGGCTCCGGCGCCGATGGAACCAGCTCCACGACGTTGCGTCGTCGTTCCGCGAGGAGCTGACTGTAGGCGGCCGCCAGTCTGAAGGTGATGGCGTCGATCTTTCGGCGGAGCGACGGGTCGGCCGTCTCGGTTCTCACCTCGCTCCACTCGGAGCGTAGCCCTTCGTAGCTTTGCTTGAGCTCCTCCTCGCCGGTGTCCTTCCGAATACCAAGGGGATCCTCGTCCGAGACGAATTCGAGCCGCTCGAATTGTGACTGGATCAAATCCTCATGCGATTCTTCCCCGAGGGCTACGGGCCCGACATCGTCGGGGACAGGCTCGAGCAAGCCCACCGAAAGCAAAGCAAAACAGCTTCGAAATGCCGCACTGCGTCCGACCTCGCAGTCGCGAATGATGTCGCCGATCGGCGCTCCGACCCCGGCACGCTCGAGCACCGCGCGTTCGGTTGGGGCGAGCTTTTTCGGGTCGAATTTGTAGGGGACGACATCAGCAGCCCGTACGCGCGTATCGGCCGCGGGGAGCGCGGAGAGAATTATCTTTCCATCTGTGACGGAGCGAAGTCCCTTCAGCAGCAGCGGCGCGACGGACAGACGAAACGGCAAGTGTCCCGATCCGGTGTCCGCTTCGTCGAAGCGGTAAGTACCTGCTTCGAGTCGAAAGAGCGAAAGCACGATCCGCTGGACCTGAATGGCGAGCTCGCGATTTAGCTCTTTTTCCGTGAGCCGTCCCATCGACAGCAGCGCCTCTCCGAACCGACAACCTTCGGTCCTCATCTTCTCGCTCGCGAGCTCATATTCGTCCGCCGAGATGAACTTGTGCGCGAGCATGCTCTCGCATAGTCGGTCTTGACGCACGTTGCTTCTCGCGAAGCGAACGGAGCCTTTGTTGATGTGAATGGTCTTGACCGAGGGGCCGGAAGCGACTTGGAGCGCACCGCTCCGGCTCTCCTGGGAAACTTTCTTCAAGACCTCGGTGAAAACGACGGGAGAGAACGAACCGACCCAGTCAGTCCTGGCACCACCTTGCATCATGAGAACAAGGGTAGAGGAACCGAGCCCTCTAAACCTGTGACGCACGGCGCCGGATTCACCCCACGACGACCGTGGGGTTTTGCCCCCGGCTCGGTACCTCCTTGGCTTTTTTCGCGCGCGGTAACCTAGTCGTCTACTGAGCACTAGGGAGCGGTCGAGCCGGCCGTCGCTTCGCCGCCATCGCCCGAGCTGTGCGACATCGACCGCGACTCCGGCCGGTCCACGGCGTGGCTGAGTCAGAAACGGTCCAGGATCGAGGGGGCCTTCGCCCGAACGTAGATGCCGAAGTGCAAGTGTGGCGGCGTCGTTCGCGCATTGCCGCTGTTGCCCACCGTACCGATACGCTCGCCGGCCTGGACCCACGTTCCATCCTCGACGTCCTGCGTCTGAAGGTGCGCGAAATAGAGCCTCAGATTTCGTTCGGGATCCTCGAGCCAGATGACGCGACCGCCCAGCTTCCACTCGTCGATGCGCCGGACCCGGGCACGCGACGTCGCCAGCACTTCGGTGTGGCGCGGGCGAAGATGTCGACTCCGTCGTGGCTTCGTCGACCGGCTTCACGCGGACGCCGAACGCGCTTCCAATCGAGCTCGTGTCGTGTCCGTGAGACGGGGAAGTCGAGGGAGGCGACATTTCGGATCTCGATCGTACAGCTTCTGCCGCGAAGGAGCTCGGACTGAACACATTGCGAATTCGTTTCACACTCAGAATACCGAAAAGAACTATAGGCCGAAACTCGTCCACCGTTGCGCGGGGTAAGATATGTGGATCATGGAGCTTCTGCTGGGGGGAGAGCACGGCAATCACGCTGTCGCCATTCTGGTCTGGAAAACCTCCAAGTCCCCCGGGTCCTGACGTGTTGCGTTTGCGAGCGGTCGTCATCATCGTTCTCATGATTGCGGCGGTCTATTCGCTTGCCCCTGTGGAGCGTAAGCGTCGCTGGCTCGACAAGCTACGAGAGCTCGGGAAGGCCCTTGCTTTGACCATGGTTATCTATTGGGCCTATATGCTGGTGCTCTACTTTTTGCGCCAGTCTTGACTGCCTTGCCGATACGACGAGGATGTTTTACGATCAGTAAATGAGCAAGGGTTCGAGGACGCTCCTGGATTTGATCCAGGAGTTTGCCGCACTCAATGAATCCAAGACTCTTTCCAATGGGCTCCTGTCCCAGGAGGGAGAAGCACGTTGGAACGAGCTCAGGGACTTCTACGAAATGTTGATGGTCCAGGACGGCCTCTGCCCCGAGCCTGCGTGCCGATTCTCCGCCGCGGAGATCCGAGGGAAGGTCGTGAACCGAGGACGGCTGCGGGTGCGAACGGATCTCGAGACAGTGTTCGATCTCAATGCGGATCTCCACCACGCCCGCGTGGGCAACTTGAGCTGCGGTGGCGTTCTGCTCTTGAGCGACGAGGGTTTCGATCAGGGCACTTTGGTGACAGTGCACTTGGCGAATCTGTCGCGTGGAGAAAGTGTCATCCCGACGGACGGGCAGGTGGTCTGGGTTTCGGACAGCGGCGGGTCGAACGGCACGTTTCGTTTCCGAATGGGTATACAGTTTCTGAGCCTCGAAACTTCGGAGCACGAGAGCCTGGACTCTTTTGTCGTCGATAGCCTCGAGAACAAACTGTTGTCGCTCTCGCGCGATGCGCTCGACGCCCAGTTCATTCGTCGGGAAAACATTTCTCTCTGATCGCGCCAGAGCTCGTGAGAACGAGCCTGCGCGTCACCGCCATCCGCGAGAGCTCCGTCGGCATGCCATGATCTCGCAGCTGAACGCCACATTGGGCAGATAAGGAGTCTAAGTTGCCAGCAGACGACAATTTTCCAGTTGATGGAGTTCAGTTGACTCACATCCTTGTCGTGAAGGACATGGATCCTGCGCGCTCTTTTTATCGAGATGTTTTGGGTGCCACAGTGTATCGGGAGTATGGCGGTAGTTCCTGCGTTCTGCAGTTTCAAGGCGGCTGGTTACTCTTGGTGATTGGGGGTGGTCCAACCGAGGACAAACCGGATGTGACGTTCGGGCCTCCGACCGATTCCAAAGCGGTAAGTCATTCCATGACGATCCGCGTACCGGATTGCCAACAGGCGTACAACATACTCAAGTCCCGAGGTGCCGTCTTTCTCACACCTCCGCATGACCGGGGCGGCGAGGTCCGCTGTTTCTTCAGAGACCCGGATGGGCATCTTCTGGAAATCAGTCAGTCGGTGCCTGAGAGTGACTAGTAACGTGTAGGTTAACCCGCGGACCCTTACCCGCCCGCCTGCGGCGGGCACCCTCTCCCAAAGGGAGAGGGCTTTCTATACCTCTCCCCTCAGGGGAGAGGTCGGCGAGCTACGCTCGCCGGGTGAGGGGCCGTCGAATTCAGGAGGCCGCTATGGAGAGAACGGTTATCGGCGCTCGAGAATCCGGCGATAGACTTCGCGCCGGTGGGCTACTCCGACGACGTAGACAACGACTTCCGTCACGTGCACCTCGTAGAGGATCCGGTATTCTCCGATTCGAATGCGGTAGGCGTTCTCTCTTCCCCGCAGACGCCCGGCGCCCAAGGGAATTGGGTCTTCGGCCAGGCCATCGATGGTCGCCTTTGCCCGGCCGCGAATCTTTGCCGGAAGTTTCTTGAGCTCCTTGGAGACGGCCGCGTGAAGAAGGACCTTATACTTCGTCGCGGGCCTCTTCCCACTCGGCCCACGGACCCCGTCGGCGCTCCTCGATCACAGCCAGATCCTCCGCATCTTCCAACCACTGTGCGATCGCCTCCTGAACGACCGCCTGCGCTTTGAGCCCGTGCTCTTCGCAGTAGCGATCCAGCATCTTCTTTAGGTCTTCATCGATTCGATGCGTGATCGTAGCCATATAGCAAGCATAGCGGCCGATGCAAGTATTTGCAAGCTTTTGCTGGTTTTCACCTCTCCCTTCAGGGAGAGGTCGGGCGCGCTACGCTCGCCCGGGTGAGGGTGGTCTACTTCACCAAGAAAGTGACGGGGTCGGTCCACTGCGGATCTTCGGCGCCCTCGAGCCAGACGCGCGCTCGCGCGACGTGTCGTCCGCGGGCAAGTGGCCATAGGGGAGACTCGACTCGTGCGTCGTTCACGAACCATTCGATCCGGGCGTCCTTCGGAGTCGTGTCGAGTGCGAGCTCGAAGCGCTCCAGCTCGTCCGGGATCCGGGGATCCATTGCGAGGTGAAGGCCGGGAGACGGCTGCGTGACACGGGGCATCGTTGCTTCCCCGCTCCTAGCCACGATCTGGACGGTGTCTCGATGGAACCTGCACTGACTAGTCGGCGTCTGGTCCACACGAAACCACTCTGTAGCAATGGGGCAGGCATCGGCGGGAAGCAAGCCGCTCTCGCGGCAGATGTGCGTCTGGCGTAGCTGCCGACTCAGGAACAACGGGCTCGCCTCCCGATGTCGATGGAGCTCAGAGAATAACGATCGCAGTACGAGAGCCGGGCCTACTGACCCGGTGACCTCTCGCATCGGTCGTCGGTCGAGATTCCCCATCCAGATCCCCACTGTGAAACGGTCCGAAAAGCCCACTACCCAAGCGTCTCGGTAGTCGTTCGAAGTGCCGGTCTTGACCGCGGTCTGGCGCGGGAGAGAGAGTACGGAGCTCGATCCGAACTCGAGAGAGCGCGCGTCGGGGTCCGAAAGAATGTCGGCGATCACCGAGCTGACGGCTGGGGTAAAGACTTCCCGACTCTCACGGACGGTCGAGTCGTCGTTCGACCACCGCAGCGGCTGGTGAGCTCCACCGCGAGCGAGCACGGCATAGGCGGAGACGAGCTCCAGGAGCGTAAGCTCCCCATTGCCGAGAACGAGCCCGTCGCCGTAGAAGTCGGGATGCTCACGAAGGCTCTCGACTCCGAGCTCGCGGAGCCGCTCGTGGAACGCGCCTCGGCCTATGAAGCGGATCGCTTCGATCGCCGGCACGTTGAGCGAGTTGCCGAGCGCTTCGCGCAGCCGAATCGGCCCATAATAGTGACGGCTGTAGTTGCGAAAACTATGGAGCCCGTTGCCGACGGCCTCCTTTAGCGGCGCGTCCTCGATCAACGTCGCCGCGGTCCAGCCCTTTTCGAGCGCGAGCGCGTAGGCAAAGGGCTTCAGAGTGCTTCCGGGCTGCCGCGGCGTCGTGACCATGTCGATCTGCCCGCCCTCGAGCTGTTCGAATCCGCCGGCGTTGACCCAGGCGAGGATCTCGTTCGTTTTGTGGTCGACGACGATCGCGGCGCCGTCCGTGACATCCAAATGGCGGATGTCGTTGATTCGTCGCTCGAGAATTTGTTGGACCTGCCGCTGGAGGGAACCGTCGAGAGTCGTTTGAACGATACTGCCCGAAAGCCCGTTTCGGCGCACGAAGCGAACGAAATGCGCGGCATCGACATCGAGCGTCGGCACGGTGACTCTGAGCGTCTCTCGCGGAATCCGCTGGACCTCCGCCGACGTCATCACTCCCGATTGGACGAGCAGCTCACTCAATCTCGCGATGGGCGCCTCGATCTCCTTCGTGCCGCGGTGTAGATCGAGTCGCGAAGGGCTTCGGATCATCACCGCGAGAGCGAGCATTTCCTTCGTGTTCAAAGTGTCCAGGTCGCGGTCGAAGTACTCGCGCGCCGCTTGCTTCACGCCGCGACGGTTCCGCGCGTAGGGGACCTGATTGAGATAGAACTCGAGAATCCGGTCTTTAGAGAACTCTCGCTCGAGCCGATGGGCTTCGAAGCCCTCCAGCCAACGAGACCAGAGCGTGCGCGGTCGCGGATGGATCATGCGAACCACCTGCTCGGTGATCGTGCTCGCGCCGCGAACCGCCCGAAGCGCCGCGACGTTCTGCACGACAGCGCTCAGCCGCGCCCACCAATCGGCGCCGCCGTGCTCGAGGAAGCGCTTGTCTTCGGCCACGAGAAAGGCGAGTTTCAGACGAACGGGGAGCTCGTGGAGCGCCGCACGGTCGTTAACGTTCCACTCATCCTGATAGGAGGCCGTCAGCGGAACGCCGTTGCGATCCAGGTAACGCGGCTCCGCCCTGTCGGACTCGATTTCGGGTAGGCGGAGTGGTTCGAGGGAAAGCGCTGAAGAGGTCGCAAGGGCCAGACCGAAAGCTCCGGCGAAGAGCGCCGGGGCCAGGTAGGCCAGTTTCCTCCAGCTCACGGCGTCGCCTCCACGATCAAGTTCCCGGGCAGACCCTGTCCGAAGACGTCGGGGTCGTACATCTCCTCGGCGTGCAGCGGGAGAACTTGGAACTCGCCGGGTGCAATGGCCTGAGCGACGTAGGAGAGGTGATAGTTCCCGCCGGGAAGGTAGTCGGAATAGAAGCGCGCGGAGTCGTGTCGCAGCTCCTTGTGATAGAAGCTCCACCGCGAGTAGCCGTAGCGGAACCAATCGTCCTTCGTGAACCAGAAGGACGTCGACGCACCCTGAAAGCGGCCTTCATCCGCGTCCACTTCGGAAGCTGTCGCCAAGTCCCGATTGACGGGCTCGAGCCCTCCGGGGACGGGGTCGTCCACGACGACGAAGTTCCTCGGGGCGGGAAGCGAGAGAAAGAGATCCACGCGAACCAGCTCGCCAGAACGAATGCGCATCGGCTCTTGCAAGAGTACCCACTCGCCGTTTCTCTGCACGCTGTACTCGCGACGGACGTCGATTCCGGAGTTGATTCCCTCCGTCTTCAAATCTTTCGGCGAGTAGAAGAGTCTTGCAGCGTAGTAGAGGCGTCCAGGTCCTGCTTTCGAGATGCGAAGCTCGCTCTGTCGCCCGGCGTCTCCGCCCATGAGGGCCCTTTCGTGGTCCACGGCCTCGTCCCTCAGATCCTGGAACTCCGATTGACCGAGCTGCTCATCATCCAAGTACGTCGTGAGCGTGTACCTCGGGGTCTCGCTCTCGTAGAGGCGGCTGTAGTCGATGAGCGCGTTCATGCAGAAGACGTTTTGCTGCGTGTTCTCCCAGTGGTCGCGCCGGCCGCGAGTCTGCGTGATGGTTCGCGTCAGCCGAAACGGCAGATCGCCGATTCCCGTTCCGGAGGGCGCTTTCGGAGTCGCGCGCACGAGAGCGCTGAGCACGGCACACTGGGTACGCTCGGGACTATAGAGGATACGCCGGTAGCCGTTGTCGAGACTCTCGCTGAAAACGACCTTGCCCCCCGACTGGTTCGAGTGTGAGTGGATGGCGTCCGACACTTCCGTCGCGTCGATGCCGAGCGCGTCGGCCGCCATGAGGAAGTGAGCCTTTCCGAAGAGGTCCATGTTCTCGACGTGGGGCCGGTATCGCTCGAGGTCGCTCGCTTCGAGTCGGCCACCGAGGGCGAGGGCCGCGAGGGCGACGGCCCGGACCGTCGAGGCCATGCCTCGGTTGTAGAACTCGGGGAAGACGTCCCGTCTGAGAAAGCGTTGCAAGTATCCGTGGAGCTTGGTCTCGACCCCGCCGGGGATCGCGTGGCCTCGCTCTCGAAGCCACTGAAAGCTCAACGCGGTATAGGCGCTCAGGTAGGGACTCACGTAGTCGTCCCGGGGTACCCAATAGGTCATCCCGCCGTTCGGCGCCTGAAAGTTCGCGGTGAGCGAGAGCGTTCGATCGGGAACGGCCTCATGACCCGGCCACGTCACCTCGTCACTCACATAGGCACGGAGTGCTTTGAAGTGCGACGCCATCACGGCCTTTGTGAGACGCTGTTCCCAGCAGAGATAGGGGTAGTCGCGCATGTAGCGGAACGCGCCGTCCACGTTTCCGAGCACGGAGGGGCTCGCGACGAGGCTCACCCGACCTACGTCCTCTCTCATGTTCTCGGGGAAGAGGAACGACTCCACGGTACTCGGCTCCGTCGTCGTTCCATAGGTCGCGGCGACCTCGGTAGCCTGGCGCTTGTTCACGACCATGGGAAGCGAGAGGGCGTCGCCGTCCACGAGATCCGAGGCGCGGATCGTGAAGCGAATCTCGCCGTCGGCGAGCGTTTTCACTGGGAAGCTCACCGGGTAACGCTGGTACGGCTCGGCGTCGATGGTAACGCTCTGGAGTCCTGGCGATTCGGCGGGGCCTTCGACCTCGGCCTCCACACGAAGGATACGGACCTCCTCGGTTCGGTTCATGACCGTGAAGCGCGCCTCGAACCGGTCGCCCTCCGTCACCTGGTTCGGGAGCGCGGGGCGAATCTCGGTGGGCTGGTTCACGATGAAGTGTCCCTGACCGAGGCCCATGCGATCGTCCTCCGTCACCGCCATCGCGAGAACGCGCCATCCGGTGAGGTTATCGGGCACTTCGAGCTCAATCTCCGCCCGGCCGCTCTCGTCCAAGACGATGGACGGGTTCCAATAGCTCACGAACTTGAAAAGCGTGCGCATGTCCAACCCGCCGCCACCGCCGCCGGGATTGGCGCCCTTCTTCTCGAACTTCTGGATGCCGATCAGCCGTGTCAGCAAGTTGAAGTTCTCGACGTCGAGCGGCTCGAGGTTGTAGAACCCCTGATAGGGGTCGAAGTAGGACTCACCACCCCCGATGAGGTCGAAGACGGCCTCGTCGAGGACCGCGACGGCGAGCTCTATCGGAGGAGGTTCACTAGAAGCCCAGAGTCGAGGCTCGGCCCTCAGGCTCACTTTGACCCGGTCGCGAGGTTTGTAGAGATCTTTCTCCGGGGCCACTTCGACCACGATCTCTTTCACGGGATCGCGCACCGGGATTTGAACGTAGCCGAGGCGGAATGAGGGTTTGCCGAGATCGATCTCGCCCTCGCCGAGCGGTGCCTCGACCCGGGGGGAGGTGACGACCGCCGAGAAATAGAACCCCGGCACGTGGTCCTCCGTGACGGGGAACTCGATAACTTCCATCGAGTCCTCCAGAACGTCGACCCAGTGTCGCTGGATTCCGTAACGCTCGATCGTGAAGAGCGCGTGGGCGCCGGGGAAGGGGTTCTGGATCATGAAGCGAGCCGTATCGCCGACGCGATACTCGGCCTTTTCCGGCTCGATCTCGAGATGATGGCTGGGAGGACCCTCCCAGAGCACTTGACCCTTTCCCCGTGCCCAGCGATCGAGGGTGACCTCTTGAGAGCGGCTTTTCGTGTCGAGGATCGACGCCGACATGCGATAGCGGCCCGGCTCCTCCGGTGTGAATTCACAGCTCACGGGATCGACGGAGGAGGGGACGACGCAGGTCTCGACGTCCTCCCACGTATGGTTGTATTGAGTGATGTAGGCATTGCCGGCGCCCTTGACCCGCGACGCCGTCGTTTCTCGATGGCGGATGCGGAAACTGATCGGCGTTCCACCCACGACGTCGTCGTCGAGACCGAGGACGATTGCTTCGACAGTCGCCGGCTCGCCCGCCGACAAGATCCAGTCTTGCTGGTGGATTCCGACGAAACGGTCCCGGCCCAGGTAATCGGCGGTGGTCTGCCCCGCGATGTACTTGCCCCGATCGTCTCGAACCGCGCTCTCGACGCTGAGCCTCCCCCGGGGGATGTTCTGATCGGCTATGACGAAGCTCGTCTGAAGCTCGCCCTCGCGATCTACCGAAGCCTCGGTTTGGTGCAGTGTCTTCGTCTTGTCGCGGCTCCCGGCGAACCGGAACCCTTGCGCTTTTGGGTTCTCGGTGCGGACCGCCGTCGGCGTGAAGCGCAGGGTGACGCGAGCATCTGCATCCGCATAGGGACCGCCCGCGTGGAGCTTGGCGCTCGTCATGACGGTGAGCTCGTCACCCGGCTCTATACGCGCGGCATCGAGGTCGGTCGTGACGCGGAACGGCGCCGGCGTGAAGTCCGCGACGAGCACCTGCAGGGGGTGCCACACGCCCCGGTGGAAATCGGACTCGAGCTCGAAGCGGTACCAGCCGACGGCCCCGTTCTTTGGCACGAGCACTTCTCCGTCCAACGCGCCGAAGGCGTTGAGTGTCGCCTTCTCGATGCGATGCACTTCCTTGTTCATCGGATCCAGAACTCGCAAGGTATAGGTGCTCGTTGGCGCTGCTACGAAGCGCTGATTGTTCTGGTCCCTTACGTAGAGCTTGAATTGGATCGTGTCGCCTAGCCGGTAGACTCCCTGGGCAGTCGTACCCCAGGCTCGAACGTGGCCGTAGCGTGTCTCGTAGCTCGTGGGTATCCATGACTTGTTCGATCCGCGTGCGTCGACTCTGAAGTCGTACGACAGGGGGACGAGAGCCAGGGCGTCGCCCTTTTCGACTCGGACGAAGAAGACTGGGTCTGCGCGCCTGTCCCAGACGCGCTCCCAGCGACGCGTTGCGAGCTCCGGGTTTAACACCGCCTGGCCGGCGAGAAAGGCGACGCCGTTCTCGTCCGTGCTCGCTTGGGAGAGCATTTCGGGCTCTTGCAAGGCCGCGGCGGGTGCCGCCCGGTAGATTCCGATGCGAGCGTCACTGACTGCCTCGCCGCTCGACATGTCCGTCACCCAGACGCCCGTATTCTGGTGTCCCCTCTTCACGTGGACGGCGAAAGGTGTGACTTGGGAGAAGAAGCGATCGGGGTACATGCGCTTCACGGACGGAGTGGGCGTGGGCTCCCCGAACACGACACCGCTTCGTCCACCCAGCCACGCTCTTGCTTGCAGCGGGTAGCGGAACGAGACGTTTTTGGCTTGGGGAAGCTCGATGGTCTTGGTGAAGGTCTCTCGACCCGTGACCGTCAAGGCCTCGATCCGCACGTCGAGCCGATCGAGGTTGGTAATGACGATGGGCAAGTGAGTGTCGACGCCGCTCTCGAGTGTCGAAACGGGATGGGTCAAGACGGCGCGCGGGGGGCGGTCGTCGGTCTCGAAGACGAAATCGATGTCACTCGAGAGTGGGCGCCCGAACTCGTCCAGAAGGTCGGACGCTTTGGCCTGGATGTGATAGCTGCTGCGCGCCCGCAACAGCTCGGGAAGGTTCATGGCATAGTCCTGTCCCTGACGGCGTGCATAGCCGAGCCTGGAATAGCTGTAGAGTGAATCCCAGGGGTCGTAGTCCTTCCGACCTCCCGCCAGATCCGGCTCGAGTCCGAGATGGTCGCGCAGGACTTCTTTGATGACCGGGGAAGAGAAGACGAGCGAGACCGGCGACATCGGGTTGCAGCGTCGGCCGGCGGAAGCCTCGTCGCCGGCCGTCCAGCGAATCTCCTCGGCATCGTTGTCCCGGCAGCGAATTCCCAGGAAGGCATGCTCGGGAAACGTGTAGAGCGTCACGACCAGCTCGTCCTCCTTCGTGCCGAGCTCTCCCTCGAGTGACGTGAATCCCGCCTGGAGCTCGAGGTGCACCGTTGTCTCGAGCGGCAGCTCGCGAGCTGCCCTTAGCCTCCAATAGAGCTCGGCGTCGTCGGCTTCAGGATCGGATAGCTCGGCGACGACCTCGAATCGCTCATCGAATTCGGTTCGGAAGAAGACTTTCGACGAGACTTCCTCACTCGTGACACGCTGGTTGAACGTCACCCGGAAGCTCGGGGTCCCCGGACTCAGCCACTTCTCGAAGTGGGTGCTCGTCACCCGCGGTCGTTCCGTCTCGAAGGTGTGCTCGAAAGGCGCCTCCAGACCCACGCCTTCTTCGGTCTCGATTCCCGGATTTACGGTGATGCCGTAGAGCGTCGCCGGGCGAAATGCGGCCTCCTCGCCGAGCTGGCACGCGAGGGCCGAAGTGTTCAGCCAACGCCACTCGCAGGCGAGCTCGGGCTCGATGGTGATCGGAATCTCCTCGGCGCTCCGTTCCATGCGACCGACGGGAACGACCTTGCGGTCGAACTGGATCACGATCTGCTTCGCGGGTGGCACCTCGAGCCCTCTTGGAGTAATGGAGGTCACCTTCAGGGGGCCAGAGGGTGCTTGGGAGCTTCCAGCCGAGGCCACCTCGGCGGTTTGCATCGCGAGAGACAAGAGCAGGAAAAAGGCGATCGCGCTCGAGACGAGGAACAGCAGAAGGCGCATCCTCATGAGGTCCTCCGGAGACGGTGAGACGAAATTGTCGGAGAGTTTACCCACGATCGTAGCATAGCGAGGCTTTATGGCCGAATTACGGCGGGATGGGCGAGGCCTGTCGAATTTCCGCGCCGAGCTCCCGCAGGGCCTCGATGCGTTCCTCGCTAAGGGGGTGCGTCGCGAGATACGGAGCGAGCAAGCGCTCCACCGCGTTCCCCGGAGCCGGCAGTCGTTGGAAGAAATCGGTCGCCCCGCCCGGCTGGCCGAACTCCGCAACCAACAAAGAGAGTCCGAAGGCATCCGCCTCCATCTCCTGGCTGCGGCTGAAGCTCCGGTTCGTGAGCTGTCCGGAGAATGACACCAGATTTCCTCCGGAGCCCGTACGACTCATCGCCGCCATGATCATGCCGAGGGCCAGACCGCGGCCCAGGCTTCGCACGTGATCGCGATTTCGAAAGTGCCCGAGCTCGTGTCCGAGAACGAAGGCCAGCTCGTTCTCGCTCTCGACTTCCCGCACGAGCCCACGGGTCACGAGCACGAGCCCTCCAGGAAAGGCGAGGGCGTTGGGCTCCTCCGCGTCGAGCAGGCCGACGCGGACGCCCGCGGGCGCTTCCCGCCAATGGGCCGTCAACCGGGGCAGGAGCGATTCCAACTCCATCAGATGGTTTTTTTCTTCCTCGTTTCGGGGCTGGTAGACAAGCTCCTCGAAGTCGGGCAAGAGGCGAGACTCCCAACTTCGGGGCACATAGGGGATCAAACGGTCGACGAGCAAAGTGGCGATCGCGAGGAGACCGCCGCCCACAAGCACGAGACCGAGCAGGAGCAGGAGCGCTTCCCGCAACGGGTGGGTCGGGGTGACGTTGACGTCGTCTCGGGGAAGCCTGGCCTCGAACTTCATTGTGAGGGGTCGCCGATTCAGGAGGGGCTCCGCGCGAGCTTCAGCGCTGTGCCGTAGGCGAGGATCTCGACGGCAGCGGTACCCTGGTTGTTGCCGGACGAGCTCGCGATTCTCGAAGTCTCGACGCGAACGTTCGTGACCGCGTGAAAGCCGCGCCTGAAGGCATCTTCCTTCATACGCATCAAGGCCTCTCGGCGGGCACGGTCGAGAAGTGGCTCATAGGACGTGATACGGCCTCCGAAGAACATGCGCAGGCCCGCTAAAAAGCGCTTGAAGTAGTCGACAGAGATCACGACGCTTCCTGTCACCAGGTCGGTGGCAGCGACCTCCGCATCGGGCGGCACGTAGGGGAAGATCACGGTCAGGAAGCGTCGCGAGGCATTCTCGCGGGTGCGGAGCTTCGCGAAGTGGCGGCGCTCGATCGCGGTGCCGGTAAAGTAGGTCGCCACGAGAAGAAGCAGGGGCAGCAGGAACTGTACTAGGGCCTCTGAGGGCATGGAGTCTACTCCACCTTCACGGCCGTGCCATAGGCGAAGAGCTCGGCCGCGCCCTGTGCGACGCTGCTCGTTGTGAAACGAATGTTGACGACCGCGTTGGCGCCGATGGACTGAGCCTGGCTCACCATGCGGTCGATCGCCTCCTGTCGCGCCTCCACGAGAAGCTCGGTATAGCCTGTGAGCTCGCCGCCGACGATGTTCTTGAAGCCGGCCATAATGTCGCGCCCGATGTGCTTGGCCCGCACCGTGCTGCCGGTGACGACGCCATAGAACTCGACGATCGCCTTTCCTGGGACGTTCTCAGTATTGCTGAGTATCAAAAATAACCCCCTTTGAACGTGGAGGCGCAAACTACGTTGCGCTAGGTACCGTCGATGTCTTTCACTCCGCCTCGTTGGCGTTTGGTGTCGGAGCGTCGGCGCTTGTCTTCGAGGCGATGCTCCTTGGAAGACACGCTGGGTTTCGTAGCTCTGCGCTTTCTCGGCTCCACCGCCGCTTGTCGAATCAGTGTAAGTAGACGCGTCAATGCGTCCTCGCGGTTCTGCTTTTGCGAGCGGAACCGACCTGCTTCGATGGTCAGCACTCCCTCCTCGCTCATCTTCCGTCCCGCGAGGCGCCGTAACCGCTCCCGAACCTCTGGCGTCAGTACTGCCGAGTGCGCGGCATCGAAGCGCAGCTGCACGGCCGTTGCAGCTTTGTTGACGTGCTGTCCGCCCGGCCCTCGTGCCCGGACGAACTTCCACTGAAGCTCCGTCTCGCCGATCGTGATGTCCCCGGTGATATGCACCTAATAAGGATACGGCATAAGGATACCGCTAGAAACGCCGCCGAGGGGATATAATCCGGCCCCATCTGGCGGCGATCTGCGCTACCATTCGTTTCACTCACTCTCGGGGAGGGTCTGACCATGTCAACGGTCGCGTTCACGCCAAACTTGACGAGACACCTCGACACGCCGGACGTCGAGGTCGGCGCGGGAACGGTCGGGGAAGCTCTCGAGAAAGTCTTCGCGCAGAACCCTCGTCTGCGCAGTTACATCCTCGATGACCAGGGCCGTCTGCGGAAGCACGTGGCCGTTTTCGTGGGCGGGGAGCTCATCACCGATCGAACGCGGCTGAGCGACGAGCTGGCAGCCGATCAAGACGTTTTCGTCATGCAAGCCTTGTCTGGAGGGTAGTCGTGAGCGAACGCCTACTCGTCGGAACCCGCAAGGGCCTGTTCATCTTCGAGAAGGATGGCGCGGAGTGGAAGATCCAGAGCACCTCCTTCGTGGGAGACCCCGTCTCGATGGTACTGCCCGATTCACGGGATGGATCGATTTACGCTGCGCTCGACCTCGGTCACTTCGGAGTCAAGATCAGGCGTTCCGGTGACGGTGGCGAGAGCTGGGATGAAGTCGGAATCCCGCAGTACGAAAAGCTCGCCGGAGCGGAAGAGACCGGCCCGTCGGTCAAGCTGCTCTGGACGCTTGCTTCGGCCGGAGCGGACCGCGCCGGCTCGATCTGGGCGGGCACGATTCCAGGCGGCTTGTTTCGAAGCGATGATCGTGGCGAGAGCTGGAAGCTCAATCGGGCGCTATGGGACTGCCCCGAACGCGAGAATTGGTTCGGAGGCGGCTATGACGAGCCCGGCATCCATTCGATCTGCGTCGACCCGAACGACAGTCGCCGGATCGCGGTGGGGATTTCCTGCGGTGGCTTTTGGCTCTCCGAGGACGAAGGCGAGACGTGGCGGGTCAGCAGCAAGGGCATGTTCGCGGACTACATGCCGCCGGAGCGAAGAGAGGACCCCGCGATCCAGGACCCTCACTGCATCGTGCAGTGTTCCTCGGCGTCGAGCTTCTATTGGACACAACACCACAACGGAATCTTCCGTAGCGTGGACGGCGGGTCGAGCTGGGAAGTGGTCCACGCGCAGCCCTCCTCGTTCGGTTTCGCCACGGCGGTGCACCCGAATGACCCGGAGACCGCCTGGTTCGTTCCCGCGGTCAAGGATGAGTGTCGCGTGCCCGTCGATGGTAAAGTCGTTGTGACCCGCACGCGGGACGGCGGCAAGTCGTTCGATATCCTGCGCAACGGCTTGCCCCAGGATCACGCCTACGATCTCGTCTACCGGCACGGACTCGACATCGACGAGACCGGCGATCGTCTCGCGATGGGCTCGACGACGGGCTCTCTATGGTTCACCGAGGACCAGGGAGATCACTGGCGCGCGCTCTCGAGCGCGTTGCCACCTATTTATTGCGTCCGGTTCGGATGAACGAAGTCTGCCCTTGTTGGGGTCAGTCTTTAACTCTTTAACTCTAGTGTTACAAAAAGTAACAATAAAGTTAAAGAGTTAAAGACTGACCCCGCCTCGTCTCAGTAATCGCTCGTCATGATGAACAGCGGCTTCCCGTCGAATTTCTCGTAGACCGGTCTGAGGCGATCCCGATCGTAGAACTTCTCGACGTCCACAAGCTTCTTGTGGCTCGTCACCACTTCGACGGGCACGCTGTCGTATCGGCCGTTGCGCACGCAGACGAGGCGCCCACCGGCTCCCTCGAGAACGAGATCCATGGCGAGGTTGCCAAAGGCCATGGGGGCGATGGAGTCGAGCGCGTCCGGGTCTCCGCAACGCACGAGGTAGCCGAGTCGTTGGTTGATGACGTTGATCCCGCGGCCGCGATTGAACTTCGGCGACAGTTCCTTCAAGCGTTCGGAGAGGACGTCTCCGATCCCGCCGAGCTTCTTGTGGCCATACATGTCCTGTTCTTGATCGGAGAACACCATCTCTACGCCATCGAACTTGGCGCCCTCGGAGACGAGGACCACGCTATACGTGCTCGGATTGGAGTAGCGGTCTGAGACCAGGAGCTCACAGAGCTTTTCGACGTCGAAGGTGTACTCCGGAATCACGCAGCGATTGGCGGCGCCGGCCATCGTGGGGAGGATGGAAGTGAATCCCGCGTAACGTCCGAAGACTTCGATGACTAGAAAACGCTCGTGGCTTCCCGCGCTCGTCCGGAGCGCGTGCGTCATTTCGATCGTCCGGGTTACGCAGGTGCTGAAACCGATGCAGTAGTCGGTGCCCGGCACGTCGTTGTCCATCGTCTTTGGGATCGCGATAACTCGGACTCCTTGCTTGTGGAGGCGTACGCCGTAGGAAAGCGTGTCGTCTCCTCCGATGGGGATGAGGGTGTCGATTCCGAGCCACTCCAAGTTGGCCAGGATCTCTTTGGTGAGGTCGTTGCTCTCGTCCTTGTACGTGTCTCTGAGATGCTCCGGAACGCTCGAGGCTGGGACGTGGCTCGGACGAGTGCGGGAGGCGTGTAGGAACGTGCCGCCGGTACGGCCGACCTTGTTGACGATCTCCTCGCTGAGCTCGATGACCTTGTCCGCCTTGCTCTTCTCGACGCCGCGCTCGAGGTCGGCGAGCCCCGCCCAGCCGCGGCGGATGCCGAGAACGCGATAGCCTTCGCGAAGCGCTCTTATGGTCAGAGCACGGATGGCGGGGTTGAGTCCCGGCACGTCGCCGCCGCCGGTGAGGATGCCGATGGTGCCCTTCTTGGTTTTGATATTGGGCATGGAGGTATTGTAGCAAGCGCCAGTAGCCGACCGAGCACTAAGGTTGAAGGCGAATCAGGTGCGGCGGACGCCCTTGAGCTTCGCTCTCAGGTAGTCGCGGTTCATGCGGGCAATCCAGTCGATGCTGATGCCCTTGGGGCAAACGGCCTCGCACTCGCGGAAGTTGGAGCAGCTTCCGAAGATCTCGTCCTCCATCTGCTCCACCATGGCGACGGCCCGCCGATCCCGCTCGGGCTGGCCCTGAGGCAGCAAATTGAGGTGTCCGACTTTCGCGCCGACGAAGAGCTGGGCGGCACCGTTCGGGCACTGGGCGACACAGGCCCCGCAGCCGATGCAGGTGGCGGCATCGAAAGCCGAGTCGGCCATGTCCTTCGGAACGGGAATCAAGTTCGCCTCCGGGGCGCTTCCCGTGTTCACGGAAATGAACCCTCCAGCTTGAACGATGCGATCGAAGGCGGATCGATCGACGACGAGATCTTGGAGCACGGTGAAGGCTTGCGCACGCCAAGGCTCGATCTGGATGACGTCACCATCGTTGAACTCACGCATGTGGAGCTGGCAGGTCGTCGTTCGGGCCCGCGGTCCGTGAGCCCGTCCGTTGATCATCATGCTGCAGGTACCACAGATCCCCTCGCGGCAGTCGTGGTCGAAGGCGATGGGCCGTTCTCCTTCTTCCTCGAGCCGCTCGTTGAGGATGTCGATCATCTCGAGAAAGGAGTAGGCGGGACTGATGTCGTCCACGACATAGGTCGCGATTTCGCCCGGAGCGTCTTTGTGCTCCTGCCGCCAGACCTTCAGGGTAAACCGCATTACTTGTAGCTTCTTTGAGTGAGCTCGACGGCTTCGAACTCGAGCTGCTCGACGTGCTTTTGCGGCGGCTTGCCCGCTCCTGTGTACTCCCAGGCAGAAACGTGCGTGAAGTGCTCGTCGTCGCGTCTGGCCTCGCCCTCGACGGTCTGGTACTCCTCGCGAAAATGGCCGCCGCAGGACTCGTTCCGATCCAGAGCGTCGATGCACATGAGCTCGGCTAGCTCGAGAAAGTCCGCGAGCCGTCCGGCCTTCTCGAGGGAGATGTTGATCCCCTCGCCATTGCCGGTGAGCTTCAAGTTGTTGCGGAACTCCTCTCGAAGGGCGGGGATCTTTTGTATGGAGTCCTTCAGTCCGGACTCGGTACGGGACATGCCGCAGTCGTTCCACACGATGCGGCCGAGCTCTCGATGGAAAGAGTCTACCGTGCGCTCTCCTCGAGCGTTGAGGAATCCCTGGATGCGTTCTCGGACCTCGCTCTCGGTGCGCTTGAAGGCGTCGCCCTCGGTCGAGATCGGCTCGCCAAGGTGTCCGCTGAGGTAGCTGGCGAGCGTATAGGGGACGACGAAATAGCCGTCGGCGAGCCCCTGCATAAGGGCGCTCGCGCCGAGCCGGTTCGCGCCGTGGTCGGAGAAGTTGGCTTCGCCGATGACGAAGAGGCCGTCCAGGTTGCTCATCAAGTTGTAGTCCACCCAGAGCCCGCCCATCGTGTAGTGCGGGGCCGGGTAGATGCGCATCGGAACCTCGTAGGGGTTTTCTCCCGTGATGCGCTCGTACATCTCGAAGAGGTTCCCGTACTTCGCCTCGATGGCGTCGCGTCCGAGTCGGCCGATCGCGGCCGCGAAGTCGAGATAGACTCCGTTTTTCAGCGCGCCGACGCCGCGGCCCTCATCGATGACGGATTTGGCATTGCGCGAAGCGACGTCACGCGGCACGAGGTTTCCGAAGCTCGGGTATCGCGTTTCGAGATAGTAGTCCCGATCGCCATCGGGAATGTCACGAGGCGAGCGCGCGTCGCCCTCCTTCTTCGGTACCCAGATACGACCGTCGTTCCGGAGCGACTCGCTCATGAGCGTCAGCTTCGACTGGAACTCTCCCGATTGTGGGATGCAGGTCGGATGGATTTGAGTGAAGCAAGGGTTCGCGAAGAAGGCGCCCCGCCGATGGGCGCGCCAGTCGGACGTTACGTTGCAGCCCTTGGCGTTCGTCGAGAGATAGTAGACGTTGCTGTAGCCTCCCGATGCGATGACGACCGCGTGCCCGGCCTCGCATCGGATCTCGCCCGTTGTCAAATCTCGAACGATGGCACCGCGAGCGCGACCGTCCTCCACCACGAGATCCAGCATCTCGGTCCGCGGATACATCGTGACCGTACCGGCATCGACTTGGCGCGCGAGCGCCTGGTAGGCGCCGAGCAGAAGCTGTTGGCCCGTCTGCCCACGTGCGTAGAACGTCCGCGCGACCTGGGCACCGCCGAACGAGCGGTTGTCGAGAAGCCCGCCATAGTCGCGAGCGAAGGGAACGCCCTGCGCGACCGCCTGGTCGATGATCTCGACGCTCACTTCCGCGAGACGGTAGACGTTGGCCTCGCGTGAGCGAAAGTCTCCACCTTTGACGGTGTCGTAGAACAGACGAAAAACGCTGTCCCCGTCGTTCTGATAATTCTTCGCCGCATTGATGCCACCCTGGGCGGCGATGGAGTGGGCGCGTCGGGGACTGTCCTGAAAGCAAAAGCACTTGACATTGTAGCCGCCCTCCCCGAGGGTGGCGGCGGCCGACGCTCCCGCGAGACCAGAGCCGATGACGAGGACGTCGAACTTGCGCCGGTTGTTGGGAGCGACGAGCTTCAGGTGGTCGCGGTAGTCGCGCCACTTCGTCTCGAGCGGCCCGTGTGGAACTCTGGAATCGAGCATGGTGCCTTCAGCTCACGATGCCGGTCAGGACCGCCAGAGGAACGCTGAGGAACCCGATCGAGACCGCCAGCGAGAAGGTGATCGCGAAGTGACGGCGCCACGCGTTGTAGACGGGATGGTTCCAGCCGAGCGACTGAAACATGCTCCAGAGACCGTGGTACAGGTGTAAACCCAAGAGCACATTCGCGGCCATGTACACTAGCGCGATGGGGGCGACGTGGAAGCCCTTGACGACATTGCCGTAGGCGTCGCCCGGTACGAAGTCCTGGTGTAGGTTACCGAAGGTCAAATGCATCAGGTGATAGATCACGTAGAGGCCGATGAGGTAGCCGCTGAAGCGCATCGTCCTCGCCGCGTAATCCAGCTGGACCCCGCGCCGCAGCTCGTAATCCTCGGGCCGCGCCCTTCGGTTCGTCAGCGTCAGGGAGGTCGCCGACCAGACGTGCAGGCCGACCGACACGAGCAGGACGAAGCGGGCGATCCACAAGAACCCCGTCTCGGGGACCAAAGGCGTACCCATCTCGCGCAGGAACTCGGCGTAGGCGTTGAATTTCTCGGGACCCTGGAAGACCTTGAGGTTCCCGGCCATGTGGGCGAAGATCCATCCGAATAGAACGAGGCCGGTGATCCCCATGACGGCCTTTTTCGCCACGGACGTACGGTAGAGATCAGAGAACCACATCGTGCCGTCGCCAACGATTATGATGCGACCTTCGGGAATTGTGCAAGTTTTCAGCTATTTTTCAGCTCGTCGCGCAAGCCCAGGTTTCGAATGAGACGGTGCAGGTAGTTGGGGTGGAGTCCGAGTATCTTCGCAGCTTCCGTGATGCTGCCCGAGGCATTGGAGATCGCCTCCAAGATCAACTCTTTCTTCTTCTCGGCGACGGCTTCGTGGTAGCTCGCCCCCGAGGAGGAGCTCGCTCCTCGCTTGGTGCGCTCGACGAGCATCTCTGGTAGATCCTCCGGGAGGATCAGCTCGGTCGAGCCCAGAACCACGGCGCGCTCGATGGTATTCGAGAGCTCTCGGATGTTGCCGGGCCAATCGTAGCGTTTGAGGGCCTCGAGCGCCTCCAGCGAGAGCCCCACCACCTTGCGCTTCACTTTCTTTCCGAACTCCGTGACGTAGTAGCGCGCGAGAAGCTCGACGTCCTCCGGTCGTTCGCGCAGCGGGGGCAGCAGGAGCTTCACGACGTTGAGCCGGTAGAACAGGTCCTCACGAAAGTTGCCGTTCTTCGCTTCTTCGGCGAGATCCCGGTTCGTGGCCGCGACGAGGCGAATATCCACCGGTATGGGGCGAGTGCCACCGACGCGCTCGAACTCGCGATCCTGGAGAACTCGCAAGAGCTGGGCTTGAAGTGCCAAGGGAAGCTCACCGACCTCGTCGAGAAAAACGGTGCCGCCGTTCGCGACCTCGAGCTTGCCCTTTTTCTGCTGGATGGCACCGGTGAAAGCTCCCTTTTCGTGTCCGAAAAGCTCGCTCGCGAGCAAATTCTCGTTGAGTCCTGTGCAATCCACCTTGATGAGCGGGGCGTGGCTCCTGGGACTATTGAAGTGAAGGGCGCGTGCCGCGAGCTCCTTGCCCGTACCGCTCTCGCCCTCGATCAGAACGGTCGTGTCCGTTGCCGCCGCACGAGCGAGGATGCTCTGCGCTTCTTTGAGCTTTCCGCTCTCACCCACCATATCGTGCTCGAGCTCGAACTCTTGTTGAAGCCGACGGTTCTCGTCGCGGAGTCGTCCGAGCTGACGCGCCTTGTCGAGGGCAACGGCGGCCACGCTCGCGAGTCCCATCAGAGGCTCGAGCTTGTCGGCCGGGAGCTCCACCTTCGGATCGCGGCTGTCGAGATAGATCGCGCCCAGGACACGGCCTTCGACCGTGAGGGGAAGGGCGATCAAGGAGTGCACCTTGGAGGCGAGGAGGCTCTTGGCGGCGGTGGGCTCGTCCTCGATCCGGCCGACAACGACGGCGCTCTTTTCGTCCAGCACCCGGCTCAGAACCGTCCGACTCACGGCGAAGGCTCGTTTTCGCATCGCGAGGGGCTCGATCTCGAGAAGCGTGCTGCCGAGAAGGAGCGCCCCGCGTTCCGCGGGCACGACGTCGAAGAAGATGTCTAGTATCTTCTCAGGCAGGGATTCGCCATCGCGCCCGCCCATGAGACGTACGAGTTTCAACATTGCCGCAAGCGCGGTGCGAGTTTCAGCGGACTGGACCTCCGCCGTCTCGAGGCGATCGGGCTGCAAGTAGAGGGAGTCCTCTGCCCGGAGCTGGACCGTGGCACGATCTGGAATCGGGCTATCGTCGAGCTCGAGCTTCAAGGCGCCGCTCGTCTCGACCTCGCTGTCGACGAAAAGAAAGCTCGCGCCACCGAGCGAGATTTGGTCTCCACCTCGAAGGAGGCGCTCATTGATCGGAACGCCGTTGACGTTCGTTCCGTTGTGGCTATCCAGATCAACGACTCGAAATCCGCCGTCGACCTTGTCGACCCGACAGTGTTGGCGGGAGATCCAGTCAGTCTCGAGAAGAATATCGCTACCGGACTCCCGTCCGATGGTCGTGGACTCGCCCTCCAGAGTGAAGCTGTTTCCGGTCAGAGGGCCACTTAGTGCGATGAGCTTCGGAATCATCGTGTACCCGGCACGCGCCTTTCGAGATCCTCGAACCAATTGACGACGACGTTCAGTCGCGACGCCGTCGATTCCGTTTCCGTGCGAATCATAACGAAGGTCTCACCCTCGAGACCAACGTCGTAATTCGCATAGAGCACGCCCGCGGAATCGAAGGGGGCCTCGAGCACGTCCCGGGGTCGACTGGCTGTAAAGGAAGGCTCCCTGGTCACGTCGACGGCCATCAGGGAGTCGTCGCGGCGGAAGTAGAGCGTTTTGCCGTCGCGCGACCATAGGGGCTCACTCCCGGATTGCGTCGAAATTTGCCATCGGCCCGAAGGTCCTGGAAAGGCTCTGACGTAGACCTCTTCCTGGCCCGATTCCGTCGAGGTATAGGCAATGAGCTTCCCATCGGGAGAGAAGACGGCGCTGGCCTCCTCGAAAGGTGTCTGGATGAGTGGACTCGACTCGCCATTCGACAGTCTCAAAACCCACACGTCGAGCTTCGAGTCCGGGTCGAGCTCGGCATAGAGCAGAAACTTCCCGTCGGGAGACCAGCTCGTAGGAAACTGCGGATTGTCTGCCTCGGTCAAACGTATCGACTCACCGGTTCCGTCCGAAGCTTTTTCGTGGATTGCGAACCGTCCCCCCCGGCCCGAGCTGAAAACGATACGGTCGCCTTCGGGACTGAACGCGCCGGCTCCGCTTTCACCCTCGAACGTCAAACGAGTGTAACCGCCGCGTGACAGATTCAAAGTCCAGAGGTCGGTCGCGTCCCCTTCGAGGATCGTGAGCAGCAAGAGGCTCCCGTCGGGCGAGAGCCGTGGGACCTGAATCGACTCGCGAGGCTCGCCGATCGTTCTCGCCGAGCCCCTCGCTTCCACGACGAAGACGGACGCCATTTGTAACGGCGCGCGTCCTTTCGGGCGCTTGGGCGCGTAGACCAGGGTGCCGTCCGTCGAAAAGTCGAACTGCGCGGCTCCGCTGCGGGCGTCGTAGAAAACGTCCTCGGCGACGAGCACCGGTTCTGAGACCAGGCGACGGGAACGAACGTCGAAAGAGGCTGCGAAGAGACCCTCATTCCGAGCAAATACGAGGTGGCCAGTGGGAACGTAGCGCGGAAAGGACCCGTCATCGACGAGCTTGCTCATCTCGCCGCTGCCGAGCTCCAGCAGGTGGACGTCGAAACCGTCTTCTGTCCAGACCGTGAATAGCGCGGCTTTCCCGTCAGGAAGTATGGAGGGCCAACGATGGTCTCGATCCCCGCCGTCGTCGTCGACCACCGTCAAGGGGACGGGAGATCCACCACGCGCGAGAACGTAGGAGAGACCTCCGGTGATGGACGGCGAGAAGAGGATGACTTCCGTCCCATCGCCGCGATCGATCCAGGCGCTGCCTCGAGGATTCGGGCCATCGCTCAAGCTTACCGGGCTCCCGCTCATGAGGGATAGTCCCTTGAGCTTGCCGTCCGCGAAGAAGCCCAAGCGATCCCCTTTTGGGGAGAAAAACGGCCCCGACGCTCCCTCGGTTCCGGGAATCGGAACGGTCTGAAGCCCATCGAAATTTCGCAAATACAGCTGGGTGCGGCCGCTTCTGCGCGCGGCGTAGACGAGCCGCGTGCCGTCGAGAGACAAGGATAGCGCTTTGCCGCTCGAAAGCGACATCGGTGCGGTCGGCGGAAGCTCCAGGACGAACCATCTCACCACCGAAGGTTGCTCGATGTCGCGTACCCCGGATCCCGCGATGGCCCAGATGATCGCAACGGCCGCGACGACCGAAAGGCCCAGGAGCCAGCGCAGGTCGATTCTTCTGGGGAGCTTCTCCTGGTCCAGAGTCGTGTCCTCGAGCTCGATACGCACGTCGGCGATGTCGTGAAGCCGATCCGATACCCTATTCTTCAAACACCTTCGCACCAGGCCGTAGAGCCGCGCGGGTAGTCCCACTGGGAGAAGGCCCCAGTGGGGCTCCTCGTTCAGAATCGCGGCCAGGGTGTCGGGGAGCGTTCCTCGCTGAAACGGGTTCCTCCCGGAGAGAGCCTCGAACAAGCAAACGCCGAAAGACCAGATGTCGCTTGCTCCCGAGACTTCCTGCCCTCGGGCCTGCTCGGGGCTCATGTATCCCGGCGTTCCCATCACCATGCCGATGCTGGTGCCATGGCCGACATAAGTCGCCGTCTTCTCCGAGCTTCCCGCACGTAGGCCGATGTCCTTGCCGAGGCCGAAGTCGAGGAGCTTGGCGGTGCCGTCCGCGGTGAGCTTCACGTTGCCCGGCTTGAGATCCCGATGGATGATGCGCTTGTCGTGCGCCGCCTCGAGAGCTTGAGCGATTTGCAAGAAGATGGCGCGTGCTTCGGGAAAGGGCAGTGGGCCGTCCGCGATTCGCTCGGCGAGTGTCTTTCCCGGAATGAGCTCGAGGACGAGAAACGATGTCGAATCTTCGCGCTCGATGCCGTGGATCACCGCGACGTTGGGATGGTTGAGCGCCGCTAGCAGCTGGGCTTCGCGCTCGAAGCGAGCGAGCCGGCTCGGATCCGCGCTAACCTCCTCAGGGAGTATCTTGATGGCTACGTCTCGACCCAGGCTGAGGTCGCGGGCTCTATAAACTTCGCTCATGCCGCCGACACCGAGCGAGCCGAGGATCTCGTAGCCACCGACGCGGGAGCCGGATTGAAGCCCCATTAGCATGCCAGTTTCCCACTAACCTACTTTCCGGATCAAGGTGAGGTATCTTCTATATATGCGAGCCCTTTCGATTGCGGCGGCGTTCCTGCTGGTGGTCACCCAGATGCCCGCTCTGGCGGCAGACCTTACGCCTGCGACCGAGAGAGCTTGGCGCACCTACGTGGAGCTGACGGAGAGGCGGATCGAAGCCGAGCTCGACCGTGCCGACCCCTTCCGCGTCGCTGAGATTCTCGCGCCCTCGGAACGAAGCCGGTGCCAGGCACAAATGGAGGCGGGCGAGGTCTGTGTCGTGGAGCGGGTTACATCCGACGAGGAGGGCAATCGGGTCGAGGTGCCCTCCGGGATGATCCATCACTGGTACGGCTCGGTCTTCGTGCCTAGCATCTCCCTGGAGCGCGTCCTGAACTGGGTGCAAGCCTACGACCGCCAGAAGGACGTTTACGAAGAAGTCGAGGACTCCCGCCTGCTTTCCCGCGAAGGAGACGTATTCGACATTTTCTTGCGACTGAAACGGAAGAAAATCATCACGGTCCACTACAACACGGAGCACGAGGTTACCTACGGGCGGCACGGGGAAAAGCGCGCCTCCTCTCGGAGCGTCGCGACGAGGATTCGCGAGATTCAGGATCCCGGAGAGGCCAACGAGTCCGAATTGGAGCCCGACAACGATCACGGCTTTCTTTGGCGCCTACATTCCTATTGGCGCTTCGAGGAAGTCGAGGGTGGTACCTTCGTGGAGTGCGAGTCCATCAGCTTGAGCCGGTCGGTACCCGCCGCCGCCCGCTGGCTGGTCAAACGGTTTCTCGACTCCGTGCCGCGAGAATCCCTCGAAACGACCCTGGTGCCTGTCCAACAGCTTTCTGTCTCCGGCCGCTAACCAATCGGATAGTCGAGAAGCCCAGAGGTTAGTCCCCTTCGATCCCTCTCCTTTTCTAACTCGATATAGCTCAGCATTTTGTGCCGATTCCTCATCTGGAACGGCCATTGCAACGTCAGGGTCGAAAGGAGTCTGCAATGGATAACATCGTGCTGGCGAACTTGACGGCGCGACCGCTACGAGCCGCGAGCAGTGTCTGTGGTATCTCGCTCGGCGTCGTTCTGATTCTCGTCACCGTAGGCCTTGCCCGGGGAATGCTTTTGAGCTCGGGCGAGCGAGAGGCGAACCTCGAGGCCGAGCTCGTATTCCTCCCTCCGAGCGGCTTCGGTGCCGGCATGACCACGTCGCCATTGACGCTGCCGCTCGGTTACGCGGAAGCCATTCAGAAGGTTCCGGGCGTTGCGGCGACGACTCCCGTGGCCCGCTACGTCCGTAGTGGTGCCCGCGGGCTTGGCTTCGAGCTCATCGAGGGCGTGGATTTCGAGGAGCGCGGAAAGCTGTCGAGTTATCCGGCTGTGACGGGGCTCCGCATTCATCGAGGACGTTTGCCCGCAGCTCCCAATGAGCTCCTCGTGGACCGACAGCGGGCCAAAGACCCCGAGACCGAGCTCGGTGCAAGCCTCGAGCTCCTCGGAAAAGAGTTCTGGGTGGTCGGGGTCTACGAGCCCGAGGTTGGCGCGCGCATGAAGATGCCCCTTTCGTCGATGCAGGATCTCCTGGGAGCTGAACAACGCTGCTCCTGGATTCTCGTCGGCCTTGAGGAGGGCGCTTCAGCGGAAACGGTGGCGGAGGCCATCGAGCAGCGGCTTCCCGGAAACAAGATCGTCTTTACGCGAGACATCCCGGGGATGTGGGCTCGAGGAATTCCCAGCTTGAAGGTGTTCTTGAACGTCGTCATCGCGCTCGCCGTCTTCATCAGCGGCTTGACGATCTTCCTGGCGCTCTATACCGCGGTCACGGAACGTACCCGTGAGATCGGCATTTTGAAAGCCATGGGGGCTTCGAAGAAGTTCATCGTGGGCGTCATTCAGACCGAGGCGCTCGTTCTCGCCGGATTCGGTATTGCGGTCGGGGGGCTGGTGTCTCTCGCGATCCGCTGGGGCGTGATGACCTTCACGTCCCTCGTCGTGCAGTTCGAGTGGCAGTGGATTTTCGCCGCGGCCTCCATGGCCGTCTTGGGAGGCGTATTCGGTGCCCTTTACCCCGCGCTCAGAGCGGCTCGTCAAGATCCAGTGGAGGCTCTTTCCTATGAATAGCGTTGCTCTGATGAAAGAAGTAGAAACGGTTACTCGGAGAGATCCAACGCCGGTAGCCCTGGAAGCGGAAGCTCTATGGAAGACCTACCGGCTGGGCAAGACGGAGGTCCATGCTCTCAGGGGCGTCGACCTCACCGTTCGCCGCGGAGAGTTCGTCGCCATCATGGGACCGTCGGGCTGCGGCAAGTCGACGCTCCTGCATATGCTCGGTGGTCTCCTGACCCCCTCGGCAGGCAGGCTGACAATCGAGGGGAACGATCTCGGCTCTCTCTCCGACGGTCAGCGAACCGAGCTGCGACGGAACTACATCGGCTTCGTCTTCCAGAGGTTCAACCTCTTTCCGACGCTGAGCGTAGAAGGCAACTTGAAGCTCGCCCAGCGCATCTGCCTGGGTCGGACCGATCCCGCCCGCGGTGCCTCGAGGCGCGAGGAGCTGCTTTCGATGCTCGGGCTTTCGGCGAAGCTGCAACACAGACCGAACGAGCTCTCGGGCGGCGAGCAACAGCGCGTCGCTCTTGCGCGCGGCGTCATTCACGAGCCGGCCATCCTGCTCGCCGACGAGCCGACCGGCAACCTGGATTCCCAGAACTCCGAGAATGTCCTCGAGATGCTGAGGCGGGTTCATCGCGAACTCGGTCAAACCATCGTTCTCATCACGCACGATATCGACGTCGCCGAAGCGGCCGAGCGCGTCGTGCTTATGAAGGATGGAGTCATTTCCCAATGAATCCAATTCTGTTGATGCTTTCGATAGCGATGGTCGCCGTCGCTAACCCCACCGCGCCGGAAACGGTACTCGCCCGAATGCGGGAGGCTCAGAAGGACCTGGCGAGCCTTCGGGCCATGATTACCCAGGTGAAGTCCTATCCTCAGCTCGGGTTCGAGGATCCGGAGGAGAAGGGACGTGTCTACGTCGAGCGTGGCAAGAAGCAAACTCGATTTCGTCTCGATATCGACGAGCCCGAGCGTCGAACCATGCTGGTCGCGGACGGCAGCTACATGCTCTATCAGCCGCGTATCAAGCAGGTAGTCTCTGGCAAGGTCGGCGCGGCGGGCAAGAAAAGCTTGTTCACCGGCATCCTCAGCGGCTCCCGCGAGTCCATGGAAGGGCTCGAAAGAGACTATGTGGTCGAGACCGTGCCGGAGACCGAAGGCCTCCACCACCTCCGATTCGTCGCGAGGGCTGGTGCTGAAGTCTATTGCAAGGAGATCGAGCTCTGGCTGGAGGCGGAACGTCTCGTGCCCGTCCGTCAGACGTGCCTCGAGGCGAACGAGAGTCTCATCACTTTCATTCTGAGTGAGATCGAAATCAACGTGAAGATCGACGCGGGCGTCTTCGACGTGAAGCTGCCAAGCGACGTCGAGAAAGTCCAGGGCTGAGGAGAGAACATGAAACTGTACATCTTGGCTCTCTTGGCCTCGACGGCCGTGTCTTCGGACGCTTTGGCCGCCGAGCTCCAGACTGAGACCATCGAAGCCTTCGAGCGCTACGTTCAGATCACCGAAGCGCGCATCGCGAGTGAGATCGAATCGGACGAGGGTTTTCTCATTCAAGACCACCTCGCACCGGAGAAGGCCGCTTTGTTGCATCGCACTCTTCGTTCTGGCGACGTCTACGTGACGAAGCTGCACTCGAGCCGCGAGGATGGAGCGAGCATCACGATTCCGAAAGGGATGGTGCACCACTGGTTGGGAAGCGTGTTCATTCGAGGCGCTACCGTGAACGACGTGGTGGCCTGGCTGCAGAACTACGACGCCCACGATCGTTATTTCGACGAGGTCGAGGCGTCCCGTCTCGTTGCACACGACCAGGGCAGCGAGCGTTTCGATATTTTCCTCCGCTTGAAGCGAAAAAAGATCGTCACCGTCTACTACAACACCGAGCACCGCGTCGACTATCGGCGTCACGGGCCTCTAAAGGTCTCGAGCGCGAGCTACGCGACGCGCATCGCGGAGCTGGTCGACGCCGGAACTCCGGCTGAGCGGGAGCGCGCGACGGGGAACGACCGCGGTTTCCTGTGGCGGCTGAACTCCTACTGGCGTTTTCAGGAAGTTCCGGGTGGCGTGATCGTGGAGTGCGAGTCGGTCAGCTTGAGCCGTGGAGTGCCGGGAGCTGTTCGATGGCTCGTGGGTCCCTATCTGGACTCGGTTCCGCGAGAGTCGCTCGAAGCGACGCTCAGACCGATTCAGCAGGAGGTGCCGAGGACCCGCGTTACGGCCGCAGCACAACCTTAGTGCAAGCCTCGAGCTTCTTCTCGAAGATATCGTAGCCTCGAACCCCTTCACTCAAGGGAAGTCGATGCGAGATGATCGAAGCCAGGTCGTACTTCTTCTCTCGAACGAGGAGTAGAAGCCGCTCCATGTAGTGCCGCGCGGGGCATCGTCCGGCGCGATAGCTGAGGTTCTTGTCGTAGGCCTCGGCGGGGGAGAATGCGAAGCGGGTCTCGGTGTGGACGCCTACGGCCGAGATGACGCCTCCCGGTCGTACCAGATCGACGGCGAGTCGCGTGGCCTCGGGGCTTCCCACCACTTCGAGCACGCCATCCGCGCCGCGACCCTCGGTTACGTCGCGTAGTCTCGCGATGGGATCGCCCTGCGAGACCTCGACGGGCGTTGCCCCGAAACGCTTCGCCAGCTCGAGCCGCTCAGGTTGCAGATCGAGAGCGAAGATGCGCTCTGCCCCGAGCTCGCGGGCACCGAGAATCGCGAGCAATCCGACGGGCCCGCATCCGACAACGGCATAGATCCCGCCGGGTAGAACGCCCGCCATCTCCGCGCAATAGGAACCGGTGGCGAAGATGTCACCGAGGAAGAGCGCGGGCTCCTCTTCGACGCCGTCGGGCAGTTTCACGAGGGTCGAGTCCGCGAGGGGCACCCGCACGTAGTCCGACTGAGCGCCCTCGAGTCCCTCGCCGTCCTCGACCCATCCGAAAAGCTGACCGCTCTCGCAACGGCACGTGAGTCCGCGACGACAGTAGAAGCAACCGCCGCAACTAGTCGTAAAGGGAGACACGACGAGGTCGCCAGGGGAGAGCGTCTTCACGTCGTCACCCACCTCGACAACTTCACCGAGGAACTCGTGCCCCATGACCGTCCCGGGCTCGATACCTTTTTCTCTCTCGAGATACACGTGGAGGTCGGAGCCGCAGATGGCCGTCAGTCGAGTCTGGACAATGACATCTCCGCCCGATACGAGCTCGGGATCGGGCACTGATTCAACTGAGACCCTGGCCTTGCTCTGAAACGTGATGGCTTTCATTCGGTCTCGTCGAGCAGAGGAAGTAGTGATGCGAGCCATCGCTCGGCCATCCGGGCCTCACCGGACGCGTTCGGGTGCACGCCATCATAGGTGAGCGCAAAAGCGTCAAAGTCCGCGAAGTGGTCGACGAGGCGAATAGACTTCGAGGCCGCGAGCGAAGGGAGCCGCGCGTTCAGAGCCTCGATGCGCTCGTTGATGGCCGCCGTTGTCGTGGGGATGATCTGGGCCATCAAGATCCTCACCCCTGGGAGGGAGGCCCTCAGGGCATCAACGAGCGCTGAGAGCTCCTCCAACGTGCTGGGAACGCCCTGCCGTTGAATCAGGTCGTTCGTGCCGAGATGGATCAGCACGACGTCGGGCTGCGCGTCTTCGATCCACCCGTCGATGTGTTCGAGAACTTCGTCAACGCGCCATCCCCAGTGTCCCTCGTGGTCGATATCGAAGTCCGCGCGCGGGGGCTCGCCACGGTGATGCCGCCTTTGGCTTCCGACGAAATCCACGCGTGCCCCCGACGCTTCGAGCCGCTGCCAAAGGGGCCGTCGGTAGCTGTCGTGGTCGGCGTCGGCCTGCGTGATGGAGTCTCCGAGGGGCATGATGCGGGTCGCCCGGGAGGTCGCGGCCGCGGGTGTGGTCGTGGTCCCGCTCGGTGTGGCGCCGGCCGGCGGATCCGTCTCGTCACCGCAGGCGAGGAACAAAGCCAAGGTGAGCGCGGAAACAGCGCGTACTGCAGTGACGCGAGCCATGGACCCGATGTTAGCCCCAAAACTGGGGTCAGCCCTGAACAACTTGACTTGAGTAGAAAAGTAACGGTCAAGTCAAGCTACTGAGGACTGACCCCCCCTCCTGGATGGGGGTGCCAGATGGTGTAGAATCGGGCGGGTTTTCGACTATTGATACAGAGCACGACACCGACCGACCGCAGCCGAATCCTGGACTTCCTCCGGCAGGTCGATCGCCGCCTCAGGCTCAACGACGGGCTCTTCTATCTGACGAAAGGCCTCTGGGGACTCATAGCACTTCTCGTCCTGCTGAAGCTGACAGGCTTCTGGGAGAGGCCGGGAGCTCGGTTCGCCCTTCTCGCCGTCTACGGGGTCGGCCTCGTCGGCTACCTCGGATACCGCTTCGTCTCCGGCCGCGGGCTTTCACGCACCGCCGTCATCGCGGACCGCCGGGCGGCGTTGCACGATACGTTGACTAGCGCGCATGCCTTTCTGGGATCGGGCGACCGCACCAAGTGGATGGATTTTCAGATTGGTCGCGCTGCCGAGTCGACCGAGAAGCTCACCGCTGCTCAGATCGCTCCGACGAACTCGCCGGGGCAATTCCTTCCAGCGCTCGGCGTCGGGGTCGCGCTCTTCGCTCTGCTCTCCTGGAATCCGACGTGGCTTCGGGAAATCGATGCTCCTTCGTTGCTCTCGTGGGCCCGAGACGGCGAGCCGGAGACCATGGAGGACCTTCTCGACGAGGCTGAAGCGCTGCCCGAAGAACAGGCGAAGCTCGCGGAGCTCGAGGAGGCCGTCGAGAGCTTGAAGCGCCGGGATTTGGAGTTGGCGGAGATTCTCGGCGATCTCGAGATCGCGCAAGAGGCGCTCGCCGCGAGCCAAGTCGATATGGAACGGCTCGAGATGGATTTCGAGCAGATAGCCGCGAACCTCGAGGCGAGTGCGACCCTCTCCGAGCTGTCCGAAGCCTTGAAGGCCCACGATGCAGAGGAAGTCGCCGAGCTCCTGCGCGAGCTCGCGGAGCGCCTATCCGAGGCGCAGAGCTCTGAGGAGCTCCAGGCTCTTCTGGAGGCTCTCTCGAACGCCAACCTCCAGCAGGCGGATCTCGCCGAGATGATGGAGAGCTTGGAAAGTGCCGGCGGGGAGATGTCGGATCAAAGCTTGGCCGAGATGGCGCAAGCGCTCCGTGACGCCGCGGACCAGCTCGAGCAAATGGGCCAGCAGATGGCCTCGCAGCAGTCCATGGATCCGGGGCAAGAAATGGCGACGCTCGAGTCGTCTCTCGCGCAGGAGCAGTCGTCGAGCCAGCGGCAGGGAGCGTCGCAACAGGAGGGTAGCCAAGCGACGCAAAGCGCCGCCGGAATGATGAGCGATCAGATGCAGATGGCTCAGATGCAAGGCGATCCCTCGAACGCCGTACCGGTAGATGCGGGACCCGCGGGAGACGCCACCGGTCCCGGAGGGAGCGGGTCGGAGGTGCTGGGCGAGGCTACCAGCCTCGAGGTGCAGCTCGAGATGGAGTTGCTCGAGAAAGAGGCGCGCGACGAGCCGGTGCCGGAGGATATTTTCGAGCGCCTTTCTCGCGAGGAAAAATCCACACTCAACTACCAAACTATTCAACAGCGCGGTAGCTACGCCGAGGAAAATGCGCTGACGCGGGAGCACGTGCCGTGGCAGTATCGGTCTCTGGTGAAGCGCTATTTCATGTCCATTATTGCCAATTCGAAAACGAAGGCGGAGCCGAGCCAAGAGAAATGATCGCGATCGAAAAAGAAATCAGTCACTTCCACGAAAGATACGAAGTCGTCCAGCGGGAAATGTCCCGGGTCATCGTGGGGAATAAGGACATCACCAGCGGAATCATGACCTGTCTCCTGACGCGTGGCCATGTCCTGCTCGAGGGGATTCCCGGTCTCGGAAAAACGAAGATCGTTCAAACCCTCGCGGACGTCCTGAATCTCAAGTTCAAGCGAATCCAGTTCACGCCGGACTTGATGCCCGGCGACATCATCGGGACCAACGTCGTACGCGAGACCGAGCTCGGCGAGAAGTACCTCGATTTCCAGCAAGGTCCGATCTTCTGCAACCTCATGCTTGCGGACGAGGTCAATCGTGCCACGCCCAAGTCCCAATCCGCGCTGCTCGAGGCCATGCAGGAAAAGAGCGTCTCCGTCGGGAACGTGACTTACAAGCTCGAGGAGCCCTTTTTCGTGATGGCGACGCAGAACCCGATCGAGCTCGAGGGGACCTATCCGCTTCCGGAAGCCCAAATGGACCGATTCCTCTTCAAGCTCAAGATCGTCTATCCGAGCTCGGATGAGATGCACGAGATCATGGACCGCACGACCCAGGTCGAGGAGCCCGTAGCGAAGTCGGTGCTCGAGCGGGGGGAGGTCCTAGAGATGCGGAAGACGGTCCTCTCCGTTCCCATCGCGAAGCCGGTTCAGGACTATGCCATTCGCTTGACCCTCGCGACCCATCCGAACGCGCCGCAGTCTCATGAGCTCACGAGGAAGTTCGTCCGCTTCGGCGCGAGCCCTCGTGGCACGCAGGCACTTGTCCTCGGCGGCAAAGTGCAAGCCCTCTTGCACGACCGCGCGCACGTGGCCTGCGCGGACATTCGCGCCGTCTACTTTCACGCTCTGCGGCACCGCATCCTGTTGAACTTCGAGGGTGAAGCCGAGCACATCGATCCGGACGACATCCTGAAGGAGATCGTGAAGGACGTTTCGGAGCCGAGGGAGTAGGAGACTACTTTGCGAAGGCACGAGCCGGTTTCAGCTCGTCCGTCCGGTTCTTGACGATCGGAACGCCCTAGACGCCCGCGACTCTCGCGTTCACCTGGAGGTCGGCGATGAACAAGCAGTGGATCTGGACGACTTTGTTGATGGTCTCGTGTGGACGCGTCGATGTACGTACGGACGGCGTCGACCTCGAGAGCGCCCGGCTCGTCGATCTCTCTTATACCTACGACGAGGAAACGCTCTACTGGCCGACCGCGCCGTCGCTATTCGAGCTGACCGAGCTCGCCTACGGAGTCACCGACGACGGCTTTTTCTACTCGGCCTACTCCCTGTGCACGCCTGAGCATGGAGGGACTCACATTGACGCGCCGATTCACTTCGCAGAAGGAGGACGCACGGCTGCGGAGATACCTCTTCGCCAACTCATCGCAAAGGGCGTCGTCATCGATATGAGCGAGCAGGCCGGGGTCGACCCCGACGCGCGTCTCGATCTGGCCACCGTGCGAGGCTGGGAGGAGCGCAACGGGCCGGTTCCGGCGGGGGCCATCGTCATTCTTCGAACCGGCTGGGGCAGTCGCTGGCCCGACCCTTTGGCCTACCTCGGCGACGACACCGCCGGGGACGCGTCGAACCTTCACTTCCCGGCCTATGGTGAGGAGGCGGCGCGCTTTCTCGTCGAGGAGCGACGTGTCGGAGCACTGGGGGTCGATACGGCGAGTATCGACTACGGGCAATCCCCGGACTTCATCGTTCACCAGGTGGCAGCCGGTTCTGGAGTGCCGAGCCTCGAGAACGTTGCGAGTGCCGGTGAGCTGCCGGAGAAAGACTTCTGGATCGTGGCCCTTCCCGTCAAGATCGGAAAGGGCTCGGGCGGACCCGTTCGCATCGTGGCTCTGGTCCCGTGAATCACCTGAGTCTGTTTGTACGCCGACGCGTTCTGCGCTAGTTTCCCGGGCATGATAGGAGGAAACGAGAAGGCATGAGGGTCGAAATCGCGGCAATCTTGCTTCTTGTCACGACGGGCAGCGGCTGCGTCGATCCCGCGCCTCCGCGTTCCGTTACACCGCCGATCAATGAGAACGTCACGGCCTTCGTGAACGTAAACGTCGTACCCATGGCCTCCCGACAGGTGCTCGAGGAGTACACCGTGCTCGTGGAGGACGGCCGAATTACGGGCTTCGGTCCATCGTACGGGATCCCCATTCCGACCGGTGCGACGCGCATCGACGGACGTGACAAGTATCTGATGCCGGGGCTCACGGAGATGCACGGCCATCTGCCGAACCCGAGCACGCCGCCCGAGGTGATGGAGAACGTTCTTTTCCTATATGTCGCGAATGGAGTCACCACGGTTCGCGGCATGCAGGGGCACGAGACTCAGTTCCAGATCCGTGAGCGGATCCGCGGCGAAGGGTTTCACGACGACAAGCTCCTCGGCCCCCAGCTCCTCCTCGGCAGTCCGGCGCTTTCGGGCGACACGGTAAAGAGTGTCGAGCAGGCCGAATCCCTCGTTCGTGAGTACGATGATGCGGGGTTCGACCTGCTGAAAATACACGAAGGCTTGTCGTCCGACCTCTACGACACGATCGCCGGCACCGCGCGCCAGTTAGGGATGATATTCGGCGGTCACGTCCCGGATCAGGTCGGCCTACTTCGTGCCCTCCAGGTGAGGCAGACGACCATCGACCACCTCGACAACTACGTCGAGGCCCTCGTGCCGGAGAGCCAGGAGCTCGAAGAAGCCCCCGGACTTCGCGGTGCCCACGAGCTTCTCGACCAGATCGATGAGAGTCGTATCGAGCTCCTCGTCAGGAAGACCCGCGAGTCCGACGTCTCCGTCGTTCCTACGATGGTGTTGTGGGAGAGCGGTATCTACCCGACGCGCCCCTCGGAAGAGCTTTTGGAGGAGCGAGCCGAAGTCGCCTATATGCCCAGGTCGACGGTCGACCGCTGGCGCCAGGCAGTGGACGAGCGGCTCGCCGAGGTCGATCCGGAAGCGATGCAAGCTCTCGCAGCCTTGCGGAGGCGGCTCCTGCGGGCGCTGCACACCGGCGGCGCTCGGATTCTCCTGGGGACGGACTCCCCGCAGATCTTCAGCGTTCCCGGATTTTCCGTCCATCGCGAGCTGAAACTCTATGCCGAAATCGGCATGACTCCCTATGAAGCTCTTTCCACCGGGACTCGCATCGCCAGTGAGTATCTCCGTGGCGACTATGGAACGATCGCCTTCGGGCGACGCGCGGACCTGATACTTCTGGAGGCTAATCCACTGGCGGATATCGAGAACGTTTCCAAACGGGTCGGCGTGATGGTCAATGGGACATTCATCACGGAAGAGGAAATCCAAAAGCGGCTCTCGTCCATCGCCGCGTACTACGAGAGGTGAGACAAGCCCCACTTTCTCGCGCCAGTACTTCGGGCTGCTGCCCCTGAATCGGGGGCCGAGCTCGTTGGAGAACGAGCGCTAGAAGCTAAGAATCGGAGAGGATCGCCCTCAAAGGGGAGACTTCCCCCGGAGGGGAAATGAACGTCTCCGAAAGCGACGGTGCTTTCCGCGCGACCTCGAACACGCCCTTTCTCAAGAGCGACTCGATGAGCCTCAGGACGCGAACGTCGGTCAAAGGCGAGCTCTCCATCACCGCCCCAATCGTCTGTTGACGAATGATGGCCTGGAAGATTTCGATTTCCGCGGGGGAGTGCGCGGTCAGCGCCAGCGGGCAATCCTCTTTGAGGCGCAGAGGAACCTCCATCGGGGGCAGATCCGCGATCAGCTTCCCGAGCTCGAGGACCTGCTTCATTCCCTCCATGATCAACGTTTCGCTGGGAAGGGTAATGGAACGTGGAACGCTAGCTGTGTTCTCCAGCGCTTTGACTTCGTATCGGGAGTCTTGCCAGCAGAAGAGTCGATAGAGTGCCTTCTCTCCGACACTCGCTCCGTACTCGGCATGGATGAGGCGGTTCTTGATCGCGAACAAATGACATTGCTCGTTCTCGCGCTCCAATCGGACGTAGACGGGGCTCCCACTACGCCGCAAGCGATTCAACAGGTCCGGCAGGGGTAGATCGTTCGGGTCCTCCACTTGAAGCGTTTTCAAGGAGTCGGCTGAGCGTGCTCGCAAGGAGATGACGCGACCCTTCGTGCCGGGTCCCCAGGACGGCGTCTCGCGACGATAGCGGATGAAGCCATCCCGCGAGTCTTCCGCCGGTTTCAACTGCATCGTCAGTATGTAGTTTCCGATGCGGATGCGGTCTCCGTTAGAAAGGCTACGGGCTTCGACGCGCTCGTTGCCCACGTAGCTTCCGTTCGTGCTGCCGAGGTCCCGCAGAACGATCCCGGAGTCCTCGTTTGTGATCTCGGCGTGGAAGTTGGACACAGTGCGCGAGCTGAGCGGGACGTCGTTCGACTCGTGCCGACCGAGCGTGACGCGATGTGTCGTGCTGAGATCGAAGGCGTGAACCAGCTCTTCGGTGGCGAGGAGGAGGATCTCGTGTGAGCGTGAGGTGTCCATAGCTTTCAAAAAGCAAGTTTCGTGCCGCTTAGGGCGGGTGGCTTTCCCCTCGAAAAGAAGTCCTTTTCAGAGCGTTATTGGGTGCGTCATCGCCGTCTAGCCACGAGGCGGTTGTGTAAGCTACGTAAACGAAGGGGTTAGCTGAACAGCTCGGGAGGCGGCACGATCCTTGTATGTATGTTGTCGGGAAACACGGCGTGAACTCCCTGGTTCGCGCAAGAGCCCGGCGTAGGCAAAGTGCAACGCACCGAGGTTGTTTCCCTTCAGTGGACAATCATGACGGCGAACCAAGAGATCGATACTGTCCTCGTCATCGATGCCCAGCCCCGGGGGCCGCGAGACTACCGTGATGCCCTCGTGCGAGAGCTCGGCGCTCGCCAAAAGGTGGTCGAAGTGGGCTCGATGGAGGCCGCGCTCGCGCTAACCGGAAACCTTCTTAGCTGCGTATTGATAGACCCACAGGTTTCGGACTTCCAACCGGAGAAGCTCGACTCGCTCGCCAAGAAGGATGCGGATCCCTGGGTTCCCGTCGTGCTCGTTCTGAGCCACGCGACTCCAAAGGGTCGATTCGACGAGCTTGAAACGGAAGTCTTCGACGTCGTGATTCGCGGGGAGCGCGAAGAGGGGGACGCCTGTCGCGCGGTGCGCAACGGGATCGAGCTCGTCGAGCTCAGGCGATTGGTAGGTCGAGACCTCAAGGGATCCGACCGCCAGGCCTCTTCCGACGTTATCGCCGAGCTCCAGCCGCGCGATCTCTTGCGGGCGAGGTTGACCGAGGCGCTCTCCCGCGCCGGGGACGGAAACCACACCGGCGTGATTCTGATCGGATTGGACGACTTCAAGGCGGTCAATACCAGCTTCGGTCATGGCGCGGGTGACGCAATGCTCGCGGAGTTGGAGCGGCGCCTGCGTCACTCTATTCGCAACGTCGACACTATCGTCAGGTGGAGCTTCGAGGAGTTCGCGCTGCTGCTCCAAGAGCTGAGTCGGCCCGACGATGCGAGTTTCGTCGTGCAACGGATTCAGTACGCGCTGTCCCGTTCCTTTCTGTACGAGGGACACGAGCTCTACCTCACTGCCAGTATTGGTACTGCGGTGCATCCGGAAGGGGGCGTGGACGGAAGGACCCTGCTCCAGCACGCGGACGCCGCTTTGTATCGGGTCCGAAAAGCGGGAGGAAACGGCTCTGAGCTCTTTTCTCTGGACAACGAGGCCGGCGCCCAGGATCGAATCGAGCTCGTCACCAGGCTGCGCAACGCTTTGAAGCGGGATGAGTTCGTAGCTGCACTATCAGCCTATTTTGGACGTGTCCGAGGGGAGCGTGGCGGGTCTGGAAGCGCTTCTGCGTTGGAACGATTCCGAAACCGGTTTTAGGTCGCCTGCCGACTTCATTCCTTTACTCGAGGAAACAGGACTGATACTTCCTGTCGGGGAGTGGGTGTTGCGCCGAGCCTGTACACAGGTTCGCGCCTGGCAATATGCTGGACTGACGAATCTGAAAGTCGCCGTCAATTTCTCCGCGAGACAATTCGGTGCTCCGAATTTTTCTGAGATGGTGATAGGTATCCTCAAAGAGACAGGTCTCGAGCCGGAAAACCTTCAGCTCGAGCTTACGGAGTCCGTCATCATGGAGGATCCGCAAAGGAGCGGAGATGTTCTATCGAAGCTCAAATCACTCGGTTTGGTCCTCGCACTCGACGATTTCGGTACCGGATATTCTTCTCTGGCGTTGCTCAAGGACTTTCCTGTCGACATCCTGAAGGTCGATCGCGCGTTCATCAAAGACATCTGTAGCAAGGGCGAAGATCGCGCGATTTGCTCCGCGATCGTCAAACTAGCCCAGGCTCTCGAGCTGCAAGTGGTCGCCGAGGGTGTCGAAGAACAGCAGCAACTCAACTATCTGATGGCGCAGGGTTGTCACCTGATTCAGGGGTTCCTCCTCGCTCGACCCATGTCCGCGGACAACGTATGGACCTGGCTCACCGAAGTCCGATCACCTGAGCCCGCCACCCTTTCTTGACTAGTCTGGGTCTTCTCCACGGACGCAGGGCGCTTCAGGGAAGAAAGCGCTCGGAAGACGCCTCGTCGGGTAGCTGGCAGGCTTCGAGCTTGCCGAACCAGCGGTAGCGACGGCTCGCGAACCAGTTGTAGACGCCGTCTCGAACGACGCCAGGTACGATGCGAGCCGCGGAGGGGATAGACCACAGGCCGCCTACGTCTTGCAGAATTGCGAGGGCCGCATCCGACCTCTCGTGCACCGACTCGTCGGGACCTCCGAGGTCGCGAACGTAAACGACGGTTGCTAGCCTCGAGTCGAGCTCCGGGTACCGATCGTTGACGCCCCGCGCGGTTTCTCCCTGAAGTGGCGCGAAGCGGAGGCGCTTGTGCCGGTCGATGCGCAGAAGAAACCGCATCGAGCGATCGCAGAGAACACAGACGCCGTCGAAGAGCACGACGTTTTCGGCAGGGGGGCTCAATCGCTTCCGTGGGTCATCGCGTAGACGGCGATGTTCACGCCCAGGGGGTAAACACGCCCATGGTTCGAGGTCGCCATGACGATCCGCCTTTCTCGAACGGGGTCCACAAGATGGTATGGCGAAAACAGGTGCCAGGGCAAATCTACGGCTTTTCTCGACGCTCAAGTCTTCGACTTGTGCGAGGACTCGATCATTAGCTAGCCCGTCTCGATCCGCTCCCGGATTGGCTCGGGAAGTTTTACAAAGTCCGTCACCGACGTGAGATCGAAACCATCGTGGATCTTGCCCTTGACGCTCACGCGGGCACCCTTTCTTGGAACGCCCTTCTGCGAGAAGATCCAGAGTCGCCCCGTGGCTTGACAACTTCAAATCCAAGCGATCAAGCGGTGTCGTCTATGAGCCGCAGGGCCTCCTCTCGCGCCTTCACGAACGGATCGATGCCGTCGGGCGTGGCCGCGCGGTGCTCGACGCCTCCAATCAAGAAGTACAGGCTTTGCACCAGGAAGAAACCCCAGACGGCGAGCGCCGTGTCCAGAGGGCCGTAGCCGTTCAAAATCGTCGCAAGGACAAAGCCCCCGGAGAGCAAGAGCGTTTCGATCGCCAACCCGCGCCATGGGCGCGAGCGGTACACGAATCCACTCCTTAGGACGCCCACCAGGAATGCGGCCCCGACGACGCTCGCCTCTGCACTCGGAGCGAGAAGCCCGAGTGCGAGGCCCAGCACGCCGGCGAGAGTCCCGATGCGCAGGGCACGGGACGAGCTCGGTGCAATGGCGACGAGATACAAAACCGCGAGACCGATGGCGCCGACGCCCGAGGGGTTTCCCGTCACGAGGTAGGCGGTGCTCGCGAGCCCCGAGAGCACCGCGAAGAGCAAACTTCCAGAAAAAGTTCCCAGACGCATCACTGACCTCCTTTTTTGACCGCCCGCTTGCGGCGGAGCAGCTCGATCTCGATCTCCTCATCGGCGACCACTGGCTCGCAGAAGAGGTCGATATCTTGCCCGCGCTCCCGCGCGGCCGCCTGCGTCAAGTGCGCCTTGACTCGGGTCCTCAGGTCCTGAAACTCCGTTTCGTGCTGGTCCAGCGTGGCGGTGAGCGCTTCACGCTCCGAGGCGTCGTCGTTCGCGCGCTTCCGCACTTGGGTACGACGACGCTCGAGAAGCAGTTGTTTCTTGACGGCGAAGCGAGCGAGCTCCTCCTTGCCGCCGCCGAGAGCTAGAGCGATGTCTTCTTCGAGGCGTTCGACCGCCTCCCCTACGCGCCGCTCCTCCTCGGCGAGATTTTTCTCCTCTGCCGCGAGCGCTTCGAGTCGCGCGCGCTTTCGGTGAAGCTCGAGCTCAGCCTCACGGAGATGTTGCCGCAAGAGGAGAGATCGATCCTCGACGGCATCGACGACTCCGTGGGCATCTGCTTTCACGAGTGTCGAGATGCGATGTAGTAGACCCATGGTGCTACCCTCCCTTCCTTTCTTGTTACTTTTTGCTGCCGGCACGCCGGCCATCCCAAGAGGACGCTTGGCGCTCTTTGCTGAGCAGGTTCTGTTTGCGTTGCTGATCGGGACCCGTGAAAGCATCTTCGACGCTCCGCTCGAGCTCTTCGAGCTCGAGAAGGTTGTCATCGACGAGGGTGCTTCCGAGCTCCGCGTTCAACTCGGAGTTGCGCGCGCGGTAGGCGTGGATCTCACCGACGGCCTCGTCCCGTCGCCCTTCCTTCACGGCTCGGGCAACGTCCTGCTGGAGCTTGTTGTAGTCCTCTTCGACGACCGAGGCCTCCCAGACCTTCTTGTCGACCGAGGCCATGACCTCGTCTCGATTGGGGATACAAGCGATTCGCGGCGTACCCCCGAGCGTGAGGGAATGACGTAGGCCCTCATCGGTGTAGCTCAGGACGAATGTGCCGAGCTCGTGCTCGCTGGGTTCCTCCGACGGCACTCGCAGTGTCACCCATATCTCTCGCTCCTGTCCCGCGAAAAGCGATCCTGGCCGAAAGCTCACGTGACGGCCTTCGCGCTCGAGAGGGTAGCCGGCCGCCTCCACGACTTCGACGCCGTCTCCGGGCTCGATCCTAACGGCAACGCCGGTGGCGACGGTCTCGCGGGTGGCCTGGAACTCGCGCGCGAAGACCTTCGCGAGCTCACGCGTGCTCTCAAGGTAGTAATAGTTACCCGTCCCTGCGTCGGCGAGACCGCTCATCAGGTACTCGTTGAAGTCGGCTCCGACGCCGATCGCGGAGAGAACGTACTCGCGATGTGCCGCCCTGAGCGCGCGCGACGTGAGGCCTTCGTAGGAGGCATCGCCCTCGTTCGCGAGACCGTCCGACAAGAGTATGATGCGAGCGGAACGGCTCGTTTCGCGACGGCCCAGGGTGTTGAGCCCGAGCTCGATACCGCTGCTCATGTTGGTGCCGCCTCCCGCCTGAACCTGCCGCGTGACTCGGCGCCATCCGCGCTTCGCACTCTTCGTGGCTGGAGCGAGCGGGATCGCGAGCTCTGCAGCGTTCGAGTAGGTCACGAGCGAGAAACGATCGTCGGGACCTAGATGGGTGAGGAGCTCTGTCACCGCCGATCGCGCGTAGTCCATCTTCGTTCCCTCCATGGACCCGGAGCGGTCGAGAATCACGAGGAGGTCGGTCGGCACGCGGACGCGCTCTTTGACCCGAAATTCATCGGCTCCGAGCAAGAGCTTGATACGGACCTGACCGTCGCTTCCCTGGAGGACGGCGCTCTGGCTGAGCTGTCCGCTGAAAGAAATGGGGGTCGTCGACGCGGCCGTGAAGCGAAGCGGTGTTCTGTGCGATGCCGCGCTCGGGGACTTCATCGCGATGGAGGTGGCGATCGATGCCATGGCGAGAATCACCACGGTTACAAGCGAGTAGCGTTTTCCACGTGATGGCTTTTTCATGTCACTCATTTTGGTTCTCCGTCGGTTCTGTTTCTGGGGTTTGTTTCACTCTTTCCGTTGTACATCGCGGCGAGGCAAAGTACTGAAAAAGGCGGGTAAAACGACAGCTCGAGGTTTTTACGATGGTTTTACGCGGCTTTTTCCGTGGGTCGGTACAATAAGGGCAAAGGGAAGAACAGGATGCCGAGCGGTGAGAAAACGAGAATTCTCCTCGTGGAGGACGAAGCTGCCATCCGCGAGGGCGTTTGCGACGTCCTTGCCTACCATGGCTTCGCACCTTCCGCCGCCGCGACGGGCGACGAAGGCCTCGAGCATGCGCTCGGTGGCGAGTTCCCCCTCGTGATTCTCGACGTCATGCTCCCCGGCATCAGCGGACTCGACATCTGTCGGAAGCTCCGCACCGAAATCCCAGGCCAGGTGATTCTCATGCTGACCGCCAAGGGATCGGAGGACGACGTCATCGCTGGGTTTCGCGCTGGCGCCGACGACTACGTCACCAAGCCGTTCTCGGTGCGCGAGCTGGTGGCGCGGGTCGAAGCGCTGTTGCGCCGGTCGGGGAAGCTCGACGATGCCCCGGACGTCTTCGCTTTTGGAGCCTGGCGGATCGATCGATCCCGCCTGACCGCGGAGAAAGACGGTGAGAAGCAAGAGCTCACCCCTCGAGAGGTAGAGCTTCTCGCGGTCTTCGAGCGCGAGAAAGGTCGCATCGTGAGCCGGCGTCTGCTTCTCAAAGACGTCTGGGGTATGAGTCACGCCGAGGACGTCGAGACCCGTACCGTCGACGTGCACGTCGCGAAGCTCCGAAAGAAGATACGAAGCGGCCATGAGGCCCTTATCGAGACCGTACGCGGGGCGGGCTATCGCTTCGCCGGCTAAGGACGAATCGTGTGAGCAGCATACAGCGCGTTCGTATCGTTTTTACTGCGCTAGCTTTCGTGCTTCTCGTGCCCTTGGCACTGCTGATTCAGCGTGCCTTGTCGAGTGAGCGCGCGGAGCAGGAGCGGAGCCACGAGACGGTCGCCGAGAGAGTCTTCGACGAGCTGGAGCGGGAGCTCACGCTATTTCTCCGCCGCGAAGAGGAGCGGCCTTTCGATCACTATCGCTACTTCGTCCTGCCTTCGAATACCCTCTCGAGCGCCCTCGAGCTCGAACGCTCTCCGTTAGCGGAGCTCCCCACGGATCCTTTCGTTGTCGGGTATTTTCAGATCGAGCCCGACGGCTCCGTAACGAGCCCGCTCAGACCTGACGGATCCGAAGCCGAGATGCGCGTCGAGCTCGTGACGCGCACGGTACGCGATCACTGGCAGTCGCGAATGGCTGGAAGGTCGGAGAACGACGAGCTTCAAGAGGCGGCGGCGGACGGCAAACGGGCTCGCTGGCCTCGTCTCGCCGTCACGCCTGCATTGGAAGAAGAGGGGCGAGGCACCGCTCTTGGCGAGCTGAATCGAGCAGCTGCGGACCGGCAGCAACGACGAACGAAGCTCAGCCAGACGCCGGCCGCCAACGCCTACAATTTTTCCAGTGAGGCGTCCGAGAACGTGCTTCAGCAGGAGCTCTCTTCGAAAGAGGTCGTGGAAGGGGAGCGGCGCGGCCGGGCCGGAGCGCGCTTCGAGCTGGAAGGGCGCGGCCTAGAGGAAGCGGTCGAAGCGTCGCTTCAAAAAAAAGCCAACGAGCCCGTGGACGTTCGGTTGGAGCCGATGGTGGGGCGTGAAGTGAACGGGCGTTACATGCTCCTCTATCGCACCGTCGTGATTGACCGGGCAGGCTACCGGCAGGGCGTGCTGCTGGACGTCCCCGAGCTGGTTCGCTGGCTCGCGGCTCGCGTTCTCGCTTCGAACGAGCTCAGCCGCTCCGCGCGCCTCGTGCCCGAGGGAGAGGACGGGATTCCGCCCGTTCCAGGCGATTCGTTCGTTTTCCGGCACCGTTTTGCCGAGCCCTTCGGGCCGGTGACGGGCGTTCTCTCCTTGGCGTCGTTGCGTGAGCTCGCAGGCTCGAGCTATCTCTATTCTCTATCGGCGCTGCTGCTTCTGGCCGCGACCGTGGGGCTCTTTGCCGTCTACCGAATGGTGGCGGTGGCGATGACCTATGCCGAGCGGCGCCAGAACTTCGCATCCGCTGTGTCGCACGAGCTCAAGACGCCGTTGACCGCTATCCGTATGTATGGCGAGATGCTGCGCGACAAGCTCGTCCCCTCCGAGGAGAAACGCCAGCGATACTACGAGGTCATCACCGCGGAAACGGAGCGCCTCACCCGGCTCGTCGACAACGTGCTCGAGCTCGGTCGGCTCGAGAGGAAGGAGCGATCGTTTCATACCGTCATCGGGGACGTCCGCCCCGTGGTCGAGGAGACTCTCGCTATCCTCGGACCGCACGCCGAAAGTGAGGGGTTTCAGATTCGAATGGAGCTCGATCCCGAGGTTCCGAAGGCTCGCTTCGATCCGGACGCCCTCTCGCAGGTCGTTTTCAATCTAGTGGACAATGCGATCAAATACGCGCGCCACGCAGCCGAGCGCAAGGTCCTCGTTTCCTGCAAGAAGGAAGACGCGGGCGTGAGGCTCGAGGTCATCGACTCCGGGCCCGGTGTCGACCCCTGCCACCTCTCCGGCATATTCGAGCCGTTCTACAGAATCGAGAACGAGAACACGCGCACGTCGAAGGGAACGGGCATCGGCCTGGCGCTCGTCAAAGGGTTAGTCGAGAAAATGGGCGGCTCGGTTCGCGCTCACAATCGCGCCGAGGGTGGTTTCGTCGTAACCGTCACGTTGAAGTCTTCGTGACGGTGCGCGGTGGGGTCAGTCCTGAACTTCTTGACTTCTCATCTAAGCCAGTCGGCTCAAAGAGTTTAACTTGCGAGCACTATTCAAGAGTCCAGGACTGACCCCAGTTTCTCTTAGGGTATATACTTTCCCGCAAAATGCCTGAACACAGGAGGTTTACCGATGGAGCCATCGAATCCCTACCAGCCGCCGGCACTAAAAACGAGCAGAGGGGAGGGGACGGCTGTCCAGGTTGAGCCAGGAAGCAGTATCGATTTCAACCGGGCGATGCGCTTTTTTTTCGACGACCCAAACTGGGTCGCGAAGCTGCTGATGGGAAGTCTTTTCTACTTGCTGGCGTTTTTCCTAATCGGCGGGTTCTTCCTTGCCGGTTACATGATGGAGCTCATTCGCCGCTCGGCACGCGGTGAGCAATATCCGCTTCCCGAGTGGGAGAACCTCGGCGACATGTTCGTGGAGGGTGCGACGGTCATGGCTGCTTACCTCGTCCTCATCCTTCCGGTAATGTTCCTCTTTATGGTCCCGATGATCGCGATTGGTGCGTTCTCTGAGGGCGGGGATCCGCCGGCCGCTCTGGGCCTTGTGGTAGTTCTTTTCATGTTGGTTCTTGCAGTCGTCTACATTGCCTTGCTGCTCTATTTCCCCGCGGCAATGGTACGGATGGCTATGGAACGGCGGTTCTCCGCGGTGTTCGAGTTCTCGGAGAACTTCGAGTTCCTCAAACGAAACATCATCAACTTCATCCTGGCGATCGTGTTCTATATGCTGGCGTCTTTTATTTCGCAGTTCGGCATTATCCTGTTCTGTATCGGGATCATTCCTGCCGTATTCTGGGCCGTGTGCGTGGGGGCCTACTCTCTTGGAGAAGTCGCTTTGCGGGACCCGGCGCGAAGCGTCGTACTTCCCTGAAAGATTCTTGGATACGAGGAAACGAAGCGTCGCTACACAAGTGTCCCACCCATTACACTTCGCTCAATCGCCGCAGAATGATTGGCAGCAGATCCTGCGCGAAGCTGTTCGGGATATTGGCGAGCTCAGCACATTGCTCGAGTTGCCACCGAGCGCATTGGCGTGTCCCGACAGCTCGACGCAGAATTTTCCGCTATTGGTCCCTCGCGGCTACCTATCGCGAATGAGGATAGCTGACCCGCGAGATCCACTGTTGTTGCAGGTCTTGCCGCGCGCCGCCGAATCGGAACGGGCCGACGGCTTCGATGATGACCCGCTGGACGAACTCGCGCGCTCACGTAGCGGCCTCATTCAAAAGTATGCGAACCGGGCGTTGCTGATTACCACCGGCGCATGCCCCGTTCACTGCAGGTACTGCTTTCGGCGTTCGTTTCCATACACAAAAGAAACTGCATCGCGCAGCGACTGGCGCCCGGCGCTAACAACACTTGCGCAGTCGGAAAACACAAAGGAAGTCATCCTGAGCGGCGGCGATCCATTGTCGCTCTCGAATCGACGATTGTCTGATTTATTGCGTAGGCTCGATGCACTACCTCAAATTGAGACAGTCCGAATCCATACGCGATTTCCGATCATGATTCCCGAGCGAGTCGACGATGGTCTTGTAGAACTCCTCACAAAGAACCGGTTCAATCTTGCCATCGTAATTCACACTAACCATGCGCGGGAGATTGACGGTTCAGTTGCGGCAGCGCTAAGTCGACTGCGAGCATCCGCAACTGTGCTACTGAATCAATCGGTACTGCTGCGCGAAGTAAACGATGATTCAGATACGCTATGCGCGCTGAGCGAGCGTCTGTTTGAGTGCGGCGTTCTACCGTATTACCTGCACTTGCTCGATCCGGTCTCAGGCACCGCGCACTTTGAAGTCGACGAGGGCGTTGGCATCGAGCTGGTTAAAGAGATGCGGAGAAATCTCCCCGGCTATCTCGTCCCGACGCTGGTCCGAGAGATCCCCGGTGAACCAAGTAAAACGCCGATTCAATAGCGGCTCAATTTTGCGGGGCATGGAGGGCAGTGTTGGGCTTGCCGCGCTTCGAACGCCAGTCTCAGCGAGGTGAAGTTCGGACTGAGAATGCGTATGCCATTACCGATGGGCCGCAGCGTTACCGGAGCAGCTTCGTGTCGGGATTGTTCAGGCTGAAGTTGTACCAGAAGGTGTCGAAGCCCCTGAGGGGCTCGGTCTCGGACAGGGGAACCTCGCTACCGACCGCGACCCAATCTCCTTCGATCTGCTCGAAGCCGCGCTTCGATAGATAAGCGGTCGTGGAGGCGAACATCGACGCGTCTCGCAGTCGAAGGAGCAACGCGTAGATGCCGTCTTCGAGCTCGTAAACAGCACCGCCTTCAATGTCTTTTTGCCTAACCGCGTAGGCGACCGCCCCGTGGTGGAACGCGAAGATGGGCTCTTTCGTCAACAGTCGCTTGTCCTGCGCCTTTTGTCCTCGGAACCCGTTGGGGTCGACGAAGTAATCGCGGTAGGAGCTCCGCGCATCCTCTCTGCCCTGAATCGAGAGCACGAGCGTATCGGGATGCTTTGCCTTCCAGTCCCGCCATTGCAACTTCTCGCTCACGGGAAGCTCGACGAGGTCGTTACCCTCGAGCTCACCGGCGATGGCCTTTCCCTTCATCATCGACCAGTAGGTATCTGTCTGCCGGTCCTGCATGACGAGGGAGCTGTTGATGAGCCCGCCGGAGGCCTCGAACTCGACCGTAACGTCCTCGTAGTCTCGGCTGTACACGACAGCCGCGTTGGCGAGCGGTCACCAGACAGCGGCGAAGTTCGTCTCTCCGATGGTGTCGTTCACGACCTCGTGGGCATTGAGGAGGTTCAGGCTGTAGGCCCGCGGCTGGCCGTCGATGACCAAGCCGAGCACCCAGGAGTTTGGTTCGATGCGCGCTTTGCCCGCGGCCACGTACTGCGGGTTACTGATGGCCGCGATGCGCCCTCGCGGCAGGATTTGCTCGAAGCCTTTCGGGCCCTGGCCCCCGAGCAGCGCGGTGAGCGCGAGCGCGGCGCTGAGAAGATACGGTGTCATGCCTCAACGTTATTACAGCTCGCGCCTCGCCGCTGTGAAGTTCTTGACTCTGCCGGCTCGCGCCTCGCGTGCCAACTGGTGAGCCAGGGCCAGGTGACGGGTCCACGTGAATTGCCAGCAACTTGCCTGAGTATGCCGCCGGTCGAAACCTCACGATGTTACTACTCGATGTAGCCCAGGGTGCGGAGTTGTTCGAGCGCTTCCTCCGTCCCCTCGTCCGTGGTCACGCCGCCCGACGCGAGCGAGGAATCCTCCGTCGAATAACGCGCGGGATGCTCGTTCAACCAGTCCGAGTCGAACAGCTGGACCGCCACTTTGCCGTCCATATCCACGGGGATCGGAGCTCGGAACAGCTGCAGGACGGTGGGCGCGACATCGAGCACCGTCGCGCCGTCGATACGGCGCCCAGCGTTCAGCTCCGGCCCCCGCGCGAGCCACAAGCCTAGGGGCGTATGCTCTCCCGCGGCGTGGCCCGGCTTCATGCCGTGGTCGGAGACGATGAGAACGCTCGCGTCACTCGGCAGAAGCCCGATTAGCTCTCCCACCCAGCGGTCGACCTGCTGATAGACCGCGTCCATGACTTGCCTGGTGGACTCGGGGCAACCTTCGCGCAGCGGTGCGCCTCCGCGCCAGTGCAGCGTCGCGTGTCCAGCGACGTCGATCGAGCGGAAGTAGACCGAATACAAGCCGGGCTCCGGATCGGAAAGAAACTCCCGCGCGATCCGGAAATAGAACGTGTCCTGCACCAGGATCTTCTTGAGAACCGACTGCTCGTCGATCAGTCGGCGGGGCTCGCACTCGGACACGTGCAGTTGGTCGAACAACGGCTCGAGCGCCTCGACATCGGGAGCCAGCGGTTCCAGCTTCTCGATCAGCTCGGGTGGCCACGTAAGCCGCTCGCTCCCCGTGCGCTGGTCCCGGATTCCCACTCTCGAAGAGACCAGGCGGCCGTTCACCGCGTAGGCGGGCCAGGTTCCCCAATAGCCGATGACGTGGACCGGGACTCCACGTTCCGACAGGAGGCTCCAGAAAGGCTTCGCGCGCCAGTGCACGCTCTGCACCTCCGTCAGGCTCGCGTGCGGGGCATGGAAACCGTGAAGCAACCGCTCGCGGTCTTCGGCCGGATCGAGTCCGAACAGGCGTTCGCCGCGCTCGTCGAAAATCTCGAGCGCACCGAGCTCCGCAGCGAGGGGCCTTCGATCGGACGACAGGCCGCGCTCGAAAGGACTCGACTGGCGAGAAAAGACGATCTCGAGCGTGTTCCGGACCGGACGCAGCAGCTCCCGCGAAACGGACAGCGAGAGCTCCGTCCACTCGGCAGCCACAAGGATTGCCTCGAGAGGCTCACCGTTCAAAAGCACGGTGGCGAGCTGCTCGCCCTCCGGCGGATAGGAGTGCAGTCGGAGGCGGAGCTCGAGCTCGCCCTGTCCCGCGAGCTCCGGTAGTCGGATCGTGGCCCGAGGCGGCGGTGTCTCCGAGCCGATCCAGACCGACGACGTCCCCGGTATGGGGAGGACGAAATCGCGGATTCCGTGCTTTTCAGGAATCTTGCCAGTGGCGATCGAGCTCCATACGACCGGCGACCAGAATCCGCTGCGTCTGTTCTGGCTGTGTAGACGCTTTGCCGCGAGAGACTGGAGAGGCCCCGAAACGCCCGAGCGCATGAGCCTCGCGAAGGTCGGGAGTTTGCTTTCGGCTCGGAGCTCGTCCACCAGATCCAGACTGGCGCCGTCGAGTCCGATCACGAGCACGAGTGGCTCGGGCCCGCGACCGCAGCCTAAAACCAGCGCGGCAGCGAATCCAGCCGCCAGAGCCTGATTGCGCACCTCAACATCTTATAGGCGCGCGGGACCCGCTTGATAGTCCTCTGAGTTCAGCCTCTGGCTCTAGTGTCCCGTCCCGGAAGTCATGTTGCATTCGAGCGCCGATGCATCCCGCCTCGCTGCGTTGCGCCTCGGTTGAATACACTCGGTATTTCGCCCTCGACGCGCCTTGCGATCCGGGCGCCTCGACGCTCTCGATGCTAACATCACTTCCGAGACGAGACACTCGCCGGCCCCTACTTCCACGTGACTTCCATCGCGAAGAAGTGGTCGAAGACTTTTCGCGTGGGGTTGTTGCGGTCGTCGTTCTCGGGGCTCCGGATGTAGAAATCGAGCTGCATTGCCCCCGGGTCGACGGCCCCCGCCTGCGTCCTCTTGCCGGGTAGTGGATAGTTGACCTTCAGCGTCTCGCGGTGACGCATACCTTGAGTGACCATGAAGTGCATCTGGTAGTCTTCGTAGAGCAGCTCTCCGTCGAGGGTCGCGCGGCCGAATCCCCAGCCCGCTAGATAGATGAAGGTCTTGGGCCAGTTCGTATCGCCACAGCCCGAATCACCGTGCTCGTAGATAAAGGCTGCGATCCCCCCATCCTGGCATGGGCTGAATTCGTGGAATCGGTCGATCTGAAGGACGAGCTCGCCCTCGGGAACTGTCATGCGAGCGGTGAACGCGCCCGTGTTCTCGCGCTCGTTCACGTCGAGCGACACCTCGCCTCCGACCTGGCGTAGGTTCGAAGCGTCGTTGCCGATGTGACTCCAGCCCGGAGGATCGTCGAGGGTACCGACCTGGTAGATGCGCTGGCCCGACAGGACGAAGCGACCATCGTAGAGATCGTGATCCTCGGGTGCGTAGAGCGTAATCGTGGCACCCGGTTGCTGGCGCGGCGTAGCCTCTTGAGCGCTGGCCATCGGCGCGAGGACCAAGATCGCGGCGAGCAGGGACTTCATGGGTCGACCTCCTTACCGTACTCTATCGTGATTTGGCTGTCGCCGGCCGCGTCGATAACCACTTCACGTGCGAGAGTGCCGAGACGTTCGTGCCAGACTTCGAGGGTTAATGCGTCGTATGGAGCACGGCATCGCTATTGGTTGCGACGAGCGTACTGCCGACCGTGAGCAGCGCCGCGTGAGGTTTGAAGCGACAGCCGATGTTGTCGAACACGAGCTCTTTGGCCGGGCTGGGCACGGCCGGAACGTTCTGAAGGACGACGATGGCATATTGGACGCCGCCGTCCTCGGAGACGACGAGATCTTCCAGCGATTGTCGATCACCGCACACTTCGGGATCGGTGGTGTTGGCGAAGAGAGTCTCTGTCGCCGAGCCGGGTGCCGCCCATCGGACCATCCCCGAAAGTGCTAGAAGAACGATGGCGGCGGGAGCCACTCAGCTCTTCTTCTTCGTCTTCTTTTTGGCGGTGGATTTCTTCTTCGTAGACTTCTTCTTGGCACTTTTCAATCGCGCGACTTCGTTGCGAAGCGCCTCGACTTCGGAGCGGCTCGCAACGTCGAGACGGCGCATGGCCGCGGCGACTTGAGCGTCGAAGGCGGTTTCGACGCCCTTGAAAGCCTTGTTCGCTTGCTTCTTCGCCTTGTCGACGGCATCTCCCGCCATCTCGACGGGCTCGCGGAACACGTCCTCGTATTTCTTCCCTTTCTTGACGAGCGTTTTGAAGAGTTTGTCGCCCTGCTTTTCCGCCTCCGAAAGTGCCCCCAACCCGGCGAGCCAGACCTTCTGAGCGGAGGTCTTCAACTCGTCGAGTTGGTCCTTCTTTTTCTTAGCCATTCATTCCTCCAAGGAACCTTAGCTAGTTTACAGCGTGGAGGAAGAAATGCCAGGGCTCAGCCGCCGATACCATCCGCGCAGAAATAGGCGTCGAGCGAGGCAAGCTCCTGCGAGAGGTTCTCGACCATATTGCGCAGTAGGTGACGCGTGGAGAGCATCCCCAGCATCCGGCATCGATCGTCTACGATCGGGAGATGGCGGATGTGGTTCACAATCATGAGCTTCAGAGCGTCTTCGCGCGACGCCGAGGGCCTCACCATCTTGAGAGGCGAGGTCACGACTTCGGTGACGAGCGTTTGGTCGAGCGCACGTCCGCGGGCGAAGACGCGGCGAAGAAGATCGCTCGCGGTGAAAATACCGACCGCTCGTTCGCCGGTGACGGTCACCACCGCGCCCGCGCGTCTCTCCGTCATGAGCGATACCGCGTCGTGGACCGTCGCGGTCGTGCCGATTGTGATGGGCGGAACGCGGGCGATTCTGAGCAGATCCATAGCCACCTCGTTCGGTTAGCCCCCGGCGGATCTCCGTCGTTGTCGACCGAAGCGCCGTTCAGCGAATCTTGCTCGTCGTGCTGCTCCTGCTCCTGCTCCTCGTCTGCGCGCCACGGGTGTCCGGTTCAGAGGATTCTACACCGATTCACGGTTCCGTGGGGCGCATGGGCTCGAGTTTGGCCCGCTCGACCATTCTTGCCACGTCGGCGAGGAGCTCCTTGGCGTCGTAGACGATACCGTCCTTGATGGTGTACTTCACCCCACCGACGCGCTCGACGTCGCCGGTCTCGTCATCGAGGCGCACCGCACCGGTGCCGTAGAGGACTTTGAAGTTCTGGAGCGGGTTCTCCTCGACCACCACAAGGTCGGCCAGGAGTTCCGGGCGCAGGATTCCGAACTCGATCGGGATGCCCTTTGGCTCGTGCAGTGTCTCGGCCCCGTTGAGCGTGGCCGAGCGAACCACCTCGAGCGGATGAAAGCCGGCTTCCTGAAGCAGCTCGAACTCCTCGATATAGGCGAAGCCGTAGAGCTTGTAGATGAATCCCGCGTCCGAGCCCGTGGTCACGCGTCCGCCCGCCTTCTTGAAGTCGTTCAGGAACTGCATCCATACGTCGTAGAAGTTCCGCCAGGCGACCTCGTCGTGGGTCGTCCAGTCGTACCAATAGGCGCCATGGTTCCGGCGGCTCGGCTGGAAGAACTCCCACAGCGAGGGTAGCGTGTAGGTCTCGTGCCAATCGGCGTTGCGCGCTTTCATCACGTCGCGTCCGGCCGCGTAAATCGTCATCGTCGGATCGATCGTTAGGCCGAGCTCGACGAGCTCGTCGATGAGGCCGTTCCACTTCTCGCTGCCCGGCGGATGGATTTGGTCCCACAGTCGCGCTACCTGACCGAAACGGTGCTGCTCGTCGTTCTGATTCTGGTCGACGGGCCAATCCTGGACGTAGTGGTGCTCGAGAAGTGCCTCGAACAGTCCGTAAAAGTGGGTCTGCGTTCCGAGTCCGAGCCGAGCCGCGTCGAGCACGTTCATGCGGGCGACGCCGTCTTGTCCGAGGTGAGCCATCGAGCCGAGCTTGCGCTTTTTGGCCTCGTCGAGCAGGGCTGCCATGATCTCGGGATCGTAGCTTCCGAGCTTCAGTCCGTCGATACCCTTGTCGGCTGCCCAACGCACCCACTCGCGTGCCTTCTCGGGAGTCAGGGTTGGACCGTCTTCCCAGCCCTCTCCCGTTCCGGGTCGCGCATAGGCGAAGATCCGCGGCGCGACGATCTCGTTGCTCTCGCTCCGATTCTTCTCGTTGAGAATGAAGTCCGACGCTCCAGAGCCGGCGTCACGGGTGGTCGTGACACCGTGTCCCATCCATAGCTTGTACGCGTATTCGGCCTCCGGAGCTTTCGGAAAACCACCGATATGGGTATGGAGATCGATGAAGCCGGGCATTACGAACATGCCGCTCGCATCGAGCTCTTTCGTCGCGCCCTGCGGGCGTTTGGATTCGTCGATGGGAACGTGGGGCACGCCGACACTCTTGATCTCGACGATGCGATTGCGCTCGATCACGATGTCCACGGGTCCCCGGGGAGGAGCTCCGGTACCGTCGATGACCGTCGCTGCGCGGATGATGAGTCGCTCGAAGGGGCCTTCGCCCTGGCTTCCGCGATCGGGTGCCGGAACTCTCTGTGAGTCCTGACTCGCGACCGAAATGGCCTGCGCGATCATCAAGAGCATCGCGACCGTGATAGCTTTGCGGCTGTCGAACATGAGCTTTCAGCCCTCCTCGGGTTACGTTCTTTTATACGTTACCGATGGAGTGCCATCAACCACGAACCGAGGAAACATTCGATGGATTCCGTAGTCCGACACTATGGTCTGAAAAGCCTCGAGGAGAGAATTCTCGCGGCACTTGCGGACGCCGGCAAAGATCCCCAGAACCTCACCCTCGCCGACTTGGCGCCCGTGGACGAGTTCCACATCCGGGGCAAAAACCTCGAAGAGCAGCGCCTCATCGTCCTTCAGGCTGCTCTCACTAGCGCTCCCGCGGGATGACGCTCACCATGCCTGGACCCTCGAGGCGACCATGATTCTCCCCATCGGCGACCAGCCGAACCCGACCGGCTTCACACCCGTAGTGAATTATCTTCTCATCGCCGCGAACGTCGCGATCTTCGTGCTGGTGACGTTTCCTCTGAGCTCGCAGCCGGCCGATCCTGCCGATCCGATGTTTTCGGAGTACATCCGCGTCGTGGAGCAGAACCTGCCTCCCGGCGTGGACATCGGACAGGCCGTGCGCCACGTTTCCGACTACGACCTCTTTGTCTTTTCCTACGGCTATCGGCCCGTCGAGCCCTCCATCGTGACGCTCTTCACCGCGATGTTTCTCCACGGCGGTCTCATGCACTTGTTCGGGAATATGTTGTTCCTGTGGATCTATGGGGACAACGTGGAGCACCGTCTCGGACGAATCCGCTATCTCGTGTGGTATCTCGTTACGGGTGCCGCGGCCACGTTATTCCACGCCGTCTTCGCGAGCGACTCGCCGATCCCTCTCGTCGGCGCGTCGGGTGCCATCTCGGGCGTACTCGGTTTCTACTTCCTGTGGTTTCCCCATAATCAAGTGCGGTTGTGGGTCGTTTTCTTCCCGTTCTTCATGAGAGTCTTTCTCGCGCCGGCGCGATGGGTGCTCGGCTTCTACATTATTATCAGCAACATCCTTCCGTTTCTGGCGACGGCGGGAGAGGGATCGGGAGTTGCCTACGGAGCGCACATCGGAGGGTTTCTCGCGGGAGCAGCGGTCGCATGGGTGACAGACCGTCGAGGTGCCGCGGCAAGTCCGAACGAGTACGGAGCGAAGCCTCATCCGGTGAGAGAGCCGAAGAGCGCCGTCGAGCTCATCGGTGGCGCGATGGCGCGAGGGGACTACGACGCGGCGGCGGAGAGCTACTTCGAGGTCCCCGCCGAGCGTGCCAAGGGACTCCTCGGTGCCAACGAGTCCATCGCGCTCGGGAACTGGCTCGCGAAAAACGGCCATCCCCGCGCGGCGCTCATTATCTACCAACGACATCTGCGGGATTTTCCCCGAGGGCCCGGTACCGCCGAGGCGCACGCCTACGCTGGGTTGATCCAGCTACATGCCTTCAAGGAGCCCACGGCCGCCTACCAGCATCTCGTCGAAGCGCTCGACTACGACCCACAAGCGGACCTCGAAGCCATGATCCGGAAAGCGCTCGCCGAGATCTCGGCGATCCAGAAGTTTCGGGTGCCGCGGTACCGTCATTGAGCGCTGAGTAGCGTAGGGCCCCTCTCGAGAATTCTACGGGAGCTCTGCGCTCGCCCAGGGACTTTCGTCGATACGTGCGAAACCTCTGGGCGAGCCCTATAGAGGGGTCACGACCGATGAACGACCGCGAGCACGGCCACTTGCGCTGACGTTCAGCGGCTTACGCGGGTCTCGTGGTAAGTATGCTCGTCTGCACCATGAGCGAAGAAGCTATCGAGAGGGCCTGGGGCCTCCTGTCCGACGAACGTTATGAGGAGGTCATCGAGACGCTTCAGGACGTGGGCGATCGGGACGCGTTGTTTCTCACGGCTCTGGCGCTCTACGAGCTCGGGGAGCGTTCGGAAGCCCTCGCGCGTTGCACCGATGCGCTGTCCGGGGGGGATTGGGCCGCACCCTACCAGCTGCGGGCACTCGTCTGTCTTTCTTCGGCGGAGCTCGAACAAGCTCTCGAGGCTTCTCGACACGCCGTCGAGATCGAGCCCGACTCGGCCGACGCCCATCATACGGTCGGCCTCGTCCTCTCGCAGTTGGGAAGGCTCACGGAGGCAGATGCTTCGTTTCTGCGTGCATCCGAGCTCGATCCCGACGTCTACTTCGTTCCGCGCCGCCTCGCCGCCGCGGCGTTCGATGCCGCCGTCGAGGAAGCCCTTTCCCTACTGCCTCGCGAATTCCGTGATTACTTGGAGAACGTCGAAATCGCGGTCGAGAACGTGCCCAACCGGGAGCTCATCCTCGACGGCTCCGACTACGACGACTTGGGCCTCTATCACGGCGCGACGATTCAGACCGAGGAGACGGGCCTGCCGGACCGCATTCTCCTCTTTCAGCGCAACCTGGAGAACATCTCTCCGGATCGCGAGACCCTCATCCAGGAGATCGGCGAGACCCTGTTTCACGAGGTCGGCCACCACATGGGTTTGGAAGAGGAAGATCTCGAACCCTGAGACTTACGTCTAGTCGTGTTCGTAAGGGACATGGTAGAAAGAGGCGAAACACTCCCAATACTATGGACGTGGCGTCAAGAAGGGGGCGAGATGGAAAATCCTGGCCAGAGAGTCTTCGACCTGAGCGAGGCCTTCGTGCATCTCGAAGACGGCGGAGGGGCGGAGTCGATGGAGCTGACGCCGTCGTTTTGGCAGGAGCTCATGTCGGGCGAGCGGGCACTGTCGGGCTGGCTCGTCGGTCGCACACACATGGCGGTGGACGCTCCGAACTGGGAGATGCACCCACGAGGCGAGGAGCTTCTATACCTTCTATCGGGTGCTATCGATCTCGTTCTCGAACTCGATGTGGGGGAGCGTATCGTCGCGCTTCGGGCCGGTGGAGCTTGTCTCGTGCCGCGAGGGGTATGGCATCGTCAGATCGTTGTGGAGCCCGGGGATCTGGTTTTCATGACCTACGGCACTGGTACCGAGCACCGCCCCGTCGAGCCCGACGCGGCCTAGACCAAATATCTGGCGTGGCGAGGAGACACTAGTGCCCCGTCTCGGAAGTCATGTTGCATTCGAGCGCCGATGCATCCCGCCTCGCTGCGTTGCGCCTCGGTTGAATACGCCCGGTATTTCGCCCTCGACGCGCCTTGCGATCCGGGCGCCTCGACGCTCTCGATGCTAACCTCACTTCCGAGACGGGACACTAGTCGGTGAGCCCGTCTGGCCACGACGTTAGTCGACCGCGCAGGATCGCAACGTTTTCGTCGATCGGGCGGCTCGTGTCCAGGACGACGTGCTCGGAATCGGGCAGCTCCTCGACAGGCTCGAAGCGGCTTACGAAGGCGTCGAGGATCTCGAGTCGCCCATCACTGACACCCGTCGTGCGTTCCCGCTCGCGAAGCCGGGCCCGCGAGACGGGCGGGTCGACCCGACATTCGACGAAGACGAAGGGAACTCCGTGGCGCTCGGCAAGCGCTCTGGCCTCCGTTCGCATCGAGGCCGCGCGAAAGCTCGCGTCCAGAACGACGGGGCGGCGAGAGACGAGGACCGACTCGGCCCTCCGAAAAAGCTCGCTGTATACGGTTTCGGTAAAACCAGGTGAATAGGCACCTTGCCAGGCCGCTTCGCGGAGCGGGGTCTGGGCGCCGACTCCTGCCAGGTGCTTTCGCGTCCGATCTGCGTCCACCACAGGCGCGCTCGACATCCTGGCGATGCGCTCGGCCACAGTGCTCTTGCCCGAGGCGATCTGGCCTCCCACGGCTACCACGCTGGCCGGCAGGAGACTCCGTCTCTCGGACGCGAGAGCGAGGAGGAAGTAGCGACGAGCCTCGTCGGAGGCACGCTCCTTCGAGACGTGGTCAGCGGATGGGTCCGAAGCGACGATCGATGCGATCTTGCCCCTGACGAAAGCGCGGTAACTCTCGTAGAAATCGACGAGAGGATACAGGTCGTAGTCGTTGGCCTCGCGCGCATAAATGGCGAGAAATCGCTCCGCGAGGTCGACACGCCGGTGCCACGCGAGGTCCATCGCCAAGAAAACGACGTCGGCGCAAACGTCGCCCCAGCGAAACCGATCGTTGAACTCGATGCAGTCGATGACGGTTGGTGAGCCTGTATCATCTATATAGACGTGCTCGAGCCGCAGATCTCCGTGACCGTCACGGATACGTCCCGTCTCGACGCGCTGCTCGAAGCGTTGTGCCTGATCGACGAGGAACGCACGTTGCCAGTTCTCGACCTCCGCGATCTGGCGCGGTTCGAGGTAGTCGTTGATGGCGCCTGCGATCTGCTGGAAGTTCTCTTCCACGTTCTCGCGGATGATCGAGATCGAACCGAAGCGAGCTGCGTCGAGGGGCGGTTCGACGTCGTGGAATCGTGCGAGCCTCGTCGCGAGCCGTTCGAGGTGCGACTCGTTGAGTCGGTCGTCCTCGAGCCTCCGGTCCGCGCGCTCCGAGTCGGCGAGCCTCCTCATGTGAACGGCCCAGTCGACGATGTCTCCCTCGCCCTCGATTCGGTGGTGTCCCGAGGCGTCGCGGCGAACCGGCACGACCGCGACATAGACGTCTTGCGCGAGGCGGCGGTTCAGCTCGAGCTCCGCCTCACAAGCCTCACGACGCTTCTCCAAGGTCGAAAAGTCGACAAAGCCCATCGAAACGGGCTTTTTGACCTTGTAAGCGTCCCGATCCGTCAGAAAAACCCATGAAATATGGGTCTCTCGGAGCTCGGCACCGGTCTCGAGGAGGTCGTCTTTGATGGCTCCCATGGGCTCGCGAGGCGATCCTATCAGAGCTCATGCTTTGCGGGCCGAAGGCGGCCGTCTATAATGCCGACACTCGACCCAAATCGGCACCATGGTATCGACGACAGTCAGGACGTTATTTGACGAGGAGTTTCTCAAGAAGCTCGAGTATTTGAAGCTCGTCTCCAACCGCATGGTTCCGGGACAGCTTCGAGGTGAGCATCGGGCCAGGAAGAAGGGCACCGGTATCGAGTTCTCGGACTATCGACCCTACGTAGGTGGAGACGACACCAAGGACGTCGATTGGAAAGCTTTTCTGCGCCTCGACAAGCTCATCGTTCGCATCTTCGACGAGGACGCCGACCTTCCCATCTATCTTTTCGTCGACTCGAGCGCCTCGATGCGGTTCGGTGAACCTTCCAAGTTCGACTACGGGCGCAAGGTCGCGGCTGCCCTCGCCTATATCGGTCTGCTGAACCAGGATCGTATCAGCGTCATCGGCTACGCGGACGGGGTCGCGCAACAAATCGCTTCCAAGAGAGGACGCAACCAGATATGGCGCATCTTCAGTTTCCTCGACCGAATGGAATCGAGCGGAGAGACGTCTCTTCACAAGGCTTTTCGCGCCTTCTTCGGAACGCGGCGTCGTCGCGGGCTCGTCGTTGTCGCCTCGGACTTCATGGATCCAGACGGCTACGAAGCCGCGTTCGATTTCATTCGACTCTTTCGTCACGATATCTTCAACCTACATATCCTCAGTCCCGAGGAGGTTCGGCCGCAGTTCCCGGACGAAGCCATGCTCGTGGATTCCGAGAGCGGTGCCTCGCAGCGTCTTCGGATGTCGCCGGGTCTCCTCGCCGCCTACCAGCGCGAGATGAACGGTCTCGAGAGCGGGATCGAGGCCTATTGCTCGCGCTATGGCTGGGGATACGTGAGAACCGAGACCTCCATTCCTTTCGAGGACCTGATTATCCAAATATTCAAACAGGACCGTTTTCTCCGTTGAGTCGATGACCTTCATCTCCTTGAGCCTCGTTCAAGGGCTTGTGCTTTTGGTGGCGACGGCAATCTCCATCTTTCTTCTCTACTGGTTGAAACCGCCGCCACAGCGGGTCGTCGTACCCTCGACGATCATCTGGCAGCGCGTTTTCAGAGAGCGAAAGCGGCGTTCGGATTCCTGGCGATGGCTCGTTTCACTCGTCATTGCCTTGACCGTGGGGCTCGCCCTCGCTTCCGCCATCGGAAGGCCCGAGCTCGAGGCGCTTTCTGGCCGCGCCCGCCGGCTGGCGGTGGTCGTCGACAATTCACCGACGATGGGTGCTCGAATCGCTTCCGGGGGAACCCGCTGGGCGCACGCCCTAGAGATCGCCGAAAGCCTCCTTCGAGAGGGGAGTGCCGGCAGCAAGTACCTCGTCACCGATACGGCCGGACAGCTCCTTTCGACGGGATTCACGGGTCGGCGTGCGGCACTCGAACAGCTAGAGTCGCTGCGGATCTCTCTGCGCGAGACGACCAGTTTTCCCGTCGGTGACCCGCTCGCGTTCGTCGATGAGACGACGGAAGTATTCTTCGTCACCGACGGCGTCATGGTGCGATCGGTGCCGCCGGGCGTCGTGACAATCCCCGTCTTCGAGCCCGTCGACAACGTGGGTATTACGGCTTTCGATTTGCGATCGGTACCCGCTGAGGCGACGCGTTACGAGGCCTTCCTCGAGCTCCACAACCACTCGGTCGACGCGAAGCGGGTCGCGATCCAGATCGACGGCGCCGGCGGCGAATCGATCCAGCGAGCGGTGCTGCTCGAGCCCGGCCAGGTTCTCGGAGATATGCTCGAGCTCGAACGGTACCTCGCCGGCCCCGTGCGCGCATTGATCGATGCGCCCGGGGATGGCTTTGGTCTGGACAACGTCGCCTACGCCTACCTTGGAATCCCGCGGCGCGTGCGGGGCGTCCTCGTGACAGAAGGCAACGACTATCTCGAAACCTTGCTCCGACTCGATCCCCGCGTCGCTCTGGAGGTCGTGAGCCCGGGCAAGCTGTCCGCCGGCGAGCCGCCGGACTTCTACGTTTTCGATCGTTTCGCTCCGCAGGAGCCGCCCGAGGTGCCGGCGCTTCTTTTCCACCCCACGTCGGCCCGGTGGCTGCCGGCGCGTTCGGGCGCTGAGCCCGAGGGTCGCCTCCTTCGGCGGATCGAGGACGAGCACGCAATCATGGCGCACGTATCCTTCACGGACGTAATCGTAGACCGGACTCTCGCGGTGACCCCGGGAGACGAGGAGCGTGTCGTCGCGGGAACGCCCAAGGAGCCCCTCGTGATCGTCTCAGAGCGGCCAGCGCGCTGGATCGAAGTAACTTTCGATCTGGGCTCCTCCAACCTGGCGCTCCAGACGGGCTTTCCCATTTTCCTGACGAATGCCGTCAACTGGTTGACGGGGCGGGATGTACTGACGACTTCGCTGGGACAAGTCGCCGTACCGATCGCGCGCGCCACCGTGACCGACATTTCGGGTCAAGACGTGGCCGCGAGGTTCGTGGGCGATGAGACGTCCTTTTCGCCAAACCGCCCTGGTCTCTTCACGGTGCATGGATCGGGCGATACGGTCATGGTAGCCGCCAATCTGACGAGCCCGCGGGTCTCCGCAGTCAACGATTCGATCCTCGGCGAGCCGGGCGAGAGCCCCGGAGCCGAGCGCTACCCTATCGGCGCGGTGAGCGTGTCCGAGCTGTGGCCCTTACTGGTTCTCGTCGCGCTGGTGCTCCTCCTCGTCGAGTGGTGGACCTATCATCGCCGGATGACGGTATAGTCTTTTAGACTATGTCTCTACCCATTCGCGTACGCGTCGCACCATCGCCAACGGGCGATCCCCACATGGGCACCGCCTACCAGGCTCTTTTCAATCTAGCCTTCGCTCGGAAACATGGCGGCACTTTCATCCTACGCATCGAGGATACGGACCGAGCGCGCTCGACGAAGGATTCGGAGCGCGCGATCCTCGAATCGCTGAGCTGGCTGGGCCTGAGCTGGGACGAAGGTCCCGACGTCGGTGGGCCCTGCGCACCCTATCGTCAAAGCGAGCGGCTGGAGATCTATCGGGAGCACGTCGATCGTTTGCTCGAGGCGGGTCACGCTTATCGGTGCTTTTGCACCAGGGAGAGGCTTGAGGCCATGCGTGCCGAGCACCGAGACCAGAAGACCTTCCCAGGCTACGACCGACGATGCCGTGATCTCGAAGAAGAGGCATCGCAGTCCCGAGCCGCGAAGGGAGAAGCGCAGGTCGTCCGCATGAAGATTCCCGTCGAGGGAGATTGCGTCATGCATGACTTGCTCCGCGGCAAGATCGTCAAGGACTGGGCATCGATCGACGATCAGGTCGTTCTGAAATCGGACGGGTTTCCGACCTATCACCTCGCAAACGTCGTCGACGACCACTTGATGGGCGTGAGTCACGTCATTCGCGGCGAAGAGTGGTTAAGCTCAGTTCCCAAACACTTGAAGCTCTATGAGTACTTCGGATGGGAGCCGCCGGTGTTTTGCCACTTGCCGCTGTTGCGGAACAACGACAAGAACAAGTCGAAGCTGTCGAAGCGGAAGAATCCCACCTCGATTCACTACTATCGTCGGGCGGGCTTTCTTCCGGAGGCGGTCGTAAACTTCATGGGTATGTTCGGATGGACCCGAGCGGAAGGCGACGAGAAGTTCACCTTCGACGAGTTCGTCGAGCATTTCGACATCGAGAGTCTCTCGCTCGGCGGTCCCGTCTTCGACGTCGAGAAGCTTCGTTGGCTGAACGGACGCTACATTCGGGAAGACTACGACACGGAGGCGCTCCTGGTTGCGCTTCGGGCGTGGGCTCTCGATGAACAACAGCTTCGACGGATCGTCCCGCTCGCGCAGCCCCGTCTCGAGACGCTGTCCGACTGGGGTTTTCTCACCGCGTTCTTCTTCGCCGATTCAGTGCCGCTTCCTCTCCAAGAGCTCACTCTCAAGGACAAGAGTCCCGAAGATCTGGCCGGCGTTCTTCAAATGGCGGTTTGGCGCTTCGAGGAGCTTCCGCACTTCGGCCACGAGGAGATCGAGGCGGCTTTCCGGGAGCTTTCCGAGGCGCTCGACATCAAACTGCGCGACTTGAGCCGCCCATTCTACGTCGCTACCTCCGGCTCCAAGGCTTCGACGCCCCTGTTCCCTTCGCTTTCGATCCTCGGTTTGGACCTCGTCCGGATGCGGCTGCGCCGCGCCGTCGAAGCGCTCGGCGGACTCTCGACGAAGAAGACGAAAGCTTTGGAGAAAGAGTATCGGAGTCTCTTCGCGCATTTTCCAGAGCAATAACCATGGACTACAAGACCGCCCGCGCGGCCGTTCGCAAGTACGCCGCGCGCATTCTCGTCGCGGCGGAAGGCGAGATCGCGCTCGTCGCCGTCGGGAGCAAGGATGCCGGGCCGCTCTGCGAGGTGAAAGCGTTTTCCGTCACCGCTTTCGTGAGAAAGAAACGAACGAAAAAGGAATTGAAGAGCAGGGGAGTGGAGCCGTTCGACAAACTCTTCACGAGGACTGTCGCTGGGCGCCCTCCTGCGAAAACGGACCACGACGTCGTCGAGTGCGGCTCGGCTTTCGAACCGCTGATGGCGGCACCGCGCCGAGGTCTCTATGGCGGCAACCCGCCGGTGCTGAACGCGCAGAAATGGTTCTCGGCGCTGCGCTCCGGAATCGGTATCACGAATCCGACGGGAGCCTACCCGAGAGGCTTGAGCGTGGGCACGCTCGGGTTCTTCCTCGAGCGACCGGGTGGCAAACGCTACCTCGTTTCGAACAATCACGTGATCGGACGCTCGAACGAGGCGAAGTCGGGAGAGTCCGTCGTACAGCCCGGAACGCTCGACCTCACCGGGCTCGAGCTCCAGCTCATGAGCTCTCTGTCGAAGCTGAAGTCCCAGACCGAGGTCGCCAAAGTCGAGGCTTTGGTGCCTCTCGAGTTTCGCGACGAGCAGACGATCCCGACGAACCGCGTCGATGCGGCGATGGCCGAGCTCACAGGCTCAGGAAGGGAGCTCTCCGAGCTCGCGCGGCTCACCTATGGCGGTAGTCTTCGAGGGGTGGCGCCTGCCTATCGCGTTGATTCGAACGGTTCCGTACAAGGCTCCGCTCGTGTCTATAAGGTGGGCCGGACGACCGGCTATACGGAAGGCCGGGTCGTGGCTCTCGCCGGTACGGCTTTCGTGCCCTATCCGGGTAGCGAGGGCTTCTTCTCCGATCAGATCGTCGTCCAGGCGACGGACGACAACGTCGGTCCTTTCAGTGACCGCGGCGACAGCGGGAGCGGCGTCCTGAACGATCGTCACGACCTCGTGGGGTTGCTCTTCGCGGGGAGCGAGCAGCAGACGCTCGTCAATCCGATCGCTCATGTCCTGCGAGAGCTCCGCGAAGCTTCCGGGATCGACGACCTGAGGGTCGTCACCGTTTAACTCATGAGCCGCCGCCCGACGCCGGAGGAGCTCACGGCTCTCTTGCGGGACCACGCCGACCTCTTGCACGCGCGGCTGGGACTTCGGACGGCGCAGTTCAGAATCCCGACCGACGGTCGAGGTTTACGCGTGAAGGTCTCCGTACGACCCGGCGAGAAGAGCCGACTGCCTCGAAGCGTCGATCTGGACATCGAGGCGGAGACGCTACAGATCCCGCTGGAAGTCGTGGAGGATTTCGAGGACTTCGAGCCTCTTTGAACGACTCTAAATCCATGTTCGCCAGAATCGTAAGAGAGCCGCTGTTTCAATTCCTCGTCGTGGGCGTGGTTCTGTTCGTGCTCTTCGCCGCGGCCGGCCGCGAGTCCAACGAAGATACCGCCATCTTGATTGACGCGGACGACATCCGGCTGCTATCCGAACGGTGGGCTATGCAGTGGCATCGACCGCCCACGGACGAGGAGCTTCGGAACCTGGTGGACGGACTCGTGCGAGAGGAAGTCCTCTATCGTGAAGCTCTCGCGCTCGGGCTCGACCGGGATGACACGGTTGTTCGCCGGCGCCTCGTCCAGAAGGTGGAGTTTCTCATCGCGGATACCGTGTCCTCGGAGCCGGCGAACTTCGAGCTCCAGGCGTACTTCGATGCCAATGCCGAAAAATATCGGCAGTCGGCGCGCGTTTCGATGACCCACATTTATCTGAACCCCGACGAGCGTGGAGCTTCAATCGAGGAGGATGCCCGTCGCTTGTTGGAATCGTTGCGAGCGGCAAACCTCGGGCGTGCCGAGGACCATGGCGACCGCTTCATGCTCGGCCACGACTACACATCGGCAAGCCCGGCCGCGCTCGACCGGGACTTCGGCACCGGCTTCGGGGAGGCGGTTCTCGCTCTGCCGGTCGGCGAGTGGTCCGGCCCCGTCCGATCGGGCTACGGACTCCACCTGGTGCGTCTGCGTGACCGAACCGAGAGCCGGCTCCTCGTCCTCGAGGAGGTTCGGGAACGGGTACTCGTCGACTACATGGACGAGCGCCGCCGGCAAGCGGACGAAGAGACCTACGAGAGGCTCCGCCAGCGGTACGACATCCGCATCGACTACTGAGCCCTCACCGGTTCGCTACGCGAACCGACCCCTCCCCAGAGGGGAGAGGTATAAAAGGTTGGCACCCTCGCCAGCGGGGGCTCCGCGCGTTAAGATCATGTCGATGCCCCCATTTCGTGCAGCTGTCGTTCAGGCCGCCTCTGTCGTGTTCGACCGTGACGCTTGCGTGGAGAAGCTTGCCTCCCTCACGCGAGACGCAGCGTCCCTGGGTGCCGAGCTCGTCGTCTTCCCAGAGGCCTTCGTTCCCGGATATCCCCGGGGGCTCGACTTCGGCGCGAAGGTCGGGAGCCGCACCGAAGCCGGCAAGGAGCTCTTCCAGCGCTACTTCGAAAGCTCCGTCGACGTTCCCGGTGAGGCCACGGCCCGCATGGGCGAAACGGCTCGCGAATCTGCCGTTCACCTGGTCGTGGGTGTCATCGAGCGGGGCGGCGGAACCCTCTACTGCTCGGTCCTCTTCTTTTCTCCCGAGGGCGAGCTGCTCGGAAAACACCGGAAGGTAATGCCCACGGCGAGCGAGAGGCTGATATGGGGCTTCGGGGATGGCTCGACCTTGCCGGTTTTCGAAACTCCTCTCGGCAAGCTCGGGGCCGTGATCTGCTGGGAGAACTACATGCCCCTGCTGCGCGCGGCGATGTATCGGAAGGGTATCGAGCTCTACTGCGCGCCGACCGCCGATACGAGAGATCGCTGGCTCGCGACCATTCGCCACATCGCGCTCGAAGGCCGTTGTTTCGTGCTCTCGTGCTGCCAGTTCCAGAGGAAGCGCGATCTTCCCGGAGACTACCCCGCCTACGAGAGCGAGGCGCCCGGCGACGTGGTCACGCGCGGCGGTAGCGCGATTATCTCGCCCTCCGGCCATGTGCTCGCCGGACCCGATTACGAAGGTGAGCGTATTCTCACCGCGGAGCTCGACCTGGGCGAGATCGTTCGAGGGAAGTACGATTTCGACGTGTCGGGGCACTACGCGCGGCCGGACATCTTCCGCCTCCAAGTGAACGAGGAGTCGCTACAATAGGGAAGATGACAGAGCGCGACAAGCAGCGGCAGGGCGAGGTCCTGGAGAAGACTCGCCAGAAGACGGACAAGCCCAAGCTCTACAAAGTCATCCTTCACAACGACGACTACACGACGATGGACTTCGTGATCATCGTCCTGGAGTCCATTTTCAAGAAGTCGCCGGCCGAAGCTTACCGCGTCATGATGCACGTGCATACGCGCGGCGCGGGTATCGCGGGCGTCTACGGTTACGAGGTCGCGGAGACCAAAGTCGCCCTCGCTCACGACCACGCGAAGGAAGCGGGACACCCGCTCCGTTGTAGTATGGAACCGGAGTAACCAAGAGCCCCAATGTTTACGACGAATCTAGAAATGGTCTTGAGCGTCGCCTTTCGAGAGGCGGACTCGAGACGGCACGCCCATCTGACGCTAGAGCACCTGCTCTTTGCCATCGCCCACGATCCGAAGGGCGAGGAGGTCCTTGTCGCCTGTGGTGTCGACCTCGAGTACCTTCGAGGGGAGCTCAAGCGCTACCTCGAAGAGTCCATCGAGCTTTTCGCGAAGGACTCCGACGACGAGCCGATCCAGACTATTGCGTTCCAACGCACGCTTCAGAAAACGGTTCTCCACGTCCAAAGCTCGGGAAAGAGCGAAGCGGATATCGGAGACGCGCTCGCGGCGCTGTTGCAGGAGAGTCGCTCCTACGCCGCGAAACTTCTCGACAGGCAGGGCGTCACCCGCCTCGATATCTTGAATTTCATCTCTCACGGGATTACCAAGGTTCCGCAGGTGCCGAGCGGAGGAGACGCGGCTCCCGCCGGTGACGGGGACGAAGAGGCGCCCCGAGGCCTATCCGACCCCTTGTCGGCCTTTACCTCCAATCTCACCGATCGCGCCAAGGCCGGCGTGCTCGACCCTCTCATCGGCAGAGACGCCGAGATACGGCGTGCCCTAGAGGTGCTGTGTCGCCGCCGGAAGAACAATCCCGTCTTCGTCGGAGACGCCGGAGTGGGGAAGACGGCTCTCGTCGAAGGGTTAGCCCAGAGGCTCGTGTCGGATGACGTGCCCGAGATTCTCAAGGGAGCGGAGATCTTCGCTCTCGACTCGGGCGCGCTTCTCGCGGGCACCCGCTATCGGGGTGACTTCGAGGAGCGGTTCAAAGCCGTCATGGCCGCGCTCGACAAGCGAGACAAGCCGATTCTCTTCATCGACGAGCTCCACACCATGGTGGGTGCCGGGGCAACCTCTGGCGGTACGATGGATCTCGCGAATCTCGTGAAGCCTGTTCTGACCGAAGGCAAAGTGCGCCTCGTGGGCTCGACGACGTTCGACGACTTCAAGCACCTCGAAAAAGATCGGGCCCTTCATCGAAGACTCCAAAAGATCGCCGTCGAAGAACCTTCGTTCGAGGACGCGGTCAGGATCCTCGAAGGGCTCCGTTCGCGATACGAGGACCATCACGAGGTGGTCTACGAAAAGGCTGCACTCGAGTCCGCCGTGCGTCTCGCCCAGCGTCACTTGAGAGAGCACTGTCTGCCCGACAGCGCCGTCGACGTGATCGACGAGGCGGGCGCCATGCTTCGCTTGAATCGAAGGACGGCCAAGGACGGGCCCGAGGAGGCGCGGTCGAAAGTCGACGTCGCCGAGATCGAGCGCATCGTCGCGCGCATCGCGCGGATTCCGGAAAAACAAGCCTCTGTCTCCGACAAAGAGCGGCTGCGCAGCCTCGACGATTCGCTCAAGCGCGTCGTTTTCGGACAGGCAGCCGCGGTCGAGATCGTCGCCCGCGCGATCCGACGCGCCCGAGCAGGCCTCGGGCAACCGGATCATCCGGCCGGGTGTTTTCTCTTCACCGGCCCGACGGGAGTGGGGAAGACGGAGCTCGCCCGCCAGCTCGCCCGTCACCTGGGCAACGAGTTCATTCGTTTCGACATGAGCGAGTACATGGAGAAACACGCCGTAGCGCGCCTCATCGGAGCGCCACCAGGCTACGTCGGTTTCGATCAAGGCGGTCTGCTCGTCGATGCGGTGCGCCAGCACCCTTACTGCGTAGTGCTTCTCGACGAGATCGAAAAAGCCCATATGGACCTGTTCAACATCTTGTTGCAGGTCATGGATCACGCGACCCTGACAGACAATACCGGTCGCAAAGCGGATTTCCGTCAAGCGATTCTGATCATGACCTCGAACGCGGGATCACGCGAGATGAGCGCCGAAGGCATCGGCTTCGGCAGCGACCAGATCAAGGAGGCGCCTTCTCGGGGGAAGAGGGCGATCGAGAAGCTGTTCAGCCCGGAGTTCCGCAATCGGCTCGACGCGGTCGTGGGCTTCGACACTCTGAGCGAGGAGGTCATGGAGACCATCGTCGAGAAGTTCATCCTGGAGCTCGAGGCTCAGCTTCGGGAGCAGCGAGTGGCCTTTACGCTCTTGCCCGAAGCGACGAGCTATCTCGCCAAGAAGGGATACGATCCCAAGTACGGGGCGAGACCCCTCGCCCGGCTCATCCAGGCGGAGGTGCGGGATCCTCTGACCGACGAGATACTCTTTGGGAAGCTCGAGCACGGCGGGACAGTGACGATCGGATTCGACGGTGAGAAACTCACGTTCGACGTCGAGCCACCCGAAGAGCCCGCGTCAAAGGAGCCTTCAGAGCGAGCGAAAGCCTAGTGCCCGAACCCGCTAATCCTGCCTTAAATCCCGGGTCCTTTTCCGCGCTGACAGCGTTGCTGCTCCTCGAAATATCTAGATATGACGTCGTCGCAGCGCCTTGTCAGCACGAAAAATGACCTCGGACTTTACCGACAGGATTAGCGGGTCCGAGCACTAGTGCACCCGTAATGCGGCCATGCCCGTCTACCTGCTTGGCAATGAGGTGGCGTTTCCGCCCGTCGACCATGCCGAGAATGGTCTCCTCGCCGTCGGCGGCGACCTGAGCTCCGAGCGTCTCCTGCGCGCCTACAGGGAGGGCATCTTCCCCTGGTACTCCGAAGGCGAGCCCATTTTGTGGCACTCGCCCGATCCCCGCTTCGTGCTCACACCGCCTCAGTTTCGAGTACCCCGCAGCCTGCGCCGTGTCGTGCGGGCGCAGCGATTCGAGATCACTCTGGACCTAGCCTTCGGAGAGGTGGTCGACGCCTGTGGAGCGACGCCTCGTCCAACGCAGGGAGGGACCTGGATTACTTCCGCAATGAAGCAGGCTTACGAGGAGCTTCACGCACTGGGGTTCGCGCACTCGGCCGAGGCCTGGGCTCGAGGGGAGCTCGTGGGTGGACTCTACGGCGTTTCGCTCGGGTCAGCCTTCTTCGGCGAGTCGATGTTTGCACACGAGGACCACGCCTCCAAAGTGGCTCTCGTCGCACTCGTCGATCAACTAGCGCGCTGGGGAAACACGCTCATCGACTGCCAGGTCGAGACGGAACACTTGGCGCGCTTCGGTGCCGAGAATTGGCCGCGGGAACGCTATCTCGATGCGCTCGCGGAAGCGCTCGAACGTCCGACGCGTCGAGGCCGTTGGTCTTTCTCGGATCCTTCTATTTGACCAGACGAAGCGCGAAGGGGTACTTGAAGTGCTCTCCCTCGCTTGCCTTGATCGCTCCGATGATCGGGAGCACCGTCGCGATGATTGCGACGACGATGAGCAGAAAAATTCCAATAATCACAAAGATCAGAATTCCTGATACTAGGGCGGCAAGAAACATCGTAAGCTGAAAGTTCACGGCCTCTTTGCCCTGCTCGTCGATAAAGGGGTCGTCGTTTTTCTTCACGAGCCAAACGACGAGTGGTCCGAGCAGAAAGCCGATGCCGTTGCCCAGGAGTCCCACGAGCGCGCTCAAGTGACAGAGCATCGCCCAGGTGCGAGCGTCTTTGGGAACGGCGGGTGCGCTATCGTTCTCTGTCATGAAAAAGAGTGTATCAGATGTTGGGCTTCGCGGTACTCCTGAGAGCCTCTCGGGCTCGGAGCCCTGATACCTTGCGTTCTACGCAGGCCGACGGGCATTTTGTGCGGAGTCCTCAAAAAGCCCTTGTACGCGATGACCCTCTCGGGCTCAAAGAGAGCGGCGCTCCTGCGCAGCTCTCAGCCTTCAGAGGGTGTCCTCCATGGTCCGGCGGAGATATCAAATAAATGACCTCCTTCCTCGAAGCCGCTTGGACGGCGTCGATACAGTTGATATAGATCGCCTCCGATCGTTTGTCAATGTTTTTCGCGAAAGGATTGATCAGAATGCAGTGGCGGCGAGCACGCCTCCATCGACGACGAGGTTGGAACCGGTGATCCATCGCGCGCCCTCGGAGGCTAGAAAGAGACAAGCGTCCGCGACGTCCTCGGGACTTCCGAGCTCTCCCAAAGGGGCGCGTTGCCGAAAAGACTCGACGCCTTCCGGCCAAGCGTCCTCGATACCGTCTCGCGCGATGAGACCGGGAGAGACCGCGTTCACCCGAATACCGCTGGGGCCGAGCTCGAGTGCGGCGGCGCGCGTATAGACGAGAACACCTCCCTTGGCGGCATTGTAGTGTGCGTGCATGAAGGCGGGTCGAAGACCCTCGATCGAGGCGACGTTGACCACGGCACCTGGCGCTCCTCTCCCGATGAGCCTTCGAGCCACAGCTTGGGTGCACAAGTGGACGCCGCTCAAGTTGGTCTCGACCACGGCGGCCCACTGTTTCTCAGAAACGTCCGTCAGCGAGTGAAGGGGATAGACGCCGGCGTTGTTGATCAAGACGTCCACTTCGCCGAGTCGTTCGGCCACCTCCTCGAAGAGACGCGCGACGTCGTCTGCACGGCGGACGTCCGCGGTGACCGCGGCGGCGTCGCTTCCGAGCGCATGGGCCTCGTCGACGCCGTGGAGGGCGCCGGCCCTGTCTTCCCGATAGTGGACCGCGACCGAGGCGCCTGCCTCGGCAAAACGCCGCGCGATCGATCGGCCGATGCCTTTCGAAGCGCCGGTAACGACGACGACTTTGCCGGTTTGGCTCAAGAGCTCGGATACGGAGAGTCGGGGCATTTAAGCCTCCTCGTCGCGATAGTGACGGGGCTCGAATCGAGGCGTACAAATGCAAAGAAAGACCAAATCTTCTCCACCCGTGTTGGTGATTCTTTGCCGTCGCCCCGCAGGGACGAGCACGACATCGCCGCTTTCAATCGGTGTCGGCGCCAAACCCTCTACCTCCATTCGACCCTCTCCGCTCGCCACGAGGCAGCGCTCGTCAATGGAGAGAGAATGGAGGGCCGTCGTGACACCAGGCTGGACGCGGGCACGGGCGATCGAGACGCCGGCATCCGCGTCGTCATTCCAGCGCTCCAAAATGAAGCAACGCTCTTTGGTAAAGACCTCGGGACCGACGGCTCCCCTGATGATATTGGGTTTCACTGTGGGAAGTTTAACCCTAAAAGGGAGTCCGGCGACGCCGTCCTCGGTGTCGCTAAGGTGTGCCGAAGATTCCCAACTGGAAGGCGGCATCCGCGATCCACGTCATCCATCCGATGTAGATGACAAGGAGGATCGCTGCCTTAACCAGTCCGGCCCTTCGCCCCATCAGGAAGATGCTGATGACGGCGACCGTAACCCAGAGGAGGACAATCCGGAGGATCTGGACTTGTGCGCCCGAAGCTCCCGTCGCGGCGGTGAGCGAGACCTCACCGAAAATCAGGGAATAGATGAAGAGGGGCAGGCCCAAAGAAACCGCGATATCGAAGATGTTGGAGCCGAGTGCGTTCGAGACGGCGTCATCGTAGAGGCCGTTGCGGGCGTCCTTTATCGAAAGCACCGTATCGGGAATGCTCGTGGCCGCGGCGGCGAGAACGACAGCGGTGAAGTAGGTCGGAATCGATAGAGCTTGCGCAGACTCGATCACCGCTTCGGCCAGGAGAATACAGGCAGCGCCCAGCACTACGACCGAGGCCCCGAGCACCACCCAGGCGCGGCCGTCCGTGAAGGGCTTCCCATCGTAGAACAGCGTCTTGAAGTCGAAGGTGATGAGCGCGCGCAACTTGCCGACCGGCGCCCCGTCCTCGTCGTCTTCCCCCGCGTCCTCTTCCCACCTGCGCTCCGACCCGTACTTGCGGTTGTGGTACATGAGGTGCGCGAAATAGCCCGCGTAGCAGAGTAGAAGCAGAAGCCCCGCAACCCAGGTGAGCGTCGTGTCTCCGAGAAAGACGATGAGCATCACCTCCCCGATGACGAGCCAGACGCCGTCACGAAGTATCGTACGCGAATCGACCTCGATGTATCGCACTCGCACCGTGCCGGTCGACTCCTTCACGCCCCAGACAGCAACGACGAAGATGCAAAGCGCCGGGATGACCAGCCCGTTGAAGACGGCCGAGCCGGCGGCGGTGGCGACCCCTGCCGAAAACCCGTCGAGGTCCCGGTAGAGGAAGAGAAAGACCGCGGTCGTCAAGAGCTCGGGCATCGACGAGCCGATGGCGTTGATGGTGGCACCCTTGATGCCGGGCGCCATGTGGCGGCCGAGAAATCCAGACGCGTTTTCGAAGCTGTCACTCGCGTACTTGATGACGACCGAGCAGAGCGCAACGAGGAAAAGAGAAAAAAGTAGTTGCTCGATGTGCATTGAAGGCGGCGTCAAATGGCGTGAGTGTCAGCGGTCGTCCTCGGAGACGACCACGAGCCCGTCGCCTTTGCCGAGAGTGACTTCTTCATCTTTGGGAGGGATCAGTTTAACACCATAGTTGGCCTCGCCATCGTTTTCGAGAGCCTTCAGCTTGAATCCGATACAGATTTCCTCGTCTCGTTTCTGTGCTACGCGCATTAGATCTCCGAAGCGGCAGGTCACGGGCAGCTCGTCGAAGTAGAGGCTCGTCGGCTTGACGTAGATTTCCGAGCCCTCCTCGGCGAAGAGATTGTCGTAGACGCGCTGGATGTCGGCCTCTTCGCTGATCTGCGCGAAGATCATCGAGACCATGCGGTTCGAGATGATGAAGTCGTTCACGCCCGCGTGGGAGACGAGCTCCCGGTTGCTCGAGTCGAGCACTTCGGTAATGAGTTTCGTCTCCACCTCACGTCCCGTATCCCGAAGCTCTTTGAGCAGCTTTCGCAGATGAAGGAGGACGACGATAGTCTCGGAGTCGATCCGCTCCGGCTCGATATCCATGGTGGGTTTTTGCGGGAGAATGATGACGTTGTTGTAGGAGAATGGGTTCATGGCCTCGAGCTCTTCACAGACGAGGGGATCCTGGTCGATGAGCCGCACCCGTACGTTTTCGCTCTTGCCATCGAGCTCCTGGATCGTCTCTTCCAGCTTGGGCGGAGGATCCTTCACCATCACGTCGACCTCGGAGCCCTCGAGAACGTAGTCGGCGTACTCTTGAATGATGATCGGTGCCTTGTAGCTCCATCCCAAGATGAGCTGCCTTTCGATGCGTTGTTGGATTCGGCGGTCGGGGACATTGCGGGCCTTTGGAATCATCACGGGCTGCGGTCGATACTCGATGGTCGAATCGTCCTCGGCGATGATGAGGACCTCGTCGTCCTCGTCGAGAAGCACATCCAGTCCAGGACGAATCACGATCTCGCCCTCCGCGTTCCGAATGCCGATGGGGACGCCGTCGGGAAAGTGGTACTGGAGACGGTCGAATCGTACGCCCTTCCAGCGAGGATCGTTGTGAAAGTACAACTCACAGCCCTCGAAGCTCAGAAGCTCCGAGTAAACGACCGCCAATCCGCTCGTTCTCGACGTTTGGACCATGATCTTGGCCAAGATCTCCTCGGCGTCAATGACGGAAACGCTCTCGGGTGCGATGTCCTTGACGACCTGGCGATTCCGATCCGTAAACACCTCGGCCACGATGGTGAAATCCTCGCGATCCTCCATGCGGGACTCGAGGGCCAAGACCGTCTTGATCACCATGGCGTCGCTCGCTAGTTTGATCTGGAGGCTGGCGGCGGGATTGCAAGCGGCCAGGACGATGGCGGATTTGGCGTCTCCCGCGCTGACGCGTGTGAGAGCCTGCACCGAAGCGGTCGCTCCGCTCCGCGTCACGAGCCGCGTATTGCGTCGGTCGGTGAAGTTGGTACGCAGGTACTCGTCCATATCTTCCTTGCTTTGCTCCGAGAGAATGACGACGACGGGGTCGGCTTCGCTCTCGTTCGCCTCGACGAGCTCACGGAGAATCTCGATGACCCGGGGGCTCCAACCGAGGACGAGACTATGTCCCTCTTCCAATACCTGGCTATGGCCTCGTTTCAAGTGCGCGATGGCCTGATCGAGTGCCGTGGTGAGAAATGCGATGAGAGCTGAAAAGATGACGACACCGGTCAGCCCCGCTACGACGGCAGCGGTCTTGACGATTGTGGGAGAGTCGTTGTCCTGGCTCATATTGCCCGGGTCGGTGAGCTGGAGAAAGATGACCCAGACCTGTTGGGCCAAGCTGTACTCGGTGTTCGGGACGAGCAGATTGAAGAGCAGTCTGAGGGCGGCGATCAGCAGAATCGCGGCACCGAAGGCGAACACGAGGGAGATGAAGAGCGCGGAGCTTCCTTTGGCGAGAAAGGTATCGACTCGGTAGCGCCACCGCTGCCTGAATGTAATGGCGTCAGACACCACGGGTCCTCGACGGGTTGTGAGAGAGAACGTTGTTTGGTTTAGATCAGTGTAGCAATCGGGAAAGAGGCGGTCTAGCCGAGCCTAGGCGGTCATGACCCCGAGCCAGGCGAGGGCGTAGAGAGCCAGAGCGGCATAGGTACCACTGACGATATCGTCGAGGAGGATGCCCCATTTGCCGTGCCAATGGCGGTCGATCTGTCTGGCCGGCGGTATCTTGACGATATCGAAAATGCGGAACAGAAGAAAGCCCCACAGCGCGACTTCGAAGAGCGTGCCGCCTCGAAAGAGGATCGGCACCACGAGGTATCCTGCGACTTCGTCCAGCACGAAATGGCGGGGGTCCTCGTCCTTCCAGTAGCCAACTGCCCACGGCGTGAGCCAGTTGTTGGCCGCGGAGACGAGGAGGAGCCCGACGACGAGCGCGGCGATCTGGGCGCCGAGCGGGAGGTAGAGCGCGACGAGAATGTGGAAACCGACGCCCAGGAGCGCTCCGAAGCTGCCAGGAGCGATGGGAGCGAGGCCGAGTCCGAAAGCGGAGCCGATGGTGAGATTGAAGAGATGTTGGGTGCGCGTCATCGGTAGCATCATGACGATGACGGCGTTGCCTAGCAAGTCCCCCCGGCGGGAGGGGACTCAGTGATCGGACTTCGTGTCGCCGGTCATCTCGATCTTGGTTCGGTTGATGTCGCTGCTTCCATGCGTCAGCCAGAGTCCCAGGCTTACGAGCGCGATACCGCCTCCGAGATAGACGAGATCGAGAGGGGTTTCGTAGGTCGTCTCGATGGCGACCCGAAGAAAGCTGATCGTCAGGATCATCAAGACGACTTTTCCGAGGACGCTCTTCAGCTCCTCGAGCGAGTTGAACACGAGCCAGTCGGGCCGAATGTCGTTCTGCTCACGGGCCGGATCGATCCGCGAGATGAAAAGGTCGTAGGACCCGAGGCCGAAAATGAGCAGCACGATTCCGATGAGAAAATCGTCGACGAGCGTGATCAAGCGCATCATCAGGTCGTCGTAGGTCAGGCGATCCACCGCGGTCTCTGTTGCGAGATGCCCATGTTCGGCCCAGAGCGTTTTGACGAAGGCCACGACGAGGTGGCTCGTCTCTAGAATGCCGAATACAAACACGATGAAGGACCCCATCAGGAGTCCCAGCACACCCAGGACGATGACGAGACGGAAGTACCAGAGGAAGTTCTCGAAGGCCTGCTCGATAGCGGCGAAGGTACGCCTTCGCCGCGAAGATTTCGCGTCGCTCATGGGTTTGGGTGGTTGGGAATGTCTATAGCGCTATTGTACGGGGCGGATCAGCTGATGGCAACGCGCAGAGTCCGAATGCCTTTTGGCAGTGGCAAAGCGGCCGGGCTTTTCGTATTCTGAATCCAAGTCATATTCTTCCGCCTCGTAACATCGTTACCCCGACGCGTCCCGCCATGATTTGTTCACGCGAGGGGAAGACCTGCGGCGCCTGCTGCTGGAGTCCGCGACTATCTCGCACGGAGCTCAGGCGGAAACTGAGACGGCACCGCCGCCAGTTCCGTTCGACGAAACCCAGGAGCTCGCTCGGGCTCTTGCGCCACGAGCTTCTCGTGCGACGCGGGCTCGACCTAATCGTCGCGCCTTTGCTGATCGTTCCGGTCGTGAGAGGCCTCGTCTCGACTTTGGTGCGGCGCCGGCTCGTTTGTGCGTTCGCCGCCTTTCTCGACGACGCGGAGAGCCGGGTGGGCTGCCTGTTGCATCCCGATGGTGCGGAGGGTGCCGACCTCCGGGAGCGTACGGCGTTTCGGCTCTTGCGGAGCTTCGGATGCGGGTCTCCGGATTATCTCTGCTCGGGCGCCAGGGCTTTCGAGGCGGCCTCTGCCAGCTCGAAACAGCACTTCCAGTCCGAGACCGGGGGGATGGACTGGCATGCCTATGGCCTCGCCGCTTCTGCTTTCGCCATCGACGAGGATTGAGACTCGGATCGAAAGGAGCTCGACATGCCCGTGATCGTCTACAAGACACTCGACCTGAAAGTGCTCTACGTGCAGGCGCGGCGAATTCTCTGCGAATACTGCCGGCAACCCTTTACCTACGTGCTCGGAGAGCGGAAGACTTTCAACGTGACGGGCATCCCCATCGTTTCGAGCGACGAGGGTATGCAGAGCGAGGCGACGAAGAAAGCTGCGAGCTCTCTCGCGAAGATTGCTAAAGAGAAGAACAAGGGCGTCTCCCTTTGCCCTCACTGCAAGAGATATCAGGGTTTCATGGTGACGCACTCTCAGATGATGGGACTCGGCTGCGGGTTTCTGGGCGGGCTCGGTATCGTCGGCTTCGCCGCGATGATGGCGAGTATCTGGTTCATGTGGAGCTCGACAGTCGTTATGGGCCTCACGCTCGGGGGCTCGGCGCTCGGCCTCGCCATAGGTAAGAAGTGGGCGCTCGACCGTGGGCCTCATCGGGACCTCGAAGACCAGCGCGCGCTCAAAGACGACGAAGTGCCCGACCTGCTCGCACGATGCCAGCAAGAGGAGTACGAACCCTTTCTCTATTGGCATCTCGCGGTCGGCGAAGAGCCTGCCGAAGACGAGGCGTTTCTGTCGTTGGGGATTCGAGATACGAGCGGCCGGCCTCCGATATTCCCGCGCGAGATGGTCTCCGACTTCGTCCTAGGACAGCTCCAACAAGCCTAGTAGATAGTTTCCGCGGAACCTGAACGACGAGCTGGCGTATTGCGCTGCTGGCTATTCGAGCTCGACTGGATCGCGAAACGTTTCCGAAGAAGGGGTGATGCCGGGATTCGAGTCGATCAGGCGAGCACAGGTATTCCAGCGCAGCGCGGCGTCGTCGTTTCCGGCGGGACGGAGCGTCTCCGCCGCTTCATAGAACTCCATGGCCTCGCGTAGTCCCTGGTAGGCGAGGTGCCCGCCGCCAGGTCTGCCTCTCTGATACTGACACTTCGCCCGTCGCTCCGCGATGAGGCCGGCGTAATAGGCTCTCTCATACTCATCGTCTAGACGGGGCACGAGCTCCTTCGCCTCCCGAAAGCAGGGACCGAGGCGCCGGGCGAACTGGTCGCTCAGCGCTAGCAGGAGCGTCGCGAGGGCCTCCTGGTTGTCGGGCTCCACCGCGAGAACGTCCCGGCAGATGCTCTCCGCCTCCAAAGGCTCGTTCAGCGCCCGATACCAACCCGCTTTTTTGAGGGCGGATTTTACGGTGTCCTTGTGGATCGACTTGAGCCGGAACTCGCCCACTGTTTAGCGCCCTGTGGTTGACGTAGTCGAAGCTCGGACTTCGCGACCTTGGCTCATTTCGCGCGCATCGTAACATGGAAGGCCAGGATAATTCACGGTGGCAACGCGGGTGGGAGGCAGGCGCCTCAAACCTAGAACCTGAACGACAGGCTCACGAAGAAACGGCCGCGGTCCTCGTCTTCCTGCCGGTTCAAGTTGAAGCCGTAGCCTATGCGAAGCGGGAGGTTCAACCCGGGAACGAGGATCTGAGTCTCGAGGCCCGTGTCGTAGCGAAGTGCGGGCAGCTCGCCCCCGTCGAAGTCCGTCGCATAGACGTTGCCCAGGTCGAAGAACCCTACGAATCGCCACCGATCGAGCACGGCGAAGTGGTACTCGGCGCTTCCAAGGAGGAGGCGATCGCCTCCAATGGCGACGCCGCCCCCATGGGGTCCCACGCTGCGCACGGCAAACCCTCGCAAATCGTTCTCACCGCCCAGAAACAGTCGCTCGAATCGCGGCAGACCGTCGCTCGACGTTCCACCGAACGACCCCACCGCCTCAGCACGACCCGCGAGGCCGATGAGGTGGCGCCGTCGAGTGTCCAAAGGAATGAAGCTCTCCAGACGGGCGCGCCGGTGGGCCGAGACGTCTCCCGTGACGAGCTCGTAGCTGAGCTTTAGCCCCGCGCCCCGCGTGGGGAAGATCGTTCGGTCCCGACCCTCATAGGCGAGCGTCACGTTGGCTCGCGCGCTGCGAAACCTCTGGCCGAGGAATTCGCTGAGAAAGGGCACGTCATCCTCTACATCCGTGCCGAGCGTGAAGGCCGCAAGACGGGCACCGGCGAGAAACTGGAGCTTTCGACCGACGGGACCGCCCACCCGAACGGCGAGATCGAGAGTGTCCTCGGACGTGTCATCGCCGAAGGCGAGGTCGTAGCGCGAGAAGTCGACCGCGAGGAATAGGCGGTGGCCGAGCGTGGACGGATCGCGATAGCCCGCCGCCACGTTTTGAAAGCGGTTCCCGAAGTCGAGGTCGAGTCGCAGCGTCTCGCCCCGGCCCACGAAGCTCCGCGCGATGATTTGGCCGTTTCCCGTGGCGCCCTGGATTCCATTGAGGCCACCTCCGAGGAGATACTCGAACCGAGGGATCTCGTCCAGGTGGTAGGTGATATCGGCGAGTCCCGGCCGCGACGCGAAGTCGACCTCAGCCGCGACGTGACGAAAATTGCCGAGGCTCATCAAGTTTCGCTCGCCGGACTCGAGTCGTCCTTGATCGAAACGATCCCCCTCGACGAGATCGACGTATTGCCTAAGATCTCGATCCCGGTGGCGCTCGTTACCGCGGAACTCGATGCGGCCGACGAGATAGAAGCCGCCTTGGCGCACGACGAGGCGGACGTCGATCGTGTCACCACTCGCGCGAGCGGTCTCGCGCTGCTCGATTTCAATGGCTGGATAACCCCGCGCGCGGTAGTAGCGCTCGAGGCGCTCGACCAAGGCTTCAATGCGGCTCGCGTCGAAAGAAGGCATTGGCTCGGATTCGGGAAGCCAGTCTGCGACGTCGTCACGGCTCAGGAGCGGGCCGGCGTCGATCTCGATCTCGCCGAGACGGTAGCGGGCCCCCTCGAGGATCGGAATCACAATGGTAGTTCGACCGTCGGAGTCGGTCTGGGTGCTAGCCGGTCCCACCTGGGCGCCTGCGAAGCCTCGATTGCGGTAGAGAGAGCGGAGCCGGTCCAAGTCTTGCTCGAGGAGAAGGGCATCGAATCGATCGCGTCGACTGAAGAGGCTCGCAAAGCTCGAGGGAGCGAGCTTCATGGCGTTTCGAAGCTCCTGCTCGGGTAGAGCTTCCCGGCCTTCGAACACGATGCGAGCGACCCGCGGCTTTGAAACCTCCTCGACGACCAGCACGAGATCGACGCGGGTCTCGGAGACGGGCTCGAGCCGGGCCGTAACTCGAAAGCCGGGACCTAGAACGAGGCCCGTGACTCGCTCCGCTTCGTGGGCATCGTCGACACCGAAGGGATGTCCCTGATGGAGACCGATTCCTGCCTCGCGGAGGCGCGAGAGCACGTCCTCTTCCGAAATCGTCTCGCCCTCGAAGCGAGCTCGCGCCAGCAAGGGCTTCTCATCGACGATGACAACGAGCGCCGTATCCCGCCTCTCGAAGCGAACGTCTTCGAACAAGCCGCTATCCCAGAGTTTCCGGAAGGATTCTTGGATCTCGTCTTCGTTCGAGGGCGATCCGACGTAGTGGAGGATGGTCTCCTTGGCAACGGAGAGGTTCCCTTCGACGAGAACCTCCGTCGCCGGTTGGAGGAGTACCAACCAGAGACCGAAGGCGAGGGGTATCAATTCAAGCTCGGAAGCGGTCGAGCCGGAAGGGCTCCATTGGGATTTCGGCGGGCTCGCCGTTTGCGAGTTGGGAGACGAGCTTTCCCGTCATGGGCGATTGGGTAAAACCGAGCATCGCGTGTCCCGTCGCGACGATGAGTCCATCCACCGAGGAGACGCGATCGATGACGGGCAGACCGTCGGGCGTGAGGGGGCGGAAGCCGCACCAGGCCTCCTCGTTCTTCATCGGAGGCTTTTTCGCCAGCACTTCCGAACCGGCTCGAACCACCGCGCCGTAGCGGATTTTGTCGATGTTCTCGTCGAAGCCCGCGAGCTCGAGCGTGCCTCCGAAGCGAAGCCGCTTATCGAGCGGCGTGACGATGACTTTGCGCTCCTTGATCAGTAGGGGACGCTTGGGAGAGCCTTCGAAGGCGTCGATGGTGCAGCTGTATCCTTTTGCGGGCTGAAGGGGGAGCGTGATTCCGAGTGGCTTCGCGAAATCCCTCGACCACGCGCCCGCCGCGAGCACCACCACGTCGGCCGGGATGATGTCTCGGCCACCGTCGAGGGAGACGCCCTCGACGCGCCCCTGATCGACGATGACCTGCGAAACGAGTCGCCCCGTTCGGATGCGTCCGCCGCGCCGGGCGAAGCTCGCCGAGAGAGCACGCACGTAGCCATGGCTGAAACCGTGAGCCTCGCCATCCACTTCGAGCCCACCCTTGACGACACTGGGATCGAGCGCCGGCTCACGTTCGAGCGCCTCGTCGCGCGAAAACAGCGTCGCCTCGAAACCTTCAGAGCGGAGCTCGTGGGCCGAGCGACGGCCGACCTCGAGCCCCTGTTCGGAAAGGTAGACCTCGATGAGCCCCCTTCGTTGATAAAAGAACTCCGCTTCGCCGCTCGCGGTCAGCTCCTCGAAGAGCTCGAGGCTCGCCCGGCTGAGCGCGAGCAGGGCCCGGGTTCCGGCCTCGGCGGCGGCGCCGTTGCAGTGGTGACGAAATCGTAGGCTCCACTTCAAGAGCTCGATGTCCAGCCGGGGGCGGATATAGAGAGGACTGTCGCTCTTCAGCATCCATCGTAGCGCCTGCCCGATGACGCCGGTGCCCGGAAGCGGCTTCGAGTGACTCGGCACGATGAGGCCGGAGTTGCCGTAGGAGCAACCCCGCCCGACTTCGCCCCGATCGACGACCGTCACGTCCCAATCAGAGAGGCGGAGGAAGTAGCCGGATGCGATACCGATCGCGCCGGCACCGATAACGACGACACGTCCGCGACTCAAGTAAGGGGCCCTCCATCCGTTGGCGCTCTGAGGTCTGGCTCGAGCTCGAAGGCGCGGCGGCGCTCCGTGTCGGCCTCATCGAAGCGGCCTGCGGCGTGCAGGGCACGACTCAAGTTGTAGTGAAAGACCGCTTGATCGGGAGCGCGCTCGAGGGCGCGCTCGTAGGCTTCGACCGCGGCCACCGGCTCGTCTCGGAGCAGGTAGACCGTCCCTAAGCTATCGAGAAGGTGAGGGGCTTCGGGTAGAAGCCTCAGAGCGGTCTCGATGGCGGCCAAGGCTTCTTCACGCTCGCCGGCCTTCGCGAGGGCCAGCGATAGCCGGTTGTAGTGCTCGGCTTCCGCGGGCTCGAGCTCGATCGCGTAGCGGAGCGACTCAATCGCGGGCGTGAGCTCACCGTGACGCAGCCGCACGAGGCCGATCTCGCCGTGCACGGCTCCGCTTTCGGGTGCCCATGTCAGCGCCTCGGCGAGCGCCGCCAGGGCTTCCTCGTAGCGATCCGCCTCCTGCAGGAACTGGCTGAGGAGGGTGTAGTTGAAAAGGTCTGAAGGCTCCATGCGCTGCGCTGTCCGGATCGCCGCGATGGCCTCGTCCTTTCTTCCCACCTGGTTCAGCGCGATTCCGAGATAACGCTGGGCGGCATAGAGCTGAGGGTCGAGCTCGATGGCCCGGTGGAATGCGTCGATGGCGTCCTCGAATCGCCGCGCCCCGTAGTAGTCGAGGCCGAGCTCCGCGGTGAGCGGAGCCGAGTCGGGTTGAAGCTCGACCGCGCGCTCGAGCGCCTCGACCGATCGCTCCGTTCGGCCGGCCTCGCGAGTCAGGCGAGCGAGCTGCAAGAGTGCCGGCACGTTGCTCGGGTCGGCCACCGCCGCCCGCTCGAGCGTTTCGATGGCCTCGTTCGTCTTCCCCGCGGCGTGGAGCTGGGCGGCCGCGGAGACCAAGACATCCGGATTCTCGGCCAGAGTCGTGCGCGCCACCGCGAAGGCTCCTACGAAGAGCAGTAACGTTGTCGGCAGGATCAGATAGCGGATTGGCGAGATCTCGCGGACGGGCAAAGGGCGATGCAGGACAGCTCCGAGCACGAGTCCGGAAACGAGACCACCGAGGTGGCCAGCGTTATCGATCCCCTCTTGAACGGCCCCGAAGAACAGGTTGAAGCCGACGAACATGAGAAGGCTCGTCAGAAGCTCCCGAACGACGGGGCGCGGCACGTGAATGTGTCCGAGATACAGGAAGGCGACGAGGGCGCCCGCCATACCGAAAATCGCTCCCGATGCCCCCGCGCTGATAATGCCGGGGTTCCAGAACAGGCTGGCCAGACTGCCACCGACGCCGCTGAGCAGGTAAATCGCAAAGTAGGTCCAATTGCCGAACATCCTCTCCGCGAGGTTTCCGAGACTCCAAAGGCACCACATGTTGAACAGCAGGTGGATCAGGCCGATGTGTATGAACATGGAGGTTGCGAGGCGCCACCACTGTCCCGTGATCGTCAAAGGTCCGAAGTTGGCACCGAGCTCCAGAAGATAAGGAGCCTCGGGCGACCAGACCGACGCGCCCATGAGCAACATCGTGAGGAAGTAGGCGACGTTCAGACTCACAAGGACCGTGGTCACGAAGAACCGCGGGGTCGCTTCGACGAGGAGCTCGAAGAATGACGTGGTCTCTGGACGGGTTTCCTCGACGGGTTCCATGCCGCCATTTTATCGTGACGGTTCGCTTCGAAGGGGAGGGTGCGGTCAGGCGTGGAGGTTCTGAGGCTACATGACCTGCTGGACCGTCTCGCCCACGCCGCTGTGGAAGCGCCCGCTCCCTGCGCGCCGCTTGATCGCGTTCGATTCGGGGCAGCCGGTTCGAGTATAAAGTAGCGATGTCATTCCACGCGGATCCGGCGCTTGCCGTCGTAGGTGGGCCTGCGTCAAGAGCTCTCACTGGAGCTCATGAGCGAAAAATCCCATGACCAAGCCGGTCCTACTCGCCGTCGACGACGATGCCAATGTACTCAGCGCCGTTGCGCGGGACCTACGCAAGCACTATGGCCGAGACTACCGCATCCTACGGGCGGACTCCGGGACCGCGGCTCTAGAGCTACTCGGCGAGCTAAAGGAGCGCGGGGAGGCCGTTGCGCTCATGCTATCGGACCAGCGCATGCCGAAAATGGACGGGGTGGCCTTCTTGTCGGAGGCCATGAAGTATCACCCCAGGAGCAAACGCGCGTTGCTCACGGCTTACGCCGATACCGAGGCGGCCATCGGAGCCATCAACCAGTCGCGAGTGGACTACTACCTCTTGAAGCCGTGGGATCCGCCGGAGGAAAAACTCTACCCCGTGCTCGACGACATGCTCGACGAGTGGCGTGCCTCCTTTCGCCCCGGGTACCGAGGCGTTCGCGTAATAGGAGACCGCTGGTCGGCTCAGTGTCACCGCCTTCGTGACTTCCTGGCGCGCAATCAGGTTCCGTACAACTTTCTCGACGTGGAATCCTCCCCTGAGGCGCGCGCGCTCGTCTCCGGTGAAGCCGGCGACCCGTCCCGCCTGCCGCTCGTGATCCTGCCAGACGGCACGAAGCTCGCTGCGCCCGAGCCCGTCGAGATTGCCGAGCACATCGGCCTCGAGACCAAGGCCCGGGAGCGCTTCTACGATCTCGCGATCGTCGGCGCCGGTCCCGCAGGATTGGCGGCGGCCGTCTACGGAGGCTCGGAGGGATTGCGCAGCGTGCTCATCGAGCGCCAAGCGCCGGGTGGACAGGCGGGAACGAGCAGCAAGATCGAGAATTACCTGGGCTTTCCTGCCGGGATCTCGGGAGGAGAACTCGCCCGCCGCGCGGTCGACCAGACACGGAAGTTCGGCGTGGAGATCCTGACGCCTCAGGAGACCACCGCGCTCAGAGTCGAGGGACCCTACAAGCATTTGACGCTCGCCGACGGCTCCGAGATTTCGTGCCACGTCCTAATGCTCTCGATGGGCGTGTCATGGAACCTTCTCCCGGCCGACGGCGCGGATCGTCTCGCCGGAGCGGGAATCTACTACGGCGCAGCGACGACGGAGGCACTCCACGTCAAGGGTCAGACCGTCTACATGGTAGGTGGAGGCAATTCCGCGGGCCAGGCCGCGATGTATTTCAAGGACTATGCGGACAAAATCGTGATGATCCTTCGCGGCAGTGCCCTGGATGCCAAGATGTCGCGTTACCTCGTCAATCGTATCGAGTCCGTCGAGAATATCCAGGTACGGCTGAACACGGAGATCAAAGCCTGCCACGGCAGCGAACGACTCGAAGCTCTGGAGCTTTGGGACAAACAGAGCGGCCGTAAAGAGGTGGCGCCCGCGAGCTATCTGTTCGTATTTCTAGGAGCCACGCCGCGCACTGGATGGCTCGACGGTAGCGTAGCCTGCGATGCGCGCGGCTTCATTCTCACCGGTCCCGATCTGGACCCGGCCACGCATTTGCGCGGTTGGCCCCTCGAAAGACCGCCCTTTCTGCTCGAAACGAGCGTACCCGGGATATTCGCCAGCGGTGATACACGACGCAATTCCGTGAAGCGCGTCGCCTCGGCGGTGGGCGAAGGCTCGGTCGCGGTCTACTTGATGCACCAGTTTCTGGCCGCCCGCTGACACTATGAAGTTCACCGTCGTCGAATTGCGCCCACTGAGTATTTTCGAAGGCCTCTCCGAAAGCCAGCTGGCCTGGTTCTGCGAGCACGGCGTGAAAATAGAGCTTGCCGCTGGCGATCGGATGCTCGAACTAGGTCAGCCCGCCGAATTCATGTTCGTCGTCGTCACCGGTACCATCGATGGCTATGAGAAAATCGGTGGGCAGTGGCTGGTCGTGGCGACGACGGAGCGAGGGCAGGTAACGGGCATGCTCCCCTTTTCACGGATGACCCACTATCCGCGCTACGCCGTCGCAGTCGAGCCGTCCCAGGTGCTTCGCGTCAGAAAGAGCGATTTTCAGGAAATGCTGACCGTCGGCTGGGACGTCGTCCAGCGACTCGTGGCGCAGATGTCGGACCGAGTGCGCGGTGACGTACGCCTCGAGCAGCAGCAGGAAAAGATGATGGCGTTGGGGAAGCTCTCGGCCGGGCTGGCGCACGAGCTCAATAATCCGGCCGCCGCCGTCGGCCGTGCGGCGGCCACGCTCTCGGCGCATCTCGCGAAACTGGCGGCGTGCGTTACGGGGCTGATTCGACTGCACCTGGATGAGGCGGCCATCGACGCCATCAACCGTCTGCCGATGCTGGTCCAGGTACGCGAATCGGTGGTGCTTTCACCGCTCGAGCGTGGCGAGCGCGAAGAGGAGCTCACGACGTGGTTGGAAGCCCGCGGGGTCGCTCAAGGCTGGGAGATCGCCGGGACGTTCGCCGATGCCGGGCTCGGCGTCGAAGATCTCGAGAGTTTCGAGGGCAAGGTCCCGGCCGTCGCCCTCGGCGATGCGCTTGGTTGGGTCGAGTGCGGAATCGCAGCGGAGCGAATGGTAACCGAGATAGCCTCCTCCTCCGAGCGCATCACGTCGCTGATTGCATCTGTCAAGACCTACTCACACATGGACCGTTCCTCCGAGCACAAGCTTACCGACGTGCGGGAGGGGCTCGACAACACGCTCACGATGCTCCGCCACAAGCTCGAGAGGAAGAACATCCGACTCGCACGGAACTACGAGGAAGACCTGCCGATGATCCCTGCCAATGCCGGCGAGCTCAACCAGGTCTGGACCAACCTCATCGACAACGCCATTGACGTCATGGAGGAGGGCGGTGAGCTGCGTATCGAGACGAAACAAAATGAATCGCGCGTCGAGGTGGATGTCATCGACGACGGACCTGGCATACCCGACGACGTGCGCCCTCGTATCTTCGACCCGTTCTTCACGACCAAGGAGGTCGGCGAGGGCTCGGGGCTAGGTCTCGACATTGCGCTGCGCATCGTGAAAACACACCGAGGCCACATCGACGTCCGATCGAAGCCTGGGCGTACGGAGATGCGCGTGCAGCTACCCATCAGCAGTTTCGGTGGGTAGCTCGAGCGCGGTGATTTGCTCCGCGATCACCCCATTTGGAGCACGCTGACGCCCACGGCGGCGAGCCACACCGCGTTGAGATGGAACACCGTCTGGTAGAAATCGAGGTTGTTGGGCAGGCCCATCGTCAATACCATCGCGGCGATGCCGAGGATCGCGGCACTGATGCCGAGCCACGGTGCCACGAGGGCGCCGTAGAGGAGTCCGATCGCGAGCACGACCTGGCCGAGCCCGAAGAACACGCGGCCGAAGCGTACGAGGCAGGTGACGTACTCAGTCGAGACTGAGAGCTTGCTCACGAAGCTCTCGCGCTCGTCCTCAGACTTGCCGTTCATACCGATCGCACCCCAGGCACCGAAGTGGTAGTAGAACGCTTGCGCCAGCGCCGAGACAAAGAGGCCGCCGACACACACCGCGACGCCCGGCCACAGCACGATACGCATCGGGGAGTCGAAAAACAGCGTCGTGAGAGCTACGAGTCCCATCACCGCCATGAGGTAACCGAAGAGGTGAATTCTAAAAAGCCAAATCCAGAGGTGCAGGCGACGATGCACGCGCGGGAAATCGTCCGACTGGAAGAATGCACCAATGCGCACTGGCAACAACGTCCACCCCACCCAAAGCATTACCGCCGCTGAAACCAGCAGCCAACCCGCGACGTCGGTCGCCAAGCTCGTCATTTCAACGTCCAATGTACGCGAAAAGAACGAGGAGCAGGATCAACGCAACCGGCGGGATCCAAAGATAAGGGATCCATTTTCCCAGCCGTGCTTGCTTTTCCGGGTTCTCGAGCGGCTCCATTGGCACTCCGTCTCGCTAGTAGCGCGGAACGCTGGGGTCGACGGCTAGAGACCACGCTTCGATGCCCCCGGCCATGCTCTTGACGTTGGTAAAGCCTTTTTGCGCGAAAAAATGAACCGCGCTGAGGCTACGGACACCGGTGTGACAGTAAAACACGATCTGCGCGTCTTTCTCCCACGACGACGTCATCTCGTCGACGAGCTCTTTCGAAGCGAGCGTCGCTCCTTCGATACGCGCCGTGTTCCACTCGTCCTCACCGCGCACGTCGATGAGGCGAATGGTGTTCGATTTGAGCGCCTCCTGAACATCCTCTGGCGAGATTTCCACGAAACTTCCCCTCCTGAAAGGAAGCAGTTTATCAGCATCCAGCATCCAGCATCCAGCATCCAGCATCTAGAGTCAGGCCCGAGGCCTGAACGACCCTCTGGACTTTACATATCTTTACAGACCGTACACGTTGCGGAAACGCTCGTTTCCGTATCACCATTCGAACGTCAGAAAAGAAGGAGGATTCGCAATGAGCAATCAAGACAAGGACGAGCGAAGAACGCGACATGGTTTCTGGTTCGGAGTGTTTCTCGGGGCTGGGCTTCTGGCAACTCTGGGTACCACGGCTTTCGTGACCTCGAAGGTCTCGGCGGCGCCGCTCGCCGCCATGACGGCTCTACACGGTCACGGATTCCGTCATGGCGGCATCCACGATCCGGAGATGGCGAAGGCGCGGGCTGAGCTCGTCGTCGAGTTCGTTCTCGGACGGGTCGACGCGTCGGACGCGCAGCAGTCGCGCGCGAAGCAGATTGTCACCCAGGCCATCGATGAACTGCTTCCGCTCGCCGAGACCCACCAGGCCAACCGCGAAAACCTTCGATCGGAGCTGACCCGATCCGACTTCGACCCCGACGCCATCGAGCGTTTCCGGCAGTCGGAGCTGGCACTCGCGGATACGGCGTCGAAGGAGCTTGCCGAGGCTCTAATCGAGCTCGCCCAGACGCTCACCCCCGAGCAGCGCGCCGAGCTCGGAGAGATGGCCGAGCGTTTCCACCGGTAGGGAACTTGGGGTCAGTCCTTGACAACTTGACTCAGGTGTTACTTTTTTACCCGAGTCACGTTGTTAAGGACTGACCCCAGCAGGGGTTTAAGGTGAGGGGGTTTCACCCCGAGGCGCGGGCGCTCGAACATGATCTGGATCACGTCGCTTGTGGAAGGGCTTCTGTATCCTCGATCTAGGGCATTGGCATGAGCAACGCTCCTATTTGAAGAAGAAAAGCCGTGGAAGAGACCATGATTCCGATTCAGGCGCCCATCTGCGAGATGGTGCTACAGCTAGCGACGGATCGGCAGGTTCACGCCTTCGATCTGGGCGAAACCTTCCGCGTCGCGCTCGGGCGGCATGCTTCCAACGACATCCAGCTTCGTTCGATGCGAGTCTCGAACTACCATGCGGAGATTCTGAACGAGGTCGACGGTCTGCACGTGCGCGACCTGGGCAGCACCAACGGGACTTTCGTAAATGACGAAGGGGTCCGTCGCAAGCGGATCCAGGCGGGCGACCGCATTCGTATCGGGAACTTCTCCCTTACCGTTCGACTCCTGAAACGCAACGAGGAGTCGTCCGGCCCGAGCGGCGAAGAAGACTTTGCGGTCGGAACCATCGGCCATTTGGTCCAGTTCCAGCCGGGCGTCGCGCCCGTGAGGCGTGAGCCAGGAGATACCAACATCAGTCTTCCCGAGCTACTTACGCGACTCTCCGCCCGGAACGTCTCCGTCCGGGTCAGCGTCAAAGGCTCGAGCGACGCGGGGCACGTCTATCTAGACGACGGCAACATCGTTCACTGCGAGTGCGGCACGATTCGCAAGGAGAAGGCACTCTTCAGACTATTGGCCGTTCGCAAGGGCAGCTACGAGATTGAGGAGTTGCCTCCGTCGTCCGACGTGCCGAACACGATTGCCGCCCCCACCGAGAGCCTCGTCATCGAGGGGCTGCAGCAAAACGAGGCACTCGAACGGCTCATGACGAAGCTCCCGCCCCTAATGTACGAGCTTGCCATGAACGAAGACTGCAAAAAGCCCGTGAGCTTGCTGTCTTCGAGCGAGCTCGAGATCTATCAGGATTTGATCCGCTACCTGACCATCATGCGGGTGCTCGAGGAGTCGCCCTTCTCCGATTTCAACGTCCTTCAGCTCGTCTACGGTTTGGTGAGCAAAGGTTTCTTCCGCGTCACGAGGACTTCCGGCGCCCTTCTAGAGGAAACGAGCTTCTCTCGCCCGCAGGCGAGCTAATGTAACGGCTGACCCCTCACCCGCCGCGCTCCGCACGGCACGCTCTCTCTATAGCAGCGAGGGATCAATAGCCGACGGCGGCCCCGTCTTTTCTGGGATCCGAGCCCCCGATCAGAGTGCCCTGCTCCCAATCGATTTGGATGGCCTGGTAGCCGCCATAGCTGTCCACCTGAGTCTGCGCGCGGTGCCCCTTGTCGACGAGAGCTCGCAGCACCTGCGCACTGATGCCCGACTCGATGCCGACGGAGCGATCAGAGAGGTGGCGGAACCGCGGCATCTCACCCGCTTGCTGGACGTTCATGCCGAACTCGATCAGGTTCAACAAGATCTGCACGTGCCCCTGCGGCTGCATGTCGCCACCCATGACGCCGTAGCTGAGCCAGGGCTTTGTGTCCTTGAACACCATTGCCGGCATGTTCGTGTGGAGCGCGCGTTTGCCCGGCTCGACGACATTTCGGTGTCCCTCCTCCAGACTGAAGCCCTCGCCTCGGTTCTGGAGCGTGATTCCGGTGCCGGGCACGACGTGACCCGAGCCGAAGTTCGTGAAGACGCTATAGATGAGCGAGACCACGTTACGGTGTTCGTCGACGACTGTAAGATAAACGGTCTCCGTCGGGTCGATGAAGCCCGCGCCTGCCTCTCGGGCGGCCTGCTCTTCATCGAGAGAGCGCCGCCGCTCGGTCGCATATTCCTTGGAGGTGAGTGTCTCGACGGGTACGCTCGCTTTCGAGGGGTCCGCGAGGTAGGTGTTGCGGTCGGCGAATGCGAGCTTCTTGGCCTCGATCAAAAGATGCAGATACTCGGCGGCGTTGTGTCCGAGGGACTCGAGGTCGTAGCCCTCGAGAATGTTGAGCATCTCGAGCGCGACGTAGCCCTGTGAGTTAGGCGGCATTTGATAGACGGTATAGCCGCGAAACGTCGTGGAGATGGGCTCGACCCAATCCGAGTGGTGACTCGCGAAATCATCGAAGGTGACGAAGCCTCCCTCCGCTTCGATATAGGCCGCCATCACGCGAGCTAGCTCTCCGCGGTAGAAAACGTCCGGTCCTTCCTGGCCGATCTTTCGAAACGTTCTCGCGAGGTCGGGGGACTTGAAGAGGTCACCCTGTGCGGGTGCCTTGCCGTCCGGCAAGTACGTGCTTGCCGCCGATGGCACTCGCCGAAGCTTCTCTTCCGAACCCTTCCACAGGCTGGCAACGATCTCGGAGACGGGAAATCCGTTCTCCGCGTAGTGGATGGCTGGCGCGAGGAGCTCGGCGAGGGGAAGGGTGCCGAAGCGGGAGCGAAGCTGCTCCCATCCGTCGAGCGCGCCGGGAACGGTGACCGTTCGGATGTCGAATCCGGGCTGACCGCGGTGAGCACGCATCTCTTCGACACAAGCGCGCGAGCCGGCGCGTCCTGTCGCGTTGAGGCCGTGTAACTTCTCCGTTCCCGCCTCGTAGACGAGCGAGAATAAATCGCCACCGATGCCGCACATCATCGGCTCAGAGACGTTCAATACCGCCGCGGTCGCAATTGCGGCGTCGATGGCGTTGCCGCCCTCTTGCAAGACGCGGAGTCCGGTTGCGGCGGCGAGCGGCTGGCTCGTCGCCACCATGCCGCGCGTCGCCAACACGGGTGAGCGGCCGCGCGTCGTCCGCGGGACAGACGTCGGTGCCGTCAAACCCGATGCCTCCCGTACTCTCCCTAGCCGTTCTTCGAACGTGCCACGATCTTCGCCCAAGTGTCCTTCAACGACACGGTACGGTTGAACACGAGCTTTCCTGGCGATGAGTCAGAGTCGACGACGAAGTATCCCTGGCGCTCGAACTGCACCCTCATGCCGGGCTCGGCGGACTCGAGGCTCGGCTCGACTTTGGCATCCTGGATGCGCTCGAGCGAGTCGGGATTCAAGTAGTCGGTGAAGTCCTTGCCCTCCTCGACCTCGTCGGGATCCTCGTTTACGAAGAGCCGATCGTAAAGCCGAACCTCGGCACCGAGGGCGTGTTTCGCCGAGACCCAGTGAAGCGTTGCTTTGACCCGGCGGCCGTCCGGTGCCGTGCCACCCCGCGTTTCGGGGTCATAGGTGCAGCGGAGCTCGAGGATCTCCCCGCTGTCGTCCTTGACGACTTCCTGGCAGGTGACGAGATAGGCGTAGCGAAGACGCACTTCCCGTCCTGGGGCGAGGCGAAAGAACTTCTTGGGAGGATCCTCCCTGAAATCATCGCGCTCGATATAGAGCTCCCTTCCGAAGGGAACCTTGCGGGTACCCGCGCTTTCGTCCTCCGGATTATTGACCGCTTCGAGCTCCTCGACTTCGTTCTCCGGATAGTTCGTCAGGACGACGCGCAGGGGGCGCAGAACCGCCATGACGCGGGGCGAGCTCTGATTGAGATCTTCGCGAACGGCGTGCTCGAGCTGCGCCACGTCGACCAGGCTGTCACGCTTGGCGAGGCCGATGCGATCGCAGAAATTTAGGATCGAAGCAGGCGTGTAACCTCGTCGCCTCAGACCCCGAAGGGTCGGCATGCGGGGGTCGTCCCATCCGCTGACGCAGCCTTCCTTGACGAGGCGAAGAAGCCTTCGCTTGCTCACAACGGTATAGCTCAGATTGAGACGCGCGAACTCGATCTGCCTCGGCACGAAGGATGTTTCGGCCTCGCGGACGACCCAGTCGTAGAGCGGCCGGTGATCCTCGAACTCGAGCGTACAGAGCGAGTGGGTGATCTCCTCGATGGCATCGGAGAGCGCGTGGGCATAGTCGTACATGGGATAAATGGCCCAGTCGCCTCCCGTGCGGTGGTGCGTCGCTTTTCGTATCCGATAAAGCGTCGGATCCCGCAGGTTCACGTTCCCGGAGGCCATGTCGATCTTGGCTCGCAGCACGTGCGCGCCCTCTTCAAACTCGCCTCGCCGCATGCGCTCGAAGAGATCGAGGTTCTCCTCAACGGAGCGGTTCCTGAAGGGACTGTCTTTGCCCGGGTTGGTCAGCGTGCCGCGATTGCTGCGGATCTCCTCGGCGCTCGAGCTATCGACGTAGGCTTTGCCCTTCCGGATGAGACGCACCGCGTATTGGTAGAGTTGCTCGAAGTAGTCGGACGCGTAATGGAGGCGGTTGTCCCACTCGAAGCCGAGCCAGTGGACGTCGTCCTGGATCGCCTCGACATATTCCACGTCTTCCTCGACGGGATTCGTATCATCGAAGCGCAGATTGCAGGTGCCGCCGTTCTCGTCCGCGACCCCGAAGTTCAGGCAGATCGATTTCGCGTGGCCGATGTGGAGATAGCCGTTCGGCTCCGGAGGGAAACGCGTCGCGACGCGGCCTCCGTGCTTTCCGGCCACGACGTCATCCTTGACGATCGTTCGAATGAAGTCGAGGGACGGGGCTTTGTCGATCGTATCCATCAAACCCAAAATCTTAACACCCCGGGTGTAGCCTCGCTAGGGTCGTTGAGGCTTCCGAGTTTTCATATCGATCGCGAATAGCGAGGCCTGACCCACGATCGCGCCGTGCGTGGCCTGCGGCATGGTTAACTCCCTGCCGCGTCCTACGAGGATGTGCTCGGTCATGGCGGTATCTGTTTTCATAGGTATCTATGTACCATAGTAACAAGAAAGTTGCGAGTTGCCGCTGGCCACTTAATAATGAGTATGAGATGGGTGGAACCTCGAGGCCAGAAATCGGGCTTTCGATAGCGCAGGCGCAGAAGGGTCTTATCGAGACGCTCAAGGGCGCCTATTCAGGCGAGCTCGGTGCCGCGCTTGCCTATGAAGGGCACGCGCTCTCGCTGCACAATCCCCGAGAGCGAGAGGAAGTTCGGGAGATCGGTCGCGAGGAGCGGGAGCACCGTCGCGCGGTCGGCGCCATGCTTCTCCGCCTCGGGGCGGAGCCGGATCCGCGGCGGGAGCGTCTAATGATGTCCATTGGCCGGTTCATCTCTCTGTTTTGTCGCATATCCGGGTGGTTCGCGCCTATGTACGGCGCTGGGTGGCTCGAGAGCGGCAACGTAGGCGAGTACGAGGACGCCGCACGCTTCGCCGCCATCCTGGGACGTCAGGACGACTCCCATGCGCTCCTCATCATGGCCGAGGTGGAGTGGGAGCACGAGCGCTACTTCCGAGACAAGGTCGAGAGCCACTGGATTTCTCGGTGGGTTCCGACCTGGGGCCGGCTTCCGGGAAAGACGCACATCCGCGAGAGCTTCGCCGCGTTCCTACGAGTTCTCCATGACGTCGCGCCTCAGACTCCGAGCTCCTCCGAGCCACTTCGACTCGGTGTCCCGGCGCGCCCGATTCAATGACCGAGGGCTTTGTGAATCGTCTCCACGAGCTCGCTCGCACGAAACGGTTTCTGAACGAATCCAGCTAGACCCTTTCCGGCGAGTTTTTCCGAGACCTCCGAAGCACTATAGCCGCTCGTTACGACGACCCTGACGTCGTGCTGGATCCGACGCAGCGCTCCCAATATCTCGTCGCCTCCCATCTGTGGCATCGACATGTCGAGCAAGATCCCGCGAATGTCGCGCCGGTGTTTCTTGAAGAGTCGTATCGCTTCCTCGCCGTCGCTCGCTGTGAGTACGTTGAAGCCGGTCTCTGCCAGTATGGTCTGGGCTACGCCGAGCACGACCTCCTCGTCATCGATGATGAGGATCGTTCCATGGCCGGCGCGCGTATCGGTGGGATCGGGCAGTTCCAGAATCGGGCTCGGAGGGCCTTGGTAGGCGGGAAACAGTACGGTGAACTTCGTTCCCTGCTGCGGCGTTGCCGAAACGCGAATCCTTCCGTGATGAGCTCGGACGATGCCCTGTACCGCCGCGAGGCCCAAGCCGCGGCCGGTGAATTTCGTCGTGAAGAATGGGTCGAATATCTTCCTCTTCGTTTCGTCGTCCATGCCTTTGCCGTTGTCCGAGATCTCGAGAAAGACTTCGGTGTTGAGCGAGTCCTTGTCGTCGCCCCGGAGCTCCGCCGCCTTGATGACACCGGTTCTGACCGTGACCTCGCCGTCCGCTCCCTCCAGAGCTTCCGAGGCGTTGGTGATGAGGTTCATCGCGACCTGCTGAAGCTGAGTTTTGTCCGCCTCCACCGCGGGCAGGTTTTCGGCGAAGGAGAGCTCGAGGCGGGTTTTCTTGGCAATCGAGGTGCGGAGTAGGGGGACGACCTCCTGGACGACGGAGTTCACGTCGAGGGGACCCATGACGAACTGTCCCTTTCCAGCGTATGCGAGCATCTGATTCGTCAGCGCCGCGGCCTTCTCAGCGGCATCGAAAATTCGCTTGAGTTGTTCTGCGGCCGGAGAGTCCTTTGGTAGTTTCATTGCGGCGAGACTGGCACTGCCCAGAATGCCGGTCAGCAGGTTGTTGAAGTCGTGCGCGATGCCGCCGGCGAGCACTCCGAGGCGTTCGAGCTTCTGGCTGTGCTGCATGTGGGTCTCGAGCTTCCGCCGCTCCTGCTCACCTCGTTTGCGCTCGGTGATGTCGGTGGCGGTGCCAACGACGGCCGGCTCGCCGCCGAACTCGAAAAGTCGGCCCGAATAGTCGACCCATATTTCTTCACCGGTCTTTTTTAGCAACTTCACTTCCCAGCGTGAGGGTACGTCCTCGCCCTCTTGGCGCGCGAGGCCGCGCTCTCGCACTCGTTCCCGGTACTCCGGGTGGATGACATCCCAGAAGTTCATCGTCGCGAGCTCCGACTGAGAGTATCCAGTGATGATCTCGGAAGCTCGATTCGCGAAGATCATGCGTGAACCTTGGAAAATGAAGATCGCGGCGGTCGTAGTCTCGGCCAGGGCGCGAAACTTGTTCTCGCTCTCCTTCAGAGCTTCTTCCGCCCGTTTCCGCTCGGTGATCTCCGAGGCGATGACCAGCACCGATTCGCCCTGACCCTCGCGGGGCAGAGGCACGAGTCGGGTCAGAAACCAAGAGGGTCCCGCGGCCTCCACCTCCAGCGAGCGGGGGCGCCTCGTGCGGACGACTTCGTCGAGGGCCTCCTTGAAGCGATGACGGTGTGGTTCCTCGAGGTAGTCCAATGCGCTCGTGCCGGTGACCTGCTCGACGGTGTACTCAGGAAGGGTGTGGTTGATGAACCGAATCGTGCCGTCCGAGTCGAGGGTCATGATGACGTCCGGAAGGTTCTCGACGAGGACGCGCAAGCGCTCGGCCGAGTCGCTCCGGTCTAGGTCGTTCGTGTCCGCCTCGGTCTCGGATAGAGGATCGGCCGGGTCGTGCACGCCCTATTCTCAAATAGAAGACTCCCGATTGTCGAGTCATTCCTGGACCGTTACCGACAGATTGACAATTAATACCGTTTGCAATAAAGTAGCGTTTAACTGTGACTAGGGAAGAGCGGCTCGGGGTCTACGAGCAAGTTTGCCGGCAGAACGGGCTCGCCATGACCGTCCAGCGTCGCGTCATCTTGAAAGAGCTCGTCCAGCGCGCCGACCACCCGACGGCAGATCAAATATACGAGTCCGTGAAGGAACGTCTCCCAGGCCTCTCGCGGACGACGGTCTACCGCGTGCTCGACACTCTCGTGCGAGTGGGTGCTGCCCAGAAAGTTTTTCACCCCGATGCCGCCGTGCGCTTCGACCCCATTCGGGAACGGCACCACCATCTGCTTTGTCGGCGCTGCGGCGAGCTGTTCGACCTCGAGGACTCGGTCGTGAAGAGGATACGTCTGCCCGAGTCTCCCGAGGGCTTCGAGATTCACGACTATTCGATTCATTTTACCGGGGTCTGCGTTGGATGCCGGGATTCTTAGAAGGAGAGACAATGCCTGAGCTAAAAGGAACGAAGACCCATGACAATCTGAAAGCCGCTTTCGCCGGGGAGTCGCAGGCCAACCGAAGATACCTCTACTTTGCAAAGGTCGCAGACGTCGAAGGCTACCCCGGGATCGCGAGCAACTTCCGTGAGACGGCGGAAGGCGAGACGGGCCATGCGCACGGACACCTCGACTACTTGAAGCGAGTCGGAGACCCGGCTACCGACCTTCCGATTGGCGACACTTCGGACAATTTGAAGGCCGCCGTGGCCGGCGAGACCTACGAATACACCGACATGTACCCGGGCATGGCCAAGACCGCGCGGTCTGAAGGGTTCGACGAGGTCGCGAACTGGTTCGAGACCTTGGCGAAAGCCGAGAAGTCGCACGCCGGTCGTTTCAAGAAGATGCTGGACGAGCTCGAATAGGCTCGCTCGCTTCCATTGCGGCGGGGTGGGGAAGGCGTCCCGCCCCGCCGACCCACTGTCATCATGACGATATCCTACAAGCCAACCGACGGCCTTTCCTACGATCCGGAGCAAGCGGTTTACTGGGACGAGGGTGCCCTCGGCAAGGAAGTTGGCCGCGCGTTCGAGATCTGCCATGGCTGTCGCATGTGTTTCAAGTACTGCGACAGCTTTCCCACTCTCTTCGACTTGCTGGACAACAAGCATGACGGAGACGTTCGTCTCGTTGACGGCGCCGAGACGGAGCGGATCATGGGCGCATGCTTCCAGTGCAAGCTCTGCGAAGTCCAGTGTCCTTACACGCCCCGTGACGGGCACGAGTTCCAGCTCGACTTCCCGAAGCTGGTGCACCGCTATCGAGCGGTCCAAGGAAGAAAACGACCCTCGAAGCTACGCGACAAACTGCTCGCGAACCCCGATCTCGCGGGCACGATGGCGCGGGCGAGCTTCGGCCTCGCCAACGTCGCGAACCGCTTGGCCCCGCACCGATGGTTCATGGAGACCTTTCTCGGTATCCATCGCGAGAAGCTACTTCCGAACTTCGCGACCTCGACGTTCGAGCGCTGGGCGAGCGAGCAGGGACGGGTCCAAATCGGGCCTTCGGGTGAGGCTCCGGAAGCGGTGTTGTTTCAGACGTGCTACGTCCAAAACAACGAGCCCGAGATCGGACGCGACACGCTGGAGGTTCTCGATCGCAACCAGGTGAGAACGGCTTGTGTCAAAGGCCTGGCTTGCTGCGGCATGCCCTCGTGGGAGACGGGTGCCCTTCAGGAGACGCGTGCCCGCGCGCGACAGAATCTGGACCGCCTCATGCCCTTCGTTGAGGCCGGAAGCAAAGTGCTCGCCATCAACCCAACCTGCGCCATGATGATGCGTCGCGAATATCCCGAGCTCGTGGCCACCGAAGATCGGGAGCGGGCCGGAAAGCTTGCGGACGCGGTGCAGGATCCGTCAGAGTTCCTCTGGTCCATCCGCAAGGAAGCGCGCTTCAATACGGATTTCCAGAGCAGCCCGGGAACGACGGTTGCCTATCATGCACCCTGCCATTTACGCGCCCAGGCCGTAGGGTTCAAGGGCCGGGACTTGCTCCGCAAGATTCCAGGGGTCACACCGAAGACCACGCTCGAGTGCTGCGGTCACGACGGGACCTATGCCATGAAAGTCGAAGGCTTCGAGCTTTCAAAACGGGTCGGAAAGAAGGCTTTCGACGAGATGAAGGCCCACGAGAGCGAGATCTGGGCAACGGACTGTCCATTGGCGGCCTTGCAGTTTCAACAGCACGCGGGAGTGAAGCCCATGCATCCGATGACGATTCTGGCTCGCGCCTACCGCAAGGACGGGTTCCATACCGACAAGGATGAATCATCATGAAGCTCGTCGATCGCAGCGAGATCTTCGACTACGTGACCTACGATGAGCGGCGCCAGGAGATTCTCGAGGGGGTTCTCCGGCAGAAGCAACCCCGGCGAATCCACGTCGGATCCTGGCTGACGTTTCTCTTCGAGAATCACGATACGGTTCGATTCCAGATTCTAGAAATGATTCGGGTCGAGCAGATAGTGAAAGAGGTCGACATCGAGCACGAGATCGAGACCTACAACGAGCTCCTGGGCTCCGATGGGCAGCTCGGCGCGACGCTCCTCATCGAGATCGATGATGTCGAAAAGCGCCAGGAGTTGCTGAAACGCTGGACGGACCTGCCTGCGCACCTTTATGTAGAGCTCGAGGACGGAGAAAAGGTCTATGCGGGATATGATAACCGCCAAGTCGGCGAGGACCGCCTCTCTTCGGTCCAGTACCTGACGTTCGACACGAAGGGACGCGTGCCCGTAGCTATCGGCGCCGACCACGAGTCTTTAACTGAAGAGACGCGACTGACCGAGGAGCAGCGCGACGCATTGCGTGCGGACCTGGAGTAGGAGGGATTCATGAAACGCTTCGTTTTCTGCATTTTATTTTTTTTGTTGTCCACTGGCGCGGTCTTCGCCGCACAGTCGGACGAAAAGGCCGCCGCCGTCGCCGACGAGGTTATGGAGGCTCTCGGAGGTCAGAGCGCTTGGAACAATACGCGTTGTCTCACGTGGAGCTTCTTCGGCCGACGTACCCACGTTTGGGATAAATTCACCGGGGATCTGCGCTACGAGAACGAGGATACGCTGGTCCTGATGAACTTGAACACGAAAAAGGGCCGGGCCTGGAAGGACGGCGAGGAGGTGAGTGACCCAACCGAGCTCGAGGAGGCTCTCTACTCCGCCGAAAGCAGATGGATCAACGATTCGTATTGGGTCTTCATGCCCTATAAGTTGAAGGATCCAGGAGTCACGCTGAACTATCTCGGTAGAGGTACGACCGAAGCGGGCGACGAGGCCGACGTGCTCGAGCTCACCTTCGAGGGTGTGGGGCGAACGCCCGAGAACAAGTACGAAGTCTTCGTCGATGCGCAGAGCCGTCTCGTAACTCAATGGAACTATTACCCCAAAGCCTCCGATCCCGAGCCCCGTTTCAAGGTTCCGTGGCTAGACTGGACTAGAAAGGGGCAGATCCTGCTTTCCGCCAACCGCGGAGAGCGCAAGCACGAGAACGTCGCCGTGCTCGAGGGCGTTCCCGAATCCGTCTTCCAGAGCCCGGACCCCGTGCAACCAATGTCCTACGCGCGGTAGGCGCCTGCGCGACCTCGAGTACAATGGCGCGCGGCATGGACGGAGGTGGACCATGAAAGCCCTTAGCTGGAGCATTTTGTCGTTCTTGGTCGTGGGATGGATGGCGCAGGCAACGCTCGCGGGGGAGGACGCAGCCTACGTCGAGGGCATCGAGACCTGGCGCGCCGAGCGCGAAGCCAACCTGAAGAAAGACGGCAGCTGGCTGACCGTAGCCGGCCTGTACTGGCTTCGCGACGGCGAGAACTGGGCCGGCACCGACCCGACGAACGATTTCGTCTTGCCGAAGGGGACCACGCCGGAGGTTGCTGGCGTTTTTGAGTTTCACGGTCGTGAGACGACGTTCCGGGCCGCGGAAGGAGTTTCCGTCACTCAGGACGGCAAACCCACAAAGAGCGTGAAGCTCGAGATGGGCGAGAAGCACGCCATTCGAGTGAAGGACCTGACCCTGTGGGTACACTACAGCGGGGAGCGGCTCGCGATCCGTATACGCGACCTGAACAGTCCGATCCGCAAGGAATTCGTCGGGCTCGAATGGTTTCCCGTGGAAGAGAAGTATCGAGTCACGGCGAGATTCGTGCCACACGACGCGCCGCGAGAGATCGAAATGCTGAACATCCTCGGTGACGTGGAAAGGTTCGAGACGCGGGGTTACGTAGACTTCGAGTTGGACGGAGAGGGCATCCGAATGGAGCCCGTCTTACGTCAGGATGGTGGATTGCGGTTCGTCTTCCGGGACGGGACGAGCGGGGCTGAGTCCTATCCGGCGGCGCGATTCCTGAGCGCCGACGCTCCGGTAGACGGCAAGGTGGTCGTCGACTTCAATCGAGCCTACAATCCGCCTTGCGCATTCAACCCCTACACTACCTGCCCGATGCCCACGAAGGACAATCGCCTCACGGTGCGTATCGAGGCGGGAGAGAAGAACTACAAACGAGGACACCCGTGAGGCTGGGCTAAACCTGCAGGTCCTTTAACCTGTAGGCGTTGCGGCGCTAAGAAGCCCGATGGCGCAGTACAAGCGACGCTCCAACCTGGCCGTCAATAGTCTTATGTAATTTATAAGATATACGGGGCGGTTTGCCGAAAAGGCTGATATTATCGTCCACGGGGCTGTGTGCCCTCGAGGGCCTGGATCGGGATGGAGAGAAAACGGCTCGGCCTCTATCAGCTCGAGCGTCTGCTCGGACGAGGCGGTATGGGCTCGGTGTACCTCGCCCATGACCCGCGCTTGTCCCGAAGCGTGGCGCTCAAGGTGCTGTCAGTGGAGCTCGCGCGCGAGCCGGGCTTCAAAGAACGCTTCCTCGCCGAGGCCCGCGCCTGCTCCCGTTTGAATCACCCGAGCATCACGACTATCCACGAGATAGGCGAAGCGGATGGGGTACGTTTCATTGCCTTCGAGCACGTCGAGGGTGAAACCCTCGAATCGCTGATCGCTAGGACTGGCCCTCTCGCGCTTCCGGTGATTCGCCGGCTCGCGGCCCGGGTTGCTGATGCCCTGTCGCATGCCCACGAGCGGGGCATCATTCATCGCGATCTCAAGCCCGCGAACGTAATGGTCACGACCTCCGGCGTTCCCAAAATTCTGGACTTCGGACTGGCCAAACGATTACCCGACTTTATAGGGCCGGAAAGTGAGACCCTCGCGCGCCTGACGCAGGCCGGGATGATCGTCGGAACCATCGCCTATATGTCGCCCGAGCAGGCGCTGGGACACCCGGTAGACTCGCGGGCGGATATCTTCGCGTTCGGGTCGCTCCTGTACGAGATGCTCACGGGCAAACGTGCATTCACCGGGGCGACACCGACACAGGTACTGGACCGGCTCCTTCACGCCGCGCCGACGCCGGTACGCCAGTTGAGGCCGGACGCTCCCGAGGACCTCGTTCGCGTGGTCGATCGGTGCCTCGAGAAGAGTCCCAACCAACGTTCTGCCACCATCGCGGCCGCATGTCGCGCGATGGACACGGGTGAAGTGGCCCAGGCTCCCGACCAGCGACCCAAACGGACCCGTTGGCTCACGGCGGCCGCGGCCCTCGGTCTCGGCCTCCTAGCAGCGTTAGTCGTCGTCAGCGACGGACAAGCGCCGCCGATCGAGCCCGGCGATGCGATTGCGGTCATGTACTTCGAGAACCTCACGGATCCAAGCGATTCCGATCGGCTCGCGCGCATGTTGACGCAGCTCCTGACGAGCGAGCTCTCCGCCACCCCCGAGCTCCACGTTACCAGCCGGCAACGTTTACACGACGTCGCCCGCAGGGTCCGTCCTGGCGATGCCAGCGTAGACGGCGCGGTGGCTTCCGAGGTGGCCGAGGCCGCCGGTATTGGGACCATGATCGTCGGGCAGGTCGCCGAGGCGGGGGCGCGAATCCTCGCCAGCGTGGAGCTGGTCGACGTCGCGTCCGGAAGGTCCCTCGCATCGGGACGTGCCCAGGCTTCGAACGTTGAAGACGTGTTCGCTCTCGCGACGTCTCTCGGTGACCAGATCCGCGCCGAGCTCGCCCAAGAGGCCGGGCCGAGCGATGGGACCCGTCCGCACGTGAGCGAGCCGACCGATTCCGTCGAGGCGTATCGACGCTACGTAGCGGGCGAAACCGAGCTGACCTCCGGTGAGCTGGGCTCCGCAGTGGAAGAATTCCAGGAGGCGGTGCGCATCGATCCCGAGTTTGCGGTGGCACAGTTTCGTTTGAGCGTGGCGGCCCGTTGGCTCTCCGACGCTCCTTTGGCCCACCAGGCGGCTCGGCGTGCCGCTGCGATCGCGGACCAGGCGCCCGCCCATCTCCGTGACGTCATTCGCGCGAACGCGCTGTATCAGGACGGGGCGTTTTCCCAGGCGATACCTTTGCTCCAGGCGACGCTCGAGCAAGATCCCGATCAGAAAGTAGCCCTCTACACTCTAGGCCAGATCTACATGCACTCTCTCAGGGACGGCAACCCGGCGCGCGCGCGCGAGCTCCTCGAGCGTCTGTTAGAGCTCGATCCGGACTTTCACCAAGTCTACGACCGGATCGTGCTCAGCGACGCGTTTCAGGGAGACTTCGTCACGGCGCGGGCGCGGCTTTCGGGCTGGGACGCCAAGTTTCCGGAGGAGGTCGTAGGGCTACGCTCGATTCTCGCCACGTTCGAAGGGCAGCCGGAAGAGGCACTCGGTTTCGGTCAGACGTTCTCGTGGATCGAAGGGCCGCTGTTCCAGGCTTCAGCCGCGATGATGGCTTCTCGGTGGGATATTGCGCGACGACTGGTCGACCAGGATGTGGAGGGGTGGCGCTCGGATCAGCTCAGAGCATGGGCGCTACGCAACCGCGCGGTTCTTCACACCTATGTCGGCGAGTTCGACGAAGCGACCGACTATTATCGGCAGGCGGGTGGGGTGAGCGGGTTTCGTACCCACGAGGGCCCGGCGGGTGGTGTGCCGGCGAGCTCGCTGCAACTTCTGGCAGAGTTGATGGAGCTGTCGGGTGAGATCGGCGCGGCTCGGCAGGAGGCCGGCAAGGCGCTCACGATGCAACCCGAGAGCTGGCGCGGACTCTACTACGCCGGACGCATGGCTTTGGCGGACGACGACCCCGACGCGGCCGAGCTCTACGCGGAGGCCTTGCGGCGGCTCCCGGCTGCAGTCGGCGAAACGGCCGCGCGAACGTATCTGGCCGCGCTTCAAGGGGAGATCGCTCTCGTTGCGGGGGAGACCTTGCAGGCGCTCGAGTACTTCGAAACCGCGGCCGCCATGCCTCTCATGCTCGACTGGGCCTCGACTTGCTCGAGCGCAGGCGCGCCCGTGCGCGACGGGCTCGCTCGGACCTACCTCGCGCTCGGGCGCGACGAACGGGCCGCGGACGTGCTCGAGGAGCTTCTCGCGAGCGGTCCCGAGCGCATCGACCATCCCGTCATCTACGCCCGTACGCTTCACCGTCTCGGCGTCCTGAACCTCGAAGGCGGTCGAGAGCGAGAGGGGCGTCGGCTGCTCGAGCGACTCCTGTCGCTGTGGGATGAAGCGGATTGGGAGATCGACATCGTCGAGGATGCGCGGCATCGTCTATCCTCGTAGCCGATTCACTCTGGCGCCTTCCGAGCCGCGGGCGTGACTCCTAGAAGCGGAACGAGTACTGAAACTTCGCGGACAGCTTGCTGTCTTGTGCTCTGAACCTTAGATCGTCGCCCTCTTCATGGATCCAGCCTTGGTGAACGAGACGAACAACTCATTGCCAGGCTGCAAGGTCCAGCGGACGCGGCTCTGCCAGCCCAGGTTCTTGGACCGGTTGTCGTACTGAATGAGGTTGAAAAACGACAACCTTGGGGACGCGCTGTAATCTCCACCCATACTATTCCGAAACGAGGAGGAGAGCCGCACCGGGATCGATAGCAGCGACCAGGCCATCGAGATCGAAGGACGGGCTCGAAGCATCGACGTTCCCGATGCGACAAAACCGACAACGGGCGGCAGGTAGGCTTCGCGATCGCCGGCGCTCTAGAGCACGAAGTCGAAGCTGAAGACGCTCGCGTCGCTACGATCGCGATCGCGGAAACGATACTCGAAGGTCAAGCGAATGCGTTCCAAAAACCAGGCGTTGCCGCCCACGGCGAGGCTCCGGTGGGTTTCTTCTTCTCGTACCTGCGAATAGCGCGCGGACAACGTCAGCCAGTAGGTGGTGAGTTTTTCGAACTGCACGAATCCCCCGTGGGAGTCGGTCGCTGCTGGCTGAAGCCCGCGGTCCCTGCCCCAAAGATACATGCCATAGACGGTGATGCCGGACGTCCCATAGCGAAGGTCGAGGTCGGCTCCCAGGCGGGTGTGCTCGGCGCTCACCGGGCCGGTTTCGAAAGTCAGCTCGTCCTTGCCGTCGTAGAAGAAGCCGCCTACCCTATGAACCCCGCCGACATCCGCAACGAATCGAGCATAGAGATCGAGATCGAAAGTGCTCTCGGTCGATCCTCGGACGGTGTCCGTGAGAGACACCGAGTAGCGGCCCCAATCGCGGGGCCGACCCGAGACCTCGAGCCCTCGTTGTGGCGCCGCCATGCTCCAGCTCGAATCGCCGCCCGAGAGAAAGTAAGCCTCGTACTCGAAGAGGTTGTGGGTTCTGGCTTGGGTGAAAGGGAGATCCAGCTCGAACGCGCCGCCGCGGAGGTTGACGAGACCGTGGCGTACCGATGGGAGGAGGTCATAGCCCCCCACCCACGCTTCGTGGATGGGGAGACGGTCCATGCTCTCGCTGTCGGCTACAAAAGGCTGGGCCACCCAGAACGAAAGGTGCGAGCCCAATCCGCCTCCGGCAATGCCCTTGAAGCGGCCGCTGGTAGAGCTATCTCCTTCGGATGGGAGAATGGTATAGCTCGTCGCACGAAACGCGACGGGAAAGGCCTTCACCGCATCGAGCAGGGAGGAACGGTCGCCCTCCATGCGGAATCCGTTCTCCTTGAACCGTCTGCCGAACGGAGTCAGTTTCGGATAGGGATCGTGGCAACCGCTGCAGGGCATGAACGTATACACCGACGTCGTCGGGCTGTACTTTCGCGCGAAGCCGGGAAAGGCTTCGGCCCAGCTCGACGCGCTGAGTAGGACCACCGCAGCCACGACCGCTCTAAGTCTCATCATCTTGCTAGTGCTCCACAATTCGGCAAAGGGCGAGAAAACCCGCTTCGAACGAGGCCCCAGCGCGCCGCGCGGCGGTGAGGTTGATTACGAAACCAGGCTTACCGTTCGAGAGCTCCATACCGATGGCTAGTCCCTGATCGACGTTTCCAGACGTGGTGGAGAAGACCAAGAGATTCGCCTCTTCGCTCTGCTTCGCGAGATGCGCGACCGCTTCGTCCGGAAGGGGAGCCGCGACGAGAACCCGTGAGCCCGCAAGCTCGAGGGGCGTGCCGCGGGTGTAGGCGATGGGTACGAAGTCGACGCGTTTTCCCTTTACCCGCATGCGGGTGAGCTGTTTGTGCGTGGCGAGAATGCGGTCGACCGTGCGCGACGATTCGCCGTCAATGGGGTCGTAGACGATGCCGATGACGAGCTTGTCGGATTCGATCTCTAAGTTTCGCTCGAACCCGAGCGCTTTCAAGAAGGCGGGAAGCTGAACGTCGATGGGGACGTCCGCCGCCGAAACCAGCGCGAGGGCGAGAAGCCAAGTCGGCACCCTTCGATGCGATAGCAATGAGCGTGCCGAGGAACAACCTGCTACCGGTCAATGGCTTACGTAGACTGTGAACTGCTTACGGGGTGGAACTCCCACGCAGGGCGGGAAGCTCCCTAACATTTTTTAATGCCTGCCCGGTGGCGCCCAAGGGCATGGCCATGGTCAAGGCCACTCACGGCTTCTTCTCCGAGCGTCGCTAGGTAGCTCCGGCCGGAAGGTCAGGAAACTCATTAAGAAGTATTTTCCAAGCGGCCTTCTCACGGGCGGGTTCCACCAAATGTGCGAGGCGCCTCCCCGCGGCGGCGAGTTGCTCGTAAAAGGTCTGCTCGGTCTCTGCGTTCAGGAGGAGGCGGGCCAGGTCCTCGGTGTTTCCCACCGGAAAATAACCCGGGTAGTCCTCGCCCAAGATGCCGAGGTTGCCCGGGATTCGCGTGGCGACGATCGGAACTGAAGCAGCCAAGGCCTCCGAGACCACGTTGGCGCCTCCCTCCATCGTGGACGAGATCACGAGGAGATGGCTCGCGGTGAGGAGCGCCTGGGATTGCGCGCGACTGAGCTCTTCCAGCCAACGATAGCGCGGGTTGGCCTCCGCCTCGGCGCGCGCTTGCTGGGCGGCGTCGTCGTTCAGCGCTTGGCCGGCGTGCAGAACTCGAGTACGAGTCGTCGAGGGAAGCAGCCGCGCCGCGCGCGCGGCGCGGAGGGGATCCTTGATGTCCCGAAGATGCGCCAACACGCAGACTTGAAAAAAGTCCGGTTCCTTTGGCGCAGGCTTGGGTGGGGCAGGCGACGATTGGTGAATAACGCGGGTTTTTTTATGCAGGTGGGAAGGCAGATCATCCAGCGCCCCGTGGTTGCAGTACGACGAGGCGGGAGGCGATCTCGAGAGTTCGTTGTGCTTCGCGAGAGCTCTTGATATCGCGGTAGAGATCGGTTCCGGCAAGGCCGACAATGATGGCCGCACTCGGGTGCAGTGTGTGGAACCTGGCGACGGAGTCTGCGCTGCGGCGAGCGTGAAGCGCTACCAGGAGGTCGCCGCGGCCTTCGCTATAGCTCGTCGTGAGCTCGACACGATGGCCGAGCTGGGTGAGGAGGTCGGCCCACCGGCAAGCGGTGACGGCGTTGCCCAACACGGCGTCGGGCGGGACCGGTGTCACCAGCGCAATGTGCATTCCGCGTGTTTCAAGGAGCACAGGTACGGAAACCCGCAAACACGTCCCGTCGATGCGGCTGGTAGAAATTCCTCCAGGTGTTCCTTATCAAATCGGACCGGGTCGTCCAACAACCCCCACGGAGTACCTTGTGATCGTGGAACCAGGGCAGGGAATACTCCTTGTAGGGGTCGGGCGCGAAGTCGGGGTAGGGTGCGAAATCCGTGCTCGTCCATTCCCAAACGTTCCCTATCATCTGCCGGCACCCAAGGGCACTGTCGCCGGTGGGGAGTGCATCGACGGAAACGCACCCCCGGGCTCGCCAATCCAGATTCGCGCGCTCGGGTGAAGGGAGCGTTTGCCCCCAGGGGAATCTCCGTTTGCCGTCTGAATCCGCACCGCCGCAAGCGGCTAGCTCCCACTCCGCTTCCGTAGGAAGTCGACGTCCGGCCCAACAACAGTAGGCCTCGGCCTCGAACCAATTCACGTGAATGACCGGCAGTCTCGGCTCGAGAGCAACCCAATCGTCGAAATGACGACGTAGCCAGCCACCGGGTTCTTTCTTCCAATACACGGGATGAAGGGCCTCGTTCTTTTCTCGCCACGCCCAGCCGTCCGGGCTCCAAAGCTCCTGCCGCCGGTATCCGTGATCTTCGACGAAGGCCGCGAAGTCTTCCTGGGCGACCGCTGTACGGCTCATAGAAAACGGTTTGACGTCCACGGCGTGTGCCCACTTCTCGTTGTCGAAGACGAAAGGGAGATCACGGGTCGCGCCCAGCTTGAACGCACCGCCGGGAATGTCTGCGTCGCTGCTCATCCGTGCCCCGCTGTTGTGCTCTTGGCCATGCCCCTCGATGCCGAGCTGGGGGTAAGAGTAGTGGTGCGTTTGTCGGGTATAGGTGAGCGCTTCGCTGTGCATGTACTCGTGAAAGACGCCGAGGAGGACGAAGTAGGTGCCTTCCGCGCCGGGCTCGCGTTCCTCGAGTCGCGCGCACACTCTGACGCGCACCTCCTCGAGATACTCGAACGTGGCTTGGCGGGACGGCAGCGTCAGATCCCAACGTATATCGTGATCCACCGCGGCAGAATCATAGAGAGTGTCGGCGCGATTGATGAGCGGTTGCCGTTTGCTCCAATGCCGCAAGACCCACTTTTCCTGAAACCATGCCACGTGACCGATCTCCCAAAGAGGGGGGTTCACGATGGCGAGGCGCGGCCCGAGAAGCTGTGCGTCACTCAGATCGGCGATTAGCTCGAAGGTTCGGGCGCGGCTGTCCGCAACGATGGGAACCAGTTCGGACGCGGGAAGAGGAGCCGCGCTTGTCATCTACGTAGTGACCGGAGGAACCGTCTTTCGAAAACCGTGGGTCCAACCAGTAACCGAATCTCGCATCGAGTAGCCTTGAACTCTACCGCGAACGGCCGCTCTCCGCCAACGCAGACACTGGCGCTAGTGGTCGGCGTTGTTCTCGATGCGCCGCCCGGGTTGCAACGCTGGCGAACTAGTCGGGTTCCCATTGAAAGCGCTGCCCTTAACGACGGCCACGGCCAGGATCGATGTATTCGAGCCCATAGGCGATCCTGGCGGGGTCGTGCTATAAGAGGGTCGTGGCCTAAGGAGGAGAATCGATGGATCGAAGAGATTTCAACAAGTTGATGGGTGCCGCAGTGGCCGGGATGCTCGTGGGCTCCAAAGTCTCTGCGCAGGAAGAGAAGGAAGACGAGAAGTCCGCCAAACACGTCTGTAAGGGGCTGAATGAGTGTAAGGGCCAGGGCGCGTGTACGACGGAGAAGAATGACTGCTCCGGCAAGAATGACTGCAAGGGTCAGGGCGGTTGTGCGACCGTGGCGCATCACGACTGCGCCGGCAAGAATGAGTGTAAGGGCCTGGGAGGTTGCGGAGGCCAAGCCGGCAAGAATGACTGCAAGGGCCAGGGAGGCTGCGCAGTACCGCTCAACCCGGATCATCAGGAAAAGACGTAGTTAGTTAACTGTCTTATCGGGGGCCACCGGGCGACCGGTGGCCCCCAGCGTCTTTTTCGGGCGCCCTTTTTGGATATTCCTCTCATGAAGACGAATCGGTGGGGCTTGCCTGACCTCGGGATCGGGGTGGGTCTGCGCACCGTGCATTTCGGCTACGTTCTGGCCAACCAACCTGGCGTAGATTGGTTCGAGATTCTTTCCGAGAACTTCATGGATACGGGTGGGCGGCCACTCTACGTCTTGGACCAGGTGGCCGAGCGTTATCCGATCGCCATGCACGGTGTGTCGATGAACATCGGAAGCAAGGACCCCTTGGATTGGGATTACCTTCGTAAGCTCAAGGCGCTGGCCCGGCGGACGAAAGCGCATTGGGTCTCGGACCATCTCTGCTGGACGGGAGTGGCCGGTCAGAACGTACACGATCTCCTGCCCATGCCAACGAACGAAGAGACGCTTCGATACACCATATCTCGAGTCCGGGAGGTCTCGGATTTTCTGGAGCGTCCGCTCATCCTCGAGAACGCGTCCACTTACCTGGAGTTCGCCTCTTCGACCATCACAGAGTGGGATTTCCTCGCCAGGCTACTCGAGGAAGCCGACTGCGGCATCTTGCTCGATGTGAACAACGTCTATGTCAGTTCCTTCAATCATGGTTTCGACGCACGCTCCTATATCGATGCCATCCCGCCGGATCGCGTCGTCCAGTATCACCTGGCCGGACACACCAACAAGGGGACGCACATCATCGATACGCACAATGACCACGTTATCGACGAGGTCTGGGATCTCTACGGCTACAGCAACGGGCGGACCGGTCTCGTGGCGACGCTACTCGAGTGGGACGCGGACATCCCCGAGTTCGAGGTCCTCCACGCCGAGGCGCTCACAGCGAGAGCCTATCGCGGACACGCTCGAGCCGAGACAGTGCATACCCATGGCAAGTGAAATTCAACTGGATCAGGTCCAACGTTGGATGCAGGCTTTCATCGTCCATCCCGGAACCGACGAAAAAGCGCTCGAAGCGGCAAGCGCAGAAGGCATTTCTGTCGAAGAGGTACCACGCCTCGTTCTCCCCTCCACCACGCTCACCGCGATCGAACGGGTGGGAATCTACCGCGGGATGTACCTATTGAGGCTGGCGGAGGCCCTGGAGGTGGATTACCCCGCCGTCCAGCATTTCCTCGGAGGCGAAGCCTTCAGGGAGCTGGTGAGAGGCTATATTAACGCCTGCCCATCACAGAGCTATACGTTGAACCGGTTGGGGGATCGCTTGCCCGAGTACATACGCTCGGCAAACGGCGTTCCTCGCCGTGAGTTTCTTCACGATCTAGCTCGACTGGAGCTCGCGGTCACCGAGGTATTCGATGCAGCGGAGTCTCCCGTTCTGACTACCGAGCAGATCGCGGCTATTCCAACTGATGCCTGGGAGCGAGTGCGTCTCAAACCGATCGCAGCATATCGACTTCATTCCTTTCGGTACCCGGTCGATGCCTACTTGGATTCGGTAAAGGACGAGCGTCACGATCACCCCAGGCCGCGACGACAAGACACATGGTTGGTCGTCTTCCGTCGCAGCTACGTTTGCCGACGGCTGGGCCTCACCCGTCCCGCTTACGACTTGCTTCGGGGCTTGTCTTCGGGGATTCCCTTGGGAGAAGCAATCGCCACTTCGGTTCGCAAACACAGACGACGGAAAGGCTTCGAGGAAGCTCAGTTCTTCCGGTTGTTTCGTAACTGGGTGAGTGAGGGGATTTTCCAGTCCGTCGAGCTGCATTCTTCCTGATCGATGCGAAACTCCATAGGAAAAATAAAGGTCGTTGGACCCGCGATGGAGTGACGGAGGTCACTTCGAGACTACCTCGAGAATTGGTGAACCCTGGCCTTTCCGCTTCCCACGACGTGCGGACTCGTTTTAACTTCGGAGTGCCGAGTGGATGAGAGGCTATGACGGCGGCGCGGAGGGTCGATATCGGATAGCGAGAAGGGTGATGTCGTCTGACTGCGGAGCGCCCACGGTAAAACCTGCCACGTGCTCGAGAGCACCCTCTACGATCTTCTTCGCGTCCGCGCGCAGGTATCGGCCGAGAAAGCTCTCGACCCGGCTTTCTCCGAACAGCCGACCGTCCTGATCCATCGCCTCGGTCACGCCATCGGTGTAGAGAAAAAGCCCCTCGCTCGGTTGGAGAGTCAAGGCGTGACTGGAGTATTCGAAGTCTGGGTCCAGTCCAAGCACCAAACCGGACGCCTGTCCCACTGGCGCGAGTCCTCCATCATCGGAAAGGACGTAGGGCATGTCGTGTCCGCCGTTCGAGAACGTGACGCGTCCGCTTCGAAGCTCCAAGATGCCACAAAAAACCGTGACGAACATACAGGTGTCGTTGTCATGGCTGAGCTGGCGGTTGGCGACCCCCAATACCTCGTCAGGCGTAAGACCCGCACGTGCTGCCGTTTGAATCAGAGTATTCGCTACAGCCATGAATAGGGCAGCGTGCACGCCTTTGCCCGAGACATCACCGATGACGAAAAAGAGCCGGTCGTCCGTAACGAGCTCGAAGTTGAAAAAATCGCCGCCGACTTCTTTCGCAGGTTTGATGGTTGCGTGGATGCTAAAGTCCTTCCGATCCGGAAATGGAGGAAAAATCTTGGGCATGGTGCTCATCTGAATCTCGCTGGCCACGCGAAGCTCGCTCTCGATGCGCTCTTGGGCCGCGGTCGACTCTTGCAAGTCACGAATCGAATCTTTGAGCTGTACGGTCATCTGGTTGAACGAGCCCGCCAGGATTCCAATCTCGTTTTCGACGTCGAGGTCGATCTTCTGGTCCAGGTCGCCTTCCGCGATCGCTTGCGTATAGTGGGTCAGCTTCAAGATCGGCTCGGACAGACCCCGGGCGACCGACTGCGCGGTGATCACCACGACCACCAACGTCAGGAAAGCGATCAAGAAAGAGAGATTTCTGAGCCGCGTCACTGGCGCGAAAGCCTCTTCGGCGTCTATTTTCACGACCATTCCCCATCGCAGGGGGAAGTATCTCCAAATAGCCAGCACTCTTTCGTCCCGGTAGTCGATGGAGATTCCGGAACCTTTGCTTCCCCGCAGGGCGTCTTGAAGCGGTTTCGCGTTCGGCGCTCCTAGCGGGATGACGCGTTTGAAGGCGGCGTCGGGATCATGCCTCGTCGGGGCCAGTAGCACGATGTGATCGCCGCGCAATGCTCCTACGACGGTCTCGCCGGTTCGTCCCAGCCCGGTGTAGTCGTTGATGATTCGAAAGACGTCGTCGTTGTTCATGATCAGGGCGACGGCGCCAACGACGACACCGTTTTTGAACGCCGGAGCCGCGATGAAAGCCGCGGGCTCTCCGCGGGGGTGGTAGACGTCGAAGTTGGAGATATCAGTCTTGAGAAACGTACTCGCCCGCCCGAAAACGTCCGCGAGTGAAGTGTCCTCGAGCTCACCGGTCTCGAGATTCTGACCGAACTCCGGGCCGTTGCTTGCGGTGAACAGGACGTTGCCTTCACTCGAAATCAGAAACAGGTCCTGATAGCCGCTGGTCCGTGTAGTCAGCGAAAAAACCACGATACAAGCGAGCCAGCTCGTCGTAGGTGGCGGAGTCGTAACCATCTGTATTCCAAGCGCGAACGAGCTCGTCGATCGCCTCACAAAGTGGCGTCGTCGAACTTGTCGAGCTCGTGCGACCATCGCATTGTCGGCCAGGAAGTGGGGCGCAAGGAAAACCCCGACATCGCCGACACCTACAACACGGTGCTCAAGATGGCGAAGAAGCGCGCCTTCGTCGACGCCTCCCTGACGGCGACCGCCGCGAGCGACATATTCACGCAGGACGTGGAGGATATGGACATCGGCACCGGTGGCGGCGGCCATCCCAACACGCGAAACGGTCGAGCGGCTGGCCGCTCCGCAAAACCAACAGGGCCGAGCACCATCACGGGAGACCAGGGCAAACAACTGTGGGAGTACGCGCTGGCGCGCGCCGAAAAGACGGGCTCCACCCGAAATCAAATCATGCGAGACGTGCTGGTGTCTCTCAACCTCAAGGCAACCGCGGACATTCCGGCGGAGGACTTCGAGCGCGTCCGCGGCGTGATCGAGCAATGGGAGCCCGTAATGGACCTCGCCACGGAGCCCGAAAAGGACTTCGGCAAAGAGGAGCCCGGGGCGGATGGCTGAGATGAAAACTCACGACGTTCTGAAAATGGCTGAAACCTGGAACGACAACCCGGACCGGAAAAAGCGGGAGGTTGTTGATCTTCTTCTTGAGGCTGCTCGGGCAGAGGAAGAGGCGGATGGTTGAGCTCCGGCGGCTTGAGGTTGCAGGCAAAGGCCGGCACTACATTCATCCCAACACCGGACGCAAGATGCCGTCGGTGACGAACGTGCTCGGCGTGCTGAGCACGCCCACGTTGATTCCTTGGGCCGCGAAGGTAGAGCGCGAACTGTGCGTCCAGACGGCGAACACCGTATACGGGAGCTTGAATGGCGAGGCGGTGAGCGCGGATGAGTTCCGCGGCCGCCTCGACCTTGCCCTCCCGAAGACGAAAGCCCACAAGCGCGTCTCGCAAGACGCTATCAACATCGGGATCGAGGCGCACGCCTATATCGAATGGCGCATTCTCGGCGAGCTCGGTTTGCCCCGTGGCGACGAGCCCGAGACGTCGGAGCCCGCGCGCTGGGCCATCGCGGCGTTTGAAGACTGGCGCCGGGAAGTTCAGCTCAAAGCGACACACGCCGAGGAGCGTCTGTATAGCGAGGAGCTCGACGCTGCGGGCTCGACGGATGCGATTTGCTGCGAGCTCGATATCTACGTGCTCGTGCCGAAGAAGCGCCGCGTTGCCGCAGTCACGGATTGGAAGAGCTCAAAAGCCTTGTATCCCGAGCACGACATCCAGGTGGCCACCTACCGCCACATGGCGATCGAGCGCGGCCTGCTCGATGACAAAGCTTGGGGGCTGATTCTCCGGCTGCCCAAGACACTCAAAGACAAGCTCGAGGCGCGGCCGATTCCGCCGTCTCGGTGCCGCGCGCTCGTGGAGGTCTTCCGTGCGGCGCGGCGTATCTGGCAGTGGCGCTTCATGGACAAGGAGACGCGATGACGCCGATCTTCACCGCCACCGTAACGGAAGCCGGGAACTTGCGGCTCGACTCGCCACTGACGTTTCAACGCCACTTGGCGAGGTTCAAGAGCAAGCCTGTCGAGGTCGTCGTCCGGCGCGTGCGGACGCAGCGCTCGAACGAAGCGAACCGCTACTACTGGGGTGTCGTCGTGGCGTTGCTCGCCGAGGAGTTCGGCTACGAGAAAGAGGAGATGCACGAGGTCTTGGCGATGAAGTTCCTGCGCATCGTCGACGACTGCCCTATCACGGGCTCACCAAGACGAAAGCGCACGTCCGATTGCGACACTGCCCAGTTCGCGGAGTATGTCGATTCGTGCATCCGGCTCGGGGCCGAGCACGGCGTGGTCATCCCATCGCCTAACGAAGTCGAGGTGCCAGCATGACAGAGATAGAGACGAATCCGACGAAGACGAAGACGGTGACGAAGATTCTCAACCTCTGGGGAGAAACGCTCTTTGAGGCCGACGTCGGAACCGTCCGGGAGTGCGCGGAGAAGGCCGTTTCCGACGGGGCGAGCCTGGCGAGCGCAAACCTGGAGGGCGCGGATCTGGCTGGAGCGAGCCTGGCCGAAGCGAATCTCTCCTACGCGAATCTGAAGGGCGCGGAGCTAATCAGCGCCAACCTGAGCGGTGCGAGTCTGGGTCACGCGGACCTGAGCGGTGCGTACCTGCTGGGCGCGAACCTGTTCAAGGCGTACCTTGTCGAGGCAAATCTAGATGGGGCGCACTTTGACAGTGCGCTCCTGGTCCGTGCGCGCGGACTCAACCGGCACCTGGTGACTCCGCTGGCGTTCTTGCGGGACCAGCCCGGAAGGATCCGGGCTTACAAGCTCGTCTGCCGTGACGGTCGAAGCACGGACTATCCAGAGAGGACGCTGTACCAAGTGGGCGAGACGTACAGCGCTGGCGCTCCCGGAAGCCGCCTGCACACGCTGGACTGTGCCCTACGTAAATGGTGGCAGGGTTGCCGCATCCTGATCGCCGAGTTCGAGGCTGCCGATATCTCGGGCATCCCGGAGGGGAGCGACGGGGAGTTTTGGGTCCACCGCTGCACGATCGTGGGCGAGAAGGATCTCGCCGAACTCGGCTGGCCTCCCGAGAAGCCGGAATGGGCCAAGGCCAACGGGTCTAGTTGATGGGTGAGTAAGCCAGTGAGGACACGCGACGATCGCCGGACCCTCGACAGCTTCGGCGTGTTTCTCGTCACGCTGAACGCGGTGGGCTGGGCAACGCTGCTTATCGTCGTCTGGACGTGGTGGCGTCTATGACCCTCAGACGCCCGGAATCGCCCCGCGAACGCATTGCCAACGCGACCCCCCTACGCAACCTCCAGAAGCGATGCGAAGTCTGCGGGAAAGGCTTTTCCACGAAACGCGACGCTCAGAGGTTCTGCTCCCCTCAGTGTCGCTGGAAGGCATGGGAGCGGCGGCATCCGAGACAACGCGCGCTTCCAGGCGTTGACGACGGCATCCCGGACTCTGCGAGCGCGCCGCAGTGCGAGCATTGCGGCGTGGCGATTTCCCCTGCCCGCGGATGGCAGCGGTTTTGTTCCGACCCGTGCCGTCGGGCGTCGTGGAAGGCGAAAGCTGAAGATGCGGAAGCGGAAAAGAAACGTCTCAAGGCGCTGGCCGCGGCGAAATGCCGCGAGGAGGGAGCGATCGCGCGTTGGGCCGCGCTGAGGGTTCTCGGGAGGTACGGGATCTGTACCATCTCGCACGTGCGCGAGTACCTGGAGGAGCGGGGGATCTATCTCGGCTGGGCGCGCAACTGGCCCGGGTCGCTGTTTCAACACCCATGGTTCGAGCCGACCGGTGCGCGACGGACGACGTTTCACGCGGAGGCGAACGCGCGAAAGGTCAACGAGTACCGGCTGAGCGCTCTCGGGCGCGATGCCTTGGGGGCGATTCGCGAGGCGGTCGGCCCATGAGCGCCATCGTGGTGTCGCACCCCGGCCGAAAGGAGGAAACGCGCGTGTTTTTGCCGGAAGGATGGATCAGTCTCCATCGTCGCATCCAGACTGCCGTCGAAATTGGACCGACACGGCTACGCTCGGGTACAGCGCGAGGTCGAGCAAGAAACGCGGTCGACGTGGCGGGCGCTGCTGTTGCTCGTCAAAGGCAAGCTCGAGGGTGTCGCACGCGGCGTGGTGGAGTTCGACGAAGAGTTTTTCGCGCACATCGTCACTGAAAACGGCGCTACGGTCTTCGAGCGCTTCCAGGCAGGCGAGCTGCCTTTCGCTCAGGGACCGCCCATGCTCACGGCGGGTGCGCCCCAAGAGCAAGAGGAAGCGGAAGCGGAAGACGCAATCGATGCGGAGGAGGTCTCACCGTGAAGACCGTCCGCATCGAGCTGTCGACCGTCATCCTGGCCGGGCTCTTTGTGTTCGCGCTCGGGATGTTCGCCGGCGTGTCCATCCGGTTCGAGCAGTCGGCGAGGACGGTCGAGAGCTACTTGGAGAGTCTCGAGCGAATGGCGGAGAAATTCCGGTAGAGGTTCCTATTAGGGCAGGTGTTTTTTTCAAAGAAAGCGAGGGACAGGAATGGAACGAATGTACCAGCAAGGCGATGTACTTCTGAAGCGGCGGGAATCGCTGCCGCCTCACACGAAAAAGCTCAAGCCGAAAGCGCGGGGATGGGTAGTGGCGGAAGGCGAGGCGACGGGACATGCCCACGTGCTCGACGTCCCGGGCGTTGAGCTGCGCGAAGACGAAAACGGTGTCATCTGGGTGCGTGTGGACGAAGCGTCTGTTCTTCGCCACGAAGAGCACCACGCCCAGACGATTGCCCCCGGCGTCTACGAGGTCGGCATTGTGCGCGAGGTGGACCCGTTCACCGAGGAGATCCGCGAGGTGATGGATTGACGGCTCGTATCGAGCGCCTTACGGAAGCGCAGGAGGCCCGGTTTGCGGAGTACGCGGAGCGTTGGACGAAAATCGGCCTGTGTACCGAGCCAATGGACCGGGAGCGGGCGAAACGGGCGATCTGTTCGATGTACACGAATGCAGGCTTGTCCGAGCCGAAGGTCGCGTTCTGTGGCTCGCCATTTGGGAACGCGGTTGCGAGGAGGATCGCCCTGTCAAAGCCGGCCTCGGTCGGGGCCTCGGTCGGGGCCTCGGTCTGGGCCTCGGTCTGGGCCTCGGTAAGGGGCTCGGTCGGGGCCTCGGTAAGGGCCTCGGTCTGGGCCTTGGTCGGGAGCTCGGTCGGGAACTCGGTCTATGGGCAGCATGACGCGGACTGGCTGTCTTTCTGTGCCTACTTCCGAGAAGTCTGCGGCCTGGTCGAACAGACGGAACCCCTTATCGGCCTGTTCGAGCTGGCGAAGAGCGCCGGCTGGGGCACTTCCGTGCGAGCGCATCTGCTGGGTGTCCGAGCGGCACGACATTGTTCAACTGAACGCGGAAGGTCGTCTTCATTGCAACGATGGCCCGGCCATCCACCTATGCCCTGAATGGCGTCGGTGTTCCCGAGTGGCTGGTAGAAACCCCAGTAACCGATCTCGACGCCCGGAAATTCGCCGAGCTCGATAACGTCGAGATACGGCGGGAATTCGTCCGCAAGGTGGGTATCGAGCGCATCGTGACGGAGCTCGGCGCCGAAGTACTGGATCGGCGCGGGGAGTACGAGTTGCTATCCGTCGACCTTGGTGGCCAGACCGGGAAGTGGCCGTATCTCAAGATGCGCAATCCCAGCATCGGCGTCTGGCACCTTGAAGCCGTGGTCAAAGAGTGCGCCACCGTGGAGCAAGCGTTGAACTGGCGCAACGGCGGCGCCGCGTTCGAGCACATCGTTGCCATGACGTAAAGGAGCCAGATGAATCCGGCGCTTCACTACGTTGACTCATACGGCGCTTTCATGGAATGGCGCACCAAGGAGATGAGTCGGCGCGAGTTCGAGTACGGCGACCCCGCTGGCTATCGCGGGATGCAGCAAAGAAAGCGAGAACGGAAAAAGCGCCGTCCTGAATATAGGAGAATGCGGCAAAAGCGCCGCAAGCGGATTTTGAGAGCGGCCACCAACACCATCGACAAGATTGCCGTGTTCGAGGCCGCTGGATGGCGATGCGCTATTTGCGGACGGCACACGCCGCCGAGAGCGAAAGGAAAAGAGCAGCCCGACTCACCGACCTTGGATCACATCGTTCCCTTCTCGCGCGGCGGGACTCACACTCTAGATAACGTCCAGCTCGCGTGCGGAGCGTGCAACTCGTCGAAGGATCACGGACCCCAACACGAAGTGTCCGCGCAAACGCAAGGAGAGGCGGCAAGGCGTGGCTTAACCATGAGCGGGTATCGACGCCTTGTCGGGCGACGATGGTGAAGGACGAGATGCGCGCCACGGAGAGGGAGAGGGGCTGATTGCGTGGGCTGGCTCTATGTGCCGGGGTTGCGGGCATCGAACTCGGACTCAAGCTCGCCCTCGGAGATTCCTATCGTGGCGGGAAAGCATTCCTCGCTCTTGCGGAGCGTGCTCTGAGATGAGCTCGAAGATTCTGGTCGGCGACGCGCTCGCGCGAGTTGCGGGAGCTGCCCGACGAGTGATGAAACAAGAACTTTCTTGGCCGACCCTAGCGCTGCTTTGTGTGTCGCTCCTAGTGGCTTTTTTTGCGGCTCACCGCGTGGGCGAGCTCAAAGACGAAATGGGCGCCACGATGCGGCGGGTCGAGCAGAAGATTCAGAACCTCGACGCCGGTATCAGCTTCGATTCCAAGCGCCAGCAGCTTCTCCTGGGAATCCGGGACGAAATCATGCGCGCTAATTCGCGCGTCAGCCTCAACGAAGCGTTCGAGTACGCAACGCTCATCATGCGGGCGTCGGACAAATACCCGTCCGTCGATCCGTTGATGTTTCTGGCCATCGGCATCGTGGAGAGCGGCTACGACTTGCACGCGACGTCCGCGGCCAACGCCAAGGGGCTCTATCAGATCTGGCCTTCAACGGGCCGACTGCTCGCTCGCTCTCTTGGCTGGGAGTACTCGGACGAGATCTTGTACGACCCGGCCAAGAACACCGAGCTGGCGGCACTCTATCTCGACATTCTGTTCACGGCCCACAACGATCAGAACATGGCACTCGCCGAGTACAACGGCGGTCCGTTGAACGCTCGCTACTACCGCATGGGTAGCCCCCGGGTTGCAGCGGAGACGACGGACTACGTCCGCAAAGTGAGCGCCCGGTACGGCGGATTGAAAGATCGCTTCGAGCTGGGCGTCGAGGTCACACTGCAACCGATGCACAGAGAGCGGGAACGAGACGGAAAGCTCCTCGGGATCGCGCCGCGCAAAGACGCGGAATCCGGTCCCAGCAGGCCGGTAGAGCAATGAAGACGCTCTACGACTGGCATCCGGAGCATCGAGGCTGGCTGCTCATGCCCCAAGGCTCGACGAGCATCCAGCAAAGCGTCGTCGTGAGCGGAGGCGAGAGCGGAAGTGGGCGCGGGCTGTGCGGCCACGACGTGTTTCTCGAAATGTACGAGAGAGGCCATCTGACCGGCCAAGCTCTCGTGGACGCGATGGCTCGCTACGGTGCGGAGACGGAAGCGTCGTGAAGCCGTATTACCAGGACGATGCTGTGACGATATACCACGGGGATTGTCTCGATGTGCTTCCGGCGCTCGAGGCGGCCGATCACATCATCACGGACCCGCCCTACTCGGAACACACGCACAGCAAGCAGCGAAGAGGCGGTTCTGAGCTGGAGCGAAAAGGCGACGGGACGCGCACTCGTGCGGGTATCTCCAGGACGCGAGATCTAGGGTTCGAGTCTTTGGACGAATCGACACGGCGAGAGTCCGCGTCTCATTTCGCCAGGCTCGTCCGACGCTGGGTGCTGGTCTTCTCCGATGTCGAATCCTGCAGCGTTTGCATGAATCGCCGTGATAGATCGTCTGGACCGTTTCCGGCGCTTCCTTTCTGTCATCATCTCTCCTTTCGGACTAAGCCCGAAAGGAGGGGCGGACGGAAGTCATCACTTTCCTAAACGGGATCGCCAGATGGCGTCACCACTGTCAAGTCTGCTGCCACCCCCGGACCATGTTTTTTTACGGGATCGAAGTCACCAGTAAGCAGACGGCCTCTCTTCTCGGGTAGCGAGACGGTAACGGTCAGGGAGTTTCTGGTGCAACAGGACGCGCGGTCGCGCAAGAGAGTTTTTTTGGATCTCGAGCATCGTCTCGACCCGGGCCAAGCGTCGCTGGAGCCGGGCGTTCTCGCGCTCAAGCTCCTTGACCCTGGGATCCACTGCCTTCGCTTTACGACCTCGCTTCCTCGACTTCAATCCCACCTGGGCGATCTCGTCCCGTTGCCGGCGCCAACTCGATAGATGTGACGAGTACAGCCCCTCTCGACGAAGAAGCGCTGCAACATCCCCGTCGCCCTTGTAAGCATCCGGCTTCGCGAAGGATCTGCAGCTTGTACTCGGCGCTGAAGCGCCGACGCTTCGGACGTTCACTCACCTCGGGATCCGGAACAACCACCGCTTCGGGGCCGGCGGGATCCCCAGTCGCCCTACGGGCTCCTTCCGACCCCGCCGAGTTCTCTTTCTCAGCCAACAGATTCATCCATGATCCTCCTCCGCCCTACACACTAATTTCAAGGAACGGAGTGTCTCAACGATGTTGGCAAGGGGCGGCTCATCCACAAACTGTTGTATTCCATGTGGCTACAGTATTTATGGGCGATAGACAGTAAAAGCCCGGAGATATACTGTGATAACAGTATTGACGAAACAGGGCCAGCCGCTTTATACTGTCGCGCAGTAAGTTGGCAGAAAGGAGACAGGGAATGGTTGTATGTTTCGATTGCCCGCCCGAGGCGAAAGAAAGGATTGATGAGCTCGTAGCGTCCGGTGACTACAAGAGTGTCGGTGCGGTTGTCGCGAGCGCCATCGAGAATTTGGTACTGATTCAAAAAGAAATTTCTTCACGCGGCGAAGTTGTGATTCAGGCGCCAGCGGATCCGAAACGACCGCAGTCCTCGCCGAAAGATGCCACGGCTCAAGCTGTGCCGAAGACTCGAACCGTCGCGCGACCGAAAAGTCGCGCCTCTCACGTCGATGCGAACCAACCGCCAGGACTGGTGCCGAACGGTATCCCCGCATTCTTCACGAAGTCAGCATTGCCGCAAAAGGAACCGAGGGGACTTGCTGACTTGCCTACGGACATGTGGGCGAAACGTCAGGACGTTCCTCTCGACCGTTGGGTCCTCGGGCAATACAACCGATTATTGCCGGCGAAGGTCAATGCACGAGCGCTTGTGAACTTGTTCGCCCAGAACGGCGGGAAAGCTATGGCGCTGAGCGAAGCTGCGACCACTTTGGCGACGAAAGCTGGAGAGCTGGGTAAAGTTCTGGCTGCGAGGGACGAACAGGCCGGTGTGCATCGGGACAACGCGTTGGCCACAGCTTTCCCCACAAGCGTGGAAGACGTAGACAAAGCGCTCACGCGATACGCAAATCAGTTCGTCGTTTACTGCAATAAGCAGGGAGAGCTGTCAGGGCTAATGATCGACCTTAAGTTGATCAACGCATACAACCGTAGGGGCGTTCGAGGCATTGTCCCTACAAAAGCTGCGTGGGAATTCGCGAGGCTTTCCAATCCCATTATCGACGACGGTCGCAAGTCGTCAAACGGTCAGAAGTTCTCACTGGAGGAACGTAAGTTCCTAGTTAGTCACATTCTTGATTCTGTGCCCGTCGAGGCCTCCGCATATCGTGCCATTCTCCGGGCCCTAAGCAGCGGGCACAACACACCAGAGACGATCGATGCTGCACTTCGGACTCAATTACCGGGAAACCGTGTTGAGGAGCTAAGTCAGTCGTACCTGGCCTCGCAGCGCTCCGGCGCCGTGTCGAGAATGGCAGACCTCAATTTGGTCGAGCGCGAAAGGAAGGGTGTCCGAATGGTCTATCGGGCGACGAAAGACGGAATGGAGTTCCTAAAGCAGTCGACTGCTTCGTGAAACATTGAACATGGAGAGGTAGGACGGAAACATGTCAGACGTTAGAGATCTTTGCATTAATTTGATGAGGGCCGATACAGAGGAGAGAGTTATTCAATTGCTGCAGGAGCACGGTTACTGGGATGCCCCCTCCCTTTGGCGCTACTACGGCGACTACGAGAACAACTACAACACGATCGGAAACCAACAAAGCCGGCCCGAGGCGGCGTTGGTCGAAAAGCTAGTCAATTCGGTCGATGCACGTCTCATGAATGAGTGCTTGATACGCAGAATCGAGCCTGAGGACTCTGATGCTCCGAAAAACATCAAGGCCGCCGTCGCGCGCTTCTTTGATGATAGCACTGACCCGAACAGCTCCCTGGCGGGCCAGATCAAAAACTGGACCGACACAAAACGGACGGAGATCGCAAGGTTAATTACGCTGGCCGCCACCGGGCCTACTGCGAAACAGGGTAATCCATGTTTCACAATTTCAGATCAAGGTGAGGGACAGACCCCGGAGATGATGCCTGCGACTCTGCTCTCGTTGACAGAGTCGAACAAGCTCCGAATTCCCTTCGTGCAAGGCAAATTCAATATGGGAGGCACAGGCGCGTTCAAGTTCTGTGGACATCATGGCCTGCAGTTGATTGTTACCCGGCGCAATCCAGTGATCGTCGGTGACAACTACGATCATGACAGCGATAGCCAATGGGGGTTCACGGTCGTCCGCCGCGAGGACCCTGAAGGCGGTCGGCGAAGCTCTGTCTATACTTATCTCGCTCCCCTGGGAGCGGACTCTGACGCGGGAAAAGGCGGGGTGCTGCGCTTCGATTCGGAAGCAATGCCGCTTTTCCCGGATGGTCAAGAGCCGTGTGCACGCGACGCCGAGTGGGGAACGCTCGTCAAGCTCTACGAGTACGGTGCGACGGGCTTCCGCTCCAACATTATCTTCTCCGGCGGCGGGCTACTCAGCCGCATCGATTTGCTTCTTCCTGACATCGCGCTGCCCGTTCGCCTCCACGAATGCCGGACTTATCGCGGGCATGCCGGTAGCTTCGAGACGACGCTGACGGGTGTCGGCACTCGTCTCGAAGATGACAAGAGCAACAATCTCGAGGACGGCTTTCCATCCTCGTGTCCGCTGAGCGCGCGCGGAGAGCAAATGACGGCAACTATCTATGCGTTCAAAAAGGGCAAGTCCGACACCTATCGCAAGAACGAAGGGATCATTTTCACTCTCAATGGTCAGACGCATGGACACCTGACAACCGATTTCTTTCGACGTACTAAGTTGGGCTTGAGCTACCTGCGCGATTCGATCTTGGTGATGGTCGATTGCACTAGGTTTTCCGGCAGGGCCCGCGAGGACCTCTTCATGAACAGCCGCGATCGCATCAGCGGCGGCGATCTGCGCGCTGAGCTGGAACGTGCCTTAGAAGATATGCTTCGGTGCCACCAAGGCTTGCGGGAGCTCAAGGAACGCCGGCGTCGGGAGGAAACGGAGTCCAAGCTATCGGACTCGAAGCCCCTGGAGGAAATCCTGGAGTCGATCCTGAAGCAGTCCCCCTCGCTTGCGAATTTGTTTCTGCCGGGTAAGCGAGTGACGAACCCTTTCAAGCCAAGGAAAGTCCAGGAAATAGAGGAGGAGTTCAAAGGCCGCAAGCATCCGACTTTCTTTAAGTTCAAGGGTTTGGACTACGGCAAGGTGCTGAAACGACAGACACTGATAAATATGCGCACTCGAGTGAAGTTCGAAACGAATGCGATCAACGACTATTTCAGCCGAAGTATTGATCCGGGCTCTTTTGAGCTTTACCTTGTTTCAGATCAGCCTCGGATAGCGGTCCAGGACTATGTCGGACCGAATCTACAGAATGGTCACGCAACCTTGAGCGTGGAGCTCCCCAGAAATTGCCGTGTCGGTGACGAATTGAGTTTTCTCGCGGTCGTTTCGGACCCGACGCTAGTCAGTAAGTTCGAGAACACGTTCCGTGTGTTGGTCCACAAAGAAGCGAGGTCGACTGGTCGAAAGACTTATCGCCCTAAATCGCCGTCAGGAAAGGACGGAAAGGATGCAGATGCTCCTGCCGGCATCTCACTTCCGAACATTGTCGAGGTCGATGAATCCGAATGGGAGAAGCAAAGTCCGCCTTTCGACAAGCATGCCGCGCTACGAATTAAGAACGCCGGGTCGACCGAGGATGGCGATAACGAAACCGCTGAAGAAAATGCGGATGGCCAAAACGGCAATCTAGTCTATGATTTTTTTGTCAACATGGACAACGTTCATCTGAAAACGGAATTGAAATCACGGTTCTTAGACGCCGAGATAACTCGAAGCCAGTTCAAGTACGCACTCGTCCTGATAGGGCTTGCCCTACTCCAAGAAGAGCAAGCGAAGAAGAAATCGGGGTCGGACGAGGAAGAGGACGACAAGAACGAAGTGAATATAGAAGATCGCGTTGAACAGTTTTCGGAAGCCGTCGCGCCAATCCTGCTGCCGATGATCAATTCACTCGGCGAGCTGGAGATTGAGGAAGAACCGGTTATGGCCGTGGATGGGTCAGGGGAATCCGTTTAGACCTTACGGTGGAACAGAACGAGCTCTCGCGAAGTAGCTAGTTCGTACTGCAAATGCGCAAACCAGCGGCGGCCAGGAACGTTCCGCCACATTCTCCCGCAGACCGGTAGACCGAGATCTCGAGGTAGAATCTCAGCAAAGCCGGCGCCACGCATTGCGTCAAGGTACGCTTTAGTCTGCCAGTCTGGCTCCGCGAAGGCCACCACCTGGATGACCAGCGCGTCGGAGTCGATCGTTTTTCCAACTCCCTCGAACGACTCACGAATTCCAGTAAAGTAACCCTTGAGTTCTGCGTGCTTACGATCCCCAAAACAATAGTGTGCTTGCCCGTGGCCATCGCGACAGTTCGCTACCCAAAAAGGGGCGGGCGTCTCACGTCGTCCCCGAACCTTCCATCTGTGGTACAGCACATAGACCCCAGGGTATGGCGGTGAGGTCAAGACGAGTTTAGGTTTCAGGTGACGCTGAACGTGATCGGAAATATCCCGGGCTTTGCACTGAATGCACGTTGCGGCGGGTTTGGATCCGTCAGGGAGTCTATTGTCCAGAATGGACGACCTCAGACTGTCCATGCCCGTAACGAACTGATCTAGATGGACAAATATTTGCTCCCGGAACTCCTTTACGGGAGGGATGTGTTTCTTGCAGTCCATCGCCCACTGGCCAACTCGAAGAATTAGACACCTCGCGAACCGTTGTTGCTTTTCCGTTCGGAGGTAGCGCAGGCGCAACAGCATCTGCTCGATGGTCTTTCTCAACGGCCATGGGAGATCCTTTTGATAACCATCGCGGCTCCACCTTTTAGAGCGCCGGTGACGCTTGTGCAAGTTGAGATGCTCGGGAAGCTGGTTTGCCCAACCTACGACGACGCGAACATCCTTTTTCGAGAGCGGAGTGGTTTTGACGTGGGAGACGAAAGAGGAGAGTGAGCTGATATCCGACCCGATTGCTGTCCTCCCGGATGCGAGCGCTTCTACAAGGGTGGTCCCTCCTCCCATGAAGGGATCAAGAACCAGGTCCCCTGGTGCAGTGAAGGCGCGTATCGCACCGCGGGTAAACTCCGGAGAAAAACGTGCGGGATAGAGGTAATAGGTATGAGTCAATCCCGCTACTGGCTCGCGGAAATCCACGGCTTCCTTGAACTGCTTCGCTTCCTCCAGAGTCAATCGGTCTAACATCGAAGTCTATCTCGCGGCTTTTGACGTGAAGAGGCTACCGCCAGTGTGGCGTTCAATGAACTGTTTGACGGCCTCCTGAACGACTCGAGAAACGGATACGTCCGACTCGGCAGCTATTCTCTCAAGTCTTCTCTTCTGCTGCTGGGTTACAGAAACAGAAAGCCGAGTCTTGATTCGTTTTTGGGTTTTCTTCGGCATCGTTCTCTTCAACAAAAATTCAGCACCATGCTGTAGTATACGCCATTGTGGTGAAGACTGCAACGCTTGTGAATAGTTTAATAAAAAGCGTCAGACGACAGAGAGGAAGGGCCTCCACTTCCAAAAAGTGAACGACGAGACGTAGTGGTTCGGATCCTTTTGACGGAATAGGAACTCGAGGCCCTTCGGGATCGAGAGTTCTCGCGCGGCAACTGAGGGTTATCCGGCCGACCGAACGCCAGGCGAAGCGAGGGCCCCTGAGCGATCTTGAACTCCAGCGGGTAAGCGAGGCGCAAAACCCCTCCGCCTCGCAAGGCCCCTTAAGGTCAACAACAATGTTTTTTCCGCCGGCGTTTTTTGAGGTTTAGCGTAAGCTGGAGAGGCTATGGCGAAGAAGAAGCCATCACCGAAGGAGAAGACTGCGAGACGTCCCGCCGTCAACAAAAGGCGCAGCCCGAAGTCCGCCTCCAAAAAAACGGGAGCGCCGAAGAGTGCGGCCGCGGTATCGTGGCGCGTGGTGGACCGGCTGCAGCTTGCGGAGCTGCTCGGTGTCCATCCCGACACGGTGTCTCACTACACGAGAGCGGGGATGCCGGTTGTCACCCGCGGGGGCGGCGCGGGCCGCAGGAGCGCCTACGACGCGGTGGAGTGCCTGGGGTGGTGGCGAAGTCAGCAGGGCAAGAACGCAAAGGAAGCGGCGCAGACGCGCCTTTACGAGACGCAGACGCAGCTCAACGAAATGAAGCTCAAGGTACAGAAGGGCGAGCTTCTCCCCCGCGAAGACGTAGTCCACGCGGGTCAGTCGTACACGAAGGCATGGACCGCGAAGATCCGCGCGCTGCCCCGGCGGATAGTGCAGTCGGGGCTCGTCCCAAAAGGGAGCGAAGCGGCGGTGGCCGCTATGCTGCGCGAGCTGCTCGCCGAAATCAGTGAATGGGAGACGGTGCCCGATGTCGAAGAGGCGGTGTGAACGGCGGGGATATTCTGATCGATGCGTGGTCGAGCGCGGCCGCGCCGCCGCCGCTTTTGTCGGTGAGCGAGTGGGCCGAAGCGAACCGCCGTTTGCCTGAGACGAGCTCGGCGCGCGGCGCTCCGTGGAGAAACGAAACCACTCCTTATCTCAAGGGGATCATGGACGCCGTGCTCGAGCCCGGGGTGACGAAGCTGGCTCTGATGAAAGCTGCCCAGTCGGGAGGCAGCGAGGCCCTTCACAACATTCTGGGCTACTTCATTCAGTACGACCCGTCGCCGATGCTCTTCGTTCATCCAACGGCGATGGTGGCGGAGGAGTGGAGCAAGGAAAGGCTCGCCGACATGCTCCGCTCGACGCCGGCGTTGCGCGCCGTGGTGCGCGACCGCCGCCAGCCGCGCAAGTCCCACGAAGCGGAGAGTACGCTTTCGCTCAAGATCTTCCCCGGCGGCTACCTCGCGCTCGGCGGCGCGAACACGCCCAACACGTTCGCGCGCCGCTCGGTGCGGTTCGCGTTCGCCGACGACTTCGCCCGCTTCCCCTACGTCGTGCGCGAGGAGGGCGACCCGGGGGACCTGCTGGTCAACCGCACGACGACGTTTCACGACGGGCTCTCTATGTTCGTCTCGACGCCGGCGCTGAAGGGCGACCGCATCGACACGCTGTTTTCGAGGAGCGACCGTCGTCGGTACCACGTGGCGTGTCCGCACTGCGGCCGCGAGGACTGGCTCACATGGCGCGAGCCCGACCATTTTCGGGTGACATACGATGGCGACAATCCGGAGACGGCCCGGCTGGAGTGCCCGAGCGAGGAGCACGGCGGGTGCGGCGCGCGGATGGACGAGCCCGAGCGGCGCCGGATGATAGCGAAGGCGGGAGCCCGTCCGGACAGCGGCTGGCGTGCGACGGCGGAGCCCCAGGAGTTGGGCCTCGTGGGGTTTCACCTTCCCGCGATGGTCTCGACGTTGGGCGTGACGCTGTCCGGGATCGTCGAGCAGTGGCTGAGCGCCCGCGCGCGGGGCAACGAAAGCCTGCGGGTGTTCATCAACACGGTGCTCGGCGAGGGCTGGGAGCTCCGCGGGACGAGGGTGGACGCGCACACGCTGTTGGACCGCCGGGAGTCGTACGGCAATGAGGCCGAGGAGCCGGACGGCGAGAGGGTCGAGGTGCCCGTCGAGGCGCCGGTGCTGACGGCGGGCGTCGACGTGCAGGTGGACCGCTTCGAGGTGCTCGTGACGGCGTGGGGGCTCGCGGGCGAGCGTTGGGTGGTGGACTTCCACGCAATCCCTGGAGATCCGAGGCGGTCGGAGACGCAGGAAGCGCTCCTCAAGGCCCTCGAACGGCGCTACGCGCACGCCTCGGGCCACCATCTCCCCATTCACGCGACGTGCATCGATAGCGGCTACGCCTCAGATGACATCTACGACTTCGTGCTGCGGCACCAGCACCGCCGGCTCTACGCGACGAAGGGCTACGCGGGCAGGAGCGGCAACCCCATCGTGGGCAAGCCGAGCGAGAAACGCTACGGTCGGAAGCCGCGTCCGGTGCGGGTGTACCCGACCAACGTCGACGACGCAAAAGCGGACGTGATGGCGAGCGTCGCGCTCACCAGGCCCGGTCCCGGCTACATGCACTTTCCGGAGCATGTCGACGAGGAGTTCTTCGCGCAACTGTGCGCGGAGCACCGGGAGACGCGTTACAACAAGACGGGAGTCGCCACGCACATGGTGTGGGTGCAGCACCGGGAGAGGAACGAGGCGCTCGACTGCGCCGTGCTCTGTCTCGCCGCGTTTCGGCTGTTGCCGAGTATGAACATCCGCCAGATGCTGGAGGCGCTCGAGGCCGAGCCTCCGGAAGGCGCGGGAGAGGCGGCAAAGCCCGCGGCGGAGCGGGAGCGTCCGTCGCCGAGAAAGCGTAAAATAGGGAGGAGCAGCTACTTACAGTCGAACCGGTAATGGTGAGCCAGGCCCAGACACGCGTCGAGCCGGACGCGTGCCCTCGATGCGGCGAGCGCGGCCGTGTCGTGGAGAGCCGTCGCGTAGGCGGGGTGCAGCGCGGCGTGGGCTACCGCCGCCGCCGGCACGAGTGTCCGGGCTGTCGCCATCGATGGACGACGTATCAGAGCGTCGTGAATCCAAACGGAGTACTCGGGAATTCTTCCTCGTAACGACGGGCTTTGCACACCATAAGTGCCCTCTGTTCCTAAAGTTGGTGGGGTGTTCCAAAAGTCTAATCGGGATTTGGTAGTCCTTTTTGGTCTGGCTTCTTGGGCAAGTAGTTGCTTCTGGACACCACGGGCTGACCTAATTGCTTCTCGAAGTTCTTCCTGGCATCCCCAGCAATCTTGCCGCCAGCATGAGCGGCATCTTTGTTCTTGTCAAATCCCTGAACATCCCTTGAACGAGCAAGTTCAACCGTGGATGTCTCACCGAGCATAGTCAAGACCAGTTCCATATCGGTCATGTGGTCTCTCAGGTTGTGATGTTTGGCTAGGCCTTTGAAATCCTTGTGTTTCCTCACTCCGACCTCAAAGGTCTCTTCGGAAATGACGTTTGTGAGCACCGCATATTCCTGGCCCTCTTTCACACCGCGCTTGGCCCACTCACCCGTCAACTCCTTCCGGCTTACGATGGTTTGGACACGTGACTTTATCCACTCATCGTCTCGCCCCTTCACTTTGTAATCCAGCATCGCCCTTTTTATGGCAATCTCTGGATTCTGAAACTCCTGAATTCGCTCGTATCCAGTTCTAGCCAACCATCGCTTGAAGGGCTCTGCTTTGGGAGAAGGGATAGACTGAATTATCCGGAACATCGTTTCAGGACTGACAGCATCAGTTGCGTAGTCTTTGCCATCAGAACCAGGCATTTTCAGTTGTACGATATCTTCGTACAACTGGCTAAAGCCCTCTGTTACCGCGAGCTTACGTTTCAGGTCAGACCAATAGCGCCTCGGGCTTTGGCTCCCTGTGATGGCTTCTACCACATCTACGACAGACAAGAACCATTCCCCATCGCGGAAGACCTTCCGGATGGGTCTGTCCTTAAAGAGGGCAAGGGTGGTTTCGCCTTCAAACGGCATAGGGTGCTGACCGTCTGATTTCTTAGCCAATGTAGTCCTCCTAGCTAGCTTTTTTGCGGGGCGTATTCCAGTAAGCGGACTTGCACTTTGGGCAGACCTTAGGAAGTTCCGAGACGTAGTCCCGTGGAATCCACTCATGTGTGCAGCGTTCGCATTTGTACGCTTTGCGGGTAATCACCGCCATAGCATCCTCCTTACAAGGGGTTCACTCCTACTATACCCCTATTGCTCTGGACAAGTCAACTCCCTTAGTGGTTAACTACTGTTAAGGAAGTTGATAGGAGGATAACGAGCATGGAAGCCAGAGAACAGCGGGACTCCTGTGCCCCAGGTCAATGCGATTGAATTAGGACGCAGATGTTATGGCAGAGCAGCCTTTCCACGTCCAGAATCGAAAACCAGACCTGGTTTCTCGTTTCTTGGGAAACCATGATGAAGCACCTACCACGTCGGCTTTTTGGCAAGCGCCGCCGACCATCGGTATTCTAACATCAGCTAGGATGGAACAACCCTCGATGACAGAGAAGGAGCCACGCCGTCCCGGCCGCCCGCGGAAGAAAGACCCGTCGGTCCCCGTCGTGTTTCGTCTCCCGAAGCGCGTGTACGACGTGTACGCGCGCGAGGCGTTGAAGCGCGGGGATTCGGTGAACGAGGTCCTGCGCAACGTTGTCTTGCTCCATTTTTCGACCCTCCAAAACGCCAGAGACACCATCTGAGTAGCGTTTTTCGTATTAATTAATTCCGAAACGCCCGATTGGACCGACACTACCTGTGTCGTGTACACCGAAGAAGACCTGGACGAGGTACGCCACGTGCTCGCGAACGGCGTGCGGTCGGACCAGTTCGCCGACCACAGCACGACCTACCGCTCGCTGGACGAGCTTCTCCGTCTGGAAGAGCGCATCGCGAGCGAGCTCGGGAAGAGGCGGCGCCCGAAGCAGAGCTTCGCGGTGGCGTCCAAGGGGTTCGGCTAAATGGAGACCGCGAATCTCGACCCGATCGTCGCGGCGTGGGCGAGCGCCGCCGCGCCGCCGTCTCTGCCTCCCGTCGCCGTGCACTCCGCGCGAGCCCTCGCCGCTTATGAGGGTGGAGCCCACACGCGCCGCACGCTCGGATGGCGTGCCCCGACCGTATCCTCGAACGCGGCACTCCTGCGGGACCTCCACACGCTGCGCGCCCGCTCCCGGCACGCCGTCCGGAACGACGGCTACGCGAAGGGAGCGATCGACAAGCTCGTCACCAACGCTATCGGTACCGGCATCAAGCCCCTCTCGCAGGCTGAGGACCCGGAGCTCCGTACTGCACTTCAAGCGCTCTGGCTCCGGTGGACGGACGAGAGCGACGCCGACGGCCTGCTCGATTTCTACGGACAGCAGGCGCAGGCCGTGCGCGCCATGCTCGAGGGCGGCAAGGTGTTTGTCCGCCTGCGGGACAGGCGCCTCGACGACGGGCTCTCCGTCCCGTTGCAGCTCCAAGTGCTCGAGCCCGAGCTTTGTCCCCACACGCACTCCACGATGCGCCCGAACGGCAACCGTATCAGGGCCGGCATCGAGTTCGACCGGCTCGGTCGGCGCGTGGCGTACTGGTTTCACCCCTCACGGCCGGCCGACTTCGGCTTCGCCGATTTCGACGCGGGCCGGCTCCGGCGCATTCCAGCGGACAAGATTGTCCACCTCTACGAGCCGCTGCGTCCGGGTCAGCTCCGGGGGATGCCCCACCTTACTCAGGCGCTGATCCGCCTGTGAGCGGCATTTTTGCCAGCGTCGTAACATCCAGTTGTCGTTCGAGAATGTAGTTTTCGATCTGCTTGATCTGCCGGCTGGCGACGGACGAAAGCTCGTAGTAGGCCTCCTCTTCGAGCGATTTCACGGAGTTGCGATAAGTGAGAGTTGTAGCGAGAAAAAGCGGTAAGAGCCCGATTAGCAGGAACCACCGGAGCAACTGACTCGCGAGTCGATGTCTTTTGAAGATCATGAGTCTGTTTCCGGATTGACCCACCGTCCACCCCACGCTTCATAGAAGCTATTGACCCGATCGAGCCAATCGGAGCGGGAACGGTGGAATGGAAACGGAAACGGGCGAACGGGCTCTTCAGAGTTCCACTCGATACGAAATTGTCCATCGTCCATGATCTTTCCAATGCGAACGACTTTCCACGTGTGTTGATTGCCCGCATCGACATAGACCAACCCTCCGGGCGCCAGATAACTCCAACGGGTAAGCCACCGCCTCCGGCGGTGTGACTCGAATAGGCTCTGCCGTTCCGGCGTGTGGTAGACGATCTCCTTTCAATGAACCGGGAAGTTCAAAAGAAAGGAGATCGACATGCGAGAATGGCAGAGCCAGTCGCACGTGAAATGGTACTGCAGATACCACGTTGTGTTCAGCCCCAAGTATCGAAAGAAGGCGATATTCGGGAGTTTGAGAAAAGGGGTCGGGAAAATCCTGAGGGAACTTTGCGAACAGGCGAGAATCGAATTGGTGGAGGGGCACGCGATGTCGGACCACGTTCACCTGTGTCTGAGTATTCCCCCGAAGTACAGCGTGGCGAACACGATAGGGTTCCTGAAAGGCAAGTCTGCGATACGAATCCACCGGGAGTACTTGGAGAGGAAGAGGAACTTCACGGGATTTCATTTTTGGGCACGTGGGTACTGTGTCAGCACGGTGGGTCTCGACGAGGCAGTCATCCGGGAGTACATCCGAAACCAGGAGGCGGAGGAAAAACGTCAAGAGCAGCTAAACCTCAGGGGGCTTTAGCCCCCTTCCGCACGATGGAGGCCCCTTCGAGGGGCCTTCATCAAACCACCCGCTATGCGGGTGGTAGTTGATTCTGTCCAACGACGGTCCCGCGGACCGCTGACACTTCTTCCGTCTGCGCATCTCGCACCGCGTTGGCCCAGAGATGGACGGCCGCGTAGGAAGAAGCTAAAGGATCGCTGGTGACGCGCTCAGCTCCGAAACGGCTCTTGAATCGGGTCACGAAGTCCTGGTTTTCTTCCGTTGGCACACTCTGAAAATAGTTCCAGGCTGCGTAGTCCCCCGCCATCTTGGCGACATCGCCCTCCATGCTTACGAGCTCCTGTTCGGCGATGCTGAACGACATGGTAGGGATCTCGTCCGGCGTAATCCCAACTTCGCGCAGCTTGCTGAAAAACACGACGTTGGTGGAGCCGTTGATAGTGTTCAAAATCACGTCCGGCCGAGTTTCTTCGATCTTCCTCACAACGTCGTCCACATCGTTCGACCCTAGGAGGAGATACTCCTCGCCGACAACTTCGCCGCTGAGAGCGCGAACGATATCGTTGATGATGACGTTCGCCATGCGAGGAAAAATGTAGTCCGAGCCCACCAGAAAGATTCGACGCCCAAGCGTGTCCATGCTCCACTTCACAGCTGGGACGATCTGTTGATTTGGCGCCGCACCGGTGTAGACGATATTGGGCGAGCTCTCCATGCCCTCGTATTGAAGAGGATAGAACAGCAAATGGTCATGAGTTTCGACGACGCGCTGGACCGCCTTCCGACTCGAGGAGGTCCAGCAGCCGAAGATCACGCTGACCATCTCCTCGGTGATCAAGGTCGCTGCCTCTCGAGCAAAGACAGATTCGTCTGAGCGACCGTCTGCACGGACGATCTCGATGCGTCTCCCGAGCAAACCTCCCGTTTCGTTGATCTCTTCGATCGCGAGCGTCACGGCATCCGCAACCGCACTCTCACTATCCTTCATCGTACCGGTGAAAGAGTGCAGCAGACCTACTTTTATGGGCTCATCGTTAGCGGACGCCCAGATCAGAAAATAGACGCCGATGCCGAAGAGAAACAGCAAGGCGATCACGCCCACGTGTTTTTTGTTCATCGAGAAAGCTCCCAAAACGAACTCCGCGTCAAAAGAGGTCCGAGCTACTCTCCCGGTGCGGTGGCCCCACGATGACTCCATCCGATGCAACGATGGCCGGTCGACGTGGAGGATGGAGGGTACGCTCGACGCTGACCGGCGTATTCTATCGATGTATCGGCGTCCTGGCGACGTGAATTGTTCTTGCTGAGCGTGCCACGGTAAGTATGCGGAGCCCACCGTGGTTGGTTCGAGATTCGCGTCATCTATCGGTCGCGTCCGGGTCTCAGATACGGACTCGCGGCGAGGTTGAGGAAAGGTGCGTTGCCGCTGGGTCAAGTCAGGGTGTCATTTCCCATAGTGTGAAGTTGGACGAGTCGATACGATCGAGCGATCGGACTAGCCCAGCGCTGAGCTAATCGGGGCGTTGCTTTTCCGAGGCGCGGCCCATATCCTTGCTTCCCGGGGGTCATGAGCATGCCGTCACGTCCACAAAATCCCTACGCGAGTCCTTCCGGACGGCCCGGCTTCGGACGCGGAGGTCGCTCCATGTCGGCGGCGCAGATCTATCGGCGTCCGACACTCGTCACGGTTCTCTCCGTCCTCAATTTCATTGGAGCTCCCATCACGCTCTTGATGGGCTTTTTCATGATTTACGTGGGGCAGACGGACGAGGGGATCGAGATGCGCGGGCTCATGGCGGGCATCGGCGCCGTCTATTTCGCTCTGGGGGTGATGTCGCTTCTGATCGGGATCGGGCTCTGGAATCTCAAAAGCTACGGCCGCACCCTTCAGATCATCTCTTCCTGCGTCGGTCTGCTGGCCGTGCCTCTCGGCACGATTATCTCGGGACTCATCCTCTGGTACTTCTTCAAGCCGGGCGTGAAAGTCCTCTTTTCGGAAAGGCCGGTCGCGAACCTCAGCGACTGGGAGATCGCGGAGGTCTCGAAGCTTGGGCAGTCTTCCGCCGCATTGGTCATTCTCCTGGCGATCGTTCTGCCGCTCCTAGTGGTCATGATCATCGGCATCATCGCGGCGATCGCGATACCGAGTCTCTTGCGGGCACGGGTCTCAGCGAACGAGGCCTCCGCGATCGGCGATACGCGTCAGGTGCTCAACGGGCAGTTCGCCTACGCTCAGGCGAACGGTGGGCACTACGACACGCCGGAGTGTCTGTCGGCGCCCGCCGAGTGCATCCCGGGCTATCCTCCCGACGGTCCGGTGTTCATGAACGAGTTCGTCCTCGGAACGAGGCAGGGATACCAGCGTGAGTTCCATCCCGGTCCACCCGCTACGGATAACGACGTGGCCTTCGCCAATCTCTCACAATCCAGCATGAAGTCCTTCGCCTTCATCGCCTATCCTGTGAGCCCGGGCCTGACCGGCACTCGCGGGTTCTGTGCCGATTCGACGGGACGGATGTGCGTCACGAGCGACGGCTCGGCCCCTGTCGTGGTGGACGCCCACTGCGACCCGGGCTGTACCCCACTCCAGTGAGGTCGGACATCGCGCTATGATTCTTGAAAAAGGAGGCTCCATGCCGCGCGTGATGGCAGTACTGCTCTTGTGCGCCGCGAGCGCAACCGCACAGACCAAGCTGCTCCGTTTTCCGGATATTCACGGAGACCAAGTCGTCTTCACCTACGCGGGTGACCTGTGGCTCGCGCCCGTAACGGGCGGGGAGGCGCGTCAACTCACGACCCATCCGGGCCTCGAGCTTTTCGCGAAGTTCTCTCCCGATGGGCGCTATATCGCCTTCACGGGGCAATACGACGGCGACGAGCAGGTCTACGTCCTTCCGACGACCGGCGGCGCACCCCAGCAACGCACGTTTTATCCCGCGCGCGGTCCCCTCGCTCCCAGGTGGGGATCCGACAATCAGGTCTACGGGTGGACGCCCGACGGGCAGTCGATCCTGTTCCGTTCCTGGCGCGACGGTTGGGGCATGGCGGACTGCCGGCTGTTCACCGTATCGAGGACCGGGGGTCTCGCGGAGCCGCTGCCCATGCCGGTTGCGGGAGCCGGCGATATTGCCCCTGACGGGGCCCGGGTCGTTTACTCTCCTCTCTTCCGAGATTTCCGAACGTGGAAGCGCTACCAGGGAGGCTGGGCGCAGGACCTCTATATCTTCGATCTCGCTTCGCACGACGTCGTCCAAGTCACGAACGACCCGCGCACCGACCGGGATCCGATGTGGATCGGCGAGACGGTCTTCTTCTCTTCCGATCGCGATGGTCACCTGAACCTCTATGGATACGACGTGGCGTCGGGACAAACGACCCAACGGACCCACAACGACCTCTGGGACGTTCGTTGGCCGAGCGCTGACGAGGCGGGGCGGATCGTCTACGAGCTGAACGGAGAGCTCCAGGTTCTGGACACGGCTTCTGGGAGCGTGACCCCAGTCGCTATTCGCGTGCCGACCGACGCGCTTCCGACGAGACCTGCACGCATCCAGGTGTCGGACAACATCGAGAGCTTCGGCTTGAGTCCGAAGGGCGAGCGTGCCTTGTTCGTCGCACGCGGCGATATCTTTACCGCCCCGATCGAGAAAGGCTCGGCGAGGAACCTGACCAAGACTTCGGGAGCTCATGACAAGTGGGCATCCTGGTCTCCCGACGGAAGCCAGATCGCCTTCCTCTCCGATCTCAGCGGTGACGACGAGCTCTATGTCGTCGCCCAGGACGGTTCGGAAGCGCCGAAACAGCTGACTCGCGGCGGCCGCGCCATGCGCTACGAGCCGCGCTGGGCGCCAGACGGCCGACGGATCGCTTTTTCGGACAAAGATGGAAAGATTTACGTCGTTACCGCCGAGTCGGGAAATCTCGTCGAGGTGGCGGATGAAACGCACGGCCAGGTCCGCGACTACCAGTGGTCACCCCACGGTGGGCACCTCGCCTTCACGCTGGCAGACGAGTCCCGTTTCGGCTCCATCTACATATGGAGCGTCTCCGATGGCGTGCTCCGCCGTATCACCGCCGAGCCCTTCAACGAGTTCCTCCCCGCATGGGACCCGGAGGGGAACTATCTCTTCTATTTGAGCGACAGGCAGTTCCAGCCGCAGATCGGCTCCTTCGAATGGAACTACCTCGTCGACCGTGAGACCGGCATTTACGCTCTCGCTTTGAGAAAGGACGTTTTGCACCCCTTCCCGCCAGAAAGCGATGAGGTCGAGCTCGAGGAATCCGGGGAAGAGGAGGGCGAAGCCAAGGAAGAAGAGACCGAAGAAGGGAAAGACGAGTCGTCCTATATTGCGATCGACTTCGACGGTCTCGCGAAGCGTGTGGCCCGCATTCCTGTGGAGGACGAGAACTACTCCGCGCTTACCGCGAAGAAAGGCCACCTGCTCTATGTCCGCGGTACGCCCTTCTACTACGGCAGACGGGCGGGCACAAAGCCTTCCCTCCGTGTTTTCTCGATGGCGGATCGTAAGGAAAGCGTCCTCGCGGAAGGTATCTCCGATTTCGCCCTCTCTTCCGACGGCGAAAAAGTCCTCGTCCAACAGCGGAACGACTACACACTCATGAACGCGGCTCCCAACGGCGAAAGCTCGAAAAAGAGCGTCTCGACCGCCGGTCTCTACGTCGATCGCGTTCCCAGGGAGGAATGGAATCAAATCTTTCACGAGGTGTGGCGGCGCTACCGCGACTTCTTCTACGTCTCGAACCTGCACGGATACGACTGGGACGACCTCCTCCACCGCTACAGGCCCTTGCTCGAGCACGTCGGACACCGCTCCGATTTGAACTACGTGATCGGCGAGATGACCTCCGAGCTCGAGGTCTCCCACGCCTATATCGCCGGTGGCGACTACGAGATTCCGGACCGCCCGGGCGTCGCGCTTCCCGGCGCCCGTTTCGAAGCGAACGAGGCTTCCGGACGCTATCGCATCACGGAAATATTCGAGGGGCAAAACGAGGAGAGTCGATATCGGGCTCCACTTACCGAGATCGGCGTCGACGTCCGAGAGGGCGACTATGTTCTCGAGATCGACGGAGCCGAGCTCCGCACTTCCGAGAGTCCCTATCGGTACCTCGTGCACAAGGCCGACGGTCCCGTTGTCCTGACCGTGAACGATCGTCCCGTTCAGGAGGGTGCGCGGCAGGTGACCTATACACCCGTTACGTCGGAAACCGATCTCATCTACTTCGACTGGGTCGCGAAGAAACGACGCAAAGTGGCGGAGATGACGGACGGACGCGTCGGCTATCTCCACGTTCCGGATATGTCAGCCAACGGCATTCGTGAGTTCATCAAATGGTTCTACGGTCAGATCCGGAAGGAAGGTCTCGTGGTCGACGTCCGCAGAAACGGCGGGGGCAACGTCTCCCAGATGCTCATCGAGCGACTACGCCGCGATCTGCTCGCGACGCGCTTTTCGAGAAACGACGACAGCGCCAGAACCTACCCCGCCGTCGTATTCCACGGCCATCTCGTCTGCATTCTCGACGGGAACTCCGCGTCGGACGGCGATATCTTCCCCGCGATGTTCCGTAAAGCGGGGCTCGGGCCTCTCATTGGGAAGCGTTCGTGGGGTGGTGTCGTCGGGATCACGAATCGCGGTCCGCTCCTCGACGGCGGTTCCGTGAACGTTCCCGAGTTCGGAACGTTGAGTGCCGAGGGTGAGTGGATCATCGAGGGAGTGGGAGTCGCGCCAGACATCGAGGTCGAGAACGACCCCAAGTCGGTCATCGCCGGTGAGGACCCACAGCTCGATCGGGCGGTTGCCGAAGTCCTACGTGCGATCGCAGCTGAGCCCATGACACTTCCCGAACGCCCCGCACCACCGGTGAAGACGAACTGAATGTTTTGCATTTGAGGTTTAGCCGACAGATGGATTTTTCATTGAATTTTTGTCGCCTTGGTCTCGTCCTCCTCGTCACGCTCTCGTTTGCGAAGGGTACGCGCGCGCAGGAGCATGGCGAGTCTAATGAGGAGCACTTTCATCGGAACGCTATTGGCTTCGCGATCGCGAACACTTACGAGGCTGCGGAGGGCGAGAACTTCTTCACGTTAGGCGCCGAGTACGGGCGATTCTTCACGGAGCGCTTCGGTGTGGCCGGCGAGCTCGAGGCCCTGCCCGGTCCGAACGCCTGGATCTTCGTCGTGCCCTTTCTCTACAAACTCGCTGGTGAGCTCGAGGTATTCGCGGGGGCAGGGCTCGAGCATCTCTCGCGCCGCTCCGGGAGCGGCGGGGAAGAGGGCGAGGGGGGAGAGCACGATGAGCACGCCGAGGAATCGGGAGCGGACAATCTCTTCTTGTTCCGCGTGGGCGTCAAGGTTGGGTTCGGATTTTGAGGAGAACGCAATTCGTCTCATGAAAGCACGCGTCATCCTGGCTAGCGTTGCGCTCGCGGCCAATGCCTTGGCTCAAGGCCCGGATCCACTCCCGTCTTGGAACGACGGCCCGACGAAGCAGGCCATCGTCCGCTTCGTGAATGACACGTCACGTCCCGGCGGTACGAGCTTCGTGCCCGTACCCGAAAGGATCGCCGTTTTCGACAACGACGGGACGTTGTGGGCGGAACAGCCCATGTACTTTCAGCTCGCTTTCGCTCTGGACCGGGTCCGGGAGCTTGCCTCATCGCATCCCGAGTGGCAGACGACGGAGCCATTCGCCTCCGTCCTACGGGGTGACTTGCAGCCCGTCGTGGCGGGCGGGCACCGGGCGTTGCTCGAGATTCTCATGGCGAGCCATGCGAACAACACGACCGATGACTTCGCCGCGGCGGTGACCAAATGGCTCGCGTCGGCCCGCCATCCCCGTTTCGAACGACCCTATACCGATATCGTCTATCAGCCGATGCTCGAGCTCGTCGCCTTTTTGAGGACCAACGGCTACAAGACCCACATCGTTTCGGGCGGTGGCGTCGAGTTCATGCGCGTTTTCACGGAGGAAGTCTACGGCATCCCTCCTGAGCAAGTCGTCGGCAGCTCTATCGAGACGCGATTCGAGATGCGAGACGGCAAAGCCGTGCTGGCTCGACTCCCGGAGATCGACTTCATCGACGACAAGGATGGGAAGCCGGTTGGTATCCATCGCTTCATCGGGAGGCGGCCGGTAATGGCGTTTGGAAACTCCGATGGCGACCTCCAGATGCTCCAGTGGACTTCGGCGGGCGATGGCCCACGCTTCGCGGCGCTCGTGCATCACACCGACGCCGAGCGTGAGTGGGCCTACGACCGGGGCTCGCCCATCGGGGGGCTCGATGTGGCACTAGGCGAAGCTCTGGACAAGGGTTGGACCGTCGTGGACATCAAGCGCGATTGGCGCACGGTCTTCCCGTTCGATAGGTAATTAGACTAAGCTGTCGACGACAATGACGGTGGCGCCACGCGACTCGATTCTCACGCTCCAGGAGAGGATGGGTCAGTCCATCATCGGCCAGGAGCACATCGTCGAACGTCTTCTGATTGGTTTGCTCTCGAACGGAAACCTACTCGTCGAGGGACTGCCCGGTCTCGCGAAGACGCGGGCGGTCAAGAGTCTATCGAAGTATATGGATGCGGACTTGTCCCGTATCCAGTTCACCCCCGATCTACTGCCCTCGGACGTCACCGGGACGGAAATGTACTTCCAGGAAGGGGGCAAGGGCTCCTTCAAGTTTCAGCCGGGTCCGATCTTCAGTAATATCGTGCTCGCGGACGAGATCAACCGTGCTCCGGCGAAGGTTCAAGCCGCGCTTCTCGAAGCCATGGAAGAGAGGCAAGTCACGGTCGCGGGCACGACGCACAAGCTTCCACCCTTGTTTCTCGTGATGGCGACCCAGAACCCCATCGAGCAAGAAGGAACCTATCCGCTTCCAGAAGCACAAATGGATCGCTTCCTTATGCACGTTCTGATTACTTATCCCGACTCCGACTCGGAGCGTCTCATCGTCCGGCTCGTCAGGGCGAGGAGAGCGGTGCCGAGAAGTCGTCCAAGGACGAGGCCGATCCGATCCCAAAGCAAGTCATCTTCGACGCGAGAAAAGAGATCCACCAGATTCACGTCTCCGAGAGCATCGAGAGATACATTGTGGATCTGGTCCACGCGACGAGAAGTCCCGAGAGTTATAGCGAGGAGCTCCGTTCGTGGATTCAGGTGGGAGCGAGCCCCCGCGGCGCCATCGGTCTCGACAAGTGCTCGCGTGCTTACGCCTGGCTTCACGGCAAGGAGCACGTCACGCCCGACGACGTCCGCGCCATCGCTCACGACGTGCTCAGGCACCGCGTGATGTTGAGCTACGAGGCCAATGCGAAGGGCGTCACCGCCCATCAAGTGGTCTCGGAGGTCGTGAAGCAGGTCGCCGTGGCCTGAGAGCCTGAGAGCCTGTGAGGTTGAGAGGTTGAAGTGACCGACGAGCGGGGAGTCTATGTCACGCTTCAGGACTTGATCCAGCTCCAATACCGCGCGCGCGGGTTCAACTTCCTTCCGCGACAGCCGGTTCATAGCCTTCTTACGGGCCGCCACGCGTCCCGCATGCGCGGTCGCGGCCTCAACTTCGAGGAGATTCGGGGCTACCTGCCCGGCGACGACGTGCGCGCCATCGACTGGAAGGTGACGGCTCGTACCCGAGAGCCTCACGTGCGCGTCTATACCGAAGAGCGCGACCGGCCAGGTCTCCTGATCGTAGACCAGCGCATCTCGATGTTTTTCGGCTCGCAGCGAGCCATGAAGTCGGTCGTCGCGGCCGAGCTTGCCGCCGCGGGAGCGTGGCGCGTTTTCGACGCCGGCGACCGGGTCGGTGCCATCGTCTTCGACGATCGAGACCGCGTCGAGGTCCGCCCCCATCGGAGTCGCGCGACGGTAACGCGCATTCTCAACGCCGTCGTCGAGAAGAATCGAGCGCTCCGCGCCGACTCCGAGATCCGGAGCGACCCCTCGATGTTGAATCGCGTTCTGACCGAGGTCGCGGCCTACGCGAAGCACGACTATCTCGTCGCGATTGTGAGCGACTTCGACGGGGCGGATGACGCGACCCGCGATCTCGTGACCCGCCTCGCACACCACAACGACGTGATCTCCCTACCGGTTCTCGACCCGCTACTGACCGATTATCCCGAGCGCGGTCGGCTCGTGGTCTCGAATGGTGAGCTCCAAGTCGAGCTCGACGTCGAGCATGGATCCACGCGAAAGCGCCTCCTCGACTTGGTAGTGGGTCAGTTTGAGATTTGAGCGCGGATTTCCGAACTTCTCCAGCATGGTATGCTCGGAGTATGCCAGAACGCTCAAGCAAGCACCCAAAGGACCTTAACGAGCTCGCTGTCGCCATCGTCGCGGAAGCGACCGAGAAAGACGCCGAGAACGAATCAACGGAAAACGGCAAGAACCTCGCCGCCGTGGCGCTGGGTCGTCTCGGGGGGCTGAAGGGCGGCAAGGCTCGAGCCAAGAAGCTCAGCAAGAAGCAGCGCTCGGAGATCGCCAAGAAAGCGGCGAAAGCCCGATGGGTAAATAAGTGAACCCTTATTTCATCGAGAGGACTTTCCCTCTAGGTCCTGGCAACTTTGGTTCGGGTCTCCCGCGATCCGAGTGCACCGCCAGAATCTCCGACACCATCGAAGTGCTGAGCGACAAGATAGACGCAAGTCCGCTTTCGTCGATCGGGATGCCGCACAGTAATTCGGCCATCTTTCGGAATGCTCGTGGCTTCTCCACCGGAACCGCGAGTGCTTGCGGCTCTTGCTTCCTCCAGCCTTGGCGAGAGATTTGCCGCTGAAGATCTCGGTGTTGCGCATCGCTCACGATGCCTAGGCGGTGCGCTCGCATTTCCAGTGCTGATATCGCTACGCCCCATTTGGGCTTCAATGGAGCTAGCGACTGAATAGTGACGCGTCGCCGTCCCAGCTCCTCACGGATTGAGGCTTTGGGCATTAGCAGTTCGGCGGCGAATGCATCGGCTTCCTTCTCTAGGCTGCGCCCACGATCCACCACCGGACGATGCAAGACGAGATGGCCTAGCTCGTGTGCGGCGGACCATCGCTGCCGATCGCCTGGGCGATCATGACTCAAGACAATGACGGGCACGTTCGTCGATGTCCATGCACTAAACGCATCTCTACGCGGTAGCGGTGTCGGCAGCGCAATTATGGCTACGCCCACCATTTCCAGGTGGTGCACCAGGTTCTTCAACGGACCATGCGGCGCCAATCCAAATGCGCTTCGCGCAAACTGCGCAGCCTTGGCTGGATCCTCCCCGGGAAGCACAGGTATTTTCACCGGAAGCGACTTTACGTTGCTTGCTAGAGTCTCGTACGCCTCGTAGAGAAGCGATGCAATCTCGTGAGACTGCGCTTTTTGGCGCTCGGTCATCCTAGCTTGCCCGCGAAATAGCAAACTTCCCAACGGAAAATGGGTAAGCATCTCCCTGGAAAAGAAGGCCGGCGGAAACCCTGTGGCGAATGCGATAGCCGCGAGGGTCTCATCAGAAGGATAGCGTGCGCCCTTCTCGAACTGGGCGATCGCTGGCTGTTTCACGCCAACGCGCCGCGCTAGTTTGGTCTGCGTAAAGCTGCGAATCACGCGCGCCTGTCGCAGTCGCTCTCCAACGATCAAGATTGTTGCTCTCCCGATTGCTCGTCGTTTCGGTCGATCGGCAGATCGTCGGGTATCGGCCCGTCCGCTGAGTCGGGCGGCACCTCGAACTCCGCCTCAGGCGGAATCTCGACGTGCCAGTAGCACTCGGCAGAGTAGATGTCACCGTGCTTTGGGCAAGCCAGGCTGAGGTAGTCGAGAGATCCGTCCAGGTTCAAGTGCCACAAGACTATCAGATTCCCCGCCTGCGTCGGAATCTCTGGGAACGACTCTTGGCAGAAGAACTGCTGCTTCACCCTTGACCTGCCAGGAACAGGCATCCCGCCGTTCCTATCGGCCTTCAAAACTCGTATGTCGTACCCCGCGTGCGAGAGCCTTAGGCCGGAAAGGGCTAGCTCCTCGTCCACTTCGATGTCCACGCCCTCGTCAAGCAAGATGCTACGAGTCTCGTAGCGAACTATGTGGGCTCGCAGCCAGGGATCGGCGAGATCGTTGCCGAAGCATTTCTCTTCAGCTTCGCTGGCCTTCAACGTTCCGGCTTCCAACCCGTGCCTCAGGAGCGGGATCACGGCGGATAGATCGGCAAGGGCTTGTTCCGGTGTCGGGGGTACGTGTACAATCATGCGAATAATATAACCGCTACCCATGCTGGCGTCAAGTTGAAAGTCTAACGAATACGTATCTTACGCCCAAAAGAAGGTATTGACATGCTTGAGCGCTCAAGTTATAATTTGAACATGAATACGCTTGACGGCACTCGCCGAGCCCAGATCGTAGCCGCCCTCGTCGAGGGCAACAGCATTCGCGCCACGAGCCGCATGACCGGCGCATCGAAAAACACCATCGTCAAGCTGCTCGCAGACCTCGGCCATGTGTGCGCCATGTACCAGGACGTGGCGCTCCGAAACCTTCCTTGTCGTCGAATCCAAGTCGATGAAATCTGGAGCTTCGTTTATGCGAAGGCGAAGAACGTCACCGACAAGATCCGCCAAGAACAAGGCCCCGAGGTTGGTAACATTTGGACATGGACGGCCATCTGCGCGGACACGAAGCTCGTCCCCTCGTTCCTCGTCGGCGGACGCGATGCTGGCTACGCGACCGATTTCATGCAGGATCTTGCGGGCCGCTTGGCAAACCGAGTCCAGCTCACCAGCGATGGGCTCAAGGTTTATCTTGAGGCCGTCGAGGACGCCTTCGGTTCGGATATCGATTACGCGATGCTGGTGAAGCACTACGGCAGCGAGCCTGAAGGTGAGAAGCGCTACAGCCCTGCCGTCTGTACCGGGACGACGCGCAAGGCCGTCACGGGCAAACCCGACGACATACACATCTCAACAAGCTACGTCGAGCGCCAAAACCTCACCATGCGGATGAGCATGCGGAGGTTCACGCGCCTAACGAATGCGTTTAGCAAGAAGATCGACAACCTGCGTCACGCGGTCGCGCTCCACTTCATGCATTACAACTTTGCCCGTATTCACCAAACACTGCGCGTGACGCCAGCGATGGAAGCTGGCGTCTCCGAGCACGCTTGGAGCATCGGGGAGATCGTGGAGCTGCTAGATTGAAACTGACCCACTACCCTCGACTTCGGTGAGGCGAGGCTCGCGTCGCTTCTTTCGTGGCAGTCCGAGCTGGGGGTGCCAGTGCTGCCGATCTGGACCGATCGGGACCCCCTCGATCAAGTTCGTCGTCTTCTTGGCGTGGCCTGATGGAGCTGGGCGACCTCCACGATATCGTCCTGCCAGCGCCCTCGAGCTTGTTTCCCGCGACGACGGCTTGGCTCGTTCTGCTCGGCGTCGCTTCCGCGCTCGCCCTAATCGGCCTCGTCGTTTACGTCCGCCATCGGCGTGCCAACCGCTACCGCCGTGAGGCTCTCGCTCATTTGGCGCAGATCGAGAACCGCGGGTCACCTGACGAAATTCCCGAGCTCGTGAAGCGGGTTGCTCTTTGCTTAGCTCCACGCGAGGAGGTCGCCTCCCTGAGCGGTGAGGGCTACTTACGATTTCTCGATGACAGCTTCGAAGGCTCTGGTTTCACGCAGGGCGTAGGCCGTCTAATCCCGACGATCGCCTACGGCGGGGTCGCGGGCCTCGACGAGAACGACATTTCCCAGCTCTACCGACTCCTGTCGCAATGGATCCGTAAACACCGTGTTCGAGTTTGACGTTCCCTGGGCCTTCGCCCTGCTCCCACTGCCCATTCTGGTCTGGTGGTTTTTTCCGCCCTATCGGGAGCAGCAGGAGTCCGTGCGAGTGCCTCTTTTCGAGCAGGCGGCGGCCGCGACTGGTGTGACCCCGACCCGTGGCGGTGTGCTGGCCCGGCGGAACCTTCTGCAGAAACTCCTGGCGCCATTGGTTTGGGCCGCGACCGTGATCGCACTCGCAAGACCTCAGTACGTCGAGCCCCCGATCGAGAAGACTAAGTCGGCGCGGGATCTCATGCTGGCCGTGGACCTGTCGGGCTCGATGGATAGCTCCGACATGTTCGATGCGGCGGGCAATCGCATCCGTCGCATCGACGTCGTCAAACAGGTGCTCGACGAGTTCATCGCGCGTCGGGAGGGCGACCGGCTCGGCATCATCGTCTTCGGAAATCAAGCGTTTCTACAGGCTCCCTTTACCCGCGATCACGATCTCGTAAGGACGCTGCTCGAGCAGGTCGAGCCTCGTATGGCCGGGCCCCAGACCATGCTGGGCGACGCCATCGGCCTTACCATCAAGGCGTTCGAATCGAGTACTGCGAGAGACCGCGTCCTCGTGCTCCTGACGGACGGCAACGACACCGGGAGCAAGGTTCCGCCGAGAAAAGCCGCGGAAATCGCGTCGCAACATGATGTAGTGGTGCATACCGTCGCGGTCGGGAATCCCGAGAGCGTCGGAGAAGCCGCAATGGACCTGGAAACGCTCGAAGCCATCGCTACCTCGACGGGGGGCGCGGCCTTCTCTGCGGGAGATCGGGAGGAGCTCGAAGAGATCTACCAGCGCATCGACGCGCTGACGCCGGAGGAGATCGAGACGCTTTCTTACCGTCCGACGCGGCCACTCTACCATTGGCCGCTCGCCGTGCCGGTCTCCCTCGTGCTCCTCTACCACTTTTTGATGGCACTCGGGACGGCGTTTCGGTCTTTGAGGTCGAGGCATGCTTGAGGCGTTCCACTTCCTGCGACCTCTCTGGCTTTTGGCGCTCGCCCCGACGCTCGGGCTCTACCTCCTCTTTCGACGCTCGAGCTCGGAGAGGCAATGGCGCGGTGTGGTAGCGCCGCACCTTTTGTCCCACCTCCTGGTCTCGGAGAGGTCCGGCGCGGTGTTCCGACCACTCCATCTCGTCGTGTCGCTCCTCGTGGTCGGCTCGATCGCTCTTTCGGGTCCGACGTGGGAGCGCGAGCGCTCGCCGTTTACGGAGGACACGGCCACGCTCGTCATCGCGCTCGATCTTTCGCTCTCTATGAACGCCATCGACGTCCAGCGGAGCCGGCTCGAGCGCGCCAAGCAGAAGGTTCGCGACCTGCTCGCCCTACGCCAAGGCTCCCGAACCGCACTCGTGGCCTATGCGGGCTCGAGCCATACGGTGCTCCCGTTATCGGACGACGCCTCACTCTTCGAGACGTTCCTGAGCGCGCTCGAGACCGACGTCATGCCGGTCTCGGGAAAAGAGCCTGCAGACGCACTCGTTCTCGCGGCCGAGCTCTTGCGCCGTGAGGACGTACCGGGGTCCATTCTGTTTCTGACCGACGGTATCAGTGCAGAACAGGTCCCCGCTTTCGTTGCGCACGCGCGCGAGTCCGACGACGCCGTCCTGGTTCTGGCCGTCGGTACCAGTGAAGGTGGCCCCATCCGAGTCCGAGACAACCAGTTCGCCATCGATCCCACAGGTCGGCGCCTCGTCGCGACCCTCGATCGCGAAGGGCTCGAGAGTCTCTCTCGAGATAGCGGGGCTTTCGTCGCGAGCGTCACGGTGAGTAGCGAGGACGTCGAGCAGGTGCACAGACGCATTCAGCGGAACCTGGAGCAGGCTCAGGAAGAGGACGAGACCTCACGTTGGAAGGATTTTGGCTACTACCTCGTGATCCCAGTTGCGCTGCTCGGAGCGCTCTGGTTCCGGCGGGGATGGACTCTCCGATGGAGTCTGGCCCTCGGTCTGTTCACTCTGAGCGGATGTAGCACAGACCTCTGGCTGACTCCGGATCAACAGGGGCGTCGTCTCTTCGAGAGAGGTAGCTTCGAGGACTCGGCGGAGCAATTCGAGGACCCGACCTGGAAGGGAGTCTCCTACTATCGCGCGGGCGACTATCAGAGCGCCGTCGACGCGTTCTCGAGAGTTGCGACCGAAGAGTCGGACTTCAATTTGGGCAATGCCTATGCGCAGCTCGAGATGTATCCAGAGGCCGTTCAGAGCTACCAGCGAGCTCTCACGGCCCGACCAGATTGGGTGGAGGCGCGGGAGAACCTCGAGCTCGTGCAGGCGCTCGTTCAAAAAGAAGGGCAGGATGAGCCACCCGAAGCGGCCGGCCCGCCTAGCTTCGGCGCCGATGAGGTTGTGTTCGACGAGCGAGGCGAGAAGGGCGAGAGCGGCGAGGTCGACATGAGCCTTCTCTCGGACGAACAACTCTCCGAGATGTGGATGCGCCGTTTGTCGACCTCTCCCGCCGACTTTCTCCGCACGCGCTTCGCCATGGAATCCGTACGGAGCGAGGAGAGCGAGCCTTGAGGCGCGCGCTTCTGCTTTTGCTGCTGAGCGGCAGCGGTCCGCTATTCGGGCAAGATGTCCCGTCCGGTCCCTTCGCTCGAGTACGGCTCGAGCCGGGCTCCGTGGTCACGGTTGGGCAACCCCTCGCCATCGTCGTGGAGGTTCTCGTGCCCTCGTATTTCACTGGGGCCCCCAGCTATCCTCATCTCGACGTCGCGGACGCCATCGTCTTGTTCGAGGACCGGGGGGCGAACTTCACGGATCGCTTCGGATCCACCACCTTCGCCGGGCAGAGTCGGCGCTACCGGATCTATCCCCAGCGCGCGGGCGCCTACGAAATCGCCGAGATTCCCGTCTCGGTTCGCTACTTCGCCGAAGGGATCGGCCCGAGAGCCGAGGCGACGGTCTCACCGCCGGAGCCGGTCGGCTTCCAGGCCGTGCTGCCGGAAGAGGCGCGCGATCTGTCTTACTTCATCGCGACGACCGCACTCACCCTCGAGCAGACCCTGGAGCCGGACGCGTTGCGGATTCGAGTCGGAGATGCGCTCACGCGCACGGTGACGACGACGGTGGAGAACGCCCTCTCGATGGTCATTCCGCCGCTCGAGTTCCCGCCGATAGATGGGCTGCGTGTCTACGCCGAGCCCCCCGTGGTCGAGGACGAGGGAGGCGAGCGGGCGCGGAGGGTCGTCGGACGCCGGGTCGAGTCGGTGACCTATGTCGCGGAACAAGAGGGGAGCCACGAGCTTCCGGGTATCGAGTGGTCGTGGTGGGATGTTTCGTCGGAGCGCTTGCGCCGCGCCGTCGTGCCGGCCGTCACCGTGGAGGTGATTCCCAATCCGGACGCCGTCGCCGAGATCGAGCTACCTCCCGAAGAGGACCTCGACGAGGAGGATGTCGCGACGAGCCCGAAACGAATCTCACTCGTCTCCCTGTTGCGTCGCTTCGGGCTCCCGTTGCTCCTCGTCGGCGTCGTCCTGCTGGTAGTCGTGCGATTCGCGCCGGGGTGGCGCGCGCATTGGGCGGAATCGCAACGCCAGCGGGCGGAGTCGGAAGCGGCGTACTTCGAGGGGTTTCGAAGGGCGGCCAGGTCCGGCGATCCCGCGGCTGCGATGCGAGAGCTCATGCGCTGGCTGGATCGTCGCCGGGATCGTGGGAGGACGACTGAGGTCGCGGCACGCTTCGAGACGTTCGTGCGAGCCGCGCGCGATCCCGAGCTCGAGCGCGAAGCCCACGTCATCAACAGCGTGCTCTTTTCTTCTCATGGCGCCGGAGTCCAACCGTGGTCGGGGCAGCGCCTCCACCGGAGCGTCGCTCGAGCTCGAAGCAGGAAGCAAGACGTGGCGCCGACGGACGCCGGACACGCGCTCTTCCCGCTGAACCCCACCCGTTGAGGCGGCTTTTCGGCGACCGAGATGGCTGCGCCATCAAGCTCAATGTGGAAGTTTCGCCCGGCGCGGGGTTTTCCCCACGGTCTTGCGCAAGAGTACCGCGCTAACCTACTCAGCAAACGAGGCTTAGGACACCGCACTCTCGTCGACCGGACTCGGAACGGAAATTGCACAGTTTTCGACAAACTTCGCCTTAGAGAAATTCCTGAATTAGGAGTGACGCTATGAAAGAGCGGCGCAAGCGCCGACGTTTTGTCGTCGAGGCCACCATGGAGGCCGTCATTCACGTGGATGGTTCCGAGACGAAAGGCTACGTCGTCGATCTGAACAATATCGGTGCCTTCATCGCCACGGAGCTCGTTCTCGAGAAAGCCACGCCACTTCGAGTCGAGCTTTGCGTTCCTGACGTGGACGAGTCGCTTCTCATCAAAGCCGTGGTGGCTCGCCGAGTAGAGCGCGTCGAGGGACGGAGCGGTGACATGCCCGCTGGGTTGGGCGTCATGTTCCTTGCCGACAGTGAACAGGAGGAGACGTTCATTCAGAACGCGGTGATCGTGGCACTCGAGCGCGCCCTCGAAAAAGCCAAAGCCCGCACAGCCATCGCCTCCAGCGCCTAATGCCCCGTCCGGCGTGTGATAGCATGGAAAAACACATACAGTTCCGATTCGCTTTACCCCTTCGAGGGGAGAGGACGGCTCTGTGAACGAAGTCGAGAACGCAGAGGTCCGGGAAGCTCTTCACGAGTTTCATCAATACCTCTCCGACCAGCTTGCGCCACTTCTAGTCACGGACGCTATGTCAGTCCTTTTGACATGCTCGCCTGCGCTGATGGGCTCGGCGATCCAATCCTGGCTAAGGGCCCAGCTCGGCGCTCAAAGAGACGCGGTCCCTGTGTCTGATTACTTGTTTCACGCCATGTCGAAAGTTCATGCCTTTGGACAGCTCGATCTCGTCGACAAGCAGACGTTGAACAATTTCTTGAGCGATCTAGGCCAAGAGGTGCTGAGCTTCTGCCCGGAAGCGGACCGGGAGCTCCTTCGTGCCAATGTCGTCGGCCTCGGAGAGTCCCATCACGACAGGACGGAACCGGCAGTCGAGCTTTTGCATCGACAAGCGCGGCCGAACGCCGCGCCGGGCCAGGCGAGCGCGGTTTCCCCGGAATCTGCCCGCGACTTGCGGCGGCTCGAGCTGCTTGCGAGTCGTTTGAGCCAATCGGTCGATGCCTCCGACTCGCCTGCTCCTGAGCGTGCGGACAAGCGCCGTGAGCTAGTCACCGAGGTCGTGGCGGCCGCGGCGGCGAGCTCGTCCAACGGTGAGGAGCTCCAGCAGCATCTGACCAGACTTCAGCAGATGGGAGTTCCCGCAGAGATGGACGAGCTGTTCGATGCCCTGAGCGACGGCTTGCCCGGATGGAGCGTGCCCATTCCCAGCGGCCCCGACGGGACGCCCGATCCATCGGCTTCTCTGCCTTCGAGCTCCGCTCTCGATGCGATGAGCAAGATTGTCTCGCTGGCGTCGGATTCCGCCGAAACCTCGACACGTCTTCGCGATCTAGTCCACTCCGGCATCCGGCAATTCAACGATGGCGTTCTTGCGCGAGCCGTGGTGATCTTCGAGCTGGCCGCCCAACTCGCCAAGGAGAAGACTATAAGCCGGTCCTCGATCGAGGCAGTGCAGGGAAAGGCTCACGAGCTTCTCGACCAGGAGCGGCTTCGAAAGATTGCCGAGAGTCCGGAGAAGCACGACCAGCTTCGCAGAATTCTGACGTTCTTCCCACGCTTGAGTCCCCAAGACTTGCTCGACGACCTGCACACGGAAAAGCAGCGTGACCGTCGGCAGCTCATGCTGGCCCTGATGGTGGTTCACGGCGAGACCGGCCGCATCGCGTGCCTGGAACGACTGGCGGCCCTTGTTACTAGTCGGGATGAAACCGATGCGGTCTTATGGCGGGACTTGATCCACGTCCTGCGCGCCGTCCCTCCCTCCGATGACGCCGAGGTAGAACACGAGATCGAGCTCGTCGCCAGTATCTCGGCGCAGGACGAAGACGAGTTGGTAATGGAAGCGATCGGCTACCTCGGGAATACAAAACACGAGAAGTCCGTCTTGGCCCTCATCTCCTACCTGCAAGCCTTCGAAGAGATGCTGATGGGTGGAGTCGCAAGCGGCCCCAATCAAAGGCGGCAGGTGATCGCTCTCTTGAATCGAACCGTGTCCACGCTGGCGCGCACGGGCATTCGTGAGGGGACCGTGGCCGCCCTGGAGCACGGGCTCAAGAACGTTCCCGAGCTCGGGGACACGAGAGCTCGGCTCGTTGCGCTGAGCACTCAAGATCTCTCCGCATATCCGGAGTTGGTCAAAAAGGTCTTGGAGTCTCTCCAGGCGGCATTGCCTCGAAAGCTCATCGGTCGCTTCGTCAAGACGAAAGAGGATACGATCCTGCATCTCGTCACGGCGCTTTCGGGAACACCCTCGCGCAAGGTGAGGTCGACGTTCGCGGATTTGGCGAAACGTTTCGCCGACAAGAAGTTTGGAGAAGCCGCTCAGAAAGCTCTCGCGAGCTTCGAAGACGAAGCCCCGGCGCAGACCTCGTCCGCCAGCCTATCCGGGGACTTGGAGCTGTTCGGTCTGCCGAACGTGCTCCAGAGTCTAAACGGCGTCGGAGCCAACGGGACCCTCACCCTTTTCGACCATGACGAAAACGTCATGAGCACCGTTCAATTCGTCAAGGGCAGGGTTGGGACCTGTCAGACGGGAATGTTGAGACGCGAAGCGGCCGTGTATCAGCTCTTCGAGAGGCCGTCTCCCGGCACTTTCGCCTTCCGCAACGACAGTGGTGGCGAACCCCCGGAAGATGAAGGGACTGGGTTTGATGTCATGTCCCTCATCATGGAAGGCGTGCGGCGATACGACGAGTTCCAAAGGGCTTCGGCGCTCGTGCCGGACGATGCCGTCCTGGAACCGACGGGGAGTGAGGCATCCCCCGTCGAAGACGAACCGAACGAGGCGCTCATCGAGTCCGTCTGGGAACGAGCGATCGCCGGGGCGTCGCCGTCCGAGTTGGACCAGGAGATGCCCGTCGACTCCTACCGCATTCGCCGCCTGCTCGCCCAATGGGTCGAAGAGGGCGCTCTCTCCCACACCGCAGCCTAAGTCCCTCTCCCGCTTGCGGGAGAGGGTGGCCGAGCGAAGCGAGGTCGGGTGAGGGACTTGGCGCCGTAACGCCCCCTCACCATAGTTCCTTTGCGTCACGCCTCGTCCTAGGCAGACATGTCACGGTGTGACATGCCTGCCGCAGGCGAAATGAGGTAGTACCTTGTCCCGATCCCGTTCCAGCGTAGACGGCGAGCTCTCCCAAGTAGCGGTCGAGATTCTGCTCACGCTGCTCCACGGCGCCCGACATGGCTACGGCATCAAGCTCGACGTGGAAGAAAGGATTGGAGGGGACTTTCTTCTCGGCTCGGGAAGCCTCTACCAGGGGCTACAACGTCTGGAGCGCCGCGGTTGTATCGCCGAGGTGAAGGCTGTGGAGTCCGTGGACGCTCGGCGCGGTCGCGTGTATCGGATCGAGCGTGCGGGGCGGCGCGCTCTCGAAGCGGAGCTCAACCGGATGTCCCGTGTCCTGAAAGTCGCACGGCGCAAGAAACCAGCCGCGGCGTAAGTAAGCCGTGGCGAAGCACGAGGAGAGCCGTGACCGCGGGGGGCGGACGTTTCGTGCCCTGTTGCGGCTCTACCCATCGTCCTTTCGGGAGCGATTCGGCGAGGATCTCGCGCGTTGAACGCGCGCATGACGCTCCTCGCCGCAGTGACGCTTGCGCTCGGCATCGGGGCCAGCACCGCCATTCGCGCTTTCCCCGGGAAGCCTCCCGCGTCCCGACGAGATCGCAGCCGATCCACTCGTTCTCGGAGTCGCTTTCGGAACGAGCCTTGTGTGCGGCATTCTGTTTGGCCTCGCTCCCGTTCTGGCTACTCGAAGCCGGCAGCTCTACTCGGCGCTTCGCTCTGGGAGCCGGACCGCGGGCGGCGCAGGCCAACGGGGCCGGAACGTGCTTGTCGTCGCGGAGCTCGCCCTCGCCTTCGTCCTCACCGTCGGGGCCACGCTCTGCATTCGTACGCTCGAGAAACTGGAGCGGGTCGACCTGGGTTTCCAGACGCAAGGAGTACTCACCATGGAGCTCACCTTGCCCCTGCAGCGCTACGGCACCGGCGCGAGCCTCAACAACTTCACTCGTGAGCTCGAGCGGCGGCTCTCAGAAGTGTCCGGTTTCGAGGCGGCGGGCGCAATCAACCAACTCCCACTCTCAGACCTTTCGAACTGGTCTTCGCCCTACCGGCTTCGCACCGCCGAGAACGCGGAGGCAGAGGCCCACGAGGCTGATGGCCGCGTCCTCAGGCCCGGCTACTTCGATACCGTCGGCGCGACCCTGGTCGACGGCCGTTTCTTCAGAGCTTCGGACGACGAGGAAAGCCAACACGTCGTCGTCGTGGACGAGCTCCTGGCCGCGAAAGCCTGGCCCAGTGACAAAGCCGTTGGCCAGGAAATCCAAGTCGAGGTGCGTAAGGAGCGGGGCTTCGTCAACGTGTGGGCTCGAGTCGTAGGTGTCGTTCAACACATGCGCCATCACGATCCGCGCTTCGAGGTGCGCGAGCAGTTCTTCGTTCCCTTTGCCCAGGGAGCGCGAAACCAGATGGGCGTCGCGGTCCGAGCGCGTGGCAATCCCTATGACGTAGCGCTCCCGTGCAGGCGGTGGTCGCCGCGATCGACAAGGACCTCGCGATTTCCAACGTCTGCCTGCTCGAGGACTACGCGCAGGACGCTCGTGCCGTGCAGCGCTTCACGATGGTCTTGGCAGCGGGCTTCGCCTTGTCGGCGTCGAGTCGCGCGACCGGGTGACCCTGACCCTCGTGCCGCTCGTGCTCGCGAGCGTCGCCCTTCTGGCGAGCTGGCATCCTGCCAGACGGGCGATGCGCGTCCGACCCCGTCGTCGTGCTGCGGGAGGAGTAGCTTACGTTTCCGAGCGTCCAAATCCCGTGTCGGCGTCGCGCAAACGTGGCAACCGCACGTCCTTCTCCGACAGAATGGGTTTGTCCAACGGCCACTCGATTCCGAGGTCTGGATCGTTCCAGAGGATGCCCCCTTCGAGCTCCCTTGCGTATTCCGCCGTCGTTTCGTAGAGCACCTCCGCCGTCTCGCTCAGGACGCAGAAACCGTGCGCGCACCACGGCGGAACGTAGACCATCTTTCGGCTCTCGGCTGAGAGCACCAGCCCCTCCCACTGACCGAAGCTCGGCTCGCCCCGACGCAAATCCACCGCAACATCGAAAATTTCGCCGAGGATGACGCGCAGGAGCTTTCCTTGAGCCGCGGGCTCCCGCTGGTAGTGCAGCCCCCGAAGCGTCTCCCGCTCGGAGCGAGAGTGGTTACGCTGAACGAACTCGGGTATTCCCGCGGCACTGAAATCGGACTGCTTGTAGGTCTCCATGAAGAAACCGCGCGCATCGCCGAACAGCGGCGGCTCGATCAAAAAGACCCCCGGAATCTTCCCATTCTGGAACCGAAACGGCACGAAACCTCCTGGCAGCGTTAAGCGTAGGACAAAAACTCGGAAAATTTTACCACGTGCCGTTTCCCTCCTGAGAGCCACGAGCGAGTCACGGGCCTGGACGTGTCCGTGTCCACCATTCCTTGATGCGCTTCGTGGCCGCCGGCCCCTCCAACTCGTCCATCGCCGCCATCTACTCCTCGACGGGACGCGAGCCCCCGAGCTCGAAAAGATCCCAGACAAAAGTGACGTCGTCGTTCAGCCTCTGGGGCAGCCACGCCATGTAGTACGGCGTGAGCCTCTTCTCGCCCGGCGTTCCCCCCGCTCGAAAACGGCCTGGTCGAGCCCTATTGGGATCGTTCTTGGATCCGTCCATACGAGCCGAACTCAATGACGGTCACCCCTTTCTTGAAAGTAAAGCGGGGGAGTTTCCCCGCAAGAGCTAGGCTTGCGCACAATCAATTTTGACAGGACAAGTCATTATTACTAAGATGGCGCTTGATGGAGGCTGCGTGTTGTCTCGAACTTCCCAGACAGTCGCGGACCGATCCGTCTCCCTCGCGGATCTCATAGGCAATACTCCGCTCCTTCGTCTTCACCATCTCGCGTCTCATCTTCCCGGAATCGAGCTCTACGCCAAGGCCGAGTGGTTCAATCCGGGAGGCTCGGTCAAGGATCGCGCGGCGCTGAACATGCTGCGGCAGGGACAAGCCGATGGTGCCCTTGTCCATGGCAAAACGATTCTCGAAGCGACGAGCGGAAACACAGGGATCGCGCTATCGATGCTCGGTGCGGTCTTCGGCCATCCCGTCAAGCTGTGCCTCCCCCAGACGGCGAGCACCGAGCGCAAGCTCCTGCTCGGGTTGTACGGTGCGGAAGTGATCGAGACGAGCCGGCTCGAGGGGACTGACGGCGCCATCACGGAGGCGGAACGCATCTTCGCCGAGGATCCCGACGCCTATTTCTACCCGAATCAGTACGGAAACGACGCGAATTGGCAAGCTCACTATCGCACCACCGCGAACGAAATTTGGTCGCAGACCGAGGGCCGGGTCTCGCACTTCGTATGCGGCCTCGGGACCGGGGGGACCTTCGTTGGCACGACGCGCCGTCTAAGGGAGCTCTCACCAGCGGTGCAATGCATCTCGGTCGAGCCCGATGGGCCGATCCACGGCATCGAGGGCTGGAAGCACATGGCATCGAGCCGGGTCCCGGCTATCTATGACCCGTCGCTCGCGGACGAGCGAAGGACGGTCACGACGGAAGAGGCACTCGAAATGGTAATGCGACTCGCCCGCGAGGAAGGCCTTTTCGCAAGTGTTTCCGCCGGGGCCGCGGTCGCGGCGGCGATTGGCCTCGCCGGGGAAGTGCGACAGGGCGTCATCGTCACGGTCTTGCCCGATAGCGGCGCGAGATCGTTTTCCGAGCTACCCTTAGCGCCATGATTCGACTTCCGGACACGGCCATCGAAGCGATTCGGGAGCATGGCCGCGCGAGCTACCGCGACGAGGCCTGCGGCGTTCTCTACGGTCGCCTCGAGGGTGAGAAGAGGGAAGTCGTTCGGGTCGCGCCCTTGCGCAACGCACGCGACGAGCAACGTCACCGGCGTTTCATCGTCACGCCGGAGGACTATCGTGGTGCCGAAGCCGAGGCCGCACGAAGCGGGCTCGCACTTCTCGGTTTCTACCATTCGCACCCGGATCACCCGGCCTACCCATCGGCCTACGATCTCGAGCACGCTTTCCCCTTTTTCTCTTACGTGATTCTCTCGGTCGAAAAAGCGGAGCCGAACGAGCTTCGCTCCTTCGTACTGGCGAGCGATCGAAAGCAGTTTCTCGAAGAACCCCTTGAACGGAAGGAGTCGTAACCATGTCGGTTGTTCTCATCCCCACGCCGCTTCGGCCATTCACGGACCAGCAGGCCTCCGTCGATATCGCGGGAGCGAACGTTGCCGAGCTACTCGATAATCTCGCAACGAGCTATGGGGAGCTTCGCAAGCACCTCTTTGACGATTCGGGCAAACTTCGGAGCTTTGTGAACGTCTACGTGAACGACGACGACATCCGGTCCCTGTCGAAGCTCGAAACGACGGTTCAGAGCACGGACGTGGTGAGCATCGTGCCATCCATCGCTGGCGGCTCGACGCCGGTCCAGGACGAGGTGAGCTTCACACACGAGGAGATCCAGCGCTACAGCCGGCATCTCATCATGCCGGAAGTCGCCATGGAAGGGCAGGCCAAGCTCAAGAACGCGAGCGTGCTGATGATCGGCGCCGGCGGCCTCGGCGCACCGCTCGGGATGTATCTCGCGGCCGCGGGAGTCGGACGTCTCGGCATCGTGGATTTCGACGTCGTCGACCACTCGAACCTTCAGCGGCAAATCACCTTCGGTCAGAGCTCCGTCGGCCGGCCGAAGACCGAGGCCGCCGCCGAGCGGCTTTCGGACATCAACCCGCATATCCAGATCGACTCGCACGACACCCGTCTGTCGTCCGCGAACGCTCTCGACCTCTTCCGCGACTACGACATCATCGTCGACGGGACCGACAACTTTCCCACGCGCTACCTCGTGAACGACGCCTGCGTACTGCTGGGAAAGCCGAACGTCTATGGGAGCATCTTCCGCTTCGAGGGGCAGGTCTCCGTCTTCTACGCGAAGGAGGGGCCGTGCTATCGCTGCCTCTATCCCGAGCCGCCTCCGCCGGGGCTCGTTCCGAGCTGTGCCGAGGGGGGAGTTTTGGGCGTTTTACCCGGCATCGTTGGCTCGCTCCAGGCGCTCGAAGTCATCAAGCTCATCCTCGGGCGAGGGGACTCCATGATCGGCCGCTTGCTTCTGTTCGACGCTCTCGGCATGAGCTTCCGCACTCTCAAGCAGCGCAAGGATCCCGACTGCCCGATCTGCGGCGAGCGAGCCACGATCAAAGCTCTCATCGACTACGAGGAGTTTTGCGGCATCCCCCAAGGCGGCGAGCAGCAGCCAAAAGAAGCGGTTCCAAGCGTCACCGTGGAAGAGCTCAAGCGCGCGCTCGATGCTGACGAGGACGTCTTCGTCCTCGACGTCCGGGAGTCACACGAGTGGGATATCGCGCATCTCGAAGGCGCCACGCTGATTCCGCTCGGCCGGCTTCACCATGAGGTCCACCGCCTGGACACCGCCCGCGACATCGTCATTCACTGCCGCAGCGGTGCGCGCAGCGCCACGGCCACCAAGTTCCTTTTGGAGGCGGGCTTCGGACGTGTTCGGAATCTCGAGGGCGGCATTCTCGCGTGGTCCGACCGCATCGATCCGTCGCTACCGAAGTACTAGTAGAGAGCGAGGGGCTGTTGAAAGCGCTGAGGGGCGCTGAGTGCTCCTCAGCGCCCCCCAAATTCCGAAACGAAATTTCTAGCTAGACGCAGCGCCGTCGGGCCACGAGACCAGCCAGACCGAAGCCTACGAGGAGCCACGTCGCGGGCTCGGGCACGGTGTCGAGCCGCACACGACGTCCCGGTTCTAGCTCCAGCGGAATCTGCGAACCCGAGTCGTCGACTACAATCCAGCGTGTGATCCCAGTTGGAGTCCCGACGAAATGTCCGAACATGGCCCAGTCGCCCTCGAGAGAGCCGATCGCATATCCGTCCGTGCAACAGTCAAACCAGCGTTTCGTGCTGTCGAACACGGTACCACCCCCGCTGACGGTCACCGGCTCACCGGGATCGTCCGCGAGTACCTGCGCGGCTACGTCGCCGAGGAGCTCCCAGTGCGTTTGCGTATTTCCTCCACTGCCGTCATTGGGGTTGTCGTGTACGACGACGAGCGAGAGGCCATCGCTGGCGCTCACCATGAAGATTTGTGAAAGAGAGGAAACGGGGTTCGGACCGCCGTTCAACTCGCCGTTGTAGCTCGCTCCATTGGGATTGCCATACTGGTAGAACGCGGAAGTCGACAGGCCGCCGGCGTTGAACGGGTCGACGAATCCAAGAATGTTGTCATCGAAGTCGCCCGATCCCGTCTCGAGTTCCTGCGAGACTCGGATCAAAACGGCCTCGGCGCTCGAAGCCAGACAAAAGGCCAGCAGGACTCCCAATAGTACTGGGGCGCTGCGGTTGAAACGGCTCATAACATCCTCCCGGGAATGGCTAACTAAACTGCGTCATTTCACCGGAGAAGCTGCAATCTGCATGCCGGATAGGAGTTCTAGGTCTTTCTCGTTGTGGCACCGTCACTTGCGGGTCCGCGAAGGAAACAGCGGGCGGATGAGGTGTAAAGCAAATCGACGGTTCCAGCGCAGTGGGGTGGAGGCGTTGTCGTAATCGGTTGTAGATTAAGCGGTTAGAGCCGTTGCGTTTCTGTATTCCTGACCGACACCTTGTCGGAGTGACGCCGCTCCGCGTCGCGATACCGCTCCCACGTCGTCAGGGAAAAGGGCGCGCGAACGCGCTCGACGAACATCTCGATGAACCTCGTCCAGTCGAGGTCGTATTGGACCTCTATTCCCTTGGCTCCTTCGGCGCCAGGCCAGAGCTCCCGGCCACCGACCGAGACCACTCTTGTTGCCGGCGACCGTCGTCACACCGAGCACCTCGATTTCGGGCGATCGGAGCGCGAGCACGAGGGCCATGCCGTCGTCACGGGGGCAGGATGAAGTCGGTATCGAAGACAACCTGGTGGGGAAGCGCGGCGGCCGCGACGAGCAGGGCAAGGAGCATGGCTATCGGAGGTTACCACCGCCGATGCCACAGGGCGTCCATCTGAGCAGCCGCGTGTGCACAGACCTCAAGTGATACTTTAAGTCACTCGGTCCTCATGACAGTCGGATCAGAGCTGTCCCCCGAGGTTGACGCGCGCGGCCTGGCCGCATTAGGCTAGTCCCATATCGAAAACGAGATCTAGCGAGACAACGAAGTGGATGCCACCGAACGGGCCCTTGTCTTTGAAAGCGCGATAGAGGACTACCGATTGGGGCTCCATGCCGTGGCGGCGCGGACGCTTCGCCAGCTCGTCCAGGACGGGAGTCGGGAGCCGGCCCATTTGTCCTACTGCGGTCTTCTCGGGGCCATGACGGAGCGCACGTATGACGAAAGTGTCGCCCTCTGCCGAAGCGCCGTGGAACGGGGCGGCCGTAAAACGCCTGAGCTCTACCTCAATCTCGCCCGCGTGTTGATGCTCAGCGGGAGGCGTCGGGAGGCTGTCGAGGTCTTTGCGGAAGGCGCCTCGATTCACCGGCACGATCGCCGTTTGCGCCGGGAGCTTCAGCACGTCTTACCCCGGGCGAAGCCTTTCTTTCGAGCGCTTCCCCGCAAGCACCCTCTCAACAAGTATGCTGGAATTGCCCGAACGGTGGGAGACCACTTATGGGTGACCTTCGCCCCCCGCGTCCGGAAAGTCAATCCATCGTGATACTTTAAGTTGCTCGGTCCGGACGGAGCCTCCGTCCCACGCAAGCCTCTCTTCGTACTCCAATCTGGACACCTGCGGCGGCGCCGTCGCGAAAACAAGCGTGATTTCGTTGGTATGACTTCTGCATAGGGGTGTGGGCTGGAGGACACCTGTGTTGAAACATCATGTTATCGCTCTCGTTTTTCTCTGCACTGGCTCGACGCTGTCTCTGGCCCAGTCCACTGGCTCGAGCACTCAAACCCTGCTTTCCGGGGATGTCGACAACGGCTTTCTCATCTCGCCGGAAATCAAACTCACCGAAGTCGACGGAGACTTCGGCGTGCTCGGCGGCGGCTACGGCGGCTGGGTGTTGAACCGGCAGTTGCTCATCGGTGGAGGTGTCTATACCCTGGCGAACGGCTCCGGTGACGCCGGTATGACCTATGGCGGCGGTGTCGTCGAGTACTTCGTGAACTCCGATTCTCTCGTAAATGTTTCGGTGCGGGGGCTCGTAGGCGGGGGAGTGCAACGCTCGACCGGAGCTTTCCGGGCTTCGACTTCGAGCGGTCTGGCCGGTTCCCCTTTGGCTCCATCGACATCCCGATTCCGAACGAGACTGGCCGTCTTTTTCCCGAACGCAGCGGGAGGTCGGTGGACTTCGACGATCTCTTTGAACGCGCCTCGCGCCTGTTCGGAGATCGGGATCTCGACCGGCTCTTCGGCGCGCGAAGCACGAGCTTCTTCATTGCCGAGCCCGAGGTTGACGTCAATGTGAACATCAGCGAGAGACTGCGCCTCAGCCTCGGGGGCGGCTACCGGTTCATCGGCGGCGCGGGCGCCCTTTCGGATCGTCTGGACGGCTTCACCGCTAAAGTCGGTCTGACGGTTAGCTTCTTCTGAGCTGGGTTCGAAACGACCTCTTAAGTCTGCTAACCTCCGAAAATCTATACCCAAGGAGGCGGAAGATGCTGAGGATGTTTGTGCTCACGACAGCGCTGGCGGGCCTTCAAGTGCAGTCTTTCGAGCCTGCGCGTCTCCAGAATGGTGTCATCCAGCCCGTGAAGTTCATGGCTGCAGCGGCTGGAATGGTTCTTATGGAGTTGACGGTCGACGAGCGAGGCCTCGTGCGCGATTCGCGACCCATCCAGGATGTTGCCCCTTTCACCGGGTTGGTCCAAGACTCCGTGAAGCAATGGCGCTTCGAGCCGGCGCGCGTAAATCGTGTGAAGAGTGAAGCGCGGGTGCTCGTGATAGGACTGTTTCGTCCAGCGGCCTTGCTCTTTCCCGTGCCCGAGCTTCCCAAAGCGCCCCCAGGCGATGACGAGATCGAGATCCCCTTCCCGACGGAGATTGTCGTCCCTCCCTATCCACCGAACAATATAGGAAGCGTCAACGTGCTCGTGGAAGTCGAAGTCGGTGCTGACGGATCGGTGGGCTCGACGAAGACCTTGACACCTCAAAGCGGCTTCGATGTTTCCGCGACGAGCACCGCCCGCGCGTGGCGTTTCCGACCAGCGGAGCTGAGTGACAAACCGGTGGCGTCGCGCATCTATATGATCGTGAGCTACCGCCAGCCTCTGTGACGTCTTCGGATCAGGTAGCCTCGGTCGAAGGGCATTGACACGTAACAGTCGTTCCTCCTTTGCGGGTCGGACGAATGTCGAGGGTCCCGTCGAGCATGCGTGCTCGGTACCTCATGATGTGAAACCCCATGCCCGATCGACTCGTTGGGTCCTGAGACAGACCTTTCCCGTTGTCCGCGATAGACAGTGTCAGCGTTCCGTTGAGACGTGTCAGCTCGATCGATATCTTCGAGGGAGTACCGTGTTTCAAGGCGTTCGTGACCGCCTCGTGAGCGATGCGATAGATGTGAGTGGCCCGAGCGTGGTTGTCGATGGTCAGCTCAGACTCGCCGCGGAAGTCGCATCGAATCGAGTGCCGGTTCTCCACGCTCGCGGCAAGCTCCTCCAAGGCCGCTGATAGTCCACCCTCTTCGAGCTCTACCGGAGCCAGGCCTCGCGCGAGATTTCGTGTCTGACCGATGGCTTCCTCGACGAGCTCCTCGATACGCGCCGCTCCCGCCGCCTCCTCCATCCCTTTGGCTTCGAGCTGCTGATGAAGCACGCGGCAAAGCAGCGCGATTCCGGTCAACTGTTGCGACAGTCCGTCGTGGAGATCGTGCCCGATTCGCTGTTGCTCCCGATTGCTGATATCGAGCAACGCCCTCTCCAGTCGTTTCTGCTCCGTGATCTCTCGAATGACAGAGAGCACTTCGTCCTCGGAGCTCCGCACGAAACGCGCCTCGAAGTCGCTGACCTGATCTCCTATGGCCATGCGATACTCCATCGACTTCATCACCCCCGTCTCGAGCGTGTCGCGGACACATGCGAGGATGCGGGGGCCGAGCTCGGCGTGAACCTCCGTCACGTTGCGTCCGAGGAACTCGCTCGGCGGACGGTAGAGTTGGATGTCGTCGCGAGCGTGGTAGTCGAGAATCACTCCCTGCCGATTCAAGCGGAACATGAGATCGGGCATGGCTTGGAGCAAAGCCCGGTTGCGCGCTTCGCTCTTCATCAAGGCCTCAGCGGATCGCTTGTGCTCCGAGATGTCCTCGGTGATGCCCGCCAGCCGGTAGACAGCACCCGCTTCGTCTCGGATCGGAAATCCTCTCGTACGGAGCCATCGGAGCTCACCGCGGCGCAGAATGCGAAACTCGATCTCGAAGTCGTCTTGGATGTTCCGGGACAGCAGGTCGGCCATGACCTCCTGGTCTTCGGGATGGACGACTTCGAGAAACGCATCGGGTCTCTCGAGGAGCGCCTCGCTGGTCAGGCCGAATATCTCCTCGTAGGCGGGGCTAACGTAGTACATCTCCGAGCCGTCGGAGGCGGCGACCCAGAACACTTCGCTAATGTTGTCCGTGAGCTGGGTCAATCGTGCTTTTTCGGCCCGAAGCTGTTCCTCGACGCTCTTGAGCTCCGTTACGGCCACGCCGAGGTCCGCCGCCGTCGTCGTTTCCCGGCGAAACGCTCTGGCGAAAAAGATGGCGATCCCGATGCACGGAACGACGCTCGCCAGACACTTCAGAAAGTGTGCCGCAACGAAGTGCCCGTCGTGCACATAAGCCGAGCCGACGCTGACGTGGATCTGAGCGAAGGTATCCGGCACGGTGCTCAGCAAAAGGGCGCCGACGAGAAGGCTCGGTTGGACGCGCAGTAGCGCCGGATAGAGGATCAAGCCGCTCAGCGCGAAGAGAACGAGGGGCGGCAGGTCCCAGGGGCGCGTAACGAAAGCGTCGGGGTAGAAGGTGCCAGGAAGGCCCTCGCGCAACGCGAGGTAAAGGAAGGTGCCACCCAAAACGAGAGTCCCGAGCACAAGGGTCGGGATCCAGATGACGCCCAGACGCAGCCGCGGTGAGACGACGCCCAGCAGGTAGACGGTACCGGCGATCAGGACCGTCGCTTTCAGCATGCGGGAGATGACCCAGGCGAAGGGTACGAATCGATTGATGTCGGAGGAGACCTCGACGATACCGAGCGCGACCATCGAGTTCAATGCGTCCCACGAGCCGGACGCGAACGCGGCTAAGACGATCGTCAGAACGAGAACGTCCGCCCTGACTCTGAGGTAGAGGTAGCCGAGAACGGCTGTGATGAACGACGCCACCGCCGTGCTCCACTCGAGCACTCCCTGGAACAACAGAGCGTCGCTCGGAGGTACGCTACCTCCCACGAGCAGATAGGCGAGAGGGGCGAGCGACAGCCCGAGAACGGTATAGACCAATACCGCCGGGAGTCGGTGTTGGTCCGCGTTCTGGCTAGAGAGCATTTCGTTTCTGCGGTCGGATCATATCAAGTCTTCCCTCTCCCCTCTGGGGAGAGGGTGCCTGCCTCAGACGTTTTTGTTCATGAAACCTTGCCCCAGTCCGATAGCGCTTCGAGCGCGGCTCCGACTCCCGCTCCGAGCTCGCACCGGTGTCCGAGGTCGACGAGAGTGCGCTCGAGCATGGCGAGCTGGGCGGCCAGATACGTCGGATGGGCTGCCATCCCCATGTGGCCCAGGCGAAAGAGCTTGCCTGCCAAGTCGCCATAGCCGCCAGAGATCATGACCCCGTAGCGCGACCGCAAATGGCCGCGTAGCTCCTCGTCGTCGATCCCCTTCGGCATCACTACCCCGGTGACGGCGGGGCTCGCGATCGCTTCGCGAGCCGCCCACAGCTCGAGACCCATCGCTTCGACTCCGCGGCGGCAGGCCTTCGCGATCGTTTGGTGCCTCAGTGCGACCTCCTCCAGGCCTTCTTCCAACGCTTGGGCGAGTACGGACTCGAGCCCGTACATCGTGCTAACGGAGGGCGTATAGGGGAAGCGGTGGTTCTCGAGCCACGTCGTCTTCCAGTCGAGGATCGAGAGGAAGCTTCCTCGAAGCGGCGTGCTCTTGTTCTCCATCGCCTCCCAGGCCGCGGGGCTCACGGACAGGAGCGAAAGTCCCGGAGGGCCGCCGAGGCATTTTTGGGGGCCGCCGATGGCAACGTCCATTCCCCAGTCCTCGGGGCTCATGAGCTCTCCCCCGAGCCCCGACACCGTATCGACGATGGTGAGAACACCGTGCTCTCGGGCGATAGCCCCGATCTCGCGCATGGGATTGATTGTGGCCGAGGGTGTCTCGGAGTGGACCACGGAAAGAAACTTGATTCCGGGCTCCGCCGCCAGTTTCCTTCGGACGTCTTCCGGGTCGATGGAATCGTTGTAGGGCACGGCGAGCTCGATAGTCTCTCCACCGTGCTTCTCGATGAATAGCTCGAACCACTTTCCAAAGACACCGGACACCAGATTGAGGACCTTGTCGCCCGGGGAGATCAGGCAAGCCGCCGCGGCCTCGAGGCCGAGGATCGCTTCCGCTTGCAAGATGACGACGTCGTAGCGGGTGCGGAAGACCTTTTGCAAAAGTTCGGTCGTGTGGCTGAAGAACTCGATGAAGGCCGGGTCATAATGGTAGAGCACCGGGCGTGACTGATCGCGAAGCGTTCGCTCCGTCATTTGCACCGGCCCCCCGGCCAAGGTCATTTGCGGCCAAGTGTCCATCGGTACCCTCCTTGGTTCATGCGATCCATACCACGATCGACGCTCTATCTGGCCTGGCTCGACGGCCGAGGCGTGCACACGGGAAGCTCCCACGGTAGTGTAGAGGCGAGATGGCGAGAGAGCTGCTTATCCTACTGTTGGCCCTCGCCGGGGTCTCGTCCTTTCACGAAACGACTCGAGAGATACGGGTTCTCATGGGAACCATGGCGGAGATTCAGGTGGCAGGGGTCGAGGAACCCTCGAAAGCCATCGCGACCGCCTTCGCGCGTATCGAGGAGACGGAGGCGTTGCTCTCCATCTGGATCGAAACGAGTGAGATCTCGCGGCTCAACGAGAAAGGGGAGGCCGTTCTCTCGGCGAGCGCGTTCGAGGCCATTGAGAAGTCCCTCGAGATCGCGCGAGCGTCCGGCGGGGGATTCGATCCGACGCTCACCAACAACGGCTACGCACGAGTCGAGCTCTTTGCCGACAGCAGCCTTGTGCGCCTCCCTCACGGCATAGCCCTGGATCTTGATGCCGTCGCGAAAGGCTTTGCGGTCGATCGAGCGCTCGCCGAGCTAGAGGGGGTGGCCACGGGCGGTCTCGTCGATCTCGGCACGAGCTCCATCGCGCTTTTCGGAGACGACATCGTCACATTCGAGATTCGAGACCCGGCGGGCGGTCCACCGCCGGCGACGTTTCGCTTGAGCGAGGGCGCGATCGGCTCGTCGAGCCGCGGCCAGCAGGGAGACCACATTATGGATCCTCGAACGGGGAAGTCTCCTTCGGGAGTGAGCGCCGTGAGCGCCGTCACCGTCGTCAGCAGCTCGGCTCTTCAGGCGGACGCGCTCTCGACGGCCGTGTTTGCTCTGGGGCCCGATGCCGGACTCGCGCTCGTGGAAAAGATGGGTGCCCAAGGGGTGGTTCTGCTTGTTGCGAGCGAGCGCTACGTCATCAGGACGACGCCGGGATTCGTCGAGCGCTATGCCCTCGAGGTCACGGAAGGCGTCGGAATCGAGATCTCCTCGGAATCGGAGGCGCGCTGATCGTCTTCCTCTATCGCCTCCGACTGTCTGCTCTGCAGTGCAGCGTGAACGAGAAAGGCCACGAGCGCGACGATCACAGCCGCCAGCATCGTTTGAAGCAGTAGGAAGCCAACGACCTTCAAGGGTGCGAACCCGGGATGGACGAACCGCACGAGCCAGCCCGCGGATTCCTCGAACATCGCTCCCGTGAAGACGGCAAGGATCAGTCCAATCTTCAAGCCACGGCCGAGAGGCACGAAGATCAGCAGATGCGTGAGGAACAAGAGCACCATGCCCATCATCGGAAGGTGCATGTGGGTCGTCTCGAGCATCGAGGCGCTGGAGCGGGGCGGCCGGAAATCCTCCTCCGAGCCGTTGTAGTAGCTCACTACTGAGCTCGGCGACAAATCCATCCGGGCGAAGTACATCGCGAAGTTCGTAACCCAAAGCCCGAGCAGGAGTGCGAGCGTGAGGCCTAGGGTGAGCCTCATGAGCGGGTTATGCTGAAATCCACCGTTCTGCAGGTACTTCATGGTGTCTCCTGGTGTATGACTTGGTCGATGGCGAGGGAGCGTCGGACTGAATCAGTCAGGGCCTGTACGGTGAGCGTGGCACCCGTGACCCGGCGTACGCCGCGGCCCGGCCAGAGCTCGTCGTCGAGCGGCTTGCCGCCAAAAGTGGTGAGCCACTTCTCTCTCGGCAGGTAATCCGTGGGCTCGGCGAACTGGAGCACGAAGGCTGCCTTCGCCTTGCCGTCGGGACGAACCGCCGTCAACACCGTTTCCGGCATCGTCCGGACCGTGTGGGTGTCGAGGTAGGCGCGGCCGACGAGCTCGCCATTCTCCTGGGCCAGGATCATCGTCACGATGGCGGAGGGAAGGCGAGACCGCGCGAGCTTCTGAATGCTCTCGATCTGAGACTCCTCCAGATAGAGCATCCTGCGCTCGAAGGTGGCGCCGGGAAACGCGCGCTCGAGCGCTTCCTTTTCGCTGAGAACGACGGACGATGCCGCCACCGAGGCGACGAGAAGCGCTACGGATGAGGCGATGGCGATGGACCTCAACTTCGTCTTCAAAACAAGAATCCGAGGGCGACGTTGAATTGACTGACTCCACTTCGCGCTTCGGTGCGCACGCGCTGGTAGTCCGCCTTGACCACGACTCTCGAGATCGGCTTGACGTCGAGCCCGAACGTCAGAACGCTGCGATTCGTCGCAGGGTTGTTCCGGAAACGCGCTGGAACCGTTTCTTGAGTATCGAGCTGCTCGTAGCGCAAGTAGGGCGCGAGCGCCCACTCGCCACGAGGGAAAAGGCTCATCAGGTCGTAGGCACCTTCGAGATACCATCCGAACTGATCCTCTCCTACAGACCTGTCTCCAGAGAGACCGTTTGCCTCGTTCACGAGCGCCGCGTCCCCGATTGAGCCTTTCGCATAGAGACCCCGGACGTGGAGTCCGCGATAGCGATATTGCGTGTGCAGGTCGAAGAGCGACGTTTTCGCGCTCATCGCCTGGCCGTCGACGTCGGCTCCCTGCCCGGACCCGCCGGTATAGAAAGAAATTCCGGCGAGGAGCCCGGGCACGCTCGTCAGATCGACGCGCCCGGTGAAGGCGAAGTCCTCGGCCAGGCTCCTCGCTCCCTTTTGACGTCCACCACGGATTCCGGAGGCGCTGAAGCCTGAAGCATCGAGCCCTGCCACGACGTAGGCGCGATACTCGATCGGCCCCGCTTCGCCGAAGATGCCGGCGCCGTTCTCTCTCCACGTCGTCGGGATGATGGCCGACTCCACCTCCGGTCGACGTGCGCCGTAGAAGATTGGAGGCTCGTGAAGCTCATTGATGAAACCCATGGGGACGAGAAGCATCCCGCCCCGGATACCGAGCTCGGGCCTCAAGGAGAAATCGAGATAGGCAAACTCGACGGAGACTTCGCCGCCCTTCCCGGTCGAGGCGTGCTCGAACTCGATCTCGCTATTAAAGTGGACACGGTCGTTGAACTTGTAGCCGACGTAGACGATCGCACGGAGGAAATCTAGCCGATCGCTCTTTCCGGAAGCGGAGCCGACCTCGGTCTCCGAAGCAAAGCTCTGGTAGAGCATCTCGCCGTAGCCGCCAATCGAAACACCTCGCTCGACGTTATAGACCTTGGAGGCGGCGGGACCGAGCCCGCGCTGGCCGCCCGGGGCGTCGACCTCGGTCGCCCCTCCCGTCCGCACCTTCTCGACCTCCGCCGCGAGCAAGTCGATGCGGCGCTCGAGCTCGGTGAGATCCCCGCCTTGGGCATCCTTGCTCCGAAGCTCTTTGACCTCCTTCTCGAGCTCCCTAATGCGCCTCTCTAAATCCTCGTGCTCCGCCTTCTGACCGCTTCCCGACTCGTTCGCGTCTGGCGCGGTGGGGCAGGCATCGGCTCGAGCCGCGGGAGTGGCCGCCAACAGGAGGAATAGGACCATAATGAAAGACGTTTTCAGTTTCATCATGTTTCAAGGTTAATGGAGCCTCACCACGGGTGTCAAGAGAAAAGATGATAATGGGTTTCAACTGCAGTTTCCAACGACCCTGCTACTTCTTCCTCTGGCTTCGGTGCCCTCGGCTGACGCCCTCTTTCGCCATCGATTCGAGAAGCTCACGAACGATCTCGAAGGGAGCGGAGCCAACCGAGCGCTCGACTCGCCGCTTCGCTTCCCTCCAAAGAGCGTCGTTCCGGGCGGCGTCGAGGAACTCGTAGCCCGCCCAGGTGATGCGCTCGGGCCACCATTGACCGGGGACGATCTCATCCGCCTGGATGAGGCCGGCGTCGTTCATGAGTTGGACGTGGAACTGGATCGAGTCGATCTCGAAGCCGTCTTCCACGAGATTAGACCATCCGGAGGAGGCTTCCGGATGATCCCCCCGGCGCTCGAGGTCGAGCAGGATTCGTCGGACGAGATCGAGATCGCGCCGCATTACGGGTCGGGTCTAATCACTGGCGCCGCCGCCCTGATAGAGGATCTTGCCGCCGACGATCGTATAGACGATCTCGCTGCTCGGAATCTCTTCGGCTGGAATCGTCATGATGTCCTTGGAGAGCACGACGATATCCGCGTACTTCCCGCGCGTGATGGAGCCTTTGACGTCCTCTTCGAACGCCGCGTAGGCGTTGCTCAACGTGTAGGAGCGCAGGGCTTCCTCCCGCGTCATCGCCTGTTCCGGAAAGAACGCGGTGCCGTCGGCGGTGATGCGTGTGACCGAGGCGTAAAAGCTCGAGAGCGGGTCGATGTCTTCCACGGGGGCGTCGGTGCCGTTGGCCACGACGGCTCCGGAGTCGAGGAGCGTCCGCCACATATAGGCACCTGATTCGGCGCGCTCCGGCCCGAGTCGTTTCAAGACCCAGGGGCCGTCCGACGTGCAGTGGTTGGCTTGCATCGAGGCGATCACGCCGAGCTCGGCGAAGCGGGGAAGGTCATCGGGATGGATGTGCTGTGCGTGCTCGATTCGCCACCGCAAGTCCTTGCCACCGTCCGGGGCCGAGGCGAAAGCCTCTTCGTAGATGTTCAACACTTCGCGATTGCCGCGATCGCCGATGGCGTGGGTATTGACCTGGAACCCGTGCTCGACGGCGATGGCGGCGGTGCCCGCGATGTCTTCCACGATCTCGAGAACGAGGCCGGTCGTATCGAGATCTTCATAGGGCTCGAGGAGCCACGCGCCGTGCGATCCGAGTGCGCCGTCGATCTGGCGCTTGATCGAACGCACGGTGAGATGACCGTCGTAGGCGTTTATCATCTTGTAGTCAGACAGGCGCTTGGCCATCGCCTCGTTGGATTCATCGCGCACCATCGCATAAACGCGGACGGGGAGCTTCTTGGCCTCGGCCATCTCCTCGAAGAAGTCGATGGTGTCGAAGTTGGCCCCGGCATCGTGGAAGCTCGTGACACCCTTTCTCAAAGCCTCTTCGCTCGCGAGAAGAACGCGGCGCTCGTCATCGGCGCGACGTTCTTCCGGTGACCGCTGGTTGAGATACTCCCGCACCTTGGCTCGTACGATGCACTGCGCGCCCTCTCTGAGAGCACCCGTGGGTTCGCCCTCGGCGTCCTTGACGATCGTGCCGCCTGGGGGATCGGGGGTGTCGCGCGTGATGCTGGCGAGCTCCATCGCCTTGGCATTGGCGAATGCCGCGTGACCACTGGCGTGGACTAACAGCACCGGGTTCTCGGGAGAGACTTCGCTCAGTCCGAGATGGGTGGGGAGTCCGTCGACCGCTCCCGGAGGGACGGAATCCCACTTCTCCTGATGCCAGCCCCGTCCTTCGACCCACGCACCCGGCCCCGCCGTCTGGGCCGTGTCGCCCACCATGGTGACGATCTCGTTCCAGTCTTTGACCTTCGTCAGGTCCAGAATGATCTTCGAGTTACCCAGGCTCATGAAGTGGCCATGCCCTTCGATAAAGCCTGGGATGGCGAGCTGGCCCGCCAAATCGATCACCTCGGTCGTGTCGCTGATATGTCCTTCGATGTCCGCATCAGATCCGACGGCGAGAATCTTGTCTCCCTTGATAGCGACAGCTTGCGCTTCGGGCATCTGCTCGTCGACGGTGACGACTTTGCCGTTCCGAAGCACGAGATCGGCGGGATCCTTCGCTTCCTGGTGAGCGCAGCCCACGACCAAGGCGATGGAAAGAAGGCAGAAACTATACGTTCTCATTCGCTGTTCGTCCGGTGGCGCAAGCTTATTATCGATGGGTGTCCTCGGCAACATGAAGACGAATGGAATGCCGGGAACCGCGAAGGCCGAGCACCTTCAAATGGGAGCGGAGAGTACCAGTTCTCGAGAGATCGCGAGAAGCTCCTTTTTCTTCTCCAGCCCGCAAGTCAGCGGGAGTTGGGCGACGCCGATCAGACGGCGCATGATTTCGACTCCGGCGAACTGGCGCGCCAGGCTCATGAAGTTCTCGTCGTTCCGCCCGTAGAGCTCGAGGAGCGCTTCCCCGAGCTCCCGAGGCTGGTTCGCAAGATATAAGTGCCTCAGCGTGAAGCCGACGTCGAACGCAGGCTCTCCCAGAAAACAAAACTCGGGGTCGATAACGCGAAATCCGACCTCGGTCCGAAGCCAGCTTCCGGAGAAGAAATCGCCGTGGAGAAGGACGGGACCGTCGTCCAAGTAGACCGCACCAAGCCGTTCAACCACTCGAGAGTAGTCGGCATCCCTCTTCAAGGGTGCGGCGGCCGCCTGAAGGCCGGGGGTGATCGCGTCGAGCGGCAACGGTTCGTGAAGGGCCACTAGATACGAGACCAGAGCGCGAAATTCGCTCTCCGAAATCGCGGAGGACGCGTAGAGGGAAGTGAGGTCCTGCGCGCGGCCTAGATCTTCGAGGATGATGACGCGGGAGTCGGGATCGCTTCCCAGAAGGCGCGGCATGGCGTCCCGGATCGCGGGTCGATTCTGGATCGACTGGTAGAAAGCCGTTTCAACGAGAGCACGATCGGCCGGCGCCGCAATGTCGGGGTATTTCTCGACCCAGGGACGCGCCTGCTTCAGAACGATCGTGCGGCGCGGCGTTTCCAATCGTAGGGTCAAGTTCATGTTGCCCTCGCCGGCTTGCCCGGCCGCCAGGAGCGGCTCATCGGCTTCCAGAAAACCGCTTGAGACCGCGTAGTCCTGCAGCCCGGGGAGGTCCCCGGGGTCGACGAAGAATCCGTCGGGCAAAGCCTGAATGAACTTGGAGTGCTGGTTCATGGAGCACTACGGTCCCACGCCGCTCGTTCCCACAGTGTTGGTCATCGCGATCGCGGTTACGACGCGCAGAGTGATTCCAGCGCTTTTCCTCGGGCATGTATCGCGAAGTATTTCGACGCGTGATGCGCAGATTCCCTCTCCCGCTTGCGAGCTTCGCGCTCGTCGCGGCCTTCCCGGATGAGCGCTGCCTTTCGCTCCTCGAAAGCGCGGTGATGCTAGAACGGGTTCTTGATATGCTGTACCGCGTCCGTAAGGGAGAATTGCCATGCTTCGTTCGATGGCCGTGCTGCTTGCGATCTCGTTCGCCTGGGTCGCCTCCGCACAAGAAGACGTCAGAGTCCTCATCGAGACCGAGCTCGGAGAGATCGTGGTCGAGGTCGACCGCGAGCATGCTCCCGTCACCTCGGACAACTTTCTCGCCTACGTGGACGGCGGCTTTTACGTGGTTGGTCAGTTTCACCGCACGGTCACGATGGACAACCAGCCCGACGACGATGTCAAGATCGAGGTGATTCAGGCGAGCGTGAATGAAGAAAGGGAGCCCGAGGAGTTTCCCCCCGTCGCGCTGGAGCGTACGACGGTGACGGGACTCCGGCACGTCGATGGGGCGATCTCGATGGCTCGAGACGAGCCGGACAGCGCAACCTCGAGTTTCTTCTTGTGCATCGGCGACCAACCCGAGCTCGACTACGGCGGCAGCCGTAATCCCGACGGTCAGGGATTCGCCGCGTTCGGCAGAGTGGTGACCGGGATGGACGTCGTCAAAAAGATCCAGATGTCGCCACAAGACGAGCAACGTTTGATGCCGCCCGTGCGCATCCACGCCATCATGCGGGAAAAGTAGCGCAGGCCGCCCTCCAATTTGTTGCAGATTAGGCATTTGCGCTAGGAAAGCCGCTGCGGTCGTTCCGAGGAGCCCCTAGGCGTGACCATGCGCGGGAGGCCTCAGATTCTTCCTCGGGAGTCAAAGTAACGGCGTTTGTGTTACTATCTAGGTTACCAACCGGTCGGTAGGAAAACGCATGAAGAGAACTGGCGCACAGATCGTTTGGGATGTCCTCGAACAGGAGTCCGTCGACGTCGTCTTCGGATACCCCGGGGGCGCTATCCTGCCTGTTTATGATGCTTTGCTCGATTCTCGGGTCCATCATGTTCTCGTTCGCCACGAGCAGGGAGCGGCTCATATGGCCGATGGTTACGCCCGCGCCTCCGGGCGGGTCGGGGTCGCCATGGCGACCTCTGGGCCGGGTGCAACGAACCTCGTGACGGGCATCGCGACCGCGAAGCTCGATTCGTCGCCTGTGGTCTGCATTACCGGGCAGGTCCCGAGCGCGGCCATCGGCACGGACGCGTTTCAGGAGACGGACATTACCGGCGTCACCCTTCCCATCACCAAGCACAATTTCCTCGTCACGAAAACGGACGAGATTGCTCCCACGATCCGGCAGGCCTTCGAGATCGCCCGCTCGGGAAGACCGGGCCCGGTGCTCGTCGACATCGCGAAGGACGCTCAGCAGGCGGAGTGCGAGTACGAAAGAGACGAGACGCCCATCGAGCTTCCCGACCACTCGCCTCGACGGACCATCGCGGAGGTGGACCTCGCGCGTGCGGCCGAGATGCTGAGCTCGGCCAAGCGTCCGCTCATTCTCGCCGGTCGCGGCGTCATGCTCTCCGGCTCCATGGAGCTTCTGGGCGACTTCGTCGAGCGAACTCGCATCCCGGTCGCCATGACGCTCCTTGGCATCGGCGGCTTCCCAGCCACGCATCCGCTCAATCTCGGAATGATGGGCATGCACGGGGAGGCTTGGGTGAATCAGGCGATTCAGAATGCCGACCTGCTGCTTGCGGTAGGCATGCGCTTCGACGACCGGGTCGTCGGGAACCTTAAGAACTTTGCTCCATCCGCGCAGAAGATCCATCTCGAGATCGATCCCTCGGAGATCAACAAGATGGTAAAGGTGGACGTCGCGCTCGTCGGCAATCTCTACGAGAGCCTGAAGGCGCTTTCCCCGCGAGTCCAATGTGGCGATCTCTCGGACTGGCACCGAACGATCAAGAACGTAAAAGGGGACTCGGCGGTCCGAGACATCCAGCAGCTTCCGGACAGCGGCCATCTCTATACTGCCCACGTCATTAGCGATCTATGGAACTTGACCGAAGGCAAGGCGCTCGTGGCCACCGACGTCGGTCAGCATCAGATGTGGGAAGCGCAGTACTACAAGCACGACCATGCGAGGAAGCTGATCACCTCCGGTGGGTTAGGGACGATGGGCTTTGCGCTCCCGGCGGCCATTGGTGCCAAGTTCGCGAAGCCCGAGGAAGAAGTGTGGGTCGTCTGCGGTGACGGTGGTTTTCAAATGACGGCCGCCGAGCTCTCCACCTGTGCGCAGGAGAAAATCAAGGTCAACGTGGCCATCATCAACAACGGCTACCTCGGCATGGTGCGTCAGTGGCAGGAGTTCTTCTACGACAAACGGTATGCCGCGACTCCGATGCACAACCCTGATTTCGTGAAACTCGCGGAAGCGCACGGCCTATTGGGACTCAGGGTCGAGAGACGTGGCGAAATCGAAGAGGTCGTTGGTAGGGCGCGCGCCGCTTCGGGCTCTGTCGTCGTCGACTTCCGCGTGGAGAAAGAGGACACCGTCTACCCGATGGTGCCTCCTGGTCAGGACATCGAAGCCATGATCCGACGTCCGGCCTCCGCGCTCGTCACGAAGGCAGAGGATTGAGATGACGTCGGAAGCGAGACCACATACTTTCGTCGTTCTGGTGGAGGACCGCCCCGGTGTGCTCGATCGAGTCGCGTCTCTTTTTCGTCGCCGTGCCTACAACATCGAGTCCCTGGCGGTCGGGCGTACGGACCGGGAGGGGGTTTCTCACATCACTGTCGTGGTGAACGCGGACGACAGGATCGCGCGACTCGTCGAGGCGAATCTCTACAAGCTCGTGAACGTGCTGGAAGTCCGGGACGTTTCTAACGTACCATCTGTCGTCCGCGATCTGGCACTGATCAAGGTTCGGGCCGACCACAAGCGTCGTTCCGAGGTGATGCAGGTCGCCGAAGTCTTCAGGGCACGGGTCGTCGACGTGGGTCCCGAGGCCCTGATCTTCGAGATCACTGGTACCGAGGACAAGATCAACCGCCTCGTCGAAGTGCTACAGCCGTTCGGGATTCTCGAGATGGCCCGCACTGGGGTCGTGGCGATAGCAAGAGCAGTGAAAGAAGAGAAAGTTCTAGAAGGAGTGAGTTAGATGGCAACGATTTACTACAGCAAAGACGCCGACATCGGCCTGATCCAAGGAAAGAAAATAGCGGTCATCGGTTACGGCTCTCAGGGTCACGCCCACGCGTTGAACGCGAAAGAGAGCGGGGTCGAGGTGCGCGTCGGGCTTCACGCCGATAGCCGCAGTCGGGCGAAGGCGGAAGCGGACGGCCTCAAGGTCGCTAGCGTTGCTGAGGTCGCCGCCTGGGCCGATGTCATCATGGTTCTCGCCCCCGACACCCTTCAGCCGAAAATCTATAGAGAGGAGATCGTGCCCGGATTGAAGCCGGGCAACACGCTGATGTTCGCCCATGGGTTCAGTATCCACTACGGGACCATCGTGCCTCCCGAAAACGTCGACGTGTCGATGATCGCTCCCAAGTCTCCCGGCCACCGTGTTCGCGAGACCTACGTGGCCGGAGAAGGAACCCCGGCCCTCGTTGCTGTGCACCAGGACAAATCCGGAAAGGCGAAAGACCTCGCACTGTCCTATGCGAAGGCGATCGGCGTGACTAGGGCCGGTGTGCTCGAGACGACCTTCGGGGAAGAGACCGAGACCGATCTGTTCGGAGAGCAGACGGTTCTCTGCGGCGGTGTGAGCGAGCTTGTCAAGGCTGGATTCGAGACGCTCGTGGAAGCCGGCTACCAGCCGGAGATGGCGTATTTCGAGTGCCTCCACGAGCTCAAGCTCATCGTGGACCTCATGTACCGTGGCGGGCTCAATTACATGCGCTACTCCGTGAGCGACACCGCCGAGCACGGAGACTATACCGGCGGTCCACGCGTCATCACGGACGAGACCCGCAGGGAAATGAAGAAGATTCTCGATGAGATCCGAAACGGGACCTACGCCAAAAAGTGGATCGAAGAGAACGAGAAGGGGAGGCCTTGGTTCAACGAGACCCGCCGGAAGGACCAGGGTCACCTCATCGAGCGCGTCGGTGCCGAGCTGCGCAAGATGATGCCGTTCCTCGACCCGGTGACGGTGAAGCCCGGCGAAGGCCCCATCTCCGCCAAGAAAGAAGAGAAGACACCCGTAAGCGCCTAGCTACGGGCTGGAGAGCATCCTTCTTACCAGATCGTCCTTGAACGGCTCCGCCGCCGTGTGGCAGTAGGTCGCCCGGTGGGCGGAATCGAGCTCTTTGGACACCAGAAGGTAGGGCTTGTCTCGACCTTCCTGTACGTCGTCGGGGAGCCACTGAATCTCGATCGGTAGCTCCTCGCAGGCAATCCACTCCTTCGAGGTGAGGTAGGCGACGGCGAGCATGTCGAAAGGGAAGATCGCGCGCACTCCGAAGTGCTCGTCGTACCAGTGCACGTAGTCCCGCAGGGGCTCCAGGAAGAACGACCTTATCTCGGGGACGCTCGCAAACCGCTCGATGTCCTCCTCGGGAATCGGGACCTTCGATGAGATCTCGAACGGCGCGAGCACGATCGCGGCGCTTGAATCGAGCAGGACCTGAAATCCCTCCGCGTCGTACTCGAAGTTCATGTCCATGAGAGGCCGGCCGCCCTCACCGAGCACGAAGCTCTGACCGGGGCGGCGCCCAGCGACTGCGATGAGCTCGACCACCTGCGAGGCGAGCTCGGGATGATTTCCTAGAACGGTTGCGACATTAGGCGAAACATCTGCACTTAGAAAGCTCCGACTTTCTGAATCGTCCGCCCCGCCTCCAACGCTCCGCGTTGCAAGCTCGACGCGACGTCGCTCGTCGCGGTGTATTCTGCCAGAAATCCCGCTGCGAACGTATCTCCCGCGCCGGTCGTATCGAGAACGCGCTCGACGGGAATCGCGGGGCAGGCGAGGCGTCCCGATTGGGTCAGCGCGACGCTCCCCGAGGCGCCGAGCGTGACGATGAAGAGCTTTTCCTTCGAGCTCGCCAGATTCTCGAGCTCGTCGATCAAAGCTGCATGCTCGGGCCCGAGGCCGAAAAAGGCGATGTCGAGAGCGTCGAGGAAGCGCTCGACGTCGTCCGTACTCGCTGCCTCCGCGATGTCGGCGAAGTCCACGGCGCGAAGGCCTCCGCTCGGAGATGCCATGACGGAGGCAAAGAAGGCGTCGATTTGCCGGTAGTGGGGGGCGACCAGCAGGTCCGACTCCGCGATGAGTGCCCGCTCCGCTTCTCCTACACGGTACCCGTCGAGCACGCCCTGCTCGTACTTCAGGAAAATCTTCTCACCTGATGGCTCGAGGTCGATGTATTGGATCGACGTGGCCCCTTCGAGCTCGGCCATCGAGGCTTCGAGCTCGAGCTCGGCAAGCGTCTCCCGGACGATGCCTGCCTCCGGGTCCGTTCCCAGAGCGGAGACGACGCGCACGCGAGCCCTCGACGGAAAGAGACGCTGCGCCTGCGCCGCGAAGTTCAACGTTATTCCCCCGGCCCGGTCGAGCCCGAGCGACACATAGCGGTCGACCCCGCAATTTCCGACGCAGGCGACGTTCACGCTTTGATAGCCTCGAGCAGCGCTCTGATTTTGCCGGGGTCGAGGCATTCTCCCGTCTCGAGACACGTGCCTACTATCTTCATCGTTCGACATGTTATCGCGAGACGGTCTGGAATCCTCCGTGGGCCTCGTCCTCGAGTCGGTCCGTCCCTTCAGCCTGGAGAAGAAGGCCATCGCTTCCGTCCCCGCCCGACTCGCCCACAGATCAGCGAGAGAACGCCCCCGAGAGACAGCAGCCACAGGGAGCGCGGCTCCGCCAAAGGCCGGGCACGCCGACCGGGCGTCGGAGCGGCCACGCCGAAGTCCGTCGCGTTGTCGTCGCTATCCGAGCCGTTTCGGCGAGTCAGTCCCATTCCAGGTGGAGCGTCGAGTCCTGGAGCGCCCTCGCCCGCGTTTCCCGGACCCGCGTCGCCGTACTGGAGCGCGTCGACGAGCGTACCTGTGGCGTTCCAGAGCTGAACGGCATCGGGCCCGTTCTGCCAGTCGACGTTAGCGACGAAATCGAGCTCGAGAACCAGCTCGAGCGTGGCGCGGCCGGTCGCAATCACGAGGAGCCGGTCATCCGGGACGACCGCGCCGGTGAGGTCTATTCGCCGATAGATCTCGCGGTTGGCGCCATTGATGCCCGCGAGAGTCCAGCCGTCCAGAGTTGTGCCGGGCTCTCCGAGAATCTCCGTGAACACGGACGAGGCGTCGGATCCAAGAGCGTCGTAGTAGACCTCGTTGAGAATGGGAAGCGCCCGCGCCGGATCTGCCGTCACGAGCGCGGCCACGATAAACAGTGACAGAAAACGCATCTCGTACCTCCTCTAGAGAAGGGACGAGAAAACTACGGGGATTCCTCCCTCGCGCGTTCAGCGAATACGAATCTCGATGGAACTCGTCGCGCGCCGGGCACGCGAGCGGTCTTCCACGCGAATCTCGACGATGTGAGTGCCGTAGGAGAGGGAGCTCATGGGCAGCTCGAGGATGACGGGAGTGCCACCGAGGCGATCCTGGGCGATATCGATTGGGCCGTCCTTCTCGCCCCGGCGGGTCTCCCGCCCATCCTCGTCGAGAAAGACCCAGCCGACGTGAACTCGTTTCGAGGGGTCATCGGCTCCAGGAAAAACCTGGAACAAGACGTAGCCGTCTTCTCCACGTTTCAGAGAAGGCGTAGGAAGAATGGGGAGCCCGCTGCCCGCGGCGGCGCCATTCTCCGGGGATAAGACGGGAATAATGCTCGACAAACCGAACCGCTCGCCGAAGTCGGCGGGTATTCGAATCTCGGTCGCCGCGCTATAGAGCTCCTCCTCGGAGGAGAGACGAAGCGTCAAACGCGTGACGTAGTGCCCCGGAGGAAGATCGAAGCTCGGTATGACGTAGGGACGCTCCAGGCTGACGGACTCTTCGTACGCTCCCGCTACGGCGCCCGTGTCGTCCGACACCGTCACGCTCAAACGACGCTCCCCTGGAGCCGTGGTCAGGAGCTCGGCCGGAAGGGCTACCGTGATGGCGAGCCGGACTGTGCCCGTTCCCGTCGGGAGAAGGTAAGTGCTCAACTCGACCGCCAGCGGAAGATACTGGGCCGCGGCCGCCACGGGAGGCACCTCGTCACCTAGCTCGCTCGGTGGCAAGTCCTCGTCAGCCTCGGTTGTGAGCGTCGCGGGTGCTCGAGCCACGTAGCCCTGCCGCGCGATGACCTCGACGTCGGGTCTCGAGACCCGAACTTCGATGCGGCGGTAGCTTCCGTCGAGCTCCGTGTTCGTCGGTACGTAGCTAAAGAGGTAGTATCTTTGGTTCTCGCGTCCAATGCGCGCAAGGGGTCTTTCGAACCTGCTCTGGTTCCGGAAGTAGCGGCCGCCAGTCTCGGTGGCGAGCGGTGAGAGTCCTCCCAGCATCGAGGACCGGCTCTCGACGCCTCGAAGATCGATTGTGTAGACCGATACGTTCGCCTGGTTCAGCGCGGAGATCGCGCGCTGCAGATCGAGGCCCGAACTCGAGTAGGTCGCTCCCGCGGGCGAGAAGGTGAGTAGCTCGTTCGAGAGGAGCACGATGACCTTCCGTCCAGGCAGCTCCGCCCAGCTTTCAGCCAAGGCCGTCAGGTTTCTGTAGATACGTTCCGAGGAACGAGCGGCTCCCATCGAGTAGTCGGAGGGCATCTGGCTGAGCGATTTGATGGCCTGCAGCGTTTCCTCTTTCGATGCGCCAAACTCTTGAACGACTTTGAACGACTGGGCGATCTCGATCACCGCGGCCTCGTCTCCGTCCGCCATGGATTCCACGACGAAGCTCGTCAGCCCCCGCTTGGCGCGCACGAGATATTCGAAACGCGCGCCCTGCCGATTGAGGATGAGGACGAAGCGCCTCGGGTAGGTATTGACGTTCGGAGTAGGCGCGGAGCCTGTCCTCTCGCTGACGTAGGAGGTCCAATCCGTGACATCGAAGGTCGCGATCGATTGAAGGACGCCGTCCTCGTAGATCTCGACCTCGTCGCTGGTGAGATCCGTTGCCGGGTTCCCCTCCGCGTCGAGGACCAGCGCGTCCACGAGAACGGAGGTCACACCTCCGCGAAACGTCGGAACTTGCTCGGGGTCCTGCTCTTGCACGAGAAGAGGTAAGGCTAGCAGGAGTATAGAAAGCGCCATTCGCGGCCATTATAGAAACGATCGATGGAAAAGAGTAATGTATGCGGGCCCCCGAGCCATTCAGGAGGACCGCGAATTGGACGAGCCCTTTGTGACGAACGCTTACGGAGATCTCAAACGAGTGATCATGCATCGGCCGGGCCGCGAGCTCACCATGATCAACGACGAGACGCTCACGGAATTTCACTTCGATCGGCCGGTGGATCGTGGCGCCTTCGTATCCGAGTACGACACCATGCTCGGCCTGTTCCAGGCGCACGGTGTCGAGACGCTCCTGCTTACCGACATTCTCAAAGAGGACCGCGACTCCATGGTCTTTATGGCGCGCCGGCCCAACATGACCTATACGCGGGACCTCGCCTCCGTCTTCTCCCGCGGCGCGGTGCTCATGGCGCCCCACCTAAAGGGTCGATGGGGCGACCAACTCATGCTCGCCCGCGCGTTTCGACGGCTCGGAGTCCCGATCCTCGGTGCCATCGATCCTCCCCGGTTTTCTGGAGGGCGGAGGCGTGACGATGCTGGGCGACGATACCGCCGTCGTTTCCCTTTGCGATCGTGCCAACGAGACGGGCTCGCGAATGTTGCGCGAGATCATTCTGGGCAAGGACGTCAAATACTTCGTCGAGGTGCCGCTTCCCATCGGGCACATTCATATCAATGGGGTCTTCATGGTCCTCGACAGGGACCTCGCGCTGATCTATCCCGACTCGTTTCGGATCTATCCGTGCCGGCTCTACGAGGACGGCAAGAGCGAGCCACGACACGTCATGTTCGAGGAGCTCTTGTCCGAACGCGGAATCCGCACGATTCCGCTCCGCAGGGCGGAGCGTGCGGGACGACACCTCAACGTCGTCGTGACGAAGCGATCGGAGACTGCCATCGGTTTCAGCTCGGCGACCCGCATCGGCTCGGAGATGGCGCGAAACGGATGGCGACTCGTCACCTTTCCCGCGGACGAGCTCTTCAAGGGAAACGGAGGCGCGCACTGCATGACCTGCCCGATCTCGGCTGGCTAGCGCGGTGCGCGGAGCCGAGCCATGCCGAATTTGCTACCATTTCCGTCGATTCAGGAGGTGCTACCATGAAACAGGCCCTACTCGTCGCCATCCCGCTATGCCTCGGCTGTGCAGTAGCGTCGGCCCAGGTCGGCAACATCACCTTCGAGACCTCGGCATCGCCCCAGGCGCAGGAGCACTTCCTTCGTGGAGTTGCGATCCTTCACAGTTTCGGATTTGTAGACGCCATCGAGGAGTTCCAAAAGGCGCAGGAGCTCGAGCCCGACTTCGCGCTCGCTTATTGGGGCGAGGCGACGGCCTATAATGGCAATCCGCTCAGGTCGCCGACCGGTCAGGACCTTCCCGCGGCTCGCAATGCCTTGAAAAAGCTGGGCGGGACTCGCGAGGAGCGCATCGGGAAGGCTCGCAGCGAGAAAGAGAAGATGTGGATGGAGGCGGTCGAGATCCTCTATGGCGCGGGCGACAAAGAGAGTCGTGACTGGGCCTATGCAGAGGCGATGTCGAAGATTGTCGATGCCTATCCTGGGGACGAGGAGGCGCGCGCGTTCTATGCACTGGCTTTGCTCGGCACCGTGAGGCGCGCCGGCAATGACTTCCGCCAGCAGATGACCGCGGCCGCAGTCGCCCAGGAGCTCCTCCGCCAGAACCCACGCCACCCGGGCGCGGCGCACTACATCATCCACGCTTTCGACGATCCGCTGCACGCCCCGCTCGCCCTTTATGCAGCGGATCGTTATGCGGAAATCGCACCCGACGTCGAGCACGCGCTCCACATGCCGTCGCACATCTTCGTACAGCTCGGCCTTTGGGAGAAGGTCGTGAAGTCCAACAAGCGAGCCTACCAGGCGTCTGTCGAGTGGGTGGAGCGCAAGGAGCTATCCGACACGAGACGCGACTTCCACGCGCTCGCCTGGATGCACTACGGCTACCTCGAGCGCGGCGAGCTCGAAAAGGCCAAAGCCTGCATCGATCTCATTCGACCGATCGCCGAGCGCGAGAACACGCTCATCCGAATCCAGGCGACCTATGCGAACATGACGGCCCGCTATCTTATCGAGGGGGAGGACTGGGACGCCCTGCCCCTGCCCGTGGACTCGCTCCTGCAGGAGCGGCGCCCGGGGGACGTCTTTCTGCTCCTAGCCGCCGGCATGCGAGCCATCGAAAAGAAGGACATCGGGACGGCCGAGAAGGTGGCGGCCCGTCTGAAAGCGCTTTCTATGGAGCCCACCGATGGTTTGAAGTCTCATCTGCAGGGGCAGGTGACGCTCGAGGACTTGAAGACCTCCTCCGCCGTGGCATCGCTGGAAATGGCGGCGCTCGTGCGGTTGGCGAAGGACGAGAAGGAAGAAGCGGTGCGCTTCATCGAGGCCGCGATCGAAAAGGAAAAAGAGATGCACCCCGCCTACGGCCCACCAGAGCCGATGGTGCCTCCGCAGGAGCTCTACGGCTACATCCTGCTCGAGACCGGTCGCTATGAGGAGGCAGCGAAGGTCTTCGATGACATGATCGTCCGTATGCCGAACCGAACCAAGTCGATTGTCGGTGCAGCCCGCACCGCGGACGCGATGGGAGATCATGCGACGGCGCTCGCGCACTACGAACGTCTGGCCTCGCTATGGAGCGAGAGCGACGAAACGGCCCGCTCGATAGAAGTCAGAGAGCACCTGAACGCGAGCGAGTGAGCGACCTCGACGGCCGGGGAGTACGGCCCGATGGGTTTCGACGCTCCGTAAATGGCTCGAGTAATGACAAGCCCCGTCAAGATCGGACCGTGGACCGCGACTTTGATGGTCATCGCCAACATGATCGGCACGGGCGTCTTCACGAGCCTCGGTTTCCAGGTGGTCGACATCCAGTCCGGTTTCCCCATCGTGCTCCTGTGGGTTTTCGGGGGCGTGGCGGCTCTTTGCGGCGCTCTGACCTACGCAGAGCTCGGGACGGCGCTCCCGCGCTCTGGAGGCGAGTACCATCTTTTGTCCCGCATCGTGCATCCCGCCGTGGGCTTCCTGTCGGGTTGGGTCTCGGCGACGGTGGGCTTCGCGGCTCCCACCGCGCTCGCTGCCATCGCTTTCGCGAGCTATTCCGCGACGGTCGTGAAAGGGATCCCAATCGCACACACTGCCGCGTCCGCCGTCGTCATCTTCACCGCGCTGCACTGCGCGAGCATCCTGTGGGGCACTCGATTCACGAATACGCTCACAGTCATCAAGGTGCTGCTCTTGTTCGTTTTCATCGTGGCAGCCTATTGGGCGGGGATCGCTCAGCCTATCTCGGCCCTGCCTCGACCGGGTGACTGGCGTCTCGTGGCGACGCCGAGCTTCGCCGTCTCTCTCGTCTACGTGGCCTATGCCTATACGGGCTGGAACGCCGCGATCTACATCGTCGGGGAGATGGAAGATCCGAGGACACTTCCGCGAGCGCTCTTCTCGGGGACTGCCGTCGTTCTCGTGCTCTATACCCTCGTGAACTATGCTTTCATGTATACGGTGCCGTTCTCGGAGCTGTCCGGACAGATCGAGGTCGGCTATCTCTCCGCTTCGAGAATTTTTGGCCAGTTGGGCGGCAACCTGATGGCGATTAGCATCGCTCTGGTCCTGACGTCGACGATCAGCGTGATGATCTTCGTCGGTCCACGCATCGTCCAGGTGATGGGCGAGGACGTCCCGCTACTCGGCAAGCTTGCGTATCGCAACGAGAAGGGCATTCCAACCCGCGCCATCCTCGTCCAGTCCGCGATCACCTTGGGTTTCATCTATACGGCGAGCTTTCAGCAGGTGCTGCTCTACGCCGGTTTCACGCTGAACTTGATCACGGCAATCACCGTGGCCGGGGTATTCCTGCTCCGGTGGCAAGAGCCCGACATGGAGCGCCCCTATCGGACGTGGGGCTATCCATGGCCGCCCATCATTTTTCTCATTTTGAGCGTTTGGAGCTTGACCTACATGCTCATCGACAGGCCCTGGGAGTCTCTGGCAGGACTTTTCACGATGAGCGTCGGTCTCCTGATCTATTTCGTTGATATCGCCCGCTCGAAGTGGTTCGGCCCCGGACTTCAACGCGAGTAGGAGACCCTCACCCGCCCGCCTCCGCCGGAGCACCCTCTCCCAAAGGGAGAGGGCCTTCTCTTACCTCTCCCCTCTCTGGGGAGAGGTCGGCGAGCGAAGCTCGCCGGGTGAGGGGCCAGCGAAATCCGAGGGGGGCCGCTGGGGAAGAGCCTTCAGCCCGAGCGAAAGGGCGAGCGCGGCGAGACCCGGAGCGAGAAGCCGTGTCTTGCATCGAGGGTCATAGCCGGCTAACCTAGCTTGAGGGTTAACCGGAGGCCGCGCAGCCGTTGTTTGTGTCGTTATGAATGAGACTTCGCGTTTGCAGCATCTTTCGAGCAGGAGCGATGTCGACGGCCTGCTACGGGAGGCAACGGCCATCGTCTTCAAACACAGCACGATGTGCTCGGTGAGTACTCAGGCACACGAGGAAGTCGTGAAGTTTCTCGACACCCATCCGGAGCGCAAGATCTACAAAGTCCACGTGATCGAGGATCGATCGGTCTCGGATTATATCGAGGACGCGACGGGCGTCCGTCATGCCTCGCCACAGATTCTAGTGCTTCGCTCGGGTGAGGTCGCTTGGATGGGGTCGCATTTCGGGGTCACCGCCGAAGCGATCGAGGCGCACCTCGGCTAGCCGGATGGCGGAGAGACGAGAGGAGTTTCGAGTCCTTGCCGAGCACCTGTCGGCCAACGGCCTCAAGCACTCGCGCCAGAGGGAGCTCATCCTCCAGCATTTTCTCGAGACCGGCGGCCACATGACGGTGGACGATCTCTATCGCGTTATCCATCGAAAGAATCCCGGGATTGGTCGAACGACGATCTACCGCGCCCTCAAGGTTTTCGTTGACGCGAAGCTCGCCGACGCGATCGAGCTCAAGGACGGCCTGACGCGGTTCGAGCACAAGTTTCGCCACGCCCACCACGACCACATGATCTGCATCGAGTGTGGCACGATTCTCGAGTTTCTCAGCGCCGAGATCGAGCGCCTGCAGGACGAGATCGCGGAGGCCTATGGCTTTCAGATAGAGTCCCACCGCCACCAGATCTTCGGCCTGTGCCAGAAGTGCATCCGCAGCAAGAAGCGGCGCAACGCCAAGAATAGCCCGTGAAAACCCCCTCTCCCGTGGGGGGAGGCGTCCCTCGAGTTTCCGTTAAACCTCCACCGCCTCGCCGCGGTCTAAAGGATCGAAGGGAGAAAAGCCATGATGAGGACAGGACGCTTCGTTGCGGCATTGGTGCTGACCTGGGCGGTGTCGGTGCAGGCGGCGGACGAGCGGGCGCGGGCCGCGCTGCTCTTGTCCCGTGCCACCTATGGCGCGCGACCCGGAGAGCTCGAGCGCGTAGTTCGACTCGGAGTCGACCGATGGCTCGACACCCAGCTTCATCCGGAACGAATCGACGACCGCATCCTAGAGAGCGAGCTCGAGCGCTTCACCCTCTTGGACGGCTCGACGTCGGAGCTCATGGCTGCCTATCCGAGGCCGAGCGCCGAGGAACGACTCGCGCTCCAGAAGCAGCGCGAGTCCATGGAAGAGGGGAACGCGCCCCCTCGACGCCGAGACCCGGGGAGGGGGCCGGGACGTGTTCTAATGGAGCTCTCCCATGCGAAGCTGCTGCGAGCGGTCTATTCCGAACGCCAACTTCAAGAAGTCATGACAGACTTCTGGTTCAATCACTTCAACGTATACGCACGCAAGAATCGGAACACGCTCCTTACGTTGCCCGCCTACGAGCGGGACGCGATACGACCGCACGTGCTCGGGAAGTTCGAAGACCTTCTTCTCGCCACGGCCCAGCATCCAGCCATGCTGTTCTACCTGGACAACTGGGTCAATATGAAGGAAGGCTTCGATCCACGGGCGATGATGAAAGGGCGGCGTGGAGGTCGACAACCGCGTAGCGGACAAGAACGGCGACAGCTCGGGATCAACGAGAACTATGCACGCGAGCTCATGGAGCTCCACACGCTCGGTGTTGATTCCGGCTACACGCAAGACGACGTCGTGGCGGTCGCGCGTGCCTTCACGGGTTGGTCCGTCGTCGGTCCTCAGATCGCCAAAGCGCGAGCGCGGATGGAGAGCCGTTTTCCGACCCGCCCGCTTCCTAAGTTCCTGACAGGACTACCCGAAGAGGGGAGCTTCTATTTCAACGCCTTCGCACACGACGAGGAACCAAAGACCATCCTCGGCGTCCGTTTCGACGCGGGAAGCATGGAGGACGGTCGTCTGGTCGTACACATGTTGGCGACGCACGCCGCGACCGCTCGATTCATCAGCTCGAAGCTGGCCCAGCGTTTTGTCTCTGACTCGCCGTCCGACGAGCTCGTCGGAGAGATGACGAAAACGTTTCAGAGCAGCGGGGGAGACATTCGTGAGGTCTTGTCCGTAATGTTTCGATCGGAACGTTTCTTGCTGGAGGGGCGTCGCGCCGACAAGGTGAGAACTCCCCTCGAGCTCGTCGTCGGTTCGGTGCGGGCGACTTCCGCGACCGTCGAGGGCCCGGGGCTGGTGCGCGCCCTCTTTGATCTCGGCATGCCGCCGTACCTGTGCCAGCCGCCCACCGGATACGACGAGGAAGGCTCGACGTGGCTTACCGCGGGGAGCGTCTTGACGCGTATCCGATTCGCGGGCGAGCTCGCGGCCGGACGAATCCGAGGCGTCGGTCCCCTCGTGGCTCCGAGCGACATCGACCAGTGGATGGCTTCCGTCGTTCCGAATGGAAGCGACTCCATGACTGCAGACGAAGCCAAGGCGCTCGAAGAGGCCATGGGGGACTTCGCAACGGGCGCGAGTGACGGGACGAAACGAATGGCGCTGGTTCTCGCGAGCCCGGCGTTTCAACGGCAGTGAGCGGGAGGGACGACATGGGGACACGATTGGATCGACGCGAGCTCTTGAGGGTCGGCGGCACCACGCTCGCTCTAATGGGTAGCGGTAGCCTCGCGACCTTCGCCCGAGCCCTTTCGGCGCCGAGCACCTCGGACCGCGACCCGGTTCTCGTAGTTTTGTTTCAGCGAGGCGCGGCGGACGGGCTGCACATGGTCGTGCCATATCGAGATCGCAACTATAGAGGCTTGCGCGGCGCGCTCGCCCTCGACGAGCCGGGAAGGGGGGAGAGGCCGACCCTTGATTTGGGAGATGGCTTTGCTCTACATCCCTCCCTCTCTCCTCTCTTTCCGCTGTACTCTGCCGGAAAGCTCGCTTTCGTCGTCAACGTCGGATCGCCCGACCCGACGCGGTCCCACTTCGATGCCCAGGACTATATGGAGTCGGGCACTCCGGGTCGGAAGGCGACCCGCGATGGCTGGCTGAGCCGAGCGCTCACCGCGGTCGAGGCGCGCGGTCCCTTTGCCGCGGTTGCGCTCTCCGCAAGTATGCCGCGGTCGCTCGCGGGGGCCGAAACCGCCATCGCGATGGAGGACTTTTCGAGGCTCGGCCGCTCGCGTGGAAACACCGCGCTCGAGGGGCGCCTCGAAGCCATGTATCTCGCGGAAGCAAGACCCGAGCTCGCCGCGATGGGGAAGGAGGCTTTCGAGGCCCTTCGCATGTTCCGCGAGCTAGATCCCTTGTCGCGAAAAGTTCCCGAGGGCGTCCGCTATCCGACGGGGCAGCGTAGCGAACCGTTTCGACAGGTCGCTGCGCTCCTCAAAGCGGGTCTCGGCGTAAGGGTCGCTTTCATCTCGACCGACGGATGGGACACGCATTTCGGGCAGGGCGCTGCCACCGGTCAGATGGCGAACTTGCTACGAAGGCACGCGAGCGCGATCGCGGCTCTGCTCGAGGACGTCGGTACGAGCCGTCCCGTCACGTTGCTCTCTGTAACCGAGTTTGGTCGAACCGTCGAAATCAACGGCGCGGGCGGAACGGACCACGGCCACGGCGCCGTGATGATGGCGGCAGGAGCCGGTGTTCACGGGGGGCGGGTCGTGGGAGACTGGCTGGGTCTCGAGCGAGAACACCTATACGAGGGCAGGGACCTTCCCGTCACGATGGACTTCCGCGATCTTTTTTCCGAAGTCGCAGCTCGGACCCTTGCGCTCGAGCAGGGCGTCACACTGTTTCCGGGCTACCAAGCTTCGCCGGTCGGCGTGACGCGAGCACTCTAGTCTAGCTTTCGAGCAGGGCGGCGAGCTCCGAAAATCGCTCGAGATAGGAGTGCAGACGTTCTCGCGAGCCCTCTTCAACGCGTGTGAACTGCAGTCCCACTCCGCTGATTGCGGTCGCTGCCGCGCTTCGCCAGGCGACACGCGCCACCGCGCGAAGCTCACCGAGCTTCCAGGGAAGCAAGGCCCTCAAGGTCACCGTGGTCCCGTCGGCGGGCGGGTCGTCGATAGCGAGGAAGGCGCCCCCAACGCTCACGTTGGTGAGGTAGCCCTCCCGATGCTCCTCCTCAATCCAAGTCTCGACCTTGATAACGAGGGGTCCAAACCGGGTGCTGGTTCTTTTGTTTTCCATGTTAAGGGACGTTTCCGAGGACGCGGTTGAGTTCTTGAGTCAACGGGCCTTGATTTTCGATCGAGAAGTGACCTTCGAACGAACGCAGCTTGCGGCGAAGTGAAGCGTTCTCCATCGCCATGCTTGCTTGGGCGAGAAAGAGCTCCAGACCCGCGAGCTGAGTTGGCGCTCTCCCGCTGTTGGGGTTGTCACAATAGAGAATCGCGAGGACTTCGTGATGGAGTTGCATTGGAAGGAGCACGTACTCTCGGGCCTTGCCGGGCTCGATGCCTTCGGGGATCTCGTCTCGTTCATGGCGCTTCAGCACGGGCGATCCTGAGTAGACGACCTCCGCGAAGGCGTGAAACGACTGCAGATCGAAAGCGAGTGAGCTCACCTGCTCGATGACCTGCTTGGTCGGGCGTCCCAGATGAACGCCCGCGAGGCCGCGCGCACGAGGTCCCTTCACGAGGAAGAGAATGGCTCGTTCCGCATGTTTCGCCGCGACACGAAGAATCATGCGGGCGATGCCGTTGCCAGGATGTACGAGCTGATCCGTCATGGTCTTGAGGAAGTCGAACATGACGTCATAGTTCAAGCTCGGAAACGTGGGGGCGTCTTCGGTTGCAGTTGGCGTGCTCCGGGCGAGCGTAACGAGCTCCCGGCGTACGACCTTGGCGAAGGAGCGCAGATCCGCCTCGTAGTCGTCTGCATCCAGCTTCGTGAGCGCGGGTTTGAAGGCGACCCTCTTCACGCCAAGCTCCTTCGCGCGGGCGCGCATCTTGGAAGACAGATATTCCGCCATCAACATTACGCTCGACGAAGCGTCCAACTCATGCAGCCGTTCGGTGAGCTCGAAGCCGCCTTGAAAGTTGTCTCCCGTCGAGCTCGGCATCGCCACGTCGGTAATGACGAAGATATGCTGCCCGTCGGCGGTCAGCCGACGGATATGCTCGAGCCCTTCGCCGGGACCGGAAGCGGTCTCGACCACCGAGCCCGCCAGGGTCAGCTCCTCCTCCAGGATCCGAAGCACCTGGGGCTCGTCGTCGACAACGAGGACGGTGACGTCCGGGCCGTCATCGAGCTCGGTCTCCTCTGCCACTGGCGGCTCCGGGGAGAGTGCTTTCCGATCGGCATCGGCTGATTCCAGCATCGACGAGCTGTCGCGCCGCGCCACGTCGATCTCCCTAGCGAGCTCGAGAAGCAGCTGTTGAGGATCAATACCTTCCGTAACCAGGAACCCCGCGAGGTCCATGCCGTTCCACTCGGTTGGAAGAACCGCGCAGAGCTCGAACTCGAAGCGCCCCTCGCGCAGCGCAGCGAGCTCGCGAATCGCGACGTGAATCTGGTCTTCGAGAACACGGATACGGGGTAGGTCGAGCGTGGCGTCCGATGCTTGCCTCAGGAGGGGAGCGGTCGAGGTCGAGAACGCGCAGTAGACGATGCCGTCGCGAAAAAGGATGGCGCCCTCCGTCATGCTGCTCTCGACTTTGAGCGTCCCAGTCCTCTTGGAGAAGGCGACGATCTGGAGGATCTCCAGCAGATTCATATCCTCCAATCGTCCGTTCAGAGCCATGGTTTTCTAAAGCGTCCGGAAAGAGATAATCCGCCGTGGAGGCGCCGAGCGTTAGGCACCGGGCCTCGCCTGTTTTTTCGATTATCGTGACTTGAAACTATGGTAACGCAGCCCGACCGGATTTACACGCTCGATCGCGGAAGGGGGGTTCGCGTCACCAAAGGCCCGGAACGAGGCGCCAGCGAACGTCACGCTTGTAGCCACGGTATTCCTTGCAGCCAGCTAGGAGCCGCTCCTCGGTGCCGATCCGGAGAGCCATGAAGGGAAGCGAGACGAGGACGACCGCAGCGGAAGCGGGGACGGGACGGGCGAGAAAGCAGGCGATGAGCATCATCAACTCGCCTACATAAACCGGGTGGCGGACGAGCCGGTAAGGACCCTCGACTACCACCGCCCGTCTCGCAGGGAGCACCGCGAAGCTCTTTCCGAGACCGAAAAGAGCGCGTATCGCGACGAGAGTGCCCAGAAGAAAGAGAGCTCGAGACGGAAGGGGCCACTCGTCGACCGGCACGGCAAGCCGGAGCGCGAGCCCGGCAGAGAGAAGGGCGGGGAGGCTCTTGAGCACGTCCGAGACCGAGGCTCTCTGTGCGGGCGTCGAGCGGGTTAGTAGCGCAAAGGCGACGGTCAAGTGCAGCGCAGCAATGGCGACTCGCACGGTGTTCACACCGAATTCGCGGAGGCCGAGCAGCGCCCAGAAGACCAGCGATGCAGCGAGCAGGCAGTCGAATAGATGCTCGGGCCGCGTGCGCGAGGGCACTGTTGCTGGGGGGCTCAGTAGATCCAGAAGGACCAGTCGAAGGCCCAGCTCAAGAGGTTGATCAGGATGAGAAGCGCGATCCAGCCGAGCCAGCTAGCGGCTCCATCGGAGTCTCCACTCATGGTTCCTCTCCTATTCAATTGTTGGATTGGGGTCGAATCGACTTGATATTATGCTAACAAGTTTTTTTGCTCTTGGCCAGGATGGGGGGCAGGCGTTTGGCGGGCCGGCAGCCGGATGGCGAAGGTTGTCCCCTTGTCGAGCTCGCTTCGAACCTCGATCTCACCGTTGTGCCGGTGGATCGTCGTGCGGACGTTCGCGAGCCCGACGCGCAGACGGATCTGCGAGCCCCGACGCACGAATCCGACGTCGAAGAGGGTCGAGAGCTGTGCTTCGGGAATTCCGTGCCCCGAATCGCTGACGGTAATCCGGACGGAACCCGTGTCCGGCGCGGTGGTGATCGTGACGGAGCCCTCGCCCTCGATGGCTTCCCCGGCGTTCATGAGCAGCGTCATGAGCGCCTGGTTGAGCTCGCTCGGATAGGCTTCGATCTCGGGAAGATCTCCGAAGCGCCTCACGATTCGGATGCGGTCGCCCCACCCCGCTTCGAGAAGCTCCAGAGTGGCATCGATCCCCTCGTGTACGTCCGTCAATTGGAAGTGCGCCTCGTCGAGTCGGATGAACCTCCTGAGGCTCGTGACGATGCGCTCGAGCCGCTCGCCGGCGTTGGCCACGGTACGGTGCTGTTGCTCGAGAGTCTCGAGCGTCGTCCGATCCGTATCGTTTTGGCGCTCCCCACGAGACGCCAAGAGCTTTTTCAGAGCGCGTGCGGCAACGTCCACGCTCGAGCGGATGGCGCCGACCGGGGAGTTGAACTCGTGCGCGATTCCGGCCACGAGCTTTCCCAGGGCCGCCATCTTCTCGGACTGAACGATGCTAGCCTGGGCTTGTTTGAGAGTTTCGACCGCCTCAGCCTCGAGCTTGATCTGAAGGTTCTTGAGTCGGGTCGCGCTCTCTTCGCCGAGGACCTCCTCTTTCACCCGCTCGAACTCACGATGGTGATGCAGAGCGTCTTTGTAGTCTCCCGAGAGCTCACAGGCTCGCGACAAAGCTTCGTGCGCTCGATAGATCTTGGGCTTCGTCTTTGCGGTTAGGGCGAGCGCGAGGGCTTCCTTCAGGGTTTTTTGCGCCTCGTCGTAGTTCCCCTGGTCGGTAAAAAGCACGCCGAGGTCGAGCAGGCTCGTAATCTCGGCCGGGCGATGTCCCGAAGCGCGCCGCAGTTCGAGCGCCCCTCGCAAAGCGGCTTCCGCCTCGGCCAGCTCACCGCGCTCGCGGTGAGCTGGCCGATATCATTGAGCGCACGCGATTCCGCGAGCTGATTCTCACTCTCGCGCGCCAGGCCCAGACTTGCCTCGTAGTGGCTCAGGGCTTCGTCGAGGCGACCGTGCCTCTGGAGCACGACGCCCAGGCCCGTCAGGGCGCGCCCCTCGCCGACTCTGTCCCCTAGCTTCTCGAAGAGTTTGAGCGCGCGCTCTTGGTAGTCGACGGATTTTTCGAGGTCTCCGATGGACACGTAGACCCCACCGAGGGACGTGAGGCCCCAGGCTTCTCGGTCTTCGTCGCCTAGATCTCGGAAGATCTCCACGCCCTCGTGAAATGATTCGACGGCGCGCTCGAAATCACCGAGGCTCCAGTAAATGAGGCCGAAACCGCCGAGGACATTCCCTGTTCCGAAACGCTCTCCCGTGGTCTCGAAGATCGTCGCGGCCTCGTGGGCCTTTGAAAGAGCGGCGTCGTATTCGGCCACGAAGTAGTCGAAGTAGGTCTGATTCAAGAGACCCCACGCGATGCCTCGGTCGTAGGACAGCTCGCGCGAGATTTGTGTGGCCCTCGCGGCGAGCTCCGCCGCCCGATGTACGTCTGCGAAGCCGATCTCCCATGCGAGGTCGTTCAAAGTATCTACGGTCTCTTTCGATCGCGCCGCGCCGAGCTCCGACAGCTTGTTCTCGAGCTCTGCGATTTTTGGCTTCACGACAGGTGTTCCAATCTAGCGCCGAACACACATTAGTGCCCGCTCCTTTTTTGCAACGCGCCTGGCTCGCCAGGCTAGCGCTCCGCTCGACAGGCTCGCTGCGCGAGGCGGTCGCGGTGCACATCAGTTTTACAGCACCCGGCTGGTGCCAGCAAGGTACTTAGTCGGTATACTCCGTCGGCAATGTCGTCGAATCATCTAAGGTGGCCCTGGCTCGTCGTGGTGGCGGTTTCCGTCGGCGCCGCTCTGTACCGGGTCGCCTCGATTCCTGCACCGTCGTCCTTTGCCGTTACTCCGAGCTCTGCGAATCTCGAGACGGATGGACCCGTTTACGAAGTCCGCCTGGCGTCCTCCGGCCTGACTCCTAGCGTTCACAGCGCGACCGCCGTCGAGCTCTCCGACGGAAGACTGCGCGCGTTCTGGTATGGAGGGAGTCGCGAAGGCGCCCAGGACGTCGCCATCTATTCGGCGGTCTTCGATCCGCGGCAGGGCCAGTGGAGCGAGGAGGGGGTTGTCGTGTCCCGGGAAGACACCGGCAAGGATCTAAGGCGCTACATTCGGAAGCTCGGTAATCCGGTCGCAAGCCTCGATGGGACGGGACGACTCTGGCTCTTCTACGTCAGCGTCTCCGTCGGAGGCTGGTCGGGAAGCGCCGTCAACGTGAAGATATCGGAGGACGAGGGTCGAAGCTTCGGTAGCGCGATACGGCTCATAACTTCCCCGTTCCTCAATATCAGCACCCTCGTCCGAGGCCCGACCTTCCAGTACGCGGATGGAACCTTCGCTCTTCCCGTCTACCACGAGTTCCTTGGAAAATTCTCGGAGCTCGTCAGGCTCGATGCGGAAGGACGAGTCCTCGGCAAGACCCGGCTTTCCTGGGGACGCTCGTCGCTTCAGCCCGTCGTGGTGCCGACCTCACCGAGTGACGCCGTCGCCTTGCTTCGGCGCAGCGGAACGAGCCCACCCCGGATCCTGTCTGCCTTTACGCACGACGGTGGGAGGCTGTGGTCCAGGCCCGCGTCGAGCGCTTTGCCGAACCCCGACGCTGCGGTCTCCGCGATCCGTGCTACCGACGGGTCTCTGTTGCTCGTCTTCAACGATAGCGAGCGGGATCGGAGCAACCTGAGTCTTGCCGTGTCGCGCGATGCCGGTCGATCGTGGAGCGTCGTTCACCGGTTCGAGGCCCCACAACCCCTACCGCCCGGGCAGGCCGCACGTTTCGCCTATCCATGGCTCGTTCAGACAAGCGACGAGAGCTTTCATCTCCTCTATACGTGGGATCGTTCTCGCATCGTTCACCTGCGCTTCGATCGGGAATGGTTGGAGAGCGTTTCGCGGTGAGACTCGATGTGCTCGTCGGCACCCTGGGTTGGGCAGTCGCTTTCGGCTCGCTTGCTCTCGTGTCGGGCCGCGGCTTCGCACCCCGCTGGCTCTTGCTCGCCTCCGGCGCTACGTCGGCGCTTCTCGTGGCTCCCTACCTCCGAGGTACGTTTTCGGATCTCAGCATGACGAGCGTGGTGCTTGCTGGCTCAGCGATCGTGGCCGAAGGCCGCCCCGAGTGGCTACGTCCTCGCGAGTTTCGAGCCACGATCCGCTTCGTTCTCGCTTTCGGCCTGTTCCTCTATCCGATGGCTCTGGGGGTCGGTCCCTTCGACCCCTATGATCTCGGCTTTCGCTCGCCGTGGCTCGTCCTCGCCGCCGGAGCGGTAGCGAGTCTCGCGTGGAAGGCCGGCCTCCGCTTGCTCGTCATCTGCCTGGTGGTTGGGATGGGTGGCTTCGCGGCTCAATTGCTCGCGTCGCAGAATCTCTGGGACTATCTTCTCGACCCTTTCGTGGTGATCTTGGCGGTCGTCGGCTTACGGTGGAAGCCCCGGAGGCCTAAGCCTTTAACGTCGCCTGCAGCCCGATCGAGCACTATTGATGGGTAGAAAAGTAACGAAAAAAATAACATGCTGAAGACGCGCCCCAGTAAAATCCGTTTGGATAGATGTCGCTGAGCTTCGAGATTTACTGGCCACTGCTCTTGCTTCCGGCCGTTATCTATCTATGGTGGGTCCGTAGGCGAACGGAAACCTCCTTTACCGGGCGACACGCGCTCCTAACCATCGTGCGGAGCAGTGTAGTCGTGCTGCTATTACTCGCCCTCATGAGACCCCACTTCAATCGACCTTCCAGCGCGATCTCGACTGTCTTCCTGATTGACGTCTCGCGCAGCATCTCTCCAGAGTTTCTGAGCGCTGCGATCCGCTGGAGCGCCGAGGCGGTCCGCGAAGGAAGACCTGACCACGCTCGCTTCATCGGCTTCGCGGCACAGGCTTCCATGGTGGAGCGTGCCGAAGAGCTCGGGTCTCTCGCGGTCTATGACGGGGCTTCGCTCGAGTCGGGTATTCGGGTGACTCCGGGGGCCATCGACCAGAGCGCCACCGACATCGAGCGCGCGGTGCGGCAGGCCATGGCCAGCTTCGCGCCGCATCGGTTGAAGCGATTGGTCCTGGTCACGGACGGTCACGAAACCGACGGCGAGCTCGCCACGACCGTATCCGAGCTTCGGGAGCAGGGGGTTCGCGTTTTCACGATGCCCGCAGCCGTCCGCGCGGAAGGTGACAGCTGGATCGAGAATTTGGAAGTTCCCACCGACGTCCGAGCCGAGGAAATGATGGAGGTGGGGGTCGTCGTTTTCAGTCGAACTCGGCAGCAGGCGACGGTTGGCCTCGAGACCGCGTCTCTAGAGCTCGCGAGTAAAACCGCCGAGCTCGAGCCCGGCTTCAATCGCGTCGTCTTCGAGGTGCGACTGCCCGACGAAGGCGTCTTCGACCTGCAGGCGCGCATCGAAACGCCGGGCGATACGTTCCGCGTCAACGATCACCGACTGGAAACCATCGAGGTCGGTCCTCGCCCTCGCATTCTCTATGTCGAGGGCCATCCTCCGAGCGCGTTCTACCTGAAGACGGCTCTCGAGTCCGAAGGCATCGAGGTCACTCGGATGTCGAGCTCGCAACTCTCAGCATCGCGAGAGCGGTTCGGTGATTTCGAGGCCATCGTGCTGAGCGACGTACCAGCGCACTCCATGGACGAGGCTACGATGCGATCGCTCGAGAGCTACGTCCGTGACGAGGCCGGTGGGCTCGTGTTCGCGGCGGGCGAGACGAGCTACGGAGAAGAAGGCTACTCGGACACGACCGTCGAACGCATCCTGCCCGTCGAGTTTCGTATCGAGGAAAAGTGGAAAGATCTGTCCCTGATCGTCGTGCTCGACAAGTCCTACAGCATGTATGGTCGCAAGATCGCATTGGCCAAGGAGGCCACGAAAGCGGCGCTCGACCTTCTCGAGGAAACCCATCGATTCGGCGTCGTGACCTTCGACTGGAATCCTTATACGACCATTCCGTTGCAGACCGCTGTGAACAAGGAGCGGATCAAGGATGGCATCAGTCGCATCCAGGCGAGCGCGCAGACCAATATCTACCCGGCGCTCGAGAGAGCTTTCGAGCAGCTCGTCGAGAGCCCCTCCAAGGTCAGGCACGTCATCCTACTGTCGGACGGGAAGACCTATCCGGATGACTACGAGGAGCTCGTCGAGCGCATGACCGACGAGGAGATCACCGTCTCGACGGTCGCCGTAGGAGAAGAGGCCGACCAGGAGCTACTGGCGGAGATCGCCACCTGGGGTAATGGCAGGAGCTATTTCATCAAGGATGCAGCGCGAGTCCAACAGATCTTCATAGAGGAGACCCAGATCGCTCTCGAGGCGACGATCGTGGAGGAGTCGTTCCAGGCCCTTGTCAAGCGAGACGTCGAGGCACTCCGGGGCATCGATTTCGACACGGCGCCCGCGCTCAAGGGATATGTGAGTACGCTCGCCAAAGAGACCGCGGAGGTGATACTCGAGGCCCAAGGCGAAGACCCGCTTCTAGCCCGGTGGCACTACGGCATGGGGCGGACGGTCATGTTCACGTCGGACGTCAAGAATCGCTGGGCCGTCGATTGGTTGAACTGGGACGGCTACGGTCCCTTCTGGGCGCAGACGATTCGATCCACGATGAGTCGCTCACAGGGCGCCGATGTGGACTTCCGGGTGGAGCGACGAGGCCAGGCGGCCGAGATCGATCTCCTCATCGTCGACGACGAAGGCCGTTTCCCGAGAGGTCTCACGCCCACATTCGAAGTGACCGATCCTTCGACGAGCGCGGTTCGGACGGTTGCGATGCATCAGACCGCGCCCGGCGCGTATCACGCGTCGCTGCCGCTGTCGGTCTCGGTCGTTTCCCCCTGGCGCTTCGAGCTGTCCGCCGAGGGACTTCCCGAAGGGACCTACGGCGCTCGCCGCCACACACGGGCAATTTACTATCCCTATCCCGACGAGTATCGCTTCTATCCGCCCGATACGGAAAAGCTGGAACGGCTGGCGGAGGAGACGGGGGGCGTGTTCCGGCCGGAGACTCGGGACATCTTCGCCGACCTTGACGAGCGGGCGAGTGTCCCCACGGAGCTCGCGCCCCTTCTCACGCTCGTGGCCCTCATCCTGTACCTCGTCGACATCGCTCTACGCCGCGCTCCCTGGCTCTGGCAAAAACTTTCTAGAACTTGACCACGTCAACATTCACCCCCTCGATCCTCGGTCCGTCTCCAACCTGGCGTCGATTGTGTGGATGGCGCTGGCGGAGGAGGCCCACGCTTTTCGCGTCGACCGGCGGATCTCGAGGTGGTTCTCGCTCCAGATCCTTCATCTTCTCGGCTTCCGCCGCCGAAGCGAGGAAGGAGAATTGCTGACGGTGGAGCGCCGCCAGCGCGGTCTTTGATTAGAAAGCCCCTCACCCGGTTCGCTTCGCGAACCACCCTCTCCCCTCGCGGGGAGAGGGATAGTAGGCGCTACTTTACGGCGGCGAGGGCAGCTTTGTAGTTTGGCTCGTCACTGACCGTTGGAACGAGCTCCGTATAGACGACTTTACCGCTTTCGTCAACGACGACGATGGAGCGAGCGAAGAGCCCCGCAAGCGACCCGTCCGTCATGAGCACGCCGTAGGCCCTTCCGAAATCCGACCCTCTGAGGTCCGAGAGCGACGTGACGTTCTCGATGCCCTCTGCGCCACAGAAACGTCCGTGAGCGAAGGGAAGGTCCTTGGAAACGCAGAGCACGGCGGTACCGCCAAGCCCTCCCGCTTCGCTGTTGAATGTTTTAACCGACGTAGCGCACACCCCAGTGTCGATGCTCACGAAAATGTTCAAGATGATCTTCTTGCCTGCGAAATCCGCAAGCGAGACGTCGCCGAGATCCGTTTTCGTCAGTTTGAAATCTGGTGCTTGGCTCCCGACCGCTGGAAGCTCCCCCGACGTGTTGACGGGGTTGCCGCCAAGAATCACCGTTGCCATGAAATCCTCCTAAGGAATGATAGAACCAGTAACCCTATCAAGATTGTCAGCGTTCCGAAAGGGGTCATCGATCCGACGGGACGCGTTTCGCTAGCTCGCGGCAGGCTTCCATTCGGGCGGATACCACCGTCCGGGCGGCTCCCACCTACCCTCGTCGTTTTGTACCGTAAGCACGCGGACCCCCTGCTCGGTGACGGCGAGGGTGTGCTCGTACTGAGCGGATAGCCTGCGATCGAGCGTCACAGCCGTCCAACCGTCGGACAAAAGCTCCATTCGCCATTCGCCCTCGTTAATCATGGGCTCGACCGTGAAGACGAGTCCCGGAGTCATCCGGAGGCCCCGTCCCGGCTGGCCGAAGTGGGGCACTTGCGGCGCTTCGTGAAAGCCGCGACCGGTCCCGTGGCCTACGAACTCTCGCACTACGGAGAAGCCGAGGGGCTCGACGTAGGACTGGATCGCGTGACCGACGTCGCCGAGACGAGCGCCCGGCCTCACCGCTTCGATGCCACGGCGGCTGGACTCGAGCGTCGCTGTTAGCAGTCGCATCGTGGGCTCGCTCACCTCGCCGACGGGAACCGTCGCGGCGTTGTCCCCATGGAATCCATCGATGACGAGGGTGACGTCGATGCCGACGATGTCTCCCTCGTTCAGAATTTGCTTCGTGCTCGGGATGCCGTGGCAGATGACCTCGTTGACGGAAGTGCAGATACTCTTTGGAAAGCCACGATAGTTCAGCGGGGCGGCCACGACCCCATGCCGTTTGGCGAATTCCACCTGAAGATCGTCGATAGCCTGAGTGGTCATGCCCGGCTGGACTTGCTGCACGATCCATTCGAGACACTCGGAGGCGAGCTTGCCCGCGCGCGCCATAATTTCGAGCTCAGCGCGGCTCTTGATGAACACTTTTCCGCTCGCTTCGTAGATATTGTCGGCTCCGTCCTTCACCAAATCATTGTAACCCGGACACCCGGAGCTTTCGCGAGAACATCTGCACCTGCGCGAGCGGTTTCCTATTACATCTGCCGCGAGCCCGGCCCGAGTGGGCCGGCCGTTCCCCCGAGCGAAGAGCGAGGGGAGCGAACGAGCCGAAGAGGCGAGTGAGCACTAGAAATTAATGCGCCGCATTACGAATCGCGGCAGGTTCCGAATGACGAGCATGATGTAGCGCCAGATGGGCGGCGAGTAGATTTCGGGTGCGCCACGCTCGAGTGCCTTCAGGACGTCGCGCGCGACCGCCTCGGGCTCTCCTGCGAAAGGCGGCTCGGGAAGACCGGCGGTCATGCCCGTCTTCACGAAACCTGGTTTCACGCAGATCGTCTCGAGACCCCGATCTCGAAACTTGTGATCCAGGCCTTCCAGATATGCGGAGAGACCTGCCTTGCTTGCTCCATAGAGCACGACCGGCTTGCGCCCGCGCTCGCCGGCGACGGATGAAAAGACGCAGAGCTTGCCTCCGCCGCGCTCCAGAAGGCGCCGGCGCGCCCTCTCGCAGAACGTAACCGTATTCGCGAAATTGACGGTCAGGAGCTTTCGGGCCAGATCGACGTCGGACTCGAGCTTGTCCTGGGTGGCGAACATGCCCGCGGTGACGACGACCGCATCCAACCCCTCGAGAGATTCCTCCGCCGAGGTGAGGGCGGTCTCGAAAGTCTCCGGGCGCTCCAGGTCGCACTCGGCGACAGGGATATCTTCTTTGGCGCGGGCGCGGACTTGCATGTCGCCCGCCGACCTCTTCAAGTCGTCGAGGTCGCGACCAAGCAAGCAGACGCGGTGGCCCTTATCGGAAAGTAGTCGGCCGAGCGCGCGGCCTATACCCTTCGTTCCCCCGAGCAGTGCGACCTTCACGCCGGGTCTCCCAAGACTCTTACCGACTGAGCGCTTCGAAACTTGAGCTCCGGATCCCATCGGCGCCGCACCTCCATCCATCCTTCGAGGCGAGGCTCCATCGCGCGGAAGTGCTCTGCTCGTGTGAAGGCATCCTTCGCGAGGTAGATGCGGCCTCCCTCCTGAAGCACCGCTTCGTTGAGCAAGTCGACGAGCCCCTGAGTGCCCTCGTGCACGGCGAGATCGATGGCGACGGAAATACCGGGGCGGGGAAAAGAGAGCATCCCTTGACCCTCTTCGCCACAGTCCTTGACGACACAGAGAAAGGAATCCGCGCCGCCGCGGGCCGTGAGAACGGTGAGGAAACGTCGCGCCGCCTCGGGACCCGCCGAAGAGGGTAGCACGCATTGGTACTGCATGAACCCCCGATGGCCGTAGATCCGATTCCAGTGGAGTATGGTGTCGAGCGGATAGAAAAAGGCATCGGGATGGACGATGCGAGGGCGGTGAGCTTGCGCTAGATAGATGATTTCGTTGAAGGCGCGAATGCTAAGACTGTTCAGCGCCCAGTTCGGAAAGTCGAAGGGGACGGAGAAACGGCGTAGAGGAGACGGGGGCTTCGATGGCGTCTCGTCCTCGCTGACCCATCGGCCGCGGCTCAGGATGCCGCGGCCCAGCGAGCGTCCTTGGGCCAGCCCGTCAATCCAACCCACGGTGAGCGGCCAGTCTTTCTCCGCGTTCTTGAGACCCGCGACGAGGTCGTCGATATTCGCGAACCGCTCGCGCTCCTCGTAGATCCAGGGTGACGGCAGCGAGCGCAACCCAAACTCCACTTCGAGAATGTGACCGGTCAGTCCCATGCCGCCCACCGTTGCCCAGAAGAGCTCCGGCTCGATCGAAGGTGAGCACTCGACGAGGCGTCCGTCGGCGACGCGAAGAAGAAGCTTCTCGACGTGCGCTCCGAAGCAGCCGTCGACGTGATGGTTCTTTCCGTGGACGTCAGCGGCGACCATACCGCCGAGCGTGACGAACTGAGTCCCTGGTGATACGGGCACGAACCTGCGTCTGGGTAAAAAGAAGCGATGGAGCTCTCGCAGAGACAGCCCCGCTTCCACTCGGATTATGCCCGAGCGTTCGTCGAAGGCGAGGATCCGATCGGCGAGGGTCGTCGTCGCGACTTCCAGGTGTCCGGGCGGCGGCAGCGCGGAGTCACCGTACGAGCGCCCGAGACCTCGGGAGAGCACGGCGTGCTCGCTGAGCGCGCGCAAATCTTCCGAGAAGACTTCTTTGCCCGGTTTGGGTATACGGCCCCATCCCGACAGCATGGGCGTCCTTCTTCCAGCCATTTCCATCGACGGCGCACTGTATCAGGTCGCCGCTCTGCGCAGCCAGCATCTTGCCAAGCATGGAACCGGCTGTTACCCTCAGCGGTTGGAGGAACCGAGGAACGGACTTCATGGCGACGACGAAAGAGCAATCGAAAACGGAGCTTCTGGCGAGAGACCATGCCCACCTCATTCATCCTCTCCATGGGCCGGCGGCGCAGAGGAAGGGCCACGTGTGGATCCGAGGCGAAGGGGCCCGTCTGTACGACGTTGACGGTAAGGAGTACATCGACGGCCTTTCGGGCCTCTGGAACGTCTTCGCGGGGCACGGACGCAAGGAGATCGCCGACGTCGCCGCCGAACAGATGGCCGAGCTCGCATATTGCTCGGCCTACTCGGGAAGCTCTCATCCGGCAGCAATCGAGCTTGCGGAGAGGCTCTCGGAGTGGGTCTATCCTTCCATCAACCATTTCTTTTTCACGTCCGGCGGAGGCGAGTCGAGTGACAGCAGCTTCAAGACCGCGCGCTACTACTGGAGGTTGAGAGGAAAGCCCGACAAGACGAAAGTCATCTCGAGGATTTGGGGCTATCACGGCGTGACGCTGGCCGCAATGAGCGCCACCGGCATCGTCGCGTATTGGCCCATGTTCGAGCCCAGGGTGCCCGGGTTCGTGCACATCCCGTCGCCTTACCCCTATCGCTACGAGGCGCCGGAAGGCGTCAGTCAGGGCGTCGCAGCAGCCAACGAGCTGGAAAAGGCCATACTGAAGGAAGGACCGGACACGGTCGGGATGTTCCTGGCCGAGCCGGTGCAGGGCGCGGGTGGTGTCATCGTGCCGCAGGACGACTACTTTGCACGAGTAAGGGAGATCTGCAACCAGTACGAGGTTCTGCTCGTGGCTGACGAAGTCATCACGGGTTTCGGCCGCACCGGGAAGCGCTTTGGGCTGGAACACTGGGGCCTGGAGCCGGACATGATGCAGTTCGCCAAGGGGGTGACTTCGGGCTACCTCCCGCTGGGCGGCATCGGCCTCGGCGACCACGTCGCGGAAGTCCTGGAGGCGGCGGATCCAGTCTGGATGCACTCCTATACCTACAGCTCTCATCCCGTAGGATGCCGGGTTGCGCTTCGGAACCTCGACATCATCGATCGGGAGGACCTCGTCGGCCAGGCCGCGGAAAAGGGTGCGCGTCTTCTGCGAGGACTCCATGAAGCCCTGGGAGAGCACCCGCACGTTGGAGAGGTGCGAGGTCTAGGTCTCATGGCGGCAGTTGAGATCGTTCGTGACAAAGGAACGAAGGAACATTTCGCGCCGAGCGAGGACATCGGACCCAGGATCCAGCAGGAGGCCGACAAGCGCGGCCTTTTCTCGAGAACGCGCGAGGACATCTTCGTCCTGGCGCCGCCCGCGGTGACGACCGAAGCCGAGCTCGATCGCATCGTGGAGGTTCTCGGGGAGTCCGTGCGCGCAGTTTTGGGACACTAGTGTCTAGCTCTGTGCCGTCAGCGCGTCGCCTGTGTTACTCTGAGTGCGCTGAAGAAACTGCAGGAGGTCTTGGCACATGACGCGGAGTCAGAAAGAGCTCGTCGAGAGCAGACGCGAGGTCGATCTAGAAGCTGATCGTGGCGAAGTGATTCTGCGCGAGATAGCCGAAGACGCACGCCGGCTCAAGAGTCGCTATCCAGCCGAGACAGTCGTGCCAGAGGGCGGAGAATAGCTCACGCTCCGCCTGAACGATCGCTAGTGTTCGGTCGACTGATGGGGCAGGAGACCGAGTACGCCATCCGTTTCTCCTCCGAAAAACGTCGTCCCGGACACGATCTCGTCTACGAAGTCTTGGCCAAGATCATCGGGGCGCGTGTGCGCACCGAACCCGGGATGTACGCGGGACGTCCCCAAATCTTCACGCAGAACGGCGGAGCATTCCACTACGAGTATTACCCCTATTGCACGGACGGGGGTCTCATCGAAGGAGCGACACCCGAGTGTCTTAGCCCGGCACAGCTTCTGCTCTATCAGAAGGCCCAGGAGGCCTTGCTGCGCGAAGCGATTCCCGAGGCCGAGAAGCGACTGAGCCAGCTCGGCTATCCGGGAAAGCTCGGCCTGCTCAAGAATTGTCGGGACGCCATGGGGCACGTCTATGGTGCCCAGGAGAGTTTCGAGGTCGGTCTGGCTCGCGGTTTCGGCCTCTTCTTGTATCGACTCTCCATGGCCGATGCTCCCGCTCCTCGTCGCGACCGTCTTTTGTAGTTGGCTGGTTTTTCTGATTCGAGCTTTGACGCTCGTCGTTCTGATCGCAATCGGGGTCTTCTTCGTTCCGCTCGGTGGCCGCCGGTTTTGGGAGCGACTTCTCAGCTTTGACGACCGGATCAGCTCCTTTGCTGCCCGGCTCAGTCTCGCTGTGAGTTGGCCGCTCATTGCCCTGTTCTCGTTCGTGCTGCGCAAGCTGGCCTTTCGGAGGCTGCGCAAGCGTGGCTTGGCGTTTCTCGTCTCTCGGCCCGTGTGGTCGGGGTCGGGCAGCGTCGAGGAAGATGGCCGATTCGTGCTCTCGGAAAAGGGACCCTCCATCAACGCCGTTATGCGGTCGACTATCAGTCCGAGGGACCGAGCGATCCTCGACACGGGAAATCTGCTGAAGCCGATTCTCACGACCGCGCTGCTGCACCTCGCCCCTCTGCTCGGGCTATGGCGGCGAAGGCAACGTCTGCAGCTTGGCCTGGCGGATTCGGCCATGCTCGAGGAGGCGGAGTTCCTGAAGATGGGTGCGACGTCGATCGTCGTGGCTATGATCGAGGCTGGCGCGCTCGAGGATGCACCAAGGCTTCGTCGTCCCACAGAGGCCCTTCACTCGATCGTGGCCGATCCCTCTCTCGAGGCCGAGGTTGCGACCGCGCGCGGGGCGATGACTGCGCTCGAGATTCAGCGTTTCTACCTCGAGCGAGCGAAGGTCTACGTCAAGGATTCCAAAGCGACGTCCATGGAAGCGCGGGAAGTCGTGAAGCTCTGGGACGAAGTCCTGACGGCTCTCGAGCGGAGGAAGATGACGAAGCTGGTCGGACGGGTGGATTGGGTGACGAAGCGGTATCTGCTCGAGACTTGTGGTGACAAGCACGACACCGCGTTGCTCAAGACGATCGACTTGCGCTACCACGAGCTGGGCGACGGCTATGCCGCCCTGTTGGAAGAGCGTGGTGCCGTATCGCGCCTCGTCTCCGCCGAACAAGTCCAGAGGGCCATCATGGAGCCGCCGGAAGGGACTCCGGCCTTCACCCGCGGCCGTTTTATCCGGAGTCGAAGGCCGAGCTGGATCCCGATTCGCATCTCCTGGGACTCCGCGCTGGTCGGTGGACGACTGTACGGCAGGCTCATCCGCTTTCCCGGAAGGAGTGAGCCGAACTAAGATGGCAGATCGCGATGTCAGGTAACAGCTTCGGGCAGGCGTTCCGCGTTACGACCGCCGGCGAGAGCCACGGGCCGGGTTATGTCGTCATCATTGACGGCGTGCCGTCCGGCCTGGAGCTCTCGACGGCGGATTTGCAGCCCGATCTCGACCGGCGTCGCCCGGGCCAGTCGAAGGTCACCACGCAGAGGCAGGAGCGCGACGAGCCCGAGATCCTTTCCGGTGTTTTCGAGGGACGGACGACCGGCACATCGATCGCCATCTCGATCCAAAACAGGGATCAGCGATCCAAAGACTACTCGGAGATTCGTGACAAATATCGGCCCGGTCACGCGGACTATACCTTCGACGCGAAGTATGGTATTCGGGACTACCGAGGTGGAGGACGTTCGAGCGCGCGGGAGACCGCCGTTCGCGTCGCGGCAGGGGCGGTCGCGAAAAAGCTCCTGTCCGAGTGGTACGGCGTGGCCATCGTCGGCTACGTGAAGCGCGTCGGCGACGTCGTCGCGACGATCGCGGCCCCCGAGACGATTACCTTGGATGCGGTCGAGTCGAACATCGTCCGTTGCCCGGACAAGAGTGCGGCGGAAAAGATGGTGGCACTCATCGAAGCGCTCCGGCGCGAGGGCGACTCGATCGGAGGTGTGGCGGAGCTCGTCGCGACAGGAATACCCCCCGGCTGGGGCGAGCCTGTCTTCGACAAACTCAAAGCCGATCTGGGAAAGGCGATGTTCAGCCTTCCTGCCGTCGTCGGGGTGGAGTACGGTGCGGGTTTCGACATGGCGGCGTTGCGCGGTAGTGAGGCAAACGACGTCTTCACCCAAGAAGGGGGACGCATCGTCACCCGCACGAACCGTCACGGCGGGATGCTCGGTGGTATCAGCTCTGGAATGCCGATCGTGCTGCGCTGTGCCGTCAAGCCGACCAGCAGTTTGCCCCGCGAGCAGGAGACAATCACCCGGCAGGGCGAGCCGACGACGATCGCGACGAAGGGACGCCACGACCCCTGTCTCCTGCCTCGGTTCGTGCCGATGGCGGAAGCGATGATGGCTCTGACCCTGGCGGATCACGCGCTCCGTCACCGCGCGACGCAGCGGTAGTTATTTCCACGCGAAGCGGGGCTGTTCGAAGTGGGCGACGCGGGTCGCGCGGCCGTGCAGAACGACTTCGCGCATCTGGTACAGCATGGCGGCGGTCGGCGCCCATACAGTCGTTCCCAACGTCGCGAAGACGAGGGAGATTAGAGGCCGGCCGGTCTCGCTGGGCGTAATCGAGGGGAGTCCCGGCGAGTCGAGCTCGCGCAGCGGGATCAGATGCACGGAGGCCACCTCCCTCGGGTCGGGTCGAAGCCGCGGCTGGTCGGGGCCCCAGATTACGACGGGCGTGATCGCGAAACCCGAACGCGATGGGAAGTCGTCGAGGAGCCCGAGCACTGCTTCCGGGGGGAGACTCAAGCCGATCTCTTCCTCGACCTCGCGGCGGGCGGTCTCCTCCGGCCGCTCTCGATCGTTGGCGCGGCCGCCAGGGATCGCCCACTGCCCTCCGTGCCGTCGGAGCCCTTTCGGACGACGAGTGAGAATGAAGGCGGCGTCGCCGCTCGCGGTTCCGACGAGGGTCAGCGCGACCGCGGCGGCCGTCAAGCTCTCGTTCGAGAGCTTCTTGCGAGTGAATTTCGTCAAGTTCAAGAGGGCTTTCTCACGGAGCGTCTGCTCGTAGGAGTGATCGAGAGACGTCATCGTTTGCATATTCGGCCGGTCAACCGATAGCATCCAGCCGCACGAAATGGTTCGTTTTGCCAGGAGGATGATGTGAAGAATTTTCTGTGTTTTCTCTGTGTTTTCATGGTGTTGCTCGTACCGAGCCTCGCGCTCGCGCACCCGCACTTCAATAAGACCATCACGGCCAAGCTACCCGGCGGGGCGGAAGCGACCATCGCCTACAATACGACACCGGCGAATGTGAGCCGTGCCGAAAGCGCGGCAGTCGGAACCTTCATCACGCCGCGTCGCCCCAAGCTCAGTCTCTCGGCCGATGTGATGGCCGGCGGCGTCACCATTCCGGCGGGAGAGTACACGATTGGCGTCATCAAGAACGGCGCTAGTGACTGGACCATGGGGCTCTACAAAGGCGCACTGGCGCGGGGCACGGAGCCGGATATGTCCCAAGTGATCAAGCTAGACTCCAGCTACTCGTCGAACGAGGGGAGCGCCGAGCACATGCTCATCGACATTACCCCCGGCAGCGGCAAGTTTGAAGGCAAGGCCGTCCTGACCCTGCACTTCGGAACGATGTTTCTCGAGGGAGCGCTTTCCTAGAAAGAGTCGGTGGCCGCCCCTCACCCAGGCCCTCTCCTTGGAGAGGAGAGGGATTAGAGGTCTGTACCAGCTTCGCTGGTACCGTCCATTAATAACGGTAGTGGTCGGGCTTGAACGGCCCGTCCACGGAGACGCCGAGGTACTCTGCTTGCTCGGGCCGGAGCTTTGTCAATTTTGCGCCGAGCTTGTCGAGATGGAGCCGAGCCACTTCCTCGTCGAGCTGTTTCGGCAGCGTATAGACCTTCTTCTCGTAGCTGTCGGGTTTCTTGAAGAGCTCGATCTGCGCCGCGACCTGGTTCGAGAAGCTGTTGCTCATCACGAAGCTCGGATGTCCGGTCGCGTTGCCGAGGTTGAGAAGCCGTCCCTCGGAGAGCACGATGATCGAATGGTCGTCGGGAAAGCGCCACTCGTCGACCTGCGGTTTTACGTTGATTTTCTCGATACCCTCGATCTTGGCGAGACCCGCCATGTCGATCTCGTTGTCGAAGTGACCGATGTTGCCGACGATGGCATTGTGCTTCATCCGCTTCATGTGCTCGGCGGTGATGATGTCGACGTTGCCCGTCGCGGTGACGAAAATGTCCGCCTTGTCGACGACGTCCTCGAACCGCACGACCTCGTAGCCGTCCATGCAGGCTTGAAGGGCGCAAATGGGGTCGATCTCGGTCACGACGATGCGGCACTTCTGGCCTGCGAGGGCCTGAGCGCATCCTTTGCCCACATCGCCGTAGCCGCAGATGACGGCCAGTTTTCCCGAGAGCATCACGTCGGTGGCGCGCACGATGCCGTCGACGAGCGAGTGGCGGCATCCGTAGATATTGTCGAACTTGCTCTTGGTAACCGAATCGTTGACGTTGATGGCGGGAAAGAGGAGGCTACCGTCCTTTTCCATGCTGTAGAGACGATGAACGCCGGTCGTGGTCTCCTCGCTCACGCCCTTGATGCTTTTCGCGATCGGCGTCCAGAAGTCTGGGTCCTCTCCGCGCAGCTGGCCGAGAAGCGACAAAATGACTTTGAACTCCTCGCTCTCCACCGTCTCGGGGGCCGGGACTTCGCCTTTCTGCGCGAACTCGACGCCCTTGTGGACGAGGAGCGTCGCGTCTCCGCCGTCGTCGAGAAGCATGTTGGGAGTCTTGCCCTCGGGCCAGCGGATCGCTTGAAGGGTGCACCACCAGTACTCGGGCAAAGTCTCGCCCTTCCACGCGAAAACCGCGGGCCCCTTCGGATTGTCAGGGGTCCCGTCGCGGCCGACGACGATCGCGGCAGCGGCGTGATCTTGCGTCGAGAAGACATTGCAGCTCGCCCAACGTACCTCCGCGCCTAGATCGAGCAGCGTCTCGATGAGCACGGCCGTTTGGATCGTCATGTGAAGCGAGCCCATGATGCGGGCGCCTTTGAGTGGCTGTTCCTTTTGGTACTTCTTGCGAAATGCCATCAGACCGGGCATCTCGTGCTCGGCGAGCTGGATCTCCTTGCGTCCGAAAGCCACCGTCTCTGGCGAGAGGTCTTTGACCTTATACGGAAGGTCCGAGAACAGGGGCAGCCCCGTGTCCATGAAGGCTCGAGGTGCCGTTGCCGTCTTGCTCAAAACGTATCTCCTTGGTGTGGGTCGTAGCCAAACTCTGCGCAGACAAGGCCAATCCCGCCCCTCCCTGCGATCCCGATATGTTACAGTCGCCGACGCGACGTCGTCAAACGAAGGTGCGAACGCTCTAACTGATAGAGTCCTTTGCGTTTCTAGATAGCTTTCGAAGGGCGGCCGATGCGGCCAATGAGCTGGGTCCCGACGAAACCGAGGGCTAGCAATGCGAGCGCAGTGGCGATCTGAGCCCTATCGGGCGAAAAGCGCTCGCTGGGCCAATCCTCGCGATCGAAGCTCTCCGCGTTCTCGCGCGTCACGACGGTGCCTTTGATGACCTGACCGGGTGCGGGCACGACCGTCTGCTGAAATGGCCAGAGTCCTACGATGGCGCCGAGCAATAGTCCAAGAAGAGCTCCGAGCGTCGGCTTGCGATAGCGATCGAGCAGGAATCTCAAGAGATTGCTCACTCCGACCACGCCCAGAACGACGCCGAGCCCGACGGGAACTCCCACTTTCATCGCCGTCGTGACGAGCGCCCAATCGACAGGGCTTCCCAGTAGTCCCGTCTTGAAGTCGTCGACGGCGCTCAGAATCGGTACATACTGGCCCATGAGCAGAAGCAAGTATCCGCCGCTCACCCCAGGCAAGATCATCGCGCTCGCGCCGGCCACGCCCGCGAAGAAAAGTAGGATCGTCGACCCTTCGCCACTGCCCACAGCCGGTTGTGACACCGCCATGAGAACCATGGCCGCTACGCCGAGGCAAGCTCCGATCGCGACCCCGGGGCTCATGGGCCTCGCGAGGCGCCAGACAATCGGAACGCCGCCAAGTGTGAGGCCGATGAACACGCTGTACATGACCCACCGGTGATCGACGACGAGGTCCTTCGTGGCGCCGGCAAAGAGCAGAATCGCCGTGCCCGACATCGCTAGGATGCATCCGAGTAGCAGAATCGACCGCGGTCGAAAGCGGAACGTCGTGATCTCGGCGATCGAGTCGATGAACTCGGGGTAGACTCCGGTGGACAATAGCATCGTGCCGCCACTGATACCGGGGACGAGGTTGGCGAGCCCCATCAGCAATCCGCCGAGTGCAGCTCGAACGAGAATGAAACGCGGCTTGGAGCTCTCTGGTGTCATTGGCGCGCGGAGTATAACCCGATCCCATCGACATGAAGATCGTATCTTGGAACATCAATTCGGTTCGACTGCGGGAGCTCGCGCTCGCCCGTTTGCTTCGCCGGGAGGCGCCCGACGTGGTCTGTCTCCAGGAGACGAAGGTTGTCGATACCCTCTTTCCTCTGGAGCGCTTTCGACGCCTCGGCTATCGCCACACTGCGCTCGCCGGTCAAAAGAGCTACAATGGCGTCGCGATCCTTTCGAAGGTCCCGCTTCAGAACGTCACGGTCAAGAACTGGTGCGGGAGAAGGGACTGCCGCCATATCTTCGCGACGATAGGTTCTGGCCTCGAAATCCACAACGTCTACGTACCTGCTGGCGGCGATCTGCCGGATCCAGCGCGAAACCCCAAGTTCGCTCACAAGCTTCAGTTTCTCCGGTCGCTGGCACGCTGGTTTCGAAGCCGACGGGCGTCGATGCCGACCGTGCTCGCAGGCGATCTGAACGTCGCGCCGCTCAAAAGCGACGTCTGGTCTCACGACAAGCTGAAGCGGGTCGTGACGCATACGCCGGTCGAGGTCGAGGCGCTCGAGCGCCTGGGAGGCTCGGCCGGCTTCCTGGACGCGGTTCGATGTTTCGTGCCCGAGACGGAGAGGATTTTCTCGTGGTGGAGCTATCGAGCTCCTGACTGGCGTGCGTTCGACAAGGGACGGCGACTCGACCACATTTGGGTGACAGAATCGTTTCGTCGGGCCCTCCTCTCCGCGACGATTCTCAAGCGAGTCCGTGGCTGGCGCACACCCTCCGATCATGCGCCGGTCGTGGCAGAGCTGTCTTTGTAGAATAGAGAGAAGGAGTGAACACGACGAATGAATGACCATCTGAAAAACCCCTTACTGAGCCCGGCATCGAGGCCACCGCTCTTCGACGCCGTCGAGCCAGTTCATGTCGAGCCCGGGATCCGCGCGCTCGTTGCGGAGGTCTCTGCGATGCTCGAGAGGCTCGAGAAAACGGCGGAGCCGAGTTGGGAAGGTGTCGTCGAGCTCATCGAGAGGATGCACGACCGTCTCGGTTTCGGCTGGGGTCTTGTCGAGCACTTGATGAGCGTCAAGAACAGCGAGGAGCTTCGTACCGCCTATGAGAGTGTCGAGCCGGAGGTGGTGCGGCTATCGATGCGGATCGGTCAGAGCCCTTCGATCTTTCGGGCACTGGTCGCGCTTCGCGATGGCGAGAGGGCCGGCTCTCTGGACGCCGCGCAGAAACGTATTCTGGACAAGCTCATTCAGGACGCGGAGTACGCGGGAGTCGCTTTGAAGGGGAAGAAGAAGGAACGCTTCCAGAAGATCAAGCTCGAGCTGGCCGAGCTCAGCACACGGTTTGGAAATCATCTCCTCGACGCCACGAAGGCTTTCGAGTTCGTGCTCCGGTCGAAAGACGAGGTGACGGGGTTACCCCAGAGCTATCTGGAAATGGCGGCGCAGTCGGCTCGGCTCGGCGGGGAGAGCGGGGCCTCGGCCTCCGAGGGCCCCTGGAGGATCACGCTCGACGGCCCGAGCTTCGTAGGGTTCATGAAACACGGGACAAGGCGCGACCTGAGGGAGAAGCTCCACCGCGCGTTCGTTGCCCGGGCCTCGGACGGCGAGTTCGATAATCAGCCGCTCATCGATGCCATACTCCGATTGAGACGCGAGGAAGCCGAGCTGCTAGGTTGCGCGACCTACGCGGAGCTGTCGCTCTCGAAGAAAATGGCGGGCACGGTCGAGCGAGCCGAAAGACTGCTCGAGGAGCTCCGTGGCGTGGCCTATGACGCCGCCCACCACGAGATGGACGAGCTGAGGGCTTTCACGCGAGAGCAAGGGGAGTCCGAGGAGGTTCGTCAATGGGACGTCACCTATTGGAGTGAGCGCATGCGAGAGGCGCGGTTTGACTACAGCGAGGAGGTGCTCAGATCCTACTTCCCGATGCCTCGAGTGCTCGAAGGTCTCTTTGCGCTGGCTCGGCGCTTGTTCGAGATCGACGTGGTCGGGGCGGACGGGGAGGCTCCCGTCTGGCACGAGGACGTCCGTTTCTTTCGAGTGCGCTCGCTCGATGGTGAAGACCTCGCCGCCTTCTATTTCGACCCCTACAGCCGGCCTCAGAACAAACGTGGCGGCGCGTGGATGAACGAGGTCGTTGGGCGAAGCCATCTATTCGCCCCCAAGGGTCGAGTCGCGCGGTTGCCGGTGGCCCATCTCATCTGCAATGGCACGCCGCCCGTCGACGGAAAACCCTCTTTGATGACGTTCCGGGAGATCGAGACGCTGTTTCACGAGTTCGGTCACACGCTGCAGCACATGCTGACCCGGGTCGATTATGGACTCGCTTCCGGGATTCGGAACGTCGATTGGGATGCGGTCGAGCTTCCGAGTCAGTTCATGGAGAACTGGTGCTACCACCAGGAGACGATCCTCGGGTTGTCGTCCCACGTGGAGACCGGGGCACCTCTTCCCGATGCGCTCTTCGACAAGATCTGCGCTGCGCGCACATTTCAGTCGGGCATGTCCACTCTACGCCAGCTGTATTTCGGCTTTCTTGACCTGTGCCTTCACCATCGCTACGAAGGTGGCGAGGAGACGCCGACGGACGTTCAGCGCCGCATCGCGGCGCAGACGACGGTTCTGCCGCCGCTTCCGGAGGACCGCTTTCTCTGCAGCTTCTCACACATTTTTCAGGGAGGCTACGCCGCGGGCTACTACTCTTACAAGTGGGCGGAGGTGCTCTCGGCCGATGCCTTCGCGGCCTTCGAAGAGGCGGGTCTGAACGAGGACCAGGCTCTAAAGAGCACCGGGCGCCGTTTCCGCGATACCGTACTCTCTCTGGGGGGTAGCGCGTCTCCGATGGAGGTCTTCAAGCGATTTCGTGGCCGGGAGCCGAGCACCGAGGCCCTGCTTCGGCACTCCGGTTTGGTGGCGGCGTAACGCAGTTGATTCACAACAGATGAGTCGTCTCGATGTCGAAGGACTGAGATTTCTGGACAAGGGGCCGATCGACCTCACCGTCGAGAGCGGTGAGTGCGTTGCTCTCATGGGTGCCTCGGGTGCCGGCAAGACTCTCCTGCTTCGAGCCATCGCGGATTTGGATCTGCACGACGGAGTGGCGTGCTTGGATGGGCGGGAAGCGGAGAGCATGCCGGCCCCCGAGTGGCGCCGTATCGTCGGGCTGCTGCCGCCGGAGTCCGGATGGTGGGCGGATGACGTCGGTGCGCACTTTCCGTCGAGCTTCGCGGGCGCGGCCGATTTGGGCGCCCTCGGGCTCGATCTCGAAGTCATGCACTATCGCGTCGCGCGCCTCTCGACGGGCGAACGCCAGCGGCTCGCTCTGCTGCGCCTGCTCGCCAATCACCCTCGGGCGCTGCTCCTCGACGAGCCCACCGCGGGTCTCGATGCCGACAATGCTGAGCGCGTCGAACGCCGGGTTGCTCTCTACCAGCAAGAATCGGAGGCGGCCGTTGTCTGGGTGAGTCACGACCGAGCGCAGGCCCGTCGCATCGCGTCTCGCGCCTTCGAGCTCGAGGGCGGTCGACTCCAATCGCTACCCAGTCCATGACACTCATTTCACTCACGCCCTTCGACCTCGCTCTTGCCTCGGTCCTCGTCGTCGCGCTCGCCGCGCTCAGCTTTTGCTTTCGTCTCGGCCTGGGCGGTCGGATTCTCGTGGCCGCGCTTCGAACCGTCGTCCAACTCACGCTGGTCGGCCTCGTGCTCAAGGCAGTCTTTTCGACGCAGCGCCCCTCATGGCTCGCTCTCATCGCCACGGTCATGCTCCTCGTGGCCGGGAGAGAGGTGCTCGCCCGTCAATCACGGCCGCTGAAGGGCAGATGGGGTTTCACCGTCGGCACGCTCTCGATGTTCCTGTCCGCGTTCACGGTGACGCTGCTCGCGCTCGTCGTCGTCGTACGACCCGAGCCGTGGTGGGAGGCGCAATACGCGATCCCGCTGCTGGGGATGCTTCTGGGAAACACGATGACCGGTGTCGCGCTCGGAATGGGGAAGCTCACGGAGGGCGCCCATCGCGATCGTCTCGTGATCGAGCAGAGGCTTCTCCTCGGACAGACTCGCGAGGACGCTACTCGAGAGCTCCGACGGGAGAGCATCCGCACTGGAATGATCCCGATTCTGAACGCGATGGCCGCGGCCGGGATCGTCAGCCTCCCTGGCATGATGACGGGACAAATTCTCGCCGGGAGCCCACCGGTGGAAGCCGTGAAATATCAGATCTTGATCATGTTTCTGATCGCCGCTGGAACGGGTTTCGGCGTCATCTGCTCGGTTTGGCTAACGGCCAGGCGCCTCTTCGACGAGAGGCACCGGCTGCGTCTCGAGAGACTCGCGTAGCCCGTTGCTGCGGGCAGGGGCCCGCGTGAAGAGCAAAGAACCGCTGTATCTGTATCTCACGACCATCGGCTCGAAGAGCGGTCATGATCACGAGATCGAGATCTGGTTCACCGAGCACGGTAGGTGCATCTATCTCATTGCGGAGACCCGTGAGAAGGCGCATTGGGTTCAAAACGTAAGACACGAACCGCGAGTGCGAGTCCGCATCGGCGGTGAGCGTTTCGAGAGTGTCGGGCGGATCGTCGAACCCTCGGCTGAGCCCGAGCTCGCCGCGCGGGTGCGCGAGCTTTCCGAGGCGAAGTACGGCTGGAGCGACGGACTTATTGTGGAGCTCGAGCCCGATCAGCGCTAATATGTTGCGTTCACCGTTTGGAAGCAGAGATGGCAGACACCATTAGCACGAATCAATTTCGTTCCGGGCTGAAAGTGATGCTGGACGGCGATCCCGCCGTGATGATCGACGTCGAGTTCGTGAAGCCGGGAAAAGGACAGGCTTTCACTCGAGTCAAGTACCGAAATCTGAAGACCGGTCGCGTCCTGGAGAAGACTTTCAAGTCGGGGGAGAGCGTTGGGGGCGCCGATGTCGTCGATACCGACATGCAGTACCTCTACAGCGACGGCGAGTTCTGGCATTTCATGGATCCGAACTCCTACGAGCAGTATCAAGCGGACGCGAGCGCCGTGGGAGATACCTCGAAGTGGCTCAAGGAAGAGGCGCGGTGCCAGGTGACGCTCTACAACAACTTGATCATCCAAGTCACGCCGCCCATGTTCGTGGAGCTCGAGGTCAAGGAGACGGAGCCGGGTATCCGCGGCGACACGGCCGGGACCGGTGGCAAGAACGCGACTCTCGAGACCGGAGCCGTCGTGCGCGTCCCCCTCTTTGTCGAAGCAGGGGAGACGCTAAAGCTCGATACCCGCACGGGAGAGTACGTCGGCCGCGTCAAAGAGTGAGCGCGACCACCGATTGGACGCCCGCAGCTCCGATCGCGGCCATGCGCCTTCGCGCCCGGCTCCTCTCCCGCATTCGGAATTTCTTCGACGCGCGTGGTGTCCTGGAGGTCGAAACGCCCCTCCTCGGTCACGCGGCCACGACCGACCTCCACATCGAGAGCCTTACTCTCCGGTTCGGGGGAGACGAGCTCTACTTGCAGAGCTCGCCAGAGCTCGCCATGAAACGACTGCTCGCGGCGGGCTCCGGATCGATTTATCAAGTATGTAAGGCTTTCCGCGGCGCCGAGCGGGGGTCGCGCCACAACCCAGAGTTCACGATGGTGGAGTGGTATCGCGTCGGGATGAATCACCATCAATTGATGGACGAAGTCGAGCTCTTGCTTCAGGAGGTGCTCGGCACAGGTTCGGCAGAGCGCGTCTCGTATGGGGCTATTTTCCAACGCCATGTGGGGCTCGACCCTCACTGCGCGACGGCGGAAGAGCTCGAGGCCCGCGCGCGTGAGCTTTCCCTCTCCTGGGTCTCGACATCACCCTTGATTCGAGAGGACTGGCTCAACTTGTTGATGGCAAGGATTATAGAGCCGAAGCTCGACCCCCGAGCCCCAGTTTTCGTCTTCGATTTTCCCGTGGAGCTCGAGGCGATGGCGCGGATCCGGCCGGGACCGCCTCCGGTCGCTGAGCGATTCGAGGTCTATCTTCGGGGAATGGAACTTGCAAACGGGTACCACGAGCTCATCGACGCTCGCGAGCAACGTGAACGCTTCCTCTCCGACCTGGAGCGGCGGCGAAACACGGGTGCGGCGCCGGTGAAGTGGGATGAGCGCCTGCTCGCCGCGCTCGAGTCGGGAATGCCCGCCTGCGCCGGCGTCGCGCTGGGACTCGATCGGCTGGTGATGGTTGCGGCCGGGACCCGGTCGCTCGACGACGTTCTCGGCTATCCCGTCGAGCGGGCGTGAGCCCCACCGAAGCTCGGAAGGAAGAGGGAACGGATGACGTCTCTGCCGCTGCTCGGGCTCCTGCTTCTTTCCCAGATCGTCGTTTTCACCGACGGCACTTCGCTCCAGGTCTCGACGTACGAAGTTCGAGGGGAGATCGTCGTTCTGACGACGACGGACGGCAAGCTTCGGTCGGTGCCGCGTAGCTACCTCGACATTCCGGCGACCCGGGTTGCTGCGACGCCCGCGGAACCATCTCCCTATTCAGCGGATTCCTCTCCGAATACCGAAGCCCTCGTGGCGGAGGCTTTCGAGCTCGTGGGCTTGCGGCGCCTCACGTCCGAGATCTCGCGTTCCGCGAGCGCGGTTGCGGGAGAGTATTACTCGGCCTCGAAGAGCGGTCCGACCTCGATGCTCATGGCGGCGGCGCTTTCGACGGGATTCGCGGAGGAGCGTTTCCTCGAGGTCGCCGAGCAGGCCTTTCGTGACCGTGCGAAGAGCGCTCGGCTCGTAGACGTCGTCCTCTGGTTGCGCTCTCCCTTCGTACGGAAGATGGGACGCATCGAACGCGAGCATGGAGCCGAGGGGCTTTTAGACTACACTCGCGAGATCGAGGCTGACCCACCGACGCGGAGCCGTGTAGAGCTTCTTCACCGCCTCGACGTCGCGAGCGGCACGAGCGAGACGGCGGTCGAGATGCAAGCCGCGATGATGACCGCGATGCTGGAGGGGGTGAATCCGGGCCTACCCTCGGAACAGCGTCTCAGTCCCATCGCCATCGAGAGGGTCGCGCGGGAAGCCCGGCCTCGGTTCGCCCAAAAAACACGGGATCGCGTGCAACTCTCTCTCATGTTCACCTACCGGCACGTCACCGACGACGAGCTTCGGAGTTATCTCGAGTATCTGGAGTCCGACGGCGGGATCTGGCTGAGCCACGTCGTCCTGAAGTCGCTTTTCGTTGCCATGGAAGACGCCGCCCGGCGTTCCGGAGAAGTCCTTGCCGAAGGGCTCGCCGAGCTCAGGAAGACCAAAGTCTAAATCGTCTTGGCGCCCACCGAAACCGCGTAGTACAAACGCCTCTACGTCGTCGTCGTGCCCGAGACCGGGCTGCCAAGGACGACCATCCTTCGGTTCGATCCCCAAGGTTCTCGAGAGAACTTGATTGTGCCTGGCGCGGGGACTACGATTCGGCGCATCTCGGGACAGCGAAATGGAGTAGACGGATGAGACAAACGATTTGGATGGGATTTTTGTGGCTCTTTGCCGCGACGTTGGTGTCCGGGCAGGGAAGCCAGCTGGACTACGAAGAGAATGCGGCTAACCTCCGGGTCGATCCATCTCTTCTCGATGGGCTCCAGTATCGCTCGGTGGGGTTTTCGCGTGGCGGTCGCTCGACGGCGGTAGCCGGAGTTCCGGGCCAACCCCTCGTCTACTACTTCGGCGGCACGGGCGGGGGCGTGTGGAAAACCACCGATGCGGGAAACAACTGGGAGAACGTGACCGACGGCTCTTTCGGCGTCGGAAGCATCGGCGCGATCGCCGTCGCGCCGTCCGACCCGAATGTCGTCTACGTCGGGACCGGCTCGACCTGCCCTCGGGGCAACATCTCGGTGGGTGACGGTATCTACAAATCGACCGATGCGGGAAAGACCTGGGAGCACATCGGGCTGAGGAACGCCGGGCAGATTGGTCGGATTCGCGTTCATCCCCACGACGCCGATCTCGTTTACGTCGCGGCGCTGGGGCACCTCTTCGGGTCCAACCCGGAACGCGGCGTATTCCGCTCGACGGACGGAGGCACGACGTGGAAGAACGTGCACTTCATCAGCGAGCGGACGGGCGTGGTGGATCTCGCGATGGACCCCACGAACCCGCGCATCCTGATGGCGGCGGCCTGGCGCGCGGAGCGCAAGCCTTGGGCCATGATCTCCGGTAGCGAGGAGGGCGGGATTTATCGATCCGCCGATGGCGGAGAGACGTGGAAGAAGCTCGAGGGTGGTCTTCCCGATGGTCTCGTCGGACGCTCCAGTGTCTCGATCTCACAAGCGAACGGCGACCGTGCCTGGGCCCTGCTAGAGGCCGAGGGCGACAAAGGTGGTGTCTACCGTACGGATGATGGCGGCGAGAGCTGGGAACGCCTCAACGGGGATGCCAATCTGCGGCAGCGGCCCTGGTACTACACCCACATCTACGCGGACCCGAAGGACGAGGACACCGTGTATGCGCACAATACCCGCTTCTACAAATCTATCGACGGCGGCAGGACCTTCGATCAGCAGATCCCGACCCCTCACGGCGACAACCACAATCTCTGGTTGAACCCAAACGATCCGCGAATCATGATCAACGCGAACGACGGCGGGGCGGCCGTCTCCTTCGACGGAGGTGACTCGTGGTCGACCCAGAACAATCAGTTGACTGCGCAGATTTACCGGGTTTTCGTGGACGACCAGTGGCCCTATCGAATCTACGCCTCTCAGCAGGACAACAGCACCATCTCGGTCCCTAGCCGCGCCCGCTCGTCGGTCGCGCCCGACTGGTACGACGTGGGCGGGTGCGAGAGCGGCCACATCGCCGTCGACCCGCGCGACCCGGACCTCGTCTACGCCGGTTGCTATGGCGGTCAGATCACGCGAATCCACCGCGGGACCGGTGAGCGTCGCCAGATTCTTCACTATCCGCAGCTGCAGCTTGGCCAGGCGGCACGCGACCTCAAGTACCGCTTTCAGTGGAACGCTCCGATTCGCTTGTCACCGCACGACCCCGACATCCTCTACCACGCGTCCCAGGTCGTTCACATGTCGAAGGACGAAGGCCAGAGCTGGACCGTAATCAGTCCGGACCTCACTACCAACAACTCCGAGCATCAGGACTATGCAGGGGGGCCGATTTCCTATGACAACACGGGGGTGGAGGTCTATGACACTGTCTTCGCCTTCGAGGAATCACCTCACACGCAGGGGCTCATGTGGGCCGGGACGGATGATGGTCGCATCCAGCTTTCGAGGAACGCTGGCGCTTCCTGGAGCGAGATCACGCCGGCGGCGATGCCGGTGGGCGGAACGGTCAACGTCATCGAGCTGTCGGCGCACGATGCGGGCCGTGCTTTCGTCGCCGTCTATCGCTATCGCGAGAACGACTTCCGCCCCTATATCTTTCGTACCAACGACTACGGCGCGAGCTGGGACCTGCTGACGGACGGCGCCAACGGCGTTCCCAAGACCAGCTTTGTGCGAGCGATCCGCGAGGATCCCGATCGCAAAGGTCTGCTCTATGCCGGCACCGAGTTCGGGATGTACGTCTCGTTCGACGACGGACGGCATTGGCAGCCGTTTCAGCTCGATCTGCCGGTCGCGCCGATCACGGACCTTCGGGTCCACCGCAAAGACCTCGTCGTTTCGACCCAGGGGCGCTCGTTGTGGGTGCTCGATGACCTTTCGCCCCTTCACCAGATCACGGACGAAGTCACGACGGCGAGCGCTTGGCTCTTCGCGCCCCGGGCGGCCTATCGAGGAGCCTCCCTCGGCGATGCAACCTTCACCTACTATCTCCCCGATGAGACCGACGACGCGCTGAAGCTCGAGATCCTGGACGGCAGCGCCAAGGTGCTGAGAACCTTCGTAAGCGGCGAAGATGAGGGCGAGAACGACGCTCCGGCTCTTCCGGCGAAAGCGGGCGTGAATCGTTTCCAGTGGGATCTGAGGGAGGAAGCTCCCGAGATCCCGGAGGGTGTCGTCCACTGGGGGCGGGCACCGGGAATGCAAGTCGTGCCGGGCCGCTTCCAGGGACGCCTGTCGCGGGGGGACTGGACCGAGACGCGCCCGCTCGACGTCCTCGCCGATCCGCGCTCCAGCACGACGATCGCTCAGCTGCGGGAGCAGTACGACTTCGGTAAGCGCATCGCGTCCGAGATCGACGCTCTCTTCGAAACGCTCACGAACTTGCGAGACGTCAGGCGTCAATCGGAGGAAATCGAAGAGCGCATGGAGAAAGCTGGTGTCGAGAACGACGAGGTGTCGCGTGCGATGAAGGCGCTGAACGAAAAGCTCGTCGAGCTAGAGGAGAAGTTGACGCAGGTCAAGAGCAAGTCGGGCCAGGACCCGATCAATTTCCCTCCCAGGATCGACAACCAGCTCACCAATCTCTATCAATACGTCGTGAACGCCGACTACCAGCCGACCGCGGGCGCCTACGAGCGGTTCGCCGACCTGAAACCGGAGCTCGATGCGCTCAGCTCTCGGTTCCAAGAGATCGTCTCCTCGGACCTGGCGGAGCTCAACCGTCTCGTGAGTGGACTCGCCCTGCCGCCGGTCGTGGTCTCGAAGTCGTCCGCGACGGGCGAGACGGAGCGAAACTAGTCGTTATCGCGTGATACCGAATATCGACGACGTCGCCAAACGATTTACATCTCCGGACGGCATGGAGGTCTTCGTAGGGCGCAGCGCCTCCGACAACGACGTCCTGACGTTCAAGATCGCGGCTCAGGGGGATTTCTGGCTTCACGTCTCGGGCGAGTCCGGATCGCACGTCGTCGTGCGGAATCCGGAGAATCTGGAAAACATGCCGCGCGACACGCTCCGGTTCGTGGCTGCTCTGGCGGCTCGCCACTCGAAGGCCAAGAACGCCGGACGAGTGGCTGTTCACGTCGCGAGAGTCAAGGACGTGAAGAAGACTCGCGGCGACCCGCCGGGGCAGGTTACTCTGAAGCGTTTTCGTAGTGTGAAGGTGTCGCCCGGCGAGGCTAGCGAGGGCTGAGGGAACGCGGCCGGCTGTCCTCGCGGGTTTCGTCGGCGAAGACCACCTCGACCCGATAGGAGTCGCCGTCCTCGTATTGGGCCAAGAGCCAGTTGCGGATGAACTCCTCTGTTTTTCTGCGGCCGACTTCTCTCACGAGCGCGATATTTTCTCTCGCCCGGGACTTCGCGAGCCCGCTGAGACCCCGGCTCAGGTTCTGGAGCGCTTGGTCTTCGTCACGCAGAAGACTTCCGGAAGAGACTTCGTAGCGAATCTCGGAAACGCCGATCGCGGGCGAATTGTAGCGGATCTCGGGCGTGCGCACCGTCACGGCGCCGTCCTCGAGCGTAAGCTCCCAGGTCTCGTTGAGGTCGAGATAGTAAGTGTACTCCACCGGCGCCCGCGCGCGGACGACGACGTCGGGGAGATCGAGCTGACCCCAGAGCACGGTGGCGCTGTCGGTGCGTTCGAAGATTTCCATCTCGGTGAGCGTGGCGAACTGTAGATAGTTCTCGCCGCTCACCTCGGCCGCATAGCTGATGAAGCGCGTCGTCACGGTTCCGGAACGGAAAGCTCGAGCGAGAGAGGTCCCTTCCTCAATGAGATCGAGCGGCAGGCTGCGTGTTTGATGGAAGACGAAAGCGGCAAGTCCAAATGCCGCAAGCCCCACAACGGTGACGACGAGGGGCCATCGCGATTGGACCTTGGGCTCGGGCTCCGACTCCATCCCACCATTGTAGCAGCGGCTTTGTAAGACTCGGCGAGCTTGGGTTAGGCTCGATCCAGATCATGTCGAAACGCATGAGGATTTGGCCGGCGCTCGCGATCGTGGCGGTTCTGGCTCTGCTTCTTGCTTTCACGTGGCTTGGGAGCTCGGACAGCAGCGAGCAGATTCGCCAATCGAAAGTGCTTCGCTCGGCGTCGGTCTTGACGCTCGGGGCGATTCTGCTCGTTCTCTGGGCGGCGATGTTCTCCCGTCTTCCCCTCTGGATGCGTGCGTCGGCGGTCGGCGGGTTTCTCCTCGTGATCGTCGGTTTCCTAGTCCTGTTTCGCTATCGCGGCGTCAGCGGCGATCTCGTCCCGCAGTTCGATCCGCGGTTTTGGGCTCGGACGATGAATCGGCCGGATGTCGACCCGAAGTCGCTTCCCGCCGCTGCGAGCTACCCACAGTTCCTGGGTCCGGATCGGAACGGGGTGCTCGACGGTCCCGACCTCGCGCGAGACTGGGCCACGGACCCGCCGAAGGTGTTGTGGCGGCGGCCGGTCGGGCGTGGATGGTCGGGTTTTGCGGTCTCGGGGGCGAGCGCCGTGACCCAGGAGCAGCATAGCGCCGAAGAGCGCGTGGTGAGCTATGAGCTTTCGAGCGGTCGCGCGCAGTGGGCCTCCCGAGAAGTGGCGCACTACACGAACGCTCTCGCGGGCGAGGGTCCGCGCGCGACTCCGACGATCGCCGAGGGCAAGATCTATGCGATGGGTGGCACTGGCCTCCTCACTGTGCTCGATCTCGAAAGCGGCGAGCTCGTTTGGAAACGCGACGTGCTCCGAGACGCCGAGGCCAAACTTCAGGTCTGGGGCAAGAGCGACTCGCCGCTCGTCGTGGGTGATAGGGTAGTCGTGCAGGCCGGAGAAGGGCGAGGGACCTCTCTCGTGGCTTACTATGCGACGGATGGCTCCCTCGCGTGGATGTCCGGCAAGGCAGGCGCCGCCTACGCCTCCCCGACGCTTTTGACTCTTGCGGGGGTCGAGCAGGTAGTGTCGTTCAATCAATCGAGCGTTTCCGGCCACGACCCGTCGGACGGACGGCTGCTCTGGGAAGAGACCTGGTCGGCGAGCCAACCCAACGTGTCGCAACCTCTCCTGATTCCCGCGGACCGGCTTCTGGTTTCGGCCGGCTATGGCGTTGGAAGCAAGCTCATTCGGATCGTGAGCCTGCAAGACGGAAGACTCGAGGCCGAGCTCGTTTGGGAAAGCCTTCGGCTCAAGGCAAAATTCACGAATCTCGTCTACCACGATGGATTCGTCTACGGTCTCGACGACGGCATTCTGGTTTGTCTCGATCCTGAAAACGGTCGTCGGCGTTGGAAAGGTGGTCGTTACGGGCACGGGCAGGTGATTCTCGTGGGCGAGCTGCTTCTCGTTCAAACGGAGCACGGGGAGATCGTTCTCGTGAATCCGGCTCCAGAGAGACTCGAGGAGCTGACGAGGTTCCGGATCATGGACGCGAAGATTTGGAACCCTCCCGCGCTGGCGGGACATTATCTGCTCGTACGCAACGACGAGGAGGCAGCTCTGGTGGAGCTGCCACTCGAGAAGGCGTCAGCCCGGGCCTATGGTAGGATGCGCCGACTTCCCGGGAGGTGAGAGGGCAGCGTGGCACCAGGAGCGTTTTTCGGACAACTCATCGACTTCTACACGGTGGTCGTTTTCATCGCGGTCATCATCAGCTGGTTGCAGCTTCCACCCGACAACCCCGTCGTCCGTTTCACGAGGATGGCAACGGAGCCGCTGCTCGTTCCGATTCGGAAGCTCGTCCCCGCCACGGGCGGGCTCGATTTCTCCCCGATGATCCTCCTGATTCTGCTTCGGGTCGTGAGGGGAATGCTCTAGTAGGGTAGCTGGCAGAGGATGGCGCCGTGGGCGGCCGAGCTATACTTCTATCATGGCCCAACCGAGCCGGCGCCTCCTCCACAACGCCCCTGGAGAGTTCTTCGTCGATGCGAGCTGCATCGACTGCGATACATGCCGCTGGATGGCCCCACGGACTTTCGTCCAGCGAGAGGGCCAGGCGAGCGTTCACGCGCAGCCGAGAAGCGTTGCTCTCCGTCTGCGTGCGGCCATGGCGCTCGTGTCCTGTCCGACCGGTTCCATCGGCACCACGACAAAGATCGACCTGTCCGACGCGCCCAAGTCTTTGCCCGATCGGATCGACACGAATGTCTATCATTGCGGCTACCACAGCGAGTCGAGTTTCGGAGCCGCGAGCTACCTGATCGTGCGGCCCGAGGGCAACGTTCTCGTCGACTCGCCACGCTTCACGCGCCCTCTGGTGAGGCGGCTCGAAGAGCTCGGAGGGGTCCGGAGGCTATTCCTCACGCACAAGGACGACGTGGCCGACCATCGCAAGTTCCGGGAGCATTTCAAGTGCGACCGAGTGCTTCACGTCCGCGATGTCGGCGCAGGCACCCGTGACGTCGAGACTCCCCTCGAGGGTGAGGAGCCGATTTCTCTCGACCGAGGGCTCACCGCCATTCCGACCCCCGGACATACTGCGGGCTCCTGCTGCCTTCTATACAACGATAGATTTCTATTCACAGGGGACCACCTCGCGTGGAGCGAAAGCCGCGGGCACATTTATGGGTTCAAGGGCGCTTGCTGGGACGACTGGCGTCAGGTCGTCACTTCGACCGAAAAACTGCTGAGCTACGAGTTCGAGTGGGTTCTTCCGGGTCACGGACGCCGCTGCCATTTCGATCGCGAGAGAATGCCGGCGGAAATGGCTCGTGCCATCGAGTGGATGCGAGCAGCCTAGTACGACCTTAGCCCTTGCGTTGGCGAGCATGGGCACGAGAGAATCGCCGCGTTGCACACGACCACCCGGAGGAGACAATGCGCCTACGTTCGTTCGCCTGGACCCAGACAACCATTGCTCTCGGCCTCGCTCTTTCTACCGCAGCGAACGGGGCAAGCACCCAAAGTGCGACTCGCAGCGCGCCTCCAATCCGCAGAGCTTGGACTTCTCGAAGAAGTCCTTTGTCACGAAATGGCACGTCACGGAACACGAACGCCTGTTCTCTCACTCCGGCTAGAGCAGGCTACCGACTCTGATCAGAAATTCCGCTCGGACGCCGTCGCACCTCACGGCCGTCGCTTGGGAACGACAACGATCGCTTCCTCAATCGTTGTGTTCCCGCTCGCGTCCTCCGCCTCATACTCGATTGTGTACGTTCGGCCATTGCCTCTTCCGGAGCGCTCTGCGCGTAGCAGGATGGACCGATCGTCACTACCGAGATCGGCATCCTGGATGTCATTGACCGTGTTGCCATCTCCTTTCCCGTTATCCGCCTCGCTGCTCGTCACCGACACCAGCCGGACCTGCGGATTGGGATCACAGTTGTCGGTGACCACGATCGAAGCTTGGATGGGGACGAGCTTGTGGTTCGGTGGCCAGAGCACGTCCGGCGTGAGGGAGACGTTCAATTCCGGCGGGGCGACGTCGAGGATCATCACGTCGGCGAAATCCGTCACTTCCATGGCCTTGCCGATGAAATCCTGATGCTGGGCCGAAACGGTGTTCGTGATCGTGCTCGGGCAGGCGTCGCTCGGTATCGTGTACGACGCGGTGACCATTGTCTCGCTCCCCACTTCGAGTTTCCCGACCGGAAACTCCACCAACGACGTATCAGGTAGCGTGTCGATGAGAACGGTCTCGAGCGCGGGACCCTTACCTTCGTTCCGAACCGTAATCGTAAACTCAACGACTTCGTCCGGTAAGGCGGTCGCGGGACCGGTCTTCGATACTACCAGCTTGGGCTCGAGCTGATCCGAGATGACCTGTCGGGCGTCCTCGAGCACTTCGGGGTCGACTTCGTCTTGTACGGGGTCCGAGATTCCCATGGGAAAGGTAGGAAGCGTGCGGAACTCGTAGAAGATATTGCTCCAGTCATCGAATCCCTCGAGGACAGGTTGTACGTGTCCGACGCTCCGCAGCTGAACGTCCAGCGGATCGGCGGTCGTATCGCACGTGAAGTTCGCTCCGTCCACGACGCGGTTGGAGGCGATGAAGTCGTCGACGGCGGGCGTACTCTCGAGAGTGCCATCGTCACCGTCATCGACGCAGCGATCGTCCGAATTGATCTCGGCGATAACGTTCATGTTGTTCGGTGGCTGGCAGTTCGAAACACCTTCGACATCGCCGTCGCCGTCCCAGTCCATCGGACCGAAGCCCAACCCCACCCCGGCACACTCGTCGAGATTCATTTCGTCGAGGTCGGAGAGCTTGATCCGGGAGAAGTCACATCCGCCTGGAACCACCCCGCCGGGGTCCGTCGGGACACCGCACATCTGGAACGCGTAGTTCATCACGCCGAGGTAGTTCGGTTTTCGATTCACCCCGTCGCCACCACCGTGGCCGAGACCCAGCACGTGTCCGAACTCGTGCTGGAACGTTCCGGCCTGTTCAGCCCGGGACCCCACGGAAATCCCGCTCGCGTCGGTCGACCAGCAATCGCCTCCCGAGGTCCCGGTTCCGCCGAGAGTCACGAAAAAATCGTCGCCGGGGATTCCCTCGGCCCAGCCGCTCGTACAGTCGTTCGCCGACCGCCGCGCGTTCGTCTGGTGCCCAAAGAGTCCGTACCGGTAGACGAACATCCTCGCCTCTTGAAAATTGGCGGCCTTGAGAGCGTAGTAGTCCGTGGCCGGGTCGCCTGCCGCGCCGTCCCAATCGATGACTTCGTTGCCTACCTCTGCGATCGCATCTCCACCGCCGCCGAGGTTGCCATACGTGCCGGTAACGCCGCCATTTCCGAAAACGCCAATGACGCCTGGGCCGTAGAGCGTCCCGGTATCGACGTGAAGCTGGATCCCGGTAGTCCCGTCCGGATTTGGCACCGGTGCGTCGGCGAACGATTTAACGATGTCCTGGATAGCGTTCTGTGTCGGGCAATGCGTGTGGTCGGTGGCCACGATGCAATCGAGCTCCAGGTAGATGTCTTTTCTCATGAAGGTCGACCCCGGAAGGAGAACGTCGACCATGCCGTCGAGATCGACGTCCAGGCCTCCCGCCATTTCCCAGGAATCGAACAGGGCATCACCGTCGGTGTCGCTGCCGCTGTCGAGGATCGTGAGCATGTACTCACAGCTGCCGAGAATCATGCTGCCGGTCGCATCGGATGTGATCTCTGTGCGCACGGTGTCCTGCCCGGGAGAGAGTGGGAAGGTCTGTACGGCGAATTGCATGCTCACGCCCACGCCGGGCCCCGCAGTGCGCGTGAAGCTCCCGCCCGGGTCGAATGCACTGGGTTCCGTCGTAACCGTGAAAACCACAGTGCCGCCGGTCGTGTTGCTGAGCCCAATACTGAGGGAGATCGCACCAGGCTCGCCCTCGACACGGGTCAGCTCGGACGGGAATGCGGTGCAATTCCCCGTTTGAGCCTGCGCACTCACGCCGGGACCAACCAGACCAAGGACAGCGATGAAGACGAACGCCGACAGAACAGCTCGGTACGACATAGTTCCTCCGCACAAAAAAGAAAAATGGCTGGTTGGGTAGCTGCGAAGATAGCCGATGGCGACCGGAAGATCAACTTTTAATCTTGAAACGAAAATGCTTTCGGAGTGGAAGCGGTTCCATCACTCGCCCCGCCCTTCGTGTTAGCCTTCGCCCCGAGGCCATGAACGCCCCCCTCTCGACCGAAGCCACCGCTTCCATCCACCGGTGGCTCCACCTCTGGAACACCCCCGACCTCGCCACCCGCACCACCATCGAGTGGTCCCCCCGACTGACCCGAAGCCTCGGCCGCTGCTACCCCGAGCGCCGCCTCATCCGCCTCGCCGCCTTTCTCGACATCGCGTGTGGCACGTCTTCGAAGACTTCGTCGCGGAGGAAGGCGGCGGCGCGCTTGGCATCACACGAGGGACAGATGTTCCTTTGACGACACGAGAACATGAGCAGCCGCTCGGAACGGCAGTCATCACAACGCAGCCGGGCGAAGCCACATTCCGGCGAAGCACAGTCAAGGTAACGAGCGACCACGGAGTCGGTGAAACCTCGCCATCGGCCATGGGTGTTCTCGAAGCGGTCCTCCCAGAGCGCCTTGACGTTCTCGTAGTGCGCCTCGACCAGCTGAAATAGCGGCGTCGAGCGGGGATTCCTCGGTCGGTAGACGGCAGGGAATTCGCCCCGTTGGGGGACGAGGACAGGAGATGCCGCCATGGTGCCCATAGCGGTTGAAGACGAAATCCGTCAAGGAAAACCGCCCTCGACTGAAAGCTGGCAGGGGTTCTTCCGGGTCACGGACGACGCTGCCATTTCGATCGCGAGAGAATGTTCTAGCTGCCATCGCGTCCGGCGGGCTCGTTCCTAGACGCCTCGACGACCTGCCAACACTCACCGTCCGGCCTCGATCGAGTTTTGGCACACTACGAGGTGTCATTCCCCGCTCCGCTGCCGACGACGACGTCGACTGCCGTCGCTCAGTCGATCAAGCGTAACCGCTGAAGCGCCTTGTAAATGCTCTTACGGTCTCCAACCTTGACGACAACGACGACGAGCTTGTCGTCTTCGACGGTGTAGATGATGCGGAAATCGCCTGAACGAATTCTTCGGAGTTCGGTGCTGCCCTTGAGCAGTTTGGAGCTTGGCGGGCGCGGCTCGTTCTTCAGTGTATCGATCTTGTTCCTGATTTGCCTCTGGTGCTTCGGAGTCTGTTCCTTGATGAACTCTCCCGCCTCGATGTCGACTTCAATCGAGTAGGCCAATTAGCTAGGCAAGCTCCTTCTTCAGCTCCTCCCAAGGGATGGTTGGGCGGGATTCAGCCAGTACCTTTTCGGCAGCGAGGATGTCGATCTTGTCCTCGATGAGCTCGAGTAGGCGAAGGTCGTCGATGGGGATAAGAGCGAACGCTTCCTTGCTGTTGCGGCGCACGATGATTCGCTCTCCACCGTGCTGCACCTTGCCGGTGGCTTCCGCGAAGTCATTCTTGAGCTGAGTCGCAGAGATAACCATTTGCCTCCCCTTTCGATTCGTACCGATCGTATAATTCATAGCTATAATACCATTCGTACGATTCAGGGTCAAGGGGCAGAAGGAGTACCCCTCAGGCTCGCATACAGGCCCAGGAAGGGGCCTCCAAGAGCGCCCTCGACATATCCCTCAAGATCACCTCAGCGGGGCCGTTACGGGGCCGTCAATTTTGGGCGCAGGAAATAGCTCCGAGGCCAGCTCCGTGAACCTTGACATGAGTCTCAGGCACTATCGCGGCGAAGGCTGGGCGTGGAAGCGGATCCAAAAAGCCGTCCGAGCTAGTCATAAGCCGGCATATCCGCTTGGCCGGCCCTCGGCAAGTGAACCTGTAAACTATTGATTCCATTGAATGGGCGGTACAGGATGCGGCTCCTCCTTCCGAATACGCGCCCACCGAAAACCTCCTTCCGCACCCCCGTCGGGCGCAATTCCGCTCGTTTCCAAGCAGCGGGCTGGATCTAATTCCCTATGTTTATCCGTCCCGAGGAGCGACGAAAAGTTTACGGCACGGCGATGATCGACTCTCTTGCCCGCAGCCATGCGCGCACATGATCTTCTGTCAACGCCGGTCAGAAACTGCACATTCGTGGCGGGTGAAAATTGCACACTCGACGTGGCGAAGCCACATTCCGGCGAAGCACAGTCAAGGTAACGAGCGACCACGGAGTCGGTGAAACCTCGCCATCGGCCATGGGTGTTCTCGAAGCGGTCCTCCCAGAGCGCCTTGACGTTCTCGTAGTGCGCCTCGACCAGCTGAAATAGCGGCGTCGAGCGGGGATTCCTCGGTCGGTAGACGGCAGGGAATTCGCACCGTTGGGGGACGAGGACAGGAGATGCCGCCATGGTGCCCATAGCGGTTGAAGACGAAATCCGTCAAGGAAAACCGCCCTCGACTGAAAGCTGGCAGGGGTTCTTCCGGGTCACGGACGCCGCTGCCATTTCGATCGCGAGAGAATGCCGTCGGTAAATGGCTCGTGCCGTCGAGTGGATGCGAGCAGCCTAGTACGACCTTCGCTCTTGCGTTGGCGAGCACGGACACGAGAGAATCGCCGCGTGGCCACGACCACCCGGAGGAGACAATGCGCTTACGTTCGTTCGCCTGGACCCAGACAACTTTCGCTCTCGGCCTCGCTCTTTCGACCGCGCCGTTCGCAGCATCGCAGGAGGAGCGCGGCTACACGCTCCCCCCTGAGCCCGTCCGCGAGCTCTTCGAGCGCGACAAGAGCTACGCGACCCTCGACTATCCCAGTCCGGACGGCACGCATTTCGTCGTGCCGCTCACGAACGAGCTCTCCACTCTCGAGCGGATGGGACGAAAGACACTACGGCTCGCGATGCTCGAGATCAGCCCCGACGTCCACAGGGAGTGGCGACTCGACACCTTCGGTGCCTACCGCTACCGGCTCTATTCGCTGAACGCGAGGCAGTTCAAAGACATCGCGGTTCCCGCTGGCGTTTACGTCAGCGACGCGATGTTCTCCCCCGACGGCAAAAGGCTGGCGTTTCTCGCCCACCTCCCCGAGCGCAGCGAGGTCTGGATGGCGGATGTGGCAACGGGCAAGGCGAGCTCCGTGTCCAGCGCGCCCGTCATGGCGACGCTGGCGGCGCGCCCCGAGTCCGGTCGCGCGTCCAACGCCCCGTCTCGCCTCTTGCAGTGGACCCCCGAGGGGACTCTGCTCACACTTCTCGTACCCGAGGAGCCGGGCCCAGCGCCGGAAAGATCCCTTCCCACGAGCCCCGTGATCCGGACGACGCGTGACGACCCGACGCCCAACCCCACGTACCCCTTCCTCCTCGAGGACGACACCGACGCCGAGCTTTTCGTCTATCACACGACAAGCCAAATCGCGGAGCTCGCGCCTGGAAACGAACCCCGGCGGCTGGGAGAAGCCGGCATGTACCTGGAAATTTCTCTGAGCCCGGACGGGAAACACGTCCTTGTTGAACGTATCGTCGAGCCCCTCTCCTACATCACCAGGTTCAGCCAGTTCGCGACACGACTGGAGGTCCTCGATCGTGGCGGTCGCGTCGTCTCCACCGTACGTGAGATGCCGCTGCGCGAGGCGCAGGAGCGGGACTCGAACGGTCCCGAGGCGAAGCTTCCACGCGATGTTCGCTGGCGCCCCGACGGCAAGGGCCTGGCATTTCTCTGGCGCGAAGAGGCAGAGGAAGAAGGGGAGGACGCCAACGACGAGGCCGAGAACGATGTCGATCGGCTCGACCGGATCCTGCTGCTCGAAGCTCCCTTCGCCATCGAGAACGCCCGCGCCCTCGTCGCGACCGCGGACGGGGCGAAAGAGAGCTTTTCCGACGTGCACTACGTTCTCGACGGCTCTCTGGCCGTGGCGACGATTACCAGGGACGAGAAGAGGCGCATCGTTGCCTACAACCTCCGGGCGGAGCGTCCCAAAGAAATGCTGCTCGCAGCCGAGCACGACCCAGACGACCCACTCATGCTCCCCGGCGAGGTCCTTACCCGGAGCTCCTCCAACGGAACTCCGCACGTGCTGCTCTCGACCCGTGGGCATCCATATTTAAAGGGCCCCGGCTATCAGGAGGATTTGGAGCCGCAGCCCTTCATCGATCGCGTCGATATCACGAGCGGTACCAAGGAGCGCCTCTTCGAAGGAAGGAAAGGTCAGCTCGAGCAGCCTCTCGTTCCCCTGGACGCGGATCTGTCGCGCCTTCTCGTCAGCCGCGAATCCAAATCGGATTTTCCCGATACCTTTCTCGTCGCCGACGGCCGGGACGAGAACCTGACGGGCAACCGCGACCCCTTTTCGGAAATCACTGCAGCTCAGCGAGTCGACTTCACCTTTACCCGCCGCGACGGGCTCGAGGTTCACGGGCGCATCTCGCTTCCGGTCGGATACCGCGAGGGTACGCGCGTGCCCGCCGTGATCTGGACCTACCCTCGCGAGTACTCATCGGCAGAGGCGTATCGAAATGCGGCCGTTCGCCGCCGTAACAACAACGCTTTCACCCACCTCAGCTACCTGCGGTGGTCCGACATCTGGCTGTCGCAGGGCTACGCGCTCGTATATCCCGACGTGCCCATCATCCGGAAGGACCGCACCTACAACGACAACTTCATCCAGCATTTGGTGGACACGCTCTACGCTGCCATCCGAAAAATCGACGCGCTCGGTTATGTCGACATCGATCGCATCGGCCACGGTGGGCACAGCTACGGCGCCTTCGCCACCGCAAACCTTCTTGCCCACACGCCGTTCTTCAAGGCGGGCATCGCTGGCGCCGGTGCCTACAATCGCACGCTCACACCGATTGGGTTTCAGAACGAGCGCCGCTTTCTGTGGGAGCATCCGCATCTCTACATGGAGATGTCGCCTTTTTTCAACGCCGACCACATCGACACGCCGCTGCTCATGTACCACGGTATGGAGGACAACGTCACAGGGACGTTTCCCATCCAGTCGGAGCGGATGATGCAGGCCCTCACCGGTCTCGGCAAGACGGCGGTCCTGTACATGTACCCCTTCGAGTCACACGGCCCGAGTGCCAAAGAGACCTATCTGGATCTCTGGGCGCGCTGGCTCGCATGGTTCGACCGCTACGTGAAGGGGTATGACGAGGCCACGCCTCCACCTACCGAGAGCGGGTCAGGGAAAGGCGCGCCTCAGACTTTGCCTAACGACTAGCGCCTGACGATCTTCACCATCGTCATCACGTCGCCCTCCAGGATGCGGTCCACGGTGTCCATCCCCAAAACGACTCGCGCGAAGACCGTATAGTCGTGGTCGAGACGGTAGTTGTCGACGAGATTGATGAAGATCTGACCGTCGCCGGTGTCGCGTCCGCGCGTCGAGATGCCGAGCGTGCCGCGGGCGTGAGACACCGTCCCGACTTCGTCTCGAATGTAGCGAGCCGTTCCCACGTACTCGTTCGCGCCCGGACTTCCGCCTTGAAGCACGAAATTGGGAACGACGCGGTGGAAGGTGAGCCCGTCGTAGTAGCCTGCTTCGGCGAGGCGAGCGAACTGGGCCGCCGTCAGCGGCGCGTCTTCGAGAAGAAGCTCGATGATGAAGCTGCCCGCCTCCTTCATTTCGATTCGGGCGCGCGCCCCGCTTAGGCCGCGAATATAGTCCTCCGGGGGAAGCGGATCCGGCGCGAAGCGTGCGGTTGCGGCCTCCGCGGAGACGAAGGAGGCGGCGAGCTCGGCGATGGCGGGATCGAAGTCGCTCAAAAGTGGTTGGAGCTCGTCAGACCCGCGCGCACCGCCGTGATTGCCGATGAGCTCGACGAGTCTCCGTCTGGGATCTCTCGAGGTCGCCTTCCCCTCCGCCGTGAGCCGCTTCAGAGTGGCCGCGAGCGTCGCGACACCGGAAGCGTCGCCGCTCCAATCTTCGAGGGTTTCGAGGGCTTTCATCAACAGTCCGTAATCATCGCTTTTCATCGCTGCCAGGGCTTGCTCCGGTGTCTGCAGCGCCTCGGCGACGACATTGGGATGGCTATCGCCTCTCGATAGCGTCAACGACTCTTCGTCGGCGATGAGCTTCGCGGCACGGGCCGCGTAGACGCGAGCTTGCCAGATCGGATGCGCGACGAAACGAGGCAGGTGACGTCGGGCCGCCGCAGGTTCGATCTTGGCGAGAGATACGAGCGCTCGAGACGAGCGTCGCCAGTTCTCCGATCGCACGATGAGCTCCAGAGGCTCGGGTGGGCACGCCTCTCCCATGAGGTCGATCGCGAGCAGCGCCACGTGGGCGCTCGGATCGTCCACGGCCCTCACGCCTCGAGCGCAATCGAAGTCCGCGCGCAGCGCTTCTAGCCGGACGAGGTAGGAGTCGTCCTCACGCCACTCGGAGAGCCCCAGGACTGCCAGACGACGAGTTTGGGGGTCGTCGCTTTCGAGTACAGCCTCGAGTGTCTTCCGATCGTGATCCCGGGCGCGGTTGAGCGTGGTTAGCGCGAGCCGCCTCGTGGGTTCGGACTCGGCCTCGAGCGCCACCTTTCGCAATCGGCGGAGCGCGTCCTCACTCGGAGTCGCCCCGGCGACTCTGAAATAGCTCTCGAGTCCCTTCACGGCTCCGAAAAGCGGGATCTTGGATTCGGCGAGCCCGCCGAGCAATGTGCTTTCCTCGACTCCAGGAAGCCTCCCGAGGGCTTCGTAGATTGCCGCGCGCGCGCGGGGGTCGTCCTCGCTCTCGAGAAGGGGAGCGAGCGGCTCCGTCGTTTTCATCTGCGCCAGAGCATTGATGGCCTCGAGGCGAAGCTCGAGGTCGCCTCTGGATACGAAGGGAAGAACGTGAACGTCGAGCTCGGAGCGCTCGAACCGCCCGAGGGCACGGATGGCCTGCTTTTGAACGAGGGGACTGGAGCTCGAAAGCGCCGCGACCAGGGGCGCGGCATCCGCGCGCGCATGCTCGATGCGCAGCAGGTCGTAGTCAAGGCGCAATTGAAGTATGAGTACGAGGGTGACGACGCTTCGGGTCAGTACAGCGCAACGATACCATAGTCGTTGCGGGATTCTTGGACTTGGAGGTGCTATGATAGTATCATTCCGACAAGATCATGTCATTCGACACCTCGATTCGCCCTGCGCGCCGGGAACGCGGATGGTCTCAGCAGGCGCTCGCTGAGCGGAGCGGTGTCTCGCGGCCAGAAATCAGCGCGATCGAGCTCGGACGGCTCGTTCCGTCGACAGAGACGGCGCTCCGGCTTTCAGCCGCTCTCGAATGCACGGTGGAAGAGCTCTTCGCTCTCTCGAGCCCCCCTGGGAACCCGGGACAGGCCACCTGGGCTTTCCCCCGGCAAACTTCAGCCGGCCGTTTCTGGGAGGCTCAACTCGGACGTCGCCGCCTGCTTTTTCCGGTGGAGCCGACGTCGGACGGTGTGCTACCGCACGACGGCACCTATGATGGCGAGAAGCTACGCCGCCGTCCGTGGATGGATCCGAACCGCACGGTCGTGATCGCGGGTTGCGATCCGGCTGTCGGCCTGCTGGCCTCCGAGCTCTCGCGAAATGCGGGCATGCGGCTGATTCCGCTCATCCGGTCCAGCCGCGAGGCCCTCGCGCTCCTCGAGCGCGGCGTCGTCCACGCGGCCGGCGTGCATTGGTCGGACGACGGTGAAACGGACGCCAACGCGGCCATGGTCTCCAAGCGACTCGGTCCGGGTTTTCGGATGCTCCACATGGCACGGTGGCAGGAAGGTCTGGCTCTGAGCGGGACCCGAAGCTCGCACGACTCCATCTCCGCCGTGGTTCGCTCTCGGATTCGCTGGGTCGCCCGTGAGGAGGGCTCGGGCGCTAGGCGTTGCCTCGACCGTCTGCTCTCGGGCGTCGCCGCCCGACCCCGGTTTCGCCACCTCGCGCGAGACCACCGCGGCGTCGCCCAAGCGATCCGATCTGGTTGGGCCGAGGCTGGAGTTGCCGTCCGGCTGGCCGCCGAGGATGCGGGGCTTCAATTCATCAGCGTTCAAGAAGAGGACTACGAGCTCTGCTATGCAGAGGGGCTGAGGCGAGATGCTGCGCTCACCGCGCTACGAAAGGTGCTCAGAAGCGCCGTCGCCAAGAAGCTGTTCTCCGATCTGCCTGGATACGCGGTGCAACGTATGGGAGAGGAGCGCGCCGTTGGCTAGTGTCGCCGCACAGGTCATCTTGGCGATGACGACGTTCGCGTTCGTCATCGCCTGTAGTCGGCCCGAGGTTCAACCCGTGGATCTCAGAATCTTCGCGGCCTCGAGCCTCACCGATGCGCTTTCCGAAGCGCTGTCGCTCTTCGAGCGCGATCACCCCTCCATTCGGGTGGTGAGTCAGTTCGGAAGCTCGAGCGATCTTGCCCGTCAGATCCTCGCCGGCGCACCGTCCGACCTCTTCTTCGCCGCCGACGATCTGCAGATGGGTCGTCTCGCTCGTGAGGCCGCGATCGAGGACGGCTCCGTTCGTAACGTGTTGTCGAACCTGCTCGTCATCGTCGAGCCCAAGGAGGCTCCGCGCCGAGTGGTAACTCCAGAAGATCTTCGGGGTGTCGGCCGCGTCGCGCTGGCGGATCCGGAGGCCGTACCAGCTGGTGTCTACACTCGTCGATACCTCGAGTCGCGAGACCTTTGGAGCGCGCTCCGCGGCAAGATCGTCCCTACACTAGACGTCAGGGGCGCGCTCGCCGCGGTCGCGAGCGGAAACGTAGAGGCTGGCATCGTCTATCGCAGCGACGCGGCGATCGAGCCGCGTGTACGCATCGCCTACGTCGTGGCTCGGGACGACGGACCTCGCATCGTGTACCCCTTGGCGATCGTGGCGGGTCGCGGGAGCGAGCCGTCCCGGGCCTTGTTCGAGTTCCTCCTGTCGAAAGACGCGCTGGCGGTGTTCGAGAGCTTCGGGTTCGTTTCCCTCGCTGGATAGCCGTGACTTTCGACCTCGTTTGGCTGGTACGCTTCACCGTGCAGGTGGCTCTAGCCGGCGTCGTCCTCAGTATCCCTTTCGGGATCGCCCTGGGGTTCTGGCTGGCCCGCACGCACTCCAGAGCGAGGAGCCTCGTCGAGACGATGGCGTCCCTGCCACTGGTCCTTCCGCCGACCGTGGTCGGTTTGGTTCTTCTCGAGCTGTTCGGACGCAACCGACCGATCGGCCGCTTCCTGTTCGAGCGTCTCGGGGTCAGCGTGGCCTTCACGTGGCGGGCGGTCGTCATTGCCTGCGCGGTCGTCGCCTTTCCGTTGCTCGTCCGCACCGTTCGAGCTTCGTTCGAGCAGATCGACCCACGTCTCGAATCGCTCGCTCGAACGTTAGGGCGTGGTCCGCTCTATGTCTTCTTCACCGTGAGCCTGCCGCTGGCCTCCCGCGGGCTGCTCGCTGGAATCATCCTTGGCTTCACGCGCGCGCTAGGCGAGTTCGGCGCCACCATCATGGTGGCTGGCAACATCCCGGGCGAGACACAAACCCTCTCGCTCGCCATCTTTCAGCTCGTTCAGCTCGGGCGCGATCCCGAAGCTTACGCGCTAGCGGCCGTCACCGTGGTACTCGCCTTCGGTGCCATATGGCTCTCCGAGTGGCTCGAGCGCGGCCGGGGCGCTCGAGCTCGCGTGAACACGTGATCCATCTTGACGTTCGCCTCCCGCTGTCGCACTTCGAGCTCGACCTGTGCCTCGACCTGGAGACGTCGGTGACTGCTCTGTTCGGGCCCTCCGGCGTCGGAAAGACAACCCTTCTCGAGGCGATTGCGGGCCTCAGGCGTCCGGTGCGGGGAGAGATCATCATCGACGGGGCAATCCTGTATTCCTCCTCCGCCGCGGTCTTTCTTCCGCCGGAGCGCCGCCGTGTCGGCTACGTGCCGCAGGATGCCCTTTTGTTCCCGCATCTGAGCGTCGCCGCGAACATCGGCTACGGGGATCGAAGGCTTGCCGAAGGCATCACGAAGGCCTCAGTCGTCGAGGCTCTCGAGATCGCTCACCTCCTCGACCGGCGGCCGGACAGCTTGTCGGGCGGAGAGCGGCAGAGGGTGGCTCTCGCACGCGCGCTCGTAACCGAGCCGCGACTGCTGCTGCTCGACGAGCCCTTGGCGGCGCTGGACGTGGGTCTCAAAGAGAGGGTCCTCCCATACCTCTCTCGTGTTCGCGAGCTCTACGGCATTCCGGCCCTCGTCGTGAGCCACGACGTTTTCGACGTCTTGACTCTTTGCGACGAGGTCGTTGTACTGTCGTCAGGATCGGTAGTCGAAAGGGGAACTCCGAGGGGAGTGCTTTCACGGTCCGGATCGGGTGGCGATTATTTCCGGGGCCGATTCGAGAACGTCCTCGACGCCAAAGTCGTCGGGCACGAGCCCGAGGAGGGATTGACGGAAGCAGAGACCGAGCGCGGGCTGCCCCTCTTTATTCCCTACCGGGCCGCGAAGGCAGAAGAGAGGGTTCTTCTCGGCGTATTCGCCGAGGACATTCTTCTCGCTGCGAGAGCTCCCGAAGGCCTGTCCGCCCGAAACGTGATCGAGGGAACCGTCGAGGCGGTGGAGGAGCGTCAGGGCACAGCCATGGTCCGCGTCCTCACCCCAGAGCCAATCTACGTCCGATTGACCCACGGCGCCGTCCGCCAGCTCGGGCTGTCGGCGGGGCAAACCGTGCAGCTCATCATCAAGACGCATTCCATCCATCGACTCGGCTGACTACAGAAGACGGAATCCCACAGAGTGAGACCCGACGTCGTGCGGCGGTTGATATGAAAAAAAAAGAAGTGGCCTCGGACGCCTTCAACGCAAAGATTCAATTCCTCGGCTCGGTTCGTATCAACCACAGCGATTCCTGGGGTCCGGCGAAGTAGTGGACTTCGCCATGGTCATCCACCCAGGCGTCTTCCTCTCGCAGCATGGAGATGGCCTGGCCGTCCCATTCAGGAAGATTCATGGAGACGGAGTACTCGATGGACCAGATCTCGCGGCTTCGCACGGGCTCGCGAGGATGCTGGCCGTAGCGCTCCGGCCAGTCGAAGCTCACCCACGCGCCCGCACCGTGGACCCAGTTGCCTTGTGAATGCGGGTAGACCGAGTTTTGGATGCCTTCACCAATGCCTCGCTTCTCCGCGCGCTCCTTCACGGCGTAGCCCAACACCCCGGGCCGTAGCTCTTCCTCGATGATCTCCCCCAGCCGAACGGAACGAACAAAGGCCTCTGTCATGCCCGCGGGTGCCTGGGTCTCGCCCGGGAGCATCACATAGCCCATTTTCTGTTGATCGGTGACGAGGCCCATCAGCTTCACGCCAAAATCGACGTGGAGCAGATCCCCCGGCTGGATGACGGGGTCCACGGCGTCGTCCAGTGGAGCTCGTTCTCCGCGGCGCTGGATGTGTCGAGTCCGGGAGGGAAATTGAGCTCGAGATCTTGGGCCTTCCACTCGTCCACGATCCACCAATAGACGTCCATCAAGCTCGTTTCTCCCGGGGTGATCACCTCGTTCGAAAAAGCGCGCCGGAGAAGGTGGTAGGTCTTCCAGCTCGCCTCGCGTTCAATCTCGATCTCGCCGTCAGTGCGACGGCTGACGAAATCGATGACCACGGGCGCGGACGAGACGAGCCGCTTCGCGTAGGTCTCGCCGATAGCTTCCAAGAGGTAACCCTCGAGGGAAGCGGTGAGACCGTCGGCCATGGAGATAGTGCGGGATTTGTTGACGGCGATGACGGCCGGGTCGCGCTCGCGGACGTGTCGCTCCAGGTAGGGTTCCAGCCCCTCTTCGCCGTAGGTTACGATAGTCGAGTAGAATCGTTTGAGGTGCTCGCTGAGGTGCGTGCCGATGACCGTCGACTCGAGGCTCTGCCCCTCACCGGGGTCGCAAAAAATGTAGGCGTTTCGATGACCGTACCAGCCCGACACGCCGAATCCGCCGAACAGATCGAGGATCGGATCTGGATGGTTCTCACGGCTCATCAGAATCCACATGTCGATTCCGTGCTTCCGCATTGTGGGAAGCAGGTGACGATCCATCTTTTCCGCTTTGACGCGCCACTCACGTTCGTGACGGATCCGGGAGCTCCGAGTCTGCGCCGTGCCTACTGCGGCGGCAACCAGACACAGGAGAGCGAGAGGTGCGGCTCTATTGGCCTGCATGGAAAAGCTCCTCCAGTTCAGATTTAGCCAGAGCATATAGAATTGAAGCTGAGAAGGGGAACCCGATGTGGATATTGTTAGTCTTTCTCCTCTTGCTAGCGACGGTCGTCTACGACCTTCTGCAGCGCGATCACGCCATCCTGAGGAATTTTCCCATCATCGGCCATTTCCGCTACTGGTTCGAGGCCGTGGGCCCCGAGCTGCGCCAGTACATCGTGACCAGCAACAACGAGGAAAAGCCCTTCAGCCGTGACGAGAGGAGTTGGGTCTATGCCTCTGCGAAGAAACAGAACAACTATTTCGGCTTCGGAACCGACAACGATCTGGAAACGACGCCGAACTACTTGATCATTCGTCACTCCGCCTTCCCGCATCAAAGCCCCGTGGATCAGGACGAGTCCTACCCGATCCCGGCAGCGAAAGTCGTTGGTGGGTACCGTGGACGACCGAAGGCGTTTCGTCCAGCTTCCGTCGTGAACGTATCCGGCATGAGCTTTGGCTCGTTGAGCGGTCGCGCCGTAGCGGCCATGAACGAGGGGGTTACGCTCGGTGGCTGTCTTCAGAACACGGGTGAAGGAGGCGTTTCTCCCTACCATCGGCGCGGGGGCGAGCTCGTCTGGCAGATTGGATCGGGCTACTTCGGCTGCCGCGAGTCGGATGGAGGCTTCAGCCTCTCCCGACTAGTGGAGACCGTGGAGTCGAGTCCCGTCCGAGCCATCGAGATCAAGTTGAGCCAGGGAGCGAAGCCCGGTCTGGGCGGTGTGTTACCCGCCGCGAAGGTATCGGCTGAGATCGCTCGGATCCGTGGCGTGCCTCAGGGGCAGGATTGCATCAGCCCTTCGGGGCACACTGCCTTCGCAGACGAAGACGGTCTTTTGGATTTCGTGGAGCGGATCGCCCAGGCGACGGGACTTCCGGTAGGCATCAAGTCCGCCGTGGGAGACCTGGGTTTCTGGCATCGCCTCGCGAAGCTGACGGCGGCGACGGGACGCGGAGTGGACTTCGTCACGATCGATGGTGGGGAAGGAGGTACCGGGGCCGCACCGCTCGTCTTCACCGATCACGTGGCTCTGCCTTTCAAAGTCGCAATCAGTCAGGTCTATCCGATTTTTGCTCGAGAAGGGCTGCACGACAAGGTCGTATTCATCGGCTCTGGTCGACTCGGATTTCCCGAACGGGCTCTCTTCGCCTTCGCCCTCGGTTGTGACATGGTCAACGTGGCTCGAGAGGCGATGCTCGCGGTGGGCTGCATCCAGGCACAGCGTTGCCATACCGGTCATTGCCCGACGGGTGTGGCAACCCAGTCGGCCTGGCTCATGCGAGGACTGGACGTGACCTCCAAGGCGGCGCGACTCGCCAACTACATCGTCACCTTGCGAAAAGAGATCCTCTGGCTGACCCGAGCCTGCGGCCATCCCCATCCCACCTTCGTTTCGAGCGAACAACTCGACGTCGTCGACGATAGGCTCCGAACGCGAAGTGTTCGGGAGCACTTCCACTACGAGCGCTTCTGGGGCCTGCCGTCGAGCACCGATCAGCAGGCGATACGAACGATCATGGGAGGTGGGGCGTCTAGCGCCCTACGGGCTCCGACGCGGCCTTCGGAAAGTGCTCATGGCGGCACTCCTCGCACAGAGAATGACTGAACAGCGCGTCGGAGTTGTGCTCGATGTAGGTCTCGAGCCTGTGCCAGGTATCCGAGTCATCGCGAATCTTCTTGCAGTACATGCAGATCGGAAGGAGTCCCTGGAGCTGCTTGACGTGCGACGAGGCCTCCTGGAGCTCTCGAATCTTCTTGGCGAGGGCTGACTCCAGCCCCAGGATCCGCTCGCCGTTTTTTACGCGACAGCGGAGCTCATGAGGGTCGTAGGGCTTGGTCAGGTAGTCGTCAGCACCTGCCTCGAGGCCCGCGACGATGTCCTCGGCCTTCGTCTTCGTTGTGACGAGTATGACGTAGATATAGCTCTCACGCGGTTGGCTTCGGAGTCGGCGACAGATGTCGATTCCGTCCTTGCCGGGCATCATCCAATCCAGGATGACGAGCCTCTGCGGGTCGTCCCCTTGGAGCATTCGCCACGCCTCGTCGCCATCGCCGACGGCTAACACCTCATAACCCGAGCGGGAAAGCGAGACTTCGAGTAGGCGGCGTGACGTAATGTCGTCTTCGGCGATGAGAACTCTCATGACCCCACTTGTCAAAATCGGCCACAACGGGAGAAACTTTAGCGCTTTGAGTTATACTCGCCTCCTCAAGGAGATAGAGTGCCTTCGGCTTCGTTCTACTCGCTCGGTTGTCGACTGAACCAGACGGAATTGGCCAGCCTCGCCGGCACCTTCCAGGGGAAGGGCTACTCGATTGTAGAGTGGGGGGCTCCTGCCGACCTCGTCGTCATCAATACGTGCTCTGTGACGGAGCGCGGCGAGGCGACCTGCCGAAATGCTATCCGCCAGGCCCTGAGGCGTCAGTCCGAAGCCTTTGTGGTGGTAACGGGATGCTACGCCCAGGTCGGCCTCGAAGCTCTTCGTGACATCCCCGGCATCGACATGATCGTGGGGACAGAGTATAAGGACAAGTTTCCGGGCTTTATCGGCACGCCGCGGAAGCTTTCGGAGCCGGTCGTCCTCCACTCGAACCTGATCGACGACTCCGATTTCGAAATCCCAGGTACCGGCGTCTACTCGACGACTCGCGCGAATCTGAAAGTCCAGGACGGCTGCGACTTTTTTTGCTCCTTCTGCATAATCCCGTTCACGCGTGGACGAGAGCGCAGCCGGAAGCTCGGCGATCTGATCCGGGAAGCACGGGAGCTCGTCGCTTCAGGCTATCGGGAACTGGTCCTAACCGGCGTCAATATCGGCCGCTACGAGCATGAGGGCACGACCTTCGCGGCGATGGTTCAAAGCCTCGAGACGATTCAGGGTCTCGACCGCATTCGAATCACTTCGATCGAGCCTACGACCATAGAGCGAAAGCTTGTCAATCAGATGGCGAGCTCGTCGAAGCTCTGCGACTACTTCCATATTCCCATCCAGAGCGCCGATCGCCTCGTGCTCGAGGCGATGAACCGGCGCTACACTCCCGAGGAATACAGGAGCTTCGTCGAGCTCGTCCTGCGTGAGGTTCCCGAGGCCGGACTCGGCACCGATGTCATCGTCGGGTTTCCCGGCGAGACCGATGCCTCCTTCGAAAGGACCTATCGATTCCTTGAGGCCCTGCCTCTCGCCTACTTTCACGTGTTCAGCTACTCGAAGCGCTATGGGACCAAGGCGGTCCGACACGAGCAGCACGTGAGCCCTCAGGCCATCAAGGAGCGAAGCCGCGGGCTGCGAGAGTTGTCGGCGACGAAACGACGAAAGTTTGCGCGCCGGTTTCTCGGACGCGAAGTGGAGGTCCTCTTCGAACAGCAAGATCCGTCCGGCGTCTGGACGGGCCTCACCGGCAACTACCTCCGTATCGGCGTCGTCTCCGACGAGCCCCTCAGAAACGAGATACGCCGCGTGGTCGTGGAAGACGTCACCGATGAGTTGGCTCTCGGCGTTCTGGCCGACCGAAGTGCTTGCTCGCGGGACGCGAAAAGCCGTTCGGTGAAGTCCTAGGCTCTCGTCATAGAGACGCAGTAAATGTCGTCAGGCTAGCGCTTTAGCCGGAAGCGGAACCGAACCCGACGAGCGTCGGGTCCGATTCGGAACACGAGCTCGTCGGGAGTTTGGGCTACGACCTGTCCTTCATCGATCGCGAAGCTTCCGAGCTCGAAGTGGGGCGCTCGAGAGAAAACAAACCGCCACCGGCCTTGGGCGAGGTTCCTCACGAATATCCCTTCGACGACGTTGTCATCCGAGCGTCCAAGGATGTCGTGGGTCATCGGGCCCGAGCTATCCGTGATGTTGCTACGCTCACCATTGATCGTGACCCGCCCGCCTGCGCTGCCGTCTCCGGGAGGAACGTCCAGGTGGCTGGTGAAGCGAGTCTGCATGCGGGTCGCACTGTCGGAGCCTGCCCTGAGAGGCGCGGATTTGACCAGCGTGGCAGAGTTGTTGTTCACGCCGTCAGGGGGACTTGCACTCGAGGCGCTCGCCGAGCTCGTAACCGCCCCTCCTGTGACTTGAATACTGACGGTGATCTGAAAGGAGGCTCCGGGAGCGAGTGTCGCATTGGAGCAGCTTGCGTTGGCCCTCTGTGCCAACATCCTTGAGACACTTCGCCCCTTGAAATTAGTGTGTAGGGCGGAGGAGGATCATCAATGAGTTCATTGATTGAGAGAATGACCCCGGCGGGAACGGAAGGAGCCCGTAGGGCGACTGGAGATCCCGCCGGCCGCGATGCGGCGGGGGTCCCGGAAACGGAAGTGAGTGAGCAAGCGAAGCGTCGACGCTTTACCGCGGAGTACAAGCTGCGGCTAGTGCGCGAGGCCGACGCCTGCAAGGGTGTCGGGGATATTGCGGCACTTCTGCGTCGAGAGGGCCTGTACTCGTCGCAGCTATCGAGTTGGCGCCGCCAACGTGACGAGATCGCGAAGGCGGGGTTGACGTCGAGAAAGCGAGGCCGGAAGGCGAAGGCAGAGGATCCACGGGTCAAGGAGCTCGAGCGCGAGAACGCCCGGCTCCAACGTCGCCTGGCTCGAGTGGAGACGATGTTGGAGATCCAAAAAAAAGCCTCCGAACTGCTGGGGATCCCCCTGAATCCGCTCGACAGCGACGAGAACGACTGATTGTGGCGGCCGAGGAGCTGGCGGGACAGATTGGGCAGACGGCGGAAGCCTGCGAGGCTCTGAGTGTGGCTCGTTCCACGTTGTATCGCAGGCGCCAGCTGGTGACGCCCAAACCGAAGCGTCGTCCTCGGCCGCACCGAGCCCTCGACGAGACCGAGTGCGAGAAGGTCCTCGGAGCCTTGCACTGTGAGCGTTTCGTCGACAAGGCGCCCGCGCAGGTGTGGGCCACGCTTCTGGACGAGGGAATCTACCTCTGCTCGATTCGCACGATGTATCGGATTTTGGAAAAGTACGGCGAGGTCCGAGAGCGCCGGAACCAACTGCGCCATCCGAATTACGCCAAGCCGGAGCTGTTGGCCGAGGCGCCCAACGAGGTTTGGTCGTGGGATATCACGAAGCTTCGTGGCCCCGTCAAGTGGACCTACTACTATCTCTACGTCATCCTCGACATCTTCTCCCGCTACGTGGTTGGCTGGATGCTGGCTCACCGAGAAAGCGCCGAGCTCGCGAAACGCCTCATCGCCGAGAGCTGTCGCAAGCAAAACATTGAACCAGACCAGCTCACCATGCACGCGGATCGTGGCAGCTCGATGCGAAGCAAGTCCGTGGCTTTGCTCTTGGCAGACCTCGGCGTGACCAAGACCCACTCCAGACCCTACGTCTCGAACGACAATCCCTACTCCGAGTCTCAGTTCAAAACGCTCAAGTATTGCCCTCAGTTCCCCAGCCGTTTTGGTTCCATCCAAGACAGCCGGCTGTTCTGCCGCGGTTTCTTCGACTACTACAACAATGACCACCGGCACTCGGGGGTCGGCCTTATGACACCGGCCGACGTTCACTACGGTCGCGCCGAACAACTCACCACCGCTCGGCGCCAGATCCTTCTCGAGGCTCAGCGTGCTCATCCCGAGCGCTTCGTTCGCGGAACGCCACAACCTCCCGTTTTGCCTCCTCAGGCCTGGATCAACCCGCCGCCGCAGAAAACGACGCTCCAGGATGCCGCAGGAGCCATTCTCTCGGCGTCGTCCATACCTGGGGTACCCCCTTTTTCTGCTTCACCCAACGAGATCGCGAGCGAAGCAGACGTCGACCACGCGGACATCACCAGTCGCCGAAAGTTAATCGAGGCTCACTAAATGCAGCTCGCGAGTGTCTCAATGTTGTTGACATGTTCCGTGGGCGGTGTAAAAGTACAAGTAGAGAAGCCACCGCTGACTGATCCTGCATAGCTGCCAACGTTGATTCCTCCCGTGAGTGAATGGTTGAAGCTCACGGCGTTGGCCGTCAGAGGACCATTGTTCTGGACCGTTATCGTGTAGGTGACAGTACTACCGACAGGAACGTTCGCAGCCGCGGGGGAAGATGACATGGTTACCTGGACATCCGCCGTCGTGGGCGGTCCCGGGCCCCCGCCTCCGGGAGGCGGGGGCGGTTGTGCGGCCTCGACCCGAACGTCGCGCGAAATGCGGTCGGTGGCTCCATCTAGGGAGGTGACCGTCAGGTCGGCCGGGAAGACTCCCTCGTTGTTATAGACCCGTGAGATGACGCGCCCGTCGCGGTTCCCTCGACCGTCGTTGAAGTTCCAGGCGTAGGTCGCGATCCCGGTGCGGTCCGGCTGCGTGCAGGAGGCATCGAATCGTACCGTCCCTCCGACTGGAATTGTCGGCGGATCCGGGCTCGTAGCGAAGCACGCCATCGCGATCGACCCGGCTGGGCTCGTGGTCGTCGCCGGCGCGGAGGTCGTAGCTGGGCTCGTTCCACCGCCAGGAGAACCAACCGAGGTTGTCGTCGTGCTGTCGCCTCCTCTGACGAGGAGCCCGACGCCTACCGCTGCGCCCCCGGCGGCCGCGACGGCAAGGGCCGTTCCGGCGCCGGCGCCCCCGCTTGCAACGACTCTGCCCGTCGCGGCAATGGTACCGACGATGCCTTCCGTCAAGAAGCCTGGAGGAAAACTGGCTCCCTCACCGGTGGCACCGACGGTGATGTTGGCGGGGCCTTCGAAGTACGCGGGCGGCATTGGGTTAGTCTCGCGGCAGCTCGATTGGTCGACGACGACTTCGGGGTGGAACTCCGCGGTTCGGGCCGAGTTGAAGGCCGAATCGACAGCCTCGAGGTAATAGATGACGCCAGAGATTTGGGGGCTTGGCTTCGGCAAAACCGCCTGATAGACGGCGCCTACCTGCGTCATCTCGACGTAGTAGAACAGCGCGTAGATATCGGCGCGGAAGTAGGCCTTGATCGTAATGAGCTCGTCCGGAGGCTCGACGAGAGCCTCGAGAATAACGTTCTCGCCGGCGAGGATGCAGTTCAGTCCGGCGTGGAGAATACGAGGTCCGGGTTGGCTCGAAACCGTCGTACTGAAGAGCAGCGAGATGAACAGGAAGCAGGTGCTCGGGACTATTCTGACTGTCCGAGGGGTATCAGGGCGGAGCTGGGGAAACATGGTGGAGCCTCCGGTTGCGGCGCGGCGCGGCCAATCGGCGCGAGAATGAGTCCATCATTATATGCTCATGACGTCGCTCGGAAGCGGCGTCGGCCCGGAGGGGGGCGGGCACGACACTCTCACCCAGGCAGGAGGTGCCCGTACGTGTCCTAGATCACATTTCTTCGAGAAAACAAGTGAGGGGAATTCCCCAGCCCGGGCGAGGGCTCAGGAGCAACCGCTGGTGCTACCGCAGTTCAAGCACCTGTAGCAGCTACCGTTGCGCACCATGATGGAGCCGCAGGTCGAGCACGGCGGCGCATCCTCGAACATCCGAGGCATGGCATCGCTCGCTTTCCGCTTCTCCGCGCCTTCTGGTATCGGCGTCTCCGAACCCTTCTCGATCGAGGGAGACGAGGCGGCCTCGGCGACCGGCGTCGATTCTGATTCCTCCAACAATCCGGCCAGCGCTCGCTGGTCGGCCGATAGGAACTTGAGGGCCATCCAACGGAAGATGTAGTCGGTAATCGATTTGGCGTAAGGAATTTGATCGTTGCCGGTGAAACCCGAGGGCTCGAAACGCGTGTGGGCGAATTTGTCGACCAGCACCTCGAGAGGCACGCCGTATTGTAGAGCGTAGGAAATCGCTCGGGCGAAGGCGTCCATGAGACCTGAGACCGCGGAGCCCTCCTTCGACATATTGATGAACAGCTCGCCCGGGCTCCCATCCTCGTACATGCCGACCGTGATGTAACCCTCGTGCCCTGCGATGTTGAACTTGTGCGTCAAGGCGTGACGCTCGACTGGAAGCTTGTGCTGTACGGGGCGTCCAGCATCGAGCGCCGCGATCGCCTCAGCGCCTGAGGTGGTATTCAACGGTTGGGTTCGCTTCGATCCATCCCGATAGATCGCGATGGATTTGAGACCCAGCTTCCAGGATTCGTTATAGGTCTCCATGATCTCGTCGATGGTCGTCTCCTTCGGCATGTTGACCGTCTTCGAGATGGCACCGGAGAGAAAGGGCTGAACGGCAGCCATCATTTTCACGTGCCCCATGTAATGGATCGCACGGTTTCCTCCGGGCGGTTGCACGGCGCAATCGAAAACCGGCAGATGCTCTTCGCGCAGATAGGGAGCACCATCGATGTAGCCCTTCTCGTGCACGAAGTCCAGGATTGCGGAGACCTCCTCCGCCTCGTAGCCTAACCGCTCCAGGGCGTGCGGGACCGTCTGGTTGACGATCTTCATGAGGCCTCCACCAACGAGCTTTTTGTATTTGACGAGAGCCAGGTCCGGCTCGACGCCCGTGGTGTCGCAATCCATCATCAAGCCGATCGTGCCCGTCGGCGCCAGGACGGAGGCCTGACCGTTTCGATAGCCGAACTCTTCGCCGAGCTCGACCGCCCCTTTCCAGACCTGCCTGGCGGCCTGGTACAGCTCCGGTTCGACGCGAGCCGGGTCGATTTCGTCCGTCGAATCCCGATGCATCCGCATGACGTCCAGCATGGGTTCTCGATTCCGCTCGTAGCCCTCAAAGGGCCCCGCAAAGGCCGCGATACGAGCGGATTGTTCGTAGGCCTGACCCGTCATGACGGCCGTGATGGCGGCAGCAGTGTCGCGCCCCCGGTCGCTATCGTAGGGAACCCCCTGGTACATGAGGAGCGCTCCCAGGTTCGCATAGCCGATCCCGAGAGGTCTATAGGCGTGGGAATTCTGCCCAATCTTCTCGGTGGGGTAGCTTGCGTTGCCGACGATGATCTCCATCGCGGTGATGACTACCTCGACCGCACGCCGGAATGCGCCTACGTCAAACTGGCCGTCGGGCTTGATGAACTTCATCAGGTTGAAGGACGCCAAGTTGCAGGCGCTGTCGTCCAGGTACATGTACTCCGAGCACGGGTTGGACGCGTTGATGCGCGCGGTGTTCTTCGAAGTGTGCCATCGATTGATGGTGGTATCGAACTGCATGCCGGGATCTCCGCAGACGTGTGTTGATTCGGCGATCTTGCGGAGTACCTCCCGGGCTCGATAGCGCCCCAATGCGTCGCCCGTCGTGATCGAGGGGGTTACCCACTCTTTGTCTTCGGCGACGGCCTTCATGAATTCATCCGTGACTCGAATGCTGTGATTGGCGTTTTGGTAAAAGATGGAGGCGTAGGCTTCTCCGTTGAAGGAGCCGTCGTAGCCCGCGTCGATCAGAGTCCAAGCCTTCTTTTCTTCCTTCAGCTTGCAGTCGATGAACTCGATGATATCGGGATGGTCGACGTTCAAAATGACCATCTTCGCGGCGCGCCTCGTCTTGCCACCGCTTCGAATCACCCCGGCGAAGGCGTCGTAGCCTTTCATAAAGGACACCGGCCCGCTCGCGATCCCGCCACCGGATAGTCTCTCCCTGGAGCTTCGGATCGTGGAAAGGTTCGAGCCCGTGCCCGAGCCCCACTTGAACAACATCCCTTCCGTTTTCGCGAGGTTGAGAATCGACCCCATCGTGTCGTCGACGGAGTTGATGAAACAGGCGGAGCACTGAGGTTTCACCTCGATGCCGCAATTGAACCAGACGGGCGAGTTGAACGAAGCGTATTGGTTCAGGAGCAGGAACGTGAGCTCGTCGCGGAAAGTCTCCGCGTCCGCATCGGCATCGAAGTAGCGGTCCTCCGAGCCCCAACGTGTGATGGTGTCGGCGACGCGCCCGACGAGCTGGCGCGCACTGTACTCACGCTCTCCCGTGTCGAGCGAGCCGTGAAAGTACTTCGAGGTCACGATATTGGTGGCCATCTGCGACCACCCCTTCGGAACCTCGACGTTCTTCTGCTCGAAGACCCTCTCGCCGTTCTCACCCGTGATCACCGCATCACGGATATCCCACTCGACGGCATCGTAGGGCGAGACGCCTTCCTGGGTAAAAAAGCGTTCGAAGCGGAGTCCCTTGGGCTCACTGGCGGCGAGGGAGTGTGCGTCTGCCTCTGAATCCACCACGAGCGATATGTCCTTTTTCGTCGTCGCCATTTTCGCCTCCGCGTCGAGAGAACACCAATCCGATCGGGTTCCGTTGGCCATCCCAAGCGAACCCGCTTCAGAAACTCCTACCTTAGCCTTGACCCCCGGAAGGGAGCAGGCGCTCATGCCAACTCAAGGCTGACTTTGGAACAAGACCGTTGTTTGGTTACCTTAGTCTTCGATTTGATTTTATAAGCGGAGCGAACTTATGCTGTCAAGGAAAAAATACTAGATTTTGCGTCGTCTGTCCAGTGACCATACTAAATGTTGGGGCTCGCGACGCGAACGTACTGAGTATGAGTTATTTAGCAGCACTGGGGTGGCGCGGTCGGATTCTCTGATGGAAAATAAAAAAACAGCTCTAGTGCGTAAGAAATTTACCTAAATGCGAGTGACGAGAAATCAGTTAACTGGGATCTCCTCAAGTGCTGCTTTAACTAAGGGATGGGCGCTGGACACGGTGGTCGACGGCAAAAACACTGACATTTTGTCGAAGAATGCGTCGATTCGTCAGGTCATCCGAAGATTTTCTTGAACATATCCTTCAGCGGGTCCTTGGGGTTGCGGCCCGCCGTGCTGATGTGCCTCTTCGCTCCCTCGTGTCGCGGGTTGATGCGGAGCGATGTCCGAAACTCCGTTTGGGCGCGCGCGTGCATTCCGAAGGACTTGTAGTAGAGCCCGAGAGAGTAGTGGATGTCGGCATCCTGCGGCGCGAGTCTGAGGGCGTCGATGAAGTGTCGCTCGGCGTCCTTGCGCATCACCGGGTGGCGAGCCATCGCTCTCGCGAGCATCCCATGATGCTGCGATTCTTTGGGCTCGAGCTCGACGAGCTCGTAGAGCAGGGACACGGCGTGCTCCCAATCTCGAACCTGGAAATGGAGCTTCACGTCACGAAGTAGTTGACGAACTCGATCGGCACGCGCCGCCCCGGTGAGCTGGATCGTGGGCGGCCCCGCCCTACCCGTGCTTTCGACGAGCTCTTCCTCCACCGCCTCCTCGTTCTCAATCGGCGGCGTTTCGGTCGGTGTGGCCTCGGCTGTCGCGACGTCGATCCCGACCTCCTCGAAGATATCTTCGTTGAGCGGCGGTAGCGTGTCCTCCGTCGGTGGCTCCAGCACCGTTGGCGCCGGCCGCTCGAGAGCCGTCGGCTGGCCTCGACCGGCCGCCTGTTTCTGCGCCAACATCTTTCGATAGGCTTTCTCGATGCGAGCCTGGATCACGTCGACTTTTGCGATGAGGGTAGACTGCGCGTTCACCATCGCGCGTTTCTTTTCCCACTCGGAACGGCGCTCTTCGAACGCTGCCCGCAAACGTTCATCTGCAAGTGGGCCCTCGACGTGGAGCAGCTCGTGCTCCTTGGCCCGATCGAGACGATCGAACTCCATGAGAATTTCCTGTCGGGCGTTCGTGGCTCGGATTTTGCCGAACTTGCGCTCAATCTCGGAAAGGACGAAGACACCCGTCTCTTCCTGGACTTTGAGCGGGCGCTTTCGCGCGCCGTCGGCCCCCTCGAGCAGGCCGGCGGCGTAGAGGCCGTAGCAGGCGCGCAGCGCTCGACCCCGGTCAGCCTCGCTCCCCTTGATCAAGGCAGCAATAGGGGCGCCCATTCCGGCGTTTTTCAAGATCGATTGCTCGATCGGTTTGAGCTTGCGAGGCTCGACGGTAAAGGGAGGGCGCTCCGACAGCCGAACCATGGTGTCCAACGGGGGAAGCCCGGCGAGAATCATCTTGCCGTCGGCCATGTAGCGAATTCCTTCCAGGAGAATCCGGTAAATCGAAAGGCTCACCATGAGCTCGACGGGAACCGCCGCGCCCCGCTCGTCGAAGCTGTAGACTCCGTCCTTGGCCTTGAACAGAGAGAGGACGGTGCGGTTGACCTGTCCCGCCACTTGGCGGCCGAGCTCCTCCTCGGACATCACACCCGCCTGAACCAGAGCCTGGCCGAACTTTCGCTTGCTGCCCTTCATGAGCATGCTCGCGAGAGCGAACTCGTGTCGGGAGATCCGGCCCGCTTCGATGAGGCTTTCCCCGAGACGATCTCGTTTCAAGTTGCTCGCGGCGAAGACGACGAAGCCATTGTCGAAGTAGATCGTCTTGATCGCGGAACCGAGATTGACTTGGAGGTCGCCGCTGCGCTCCTCCGTTGCGATCTTTCGGCAGACCTCGGCCAGCGGTACGCTCGAAAGGGAGCCCACCCAATCGACGGATTGACGGATTCCCGATAGCTTCGATGTTGCCATAGCTCAGGCTTACGTCGGTTCCCTCCCGCTCACACGGCCTCCGATACCCATGTTTTTAACAGGAAGGCGATATTCTCCACGATCTCGTCGCAAACCACAAGTTGTTGGCAAGGCAAGGCGTTAGAATACAGGGGATGTTCGGGCGCAAAACTCCTCGCATTCTGGAGGTGAGGCTCAGCCGTGACGTTGTGGAAATGTCGTCAGGGGTTTCATTCCTGAAGGACGGCGGTGCTCCCTTCTACGAGGTGGAGCGCATGTTGCTCAGAGCTGCCGAAGACGCGCGCCTCGCCGGTGTTCTCGTCAAGCTGGACGAGCTCGACATCGGGTGGTCCAGAGCGGAAAGCCTCCACCGGGCGCTTCGGGCGGTGCGGCAGGCTTCGAAGATCACGATGGCCTTCGTCACCGGCGCCGGAAATTCCGCTTTCTTCGTGGCCTCGGCATGCGAGCGCGTCGTATTGCAGCCGAGCTCGACGCTCATGCTTCAATCACTCTCGGCAGAGAGTTTTTTCCTGAAGGATCTGCTCGGCGAGATTGGCGTGCGCCCTGAGCTCGATCACGTGGGGGAGTACAAATCGGCCGGCGAGATGTTTCTTCGAAGGGAATCGTCCGCCGAGCATCGAAGTGAACTAGACGGGATCCTCTCGAGTCTTCACGAGCAGATCGTGACCCATATCGCCGAGGGGCGCGGGATGAGCCGCGAGAGCGTGGAACAACGGCTGCGAGGGGGGCCGTTCACCGCAGAAGAAGCCGAGCAGGCAGGGCTCGTCGATCGTGTCGCATACGAAGACGCCTGCGTCGATCTACTGGAAGACGAGCTCGGACGAAAGCCGACCCTCGTCGAAGCCCGGAGTCGTCGAGTGCGTCCGGGATGGCTCCGCCGGCTGTGGAACCACAGGCGTCCGCGGATTGCCGTCGTTCACGCCTGCGGAGTGCTGACTATGGGTGGCGGCGGCCGATCGCTTGGTCGTGGTCGCGCGATCGGCGCGCGGTCGCTCGTGGGCGTGCTCGAGGGTGTGCGGGAGAATCGACGGGTCAAGGCTCTGGTCCTCAGAATCGATACTCCCGGCGGGAGCGCCGTCGCATCCGATGTCGTGCACCGCGCCCTCGCCCTGACGTCGAGGAAAAAAACCGTCATCGTATCGATGGGTGACGTGGCCGCCTCCGGCGGTTATTACATCGCGGCCGCAGCCAGCGCGATCGTTGCCGAAGGCTCGACCCTGACGGGATCGATCGGTGTGATCGGTGGCAAGTTCAGTGTGGACCGGGTCCTCGATCGTCTGGGCATATATCGCGAAACACGCACGCTCGGAGGCAACGCGTCCTTTCTCTCGCCTCTACAACCCTTCTCGGAGGAGGAGCGCGACTGGCATCGGCGATCGCTGGTTCATTTCTACGAGAAACGGTTTCTTCCCGTCGTCATGGAAGGGCGATCGCTCGACTTCGAACAAGCGGATCGGGCTGGACGTGGTCGCGTTTGGACGGGCCGGCAGGGAATCGGCCTCGGCCTCGTCGACGCCCTGGGGGGGCTCGACGATGCGATCCGGCTCGCCCACGAAAAAGTCGGACTCGCGCCCGAGCGCACCAACGTCGTATTTCACGTGCCGCGTCGCCGCTTGCGCGATTTCGTGGGCCTCGGGACCGGTGCCTCGACGCTCACCGGAACTTGGGGAGATCTTTCCGAGTGGGTCGAGCTCTTTCGGGACCTCGGGAAAGAACAGGTCTTGCTGTTGATGCCCCGGATATTTCGAATTCGCTAGTTCACGATGAGCTACTGGCGTTTACGTGTGCGAGCCCGGCTTGCCCGGCCACGGCCAGGATTTCCGCCGACGCCTCGATTTCCAGCGCGTTGACGTTGTGCTGTCGAGCGGCTCCCGCGGGTCGCGGCGGGTCGATTCGGTGCTCGATTCCCGGAGCGGACCCCAGTCCTCGACGAGCGTGGCGGCGCCGTCGACTGAGGGCGTCGACTCGTCGTAGGTCGGCCTCTGGTGTTCGTAGTACGGCTTCGGGTTGGTCTAGGCTGGACTCGCTCCGTCCGCCCGGATCCATCGAAGACTTCCTGGCCACCGCGGCGAGGTCTCGCTCGACCCGTCGTTCGAGCCGCACCGCGCGTCTCGACCCCTCGGCCGTTCGACGGAAGATCTCGCCGCGAGACATTCCCGTTTCGCTGGCGCGGCCCGCGCGTCGTTCGCTCGGGGACGCTTCTGAGCGTTCTTCCTCCGCTCCGGCCTCGTGCGCGCGTCCCTGACGTTTCCGGATTGGAGCGGGCGGCGGGCGGGCGGGACGAGCTTCGCGTTCGCTTCACGGCGGTCGATCGCTCGGATCTCGAAGGAGGCCTTCGGCCGCGGGCTGAAGCGTAGCCCTCGACAGCCCTCGAGCGAAGCGCCGTTCGAGCCCGTCGCCCTATGGAAGCCGAGGAGCGCCGTGCCCTACGGCCCCGACTTACTACGTCTTGGCTGACCGCCCGCGCACCGATCGCACGGGGCGTGAAATCGCGATTCAGGACCGCACCCGTGTTCAGGAGTCGAGCCCGTGCGGCGCCTCTCTCGACGTCCACGGCCCGCAGCCGGGCGCTCGCGGCACGACCGCGTGCGAAATGCTTCCGACCGGCGAAGTGCCAGCCAGCGCCATGCTCGTACAAGTGGCGTGGAACCGCCTTCCCACCACGGTACCGCTGAACGGACTTGTTTCGGTTGTAGCGGTGGCGGCCGACGACCGAGTGAAATCCGTAAACCGGTCTGCCGTGATATCCGAGTGGACTCCACCCGATCCACGTTGGGCCGACCGCGAATGAGACCCAGGCCGGTCCCCAGTGCCGACCCGGGATCCAGTACCAACCGTAACTTTCGTAACCCCAGCGGCCGTAGTGGTAGGGTGCCCATCCCCAGCGCTCGTTGGAGACCCACGTATAGCCATATGGCGTGTAACTCCATCGTCCATCGCGATAGGGCGTCCAGCCTATACTCACGCTCGGGTACCACACGCTCCCGTACTCGCTGTGGGTGCGCCACTGACCTTGAGTCGTGAGCTCGGAGGCGTAGGGTTGGATCTCGTGCGGGAGACTCCTTATGAGCGTGTCACGCGGTCTCGTCGTGATTTGGTCCCGCCCCGCACTCCATGCGTCGAAGTCGTCGTATTCGGCTCCACCAAATGGCCAGAGCGAGTCCGGCGCCTGGCCCATACCGAGAACGCTTCTCTGCCCGCGATGCAGGACGACGGAGCCTCGGTCGGAAGAAAGCTCTGCGGAGCCTTCGTAGACGGAGAGGGTGATGGTTTCGCCACCCGCGACGTCGATACGATAGCTCCCCGCGGTCGTCGCGTCGACGCTTCCCGCGGGAGAGTCGATACGCAGAGCGGCAGTATTCGTCTTGACGACGATGACGCTTCCGCTCCAGACGTGAAGGAGCTGTTGGGACCCCAAGTCGATGAAGTCGACCTTCGTTCCCGCGTCGAGGCGCAGCACCGTCCCATCCGAGAAACGCACCTCGGCTCGCGAAGCCGATTCTGTCCAGATTCTGTCACCGGGCAGCACCGGCAGGTTGATGTCTCCGGACTCCGGCTCGGGCTCGAGCGCGCGCTGGAGGTGCACCCGTCCCTCGACGTAGTAAATGTGGCCGTTGTCGTAGGTGAGCTCCTGGCCGGAGCTTTGAGCGGCCGCAGCGAGAAGAAAAAGCCAAACGAGCGGCGAGCCCCGATAGGCGAGCGCATCATATTTCATTTCCTGCCCTCCTGGGTGCACCCCGGCGTCCAACGTCTATCTTTGCAACGTCTATACCATGATTTCGCGACATAGGTGAAGCTCAAAAAGCGTTGTCCCGTAGACAGTTACCGGTCTGACTGCGTCTTTTCGGGGCGGTAGGCTCGTGCTCTTTTAGGGACAGTCTAGCTCTCTTGAGGACGAGATAAACTTGACATGCTGCCGCTCAAATCATATTGTTGAGTCTGACTAAAGCTCTGTCAGAGTATCGGAGGATTACGCGAAATGAGTAAGATCATTGGGCTCGACCTGGGTACAACGAACTCGGTCGTCGCCGTCATGGAGGGCGGGAACCCTGCCGTGATCACCAATCCGGAAGGGGGACGCACGACTCCCTCGGTCGTCGCATTTGCGAAAGGCAACGAGCGGCTCGTCGGTCAGGTCGCCAAGCGCCAGGCGATCACCAACCCCGAGAATACAGTCTTCTCCATCAAACGTTTCATGGGGCGTCGTCATGACGAGGTGTCCGAGGAAATGAAGATGGTTCCGTACAAGGTGATCCAGGCGGAAAACGGCGATGCGCGCGTCGATATCAAGGGGCATCACTTCTCGCCGCCCGAAATATCCGCCATGATCCTCAAAAAGCTCAAGCAAGCGGCGGAGGACTATCTCGGCGAGAAGGTGGAGAAGGCCGTCATCACCGTGCCGGCTTACTTCAACGACTCTCAGCGCCAGGCGACGAAGGACGCGGGAGAGATCGCGGGGCTCGAGGTTATGCGTCTCGTCAACGAGCCCACGGCCGCCGCTCTCGCCTACGGCCTCGACAAGAAAAAAGACGAAAAGATCGCGGTCTTCGACTTCGGCGGCGGTACGTTCGATATCTCCATCCTCGAGGTAGGCGAGGGCGTCGTCGAGGTCAAGTCGACCAATGGTGACACGCACCTGGGAGGGGACAATATCGACCAGCGAATCATCGATTGGATTATCGATGAGTTCACGAAGTCGGACGGAGTCGATCTCTCCAAGGATCGGATGGCGCTCCAGCGTTTGAAGGAAGCGGCCGAGAAAGCCAAGATCGAGCTCTCCTCGACCGTCGAGACCGAGATTAACCTCCCTTTCATCACCGCCGACTCGAGCGGACCGAAGCATCTTTCCTTGCGGCTCACGCGCTCGAAGTTGGAACAGCTCATCGATGATCTCCTCCAGAGAACCATGTCGCCCTGCAAGCAGGCTCTGGAAGATTCCGGGCTCAAGCCGTCCGGTATCGACGAGGTCGTACTCGTCGGAGGCTCGACTCGCATTCCGAAAGTCCAGGAGATCGTGAAGGAGTTCTTCGGGAAGGATCCACACAAGGGCGTGAACCCCGACGAGGTCGTCGCGCTCGGGGCTGCGGTGCAGGCGGGTGTGCTAGGTGGAGAGGTCAAGGACCTGCTTCTTCTCGACGTGACTCCTCTGTCGCTCGGCATCGAGACGCTCGGGGGCGTTTTCACGAGGCTGATCGAGCGGAACACTACGATTCCTCACAAGAAGAGCGAGACCTTCTCGACTGCGACCGACAACCAGACGCAAGTCGAGGTACACGTGCTCCAGGGTGAGCGAGCGATGGCCGGGGACAATCGGACGCTCGGTCGGTTCCATCTCGTCGGTATTCCTCCCGCGCGTCGCGGTATACCGCAGGTCGAGGTGACCTTCGACATCGACGCGAACGGGATTCTGAACGTTTCGGCCAAGGATATGGCGACCAGCAAAGAGCAGGCGATCACCATCACGGCTTCGAGCGGGCTCAGCGACCAAGAGATCGAGCAGATGCGGAAGCACGCCGAACTCCACACCGAGGAAGACAAGAAACGCCGCGAGGAAGTGGAAGAGAAGAACCAGGCGGACAATCTCATCTACTCGACCGAGAAGCTCCTCAGCGAGAACCGAGACAAGATCCCAGAGAACGACGCCAAACAAATCGAAGCAGCGATCGAGGACGCCCGCAAGGCGCTCAAGGAGGCGGACATCCAGGGCGTGCGCAACGCGCGCGAGGTTCTGCAAAAGGCGAGCTATCGACTCGCGGAGTTCATGTATCAGGAACCCTCTCCAGGCGGCGAGGGGCCGGCGGCCGGAGATTCGTCCGAGTCGTCCGGCTCCGACGACGACGTCATCGACGCCGAGATCGTCGACTCGGAGGAGAAGAAGTAGCTCGGGATGGACAGGCACGACTATTACGCGCTTCTAGGAGTGAGGCGCGAATCCTCGAAGGCCGAGATCCGGCGAGCGTTTCGGAAGCTGGCGCGTCGGTTCCACCCGGACATCAATCCGGGAGATAACGTCGCTGCCGTTCGCTATCAGAGGATCTACGAGGCTTTCGAGGTTCTTACGGATCCCGAGCAACGCGAGCGCTACGACGAGGTTGGTGCCAGACCGGCGCCGGAGCCTCGACCCGAGCCAGCGCGCTACGGATTCGAGGGCTTCGACTTTTCGTTGGAAGAACGCCGGGAGACGGACATTTTTCCGGAGCTCTTTCCTCGGCCGAGCTCCGAGGTCTCTGCCGAGGTCGATGGCAGTGACATCCACCACAAGCTCGGAATCTCGTTCGAGGAGTCGCTCAGGGGCCTGAAAACCGGCTTCGAGATTACAAGAGGCCTATCTTGCACCACCTGTGAGGGCTGGGGCGAGATTCCCGCGACGCATCCTAAACCCTGTACCGCCTGCGGGGGACGAGGGCGCGCGACCCAGGCCCACGGATTCATGCTCTTTGCCAAGCCCTGTGCGAAATGCCAGGGAAGTGGAGCCGTCGCTCGGGAAAGATGTCGAGACTGCGACGGGGCGGGGCGGGCGGCTCGTGCTGCGCGCGTCCTGGTCTCCGTTCCACCGGGCGTGACGGACGGCGACAAGATCGTCCTCGCGGAGCAAGGTCATCAGGGTCGCGGCCTGGGCCGTACCGGGGACCTCTATATTCACGTTCAAGTACATCCGCATCCATTCTTCACCAGGAAAGGGGACAATCTCTTCTGTACCGTTCCCATTTCGTTTCGCGAAGCGGCTTTGGGCGCCAAGGTGGAGGTCCCGACGCCGGACGGCGGGGTCACGCTGAGAGTGCCGGCGGGCGTCCAGTCGGGACAAAAGCTGCGCTTGTCGGAACGAGGCGCTCCATCGCGGCGTGGCGACGCGCGGGGCGACCTGTTCGTGGTGGTTCACGTCGTGACCCCGAAGGTCTACGACGACCGATCTCGCGAGCTTCTCGACGAGCTCGAGCGGTTGAACCCGGACGATTCCCGCTCACGCATGTGGAGCTTGCGTACCGACCTCTCAGAGGTCTCCTCTTGAGTAAACGCGGCCGGAGCGCCGAGGGTCCCCGAAGCGGGGGCAAGGGCAAGGGCTACTACATGATCAGCGCCGTGGCAGAGAGCTACGGTATCCACCCCCAGACGCTTCGGCTCTACGAGCGCGAGGGCTTGTTGACCCCGTCTCGCACGGAGGGAAATACGCGCCTCTATTCCGACGAGGACTTGAAACAACTCGAGACGATTCTCAACCTGACGCGAGACCTGGGCGTCAATCTGGCCGGCGTCGAGATCATCCTGAACATGCGGCACAAGATGGAGCAGATGCAGCAGGAAGTGAGCGAGTTCATCGACTACGTCCAGAGAGAAATGGGACGCCAGGAGGAAGGTTGGAAGGATCGGGTCCAGAATGCTCTCGTTCGGCTTCCACCTCGGGATCTGGTAAAAAAAGACCGAAGCCGATAAGGCTTTAAGCCCATGGCCAGCCCTCAATCGAAACAAGCGAACCAGTGTCCGGAATGCGATGGCACGACTTGGAAGCGCATCGAGCGAGACGGTATCGACGTCGTAACCCGCTGTGAATGCCGGCTCGGCGATCTCCGGGAATCGATCATGGAGAAGACAGGCGTTCCCGGTAGGTACGTCGACTGCGCCTTCGATGCGCGAAGCGGTGGTAAGCCCTATGACCGTCTCCGGCCGAGCCTCGCCCGGGCCCACAAGGTGGCGGAAGGCTGGGCCGACCGCTTCCCGGACGTCGACGCTGGTTTGCTGCTGAGCGGCTCCCCCGGCGTTGGAAAGACACATCTATCCGTCGCCATCTTGAGGCGGATTCTCCACGAGCGTGAGATCAAGGCTGAAGCACTCTTCGCCGACTACCGAGCTCTGCTGCGCGACATCAAGCGCTCCTATCACCCCGATGCGCCCATCACGGAGAGCGACGTGCTTCGTCCCGTCCTCGATGCGGAGCCCCTTGTGCTCGACGATCTCGGTGGCGAGAACCCCACTCTCTGGGTTTTTGACACGCTCTTCTACATCCTCAACTACCGCTACAACGAGAAGAAGCTCACGATCATCACGACGAATTTTTCCGATCGTGCCGCCAAATCGCCCGCGCCCAGCGGTGGGGGACGGTCCTCCGCGCGTTTTGCCGGACGTGAGGAAACGCTCTCGGACCGCGTCACCGTGCGTCTCCGATCGCGCCTCTACGAAATGTGCCGCGACGTCTCGATCGACGGAGACGACTACCGCCAGAGCACCGTCCAGGCCAACTTCACCAGCTAGTAGGGGTTACGGTCGACCACGACGACGCGCCACCCCAGAGCTCGAGCGAACGCTAAAGCCCCTCCCCGTCGGCGTTGACTTCGCCCGACTTCCGGGAGAAGATAAATGGCCCCAATCAGTCGTCGTAGTAGCGGGGTGGCTTGCCGCCTTGACAGAATACGGGTGCTGATGTATCAACGTAGAGGAATCTTCACTCGGAAATCAGAGGCTGGGGAGCGCCGACTCACCTCGAGCGAGGGTTGGTTTGTGCGCCATGGGGTCTGTCGAATATAGGGATCTACTCGTCGCGGTCTGGAGCGACGAAACGCCTGGCTTCTTCGCCGCGAAGGCTCAGGAGGAGTTTGGCCGCTCGACCTCTTCTTCCCGGGTCTACCTGCCCTTCGACGACCGCTGGTTCGTGCAATACGCGGACCGGCTCGACGAGCTCAATGCGAGAGAGCTCCACTACGTCGGCGCGAGGCTCTTCGACAGTCTCTTTCAAGGGGAGATCTCAGACTTTATATCCATTTGGTCGAACAGATCCGGAACACGGGAGCTCGCCTGAGGATCCGGCTCCAGCTCGAGCCACCCATCGTTGCGCGATTACCGTGGGAGTGTCTCTACGACACCCGTAACAGTGTCTTTTTCAGTGCTTGCGCGGATCTCACGATGGTGCGCTACCGGCCGCCCAGCGGAGCGGAGCCCGCCCCGGTTCTGGCGCAGGCGCCGCTTCGGGTTCTGCTCGCCGCTGAGCTTCCGGGTGAGCGGGAGCCTGGCGGAAGGTCGCGAGTCGCGGCCGAGGCGGAAACCCTGCGCGCGGCCCTCGCCGAGCTCCAGTCCGAGGGGGTCGTCGAGGTGTTCGAGGCTGGCACGGCCTTGGGCGGCGCCGCGCTCGAGCCGGATGGGCTTTCGTCGGTCCTCGCGCGCAACTTCGACATCCTTCACCTTGTCTGCGACGCGGCTTGGAATGGGTCGGATGCCCGTTTCGAGCTGGGGCCGGACGGTATGGCCCTGGAGGCGCTGGCTCGCGCCATCAAGGCTACGACCCCCTGCTTCGTCGTTTGGAGTGGTGGTGGCTCGGCGGGGTCCGCCGGGCCCGCCCTCGCGGATGCTCTCCTGGATTTCGTGCCCGCGGTCTTGTGTCACCGTCACCGCATGCAGGACGAGCTGCTGGTGCCCCATACGAGGTCTCTCTACCGCGCGCTCGGCGCCATGGAACCCGTCGATACCGCCCTCGCCAGGGCGAGGAGCGCGGTTCTCACGCAGTTCCCCACGGACAACGAGTGGCTGTCGCCCGCGCTCTACCTGTCGCGGAAGGATGCCACACTCGTTTACAAGCAGAGTCGCGGCGCCGCTTCGGACGTCTATCAAATCTCGGAGGGCCGTTACCGGCGACAACTCCGGGAGAGCCTGAATCGGTTCTGGCCGAAGCCGGAGCGCTACTATCCGCAGCATCTGCGCTGGATCGCAGCGGACGAACCCCTCGCCAACTACATGCACGCTGCGGATTTCCTGGGCCAACCCCAGAGTCCGGCCGAGCTCGCGAGATATTTCCAGCGGCTGCTCATCCTGGGCGAGTCGGGTTCCGGCAAGACCATGACGCTCTATCGGTTGTTCTACGAGGCAGCCCGTCCGGTCTTGTCCTTCGAGGCCAAGTCGCCGCTTCCCGTCTACCTCTCGCTTCCTGATCTCGGCGAGTCCGACGACCTCTACGCGTTGCTCGCGACGGGATTCGACCGCGATCTGTTCTCGAGCGATCTCGAGGAGGGGCGTTTTCTCTTCCTCATGGACTCCCTCGACGGTCTCAGCGCAGAGGGCGCGTCAAGACGTTCCGACGCACTCAACGCATTCATGCGCAACTACCCGTTGAATCGATACGTCGTGACGGCGCGCGAGCCGGCCCCCAAGCCGCTCGATATTCCCAATTCGGCGGAGATGCTACCGCTCGCGGAGTGGGAAGCGCTGGATTTCCTGATCGCGGACGAAGCGATTCGACCTGAGGCTGCGAAACTACTCTTCGGTCAACTCTCTCAGGGCATGGGCCGCCGGGTGGGCAATCCGCAGCTTCTCGCGGTGGCCCGACGCCTCTGGCGAGAGGGCGCCCGGGTTCCGAACACCTGGACCGAGATCTTCCAGGCGTTCTTCAAAGTCGCGGGCGCGTCGCTCTCGTCCGATTCGCGCGAGAGTATTCTGCCGCAGCTCGCGTTCTTCATGAGCAAACGCGACCGGCTCTCTCTATCGAAAGAGCACCTCGAAGAGGAAGCGAAGCCCAAGGGGCTCTTGAGCCTCGCGCAGGAGGTTGCGTTTCGCACCATCGGCGCGAAGAGCGCCGACGAGCTCTTGAGCGAGGTCGAGAAGACGCGGCTCCTTCGCGGCCCTCGCGCCTTCACGTTCCCCAACATCGCGTTCCAAGAGTTCTTGACGGCCTATTCGCTAAGGTTCGCACCTCCGACCACCATCATGAGTCTTCTGCCTCCAGCCGATTGGCGCGAGCTTCGGTCGGAGTCCGGACGGCCGGTGAATTTGAGTCGTGGACCGTTCCATGGCGCGATGCCCTATCTATGCGGTCTCAGACACGACGGTCCCGATCTCGTCGAAATGGTGTTGGGGCGGGATCTCGTTCTGGCTTCGGCATGCTTCCGCGAAACGCGATTCTCTACGACGATCGACCTCCTGCTTCGCGCCGCCATCGAGGGAGCACTCGAATCAGGCGACGAGCTCGAGCAACGGATCGCCTGCCTCGGCCTGGAGGCGAGAGGTGACCGCTGGGCGATCGACTGGCTCGAGTCCATCGCCTCGAAGGCCGGCACCCCCGCTCGAAGCGTGGCCGTCGAAGCCCTGGGGAACCTCCGCTCCCATCGGAGCGTGCCCCTTCTCGAGACCGCGGCCGAAGACCACGACCCTACCGTCGCTCGTGCGGCAGCCGACGCCCTCGCGCGAATCAAAGCGAGTTAGTACCGCCGTTTTCCGTCATGTCGGGCGATGGGCTATGGATCCACGCAGAGCTCGATCACGTTGCGGTCGGGATCCGTCACGAAGGCAAGGCGGCGTCCCCAAGGCATCACCCCGGGCGGTGTCAAGACCTCGGCGCCGCGGCGGACCACGTCCTGGAACACGCCATCCAGGTCCTCGACAAAGAAGGAAAGCACGGACGATCCCGGCGACAGCGGCACCTTCAGCAGATCCGACAGTTGGGATCTGGGATAGAGAGCTAGCCTCCCAGAGCCGGAGGCTAGCTCCACATATCCCTTCGCATCCTTCGCGACGTCGAGTCCGAGAACGTCCCAGTAGAACGCCCTCGAGGCCTCGATGTCCTCGACGAGGAGCGTGACGAGATCGAATCGGAGCGTCAAGACCTCGTCGGCATCAAGTTGCCCATGGACCATCCAATGAGTGCGATGATCGAGTTGATGACGGTGTTCGCGACGAGTCCGCCGGCCCGAATGCCGATGGCCTGGCCCAGAGGGACCGCCGCCTCGACGTTCAGCGCGGTCGGGTGGTTGAAGTAGGTCTCCGCGCCCAACAGGTACGAGACGACCGTTGCCGAGAAGATGAGAATCTGAGAGCTCAACCCGATGGCGGTACCGACTCTGAGGCCCTCGTGCCACTTGTAGCCATAGCCTCGGGAGAAACCGCCAAAAACCAACGAGGCGATGAAGCCGAAGATCACCATGCTGAAGATTGTCGTGCCCGTCGCATAAGGGACTCCCGTCGCTCCGAGAATGAAACGCCCGATCATGAGTACGACTAGCCAGATGATTGCGAAACGTACGAAACGAAAGTACTGCGACATGATTGCTGACCTCCTATCGAGCTACTCAAAGCCTGCAAGCGCTTCGAGGAATGGCTCGTAGTCTTCCCGAACGTTAGTGGTTGTAATTTGCGTAGCGAACGAAGAATTCCGTTTTTGTCGATGACGAAGGGGAACCCGGCTCTTTCTTGGTAAATATCACCTCCGTGGACCGCTTCTTTATCGCGGATGGAGTCGGGGTGCAAGCTACTTGCCGTCTTTGGCTCGAGCCTTCGCCTCTCGAATCGCCGCCAGTCGGTCCCTCACGCGCTTTTCGAAGCCTTCCTCGGTCGGCTCATAGTAGCGACGACCGCGCAGCCGCTCGGGTAGGCACTCCATGCCGGTGGTCTTGTCCGTTCGATCGTGGGCGTAGTCATAGCCCCGCCCGTATCCCCAGGACTTCATGGGCTTCGTGACGGCGTTTCTCAGGTGAAGCGGCACGGGCTCAGTAACGTCGTTCAGTGCGTCTCCCGACGCCTTGCCGTAGGCGAGGTAAATCGCATTCGACTTCGGAGCGGCCGCCAGATAGACAACGGCCTGCGCGAGAGCGAGCTTGCCCTCGGGCACACCGATGAAGTGAAAGGCCTCCTTCGCGGCCACCGCCTGCTGAAGAGCGCCAGGCACAGCGAGCCCCACATCCTCCGACGCGAAGCGCACTAGCCGTCGGGCGATATAGAGAGGGTCCTCGCCCGCCTCCAGCATGCGCGCAAGCCAGTAGAGGCTCGCATCGACGTCGGAGTTCCGGATGGACTTGTGGAGCGCGGAAATGAGGTTGAAGTGCTCCTCGCCCGATTTGTCGTAGAGGAGCGCTTTGCGTTGAACGGTCTTCTCGATCTCGCCCAATCCGATCGTCTGCCCGGGGTCGGCTACCGACCCCACCGCCTCGATGACGTTCAGGCAAAAGCGCGCATCACCGTTCGACTGTCTCGCGAGCCACTCGAGGGCGTCGTTTTCGATTCGGACCTCGCTTCGGAGGCCGTATTCTGCATCGTCGAGAGCGCGGCGCATCAGCGACACGAGCTCTTCCGGCTCGAGCTGCCTCAGGATGACGACCCGGCAGCGCGACAATAGCGCCGCATTGACTTCGAAAGACGGATTCTCGGTCGTGGCCCCGATGAGGGTGACCTTCCCTGACTCGACGTGGGGAAGGAACGCGTCCTGCTGCGCCTTGTTGAACCGGTGAATCTCGTCGACGAACAGGAGCGTGTGGCGGCCGTAAGTGCGGCGCTGTTGCTCCGCCTCCCGCATCACCTCTTTGATTTCCTTGATTCCGGACATGACGGCGCTGAATGGCACGAAGTGGGACTTTGTCTGCTGCGCGATGATTCGCGCGAGTGTCGTCTTCCCCGACCCGGGAGGTCCCCAAAGAATCAACGAGCCGACTCCGTCGTTTTCGATTGCCGAGCGCAGCGTCGTGCCGGGGCCCACGATCTCTTCCTGTCCGATGACCTCCTCGAGTCGGCGTGGACGCATTCGCTCGGCGAGAGGTGCGGTAGCCTCGGCGCCGGCATCGTCGAAGAGCTCTCTCTGATCCATGGTAGCCTTCAATCACCAGACCGCGCGGCTTCGTAGAGTACGATGGCGGCGACGGTAGCGACGTTCAGGGATTCTACGGCGCCGGACATCGGAATGCTCAGCTTTACCTCGCATCGCTCCAGGAGAGTGGCGGGAAGCCCGGGACCTTCTCGTCCGAGCAGCAGTGCCAGCGGTTTCCGGAGCTTGGCCCGCCGGAAGTCGATACCGCTCCGAGGAACCGTCGCCGCCAAACGAAATCCCCGCCCCTTCAGCTCAGCGACCGTCTCTTCCTCCCCGAGGCCGTCCAGGATACACAAACGCAGCGCGCTCCCCATCGAGCCGCGTAGCGCTTTCGGTCCGAAAGGATCGGCCGAGCCGTGGGTGACGAGTAGCCCGCTCGCTCCCGTCGCTTCGGCAATCCTGGCGATGGCCCCGAGGTTTCCGGGATCCTGGATTCCAACGCAGGCAATGACCATGCCGCGACCCACGTCATCCCACGAGAACTCAGGCCGCCTGGCGACGGCGAGCAGGCCATCCGGTGAATCCATGGAGCTCATGTGCCGAAAAACCCGGTCTTCGACCTCTACGACGTCGAGATCGAGATTCCCGAACGACGTGCGAAGCTCGGCCGGCAGGGAGTGCGCGCATACGAGGTGGTCCAACGTGGCTCCACACTCGATCGCCGCCCGGACGAGCTTCACACCCTCGACGAGGAAACGGGGCTCCCGTTTCCGTGCCCGCGCGAGTCGGCGAACGGTCTTGACGAGAGAGTTGGACGTGCTTTCGATAGTTCTCACGATGATCTTGCGGAAGCCTTTCCTCCCCGTTATGATTTCCGAAACAGCATGACACAGGACATTCTCAAGAAACTCAAGGCAGAGATCAAAGCTCTCGAGGAGGAGCTCCACGTCGAGCTTCCGAGAGCGCTCAAAGTTGCCCGAGAGCACGGGGATCTGTCCGAGAACGCGGAGTACGACGCCGCCAAAGAGCGGCAGGGTTTCGTCAATGCGCGGATGGGCCAGCTCAAGAAGCGGCTTGCCGAGCTTTCCCTGGTGAACTTCGACAAAATCCCGGAGGGTCGGGTTTCCTTCGGTTCCGAAGTGACGCTCTTCGACCTGAACAAGGAAGAGGAAGTCGTATACAAGCTCGTGATGAGCGAGGAAACGGACGTGGCGAAAGGACTCATCTCTACGACTTCTCCGATCGGCCGTGCCTTGATGGGCAAGGTTGAGGGAGATGAGGTCGACGTTCAGACGCCAGGCGGGCGAAAGGAGTTCGAGATCATGAAGCTCCTCACCATACACGACCTAGGGAACGCCGACGGAAACCAGTAGCTCGTAGACGCGTCCCTGGTCGAAGGAGGCGACGAGCTTCAGCCGATCTTGCCAGCCGTCCAGTCTTTCCAAAACAGCATTCCATTCGCTCTCGTCGCCGTAGCCGTCGCGATGGATTAGTGCGTAGCGGACCCCGAGGGCCTCGAGCGCGGCTAGAGCGTCCTCGTCGGGGAAGCGCACGAGCATGCGGAAGAGACGGTCGTGCCCGGGAGGCGTGAAGCCGCTGTAGCCGTTCACCAGGGGGCGGAAGTGAATGATGGACTGGAGCATATAGATCGAATGCCTGCGTGCCGCCGCCACGTAGTCTCTGGGATCGGACACGGGAAGCGCGACGATGGCATCGTCGTCACTGCGCGCCGCGAGCCACTGGTCCATGGGAGACGTCTCGATCGGATAGGGACGGGTCGCGAGGGGGAAGGCGGCGAGCTCGGTGAAACTCAGCGCCAAGATTGCTGGAGCGAGCCACTTTCTGCCTTTCACGAAACGCTCGAAACCCAAGCCCGCAAGAACGGCGAGGGCGAGCACGCTCAGTAGCGTGAACCGCGAGGGAACGCGAATGAAGTCGAAACCTGGGAGCAGACGGTAGAGCCCGGCATAGAGGCCCGCGCCCGGACCGAGCGCCACCCATAGCGACAGTGCGAGGAGCAGCGCGTAGAAGCCGCCGTCGATGCCCACCCCTCTTTCGAAAAACGTGCGCAGGCGCTCGCGCAGAGCGCGCAACCGGGGCAGGTAGGCAAACGGTTGGCGCCGAAACAACATTAGTCGAGCCACCAGAAGCGCGACCGCCCCGACCGCCGCGCGGCCGCCGCCGCTCGCGGAGAGGTGAAAGCTACCAGACCGAAAGCTCACACCTCCGGCCGCTTCGATGAGAACTGCCAGGAGCACGAGGATCGAGATCAGCGCATCGAGCGCTCGCAGGGAGCGGCTCGAGGCCATGGGCTCGACCGACGCAGATGGAGGCTTTGGAGCGGCCCGTGCGAAAGCGAAGCAGGCGAAAAAAAGCGGGATCATTCCAGGGAATAGGAAGGCTTTGGCGTCGCGAAGCGCTCGTCCGAGCCCTGCTTTGTCAGCGAGCCAACGGTGTACGTGCGTCGGTGATGCGAGGAAGCTCGCTGCGTTGGGAGACCATTCTCGCGCCTCATTGAGTGAGCGCTCGAGGCCGAGATCTTGCTGCACTCGAAGATAGGGGACTACGAAGGGTAGGTTGAGTGCCAGCGCGAGGGGCAATCCGATCGCAGCGTCACGAACGAGAGAGCTCTTCGGACGAAGCTCTCCGAACAGAGCGAGGTAAACAATAAGGCCGCCGGCCGCGAGCGCTAGAAAGAGCGCGCTCTGCCCGCCCGTCAAGGCTTGCAAGGAGAACAGCGCGAGCGCTCCCAGCAGGTGGCGTCTCGTGCCGGAAGCGGCGTACCGGTGCACGAGGGCGAGGCAGAAAGGGATCCATTGTACGGTCGCGAGGTGGAGCTGTCCCAAGCGAAAGAAGCGGGGTGGCGTAAAGGCGAAGACGACGCCCGCCAGCAGGGCGCCGGCCTGGCCGAGTCCGAGCTGCCTCGAGAGGACGTAAGCGCCGAGACCGGAGAGGAAACAGGACAGGAGGAGGACGGTGTTCATCGCAAGAAGTGGGTTCCCGCTCGTCGCGAGGATCGGTGCCGCGACGAGCGCGCTTCCGAGCTGGTGCTCGGAATAGGCGAGGGTGCGAGGTTCGGGATGAAAGATGTTCGCGTCGAAAAGCGAAAAAGGTCTATGGGCGAGAGCCTCTGTGTCCCACGCCAACGTCCAGAGAAACAGACGCGTATCTGGACCGAGATCGATCGCCTCACTTCCGGGACGAGCGCTGAGGGGAAACGTCGCGAGCGCCGTCGCGACTCCGAAAAGGGCGAGGATCGAGAGCCTTCGGAGCGCTTGGTTGGCGTGCATCAACGTCTGTGGACAGTAGCAGAGGCTCCGTGACGTTTGCCACAGGCAGCGCTCCCGCCTCCGGCAAGGCTACGGCGGGGCGCAGCCGAGTCATTCGAAGCAACCCTGCTAAAAGAAAGTGTGCAATGGACTTATCGGTTCTCCCTCCTTGACACCCTTTTCGAAACGGCGCTATACTTTTGTACGAGAATGGAATTATCCCGTGTAATTTCAGCCGTTTGTCTGGGCCTCTTCGCCGGGACCGCCTTCGCGGACGAGGCGGCGAACGGCCCCATCTACAAGATCGTCGTGGACGACGTGATCCATGCGGTGAGCGCGGAGCACATCATCGAGACGCTCGCGGAAGCCAATGCAGAGGATGCGGTATTGGTGCTCATCCAACTCTCGACTCCCGGAGGTTTGTATCGTGCAACCCGCGAGATCATCGAGGCCATTCTCGGAAGCGAGTGCCCCGTCGTCGTCTATGTCGCTCCATCGGGTGTTCATGCCGCTTCCGCGGGATTTCTGATTACGCTCGCCGCCGATGTTGCCGCGATGGCTCCCGGCACGAATACCGGCGCGGCGACGCCCGTCTCCGGATCGGGACAGGAAATGGACGAGACGATGCAAAAGAAGGTCCGATCCGATGCCGCGGCCTACACTCGATCCATTGCCGAGCGACGAGGCAAGGATCCTGCGCTGGCTGAGCAGGCGGTCACCGAAGCTCGCGCCTGGACGGCGAACGAGGCGCTCGAGGCCGGGCTCATCGACTACGTCGCGAGCTCCGAGACGGAGTTACTCGCTCAGCTCGATGGCGCCGTGGTGAAACGAATCGACGGAACTGAGGTCACGCTCACAACGGCGGGGCGCAGCGTCGAGCTCAAGGAAATGAGCACGAAGCAACGCATCCTTTCCGTCGTCGCCAATCCCAACCTCGCCGTGCTCCTCGGTCTGCTCGGCTTGGCGGGACTCTATATGGAATTCTCTAATCCCGGCGCGATCGTTCCCGGTGTCGTCGGGGCTATCTCGCTGCTGCTCGCCGCCTTCGCGTTTCAGATACTTCCCGTGAACGTCGTCGGCGTGTTGCTGATGCTTGTCGGCTTCGGCTTGATCGTGGCCGAGGCCGTGACGCCCTCGTTCGGGGCGCTCGGCGCGGGAGGGATCGTCGGCGTGCTGCTCGGCGCTTTTATTCTCATCGAGGAACAGCCTCTGCCGACGCCGGCGCTGCGCGTGAGCTGGGCGATGATTCTGCCGGTGACGATTCTTCTCGCCTTCGTCGTGATAGTCGTCGGACGCAAGGTTTTTGCCGCGCAACGTCAACCTCCGGTGACCGGGACGGAGAGTCTGATCGGTCAGATGGCTATGGCTCGCACCCCGATCGATCGCGAGGGAAAAGTTTTCATTCACGGCGAGTTCTGGGATGCCCGGTCCGGCGCGCCGATCTCCGAGGGCGAGCGGGTGCGCGTGACGAGCGTCGAGGGGCTCATGCTCGGCGTCGAGCGCGTCGACAACGAATCATAGACTGGAGGTTAATCATGTTGGGAGGACTCTCCATCGGGACCTTGGCCGTCCTGGTTGTACTCGCTATCTTCCTGTTGAACTGGATCAAGGTGCTGAACGAGTACGAGCGCGGCGTCGTTTTTCGCCTCGGAAACCTCCTGCCTCGGCCCAAGGGTCCAGGGCTCGTGATCGTTTTTGCTCCCATCGATCGCATGGTGAAGATTAGCCTTCGGTTGGTCGCGCTCGACGTGCCTTCCCAGGACATCATCACCAGGGACAACGTTTCGGTGAAGGTGAACGCCGTCGTTTTCTTCCGCGTCGTGAACCCGATCAAAGCCGTCGTCGAGGTCCAGGACTTCCTCTATGCGACGTCGCAGCTCGCGCAAACGACGCTCCGGAGCGTGCTGGGCCAGGCGGAGCTGGACGATCTGCTCTCCGAGCGGGATCGCCTGAACATGAATCTCCAGGGCATTCTGGACAAACACACCGATCCCTGGGGCATCAAGGTCACGTCGGTCGAGGTCAAGCACGTGGATCTGCCTACAGAGATGCAACGGGCTATCGCGAGGCAGGCGGAGGCAGAACGGGAGAAGCGCGCCAAAGTCATTCACGCAGAGGGAGAGTTCCTCGCCTCGGAGAAGCTCGCTCAGGCCGCTGAAATCGTGGGGCGCCACCCTCTGGGGATGCAGCTGCGCTATCTGCACACACTGACCGAGATCGCGACCGAGAAGAACTCGACAGTCGTCTTTCCGCTTCCGATGGACCTCATCGAGCCTCTGCTCGAAGTCGCGCGCCGTTGGAAAGACAAGAAGAACTGAGCTCGAACGAGCGCGAAGGCGCCAGTGGAAGGAGCGTCAATAAGCATGGAAGGTGAAGATCTAACTGTCCGAGGTTCTCTGTCGGAGTCGAGCTTGCCCGAGCTGCTCGCGTCGATCAGCCGCAGCAAGGAAACGGGCATCCTCAATTTCCACGATGCCGGAAGATGGAAAGCGATCTACTTCAAAGAAGGGCGAACTATCTACGCGATGTCCAACGCCCAGGACGATCGCCTCGGCGAGTTCCTCTTGAAGACCGGCAAGATCACTACAATCGCAATTTCGAATCGGTGTGCAGGTTCCTCGAGGAGAAGCTCGAGGACGACGCGGCGATCGAGTTCGGGAACGGCGTCATGACCGAGGTCGCCAAGCAATTTCCGCTGCTTTTCGAGGGGGTGGAGCTCGGCACGGCCGGCCGGGTCGATTTCGATCAGCTACTTCAGAACCTGGGTGACAAGCCGCACGAGGCGAAAAAAGCGGTGCTTGTCGATGGCCTCAACGAGTTGACCTACGGGCTCTTACTGGAAATCGGACGCCGCTTCGGCAAGGGTGAGCAGGAAGTCGTCGCCACCAGTATCCTCAGCCATGCGCAGCCCGAAATTCCCAGCATGTGAACATTCCGTAAACATAGCGTGATAAACCGCTAGACTTGATGTAGAATATCAGCACTCTGGGTACAACTAGGCATAGCGCCAGCCAAGGAGTGTCAATCGAATGGCCGAATATGACGACGGGGCCTATTACGAGGTCCAACTGAATAACAAGCAGTTGGTCTTCTTTTTCATGGCGACCCTGGCAATTGCCGTAGTCGTGTTCCTGTGCGGCGTGATGGTCGGACGTGGAGTCCGGGACGCCACCTTGGCGGTTCCAGGAACGGACATCGCGGCCGGCACGCTTCGCCAGATCCCTGACAGCCGTCGCACGGTTTCGGCCGGAACTCCGAAACTCGACTACGCCCAGCGTCTCGAGGAGGAGAAACCTCAGGCCAAACTCGAGCCGGTGCGATCGACAACGGTGAGCCAGACCGTTTCGCCGCCGACTACGGCTCCGAAGAAAGTTCCTGCCCGGGATGTCCAGACGCCGGCCGCTCCGCCACCGAGAAGGCCCCAGCAGTTCGGCCTCGACAGCGGCGCCTTCACCATTCAAGTGGTGGCCCTCAAGACGGAGGATGCGGCTCGGTCTCTTCTCACTCGGCTGCAGAGAAAGAACTACCGCGCCTATCTGGAAGCGGGAGGCGAAGCAGGGCTTCACCGGGTGCGCGTGGGTCGTTTCGCGACTCGGGACGAAGCCGAGAGAATCGCCGAAAAGCTGCGCAACGAAGAGAAGTTCAAGCCCTACATCACGCGGTAGCGGCGAGGAGAACGAGTCACTGATGCTCGACGAGCAACTGGATCGCTACGAGGACCTCGGTCGTCGCACCCGCGACGTTCGGGGTTATCTTTGACGTAGCTGCTCTCGAAAAGTCCCTTCAAGAAGTCGAACAGAAACTCTCTAGTCCCGACGCATGGAGTGACCCCGCGCGGGGAGAAAAGCTCTCCCGCGAGCGCGGTCGGGTGCAGGCGGACTTAGATCTCCTTCGCAAGCTACGCGATTGCGAGGACCAGGTCTCGACCCTCGTCGAGTGGGCGAAGCAGGGGGAGACCGTCAGCGACGACCTCGAGGCCCACTTGAACAAATGGGCGGAGGAGGTCGAGGCCGCGGAGATGCAAAAGCTCCTCGGGGGCGAGCACGATGCCGCGAACGCGATCGTGAGTATCCATCCCGGTGCCGGCGGTACCGAATCACAGGACTGGGCCGAGATGCTGCTGCGCATGTATCTGCGGTGGGCGGAAAGCCGGGGTTTCAAGACCGAAATGATCGACTATCAGGAGGGAGAGGAGGCCGGGATCAAAAGCGCGACCTTCACCGTGCAGGGCTCCTATGCCTACGGCTATCTGGTCGCCGAGGTCGGCGTGCATCGCTTGGTCCGGATCTCTCCCTTCGACGCGGCCAAGCGTCGCCATACTTCCTTCGCGTCCCTCTTCGTTTTCCCGGAGATCGACGAGGAGGTCAAAGTCGAAATCAACGAAAAGGACTTGCGTATCGATACCTATCGTTCGAGCGGTAGCGGCGGCCAACACGTGAACGTCACCGACTCCGCGGTTCGTATTACGCACCTTCCGAGCGGAATCGTGACTCAGTGTCAGAATGAGAGATCCCAGCACCGCAACAAGGAAATGGCGATGCGGGTGCTGAGAGCGCGCCTCTACGATCTCAAGCTCCGGGAGAAGCAGGAAAAAGTGGACGCTATGCACGACGGCAAGAAGGATATCGCCTGGGGAAACCAGATCCGTTCCTATGTCTTTCAGCCCTATCGTATGGTCAAGGACCATCGCACGAAGGTCGAGGTGGGAGACGTCGATCGAGTGATGGACGGTGATCTGGATGCCTTTATCACGGCGTTTCTGCTGAGCCGTCGGCAGGTCTCCGCCTGACGGCGGTCACGGCCGTTTGATACACTGAAGCGTAATCCCTGGGAATAGCTTGTCGGCATCACGACTATGAGCTTGGCTCTTGCGTTCGGCATCGTCACGATCGCGTGCTGGGCGATCCTGGTCATCGTCGTTGCGCGTTTTCGTCCTCCCCGTCCGCTCTGGCCCGTCGTCTTCTGGCTCAGTCTCTCCGGGTTTCTCTGGTCGGTTGGAGAGTTGGGCACTTCCTTTCTCGCGCGGACCGCCAAGGAACATTGGGTCTGGCTGATCGTGCTCTACACGGGCGTTCTCGCCAATGTCCCGCTCTGGTGGTCGTTGTCGCTCCGAGTCGCCCGTACTCACGGCTCGAGCCCCCGCTGGGCGACGCGGGCGGTCGAGCTCGCACCTGGTGCAGTTGGACTTGTCTGCTGGCTCGGGCTCTTGACGAATCCGTGGTTGGGTTGGTTCATCGAGCCCCGGTGGGAAGGACGCAACGAGTACCGTGTCCTGTGGTACGTTCAGGCGGTATCCTCCTATGTCGTTCTCGCGGCCACCCTCGGCTTGTTCCGCTGGGTCCGTCGTCAGAAAGAGCCATCGTCGAGAGCCCGCGTGCAGCTCGATACTCTTTCGATCGCCGCCGCTATCCCCTTTTTCTTCAACGCCCTTTATGTCTCCAGGGTCGTGAGTCCGGGTTTCGACCCCACTCTTCTCGCTTTCGGTCTTGCTTTGGGGGTTGTCTTCATAGCAATGTGGCGCAACCAACTCTTCGGCTTCAGCAATCTCACGCTCGAGCAATGGATCGCTCATGAGCCGGACGGCGTCGCGCTCGTGGATCCAAAGGGCCAAGTCGGTCGCGCGAACGAGGCAACCGCCCGGCTTTTAGGGGTCGAAGCCTTGAGTCCCGGAGTGAGTCTTCTGGACGTTCTCCGTGAGAGGCTGGTCGAAGAAGGGGGTTCGCTGGACGATCTTTTCATTGGGAAAGAACTGCCTGAGGGTTACAGCTTCGAAACACGCACGGCTCCCCGCCGCTGGCTTCGCGTTCGAGTGACCCCGATTCCTCGTCGGTGGCCCGGGCCAGGAGGCTTCGCCCTTCGCTTCCAGGATGAAACGAGACTTCGAGACGCTCAAGAGGCCGCCGCGCAACAGGCCGCGAGCATCGAAGCCCTTCTGGGCTCCATCCAGGACGGCCTCTTCGTCCTCGACGAGAAAGGTCGACTCCTCTACGCGAACGAACGATTCTGGGAGATGTGGGAGATCCGAGACCCGGGATCGCGCGGCTCGTCGGAAGTCGAGACCGAGCTGTTCATGGCGCTTTCGACGAAGCTCACGAATCCGGGGACCCTGGCCGAGGCGCGCGAACGTGCCCTCGTGGCGGGAGCTGTCGTCGAGGCCACCGAGCTCGTTTCCCTGGATGCAAGGACCTTGTCGTTGACGTCGGTGCCACTCGTCTCTGAGACCAACCTCGCGGGTCGGGTTTGGACGTTTCGCGACGTGACGGAAGGGAAGAGGGCGGAGGAGCATCGACGCCAGATGGAAGAGCGCATGAGGGATAGCCAGAAGCTCGAGAGCCTGGGAGTGCTGGCCGGGGGCATCGCACACGATTTCAACAACATTCTGGTCGGAGTTCTCGGCAATGCCGAGCTCGCGCTCACACGTGCGGAACCCGACTCACCATCCTTTGCCTTGATTTCGAGCATCAAGCGATCGGCCGATCGCGCTGCGGAGCTCGTTCAGCAGCTTCTCACCTATGCCGGTCAGGGAAGGATCGGTATCGAGAGGTTCGATCTCTCATCATTGGTCGAGGAGACGCGAGAGCTCATTGGAAGCGCCATCTCCAAGAAGGCGGAGGTCGTTATGGATCTCGAGCCGAGGGTCTACGTGGAAGGCGACTCCGTGCGACTTCGCCAGATCGTCATGAACATGATCACCAATGCCTCTGACGCACTCGGGGACGATCCGGGAACCGTGACGATCCGCAGCGGGAAGAGGCCCATCGAGGCCGGAGAGCTCGAAGATGCTTTGCCGCGACAAGAGCCCTACGGGCGCGACTACGCTTTTGTCTCCATCTCCGATGCTGGTTGCGGCATGGACGCGAACACTTTGTCGCGGATCTTCGAACCATTCTTCAGCACGAAGTTTGCTGGCCGGGGTTTGGGACTGTCCTCCGCTCTGGGGATCGTTCGCAGCCACGACGGTTTCATCAAGGTGAGGAGCTCTCCCGGGCAGGGAACGGCTTTCGACGTCTTTCTTCCCGTCGTTTCCGCGCCTCGTCCGACGCGTCAAGAGGGAGGCGCGAAGATATCCGACCTCTCGACCCTTTCAGGCACGGTGCTCGTCGTCGATGACGAGGAGACGGTAAGGAGCGTCGCACGAAGCACGCTGGAGCTCCAGGGATACAGAGTCCTCGTGGCCGATGACGGACACGAGGGAGTCGAGATCTTCCGCCACCACGAGGAGGAGGTCGAGGTCATCGTCCTCGACATGACGATGCCACGCATGGACGGTACCGAAGCCCTGTTCGCGATTCGGCAAATCTCGCGGGACGTGCCCGTTGTTCTGACGAGCGGCTATAGCGAGCAGGATACGATGAATCGATGTGCCGGATTGGCCGCGGTGGCGTTCATCCAGAAACCCTTCACGGCCTTCGAGTTGATGTCCAAGGTCCGTGAGGCCTCGAGGCGCCGGGTGGAAGCGGGCGCGCGGAAGTGAAGTAGGACGACGCCTCACCCGCCCGACTTCGGCGGGCACCCTCCATCAGTGCCGCGGGGCCCCACCCTCCTTGCAACGCGCCCGGCCACTGGCCGGGCTAGCCCTCCGCTCGGCAGGCTCGCTGCGGAAGGCGGCACGGCTTCTCGCTTCGCGCTAGCGCGCTGCGCTCGGGCTGAAGGCTCCTCCCCAGCGGGGAGAGGTAAGAGCTAGATGATGAGGCGCACGCCGCCCAGCTCGGCGAGGCCGTACAAGAAATGATCTCCGGGTGAGGCGATGAACATGAAATTTGCCGGTATCTTCCACTCCTTCGAGAGCCTCTTGATCAGCTTGGGGCCGAACTCGCCCTTCTGAACTACGAACTCGATATCGACCTCGGGATAGGCCTCGTCCAGGAATTGGAGGTCCTTCTTCAATCGGGCGGGCACGTCCTTCTCGTCCTCGACCACAGTAACGACCTTGATGCGATTCGTGTGCTCGTTCTCACGTACGTAGAGCATCGCTTCGTTCAGGTTGTTGATGCTGTCGCCGCGCGTGAAGAAGACGACCTGTTGCGAGTTGATCTCGTCCATCTTGTTTCGAATGAGCTCGCTCAGTGCGTTGGTGGCTCCCGAGATCGCGTCACTGGTCCGTTGCACGAAAAAGAGGCATACGCGCAAGACCCAAATGCGCCCGAGCATGATCAGGGTCACCGCCACCGCGGGTATGAAGTAGGCGAGAAAAACCTGAAAGTAGGCCGGGTGCATCACGATGTTGCCGACGAGGCCGACGAGCACGGCCACGATGCCGACGAGAACCGCCGGCCATACGGCCTCCGACGGTCTGGGAAGTCGAGCGCGCCTCACTTTGAGGAGGATATTGCCGACGCCAAACAGCGCCATCACCGCCAGGAAAGAGATCGTATAAACGCCGGCCAGTGCCCCGATGTCACCTTTCGTTATGAGCAGGACGGAGACCGAGAGGAGGAAGAAGGCAATGATGATGCGATGTGCCGTGCCCCTTCGGTTCGAATGCAGCAGGAATTGGGGAAGCACCCTGTCGAGGGTCATTCTCTTCACGAGTCCGGTCACGCCGATGAAGGAGGTCAGTACCGCGCCGCTGAGCACCAGCATTGCATCGACCGAAATGACGAGACCGAGCCAACGCCCACCTGCGAGATCGCCCATATGGGCGAGTAGGTCCTCGCGGTGCGCTCCTACGCCGTCGATCGGCACGAGTGCAAGAGCTAGAAGAGCCATCGAGGGGTTGAAGACGCTCACCGCGATCCACATGTTTCGCAGGGTCTTGGGAAAGACGCCTTCACCCTGCTCTTCGACGAAATTGGCGGAGCTTTCGAAACCGGAGATGCCGAGCATGGCCGCGGCGAATCCGAAGAACAGGGCCTGGGGAAGGTTCTCCGTGGGGGTTGCAAGATTCTGGGAGAGCACCTGAAGCCCGCGGGTCGACAGATAAATGCCCCCGACCAGCAATAGGAGCGTCAGACTAGCCAGATGCGTGAGGAAAATCACCACCGCGACGCGCGACGACTCCTGAATCCCTACGATCGTCAGGACCATGAAAAGCGCCATCAAGCCGATCGTGGCGCCGATCACGGGTAACCCTGCCCACAGAGCCTGGGCGTAGTGCATGGCCACGCTCGCGGAGATGACCGCGGTCGCCATATAGGAGAGCACCGTCAGGCAGGCGGCGAGCGATGCCATTCTCTTGCTCGTCGTGTTGAGAAGCGCGTTATAGGCTCCACCATTGAGGGGGAGAGTACCGACGACTTCGGCGTAGATGCTGCGGAACAGGAAAAGAACTGCCGCCACGAAGAGCAGCGAGAGCCAGGCCCACTTGCCGCCGGCCATGATCGCGTACGCCGAGACGTAGAGACAGGAGGACGTGATGTCGTTTCCACATATGGCAGTCGCGGGAAGCTCTTTCAGGCCTCCGCGTTTGTGAGCCGTAGTGTGCTTGCGTTTCGGGGCTTCCGCTTTGTCGTTCGCCATGGGGATTGCTAGGAAAGGAGCGAGGGATGCATTCGACTCGAAGGAGGTTGTCAGGTGAAGTTAGTCGTAGCTCTCATGGTAAGCCGAGGCTCCGCCTAGGTGCAACCAGCTTCGCGGTCGGTTGCTATTCGCCTCCCCGTTCTAGCCTTTCGTCGGTGAGCCCGATCGTGCCGCTCTGTTTCGGGCGATGCTCAACTGCTGTTCGAGAAAGCTCTCCATCGAGATTCCAGCAGCTTCGAGTTGTTGTGGAATAAACGAAGCTTGTGTGAGGCCGGGCAGCGTATTGATCTCGAGAAATACCGGGCCGTCGTTCGAGAGGATGACGTCCGTTCGAGAGTAGCCCCTGCATCCCGTGGCCTCATGGGCCTCGCGCGCGACTTGCTGCGCGGCTGCTGCCGCCGCCGGCGTGACTTGCGCGGGGGTGATCTCCTCCGATCCGTGGCCGAGATACTTGCCTTCGAAGTCGAACGTTCTGCCGGGGGCGAGGCGAACCTCGGAGCAGGGGAGGGCGGAGAGCTCTCCCTCTTGCTCGCGGACGCCGACGGTAAGCTCTCGACCCTCGATGAATCTCTCCACGATATAGGGTGCCTTCGACGCGCGAGCCGCCCGAACCGCCTCCTCGAGCTCGCGCTCCTGCGAGACGAACCAGATGCCGTGGCTCGAACCGTCCGCCACGGGTTTAAGGACGAGCCTTCCCGTCCGCTGCAAGAAGCGATGAAGCGCTTCATCGGAGTCGGCTCCGAGCAGCATGGCTTCCGCGACTCGGATACCTCGCGCCGCCACGGTCTCCCGCGCCCGAGCCTTGTCGAAACAGAGCCGGCTCGCTTCCGCGCCCGAGCCCGTGAAAGCGACGCCCCTCGCCTCCAATAGATCCTGGAGCGTGCCGTTCTCTCCCGATCCGCCATGGAGAGCAAGGAAGCATACGCTCGAAGAAACGCTATCGGACTCGAGGGCGTCCTCGAGATCGACCCACTCGTTCAGTGGGTCAGGGTGGAAGTCGACCTCGAAGGGTCGCGCGAAACGCGCGAGCTCGTCGTGACGGACGGCCTGAATGGTGCCCTCTCGCGTCCAGAACCAAAGCGACGTTTCCGTCAGAACCGAGGCGACGTTTTGGGCCGAGGCGACCGAAACGCGATGCTCGCTACCATCACCACCAAAGAGAATACTGACCGCGGATTTCGGCATCACTGGAATCGATGGTAGCGGCCAAGTGTGGCCATCATGTGGCGAAGCCGAAGATCGTACTTACCTCAGTCTACGAGCAGTCGAGGTGAGCCCGGGGATTCTCGCCGCGAATCTCAGAGAGCTCCTTCATCAGCTCGCGCTCTTTTTGGCTGAGCTCCTTTGGCACGACGATGAGCAGCTTCGCGAAGAGATCGCCGTGGCCCTTTCCCTTGAGGTGCGGCATTCCCTTTCCCCGAAGTCGCAGCAGCCGTCCCGCTTGCGAACCGGCCGGTACCTTGACACGAGACTTTCCCGAGAGAGTCGGCACTTCGATTTCCGCGCCTAGGGCCGCTTCCGCGAAAGTGACGGGCACGTCGACATAGAGATCGTTGTCCTTGGTCTTGTACACCGGGTGGGCTTGCACTCGGACCGACAAATAAAGGTCGCCAGCGCTCGAGCCCTGGAGTCGTTCTCCCTTTCCTGAGACGCGAATTTTGGAGCCCGCTTTCACACCCGGCGGGATGCGGACGTCAATCGACTCGACTCCTGAGTCTCCCTCGATCGACAGGCGTTTCGTCGTCCCATGGTAGGACTCATCCAGAGTTATGGTCAACTCGCCTGAAACGTCCGTCCCGGCCCTGGTCGGGGGAGCCGCGCCCTGGCCTCCGAATCCACGCTGGGCACGAGTCCCTCGTCCGCTGCCTCTCCGGCCTCCTCGAAAGCCGCCCCCCGCTTGACCGAAGAGGTCGTCGAGATCGACGCCGCCGCCGAAGAACGTCTTGAAAAAATCCGAAAATCCGCCCATCCCGCCGCCTTCGAACTCCACCCGAAAGCCTCCCCCGGGACCGCCCGGCTGCGCTCGGGCGTAGTTCTCGTACTGCTTCCAATTCGTGCCGAGACGGTCGTATTTGCTCCGTTTGTCCTGGTCGGAGAGGACTTCGTAAGCCTCGTTGAGCTCCTTGAATTTCTGCTCGGCCCCCAGGTCCCCGGGGTTGACGTCAGGATGGTGCTTCCGCGCGAGCTTGCGGTAGGCGTGTTTGAGGTCTTTCTCGGTCGCGTCCTTCGAGACCCCGAGAACTTGATAATAGTCCCGGTACTCCACTTCGACTATTGAACCCTCATCTCCGATGACTTGCTGGTCGGGGACTGTGGCGGAACGAAGTCGAGCTCGAGATCGGGGAAGACGATGGGAAGAAGCTCGTCCAAACTCGATACCGGGTGAATGATCAGCTCCTTGCGGATCTCTTCGGGAAGATCTTCGAGCATCGCCTTCTCGTTCAGTTTCGGAATCGCGACTTCCTTGATGCCGTAGCGATGTGCGGCGAGGAGCTTCTCCTTGATCCCTCCGACCGGAAGAACGTGTCCGGAAAGAGTAATCTCGCCCGTCATCGCGACGCGAGGTCGCGCCGTCTTCCCCGTCAAGATCGAGACCAGCGCCGCGACCATGGTCACGCCCGCCGACGGCCCGTCTTTCGGCGTCGAGCCCTCAGGGACGTGCAAGTGGATGTCCAACCTGCGATAGAAGTCTCCTTCGAGCCCGAGCCGAGATCCATGAGCTCGGACCCACGTCAGAGCCGCATTGGCCGACTCCTTCATGACGTCCCCGAGCTGTCCGGTGAGCGTGAGGTTCTTCCCGCCTTTGACCTTGGAGGCCTCCACGAAGAGGATGTCGCCGCCGACGGGGGTCCATGCCAGCCCCACCACCACTCCCGGAACTTTGACGCGATCGTCGATCTCGCGGGAGAGGGAGGTGGGAGCACCGAGTAGTTCCTGCAGCGCGTCCGGGGTCGCGTGCAAGGGTTCCGTTTGTCCTTCCGCGAGCTTGCGTGCCGCCTTGCGACAAATCGCCGCGATCGCGCGTTCCAGGTTCCTGAGACCCGCTTCGCGCGTGTAGTGGCGGATGATATGCGAGATCGTCTCCCGCTCGAACTTCGGCGCGATCTTGTCGTCCGTCAGCCCGTGGTTATCGAGTTGACGAGGGAGGAGGTGGCGCTCGGCGATTTGAATCTTCTCCTCTTCCGTGTAGCCCGCGAGGTTGATGACCTCCATGCGGTCTTTCAGGGCGGGCGGAATCGGATCCATCATATTGGCGGTGGCGATGAAGAGAACCTCCGAGAGATCGAAGGCAAGATCGATATAGTGATCGCGAAACGTATCGTTCTGTTCGGGATCGAGGACCTCGAGCAACGCCGAGCTCGGGTCACCGCGGAAATCCATTCCGAGCTTGTCCACTTCGTCGAGCATGAAGACGGGGTTCTTGGAGCCGGCTCGGCAAAGGTTCTGGATGACCTGACCGGGTAGTGCTCCGATATAGGTGCGCCGGTGGCCGCGGATCTCCGCTTCGTCGCGAATGCCGCCGAGGCTCATCCGTACGAACTCGCGGCTCAGCGATTTGGCGATCGACTTGCCGAGACTCGTCTTCCCGACGCCAGGAGGTCCCACGAAGCAAAGAATCGGACCTTTGATGTCCGGTTTCATTTTCCGTACCGCGAGAAACTCGAGAATTCGGTCTTTGACTTTCTCGAGGTCGTAGTGATCGGCCTCGAGGATATCCTTCGCTTTCGGAATGTCGTAGACGTCCTCTGTCTTTTTGGACCAGGGAACGCGCACGAGCCAGTCGAGGTAGGTGCGGCCGACCGTGTATTCGGCAGAAGCGGGAGGAATCTTCGACAGGCGGTTGAGCTCTCGTAGCGCTTCCTTATCAGCCTCCTCGGGCATCTTCGCTTCCTGAATCTTGACGCGAAGTTCTTCGATCTCCTTGGCATTCTCGTCCGTCTCTCCGAGCTCCTTTTGGATCGCCTTCATCTGCTCGCGGAGGTAGTACTCGCGCTGGGTCCGGCCAACCTCGTTCTTGACCTGCGATTCGATCTTGCTGCCGACCTCCAGCACCTCCTGCTCGCGCAGCAAAGCCTCGTGCACCAGCTTGAGGCGGTCCTTGACTCGAGGGGTCTCGAGCACTTTCTGTCGGCTCTCGGTGTCGAGACTGGGAAGGTGCTGGGCGACGAAATCGGCCAGCCTGCCCGCGTCGTTCAAGGTCGCGGCCAGCGATCCAATTTCGTCCGCGAGGGCGGGAGACATCTCCACGACTTTCGAGAACACGGCGTGGACGCTTCGCGTCAAGGCGTCGACCTCGATTTCGTCTTCCGCTGGAAAGATGTTCGCGAGAACCTCGACGTCCGCTCGCACGTAGGGCGTGATTTGGATGACTTGACGGACACGGAACCGGAAACTGCCCTGGACCACAAGGCGGATCGAGCCGTCCGGCATGCGCACCGACTTGTGGATTCTGACGCTCGTTCCGACCGCGTGGAGATCGGAGGCTCCGGGGCTCTCGACGGCCGCGTCCTTCTGAGTGACGACTCCGATAAAGTCGGCCGTTTCGCCATTCTCGTTCAGCAGTCTGACCGTGCTGTCACGGCCCACAGCCAAAGGAAGAATGGACTGCGGGAAGATCACGGTATCGCGAAGAGGGAGAATAGCCACTCCGCGATGGATCTCGCCATTTGCGGGAGTGGTCTCATCTAGCTTGTCCATGTCTGACCTCGATTCGACGCGTCGCCCGAAGCGGACGGCTTTGGAATTTCCTCTCGCTGAACGTTCTAAGTCTAGGTTACCAGCTTGGAGGGGCGCCGCCTCAACTAAGGGCACTTATTCTCGTATGCGCTAATTATCTAGCTTTAGTGCCAATTAGTCAAATCTGTAACAAGACTATATATTGCAGTAGGTTGCTAGGTTTCCTGCGAGGCTAAGATATTACAGCAGGACGCTCATATCGTTGATCACCGCCCCGGATAGCCCGTTGGCTCGCTCCCCGCGATGAACGCCTCGAGAAGGGCGTTGGAGCCGTCCGCCGACGTCGGGTAGCCGGTCTTCTTGTCGACGGGAATGAAGACGATATTTGAGGGAACGGGGAAATCCTCGATCGGCTTGTCTTTCATCGCAGCCTCCATGAACTCGATCCAAGGAGGCAAGGCCGCGCGCGATCCAGTCTCCCGTTCTCCGAGAGTCAGCTTCTTGTCGAAGCCGACCCACGTCCCCGTGACGAGCGTCGGGTCGAATCCGAGGAACCAGGCATCCGTGTAGTCGTTCGTCGTGCCGGTCTTGCCCCCTAGAGGTCGCCCGAGCCGGGCCGCCTTCACCCCCGTCCCGCGCTGTACGACACCGCGGAGCAAGTTCGCCACGATGTAGGCGGAATCGGCGCGGATCGCGGAGGCAGCCTTGGGAAAGGTCTCCTCGAGTACGTTGCCATCGCGGTCGCTGACTTTGGTGACGATATAGGGCCGCATGCGGATTCCCTGATTGGCGAAGGCGGAATAAGCAGACACCATCTCCTGCAACGTGGCTTCGGCGGCGCCGAGCGTAATGCTGAGGTAGGGAGGGATCGGCCCTTCGAGCCCTAGCCGGCGCGCGTAATCCGCGACTTTCTGAGGTCCGATTTGCTGCGTCAGCCGAACGGCTGGAACGTTGCGCGAGGATTCCAGCATGCGCCGCATCGTGACCCAGCCCTCGTACTTACGGTCGTAGTTCCTGGGCTCGTAGACCTCCTCGATGTGGGGATCGATGTAGCGGACCGGCTCGTCCAGAATCAAGGAGGTCGGTGTCCATCCCTGTTCGACGGCGGCCCCGACCGCGAAGGCTTTGAAGGAGGATCCGGGCTGACGGCGCGCTTGAGTCGCGCGGTTGAACTTGCTGCGGTCGAAGTCGAAGCCTCCAACCATCGCCTTGATCTGGCCGGTTCGAGATTCGATGGCGAGCAGAGCGCCCTCTACCACCGGCTCCTGCTCGAGTGCGACCTTCAACGTCTCGTTCTCGGAGTCGACCTCCTTGATCTCGAACTCGGTGACGTCACCTATTTTGAAAAGCTCGGCGAGAGGCAGTTTCGTCCAAGCCACCGACTCCGGAACGACGCTCGCCGTGAAGCGGCCCATGCGAACCGCAAGATTTCGACCTTCATCGGTCACGACGCCGGTGACGATCTGGCCGGGCGCGAAACGCTCGCCCCAGTCGTCGGAGCGAAACTCCTCGATCGAGATCTCCATATCACGCAACACGTTGGTCTCGATGGCGCGCCACCCCTGCCGCTTGTCGAGAGCACGAAGGGCGCGGTCGATAGCGACGTTCGCGACCTCCTGCATGTCCCGGTTCAGAGTCGTATGAACGCGCAGGCCGCCGCGATAGATCCGCGTCGAACCGTACTTCTCCTCGAGGTACTGGCGAACTTCTTCGACGAAGTAGGGTGCGACGTTGCCCCTCGGTCCTCTCCGCCGGAGCTGCAGCGGAACGCTTCGAGCCCGCTCTGCCTCCTCCTGCGTCACGTAGTGCTCTTCTGCCATTCGATCGATCACCCGATCCCGTTCCCTCAACGATGCTTCGGCGTTGACGAAGGGGCTGTAGTTGCCGGGAGATGGCGCAAGGCCGACGATGAGGGCGGCCTCTTCCAGCGCGAGGTCTCGAGCGGCTTTTCCGAAGTAGTACTCGGAGGCGGCTTCGACGCCATAGAGACCGTGACCGAAGTGCAGCAGGTTGCAGTAAAAAGTAAGGATTTCTTCTTTCGTATAGGCCCGCTCGATTTTGAACGCGAGAATTTGCTCTTTGACCTTTCGGCTGAGGGAGAATTCTCTCGTGAGGAACAGCATTCTCGACACCTGTTGCGTGATCGTGCTCGCTCCACCTCCCGAGCCCATGCGTCCGGCCCAGAGGCTGTCCCAGGCCGCTCGCAAGATGCTGAAGGGGTCGACGCCGTAGTGGCTCCAGAAGCGCTGATCCTCCTTGGCCACGAAGGCCTGCCGCAGATGCTCGGGGATTCCCTGGTAGGGGATGACGACGCGTTTTTCCACCGCGAACTCGGCGATAACCTCACCCCGGTCGTCGAAGACCTGGCTAATGACGCTCGGCTCGTAGTCTTCGAGCTCCTGGATCAGGGGCAGATCCCGTTGGTAGGCAAGGACGAGGCCCGTCAGGGCGCCGCCGCCGGCGGCGAGCGCGAAAAGAACAACAATGACGACGATCTTGAGGAGCCTCCGTCCCCGGTTGGAGGGCACGTCGGCGCCGTTGCCTTCGGACGAGGCAGATGGTGTTGGATCTTCCATGAATGTTCGATGCCGCGGGCGCGCAAACCCTCTTAATTATAGCCCGGCTCTCGGGCTAACTCTTGTTCGACAGGACGTCCCGAAGCGCCTCCTCGATGTCCCGGTGGCGGAACTCGAAGCCCGATTCCTGGAGTTTCTTCGGCAACACCCGCTGCCCCTCGAGCACGATCTCGGACATTTGACCGAGCAGCAGTTTCAATGCGAATCCCGGCGCAGGAAGCACGGCAGGGCGACCCAACGCCCGGCCGAGGGCGCGCGAGAAATCCGCGTTGTTGACCGGGTTCGGAGCCGTGGCGTTGACGGCGCCGACGATGTCCTGCTTGCTCACCACGTAGCGATACGCGGCCACGACGTCGTCGATGTGAATCCAAGGCATCCATTGCCGCCCCCCGCCGACCGGCCCGCCCAGGCCGAGCTTGAAGGGAAGGAGCATCTTGGCAAGGGCGCCGCCCCGGGTCGAGAGCGCAATGCCGCCCCGAACGACGGCCGCGCGCATGCCGAGGCCGAGCGCCTTCATGGTCTCCCGTTCCCACTCCTGGCACACGTCCGGCAAGAAACCCGTTCCGGGAGCGGACAGCTCGTCGAGCTCCCGGTCGCCGCCGTCCCCGTAGAATCCCACGGCAGACGCGGAGACGAGAACTTTGGGGCGCTTCGAGAGGCTCTTCAATCCCTCGACGAGAAGTTTCGTCCCTTTGACTCGGCTCTCGCGGATCGCTTTCCTGGTGGCGTCGCTCCAACGCTGGGCTACCGGTTCTCCGGCGAGATGCACGACCGCGTCGACACCTTCGAGCGCGCTCGCATCGAATCGACCCTTTTCGATGTCCCACGTAATGGTCCGGAGCGGCGGCAGGCTCTCTCGGCGGGTCAGTGCCAGAACTTCGACCCCGTCCGCTGCAAAGCTCTTCCTTAGCGCTTCCCCGATCAATCCGGAGACACCGCTTATCGCGACTTTCATAACCAGAAGTATACTTGTCTCGGACCTCGAGATCGCCACTCGAGTGGGTGGCGACACGAGGAAATCAAAGACGCGAAGGCGCAGAGTCGCAAAGAGAGGTCTATTTCAGCACCCCGCTAGTGCTCACTACGCGCTTCCAGAGTCGAGAGACTGTCTTAACGCCGAGCGGAGCGGCGAGGACGAGAAAGAAGTAGGCCGGCATGACAAAGCGAGGCATCTCACCCGAGGGGAAACTCTGGATATAAGCAAAGGGCAGAAGGTGACCTAGGTACGCCACGAGCAGCGTGCGTTTCGAGCTCGTCACGGCGGCGAGCAGGCCGATGACTCCCGAAAGCAGCAGCGCCCCGTCCAGAATGGGGAAGCGTCGCAGACCATTCCAAAAGGTCTCGAGGGGGAGCCACGTCATGCCGGCCAGCGTCCCGCGAACAATGCGTCCCGCCCGTCCAAAGTCTGTGACGTAGCGGTTCAGGCTCACGGGGCCCTGCCCGTCGTCGAGCCCCTCCGCCCGCAGCCAGAACTCGGTGTGGAAACTGATGCTGTAGAGCGGGTCCCCGTGTGTCCGGTAGTTCGACCAGAGAAAGGGCACCACGAGCAGAAGCATGACGGCGCCCAAAGTGCCCCCCCAAAAGATCCGTCGGCCGCAACCGGGCCAGAGCTTCACGGCGATGAGAGGCGCGATAGCGCTGAGCGCGCTGAGGCGAATGAGGCTCGTGAGCCCAGCGAGGAATCCTCCTCCGAGGGCTCTAGCCGTGCCCATGGGGCCGTCCAGAGCCCACCAGAATAGAAGCAGGAAAAAGCCGTAGGCGCTCATGCGATAGCCGGTCGGGGCTTCGAGAATGAGCCACTCGTGGAGCACGACCGGCGCGAGGAGCAAAAGGGCCCAGTGCCGTCCGTGGAGGCTCTTCGCCATCAAGTAGAAGAGCACGAGCGTGAGGCAAGAAAAGAAAAGACTCTGAACGAGAATTCCGATCTCGCCGCCGCAGAGCCATAGGAAAGGCTTTGTGAGCAAAACATAGAATGGCTCGCGGAAGGAAGCTTCGTAAAAGCCGCCGAGCGTCAAGCTCTCGGAGCGGTCGAGGTAGCTTCGGACGTCGGCGCGATAGGGATCGTCCGGCGCGTTGTCGGGATTGAAGATCGCATAGGGTGGCGTGATCGGCAGGATCGTCTCGTGCAGCGCGGCGGACGTGGAGGAACCACTCAAAAGGCCAGTGTGGGCGAGAAGGGCTTCGAGACGGAGGATGCTTCCGTAGGCGACGAGCGCCACGGCGGCGGCCATCGGTAGCGCGCGACTTCGCACGATGGCGTTCCACCTTCCGCCCAGGTGTACGAGATAGATCGCAAAGCAGCACCACCAGGCCAACATGCCGATGAGTGCGGCGTGGGCGGAGGCTCGGCGCCGCGCGGGCTCTTCCGGCGCACGGAGGAAATATTCCATGGGCAGAAGCTCAAAGAGTCGTGGCGTCCGCCAGGAGAAGAGAAGCGTCGCGGGGCCGCCCTCCTGTCGATATTGAATTCGAAACGGGACGTCGCCGCGTACGAGCTCGAGGTCCCACACGAGCCGGCCCGAAGCTTCGAAAGTCCGGTCTCCGACTACGATTTCGCAGGCGTCGTCGCAATAGACGTCGAAGCGGTAACGCCCCGAGCGGGGCACTTCCAGCGTTGCGGAAGCTTCGAAGGAGAGGTTTCGCCGGCGGCCGACCAAACGTCTCAATTCGCGGCGCTCCGCGAGCTGCAGCGAGCGGGCCGTGAAGCCTTGCCCGTTCGCGACCACCTCGACTTCGAGGGCGGGCGAGAGGGTGGCGCTTCGCCAGAGTCCGAGCAAGGCGAAGGAGGCTGCGAGTCCAACTCCGCAGAACAGTGTCGCCCGGGTCTGAGTTGCGGGTCTCCTGCGAGAGAGCAGCAGTACCGCGATGGCTCCCGTCACGAGCCACCACGGCGACAGCGCCGCTAGGACGAGGGGCCCCAGTCTGGCCCCTTGCGCTCCCAGCAGCGTCCAGCCGGCGAGCACGACGAGCGCCGCGCTCAGCCCCGTCGCTACTCTGTCCACAGAGGCTCACCTTCGGGCAGGAGGGACTCGAGCTCGCTCAGGGCCGATAAGATCGCGTTTTCGTCTCTGCCATCGAAGGTAATTTTCGTTTCGTAGCTCGGGTCGTTCCAGCGAGGGTAGGAGCCGATCTCGACCTCCGGATGGTTAGCGACCACCCTGTCGAGCAGTGGCTTCAAGAAGGCTTCGTCTTTCTTGGAATAAAGCGCGCGGGTTACGAAGGGGGCGCCGCCCTGGAGGTGCTCTTGCACGATCGCGAGCTTCATCCGAAAGATCTCTGGAATTCCAGGCAATACCCAAACGTTTCTGACCACGATGAGCGGCCAGGGCGAGTGCGTGTAGAGTGTCCGCGCGCCCTCGGGGACGTCGGCCATCTTGAGGTGGTTCTCGCTCACCTCGCTCCCGTAGTGGTTCCGCAGGAGCGCCTCGACGTCCGGATCCCTGACGACGGCGACGTCGAAGGCCTGCGCGACACCGGCGATGGTCAGATCATCGTGCGTTGGTCCGACGCCACCGCTCGTGAACAGGTGATCGAAATCGCGGGCGAGCTCGCGAACGTGATCCGAGATCGCTTTGAGCTCGTCAGCGATCATGACCACCCGAGCCAGGTTTACGCCGAGCTCACGAAGCGTAAGGGCGAGCGCGTGGACGTTCTCGTCCCGAATTTTACCGCCCAGAATCTCGTTGCCTATAATGAGCGCCGCGGCCGTTTGCCTATCTTTCATCGGCATTCACCCGACGAAGGGCCTTCTTGTCGGAGAGTCGAAGTGGCGGCGGTGACTGGCAGTCGATGCTTATCTCTCGTCCGTCCCGCGGATGAGGGAATCGGAGGTTTAAAGCGTGAAGCCAATAGCCGGTCTCGCCTGGCAGCGCGGTCTCGCCCTCCTCGGGTATGCCGCCGCTCGGATAGAGTGGATCGCCGACGAGCGGGTGTCCCCGGGCGGCGAGGTGAATTCGATTCTGATGTGGGCGGCCCGTCTCGATGCGCACCGCGACGAGCGACGACGCGCCCCGGGCCTCGAGGAGCCGCGCGTGGGTCCGCGCGGGCTTTCCCCCGGGGCTTTTGGCGGCAACGGAGTCCAGACGGGAATGCGGTACTAGACCGATGGGCTCTTCGATAACGTGCTCGCCCGTCGGAAAGTCTCCTTCGACGAGCGCGCGATAGCGCAGTTCGACTCGTCCCGTCTGCCACGCTGAAGTCATGGAACGTCTCGCCGCGCTGTTCCTCGTGAATAGAACGATTCCCGAAGTGCCTCGCCCGAGACGGTGGAGGGGAGACGCCAAGGCGTCTACCGAGCGTACCCGATAGAGCAGTGTGCGCTCGAGAAAGGAAGCTCCCGGCATCGTGGGAAGGCCACTGGGCTTCGCCACCGCGATCAAGTCCTCGTCCCGATACAGAATCGCGAAGCCGGTCGGCGCTTCGGGCTCGCGCCACGGCGGACGGTCCCAGACGAGAGTCTCACCTTGAGATAGCTTGCGCGACACGCCGACCGCGACTCCGTCGACGAGGATCTGTCCGTGCTCGATCCGCTCCCGCCACGCTCGTTCGGACGAGTGACGGTAGCGCTCGGCGAGGTAGGCGAGGACCAGCCTCCCCGAGGCGGAGCGAGGAAGTCGCTCTCGGTAGCTATAGCCACCGTTCAGCATCACGCCCGAATACTGGAAGCTCTGGCGCTCCACTGCAAGTGAGTTACCGCTTCTGACCGATGACGTAGGCGATCCAGGCCTCCTCGTCGCCGCCGCGCTCGACTCTCCTGAATACACCGTTGCCTTCCCCGGTATCGCGGTCGGTGCCTTCCCAGAGCACGTGGACGTCCGAAAAGCCCGCCTCGTCCATGAGCTCACCGAGCTCTGGAAGGGTCCAAAGTCGCCAATCGTAGATGAAGGCGTTCTTCATGCGGGTCCCGTCCCGAAACTCGAAGTGAATCTTGCAGAGGATATGGTGTGTCACGGGATCGAAGTCGGCCTGGTCCCAGACGTAGGTGAACCCCTTGAGTCGTTTCCGCTCCTTCATCAGGAACTGGGCCTGACCGCCGCCCCACGCGTCGAGTACGAAGAGGCCGCCGGGCAAGAGCGCGCGATAAGCGTTGTTGATGTAGGCGCCCATATCCTTCCGGGTCTTGAAGACGGAATAGCTGAAGTTGAGTCCCGCGATCAGCTCGGCCTGGGGGTCTCTGACCTCGAGCACGTCTCCCCGAATGAGTTGCACCCGATCTCGTTGATGCGCTCCGAGAGCGCTAACGTTGTGATCGCGTGACCACTGCAGGGTCGCTTCATCGAGATCCACGCCAAGGGCCCGGTTCTTGCGACTCCGCTTCACGAACTCACACGAGAGAATCGCGGTACCGCAGAAATCCTCGCGAAATATCCGAAGACTCGAGCCCGTGTACTTCTTGAAATATCTGGCGAAGAACCTCGCGTCCTCCTCTGGAGCTTGGACGCTTTCCTGATAGAGAATGTGTTTGTCGGTCTTCTTGGCGGTCAGCTTGCGTTTCTTCGGCTTGGGCACGGACGTTTCCTCTGGAATCTCGCTCGGAGTGGCACTAGCTCGGATCGAGCTCAGTGCACGGTATAGGGCTCACTGAGCGTGAAGGGCGCGATCGTCGCGTCAAATCGGATACCGTCGCGGGTAACCATCTGATAGGTGCCGCGCATCGAGCCGAAAGGGGTCGTTAAGGGACAGCCCGAGGTATATTCGAAGGCCGTTCCTGGCTTGAGCACCGGGGTCTCGCCCACGACACCTGGACCACGGACCTCTTCGATCTCTTGATCGCCGTTCTCAATGATCCAGTGGCGGCTTATCAGCTGAACCGTGTCGGTTCCTTCGTTCCGGATTTCGACGGTATAGAAAAAGAACCATCGATTCTGGTCTGGCCTGGATTGTTCGGGCGCGAATCGGGAGGTAACGCGCACCCGGACGCCCTGGGTAACGGCTTCTGAGGTAAACACGTCGATTCCTCGTTCCAAATCGGTCAAACGGCGGCGCTCATCGTAACATGGCTACGGCCCGGTCACGGGAGTTTTGCGTCGCTCGCGAGGGTCCCGACAACCCACAGTTTCTGTGGAAAAAGTTGTGGAAATATTGTGTCGCAGCGAGGTTTCAGCCGCTCCAATAAAGGACGTGCCACAGTTTGCACACTTCTTGAGCAGCGTTTTGTAAGTCGTAAATCCCTGTGGAGCCTATTTTTATTCGTGTGAGCCGGTCCACGGGTTGTTAATCGGGGGGCTCGGTCGCGGCGCCGTTGTAGAGCCGGCCGGTTGCCGGACTATTGTGCAAAAAACGGTTGAAAACCGGAGATCGTTCGGGTTTCGTTCTGCAGGTCGAACAATCTTGGGACTTTTGGACCTCGCCGCTGTGCTACCGATTGGGTTCCGCAGAGTGGTCGTGGCGGGCGCGAAGCGCCAGACTGAGCTGATGGACCGCCATCGCGTAATACGCGCTCTGGTTGTACCGCGTAATGACATAGAAGTTCTCGAAGCCGAGCCAGTACTCCGCGCTCTCCTTGTTCTGAAGCGTTAGGGGAATGGCCGTCAGGCCGACCGGGTGCGCTCCGTCGAGCGTAATGCCGAGCTCACGGAGCGCCTCGAGCCGGTAGCGGGTCGAGAGCTTCGAGGTCTCGAAAGGTTTCGTAGCGTCGTCCGCGACCGCGGCGCGAGCGGCAACCGGAGCGTCCCGCTGCCAGCCGTGGGCCGTCAGATAGTTGGCGACGCTTCCAATCGCGTCGGACGCGTTGCCGAAAAGATCGCGCTTTCCATCACCGTCGAAATCGATCGCGTAGCGACGATAACTTCCCGGCATGAACTGGGCGATGCCCATGGCGCCCGCGTAGGAACCGAGGGATGTCGTCAGAGGAAGCGACTCTTCGCGAGCGAGTAGGAGGTAGTGCTCGAGCTCGGTTCGAAACAGGCGCGCGCGTCGTGGATAGTCGAAGGCCAGGGTGGCCAGCGCTTCGAGAACCTTGAAACGCCCGGTATTGCGACCATAGTGGGTCTCGATTCCGATCACGGCGGATACGATCTCTTCGGGTACGCCGTACTTCTCGCTTGCGAGCGTGAGTGATCCTTTGTTTCGTGACCAGAACTGCTCGCCCGCGTCAATTTTTGCTTGATTGATGAAGATGGCTCTGTAGTCCTTCCAAGGCTTGGGCTCGGAGGCACGGTCCATCAGCTCTACGATCTGGGTTCGAAACTCGGCGCGGCCGAAGGCCTGCTCGAGCTGGGCATGGTCGAAACCGTGCTTCCGTGCCATCTCGTCGATGAAAGCGCGTAGTTCTTCGGGGTGCCTCGCGGCCGTCTCGGCTCGAAGGGAAGAAGCCGCCAATGGGGCAAGCATCGAGATTACGACAAGAGTTCTGAAGGTCAACGCGCTTTCCGTGGCCAACCGAAAGACGCCGGCCAGCTTGCAAGCCCTTGTAACCGTGACTTTTAAGTATTATAACCCACCCGAGATAGAAATCGCGCCATCCGTTCGGGTTTGCCCCGGAACTTCGCGAAGCTTCGACTGCTCTTCGTGACCCGAGCACTCACCGCTAGCGCAGGGTGGGGACGATTTTTCAGCACCCTGCTAGTCTTTCCGTGGGCAATGCGAGTGCGGTTCTACGCCCTATGACTTCCTCGATCGGCTGGCAGTTGCTTCGAGCGGCATCGTACAATCGAGGACGAGACAAAAAAACGTCGCATGGAACTCGTGGTGAGGATGAAACGTGGAAGGAAAAAGACATAATGCGATTTCGGATCGCCGCGTCGTCGTCCCTGTTGTTTTGCGCGCTTCTCGCTCAGGCGGCGCCCCGGGTTGTCCTGGTCTCCTGGGATGGCGCGGGTTACGAGATGACCTCGAGACTCTTGGCCGAGGGACGGCTTCCCAACCTGGCGCGGGTGCAACGAGAGGGGGCTTGGACCGACGGCATGGTCTCGAGCTTCCCGACGAAGACGGCGGCGGCACACGCAGTGCTCTTCACGGGGCACTACGGTCACACGAACGGCATCACAGCGAACCTCGTCCTTCGACAGCCGCAAGAGCAATGGACGCTGCTCGACGTCGAGAGCGGATACTTCTCGGGACCCCTGCGTGTCCCGCCGATCTGGGCCCGCGCAGCGCGAGAGGGCCGCCATACCTACGTTTTCCACGGAACTCAAGCCTATCCGTTCTCGCCGGTCGCCGCCGCCGAGCCGTTGTTCGTCGCTTATGGCTACACCGAGGCGCAACTTCGAGGAGAGGTCGTGGTCGCCAGCGTGCCTGCGCTTCGGGCTCCGAGCCTGCAGTGGGGGGTACCAGAGGCGCGCAGCGCGGAGGCGCGCGAGCTTGCGTTTCGCGTTGGGGACTCGGAGTTCCAGGGGCTCCTCTACGACGACCCATTGGATCCCGTCGGAGGAATCGATTCGCTCGGGATCGTCGTCGACGAGACAGACACCGAGTTTCTGGCCATCGTGAAGCCGGGCGTCGGGGAGAGGTTCTCGGACCCGCTCCCCGCGCTCGTTCAGGGCAAGCGCGTCTGGTTCTCGCTTCGCCTGTTCTCTTTGGACCAGACGGCGGGTGGGATGCTGCTCTACCGTTCTGGCGCCGTAGAGGTCGCGATCTCGAACGATCGTTTCCCCGGTGCGGATTCCGTGGGCTTGCTGGCCTACGCCGGCAACGGAGGAGGTCACGTCTATGCGAGGGGTGATCTCGGTACAAGCTTGGCCGCCGGCGGAACCGGGGAGGCCGAAGCGAGATTCCTCGAGACGCTCGAGCACCTTGCTGCTCAGCTCGCTCGTCAGGCCCGTCTCGCTTTCGAGCAGAGCTACGAGCTCATCGTCCTCTACAGCCCGGTTACGGACGACGTCGCACACGAGCTCACGGGATTCATCGAGCCCGCGCTGGACGATTACGACGAGCAGGTCGCGGCGCGAGTGTGGGACGTGATCGCCGACGCTTTCGAGATCCAGGACCGCTTTCTCGGCGCGATTCTGGAGGCGGCCGAGCGTGACGAAGCGCACGTCGTGCTCGTGAGCGACCACGGTATGGCAGCGACCAACAGGCTCGTCCATCTGAACGTGGCACTGGAGCAGGCGGACCTTCTGAGCGTCGCGGCCGGGGGAGTCATCGACCTAGCGTCGACGCGCGCTCTCGCGCCGCCACTCGCTGACGGCTCGGTCGCCGTGAACCTCACCGATCGCAAAGGCGGGATCGTCCCCTTCGAGGACCGGGACCGCGTCTTGTCGGAGATTCGACGAGTTTTCCTGGAGCTTCGTGACCCCACGTCGGGAGAACGGATCGTAACCGCGATCCACGAACCTTCCGCGAGCGGCCTGCTTCAGCCGGGGGGCGAGACAGCGGGTGACCTGTTTCTCGATTTCGCTACCGGCTATTACCCATCGACGGAGGTGGGGGGAGAGTCCGTCGTGACCCGTACCGTGCCGCGAGGCAACCACATCTTTCGGCCAACCCGGCGTGACATGCTGGCGATCTGTGCTGCCTGGGGCCCGCGCGTACCGGGCGGGACGAATTGGGGACGGGTGCGCGCCATCGATGTCGTCCCGACGGTTCTGGATCTACTGGAGCTCGATCGCGACCCGACTCTTCCCGGAAGGAGCCTGCTTCCGGAACACGGGTTGCTTCAGACGACGCGCTGAGTCACTGCCACGCCGGGCGGGTCAATCGGCTCGCGGGCCGCCGGGCGGGTCGAGACTGCCATCGCCAAGAAACCGTCAAACATACCGGGCCTAGCCGTCGTATGTGAACACGAATGCCTCCATGCAGATTCGACTACTGTGTTCGGAATCGAACACTTTTCCGAGCTTTGAAAGGGAGAAGATAAATATAGGCTATGCAAATCAACGAGATAGACAAATGTTCCAATCTGGCACGTGGCTTGCGGTACTGCTAACATGGGCGAGGCTCGACTCCAATCCCGCGGGGTCGATAGGACCCATTAATATGGATGTGAAGCGCGAAGGAGTCGTCGAGGCCCGGAAGCGGAAGCAGCGACTCATGTTTGTCGCGGGGGCCGTCGTGTTCACCCTTCTCGCGATATGGATCTTAGGGCTCGAGAAGGCCGCGCCCTCCGTAGATCGCTCGACCTTGTGGATGGACAAGGTCGTTCGGGGTTCGATGCTCCGTCAGGTGCGAGGGCCCGGTACGCTGGTACCGGTCGAGCTCCGTTGGGTGGCTTCGCGCACCAAGGGTCGCGTTGATCTGATTCGTGTTCTTCCGGGCACGGAGGTCGAGACCGACACGGTCATCATCGACATGAGCAACCCGGAGCTCGAGCAATCTCTCGAGGACGTGAGGCTTCAACTGCGAGCGGCGGACGCGAGCTACGAAGGCCTTCGCGTCCAGCTCCAGAGCCAGTTCCTGAACCAGAGGGCGTCCCAGGCTTCCGTCCAAGCGGAGTACCGAACCGCGCTGCTCCAGCTCGAAGCGGATCGCGAGATACACGCTCAGGGACTCATTGGAAGCCTGGAGCTTCGATTGTCCGAAGAGAGGGCCAGCGAGCTCGCGATTCGAAACGAGCTCGAGCAGAAGCGTCTCGAGATCGCCGAGGAGTCCAACGAGGCTCAGCTCACCGCCGAAGCCTCACGAGTGGATCAGCTTCGCGCGCTCTACGACTTGCGCAAGAGTCAGGTCGATGGCCTGCAGGTCCGATCCGGTATCCGCGGAGTGCTCCAGCAGGTACCCGTCGAGGTCGGCCAACGGGTCACGCCCGGCCTCAATTTGGCTCGTGTGGCCCAGCCCGAGCACCTGAAAGCCGAGCTCAGGATCGCGGAGACTCAGGCCAAGGACGTCGAGATCGGCCAGCGCGCCTCGATCGATACTCGCAACGGAGTCATCGAAGGTAGGGTCATTCGCATCGACCCCTCGGTGCAGGACGGAACCGTCACCGTGGATGTGGAGCTCGTGGGAGAGCTCCCCAAGGGCGCGCGTCCCGACCTTTCCGTGGACGGCACCGTCGAGATCGAGCGGCTCGAGGACGTGCTCTACGTAGGTCGCCCCGCCTACGGCCAGGCTGGCACAACGGTCGGCCTCTTTCGGTTGCTCGAAGATGGCGAGGCGGCGGAGCGCGTCGAAGTCCAGCTCGGCAAGAGCTCCGTCAATACGATCGAAATCGTTGCCGGCCTCGTCGAGGGGGACGAGGTCATCCTTTCCGATACCTCGGCATGGGAAGACTTTCGGAAGATCCGGCTGAATTGAATCGCTCGACGAAGGGGTGAAATGAGTATGAGAGAGCAAGGCGAGCCCTTGATCCGGCTCCACAACCTGGAGAAGTTCTACGAGTCCCGCGCGGGCCGTACCTACGTGCTGCGGCAGGTCACGCTCGACATCGAAGAGGGCGAGTTCGTCACCATCATGGGGCCTTCTGGAGCTGGCAAGTCGACCGTGCTGCATATTTTGGGCATGCTCGATGGCGAGTGGGGCGGTGAGTACTACTTCTTGGATCACCCGGTCCATGACATGAAAGTCAAACATCGCAACGAGCTTCACAAGCAGAATATCGGCTTCGTGTTCCAGGCCTATCATTTGCTCGATAACCTCACGGTCTACGAGAATTTGGAGATTCCTCTCTCCTATCGCAACATCCGCCGATCGGAACGCCAGGGCATGGTCGCGGACGTCCTCGACCGTTTCAGCATCGTGGGTAAGAAAGACCTCTATCCCAGCCAGCTTTCGGGGGGGCAGCAACAGTTGGTCGGAGTTGCACGGGCGCTCATCATGGAACCGAAGGTGATCCTGGCCGACGAGCCGACGGGCAACCTTCATTCCGAGCAGGGACGCGAGATCATGGAGCTCTTCAGGAACCTGAATCGCGACGGGACGACGATCGTCCAGGTAACCCACTCCGAGACGAATGCCGCCTACGGCAACCGGGTCATTCGTCTCAAGGATGGCTGGCTCGATCGAAGCTGAGTGGAGTCGAGTCGCCGGAAGATGAGATTGGCGCCACGGGTTCTCGTCGCAGACGATCAACGAGACGTGCTGGAGGCTCTCCGCCTCCTCCTGAAAGCGGAGGGCTACGGCACGGAGAGTGCGAGCTCGCCGGACGCCATCCTCAAGGCGGTCGAGGCTCGAGATTTCGACCTGCTTCTGATGGACTTGAACTACGCCCGCGATGCGACCTCCGGCCGTGAAGGCATCGATCTTCTGGAACGCTTGAGGCAGCTAGACGAGACCCTGCCGGTCGTGGTGATGACGGCGTGGGGAAGCGTCGAGCTCACGGTCGAGGCAATGCGCGCGGGGGCTCGGGATTTTGTCCAGAAACCCTGGGACAACGCGAGGCTTCTCAGCATCCTTCGCACTCAGATCGAGCTCCGCCGAGCACTACGAAGGGGCGAGCGCCTAGAGCGCGAGAACGAGCTCTTGCGACAGGACTCGACGAATCTCGTCGCCGAGTCCGAAGCAATGAAGCCCGTCCTGGAGCTCATTCATCGGGTCGGTCCGTCAGATGCGAACGTACTCCTCACGGGAGAGAATGGTACCGGCAAGAATGTCGTCGCCAGGACACTGCACGCCATTTCTCAGCGATCCTCGAGCTCCATGGTCACGGTGAACCTAGGCGGTCTCTCCGAGGGAGTCTTCGAGAGCGAGCTCTTCGGACACGTGAAGGGTGCTTACACAGACGCGAAGAGCGATCGGGTCGGCCGCTTCGAGCTCGCGGACGGCGGTACGCTTTTTCTCGACGAGATTGCGAACGTTCCCCTGAGTCGGCAGCGCAAGCTTCTCCGAGTGCTCGAGACCGGGGAGTTCGAGCGCGTCGGTTCTTCCAAAACGAAGCGCGCGGACGTCCGCATCCTTTCCGCGACCAACGCCGACTTGGGCCAGGAAGCTTCCGAGGGACGTTTTCGGCAAGATCTGCTGCTCCGGCTGAACACTATCGAGATCCATCTGCCTCGGTTGAGAGATCGCCGCGACGACATCGTGGCACTGGCCGAGACATTTCTCGCGCAGCATGCTCGCCAATACCGCAAAAACGTGGAGGGATTCGAGGAGCGCGCGCTCAGAGCTCTCACTGAATTTCCCTGGCCGGGAAACATCCGCGAGCTGGACCATGCTGTCGAGCGAGCGGTTCTGGTGTCGCGGGAAGAGCTCGTAAAGGTTTCCGATCTCGGACTCCGGGGCGTATCGGACGAAGCTGCCTCTGACCTCGAGGACATGAGCCTCGAAGAAGTGGAGCGGCTGCTGATCCAGAAAGCGCTCGCCCGATACAACGGCAACATGAGTCACGCAGCCAAGGCTCTCGGATTGAGCCGAAGCGCACTCTATCGCCGAGTCGAGCGCTATCAGCTCTGACTTCCCGCGCGCCAGCTGGGACGGACCGCCCGATATGGATAGGATCGCCGGCGAGAAATAAAAAGGTATCGCGAGCGGAGAGCCGGCCCAGGAAATCGCTCGTGTCTCCGACAGATTCTTGAGGCCGAAAGTCTCGAAACGAGGCCTCTGACCCGACCTGAATCTACCTCGAATCGGTGAAATCGCGCAATGATGGGTTCTTTCGCGATTGGCATGTCTCTTGATACAAGGGTGCGTGAGGTTCACACGATGAATCCAATCGATTCTGGTTCCCGACGGACTCTTGAGCCGGCATCCAGCGCGCCAATGTCTCCGAGGGTCCGGCGGGTACTTCTCATCGAGGGTAGCTGCAACCTCTTGGTTCTCGCCGCCAAAGCGGCAGATCATCGTACGGGCGGTCGAGCACACGGAGCGCGAAGTGGTCCAGCACGGTTGGGGACTCGCGGTCATGCTCGGCGTGCTCGCCGTGAACATAGCACTCTCGGCGTGGGAGCGGCGATGGGCCAAAAAGCTCGACTCGCAAATTCTCGATGCAGACGCACAACATACGTTTGCCGACGTGCTGACGACGCTCGCCATCATCGTTGGTTGGCAGTTCTCCGCCCGGGGCTACCCGTGGCTGGACACTGTCTTCGCCCTTTTGGTCGCGGCACTCGTGCTCTATTTGGCCTACGGCCTCTTTAGCCGCGGGGTTCCGGTTCTCGTCGATCGCATCGCTCACGAGCCGGAGGAGATCGCGGACGTGCTCCGCACGATCGGGGAGTGCGCCAGGTGCGGCGGGTCCGCTCGCGATGGGCCGGCTCCCGTCCCGCCGTCGATGTCGTGATCACCGTGGCACCGGAGCTCAGCGAAGAAAGATTCGAACCAGAAATGAGCCGCTCAGTTGGGCAGGTGGCGGCTCAAACGCCGGCTGGAAATCCCACGGACTGACGGGAGTCGACTAGTTCTTCATGGGAATCGTGGCGGCTTCCGCGGCGTCAGCGGCTGTGGGAAGCCGAAGAGAAGCAGTGCATGGGAGGGGACTCGCTTACCGTCCCATCGCGCTGGTTCGAAGCGAAAACGACCGGCGGCTTCGACCGCAGCTTCGACGAAACCATTCGCCGAGCGCAAAACGAGAGTGTCCGTGACCTGCCCGGAGGCATCGATCGCGAGCTCGAGGAACACCGTACCCTCGTAGAGTGCCGCGGGTGGGAAGTCGGGAGCCTCGGTCTTCGTTGGAAAGGGTACTTCCTCCGCGGCGCGGGACGCCACTTTCGGTTCGGGCGGGTAGCCTCCCATCAGTACCGGCGCCCGGTAGATTCCCATGACGAGGGCGCGTGACGCGACGGCGCGCCCGTCGACTTCGGCTGCTTCGAAGCGCCAGACGAGTACCTGGTCTCGCAGGATCTCCGTATAGGGCGGCGCGTCGAGCAGCACCTTCACCTCGACGACGATCCCCGAAGCCGCGATCTCGGCCTCCAGCGCGACGAGACCCCCGCTCGAGGCCAGCGGAGGAAGCTCGGGAAGGTTGCCGAACTGAAACCGCGGAAGAGAAAGGTTTTCGGCCGCGGCTCCCACCCATCCGCATATAAGGAAGGAGATGCCGAGAAGCCACTTGGATTTCCCGTTCGTCATGTCCCAAGCCTCACTACGCTCCGCACAGCCGATGCACTACTCCGCGAAGGGTAGCGCCTTCAAGCGCGCTGGACCAATCGGTTCTCCGCAACGGGCGCAGGTGCTGTAGTCCCCACGATCTATGCGCTCGAGAGCACGATCGATCAAGGTAAGCTCGTTGCGCCCGGCGTCATCGAGAGCGTCGAGCACGTCGTCGTTCTGCAATTGAACGACGCGTTCCTGCGAATCCTTCTCGAGGGGCACCGCGTCGTGGCGAACGTCCCGTTCGATCTTCTCGAGTCGCTTAGAAAGTTCTTCGCGCCGCGCCCTCAGTTTCACTCGGATGGCTTTGTGCTGTCGAATAGTCAAAACGCTCCTCGTAAGCTCGAGTACAAGCCCTGTGCCAAGTCCATGATTGGGCCAAATCCCGCGGGATCGCAAGATCCTTGCGTGGCCTCGCCCAGGGCGGACTCATGACGGCTTGGTGTATATCGTTTGAGTCGGATAGGCGAAGTCCAATCCGGCCTCGCTGAAACGCGTGAGGATCGCCATGTTGAGCGCAGTCTGCGTGCCTAAAATATCGGCGCCGCTCTTGATGTAGTAGATGAACAGGATGTTCATGGCCGAGTCTCCGAACGCGTTGAAAGAGACGAGAGCGTTGTCTTCGAGGGCGGGTTGGCCGGTTGCCATCTCGCGTAGAATCGAGATTGCGTTATGCATGTTCTCGGGCGACGTGTCGTAGGTGAGTCCGAGGTTTTGGACGATCTTCCGAGAGGGTTCGAGAGTCACGTTCTCGACCGGCGAGTCCGCGAAGGTCGAGTTCGGTATGGTCACGATCCGACCCTCGAGTGTCCGGAGTCGGGTGCTTCGAACACCGATCTCCGTGATGGTGCCGTCGTAGCCCGCCACCTTGATGCGGTCGTTCAAACTGAAGGGCCGATCTGTGAATATTGTGAATCCTCCGAAGATGTTCGAGACGGTATCCTTCGCGGCCATCGCGAGGGCTAGGCCGCCGATGCCCAGTCCGGCGATGAGAGCGCCGACGTCATAGCCGGCGTTGTTCAGAGCGACGATCGCACCGATGGTCCAGACCGCCATCTTCGTCCCTTTGCGTACGATGGGCAGTAGCTGATCGTCCAGATCGGTTTCTGTTTTTTCCGTGATGGGAACGAGGTACTCCTGGAACACGGCATCGAGCAGCCGCGTCAGCAGCCAGGCGACACTCAAAACGACGAGCACCTGGACGATGTTTCCGACCCACTGCTGCGCCGTCTCGGGGAGCGCGAGGGTGCGGAAGCCATACCAGACACCGCCGATAGTGAGGGCAAAGACGATGGGCTTTTCGATCATGTCGAGGATCAGATCGTCGAGCTTGGGTTTCGTGCGTTTCGTGAGCTGACGAACGAGGTTTCCGAAGACCCAATAAAGGGCCTTGCCAGCCGCGACCGCGGCGATCATGATCCCGAGCGCGAGCAACCAGTCGAGAACGGTATTGCCGTAGAACGCCTTCTCCAAGAAAGTCTGCATCGCCACCTCCGGGCCAGAGTCTAACGCGTTGTGCCGCTGAATCCGACCCAGCTTGACCGGTCCCGATCCACCGAAACACGATGGTGGCCATCCTGATGCTGCCGCGACGAACCCTCCTCTTCCTCTTGCTCATCGTACTGACGGGGTTCGTTATCCGTCTCGGCTACCTCGCGCAGGTCACGTCGCAACCTGGCTACCGCTGGGTGGATCCCGACAGCTACGAGAGAAAGGCACGGGAGCTCGCGGGCGGAGACGGCGGTTGGCGATGGAGCTTCGATGCGGTTCGGCACACCGTCGACGGACGGGACTACTCGCTTCCGCCGCTCTATCCTGCCCTTCTCTCCGCCTTTGCCTTGCTTCCAGGTTTTCCCCGGAACGCCCAGGTAGGCCAGGTGCTGCTCTCGTCGCTGTCCATCGTGCTCGTGTTCTTCCTTGCGCGGAGCGTTCATTCCGAACGCGCAGGGCTTCTGGCTGCGGCGATATACGCGCTGTGGCTTCCCAATATCATCGCCGTCTGGTCCACGATGCAGGAGACGCTCTATGTGCCGCTCGTGCTGCTCGCTTTCGCGCTTCTCGTTCGTGCGATCGAGGGCGATTTTGGTTTGACGGCTTCCTATAGCGCGGGACTCGCCTTCGGCCTTGCGGCGCTTACGCGCTCGATGCCGCAGCGCCATCGTCCTGCCTCAGATTCCCTCTAGTCTGCGAGCGCGAGGGGACTATGGAGTCTATTGGCCGCTCAACGCGCTCCCGAAACGAGCGCCCATGGTCGGCGCGGCGGGATTCAACGTTCTCGCGGTGCGAGACAGAGTGGAGTTCGTCGTGCGCCCGCGAAACGCCACCGGCCAGACTCGAATCGAAGTATCTCTCGAGGGCGAAGTCATGGAACCGGTCGTCGTCAGAGACCGGGAGCACCGAGTTCGATATGCCTGGCCGTCTTTCGGACTCGTCTACGTCGAGCTCGTGGCGAGAGACGTCGTTACCGGGGAGCCCGTCCGAGCGCGCGTCATCGTCCCCATCGTCCCCACTCGATGATGGAGCCTGCGAGGCTTCCCGGCCGTATACTGCCGCCGAGATCGGGGGAGAATATTGGGCCGCGGAACACTTGCCAGTTTGTCGTTCCACGCGTTTTCTGCCGTGGTTGTGGGCGCCTACCTTTTCGCGAGCGTCGCGTCCAGCGCCCAACAGCCCGTCGTTCGGATCGGCGTCGTGATCGACGGGCCGTGGGAGCGTAACGACGAGAAGGGCGCTGAAAGACGATCGTCAGTCCTGACCAGGTATCGTCGACGGTCGCAGACTCCTACGCTCAATAACGATTCGATGCGTTATCTGCGGACTGTTGCCTTGGTTGACGTCCAGAAGGGCAGCCTGCATTATGGAAAGAAAAATATCTGTCGGACTGAGGCCGTCCTCACTGAAGCTCCTACCCTATGACTGCGAGCCCAACTCTCCCTACACTTCGGAAGGCCAAGCGACTCATTGCGGCGGCTGCCCTCGCTTCGTCCTTTCTGGCGTGCGCCAACCCGGCGCCAGAAAACCTGACCGATCTAACGCTATCGATGAGCTACGACGAGGTCGTAGCCATCTTGGGCGGGCAGGGTGAGCACATCCACGATCGGGGTGTGCGGGTGGTGGAATGGCGTTATTCGGACGGGAGCGTCATCGAAAGCGGCATCCACGAGAGCAAGATCAGCGGCGGGAACGTGAACGAGCCGGACGGGCTCAGCGGACGAAGCGACGCGCGCGCGGCCGCCCGCGGGCTCGGCAACGAGATGACCGAATTGAAGATGCGCGACGTGCTCGCGCCGGAAGGCGTGACGGTGGAGGACACCAGCGACCGCGAAGTTCTGTGGACGTTCGACGACGGTGCTCTGCGAGCGACCTTCATGCGCGGGCAGCTCCACGAAGCCCAATGGAGCCCGACGGAGGGCGAACCCGAGACTCTCATCGCGAACACAGATCCGGTGGGACTCCTCATCGCACAGCTACAGCACGAGCGTCCGTCCGATCGCTTCCGCGCCATGCAGGCACTGAAGGATGTCCACGAGCCGCGCGTGAACGATGCCCTGCTCGCGGTTCTCGCGCGCGAGACCGACTTCGCGCACCGGGGTCTGGCGGCGAAGATTCTCGCCGACCGGGGAGACGAGCGGGCGAGCGACCTCCTGCTTCCCGACTTGCGCAAGCAAGTGATCTCTGACGACATCCTCGATGCCATCGGGCGGATCGGCGATCTCACCGCGGCGGACGTACTGCGAGCCGCGGAAGAAAATGTCGGGAGCCGTCATACCAAGCGCAAGATCCATGCCGCGCGAGTGAAGATACTGAGGGGATATTACGGCGACGACTGGCTCCAGCACTTGTAAATGGGGACTGTCCCCGGTTTTCTGCGGGTTTGCTATGCATTCAAATCTGAAGTCGGCGTTTGCTCTGATTGGCTGTTTTGTTTGCATCGCTTGCGGCGGTGACGGTGAGGAAGGGTCTGACGCTTCCGCTGCGGTGGACCATCAGCCGATCGATTGCGAAACGGTAGACACGAGCGAACTCTCCACCTTCGTCACCGAGCCCTTTCAGAGGGACCTCGCGATCGACATCCCTTCGACGGTACATGAGCATCTCGAGAACGAGCCCGCGCTCATCTGCGCCACCTATACGAGCAGCCGCTACGGTGATCTCTCCGCCATCGCCTACGCCGCCGCCCACCGGCCGGATGCCGAGATGATCTTTCCCGTACTCGTTGCGCGGGGCGCCAGGATGGAAGAGGCGCTTCCGGTCGCCGCCCATCAAGGCAAGACGCGCATGATCGAGTGGCTCCTGGAGTGGGGTGTCGACCCCGGGTTTCGGTGGCGCGCTGGTGTTCGCGGCCGCGGAACACGAGACGCGCGCGTTCCTGATGCTGCTCGAAGCCGGCGCTCATCCGAATGTCCAGGCGGCGCCGAACCCGTGGACGGGAGAGCTTCAGCGTACGCCGCTACACTACGCGGCGCTTCATGGCTCTCACGAGATGCTCGAGGCGCTCTTCGCGGCCGGCGCCGATCTCGATGCGCCCGACGCGGAGTATAGGCCACCTCTCGCGTTGGCCGTGGACGGGCGAAAGCTTCACGCCATCCGCGCGCTCATCGACAAGGGTGCGCGCCCCCGCCGCCTTTCCCGAGACGATCAGGAAAAGCTTCGCACGATCGCGAAGCAGCGCCGATGGGACGACGTGCTCGATGAGCTCCGCTGAGCGGGGCTTCTGAATCGCAGCACGACCACCTGTTTGGCCTACTGCAGGCAGCTTGGCAGAGAGGACTTCGTAGTTGCCGAGCCGAGTGCCGGGCAGAATTCGTCGCCAATTCGAATCGTTGGAAAAAACCATCGCGGTCGATACAGACAGCGGGTGACGGGTGTGACACGCACATCCGAGAGAACTATTCGCGATAGAAAAGCTGACGATGTTCGGAAGGACCTTGATCGGCTTCGCCCGCAGAGGTCGAGGTGCTCTTCGAGCGCGTCGACCAATTCTTTCTCGATCAAGGAAGCCTTCCCCCATCGCGCTTGAGGTAAAGAAGATGAAACGTCTCAGCCTTTCTCTAGCAGCAGCGGCTGTTTCATTCGGGTGCGGAAACGAGGTGCACGTGGCGGAGCCTCCGCTCCGGCCGGTACGTTTCGTCGAGGGTCCACGCCGCGGGAGCCGAGCGCACCCGGACGTTCGCGGGGGTCGCCCAGGCTGTCGTCGTCAGAGACCGGGAGCACCGATTTCGATATGCCTGGCCGTCTTTCGGACTCGTCTACGTCGAGCTCGTGGCGAGAGACGTCGTTACCGGGGAGCCCGTCCGAGCGCGCGTCATCGTCCCCACTCGATGATCTAGCCTGCGAGGCTTCCCGGCCGTATACTGCCGCCGAGATCGGAGGAGGATATTGGGCCGCGGAGCACTTACCAGTTTGTCGATCCACGCGTTTTCTGCTGTCGTTGTGGGCGCCTACCTTTTCGCGAGCGTCGCGTCCAGCGCACAACAGCCCGTCGTTCGGATCGGCGTCGTGATCGACGGGCCGTGGGAGCGCAACGACGAGATCGAGCGCCTCTTCCAGCGAGAGCTCCTCGAGCTCACGCGCGGTGAGTTCGACGTTCGGTTTCCTGCCGAGGCGCGTGCGGTCGGCGACTGGACCGTTCGACGCGGTGGACTTGGCTCTCGAACGCGCGCTCGCGGATCCGGCGATCGATCTCGTTCTCGCGATGGGCGTCATCGCATCCGATCGCGCCGTGCGTCTCCATGACATTCCCAAGCCGGTGATCGCTCCGTTCATCATCGACGCGGAAATCCAGGGCACGCCGCGGGATGACCGTAGTAGCGGCGTCACGAACCTGAACTATTTGTCGTCGTCGATTACGCTTCGGCGGGACCTCGAGGTATTTCAGCGTCTCCGACCCTTCGAAAAGCTCGTCATGTTGCATGGGCCCGCGCTCAATGACATTCCCGGCGTCCGAGAGCGGCTTCGAGAAGTCGTCTCCGATTTCGACGTCGAGCTGACCCTCGTCGAGATCCGGAAACGCGCCGACGAAGCGCTTCCCCGGATACCTCCCGACGCAGAAGCCGTTTACGTCAATGCGTTAGTGCAGCTCGTCGAAGGGGAGCTCGAAAAGCTCGCCACCGGCTTGATCGAAAGACGACTTCCGAGTTTTTCACGCCTCGGTCGGGCCGAGGTCGAACGCGGGCTCCTGATGAGCCTCACCGAGGACGTGTTCGATCGTCGGGCCCGCCGTGTCGCCTTGAACGTCCAGCGGGCCTTGCTCGGAGAAGACCCAGCCACGTTTCCTGTGGACTTCGTGATGCGCGAAGAGCTCGTCATCAATATGTCGACAGCCCGCGCCATCAACGTGTTCCCCAGCTTCGCTCTCGAGACCGTAGCGCAGCTCATCCAGGACGAGCGCCCTGAGGAAGGCCGGCGGCTGAACCTGGTGCTGGTAGCCGACGAAGCGCTCGCGGCGAATCGCGACCTCGTCGCTTTCAACGCCGAAGTCCTTGCCGGCGCGGAGAACATCCCCATTGCGAAGTCTCGGCTCCTCCCCCAGCTGGATCTGGTAGCCACGGGCGCCGTCATCGATGGCGACCGGGCTGAAGCGACGGGGCAACCGGAGTACCTCTTTGGACCCGGACTCACGCTGACACAGCTCATCTATTCCGACCCGGCGTGGGCGAACAAGGCGATCCAGGAAGATCTTCAACGCGCCCTCGAGCTCGACCGGGACAGCTTTCGGCTCGATATCATTCAGCAATCGACGACGACCTATCTCGACGTCATGCGAGCTCTCACGAGCGAGCGCATTCAGAAAGACAATCTGAGTCTCACGCGGTCGAATCTAGAGCTTGCCAGAGTCCGTGAGTCCATAGGCGCATCCGGGCGCGCCGAGGTCTATCGTTGGGAGGCTCAGCTCCCCGCGGATCAGGGCGCCGTCATCCGCGCGGCCGCCAATCGGAACCTCGCCGAGATCGAGCTCAACCGTCTACTGCACCGCCCGCTCGAGGAGCCTTTCACAACCCAGGAGATCGGTGTCGAAGACCGTACATTCATGTACATGAGGGCTCAGTTCTACCCCTACATTTCTAGCCGTGAGTATTTCGGCAAGACACGCGATGCCCTCGTGCTCATCGCGCTCGAGCAGTCTCCGGAGGCCGGGCGCTCGACGCGGCCATCGCGGCGCAGCGAAGAAGCCTCAAATCGTCGGGCCGAGCATTCTATTTGCCGGACGTCTTCTTTCAAGCAAGTGTCGAGCATCAGTACAAAGGTGGCGCCGGCGGGCTGGGCGCGTTTCAAAGCCTCGGTACCCTTTTTCCGGAGCTCGATCTCGCCGCGCCCAACGACACGAACTGGGCGCTCGGCGTGGATTTGTCTTTCCCGCTCTTCACGAGCGGTGACCGTACCGCCCTTCGCCGGCAGAACGCCCAAGGGCTCTCGCAGCTTCGGCTTCAAAGGGAGTCGGCTTCCGAGCGCGTCGAGCAGGCGCTTCGCTCGTCGCTCCAGACCGCCGGCGCGTCCTACGCCGGAATCCAGCTCGCGCGGGATGCCGCCGAGGCCTCGCGACGTAATCTGGATCTCGTGACGGACGCTTATTCGCTGGGCGCCGTGTCGATTCTCGATCTTCTCGACGCGCAAAACGCCGCCGTCGCAACCGAGGAAGCGGCGGCGAACGCGATCTACAACTTCCTGATCGACATGCTCGAAGTCGAGCGCTCTCTGGGAAGATTCTATTTCCGGGCCTCGCCGGAAGAGGTCGAGGTGCTCTTCGAGCGCGTCGACCAATTCTTTCTCGATCGGGGGAGTCTACCCCCATCGCGCTTGAGGTAATGAACATGAAGGGTCTCCGACTCTCGCTGGTTGCGGCTGCCGTTTCATTCGGTTGCGGAAACGAGGCGCCTGTTTCGGAGCCTCCGCTCCGGCCGGTACGTTTCGTCGAGGTCCACGCTGCGGGAGCCGAGCGCACCCGTACGTTCGCGGGGGTTGCGGAGGCCGACGTCGAGTCGACGTTGAGCTTTCGTGTGGGCGGGAACATAAAGCGTCTGCTTGTGCGCACGGGAGACGCCGTGGACACCGGGCAGCTCATCGCCGAGCTGGATCCGACGGATTACGAGCTTCGAGTTCAGGAAGCGCAGGCTGCTCTCTTCCAGGCCGAGGCTCAAGCACGCCAAACCGACGCCGAGTATGACCGCATGCGGGGGCTCTATGAGAACAGGAACGCGTCACGAAGCGATCTGGACGCCGCCCGGGCGGCGTCGGAGTCGACGCGGGCCCAAATCGATGCGGTGTTGCAGAGGCTCGAGCAGGCGCGGGCAAAGCTTTCTTACACGCGCCTTCTGGCTCAAACGGCGGGCTCGATTGGGAGAGTGCCGGTGGAGGTCAACGAGAACGTGAGCTCGGGCGACTCCGTGGCGGTCTTGACTTCCGGCGACAGGCCCACCGTGGACGTACCTGTGCCCGAGAGTCTGATCCGGCAGGTCGTTCGAGGGAGCGACGTTCAAGTACGATTCGATGCTCTGCGGGGCCGTAGTTTCGATGCGCTCGTCACCGAGGTAAGCGTGATGTCGGCGACTCTGGCTACGACCTTTCCCGTGAGGGTCCAGCTGAGCGAGCCTGCGCCGGACGTCCGCGCCGGTATGGCCGCGCAAGTGTTCTTCTCCTTCGCGCTCGAAGATACGCGCGTACGTTTTCTCGTGCCGCCACAATCGGTGGTCGAGGACCGCGACGGTCGTTTCGTCTATGTCGTCGAGCCGAAGGAGCCGGGTGTGGGCACGGTGCGCCGCAAGACGGTCACGGTCGGCGAGCTCACCGGAGAAGGCCTCGAGGTGTTGGAAGGTCTCTCGGACGGAGATCGCCTCGTCACCGCCGGCGTGAGCCAGATCGAAGACGGGCTCGAGGTCAAAATATCGTCATGAGCCTGACGAAGACGGCGATCGAGAAGAACCGCGTCACACTCGTGATCCTCACGGTCATCTTGTTCGCTGGCATTCAGGCTTTCTTCAGCCTTCCCCGCGCCGAGGATCCCGAATTCATCATGAGGGTGGCCCAGGTCATTACCTATTTTCCCGGGGCGAGTCCCGAGCGTGTGGAGCAACTCGTCACCGACAAGCTCGAAAAAGCGGTTCAGGAGATGCCCGAGCTCGACTTCGTGCAATCGGAGTCGAAGACGGGTGTCTCGATTCTCATCGTGAGCATTCTCGAGAGCTACGACGACATGCGCCCGATATGGGACAAGCTGCGCCGCAAGATCGAGGATGCTCGGACCGAGCTCCCCGAGGATGTCCGGGGACCGTTCGTCAACGACGAGTTCGGTGACGTGTTCGGCACCATCCTCGCGCTTACCGGTGAGGGGTATAGCTATGCCGAGCTGGAAGACATCGCCGAGGATGTGCGCGACGAAATCCTGTTGGTCCCGGAGGTCGCCAAGGTCGAGATCTACGGGGCGCAGGAAGAGCGTATCTTCGTCGAGTACAACAATGCCCGCCTCGCCGAGCTCGGGGTTTCGCCGTTTCAACTGCAACAGCTTCTCGCAAGCCAGAACATCATCTTCCCCGGTGGGGAGGTCCGTACCCCACAAGAAGAGATCGTTCTCGAGCCGTCGGGGAACTTCGAGTCCGTCGAGGAGCTGCGCAGCACCGTGATACGCCTCCCGGGCGCGAGGACCTCATGTACCTCGGCGATCTGGCGAACGTTTATCGAGGCTACATCGACCCGCCGCGTACGAAGATGCACGCGAACGGGATCCCGGGACTCGCGCTCGCAATCAGTTTACGGGAGGGGGGAAACATCACCGTCCTTGGCGAGAAGATAGAAGCCCTCGTCGCGGACTTGCAAGTGCAGCTTCCCTACGGCATTACGTTCGACTTTGCTGCGCTCCAATCGTTCCACGTAAATCGCAAGGTCAACGACTTCGTGGGCAATTTACTCCAGGCCATCTCCCTCGTGCTCGTGGTCATGCTCGTCAGCCTCGGGCTCCGAACCGGCCTCGTCGTCGCAGCTCTCGTCCCGATGGCGATGATCACGGCGGTTCTCGTCATGTCGTTTTTCGGCATCGGGCTCGATCAAATGTCCATTGCGGCGCTCATCATCGCGCTCGGCATGCTGGTCGACAATGCGATCGTCATGTCCGAATCGATTATGGTGCAGATCGCCGCCGGCAAGAAGCCGGTTACCGCGGCTCTCGACTCGGCCCGCGAGCTTCAGGTTCCGCTTCTCACGTCCTCGCTCACGACCGCTGCGGCGTTTCTGCCCATCTATCTCGCCGAGTCCGCAACCGGGGAGTACACCGCGCCTTTGTTCAAAGTCGTCTCGATCACGCTAATGAGCTCGTGGCTCCTGGCGCTCACGATGACGCCGCTTCTCTGCGTCCGGTTCCTGAAAGTGAAGGCGTCTCCTGACAAAGAGAGCTTCGACACAGGATTCTATCGGACTTATCGCAGGTTTCTGCTGCTTGGCTTGCGCCACCGGATTGCGGCAGCCGCCCTCATCGTCGTCGCTTTCTCCGTCGCCATGTACGGACTAGGTTTCGTTCCCAGCATCTTCTTCCCGCCGAACGACAAGGCGATCCTGACCGCGGAGCTCACCCTCCCCGTGGGTAGTCCCGTCGCCCGTACCGAGGCCGTCGTCAACGAGCTCGAGGCATTCATGCGAGACGAGCTCGCGGCGGGACCCGCTCACGAGGAAGGCATCGTCAACTGGGCGAGCTTCATCGGCGAAGGGGCTCCTCGGTTCTTTCTGTCCTTCAACCCGGAGCCACCGAAACCCGAGTACGCGATCTTGATCGTGAACTCGACCTCCCGGGAAACGGTCCTGAACGAGATCATTCCTCGCATGGAGCAGTTCTGCTTCGAGCAGTTTCCCGACCTTCGCACCACCATAGCGCTCCTGCCTCTTGGACCCCCGGCGACGGCACCAGTGGAAGTGCGCGTCAGCGGTCGGGAAGAAGACCAGGTCTTCGACCTCGTCGATCAGGTCAAGGCCGAGCTCGCCACGATCCCAGGGGTGAAGAACATCCGCGACAATTGGGGACTGCGCTCGAAGAAGCTCATCGTGAACATCAATCAGCCACGGGCACAAAGAGCCGGTCTTTCGAGCCAGGACGTGGCGCTGTCTCTCCAAACCGTGCTGACCGGCTACGAGACCACGCAGTACCGTGAGGACGACAAAGTGATCCCGGTGACGCTTCGCTCCGTGGCGGCGGAGCGCACCGACATTGGAAAGCTCGAGAGCCACAACATTTTTTCGCAGTCGACCGGGAGCTCCGTCCCTCTGATGCAGGTCGCCGACATCGAGGTCGCCTGGCAGACGGCCGTCGTCTATCGACGCGATCGCTTGAAGACAGTAACGGTTCGGACCGACGTGGAGCAGGGCACGAGCCCGGTGGAAGTCAGCTTTGCCATCGACGATTGGCTCCGGCGCGAAAGCGCGGGCTGGCCCCTCGGCTACCGCTACGAGCTCGGCGGTGACTACGAGAACTCGCAGAAAGCCAACGAATCCATCGCCGCCAAGATGCCCATCGCGGCGTTCATCATCGTCATGCTGCTCGTAGCCCAGTTCAACTCGATCCGGCGCCCCGTCATCATTCTGATGACGATCCCGCTTGGTCTCATCGGCGTTACGGTGGGGCTTTTACTCCTGCGGTCGTATTTCGGGTTCATGACCCTTCTCGGGATCATCTCTCTCGCCGGTATCGTCATCAATAACGCGATCGTGCTCATCGATCGCATCAAGATCGAGATCGAAGAGAACGGCCTGGAGCCCGCCCGCGCGGTCGTGGAGGCGGCGCAGAGGCGCCTTCGGCCCATCCTCTTGACGACGGCCACGACGGTGGGCGGTCTGCTACCTCTCTATCTTGGCGGCGGCCCGATGTGGGAGCCGATGGCGATCGCGATCATGTTCGGCCTCGTTTTTTCGACCGCGCTGACGCTAGGCTTTGTGCCTTTGATGTATTCGGTCCTCTTTCGCGTAAGTCACAAGGGGTTTAGCTATTAGCGGCGCGGAGCCCAGCGGCTCGCCCGAGGGACATCACGATGGATCGTCCCGCCGCACTTGTCACGACGGGGTACGGCGAGCAGTTGCTCCCTTTAGAGGCAGCCCTCTCCTCCCTCGTGGAGGGGAGGGTGATCTTGCCGGGGAAAAGTGGACGGGTTGATTATCCTGCATCTGCAGACTCGGTAAAGTGCATCCGCTCGAACTGCATCGGGCTAACGTAGTCGAGCGCCGAGCGGAGTCGGTACGGGTTATAGAAACCTTCGATGTAGCTGGTGACAGGACCCAGCCCGCCACAGCCGCAGCTTGTTTCGCTGAACCGCAGCTCATGCTAAGAAGTCCAGGATGAGGTCAATTGGCAGAGTGTTCCTCAACTTATCCGACCTTTGCCGCGTGCCGGTCGATCCGAGCTACCCATGATCATGCCTTCGAAGGGCGGAGGGAGGGGAAAATGAAAATGAAAATGAAAATGAAGATGGAGAAGATTGAGCACCCACCGTGGCAAAAGATCGTTAACCTGGTTCGAATCGTTAAGTATGGGCTGGTTGTCGGGATCTTGCTGATATTTCTACCGCTCAGCGACTATCCCGCGACAAAGGGATCGACGCCTACCTCGTCGCTCTCGGCGATGGGTACTATCTCCTCGCTCGGTTGCCGCAGTGGATCGAACGGGCGCGCCTCGCGTTTCGAGGGCTCGAGCTTCGCGCCGTCCTGGAAGCGGAGGCCGAAGTTGCTTCTGGTACCCGCGAGTGACGATGAAATGGACGTGCGTTGTTCCATCGAAGAGAAGAACCAAAGGTCTGGATGGCAGCGGACGGTCTCGTAGGCGAGTCGGTCCAGCTCTCCCAGAAGCTCTCGGCAGAGAGAAAACCCGTTGAGCGTGAGGGACGTAGCCGAGAATCCTTTCTTGCAGCAGCATGGAGAAGATGGCCGCTCGTTTCCGATCATCCTTTCGTCTTCCTCATCCGCCACATCGCTGCTGCCAGCGTCGTCTTCATGGGTCGCGTCACCGATCCCATGTGAGCGGTGACGCCTTAATCCGTAAGGCCTCGCGATGGCGATCGGCCGGAGCGGCGGTGTTACGGGCGAGACAAAATCTTGCCCGGGCAAGATTTTGTCGAGTTTTGCAGGGGGTTTCCACAATGGTCGCTACCTTTCGCCAGGAAGACAGGCGATCTCTCCCATGTCGGGGGAGAGGTAAGACCTGCAGTTAGTACGCCGTCGTGACCGTTAAGTGATGGGGCCAGTGGGTCTCGTGATAGTGCGTCCAAAGACGCGCATCGACCACCGGCTAAGAAGGATACTGGTCGTAGAGCTCGAGTCGCTTCGGATCGTCCCGGAGCCACTCGACGAGCCGACGAAACCCCTCTTCGAATCCTACTTTGGCGCGCCATCCCAGCTCGTTCCGCGCGCGAGACGGGTTTGAGACCCAGGTCGTCGTGTCCCAGCTTCGGTTAGGCATCGTGCTCCACTCTGGCTCGTCCGTGATCCGAAGGACGTTGCGCGCGACGGCGACGGCGTCGGCCGAGGGCGGGAGTCTTCGTCTCAGGCCTAGCACCCCGAGCGTCGGGATCAACCGAGTAGGTTCTTCGAAGGGACCGAAGACGGAGTAGAGGCGGAGCGTCGGGATATGAGCGCCGTGGCGTTCGGCGGCGAAGCGGCAATAGAGGGTTTGGGCGGCCTTCGTGAACGCGTAGTCACTATTGGGACGAGGCGCTTCGCTCTCGTCGGGAGCGTAGATCGCGAGCGCCGCATGGCCCTTGGAGAGGATGAAGCGATCGCGCTCGGGATCGTCTGGGTCCGGCAGGCTAAGGATGGCCCCGTATAGGGCCGCCAAGATGTCTGCTATCGAGAGCGCCGAACCGATGTGTCCGACGTTGGCCCGCTTCGACTGCTCCAAGACGATGCGTCTGAGGGCAGCGGGGGGAAGCCTCGACGGCGCAGGCTCGGTGGACTTCGGTGAGGGGGACTGGCGCTGCAAATTCTCGGCTCGTGGTGCGGATCGTAGTGCGACGAGAAGCCTGGATCAAGCTCCGACCATCCCCGCTGAGAACGCACAGCAGATCAGGGCAAAAGGAGAAGAACTCCCTGAGATGCCGGAGTTCTTCCTCGGATAGCTCCGACGCAGTCTTGCCGGCGAGGCTCCCCTCAGTCATCCCCATCGGAAATTGCGGGACGGGTCTCTCGCTTGAGCAGCGCTTTCGCGAACAAAGGCAAGCCGAACTGGGCGGCACGTGTCAGTGCCTTCCCGATAAGAGCCGGGTTGCGTACAACGACGACGCCGACGAGCGCGCCGAGGGCGGTTACGAGCGCCGGGTGTTTCGAGAACATGTGCGAGGGCCGCATGTCCTCGACGCGTTCCTCGAGCTCCTGCAGATCCTCTTCGAGATGTCCTCGGGTCGTTGCGAGCGAGCTTCGGATCTCCCGAGAGGAGCGGCTCGAGCGCTTCAACGTAAGTCCCTATCTTCTCGCCAGTCTCTCCAAAGAAGACCGACGCCGCCCACCAGATAGACTCCGCCGAAGAGTAGGAGCGTCAGGGGCCAGCTGCCGATGAGCTCGCTCACGAGACTCGCGAGTCCCGCCGTGCCGAGAGCCACCCCGGCTACCACGGCGACGACGCCGAGCATGTGTTTAGCGAGGTCGACACGGAACTGAGCGAGCTCGTCGTGCACCGACGCTCCGATCAGCTCCGTGCTGTCCTCCACGACGCGCGTCATCGAGAGAAGAACGTCGCGAACGACCCCAAAGGTCGAACGCCGCCTCGACACGGGTTCGTCGAGCTCGGAATAGTCTGGGGATGCCGTGGCCATCAGCTCTTGCTGAGGGTTTCCTTGACCCCTCTGGCTGCTTTTCGCGCTGTCTCCGTCGTCTCCGAGACGCCCTCGCGCGTCTTCTGATAGGCAGCTTCACCGCGATCACGGATATCTTCGATGACGGCTTCCGAGCGATCGCGCACGCGCCGGCTCTCATCCACAGCCCGCTCGCGGAGCTTTCGCCCCTCGTCCGCCAGGGTTTCTCTCATCTCTTTGCCCGACTTCGGCGTCAGCAAGAGCGCGCCCATGACACCCATAGCCGCTCCCACGAAAAAGCCGACGAGGAAGTTGGCCCCACCATTGTCACTTGCCATTTTTTCACCTCCGAAATGGTTAATAGCCATTCTCTCGCAAGCAGCGTGTCAGATCCAGGAGCGTGTCGGGAGGCAGTTCCTCGCGACGAGGTGAGCGAAAGCTCGCCCTTCAGCGGGGCGCGATGCGTCTTGAGCCGCAGTCAGGCGAGCCTGGAGGGTGCAAGCACATCGTCTCGTTTGTCCTCGATCAGAGATACAAACGACGTGCCGAGAGAAGACCCCACCGGTTCGCCCGCGGAGGCGCTCGCCGCGAAGCTACGTTCGCTAGGAACAGGCGCCCATCGTGTCTCCGTGAGCCAGGTGAGCCTGCACGGCGCTCACCCCGACGCTGAGGGTCTTCTCATTGGATGGATTGCCGGGCGGCCTGTGGCAGATCATCACCTTTCCGCCGACTTCTATCTCGTCCTCTTCGTCTTCTTGAAGCTTGACTTCGTACGCCAGGACATCGCCGTCGTCGTTCAGGACCCCCCGGACGTGCACTTGATCTCCGTCACTCAGGTCGCCGAGCGTCAGGCTCCGATTGCCTTTCCGAATGGACGTCTGGCCGGGCATAGTCAGGACGTGATAGCCGTCGACGTCGAACGACCCCGTCATCGAATCCACGGCGTCGAGATACTTTATTCGTCCTTGGGCCTCGATCTCGTCGTGGTCGATTCCGGTGCGCTTCTCCTCGATGAGCACGACCTCGTCGCCGTTCAATGCCACGACGATATCGACCTCCTGATTGGGCTTGACCGCGTCGAAGGGGATGGGCTCCCCGATACGGACCCCGGCACTGTCCTCAAAAACGATTTGGAAGGACTCCGGCAGGCCGCGAAGCGTAAAAGATTCGTCCTTGATCTCGACTCTTCCGATCACGGCGTCCTTCTCGTCGAGCACCACGACCTCTAGGTCGTTGACATTGAGCCCGGAGAGGACCGTTTGGGCCCGATAGGCGGACGTCGTGGCGGTCGCCGCGGAGCTTTGGGTGAATCGTCCGCTGAGTGTCGCGCCTTGACCCCCGTCGAACCCCGAGAAGGGCGAGGACGGGTTGAAATCGCACGCGGCCACAAAAAGCAACAAGGTCGCGGACAGGGTTGCCAGAAAGCTCTTCATCACGAACCTCCGTCGCCCGCTCCGCTGGGGGAAGAGAAGGTCGAACGCTAGTTTTTCGGCTGAGGGTTTATGATCGCACCTAGGACCACATCCGAGGGTGACGGAGATCACCCTTGGGACGTGAAACGGGCGGGGTCAATAGCCTACATTTCAAATAGCGGTCAGAAGCTGAAGCCTGCCACTAGCTTCAGATCGGGCGTATCTCCCATGCCGATGCGCGCTTCCAGGAGGTAGCGCCGAGAGGCCCTGGACCCCGGACGGGGTGCTCCCCATTCGACGCCCCCGACCACGTTCAAAACAGGCTCCAGGTCGAGGCCCGCTTTTCCGAGCCCGTTGGTAACGTCGATGAAGTTGATACCGAGGCCACCTCCCGCGTAGGGGCGAAATCTTCGAGCCGCGAAGAGGTAGTGCGCGTCGAGGTTCGCCGAGCCGAGCCTGACCCCGTTTCCGAGACCCAGCTCGAAGCTCGGCTGTACGCGCACGCGCTGCGCGAGGCTGCCAGCATCGAAGTGGACGCCGAAGTTGAACTGGTCGGGATTCATATTGATGCCCGAACGAAGTCCGAAGGAGCGCAGGCCGAGCTCCTGAGCCATCGTGGAACTCGCCAAAAACGTTCCGCTCAACAGCAGGACGCACAGGTGAAGACTTTTCATGGGACCCCTCCAATCTCAGGCCGCTCAGACGAACCGAATCTGCTTCGCCCTCAGGAGGCGAAGACTGCCTAACTCCAACGGGTAAGCCACCGCCTCCGGCGGTGTGACTCGAATAGGCTCTGCCGTTCCGGCGTGTGGTAGACGATCTCCTTTCAATGAACCGGGAAGTTCAAAAGAAAGGAGATCGACATGCGAGAATGGCAGAGCCAGTCGCACGTGAAATGGTACTGCAGATACCACGTTGTGTTCAGCCCCAAGTATCGAAAGAAGGCGATATTCGGGAGTTTGAGAAAAGGGGTCGGGAAAATCCTGAGGGAACTTTGCGAACAGGCGAGAATCGAATTGGTGGAGGGGCACGCGATGTCGGACCACGTTCACCTGTGTCTGAGTATTCCCCCGAAGTACAGCGTGGCGAACACGATAGGGTTCCTGAAAGGCAAGTCTGCGATACGAATCCACCGGGAGTACTTGGAGAGGAAGAGGAACTTCACGGGATTTCATTTTTGGGCACGTGGGTACTGTGTCAGCACGGTGGGTCTCGACGAGGCAGTCATCCGGGAGTACATCCGAAACCAGGAGGCGGAGGAAAAACGTCAAGAGCAGCTAAACCTCAGGGGGCTTTAGCCCCCTTCCGCACGATGGAGGCCCCTTCGAGGGGCCTTCATCAAACCACCCGCTATGCGGGTGGTAGTTGATTCGAATTTGAAGCGTGTAATTCCACGGTAGCAGGCAGCTCAAAGGCGGGCAAGTGCCAAGTGCCAAGTCTCAGGAATGCATGACTCTCGAGTGGGACTCGCTGTTTCACAACTGAGCTCGTGCAGTTCAACCTCGACGAACTTGGACCCCTTCATCTTCGGAGGCGACTGTCTCTCCCGAATGGAGACCCGGGTCGCTCTCTTTCAGCAGGCCGTCGACACGCGAAGCTCGAGCTATCACCTCCGGGAGCGGCAACCCCGTTTCAGCTTTGGACGCCGCTGGGTCCAGAAATCGGTGACCGAGCTCTTCCAGGAAGATATCGCCCGGTTCAAGATTCTGCTCCGAGGTGATCTCGACGAGGACCCCTTCGCCGAGATTCGAGCGGGAAAGACACCCAAGCTAGAAGGCGCTTTGTCTGCACAACGGCACCGTCTATCGATGGAACCGACCGTGTTACGGCATCACGAACGGAAAGCCGCACCTGCGTATCCGTCCGGTCCCACCGTGATCGACGAGATCGCGAACGCGGCGCTGTGGTTCGGCCTCGTGAGCGGCCTCGCCCGAGACGTCGAGGACGTTGCCGAGCTCATGGAGTTGGAGACCGCGCTTTCGAACTTCACCGCGGCGGCGAGGAGCGGCCTCCTAGCGAGCTTATATGGCTCGATCGCAACGACGTGCCCGCCCGGGAGCTGCTGCTGCAGACGATCATTCTGCAGGCAAGGAGTGGACTCGAAGCTGGTGGCATCGAGCCGAAGGATATCGACCGCTACCTCGGGATCATCGAAGAGCGCGTTGCGACGAAGCTGACTGGCTCTCAATGGGTCTACCTTTCGCTCTCCGCGATGAAAGGCAAGGGCACCGAAGGTGAACGAATGAGTGCCCTGACCGCCTCGTGCGTGCGTCAGCAGAAGACCGGCACTCCGGTCTCCAAGTGGCAGCTTACGAGCCTAGGCGAGGCGGGCGGCCGGAAACACCACTACCTGAAGCTGGAGCAGTTCATGTCCACCGACCTCTATACCGTCCACGAGGACGAGCCCATCGACCTCGTGGCCAGCCTGATGGATTGGGAGAAGATCCGGCACGTTCCAGTCGAGGATAGCGACCACCGATTGGTCGGACTAGTATCTTACCGCTCCCTTATTCATCTCCTTGCACAGGGAGAGTTCGCGAAGCGCGAAACGCCGATCCCGGTCAGTGAGGTCATGAAGCGAAATCCGATCACTGTTGCGCCCGAGATGACGACGCTCCAGGCCATCAAGCTCATGAACGAAAAGAACGTCGGAAGTCTTCCCGTCGTCAAGCACGATCGGCTGATCGGTATCGTCACCGAACGCGACTTCATGGACATCGCCCGAGAGCTTCTCGAGGAAAAGCTCATCGAGCCCGCGGATTAGCAGAGTGGTGAAACTCAGTCGCCTTCGCGGTGTTCCTTGGGTCGTAACAACCTCTCGAGCCGCGCGGCCACGCCGAGCTCGAGCTTTCCCCATAGATCGATCTCGAGCTCGAAGACGGCCAGAGCGGCGGTAGGGAAGGGTTCGCGCCGGGCCGACAGCATGTAGACGAGGTCTTCCATCCCCGGATTGTGGCCGACGATCATCAGGCGAGCCACGCGGTCGTCTTGCACGGATTGCGCCTCGACAAGCACCTCGCCCGCCGTCGCGAGGTATAAAGAGTCCCGGAGCTCGAGAGGTCCTTCGTACTTGCTAGCCTTTGCTACGGCCACGGCTGTCTTCCGTGCGCGGACGGCCGTCGAAGAGAGAATGAGGTCCGGCACCAGCTCCTCGCTCTTGATTAGGCGTCCCATCATGGGCGCTGTCTTCTTGCCCCGTTTGTTGAGCGGCCGCTCGTGGTCGGGAAGCGAGTCGTCGCTCCAGCTCGACTTGGCGTGGCGAAGCAGTAGCAGCGTTTTCATCGTTCTCTCGACGATTTCACGAGGGATACAATCCGAGGTACCAGAAAACTCACCCAGAGCCCGATGGCCGCGAATCGCGTCCACAGGTACAGCGGATAATAGGCTGATTCCGTTCGCGGCGAAAGCCGGCGGAGGCCGAGGTAGAGGAGCGGCAGACCGATAATCCCGCGAAAAAGAACGTGTCGAGAACCGGGTGGCGGATGGTCTCGATCCCCCGGATGACCTCGATGCCCTGATCGAGGAGTCCGACTCACCGCTCGGCCGCGAGAATGCTCCGATAGACGTCGGTATCGACGTTGCCTCCCGTCACCACCGCGCAGACCCTCCTGCCTCGAAAACGCTCCGGGTCGGTAAGAATCGCCGCGACTCCTAGGGCGCCAGTGGGTTCCGCTTTCAAGTTTGCGAGCGAGAAGAGCAATCGCACCGCCTCCGTGATGCGGTCTTCCGGGACCTCGACGATCGTCTCGATACCGTCTTTGAGGATGGCCCAATTGTTCTCACCGAGACTCACCGTGCGCGCCCCGTCCGCGATGGTCTGAGGCTCCGTTCGGTTGGTCACGATATGCCCCTCGGCGAGCGAACGGGCCGCATCGTTTCCGAGCAACGGCTCGGCACCGACGACGGCTGTCTTCCTGTTGCCCGAGTCACGGAGGCCTCGAATGATTCCGGAGCTGAGACCGCCGCCGCCCACCGCCGGGACCACCACGTCGAAGTCGAGCGGCGCGAGCTCCTCGCCGAGAGTCGCGTTTCCCGCAATCACGAGCGCATCGTCGTAGGCACTCGCAACGAAGGCTTCTGGATGCTCCTTCGCGAGCTCGGCAACGCGCTCCGCGCGGCTCTTCTTGGTCACGTCTATCGGCTCGACCTGCCCTCCGTGCTCTTTCACCGCTTCGACCTTGACCTTGGCCGATGTGTCGGGCATCACGACGATGGATTTCTTTCCTACGAGCTTGCAGGCATACGCGAGCGCCTGACCGAAGTTGCCGGAGGAGGCCGCCAAGAGCGTCGCGGCCTCCACACGAGAGGCCAGGTTGTAGGCGGCTCGAAATTTGAAACTGCCCGTGTGCTGGAACGTTTCGCTCGCCAGCGTGAGGTCCAGGTCGAGGTGCTCGCCCAGGCGCCGAGCCTCGATGAGGGTCGTCGGTCGAATCACTTCCCGTACGTCTGCGACTCTGTCCGTCATAGTGCCTTCAATCTTATAATAGGGCGCGATGCGGCCTGCCAGGATCGACGCGCGCCAGCACTTCTGGACCTATGGCCCCGAGGAATACGGCTGGGTCGACGAGAGCATGGAAGTGGTTGTCAGGTCCCGGCCGCCATCGAGTTCTACAAGTTGAAGGAGAGCACTCATGCAGTTTAGATCCTTAGTCTTTCTTCTCACGGGTCTCTTGGCCGCCTGCGGCGACACGAGCTCCGAGGAAGGTGCGAGCGGAGACAAGATTACCATCGCCGTCATCCCGAAGGCCACGACCCATTCGTTCTGGCAGGCCATTCACGCCGGCGCCGAGAAAGCCTCACAGGAGCTGGGAGTCGAGGTGATTTGGAAGGGTCCGTCTCGCGAAGACGATCGCGAGTCCCAGATCGCAGAAGTCGAGACTTTTGTGAGCCGCGGCGTCTCGGGTATCGTGCTCGCGCCCACCGACGACAAGGCCCTGCGGCTGCCCGTCACCAACGCCATGAGGAGCGGAATCCCGGTCGTGATCATCGATTCGGGGCTCGACAGCGACGACTACGTCAGCTTCGTCGCGACCGACAACTACAGAGGAGGGAGGCTCGCTGGAGAGCGGATGGCCGAAGTGTTCGGGGAGGGCGGGCGCGTGGTCATGCTCCGCTATATAGAAGGTTCGGCGAGCACGATGAAGCGCGAACGAGGGTTCATGGACGTCATGGCTGAGAATCCGCGGCTGAGCGTCGTGAGCGCGAATCAATACGCGGGCGCGACGACCGAGACGGCTTATAAGGCGAGCGAGAATCTGCTCGGCCGCTTCAAAGAACCATCGGGAGAGATCGCCATCGACGGTATCTATTGCCCCAACGAGAGCACGTGTTTCGGCATGTTGCGAGCGCTTCAGGACCTCGGAGTGGCCGGCGAGGTCACGCTGATCGGCTTCGACGCTTCGGAGCAGATGGTGCGAGCTCTCGAGAAAGGCGAGTTCGACGCGCTCGTGCTCCAGGACCCTGTCAATATGGCCTATCTGGGCGTCAAGACGATGGTCTCGCACCTGCGCGGGGAGCCCGTCGAGAGGCGTATCGATACTGGCGTTACCCTGATTACAAAGGACAATATGAACGAGCCGCGCATGAGGGAGCTCTTGAGTCCCGACATCGATCGGTGGTTGAACTGAGCTCTCCGCGTCTCGAAGCGCGCGATCTCGAGAAGCGCTTCGGGCCCACCGTCGCCGTTGCGGGCGTAGACTTTTCGGTCGCGCCCGGCGAGGTCCGAGCCCTCGTAGGTGAGAACGGCGCCGGCAAGACTACGCTGATGCAGCTGCTTTCAGGCGTGCATACACCGGACCGAGGAGAAATTGTTCTGGACGAGGAGCCCTACGCGCCAGCGAGCCCGGGTGAGTCGCGGGCTCGCGGTGTCGTGATGGTCCATCAGGAGCTGGCCCTGGCACCTCACCTCACCGTTGCCGAAAACCTGTTTCTCGGTATGGAAGCGACGCGTTTTGGCGTCCTGAGGCGTGACGAGATGCGGGACCGCTCGCGGCGGGCTCTCGCCGAGCTCGAGCACGACGATATCTCGCCGCTTACCCCCGTGGCGCGCCTTTCTCTCGCCCAACAGCAAATCGTGGAGATCGCACGAGCTCTCGTACACGAAGCGCGGGTGCTGATTCTCGACGAGCCGACGAGCAGCCTTTCGAGGCCGGATGTCGAAAAGCTCTTCCGTTTGATCCGACGATTGCAGCAGCGGGGCCTCGCGATCATTTATGTCTCGCACTTTCTCGAGGAGGTGAGAGAGATCGCCGACAGCTTCACGGTACTGCGCGATGGCCGCTCCGTTGGTGAAGGCTCCATCGAGGAAGCCTCCTCTCGCGAGATCGTGAAGCTCATGGTCGGTCGAGAGATTCGGGAGATGTTTCCGCGCTCGAAGCGTGTGCCGGGAGATGTGGTTCTCGAAGTGTCGGAGCTCGCGGGACCGGGCCTCCCTCGCTCGGCGAGCTTCGAGCTCCGGCGTTCCGAAGTGCTCGGGATCGCGGGTCTCATGGGAGCGGGCCGCACCGAGATGGTTCGCGCGATTTTCGGACTTCGTCCGGTATTGCGTGGAACCGTGCGAGTCGGCATGGTGACGGGCCTGGCTTCGCCGCGAGCCCGGCTCGCTCAGGGGGTGGGTCTCTTGAGCGAAGATCGCCGAGACGAAGGTCTCGCCGCCTCGCTGAGCGTTGCGCAGAACCTGACGCTGTCCTATCTCGAGGGGCTGGGCCCCCTCAAGCTCGTGCAGCCGCGACGCCTCGACCGAGTCTCCGAAGAGTGGATCGCGAAGCTCGACATACAGTGCCGCGGACCACGCCAGAGAGTTTCCGAGCTCTCTGGCGGAAATCAACAGAAAGTAGCTCTCGCACGGCTTCTGTATCACGACCTCGACGTGCTACTGCTCGACGAGCCCACGCGCGGGATCGACGTGTCGAGCAGGGTCGCGATCTATCGACTCATCGACGAGCTCGCCGCCGAGCGCGGAAAAGCCGTGCTTCTCATCAGCAGTTATTTGCCGGAGCTGCTCGGTATGGCGGATCGCATCGCGGTGATGAGCCGTGGCCGGCTGGGAGCGGCCCGACCCGTTGCTGCCCTCGATGAGGAGAGCCTCATGGAGGCCTGCACGCGCGGAGAGGGGACGATGGGACAGGGAGAGGTGGCGTGAGCGGGCGACGGGAGCACAAGGCGTGGAGTTCTGCGCTCGGGCCGCTTCTGGGCCTCGTGCTCGTTTACACCTTTTTCGCCCTCGTCGGACCAGAGAGCTTCTCGTCGGTTCGCACTGTGGAGACCATCGCGCGACAAACGGCCATCGTGGGCACGGCCGCGCTCGGAATGACGCTCGTGATCATCTCCGGTGGTATCGATCTCTCCGTCGGTTCGGTCGTGGCGATGAGCTCGGTCGTCGTCGCTCTCGTTCTGGACGGTGGGCACGGGCCGATCACGGCGGTGGTTGTGGCGAGTCTCGCCGGCGCTCTTTGCGGGCTCGTGAACGGAACGCTCATTACCCGGCTCAAAGTCGCGCCGTTCATCGTCACGCTCGGCATGTTGCTACTCGTGCGCGGTGTCGCGAAGGGCTTGGGGCGGGAACAGAAGGTCGACGCGCCGATGACGTGGCTGGTCGAGCTCCTGTCGTCGATCCCTCCGGATCGTCGGTGGATGATTCTTCCGCCGGGCGTCTGGCTCCTCGTCGGCCTCGCGCTTCTGATCGGTGCGGTACTTCGCTACACGCGCCTGGGCGCGCACATCTTCTCGGTTGGCTCGAACGAGAAGACGGCACGACTCTGCGGGGTCGCGGTCGAGCGCGTGAAGGTCTACGTCTATGTGCTTTCCGGCGCTTTCGCCGGCCTCACCGGCGTCCTGCAGTTTTCCCGACTGACGGTGGGCGATCCGACCGTGGCCGTCGGGCTGGAGCTCGACGTCATCGCGGCGGTCGTTATCGGCGGTGGCAGCCTATCTGGTGGTGAGGGAACGGTGCTCGGCACGCTCGTGGGTGCCTTCATCATGACCGTCATTCGTGCGGGTACGTCTCAAATGGGCCTACCGAACTGGGTCCAGGAGATCGTTACCGGCACCATCATCGTAGTCGCCGTGGCCATCGATCGGTGGCGGCACCGGAGGCTCCAGTCGACCTGATGTCTCGCGACGCCCGCATCACTCGCTTCACAACGGAGGACATTCGTTTTCCGACGTCCCGCGAACTGGACGGTTCGGACGCGATGAACCCCGATCCGGACTACTCCGCAGCCTACGTCGTCTTCGAGACCGATCATCCCGCAGGGCACGAGGGTCACGGGCTTACTTTCACGATCGGGCGAGGCAACGAGCTTTGCGTCGCGGCCATCAACGGGCTCGCCGAGCGCATCGTCGGACGAAGTCTATCGTCCATCACTACGGACTGGGGCACTTTCTGGCGGGAGTTGACGGGCGACAGCCAGATGAGATGGCTCGGTCCCGAAAAAGGAGTCGTTCACCTCGCGACGGCCGCCGTCGTGAACGCCCTCTGGGATCTTCACGCGAGGATTGAGGGCAAGCCGCTCTGGCGGCTTCTCGCGGACATGTCCGCCGAGGAAATCGTTCGGACCATCGACTTCCGCTATATCAGCGACGCCATCGATCCGGGTGAGGCTCTCGAGATGCTGCGCGAGCTCGAGCCGACGAAGGAACGGCGCATTCACAGCGTTCTCGATGAAGGGTACAAAGCCTATAACACCTCCGTCGCCTGGTTGGGCTATACGGACGAGAAGATTCGAAGGCTGTGTCGAGAGGCTCTGGACCAGGGATGGAGCGCCTTCAAGATGAAGGTCGGTCGGAACATCGCGGACGACGAGCGTCGGGCCAGCATCATTCGCGACGAGATCGGATGGGAGCGCGAGCTGATGATGGACGCGAATCAAGTCTGGGACATCGGTGAAGCCATCGTCAACATGGCGCGGCTCTCGGCTTTTCGTCCGCTCTGGATCGAAGAGCCCACGAGTCCGGACGACGTGCTGGGCCATGCGGCCATCGCGAAGGCGGTGGCGCCCGTGGCAGTTGCGACCGGTGAGCACTGCCATAACCGCGTCATGTTCAAACAACTCCTCCAGGCGAAAGCGATTCGCTTTTGCCAGATCGATAGCTGTCGTCTCGGCGGCGTCAACGAAGTACTCGCCGTTCTTCTCATGGCGGCGAAGTTCGGTGTTCCGGTCTGTCCCCATGCCGGAGGCGTCGGACTGTGTGAGCACGTGCAGCACTTGTCGCTCTTCGATTTCATCAGCGTGAGTGGTTCGATGGAGAATCGCATGATCGAGTACGTCGATCACCTTCATGAGCACTTCGAGGATCCGGTCATCGTGAAGCGAGGACGTTATCTCGCTCCCACGCGACCCGGCTATAGCACGCACATCAAGAAGATCTCACGAAGAGACTTCGCTTATCCCGATGGAGCGGAGTGGTCGGGGATCGTGAATCCACCAGAAAGTGCTTGACAGCGAGTGTTTAACCTCTTTACCCTACATCTAGTGTTTTTGAATTCGTTTCAAACCATATCTTGTTCGACGCGTTTTCTTCGGAGCGCATTCGCTCCTATCTTCCGATGAGAGGAGGTGATGACGACGATGGCGAAGAAAAGAAAGGCAGCCAAGAAAGCCACGAAGAAGAAGGCTAAGAAGGCAAAGAAGAAGTAACGACTTCCTCAGGGGTATCGAGAGTGGGGGTGAGCAGTTCACCCCCTTTTTTTTTGTTCAATTTTATTTCGGTTGTGGAGAGTAACGGAACGGATCGCGATCATCGGAAATGGACGAAGCATGTAGCTTCCCACGGCCGGCATCTCGACACGCATCGAGTCGACCGCCTCACGATCGCGACCGTGAACGAAGTACCACAGTGTCGCTTCGGCAGCGGATGCCGTCACTTTCCAGAAGGACGTGATTTACAACGGAGTCGTCGGGCTGGTGTGCTTTGTCTCCTCGAGTCCCTCCCACTAGCAGGGTGCTGAAAAAGCCATCTCAACTCTGCGCGAGCGGGTTCCGATTACATTTGCCGCGTTCTGAGCTGCTCGCTCCCGCGCCGCCAGGCGGAGAGCAAGTAGCACCCAACGAGCACCCCCACCCCTTGGAGCTCGTTCACTACCTCCTTATATATAGGGGCGCGTGGAGTCCGGGAGTTCTCGGGGCAGCTCGCAAAGCCTCAACATTGGATGGCGTCCCACAGCTCCTGCTCGGGGGGAAGGGGAGCCCGCCCCGAAATCCCTTTGCACTTGCGCGCCGCCGCGACGTTCGCGAAGCGGGCGGCTTCGGCGGGCGAGCCAGTCTTCAGGAAGGCGTGGAGGTAGGCGCCGTGAAAAACGTCGCCAGCGCCGGTGGTATCGAGTGTATCGACCGCGTGGGGGCCAACCCGGATCAACCCCTCGTCAGCCAGGATCACACAACCCTCGTGGCCCAGGGTCACGCCGGTCACGCGAGGGCCGGTCTTCGGGAGCCGCTCCCTGATCTCACGAAGAAACGACTCAGTCTCGTAATCCTCACCTCTTAGCGACTTCGGATAGGTATGCGAGAAGATGGCGATGTCGGTATTGCCGAGGAGGTCGTCGACGCCTTCGCGAGGATGACCACAGTCGAGCACCACGAGCCCGCCCGCGGATCGAACCATCGCGGCCGCCTTCAACTGGACCTCTGGCGCCCGCGCGTCGATGAGCAGCGCCTCCGAGCGATCGAAGGGGAGCTTGGCTGCGTCCTCCCAGGTCAGAGGAAAGCCAACGCCGAGAGGCGCCTCGAGAATCGTCCGCCTGCCGTTCTCGACGATGATGACGCTCGTCTGAGAAGCGAATCCCTTACGCATCGCGACAGCGGTCGCGTCGACGTTCTCATTTCCGAGACCGTCGAGAATGAATTGGCCTACGCTGTCATCCCCCACGAGGGCGGATATGGCGGTCCGGCGCCCGAAACGTGCGAGCGTGACGAGCGCCGTTGGAACGGGGCCGCCTCCTGATTCGTAGATCGCCTCCGCGCGGCGCTTCTCGTCCGCCCCGGGATAGCGGTCCATGAGAACACTGATGTCCCGGACGACGAGCCCGATGCCGATGGCGTCCCACTCCTTCACTGGAGTAGTTTATTCCACGTGAGGCGAAAAGGACGGGGAGCTGTGAGCAACCCCACGGGTCGGTTTGAACGGTATGAGTACGTCCCACTCGAAGAACGCGACCACATCGAGACCGTGGTGAGCCCGGATGCGTCCCGCTCGATCCTCGCTCGCAACGATTCACCCGACGTGCCCTTCTCCGTCTCGATCAACCCATATCGAGGCTGTGAGCACGGCTGCGTGTACTGTTTCGCAAGGCCTACCCACGCTTACCTTGGCCTCTCGCCCGGTCTCGATTTCGAGACTCGCATCTTCTCGAAACCCCGGGCGGCGGAACTGCTGCGAAAAGAATTCCTCGCGTCCCGCTACCAGTGCGAGCCCATCGCGCTGGGAGCGAATACTGACCCCTATCAACCTGTGGAAAGAGAGCTCGGTATCACCCGCAGCATTCTCGAAGTATTCGAAGAGCACGCACACCCGGTGAGTATCGTGACAAAATCGAATCTCGTGCTCAGAGATATCGATCTCCTCGCCTCCATGGCACGGCGGAAACTGACGAATGTCTGCGTTTCCTTGACGACGCTTCAGCCCGAGCTCGCGCGTCGCATGGAACCGAGGGCCTCGACTCCGGAAAAGCGTCTGGAAACGATCGCTCGGCTTCACGCCGCGGGGATCCCCGTGGGAGTGCTCGCGTCACCGATGATTCCCGCGCTCAACGACGCGGAGCTCGAATCGATCCTCAAAGAAGCGGCTAGCGCTGGCGCCTCATCAGCGAGCTACATCCTCTTGAGGTTGCCGCACGAGCTGAAGGACATCTTTCGCGAGTGGCTCGAGACCTATTACCCGACAAAAGCAACTCACGTCCTGAACCTCGTCCGTGACACCCGGGGTGGTGCTCTCTACCGACCTCGGTTCGGGGAAAGAATGAAGGGAACCGGACCCTACGCGGAGCTTCTCGAACAACGCTTCCGCACGGCTGCTCGCAAGTACGGACTGGACCGTCCGCTGGCACCGCTGAGTACAGCGGAGTTCCGTCGTTCGCGATCTTCCGGGCAGATGTCGCTCTTCGAGTAGTAAGTCCTCGATTACCGACCGACGTAGCCGAGAGCGCGGAGTCTTTCGAGAAGCTCGTCGTCGAGCGTGACGTCTTCTCCCCCCCGGGTGGCACGTAGGGCGCGAGCTCGAGCGAGATAGTCGAGGACGGCGCGTCGGCCCGAGCGCGCTTCGGCACGGACCTCCTGGAGCACGTTGCGTTTTTCCTCCGGATCCTCCTTCAGGTCGTAGAGCTCGTCATGTTGGATCTCCGCCGAATAGAGGGCGTCAACGGTGGGCGCTTCGAAGTGAGCGATATATTTGTACCGCTCACCGCGCCAGGCGACGTCCATATACGCGGGTCGCGTCGGGAGCGGGTCCCACGTGACTTCGCTGATGACCTTGCGCGGCTCGGGGGAGGGGTCCGAAAGGTAGCGCGATAACGCCAGCCCCTCTCCTCTCGGTTCGATTCCGGCGGCCTCGAGCAGCGTCGGAAAAATGTCGGACTGGCTGACGAGCGCTCCGATTCGCTCTGCCCGTTCCATCGCGGGCCACTTGACGATGAGTGGCACGTGCACCATCTCCTCATAGAGGGTCTGTCCGTGCTCCCAGAATCCATGCTCGAAGAACGCTTCCCCGTGGTCGGCAGTGACGATGATAAGAGTATTGTCGTAGAGCCCGCGATCCTGCAGCGCGTCGATGAAACGCCCGACTTCACGATCCAGATAGGCGATCTCTCCATCGTAGAGATCGATCACATGGCGGATGTCTTCGTCACTGTCTGGTGGGTATTGATGCCGGACTTTTTCGAGCAGTCGTGAAGCGTCTTCCGCCCGCGATCCGAACATCGTGTTGAACTCGCCGGGGGGCCAATATGGCCAGTGGATGTCGAAGAAATGAAGAAAGAGGAACTGAGGCTGTCCTCGGCCGCGTTCGAGCATCTGGAGGGCAGCTTCGGCGAGAGCGTTGGCGCGGGTAGTGTCGTGAAACCAGTGGTAGCGGTCAAAGCCCCTCTCGAACCCCAAAGCTCTGAGACAGAAGCGGTCCGGAAACGATGCCACTCGTTCGATAGCCAGCAGTCGAGAGGAGCTCTGGCAGGTACTCGAGTGAGCTGTCCGGTTTCTGCCATCGACTCACGCCGTGGATCGAGGGCGGCAGCCCCGTGAGCATCGTCATGTGGGTTGGATGCGTGAAGGAGGACGCGCTGATCGCCGTCTCGAAGACTGTCGACCGGCTCGCGAGCTGGTCGAGACGCGGCGTCGTGTCGCGCTCGTAGCCGTAGGAACCGAGGTGATCGGCGCGAAGACAATCGAGCGAAATGAGAATGAGATTCGGTCTCGTGGACGGGAGGGGTTCGCCGCTCACGACCACCGGATTGGCCCAATAGGGAAGTAGGGGCAGCGTCTTACCGCCATCGCCGGTTCGCGCCCGGGTCTCGAGAGTCAGTCGAACCCGCGAGCCGCTCCAACGCGAAAGATCGACTTCCCGGTCGAGCCACTGATTGGGTTGACGTCGCAGCACCGAGCCTTCGAAAACAGCGGTCTCGCCCGATTCGTCGGTCAAAAGCACCCGAAAGTCGACGTGGGCCGCTTGGACCTCGGCTCCGAGTGTCGAAACGGCGTTCGAAAAACGCATGATGGCTTTCGCGGGCAAGTCCACCTCGAAGCTGAGGCGTGATGGCACGGGGGGGATGAGAGCCTGTCTCGTTTCCTGCTGGAGCGTAACCTGGCTGATGAGACGCGCATCGCCGCGCATCGAGCGGAGATGTTGTTCGTCAAAATCGCGCTCGGCCTCGGAAACGTGGTCGATGAGCGTGTAAGCCGTCGGGCGGGGGGGCCGGGCTACCGCAGGCTGTGAGAAGCGCGAGAGCGCCTAGAAGAATCGAAGGCGATCGGCGGGGCCGGACCCTTGGGCCAGGAATCGGTCGTGGGCAAATCATGGCGTGGCCGCGACCTGCCTCGAAAAAGGGCAGTCCTCGATACAGAGCTCGTCGATGGCGTTGCCGGAAATGACGAGCGTTTTCAAGCTCTTGTGCACGACGAGATCTCCTGAATCACTTCGGGATTCTATCGTAATAACACTCTGTGGCACGCTACGGTAATTTCACCCCAGCCGCCGCTTGGAGGCATCGCAATCAAAGGATTTAGGTGGTCTCCCGCGCTGGCACCATTCTTGCTTCTTAAGAAGGCAATCGTTCCCAAACAATTTAATGGCTCCTGTCCCAGGCATAAAACGAACGCCGGAAGTCCACCTTCCGGAGATTGGGGAGCTTGACATGAAGAGAACCGACCGCCGCCTTCCGGTCTCACTCATCTCTTTTGCACTGGTCTTCACCTTCGCCTCGTCGACACGAGCGGCCGAGAAGCGGGTGAAGCTGACGCGAAGCATCTATGTGCCCGTGGAGTTCGAGCTCTGCGAGCACCTCAACGACGGGGTCCTCTATGAGGGCGATCAGGCTTTGACCATGCTCCCCGCGAAGCGCATCTTTCAGTTCACGTACTATCCGGATCTCGAGCGGATCGTTCCCGTGCGGAGCGACGTGCGGGTCGAGGGCCTTCGAGATAGTGGTGAGCCATTTGTCGGCAAGCTCGCCGTCACACCGTGGGGTATCTTCACGGCCAAAGACAGCGTCGAGCTCGACATGGAAAAGCAGCTGACGCGGCTGCGCTACAAGATCGACGTCCGCTACGAGACGGTCGACATGCGCCTTCGATGCAGCGACAGCTGTGAGCGGGCTCCCGCGACCCAAACCGCGGATGCCGGGACGGAAGTGCGATGATCCGATAGAATGGCGCGGTGAGCACGACACCGCCGTCGCCGCCTCCGCCACCACCGTCGCCCTACACGCCCCCGTCCTCGACGGGCTCCCCGGTGCCACCGCAGGGGGAATCGAGGCTCCCCTGGGAGGAGCGCGACCGACTCGGCATCGTCGAGGCGCTGGTCCAGACCGTCCGCCTCCTGGTCACGGACCCGTCGAATGCTTTTTCCCGGCTCCGGCGAGACGGGGACATCACGAGCCCGATCCTCTTCGGGATCATCCTGAGTTGGCTGAGCGTTTTCTTCGCACAGATTTGGCAGCTCATTTTGGGGAGCGCCCTCAGCAGCCTGTTCGGGAACCTCGAAGGATTCGAATCTCTTGGGCAGCAGCCGCCAGTCGCTGTCGTCTTGGTAACCCTGGTCATCACGCCGATCCTCTTCGTGATCGCCATGTTTCTCGGCGCGGGCATCTATCACCTGTGCCTGATGGTAGTTGGCGCTACCGAGAGCTCGCCTACCGGTTTCGAGGGGACGTTGAAGGTCTATGCCTACTCGCAGGTCGCGGGCCTCGCGACCGTCCTGCCCCTGCTGGGAAGCTTCGTTTATGCCATCTGGGCAATCGTGCTGGCGGTCATCGGGTACTCGACCGTACATCGAACGACCACGGGCAAGGCTCTGATCGCGGGCCTGATACCGTTGCTCCTGTGCTGTGCCTGCGTCATAGTCGTGGCGATCTTTTTCGGCGCGATGCTGAGCGCCATCATCGCGGGTATGGCTCAGTCGGGAATATGAATCGCCAAATGGCCCTTTGCTGGGGCGGGGTCTCGGTGGCCCTGGTCGCGGTCTCACCGCTCGCCCCTCGTCTTGCCGACGGCCTATGGTCGTGTTTGTTCAAGAGCCTAACCGGGCTCGCTTGTCCGACCTGCGGAACCGGCCGGGCCGCCCTCGCCCTGGCGCGTCTCGACGTCGTCGAGGCGCTCGCACGCTACCCCTTGCCGACCTTGGGATGGATCGTCTTCATCGGCGGGGGACTCGTCTCCCTGGGTATGGCGCTGCTCGGACGGACGCCTCCACCGATTCCGACTCGGCTCCCGATCTGGGCTCGGGTTTCCGCTCTCGCGGCCCTGGTTCTGAACTGGGCCTACTCGATCGCGACCGGTGTCTGACGGGAGTGAGGCGCGAGCCGCGCCGTCATCATTTCAGGTGCACCCGCCGGTGGCCCTTCGTAGACTAGTCGGCTTTCGACAAGTGCTGCGCGAGAACAGCTCGGATGGATTCGTCCATCCCAGTGAACTGAATCCCCATCCCGGCAGTTTCGGCGTCGTCTTCGAGGGCCTGCACGGCCCCCTGCCAGCGAACCACGCCCTCCACCATGAACTCCTGTTCCGAGCCTTCGAAGTTCAGTAACAAGCTGACGGGGGTGCCGGCATTCGGCCCGCGGCGTCGGGTCCGGACGAAGAGTCCGTCCGCGCTGATGTTCTCGCAGGCTGCGTCCACCGCCCTCGGCTGCCCCTGGCTGAAGTAAAGGACCCGAACACGTGCGCTCACGCGGGGCGCGCTACGCTGTTCCCAGGCATCTCCCTGCATATCTGTCGTAAATATAGCCTGAGAACCGCCGGCCTGTCGATCCCCTCCAGTCGGTTCGCCCGGACCGCAAGCGCCGTAGGAGCAAGAGTCTATTCCGTGATCACGAACGATACGGGTCGGGCGCAAGAGGCCTCGGCCCCCTCGACATCAACTGTAGCGGTCCATCGCCCATAGAGGGAGCTCGTTACGATCGAAGTTCCCGCGACGGGGAAGAGCGTGGAAGCAGTTCCGGACGCCTTCGTCCGTGGTTCCGACGAGCCATCCCGTGTTCGACGTCGGCGGGTAGTCGCAGACGTGTCGCCCAACTCGCCCTGGACGGTGGTCAGCTGTAGATCTTGGTACAAATGGCCGTCGGGCGTGAAGAGCTTCACCACGACCTGCTGGCTCGACTCGATCTGTCTGGGAAGCCGGACTTCGACTCTCAGATCCAGGATCTCGGTTGCCGAGAATCGCCCCGTGCGTCGGCGTTCTTGGGATTGTGGCGAGGTGACACGAACCTCGAGGCATCGTGTTTCTCTCTCTCGGCCCTTCTTCCCCGGCTTCTGCTTCGCCTCCGCCGAGCCGCCGAGCGTGAGAACGAGAACGGCGAGCGAAGCGGAAGCGACGAGGCACTCAGAACGGAAGGCGTAGCGCATAGATCGCTCCTAAGGTCGTGCCCACGTACAACATATCTTCGACAACCCCGTAGGACGGCGCGCCGGCGGCAGAAGTACCGGCTCCGAGCTCTTCGAAGATGATGGTGGGAGGATTCGTGCTCACGTCGAGCTCATAAACGCGTCCGTCTCCGGCCCCGACGTAGAGAAAGCTCGTGCCAGGAAGGAACAGCGGCGTCGAAGGTGATGGAATCGACGTGACAATCCATTTTTCCGTCGCGCTCGTCCCGTTATCTGTGAGAGCTCGTATCTCGTTCGTCGTCGCGACGTAGAGGTCGGCCGTCCCGAACCCGGGCCAAATGAAGCCTTTGATGGGGCCGTCCGCCGCGTCGAAGGGTGCTCCCCAGAGGTCGACGCCGGTGGCCGGGTGGATCGCGTAAACCTTGCTCGAGTTCGTCCCGACGTAGACTCTGTTTCCGAAGAGCACCGGGCTTCCGTCGATATCTCCTATCGCGCGCGCCCACACGACAGACGCGCCCAGGTCGGTAAACTCGATGCACCAGAGGGTATTGGTACTTCCTCCCGCCGGCGAGCGCGAGGCGAAAAAAAGTCTGTTGCCCGCGTAGTCCACCGAGGCCGCTCCGCTGATGATACCGATGGCGTTTCCGCCGCCCCCATTGTCGTAGGACCAGGCTTGGAGCCCGTCGCTCAGGCGGAGCGCGATGAGCTCGTTGTCCGAGGAGGTGTTCCGCGTGCCCGCGAAAACGAGATCGTAGGCGCCACCGAAGGCGCTGAGCATGGCGGTCGGAGAGCCCTGGAAACGCTCGGCCAAAAAGATATTCGACCAGAGAGTCGAGCCCGTGTTCGCGTCGAGCGCGTAGACGTCACCATCGAGGGTGCCGGCGAAGAGGACCTGTGATGCGCCAGCGAGTGAAATCGGTACGACGGGAGGCCGCGCCTGAGTCGCGTTGAGTGCTTGCGGCATGTATCCCGGTGGCCAGGCACCGCCGGAGGGCCCCCCGACCATCGAGTGCAGGATTTTGTCGTTCGAGACCGCCCAGACGGATTCCCGCGCTCACCGCGGGAGGCACCACGGACGTCGCCCCGGTTTGATAGATCCAAGCCGTCCGACCGGAGACGTCCTGCGGACGTCCCGACGTGAAGCCGCCGGCGGAGAAATCCCCGAGTCCGTTTCCGACGTAGGCGCCATAGTAATACGTGGTTCCGTTCGTCAGCGGCTGATGCGAGAAACTCTGTTTCGCACCGGGCGTTCCGGCGGGAGGGAAGAGCTGGCTACCGTCAGTAGGTCCCGTCGGGAAACGGTCGGTTCGATGAGCGACGGTGAGCGATCCGCCGGACGACGGGTTCACCCACACCAGCTCGTTCGCCTGATCCCGGGAAGTGATCGAGAAAAAAGAAACCGGGTCCGGTGCGGCCGTACAGGCGCCCCCGATGTCGGCGGTGACGGTGACGTCGTCGAGGAACCAACCGTCCCGCATCGTGTTGCAGTCCGTTACAGACGTGAACTGGAAGCGGACGTCCGCGCCCGCGCATCCCGTCGTTCCGCCGCTCACATCATCGCAGACGCCGTCCAAGTCGATGTTCGTCGTGAGATACGAGCCGCTCGCATACCCCGAGCTCGTGCCACTGAACACCGCGGTTCCGATCCCGTTCGAGCACCCTCCATCGATGACCGCGTCGTATCCGCTGCCGGAGAGGCGTGCGGGTGGGACCGGCGCGAAGGGGGAGCCGTCGACGCTCGCCGCGATGTAGCCTCCATCGAAGACGCCGGTCGAAAAGTCCTCGAACTGGAAGCGATGAAGGAAGCTCATCGAAACGTTGAGAGCGCCCGCGGGGACGCTGATGGGCGTTGTGGGGCTGCCGAAGCGAAGCCGTCATTCGCGTAGTTGGCGCTGCAGCTATTACCGCCGAACCGATAGGTCCCGGAGCCACTCGCCGCGGGACAAGAGTTCTGAATGCCGCGCCAGCTATCCGCTTTGCCAGAAACGTCCGGCGCGTGGGTGAAATCGTCGGCTCCTTCGAAATCGTTCGAGTAGAGCGTCGTGGGCGTCAGCGCCGGCGCGCCACCAATCTCGACGAGGTTGCTATCGACGTTGCCGCCGTTGCAGGGCCCGCCGCCCGCTGATGTGTCGTCTTCTGCTAGAACGACGTAGAAATAGGTCGTAGCGCTCGCGACGTTCGTGTCAGTGTAGGTCGTAGCGGACACGCAGGTGTCGAGAAGATTCGTCGGGCCGGGTGTGAAGCCAGGGACGGTCGAGCGATAGACGTTGTACAAGACGGAGCCCGAGCAGCTGCTGGTCGCGGCACTCCAGCTCAGATCGACGGAACAGGTTCCAGCCGATGGTGCGACCGACTCGAGGCCGGCAAAGCTCGGTGCCAGGGTGCAGTCGCCGGTCGCGAGCGCGTTGGCTTCGTTCGAGTACGGCGATTCGCAACCGGTGGCGTTCACCGAAGTGACCACGTAGAACAGCGTCGTGCCACCCGAGACGGCTAGATCGACGTAGCTCGTGCTTCCGACGCTCGCGATGGCTTCGTAGGGCCCGCCGCTCGACATCGAGCGATAGACGTTGTACGAAGTCGCGCTCGGCTCCGGGTTCCAGCTCAAGTCGATTCGGTTTGCGGCTGGAGCGCTGGCGACGAGACCCGTCGGTTGGGGCGGGGGAAGACAGTCGGCGACGTCGCCCGAGTACACGAGCGCGAAATCCTGGCCCGGGAGATTCGGAGGATTCGTGGCGGTGAGCGCCGAGCTGACGAAGATCGTCCAGGTCGCCGTCACCGGGGTTCTCACAAACACGTTCTCCACGTTGTTTACGCTGTCGGTTGTGGAACCGGGGTTGGGGATGGACCAGCTGCCGCTGAACTGGTTTCCACGGTAGATGGTACCGCCCGGAGCCACGACGAGGAGGTCCAAGTCGTTGACGAGCGGGCTCGCCGAGCCGCCGGGTGCGGGCGGGTCGGTCCAAACCAGGGTCAGCTTGACGGGTGCACTGTTCGAGAGCACTTCGAAGGTTCGGGACCAGCTCGAGCCGGTGCCGAGAGGGGTTACGTCCGTCTGTTCGAAAAATCGGATGTCCCCGCCCGGCGGACCCTCGATGGCTTGGCGGAGATTCAATCGTCCCCAACCTTGATCGAAGGACGGATAGCCGAGACCCAGGTCGGTAGCGCCGTTGATGAGCGCCGCCTTGGTCACGGCGGGGCTCGGAAAGCTTCCGAAGCGGTCCTCGTAGAACTCGAAGAACACGGCGGCGGCACCGGCCGTGAGCGGGGTCGACATCGAGGTGCCCGTGTTCGTAGCGTAGGGCGTTCCCGTCCAGGACTGGTCCCAGGGATTCGTCGCGAGCGAATCCGAGGACTCCGTCGAGAGAACGTCCGTACCCACCGCCACCAAATCCGGTTTGATCCGGCCCTGTGCAGGCCCTCGGCTCGAGAAGCAGCCGATCGAGTCGATATCCGGACCGGTGCAAGAGCTCGGTATATAGGCCCCGCAGCGATCGTTCTGCGAAGCACCCACCGTCACGACGTTCTTGGCCGTTCCAGGCGAGCCCACCGTACCCGAGCCCGGCCCGTCGTTGCCGGCCGAGAAGAAGACGAGCAGATCCTGATTCCCCGCCGAGGTCGAATCGGCGTCTCGCACCAGACCATCGACGTTCGACGCATGGCTGCTATAGGTGAAGAGGTTGACGTAGCCCCACGAGTTCGTGCTGATGCGGGCCCCTTGTTGAAAGCCCCAGCGGAGCATCGACGTTTCCGTCGTGAACCCGCCATCGAATAGATTGTTCGTGACCAGCTGGGCGTCCCACGCCATACCCCTCACCGTTGAGAGCGGTGTCGTGCCGTCGCCGCAGCTCGAAACATTGGTTGGGGAGGTGCCGGCCAATCCGCGGCCGAGCACGGAGCCGGCCGTATGCGTGCCGTGGCCGTTGTCCGTCCCGGACATCCTACCCGCGCTCGCGACGACGGCGCTCGCGGGGAAGTCCGAGTGCGTCAGATCGACGCCGCTGTCGTTGTGATCCACGATCACACCGGCCCCGGTGAATCCGAGCGACGGTTCCGTCCAGACCGGCTCCACATTCATGATGTAGGCCTTAGCGGCGAGATTGTCGTGCAGCGTCCTCTCATAGACGGCTTCGACGTAGGCGACATCGGGGTTACGGTCCAGGATCTCGAGAATCTCCGGGCCTCGCACGACGAAGACGTCCGTCTCACCGCGCGAGAGCGCGCTTGCGTCGGGCTCGGCGATGCCACGAACGCCCGCGGAGACGGCCTGCGGATCGCGACCTTCGAACGTCTCGATACGAATGGTGGCCAGGCCAGCAGCGGTTTGTAAGATGCCGCGGAGATCTCCGGGCTCCGCCTGGCCGCGTGCCAGAGGAAGGAGGGCGGGCTCGATGCGGGCCTCCAGGGGGAGCGGCATCACGGCGCGGACCGCGTCGAAGCCGAACGAGGTCGTGATCCGGGCCGCGCCCGAGAGCGCGGCACCATCGCCACGGACGAGAAGTCCGTAAGGTGGCGCGCTCTCCAGGACTGTCAGTCCCATGGATCCGAGCGCGGAACGCCATGCCGGATCGATGGGCCCGGCGAAACCAATCAGATAGTTGCCGTTAGGGAGCGCGGACAGCTCCGCTAGGGGATCGAGCGCTCCGCTGAAAGCGCGGTACCCGATCCGGCCAACGTCACGGAGCTCGCTGAGCAGGCTCTTTAGTCTCGAGGGGAGCCGGCCGACGTCGGGCACCGTGGCCAGGAGCGCATCGGGGTACTGGTGGATCGGGACCGCCTCGAGCGTGAGCTGCTCGGCCAGCCGATTCGGAACGAGATAGAGGTCCTCGCGGGGAGCGGGCCCCTCGCCGGGGTTCTGAGCGCCGGACGTCACGATCACGGCGACGAGGGTGAGAAAGGCCCCCACCACTCGACGTGGTATCGTCCGCGTCGCGCGCCCCCGTTCGAGTATCGCTCTCGTCAAAGAAGTAGCTCCAAAATCTAGGTTGTCTCGGGGGTTGGGACCCGGAAGTAATATCAGAGCGCCCGCGTCGCTGTCAAAGGTTGTCCCGCGCACTTCGCTCCTTGGCAAATCAAAATCGTCGAGGAGGAGCCGGTCAAAGCCGGCATCGATCCATTCAACAAGCTGATCGGCCGCCATCCAGAAGAAAACGTGACGAAGGTGTCGACGTCCGGATAGGGGATAGGGGCGGTGACGGGGCTGCTCTACGACCACTTCCCGGCCCATTCATGAGGAAAGTCGGAACTGCCGTCGCGCTCTGGGGGTAGGGTCGTCCGCTGGCCGGCTTGACAGTTGTTAAAATTAGTATTTTGACGGAAACTTACATGTCTGGCTACACGATGGCTGTTCGGTAGTTTCTTTTGTGTCGGTGATGCCACCACACCTCCGCTAGCCCTCGCTTCAGCCGTTTTCGATGAGGAGTCCGTTACGTGGCTAAGATTTACGTTGGTAATTGCTCTTACGACACTACCGAAGAGCGTCTCCGAGATTTGTTCGCGCAATACGGCGAGGTCGCTAGCGTCAGCGTGATCACCGATCGCGACACGGGACGCCCCCGTGGATTCGCGTTCGTTGAGATGAACGACGCCGCCTCGGCAGATGCCGCGATCAAAGGTGTCAATGGCACCGAGCTGGACGGTCGTACGTTGAACGTCAACGAAGCCCGTCCCCGGCAGGACCGTGGTGGTGGCGGCGGCGGCGGCGGCGGCGGTCGCGGCGGCGGCCGACGCTGGTAAATAGTTTGTAGAATCGCCCTCGGGCGATTCTAGGTCCGCCCTCAGCCTCAACGGCTGGGAAGCTGAGTCGAAGGCCGGCTGCGGATCAGCCCGCGGCCGGTCACTCGCTCGCACCCTTCAGTTCAGGAAGGTCGTTCCTCCGCTAGTAGCTCGCAAAACGCAACCCCAGCGGCCCGCGGAGTCCTACCCGGAACAATCTGCCTCGCTCGCCCAACGAGATAGAATGAACAAATGCCACCCGTAGCGAATCACCAAACCGCCGCGCTACCCATGTCTCCCACGGAGATGAAAGAGCGTGGCTGGGACGGCGTCGACGTCGTCTTCGTGACCGGGGACGCCTACGTCGATCACCCGAGCTTCGCGATGGGGATTCTCGGACGTGTGCTGGAGGCGGCGGGGTTTCGAGTCGGCATCGTCTCGCAGCCGGATTGGGAGTCGTGCGAGGACTGGCGCCGCTTCGGCCGGCCTCGGTTGTTCTTCGCCATCAGCGCCGGCAACATGGACTCGATGATCAACCACTACACGGCCAACCGGAAAGTGCGGAACGATGACGCCTACTCGCCGGGCGGGCGGATCGGGATGCGGCCGGACCGGGCGACGCTGGCCTATTGCCAGCGCGCGCGAGAGGCCTACAAGGGCGTTCCGGTGATCGCGGGCGGCGTGGAAGCGTCTTTGCGGCGGTTGGGCCACTACGACTTCTGGAGCGACAAGGTGCGCCGCTCCATCCTGCTCGATTGCAAGGCAGACCTTCTGGCCTTCGGAATGGGGGAAGATGCGATCGTCGAGATCGCGCGACGGTTGGATGCGGGCGAGAGCGTGCGGGATCTGCGGGACATGCGCGGCGCCGCCTACGCGCTCGGCGCATTGGAAACCCTGCCGGATGACGCGCTGGAGCTTCCGAGCTTCGAGCAGATTTCCACTGACAAGCGGGCCTTTGCGGAGGCGACGAGAGTCATCCACAGCGAGACCAACCCGTTCAATGCCCGCCGACTGGTGCAACGGCACGACAAGCAGGCCGTCGTTTGCAATCCGCCACCGCTGCCGATCTCGACGGAAGCCATGGACCGGATCTACGGGCTCCCTTACACCCGCCGGCCACATCCTATTTACACGGAGACGATCCCCGCCTTCGCGATGATCCAGGACTCGATTACGATCATGCGGGGGTGCTTCGGCGGATGCACTTTTTGCTCCATCACCACCCATCAGGGGCGCATCATTCAGTCCCGCAGCCAGGAATCGGTCCTGCACGAAGTGCGCATGATGACGGCGGATCCGCGGTTCAAGGGTGTCGTGAGCGACATCGGTGGGCCGACCGCGAACATGTATCAGATGCGGTGCACGAAACCCGAGGTCGAAGCGATCTGCCGTCGACAGTCGTGCGTGCACCCGACGATCTGCAAACTGCTGGGCACCGACCACGAGCCGCTAGTAGAGCTCATGAAGGAGGCTCGGGAAACCAAGGGCATCAAGAAAGTGCTCGTGGCGAGCGGTATCCGCATGGATCTCGCGCGGCGCTCGCCCCGCTACATGCGCGACCTGACCCGCCATCATGTAGGCGGTCATCTCAAAGTCGCCCCAGAGCACACCGATCCAGGCGTGCTCGCCCGGATGCGCAAGCCTTGCACCGACGACTTCGAGAAGTTCGCGACGTCTTTCGCCGAGGAGTCCGAGAAAGCGGGCAAGAAGCAGTACCTCGTCCCGTACTTCATCGCGAGTCATCCTGGCAGCGATCTCGACGCGATGATCGACCTCGCGGTATTCCTGAAGCGAAACGGCTACAAGCCCGATCAGGTACAGGACTTCATTCCAGCGCCGTTCGACGTGGCGACCGCGATGTACTACACGGGGATCGATCCCTTCACGAAGAAGCCCGTCCACGTGGCTCGGCATCTCCGCGATCGGAAGTTGCAGCGAGCCTTGATGCAGTTCTTCAAGCCGGAGAACTACGTGGAGGTTAGGAAAGCGCTCTTGAAGGCCGGCCGCCGCGACTTGATTGGACAGGGCTGCGACGCCTTGATTCCGGCCGAACCGCCTCGGGAAGCCCTCGAGCTGCGCCGTGCCGACGCGAACAAACGTTTCGATGGAAGCTACGTTCACGTTCTGCCCGACGCGGAGAAGAGGAAGCGCTCTCGCAAGCGATCTCGCCACGAATCCACGACCGGATATCGGCCCGAGCGAAAGAGCACAACCTAGAACAGATGATTTCTGCGATGGCGGCGACGCTGTTCGTCGTGTGGTGTCTATTGACGGTCCAGACGATCGCCAACCTCGTCGTTTTTCGTCGTCTGGAACAGGCTGGTGAAGCTTCGAGCTCCCGCGTTTCGATTGTCATCCCGGCGCGCAACGAAGAGCGCTATATCCGAAAGACTCTCGGCGCGGCTCTCAGCCAGGACTATCCCGATTTCGAAGTCATCGTCGTCGACGACGATTCCACCGACGGTACGTCTCGAGAGATTGAAGCCAGAGCCGCGGATCCAAGGCTCGTACCTCTGAAGTCCCGTGCTCTAGAGCCGGGATGGCTGGGCAAGCCGAACGCGCTCGCGACGGGAGCCGAAAGTGCCACGGGGAAGTGGATTCTCTTCATGGACGCTGATGTCGAGCTTCATCCGAAGGCGCTCGAGGATGCGACAGCCGCTTGCGAGAGGCACGGCTGGGATCACCTCGCCTTGCTACCTCACTTCGAGCGGGAGGGTTTCTGGGAAGAGGTCCTCATGCCCGTCATCCCCGTGGCGGCGTTCGTCTATCTGCCGTCGTTTCTTGCGTTCGTAGGGAGGGCACGACTCGCTGCCAGCGGGGGAGCCTTCGGGCTCGTCCGGCGCGAAGCCTATGAAGCGATCGGAGGCCACGATGCCATCAAGAACTCGGTAGTCGACGACATCCGGCTGGCCATGGAGCTGAAGCGCGCTGGTTTCGACAGCAACGCTCGGATGGGACTTCACCGCGTTAGCCTGCGCATGTACCACGGCTTCGAGGAGATCGTGGAAGGCTTCACGAAGAACGCGCATGCCGGCTTTGGCGAGTCGATTCTGCGGCCGGTCATCTTCGTTCTAATGGGTCTCTGGGTCGGCGTGACGCCGTTCCTTTGGCCGCTCGTTCACTCCGAAACGGAGTTGGGGGCGAGCCTCGGCCTGCTGTTGTTCTGCCGAGCCCTCGTGCAGATACGTCTGGGCTTTCCCGTGTGGCCCATCTTCTTCTCTCCCATCACGACGGTCGTGGCTCTCTTCATCGTCTTGCGATCGCTTCGGATGGCGAGACACGAGGGCGTCGTTCGTTGGCGCGGCCGGGAGTACAGGCGGGAGACGACGGAGTTCTGAATTCGGGCGGATTCTCGGCTCGTGTCCCGTGGACTTTCGTCAGACGCTCGCGGAAGTGGGAGAGGTTAGAATGTGAACGTTCTAGGTGTCCGCTTTTGACGGGTGATGGAAGATGCATCGCCGGCGATTTCTGCGAACCGCGCTCGGGCTCCCCGGGCTCGCCTCGCTCGGTCCAAGGTGGCGCCGCTCTGAGCATTGGGAGCTCCATCGGGAATCTTCCGTTCTCGCCTCGCTCAGCGTGGGCTCGTCGCTTCCATCCGGTCAGCCGACCCTCGCGGGGAATGCCACTCGCGCGACAACGCTCCACGATCGGTTCCGGAACCTGGACCGTCATGTCGTATTCGACTACTACCCATGGTACGGGCGCGATCCCTGGCGGCACTGGGATGCGGCCGGTCGTCATCCTCCGGAAGATCTCCCCACCAACTACCTGCCCCGGCTAGGCGCGTACGACTCGCGCGACCGACGGACGATCGAACAGCATGCGCGGTGGATCGCCTGGGCCGGTGCGGGCTCGATCTCGATCTCCTGGTGGGGGAGGGGCTCCTACGAGGACGCCGCCGTCCACCTGGTGATGGACGTGATGAAGGATCACGGCATTGCCGTTACTTTCGGCCTCGAGCCCTACGCCGACGATCGCGCACATCGGTTCGAGAGCGACGTCCTCTATCTCCTGCGAGAGTTCGGGGAGCGGCGCGGCTGGGACGCCTTTCTCGTTCTGCAGAACGAAGATGGTACCGAGGGACCTGTTTTCAAGGGATTTCGCTGCATCCTGCCGGACGCCGTCATCGACTGCCACGGCGTTCGCCACCGCGTCCCGGACTATACCGCCGACGCTGTCTGGCGAGAACAGATCGATCGGTTGCGCGAGGGACTCCGGTGGGACTTCGACCAGGTAACACTCCTCGCGGACTCACTGGACTTCGGCCGGACCCCTTCGTCCGGATTCGACGGCATCGCCATCTACGACAACTTCATCGCTCCCGAGCAATATGCGCCCCTGGCTCGGGGAGCCTCCGATGCGGGGCTTGTGTTCTCGTTCAACGTCAATCCCGGCTATGACGAGATTCTCCTTCGTGACGTACCTGCCGACAGCTGCTACGAGCCTCGGCCCTTCGTTCCGCCTGCCTCCGTGCTCGATTTCGATCGTGCCCAGGATCGTGAGCGGGCCGCGGTGCTCTCGGCGGAGAGAATCCGCTCGTCGCTTGGGGCGACCGTCGCGGTCCAGAGTCATCCCGCGCTCTCGAACTTCCGACGAGGATTCTTTCTCGTCTACGCCAACTCCTTCAACGAATGGCACGAAGGTCACGCATTCGAGCCCATGAAGGACGAGGTCGAGATTCCCCTCGCCGAGCGTGCCTTTCCCTACCGGAATCCTCGATACGGAGACTATCGACTTATCACTCTGGGAGAAGAGCTCCGCGAGCTACTTGCTCCGGTGCGGCTCGAGCCGGGTCGAAGCTTGATACGGGGCACTAGGGACAGCCGGCCGACGCGCCACCAGTAGCTTGTCGCGGCCGAGGCCCTGGACCATGGGGGGCGCACAGCCGACCTCCTCCCGCCAGAAGCACTCGTCAGCCAAAAGCTCGTGGGTCGCCCGAAGCTGGCCATCGAGCGAGAAGAGCACTCCGCCCGGTCGAATGCGCGGCCAGAGGTTTTCGACGCAGGTCTTGGTGGAGCTCGAAAGATCGACGTCGAGAACGACGACGTCGAGGGGCTCGTCCAGGCGAGGAAGCGTCTCTTCGAAGCTCCCTTTTTCGAAGCGGCAGACGTCGATCGCACCCCAGGTCTCGACCCTTCGCCGCACCGACGTGAGAGTGCCGCGGAACGCGCCCGGGCGGAACTCCAGTCTGCGTCCGTCCATACTCTCGTGCCGCTCGTCGTTCTCCGGGATCCCGCGAAACGAGTCGCAGGCGATGAGACTGCCGCCGGCGAGCTCGGTGGCGAGGCTGAGCTTGGCGGTACTGGCGCCGAAACCGCAGCCGGCTTCGAGCACCATCGGGTTCGGCCGGGCGAGGATGGCGCGGGCGAGGGTGAGCATCTCCTCGAGCGTGTGGTAGCCACGAACCGCGTTCGTCACGGCGATGAAGCGTCGGAGCAGCTCCAGTCGCGCGGGGAAGGTGATGCACTTCTCGTCGCGAAGAAACTCGAGGGTGGCACGGCGATCGCGTGTGGCAAGGAGCTCGATCGATTTCCACTTGCGGTAGAGCGAGCCCGGACCTCGGCGTGCAAAGCGCATAGGTGCCTTCGGCTCCGGTCCGCTATTTCTGGAAGATTTCTCCGACCGGTACGACGTGCACCGAGCCGATCGGCAGCATCAGGGCTTCTATCTTCGCGTCTTCCGCCAGGACGTCTTCCGAAGTACCCTCGGATTGATAGGCGACGGGACTCTTAGTATTGGACTCGACGGCCTCGGCGAGGGAGGAGGCGTTGGCGGCGACCATAGCGACCCGGAAGTCCCAGCGATCGAGGTGCTTTTTCACAGCGCGGTTGACATCCTCGACGCTCATCGGGCGGAGACGTCGTTCGATCTCGTCGATGTAGAAGGGCGCCTGATAGTAGCTCGAGTCGAGCTGATAGCCGAGACGTCGATCGAGACTCTGGACCCAGAGCTTCGAGTAGCTGAGGACATATTCCTTCATCGCCTCGAACTCTGCTTCGGTCATGCCTTGTTCGACGAGACGCCGCAGATAGAAGACGGCGCCGCGCAGCGCAAAATGTGCGTTCTCCGCCGCCACGGGACGGATCCAGATGCTGAAGTATTGCTGTCGCCTGGGAACGTTGGGAACGGGAAACGTGCTTCCGCCATCCTGTATGAAGTTCTCGATGTAGGAGTAATCGCCATAGTTGAGCCCCCTCTTGCTACGGAGCTCGTTCATGAGGACTCCGTGGAAGCTTCGGTGGTCACCCAGATAGATGTTCGCGAGCAAGAGCGGATAGAAATCTTCGTCCGCACGGGTGATCGAGAGCGGAAAGCCCAGGCTGATGGCGGTGGAATCGGCGGTGGGCTTCTCGACGACGAGCACGTCCATTTTTTCTCGAGCAGGGGCTTCGGGGAGCGGTTTGGCCTGGTCCTGGCCCTCTCCCTGCGGGAGCGACTTTTCGAAGTCCTCGCGTACTCGCTCCGCAAAACCATCGGGGAAATCCCCTGCGAGCCCGATTTGCAGGTTCTCGGAGGTGTATCTCTCTTTATAGAAAGCCTTGACGTCGTGCAAAGTGATGGCTTGGAGGCCCTCGACGGTGCCCTGAACGGGATGGCGATAGGGGTGGGCGTCGTAGAGGAGCCACTCTAGAGATTGCTTGCCGAGCTCTTCCTCGTTCGCGCTCCGGAGCGATGTCTCGACGAAATTCAGGAGCTCTTTCTTGTTGCGCTCGAAGTCGGCTGCGTCGAATCGAGGCCGCTGGATTCGGTCACGGAGAACCCCATAGAAATCTTCGAGATGGTCGCGATGGGTGCGGCCGATGAACGTAGTGACTTCTTTGTCGGCCTGAGCTCCGACGCGCGAGGCCATGGGGTAGAGCGCTTCCATCACTTCCGTGAGGCTCATCTCCTCCGTGCCGCCCTGGCTGAGCATGAGGGCCGTGAGCGCCGCGAGGCCCTCTTTCCCCGGAGAATCCTGGCTCGAGCCGACGTGAAAGACGAGGCGGAAAGCGGCGAGGGGGTTGCCGGGACTGTCGAGAACTACGCTGTCGTGCTCGGGCCCGACGACGAGACAACCCGCGACGATGACGGCGAGGACGGATAGCATGAAGAGTAACTTCGTCGACATCGGCGTCATTCCTTTCCACCCACGCTCTCAGCTTGCGTGAGCGTAACGAGGGTTCGGTTCTCCGTCCGGAAATATTTTCTCGCCAGAGACTGGATATCTTCCGTGCTCACTTGGTCGTAGAGCTCGTAGACGCGGTTCACGGTCGAGGGCTCGTTGGTCAGGGAGAGATAGTGGGCCATCGTATTCGCGACCGCGCTCGCGGTGTCCATGCTAAGCAGGAACTGGTACTTCATGTGGCTTTTGGTATCCTGGAGCTCGCTCTCGTCGGCCGCCTCTAGAGCAATGCGCTCGACTTCGTTCAATAGGGCCGCCTTGACCTCCTCGAGCTTCTCGGGCTCGCGCACGCGGGTGAGGATCGTAAACAGCGGCGGATCGACCTGGTCGGTGGCGCCGGCGCTGACGAAATCGACCCATTGCTTTTCGATGACGAGCTCCTGGAAGATGGGCGAGGTTTCTCCGAAGTGCACTTGGGAGAGCACGTCGAGACCGGGCATGTCGATGTGCTCGGTGCTGAAGGCGGGAGCGCGGTAAGCGATCGCGAGGATCGGAAGCGTCGGTGCGGGCCAGACGACGCTCGCTTCACGCGGAGCTGTTTGTGCGGGCTCTTTTGGAATCTCCGGCACGTAGCCGCCGGGTTCCCAGTCTCCGTAGTGCCGGGCGACGAGATCTTGTAGCTCGTTCCAGTTGTAGTCTCCCACCACGAGGATGGTGGTGTACTCGGGCCGGTAGAAGCGATCGAAAAACTCGAGACTGTAGTCGTACATCTCCGGCATCGCTTTGATGTCTTCGAGAAAACCAATGACCATGTGCTCGTAGGGGTGGACGTCGTAGGCGGTGTCTTGAAGTTTTTCGTAGAGCCCCATGAAAGGGTTGGCGGCGCTCTTGTTGTACTCGCCGAGAACGGCTCCAGCTTCTTTTTGGAACTGGGACTCCGTGTACTTCAAATTCTGGAAGCGGTCCGCCTCGATCTCGATGATGCTGGGTAGCGAGCGCGAGCTCGCGAGGATGTGATAGACGGTGCGGTCGCTGCTCGTATAGGCGTTCGAGTCGGCGCCTATCGCTCGGAGCACGTCGTTGTAGCGCTCCTCCGGATAGCTTTCCGTGCCTCGAAACATCATGTGCTCAAAAAAATGAGCGAAGCCGCTCTTGCCGCGATCGACCTCCTGGCGCGCGCCGACCCGAACGACGGTGTGGTAGGCGGCGAGGCCCGGGCTGTCGAAGCGGACGCCCACGAGGCGCAGTCCGTTGTCGAAGTCCTTCCCGTCGATGTGGTAAGGGAACACGCTTTCGTCCTCGGACACGCATGCCGAGCCTAGGGTCGAGATCATGACGACCGCTAGAAACCGCCCGAATCGATTCATGTACTACTCCTATCGGTTGGTCTAGTTTAGGCTGCGGAGCCGCTCGAGGCTAGCCGTGCTAGACTTCGCGCCATGAAATTCGGCCCGGTTGACTTGACCGAGGCCAAAGGCAAGATTCTCGGACACAACGTTGCCGATGCTGCGGGGAAACGTCTTCTCCGGAAGGGTTGCTCTCTCGGGCCCGGCGAGATCGAAACGCTCCGTAGCCTTGGACGACGGCGCGTCTACGTGGCGGAGCTGCAGGCGGGCGACGTCGACGAGAATGCCGCGGCGGATCGCGTGGCGGGGGCGTGTCAGGGGGAAGGCGTCAGGCTTTCGGGCGCAACGACGGGCCGCGTCAACCTGATCGCGACCGTTCTCGGGCTAGCCCGCATCGACGCGGAACGCCTTGCGGCGCTCAACCAAACCGAGGGATTGACTCTCGCCACCGTCAGGGCCCACGCGGTGGCCCGTCCCGGTCAAACTGTGGCGACGGCAAAGATCATCCCTTACGCACTCCCGGAAGCCGTCGTGGCCGAAGCCGAGAGCTTGGCGTGTAACCCGGGGCCGCTGGTCTGGGTAGATGAGCTGAAAGCACGTCGCGTCGGTCTGATTCTCTACGGAGCGCCGTCCGTGCGCGAGCGGCTCACGGAGAGTTTCTCTCCGCTGACCGAGCGGACGCGGTCGCTCGGATCGGAAGTCGTCGAGCTTCACTACGTGAACCTGGAGGACGAGGGCGGGGAAGAGCGTCTTGCGAAGGCTTTGCGGCGTTTGCAGGACGCGAAGGTGGATCTGATCGTCCTAGCGGGCGAGACCGCAATCATGGATCGACAGGACCTCACGCCTCGCGCCGTCGAACGGGCCGGTGGACGAATCGAGACCGTCGGCGCTCCCGTCGACCCGGGCAACCTACTGATGCTCGCCTACCTCGACGACGTTCCAGTGCTCGGAGCACCCGGCTGCGCCCGCAGTCGCAAAGTCAACGTCATCGACTGGATCCTGCCGCGACTGCTCGCCGGCGAGGCCCTAGGCCGCGCCGACATCGCCGTCCTCGGCGCCGGTGGCCTCCTCGACGACGTCCCCGAGCGTCCGATGCCACGATCTGGGGTCAGTCTTTAACTCTTGAACTCCGGTAGGCAAAGCGTTTGGTCGCAAGTATTTGAGCCAGAAAGAGGTAGCTCCAGAAGTTCAAGAGTTAAAGACTGACCCCACAGTAGTATTATTCGCTCATGGGTGATCGAGAGGCGCTCGGGCTGGTGGGGGCGCGAGCGGGAGATCTGATGGGGCAGGCCGCGGCGCTTCGGGACGAGGGCAAAGGCCGCGTCGTGACCTTTTCCCCAAAAGTGTTCATTCCGCTGACTCGCCTTTGCCGGGACTTTTGCGGCTACTGCGTTTTTCGTCAGTCGCCTGGCGAAGCGAACCAGCTCTACTTGACGCCGGAAGACGTCCTTTCGATCGCTCGATCGGGCGACGAAGCGGGTTGCTCGGAAGCGCTCTTCACACTCGGTGAGCGGCCCGAGGCGCGCTACCCCGAAGCACGCCGGTGGCTCCGCGACCGCGGGTACGCATCGACTCTCGACTACCTTGCCGCGATGGCAGAGCTTGTCATCGAGGAGACGGGGCTTCTCCCGCACCTCAATCCCGGAAATCTTACAGCCGCGGAGCTCGACTCGCTCCGGCCCTTCGCCGCCTCGATGGGGTCGATGCTGGAAGTCTCGAGCGAACGCCTGTCGCGAGACGGAGGTCCTCACGCCGGCGCACCGAGTAAGGCTCCAAAGCTTCGCCTCCGTAGTCTCGCGCTTGCGGGGCAAGCGAAAGTGGCGTTCACCAGTGGCCTCCTCGTGGGCATCGGCGAGACCCGGGATGAGCGCCTTCGTTCGCTGCTCGCGATCCGTTCGGCGCACGAGCGATATGGCCACGTTCAGGAGGTCATCATCCAGAACTTCAGAGCGAAAGAGCGCACCAGAATGGAGAATGCCCCCGACGCTTCGAGGGAGGAGATGCTATGGACGGTGGCTGTCAGCCGCATCCTGCTCGGTCCGACGGCCAACATCCAGGTCCCACCCAACTTGAGCATCGACGACTTCGAGATTTACCTGCACGCTGGCATCAACGATTGGGGCGGCGTCTCTCCCGTCACCAAGGATTTCGTTAACCCCGAGGCGCCCTGGCCCGAGCTCGAGAGCCTGCGCGCTCGTACCGAGGCTCTCGGCCATCGACTCGAAGCGCGGCTTCCCATCTATCCGGCCTACTTTCATTTGCTTCCCGCTCGACTCGCGGAACGAGCGCGAACCGTCACCGCGCGCAGCCCTCTTCACCATGTCGAACGAGCAAGCTAGGCCGGTTCGCATCCTCCTCGAGCGCATACTCGACGGGCACGAGCCGACCGTCGACGAGGCAGTTGCCCTCTTGGAGGCGGAAGGCTCGGAGTTGCAGGCTGTCGTGGATGCCGCCGACGAGCTCCGCCGCCGGCGCGTGGGCGACGTCGTCACCTACGTCGTCAATCGTAATATCAACTTCACCAACGTCTGCATCAAGAGATGTGGGTTTTGTGCCTTCAGCCGCGGCTATCGAGAAGAGGAGGGCTACTTTCTTCCTCTCGACGAAGTCGTGCGCCGCGCCAAGGAAGCCGCCGATTGGGGTGCCACGGAGGTCTGTATCCAGGCCGGCCTTCCGCCCAAAATGGAGGGAGATCTCTACGTCCGACTCACTCGTGCCATCAAGGAAGCCGTTCCCGAGCTGCATATCCACGGTTTCTCACCGGAAGAGGTACTCTATGGTGCCGTGCGCTCGCGCTCGACGATACGGGAGTATCTGACCCGCCTGAAGGACGCGGGAGTCGGGAGCCTGCCGGGCACGTCTGCGGAGATCCTGGACCAGGGGATCCGAGATCTAATTGCACCGGGGCGCATCACCGTCGAACAGTGGGTCGAGGTCATTCGAACGGCCCACGAGCTCGGAGTGCCCACGACCTCCACCATCATGTATGGGCACGTGGAGAGCGAGAGAGACAGCGCGCGCCACCTGGCTCTGCTCCGCGACATTCAGAAGGATACCGGCGGGTTCACCGAGTTCGTCCCGCTGAGCTTCGTGGCTTCTGAAGCCCCGATGTACCGCCACCAGACCGTCGAGGGGGTGCGTTCCGGCGCCTCCCGTGACGAAGTCCTGAAAATGCACGCGGTATCCCGACTGATGCTCGATGCCTGCATCCCTAATATCCAAGTCTCCTGGGTGAAGGAGGGATTGTCGATGTCGGAGGAGCTCCTATCCGCCGGGGTCAACGATATGGGCGGGACGCTGATCAACGAGAGCATTTCGACCTCCGCCGGCGCCGCCCACGGCCAGAGGGTGTCGCCGTGCGGCTTCAAAGCGCTCATCCGACGCGCGGGCCGGGTACCCGCCGAGAGGGATACCTGCTACCGCATCCGCCGGTACTCCACGCGGGAAGACGCACCGGAGCCACTCGATGCGGTCGCCGCCGAAGCCGAAAGCGAAAACCGTTTTGGCTCCTACGGCCAGTTGATCCGCTCGGAACAGTTTCGGTTTCGTCCCCGAAGCACGCCATGACCGGCGCGGTGCTCGCCCTCGCGGGCGGCGTCGGCGGCGCAAAGCTCGCGCTCGGACTCACTCATGCTCTTCCACCGGAGCGGCTCACGATCGTCGTCAATACGGGTGACGATCAAGAGTTCCACGGCCTGACGGTCTCGCCAGATCTGGATACCGTCATGTACACGCTAGCAGGCGTCGTGAATCCCGAAACAGGATGGGGTCTCGCCGACGAGAGCTTCGAAGCGCTCGCGATGCTCGAGCGCTACGGCGAAGCGACGTGGTTTCGGCTCGGCGACCGGGATCTCGCGACCCATATCGTTCGTCACAAGCTCCTTCAGAGTGGCAAGACCTTGACGGAGGTGACCGCGGAGCTCGCGTCCCGACTGAACGTGCGCCACGCGATCGTGCCCATGTCGGACTCTGCGGTGCGGACCCTCGTCTTTACGAAGGATGGCCAACTGCCTTTCCAGGATTACTTCGTCCGTCTGGGGTGCCGACCCGTCGTCGAGAAGCTAGAGTTCGAAGGCTATGAAAGCGCGAAGCCCTCGCCTTCATTCTCGAGCGCGCTCTCCCATTCGGAGGCGCTCATCTTTTGTCCCTCGAATCCATGGCTCAGTATCGACCCCATCCTCTCCATTCCCGGGGTTCGCGAGGCGATCACGTCGTTTCGAGGTCCTCGAATCGCCGTGAGCCCGATCGTCGGCGGGCGTGCGGTCAAGGGGCCGGCGGCGAAGATCATGGCGGAGCTAGGTCTGGAAGTGAGTGTCGTCGGGATCGCCCGCTACTATCGTGGGCTCTGCGATACGCTGGTCATCGATCGCGAGGACGAGGCTCTGAGGGAGAGCGTCGAACGAGAAGACATGCGCGTGGTCGTGAAGCAAACGATGATGAAGGCGATAGCAGACAAGAAGCGCCTCGCCCGGGAGTGCCTCCAGGTCGCGGGGATAAAAACGCCTTGAGCACGACGATCTTCATTCCGGTCAAGCCGCTCGCCGACGCAAAGAGCCGCCTTGCCGGGGTACTCGGGCCCATCGCTCGAAGACGCCTGGTAGTGGAAATGCTGACCCATGTTCTCGGCGTGGCCAGGTCGTCGCGAGCCGGGGAAGTTCGAGTCGTCACCCGCGACCCCGAGCTTCGCGGCCTTTGTGGTGGGGCCTGGGAAAACGACCCCCATGACGACTTGAACCTCGCCCTGCGCGCGGCGTTCGAATCCTGTTGGGCGCTGGGCCGAACCGCGCTATACCTTCCTGCCGATCTGCCGCTTCTCACCCGGGACGAGGTCGACCTCCTGTTGGAGCTCGAATCGGAAGATGTCGTCGCCCTCGCCCCGTCGCTGGACGAACGCGGCACGAACGCGATCCTCGCACCGCCTCGCTACCCCTTGGTGCCGCGATTGGGCCCGGACAGCTTCCGAATCCACCTTCGAGACGCCGAGCGGCTCGGATATGCGGCGAGGATTCATCGTTCACCAGGCCTCGAGCTCGACGTGGATACGGAGGCGGATCTAGCCTCGATGGCGTCCATGGAGCGATGAACGTCGGGATCTTGCTGCCGACGCGTGCCCTCTTGCTGTCCGAGGAGCGCCCCAGATCGGCCGAGCGTCTCTTGTCGCTCGCCGCGACGGCAGAAGCCGCGGGGGTCGAATCGCTGTGGGTCGGCGACAGCCTGACGGCGAAGCCTCGCATGGAACCGCTGACCATGCTTGCCGCCCTCGCGACTCGCACCCAGCACGTCCGGTTGGGAACCTCGGTACTCCTGGCGGCGTTGCGCCATCCGGTCACCACGGCACACGTTCTGGGCACGCTCGACGTCGTGTCAGGTGGACGTGTCGTGATTGGCGCCGGGGTCGGAGGGGCCTTCGTCGAAGCGCAGAAGCGCGAGTGGCGCTCGGTGGGTATCGAACCGAAAGAGAGAGCGGCTCGTCTCGAGGAATGGGTGAAGATCGTCAAGAAACTGACCAGCGGGGAGACCGTCAGTTTCCAGGGGCGTCACTACCAACTGGACTCGGTGCGCGTTTCGCCTCCCTCCACTCGGACGGACGGCATCCCGATCCTTCTCGCGACGCACTGGGGAACTGGAAGCGACCGGCAGCATCGCCGAGCCCTGGAGCTCGGCGATGGTTACATCGGAATCAGCGATAACCCCGAAGAATTCCGGGAGCTGACCGACAAGCTGCGAGACATTGGTGCTGCGGAAGGACGGAACATGAGCTCCTTCGAATCCGTTTTCTATATGACCGTGAATCTCGACGACGACGAGGCCCGAGCCGAGAGACGGGCTGACACGTTCTTGCGCGCCTACTACGGAATCAACATGTGGCGGGACAAGTGGGGGCCGTGGGGCGCGCCGGACCGTATCGTCGAGCGGGCTCGACGATACTCCGCCGCTGGAGCTCGAACCGTCGTATTTCGCTTCGCGTCCTTGGAGCAGGAATCCCAGCTCGACCGCTTCACTCGAGACGTTTTGCCGCATCTTTGAATCTTTCTCCTTTCACGAAACGCAAGCGTCGGTGTTATAGAGAGAGATGCCGAGGAAAGTACGCTTCGCCAAGCTCCTCGAGAGCTACGAGCGGGAGATCTATCGCTTCACGTTCCGGATGACGGGTAGTCCCGAGGACGCCGAAGACATCCTACAGGATACGTTCCTGCGCGCATTCAAGGCTTTTCCGCGACTTCCAGCGGAGGCTAATCACCGAGCCTGGCTCTATCGGATCGCGCATCGTCAGGCGCTCAACTTCTTCCGGTCTCAGCGTGTCAGAGCTGCGCGACCGTTGGGTGAGGCAGATACGGTGGTCGAGAACCACCGATCCCCGGAATCCCTCACCGAGACGAGGCATCTAGCCAGGGCGCTCCGATCCCTGATCCGATCCCTCACACCGAGGCAGCGGTCCGCGCTCTTGTTGAAGAAGTATGAAGGGCTCTCCTATGCGGAAGTCTCGGAGGTCCTGGGCTGTAGTCAGGAAAACGCTCGAGCCCAGGTCTATCAAGCGATGAAGAAGATTCGAAACGGTTTGCATGCGGAGGACAGACGACGATGACGACAACTGCCGTGCCCAACTTGCCGGAGCCGAGCCCCTCTGCTCGTCGGAAGGCTCATCGAAGGCTTGAAAAGGCCTTCGAGCCCTACCGGGCCTACTGCGGCTGGATCGATGCGCCGTTCGGCGAGGTGTTTCTCGCTCGCACTGAGCGGGGACTTTGTCGGGTGAGCTTCCGCAAGACCGAGAGGACGCTCATGGAAGAGCTCGAGCAGCGTGCACTTCTGCCGGAGGTCGCGCCATCGAAGCTCGAAAGGGAGAGAAAGCAGCTTTCTGAGTACTTCGGGGGAAAACGCCGGCGGTTCGATTTACCCATCGACCTCCGCTGGGGAACCGCGTTTCAGCGGGAGGTGCTCGAGGCGGCACTGCGCATTCCTTTCGGCGCATGCGAGTGCTATGGCGACGTCGCCCGGCGCATCGGACGCCCGAAAGCTCCGCGCGCGGTAGGCAATGCGCTCGGGAGCAACCCGGTGGCCATCGTCATCCCTTGTCACCGGGTGGTGGCTTCGGGGGGGCGCCTCGGAGGCTATACCGGCGGACTGGACATCAAAGAAACGCTCATGGCGATCGAGGGGATCGAGATCGAGGATGCCACATGAGGGACGCGACCGTAGCTCTAGCGAAAGAACTGAGAAGCCACCCGTGCCACGAGTGTCGTGGGTTCGTAGTACTTCATGGTGTCGTCTTCCTCGGGAGTGCTCGCGTCCGTCTTCTTTGGCGTCATGAGCGCCCCGACGGGTGAGCTCATCTACGCGAGCGCGGGTCACCTACCACCGCTCGTAGGGAAAGCCTCTGGTAACTGGCAGGCCCTCGATCCCACCCGCATGGTCCTCGGCGCCATTGAAAACACTTACTATGCGGAGAGGAGCGTGAGGCTCGACGCGGGAGACCTGGTCGTTCTCGACTCGGACGGGATTACCGAGACCGAGAATGGCGGCGGAGACATTTTCGATGAGCGGGAGCTTGTCAGGATCATCGATGCGTGCGGGGACGTCTCGGTCCAATCGATGGCGAGCTCGGTGGCCGACGCCTTGTCGTCCTTCTCTCCGGGGGAGCCGAGTGACGACCGAACGCTCGTCATCGTGCGGCGATCGTGAGGAACGAAGTCCGGAGAATCGAGGATCAGATTCGCCGTACATTCGAGGGCGAGGCGTGGCACGGACCGGCTCTCTCCGAGCTCCTGAAACGTGTGGAGGCGGTACGGGCCGATTCCCGGCCCATTCCCGAGGCCCACACGATCCGGGAGCTCTTGACTCATGTCCTCGTTTGGGAAGAAGAAGCGATCGCGCGGCTCCAGGGTAGGGGACACCAGGATCTCCCGCCCGAGAAGGACTGGCTTAAGGGAGAGGCTTGGACGGACCTCGTCGAGCGAGCGGGCGAAGTCCACCGCGCTCTGTTGGAAGCGGTCGGCGAGCTCGAGGACTCACGGCTCGAAGACCGCGTTCCCGGCAATCCGCCCACGGTCTATCACCTTCTTCACGGCATCGTGCAGCACAACCTCTACCACGCGGGTCAGATCGCGCTTCTGACGAAGGCCGCTTCGAGCTGAGATCTCACGAGACCGATCGAGCCCGTTTGAAGGTATCGGGAAGGTCGCTACCAGGCGTTGATGAACTGGGACCAATCGTCGAGAGCAATCTCGGGCAGTGCGATGCGCGAAGCTTTCGCAGCAAGGGTCGCCGATGCGCTGCAGCTCCCGGTTCGCAGGAAGGTCAGCGCTTCTTCGAGCGAGTCTTCTTCGGGGTGGCCGAGCGGTCGGTTCAACTCGTCGCCTGCCCCGCAGTCTGGTGGGAATCCGTCGAAATAGTCACTTTCACCTCGTGCATTCGCGAGCTTGATCGTGGCCGGCCACAAAATCTTGTCGCAGAACTCGAAGCCCGATTGCCCGACCGGCTTGCCGAAGGAAGTGCTACCGACGATCGTCACGGGGATGAAGGGCCGGAGTCCATTGATGACGAGCTCGCTCGAGGATGCGGAAGCGCCCGTCATGATGACCACAACGCGAGGCAGATCGAGCGTTTGAGCGGGGTCATCGAAACGACGGGCCTGATTCAGCAACGTGTTCTTGTCGTTGAAGACGAACTCCACGAAGACACGCGTATTGGTGCGCATGCCGCCAATGAGGCTTCCGAGGTGCCGCGCCACCTCGATGATCCCGCCTCCGTTGTACCGCAAGTCGAGGATCAGATCGGTCACACCCTGCCGCTGAAACTCCGCGAAGGCATCGTCGAGCGCGGAGAAGGAGGGCTCGACGAAGTTGCGAAAGTGCAGATACCCCACCGGTAGTCCGTCGACGTCGAAGACCACCGTTTGCGACACGGTAGGAATCGTAACGGGTCGTTTCGTCACGGTTTCGATGCGCTCTTCGCTATCGGCCAGGTTCGACCGAAACGATATTGAAAGCGTGTAGCCGATCTCCGACGGTCCGAGCTCGACCCCTAGCTCGTCGGTTCGAAGGAGCTCTTCGACCGCACGTCCGTTCACGGCCGTCAAGTAGTGTCCTCGCCGGAGCCCCGCCTCTGAGGCCGGGCTTGAGGGGTACACCTGTGTGATGCGCATCTCGGTCTCGCCCGTCCGCCTAAAACTGAAACCAATACCGATGAACTGACTCGCCGAGAAGAAGGCGGTCGAAGCCTCCTGCGAGGCTATATAGCTGAACCCCCGGTCCAGGGGCTCGTAGCGGAGCTCGCTCAGGTAGGCCTCGGGGGAGGTGAACGAAGCGGGGTCGAGAGACGGGAGCTCGCGATACCAGAGGTAGAACTCTTCCATCACGTCGCGCACGAAGTTGTTCTGCCCGACGACGGAGCAATCCTGCGCGTGCGCAGGCCCTGTCAGGAAAACGGCGGCGACGAGAGGACCAGCGAGCCACGCGCGGATTTTCATCACACTATCTCGGTTATGTATTTGCTCTTGACTAGACGCCAGAATACTACGAGAAACGCGGTAAGGGGAATGGCAAGCACCATGCCGGCGATGCCGTCGAAGGCGGTGCCCCAGAAAAAGAGCGCCACCATGATCATAAGTGGATGCAGTCCCGTGCGATCTCCCATCACCTTCGGAGTCAAGTAGTAGCCCTCGATGACTTGAACCACGGCGAAGACCGCGATGACGAGACCCAGGGTCGTGGCACCGCCGTCGGCTTGGAAGAAAGCGAGCGGCAGCGCGATCGCGAGGCCGATCATGCTCCCGAGGTACGGAACGATGTTCAAGAGCCCCAGCAAGATTCCGATCGTGAAGCCGTGCTGCAAGCCGACGAGCATGAATCCCGCCGCGTAGAGGATTCCTTGCCCGAGCGCCACGATGAGCTGTCCACGGAAAAAGGAGACGATGATGTCGAGGAACTCCTTGAGGAGGTAAACGACGTCACCACGCGTTTCGGCTTTGAAGAAGGGGAGGAACTCCTCGATGTCTTTCGGAAGCGGCGGCGCCATCAGAAAGAACGCGAGATAGACGGGGAGCACGAACCAACTGAGTCCGGCGGCCACCGTCCGAAACGCGCTCGCGCCCGCCGAGACGGCCGATTGCGTGAGACGCTTCGTCGCGTCCCAGATGCCATCGGCCTGCTGACTTACGAACTCCTCGAGCTTGCCCGTCAATTCATAGCGTTCCCAGAGCTCTTTAACCTGCGGCCACTGGTCCGCGACGGACGATCGCGTGCGCTCGACAAGCTCCGGAATCCTGGCCGCGACCTCCGAGGTCTCCGAGACGACTATCGTTCCGAACAAGCCCAGCAGCAGGGCGAAGGGGAGCAATATCGCCGCGAAGACGAGAGCCACGGAAGCCGCGGCGGGAAGCCGCCATCGGACGTTGAACAGGTCGTATATAGGCCGCAAAACGAGCGCGAGCACCATGGCGACGAAGAGCGGCAGGAATACGCTCGAGAATATCGCAACGAAGCGGGCGAGGAGCAGGAACAGGCCGAGGAGCACGCCGACCAGAACCGCCGCCGCCAAGGCGGTCAGGGCTGTCCCGATGGTCGCCTGCTGTCTCCGGGTGAGATCGATGCTCAAGACGTTCGACTCAGGTTGTTTCCTCGGCCACGCTCAGCGTTTTCAGGAAGCCACGGCTCGTGAGCTCGCTCATCGCGTGTCTCCTTGCGATTCCAATCTAGACAAGTATACCCGCCTTCACGTCCGTTTACTTTTGCAATAGGGCGGCCGGCCGGAGCGTGGGTGTAACCCCGCAAGGGTCGCGGCTTGTCTCGAGGGCTGTCGGGCAAGTACCTACTTTTGAGTACCTTGTGGAGTCGTCGGCGAGAGTTACTTCTGGCACGGAGATCGCAGTTCAGTCGGGCGAACCCTCCCCCGACAAAAGCTCCACAGAGGTGGTGCCATGTCGAGCAGCGAAATCGATCTCGGTAACGACGAGACGCTCTCCCAACTCATCTCGGCGTTCGTCCAGAATCACGGCGAGCGGCGTCGTGACGAGGAGACGTGGGCTCCTCTCTCCCTCACGGGCTTCGAGCACGCGCAGCTGAGCGCCCGGTTTGAGCACGATCCAGAAACGGATTCGTTGATCTGGAACGTAGAAGCGGACGTCGGCGACGGTGGCCGTCGGCCGATATCACTGCGCTATGCAATGGGGGCGCGAGAGCTCGGAGACGTTCGTTCCGATCGGAGCCGCTGCGAAGTACGGCTGAGCAAGTTCGCTGAAGCGCACCTTCGCGCGGACCTCCACCTCGTTTGCCACGGCTACGTCCCGGTGGCCAGCAACCGCCTCACGCGCATCGATCGCAAAGGCTGGGCCGAAGACTCCTGAGAGTCTTCAGCCCGAGGGTAGCGAGGTCGGGTGAGGATCTTCCCTTGCAACTATTCCCGCAACCCCGATACAATACAGCCTTTCCTAGTCAACGATCCTGGCGCAAGGACCGGTGTCTCCTCTGCCGGAGGTGTGACTTTGTCTGCAGATTCGCCATTAGGAACGTTGACGCGTCTCAAGGAGGCGGGACGGCGCCTCTGGGGCTCGGGGCGCGAAGAGCCTCAAAAAAAGCCCGTTCGAATGCGCAACGATCGGCGAGCGGGAAACCGAATCCCGCTGCGTCTGCCGATTCGCGTGAAGGTAGCTGACGAGGAGGCCCGGGAAGCCATAGTCCTCGACGTGAACTTGCCGGGCCTCGCCTTCGAGCCCGCGGCCAAAATCCGCATCGGCGAGACGCTCACGATCGGCTTCGACGGCTATCCGCACGTGGCACCTCCCTTCGCTCTCGTGGTTCGTGTGCGCAGGACTCTCGCGGGCGACGTCGATGGCGAACCGACAGGTCTCGGCGTCGAGATCGATCGGGAGCAGTCTTCCGCGGACGGCCCTCCAGAACTATAAGAGGCTGGTGCGGCACTATTTGCATCATCGACCGTTACTCGACGAAAACGCTCCAGGTTTTGTCGAGTGCAAGTGCGAAAGCTGTTCCTGGATCGGTCGGGTGAGCAGGCGTCATCCCGTCTGTGCGCGATGTGGTCAGAGGGTCGTCGCCGTGGCGCGTGGGTAGCGTTCCTCGCGTTCTTGTAGTAATCTCGTCGCCGTTTTCGCCTCTCTAACTCGAACTCTTGGAGGAGAAACCTCATGAAGATACCTGTGAGCGTCACGGTGAACGGCGAGACGACGTCTCACGAGGTCGAGCCTCGGCTTTTGCTGGTTCACTACCTTCGCGACGTCCTCTTCCTCACGGGGACGAACGTCGGCTGTGACACGAGTCAGTGCGGATCGTGCACTATCCTGATGGACGGCCGGGCCGTGAAGTCGTGCACGATTCTGTCGGCTCAGGCGGATGGAAGCGAGATCACGACCATCGAGGGCCTGGCGAAGAACGGCACACTCCATCCGATCCAGCAAGCCTTTTGGGATAACCACGGCCTGCAGTGTGGATTCTGCACACCCGGCATGATCTTGACGGCGACGGAGATTCTGAAGAAAAAGCCGCACGCGACCGAACAAGACGTGCGTCACGGGCTAGAGGGCAATATCTGCCGGTGCACCGGGTACCAGAATATCGTCAAATCCATCGTCGCCGCTCAGAGCGTCAAGGTGAATAAGGCCGCCAAGAAGACCGGCAAGGTGAAGAAGGGGGCGGCATAATGGGCTACGTTGGGAAGTCCGTCAAGCGGTTCGAAGACCCTCGATTCCTTCAGGGTAAGGGAAGCTACGTCGCGAATCTGCATCTCCCGGGGATGGTCTATCTGGCCATCAAGCGAAGCCCCTACGGGCACGCGAAGATCAAGAAGATCAGGACCAAGAAGGCGGCAGCGCTCCCAGGTGTCGTCGCGGTCTATACGGGACAGGACCTCATCGATGGCGGCTGCGGTGCGCTTCCATGCGGTTGGCAGGTACCCGATATCAAGGTCCCTACACGATACGCCCTGACGGTGGACAAGGCTCGTCACGTCGGGGATGGTGTCGCGGTCGTCGCCGCAGAAGATCCTTACGTCGCGGCGGATGCCCTCGAACTCATCGACGTCGATTACGAGCCGCTCGATACCGTGGTCGATGCGCGCAAGGCGACGGAGAAGGACGCACCCCAACTTCACGACGACGTGCCGGACAACACCAGCTATAAGTGGTCCTTTGGCGACAAAGAGGCCAGCGACAAGGCTTTCGCGGAAGCGGACAAAGTCGTTGAGCTGGAGCTGATCAATCAACGGTTGGTTGCCAATGCGATAGAGCCCCGAGCCTGCGTCGCGCAATGGAATGATCCGAACGAGGAGATGACCCTCTGGACGACGAGCCAGAATCCTCAGCCGATCCGACTCTTGCTGAGCGCATTTACGCTGGGGATTCCCGAGCACCGGCTCCGCGTGATCTCGCCCGATGTCGGTGGGGGATTCGGGAGTAAGATCCCCCACTACCCTGAGGAGGTCATTACGCCTTGGGTCTCGCGCGCGCTGAAGCGTCCCGCGAAGTGGGTCGCGACGCGGTCCGAATCCGCGATCACGGACTCGCAAGGACGTGACCACGTCACCCTTTGCAAGCTGGCGTTGAAGAAGGACGGCACCATGACCGGCATCCACGTCCAGACCTGGGCGAACATGGGAGGCTACCTTTCGACCTTCGGTCCGCTCATCCCGACGGCCTTCTACATCACGTTGCTATCGGGCCTGTATAAGGTGAAAGGTATCTGGGGGGAGATGCTGGGAACGATTACGAACACCGTCCCAGTCGATGCCTACCGCGGTGCCGGCCGACCGGAAGCCGCTTATGTGGTGGAGAGGCTCGTCGGTCTTGCCGCCCATGAGCTCGGCCACGATTCCGTCGCGATTCGGCGCAAGAACTTCATCCGGAAGGACGAGTTCCCCTATCAGACGCCGGTGGCCTTGATGTACGACAGTGGCGACTACGAGGGGTTGTTCGCCAAGGCGACGTCGATGGCCAACTACAAGAAGATGCGCAAGGACCAGGACGAAGCCCGCACCAAAGGCCGACTCGTCGGTATCGGTGTGGCCGGCTGCATCGAGGCGAGCGGTCCCGCTCCCTCGGCCGTCGCCGGCGCTCTGGGCAGCGTCGTCGGTTTCTGGGAGAGCGGCGTGATCCGCGTGCATCCGACCGGCAAGGTCACCGTGCTGACCGGCTCGCACGCACACGGGCAAGGCCACGAGACGACCTTCGCTCAGGTCGTCGCAGACGAGCTCGGGATCGAGATCAAGGATATCGAGGTGGTGCATGGTGATACGGGTCGCGTACCCTTCGGCATGGGGACCTACGGCAGTCGGAGCGCTGCCGTCGGAGGCAGCGCCCTCGTAAAGAGTGCAGAAAAGGTGCGTGCGAAGCTCATCAAGATCGCGGCGCACCAGCTCGAGGCCGCCGAGGAGGACATGATCTACGACCACGCCGCGGGCAAGCTCCACGTGAAAGGGTCGCCCGACAAAGCCATGGCCTTTGGCGATCTCGCCTTCGCCGCCTATTCCGCACACAACCTGCCTGAGGGCCTCGAGCCCGGGCTAGAAGAGTCCGCGTTCTACGACCCGTCCAACTTCACGTTTCCCAATGCCGCTCACATCGCTCAGGTCGAGATCGACCCGGAGACGGGTGAAGTCGAAATCCAACGCTATGTCTCGGTTGATGACGTGGGTAACGTCATCAATCCGATGCTTGTCGAAGCGCAGATCGTGGGAGGCATTGCTCAGGGTGCAGGGCAGGCGCTCTGGGAGCAAGGCGTGTACGACGAGAGCGGCCAGCTTCTGACGGGCTCGCTGATGGAATACGCGATGCCGCGAGCGGATAACTTTCCGAAGTTCGAGGTCGGTCGAACGGAAACACCATCGCCGCACAACCCGCTGGGGGTCAAGGGCGCGGGTGAGATGGGAACTATTGCCAGCACGGTCACCATCGCGAACGCGGTGATGGACGCCCTGGCGCCTCTGGGCATCCGACATCTAGACATGCCGTTCACACCGGAGAAGATCTGGAACGCGATGGCGAGCGTTGGCAAGCACGGCGCTCACGTCGAGTATTTCGGGGGAGAGTAATCCATGTACCCAGCCACGTTCGACTACTATCGACCGAAGAACCTCAAGGAAGCGCTAGCGCTGCTTCGAAAAAAGAAGGACTCCAAGCTCTTGGCCGGTGGTCACAGTCTGCTGCCCGCCATGAAGCTGCGGGTGAGCGCTCCCTCGGCGCTCATCGACATCGGTCGGCTGAAGGGTCTCGATGACATCAAGATCGGAAAGTCCGCCATCAAGATCGGCGGCCTCACGACGCATGCCGCCGTCGCGGAGTCGAAACAAGTACGTGCTCGCTGCGCGATCCTGAGTGAAGCGGCGGGGATGATAGGGGACATCCAGGTTCGTAACCGAGGGACGATCGGGGGCAGCCTCGCCCATGCCGACCCGGCGGCCGACTACCCGACGGTGATGGTGGCGCTCGAGGCGGGAATCACCGTCGCGGGGGTGCGAGGCAAGCGGAAGATTGCGGCGGAGAAGTTCTTCGTGGATCTCTTCACGACCGCGCTCAAGAGCAACGAGATCCTCTCCGAAGTCAGCGTGCCGACCATGAGAACAGGTGAGGGGGGCACGTATCTCAAACACCGACATCCCGCATCGAGCTACGCTGTCGTCGGTGTGGCGGCCCATGTGCGGGTCAAAAACGACCTCTGCAGGAGCGTCCGACTGGTGGTTGGGGGCGCCACGGTGGTGCCGGTTCTCGCGAGCGGAGCGGAAGAAGTTCTCGTGGGGGAGAAACTCTCGTCGAAGGTCATTTCGGCGGCGGCGGATCGGGTTGCCGAATCTATCGAGTCCCCGCTCGCGGACCTCTACGCGTCGGGGGAGTATCGAACCCATCTCGCGACCGTGCTCGCTCGCCGAGCACTCACCGAGGCCTTCAAGCGAGCGAAGAAGCAGAAGTAATTGAGCATCGACTCCATCGAGGAGCTCCAGCGTCTCCTTCGTGACGAGCTCTACATCGCAGACCGTGGCCTCGCGACGACCGTGTATCTCGCACTCGAGCTCGGACGTCCGTTATTCCTCGAAGGTGAGGCGGGCGTGGGCAAGACCGAGATCGCGAAGGTTCTGGCTCCGATTCTCGGAGCCGATCTCATCCGGCTGCAGTGTTACGAAGGGCTCGACGTGCATCACGCCGTCTACGAGTGGAACTACACCCGCCAGATGATGCACATTCGTCTCGCCGAAAGCCGTGGGGAGAAGCTCGCTGAGAAGGATCTCTTCGGACCGGAATTCCTCATGAAGCGTCCGCTGCTCCAGGCGATCGAGCCAGAAGCTGATCGGGCACCGGTCTTGTTGATCGACGAGGTCGACCGGAGCGACGAGGAATTCGAGGCGTTTCTTCTCGAGGTCTTGTCGGACTTCCAGATCACGATCCCGGAGATCGGAACGATCGCGGCGAAACAGAAGCCCTTCGTCGTCGTGACGTCGAACCGCACTCGTGAGGTTCACGACGCGCTCAAGCGGCGGTGCCTCTACTTCTGGATCGACTATCCGACGTTTCAGCGGGAGCTCGACATAGTCCGCGCAAAGATCCCCGACGCGGCGGAGCAGCTCGCGAGCCAGGTGACGCGCTTCGTGCAAGAAGTACGTGAGCTCGAGCTCTACAAGGTTCCCGGTGTCGCGGAAACTCTCGACTGGACCACCGCGCTCGTGGCTCTCGACAAGCAGGCTCTCGACGAGAGCATCGTCGAGGAGACCCTCGGGGTCCTTCTCAAGTACCGCGACGACGTCGACAAGCTGCGCGGGGCGCGCGCGCGGACCATTCTGGAACGAGTGCAAGCGGCGGTCTAATGCCCGCCGAGCATCACCTCCTCCATAACCTCGTTCTCTTCGGTCGCGTGCTTCGCGGTCTCGGGCTCGACGTCAATCCGGGCCGGATGATCGATCTCGCCCGAGCGCTTCGCCACGTTCAGATCGGAATCCGCTCCGACGTCTACCACGCCTCGCGTTCGCTACTGGTGCACCGGCGAGACGACATCCCGCTCTTCGACGAAGCCTTCGAGATGTTCTGGCAAAAGCCCCTCGCGGAATGGTCGCGTATCGAGATCAAAGGCCGCCGCATCCGTCGCGCGAAGCCGGAGCCGCTCGTCGTCCCGCCGTCGATCGGTGCGTCCTCTTCGAAGCCTTTGGGCGAAGACGCACAAGAGCGGACTGTCGTCGAGGTCACCAAGACTTACAGCGCGCGAGAGGAGCTCAGGAAACGGGACTTCTCGGAGTTGACCGAGACGGAGGTCGAGGACGTTAGACGCTTGATGGCGGATCTGGCATGGCGGCTCGGCGAGCGGCTCTCGCGCCGCCACCAGTCCGGCGAGGGAGCCCGTTTCGACTTGCGGCGGACGCTCAGGCAAAGCCTTCGCTACGGAGGTGAGGTGCTGGAGCTCGCCCGGCGGGAACGTCGGACTAAACCTCGACCGCTCGTGGTGATCGCGGACATCAGCGGTTCGATGGAACGCTACACCCGTCTCCTCCTTCACTTCATCTATGGCCTCACTCAGGGCTTGAGCCAGCGGGTGGAGGCCTTCGCCTTTGGTACGAGGTTGACTCGGATGAGTCGTCAGCTTCGCGATCGGGATGTCGAACGCGCGCTTTCCGGGGTGTCGCGGGCAGTGACAGACTGGGCCGGGGGGACGCGTATCGGTGATTGTCTGAAGCGGTTCAACTACGATTGGGCGCGGCGTGTCCTGAGCGGAGGTGCGGTCGTGCTCGTCATCAGCGATGGGTGGGACCGCGGTGAGCCCGAAGTGCTCTCGATGGAGATGGAGCGGCTTCAGAGGAGTTGCTCTCGGCTCGTTTGGCTCAACCCCCTCCTGGGGTCTCCGGAGTACGAGCCGCTGACACGGGGGATTCAAGCGGCTCTTCCCTATGTGGACGACTTCCTTCCGGTGCATAATCTGGAGAGCCTCGAAGCTTTGGCGCGCCATTTGGAGAAATTGGACCGACGATGAGTCTCAGAGATGTAGCGGCCGACGTCGACCGCTGGCGTAAGGAGGGCGAGTCGGTCGCCCTCGCGACCGTGGTCAGTACCTGGGGCTCAGGTCCGCGGGGGCCCGGCGCGAAGATGGCGCTCACGCCCAGTGCGCGGGTTGCGGGCTCGGTCAGCGGTGGCTGTGTGGAGACCTCCGTCGTCGAAGAGGGTCGCCAAGCGTTACAAACCGGAGAGTCCAAGCTTCTGCGTTACGGCGTATCCGACGAGACTGCCTGGGAGGTCGGGCTTTCTTGCGGCGGCACAATCGAAGTCTTCGTCGAACCTCTGACGGACGAGACTTATGCGCCTCTGCGACGCGCCCTGAAGGAAAAACGTGGCATTGCGAGAGCCATCGTCGTTGAGGGAGAGCAAATTGGACGCTCGGCCTTTGTCGAGCAGGGCGTGGGCGCGCCTCATGACGAGCTTTCGAAGGTCGCTCAGAGCGCTCTCGAAGCCGGACGACCGGAACGTCTGACCGTTGGCGAGCGAAACGTTTTCATCGACGTTGAGCTTCCTCCGCCGCGTTTGGTCGTCGTCGGCGGCGTTCATATCGCTAGGGCTCTGACGGCGATGGCATCGACCATCGGTTTCGAGACGGTCGTCGTGGATCCGCGCGGCGTGTTCGGAAGCCGAGAAAGATTCCCTCACGTTGACGAGCTTCGTGACGAGTGGCCCGATGAGGCTCTAGAGAAGCTCGGGATCACGCGCTCGACCGCCGTCGCGACGTTGAGCCACGACCCCAAGATTGACGATCCCGCGCTTCTCGTCGCTCTGAGAAGCCCCGCATTTTTCGTCGGTGCGCTCGGCAGCCGGAGGACTCACGAGAAGAGAAGAAAGCGCCTTGTCGAGAAGGGCATGGCGGAAGGGGAGCTTTCTCGGCTGCACGCGCCTATCGGCCTTCCGATCGGGTCTCGCACGCCGGAGGAGATTGCCCTGTCGATCCTGGGCCAAATTGTGGCCATCAAGAACGGAGCTTCGTGATGCGCCGAGCCCTCGTCCTCTTTGTCGCCGTGATCGCATCGTCGATGACTCAAGCCAAAGAGCGCACTTTCGAGCTCACCTACGATGCGGAACTCGACGTTCCAGAGGGGACTAGCCGAATCCAGATGTGGATTCCCTATCCGAGCCGAAGCGAAGACCAAGACGTCCGACTCGTCGGAATAGATTCCTCGGTGCCGACGAAGGTTTATCAAGAGTACGTCTATCGAAACTCCATGCTCTTCCTCTCCACGTCGGTAGGTGAGCTCGACCGGATCCGCGTCGAGATGAAGTTCCGGGTGACGCGCCGGGAGCGGGTCGAAAAGGACTTCATCCAGCTCGAGGATCCGGATGGCTATATGGAGTCGAGTGCACGTCAGTGGCTTCTAGGCGACTCCCTCGGCCTCGCCGATGAAGCCACGCTAGACCGTGCCATCGCTCTGACCGAAAACCTCGACCTGGTCTCGGAGAAAGCGAGGGCTCTCTATGACGAGGCCGTTGTGGCCGAAGAGCCCGAGTCGCCCGACGCCGTGTTCATCGCCATGGCTCGGGCGGTCGGCATGCCAGCGAAGTCTTCTCTCGGCTTCGAGCTCCCTGGCGCACGGGGCGAGGATGGCATCGATGGCTACCGCTTCTGGGGCGAATTCTATTTGCCCGGCTATGGATGGGTCCCAGTGGATCCTACGGCGGCGCGGCGTAAGCCCGAGATGGCAGACTATTTCTTTGGTGCGCACGACGAAAACCGGGTCGTAATCACACAGGGCCGCAATATCGAGCTGAACCCCAGACAGCAAGGGGACCCGTTGACGTTTTTCATCTATCCCTATGCCGAGGCGGACGGAGCGGTCGTGGAAGACATTCGGAGCCACATTTCGTTCAAGGACCTCGGTGAAGCTCCCTGAAGCTCTCTTCGCGATTCTCCTCGCACTCGCATCGGCGATCGTTTATTTCCTCCGGCCCGAGCTCGGCGATACCCGCCGATGGATTCTGGCGCTGGTCGCGATCGGATTCTTCTTCGCTCCTCTGTCGGCGAAGCCTCTTCGTCTCGCCTGGTGGTTGTTCGCCGTAGCCGTCGTGTGCTGGGGCGCGAGCCTGCTCACGCAAGGTAGGGGAGGGCTCGCCCTCTGGCTGGTGTGCTCGGGCGCGGGCGCGCCCCTCACCGTACGGGCTGGGAGCCGCGCCGCCCACTACTATCTGCCCGAGGCGGGCAACGAGACGGGTGAGGCGATGCGGCGCTCCATTCGAAGAGAGCTTCTTGTCAGTGTCGGGCTATTTCTCATGGTGTTCGTCTACGACGGATGGGGGCGGACTGAGATCCCGATGCTTCGCGGCGCCATGCTTCTAGTCTCCGCGGCGTTCTTCATGAGGCACATCCTGCTGCAGTCGAAGCACCTCGGAGTTCCGTCGAGGCCCCCTCTGGATCGTCTAGCGCGTCGCTCGATGGTTGTGGCCCAGCGTTGGCCGCTGCTCGTCCTCTTGACCGTCGCGGGGGCGACCCGTCTTCCCGATACGATTCTCGCACGAGCCGGCTCGGATACTGACGCGCTGCTCGTCACATCCCTCCTGCTCCTCGTACTCGGGGCGCTTCTGTTCGTCCTGTCGTTGGTGAGACTGCAGTCGGCCGGGCGTTTCTCGAGGGGCCTCGTCCGACGAACGAGCTTTCTCGCGGGCATGGCTCTCACCGTGGCGCTCGCGGCCGTGGTCGTCGAATTGGAGGCCTGGGGACCGAGCCGCTTCACCTCCTTCGCGACGATCTGCACCTTCGCCCTCGTGGTGTTGCCTTTCGCACACGCGACGACGAAGCTATTCGGCTCAAACGAGCGTCTTACTTTTCTCGTACCTCCCGCCATTCTCGCGGTCATGCTCGCACCGGTCGCCGCGATCAACGGGGAACGGTGGCCTTTGGCGTCGACGGGATTCCTCTTGGCTGTCGCTCTCTTGATGGTTGTCTATTTTCTCGTGGTGACGCTCCGAAGCAAAGAGGGCGGAGCGCTTTACCTGAGCGCGTCCCTTGCGGGCCTCGTTCTGATGTTGGTTTCCAACGGATCCGCTTGGGGGGCCTCGGGCGCAGCGTGGAAGACGTTCTGGATCGCCTTCGGTCTCGTTGTTTACACGGTAGATCTGCTCGACCGCGCCTCTGCTGTGGCGAAGCTCGAAGTCACCGCAGCGGATCGCGGGTAGGCGGCTTCTAGGGTTTCTCTCCAATCGTGAAGACGACCTAACTCCTTAGCCACGTTGCCCTTGAGAAAGCCAACGAAGCGAGACATTTGCCGAACTGAGTTCGCCTTCATCAAAATGTGCAGATGATTGCTCATAAAGATGAAGGCAAAGAGGCTGACATCATATATAGCTGGAGCGCGACCGAGCACGCCGAGAATGAGATCATTGCTCTCGCGCGTGGGGCTGAATAGAAAACGACCGTGTTGGACGCGAGAAGTGATTTCAACGATCCCGCTCTCGCTATCCAGCATTCGGAGATATCGTGCCATCAACCACTAGAGACGAAAGGCGCTTACAAAAGGTACAGCCCTGGCGACGCTCGGATTGACGTGAAAGAATTTCGGTGAAGACTATGAATCATCAAGGTCCGCGTGTGCTGGAAGAGGCCAAATGACTGGCACCTCACCGCGAGCGCCAGCTACGCCCATCCTGGAGTTCGCTCACGTCTCCAAGTTGTACCGTCACTCGAGTGGCGAGGTGTTGAAGGCGCTAGCCGATATCTCGTTCCGTATCCTTCCCGGGAAGAAGCTGGCCATCACGGGCCGAAGCGGCAGCGGCAAATCGACTCTCCTGCATCTCGCGGCCGGGATCGACGTGCCGAGCGCCGGTACCGTCTCTCTACTCGGACGTGACGTCGGGCATCTCACGGACCGGGAACGAACGGTACTGCGCCGTGACGATATTGGCCTCGTGTTTCAGTTCTTCTATCTGCTCCCGCATCTCACGGTTTGGGAGAACGTCATGCTGCCGGGCTGGATTGCCGCCGATGGGAGCGTTGGCGAGAGGGCGGCCCACTTGCTCGAGCGCGTCGGTTTGTCGGAGCGGAGAGACCAGGAAGCTTCGAAGTTGTCCGGCGGCGAGATGCAGCGCGTGGCGATTTGCCGCGCGCTTCTGAGGAAACCCAAGCTCCTCCTCGCTGACGAGCCGACAGGCAATCTCGACGATGACAATTCAGAAAAAGTCATGGAGCTTCTCATGGCGCTAGTCAACGAGGAGGGAAGCTCGCTTCTCTACGTGACGCACAGCACCGAACAGGCCGCCCAGGCGGATGAGCGCCTGAAGTTGCACAGCGGACAGCTCGAGCCGGCGTGATTCGCTACTTCCTTCACGCGCTGAGGTCTCAGTTCCGCGGCGGCATAAGCCTCTTCGTTTTGAGTTTGTTCGGTGTCGCCCTCGGCGTGGCCTCCGTGCTCTCAATCCAGATCATCAACCTCAATGCGATGGGTGCGTTCCGGGGCAGCATGCAGGCCGTCAGCGGCAACGCCGACATCATCATCCTCGGTCGCCTTCCGGTCCTGCCCGAGCGCATTTATCCCGACGTTCTTGCTACGAAGGGTGTCGACGCGGCCTGGCCCCTCTATCGCCTCGAGGTCGCGTTCGAAGCGGGCGACCGCGCCCGTGTCTATCTGGAGATTCTGGGGATCGACTTCTTCACGCCGATCGACGTCCCATGGGAAGGCGAGCGCGTTGACGTTTCGGAAGCGCTCGGCCGTCCCGGCTGGGCGGCCGTTTCGCCGATCTTCGCGACGGATGAAGGCCTCGAGCTTGGCGACTCGTTCGAGGTGAGCATCGGCACGAAGATAGTCGAGCTGGTGGTCGGTGCCCTATCGGATTTCCAACGTGTGTCTCCTTACGCGAGCCCCAGGCTCGTCGTCATGGACATCGCGCAAGCCCAGGCTCTACTCGGTGGCCAGGGTGAGCTCCACCAGATCGACGTGCGGGTGCGGGACGATACCGAGGTTCGAGACGTCGTTGCGGCGTTGAAGAGGAAGCTCGGCCGTATAGCACAGGTTGTCACGCCCGAGCAGCGGGAGCAGCAGGCCTCGGACCTCACGAGCGCCTTCCGACTCAATCTGACTGCGCTGAGTCTGATCAGCCTCTTCGTGGGCGGCTTTCTCGTCTATAGCAGCACACAAGCGAACCTCGTTCGACGCCGGACGGAATTCGGCCTCTTGCGATCGCTCGGCGCCACTCACGGGCAGCTGTTCGGACTTCTGGCAGGGGACGTCGTCGTGCTGGGATCGCTCGGTGTGGCCGTCGGCATGCCGCTGGGATATTTCGTCGCGCGTGCCAACGTCGGACGGGTCAGCTCGACGCTCTCCAATCTCTATTTGCTCGAGGAGATCCGCTCACTGGATGTGCCTCCGTGGTTTTTACTGCTCGCGGTGGGCGTGGGACTGCTCGGTGCGACGCTCGGAGCGATCTTGCCGATGTGGGAGCTGGGCCGGAAGGACACGCGAGCCCTGCTAGCGGCCTTCACGCTCCACGAGCAAGTTGGCGCCGCCGCGCCTCGGCTGTTCGCGGTGGGCCTGTCGATGGCCGCATCCATTGGCATTCTCTATATCGCCGTTTCGGATCGCTGGCGCCCCGCCGGTTTCGTGCAAGCCTTTCTGCTGATTGCCGCCATCCCGTTGTTGACACCCCTTCTCGTCCGAGCGAGCACATCGCTTCTCAAGGTCGGCTCGTTCGGTATGCTGTATGGGATGAAGGGGCTCGGCAAGCAGCTTCAGACCACGCCTGTCGCGATCGCCGCGCTCGCCATTGCTGTGAGCATGGTTGTCGGCGTAACAACGATGGTCGCGAGCTTTCGCGAGACGCTAGCAGTCTGGATCGAGTCTACGATTCGTGCCGACGTCTACGTCTCGACCCCGTCGCGGCGTCGGGCGCGGCAGGGAGCGGAAATCGAAGAGAGAGTACTCGACGTCATGCGAGCTCATCCCGATGTTGTGCACCTCGATCGGTTGAGACAGCTCTTCGCATTCACGGGAGAGAGAAGATTCTCCCTCGCAGGGGTCGATATGAGCGTCCCCGTCGAAGGGCGCTTCACGCTTCTCGAGGGTGACGCGGTCCAGGCCGAGCGGGCGCTGCGAGAGGGCGCGGTTCTAGTCGGCGAGCCTCTGGCCCGTAAGGCGGGTCTCGGGCTCGGCGACGTGCTCGTCGTGGATGGCAGCGACGGGCCTATTCGGCTGCCCATCGCCGCGATCTACTACGACTACAGCAGCGAACTCGGCTCCGCCTTCGTCCACCTGGACACCTTGGAAAAGCACTTCGGCGTCGAGCCCATCAGCAACGTGGCTTTGTATCTCGTGGATGGGGCAGACTCGGAGCGGGTCGTCGACGATTTGAGGTCCGAGCTCGAAGGCGTCCCGATCTCGATTCGTAGCAACCGACGATTGAAGCAAGAGGCGATGAGGATTTTCGACCAGACCTTCGCCATCACGCAACTGCTTCGTCACATGAGCTTGCTGATCGCTGTCTGCGGCGTCACTCTGACGCTCGTCGTGCTCGCCAAGGAAAGGGCGGCGGAGCTCGCGCTCTATCGAGCTCTTGGGGCGGAGCGCTGGCAAATCTTCCGCGTATATCTGGGCAAGGGCCTGGGCATGTCCGTCGCGGGGATTGCGCTGGGAAGCCTCGCGGGAATCGTATTTGCGTTGATTCTCGTCTTCGTCGTGAACCGGGCATTTTTCGGTTGGACGATCGCGTTGCACTGGCCGATCCGATTGCTCGCGGAACAAAGCGCCATCATCGTCACGGCGTCGATCGTCGCGAGCCTCTATCCGGCGCTCGTCGCGAGCCGCACGCCAGCGACGGAGCTCAGGCGGGAGGATATCTAGGTTGCTACGGGTTCTCTTGATCGCGACCGCGTTGTTCGCCTCCACGGACTGGAAGGCGGCAACACCGGACTACCGTTGGTCGTTTCCACGGGACCATTGGGCGCACGAGGGCTACCGTACGGAGTGGTGGTATCTCACCGGGCACCTTGCCACCGGGAAGGACGAATCGCCGCGATTCGGCTACCAGTTCACCTTCTTTCGCATCGGCGTCTTGACGGAGCGGCCAGAGCTCGATTCGGACTGGTCGGCGACGCATTTCCTCATGGGTCACGCCGCGATAACCGATCTCGAGGCGGGGCGGCACCTCTTCTCGGAAGTTCTCTATCGAGGAGTTCCCTTACTTGCGGAGTACGGGGAGTTTCCGCACGAGCGCATCGCCTGGTCCCGCGGTCCTGCAGGTACCGAGGACCTTTGGACTCTCGAATGGAACGGGAACGGTTTCGACGTGAGCGCCTCCGACGACGCACAAGGTTTCGGCTTTCGGTTGAGCACGCGTCCCAGGAAAGACGTCGCATTCCAGGGTCCAAACGGATTCAGCCGGAGAGGCGAGGAGGCCAGCGCTGCAAGCCACTACTACAGCTTCACTCGCCTCGAAACGGAGGGCGAGATCGTGATGGACGATGCACGGTACCAGGTCGTCGGTGAGAGCTGGATGGACAAAGAGTTCAGCTCTTCGCAACTCGGGTCGGAGCAAGTGGGCTGGGACTGGTTCAGCTTTCAGCTCGACGACGGCCGCGAGATCATGCTCTATCTGCTGCGACGCGAGGACGCCGCGATCGACTACGCGAACGGCACGCTCGTGAACGCCGACGGACAGCCGACCTTTCTCGAACGCGATGCTTTTTCGGTACAAGTCACCGATGACTGGCGGAGCGAGCAGACGGGCGCGAGATATCCGGTCGGTTGGCAAGTGCGCGTCGGAGACGAGCTCTGGGAGGTGAGAGCGCTGCTCGACGACCAGGAGAACCGGAGCCGGCTACCTGGCGGCGTCTACTACTGGGAGGGAGTGGTGTCGGTCCGTCGCGACGGCCAGGAGGTCGGTCGCGGCTTCGTCGAGATGACGGGCTACGGAGAGGGCAGTCGTCCGCCCGTTTGATTTCGCGCCGGCTAGGCTTTGGTGGTAGACTCCCGTCGGTTTGTTCGTAAGTTGCCAGCATAAGGAGGGATAATGCTCGCGTTAGAGGCACTTTTCCGATGGATGCACGTTTTCGTCGGCATTATTTGGATTGGACTTCTCTATTATTTCAATTTCGTGAACGGCCAGATGGCCGCAAAACTCGACGGAGCAGCTAAGAAGGCCGTCGTTCCCGAATTGATGCCACGAGCACTCTTCTGGTTCCGTTGGGGTGCGGCGTGGACTTGGATCACCGGGGTCTTCTTGCTGCTGCTCGTTTACTACGCCTACGTAGAAGAGAACCTTTCGCCCGATGGTTGGTCGGCGGGCGTCATCGTGATGGTCGCCCTCACCTTCCTGGGGGTATTCGCCTACGACGCTCTTTGGAGCAGTGGTTTGAAGAGCAACGTTCGGGGGGCCGTCATCGTTAGCTTCATATTGTTGTCCGTCGTCGTGGCCCTGTTCGTATACGTTGGGCATTTCAGCTATCGCGGCATGATGATGCACACCGGCGCGCTCTTCGGAACCACCATGGCTTTCAACGTGTGGTATCGGATCTGGCCCGCGCAGCAAAAGATCATTCGCGCCATCAAGAATGGAGAGGCACCAGCAGCGGATCTGGCCGCCCTCGCGGGTCTGCGCTCGAAGCACAATACCTACATGTCGCTCCCGCTCATCTGGGCGATGCTCAACCAACACACCAGCTACTTCGCCGGCGGTAATCTCGGGATTCCCACCGACTACAATTGGGTCTTCTGGTTGCTACTCATTATTGTCGGTTGGCACATCATCTTTCAGTGCTACAAGAAGGCTTCGAAGGTCGAGGGATTCTAGTCGGACCAGCGAACCGAGACCCGTAGAGATCCTCGGCCATGTGACTGAGCTCGAGAATGCGCCCCTTCGAGAGCGCATTCTCGACCCTGTTCGTCGAGATCACCTCCCTCAGCTCGCGCCATACGAGCGCTCCGTCGTTTGAGACAAACGGCAAAAACTTACCGTTAGGTAAGCGAAACGGCGCCAGAAAGTACCCTCCGGAGCGATGGCGAGTATTACAATAAAACTACAACAAGAAAACAGGCGCCTGCAGATTCGCCTGAGCAAGAGGTGATATGAATTTCGACTATACCGAGGATCAGGTCGAACTGCGCCGGGCGGTTCGCGATTTCGCCGAAAAGGAAATCGTTCCTTTTGCCTCCGAGTGGGACGAGAACGAGAGCTTTCCAGCGGAGGTGGTCAAGAAGCTCGGTGAGCTCGGTTTCCTGGGGGTCGTCTTTCCGGAGGAGTATGGCGGCGCGGGGCTCAGCTACGTGGACTACGCACTGGTCGTCGAAGAGCTGGCGCGGGCCGACGCTTCTGTCGGCATCACAGTGTCAGCCCACATTTCGCTCTGCTCCAATCACATCTACGAACAGGGGACCGAGCAGCAGAAGCAGAAGTATCTTACGCGGCTGGCCGCTGGAGAGTGGCTCGGCGGCTGGAGTCTCACGGAGCCGAACGCTGGGAGCGATGCGGGCGGCACGCAGACCACGGCCGTTCTCGAAGGCGACGAGTGGGTGCTCAATGGCAGCAAAACCTTCACGACCAACGGTACGGTCTGCGACGTGGCGATCGCCATGGCCGTCACGGGAAAAGAGAAGGGCAAACACGGGATCTCCGCCTTCATCATTCCGAAGGGCACAACCGGTTTTCGCCCAGGCAAGAAAGAGAGGAAGCTCGGCCACCGCGCCTCCGATACCTCCGAGATGATCTTCGAGAATTGTCGCGTGCCCAGGGAGAATCTGCTGGGTGATCAGGGGGAGGGCTTCGTCGCATCACTCAGGGTCCTCGACGGGGGGCGCATCGGGATCGCCTCTCTCGCGCTTGGCATCGCGCAGGCGAGTTTCGAGTGCGCGAGGGACTACGCAAAGGAGCGGAGGCAGTTCGGTAAACCTATCGGTTCTTTCCAGGCGATTCGCTTCAAACTCTCGGACATGGCGACCCAGATCGACGCGGCGCGCCTTCTGATTCAAAGGGCAGCCTATCTGAAGGATCAGGGCAAACGCGTCACGAAAGAGAGCGCGATGGCCAAGCTTTACGCGAGCGAGGTCGCGGTGCGCGCAGCCGAGGAGGCGGTCCAGATCTTGGGCGGCTATGGCTACACCCGAGACTATCCCGCCGAGCGCTACTATCGCGACGCCAAGCTCACCACGATCGGAGAGGGGACGTCCGAGATCCAGAGGATGGTCATCGCTCGGCAGTTGCTAGAGTTCTGACGAGACCTATATCCTCTGGCCTTGAACCTCGATGATCTCGTAACACGGCTTCGCGACGGGGATCCGCGCGCGCTCGCACGTGCGCTCACGCTCGTGGAGACTGGAAGTCCCGACGTTCGCGAGATTCTGTCCCGGGTCTTTTCGGAGAAACGGGCCGCCACGATCGTGGGACTCACGGGTCCGCCCGGAGTCGGCAAGAGCACTCTCGCCGATGGTTTGGCGGAGCGAGCGAGACGAAGCGATCGCTCCGTCGCCGTTCTGGCCGTCGATCCCACGAGTCCCTTTACGGGAGGAGCTCTTCTCGGCGATCGGGCTCGTATGGACGCCGGTGCCCGTGACCCCGCAATCTTTATTAGAAGCATGGCGACGCGGGGCCACGTCGGTGGCCTGGCAGATGCCGTTTTCGAAGCGCTCTTGCTTCTCGAGGCTTCCGGCAAGGACTTCGTTCTCGTGGAGACGGTCGGTGCGGGGCAGGACGAAGTGGAGATCGCCGCTGCGGCGGACGTGACCATCGTCGTGCTCGCTCCCGGGCTTGGGGACCACCTCCAGGCCAACAAGGCGGGACTCATGGAGATTGCGGATATCCTTGTCGTGAACAAGGCGGACCGAGAGGGCGCGTCAATCCTGACGGAAGAGCTTCGGGTTCACGGTGGCGGCAAGGCCGTCCTCGCAACGGAAGCACTCGAGGGGAAGGGGTTGGATGAGCTCTACGCTCTCGTCACCGGTGCGACCTCGACGAAACCCGATCGAAGCCGCCTCGTAGAGAGCTGGCTGCACCACGTTCTGCTGCGGGCGGTGCGGGCGCGGATCGCGGACGCGGATTGGACGGCTGCCCTTCGCGAAATTCACGCGCGCCGCAAAACGCCTTACGAAGTCGCGGAGGCCTTGCTCGAGAGGATGCGGAAGATATGAAGATACATCACGTGGGGATCGCGGTTCGGAGTCTCTCCGAGGCTTCCGGGCGCTTCGGAGGGCTTCTGGGCCTCGAGTCGGGCAAGCGTTACGAGATTCCCGAGTTCGGCGTCAAAGTCCTTTTCCTACCGGTGGGGGATAGCAACCTGGAGCTTCTCGAGCCCCTGGGTGCCGCCTCGACGGTGGGGGCTTTCATCGAAAAGCGGGGGGAAGGCATTCACCACATCTGCTTCGAGGTGGAGGACATCGAGGCTGCTCTGGAGGACTTCCGCCGGCAGGGCGCGCGACTCATCGACGAGAAGCCGAGACCCGGCGCAGGCGGTCACCTCGTAGCCTTCGTTCATCCCAGGTCCACCCATGGGGTTCTGGTCGAGCTGCTGCAAAGCGTCTGAAGCGTGGGCGTCGCTCGTGGCGGGTGCATTGTAAAACCCATGCTCGCGTAATAGACTCTTGCGTTTGTGTCCATGGATAGGAGATAGAGCGTCATGGCAGAGGCGAAGATCGGCGTCATCGGGGGAAGCGGTCTCTACAAGATGGAGGGTCTCCAGGATATCGAGGAAGTCAGGCTCGAGACGCCGTTCGGAGACCCCTCAGACAAGTATGTCGTTGGAAAGCTCGCGGGCAAACCGGTGGCGTTTCTGGCCCGACACGGCGAGGGGCATCGCCTGCTTCCGAGTGAGCTGAACTTCAGGGCCAACGTCTTCGGGTTCAAGCTTCTCGGCGCCGAGCACATCCTTTCGGCGAGCGCGGTCGGGTCTTTGAAAGAGGACATTCATCCTCTCGACGTCGTCATTCCTGATCAATTCATCGACCGTACGCGTGGCCGTATCTCCACGTTCTTCGGTAACGGGATCGCGGCCCACGTCGAGTTCTCGAAGCCTTTCTGTGAGCACCTATCAAAGCTCATGTACGAAGCCGGCCAAAAGACCGGAGCTCGGCTCCATCGCGGCGGCACCTACGTTTGCATGGAGGGTCCTCAATTCTCGACCCTGGCCGAATCCGAGCTCTACCGTTCCTGGGGCGCCCACATCATCGGTATGACGAATCTGCAGGAAGCGAAGCTCGCGCGAGAAGCAGAGATGAGCTACGCGACGATGGCGCTCGTGACGGATTACGATTGCTGGCACGTGAGCCATGAATCCGTCACCGTCGAGCAAGTCATCGGAAATCTCCAGAAGAACGCCGAGACCGCGCGACAGATCATTCTGGACACCGTAACTAACCTCGATCTGAGCGAGCCGTCGCCTCATGCGAATGCTCTGGCAAGCTCGATCATCACGCAACCCGATTTCATCCCCGAGAAAACCAAGCGCGAGCTCGCGCCTCTCATCGGAAAGTACCTGAAATAGTATGTCCATTCTCGTCGTGGGCTCGGTGGCATTCGACGTCCTGAAGACGCCGACAGCCCAAGGAGACGATGTCCTCGGCGGAGCTGCGACCTACTTCTCGCTCTGCGCCTCTTTTTTTACCGACGTCAACGTCGTCGCCGTCGTGGGGGATGATTTCACCGACGCCGAGCGACGCGTCTTCGGCGGAAGGCGGATCGATCTGGCCGGTCTCGAGACCGCGAGTGGCAAGACGTTTCGCTGGGGTGGGGAGTACAGCCAAGACCTCACCGAGCGCAGCACGCTCTTCACCGAACTGGGCGTTTTCGAGACCTTCAAGCCGGAAATCCCCGAGCACTACCGAGGCTCCGATCTCGTGTTCCTCGCGAACATCCACCCCGAGCTCCAAGTCGATGTCTTGAAGCAGGTCGAGAAACCGAGGCTCATCGGCGCCGATACAATGAACTACTGGATCGAGCGCACGCCGGAGGAGCTTGCCCGTATGCTTCGCGGAATCGACGTCCTGGTCATCAACGACGAAGAGGCGCGCCAGCTCGCCGAAACCCACAACCTCGTCAGGGCGGCGGCCAAGATTCGACGCATGGGACCTTCGACCCTGGTCATCAAGCGAGGGGAGTACGGCGTGCTCTGCTTCCGCGAGGGCGAGCGCTTCGCCACGGTGGCTTATCCGCTCGAGACCATCGTCGACCCGACCGGTGCGGGCGACAGCTTCGCTGGCGGTTTCATGGGCTATCTCTCGAATCACCCGGACGTGGACCACTCCGTCGTCCGCCAAGCCATCATCTTCGGGAGCGTGATGGGTTCGTTCTGCGTCGAGGATCTCGGCACCCGGAGGCTCGAAGCCTTGACTCGCGAGGAGATCTACGAGCGTTTCCAGGCCTTCAAGGATCTCACCGACTTCGCCGCGCTCTAAGTCTACCCTCTCCCCTCTGGGGAAAGGGTACTCATCAAACTCTTTGTTTGTGGAGCTTTGACGCTCTTGGGTCCGCGTGCTACGGTGGTTGGGAGTGGTGGGCGATGCAGGATTTGAACCTGCGACTTCTACCGTGTGAAGGTAGCACTCTCCCACTGAGTTAATCGCCCGGTAGTAGTGACGCGATAAAGCTAGCAGAATCTATGACCGAGCTCCACTCCGCGACCGAGCTTCCGACCGAGATAGGAGAGCTTCCGGAGAAGCTCGTCTTCGAGCAGATCGGCGCGCTGAGAACCTCGGTCCAAAGCGTCATTCGAGGCAAAGCGGAGGCGGTGCAGTCTGACGCTCGTCGCCCTGTTCTCGGAGGGACATCTCCTAATCGAGGACGTCCCCGGGGTCGGCAAGACCATGCTCGCCCAGACGCTGGCGCGCTCGCTCTATTGCTCGTTTCGCCGCATCCAGTTCACGAGCGACCTGCTGCCGTCGGATATACTCGGTGTCTCGGTTTTTCACCCCGCGAGCGGTCAGTTCGAGTTCAAGCCGGGGCCGATATTCTCGAACGTAGTGCTCGCGGACGAAGTCAATCGCGCCACTCCCAAAACCCAATCCGCGATGCTCGAAGCGATGAACGAATCGCAGGTGAGCCTCGATTCCACGGTCCATCGGCTGCCGACGCCCTTCATCGTGCTCGCGACGCAGAATCCTAGCGAGCACCACGGAACCTATCCGCTTCCTGAATCGCAGCTCGACCGTTTCCTGATGCGAATCCGCATGGGTTACCCAAGCGAGGAGGACGAAAAGCGTCTGCTGTCCGAGCAGCAGATCGATCATCCGATCGATTCCGTAACGCCGGTGATGGCGGGTCGGGACGTCGTTCGACTACAGAAGGCCGTTCGCCGCGTTCGCGTAGACGATTCCATCACCGACTACATCGTCCGCCTCGTGTCCGAGACGCGGAGGTCGAGCCAGCTCACGCTGGGCGTCAGCCCTCGAGGAGCGTTGCTGCTTCAAAGGGCCAGTCAGGCCCGGGCGCTCATCGCCGGACGCGGGTACGTCGTTCCCGACGACATCCAGTCGCTCGCCGAAGCGGTGCTCGCGCATCGCGTCGTGGCGCGTACCGGGGGCCGGGCCGAGTCCGCACTCGAAGAAATCCTGGAGCACGTAACCGTTCCCCTCTGATGCGATCTCGATGATGGCCGTCCGTCTCACGCGCGAGGGGCGTCGCTTCATCGTTCTCCTGGCGATCATCGCTTTCGCCGCCTACAACACCAGGAACAACCTCTTGTACCTGATGTTGTCGGTGGGGCTTGGCGTCTCGCTACTCAGCCTCGTCGTGGGCTATCTCGCGATGGCGCGGCTTGCGGTCGCCAGCTCCGAGACGCCGGAGGCCTATGCGGGCGAGCCCTTTGGAGAGATCCTTTCTCTCGGAAACACGTCGCGCTGGCTCGATGCCTTCGGGATCGAGATAACGGACGGCACCGCTCCCGTGCCGCTAGTACCGAGACGGGGCAAGACGCTGTGCAAACGCACGAGGCTCTACCGAAGGAGGGGAGTCTACGAAGGTGAGCCGGTAGACACGGCAAGTCACTTTCCCTACGGGTTGTTCCGGTTTCGCCGTACGATCGACTCGAAGCGGAGTCTCGTGGTCTTTCCGAAGGTTCGGCCCGTCGAGGCTTCGTGGCTCGCCCGCGACCGTCTCGCGGGCGGCAGTCAGGTGTTACGCCGCAGTATCGGCGAGGAGTTCTATCGTCTGCGAAGCTACGTTCCCGGAGACCACGTCCATCTCGTGCACTGGAGAACCTCCGCAAAGCAGGGAGAGATCATGGTTCGTGAGCTCGGTGACGATTCGGATCGACGCTACTGCCTCACCTTCGTTCCGCGTCTTCCCGACGGGTGGGACGACAGAGAGTTCGAGATTCTCGTGAGTGCGGTGGCGTCTCTCGCGGCCCACTTCACGCGAGAAGAAACGAGTTACCGCTTCCGGTCGGCTTCGCTCGAACTGCCTCCGCGGTGCTCGGACGACCATTTGCGGAACGTGCTCACGCACCTTGCGACAGTCGAGCCGACAGCAGAGCTTCGCGACTGGGAGATCGACCTGCGAGCGGCGCTGGGACGAGGTGAGACGGTCGTCGCCCTCTCCATCGACGGGTCCACTGGGGTTGGACGGCTGGGGGCGCACCCCGAGCTCCACCTGGTTGCTCCGAGGATGCTGTTCGCGTGATGCCAGGAGACACCCGCGCCCTGATACGTGTTCTGTGGTGCGAAGTCTCCGCGATCGCGGTGGTTCTGACCGGAGATATCCCGTTGTGGCTTTCAGCGCTTCTCCTGATCTTGATTCCGCTCTTCGGGCTCGCCAATCCCGCCGCCGAGTGGCTCGTGCCAGTCCGACGCGCCTCGTCGCTGACGGCGGGACTCTACCTCGTTTTCTTTCCCATCGACTGGTTTTACCTTTCGGAGCGCCTGATTTTCGCTACCGTGCATTTGATGTTCTACTTGAAGCTGCACACACTCTTGCACCAAGAGAGCGACCGAGAGCGATCCCGCCTCCACCTCATTTGTCTCATAGAGATGCTGGCCGCGGCATCGATGACCGTCGATGCGATTTTCATCGTTCCTCTCACGCTCTTCGTTCTGGTCGGAACCCTCGTTTTCGTGCTCGAGCAAACGCGCCCGGCGAAGCCGAACCGCCGCATGCTGGCAATCGCGATGAGAACCAGTCTCACGGTCGCATTGCCCGTGCTGGTCCTTTCGGGGCTCATCTTCGTGGCCCTGCCCCGAACGTCGCACGGTGGATTTCGGCTCGGCGGTACTGGAATCACTGTGACGGGATTCTCCGAGAAAGTACGACTCGGTGACTTCGAAGAGATCAAGAGAAGCGCCGACGTAGTGATGCGCATCGTCGCCAAGGACGCGCCCAGTCCGCCCCGCTGGCGGGGGCCCGCCTACGATCTCTATCAGGAGGGCGCCTGGACTCAGACGCTCTCGGGAGTCTCGATTCTTCCACAGGTCTCAGCGGGTGTCTTCCTCCTCGATCGACCTCGAGGCGGCGCCAGGGTGCAGAGCGAAGTCTTCCTCGAGCCGCTCGACACCGACGTGCTGTTCCTGCCTCCGGCGTCTTCGAGTATCGCCACCACCGACCGTTACATCTTTATCGACCCCTATCTCACGCTTCGCACAGGCCGCGCCCGCCGAGCTGGCCGGCGTTACGCCGTCTCATGGAATGCCACGGCTCTGGATGGAAGCTCTCCCGTCGGCGGCGTGGAGAGGCTGTCGAGGACGCGTCGCGCCTTGCATACACAAGTGCCCGAGCTGTCCGGGCGATTTCACGAGCTGGGGGTTGCGATCGCGACTGGCGAGAACGTTCTCGGCAAAGCCGCATCGGTCGAACGTTACCTGCGCTCCTCCTACGACTACACCTTGCGTCAGCCCTATCGCATCCACGCGGACCCTCTCGAGGACTTTCTGTTCGAGGCGAGAGCGGGCCACTGCGAATATTTCGCTACCGCGATGGTCATGCTGCTTCGCTCGCAGGATGTTCCGTCGCGCCTGGTCACGGGGTTCAACCGGGGCGAGCGGAATGAGGTCGGAGAGTTCGAGATTATTAGAAGGCTGGACGCTCACGCCTGGGTGGAGGTCTACGACGAGAGGCGAGGTTGGGTGAGCTTCGACCCGACCCCGCCGTCCCTCGATGCGGACGACATGCGGCGAGAGGGCTTTTTGTTCCAGGGTATCGACTCGCTGAGAATGCTCTGGGACATGTACGTCATCACCTTCGACGTGGAGCGACAGAGGAGCGTTCTCGGGAAGGCCGGCGCCGCGGCCGACGTTGTGCTCCGAGCGGTGGGGCGAAGCCTGAGTGTCGCCGCAGAGCATCGTTGGGCGATCGCGGGGAGCTTGTTGGTCGCGATCGGCCTTTTTCTCGTCGCACACTCTCGGTTCGGCTTGATGTTTCGATTGCGACTTCCGACTTGGAGTTTGCAGCGTTTTGGCCCGCGCGCCGAGAGCCGGGTGCCCTTCTACGAGACGTTTCTCAAACGCCTGGAACGTCTCGGCGTGCGAAAGCCCCTTGGACAGACCGCGTCCGATTTTGCTTCGAGGTGGGAGGACCATCTCCCCGGGATCCGCGAGTTGACCGAGATCTACTATGGGGTCCGATTCGGCGGCGACGATCTGAGCCCTGAGGAGCTTTCGAGGGCCGAACGGCTCTCGAAAGCCATCTGTCTCGCGGCGATCGGAGATCGGGGGAGGCTAGCCTGAGCTTTCGCAAATTGTGGGTCCTGCTTCTCAACGCCTTTCTGGACATGCTCGGCTATGCGATGGTGTTCCCACTGCTGGCGATCTACGCGGTTCGACTGGAAGCCGATCCTCTCGTCATCGGACTCATGGTCGCGTCGTTCTCGGTCGCTCAGGTCGCTGCTTCGCCGCTGTGGGGACGTTTCTCCGATCGGTTCGGGAGGCGACCAGCCTTGATGGTGAGTCTGTTCGGCTCGTCGCTCGCCTTCATCATCTTCGCGTTTGCGGACTCCATCGGAATGCTGTTTCTCTCCCGCATCGTGCAGGGCGCGAGTGGCGGCACGACAGGGGTGATGCAAGCCTACGTCGGAGACTCGGTGCCACCGGCCGAGCGGGCAAAAGCCCTCGGATGGCTTTCGGCAGCCACCAACACTGGTGTGATGATCGGCCCTGCGGTGGGCTCGGCCGTCTGGCTGTTTGGCTCCGAGGTGCCAGGGTTGTTGGGGGCGAGCCTGTGTTTGTTCAACCTCGTCTTGGCCTGGCTTGTGCTGCCCGAATCGAGCGTACCTCGAAAAAGCGACCCCTCCGTGAGTGAAAAAGCCGATCGACGCTCGATTCGCTCGATGGTCGCGGAGACGCTGCGCCACCCGAGACGAGAGACGAGCGAGCTCATCTGGATCTACACCGTCGCCATGACCGCATTCAGCTCGATGACCTTCACCCTACCTCTCTTCCTGATGGAGCGGTTCGATATCGACGAAGCAAGCATTGGTTACATCTTTCCGTTTCTCGGTGCGGTCGCGGTTATCATGAGAGCCGGCGTGCTGGGCAAGCTCGTCGAGCGTTTCGGTGAGGTCCGCCTGATGCGTGCCGGTGCCGTGTTCCTCGCCGTCAGTCTTCTGGGTTTCCCGTATCCACAACAGCTGTCACTGCTCTTTCCCGTCATGATGCTGACTCCGATCGGTACCGCGCTCCTCTTTCCCGCGACCAGTGCTCTCTTGAGTCTCCGCTGCGACCAGAATCAGCTCGGACAGGTCATGGGGCTGCAGCAGGCTTTCGGCGCCATGGCGAGGATCTTCGGACCGATTTGGGCGGGGTGGGCCTACTCGCGCTTCGGTCCAGGGGTGCCGTTTCAGGTGGCCGGCGCTGTCGTTTTCGTCGTGGCTTTCCTGACGACCCGCCTGCGTCCCGAATCGCGAGACGTGCTGGCTGTCTCCGAGTCGTCCTGAGTCGAGGAACTCATCCTCGAGCGTTCGCGAGGCGCGCCGGCGATTGACGGGCGAAGCTCGGACGGTAGTCGAGCTTGTTGGCTTTGGAGAGCCGCTCCCGGAGAAAAGCCACCACGTAGTCGTCGAGTTGTTGCTCGGTGTCCTGAGTCAGCTCACGGAAACGCACCCCCATGCCACGCCGGGGGAGTCGTTTAGCCGACCAGATCACATCCACGGCGGTCTCGAAGAGGTCCTCGTAGCCCCGTCCGAGGTTGGACATATAGAGCGTCAGACGCGCGCCGCTCGTGAGAAATACCTCGGAGCCCAGGTGGAGTCCGCCACGGCTCATGTTTACCAGGCGAGCGGGCGCGTAGGTATCCTGGTGACAGAAGAACACGCTCATATCGGCCGGCACTCGCAAACGCGCTCGATGGGGAAGGCGGGTCCTGATCTCTTTTGAGCTGTATCGTTCGGAGAACGCTACCTTGAGGGATCGCCGTCGCTCGAGAAGGTCGTCGAAGAATGCCTTGAGCTCTCCGAAGCGTCGTTCGTCGGGGACGGGGAGATCACCGAAAGACTCGATCTTCGCCTCGGCGAGCTCGCTGTACTCTTGAATCAAATCCAGTTCGCTCTTCATGGCAGTTTCTATTGTCTGGCACCCGAAAGAAAGCTTCCGTGATCCTCACCGTGGGAGTTCTACCCGCTTTCGCTGTGGTATCTATCCCGCACCAGCAGCGTGCTGAAAAATGTATCTGCACCTTGCGCGGGAGCCGAAGAGGCGACCGAGCACTAGAGAGTGGAAGAGGGAGGCGGAGAACGTTGAGAACACAGATGTTCTGGGCACTCCTCGGATCCTTGTGTGGGATCGGCGCTACCGCCGTGAAGCGCTCAGATAAATCAAGGTTGCCGCAACGCTCGCTCCGATCAAATTCGCGACCAGATCCCAACCCGTGTTGATATAACCGCCAACGTTGGTGTTGGGGACCATGAGCGTCGCAATGAACTCGATGACCTCGTTCAGGGCGCCAAAGCCCGTTCCCCCGGCGACTGCCAGAACGAGCATGCCGAAGGTCGGGCGTAGGTTCTTGGCGCCAGCCGATACCAGCATGGCCTGGAGTGCCTGCCAGCAAACCCAGGTGGTGACTCCAAAACCGTAGGCGTGGACCAGTTGGTCGTATTTCAGCTTGCCGGGGAAAAGCCACAAGCTGTAGAGCACCTGGTGCTCTCCATCGTAGGGCCATCCGTCCGGCAGGGTTAGGAGGCCTCCCATCATATGGGACAAACCCCAAACACTGAGAGCCCACAACGCCCCTGACGTCAAACTCACCCGGGAATGCACCAACCACACGGCTCCGATCAGGATGATCATCACCACGATGTAGAAGAGGAACTCGCGGTTCCCGAGTACCAACGCTGCAATCGTTGCCGAGATTAGATAAGTAGCGGCGAAGGCGCCGACTCCAACGACGGAGGCGCGTTCTTTCAAGGGGAGGAGTCCGGCTTCAACCCCGCCTGCTCGACCCCATAGGCGCAGCACGCCTCGTCCTCTTCACCGGTTCCGCCGCTTGCTCCGGCAGCGCCGAGAATTTCGCCCTGGTCGTTTTTGATCAATACGGCGCCCGTCTGCGGCAGGAACTTGCCTTCCGCGGCCGCAGCCAAGGTGACGAAGAAGTTGGGGTTGTCCTTCGCGCGCATGAACAGCGCCCGGCTCGAGGCTCCCATTGCCACCGACGCCCAGGCCTTGCCGCGGGCGACGTCGAGACGGAACATGCTGGCGCCATCCTGGCGCTGAGCGGAGACGACATTGCCGCTGTCGTCAAGCACGATGACACCGAGCGGATTGAACCTCATCTCGGCGGCTTTCGCAAAGGCTTGCTCGATGATGGTATTGGCTTTCTTGAGCGTGAGCTTGGGCATCAACTCCTCCTCGAGACTTGGGTGGGGACAAATCGGGCGCCACTTCCGCGACCGCAGGGCTAGCCGGAAGATAGCTGTGCCGAAGAGTGGCGACTATACAAAGCGCCTTCCCCGCTGTCAACGAAAGATCCCATACTAGTGGACTGTAACAGATAAGCATTTAGTGATACTATCTCTCCCATGCAGGAGAGAAGCAGCGTTGTATTGACTCGGGCGGAACGTCTGGAACTCAGCAAACGAGCGTCGAGCCGAAGCGGCCGCGCTGACGATGCGCGTGTTTCTCGGGTGTTGCTGTTGTTGGCCGAGGGTGCGAGCTACTCGGAGGTTCAGCGGACGGTGGATTGCACGGCGCCTTTTGTCAGCAAGTGGAAACGTCGATTCTTGGAGGAGCGTCTGGCAGGTCTGTACGCGCGTCACGAGGGACGTCCGGTTCAAGTACTCACGCCTCGGATGGAAGCACGGATTCTGTCCTGGACGCAGAAGAAGCCCACGGACGGCTCTACTCACTGGAGCACACGGCGGCTGGCGAAGAAGCTGGGAGTCCATCACATGATGGTGGCTCGCACTTGGAAAAAGCATGGTCTCCAACCACACCGAATTGAGCATTACAAAGCGTCCGACGACCCCGGATTTTGAGAAGAAGGCAGCGGAGATCATCGGTCTCTATATGAATCCGCCTCAGCACGCTGCGGTGTTTTGTATTGATGAGAAAACGGCGATCCAAGCCCTGGATCGGCGGGACCCGATCTTGCCATTGTCTCCCGGACGGGCCGAGCGACACGGTTTCGAGTACGTCCGGCATGGAACGCTTTCTCTCTACGCCGCCTTCGACACGAAGACGGGCGAGGTCCTCGGCAAGACTGTCCGCCGCCATACCAGCCAGGAGTTTGTCGCCTTTTTGGAGCAGCTGGTTACGAGCCACAAGCGAAAGCGCGAAATCCACGTCATCCTCGACAATCTGTCCGCTCATAAAACCGCCAAGGTCGCTGAGTTCCTCGAAGCCAATCCGAAGGTCCATTTGCACTTCACGCCCACTTATTCCTCCTGGCTGAACAAGGTCGAACTCTGGTTCTCCAAGATCGAGCGGGACCTGATACATCGAGGCGTGTTCACCTCAACCCAGGACTTGACTCGCAAGATCATGCGCTACATACGCAAGTACAACGAGGCTCCCAAGCCCGTGAAGTGGACCTACAACGATCCGTCACGACGAATCAAAACCACTAAACGTTCAGCTGTTACAGTCCACTAGAAATGCGGCGGTACAGTGGATTCAAAGTGATCCTCAGCATCATCTTCTATCCGACCACTGCGCTCGTAGCGGTGGGTGCGGTCCTCTACGTGGTCGGCCTGTACAACCAGATCGTGAGCTCTGCCCGCGAGGTCGATCGGCAGTTCGCCAACGTCGAGGTCTCGCTCAAGCAGCGTCCCACATCGCCAGGGCCATCCAGCGACTACCTCTTCTGGAATCGCTGAACCTAACCCTTCCTCCAGGAGGCGATCGGATGACGCAGGCCGCCCGATCGCCTTTCCGTGTCAGAGTAGTCTCATGAGTCTCACGGGTAGCCTCGAGACGATGGGGCTCGGGGATCTGTTGCAGTGGTGTGGGGTGAACTTGAAGACGGGCACGCTTCGCCTGAAGCGCGGCCCGATCGAGAAGCGCCTCTTTTTCAAAGAAGGGCGGCTCTTCTCTTCGGTCTCGAGCAACCCAAGGGAGACGCTTGGCCAGTTCCTCATCCGATCGGGCCACATCACCGAGGAAGAGCTCTTCAAGGCCCTGATCGAGCAGGACCGGATCAACGAGCCGCTCGGTCAGATACTCGTGGCCGCCGAAATCATCTCGGAAAACACGCTCGAGGAACTCCTTCGGATCAAGACCGAAGAAGCGATCTACGATTGCTTTCTCTGGAAAGAGGGTGAGTTCAATTTCGAGGACGGCGAGCTCCCAGAGCGCATTCCGATATCCCTTCCGCTCGACCTGACCGGAGTCATTCTCGAGGGAGCACGACGAACGGACGAGTGGGAGCGAATCCATGAGGTCTTCGGGTCGCGTTTGACGACCTTCGAGGTCAACCACGAGGCCGCACTGGAGGCGACCGATCTCAGCGACGAGGATGAACGCGTGCTGGAGCTTGTTCAGCGCGGGAAGAACATGGCGGAAATCTCGCTCGAGCTCCACGCGGTGGAGTTTTACGCCGCCTCGCGCTTGCTGGAGCTCTACGAGCGAAAGCTACTTCGGGTCAAGGAGACCCCTGACGAGATCGATTTCGCACAGCAGGTCTCCGAGCTCCGGGGCAAGCTCAAGACCGGGGTCAGCCTCTACAACACGGGGGATTACGCGACGGCCCTCGAGAACTTCGAGTCGGTGCTCGAAGTCGACTCTCAGAACAAATACGCTCGCTTGTTCGTCCTCAAAATTCAACGAATCCTTGACGATCTAGGGAACGTCGCCGGTGAGATCCCGATGGAGGCCGTACCGCGGCTCAAAGTGACCTTGGTGGCTCTGTCGCAGCTCGATCTCGATCCTCAGGACGGTTTCGTGCTTTCTCGAGTGAATGGGGAGTGGGACGTGGCCTCGATCACCATGATCTGTCCGATGGGGGAGCAGGAAGTGTTGATCATCTTCAAACGGTTACTCGATCAGGGCCTCATCGAGCTCGTACAGCCCTGATGGCGCTATGATGGCAAAACCCTTGAGAAAGTGACTTCACCTGTCGTGACCCCCAATCGGCCTCATGTCCACGCCGTGAACCCGGCACACGCCGTTCCGGGTGGCCGTGTCGCGATTCTCGGCGAGGGGTTCGACCCAGTGCGAGCGCAGGAGAACCGTGTCTACTTCGGTGACAAACGTGCCCAGGTCACGCGGGTTTCTCGCGACACTCTGAGTGCGATCGTTCCCGATTCCGCGATGCCCGAGGTTCGAGTCGAGATCGGAGACTCGATCAGTGCCCCGCTGCCGGTCTCGATCGCTTCCGTCATTGCCGAAGAGCTTCAGCCCGTTGCCAATCCCGTTTTCGATTCGGAGGGGCGCCTCTACGTGACTTTGAGTGGAAGCCGCGGCGAGAAAGTACCCGTTTCTGTTTTTCGCGTCGAGACCGATGGCGAAATTCAGCCCTTTGCCAGCGAGATCGTAAACGCGACGGGACTCGCCTTCGGACCGGACGGCTACCTCTACGTCTCGAGCCGTGAGGAGGGCGCGATCTATCGCGTCTCCTCGGACCGTGAAGTAGAGCTCGTCGCGGACGAGCTCGGCGTCGCGACAGGGATTGCCTTCGATTCGGATGGAATCCTCTACGTGGGAGACCGACGGGGAACCGTCTACCGGATCGAGCCCAATGGAGAACCGCGCTCGTTCTGCCACTTGGAGCCCTCCGTCGCCGCCTACCATTTGGTCTTCGATCGCGACGGAGATTTGCTCGTCACCGTCCCGACCTTGTCCTCCGTCGACGGCGTCTACCGCGTCAATCGCGCGGGCGACGTCAATCTTTTTGTCGGTGGTTTCGGACGGCCCCAAGGCATGGCCTTCGACGCGGAAGGCGATCTTTACGTGACGGAAGGTCTCGCGGGCGACAGCGGCGTCTATCGCGTCACCCCCGAGGGCTCCGTCGAGAGGGCCATCGCGGCGCCGCCGCTCGTGGGACTCGCGTTCGACGGGCGCGGAAGGGTGGTGCTCGCGGGTACGAGCACGGTCTTCCAATTGGACTGGCGCGCCTAGTCTTCTCAACGGGGCACGCGTGAGATCGCCTGCCTTATTTCTTCAGCTCGGCTTCCTTCCGGCTCCAGCACGAGAAAGGCCTCCCCATCCGCGAGCGCGCGCCTGCGCGCTTCCTCCGAAGGCTCGCTCTCGTAACGTGCAAGCTCGCACCGAGCGAGCTGAAAACGCACGTCGATGGCGTCTTCACCTTCCCCAACCGTCCGAAGAGCCTGGCGAAAGCCTTCGCAGCTGTCACGCGGTTCGGCTTCTGAAGGCGGAGGCAAAAGCCTCGAAGCGGAGCCCAGCGTCGTTACCGCCTCGTCCGCCGCTCGGGCCCGTTTCGCTTCCGTGCTCGGGACGCCTGCCGCGGAGGCTCGAGGGGCGTTCTGTGATTGGGCGGCGGGCTCGAAGTCCTGCACCAGAGGCACCTCGGGGGCTTGCACGTACTCCATCGACTTGGCAGCCACCAGAGGCTCCGGCTCGCGCCCCTCTTCGGACGTAACCCTGTCCGCCGACTTCTCACGGGACTCGGCGGCCGCGCGCCAGCGTGGTTCCGGCGCGGCCGCGGCTTTTGACGGGGGTTGCGCCCGAGCTTCCTCCTGCTCGGCGAAGGGCGTCGTTGCGCTCCTGGGGGAGACCGTGACGGAGTCCGCTTCGGAGCTCGAAGGAGCGTGCGGTCTCGTGGACGTGACGTTCCATACGACAGCGACGGCCAGGAGGACACCGGCAGCGAGGCCTGCGAAACGCATGGCAGTCCCGCCCAGGATCGCCCGGGCGCGCAATCCGACGTTTCCAGCCGGCCACCCCTCCTTCTCCTCGGCAATCCGTGCGAGGACGTTTCGAGAAAGAGACTCCCAATAGGATTCCTTGGGCTCGGGCAGTCGCCGTTTCTGGCCCAGCTCCGCGATAGACATCAAGAAAGCGTAGTGGGCGCGGCAGGTTTCGCAGTCTTCGAGATGGTTTTCGGCTCGCGCCTTCTCTTCCGCAGTCGCCTCTCCGTCGACTAGCTTCTCGACGAGCCGCGTTGCTATCTGACACTCCATCGGCTATTCCGTTTCTAGAGGTGCTCCGCGAGGAGCTCCTTGAGCTTCTGACGGGCACGAAACAAGCGGGACATCACCGTCCCCTGTGAAATTTCCAGTGCCTCCGCGATGTCCTGATATCGCATACCCTCTTCGACCTTTAGTATCAGCACGGCTCGATGATCCGGCGACAGCCGCTTCATCGCCCGCTCGAGCGCCGCCATGCGCTCATTGGACTCGAGCGTGCTCAGCGGATCGGACCCGGTAAAGCCCGACGATGGGTTCTTCTGCGGTCCTGCGGGCTGATCGTCCGTATAGAGAGACTGCTCGCGCCGTGCGACCCCGTTCAAGTGGTTAATCGCCAGGTTTATGGCGATTCTTTTCAGCCACGGCGCCAGGGGTCGACCCAGCTCGAAACGCGCCAGGTTTCGATAGGCGCGGATGAAAGTTTCCTGGGCGATATCGTCCGCGACTTCATGGCGTCGGGTCATTCGAAGTGCCACGCCATAGACCTTTCGCTGGTGGGCACGCACGATCTCTCCGAAGGCCTCGTGGTCCCCGGCACGTGCGCGCACGACGAGGCCGCGATCGGCCTCGGCTGAATTCTCCCAATTTGGGGCGTAGGCCAGGCTGCCCAAGCCTTCCTCCCGTCTCACACTACCGGCTGTGGAGCGCGTTATTCCATTCTAGCCCGAGCGCCGCGCTTTTCCTGAACGGATGGCCCCTCACCCGGCTCGCTTCGCGAGCCGACCTCTCCCCAGGGGAGAGAGAAGACCTCAAAAAGCAAACCCGGCAGACCCCCGCGCGCCGGAAAAGGGGTCTGCCGGGCTCCCACTAGCCCGTTGCCGAGCTGGGAGTCTCGTTTCTGTTCGCTTCTCTATTCGAGAACTTTGACCACAACCCTTCGGTTGCGAGCGCGCCCGTCGCGCGTCGCGTTGTCCGCCACAGGCTGTTCCTCTCCGAAGCTGTAAACGGCGACCCGATGGAGGGGGATGCCGTGCGCCTGATAGAGATAGTCGCGGACGGTCTCCGCGCGCTTCAGTCCGAGCGTCTTGTTGTAGCTCGGCTCGCCCGAAGCGTCCGTGTGCCCTTCGACTTCGATCCAGAGACCGCGATTATCCGCTTTGACCTTCTCGGCCAGCTCGTCCACGAGCATTTGTGCGTCGGAGGACAGCTGCGCCGCGTTCAAATCGAAGTTGACCTTGTCGTTCGAAAGAGTCACCTCGTAGAGGAGCTTGCCTTTCATCGCGCGCTGCGCTTCGTTGAAGGCGCGTTCGGCCTCACCCTGTGCGGAGGCAGCGAGCTGACCGGCCTCGTCGGCCTTCGCGTCGACGCGACGGATGTCACCGTCCTGACGCGTGAGCGACTCTTCGTTCCGGCCGATACGCTCCTGATTCCGCTCGACGGAATCGCTGAGGCTTTCGACTTTCTGATTGACGGCACCGACTTCCTTGCTCACGTATTTCTTCGTGGCGCAGCCGGAAGCGATGATAGCCATGACGACGATACTGATACTCAAGGTAGCTTTCTTCATTTGTGGACCTCCCTAGCCTAGTAGTACGACCTGTCTTCGATCGCCGAGCGAGGCGGGGGGGCCTTGCTTTGCTTCTTGGGGTAGTAACCCTTGCGTGTGCGAACCTCGACACCACGCCGGCGCGTCAGAACTTGAATACGGCGGAATCCGCCGTCTCCTCTCGGATTGTCGGGAACGTAGCCGATTCGGTACTGAGTCTTCAGCTCATCTCGAATGCGTGCCGAAGCCATGGCGAGCTGACCCCATTGGCTTCCCTCGAACATATCGCCACCCGTCTCCGCAGTGAATAGACGTAGTGCATCCGCTCCACGAAACTCCGCGCCGTGCACCCCGAGGAACAGGTCGTTTTTCGGATCGTCTAGCGGCGAGAGGACGCGAACGGCATAGACGGGAAGGTCGACGCCCTTTGCTTTCTCGACCGCCTCGTTCACCGAGGTCTCGCTCGAGGTATCCACACCGTCGGTCACGACGACGATTGCGCGTCTGCCGAAACCTTCATGGACGACGTGGTCCGCGAGTGTCGAGACCGCATCGTATAAAGCGGTCGACCCGAAAGGAGTGAGGCGCGTCAGAGCCGCAATCGACTCCTCTTTGCTCTCGCCAAACTCCGTGAGTTGGTAGAGGTTTTTATCGAATGCATAGACGGAAACACGGTCTTCTGGTCCCAGGCTATGAATCATTTGAATGGCAGCGTTTCGGGCATTGGCGACCTTCGCGGTCACGTCCATGCTGCCGCTGGCATCGACGAGCAAGACGAGGTCGACTGGAGCCTCCGAGCCCCTGGAGAAATACGTAATTGTCTGGGCCTTCTGGTCTTCCAGAAGCTCGAAATCATTTTGCCCTAAATTCGTGATCAGCTTGCCCTTCTTGTTGACGACGGAAACGTTGAGATGCACGGCATTGACGGAAGTCACGAACCGAAAGTGAGGTGCGACGTCGGTGCTGTCGTCCGCCTGCGAATAGACGGGCCCAACCGCCAGAACGTGGATGGTCAAGAGTCCCGAAACGAGCCGTGTCATCTTGCTGGACTTCCATAGCAAACCCTCTGCCAGTTTGGCGGTTCCGACCACAAGATTCGTCTTATCAGTCGGATAAGATGGGCCAGGCCTCGGAGCGCTCAGCGCGGCGGCGCCTTTTCGGGGCAAGTTTTACCCAAGCCATGTAAGTCTTACGCGCGACTCAGATGCCGGGCGAGGCGAGAACGCCATCGGGAATAGAACCGAAACCCTTCCTCATTGTCATAAAGGACACCTTCGAGACCTTTATCGCTCTCTGCCAGGGCGCCCGCGAGATCGTTGGGAGACTCCGCTCTCGCCAGCACCAAGGGCTCGTGGTCGAACCCTCGATCTACCTCTGCGCCTTGTGCGCTCGCCGAGAGCCGCGAGAGGAAGCGCTCGAGGTTGAGCAGGGACGACGAAGTCCGCTCCTCTCCCAGAACACTCCAATCGAAGCTTTCCGGATCGACCTCGACCGCCACCGACGACTCCTGGCCGTAGAGATGGAGTCGCAGCCCGGGTGTGAGTCGGTGACTCGCCCCTTTGACGGTGCCAAGCCTCTTGTCTTCTTCCATGGCGACCGAGCCAAAGAAGTTAGGCAAGTACGACATTGTCGGCAAGATCGGCAAGGGTGCCATGGGCGAGGTCTACAAGGGTCAAGACCCGGCGCTGAAGCGCTTCGTTGCCATCAAGACCATCGCCGAGACTCTCGGCGCGGACGAGGATCTCATCGAGCGGTTTCGCCGCGAGGCGAGAAACGCGGCAGCGCTCAACCATCCCAACATCATCACTATCTACGAGTTCGTCGAGGAGGACGGAAACATCTATATGGTGATGGAGCTTCTCGAGGGGCAGGACCTCAAGGAGCTCATCCGGAGCAAATCGGCGCTCACGATCGATCAGATTCTCGCGATCATGGAGCAGGTGACGGACGGTCTCGGATTTGCGCACGAAAAGGGCATGGTCCATCGCGACCTCAAGCCCGCCAATATCCACATCAGCAAGAGCGGCCAGATCAAGATTCTCGACTTTGGTCTCTGGAAACGGTCTTTGAGTCCTTGCAGATACTTACAGGCAGGGTGAGAGCAAAAACGTAACGGTTCTGTAACGGTTCGAGTGCGCTCCTCATGCGGCACCCTTCCGAACTTTTTGACGGGCAAGAATCCTCATCAGCCGCACCGCAGGTTCCGGCATTGAATACTCGCCACTGAGCCAACGGTAGACCGTGACTTTGTGGACACCGAGCTCCTCAGCGAGCGCCGAGACGCTGAGCCCCATCTGTTTTCTGAGCCGTTCGATCTCCCTCGGTTCCATTTACGTACCGTTACATAACGCGAAGGAAGAAATCAACCCTTTTTTCGTGAAAATCTCACGACACGGTTCGTCGGCTCTTGCTCCTGGTGTTCGTAGTAGCTCTCGAGCCTTTTGGCTGCGTCATCAAGATCCTCATCGTTCACAATGCGATAGCGTTTGTACATCGTCTCCGTTTTGTGCCCGATAAGCTTCATGGCGACGTTACGCGGGACGCCGGCACGTTCGAGCGTACGCGCCGCGGTCCTGCGGCAGTCGTGGGTGTAGAAATGCCGCCCCGCGTCACCGCACGCCTTGACGAAGACGTTCCGCCAAGCGGTGAGTCCGATTTTCTTTCCATTACGGTGAAACACATACGGAAGACCAACGATACGCGCACGAGCTCGGCGTTCGATCACCTCCCGTAGGGAATTTTTGAGAGGCCACACCCGCGTCTCACCGCCCTTATCTCTCTCTGGGTCGAGACGAATGACCTGGTTCTTGAGGTCCACCTCGGCCCAGCTCAGCCAGAGAACCTCGTTCCGACGCCAACCGGTACGATAAAACATCTCGAAGACGTCGCCAGCCCAATCCGGGAGCTCGGCGGCGATCGCGAGGTAGTCGTCGTGCTCGAGAAAGCCTTGACGCGGCTTCGCACGCTTGAGCTGTTTCGGCAGTTGCGGTACGCCGACGAGATAGCCGTTTGAGGCTGCGAGCTTCAGTGTGCTGTAGACGGTGGTCACCAAGCGATTCACCGTCGCCGCGGCGTAGCCGGAATCGCTGAGCCGTTTCTGCAACCGTTTGAGCGTGCCGGTGCTCACCTCTTTCGCTAGCATCGAACCCATGTGCTCGCGGATGATCGTGCACGCGCGCTTTTGGATGCGGACGCTCCGGAGCCGGCGAAGCTCGATGTCGTCGAGGTAGTCATCGAGAGCGTTGCTGACGGTCATGCGTTTCGGTGCCTCAGTCAGCCAAAGTGCTTCTGCTTGGCGCTTCTTTAAGAGTGCTACCGCGTCGGATTTCTTTGTGGATTTGGAGCTTTCCGATACTGGCTTTCCGCCGACCCAATAGCGAATCCACCAAAATCGCGAGTCTCTTCGTCGGTACGGTGTTCCGAAACCTCTCATTGATACCCCCTCTGGAATTGGCTATTGATCCATTCGTACATCCTCCGCTCAGAGATTCGAAGATGTCGATTCGAAAGACGCACGGCGAATGTGAGCCCGGCCTCGTGATCGTAGAAGAACTGTCGAGACACCCCTAGAATCTTGGCGGCTTCCTCTGGTTTCAGAAGTCGGTCTTTTGAAGCTCGTGGGGCGTGAGGCCTCACGATGGTGCGCACGAGTCGCGTGAATACGACCAGTGGTGCTTCGAGCGATGCAAGGAACTCTCGGATAATACGAGCTATCTTCGGATCCGACTCCACCACTCGCTGCGTCGAATCCTCTGAGCGCTGGCGGACGCACCAATCGAGGAGGTCGATTCGATCGAGCTGCCACCCTCGACCGACACGGAATGCCGGCAATGGGTCTTTCTCGCGATGGATCCATCGTCGGACTTTCCGAGGCGTTGTGCCCAGCCATCTCGATACGTCCTCGAGCGATAGCGACGCGAGCGTAGCGTCGTATTGGGGGGAGTGAGATGGTGCACGATTTGTCAAGTCCGCAGGTTTCTCGGCGTCGCGAGCACGGTTCTTTCGGCGTTCTTCGAGGAGCACCTGGACTAGCTCCTCAGAGGACGGATCGGCCCTTCGAGGCGTAAGCGTCCACTTTTCCAGAACGGCGTCGCCGTGCGGGGGCGTCCCGGTTCTGAGGCGGGCTAGGGTTTTACTCTCTCCAGGCATCGTTGGTTTGTCTTCTTATGGCCATAATATCTATAAACAGACTTAGTGCAAGAGAATTATTCCAAAAACATCGACTGTTTGATAAAATAAGCCAGTGCAGGCTCAGGAAGTCGTCGCCGCCATACGGCAAGCGTTGGAGCGCAATCGGACGAATCCTTTTCGGGCATCCCTCAAGGCCGGACTGCCCGGCAATGCCATTCGCTACGTTCTAGAAGGGAGACAGCCGAGACTCAACCGGCTGATCGATATCTGCAACAGTCTGGGGCTCGAATTCTACGTGGGCCCACCGCGCGACGAGGCGATGCTGCCGACTTCGAACAAGGCGGCCGAGAAAAGTCCGCCAACTTGGATTACCGCCCTACGCGAAGAAGTGCCAACTCTGATCGAGCTCTGCAACTCCCTCGGCCTCAAGTTTTACGTAGGCCCATCGGCCGACGATGCAACCGCACTCACTTCGAACGAGGCAAGCACCGAACGACCGCCAGCGTGGGTGGCGTCCCTACGTGACGAGATCGTACGCCAGGAGGCCGCCACACGGGCCGCGATGAGCGAGATGCTCTCACGCCTGCAGCTGCCTCCGTCACAAGACGAGCTCGCCGACGACGGCGCTCTGGCGCAACCGGTGATGGCCACCGACGATAAAGCCGACGAGGTACCGGGCGCTCGTCCCGTCGAGGTGCGCGAGCTGGCGGCCGCGGCGGGAGGGGGCTCTCAGGTGGACACCGAGACGGTGACGGGGTCGTTATGGTTTCGGCGTGACTGGCTCGAGCGTCACGCGCTCGACCCGAACCAGTGCAGTGTGATCAGAGTGACGGGCGAGTCGATGGAGCCGACCCTGGAAGACGGCTGCTCGATTCTCGTCAATCGCGCCCAGCGTCGCCGTCGCGTTGGTCACCTGTTCGCGGTGCGCACGGACGAGGGGCTGATAGCCAAGCGCGCGGGGAAGAACGCCGACGGCAAATGGCTGCTCGTGAGCGATCACCCTGGCTGGCCGTCGGCACCGTGGCCCAAAGACGCCCCGGTCATCGGCGAGGTCCGGTGGAAAGCGAAAACCTTGCTGGCGTCTTGAGCCGTTAGAGGGGTGCAGTGCGCCGCCCCAACGACTCGATTCGTTGGGGAATACGAGGAGTAGCCGAGGACTAACCTTTCCTCCACAATCCGAACTTGTATCCACGGGCTTTCGTCGCTCGGACTTGTCGCGCCCTAAAAGGCTCCGTGACTTCAGCCGCCATCAGAGCCTGGAGCCAATCCTGGAGCTCGAGGTGAGCCCACTTCTCCATCGGCTCCCGGGGTAGCCTTGACGAGCTCCTATCTGTTGTGGTACTCGCCTTCACGTGGCCGTTTCCTTCCGTAGGCCTTCCAGGCCGTGTTTGACGACGCGGAAGGTTGCTCCGCCTTTACTTCATTTCCATACCTTTTGAGGGTTAGCTCATGCGGTTCCACCCTCTAACAACGCTTGTCTTCGTTTCGCTTAGCGTCCTGTTCACGCTAGCGGGCCCCGATGTCGTGTCAGGGCAAGTCAACGGCAACACGGGAGCGTTCTCCACGTCCGTGCCGATCCAGGTACCCTCGCACCGAGGTCTCGAGCCGAGTCTCTCGCTCGTCTACAGCTCGTCGCGCGGAAACGGGGTCGTCGGTGTAGGCTGGGCGTTTGCCGGCTTTTCGAGCATCGAGCGCCAGGGCGCGGACGGGGGAGCTCCGCTGTACAACGCAACGGACTCTTTTCGACTCGGGGGACAAGAGCTCCATCCGTGCGGCGCGAGCTCATCTCCGGGCTGTCTCGACGGAGGCACGCACTTCACCGAGCATGAGAACTACCAGCGGATCATCTACGATGACATCGCGGATGAGTGGACGGTCGATGCCCGGAATGGAAAACGCAGCACATTCACACCGATTTGGACGCTCTCCAGCCTGACCTACCGCTGGGGTTTGACGAGCGTGACGGACACGCTCAGTAATACCGTCAGTTACACCTGGTGGGACGACGCTGGGAAGAATTGGTACCCAAGCGAAGTCAACTACAACGGCTACCAGGTGAAGATTTTCTATCGGAGCGATCGAACCGACTCGCTCTCCTTCGCTACCGGAGCGTCTCTCGGTGAAACGCGGCAGCTCGTCCGCTCCATCAAAGTCGGTCTCGACGACGGCACTCCCATCCGCGCCTATGACCTTCAGTACTCGACCAGCTCGAGCACGGGTCGCTCCCGTCTCGACTCCGTTCAGAGGTACGGAAAAGACGTCGTCATCGGCGCGAACGGCGTCATCAGTGGAGGCACGAGCCTTCCCAAAGACATCTTTTCCTACCTCACCGACGCGTCGGACCACAGCTTCACGGGTGATGCCAGTTGGGCAACGGCGTGCAATTTCGGAGCCAAGGGGACGGGCGACTTCAACGGGGATGGCCTTCAGGACATCTACTGCCACAAAGTGTGGTCGAACGGCCGGCTCGATATCGGTCTCTCCGATGGCTCGAGTTTCGACGTCACGAACTGGGGGTATTTCTGCGGCGGCACCGGAGAACACCTATCGACGGGTGACTTCGATGGCAACGGCCAGACGGATTTCTTGTGCAAGACGAACTACCAGGTCGACTCCGTCGCCCTGTCGATGGGCAACAGCCTGTCCGTCAACGTGTGGGCCCCCGGGGGCTTCTGCCGGGTGGATCAAGGCCAGGTCATTGCCGGAGACTTCAACTCGGACGGGAAGACGGACCTAGCATGCCACACCACCGCGGCGAACGTGGAGATGTGGCTGTCGGACGGAGACTCGTTCAACTTCAGTGGCATTTGGATGAGTAACTGGTGCCGCTACAACGGGGGCACGAGTTGGGGCGTGAACTGGGGTGTATCGCAGAAAGTCTTCATGCCGGGTGACTTCGACGGCGACGGCAACACGGACCTCTTGTGCCGCGGCCTCTACGGCTTGCCTGGCGGTCCCTGGATCGCCTTCTCGAACGGAACGAACGGCTTTACTCACGGCGGTAAATGGACCGGTGTCGCTTGCGGCGGCAACGATCAGCGCGGCCTCGGCGATTTCAACGGCGACGGCAAGACCGATACCTATTGCTACGACAACAAGGGACAAGGCGCCACCTGGAAAATCTACGTCGGACTCTCGACCGGGTCGGATTTCAGCACCGGCGAATGGTCCGTCCCAGTGGGCTGCAGCCGGCTGAGCACTGGCGATGTGAACGGGGATGCTCGGACCGATGTCTGGTGCCATTATTACTCTGACAATCAACGGGTTTTCGTCGGTTTGTCGGACGGGACCTCCGGATTCACCAACCTTCTTACACCCGGACTCACCCCCCTTTCACAGTGGCACGCGAACTTCTGTGGCACCAACAACGTCGTTGCTGGTGATTTCAACGGAGACAGCAAGACGGATATTTCTTGCCTTACCAACACCGACGCCACCGTCGCCGTGTCGGGAAGTGTCGTCGGAAAGACGGATCTGCTAACGGATATCCAGAGCTCGTTGGGCGGAACGACCACCGTGGCCTACGTGCCGGGCACCCAGTGGTCCACCACCGTCGCCACGCCTCCCACCGTCGTCTCGCAAGACAAAGCCGGCGTCTTCACCTCGAGCTCCTCGACCCATCCTCGGAATCCCGGTGGGCCGACGGTCTCGTCGGTAACGCTCTCTGACGGCCGAACTTGGTCCGCAACGATGACGTACTCCTACGCGGGTGGTCTCTACGATGCGAACGAGCGACGATGGCTCGGGTTCAGGAGCTCGAAGATAACACTGCCCAAGTTATCAACTGAATCCTTCGGCCCATACACCGAGACGTGGTTTCATCAAGACGTCGCCTCGGCTGGCTCCGTTGACCGGCGGGAAAGTCGCGACGGGAACGGGAATCTCTTGAGTAGCATGGACAACGAGTTGCAGACAGCCGGGGATGGCGAGACAGAACCCTACACGGCTCGTGTGACCGCTCGATGGAACTACGTCTACGACGACTCTGGCACGGAGTGCGGCTCCTGGCCCTGCACGACGGGCGAGCGAACGTATCAGGAATACGATTACGATACATACGGCAATCGCGTCACAACCAAAAGCTACGGAAACTATGATGCGACAGGCGACGAGAGCACGTCGGTAGCGGAGTACTTCCCGAATACCAGTGAATACGTCGTTAGCAGAGTTGCCCGTTCGGCCACCTACCTCGGCATCGGGACCGCCGGTACGAAACTCTCCGAATCCTTTTTCTACTTCGACGGCGCGACCCAGTACACCGAGGCGCCGCTCGCGGGACTTCTCACCAATCAGGGTGTCTGGCGAGACACGGATGATAGCTACGTCTTCCAATGCGCTCTGAGCGAGTGTTTCGAGTACGACACCTACGGAAACCTGACCAAGGTGGTCAACACCAAAGGCGGTGAGACGACCATCGCCTACGAGGCTACCTACGCTCTCTTCCCAGAGTCGGCAACGAATGCGCTGGGCCACACGTTCTCGTCGAGTTGGGACCCGGTATGCGAAGGGCCCCTTTCCACAACGGACGCCAACGGTCAAATAACGACCACTACGTATGACGCTCTGTGTCGCCACGCTCGGACGGACGGGCCCCTGGGCGGTTTCGTCCAGACGACCTACGCCCGGTTTGGCAAGCCGAAGGCGCAACACACGCGGGTAGAAACGCCGTCGGCGAACGGCACCGGCACTCAGTGGTCCCGGCACTACTTCGACGGGCTAGGGCGACCGTATCGTTCCAAACGACGCGGGCCGAGGGGTGGACAACGAATCCTGTCCGACGAGGTGACCTACAATGCCCGTGGGGCGGTGGCCACGGCAGCTCGACCTCGATTCGCCAGGGAAACTCCCTATATGTCTTCGTTCGAATACGATGCGCGGAATCGTCAGACCGAGGCCACGCTTCCGGACGCCGCGACCTTGACCGTGAGCTACGGGTTGCGAAGCGTCACGACAAAGAACCCCGAGGGGCACATCACCGTTACGGAGCGAAACGACACCGGTCTCACAAGTTATCTCGACGGGTACCTTGGCGGAAATCCTATTACAACCACGACGACGACCGACCTCGGTGCACGGACACGCACCGTCACGGATCACGTTGGCAATGTCTTGGTGACGTCTTTCAACTCACTGGGTCAGATCACGAAAATCGACGCCCCGGATTCCGGCATCGAGACACGAGAGTACAACGATGCGGGTGAATTGACGGCGGTGACAAACGCCATCGGTGAGCGGACGGAGTTCACTTACGATTTTTTAGGAAGAATGCGAACGAAGACAACTCTCGCCGGCACGCGTAAAGCGGAGACCACGACGTTCGTCTATGACGAGAGCCGCCGGGGCTATTTCAACGTTGGCTACCAAACATCTATGTTAGACGCAGCCGGTCACCGCTATGACGACTACGACAAGCTCGGGTTTCTGGTCAAGAGCGTCCGACGGATCGACAGGAAGGCCTACAAGTTTAATTTCAAGTTCAACGAGGCGGGGCTATTGTCGGCAACTCGCTATCCAGACGGTCAGACGATTCGGTGGACCTACGACGCCGCGGGGAACCTCCAGACGGAGACAGGCACGATCAGGTCGGCCACGTACGATGCCCTCGGCCGAGCCACGAGCACGAGGTTTGCGAACGGGGTGACAGCGACCAACACGTACTCGCCCGAACGGGGCTGGCTCGAGCGGATTCGGGCTGTGACAGGCTCGACCGTGCACCAGGATCTCGCCTACACGTACTACGCAGACGGAATGGTCCGGGCCGTCAGGAGCATGAAGGCGATGGAGAGCTGGGGCTATGTCTACGACGATTTGAATCGGCTGCTGCACGCGAAGAACTTCGGTAGCCAGCGCCTCAATCAGAGCTTCGCCTACGACGCCATCGGAAACATCACCTACAACTCCCAGATCGGGAAGTACAGGTACTCGGCGGCGGGAAAGCCTCGGCCCCACGCCGTTAGGTCTGCGGGCTTGCGGAAGTATAAATACAACGCCGCGGGCCAGATGACGAGTCGCAACGGCACCCTCCTCCAATGGAACGGAGACGGCAAGCCCTCTTCCATCGGAAACGTGGCGTTCACCTACGACGGGCTGGGGACACGTCTGAAGAAGACCTCGGGAGGCCAGACCACCACCTACGTTGGTTCGGACTACGAGATCGCTTCCGACGGAACCGTGACCAAGTACTTGCTCGGTGGAAAACAAGTCGGAACAGAGTTTTTCATCTTGCACCGGGACCACCTCGGCTCCGTTCGTGCGGTGACGGACACCGCTGGAGCCGAAGTTCGCAGTCAGCAACACACACCCTTCGGCGACCAGCACTCCGTCACAGGCACTCACTACGAATCTCGTGGGTGGATCGGTGAGCGAGAAGAAGAGACCGAGCTCGTCTACCTCAACGCCAGGTACTACGACCCGGAGATTGGGAGATTTACCGCGCCAGACCCGATTGTGTTTCTTGGGCAGGGCTTGAACCGCTACACCTATGCGCTCAATAACCCCATCAACCTGTCTGACCCGAGCGGCCTGTCTCATAGTGGTGTGGCGTGTGTTACTACTACTCTCGTTTTTCGCGGCTATGACGGAGAAGCCACATACCAACCCATCACCACTTGCGTCCCGATGGAGGAGGAAGAAACGCCACCCCAGTGGTACCGCCCCGCCCCCATGGGGGCTTTCGTCCTCGGGCTCCCCGGAGCTAATGACTGGGACAATGACGACCACCATCACGACGGCGACTCACCCAACGTGGGCGGTACGACAACGGGCGGGGGTGATGACCCACCGGATCCACCGGATCCGCCGGATCCACCGGGGCCAACGGATCCACAGCCCGACAATCCTTTGTACAACTGTCAGAACGGGCTCAAGCCGAATTGTCCCGGCACCGACTATAGGCGATCCGGGGGCGGAGGAACGACGACGGATTGTGATACGGCGCTTGGGTGCGGCTCGACGACGAAGGTTGCTGAGCAGGTAGTTCAGAAATGGGATAACGATGTCAAGCTGATTACGAAGACGTGGGTGTTTTCGTCGTCGATCGCACTGCCTGCGGCTCCTGCTGTGTTAGGCGCGAGGGCGGGGCTAACGACGCTCGGCGGTACGAGCCTGGGCCTGGGCGGGCGCATGTTCAACGCCATGTTTGGGAAAGGCGTAGGCTTGAATAAAGGTCAATACTTTAGGATTGGCCTTGGGAGGCATCGAGGGAGTATTTTCCGTGTTGTGATTTTAGGACGCAAACTTACTTTGTGGAGACGTGGTCCGATACGTGGTCGGAAATAGTTCGTCAAGAGGCTGCCAGTCAGCGATGTTGCGAGGAGGACAATGACGCAGTTTCAAATCGATTGTTTATCGAAATTGAGGCACCTGTACGAGAAACTTGGAGTCACCCCTGAAGAGGAAGCTTTCGAAGAGCACAGCGATTTCAAAAAGGATGGCGATGAAGAGTACTTTCGACACCGTTTCTCTTTAGGCGAACGCAAGTTCGAAGTATTCGTATACGTTGACGAAGCTGGGTACGACGTCAATGGTAAATGGTTTGTGTTCGAGACACAGGACTACAAGACCGCGGTGGAGCTCATCGAGGACGCGCTCAAAAACCTCGAGAAGATAGCCTTGGGCCAAAGGTATGATGCGCGTCCTGTAAGGCAACTCTGGAAACTATGGCAACTCTGGAAACGCTGATGGATGCGATTTCGGTTTCAGCAGACAGCCTTGATAATGAGATTGTCTACGACCTTTTGGGCGCCGTTCACGATCGATGGTTCGATCTTGAGACTGTAAAAGTAGACGAAGAACGAAAAGTGACGTTTCGGATAAGCAGTTCGAAGCGCAGCACCCCTGACAGACAACTCACATTCAGCGAAGTCGCAAGAATCTCTGTCCTAGATGAAGCCGAAATAGGGAACTACTATATCAACGAAATAGAGATCGACAAGGATCGAAACACAATTGTCATCACATGCGGATTCCTTCTGACGATAACGCTATTCTTACACGCTGGGTGGACGCTGGAATGCAGGGATATCTAGGACTGGCCGTGATAGCTCCGTAAGAATCGAGCGCGTTCGGAGTTGGACAAGTCGCGCAAACATCTCTATGCGACTTTGTCCAGATCAAAACGGGCCAGTTTCAGGGGGCAGATCAGTCGGTGTCCCGCTCGCACTGAATACAGACGAGCGTCTGTCCATTCGCAACGCGGTGTCGATAGAACCGTCTATGCCCGAAACGTCGGGGCATCTCACCTGGTTCTTAAGGAACGACCGTTGCGTCGAGCGATGCCTGAAGCCCGGAAGCGCTGATGAGGACGGACGTCTGGCCCTCCGCGAGTCCGCCGAAGGTGATGATGATCCGGTTGTCGATCTCGACGAGCCGGACGAGCGTCTTGTCGACAATGGACACGGAGATGTTCTCGCTTGGCACCTCGACCCCGTTGGCGTTCCGGACGATGACCATGACGGCGACATTCTTTCCGACCTGGACCTCGATGCTCGACGGCTCGAGCGTGATGGTTCCGCCAGAGGCCGGTGTCGGCGTCTCCCCGGTGGTCGAGGCCGGGCCGGAAACGCTGACATCGACCGGCGACGGCTGAATGGTTTGGGTCACCTCGGTGCAGGCGAACGCTCCTGCCGCGGCGAGCGCGACCGAGAGCACGATACGGATGAGTGAATTCATGTTTTCCTCCTTATTTCCACGTGAGAATGAGCGCCGCCTTGACGGGACGGCGGTCTCCGAAAAGCTCCGCCTCCAAGAAGACGGGCACGCGCCCGGCGATGCTCAGCAAACGAAGTCCGACGACTGGCGTGGCATGCGGAGAGAACTCCGCTCCCGTTTTCCACGCCCCGTGGAACAGCCGCACGTTCGCGCCCGCGTAGGCGCTCCTCGTGAGCCGCACCCGTGCATAGCTCAGGACCGAGTAATCGACGCCGCGGAGTCTCGGGGCATTGCTGAGCTCGACCTGGACACCGGCGGAGGCGTCATTCAGCTGTGGAAAGACGAAGGCCGGAATACGGACCAGGAAGTAGCCGTTGTTCGTCACGGAGCTTTCGGCGTCCGAGTCTTCGACGAACACCCCGGCGCCGATAGCGGGAACGACGTGGAAGTCGATGGGCCCGGCTTGGGCGGGTGGGTCTTCCGCCGCTGCGGCGTTGCCCGCGGTGCACGTGAGCCCCGCGATAATGACGAACATCAATTTCACCAGGCGTTTCAGTTTTCCTCTCATGTACAACCTCCTTTTAGGTTCAAGCGGTCCTCACCAGCTCGGCTTGCAGGCGTTTTCCTTGCCAGCGGACCAGGCGTTGTGAGGGCCGAATGTCGATGTGGATGAAAGACGGATAGACGCCGAGGCCTCGGAGAAGAGAGCCAGGCCTTCGGGCAACGAACAGGACGATTTCGCGGAACTCCGCGAGAATGAGCTTGCGGGGGACGGCGAGGTCGAGGGCCCGTCCTTCGACGTGCTGGCTGTGGCGGGAGCCGCCGACCCGAGTGTTGTACTCTCGCGTCCGGTAAGCGGAATTCACCCGGATAGGCGCACCGACCTCCAGCCGGATCCTCTCGAACACCCGCGCCAGCACGAGCGCGTGGCTGCGCCTCCACCGCTCTGGATAGGGTGTGCCGTCGCGACAGCCGAGCTCGCGCCACGACAGGTGGGGCGACGGTCCCTTATCCAAGTCCGTTCCTGGCCACGGGACAACGCGCTCGGTGCCCGTCTCGTCACTCATGGTCTTCCTCCGTGGCCAGCTCGAAGCCGTTGAGCCTCTGTTTCACGCCGCAACGCTCGCAAAACGCGTACACGACCTCTTGGATGCGGACGAGCGTCACGCGACACGATGCCGCCGAGTCTCCGGTCACCCGCTCGCACTCTCGGCAGACGAGCACTTGCTCGCCGGCGGCGTCGCGCCAGTACAAAGGCGCGCCCGGTGCTTTCAAGACGCGGCTCACTTGGCTCTGCCAGCGACTTTCTCGGCGGTCCTGAAGACACCAAGTCCGAGCATCCCCAAGACGATCGTTATCAGCTCCCCCGTGCCGAGCAGCTCTGGAGGCACCACGTCAGGCCACCACATGCTGCACGCCCACATCGCCACGTCACGGAAAATGTAGTGCCAGGCCAGTCCCCACCCACATATCCAACCAATAAAAGGACGCCAGCCCGCGACGAAGATGCTTCGGTGCCCCGATTCGATCTTGTTGAGTTCGACCTGCGCGAGCGACGGTTGCAGCATGATCTTCGCCTTGATCATCTCGGCCGCCTGTTTTTCATCATCCGTCTCGACGAAGCGGTCGATGATCTTGGCGACCCCCTCCGCCGCCGTCAGGACGGCCTTTCCTCCAAACAGTGCTTGGAGCATCGCTACCACACCCTAGCGCCGACGACGACGCCGGCAACGAAGAGCGCGACGGCCACTATGGCCATCACGAGCGCCGTGCGGGGCGTCTGACCGGCCGGTCTTGTTCGGAGGCGGAAAGTGGTTATGCCTGTTCGTTGGACGAGGGTGAGGTGCGCGTCGCCTCTCCCTCGGAGATCGCCGAAGTGTACCGGGAGGCGGTCCTGCCCGCGGTGCCTTGCGTGGCTGTCGTCACTCTGACCGTCTACGCCCTGGACGAAACGAAGTCTTACCTCGAGGAGAACGAGATCACTCCACACGAATCGGAGGGCGGTGTGTGGGTGAGGCCCGAGCGCGCCGGCGGCGTCATCCTTGAGTTCAGAGACTAGTCGGGGTCAGTCTTTAACTCTTGCACTTAATTGTTACTTTTCGTAACAGATGAGTTAAAGAGTTAAAGACTGACCCCAGGTTCTCCAGGTTCGGGGTCCTCGTCTTCGGCCAGCGACAGCTCGCCGGCATCCGCGGCCTGGAGGAGATCTTTGGCGCGGGGGACGTCTTCCTCGGCTGCGTGGATCTCGACTCGACCAAGGCCGTCCAGCGTCAGGCCGTGGGTCTTACGGAGCGATTCGCCGAAGAACGTGCAGGGGATGCCGTTGGATTCCAGAAACGCCTTGATCTGCTGGGCTTCGATCTCGCCGCTCGCGATGGCGACCCGGGTCGGTTTGTCGTTCATGGCACCAAGATACCTCATCTTCACGCGAGCCCGGCGGCGTCCAAGACGTCACGCCCGACCGCCTGGAGGCGCTCGTCAGTTTCCGCCCGGCCTCCCGTCGCTACGACCTCGAGGTAGAACTTGATCTTGGGCTCGGTGCCGCTTGGTCTCACCGCGACGCGGCCGCCGTCCGCCAGGTCGAAGAGCAGCACGTTGCCTTCGACGAGATCGTGGATTTCGCTCACGGCCTCCGTACCGAAGCGGCCGGGACGCACTTCACGAAGTCGCGTCATCGCACCGGAGGCAGCTTCCGCCATGATCGAGATCTGTCGGCTCACGAAATGCCCGTGCCGTTGGCGCAGGAAGGCGAGCGCGTCGAGCAGCGTTTCGCCGCGTGAGTCTAGACCGGCCGCCATCTCGGCCAGGACGAGACCCGCGCTGATCCCGTCCTTGTCTCGCACCGCCGTGCCCAGGCCGTAGCCCAAGGCCTCCTCGTAACCGAAGACGAAGCGGCACCCTTCCTCTTTTTCCACGCGCATGGCTTCGTTCTCGATCCACTTGAAACCGGTCAGGGTGTCCAGATAGCGGACGCCGCGCGCCTCGGCCATTCTCGAGAGCAAGCGAGACGAGACGACGCTCGAGACGACGAGCGGATTCTGCTCCCGGGTATGGGACAAAACGTGCTCCGCGAGGAGAGCCCCAATCTCGTTGCCGTTGAGAACCGTGTAGTCCCCTTGCCGTCTACGCACGGCGACGCCGAGGCGGTCCGCGTCCGGGTCGTTCGCGAGCACGAGGTCGCAGTCCTTCGCCCTCGCCACGTCGAGCACCAAGTCGAGGGCGCCAGGTTCCTCTGGGTTGGGGAAAGCGACCGTCGAGAACTCGGGATCCGGCGTAGCTTGTTCGTCGACGGGGAAGAGGTACCGAAAGCCGCGCCGACGCATCGCCTCCAGGAAAAGAGGCTGGCCGACTCCGTGGAGGGCCGTGTAAGCGATCCGGATGTCACCGGCGTCGATATCGGGAACCGAGGCGAGCGCGCCGACCGCCCGAAGGTACGTTTCCTTGACGTCGGTGAGCACGTGATAACGACCGACCTCCCGAGGGACCTCCCTCGCCCCCGGAGCGGCTTCGATTCGCTTCGCGATCTCCTCGTCGATGGGAGGCACGATCTGCGCGCCGTTGCCCCAGTAGACCTTGTAGCCGTTGTAGGCGGGCGGGTTGTGCGAGGCCGTGATGACGATCCCGGCGGCCGCGCCGAGGTGGCCGACCGTGAATGCGAGCAGCGGGGTCGGCTCGGGCCCGTCGATCCAGTGCACGGGTATGCCGAGGGCGTTCAACGTTGCCGCGGCGTCTTCCTGAAAGACGTCGGAGCGCTTGCGCCCGTCACGGGCGATGGCGACGCCGCTCGTCGCAACGTCGGGCACCTTCTCCAGCAGGTAGGTCCCTAGGCCGTAGGTTACGCGTAGCACGAGGCTGCGGTTCATCCGGCTCTCGCCGGCACCGAGGATTCCTCGGATGCCGGCGGTTCCGAAGGACAAAGGCCCTACAAAACGCTCTTCGAGCTCCGCCGTCGCGCCGTCATCGCCCATTCGCCCCGCAGCGAGCAGCTTCTCGAGCTCCGCCCGATCCGCCGCGTCTACCTCCTGCCGGAGGAACCGCTCGACGCGGGCGAGGAGGCTCGGACTAAGCGCCATCGGGCGAAAGAGGATTAGTTGTCTTCGCTCGTCGTCAGCTGCAGGAACTCCGTCGCTTCACGCATTCCGGGCACGTCAGGACCGGCGCCCGCCGTGTGCGCCACGGCGTCGTAGTATCGCTGCGCGAGACTCGCGTGCCCGCTGCCCTTGGACGCACGCGCCGCGCCGAGGAGCGAGCGAGCTCGGTTCGGAGTTCGGAGCAGAGAGCGCTCGAACAGAGCGAGGGCCTCCGCGTGTTTGCCATGCGACAGCACGATCTCGCCCGCGAGCTCGTGCGACGGTTTCACGGGGGAGTCGGTGGCATTCTCGCCCGGAGGACCGGACGGCGGCTCCATCGACTCGGCGATCTCCATCGCTTCGTTGAGTGAGGCCAGAGCCTCCTCGGGCCGGCCCTTGGCCGATGCGACCAACCCTTCCATCTCTTTCCACATGACACCGACCTGATTGCGGTCGTCTCCGTCACTCATCTTCGCGTGCAGATCCTTCAAGCCGCTCCTAGCTTTCTCGGCGGTCGGGAGATGGTCCATGCGCGCGGCGCTCATCCCGCTCGCGAAGAGCACCGCTCCAGCGGTTCGATCGTCGATCTGCCCCGTGCCTTGAATCTGCGCCAGAATTCCATCGACGTCCCCGACGTTCCAGCGCTCGGTCTCGACGGTTTGAAGGGCCTCCATGCGCAGGAGCCGTTCTTTGTCAGCGCGCCTGGCATCGTCCCGCTTGGCGATGGATCTGAGCTCTTCGACTTGTGCCTGGGCGTCATCGTAGCGGCCCTGCTGCAGGTAGGCGTATTGGAGCCAGTACAGGGAGTGGAAAGAATGCCTTGTGGGGGACAGACCCTTGCGCTTCGCCCAGTCGACCGAAGCTTGATACGAAGCTTCATTCGACTTCGACAAGTAATCCCACATGCCGTGGTGAACGAAGATGTGCGATGGCATATGGAGCGCGTGCACAGCCGCCGGCGCGATCTCCGCGTACTTGCGGGCGGCGTAGAGCGCTATCGGCGCGTGCACCGGGTCATCGTAGGCGTGGATGATGTAATGCGCCGCACCCGGGTGGTTCGGGTTCTTTCGAAAAATCTCCTGCGCCACGGCCCCGGCCCGCATGTCTTCACGCAAGCTCGCCGTGCCGCGAATCTTCGTGCGCATCAAGGAGATCGAGTAGAACGCCGCGGCCTCTAGATCCTCGGGATACTGCTCGGTGAGTCTTCCCATCGCTTCGGAATAGGCCAAAGCTCTTTCTGCGTTAGATCCCGAGCCGTAGAGAAGCTCGACGGCCTCGAGGTAGCCTCGCTCACGCTCGTTGGGTGATTTCGCGAGCCTTTCGTCGCGTGTCCTGCCGAGCTTTTGGAGAGTCCGACGCGCGCCCCCGATGTCCTGCTCGCGCGGAGAGAGATGATGACCTCCCGTATGGCTCAATGCTTCGCCCCAGTAGGCGAGGGCGAAGTCGGGATCGATGCGTTGGGCTTCCTGGAACTGCTCTGCCGCATCGACCCACGAGAAGCTATGGAGCATGCGGACGCCGTTCAGGAAAGCGCCCTGAGCTTCGGCAGCTCCGGAGTTCGGGAAATCGATTTTTCCGAGGACGGTCTCCTGCGCTATTGCGCCAGTGGCGATGAAGAGCAACGCCGCAAGCATTCCCAAGAAGAAACGAAATCGACTCATGTTTTGGGCCTCCCTGCACGTTGATTTTTATCAGATTCCCTAGTGCGACAACAAATGAGCCAAAAAAACGAAGGCGACGCCGGCAAGAGAGAGAACTGGAATCCAGGGGGACGCGCTGGCGCTTCGTGCCCGGGGAATCAGGCGATGGGCGCCGAGGTAGAGAAGCATCCCCGCGAACAAGCTCAAGAGCAGTGCGAGCAGCGACATCGGCAGCACGACGAAAGACTGCGCCAGAACCCCCGCGACCGGAGCGAGTGCGGTCACGAGGAGCATGACGGCCGTCTGCCGAACGCTGTGCTCCGTGCCGAGCATGATGCCGACGGCGCTCACGCCATCGGCGAGCTTGTGCATCATCACAGCGATTGCGAGCACCACTCCGGTTTCTTCTCCAGCTTGAAAGCCCTGGCCGATCACGACGCCGTCCAGAAAGCTGTGAGTCGCGACGCCGATCGCGCCGCCGAGCCCGGCGAGACGGGCCGAGCCCGCCGCGTGCGATCCGAGCTCGAACAGATAGAACGAGAGAAAGCCGAGCGCGCAGACGAGCCACAAGAGTGCGGGCGGTAGGGGCGTTTCACTTCTCTCGAAGAGCTCCCGTGCGTCCGGAAGCAGGAAGATGACGGCGCTGCCGATGAGCGCGCCCGAGCAGAACGCGAAAACGACTGCCTTGTGGGAACGGAAGTAGAGTGCGAGGAGGCCACTAGAGAGAGTGACCACGCAGGCCAGCAGCGTGACGTGGGTGATCGTAGTCACGAAATCCGTGGCAGGGTGCTGAAAAAGTCATCCGCACCCTGCGCGACGGGAGCGAGGGCCAACGAGGGAGACGGAGCCGTCAGCGCGAGCGCAGGGCGAGGCGAAGCCGAGTCCCGAAGCGAGAAGCCGTGGGGGTGGGGCCCCGCGGCATTGATGGAAGAGGCGACCGAGCACTTTAGTTGTCTCGACATAGAAGCCCGCATTCTAGCAGTTCCTTCGAAAAGTTCCTTGACACGAGATAGGGCGTATGGGTAAGCTTCCTCCACAGTCAAAAGGCGATCATAGGACGGCCACGGCTGACCCAGGTGCCCACGCTTGTGGAGTGGGGACGGAGATGGGAAGGGTGTGTGTCTTCCTTTTGAAATAATCCGAGGGGGAAGATCGGGGTGGCACCTCTCTTTCCTCTGGTTGGGAACTCCGTCTCCACCCCATCACGCTCCCCTTGAGCGGTGAATCCTTTGAGACGTGGCGCTATCCTGCTCTTGTTGAGCGTGAGCTGCGGTCAGAGCTCTTACCAACTTTCACGTCGCCACCACCTGTTCACCCACGCGCGCGATGCTCTTGAGTGGTACCGACGCGCATATCGCCGGACTCGGCACGATGGCCGGTGATCAGGACGACAACCAGAAGGGCCAGCCCGGCTACGAGGCTTTCCTGTCGGATCGGGTCGTCACGGTCGCGTCGCTCTTCGCGACGGCGGGTACCACACCTACATCGCAGGGAAGTGGCATCTAGGTGGAGCGCTCCGAACAGCTTCCTGAAAACCGTGGTTTCGAGAAATCCTTCACCCTCCTCAGCGGAGGGGCGGGACACTTCGGGAGCACCGCTGTTCAGAGGCGGTTCAACGCCTCCCAGGCTCGCACCCACCGAAGCCGCTCGGGCGTCGGTGTGCCGGCCGCAACGATGCTCTTCTCGACGAGGTTCTTGGCTCTTCGTTCTCGCAGCACGTCGTAGCCCTCGTCGTAGACGCCTCGGTTGTCGGAGGAGGAAAAGCAGATCGAGGCCCGCAGAATGGAGATCTATGCCGCGATGGTGGAGCATCTCGACGAGAGCATCGGCCGCTTGCTCGACTACCTCCGCGAGACCGGACAGTACGATAACACCGTGATTCTGTTTTTCTCCGACAATGGCCCCGAGGGGAATCGAATCGGTGAGATGTATGACAACGAGACCTGGCTTCCGGAACGTTTCGACAACAGCTACGAGAACATGGGACGGATCGGCTCCTATGTTTGGACGGATGCAGGATGGGCTCAGGCGCAGATGGCGCCGTTTCGTCTCTTCAAAGGTTTTGCGACCGAAGCGGGCACGCGCGTTCCCGCCATTGTGAAACATGCCGGCGAGCCTATCGGCTGGAGCAACGACAGCTTTGCCTCCGTGAAAGACGTGGCCCCGACGCTCCTCGATCTCGCGGGAGTCGACCACCCGAGCATATACAGGGGCCGCGAGGTGGCCGCCATGCAAGCGGAGTCGTGGGTTGGTTTCTCGCTAGCCGACTCAGAGGTTCAAGTGCTCCTTGAGCCGGCGGGTTTGGGAACGGGACACGGGGATTTCGGATTCCGCGCGGTCCGCCATCTTGAGCTGGATCGTGCGGTTGAACCACGGAATGACCTCCTTGATGCGGAGGAGGTTCACGAGGTAGGAGCGATGGACCCGCCAAAAAACGGCCGGGTCCAAGCTGGCCGCCAGCTCCTCGAGAGTTCGGAGGTTCGACGTCCCCTTGACCCGGAAGGTTACGATGCTCACGACACCATCTTCGACCATGGCGTAGATAATGTCCTGGGAATCGACGAGCATGATGCGTTCGCCGATTTTGACGACGAGTCTCTTCGAGCTTCCACGCTCGAGCGCGCCCACGAGTCGCTCGAGCTGATCCTGAATCGGGGCCTCCGTCTTCTTCGTTTGCGTCGCTTTCTTCACTGCTTGGCGCAGTCTGGATTTGTCGACCGGTTTCAACAGATAGTCGACGGCGCTCACTTCGAAGGCATTGATCGCATATTGATCGTAGGCGGTCACGAAGACGAGCTCTGGAACGGGCCCGCTGTCGAGAAGCTGGCGTACGACCTGAAATCCGTCGAGCCCCGGCATCTGGATGTCTAGAAACAACAGGTCGGGACGGAGCTTTTCCACGAGCTCCACGGCTTCGAGTCCGTTCGCGGCCTGGCCGACGACCTTGATCTCCGTGAACGATTCCAGCAGGTAGCACAGTTCCGCACGGGCGAGCTGCTCGTCGTCGACGACCAACGCGCGGACGGGCATCGTTTCAACCCGCTCTCAGAAACGAGATATCTACGTCGGGGATGACGACGCGCGCGATGGTGCCGTGCTCGAGCGCGCTCGTGAGCTCGAGCTTGCATTTGTCTCCGTAGATCACCTGCAGTCTTTCGCTCACGTTGTTGAGACCGATACCATGCCCCTCGCTGGACTCGTCCGGTTGCGAAAAACCGTGTCCGTTGTCCTCGATCTCGATGATTACGCTTCCGATGCCTCGGCGGACACGGATGATGATGCGCCCGCCCTCGAGACGTGCGGCGATGCCGTGTTTGACGGCGTTCTCCACGAGTGGCTGGACGATCATCGATGGAACGTAGGAATCGAGGGCTTCGGGGTCCAGCTCCTTCTCCACGATGAGCTTCCCGCGGCCGAAGCGAACCGATTCGATATCCAAGTAGGAATCGATGAAATCGAGCTCTTCTTTCAATGGAATGAAGTGCTCTTGGTCCTGAAGCAGCTTGCGCAGAATAGCGGAGAGCTTGTGAATAAGCCTTCTCGCGACCTCGGGATCGGTTCTCGTCGCCGAGGTGATCGAATTCAGAGTGTTGAAAAGAAAGTGAGGATTGATCTGGCTCGACAGAGCCTGGAGACGAGCCCGAATGACCAGGACTTCCTGCTCGGCAAGCTTGCGCTCGAGCCGTACGTTGTTCCAGATCTTGAGCGGAATGCCAAGCGAAGCCAGAGTACTGATGTAGACCGCGAGCAGCACCCAGGGATTCGCCGATACCAGATGGAAAACCATCCCCGGGGCGAGCTCGGAGCCGATGAAAACACGAAGCGACTCGAGTCCCACGGTGACCGCGAAGATTGCGATTTGCCAGTCGAAGATTCGATCTCGAATCGCCGTCTCGCCGATCCGGTAGAGGTTCAGGAAGATGAGTGGAGAGAAGCTCCAGATGTCCTCTTTCCGACAGAGCTCTCGAACGATACCGCCGCTCACTCCGTAGAGGACTCCGAGCGGCAGCGCGAGGAGCTCTCCGTTGAAGGCCGCCGGAGCGCCCACCATGAGCCCCACTGCGGCGCCGGTCAATGGTCCCGTGAGAAGTCCGACGAGAAGCGTCCCGGACAGCGAGAGATCCGCTGCGTCGTAGTTGAGAAGGAGACGGACGATGACCCCAATCGAAAGGAGCATGCCGGAGAGAAGCGCGAAGATCAGCTTCTCTTTGAGCGACAGCTCTGCCTTGTAGAGAAGTCGTTTGAAGGCCCCGAAACGACTCAGCAGGCTGGCGATCGACGCCATCACCCCCAGCTTCACGAGAATCGTGACCATCACGAGCTGGTCGGGCGATAGCGTCTTTTCCATCGTCTCCCCGTGGTACCCGCTAAGGTAGCACAGTCAGCGCCTGCGGGCTGTCGCCTCGGCCCTTAGCTCGAGCACGAGGCGAGCTTTCTCTCCTGCTGCTTCCGGAAACCGCCAGGTGGAAGCTTCGCCCACGATGCGGGGATTGACCTCCGTCAGCGAGGAGCGCGCAATGGTGATGTCTTGGGGAGTGCCGGAGGCATCGACATCGAAGTGAAGGAGTATCGAGCCGACGAGCGGAATGTCGTAGGGACTATCGAGCTCCGGCAGATCGACGTCGTCGGGCAAGACGAGCGTCGTCCGCTCGTTCGAGCTCGAACCGCCGTCGGTCTCGATTCGGGGCGTCAGCGCTATGAGCAAGAATATCGTAGAGGCACGAAACCGTTCGTAGAGCTCGCCGCGGTGATCCCTGTCCTCGTAGTCCCGCAGGTGCGAAAGATACTCACTGGCGGACAGCTCCAGGTCGGGACTACTGAACACGAACGTCTGATCCAGCTGGAGCTCGACGGTCTTCTGAAACTCTCGATCGATCTGGTCGCCCCGGTGAAGCCGCACGGTCACTGGACCTTCGAAGGTGCCCCTCTCCAGGAATCCGGTCAAGTCGACGAGGGTGGCGAGCCTCCGTGACCGTTTGACGAGCTCGAAGCTCGCGTGCCCGTCTCGCGTCGGCGAAGTCTCGAAAGCGACAGACGCGAGGAAGGATTCAGGCACTTTTGGGGCGATCGTGGCGAGCCACTGCCGCTCGCTCACGTCGCGGCCATCCGTCTTGATGAAGAAGGAAAGATCCCCCATGGCCTGGAAGTCCGGGGACCCGCTTCTCGCTTCGAATACTCGGATATCGAGGACCAGTCCGTTCGGAACAGTTGAGGCGGTTGACGAGGAAACGAGGGCTGCGTTCGATAGCCCCAGAATCGTCATGAAAGCGAGCGAGACTGGTTGCATGGGAGTCTTCCTCAATCGACTGACACCTGCTCGGTTTGAACCAGTCGGGCCAAGATGCGAGCGGTGTGGTAGTGACAGCTATGCGCGCGCTCGAGGAGCTCACCTAGGGACAGTGGGGAGTGCAGGCAGCCCCATAGCTGTCGCGCGTCCGATTGTCCCTCGTCCTCGCTCCAGCTCAAATTATCACTGTTGCGCCTGAGGATGGTGCTGTCATCGGGGAGCTCCTCGAGGAGCATCTTCAGCTCGTCCTGTAGGCGGACCGAGTCCATCATCAGCGCCATCGCGGGGACGGTGATTCCGGGGTCTGGTCCGTCCGCGACGTCTTCCGCGCCTTTGCTGTGGAAGAGAAACTCGCCTTGCGGCTGCGCTTGAAACAAGTGGTGAACGGCTTCGTCACCGCGGCGGTGCGCGTAGGTCGCGCGGTAGATGTTTCCACTCTGGAAAAAGAGCTGCGCCAGAACGACCTTGTCGGACGACAGCGTCATGACTCCGGTTTGGGCAGAGCTGATGAGGGTCTGCACGACGGTGGCGAGGTCGAAATATTCCAGGTCGCCCTGAAGCTCCTTTTTGCTCTCGCTGTCGGGAAGATCCTCGAGGGTTTTGACGAGCCGCTGGGCGAGAATGATCGCGAGCTGAGCTCCGAAACCCGTGTGGTTCGTCATCAGATCGTTGAACAGGGGGCGATCAATGATGAGAAGCTCCGCCTGCTGCGGCACCCGGATATCCGCGGTCCGCTCGGAGCTCGTGAGCAGGGCGAGCTCCCCGAAACAATCTCCACGGCCGAGATAGGCGAGCGGCGGACCGTCGGCGGGATTGGAGACTTCGACCACTCCCGATTTGATGACGAAGAGGCTGTCTCCCGGGTCGCCCTTCTTGACGATGATCTCGCCCGTGGAGTACTGGACGGCGTGACCCTGAGTGACGATGGTTCGAATGACGGCCTCGGGCATGTCTTGGAACAGATCGGCTTCCCGCAGGAATCCGATGTCGTCGAGTTCTCCGAAGTCCTCTGATGTACTCATAGAAATCCCCCCGAATCTAGGAGGGGGAGGCAAGATCCCGATCCAAGAGAAACGAAGGGAGAAAAGATTATAAGGGCGGTGCGTGTCACGGTCAAGGTAACTAAGGGGTTTGGGAGCAGTCGTTTACCGATGCTACAATGGGGTCGGTGGCCATGAGGATTAAGCGCTACCGCGTGATTTTCGCCATTTACCTTGACGGTGGTACCTGAGAGACCGCAGCGAAACTTCGAGTCCCATCTAACATTAATTATTGCCCGTTTGCGTAGAGGGACGCTAGTGGCCGCCTCGAACTACTGGGAGAGACCCATGTTGACGCTGAAGCCCGCGGATGTTCACAGCACACTCGCTAAGCACATGCTCGCAGACGGCCTCGACTTGGTTTTCGATTTATCGCGAAGCCAGGGCTCGTACGTTTACGACAGCCGTAGCGGATGTCGCTTCCTCGACTTCTTCTCGTTCTTCGCCACCCAGCCGGTGGGCATCAATCACCCCAAGATGCATGAGCCTGCCTTCAAAAAGAGGCTCGCGGACGTCGCGATTCAGAATCCCAGCAACTCGGACGCTTATACGATCGAGATGGCCCAGTTCGTGGAGACCTTCGACCGCGTCGGGATTCCGAAGGAACTGCCCCATCTCTTCATGGTTGCGGGCGGGGGGGTGGCCGTCGAGAATGCGCTGAAAACGGCCTTCGATTGGAAAGTGCGGAAGAACCTCGAGCGCGGCAAAGGCGAAAAAGGGCAGCAAATCGTTCACTTTCGCGAGGCATTTCACGGCAGGACGGGCTATACGCTCTCTCTGACCAATACGGCGGATCCTCGGAAGATCATGTACTTCCCGAAGTTCGATTGGCCGCGGATCGTGAATCCGAAGATACGCTTCCCGCTCGAAGACTACCTGGAAGAGCTCCAGAAGCTGGAACGCCAGGCCGTAGAGGAGATCGAAAAGACCGTCGCCGCCAATCCAGACGACATCGCGGGCCTCATCATCGAGACGATCCAAGGGGAGGGGGGAGACAACCACTTCCGACCCGAATTCTTCAAGAAGCTGCGAGACCTCGCCGATGAGCACGAGTTCCTGTTCATCCTGGACGAGGTACAGACGGGTGTCGGGCTGACCGGCAAGATGTGGGCCTATCAACATTACGACGTGAAACCCGACATCCTGGCTTTCGGCAAGAAGACCCAGGTGTGTGGCATCCTTGCGGGTCCGCGAATCGACGAAGTCGAGAAGAATGTATTTCGGGAGTCCTCTCGCATCAATTCGACGTGGGGAGGCAATCTCGTGGATATGGTGCGATTCGGTCGCTACCTCGAGATCATCGAGGCGGAAGGCCTCGTCGAGAACGCGAGGGAGACGGGCGAGCATCTATTGCGCGAGCTCTCTGGGGTGGGCAGCGATCATCCCGAGCAAGTCGAGAACGTGAGGGGGCGCGGCCTCATGTGCGCCTTCGATCTCGCCGATGGCGAGACTCGGGATCGGTTCCGGAAGCTGGCATTCGAAAATGGAATGCTCGTTCTCGGCTGTGGGAGGCGCTCGATTCGTTTTCGGCCGTCTTTGAGCGTCAAGACGGAGGAGATCGACCAGGGAATCGAGATTATTCGCCGGATCCTGTCGAAGTTGGGTTGACGATCGGCGCGGCGGTTTCCTACAATAAATCCCATAAAGCCCTCGATTCGAAAAACTTGGACGAAAGGCACGCCATGGACCTCCAGAGTCACGTACGCGTTTACAACGAAGCTCTCGGCGTCAAAGGTGCGAAGGGGAAGCTCCTTCAGATCCACAGCGACGGGTATTACGAGGTTGCTCTCGAGGTCAAGGAGCGCTTCTTTCAGGCGCTGCTACCGATCCAGGGCACCGTGCTCCTGGCGGCGGACCCGCTCGAAGAGACCCAGAGTATCGAGGTCGATCGTTACTGATTCAGGGCGCTCGTCTTGATGAGGGCGAAGAGCGTCGCCGCGGTCACGATCGGCACGGTGAGATTGTCACTTCCGTAGACCGAGGCTGTCTCGACTGAGGCCGCCACCGTTCCCGAGATCAGGGAAAAGGCTAGCGCTTGGTGTAGGTCCAGGCCTGCGACGAAGACGAGGACGCAGGCAATTGAGGCGCTTGCCACCAAGAAGAGCGCCAGAGTGCCTTCCATCGAGCGGGCGTGCCCGAGAACTCGATACTTGCGGGTTCCGGCGCGGCGGCCCACGAGCGCGGCGGTCGTGTCGCCGAGAGTCATTGCCATGATTCCGGCGATGGCGACGTGAACGAGCCGCCCCCAGAAGAGACCGAGGAGAAGGGCTACCGATAGCGGGAAAAAGATCGAGCCCAGGCTAGGCCCTTCGTCCTCGAGCGCGTGCAGCAGCTCGAAGCGATAGGAGGCGTATGCAAACGCCCCCCAGAGCAGGTAGGGGAGGACCGCCCATCGCGCGTTTGAGAAAGCATAGATCGTGGGGATCGACCACAGGCCGATCCCGATATGCAGAGTCTTTCGACTCACGTCTGGGGACAGGCGGAACCGTCGCCGAAAGAGCTCGATCGCGGTGGCGAGGATGGTGAAGTAAGCGAAGCTTGCCGCAAGGGCTATCGATGGGCGTAACGGCATGTGCAAGAGGCTACCACGGGATATAATACGTATACGGCTAAAAGAAAGGCGCAATGGCGACGATGAACAAGAGCAAGGTTTTGTTTTTCGGCGTGTTGGCTGTCGGCCTGGCAGTCTCGTTGGCGCAGGCGGAAGCGCTGCACCTTACCAACGGCGACGTAATCCACGGAACGCTCGTGGCCGCCAACAACACGGAAGTAACGTTGAAGACCGCTTACGGCAATCTCGTGATTCCCAAGAAGGACATCGCGCGTATCGACTATCAAGGCGGTTCGGAGCCGCCCAAGCGGGAGACGGGCCGGGCAGCCGAGGCGCCGGCACCGACGCTGAGCCCCACGTCTTCCGATCGAAGCGCCATCTCTCTGAATATTACTGGACGATCGTTCTGGTATGCGTTCGACTCGCCTCCGGACAGCCCCGCCGATACGCGAATCCGCCTGCGTCTCTACATCGGGAGCGCTCGCGCCTGCACTTTGATGGACGAGAAACCCGACACGGTCGATGGAAGCATTCTCTACAACTCATTCACCTTCTCTCCTACCGATTCGCAAGTCGTTCAGGCTCTCGAGAACTTCGAGTGCCGCGTCGACGAGGCGGAGGATGGTCGAGTGCTATTCACCGTGGGTCTTCCGCCGGAGGTTTCCTCGGGGCGGCAGCTCGTCCGCTTGCTCTACGAGATCAACGACGGAGACAGGACGCTGATACGCTGGATCGACGTCGTGTCGCGCTCGTTCTCGGTGGAAGTCGAACCGGGAAAGGAGACGCTCGTCATGCTCGAGCAGAACGCGGACGCGCTCGACTTTACTGGCTTCTTCAAGAAAACGATGAAGAACCTCGAGCTGTTTCAGCTCAACGTCCTCTCGACGGAGTTGAGGGGCTGAGCGCTTCCCGTCTCGCATCCTGGACGTCGTCGGTTGTTGTCGCTGTAGGAGCGGCGATCGCCTGTGATTCGGAACATACGGCCGCACCCCCCGAGCTCGAACGAGAGTTGTCCCCGGCGGAGGCTCGCTATCGCGGGACGCTCGTTTTTCAGTCGGACCGGGAAGGCGCTTGGGACATCTATCGAGTGGAGGCCGATGGGTCCGGGCTGAAGCGCTTGACGCAACACCCCGCCGCCGACCAGAACCCAGCGTGGTCACCGGACGGTAGCGCGGTCGCCTTCTCTTCGGAGCGGACCGGGTCCGGGGACATCTACGTGATGGATGCAGACGGCGGTAACGTGCGACGGCTGACCGACCATGCCGCCTATGAGGGAGCACCGCGATTCAGCTCCGACGGCAGCTTTCTCGTCTTCGAGGGGGAGCGGGACGGCCGGACCGAGATCTATCGCGTCTCATTGGCGAAAGGTGCCGTCGAGCAGGTGACGGACTCGATGACGCGCAAGCTCGGGCCGGTCTTCTCCCCAGATGGAGCTCAGCTCGCTTACATGGAGAAGACGATCGTGTGGTGGCAAGTGACGGTGCGGAACTGGGAGCGGGGAGAGCGGCGGCGCGTGACGGGAGGCGGGGGGAGCTGTCGCCCGGCCTGGTCTCCAGACGGTTCACAGCTCGCCTTCGTCAGCACCAGGGAGACGGACAAGGCAGACGTGTGGTTTCGGGAGATGCGGGGCTCTCGCGAGGGGAGCGCGTGGCGCGTTCCGACACGGCCGAACGCCCACAACTACGACCCCTCGTTCTCTCCCGACGGTTCCGCGCTCGCGATCGCCTCGACGGTCGTTCGTGGCGCGAACGAAGACTGGGATTTGTTCCTCTCCGATTTGAACGGGCGGAACCTTGTACGTTTGACGGGAGACGAAGGCAACGAACGCTTCCCGGACTGGCGACCCATCGTCGTGGAAGAGTAATGGGTGGGGGCGAGGAGGGGGGCGAAGGGCGATTCCAGCTTGTTCTCGTACGCCACGGCTTGACCGACTGGAACGAGGACGGCCGCCTCATGGGAAGAGCCGGGGTCGAGCTCAACGAAAGCGGACGCGAGCAGGCGGGGATCGCGGCGAAGGCGCTCGCTGCGCTGCCGGTCGCCGCGGTCTACTCGAGCCCGCGGCCGCGTTGCCTGCAAACCGCGGAACCCATCGCGGGCGCGCACCATCGGGAGGTGCTCGTCGACGCCGGGTTCGACGAAGTCTGGCTCAACGACGCTTGGGTGGGCAAAAAGCTCTCCGAGCTTCGCGGCGACTCTGATCTGGAGAGACTCATCGTCGATCCCGCCCATCGCTGCGACAGAATCGAGCCGATAGAGCAAGTGCAGAGAAGATGCGTCGTGGCCGCGGAGCGCATTCGCGAGGAGCGACCCGATGAGACCGTCGTCATCGTTTCGCATGGCGACCCCCTGCGCGCCCTTGTCGCGCACTACGTGGACTTGCCGCTCTTGTCCTTCCGCCGCCTCACCATCGACAACGGCTCCGTCAGCATCCTCCGTCTCACCCCCCACGCCCCGCACCTGATGACCCTGAATTGGGGTCAGTCTTTAACTCTTTAACTTTTTTCACCCGCGCGATCGGGCTCAACTTGTTGATAATGAGTTGATTGCGCTAGGAAGTTCAAGAGTTAAAGACTGACCCCAAGTTTTTCTGATTGCAGGGAGTCTCGCGGGTCGTTTTGTCGTCTTCTCTTTCTATGAGGGCAGGAAAGGGGACGACGATGTCAAGGTACCCGCGGCTCTACGCGCCGGGTGGTTATTTCCACGTCGTGCTGCGAGGCGTTGATCAGGAGGATATTTTCCGCGACGGTGCGGACCGAGCGCAGTTCTACTTCTATCTCGAGGAGGCTCTCGAACGATTCGATTTTCGACTCAATGTGTTCTGTTTGATGACAACCCACGTGCATCTGGTCTTGCGGCAAGGTTTGGAAACGGTCGGGAAAGTCATCCATCGGCTTGCATTTCGCTACGCTCGTCGGTTCAACGACCGCTGGGGACGCCGGGGACACCTCTTCGGCGACCGCTTCAAAGGCATCCTTGTTCAGGAAGATAACCATCTCATGGAGCTCGTGCGCTACGTCCATTTGAATCCCGTTCGTGCGGGCATGGTGCCTCGCCCCGAAGCCTACCCGTGGAGTAGCTATCGGCACTACATGGGGCTCGAGACGCTTCCCTGGGTGACCAGCGACCCCATGCTCGGATATTTCGGCGACGGCCTCGGGACTGCCCGTCGCCGCATGCATGCTTTCGTGCTTGCAGGTATCGGCGAGGAGCCCGCGCCGGAGCTAGAAAAAGGCTGTTGCGAGGAATATCCGATTCTAGGCGATGACGCCTTCGTCGCATCGGCGGTGGCGGCAGCCCAAGTCAACTCTGACGAACAACGAACGTTCTCTCTGCAGGCCGTCTTGGATGCCGTCTCTACCGACTACGGGGTCACCCTGTCCGAGCTGGCCTCACGTCGGCGGTCGAAGATTCTGAATGAGGCGCGAAGTGTGCTTGCTTTCATGGTTCACCGCCAGCGGAAGGTGTCGCTTGGGGAGCTCGGGCGAACGTTGAACCGCCACTATTCCACGATGAGCGTTACCGCAAGCCGCGCGGCTGAACGAGCCCGCCGGGATTCGACGTTCTCCCGTCGACTAACCGCATTGGGTAGAAAAGTAACGAAAGAGTTAAAGAGTTAAAGACTGACCCCAGAGTTTGTAGAAGACTTCGAGGGGGAAGCCGACGACGTTGGAGAAGGAGCCCTCGATGCGTGTGACGAGGAGGCCGCCTTTGCCTTGAATGCCGTAGGCGCCAGCCTTGTCGAGAGGCTCGCCGGTTTCCACGTACCCCCGGATTTCTTCTTCAGCGAGCTTCCTGAAGAAGACGCGCGTCGAAGACACGCCACTGCGGACCCGCTCGACGGAGTCCGTCGCTCCACCGACCATCGCCATGCCGCTCAACACTCGATGACTTCGCCCCGAAAGTTTCCGGAGCATGCGCCGCGCGTCAGGAGCATCGCGCGGCTTTCCGAGTATCGCCCCGTCGACGACGACGATGGTGTCGGCGCCGACTACGGGAGCCCCCGGATGGCGCTCTGAGACCGCCAGCGTTTTCGCGATTGCCTGCCGTTTCACGTAGCGGTACGGGGTTTCGCCTCTGAGTCGCCGCTCGTCGACGCCCGACGGAATCTTGCGAAAGCGAATGCCGAGCTCGCGCAGGTAACCCGACCGTCGGGGCGACGAGGAAGCGAGTATCAGGCGCTTCGCCATCTATCGCTTCAGCTTGCGCCGCTTGCGGCTAAAATCTTGGAAGAGCTCCTCTTTCTCCGCTTCGCACTCTTCGCGGATCTCGGCGAGCCGCCGGTCGTAGGCCTCTTGCGCGAGCCGAGCCTCGGCGAAGGCACCAAGGTCGGTTCTCATCTTCGCCTCTTCATAGGCGACGGCACGCTCGTAAGCGATGGCCGCACCGGTTATTAGACGCTCTGCCTTTCTGTGATTCTTTTCGACCGCGAGTCTCTCGTCGACGAGAATGTCTTGAAGTGCCGATTGATGAGTCAGCCGTGCCGTCTCGATCGCGAGGTTGTAGACATCGCTGGCCTGGGTATAGGCCTCTTCGAGTGCTTCGTCCGCGGCACGTCGTAGCCGCCTTTGATCCGTGAGCTGGCGGCTCTTGACTTTCTTGACGGCATCGCGCCACTTGCTGCGCGCCTTGCGAATCGATTCGCTCCGCTTCGCCTCCGCTTTCTTCCTCGCGTCGCGATACTTGCGCTCTTGACGCGTCATCTCCTGTCGGCGCTTGTCCTCGGCCGTTCCGATCTCTTTACGACGCGCCGCGTCCGCTTTCGAGACCGAGTCGAGTTGATTCTGCTTCGCTTTCTGAAGCCCCTTGTGATACCGACTCAGGATTTTTCTCGCAGGACCCATCGCGAGTAGCGCGCGGTCGCGCTCTCGCTCTGCCGCTACCGTCTCGCGAGCACAGCGCGCCTCGACCCTCGAGATCGCTTGCGATAGCTCGAGAGTCAAGTCAGCAAGAGTTCTGGACACCGAGCGCCTCCTCTTCAGTCCTGTTGGAAGGCGCGATAGTCTTCGGGTGTATCGACGTCTCGATGAATCCCCGGGTCGGAGACTTCGACTTCCAACAGATCACTTTGATGATCCCATACCACCTGGCGCGCGCCAACTGTTGGTGGGGCCTTTCCGAGCTCGGAAAACACACTGCGTGAGAACAAGACCGGATGGCCGCGCCGTCCTCCCGAGACCGGAAGAACGATCGAGCTTCCCGTGCTCTCGAATCGAGAGATGAGAAGATCGACGATCTCGACTCGGGCTTCCGGATGATCGACGGGACACACGAGCGCCCCTTCGATCTCGGGATCGTCGAGTGCCGCGAGAGCGGCCTGAATGGACGAAAGCATTCCCTCTCGATAACGCTCGTTGAGGACGATACGGGCTGCACGCAGGTCGGCCGATTGGCGAATAAGCCCCGGCTGGTGGCCTAGAACGACGACAACTGGATTGGCTCTCGTCGCTTGGAAAACCCGGACGAGGTGCTCGACGAAGGTCTCGTCGTGCCCCGGGTAGGGGAGCAAGGCTTTTGGCGAACCCATCCTACGAGACTCGCCCGCAGACAGAATGATTGCCGCTATCATGCTAGAAGCACGGCAAATATTAGCAGAACGACGACCCGTGCCATAATACCGACGTGCGGCGAAAGCACGTAAGCATTGCGGATGCTCTCAAGCAAGCTCTGCCGGGGGAGCTCTCGCAACGGATTTACTCGATCGGGCTGATTCAGAAACGGTGGGAGGAAGCGGTAGGGCGCGAGCTTGCACTCCGCTCCGAGCCCGAATCCCTTAACGACCGGGTTTTGACGGTTCGGGTGACCGATCTGGGCTGGGGGAAGATGATCGCGCGCCTCGGGAGAAGAATCGTGCCCGCGATCAACCGAGCTTGCGGCGCGAATCTGGTTAGGAGGATCAATTTCTCGAAGAGAGACCACTTCTTGCTGTCGCCGGCACCGAAGCCAGCGGCGAGAACCGTGGCCCCGGCCATCTCTCCGGCCAGCGTGACCCGTGCCGCAGAGCGGATCGAGGATGAGGAGCTCAGGGCACTCGTGACCCGAACGGCTGCGCACTACTTGCGCGCTGGGGACGCGCGTCGAAGGACATAGCACGATGCAAGACGTTTTCATTGCCAGCGCTGTGCGCACCCCGACGGGCAAGTTCCTGGGGGCCCTGAAGAGCTTCAAGGCTACCGAGCTCGGAGCCCTCGCCGTCGCGGAAGCCGTGTCGCGCTCCGGCGTGAAACCCGAAGCCGTAGACGAGGTGATTCTCGGCAACGTCGTTTCGGCGGGCCTCGGGCAAAACCCCGCGCGCCAAGCGGCCCTCGGGGCGGGTTTGCCGCCCTCCGTGGGGGCACTTACGATAAACAAGGTATGCGGCTCCGGTTTGAAAGCCGTCATGCTCGCGCGACAGGCCATCATCGCCGAAGACGCGGATCTCGTCGTCGCGGGCGGTATGGAGTCGATGTCCAACGGGCCCTATCTCATACCTCGATTGCGCGAGGGGCTGCGATTGGGCCACGAGGAGCTCGTCGACGCCGTCGTCCATGACGGCCTGTGGGATATCTATAACGACTTCCACATGGGCATCACGGGAGAGAAAGTTGCCGAGAAGTACGACGTCTCCCGCGCGCAGATGGACCATTATGCCGCCGAGAGTCACAGGCGGGCTGCCGCCGCGACCGAGGCGGGAAAGTTCAGCAACGAGATCCTGCCGGTCGAGATCCCGCAACGAAAGGGCCATCCCATCGTGCTCGACCAGGACGAGCCCATCCGTCCGGACACGACGGCCGAGGCCCTAGCCAAGCTCAAGCCGGTTTTCAAGAGAGAAGGAACCGTCACCGCTGGCAATGCACCGGGCATGAACGATGGGGCCGCCGCGCTGGTGGTCGCCTCAGGGAGGGCCGTCGAGCGCTACGAGTTGAAACCGATGGCCCGAATCGTGGCCCAGGCCATCTCCGGTCTCGAGCCCGAGTGGGTCATGATGACCCCGGTCCCCGCCGTCCAAAAGCTCCTCGAGAAGACCGGCTGGAAGAGCGATGACATCGATCTCTTCGAGATCAACGAAGCCTTTTCCGTTCAAGCCTGCGCGGTCACGCGCGCGCTACGGCTCGACCTCGACAAAACCAACGTGAACGGAGGGGCCGTGGCGCTCGGGCATCCTATTGGCGCGAGTGGCGCGCGCATTCTGACCACGCTGCTCCACGCGCTCGCGGATCGAAAGGCGCGACGTGGGGTCGCATCTCTCTGTCTCGGCGGCGGCAACGGGGTGGCCCTCGCCGTCGAGCTCGTTTGAGTGAAAGGAACGCCACCGTGGATATTCATAGAGTCGCCGTCATGGGGGCTGGCACGATGGGAAACGGCATCGCGCAAGTCTTCGCACAGTCGGGATTCGACGTCTATCTGCGCGACGTGAAACTCGAGTTTGTGGAGCGCGGTCTCGGGGCCATCGAAAAGAGCCTCGGACGGCTGGTGAAGAAGGACAAACTCGGCGAGGCGGATGCCTCGGCGGTACGAGCGCGCATCTCCTCGGGTACCGACCTTCATGGCGCCGAAGACGCCGACATCGTCGTCGAAGCGATCCTCGAGGACCCTGATGCGAAGCGCGCGATCTTCCGTGAGCTCGACGAGCTGACGCGGCCGACGACGATTCTGGCGAGCAATACCTCTTCCATCTCGATCACGAAGCTGGCCGCGACGACGTCGCGCCCCGACCGTTTTATCGGCATGCATTTCATGAATCCGGCCCCCGTCATGGCGCTCGTGGAGATCATACGGGGGCTCGGTACTTCCGACGAGACCTATCGAACGATCGAGGAGCTCGTGGGGAAGCTCGGGAAATCGCCCGTCGAGGTCAACGACGCACCGGGCTTCGTCTCCAACCGGATTCTCATGCCGATGATCAACGAGGCGATCTTCGCCTATATGGAAGGGGTCGGCACGCCCGAGGCGATCGATACCGTGATGAAGCTGGGCATGAACCACCCCATGGGTCCGCTGAATTTGGCGGACTTTATCGGGCTCGACGTCTGTCTCAGCATCATGCGGGTCCTTCACGAAGGCTTCGGCGACCCCAAGTACCGCCCCTGTCCCCTGCTCGTGAAGATGGTGGACGCGGGCTACCTCGGCCGGAAGAGCGGCAAGGGCTTCTACGAGTACGAGTCCTAACGACGGGCGCGCCACCACCAAAGCGCGACGACCAGAGGTCCAACCACCGCGACCTCTCGCGCCACGGCGAGCCAGTTGTGTAGCCCGAAGAGCTTCGCGAGCGTGCCCCTCCAGATATCGTCGAAGATGAGAACGGGTGCGATATAGAAATCGCGCGACAGGGGCCAGAAGAGCTCGATTCCGTAGGGGGCAGAGGTGTCCTTCGACAGCATGTCGAGCAGCAGGTGAGAGAGGTAGGCCGCGCCGAGAATCGCGGCGTCCTTGAGCGGCCGTCCCCTTCGCCATAACCGCGCGGCGGCATATGCCGCAATCAAAAAAAATATGTTGAATCCGACACTATGGGTGTAATAATGGTGATAGTTTTTACCGGCGAGAAACGAGATGCCGAAGTCGATATCGGGGAAACAGGCGGCGATGATCGAGAATACGAACAGCCACGTATCTTCGAGGGGTGAGCGTTTCCCCGTCGCCACGAAGATGCCTGCTCCAGCGAGCGAGTGGGCGACGGGAGTTGGCATGTGCGAGAGCCTAACATAGGTGTGAGCCGACCACATCCAGTGCTTCAATGGGCAGCGGAACGCCATATATGGTAGCCTCCGCCAACCGGGAGGTTTCGGCCTTTAAATCTCGTCTTGTCTAATCAGAGGGCGCGACCCAGTCAGGGTCGTTCCGGTATTCAAGGGATCTGAAAGGAGAATCATGGCAGAAGACAAGAACGGACGAGCCCAAGCGATCGAGATCGCTTTGGGTCAAATCGAGAAACAATTCGGCAAGGGCTCGATCATGAAGCTGGGCTCGCGAGAGTCGCTGGATGTGCCGGCGATTCCGACCGGGTCCATCTCGATCGATGCGGCCCTCGGCGTGGGGGGGCTTCCGATGGGGCGCGTGACCGAGATCTTCGGCCCGGAGTCCTCGGGCAAGACGACCCTCGCCCTACACGCGATCGCGAACGCGCAGAAGCGTGGCGGCATGGCCGCCTTCGTCGACGCCGAGCACGCGCTCGACGCCGTTTACGCCAAGGCCCTCGGGGTGAACACCGACGAGCTCCTCGTATCGCAGCCCGATAGCGGAGAGCAAGCGCTCGAGATTACCGAGGTATTGATTCGGAGCGGTGCCGTCGACGTCGTTGTCGTCGACTCCGTTGCGGCTCTCGTGCCTCGGGCGGAGCTTGACGGCGAGATGGGCGACGCCCAGATGGGGCTTCAAGCGCGGCTCATGTCCCAAGCGATGCGAAAGCTCACCGCGATCGTTTCGAAATCCAACACGTGCCTCATTTTCATCAATCAAATTCGCGAGAAGATCGGTGTCATGTTCGGCAATCCGGAGACGACGACCGGCGGTCGCGCGCTCAAATTCTACTCGTCCGTTCGTATCGATATCCGGCGTATCTCCTCCATCAAGGACGGTGACGCCATCGTCGGCAACCGCACCCGGGTCAAAGTCGTGAAGAACAAGGTTGCCGCGCCGTTCCGCCAGGCGGAGTTCGACATCCTCTACGGGAAAGGCATCTCGCGCGAGGGCGATCTGCTCGATCTCGCGGTGGAGCGGAACATCATCGAGAAGAGCGGCGCCTGGTACTCTTATTCGAGCGAGCGAATCGGCCAGGGTCGCGAGAACGGTCGCCGCTTCCTCATGGAGAACCCGGACATCACCGGGAAGATCGAAGTCCAGGTGCGTCAGGACCTCGGGCTGACGAAGTCGCCTGGTGAAAATGACGAGCCCGCGGCCAAAGCGTCCGGCGACGAAGGTTCGGAGCCCAGGGCGGACGCCAAAAGCCCGAGAACCGGCCCACGCGCCGTCAAAGTGGCCGGAGGCCGCCGAGGCTAGCCAACAAACAGCTCGATCGGAGGTCCGACCGCAGGACCTCCGATCTCCCGTTGTCGTTGCGAGTCCTTGACTTTTCCCACCCCTAAGTTAGAATTCGGGGCTCCTCATTGCCGGGGTAGCTCAGTCGGTAGAGCGAAGGACTGAAAATCCTTGCGTCGCCAGTTCAATTCTGGCCCCCGGCACCAGAGTTTAAAGGGTTTATCCGAAAATCCGCTTCGCCACATCTTCCGTTTTGGGGACAATGTGGGGACATCGTCTCGCTTGAGTTCTTGTGGTTCTCCGTGTTTAGTCGCGGTGAGTTCGGACACGTGGCTAGCTACTATATGTAGTATTAATATCAATCACAAAACACAATATATAGGATGTGATTGGCCTGCTTGACTTTGATTTCGGATATTGATAGACTTCCTGGTGAGAGGTGATTGTGGACGAAGATTTGACCAACTTGATTGAGTTCAATCCCATCAAGGTCAGGAAGGCAATCGAAGCATATAAGCGACGGGCTCGAGAGCTTGAAGCAGAGCGTCAACGGTACGTGGCATTGGTCCACACCTACAAGGATTTGCTCGAACTCCACGGCTTTTCTGACAAGAACGAGGCGAGCGGTTCCTCGGGCGGTGAGCGGGAGTCGGACAAGACAGGCGATCGGTTCGAAGATTTGACGGTGTCGGAGGCTGCCTACCGCCTCCTGTCTGAGCACCACCGAGCAATGAGCACCCGAGAGATTCTGGACGAATTGCTTCGGCGAGGCAAGTCCATGAGTAGCAAGAACGCCCCTACGATTCTCGCGACGGCGTTGCGACGTGATGCGAGAATTACCAAGTCGAACAAGAAGTGGAAAATCAAGCGAGAACGCAACAAGTCATTGAACCAGAACAGTTTATCGTCAGGTTGATGAACCTGGAACAGTCAAGACAAGGGGTCCGAACTGATATGAACGTGTAATAGAGAAGAGCCCCGCGGTGCGGACGACGGGGCTCGGTGTTTCCCGGCGTTTCGTCAACAGCGGCCAAGTCTGAGTTGGCCGGGGTGAGACGAGCTACCGGTAACTCGTACTGTTCTTTCTGAGTTTACCCACAAGCTCCCTCTCAGTCAATGGTCGTCACTTCCCAGCCGGGGTGTGCCTATTGGCACCTGACTCCGGCGATGGAGATCTCGACCTATGTTGAGATGTACTGCAAGGGGCTGTGAGTGCGGCGAACCGGTTGTAATCCGGTGGCACCGCGGCCGCCTCACGCCAATCCACATCAGACGCTCGTCGAAGCGTTAGCCGTGGGTAGATTCTGAGCGGGTGGCACCGTGTTCGGGGCTCACCGGGTGCCTGGCAACAGAAACCCGGTACTTAGATTCGGACTACGCCAAGCTCGCGCGTCTGCCGCAGCGGGACTGAGCCCGCCCCTGGCGCTCGGCTTGGGCTCGAATCCCCCCTTCGGCACCATATAACCTAAGCCCTTTTGTTTTCAGCATGATGGAAAGAGCGCTCAAGCAAAAGCCACCATACAGCCACCATTTGAGCCGAAACGGGTCGGGGCGACACCTTACTTCAGCAACCCCGAGATCGGTCTTACCGCGTACTTCTTCTTCTCCATCGACGGCAGCGCGTGCGCGTAAATTGCTTGCGGGGCCGTTTCTCTGAATTGATGCTGGCACCAAGTTGTCACCAGGATGAGGAAGTCCTAGAGGCCAGCTCGCTTCAAAGGGCGCGTCGGATGCGTAATCCGTAGGTCGAAACCGGAGTCTTCAAGCGCCGCCATTTGTTGAACGCGTCCCAGACAGCGCGTAGAATAGCCGTCAGGGTTCATCCCGTTATCGTGCTATCTAGCAACCGGGCGCAGAATAAGAAAGTCCCCACCAACCGGACTCTTGAAGCAAGCCTCCCGTGGAGATCAACTTGGAGACGACATTCCAAAATCAGCGTGCGAGATAGACTGGGAGCTTCGCAGCACATCGGTACTAAGAAGGCCGAATCTGGGTTCTACGCATGGGTCACGTTCCGGATCATGCGGGCCAACGAGCGAACGGTAGCCTCCGTCCGCGAGCAGACCGAAGCGCTGAATCGACCGTACGTGACGATCACCGTCCTGACCGTGCCGGACAGCCCCGTGTTCTACCTCAAGATCGTGAACACGGGCAGAACGGGGGCTGGCAACGTGCTGTGCATCATCAAAATCCGTCCGCGTTTGAAATCAAAGACTTACGCGCGGTTCTCGTCGGGCCCAAGAACGGGACTAACGCTTGAGATCGTCGCGAGGGAGGAGCAAACTTCGCCGCATGCTTCGTGTTCTCATCTTCCTCGTCTCGCTGAGCGCCCGTGCGATCCGGGCGATATGTCGGCGACGGGCCGACCTCGTGATTGAAAACCTGGCCCTGCGGCAGCAGGTGACGGCGCTCAAGAAGGAGCGCCCCAGGCCACCGCTCGAAGACACGGGACCGCGCATTCTGGGTGGCGGTCCGAAGCTCGTGGCCGGCGTGGGCGAGCCGTTTGCTTATCGTCAACGCAGACACAGTCGCGCGGTGGAATCGGGAACGGTTCCGACGATACTGGACTCGGCTCTCCAGCAGGCGCTATCCAGGCCGACCTCGGATTGAGGCTGAGATTCGTCGTCTCATCCGCACGATGGCGCAAGATGGCTGGGGCGCACCTCGTATCCACGCGGAGCTGACCAAGCTCGGATTCGTCGTCGGCGAGATGACGGTGTCGCGATACATGCCGCGGCGTCCTGCTGAACCCGACCAGGTGAAACGCTGGGTCGCTTTCTTGCAGAACCACAAGGACGGCATCGCCGCCATGGATCTGTTCACCGTGCCCACGGCATCGCTCCGGCTGCTGTACGGCTTCTTCGTCATCGAGCACGGCCGCCGGCATATCCGGCACTTTGGTGCCACATTTCATCCGACGTCGGCGTGGGTGATTCAGCAACTGCGTGAAGCGTTTCCCTATGACACCGCGCCGAGATATCTCATCTTTGACCGCGACTCGATCTTCGGTGCCGCGGTGGTCGAATTCATCAAGGCGACGGGAACGAGGCCGGTTCGTACGTCTTTTCGCAGCCCATGGCAGAACGGAACCGCTGAGCGCTGGATCTTGAGCTGTCGGCGCGAGCTCCTCGAGCACGTCGTAGTTCTCGGCGAGCAGCATCTGGTGCGCCTCGTGCGGTCGTACATCTGCTACTACCATGAAGACCGTTGCCACTTGGGACTCGGCAAAGACACTCCGAACGCGAGAGCCATCACGCCGCGAGCGTCACCCGCGGCAAAAGTAGTCTCTCTGCCGCGAGTGGGTGGACTGCACCATCGCTATGAATGGCGCGAGGCCGCGTAGGGCAGTTTTCGGTCACGAAAGTCGCGTGGCCGGGCCGTCGATAGTGCTTTCTCCAGCTCCTGAACCCGCTGGTCGTGCAATCCCGGCACCGTCTCGCGTGCGTCGGCCCCGTTTTCGTCGTTGTCACGGAGCCGTACGGGCCTACCGTCCCGGGCGGATTAATAATGATGAAGGACAGCTCGGCTGGCCAGGCGCGAGGAGCGAGTAATATCTGGATATATGACCGACGAGCAACGCAGCCAGACGGGATGCATCGGCGTTCGAATACCACCGTAATTGTGAAACAGGGTACCAAGCACGAGCCATCCGATGAAAATCGCGAGCGTGTCACTAATTACGGAGCCTCTGCAACGACATGGATATATGACCGACGAGCAACGCAGCCAGACGGGATGCATCGGCGTTCGAATACCACCGTAATTGTGAAACAGGGTACCAAGCACGAGCCATCCGATGAAAATCGCGAGCGTGTCACTAATTACGGAGCCTCTGCAACGACATGGTCCACTCGTGCAGAGAGAGCGAGAGAATCGCGCCAACTGACGCGAGCTCGCCACGCGACCGGGACGATCTCCACGGCGAAGGAAGTTATAGGACCCAACGTTCAAACGAGATTCACGCCGAGGAGAGCCCCTGTAGGGCGGACGCGGGCGGGCTGACTGCTGGCGGGTAAGCCCGTGCTTAGAGTACGGGCGCTTTTCGTTTGCGCTCTGATATTGCGCGCTCCGACGGGGACAGTGCGGGGACAGTCATGAATCCATCGTAGCGCGCTCAGCAGCTTACGATGGCACTTTGGACTACAATTCCTCGGCGTCGAGTCGTCAGCGACACGCAGAGGTTTGCGGTTGCGGGGCCCGACCGCATATTCTTTCAGACGACTTTCGGACTAATCGAAAGAAAAAAGCGTCGCCGTGGGAGGACCCATGAAAAAGGTGAGTTTCGTCGTTCTGTTCCTCCAACTGCTGGTGCCATTCGCAAGTCGTGCAGATACCGATGAGGACCAAGCCGTCAAAACAGGTGCGCGGGTGCGTCTCCTCGCGCCGGCCCCTCAACCCGTTTTCGGCGCTCGGGTACCCGACGAGAATTCCGGCGAGAACAACGAGACCTTCTCGTTTCAATCCGCTGGGGAGCTCGTCCCGCGCACCTACACCCAGCGTGGGCAAACGGTGACGGGGACGCTCATTAGCGTGACCGAGGGATCGATAATGATCCAGACCTCTCGCGATCAGCGGAATATCCGTGTTCCGCGGGAAGCGCTAACCGAATTCGAGGTGAGCGTGGCACCCAGTCGGAAAAAGCGAGGTGCGCGTATAGGTGGACTAGTGGGCCTTGGCGCCGCCCTCGTGCTTGCTGCCATCGTCGCAGACGAGAGCAAGAGATGGGGCGGTTTCGGCTGGACTTTTGCGGCGGCTTCGCTCTGGTTTGTCCCGAGCGGACTCGCCGTCGGCGCGATCGTGGCGCCGGGAGAACGCTGGCGCTCGACGACGCTGGAGCAAGCTGGTGTGGGTGGCTTCAGCGCGAGCAGAGTCGGCGCCTCGTTCACCGTTCGGTTCTAGCATGCAATCACTAACTCACAAGGCAGTGCTGAGCTAAGCAAACAACACGACCGCCGGACGTAATACCGTCGTGGGCGACGCAGCGATGTGCGGTCGTTCTTGGCCTTGCCTCCGTGAATGGCTTTCATATAGAGAGCATGACCGAGAACGAAATCGATGCCTGCCCGTGCACAGAGATCAGCAAGCCAGTACCAGGTGAAGATGCACTCGACCGCAACGACGAGGTTCTCGCGGTATGGAGCGATCGCCTTCAAGAAGACATCGGGATCCGTGGGCAGGTCTCGATGCACAAGGGCGTTTCCTTCTTGGTCGAGCACGCAGGTGTACATGTTTCGTGCGTGAAGATCGATGCCACAGCAGTACTTATGGGTTACGTTATAGAATCTCATCAGGCTCTCTCCTTTCGAGGGTGGTTGATCTCTCCCTAGCGTACCCTCGATGCTGAGGGTACGCGGGAGGGGGCCTGTATGAGGATCAAGCCACTGGAGCAGACGGCCCGCCGGCGCTCATCGCAGCTGGTTGGGCGGATGAGGACGCGATCACCTAGCGTGGCACGCCCGCACTTGGTGCCAACTTGGTGCAAAAGATATCCCGGAAGCCCCGCAACAACGGAGACGACAGTCACCGCTTCTTCGAGTGTTTGGTGTCGGTTAGTCTCCGTTCGTGCTGGTTGGTGCTCACCTGAGCACAACTGTTAATCCGTAGGCTGTAGGTTCGATTCCCCTACGGCTCACCGCTCCAAAGCCAGATTCACCTCAACAGCGACGCCATCTTCGCCGCCGCGTCCTTCTGCATCGATGGCAGCGACCTCACGAGTGCGGCGCGCGTATCGCGGCAACAGCTCGCTCCTGAACTCTGTCGTCTCTCCCGTTTCCTCGTCTCGCACACGGGCTCGTGGCACTCGAAACTCGCGTGTTCCCACCGCCGTCGTCACGCGACGGGTCTCGGCCCCGTTGCGATAACCACGACGTCCTTCCGCACGCTCGTAGCTACGACACCCCAGCGCTTGCTCCACTTCCTCCTCGAGCACGACCTCGATCGCCTCCAGCACCCGCTTGCGCAGCCGAAGCTGGACGAACTCCCGGCACTCGCTTACTGACTCGTTCGATATGGTGGTAGGCTTCTTCATGGCGTAATCCTCCTCCTCGCCTTTCCAGGCGCGGTTTGGTTTTGGTTAACCGGAGGTTACGCCATTCTTATTTCCACGGGAAGCGGGACAGATCGCTTCGCATGATTTCCTCTCAGTGAACGGAAGGCGCGGAGCCTCCGAGTTTTGCGGCTCTCGCGTGGGTTTCGAGATCGCCTAAAACGGTGAGAACTAGCTCCTCGAAATCGAGCTGGAGATCAATCAGACGAGAGAGAGCCTGCTCGGCTCCTGTCCCTTCCATTTATTCATCCGCGCGCGTCGCCATTGATCTTTCTCGGCCGTGGCGGTCACTATGCCTTCATGCTCCGATTGCTTCTGGGCTCGCTCATCTCGGCTTTCAAAACGCGCCGCTCGCTGGCGCTTGAGAATCTCGCTCTTCGCCAACAGCTCGCCATCCTCCAGCGTTCCGTCAAACGGTCTAGGCTCACTGAGCTCGATCGCGGCTTCTGGGTACTGTTGCGCAGAGTCTGGACGGACTGGGACAACGTGCTCGTCATCGTGAAACCGGAGACCGTTGTCCGGTGGCACCGGGCTGGGTTCCGACGGTATTGGACTTGGAAGAGTCGGAAACGTCGGCCCGGTCGGCCGGGCGTTGCCCTGGAGGTGCGGGAGCTGATCGGCGACATGTGCCGAGCCAATCCGCTGTGGGGAGCGCCTCGCGTGCACGGCGAGCTCACGAACTTTGGCATTTTTTTGAATCGCGCGTATTACTTCTTTGGAATCAGATTGTTGTAGGTGCTTGTTTTGACACACTCCGGAATTTGCATTTTCCTTGGGTTTTCGGCCCTTCAGAACATGCACATTCTGGACACACTTTTCTAAACGGTACTTTTTCACCCAAAACAGTTTTCGATAAGTGCGTCTCCAAGACGCACCGAGCGGCACACGAGCGGGCAAGTGCGCTTGAAGGAGGCCGGCTCGCCGATCTTCAAAAGCGGAGTGGAGCAGCGGCTAGCTCGCCGGGGCTCATACACCCGGAGGTCCCCGGTTCGAATCCGGGCTCCGCCACCAATCTAGCCGTCAGGGAGGTCGCCTCGTGATCTTCAAAAAGTGCGGCTGCGCGAAGTGCCGGGCGGCGCGAGAGGGGAAGCGTTCGGCCAAAGCTCAGGGACTGCCGAGCCGAAGAAGGGCTCAGAAAAGGAAAGAGCCGGGCGCGAACCCGACTCTCTGTCTCCCAACTAACCAAGCAATGAAAGAAAGGAGAAAACCGTGTCCATTCTAAGCACGAACGAACCCACCGTCAAGAACCTTCTGGACGAGGGCGACGGACAGCCACGGTACAAGGCCCTCTGTCGCGCCTCCGGCTGCGATTGGAGCTACGAGCACAAAACGGGTTACTTGGCCCGAGCACACAGCGAGGCCCACTGCTACAAGGCCCAACACGCCGTGGATCTGCGGCTCGACATACTCGACGTCTTCATCGACCGGATCCGCCCAGCTATCAAGTCGGAGATAACCGGCGAGGTGCAATTCAAGGCTCCGGCCCTGAGCAAGCGGGCGCTCGCCGAATTGAAACAGGAGATGGAAAAAGGTTGCCAGCAAATGATGTCTCCCGACCCTCACTCGACGGATAGCTGTTCGGCTCCGGTGTTCTGCGTCACGTGCGCGGCGTGCGACGAGCATTGCGGCTGCGCCGAGCCTCTGACGCTCGAAGAGCTCACCACCACTACCGAAAATGAAAGGAGAGCTGACCGATGAGTACCCCCGAAGCTAGAGATATGGAAGTCGTAGACATAAACGACGATCCCAAGCTCGCCGCTCCAACCGCTCTAGCGCGACAAAGCGAAGAGCGCAGCGTCGAAGAAGTCGTTGCCCAAATGGAAAAGGTTCAGCAGCTCATGAAGAGCGCGCTCACCGAGGACGAGCACTACGGCGTCATCCCCGGCACGAACACGGGCAAGAGCAAGCCGAAGCCGACGCTTCTCCAGCCGGGCGCGCAAAAGCTGTGCTTCATGTTCCGGCTCGTGCCGCGCTTTCACGTCAAGCGCATCGACCTTCCGGGCGACCATCGCGAGTACACCGTCTGTTGCGAGCTCGAGAACTCGGGCGTCCACGTCGGCGAAGGCGTCGGGCTTTGCTCGACGATGGAATCGAAGTACCGCTGGCGGAAGGCCGAGCGGCTGTGTCCCAAATGCAGCGGTGACTTTATCAAGCGGAGCAAGACCGGCGACAAGGGCTGGTATTGCTTCGCCAAGATCGGAGGCTGCGGTGAGAATTTCGCCGCTGGCGACCACCGCATTGTCGGCCAGGAAGTGGGGCGCAAGGAGAACCCCGACATCGCTGACACCTACAACACCGTGCTCAAGATGGCGAAGAAGCGGGCCTTCGTGGACGCCACTCTGACGGCAACCGCTGCGAGCGACAGCTTCACCCAAGACGTGGAGGATATGGACATCGGCACCGGTAGAGGCGGCCATCCCAACACGCGAAACGGTGGAGCGTCTGGCCGCACCGCGCAACCAGCAGGGCCGAGCACCATCACGGGAGACCAGGGCAAACAACTGTGGGAGTACGCGCTGGCGCGCGCCGAAAAGACGGGTTCCACCCGAGATCAAATCATGCGAGACGTGCTCAGGTCCCTCGGTTTCGAGGAGACCAAGGAGATTCCATCGGGAGATTTCGGGCGGGTGCGCGGCGTGATCGAGCAATGGGAACCCGTAATGGACCTCGCCACGGAGCCCGAAAAGGACTCCGGCAAAGAGGAGCCGGGAGCGGATGGCTGAGATGAAAACTTACGACGTCCTGAGAAGGGCTGCCGATCTCGTGGACAAAGGTTGGACGCAAGACGCGTTAGCTCGCTTGGCCGATGGCACTAGAACCTCGTTCCGCGACCCCGACGCCGCCTCGTTCTGCATTATTGGAGCGGTCTACGCCGAAGGAAAAAGAAGAGGTTTGTCATCCCTCGATGTGCTGTGCGACCTCCTCAAAAATCGAGGCTCCGAGGTATCCCCCTTCGGCGAAATCAATCTCGCCACCTGGAACGACAACCCAGCCCGAAAAAAGCGGGAGGTTGTTGATCTTCTCCTTGAGGCTGCGCGGGCGGCGGAGGAAGAGTCGGATGGCTGAGCTCAGGCGGCTTGAGGTGCCGGGTAAAGGCCGGCACTACAAGCACTCGACCACCGGACGCGAGATGCCGTCGGTGACCAACGTGCTCGGCGTGCTGAGCAAGCCCGCGTTGATTCCTTGGGCGGCGAAGATGGAACGCGAACTGTGCGTCGAGACGGCGAACACCGTCTACGAAAGCCTGAGTGGCGAGGCGGTGGGCGCGGATGAGTTTCGCAGCCGCCTCGACCTTGCTCTCCCAACGACGAAAGCCCACAAGCGCGTCTCGCAAGACGCTATCAGCGTCGGGAACGAAGCGCATGGGTATATCGAGTGGCGTCTTCTTGGCGAGCTCGGTCTGCCTCGCGGCGACGAGCCCGAGACATCGGAGCCGGCGCGCTGGGCTGTCGCCGCGTTTGAAGACTGGCGCCGGGAAGTTCAGCTCAAGGCGACACACGCCGAGGAGCGTCTGTATAGCGAGGAGCTTGACGCGGCGGGCTCGACGGATGCGATCTGCTGTGAGCTCGATATCTACGTGCTCGTGCCGAAGAAGCGCCGCGTTGCCGCAGTCACGGATTGGAAGAGCTCAAAAGCCTTGTATCCCGAGCACGACATCCAGGTGGCCACCTACCGCCACATGGCGATCGAGCGCGGCCTGCTCGATGAAAACGCCTGGGGGCTGATTCTCCGGCTGCCCAAGACACTCAAAGACAAGCTCGAGGCGCGGCCGATTCCGCCGTCTCGGTGCCGCGCGCTCGTGGAGGTCTTCCGTGCGGCGCGGCGTATCTGGCAGTGGCGTTTCATGGACAAGGAGACGCGATCGCGATGACACCGATCTTCACCGCCACCGTGACGGAAGCCGGGAGCTTGCGGCTCGACTCGCCACTGACGTTTCAACGCCACTTGGCGAGGTTCAAGAGCAAGCCTGTCGAAGTCGTCGTCCGGCGCGTGCGGACGCAGCGCTCCAATCAAGCCAATCGGTACTACTGGGGCGTCGTTGTTGCGTTGCTCGCCGAGGAATTCGGCTACGAGAAAGAAGAGATGCACGAGGTCTTGGCGATGAAGTTCCTGCGCATCGTCGACGACTGCCCTATCACGGACTCGCCGAGACGGAAGCGCACACCCGATTGCGGCACTGCCCAGTTCGCCGCTTACGTCGATTCGTGTATCCGGCTCGGGGTCGAGCACGGCGTCGTCATCCCGTCGCCTAACGAAGCCGAGGTGTCCGCATGAAACGAAACGCAAAAGGAAAACAGAGGAGGGGGTAAATGGCTTTCGAGGTGTTCGAAGGGAAGCGCCACAGGGGCTTCAGGGGCTGCAAGGGCGGAATGTATCCAGCCTGCTCGCTTGTGATGGGAAGAACGATCACCATGAACCGAGCAGCTTACGAAGCGTTGACCAATGGTGACGACTCGGTACACGTGGAGCTTCTCTTTGATCGAGAGTCCCACACAGTCGGCATACGCCGGACGGAGCCGGGGCCGCGCACGTATCCCGTCTGTGTTACCAAGAGCAAGGCTTATGTTGTCGCCGCGACGGCATTCATCAAGCTTTACGGATTGCCGACGGTCAGCACGGGAAGGATTGACGCCACGATGAGCGACGGGATTCTCTCCTTTCCGGCACCCATTGAACCCAACGAGTAAATAAAGAAAGGAGAAAAACGAATGTCAATAGCAGAAAAAGATACTCCGATTCTTGTCACCACCGAGCATCGCGGCGTGTTCTTTGGATATTTCGACTCCTCCGAATCAGCAGGGGAGATCGTCACGCTGACGAAAGCACGGAATGTCCTTTACTGGTCCGAAGACACGAAAGGTTTCATGGGTCTCGCATCGATGGGGCCAATGCCCGGAAGTCGGGTAGGGCCGAGCGTGGAGAGTATGCGCCTGCACGGCGTGACGGCGGTCCTGCGGGTCAGTGACGAAGCGGTGAAGTGTTGGGAGTCGGCACCGTGGAGCTAGAAGAGCCCACGATCACCCAAGAGATGCTAGAGCAGGCGCGGTTCCATGGAGCCTGCGCGGAGCGCCTCTCCCGCTACACGGTCGGTATGCCGTTGGTTGCGGTCAAGCAGGACGATTTGATGTGGGTGGAGCAAAACGCACCGTATCTCGCACGGCAGTTGGAAGCCAAGATCGAGCCGCTGGAGTCTTTGATCTTCGGCAAGCTCAGGCTCTCCGATATCAGCACGGCTAAAGGCGACGGCTACGGCTACGGCGACGGCTACGGCTACGGCTACGGCTACGGCGACGGCGACGGCGACGGCGACGGCTACGGCGACGGCTACGGCGACGGCTACGTTCCCGACTGAAAAGGCGAATGGGTAAAGCCACCGATCTCTTTGATGGGGTGAGTGAGAGCCAGTGAGGACACGCGACGATCGCCGGACCCTCGACAGCTTCGGCGTCTTTGTTTTGACGCTGAACGTGGTGGGCTGGGCAACGCTGCTTATCGTCGTCTGGATGTGGTGGTGGCGATGACGATACAGCGAAGGCTCGATTTCTGTGGCGAGGCCTCGACAGAACAGCCCTTAGAACGCGTTCTTTTGGCTTCTCACACGCCTTTGAAGGGGAAGACGAGGTCTACCCTCTGCCGCTATTGCGGAAAGCTTATACGCCGCCCGCGCTACAAACAGAAGTTCTGCTCCGACCCGTGCCGACTCGCGTCGTGGAAGGCGAAAGCCGAAGACGCGGAAGCGGAAAAGAAACGTCTTAAGGCGCTGGCCGCCGAAAAATGCCGCGAAGAGATCAAGATCGCGCGCTGGGCCGCGCTGAGGGTTCTCGGGCGGTACGGGGCCTGTACCGTCTCGCACGTGCGCGAGTACCTGGAGGAGCGGGGCATTTATCTCGGCTGGGCGCGCAACTGGCCCGGGTCGCTGTTTCAGCACCCATGGTTCGAGCCGACCGGTGCGCGACGGACGACGTTTCACGCGGAGGCCAACTTCCGAAAGGTCAACGAGTACCGGCTGAGCGCTCTCGGGCGCGACGCCTTGGAGTCGATTCGGGAGGCGATGGGCCCGTGAGCGCCATCGTGGTGTCGCACCCCGGCCGAAAGGAGGAAACGCGCGTGTTTTTGCCGGAAGGATGGATCTGTCTCCACCGCCGCATCCAGCAGAATCCGCTCTGGTACAGGGAGCGGTTTACTCCCGGCCAGGCATGGGTCGACCTGCTTCTGTCCGTGGCGTACAAGCGTCACACGGTGCAACTGAAACGTTCGAGCGCGGTGCTTGTCATCGAAAGAGGACAGATCCTGACCTCCCAAGCGAGGCTTGCCGAGCTCTGGCAGTGGGATCGGAAGACGATTCGCGGGTTTTTGCGTGGTCTCGAACGTGCCCGCATGCTCCTCATCCAAACGACCAAGGCCGGTCCCAATGGCTATACATTATTAAGTGTTTTGAACTACGACGCTTATCAGAGCGTCACCGGAAACCCTCCCCTATCAGATTCCACGTCTGGCCCCCATTACGATTCCCCTATTACTCCCCAATTACTCCCCATAACTAACAAAGAGAACAAGCTTTCTAAGAAACTCCTGAGTGTTCCAGTAACTCAGAGAGGCGATTCCGATGCGGGCTCCGCCCCCATCGGCAAACACCCCCGCGACGCAAAAGAGCCATCGGATCTCGTGTGGTTTGAACCGGACGATTCGCTCGGTTGGGTAGCGGAAATTGACGTTGAGCTGGCGAAACGGTTCCCAGAGAGAACGGCGCAGCTCGAGCGGAGTGGTGAAACCTGGCAAGACGACCTCCGGCGGCTTTCGAACTGGCACAGCACGTGCGCGCCATCAGAGCGAAAACGCTTGACCGCGCAGCGATGGCTGCTACACCGCCTGTTTCCGAAAGACGAGCGAAAGGCGAAGCACGCGAATCGTCACCGGCCGAAAGGCGGGGCCTCAGTGGGCGGTGCGAAGACGTTCGAGCAGATGCAGCGCGAGGATGACGCTCGACGACTCGAGCAGGCCCGCGAGAAAGACCGCCTCGAACGCGAGCGAAAGGAGAAAAGCAATCGCTAGTCACGAAGCCGTTGAAAAGGCCATTCAGTACCTCAAAGCCGCCTTGGGGCGAGTCACGCTTGCAGACGAGACGGAGGGTGTGTGGTACGCCACTTTCAAAGGCGTCTCCGACGAAACCCTGAAAACGGCGATGGAATGGTACGCGAAGGACACCACCGAGAGGCAGTGGCCGCTTCCGATGGAGATCTGGGCCGTGATCCGCAAAGTCGAGAGCTGGCGGTTCGGTCAAGCGTTGGAGCAGGGAGAGTGCCGGGCGTGCGGAGGGCTCGGCCTCGTCCACTCTGTCTACGTGGAACGTTCCCGCTGGGCGGGCTTGCCGTGCATGCGCCCGTGCTCGTGCGCCTATGGGAAGTCGAAAGCGCTGTGGTTGAAGCCGGAGCGTAAGGCGGGCCGTGCGTGTACGAGCGATAGGCCCGAGCGAACACCGGCCCAGGAGGAGCCAACGATGCAAGAAGAGCCGCAGGAGGAGATCCCGTTTTGATTTTCATCGGGATTGACCCCGGCTTGAAGGGCGCGCTCGCGTCGATTCGAACCGTCTCCACCGGCATCGGCAGCCAGGGATTGGATTGCGGCGCGTGGCCCGTCCCGCTGGTTCCGTCAGCGAAAGGTAAGAACCAGTACGACCTGCCCGCGCTCCGTGAGTGGCTTTTCGAGCAAGGCCCGCTCGCCGCGCTGTTCGCCACGGTGGAACAGTCGGGTCCGCTCCCGCCTAACGTGAAAGCGGGCTCGCTGGCGCAATACAACCGTGGCATCTCGGAAGGCTGGCTCTGGATGCTGACGGCTCTACGTATCGCGCACCAAGGCGTTCGCCCTAGAACGTGGCAGAAAGTCATGCACGCGGGAACCACGGGCGCGGACACGAAGCAAAAGTCGATCGTCGCCGCCAAGCGGTTGTTTCCTAACGCGAGCCTGAAGCGTACCGAGCGCTCGCGGAAGGATGACGACGGCATGGCCGAAGCACTTTTACTAGCCGAATACGGAAGGAGGACCTATGAGTAGGCAATACGAAAAACAACTACCGGTGAAGCTCGATAGGGAGCAAGTCGTCGAGCATGGCCAGGAGATGGCCGCCAGCGCTCTCCTCGCCGCCCGCGTCGAGCTTGAGATCGACGAGGTGAAGGACGAGGCGCGGGGGAAGCTCAAAGAGATGAAAGAGGGCCTGGTAGAGATACGGGGGCGGCTGAAAAAGCTGGCTTTCGAGGTTCGCAAGGGCGAGGCCGTCCAGAGCGTACTCGTGGAGGCCCGATTCGCCTCGGACAACTCGTGCGTGGAGATCGTGAGACTCGACACCGGAGAAATCGTCGAAACCCGCCCACTCACGGAGGAGGACCGTCAGATGGAAATCGACGAAGTCCTCGACCGAATCGAGGAGGACTCCAAGTCGTCTGATGCTGAGCCGAGCACCGAAACGGAATCAGAGCCGGGCGAGTCGGATGAGCTCGGAGATGACGGTGAGAACGGGTGAGCTAAAGAAAAAAACGAGGTCATGAAGTGAGCAGCCGACAAGGCCAATTCGCCCTGAAGACCGACGTCCCCGTGTCACGCACGAAGGTCCATCTCGAACAGCTCGTCCGGCAGAAGTACGGCGCGAGTCGTTTCGGCATCCTCGAAGGCGACGACCAGGTGCAGGTCGTCTTCTCCATCGACAAGCCGCCCCGAACAGTTCGTTTTTTCGTCAAGCTACCGTCGAAATTGGACCGACACGGCTACGCTCGGGTACAGCGCGAGGTCGAGCAAGAGACACGGTCGACGTGGCGGGCGCTGCTGTTGCTCGTCAAAGGCAAGCTCGAGGGTGTCGCGCGTGGGGTGGTCGAGTTCGACGAAGAGTTTTTCGCGCACATCGTCACTGAAAACGGCGCTACGGTTTTCGAGCGCTTCCAGGCGGGCGAGCTGCCTTTCGCTCAGGGACCGCCCATGCTCACGGCCGGTGCGCCCCAAGAGCAAGAGGAAGCGGAAGCGGAAGACGTAATCGATGCGGAGGAGGTGTCGCCGTGAAGACCGTCCGCATCGAGCTGTCGACCGTCATCCTGGCCGGGCTCTTTGTGTTCGTGCTCGGGATGTTCGCCGGCGTGTCCATCCGGTTCGAGCAGTCGGCGAGGACGGTCGAGAGCTACTTGGAGAGTCTCGGGCGAACGGCGGAGGAATTCCGGTAGAGGTTCCTATTAGGGCAGGTGTTTTTTTCAAAGAAAGTGAGGGACAGAAATGGAACGAATGTACCAGCAAGGCGATGTACTTCTGAAGCGGCGGGAGTCCCTGCCGAGCCACACCAAAAAGTTCAAGCCGAAAGCGCGGGGATGGGTAGTGGCGGAAGGCGAGGCAACGGGACACGCCCACGTGCTCGAGGTCCCGGGCGTCGAGCTGCGCGAAGACGACAACGGGGTCGTATGGGTGAACGTGAGCGAGGCTGCCGAGCTTCGTCACGAAGAGCACCACGCCCAGACGATTGCCCCCGGCGTCTACGAGGTGGGCATCGTGCGCGAAGTGGACCCGTTCACCGAGGAGATCCGCGAGGTGATGGATTGACGGCTCGTATCGAGCGCCTTACGGAAGCGCAGGAGGCCCGGTTTGCGGAGTACGCGGAGCGGTGGACGAAAATCGGCCTGTGTACCGAGCCAATGGACCGGGAGCGAGCGAGGCTGGCGGTTCGTGCGATGTACGCGAGCGCGGGCTTGACTGAGCCAAGGATCATTTTCTGCGGCTCGCCGCTGGGAAACGCGCTTGCCAGAAGCAAGGCCGTGAACCCAGTTGCGGGTTCGGTCTGGGGCTCGGTCGGGGCCTCGGTCGGGAACTCGGCCATGGCCTCGGTCTGGGCCTCGGTCGGGAACTCGGTCTGGGGCTCGGTCTGGGCCTCGGTCTGGGGCTCGGTCTGGGCCTCGGTCAGGGTCTCGGTCTGGGGCTCGGTCGGGGCCTCGGTCTGGGGCTCGGTCGGGGACTCGGTCGGGGCCTCGGTCTGGGGCTCAACTTACGGGCAGCACGACGCGGGCTGGGTTTCTTTCTATGCGTACTTCCGAGAAGTCTGCGGCCTGGTCGAACAGACGGAACCCCTTGTCGGCCTGTTCGAGCTGGCAAAAAGCGCGGGTTGGGCGCTCCCGCACCGCAACATTTGCTGGGTGTCCGAGCGGCATGACGTTGTTCAACTGAACGCGGAAGGGCGTCTCCATTGCAACGATGGCCCGGCCATCCACTACCCCGATGGCTGGTCCATCTATGCCCTGAATGGCGTCCGTGTTCCCGAGTGGCTGGTGGAAACCCCACCAACCGATCTCGACGCCCGGAAGTTCGCCGAGCTCGAGAACGCCGAGACAAGGCGGGAATTCGTCCGCAAGGTGGGTATCGAGCGCATCGCGACGGAGCTCGGCGCGGAAGTGCTGGATCGGCGCGGGGACTACGAGTTGCTGGCCGTGGACCTCGGTGGACGGACCGGGAAGTGGCCGTATCTCAAGATGCGCAATCCCAGTATCGGTGTCTGGCACCTTGAAGCCGTGGTCAAAGAGTGCGCCACCGTGGAGCAAGCGTTGAACTGGCGCAACGGCGGCGCCGCGTTCGAGCACGTTGCTCCCATGACGTAAAGGAGCCAGATGAATCCGGCGCTTCACTACGTTGACTCATACGGCGCTTTCATGGAATGGCGCACCAAGGAGATGAGTCGGCGCGAGTTCGAGTACGGCGACCCCGCTGGCTATCGCGGGATGCAGCAAAGAAAGCGAGAACGGAAAAAGCGCCGTCCTGGATCTAGGAGAATGCGGCAAAAGCGCCGCAAGCGGATTTTGAGAGCGGCCACCAACACCATCGACAAGATTGCCGTGTTCGAGACCGCTGGATGGCGATGCGCTATTTGCGGACGGCACACTCCACCTAGCGCGAAAGGAAAAGAGCAGCCCGACTCGCCGACCTTGGATCACATTGTTCCCTTCTCGCGCGGCGGGACCCACACTCTAGATAACGTCCAGCTCGCGTGCGGAGGGTGCAACTCATCGAAGGATCACGGACCCCAACACGAAGTGTCCGCGCAAACGCAAGGAGAGGCGGCAAGGCGTGGCTTAACCATGCGCGAATATCTACGCCTTGTCGGGCGACGATGGTGAAGGACGAGATGCGCGCCACGGAGAGGGAGAGGGGCTGATTGCGTGGGCTGGCTCTATGTGCCGGGGTTGCGGGTATCGAGCTCGGACTCAAGCTCGCCCTCGGAGATTCCTACCGCACCATCTGTTACGTGGAAAGGGAAGCCCTTTGCGGCCGAGCTATTGGCCCGCCGTATGGAAGAAGGCTATCTCGAAATGGCGCCTATCTGGGACGATCTCGAATCCTTCGATGGCCACCCGTGGCGTGGAGTTGTGGATCTCCTCAGCGCGGGATTCCCTTGCCAGCCAGTCTCTCTCGCCGGAAAGCGACGAGCGCAAGAAGACGAGCGATGGCTTTGGCCTCACGTCGCTCGCGTCGTTTGCGAGGTACGACCGCGAATCGTCGCGCTGGAAAACGTACCAGGACTCCTTGTTCGCGGATTCGGAGACGTTCTCGGAGAGCTGGCCGCCCTCGGGTTCGATGCGGAGTGGCTGTGTCTTCGAGCATCGGAGTTTGGAGCACCGCACATTCGGCGCCGGGTTTTCGTTCTGGCCTGGCGTGAGCGCGACGCGCTACGGCTCCTCACAAAACGAGGGGAAGGTTCGGCTGTGGATGACTCCGGCAGCTCGAGACACGAAAGGGGCGAAAGCCGGGAAGAGCGATCGAGCGGCGGACCCGTCACTCTGGCCGACACCGCGGGCATCCGAGAACGGAAACTATCAGCGCGATTCGAACGGCAACACCACACTAACACTGACGGGCGCTGCGAAGATTTCAGAACCTGGCCGCCACCACCTACCTATCGAGGCGACGAATGGCCCACTGGTTTTGAACCCGCGGTTCGTCGAGTGGCTGATGGGCTTTCCTATCGGCTGGACAGAATTACTTCCCTTGGAAACGGAGTCGTTCCAGTCGTGGCGGCGAAAGCATTCCTCGCTCTTGCGGAGCGTGCTCTGAGATGAGCTCGACGATTCTGGTCGGCGATGCGCTCGAACGGCTGCAGGAGCTCCCCAACGAGTCGGCGCAGTGCGTTGTCACGAGCCCACCGTATTGGGGTCTCCGCGACTACGGAGTCGCGGGCCAGCTTGGTCTTGCCCCGACGGTTGACGCCTACGTGTCGTCTCTGGTCGAGGTGTTCCGGCATGTGCGCCGCGTGCTGGCCGCCGATGGGACGCTTTGGCTGAACCTTGGAGATAGCTATGCCGGATCATGGGGCGCACAGTCCCGGTCCGCGCCGGTCGATGGGATCTCGGCCGGTCAGATTCAGGCACACCCACAGCGCACCGGCACGGGATCAACGGCACGAACGGGCCTTCCAGCAAAGAACCTCGTGGGCATCCCCTGGCGCGTTGCCTTCGCTCTCCAAGGGGCCGGCTGGTATCTGCGCAGCGACATCATCTGGCACAAGCCGAATCCGATGCCCGAATCCGTGACCGATCGTCCGACACGAGCCCATGAGTATGTGTTTCTTCTGACGAAATCGCCGCGCTACTACTACGACGCAGACGCGATTCGGACGCCACCGGTGGAGAGCAGCATCAAGAGATGGTCACAGAACATCGACGCGCAGGCTGGCTCCTGCCGGGCGCACGGCGGCACCAAGGCAAATGGTCCGATGAAAGCCGCCGGCGGCCCTCGCCGTGCGCGTAAGACAGACAAGCAGCGCGGCCACGGACGCCGACACGCGGGCTTCAACGCTCGCGGGGACGCCATGTCCAAGGCCGAGCAGCAGGCCGAGGGCGCGAACAAGCGCTCGGTTTGGACGATCGCCACAAAAGGATTTCCAGGAGCGCACTTCGCAACGTTCCCCCCAGCGCTCGTAGAGCCGTGCATTCTTGCGGGCTCCCCGCGGCGGCGACACGATACTCGATCCTTTTTCCGGCTCGGGAACGACCGGACTTGTCGCATTGCGGTTAGGCCGTAAGTTCATCGGGATCGAACTCAACCCGGAGTACGCGACGATGGCCGAAAGGCGTATCCTGGAAGACGCGCCGCTCGTCAATGAAGTTGAGGTGATTGCGTGAAGACGCTCTACGACTGGCATCCGGAGAAACGAGGCTGGCTGCTCATGCCGCAAGGCTCGGCGAGCATCCGCCATAGCGTCATCGTCAGCGGACTGTGCGGCCACGACGTGTTTCTCGAAATGTACGAGAGAGGCCACCTGACCGGCCAAGCGCTCGTGGGCGCGATAGCTCGCTACGGCGCGGAAGCGGAGGCGGAGGGTAAAGGCAAAAACGTCGTGAGCGGCAAGAATCGTCTCAGCTACTGGTTTCCGATTCTCCGTGATGCCGGTGTGCCCGTTCCGCGCACGACAGTCGTACCGATGAGTGGAGCTGCTCAGCAGTTTGTTTGGGGGTTGTTCGACGGGCGCAATTGCGACTCGCAAGCGTTTGACGAGTTCGCTCTGAAACTCGGCCGAGAGGGTGAACGCCTCGGCGTACCGTTCTTTCTTCGCTCAGACGAAACGTCCCATAAGCACGCTTGGGACCGAACCTGCTACGTCGCGGACACCGCCAAGCTGGACAGCCATGTCCTTCGAATTGCGGAATTCTGCGTTCTTGCCGATATCAGGGGCTTGCCCTTCGACACGTGGGCCGTGCGAGAGATGCTCCCAACTGTGCCGGCGTTCTTAGCGTTCCCAGGGAACATGCCCATCACGCAGGAGTGGCGCGTTTTCGTCAATACCCTTGTCTAGTGGGGCGCTTCCTTACGAAGCGGTTTCGGCACCTCATTGAAGACGAGCTACGACGGCTCAAGTAATTCTCGACCATCTACTTGAGAACTTGGATTTCCGCGAAGGCAGTGAGCACGCCGAGGCTCCTCGAATGAGCTGCCTATGCTAGAATCTGTAGATCTAAATTTTTGTCTGGACGGGAGTCTCCTAGATGACAAACATTGCTTTCCGCGACCTTCTCCCACTGCTTCCTCGAGGGGACGCGTTCAGTGCCAAGCAGCTTCCATCGGGAGTGTCGTGCCCCACAGATAGAAACCCTAGCTTCGTCGAGCCGGATCTTGAGGCTGTCAGACCCATTGAGCTAAGAAAAACTTCCTCCGTTCTTCTATCCGCTCCGGGGGCGGTTGGGAAAAGCACACTTGCCGTAGAGCTTGCAAGGCTCAAGGGTGCGGCCCTATGGAATTTGTCTCAGTTTCAAGTTGGCAGCAGGACCTTTAGCGGAACGATTTTCGACGCGTACGATTTTGAGGCAACGGGTGTACAGAAGAGGATCAGGGAAGGGGACTTCCTGATCGTTTTCGACGCTCTCGACGAAGCGCAAGTTCGAGCGGGGAGCCAAAATTTTTATGAGTTCCTCCGCGATTTGGCCACACAGCTCCGTAACCCACGGCTAATGCCCACGATTGTGCTTCTTGCGAGGAGCGAAACTGCGGAGTGGGTTCAACTAAGTTTTGAAGATGCGGACGTGCCATTGGCCATGTACAAAATCTCATACTTCGACCGTGAGCAAGCTAACGCCTTCATTGAGCTGCGGCTAGATGCGCGATCGAAACAAGACCATGGGCTTCACAGGCAGCAATCAGAACCATTTCGGAAGGCACGGTCAGCATTGTTTAATTCGATCTATCAACTGCTCGATGTTACAGAAGAGGTGGCGTGGAGCGACAGCCGCGTTCGAGATTTCCTCGGTTATGCGCCAGTGCTAGAGGCCTTTTCCGAATATCTTGGCCACCAAAATTACGCCGTATTGGAGAAAGAGCTTCAAGACAAAGTAACTAGCTCAAGTGACCCGTGGTTGTTTCTCGACGGAATCTTGCGACGCATACTGGATCGTGAATCCAACAAGCTTCGAACTCAGGTGCGCCCGGCGCTAGAGGCGCAAGCAGCGCGAATAGGCTGGACTGCTTGGGGGAAGCTCTACACTCAGGACGAGCAATGCGCACGGGTCCTAAGCTATACGCTTGAGTCGACGAACGGCATGGAATCTCTGTTGCCGAGGGAGCTCGCGGATGAATACGAGGAGTCGCTCAAGACCTTTCTTCCAGAGCACCCTTTCCTGGCTGGACGAAAGTTTGCCAACGTAGTTTTCAAGGAGTTTGTCTACGCGTGGGGGATCACGAGAGGGGGTCAACAGCAAACGGCAGCGCTCAGATCTCAGATGCTGAAACGAGATACTCCTTTTCTCCCATCACAGCTGTTCGGCCGATTCGTAGTCGCGGACCATGAGAACGTCCCAGTGGAGGGTCCGGACCTTGGGCCGTTGTACGAGTCTTTGCTTGCCCGACCGGGCAGGGTTTCTTTTTCTCTTAGCGCCTCCGAAGATGGTCCGCACGCGGAGCTGTGGATCAATGGCGAGTACATCAACGTGGTCTTCGAAATCCTCGACACCGGGGATGGTATTCACTTCTGGCGCCGTTTGTCGGACGCAAGCATCGACTTCGAGGGTACGATTCGACTGGGACTTGAGGGCCAACGCTTTGTTCTCGGCCCCGGAGTGGCGATAACATGCGGGAGCTTCGAGACCGCGTGCGTTGGACTGGACGTTGACGTGACGGAGGACGTCTGGATCGAGGCCAGTGAGTATTTGTCAGCGGTGCATCCGATGGACTTGAACATCCGAAACGAGGCTAGCGGGCAAGCGCTCACCATTGCCTGGCCACACGTTGGTCATCCATGGGCCGCGTTCCAAGGACTTAAAGTGCGCGAGGAGACCGACACTCTGTCGACGGAGCGCGGTGCTGTGCTCAAAAAACTGATCATGATGTTCTACCGACAACGCACGAGGAAAGAGACGACCGTGAGGAACGCAAGATGGTCTCAAGGAGAACAGGAGCTGCGAGACGAGCTCTTGACCTTGGCATTGTCCCGCGGCGTATTGAGGCAAGTGCCGGGGCATTCGACGTTCGAACTGCATAGAGACTACAACTCGTTGCGGACGCTCATCACGAACGGTAGTCGCGACCTCCTCAGCAAAGAGACCGCGCAGTTTGTGGCGGATTTTCTAAATGGGTCTTCGTTTACATCCTCGAGTTAAGAACACCCGATCGGAAGGGGAGCCCTGATGCCCGAAGGTGACTTTCCGCCGCCGCCGTATATCGCCGCGCCCGGGGGGGTGGGGATCGTTTCGATCCGAGCGATGATGCGTGCTGCGAGACACCGCTTGCCGCCTATTATGGCGGCGATCGGCAAGGCCGGCTCGACGGCCTGAAGCGGCCAGTCATTCCGAGCTCACACGACGAGCCGCTTTTTCGCGCCGCACCGGGCGCAATAGACGAAGGGAAGCTCGCCGCCGGGTGCGTCTCTTTCGTAGACGATGGAGAGCTTGCTCGCCGCACCGGGCTCGTTCGTGTCCCGCTCACACTGAAGGCAGACGAGCATGCGGTCGTCCGCTACGCGGCGACGGTAGAACCTCTTGTGTCCGTCGTGATGGGGCATCCCGCCCGCTTTACCCAGAGGCGACCACCGTCGCGTCGAGGGACGCCTGAAGCCCTGAAGCGCTGATGAGGATGGACGTCTGTCCCGCCGCAAGACCTCCGAACGTGATAATGCGGTTGTCGATCTCGACGAGCCGGACGAACGTCTTGTCGATGATACTGACCGAGATGTTCTCGCTCGGCACCTCGACACCGTTGGCGTCCCGGACAATGACCATGACGGCGACATTCTTTCCGACCTGGACCTCGATGCTCGATGGCTCCAGGGTGATGGTCCCGTTCGTCCCAGAGGACGTCTCGTTGGGCCCAGAGTCCGAGCTGGGAGTGGCAACACTGACGTCGACCCCCGATGGTTGGATGGTTTGAGTCACCTCGGTGCAGGCGAACGCTCCCAATGAGATGAGCACGCTGAAGAGCACGATACGGATGAGTGAATTCATTTCTTCTTTTCTCCTTTTTCTAGGTGATCGCTATGACCACCGCTCCAACACGGAAGAGACGCGAAAACTGGGCGGTTCATGACCGTCAAAGACGCGAAGCGTCGCCCATCAACAACGGTTGTTGAGCGCATTCCGAAGCCGGGGTATGGCGACACGAAAAAGTCAAAGAGAGGCAAGCGCTAGGCATCTCTGAGCACTTTCGATTTGACGATGGCCTTTACCGGGATCGTCATATCGCCCGAGCCTTGCAAGACAGCGGCTCCGTTACGCTCTCCCGCAACATGTGGAACCAGGACTTTGCAGTCTTTGTTCTCCGCGACCAGCCAGCCGACCGAACGGCAATAAAGCGGCTCTGCGGCCTCTTCAATCCGGTCGATATCTTGCCAACCGCGACCGGAGTGAGAATCGATCCACTCGACCAAAACGAGCTTCACTGCTTTCTCCTTACTTCCACGTGAGAATGAGCGCCGCTTTGACGGGGCGGCGGTCACGGAAAAACTCGACCTCGAAAAAGATCGGTATGTGATTCGCTACGCTCAGCAAACGAACTCCGACGACGGGCATGGCGCGCAAGGAAAACTCTCCCCCTGCTTTAGCTGCGCCATGAAACAGTCGGACGTTCGCGCCTGTGTAGGTGTTGCCCGCGAGCTTGATCCGCGCATAGCTCAAGACCGAGTAATCGACGCCTCGGAGCCTCGGGGCATTGCTGAGCTCGACCTGAACACCGGCCGAGGCGTCATTAAGCCGCGGAAAGACGAAGGCCGGAATACGCACGAGAAAGTAGCCGTTGTTCGTGACGGAGCTTTCGGCGTCCGAGTCTTCGACGAACACCCCGGCGCCGATAGCGGGAACGACGTGGAAGTCGAGCGGCCCGGCTTGGACGGGTGGGTCTTCCGCCGCGGCGGCGTTGCCCCGCGGTGCACGTGAGCCCAGCGATAATCAACGTGAATCTCACCAGGCGTTTCAGTTTTCCTCTCATGTACAACCTCCTTTTAGGTTCAAGCGGTTCTCACCAGCTCGGCTTGCACGCGCTTTCCTTGCCAGCGGACCAAGCGTGGGGATGGCCGTGTGTCGATGTGGATGAAAGACGGATAGACCCCGAGGCCTCGGAGAGGAGAGCCGCCCCAACGGGCGAAGGGCAAGACGATGGCCTGGAACTCGAAAAGAGCGAGATCTCCGGGAACGGCGAGGTCGAGCGCTCGACCTTCGATGTGCTGGCTGTTCCGGGAGCCGCCGACTTGAGCGTTGTACTCTCGCGTCCGGTACGCGGAGTTCACTTGGATGGGGCCGCCGACATACGCCCGGATCCTCTCGAACACCCGCGCGAGCACGAGAGCGCGGGAGCGTCTCCATTCCTCGGGGTAGGGTGTGCCGTCGCGACAGCCGAGCTCGCGCCACGACAGGCGGGGCGACGGTCCCTTATCCAAGTCCGTTCCTGGCCACGGGACAACGCGCTCGGTACCCGTCTCGTCACTCATGGTTTTCCTCCGTGGCCAGCTCGAAGCCGTTGAGCCTCTGCTTCGCTCCGCAACGCTCGCAATACGCATGCACGGCTCCCTGGATACGGACGAGCGTCACGCGACACGATGCCGCCGAGTCTCCGGTCACCCGCTCGCACTCTCGGCAGACGAGCACTTGCCCGTCCGCGGAGTCACGCCAGTACAAAGGCGCGCCCGGTGCTTTCAAGACGCGGCTCACTTGGCTCTGCCAGCGACTTTCTCGGCGGTCCTGAAGACTCCGAGGCCAAGCATCCCCAAGACGATCGTTATCAGCTCCCCCGTGCCGAGCAGCTCTGGAGGCACCACGTCAGTCCACCACATGCTGCACACCCACATCGCCACGTCACGGAAAATGTAGTGCCAGGCGAGACCAAAGCCGCACACCCAGCCGATAAAGGGACGCCAGCCCGCAACGAAGATGCTCCGGTGACCCGCTTCGATCTTGTTGAGTTCGACCTGGGCGAGCGACGGTTGCAGCATGAGCTTCGCCTTGATCATCTCGGCCGCCTGCTTTTCATCATCCGTCTCGACGAAGCGGTCGATGATCTTGGCGACCCCCTCCGCCGCCGTCAGGACGGCCTTTCCTCCAAACAGTGCTTGGAGCATCGCTACCAGACCCGAGCGCCGACGATGACTCCGGCGACGAAGAGCACGATAGCTACAACGCCCAGCACCAACGCCGTGCGCGGCCGCGCCACGATCCACGTGAGAACACGGTCCGTGCCCGTCTCCAACCTCTGTCTATTCATTTTTGGTTCCTCCTCAGTTTTAAAGCCGCCTCTCCAACCTTTCGAGAACGATCGTGTTGCGCTCGAGAGCGCCGCTAGCCTTCCCCAGCACCCCGGCGGTACGCTCGTTCGAGCTGTTGTTCTGCTCGATCATGGTGACCAGCCGGTCGCCTTGGCGCGCCAGGTGGCGAAGAAACATCCACACCACCAAAACGAGAAGGCCGACCACGAGCACAAACAGCAGCAGCACCGGCGCGGAGTTGGCCGTGCCGTGAACGACCGCAGTGGCCACCTCGGCCGCCTCTTTGAGCTGTGCCGCCAAAACGAGAGCAGCCACCGCGAGTGAGCACGCGAGCGCCGTCGCCGTCTTCATCCACATCATCTGTTTGCCCCCATACGTTTCGTCCGCGAATCCATCCATCGCAGCTACCCTCGATGCCAAAGAAAAAGGGCGCGACTCCGGTCAGTGCGGTACGTACCGGAACCGCGCCCTTTTCTTTGGGCTTTCGCCGCTGTCGACCGGCCAGCCAACAACGGCTACAAGCAAAATCTCTTGGCTACTACTCTATCGCCTCACCTCACGCCTATTATCTCTTAAGCATCCAACGTCCCCTCTAATGTACTTGGCCGTCGGGCATCAATTCTCGTCCCTGGTAAAACCGATTCGGGGACGATCGCCTCCAAATGTGCAATCAGTTGCGGTTCGCTCTTCACGGCTCTTGCGATTGCGCTGAGCCCTTCACGTACTTGGCCAAGCGCTAACAGATCGACACCCAGGTTGTATCTAACGACAGGCGAGTTTGGCGTAATCTTCAAGAGCGCCTTCCATGCGGACGTAGCCTGAGCGAGCTTGTTTGCATCGCGCGCGGCGATCGCCTTTGCCCAAAACAGCATCTCATCAATACTTTCAGGTTCGGCTTCCTTTCGGAGTGTGGAGCGCGTCCTGTAGGCTCGCTGCTCCTTGCGACGCGCAAGGTCCATCTTTCCGCGTTCGATGCTTAACCGTTTTCGATGCCTAACGGCCGCAATAAGAACCCCGAGCGAGAAGGGGAGCGCGACACCGGCTACCTGCAGGGCGATTTCGCCGGACATCACCATCGCGATCGACGCGGCTCCTGCAATTTGTGCGACGAGCGCAACAGCCACCCAGCGGGTCAGCCTAGCGCTGTGCGCTCGAAACATCGCCCAGAAGCTCCGACTCGGCGTGCCAGGCTCCTCGAAAGTCTCGCCCGCTTGCTTCGACTCGGCGATCAGCTTCTCGACGTAGTCGGTCAGGAACACGTCGTCGCATTGCTCAGCGGTCGTAATGAGCAGCTGGAGCATCGGCTGCAGAGAACGAAGCACAGCTCGTCTGTCGGGTAGCTCTTTTGAGGCGATCTCCACATGGTGGGGTAGCCACTTCATGACGGCCACTACGAACTGCGCGTTCATCAAGCCGATTGAGATGAGATCAATCATACCCTTCCGTTTCATCTGGTAACCACGCTATAGGGGTCGTCCTGAACCGATAGCGAGTACTTCACTTGATCAATGAAGACCCAGCTCGGCGCAATGGAGCTCATGCTGGCGCCGCGACCGTAGACCATTTCCGATTGTGTTGTATCCGCGACAAGCAAAATGGGCTCATCTCCGAAAAAACAAGCCCCCAGCATCTTTTCCGCGATTTGCTGGTAAGCACTGTAGGCGGTGTTCTCCCATGACATATCGAACCGATATCGTGGTGCTTCCGCCAGCGAAACGGGGAGCTCTTCTGTCCCCGACTTGGGCACCTCTCGGATGGTGACAAGTCCATAGCTCGGCCGGGTGAGAAAGGTTTCACGTTCTCCTAGTACTGGCTGCCCAATCCAAGGGAGGAAAAGATCGTATGGGGTCCCAGTAATGAGAAATCTCCAGAATCTCTGCGGAGTCGCGGGTCCCGCAAAGAGCATGTAAGTACGAAATCGCCTAGCGGGCAGGTCTCCATGGTCATTGAGGTTCGAGGTGAAGGCGGCATCATCTGCCGATTCCACCGCGATGGGGAAGCCCGTAGGAATCGTATGGTGGATCAAGGCCGCACACGTAATCTTGGGCCACAGATAGACCGAATCAACGTAGGCTGCGGCTGTGGTGGAGGCAGGTCGGTCGAAGAGGATTCGAACGCGGCCCGGGCCGGAATGACCCGCGACCGGATCCTCGAGCGTCAGTGTGATAGAGCTGTCCGCAAAGGTCGCCGCTGACCTCGTTGCCCACGCGGTTTTTGTCGTTGTCCACGCCCCACCAGACTGAAGCCACTTACCCGCAATCAAATCCAGAACGTAGGCGCTGACGATGTTGGTCCCGTCGCCTCGGAGTGCGACCGTGTGCCGGTACGTCCCGCCGAGCCGCACTTCGCGGTCCTGGTACGCCGCCTCGTTGGCAAGATTGAGACGAAGCGATTTTGTCCCTTCGTTGAACTCAGCCGTACTCACGTCTGGAGTGCCACCTCCCGTCGGGATTTTCCAGCCTGTAGGAGGTGAGGTTAGATCGGGGTCCAACTCGTAGCTCGGATTCGCGATGATATTGCAGTCGAACTCCATCTTCGGATTCGCCGCGGCAGAAGAAAAGCGAAAGCGCTCCCAGGGTTTTCCGGTTTGTAGATGCGCCTTTGGAAATAACGCGTCCTCGGATGAGACCGTCACGCTTTGAGCCTGAACGCACGCGTTCGAAGCTAGACCGGAAAGAAAGAAGCCTTCGCTCATTAACCACCTTCCAGTGTGGTGACCCGTCGCTCGTGCTCATTCACTCGAACGCGGAGAGTGGCGATATCGTCGCGCAACTGCGCGAGCTGCTCCTCCAGAACCTTTTCTCGCTCTCGCACCCTCGCCAATCCCACGAGAGCGCGGAGCAGTTTTTGTCGCAGACTCCCAAGTTCTCGCACTAGCGTCTCGCTCCTATCTCTTCCGCTGGGAGCACGCGTTGCACGATTTCGAGGTTTCGAATCCAATTCATCGCTGGGCGCTTCGAGAGCCCGGCGGGGCCGCACCCAGGATAGAAATGTGTTTCTTGCTGGCTCGAGCTGTGCTCGTTGGAGAACGTGACATCGCTTCCGGCCACCTCGTCCACATAGACGGTACAGCTCAGGGCCGCCTTCCCGAGCTCGCCTCCGGCAGCGCTGGTTACCGTGACCGCGATCTCATACACCTGGCCGCGAACAAGCGTGATGTTCTTAAATGCCTTCCCTTGGCTCGTAGAGCTGACCACGCGCTCGTAGGCGACGCGGACCTGCCCGCTGCTCTTCTCGACCACGAGCTGGTCGTAGTCCGTCACGCCGGAGCCCCATGTCCACGTCCCGAGAATGTTCCCGTTCGCAGCACCCTCGACGATGCCATCGCTGTCCTGTTCCGCTTCCATTGTGAAGCGGTGTGCGATCCGGCTCGGGTGCATCACTTGGCGCTCGTCTAGGACGCCGCCGTTGTCCAGCGAGTAGTCAATCTCATCCGCGTCCGTGGTCGTCGTGCCCGCCTTGGCGACCAGGTCGCCGTTTTCGTCCGTCGGAATGTCCGAATAGATGGCATCGTCCTCGATATGGTTGACGCTGCCGATGAACAGCTCGTTGTTGGTGAAGCCTGCGTTGAGACCAAAGCGCACGGTCGCCGTGCCGGCCGAGAGCCCCGTTATCTTCTTGCTGACAACGCGGAACCAGTCGTCCGTCGCGCCGCTCGAAGCATTCCAGACGAGCGTGGCGCTCCAGCTCTGGGTAGAGTCGTTCCACCAGTTACCATTGGGGCGCTGATAGGCCCAGTTGCCGTTGCCGGATGCTTCTTTGAACCACATCGAGACACGAGAATCGCCGCCACCGTGAGTCCAGCTCTGCTCGATGTAGGTGTCGCCAGTGCCCTTGGTGATGTGGCAGGACCGATCCGTGACGCTCGTGTTCTCGTATAGAAGCTTTGTCGTGCTCGTGACAATGGACCCTGTTGAGGCCACCTTCGTCCAAGGCGTGCCTCCCCCAAAGTCGTGTGAGAAGACCGAATCTTGAATGTCATTCTGTGCCCCGAGCTCACACAGCGTCCCCTTGTGGTTCCGTTTCTCGGTGATGGGCGAAACGTCCGAAAGGCGGGTGATGCTCCTCGCCGAGCTCGGGTGAGGGATGTACCCCCTCGTCGTGCGCGCGACGCCCAACTCCTGACCGACATGGATGAGCGGCATCCCGTCCATGTCGTCGTTGACGTCGTCCGGTGTCGTGAATGTCGACCAAAACATCGCCAGACACGGAATCGCGTTCAAAAGCTTCAGCGTGACCGTGTCGTCGTCGAAGTTGAGCGTGCGTTCGAGCACGAAGCATGGTGTCTGACGCCACTTATCTGTCAGCATATGGTTTGAGAGAGCGCTCAGCACCGACGCTGACGCAAAGACCGAGTCGTGAGCCAGGCGCACCATGTCCGTGAGGCCGAGGCTCAAGAATTTCAACGGCAGCTTTACGGTATAGACCTCGGGCTCGTGCTGGAGAAGCCGGAGCTCTCTAGACCCGACTTCTCGGTGGGGTTCGACGGTGAGTACCGCGGGGACGTAGTCCACCTCAAGCCACAAGGAAGTGCACCTCATCACGGGCACCTGGGACGGGCAAACGATGCCCAACCGGAAGGTGGAGTCGCGGAAGTCGTCCTCGGTCCAGTCTCCGCCGCCAGGGCGCGCCATCGCCTGAGAGACGTTGTTCCCCCCGGCGGTCCACGACGTGCCCGCCGTTGAAAATGTGCTGCTGAGCACGTTGCTTGTTCCGAGCACGACGCGCAGCTTGTTTGAGATGACCGTCGTGCCCTCGTCACGGACACGGGCGTGAGCGCGCACCTCGGTGACCAGCGCCATCCGCTCCGCGAAGGTCGGGTCGATCCCGAAGCGTTGCTCGAAGCCGATGTTGCGCGAGTCGGTGACGATATAGCTGGTGTCGTTGTCGTGGCTGACTGGGTCTCCAGGATCGACCGCCGCTACCTTGGTCGCGCCGGCTCCGAGCCCCCACGCCGCCGTGGCCGAACCGCTGCCTGCGTCGGCCGTCGGGCGGAGGATCTTCGTCGCGGTGCCGGCCATCGCTCAGACCCGACGCCCTGCGCCATACGTGTACTGGAGAGAGGTCGACACGTTGTACGGCAATGCCTTGTTCTTCAGGCTGAGCGCCTCCGTAAAAGACCCGGTGGCGCCGTTCATCAAGTAGTCGACGACGAGGGCGCTCCTGCGATCCTCTCCGATGGTCTCCACCGAAATGCCGATTACGTCGCGCTCGTCTTGACGGATCACCGCGGACGGGTAGATGTCCCGGACTCCATACCAAAGAGTCCCGACGGCTATCTTCAGCTGGTCGGTCCAGAACAGCGGATAGCGGAAGGTGTTGATCCAGGTGTCAAGGAAGTTCGACACCGTGTCGCTGGACGTCAGGATGCAGGAGAAGATGTGGTTGTTGTAGCCGAGGATGGCGCCAGCGGCGAGAACGGAAGCATGATCGATCGGCGCAGCAGTCGACGCCAGCCATCTGTAACCCGGTTGGGTACCGCTCCCGAGCTGAGCCCCTTCGGGCCACTCGTTATAGACGAAGTTGACGAGGACGACCTCGAGGACTTCGGCAGGGTCTTGAAGGAGCGTGCTCGTGGCATCCCCATTCTTGTCGAGCCCGAGGCAGTCGAACGTCACCGTATCCGAAATCGTCGGAGCAGAGCTGCCCGTGTATTCGATGCACGTCCAAGGCTTGCCGTTCGCGAGCACCCGCTTCTGTGTCCAGTTAGCAGTGTCCTTCGTTCCGTTCTTCCAGACCTGCGTGGTCGATAGCATGTGTCCCCAGCTTTGAAACCAGCGGTCGTTCGCCTCGTCGACCAGAATGGCTTCGACCTGGCCCGTCGCATTCTCGATTCCGGTGCTATCGAATTCGCCGATCACCAGTTGCCCGACCTGGACGTTGGCCTGCGGTATGTCGGGGAAGTCCGGCTTCGTGAGCTTCGGGATCTTCAGCAGGCCTTGCAGCGGAAGCGCATCGGGACCGATGGCGTATTCGAGCTTCCTGTCTCGGCCGCCAAAATCCACGAGGACACCATCGACGGCCTTGTAGTGCTCCCCGGCTGCGACGAAATCGCTGCGATACCAGATCCTCGCCGTCGACCCCATCACGTGTCCGCCGGCAGGCCCGCCGTGGGCCTTCTGAAGAACTCGCTCCTGGTCGTAAAGGCTGACGTTGACTCGCGGCTGACCTAGGCCGAGCGATGGGAACCCGATACTCGTTGAGAACGACGCGATGCTCTGGATGTATGGCGAATAGACGCCTTTGCTCGTAGAGGCGATAGCGGCCTTCGCGAATCGGTACTCGGTTCCGTCTAGAGTTACCTCGAACACCGGGAAGACGCGGCGCTGGCCATCAAGTTCGGTCTGGAGATCGGCGCTGACAGCTGTACCCATGATGTTCTCACTCGGTGATGCGTTTGACCTCGCGCTGCACGTTCGGGTCGTCTCGTAGGGCTCGGGTCACGACCGGCGCAAAGGCCTCGGCGAGCTCTTTCGTCGTTCCGATGACGGCTCCCTCGAGCACGAACTGGTTTGTCACGTTGATCGTCCGCGAGCCGCCACCGCCCAAACCGTCGTCCGCGAGCGCACCCCTTCTGCTTCCGTCGTCCCCATCAAGAGGCTCGATAAAGACCCGCTCCATTCCCATCTCGCCCGCCGTGAAATCCACCGGCCCGAGCGGGCCGCCCACCAGAACATCGAGGCCACGGGCTCCGAACATGTGGTCATTGCCGCCGTTGCCAAGGCCATCGGGAAAGCCGCCAGGTCCCCCCATTCCTCCCATGGCCGCACTGGCACGGCGGGCCTCGGCGCTCACTCCCTTGAGCGCGTCCACCAGCTCGCCCAGCATGTCCCTGATATCGCGGAAGATATCGATCGTGTCTTCCGGAGGCGTCAGGTTCGCTCCGGCTTCCTTCGCCTTGCCCGCCATCTCCTCCAGCCACGGAGGAACTTGCATGCCGAGCTCCCGGTACGATTCCAGGAGAAGCCCGATCTGCGGGCCCATCGCCGCCATCGCCGCCGTTTGGTCCTGGGTCGACGCCAGGATCTTGTCGAACTCCGCCTGGAAGGTGCCCGCGAAGTCCCCGATGTTCGCCGCGTTGATGAGCCCGATCGAGGCCAGCTCTTTGAACGCCGTCCCGAGCGACGAGATCGCGGCCAGCTGCTCCTGGTTGTTCGAGACGAAGTTGTAGAACCTCGTTACCTGGTTCAGCAGCGGGTTGTCGTCGCCGAGCACGCCGCGCAGCTTCTGAATCACTTCGCCGAAGGCGGGGCCGAGCTGTTGCACCGCGCCCAAGAGTCCGCCTCCCGCCGCGATCGCCGCCTGGAACGCCGTCGCCACGACGCCCACGAGCTCTTGAGCCCGCTGCGCCGTCAGATCCTCTTGCTTTGCCAGATTCTCGAAGTAGGCCATCATGGCTTCGACTGCCGACTTCGCCTTTTCCTGGATGAACGCCTGGACGTCGGCGGACACCTTGCCCAGCTCGCGCATCCGCTCGATCAGACGGCCCAGCTGGAACACCCCCTCTGTCCCCATCTCGATCAGACGGTCTTTTATCGGACCGAAGGCTTTGTCTAATTGGCCCGCCGCCTCCGCCCACTTCACCGTGCCGTTCTCCACCATCCCAATCAGGATGTCCAGCGATCGGAGCGTCTGGCCGAGGTTCTTCGTGTTCACCCCGACCTCTTGAGCGATATCGCCGATGTTCGCCGCCACGGCGTTTTTGAACGAGCCGAGGGCCTTTTGAGACTTCAGGAGCTCCTTGCTCAGCTTTTCGGAGAACTCCTTGCCGAAAAGACGCGCTCCCTGCTCCCCCAGCTTCTTCCACTTCGGTTTGAACAGCATGCCCAGTAACTCGATCGCCGGGCCCACCATCTGACCGATCGCAGGGAGGGCTTTGGCGAGGCCAGAGGAGATCGAACCAAAGCTCGTCACCATGCTCGCAACTCCGTCAGTTACAACCCGCTTCTGGAACTTCTCTTGAAACCCACCAAACCCTTCCCCAAACAACTTGCCGCTCCCCTGGACAAAGTTGGCGGCACCACCGAGGGCTTTCCCGACATTGCTCTCGAACGAAAGGACTAGAACCGAGGTTTCCTGGAGGGCTTTGCCGAAGGCATGGGTCTCCTCGCTCATCGTATCGAGGACGGGAGGCATCCCGAGCGCCGCTCGCTCGGTATTGGACAGACCAGCACCAAGCGTGAGGAGATGCTTTGGGAGCTTTTCGCTCGCGCGGAAATATTCCTCCATTCCCTTCGTGAGCTCGCCCATGTCGAGCTCCGGCGCTTCGATTTGCGACAGGGCATCCCGCATCCGGTTAGCTTCCGCGATGACCTTTTCCAGTGCTGGCGCCGTAATGCCAAGCCTTGAGAGCCAAGGCTCCCACTCGTCCCGGAGCCTGCGCATTTCCTCGATGGGAAGCGTGCCTTTCAACCGGCCGAGCGCCTTGTCCACTAGCTGCGCTTGCTGCGCCATCCCTTCAAAGGTCAGTGCCTCGAAGGATTGGAGCATCTGGTCGGACGCGGCCTTCCTCTGCTCTTCGGCAGCTTTCGCGGCGGCTTGTCGCAGCACCTCCAGAGCTTTTGCCTGCTCCGTGATTTCCACCCCGGCCAGCGAAGACGCCCGCGAGAGAAGATCCGTCTTGTCTTTCGCGTCGAGCAGCGCCGTCACGCTCTGTCGAAGATTCTTAGCTTGCTCGGCAAGGCCCGATTCACGAAGACTCTTGTTGTATTCGTTCATCGCTGAAACGGCTTTCTTCACGCCTGCCGGGGTTTGGGCGAACATCCGCCCGAGCTTTTCGCTCGCTTTATCGAGAAGCTGCAGATCCTGAGCGGACAGCGGGATCAACGACGTATCTACGAGACCTTCGGCGTTGCGTTTCACTCCGAAGAGTGCATCCGAGAGCTTCTGAAGTTTCCCTTGCAAAAAATCGATGGAGCCGCCAATAAATACATCGCTAAATACCGATTTCGCTGTCTGGCCGAATTTGATAAGGGTATCGGGAACGAGAGACTTGGCAGTATCAGCCATTGACTTGGACAGTGACTTGGCAAAATCTAGGGCGCTCGAAGCCGCCGACTTAAGTCCTTGACCAGCCCGGGCAAGAATGTCGGGGATCAGCGAAAGGCCGGCCTTGAATAGACCTTGCTTCTGAATCGCTTGGTCGATGGCATCGGCTTCGCTTCTATATGCCACTGCCAGATCGCTAAGAACGTTTCCGAGCTTGAATCCGGCGGCGATCGTTCCGGCAGCTACCGCTGCATAGCCGGCAAAGCCCGCCGCCGCCGATTTGCCCGCGGACGCGAGCACCCCGCTAAACCGTGCGATTTTCCCCGGCGCAGTAATAAATTCCTTATTGAACACGCGCACGCCTTGGGTGAACCGGCCCATCGCATCGCGGCCCTGGATGGTCTTGGTCGAGAATTTGGGTAACAGGTGAACGAAGTTCCCCAAGCGAGACTGGCTAACAATGAAGGCCGCGCTACCCGCCGCATGAGCGGCCGCGTTGGCTTTGGCCGCAGCCGCATTGACTAACAGGGTTGCCGTTAGCCCCTTAAACCCGATCAACACAGGCCCCACGGCCGCTGCCAAACCCACTAGTCCGACGGTAACCAATCGGATGGGCTTCGGGAGCCAAGCAAATGCGTTCGCCGCTTTCTCGATCACGTCCACCAACGGCTGGGCGGCGTCGAGCGCGTCCCGGAACACCGGCAACAGCGATGTACCGAGCGTGATACCGATATCTTTGAGGCGGTTCCAGAAGAGCGTCAGCTGCGAGGAGAATGTCTTGTAGCGCTGCTCCGCTTCCTTGGTGAGTGCTGTGTTTTTGCTCCACGCGTCGCCCTGCAAATCGAGGGCTTCACTGAGCAGGTCGCCAGCACTCGCAGCACGCAGGAGCGCATCGCGCATGCGGACTTCCTCAATCCCCATCGCGGCAAGCGTACCGAGCACGTCACCGCCGCTGTCCTGCATATCGCCGAGCCCGACGACAAAGGAATTGATCGCCGCGGCGGCATCGTCGCGGAACACACGCGCGAAGTCCTGGCCGCTCATGCCAGCAACGGAGGCGAACTGTTGCAACGACTCTCCACCCGAGGAAACCGCCGAGGCCATGTTGATCATGACCTTGGAGATCGCCGTGCCGCCAGCCTCCGCGCTGATGCCGACCGACGAGAGCGCCGTGGATATGGCGAGGATCTGCCCCTCAGCAAGGCCAATCTGCTCACCCGCTCCGGCGATGCGCAGTCCCATCTCGACGATTTCCGCCTCAGTGGTTGCGAAGTTGTTCCCGAGAGCTACGATGGTCGAGCCCAGCCGGTCGAACTGGTCCTGGGGCAAGCCGGTGATGTTGGCGAGCCGCGCCAGAGAGGTGGCCGCCTGTTCGGCTGACAGATTGGTTGCCACTCCAAGGTCGGCCATCGTGCGTGTGAAGTCGAGGATGTTTTCTGTCCTGATGCCCAGCTGCCCGGCAGCCTCACCGATACGGTTCAGCTCGTTGACGTTGATCGGGATTTCCTTCGCCATGTCGCGGAAACCCTGTGACAGCTTTTCGAACTCGGCCTCCGTCGCATCGACCGTCTTACGCACCCCGGCGAAGCTGGACTCGAAGTCGGCGGCTAGTTTCGTCACCACGAGGCCGGCGGCGGCTATGGGCAGCGAGACATTGCGGCTGAGCTTCTTTCCGGCGCGGTCCAGCCGCCCGATGTTCCGGTCGAAGCTCTTGGTATCGAGGCCCAGGCGGGCGATGATGGTCCCTGCTTCAAACGCCATTATGCCGCTGCCCTTCGGAGTTGAAATCCAGATGCGGAATCGTCTATTCTGGAGCTGAGGGTGTACCCTTCGTGGGGGGCCCACTGGAGGACGCTATGAAGACGACCGCTATCTCTTTTCTTTTGTTGGCTTTGTCCGCCTTCCTGCTTGCCGATGACAAGAAAGACCCCGAGCTCGTCAAGGTCTACTGCTTCAGCGAGGACACCGAAGCGGGGTTCGAAGACGTTCCCGCGATGTTCTTTTGCCAGTATCTCGACAAAGAGGGCACAAAGAAGAAATCTCTGATTAGGGTTGAATCTCGAGAAGAGGCGCACCTTATCGCGGAACACTTGAGCGCGGACGAGGTCACGACTCGCGGCGAATCCACCTACGTCAGCTCCGGCATGGCTTGGACACCCGACAGCGCAACGAATATCGAAACGGCGCGCGTAAAGGTTGGCGATTTTATGAAAGAGTTTTCTTCTGATGGCATGAACGATGTTCAGGCAGGTATGGGTCTCGTTCGAAACGTCGAGGAATGGATCCGCAACAACCGTGAGAACATCCTGGAGAAGGCAAAGGCGGAACAGTAGCCCCCCATTCTCGACCGTCCCTAACCGCTGCTGATCCCAGTGTGCCCGACCGAAGAACAAGCCCGGCTCCGTCACGGTAGCCATCTGCTGCTTACCGCTAAGGGTGTCGGTTAAAGCGACACCCTTAGCGTTCCAGTGGGTGCTCACACTATGAGCACCCTTCCCGTGACGTTCGTCCCTCCTGGTCGTCTCCCAGCCGTCTTTACACGCTCCCTTACTCCGTAAGCTCGGGTGTCGGTTAGAATTGCTCAAATATGCGGGACGGCCGCGCAACCGGCCGCCCCGCGATCCCCCTGAACACGGTTCAGGCACAGGAGGAAACTGATGTCGGATGACCCCGTAGCTGCCTACCGAAAGGCCATCAAAGCAAGGAATGAAGCGGGAGCGCAGCTCTCGAAATTTTCCGGGATGTTCCAGACGGTCGTCAAGAAGCTTACAAACTTCGGTGACCCGCTGTACATCCGCGGCGCTCCAAAGTCGCTCGATGTAAAGATCGACGTGGCTTTGTGGCCCACCGGGCAACAGATCGTTGATGCTATTGACGCTTGGCACCGAGCCCATGCAGACGCTACCACCGCCTGGAGTCAGATTCCCGAGGACGAACGGGATGCACTCAAGGCGCCGGATCATTTCTAAGTTTCCGAGTTTCTTCCGGTATCGGTAGGCGGGGGTTTCAGACCGATGCGCTCGTTGTCCGGCACGGCCTTCCACGCCTCTACAAGTGCAGCGAACACTTTGATGTAGACCTTTACGGGATCCGGCGTGGAGCCCCCGTTCTCTTCGGCGGCTTGGCCGATGGCGTTCACGTCCGTATCCATGTTCATGCTCATGCTCACGTTCTCCTTCTTCTCAAGGGGTGTCGTTTAAACTGACACCCTTTTCGTCGCCCACGTCCTTAACCACTAGCTCTCCTGGCCGTCCCAGCCGTCGCTCGAAAAATGAACGTCTCGCAGAATGCGCTCCTTCTTCGTCTTTGGATCAAAAACGACGAGGCAGAGTTTGGCGTTACTCAAGAAAGTAGATAGCTCTTCTGAATGCACGCGAATCACTGCCTCCGCCATGTAACCAACCTTCAGCTTGATGTCACAGGAGCTGGCGTGTAGTTCTTCGCCATCGACCATCAGGCTATAGTGAAGTCCAGATACTTTTGCTTCCACTTTGGGTGTGAGGCTCACGTTTTAATTCCTCCTTTTTAACAATTCCGATTCCTGTAAATTCCTCCTAACCGCCGCTCCCGCTCCATCTTCGTTTTGGGATCGACAACTCGCGGTTGAGCCTCTAGTGGACTGGCCTGCTCAGCGATCCCGGCGTCTGGTGGAGGCATCGTCTTCAGATGGCGCCGGATGACGTTCACCTCTGGCTCAACGTTCATCGTGCCCTCGATTTCCGCCGCCATGATCTCGAGATGCGCTTCGGTAAGTTGCCCAGCGATTGCTTCGATTCGAATTCCCTTGACGAGCTTGGTTATCTCCTGTCCGTCCAGCCAAATCTTGGTGTCGGAGTGTCCAGCCATGGCCCCTAGGTGAACTCGCAGCCGGGGAGGGTGGAGATACCTGCGGCTCTTGCGGTTGTTCAGGAAGCGAATGAAGCGTTCAATCAGACCGTCTAAACTCATGGGCCCTCCTCTCGATGCCTTCCCGCACGACGGGCGCTAATGCTTTCGCCAGCTTGTCGCAGTTGTCGGACATGTCTTTGCCCATCAGGTGGAGTAAACGCGCCAGCATACAGAGCGTGATGGCGGTGAACAGAAGCCCGAGCGACGTCACGATCTCAGCAATCTCCCCGATGCTCATAACCTCCCCCTTCCTTCTTCAATCGTCCTCGGGCTCGGGCAGGAAGGCCCACGGGACGAGCTGCTTTGGAGACTTGGAGCGGCCGCGCTTGCGCGGAGTCGCCCGGTCGATCATGGCCATGATGTAAGCGGTGCGTCTCCATTCGTCTTTCACCCTCTCATGTGCTCCCTTGGCGAAGCGCCGAAACTCGGCCGGGCTCATGCTCCGGACGACCTCGGGCGTGAGCCCGTAGCGCGCGCCCAGGACCTCGGCGCGCTCCATCCACCGCGTGAAGCTCTCTAGTTCGTGGGCGTCTCTTCCGGCTGCTTTTCCTCGGTTGCCGCTTTCTTCGCTTTGGTGGCCGGCCGCTTCTGACCGGCCCCGTCGGAAGGGCTTTGACTCAGGTCCACGACTTCTCCGTTCCGCTTCGGCTTTTTCGGCGTCCCCATGACCCCGGATTTTTCGAGAGCTTCGAGCGCTGGGGTAATGACGACTTCCAGGCCCAAACCTTTCTCGACGACGTGCTCCTGAATGAGATCGCCTACCTTCTGTGGTGTCAGTGTGGGGTCTTGCCACTTCAGGCCAACACAGAGCAGATGACGGATGAAATTGAACCCGGCCCGTTGATTGAGAATTTCGAGGATGGGCCGGTCCCCGAGCAATAATTCCAGCTCTGCGATAGCGTTCATATCGAAAGCGAGCAGGCGCTCGTCTTTGTCGGGCGTCGGCCCAAGTTCACGGAACGTGAAGTGTTTCAAAATATCCTCCTTGTTTTTCGTTTCTAGTCTTACGAGGTGGCTCTCGTGAGGTCGCTTCCCGCCTCGAAGGTAACGGGAGCTTCGAGGAGATCGCCCGTGGCAGCGCCAACAGGCGTGTAGTCCATCAAAACACCCGTACCCGACCACTGCGGGTTGGTGGCACTCACCGCGCCACTATCGGGCCGAATGATGAGGGCTGCCTCGGGTGGATCGGCGGCGTAGACTGCCGAAAGCTTTGCATCCACTTCGTTCGCGCTGAAGTCCTGATTGAAGACGATGGAGACGTTCCACGTCTTGAGCCCCGCCTTCACGCGCCGCGTGTTTTGCCCCATCGTGGTCGGGTCCTGAGATTCATACCCTTCCTGAATGGTGACCTCGCGGACCTGGTCGGACAGATCGGTGCCTCCAATCGAAACGAAGGCATCGTTCAGAATTACCTCACTCATTGTGCTCTCCTATGGTTTTGGCCCGATGTAGAGGCCGACGACAAAAGTGAAGGAGGGGGTGGTGCCTCCTATCGTCCACGATGCGCGCCACCAGTCATCCGTGATCGCTCCATCCACGGAAGCCGGCACGCTGAAGCCGGAAATGCCCGAGCCGGTCTGCTGTGGAAACGTGAGCCGCGTGAGCGCCGAAGCCATCCCTGAGTCATCGTCCGATCTAAGCGTGACGTCGAGCGTCGGGTCGGTCCCGGACGCGGCCAAGACATGCAGTATCCCGGTGATGCGCTGCGACGCGGAGACTGCGCCGAGCTGGAACGGATCTCCATCACCCGACGCCGTTTCCGTGCTGCTGCGAAGCGACACGGGGCGCAGGATCTCCCCCGCAGCCTCGAAGGTGACGTTGAAGGGCCAGAGCTCGCCCACCGCACCGCCCAGCGGCTGATGGTCCATCTTGGCGACGCGCATGGCGTATCCCGCATGGCCGTCATCCCGGTTGGCCCAGACGGAAACGAGCTGGCCTTCGGTGACTTGCGCCAGAATGTCGTCGATCTTGTCGGGACTCGAACCCGCCTCGCCAAGGCCGGAGATATTCATCGACGCGGTTTTGAGGCCGGCTTTCATCGTGCGGGTCTTCATCCCGAACACGGTATTGTCCTGAGACTCATGCCCTAACTGGACGGAGACTTCGTTGGAGTAGGACTTGATGTCGTATCCGGCCACGAGGATGTCTGCGTTGGTTAGAATCATTCTCAGGCTCCCTTCGCTTTCTCGAACGGTTCGTCCCACTTCTCGCCGCAGTCCTTGCAGTAGCGCGTGCGCACCTTGGCGCCCATCGTGGTGACGTCCTTCGCGTTCGGATGGGCGCAGTCACCGATGACCAGGACATCCGCGGACGCCCTGAGTGCGACGATCCGGTTGTAAATCATGGTTACTGCAACACCGAGCTCTTCGAGCTCCCGCTTGTAGGCCCCCAGTCGTTCAGCCTGCCTCGGAGTCATGCGCTCGGTCCCTTGTGGGCCTGGAAGTTACACACCCAGCGGTGACGCAGACTCGCATCCGAGCGGATGGGTACACCCTCGGACTGAAGCGCCTTGATGTCATGGTACTGAGCGCTCTTGCCCCCGCCGGACAGAGAGCCGCTGAAACCATGTAGTGCGGCACGGACGGCCTCTATCTTGTCGCGCGCACCCTCCGCGCCCTCTATCCTGGACACACGCGCCAGCACCTGAAAGCTCGGCCGCAGAACCGAGTCCGGGACTCCCATGGTGCGGATCGATTCAAGCCCGGCAGTGGGGAGGACAGCCACCAGCGCATCGGGCGTGTCCGGTTCGCTCGCCAGGAAGATATCGGTGTTCACCGTACCGATGTCTTGGTCCTGCAGCCGAGTACCGATTTCTTCGAGTGTGGGCATAGCTAGAATCCCACCGCCTTCGCGAGGTCTTTGGCGAGCCCAGGAACGGCCCGCCGAACCGGGTCTTCGAGGTATTTAGCTTTTCTGCCTTCGGTATGTCGTGCCGTCAGGTCTTCGTGCACGGGGATCGCGTACTCTCTCGCGGGGCCGCCATAGCCCATAGTGACCGAGATGCTTCCGCGCGAAACATCGGGCTGCTCCACGAAACCCGAGCTCGCCAGTGCTCCCGTCTTAACGGGAACCTCGCGTTTCGATTCCGTCATGACGTACTGAGCGCGCCGGTAGAGGAACGCGGCGGCGTCTCGTTTCATCTCCTCGCCCTTGGCTTCGATGTTGGAGAGCACGCGCCGCAACGACCGCTGGTCGACGTGAACGCGCTTGCCGACTGCCATCTGGATTACCGCCCTGCCGCCGTTTTCTTCTTCGGCGTGGTCGTGGTGCGCGACGTCGCTCTCGTGGCGCTCCCGTTCGAAGAAAGCGCGGTCTGATAGAGCTCGGGGTGCTCCGCGAGCGCCGTCATCAGCGCGTCGAGACCCGTGGACTTGCCGTTTCGAAGATGGTGCTCTACCCGGCTCCGCAGCTTCGCCTCGGCCTCAGCCGCGGTGTCAGCGCTCTCGCGCCAAGGCGCGCGCAGCATGCGATGGAAAGCCTCCGCCCACGAGCGGTCGCTTAGAAGCCGCTCGATATCGCCTCCGCTCTCTTCCAGAACCTCGAACCAGATTTCCCTTTTCGTTGGCATATGTGTCTCCTGACTCACCCGAGAAAAACTTGGGGCATGTAGGGCGCGTTCGTCTCCGGGTCGAAAAGGCCGCTGACGTCCAGGATGGGCCCTGACGTGCCGTCCGGCAGCGTGATGACGTCCCGGAGGTCGACCGGCTCGCGCCGGTTCGCCGCCCCATTGGCCGGAAGGGGCTCGACAAACGTCACTTGCGCACGGGAGACGGCCACTTCGCCGTTCGCCATCGTGACCCGGTGCTGTTTCATCTCGACCAGGGCGCGCCGGGTCACCGCGGCCGCGTAGTTCGGGGCTCCGAAGCTCGTGAGTCCTATCCACGCCTGGTGCTGGACATCGACCAATAGAGAGTCGCTGAGCTCTCTCGCCGTAGCGACGCCGGAACGAACGATATCTGCGAGGCTCATGCCCTGAGTAACTCCCTGGTGCTGGAAACGCGGCCGCGCACCGTACCCCAGTCTCGGGGAATGAGGTGGAAAACCGCGTCGGGCACGACCTTCGCCGCAACAGCGTCCTTGAAGCTCAGCGACACCGGGCCCGCCTTGATCGACGTGATGCCTTGGGTTTCGATACCCGAGTCCGCCACGCGATCGGACACTAAGAGCTGACGCGCATACTCGGCGCTCGCGTGCTGGAGCTGGATGGGGACAACGTCATTCGGCACATGAAACCCGCTGGGGTAAAGGAGCCCATTTCTGGGCCACAAGAGCGCCTGCACATCGTCAACCACGTAGCCGTTCCAATCGATAAGGCTGTCCAGTAGCTTCGTCGCCCACAAGATCGCCGCCGTCTTCTCTTCGTCGCTCGCCTCCGCCCACGTGGTTCCTGCCGCGGGACGGTCGGAGTGATACTGCTCGGCCACTCCCAATGACACGTAGGCGTTGGCGTTCGCGGCGCCCGGCGTCGTCACCAGCTCGGAAGTCGCCATCGGCTACCCCTCGAACCCCTGAAGCTCTTCGCGTCGCTTGTCGAGCGCGGCGAACACACCCTTGCGGCTCTTTCCCGCCCGTTCCTCGGCCTCGAGCGCCGCAAGCTCACCAAGCTCGGCCACCGCGATAAGCTCTGCCGCTTCCGCGACCCTGAGCTCGGCGAGACCGTAGCTCTTCACGCCAAGGCTTTTCTCACCGCTAGAGCTCTCCTTCCCGCCAGAGCTGGGCTCCCCGCCGTACCTCCCCTCGCTCTCCGCCGGAGCGGATAGCTTCTCGTACGCTCTCGGGGTCTCCTTGTAATCGGAGACGTTGATGACGCACTCCGCTCCGTCTGACTTTCGCCGTACACGCACCGTCGGAACACTTCCCATGACCTTGGGTCCTCCTTGGTTGGTCCGCCCAAGGGCGGGCGCGCCCCGGTTAAGGGACGACGCCCCCCCAAGCGCGTCAGAATTACCCGGCTAGACGGACGCCGAACTCCCTGCGGATGACCGCGCCACCGTACAGAGCGTCGAAGGCCCACTGCGTCTGCTTGTGCTGATCCGAGACCTCCAACCGCAGAGAAAGGCCGGACCCTTCGTCGACCGCAACGGCTACCCTCGACCGTCTCGCTTCCGTCATTGCGGTGTCCAACAGCGGGGCCATCGCGAAAGCGATCGCGTCGCGGTGCACCAAGAGGTTGACGACGTGGGATGCCTTGGCGGTCAGCGCCGCATCGTCGGCGAACGCGGTTTTCGCCGCGGGCTCGTAGGCGATGACGTTGGACGCGTAAGACACAACCACATAGCCCTGGGTGTCGCCCGCGACCGTGAAGATGTCGCCCTCCGCGGGCTCATCGCTACCGGTGTCGATGGTGACCCTCTTGTCACCGATGGCGTGATCGGCCTGGTTCACGAGCCATCCGGAGCCCATCGATGTCGTGTGCGTCGGCACATTCTGCGACATCGCCCACAGCGCACCGAGCTTCCGGCCAATCTGGCCATTTACGATCCCTTCCGTGTCTCCGCGGAAGCTCGCATCCTGGAAAGCCCGAAGACCGAGAGCGTTCGCCTCAGCATCGGGGTCCACAATCATGAACCGCGGCTCCAGGTCCATCAGCTGTTGGTTCGCCGTCTTCCGAGCCGCGAGGTACGTGCTGAGATCCGAGGCAAGGGGAGCGGTTCCTGCCGTACCCGCGTAACCGTAAAACGACCTGTACAGCCCCCAGAGGTAGTTATCGATCGTATTTGCGAGAGCCTTGATGGCCTCGGAAACCTGCATCGGCAGGATGCCGCGGTCGACCTGTGCGAGACCCTTGTCGTCCATCGCGAACGGAGCCTCTTTCCATTGGTCGACCACGATTGGGACAACCGTGGGGGTGACCGCGGTCACACTAGGCGGGACGACATCGGGGTCGACGGTTCGCGTTGCAATCGCTGACGGGACCGCCACATCGACGGTGTTTCCCCGTTTGGCTCCCGTGATCGCACGTTCGTAGTTGCGATTGACGATTCTAGCAAGAACGACCTTCTCGCGGAGGGCCATGAGACCCATCGCGACAACGGTCTGGAGAATGTTGGTGGTAACAAGTGCTCCGGCCATAGGTTAGAAACTCCTGAATCACGGCCCGCGCTTGCACACGAGCACTGATTAACGTGTTCAGAAGCTCCACCGGAGCTTAGCGAGATGCCCACCGGGCTCCCGCTGAGACTCGCTACGTCTCACCGAGACCGGACGCTCTCTCCACCGGAAAGCTCGTCCGTGCGAATCTCCTGCCTTACTACGACTTCGACGACGAGACGACGACCATCTCGCCTTTGCTGATCTCCTTCATGTGCTGGCCCAACTGTTGAGGCGTTGGGTCAACCAATTGCTTCACACCGGCCGGGACACCGCCCCGGTCGTTGGAACCTGAACTGCCGCCGCCCTTCGACGGCTCAAATGCAAAATCGGCCTCCGTCACCATCGATAGTAGCCACTCCTCGATGCTCAGTGGCTCGCCAGGCACCTTCGCGCTGAACCGGTTGGGCTTCGCCTTCACCTCTCCGCTCTCGACGTGGAAGACATCCTTTGCCTGCCCGACCATATAGTCCACCGCCTTCGGTTTGCCGCCGGCCTTCACAAACCGGTCCCCGACAGCTTGGCGCAACGCCGCATCGTCGATCTGCGCCTGCGCTTGCTTGTGCACCTTCCGCTCCGACTCCAGAGCCTCTTTGACCGGCTGGAGTGCGGCATCGACCGCCGCCTTGATCGTCACGTCCAGGTCGGCGCTCTTGTTGACCCCTTTCTCCTTGAGCTTTTCGGCTTCTGCCTTCAGGCTCTTGAACTCTTCGGGGTCGATACCCTCGAATTGCTTGAGCAAACTCTCCAGTGGCGTCAGGTCCGTGGCTTGCTCCACCCCCGCGAGCTTCGCCACGCCTTTCAGAAGCTCGACGTTGCGATCTCGAAACTCGACGACCTTGCCGTTCGCGCTGGCCAGCTCGGACGCCGGAACGTAGCTGGGCAGATCACCCTCGAGCTTCACAGCGTACTTACCGTCCTTCAGCTCGTACTCGCCCCGGAGGGCCTCGGGGACCTCATCGAGCGTGGGAACTACCGTTTTCATCTTCCCCGAATTTCTAGCACCAAGCTTGCACCCTTGTCAAGTTCCGCCTAACAAAAATATTATTTATTACTTTGAATGTGCAGGAACGTTAGGTAAATTCTGGAGTAGGAGCCTGTATGTACGGCGAAATCAAAGCTAAGGAACTGCGCGCTCCTAGTACGAGTTCGTCTTCAGTCGGTCGCTGCTCTCGCTGTCTTTTTTCGCTCTATCGGGATTCGGAACATTGCGGTATTCTGTGCGTAGAGAGATGCCTAGAACGCTCTCACAGCCCACCCAACCGGCCGTGCTAGCGTCACCCTTTCGCGCTTGAAGAAAGGAGACGAGCCGATGGTATGTGTTCACGATATCGTCGCGTACATCCTCGAAAAATCAGGGACGATGACGGCGATGAAGCTCCAGAAGCTCGTCTACTATTGCCAAGCTTGGTCTCTGGTCTGGGATGACGAGCCGCTGTTCCCGGAGAGGATCCGCGCATGGGCGAACGGCCCCGTTGTGTTCGAGCTTTACGACGAGCACCGTGGGAAGTTCGAAGTCATGGGGTGGCCCAAAGGTAACCCCTATAATTTGAATGATATGCAGGCAGAAACGGTCGATTCCGTTCTCGAGTTCTACGGTGACAAGTCATCGCAGTGGCTCTCAGATTTGACTCACAGAGAGGATCCTTGGCTCGATGCTCGTCGCGGACTGGTACCTGGCGAGCGCGGAAACCAAGAGATCACGCACGCCGCGTTGGCAGAGTACTACGGTAGCTTGTAAACGGTGTCTCGCTTTTTTGGGAGGTCGAAGAAAAAAGCCAAATTCAAGGGCGGGGCGCCGGACCCACAAAAGCCAAAACTCCTCCCTTCAAATCACCGGCCCAAAGAAATCCAGTTTGGCAACTTCGCGGGATCGACCTGGACACAAGTTGCCGATGGGGATGGCGCCACTCAAACCGAGATGTGCTTGCCGAAGTCGTCGAAAAACTCTCTCAGTTCGAAAGCATGACGTGGCAATCAATAGAGCAGGGAGCGAAGAGCCATTTCGTCAATGTCGCGGATCTGTGTAGTGACGCAAGGAAGCGCCTCGAGCAAATTCAAGAGAACGACACGGATTCTCTTTTTTCTCTTCGGCTGTCTGGAGTGAAGCGAATTTGGGGAATCCGCGACAACGAGATTCTCCGGATCTTGTGGTGGGATCCAAATCACGAAGTGTGTCCCTCACCCCAAAAACACACGTGACTTCGTCGGGCCCGGCCAGAAAAGAACCCCGCTACTCCTTCTTGCTTGACTGCTTTTCCAAGCATTCTACGCGGCTCGTACCGCACCAGATTCTTCGCACCTCCTTTGACGCGAACGGGGATACGAATCTTGTTTCCTGGACCAACTTCCGGTCCTCAATCCGCTGCTCGGTTTGGTAAAGGGAACCCGCGACGCTCTCGTATTCGATGCTGACGACGGCATTCTCAGGTAGTTTATTGAGAATACGAAGAGATTCGAAGCTGTCAGATGGTCCAATCTCAGGTAGCTGCTGGTACGATGGTTCTCCCTTCCCTGTTTCTTCCGTGTCCCGAACGTGGTCAAGCGTGAGCGATTGGCTTGAGCTTCGCCGGGAGGCCGCCTGGATGACGGACAGGGGAGGGGCTTCAATCACAACCCCAATCAGCGCTAATTGGCAATAGGGCCCCACCGTAATTTTTGAGCCGAGCCTTGTATTGATATGTGGCACCTTGCCGCCAACTCAGCAACCTCTCTTTCTCAGAACCGGGGGCCGAAACAAGAACATCATAGGTTAGCGTGGATTGAAGGTGCTTGAATCCGATATTGATTCCACCAAAAACTCCTTCATCCAGATGAGCGAGTTGGCCATCCCATTCGACGCACTTCCCTGCGTACTTTTCCCATTCTCGATCTTTCTGTAGATCAGTTAGAGTACCTTGGGTGCCGAACTTCTCATGGACCTCCTCAAAACTGATAAAACTAATCGGCGAAACTCTCTGTGTCGCTCTTGCTGCGAATTCCCCTGGCGGGGAGGGTGGCAATAACTCTACGGCCATAGCAAACACAAGCAATGACGCCACCCACACGAGAGCCGCCCGTTTCCTGGTTGGCAGGTAGAGACGCGGCAACGGTCGAAAAAGTCCGATGAACGATAAAGTTCCCGTCACCATGCTGAACAGAATCAACAGTACAAGGGCAATTTCCATTTTTTATGCTCCTTTGTGCGAGTATCTGATTTTCTCCGGCTCATAACGCCCTCGCCTTTCATGTTTTTTGGGCGCTGGGAGTTCCCTGCGAGGATGTCTGATTCAGAATAATGCGGGATTATACAGTACCACTTGCCTATACATAGGGAATTATATACTTGACGCCACCTGATACATAGGCTATAGTGGTGGTAGGAGATAGGGCATGGAACTTGCCGCTTACGACAGCCTATATGCGCTCCGGGAAGTCTTCGCCACCGAGGAGAGTTGCATCCGCCACCTGGAAGGCCTGCGATGGCCCGGTGGCATCGTTTGTCCGTGGTGTGCCTCTGCCCGTAAGTTCTACAACGTTCGGAGAGGTGGCTACAAGTGCGCCGATTGTCGCCAGGAGTTCTCAGTCCGAAAGGGGACGATCTTCGAGGAAAGCCGTCTCCCGCTCCGCAAATGGTTTGTCGCGGCATGGTTGATCACTTCCAACAGAAAAGGTATCCCGTCTACTCAATTGGCCCGAGAGATAGGCGTAACACAAAAGACGGCGTGGTTTATGCTGGGTCGGCTCCGAGAAGTCCTAGATCAAATGGACTCGTACGGAGGACCGTTTGATGGGATCGTCGAAGTCGATGAGACGTTCATGGGTGGCAAGGCGCGGAATATGCACGCCGATAAGCGTCGCCAGAATATCAAGGGGCGCGGCCCCGTAGGTAAACAGCCAGTTGCCGGTGCCCGCTCGCGCGGTGGGAAGGTGAAGGCGAAAGCCATTCCCAACACGAGCCAGATGGTGCTTCATGGTTTTGTCCAATCCAATGTTGCGGCTGGTTCCGTTCTCTATACGGACGATCACAGCGCTTATCTCGGTCTAGATCGCCTCTACTCCCATGAGAGCGTCCGCCACTCTGTGGGCGAGTACGTGCGCGGGCAAGCGCATACTAACGGGATGGAATCCTTCTGGGCGCTACTGAAACGCGGCTACATCGGCACCTTTCACCACTTCACTTGGAAACACCTGCACCGTTATCTCGCCGAATTCTCGGCGCGATTCAACCTTGGGAAGATCAAGGGCGGCGAAAGAGTAGACACCTTGCTAGGCGCATCGTCCGGCCTTCGTCTGACCTATGCGGATCTGATTCGATGACAACCTTTAGCCAGCTCATAACTGAGGCCGCTACGCGCACTGCTCCGCACTTAATGGAGCCGTGGCTCGGCAAGGTGCATCCTGGCGACTGCCTCAAACTCATGGCGAAACTGCCAGCGTTGTCGGTCGATACGATCGTCACCAGTCCGCCCTACAACATCAAGAACAGCACGGGGAACGGCCTCAAAAACGGAAGCGGCGGGAAGTGGCCAAAAGCCGCGCTGATAAAGGGCTACGCTTCTAACGGTGACGCCATGCCACATGAGGATTATGTCGAGTGGCAGAAGAAGTGCCTGAAGGCGATGATGCGCGTGCTGCGCAAAGATGGAGCCATTTTCTACAACCACAAGTGGCGCATCCAGGGCGGGCTACTCCAAGACAGGGCTGACATCATGGAAGGCTTCCCCGTCCGGCAGATCGTCATTTGGCAACGCAAGGGAGGTATCAATTTCAATCCAGGCTATTTTCTGCCTACCTACGAGGTCATCTACCTAATCGCCAAACCAGATTTTAAGCTGGCGCCAAAGGCGAACGCCGCCGGTGACATTTGGAGCATCCCACAAGAGAACAACAACCCACACCCCGCACCCTTCCCTATTGAATTAGCCCAACGCTGTATCGCATCCACGAAAGGCAAGATTGTTCTTGACCCGTTCATGGGCTCCGGCTCTACGGCGATTGCGGCCGAGGCCGAGAAGCGGAAGTGGATCGGGTTCGATATCTCCGAGGAATACTGCAAGCTGGCTCGAGAACGGCTCTCCGCCGTTCGCCGGATCGTGAAGTGACTTCCCCGCCGCGCACAAAGCGCGAACTCTACGGAGCCATCGTGGATCACTTAGAACCAGACGATGCCCGACAGGTGGTCGTGCCAGTTCCGAAAGACCGGGCCACGCTTGAAGCTATCGGGCTACCCGTCATCAGAGGAATGGATCTACGAGAATCAGCCTACGCTGAATTGGCTCAGTCGCGGGCGTTGTTAGACACCGTGACCGGGGACGACGCCCACGACGCCGCGATTGCTCTGGACCGACTCACCGAGATCGACGAGCATCCCGACACCCTTGTTCGGGGGACGGATCTCGACAAGCGACTGGCGAAACTGACCTAGATGCGATGGGCACGCTGTATGGGTTTGCTTACACGGATACGGCACTTGCGAGCCTCAGAAAGATCCAACCAAAGAAAGTGCACATTCGTGGCGGGTGAAAATTGCACACTCGGCCTACGGGTGACGAACCCTAAGGCGTCGTTACCTCCCTGGATTTCCTTCGGGCTCTGACCGGCGGGCGACCACGAGCAGCGACGGGTGGCTGAGTACGGCGAGTCGGCGTGTCAAGGTTCCGGCAGCTCGACCCGCCTCGACGAGCCCCATGGCGCACCGGCACTGCGGGTGAGCCGGTGGGTGTGAGAGCTCTCCGACCGACGTTTGAAACCGTTCATCGAACCCCACGACCTGGCCTTCGAGCGGAGCACAGATAGGACAGGGCCGCCCGTCGGCCGTTCTAATTTCGTCGGGCGTCGTGATCCAAGTTTTCGCGGCGGTTTTCGTGAGAAGGCCCTGACGTCTGGCTTGTCGCCAGCTTTCTTGAACCCCACGGTTCAGCGCGGAGAGCGTCTCGGTCCGGGCGATGTTGATGGCCCGCTCGCGAATCTTGCGCCGGACGAAACGGGCGACCAAGGTTTCCACGCGCCCGAGCCTGAGGCCGCTGTTGATTAGGGACTCCCGGAAGTTCATCGCCGCCATCGCCTGACGCGTCGTCATCCCGACCATCGACTGGATCATGCGGGCCGCCTCGTAAGGCGGTATACCTTCCCGGATGGAGCGGGCAATCAGAGCACGGAGAGCCGCCACGGTCTCGGCGGAAACGAGGGTCACCATTGCGGCCGCTTGGCGCGCAGCAGCCGCCTCTGCGGTTCGGTGGGTACCGTCGAATTGGAAAGGGGTCTCAGGCATTCCCGTTCACGATTTCCGCGCCTACTCTTCCGCCCTTCATCGTCGCGTCCCGGACGATGGTCGCAGCTGGGCCGAGTGATTCTTCCACAAAACGGCGAGTCAGAAGGGCCGCCGCTCGCCGGGCGTCTCTCGAGGCCAGCGCCATCGCAATGTCGTTGATGGCCACATGCTCACGTACCCGCTGCGCGGCTCGTTCGACGGCTCGCGCTAGCCGCCGCTCGATAGGGTCCGCCGCCGCTTCGATGAGGCGGTATTCAATCGGTCGACGCGGCATAAGGGTGAAGCGCCCGATCTAGATCTGGCGTGACTCCGAATTTGACAATTGGAATCGATTGCAAAATATGTGTTTATACGATCTGATTGTCTCAACTTGACACGTTCAATGACGCCTCCGGTTCTAACCGCTCGATGCTCTCTCGCTCTCGGGTGATGGCGGCGAGCTCTTCTTCCCACGTCACGCCTTCGCGGGCAACACCTCCCACAGAGATATTGTGGTAGAAAGTCGGGTACGAGATCTGTTCCGCTTGTAGCGACAAGACCAGCTCGTGGAGCTCGGCGGGGCTCATTTTCACGGTAAGGAATTCCTTGTTGAGTTCGACGGTTGCCCCGGTATCTTCGGGTTTGTCTGAAGTACCCGCCCACCACGCGAGCCATTGCAGGACTTTGGTAAGCCCCAGCTCGACCGCTTGAGCGACGGTCCGTAAGCTGGCGTGTTCGCCCGCGTGCCGCATCCCTACGGCCGTCGCGGTTTCTTGAGTGGACGCCTGCTCTTCCAACAGCCGCGCGCCCAACGTCGCCATGAGCTTCTGTTTCCGGTCGAGCGCTTTTTCGAGGGCGCCGAGCATGTTGCCGTCGGCCTGGATAATGCCAGCCCGACCGGCCGGGTCGAGCTGAAGCATGTGGGTCGGGCCCAGTGCTATCGGCGTGCCGTCATTGCTCCCCATGACACCGGCCGCCCACGGGATCGGGATGCCCGTGTAGTGAAGACCGTGTTCATAGTCGGCACTATTGCGGTAATGGGAGAGATTGGTGTCAGCCAACGCATCGAGCGGGGGTATGGACGGAGTAGGGGAGATCCCTTCGGAACCAATGAAGACGAACGGAATGAATCCGAGCCGATTGCTACGCCGTTCGGGAAGGATGGGCTCCTGAGCGAGGAACTTGCCGGAGTTTTCTCTTTCCTCGACGTAGACGGTTTGGCTATATCCATCGTCGCCGAGCTCCAAGACCCGATACTGGACACCCGACTTCATCTTGAAGGGGTCCTTGGGGTCGAGCTCCTCAACGGTCTCGCGTAGCACGACACGGACCAGCACTCTATCCCCGCCCCGGCGCTCGGTACGCCACGAGATGATGTCTTCTGTAAAGTAAGGGGCAGCATACGGCCTCTGGTCTGGAGCTTCCGCCGTCGCCATATCCACAAGCACGCCGTACCGACCAACGGTCATGCTCTCGTCCACCGCTTTGAGGACGAGGAGCTGAAACGGAACACTGGTGAGTGTCACGTCCTGGAGGATGCCGTTCAAGTTCTCGGGAAACTGAACCGCGGGCGCTTTTTGGAGGATGGCCCCGGCCAAGCCCTCCACCGTCCGCTTCATGGCGCCGTAGAAATAGGCGCGAAGGAGGTATTCGTTGTACTTTGCGGGTTTTTGCTCATGGATATCGAGCCGCGGAAGGTACTTCGTTGTCTTCGACTTGACCGCGTCGCTTCCTTCTCGGGTGTCGCGGCACTTTTCCCACTTGGGCGCTATGCGTTGGTAATCCGGATGTGGTGTGTCAACTGGCATCTTTTACCCCCAAACCATCTCGCGAAACGTTATCGGCTGTGGTCCACCCGTCAGCCTATGGAAAGCCCGGCTCGCCGCATCGATCTGATCGTCAAAATCAGAATACGGAAAGTGCGCTGCCTCGTCAATGAATGTGGAATTCCAATCGCCGCGCACTAGCTTGACGTTGCCCGCCTCGGCCTGTGCTGATAGCGCTTCCGCTCTCACTTCCTTAGCTCCGCTCTCGGGCGAGTATCGCACGTTGTAACCGGCAAGCTGCTTGACCAAATATTGTACTTGCGCCTTGCCCGCCTGACCGGGGTCCTGGGGCAGGTCGATCAGCACGTTCCTGCCGTCCTGCGCGGCGATAGCCTTGATCATCTGCTCAACCTTCTCTGGAGTTCCGCGCAGGCGCTCCATATGTTCGATGTAGTAGACGCCATCCTTGAGCGTCATCTTGCAGCCCGCCGTCCAGTCTCCGGACACGGACGCCGCGAGGTCCCAGCCGCGCACGGTGCGCCCCCCGCACGGCACGGCCTCGGGGTTGATGATGCCTTCCTCGTCCCACCACGCCCGGTTGAACATACCGCCGGAGCGGGGGGTAGGTCGTTGCTGCAACTGACCGGCGCTGCCATACGAACCCAGGTCGCGTTCGAGCTGTGCGACCGCTTCCTCGGGAAACCGCTCGGGCCATAGCAATTGACCCTCATGCGCCCGCTCGTCACGCTTCGATACGTGCGGATGGTCGGGCTCGTAGCGCGCCGGAAAACAAAGCGTCTCCCAGCCGCCCTTGTGGAGCAGGTGCCCGGCGAGATCCTGATGGTGGACCCGCTGCATGATGAGCACGTAGGCTCCGGTCTGCGGGTCGTTGAGACGATTGCTCATCGACTCGTCCCACCAGTCGAGCGTGGCTTGACGCACCATATTGCTCCCGGCTTCGACAACGTTGTGGGGGTCGTCGATGATGATGATGTCGCCACCCTCTCCGGTGAGCGCACCACCAACCGAGGTGGCGAGCCGGTAGCCGTTCCGATCGTTGTCGAAGCGGATCTTCGTGTTCTGGTCGCTGGTAAGCCGGAATCTGTCGCCCCAACGCCGCTGATAGACGGGCGATTCGATGACCCTGCGGCACTTGACCGAATCGCGGATGCTGAGCGTCTGCGCGTAGGAAGCCGCCATGAAGCGCGTCTCGGGATGGCGTATCCACGTCCACGCCGGCCACATGACGGAAACGATGCTGCTCTTTGAATGTCGCGGTGGAATGTTGACGAGCAGCCGTCGTATCTCCCCGCGGCTCACCGCCTCCAAGTGCTCGCAGATCGCTCCGATGTGCCAGTTGTCGCGGAACGGCGACGGGTCCACCCACGGCCATAGCTGGCGGGTGAACTCGCGCAGGCTGCGCTCGGCAAGCTCCTGGTCCAGCCAGTCGGGATGCGCGAGCAGGTCGTGAACGACCGGGGATTGGGTATCAGTTCGCATCCGTCTGCCCTTTCGCTATCGCTATCGCCCGCAGCGCGGACAGGTCCTCGTCCGATAGCGGCGTCAGATCGGGCCGCGTCACTTCAAGCTCGCCCCGGTGCTCGATCTTGTCGGCATGCCCGAGCGCCCGTAGTTCGACGTCCGTTAGCGTCTTGATCCACCGGTCCAATATGGCTACGGGTATCTCCCTAACATCGAGCGTTTCCAACCGCTTCACGAGGCGTCCCAGCGCGGCACGGGCTATCGCGGCTGCCCTGTCTTCGGCTTCAGCGAGTTCCCTTGCCCGGCGCGCCCGGCGCTGGCGGCTCAGGTCCGCATCATGCGCGGCGGCGCGGGCTACCCATGAGTGCTCGGTGCTCCAATTCATCCATCTTCCTGCTGCTCTTTTGCTGCTCTTTTGCTGCCCCTCGCACTGCTCCCGGTGCTCCCGGTATGCGGCGTCGATAGAGCGCTGGTCAGCGGGTAGATCGCGGTAGTGCGTGAAGGCGTGGAAGGCCTTCGATGCCTCCTCGTCGTCATGAGCTTCAAAGGCCCCCGCTTTGGCTTCGGCCTTCCCCGGGCCCTGGTGCTGATGGCACAGCAGTCCACTGGAAACGCACCGACGGCACGGCTTTCCGCTCTTCGTCCGACCCGGCTTGAAGCTCACGCCCGCTCCGCCTTCTCGCTGGTGTACGCCTCCCAGCGGGCGACAGCCATATCCACGTAGCGCGGCTCGATCTCCATCGCATAGCACGTGCGGTTCTGCCGCTCGGCGGCAATGAGGGTCGTGCCGGAGCCGAGGAAGGGGTCGTAGACGTCGCCCTCGTGGTTGCGGATGGGCCGCTCCATGCACTCGGTGGGCTTCTGCGTACCGTGTCCGGTCTTGGGTTCGGATTTCTCACCGCCCAAAGGATTCAGGTTTCGGATGTCCCAGGTCGTGGTTTGCTTGCGGTCACCCCGCCAATATGTCTTGGCTCCCTTTCGCACGGCGTACCAGCAGGGCTCGTGCTGTGGATGGTAATGGCCGCGAGAGATGACTAAGTGCTGCTTCCTCCAGATGATCTGGGACCGGATTGCAAAGCCGCAGACGGTCAGGCTTTCGGCCACCGTGACAGCGTGCACGCCACCATGCCACACGTAGACTACCTGCCCCGGAAACAGCGCCAATGCCTCGCGCCAGTCGGCGCGGTCGTCGTTGCGAACTTTTCCCCGCATCTTCGTCTTGCCTCTGCCGATCCCATCCCGCCACGTCGGGTCATAATCGACCCCATAGGGCGGGTCTGTCACCATGAGACTCGGGCTCAGCTTACCGTCGAGTAGCCGATCGACGTCCTCCGCTTTCGTGCAATCCCCGCACATGAGCCGGTGCTTACCAAGCGCCCACAGGTCGCCGGACTTCGTGATGGGGTTCGGCGGCTCGGGCACATCGTCAGGATCGACCTGGCCTGGAGGCGGCCCCAGCAAGCGGTCAAGCTCGAGCGCGTCAAACGCCGTGATCTCCGACAACGCGGCAAGATCGGCATCCACCGAATCAGACATCGCGACCAGCTCGGCGGTCAGCGTCTCGTCATCCCACGCGGAGAACTCGCCCGTGCGGTTGTCGGCTAGCCGGTAAGCTCGCGCTTGTTCGGGCGTCAAGTCGGCCACATGAACGGGTACGGATTCGAGGCCCAGCTTTCGCGCCGCCTGCAACCGAGTGTGCCCGACAATGATCACGCCATCGGGGTCAACCACGATAGGTTGCTGGAATCCGTATCTCCGGATGGACGCGGCGACGGCATCCACCGCCGATTTCGGGATGCGGCGTGGGTTGCCTTCGTAGGGTTTGAGCGCGCTCAGGGAGCGCTGCTCGACCAGCAACGGAGTTGAAGACGCCGCACGTGAAGGCTTCCGCTTCGACGAACGAGACCGCTTTCGCCCCTTCGCCTTGTTGCGGGCGGGCGTTTTCGCCGAAGCCTTCTTGCTAGCCAGTCATCGTGTGGGCGCTCTTGTCGCTCTCGGGTTGGCGCTCTGGGCGCTCTCGGGTGGCCGTCTCGCGGCTCTCCACAAGTCGCTCGTATTCTCGCACGATATCGATGGTCAGCGTATGCAGCTCACCACCGCGCTTGTTTCGGATAATGATGCGGGCTCCGTCGCGCTCGGCAAGGATCGCGCGGGCGTGACAGTCGCATCGCAGGGGCTCGCGGGGTCGCTCCCTTCTCGTCATCATCAATAACCGTCATCCTCGCCGAGGTCCTCTTTGATTCTACCGCGACTTGACTTCCCGAGCGGACGGATGGCAGGCTCCCGCTCCCAAAAAGCAAGGGGGAAAGAGAGGACAGAAATGCGTGAATTTGGAAACACCTACAGGCGAAGTAATTCTCGTTTCTGGTGGATTCGCTACAGCGTCGAGGGCGAGCTTCGACGCGAGAGCTCGAAGTGTACGCGGATCTCGGATGCGAGGAAGTTCCTAAAGAAACGACTCCTGGAATCGCAGCGGTTCGCGGAGCCGCTACGTCTGACGATGACCGATTGCATGCGAGGGTATCTGGCGGACGCAAGTCTTCGAGGGCTGCGAAGCATCGCTGTCATCAAGCGCGCGTGCGCGATCGTGGAAAAGCATCTCGGCGAGGCTCGCGCCAATGACATTACCTCGGCGGACCTGAAGCGCTTGCAGTGGCGACTGAATGACGACGGCTACGCTCCCGCGACCATCAACCGCCTCGTAACCACCGCCTACGGCGCGCTGAAGCTGGCGGAGCGAAGCGGCAATCTGTTCGGAAAGCTGCCACAGGCGCCCAAGCAATTGAAAACGCCGAAGCCGCGACAGGGATTTCTTGAGCACGATGACTATCTCGCGATCTCGGCGGAGCTGCCGGATTGGGGGAAAGACGTGTTCGAGATGTTCTACCGGACGGGATGGCGGAGGAGCGAGGTGCTGTGGCTGACGTGGAACGAGGTCGACCTTGAGCAGCGTGTCATTCGGCTGGACCCCGATCGCGACAAGAACGGCGAGACTCGGCTCTGGCCGCTCCGGTTCTTCCTGGAAGACCTCATGGCGCGCCGGGCGAAAGCACGCGTCGTGGGCGTCCCGTTCGTCTTCCACCGCGACGGAAAGAAGATCGGGCGGGAAAGTTGGCGGCATCGATTCAACCAGGCGTGCGCCGCCGCCGGGCGTTCTTTCTACACGCACGACTGCCGCCGCACGGTGGCTCGGGCTTTTGAGCGGGCGGGGGTGCCGCGCAGCGTGGCGATGAAGCTGATCGGCCACAAGACGGAGGAAATGTACAAGCGCTATCGCATCGTCAACGAGGAGGATCTTCTGGACGGCGTGTCCACGCTGGAAGGCTATTACCGGGCGCAGGCCACCACCGCCAGCCAGCGAGTGATCCCTTTCGGCGACCCTCAGAAAAAAAGAGAAAAAAAGGGCTTGACTTCCATCTTTATCCATGAATAATTAAACCCATGGCACGTTACCCGACACCGGTGGGCATGACCCGCGATGAGTTGATTGTGCTGCGCGCGAAGGCCGGTCTAACCCAGGGCCAGCTGGCTAGAAAGCTCAAGGTTGACCCTTCAGCAATCTGTCATTGGGAGAGAGGCCATGCCGTGATCTCCAAGTCTCGAGCGGAGCACATTCATTTTGTCTTAGGCGTGGGAAAAAGTGGTGCCGCATGAGTGACTTACAGCGGCTTGGTGCGGGAAAAACTATGTGCACAAAACATGCACAGCGGTTTTCTGTAAGCTACTCAATCCAAAGGGCTAACGGGGATCCGTGCCAGAGTCACGAAGCTCGGCATATCCATTTCCCAGGCCGTGGTGTCCAAGTACATGATTCGGCATCGAAAACCACCGTCTCAGACGTGGCGGAGCTTTCTCGACACCATGTCAAGGACTTGGTATCCGTCGATTTCTTCACGCTGCCAACCGCCACGTTTCGAGTTCTCTTCGTCTTCATCGTTCTCCGTCACGCTCGGCGACGGATCGTTCACTTCAATGTCACAGACCACCCTTCTGCGGAGTGGACCGCGCAGCAGATCGTCGACGCCTTTCCCTGGGATTCGGCGCCGCGTTACCTGCTGCGGGACCGGGATCAAATCTACGGCGCGTATTTCGACCGTCGCGTCGAGGGTCTCGGGGTCGAGCAGGTCCGTACCGCACCGCGCTCCCCTTGGCAAAATCCCTTCGTCGAAAGAGTCATTGGTACCATTCGACGCGACTGTCTCGACCACGTGATCGTTCTAAACGAGCGGCACCTGAGGCGAATCCTACGCGAATATGTCGACTACTATCATTCTTGCCGGACCCATTTGTCGCTTGAGAAGGACGCCCCGGAGCCCCGCCTGGTCGAATCGCCGGGGATGGGGAGAGTGACTGCCATTCCCAAAGTCCGTGGCCTCCATCACTATTACACTCGCCTCGCTGCATGAGTTCGCGTAGGGAACGGGCCCGCTTGCGGACGACGCGTCCTTCGTCGGACGTCGTGTCCCAGTCAGCCATCGAGGTGCCGCCGACGGGCGACCGATACCATTGTCGCTCCACGGCGTGCGCCAAGCAGTTCGAAAATCGAGCGATCCAGTTTATGGAAGGGACAGCCGTCCGGCCGGAGGCGGCGTGCTTCTGACGAGCGAGGTCGCCGTCGCCGTTATCGTCTCCGCAGCCTGCGGCCTCACGCTGCGGTCGAGCGCACGCCTCTTTCGGGCGGACCCGGGCTACGACGTCGAAAGGCTTCTGATGTTCGACCTCATGGCGATGGACCAGCACTATCCGGAGCTCGCGGACAAGAGAGCGTTGCACCGGCTCGCGCTCGAGCGTATCCGCGCCGTTCCCGGCGTCTCCTCCGCCTCGGCCGTGTTCTTGCGCCCCTTTGCCGCCGGCTCTGTCGGATTTGACGCGGGTTTCTTGGCCGAGGGCCAAGCGTTTCGATGGAAAAGTGTCGAGCATGAGGGCCGGACCTACCATGTCCCCAGACTCCGCAGCCAACCAGAAGAACCCCACTGTGCAACACATGGAGGTGACGACACCGGGGTATTTCGAGACGATGGGCATCGAGCTCGTCGAAGGGCGAGACTTTCGCGAGAGCGACGACGACGAAAGTCCCCACGTGCTGATCATCAGTGCCAGTCTGGCGAAATTGTTTGTGGCCCGGCGAGAGCGCTCTGGGTAAGGGGCTCTACCTCCCCGGCTCCCGCTTCGACGACGAGCTGGTTAACGTTCCGAGCCGCGTGATCGGAGTCGTCGAGGACGCCCACTACCGCGAGATCGACGACATCCGTTACGATATCTACCACGCTCACGCGCAATCAGCGATCCCAGCGCGAGACCTCGTTGTCCGTACGCGTGGCGATCCGTTGTCGGTCGTCCCGGAGATTCGACGAGAGATCCGTACGATAGCACCGCAGGCTCGTCTTGGAAGGATCGTCACACTCGATGACGTCATCGATGACGAGCGCGCCCCGTGGCGGTTCAACGCGATGCTCTTCACCGTGTTCGCAGGGATAGCCGGGTTGATGACGGCTCTCGGAATCTTCGCGGTCGTGGCGCAGAGCATCGTCGAGCGGCGACGAGAGATCGGAATCCGCATGGCGATCGGAGCGAGACCCGAGGACGTCGTCCGACTCTCGATCGACCGCTCAATGAAGCCTGTCGTGCTCGGCATCGCGGCCGGAACCATGGTGGCCTTGTTCTTATCGCGGTTCGTGGCGTCGCTATTGTACGGGATCGAGCCGACCGATCCGGTCACCTATGCGACGAGCGCGCTGCTGTGGGCGTTCGTCGCGCTTCTCGCCAGCTACGTTCCCGCACGACGCGCCGCGCACATCGATCCGACGGTAATGCTGCGCCACGATTGATGCCGCCAGGACCAGGGAACGGCAGGGTTCCGTTTACTGGGCGGTTACGGAAGGAGAACGGATGGACGCACAGAGAGCTAGAGTTGGCGTGTGGGTTGTCTGCCTCGCGCTTTCCTTCGCTGGTTCCACGGCAGCGACCACGGTGCAGGGTGACTCATCAGTCGGTCCGAAAGTGCTGCTCGTTTACGACTTGGAGGGCGTCACTAGCGTCACCGGTAGAGGTAGTACGGGGGTCAATAGCGACAGTTATGCCGACACACGCGAATCACTCAAGGAAGACGTCGATCGGAACGTGTCAACGACTTTGAGACACCCGCAGGCTGCATTTAGTGAGCCTCGATCAGTGAAGGACGGGGCGTGAGCGCGGTGCGGTCGCGATTGGGTTCCGACGCGATCGCGTCCGGATAGCTTGAATCCGGGGGTAGCTCAGGTATTGGGCGCCCCGAGAAAGTGGCTCCTAGGGCCTCCTGTGGCGTCGTTTTCTCGGGCGGCGGGTTGATCCAGACCTGACGAGGCAAAACCGGAGGTTGAGGTGTTCCGTGCACGAAGCGCTCGGGGTGAGCCCGATGAGCTTCGAGAAGGACCTGGCGCCGGGCGGCGTTGAGCTCGTCGGCGCGACCGTAGTGAACGGCGGCCGGCGTCATGAGCCCCAGTCCCGAGTGCCGGTGCGCGTTGTTGTAGTAGTCGAAGAAACCGCCGCAGAACAGGCGGCCGTCTTCCAGACAGCCAAAGCGGCTTGGGAATTCAGGGCAATACTTCATCGTCTTGAACTGGGACTCGGAGTAGGGATTATCGTTCGAGACGTACGGCCGCGAGTGCGTCTTGGTTATGCCGAGGTCGGCCAGGAGCAAGGCGACGGACTTGCTTCGCATCGAGCTGCCGCGGTCTGCGTGGATGGTGAGCTGGTCGGCTTCGATGTTCTGCTTGAGGCAGCTCTCGCTGATGAGACGACGGGCGAGCTCGGCGCTTTCTCGCCGAGCCAACATCCACCCGGTCACGTACCGGGAGAAGATGTCGAGAATCACGTAGAGGTAAAAGTAGGTCCACTTGACCGGGCCGCGCAGCTTCGTGTAGGGGTCGGACCGGAGCGCCGTGCAGACGTTACCGCCCGCCGGTTTCTCCGGCCCGCCCTCCGAACCGGACGTGCGACTCTCACCGCATCCGGCTCTCCACGCTTTCATGCAATGTCGCCCGCCCATGGTGTCGGGATCATCGCGCCCCGATAGCGGTATCGCTCGACAGCGATCTTGCGGGGGCGAAACATCTCGATGCCGGCATCGTGGATCTCCCAGCCTGGGAGGTGCCGGCGCACCAAGGTGTGCATGTTCAGCCTGACGTGGCGTTTTCGAAGCCAGACGACGATCCGCCAGAAGGCGTAGTGGTCGACATAGCTGAAAGTTCGTGACGAGACGCCGTGCCGAAAGTAAGTGCACCAACCTCGCAACACCGGATTGAGCCGGCGTAGCAGGTCCGCGAGCGTTCGATGACGCCCCCGGCGAGTGAGCGCCCTAACCTTCCCGATGAGCGAGGCAAGTGCCTTCTTCGACGGGTAGGTATAGATCGCCTTCTTGCCAGTACGACCTCTCCAGCTGCGACGTTGAATATGCCAGCCGAGGAAGTCGAAACCCTCGTCTATGTGGCAGACCCTCGTCTTCTCGTCCGACAGGCGCAGACCCATCGGCTCGAGCACCGTGGCCACTTCGCCCCATAGCGCTTCCGCATGGTCGCGCGTGCCGTGAACCATGACCACGAAGTCGTCCGCATAGCGGACGAGACGCATCACCGGTTCGCCGGCGCGACGACGCTTGGCGCGTGTCCAGTACGGACCGAGTGCCTCCCACTTTGCGGTGAAGTACTCGTCGAGAATGGACAAAGCGATGTTAGCCAACAGTGGCGAGAGAATGCCTCCTTGAGGGGTGCCGGTGATCGTCTCTCGGCTAACTCCCTCCTCTGAGAGGAGGCCAGCTCTGAGAGACGCCTTGACGAGCGCCAAGATACGCTTGTCCCCGATCCGACGTCGCACCCGACCCATTAAGGCCGTGTGGTCGATCTCGTCGAAGCACGCCTTGATATCCGCCTCGAAGACCCAGTGGTAGTTCCGACTGGGCGAGCCGAGGTAGTGGATTTCGGCGAGCGCATCTTGAGCACGGCGCCTCGGGCGGAAACCGTATGAGCACGGCTTGAAGTCCGCCTCAAAGATCGGTTCGAGCACCAGCTTGAGCGAGGCCTGCACAACACGGTCCGCGGTCGTCGGGATGCCCAGTCGTCGGATCTTACCCGACGCCTTGGGAATCGCCTTCTCCCGCACGCGCTTTGGAATGAATCGGCGCGCTTTGAGCTCGGCTCGCAGCTTCGCCAACAGTTCCGCGGCGCGGGGGCCGATAGAGCGAGGTGTCACTCCATCGACGCCGGCCGTGCGTGCACCCTTGTTTCCCCGCACCCGACGCCACGCCACGACGAGAAACGCCGGATCGTGTACGAGGTTGAACAAGTCATCGAAGCGACGGCCAGAATCGGCCTTCGCCCGGTTGTGCAGCTTCGTCTGCATCACGAGTACCCGTGTCTCTGCCTCGGCGAGGCTGGGCCACGGTACGCCGGTATTCACCGGCGATCTCCTCGGTCCGCATGGATGCTGCGAGAGCGCTGAACCCCTTCGCCATGTGGCCGGCTTTCCCGACCTCGGACTACTACGGGTTCTCCGCCCCACCCCGCCAGCATCAGTCGGCAACGGACCTTCCCCGCCGACCAGCTCGTCGCTGATCCGTGACGGGACCGTCGGGGTGGTTCCCACGTTCACTCTCGAACCCTTTGACGGGGTCGGCGCCCAGCTATACCCCTGCAACTTCGCCACAGCTACGCCGCAGTTCTTCACTGTGGCCTCCCCGGCCGACGACATAAACCAGCCAGTGAGTTTCCCTTGCGACAACGTGTCGTGCGGGTGCGCGTTGCTCCCCAGCCCAGATCCGCCAGATTCGAGCTGGTGGTTTCCTCTTGAGGAGCGTTCAACCGCTGGTTCCTCTCGTACGCCTTTCCGTCTCGCTTGCCGGACCTGAATCATCTGGCAGTGCTGATCCATTCCGTCGTTGTCAGAGCTGCTTGCCACCGTCACCAGCGTTCCCCGGCTCCGGCTGCTCTCAGCTTCTTCTGGCACGCTGCGACGTGCCAGAGGCAGTGTCCTTTCACCACTGCAAGGTTCGTGAGCGCTTCGTGGCGCTCTATGTCCCAGGACCAAACCTGGTTCGGCGCTTCCGCCACGAGCTCCGGCTTCTGATAGTTCGGATGCCGCAGCTGGTTCCGGCGCTCACGCACCTCTCCGTGCTCCGACAGAATCCGGTACATCGTGCGGATCGAACAGTGGTAGATTCCCTCGTCCAGAAGCGTGGCCCACACCTGGGCCGGCGCCTTGTCGACGAACCGTTCGCAGTGCAATGCACTGAGGACCCTCTCGCGCTCGGTCGTGTCGAGGGCTCGCTGCGGCCGAGGACGGCGCTTCGGCTTGGACGTCACCGGTCGGCGTCGACGATACAACGTGGAACGAGACACGCCCAGCGCCTCGCAAGCTTCCGCCGTTTGTCCAATCCGACCCGCCAGCTCCTCGGCCGCCACGATCAATCGTTCTCGTCGTCGTCGATCGGGTTCAGGGGGATCCCCAGGAGCTCGGAGGCTTTTTTTTGGATCTCTAGCATCGTTTCCACCCGAGCCAGCCGGCGCTGGAGTCGGGCGTTCTCGCGCTCGAGCTCCTTGATCCGTGGAGCCTCTGCCTTCGCCTTCCGACCTCGCTTTCTCGACGTCAATCCCGCCTTGGCGATCTCGTCCCGTTGCCGACGCCAACTCGATAGATGCGACGAGTACAGTCCCTCGCGACGTAGAAGCGCCGCCACATCACCGTCACCCTTGCAGGCGTCCGCCTCGCGAACGATCCGCAGCTTGTATTCAGCGCTGAAACGTCGGCGCTTCGCTTTCTCACTCACTTCGGGATCGCGGACCCCCGCCGCAGCACCACGGTCGGCGAGATCTCCAGTCGCCCTACGGGCTCCTTCCGACCCCGCCGACGTCATTCTCTCAATCAACGTACTCATCTATGATCCTCCTCCGCCCTCCACACTAATTTCAAGGAGCGGATTGTCTCAAGGATGTTGGCACAGAGGGGATTCTGCGATTCGTGGGCTACTCAGAGCAGGCGCGAGTGAAGTCGTACTCACAGACGGTCATGGGAGCGGAAACTCCGAGCCCGATTACCCTGTCGATAAACTCCCATCCGGAGCGCGACACGACATACGGGAGAATCCATACGATGCATATCTGGCAGTGCTGGGTGGCGAATACTCAGCAGTGATCGCCGTTGGGATGCACGGCGGGTCTGGTGGCAAAGGGTTCCTGCCCCACACTTTTAACGGTGGTACCCGTTGGATCGCGAATGGATTTGATATGAACGAATCTATGATCGTTGCCGCGATTGCCGCACTTGAGGGAGTCCCCCTGATATTGGTGACGGGCGGCGATGTTGTTCAGGCAGAGATCAAACGCTCGCTGCCCGACACGCGATTCGTCATTGTGAAATCGACAAAGTCTACCAGCTCCGCAGAATCTAGGCCTCGTGCAGAGGTCTCAAGCGAGATCGAGTCGGAGGCTGAACGCGCCCTTCGCGACTTCGATTCGATTCCACCATGGAGCGCACTGGCGACCGGCAGAATCACCAACGAATACGGCTATCGCCAACACGGGCAAACGCAGCTCGCGTCGCTATTTCCAGGTGCTGTCGTCTTGAACGACAAAGCAATAGCCCTTGATACCGACGACGTTGTGGCCGGCTACTTGGCCTATCGAGCGCTCGCGAACTACACGCACCTCGCGCAGATGAAGTGGATCGTCGATACGATTTATGAGCTAGACGACGGCCAGGAGATCATGAAGCGAGTCGGGGAACGGTACCCAACAGCGGAAAGCACGTTCACGCCGACGGGAAAGCCTCTGGAAGCTGGCCTGCTGTCGACTCACGGGCACAGATGAATCGGTCGGTGATCGTCGCTGCACCCCGTAGCACGATGGAGAAGCGGCTGGCGCGTCGCCATTGGAACGACCGGCGCCCGCAGCTCAACGCTAGGTTAGATGCCCATAGCTCACTCGACCAAGTGCTCGAACCGAGTTATCATCATGCCGGGATGGACGAGTAGCTCATCTCACTTTGCCGGGCGGTAGCGGGGTTACCTACTGATGCACGACCTGCACCAGGCGCTTCGGCGTCTGGGAAAGACGCCGGGATTCGCCGTCGCAGCGGTTCTGCTCCTGGGCCTCGGAATCGGAGCCTCGACTTCCATCTTCAGTGTCGTGCAGGCGGTGCTCCTCGAGCCGATCGCCCCGGATCAGGATCGAGTGTATGTCGTCTACGAGCGCAAGCCGAAGGACGAGGTCGCGCTGTCCGAGATCTCCCTGCCCCACTTCTTCGACTGGCGTGAGAAAACCACGTCCTTCGAGGACATGGCCGCGTTCAACTCGACCAACGGCAGTTTCACCGTGTTCCTCGACACGTCCGAGTCGATCTCGGTCGACACTGCCAGGGTATCGCCGTCGTTCTTCCAGACGCTGGGGATCACTCCCCACCTGGGACGAGGTTTCCGGCCGGACGAGGATCAACCGGAGTCCGACCATGTCGTCGTCCTCGGTTACGGTTTCTGGCAGCAAGTGCTCGGCGGTGAAGAGAACGTGCTGGGCTCGATCCTCGTGATGGAGGGGACCGCCCGCAACACCTTCACGGTCGTCGGCGTCATGCCCCTGGGCTTCGAGTTCCCCGATCGCGCGCGGCTCTGGATCCCGCTTCGCAAGGAAGACCCCATCTGGCCGGCACGCGGCTTCAGCTTCTTGTTCGCGGTCGCCCGACTCGCGCCCGCGGTCTCTGTAACGCGCGCGGCCTCGGAGCTGGATGCGCTTATTCCCCGGCTCTATCGCGAGCACGACCTGCCTCAAGCCGCGACACGACGCAGTCACTTCGTGCCGCTCTCCCGTTTTTTCCTCGGAGAGGGCACGCACACCGCGTTGTGGATTCTGGAAGCCGCGGTCGGCATCCTGTTCCTGATTGCCTGCTTCAACGTCGCAAGCCTGATGCTCGCACGCACCTCCTCACGCCACAAGGAGATTGCGATTCGCACCGCACTCGGTGCCTCCCGGCGCCGGCTGGCCCGTGCGTTCCTCACCGAGACGACCATCCTAGCGCTCGCCGGCGGCGCTCTGGGCGTCGTCATCGCACGCGCCGCTCTCGACGTCATGACCGCCATGGCGCCTTCTGGAATCCCGCGACTCGACGCGGTCGCGATCGATACCTCCACCGTGCTCTTCGCGACGACGATCGCCGCTGCTTCTGCGGTGCTGGTCGCGTTCGGACCTGCCATCGGCTCGACCCAGTGTGCGCCGGCAGAGATGCTCGCTGCCGTCCGTGCGAGCGCTCCGAGCCGCTTCGTTGCAATGCGTCAGGGACTCGTTTTCTTTCAGATCGCCGTCACGGTATTCCTGGTCGTCGGCGCAAGTCTCCTTACCGGAGGCCTGTACCGTCTCATGCAAAGCGATCTGGGCTACCGGCCGGAGCGGCTGATTCTCATGAGCGTCAAAGGACCTGCCGACGCTTACGACACGCCGGACAAGCAGAAGGCACTGCTCGCGCGTTCTCTCGAGCGCATCGACCGCCTCGGTGCGGTCGATGCAGTCGGAGCCGTTCTCGTGCCCCCATTCCAGGCGGGTACGCTCGGCTGGGATATCTGGTGGGTGGCGGAAAGTCAGGACGCGCCCTGGGAGACGACCCACCGCAGGCACCCGGAGACGGGAGAGATGCTCGCGTTCTTTCACCCCTCGCGCGAGTTCATGGAGAGCAACCCCGTCGTGAACTGGGAGGCGGTGTCGGGTGGCTATTTTCAGGCGATGGGGATTCCGCTGCTGCGCGGGCGCGCGTTCGACGATCGCGACATCGAGGAGGCGCCCCGGGTGGTCATCGTCAGCGAGAGCTTCGCTGAGCGTCTGTGGCCGGACGAGGATCCGATCGGCCAGCGCATGATTACGCTGGGGCATCGGGTGGACGAGAACCGCCGCTCGGAATGGCAGACCGTGGTCGGTGTCGTAGGCGATGCCCGCTACCGCGAGATTACGGGCACACGCCTCGATGTCTACATCCCCTATCAGCAGTCCAAGTTCCCTCCGAGTGCCCTCGCGGTGAGAACGCTCGGAGACCCGCGCGCCGTGGTGGAAAGCGTTCGCTTCGCCGTGAGCGCGGTCGACCCGAATCTCCGGCTCGAGCGGGTAAGGACGATGGAATCGGTGGTCGACGACCAGATCGCTCCGCGACGATTCAACACCACGCTCCTCGGCGTCTTCGCCGGTTTGGCACTCGTGCTCGCCGCGCTCGGTGTGTTCGGACTGCTCGCGCAAAGCGTCGGGCAGCGGACTCACGAGATGGGTCTCAGAATAGCGCTCGGCGCCCGCGCTTCGGATGTGATCCGATTGGTGGTCGGTCAGGGGATGCGGCTGGTGCTCACCGGACTCGTCGCCGGACTCGTCGCGGCATTCCTCGCGGCCCGTGCTATGTCCGCCCATCTGTACGAAATCGCGCCCACCGACCCCGCGACCTACGCCGGAGTGAGTATGCTCATTTCGATCGTCGCGTTCGTCGCCTGCTACCTCCCCGCGCGCCGGGCCGCACGCATCGACCCCTCGGTAGCGCTTCGCGCGGAGTGATATTAGGGAATTCGTCGCCGGGTTGCTCCTTGGAGTCGCGAGGCGAGAATGCCAGAGGGAGGGGGCAGTAGCCAAGGACGCTCGGAAGCGGGAGGTGTCCTAATTTGCGCCGCTCGCCGATGGGCCTAATTGACGTCAGCGGCAAAGGTGCGTAGATGGAGGAGAGGGCCCGCTTGCATCAAGTCTGCAACAGTCGCGCTCAGGTGAAGATCAACGAGCAACAACCGAGCATAACCGACACGAACGGCTCGAAGAAGCGGTGACGGTCGTCTCCGTTGTTTCGTGGCTCCGGGTGGTTTTGGCACCAAGTTGGCACCCCGGCCCTGAAGCTCTCACTCCTGGCGAATCGACTCGGCCGGCGTGACCCGAGCCGCGCGTTTCGCAGGGAGGTAACAGGCCGCGAGCGCCGCCAGACTCAGGAGAACCACGACGGCGGCGTACGCGGCGGGGTCCGTAGCGCTCACCTCAAACAACATGCTCTCGATGAAACGTGTGAGCACGAGACTAACGACGCAGCCGAGCGCCAGCCCAACGACGACAGACCGCATGCCGTGGCTCATGAAGAGCCGCCATATGTCTCGGGCGGTCGCACCCAGCGCCATGCGAACTCCGATCTCACGACGTCTTTGTGACACCTCGTAGTAGAGCACGCTAAAGACACCGACAGAGGCGAGCAACAAAGCGCTCGCGGCAAAAAGGCCGAGCACGAGAATGCCGAATCGCCGTTCGGAGAACATCTCGGACACTTCCTCGCGCATAGTGCTGATGTGGAAGATATCGAGCGTCGGGTCGGCTTCGTTCACTGTCGTTCGCACGGCGCTTGCGAGAGCGGTGGGCTCACCGAAGGTGTCGATCACGAGAAACGCCCAGCTGATGGGCGCCCATTCTCGCTGCGCGTGCGGAGCGTACATCGCTGCTTTGGCGGGAGCTTCGAGCCGACTGTCCTTGGTGTCGCCAACGATCCCGATGACCTCCCGCAGGCGTCCGCCCGGCTCGAAAGACAAGCGCTGTCCGACGGGATCCTGCCCTGGCCAGATCTTCTCCGCCATCGTTTCGTTGACCAGGAGGACGGGGGTCTTACTATCGGCGCGGTCGTCCTCGAAGATCTGGCCTCGCAAAAGGGGGATGCCCATGGTTCGGAAATAGCCTTCAGTCACGAAACGCTGGTGCGTCCCCGCAGGCACTTCTCCCGGCGGTGGAATCGGCCGCCCCTCGACGAATACAGCTTGTGTCCGCCCGGCGGATGGGTTCAAGGGCAGGCTGGTCGTGGAATCGACAGCGCGCACTCCAGGAAGCGTCCGGAGCGCTTCCATGAGTCGGGAGAAGAAATCGACCTGATCGCGGACCTCGGGATACTTCGCAATCGGCAAGATCAAGATGACCACTAGCTTTTCACGCGGCTCGATTCCGGTTTCGACGCGCATCAGGCGAACGAAGCTCCCGACGAGGAGTGCGGCCCCCATCAGGAGGACTAGCGACAGCGCCACTTCCGTGACGACGAGCGAGCGGCCGAGCCGAACGCGGTGGCGGTCCATGCCGTGGCGACTCGCGCCCGCAAGTGCGGAGGAGAGGTTCGCGCTGACGGTCCGACGCGCTGGCGCGAGGCCGAACCCAATTCCGGTCGCGATCGCGACGAGAACCGTGAACCCCGCCACGCGCCAGTCGAGGCTCAGCTCGGCAGCACGAGGAAGTTTGGAGGGCATCATGCGCAAGACAGCAAAAACACCCACCCTCGCGAGCGTTGCTCCCAACGTAGCGGCGACGAGCGACAAGAACACACTCTCGACCAGAAGCTGGCGCGTCAGCCGCCATCGTCCAGCGCCGAGCGCGGCGCGAAGCGCCATCTCGCGACCGCGCGCGGCTCCTCGCGCGAGCAGGAGATTAGCGACGTTGGCGCACGCGATGAGCAGAACGATCCCCACTGCGCCGAGCAGGAGGAGCAGCGGCCTTCTTGCTTCGCGCGTGAGGTCCTCCCTGAGCGGGACGACGCGCACGCCCCATCCCGTCATCCACTCCGGATACTCGGCGGTGAGCTGTGCCGCGAGCGTGTCCATATCGGCCTGCGCCTGCTCAAGCGTAGTACCATCCTTCAATCTTGCGATAACCCGTATCCGATGCCACTTTCTGTCGGCGCGGCTCTCAGCGTCGAGAGCGTGCGGGATCCACAACGCGACATCACTAGTCACAACCACGAAGCGAAACGCTGGCTGAAGCACCCCAATCACGGTTCTCGTCGTGCCATCGACGACGATCGCTTCGCCGAGAATCGATTCATCGGCACCGAAGCGAGCCCGCCAAGTGTCGTGGCTAAGGACCACGACCTTGTCCGGCCCGGGTTCGAACTCGTGCGTTTCGAAGGTCCGGCCGAGGGCCGGTTGGGCGCGAAGGATCTGGAAGAAACCTTCGGTCACCGTACCGCCGCTAAGGCTATTGGCTTGCCCTTTTCCCGAGAGCGTCATGGGAAGTAGGTCGTATGCGGCGAGTTTCTCGAAAGAGTCGTTTTGCTCGCGCCAGTCGAAGACGTTACCCGACGTCGCCGTGTCGCGATCACTCCTCTCAGAGGTCTCCCAAACTGCGACAATCTGCTCGGGATTCTCGTAGGGCAGCGCGCGAAGCAGCGTGCCGTCGATCACGGTGAACACTGCGGTGTTCGCTCCGATCCCAACCGCGAGTGTCAACACGATCAGCGCGGAAAGATGAATACTGCCTCTTAGTGCTCTGAGGGCCTGACCCACGTCATCAGCAAACTCTCTCACGTCGTTAACCTACTACAGATCGAGGCATCCGACAGCATTACGGTGCGACGGTGATCTGGTGGGTTCGCGGCGCTTGAAGCCTCACTTTCGACCTACGGATTGTGTGTCCGACGCGCCCTCGGAAGCGAGCTAGGCTCTAGAAACGACTCCGAAGCCCGATGGATATCGCAAACTCCGAGGGACTGTACGACGTTGCCCTGCTGCTCCTGTGCAACGGTTACCGTCTCGATCTGGACCTCGGGTTCCACACGCCCCTGGACAAGGCGCTTCAGAACCGGGCTTGGGACATGGCGGAGTTGCTCCTCGACTGGGGCACAGACCCAAGAGCGGTCGATCCCGAGAACGTCTTCACTACCTACCGCTCGGACTTGATGGAGCGGTTCTGGAACGCCGGTCTGGACTTCACCAAGGGCCACGCTCTTGCCTGGTACCTCTCAGAGCACAGCTCAAACCGGCCTCTCTACGGATGGGCCAAAAGGCACCGAGGGGAGGTGCAGCGGGAGCTCGACCTCGCCCTCTCGCACGCCGTTGGTGAGAAGAGAGAGAAGGTCGTTCACCTGCTCCTCTGGGCCGGTGCTAACCCTCGAGCCCGTGTTCCGTTCTTACAGTGGATGGACAGTTCCGAGGAAGAGGAGGAAGACGAGGACTGCTATTCATCCATAGAACGGGCTGCTTCAATCGACCGGGGCGAATTATTGCCCGTGCTAAAGCCCGATCCGGTTCGAGACGACTTCGAAAAGCTGTACGCCGCGGCAGATTCGGTGGACGCCCTGAAGTACCTCGTGGGCATTCAGCCGCCAACGGACTGGACTCCGGCAATCGTGCGTAACCTCCTTCGATTGAACTGGCCTCTTGGGGCCACGAGCCTAAAGAGTGCCCCGACTACATCGCTTTACAGGGGGAGACGCGCCCTACTTCTCGTGGCTGAGGAACTGAATGGCACGCTCCAGCACGTCATCGCGGCCCTCGCGGATTCCTCGGAGTGTGGGGCGGGCCTCGATGTCGGGCACGATACCGACTCGCTGAAACTGGCTGCCGTCGGGATTGCGTACGGAGTAGCCGGTGAAGTTCACGACGATGCCTCCCGGCAACACCGTCCGCGTCACGCCGCCGTTGGCCCCGCTCGTCTGCGAGCCAATGAAAGTGACGTCCGTCGCAGCCTTGATCATCAGGCAAACGGTCTCGGCCGCGCTCTGCGAGCTGCCGTCGGCCAGCGTGACGACGCGGCCTTCGTATCTCTCTCCGGGTGCCGGCTCGACGGGCATGGCGGGCCCTTCTTGGAGCGAGAACGTGCCGCTGCTTCCTTCGTAGTGCGGCGTCCCGAGCAGGAACGCGGCACGCCTCGTCTGCCGGGCGAGCCGAGGGACGAACAGCAAGGGCGCATTGGATGATGGATAGCCACGCATGTCGAGGATCAGCCCTCGCGCTCGCCGGACGAGCTCGAAGGCGGGACCGACGTCCGCAGGCCCCAGACGCTTCAGGTCGACGTATCCATACCCCTCCGGCAAAAGGCGATACGCGGGGCCGGTCCGCGGCCGGGCGCGCGGTGCCGACCTCTCGAGAGTGCGGGGGACCACTGCGCGGCGGACCTCGCCGTCCTGATCGCGAACCTCGAGCACGGCAGGCTCGGACGGGGGACCGAGCAGGAGTCGGTTGTCGACCTTGTTCTCGAGCCGGCCGGGTGTGGAGGCCGAGAGATAGCGGGCGAGGCGGCGGCGCCTTGCCGCAGACTTCTCGCCATCGACGGACACCAGAACGTCGCCGACACGAAGCCCGGATCCTGCCACGTCGGGAGCGACCTCCGTCACGACCGTCTGTCCTTCCGCGAGGTCAACGCGCACCGCGGGCCGGTGCGTTCCGAAATAGGCGTCGAGGACGGGCGAGATCACGGTCACGTGCGAGTCCTGAAGGCGTGTGGCCAGCTCGGCCACGGTCAACGCGTAGTCAGTGGCGTCCCGGGCGTCGCGCATTCTCGGGATGAACTCGGCCAACGTCTCATCCCAAGACCGGTCCATCAGGTCCTTGTACGGGAAGAAGTACTCGATGGCGTTGTAGAGCCGGAAGAGCGCGAGCAATCGGTGCCGCCGATCGGGATAGGGCGTGTCCGAGTAGTCGTTCTCCACGAACGCCGCATAGGTGAAAGGCGTGCTCACCGGCCCCGGCATCACGGCGCTGCGTGGCGAGGCCTTCAAGAGAGCGACGGCCCTCTGCCGGGTGGCGTTTCCGCCCCCCGCGCGCACGACTGCGTCAGGCCGGAAGCCGACCGCGCCGTCCGGACGGAGCAGCTCACCGCGGCGAACGGCGATTGAAAGGCCGTGGTCGACCTCGAAGGTCGAGAGCATGACCCCGGCCGCCGGCACGTCACCCTCCTGCACGACGTCCGCGAGGCCGCGCGCCTGGAGGGCCATGAGGAGCGAGTAGAGGTTGGCGGTGCCGCGGTTGACGATGAAGGCGAGCCGCGGCGTACGCGAGCCCTCCCCGCGGACCGAGCCGGAGCTGACGACCTTCAGCCCGGACTCCCAGGGCCCCAATCCGCCGCCCGCGCCGCCGGTGACGCGGTGACGCTCTGCATCATGTAGAAGCCGTGGGTCAGGAAGCGCGCCGGGGCCAGCGTAACGTCGCGGTCAAGCAGGAGCGAGGCACACTTGACGATCGCGCTCTGGAGGTTCCAGCCCGGCCGGCGCCCTCTCGGGCTGCGCAGGTCGAGGACGACCCTCTCGAAGTGCGCCGCTTCCGTGAATCGCGTGCAGATCTCTGACCGAAGGTTCGGGGTCGACTCGAGGGCGGGGTCGTTCGGGATGCTGAGGACGGCCGTATTGGCCTCGACCGCCTCGAGCTGTATCTGCACGGGTCCGGGCGCGGGGGCCGGTGTCGCGTCGGCCGACTCGTCTCCGAGGACGCGCGTCGCCGGGTCGTGCAGCTCCGCCAACATGCCGGCGACGGCCTTCCGATACTCCTGATCGGTTGCCGCACTCTCCACCGCCGGGATCGCGCGCACGAGCGCTGCATCCCAGTCGATCCTCGACGTCACCATAGCCGGGTGCACGTACTTAACGTATCCCCACGCACGGGCGAGGCCGGCGAGGCGCGCGGGCGGATCGGCCGACGACGCCGCGACCACGAGAAGCGTCGCCGCCAGGAGGCCACTCATTCGGCCCAGTGCTCCGGTTCTACGGCGCCGACCGAGCGACCCTCCAGATTGGCTGTCCACCATCCCGCTCTCGAGCTCATGAAGAGACCTCCTTCCCGGCCTACACGTCGTGCGGCCGACTGGCCTCGGGGTGAGTCTCCACTTGCGCGCGGAGGGGAGGCTCCATGCCGGCGCGCACCGTCGCATCCACGGGCACGGGTCACCCGGCAACGGCCCCTCGTGGCGGAACGGAGCCGCTCGCCCAGGAAAGGGATAGAAGAATCATCGCTCCGAGGCCGCGTGCTCATCCCAATTCTTTCAGCGTGCATGAGCGAAGGTTCCCCTGACTTCCTCGTGGAGGATACCAAAAGCTGTCCCTTCCATAAACTCGATCGCGCGATTCTCAGGATGCGCGGGACCGAAGGGGCCTACGGACAAGCCACGAATGTTCTGTTCGCGGTCGTCGCAAGCGTACCTTGACGGATCACTGGGGAGCAACGTTGGGCGAATAACCTACTTGCGGCGAAGTCAGGCAGCGAGTCTAGTGTAATAATGATGGAGGCCACCGACCTTCGGAACGGCAGTCACTCTCCCCATCCCCGGCGATTCGACCAGGCGGGGCTCCGGGGCGTCCTTCTCGAGCGACAAATGAGTCCGGCATGAATGATAGTAGTCAATGTATTCGCGCAGGATTCGCGTAAGGTGCCGCTCGCTCGTTGAGGACGATCACATGGTCGAGGCACTCGCGGCGAATGCTTCCAACTAGTCGTTCGACGTAGGGGCTCTGCCACGGAGAGCGCGGCGCCGTCAGAACCTGCCGGATGCCGAGTCCGGCGACGCGCCGGTTGAAGTACCGGCCGTAGATGCGATCTCGATCCCGCAGCAGGTACCGAGGCGCAGAATCCCATGGAAACGCCTCGACCATTTGCTGCGCCGTCCACTCTGCAGAAGGATGGTCCGTGACGTTGAAATGAACGATCCGACGACGATCGTGACGGAGAACGATAAAGACGAATAGAACCCGGAACGTCGCGGTTGGCAACGTGAAGAAGTCAACGGACACCAAGTCCTTGACGTGATTGTCGAGAAAGCTTCGCCAGGTCTGAGACGGTGGTTTTCGATGCCGGACCATGTACTTGGACACCGCCGCCTGGGAAATGGATATGCCAAGCTTCATCAGCTCGCCGTGCACTCTGGGGGCGCCCCAGAGCGGATTCGACCCACTCATGGTCCGTATCAGCTCGCGAATCTCCGGAGCGACGCCCGGTCGACCTGGCCGACGTTTCCGACTCTTCCAAGTCCAGTAGCGTCTGAACCCGGCGCGGTGCCATCGGACCACGGTCTCGGGCTTCACGATGAGAAGGACACTGTCGCAGTCAGTCCAGACTCTGCGCAACCACACCCAGAAACCGCGGTCGACATTCGATAGTCGCGGTCGCTTCACGGAACGTTGGAGGACGACAAGTTGCTGGCGCAGAGCGAGATTCTCAAGGGCCAGTGAACGGCGCGTGTTGAAAGCCGAGATGAGCGAGCGTAGAAGCGACCAAATCATGGCGAAATATTGACGTTCGCTTGTGAGAAAGATCAAGATTGACGCGGGTGGACGAGTAAATGGAAGGGACACCCACTCCCCCGCTCCTCCAAAGCCTTAGCTTCGCGCTCTCACCTTCACCTCCTCTGTGTCGTTTCTTTGCCAGCGCAGGCCATACCTGTGTCTTCCCCCAGGAAAACCCTCCGCCCTCACCGCCTTGTCTTGCTCCCGACCCTTTGCTAATGTCACGGCTACCGCATGAGGCGACATCACCTCGTTCAAGCGGGAGAATTCGCAGTGCAACGCCCCGGGCAGGCTTTGAAATTTCCTATCCTTAACACCGGTCAAGTGAAATAGACGATTCGAGGAGCAAATCCCATGACATCCCTCTTTCGTATTTGTGGCGCGATTACAGGTATCGTGGCGCTCGCTGTGAGCGCGGCCGCGCGAGAAGGTGCTCATGTGCACCAGGAACTGGTCGACAAGCTCACCGTCGAAGAGCAGCTCATCAAGGATTTACGTTGGCGGAACATCGGAAACGGCAACCAGCGGGGACGGCTCTCCGCCATCGACGCGCTCGACGACGATTTCCGTTACGTCGTCGTTGGCACCGCCTCGGGCGGGGTCTTCAAATCCGTCAACGCCGGCACGACGTGGGAGCCGATCTTCGAGAAATACGGCTCCGCCTCGATCGGCGACGTGGCCATCTTCGAGGGGGACCCGGACATCATCTGGGTGGGCACCGGCGAGGAGTGTGGCAGGAACACCTCGGCCTGGGGTGATGGCGTCTACAAGTCGACCGACGGCGGCAAGACGTTCGAGAAGATGGGTCTCGGGAACACCTACACCATCGGTTCCGTGGTGACTCACCCCACCGATCCCGACATCGTGTTCGTCGCGGCGCTCGGCAACATCTGGGGACCGAGCGAGCGAGGGCTCTTCAAGACCACCGACGGTGGACAAACGTGGGTCAAGTTGACGAACGGGCTCCCCGACGATTACGACAACACCGGGGCGGTGGAAGCGATCATGCACCCCACGGATCCGAATACCCTCCTCGTAGCGTTCTGGGAGCGGCACCGGACGTCCTATCGTCTCGACAGCGGCGGTCCCAATGGCGGCATCTTCAAGACCACCGACGGCGGACACTCCTTCATGAAGCTCACGAAGGGACTGCCTGAGGGGATTTCGGGAAAGATCGGCCTGGCGATCTCGCGCAACAACCCCGATGTGCTCATGGCGCACTACGAGCACGGCTTTCAGCCGGAGCCCGAGGATCCCGACTACGAGGACATGACGAAGCTCGGCTCGGGCATCTACCGCTCCGAGGACGGCGGCGAGAGCTGGCTGTACATGAACCGCTACTGGAGCCGACCCTTCTACTACCAGCACATTGCCATCGATCCCTTCGACGACAAGAAGATCTACAGCTACACCGGTCGCTTTCAGTACTCCGAGGATGGTGGCAAGACGCTGAAGCCCATGCCGCGAAGCGTCGGCCACTGCTGGCACGCGCTGTGGCTCGACCCTCACAACAAGGGTCGTTTCTACGTAGGCAGTGACGGCGGGCTCGAGCTGACCCACGACGACGGGGACAACTACGTCACCTACAAGAATATCAACGCCACCCAGTACTACATGGTCGGCGTCGACATGCGCGACCCGTACTACGTCTGCGGCGGCCTCCAGGATGCCGGCTCGTCATGCGGTCCGTCCCTGACCCGGGCGGGGGCGATCTACACGAACGACTGGTACAACATTCAGGGAGGGGATGGCTTCCACGTTCAAATTGACCCCACCGATTGGCGGACTATCTACACGGAGCGGGATCCGAGGGGGATAGGAGGTGAGGTCCACCGGACGGATGCCTATACCCGGCAGGCGACTCTCATCCGGCCGGAGAAGGGCGGCAATATCGTCAACTACGACGAGTACATCACCCCGGAGATGGAGGCCCTGCAGCTCGAGAAAGGATGGGGACCGCCGCCCGAGCCGGGCGAGAGGCAGCAAGGCGGTGGCCAGGAAGGCCGAATGGGCGCGTTCCGCTGGAACTGGAGCCAGGCGCTCAAACTGTCACCTCACAACCCGCGCACGCTCTACCTCGGCGCGAACCACCTCTTCAAATCGGTCGATCGCGGGGACGCGTGGTCGATCTTGAGCCCCGATCTCTCGAAGAACGAGTACGAGAAAACGATCAGGGAGTCGGGCGGTCTCACTCCCGATTATTACTTCGGTGGTGGCGCCGAGTACCATGGCACAATCGTCACCATCGCCGAGTCCCCGGTTATGCCCGGCGTGATCTGGGTGGGAACGGATGACGGAAACGTGCAGCTCACCCGAAACGGCGGGCGCGACTGGACGAACGTAGGTGATGCCATGCCGGGCCTGCCCGCTCCCGATTTCTACATCAGCCGGGTGCGGGGCTCGTATCACGACGCGGCCACCGGCTACGCGACCATCGACGGCCACCGAAGCGCCAACTTCGAGCCGTGGGTGTACAAGACCACGAACTACGGTCGCACGTGGAAGAACATCAGCAGCAATCTCCCCCGGCATCACCCGGTCTACGTACTCCACGAGGATCCGAAGAACCCCCATCTTCTACTCGTCGGCACCGAGTTCGCAATCTTCTACTCGATTAATGGTGGCGAGTCCTGGACGAGGTTCAACAACAACCTGCCCACGGTGGCGATCCACGATCTGGTCATTCACCCTCGCGAGAACGACCTCATCGCTGGAACCCACGGTCGCGGGATCTGGGTCCTGGATGACATCTCGGCCCTTCAACGGGCGACGCCGGAGGTGCTGTCTTCGGAAGCGCATCTGTTCGACGTCCGCCGCGTGACCCAGTGGCTCGGGGTCGAGCCCCAGGGCAGGGGTGGCTCCCTGGCCTTCCGCGGAGAAAACCCCACCAAGAACGCTGTCATTCAGTACTACATGGGTTCCGGAGCCGAGGGTGACGTTACGTTCGAGGTCGCCGGAGTCGCCGGAGAAAGAAAACGCACGTTAACCGTCTCCGCCGAGCCCGGCATCAGCCGGCTCGAATGGGACCTGCGCTACGACCCGACGCCCGAGCAGGTGCGCGCATTCGAGGAGGGAATGGAGCGGGCTCGTCGTCGGGGTTCCGGCGGCGGATCCGGCGGGCAGGAGGCGCAAGGCGATCGGGTCGAGCCGGGCCAATACGCGGTGACGATGACCGTCAAGGGCAAGCGATACACCAAGCCGATCACGGTGCGCGCGGATCCCATGCTGACGGCGGTGACGTCGATGAGCCCGTCGGATGGCGGTTTGCGCTAGTCACTTCGGAGGGCGGCAGCGGCTGAAACCGGTGGCGGGTCCGGCGTAGCCACTGGCGGAGGCGGTCAAGCAGCTAGTGCGTTAGACGCTTCACGTTCGAGCCGTCCGCATCCATCACGTAAATGATCTGCGTGCCCTCGGCCATGCCCGCGGGCACGTCGACGTAGACGATCTTCGAACCGTCGGGCGAGAGCCTCGGGTCGATCACTGCACCGGTCGTCGTCCGCGTCAAACGCTTCTGGTCGGACCCGTCGGCGTTCATCATATAGATCTCAGTCTGGCCGTCGCGCCACGACATGAAGGCAATCTTCTTGCTGTCCGGCGACCACGAGGGATACATGCCGTTATCGGGGTCGGTGGTCAGCTCGGCGAGTCCAGTGCCGTCCAGGTTCATCACGTTGACGTCCCGGCCGACGTGAAACGCGAGCCGAGTGCCATCGGGTGAGAATCGCGGAAACCAGTTCGACCCGGAATCGGTCAGGCGCTCGAGGTTCGATCCGTCGGCGTCGACCGCGTAGATCTCGAACCCTCCGTCTCGATCGGACATGAAGGCGATGCGGGAACCGTCGGGCGACCAGGACGCGGAGACGTCGCGAGCGGGGTCGTTCGTCAGCCGCCTGGGATCGGAGCCGTCGGCGTTCATGACGTAGATATCGAAGTTGCCGTCGCGGTCGGTGTCGAAAGCGATCTTGCTTCCGTCGGGGGAGAACGTCGGATAGCCCTCGTCCGCTGGGTGGTTGGTCAGCCGCGTCGGATCCGAGCCATCGGCGTTTACCAGGTAGATCTCGCCGTTACCGTCCCGGTCCGAGTAGAAGACGATCTTCGACCCGTCGGGGGACCAGGAGGGAGTACCGCTACGAACGACCCGATCGGAGCGAGATGCGTCGGGCACCGCTCGACCGTTCCAGTAAGCGAGTGCGGCAAGGCCTGCAACGCCGATCAGAGCCACCACGAGCAGCCGGCTTGTGAGCAAGCGCCTCCGGCGGTTGAGACAACAGTGCTTGAACTTCCTGCCGCTGCCACATGGGCAGGGCTCGTTGCGTCCGACATGGGCCATAGGGCTGCTGACAGTCTAGTCCCGGACGCGGAAGCTGGCCAAGCTCGATCCAGCGAGACCACCGTCGCGTTACTGACCCGTCAATAGACAAACCGACACTACGCCCGTATGATGCCTTGGCGTGTAGCGCGAGCGGGGTTGGCCATGATATCTAGCGCAGCTCTTTCCACGGCGTTGATGCTTCTCTCCGGGCTGGGCGCGGAGGAAGTGGAGCCGCTAAATGTCTATCTGTTTGCTAGGACTGTGGGAGAGCCCCTGTCTAGTTCCGAAAAAAAGGCCCGTGAGAAAGAGCTGAAGGCCAAGAGGGACGAAGCCAAGGACGCCCGCAAAGCATTAGATAAGAAACTCAAGGCCCTGTACGGCAAGGACCGTTACGACTGGCCCGAGGAGGACCAAGAGGAGTACCGCCTAACTAAGGAGGCGGAGACGATGAGCCGCTTCGAGTATGACTACCTTAAGGACGGGGATGTCGCCAATGGGAATTGGCATTACCTGCACGCCTCGGTCGATGACATAACGCAAGCCATTGAAGGTAAGGGTGGCCGTAGGAAGAGAAAGTGGATCTCTCTCGTGCGCAACCGGGAGCAAGCTCATCTACTAGTCGAAGTTTGGGATCGCCGACACTCCTCTTCTTACGATCACTTCATCGCCGTGAGGATTGTGCCTGCTGAGACTCTCATTTCCAATCAACTTGGCGAGATCCGTCTCAAAGACAGTTCGTCGTGGCGGCTCCCCAGGGAGGTGGTGCATGCGTTCCGTGAACAGGAGCCATTTTGGATCATGGAGTGCAAGTACGGAAGCGACAAAATAACTGCCTGGGAGTACACAGCAGGGGCTGTGGCAGATACGATAAACGCGTTCATCAAGGACAATCGGGCCGTCCGCATGGGAAAAGCTCCGGCCCAGTGACGGTGAGGTTCGTTCGTGCAAATCAGGCCTTGAACGGAACCCTCGGCAGCCCCCCCCCGAACCCTTCTAACCTTTGTCGGCTTTGAGGAGCTTCGTCCTGCTCATGCTGAGGTATGGGCAAGCCCTCGAACGTCGCTTAGACGGCGACTGAGAGCTTCGTTTTATCGCAGCGAAAGATTCGAAGCCGCGCCCGGCTCGGGTCCGACCCGGCGCGAGAGCCCGTTTCCCATGTAAGACGAAATCCGGGGTGGAAAACCTCCCTGCCAACGCCGAAAATTCTCCCGCCGATTCCGTGCAATGAAAAGGGTGGTCACTTGCCCCTCGACTAGACTCGGTTTCGACCGCGAGAGACGAACATCCATAAGTTCATGGGCGCGATTCTGCTCCATGGCTTTCGCCTGGCAAGCGCGAACGTATAGGATGCACAGATTGTCAGGAGGCTCCCAATGAAAAGAACTGCAATTGCGCTCTTCGCGATGGCGAGCGTCGCAGCCGCCCAGGATCGTCTCGAGGATCTGCGACGAGGCACACCGAACGGCGCGTGGCGCTCGACATACGAACCGCTGCCATCACGGACGACGGTCATCCGAAACGCCTCGATCTGGACTGCCGCGGGTCGCGAGCTGAGTGACGCCGATCTCCTCATCCGCGAAGGAAAGATTGCGGCGATAGGCCACGACCTGCGCGTGCCGTCAGGAACCGTCGAGATCGATGGCGCGGGACGCGTCGTTACACCGGGGCTCATCGACACCCACTCGCACGTCGGGATCTCGTCCACGCCGGAAGTCGGCGCGCACTTCGACAACAACGAGATCGGCGTAACGACACCCCAGGTGTGGGTCGAGCATTCGATCTGGCCCCAGGGACCTGGTTTCGCACGGGCCGTCGCCGGCGGCGTGACGACGGCGCAGCTTCTGCCCGGAAGCGGGGACCTCATCGAGGGCCGCGGCGCCACCGTCAAGCTCGTCCCCGCCCGCACGGCGCAGGCGATGCTCTTTCCCGACGCGCCGTGGGGATTGAAGATGGCCTGCGGTGAGAACCCGAAGCGGGGAAACGGCTATCCCAACACGCGTATGGGAAACGTCGCCGGCTACCGCGACGCCTTCATTAAAGCGGATGCCTATCGCCGCAAGTGGGACGAATGGCTCGCCAATCCCGACGGTGATCCGCCCGAGCGGGACCTGGGCAAGGAGACCCTGGCCGAGGCGCTCAGGGGCAACATTCTCGTCCACGTGCACTGCTATCGCGGTGAGGAAATGGCCAACATTCTCGAGCTCATGAAGGAGTTCGGTATGAAGGTACGCTCGTTCCACCACGCGGTGGAGGCCTACAAGGTGCGTGATCTTCTCGCTGCGCACGGCGCCGCCGCTTCGATGTGGTCGGACCGGTGGGGTGCCAAGATGGAGATGCTCGACGGCATTCCCGAGAATGTCGCCCTCGTTTCGAGCGCGGGGGCGCGGGCGATCGTCCACTCCGACAGCGACCTCGGCATTCAGCTACTGAACCAGGACACTTCGAAGTCGATGCACGCGGGCCTGCGGGCAGGACTTTCGATCGACAGGGACGAAGCGCTTCGGTGGATCACGGCCAATCCCGCGTGGGCGCTCGGTATCGACGATCGTGTCGGCACGCTGGAGGAGGGCAAGCACGCGGACCTCGTCCTCTGGTCGGGAGATCCTTTCAGCATCTACACGAGAGCTGACTTGACCTTCATCGATGGCGCGATCGTCTACGACCGGGCCCGCGCGGAATGGCAATATCGCTCTGATTTCGAGCTCGGAATTCTCGGAACCGAAGGGGGTGCGCAATGAAGGCCCTTTGCTTGTTGCTGTTGTCGGCTTCCGCCGCGTCTGCTCAAACCATTGCCATCGTCGGAGGTACGGTCCATACCGTCGACGGCGAGGTCATCGAGAACGGCATCGTTCTCATCGAGGACGAGCGCATCCAAAACGTCGGCCGTTCCCTCTCGATCCCGTCGAACGCCAGGCGGCTCGATGCCGATGGAAAAATCGTGACGCCGGGGCTCATCGACATCGGGACTTCTGTCGGCCTCATCGAGGTCCTAAGCCTTGCCGACACCCGCGACGCGAGCCTCGACAACGCAGACCCTTTCCGGCCCTCCTTTCGGGTGACCGACGGACTCAACCCGTACTCCATCGTCATTCCTGTCACGCGGCTCGGTGGCGTCACGACCGTGGCGAGCCTGCCCTCGGGAGGCATTCTCGCGGGGCAAGCGGCCGTCATCGACCTCACAGGATGGCGCGCCGCCGACATGATCGTGCGCGAACCGGCGGCGCTGGTCGGCGCGTTCAATCCCGCGGCCGCGGAAACGGTGGGAGGGGCCCGAGGTGCTCTTGGGCTTCGCCTGCGTGAAGCTCTCGACGACGCCCGTTTCTATGGCGAGAACGAGGAGGCGTTCGCCTCGGCCGCGCTCCGCGAGCTTTCGATGTCGAGGCTCGACCTCGAGGCGCTGAAAAACGCTATGAGCACCGTGCTGCCCTTCGTCGTCCGCGCCTCTAGCACCGCGGATATCGATGCAGCGATGGCTCTCGCCGGCGAGTATGACCTCGATCTCGTCGTTCTCGGTGGCGAAGAGGCGTGGCGACGAAGCGGCGATCTCGCCGCGTCGGAAACGCCGGTGATCGTCAAAGCCTACGCGAACGTTCCGGTGCAGTTCGATCGTCTCGGAACGCGTTTCGACAACGCCGCCCTCCTCGCAAGGGCAGGTGTACGCGTCGTGCTCTCCACGCTCGACACGCACAATGCAAGAAATCTCCGTTTCGAGGCAGGGCAGGCCGTCCGCCACGGGATGAAGTGGGAGGAGGCGCTTCGCGCTGTGACGTTGACCCCTGCGGAAGTCATGGGCATCGCGGACACGCACGGGTCACTCGAGACGGGCAAAACGGCGAACGTCGTCGTGTGGTCAGGCGATCCCTTCGAGCCCGCCTCCGCGGCGGAGCACGTCTTCATCCGGGGCCGCGAGATCGAGCACGACTCCCGACAGATTCGACTGCTCGAGCGCTACAAGAACCTCGACGGCCGACCCGTGCAATACCTGGGAAACCCAACACCCTGAGAAAAGCAAAAGGCTAGGAAATTTCATACCTGTCCGGCCCCGGTCCGCACGAAAATTTGCCTCACTGGAAGGGGCCGTGCAGACTGATTGAATCCTGGCAGACCGAGTTCCGCACTTCACCACTGCTTGCCGTTTCCATAACGAATCTAGTACGTGTGACCCACCTCAACCACCAGCGAATTGGGGACCTAACGCCGATTCAACAAGGCCTACAAGCTCCTGGATACGGCGAGCCTTCGATGGAGGCGCATCAACGCACCGGAGCTCGTCGCTCGAGCAAGTAGACGATAGCGGCCTGTTGCTCGCGCTCGATCCAACCAGCGATGGCGACGACCAACAATGTCAAGGGCTGGATCGGCGTGCTCATGACCGAAGATTCTAGCTTGCATTGGCGAACCAAGCGTTGACAAGTCTATTCGAAACGTCCCGGCGCAAGCGGGTCTTGACTTCGTTTGCTTTTTTGGACACGACGGGTTTCGAATTGACTGTCCACGGTTCCCGGTGTTACCACTCGTTTGGCCAAAACCGAAATCCAGCACCTTTACATGACCGCCGACCGTTAGCATGATGTTGGGCGGTTTCAAGTCTCGATGAACGATGTGCTCCCGATGAGCCGTGTCGAGTGCCTCGGCGATCTCCGAGGCGATGCGCTGCACGGCGACGAGCGACAAAGCCTCCGGCTTCAAGCGGTCGCCGAGCGTCTCACCTCCGATATACTCCATGGCTTGATCCACGCTCTCAAGTGTTGGGCAGGCTCAATACATAGTGTCTATCCGATATATTCTAGTGATGAGCCCAGCTAATCCAAAAGATTATATGCGGGTATTTAGAGAGCAGAGCGTAAGCCTTGGAAATGATAAAAGGAGGTAAAGATGATTAGATTTAAGACATTCCCAAAATCAACTCTCTTATTCACTCTCTTTCTTGCACCATTGTTAGTGATAGCGATAGCTGAGCCAGTAACCACTTATGCGAACAATAATGATAAGAGCAGTAATATTGTTTATGATCCCGATCTATATGCTGCAATGAAATATCGCTTAATCGGGCCCCACCGAGGCGGGCGAGTTACCGCAGTGGAAGGGATTCCGGACAAGCCTTTCACCTTTCTTATGGGAACAGTAGGCGGCGGTGTCTGGAAGACCACCGATGCCGGTGAAACCTGGAAAAATATTTCAGACGGGTACTTCAATGTGGGTTCTATAGGCGCGGTTACTGTCGCTCCATCCGACCACAATGTTATTTACGTTGGCGCTGGTTCTGCAGGTGTTCGCGGTTGTGTCTCTGTTGGCGACGGTGTCTACAAGTCGACTGATGGAGGCAGAACATGGAAACATACCGGTCTTCCTGAAGCCGGGCAGGTTAATGTGATCAGGGTTCACCCCAAAAATCCAGACTTGGTTTATGTAACAGCGTTGGGGCACATATTTGGACCAAATGAGGAACGCGGCATATATCGTTCAAAGGATGGAGGTCAAACGTGGGAGAAGGTGCTGTACCTGAGTGAGAAGACAGGAGCCATAGACCTGGTGATGAGCCCGGATAATCCACGAGAGCTATATGCGGCTATGTGGAGGGCAGAGCGGAAGCCATGGACCATGATCAGTGGAGGTAATGAAGGAGGAATATACAAAACAACCGATGGAGGAGATACATGGACCAGGTTGACAAATGGTATTCCGGAATATCCTATTGGAAGAATAGGCCTGGCTATTTCCAAGGCGAATCCAGACCGTTTGTACGCACTTATCGAAGCTACAGGATGGAAAACAGGTCTTTATCGTTCTGAGGACAGGGGGAAGGAGTTTAATCTCATTAATCCGGATAAGAATTTAATGGCTCGCCCCTGGTATTACACGCATGTTGATGCTGACCCCCAGAACGCAGAGATTGTTTGGGTAAATAATGAACGTCTTTCAAAATCAATTGATGGAGGTAAGACTTTTAAGAGGGTAGCAACGCCACATGGGGACAATCACGATATGTGGATAAACCCGGACAATCCGGATTTGATGATCCAGTCAAATGACGGTGGAGCTAATATTACGCTCAATGGAGGGGAAACATGGAGCACACAGTATAACCAGCCAACTGCCGAGCTCTACACAGTGGAGGTAGACAACCAATTTCCTTACAGGGTTTACGCGCCTCAGCAGGACAACTCCACCATAAGTATTCCAAGCCGCGTTACTGGTAGGCCTCTTACACCCACTCAACTATGGTATGGAGTTGCTGGTGGCGAGTCAGGGCCTATTGCTGTTGATCCGGGAGATCCAAACATGATCTATGGAGGAAAGTTTGGCAGAATCAGTCGACTTAATCTTAAAACCGGTCAGGAACGGGAAATCGCGGTATATCCGGAGGGTCTGCAATCCATGCCTAACGCAGAGATTAAGTACCGCTTCCAGTGGGAATCCCAGATTTTAGTCTCCCCGCATAATCCGAACGTTATCTACCATCCATCTCACGTGGTACACAAGACGACCGACCAAGGTCAGAGCTGGGAAGTTATAAGTTCTGACTTAACAAACTTCGAAAAACACAGAAATCTCCATTTGGATTTGCCCGGGGGGCCGATCACCCATGATGCGACCGGAATAGAGATCTATGGAACTATTTTTGCTTTTGCAGAATCTCCACTTACCGAAGGCGAATTATGGGCTGGCAGCGATGATGGCTTGATTAATATCTCTCAAGATGGAGGCAAAACCTGGAACAATGTTACACCTAAAGGACTGGAGTTGCATAGCAAAGTCAAAGAAATTGCCTTGTCGAATCATCAACCTGGCCGCGCTTTCGTAGCCGTAAACCGTTACCGTATGGATGACTTTAATCCTTACATTTACCGTACGCACGATTATGGAAATTCCTGGAAGCTATTAACCAATGGAATTCCTGCAGGTCATCCACTCCGGTCCATAGCGGAAGATCCTGACCGCGAGGGATTAATATATGCCGGTACAGAGTTTGGGTTGTTTGTCTCGTTTGATAATGGTGACCACTGGCAATCATTTCAGCTCAACTTGCCAATAAGTCCTGTTATGGATTTGCAGGTGCATGAAAAGGATCTGGTTGTAGCAACGCAGGGCCGATCATTATGGATATTAGATGATTTGACCCCTCTCCACCAGCTAACAGACGAAGTGGCAAATGCAGATATCCATCTCTTTAAGCCTCGCGATGCCTATCGGCTGAGATTGAATCTTGGCCGGGCTGCAGCATCGCGTTCGCCTGAGAACCCGCCAAATGGAGCCATGATCTTCTATTCTTTCAAAGATGTGCCCAAAGATGTAGTTACCCTTGAAGTTCTGGATTCGAGTGGCAAAATTGTAAAATCGTTTTCCAGCAAAGACAAAAATGTTTTGCCTGTAAACAAGGGAATGAACCGGTTCGTTTGGAATCTTAGATATCCGGGTCCGTATGTTACAAAAGGTGTAGATGAAGGCCGCAGCAGACCTATTCGAGGTTACCTGGGAGAAATCTCCGCCGCACCTGGGACATACAAGGTGAGACTTACGGTCGGCGAATGGAGCCACACGCAATCCCTTGAGGTTAAAAGAGATCCGCGTCTAGAAACAACTCAAGCAGAGTTACAGGAACAGTTCGATCTTATGGTTAAGGTGAGAGATAAAATAACTGAAACCCAGAAGAGCGTCACAAAGATCATGTCAGTGCGCGAACAGATAAACAATAAAGCTGAACGCGCAGCGAAGCCTGATCTAAAGCAGCTTGCGGAAGCTATCAGTAAGAAGCTTTCAATAGTCGAAAGGAAACTCTGCATAACAGAGCACGGTTCAGACGAAGCTTTCTATGCAGGGATGACCCAAAGATTAGCTGTTTTGTACTCGGTTATCGGAGCGTCGGATCATAAGCCTATAGATTCAGCCTATGAAAGATTTGAAGATTTGAAGAAAGTTTTGTCTGCATATTTGGAGCAACTTAAGGAAATCTTCGAGGTCGACGTCAAAACATTTAATGATAGACTTCTGGAAAGTGGGATAGAACCAATTGGAACAGCCAACGGTCGGAAGCTGTCTCGCCCAGGGGAGGCTGGTACCCCCCTTCAAATACGCTATCTGCGAAACGAAGCCAACGCCTGAACGAAAGGGGCTACGATCTAGCCCTCCTAGCGTTTATGTTGGCATCATCGGCCGGCGGTACCAGAGCCGTCTGCAGTAAGAAACCTGGTATCACGACAAAAATCCAATCTTGTCCAGCCAATTGGTCCTGGGGTGACGTGCGAACGGCTGAGATGGTTCCAACTTGGTTCCAAACCAGCGTGCCCTACGGTGCCCTAAGAGTCTTATCTCGCGCCGTCTTCCTTTGTTTAGGTGCTCTTAGGTTACGGTGGGTCTTCCTGGTTCGTAAGGGTGCAAATTCGTAATCAGCAGGCCGGCGGTTCAAATCCGCCCGCCGGCGGAACATGTCAACAACATTGAGACACTCGCGAGCTGCATTTAGTGAGCCTCGATTAACTTTCGGCGACTGGTGATGTCCGCGTGGTCGACGTCTGCTTCGCTCGCGATCTCGTTGGGTGAAGCAGAAAAAGGGGGTACCCCAGGTATGGACGACGCCGAGAGAATGGCTCCTGCGGCATCCTGGAGCGTCGTTTTCTGCGGCGGCGGGTTGATCCAGGCCTGAGGAGGCAAAACGGGAGGTTGTGGCGTTCCGCGAACGAAGCGCTCGGGATGAGCACGCTGAGCCTCGAGAAGGATCTGGCGCCGAGCGGTGGTGAGTTGTTCGGCGCGACCGTAGTGAACGTCGGCCGGTGTCATAAGGCCGACCCCCGAGTGCCGGTGGTCATTGTTGTAGTAGTCGAAGAAACCGCGGCAGAACAGCCGGCTGTCTTGGATGGAACCAAAACGGCTGGGGAACTGAGGGCAATACTTGAGCGTTTTGAACTGAGACTCGGAGTAGGGATTGTCGTTCGAGACGTAGGGTCTGGAGTGGGTCTTGGTCACGCCGAGGTCTGCCAAGAGCAAAGCCACGGACTTGCTTCGCATCGAGCTGCCACGATCCGCGTGCATGGTGAGCTGGTCTGGTTCAATGTTTTGCTTGCGACAGCTCTCGGCGATGAGGCGTTTCGCGAGCTCGGCGCTTTCTCGGTGAGCCAGCATCCAGCCAACCACGTAGCGGGAGAAGATGTCGAGGATGACGTAGAGATAGTAGTAGGTCCACTTGACGGGGCCACGAAGCTTCGTGATATCCCACGACCAAACCTCGTTGGGCGCCTCGGCCAACAGCTCCGGCTTGGCGTAATTCGGATGGCGCAGTTGGTTCCGGCGCTCTCGGACCTCGCCGTACTTTTCCAAAATCCGATACATCGTGCGAATCGAGCAGAGGTAGATTCCCTCGTCCAGAAGCGTGGCCCACACCTGCGCGGGCGCCTTGTCGACGAAACGCTCACAGTGCAAGGCTCCGAGGACCTTCTCGCACTCGGTCTCGTCGAGGGCTCGGTGCGGCCGAGGACGACGCTTCGGTTTGGGCGTCACCAGCTGGCGCCTGCGATACAACGTGGAACGAGCCACACTCAGAGCCTCGCAGGCTTCCGCCGTCTGCCCAATCTGTCCCGCCAGCTCCTCGGCCGCCACAATCAGTCGTTCTCGTCGCTGTCGAGCGGATTCAGGGGGATCCCCAGCAGTTCGGAGGCTTTTTTTTGGATCTCCAACATCGTCTCCACTCGAGCCAGGCGACGTTGGAGCCGGGCGTTCTCGCGCTCGAGCTCCTTGACCCGTGGATCCTCTGCCTTCGCCTTCCGGCCTCGCTTTCTCGACGTCAACCCCGCCTTCGCGATCTCGTCACGTTGGCGGCGCCAACTCGATAGCTGCGACGAGTACAGGCCCTCTCGACGCAGAAGTGCCGCAATATCCCCGACACCCTTGCAGGCGTCGGCCTCGCGCACTAGCCGCAGCTTGTACTCCGCGGTAAAGCGTCGACGCTTCGCTTGCTCACTCACTTCCGTTTCCGGGACCCCCGCCGCATCGCGGCCGGCGGGATCTCCAGTCGCCCTACGGGCTCCTTCCGTTCCCGCCGGGGTCATTCTCTCAATCAATGAACTCATTGATGATCCTCCTCCGCCCTACACACTAATTTCAAGGGGCGAAGTGTCTCAAGGATGTTGGCACAGAGGGGCTTCGCTTGCTCACTCACTTCCGTTTCCGGGACCCCCGCCGCATCGCGGCCGGCGGGATCTCCAGTCGCCCTACGGGCTCCTTCCGTTCCCGCCGGGGTCATTCTCTCAATCAATGAACTCATTGATGATCCTCCTCCGCCCTACACACTAATTTCAAGGGGCGAAGTGTCTCAAGGATGTTGGCACAGAGGGCGGCTCCATTTAAATCAATTAGTTACAGAGAATCAGATATCAGCGAGATCGCCAATAGGGGACAATTAGGGGACGATTTCGCTAAATGTCAGGCACCGCTCAAAAGCGGGTGGTTGTTTCAAACGGTTTCACGCCGTTTCGTCCTAGCGAATAAGCTCATTTTACGAAACGAACCCAATCTTGCTCTGCCAGGGTACTTGCCCAGCACACGCGATTATTTTCGATAAGTATCGTTCCCTCCGGCTGTGCTCGCGCGCCAAAGATGAGAGCCCCCGTTGCGCTACACGGTTCATAGGGCAACGATTTACGGATTTGATTCAGATGGTTTCGGAGCCGCCGATCGACAGGCCTGATGTGCTTCACGACGATGAGGGCGTTCTTCCAGTCGAACATTCTGGCCAGCGCCGCCATCATGAATCGCGTTGCGTTATCGGTACGGCGTGGCGTTTGCTCACGCTCGACGAAGAAGGTGAGCTGCATCGCTGGTGTTGTTTGGCTTAAGATACACTCTCCCGCCGGAAGCGCCACTTCCGTTTGGCCTTTGAGCGCTCCTGAACAACGCTCGCGCGGGAGCCGAGGGTGAGGACGAATGACGCTACGACAGCTCGGTTACTGGGTTCGCAAGGCGAAGGTGCAGCTCAAGGGTTGGTCCCCGGATAGAGATCGCGAATATCACGACTCGATATTTGCGGAAGCGCATCACGACCCTTTCAGTGATTCCTATCCCGGTCACATCACTATCCGCCGCTTTGCCGACCTCGTGTCCCCTCATCTGTCTGGCGCACATCATGTCCTGGATCTCGGGTGCGGTACGGGTGAGATCACCTGCCAGCTGGGCCGGTTCCACTCGGGCGTGAGCTTCGAAGGTATCGACCACAGTGAAGCGGGCATCGAGCGGGCAAGGGCCAACGCCGAGCGACTCGAGCTTTCGAACGTTTCCTTTCGGAAGGCCGACGTGGAGCATTTCGAGCCCGACCGCTCCGTCGATGTGCTGATGATGCTGGACGCGTTTCATCACCTCGTCGATCCGAAGCGATTTGTCGAGCGCCTGGGCGCGTTCACGAAAGCCTTTCTTCTGATCGAGCCTCGGGGCGACTGGAAGGGGACCTGGAACCGAGAGGTCGATTTCGACTGGTTGGTCCATGATCTGGAGAAGATTCGGGCCCGCATCGCTTACGCGACGGGAGAGTCGGAGTTGATGAAGCCCACCCTCCTGCCCAAAGGGGAGGAACAAGGAGAGCCCGTCGAGCATCGTTACACGGTAGAGGACTTTCGACGGTTTTTCCGGGGCTACGGCCTTCAGATTCGAGGCACGATCGCCGGTATCGAGAGCTACCCTCCGAGCCCGGAGCTCGAGAGCCCCAGCCGTGAGCGGTTCGGACGGCTCGGCTACGAGCTCTATTCCGAAGTCGATGAGATGCTACGCGCGCGGAACCTCGATCTCTTAGCCAAACACCTGGTCATTCATGCCGAGCGGGGAGCTGCGGATTCTCTTCGCGCTCCGGCGGAAAAGCCGGAGGACGTGCCGTGGACGACACCCATCCAAGGGCCGTACGATGTGCTGTGGCTGAGCTACGACGGGACCGAACGAGGCTCCGGTAAGTCAAGAGTTCTTAGCTCAGGTGCGGCTGCGAAACACCAGCTCGCGCTCCTGGTCTAGTGACGACCCCGAACGACCCGATTATCTCAGCTACCATTGGCTCGATCGACGGGGTGGCATCGTCGAGTTCGATGGACCGAGAACCGCGATACGCGTCCGGCCCGGTGAGGAAGTAGACGTCAGCCTCCATGCGAAGACGCTCGCCCAACCAGGTCGATACGTATTGGCGCTCGATCTCGTCCAGGAATCCAGAACCTGGTTCAGCAAGGCCGGCAGTCCCTGCCTGCGCGTCCCGTTCTTCGCTCGGAAACCGCGATAGCCCGCGCCGGCCCTCGTGGAGTCGCGGCGCGGGCGTTCGTGCACTAGGGCGATTCCGTGAGCTTTAGATCGTGACCGTGTTTTCGCGCGATCGCACCACATCGATGCGGACATGGGCGCGTTGCTACGCTTGGCCGTCGACGCGGTGGACGGACGCGCGGCGGCTCATCCGAGATTGCCCAAGGCGACGGAGCCAACACCGAAGGCGTTACCAACGCGCTCGAGACTGCGATGAAGCTACTCGTGTCGTAGCGCTTCGACCGCTTGGACACGAATCGCCCGTCGCGCCGCTTCTCGCCTCGGACGGGGCCGGGGCAGAGGTGCGGATCAACGAGGGGGCACACCGGGGGCACAAAGTCACAGATGACCGACGATTATCGTAAAAAGAGCCGACTCCCGGAACAAGAATACGCGCGTCCGAATGAAAGGAGCTTTTCAATGCCCGAGTATCCGCGAGTGACTATTCAGATTGCTGACAAACCCGACGAGCTTACTCTTACCCCCGGTCCAGTCCGTTCCGTGAAGTTCGACTTTCCGGATGGTCATTCCTTCACCGTCGAGTGTGAGTTTGAGGGGGATCTCCCGACCCTGGTCATTTCAGCCAACCGAAAGCTAGAGGAACCCAACAGGGGGCCTTTTGTTGTTGTGGTCAGGCCTGACAAGTAAGAGAGGCCCGCCCCCTCACTCGTACCCGTCACCATGCATGGGATTCTGGAGGCAATGGCCCTCATCATTGAGGACGAGCGTCCTGGCATGAAGTGCTCGGTGCTGCTCCTGGACGATGCAGGCCGTCGCGTCAGCGTGGGCGCGGGTCCGAGCTTGCCGGACGAATACAATAGCGCCGTCGAAGGTCTGTTGATCGGGCGTGGCGTGGGATCGTGTGGCACCGCTGCCTACTGGAATGAGCGTGTCATCGTGGAGGACATCCATCGGGGAAGTTCATCCGGCGGAGGAGGTCCTGGAAGCGGGGTCGGAACGGAGGGGGTCGAACGAACCGGTCCAACCGCCAAGGCAAACGAGCATCGAACTGAGGGACATGAACTCTACCGCTCGGCCAGTCCAGCATCATCCGCTTGCAGAAACGACTTCAAATCCGCCATCGATGAGAAGGTGTCTCGAATCGTGGGTGATGGGCGCGCAGCCGATGGTCGTAGCTCCGACGAACTCGGTGGGTTCTCGTCCGCGATGCTCGAGATCCTCGACCCGCAGCAAAACGACACGTTTCGTGACAACTACCTCGATTTGCCGTTCGATCTATCGAGCGTTTTCTTCATTACGACCGCGAACACCCTCGATACTATTCCGCGCCCGCTCCTCGACCGCATGGAGGTGTTGTCGCTCACCGGCTACAGCGAGGAAGAAAAACTAGGTATCGCCAAGAAGTATTTGTTGCCTCGCCAGCTCGAGGAGAGCGGCGTCACCGCGGAGCAGTGCGAGCTTCCCGATGACACGCTGTTACGGCTGATTCGTCGCTATACGCGTGAAGCCGGGCTCCGCCAACTCGAGCGCATCATCGGCCGGGTCGTACGCAAAGTTGCGGTCGGTTTCGCTGAGGGGAAAACAGATCCGGTCACGGTCACGCCCGACGACCTGGTCGACATGCTCGGACCAGAAACGTTTCACATCGAGAAGGCGCGCGACGAGATGCCGGCTGGCGTCGCAGCCGGTCTCGCGTGGACGCCCGCCGGCGGTGACGTGCTCTACATCGAATCGGCGCTCCTTCCGGGAGGGAGCGGGCTGACGATGACGGGGCAGCTCGGAAGTGTCATGCAAGAATCCGCCCGCGCCGCACAGAGCTATCTTTGGTCGCACGCGGAAGAGTTCGAGATCGATCCGGAGCGCTTCAAGAACACCGGTGTTCACCTTCACGTTCCCGCAGGAGCGATACCCAAAGACGGGCCGTCCGCCGGCATCACCATGGCGACCGCGCTCGCTTCTCTCTACTGCGGAAAGGCGGTGCGATTGGATACCGCCATGACGGGGGAGATCACCATCACCGGTCTCGTGCTCCCGATCGGGGGAGTGAAGGAGAAAGTCCTCGCGGCCCGCCGGGCGGAGTTCAAGCGCATCATTCTGCCGCGGCAGAACGAGGCGAATCTACACGACCTGCCCGATGACGTGCGCGCGGAGACGGAGTTTATCTTCGTCGACCACGTCGACGAAGTTCTCCGTGCGGCGATTCCCGACCTAATAAGCCGTCCTAGCGAAGCTGCGCCCAGGTTAAGGCACGATTCGGCTTACCGTGCAGAAACCGAGCCTTTTCTGGAGTAGGTGTGCTCTCAGAACCTGCTGACTATCTATCATCCGCCGGCCTAGAACTCTCTTTTCATGAATGCGTTCCAGGAAGCGGTCACCAGTCGGTCGCATCAAAACTGGTGCGAATCGCTGGGAGATTGCCAGTGGCCATGTTGGGGCTTCTGACGACCTAACGTGGCAAACTCGGCCTGCGGAAGAACCGGATGCCCTGGGAAACCAAAACCTTCACGCGCGAAGAACTGTATCAGTTGGTATGGGGGCGACCCGTCCAGCACGTGGCCGAGAGCATCGACGTCTCGGATGTGGCCCTTGGAAAAACGTGTCGGCGGCTCGGTATCCCAGTCCAGCCACAGCTCTCTCTCGATCGTCAAACTCCTCGAGAGCAGTTACCGCTCGCATCCATCATTCCTCGGCTTCATCCACGCGCCCCAATGCGGCCACCGTTTGTCCTAGTGCGAAACGATCCGCTGCCGCGTGGGAACCAGCAGGCAACTCGTCGCGAATCCGCAATCTCTGCCTGAAGCACTTCTCGGCCTGGTCGTAGTCCTTACGCCCTTGGGCGATATGTCCGGAAGTGCTGAGGAGATTTGCGATCATATGGGGCTCGCGTGAAGCGGGGCATCTTGCAGTGACCTCAAAACATCGAGTAACGCGAATCAGTCAATCCGGTCGTCGCGTGCTGGCCTCTCCCGTGGAGCTCGAGACGATGCCAACGCATGTGACCCACGGAGTTGGGCGGGGACCGACGCCAACCTTCTTGCCGACCCCCGCCCTCCTTGCTCACACTAGATATATACGACTTCCCGAGTCGAATTTTCTCCCCGAGAGAAGAAAGCTCAACGGCGCAGCCACCTGGAAGCGGGGTCAGTCCACAAGCGTCGTCGCTTCGTCGGCTCGATCGGTGAATACTGTGCCGAGGCTTTCGGAGTGGATAGGAAAGTACATGCGCACCGTACAACCCGCGGAACTCGGCCCACCGTTGGTCACCGTGCCACCATGCCGGCGCACGATTCGCGACGACCACGGCGAGGCCAAGCCCCCCTCTTTCCTGGACAAGGCGCGTCCGCTACCAGGTCTTCTTAACCCATCCGCGATGGTTCAGAAAGAGGATGTGCTCGTGCGAGCGAATCAACTTGCCAACAAGTGCTGCGGTCAAGTCGACCTTCAAATGCCCCAAGGCGAACGCGCGCAATTTCCTCAACGCGTTGGACATGAGTATTCCTCCAAGGGCCTCGCGATCCATGGCATATCGCAAGATCAGCCCACGCGGAAAGGAGGCCAAGGAACCCTTCCAGACGCTTACCTTGAACAGCACATGTTGCTGCGGATGCTCCTCCGTCTCGAACTTTCTGAACATCTGGATTCGCTCGAATCCCCGGACCTTCAGCGGCTCCCAGCTCTGCTCGGAGTCTGTCAGGCGAACGATGGGAGCGTTCGCGTCTTGGTCGAAAGCCAGGACGGCGGCGGCCTCCACGACGTCCATTGTCTTGAGGAAGGGATCAGTGTCGGGCACCGCCACCACAACACCTCCAAGCCGCGACGTCCCCGCGTCGTGGGCGGCGGAGTGAGGGGACGAAACCTACCTCTCACCCCGCCGCCCATACAACAGGGTGGACTAATCCTTAGAATGCAACGGTCGTGCCATTCGTTCTGCAAGCAGGGGGCCGGGACAGTGGGATCACCGGAGCCGCTTTTCGTTCAAGAACTTCGACCGTATTCAGAGCACAGAAAACGTCGGCGCACATCGCACTGCGAGTGTCGCAACTGCGGTATCGGTCCCGCAGTCCCGTGGGCTGCTCCCCATACGGATTTCAACTCGAAACGGCGACTCGCAACGTGATCCGTCTGGCGCGCTGGGAGACAGGTGCCCGCATCTCTGTCGGCTACCGGCTGAGCCCCGAGGCCCGGGGCCTGCGGGAGTAGCCGGCAGGCGAAGCTCAGTCAGACCGACTATCTCGAAGAAGCTGATTCTCGCGGATTCGGGAAAGAGGAAGCAAACGAAAGACGGGATGACGAAGTGTAGAAAAAAAATGGGGCGGCTTTGAAAGGCTTCGCAGCCGCCCCGAGGTGTCAACGACTCACGCCGTTACACGTGAATCGGGGTCCTGCGACCGTTGATCCTTTCGAGCGATTCGGCGCACTTAGGGCGCACGAATGGCGGCTTGCGGTAGTGGTCTAGTTTGATTTATTCGGTTCCCAAAAGTGCCCCTTGCCCCCGAGCCCCCATTCCTTGATTTCCGTCCACTTTGCTCCGCCGCTATCGGTGCGATGCGAACAGAACCTCGCTAAACCGAATTTCCAGCGACAACTCGCTAGTTTCCCAATGGTGGCACGAGGTTTGCTTAATCTTCAGAACACAGATCCCAACTCGGGAGGTGCCCATGGACTCAACAGTGGAGAAGCAGGCAAGCGATTCTCTTTTCGTACTCGCGACGGAGAGCCAGGTTTACGCGTTCGACCTGGTCTATACCTTTCGTATCGCCCTCGGTAGACACGAATCGAACGACCTCATGCTCGAATCCCGTACCGTGTCCAACTACCATGCCGAGATCATGAACGAGAACCTGCAGTTGACCCTCCGCGATCTCGGAAGCACCAACGGGACTTTCCTCAACGAGGTGCGGATTGACGAGCAGCGCGTGACGACCGGCGATCGCATCCGCATCGGTAGCCATGTGCTGATCGTGCAGAGGCGAGCTCCCGTCAGCAAGTACGAAAGGCTCTTGCGCATGCCGCGCGATCCGGACGTCTTCGGACCCGGAACGACGGGCTGCATCGTGCCCGTTCCAACCGCAGCCATCGACAACCAGAAGACCCTTAGACTCGGGGACCCGCATGATTTGCCTCTCTCGGACCTCCTGAAAGTACTCACTGTCAACAACACCCATTCCGTGCTGTTGACGCTGACGCAAAAGGACGAGCAAGCACGCGTATGGGTCCGAAAGGGCCGCATCGTGCACGCGGAGTACGGAGGCGTGACGGGCGCGAAGGCGCTCTACCGGCTTTTTGGCTGGCAAAACGCCTCCTACGAGGTCGACGAGCTCTCCGAGGATCGCTCGACGCATCGTAGTATCGAGTTACCCGTGGATAACTTGATCGTCGAAGGAATGAAGCACGCCCGCGAAATCGGGATGCTTCTCACTATGCTTCCGCCGCTGGATGCGTCATTGCAGTTGGCCGCTGGATGCGTCATTGCAGTTGAAGGAGGATTGCACGTTGCCGCCGAGCGCCTATACGCCCGCGGAGCTCCAGATCTACCAGGCGGTCATTCGCCACGAGACCGCCGCACGGGTACTCGAGACGTCGCCCATGATGGATACGACGGTGCTGCGCCTCATCGATGCGCTCGTGCGCAAAGGGGTTTTCCACGTTGCGCGAGACGCGGACGGCAGGATGGAAGGAACGTTCGTCCATAACAAGCCGCCCGCCTGATTCCGTCTGAAAGCAACCGCTAACTCGAAAGGAGGGACATCATGGAGTGTCCCCAGTGTGGTCACCAGCAACCGGATGGCCTGGACGAGTGCTAGGCGTGCTCGGTGATCATCTCCAAGTTCCTGGACACCCAGGACCCGCTGTGCCACGGCTGTCTATCCGAACTTCCCTTCCAGCTTGGGGTAGCAGCCCCGAAGACGCGAAAGACTGCTATTGGGACATTCGGGGAAGGAGAACGACAAGCTATGATTCTCCAGCATGTAGCGGACCGCCTTGCCGAAGTCGCTTCGCGGCAGTCCCCGCTGGGTCAGTGCCCATTCGCGGATCGAGCTCAAGATCGGCCGCGAACGTTCTTTGCGTAGACGAAGCCTCAGCTTCTGAGCCTCTTCATCGCCGGGAAACGGGCCTGGAACCAGACGCTCGACCTCGTAAAGCTCTCCGATCAGGCGAAGCACTTCGGAGCAAGCCTGCGGGTAGTGCTCGCTGGCTTCATCGAACTTCCGTTTGACGTGCGCCCAGCAATGGGCGAGTCGAATCTCGGGGCCCGCACGGGCGAGCACTTCATAAACGGCGTAACCATCAACAACCGCGATGCCGCGATAGTTTCCCAAAACCTTCCGGCCATCCTCCGTCGATTTCGTCGGCAGCATCCGGTAGTACGCAATGTCGGGACTCGACACCCCCCAAACCGTGCCCGCCGATTTCTTCTTCGAGCCCATCAACGGCCACCGGGGTTTCGTCCGCGTGGATGGCGGGCGATTCCAGCACCTTCTTTCCCAGGGCGTCGTACACGGGTACAGACTTGTCACGACGGGGTGCGGCGAGTACTTACTGAACAGATGCAGCCTTTTGGCCACAGGCGTGCAGGTTTTTCGCCACACTTATCCGCACAACTCCCCTTGTAACTGCATTGCCGATGATTCCTTAAAGCACCCATTCATCACGGACTTGGAGCGAATCACCTGCGGGGGGGTCCTTTTGGTACGAATCCTGCTGCAACAGTGGAGTGCAAGCCATCCCCACCGGCGTGCGGGAGGGTTCGACAGTGGCGGAAAAGGTTTTTTCTCCTAGTCGCAAAGCCCAACGCTTCGCGCCCGACCAGCCTGTGACGGTGGCGATCTTGGATCAGGGCGTGCCCATGGCCTACGGTGTTGTGTTGGACATCTCCGAGAGCGGCACGTGCGTTCAAACGAACGTCGTGCCCAAACGTCAGAGCTTCGACGTGACACTGAGCTTCTACAATGGGGAGTACGTACGGGCGACCGGACGGGTCGTTTGGAGCGAGCCAAAAGGCGCCTTGGCTTCCGTGGGTATCGAGTTCACGGCGCTCCCTGATTCGGTCTCGCGAGAGCCTAAGAGCCGAGCTCAAGTCGACCGGTTTCGGTACGACCTGAGCTTAGAACGGTGAGGGGGGGGCGTCCTGCGACTCGCCAGAAAGTGACGGCATGGGAATCAAGGACGTAGAAGCCACGCAGTTGCGCCGGCGATGGGGGGACAGAGCGTGCGAGCACCCGACCCTTGAGAGGGAATACCGACACCTCGTTCCAACGGGTGACTATGCTTGTTCAACCTGCGGCACGGCGCTGGTCGTCTCCGATCGGGACACCTCGATCCGACAGACCCGAGTCGGAACGGCAATGTTCTTCCCTGACGACACCGAAACGCCTGGATAGGGGGGCCGCAATGCCCCCGCCAGCGTTTTGCCTCGAAGGGAATTCCTCATCCCGTGTTGCGTTCTTCGAGGTGGCGCACGAGATGCTTCTCGATGATGTCGGTCAAAGAGAGCCATGGGTCCCAGTCGTTGTCTCCGAAACGATCGCAAGCACGTCGCAACGTTTCGACGGCCTGTTCTCGCTCGGACTGAAGCCGCTCTGAAGAATAGTCGCGATACCCGAGTTCTAAGAGGCAGAGATTCAAAATGCGGGAAATCCCAGCCCGACGACCATTCGCGTAAGCCTTGTCGGAATCATCACTCACCGCCATACCCCCTCCCCGCTCCCACAAACCCTGGGAGAGGATATTCGGAGTGCTGACAGTTTGCAATGACACGCATGACGGTCCCAGAGCGAGCGTTCAAATCCCGGATTGGGTTGACCGGGTCGTCTCGGTACCACTGAAATTGCCTACACCAGCGACAGGTTGCCCCTGTAGTGGCGGACGCTGTACTCGGCCATCGCTATATCGTTCGTTGCGGTCCCCTGGCCCGTCAGCTTAGAGGTCTGAGACGATGTCAGCCATGCCGGTATTCGTGATAGGGGGTCGCGAGGCCCCCACCAGCCTTACCTTGCGGCTAGGTCGCCATGCAGAACCCCGCAAGCTCTTCTTCAATCCTCTAGAAACGTACCCCCGCTAGGACCGACCACAGCCAGCCGGCGTCACTCTCGAGGATTGTCTGACCCATGAATTCCACGGTGAACTGTCGATTCAACTCGACACCGCCCATGATCTGAACCCCAGGGTCCTTGAACCATTCGCTTTCGGCCCTCTGTGCCAACATCCTTGAGACACTTCGCCCCTTGAAATTAGTGTGTAGGGCGGAGGAGGATCATCAATGAGTTCATTGATTGAGAGAATGACCCCGGCGGGAACGGAAGGAGCCCGTAGGGCGACTGGAGATCCCGCCGGCCGCGATGCGGCGGGGGTCCCGGAAACGGAAGTGAGTGAGCAAGCGAAGCGTCGACGCTTTACCGCGGAGTACAAGCTGCGGCTAGTGCGCGAGGCCGACGCCTGCAAGGGTGTCGGGGATATTGCGGCACTTCTGCGTCGAGAGGGCCTGTACTCGTCGCAGCTATCGAGTTGGCGCCGCCAACGTGACGAGATCGCGAAGGCGGGGTTGACGTCGAGAAAGCGAGGCCGGAAGGCGAAGGCAGAGGATCCACGGGTCAAGGAGCTCGAGCGCGAGAACGCCCGGCTCCAACGTCGCCTGGCTCGAGTGGAGACGATGTTGGAGATCCAAAAAAAAGCCTCCGAACTGCTGGGGATCCCCCTGAATCCGCTCGACAGCGACGAGAACGACTGATTGTGGCGGCCGAGGAGCTGGCGGGACAGATTGGGCAGACGGCGGAAGCCTGCGAGGCTCTGAGTGTGGCTCGTTCCACGTTGTATCGCAGGCGCCAGCTGGTGACGCCCAAACCGAAGCGTCGTCCTCGGCCGCACCGAGCCCTCGACGAGACCGAGTGCGAGAAGGTCCTCGGAGCCTTGCACTGTGAGCGTTTCGTCGACAAGGCGCCCGCGCAGGTGTGGGCCACGCTTCTGGACGAGGGAATCTACCTCTGCTCGATTCGCACGATGTATCGGATTTTGGAAAAGTACGGCGAGGTCCGAGAGCGCCGGAACCAACTGCGCCATCCGAATTACGCCAAGCCGGAGCTGTTGGCCGAGGCGCCCAACGAGGTTTGGTCGTGGGATATCACGAAGCTTCGTGGCCCCGTCAAGTGGACCTACTACTATCTCTACGTCATCCTCGACATCTTCTCCCGCTACGTGGTTGGCTGGATGCTGGCTCACCGAGAAAGCGCCGAGCTCGCGAAACGCCTCATCGCCGAGAGCTGTCGCAAGCAAAACATTGAACCAGACCAGCTCACCATGCACGCGGATCGTGGCAGCTCGATGCGAAGCAAGTCCGTGGCTTTGCTCTTGGCAGACCTCGGCGTGACCAAGACCCACTCCAGACCCTACGTCTCGAACGACAATCCCTACTCCGAGTCTCAGTTCAAAACGCTCAAGTATTGCCCTCAGTTCCCCAGCCGTTTTGGTTCCATCCAAGACAGCCGGCTGTTCTGCCGCGGTTTCTTCGACTACTACAACAATGACCACCGGCACTCGGGGGTCGGCCTTATGACACCGGCCGACGTTCACTACGGTCGCGCCGAACAACTCACCACCGCTCGGCGCCAGATCCTTCTCGAGGCTCAGCGTGCTCATCCCGAGCGCTTCGTTCGCGGAACGCCACAACCTCCCGTTTTGCCTCCTCAGGCCTGGATCAACCCGCCGCCGCAGAAAACGACGCTCCAGGATGCCGCAGGAGCCATTCTCTCGGCGTCGTCCATACCTGGGGTACCCCCTTTTTCTGCTTCACCCAACGAGATCGCGAGCGAAGCAGACGTCGACCACGCGGACATCACCAGTCGCCGAAAGTTAATCGAGGCTCACTAAATGCAGCTCGCGAGTGTCTCAATGTTGTTGACATGTTCCGCGGACTCTCCAAATGCGCTGAGCTTCACATAGTTGGACAGGAGCCCGACACCACCGCCCACGTACGGGCGAATCTTTTCTTGCTCTGACTTCCATTTGACGTTTACGAAAACATTCGCCGGAACGGTTTTGAAATTGATGTCGCCTTCCGTTCTGCTACGGTAGGCGCCTTGAAACTCCAACCCGATAAAGCCTTGGGGGCCGAATGCGCCCCAATCGCTTCCCACCGAGGCGAACCAGCGATCTGTAAATCCTCCAAGATCACTGTTCAAGTTGATGCCGAGCTTCAAGAAAGCATCCCCGGCCAGGAGAGCTGGCGGTGCAGACAGGAACGCGGCCGTCAAGATGATGGCGATTGTCCAGCGTGTCATTTTCTTGTCCCTTTCGTGCTCGACGAAGAGCGAGCTTCTAGCGATGCGAAACCGCCGAAAAGTGTCGGCCCTCACGCTTCTTCGTCTAAGGTAGTGTGCTGATAAAGAACATTGTCGCACAAATTTTTGAACCTGTCTCGTCAGTTGGTAGTGGTTTTAGTCTGATTAGACCACCCGTTTTTTCTCCTCGGCCGGGCCTTGATTTCCATAGATTTGACCCCCATCATTGAAATACAGGAAATGGCTCTGATCTCGTGCAACGCGTGCCACCGCAAGAACAGGATCCCTGAGCATCCAAAAGGGACTGCCGTCTGTGGATCATGCGGAGCTAGGCTTCCCAATCAACTGCAAAGGGCTGCCGGTACGCTAGGGCTCGGTGTCGCCGCAGCATGGGCCTTCCCAGTCGCGTGCGTTGCCCCAATGGGGGCCCTCTCAATTGGAATGCTCGCGAGCATTCTACTGCTTTTCAAGGCCTCTACATGGGGGACCACTAAACCCAAGAGGGACGCGAGCGGGACGAATATCGGGACGGTTGGATAGGGGGCCGCGAGGCCCCGCCAGCTTCAAACCTCATTGATATGAATATCGATTTCCGCCTCGAGAATCTTGCCGAGAGTTGTCGTGATTTCGAACTCGAGGCGATGTATCTCACTATCTGCCCCGCCTTTAATCTTCTGAATCGCTTTCGTGCCGGGTAAGACCCCAGCCGTGCCGGCGACGAGTGAAAGCCGACCGCCAAGAGCGGGGTCAAGCCTCGCGCAAGGCTGGCACGCCTAGCGAGTTCACTTGGTGCGCCATTGCGTGCGTTCTCGCAGGATGGTAGCCTCGAATAGCTGCAGATTGTCAAGCTAGTCGAGTCGCGCAATAGCCACTCGAGAAACATGGGGGTCGACCATGAAAAGGCTGGTACTGCTTTTGGCTCTCTTGATTTCCGCCTCTGCGTTTGGTCAGTCTCTCACCGAACTCGCGAAGAAGGAGAAGGAGCGGCGTAAGACCAACAACAAGGAAGCTGTCGTTGAGGTGAACCAGAGCGACGTCGCGGTAGATGAGACTCCGGTGTCGATCGCGGAAGGCGACGATGTAGAGACGACAGGCGGAGAAACGACGACCACGAAAGACAAGCCGGAGGCAGAAGCAACATCGACCGGGGATGAGTGGTCCACAATCTTTAAAGGGTTCCAGGCACGATACCGGGGGAAGCTAAGGCTGAGCACGACGAAGACGTCGCGACCGTCGAGCAGGTGAAAGCGCAGTGCTCTTACAACCACATCGGCGAGCCGACCGTCCGCGATAAGGAAAAAGGCGTCCGGCAAGAGGGGTTGCCCGTCGGCCTCATCATGGGCGGTACGATGCAATACGGCTCTTGTGACACCATAGATTACGACCTGAAAGCCGCAAAAGAGAAGCGTGCCGACAAGCTTCAAGCGATCCAGCAGGAGTGCTACAGCGAAGCGAAGGCCCGGGGCGTTTCGCTCCGTGAAGCGTATCTGCAATAAACTTCTGGCCTAGTCCCAAAGGGCAGCGCAACAGGTCGGGTAAGACCCGAGCCGGGCGGGGCTCCCTGCGGGTGGTCGCGCTTCCAACTGAAAGCGCCATCGCCGTTCACGTGGTGGCGGCACGAGCGCCACGGTCGTTCACCCAGACGCCTAGCCGGGAGCGGAACGTTTTTTCGCTTCGAGGAAGGCGTTCCTGTAGATGAACAACAACATCTTGCGGGATTCCGTGAATTCGGTCCGCTCCAAACGCTTGATAGCTTCTTGGGCTAGTGGGGTTGGCGAGTCGTTCTCGCGAAACACCTCTTCTGCCGTTTCCAGGATGTCTTTCAGCGATACTGTTTCAGCGAAGTTCCCAAACTCCGACTCCCGCCCGGCGATAGCGGCTTTGCGTGCCCGCCCGGCCTGGCGGGAATAGTGCATCACCATGGTCAATGGTTGTGCGAAGCCAAGCCGCTTAAGTTCCTTCCGCACGGCCTGGCCAACGGTGAAGAACTTCGCTCCCGGTTTCGCTACCACCTCGATTTCTTGCTTGAGCAGTGTGTACCAGCGGGCATACCTTGCGGGTCGGTCGACGTTGGCGAGCTCGACGGTCATGGCCCCTTTCGATACGTCCGTGAGGTGATAGGTCTGACCAGGACCACACGGATGGCGTCGGGCGGCGGCGTGCAAGATGAAGTCCTCCAGGGAGTAGCTGAAGTTCCGAAAACCCTCAGCGATACGTTTGCGGGCAGCTTCCGGTGTCTTGGCCCACTGACCCCGCGATGGTTCCATGCAGATGAGTACGTAATCAGCCGGTCCCTTGGGCCGGAAGTTGGGCAGGAACACGTCGCCGTCGCGGTCGGCAAGCTCCCGGGCTTGCTGTTCAAGGAGGCGCATGTAGGTGTCGACGTCCATTCTAGGTGCGTGGGGTCAGCGCTTCTGCCTAGTGCACGCTGACGATCGGGCCTTGTTGCGCAAGGTTCCCGCAGACTTGAACGGTTCGTGAAGGCCACCGAAGGAGTCCCAATAGTCTCTCACCATGGGGATCTCGTGCTTGCTCATAATAGCCGTTCCCAGAGCTTGTTAGGTGTTGCGTGGAATCTACCACGGGCTATTTGTAAGGAACACTTCTTTCTGGCCTAATGGTCGCCGAGGCTCACGTGATCGCTAGGCTCGTTTTCTGCACAACGGCGGTCCTTACGGTTGCCACCTCGGTCCCCGCTCAGACCTTCCAGGCCAAGGTCGTCGGGATCTCCGATGGCGACACTATTAAGGTCTACGACATTAAGGTCTACGACGGCCAGACGCAGACCCGAATCCGCCTCGAAGGGATCGACTGCCCGGAGAGCGGGGCGGACTTCTCCAATCGAGCCAAGCAGCTCACATCCGATCTCGTCTTCGGCAAGCGGGTCCGCATCGAGGGCAAGGAGCGGGATCAGTACGGACGCCTAGTCGCTCGAGTCTTTGTTGGCGACATAGACCTCTCTCTCGCCCTGGTCGAAGCTGGACTTGCCTGGCACTACAAGCAGTATTCGGACGACGCGGTCCTCGCGGCTGCGGAGGTCGTCGCCAGGACAAAGAAACTCAGCATGTTCAGCGGGGCGAGACGCCCCTTCACGGGGCTGAATGCCGTGCTCCGGACCCCAACCGACGAGAGGCCGGTCACGCTCGACTCACGACGATCCAGCTCTACCTTTATATAGACGAAAAAGCGGACAGTAGACCTCCCTCCAATGCGGCATTCAAAATGAAGATTGCCGATTTGACCGCCTGCCTGCAAAGGATATATACACCTGGGCATGTTTGCGGGAGGAATCTCGCGGCCAATCAATTTACCTGAAGACGTCGCGGATTCCGGGGGAAGGGAGTAGCTGGTCTGCGCCGAGTTGCTCTCGGTCTGCCCCTCGTTCACGAGGCGCTCCGACAAACGTGGCACACCCACCTGCCACCGGGAAGGAAAATCGCATGCTGACTCAACATCTCATCAGGAATCTCGTCTCGGTCGGGCTAACTGTAGCCCTTTCCACTTTACTGGCTGCCCCAGCAAGTGCGGATACACCATGTCCAACGCTTCTATTCGATCTGTCCCGCTTCCCGTGGAAATAAGAATGGCGTAACCTCCGGTTAACCAAAACCAAACCGCGCCTGGAAAGGCGAGGAGGAGGATTACGCCATGAAGAAGCCTACCACCATATCGAACGAGTCAGTAAGCGAGTACCGGGAGTTCGTCCAGCTTCGGCTGCGCAAGCGGGTGCTGGAGGCGATCGAGGTCGTGCTCGAGGAGGAAGTGGAGCAAGCGCTGGGGTGTCGTAGCTACGAGCGTGCGGAAGGACGTCGTGGTTATCGCAACGGGGCCGAGACCCGTCGCGTGACGACGGCCCCCTCTGTGCCAACATCCTTGAGACACTTCGCCCCTTGAAATTAGTGTGTAGGGCGGAGGAGGATCATCAATGAGTTCATTGATTGAGAGAATGACCCCGGCGGGAACGGAAGGAGCCCGCAGGGCGACTGGAGATCCCGCCGGCCGCGATGCGGCGGGGGTCCCGGAAACGGAAGTGAGTGAGCAAGCGAAGCGTCGACGCTTTACCGCGGAGTACAAGCTGCGGCTAGTGCGCGAGGCCGACGCCTGCAAGGGTGTCGGGGATATTGCGGCACTTCTGCGTCGAGAGGGCCTGTACTCGTCGCAGCTATCGAGTTGGCGCCGCCAACGTGACGAGATCGCGAAGGCGGGGTTGACGTCGAGAAAGCGAGGCCGGAAGGCGAAGGCAGAGGATCCACGGGTCAAGGAGCTCGAGCGCGAGAACGCCCGGCTCCAACGTCGCCTGGCTCGAGTGGAGACGATGTTGGAGATCCAAAAAAAAGCCTCCGAACTGCTGGGGATCCCCCTGAATCCGCTCGACAGCGACGAGAACGACTGATTGTGGCGGCCGAGGAGCTGGCGGGACAGATTGGGCAGACGGCGGAAGCCTGCGAGGCTCTGAGTGTGGCTCGTTCCACGTTGTATCGCAGGCGCCAGCTGGTGACGCCCAAACCGAAGCGTCGTCCTCGGCCGCACCGAGCCCTCGACGAGACCGAGTGCGAGAAGGTCCTCGGAGCCTTGCACTGTGAGCGTTTCGTCGACAAGGCGCCCGCGCAGGTGTGGGCCACGCTTCTGGACGAGGGAATCTACCTCTGCTCGATTCGCACGATGTATCGGATTTTGGAAAAGTACGGCGAGGTCCGAGAGCGCCGGAACCAACTGCGCCATCCGAATTACGCCAAGCCGGAGCTGTTGGCCGAGGCGCCCAACGAGGTTTGGTCGTGGGATATCACGAAGCTTCGTGGCCCCGTCAAGTGGACCTACTACTATCTCTACGTCATCCTCGACATCTTCTCCCGCTACGTGGTTGGCTGGATGCTGGCTCACCGAGAAAGCGCCGAGCTCGCGAAACGCCTCATCGCCGAGAGCTGTCGCAAGCAAAACATTGAACCAGACCAGCTCACCATGCACGCGGATCGTGGCAGCTCGATGCGAAGCAAGTCCGTGGCTTTGCTCTTGGCAGACCTCGGCGTGACCAAGACCCACTCCAGACCCTACGTCTCGAACGACAATCCCTACTCCGAGTCTCAGTTCAAAACGCTCAAGTATTGCCCTCAGTTCCCCAGCCGTTTTGGTTCCATCCAAGACAGCCGGCTGTTCTGCCGCGGTTTCTTCGACTACTACAACAATGACCACCGGCACTCGGGGGTCGGCCTTATGACACCGGCCGACGTTCACTACGGTCGCGCCGAACAACTCACCACCGCTCGGCGCCAGATCCTTCTCGAGGCTCAGCGTGCTCATCCCGAGCGCTTCGTTCGCGGAACGCCACAACCTCCCGTTTTGCCTCCTCAGGCCTGGATCAACCCGCCGCCGCAGAAAACGACGCTCCAGGATGCCGCAGGAGCCATTCTCTCGGCGTCGTCCATACCTGGGGTACCCCCTTTTTCTGCTTCACCCAACGAGATCGCGAGCGAAGCAGACGTCGACCACGCGGACATCACCAGTCGCCGAAAGTTAATCGAGGCTCACTAAATGCAGCTCGCGAGTGTCTCAATGTTGTTGACATGTTCCGCAATCCGACGGTTTCCGCGCCGTCCCTCCAGTGGAGGAAGCGCTCTCCAATCCGTGGGGGCTTCCAGAGACGCTCTTCGAACTCGGGTTCGACGGTGGCAATGACTCCGCACCGCTTCGCCTCTACCGTTCTCCCTTCATCGTGAAGCGCGCAGAGCCACTTCAAGGTGGGCATCCGTAGCTCGCTGCGCTTCACCAAGAGCTTCGAGAAGTGTGTCATCAGGAAGACGCTTGGCGGTTCCACTTCGCCGTCAGAGGTAGATCGCCCCTCGAAGTTAGGAGGCGAACGTCCGCACTCGCACGTCCACCACAATGCGCATTCGAGGAAGTTCCGAGACTTTCTTGACCAAGGTTGGCGCGGGGGGTCCTATGATCGCGAGCCAAAGGGGCTGGCTGCCGAGCTCGTTGGCAACGTAGGTGGCGACGACGACGCTGAAGGTTTCGAGGGCCGAGGAGAGAAGCACCGCCGGTTGCCTCAAGACTTGGGAAGAAGATTGGCTTCGCCACACCTCCCGATTTCTGCCGCGTGTTTCGACTGCGCGCTGGGAGATTCGGGACTGCCCCTGACACACCCCGCGAGGGCGTCGAATGTGTGTAAGTGATTAGAAGAGAGAGTATTAGAAGTTCCAAAGTAGTTGGAACTAGGTTGGAACTAAACGTCGACGCTGGCACTACTCGGCCGCAAGTTCCACGATGGTTCCAGCGTAGTTCCAAGCTGTTGGAACCGGGTAATGCGCTGAAAACAACGGCTCTAGCTCTCATTAGTTCCAAGTTCCCTCCCTTGCTATGGCCAGCGGAGGTACCTCCGCTTTCCTTTCTGACCTTTCACCGTGATGACCCCGATCCGCTCAGCTTTTTCTAGGATTCGATGGAGAGAGGTTCTAGGGATGTCACGTTTCATTGCCTCCTCCCAAGTGAAGGGCTCGCCGAACGGCAGCTTGTCGAAATGCTTCTTCTCGGCAGGGGAAAAGGCTTTCGTGGCCAGGTCGGTGTTTGACGTGCGAACCCAGTGAGTTGGCGCGTGTTCGCCATCGATGGTGATGATGTTCTGGTCGAGGATGAGGGGTCCGAGTTCGGACTCGCCACGCCGAAAGCCCGCCAGAACGACGTACCCCTCCTCCTGCGACAAACCGAGTCGAACGTCAGTGTTGGAAATCCATGCGACTGAGCCCAGCACGTTGAAGAACCACGCCTTAGGATCCTTCAGAAGGCTGGGTCGTGGCTTCTTGCTGTCCGGCTTGCGGAGGTGGTGCGTGAACAAGATCGCCGGATACGGTTTCGTTCGGCGCAAGTGAGAAATGGTTTTGAGGAAGTCTCGCGTGCGCCACTCTTTCGCCGCTTCGAATGGTATTAGCTGAAGCGCCGTGTCGATTATGATCAGTCCGTAGTCACCTCCCGTGCTGAGGTTCGTCAACCATTTCAATCTTTCAGATTCACTCTCCGCGAGAACGCTTTCGAGCTCTTGGCTATTCCGATCCTTAGGATTCCCTCTAACGAACAAATCGATGTTGGGGCTCGCATCGACTCCAAGGTGTTCAGATTGACGTCGAATCATCTTGTGACAGCGCTCTGCTCCAGACTCGAGGTCGATGATCAACACACGGGCCTCCTTGGTCTCGAATCTCAAGAACTCCGTCCCCGAGGCGACCGAGAGCGCCGTTTGCGCGACCAAGGGTGTCTTCCCTACGTTCGGGTCGCTCGCCAAAATCGCAATTTCCCCTTTGTCCAAGATGTGGCATATCAGCGGAACTCTGGGCGGGGGACGGTTCTTGAGCGTTTCGCTGAGTGGGATTGGGCGGTTCTGCTTTCTCACTGGATCCTCCGCCACCCGCCTCGCCAGGACCCCCGGGGATTGGTCACGGTCCTCCAGACCCACTTCGCCTCTCCTTATTAATGGCCAGTCGGCCGGCGACCGCGGCTCTCGCGCACGGCACTATCCCGGGACGGATGTTCTTCTCTCGAACCCGAGAAACATCGAGGAAGAAGGAATCGTCCCAAGCAGGTTTGCCACATCGCCGCGGTTTGAAAGCTAGCGTTGTGCTCAAGCAATTAGGCGTCCCGCGAGTTGTCGAGGAACGGCTTCGCCGATGAGCCAATTCCCGCGGCGCGCGAGCTCATCCACTTCTCGACGTCGCTCTCAAGCCACGCTACCGCCGCGCGACCGATACGGCGTCGCTCAGGGAAGAGGCCGTCTCGCTCCAAACGCCAGGTCGTTACGCGCGAGAGACCTGTTTTTCTTATTACTTCGTTAGATTTTGTTGCCTGCCCGGTCCTTCGCGCCGGAAGCGGGGCTTTTTTTACGAGTTCACACCTCCTCACGTGTGCTCCTCCTCCAGCCACCGTCGTGCGCCTTTCCGCCGCTTTTCGTCCACTCCTCCAGCTCTTCCTTCGAGAAGCGAATCCGACGTCCCAGGCGAACACTCGGGATCAAGTTTTCCCGCGCCATTGCGTATATGTGCTGCTCAGTGGTCCTGAACAGCTGCGCGACTTCCTGAACCGTTAGGAACTCATTTTCGGACATACTGAGAGCTTCTCAACTCGCTGAGCTCAGAAAAAGGGCGGTTTCGCGACCCCTTGCGAAGTCGCCGTTTAGGAACGACGGGAACTAGAGATTTGTCGGTCTCCGCCGTCGTCCCTTTTTTGACGGTGGGTCTGGGAGGTTCAAGAGTTCACGCGCGCTCTTCACCGCGTCTTCCACAGTTTTTCTCTTCGGGACTGAGTCAGGATATGCTGGACGAGTCCCTCCAAAGTACTGGAGTGCGATATCAGAAGTGCTAGTTCCGAGTTGGTGGAGTACCAACCACTCGAGGTCGCGAAATTTCATTCGAGTCGGAGCCTTCTTCCATCCCCGGCTCTGGGCCAGCTCGAGCATTTCCGAACGGTGACGTTTGAGGGCGCGTTGGAACCCGGACGTTATCCTGTCCTTCGCAGCGGATGTGTCCCGAGGTCCGTGGAAAAAGAACAGCGCACCTCCACTCCGTCATCAGGGTATCAGATCAGGCGGCAACCTCCGCGTGTTCGAGAACCTCGCTCAGACGTTGGTAGCCGTCGATGCGTCGTAGTTGAATCTGTCCAGAGGCGATAAGCCCAAACAGCAAAGCGACCGCGGACTCCTCGCTGGAGAACGACGCTTGGGTTTTCGTCCGGCGTCGAAACTCGCGGTTGAGATTCTCCAGAGCATTGGTCGTGCGAATCGATTTCCACATGGCACGAGGGAATTCGTAGAAGGTCAGCAGCTGATTACCGGCCTCCTCTAGGCTTCGGACGACGGCCGGCGCGAGAGGCGTCCACTTGGCGACGAGCTCGTCATAGGCTTTGCGAGCATCGATACCGTTCTTGGCGTAGACGATCCGGTTGTAGTCACGCCGGAGCTCACGGCGTGCGTGCGCCGGGCAATGTTCGAGCAAGTTGGCGCGCTTGTGCTCGGTACATCGCTGCAACCGGCACCCCGGCCACTTCTCGAGCGCTTTCGTCAGCCCCTTGTGGCCGTCGCTGATCACTAGCTTGGGAGCCCGGAGTCCTCGAGCCTGGAGTCCCTCCAGCACGGAGCCCCAATGCGTCGAGGCTTCGCTCACCGCCAGACGCAATGACAACAGACGTTTCTGCCCGTCTGGCGCGACCCCGAGCGCGGCCAGTACGGGTACGCTGATCACACGCTTCGCCATTCGCACTTTCAGGTGGAAGCCGTCCAGGTAAACGATCGCGTAGACCTCCTCGCTGAGATCACGGTTCTGCCATTCTTCGAAGCGCTCCTTCAGCCGGCTAACCACGCGAGACACCGCGCTCTTCGATAGGTGCTCCTCACCGAGCAGTGGTTTCAGCGCTTTGCGGATCCGGCGGCTATTCGCGCCCGACAAGTACGTCCCCAAGATCGCTTCGTCGACCTCACGAGTCCGGCGCGCGTACCGGGGCAACAGCTCGCTCCTGAACTCTGTCGTCTCTCCCGTTTCCTCGTCTCGCACGCGGGCTCGTGGCACCCGGAGCTCGCGAGTTCCCACCGCCGTCGTCACGCGACGGGTTTCGGCTCCGTTGCGATATCCACGGCGGTCTTCCGCACGCTCGTAGCTACGACACCCCAGCGCTTGGTCGACTTCTTCCTCGAGCACGACCTCGATCGCCTCCAGTACCCGCTTACGCAGACGAAGTTGGACGAACTCCCGGTACTCGCTTACAGACTCCTTCGATATGGTGGTAGGCTTCTTCATGGCGTAATCCTCCTCCTCGCCTTTCCAGGCGCGGTTTGGTTTTGCTTAACCGGAGGTTACGCCATTCTTATTTCCACGGGAAGCGGGACGGATCCCTGATTCTCGTGAACCCAGATACGGTGATTCGGTGGCACCGGGCTGGCTTTCGGGCGTTCTGGCGTTGGAAGTCACGGTCGCGAGGCCGACCGACAACCAGTACGGAAATTCGCGACCTGGTTCGTCGGATGGCCAGGGAGAACGAATTGTGGGGCGCTCCTCGGATCCACGCCGAGCTCTTGAAGCTGGGATTTATCGTGTCTGAGCGCACGGTATCCCGTTACATGCCAAAACGGCTATCCGAACCTGACGCGATCGAACGTTGGAAGACCTTCCTGCGCAATCATCGAGAGCTCATCGCAGCCATGGATTTCTTCACCGTGCCTACCGTCACCTTCGATGTACTCTATGTGCTTTTTGTCATTCATCACGCCAGGCGCCTTATCCTCCACTTCAACGTCACGACGAATCCCGGCGCGGACTGGGTGATGCAACAGCTACGGGAAGCCTTTCCTTACGACACCGCTCCCCGTTTCCTAATCTTCGACCGCGACGCGAAGTTCTCCCGCGCGGTGGTAGCAACCATCACAGCCGTGGGTACCGAACCGTCACAAAGTGCCTTCCGCAGTCCATGGCAGAACGGAGTCGCGGAGCGATGGGTCGGCTCGGTCCGCCGCGAGCTCCTCGAGCATGTCGTCATTCCGAACGAGCGCCATCTGCTTCGACTTCTACGTGATTACGTAAGTTACTACCACGCGGATCGAACGCACCTTGGGCTCGGAAAGGATACTCCCTCGAGCCGTGTGGCGACTCCCAAGCCGTGTAACCGAACGACAGTCGGTTCATTGCCTCGGGTTGGTGGACTTCATCACCGCTACGAGTGGCGAGCGGCAGCCTGATTACCCGAACAAAAAATCACGCGTTGGAAAAGCTCCCTGACCGATCGCAACAAGCTTCCGTCACATAGGTCTAATGCGCCGGCCTCGGCGGTCGCCACGATTTGCTGCTTGGCGAACCGGCTTCAAACGATGTGAACGGCTGTTGCCCATTCACCCCGAAGTGTGAGCGTTGCGGGCATGAGGCCGCTGAAAACTTCGGAAGCTCCTTTAACGGAGAGCAAATTTGTCAGGTCTGTCGCTATGAAGAAGAACACCATCCGCTTTTCGAAGAAGCGCGACGACGCGAAATCGAAGAGTTGAATCGCGGGAATTTCGACTTCGAGGGGATCGGCCTCCCTCCCGAGCTTCGGGTGAAGGACGACTAGGGACGTGTTGATGAAGACGGATCGGGTTGGAGCGGCCCTTCGGACTATCTCGAGCGGCTCGATGGTCTTCTGGTCGTTCGCGGACAGGACGCAGAACACGTAGGCATCCGATTGCCGCCGCTGGGTCGTCTCAAACTCATCGCTCCCGGCCTGTGGTTCGCCAAAAGTGGATCGACGCCGATCCTGGGGCTCGACCACAAGCCATCCCTGGCAGCCGCAACGATTAGAACAACCGTTGCGAGAAGATATGCCCGTTTCGACAGCGTCACATCACCTCGCGCCGAAGTCGCACTACGGACTCACGCCGCCCGCTCGCTCAAAACCGAGACGCCCATTCTTGGGCTCATAGTACCAGCTTCTCGGTCTGGCGGCCTTTACGCCGAAGGGTCTGAGCCGTCTGACTTTGCCCGTCTTGCTGGGGGTTGTGGTCGGTTCTGGTCGCTTCCGCCTTCGCGGAGGCTCATAAGGGAAAGGAAACAAACCAAAACCGACCAGAAGCGACCAGCAGAGACCACGTGCGCAAGCCCTGAAAATCCTTGCGTCGCCAATTCAATTCTGGCCGCCGGCACCACCAAGATCCAACCCGGCTCAACACTTTCCAAGCGTTGGCGTTTTTCGGTCCGGACACGAAACGTCGGTTCACTTTGCCCCTTCGTCAGTCGGCACTGAGACGGCGCTGACGGCACCTAGGATAAGGTGTCTGAGTCCAGGGAGGCACGCCATTCTCGACGTAGGAATCATCCTTGCGTATTTCGCCATTATCCTGGGGATAGGTTTGTTCTCTCGGGTGTCCAAGGACGTGACCGCCGAGGAATACTTCCTCAGTTCGCGTTCTCTGCGGTGGCCGACCATCGCAATGTCGACCATCGCAACCAACATTCAGGCCGGCCATTTCATGGGCATGGCGGGCAGCGCGTATATCTACGGCCTGGCCCAAGCCAATCTCGAAATCAATGCGATCTTTGGCATCGTCATCTGCGTCTTCTTCTTTGTGCCTCTTTTCATCCGAATGCGGGCGGTCACCATAACTCAGTTCTTTGAGAGCAAGTTCGGGCCGGGTGTGGCCCTGGCCTACTCAACTCTCATGATCGCTCTGTATGGCATCCTCATGCTCGGCGGTGCTCTCTACTGGGCGGCTTACGCGGTCGAGACGTTGTTCGTCGGTCAGGTAGGTGTGCTTGGCGGCGACGTGCGCCTACGGCTGTTGATCATCATCATCGCCCTCGGGATGTTTTCGGCGTTTTATACATATCTCGGGGGTTTGACCGCAGTCGTTCGCACGGATGTAGCGCAGCTGGTGCTGCTCCTTGTGGGAGGCGTCATCACCGTGGTCCTGGCAATCCAGCACCTCGGCGGTTGGGATCAACTCTGGGAGAAGACGCCCGATCTCATGCACCTGCATTTACCCGCGAACCACGACACATTGCCTTGGACCGCCATCATTGGCATGAACCTGCTCAACCTCAACTACTGGGGGGCCAATCAGGTGATCCTGCAGCGCGCCCTGGCGGCGAAGGACAAGCGGCATGCGCAGCTAGGGCTTCTCGTCGGTGGGGTCATGAAATATGTCATGGCCATCATCGTGATCGTTCCTGGGATTGCACTAGCGGGCATGCTGCTGGATCAACCCCTGAAAGATCCCGATGCGGCCTATGCAACTCTGGTCAACATGTTGCTCCCTCCGGGTCTCCGAGGCTTGATCCTATGCGGCCTGTTCGCATCCCTGATGAGCACCGTCGACTCCATTTTTAACTCCATTTCGACCATGTGGTCCATCGATATTTATAAACGTCATCTGCGTCCCGATGCGTCTGACGCCGATATCGTTCGCGCGGGCAAACGGGCCATCATTGCCACGCTGATCACGGGGGTGGGCTTCGCCTTTGTCATGGTGCTGGTCAAATACAGCAATCCCGACACAGCATTCACCCACTGGTTCAACCAAGCGACGTACTTCATCAAGAATGGGTTCGTGCTGCTGATTCTCTCCGCCGCATTCCTCTACCAACCGAGTCGACGTCTGGTATTGGCCGGTTTGCTGGCCTCTGTACCCCTGACAGCGCTGTTCACCTGGGGCTTCGCAGACATGAACTACTTCGTTAGCTCTGGCTGGGTTATTCTTCTGAGCTTCGGCGTTGTCGCGTTGCCTGCCGCGATTGCCTCGCGCGGCAAGCGCTTGGTACCCGAGGGCCTGATCGACCTGTCCGACCGCACCGTGAACCGCTTTGGAGCGATTCTATTGGGGTCCTTGGTACTCGTACACATCGTTCTGTCGTAATCACTCCCCTTGACAGAGATAGGAGATAGAGATTCCTCTCACGGGTGGTGCGGGCGGCGGTGCAGGCGATGTGGGAAAACCGGGGCGATTCAGGCTAATCACTGGTATTGGCCTCTTCCGGTGCCTGCACCGACTAATAAGGATTCGACGGCATCATGTCCCACGCCTCAAGTTTAGGAATCTTCACAGAACCGCCTTTTGAAAAAACAACTACATTGACACTGTCTTTCCTCGTGGGATAAATACGACGTATCACAGCCTGGCGATTGTTTGCAAAAACTTCCACAACGGATTTATCCACAAACACTCTCAGCCTCAGTGTCTCACGCCGCTTGAGTTCCAGCGGGCCTGCCTCGACGGACTTCGGACCCTCGCCAAGACTGGACTTCTTGGTATCGATCTTGAGCTTCATATCGTTCGTATCGAAATAGACAAGCGTCTCTTCCTGGCCATCAGGCGAAGCAGACACCTTGACTCCGAACTGCTGCGCACCTTCGGGCACCATCTCTATCGAAATCTCAATGCTGTTACCGCGAATATCGTTTAATGGCAACTCGGAATCGGCTTTGACAGTAAGATTCTTCATCTTTTTCGGATTGTATCGCAGCATTTTGAGTTCTTCAGGCGGAGACATCCGAAGGGTGTCGTCTTTTGCTAGCCAAAGCACCCGCGGCAGACTCATGGTTCCCCGCCAGCCGCTTTCGATGTGTATTTCCTTGCTTCTGGTGTCGCGTATCCAGGCAAACATAATCCGGCGGCCCTTGTCGTCCAGCAAACTCTCGGGAGAGAAAAACGCATTGTCAACCCAGCTCATTTGCTCGTGGAATTCAGGATAGAACTGCTCGTTCTTCCATTCGCCTAGGTAATAACGAACGCCAAGCCTGTGACTGATACCCAGAAGCATGTGCTTATTGCCTAGCTTGAAAAAATCGGCGCAGGATACGTCTTCGTCAATGCTCACATCGCCGACAGTGTGTGCAAATAAGTCACCAACATACTTCCACGGTCCTTCCAGGCTTTTGGACTTGACGATTGCGGGCCTTTTCCCGCCGAAGATAGCGTAGTAGGTGTCCCCCTCAAGCCAGCCGTAAGGATCCCATGAACCGTACTTGCCATGATGAGGGTCGCCCTGGGCGGTTTTCGGAGTAATGGGGTTTGAATCTAGCTTCTTCCAGGTGTCCAGATTGTCATCTAGCGCAACTGCCATAGCATTGCCTGACATAGCATTGCCCTGTTGAGCGAAGTCTCGGTCCAAATTCGTCTCGTGGTAGCACATGGTCGGCACGCCGTCTTTATTGAGAAAACAGTTTCCGCTGAACATACCAGTCACCAGTCCCGTCGGGTGATGACGCCAGTGCATCAGGTCTATACTCGAAGCATGTCCCCAGTTGTGACCCCGGTAGTCCTGGAAAATATAGAAAATATGGTATCTGCCTTTCCAGAAGATTGCGCCGTTAGGATCAAAAGGCGAAGCTCGCCCCTCGAGTATGGCGAAATGATACCCTGGCCGATGCGGATCAACGAGCAGCTTCTCCCTTAGAGCACGCACTTGCTCATTGAGACTCTCCTGCGCCGCCAACGGGCGAGAAGCGGCGGCCAAGCCCGCGGCACTGGATGCCAGGAACGCTCTTCGGTCGAGTTTCATGATCTTGCCTCCAAAGACTTCACCATTCTAAGCGCACGCTGCCCGGATAGGTACTCGCCTACCCCGTCGCGGAGACGAAATCCGTGGCGCGTGAAAAACTGTTGCGCCCTCGAGTTCCCTTCGGCGACCACGAGCCACACTTCGCGCGCCGGTGTCTAGCTTAAGAAGAGCCAAACCCACCAAACCTTCCTAGAGAGTTCTTGGCACCTTCTTTTGAGGCGCTACAGGGAGGTAGCCCAACTTATGAAGAAGACAGAACGACAGCGACTGGCGAATTGGCGGGTGAACATCATTCGCTACGCAGCCGAAACAACTCAGAATGTCTCAAGAACCTGTAGATATTTCGGGATCTCGCGGAAGACTTTCTACAAATGGCTTTCTGGGTACGAGGCCCATGGTGAGGCTCGCCTCAAAAACGCAGGCCTGCGCTGAAGGTGAGCTTCAGGTTGCCTCCCCAGAAGGCGTCCTCGGCGACCGCCTCGCGATCTCGAGTCATCGCGGGGCCGGGATAGCGTAGCAGCAGGCTGGACACGTCGATCCGCACGAGCGTTCGCTCCGTCGGATAGAGCTCGACCCCACCTCCGAGATCCAGCGCCAGCACGGTTTCGCCCCTCGCGAGGACGCAGTTGAGCGGCGGAGGAAAGATCGCGATACAGGCAATCGGCTCGGGGGCACTCGAGAAACGGACGAAGCCCGGACGGGCCTTCCCAAAGACCGAAAAGCGGTCGTAGCGAGGACCGATCTTGACCCCGAAAAGGCCCTCGAGGCGAGACTCCGTAACGGGAACCCCCTCGGGAATGTTGGATGGATAGAAGCTCATCTCGGCTTCAATCGCAAAGAGCGGCGTGGCCTGGAAGCCGATTCGCCCTCCGAAGCCGAGATCGGTGGAGTCGAGCTCGTGTTGGAACGTCGTTGCGAGAATCGCCGCGACGTCGAGGCGGTTTTCCTGGGAACGGACCTCGCTCGCGAAAAGAAACAGTAGGCCTGCGACAACCGTGATGATGTTTTTCATGGTGGTAGCTCCAACGGTTGCTTACATTCTAGACATTCGGAGCTGATCGAGCAAGACGTCGTGTCGTTAGCGAGAACTGCGAATTCAATCCAGCGATATCACCGGACGGATTTTTCGTGATGCCGACGCGCTGCAGTGCGGAGGACACGAACAGGCGAGCCTTGAGGCATGTCTTGAAATTGACTAACTTTTCTCCTGGCAGTATTCTTGCCCGGTGAAGACGGGTTTCTGCACGATCTGTCGGTCTGCAAAATGACAGGACTCTACAGACAAGAATGAGAGAACCTAACGGAAATCTTGGTACGGTATTGGCTTCTGGGCCATTTCGCCGTGGCTTGGAGGTGCGCTTCCAGCGCGCTCATGCGGGCGCGCGGAATCTCCAGCGGGCGGAGCTGTGGCGTTCTGTGCGGATGAAGGCGGTGGGCCTAGCCGTCGCGGGTCTTTCCCTCGTGCTTCTGCAGGGCTGTGGGGGGGGGACCACTGCGCGCACCGGAGAGCCCGGCGAGACCACAACTTCGGCGAACGCCGCGTCGGGAACAACCGCCCCGACGACTCCGGCACCGGGTGCTGAGCTGACTATCATCATCGATGCAAGCGCACCAGCAGCGTGGGTGGAGGAGTTCAACGGTGTGATGGAAAACTTGAAGCCCCTGCTAGCCCCAAGTCGTCCGAAGCCTCTGACGATCCGAGCTTGGCTCGACACGGTTGCGCCTCCAGCAGGTTTCCAGAACGGGCAGTATCTAACAAGCAAAGATGGCGAGTTGGTTCTCGCACTAGAGATCAGTTCGTTTGAAATTGAGCATCAGCATGATCACCGCCTGTCAGTTATAGCCCACGAATATTTCCACTGGTATCAGCACTCGCTTCACTCAGGGGATGGGTTTAGCTTCGAGTGTAAATGGATGATCGAAGGAGCGGCCGCGGCATTTGAATCGATGTACCTTGCTCAATATAACGATATCAATACTTACTTTGAGGATGCTCAGCTGCAACATATTCCGTCTGGAGATCCCAACCCTGCTGAGTATGAACTTTACAGCACCTCGGAGACGAATTACGGATATTCGGTATACATGATGCTCATTCTTGCCCAACACACCTCATTTCAGAAAATCTTTGTAGATTTCTGGGAACAGACGCCTCAAAGTGCGAATTGGAAGAATATATTCTCGGACACCTTCGGCATGTCTGTCGATGCCTTTTACGACATTGTGAGAACAAAGCCAGACAAGAGTAGTCTTATTCCCTCTCAAGGCACACTGCTCACCGTTCAGTTCTGACCGACCAAAATCGACCAGCAGCGACCACATGCGCGAGCCCTGAAAATCCTTGCGTCGCCAGTTCAATTCTGGCCTCTGGCACCACATTAGATGCGGCGACTGCATGGCCGACTGTTTTCTGCGCTGTTTTACCTGCGTGCGATCATCGGGCGGCGCTGGACCACCATCGACAATTCGTCCTGCGGGCTTTACGATGGTTTTATGGTTCAACGAGGTACATGGCTCGGGTTGACCGTCTTGCTGGCGATCGCTCTGTGCGATGACGCGCCGGGCTACGCGAAAGCAGCGCAGGAACCGGAGTCCGAAGCCGCCATGTCCGAAGACGTGCGACGAATGCACGAACGTTTGATTGCCTTGAGCAAGGGCGAGGGCTCAACGTCGGGTCTCCGCATCGAGTTCATGGATGGGAGCGGGATGTCTTCGCACCGCAGTTTCAATCTCGAGGCGGGTAGGCTCGTCAGCAAAGAGTGGAAATCTCCCGGCTCCCCGATGATTCACCGTGAAGGGAATGTGACGGACTCGAGAGTTTCCGAGCTGCTCCAACAGCTGATTGCAAAGCAATACTGGACCTTTCAGGGCACCCGATTCATCCCGGACGCCCCGATGTTCCTGTTCCGTTTCTACTACGGGGACTTGAAGCATGTAGACTTTCGGTGTGGCGCTGAGGAGGTTCGAGAATCTGAGGCGCGTAGCGCGATCCGCAGCCTGTTCCTGAAATTTGTTTCCGAAACCAAGATGAAGACCGTTCCGGCTAAGTCGTAGTCTGGATACCTTGCCCGTCCGCGAGCCCTGAAAATCCTCAGTCCGCGATTCGCCCTGCCCACGATCGACAAGATACAGTGCGTTCAAGCAAGGGGGACGGTCATGCAACTTGGCGCATTTTCGATCAGCTTGGCGGTCAAGGACCTCCAGACTTCGCAGGCCTTTTACGAGAAGCTTGGTTTCGAAGTCTTCAGCGGTGATGCCTCGACGAACTACCTCATCTTGGAGAACGGCGAGACAACAGTCGGACTCTTCCAAGGGATGTTCGACAAGAACATCCTGACCTTCAATCCGGGCTGGGATCAGCATGCCCGGAAGCTCGACAGTTTCACGGATGTGCGTGAGCTTCAACGCCAACTCCAGGAGCAAGGCGTGGATCAAAGGTAGATGCTGACGAGAGCACTGAGGGCCCGGCGAGCTTCATCGTCGAAGACCCGGACGGAAATCCCATCCTCGTCGATCAGCACGTCTGACTGGACACAGGTCGAGCGTCTTGGTCCATCTCAGCTGAAAACACTGCTCTAGGGCTGCATCTCGGACTTGCGACAGTGCGAGCTTGCAACTTGCGGCTCCAGCAGGCATCCTATTTCCTAATCGGTTAACAACAGATCGTTCGTCTTGGCCCTTGACGCCAGTGCAAGGGTCTTCACCTTTTTTGTGGAGCGTGGAGCACGATTCCCGAATGGACTCCCCTTATCGCATTCCGACGCGCCCGGTGAGCGCGAAGCTCGTCGTGGAGGGTGGACGCCACGAGTCGGTATTTTTCTATCTGTCGACGGTGTCCGAGACCCACGCGGGCGCCGAAACGGTAGAAGAAGCGTTGAACCGCCGGCGAGAGTTCGTTCCTGTCGGCCTGGCCGAAGGTGGAAAGAATCTGTTGATACGCCGACGCGCCATCGAGAGGGTGACGGTGGCGAGCAGCGAGCCGGACCTGTTCGAGCTCTCTGAGCTCGCCCCTTGCGTCGATCTCGTTCACCTGGAGCTCAGAGGCGGCGAGATCATCGAAGGTACCCTCGCGACTATCCTGCCTGCGGAGCACCCGAGGCTGTCCGACTACTTCAACCTGGAACACGCCCTGTTTGTTCCCATCGCCGTCGACGATGCCGTCACCTTTGTGAACCGTGACTTCATCTCGATCGTACGGCTGTAGATTCTGGAGGATTCGACGTGATGCGAATGGAGCCTCTTCTGGACGCGCTCCGACAATCGGGTGGGGAGGTAATGAAGCTCGAGCCGGGCGAGAAGATCTACGTGCTCAAGTCTGGAAGCCGCCTCGACGTGGGGCGCGAGCCTCTCTCCCATGCGACGTTACTCCAGATAGTGACCGAGACCCTGAATCCGCTCGGGCTCTCCGGCCTCGGCGAGCAGTCGCGCACCATCGCGCGCCGTCACCACGAGGACGACTTCGAGCTCGAGTTCGGAAAGACGAACGGATCCATCAGCATCTCGATTCGTCGAAAGAATCCGTCGCTGGGCGAGCCCGTCGCCGCCGCATCTTTCTCCAGCGCACCGACGCCCACCGAACCCACGCCGCCATCGCCCACGCCGCCATCGCCCATGCCGCCATCGCCCATGCCGCCCAGCGCCGCTCTTCGACCGAGCGTTAGCCTTGCTTCGGCGGCCGGCAGCGCCGAGATGGACGAGCTGCTGCGGTTGATGGTGTCGGAGGAGGCCTCGGACCTGCATTTGAGCGCCGACGCCTATCCGGTGTTGAGGGTCCACGGAGAGATCCGATTCCTCGAGGAGCGCGGCGCGATGGCGTCGGAGGATATTCGACGACTGGTCTACGGGATCCTTGAAGAGGACGTGCGTCAGGCGTTCGAAGCGAAGCGGGACGCGGACTGTGCCTACGAGATTCCAGGCCTGTCCCGATTTCGCGTAAACGTGTTCGAAGACCGCAAAGGAGTCGGAGCCGTCATCCGCCAGATCCCAGTAGAAATCCTCAGCGCGGAGCAGCTCGGGCTACCCCCTTCCGTGCTCGACTCTGTTTTCTTACGAAGGGGCTGGTCCTCGTTACCGGTCCGACGGGCTCGGGCAAATCGACGACCCTGGCCGCGATGGTCGACCACATCAACAAGAATCGCAGTGACCACATGATCACCATCGAGGATCCGATTGAGTTCGTTCACGAGAACCAGCAATGTCTCATCAACCAGAGGCAGGTCGGCGATCATACCGAGAGCTTCAAGGCGGCCCTTCGCGCCGCGCTTGGTGAAGACCCCGATGTGGTCTTGGTTGGTGAAATGCGCGATCTGGAGACGATTGCCATCGCGATCGAGACGGCGGAGACGGGTCACCTCGTTTTCGGAACGCTGCACACGACCACGGCGATGGCCACCATCGACCGCATCATCGATCAGTTTCCGCCGGACCAGCAGGCGCAGATTCGGGTCATGCTCTCCGACTCACTCAAAGGGGTGGTCGCGCAGGTTCTCTGCAAGAAGAAAGGCGGCGGGCGCGTGGCGGCGCTCGAGGTTCTTCTGGGAAACTCGGCTTTGGCGAGCCTGATCCGCGAAGGCAAGACCTTTCAGATCCCGTCGGTGATGCAAACGTCCAAACGGCAGGGCATGTTTACCATGAACGACAGTCTCCTGAGACTCGTGAAAGAAAACCTCGTCGAGCCGAAGGAGGCGTGGATGAAGGCGGTGGACAAGAGCGGGCTTTTGGGCCTGTACCGAAGTGGCGGGATCCCCGTGGACTTCACTGGGGGAGACGGCGGGAAGTGAGTTGATTCGCTGATGAGGTCGCCAATCTAGGATTGGCATTCGGGAGGTTGCGACTTCCAGAATCTCCGCGCTTTACGAAGGGCTGCCAGGGTCCTTGCAGGGCCCACTTCTTTTGCACCGTGCCGACCGTCACCGTCGAGAGAAGCCGCCAGGCACACTCCGAGCTTTCTACGATGGGCCGGGAGGTGGCGGCGAAGCCCGCGCGGCGAGTGATCCTCGGGGCTGGAACGACTTGGACATTGAATATCGGAGACCTCCACAACACGCTACTTGACCCATTTTCAGCCCATGAGGAGACAGGCCGATTCTTCGTGACTCAGAAAAGCCTTACTAAGAGGTGTTAGTGGTGCCGGGGGCCAGAATTGAACTCGCAACGCAAGGATTTGCTGCTCTGTCCCAGCCGGGGACGTGCTCCGAGGACGAAGGCAAGCCTTTGCTTCTCACGTGCCGAGATTCAGTGTCGATTAGATGCTCTCGAGAACGTCGGGAAACTTCACCGTTTGGCAGTTCTAGCTAAACTATTGATAAGAAAAGATTAACGCACTATCAGGCGAGCTCGGCGTAAGGTTATCCGACAGTTTCCGCTCGGTCACATTCGTCAGGAACCGAGTAACTCATTGACATAAAAGGTTTAACGTCTCTTGGCACCTCTCTTGCTTGACTGCATCGTGGTATCAAACGTGAACGACATTACCTCGGGAGAACAACGATGAAACTCATCCGGCTACTTGCAGTTGTCGTGTTTGCGACGATGGTTGCTGGGACGGGAAGCGCCGCGTTCATTGACCTGACCGCACTCGATGTCGCGTGCTCGGACGGGCAAGCCAACATAATCGTGGTCGAAGACGTCACAGGAAACAACGGGGGCGCGACGGATTGCTGGGGTGCGTTCGACGGAAACGACCCTGGCCCAAACGGTGGATTCAATATCACCATGAACAATGAGGAAATGACGTTCAACTACCTGGCGAAAAAGGACATTGACAACGGGATGCTCGACGATCCGGAGGGGATCAATCTCGTCGTCGGCGGCACCCCTGGCATAGCGGGAACGTGGGAGTTCACTGAGGGTGCCTTGAGCACCGATTTCTTGATCGTCCTGAAAGCGGCCAACTCGCCGGGATATGGCGTCTGGCTTTTCTCCGGCCCTGACAATGCCTCCTACAACGGTAGGTGGTCTGCGGCGTGGGAGCAAGACCTTTCCCACCTTGCGATCTACGACAAGGAGTCCAACGGCAACGGCAACGGCCTGCCGGAGCCGAGCTCCATTGCCCTCATTGGCCTTGGGTTGCTCGCGCTTGCTAGACTCCGCCGCCGCTAAATCGAGTCGACGGCACACGAACTACGACGCGCTAGGCAGGCGCAAAGCTCACGCGATCTGACCCACATCGCCCCTTCCATCTCAGCTGAAAACACTGCTCTACGGCTGCATCTCCGGCTATCGCCAATCTAGGGTCCACATTCGGGAGGTTGCGACTTCGACCCGAGCTCGCTGAGAGCAGCTGTTTCAAATCGAACCAACTGTTCCGAAAGTGAACTGAGTTGGTGGGCGACCTGCGAACGAAAAAAAAGAAGCGAGACTGGATTCACCCAACCAATGGAACAGGATGTTCCAGAATCCAGCCTCGCCACTTTACCGGAGACCGATCTGATACGGGCTCCCCCTCGGACTGTCCCGTATCGGAACGATTGCGACCCCAAATGGAGTCTAATCGAGTAACCTTGCAAACGGAGTGCCAACGCCGGGTCGGCAAGACTCGTATAATGGGGACTGAATCATGGATCACCTCTTGAGCGTCGGGCTTGGGCTGGGGCTCGCGGCAGCTTGCGGCTTCCGCGTCTTCGTGCCTCTGCTGGTTATGAGCGCCGCCTCTTACTCCGGACACCTCGAGCTCGGCACGAGCTTCGAATGGGTCGGTTCGTTCCCGGCTCTCATCGCCTTCGCTTCCGCGACCGCGGTAGAGATCGCGGCCTACTACATTCCGTGGGTGGACAACCTATTGGACTCGGTGTCTGGGCCCCTCGCGATCGTGGCCGGTACAATTGTGACCGCGTCATCTCTCGTCGACGTGGACCCCTTTCTGAAATGGAGCCTCGCGATCATCGGCGGGGGTGGGCTTGCGGGCCTCGTGAAAGGCTCGACGACGCTCGCGCGCGGCGCTTCGACGCTTGCAACGGGTGGCCTGGCGAATCCGCTGGTCTCCACGGTGGAAGTGGGAACTTCGATCGTCCTGTCGGTCCTCGCGGTGCTCCTACCGCTTGTCGCGCTCGTCGCAGTCGTGATCCTCAGCTTCTTTGCCTGGCGAATGGTTTTGCGCTGGAGGAATCGTCGTACACAACCCTAGGGGCGCTTCACGTAGTCGTGAAGCTTGGCCTCGATCGCGCTGCACGGCACGAAGAACGGCTTGTCGGTGACTTCGAGCAGGATGGCGCTTCCCGAGATCTGATAGTACCCCTTGAAGTCTCCCACCGGAGTCGGGAGGTGAAAGGTCCCGTCCGATGCCGAGCCGACGAACGAGCCTCCCGCTCCGTCAACGCGCGCACGAATCCGCGAAACGAGCGTCTCACTCGAGACGTTGAAGTCGAACTCGAAGCGGCAAATCGACAAAATCAATAGAGGCTTCGCCCGGAAAGGCGATCGCTCATCGGGACTTCAGCTCTTCCGTCCCTTCTTGGGTTTCTCCGCTTCCGCGAGAAGCTTGGCGATGTCCGCGGCTGGCATCGTTCGAGAACCGACTTCGCTGATCAGCTCCTCGTCCGAGAGCGTCGACAGGCGAAGCTGGCGTTTCTCCAGGAGCTGGATCATGCGGCGTAGGCGGCGCTTGATTCGATCCAGCTCGCGCTCGATGTCTTTGAGCTCATCCAGCATTGCAGTTTGATCCCAGCCTCAAGATGCAAGAGAAAACGACCGCGTCATTCTACCGTCATACTTCCTTCGAGACCACATCGTATTGAACTCGATGGCGCGGGCGTGCAGAATCAGTCGGTGCAGAGTGGGGGACCCGAAACCGTTCGAACTCCAGAGGACGTCCTCCGGGCGGTGTTCGGCTATCGGTCGTTTCGCGGCCAGCAAGCGAGCGTCATCGAGCACGTGCTGCGCGGCGCGGACGCTCTCGTGCTGATGCCAACGGGCGGCGGCAAGAGCCTCTGTTATCAGATCCCGGCCATCCTACGAGACGGAGTAGGTATCGTCGTCTCGCCCCTCATCTCTCTGATGCAGGACCAGACCAATGCGCTTCGGGAAGCAGGAGTAGAGGTTGCCTTCGTGAACTCTACGCTCTCCCCGCGGGACGCCTTCCGCATCGAAGACGAGATGGTCGCGGGTCACTACGACGTCGTCTACGTGGCTCCCGAGCGGCTCACGACCGAGCGATTTCTGGAGCGGCTCGACGGGACGAAGTTGGCACTCTTCGCCATCGACGAGGCGCACTGCGTCAGTCAGTGGGGACACGACTTCCGTCCCGAGTATCGAAAGCTCGACGTGCTCTACGAGCGTTTCAAAGGGGTGCCGCGAATCGCCCTTACCGCGACCGCGGACGAACCGACTCGGAGGGAGATTCTCGAGCACCTCCACCTAGCCGCATCGGGCATGTTCGTGTCCGGCTTCGACCGCCCGAACATCCGCTACGAGGTCGTCCCGAAGGCGAGTGCCCGGCAACAGCTCTTTCGCTTCCTGCAGTCTCGACACGTCGGCGAGAGCGGCATCGTCTATTGCATGAGCCGCAAGAAAGTCGAACAGACCGCGGCCTGGCTCGAGGGGCAGGGGATTCGGGCGCTCGCCTACCACGCAGGTCTCGACAAATCCGTCCGTCGAGAACGCCAGGAGCGATTCGCCAAGGAAGAGGCCGTCGTGATCGTCGCGACCATCGCTTTCGGGATGGGCATCGACAAGCCGGATGTACGCTTCGTCGCTCACCTGGATCTCCCGAAGAGTCTCGAGGCTTACTACCAGGAGACGGGCCGTGCGGGCCGGGACGGCCTGCCCGCGGACGCATGGATGTGCTACGGGTTCGGCGATGTCGTTTTGATCCGACAGTTGATGGAGCGCTCTGAGGCTTCCCTGGAGCGAAAGCGCGTCGAGCAACTCAAGCTAAACACGCTTCTCGGTTATTGCGAGAGTGCCTCGTGTCGGCGGGCCGTCCTCCTGAGGCACTTCGGAGAGGCCCATGGGGGAGACTGCCGCAATTGCGACAATTGCCTGAATCCGGTCGAAACCTACGATGGGACGACCGAAGCGCAGAAGGCGCTCTCGAATGTGTACCGCACTGGTCAGCGCTTCGGTGCGGCCTATCTGACGGCCGTGCTGCTCGGAGAGGATGACGCGCGCATTCGTCGAAGCGGCCACGACAATTTATCGACTTACGGCATCGGCTCAGAGCTCGACAAAAGTGGCTGGATGAGCGTTTATCGGCAGCTCATCGCGGCGGGGATGCTGAGCGTCGAGCCTCAGCATGGAGGACTCAGTCTATCGGAAACCGCCTGGCCGGTCATGAAGGGCAAGGCCCCGGTCACCTTGCGACAGGATTCTCGGGTCCGAAGAGTCAAGGGACCAAAGCCAAGGCCGGACCGCGGGACCGCGCTCGCGGAAACGTTGAGCTCGTCCATCGAACGCGAGACCTTCGAAGCGCTACGCAACAAGCGGCTCGAGCTCGCTCGCGCGAAAACCTCCCCCCTTACGTCATCTTCCATGACAAAACGCTCATGGAGATGGCTAGAGAGAGGCCGGAATCCCTGGAGGCGATGTCGGCGATTTCCGGGGTGGGGCAAGCGAAGCTCGAGGCTTATGGCGAGCTGTTTCTGGCCGTGCTGCGCGGAGAGGCTTGAGACCTGTTGCCCCGAGAAACCCTCCCGATCAAGATCGCTTTCGAAGGACCCACGTCGTCATACAACGTTGGTCCTGAACGACGGTCGTCTTTAGCGGGTCGAGAAGGTCGGCGCCGAGGGACGCCGTTGCCTCCATCAACATCGGCTCGTCGACGAGGTAGCGCTCGCTTCCATCCGGCAGGCGGAAGCGTCGACCCTCGAGGCGCTGCATCCGATCCTCCATCCCGATCGTCGAGGCAAGCCGGCAAAAGAAGAGCCCCCTCGGCCGCAGGACTCTCCATGCTCCTCGCAGCATGGCCCAAAACTGCTCGTCGTCGCGGGCGAAGTGCAGGACCGCACTGCTGACGAGCACGTCGACCGAGGCCTCCGCAAAGGACATGGACTCGATGTCCTCGAGGCGGAAGTTCTCCTCCGGTAGGCGTGGACCGAGACGGGCCGCGAGCGAGCGGACGGACGCTACGGCCTCGGGATTTTGGTCGACCGCGAAGACGTCGTGGCCGGCACGAAGGAAATATTCGAGATTGCGTCCGGCGCCCGAGCCCGCGTCGAGCACACTCATGTCCGACGTGATCCGGCCCCGAAGGATCTGGTCGAGCAGGTAAATGTCGATCCGGCCGAGAAGCGAGGCTAGGTCCTGCATAGAGAGGTAGTTTCGAGATGCGACGCATCGATGTCAACCGATCGAGCCGTGAGTAGAATGTACGATGCTCCGTAGAGACGCTTCGGCCCTGGGGTTGGTCCTGCTCGTCTACGGGCTCGTCTTGTCGTGCTCCTTCCTCGAGGCGGATGAGGACCTGTGGGGCCGCATGGCGATGGGCCGTCTCATCGTCTCTGGGAGAGAGATTCCTCGCCAGGACGTCTTCGCTTACGTTCCGACGAAGCCCCTCTGGATCGATCACGAGTGGCTTGCGGGCCTCGTCTTCTTCGGGGTCTACGAACATCTGGGCGGCGGGGGTCTCGTCCTGCTTCGATCGCTTCTCGGTCTCGCTGCCTTGGGCTTCGCCTACGCGGCGGGACGCCTCGTGGGTGGGGCGCCTCTCGCGGTGGGGGGAGTCGCGCTCGCGGTGTCGCCACTCCTGCTCCAGGGGTTCAACACGGTCATTCGCGCCCAGGCCTTCTCCTTCGTGTTTTTCGCACTGTTTCTCGCCGTGCTCGAGAGCGGGAAAGGACGCTTGCTCGCGCTGCTCGTCGTTGCGAGCGCGCTCTGGGGGAATCTGCACGGCGGAGTCGTGACCGGAGTTCTCCTTCTGTCCGTTTACATGGTCCGCGATAGGAGGCTCGTCATCGTTCTACCACTCGGTCTGCTCGCGACCCTCGTAAATCCCTACGGGCTCGCCTATTGGAGCTATTTGGCGGAGGCTCTCACCATGCCCCGGCCCGAGATCGTCGAATGGCGTTCGGTGAATCTCTCGGGTCTCGAGGACCTTCACCTGAAGCTCGTGACGGGTCTCGTCGTCCTCGTCGCCGGTTTCGGGCGCTCGGTGGACCTTCGTCGACTCCTCGTCCTCGGGGGCACGCTGGCCGCGAGCCTGCTCCACGTTCGCTTCGCCCCCTTTCTCGCCATCGCCTGTATCGTCCTTATTCCTGGCCCCCTTCGCGCGGCTTTCGAGTGGGGTGCTCGGCACCTCCCGCAACGTTTCCTGCCCAGCCTCGTGCCGCTCACGGCCATGTTGTCGCTCCAGGCACTCTGTTTGCTCGGGTTTGCCGCCTCCTGGCAGAGGAGGGATCGCCCACTGACGATGGCGATTAGAGAGACTCGCTATCCCGTCCTTGCGGTCGAAGAGCTCGCTCGCCTGGGAGCGAGCGGCCGTTTGGCCGTGTTCTTCAATTGGGGCGAGTTTGCCCTCTATCACCTCTATCCTCGCCTCCGGGTCTCGATAGATGGACGCTACGAGACCGTCTATACGGATGATGTGGCGCGAGCGAATTGGGACTTTACCTTCGGGCGAGAGGGCGCCGCGCGGCTTCTCGACCTCTACGGCGCCGACTTCGCCCTCTATCCCGGAGACAGCGGTGCTGCTCGCTGGCTGGCCCGCGAGCCATCCTGGGAGCTTGTTTCCGCGGACGACCTCGCGGCGCTCTACCAGCGACTCCCTACCCGTTGACAGGGCGGAAGTTGGTCCGCTACCATGCTTGAGTTCGCTCCTCGGCATCCAACTGAGAATGAAAACTCCGATACCGATCGGTCGGTTTCGCTCTAGGCTCGCGTCGGGCCTGTCCCCGCGCTCGGCCGAGGGCGAGCGTGGTCAAGCGCTTCTCGAGACCGTGATGTCCGTGGGTTTCCTCGTCGCTATCGCGATCGTCATCAACGAGATGCTGCCGCCGGTCGTTGTCGAGGCCTTCGAGAAAATTGCTCGAGCCCTTTCCTCGGTAGGTCCCTGAACCTCATGCGGTGGAAACCCTTAAGAGACGAGCGGGGCGTGACGACCATCGAGTACATGATGGTCGTTGGGTTCATGTCTTCCATTTCCATTTTCGCCGCGATCTGGCTCATCGGGGTTCTTCGCAACATGGTGGCCATTCTCGCGATAAAAATTTCCATTTACCTGACTGGGTTTCCAAGTTCCTAGCCTAGGAGGTCTTCTCATGCTGGATCGGATTCTGCCGCGTTTTTCGTCCTGGACTCGTCTGAGCTTCATCCGCGCGGAATCGGGGTGGAGACGCGTCGAAGGCAAGCTCCGTGACGAGCGTGGTGCGATAACCATCGAGTACATCCTGATCATCGCCCTCATCGCCATCATCATTATTACGGTCTTCACGGTCCTCCTGTGGCCGTTCCTGAAGGATGCCGTTGCGAACCTGGTCGACAGAATCACCAACGCCATCAACGGCGGCAATATCAGCTAGTGCCTAGACGGCCTCGGCGCAACGACCAAAGGGGCGTAAGCGCCCTGGAGCTGATGATGACGATGTCTTTCGTCTTCTTCCTGCTCTTTGCGATGGTGCACATTTCCTTGATTTGCAGCACGAAGCTTCTGACCAACTATGCCGCCTGGATCGCGGCCCGAGTGTGGGCGGTCAACGAGGACGACGGGGTCGGCAAAGCTCAGCAAGCCGGTGTGGCGATTCTCGAGATCATGCAATTCGGTCCCGTGAGCTCGAGCTTCATCGACGTTCAGGAAGGAAACGAGGGCGTCGAAGTGAACTACGAGACGACGCTCGGGGTTCCTTTTCTCTTGACGAACAACCAGGCGGGGCACGTGACGACGAGAGGCTGGGGGGCCGTTCCCCGCGACCCGAGGGGCTTCGACGAGCAAGGAGACAATCGAGAGCGATGAACGCTGGGACGGAGACTCGATGGCCTGCGCGGTTTCGCGACGAGTCGGGACAGACGACGTTTTTCGTCCTCTGCAGCTTCTTCACATTCTTCATGTTCTTCGCTCTCGTGGCGAACGTGGGCCAGGCGGTGAACCGCCGCGTGCTGCTCCAGATGGTGGCGGATACAGGAGCCTTTTCCGGAGCTTCGGCCCAGGCCTCCGCCATGAACACGATCTCGGAGTTCAATCAGATCATCGATACCTCTTGGGACGTAACCCAGGGGCTCATGCTGTACTTCACCTTCCAGTTCTGCGGCGTGGACGACGCGATCACGGGCATCTATCGCGTGATCGAAACCGTCATGTCGGTCATGATTCGCGTAACGAACCACGGCGGCGCGGTCTGGGCGATCATGGAAGCGGAAATGGTCACGCGCCAGAACATCAGCCATCTGTTTCGCGATGGGTCGGTGCACACGCCGCTGCAGTCGATTCCCTCGTTGCTCTCGAGCCCCGGCTCGGCGGCGATGGGTGGCTCCCACGTCGCCAATTTGCTCGAGGCTTGGCCGGCCCTCACGAGCCTCTCGCTCGTGCGACTGGAACAGGACTCGGTTACGAAGAACTGGATTTGCTATACGCCGCCGTACAGTCTGAGCTCCAAATCGGGCTCGTTCAACCTTCCATGGGAGAAATCCGACGACGATGAGGTGACCCGCTTTTATTGGTGGGTCACGGCCGACCCGGTGGATGCGCTCGTCCTGGCGAAACGACCCTGGTTTCCCTTCGGTTTTCCTCAAGTGCCGGAAATGCACGCGGTCGCTCTTGCCAAACCGGTAGGGGGTGAGATCGAACCGGACGGCCGAGGCGACGAGTACGTCGCGAAGATGATCCCGCTGTCCATCATCGACGCGACGTTTCTCAACCTTGGCGGCGACTTGCCGAGCCTGACGGAGGTCCTGCATTGAGATTCCCGAAGGGCGAAGGCGGACAGGCGTTCATCGAGACGCTCCTGATGATTTGGCTTCTCACGCTCTTGCTCTCGGCCATCATTCAAGTTTTTCTCATCCACAATTACACATTCCAAATGGCGAACAACGCCTACTACAGCCTGTTCAAGGACAAGGCCTACGGGGAGTACAACACGCCCAGCAAGGCGTTCTCGGGCTTTCCCAACTGGACGCCGACGAGGAAGCCTCTCCGCACGGTCAAGGCCTTGCAGCAGGCGGGGGGAAAGGTTCACGTGATCGCGGGCCACGACGTCAATTGGAGTGAAGACGATCGGGCGGCGGTCCCGATGATGCCGTTCTACGAAGAGCCCATCAAGGAGCAGCTCCAGAACTTCGGTGTCACTCGCGCTCCCGTGCGACTCAAGATTGGCAACCCCTCAGACGGCCAGAACTATCTAGAAATGAAGTTTCTCCACATGTCGATGGGGACGGAAGGCGGGTTTGCGGCCTTCTTCGAGATGATCGGATCGATCATTTCAATCTCGGGAGAGCTCGGCGAGAACTATACCGACTTCACTGGCGGCTATTCGGACGGCGACCTGGACGACATGTTCGGCGACTACGAGGGTGCCGACGACGATCTCGATAATCAGGATGGAGACAGCGGACAGAAGGCCAAGAATCAGTGGGACAACGAGCACGGTGACTTCAATCACGACGGCTACGGCGACGCCTGCGAGGCCCTCCAAGGCAATAACGATCCTGGCTGTCGTACCAATCGACCCTGGGAATAAGGAGCGTTCATGAAGGGCAAGCCTGCCATCATCATCTCGATATTGTTCGGCATTCTGGCTTGGGTGTTCGTCTGGCTCTATTTGACGACTCGCGAGGCGGAGCTGCTTCAGATTGCCGACTCGCGACCGGTCGTCGTGGCGGCGACGGACATTCTTCCGGGAACGGCCATCGAAGAGAACATGATTGCGGAGACGCAAGTGCCCCTGAAATTCCTTCAGCCGAGCGCCTTTGGTTCGATTCGGGATGCCGTGGGGCAGGTTCCCGCCGTGCCCATTCAGGAAGGCAGCCAGCTTGTGGGGACGTCGATGACGGGCGTCGGCCGCTCTCTCTCAACCAAAATTCCGAGAGGCCAGCGCGCGGTCTCGATCGCGATAACCGACGTCACCGGTGTGGCGAGCTTGATCCGCCCGAGCAACTACGTCGATATCCTGGCAACTTTGAAGCTCGGAAGCGGTCTCGGTTCCTCCGACCAGCGAACGATAGTCGCGACGCTGTTTCAAAACGTGCTCGTGCTCGCGGTCGGCAGCGATACGGGCGAGATCGCGCAGCGGGCCGAGGCCGATGGCGACACCCTCGCGGCGCTTTCGGGGCAGAACCGGGATCAGCGTTTCAGCACCGTGACGGTCGCACTTACGCCGAAACAGGTCCAGGACCTCGTCCTGGCGCAGGAAGTGGGCGACCTTTCCTTTTCGCTCCGCTCCTTCCGCGAGGGGGAGGCACCGCTCGACATACCTCGCTCGAATCCGAGCGGCTCATTCGGGATCGCCGACACCGAGCTCGTCCCGCGCCGGGCTCCCTCGTGGCAAGAGATTCGCGGGAACGTTCGTTGAACAATTCAAGGAGAGCGACGATGACAAGGACGATGTTCCGAAGCAGTCTTCCCGCCTTGGGCCTCGGTCTGCTATGGGCCTCGCTGGGCCTCGCACAGCAACCCCAACCTGCGGCGGAAGTGGTGACGGTAGGCGGGCAGACGTTGATTCGTGTGGACTTCTCGATTGGGCGCACGGCTCTCGGCAACGACAACGTGGCGGACTTTCGCGTACTCGACAGCCGTCGGGAAGTGCTCGTTCTCGGCCGCACCCCGGGAGAGACGACACTGACACTCTGGGATCAAGACGGTAACCTGCGGCGTGAGATCACCCTCCGCGTGCGTCCCTCCTCCGGTACGGCCAAGCAGATCATCGACGAGCTCGAGCAGCTCATCGGCGGCATCGAGGGTATCGAGTATCGGGAGGTGGGTGGCACCGTCTGGCTGGAAGGTGAGGTGCTCACCGAGCGGGACATGGCTCGCATCGAGCGCGTGCTCGAAAGCTACCCCGAGGTCCGGAGCCTGGTGGAGCTCTCGCCCATGACTCAGGTGATGATGGACCGGGCCGAGGCCGACTCCATCAAGACCGTCCAATTGGACGTTACGATCATGGAAGTCGACAAGAGCTTGATGAGGAATCTGGGCGTTCGCTGGTCGAGCTCCATCTCGCTGAGCTCCAGTCTGCCGTTCGAGGGGGGCAGCGGTGGCAGCTTCGGCCCGATAACCGGCGTCATCGACAATCTCCTTCCGAGCATCGACATGCTGACGAGCTCCGGCCAGGCGCGGGTGCTCGCTCGACCGACCCTCATCACCAGGAGCGGACAGAAGGCGGAGCTTTTCGTGGGAGGCGAGATCCCCATTCCCGTCGCCCAGGGCAGCGGGGCGGTGAGCGTCGAGTACAAGGAGTACGGAGTCAAGCTCGAGTTCGAGCCGCACGTGGACACACAAGACAATATCGATACGACGATCTTCGTCGAAATGAGCAATCTGGGAGGCCCCTCTCCCGGTGGCAACGCGCCCGGGCTCATCACCAATCGGGTGATGACCAACGTCTTTGTCAAGCAGGGGCAGAGCATCACCCTCGGCGGACTCGTGAAGTCAGAGGACGCAGAGAACGTCGACAAGGTCCCGGGACTCGGCAGTATTCCCGTACTCGGGAACCTCTTCAAGTCGAAGGGCTACATGCGGAACCAGACCGAGATGGTCATTTTCGCGACGCCGACCATCGTCTCCGCCGACGAAGCGGGGCGGGAATTGCGCGAGTACGTCACCGCCGAGTTCGAGGAATTCGAGGAGATCGACACCCACAAGGTGAAGAAAAAAAAGCCGTGAGGTATCGGGGCTGATGGCAGGCAAGGCGATTAGCGTCTTCTCCGTCAAAGGGGGAGGGGGCGCGAGCCTGCTCGCCGCGAACCTCGCGGTATCGCTCAAACGGGAGACCCGAGGGACGGTCGCTCTCGTCGACTTGGCTCACCCGGTTCCGGGAACGGTCGCGCTCTATTTGGGCCTTTCCGATCCGAAGGCAGTGGCGGATGTCGTGTCGCTTTTGGATCGACTTCAGCCGGCGCTTCTGAAGGGCTATCTCACGACCCACTCGTCGGGGGTCACCGTCGTGCCGGCGGCCAACGACGCGCTCCAGGAAAAGGTGCTCTCTCGCGACAAGCTAGAGCGTTTCGTCGAGCTGCTTCTGCGCGCCTACGACTACGTGGTCGTCGATCTCGGGTCCATCGTTTCCGCCGATTCGATACCGATCCTGGATCTGAGCGCTGCCGTTTGCGTCGTGGTGACGCCGGAGGTGGCCTCGGTGACCCAGGCGCGGCGCGCGATCGAGTATCTCCAGTCCTACCACTTCTCCCGCGACATGATGCGCCTCGTGCTCAATCGTTACGGGACGCGCATGGCCTTTCCGCCGGAGACCATCGAGGAGAGCACCGGTCTTGCGATCGCCCTCTACTTGCCGGAGGACGTCGACTTGGTGGAGCAGTCCATCTCGGATGCCGAGCCCTTCGTTTCGAGCTCGCCCCGGCATCCGGTGAGCAAAGCCCTCGATGGCTTCACGCAGCAGCTCGTCGCGGACTTCGGTCAGGGTGGCCTCGATTTCATGGGCAGCGCACGGCGGGCCCGAGGCGAGGCCGGTCGTCGATCCGGCCTTCCTACCGAGCCCGAGGTTCTGGCTCCTCCGGACGAGCGGGACGAGATCCGGGATATCAAGATTCGCATTCACCGTCGCTTGATCGACGAGATCGATTTCAAGAAAGCCGACCTCGAGCTGGCCAAGGATCCGAAGAAGAAGTCGAAGCTTCGTGGCAAGACCGAAGTCAAGATCGTCAGCCTGCTGGACGAGGAGGCAAAGGGACTCTCGGACCGTACGGTCAGGAAGCAGCTGGTAAAGGAGATTCTCGACGAGGCGCTCGGCCTCGGCCCACTGGAGGAGCTCCTGCGCGATCCGGACGTCAGCGAGATCATGGTCAACGGAATCGATCAGGTCTACATGGAGCGCGGCGGGAAGATCGTCCTCACCGACCACAGGTTTCTGACCGAGGATCAGCTTCGAGCCATCATCGAGCGCATCGTGGCGCCACTGGGGCGTCGCATCGACGAGAAGTCACCGATGGTGGACGCGCGCCTCGAGGACGGCTCGCGCGTCAATGCCATCATCCGTCCGCTCGCCATCGACGGTCCCAGCGTGACGATACGCAAGTTCTCCAAGACGCCGCTAACCGTCGCGGACCTGATTCGCTTTGGCGCCTTTACGCCTCAGATGGCTCAGTTTTTCGAGGCTTCTGTTCTCGCGCGCCAGAACGTCGTGATCTCCGGGGGCACCGGCTCGGGAAAGACGACGTTTCTGAACGTATTGTCTTCATTCATCCCCGCCGACGAGCGGATCGTGACGATCGAGGACTCCGCTGAGCTTCAGCTTCCACAAGAGCACGTCGTGCGCCTCGAGTCGCGCCCTCCCAATATCGAGGGTGAGGGGGCGGTGACGATCCGCGATCTCGTGCGAAACTCCCTCCGGATGCGGCCCGATCGCATCGTCGTGGGCGAGTGTCGCGCCGGAGAAGCGCTCGACATGCTTCAGGCGATGAACACGGGCCACGACGGGTCTCTGACGACCGTGCACGCGAATACGCCGCGGGACGCCCTGTCTCGTCTGGAGACGATGAGCTTGATGGCAGGGCTCGACTTGCCATCGCGCGCGATTCGCGAGCAGATAGGCTCGGCGGTCGACCTCGTGTTTCAGCAAACTCGGCTCTCCGACGGAAGCCGGCGCGTCACTCACGTGTCGGAGGTGACAGGACGGGAAGGGGACGTCTTCACGATGGCCGACATTTTCCTCTTCAAGCAGACGGGTTTGACGCCGGAGAACAAGGTGCTCGGGCAGTTCGTACCGACGGGGATGATTCCGAAGTTCATCGAAACTCTACAGCGTCGCGGTATCAAGGTGCCGCGTGAGATCTTCCTTCACCAGACGGCGTGAGGTAGCGATGTCGGCGATTCTGAAACTCGTCGTTCCCATCATGGTGGCGGCCGCCGCGGCCTTCATCACCTGGAGCATTCTGCAACCGCTCTCGGAGTGGTGGGACCGCTACTTGACGAAGTGGAGCCGTTGGATGCAGCTCGAGCTCGAGGCGATGCATCGGGAAGTGCCGCGCCACCGTTGTCGTCAGATCCTCGCCTATACCGTTCTCTTTATGGCGGTGCTCGGGTTTCTCGTCAATTACAGCCCGTTCTTGGCGCTCGTTTTCGCCGGGCTAGGGCTCCTCGTCCCGCGGTGGGGCATCGGATTTCTGAGGAGCCGCCGGCTCGCGAGGCTCAACGCTCAGCTCGGAGAAGCGCTCACCCTAGTCTCTAACTCTCTGCGCTCCGGGCTTAGCCTCCAACAGGGCGTCGAGCTGGTCGTGGAAGAAATGGAAGCACCGATCTCGGAGGAGTTCGCGACGGTCGTGAAGGAGACGAAGCTCGGATTGCCGCTCGACGACGCGCTCCAGAACCTCGCCGATCGTGTTCCGACGCCGGATCTGGATATGGTGGTGACCGCCATCATCACGATTCGGGAGACGGGCGCGAATCTCGCCGAGGTTTTCGACGTCATCGCCCATACGGTGCGCGAGAGGAAGAAAGTCGAAGGCAAGGTCCAGGCGATGACTGCCGAGGGGATGACGCAGGGTGTGATGATGTGCGGCGTTCCGCCGGTGTTGATCGTTACGTTCTTCTTCCTAGACCCGACGCTCGTCGAGCCCCTGTTCAACTCCATTCTCGGAATCCTGATGCTGATGATCATCGCGGGGATGGACGCGATGGGTATGTGGATGATCCTCAAAGTGGTGAAAATCGATGTCTGAGGCGGGCACCGAGCGGGTCCGGGAGGCGGGCGCCGTTCTCGTCGAGTACGTCATGCTGCTCGGCTTCGTCACCGCACTGGTCCTTTTTCTCATGAAGCTCCTCTATCCGAATGCGAATACGAACTTCGAGACCCTCATCAACCAGTGGGGCGACAAGATCGCGACCGAGATCGCGGGAGACAAGATCTCGGAAGACAACGAGGACGCCTGGGGCATGGACTGAACGACGTCATGCAACTATCGACTCTACTTTTGTTTCTGGCATACGGGACGATTTTCCTCTCGGCGACCATGATGGTCTACCTCTTGTTGCCGGACTTTCGCGCCCGCGCCGCGATGGCGCGCCTCGGAGCGGCCGAGGGGAAGGACCCGCTCGAATCGCCTCTTCTCCAGATCATGCACCCGTTGCTCCGGGCGATAGCGCCTTTCGTGTCTCACTACGAGCTCTCGAGCTATCGGGCGTCGAAGGAGAAGCAGATCTCGGCCGCGGGGATGCGGGATGGGCTTTCGACGGACGAGTTTCTCGCCTGGAAGATCGCCTTCGCCGTCATCGGGCCGCTCGTGATGTCGGTGATCTTCCAGTTCGCCCGTCACCCGATCATGATCGCCCTCCTGGCCATCGTTTTCTCCTTTCTTCCGGACTTCCTTCTGCGGGACATGGTGACCAAACGTCAGCGAGCGATTGTGAGGGCGCTTCCGTTCTCCGTGGATCTTCTGACGCTCGTCGTCGAAGCGGGGCTCGATTTTTCGCAGGGACTGCAACGGGTTGTCGAGCGCGGCCCCCAGGGACCGCTCAGCGACGAGCTCTCGTTGATGATGAGGGAGATTCGGTTGGGAACGACACGCTCGGCGGCTTTGCGAAGTCTCGCGGATCGATGCGGTGTCCCCGAAGTCTCCAGTTTCACCGCGGTTCTGATCCAGGCGGACCGTCTCGGCGCATCGATCGGCTCCGTACTCCGATCTCAGGCAGATGTCATGCGCACCGAGAGATTCCAACGCGCGGAAAAGGCGGGCGCTCGCGCCTCGAGTCTCATGTTGATGCCCCTGGTCATCTTCATTCTGCCAGCGGCGCTACTCGTCATCGTAGGTCCGGTGCTGCTCCGCTTCATCTACGGAATCGGCTAGCAAAGAAAAACCCTTGAAACGACTCATCATCAAACACGGCGAGCGAGTCATTCGACACGAGCTTTCCGACCAGTCCGTGACCATCGGACGGGACCCGAGTTGCGACCTCTTTTTCAGCGACTCCCGACTCTCACGGCGGCATGCCCTCATCGAGCCCGGGGAGGGGGGAATGCGTTTCATCGATTTGGGAAGCCGCAACGGGAGCTTCGTCGAGTCGAAGAGGGTCGAGGAGTACAAATTGGTGCCGGGGTCCGAAGTCCGCTTCGGAGGTCTCCTACTGTCCTATGAGGATGACTCGCCACCGCCACCGCCCGCAGTGGAGCCGGACGACACGGCGACGATCCTATTGACTGCGCCTCCGAAACCATCCCCGGATGACTCGGCGACGATCATGCTGAAAGCGACTCCCGGGTCGCTGCCGCTCCAGACGCCCGAAGAGCCCGATGCGCCCGAAAAAGACGACGCGACGGTCATGCTTCCGGCACAGCTCGGCAAGCCGGCAACGGTCGCCGAGGCTGCACAAGACGACAAGACGATGATGCTCGTGCCGAAGCCCGAGACCAAGACGCCCGATGATACGGGAACGCTGTTGATGAAGCCGGAAGCCCCGGCTGCCGCCAGGGGCTCGTCGGACACGAGGATTCTCACGCCGCAAGATTTCGCGCCGCCGTCTCCGGAACGGCTACCAGCCGAGCCGCCACCGATCCCCGACGAGGACGTGGATGGCGGCGCCGCGGGATGGACGAGCTCTCTATCGTGGTCTGCGAAGTTTCTCCTGATCACCTCGAGCCTTGCGCTGCTCGTCTACTTCATGTTGGCGATGCCCCTGGTGAGGACTCTGGGCAACGCCCTTCGGGAGGAGTCGCTTCGCCGCGGGCGCGTCATTCTCGAGCTCTTGACGGAAGCGAACGGAAGCATCGTCGGAGAGGGACGCTTGCGCGACCTCACTGTCGAGGGAGTGTTGCGTGAGGAGCGGGTAAAGGAAGCCATCTTGATCGACTTGGAGGGGAACGTACTGGCCCCCTCGAATCGGACCGACGAAGTTCTCGACTCGATCGAGGGCATCGGAGCGCCCATTGACGACATCCGTACGTTTTATCTCGGACGCCGCGGATCCGATTACGTCCTCGTACAACCCCTCCTGCACCGGAGCCGACGTGTTGGAGTTGCGGTCGTCGTCTACGAAGTGGCGACCGCTTCGGCGAGTTGGGCGACGGCGGTATTGTCTCTCGCGTTCGTCGTTCTGCTTCTCGGAATCGCCACGGCGCTCGTGGTGGGCCGGCGCATGACCCTCGAGCCACTTTCGAGCCTTCGGGACGACGTCGAAGCGATCGTCAAAGGCGACGCGGATTATCTGCCGGCACGGCAGGCCTTCACCGAGCTCTCGGAGGTGGCGAGGAGCGTCAATCGGCTCGTGGCACGCTCGTTCGAGCTCGCCGCTCAGCGGCCGGCTACCGCACCGCCTTCGAGACCGTCGCCTACCAAGTCGAGGTCTCGGGAGCCCTCGGTGCAGCCCATCGCCGGCGCTCCTGCCTCCGTATCCGGGGATCGAGTCGCTTCCGAGTCGATTCCGGATGCTCGTCAGCAAGCGGGGTCGGCCGAAGGCGCGCGGTTCTGGGTCGACGAGAATTTCGTCGTGATCCGTGCCGAAGACGAGGCCGCGGGGCTGGTCGGTGCGTCGGCTTCCGCGATGGAGGGTAGCCACCTGATCGAAGCGGTCGCGGACCAGAAGCTTCTAGAGGTCATTCTCGATGCCATCAATGCGCTCGGAGACGCCGCCACGGCGGACGCCGAGACCGAGCACGTGAAGGTCACGGCGGCGAGGGAGCAGGATGCGATCGTTGTCGGGCTGCGGAAGCTGTGATAAATTTTAACTTTAGAGCACTGTCGCTCCACCCCCCTCAATAAATTCGGGCCTCGAGCCCCAAGAGCCCATGAAGCCCAAGACGAAGGACAGGACAGTTCGGGCGTTGGATGTACCGCGGCTCGTGGTGCAGCTTCCCGACGGCAAGGAAATCCACCATCACGTAGTCGGAAGCGAGCTCACGATCGGTCGGGACGCGACGAACCGCATCTCAATTCCCGATCACTTCGTGAGCAAGTTTCACGCCAAGCTTCTCGTCTCCCAAACGAGCATGACGCTAGTGGATCTCGAAAGCGCCAACAAGACCTATGTGAATGGACGCCAGATCCAGGAGTCCCCCGTGCGTTTCGGGGACGAGCTACGCTTCGCGGGCGTGACCTGCCGTCTCGATGCCCCGGCGATCCAAGAGAAGAAACCAGCTGAAGCCGCGGCGGTCACGCCCTCTCCGCCGCCTGCCGCCAAAGGGCCGCCGCCTGCCGCCAAGGTGCCGCCCGTTTCGCCGAGGCCACAACGGCAGCCGTCGGCCCCAAAGCCCAAGACCCCCGTAGCCGCGGGGCAGGCCCGCTCGACTCCGCCCAAAGTGGAAGCCGATCCCATGCGACGCTTGTTCGTTGTCGGAGGGCTCCTGATCGCGATATCCCTCGTGCTCGCGATCTTCTTGCGGATTTTGCTCGTTCCTTCCGAGACGACGGAGGAGGGGGGCGGAGAGTCGAGCACGAGCGCATCGGCACCGGTGGTGAGCCCGCCGTCTGCGCCCATCGCTCGTGAAGCCCCCGTGCCTGCGCCGGCGACAACCTCCTCAGTCGCGTCCGTTCAGAGCGCGGATGGGCGGGACGGCGAGTTCTACTTCGACGAGGCGCTCGCTCATCTCGACACCGGACGCCTCAAGGAGGCGCAAAGGAGCTTCGAGAGGGTACTGGAGCTCGACCCCGATCACGCGCGCGCGCGTACCCGATTGAGTCTCCTCGACGAAGAGATTGAGAAAAAGGCGGAAACCCACTTCGAGAGCGCGAGCGAGGCGTTTCAGTTCCTTCGCTACGACGAGGCGATCGCTGAGTGGGAAATGTTTCTCATGCTCGCCAGGGAGGGTGATACCCGCTACGCGGAAGCTCAGCAGGGTATCGAACAGGCGAGAGCCAAGCTGCGTTAGATCATGGCGAAACTCATCGTCCGGAGATCGGGCAAAACGGAGCAGGAGAGGTCTCTGTCTCACGAGCCGCTCGCGATCGGTCGCGAGGGGACAAACGACGTAGTGCTCCTCGACCCCTCCGTGTCACGCCGCCACGCCCGCGTCGAGCCCGCGGGGCGAGGCTATCGCGTCGTCGATCTGGGTAGTGGGAACGGCGTCGTTCACAAAGGTGAGCGGATCAAGACGTTGAGCATCTACTCCGGTTGCTCGCTCGAGCTCGGTGCCTTCACCCTCGAGTTCGAGCTCGACTCCGAGAGCTCCGAAACGGCCAAGCTGGCTCTGATCGGCGGAGGCGAGCGCCAAGTCTTTTCCCTCGGAGGCGGTGAGACGGTCGTGGGCCGCTCCTCGGAGGCTTCGGTTCAGCTTCCCGACCCTCTCGTTTCCGGCAAACACTTCAAGATCGTGAAGCGGGGCAGCGTTTTTGCTCTCGTCGATCTCGGAAGCGAGAACGGGACCTACGTGGACGGTGTCAGAGTGAAGGAGAAGGCGCTCGAGCACGGAGCCCAAATCACCGTTGCCGGGCTCACCCTATACTTCTCCGCGGACGGCGCTATCCCGGAGCCGGGGGAGATCGAAATCGTCCAGCCGACGCTCTCGGCCACACTCTCTGCGGCGGCGAAGCCGGCCTCAATGCCCCGCGCCGAGCCGAGGGCCACACCCGCTGCCGCTACGACGAGTCCTTTAGGGAAGTCCTCCGTGCCACGTCTGGCTCTGATCGGGGGCGGCGTTTTCGTTGTGTTTCTGATTCTCATTCTCGCGATCGCTATCCGTTCACCGGAAGACGGAGCTCAGCGCGAGTTCCAGGAAGTCTTCCAGTCGAACCTGACAGCGGACCAACGAGAGAGAATCGAGGACTACGCCTCGCTGGCTTCCGAGTACGAAGAGCGAGGGAACTTCGAGCTCGCCCTCGAGCAGTACCGCAAAATCCTAGTTCTCGATCCGACGCATCAAGAGTCCCTCGCGCAGTCCACTCGGGTGGAGGAACGGCTCGAGCAGCAGACGCAGGAGCGCGCGGTCCGGGAGCAGGAGGACCGTGAGCGACTCGGGCAAGTTGCGGAGCTCACCGAGCGTGCGGATGCTCTCGTTTCCGAGAGAAAGTTCGATGAAGCCCGATCGATTCTGGAGGGAGCCATCGCCCTCTCGCCCGAAAGCGAAGTCTTGTCCGCAAAGCTGGTCGACTCCCACATAGCGCAAGGCGATTACTATCGAACGCGTAGTACGAACCGGGCCACTGCGGCCTATCGGAAAGCTCTCGAGCTGGATCCCGAGAACGACGCCGCGAGGCGGGGGCTTTCACGGATCGACACGAGTCAAAAGGCCCGGCGGCGAGGGCAGCAGCGCATCGAGGAGCTCACCGAAGCGGGCCTCGCTCAGCTTCGTCGCGAAGCCTATCGCGAGGCTTTCCAGAGCTTTTCCGAGCTTTTGAAGCTCGAGCCCGGCAACGCCCGGGCCCGTGAGTTTCGCGACCAGGCCAGTGAGCTTCTCGAGCAACAAGTCCGACCCATTTACGAAAACGGTGTTCGGCTCTACAACGCCGGCGAGCTCCAGGCGGCGATGGCTCAGTTCAATCGGGCACTGGAGCTCCATCCCACCCACGCGGATACGCGGTCGTTTCTCTCGAAGGCGATGGAAAAAGTGAGAACGGAGGCAGTCGATCGATACAAGCGAGCCTATATCTACGAGGGCCTAGGGCGTTCTCGTGAGGCACTCGAGCTCTATCGCGAGACGCTTGCCCTGCTGCCAGACCCGAGAGAGGAATACCACCAAAAAGCGTCCGATCGCATCGCGGAGCTCAATCGGAAGCTACAATAGTCTCATAGCTTACAGGGGGATGCTTTGAGACACGCCGAATTCGAGCAAGCCGTCGCGGACAGGCTCGTCCAGTACGGCCACGTGCAGGCGCCGCTCATGGAGCGTGCCCGGGACTTCCAGAAGACGCGGTCGATGACTCTTTTGCGCGCCGTCGTCGAGCTGAAGCTCGCCTCCGCCGATGCGCTCAACGGGATCATGGAAGAAGTCTCGGGGACGTCCGCCGTCGACCCCTCGCTTCTTACCGTCTACCCCGAGTATATCGAGACGGTCAGCAAGCTCATTCCGAAGGAGTTCGTCACTCAGACGCTCGTGTTCCCGGTGCAATCCGAGCTCGATACTATTCGTGTGTGTATGCTCAATCCGACGGACAAGGCCTTCGTAGGTGCCTTGGAGGCGCTTTCGGGGTGTCATATCGACACGGTGGCCGGCCACGAGCACCTGCTCGCGGCTGCCATTTCGGAGCATTATATGAACGGCGCCGCGCTGAACGGTTTGCCCCCCGCCGCGGTCAGCTCCGAGGCCGCGCGTTCCCTCACGGATGCGATCGTGAAGCAGCGGGTCGAATCACCGATTGAGACCTACAGCGAGCCGGCGGTCGCTCTCGTGAATCGCAACCGGGACAAGCTCGCGAGCGATCCCGCGACGCTCGAGCGCGTCATTCGTGAGCCGGACGTCATTGCCTTCGTGCACCAGGTTCTGATCCGGCTCGTCTACGAGGGCGCCAGTGACGTTCACTTCGAGCCGCTCGAAGCCGAGTTCCGGGTACGTTCTCGCGTCGACGGCGCGATGCGCATCGCCTGGAGACTCCCGCCCGCGCTCGCTCTGGCGACGGTCGCCCGTCTCAAAGTGATGGCGGGTCTCGACATGAAGCCGAGCCGAGAGCCCCTGGATGCGCGGATCAGCTATGACCTCATTTGGGGAAAGGACGTCGACTTCCGCTTCTCGAGTCTTCCGTCGCTCCACGGCGAGAAGATCGTGCTACGGGCGCTCGACCGATCGCGAAAACTTCAGGCGCTCACCGAGATCGGCTTCGACGACGAGACGCTCGAGCGGGTGCGGCACGCTTCCGAGTCTCCGAACGGCCTCATTCTCGTGACCGGGCCCACGGGGAGTGGCAAGACCTCGACGCTCTACGCTCTGGTGGAGCATCTGAACCGCGAGGACGTGAACATCGTTTCCGCGGAAGACCCGGTGGAGTCCAAGATCCAAGGCGTGACGCAGGTCCATTGCGGCGAGGAGACGGGTATCACCTTTGCCGACGCCCTGCGGAGTTTTCTGCGCCAGGACCCGGACGTGATTCTCGTCGGGGAGATCCGCGACCAGGAGACGGCGGATATCTCCTTGAAAGCCGCGCTCACGGGACATCTCGTCATGTCGACGCTCCATACGAACGATGCCCCCAGCACGATCTTGCGCCTTTTGAACATGGACTTGGATCCGTTCATGGTCGGCTCCGCCGTGAGCCTCGTTCTCGCGCAGCGGCTCGTGCGGCGCTTGTGCGAAGAGTGCAAGACGCCATCGAGCTCGGGACTTCCGAAGGTGTTCGGCGCTCGAGAGCGGGCCGCGCTCGAGGGTGCGACGCTGTACGAAGCGAAAGGCTGCGCGGCCTGCGGCAAGACGGGATATCGGGGACGTCGTGGAATCTTCGAAGCACTGCTCGTCACCGACGAGCTCGAAGAGCTCATCGCCGAGAAATCTTCCGTGGTCGAGATACGCGACTTGGCGCTCAAGCAGGGGATGATCACGCTTCGGGAAAGCGGTCTTCGCCGCGTCGCCACGGGGGAGACGAGCATCGACGAGGTACTTACCTCGACGATGGGAGATGCGCCCACATGACGTGGCGGGTCTTGTTGGTGGCGCTCCTCGTCTGGACGAGTCCAGTCTCGGCGCAGGACATGGTCGTTCACCAGGGGGCTGGTTTCACGATTGTCTACCCCAGGAAGGACACTAGACTCCAACCCGCGAGCGCGAGCGTCCCGTTCCAGATCGTGTACCGAAAGAACAGTCTGCTGCGCCTCGAAACTGAGCGTCTCACCCAGCCCATCGATCTGAACGACGCCAGCTTCGCCCAGATTTTTCTCGAGGTTCAGCGCGAGCGATTGAACGAGCGCGTCACCGTTCCGATCGAGTCCGAACGGGTTCTACGTTTTCCCTGGGGGAGTGGGGTCGAGTTCGTCTACCACCTGCCGGCGCGAAACGGCAAAAGGAACCGACGCGATCGTGTGACGGAAATCGTCACAACGGTCGAGGAGACGCTTTACCGGTTCACCTATTGGATACCGGATAAAGACTTGAAGCGGGTGGCCGGCCCTTTCGCGCAGCTCGTCCAGAGCTTTCACCCGGAGTCCACGGTGGCGGTGGCCGGTCCGAGCCCGGACGCGGCCGCGAGCACCGCGACGGATAGCTACTCGGTACGGCGAAGCGAAGATGCCGTTCGGGATTATCGCAGGGAGATAACCGAAGCCGTTCTCGACAGCCCGGCGCTCGCCGAGCTCCAGGCCGCTCTCGCGGAGCGTTTGGGTTGGAAGGCATACCTGGCGGACGCGGCCTCGCCCGAGGAGATCGCTGAGATGCGTCGCGCCGCGGATGCGGCCTTGACGGCAGCTCCCGGCGACGTCGACGCTCACCAGGCGCGAGCCTGGGCCGCCTATCACGAGAATCGCATGGTCGAGATGGAAAAGGAGATCAAGACGGCTCTCCGAATCGAGCCCGACAATGCCGAAAGCCACCTTCTCTATGCGCTCTGGTACGGGTTCAGTCCCGAGCGTGCAGAGGCGATGGCACGGCAGTCGCTCGAAGCGGATCCGGAGCTCGCGCCCGCCTACTACATCAAAGCCCGTGCCGATCGCAGAGCCGGCGATCTTGCCGAGGCGAGAAACGCGCTCGAGGAGGCCATCCGGATCGACCCGGGGTTCGTCGAGGCTCGTCTCGACCTCGCCGAGATCCTGAAGGAGACTGGCGACACAGAGGCGGCGCTCGATGCCTCCCGTGCCGCCGTCGCGTCGGCACCCGACCATGTGAGCGCGCGCTTTCGCCACGCGGTGGCGCTTCGCCGATCTGGACGTATCGACGAAGCGATCGCCGAGTACGAGAACGCGCTCCGCCTCGACGAGACCCTGGCCGAAGCCCACTACAATCTCGCGGTTCTCTATCTTCAGGAAAGACAACGGCCGGAGATGGCTACCCGGCACTTCCGGCGCTTCATCGAGCTCGATCCGACGAGCGACCGTGCATCCCGGGTTCTCGAGTGGCTGAGCGCGAAGGGTTCACGCTGACCGGACCGTCGGGAATCCCGTCGTGTCCAAAAACTCGAATGGAGCCGAAGGCCGAATCCTCGAGGGCCTTCTCGATACCCGCGGAAAGTAGCGCAAGGTATTGCGGATCCGCGGGAGGTGATCGCCAAGCACAACTCGCTTCCGGACCATCCGTTCCAGCCAGCTGGCGCGCTGAACTCCTACGCGGCTTCGCGGTGGTAATAGTCGAGCAAGCCGCCCGATCGCTTGCAACATCGCACGTTCCCGTCGAGACGGCCGACGCACTCGTCCGCTTCGATCAACGCGTTGCCGAGCCCTTGATGGTTGCGCTCCCGATGATAGTGACGAACGAATTCGGTGAAGGCCCGGCGCAGCGATTGCTCACCGAAGAAGATCATCCGATCCAGGCATTCGCTCTTGATCGACAAAACAAACCCTTCGACGAATGCGTTCAGATTCGGCGAACGGTACGGCAGTCTGAATGACGTCTATCCGAAACGCCCCCGGTGAAGCGAGCCTTGAGCTCGTTCGTATTTTTGGACACGTCGCGTCTGTGTGAGCAGCACGGCTCGACGATCCACTACACGAGCAACGGCACGAGCCGACGACGTCCGACCTTTCGGTCAGCACGGGGGGCACGGTGACAGTGGACCAGAGCTTCGCGCTCAAGACGATGAAGGTTTGTAGGTCACGTCTCCAGTATATTGGCGAGGTCTCCGACATCGTGTGAAGGGTCCAGGCGGCGGATCTTCGTTTGACGAGGGAGATCCGACGGAGGCTTCGACGCGCCCTATCCCAAATCGCTGTTTGAACCTCACTGCGCAGCCTTCTCGAGGAGGTCTACAATCTCACGATGTCGACGACTTGTTGCGTATGACAAGGCCGTCTTTCCGATATCGTCGGTTGCATCGAGCTTTGCTCCGGCCACCAGTAGCAATTGCACGATATCCCCTTGATTCTCCCTTGCAGCCACCATCAATGCCGTTCGACCTTGATTGTCTTTCAGATTGACATCGGCCGTGGCTTCTTTCAGAGCCCGTACGATCTCGGTGCGACCTTGGCAGCAAGCCCACATGAGCGGCGTCATGCCGTCTATATCTAACGTGTTGACATGAGCATTGGCTTTGAGCAGAGCTTTGACAATCACGATATGACCCCGTTTTGCCGCCCACGCGAGCGCCGTCCAGCCGTCGATATTTCGCGCGTTCACGTCCGCGCCGGATTCAAGCAAAATGCCGACGACCTCTATGTGGCCTTGATATGCCGCTTCCGTCAATGCGGTCTCCCCATAGATGTCTTTCGCCCCAACGTCTGCACCCTTTGCTAGCAACGCTTTGACGACAACGGGATCCCCGACCTTCGCGGCTAGGAGCAACTGTTCGTCGATGTTCTGCGCGTTGGCGGCCGTTGAGCAAACGAGAGCCACGAACGTGAGCAGTGCGACATTCTTAACGAAAAACATAGGGCATTCTATCGGCGGTTTCCGATGGAGTGCAACGGCCGCACGTCAGACGACGGCAACCTGAAAGGGTGGGTTGCCGACTATGCCAACCAGGTTCTGATGTCTTCGTTCAGCGGCAATCGGCTCCGTCGGTCTCCCGTCGTCTCCAAAAACTCGACTGGAGTCGAAGGCCGAATCCTCAAGGGCCTTCTCGATACCCGCGGAGAGTAGCGCAATGAGCTGCCGTTTCTTGGAACAGGCTGCGGCGGTGGAGGCCTGAGCGGCGGTTGCGAGGACATGCGCATGATTGAGAACTCTTCGGGAATGAGACAAACAGAAAGGTAAGAGTTGCTCGGCTTTCAGTTCGGAAAGCATGGGGAGCCCTTGAGGGGCGGATGGGAGCAGCGCCGGCTTCAGGCTCCAACACCAATAGAGCGCAGGCTAGTTCCGACTTAGCCCACGAATCGGCGGGCGGTCCCACTTCGCTCCCGTTCCCTTCGGTCGTCGGTGTATTCTACGGGCTGAAGGAGGGGACATGGCGCAGTTCGAGGTCGCTCCCATCAAATCGACCATTTCCATCGACGATCTTGACCGGATCGACGTTCGGGTAGGGACGATCGAGAAGGTCCGGGACGTCTTGGGCGCCGACAAACTCGTTAAGCTCGTCGTGAGCTTCGGCGATCGGCAACGCAACATCCTTGCAGGCCTCAAGCAGGAGCGAGAAGAGCTCGAATCTCTCGTCGGCTGTCAGGCGCTATTCGTCGTGAATCTGGAGCCCCGCCGGATGAAGGCAGAGTTGTCGGAGGGGACGCTCTTCGACATCGGCTACGCGGACGGTATCCGGCCACGGCTCGCGGTGCCCGAGGACTCCGTTCCCGATGGAAGCCCCACCGGTTGAGCCATCTGAGGTCGTTGAGTGGAAACACTCACCTCGTCGGGGCGAGCTGAGCGATTCCGCGCGCTCGAACGCGGTAGTAGTTGTCAGCGACGGATACTTGTGCTGGCACGTCTTTTGAAAACGCATTCCGGTAGGAAGTGATGGGTAGACTGCCATGGAGGAGACAATCCTGAAACACGAACTAAGAGTCGGAGTCGAATGAAACGCTACGCCAAGACCGCTATCGTCCTCACGCTCCTGGTCCTGCTGGGCCTCGCGCTTCGCTATCTGGTCTTCGTTCCCGAGCCCGTCGCCGTGGTCGTCGCCCTCGCGGCTCCGGGCGGCGTCGAAGAGACGGTGACGAACACGCGGGCCGGCACGGTCATGGCAAGGCGCCGCGCCAAGCTGTCACCCGAGATGGGCGGAATGGTTTTGGCCATTCCGCTCCGAGAGGGCCAACGCGTGAAGAGAGGCGACGTCGTCCTGCGGCTTGACGACCGCCTTCAGCAGGCGGAGCTCGTACTCGCCGAAAAGGACCGGGAAGCCTCCCTCTCTCGGGAACAGGAGGCCTGTTTGTCGGCCGATCGAGCCGAACGGGAGCGGGAGCGAACGGCGCGTTTGGCGCAACAAGCCATTGCCAGCGAGGATCTTCTCGACCGTGCATCGACGGAAGCGCTTCGCGCCCATGCGGCCTGTGAGGCCGCGCGGGCGAATGTTGCGCGCGCTCGAGCCGCCGTCGCGCTCGGGGAGACCCGCGTCGAAAAGATGGTCCTGCGCGCGCCCTTCGACGCGATCGTGGCGGAGGTGGATGCCGAGCTCGGCGAGTGGGTGACGCCCTCGCCTCCAGCCCTACCGGTGCCGGCGGCCATCGATATCCTCGATCCGGACTCGATCTATATCTCGGCGCCGATGGACGAGGTGGACTCCGCGAGCATCCAATTGGATCAAAGGGTGCGGGTCACCGTGGACTCTCATTCGGGCGCGAGCTTTTGGGGTCACGTATCCCGCATCGCGCCCTACGTGCTCGACGTCGAAGCGCAGAACCGCACGGTCGAGATTGAGGTCGACTTGGAGGACTCTGGCCTGGCGGCGACGATGTTGCCCGGGACGTCGGCGGACGTGGAGGTCGTTCTGGAGAAACGTGACGCTCGGCTGCGCATCCCGACCTCGGCGTTGCTCGAGGGTACTCGGGTGCTCGTGGTCGGTGACGAGAACCGACTCGTGAGCCAGGTTATCGAGACCGGCCTGAGCAACTGGGATTTCACGGAAGTTACCAATGGATTGAATCCGGGAGACCGGATCGTCTTGTCGCTCGATCGGCCCGAGGTCGTCGAAGGCGCCACAGTCGTGGTCGAAGAGGAAGAGGGCGCGCCTTGATCCAGCTCGAGAAGCTCTGTCGGAGCTTCGCGGTCGGCGACGAAGAGGTCCACGCTCTCGTGAACGTGGACGAGACCATCACGGACGGAGAGCACGTCGCGATCATGGGGCCGTCGGGCTCCGGCAAGTCCACGCTCCTCAACGTTCTCGGCTGCCTCGACACCCCGAGCTCCGGATCCTACAAGCTGGATGGACGAGAGGTTGCGACGCTGGACGAGGCAGAGCTGACCCACGTCCGTCGCCATCAAATCGGCTTCGTGTTCCAGTTCTTCCACTTGGTGCCGCGGCTCACCGCGCTCGAGAACGTGGAGCTTCCGATGGTCTTTGCGGGAGTCGCGCCTTCGGAGAGGCGGGAACGAGCGATGAGGACCATCGCCGACGTGGGCTTGAGCAAGCGGGAGTCGCATCGCCCCGATCAGCTCTCGGGCGGCGAGCGACAGCGTGTCGCGCTCGCTCGCGCGACGGTGATGGGGCCGAGCCTTGTTCTCGCAGACGAGCCCACGGGCAATCTCGACTCGACGTCGGGACGCCAAGTGCTCGATCTTCTCGACCGCATGAACGATCAGGGGCTGACGCTGGTCGTGGTCACCCATGATCCGGACGTGGCGCGGCGCGCGGACCGGGCGCTGATCCTGACTGACGGCCGTATCCATCGCCGAATCCAGGGAGAAGAGCTCCGATCTCTCGTCGGGATCGGTGCTCCGGTGAGCCGGTGAGCCCCTGGGAGCTGCTCCGATTCGCCTGGTGCGCTCTCGTCGGCCATCGGCTGCGAGCGGGCCTGAGTTTGCTAGGCATGACGGTCGGTGTCGGCGCGGTCATTTTGCTCACGGCTCTCGGCGAAGGCGCGCGGGCCTACGTCTCAAACCAGTTCGCGAACCTCGGGTCGAATCTTCTCATCGTGGTCCCTGGAAAGACGGAGACCACGGGAGGGATGCCGGGCATGGGAGGCGCGCCCAACGACCTCACCCTCGACGATTTCGAAGCTTTCTTGAAGCGCCTGCGGCAACTGGAGCGCGGTACGCCGATCTCGATGGCGACGGGAAGCGTCGCCCACGGTGAGCGTCGCCGGCAGGTGGCGGTGATCGGAACCACGTCCGAGTTTCTCGAAGTTCGCAAGCTCTCGCTCGGCCGGGGGCAGTTTCTGCCCGAGGGCGAGCTCCACCGGGGCAGCGCTGTGGCGGTGATTGGGGAGAGAGTCGCGAGCGAGCTCTTTCCCTGCCAGAATCCGCTGGGTAAGATTATCCGTATCGAGAACTGGCGCATGCGGGTCATCGGCGTGTTGTCCTCGCGCGGGACTCAGCTCGGGGTCGACATCGACGACCTGGTCATTATTCCCGTCGCGACGGGGATGCGGATCTTCAATCGGGCATCGCTGTTCAGGATTCTGCTCGTGGTGCGGGCCTACGCGGATCTCGACGTAGCTTCGAGGCGCGTGACGGAGATCGTGGAGGAGCGACACGGGGAGGACGACGTCACCGTGATCACCCAGGACTCCGTCGTCTCGACTCTCGGAGAGATTCTCCGCACCTTGACGCTCGTCCTCGTCGCGATTGCATCGATCTCGCTGTGCGTCGCCGGCATCGGCATCATGAATGTGATGCTGGTCTCGGTCTCGGAGAGGACGGGCGAGGTCGGTCTCTTGAAAGCGATCGGTGTGTCGCGTCGGCAGATCGTCGCTGCCTTTCTGACTGAGGCCGCCCTGCTCTCGCTCGCGGGAGCCGCTTTGGGAGTGGCGACCGGCTGGCTCGGCGTCGGTGTCGTGGTCGGCATCTACCCCGACCTGCCGGCGCGCCCGCCGCTCTGGGCAGTGGCGGCGGCGATGGCGGTGGCGCTGTTGGTCGGCATCGTCTTTGGGGTGGCACCCGCACGTCGTGCGGCGAAGCTCGACCCGATCCTCGCGCTGGCACGCCGATGAACGGGGGGAGCCTGCTCAGGTTTGCGCTCAGCTCGATCGCGGGACATCGAATGCGGTCGGGTCTGTCCACCCTCGGCATCGCCATCGGCATCGGCTCCGTCATTCTGCTGACTTCGATCGGCGAAGGCACGCGCCGGCACATCCTAGAACAGTTCACGCAGTTTGGGACCAACCTGATCGCCATCAACCCCGGCAAGGCGGAAACGGTCGGCATTCCCGGTGTGCTGGGAGGCACGACGCACAAGCTGTCGCTCGACGATATGGAAGCTCTGGGACGGCTTTCGAGTGTCGAGAGGATCGTGCCGGTCGTTTTTGGCATGGCGCGGGTGGAGGCGGGCGAGCTCGGAAGAAGCGTCTTCGTCTACGGCGTGACGCCCGAGGTTCCGGCGGTGTGGAAATTTCACGTGCGACAGGGGAGCTTCTGGTCTGGAGGCGACCCGCGGCGCGGCCAGTCCGCCGTCGTGCTTGGGCCGAAGCTCAAACGGGAGCTCTTCGGGAGCGAGAACGCCCTCGGCCGTTTCGTCCGTATCGGAGGCTCGCGTTTCCGCGTCGTTGGCATCATGGAGCCGAAGGGGCAGTTTCTTGGGTTCGACCTCGACGACTCCGCCTATATTCCCGTCGCCTCGGCGATGAGGATCTTCAACGTGGACGAGGTCAACGAGATCGATTTCCTCTATCGCAGGGCGATACCCCTTCCGGTCGTCGTCGAACACGTGACGCGTCTCCTCGTGGAACGGCACGGCGGAAACGAGGACTTCACCGTGACGTCTCAGGAGGCGATGCTCGACGTGATGGGCAACGTCATGGGCATCATCACCACGGCGGTCGGCGCCATTGCCGGGATCTCGCTTCTGGTGGGCGCGATCGGCATCCTCACCATGATGTGGATCGCGGTGGGGGAGCGAACTCACGAGATCGGCTTGATCCGCGCCGTCGGCGCATCGAAGGCTCAGGTCCGCGCGGTGTTTCTCGCCGAAGCCGTGGCGCTTTCGACGGTGGGCGGCGTCCTCGGTCTCTTTGGAGGCATCGGACTCTGCCAGGCTCTCCGCGCGGCGGTGCCCGGCCTACCCGTCCACACACCGGTGAGCCTTGTCTTGCTGGCGCTCTTGGTGAGCTTTCTCGCGGGCGTCGTCTCCGGGGTCATGCCCGCGCTGAGAGCGAGTCGCCTCGACCCGATCGAAGCGCTGCGAACGGAATAGGACGTTCGCCCGAAACCGGGCTCAGTTCTTTTGCTTGGGTTTTGCGGTGCCTCGGCTCGAGGCGCCACCGCGGTGATAGCCTCTGTCCGAGGTGCCGCCGGAGCTCGAACTCCCGGTAGAGCTCGAGCCTCGACTCGATCCGTTGCTCGAGCCGCTCGAATAGCCACTCTTGCTGCGTCGAGAAACGAGTGCATAGCCGCCTTCGGCGGTGACGCGGCCCACAGATACTCCCCGCGTGGGCCTCACGACATAGACGGGAACGTAAGGCGCATACCGGTAGTAATAGCCAAAAGGCGCGTAGTAGTAGGGGTAGCCAAAGCTTCTCGTCCAGGTGAAGCTTTTGGGCGTCGAGTCTCGCTCGACGAGAAACCGGTCGGGATAGGAGAGCGCAACCATGACGTCGATCAGGGAGGGCGGCATCCCCGCGTCATCCAATCGGATCAAGGCCTCGCTATCCAGATCGAAACCGTCTTCGTGCTCCATGAGGAGCGCTTCGAGCGTGGCCGGGGCGACCTGGCTCTTGGCTTCGATCACGTCATCGATGTCCATGACGATGGCGATGTCCGCTCGGGCCCTCGACGCGCTCCTCAGGATCTCGGCCGAGAGGCCGGACTTCGAGAGCGTTTCCTCCTCGCGTGCCGGACGATAGTGGCGAACGACGACCGTTCGGGAAACGCCGCTACCGATGGTCTGGATCTCGACCCATGTCCTTCTGTCCGTGAACAGGCTGACGCCCGTCACGACTCGCTCGTTGCCTTCCTCGCAGGTCAGCTCCGAGCGTGTGAAGAGTCGGTCGGCGTCGGCGGACCATTCGACTTCCTGCCATCCCTCGCACTGTCCCGCGCTCGAGGGTTGGCGCTTACCGTCCGCGTAGAGCATCTCCTCGAGGAAGAGCTCGTCGTCCGAGAACGTCGTGACTCGGACGCCGCCGCCTTCCGGCTCCATGCAAACGAGACCTCGCGGCGGCGCGGTCTCGCTTTCGGAAAGCTCCTCCGCGCCGAACAGGGGCTCGCGGACGTGGTCTTCGACGAGCGTCCAGCAGCCGAGCCAGGGAAGCCACGGAGTGTCGACCTTCGCGGATGTGGAACCGACGTGTGCCGCCGTCATGAGCGCGGCCAGGAGAATGGACATGCGTACCCCCTGTTGTCTAATACTAAACCCATTATGGCGCAAAATGACTAGAAGGTGATGTTGAGGCCGGCCGTGATATGGAGCCCGGAAAGATCGATCGGATCGGAGTCCTGGAAGCCGCCGCCAACCCCCGCGTTGGCCCAGAGATAGCGCCCCTCGACCGCGAGCCACATGCTGGGCGTGAGGCGCGTGTCGACGCCTCCGAAGACGTGCCACCCGAGACCGGCGGCGGTGGAGATGAGTGTCCCTTCGAAAATCGACAGGTCTTGCTCGTCCACGAACTCCCCGACCTGTTTCAACTGGTAGAACACGGCGCCGCCCCCGACTCCGACGTAGGGCCGGACCGTCGTTGGAACGTAGGCGTAGCGGCTGACGGCGCGTCCGCGTTCGTTCAAGTAAAACTTCAGACTCGCGGTCAGGGGAATCACGTTGAGGCTCGTTTGCTGCTCGATAGGGAGATCGTTCTCGTCGACGAAATCTCGGGATTCGGAGTCGATTCTGGCCAGGCTGAAATCGAGGCCGAGCACCACGTCGAGGCGCGATAGCAGGGGAATTCCGACCTCGAATCCGAATGTCGGCGAGTCGAAGTCGCCGCGTTCGATGGTCAGCTTTTCCTCGAAAAAATCGTGGATGCCACTCGATGACGAGGCCAGGTGCCATCCGCCGCGGACCCCGACGTAGCCTCGCGGGGCGCCGAAGAGGAAATCGGGCTCGCGGTCCCGCTCCTGCGCGACCGCCGCGATCGCCACCAGCCAGCAAAGCAGCGTGAAAACGAGGCGCATACCCCTATTTTAACGCGTTGGGTTCAGTTCGCCGCGCGCTCCGTTTTCTCGCGGACCTCGTTGAGCAGACTCTGGATCGCCGCCGGCTTGCCGATGTGATAGCCCTGGGCGAAGTCGATTCCCGAGTCGCGGACCTGCTTGAGGATCTCCGGGCTCGCGACGAACTCTGCGACGGTGCGCTTGCGGAGCGCGCGCGCGACTTCGACCATGGCCCGAACGAGGTGCTGGTCCACCTTGCTCTGCGGCAGGTTCCGAATGAAGCTTCCGTCGATCTTCAGATAGTCCACCGGCAGATGCTTGAGGTGGTTGAAGGACGAGAAGCCGACGCCGAAGTCATCGAGGGCGAGCTTACAGCCGATCTGTTTGACTGCGATGGCGAATATCTTGGCTCTATCCGTATCCGTGATCGCGGTCGTTTCGGTAATCTCGAGCGTGAGCTGCTTCGGATCGACGCCCTGTTCGGCCAGCTCCTTTTCGATCACGGTCGTCAGCTCCAGGTCCGCGAGAGACTTGCCGGAGAGGTTGACGGACACTCGAAGGTGGTTGCCCTTCTTCCGCTCCCGGCCGAGTAGCTCGATGGCCTGTCGAAGGACCCAGCGGTCGATGGATCGAATCAGTCCGAAGCGCTCCGCCGTACCGAGAAACGAGGCGGGTGGTACGAGCTCGTCCTCGTCGTTGAGCATGCGGATGAGAAGCTCGAACTGGACCACCTCGTTCGCCTTCAGATCCAGAATCGGCTGTGCGTGGAGGACGAAGCGTCCGCGGGCGAGCGCTTCTCGGATGAGTTTTTCGCCAGAGAGACGTGAGTTGACCCGAGCTTGCCAGTCCTGGTCGGGCTTGTAAACCACGAACTGATCCCGGCCCCTATGTTTGGCGTTGTCGAGCGCCTGGTCGGCGCGGGCGAGGAGCTCTTCGGCACTCGCTCCATGTTCCGGGAAGAAGGCGACCCCCATGCTCGCCGTGACCCCGATGGGTTGTTCGCCTTCGTACACGACGTGGTTCCGAATGGATTTGAGGAGGCGCTCTACGATAAAGTCGACGCGACTAGGTGGCGTTTCCGTGACGAGCACGGCGAACTCGTCACCATCCAGCCGTGCCAGGATGTCATTGGCTCGGACCTCCTTCCGAAGGACCTGTGCCAGAGTCGTGAGCAGCCGGTCGCCGGTGCGATGTCCGAGGCTCTCGTTGACGTATTTGAAGTCGTCGAGGTCCAGGAGCAGCACGGCCCCGCCAGCTCCGGAGCGATTGGCGCGCGCCATCTCGCGGCCGAGCTCCTCGGCGAATCGACGACGCGTGTAGAGCGACGTGACGGCGTCGTGATCGGCGAGAAACATCAGATGGTCGTCGAATCTCTTGCGCTCAGACTGATCTCGAATGATGAACGAGATGAGCTCGACGTCGCCTTCGTCGGTCCGATGAGCTATCGCCGAGAGCGAGACCGGTATCTCGGTCTCGCTGGTCGTGACGAGCGCCGACTCGCCGTGCCAGGTACCCTCGTCGATCGCTTCCGGTATCGCGGTCGAGAAGAGCTGCGTATGGGCCCACTCCGGAAATATGTTTTTGAGATCCAGCCCGAAGCGGCGTGGCTCGTCGATGCCGAGCAGGTCCCGTCCCGCGGGGTTGATATAGCGAATGACTCCCTTCGGTGTCACCGTCATGATGGGGTCGATGGTCGCGTCCAGAATCGCGTTCAGGCGCTTGCGGGACGTGGCGGTCTCCTTCTGGCGGGTCGTGTCGCGGACGATGACGAGGACTTCGTTGTTGCCCGATCGCGCGAAGCGAGCGTCGTAGCTTCGAAGCTCGCCTTCGACCTTGAGACGGAAGGAGAACTGCTGCTGGGCTCCCTCGGCGACGAAGACCTGCGCGAGTGCAGCGACGGCGCGGTCGGCTACCGTCTCGGGAAAGACGTCCAGAAGCTTTCGTCCGAGTACGGCGTCACGTGAGACTAAGAAGGGGAGCTCCTTGGGCGGCTGATAATCGAGAATGAGGCCGTCTTGGTCGATATGGAAAGTGGCGTCCGAGATGGCATCGACGAGAGCATCGTTCTTGGAGGCACTCTCCCCCCGTCGCAGCTCCGAGGCGTTGCGCTCGCCAGCGAGCAGCGCGATCTCGCGGGCGAGTCGGCCGATGTCATCGATACGGTGGATTGGCAGATTTTTCGGAATCGGCCCGGAGCCCGACCGGAGCTCCACGAGGCTTTCACGCAGTTCTCTTAGCGGCGCAACCGCGAGACGCTGAATCACGAACACCGAGTACCCCATGGATGCGAAGAGCACCGAGGCGAGGGCGACGGCCTTGGGAAGCGGCGCGATGTCGCCGAACAGGACTCCGGCAAGAACGGCCAGCGCGAGCGCGGGCGTCGAGGCGAAGGCGAGCCGCAACAGGAGTGATCTCGACATCGATATTTGGTTACCGTTCGACCGCGTCAGGCAGGGGGCTGCCCCACGATTTCGACCTATCTACACTGCAACGATCGCGCCAGGAGGCGTTCGGAGTCTCGCTGCTAAAGCGTTGTGGGATCAGTTAGTTACGCAGCTGAATCGGATGGTTGTCAAAATGGCGTGGGGGAAAGACGAAATTACGTCGGGTTTTCCCTACGGGCGCCCACTGGGGTGGGTCACAAAATGAAACCGGTCAGTGGAGTGCCTGCGCGTATCCGCTGGACACCACAACGACGCCGGTGATGAGAAGCGTCAGAAACCTCAAGCGGAGCCCTTCACGGAAGCACGGTTGTGGGTGATGATGGTGTAGACCGCAAAGCCCGCGATGAGCGCCACGAGAAAGGTCCCTGCATTCAGCAGGCCTTTTTGGGCGTACCAAACGATGCTATAGCCGAGCGCGCCGGGCAGGAGCGCGTAGTAGACGAAGGGGAGGAGCGTCATGCGGATGACGGCGCCCTCGCGGCCGAGCAGCCCTACCACGGCGGAGGCGGCCACCACGTTGTGGACGCAGATCATATTGCCCGCGGCGCCACCAACCGCCTGGAGCGCAACGACCCACGTGGGATCGACGCCTATTCGCTCACCGACCCCGAATTGGAACAGCGAGAACATCATGTTGCTCACCGCGTTGCTACCAGCAACGAAAGCTCCGAGGCCTCCGATGAAAGGTGCGAAGATAGGCCAGGCGCCTCCCGCAAGGGCCGCGACACCGTCCGCCAAGGCAATGGGCATTTGCTCGTAGCCGGATGCGCCCCCACCGCTGTAAATGAAGACTTGGACCATCGGCACGGTAAAGACAAGAGCGACGGAGGCCGCAGCCGTCGTCTTGAGCGAGTTGATCCAAGCCCTGCCGTAAGACGCGGAATCCACGCGGTGGAGGAAATAGGTCGCGAGGGAGACCACGATGAAAACGGTGCCGGGCAGGAACAGAGGCTGGAAGCTCGCGGTGATGGAGGAGCCGAAAATCTCCGGCCACTGGATTGACCAGGAGTTCAGCCAGCCGTAGAAGGGAAGGCTTCGAAGCCGCGTCAGAACGAGCAGGATTCCGACGAGGCCGTAGGGTATCCAGGCGAGTGTCCCGCTCATCTCCCCGTGTCTCGAAGCGACGTCTTGAATCTCGACGGTTCCCGACCAGGCAGGCTCCCACTCATCCTTCGGCGCGAAGTCCCAATATTCGGAAGCCTTGGGCATGAACAAGCCCTTCTTCGCGGCTGAGACAACAATCGCGAGTCCGGTGAGCCCCCCGAGGAGTGATGGGAACTCCGGCCCGAGCAGGTTCGCGACGATGATGTAGGGCACCGTCATGGCGAAAGCCGCGAAAAGGGCGAAACGCCACATGCGCAGTCCCTCGGTGAACGAGCGGTTCCTTCCGAAGAAGCGCGTCATGAAAGCGACTACGATCAAGGGAATGAGCGTTCCAGCGACGGCGTGGAGCAAGGCGACTTTCGTGCCGATCATCGCCAGGAAGTCGTTCCATTCGGCAAAACCGCCGGCCGCGGCGAAAGACTCCACCGCCTCGACACCCTCCAAGCCGGTGTTGACTCCGACGAGAATAGGCGTGCCGGCGGCGCCGAAGGAGACGGGCGTGCTCTGAATGAGCATGCCGGCCACGACCGCGGCCATCGCCGGGAAGCCGAGACCGACGAGGAGCGGCACGGCAACGGCGGCCGGCGTTCCAAATCCGGCGGAGCCTTCGATGAAGGATCCAAAGAGCCAGGCGATGATGATGACCTGGACCCTTCTGTCGGGCGTGATGTCGGTAAACCCTTTCCGGATCGCCCTAAGAGCGCCGCTCTCCTGGAGCGTGTTCAGCAGAAGAATGGCGCCGAAGATAATGTAGAGCAGCGTTGCCGCGACGACGAGTCCCCTCACGGTAGCCGCCGCGACTTGAACGCCCGGTACGTGCCAAACGGCCAACGCGAGAAGGACGGCCGTGATGTAGGAGAGGGGCATCGCGCGGCTCGCCGGCCAGCGAAGTACGACGAGAAACAGCGCGACGCTTATGACCGGGAGGAGAGAGAGAAGTGCGAGCGTCGTAATTCCCATGGCTTCAGCCTCGCCTCGCGGCTTGGGGAAACACGACGAGGGCTGTGTGGGCCGCTAGCACGAGTGCGTGGAGAATGGGTTCGAACGGCACGGTGGGCTCTCCTTTCCGAATGCGCCCGACACTAGCACAATCGCGGGACGGCTGATAGTTAGGGTGCTGCTTGCGCTAGAGCCGACCCTGGGGCCGCTCACGGCCTATAATGGTGGCATGGGGAAGTTGCTGTTCCTGTTTATCGTCGTGCCCGCCGTCGAGTTGGCGCTTTTGATCGAATTGGGAAGCCGTTTGGGGACGCTCCCGACCTTGGCACTGATAGCCGTCACCGGGATCGTAGGAGCCTTCCTGGCTCGTCGACAGGGCCTCGCCGTTGTGGCGCGTGCGCAGGAACAGATGAGGCTGGGGCAGCTCCCGGCGGGTTCCATGGCGGATGGCGTCATGATTCTCGTGGCCGCCGCGCTCCTGATGACGCCCGGGATCCTCACCGATGCCCTCGGGTTTCTGTTGCTCGTTCCACCCTTTCGCTCTTTCTTGAAGGACTCACTCCACAAACGTATCCGAAGGGCGATCGAGGAGAACCGGATTGACCTGCACGTAGCTGGGACCGGATTTCCCGCGCCCGGGCCCGTCTATGATGTCACCGCCGAGCCCGGGCTCGCTTCGGATCCGGAATCGCCGAAGTACAAGGTTCATTAATCCTAGCCGGTGTGACCGTCTTCTGGAGGTACTGGCTGCTTCAGATTCCGGGGTGGGTCCTTCTCGTCGCGCTCCTTCTCGGGGCACGCGAGTGGCTCGGCATCTCGACGACCCTCGCCCTCCTCGTTTTTGTGGCGTGGCTCGTCAAGGACGCCGCTATTTATCCGTGGCTCCGGCCGCACTACGAGGTGCGAACCGACGACCTGAAGGATGCGCTCGTGGGAGCGAGCGCGCGAGCGGAGCAGCCGTTGAATCCGAAAGGCTACGTGAAGCTACGAGGTGAGCTTTGGCTCGCTGAGCTCTCCACCGGCGAGCCCCCCGTAAGCACAGGCGAGACCGTCGTCGTCGAAAACGTCCAAGGCCTGACGCTCAGGGTCAGGCGCTGACAGGTGTCTCGTTGAGTTTGCCGATGAGCTCGCCGATGAGCTCGTCGGCATCCTCGCGGTTCAGGGGGGTGGCGCCGGCTCCCTTGTGGCCGCCCCCACCGTACTTGGCGAGCAGGCCGCCGACGTGAACCCCGGAGGTTCGGTTGAAAATGCTGTGGCCAACCGTCGCGACGACAAATTCCTTCTTGGGTCCCCAGGCGATCCGCAGTGAAACATTCGCTTCCGGAAACAGGGTGTAGATCAAGAAGCGATTGCCGGCGGGGAGGTTATCCGCGTCGCGAAGGTCGGTGACAATGACTTGGCCTTCGACACGGGAGTAATGTCTCATCGATTTCAGGAACGCTTCTCGCTCTTGTGCGATACGCCTGGCTCGTTCCTTCACTTCAGGAAGCTCGAGGACATCGCCGAGCTCCCCTTCCCTCAGAACGTCGATGAGCTTCATGAAGTAGCCCCTGAAGTCGCCGAGACCAGTCCGGGGGTCGAGAGTGAACCCCAGCAGAATGCAGTGCTTGGGGTCGGTAACGTCCTCCATCGTGAGGTCGGCCCCGTCGTAGCGATCCGTCTCCCGAACGAGCTCTTCGTAGGCGTTGAAGCCGGGATTGTCGTTGAGGTAGTAGTCGTAGACGAGCCGTGCGGTGCTCGGAGACAAACCATAGCTACCTTCGAACTGGGTAGGCGGCTTCTCGTAGGTTCGGGTGGCGGAATGGTGATCGAACCACTTGGCGCACTTTGGGTGGTAGGGCAGGTTTGCCAGGATGTCGCCAGCTCGGACCTGAAACTTGTTGTCGGTGATGTCTTGCGGATGGATGAGCTCGATACCGCTAAGAAGCTCGGCGTGATCGATGAGCACCGCACAGGTGAGTCCGTCCAAGTTGCCACGTGTAACCAGGCGCATTCGCACGATTCCCGTCTCCATTCGGCTTGATGGGGGCCAAACTCCAGAGTAGCAGTTGGATTCGCCTTGAACAACCTTCCGATTCGAGAGGCTTTTGTTCCGGCTCTCGATGCATTACTCTCTCGCACTTCGAGCCATGAGCAAGTCTCGGGATAGCCAGCCTCACCGCCGCTACAACCCATTACTAGACGAGTGGGTGCTCTGCTCGCCAGAAAGGCTGAAACGGCCGTGGCAAGGTGAGCGCAGCTCGCAGCCGCCGGAACGACCGCCGAGCTACGATCCCGAGTGCTACATGTGCCCGAGAAATCGCCGGGCCAGCGGCCAGACGAATCCTGACTACGATGGCGTGCTCGTCTTCGACAACGACTTCCCTGCGCTCGTGGCCGACTCCGACGACGCGCCCTTCGAGAGCCCGCATCCATTGCTGAAGGCCCGGCCGGAGCGAGGTCGATGTCGGGTCCTTTGTTTCTCATCTCGACATGATCTCCACCTCGGAACCATGACAACGGACTCCGTCCGCAGCGTCGTGGACACCTGGGCCGAAGAGTCTGAACGGCTCGCTTCTGCCGCCGAGGTTTCCTACGTCCAGGTCTTCGAAAATCGCGGCCCGATGATGGGAGCGAGCAATCCCCACCCGCACGGCCAAATCTGGGCGGTCGAGAACGTACCGACCATTCCCGCTCGAAAGGCGACGAGGCTCGCTTCCTATTGGGACGAGCACAACCGCGACCTGCTCGGTGACTACATAGAGGAAGAGTTAACGAGGGGCGAGCGCCTCGTCGAGGTGAGCGACCACTTCATTCAGGTCGTGCCGTTTTGGGCCGCCTGGCCCTTCGAAACGATGCTTGTCCCGCGCCGCCGGGTCGCGAGCTTGGGAGAGCTCGACGACGACGAGCGGGTGGCCCTCGCCGCGATGCTGCGCCGCGTCACGGCGCGCTACGATCGCCTCTTCGAGACTCCCTTTCCGTACTCGATGGCATGGTATCAAGCGCCGCGTGATGGCCGCTCTCACGAAGGCTTTCGACTACACGCGGTCTACTTCCCGCCGCTCGTCCGATCGGCCCAGGTCCGGAAATATCTCGTAGGCTACGAGCTCTCCGCCGAGCCGCAGCGCGACATCACCCCAGAGCGGGCCGCGTCGCGGCTGCGCTCGATCGCGATCGAGGGTTCATGATTGCGACTGCGGTCTCGAGCGCGTTTCGCGAGCGCTTCGGCTCGGAGCCGGTCGTCGCCGTGGCGCCTGGGCGAGTCAATCTCATCGGCGAGCACACGGACTACAACGATGGCTTCGTTCTTCCGGCCGCCATCGATCGACAGGTGGCGCTCGCTTTCGCGCCGAACGATGCTGGCACCCTTCGTGGCGCCTCGCTGGACTACGGCGATACCTGCTCGATCCCTATCGGACACTACGAGGGCCGTACCTGGGTCGCATACGTTTCCTCCGTGGCGCGGACGCTTTACGACGAGGGCCTGGCCCTCCGAGGAATGGATTTCGTCGTTTCCGGAGATCTTCCGCAGGGCGCCGGTCTTTCGTCCTCCGCCGCGCTCGAGCTCGCTGTAGCGCGAGCCCTTTTCGAAGTCAGCGGGACGCGATGGGACGGCCGTCGCGCCGCGCTCCTCTGCCAGCGCGCGGAAAACGAGCTCGTCGGCTTGCGGTGCGGAGTGATGGATCAGATGGCGGCGTCTCTCTCGCGAGCGGGCTCCGCGATGCTTCTCGACTGTCGTTCGCTCGCGATCGAGCACGTACCGATTCCGGATGGCATCTCGATTGTCGTCATGGATACGGGAACCCGCAGAGAGCTCTCGGCCACCGCCTATAACGAGCGACGCGCAAGCTGCGATGCAGCCGTTGCGATCGTGCACGCCCGGAGCGCGGAGCTGGCGGCTCTGAGAGACGTGGGTCTCGAAGAGCTAGAGATCGTGCGCGCCGACATGGACGAGACAACCTACCGGCGTGCCCGCCACGTCATCGAGGAGAACTCTCGCACCCTCGACCTTGCCGGGGCGCTGCGCGGAGGGGACCGGCGAGCCATCGGAGCGCTCATGGCGAGCTCTCACGAGAGCCTGCGCTCTCTGTACGAAGTGTCGAGCCTCGCTCTGGACCAAATGGTCGGGCAGGCCATCCGCCATCCGGCCTGCTACGGAGCTCGCATGACTGGAGCGGGATTCGGAGGCTGCGCCGTCGCGCTCGTCGAGGAGGCCTCCGTCGAAGCTTTCGTTAGGGAAGTTGGCGCGCGTTATCGTGAAGCAGCCGCCGAGCCGGGCGAGCTCTTCGCATGCCGGGCCGAGCAGGGGGTCAGGCTCGTCGAGCCGGCTAGGGGCTCTCGAGCGCCTGCTCGAGCCGATCGATGAAGGCGGCCTGTGCAGGATTGAGCTTCACGCGCGCGTCCTTGGGAAGGAAGAAGTCGGCCCGGTCGACTTCGGGAAAACGTTGGCGCCTGCCGCTCCGAGGGGGCCACTCGAGCTCGAAGCTCCCGCTCTCGATGGCGGCCGGATCGCAGTCGCCCGCGAAGGCCCACGCCATGACCCGCTTCCCGCCCTTTTGACGAACCTCCCCGAGGGGTATGAAGCCCGTCTCGGGCGCAGCGACTCCGGTCTCTTCCTCTAGCTCCCGGCGAGCCGCGGCGAGCGGCTCTTCGCCCTCTTCCAACTCTCCCTTCGGGATGGTCCAGGCACCTTCATCCTTGTTCCGAAAGAAGGGTCCGCCCGGATGGACGAGAAAAACCTCGAGCTGCGCTCGCACGCGAAACATGAGGAGTCCGGCGCTCAGCTTGGACACTGTCCGAGTCGATATAGCAGGGTCGGGAAAGCTTCAGCGATCCGCTGCATTCCGGTGCGATTGTAACTCGGATCTCGATCGGCAGAAGCAAGTGCTAAAGGACTCGCTCTTCCTAGTGTTGGTGACCGTGGGTACCGAAGGGGGACCAGCTCATAAGGAGCTCGAAAAGCTCGCCGTACGGCACGACCGCAACCATCTCGATATCAAGCCCGAGTGGTACGTCAATTGGATCGACGCCCTCTTGCACGCGGTCTCCGAGCACGACCCGGAGTATTCACCGGAGGTTGACGCGGCGTGGCGAGCTGCCCTCGCGGATGGCATCGAGCTTCTGAAGTCGAAATACTATTTAGGGAATGTGGTGTCGGGCTTTCGTGCTCAGCGAGCTCGTCGCCGCCGAGCCAGTCCGATGCCCAGGAAGCCAGCGGCGAGCAGCCATAGCGTCGTAGGCTCGGGCATGAGGCGGTTCGGGCATGAGGCGGTTCGTTTCCGCGTCGTGAGAGAAGGGCGCGAACAGGACGCGGTCGACGTCGTTGGCCGAGGGTTGTGCCAAGAGCACGGGGCCGCCGTCGAGGTCGATCGTCTAGAGGTCGAAATGCAGCTGCGCCCCCTCAGCGAGATTGGACGTGTCGAACGTGAAGGTTTGGAAGAAGGTTTCCCCGTTTGCGGACGGGACGAGGCCTCCCGGCATGTCCTGGGAGTTGTAGGTAACCGCTGTATTGGCCGAGACGAACTGGAAGTCTAGCTCGTAGAAGTAGGCCTCGAAGATGCCGTGCTGTGAGAGGTCTCGGCTATCGTGGCCCTGATCGCCGCCGGTCAACTCGACCGGAGGAACGCCGAACAGCATGTCGTCTGTAGCGTCCACGTTCAAGGCGTCGATGGAGAACGAGCCCAAGTCGGCCTCTTCGTCTATGGCCGCGCTCAGTGCGGAGGAGAAGTAGTAGGTGCGAGCGAGCATTGCGTCAATCTCGGATTGGGCGGTGCCGTTGGGGGTGAACAGCGCGACCAACTGGATCACCTCGCCCGCAGGTGCGACGATGGTCTCTGTATCCTCGTCATAGGTGCCACCCACGATGTCCAACTGAAGCTGCGGCACCGCCAGGCGGCGATTGGCCAGACCTAGCACGGAAACGACGGCCACGAAGACGACTGCGCTGAATTTCGAGATCTTCAAGTCTGCAAATCCCCCGACCCGGGTTTTGCAAACGGCGCGCCAAGCTCGACCGATTGACTGCGAAGTGCCTATTTCGCAGTTACTTCTAGGATTTTTTGCCCCATGTCAGCTGTGCGGACTTTTTGGAGGGCGGTTGCCTTCACAAGATGCCGTGAAAGCTTCCTCCTTTCGCACAGAGCGCATCCACGCGCCTGCGGACAGCGGGGTCTTCGACGAGCGGTGGTGCGTGGTGGCGTTTCAGCCTCGCGTCGATGACGAGGGGTCCGCGGCAACCCCAGTGCTTGTGCTCGGTGAAGCTTCCCACTCCGTGCACGTCGTGGGACGGGTTCGATCGGGTGAAGCTCACCCAGACGAAGTTGCTCACGCTACGTGACGTGAAGTCCGCGTCTTCAGTGAGCACGACGAGCGGTGACGTACTTAGATCGGAGGTCGAAAGGTGCGCGCTCAACCGGTGGATTTCGTTCTCGATTCTGTCATAGCCCGGAAAGGGCGGCGCTTGAATGACGAGGACTCCCGGCAGGGCCAGCCGGGCGGGGCCGTATCGTGACGGAAGGTTCAGCCTCGAAGGTAGCTCGCGCGCGAGCTCGCGTTTTCGCGGCCCGGCGGCGGCGATGACGAGCTTCGAGCCGGAGTTGAGACCGGTTCCGGAGTAGTCGAGCGTATCCATCGTCGTGCGAGTCTGAAAGTGGAGATCTCGACTGAAGTCCACGCGCTCGAGCAGGTGCCGCAGGAAGGCGCCGACGTCTCTGATATCGAGCTCGGGGTCGTCCTCCTGCGCCGCAATCAGGAGGTACTTCGCGAGCGAGGCCTGTCCGAAGCCGAGGATGGCGTTCGCGCTCGTGAGGATCTCTCGAGGGACGCGTTCGGCGTAAGGTACGTAGCGCTCGCTTCCGATGGCGAGCAGCAGCGGATGCACTCCGGCCTCGTCCACCGCGTGGATCGCCTTCACGCCCGGGAGCTCGACGGGAACCATCGGCGCCGTAATCTCGTGAATGAGCTTGCCGAAAGTGGTGTCCTCCTGGGGCGGCCGTCCCACGACGGTGAAAGGCCAGATGGCGTCGTCGCGGTGATAGACGGCTTCGACCTTCATAACCGGGAAGTCGTGGACCAAGCTGTAGTAGCCGAGGTGGTCGCCGAACGGGCCCTCGGGACGAGTCGCCTCGGGGTCGATGGTTCCCGCAATGACGAAGTCGGCTTCCGACGACACCCTATAGCCGTCCCGTCTAGCGAGTCGGAATCGACGACCGTTCAGCATGCCGGCAAAGAGGAGCTCGCTCAAGCCCTCGGGAAGCGGCATCACTGCGGCCAAGGTATGCGCGGGTGGGCCTCCGATGAAGATGCTCACTTTCAGCTTCTCGCCCCGTCGAACCGCGGCCGCGTGGTGAACGCCGATACCTCGGTGGATCTGATAGTGGAGGCCGATCTCCTTGCCCGGGACGTAGTCGTTCCCGGAAAGCTGGACGCGATACATCCCGAGATTCGACTTCATCACTCCTTCGCGGTCCGGATGTTCCGTATAGACCTGGGGCAGCGTAACGAAGGGACCGCCGTCATCCGGCCAAGACTGGATCGCGGGAAGATCTTCGATTCGGCTTTGGTTTCGGAGGACCGGTCCCATCGACACGTGCTTCGGCAGCGATTTCGCGGCGACGAAGGGAGTGGTGGCGAAGGTCCACGGTCGCCTCCAGAGCTTTGCTGGGTCGGCTTTGACCTGAACGATGCGCTTCACACGCGAGAGCGTGTCGCGAAACAGGAACCGGGCTCGCTCGAGTGTCCCGAAAAGGTTAGAGACCGCGGGGAAGCGCGTTCCCTTGACGTTCTCGAACAGGAGGGCCGGGGCCTTCGAGGCGTAGGCTCTTCTCTGGATCTCCGCCATCGCGAGATAGGGGTCGACTTCCTCCGTGACGCGCAGGAGATGGCCATGGCGCTCGAGATCATCGAGGCAGGCCTTGAGACTGCGGTAGCCCATGTGGAGCATCTTTCCCCGCGCCGCGAGCCAGGTCAAGGACGGCGAGTTAGAATGGGCAGCGTGAAGCATCTCCCGGTGTTGTTCGTCTGGCTCTGTGCAGGCGGCGCCTTCGGGCAGGACTGGACGGAGAAGGATTTTCTCAGCCGAGCCCGTCGGTTGACTTTCGAAGGTCGAAGGGCGGGCGAGGGCTATTTCTCTCCCGACGGCACCCAGATGGTTTTCCAGAGCGAGCGAGAGCCGGGCAATCCCTTCTATCAGATTTACCTTCTCGATCTGACGACCGGCGACTCGAAGCGCATCTCGTCTGGGCAGGGGAAGACCACCTGTGCGTTCTTCCAGCCGGGCAGCGGCAATATTCTCTTCGCATCGACGCATCACGACGCGCGCTCAGTGGAGCTTCAGAAGGAAGAGCTCGAGCGGCGCGCTTCGGGACGAGAGCGTCGCTACACGTGGGACTACGACGCTGAGATGGAGATCTACGTGCGCGGGCGCGCGAGTGGCGAGCTGAAGCGTTTGACTCAGGTGCGGGGCTACGATGCGGAAGCGAGCTATTCGCCCGACGGAGAGTGGGTCGTCTTCGCATCGTTGCGAGATCCTTATGCGAGGCAACTCAGCTCGGACGAAGAAAAGCTGCTCGAGGTTAATCCTTCGTTTTTTGCCGACATCTACGTTATGAGGTCTGACGGCACTCAACAGACCCGATTGACGGACGTTCCCGGTTACGACGGCGGGCCGTTCTTCTTCCCCGATGGCTCGCGCATCGTGTGGCGGCGTTTCGACGAGGAGGGCGTCATCGCCGATATCTGGACGATGAAGCCGGACGGCAGTGACCCGAAGCAGATAACGTCCTTCGGTTCGATGAGCTGGGCGCCCTACGTCCATCCATCGATGGACTACGCCTTTTTCGCCTCGAACAAGCTCGGCTTCGCGAACTTCGAGCTCTATATCGTCGACGTGGAGGGCGAGAAGGAGCCGGTGCGTGTGACCTATACCGACGGCTTCGATGGACTCCCGGTAGCATCGCCTGATGGTACGAAGCTGGCCTGGACCTCTAACCGAGACGGTGGCAATGGCGGACAGATCGAAATCGCCGAGTGGAATCACGAGCGCGCCCTCATTGCCCTCGAGGCATCCCCTCCGCGCGCTCACAACTGAGAGGCTGAGATGGCAAGAGGATTGGTCTTCGTCGCTTCCATTCTGTTGGCTCACTACGCGGTCGCGGACTCGGCGGAGGTGGAGCGGCACGTCTCGACCCTCGCTTCGGAAACGATGGAGGGACGGCTCACGGGCACGCACGGCGCCCGTAGGGCGGCCGACTACATTATTAGTGAGCTAGGGGCCTCTGGAGTCGCGCCCCTGCCGGGCCAGAGTGATTTTCGTCTGCCGTTTCGGTTCACGTCCGGCGTGAACGATACCGGCTCCTCTCTCAGCATCGGAGAGTGGACGTCTCCCGACGGCGGGATTCGAGGGCTTTCCTTTTCCGACTCCGGCGAAGTCTCGGGCCCGCTGGTCTTCGCCGGATACGGTATTACCGTGCCGGAGAGCCAGGATTTCGGCTACGACAGCTACTTCAATCTCGATGTGACGGACAAGATCGTGCTGGTCCTGCGCTACGTTCCCGAAGACGCATCCCAGGACATCAAGAGCGTTCTGGCTCGCTATTCCGGACTCCGCTACAAGGCTTTGAATGCCCGCGAGCGCGGTGCGAAGGGGCTTCTCGTCGTGACGGGGCCGAGGTCGCCCAACGCCGGTGCTCTCGCCGCGTTGAGTTTCGATAGCGCCGTCGCTGGCTCGGGGATTGTGGCCGCGAGTATCCGAGGGGAGGTCGCCGATCGGATTTTCGACTACGTGGCAGACAAATCGTTTGCCGAGGTGCAGGAAGAGCTGGACCGCGCGAATCCTCACGTGACCGGCTTCGATATCGAGAACGTCGAGCTGACCTTGAGCGTCTCCCTCGAAAGGGAGACACGGACTGGATACAACGTCGCCGGCTTTCTCCCCGGAACCGATCCCGGTAACGTGGCCGAGGGCATGGTGCTTCTGGGTGCTCACTACGATCACCTCGGAAGGGGAGATCAGGGGAACTCGCTTGCCGGAAGGGACGAGTCGGGCCGTATTCATGCTGGAGCCGACGACAACGCCTCCGGCGTGGCGGCGGTGCTCGCCGCGGCATCTCTATTGAAGGAACGGCAACGCGGCGCGCCGGTTGCTTTCGCCTTTTGGTCGGGCGAGGAGATCGGGCTGCTCGGCTCCGCCGAATTCCTTCGCTCCGGAGCGCTGCCGCCGCAAGGCATCCTCGCCTATCTGAACTTCGACATGGTCGGTCGGATGGAAGAGGAGCGTCTCGTGCTCCAGGCCGTGGGGACGAGCCCGGTTTGGCCGCGCCTCATCGAACAAACCAACGTTCCCATCGGCTTCGATATCAAGCTTACCGAAGATCCTTATCTACCAACGGACGTGACGAGCTTCAATCAGGCGGAGGTGCCGAGCATCAACTTCTTTACGGGAAGCCACAGCGAGTACCACCGTCCCGCCGACCGGCCCGAGCTCATCAACTACGACGGTCTGGCGCGTATTGCCTCCTTCGGCGCTCTTCTGGCCGAGAAGCTCGCTCGTCTCGACGAGCGGCCCGAATTCATCAAAGTTGCGCGGGTGAATCAGGAAGGAGGGAGTCGCGATACGGTCCGCGCGTTCACCGGCACGATCCCCGACTACGCGACGGAGGTCGAGGGGCTTCTTCTGAGCGGGGTGATCGAGGGGGGACCCGCCGAAGAGTCCGGCCTGCGAGGTGGGGACGTGATCGTCGAGTTCGCGAGCCAGAAGATTACGAACATTTACGACTATACCTACGCGCTGGACGTTGTGAAGATCGGCGAGGCGGTAAAGGTGGTCTATCTCAGGGATGGGAAGATCCAGGAGACGACGCTCACGCCCCGGGCCCGGAAGTAGGAGGGGAACGTTCAGCGGATGACGCGCGCGAGCTTGAGAAGTTCCGCGGAAAACTCGTGGCCTTCCGTCTCGAGCCGCGGCATGTTGACGACTACCTCGGGGCGGTTGCCGTTCATGTCGACGCTCACCGAGACGTGTCCCGCCTCCGCAAGAGAGGGCAGTCCGGCAATGGTGAGAAACCCCATCGCGGCCGCGAAGGCCTTGATGGGCGCGTAGTCCGTCCCCTCCATGATATAGACGACAGCCTCCTCGGGAGATAGAGTCGCCGCCAGACTGTCGCTGAGATTGGAAGGGCTCACGACAGCAGGGAAGAGGCCACTCTCGCGAAGGACCGTTGCCACGCCCTGCGCCGCGCTACCTGAGGGATCGGCGGAGAAGACGAGCACTACGATCTTGTCGCTTTCGCGAAGATGTTTGTCGTAGCTGAAGATGCTCTTGAACATGGAGCTCTGGCGCTCAGAGTCTAAGGGTGTTTCGGCCGTGGCGAAGGTCGTGAGGACCAAGGCCGTCGCCACCCCCGTGAAGAGCCTTTTCATGACTATTCCCTCTTCCTTCCGCCGCGCGTTGCTAGCGTCGATCGAGGGCTAACTAGCAATTCGCGTGCCACGGGCCACGAAGGTCGCGCATCCGTAACGACCACTATCGATACGTCTTGTACGCGGCGGTCGAAAGTCCCCGCAGGCGATAACAGTTAAGATTGTGAGGTCGTGCGGGCGAGGCCGTGGATTTTCCCCACAGCGCGTAGATTTGTTGTTCACCACCCGACTAGAGTTAGGCGGCTTCCAGTGCTCCCGGCACTTTCTCTTTCTTGCTCACCCCCTGCCCTCAGTGGTGCCTATCCCGTGATAAACTCGGGGTTTAGTCGCCATCCGGAGCATGTCCCTGAATCACGTTCGCAACTTTTGCATCATCGCCCACATCGATCACGGAAAGTCTACCCTCGCCGACCGCCTCATTCAGCGATGTGGGGGGGTCGCCGATCGAGATTTCCGAGACCAGATCTTGGACTCCATGGATTTGGAGCGTGAGCGTGGCATCACCATCAAGAGCAATACCGTCACTCTGATCTACGATGCCAAGGGCGGTGAATCGTACCAGCTGAACCTCATCGATACTCCGGGGCACGTCGATTTCTCCCACGAAGTCCGCCGCTCGCTCATGTCCTGTGAGGGGGCACTCATCCTCGTCGATGCTTCGCAAGGCGTCGAGGCTCAAACGGTGGCGAACCTCTACCTCGCCATGGAGTACAACCTCGAGCTTCTGCCCGTGATCAACAAGGTCGATCTGCCGGCCGCCGACGTCGATCGGGTTCGAGAGGAGATCGATGCCGACCTGGGTCTCGATCCCTTCGAAGCGATTCCAGTCTCGGCTAAGCTCGGACTGGGAATCGACGACTTGCTCGAGGCCATAATCACCAAGCTTCCCCCTCCGACCGGGGACGCGAAAGCCCCGTTGCAGGCCCTCATTTTCGACGCCCAATACGATCCCTACCGCGGCGTCGTGCTCATCGTGCGCGTCAAAGAGGGGGCGGTCGCGAAGGGTCAGACCGTTCGTTTGATGCACTCCAAGAAGGAGTACGAGGTCGAGGAAGTAGGCCTGCTGCAGCTCAAGAGGGTGAAGAGCAGCGAGCTCACGGCCGGCGCGGTCGGCTACGTCATTGCGAACATCAAAGCGGTTCGGGACATCGCGATCGGCGATACGGTCACGGACGTCGATCACGCGGCGTCCTCACCGCTGCCCGGCTACAAGGAAGCCAAGCCGGTGGTTTTCTCCTCCATCTATCCGATGTCGACCGACGACTATGGTGCTCTCGCGAAGGCCCTCGACAAGCTAACGCTCAACGATCCTGCTCTGACGTACGAGAAGGACTCGTCGGTGGCACTCGGCTTCGGTTTCCGCTGTGGTTTTCTGGGATTGCTTCATCTCGACGTGATCCAGGAGCGTCTTCAGCGGGAATACGGGCTTTCGCTCCTGCTATCGGCGCCATCCGTCCGCTACAGCATCACTTTGGAGACAGGTGAGACCATCTCTGTGGAGAGCCCGAGCCTCTATCCAGAACCGAGTACGATTAAAAGGACGGAAGAGCCTTACATCAAGGCTTCGATCATGATGCCCGAGCGCTATCTCGGTGCCGTCATGGAGCTTTGCCGGGACCGGCGCGGCGAGAGCTCGACGTTTCACTACCTGAGCGTCGGCCGCGTCGAGCTCTTGTCCGAATTGCCGCTCGCGGAAGTACTCTTCGACTTCTACGACCGCTTGAAGACCATCACTCAGGGCTACGGGTCTTTCGACTACGAGATGCTCGAGTACCGCGAGACCAAGATCGTGAAAGTCGACATCCTGGTGAACGGCGAGCGGGTCGATGCGCTTTCGCAGCTCGTTCACGAGGACAAGGCACGAGCCCGAGCTCTACATTACTGCGAGAGGCTTGCGGATACGATTCCCCGGCAGCAGTTCAAGATCGCAATCCAGGGCGTCATCAGTGCGAAGATCATCGCGCGAACGACCATCAATGCCTATCGCAAGGACGTGACCGCGAAGTGCTACGGCGGGGACATCACAAGAAAGCGAAAGCTCCTCGAGAAGCAGCGAGAGGGCAAGAAACGGATGAAAGTGGTGGGCTCCGTCGAGATACCGCAATCGGCCTTCGTGGCGGTTCTCAAAAACGATGACAAATAGCCCGGGGCTCTACGTTCACGTGCCCTTTTGCTCGGCGATTTGCCCGTATTGTGATTTCGCCGTCTTGCCTGGAAACCGAGCTCGAGCGAAGCGCTACGCCGTGCGTCTCCTCGACGAGTTAGCGGGGATTTCCGATGACTTCGGTGCCTTCGACACACTGTACTTCGGCGGCGGCACGCCGTCGTTCCTTCTTCCCGAGCTCCTCGGTCGGCTCGTTGAGGAGCTCGGTGCAAGGGACCGGCTCACGCCCGATTGTCGCATCTACCTCGAGGCCAATCCCGAAGATGTCGACACCCACTCGGTTGCGGCCTGGCGGGACCTGGGCGTCCACACATTGAGCCTCGGAGTACAAGCGCTCGATGACGACTCGCTATCCTGGCTCGGCCGGCGTCATACCGCGGACGAAGCGCGGCGTGCGGTAGAGCTCGCACGAGATGCCGGGTTCGATTGCGTGTCTTTCGATTTAATCTATGGGTTCGAAGCTCAGTCGCTAACCGATTGGCGGGAGACGCTCCTTGACGCCGTCGCCCTCGAGCCGGACCACCTCGCCTGTTATGAGCTCACCGTGCATGAGGACACGCTCTTCGGTCGCACAAAGCGAGAGGGTCATCTAGGCGAAGTCTCTCCCGATACCCAGGGGGATCTGTTTCGCTTGACGCATCGGCTGCTCGCGGACGAGGGGCTCGAGGGTTACGAGGTTTCGAATTTCGCGCGCTCGCCGCAGTATCAATCGCGCCAGAACGAGAAGTACTGGAGTCACGCGCCCTATCTCGGCCTCGGTCCATCCGCGCACTCCTTCACAGGCCATCGCCGATGGTGGAACGTGCGCACGTTCTTCGCCTGGGAAAAGCGTCTTCAAGGGGGCGAGAGCCCGGTCGCCGATCGAGAGAGTCTGGATTCCGAGGCCCTGCTGCTCGAGTCGTTGATGCTCCGCTTCCGCACACGGCGGGGGCTGGATCTCACCGAGACTAGAGCTCGCTACGGAGTGGATCTAGAGAAAAACAATCACGAGCTCGTCGACGAGCTCGTCGCGGACGGGCTCGTGACGCTCGAGCCACCTTGGCTGCGGCCGACGTTGGACGGTCTCGCGGTTGCCGACTCTCTCGCCCGTGCCTTCGATCTCACCCGAGAACGATATGGCCCCTGAGCCCGAGGTTACCTACCGCAAGATTTTCCGAATCTGGCTACCGCTCGCGGCAACGTGGCTCATGATGTCGATCGAAGGGCCGTTTCTCGCAGCGGTGATCGCGCGGCTTCCGGAGCCGACCGTCAACCTCGCAGCCTACGGCGTCGCCTTCTCCTTCGCGCTGATCGTCGAAGCGCCCATCATCATGATCTTGAGTGCCAGCACGGCGCTGGCGAAGGACATCAATGCCTTCCGGAAGCTCCGGAATTTCTTGTTCGCGCTGAATCTGATCATCACCCTCGTCATGCTAGTCACCCTCTGGGGACCGGGTTTCGACTGGCTCGCCGAGGACATCATCTCCTTGCCACCGGATGTCGCGCGGCTCACGCACCGAGCGCTCGTGATCTTGCTCCCGTGGCCAGCGGCCATCGGCTTTCGCCGCTTCTATCAGGGTTTGCTCATAAGGCACGAGCTGACCCGTCGGGTAGCCTATGGCACGGCGATCCGCGTCATCGTCATGGCTGTGAGCGCGCTCGTGCTCTATCGCTTTTTCGCGCTGCCTGGCGCTCTGGTTGGTGCCGCTTCGCTCTCGTGCGGAGTGGTCGTCGAGTCGATCGCTACCCGCTTGATGGCCTGGGGCATCCGAAGACGCATCGAGGCGAGGCCCGACGGCGGAGCGGAGCCGCTCACTTACCGACGTATCGTGGATTTCTACGTACCGCTGGCGCTCACGTCGATTATCGCCCTCGCCGTTCATCCGATGGTGACTTTCTTTCTCGGGCAGAGCCGGCAGGGTCTCGAGTCGCTCGCGGTGCTGCCCGTCGTCGCTTCCTTGACCTTCATCTTTCGCAGCATCGGCCTCTCTTACCAGGAAGTCGCAATCGCACTTCTGGACGGGACGCCGGAAAATTTTCGGCGCATTGCCCGCTTCGCCGCCATCCTCGGGCTCGTTTCGACCTGCACGCTCCTGTTAATTGCTTTCACGCCTCTCGCCTCCCTCTGGTTTCGCGTCGTGTCGGGTTTGAGCGCCGAGCTCGCCGAGTTCTCGTTGCTGCCGCTCCAATTGTTCAGCCTGCTCCCGTTTTTCTCCGTCTTGCTTGCGTTTCAGCGGTCGATTCAAGTCTTTGGTCGCATGACCCGTCCCGTCACTTTCGCCACTATCGTGGAAGTGACGGGGATCGTGACCGTCCTCTTCCTCGGTATTCATGTTTTCGACTGGGTAGGTGTCGTGGCGGCCGTCTCGGCCCTGTTTCTGGGACGCATCCTCGGCAACCTGTCCTTGCTCTATCCGGGCTACCTTGTTTTGAAGTCTTCCAGGATCCTGGGCCCGGTCGACACCGGCCCCCGCGTTCCGATTCGAGTGAGGGAGGGCAAGGTATCGGGGTAGCGAAGGCCCTCGAGTCTGTGCCATCATACGCGCCGCCGAATATGTTGGATTCGGCATGAGTTCGGGCTTCCCTGGTTGGAAAGCCCATCGTAAATGGAGGGATTCGCTTTGAAGAGTTCATGGATTCTCTTGCTCGCGGTAGGTTTGCTCTTGCCGATGGTCGCGATGGCCCAGGAAGAGGCGGCGGAGCCGGAGCCTACCGCCGAGGAACTGCTCGTGGAAGCGCTGCTCGAAGGCGACACACGGGCTGCATTACGTCTCCTCGGAGACGGTGCGGATGCCAACACGCAACTCTCGAGTGGTATGCCCATCTTGTCCTACGCAGCACTCAAGGGGCAGGTGATTATCGTCGACGCGCTCCTTCAGGCGGGCGCCGCGCTGGAAGCGAAGGATCGCCCGGGCGCGACCGCGCTGAGCTATTCGGCGCAGTTCGGAGATCAGGAGACGCTCGAGGCGCTGCTGGAAGCCGGGGCCGACGTATCGGCGGCCGACAACCTGGGCTGGACCCCTCTGATCCGCGCGGTCATCGGAGGCGACGCCGAGGCGGTCACAGCGCTCTTGGCGGCGGGGGCGGACAAGGACGTTTTGGATTGGTTCGGCCGTGACGCGTTGAAAGTAGCCGAGGGGCGAGGGAATCAAGCCGTCATCGACGCACTCAGCGGTGTGACTGCCGAGAGCGAGCCCTGATTCTGGGAGTCGGGGGAGGAGAGCGGGCCTAACCGGTTCTGCCCCCGGCTCGAGCATTCTCCCGTCGTCAGGCTGACGGTCGGCTGCGCTTCTCGATGTCCCTTGTCCCGATTCGAACTCTTTTCCAAGTTTTCACTTCAATCGGGCGCCCGCTTGTCCGATCCTGCCTTGGGGAGGTGAGCGATGATACAGGCTGAAATCGATCTCGAAAGCCGACGACAGTTCCTGAAATACCTTGCGGCGAGTCCCGTTCTCGGTTTGACGCAGTCGACGTTGCGCTGGGCCGGAATGGGGGACGGCCTTATCAAGTCGCCCGAGGAGGCTCTCGACGTTTTCGACTTCGAGGTCTTGGCGAAGGAGGAGTTGCCTCCCGCGCACTGGGGCTACTTGGCGACGGGTACCGACGACGATGCCACGATTCAGGCGAACCGCGACGGCTTCCACCAGTTCCAGATACGACCGCGCCGACTGGTCGACGTTCGCTCCATCGACATGTCGACGGAGATTCTGGGACGCAGCTGGCCGACACCGATTGTCATCGCCCCCACGGCAAGCAATCGTGCGTTCCATCCCGACGGCGAGATCGCAGTCTCGAAGGCGGCGCGGGCGAGGAACTATCTGCAGATTCTCTCGACCGTAGCCTCGACGTCGATCGAAGACGCCATCGAGGCGCGGGGCGAGCCGATCTGGTTCCAGCTCTATCCGCGTCAGAGCTGGGAGGTGACGAAGGCTGTCGTGAGGAGAGCCGAGCGTGCCGGATGTCCGGCCGTCGTCTTCACCGTAGATCTTCAGGGCGGTACCAATCGCCTTACGAACAAACGCTTCGCGAAACAGGACGAGCGCGACTGCGCCGTCTGTCACATCGAGGGAAGAAACGCGCCCAACTTCGAAGGACTCGAAATCTCCGGGGAGAAAAGGACCTATTCAGCCAAGGTTTCGACCGACTACAAAAGGGGGTTGACCTGGGACTTCGTGCAGCAGCTGAAGGGCCATACTTCGATGAAGGTCCTCGTCAAGGGAATCGTAACCGCCGAAGACGCGAGGCTCGCGGTCGAGAACGGTATCGATGGCATCATCGTTTCCAATCACGGCGGTCGGGCCGAAAACAGCCTCCGCTCCACGATCGAATCCTTGCCCGAGGTGGTCGATGCCGTGCAAGGGCGAATCGTGGTGCTCGTCGACGGTGGGTTTCGACGCGGGGTCGACTTCTTCAAGGCGCTCGCGATCGGCGCGGACGCGGTCTGCATCGGACGGCCCTACCTCTGGGGCCTCGCGTCGTTCGGACAGGCCGGCGTCGAAGCGGTGCTCGAGCTATTGAAGCGTGAGCTCGAGATCGTCATGCGGCAAACGGGAGCGACGTCTATTCGACAGATCCAACGGTCGCATGTGGTGGAGCGTCCCGGATGGCGATGAGATCTGCCAATTTTTTGGCGGGGCCGATGCGTTTTTCAGCAGCCGGCTAGATCAAGGACGTCTTTCGGAGGCGTTCCAGGACCTCGTCCACCCTTCGGCAAAACAAGCCCGCCTCGACCCAGCGAGGCGGCTCGGGTGCGCCGCGTAGAGGCCGAATGAAATCGGAATCAACGATGCGGGAGCGCTGGCACTCGATACCCCTTGTTCCGAGCTGTTCCAGAATCGTGTGAAACGTGGCCACGTCGTCATCCGAGACCGTTTCTCCCGTTGTACCGGACTTCATCGCTTCGAGACGTTTGTAGAGGGAGCGCGTCGAATCGCGCTTCGCGGCCTCGAGATCGTCAGGTAGCCGTGTGGATTCGTCGATCAGAGCGGCGTCGATTTGGCGTGACACGAGCCCGGAGGCGCCGCTCAAATCCGCCCCGGCGAGAATACAGCGAAACAGCTCCGCCCCGTCGAGAAGGGCGCCATTCAGATTCGAGCCAAGGCCCATGGATTCCCGCAGGTCCGTTCCCTTGAGCGTCGTCTCCCGCAAATCCGCGTCTCGGAAATCGGCGACGGTCATTTGCGCGCCCTCGAGGTCAGCTCCGCGCAGGTTCGCCCTCATGAGCTTGGCGCCCGCCAAAGCGGCCTTCGCGAGTCGCGCTCGAAAGAGATTGGCGTCCGCGAAGTTGGCTTCGTAGAGCTGAGCCTCGCGAAGATTGGCGTGGCTGAGATCGGCACCCGTCATTTTGGCGCGAATCAGAGTCGCCCCTTCGAGCTGTGCGTGGTTGAAGTCGACACCCTCTAGTCGCGCCGCGGGCATCCTGAGTCCGGTGAGATCCGGCGTCACACTGGCGTTTTGTGCCCTCCAGGCGTTCCACTCCTCGACTCCCTGGCGGAGAAGGGCTTCGTGAGCTGGATTGGCCATGACTTGGAGCCTCTTTTCTCTTCTGCGGCCCGATGAATTGTCTCGATTTCCTTCAGGATACTCCCAGGAGCTCCGACACGCCAATCGCATTTTGTGCTACCGTCCTTCGGCTTGTATGAGCTCTGTGAATAACGCCGACACCCACCGGGACTACGCCGCCGATCGGGTTCATACCCTGGACGTCGAGGGGCGGCAGTTCATCCTCGTCGGTACCGCGCACGTTTCGAGGGAATCCGCCGAGCTCGTTCGTCGGGTGATCGAGGCCGAAAAGCCCGACCGGGTCTGCGTCGAGCTCGACGCGCAGCGCTACGAGGCCCTGACCCACAAGACTCGATGGGAATCACTAGACATCAAACAGGTCATCCGGAAGAAGCAGCTCAGCACTCTGATGATGAATCTCCTCCTCTCCGCTTATCAGAAGAAGCTCGGTTTGAAGCTCGGTGTCGTTCCCGGCACGGAGCTACTCGAGGCGACGAAGGTCGCCGAAGAGCAAGGGATTCCCGTTTCTCTCTGTGACCGTGACGTCCGGGTGACGCTGCGCCGGGCCTGGCGCTCCACGCCGTGGTGGAAGAAGGCGGTCTTGCTTTCGACCGTTCTCGCGAGTGTCTTCGACGACAAGGAGATCACGGAGGAGCAGATCGAGGAGCTTCTCAAGGGTGACGTGCTCTCGGAGATGATGAAAGAGCTCGGAGAGGCGATGCCGAGTTTGAAGAGGGTCCTCATCGACGAGAGGGACCTCTACCTCTCGCACAAGATGCGAGCCACCGAGGGAGCGCGCGTGGTGGCGGTAGTGGGCGCTGGCCACCTCCGGGGAATAAGAGAGGTCCTTCTAGAAAACAGAGTGGTCGACCTCGATGAGATCAACGAGATCCCTCCGGTCTCCTCGGTTTGGAAGTGGATCGGATGGGGGATCCCGCTCGCGATCCTCAGCTCGATCGCCTATATCGGTTGGACGAAGGGCCCCGAGGCCGCCGGGGACAACGCGCTCTACTGGATCCTCGCGAACGGCATCCCATGCGCGATCGGCGCGACGCTCGCCCTGGCCCATCCGGCGACGATCGCGGCGGCGTTCTTCTCGGCGCCCATCACGAGTCTGACCCCCGTCATAGGGGCCGCCTATGTCACGGCCTTCGTTCAAGCCTACTTTCGTCCTCCGGTCGTCAAGGAGTTTCAAACCGTGGGAGAGGACGCCACCGTTTTCAAGAAGTGGTGGGAGAACAAACTGCTGCGCGTCTTCCTCGCGTTTCTCCTGCCTGGCTTGGGGAGCATGTTGGGCTCCGTTCTGGGCGGCGTCGAGATTTTCAGCAACCTGTTCTAATGACGCTTACTACATCGGACGTCGTGGCCTTCGTCCTGTTTCTTTTGATCGTCGTGGTCGTGTCACTGTGGGCAGGACGCAAGGAGGGCTCTACCGAGGACTACTTTCTCGCCGGCCGAAGGCTCTCGTGGTGGCTCATCGGCATGTCTCTCATCGCCTCGAATATCTCGACGGAGCACTTCGTGGGCATGGCGGGCTCGGCCTTCGGTCGGGTGGGGCTGGCTATTGCGAGCTACGAGTGGATGGCGGCCATTACGCTCGTATTCGTGGCATGGTTTCTCTTGCCGCGCTTTCTTCGGGCCGGCATCTACACCATGCCGGAGTTTCTCGAGTACCGATACGACGTTCGGGCGCGGACCATCATGGCGTTTTTTCTCATGGTGGCCTACGTCGTCGTGGCGCTCGCAACGGTTCTCTACTCGGGTGCGATCGGGCTGAACGCCATTTTCGGTCTACCAGACGTGTTTGCAGAGCGCTTCGGGCTCGATCCCGTCACGGCCCGGAGCACTTCCTTGACGATATCGATTTGGTTCATCGGGCTCGTTGCCGGAGCCTACACGATTTACGGTGGTCTCAAAGCCGTCGTATGGTCCGATCTGATTCAAGGCTCGGCGCTCCTCATCGGCGGCGCCATTGTCGTCTTCCTGGGTTTTGCCGCGCTCGGTGGAGAGGGCGGCGTCGCGGGCGGAATCGACGTGTTCTTCGAGGCGAACGCGGACAAACTCCACACCGTGCTTCCCTGGAACGATCCCGACATGCCGTGGCTCGCGGTTTTCGTCGGCGGTCTCTGGATTCCGAACCTGTTTTATTGGGGGCTGAACCAGTTCATCACGCAGAGGACTCTCGGTGCCTCGAGCCTGGCCGAGGGGCAGCGCGGGATCTTCTTCGCCGCCTTTCTCAAACTCCTGATCCCCTTCATCATCGTGTTTCCCGGCATCATGGCTTTTCAGCTCTACGGCAACGAGATCGCCCGAGGCGACGAGGCCTACGCACATATGATGAGTCGGCTCCTTCCGCCTCAGCTTCGGGGAATCATGCTTGCCGCGCTCACCGGAGCCGTGATGAGCTCGTTCAACTCCATGCTGAACTCGGCATCGACGATCTTCACGATGGACCTATACGCGCGCCACCTTCGTCCCGACGCCCCCGCGGAGCGCCTGGTTCGAGTGGGACGGTGGGCCACGGCGGTGTTCGTGGTGATCGCCTGCCTATGGGCCCCGCAGATCTCGCGCTTCGAGGGCGTCTTCACTTATATCCAGATGGTCTGGGGTTTCATCACCCCCGGCATCGTCGCGGCTTTTCTCTTCGGGCTCGCGATCTGGAAGACGCCGCCGCTGGCCGCTCACGGTGCGATGCTTCTCGGTCTTCCGATCTATGCTCTACTTCTCTGGCAACTGCCGGAGGTCGCGTTTCTTCACCACATGGCCATTACCTTCGTCATCCTGCTCGCTTTCATGGCGATCGTCACGCTGAGAAGACCGCTTTTGGCGCCGGTCGTGTTTCCGGAGGCTCATCGCATCGATACCACTCCTATGAGGGGAGCGTTCGCGTTGGGACTCGGCGTCATCTTCGCGACCGTGGCGCTCTACGTCGTCTTCTGGTAGCCAGTTAGCGAGCACCCGGACGACAGCTCGGATTGTTCTGCCGTTGTCGACGGTACCCTAAGAAACGCCGTGGCCTACACCTAGTTTTCAACAGATTTCTTCGGGCGCCTTGCACCGGATGCGACCAAAGTAACTTAGATTCAAGGATTTAAGGGACTTGATGCCCCGTCGGACGGTTTTCCACAGGTTTTTCCACAGCGGTCAAGTTTGGCGTGGACGGGAGGAGAGGTAGAAGCCAATCACGGTCCCGACGGCAAGGCTCCCGAGGGTCGTCGCTTTCTGCGTCAGCTCACCCGCGGTCACGGGGTCCAGAGCTCCGGTGAGGCGCCCGAGCTCCAGGCACCCGAGAAGCAGTATGTAGCTACCGGCGATACTGAGAATGAGAGAACGGGCGGTCGGCTGATCCAAACCTCGCATGGAGTCCTCGTGAGCGCGTCGAAATGTGGGTTTGATCGATGATAGGACCCGCTTCGCGATCTGTCAATCCTAGCGCACGCGCGGCTCTTCGCAGCGTGCCCATGCTTGGGTGAGTAGGGTCGTAGCTTTCAGACTAATGCGGCGCACATTCGCCTTGACGTCATGGTAGTGCTCGGGCCTCCTAAGTAGACTAGCCGCGCATCTGCGCGGAGCTCCGCGAGTGACATCTCGTCCAACTCGCCCGCATGGTCTGGCTCTTTCCGGTAGCCGGAATCGACCCTTCGGGACCGGCCAAGGGACCCGTGTGCGTGCCCCTCCAGGTCACTACCATTGGCCCGGCGATGAGCGAGAATTACATATGACACTATGGGCACACTTGGAGGTATTCCGTACTCAGTTTCATCGTCGCGCTCGCAGCCGTCCTTGACGTGGGATGCTCCGGTGGGGCCGGGTTAATATAACCAGTTGATGCCTTCGCGTCCTTCGGCGAATTCTTGATCATGCCCATCGAGACCGAGATCACCCTTCTCAAGTACCGGCGGACGAAGCTCGTCGCGACTCTCGGGCCGAGCTCCGTCGACGAGGAAATGATCGAGCGACTCATCGACGCCGGGGTCGACGTCTTCCGCCTGAACATGTCCCACGGCGATCATGCCGGGCATCGCACCGCCTATGAGCGGGTGCGACGCGCCGCCGAGAAGCGCGGCAAGGCCACCGCCGTTCTCGTCGATCTCAGCGGGCCCAAGATTCGCGTCGGCCGTTTTCCCCATGGCGGTATCCGACTCGAGCCGGGAGGGAGGGTCACCGTGACGACCCGGGACGTCTTCGGAGCCGACGGGTTGATTCCCTCCCAGTACGGTGATCTTGCGAACGACGTGAAGCCGGGCGACCGTATTCTCCTCGACGACGGCGCGCTTGAGCTCGAAGTCGAGAGGGTTGACGGGAGCGAGATCCTCTGCGAGGTCAAGACCGGCGGCGAGCTCAAGGACCACAAGGGGATGAACCTCCCGGGCATCGACCTGTCGGCACCTTCGCTCACCGAGAAAGACGAGGAAGACGCGCGCTTCGCCCTCGAGCTCGGATGTGACTTCCTCGCCCTCTCTTTCGTTCGCCGGGCGGCGGACGTCCACGATCTGCGCAAGGTCGTTGTGGCGAGCGGCAAGCGGGCCGCCATCGTCGCCAAGATCGAGCGACCCGAGGCGCTCGAAGTCATCGAAGAAATCCTCGACGCTTCCGACGGCATCATGGTCGCGCGAGGAGATCTGGGGGTCGAGCTGCCGCCTCAGTCGGTGCCGCTCGTGCAGAGCCAGCTCATCGACCTCGCCCGAGCGCGGGCGAAGCCGGTGATCGTCGCGACCCAGATGCTCGAGTCGATGATCCATCAGCCTCGACCCACCCGGGCCGAAGTGACCGACGTCGCTTTCGCGGTTCGAAGCGGGGCCGACGCCGTCATGCTTTCCGGCGAGTCTGCCGCGGGGAAGCACCCCCTCGCAGCAGTCGAGATTATGGATACGATCGCGCGACAAACCGAGGGTTACCTCTGGCACCAGGAGGCCTTCGGCGGCCTCTCCACCCGAGCAGAGGTGACCCCGCCCCTCCCCGTCGAAGAGGCCATGGCGCGCTCGACGGCTCAGCTCTCTCGAGATCTCCTCGTGCGGACGATTCTCGTGATTTCTCGAAGCGGTCGCACCGCAGCGGTGATGAGCTCGTCCCGTCCCGCCGCTCCGATCTTGACCGCCTCAGCCTACCCGGCCACCTGTCGCATGGCGGGGCTTCTCTGGGGCGTGCTTCCGGTGGTCGTGAATCCGAAGGCGCTCGATGACCCGCGGAAGCTCGCGCGGCGTATCGCCCGCGAGCTCGGCTTCGGCGCCGAAGGGCAGAAGCTCCTTGTCGTGCGCGGATTCGGTACCGACCCGCTGCGCGACACTCCGAGCGTCACGGTAGTGACGATCTAGTCCAAAGGCGAGATCGCGCATCCAGAGGCCATGCTTCGCTTCCAACACCAATATGCCGCTACTCGTCCATGTCCCTTAGCGGCTCGGGGGCTTCTTCCGTCGCTTGCGGCATGTAGAAGTCCGGAGGGTTCTTCTCCGCGAGCTCTTGGGAAGTCACGTCACCGCGCTTTGCTCGAAACTTGCGCAACCGCCAGCCCTACGAGTAGGATTTGCCAAATCCTGGAGGAGTTTATGTCGCTTCGAATGCGTTTTGCCGGCCTCTCCGGCGTTTCGCTGCTGGTCTTGTCGTCCGCGGGCTGGGGCTCGAACGACAATCCCATCGCGCCCCGTCTCGAGGGGCTCGGGACGCACCACTACGAGATTTCGACCGCCTCTAAGGATGCCCAGGCCTTCTTCGACCAGGGCCTTCGGCTCGTGTACGGCTTCAATCACGCGGAGGCCATCCGCTCTTTCAAGGAAGCGGCACGGCTCGATCCCACGGCCGCGATGGCGCAGTGGGGCCAGGCTCTGGCGCTCGGTCCGAACATCAACGACCCCATGCCACACGAGCGTGAGCTCGAGGCGGTGGCCGCGATCAAGAATGCCCAGGAGCTCGCCTCGAGCGCTACCGAGAAGGAGCGTCACTTCATTGCCGCTCTCGCGACGCGTTACACGGAAGATGCTGACGCCGATCGCGCCGCGATGGATCGCGCCTATGCCGACGCGATGAAAAAGCTCTATGCGAAGTATCCAGAAGACGCCGACGCGGGAACGCTCTACGCGGCCGCCCTCATGAATACGATGCCCTGGGACTACTGGACCGAGGACATGAAACCGAAGTCGGGAACGGCTGACGTCGTCGCTACGCTCCAGGCGGTGCTCGCCAGATATCCCGACCACGCAGGCGCGAATCACTACTACATTCACACGGTGGAGGCCTCGGCGGAACCCGAGCGGGGCGTGCCGAGCGCGGATCGTCTCGCCGAGCTGATGCCGGGATCGGGCCACCTCGTCCATATGCCCTCCCATATTTATCTCAGGGTGGGTCGCTACGCCGACGCATCGAAGGCGAACGTAGACGCCATTGTTGCCGATGAGGATTACATCGCCCAATGCCAGGCGCAGGGTCTCTATCCCATCGGCTACTATCCGCACAACATTCACTTTCTCTGGGCCTCCTCGACGTTGGAGGGCCGGAGTGATGTGGCGCTCGACGCGGCAACGAAGGTTGCCGCCAAGGTGCCGGTCGATCTCGCTCGCGAGATCGGCGCCCTCCAGTCGTTTCTCGCGACCCCGCTCTTCGCTCAAGTCCGTTTCGGGCGCTGGCAAGACATCCTGACCACGCCGCCGCCGGCCGCGGATCTGCACTTCTTGACGGGGATTTGGCACTACGCGCGAGGCATCGCTTTTACCGCGAAGAACCAGATCGACCGCGCCGACGCGGACCTTGCGGCGCTCGAGAAGATCGTCGCCGAGCCCGAGCTCGAAAGCTTCATGGTCAACAATGCCACGGCGGCCCAGATTCTCGAGGTCGCCTCCGGGACCCTGGCGGGTGAGATGGCGGCCAGAAGTGGGAAGACCGATCGTGCGGTTCAGCTCTTGGAAGAGACGGTCGCGCTACAGGACTCCCTGCCCTACATGGAGCCGCCGAACTGGCACTACACCGTCCGGCAGTCTCTAGGGGCGGTGCTGCTCGACGCGGGGTCGCTCGAGGAGGCTGAGTCGGTCTATCGAGAGGATTTGAAGGACTTCCGAGACAACGGATGGGCCCTCTACGGATTGCTGCAAGCGCTCCGAGGTCAGGGCAAGACTCGGGAGGCCGATGAGGTCGAGGAGCTCTTCGAGAAAGTCTGGGCCCGAGCGGACGTAACGCTCACGTCGTCACGGTTCTAGCGAGACGAAGAGGCGAGAGAGCACTAGAGAAAGTCAGCGTCGCGCCGCGAGAGGAAGCAGGGCGGTGATCGCGAGGATCAGCAACGGAAGGGGCGTGGGCTCTGGAACCGGTTGGGTTCCCGTCAGAGACCCGACTCCGATGAGGTCCCCACCGCCATCGTTGATGGATCGGACGCGGATCTTGTCGACCGAGGCACCATCCGGCACACCCAGATCAGACAAGTCGAAAGGCGCGCCCCAGATTGTCGCGGTATTGGGCTCCGGAAGACCGAAGAAATATTGGCGTACCTCGAACGTGTTGACGAAGAGGTCGAGAGTCAAAGAGATCTCGGAGAGGAAACCGTCGTAGCTCGTGGAGACGGCGAATGCATTCGCATCGAAGCGGCCGTCGAACAGCACCAAGTCTGGCCCGGAGATATTCTCGGCGGCATCCGCGGCGAACCCGAGCTCAACCACGGTATCTACGGTGAAGTTCGCGTAGCCATCGTTCACGATACTGTGTCCCGTGAAGGCTTCCTCGATCGTGACGGGGGCATCGACGACGTTCAGCCAGAAGAAGAATGGATCGGTCGTCGCGCCGCTGACGAGACTCGCCGAGATGGGGGCCACGACGTCCCAAATCCCGATGATCTCGGCTTCCGCTCGAGAGCCTACGAGACTCGTCGTGAAGGCCGCCAAATACACAAGCTTCCTCCCAGCTCGGGCGAGACTCGTCATATGGCCTTTCTTGTTCTTGGGGGAAAGGAAGTTTACGCCGAAAGCCAGGGTAAAGGCAAGGCTCACTCGGGCTTCAACACGACACCCTCGTGCCGCCGGCCGTTCATCTTTACGATCAGGGGTGCTTCGAAGCGGAGGTGGTGAACCGAGCCTTCGCTCTCTTCCGCGTTCTGTCGCGCGAGCCACTCCCAATCGACGAAGCCGTCCTCCGGATTGACAGTAAAATAGCCGACGTTGTGCGAGACGAGGTTCTGGAAGAAATGCGTACCCTGCGACGGGGTGACGCGAAGATCGCGGAATCCCGCTTCCACGATGACCCGGGCGCCCGCGATCTGATCCCAGGTCACGGGAATCCCCAGAAAAGGTTCGCTCGAGCCCCAGCGGCCTACGCCGATGAGCAAGTAGGGGCGACCCTCGGCTCTGAGCTTGGCGTTGAGCCGTCCGACGGCCTCCGCGGTGTGGCGGCTTTCACGGCGCTCGAACTGCTCGTAGTCCACGACTACTACGTCCTTGATGTCGCTCAGCTGACCGTGCCCCAGGACATTTCCGCTGCGGCAAGCGAGCCGACGGTCTTCAATCTCTCCCAAGTCGACTTCATCTAGCTCGCGTGTCAGAGCGAGGGGACGGAGCTGAAGGAAGCCAAAATCATGATGACCGACCCGGCCTTTGTCGAGGTCGACGGCGAACTCGAGCTCGACGGGTGAACGCGTGCCTTGCTCCGTGATTTTCATCAGGACCTGGAGGATCGTCGCGAGCGGGAAGTAACCGTGCTTCAAGACGTGGGCGAAGGTCACGAGGCGTATCCCTCGACGCGACGTTCCATCGTAGACGGCGTCGTTCTCCGGGGAGTAGGTGGAGGCGATCGGCAACAGAGTGCCGTCTCGCTCCGCCGCCTCGAGCCCCCACTTCCCCAGTTCCACACAGCAATCCCGCGAATCGTTTCGGTCGAGCGCGATCGCGTAGAACTCGGTCTGGGAGCTGTTCCGGATGCTCTCGACGGTGGAGAGCTGCAGCAGATGTTGGGGGTATTTCGGACAAAAGCGAACGGCGCGGCCCCCGTCGACGACGGTCCTACCGAGTCCGAGAGCGACGGCCACGATCCCATCCTTTCCCTTGGCGGGCGCGGAGGGATAGAAGTTGTGCGACCGTGCTACCCCGGCGAAATCGGGATAGAAACGATCGCCGTGGGCCGATCCGACCACTTTCTGGATGATGACGGCCATCTTCTCCTCTTCCAACCGATACTGAGTGGCGTCGAGAAACGTCTTGGCGTGGTCCGAGAAGGTGGAGGCATAGACCCGCTTGACGGCGGCCAGGAGCTGCTCGAGGCGGACGCCTTTGTCCGGATGATTGTTGGGGAGCATGAAGGTCTGATAGACGCCGGCGAAAGGCTGATATTGGGAGTCCTCGAGGAGACTCGAGGATCGCACCGCAAGGGGATAGGTCGCTTTGTCGAGAAACACCGCCAGGTCCTCTCGCACTTCCGGAGGCAAGCTCGCCTTCTGGAATCGGAGCGCGATCTCCTCGTTGCGATCACACTCGATGGCGAAGTCGCCGAGCTCGTTATCCTCGATGAATCGGTCGAAGATCTCGGTGCCGACGACGACGGAGATCGGCACCGAGATACTCACACCTGGAAAGTGTCGGTCGATATTGTACTGACTGAGGAGCCTGTTGATGAAGGCGAGGCCTCGGGCCTTTCCCCCCAGCGAGCCTCCTCCAATGCGGTAGAAACTGGCCGAGGAATCGAAGGTGGCGCGGTCGAAGTCGACGACCTCGCCCCGATTACGCTCCTGACGGTACTCCGCGATGGCTTGGGTCACGGCCTCGCGCAGCTCTTCGAGGCTTCCGAAATCGGATACCTTCCTTGGTCGCAGCTTGGCGGCCAGGTCGAGCTCGGTCCTCGCTTTCAACCACGTCGAGAAGTCGTTCCGCTCGCCGTGATAGGCGAGGCTTTCGGCCGGGACGGTCTCGAGCATGTGCTCGAGCGTCTTGAGATCGGAAGCGCGTCCGATCTCGGTGCCATCGGGTAGACGGAAGACGAAGTCTCCAATTCGCAGGCTCTCGACCATGAAGCGCCGTACCCGGTGGAGGAGCAGGGGGGAGCCCTTGAGCAGGAAGGAGGCGCCGACGGATCGAGAGAGCTCCTGGTTCTCGGGACGGGACGACTGGAGCATGATGGGGACGTCGGGTCGGACCTTATGGACCTCTCGGGCGAGCTCGACGCCGGCGTCCGGACAGTTCTCGTTCGCACGGGGAAACTGGATGTCGGAGATGATGCCGAGCACTTCGTCGGCATACTTGGTGAAGTAGTTCCACGCTTCTTCGTAGTGGTCGCTCAGCAGAATCTTGGGACGGGCACGGATGCGCATGAGTTTGTCGGTAAGGTTCAACCCTTCCGGCATGAGATTCTGCGAGTGCTTGACGAGCTCCGTATAGATGACGGGAAGAAACGACGAGTAGTAACGGATACTGTCCTCGACCAAGATGATCAGAGGAACGCCGACGACTCCCGTGTCGTGGTTGACGTTCATCTTGTCTTCCATGTACTTGACGATCACGAGGAGAATGCGGACATCGCCCTGCCAGAGAAAGATGCGTTCGATAGGCGATACGTCGTTGTTCTCGATGAAGCGTGACAGCTCGCGCCGGTCGTAGGCCAGCATCACGACGGGCGTATCGATGCCTTCACGTCGGAGCTCGTCGATCAGGCCCAGGACGTTCATGTCCGCGAGCTCGGCTGAAGTGATGATGAGGCTGTAACGCTGCCGCTCTCGAGCGAGCTCGACTGCCTCCTTGCCGGAAAAGGCCCGGGTGATGTTGGGAGTATGGCGGAGGTTGAGCTCGAGGAACTCGCCGAGAAACTGCTCGTTTAGCCGCCCGTCTTGCGAGAGGATGTAGTATTCGTAGAGCGTCGAGACGAGGAGAACGTCCTGGATCCTGTTCCGCATGAGGTCCTGGAAGCCGTGGAAGCCCTCGCGGCGGGGCTCGAGCTCCTCCAGGGAAATCTCGATATTGGACACGTGGCCATTCTACTCAGTGACCGTGTCTGACGCACTTCATAGTATAAGTTCGTGAGATGCAGCGCGAAACGGTGTTGTCGCTCGTCGCGGTGGGCGCGATGGCTTCTGCCGCGACCCTCGGGATGCAGGAGCTTACCCGAACCTTTGTCATCAATTTGAAGGATCCTCATCCCGTGGTGGGCACCGTCGAGGTGTCGGCGCCGATCCCTCACGCCAGGATGGTTCGGATGACGGAGATGATCGTCTCGCCTGCGAGTCGGAACGAAACGAGCTTGTGGACGGAGGTCGGAATCGTCGAGACGGAAGGCTTCACTTCGGTGGTGCTCAGCCTGCAGGGGGAGCTTCGGGGAATTCCGAGCAGCGAGGGGGTCGTGGCGCTCGTCCTCTTGCCGGAAGAGGAGAGCGTGCGACGCGCCTTCGCGGAAGGGGAGGTTCATCTCGAGCTTCAAGCGATCGCGGACCCGGTTCCGGGAGCGGGGTTGTACTTCAGTGGAGCGAGCGCCAGCCTCGCTATCGCCTTTCCTCGCTACCGGGCGTTTCTCTACAACACGACGAATCGAAGCGCCGCCGTGGACGTCTTCGCCTATCTGAGGAACTAATAGTGCCGGATGGCGCGACTCAGACGACGCCCTGGTCGAGCATGGCGTCGGCGACTTTGAGGAAGCCCGCTATGTTCGCTCCATTAGCGTAGTTTCCCGCTGTTCCGAACCGCTCCGCGGCCTCGACGCACTCGGTGTGGATGTCTTTCATGATCATCTGGAGGCGGTTGTCGACTTCGTCTCGTGTCCACCCGTAGCGCATGCTGTTTTGGGCCATCTCGAGGCCGGAAACGGCCACGCCTCCGGCGTTGGCGGCTTTGCTCGGCCCGTAGAGGATTTTCGCCTCGATGAATTGCTCGACCGCTTCGGGCGTCGAAGGCATGTTCGCGCCCTCGGAGATCACGAAGACACCCTTCGACAGCAGGTTCTTCGCGTCCCGTTCGTTGATCTCGTTCTCGTGCGCGCTGGGGAACGCGCAGTCGGCCTCATGGTTCCAAAGTGGGTTGTGACCTTCATCGGGGCTTGCGACCCTATAGGTGGCATTCTTGTACTTCTCCGCGTATTCCGAGATTCTTCCTCGCCGCTCGTTCTTCAGCTCCATGACCCAGGCGAGCTTGTCTGCATCGATGCCTTCGGGATCGTAGACGTAGCCTGCCGAATCGGACAGCGTCACGACTTTCGCGCCGAGCTGGTTGAGCTTCTCCGTCGTATATTGAGCGACGTTGCCGGCTCCGGAGACGAGACAGGTCGTTCCCTCGAGGGTCTTGCCGCGTGTCGCAACCATATTGGCCGCAAAATAGACGGCGCCGTAGCCAGTCGCTTCAGGACGAATGAGCGACCCGCCCCAGTTGATCCCTTTTCCGGTGAGCACACCCGTGAACTCGTTCTGGATCCTCTTGTACTGACCGAAGAGAAATCCGATCTCCCGTCCACCGACGCCGATATCGCCGGCGGGAACGTCGGTATTGGGGCCGATGTGTCGTCCGAGCTCGGTCATGAAGCTCTGGCAAAAACGCATGACCTCGTTGTCGCTCTTGCCTTTCGGGTCGAAATCCGACCCGCCCTTGCCGCCTCCCATGGGCAGAGTCGTGAGCGAGTTCTTGAAAACCTGCTCGAAGGCGAGAAACTTGAGGATTCCCAAGTTCACCGAGGGATGAAAACGGAGCCCACCTTTGTAGGGGCCGATCGCGCTGTTCATCTCGATTCGAAAGCCGCGATTGAGTTGCACGTTACCCTGGTCGTCCACCCAAGGCACTCGGAACAAGATGACACGCTCGGGCTCGATGATGCGTTCGAGAATTTTCGCGCTACGGTATTCGGGGTGTTTTTCGAGGACGACGACGAGCGATTCGGCGACTTCTTCGACGGCCTGATGGAACTCGGGCTCGGCCGGGTTCTTCGCGACGACATCGGACATGAGGGATTGCACGTAGTCGTTCATTGAGTGGGTTTCCTTTAGGAGACTTCGATGGGCTGGGCTGGTTCGGTCACGGGTACGAGGGCACGACGGCGCCACTCGGGCACGACGACGCCGAGCGAGATGATCATGCGCAGGGCTTGGTCGACCGTCATATCGAGCTCCGTCACCTCGTCACGCGGGACCATCATGACGAAACCCGACGTCGGGTTCGGCGTCGTCGGAACGAAGACGCAAAGGACTTCCTTTGCCGTTCGGGCTTGGACTTCCGCAAGGCTGCTCGACGTCTGAAAGCAGAGGCTCCAGATCCCTTTACGCGGGTACTCGATCAGCAGCACTTTCCGGAAGGACTGACCGCTCGGGGACAGAAGCGTCTCGGCGACCTTCTTGACACCCAAATAGACCCAGCTCACCAAAGGGATGCGCGCGAGGATCGCCTCCCAGGCGTCGAGGAGCTTCTTCCCGAAGAAGTTGGCGGCGAGCGAACCGGTAGCGATGAGGAGCGTGAAGGTCAGAATCACGCCCAGCCCCGGGATGTGGAACCCAAGGAGGTTGTCGGGGCGAAGGGCAGTTGGGATCAGAAGGAGCGTCCGATCCATCAGATTGATGACGAACCGAAGGGAGAAAAAGGTTACAACGAGAGGGACCCACACTAGAAGGCCAGCGGCAAGATATCGTCTGAGCTTCAGTCTGCGCACGTCGTAGCCTTATCTGCTAGCGTCATCCCTCTCCGAAATATTGTGTGAGAACAGGTACCCTTCAATGTACCGCGCCCAGAAATTTCCAGCAAGAGTCAGTCTTCGAGGTAGAGCTCCTTCTTCAGCTTTCGCATCTGCCCGCTGGTGAGGGACTGGGTATCGAGGATTTGCACGAAATCCTGGTGGTTGGCCGCGAGTGGTTTGAAGCCGCAGTTGGTGAAGAACTCGGGGTTTGCCTGTTCGAGCAAGACACGCGGATAGTCCCTACACATTCCCGGCCGCGACTCGTAGCTGTCGCACCGCCTCGTTTCCTCATCGAAGTGTGTGCAGCGGAAGATGAACGCGCGCTCCTTGCGGTTCCTGTCGACGAGCTCGAATCCGTTCACCCACCTGTGCCACCAAAGGAAGATCTTGCGGAAAAGCGGGACGTACCACGTCAGCCAAGAGGCCCCTATTCCGGGTGCTTCACAGCAGGTTCCGGAACAATCGCAGGCGCCACTGAGCTCGTAGCGGATATCGCCGCGGGTTCGAGCCCGCGCGCGGTGCAGCCCCAGTTTGACGGTAAGCACGCCGAGAGCGAGTCTCTTGACGAGGCGTCGCGCCCTACCGTCCCTCATCGTCCGATCGCGGCGGTGAGCTCATGGATGCGTTGCTCCAGGTGGAGAGAGCCATGGTTAAAAACTCCTGCACTCCATCCTCCTTTCCGTTCGGACCCGGGAAAAGAAACCCTCGATCAGAGGGGTATCCGCGCGGGATGCCCGTTCCGCGGGACGAGAGAGCCTGCCGCGGGGCGAAAGTTGCGAAGTCGATTGTGCTGTGTCGGTTGTCGTGATGTCGGTTTCCCGATTCTGTTTCAAATATTAGGGAACGAGCGAACGAATAGCAAGCGGTTTCAGTACTCGCAGCGCCTCCAAACTCCGCCCGTCGTTGTCTTTAAGAAGGTTTCGTTTTTCAGTGAGACGGAGAGTCTGGTGGTCGGAGTTTGAGGCAGTTTGGACGTAAGTAATTTGTATCGTGGGTGTTACAGGACCTTTAGTTTCACTCCGTCAAGTGCGTCTATCCCCGGTGGAATTTTCGTCTTGACAGCCCCGGGGGGCATCATTAGAATGACGATACCCAACACAAGACAGTAATAAAATGTTTTATCGATGTGCTTCCGATAAGGGCATAGTGTCTAAGGTCCACATAGGGCTCGTCCGTCAAGGAAAGAGTCCATACCATCCATCGACCGAACCCGCTAATTTATCCTGCTTTTTCATTTGCCTCGTCCTAAACAACTCCACATAAATATCCTTTTGCATTATCCTTATCGGGACACGGGGGGCGCCTAGCGGCGCCCCCCATCCTCTTTTTGTAGCCCCCAAGAGAGAGTCCCAACATGCAGTTATCCATTACCGTTCTACCTGGCGACGGCATCGGGCCCGAAGTCGTCGCCGAGGCCCTGAAAGTGCTCGGGGCCGCTGCCGACCGATTCGACCACCAACTCCATGCCAGCGCGTATCCATTCGGATCGTCGGGCCTCGTCCAGTCCGGCGCCGGCTTTCCCGATGAGACGCGTCGTGCCTGCCTCGATGGACCCGCCATCCTTCTCGGGGCGGTAGGAGACCCGAAACACGACCACCTCCCTCCGAGCGAGCGTCCGGAAGCCGCGTTGCTCGATTTGAGGCGCCTCATCGGAAGCTTCGCCAACCTGCGTCCTGTTGTCTGTCAATTCATCGCAAAGACGTCACCCTTTCGCGAAGAAACGCTTCGCGGCGTCGACATGCTCATCGTTCGCGAGCTCACCGGTGGCCTCTATTTCGGTGAGCCCCGGGGCATCGAGGGAGAGGGTGCGGAGAGAAGGGGATTCAATACGCTCTCCTACGGTGTGGGCGAGATCGAGCGTATCGCGAAAGTCGCGTTCGACGCGGCGATGGCCCGACGGCGGCGCGTGGTCTCCGTCGACAAGTCGAACGTTCTCGAGAGCTCGAAACTCTGGAGGGAGGTCGTGACAGAAGTCGGCCAGAGTTATCCCAACGTCGCGCTCGATCACATGTACGTCGACCGGGCGGCGATGGAGGTTGTGACGCACCCGAGGAGTATCGATGTAATGCTGACTGGGAACCTGTTCGGTGACATCTTGAGCGACGAGGCGTCGGTACTCGCAGGATCCCTCGGCCTCCTGCCTTCGGCGAGCATCGGGGGCGACGTTGGTCTATACGAGCCCGTCCACGGCTCGGCTCCCGACATCGTCGGCAAGGGCATCGCGAATCCCATCGGGGCGATCGCTTCCGCGGCGCTGATGTTACGCTACTCGTTCGAGCTCGAGGAAGAAGCCCGTGCCGTCGAGAGCGGTGTCCAGGCGGCCTTCGATGCCGGTTTTGTCACGGCGGATCTCGCCGTCGATGGCCGCGCTCGCTCGACGAGCGAAGTCGGAGACTTCGTCGCGGAGGCTGTCGCGAAGGACTAGGCCTCTTGAGTTCGGTGAGGGTCGCGCCCCTTGATCTCCTTCACCCGCAATTTCTCGTCGATGAAATCGCGATGATGAACGTGCAGGAGCTTGGCAATCTTCCGGATAAGGTATTCCTCGCGCTCTTCCAGTCGATCGTCGCTATAGGCCACTTCCCAGAGCAGACCTACGATGTGCTTCTTTTGCTCGGGCGTGAAGCTGCGATCGACCAAGTGAGTGAACTCGTATAGAGAGATCGAGCCTTCCACCTCCGCCTCCGCGAGCCTCACGAGGTCGCTTGTTTCGCTCTCGCTCAAACCGAAGCTGGTCCGCAAGGTGTCCTCGATAGCATCCTTTTCCTCCGAGGCGACATCGAAATCCGCGCGCGAGACTTCGATGAGCAAAGCCGCGGTCGCGAGCTTCTGAGCCTGCTCCATCGATACGACGGGCCGGTCCTCGCAGACGATTTTCGCGGCGAAAAACTCTCGAATAGACTCAATCATGACCCTAAGCTTAACTCAGGGAGCTTTCGGCGGGCTCGGGTGCCGGCGGCGCCGGGTACGAGGAGCTGGATTTGGGGACGTTCGCCAAGGTCCAGAGGGTCAGCGCACCGAAGCCCCAGAGCGCGACGAGAAGCGTGATCGCTTCGCCGACGAAGGGAATCTGTTTGACCAGGTGTATGAGAAACAGGCCGAGGGCAACCCGCGCCATCGCCTGACTGAGTTCCGTCGGCGTCCCGAGGATCTCGCGGCCGATGAAAGCGCCCACGTAGGCCTGCGCGACGTAGGCGCCGAGCATCCAAACGAAGAGCGTTACGAGCCCCAATGGTAGGCCGACCATGGTGACCATCAGAAGGACCGAGAGCGCGAGCACGACCGACCCGGACAATACGCCCACGAGGATATTCTTGCCGTAGCTAGGCATGTATTCCGTGATGACGACCTCGCTCGCCTCCGGTGTCAATAGCATGATCGCGGCGCCCAGTACGAAAGCGGCCGCCCAGAAATAAACGAAATGGAGGGCGCGGCTAAGGCCCGAGCCGTGGTCGTCATCGGCTTCCACAAACTCGAATTGAATCGGGGAAGCGAGCATGGCCTCGGAATCTACTTCGGGCTCCTCGGCACCGTAGAACGTTGCTTCAGCGCCGAAGCCGCCTCCGGGGCCGACAACGAGTCGCCATCCCGCCATGAGGCCCGAGCCGCCGACGGGGGCATCAATCCGCTGAGACTCGGCGGCCGTGATGACGTCGCGGCTCACGGGACCCATGATGGATACCTTGCGCGCGGCCGTCGTCAGGCTGCCGGTGATGCCGCCGCCCATTCCCACTTCGATGGTCTCACCCGCCGACGTCACGTTGCGCCCGATCTGTCCGCTGACTTCTAGCGAGCGGCTTCCGGTTCTCACGCTGCCCCCGACGCGCCCCGTGATCTCGATGTGCTCGGCGAAACCGAGCACGTCGCCCAGGACCTCGCCCGAGACCTCGATGAGGCGCCCGACGAAAATGAGGTCGCCAGCGACCGTCCCTTCGATACGGACCCTTTCGGCGGCGACAATGAGGTCATTGTCCACAACCTCGTTGGCTGACAGAGTATAGGTGCCCTCGTCGTGCACTACGACCGCACCAACCGCCGTGTGCGAAGTGCCCAGACCGAGTGCGACCGCGATTCCGATTGCGAGCGAGATGGTCGAGGCGCGGAACCGCCGCCACCCCCAGTGCAGGATGACGGTCGTCGTCGCGACGATCGCGAGGATGAGAACTCCCTGAATCAGCGTCATTGCCATACCGGACCAACCTCTCCAAAGCGCACCGCGAATCACGATCGCGGTGAAAAGGCTCGTTCCGTCGACGCCCACACTGTCCATGCCTTGGACCATGGGCTCAATGTAACGAGTCCAAAAAGTCGAGACGCCGAGCGTCCCCAGTGCAATGGCTGCCACGACTATCCAAGACAGATCGCTCCGCGGACGGATGGTCTCGGGCAACACTTCTTCTTGTTCTTTGAGCGCCGCTCTCAAGAGCTCGGTCTCGGCTTTGAGCGCTTCATAGCTCGACCGACAGCGCATGCACTCGATGAGGTGCCGCCTCGTATGCTCCGCGCGCTCGCCCGCAAGCTCGAGCTCGGAGAGCCGAAGGAGGGTGAGCTCGTCCGGATGCTTGGGTTCCGTCATCATCTCGCAAGCTCGGTCCGGAGCTGTCGTCGCGCTCGCACCAGGAGCACTCCGACATAAGTGGTCGAAATGCCCAGGATTTCACCGATCTCTGTGTAGCTCATCTCCGCGAAGTAGCGGAGCACGAGTGCCACCCGGGAACGATCGTCGAGAACACTCATCGCCCTTCTCACGGTACGCTTGCTCTCGTTCACGAGCACGGCCTGCTCGGGGGTCGGTGATTCGCCCTCGAGTCGTTCGAGCTCCGCCTTCGGATCGTCGAGCTCGGCATGGGACCGGCGTTTCCGCAGCTCGTCGAGGCAGTGGTTCGCCGCGACCCGAAACAGCCAGGGACGAAATGGCCTATCCGTGTCGTATGGTACGAGCCGGACCCGCGCTTTGAGGAAAATCTCGTTCGCGGCATCCTCCGCGTCCTCACGAGACTGCAGCATCCGACGGCAGAGGCGGTAGACGGACGGTGCGAGAGTTTCATAAATCTGTCCCCAGGCTTCCGAGCTCCCCGAGCGAGCCTGTTGCGCGAGGCTCTGAAGAGCTTCACCACTCGACATCCCTTACTCTTACTACGATTCAGGGACGGAAATTGTTACAAAGAACTAGGGGCCCTCGCAAGAAAATGTGAGGCTGTTTTTTGCGCGGGCTCTAGGCGAGCGAGACCCAGACTCGGCGCGCTAGGGTTCGGGCGAGCCCCAGCATCTTGTTGAGCCGGTGGCCTCGCGGAAGCGAAGAGAACGTCGGGCGAGCCCTGGGGACGAGTCGTTGGCGCTCGCGCCGGAGCCGCCAGTCCTCGGGGTGAACGAGAATTCCACGGGATAGCGCGGCGATCGCCTCACGCCGACTTCCAAAGACCGTGAGCGTCCGGGAGAGATTCACGTAGAGAAGACCGGAGCGGCGCCCGTCTTTGTCGATGGCGCGCTCACAGAGCGAAACGGCCTTTTCCCTGTCCTTTTCCGTCAGGGCGAGCAGCAGACCGAAGTAGGAGAGGTGGGCGGGATCCTGGCTGCCGCCAATCTCGGTCAGGCGACGCAGGGTCGAGGCGGCGAGCACGAACCGGCCCCCGCGATAGTCCGAAAGGGCGTGCTCGAAGAGTCGTTCACGCTCGCTTGCGTCCATGACGGTACCTCCGCAGACGATTTCTGAGCCCGGTTGAGTTTTCAGTCTGTGTAGGAAAGAGTAGGCCATCGCGACTCCCCGCGTCAAGTGGCGCTTGACACCGCCTGGCGCGTTGCGATACCACTTACGCACCCCATCCGGCTCGTTGATTCATTCTTCAATTTATTCAACCTGTGAGGAATTCATGGACCGAGATGCCTTTATTCGTGTTCTCGAAGGGTGTATCGAAAGCGCCACCGGAAGGCTCTATCCGAGCATCGAGTGGAAGAAACTGAGCGATCGCGGGCTCATCGAGTGCGCCGAGCTGGTCAGGGACTTGCTGGAAAAGAAACTTCGCGGGGAGGCAGCTCTGGGCGCTCCGCCGCCAATGGACGGACGCGTGCACTAGTAGACGCTAAACGCGAATCGTTGCCCTGCTGGGGTCCTACTCGCTATCATGCGAGTTCATGAAAAGAATCATCTCGCTCGTGCTCCTGCTGACCGCGGGTGCTGGGATCCTCTTCTCGGCGCACGTCGTCGACAGGATGGCAGTCGCCTATCTGTCGGGCGCGCGACGTGTCGTCGGCGAAGGCTCTTGGGGTGAGAAGCTGCCCGACGACGGCCCCGTGCCGGGCTATCTGTTCCTCGGATTCACCCGTCCTTCGGAGAACCCCAAAGGGATGACAATTCACCGGCCGCGGAAAATGGCGCGGGAGCTCGGACTCGCTCCTGGCGATGTCGTGACCGAGGTGGGCGGCAAGAGCTTTTCCTCTTCACAAGACCTGACGTCCCATCTCGTGCGCACCACCCAGGCCGGCCAGAGGCTCTCGCTTACGGCGGTGACCCCCGGCGAGGAAGCGCGCGAGCTCACGGTCACGCTGCGCGCTCTCGTTCGCCATCCGGGTGATCTCGACTTGCCCTACGAGAACGTGGAGATTCGCTCGGACAGTGGCTACCTGTTGCAAGGTTGGCTCGTACCGCCTCCCGAGAGGAGCGACGGTCGACTGGGTATCTTCGTCCACGGGGCCAAGGCGTCGCGTTTCCAAGCGCTCGAGGGGGGGGCGAAGCACTGGTATCGGCGAGGCTACGGCCTGCTGATGATGGACTTGAGTGGCCGCGGCACGAGTGAAGGCGAGTACATAACCTATACCATGAACGAGCGGCACGACGTGACGAGCATGCTGCGCTGGGCGCGACATCACCCGAAGATCAACCCGGAGCGCCTGGTGCTGTTCGGAACTTCGAACGGCGCCGCCGCGGCGATCTACGCGGCATCGCAGGACGCCCTTCTCTCTGCGCTCGCCGTCGACGCGCCATACGGAGACTTATGGGACGCTGCGGGGTCGATGCTGCGCTCCCGCGGGGGTTACTCTGTTCTGCGTTACCCTCTTTCGCTTGCCATGCGTCTGAGGGCGGGCGTCGACATGAAGAGCGTCCGGCCCTCAGACGTCATCACGGCCGTCAAGGCGCAGGTCCTGTTCGTTCATGGCGATGCGGACAAGCAGGTGCCAGTCACTCACTCAGAGGCGATGCACGAGGCGCGGCGCTCCGCCGGACTGCCGAGCGAGCTCTGGGTGCTTCCCGGCGGTGAGCACGGCTTCGACAACTATCCCCCGGAGGGCATTTTCTGGAACCGCATCCTCGATTTTTTCGACCGTGTCCTCGGCGGGCCACCTCCAGAGTGGGAACTCTAACCCGATGAACCTGAAAAAACTCCTCACGTCCGAAGGACGGCTCAAGTTTCGTATCGATCGCAACACCAAGAAGCTCTCCGAGCGGTACGCGCAGCACGAGGCACGGATGGAGGCGCTCGACAAGCTTCGCGAGATCGGGACGCCGGACGCGATCTATGGCCTCGCCCGCCGCTTCTCTGCGACGTCTGAGAACCTCGGTCTGGATCAAGACGAGAAGAAACGGGTTCAAGACGTGCTCATCGCTTTCGGGGACAAGGCGATCGAGCCGATTCAGCGATACATAGTCAGCTACGACAAGGTCACCTGGGCGATCGGCGCGCTCGAACACACCATCGCCACGGAGGTTCTGATTCCGTTTCTCTTCGAAGTCCTCAAGGAAGGCGATCCGGTCTATATTCGCGGTGAGAAAGCTACGCAGATTCTTACGGCGTTGCAGCGTTTGAACACGCCCGAGGTCGTGGAAGGCGTGATTCCCTGTCTGTCGAGCGCGGACGACACCGTCCGTATCGCGGCGGTCGAGTGCCTCGAGGTCCACGCCGACGAGAAAGCGAGAGAGCCTCTTCTCGAGACGCTCGTAAGTCCCGACGAGGACTCGATGCGGGTTCGGATGCGCATCGGTGAAGCTTTCGAGAAACTCGGTTGGGACGTCAAGGGGTTCCGCAAGAAAGTCGAATCAGCTCTTCCGGAGCCTTTTCGCGTGAGCTCGAAGGGACGCGTGACTCGCTGACGCCTTTCCACGGTCGTCGCTCATGCTTTCCGGCAGAAACCCATCAAATGCCATCCGAAACGTCGTACCCAGGCCCGTGGAAGCGTCTCGAAGGCCCCGACGAAGAGGTTGTTGAAGAGCAAGCCCTTCCACCCACCATGGAGTCTCGACCGCACGGGAAATCGCTCGGGCACGATCGAGACGTTGGAGAAGCAATCGAGAAGCTCCTGGAGCTCGCCAATCGAGTACTTCCGCAGTACGGGGGCGTCCTCGTGCTCGAGCTCGACCCTCATCAACTTCGAAAGTGCGTTGAGCCAAGAGATGCGGTTGTAGACCATGAAGATGGCCGCTCCGTTCGGCTTCAGCACTCGGTAGCACTCCTCGACCATGCGCCTCGGCTCCGTCGTGTACTGCGCTACGCCGTGACCGTAGACGAGGTCGAAGGAAGCATCTTCGAAGGGTAGCGCCTCACCGTTGGCGAGCCATAGCTCCATCGTTACGCCCGAGGTGGCCGCGTTCTTCGCGGCCAGGTCGAGCGCTGTTCGCGAGAGGTCGACTCCGGTGACCTGCGCACCCCCTTTTGCGAAGCGAACCAAATCCGTTCCGATGCCGCAGCCGACCTCCAAGAGCTTCTTCTTGCGATAGCCTTCGAAGTCGACCAGCCGGGGCAGGTAGCGAAGCTTGTCGAAGCGGTACTCGTCGAGGTCCGCGAAGAACTCGGGGCTCCCCGGGGGATGCTTCGTCATCTCCAAGTCGTGGATGCGCTCGTTCCAGTAGCTCTGTACGCGACCCAGGAGACTCGCGGGATCGAGCTCAAGATCGGCCGTGTTCTGCATTGGCGGGACGCTATTATAGTATGCTCCGCTTCGAAAGCCTTTGAATGAAGAGAGATACTGGCGCCCTCTGCAACGAGACTTTCGATCTCGTGGTCGTTGGCGCTGGTGTCTATGGCGCTGCCACCGCATGGGATGCGTCTCTCCGTGGATTGTCCGTCGCCCTCATCGACAAGGCGGATTTCGGGAGTGGCACATCGTTCAACAACCTGAAGACGATCCACGGCGGCATCCGCTACCTCCAGCATGCGGATTTCAAACGCATGCGGGAGTCGGTGCGAGAGCGGCGCAACTTGATGCGCATCGCGCCGCACCTCGTTCATCCACTTCCGTTTCTCGTCCCCACGTACCGTGGGAGTTTCATGAAGAGCCGTACCGCGATGCGTACCGCGCTGTTCATCAACGATCTCGTGAGCTGGGACCGAAACCGTCTTCACGATCGGCAAAAACATCTCCCCGCGGGGAAGACTCTGGGCCGCGACGATTGTCTCGAGCTTGCGCCGGGCATCGAATCCGAGAACCTGACCGGCGGCGTTCTCTGGCACGACGCACAGATGCACAACTCGGATCGCCTGACCCTGTCGTTCGTGCTCTCTGCGGCCGAGGAAGGCGCGGTCGTGGCAAACTTCGTCGAGGCCACGGATTTACTCCGTGACGGCGCGCGCGTGGCGGGAGTTCTAGCGCGCGATGTGGTCGCGGGAACGGAAGGGCTCGAAATACGTGGCAAGCTCGTCGTGAACGCCTCGGGTCCTTGGGTAGACAGCCTCACTGGTTCGAAGCGCCGGTTGTTCCATTTTTCGAAAGCGATGAACCTGGTGACGCGGCCGGTTGTGCGGGACGTGGCGGTCGGTGTCGTAAGCCGGCGGCCACAGCGCGATCGCGACGCGGTCATCGATACCGGGGGTCGGTTTCTATGCCTCATCCCGTGGCGCGACGTGACGCTCGTGGGGACCGCACACGCGCGGCATGAGGGCACGGCCGATGATCTCGAGGCGACCGAGGACGACATTCGCGATCTTCTCGACGACGTCAACGACGCCTATCCGCGGGCCAAGCTCGAGCGTGGCGATGTGCGTCTCGTCCATCGCGGTCTTCTGCCGATGGCGTCGGGGACTCCGAACGGGTCCGCAGTGACCCTCGTCAAGAGCTACCAGCTCGACGACTCCGTCGCGGGGCTGTTGTCGATCCTCGGCGTCAAATATACGACCGCACGCGACGTTGCCGAAAAGGCAGTGGACCGCGCGCTCGCACTGATGGGGAAGCCTTACGTCGTTTCGCGATCGGGCAGGACCCCCGTCGTGGGCGGTGACATCGAGAGCTTCGACGACTTCGTCGCCGGCGCCACCGGCGACGTCCCTGCCGATGTGTTGCGGCATCTCGTCTATACCTACGGATCGCGTTACCCCGAGCTTCTGAGAGGTGACTGCCAGAGGGTGAGTGACGCTAGCCCGGTGCTCGTGTCGGAAGTGCGTCACGCGGTTCGAGAAGAGATGGCACTCGACCTGGCTTCAGTCGTTCTGCGTCGTACCGAGCTCGGCACCGCCGGTCATCCCGGTCGCGCCACTCTCGAGGCCTGCGCCGACCTCGTCCAGACGGAGCTCGGATGGAGCGACGACCGTAAAGTGTCCGATCTCGCGAGCCTAGAAACGTTCTACCGTCAAAGGAGCTAGGTTGGCCGAATCAACGGAGACCTCGAACGGCGCACCACTGTGGAAGGTCGTGTGGAATCCACGCATGCTCATTTGCGTGTTCATCGGATTTTCCTCCGGCCTGCCGTACTACTTCTTGATCCAATTGATTCCGTACTGGTTGTCCGTCAGCGATCTCAGCCTGAGGAGCATCGGCTGGTTCAGCTTGTTGCAGCTTCCTTACAACTGGAAGTTCGTCGTCGCACCGCTTCTCGATCGATATTTGGTGCCCGGTTTCGGGCGACGTCGGGGATGGATGTTCACGTCGCAAATGGCGCTAATGGTGCTGATCGGGCTGATGGGTTTTTTCAATCCGGTGCGGTCCCTTTGGAGTATTGCGTACCTAGCGCTCGCGGTCGCTTGTGCGGGGGCGATACAAGATATCGCCATCGATGCCTATCGACGCGAGCTGCTGCCCGACAACGAGCTGGGCATGGGAAACGCGATCCACGTGAACGCGTTTCGCGCGGCGGGGTTGGTGTCGTTCAGCCTCGCCCTGTACGTCTCTACATTTGCTGACTGGCGCGCGGTTCACATTTTCGTCGCGCTGTGGATGTTGCCGGGTGCCCTGTGCAGCTTGCTGGTGAGCGAGTCGCGTATCTACGGCGAGCCTCCAAAAACGTTGAACGAGGCGGTGATTGCGCCCTTCAGGGAATTCTTCCAACAGCGCGCTGGCGGCTTCCGCCATGCGGTCTACGTTCTCGCGTTCATGCTGCTCTACAAATTTGGGGACAACCTGGCAGTCGCTTTGATCACGCCGTTTTACGACCGCATGGGCTTCACTCCAGGGCAGATCGCGAGTGTGGCCAAGACCGTCGCTCTGGGGTCGATGATCGCTGGTGGATTCATCGGTGGCCTCATCATGTATCGCATCGGCATCAACCGATCGCTCTGGCTCTTCGGTGTCGTACAGATCGCTTCCATCTTCGGCCTCGCTTATCTCGCCACCAGGGGGAACGACGTCCGGGTCCTCGCTGGGGCAGTAGCTTTCGAGTATCTCGGCGTCGGCCTCGGGAGCGCCGCCTTCGTGGCGTTCATGGCGAAGCAATCCGATCTCCGCTTCACCGCCACGCAGCTTTCTTTGTTCACCAGCCTCATGGTGCTTCCACAGCGTTTTGCCGGTCCGATCGCAGGATTCCTCATCGAGGGAAGCGAGCGCCTTCGGTTCGAAGGCCTGGGATTCTCGCACTTCTTCATCCTCTGCGCGGTTACCGCGATCCCCGGCATGCTACTGCTGTTCAAAGTAGCTCCGTGGAACGAAAAGGAGACTGCCTGAGTCCAACGGAAGCCCAAAGGCGCAAAGTGACTTACTGGGTTGTGGGCAGGACGATCGTGCGCACGGTTCCGATGGTTTCTCGCGTCTCGTCCGCCCAGCGGCCCTGAAAGTACTCGACGACGCTCCGCATGAGCTCGTCGGTCACGTCGGTCAACCGCCTCTCGAGCGGCCACGACAGGAAGCGGGCGGGGGCACTGAGAGCGTTCGATACGGCGATGAGGTTGTCGAAGATCGAGACCCGGGTGCCGTGAGTATCCGGCGCGATCAAAATCCGGATGATGCCTCCTCCGGCACCCGTGAGACGCCGGCGTGAGTTGTCGATCAGCGTGTAGATGAGTCCTCGCAGTAGATAAGGTTCCGCATAGACCGGTCGCACACCCGACTTGATCTCGACGATGAAGCGAATGCCTTGCTCGTGGAGCGCTGGGCCGAGCTCATCCTCGAGCCGGGCAACGATCTCCGTAACGGGAGTCGGGACCCGTCCCGGGAGTCGTCCTGCACGTAAATCCAGGAGCGTCTGCCTCATGAACTTCACGCTCGACAGGCCGCCGTCGATCTGCTGGATCTCTGGCGCGAGCCACGGCGGTGCGTCGGGGCGTTGCCGCAGCCGGTTGAGAGAGATGTCGATGGCGCCGAGGGGTGTATCGAGTCCGTGAGTCGCGCCCTCCGCCACTCGCCCGCGAAACGCGCTTCGCAAGCTTTGTTTTAGAGCTTCCGAGGCCTGTGCATCCGAAATCACTTCGAGTGCCATCGTCAACTCGATCAGAACGCGCTCGAGGTGCTCCAGAGTCTCTTGGTTCGGAACCGGAGATTCTTGCGGAAGGTAGAAGGTCATGAGCCCGAGTGCGTGGACCGGAGTTCTCATCGGGATCGCGACGACGGCGACGCAATCCATGCTCGCGCGGTCCATGGCCTCTTCCAGGGGGCCCGCTTCACCACGGACCTGGACCATGGCCCTCGCTCCATCGACGATCGCCTGAGCGAGAGGTCGTCCTCCCGGCGTCTTGGCCCCCTCCAAAGGGTCCACCTGCAGCCCGACACCTACCACCTGCTCGAAGTTGCCGTCCGGCCTCAGAAGGGCGAGGGACGCTTGAGTGCAGCGCAGGCTGGAGGCGAGCGAGCCGACGAGGCCTTCGAGCAGCACCGGGGTCTCGTCGGGTGTGGCACCGAAGAGTTTTTTCGCGACATCCGCGACGGCGCTGAACGTATTGACGCGTCGCGCTTCGGTCTGGGTCTGTTCATTGAGCTCGCTGATGTGATCGGCGAGGCTGGATGCGGCCTCGGCGTAGCTTTCGACCATTGCGTTCGCCGACTTCGTGTCCAGCTGGATCGCCCCTTCGGGAACAGAATGCACCGGCGGAGAGGGAGAGCCGGCGGTCGACGTAAAATTGTCCAGGTCGGGGACGGAGGGCTGCGCCGGTGTCAGTTTGGGTGCTTTGACTTTGAAAACGCGTGAGGGCGCGGGTGTCGACGGAGGTGTTGGAAGCACCTCGATGTTTTTCAAGTCTTCGAGCGTGGTTCCGAAGACTTCGAGCATCGTGCGGGAAGCCCACTCCTTTGCCGATCTCGCGTCGCTGAGGTGCGCGCCGATCTTGTAGCGGGTTGCGAGCTCCGTGATAGTGATTTCGAGCGCAGATCCGAACGTTGCGAGAACGCCCTTTCCCTCCGTCGCGACGGACGGGAAGCTCGGTGCACCGCGAGCGTTCAGACCCCTTTCCATGATCTTGAGGTCGGTCGTGTCGGGCAAATCGCGCTTGTTGTACTGGAAGATGAGAGGAAGCGTCGAGGGCTCGATGCCGTGATCCAGTAGGTACTCGGTCATCTCTTTCATACTCTGAAGGTTCTCCTGCCATCGATCCGTCGCCGAGTTGGCCACGAATACGATGCTGTCGGCATTCTTCAGGAGCATTTTGCGGGTCGCCCCGTAGAACTTCTGACCGGGGACCGCGACGACTTGGAATCGAAGCTCGTAGCTTCGAAAGGCCGGCGTGGAGAGGGGCAGGAGATCGAAGAGAATGGTGCGATCTTGTGCCGTATTGACCGAAACGAGCTCCTCGCGCCTCTCGCCGCGCGCCTGCTGGTGCAAGACTTGGAGCGAGGTCGTCTTTCCGCCGGCCGCGGGCCCGTAGTACAGGATCTTGGCCCTGAGGAAACGCTCCTTGTGATTGATTTCTACCAAGTCTCGGGGCGCTCCTCTTAGGCCACCGGCGTCACGGCCTCGCCGTGAATGCTGTCGTAGGCGAGGCGGACCCGGCGTTTGGGGCCACGCTCCGACTCGTATACGTCGCAAGCCGCGTAGGGCTTCGAGTAGACGTGGAGACTTGTCGCGGCGCCCTCGAACTCCGGGGGATTCTCGACCGCGTGGACCTCGGCGGGGCCGTCCAGAAACCCTACCGATCCGTCGAGGGGACTTCCGATGGGCCGGAGCTCGATGGGCTTCTCCGAGACGATTTCGTAGCTCTTGAAGCGGAGCTTTCCGCGTTCGACCCGGGCCCAACAGAGCTCGCCCTCGTGTCCGTGGATCGGTGCCCGCTGCCCCGAGCCCCAACAAATCACGAGCAGTTCGAAGTCCCCGTCTTTGTGGACCAGATTGCGCGTGTAGTGATCTTCACTGTGGCGCATGTGGCGCTCGAGCGAGCTCGGTTCGATCAGCGTTTCACGGAGATAGACTTCGATATCGTCTTTGGGGAAATCGCTCTCCGCAAGACCCTTCAAGTCCCGGACCAGTTGGTCGATGGCCACATATCGTGTCATTCGCACTCCTCGTGTCGATACCAGCTTGGAGTACCCCGATCACAAGTTATTTGTACGAGATTGTCAAGATATCACATCCTTAAGTTAGACTGGTCGTTTATGAAGGTTTGCGCGTTCTTGGGTTTGCTCGTGGGTATCGTCTCGACGAGCTGGGCTCTCGAGGGGCGGGTCATCGACTCGCTCGGACGCCCCGTGCAGCACGCCACAGTCTCGATTCTCGGCCACTCGGGTGCGGCGCCGACGGACTCCGCCGGCCAGTTCTCTTGGACCCCCGATCCGAAACCACCGTTCGAGGTTCTCGTGGTGTTGCCCGGAGGGGAGTATATGGCACCGGTCCTCGTCGAGGCGCTGCCCGAGGAGGGGCCGCTGCTCATCATCGTCGAGCCGCTGATCACGGAGTCTGTGACCGTGTCGAGTGGCGCGGCGCCCGGCATCGATGCTCCACCGGCTAGCGCGCTCACTTCCGTTCCAAACGAGAACATCCAGGAGCGGCATCCGACTCGACTGACGGAGGTCATCGAGAACATTCCCGGAGCGGGACAACTCTCGGACCTTCACGCGAGCGTGCCTTCACTACGCGGTCTCGCGCGGGGCCGAACTCTTCTTCTGATCGATGGCGCCCGGGTGACGACGGAGCGACGCGCAGGGCCGAGCGCTACGTTTCTGGACCCCTTCTTTCTGGAGGGAGTGGAAGTCTCGCGGGGGCCGGGCTCGGTCGGTTACGGCTCAGACGCTTTCGGGGGGATCATTCACGCCCGGACGCGCCGGATCGACCCTTCCGCCGGGACTCGGTTCAGGCTTCGTGGCGCGCTCGGAGCGGGTCTTCCGGAGGTGAGCGGAGGTGCCGAGTTCCTTCATGGCTACGGGCAAGGCGGTTTCCTTCTTCAGGCTCGGTATCGAAACTTCGAATCGTATCGAAGCCCGGAGGGCGAGGTGTTCAACTCGCAGGCTTCGGACCGCGGCTTCCTCGGTCGCGTGGTACATGCGATCGGACCGGGCCAGCTCACGGCCGGCTGGCAGACCGATCTCGGAAGGGACACGGGCCGTCCGGACGACCGAGGGGCGGCGGTACGCACGAGCTACCCCGAAGAGGATTCCCACCGTTTGACTCTTGCCTACGACCTCGCGCCCGCGCTCGGCTTCACGAGAATCGACCTCGCGGGTTTTTGGGGCAGCTACGGGCTCGTGACTCAGCGCGAGCGCGCAACCCCAGGAGAGAGCCTCCGGGCTATCAGCCGGTCCGATGTGGTCGCGAACGACTTCAGCTTTCGTGTGTCGGCAGGGCGACCCGTCGGCCGTGCGCGATGGGAGGTGGGTGCCGACATCAATGGCCGCTACGGTCTCGAGGCCCTCGAGAGCTTTGGCGTTGTCGATGAGGATGGAGAATCGTCGATCGATCTGGAGAATACTTCGGTCGAGAATGCGAACCGGATCGATGCCGCGCTCTTCACGAGCGCGGAGGCTCTCCTAGGCTCGCGCATCACGGCCGGATTCGGGGCTCGCGTGGATCGTGTCACGACGAACAACGAGGGCGGGTTCTTCGGGCAACAGTCGACAGAAAATACCGCGCTGTCGGGCTATGGTTCGCTGAGACTCGAGATGGCTCGGGGTCTCAGCCTCACCGGTCAGCTCTCTCATGGGTTCCGGGACCCGACCCTCTCCGACAGATACTTTCGCGGCGTCAGCGGGAGGGGGACCGTCACGGGAAATCCCAATCTCGAGCCCGAGCACGCGAATCAGCTCGACGCGGCGCTACGCTACGTTCGCTCCGGCCTGCGATGGAGCGTCTTCGGCTACTACTATCGCTTCACGGATCTCATCGAGCGATACGAGGCCAGCGACGAGCGCTTTTTCTTTCGAAACCGGGGTCGAGCCGATATTACGGGCATCGAGCTCGAGATGCAGGCGGAATGGCGTTCCGGCTATGCGCTGGAGCTCGCCGCTCAGCTTTCGCGCGGCGAAACGCACGTTGACGGTGAGCCGCTCGACGATATTCCCGTCGAGAGCGTCATCCTGTCGCTTAGGAAGAGTTTCGGCCGCGGCTATGTGCGGGGCCGTGCGCGTCTCTTCGCCAGAGACGAACGGGCGGGTCCGACGGAAAAGGTCACACCCGGCTACGGCGTGGTCGATCTGGGCACAGGCTTTCGGTTCTCCGATCGATTCGAGATTCGCTTTCGTGTGCGAAATCTCTTCGATGCCGCCTATCCTATCAGCCCGGACGGGAGGTCGGTTCTCGCCCCCGGAATCAACGGCGTTGCGGTTTTCGTCGCGGAGTTCTGAGAGGGTTCACTAGGGAATGTTGCCGGGGATCGCGCCGACCTGACGCAGGTTGTGAATCGCGGCATAGCTGTAAGCCGCCATGAGAGCGATCCGCAGCGAGAGGGCGAGTTTCGGTTGGCCGGATCGCTCGAGTCTTTCCGTCGTCCACCAGACCGCAGCCGGACCGACGACGTGGGTCGCGATGCGCACTCCCCGGCCGGAGGCCACGGGATTGCCTTCCGAAAGCCCCTCCGAGAGTCCCCATTCGGTCGTCATGAGGTCGGCGGCCGAGGCGGCGAACATGCCCCATCCCGCCGCTTTGAGGATCGGCGAGCTCTCGTCGGCGCCGATTGTATGGGACGCCTCGCTCCCTGGGATCCGAAACGATTCGAGCTCACTCTGGGTCGGTTCGATGGAGGTACGCGGATCGTCACCGCTTCCTGGCGACGCCGCAAGCTGCGCGGCGAGGATCAATACCGAAATGGATCCCATGGACATCACTCCACCCTCCTGGCGAGTGATGTATCGCTAGTGCAAGGATGATACCGGAAGCCGCGAGGCGCTCAAGCGTCGCGATGACAATGAGTTGCCGGAGTCGACGCGGCCTGCGGTGTGGGGTCGTGCCCACACGGGCGGGGGGCAAAAACGGTTTCAGACGATGTCGCGGAGAACCTCGTCCGGATGTCGAGCGGCATCGACCTTCGGGTAGGCCTTCACGATCTTGCCGTCGCCATCGATCAGGTAGCTGATGCGGTTGGCGCTTTGGGCGTCTCTGGTGTCGCACGCGCCGTAGAGCAAGCCCACTTCGCGGCTCGTGTCGCAGAGAAGCGGGAAGTTGAAGTTGAATTTCTCGGCGAAGGCGCGGTTGTCGTCTTCCGTGTCGAAGCTGATGCCGAGAATTCGCGCGTCCTTGTCTTCGTACTTCCGGATTTGGTCGCGGAACCCGCAACCTTCCGCCGTTCACCCGGGTGTATCGGCTTTCGGGTAGAACCATAGAACGACGTGCTTGCCGCGGTAGTCCTCCAAACGCACCGTATTCCCCTGATGGTCCTTGGCCTCGAAGCTCGGTGCCTCCTGTCCGGGTTCCAACATGTCGCCTACCTCCGTCCTTCCTAGTTTCCGTTCTCGGCTGCGCTCAGGCCGTCCAGCCGGGGTTCGAAATCCGCCCACTGAACCTCTTGTTGCAGATGCAATTTGCGAAAGAGCATCCGGGCTCTCATATAGAGCTCGAACTTGCCCGGAAGCCAGACCGTCCCGTCCACCGGACGCCGCTCGAGGTTGCCACGCATGTCGCTGATTGAGCCCGCGATTCCCAACCATAGCCTGACCTTGTCTGTCAGCTCGAACTCGAGCCGGGCGATCTCGAAACTATCGGTGTCGATCAAAAGCGAGCCCACGCTCTTGTTGAGCACACGGTCGATGCGTCTCTCGACGGGGAGCTTCCCGGGCTTCGGTGCGAATGCGAGATGATAGCACGTCGTGTCGCCCAGCTTCTCGACCCCTTCGAGAACGACGTCGAACCGAGAGACGAGGGCCTCGTCGAAAACAACGCGCTCGTCCGAAACGTCGTGTCTCGCGCGCCCCTCGGCGAGTTTCTTTTCGAGCTTCGCTCGACGCTCGTCTTCCTCGCGAAGCTCCTTCTCGTCGAGAGGTTTGCCGTCCTTCGATACGAGTCGTTCGTAGGCGACCCCCGTCAGATGATCGCTACGGTAGCGAAGAACCTCGACCTTGTCGACGTTTCCCTCGTCGTCGAGCTCCTCGACGCGGCTCGTGAGAATGTAGTCGTAGCGGGTCTCGTGGCGCTCTTCTTCGTTGTGTCTGTGTGTTTCTAGCGCACGTTCGAGAATCTCCTGGACGGTGAGATCCTCGTTCACAGCGAGTGCGGGACTCGTAAACGCGCACCAGACCGCTAGGCAGGCGACTATCGTTCGCGTCGGCATGGAGTATGCCGATTATAGCGTGACGTTCGAAACGATCAGACGAGGATGGCGCGAACGCCCTCGACGGTGCGCTCGACGTGCTTCATCGTGTTGTAGACATGCGGGCAGAGACGCAGGCCTCCGTTGGACGCACCGGCGATCCCGTGCTCTTCGTAGAGACGGTTTAGCACCTCGCGCTGCCGATTCGCCGCGACTTCGAGGATGACGACACCGCCACTCAACTCGGCGTCCATCGGCGTGACGAGGGGAATGCCTAGATCGGCGATGCCGTTTTTCAGTGTCGTCGCCAGCTCGATCACGCGTGCCTCGACCCGTAACCCACCGATAGATCGGTGAAAGTCGACCGTGGTGCCGACCGCCGCGATACAGGCATCGTCCCGCTGACCGAGGGACTCGAACTTGCGAGCTCCAACCACGTCGGGATCGGCGTCGCCACCCCAGCCCGGGGCGACCACGTTCGGCCAGATACGCTCGATGTTGCTCGACTTCACGTAGAGGATCCCGGCCTCCTTCGGACCCATGAACCACTTGTGAGCCGAGGCCGCATAGGAGTCGCACCCGATCTCGCGGAGGTTTACGTCGAGAGCTCCCCAGGTTTGGGCGCCATCGAGATGCACGTAGATGCCGCGCTCGTGCGCCGCCTCGACGATCTCTCGCACCGGCAGTCGGACGCCGCTCACGTTCGACACGTGGGTGATGGTCAAGACCTTCGTGCTCGGGCTGAAGGCGCGGACGAACGCGTCGACGAGCTCCTGAGTGCTCTTCGGGTGCTTCGGCGTCGCGACGCGCCGCACGACGAGTCCGTAGCGGGCGGCACGCACGTCCCAAGCGACGTTGTTCGTCGGATGATTCTGGTCCCAAACGATGACTTCGTCGTTCGCGGAAAGGGCCAGGCCGTTATTGATCGTATTGTTGGCCTCACTCGTATTCCGGACGAGCGCGATCTCGTCGGCGCTCGCTCCCAGTTGATCCGCAACGCTCGCGCGGGCCGCCTCGGTGAGATCCTCGAACTTCGCTCGATTGTGGGAGGAGCAGTCGCGGTCGATGTCCTGGGTGAGCTCGGTGACACGCGCAGCGACCGCGCGCGGCGACGGACAAAGGTTCGCCGCGTTCATCGGCACGTTTGCTTCTTGAAACGAGAACTGCGCTCGGACGAGCTCCCAATAGGCCTCGCCCTCGAGCGCGGTCGCTGGAGGAGCAGCCTCACCCGACGCGCGGAGCACCGAGGGAAGAAGGGCCGTCGAAGCGGCCATCTCGAACAGGAATGAACGACGTGAGGCGTGACGTCCCATGGAAAACCTCCTCTTGCGGATGGCCACTATATCAGATTTCCGACTGGATGGGTGGCACGAGAATCCGGAACAGCGTGGGCGAGATGGTCGCCGTCACGGCGGCGAGAAGGATAGCGATCGCGCGGTCTTCCTCGAAGAGCAGACCGAGCTCGACGCCTACCGTGGCGACGGCGATGATGAGGCTCAGTCGGGCCGAGAGGAGGACGCCTGCCGCGAGCACTTCTCTTAACGACAGGCCTCGGATCATGAAGACGAGGCTCGGAAGCATCTTCACGAGGAAAGCGGCTCCTACCACGGCGAGGGCTTTGGTGACCACGTTGAGATCGGCGAGCAGCGTCATCTCGAAGCGCAGCCCCACGTTGATGAAGAAGATCGGGATGAGGAAACCATAGGAGAAGCCGTCGAGCTGTTGTTGCAGCAGACCGCGGCTTCGGAACACGAGCGCAAAAACACTACCCGCCAGAAAGGCTCCCAGAATGGGCTCCACGTCGAGCGCCATCGAGAGGCCGACGAAAACGAGCATGAAGGCCAGGCTCGCGCGAATACCGAGCTCTTCGGGGTCGTCGGCCGAGAAGAGTCTTCGGAAACGGTCGGGGTACCACCAGACGGCGAGCCGGAGCGAGCGCAGCACGATCACGATGGCCGCGAAGAGAAGCGGCATCTTGAGAAGCTCGGGCCCGAGACCGTGCCTCTGCACGAGGGACAGCATGGCGACGAGCACGAGCGTCAGGAAGTCCGCGAGAATAGCCGAGATCAAAATGTACTGCCCGAGTCGGGTCGCGGTACGCTTCGTGCTCCGGAGAGTCGGGATCACGAGTCCGACCGACGTTGTGGCGAGCACGAGCGTCATGAAGGCGCCATAGCCCAATCTCACGGCGAACCAATTCGCCACGCCGAGCGTGAGGAAAAAGACGAGTAGCAGAAGAAGGAGCCGGGCGCGTCCCTGCCTCTCGAGAGCGCGAAAATCGATCTCGAAACCGGCTAGAAACATCAGGAGAAACAGGCCGAGCTCGGCTAAAAGATCGAGGAGATCAGTTCCATGAACCCATCCCGTCGCCGGACCGATTAGGACTCCGAACAGGAGCTCGAGAACGACGGCGGGGACCTTGAGCCGGGTCGCGGCCAGGGGCAGAAAGAAAGCCGCCGACGCGATCAAGATGAGGGACGTTGCCTGTTCCATCTTTACTTAGTGCTCGGTCGCCTCTTCCATCAATGCCGCGGGGCCCCACCCCCACGGCTGCTCACTTCGCGACTCGGCTTCGCCTCGCCCTGCGCTCGGGCTGAGGGCTCCGTTCCCTCGGTGGCCCTCGCTCCTCGCTCGGGCCTCTTACGGCCCACTCGGGCCGGGCTCGCGGCAGATGAATCGGTGCCGCTCGCAATTATCGGTGCTTGGTCGCCTCTTCGCTCAGTGCCGCGGGGCCCCACCCCCACGGCTTCTCGCTCGGGTCTCGGCTTCGCCTCGCCCTGCGCTCGGGCTGAGGGCTCCATTCTAAACCTATCACTGTTTGCTTTGGACCAACCTCCCCATCACAATCAGGCTCCTCGACTACGGAGTGAGAACATGCGTCATTGGTCTCGGACTGGAACGCTGGTGTTTTTTGTCCTCTTTTTTCTGACGATCGCAACGGAGTCGTCCGAGCGCGGGACGGGATTGACCCTCGTCGAGGGGATTCGCGTCGGTCACGAAACGCTCGCGGAACGTCCGACGGGTTGTACGGTCGTTCTGACGGAGGCGGGAGCGGTGGCTGGCGTCGACGTTCGCGGCTCGGCGCCCGGGACTCGCGAGACGGACTTGCTCGACCCGGTGAACTCGGTCGACCGAGTCCACGCCATCGTGCTGTCCGGTGGTAGCGCCTTCGGACTCGACGCCGCCTCGGGCGTCGTTCGATACCTCGAAGAGCGAGACGTCGGTTACGACGTGGGGGTTGCCCGCGTGCCCATTGTCCCTGCCGCGATCCTCTTTGACCTCGGCGTCGGAGGTAAGCCGAAAGTTCGCCCGGGCGCGGAGTGCGGATACCGCGCGGCGAAAGCGGCCCTCGCAGGCCCCATCGGGGAGGGGAACGTCGGAGCGGGTGCGGGCGCAACGGTCGGCAAGCTTGCCGGGAGCGGGCGCGCCATGAAGGGCGGAATCGGCACCGCCGCCATCGAGCTTCCGAACGGCCTCGTCGTCGCGGCGCTCGTGGCGGTGAACGCTGTTGGAGACGTTATCGACCCATCCACCGGCGCGGTCGTGGCCGGAGTCCGAACCGAAGATGGAACGGGATTCGCCGACGGGAGAAAGCTTCTCCGAAGCGGCACGTCCACGCGGGGCCGTCGCGGAGCCAATACGACAATCGGCGTCGTCGCGACCAACGCTTCCCTGACGAAGACCGAGGCGACCAAGGTGGCGCAAATGGCTCACGACGGACTGGCGAGGGCGATCCAGCCCGCCCATACGCCGTTCGACGGGGATACCCTCTTCGCCTTGTCGCTCGGGAGCTGGGAGGGTGACGCGAGCCTCGCAACGATTGGCGCGCTGGCGGCGGAAGCCACCTCGGACGCCATCCTGAGCGCGATACGCCATGCGGAGAGCATTCCCGGATTCCCTGCGTCGAGGGATATCGAGCGAGACCAATCTCGTTGAATCTCCATCTCGTCGTCGTTCTCGTTTACTCCGCTCTGCTGGTCGTCCTGGGTCTCGTCATCGGGCGGTGGGTGACGACGACGGGCACGTTCTTCGTCGCGGGAAGAAAGCTTGGCCCGTTGCTGCTCTTCGCCACGCTTCTCGCGGCGAATATCGGCGCGGGCTCGACGGTGGGTGCCGCCGCGCTCGGCTATACGCGCGGGCTGATGGCTTGGTGGTGGGTCGGATCCGCGGGGATCGGTACCCTGATACTCGGCTTGTGGATAGGACCGCGCATTTGGCGCATGGCGGTGCTGCACGACCTCCACACGGTGGGCGACTTTCTCGAGCTGCGCTACGGCGCGAGCGTACGAGGGCTGACTTCTTCAGTGCTTTGGATCGGGACGCTCTTCGTGCTGGCAGCCCAGCTTCTAGCCATCGCCTTCGTGCTCGAAGCGATTGCCGGTGTTCCGAAGACCTATGGGTGTTTTATCGGTGGCGCCGTGATGACCTCCTACTTCACTGCCGGCGGGCTTCTCTCCTCGGCCTGGGTCAACCTCGTGCAGCTCGTCGTGCTCTTTTTGGGATTCGCCCTCGCGCTCCCCTTCGCTCTCGACTCGGTCGGCGGATGGAGCGGGCTTTCGAGCTCGGCGGCCAGCATCGATCCGAGCTTCGTCGACGCTTGGCAGGGTGGGCTTCCCGGCGTCCGCTACATGGCACTCCTCGTCCCCGCGTTTATGGTATCCCCGGGGTTGCTTCAGAAGGTCTACGGTGCTCGGGACGAGCGCACGGTCAAACTCGCCGTGGGACTCGCCGGCTTCGCGCTGCTTGTCTTCGCCTGGGTGCCTCCGATCCTGGGAATGGTAGCCAGGGTTCAGCACCCGGACCTACCGAGCGCGGACCTGGCTCTTCCCACACTCTTCGTGACACACCTCCCGCTAGTTCTGGGCAGCCTCGGTCTCGCGGCAATCTTTTCAGCGGAAGTGAGCTCGGCGGACGCGATTCTGTTCATGCTCGCGACCTCGCTTTCGAAAGACCTCTACCAGCGGTTTCTCGCTCCGGAGGCGAGTGACGGAGAGGTGCTGCGCGTGGCACGGCTGGCGGCGGTCGCCGGCGGATTGTTGGGGGTTCTCCTCGCACTCGCTTTCGAGAGCGTGATCTCCGTTCTGACCGTCTTCTATTCGATCTTGAGCGTCACCCTCTTCGTCCCTGTCATCGCAGGGCTCCACGCCCGCCGCGTCGGGGCGCCAGAGGCCCTCAGTGCGATTTGCTCGGGAGTTCCTGTGCTCCTGGCCGTTCATTTGAGCACGCGGGGGGCGGGATTCGGAATCTTCAACCCCACGCTCATCGGTCTCGGGGTGAGTGCGGTCGCCTTTGCCTTGGTCATGAGCAGGAGGGCTTCGAAGGAGCAAGCATGAGTTTGGATACTTCGTTGGTCGCCGCAAAAGTCCACGGTGCGCCCACGGGCTCGCTCGGGAGACATGTAGGCCAAGGTTCCAAGGATGGTACCGGGCAGTTTATTGGGGTCAGTCTTTAACTCTTGAACTTATCTGTTACGAAAAGTAACGCTTGAGTTCAAGAGTTAAAGACTGACCCCGACAGAGGAGGCGGGTGGGCGTCAGTTACAGATAAAAAAGCCTGCCGCGGGCGGAGTGGCCGGTCGCGCGGGAGACCGCCTCCACATAGAGCGCCACCTGCTGCCGGTAAGAATCCTGCGAGAGTTCGGCTCGCAAGTCGGTCTTGAAATCCACGACGGTCCAGGGCTCCTCCGGGCTTTCGCGGTACACCAGGTCCGGAACGCCCTCCACGAGAACCCCCTTCGCGTCGCGATGCACGAGGGGCGTTTCCCGATGACACTCTCGTGCTCGTCGCACGCCTTCGAAGAGCGAGTGCTCGAGCGCGCGTGAGACCGCCCGGGCGGCCGCCTCGATCTCCTCCGATGGGTTACCGAGAACGCGGCCGAGACTCGCGGCGAGCGCCGCGAGGGCCGCGTGGCTCGTCTCGAGCGGTGTCCGGGCCAGGACCTCGTGGACGAGAGAGCCGAAGCGCTTTCCGGAGGGGCGGTTGCGATCACGGTCCGAGACCTCGAGCACGTCGATTTCCGAAGCTCCAGCGAGCTCGAGCTCCCCTCGCTCGAGGAGCCGGGTCACCGTTTCGACGCGGTGGGTCGGCGCAGCCGCCCGATCGACCCGCTCCTCTCGCTCACGCGACCATCGCAGGTGCTCTTCGGCACCGGGGCTTGATTCGCGCTCGGTCCCGGGATCCGACGGGGCCTGCAGAATCCAGTGGCGACGAAGCCCGGGCTTGGTCTTCAAGTCGAGCTCGAACAGGCTCGGATCCCACCACACGACCTCATGCCGGCCAAGCATCGGCTTGTGTAGTCCTGGTCGAATGCCTTGGCCCGGCAACGTGCGAGCGCGTGCGGGCCGGTCGAGCACACACTCGTCGCCAGGGAAACGCGGGCAGCTCGCTGGCACCATGGGCAGGCGATAGGCTCGTGGGTTCGGATAGAGGGCTTTCAGGAGGGGCCCGACCCAACCGCGCTCGTGTGGCTCGTCGGCCACGACGGGCACCACGAGCAGATCGCGGGCACGCGTGGCCGCCACGTAGAGGAGTCGCAGACTCTCGGCCGCGTCACGTTCCGACTCGCTCTCTTCGTGATCGAGGAGCTCCCACGGAGAGTGTCCCCCGAGACGCAACGCGAATAGTTTGCGGTCGGGATCCACGTGCCGTGAGGCTCCGAGCGAAAAAGAGCACGTGATGTCACAGAGGATGACGACGGGGAACTCGAGCCCCTTGGCTTTGTGAACCGTCATCAGACGTACGCCTTCGACGCCGTCCTCGATCAGGGGCTGTTCTTGACGCTCCGCGGCTTCGGCTAGCGTGTCGAGCTGCTGGACGAACCCACGAAACGACAGGCCACCCGACTCTTCGAAGTTGCGGGCGAGCTGCAAGAGTCGCAGTACATTGGCGAGCACCTGGTCTCCAGCCTGCCACAGTGCGAAGCCGGCCTGGGAGCGCGTCGCATCGAGAAGCTCTCGAATCGTGAAGGCGATCGGGCGGTGGTTTCTTCCCTTGTGAAGGCGAGAGAGAACGTCCATTGCCTCACGAACCGAGGGGTCTTCGGAGACGAGGTTAGGACCTGGATCGCGAAACGGGTGCAGTGAGCCATGCCGCGCCCGATAGAGAAACAAGCTGTCGTCGGAGAGCGCGAAGAGAGGCCCACGAAGCGTCGCGAAGACCGAGAGATCGTCGTCGGGACGCTCGATGGCCGTCAGGGCGACCCGCATCGCTTCGATCTCCTCGCGCTGGTGAAAACCCCGTCCGCCCACGAGCACGTGAGGGATATCGAGTCCCTGGAGCGCCTCGACGTAGGGCTGGGTCACGGAAAAGTGCGAGCTCCGGAAACGACGGAACAAGAGGCAAACGTCGGACGGCTCGACGGGACGAGCCTCGGTCTCTCCGCGCGAAGTGACCAGCCAACCGCTCTCCTCGACGAGCCAGCGGATCCAGGCCGCGACCGCGCCCGGCTCGGAGTCGCGGATGGAGAACTGGGTGAGGTATCCCCAATTCGAATACGGGCGCGGGACAGGCAGGGCCACGATGGAAGGCTGGTCCGGGATCGATTCACGGCTCTGGTCGAGAGCGACGTAATCCGCCTGATGGTTGCTCGCCGTTGGTTTCATCGCATCGAACATCGCTGCATTGACGATTTCCTGGAGCGCGGGTACGGAGCGAAAGCTCACCGTGAGGTAGACGGGTTTCGCTCCGGAGGCGATGAGCTGCTTTTTGATCCGCTGGTAGAGCGCAACGTCGGCACGACGGAATCGATAGATGGACTGTTTTGGATCCGCGACGATGAAGAGCTTCCCTTGCACCGGGCGCACCTGTCGCCAATCGTTCTGGTCGGGATCGTCCGCGCTCAGCAGCAAGAGAATCTCGGCCTGGAGCGGATCGGTGTCCTGGAACTCGTCCACGAACAGGTGGCTGAAATTCGACTGGAGCTCGGCCCGAAGCTCGGGATGGTCTCGAATGAGATCGCGTGCGCTGACGAGCAAATCCAGAAAGTCGACCACGCCGCGCTTCACTTTCGATGCCTGGTAAGGCTGCACGAGCTCACGGAGCTCTTCGTGGAGGAAGGCGGCGAGGTCGGCGCCCGCGCGCTTCTTGAAGTCGACGAGCGTCTCCCTGAGCGCCTCGCGCTCCGCGAGCAGCTCTTCTCGCGAAATTCCCTCGCTGTAGAAGCCCCGGCCCTTCCGCTTGCCGAGTTTGATGGCGGGGAGTTGATGTTCTAGCGCGTCGTAGTCGCGTTTCCCGCTGACTTGCTCCTGGCTCCTCAAGTCTTGGACGAAGCCGAGCAGCGTTTCGAAATCCTGCAACAGATAGTCCCTGTCGCTCGCGGCACTCTGCGCGCGTTCCGCGAGGGGCAGTAGGCGCTCGACGAGATCGTCGATCTCCCCCTCACGCTCGAAGTGACGAGGCTGCCACGGCGCGGGGAAGTCCCGCACGTCGAGCAGTGCCCAGCCCGCGCGATAGAGCTCGTCGATCGGACCTTCCTCTCGAACCGCCTGCTTTCTCAGGATGCGGCGGACTCCTGGCGGCGGATCGGAAAGCTTGGCCGAAAGCCACCTGTCGAAAACGCGGGCGTACATCCGCTGCGTCTGTTCTTCCGTTGCGACCTCGAAGAGGGGATCGACTCCGGCCAGGAGGGGACGTTGCTTGAGGATGTCGGCGCAAAACCCGTGAATCGTGCCGATATGGGCCTCCTCGAGCTGCATGAGTCCCCTTTCGAGCCGCGAGGTCGGCTCAGGGTTGCCCTCAGCGCGGTGGCGATTCCTTGCGCGCTCGAGCTCGCTGCGAAGGCGCAGCTTGAGCTCACCCGCCGCTTTTTCCGTGAAAGTTACCGCCACAATCTTCGCGAGCTCGCCGCGTCCCCTCTCGATGACCTGCACGATTCGGCCGACGAGCGCCGTCGTTTTTCCCGTACCCGCGGCGGCTTCGACCACCAGAGTCTGCTCGAGCTCATCGCGGATGGCTTCGCGTGCACTCTGGTCGGCGAGAAGCTTCGTGTCACTCACGTGAGATTCCTCAGCCAATTGAGCGGCGAAAGCCTGGGGTCGTTTTGTTTGCGACGAGCGTCGATGTCCATTCTCGGGCCGCACACCGGCAGGTAGTCGCAGTACTTGCAACCGAGGGGGGGTTTGGGGGACGCGGGGAAGAATCCGAGCTCGATGATCTCGTCGAGCCGCCTCTGAAACTCGGATACGACTTCGAGCGCCTCGGGATCGGGGTAGACTGTGCGCTCCGCATAGCCGCCGCGCTGGGTACAGTAGTAGAGCCGTGAGCTCTCGACTTCCTCGCCGGTGAGCGCTTCGTAGGCGAGAGCGTAGAGCACGGGCTGAAGGCTTTCTCCTCCGTTCAAGATGGCGCCCTCGGGCATCCACACCCGACCGCTCTTGTGATCGGTGATCCGGACTTTTCCATCCGCACGCCTTTCGACGAGATCGATGGCCCCGCGAAGACTCAGCCCGCTCTCGAGCGCGGCTACCTCGAGCGTGCTCGCCGGATCGGCCGGACCACGAGGCTTCATGCCGAAAGTAAACTCGCGACGGTAAGGTACGAAGCCGTCTTCTCGGGCCGCGCCGCGGCGCAACCATCCGCGCAGGTCGAAACGGATGCGTTCGAGCTCATCGCGCCATATGCGTTCGATTGCGGGGGCGAGCGTTTCGTGAAAACGGTCCGCGACTTCGTCGAAAACGACCTCGAACAAAGCGAGCACGTCGTCGATGTTCCCGGGCCGGACCGGGAGCAGTTCCGCCTCGCCGAGACGCTCGAGCACGTGGAACTGGGCGTCGTGCAGAATGTGGCCGCGGGTCAAAGCGTCGAGGTGGGTTATCGACTCGGCCGTCTCCCTCGGACGGAGCCGAAGCACCGCATTGAGATAGAACCGATAGGGACAAGCCGCGTATTTCTCGAGCGCGGTGACCGAGTAGGGACGTTCTCGCAATCGATGCTTTGCCAGGGCAAGACGCGAGTCCTGCGATGGTTCTAGAAAACCGTCGGCCGCGGTGAACTTGCCCGAGCGCCCGCGCTGATATTTGGCGCGTAACGATCGGGCCAGAGCGGGATTTACATCAACGAGGTAGCGACCGGTTCCCCGTACCTCGCTCTCGGAAGTCTCGCGCTTGAGTGCGTCGGACAAGAACGCGAGGTCGAACTCCGTCGCATCGATGGCGCGAGCTCGGTCGCGCGGCGCTGGCCAGCCAAGACGGGCACCGCTCGAGCTTGCGGCTTCGCGCTCGAGCGTCTCGAAGTCCGGGAGCTGTCCCGCGCTCGCTCGTGCGACCTCCAGTAGGTAGAAGGAGGGAACTTTCGCGCGGCCCTTCGCGAGATCGATGGAGGGGTAGCTGAAGAGGATCTTCTTCGACGCCGCCCCGACGGCGAGGCGGAGCGCGAGCCGCTCACGAGCGATACGGTCTCGCTGGAGCGGCAGTCCGATCGCGAGAATCTCGCGCTCGCGATCGAGCAGGAGGGGGTCCTCGGCGATCTTCTTCGGGAACATGCGCTCTGCCACCCCGGGAACGAGCACGACCTCGAACGACGCTCCGCGCACGGCTTCGATCGGAGCGACCCAGACTTTTCCGTAACGTGTGCCGGCAGGTTGCTGCGAGAGGAGCGTGAGCCTTTCACTCAAGACGGCGCGCACTTCGAATAGCTCGACGGGTCCGACCGAGCCCATCGGCACGAGCTCCTTGAGAAGCCCGAGCACTCCCTCCGGGCGGGACAGGCTGCGGATCGCGAGTCTTTCCAGAGCGTGGAGCCAGTCGCCCCACGTGGCACTGGATGGAAGCTCGCCGAGCGCCTCGATCAGAGGCAGGGCGAAACGCCTCAAGTGTCCGAGATCGGCGCGCTCCCGTTCTTGGGATTCGGCTTTGGGGCTGTCGTCGTCGAGCTCGGACGCGCGAAGCTCGAGCTCGCGATCCAGCCCGATGAGCCGGCGCTCCCAGCGGTCGCGGCCTCCGATGACCGCCGCATCCACGAGGAGCTTTTCCCACCGCCAGGGCGCCCGAAGCCCGCCCTCGATCGACGCCTCTTTCTCCGGCTCTTTCACGAGCTCGGGTTCGGCGAAGAGCTCGAGCTGGCGAGGCTCGACGTCTCTCGCCGTCGGAGCAAGCGCATGTTGGGGAGGAACCCAGAGGTCCGGTTCGTCCTCGTCCGCATCCTCATCCGTTTCGGGACGAGGAGCCCCGTTCGCATCGAGCCGAGGGATCTGAGACAGCGACAGATACTCCGCGAAGCTCGAGGCGCTCATATCCTCCGCAGCGCAATCGAGAAGTGCCAGAAAGGCTCGCCCGGCGGGATCGGGCCGTTTGGTGCCGTTCTCGAAGTACGCCGGGACGTTCGCGCGGCGGAAGGCGTCCTCCAGCAGTGGCGTATAAATATCCGGTGAGCGAAGGAGCACGGCCATGTCGTCGAAGCGGACGCCCCGGTCCGCTTCCGTCAGCACCGCGCGCACCAGCTCGACCGCTTCCTGCGCTTCGCCCGGGGCGGACAATATCGCGACGTCTCCAGAACGGTCGCGGCTCGCCGGTATCTCGTCGGAGAATACGAAGCCTTGGAGATCGCGGATCGACGGGGTAGTGTTATCAGTCGCGGCGACGTTACTCGGCTCGCAGCCGAGCGCGTTACGAAGGTGCGCAAGACTCGTGCGATCACCACTCGGGAGCGTAGCGAGCACCGCGGGTGCGGCATTCGCGACCGCGCGCAGGAACGTGGCTTCCGCGGGGGTCTCGATGGTCACGTCGAGGAGCAACACAGGAACGTCGATGGGTTCGAGCGTCTCCGCCGCGACCCGGAGCACGTGAGCGTGATCGGCGACTCCATGTTCGCGACACGTCGCCTCGTAACGCTCCAAAAGCAGGGCCAGGGTCTCCCCGCTCGGTCCCGCCGCCGACAGGATCTTCGCGGTCACGTGGTGCAGTCGACACTCATGCAGCGTGGACGTGAGCGCCCGCACGAGTCCCGGGCCGCCGGCGACCGCTGCGAACGGGCCGAGCACCTTCTCACGCCGCGCGGCATCGACGACGCGCGCCATGACGGCCTCTTGGCCGAGACGACTGTGGGACGCGATTCCGTCCGCCGCAAGGGTCGGAAGCGCGACACGATAGGCGAGTTGGTCTAAATGGGCGCGGTGGATTCCGAACAGCGACCCCCTGGAGGCCGCGATCCTCCGCGTGAAGTGATCCGCGGACTCTTGCTCCTCTGAAAGCAGCAGGAGGTGCGACTGCGGCGGCAGCGCTTCGAACCAGGCGCGTGCCTGCTTCAGGCGGGCTTTCGCGGCCGGTCCAACGACGAGTCGGCGGTTCAATGTATCCAAGCGACCCGCGCATGTTAGTCCCGAACGAGAGTTGAAGCCACCGTGCACCGGTGCTATAGGATGGGTGTCGCTGGCCTGACACGACCAGCGTGTTTTCATAGATTCGAGGAGGAGAGCGAATGAGGACTCATCCAGCCGTCAGATCGGCACTATTCGTCATCACTATCGGAGCTCTCACGGTGCCGTTCGTCGGCGCCGGTCAAGAAAAGCTCTCCAAGAGGGAGGCTCGCGACTACATCAAGGCGGCGGAAGAAGCGATCAAGGACGGAGATCCCGCCCAGGCGGCCGGTCTCTATCTGACGGTACTCAACAGTTTCCCCGAGAGGGGCGAGATCCGGTTCCAGGTCGCGCGCATCAACAAGGACTTGGAAGAGTGGGGCTACATGGCGGAGGCTTACGCCGAGGCCGTCGACTACCTCGAGGATCCCGCCCAGATTGCCGAATGCTGGGAGTCGATGGCGATGGGTTATGCCCGCGTGGCCAACTATCCCAAAGCCGTGGAGGCGGGACGCAAGGCCGTTGAGCTCAATCCGTCGAGCGCGCAGGCTCATATCGACTTGGCGCTCGGATTGGCGAAGACCGGGCAGCTCACCGAGGCCGCCGAGGTCGCGCGAAAAGGTCTCGAGCTCGCACCCGACAACGGCTTCGCCCATTCCACGGTGGGTGAAGCGGCACTCGCAGAAGGCAACATGGAGCTCGCCGAGTCGTCTTTTCGCAGAGCTCTGGAGCTCGGCGCAGGCAACGCCGAGGCCCACGCCGGCTTGGCCGAGATCCTCTACCAGAATGAGGACTACGCCGGTGCTGTGGCCTCCGCGACGACGGCTCTCGAGCTCAACGATCAGTTGACTCGAGCCTACGGCCTGCGGGGAAAAGCGAACAACGCCATGGGAAAGCCTGACGAGGCTTACTCCGATCTAGCCATGGCGATTACCGTCAACGAGAACGATCCGGACGCTAATCTCGCTTTCGCCCAGGTCTATCAGGCGCAGGACAACCCCGGGATGGCGGCTACCTACTACCGCAAGGCCGTGGAGCTGAATCCGAATCTCACCGAAGCCTACGCGGCGCTCGGCGATATCTTGATCTCGCAGCAGAACTACCAGGATGCACTCGACGTGCTGAACGTCGCGACTGAGAAGATGCCCAACAGCGGGAAGATGCAGTACTACCTCGGCCTTGCCCTTCAGAACACCGGACAGGCAGATCAGGCCTTGACCGCCTACCAGAGGGCGACCGAGCTCTCTCCCGACGAGGCGGGGGCGTACTATGCCTTGGGCCAGCTGCTCAAGGGTAGGCAGCAGATCGCAGAGGCGCTCGTCGCGCTCGAAAAGGCGGCGTCCATCGATGGCGACAACGCCCAGTACCTGACGGAGCTAGGTGTGATGCAGGTGCAGGGAAAACAGGCAGACGCGGCCATCGCCAATCTCGAGAAAGCGATGTCCCTCTCAGAGGAGAAGGATCCCCAGGCGCAGGCGTACTACGGGGCGGCACTCATGGATAAGCAACGCTTTGCGGAGGCGGCGGACAACTTTCAAGCGGCGCTCGACGCCGTTCCCAGTTGGGGTTTGCCCTATTGGGGACTCGCGTGGTCGAGTTTCGGCCAAATCAAGAAGGGTTGCCCTTGCGGCCCCGAGGACGAAGCGCTCGTTGCCGCCGTGGTCGAGAATGCGAAGAAGGCGGCGGAGCTCGGCATCAACGATGCCCCGCTTCAAGAGCGCGCGGGCATTCTCGCGAAGGGTGAGAAAATCAAATAGGGGCTAGGGCTTGTTGAGAGTCCAGACGTAGTCTCGAAAGCGAATCGTTACCTCGCCTCCGCGCGAGTCGATAAAGCTCGCGACCTCTGCAGTCGCGTATTTGCGAACGAATTCCGCGAGGGTCTCTTCCGAGCCCCGATACTGTGGGTCCACGAAGTCTCCTCCGTACCAGTCCAGAATCTTCGTCAGCAGCAGCGCGTCTTCCTCGATCGATACGTAGTCGACATTCTGGAGGGTTGCGCGCGTCACTCCTTCGAGCTGCTCGTCGATCAAATCGCCGGTGAAGGCCTGCGTCGGTAGAGGGGGGCACGAGAACGAAGCGCAATTGAGGGAAAAGTGGAGCCTGGGATCCCTGAATATCGGGCGGAGGATATTGTGCTCGATGTTGTCGAGGCTGAGTCGGAACCCTCCGACCGTGTGACGTTCGAGGCCAAAGACGTCGTCGATGTCTCGAATACTGGAAATACCATAGGTCCCATCCGCCGAAACGCGATCGAGAACGGTGCGAATGGTATAGGCGTTATAGGCGTTGATGAAGAGTGCTTCGATCTCTGCGGCCGAAAGGTGCGACAGGTTCGCGGAGGCGATCGAGCCCAAGTAGTCTTCGAAGCGTTCTTCTTCCGTCTTTAGACCCGCGTAGTCGAACCTCCGCCCGTCCATCTGCGCGTAGCCTTCGAGTAGCGCATCCCACGTGCCATGATCGAAAATTCCGGTACCTTCTGCGACACCCTTCTCGATGTGAGCCCTGATGTCTCCTTCGATCGGTGCGGAACGGGGCGCGCCACAGGCCACGGAAACGGCGAGGGCGGCGGTCGCGAACGAAGGTGCTATCCAACGCGAATGCATGTCCAAGGCTCCTCCGAGCCCAGCATATACTGAGAGCCACGACGAAAGGAGAGCTTATGAGAAAGAGCGTCGTTTCAGCTTCGCTCACCGCATTCATCGCCACCTCATTGTTCGCGCAGCCATCGCTCGAGCGGCTCCGAGCGGCTGTCGCGGAGGTCGTCGAGAATGTCGATGGGGAGATGGGCGTTGCCATCAAACACCTCGAGTCTGGCCAGGCGGTGGAAGTCAATGGATCGCAGCGCTTTCCGATGGCCTCTACGTTCAAGGTCGCAGTTCTCGTCGAGCTCTTCAATCAAATCGATCGGGGAGAGCATCGATTGGAAGAGATGGTTTTCCTGGAAGCAGGCGATATCCATTTGGGGAGCGGTCAGATCCGAGAGTATCGAGCTCCGGGAGTCGCGCTCTCGATCGAGAATTTGGCGCTCCTCATGATGCGGATCAGCGACAACTCCGCGACGGACAAGGTCATGGAGCTCGTCGGCATCGACAACATCAACGCGCGGCTGCGCGTGCTGGGCGTCGAGGAGCTCTCGGTCGATCGAACATGCCAACGTCTCATCCTGGACTGGCTCGGCATGGAGCCCGAGAAGACGGAAGGGATGAGCTATCGTGAGGTGGAAAACTTCCTGAACGCCTACGAGCCGGAGCCCGGAGAGCTCGCAGAGGCGGCTGCCGCATTCGACGAAGATCCTCGCGACACGTCCACCCCCTTGGCCATGAACAGGACTTCTCGAATCGATCTTCGAGGGACGGGCGGCGAGCGAGGAATCGTGTCGCAAGATGGTAGACATTATGCTGGAGTGCGATACGGGGAAGAATCGAATTCGTGGGTTCCTACCGGCGTCGGTCCAGGTCGCTCACAAGACCGGTACTCTCGGCGGCACCGTCGACAACGTGGGCATTATGTTTCTGCCCGACGGCCGGGGGCACGTCGCCCTGTCCGTTCTGAACAAGAAAATGAAAGACCGGGATGCCGCCGAGCGCGCGATCGCCCAGGTAGCCCGCTACGCCTATGACTACTTTCTCTTCACCGCGCCGTAGACTTCGGTCCGTTTTGTGGTAGATTAGGGGCAATTGTGAAGGTAAAATGCTAGCTCAAGAGAGCTAAGTTACGATGTACGAGGCCTACTACGGCTTTCGTGAGAAGCCTTTCAATCTGACCCCGGACCCGAAGTTTCTCTACCTCTCCGTCAAGCACCACGAGGCTTTCGCCCATCTCGAGTTCGGACTCGAGCAGCGTGGCGGTTTCATGGTGATCACGGGCGAGGTCGGTACCGGCAAGACGACGCTCTGCCGTTACTTCCTCGATCGCCTCGACGAGCGCACGGTGAGCGCCTTCATCCTGTATCCGGCGCTCGGAACGACGGAGCTGCTGCGCTCCATCAATCGCGACCTCGGCATCCCGAGCGACTGCGAGACCGACAAGGAGCTCATCGACGCGCTCCACCGGTTTCTGCTCGAGTCACGGCGGGCCGACAAGAATATCGTGCTCGTGATCGACGAGTCGCAGAACCTGTCGCGTGACGTTCTGGAGCAGGTTCGTCTCGTCTCGAACCTCGAGACGGACACCGAGAAGCTCATCCAGATCGTGCTCATCGGGCAATCGGAGCTCAACGACAAGCTCGCACAGGACGATCTTCGACAACTCGAGCAACGGATCACGGCGCGGTATCACCTGACGCCGCTGAGCCGGCAGGAAATGACGCAGTACATCCGGCATCGGCTCGCCGTCGCTGGCGGGCTCGGCCGGGTCGATTTCACCTCCGGCGCCCTGCGGGTCGTCCACCGTTTCTCCAAGGGTATCCCCCGTTTGATCAACCTCGTATGCGACCGCTCGTTGCTGGCCGGTTACGTTCTTGAGAGGAACGAAATCGACGCGAGACTGGTTCGCCAGGCGATCAAAGAGCTCAACATGCGAAAGGAGCGCTCCTGGTCACGGCGCTTGGTCTGGGCGGTCGCGAGCGTTGCCGCGATCTCAGTCGCGGCTCTGGCGAGCCTCGGGGTCGCGGGCGGCGCCTTCTCGTTTAAGCCTTCAGCTCTCATCGCCAGTTTGCGTGGGACGTCGTCGCCGGGAGACGTAGCAACGCAGAGGATGCGCCCCGAGGAGCTGGCGGAGCACTTCGAGCTGCGACTCGTCACGCTTTCCCGGGATCTTTCGCGCCAGGCTGCTTCCGCCGTTCTTCTGGAACGGTGGGGAATACGTTTGGGCGGAGGGCTCGCAGCGATCTCCGCGCTCGAGGACATGCCCTCCTTGGCCGAGCGGGCAGCGCTCGAGTACTCGGAGCTCGAGACGAGCATCTCGCAATTGCGCGCCTTGAACATTCCCGCCGTTCTCGAAGTGATGCAACCATCGCAGGATCGGATCGTCTTCGTCACGCTCACGAGTCTCGAAGACGATGCCGCCGTCATCTACTTCGCCCCGGGAGATTTTTTCAAAGTGCCCGTCGAGGTTTTGGAGGAGTTCTGGACCGGACGGGCTCGTCTGTTCTGGCGCGATTTCGAGCAACTTCGAGCCGCGGATGCCGGCAGCCAGCTCTCCTGGGCCAGGCTCAGACTCAAGACGCTGGGTATGCTTCCGAGCGAAGGTGCCGATGACGCGACGGTTCTGCACCAAGCCCTTCGGGAGCTCCAGAGGAAGGTCGAAATCGAGCCCACTGGCATCGTCGGACCCGAAACGACGATGGCGATCTATAGCCTCGATGAGACCTATCGGGTTCCACACTTGTTCGAGCCATGAGCTTCATACTCGACGCGCTAAAGAAGATCGAAGAGGACAAGAGACGAGGCGAGGCGCATCAAGCGACCGACGTGCTCGCCGTAGGACGTTCGCGCGGTCCCTCGAGCCGCTTCGTAGTCGTCACGGTCGCGATCGCCCTCGCCTCGGCCGCCTTGACGGCGACTTTACTTTTAAGGCGTCCTACGAGCCTCGGCGATTCAACCGTCACGGGCGAGCCTCCCGCGCCCCTCGCGAAGGAGACGGCCGTGGCGGCGCCACCGCCATCCGTGCCCGTGACGAGCTCACCTTTGGCGAGGCCGCAAAAGAAAACGTCTCCCGCAGCGTCGCCAGAATCGTCGCCAGAACCGGTGGCTGCCGATCCGGAGCCCGAGCCTGCGGCGGCGTTTCGCCTCGTGGGGAAGGAGAGCCCGCGACTGTACGGCGGATACCCGCCCGCGAGCGAGGTGGCCGAGGATGGAGCGCCGGGCGAATCGATTGGGGACGAGGAGCCCCTTCCCGGACACTTTCCGAAGCTCGTACTACAGGGCACGTCGGTCATCAACGGCGAGCCAGTTGCGGTCATCAACGATCAGAGGGTATTCGAGGGGGACCACGTCGAGGGCGCGCGTGTCATGGGAATCGAGGAGCGGGCGGTGGAGCTCGAGCTCGAAGGCCTTCGCTTCACGATTCGGCTCTAGCACTACGCCCCATGCTCGTCTTCGGACATGTCGCCACCGCCACGCTCCTGTGCCACGGCGCGGATCGCAAGGCGGACTTACGCTTAGTCGTCTTGTTCACGCTGCTAGCCGATATCATCGACAAGCCACTCGGACTCATCGCATTTCGAGAGTCGATCAACAACGGCCGGGTTTGGTTTCACTCGCTTCTCGTCAATCTGGCGCTGTCCGTTGTTATTCTCGTCTGGCGTCGGTCGACGGTCTTGGTCCTGGCGCTGTGGCTTCACCAAGTCTGCGACAGGATGTGGACCCGGCCCTGGGTTGCCCTTTGGCCTTTCACCGGGGTCTTCGGGTATCGAGATTTTCCGCTCTCGGATTGGGCCTATGGCCTCCTCAATCCGTACAACATCATCAGCGAAGTGACTGGGCTCGTTGTCCTGGTTTTCCTCGCCTGGCGGTACGATCTGTTTCGAGCCGATCGTCTACGCACCTTCCTTCGAAGCGGGCAACTTTTGCGAGTGAGGGGCACAGCGTGATCGAGCGAGTGGACGTCCGCACCGCCGGTCAGGGGCTTTTCGAGATTACCTCGACCGTCCAGGGTGTCGTCGAGGCTTCGGGAATCGCCGAAGGACTGTGCACTGTTTTCGTGCAGCACACGTCCGCTAGCCTCGTGATTCAGGAAAATGCGGACCCATCGGCGAGGCGAGATTTGGAGCGATTTCTTGCCCGACTCGTCCCCGAAGGTGATGCTCTCTATACTCACACCGCGGAAGGCGCCGACGACATGCCGGCACACGTCAAGAGCGCTCTGACCGCCACGAGCCTCTCGGTTCCCGTGCAGGAATCGCGTCTTTGTCTAGGTACGTGGCAGGGCATCTTCCTCTGGGAGCACCGCCGCCGAGGAAGCCACAGGCGCCTCGCCATCCACGTCGGGCCCTGAGCGCAGATTTGTCCTCAGAAATCCCGCTTCTATCCACGGGTGAGCTTCGTTATTACTTCGTTTGTATTACGCTTAAAATTCTGACAAACTTTAGGCGAACAAACGGGGAAGTAAATCAAGAATGATGCTAACGAAACGTCAGAAGCAGATTCTGAGCTATATCGAGGAGTCCATCCGCAAGGAAGGCTACGCTCCCAGCCTCAACGAGATCAGCCGGCACTTCAATCTTCAGTCGATCTCCACTATCCACAAGCATCTCGTCAATTTGGAGGCAAAGGGGCTCATAAAGCGCCATTGGAACCGGGCGCGCGCCATCGAGGTCGTGTCGTCCGAGCCCAAGCCGGAGGCCCGTGACGTGGCGCTTCAGGGCCTCATTGCGGCCGGGGAGCCGATCGAAGCGGTCCGGGCCAATGAAGTCGTCGCAGTCCCCGAGGACATGATCGGACGGCGGGACGTCTATGTTCTGAAGGTGCGAGGCGAGTCGATGGTGGACGAACAGGTTCGGGAAGGGGACTACGTGATCGTCGAGAACCGTACGGATCCGCGCAACGGTGAAATGGTGGTCGCGCTGCTGAACGGCGAGAACGCGACCCTCAAGAAGTTCTATCGTGAGAAGAATCAGATTCGCTTGCAGCCCGCGCACCCCACGATGAAGCCAATCTTTGTTCACGAAGAAGACCTGGCGATACAGGGCGTTGTGGTGGGCCTCATGAGGAAGTACTAAGTAACGAAACAAACGGGAGCAAAGAGAACACAATGACGACGAGCAAGAAATCGATCAACTTCACGGTGGTACCGCACGAAACCGATGGCGCTGAGCCTATCGAGCGCGTCTATTCGAACTTTTGTGCCGTGAGCCACACGCCCTTTGACTTCACGCTGACCTTCTGCGACATGCAGCCGCTGAGTGAAAAGGACGTCGCAGACGTGCCGGAAGGCGGCACCCGAACCGTGCGTGCGCCCGTCAAGACCAAGATCGTCGTGCCCGTTCAGCTCATTCCAGCCCTGGCCGCAGCTCTCAAGGAGAACATGCGCATCTATCAGGACTCTTACTCCAACGTCGGCTGGATCAAGGGCAAGATGGGCGGAAACGTGCACTGAGTTGATGGTGCCAATGCGCGACGTCACGGCTCGGAGAGTCGCCGTCCATGTGAGCGTGGAGCGATTCTTCGAGCGGCCCCGCGGGCACGATCTCGAAGCGCTCGTTTCTCTCACGGAGCGGTTGGATGGGCAGCTCGAGCGACACGCGGCCGGCTGGACTAAGCCGTCCGCCGATGAAGCAGTCGTCGTGGGCTTGCCGCCATGGGGGAATCGCGCCCGACCCATGGATTGGGCAGCCAAGCTGCGCGCCGACCTCCATCAGATGCTCGGCCTCGAAGCTTCCGTCGGTATCGCCACGACGCGACTCACGGCACGGATGTGCTCCCGCCTGGCGCGCCCGCGTGGCATCCTGCTATGGCTTCCCGGCTACGAGGACAGCCTAGTCTCCGGAATGCCGCTCGAGGAGATGGACGAGCTCGTTCCCGCACAACTCGCTCGGCTTCGAGCAAAGGGAATTCGTACCCTTGGCGAGGTCGCGAATCTCGAGCCCTCCGACGCGAAGGCGTTGCTCGGATCGGAGGGGAAAAAGCTCGTTTCGCTCGTGCGCGCCTCGGAGTCGGAGAACGCGGAAAGTCGGCTCTCCCAGAAGGTGGGCATTTTGGCTCGCCGACTCTCCCGACGTCTGACCTTCTCTGCGCAGAGCGCACGGGGGCTGGAGCTTCGACTCTGTTACGGCGACGGGGTCGTCGTCGAACGCTATACGCTCTTGCCCCGTGCCGCGTCGCACATCGACGAGCTTCGGGCCGCCGCCTCGAGACTGCTCGACATGGCGCCCCGGCGCAGGGAGGCCGTAGTCGATGTAGCGCTCACGGCGACGGGTCTTTGCACCGTTTTCGGCCAGCTTCCTCTTTTCGGCGCGTCTCTCCCGCGCGAAGTCATGGTTCGGATCGGCCGGTTTTCGTCTTCGCGATTGGCTGATACCATGAAGTGAGGCGAGACGATGAGATATCCGAAGACCCTCGCTGGGCTAGCAATTGCGCTTGTTCTAGTCGATCCCCTAGCGGCACTGGCCGACAAGATCGAGGGAATCGTCTGGGACGTCGATCCCCTCGTTGTCGAAGGGATGATGGTGGTTGTGTCACCTTCGACGAAGATCGAGCGCAAGCACCATCCAAATATCATAGAAGCCGAGATCCGCATCGGTTGGGAAGTCAAGGTCGAGGGCGAGTCCGACGGAGAGCGCTTCCTCGCCAAGAAAATCAAAGTGGAAACGGAGCGGAACGACGACACCAAAGTAGAAGGTTATATCGAGTCGGTTTCCGAGTACACCTTCGACGTCGAGGGGCGCCGGGTCCGATGGGCCGGGGTCAGAAAGGACGACATTCACCCCGGGTTGCTCTTCAAGGGCGAAGGCGTTCTCCTCGACGACGGCAGCGTCGAGCTTGCGAAATACGAGATCAAAGATGCCCTCGTCGACAAGGGCGAGCAGAAGTTCCTCGCGCTCGCTGCCTCGGAGCTCGAGGAGATGAAGCGAGGACTCGATTTCTATGAGGACCGACTGTTTCAAGAATACGTCGCTCGGGTAGGACACGGCCTCGTTCCGGAATGGGTAGACCGAAACGCCCTCTCTTTCAACTTCAGCATCATCAATGACCCCGACCTCAATGCCTTCGCGCTGCCCGACGGTACGATCGTCATTCACACCGGAATTCTCGCGACGCTCGAGAACGAGGCTCAGCTCGCTACGGTGCTCGGGCACGAGATCGCTCACGTCGTTCACAAACACGGATATCGAGGCTATCGGCGCGCGCAGAAGATGCAATGGTTCGCGGTCGGGGCAGCCATCGCGGGCGCGGCCATTGACGCCGACCGGGAGGCTTGGGAGGGGCCCTCCTGGGCGAACACGCTCCTGCAGCTCGGAGCCACGCTGAGCCTCTCTGCGGCGATCAACGGACATGGGCGTAATCAAGAGGATGACGCGGACCGGATCGGCCTCAACTATGCCGTTGATGCTGGCTACGATCCCTTCGAAGCACCTCGGGTTTGGTACCTCTTCGATCAGCACCTCGGGGATCAGGATGCCGTATCCAATTGGTTCTTTTCGAACCACTCGACCCATCGGGCACGGATCAGCAACTTGACGCAAGAAATCAATCGATATCACCGCGGGTACCTCGACCCGGAGATCTTGAACCGGAACGAAGAGGAATACGGCCGGATGGTGGCGAGATTGCGTCGGCATAACGCTGTCCTGGATTACGAGCGCAGAGAGTATCGGAACGCGGAAAAGGCCTTTAGGCGAATCCTCGAAATTCAACCCGGTGACGCGACGTCGCACCTGTACCTCGGAAAAATTCTTTGGGATACGCGAGGGATGGTGGGCGCCGACGATGCATTGGCGGAGCTCGACGAGGCGATTCGACTCGATGCGACGCTGGCCGACCCCTATCGTGAGAAAGGCTTCGTCTACTACAGCCTCGGATATCGCGAGAGTGCCGTCGAAGCCTTCGAGCGCTATGTCGATCTCGCGCCTACCGCCGAGGATGCTGCGGAGGTTCGGGGCTACATCCGCGACCTGTCCCTGTAGGCCGAAGACACAAACTTGTAGGGCGGCTCCCACAGGAGACAAAGGCTACGTATGGCGTAACCGACACGTCTTGATGTAGTTGCGGCTTTGGCCTGGCACCGCCAATTGGGTACGCGGTTTGCATAATCGGAGTGCCAGGAGGATCCGATGCCGGATCGCAGGAAACATCCGCGAATCCCCGTAGAACACTTGATGGAGGCTCGACTCGTTGCCGGGGAGGTCGAGTCTGTGGGTCGGGTCATCGACCTGAACAATGCCGGCGCTTTCGTCGCAACGGATCTGGAGCTCGAGCAGAACTCGAGCCTTCAGGTGGAGCTTGCCATTCCGGGGGTGGAAAAATCGCTTCCGTTGAAGGCCATCGTGGCGCGCCGCACGGAGCTGGTGGAAGGTCAGCGCCACGTGATTCCTGCCGGCCTCGGACTCGTCTTCATGACCGAGAACGTGATGGAGCGCTCCTTCATCCAAATGGCGGTGCTCGAGGCCCTCAAGGCCAGCTTGAGGATGACCAGGTCCAGGATGTCGTCGTCTGGGCCGGCAGCGGAGGGCGTCGCAACGAGCTAAGAGGGCAGTCCCGTGATGCGGATGCCCGTCGACTTGACGCCGTAGCGCTTGTTGACTTTCAGTAGCAGGCCCGTGAATGATTCCGCGACGCGCGCATAGCTGAGCGGACCGGCCATGACTCCTCGCAGGCCAGTCTCGTTCACGAGCGCTCTCGCCTCTTCTCCCGCTTCGAGCCGTTCGAAGAAGATGAGAACATCTTCCTCGTGCTCGGAGCGGTCGTCCTTCAGCACACTCGCGGAGACGGTCTGAAACGCGGCGACGACGCGAGCTTGGGGCAAGGCTTCCGCTACCTCTTCGGCCGCGGATCGCCTGCCCATGGGCGAAGGCGGCCAGGCGATCGTGGCCGTCAAGACGAGCTTTCCGGAGAGCTCATCCGCGAGGCTGGTCAGAGTCTCGATATGCCCGTCGTAGGGGAGCGTCGAGACGATGATCTCCGAGCTCCGCGCGGCATCCCAATTCGACATGCCTTCCAGCTGCGACGCGGCTGAAAGCTCTCTGCTCAATTCTTCCGCAGCCGCCCGACCGCGCTCCTCGCTGCGGGAACCAATGCGGATGGTTCGTCCCGCCCGTGCCCATCTCGACGCCAGCCCTCGCCCTTCCTTGCCGGTACCGCCCAGAATCGCAATGCTCACGCTCATCGCCTCCGTTTCATCGAAAGAGATCCAGACCGGGCTTGCGGACGAGGGCTCGCGCGCTGCCGGCGGCTTCTGAGAAATGGTATCCGCGAATCAGCGCGACGGGAACCCGATCCAGCTTGCCCATGACCAGCTCGGCCGCCGCCGCGAGCTCGTCCGCCACTGCGATGACCGTCGTCGAGAGGGGCCTGCCTTCCGAATCGGCCTCGCCTCGATAATCGACCAGAGGCTCCATTCCGGAAACGCCGATAGCGACGTTCGTGACGCCCTCGCGCCACGGCCGCCCGAAGGTATCGGACACGATGACGGCGATCGAGGCGCCCTTTCGCAGAGCGATCGCCCGCCGCAGCTCGTCGGCGGAGCGGTCTGGATCGAGGGGCAGCAAGCTCAGGGTTTCGGCGCCGGGCACGTTGGAGTCGTCAACCCCGGAGTTCGCGCAAACGAAGCCCTGCCGCGTTTCCGTGATCAGGAGCCCGCGATCCATCTTGACGACGCGTTGAGCCTCTCGGAGGGATACCTCGACAGCCCGAGGATCCTTGCCGTGAGATGCGGCGAAGCCCTGCGCGAGCGGGGAGGGCTCAATCGAAGAAAGGGAAACGAGCCGTCCTTCGGCCTTCGAGATGATCTTCTGTGTCACGACGAGGACGTCTCCTTCGGCTATTTCGAGGGTCTGTTGACGCGTAGCCTCCAAGACGAGGTCGGCGAGATCGTCGCCCGGGCGCACCTCCGGCAGTGAAGTGACGGCATGAATCTCGATTGGTTGTTTCATCATCAAGAGGATCGGGTTATCGGAACGAGCCCGTCGGTTTCGTGACGCGCTCTTCGGTCTCGACCGTGAACTTGCGGTAGTCATCGTAGTCGACGACGATTCTCTTGTGATAGCTCTTCAGGAAATAGAGACGCGCGTTCAAGAAGGCCTCGACGTGATCGAGTAGCCACAGTCCGTCGACGAGACTACCCTCCGCGATAACTTCGGACCCTTTCGAGATCCTCCCGAAGATGCCACCGAGCAAACGTAGATCCTCACGAAACCGCAAATGCACACGAGCGAGTTGGTTGCGCTCGGGATCGACCCAGAGCGTGCCCTCTATCCGCGCCAGTATCTTGGTGGGGCGGGAATGCCCCTCGTAGCCAGACCTGGGTCGAAAATCGAAAACGCGGAGAACGACTCCGCTGGAGGTGGTGTCCAGGCCGCGTTCGAAATCGAAGACCTCGAGCGCTTCCTCGAGGCGCGACTGATAGCGCTCGATCCTTGCCTGGATCTTGTCCTTCCTACGCGAAGCTTGCTCTTCGGGTGAGAGGCGGATGTGCTCTTCGACAAACTCGCGCAACTTGCGTTCCTCGCGACTCTCCTCCTTCTGCGAGAGAGGCTTGCCGTTCTTGGCCACGAGGCGTCGGTACTCGCCGACTGGCCCGGGAGTGACGAGAAAAGTCTCGCTCCTTTTGGCACGGACCGATCCGTCCTTGTGAAGGTCACGGGTCGTCGTCCGTTGCCGGAAAGCGTAGGCGCGCTCCCTCTCGTGACGCTCGGGTTGGAAATCAATGACGCGACGTATCAGCGACGGCGCCTCCTCGGTATCGGGCACTGCTGGAGCCAGGAGGAGATGAGCCACGAGGAGGGACGGAAGTGAACCAGCCATCAGGGGGATGATAGGAGAGCGTCGAACCTCCCGCAAGGAGTTGTACATTCGGTGACTCGTTGCTAACATGGTGGTAATTCCAAAACTGCATAGCTTCCATGCGCCGGACCCCCGACGGCCTGCGCGCAACACCTCTGAAAAGGAGGAAATGAGCCGTGTTGAAGCAGCAGCTCAGCAGGCTTTTGCCTACGTTCCAGTCACTGAGCACCGACGAGAAACGGATCCACGAGCGCGACCGGATTTTTCGATTCTTTCGATTGAACCTCGAACCTCGTGAGGTCGAATACCACTGGCAGCGCTTGCTCCTGCACCAGGCGAGATTCCCCGCGCCTCACGGCAAGCGAGTCGACTTGCGGACGGCTGCCTTCGACTACTTCCTGAACGAGACCGATCTTCTCGTCGAGCCCCTCGTCATGGAGCGGGAGGCCTTGAGGCAGACGGAGCTGATGGCCTACTTCGACCACCTGACGGGGCTCCACAACTACGCCTATTTCGAAAGTGAGATCAAGACGGAAGTCGCAAGGGCGAAACGTTATCAAACCTCGCTCTGTCTTCTGCTCGTGGACCTCGACGGGTTCAAGCTGGTTAACGATACGCTGGGACACCGTACCGGGAACGACGTCTTGAAAGAGGTCGGCCAGGTTCTCCAGAAACGGTTGCGGTCGAGCGACCTAATCGCGAGATTCGGCGGGGACGAATTCGCCGCATTGCTCCACCGGACCGATCCCGACGACGGGCGGCGGGTTGCCGGCAACCTCTGCGAGAGCATCAATCGGCAGTTCCGCGAACCGCCCTTCGGGAGGCTACCGCAACCTCTATCCGTCAGCGTTGGCCTCAGCGCCCTGCCCTTGCAGGCTGACGACGAAGTCCAGCTCTTCGAGCTCGCCGACAAGGCCCTCTACCGCGCTAAGCGGGCCGGTGGAAACCGGGTCATCTACGCGTCCTGATCGTCCTTCACTCAACAAGCGGATAGTCGGGCCTGGTGAAACGGCCCTGAACATCTCGCGCCAGAGATAGAGCGCTCCAACCGACGAAGCCGGCGATGAGCATTGCCGCGAGGAGGGGTCCGCCCCGCGGGGAAAACCGTCGGACCCGCTCGATCACGAAAGCGAGAGCGACGACGAACAGGGGGAGCACCACCAAGTCGTCCTTCGAGAACTGGAAGATGTGCGTCGAGCCCAATCCTGCGCGAAGGAAGTTGAGTCCAAGGTAGGTTCCGACCGTTGCCACGACCAGCGAGGCCGCGAGCGGGCTCGGCTTCCGACGACGCAGCATGAAGGCGGACGAAAGCGCGAGGATGCCGAAGAGCGGGCTGTAGAACAGCGCGAAGCGGTAGGCTGCCATCGAAATCGCGGCAACGGGAGTCAAAGTGAAGTCGATGAGCTGGCTCCTGGTCCCTGGCCCGCTCTCCGATTCCATCGCGCCCGTTCCGAGAAACAGTTCAGGAACGTATTGCCAGTAGAACGCTCCGATTGCCACCATCGCCCCCAAAAGCGCCCAGGCGGCGATGATCGTCGCGCGTCGTTTCTCCCCCGAGCCCGCGGTTAAGAAGATAAGAGCGAGGCAGAACGATGGCACGAAAAGCCCCAGGGTGAGCGCGCTGCCGGCGTAGGACAGGAGCGAGAACGAGACGAGAACCGCGAAGCCGGCGGCGTAGCGTGGCCGCTCGATTCGGTCGAAGACATGCACCAGATAGAGCACCGTCAAGCAATCCCAGAAGTGACCGAAGAGCGCGGCGTAGGAGGCCACGGCCAGACGGAACGCGAGTACCCGCGCCGTCGCGTGAAGAATCGACGCGAGGCCGGCGACTCGCGCAGGGACACCCAGCTTCGTGGCGAGAGCGAAAACGAGCATCGCTTCGAAGGCGGCGAGGGTGGTGGGAAGGAGCTTCATCCAATCCTCTACCGGAAGCTGCAAGAGACTAAAAGGATAGATGCTGAGATAGAGCAGGGGAGGATAGGGAAAGGCCACCCAGCGATCACCGACGTACTGAAGGCCCAGCAAGTGCTGGTGCTGGTTCGCGATGTGATTCGCAAAAAAGCCTGAAAGGCCTTCCGTCCAGATGATCGAAACGAACTTGGAATGCGTGCGCACGTCGGGATAGTAGAAGTCCGGATGAAACAGCGCGAAGAGCCGGATGGCGAAGCCGACGAAGACAGCGAAGAGAACCCAACGCGCCACGGGATGGGCGAAAGCCGAGGTTCGGGAGCCTGACCGCAAACGGTAGAAAACGACGAGCATCGCCGTCGCGACATGCGCTCTAAGGCCCATTGTCGAGGCGGCGTGTACGGGCCAGAATTTGTGGGTCGCCACCAAGGCCGCCATGGCGCAGGCAGCCAGGAGGGCCGAGATGAGCGCCGTCCTCCGCCCGAGGCCTGTGAGTCGCGGCACGAGATAGAAGGCGAGCACCCACGAAAGAATCCAGCTCAACGCGCCGAAGCTAGGCAGGATCGCGCCGAAGCGGCGCGCCGGCCGGATCGCCATCCAGTCGAGAGCGAGTCCCAATGGACGAGAGTCCTCCGACCGGGCGAGGAGGAGGAGCTCGAACGGCCCGGCCCCCGGACGAACGGCGCTGAAGGTGCGCAGGGTGAAATCCTGTTGGGACACGACGAGGGTCTCGAGGGGCTCACCTTCCAGGAATAGGCGAATCTCCGCGTCGCGCGCGATGTGGCGTTTGTATCTCAGCGTGACGTCGTAGGGACCGATCAAATGAAAAGGAAGGTTTACCTGGGAACGATGGGTGGTCCAGTGGATGAGCGTCGGTTCGTCTATCTCGAAGTCTTCGCGAAAACCCTGTGCATAGCGGGAGTCGTTCGGTCCGAAATCGACAAAAAGATCCGAAGGAAGCTGGAACGCGAGCAAGACCGTTGCGGCGGCGAGAAGTAACAGAAGGCCGACGTCGCGGACCTCCGAGGTCATGCTCTAATTGGCTTCGGTTTCGGGCGCTTCGCCGTCGGCCACGAGGCTCGCCATGTAGTAGTCACACACCCCGCTGCGGAAGAGTTTCTCTTCCGCTACACGGAAGTAGGGTGTCAGGAGTCTCCGATATTCGTCCGCAGGACGGATGTAGTGACCGTTCTCGGCCCAGTGGAGGAGGTGTCCGACGAGATTGAGGCTGGACTCCGTGGGTATATCCTCGATGACGAGAGCGCGGCCTCCCGGCCGTAAAACCCGCTTCAATCCTCGAGCGACGGAGCTGACATCGTCATCTCCGAGATGATGGAGCAGTCCGTAAACGAGCACGTCATCGAACGAGCCCTCCGCGAATCCGAGAGCGCGGGCGTCCTGCACCTCGAAGGCTCCTCGATAATTTTTGTTCGCGTATTCGATGTAGTTGGGGTTCAAGTCGATCCCCGTGTAGCTTTCGGCCATGAAGAGGTCGGAAAAGGCACCTGGTCCGCAGGCCACGTCGAGGATGCGTCGGCTCTCCCCCGAGCCTAAATAGCTCTGAATCGTCTTCCGGATGACCGTGAAATTGGCCTCGAGCAGACCGCGGCAGAAGAGAAAGAAACGTGGGTAGTTCGAAAGTTTTTCGATGAGACTGTGCAGCATGACTATTCCGGCGCGATCTTATCTCAGTTAAGGACTAAAATGTCGGGAACGGAATAACCATCATGAGCAAACGAAATCTAAGGTCGCGTGGGCTCGTAGTCGGGGCTGCGTTTCTTACGTTCGGATGTCAGGTCGGTGCACAAGCGCCCGAAGCGGAGCGCGCGCCGGCTCCCGTCATCGCCCCTCAAGAGTCCAGCGTTGAGCTCGAGCGACGGGTCATGGAGGTCTTCGAGAATGCCGGGCCGGGAGTGGTGAACATCACGAGCCGAAGCATCTCCTACGATTTCTTCTTGCGTCCCATCCCCCAGGAAGGCTCGGGGTCCGGCTTCGTCTACGATCGCGAGGGGCACATCGTCACGAATTTCCACGTCGTGGGAGGCTCCCGGGAGCTCTTCGTTACGTTCTTCGACGAGAGCCGCGTTCCAGCGACCTTGGTGGGAGCCGACCCATCCAACGATCTGGCCGTCATCAAAGTCGACGTAGCCCCAGAGCTACTTCGAAGAATCCCCCTTGGCGACTCCGAGGACCTGGCGGTCGGCCGATTTGTAGTGGCCATAGGGAACCCCTTCGGACTTCAGCAAACCCTCACGACGGGAGTCGTGAGCTCGCTCGGGAGAGTGATCGAAAGCCCCGACGGGCGATTCATCGGCGAGATCATTCAAACCGATGCCGCCATCAATCCTGGCAATTCGGGCGGGCCGTTGCTGGATCTCGCCGGCAATGTCGTGGGTGTCAATTCCGCGATCATCAGCCCGAGCCGCGCCTCGGCCGGTATCGGGTTCGCGATTCCGGAGCGGACCCTCCGGCGTGTCGTCCCCGATCTGATCGCGAGAGGGCGCTACGCTCATCCTTGGCTTGGCGTGGCGCTCTTGACCGTGAGCCCGAATCTGGCCACTCGACTCGCTCGCGCCGGCGTGCGGACTCCCGGCGGGGGAGGAGTCGTCGTGGCCGAGGTCGTACCTCGCGGCCCGGCGGACGCCGCGGGAATTCGCGGACCTCGTCGCATGGGACTGCTGGGAAACCTCCGCATCCCGCTCGGGGCCGACTACATTCTGGCTGTCGAGGGAGAGCCGGTTCGCACGGACCGCGATCTCACCGTGCAGCTCGAGACCCGGCATCGCGTCGGTGAGGAGGTGCGGGTCACAGTGTGGAGAGATGGCGAGGTCCTCGAGATACCGGTAGTGCTCGGACAGCGTCCCGAGTAGAGCGCAATCGCGCTATCGAAGAGCCTCCCCTGCGACTCTCGCAACCTGGCTAAAGAAGCGCGCTCCGATGGGCAAGACGTCTTCGTCGAAGTCGAACTTGCTGGAGTGCGCCGGGTGACCCTCCTTCCCGGGCGCTTGCGCTCCAAGCCGGACGTAGCAGCCTGGGACCTCCTTAATGTAGTAGGCGAAGTCTTCGCCTCCCATGTTGGAAGTATGCAAAGGCACCGCGTTCTCCTTGCCGACCACGGCAGCGGCCGCGCGTCGCGCAATCTCGGCCATCTCCGGCGTATTGACGACAGGCGGAGTACCATTCTGGACCTCGACGGCAATCTCCACGTTGTGGAGCCGCGCAACGGATTCGCAGACGCGGCGAAGTGACGTAACGACGTGATCCCGAACGAACTGCTCCTGGGCGCGGACGGTTCCCTCCAGGAGGGCCCGACCGGCAATGACGTTCGAGGCGGTGCCGGCGTTGAAACGTCCTACCGTCACGACGGAAGGGTGGGCCGGGTTGACTTCGCGGGATACGATCGTCTGGAGCGCCATCACGAGAAGACTGCCGACGACGACCGTGTCCACGCTCTCGTGAGGTCGTGCGGCGTGGCCCCCCTTGCCCGCGATCTCGATGTGGAACGAGTCGGTAGAAGCGTTGACCGCACCCGCATGCGTCACGATTTGTCCCGTTTGGTACTGTTGATCGACGTGCCCCCCGAAGATCATGGCGACTCCGTCGAGCGCACCCTCTTCGATCATGGCGATGGCTCCAGCGCCCTTTTCTTCCGCGGGCTGAAACAGGATGCGGACAGGCGCGGGGAGATCTCCCTCTTTTGCGAGGAGCTCGGCTGCTCCGAGGACCATGGTCACATGTCCGTCGTGGCCGCAAGCGTGCATGATGCCTTCGTTTTGCGAACCGAACTCGAGGCCGGTCTCTTCGTGGACCGGTAAGGCGTCGAGGTCTGCCCGCAAGGCTACCCGAGGGGTTTCGCTGTCCTGATGGCCTCCGGGGATTTCGGCGATGATGCCTGTCTGAGCCACTCCGCGCCGATAGGAGATACCGAGACGGTCGAGTTGCTCGCAGATCTTCGCCGACGTGCGCGTCTCGCGAAACGCGAGCTCGGGATAACGATGAAGATCCCTTCTAAAGGCTATGAGTCGTTTGACGAAAGCAGGGTCTTCCATGACTACAAAGCGCCGACGTCCTGCAGGAGCCGAATGGTGCCATCCAGGTCGTCGAGCTCGCTCAAGTCAATCGCCGGAGTGACGATCTCCGGCAAAGGCTTGATTAGAGGATGGGTCTCGACGCCCTCGACGAGGGGGTACTCGAAGGACCGCTCGGCGAAGTAGGTCTGGCTCTCGCTCGCGAGCAGAAACGTTACGAAGGACTCCGCTAGAGAGGCTCGGTCGGAGCTCGCCAGGACGCCCGCGCCCGCGACGTTGATGAGCGCGCCGGCTCCGCCCTCGCGGGGGCTGTAGTTCTTGACGGTGGCAACTTCGGCATCGGCCCGGTCCAAGTAGCGGAAGAGATAGTAGTGGTTGGTGAGTCCGACCTCGATCTCGCCGACGCGGGTTGCCTCGAAAATGTCGGTATTGTCCGGGTAGGCCTTTACGCCGGTCTCCATCATTCCCTGAAGCCAGGCCTTCGTTTTTGCCTCGCCTTCGATGAGGCGCATGGCGGTAACGAAAGCTTGAAAGGATCCGTTCCGGGGCGCCCAGGCCACTCGGCTCCCCCACTCCGGATCGGTGAGCTCCACGACGGAGTCGGGCAGCTGGTCCTCCGACAGGCTCGCGCTGTTGTAGAGCAAGACGCGAGCCCGGCCGGACGTGCCGACCCAGTGTCCTGACCGGGAGCGGAAGCGGGGTTCCACGAGTTCGAGCAGTTCCGAGGGGAGCTCGCGAAGAAGTCCCTCTTTGGCGAGCGCGCCGAGCGCGCCCGCATCCTGACCGTAATAGACGTCGGCCGGGCTCGAGGAGCCCTCCTCGACGATCAAGGCCGCCAACTCTGCCGTGCCACCGTAACGCACCTCCACGACCACGTTGTTCGTTTCTTGAAATCGTCCGATCAATGGCTGAACGAGATCGGCGCTGCGGCCGCAGTAGAGGACGAGTTTTGCACCGGGTGATGGAGTTTGGCAGGCGGCTGATAGAGTCGCCAGAGACAAAGCCCACGGAGCGAGATTCCTGATGGTGCGCATCGTCCGACCGAAGGTTAGCCCAACAGAAGACCGCAGCGCTAGTGCACGTCCACGCGGGATTTGTAGCTTTGGACGCTCATCGCTACGATCTATGGAGATGCACGAAGCAGACTCGACTGCCGAGCCCTACGCTCTCATCGCGAGCGAGCTAAAGCGTCACTTTCCCGCGCTTGCGCGCTGCCACTCGACCCCGGAGCTTCTCGGGCACCCTGTCTATCCATTCATCGAGCCCACGCTCAAGAAGGTCCTGACCACCGCCGACGTCGGAAGCTTCGCTTCGGTTCCCGCGCCGCAGAAGGACCGCTATCGCGTCGTCGCCTGGAACCTCGAACGCGGCATCGAGCTCGAGGGACAGCTCGACGCTCTGAAGTCCCACGAATACCTTCAGGGTGCCGACTTGTTTCTCCTCACGGAAACCGATGTGGGAATGGCTCGGTCGGGGAATCGCGACGTCGCGCGGGAGCTCGCGAAAGAGCTCGAGCTCCACTACGCGTTTGCCCCGTGCTATTTGAACCTTGCCAAGGGTTCGGGCGTCGAGTACGAGGTCGAGGGCGAGAACAGGCTAGGTCTGCACGGAAACGCCATCTTGAGCCGCTATCCTCTCGTAGCGGCGCGATCGATCCAACTCCAGAACGGGAAGGACAAGATGGCCGGGCGCGAAAAGCGGCTCGGGAACCAGGCTGCGCTCGCGGTCGAGGTCCGGTTTCCCAACAGGCCACTGACCGCGATCGCGGTGCACCTCGACGCGCAGTCACGTCAGGCTCATCGTCGTGACCAAATGCGAGTTATTATCGACGCGCTCCAGGGAGAAGGGGCCGCGATCATCGGTGGCGACTGGAATACGACGACACACAATTCCTCGAAGGCTTTCTACGCCATCATGGGCTACTGGCTTCGTGTCTTTCTCGGTATCGATCGGTCCATTTATCACTACTTGCATCCCTATCGCTGGTTCGAGCGTGAGCTCTTCGGCTTGCTAGAGTCGTCCGGCTTCGACTATCGAGAATGCAACCTGGAGGGTGAGCACACGATGAGCTACGACGTGACGTGCGGCAAGACCCGTCAGAATCTGGGGGAGTGGATCCCGGGATGGTGCTTCGCTTTCATTCGTTGGGCGCTGAGAAATCACCAAGGCCGCTGCCCATTCAAGGTCGATTGGTTCGCGTCGAGAGGGCTCAAGACCGAAAACCCGATCGTGCTACACGAATTTCGTGAAGGAAGAAATCAGCCGCTCTCCGACCATGACGCGATCGGGCTCGAGGTGGTGGTCTAGGATTGCCCGTGAGACTACCGTGGTCGAGCTTCCAGCTGATAGACTCTACTGCAACGAAGCTAAAGGAGATCGGATGAAAGTTGCTGTCATCGAGACCGACAAAGGGAACATACGCCTCGAGCTACACGGGGACGAGGTGCCCCGCACGTGTGCGAACTTCGAAAAACTGGCGACCGACGGGTTTTACAACGGTCTCGTCTTTCACCGCGTCATCGATAACTTCATGATTCAGACGGGATGTCCGAGCGGTACGGGCACGGGCGGCCCAGGTTATCAGTTCGAGGACGAGTTTCACTCCGACCTGACTCACTCTGGGCCGGGGACCCTCTCGATGGCCAACTCGGGACCGAATACGAACGGCTCGCAGTTTTATATTACCCACGTCGCCACGCCTTGGCTCGATCGGAAACACTCCGTGTTCGGTCGGGTGCTCGAAGGTCAGGACGTCGTGGATTCCATCCGTCAGGGCGACAAGATGGTCAAGGTGACCGTAGCCGAAGAGTGACGAGCGGGCGCGCGACTCGCCGACATAGCGGAGTGCGTTCCCTTCTGTGCGCGCTCGTGATCATTTGTTTCTCCGCGCGCGGGGGATCCCCGAACGAGCCCAGTGGATACATTGGCGCGGAGACGTGCCGTCTTTGCCACCGAGCGGTCTATGAGTCGTGGCTCGAAACGCCCCACGCCAGCTCGCGCCTGGAAAACGAAACCGAGCAGCGGTGCTGGCGTTGCCATGCGACCAACGAAGGACGCCTCGAACGCGTCCAGTGCGAGTCCTGCCACGGCGCGGGTGCGAACTATTGGCCGGCAGAGGTCATGATCGATCTCGACAAAGCGGCGATGGCCGGGCTACTTCGTTCCGCGGCCGCAACTTGTTCGCGCTGTCACGACTCGGACGAACCGGGGCACGTCACAGGCTTCGCGATGCCGCCTCGAGCCGAGTGGAGTCAGTGGATTCACGACGTGCGGGAGCCCGAGCGATGACCGAATTCGTGTACCCGGAGCGCGTACGTTTCGACTGTACCCACTGTGGAGACTGCTGCCGCGGATGGCAGGTGATGCTCGGGCCTGACGAAGCGCGGCGCTTGAAGGCTTTGTCATGGCAGGGCCTCGAATCAGACCTCGTGGACGCTTCAGTAGTGACGGACGCCAGGGTGGGTGACGGGACCACACGGACCGCGCTCGCACGCCGTCCCGATGGCGCCTGTGTCTTCCTGGGTGTAGACAATCGATGTCGTATCCATCAGCACTTCGGCGAAGCCGAAAAACCGCTCATGTGTCGCCTATTCCCCTTCGGGTTCTTCCCTGTTGGGAGCAAGATCGCCGTCGATGTCTCCTACGCGTGCCGCTCGATAAGCTCGGAAAAGGGCGCGCCGGCAAGCGAACGCCTTCCCGAGTGGACGGCTTTGCTCCGGGATGGGTTGGGAGCAGAGACCGGGCATCAATTCTCGAAGAAGTACCGTGTTCCCGGCGAGCTCCTGTGGGAGATCGAGCATTGCCTATTGAGCCTCCTTGCGGCGCCGACGCTTTCGCTTCTAGACCGACTACGAGCGGTCTCAGACTTCTTACGGTTGGGCACGACGGCAGATCCTGGAACGGAATCCGCCGCCAAGCTTCGCGAGATCATGATCACGAGCCTCGGGACTCCGAACCGCGAACGCCCGTCGGAAGGGCGGATGGACAAGACCCAGCGCGCCGTATTTCACCACTTGTTGTTTCTTTCCTTGAATCCGACCCCAGCCGAAGTCTCTCGCTTGGAGGGAAGGGCGCGCCAGCGCGAGGTTCGGCGCCGGGTGCAAGCCGCTGATGGCTTCAAGTTTCCGGAGGCTCGTCCCTGGCTCGATAATGTCGAGATGGAGGCGAGCTATCGGCAGGTTTCGGAGGTCGGCATCGAGTTTCTCGATTCGGAACCGGGACGGGCCTACGTGGAACGATATCTTACGGCCAAGCTCCTGGGCCAGAGATTCATGCGCGAGGGAGACAAAGAGCTTCCGTTTCTGGAGGCCGTGCCGAGACTGCTGCTGCTCGTTCCGATGCTCACTTGGACGGCCAAAGCTACGGCTGCCGTACGCTCCGCGCCGGAGATATCCTTTGAGGACGTGCGTCGCGCCGTGCGTCTTCTCGACCGCAGTTACGGGGGAGTCCGTCTGTCCGATCTCCCCGCCAAACAGCGCAAGGCGTGGCAGTTCGTGCTTCTGGAGACGGACTTTCCCGTGGCGGCCTGCCTCGAAGTCCTCGGAGGGTGAGGTTCGCAGTGCTCGCACTTCCCAATTGGCATCCGTTCTTCGTCCACTTTCCCGTGGCTCTATTCTCGACGGCCGTCCTGTGCGACATCGCCTTGATTGTCAGGTATCGTCACGCGTGGCTCGACCGCGCTACACTGATGCTCTACTGCGGCGCCGCGATCTCCTCGATGACCACGGCGGTGAGCGGGAAGTTGGCCGCCAATCGTTTGATGCCGGAGGCGACGGCGGAAACCGTGGAGCTCGTCGGTCGCCACGGGGACTGGGCTTTTCTCACCGTGATCCTCTTTTTCGTTGTGACTTTCGCGCGCTTCGACAGCCTTTGGCGGGACCGTTCAAGCGAGCGTCCTCGTGCGCATTCGTTTCGCCTGGCGACTCTCTTGCTCGCCCTGGCGGCGGAGGCAGCTTTGCTCGTCACCGCCTCTCGGGGTGGTGCCGCTGTCTATCGTCACGGAGTGGGCGTCGAGGTGGATGAGAGCACAGAAGATCCGAGCGAGTACGAACAAAAGGGAAGGTGAAGAGTGCGGGGAGCTACAGCCGAGGGGACCCAATCATTTCGAGAGCGATCGATGAAGCAGAATGTTCACGAGGGGCACTTCCGCGAGGTTATGGGTCTCAGCCTGTCCACCATCGGCTTGGGCACCTACTTGGGTTCCTCGGACGAGGAGACCGATGAGCTCTATCGCGGAGCTGTCATGGCGGCGGCACGGCTCGGGTGCAATGTGCTCGACACCGCGATCAACTATCGATGTCAGAGGAGCGAACGGGCCCTGGGCCGTGCTCTCAGCGATCTCGCACGTGAGGGGATTGGGCGGGAAGAGCTGGTCGTGGCGACCAAGGGTGGTTACGTTCCATTCGACGGTTCGCCGCCGAGCGATGCCCGCGCCTATCTGCAGGAGAAATTCTTCGATGGAGGAGTTATCACCGCGGAGGATGTCGTTGCCGGGGGACACGTGCTCGCGCCACGATTCCTCGAACACCAACTCGAGCGCAGTCTCGAGAACATGGGGCTCGAAAAAGTCGACATCTACTATCTCCACAACCCGGAAGCGCAGCTCGGCGAAGTCTCCCGAGATGAGCTTGGCCGTCGACTTCATGCGAGCTTCGAGATGCTCGAGCGCCTGGTTGGCGAGAACCGGATCAGCTACTACGGAACCGCAACTTGGAACGGCTACCGAACCGCGCCCGACGGCAAGGACTATCTCTCGTTGAGCGATGTCGTTGACTTGGCGACGGAGGTCGCCGGTGAAGGGCACCACTGCCGTTTCGTGCAGGCTCCCTACAATCTCGGAATGACCGAAGCCTTTACGCTACCCAACCAGACGGTGAAAGAGGAGACGTTCTCGCTTTGTCAGGCGGTAGAAGCTCTGGGTGTCCATCTCATCGGCTCGGCGAGCATCGCGCAGGGGAGATTGACGCAAGGCCTGCCGGATTGGTTCGGGACGCTTTTCAAGGGGCTAAAGAGCGATGCCCAGCGTTCCCTTCAATTTACACGGTCTACTCCGGGCCTCACGACGGCGCTTGTCGGGATGAAGTCCCTGGAGCATGTCCGAGAGAATCTCGAAACAGCCCGTGTCGCGCCCGCCCCAGTGGAAGCCTTCCTGAAACTGTTCGAAGTGCAGGAGTAAGGGTCTCAGCGCCGACGGGCGCTTATTTGTCCTGAAAACGGAAATTGACGCCCTGTAAACCGAAATGTGCGCTGTGTCACCGTTTTTCCGTGTGAACGGAGGTATTTATTGCGACCGTGGTGAGGGTGGAGTCCCCAACCCAAAACCAAGGTGTGCGGAGTGAACTCTACCCCCGACCCCAACCAGGGGTTTGTGGAGCAGCCGCATCCCCCCAGCTCTGCTCTCACCACTCCCACGCTTTGCGTCAGTCCTTCGATTCGAGGCGAGGCCATAGAGACTGAGCCTTTTCCGTCAAGAGGGTTGAGCCAGCGCCCCAGGCCGCGTGCGCGGTGAGGCGCACGTCATGGGGCGAGATCTCGAACCCGAACCTCCGGCAAATCTCGACGCACGACCCCGGCATGATGGGCATCAGGAGCACGGCGGCAATTCGGGTCGCTTCCGCGGCATCGAAGAGTACTTGGCTGAGCTTCTCATCGGCGTTTTCCTGATTGGCCTGCTTTGCAAGCGTCCAGGGCTGGGACTCGGTGATGAACTCGTTGACAGCGTCGACGATCCCAAAAGCCGCTGCGGCGCCCTCCTGAAGGGCCAGAGACTCCATCGCCTCGGTGTAGGACAGGATCGCCTGCTCGCATAGTTCACGCAGCGGGCCAGGGCTTGCCGGTTCGAGACGAGAGTCTCGATACTTCGCCGCCATGCTCGTGATTCGGCTGACGAGGTTCCCGAGATTGTTGGCGAGGTCCGCGTTGTAGCGTGCCTCGAACCGATCCCAGGAGAAGTCTCCGTCCTGCCCGTAGGCAATCTCACGCACCAGGTAGAGTCGCAGAGGGTCGGGACCGAACTTTTCGGCCGCGTCGAGCGGGTCGACGACGGTGCCGAGGCTCTTGCTCATCCGCTCGCCCTTGAACATGACGAAGCCGTGCCCGAAGATTTGTTCCGGAAGAGCGACGCCCGCACTCATCAGCATCGCGGGCCAGATGATGCAGTGAAATCTGGTGATATCCTTGCCGACGATGTGCAAGTCGGCGGGCCACCATCGTTCGAGTAGCTCCGGCTCCTGCCCGAAGCCGACGGCAGAAACGTAGTTGATGAGCGCGTCCACCCAGACGTAGACGACGCTCTCGGGATCGAAGGGCGCCGGGATCCCCCACTTCTGGCTCTCGCGGCTGATCGAGATGTCGTCGAGTCCCGACTGGATGACGTTCAGGATCTCGTTGCGTCGAATGTCGGGCTCGAGAAAGCTCGGCCTGTTCGCGTAGTGCTGAAGAAGAGGTTCCTGATACTTCGATAGCTTGAAGAAATGGTTGCGCTCTTCGAGCCAGGTCGGTTTCGTCCGGTGAAGGGGGCAGTTGCCGTCCTCGAGATCTTTCTCCTGTTTGAATCCCTCACAGGAGTCGCAGTACCAACCTTCGTATTTGCCTTCGTAGACGTCGCCCGCGTCGAAGATTCGCTGGATCAGTGTCTGCACCGACGTACGGTGCCGGCTCTCCGTGGTGCGAATGAAGTCGTCGAAAGAAATGTCGAGACGCCGCCACGTGTCGCGAAACGCCTCCTCCATCTGATCGCAGTACGCCAGCGGCTCGAGCCCTAGCTCCTGAGCCTTCCTGTAAACGTTGAGCGAGTGCTCGTCGTTGCCCATCACGAAATGGGTGTCGTATCCCGCTAGCCGCTTGAAGCGCGCGATGACGTCCGCCGTCACTTTCTCGTAGGCGGTGCCGAGATGCGGCCGGCTGTTGACGTAGTCGATCGCGGTCGTGAGGTAGAACTTCGTCATCGTTGAGGCATTCCAGCGGCCGTCGTCACTCCTCCTCGAGCTCGGCTTCCCAGGTCACGTCGATGCAACCCTTGATGGACTGATAGGCGGGGCACTTGTCCGCGTAGGCTGCGAGCGCCCGCTCGGCCCCCTCCCTCGTTCCGGGAGGCACCTTTGCGTAGTAGCGGAGCCGAATTTTCGTGATGCGCAAGACCCCGTCGATTTCCTCGATATCGCCCTCTACCCTTGCCTTGAGGTTTTCCGCCGAAACAATCCCGCGCGCATCCAGCGCGCCTCCGAGTGTGCCAGTCAGTCATCCGGCGACGGCGGCGATCAGGTAATCCAACGTCGCGGGATGCTCCTTCGGGGGCGACTTCGCCCCGTACTTGTTCTTGTAAAACTCCATGATCCCACCGTGGATTCCGAAATCGAAAGACTCGTCGAAGCCTTGCACGCGGGCGGTGCGATGAGCTCCTTGGTGTTTGCGGATCTCGATACGGCTAGTGTGTACGACGTTGCTCACGATGTTCTCTCCCTGCCCAATAGGGCTCAGACAGAAAGTAGGCGGAGAGAGCATTTTAGTCAAGACGAATCGGAGACCTGAGAGCGACTGCAGTTGACAGACCTCGAGCGGGCCGCATAACGTTCGACCGCGTTACCTATCCAGCCAGACCATGAGGATTTCATGAGAACTACGATCGCGACCCTGATAGCTTCGAGCGTGCTGTTCGCTTTCGCCTGCTCGCCGAACGCGCCTGAGGCGGCGCAGACCGACGACGAGGCGATCCGCCGAATTCAGCAGATGCCGTTGATCGATGACGCGGCGCGTCGATTGCACAGGCGGGGGCCTTTGATCGACGGCCACAACGACTTGCCCTGGCACTACCTCGACAAGGTGAAGCGGAAGTTCTCCCAGCTCGACGTAGCGGAGTCTCAGCCTCAGCTCATGACCGATATCCCGCGCTTGAGGGAAGGAGGGGTTGGGGGGCAGTTCTGGTCCGTATATGTGAATGTCAGTAACAAGGGCGCCGTCGCCGTTCGCGCGACGATGGAGGAGATCGACGTCGTCGTCGAGCTCGCACGCCGCTACCCCGAGGATCTCGAGCTGGCCTATACGGCCGACGATGTAGAGCGCATCTTCGACTCCGGAAAAATTGCTTCGATGATAGGCATGGAGGGTGGTCATTCGATCGACAACTCCCTTGCGACGCTTCGGATGTTCTACCGGCTCGGTGCCCGATACATGACTCTGACCCACAGCCGGAACACGCCATGGGCCGACTCGGCAACGGACAGGCCTGCGCATGGAGGCTTGACCGAGTTCGGCAAAGAGGTCGTTCGCGAGATGAACTGGCTCGGCATGCTCGTCGATCTTTCCCACGTCTCGCCCGAGACGATGCACGACGCTCTGGACGTCACCGAGGCTCCCGTGATCTATAGCCACTCTTCCGCGCGCTCTCTCTGCGACCACCCCCGCAACGTGCCCGATGACGTCTTGAAACGGCTGCCGGAAAACGGTGGCGTCGTGATGGTGACTTTCGTTCCGGCCTTCGTCTCCCAGAAGGTGAGGGATCACGACGCTCGCCGCGATGCGGAGCTCGATCGGCTTCGAAGCCTCCCCAATGCCGACGAGGCCAGCCTTCGTGACGGACTCGCAAGCTGGAATCGGGATCACCCCGAGCCTCGAGCGACCCTCTCGCAAGTTGCCGATCACATCGACCACATACGTGACGTCGCGGGTATCGACCATCTGGGTATCGGTGCGGATTTCGACGGCATTACTTCCGTTCCGCTGGGTCTCGAGGATGTCTCGAAGTACCCCGACCTCACCCGTGAGCTCCTGTCCCGCGGTTATGCGGACGAAGACGTGCTCAAAATACTGGGTGGGAACGTGCTCCGAGTCATGCGCGCCGCAGAGGCAATCTCACAGAAGCTCCGCGCCGAGCGCGGCCCGTCCGAGGCCCTCATCGAGGAAGTCGACGCGAACTAGCCTCCGCCCGCCCAAGTTTGGCGTCTTCGGTGGGACGAGGCGGCGACAAACACACGGGGTCGAAATCTTGCCCGGGCAAGATTTCTAGATTTCGGCAACAAAACAATTGCGCCTCAACTCGCGTCGCTGGTTGCGAAGAGGGCGAAAAGGATGACTGACAAAATGCCGAAGTAGTCCCTACGATTGCGGCCAATTTCTCGGTCTTCCTGTACCATCCCAGCTTTCTGGCTAGGTCATGATCGTTAAAGGTTTCGTTCGCGCGAAGAAAGGCAGCGAATCGCATCGGTCTCGTCCAGAGCATTTGATCGATTGGCCACACACCAGTATGGACGGAAAGTCTTGACTCTACTTCGGGCGCGACCTCCCGTAGCCGCGCAAGAATCGATCGGGCGAGAAAGAACTGGATCATCGCCAGGATCCCGAAACAGGACATCGGCATTGCGACAAAAAGAATGAACAAGGTCTGTTGCTTCATCGAACAGATTCTTCTCTGGCAGGAGCCCTGAGGCACGGCCCGACTGTGTCACGTTCCGGGTTAGCTTTTCTGTACTCTTTCACTCTGGTCTCCAACCGCTCGTCCTTCAGCGTTCGTGAATGAACGAATTAGTGGCTCTGCTCGCCTCGGATCGATATCACGCACCAACCCAATAATGACGTACGTCAGATAGAGACAGCGGCTTCCCGCAACAAAGGTTATCGCAAAAGCGGCAACGAACACCGCGAATACTAACCCTCCCATTGGCGCCCTTCACTCGCTCGAGTCCGCCTGACCATGGAATGTCACTTATCGTAGCCGTACAGCTCAAAGAAGAAATTGTTCCCCGGCAATCCACCGCTAGACCTCCCTTCGTTTCAAATCCACTGTGTCTTCCGGCGTGACGCCCAGGCGAATGCCCGCAAAAGAAAATCAATAAAAGACTTGACACGCTTTCCGGAGTAATCGGAGAAGGGCGCACATCGATCACAACAAATAGGTCTCTGACTCACCACAGTACCGTCCAACGCTCGATCATCGAGAATTGACGCGTTTCAATCATTTTGATCTCGGGCGCCTCATTCGGCGCCAACTCAGAGCACAGAAAAACCGCGCTTATACTTCATTGAAGGGGTCAACGCCATGAGCGAAAAATTCAAAACGTACTTCGCGACGCTCGAACGGCTTTCGACGGAGGAGCTCGACGCGTCCGTCGAGAAGTTGGTTCGTGCCGAGAAACGCAACGTCGCTTTGGTCATCGCTCATATCGCTGAGATGTCGAGACGCAAGGCTGCGCTCGAGCGCGGATACAAGAATCTCTTCGACTACTGTGTCCGGAGACTGAACCTCAGTGAGGGTTCCGTTGCGCGGCGATTACAGGTGGCTAACGTGTCGCGACGGGTTCCTCAAATTCTAGTCGCACTTGCCCAGAACCGCATGAGCCTGACCGTAGCCGGTCTTCTCGCAGCGCATGCCACCGAGGATACCGTCGAGAAACTTCTTGCGGACTGTGCTGGCTCGAGCAAGCGGGAGGTCGAGGAGTATCTCGTCACACTCAAGCCGAAGCCCGTCTTCGAGCCGTCGATCCGCAGAGCACCTTCTCGAGGACACGCGGCAATCCCGCCGACGCCGGCGCAGACGATACGACCCGCCGCCGCACCGGACTTGCGTCCCGTGACGATGTCGCCTCCGATCCTCGAGCCGGCGCAACCCGACCAATTCAACTTTCGCTTCGCCGCCGACCGAGCCTTCAAAGAGAAGTTCGAGCGATTGGCCGAGGTCCTCGGCGTCGAGCACCCATCGAAATACATGGCCGAGATTCTGGAGCAAGCCGTGGACATCGCACTGGACAAGAAAGACCTCAAGAGAAAGCGGGAACGCCGGCTCCAGAGAGAGGCGAGGCGAGCCGGCGACAGCGACAAACGACCTGCCGGCAAACCTTGCCCGGGCAAGATTCCTGTCACAAACCCCGCCCCCGCCCCCGCCCCCTCCCGCTACCTAGCGGCCGAGGTTCGTGAGCGAGTCCACGCCCGGGCGGGGCACCAGTGCGAGTACCTCGGCCAGGACGGAACACGCTGTCGCTCCCGAACCGGCCTCGAGATCGAGCACACACGGCCCTTCGCGTTGTTCCGCAACCACGACGAGCGGTTTCTCAAGCTCTTCTGCGGCCCTCACAATCGACTGAGCGCGGAGCGAGCCTACGGCGCCGCCTTCATCCAAGACAAGATCGATGCGTCTCGCAGGAGCGCCGAGGCACGGCCCGGCTGAGTCGCCTTTCGGGTTAGCGAAGTCAGCGCGTATTTCATTCCGCGCCGAGCCCGGTAGAATCGGTACCGCTACGGAAGGAGTTTGTTTGAAGCGCGGTGCATCCCGCACTATAAGGGCACGGGACAAACGATGGATTCCTTACGAGGTGTCTTGCCAACCCTTTGGATCGGCACGTCTGCGCTCGTCATCGCGGCTTCACCGTCCTTGGCCGAGCGCGCTACGGATCCCACCGCTGCCACGGTTTTCATTCGCGTCGTCGGGACCGTCACCGCCGTCGAATCCGACTCGACGTGGGACGAGTCGCGCGAGGAGCGCGACGTCGAGCTCGGTACGGGAAGTGGGTTCTTGTTCACGCCGTACGGCCATGTGCTCACGAACCATCACGTGGTCGAAGGAGGAACTCGCACCAAACGAGTCGGACGGCGGGAGATTACCCTCGAGCTTCGCGTCGACAGGCTCGAGGTCGAGCTGCCGGAGGCGGCGGTGGGGCAGGGTGGCACTACCCGCTTCGAAGCCTCGCTCGATGCCTTCGATGAAAATCTGGATCTCGCTGTCCTATCCATCCAGGGTGGAGATCTTCCTTATCTCGCTCTCGGCGACTCGGACGCGGCGAGCCCCGGCGATAGCGTGGTCGTCTACGGCTTTCCCTTCGGAACAGACGTCGAGGTGGGTCGAACCTCATTGCCCGATATCACACCCGAGGTGAGCGTTCACCGAGGATCGTTCTCGGCAGTACGCGGCGACGATGCGGGGAGGACATCCTATCTTCAGACGAGTGCGACAGTGAACCCGGGCAATAGCGGCGGACCCATGGTTGACGAGGAAGGCTACGTGCTTGGCGTGATCCGTCTGAAGTTGCGTGACGGGGACGGTATCGGTTTCGCGATCCCGGTGAATACGGTCAAGGATTTTCTCGAGGTGAAAGGGTTTTCGGGTCTCCTCGACGTCGAGCGGCTTCGCCTCGGGCGCGAGCAGGTGCTCGAGGACAAGGCACTCAGCCTGACGCCCCCGGACGGTTTCGAGGACCTGTCCGCGACGCGTCTGCGGTTTATGACGGACCGGGCCGCAAACCCCGTCGTGTTGACGTCGGATCGTTTCGTTACGCCGTGGGACTCGAAACAGCTGGAGTCTCTTCTTCTCGCAGGGGGTACGTTCGGGACGTTTCGTGCGGACCGCCCGGGGAAGACAAACTCTCTCGCCGGGGGACGGCTCCTCATGGGCTCGGCCTCCGGACAGGACCAATCGGGACCGGCGAAGCTCGAGTACGCGCTTCTGGAGCGTGGCGACGAGAAAGTTATGATTCGCTTCGTTGGTCCTGCGGACAGCGTTGCTTTCAACAGATCGGTTTTGATCGAGTCCCTGTCGAGCGCGCGGGTAGAGTCACTCCTCGAGTCCGAAGTCTCGACGGCGATCTCCGCGGAGCGTCTGGACTGGCTTTCGGCGACTCCGTCGTCACCCGGCGCACCTAACGTCGTCTTTCCAGCCCTTTGGCTCGTCGAGGCCGCGGCGCCGTTTCCATGCGGGCTCCCTCCGATGAATGCGGCGCTTGCCGCGTCCCCTGAGGGCGATTTCACCGTTTCCTTCCGGACAGCCTGGTGGCGAGGCGGGCCGGGTGAGACAGAGGCGGCCCGCGCGTGTGCGGGGCAAAGGGGTCGTTTCGGAGATGGCTCCTACGTGAACGGCTTCGAGTGGCTCGGAGTCACCTATGTCGTCTCCGGAGTCTTTACGACGTCGCAGGGTGGACTGCTCCAACTCGAGCTCGTGGCACCCAGGGAGAAGGCAGCCTTCGCGACAAATGCGTTCGACGCTTTTCTCGCGAAAAACGGTGTGCGGGAGTCTCGTTAGAAGTCTTCGATCGTGACGACATCCCACAGTGAGTTGTACCGTCCGGCCCGCGCGTTTCGAAGAAAATCATGAACGTTTTGAACGAGCGATACGGTGATGTGGTCGCCGACCATTTTGGGGTGCGGGCGATGTAGGTTCGCATAGGCCCGGATGAAGACGCTCGAGTCCGTCGTGGGGAGCTCTTCGACGTTCTCGACGAACTCGGACCACTTGTCCTGCCGGAACAGATAAAACTCGACGTTGGACACGTAGAACGTGGAGACGGTGGCGCGACGCGACGCCAGGAAGCGTCCCAATTTTCGGAACGCTTGATCGCCCGAGAAGTTGCCCACGACCGGAATGACCCGATTCTCCAGCTCCATGTCGCGCACAAAGTCATAGGCCTCCGCGGATGCCAGCCAATTGCGTCGATTTCCCTCCAGATCCGTCTCGAGCATGAACTCTTTCAACGAGGGGAAGAAGAACGATCGCCAGCTGTCGTACTTGATTCCGAAACCCTGATGGAAGAACTCTCGGTATATTTGCCGGAGGTCGGCCACGTCGTCTCTCGTGAGGGCGAGACCGGGGATCGCTCGCAGGCGCCCGAGCACGAGATCCAACTGCTCTTCGAAAAAGACCTCACTCGGTGCGGCTCGCTCGATGGCCGCGATCAGCTCTTCGACGGGCGCGTCGGGCGGGAGAGGTGCTACGAGCGGGCGTGCCAGGAGTCGCGAGAGGTACTCGTCGCGAGTCGCTGACTCCTCCATCAAGACTTTGAAGAGCAGATGCTCGATCATGTTCTGGCGGCGGATATCGACGATGAAGGCCAGGTCGGGCCGCGTCGCGGCGATATAGGTGAAATTCTGGTTCGGTCCGACTCCGACGTAGACACCGCCCGTGGGAAGTGTCGAGAGGGAATTCAGGACGTGCAGATACGATGTCTCGTTGGAGATGTAATTGTTGCTCCAGAAATAACCCCCGTCCTCCGAGATCTGGTTGACGAGGTTCGAGAACTCGACCGGGGTTATCGTCGCGAAGTTGTCTGCGGGAGGCGAAGCGCAGGACTTGCCGAGCGAAGAAAGGACGGCGGGCAGAACGAGAGCGAAGGCCAGTAGGCGGCTCACCATAGTTCCTAGTCAGTCAGGTGTTGGTTGTGGACGACAAATAGCAGGGGCAATAGCAAGGGGCCCATACGCGAGGATAGCACGATAGACGACGTGCTAGACTGATGATCTCGAAGAGACCACATGACGACGGTTCGGATCATCGGAGTTCGAGTCGACCTCGGCGCGGGCCGACGAGGCGTCGATATGGGCCCATCCGCCCTCAGGAAGGCGGGGCTTCGACAGGAACTGAAAGAGCTGGGCTACGACGTTGCCGATGACGGAAACATTCACGTCGAGGAGCCCGACGCCCATCAGGTCCGGGATCCGAAGCTCAAGTATCTGCCTCTCATCGCGAGCGCCATGAACGACCTCGCGAAACGAGTGGACGCCACACTCGAACGGGGTGAAGTGCCCCTGGTCTTGGGGGGGGATCACTCGATTGCCATCGGCACGATCGCCGGCGTGGGCGGGCATTTCAAACGTAAGGGAAAAAAGCTAGGCATGATCTGGTTCGACGCGCATGGCGATGCCAATACTCCGGAGACGACGCCCTCTGGAAACATCCATGGAATGCCTCAGGCGATCGCCTTCGGGCGCGGTGCGAAGGAGCTGGTCGAGATTGGCGGCTTCGCCGAGGGCGAGCCTAAGGTCGACCCCCAGTTTTCCTGCGTCATCGGCGTCCGCAGTATCGATCGTCACGAAAAGGAAGTTCTCAAGGACATCGGGATTCGGATCTTCACAATGATCGACATCGACCGCTGTGGGATCTACGGCGTCACCCGCGAGGCGATCGAGATCGCGACGAAAGGGTCCGACGGGCTCCACGTGAGCTTCGACGTCGACGGTATGGACCCCTCAATCGCTCCGGGTGTGGGGACGCCCGTCCTCGGCGGGCTGAGCTACCGGGAGACCCACACCATGATGGAGCTGATCGCGGAAACGAAGAAAGTCGTCTCCATGGAAGTGGCCGAGGTGAATCCGATTCTCGACGTTCGAAATGCGACCGCGGAAGTCGCGGTGAAGATGGTGGCGTCGGCCTTCGGGAAACGGATCTTGTGAGCCCGGAATCGAAAACGAAGATCCCGGTCCGAGGCGACGAGGGGAACGAGCTGGGGGAGGCCTCGGCATCGGTCGCCCGAGGCGCGGGATCACGTACCACCGTCATTCTCGCGCACGGTGCCGGCGGGACAATGGATTCGGCGTCGATCGTGTCGCTTCAATCACGACTCGCGTCGGGAGGTATGACCGCAGTCCGGTTCAACTTTCTCTATAGCGAGAGGGGCAAGAAAAGTCCTGATCGTCAACCTGTTCTCGTTGCTTGTTGGCGCTCGGTCGCGGATTGGGTCAGGACGGAGCTCGCGCCGAGCCGCCTCGTTCTCGCGGGACGCTCGATGGGCGGGCGAATGGCCTCCTATTTGGTCGCGGAAGGCTATCCCTGTGACGGATTGGTGTTCCTCGCTTACCCTCTGCACCCGCCCGGTAGACGGGATCGCCAGCGGCGAGAGCACCTCGCCACCATCGAAGTACCCATGCTCTTCGTGAGCGGAACGAAAGACAATTTCGCGTACCTCGATTTGCTAGAGCCACTGATCGAGGAGCTCGGAGCCGAGCTCCACCTCATCGAAGGGGGAGATCACGGCTTCAAAGTTCCAAAGAAGCTCGGGACGACTGCCAAGGACGTCGAGGAGGACGTGGCCTCGACCGTGCTCGGTTTCATCGAATCTTTAGGAGGGTGATTTCATTGTCCAGCACTAAAATCGAAGCGCTCCGAAACCTTCTCTCAACGGCTCCTAACGATGCCATGACGCGCTACATGCTCGCGATCGAGCTCCACAAGGCCGGGACGTTCAAGGAGTGCATCGAGGAGATGGAGGCCTATCTCAAGGCGAAAGAGGACGAAGGCGCGGCCTACCGGATCTTGGCGGATGCGTATATTCAGCTCGGCATGAAGAAGGAGGGCGCATGGGCGCTACGGCAGGGTGCCGAGGCCGCTCGCCGTCATCACCACGACGGCATGGCGCAGGAGCTCGAGGAGCGTCTGGAAGAGCTCTAGATCTAGCCGGTTGGTTTACTGCTCGAAAGCCTCGTAGGAGACGAGCCGCCAGTTGCCGTTCTCTTTGGACCACAGAAGGCCGAGAACGGCGCTTCCCTCGAGCTTGAAGCGGAACAGGACGCCGTAGTAGTTCCCGTAGGTTTCGGCCTCGTCTCCCGTCACTTCACGGCCGCAAAGGTAGATGGAAGCGTGGGCGTCCGTCATCTCGCCCAGGGTGAAGTCCCCGGACCATGGGTGCTCTCGAATGCGGGGTTTTTGTGCCCACGGCAGGACCGCGTCGATCGCCTGGGTCAGAGTGGGGCGCTCGCCCAACTCGTCGTTGAGCGCGCGCATCGACTCTATGAGAAGGTCGGCAGCCTGCTCGCCCTCCAAGACCTCGTCGGCGACGTCGTCGTCGGTGTCGACGCAGGCCAAGGTCTGAGCCGAGATGAACCGCGCCGCTTCGTCCACGTTTCGGCGAACGAGCCAGTCAGTCAGAAATTCCTGGATCGCGTCTTGGAGCTCCGCCGGTTCCGTACCCGCGGGACGGTTGGGGGGCAGCGTGGTCGGTGGCTCGGGCCGCTCCTTGAAAAGAAGATCTTCGCTCTCGTTCCTGTCGTGATGCGTGATCCTGCCGAAGACGTCACGCCACCAGGCGACGTGGCCGGCCCAGCGCGTATTGTGTCTTTCATAATTGTCGCCCGCTCGTACGTCTGAGTTGGCCGAGGTGAGGTGTCCGTTGAACAGTGACGCCGGCATCTTGCTCGAACGGTAGTCGACGTCGATGTCCGCTTTGATGTTGTCCTCCGAAACGGAGAATTGAATGCTAGGAAGCTTCCCGCCTTGCCGATAGCTGTAGGGGTATCCGACGTGATAGACGGTATTGAGGTGGCTGAGCGCGAACTCCCGTGACGTCTCGAGAGTCTCGCGCGCTCCCGGCTTCAGGAACACGTAGAGACGGAACTGCTGATCGCCGGCGCGCCCGTAGTATTGTCCCGCGACCCTCTCGATGCCGTCGACCAGGTCGATGGCCGATCCTAGAGACTTCTCGTTCTCGTCCGTAAGCTCGGACTTTATCAAGGCGTGGGTCACGGCGTCGTAGGTCGTGCCCTCGGCGATCATGAGGGAGTTGAAGTACTCCTCGGGAGTGAGATCGAGCTCTGTGCTCTCGTTGTAACTCTCGGTATAGCCCTCGAAGAGGTGCTGCTGGGCAGGTTCGAGGTCCGTGTAGCGGCTTCGTCCCGCATCCACTTCCAAGCTCGGTTCCGCGATCACCTTGTCGGGCCAAAAGCGGTCGACTCCCACGACCTTCAGCCCGTCCGGCTCTTTCCGGACGTAGACCGTGACGCCGAGCTCGGGATCTCCCGCCGTGATGCCGGCGGCGAAGTAGCTACCGTCGGCGGACGAGCGTGATGTCGGAGGCGCGTCGAATGTCGGGGCCGCAGTACCCATTTGTTGATGGGTCTCCGCGACGTTGTCGAACGTGGCCCAGGTGACGGAGTAGTCCCGGCTCGTGACGAGTCCATGGGTGACCCCCAAGTCCACGAACTTCAGCTCGTCTCCCACGATCTCGAAGCGGTCGAGAGGCAGCACTTGCTCGAAGTACGTTTCGATAATCGTGTTCCGACGCTCGACGAGGCACTTCACAATCCACGCCTCGGTCGCGGGCTCGTTGTACCGCCCCGTGCTCACGATTGTAGCGATGTCCTCATCGGTAAAAGTCGCGAGCTGTCTCGCCGCCCAAAACGTGTCGTCGGGAAGGCGATTCGCGAAAGGCGCGATGACGTCGTTCGAGGTCCACCTCTCCGGCTCGAAGGTGTCGTACTCAAAATGACCGGCGGCCGGGTAGTGAGGGTAGCGGGCGCGCATCCACCGGGGTGTATAGATACCCATGCCTGCGACGTTCTTGAACGTCTGCCCGAAGTCGTAACGGCGCTCGTTGCCATGCCGGGCTTTCTTGGGCTCATCGCCCGCACTTCCGAGCGCGCCGGTGAAGTCGATCAGATAGTGACGGATGAAAGGAACGTCGTTCTCCGTGACGACGACGTCCAGCGTGGTGGCCGCCTGGATTCTGAAGTGATTCAGCCAGGACGCGAAGACGAAGAGACCACGCTGATCGCGGCGATGCTCGTGAGGGACGATGTCGTTCGGGTCGTCGCTTCGGGTACCGAAGACTTGATAGGGACCGAGAAGCCCCTCCCAGGAGCCCGGAACAAGAGTCGCGACGGCGCGATATCCACTGAGAGGATCGCGCGCGACATCATCCAGGAAGTTGTCGACGTCCGTATCCAAGAGCTCGCGCTGGTCCCCCATGCTCGTGACACCCTGCGCTCCCTCGGCCAGCAGCAGTTGGTCTCGCTGGAAGTCGACGATGTAGTTCTCCGTCACGTTGTAACCGAGCGCGAAAAAGAGCTTGGAGGCGACCACCTCCGCGCCCGTCGCAAGGCCGAGATAGCCGGGCGGGTCGAAGCGGAGGAGATAGAGCCGGTCGGCCGCGTCCGCGACTAGAATACCGACTCGAATGCCGTAAGGCTTCACGGTGAGGACCCGCCACGGCTCGTCCGTTTCTCGGCGGCCGGTCGTCGCCGGGGCCCCGTTTGAGCGCCTCGGGGCTCATGCGGCGGCGAGGGTGGCGGTTCTCGTACCAGGGACCATCGAGGACCTCGCCGAGCGTGTTCACACCTCCCGCCGGAATGACTCCGGTCTCCGGGTGTCGCTCTCCGGGCTCGCCAAAAGTGTGGCTGAGAGTTTCCAGGATATCCGAGAGCGACCTTTGTTTGGGGCCGAAGGTCGGCCAAGGCGCGGGCTCCTTTTCGAGAGGATCGTCGGGATAGAATTTCTGGGCGTTGGCGGGGAGCGCCACCAGAACCAGCAGCGCCGCGAGGCTCCCATACCGCGTCACGCTCATTCGTAGATCTCCGTCCGACCTTTGAAAATGTCGCTGAATGTCCACATGAAGCGGAAGCCCTCGCGTCCGCCCGCGAAGTCGATACGCATGAAGTACGCGCCCCGGAGCTTGAAACGAAAGCCGATCCCGGCGCTCCACTCGATATCGCTGAAATCGATATCCGCGAGATCAGGCGCGACCTTGCCGCCGTCCACGAAGATCGCCATGTCGAGAGCGGAGGAGGCGTGCCAGCGGTGCTCGACGTTGAAGTAGAGCGACTGGTTGTCGTAGAAGCGATAGCGCGCGAACCCCCGCAGATTGTCGTTGCCGCCAAGCTTGGGCTGGAGGTAGAAGGGCACTCGCTGTCCGCTCTCTCCAAAAGCCATCGCCGCCGCCACGCGGAACGCGATCACGCGCGTCTTGTTGAAATAAGGAATATATTGCTGGGCCTGAACGAGAACTTGGGAAAAACTATACTTTCCCAAGCCCTCGTCGCCGTCTCGCGCACGACCGCGCTGTAGTAGCCTCCGGCCCGCGGTCCGCCCGGGAGATCTCGATAGTCGAGCTCGACAAAACTGCCCCAGCGGGAGAACGTCGTATCCTCCCCGAGCCCGGGAGCGGTCTCCGAGTCGAAGATCTCGTCCGTGGAGGGGAAACCGCTGCGTTTGCCGGTTCCGGTGTGGACGACCAACCCACCGATGGTGAAGCCGGCTCGAAAGTAGTCGGTGACGTTGAATCCCAATCGAAAGTCAGTCGAGAAATCCTCGAACACATAGCTCGTGCGAGACTCCTCCAGGGAGTCACCGCCCTGCCCGTAGAAGTCCATCTGCGGCGAGTATTCGTACTTGGTGTAAAAGTCGAGAAAGAACCAGTCTTTTCGGAGGCTCTGAAAATCGAGCTCGAGGTCGAGAAGGTAGGCTAGCTGGGGCGTGATGCGAGCCGTACCCCGCATGGCGAAACGGTCGTGCCAGATGTCGGAACGTCGATAACCGAGACCGGCGGAGAACCCTTGCCCGGACCGCATCCCGCCCATGACGATTTGGCCGCCGTTGGCGCCCTTACCGGACTCGAGGCCCTCGTAGAGGCCGCGCTCGACGAGCTTATTGACCTTTTCGACGAGGGGAGACTCGCTTTCGGGCCAGAGCCGCGCCCGCTTGTCTCTTCGGTGCCGCTCGATCTCCTCCGCTCGCGTCCTCGGTTGTTGTGCGGTGCCGATGGCGGCAGGAAGGAGCGAGGCGAGGACAAACGGGAGCAACCGCATCGGCGTGATTCTATCGCGACTAGGGGGACAACCCCGGCTCGTAATTGATCACGAACTGAGTAAAGCGCGCGACTTCGAGAATGTCGTTCCCGACGAAACGGATGCTGTGGGAATCGATGCGCTCGACGACGGCCAAGTAAGATAGTATCTCTGGCTGTCGATAGTGCTTGAACTGGATCTCGATCTCGACGTTACCCTCGATCGCGACGGGCCGAAAATCGTCGAGTCGCTCGACCCCGCGTCGGGCCGCGACCTCGATGATCTCGTAGGCCGCGTCCGGTGTCAGGGTCTGAGCCGAGTGAAAGCTCTTGGCCCATTTCACGACGGCTCCCTCGAGATCTCCGATCTGTGAACGGGCTTCGGCAACGATGGCATCGTCACCGGAGATCATCACGACCGGAACCCCGAAGTGGCCCGCGACGGCGGCGTAGAAACTCGCTTCCGAAACGGATTTGCCGTTGAGTCGGACGTCGGTGAGGGTGGCGCTACTGAAGGTGTGGGCGCGGACCCCTTCCATATTCGACGTCGAGGAGTGAAAGCCGATGAAGAACGCCGCGTCGAAAGTCTCGTCGATGCCTTCCATCATGCCAAGCGGTCGCGGCCAGGATCTCACGATCTGGACGTCCTTCGGGAACCTGTCGATGAGAAGATTCTGTCCATTGCCGTGCGAGTCGCTGACGAGAAACTCCGTCGCGCCGGCGGCACGGGCGCCGCGAATGGCGGCTAGAACCTCCTCGGTCATGAACTCCCGGCTTCTCTGGTACTCGAAGCCGCTGGGCCCGAGCTGCTCTCCCGTGACCGCCCCGACGACCCCTTCCATGTCGGCGGAGATGTAAATCCGGTATTGAGAAAAAGCCGTCCCGTTTACGAACGGGAAGGCCAGGGCGGCGAGCACGAGAGTGCGTAGACGCATGAGTGGGTTTTTAGTTCACCAGGGGCGAGAACGCAACTGCATCGCGGGCCGATTTCGCGATAAAGTGATGCGTTTATGCCGGAGGAGTACGGAAAACGAGAACAATGAGCGTTCTGGAGAGAATCGAGAAGTTGGCCGCGGAGGCACGGGCTGGGCTGGGCGAGGCCGGGGACGAGCGGGCCCTCGAGGCATGGCGCATCGCCCACCTGGGCCGTAAGAGCGCCCTGATGGAAGTGCTGCGCACTCTCGCTACGCTGGAAGAGAACGAGCGGCGCGAAGCCGGAAAAGTGGCGAACGTGCTCAAGACGGAGCTAGGCGAAGCTTTGGAGGCAAGGCGGCGCGAACTGGAAGCTGCGAGTATCCAGGAAGCGGAGACGGCGGGACGCATCGACGTCACGCTGCCACCGCGGCCGCTTCCAGAGGGGCGGCTCCACCCGATTACGCAAACCCAGCGCGATATTTTGGACGCCTTCGTGGCCCAAGGCTTCTCCGTGATCGAGGGTCCCGAGGTTGAGCTCGACTATTACAACTTCGAGGCGCTCAGAATCCCGAAGGATCATCCGGCGCGGGAGCTCATGGACACGTTCTACATCGACGGGGGCGACGAAGACGACTCCAAGCTCCTCCTCCGCACCCACACCTCGCCGAACCAGATCCGTTTCATGGAGAATTCCGAGCCTCCAATCCGGATCGTCTGTCCGGGTCGAACGTATCGTAACGAAGCCACCGATCCGACGCACGAGTGGATGATCGCCCAGACGGAGGTACTCGCGGTGGACGAGGGGCTCACTCTGGCGCACTTGAAAGGCACTCTATTCGAATTTGCCAAGCGCCTTTTCGGACAGGAGCGCAAGATCCGCTTCCGCTGTGACTTTTTCCGATTCGTGGAGCCCGGCGTCGACATGGCGATCGATTGCTTCCTCTGCGGTGGGCGGGGATGCAGAACCTGCAAGAACGAAGGGTGGATCGAAATTCTGGGAGCGGGCATGGTGCATCCCGAGATCCTCGAGAACATGGGCTACGACTCCGACAGGTACACGGGTTTCGCCGCCGGCCTCGGTGTCGAGCGCATCGCCATGCTGCGCTATGGCGTCGACGACATCCGACATTTCTATGAAAACGACATCCGTTTCTTGAGGCAGTTTTGAGGCATTGATGAAAGTACCGATTCGATGGCTGAGTGACTACGTCGAGCTGACCATCCCGATCCCTGAGATCGCGCATCGGCTGACGATGGCAGGGCTCGAGGTCACCGGGATCGTCCGTACCGGGGGCGACTGGGAGAACGTCGTCGTCGGTCACGTGATGCAGGTGAAGCCCCACCCCGACGCGGATCGGCTGCGATTGGTCACGGTCGATATTGCTGGGGAGAGTTTCGAGGTCGTCTGCGGGGCACCCAACGTCGCCGAGGGTCAGAAGATCGCCTATGCACGACTCGGCGCTCGGCTCGTCGATGCTCGCAGCGGCGAGAAGAAGAAGCTAAAGAAGGCGAAGATCCGTGGTGTGGTCTCCGTCGGCATGGTCTGCTCGGAGCGGGAGCTCGGCCTCTCCGATGAACACGAGGGCATCCTCGTGATCTCGCCTAGTGCGAAAGTGGGCCAGCCGCTCTCCGAGGTGCTCGGTGACACCGTGCTGGACATCGACATGAAGCCGAACCGCTCCGACGGGCTCTCCGTTCTCGGAGTCGCCCGCGACGTCGCGGCGCTCATCGGCACTACCTTGACGGAGCCGAAGCTCGACTTTCCCGCAGCGGGTGCCGGAATCGAAGGTCGGGCGGCGGCCGAGATTCTGGACCCGGATCTCTGCGGGCGGTTTACCCTCGCCCTCATCGAAGACATCACCATCAAGCCGTCGCCTTCCTGGATGCAGGAGAGGGTGCTCGCAGCCGGCATGCGGCCGATCAACAACGTCGTCGACATCACGAACTACGTCATGCTGGAGCTCGGCCAACCCATTCATGCCTTCGATTACGACAAAATCCGAGACCACAAGATCATCGTGCGCCGGGCCAAGGAAGGGGAGACCTTGACCACCTTGGATGACAAGGAGCGGAGCTTTTCCACGTCGCAGCTTCTCATCACCGACCCCAGCGGCCCGATTGCCGTCGCGGGTGTCATGGGCGGTCTCGATACCGAGGTCACTGATTCGACGAAGACCATTCTCCTCGAGGTTGCGAACTTCGACCCGGTGAGCATCCGAAGAACGGCCATGAAGCTCAAGCTTTCCAGTGAAGCGTCGCGGAGGTTCGCGTGGGGCATTGCTCCCGCGCTCGCACCGATGGCGTCGAAGCGGGCGACGAAGTTTCTCGTCGAGCTCGCCGACGGGAAAGCGGCTCGAGGGATGGTGGACGCGTTTCCGGTGCAACCCGAGCCCGCCACCGTGCACGTCCCGAGAAAGCGGATCCCGCAGGTTCTCGGGATCGACCCTCCGGAGGAGCAGGTCACGAGCTCACTCACGTCGCTCGGTTTCGATGTGACCGCCGGAAACGAGGCCTTCACGGTCACCGTGCCCTATTGGCGACGTGACGTCAGCTGCCCCGACGACGTGGTGGAGGAAGTCGCTCGAATCATCGGATACGAGCGCATCCCTGCGGAGCCGCTTGCTGGCCGGGTGCCGCCACGGGTGCCGCAACCGGTGCGCGAGCTTCGCGAAAGGACCCGCGACATTCTCGTCGGGGCGGGAATGCAGGAGGTCATCACCTATCCGCTCACCAGCATGGAAGTGCTCCAAAAGGTCGTTGCGCCGGAATCGCTCAGCGAGACGCCGCCCCTTGCCGTCATCAATCCCCTCAACGTCGGGCAGGAGCGGATGCGCACGTCTCTACGCGCGTCTGCGCTCGAGTGTTTGGCGAAGAATCTACGCGTGGCCCGAGAGCACCTGGCCTTGTTCGAGGTGGCGCGTGTCTATCCGCCGGGGAAGGGGGCGCTCCCGCAAGAGAACGAGCACGTCGTCGGGGTCGTTACCGGGGCACGCATCGATCGGTGGGAGAGGCCAACCGCAGAGCTCGTCGACTTCTTCGACGTCAAAGGCTACGTGATGCGCCTGTTTGAGAGCCTGAGCGTCGAGGCCACTATCGTGGCCGAAGACGACTACGGTCTGCTGTCGGGGCGTTCCGCCGCGCTCTTCGTCGGTGGCGATCGCGTCGGGTCCGTCGGCCAAGTGCACCCGGAGACGGCGCGTTCCTTTGGATTGGATCAGCAAGCTCATCTGTTCGAGGTTCAGTTGGAGGTGCTCCTTCCACACGTCCCACCGGTCACGCGCTACGAGCCGGTTTCCAAGTATCCGGCGGTCGAAGAAGATTTCGCTTTGGTGATGGCGCGGGGCCAGGATTCGGAGAGCGTCGTACAAGCGATTCGATCCCACCCGCTCGTCGTCTCGGCTCGGGTCTTCGATGAGTACGCCGGAGAGCAGGTTTCCGAGGGGAAGAAGTCGCTTGCGGTCGCCGTCTCATTCCAGGCTCAGGATCGCACTTTGACGGATCGAGACGTTGCCAAGGCGAGAGAGAAGATCATCGCTCGCCTCGCGAACACCCTGGGCGCGGAGCTTCGATAGTTGGCTGAGTCGCCTCGCACCTTTCTCTTCGATCTCGACGGGACCCTCATCGACTCTATCGAGCTCATTTTCAGTTGTTATCGACACGCTGCTCAGACCCAGCTGGGAGTGGCACCTGCCGATGAGTTCTGGCGTGTGGGCTTGGGAACGCCGTTGAGAGCGCAGTTTCGGACGATCACAAAAGAGGAGGAAGCTATCGAATCGATGGTCGCTTTGTTCCGGGAGTATCACCTTCTTCACCACGATGATCGCGTTTCCCTGTATCCCGACGTTGCCGGCGTTCTCGAGACCCTGTCGACCCGCGGCGTGCAACTCGGCGTCGTGACGAGCAAACTCAAACGTGGAGCCGAGCGCGGGCTGAGGCTCACGGGACTTCTAGAGCTTTTCGACACGGTCGTTTCGGCGGATGAGGTGACCCATGCGAAACCGCACCCGGAACCTGTAGAGGAGGCACTGAATCGTCTCGGCGCGGACGCCTCCAGCACGATCTTTATCGGGGATTCGCCCCACGACCTCGTGGCTGGACGAGGCGCTGGCGTGCGCACGGCGGGCGTCCTATGGGGGCCTTTTCGGCGAGAAGAGCTCTCTCCCGAGTCACCCGACTTCCTGCTCGAGACCCCGCGCGAGATTCTCACCCTCTGAGGGGAGGTTTTCCCGCGGGAATTCGTCCTATCTCATAGGAGGACGAGATGGAGCGAGCCAAGGCACCCTACATCGTGGCGGCGAGCCCGGAGATGCGAGCGGTTCTCGAAGAGACGTCGCGGGTGGCGATACTCGAGCCTTTCCCCGTACACGTTCGCGGGGAAAGCGGAACGGGAAAGGAGTTGATCGCGCGACGGCTCCACGACGAAAGCCCGCGCGCCAGAGGAGCCTTCGTCGCGGTTAGTAGTGCCGCCCTTCCCGACTCGCTACTCGAGGCGGAGCTCTTCGGACATACGCGCGGGGCCTTCACGGGGGCGGAGCGGCCGAGAAGGGGGCTCGTCGAAGAAGCCGACGGGGGCACGTTGTTTCTGGACGAAGTGGCCGATCTCTCTCCCCGAGCTCAAAGCTTGCTGTTGCGTGTGCTTCAAGAGCGTGAATTTCGAAGAGTGGGAGAGTCGCGCGCCCGGCATTCGGATTTTCGAGTCGTGACGGCAACCCACAAGAACTTGCTGTCAGAGATCGAGGCCGGTCGTTTCCGTCACGACCTCTATTTTCGACTCGACGTTCTCACGCTCGAGGTGCCGCCGCTCCGTCGGCGACGAGACGACATCCTTCCGCTCGCAAGACGCGTGCTGGCAGTCCACCAGGGACCTCGACTGAGTGGGGAGGCCGAACGAAGTCTCCTGGCTTACGGGTGGCCCGGCAACGTCCGCGAGCTGCAGAACGAGTTGCTCCAGGCTCTGCTACGGGCCCACGGTCGATCGCACATCGAAGTGCAACATCTCTCGGCATCATTGCGCATCGTCTCTCCGGCGCGCTTCGGAGCTCAATCCAGAGCTTTCGAGAAGCAACTCCTCGCCGACACGCTGGCGCAACACGGGGGGAATCGCACCCGATCAGCGCGTTCGCTCGGGTTGTCGCGCCAAGGCCTCTATCGCAAGATGAAGCGGGTCGGGTTGACGTAGAGCGAAGAGAAAAATGGTGCGGTGGGGACGGTCATTCCCAACACAGAGAAGGGATCCTGGCGCACGGCTCCCCCCCAAACCCGTCCCCACCACTCAAAGAACGGCACCATACTCAGCCTTGGCCAGCTAAGATCGCCTGTTGGCTGTGAGCGTGAACACTAAGACAAAAAGCGGTCGAGGTCAAGCAAGATTTTGTTACGGTGATGACAAGAACATGGATGAAACACGGCTGGAGCTTTTGGTCAACTAGCCGTCGCCGAATGTGTATTCGCTCTCGACGTCAGGGAGCACGGCGGCGACGCGCTCGGGGACGAGCGTCGGCGCGTTTCGCTTCAGATACGCAATCTCGGAATGGAGCTTGATGAGGTCCTCTCCGCGGTCGATGTCGTACCAGGGGACGAGTAACTCGAATCCGAGACCTTTTTCACGCAGGACGGCGGTCGTTTGATTCACAACCTCTCCAGTGCCCCAGCTGATGTTCTTGAAGATCTCGGGTACGAAGAGCCGCGCGCCGATCAAGTAGTAGCCGCCGTCTTCCGCGGGTCCCAATACGACGTCGCTGGTTTGCAGACTGTCGAAGGCCTCGTGGACGACCTCGAGGGGCAACGTCGGGCTGTCACTTCCCAGCAGGACGACACGCGACATATTCCTTCGGAAGCTCGTATAGAAAAGACTCGACATGCGCTCGCCCAGATCACCCGCGGACTGAATCGAAACCGTCCACTCCTTCGGTATCTGGAGGTCGTTCGAGTGGCGGAGTGGTTGAGAGAGGAGCAGCACCCTCGAAAGGTTTGGGCGTTGGACTCGTCCGAGCTGCGTCAAAGTATCCGCGACGAGGGCGCGATAGAGTGCGAGCGCCTCGTCCGCTGTCAGGGGAGGGCAAAGACGGCTCTTGACCTTACCGAGCTCGGGCGCCCGAGCGAAGACAGCGAGAAGCTCGCCAGTAGTTGTCAATCGGAGACCGGCGATCTTGAGATTGAGGTAGTGGCGGTTCGGGACTGATCCAACAGCGAGAGCAACGCCTGGTTCTCAGGGTTGTCTACGAGACCCCGACGGCAGGCGCGTGCGGCCGAAGCAGGATCGCCACTCGAGAGAAAAGCCCGTGCCGCCTTCACCAGAGGTGTGATGCGACGAGGCTCGAGCTCAGATAGTCTTACATAGATCTCGGCAGCGATGGTCGGATTGCCGAGCTCGACATAGGCATCGCCCAGGCGCTCGAGTACCGCGGGGCTATCGCCTTTCAGCATGAGAAAAACGTGATAGGCCGTGACGGCCTCGGCATGCTTACCCCTCGCCCGATAGAGGTCTCCGAGGAAACGATGGGCCTCGGCTTGGACAGGCGTAGCTGCACCGGCGCGCTGAAGCTCCGCGAAGCCACGAGGCTCGTCGCCCATCGCCAAATAGGCTCGGCCGAGAGCGAGAGTGGCACGACCGTTCGAAGGATCCATCTTTGCGACCGATTCGAGGGCCGTCACGGCCTTCTCGAGAGCGACGGGATCGTCCCCGCTGCTAGCCTCCTCGAGCCAAAGCTCACCCAGGCGCAGGTAGGCGGCGGGCAAATTGGGGTCCTGCTCGAGCGCGAGCGCCACCGCCTCAATAGCATCGATGCTACGTCCCGAGAGTCGGTGCACATCGGCAAGGTGGAGGTAAGGTTCTGCCGCTCCCGGGTTGTCATCGATCTCCGCCTGCACGAGCGGCATCGTCTTGCTGGCTTGCTCGGTGTCGAGATAGAGCTCGATAAGGGCGGTTCTGGCCAGCGCGGCGTCCGGAGCGAGCTCGAGAGCTTTTAGGAAGTCCGCTTCGGCCTCATCCAGTCCGCCGAGCGACCGGAAGACGAAGCCCCTGAGGTAGAACGGCTCCCAGGAGCCCGTTCTCGAGCTCGCCGCCCGGTTGAGAGCCTCGATGGCCTCGGCTTCGCGTCCCGCGCGAAAGTGGACGAGGCCCAGTTTCTCGAGCACTTCAGGGGACTCGGGATCGAGATCGAGCACGCGTTCATAATGTAGGGCGGCGTCGTCGAATCGACCTAGCTCGTCGTAAACATCCGCGAGGCGCCTCGAGACCAGCAGCACGTCGGTGGAGAGACTCCCGGCCTTTTCCAAATCGTCTACCGCCGGCGAGAGATTGCCCTGCCTGCGCTCGGCCTCGGCTCTCTTGATGTAGGCGATCGGTTCCGCAGGGCGGACGCCGATGGCGGTGCCGTAGGTCCGAGAGGCCTGGAATGGGAGATCTTCGGCCAGGAGCTGGTCGCCGAGCTGTACGAGCTGGAAATACCGGTAATCTCGACTGAGGGCACGATATCCGGCGAGCCCAGCTCCGGCGAGGAGGGGAAGGACTACGACCCCGAGGAGAAGCTTCTTCATCGCGCTAGCCTGCTTGGAGCATCTCTAAATCCCTATCTCCGAGAAGGTTAGCAGAAACCAGCTTGCCCGTCAAAAAACTGAGATGCTCCGTCACCTGAAATGGGGAACCCTCGACCCCGAACCGGTGTCCAATGGTATAGGGGCTCTGACGCTCTGGCCTCGCCATGCTAGGATACGCCTGAGGCTAGACCAGATGTGGAGGCCCGTTGAAAGCATGATGCACGATCCAACGTCAGTTCTTCCGTTAGAGGAGCTTCTCTCTCTCGAGAGACGAGCGAGGGACACTGCCGGCTGGTCGGTCGACGAGGCCGCGCTCATCGATCGCTGTCTGTCTGGCGACGACACGGCCTACGATCAAATCGTGCAACGCTACGGAGATATGGTTTTCAACCTCGCCTATAGGTTTCTCGGACGCCACGACGAGGCCGTCGATCTCTCACAGGAAGTCTTCCTTCAAGTCTATCGGAAGCTCGCGAGCTTTCGGCGCCACGCGTCTCTGAGGACGTGGATTTACCGTATCGTTATCAACCGAGCCAAGAATCGTCAGCGGTGGTGGAAGCGACGGTTCGCCGAGATGACGGCGGTGAACCTGGACGACCTCGAAGAGAGTCCCAATTGGGAGCTCGCGGCGCCTTTGAATGGCAACGGAGCGTCGCCGGACAAAACGCTCCTTCGCAAGGAAATAGGACACCTGCTGCATCAGGCCATCGATCGATTGCCCTTCGAACAGAGGAGCATTCTCCTGCTCAAGGAAGTCGAAGGATTGTCCTATGACGAGATCGCAGCAACGCTCGAGCTCCCGCTCGGGACCGTGAAGTCGAGATTGGCTCGCGCTCGGCGCTCTCTTCGGGACCGGTTGGACCCGGAAATTTTCGGATTCACGAAGGAAGTGTGAGATGTTGGTACATCCCGGCACGACGACGCTTTCGGCTTACTACGACGAGGAGTTGTCTCTGAGCTCCATGGCGAGCGTCGACGAACATTTGAACGCGTGTGAGAGCTGCCGACTCGAGTACGAGGGACTAGCGGATACCGCGAACTCGGTCCGTCACCTGAACCACCTCGACGCTCCCGCGAGCCTCGCCACGAGCGTGCGGGAGCGGATCGATGCCAAAGAGCGCGGCATGGTCCCGGTACTGCGCGGTCAGATTCTCCGAAGCGGGAACCACTCCGGGTTCTTTCCCGCGGTCAGCCTGGGAACCCTCGCAACGATCCTGCTCCTGGGTCTAGTCGTTCTCTTCGATCAGGCCTATGGTGAGCACGCCACGAGAAAACTTTCTTCCGCATTGATCCCAACGGCCCTGCCGGAGCCGGTTCTGCTTCACGAGTTGATGAGCTCGCCTCGATTTCGAGGCGGGTCGGCTTTCGACGACGCCGAGCAGGGCAAAGAAGGCACCATGCTGACGATGGCATCGATCGACCAGAACGGCAGGGTGCGGGCTCTCGAAGTGATCTATCGGAGCGGTGACGAAGAGATGCTGACGCGCACGCTCGAAGCCGTGCGGGTTGCCGGATTCGAGCCGGCACGGCTGGGGGACCAGACGGTATCGGTGAACTTTCTCTACATGTTCACGACGACGGAAGTCCGTCCCACGCCGGCTCGGCTCTCGACGTTACCCGTTCACCATCGCAGGCAAATCCAGCGCAGCATCGTCTAGAGCCCGTTCCCCAAGATCGATTCCGCGAGGCGGATGACGCAGTTCCATTGTTACGGCTTGACGTCGACGAAGCTCGCCCTCGCGAACGGACCAGCCCCGAGCGCGAAGCTCTCTCTCGGTGCGAGTACAGACCTCTCCCGTACCTTACTGCATACCTCCAAATTCATCCGCGACGTGCTCGGTCGCGTGGACTAGCGCGATTCGAGTTGGATCTCGAGTTGGTCGAGCAGAGCTTCTAGTCGCTCTGCTTCTGCTACATGCTCGGCGTTGGCGATCTGATTCCGGAGCTCGTACGGGTCGACGCGAAGGTCGTAGAGCTCATCGAAATCGCGACCCAATCGCGGATAGCGGATGAGCTTGAAGCGTTCCGTCCTAACGGATTCCCACTTGGGTATTCGCGGAAACGGCACCTCGTCGAAATACTCGATCAGAAAGCTCGTGCGCCAACCGGTGGACTCGCCTCGCAAGAGCGGAACCAGTGATTCGCCGTCGACGGGTGGCGGCGTTGCCACGCCGCCAAGCTCCAGAACGGTCGGCGCCAAATCGACATTCAGAACGAGGGAGTCGTTCGGTGCACTGGGCGACACCAACGGCGGGTAGCGAACGATGAACGGGATCCGGATCGACTCCTCGTACGGCCAGCGTTTGTCGCCAAGCCCGTGCTCTCGGTGAAAGAACCCGTTGTCGCTGGTGAAGACGATCAGGGTGCGATCCAATGCGCCGGCTTCGCGCAGCGCACGAACGACGGCGCCTACACCTGCGTCGACGGAGACGAGCAGGGTTGCCTGATCACGAATTTGCTGTTCGCTCGGAGCGGTGCGCCCGCCCCCGGGCGCGACGGTGTCGGGAACGAACCGCGTGAGAGCTTTCTTGCCTTCCAGCGAATCATCGCACCCAGGCGAGCATGGCACCGGCTCGTCCACGTAGAGATCGACGTGGCGCGATGGCGGATTGAACGGTTCGTGCACCGCTTTGTGGGAGAGGTAGAGCAAAAAGGGCTCAGGCGCTTGCGCGGCATCGCGCACAAACTCGACCGCGTACTCGTTGAGCACATCGGTGAGGTGACCTCGGGTCGGTACGCGTCTTCCGTCGATATTGAGCTCCTGACCCCGATAACGGCCTTGTCCGGCAAAGCTGATCCATCGTGTGAACCCCGGCCACGGCGCATCGTCGGAGCCCATGTGCCACTTCCCGATGAAGGCGGTTCGGTACCCGGAGTCTTCGAGGAGTTGGGGAAACGTAGGGACATCGTAGAGCGATTCGCGGAGACCGTTGTTGATCACACCGTGCGAGCGGGCGTAGCGACCGGTGAGAAAGCTCGCACGAGACGGTGAGCATAGTGGCGTCGTGACGAAAGCGTTTCGGAAGACGATGCCCTCGCGTGCGAGCTGATTGACGTTGGGAGTATCGACGAACGGGTGTCGTGTCGCACCAACGCCGTCCCAGCGCAAATCGTCGACGAGAACAACCACAAAATTGGGGCGCTCGTGCTCCTGAGCCGACGCGGCGGTGCACAGGATGGCTGTCACGAGCGGGGCGATTCCCCAGCGTCTCATCAGTCAGAAACCTCGTCTTCCGTCACGCTCAAGGTCAGGTCTTCAATATAAGCGATTCGCGGTCGACTCAACTCTCCCGTTTTCTGTCCGTAAGGGTGTTACTAGCGAAGCTCGGCCCGGGCCGTCCCCGTATTGCCCAAGGAATCCGTGACTTTCACGACGAGCGTATAGACGCCGTTCTGGAATCCGGGTAGCGTGACGTTGAAGCTCTCTTGCTTCGAATCCGCGATGCCATCGGTTGGAAACACGATACTCCAGCTCCCGGAATTGATAGCGTATTCGACATCGCGCACGGCGCTGATCTCGTCCTCGGCAACGAATCGGACTCGGTGCCCGGCTTCCGTCGACTCTACCGTGAGTCCAGTCACACGCGGGGGAGTGTTATCGACCTCGAAGCTTCGGCTGATGCGTTCGGCCGTGCGCGCAATGTCGCTCGGATTCGAGGGGGAGTCGTTGGCGACGATGCGGAGCGTATAGCGGCCGTCCGGCATGGCGGAGGTGTCCCAGGCGATGACAGGATTCTCGAGGCCGTCGCGCAACGATCGCCAGAGGCTTTCACCCTCCGCGCGGTAGTGCACGTCGTAGATAAGCTCGTCCTGGTTCGGGTCGGAGCCCTTCCATGTGACGGTCTGTATCCCCTTCCGGTAGAGGGGTCGCGCGAGCGCCGTCATGTTCATGGCCACTCCAGCCTGCGACGACGAGCTTCCGTTGCCGGGCTGCTGATCGTCGGACACGCTACCGTTCAAGCCGAGAATCTCGATTTGTCCCGTGGTGATGATCGGTTTCTGAAAGGAGTGTCCCGGTGGCTGGATAGCGATCTCGCTGACCTCCGGTGGGAGATTTTGCTGCAGATAGACCATGGTGACGTTCTGGAGCTGGGGGCTCAACTCTCCCGTCGAGCTCAAGATCGCGCGCCATTGAAGAAAGCGACCCCTCGGGCTCGAAATCTGTTCCCCCGTCGCTTCCGTTAGGGGCGGTGACCAAGCGCTCCAGGTGTTGTCGGGCTCGGCCGAGTTACCGGTTCGGGTTTGGAGGGTTACGTTCGTACCGCTGGGTAAGCGCGCCTCCCATCGAATCTTGCCCCAGGAGGAGACCGTTTGCGCGTCCTTCGTCTGGGATTGATAGATGCCTTCGGTGCGGCGCCCCCCCTCGACGCGATAAACCTTGGCGGGGTTCGACGTCGTCAGATAGGTTGCACTTCCGTTCGGCGGAAGAATCGACGTGACTTGACCGGCTTCGACGCTGAGGAGGAGGGAGCTCGTCTTGTCCTGATTGACGAGATACACGCGGCCCTCGTTGCCGGTTCCAACCATGAGCCTGTCGTCGGTGGCGAGGCTCAGGGCGAGCGGTGTGTCCTCTGGAGACTGCCAAAGCAGCTCAGCCGCGCCGTCGGGTGCGATGCGGTACAAGCCTCCCTTCGCCGAGGAGATGGAAACAGGGCTTACGCCGCCGGTCGAAGGGGCCAGGACCGCCATTGCAGTGGCGGTCACCGTGATGGACTCACCGCCGCCTGACGGAGACGTTGGCGCTAGAGAGGATTGGGCGCCGGCGCCGCTCGAACTGGGGGAAGACTCCGGTGTCGTTCTCGTGGCGCTGCCATTCACCGTCGCCGCATAGACGTTGCCCCTCGTGTCGATGGTGAGCGCTCGAACTTCCTGAAACGGCGTATCGTAGAGAACGGAGGTTTGGCCACTGCGGTCGATCTGAAGGACGAGGCCGTTCGAATCGGTACCAGCGTAGATCGTATCGTCCTTGCCCAACGCCAGGCTCACGATGTGGGTCTCCTCGCTCGTGAACAAGACCTCGCTCTCCCCCGAGGGTCTCACGCGATGCACCTGCGCCTTGTCTCCGGTCGCGACGATGACGTTGCCAGAGGAGTCGACCGCGAGAGCCCAAATGTAGCGGTCGTCAGAGTCGAAGAACGGCTCCTGCCTGCGGTCCGACCCCATTCGATAGACGCTCCCCCGCGGCGACGTACCGATGTAGAGGTTTCCAAGGCGATCGAGGGCGAGCGCATGTACTTGGAGCTCGTTGCTGTCCATGACGGCGTGCGTCTCTCCGCCACTGTCGACTCGATAGACCTTACCTTCGTTGCCGCTACCGACGTAGACAGCGTCGGAATCGCCGGCCAGGCTCCAGAAGTGAGGGTCGGTCGCTTCGCCGATCACTTCCGTCGCCGGTGCCAGCGAGATCGTGCCGTCGGAGGCGATGGATACTCCGTCGGTGTCTCCCGGTAGAAAATCCGCCTGATTTTCGAGCCTCCAAAGAGTTGGCACGGCGGCAGAAACCGTGAGGGCGACGGCGAGGACGACGAGGCCGAAAATCGGGCTACGCATTCGCTCGTTCAACAAGATCGGATTCCTTTCGATGGATTCGAACGGGGTCGTTAGCGCTTCCTGACTTGTAGGTGGAGTAGCTGCGAACCGGAAACGTTGTAGTCGGTCACGACTTCGTGCTCCCAAAACGTGGAATTACGAAGTGGCGTGAAATCGCCGGCGGACTCACCGGCCTGAAGAACGTTGATGACGCTCGCCGGAAGCGAGGTTAGATACTCGCCGGCGACGATCGCACCGCCGCGATCGGCGCGGCTCAGACGCACGTAGAGTCGGTTGTTCTTCCTCAGGGCGTTGATGGCCCGGATGAGCTGATCGAGATCCTTGGGTACGAAGCCCTGGCGGGCCTCTTGCCTCTCGATGGCCGAGAGCGTATTCGCGTCCGCGACGACCAAACGAAGCTGGCCCGCACCGACGTTTTTCGGGACGGTCACGTCCACCGTTTCCAGGATCTCGTCGCCCCGATAGGACTTCAAGAGCAGTTTGAGCTTCGCTGTACCGCCCGGGGCCACTTGGTCCGTATCCAACCAGGCGCGAAGCAGCTTCGCCGTGAGACGTTGCTCACTCGCCTCGACCTGCACACGGATATCCTTCACGGTGATGTCCTCGAAGTCGTTGCTCAAGAGAAACGCGAGCGGCGCGGCAACCATCGCCGACGCGTTGACAGCCGCCTGCTGGTCGGTGAAGACGTCCTCGATATACATGCGGTGGCCGTCGGTCGTCTCTACCCACGCGGAAAGCTTGACGGTCTGGTTCCCGTAGGCCCGCTCGGTCGATTGAAGTATCGCAACGATGGAAGCGAACGTGAGGACCGGTGAGAAAAGCTCGTCGCTCACCACTTCGAGATCGTAGGTTTTCTCCTGCCCCCGACTCGTTGCAACGCTCACCTGCAGAGGAATCATTCTGGGCCGAACGTTCAAAACACCCTTGATGGCGGTCGCCCGGTCCTGGACCCATGTCCCGATTGTGTCTCCACTGCTGGCCATCTTGAACGAGTTCATGAGGGAGGGCAGCACGAGATGAACGTCCGAGGTCGTCATCGGATACTCGATGGGACCGAGGTTGAAGAGAGGATGTCCGAAGGCGTAGACACTACCGGTTTCCGGGTCGACATGAGTGACGGTTCCCGTCGCCGCAATCTGGAGATCTCCGGTCACGAGGCCGACGCCGACCGCGTCGCCCGGCGCGAGCGCGGGCTTCTCCGGATCCGTCTGCGCTCTCGACCTCGCCCCTCCGCCGACTGCGCCGACCGCGCCACCCATCAGAGGTTCCACACCGAGCTCGCGAAGCAGCGGCGCCACGATCTCGAACGTTTCCGACGGAAAGCCGAGAAGGGAGGCGGGAGTCGCGATGGGGGAAAGGAGCTTTCCGAGATAGGGCTGAAGAAGCGCGACACCGGTAAGAGACGCGCCCTGCAGCGGAACCGGCCGCGCCCGGGGTGGCGCGACGGCCGCGATCTTGGCGGGCGTCAACGGGAACTCCAAGGGTATCGCAGCCCGACGCGTGGAAGGTGTGTCAGTCGCATCCAGCATCTCTTGAATGGGAGTGATGCCTGCGATGGGGTCTTTCGCAAAAGGAAAGGCATAGGCCACCGCCCCGATCAGCTTGCCGTCGATATAGATGGGAGAGCCACTCATGCCGGCGATGATCCCCGTGTGCTGGAGTGGACCCCCTTCGAGCCTCGCGAGAATCATGTTCTGGTTGGGGCCGAAGTTTCTCAACACTCCCATGATGGTGACCTTGAAGGATTCGATGGTGTTTCCCGAAAACACCGTGCGGCCTTCGCCGACCATCCCGGGTACGATGCTTTCGATGGGAATCGATTCGAATGGCGTCGAGGCCAGGGCTGGCCCACAGCAGAGCAGCGTCGCGGCGACTCCGAGCGCAATGGCTCTCAACGAAGGACACGAAACGCGTTCGATGACCAAAAGCTTCACCTTCCGCCAGTCAATGGCGTGTGACATCGGGGCACTTATTCAACGGCGCGATAGAGAAGTGTGTATAAACCCAATATTCAATATTAGTTCACGGCCGGGATGCGGTCAACGCATCCGTAACCCCCCCCCCCCCAGGCCCGATCAAGCGGTAAGATGCATACATAATTCCAAGGTCGAGGCGATGACACAAACTGCGAAACTCGTGGCTTCCGCCATGGCGAGATCAAATGAGAGTCTCGCCCGTCAGGTGAAGTTCGGCGCGGTCGGGGCCGACCTCGTCGAGCTGCGCGTGGACGCGCTCGAGAAGCCTGACCTGGAGATGCTGCGGGCGAGTACCGTCTCGCCCACGATCCTGACGTGCCGCGCGGCCGAGGAGGGCGGCCACTTTCACGGTGACGAGACTGCGCGGATCGCGACGCTCGCTCGCGCTGTCGAGCTCGACTTCGACTACGTCGACTTCGAGATCGCGACCATGCGCAAGCTACGGCGGGTCGCAGAAACCGGAGCCCGACTTGTTCTCTCGTATCACGACTTCGAGGGAATGCCGAAAGACGCCGAGGCGCTCACGAAGGAAGCTCTAGACCTTGGTGCCGATGTCGTCAAGGTTGCGGCTCGGGTAGGCTCGTTGCGGGATGTCTTGCGTCTCGCGGGCCTCGGAACGCGCGTGCGTGACGCGGGTAAGACGTTCGTTCCGGTGCCGCTCGGTCCTCATGGCACGAGCGGTCGAATCCTCGCTGGCAAACTCGGGGCCGCATGGACCTATGCTCCCGCGCGGGGCGGCGACGCGACGGGACCCGGTCAGATTGGCCTTGACGAAGCTCTCGAGCTCTATCGAGTTCAGAGCGTTCACGCCGGCACCGAAGTTTACGGCATCGTGGGGACCCATGCGCTCAGTAGCCGTTCGCCCCGAATGCACAATTGGCTCTTCGTTCGACTCGAGCGCGACGCGGTCTACGTCCCCTTCCAAGAGGAAGATCTCGGGGCTTTCGTCACCGCGGCACGAGAGCTCGGCGTTTCAGGCCTGTCGGTAACGAACCCTTTCAAAGAAGCGATCCTGCCGTTTCTGGACGAGGTCGATGAAGCGGCCAAGAGTATCGGCGCGGTCAATACTGTCGTCGTCCGCGACGGGCGCTTGTGTGGTCACAATACGGATCGGGAAGGCGTGCTCGAGCCACTTCGAGCGGCCGGCAACCTTAGAGGAAAGAAAGCGATTGTCCTCGGCGCCGGCGGGGCGGCGCGTGCCGCGGTCGCGGCGCTGTCGGATTTGGGAGCCTCGGTCAGAGTTCTCGCTCGCCGGCCCGAGAGGGCGCGGAGGCTGGCCGAACCCCTGGGTGTCGAGGCCGGGTCACTGGCCGACCCCATCGACGAAGCGTGGGATGTCCTCGTCAATGCGACGCCCATCGGTAGCCTTGGCTCTTCGGAGCAAGAGTTTCCGTTGAGAGAGATCCCAGAGCACGCCGTGGTTTTCGACATGGTCGCCGTCCCCGAGCAAACGCCTCTCATTCGGCGCGCGCGGGAGGCGGGCGCCCGGACGATCACGGGCCTCGCCATGCTCTCCGCCCAGGCAAGGCACCAGGCCCGCCTCTGGACGGGGGTCCTGCCCGATGCGGACGAGATGGAGCGCGCAGCCCGACGGAAAACGGGTCTCGGTCGCTACTCGCGCCAGATGCTCTTCACTGAGATCGGGGAGGAAGGTCAACGACGCATTCGGAGCAAGCGTGTGCTCGTCGTAGGCATGGGGGCGCTCGGCTCGGTCTCGTCGGAGATGCTGGTGCGCGCCGGTGTGCAGGGTCTACGCATCGTGGACCGCGACTACGTGGACGAGAGCAATCTGCAGCGGCAAAGCCTCTACGACGAGGAAGATTGGCGGGCGGGCCTGCCGAAGGCGATCGCGGCGGCGAGAAAGCTCACTCGAATCAACGGCGACGTCCACGTGGAGCCACACGTCGAAGACCTACACGCCGGAAACGTGCGTCGCTTGTTCGAGGGCATCGATCTGGTTCTGGACGGGACGGATAACTTCGAGACGCGCTACCTGCTCAATGACGCCTCCGTTGAGACTGGCGTTCCATGGATCTATGCGGCCTGTGTGGGAAGCTATGGGATGAGCTTCGTCGTCATCCCCGGGACGACGCCCTGCCTTCGCTGCCTCATGGAAGAGGAGCCCGCACCCGGAACATCTCCGACTTGTGACACGGCCGGAGTGATCTCTCCCGCGGTGCACGCCGTCGCCTCCTTCCAGGTGACGGAAGCTTTGAAACTGCTCTCCGGTCGCGACGACGCGCTCCATGGCTCGATCATGTCTCTTGACGTGTGGCAGGGGCGGGTGGATCGTTTCAGACCTGCTTCCCCGAGAGCGGAGTGTCCCGCCTGTGAACGTCGGAGTTTCGACTACTTGGCGGGGACTTCAGAGAGCCAGGTCCTGACGCTGTGCGGACGCAACGCCGTTCAAATACGCCCGGCCAAGCCAGCAGATCTCGAGCTCAAAGGGGTCGCGACCAGACTCAGCGAGCTCGGCGAGGTGACCGTGAACGCCTATCTCCTGCGGGCCAAGCTCGACGGCTGCGAGATCGTGCTCTTCAAGGACGGTCGCGCGATCGTGCACGGTACCCAAGAGCCGTCAGAAGCGAGGAGTCTCTATGCGCGCTATGTGGGGAGTTGACTAGAATCGCCATCGGATTCGAGCCATGAAAGCCACTACCAGCCTTCTCTCCTGCGTTCGGCCCGCGGTCCGGAACCTCGTGCCCTACCACCTCGAACGGCACGACGTGCCGCTGAAGCTCGACCAGAACGAGAACACCGCCGGGGTCCCAAAGTCCGTCCGGGATCCTATCAACGACCGTCTGCGGGAAGCCGCACTGCATCAGTATCCGGCGCCGGGTCAGCCCGAGATCCGCTCGGCGCTTTCGAAGCTCAACGATTGGCCCGCCGAGGGCATCCTCGTCGGCAACGGTACCGACGAGCTCCTGAGCACGTTGGCCTTCTCGGTGCTCGAGCCGGGACGAAGGGCTCTCTATCCCGCTCCGAGCTTTTATTTCTACGATCAAGTGACCCGGGTCGCGGGGGCGGAAGGGATCGAGGTCCCGCTCCGGAGCGACCTTCAATACGATGTCGACGCCGTCGTGAAAGGCGTCGAGACGCTCGAGCCGCACGTCGTTTTCCTCTGCTCGCCCAACAATCCGACCGGCTCGACGCTGAGCGAAGGGGCGATCCGAAGAGTCGTCGAGTCCGCGCCCGGTCTCGTGGTACTCGACGAGGCCTATTGGGAGTTCCACGGCTGGAATGGGCGCGAACTGCTAGACGAATGCCCAAACTTGCTTCTTTTTCGAACCTTCTCGAAAGCCTTCGCAATGGCCGGCCTGCGCGTAGGCTATCTCCTTGCCAGGCCCGAGCTCGCGGAGCAGATCGAGAAAGTGCAGCAACCCTATCCTCTGAATCGCCTGTCGTGTGAGGCCGCCTTGATGGCGATCGAGCGGCACGACGTGTTCGAAGAGGCTGCGCGGAAGACGGCTGCCGAGCGCGAGAGGCTCTACGAGCGTCTCGGGCGGCTCGATGCCGTCACGGTGTACCCCTCGAGAGCGAACTTTCTCGCGTTCCGGACTCACGTCGGAGCAAAAAAGACGTTCGAGGGACTCTTCGAAAGAGGTGTTCTCGTGAGGGACGTCGGGGCGCACCCATTGATGCGAGACAGCCTGCGTGTCGGGATCGGAACACCCGAAGAGAACGAGACGTTTTTCCAGGCACTCAGCGAAGTTCTCGAGAATAGTTGACATGAGCTCTCAGCCAGTTCCGAAGGAGGGAGGCTAGCTCCTTGCAGCTCGTACCCGCGATCGATCTGCGCGAGGGGTGCTGCGTCCGTCTGTCGCAAGGTGAACGCGGAACCGAGGTGCGTTACGGCGATGATCCGGTGGAGATGGCGGCGCATTGGGAGGGGCCGGGGGCGAAGCGACTACACGTCGTCGACCTCGATGCCGCCTTCGGAGAAGCGCGACAGATCGATCTCGTGGCTTCGATCGTCGCGGGCGTCGGTATTCCCGTCCAGGTCGGAGGCGGTATCCGGAGCTTCGAAGACTTCCGCGAGCTCGTCGCGATCGGGGCGGATCGAATCGTGTTCGGTACCGTTGCCGTCGAGAAACCGGAGGTCGTCGCCGCCTCCCTGGACGAAGCTCCCGCGAAGGTCGTGGTGGGGGTGGACGTCAAGGAAAGTGGAGTCGCGGTACGAGGTTGGGCGTCGAGCCCGAGAGAGATACCGACCGAGTTCGGATGTCGCTGGGTCGAACGTGGCGCGCGGCGCTTCGTCTATAGGGAAGTGTCTCGCGACGGGTCGCTCGAGGGGCCCGCGGTCGATGCGATCGCGGAATTTGCCGAAATCACCGGCGCGCGGGTCGTGGCCTCCGGTGGGGTCGGGACGCTCGAGCACCTCGAGGTGCTAAAACCGCTCGAGGAGCTTGGCGTCGACGAGGTCATCGTGGGGAAGGCGTTGTACGAGAACGCTTTCACCGTCGCCGAGGCCTCGAGAGTGTTGGAGGGTCGATAGTCTTGGCGATGCGGACCTCGCCGGCCGATGTGACCGCCGTGCTCGAGGTACGTTGCACGGAGGCGAAATCGTGAGTGACCCGCGCGGGACCCTCATCATCGATGCCGACGATACCCTCTGGGAGAACAATATTCACTTCGAGGAAGCCACGGAGCGGTTTCTCGATCTCGCCGAGTCGCACGGCGGTTCGCGCGAGAACGCCCGCGAGCTTCTCGAGTCCCATGAGCGCCGGAACATCCCCGGGCACGGCTACGGAACCCGGGGGTTTACGCGCTCGATGATGGACGCTCTCGAGGAGATCACGAAAAAGCCCACTTCGGCTTCGGACCGCGAGCGCATCCTGACGCTCGGCCATAGGGTCCGTAGCATGCCGATCCAGTATCTGCCCGGCGTCAGAGAGACACTACCGCTGTTGAAGCGCCACTATCGTTTGATCTTGTTCACGAAGGGTGACCATCAAGAGCAGAGCGACAAAGTCCAGCGGAGCGGAGCGACGTTGTACTTCCACCACGTGGAGGTAACAGGGGAAAAGTCGTCCGCGGACTACGAGAAACTGCTCCAACGACATGACATCGAGCGCGAATCGGGTGGATGGTTGGTAACAGCCCGCGCTCGGACGTTAACCCCGCGCTCGACGTGGGGCTCGGGGCGGTCTACATTCCGCATCCCCGCACGTGGAGTCTGGAGTACGAGGACGTCCAGCCGCGAAAGGGCGCTCGCCTCAAAGTCTTGAAGCGCTTCTCGGACCTTCTGGAGCACTTCCTCCACCGGCAATAACCTCCAGTTTGACGGCCTGAGTATTCCGTTTTTCTCTCCGGCATTTTTCGAGTTGACATGTCGGCGTTCCGTGTAGACAATAGGAGACCCTCAACACCGTGAACAACAGAATAATCACCGTGGAAAGGGGGGAATGTTGCATGTTCAAGAAGATCGGACAACGCATCCGCAAAGTCCGATTGGAGCACGGCATCAAACAGAAGGACTTGGCGCGTAAGATTGGGATCTCACAGGGCGCTCTGACGAATTTCGAGTTGGGGCGCCGGAAGATCTCACTCGAATGGCTCCTGAAGATCTCGCGGGCACTCGAGGTGCCGGTCGGCTACTTCATGGGGGCGGTCGAGCCCGTGCCCGAGGCAGACAGCCTCGGCCCGAAGGACCATCGCCTCTTGCGCGCCTTCCGTAGGATGTCTCGCGACCCGCGTCTACAGATGGAGCTCTTGCACGTCATCGAGCGTATGGGGCATCACCTGGAGCGGAATCCGAGCCGGGTCGGTCGTAGTGCCTAGTCTGGACTGAGGCTGTCTCAGAGGGTTTCCGTCGTTCCGTCACCTCTGAGCCAGTCGGTGCCACCCATCTCGCCGACATTTCCCCCCAGGTTACGGTACAATTCAATAGATCACACGCATGCCGGAGCTACCGATCTATCCGGAGCGCAGCGAGGCGCCCGGCTACACGCTGGAGCGTCGAGCGGCGACGCTTCGGCAGAATCCGCCCTCGGAGCTCTCTGAGAAGCTCGATCATCTCCGGCGGCAGTGTGCCGTCGAGACCCTCTCTCTGAGCGGGGCGCCGCCCACCGACGGAGAGGACGATACGCTTGTTCTCGCGCAGCTCGAGGCGCTCGCGCTCATCGAGGCCTCTGCGGTCGAAGACCAGCCTCTCGACCTCGGTCGTATCCGAGACGTCCATCGCATTGCGAACGTTGCAGCGGACGTTGACCTGCGTTCGGCCGAGGCACGGCCGCAGTTCGCGACCGCACGACCCTCCCCACCGCGATTCATCGAAGACAAGCTGTTGAATCTCCTTTCTTGGCTCGAATCGGAAAGCGCGGCCACGATGTTCCCCGCGGAGCGGATGGCGCTGTGGTTCGCGCGCTATCTCGAGATCGCGCCGTTCGAGCGGGGCAATTTTCGCACCGGGCATCTGCTAGCGAGCCATTTCGCCATCGTCAAAGGCTACCCGGTCGCTTCGTTGCGGCTTCGAGACGCGGACACGATCCGGAACGCCTTGGAGCGAGCCATCGTCTTCGACACCGCCGCGCTCGTAACCCATTTCAGCGACGCGCTCACGCGCGCCCTCGACATGTTGGAAGCGGAATGAGCTCGAGGCCCCATTTCGTCATGAGCGCAGAGAGCTTTCTAGTCTCCGCGGGCCGTGGCCGGGCGATTGTGACGAGCCTCGCCCTTGCGCTTGCCGTCGTTTCGAGCGCTGCGGGCCTTTTTCTTGTCGACACCTCACTGAGGCTCGGAACGGGCATGCGCGGCTTCGACATCCTGCGCCTCGTTCACGTTCTGTTGCTCATCGGCGGTCTCGGCTGGGCGGCGTTTCACTATGCGAAGAAGCACCACACCTGGCTCGACGAGCTCGCTCTTCTGGTGTTTCTGACCTGCGGCGTCAACCTCATCATTCAGATTACGGGTGGGTCCCGTTCCTACTGGCAGGGACTCTACCTCGTTCTCGGAGGCTTGGCCTCCGTCGGCTTCTCGAGGCGCCACGTCGTCGCGCTCGTGCTGCTCGTGTTGCTTCTCGAGACCGCCAACTGGGTCGTCTATCCCGCCACTTCGTTCGTGGACCTTTTCCGCCTCTCGCTGCTCTTCCTGCTTGCCGTTGTCGGCTACAACTACATGGAGCGCGCGGAGAGGGACCGCGCTGAGCGCGCCGAGGACCGTCTTCTGAGGCTCCACAGCGGTTTGAGACAGCTCGAGGGTCCCGAAAATGATGTCGAGGATGAGAACGAGGGCATCTCGCCGTTGAGCGAGGAAGGGCAAAGGGCGGGCCGTGCGGAGCAGGTCGAGAAACTCGACGATCACCTCGAGCCCCTGCTCGCTCTCGCCGTCCAGGCCACGGGAGCCCGAACGGCCGTTCTGCTCCAGGTGGGTGAGGAGGAGCATTTCTACTGGGTCCGGCTGATCGCGGGAGAGGCGGAAGGTGTTGCCCGGCGTCGGCTACCGGCCAAAGGAAGCCTCTTGTCGGAAGTGTTGCGCAATGCTCGTCCCATTACGCTCGAGTCGAGACGGCTGGAGTGGCGGTTGGCTCCGGGTGACATCCAGAGTGCGCTCGCCGTTCCGATTCGGATCTGGGACGAGCCGCCGTGGGTGCTCGTGCTCGACCATGCGGCACCCGGCTTCTTCAGCGAGGAGCGACGCGACATGGCCTGCGCCATCGCGGAACAGATGTCTGAAGCTCAGTCTCTCTTTCGACGCCAGGCTCGCCAGTATGTGGAAGAGCTGGAGCTCAAGGGCCTTCTCCGAGCGAGCGAGAGCCTGTCGAGCTCCGCACATCTCGTCGACCTATTACGTCACTTGGTGGACTATGCGCGGGAGGTCGTGCACTTCAGCACTTGCGCAGTATGTCTACGCGAAGAAGGCAAGGAGACCTTCAACGTCGTCGTCGCCGAGGGTTATCGCAAGGAGATCTTGGGTCAGAGCATTTCTCTCGAGTCTCCGACCTGGGCGGGTTGGGTCTTGAGAGCGAGAGAGGAGCCCCTCGCGATCCGCATGGAACGGCGGTCCGGAATGCCGATCCTGGACTCGAGGGAGAAGCCCACGACCGGCGCGAGCTTTCTCGCCATCCCACTTCGGGCGGGAAAGCGGGTCTCGGGCGCGCTATTCGTCACGCGCAAGGGGGACGCTTTCACCGCGCGCGAGCTGCGTCTCCTTCGTATCTATCTCAATCAGGCGGCCGTCGCGATCGAGAACGCGATCGTCTACGAGCGAGTTGAAAGCCATGCGGCGACGGACGTGCTCACTGGGCTCTACAATCGGCGATACCTGGAGCACGTCCTCGCGCGGGAGATCGCACGGGCCGATCGCACCACGTCGAGCTTGGCACTGCTGATTCTCGACATCGACCACTTCAAGAGCTTCAACGATACCTATGGCCACACCATGGGCGATCTCGTTCTCAAACGAGTTGCTTCGACGCTCAAAGACGCCCTGCGAAAAGGGGACGTCCTCGGCCGTTACGGTGGCGAGGAGTTCGTTGTGCTCTTGCCCCAAGTCACTCCCAAGGGAGCTCTCGAGTCGGCTGAGAGGATTCGTGCCGCCGTTGCCGAGGCGCCACTTCATCCCGGGGGGCCGCGTCGAAACGTGACCGTCAGCATCGGCCTTGCGATGTGTCCCGATCACGCGGAGCGTTCCGAGACGCTCATTCAGGCGGCCGATCGCGCTCTCTACCTCGCGAAGGAGCGCGGACGCAATCGCGTATGTAGCCAGAAAGATTTATCACTCGCGGGGGTGTAGCAAGAGTGGCAGGGTGCTCAAAAATGCATCGGCCCCCTGCGCGAGCGGTAACCCGTACATCCACCGCGAGCCCGGCCTGAGTGGGCCAGCCGTCCCCCCGAGCGCAGCCTTGAGCCGGAGCGCAGGATGAGCGAAGCGAGTCCGAAGCGACAGGTCGTGGGGGTGGGGCCCCGCGGCATTGATGGAAGAGGCGAGTGAGCACTAGAGAAAGACCATGGACTACTACGGCCTTCTCGGTTTGACGCGAGACGCGACCGACGCCGAGATCAAGACCGCCTACCGTCGTCTCGCTAAGCAATACCATCCAGATAGCGGCGAGCCCACCGACGTCGCGCGCTTCCACGAAATCCAGCTAGCCTACGAGACGCTAGCCGACGCCGACCGGCGTCGCGCATATGACCACGCCGGAGCGGCCTCTACGGGACCTCCTGTTTCGTGGACGGGTGGGTTCGAAACCCCACTCGCCCCTTTTAGGGAAGTCTTTGCACGACGCGCCGCGGCAAAGCAGCGGGACGTCGATTTGGACATCGTCGTGTCGCGTGACGAAGCTCGACGGGGAGCCGAGGCCGTGCTCGAGGTGCCCTATGACGAGCTCTGCAAAAACTGTCGCGGGGGAGGGTTCGACTTTTTCGGCTGGTGTGGAGCCTGCCGCGGTGAGGGCCAGGTCCGCGTTCGTGAGCGGATTCGCTTCCGCGTACCGCCCGGCGCCCAGCACGGTGACCTCGTCGCTGCACGACTAGCCGGTGGTCGAACGATCCGCGGCCGCCTCCGTATAGAACAACCAATCCCTAATTGATGACCCCTCACCCCAGGGGGGAGAGGGAATCAAGAATTAGGGCTAGGCCTCTGGCGGATCGTTCAGCCGGAAGGTCCGGCTCACGTCTTCTTCCTCAGCCCCGTTGAAACGGTTGTTCGGGAACTTCGCCAAAAGCCACAGCCGGAAGCTTCCGAAGGCGATGCCGAGGCCAACGACGACTGCGATCGCCACCCCCGCGAAAAAGAAGGCATTCAGGACGAACCACGCGAGGGAAGGCTCCGGGTCCGGATCTTTCAAGTTGTAGAATTTGATACCGGGCTGGTTGGTTTGAGCCCAAACAATCGCGCCGAAGGCCTTGGGCCACAGCTCGAACAAGAGCCAAAACATGGCCCATTCTATCACTAGCTTATGGTGGGGAGCCGGCCATCACTGAGGTAGGCGCGGTGACGCGCGTCGTCTGCACCAGCGTACCGTGGTAGCTTCGAATCCCTGTCGCGATCGACTCCGCGATCTTCTGACGATAGCTGGCGTCGGCGAGGAGCTGCTCGTCCTTGCGGTTTGACAGATAGGCGACCTCGATGAGTACGGAAGGTATTTGGGCGCCCAGGAGCACGTAGAACGGGGCCGTCTTGACACCGCGATTGCGCACATCTTTCTTGGAGTCGAATAGGTCGACCGCCATGGAGCCCTGCACGTGGATCGCGAGCTCCCTCGATTCCGTGATCTTGGAGTTGTTCATCACCTGTTGCAGAAGGTTTTGAAGCTCGCCCAGGCGTCTCGTATTGACTGCGTTCTCCCTCGCAGCTACTTCTTCCGCGTCGGGCGTCGTTGCCAGGTTCAGGTAGTAGGTCTCGGTGCCTCGAGGCCGACTGCTCCGCGACGCGTTCACATGGATAGAGACGAAGAGATCGGCCCCCTTCGAGTTGGCGATGGCGGTACGTTCTTCGAGGGGGATGAAGACATCGGCGCTCCGCGTCATGAGAACGTCGAAGTTCCGCCCTTCCAGGATTTTCCTCACTCGCCTCGAGATGTCGAGCACGAGATCCTTCTCGCGCAGCCTTCCGCTCATCGTTCCCGGATCGTGACCGCCGTGCCCGGGGTCGATCACGATCCGGCCGACGTCGAGACCGAGCTGCTGCACGAGAGAATAGCCGTCCGTTCGCGGTTCCGGCGCGACTTTGAGGGTGCTCTCGCTGGCCTCCGCCGCTACTGGGGTTTCCGGAGAGCTCGGTGTCGGAGGCGAGGCCTCGGGCGGAGGCTCCGCTTCACTTCTGGCGAGGAGAGCTTCGGGCTTGGGCTCGGTACCCATAATGTCCACGACGAGTCTGTAAGGGTCCGGGAGGAGGAAGAACTTGTACTCGCTGATGTTCTGAAAGTCGAAGACGACCCGAACGACGTCGGGCTTGTTCTGCCCGACACGGATCCGCCGAAGAAAACCGTCCTCGATGGGAAAGCTGCGAGATGCCAGGTCCTTCGCGACGCGCGTCCCGAGAAGATCAAAATAGATCCTCTCGGGGCTCTGCAGTTGTCCCTGACGGAATTTTACTTCGGCGTCGAGGTCGATGACGATACGAGTGTACTCGCGTCCCGTCCAGTGACGGATGTTCCTGACGCCCACCACTCCGCGGGGAAAGCGCTCGGCCGCCGCCCGCCGAGGCTCGTTCATTTTCTCGATGAGCCGACGCGCCTGCGCGGCCTCGGCCGTATTGGGCCAGGTCGAGATGACCTTGCGTAGCTCGATGCTCGCCGCCTTCCGGTCCGAGAGCTCTTCGAGAAAGATCTTGCCGCGGGTCAATCGAGCCCTCCGCGCCCACTTGCTTGCGGGATAGCCGTTGGCGAGAAGAAGATGGGCGTCAAGAGATCGCTTCAACGCATCCTGGTCGTCGAAACGGCGATAGACGTCGATATAGATTTCGCCCTCGTAGTAGAGCGCGTCGTCGCAATATCCGCTCTGGGGGTGGTTTAGAACGACGCCACGGTAGAGCTTGGCGACTTTGCGCCACTCGGAGCGCTTGCGAAGCAAGGCCTCCGAGCGGTGGAGGCGTTCCTCCGCCTTCTGGGCTTCTTTATAGAGCGTTCGGGCAGATCGCTGCGCCTCACCGCTGACCACAGGTCGCACGCTGAGCAGGATGGCGATGGCGATCGCGGTCCTACCGGAGCTGTCGATCCACCTCATCGAAATAGTCCTTCGCTACGAGAACCTCGCGCCGGCTCGAGCCCTCGGAGGGGCCGATGATACCGTCCGCTTCGAGCATATCCATGATGCGGGCAGCGCGGCTATATCCGAGCCGCATTCGGCGCTGTAAATGCGACGTCGAGGCGACGCGAGTCTCGACGACGATCCTCGCCGCTTGGTCGAATAGTTCGTCCTTCTCGTAGGCCGCGAACTCGTTCGAGTCTTGGGCCTGCAAGATCGCTTCGTTGTAGTCGGGTTTACCCTCGCGCCTCCAGAAGGCGACGAGCCGGCCGACGTCGGCCTCGGAAACAAAGGGACCGTGCAGCCGAAGCAGTCTCGCGGAGCCGGGAGGAAGCAACAGCATATCGCCGAGGCCTAGAAGCTGCTCCGCACCGTTCGAGTCGAGAATGGTTCGCGAGTCGACCCGAGAGGCGACGCGGAACGCGATGCGGGTGGGGAAGTTCGCTTTGATGATGCCGGTGATCACGTCCACCGAGGGCCGCTGGGTCGCGAGGACGAGGTGGATGCCGACGGCACGCGCCATTTGCGCGAGCCTCGTGACCGAGTCCTCCACATCGGCGGAAGACACCATCATGAGGTCCGCAAACTCGTCGATGACGACGACGCACCAGGGCAGAGGCTTCAAGGGTTCCCCGTTCTCGTCTTCTCTCGTCTCTCCCGCCTCGATCGCGCCGCGGAGAATATTGTTGTACTGGTCGATGTTGCGGACGCCCTCGGATGCGAGCATCTTGATGCGGCTTTCCATCTCGAAGACGACCCACTTGAGCACGTCGCTCGCCTTCTTCGGATCCGTCACCACGGGAGTCAAAAGGTGAGGGATGTCCTGGTAGACGCCGAGCTCGACGCGCTTCGGGTCGATGAGGATCATCTTCACCTCGTCGGGCGAGGATTTGTACAGGATCGAGCAAATGAGGCTGTTGAGCAGTACAGACTTCCCGCTACCGGTCGCCCCCGAGATGAGCAAGTGCGGCATGCGAGCGAGATCGCTGACATAGGCCGCCCCGTCGATGGTCTTTCCCAGCACCATCGTGAGCCGCGACGAGCTCGATTGGAACTCGTCTGACTCCAGAATCTCTCTCAAGCCGATGGTTTCCCGTTGCCGGTTCGGGATCTCGACTCCGACGGTGGATTTGCCAGAGATGCGATCGATTCGGACGGACTCGGCCTGGAGCGCGAGGCATAGGTCTTCCGAGAGCGCGGTGATCTTGGTGTACTTGATGCCAGCGTCGGGCTTGAACTCGAACGTCGTGACGACCGGGCCCGGATGGATCTGTTGTACCTGCCCTTGAACCGAGAATTCCTTGCAGCGCGCCTGCAGGACTTTGGCCCTTTCCATGAGGTCCTTCTCGTCCGTTTTGATCTCTTCACGCCGTGCCTCGAGAATTCCGAACGGCGGCATGTTCCAGCGTCCCTTCTTCGGGTGGAACGGGAGAATCTCCTGCTTCTGAGGAACGGGAATAGGGTTCTTCTTCGAGACGACGTTGGTCTCTCCAACTTTCTTCTTCTTGTCGTCTTCCTGCCCGCGCTTGACCTGCGCTTGCTTCGCGTGCTTTTTGACGACGCGCTCGCGAAGCTTCGCCTTGCGCTTTGACTCCCGATAGTGATGGAAGGCGGTCAAGAGTTCAGCGCCCTTGCGTCGCTGCCACGCGCGCGCGGAGTTGACGCCGGCGCTCAAAGACCAATGCGTTGCCACTGTGACCGCCGTGAAAAGCAGCGTCACCAGCAGAATGAAGGCGCCCATCGGGTTGAGGGCGGAGACGAGATAGATCGCGAGCAATTGACCTAGGGCACCACCGGCCGGGATCAGCTCGCCCGAAAGAGGGAACTCCCCAAGAGCGAGTGCGAGAAGGCCCGAGAGGCTCAGAACCAACGTCGCTAGGCCCAGAAAGCGGCTCGCCCTCGAATCGATAGGGCGGTACCAGAATCGATTCCACCCCGCAATGAAGAGAAAGACCGCTAGAACGTAGGAGGCTAGGCCGAAGACTTGTAGAAAAGCCTCCGAGAGGAACGCGCCCGCCGGACCGATCAGATTATCGGTCGTTTGCGGTGTCGCCTCCTTGAAATACCAGGCCGGGTCCTGAGGAGAGTGCGTCAGCAAGCTCACGGCGAGCATCAAGGCGGTCGCCATCAGCACGATGCCGATGACTTCCGATAAGCGCTCCGCTGGAAACCAATTCTCAGCGTCGCTTTTACGAGGAACCGAACGCGACGTAGACAAGGACCGCTCCTCCCATACCAAAGCAGTAGTAACCGAATAGGTGGAACCTCTGACTGGCCAAGAGCTTGATAACTATGCCGATGGCTAAATAGCCTATGGCGAAAGCCGTCGAGAATCCAGCGACATATCCCCAAACGGCGTCTCCCGACACGAGCGCAACATCTTTGAACTTGAACGCGGCGGCGCCCAGGATGGCCGGAATGGACAGCAGAAAGGAGAAACGCGCCGCCGCGGCGTGATCGATCCCAAGCATCAATCCAGTGACGATCGTCGAGCCGGAACGAGAGATGCCGGGTATCAGCGCCGCGCTTTGAGCGAGTCCCACGAGCACGGCATCTTTCGCGTCGATCTCGTCGAGTCCGCGTCCCCGCATCGAGCATCGAGACGAGACCAAGAGAATCAAGCCCGTCACGAGAAGCGCTCCCCCGACGACGGAAAGGCGCTCGAAGCTTTCCTCGACGTAGTCGCCGAATCCGAGCGCCGCAACGACGGCCGGCAACGTCCCGAGAGCGAGCAGCACGATGAGCCGACGTCCGAAGCGCCCTGAGCCTCCCGGCACTAGACCCCAGATCAACATCCCGACTTCTCGTCGCAAATAGATCAGCACTGCGCCGAGCGTGCCGAGGTGGAGAACGATGTCGAACAGCACGGAAGGCTCGTCGAAGCCGGGCAGAAAGTGCTGCGCGATGACCAGATGTCCGGAGCTCGAAACGGGCAGAAACTCGGTGAGGCCCTGGACCATTCCGAGCAGGACCGCCGTCGTCACGCTCACGCTCTCTCCGGACCAAGGACGACAGGAAGGATGATCGGACGGCGCACACCTCTCTTGCGGAAGAAGCGCTTGAGGGTCGTTTCCACGAGCTCCTCGATCGCCGCCTCGCTCCGTCGCTCCTTCGAAGCGACGCCGCGGATGGCCGCGAGCATGGCGTCGTGCGCCTCGGCCAGGACGCCGTCCGCATCGTCGTTCTCGTTGAATCCGCGGCTCAAGATATCCGAGACCTCAGGCTCGTTCGAGGCTGAGAACGACACGACGGGGACGATGACGCCAGAAGCGCTCAGCCTGCGGCGGTCGCGCACGATACAGTCATCGACGAGACCGAGTCCGCTTCCATCGACGAGGACCTGGCCCGTTTCCACCGTACCGGCGACGGATGCGCCCTCCGCGTCGAATCGGAGAACGTTGCCATCCTCGGCGAGAAAGACTTTGTCCGCGACGTTACCGCTCTCACGCGCGATGCGAGCATGATTGTAGAGCTGTCGCCACTCGCCGTGGATCGGAACGAAATAGCGCGGTTTGACGAGGTCGAGCATCATCGACAGATCCTCGGCGCTCCCATGTCCGGAAACGTGGACTTTCGCCTCCGGCGGGTGGATGACGTCCGCGCCGAGCCGAAATAGCTCGTTGACGTTGCGGTTTACCGCTTTTTCGTTTCCCGGAATCACTCGGGTACTCAGGACGACGACGTCCCCCGGCTCGATGGTCACGAAACGATGTGTCCCGGCCGCGATCTGCGAGAGCGCCGACATGGGCTCGCCCTGGCTTCCCGCCGTGATGACGAGCTGTTTGCCTCGAGGGATCTGGTCGAGATCCTCGACCGCCCAGAGCAAGCCCTCGGGGACCCTCAAGTACCCGAGATCGGTGGCGATGCGGAGGTTCTCGACCATGCTGCGTCCGACGAGCGCGACCTTCCGCCCGTGTTTCAACGCGAGGTCGATGGCTATCTGAATGCGGTGGGTGCTCGAAGTGAAGCAGGTCAGAAGAACGCGGCCCTTGGTCTCCTCGAGGATTTTGTCGAACGCAAGTGCGACTGAGCTCTCCACCCCGGTCCGGCCGGCGACCTCGCTATTCGTGCTGTCCGAGAGGAGACAGAGGACGCCTTTCTGGCCGAGTTCGGCGAAACGCTTCAGGTCGATGGGCGGGCCGACCGGGGGGACCTCGTCGACTTTGAAGTCGCCGGTATGGACCACCATTCCGTAGGGAGTCTCGATGGCGAGTGCGACGGCATCTGCGAGACTGTGAGTGACATGCACGAGCTCGATGTGAAACGAGCCGACCGAGAAGCGCTCTCCAGGCGTGATCTCGGTCAAATCGACGCTTCCCAAAAGCCCGTGTTCTTCCAGCCGTCGCCGACAAATGCCGAGGGTCAGCTTCGTGCCATAGACCGGTACAGGGTGGTTGCGGAGGAGATAGGGAAGTGCCCCGATGTGGTCCTCGTGCCCGTGAGTCAGGACCACTCCCTTAAAAATCGAGCGATGCGCATCCAGGTAGCTGGTATCGGGCAGGATGAGGTTGACGCCGGGACTCTCGTGTCCTGGGAACATGAGCCCCGCGTCGACGAGCATCAAGCTGTCGCCCATTCGGAAGGCCATCATGTTGAGGCCGAACTCGCCGAGGCCGCCGAGCGGCGTGATCTGAAGCGGCGAAGAATCGGTCCCTGAGCGACCCAGCTGCGCGGATTTCACCATTAGAGATAGGGGTTTAGCATCCCGAACTTCAGGAATCGCTTCAATACTACCAGAAAAGGGCTATCGGTTGGGCAAAAAGTGCCGCGCCCGGGATAGGGAGCAGATGCGGCTGAGCGCGGCAAATTCTTCCACGGAAAGCGTTTCCGCCCGACAGGAGGGATCGATCGCGAGCTCCGAGAGAGCGTTTCGGACCGTTCCCGGTGGGAGGCCAGATATTTGCAAGTGCTTGACGTTATTGGCGATGGTCTTGCGTCGGTGGGCTAGGAGTCCCTTCACGACGGCCCTGAACGTCTGGTCGTCACCGACATCGGGAACGATGTTCGGGTCAAGCATGTTGAAGCGAACCAACGTGGAGACCACCCGCGGCCGCGGCCGAAACGCCTGGGGTGAAATCCTGAAGAGGGTACGAATCGAAGCCCGTTGTTGCGCGAGCACGGACAAGACACCATAGGTCTTGGTGCCGGACCGCGCCGTCAAGCGGGCCGCGACCTCGTCCTGGAACATGAACGTGAACTCCTTAAATAAGGTGGACACGGCGAGCAAACGCAGGAGAATCGGCGCTGCGACGGAGTAGGGGAGGTTGCCACAAACACGCACTCGGCCAAGGCCGTTCGCTTCCAGAAGCCTCGGGAAATCGATTCCAAGCGCGTTGTCTTCGATGATCTCGAGCTCTTGCTTTAGCTCAGCCGGCACCGCCTCGCGGAGCGCGTCGGCGAGGTGATGGTCGGCCTCGATGCACAGAAGGCGAGCCCCTGCGCGAAGCATCGGTAAGGTGAGCTGGCCGGTTCCGGCACCGATCTCGAGGATTGTCTCGCCGCGCTCGGGCGCGACGGCAGCGACGATGCGCGCGATGACCTGGGTATCTCTAAGAAAACACTGCCCCTTCGACCTCGAGGGGCGAAACTCGCCAGGCGCCATCCGGGCTGCTTCCTCCATGCCGCGAGAATAACACGCAAGCCCGCAGCGTCGTCCAAGCTGGGCTACAATCATGACCTTATTCACAGGCGAGGGGCCGGAGTGGGGCTAGGCTCGACACAACGATGAGATGAGCGCATCAGTCCAGACCTACACGGACGGCACCTGGGACGGCGAGGTGCTATCCTCGAAGGGACTCGTGGTCGTCGACTTCTGGGCCGAATGGTGTGCACCCTGCCGCATGATGTCGGAGACGATCACGCTTCTCGCGCACGACTTCGAAGGGCGCGCAACAATCGGTAAACTGAACGTGGACGAGAACGAGCGGACGACCGAGAGATATCAAATCCGGGGCCTCCCGGTGATTGCCGTGATCAAGGACGGAGAGTTGAAGGCCCAAGTCGTCGGAGTAAGCTCGAGAGAGCATTTGTTACAGCTTATCGAGAAACATCTGGAGAATGCATGACCACGAACACGGAGAATCGCCGTCGGGTCGTCATCGTTGGAAGCGGGCCCGCCGGCTATACGGCGGCGATATACGCCGCGCGTGCGGAGCTGTCGCCGCTCGTGATCGCCGGCTCGGGTGCCGATCCCAAGATCGGAATCCCGGGCGGACAGCTCATGTTGACCACCGAGGTCGAGAACTACCCCGGCTTTCCCGAGAGTGTCACGGGAACGGACATGATGGAGCTGTTCCGCAAACAGGCCGAACGGTTCGGGACGGAAGTCGTCTACGCCGACGCCACCCGCGTCGACCTATCAGAAAGGCCGTTCCGGATCGAGGCCGGAGGGGAGTCCTATTCCGCGGACGCGCTCATCGTCGCGACGGGAGCGGCCGCGAAGTGGCTCGGAATCGACTCGGAAAAGAAGCTCCAGAACCGGGGCGTGTCTGCCTGTGCCACCTGCGATGGCGCGCTCTATCGCGGTCGTGAGATCGCGGTCGTCGGCGGTGGTGACACAGCCATGGAGGAGGCGCTGTTCCTGACGCGTTTCGCGACGAAGGTAACGGTCATCCATCGGCGGGACGCGTTGCGTGCGTCGAAGATCATGCAGGATCGCGCGCTCGAGAACGAGAAGATCGACTTCCTCTGGGATAGCGAAGTCACCGAAGTGCTCGGTGAGGAGGAAGTGACTGGCCTCCGTATCCGGAATCGCAAGACCGGTGCGGAGTCGGAGATCGCGACGGGCGCTCTATTCGTCGCCATCGGCCATACGCCCAATACCGATCTGTTCGAGGGTGCTCTGGCGATGGATGATTTGGGATACCTCGTCGTGGAACGTGGAACCAGAGCGTCCGTCGAGGGAGTCTTCGCTTGCGGCGACGTCATGGACAAGGTCTACCGCCAGGCGGTAACGGCGGCCGGGACCGGCTGCATGGCCGCCATCGACGCGGAGCGATGGCTCGCAGAGCAGGAATCGGTTTCTCCCGAGGCGGAGACGGTCACGGAGACGACAACATGAGTACCACTCGCAAGGTTCTCTGGCTCGGCGCCGCGTTGCTGGCCGGCTGCGGCACCGCCCGGGTCCTGCCGGTCGATGTGAGCGACCAACAGGACGTCATGGGAGAGAGGGCCCCCAACTTCGCTCTCGAAGACGTCGCGGGCCGCACGGTGAGCATGAAGGAGCTGAGAGGCAAGATCGTCGTTCTGGATTTCTGGGCGGTGTGGTGCGGTCCCTGCCAGAATTCGATGCCCTTCTTCCAGAAGATTCAGGACGAATACGGCAAGTACGGTCTCGAAGTCATAGGTGTTCACGTCGATGACCGGATGCCTCCGATCGACACCGTCAGGGAATATCTGCAGGGGCACGGGATCCGCTACCACAACCTGATGAGCACGAGAGAAATCGACGACAAGTTCAGGATCTACGCCATGCCGACGACCTATATCGTGGACCGCGACGGCGTCGTGGCGAAGCGCCACGTCGGTTTCGACCGCGCGAAGACTCCTGGCTTGCTCGAGCAGGACGTCCGTGAGCTGCTCGAGCTCGACTAGTCGATCTCCACAAGATCCTCCGACGGCCGTGGCGGAAGGGTGAAGCCTTCCAACTCTTCAGCAATCTCCTGCGCCGACAAATAGTCGGTGACTTCACCGCCTACCAACGCTTCATCCGGGATGACGCCGTTTTCGTAAATCCGGAACCACAGGCGGAGCAAGGGGTCCACGAAATAGAATCGTTTCTCGAGGGCACGGACCAGCTCGACTTCCTCGAGCCAACGCAGGTAGTCCCGCGTGGAACCGGCTGTCCGGTTCACGTGGCGTGCCACTTCCGTGAGCTTGAGGCCTTGCTCCTGGGCCAGCACGCGAAGCACCATTTTGCACGCCCCGTAACCGCGGGCACGGTGGAGAAGCTCTTTGTATCCGGCACGGCATTCCGCCTCGATACGGCCCCCCGGAGACATTTCATAACGGAGCGCATCGGCGAGGCTACGATAATTGTCGAACGTTTCGGCAAGGCGGGCGGCATGCACGGCAAGTCCTGCCGTGACGCTTTGTACGGAGGCAGCGGCGGAAACGCCCGCGTTCTCGAGCTCTTCGACGGTCAATGGCGGGATCTCCCGAATCGCCACGCCATCGAGATCACGCTTCGACCAGTATGGAAAACGGCTCGTCAACAATGCCCGGCCCGATCGGCCCAGGGCCTCGAGCAGTCGATTCAGAGGGTCCTCGACGTCGGGGTAGGCGGCAAGAGACCTGAGCTCCGTGACGTCATCGAGAAGTAGCAGCGCGTCGTTCTTGCGGCGAACGAGCGCCCCGAGCAGCCCTTCGAAGGGGGAGGGGGCTTTCGAGCGGACGGCCGGGACGACGCCACGGGAGAGACGCGGGAGCTCTTGGGCGAGCACTTCGGGGGAGCAGCCGACGGCCTCGAGCTGGATCACCGCGGCGGGTCCGGCCCATCGTTCGGCGAGTCCTTCGAGGAGGGTCGTCTTACCCGAGCCTCGCGGGCCTGTCACGAGGAGCAGGCGCTCGGTCTCGAGCTCTTCGAGCAGGGAGCGACAAAAGGCGTCGCGGGAAAAGTACATCGCAGGCGAATCTTACGCGATTCCCAGCCGCTTGGTGCCTTTCGGTATGGATTTGCTACACTTACCCGTTTGTGATTGTTCAACTGGAGTAACCGATGCCGAGCCTCGTGGTCGTTGGCACCCAATGGGGTGACGAGGGCAAGGGAAAATACGTCGATCTCTTGTCCGAGCGGATCCAGGTCGTGGTGCGCTACGGCGGAGGCCACAATGCGGGCCATACCGTCGTCATCGAGCAAGACCAGCAGTTCGTTCTCCATCTCATTCCGTCCGGGATCCTCCACGAGGGTGTGACCTGTGTGATCGGCAACGGTTGCGTCGTCGATCCCGAAGCCTTCTTGTCCGAGGTTGCGATGTTGCGGGGTCACGGCATCGAGATCCGTGACCTCTACTTGAGCGACCGCGCTCAGCTCATCCTGCCCTATCACCGTCTCGCCGAGCAGCGCGAGGAAGAAAAACTCGGCAATCGCCGCATCGGGACCACCTGTCGGGGGATCGGTCCCGCCTACGAGGACAAGATTGGGCGGCGGGGACTCAGAGTGGGCGACCTTCGCAATCTCGAGTTTCTGAAGGACAAGCTCGACTACCTCGTCCGCGACAAGACGACCGCTCTCGGGATCGAGGCCGAGGCCGGGAAGCTCCGCGACGAAATCGACGGGATGCTCGAGCGATTCGGCGAGGTCGCCCTCTCTCACATTACCGACACGTCGCTTCTCGTACATCGCGCTCTCGAGGACGGAAGCAACGTCATGTTCGAGGGGGCGCAGGCAACGCTACTCGACATCGACCACGGGACCTACCCCTACGTCACCTCGTCGAACCCGACCGCAGGCGGGGTCGCGACGGGGAGCGGGGTCAGCCCCAAAGCCATCGACTACATCCTCGGGATCACCAAGGCCTATCTCACGCGAGTCGGCGAGGGGCCGTTGCCGACCGAAATGACTCCGGAGCTCGGAGAGGTCATTCGGAAGAAGGGCGCAGAGTTCGGAGCGTCAACCGGGCGGCCGCGCCGCTGTGGCTGGTTCGACAGCGTCGTCGTCCGCTACGCGAAGCGCATCAACGGACTCGACGCTCTCGCGATCACCAAGCTCGACGTGCTCGACTCCCTCGAAGAGATCAAAGTGTGCACTCACTATCTTCACCGCGGCGAGCGCATCGACGAATTTCCGGGAGAGCTCTCGATGCTCGAGGGTTGCGAGCCCGTCTATCGAACGCTGCCGGGCTGGCAGTCGAAGACTGCCGGCATTGACCGCGTCACCGATCTGCCGAAAAACGCGCGCCGCTACCTCGAGGTGCTGGAAGACCTCTGTGAGACTCCCATCGAAATGGTATCCACGGGTCCCGAACGTCGCTCGACCATCGTGGACATGGACAATGGCGACGGGCCCGTCCTAGATCGTTGGTTCCCCTGACGTTGACGAAGCGCGTCGGACAGCCTAAAATTCCCCTTTCACGGGCCGTTAGCTCAGTTGGTAGAGCGCCTGCCTTTTAAGCAGGATGTCACTGGTTCGAGACCAGTACGGCCTACCAAAGTTTCGTGCCTCAGTGGCTCGAAAAGGGAGATACCCGCGCGGTTCGCCGCACGCTACAATTCAGTTTGCGTCCCCGTCGTCTAGTGGTCTAGGACTCCGCCCTTTCACGGCGGCAACACGGGTTCGAGTCCCGTCGGGGATACCAAAAGAAATCAATGAGTTATAGGAAGGCAGCGAGCGAACAAAAAAGGGCGTAGGTAATTTTTGGGTAAGTTTTTGGGCGTGCTCGTCCCCGGTGTGAGGTGGAGACGATGGCGAGGACCTACAATCTCTTAATAAGTTCATGCATGGGCTTACACCGATGAGTATGATCGGCTCGTAGGGCTTCTGGATGACGCGCCCGGATTTTTGTACAGGAACTACTCAGTACTCAAAGATGATCCTGTGCATGATGCGGCGAACGTTCAGGAATTGTACGACGCGATCGAGCAGCAAATTCGGCTCTGTAACGGTCGTCGTCATCTTGGCGGGAAAATACGCGACTCACCGCAAATGGATTCACCGCGAGATTCAGATTGCACAGACGGAGTACGAGCATAAGAAGCCTATCCTAGGTGTTGAGCCTTGGGGCAGCCGGCAGATCTCGAGTGTCGTACGCGAGGCTGCGGATAGGCTTGTCGGATGGAACACGGATTCGATTCGTAAAGGGCATTCGTGACATCGCGATATAGGGGGTTGGTGACTTATCATGGACCGTCTCGGCAGCACTGTTTCGGAGGAACTTCGGGGAGAGGGTCCGGTTTACGAGGAAGGCGAGCACCTCTGCCGAGCCCGCTACCGAATCACGGTACTGCAAGAGTGGATCGAACCAGCACCCACGTATGAACGCATCGATGGGCTGAAAGAGATATCGGGCAGCGTCGAAGCTATCGATGACACCTACCTTTTCGGGCGAGACAAGTTGACGATCGAGCTTGAGGACGGCCGCCGCATGGACTTATTTTTGGTAGACAACGGCGGAAGGATCGCGAATCGCGGTAGGCAAGGTCTCTACCGTCCGTAGTCTGTAGCCTTTCCACCGCTTCGCCGAGGCAGGCACTCTCGCGCCTAACGCCTCGCTCCGAGCGAACGCCGCACTGAGTCGGGGAGTCGACGACGCCAACGACGCCAAGAAATCGATCAGGAGAAAACCACGATGAGCACACATCACGTTTACATCTTCGGCCCCATCGGAGCCGAGTACGTCGACGGAGTCAGAGCCCTAGACGTCGCAAAGGAGCTGCGCGATCTGCCGGACGATGTCGATCGTGTCCGAGTCCACGTGAACTCGGTCGGCGGGTCGCCATTGAGGCGATGGCGATCGACGCAACTCTTCGCGACGAGCGTCGACCAGTCGAGATTGTGATCGACGGACTGGCGGCTTCGGCAGCCACGATCATTACTTGCGCGGGATCCACTGTTAGCGGCGGGCGTAAATTGCACACTTATGGCGGACGAAAATTGCACACTCGGCCATCCGTAGCCATGTACGGAAGGGAGAAACGAGTGTTGCTACGAGAGTATTTGGAGCAGGGATTGACGAAGGCAGCCCTGGCAGACAAGCTGGGCATAAGCCGCCGCACCATCTACCAGTGGATTGAGACCGGCCAACTGGATCGAGACCTAGACAACGAAGCGGTCCGCTACAAGAAGCGCCCACCGACACCGCGAAAGATCGACCGGTACCGAGGGATCGTTGACTCACGCCTGGAGGAGTTTCCGCAGCTCAGCGCGGTTCGCCTGTATGAAGAGCTACGTGCGTCGGGCTACGAAGGCGGCTACACGCAGCTCAAAGAGTACGTCCGCCAAGTGCGTCCTCGACCTGGCATCGAGCCTGTTGTGCGTTTCGAGACGCCGCCGGGCCATCAAGCTCAGGTGGACTTCGCGCACTTCCGTCTGCCGTGGGGGCGCCGTTGGGCTCTGCTCCTGGTGCTTGGCTGTCAGGGAACACCCAAAAGCGGCCACTGAAGAACACTTCAAACCCGGCCACTCGGGTAGCTGGCGCTAAGTATCTGACACCGAGACTGAGAAGGTCAAACTTTTTTCTCCTTGATATCGAAAGAGGCCCGAGGCTGTGGGAGCTGTTGGAAACGCGAAGCGTTTTCCAAGGTTTTGTGGGAGAGCTCGGGACTGGGAGTCCAAAGCGATTAAAGGGGTAGTCGAGCTCTTCCACAAAACCGTCAGACACGTCAGCTTCCATAGACTCCATGCGCGGTTGAGCGTTTAGTGCGAGGGCTTTCATTCTGCCGTTTACCTTTCGCGGTTGGCTCTGCTGAGGCGGTAGCTTTTTCCGCGCATGGTGACGATCTCGATGTGGGAGAGGAATCGATCGAGGATGGCGGTGGTGGCGGGAACGTCTACGAGAAACTTGGCCCAGTCTTCGGTAGGCCGGTTGGTGGTGATGAGCGTAGACGCGGTTTCGTGACGGCGGACGAAGACTTCGAGGAGGTCTTCGGCGGCAGCGGCGTGAAGCTTCTTCATGCCGAAATCTTCGAGGATGAGCAGGTCGATGCGGGAGAGTTTGTTGACGAGCTCGCGACGTTCGCCGACGGCGTCGGCTTCGGCAAAGTCTTGAACGAGATCGAACACAGAGCGTAAGAGAACGCGGTAGCCGGAACGGATCGCCCCGACGGCGACCGCGACCGCGGCGTGGGACTTGCCGACACCGGGAGGCCCGACGAGAAGCACGTTTGTGTGCTCGGCGACGAATCGGCCAGTGGCGAGCTCGGAGAGCCGGGCCCGTGGGATCTTGGGATTGAACGTCCAGTCGAAGTCGGAGAGCTCTTTGAGCTGAGTGATCGTGGCCTGCTTGAGTCGCCGTTTGAACAGTCGGTCTGCCCGTCGGGCGAGCTCCGTCCTGGACGAGCAGCTCGAGAAACTCGAGATAGTCGAGCCCGGCGCTTCTCGCCTGCTCGAGTCGTACGGCAAGCGCCTCGACGATTCCGGACAAGCGTAGATGACGTAGTTGGGCGTCGAGCTGAGGGTTCATGGCCAATCCTCCAATCGATAAGAATCCATAGAACGGATGTCAGGGTGTTCGGATAGAAGCGGGAGCTGAGTGGGCAGGACCGTATCGCCGCGCACGACGAGGCGTTTGAAGTCCTGGTAGCGGAAGAACTCGTGTTCGAGAGCTTTGTCGGCAGCCCACAAGACGCTCTCTCGCGGGTGTTTGCGCGTGAGACTCAAAACGCCCTGGATGAGGCGCAGGGCTCTCACGCCCCGTACTTCGTACGCCTTGTCGGCCCACGCTCGCAGCGCTGCACCGACCCGCTCGCACCGGCCCAGGAGCTTGACCGCGAAAGCTCGCTGGCTCGAGGTGACGGCTTTTTGTCCGGGCTCCGGCGCGTAGTGGCCGGGAGCCACTCGAAGGTGTGAGGCGGCGAGCGCGTCGTCGTGATAGACGCGTACGAGATTGTCGTCCCAGCGTACCTGCACGCGTTGACCCAACAGCCGAGGAGAGACGGGATAGAAGGCGCCCGCAACCTCTACGTGAGCGTCGGGATGAACGCTCCGCGTGCCGCTGTCGAACATCGCGAAGCGCTGTTGAGCGACCGGCTTGAGTGCGGCTTTGTCGGTGTCGAGAAAATGCGTCCAGACTTGCTTGCGCGTCGTGCCGTGGATCCGCAGTCGTGCGATGGTGCGATTCCAGCGTTTCAGATACTCGTTGAGCTCGCGAAGAGAATCGAATCGCTTGCCCTTGAGAGCGTTGTCCTTCACATAGCCGCCGCTTCGCTCCTGCTTGCCGTTCTCTTGAGGGTTCCGCGGCTTCGTCGGCAGCGGCGTGAAACCCCAGTGCTCGGCGAAGGCCGCATAGATCGGGTTCACGTCGGGGTCGTACAGGCACGCCCGTACTACAGCCGCCTTCAGGTTGTCATGCCGTACAACCAAGGGAACACCATCGAAGTCTTCGAACGCGTGCTCATGCAGACGCAAGAACGTTTCGAGCTTCTGATCCCAAACCGCTTCTTCGTAGCCGTGGCGTGAGCAGCCGAGCGTCATTCGAAACACCCAAGGCCTCTTCCATTGGCCGGTGAGAGAATCAAACGTCGCCACCCCGCGGAAGAAATCCACCTGGGCTTCTTCGCCCGGCGCCGAGTGAAGCACCGTCACCACCCGGCGCTGAACCTTCAGCTTCCGAACGTAGCGCTTGACCGACTCGTAGGCGTGGCCGTAGCCGAACTCTTCGACCAGGTCTTGCCAGACCCGCTTCGCGCTCAGACCCGCTTCGACCTTCTCCACGATCTCGTCGTGGAACACCGCCGACGACGAGCTCTGGCGCGGCCTCGAGCCGGGGGTCACTTTGGCCGCTTTTGCCGACCCCGAATCTCGTAAGTCGTTGATTCCCGGTTCCGAGACCTCTTCCGAGCCGGGGAACACTTTGGCCGCTTTTGAACGACGCAGCTTGTCGTAGCGTGACACCGTCTCGCGACGCACACCCGTCTCGGACTCGATCCGGCGGTAGCTCCAGCCGAGCTCCAACAGCGCTATAACTTGTTGTCTCTTATTCACTTTCAGGTAGTTTCCCAAGGCTTTCCTATGCTCCTTTCGGAGCATAGGATGCCTTGTCTGCGCTTCCCGAAGTGGCCGGGTTTGAGGTGTTCCTGCGTGGCCGGTTTTAGGTGTTCCCTAACAGCTTGGCTACTCTCGGTTGTTGTGGCTTCGGTTCTTCAAGCGCCAGGATATGCGCACCTTGTTCGAGGGGCTCGAGCAGGCCTTCCGATTCCTGGGTGGCGTTCCGAAGGAGGTGCTCTTCGACCAGATGCGTTCGGTCATCGTGGAAGACCGTCGTTGGGAGGGTGGTCCGCTCGTTGAGAATCCCGAGTTCGTTCGCTTCGCACATCACTGGGAGTTTCGACCAAGAGCCTGTCGCCCGTATCGCGCGAAGACCAAGGGCAAAGTGGAGAGGCCCATCCGCTACGTTCGCGAGAACTTCTTCTACGGTCGTCACTTTCTCAACGACGAGGACCTCGATGCTCAGCTCGAGCGGTGGTCGAGTGACGTTGCGAACGTCCGCCAACATCGCACGATCCACGAGAGGCCGATAGACCGATTCGAGCGGGAAGAGAAAGCGACTCTGAGGCCGCTTGCTGAGCGGCCTTACCGTTCCCTTGTTCTCCCGAGACGAGAGAGCAAACGAACGAGAGCGCACGTGGCCGAGCTGCCATCGATTGAAGTCGAGCGACGCTCGCTTCAGGTCTACGACCGGCTCGCTGGGGGTGGCCGATGAAGGCCGCCGCCGCCTCTCGACGTGAGCAGATACGAGCGATGTTGGCAGACCTCAAGATGCCCGGCGCTCTCGAAGCCGTGGACGGCGTCCTCTCCGAGGCCGACAGCGGAGGGGTCACGACGTCGGAAGCCATCGAGAAGCTTCTGGGCGCGCAGATCAACCTGAGGAACAATCGCCGTTTGCAAGCCGCGATGCGTTCCTCGCGGCTACCCACGGTCAAGACGATTGGGGAGTTCGACTTCTCATTCCAGCCATCCATCAAGCGCGAGCAGATCGAGAGTCTTCACGAGCTCGGCTTCGTCGAGCGCAAAGAGAACGTCGTCTTGTTAGGGCCGCCCGGTGTCGGCAAGACTCATCTGGCGATCAGTCTTGCTATCGCTGCCGCCCAGAAGGGACGACGCGTTTACTACGGCACCCTCGCTGCGCTCATCACCTCGCTCGAGGAGGCTCGAGCTGCCGGAACCCTGACACGCCGACTCGCCGTACTCAGCCACCCGGCGCTGCTCGTGGTCGACGAAATCGGCTACTTGCCGGTTAGCCAGACCGGTGCAGCGGAACATGTCAACAACATTGAGACACTCGCGAGCTGCATTTAGTGAGCCTCGATTAACTTTCGGCGACTGGTGATGTCCGCGTGGTCGACGTCTGCTTCGCTCGCGATCTCGTTGGGTGAAGCAGAAAAAGGGGGTACCCCAGGTATGGACGACGCCGAGAGAATGGCTCCTGCGGCATCCTGGAGCGTCGTTTTCTGCGGCGGCGGGTTGATCCAGGCCTGAGGAGGCAAAACGGGAGGTTGTGGCGTTCCGCGAACGAAGCGCTCGGGATGAGCACGCTGAGCCTCGAGAAGGATCTGGCGCCGAGCGGTGGTGAGTTGTTCGGCGCGACCGTAGTGAACGTCGGCCGGTGTCATAAGGCCGACCCCCGAGTGCCGGTGGTCATTGTTGTAGTAGTCGAAGAAACCGCGGCAGAACAGCCGGCTGTCTTGGATGGAACCAAAACGGCTGGGGAACTGAGGGCAATACTTGAGCGTTTTGAACTGAGACTCGGAGTAGGGATTGTCGTTCGAGACGTAGGGTCTGGAGTGGGTCTTGGTCACGCCGAGGTCTGCCAAGAGCAAAGCCACGGACTTGCTTCGCATCGAGCTGCCACGATCCGCGTGCATGGTGAGCTGGTCTGGTTCAATGTTTTGCTTGCGACAGCTCTCGGCGATGAGGCGTTTCGCGAGCTCGGCGCTTTCTCGGTGAGCCAGCATCCAGCCAACCACGTAGCGGGAGAAGATGTCGAGGATGACGTAGAGATAGTAGTAGGTCCACTTGACGGGGCCACGAAGCTTCGTGATATCCCACGACCAAACCTCGTTGGGCGCCTCGGCCAACAGCTCCGGCTTGGCGTAATTCGGATGGCGCAGTTGGTTCCGGCGCTCTCGGACCTCGCCGTACTTTTCCAAAATCCGATACATCGTGCGAATCGAGCAGAGGTAGATTCCCTCGTCCAGAAGCGTGGCCCACACCTGCGCGGGCGCCTTGTCGACGAAACGCTCACAGTGCAAGGCTCCGAGGACCTTCTCGCACTCGGTCTCGTCGAGGGCTCGGTGCGGCCGAGGACGACGCTTCGGTTTGGGCGTCACCAGCTGGCGCCTGCGATACAACGTGGAACGAGCCACACTCAGAGCCTCGCAGGCTTCCGCCGTCTGCCCAATCTGTCCCGCCAGCTCCTCGGCCGCCACAATCAGTCGTTCTCGTCGCTGTCGAGCGGATTCAGGGGGATCCCCAGCAGTTCGGAGGCTTTTTTTTGGATCTCCAACATCGTCTCCACTCGAGCCAGGCGACGTTGGAGCCGGGCGTTCTCGCGCTCGAGCTCCTTGACCCGTGGATCCTCTGCCTTCGCCTTCCGGCCTCGCTTTCTCGACGTCAACCCCGCCTTCGCGATCTCGTCACGTTGGCGGCGCCAACTCGATAGCTGCGACGAGTACAGGCCCTCTCGACGCAGAAGTGCCGCAATATCCCCGACACCCTTGCAGGCGTCGGCCTCGCGCACTAGCCGCAGCTTGTACTCCGCGGTAAAGCGTCGACGCTTCGCTTGCTCACTCACTTCCGTTTCCGGGACCCCCGCCGCATCGCGGCCGGCGGGATCTCCAGTCGCCCTACGGGCTCCTTCCGTTCCCGCCGGGGTCATTCTCTCAATCAATGAACTCATTGATGATCCTCCTCCGCCCTACACACTAATTTCAAGGGGCGAAGTGTCTCAAGGATGTTGGCACAGAGGGGCTTCGCTTGCTCACTCACTTCCGTTTCCGGGACCCCCGCCGCATCGCGGCCGGCGGGATCTCCAGTCGCCCTACGGGCTCCTTCCGTTCCCGCCGGGGTCATTCTCTCAATCAATGAACTCATTGATGATCCTCCTCCGCCCTACACACTAATTTCAAGGGGCGAAGTGTCTCAAGGATGTTGGCACAGAGGGGGGTCGCTCCCGTCTCGACTCCGTTCAGAGGTACGGAAAAGACGTCGTCATCGACGCGAACGGCGTCATCAGTGGAGGCACGAGCCTTCCGCAAGACATCTTTTCCTACCTCACTGACGCGTCGGACCACAGCTTCACGGGTGATGTCAGCTGGGCAACGGCGTACAATTTCGGAGCCAAGGGGACGGGCGACTTCAACGGGGATGGCCTTCAGGACATCTACTGCCACAAAGTGTGGTCGGACGGCCGGATCGATATCGGTCTCTCGGATGGCTCGAGTTTCGACGTCACGAACTGGGGGTATTTCTGCGGCGGCACCGGAGAACACCTATCGACGGGTGACTTCGATGGCAACGGCCAGACGGATTTCTTGTGCAAGACGAACTACCAGGTCGACTCCGTCGCCCTGTCGAGGGGCAACCGCCTGTCCGCCAACGTGTGGGCCCCCGGGGGCTTCTGCCGGGTGGATCAAGGCCAGGTCATTGCCGGAGACTTCAACTCGGACGGGAAGACGGACCTAGCATGCCACACCACCGCGGCGAACGTGGAGATGTGGCTGTCGGACGGAGACTCGTTCAACTTCAGTGGCATTTGGATGAGTAACTGGTGCCGCTACAACGGGGGCACGAGTTGGGGCGTGAACTGGGGTGTATCGCAGAAAGTCTTCATGCCGGGTGACTTCGACGGCGACGGCAACACGGACCTCATGTGCCGCGGCCTCTACGGTTTGCCTGCCGGTCCCTGGATCGCCTTCTCGAACGGGACGAGCGCCTTTACTCACGGCGGTAAATGGACCGGTGTCGCTTGCGGCGGCAACGATCAGCGCGGCCTCGGCGATTTCAACGGCGACGGCAAGACCGACATCTACTGCTACGACAACAAGGCACAAGACGCCACCTGGAAAGCCTACGTCGGACTCTCGACCGGGTCGGATTTCAGCACCGGCGAATGGGCCGTTCCTCTTGGCTGCAGCCGGCTGAGCATTGGCGATGTGAACGGGGATGCTCGGACCGATCTCTGGTGCCATTCCACTGACAATCAACGGGTTTTCGTCGGTCTGTCGAACGGAATCTCCGGATTCACCTACCCTACACAGTGGCACACGAACTTCTGTGGCACCAACAACGTCGTTGCTGGTGATTTTAACGGAGACAGCAAGACGGATATTTCCTGCCTTACCAACACCGGTTCCACAGTCTCTCTCTCGGGAAGTGTCGTCGGAAAGACGGACCTACTAACGGATATCCAGAGCTCGTTGGGCGGAACGACGACCGTAGCCTACGTGCCGGGCACCCAGTGGTCCACCACCGTCGCCACGCCTCCCACCGTCGTCTCGCAAGATAAAAACGGCGTCTTCACCTCGAGCTCCTCGACCCATCCTCGGAATCCCGGTGGGCCGACGGTCTCGTCGGTGACGCTCTCTGACGGCCTGACTTGGTCCTCGACGACGACGTACTCCTACGAGGGTGGCCTCTACAACGCCGCCGAGCGGCGATGGCTCGGGTTCCGCTATTCCAAGACCACTCTGCCTGCGCTCGCGAACGAAAGTGCTGGCCCGTACATCGAGTCTGAGTACAGCCAGGACATCGCGGCTCCAGGGACACTGGAAGCTCAATTACGTCGAGATGGGAATGGGAACGCGCTCTCTGGGCTCGTGAACGCACTGATCTTTACAGGCGACGGGGAATCCGAGCCTTACACGGCGCGAATCAGCGCGCGGACGACCTATACCTATGACGGCTCAGGGACGGAATGCACTGCGTGGCCTTGTACGACGGGCGAGCGAACCTATCAGGAATACGATTACGATACATACGGCAATCGCGTCACAACCAGAAGCTACGGAAACTATGATGCGACAGGCGACGAGAGCACGTCGGTAGCGGAGTACTTCCCGAATACCAGTGAATACGTGGTCAACAAAGCAGCTCGCACGGTGAGCTATCTCGGTATCGGAACCGCCGGTGCAAAGCTCTCCGAATCTCTTTTCTACTTCGACGGGGCGACCCAGTACACCGAGGCGCCGCTCGCGGGACTTCTCACCAATCAGGGTGTCTGGCGAGACACGGATGATAGCTACGTCTTCCAATGCGCTCTGAGCGAGTGTTTCGAGTACGACACCTACGGAAACCTGACCAAGGTGGTCAACACCAAAGGCGGTAAGACGACCATCGCCTACGACACTGCCTACGCTCTCTTCCCAGAATCGACAAAGAATGCGCTGGGTCACACGTTCTCGTCGAGTTGGGACCCGGTATGCGAAGGGCCCCTTTCCACAACGGACGCCAACGGTCAAATAACGACCACCACGTATGACGCTCTGTGCCGCCACGCTCGGACGGACGGCCCCCTGGGCGGTTTCGTCCAGACGACCTACCCCTCGTTTGGCGAGCCGAACGCGCAACACACGCAGGTAGAGACGGCGGCGGCGAGCGGCGCCGGCACTCAGTGGTCCCGGCACTACTTCGACGGGCTGGGTCGCCGGTATCTTTCGGAACGACGCGGGCCGAGTGCCGGAGAGGAAATCCTGTCCGACGAGGTGACCTACAACGCCCGTGGAGGTGTGGCCACGGCAGCTCGACCCCGATTCACCGGCGATACCGCCTACACGTCTTCGTTCGAATACGATGCGCGGAATCGTCAGACCGAGGCCACGCTTCCGGACGCCGCGACCTTGACCGTGAGCTACGGGCTGCGAAGCGTCACGACCACGAACCCCGAGGGGCACATCACCGTTACGGAGCGAAACGACACCGCTCTCACAAGCTATCTCGACGAGTACCTCGGCGAAAGCCCCATTACGACCACGACGACGACCGACCCCGGTGCACGGACACGCACCGTCACGGATCACGTGGGCAATGTCTTGGTGACGTATTTCAACTCACTGGGCCAGATCACGAGCATCAACGCTCCCGATTCCGGTATCGAGACACGAGAGTACAACGATGCGGGCGAGATGGTGGCCACGGTGAACGCTCTCACCGAGCGGACCGAGCTCGCCTACGACCTCATCGGTCGTCTGACCTCCAAGACCACGCGAGCCGGAACACCGAACGCCGAGACGACGAGCTTCACCTACGACGAGCCCACAAGCGGGTATTTTAACGTCGGGCTACAAACCTCGATGACCGACGCCGCGGGCACGGCGCTTCAGGACTACAACGCGCTGGGGCAGGTTGTCCGCGCGCAGCGAAGCATCGACGCCGTCAACTACACGAGCTCGATGACTTACAACGCGGCGGGGGTTCCCACCTCCGTCACCTATCCCGACGCTCAGGTCATCAGCTATACCTACGATGCCACGGGTAATCTCCTCACGGAAACCGGCACCATCTCCGACAGCCAGTACAACGCCTCCGGACAGCTCATAAGCCGAACCTATGCGAACGGCGTCGTGACCACGAACACCTACTCGGACCAACGGGGCTGGCTCGACCGCATCTACACGACCAGAGATACCGTCGTACACCAGGACCTGAATTACACGTACTTGCCGGACGGCATGATCTCCTCGGTGACGAGCGTTCACGCGATGGAGGGCTGGACGTACGCCTACGACCAGCTCAACCGCTTGACGGGCGCAACGAACGCGGATACGTCGACCCTCGATCAGAGCTTCACCTACGACGCCATCGGCAACATCACCTATAACTCCAACGGGTAAGCCACCGCCTCCGGCGGTGTGACTCGAATAGGCTCTGCCGTTCCGGCGTGTGGTAGACGATCTCCTTTCAATGAACCGGGAAGTTCAAAAGAAAGGAGATCGACATGCGAGAATGGCAGAGCCAGTCGCACGTGAAATGGTACTGCAGATACCACGTTGTGTTCAGCCCCAAGTATCGAAAGAAGGCGGTATTCGGGAGTTTGAGAAAAGGGGTCGGGAAAATCCTGAGGGAACTTTGCGAACAGGCGAGAATCGAATTGGTGGAGGGGCACGCGATGTCGGACCACGTTCACCTGTGTCTGAGTATTCCCCCGAAGTACAGCGTGGCGAACACGATAGGGTTCCTGAAAGGCAAGTCTGCGATACGAATCCACCGGGAGTACTTGGAGAGGAAGAGGAACTTCACGGGATTTCATTTTTGGGCACGTGGGTACTGTGTCAGCACGGTGGGTCTCGACGAGGCAGTCATCCGGGAGTACATCCGAAACCAGGAGGCGGAGGAAAAACGTCAAGAGCAGCTAAACCTCAGGGGGCTTTAGCCCCCTTCCGCACGATGGAGGCCCCTTCGAGGGGCCTTCATCAAACCACCCGCTATGCGGGTGGTAGTTGATTCCAAAATCGGGACCTACACGTATCCCGCGCCGAGCGAAGCTCGGCCCCATGCTGTTTCCACAGCGGGCACGAGAAGCTACTCCTACAACGCCACGGGCCAGATGACGAGTCGCAACGGCACCCTCCTCCAATGGAACGGAGACGGCAAGCCCTCTTCCATCGGAAACGTGGCGTTCACCTACGACGGGCTTGGGACACGTCTGAAGAAGACCTCGGGAGGCCAGACCACCACCTACGTTGGTTCGGACTACGAGATCGCTCCCGACGGAACCGTGACCAAGTACTTGCTCGGTGGAAAACAAGTCGGAACAGAGTTCTTCATCTTGCACCGGGACCACCTCGGCTCCGTTCGTGCGGTGACGGACACCGCTGGAGCCGAAGTTCGCAGCCAGCAACACACACCCTTCGGCGACCAGCACTCCGTCACAGGCACTCACTACGACTCTCGTGGGTGGATCGGTGAGCGAGAAGAAGAGACCGAGCTCGTCTATCTCAACGCCAGGTACTACGACCCGGAGATTGGGAGATTTACGGCGCCCGATCCCATTGCCTTCCCTGGGCAGGGCTTGAACCGCTACACCTACGCGCTGAATAACCCAATAAACCTGTCTGATCCCAGTGGGTTGTCCCCAATTGAAGTACCCTTTTGTGTTGGTGTTGATCTCTGCTTTGATTTGGATTCTTTTTTGGATAACCATCCATTGGCGGACATAATCAATGCCGAAGCGCAAGACGACAGGGACGGTCACGAACCCCCAACCAACCCGGGCGGTACGACAGAAACAGAAGGTCCCGAGCCAAAAGGTCCCGAGCCACCAGAAGGTCCTCAGGACCCCGTCCCCGACAATCCCTTGTACAACTGTGGGAACGGGAAGAAGCCAAATTGTCCTAACACCGACTATAGGCGATCCAGGAAAGGTGGAGGTGATAGCCCAGAGACTGCTGAAAGACCTGTTGTGTCCCAAACTGCCCCGGACCTCACGTTTGATGGCACCACACTGATCATGTTTGACACGAACGGTAATGTGCTTGGCGCGTGGGCCGGTGTATCAGGCCGGGAGGGCTACCAGGATCCACGTTTTCAGGGTAAGATATTCGTCGGCCCGATTCCAGAAGGCAACTATGTCGTTTTTCAGTCAGACCTACAGCGTCGCCCGACCGGCGCCTGGGACCGGTTAGAACAGCGCTTCTACCGCGGAACATGGCCAGGCGGCAGACGCTCTTGGGGCGATTGGCGCGTCTGGATAACCCCAGCTTCCGGAACAAACACGCGCGGGCGCGCCAACTTTTCGATACACGGTGGCGACGTACCGGGATCGGCGGGGTGTATCGATCTATGTGGCGAGATGCCGTCATTTGTAGACACATTCAGGCATCAAGGGCACGACCTGGTGCTGCGGGTTCAGTATCCAAGATGATGACAAACGGACGAAGGCTCGTGAACACGGGGGTGAAGCTTGCGAACGTACTATGCCTAGTCGTGGTAGCGGTTTTCACTTTGTTGGATATCTCCGATCTTCTTTCTTATCTGCGCGATCCAACTAGTTACGTTTACGTATTCGGAACCGAAGTAGCAGGCTACCGATATCTTAGCCCGGCCCATTTTCTCGGATCGATTGCTTTGTCGATCATCGGTGCTGTCGTGGCTGTGGGGGCCCCGCTGCTAATCTCGTCACGGTTAGTTGTGCTCCTCGTTCGAATCGTCGTTGTTGTCTGGTTGCTAGTACCGCTCTTCCAGGTCGAGTGAAATCTTTCCTGTACAAGTCCAGGAGGCGCTAGTCCCTCTCAACCATTATGCAGCAGCCCCGTTCAAAGTGCTCGGCGTCCTCTCAGCCCGATGCGTACCTGAAAAAAACGGCACTCCTCCACTTTCATCGTGACGGGAACAGATCAGGCCGCGACCTCTCCTGGTGCGAGCACGTGGTCCAGGTGCTGGTAGCCGTCGATGCGACGTAGCCAGATTTGCCCGCAGGCGGCGAGGCCGAAGATCAAAGCGACCGCTGACTCCTCGGTCGTAGACGGCGCCTGCGTCTTCGTTCGCCCTAAGCTGCTTAGCGGCGATCCCACAATAGGCTTCCGTTTTTATTGGGACGCCACCACCATCGCGTCGAGCGATGCCTGAAGCCCGGAAGCGCTGATGAGGACGGACGTCTGTCCCGCCGCGAGCCCTCCGAACGTGAGGATCCGGTTGTCGATCTCCACAAGCCGGACGAGCGTCTTATCGACGATGGAGACGGAGATGTTCTCGCTCGGCACCTCGACGCCGTTGGCGTCCCGGACGATGACCATGACAGCGACATTCTTTCCGACCTGGACCTCGATGCTCGATGGCTCGAGCGTGATGGTCCCGTTCGAGGCTGGTGTCGGCGTCTCACCGGCAGTCGAGGCCGGGCCGGAAACGCTGACATCGACCGGTGATGGCTGGATGGTTTGAGTCACCTCGGTACAGGCGACCGCTCCCAGTGCGATGAGCACGCTGAAGAGCACGATACGGATGAGTGGATTCATTTTCTTTTCTCCTTTACTCCCACGTGAGAATGAGCGCCGCCTTGACGGGGCGGCGGTCACCGAAAAACTCGACCTCGAAAAAGATCGGTATGCGATTAGCTATGCTCAGCAAACGAAGTCCGACGACGGGCATGGCGCGCAAGGAGAATTCCGCCCCTGCTTTCGCTGCGCCATGAAACAGTCGGACGTTCGCGCCCGCATAGGTCGTTCCCGCAAGCTTGATCCTCGCGTAGCTCAGAACTGAGTAATCGACGCCTCGGAGTCTTGGGGCATTGCTGAGCTCGACCTGAACCCCGGCGGAGGCGTCATTCAGCCGCGGAAAGACGAAGGCCGGGATACGGACCAGAAAGTAGCCGTTGTTCGTGACGGAGCTCTCGGCGTCCGAGTCTTCGACGAACACCCCGGCGCCGATAGCGGGAATGACGTGGAAGTCGATGGGCCCGGCTTGGACGGGTGGGTCTTCCGCCGCGGCGACGTCACCCACGATGCAGCACGTGAGCCCAGCGATAATCAACGTGAATCTCACCAGGCGTTTCAGTTTTCCTCTCATAAACAACCTCCTTTTAGGTTCAAGCGGTCCTCACCAGCTCGGCTTGCACGCGCTTTCCTTGCCAGCGAACCAATCGCGGCGAGGGCCGTATATCGATATGGATGAAAGACGGATAGACCCCGAGACCCCGGAGAGGAGAGCCAGGCCTTCGGGCAACGAACAGGACGATTTCGTGGAACTCCGCGAGAATGAGCTTGCGGGGGACGGCGAGGTCGAGGGCCCGTCCTTCGACGTGCTGGCTGTTCCGGGAGCCGCCGACCCGGGCGTTGTAGTCTCGCGTCCGGTAAGCGGAATTCACCCGGATAGGACCACCGACCTCCCGCCGGATCCTCTCGAACACTCGCGCGAGCACGAGAGCGCGGGAGCGTCTCCATTCCTCGGGGTAGGGTGTGCCGTCGCGACAGCCGAGCTCGCGCCACGACAGGTGGGGCGACGGTCCCTTATCCAAGTCCGTTCCTGGCCACGGGACAACGCGCTCGGTGCCCGTCTCGTCACTCATGGTCTTCCTCCGTGGCCAGCTCGAAGCCGTTGAGACTCTGTTTCACGCCGCAGCGCTCGCAAAACGCGTACACGACCTCTTGGATGCGGACGAGCGTCACGCGACACGATGCCGCCGAGTCTCCGGTCACCCGCTCGCACTCTCGGCAGACGAGCACTTGCCCGTCCGCGGAGTCGCGCCAGTACAGCTCGACGCACATTGAATCCCGATCTCTCATGTCGCTTTCCCCTTCTCCCGCCTTCCGTCCACCACGGCCCGCACCACGTTCTCCACGTGAGGAGCACCGAAATAGAACGTGAGGATCAGAATCAGGAACCCCTCCACATCCGAGATGTTCGAATCGATAAGAGACGACGCCTCGCGGAGCCGGATGGCGAGCCGACTCCAAAACACCGCTATCACCGCCATCGAGACCGACATCACGTAGCACCACGCCCAAATCCCCACGATGGTCAGCGCGATCAGGCGGCGCGCGAGATTCTGCCCGGAGGTTGCGGCCATGAAAGCAACCACCTGATCCCGTGCTTTTTCACGCTGTTTCGCTGCTGCTTCGGCCTTTTCTTCGTTCGTGTAGACCAGCTTGTCGAGGGCGGACGCGGTGGATTCCACGATGCGCTCGACGGCCTCCGGAGAGCCAAAGAGCTTGCCGAGAATGCCGAAAGGGCTGGCCATCGCTACCAGACCCGAGCGCCGACGACGACTCCGGCGACGAAGAGCACGATACCTACGACGCCCAGCACCCACGCCGTGCGCGTGAGGCCTCACGCCCCACGAGCTTCAAAAGACCGACTTCTGAAACCAGAGGAAGCCGCCAAGATTCTAGGGGTGTCTCGACAGTTCTTCTACGATCACGAGGCCGGGCTCACATTCGCCGTGCGTCTTTCGAATCGACATCTTCGAATCTCTGAGCGGAGGATGTACGAATGGATCAATAGCCAATTCCAGAGGGGGTATCAATGAGAGGTTTCGGAACACCGTACCGACGAAGAGACTCGCGATTTTGGTGGATTCGCTATTGGGTCGGCGGAAAGCCAGTATCGGAAAGCTCCAAATCCACAAAGAAATCCGACGCGGTAGCACTCTTAAAGAAGCGCCAAGCAGAAGCACTTTGGCTGACTGAGGCACCGAAACGCATGACCGTCAGCAACGCTCTCGATGACTACCTCGACGACATCGAGCTTCGCCGGCTCCGGAGCGTCCGCATCCAAAAGCGCGCGTGCACGATCATCCGCGAGCACATGGGTTCGATGCTAGCGAAAGAGGTGAGCACCGGCACGCTCAAACGGTTGCAGAAACGGCTCAGCGATTCCGGCTACGCCGCGGCGACGGTGAATCGCTTGGTGACCACCGTCTACAGCACACTGAAGCTCGCAGCCTCAAACGGCTATCTCGTCGGCGTACCGCAACTGCCGAAACAGCTCAAGCGTGCGAAGCCGCGTCAAGGCTTTCTCGAGCACGACGACTACCTCGCGATCGCCGCCGAGCTCCCGGATTGGGCTGGCGACGTCTTCGAGATGTTTTATCGTACCGGTTGGCGTCGGAACGAGGTTCTCTGGCTGAGCTGGGCCGAGGTGGACCTCAAGAACCAGGTCATTCGTCTCGACCCAGAGAGAGATAAGGGCGGTGAGACGCGGGTGTGGCCTCTCAAAAATTCCCTACGGGAGGTGATCGAACGCCGAGCTCGTGCGCGTATCGTTGGTCTTCCGTATGTGTTTCACCGTAATGGAAAGAAAATCGGACTCACCGCTTGGCGGAACGTCTTCGTCAAGGCGTGCGGTGACGCGGGGCGGCATTTCTACACCCACGACTGCCGCAGGACCGCGGCGCGTACGCTCGAACGTGCCGGCGTCCCGCGTAACGTCGCCATGAAGCTTATCGGGCACAAAACGGAGACGATGTACAAACGCTATCGCATTGTGAACGATGAGGATCTTGATGACGCAGCCAAAAGGCTCGAGAGCTACTACGAACACCAGGAGCAAGAGCCGACGAACCGTGTCGTGAGATTTTCACGAAAAAAGGGTTGATTTCTTCCTTCGCGTTATGTAACGGTACGTAAATGGAACCGAGGGAGATCGAACGGCTCAGAAAACAGATGGGGCTCAGCGTCTCGGCGCTCGCTGAGGAGCTCGGTGTCCACAAAGTCACGGTCTACCGTTGGCTCAGTGGCGAGTATTCAATGCCGGAACCTGCGGTGCGGCTGATGAGGATTCTTGCCCGTCAAAAAGTTCGGAAGGGTGCCGCATGAGGAGCGCACTCGAACCGTTACAGAACCGTTACGTTTTTGCTCTCACCCTGCCTGTAAGTATCTGCAAGGACTCAAAGACCGTTTCCAGAGACCAAAATCGAGAATCTTGAGCCGCCCCTCCTCGTCCTGCATCAAGTTGTCCGGTTTCAGATCCCGGTGGATGACGCCCTTATGGTGCGCCGCACTCACCGCGTCGGCGAGGGGAATTGCTGACTCGAAGAACTTGTTCAGCGACAGGCCCTTGTTCGGGATCAGCTCCGAGAGGGTCTTCCCCTGGACCAGCTCCATCGTGATGAAGTGGACTCCCTCCACCTCCTCCACCGAATAGACGTGGACGATGTTGGGATGATTGAGGGCCGCGACCGCCTTGGCCTCGCGTTCGAATCGGCTCAGCCGCTCGGAGGAGGCCATCTCGGGCAGGACCTTGATGGCTATCTCACGCCCAAGCTTGGGGTCCTTCGCTCGATACACCTCCCCCATCCCGCCAGAACCGAGAGACGAGAGGATTTGGTAGGAACCCAGCCGAGTGCCGGAAGCGAGAGTCATTGGCCACCTCGAACGTGCAGCCAATCTATCGGCTATTCGGGTGAAGCGTCAAGACTCCGTCCGGCGAACGCGAGTCGCGACCGGGTGTGCCTTCCACAGAATCGTGGGCCGGTCGCCTCTCTCACTACGAGGTCGTGGAGAACGCAGCGATGGTTCATCGCGTTCCGTCCGTGAGCTCGGCAATGAGCTTGGCCACTTCCGGGTGGTTCGGCCGGAGCTGTCGAGCTTTTCGAAACGCCTCGAGAGCTCGCTCCCGATCTCCCAGCGCGGCATGCGCCCTCCCCAGGACGAGTTGGACGTGGAATCCGTCGCTGCCCTTCTCGAGCAGCTCGATCAGAATCTGTCGCGCTCTTTGGGCGTCTTCGTTCTCGAGCTGAGCCCAGGCGAGGGTGACGCGGTAAGACATTTCCTCCGGGTCCGCCGCGCTCACACGCTCGGCGACCTCGAGTGCCTTTTTGGTCTCGAGCCCGAGGCGCAGGCACTCCCACGCGAAGCCGTTGAGAAGTTGCAGGCGGGAACGCCCCGCGTCTTCGGCGAATTGCTCGAGCTCCTTCAGAAAAAGGGTATTCAGCTTTCTGGCTTTCTTTTTCTCCCCCAGAGCGTCGTAGCACTCGGCTGCTTCGCGGCGCCAGGTCAATGGAAGCTCGCGCCTGGAATCGGAGATGCCGATCTGCTCGTAGAGCTCCACCGCCTCTTCGAAACGGCCTTGTCGCTTGCGAACGTCCGCCAGGTGCCGCTTCAAGCCGTCTCCTCTCGGCGACGCTCCGGCGGCCGCTTCGACGTAGCGGTCCCGGTCAGCTGTCCGCGAGCTCGTGGGAAGCTCCACTTTCCCTCGCGCGTACACGGCATAAAAGCGGCCATTCTCGATGACGAGCGCCGCCTGGTGTCCGCCCACGTAGTCTTCCAACATCCCGGTATCGATCAGGATTGCGGCCCCGTCGAACCGCGACTCGATGAGACCGTACGTGATCGTATGCGCCATCACCATCGTGCGCGCACCGAGAGCGGCAAGCACGCCAAGCAGCTCCTCCCGAATGTGCGCCACCCTCGAAGCAGGAATCTCGTCCGAAACGCGCCGCGTCATCAGGGGCCCTTCGTCTCTCAAGGAGAAGCTGTCGGGCCAGTCCTTTGTGTCTAAATCGGCGCGCACGCGGCGATTGATCTCGGCGAGCCCCAGCCCCGCTATCTCCGGGGTTACCCCTCCATGTACGAAAACGATATCCCCGATCCGGACGACGGCGTTGTTCCTCCGAATCCATCGCCCATACGTTCCCTCGATCCCACATCTATCCTTGGCTGGACGGATTTGCCTATCGTCGAGCCGTTGCGTGAATCACCAGTGGACCATACAATGAGTCCCACTCTTCAAGTCGACAGATTGGAGAGAGACCGGCGCAGGATCGGCCACATGCGATCGGCCAGACATGATCGGCAGGACCCTTTCTCATTTCAAGATCACCGCCAAGCTGGGCGAAGGCGGTATGGGTGAGGTGTTTGTCGCCGAGGACACGAACCTCAAACGGAGAGTGGCTCTAAAAGTTCTGCCCGCCGAGCTGGCCGGGAGCCAAGAGCGCCTGGAGCGCTTCCAGAGGGAGGCGGAGTCGTTGGCGGCGCTCAACCACCCCAACATCGTCCACGTCTACTCGGTGGAAACCGATCAAAAGGTCCACTTTCTGACCATGGAGCTGGTGGAAGGGGAGAGTCTCGAGCAACTTATCCCCGAGCCGGGTCTGCCGCTCGAGCAGGTGTTGGACCTCGCCATACCCCTGGCCGACGCTCTGGCCGAGGCGCACGATCGGGGCATCGTCCACCGGGACCTCAAACCTGCCAATGTGATGGTGGATGGCAGGGGAACGCCGAAGATTCTCGACTTTGGTCTCTGGAAACGGTCTTTGAGTCCTTGCAGATACTTACAGGCAGGGTGAGAGCAAAAACGTAACGGTTCTGTAACGGTTCGAGTGCGCTCCTCATGCGGCACCCTTCCGAACTTTTTGACGGGCAAGAATCCTCATCAGCCGCACCGCAGGTTCCGGCATTGAATACTCGCCACTGAGCCAACGGTAGACCGTGACTTTGTGGACACCGAGCTCCTCAGCGAGCGCCGAGACGCTGAGCCCCATCTGTTTTCTGAGCCGTTCGATCTCCCTCGGTTCCATTTACGTACCGTTACATAACGCGAAGGAAGAAATCAACCCTTTTTTCGTGAAAATCTCACGACACGGTTCGTCGGCTCTTGCTCCTGGTGTTCGTAGTAGCTCTCGAGCCTTTTGGCTGCGTCATCAAGATCCTCATCGTTCACAATGCGATAGCGTTTGTACATCGTCTCCGTTTTGTGCCCGATAAGCTTCATGGCGACGTTACGCGGGACGCCGGCACGTTCGAGCGTACGCGCCGCGGTCCTGCGGCAGTCGTGGGTGTAGAAATGCCGCCCCGCGTCACCGCACGCCTTGACGAAGACGTTCCGCCAAGCGGTGAGTCCGATTTTCTTTCCATTACGGTGAAACACATACGGAAGACCAACGATACGCGCACGAGCTCGGCGTTCGATCACCTCCCGTAGGGAATTTTTGAGAGGCCACACCCGCGTCTCACCGCCCTTATCTCTCTCTGGGTCGAGACGAATGACCTGGTTCTTGAGGTCCACCTCGGCCCAGCTCAGCCAGAGAACCTCGTTCCGACGCCAACCGGTACGATAAAACATCTCGAAGACGTCGCCAGCCCAATCCGGGAGCTCGGCGGCGATCGCGAGGTAGTCGTCGTGCTCGAGAAAGCCTTGACGCGGCTTCGCACGCTTGAGCTGTTTCGGCAGTTGCGGTACGCCGACGAGATAGCCGTTTGAGGCTGCGAGCTTCAGTGTGCTGTAGACGGTGGTCACCAAGCGATTCACCGTCGCCGCGGCGTAGCCGGAATCGCTGAGCCGTTTCTGCAACCGTTTGAGCGTGCCGGTGCTCACCTCTTTCGCTAGCATCGAACCCATGTGCTCGCGGATGATCGTGCACGCGCGCTTTTGGATGCGGACGCTCCGGAGCCGGCGAAGCTCGATGTCGTCGAGGTAGTCATCGAGAGCGTTGCTGACGGTCATGCGTTTCGGTGCCTCAGTCAGCCAAAGTGCTTCTGCTTGGCGCTTCTTTAAGAGTGCTACCGCGTCGGATTTCTTTGTGGATTTGGAGCTTTCCGATACTGGCTTTCCGCCGACCCAATAGCGAATCCACCAAAATCGCGAGTCTCTTCGTCGGTACGGTGTTCCGAAACCTCTCATTGATACCCCCTCTGGAATTGGCTATTGATCCATTCGTACATCCTCCGCTCAGAGATTCGAAGATGTCGATTCGAAAGACGCACGGCGAATGTGAGCCCGGCCTCGTGATCGTAGAAGAACTGTCGAGACACCCCTAGAATCTTGGCGGCTTCCTCTGGTTTCAGAAGTCGGTCTTTTGAAGCTCGTGGGGCGTGAGGCCTCACGATGGTGCGCACGAGTCGCGTGAATACGACCAGTGGTGCTTCGAGCGATGCAAGGAACTCTCGGATAATACGAGCTATCTTCGGATCCGACTCCACCACTCGCTGCGTCGAATCCTCTGAGCGCTGGCGGACGCACCAATCGAGGAGGTCGATTCGATCGAGCTGCCACCCTCGACCGACACGGAATGCCGGCAATGGGTCTTTCTCGCGATGGATCCATCGTCGGACTTTCCGAGGCGTTGTGCCCAGCCATCTCGATACGTCCTCGAGCGATAGCGACGCGAGCGTAGCGTCGTATTGGGGGGAGTGAGATGGTGCACGATTTGTCAAGTCCGCAGGTTTCTCGGCGTCGCGAGCACGGTTCTTTCGGCGTTCTTCGAGGAGCACCTGGACTAGCTCCTCAGAGGACGGATCGGCCCTTCGAGGCGTAAGCGTCCACTTTTCCAGAACGGCGTCGCCGTGCGGGGGCGTCCCGGTTCTGAGGCGGGCTAGGGTTTTACTCTCTCCAGGCATCGTTGGTTTGTCTTCTTATGGCCATAATATCTATAAACAGACTTAGTGCAAGAGAATTATTCCAAAAACATCGACTGTTTGATAAAATAAGCCAGTGCAGGCTCAGGAAGTCGTCGCCGCCATACGGCAAGCGTTGGAGCGCAATCGGACGAATCCTTTTCGGGCATCCCTCAAGGCCGGACTGCCCGGCAATGCCATTCGCTACGTTCTAGAAGGGAGACAGCCGAGACTCAACCGGCTGATCGATATCTGCAACAGTCTGGGGCTCGAATTCTACGTGGGCCCACCGCGCGACGAGGCGATGCTGCCGACTTCGAACAAGGCGGCCGAGAAAAGTCCGCCAACTTGGATTACCGCCCTACGCGAAGAAGTGCCAACTCTGATCGAGCTCTGCAACTCCCTCGGCCTCAAGTTTTACGTAGGCCCATCGGCCGACGATGCAACCGCACTCACTTCGAACGAGGCAAGCACCGAACGACCGCCAGCGTGGGTGGCGTCCCTACGTGACGAGATCGTACGCCAGGAGGCCGCCACACGGGCCGCGATGAGCGAGATGCTCTCACGCCTGCAGCTGCCTCCGTCACAAGACGAGCTCGCCGACGACGGCGCTCTGGCGCAACCGGTGATGGCCACCGACGATAAAGCCGACGAGGTACCGGGCGCTCGTCCCGTCGAGGTGCGCGAGCTGGCGGCCGCGGCGGGAGGGGGCTCTCAGGTGGACACCGAGACGGTGACGGGGTCGTTATGGTTTCGGCGTGACTGGCTCGAGCGTCACGCGCTCGACCCGAACCAGTGCAGTGTGATCAGAGTGACGGGCGAGTCGATGGAGCCGACCCTGGAAGACGGCTGCTCGATTCTCGTCAATCGCGCCCAGCGTCGCCGTCGCGTCGGTCACCTGTTCGCGGTGCGCACGGACGAGGGGCTGATAGCCAAGCGCGCGGGGAAGAACGCCGACGGCAAATGGCTGCTCGTGAGCGATCACCCTGGCTGGCCGTCGGCACCGTGGCCCAAAGACGCCCCGGTCATCGGCGAGGTCCGGTGGAAAGCGAAAACCTTGCTGGCGTCTTGAGCCGTTAGAGGGGTGCAGTGCGCCGCCCCAACGACTCGATTCGTTGGGGAATACGAGGAGTAGCCGAGGACTAACCTTTCCTCCACAATCCGAACTTGTATCCACGGGCTTTCGTCGCTCGGACTTGTCGCGCCCTAAAAGGCTCCGTGACTTCAGCCGCCATCAGAGCCTGGAGCCAATCCTGGAGCTCGAGGTGAGCCCACTTCTCCATCGGCTCCCGGGGTAGCCTTGACGAGCTCCTATCTGTTGTGGTACTCGCCTTCACGTGGCCGTTTCCTTCCGTAGGCCTTCCAGGCCGTGTTTGACGACGCGGAAGGTTGCTCCGCCTTTACTTCATTTCCATACCTTTTGAGGGTTAGCTCATGCGGTTCCACCCTCTAACAACGCTTGTCTTCGTTTCGCTTAGCGTCCTGTTCACGCTAGCGGGCCCCGATGTCGTGTCAGGGCAAGTCAACGGCAACACGGGAGCGTTCTCCACGTCCGTGCCGATCCAGGTACCCTCGCACCGAGGTCTCGAGCCGAGTCTCTCGCTCGTCTACAGCTCGTCGCGCGGAAACGGGGTCGTCGGTGTAGGCTGGGCGTTTGCCGGCTTTTCGAGCATCGAGCGCCAGGGCGCGGACGGGGGAGCTCCGCTGTACAACGCAACGGACTCTTTTCGACTCGGGGGACAAGAGCTCCATCCGTGCGGCGCGAGCTCATCTCCGGGCTGTCTCGACGGAGGCACGCACTTCACCGAGCATGAGAACTACCAGCGGATCATCTACGATGACATCGCGGATGAGTGGACGGTCGATGCCCGGAATGGAAAACGCAGCACATTCACACCGATTTGGACGCTCTCCAGCCTGACCTACCGCTGGGGTTTGACGAGCGTGACGGACACGCTCAGTAATACCGTCAGTTACACCTGGTGGGACGACGCTGGGAAGAATTGGTACCCAAGCGAAGTCAACTACAACGGCTACCAGGTGAAGATTTTCTATCGGAGCGATCGAACCGACTCGCTCTCCTTCGCTACCGGAGCGTCTCTCGGTGAAACGCGGCAGCTCGTCCGCTCCATCAAAGTCGGTCTCGACGACGGCACTCCCATCCGCGCCTATGACCTTCAGTACTCGACCAGCTCGAGCACGGGTCGCTCCCGTCTCGACTCCGTTCAGAGGTACGGAAAAGACGTCGTCATCGGCGCGAACGGCGTCATCAGTGGAGGCACGAGCCTTCCCAAAGACATCTTTTCCTACCTCACCGACGCGTCGGACCACAGCTTCACGGGTGATGCCAGTTGGGCAACGGCGTGCAATTTCGGAGCCAAGGGGACGGGCGACTTCAACGGGGATGGCCTTCAGGACATCTACTGCCACAAAGTGTGGTCGAACGGCCGGCTCGATATCGGTCTCTCCGATGGCTCGAGTTTCGACGTCACGAACTGGGGGTATTTCTGCGGCGGCACCGGAGAACACCTATCGACGGGTGACTTCGATGGCAACGGCCAGACGGATTTCTTGTGCAAGACGAACTACCAGGTCGACTCCGTCGCCCTGTCGATGGGCAACAGCCTGTCCGTCAACGTGTGGGCCCCCGGGGGCTTCTGCCGGGTGGATCAAGGCCAGGTCATTGCCGGAGACTTCAACTCGGACGGGAAGACGGACCTAGCATGCCACACCACCGCGGCGAACGTGGAGATGTGGCTGTCGGACGGAGACTCGTTCAACTTCAGTGGCATTTGGATGAGTAACTGGTGCCGCTACAACGGGGGCACGAGTTGGGGCGTGAACTGGGGTGTATCGCAGAAAGTCTTCATGCCGGGTGACTTCGACGGCGACGGCAACACGGACCTCTTGTGCCGCGGCCTCTACGGCTTGCCTGGCGGTCCCTGGATCGCCTTCTCGAACGGAACGAACGGCTTTACTCACGGCGGTAAATGGACCGGTGTCGCTTGCGGCGGCAACGATCAGCGCGGCCTCGGCGATTTCAACGGCGACGGCAAGACCGATACCTATTGCTACGACAACAAGGGACAAGGCGCCACCTGGAAAATCTACGTCGGACTCTCGACCGGGTCGGATTTCAGCACCGGCGAATGGTCCGTCCCAGTGGGCTGCAGCCGGCTGAGCACTGGCGATGTGAACGGGGATGCTCGGACCGATGTCTGGTGCCATTATTACTCTGACAATCAACGGGTTTTCGTCGGTTTGTCGGACGGGACCTCCGGATTCACCAACCTTCTTACACCCGGACTCACCCCCCTTTCACAGTGGCACGCGAACTTCTGTGGCACCAACAACGTCGTTGCTGGTGATTTCAACGGAGACAGCAAGACGGATATTTCTTGCCTTACCAACACCGACGCCACCGTCGCCGTGTCGGGAAGTGTCGTCGGAAAGACGGATCTGCTAACGGATATCCAGAGCTCGTTGGGCGGAACGACCACCGTGGCCTACGTGCCGGGCACCCAGTGGTCCACCACCGTCGCCACGCCTCCCACCGTCGTCTCGCAAGACAAAGCCGGCGTCTTCACCTCGAGCTCCTCGACCCATCCTCGGAATCCCGGTGGGCCGACGGTCTCGTCGGTAACGCTCTCTGACGGCCGAACTTGGTCCGCAACGATGACGTACTCCTACGCGGGTGGTCTCTACGATGCGAACGAGCGACGATGGCTCGGGTTCAGGAGCTCGAAGATAACACTGCCCAAGTTATCAACTGAATCCTTCGGCCCATACACCGAGACGTGGTTTCATCAAGACGTCGCCTCGGCTGGCTCCGTTGACCGGCGGGAAAGTCGCGACGGGAACGGGAATCTCTTGAGTAGCATGGACAACGAGTTGCAGACAGCCGGGGATGGCGAGACAGAACCCTACACGGCTCGTGTGACCGCTCGATGGAACTACGTCTACGACGACTCTGGCACGGAGTGCGGCTCCTGGCCCTGCACGACGGGCGAGCGAACGTATCAGGAATACGATTACGATACATACGGCAATCGCGTCACAACCAAAAGCTACGGAAACTATGATGCGACAGGCGACGAGAGCACGTCGGTAGCGGAGTACTTCCCGAATACCAGTGAATACGTCGTTAGCAGAGTTGCCCGTTCGGCCACCTACCTCGGCATCGGGACCGCCGGTACGAAACTCTCCGAATCCTTTTTCTACTTCGACGGCGCGACCCAGTACACCGAGGCGCCGCTCGCGGGACTTCTCACCAATCAGGGTGTCTGGCGAGACACGGATGATAGCTACGTCTTCCAATGCGCTCTGAGCGAGTGTTTCGAGTACGACACCTACGGAAACCTGACCAAGGTGGTCAACACCAAAGGCGGTGAGACGACCATCGCCTACGAGGCTACCTACGCTCTCTTCCCAGAGTCGGCAACGAATGCGCTGGGCCACACGTTCTCGTCGAGTTGGGACCCGGTATGCGAAGGGCCCCTTTCCGCTACCGACGCCAACGGTCAAATAACGACCACCACGTATGACGCTCTGTGCCGCCACGCTCGGACGGACGGCCCCCTGGGCGGTTTCGTCCAGACGACCTACCCCTCGTTTGGCGAGCCGAACGCGCAACACACGCAGGTAGAGACGGCGGCGGCGAGCGGCGCCGGCACTCAGTGGTCCCGGCACTACTTCGACGGGCTGGGTCGCCGGTATCTTTCGGAACGACGCGGGCCGAGTGCCGGAGAGGAAATCCTGTCCGACGAGGTGACCTACAACGCCCGTGGAGGTGTGGCCACGGCAGCTCGACCCCGATTCACCGGCGATACCGCCTACACGTCTTCGTTCGAATACGATGCGCGGAATCGTCAGACCGAGGCCACGCTTCCGGACGCCGCGACCTTGACCGTGAGCTACGGGCTGCGAAGCGTCACGACCACGAACCCCGAGGGGCACATCACCGTTACGGAGCGAAACGACACCGCTCTCACAAGCTATCTCGACGAGTACCTCGGCGAAAGCCCCATTACGACCACGACGACGACCGACCCCGGTGCACGGACACGCACCGTCACGGATCACGAGCATCAACGCTCCCGATTCCGGTATCGAGACACGAGAGTACAACGATGCGGGCGAGATGGTGGCCACGGTGAACGCTCTCACCGAGCGGACCGAGCTCGCCTACGACCTCATCGGTCGTCTGACCTCCAAGACCACGCGAGCCGGAACACCGAACGCCGAGACGACGAGCTTCACCTACGACGAGCCCACAAGCGGGTATTTTAACGTCGGGCTACAAACCTCGATGACCGACGCCGCGGGCACGGCGCTTCAGGACTACAACGCGCTGGGGCAGGTTGTCCGCGCGCAGCGAAGCATCGACGCCGTCAACTACACGAGCTCGATGACTTACAACGCGGCGGGGGTTCCCACCTCCGTCACCTATCCCGACGCTCAGGTCATCAGCTATACCTACGATGCCACGGGTAATCTCCTCACGGAAACCGGCACCATCTCCGACAGCCAGTACAACGCCTCCGGACAGCTCATAAGCCGAACCTATGCGAACGGCGTCGTGACCACGAACACCTACTCGGACCAACGGGGCTGGCTCGACCGCATCTACACGACCAGAGATACCGTCGTACACCAGGACCTGAATTACACGTACTTGCCGGACGGCATGATCTCCTCGGTGACGAGCGTTCACGCGATGGAGGGCTGGACGTACGCCTACGACCAGCTCAACCGCTTGACGGGCGCAACGAACGCGGATACGTCGACCCTCGATCAGAGCTTCACCTACGACGCCATCGGCAACATCACCTACAACTCCAAAATCGGGACCTACACGTATCCCGCGCCGGGCCAAGCTCGACCTCATGCTGTCTCCACAGCGGGGACGAGAAGCTACTCTTACAACGCCGCTGGCCAGATGACGAGCCGCAACGGGACTCTGCTCCAATGGAACGGAGACGGCAAGCCCTCTTCCATCGGAAACGTGGCGTTCACCTACGACGGGCTGGGGACACGTCTGAAGAAGACCTCGGGAGGCCAGACCACCACCTACGTTGGTTCGGACTACGAGATCGCTTCCGACGGAACCGTGACAAAGTACTTGCTCGGTGGAAAACAAGTCGGAACAGAGTTCTTCATCTTGCACCGGGACCACCTCGGCTCCGTTCGTGCGGTGACGGACACCGCTGGAGCCGAAGTTCGCAGTCAGCAACACACACCATTCGGCGACCAGCACTCCGTCACAGGCACTCACTACGAATCTCGTGGGTGGATCGGTGAGAGAGAAGAGGAAACCGAGCTCGTCTATCTCAACGCCAGGTACTACGACCCGGAAATAGGGAGATTTACGGCGCCGGATCCGATTGTGTTGCTTGGGCAGGGCTTGAACCGCTACACCTACGCGCTGAATAACCCCATCAACCTGTCTGACCCGAGCGGTCTGTGTACTGCGATTAGGGGCTATGACGACAAAGCCAGGGACCTCTGCTGGTGGGAGGATAATGATGGCGACGGGACTTGGTGGGTCACCGGCTTCCTAGGTGTAGTTGGTGGTGGCCTTGCCTTAGACTACTCCTTCGGAGGTGACGACGACGCCCACCACCCTCACCCGGGTGACACGGCCACGCCACCTCCCATTCCTCCGCCTCCGCCTCCGCCTCCACCTCCACCTCCCATTCCTCCGGATACGACGCAGTACGACAATCCTTTGTACAACTGTGGGAATGGGCTCAAGCCAAATTGTCCTAACACCGACTATAGGCGTGGCATCACGACGGCAACACCCGGGGCTGGCGAGGTAACCGTGTTTGGAGTCGTCGTGCCGGGCGTATCCTACTCGCCGCCACGCGTTTTTGAACATTCCAACGGGAGCTGGAGCGGCAGTTACGGCGGTTACGATGTCTTGGGACTACTAAATAACGTCGCGGGACAGATGATTCACATCACGCCTGACGGCAAGTGGGCTCCCCCTGTCCAGCTTACCGCACCCCTGATCGGCCCGGCAGGGTCGGCCGCTCTTGCTAAGGGTAGCAAGTGGATTGGCAAATTCTCGAGACGCGGTGCCTTTGACCAATCTACGAAGAGAATCGGGCAGTTCTGGGAGTTCGCCGTGAGTGTGCCCGGCCGCATCCGCGGCAGCTACACGCGATGGACAAAAACGATGAACGAGAATGGCCGAACGGTACGGCTATTTCATGATACTTATGACGCTGCCGGACGTTTTGTAAGACGTTCCGTGAAACTCCCTGGACCGGAGCGACACGTACCTTGATCCTACTCAGCCAAGACGAGTTCCTGTCACTACTGGGGGACTACATGCACGGGCGGACGGAATTTGAGACGGTACGGCAGTATGTCTTTCGCTTCTACGAATCCGAAGATGAGTACTCGGTCACTGAGACCGAGCGGCAATTGTTTGCTGCGATAGCTCCATATTTGGAGTACGAAGAGGCTTTCAGGGACCCCGAGCGAGACCGGCGGATGAAACGTCTTCTAGACGCGCTCGGGCCGCAAACCGCGGTCGCAGAACGCGTAATCTTCGCACTCGAATTTCCAACTATTGAAGCGCTCACTTCCAAACTTGACTCCGGGCTGATTAAGCGAGATGTATACGAGCAACAACTTGCAAAACTCAGTCCTGTCACCTTCAATGTCAAGCGAGTCCAGTTGTGGGCGAGAGCTCACCTAGGTGAAGAGACCATCAGAAAAGACAGAATTCCATGATGCCGTCGGAGGTTATCGCTCGCCAGACGAGCGTGATCCGTTTCGCAACCCAGCGAGGTGGAATCCGTAGCAGAGGTGCCAGCATTTTGGGGGGCAGAGGTGCTCTGGGCAGAGGTGCGTTTTGTCGGAAAACGAAGTGCCTCTCCCCAAAAAAACGCGCACTTTCTCAGAGTAACGTTCCCGATCAGGGAGTGATCCTTTACGAAAACACCTTGCTCGCTAGTGCGGGCTCGTCGGGTTCCCGCTCACACTGAAGGCAGACGAGCATCTGCTCATCCGCAACGGCGTCGATAGAACCGGCTATGCCCGAAACGTCGGGACATCTCACTTGGTTCTAAGGAACAACCGTCACGTCGAGCGACGCCTGAAGCCCGGAAGCGCTGATGATGACGGACGTCTGTCCCTCCGCGAGGCCTCCGAACGTGATAATGCGGTTGTCGATCTCGAAGAGCCGGACCAGCGTCTTGTCGATGATGGACACGGAGATGTTCTCTGACGGCACCTCGACACCATTGACGTCCCTCACGATGACCATGACCGCGACATTCTTCCCGACCTGGACCTCGATGCTTGATGGCTCCAGGGTGATGGTTCCGTTCGAGGCCGGTGTTGGCGTCTCCCCGGTGGTCGAGGCCGGGCCGGAAACGCTGACGTCGACCCCCGATGGCTGGATGGTCTGAGTGACCTCGGTGCAGGCGAACGCTCCCAGCGCGATGAGCACACTGAAGAGCACGATACGGATGAGTGGATTCATTTTCTTTTCCTCCTTATTCCCATGTGAGGATGAGCGCCGCCTTGACGGGACGGCGGTCACCGAAAAACTCGACCTCGAGAAAGATCGGTATGCGATTGGCTACGCTCAGCAAACGAAGTCCGGCGACGGGCATGGCGCGCAAGGAAAACTCTCCCCCTGCTTTCGCTGCGCCATGAAACAGTCGGACGTTCGCGCCAGTGTAGGTGTTGCCCGCGAGCTTGATCCGTGCGTAGCTCAGGACCGAGTAATCGACGCCTCGAAGTCTCGGGGCATTGCTGAGCTCGACCTGAACGCCAGCGGAGGCGTCATTCAGCCGCGGAAAGACGAAGGCCGGAATGCGCACCAGAAAGTAGCCGTTGTTCGTGACGGAGCTTTCGGCGTCCGAGTCTTCGACGAACACCCCGGCGCCGATAGCGGGAACGACGTGGAAGTCGAGCGGCCCGGCTTGGACGGGTGGGTCTTCCGCCGCGGCGGCGTTGCCCGCGGTGCACGTGAACCCGGAAATAGGGAGATTTACGGCGCCGGATCCGATTGTGTTGCTTGGGCAGGGCTTGAACCGCTACACCTACGCGCTGAATAACCCCATCAACCTGTCTGACCCGAGCGGTCTGTGTACTGCGATTAGGGGCTATGACGACAAAGCCAGGGACCTCTGCTGGTGGGAGGATAATGATGGCGACGGGACTTGGTGGGTCACCGGCTTCCTAGGTGTAGTTGGTGGTGGCCTTGCCTTAGACTACTCCTTCGGAGGTGACGACGACGCCCACCACCCTCACCCGGGTGACACGGCCACGCCACCTCCCATTCCTCCGCCTCCGCCTCCGCCTCCACCTCCACCTCCCATTCCTCCGGATACGACGCAGTACGACAATCCTTTGTACAACTGTGGGAATGGGCTCAAGCCAAATTGTCCTAACACCGACTATAGGCGATCCGGGGGCGGAGGCGCGACGACGGGGAGCGGGAGTGCGGCCGTCCTCGATGGGGTGCAGGGTGGGCTCGACGCTGCATCGATCGTGCTCGACGCTACTGTAGCCGGAGCAGCAGTAAGTTGGATTCCCGACGTGGTCAACGGAGGAATCTCCCTCGCGCGTGGCGACTTCACGGGCGCTGGGCTCTCCGCTGCAGCCGCACTACCCTTCCTTGGCACAGTGGCGAATGCCACTAGAATCGCGCGAACGGCGGACACCTTCGTTTACCTGGGCATGAGAGGCGGCGAAGTCGTCTACACCGGGATTACGAACAACACGGCGAGAAGAGCAATGCAGCATGGCACCCGCTTTGTGGTCGAACCTCTACGTGCGATGCCAGTTACTCGGCTAGAGGCGAGGTCAATCGAGCAGGCATTGATAGTTCGAAATCCAGGGTTCGAGAACATTCGCAATAGCATCAGCCCAAGACACCCATGGTATCGTGCGGCAGTGGACTGGGGCGAAGCTTGGCTAACGTCCCATGGCTTCCGGTGAGACCCTGTCGATGGCGAAAGAACAGATACTGACGAACATGGAGGTTCTGAAGCCCTCGAGGCGGCGGATACGTGCCGGCGACATCTTTGCGCTCCGGCTAAAGAGACACCCGTATCTCTTCGGACGCGTCATTCGAACCGACGCAAAAGCGGGACCGTTCGAAGGCTTGATCTTGATCTACCTGTACCGAGCAACGTCTCAAGAGAAGGACAAAATCCCCGATCTGCACGTGAGCGAGCTCTTGGTTCCTCCGCTTCTTACCAACCGCCTACCGTGGAGTCGCGGATACTTTGTCACGCTCTTAAACCGTCCAATAGTCAAGGCTGATGTGCTAGGCCAGCATTGCTTTGAAGACGGTAGGGGACGCTTCTTCTATGACGAGATGAGCAACGATCTTGATCATCGGGTGGACCCAGTGGGCGAGTTCGGAGTCCATAGCTTTCGAACGATAGACGACGCCATCAGTGACGCCATGGGTATGCCGTTAGCACCCGATGTTTGAGAATCAGTTGTGAGGTGTGGATCCGCTGTGGCTCCCCTCTGCGGCTGACTGTTTCGCTGCACAGGGGTGCCAACATTAAGTGGAAGAAACGAAGGATATATCTCTTTGCCTCACTTGACTTTTAGGTCACTGTTACACCCTACGAGATCGCCCAGCAGGAGGTGCCAGCGTTTTGTCGGAAAGCGAAGTGCCTCTCCCAAAAAAACGCGCACTTTCTCAGAGTAACGTTCCCGATCAGGGAGTGATCCTTTACGAAAACACCTTGCTCGCTAGTGCGGGCTCGTCGGTTTCCCGCTCACACTGAAAACAGACGAGCATCTGCTCATCCGCAAAGCGGCGTCGATAGAACCATGCCCGAAACGTCGGGGCATCTCACTTGGTTCTAAGGAACAACCGTCACGTCGAGCGATGCCTGAAGCCCGGACGCGCCGATGATGATGGACGTCTGACCCGCCGCGAGCCCGCCGAAAGTGATAATGCGGTTGTCGATCTCGACGAGCCGGACGAGCGTCTTGTCGATGATGGAAACCGAGATATTCTCCGAAGGCACCTCGACGCCGTTGGCGTCCCGGACGATGACCATGACGGCGACATTCCTCCCGGCCTGGACCTCGATGCTCGGGGGCTCGAGGGTGATGGTCCCGTTCGAGGCTGGTGTTGGCGTCTCCCCGGCGGTCGAGGCCGGGCTGGAAACGCTGACATCGACCGGCGATGGTTGGATAGTCTGAGTGACTTCGGTGCAGGCGAAGGCTCCCACTGCGACTAGCGCGACCAAGAGCGCAATGACGAACGATTTCATTTTCTCCTCCTTTACTCCCACGTGAGAATGAGCGCCGCCTTGACGGGACGGCGGTCTCCGAAAAACTCGACCTCGAAAAAGATCGGTATGTGATTCGCTATGCTCAGCAAACGAAGTCCGACGACGGGCATGGCGCGCAAGGAAAACTCCGTCCCTGCTTTGGCTGAGCCATGAAACAGCCGGACGTTCGCGCCCGTGTAGGTGTTGCCCGCGAGCTTGATCCGCGCATAGCTCAAGACCGAGTAATCGACGCCTCGGAGCCTCGGGGCATTGCTGAGCTCGACCTGGACGCCGAGCGAGGCGTCATTGAGCCGCGGAAAGACGAAGGCCGGAATACGGACCAGGAAGTAGCCGTTGTTCGTGACGGAGCTTTCTGTGTCCGAGTCTTCGACGAACACCCCGGCGCCGAGAGCGGGGACGACGTGGAAGTCGATGGGCCCGGCTTGGACGGGTGGGTCTTCCGCCGCTGCGGCGTTGCCCGCAGAGATGGCGAGCCCGCCAACGGCGACGATCAATCCGGCAAGACGCCTCAGCCTTTTTCTTTTGTTTCTCATGTAATCCTCCATTTCGGGGTTTGGTAATCAGGCGGTCCTCACCAGCTCGGCTTGTGCGCGCTTTCCTTGCCAGCGGACCAAGCGTGGGGATGGCCGTGTGTCGATGTGGATGAAAGACGGATAGACGCCGAGACCTCGGAGAGGAGAGCCGCCCCAACGGGCGAAGGGCAAGACGATGGCCCGGAATTGGGAAAGATCGAGATCTCCGGGAACGGCGAGGTCGAGCGCGCGCCCTTCGACATGCTGGCTGCGCCGGGAGCCGCCGACCCGAGCGTTGTACTCTCGCGTCCGGTAAGCGGAATTCACCCGGATAGGCCCGCCGACCTCCAACCGGATCCTCTCGAACACCCGCCCGAGCACGAGAGCGCGGTTGCGTCTCCACTGCTCGGGATACGGTGTGCCGTCGCGACAGCCGAGCTCGTGCCACGACAGGCGGGGCGACGGGCCTTTCTCCAGGTCCGTTCCTGGCCACGGGACAACGCGCTCGGTGCCCGTCTCGTCACTCATGGCCTTCCTCCGTGGCCAGCTCGAAGCCGTTGAGACTCTGTTTCACGCCGCAGCGCTCGCAAAACGCGTACACGACCTCTTGGATGCGGACGAGCGTCACGCGACACGATGCCGCCGAGTCTCCGGTCACCCGCTCGCACTCTCGGCAGACGAGCACTTGCCCGTCCGCGGAGTCGCGCCAGTACAGCTCGACGCACATTGAATCCCGATCTCTCATGTCGCTTTCCCCTTCTCCCGCCTTCCGTCCACCACGGCCCGCACCACGTTCTCCACGTGAGGAGCACCGAAATAGAACGTGAGGATCAGAATCAGGAACCCCTCCACATCCGAGATGTTCGAATCGATAAGAGACGACGCCTCGCGGAGCCGGATGGCGAGCCGACTCCAAAACACCGCTATCACCGCCATCGAGACCGACATCACGTAGCACCACGCCCAAATCCCCACGATGGTCAGCGCGATCAGGCGGCGCGCGAGATTCTGCCCGGAGGTTGCGGCCATGAAAGCAACCACCTGATCCCGTGCTTTTTCACGCTGTTTCGCTGCTGCTTCGGCCTTTTCTTCGTTCGTGTAGACCAGCTTGTCGAGGGCGGACGCGGTGGATTCCACGATGCGCTCGACGGCCTCCGGAGAGCCAAAGAGCTTGCCGAGAATGCCGAAAGGGCTGGCCATCGCTACCAGACCCGAGCACCGACCACGATGCCGGCGACGAAGAGCACGATACCTACGACGCCCAGCACCCACGCCGTGCGCGACCTCGCCACGACATATTGGCGGGGTGACCGCAAGCAAACCACGGTCTGGAACATCCACAACCTGAATCTTTTTAGCTCCGAGAAATCCGAACCCAAGACCGGACACGGTACGCAGAAGCCCACCGAGTGCATGGAGCGGCCCATCCGCAACCACGAGGGCGACGTCTACGACCCCTTCCTCGGCTCCGGCACGACCCTCATTGCCGCCGAGCGGCAGAACCGCACGTGCTATGCGATGGAGATCGAGCCGCGCTACGTGGATATGGCTGTCGCCCGCTGGGAGGCGTACACCAGCGAGAAGGCGGAGCGGGCGTGAGCTTCAAGCCGGGTCGGACGAAGAGCGGAAAGCCGTGCCGTCGGTGCGTTTCCAGTGGACTGCTGTGCCATCAGCACCAGGGCCCGGGGAAGGCCGAAGCCAAAGCGGGGGCCTTTGAAGCTCATGACGACGAGGAGGCATCGAAGGCCTTCCACGCCTTCACGCACTACCGCGATCTACCCGCTGACCAGCGCTCTATCGACGCCGCATACCGGGAGCACCGGGAGCAGTGCGAGGGGCAGCAAAAGAGCAGCAAAAGAGCAGCAGGAAGATGGATGAATTGGAGCACCGAGCACTCATGGGTAGCCCGCGCCGCCGCGCATGATGCGGACCTGAGCCGCCAGCGCCGGGCGCGCCGGGCAAGGGAACTCGCTGAAGCCGAAGACAGGGCAGCCGCGATAGCCCGTGCCGCGCTGGGACGCCTCGTGAAGCGGTTGGAAACGCTCGATGTTAGGGAGATACCCGTAGCCATATTGGACCGGTGGATCAAGACGCTAACGGACGTCGAACTACGGGCGCTCGGGCATGCCGACAAGATCGAGCACCGGGGCGAGCTTGAAGTGACGCGGCCCGATCTGACGCCGCTATCGGACGAGGACCTGTCCGCGCTGCGGGCGATAGCGATAGCGAAAGGGCAGACGGATGCGAACTGATACCCAATCCCCGGTCGTTCACGACCTGCTCGCGCATCCCGACTGGCTGGACCAGGAGCTTGCCGAGCGCAGCCTGCGCGAGTTCACCCGCCAGCTATGGCCGTGGGTGGACCCGTCGCCGTTCCGCGACAACTGGCACATCGGAGCGATCTGCGAGCACTTGGAGGCGGTGAGCCGCGGGGAGATACGACGGCTGCTCGTCAACATTCCACCGCGACATTCAAAGAGCAGCATCGTTTCCGTCATGTGGCCGGCGTGGACGTGGATACGCCATCCCGAGACGCGCTTCATGGCGGCTTCCTACGCGCAGACGCTCAGCATCCGCGATTCGGTCAAGTGCCGCAGGGTCATCGAATCGCCCGTCTATCAGCGGCGTTGGGGCGACAGATTCCGGCTTACCAGCGACCAGAACACGAAGATCCGCTTCGACAACGATCGGAACGGCTACCGGCTCGCCACCTCGGTTGGTGGTGCGCTCACCGGAGAGGGTGGCGACATCATCATCATCGACGACCCCCACAACGTTGTCGAAGCCGGGAGCAATATGGTGCGTCAAGCCACGCTCGACTGGTGGGACGAGTCGATGAGCAATCGTCTCAACGACCCGCAGACCGGAGCCTACGTGCTCATCATGCAGCGGGTCCACCATCAGGATCTCGCCGGGCACCTGCTCCACAAGGGCGGCTGGGAGACGCTTTGTTTTCCGGCGCGCTACGAGCCCGACCATCCGCACGTATCGAAGCGTGACGAGCGGGCGCATGAGGGTCAATTGCTATGGCCCGAGCGGTTTCCCGAGGAAGCGGTCGCACAGCTCGAACGCGACCTGGGTTCGTATGGCAGCGCCGGTCAGTTGCAGCAACGACCTACCCCCCGCTCCGGAGGTATGTTCAACCGGGCGTGGTGGGACGAGGAAGGCATCATCAACCCCGAGGCCGTGCCGTGCGGGGGGCGCACCGTGCGCGGCTGGGACCTCGCGGCGTCCGTGTCCGGAGACTGGACGGCGGGCTGCAAGATGACGCTCAAGGATGGCGTCTACTACATCGAACATATGGAGCGCCTGCGCGGAACTCCAGAGAAGGTTGAGCAGATGATCAAGGCTATCGCCGCGCAGGACGGCAGGAACGTGCTGATCGACCTGCCCCAGGACCCCGGTCAGGCGGGCAAGGCGCAAGTACAATATTTGGTCAAGCAGCTTGCCGGTTACAACGTGCGATACTCTCCCGAGAGCGGAGCTAAAGAAGTAAGAGCGGAGGCGCTGTCCGCGCAAGCCGAGGCGGGCAACGTCAAGCTAGTGTGCGGCGATTGGAATTCCACGTTCATTGACGAGGCAGCGCACTTTCCGTATTCTGATTTTGACGATCAGATCGATGCGGCGAGCCGGGCTTTCCATAGGCTGACGGGTGGACCACAGCCGATAACGTTTCGCGAGATGGTTTGGGGGTAAAAGATGCCAGTTGACACACCACATCCGGATTACCAACGCATAGCGCCCAAGTGGGAGAAGTGCCGCGACACCCGAGAAGGAAGCGATGCGGTCAAGTCGAAGACAACGAAGTACCTTCCGCGGCTCGATATCCATGAGCAAAAACCCGCAAAGTACAACGAATACCTCCTTCGCGCCTATTTCTACGGCGCCATGAAGCGGACGGTGGAGGGCTTGGCCGGGGCCATCCTCCAAAAAGCGCCCGCGGTTCAGTTTCCCGAGAACTTGAACGGCATCCTCCAGGACGTGACACTCACCAGTGTTCCGTTTCAGCTCCTCGTCCTCAAAGCGGTGGACGAGAGCATGACCGTTGGTCGGTACGGCGTGCTTGTGGATATGGCGACGGCGGAAGCTCCAGACCAGAGGCCGTATGCTGCCCCTTACTTTACAGAAGACATCATCTCGTGGCGTACCGAGCGCCGGGGCGGGGATAGAGTGCTGGTCCGTGTCGTGCTACGCGAGACCGTTGAGGAGCTCGACCCCAAGGACCCCTTCAAGATGAAGTCGGGTGTCCAGTATCGGGTCTTGGAGCTCGGCGACGATGGATATAGCCAAACCGTCTACGTCGAGGAAAGAGAAAACTCCGGCAAGTTCCTCGCTCAGGAGCCCATCCTTCCCGAACGGCGTAGCAATCGGCTCGGATTCATTCCGTTCGTCTTCATTGGTTCCGAAGGGATCTCCCCTACTCCGTCCATACCCCCGCTCGATGCGTTGGCTGACACCAATCTCTCCCATTACCGCAATAGTGCCGACTATGAACACGGTCTTCACTACACGGGCATCCCGATCCCGTGGGCGGCCGGTGTCATGGGGAGCAATGACGGCACGCCGATAGCACTGGGCCCGACCCACATGCTTCAGCTCGACCCGGCCGGTCGGGCTGGCATTATCCAGGCCGACGGCAACATGCTCGGCGCCCTCGAAAAAGCGCTCGACCGGAAACAGAAGCTCATGGCGACGTTGGGCGCGCGGCTGTTGGAAGAGCAGGCGTCCACTCAAGAAACCGCGACGGCCGTAGGGATGCGGCACGCGGGCGAACACGCCAGCTTACGGACCGTCGCTCAAGCGGTCGAGCTGGGGCTTACCAAAGTCCTGCAATGGCTCGCGTGGTGGGCGGGTACTTCAGACAAACCCGAAGATACCGGGGCAACCGTCGAACTCAACAAGGAATTCCTTACCGTGAAAATGAGCCCCGCCGAGCTCCACGAGCTGGTCTTGTCGCTACAAGCGGAACAGATCTCGTACCCGACTTTCTACCACAATATCTCTGTGGGAGGTGTTGCCCGCGAAGGCGTGACGTGGGAAGAAGAGCTCGCCGCCATCACCCGAGAGCGAGAGAGCATCGAGCGGTTAGAACCGGAGGCGTCATTGAACGTGTCAAGTTGAGACAATCAGATCGTATAAACACATATTTTGCAATCGATTCCATTGTCAAATTCGGAGTCACGCCAGATCTAGATCGGGCGCTTCACCCTTATGCCGCGTCGACCGATTGAATACCGCCTCATCGAAGCGGCGGCGGACCCTATCGAGCGGCGGCTAGCGCGAGCCGTCGAACGAGCCGCGCAGCGGGTACGTGAGCATGTGGCCATCAACGACATTGCGATGGCGCTGGCCTCGAGAGACGCCCGGCGAGCGGCGGCCCTTCTGACTCGCCGTTTTGTGGAAGAATCACTCGGCCCAGCTGCGACCATCGTCCGGGACGCGACGATGGAGGGCGGAAGAGTAGGCGCGGAAATCGTGAACGGGAATGCCTGAGACCCCTTTCCAATTCGACGGTACCCACCGAACCGCAGAGGCGGCTGCTGCGCGCCAAGCGGCCGCAATGGTGACCCTCGTTTCCGCCGAGACCGTGGCGGCTCTCCGTGCTCTGATTGCCCGCTCCATCCGGGAAGGTATACCGCCTTACGAGGCGGCCCGCATGATCCAGTCGATGGTCGGGATGACGACGCGTCAGGCGATGGCGGCGATGAACTTCCGGGAGTCCCTAATCAACAGCGGCCTCAGGCTCGGGCGCGTGGAAACCTTGGTCGCCCGTTTCGTCCGGCGCAAGATTCGCGAGCGCGCTATCAACATCGCCCGGACCGAGACGCTCTCCGCGCTGAACCGTGGGGTTCAAGAAAGCTGGCGACAAGCCAGACGTCAGGGCCTTCTCACGAAAACCGCCGCGAAAACTTGGATCACGACGCCCGACGAAATTAGAACGGCCGACGGGCGGCCCTGTCCTATCTGTGCTCCGCTCGAAGGCCAGGTCGTGGGGTTCGATGAACGGTTTCAAACGTCGGTCGGAGAGCTCTCACACCCACCGGCTCACCCGCAATGCCGGTGCGCCATGGGGCTCGTAGAGGCCGGCCCTGGCACCAGGGCCGCGTAGCTTGGGAACCCTTTTGAAATTAGGCAAGAATGCTGGAGGGTCTATGAGTCCACAAGACGAGTATTTTGACTGGGTGTCAGCTAGAAAAGAATGCTCACTCCATTACAAGTTCGAGGAATTAAAGATACAGGCCAAGAAAAACGCCGAGAAAGCTGGATTCAAATTCGGATCCAACGACGACTTTTTTGTTCTTTCTCGGGATGGTTCTGATGGCGATCCAAGTCGAAGCGTTACGTTCAACCTCCAACTGGTAAAGGATCGCGTTTTAGTCAGCAGTAATCCGGCATCCTTTGCTTCATTTGAGATAACACTAACCCTAGATGATGATGGTGAGTGCCGATATCGGATCAACGGACAGGGCAAGTACAAGTGCTGGCAAGTGCTCCTCCGTACTTTAGAGGGGATTTTCTTCGACCCGTTGCCACCTGAAGCGTCCAGCTAGACGGCCTTGTCCGACCAGCCGTTCAGACGTCGGTCGGGGAGCTCTTCTAAGGGTGGTGAAGTCTACGCGGAATTACTTTTCGACCGAGAGGAGCGAATTGTCGGACTCCGTCGTGTCAGGAAGGGGGCTGACAATAGCTATATCGTCCGCAAGCAAAAGCATGCCGCGTCCTACATGATTCGCAAACAACCAGCATCCTCGTCGTACTTGCTCGGCGTGCGGGGATTTCTCAGCCACTACGGAGTAGACCATTCCGAGGCTCGACGTTACAGCGTGAAAGACTACGGGGAGGGCGTTATAGGGATTGATCTGAACGATTCCTACCAGGCGGTAGGCAGGAAGTAAGAAACGGCCCCCACCGAGCTTTGGACTCGTCAGGGGCCGTCATTTCAGTAGGTCCTGGTAGTGGACCCACCTTACAACTCAAACCATAACCGCTGCCAGGGCTTACAGTCAAGGAAGGTGTAAGCCAAAATGCAGCGTTATATGTTACTACCAACTCTCCCTCGCTCCAAGGGCGGTGTGCAATTTTCACCCGCCACGAATGTGCACTTTCTTTGGTTGGATCTTTCTGAGGCTCGCAAGTGCCGTATCCGTGTAAGCAAACCCATACAGCGTGCCCATCGCATCTAGGTCAGTTTCGCCAGTCGCTTGTCGAGATCCGTCCCCCGAACAAGGGTGTCGGGATGCTCGTCGATCTCGGTGAGTCGGTCCAGAGCAATCGCGGCGTCGTGGGCGTCGTCCCCGGTCACGGTGTCTAACAACGCCCGCGACTGAGCCAATTCAGCGTAGGCTGATTCTCGTAGATCCATTCCTCTGATGACGGGTAGCCCGATAGCTTCAAGCGTGGCCCCGGTCTTTCGGAACTGGCACGACCACCTGTCGTGCGCGACTGTCGTAGGCCGCCTGCAAGCGTATCCAGGTCTCCGTCGACGGCCCCCTCTACTTTGTTGCTCATAACACCCTTTGCTTTCTAGCCTTATCAACGCGGTATAATTGGAGCATGTTGGGAGTCGGGGCTTCACGATCATCCATGAGGCTCAGGAGTATACGGTAAACGCCGTATAATCTGTAAGTTACGATCTCGAGTATACCCTCATAACGCGCGTGGAGGCACCGCAGAAATGCCCACAAGAAAGAGGAGCCGGACATCGTTTCAGGACTGAACAGCATCAGTTGCGTAGTCTTTGCCATCGGAACCAGGCATTTTCAGTTGTACGATATCTTCGTACAACTGGCTAAAGCCCTCTGTTACCGCGAGCTTACGTTTCAGGTCAGACCAATAGCGCCTCGGGCTTTGGCTCCCTGTGATGGCTTCTACCACATCTACGACAGACAAGAACCATTCCCCATCGCGGAAGACCTTCCTACCGAATTCCCCCTGACGTTCCGGCACCTATCCCGTAGTAAATCCTCTTTTTTTAGGGTAGTGGGGTCTTTTGAAATTCAGGCATTCGATTTATTTTTGTAGGGTCCGCGCTTGCGGGGCTGCTTCGCCTCGACCCCTTCGAGCAGTCCGACCATTTTTTCGATAGTCCAAACGTGATCACTCACGCCAGCTTCCATCGCGGGCGTGACGCGCAACGTCTGATGCACGCGACCGAAATTGTAATACATGATGAACATGGCGAATGCCGAGACGTGATTCGCGAGTTTCTTTGAGAAGCCGTTCGTCAGACGCGTGTAGCGACGATTCTGCATGCGGACCGTCAAATTGTGGCGCTCGATGTAGCTCGTGGAAATGTGCTTAGCGTCGGGATTACCCGTGATGGCCTTCTGGCTCGCGCCTGTGCACACTGCCGGGCTGTAGCGCTTCTCACCTTCCGGCGCATTCCCGTAATGTTTAATGAGCATGGCAAAGTCAACGTCCGCGCCGAAAGCATCTTCGACGGCGCTCAGGTACAACTTGAGTCCATCTGACGTGAGCTGCACGCGGTTTGCGAGACGGCCCGCGAGGTCTTGAACGAACTCGGTAGCGCAGCCCGCGTCACGGCTACCCACAAGCCAACTCGGGATCAGCTTCGTATCAGCGTCGATCGCGGTAAACGTCCAAACGTCTCCGGCCCCATACTTCCGGCGCATCTCCGGCGTAGCCTTTTTTTCTTTCGCATAGCAAAAACTCCAGACTTCATCGAGTTGCAGGCGTTTGCACGTCAGGTTGCGGAGCACACGATCCTGATGCTCCTGGCAGACTTCACCCATGTCTACGATGAGGCGGGTAATGGCCTTCTTCGTCACGCCCGTGATGCGCTCCGTCGAACGGATGGAATTGCCCTCAACGATGCACCGGATTACTTGTGCTCGCGTCTTTGTGTCCAGCCTGTTCATATGACTCATTATGCTTGTCTTGTACTATCAAGTCAAGCATAAATAGTTATTTAACAAAATCAGCAAATTTGTATTTGAAGGCCCGTCAGGAAAAGGAGTACGCTCCATTCTGATGAAACCGGACCAATTCAAAGACGACGTGGAGTGGAAGAAGAACGAGCCGCTAGAAGACGCCGGTTAGTCAGATTTCTTCCAGCGCGCTTCCGCTGCGATCCTGGCGATTTCGGCGCGTTCCTCAGCGGTTAACTTGCTCGCACGCGCCTTACCGCCTGCTTTACCGGCTTTGCGAGCGCGCTTCACGAGCTTTTCGTTCTTCTCGTCGTCTTCCAGCGGCGTCCCATCGAGGTGCTCGCCTATCGCCTGCTCTAAGACGCTGCGCGCTTTGACGGTGAAGTCGTGGTCTTTCGAGGTGCCTTCTCGCTTCTTGTCTGGCTGCTTTCGTGGCATTGTGCCCGATCTTGGCAGACAGGACGAAATGAATCAAGGGTTGGCATTTTCAAAAGACCCCACTACCTTTTTTAGGTATAGCTTGACAGGGGTGTAAGCTTGGTGCTAGAAATTCGGGGAAGATGAAAACGGTAATCTCTACGCTCGATGAGGTCCCCGAGGCACTCCGGGGCGAGTACGAAGAAAGGGACGGCAGATTTGCCCTCAAGGTCGAGGGCGAGGTCCCAGGTCTCGTCAAGGCGGCTGAGCTCTCGGAAGCCAACAGCAAGCTCATTGAGTTCCGGGATAACAACCGCGTGCTCAACCTTGAAAAGTTACAGCTCGAAGAAAAGCTGAAGCGATTCGACGGCATCGATCTAGAGGAGCACGCCAAGTTGAAAGAGCGGATTGGGGAGCTCGAAAAGAAGGGCGTGAAGGGCGGCGACGATATCGCGGCTCTCGTCCAGAAAGGAATCGCCGCTGCGGTCGAGCCTCTGCAGAAACGTCTCGATGAGGCGGAAGCCAGAGAGAAGGCGAGCACCGCAGCCCTTTCGCGCAAGAATCTGGAATCGCGACTGACGACGGCAGGCCTCAAAGCCGGCGTCGAAGAGAAAGCGATTCCCGACTATATTCGCCGTGGCGTCGAAGTCTTTCACCTTGAAAACGGCGATACGGTGGTTGCCAAGGATGGCGACACACCGTTGTTCAGCAAGGAAAAACCCGCTCAGCCTTTGACGGTCGAAGAGTGGGTGAGCAACTTGGTGTCCGATGCACCACATTTGTTCAAGGCGTCGAAGGGTGGCGGCGCCACTCCGAGCCCAGGAGGGCAAGGAGCGAAACACACCATCCCCAATGATCCCGTGGAAATCGGGAAACATTTGGAGTCGGTCGCAAAGGGAGAGACGGTAGTCTCCCCCGAGTAGAGCGTGTGCGACACGCTGCACTGGTCGCAGTTGCGCAAGGTCCCCGAGGGACCTTGATTAGCGGCGCCCCCGAGGGGCCGAATTTACTAAAACTTGGCGTTTGTTGCTAAAGGGCGAGGCGTTTTGGTTCTCGCCTGAGTAGAGCGTGTGCGGCGCGCAGCAGTAGCCGCAGTTGCGTAGGGTCCCCGAGGGACCCTATAAAAGCGACGCCCCCGAGGGGCCGAATTTACTAAAACTTGGCGTTTGTTGCTAAAGGGCGAGGCGTTTTGGTTCTCGCCTGAGTAGAGCGTGTGCGGCGCGCAGCAGTAGCCGCAGTTGCGTAGGGTCCCCGAGGGACCCTATAAAAGCGACGCCCCCGAGGGGCCAAATTCACGTAACCGTGAAGGAGGTCTCTCGTGGCCAATACCCTCACAGCACTCATCCCCAAGCTTTTGGCACAAGGGGTTCTCGCCTTGCGCGAGAACGCCATCATGGCGAGGCTTGTCAACCGACGCTACGAATCCATCGCTGGCGAGAAGGGCTCGACGATCGATGTCCCGATCCCGTCGGCGATCGCGGTTCAGGACGTCAGCCCGGCCGCAACCCCGCCGTCGATCGCGGATATCGCGCCGACCAAGGTCGCGCTCGCCCTCGACAAGTGGAAGGAGGCGCCCTTCTACTTGACCGACAAAGAACGTCTCGAGGTGATGGAAGGAACCATCCCCATGCAGGCGTCGGAAGCGGTCAAGGCCCTCGCGAACCAGATCGACCGGGACATCCTGGCACTCTACAAGGAAGTCTATGGCTTCGCCGGAGTGGCAGGGACAACGCCGTTCGGGACGGATCTTTCGGAGTGGCTCGACGCCCGGAAGGTCCTGAACCAACAGCTCGCGCCGTTTGGAGATCGCCGGGTCGTTCTCGGTGTGGATGCCGCGGCCAAGGCGCTCGGACTCCGTGCCTTCCAAGACCAGATGTTTGGTGGAGGGGCCGAGCCACTGGCCCTGGGGCAGTTCGCAAGTAAGCTCGGCGCCGCGTGGTTCGAGGACCAGAACATCCCGACCCACACCGCGAGCTCTTCTCTGGCCGGGGTGGTCAACGATGCCGGTGCCGTCGCGGCGGGAGCCAAGGCGCTCACCGTTGACGGTTTCAACGCGGCCCCCAACGTCGGCGATATCTTCACCATCGCTGGCGACACCCAGACCTACGTTGTGACCGAGGGCACCACCGCGACCCAGCTCAATTTCAAGCCGGGCCTGAAAGTCGCACTACCCACCGGGGATAACAACGAGGTCATCACCATCAAGGGGGATCATGTCGTGAATCTGGCGTTTCATCCCGATGCGTTCGCGCTGGCGATGCGGCCGTTCAGCGGCTCCGATCCCGATGGACTCGGCATGTTTTCTTCGGCGGTCGACCCCGTGTCCGGTCTCGTTCTGCGTCTTGAGGTCAGCCGCGAGCACAAGCGGACCCGCTTCTCCTACGACACGCTGTACGGCGTCAAGACGGTGCGGCCCGGGCTGGCGACTCGTATCGCCGGCTAGGCAACAACTTTGGCTTGAGGGGTGGGGCTTAGGCCCCCACCCCAAGAGTTCAATCCGAGAGGAGCACGAAGATGGGAAAGATCGCACCAGAGAAGAAAAGTAGCGGCGAGTATATCGTCACGGGCGAAGTCACCCTCGACGGGGCCAACCCCACACCAGTTGAAACCGGCTTCGACAAGATCACCAGCGTATCGCTGACGCTCAAGAAAGCTACCGCGCCCGGTGTAGATACTTCTGTTGTGACGTATGGCGTTTCGGGCGGAACGCTCAACATCTACGCCTGGAAGCCGACGTCCGTTACGAATCCAACGCTCGTGGCCTCGACGGATACCGAAGGCGTGAGCTACGTCGTCACGGGGTACTGAAGACTCGGACTGAGTTCGAGGAAAAGGAGCAACGGGACATGGCGAAAGTCGAAACCGTCCGTGTGAAGTTCAGGGACAGCGAGAAGTTTGGCGATGACGTGATGACCATCAACAAGGAAGACTACGAGAGGACCCCGAACCGTTACACGCTCGCCGGGGCTTCGTCCGCGTCCACGTCCGCCGAGGAAAAGGCCAGCCTTGGCGTGAAGAGCTACGGTCTCGCCGAGCTCAGGGTCGCGGAAGCGGCAGAGCTTATCGCGGTGGCCGAGCTTGGTGAGCTTGCGGCGCTCGAGGCCGAGGAACGGGCGGGAAAGAGCCGCAAGGGTGTGTTCGCCGCGCTCGACAAGCGACGCGAAGAGCTTCAGGGGTTCGAGGGGTAGCCGATGGCGACTTCCGAGCTGGTGACGACGCCGGGCGCCGCGAACGCCAACGCCTACGTGTCATTGGGAGTGGCCGAGCAGTATCACTCCGACCGTCCCGCGGCAGGAACCACGTGGGCGGAGGCGAGCGACGAAGAGAAGACGGCGGCGATCTTGTGGGCGACGAAGCTACTGGACAGCCTTATCGATTGGAACGGCTACGTGGTTGACGATGTGCAGGCGCTCTTGTGGCCACGGGTCGGCATGACCTATCCGAGCGGGTACTTCGTACCCCAAGACGTCATCCCGATCCAGCTCCAGCACGCCACCGCCGAGTATGCGAGGCAGCTCCTGGTATCCGACCGCGTGGCCGACTCCGGCATCGAAACCCAAGGCATCACGTCGATCAAGGCGGGCCCCGTGTCGCTCACGTTCAAAGATTCTGTCGCGGCGAAAGTCGTACCTGACGCGGTTTTCCACCTCATTCCCCGAGACTGGGGTACGGTGCGCGGCCGCGTTTCCAGCACCAGGGAGTTACTCAGGGCATGAGCCTCGCAGATATCGTTCGTTCCGGCGTCGCTACGGCGAGAGAGCTCAGCGACTCTCTATTGGTCGATGTCCAGCACCAGGCGTGGATAGGACTCACGAGCTTCGGAGCCCCGAACTACGCGGCCGCGGTGACCCGGCGCGCCCTGGTCGAGATGAAACAGCACCGGGTCACGATGGCGAACGGCGAAGTGGCCGTCTCCCGTGCGCAAGTGACGTTTGTCGAGCCCCTTCCGGCCAATGGGGCGGCGAACCGGCGCGAGCCGGTCGACCTCCGGGACGTCATCACGCTGCCGGACGGCACGTCAGGGCCCATCCTGGACGTCAGCGGCCTTTTCGACCCGGAGACGAACGCGCCCTACATGCCCCAAGTTTTTCTCGGGTGAGTCAGGAGACACATATGCCAACGAAAAGGGAAATCTGGTTCGAGGTTCTGGAAGAGAGCGGAGGCGATATCGAGCGGCTTCTAAGCGACCGCTCGTGGGCGAAAGCGTTCCATCGCATTCTGCGCGCGCCTTGGCGCGAGAGCAAGGACACCGCCGCGGAGGCCGAGGCAAAGCTCCGGAGCCGGGTGGAGCACCATCTTCGAAACGGAAAGTCCACGGGCCCCGATGCGTTGATGACGGCGCTCGCGGAGCACCCCGAGCTCTATCAGACCGCGCTTTCTTCGAACGGGAGCGCCACGAGAGCGACGTCGCGCACCACGACCACACCGAAGAAGGAAACGGCGGCAGGGCGGTAATCCAGATGGCAGTCGGCAAGCGCGTTCACGTTGACCAGCGGTCGTTGCGGCGCGTGCTCTCCAACATCGAAGCCAAGGGCGAGGAGATGAAACGAGACGCCGCCGCGTTCCTCTACCGGCGCGCTCAGTACGTCATGACGGAATCGAAACGCGAGGTTCCCGTTAAGACGGGAGCACTGGCGAGCTCGGGTTTCGTGGAGCAGCCCGATGTTTCGCGCGGAAGCATCTCGGTCACTATGGGCTATGGCGGCCCCGCGAGAGAGTACGCGATCCCCGTGCACGAAGACCTGACGGCACGACATACCGAAGGCAGAAAAGCTAAATACCTCGAAGACCCGGTTCGGCGGGCCGTTCCTGGGCTCGCCAAAGACCTCGCGAAGGCGGTGGGATTCTAGCTATGCCCACACTCGAAGAAATCGGTACTCGGCTGCAGGACCAAGACATCGGTACGGTGAACACCGATATCTTCCTGGCGAGCGAACCGGACACGCCCGATGCGCTGGTGGCTGTCCTCCCCACTGCCGGGCTTGAATCGATCCGCACCATGGGAGTCCCGGACTCGGTTCTGCGGCCGAGCTTTCAGGTGCTGGCGCGTGTGTCCAGGATCGAAGGTGCGGGGGCTGCGCGCGACAAGATACAGGCCGTCCGTGCCGCGCTACATGGTTTCAGCGGCTCTCTGTCCGGCGGGGGCAAGAGCGCTCAGTACCATGACATCAAGGCGCTTCAGTCCGAGGGTGTACCCATCCGCTCGGATGCGAGCCTTCGGCACCGCTGGGTGTGCAACTTCCAGGCCCACAAGGGGCCGAGCGCATGACTCCGAGGCAGGCTGAACAGCTGGGCGTCTACAAGCGTGTGCTGGCCGAGCTCCGCGCTGTGGCCACCAAGCTCCACGATCGGATCGTCTCACTCGAGGACACCGCCGACACGTTGGTCATCGGGGAGACTCCGGAGCAAGCCGAACGGCTGGGGGCCTACAAGCGGGAACTGGTCGAGCTGCGGACTGTGGCCATTGAGATTCACAACCGCGTCCTTGTGCTCGAAGCCAACGCAGACACATTGCTCGTCGGTGACTGCGCCCACGCGAATGCCAAGAACATCACCACGATGGGCGCCAAGGTGCGCACGCGCTACTGCAAGGACTGCGGCGAGAAGTGGGACGAACCGTTCGAGAAAGCGAAGGGAGCCTGAGAATGATTCTAACCAACGCAGACATCCTCGTGGCCGGATACGACATCAAGTCCTACTCCAACGAAGTCTCCGTCCAGTTAGGCCATGAGTCTCAGGACAATACCGTGTTCGGGATGAAGACCCGCACGATGAAAGCCGGCCTCAAAACCGCGTCGATGAATATCTCCGGCCTTGGCGAGGCGGGTTCGAGTCCCGACAAGATCGACGACATTCTGGCGCAAGTCACCGAAGGCCAGCTCGTTTCCGTCTGGGCCAACCGGGATGACGGCCATGCGGGATACGCCATGCGCGTCGCCAAGATGGACCATCAGCCGCTGGGCGGTGCGGTGGGCGAGCTCTGGCCCTTCAACGTCACCTTCGAGGCTGCGGGGGAGATCCTGCGCCCCGTGTCGCTTCGCAGCAGCACGGAAACGGCGTCGGGTGATGGAGATCCGTTCCAGCTCGGCGCCGTCTCCGCGTCGCAGCGCATCACCGGGATACTGCATGTCTTGGCCGCGTCCGGGACCGACCCGACGCTCGACGTCACGCTTAGATCAGACGATGACTCAGGGATGCCTTCGGCGCTCACGCGGCTCACGTTTCCACAGCAGACCGGCTCGGGCATTTCCGGCTTCAGCGTGCCGGCTTCCGTGGATGGAGCGATCACGGATGACTGGTGGCGCGCATCGTGGACGATAGGAGGCACCACCCCCTCCTTCACTTTTGTCGTCGGCCTCTACATCGGGCCAAAACCATAGGAGAGCACAATGAGTGAGGTAATTCTGAAAGATGCCTTCGTTTCGATTGGAGGCACCGATCTGTCCGACCAGGTCCGCGAGGTCACCATTCAGGAAGGGTATGAATCTCAGGACCCGACCACGATGGGGCAAAACACGCGGCGCGTGAAGGCGGGGCTCAAGACGTGGAACGTCTCCATCGTCTTCAATCAGGACTTCAGCGCGAACGAAGTGGATGCAAAGCTTTCGGCAGTCTACGCCGCCGATCCACCCGAGGCAGCCCTCATCATTCGGCCCGATAGTGGCGCGGTGAGTGCCACCAACCCGCAGTGGTCGGGTACGGGTGTTTTGATGGACTACACGCCTGTTGGCGCTGCCACGGGCGATCTCCTCGAAGCTCCCGTTACCTTCGAGGCGGGAAGCGACCTCACGAGAGCCACCTCGTAAGACTAGAAACGAAAAACAAGGAGGATATTTTGAAACACTTCACGTTCCGTGAACTTGGGCCGACGCCCGACAAAGACGAGCGCCTGCTCGCTTTCGATATGAACGCTATCGCAGAGCTGGAATTATTGCTCGGGGACCGGCCCATCCTCGAAATTCTCAATCAACGGGCCGGGTTCAATTTCATCCGTCATCTGCTCTGTGTTGGCCTGAAGTGGCAAGACCCCACACTGACACCACAGAAGGTAGGCGATCTCATTCAGGAGCACGTCGTCGAGAAAGGTTTGGGCCTGGAAGTCGTCATTACCCCAGCGCTCGAAGCTCTCGAAAAATCCGGGGTCATGGGGACGCCGAAAAAGCCGAAGCGGAACGGAGAAGTCGTGGACCTGAGTCAAAGCCCTTCCGACGGGGCCGGTCAGAAGCGGCCGGCCACCAAAGCGAAGAAAGCGGCAACCGAGGAAAAGCAGCCGGAAGAGACGCCCACGAACTAGAGAGCTTCACGCGGTGGATGGAGCGCGCCGAGGTCCTGGGCGCGCGCTACGGGCTCACGCCCGAGGTCGTCCGGAGCATGAGCCCGGCCGAGTTTCGGCGCTTCGCCAAGGGAGCACATGAGAGGGTGAAAGACGAATGGAGACGCACCGCTTACATCATGGCCATGATCGACCGGGCGACTCCGCGCAAGCGCGGCCGCTCCAAGTCTCCAAAGCAGCTCGTCCCGTGGGCCTTCCTGCCCGAGCCCGAGGACGATTGAAGAAGGAAGGGGGAGGTTATGAGCATCGGGGAGATTGCTGAGATCGTGACGTCGCTCGGGCTTCTGTTCACCGCCATCACGCTCTGTATGCTGGCGCGTTTACTCCACCTGATGGGCAAAGACATGTCCGACAACTGCGACAAGCTGGCGAAAGCATTAGCGCCCGTCGTGCGGGAAGGCATCGAGAGGAGGGCCCATGAGTTTAGACGGTCTGATTGAACGCTTCATTCGCTTCCTGAACAACCGCAAGAGCCGCAGGTATCTCCACCCTCCCCGGCTGCGAGTTCACCTAGGGGCCATGGCTGGACACTCCGACACCAAGATTTGGCTGGACGGACAGGAGATAACCAAGCTCGTCAAGGGAATTCGAATCGAAGCAATCGCTGGGCAACTTACCGAAGCGCATCTCGAGATCATGGCGGCGGAAATCGAGGGCACGATGAACGTTGAGCCAGAGGTGAACGTCATCCGGCGCCATCTGAAGACGATGCCTCCACCAGACGCCGGGATCGCTGAGCAGGCCAGTCCACTAGAGGCTCAACCGGGCAGTAGAGCCTAGTGGTTAAGGACGTGGGCGACGAAAAGGGTGTCAGTTTAAACGACACCCCTTGAGAAGAAGGAGAACGTGAGCATGAGCATGAACATGGATACGGACGTGAACGCCATCGGCCAAGCCGCCGAAGAGAACGGGGGCTCCACGCCGGATCCCGTAAAGGTCTACATCAAAGTGTTCGCTGCACTTGTAGAGGCGTGGAAGGCCGTGCCGGACAACGAGCGCATCGGTCTGAAACCCCCGCCTACCGATACCGGAAGAAACTCGGAAACTTAGAAATGATCCGGCGCCTTGAGTGCATCCCGTTCGTCCTCGGGAATCTGACTCCAGGCGGTGGTAGCGTCTGCATGGGCTCGGTGCCAAGCGTCAATAGCATCAACGATCTGTTGCCCGGTGGGCCACAAAGCCACGTCGATCTTTACATCGAGCGACTTTGGAGCGCCGCGGATGTACAGCGGGTCACCGAAGTTTGTAAGCTTCTTGACGACCGTCTGGAACATCCCGGAAAATTTCGAGAGCTGCGCTCCCGCTTCATTCCTTGCTTTGATGGCCTTTCGGTAGGCAGCTACGGGGTCATCCGACATCAGTTTCCTCCTGTGCCTGAACCGTGTTCAGGGGGATCGCGGGGCGGCCGGTTGCGCGGCCGTCCCGCATATTTGAGCAATTCTAACCGACACCCGAGCTTACGGAGTAAGGGAGCGTGTAAAGACGGCTGGGAGACGACCAGGAGGGACGAACGTCACGGGAAGGGTGCTCATAGTGTGAGCACCCACTGGAACGCTAAGGGTGTCGCTTTAACCGACACCCTTAGCGGTAAGCAGCAGATGGCTACCGTGACGGAGCCGGGCTTGTTCTTCGGTCGGGCACGCTGGGATCAGCAGCGGTTAGGGACGATCGCCAAGGGGAAGCTACTGTTGCGCCTCCGCTTGGGCACTCGCCTTCTCAAGGATTGTGTTGCGGTTGTTGCGGATCCACTCTTCTGTCCTATCTATAAGTTCATACATTGCTTGGGCGTTGATCCCTTCACCAGTAAACTCTTTCGCAAAATCGCCGACAATCACGCGCGCCCTTCTGACGTTCGCCGTGCTGTCGGGTGTCCAAGCCATGCCGGAGCTGACGTAGGTGGATTCGCCGCGAGTCGTGACCTCTTCCGCACCCAAAAATTCAACGAGCATGTGTGCCTCATCTCTCGACTCGACTCTAACCAAAGACTTCTTCTTCGTGCCGCGCTTGTTGATCTCTTTGCAAAAGCCAATACCTTTGTCAACGAATCCAGCTTCCATTGCTTCCGAGAAGCAGTAGACCTTGACGAGCTCGGGGTCTTTGTTGTCGTCGGCGAAGAGGAAAGCGGGCAAAGCCAACAAAATAAAGGGAATAACGGCAGTTCGCATAGCGTCCTCCAGTGGGCCCCCCACGAAGGGTACACCCTCAGCTCCAGAGTAGACGATTCCGCTCCAGGATTTCCACTCGGAAGGGCAGCGGCGTAATGGCGTTCGAAGCAGGGACCATCATCGCCCGCCTGGGCCTCGATACCAAGAGCTTCGACCGGAACATCGGGCGGCTGGACCGCGCCGGAAAGAAGCTCAGCCGCAATGTCTCGCTGCCCATAGCCGCCGCCGGCCTCGTGGTGACGAAACTAGCCGCCGACTTCGAATCCAGCTTCGCCGGGGTGCGTAAGACGGTCGATGCGACGGAGGCCCAGTTCGAAAAGCTGTCACAGGGTTTCCGCGACATGGCGAAGGAAATCCCGGTCAACGTCAACGAGCTGAACCGCGTCGGTGAGGCCGCCGGACAGCTGGGCATCAAGACCGAAAACATCCTCGACTTCACACGCACGATGGCCGATCTTGGAGTGGCAACCAATCTGTCAGCCGAACAGGCGGCAACCTCTCTGGCGCGGCTCGCCAACATCACCGGCTTGCCCCAGGACCAGTTCGACCGGCTGGGCTCGACCATCGTAGCTCTCGGGAACAACTTCGCAACGACGGAGGCGGAAATCGTCGAGATGGGACTGCGCATCGCCGGAGCGGGTGAGCAGATTGGCCTTGCTGAGGGGCAGATCCTCGCCATATCCACGGCGCTCTCGTCGGTCGGCATCAGCGCGGAGGCTGGCGGCACGGCGATCTCCAAGGTCATGATCAACATGGCCTCGGCGGTTTCCTCGGGTGGAGAGTCGTTGCAACAGTTCGCCTCCGTTGCTGGCATGAGCGGCCAGGACTTCGCGCGTGTGTTCCGCGACGATGCCGCCGCGGCGATCAATTCCTTTGTCGTCGGGCTCGGCGACATGCAGGCCAGCGGCGGTGACGTGCTCGGTACGCTTGCCGCGATGGGGATTGAGGAAGTCCGCATGCGCGATGCGCTCCTGCGTGCTGCGAGCTCTGGTGACCTGCTCACGCGAGCCCTCGATTTGCAGGCCAATGCATGGAGCAAAAACACAGCACTCACCAAGGAAGCGGAGCAGCGCTACAAGACATTCTCCTCGCAGCTGACGATTTTCGGAAACCGCCTTAGGGATATCGGTATCACGCTCGGTACATCGTTGTTGCCGGTATTTCGGGACGCGCTCGACGCTGCCCAGCCGCTGGTGGACTTGATGGAGAAAGCAGCGAACAAATTCGCCGATCTCCCCAAGCCCGTTCGATTGGTTACTGTCGGGCTAGCGAGTGTCGCAGCGGCCGCGGGGCCGGTGTTGCTTGCTCTGAAATCAATGGCCGCGAGCTTCAGACCCTTGCTAACTGGCCTGAGCAAATTCGCAGGTGGGTTAGGCAAGTTCTTTGCGCCCATTGCACGCGCTACGTCGATGCTGGGTCTCCGTGGCGGTTTGGCGATGGCACTGCGATTAGTGGGGAGCTTCATTACCGGGCCGGTAGGACTGGCCATCATGATCGCCAGCCTGGCCGTCTCGATCGGTAAGCTTCTGCACTCGATCGGCAAACTTCTGCTGAAGTTTGAGCCGTTCCGAAACCTTGTTGTCGCTGTCGGACGGGCGCTGCAAGCACTCGTCCAGGAGAGTATTGCATGGGTCACCGATGCGTTCCGAAAACTGGCCCAGAAGGGCATTGCGTGGGTTTCCGATGGGTTCCGAAAATTGCTCGATTGGATTTCTCCGGTAACGGATCATGCTTCCGTTCTCGCCGCTGGTGCGATCCTCGGCTACAACAACCACATCTTCTCCGGCATCCTGACGTCCAACGATACGGTGTCGAACTTCCTTGACACCTGGATCAACACCTTCCGCTATCCGCTGTTCTGGACCGACCAGCTGAAGATAGCCGTCGGGACTCTTTGGTATGGAGTCCGGGACATCTACCCGTCCGCGGTGATCCGTCAAGACGAGCGCGACGTAATCGGCATTTCGGTGGAGACCATCGGAGAGGATCGCAGGAGCGCCCTCGTCGTCGACTACTTGATGAACGGCGCCACCGGGTCTTTCACGGAGGCGCTCAGCCTGAAGAACAAGGCATTGCCGTACAACGTGTCGACCTCTCTCCAGTACACGTATGGCGCCGGGCGTCGGGTCTGAGCGATGGCCGGCACCGCAACGAAGATCCTCCGCCCGACGGTCGACAGAGGCAGCGGTTCGGTCACGGTCCCGGCGTGGACCCTCGGAGCCGGCGCGACCAAGGTGGCGGCGGTCGATCCTGGGGACCCGGTCAGCCACGACAACGACACCAGCTATATCGTCACCGACTCGCGCAACATCGGCTTCGAGCAACGCTTCGAGATCGACCCGACCTTCGCGGAGCGGATGGCGCTGGTCACCGAGGTGCGCGCTCACACCCGTGTCCGTGACGAGGGCACGACGGTCATCTCAAACAAGCTGCGCGTCGTGCTCGGAACAAGCAACGTGCTCAGCAGCACATTTTCAACGGCGGGCACGTCGTGGACCGCCGGGGGGAACAACGTCTCGAAGGCGATGGCGCGCCCTGGCGGCGGAGACTGGACCGAGGACGACTTCCGCGACTCCACCTTCCGGTTGGGCATCGTTTGCCCGTCCCAGGTGCCCGTGATGAGGTGCACTTCCTTGTGGCTTGAGGTGGACTACGTCCCCGCGGTACTCACCGTCGAACCCCACCGAGAAGTCGGGTCTAGAGAGCTCCGGCTTCTCCAGCACGAGCCCGAGGTCTATACCGTAAAGCTGCCGTTGAAATTCTTGAGCCTCGGCCTCACGGACATGGTGCGCCTGGCTCACGACTCGGTCTTTGCGTCAGCGTCGGTGCTGAGCGCTCTCTCAAGCCATATGTTGACAGATAAGTGGCGTCAGACACCATGCTTCGTGCTCGAACGCACGATCAACTTCGACGACGACACGGTCACGCTGAAGCTTTTGAACGCGATTCCGTGTCTGGCGATGTTTTGGTCGACATTCACGACACCGGACGACGTCAACGACGACATGGACGGGATGCCGCTCATCCATGTCGGTCAGGAGTTGGGCGTCGCGCGCACGACGAGGGGGTACATCCCTCACCCGAGCTCGGCGAGGAGCATCACCCGCCTTTCGGACGTTTCGCCCATCACGGAGAAACGGAACCACAAGGGGACACTCTGTGAGCTCGGGGCACCAAACGACATCAAGGACTCGGTCTTTTCCCACAATTTCGGCGGCGGGACGCCATGGACCAAAACGACTTCGACCGGGGGCTCCATCGTCACAAGCACGACCAAGCTTCTGTTCGAAAACACGGGAGTCACGGACCGGTCCTGCCACGTCACGAAGGGGTCGGGAGACGACTATGTCAGCCAGAGCTGGACTCACGGTGGCGGCGATTCTCGTGTCTCGATGTGGTTCAAACAAACATCCGGCAACGGCGACTGGGCCTATCAGCGCCCCAACGGCAACTGGTGGAACGACTCTACGCAGAGCTGGAGCGCCACGCTCGTCTGGAATGCTTCGAGCGGCGTGTCGGACGACTGGTTCCGCGTTGTCAGCAAGAAGATAACGGGGCTCTCGGCCGGCACGGTGACCGTGCGCTTCGGTCTCAACGCAGGCCTCGCCAACGACGAGCTGTTCATCGGCAGCGTCAACCATATCGAGGACGATGCCATCTATTCGGACATTCCGACGGACGAAAACGGCGACCTGGTCGCCACGGCGGGCACGACGACCACGGACGCGGATGAGATTGATTACTCGCTGGACAACGGCGGCGGCCTAGACGAGCGCCAAGTGATGCACCCGAGCCGGATCGCGCACCGCTTCACAATGGAAGCGGAACAGGACAGCGATGGCATCGTCGAGGGTGCTGCGAACGGGAACATTCTCGGGACGTGGACATGGGGCTCTGGCGTGACGGACTACGACCAGCTCGTGGTCGAGAAGAGCAGCGGGCAGGTCCGCGTCGCCTACGAGCGCGTGGTCAGCTCTACGAGCCAAGGGAAGGCATTTAAGAACATCACGCTTGTTCGCGGCCAGGTGTATGAGATCGCGGTCACGGTAACCAGCGCTTCCGGAGGCGAGCTCGGGAAGGCGGCCCTGAGCTGTACCGTCTATGTGGACGAGGTGGCCGGAAGCGATGTCACGTTCTCCAACGAGCACAGCTCGAGCCAGCAAGAAACGCATTTCTATCCTGGGTGCGGCCCCGCCGGGCTCTCGAAGCGCCCAGCGATGAATTGGATTCGAAACCTCGAAATCTTGCAACGTGTGCTCCCAGCGGAAGAGATAGGAGCGAGACGCTAGTGCGAGAACTTGGGAGTCTGCGACAAAAACTGCTCCGCGCTCTCGTGGGATTGGCGAGGGTGCGAGAGCGAGAAAAGGTTCTGGAGGAGCAGCTCGCGCAGTTGCGCGACGACATCGCCACTCTCCGCGTTCGAGTGAATGAGCACGAGCGACGGGTCACCACACTGGAAGGTGGTTAATGAGCGAAGGCTTCTTTCTTTCCGGTCTAGCTTCGAACGCGTGCGTTCAGGCTCAAAGCGTGACGGTCTCATCCGAGGACGCGTTATTTCCAAAGGCGCATCTACAAACCGGAAAACCCTGGGAGCGCTTTCGCTTTTCTTCTGCCGCGGCGAATCCGAAGATGGAGTTCGACTGCAATATCATCGCGAATCCGAGCTACGAGTTGGACCCCGATCTAACCTCGCCTCCTACAGGCTGGAAAATCCCGACGGGAGGTGGCACTCCAGACGTGAGTACGGCTGAGTTCAACGAAGGGACAAAATCGCTTCGTCTCAATCTTGCCAACGAGGCGGCGTACCAGGACCGCGAAGTCCGGCTCGGCGGGACGTACCGGCACACGGTCGCACTCCGAGGCGACGGGACCAACATCGTCAGCGCCTACGTTCTGGATTTGATTGCGGGTAAGTGGCTTCAGTCTGGTGGGGCGTGGACAACGACAAAAACCGCGTGGGCAACGAGGTCAGCGGCGACCTTTGCGGACAGCTCTATCACACTGACGCTCGAGGATCCGGTCGCGGGTCATTCCGGCCCGGGCCGCGTTCGAATCCTCTTCGACCGACCTGGGACCGTCGCGGGCGCAGCCTATGTCGATTCGGTCTATCTGTGGCCCAAGATTACGTGTGCGGCCTTGATCCACCATACGATTCCCACGGGCTTCCCCATCGCGGTGGAATCGGCAGATGATGCCGCCTTCACCTCGAACCTCAATGACCATGGAGACCTGCCCGCTAGGCGATTTCGTACTTACATGATCCTTGCGGGACCCGCGACTCCGCAGAGATTCTGGAGATTTCTCATTACTGGGACCCCATACGATCTTTTCCTCCCTTGGATTGGGCAGCCAGTACTAGGAGAACGTGAAACCTTTCTCACCCGGCCGAGCTATGGACTTGTCACCATCCGAGAGATGCCCAAGTCGGGGACAGCAGAGCTCCCCGTTTCGCTGGCGGAAGCACCACGATATCGGTTCGATATGTCATGGGAGAACACCGCCTACAGTGCTTACCAGCAAATCGCGGAAAAGATGCTGGGGGCTTGTTTTTTCGGAGATGAGCCCATTTTGCTTGTCGCGGATACAACACAATCGGAAATGGTCTACGGTCGCGGCGCCAGCATGAGCTCCATTGCGCCGAGCTGGGTCTTTATTGATCAAGTGGAGTACTCGCTATCGGTTCAGGACGACCCCTATAGCGTGGTTACCAGATGAAACGGCCGCTTATGGAGTTGACGGACGACGAGCTTCAGGAGCATTGCCGTCGTCATCTCAAAAGTCTTGAGACGATTCTAGAAGAGCTCGTAAGACGAAGAGCTGATAGAGAGTGTAGTAAAATAGAGCGCGAATCGGTCACCTCGTAAGAAACGACACCGCCGATTCGAAGCGCATCAGAAGCGACCACCCCGCCTTAAAGCGGCACCGTCGTAAGCCGAAAGGAATGCGACGGATGCAAAAACGCCTTTTCCTAATTCGCTTTTTCTACTCCTCCTCTGCGCGGCGCCGGTTCTAACTTCTCTAGGACGAGGAGATGTTCGGCGTGGAGCGAGTGATGGAGTCAGCTCAAGGGTTTTCTCTGCCTTGGAATCGCTCCGCGCCGGACTAACTCGAGAAGTAGATGAGAACCATCAGGCCCGGTTCCTGGTGCACCAGTCAGGAGTCGGGCCAGGGTGCGGCGATGGATGAAGTCGCGGACGAAACGTATGAGGGCAAACAGATGATGTGGATGAAGACGACGATGGGGCTCGCGTGCTCACTCGCGGTGGCCGCTTTCGTTTTGGCGGCACAGCTCAAAGAGACGGCCGAGGTGGCCACCGCGGTCGTTCACGGCACGGCCAACTCCGCGCCGGTGCTGCTGCTGTTTGTGCTCGTGGTCGGCCTTCTCGTCTTCGTGGTGTGGATGTTCCTACGGCATCTGGCGCGCCAAGGGGAACGGCTGGTCAGCATGATTGAGCAAAGCAACAGCTCGAATGAGCGCACCTCCGAGGTGCTGGGGAAGGCTAGCGGCGCTCTCGAGCGCAACACGATCGTTCTCGAAAGGTTGGAGAGGCGGCTTTAAAACTGAGGAGGAACCAAAAATGAATAGACAGAAAGTGGAGACGACCACGGACCGCGCTCTCACGTGGCTCGTGGCGAGGCCGCGCACGGCGTTGGTATTGGGCGTCGTAGGTATCGTGCTCTTCGTTGCCGGCGTCGTGGTCGGCGCTCGGGTCTGGTAGCGATGCTCCAAGCACTGTTGGGCGGCAAGGCCATCCTGACTGCGGCGGAGGGGGTCGCCACGATCATCGACCGCTTCGTCGAGACGGATGATGAAAAGCAGGCGGCCGAGATGATCAAGGCGAAGATCATGCTGCAGCCGTCGCTCGCGCAGGTCGAGCTCAACAAGATCGAAGCGGGTCACCGGAGCATCTTCGTCGCGGGCTGGCGTCCTTTCATCGGCTGGGTGTGCGGCTTTGGTCTCGCCTGGCACTACATTTTCCGTGACGTGGCGATGTGGGCGTGCAGCATGTGGTGGACTGACGTGGTGCCTCCAGAGCTGCTCGGCACGGGGGAGCTGATAACGATCGTCTTGGGGATGCTCGGACTTGGTGTCTTCAGGACCGCCGAGAAAGTCGCTGGCAGAGCCAAGTGAGCCGTGACTTGAAAGCACCGGGCGCGCCTTTGTACTGGCGTGACTCCGCGGACGGGCAAGTGCTCGTCTGCCGAGAGTGCGAGCGGGTGACCGGAGACTCGGCGGCATCGTGTCGCGTGACGCTCGTCCGTATCCAAGGGGTCGTGCACGCATTCTGCGAGCGCTGCGGAGTGAGACAGAGGCTCGACGGCTTCGAGTTGGCCACGGAGGAAGACCATGAGTGACGAGACGGGCACCGAGCGCGTTGTCCCGTGGCCAGGAACGGACCTGGATAAGGGACCGTCGCCCCACCTGTCGTGGCGCGAGCTCGGCTGTCGCGACGGCACACCCTACCCCGAGGAATGGAGACGCTCCCGCGCTCTCGTGCTCGCGCGAGTGTTCGAGAGGATCCGGCGGGAGGTCGGTGGTCCTATCCGGGTGAATTCCGCTTACCGGACGCGAGAGTACAACGCCCGGGTCGGCGGCTCCCGGAACAGCCAGCACGTCGAAGGACGCGCTCTCGACCTCGCCGTCCCCCGCAAGCTCACCTTGGATGAGTTCCGCGAAATCGTTCTGGAGGTTGCCCGAAGACCTAGCTCTCTTCTCCGAGGTGTCGGGGTCTACCCGTCGTTCATTCACATCGACACACGGCCCTCGCCGCGATTGGTCCGCTGGCAAGGAAAGCGCGTGCAAGCCGAGCTGGTGAGGACCGCTTGAACCTAAAAGGAGGTTGTTTATGAGAGGAAAACTGAAACGCCTGGTGAGACTCACGTTGGTTATCGCTGGGCTCACATCCATCGCGGGCAACACCGCCGCGGCGGAAGACCCACACCTGTCCAAGCCGGGCCCATCGACTTCCACGTCGTTCCCGCTATCGGCGCCGGGGTGTTCGTCGAAGACTCGGACGCCGAAAGCTCCGTCACGAACAACGGCTACTTCCTGGTCCGTATTCCGGCCTTCGTCTTTCCGCGGCTCAATGACGCCTCGGCCGGTGTTCAGGTCGAGCTCAGCAATGCCCCGAGGCTCCGAGGCGTCGATTACTCGGTCTTGAGCTATGCGCGGATCAAGCTCGCGGGCAACACCTACACGGGCGCGAACGTCCGACTGTTTCATGGCTCAGCAAAAGCAGGGGGAGAGTTTTCCTTGCGCGCCATGCCCGTCGTCGGACTTCGTTTGCTGAGCATAGCGAATCGCATACCGATCTTTTTCGAGGTCGAGTTTTTCGGGGATCGCCGTCCTGTCAAGGCGGCGCTCATCCTCACGTGGGAGTAAAGGAGAAAAGAAAATGAATCCACTCATCCGTATCGTGCTCTTCAGCGTGCTCATCGCGCTGGGAGCGTTCGCCTGCACCGAGGTGACCCAAACCATCCAGCCATCGGGGGTCGACGTCAGCGTTTCCGGCCCAGCCTCGACCACCGGGGAGACGCCGACACCGGCCTCGGGCGGAACCATCACCCTCGAGCCCCCGAGCATCGAGGTCCAGGTCGGGAGGAATGTCGCCGTCATGGTCATCGTCCGGGACGCCAACGGTGTCGAGGTGCCGAGCGAGAACATCTCCGTCTCCATCATCGACAAGGCGCTCGTCCGACTCGTTGAGATCGACAACCGCATCATCACTTTCGGCGGTCTCGCGGTGGGCCAGACGTCGGTCCTCATCAGCGCTTCAGGGCTCCAAGCGTCGCTCGACGTGACGGTTGTTCGATAGAACTAAGTGAGATGCCCCGACGTTTCAGGTATAGACGGCTCTATCGTCGCGGCGGTGCGGACGCATGCTCGTCTGTCTTCAGTGTGAGCGCGATACCGACGAGAAGTTCCCACCGGGGGGACGTCGCTATCGTCTTGCCCAGCCGTCGAGAGCCGCCAGCTCGGGGTGCGCGACGAGGTTCGGTGGCTCCGTAAAGACACGCTCGTCGTAATCGACGTTGATCCGATACGAATAGGTGCTCTTTTCCGGCACTGCACCTTCGGAGTTTACGACAGTCGGCATCTGTAGCCCGTCAACGTCCGTGTACCCACCTAGCGTGTAGGCCCATTCACTCGAAACGACGTCTTGCGGAAACCTGTCTCTTACCCCGGGTGGAATGCTGACCGTCTCAAACACCACGATTCGGATGGGGAGATGCCTCTCGCGGTCCAGGTAGTACACGACGCGGTTGATGGTCATTGTGTCCATGGTGGCGGCGGTCTCGGGCAGCTTGGTTTCAACGATGTCCACGTCCACTCGGCCGACGCGGCCGGGACGTGTCGCCACCGGCTCGGGCTGAAGAAAGGCCGTTTCCAGCAGGTAGAAGAACTGGCCCTTTAGAATTCTGTAGACATAGTCGTCGACGATGCCCTGAGAGACCTGAGAGCGACCGTCGTTCCACCATTCCACCCGTCGCTCAACGTCGAAAATTGCCAGGTGCCCGAGCTCGCCTGGTCGGGTAACCTCGACGACTTGCCAGAACCGAGACGGGAAGACGTAGAGTTGTTGCGTGGTAACGGTAAGGTCGGGACGGGCGCTGTTGGGGAAAGAAGCGTGGGTCGTCACCACGAGATTGCGAACGGCCCGAAGCCTGTCCCGGCCACCTTTGGCCTTCACCGCTTGATTCCACAGCGCTTCCGCTTCGGCCTTCGTGTCAGAACCAGCGGTGGGCTGCGACGCAGCAAACGCCGTCACAAAGAGTACAACCAGGGAAAGAATTTGGAGTGCCTGCGAACGTTGCTGCCACATTATGTAACTCTTCTTCAACTTCAAAAGTGAATTACGCTCATTATCGGATCCACCGTCGGCTCCGACGACGAGAAAGTGTGCCAATCTTAGTTGGGAATTGAAACGGCTCCAAACCCCGTGGTTTGATGGCGTTGGACAAAACAAAATCAAGCCGCGAAGAAAGGAGCCGAGATGGGAAGTCTGCTACGTTCGGTCAAGAAACGCAAGAAGTCGCGTCGTTTGGGTGAGGTCGAGATGGTGAGGCACGAGGATTACGGGGAACTCGCGCTGGACGCCAAGGTAGAGATGATCCGTTCGTTGGTCCCCCTTGGTCTAATGCACGTTCACGAGTTGCTCGACGACGAAGTGAAGGCGTTGGCGGGAGAGCGATACTCTCGCAAGGACGAGCTGGAGCGCGGTCGCCGTCACGGAAGCAACCCGGGCACGGTAGGGCTTGGCGGCCAGCGGGTACCGATCCGTGTGCCACGGGTTCGGAGCATCGAGGGAGGAGAGATTCCGCTTCGCTGCTACGAGGCGGTGAGCCACGGCGGTGAGGTGAATGATCTTCTGCTGAAACGAGTTCTCTACGGAATCTCTTGTCGCAACTACGAGGCGGCAGCGGAAGCGATTCCGGGCGCCATCGGGCTGTCGAGCTCAACGGTGTCCCGAGGGTTCGTGCAAGCGAGCGCTGCGAAGCTGCGGGAGATGCAGGAACGGATCTGACCGGCGAGGATGTGGTGGCGCTGTTTCTGGATGGGAAGACATTCGCCGAGGCAACGATGGTCGTGGCTCTGGGCATCACGCTTTGCGGGGAAAAACGCTTCTTGGGCTTCGTGGAGACGGACACGGAGAACGCGCAGGTGTTGACGCCGTTCCTGCGTTCACTGCTCGAGCGGGGACTCGATATCTCCCAGGGTCTGCTGGTGATCATCGACGGCGGCAAGGGTCTCCAAGCGGCAGTCAAGAAGGCATTCCGTAAGCGGGCCCTGATACAACGCTGCCAGTGGCACAAACGTGAAAACGTAGTGAGCTACCTGTCCAAGGGCGAGCAGGCGTCATGGCGCAAGCGGCTCCAGTGGGCCTACAACAGGCCGGAGTACGAAGAGGCCCTCACTGCGCTCGAGCAACTCCACGGTGAGTTAGAAGAGCGGAACCAATCCGCAGCTGGCAGCCTGGAGGAAGGCCTTGAGGAGACGCTGACGTTGCATCGACTCGGCGTGCACGCGGTGCTGGGCCGTTCGTTCAAGACGACGAACTGCCTTGAGTCCGTCAATGCTCTCGTCGAGGAACGCTGCGCGAAGGTCGACCACTGGAAGAACTCGAGCCAACGCCAGCGCTGGTTGGCAACGGCGCTCGTAGACATCGAACCGCGCTTGAGGAAGGTGGTGGGCTACCGCCATCTTCCCAAGCTTCGCGAAGCTCTCAAGCGGGAACTGAAGATCTAGGCGAAGACATCAACCGTATCGAAGAAGAAGGTCGCTTAAACGTGAGCCGTGGAAAGTTTCAACTAAGAATAGGCTTGACTCGACGACGAGGACCGGACCAGGGACTTTCACTTTGCGAGTTCGTCAGGCTTCAACCCAGCTTCCTTCTTGATTAGCATAATCTTCCTAACGGCTAGCTTCTTCCATAGGGCATCTTGCATTAATTCTGTCTGCTGCTCTAAGAAGTCCATGGTTTCACTATCCGAAGCAATCGAATAGTAGCCACGCTCGTGCATGCGCAGAAAAACATCAACTAGGATCATTTTGGAAAAGTCATTGTGAATTTCTATAATAATGCGGTCTTTCAGAATGGGAACAATATCTGCTCCGTTGCTGGCTAGCACATCCGCCAAGCCCAAGTCCGGCGGGTGTATTTCAAGCATAGACTTCAGATAGAGATCAACTTGCTGATCAAGCGGGTAGTCGAGAATCAAACGATGTTGTTCGGGAATCGATTTACGGACAAACTCCTCCTCGACGTTTGAGCCGCCGCCGGCACCCAACCACCAGATCCATGGCACGGGATCGCAGGTGCTAAGCCCCAGGGCCAATAGCAGAACAGCGAAGAGTGAAATGGACAGTTTTCGGAAGGTCTTCATGGAGGATAACCTTGTCGTTGGAGATCGCCCCTTGTTCGGTCCTGTAACGCAAATGCATCTCTCTCGAAAGAGATGTTGCGGTATGCATCCTGGTGGCTCAACCCGCTCAGTCGGCCACCCATATACTCGCCCATGTAGCTCGCTCTAAATTGAAAAGTTCCAAATTCCTGATATTGCTGTGCGTGAAGTACCTCGTGCCCGATCAGCGCGATCCCTCTCGCCGTGGTCGTATCATATGCGCCAGGCGCAAAAAAGATAACATTTTTGCTCGTATAGGCCCTTGGGTCACCGGGGACATACCATGGTATGCCCTCTCGGACACGGATGTTGCGGAGGTCGTAATTCTTGAAGTAAGGATCGAGAGCATCAATGACTTTGCCTGGCAATGGCGAGCCCTCAGTCTCTGGGCTATCACCGCCACCTTTCCCGGATCGCCTATAGTCGGTGCCGGGACAATTTGGCTTGAGCCCGTTCTGACAGTTGTACAAAGGATTATCGGGCTGTGGATCCGGCTGATCCGGTGGATCCGGTGGATCCGGTGGGTCATCACCCCCGCCCGTTGTCGTACCGCCCAGGTTGGGTAGGTGGTCGTGGTTGTGGTCATCATCATCGTTGCCCAAGGGGTGCTTGTCCGAGTCATCGAACCAGTTATGGAACCAGTCGTCATCTTCCCAGGGACACATGTTGTCGTAACAGTGCCATAGTCCGGTGGTGTCGGAAAAGTTGATGGGATTGTTCAGTGAATACGAATAGCGGTTCAAGCCCTGCCCAAGCAACACGATGGGATCGGGCGCCGTAAATCTCCCGATTTCCGGGGTCGTAGTACCTGGCGTTGAGATAGACGAGCTCGGTTTCTTCCTCGCGCTCACCAATCCAACCACGGGACTCGTAGTGAGTGCCCGTGACGGAGTGCTGGTCGCCGAAGGGTGTGTGTTGCTGGCTGCGAACTTCGGCTCCAGCGGTGTCCGTCACCGCACGAACGGAGCCGAGGTGGTCCCGGTGCAAGATGAAAAACTCTGTTCCGACTTGTTTTCCACCGAGCAAGTACTTTGTCACGGTTCCGTCGGAAGCGATCTCGTAGTCCGAATCTGCGGCCTCCCGATACGATACTGCTGAATGTTCTGGGAGACAGCTATCAGCAGCTCGGCAAAATCGAGGAAGCGCGTCAGACATTCGAGAGATCGCTTGCCCTCGACCCCGAATCCGCTTCGGCCGTCGTTCCCGCTCCGGGGCTCGCTCTACTCCTTGAGAGACGAGAGCGCAGTCTCCGCCAGCTGAGCCTGCGGACTGCCGGGGGCGATCTCGACCACTTTCTCGAACGCGGCGATGGCCGCGTCTATGCTATTGGTATTCAGGTGCGCGTAGCCGATCTTCAGGTGAGGGTCGGGCCAATCGGGCTTGCGCCCTACGGCCTTCTGGTAGTACTCGATCGCTTTCGCGGGATCGCCCTGATTGAAATAGAACTCGGCGACGTTGAACGGGACGGTTTCGTCCTGACTCTGGTCGATGGCTTTCTCGAAGAAGCCTACGGCGGCCTCCAAATCGCCCTTTTGGACCATGATGTCACCGATGTTCAGGAGAGAATTGGTGTGCATCGGTTCCTCGGCGAGCATTTTCTCGTAGGCGGCGATCGCGTTGTCCAACTCACCCATCTGGTGGTAGGTGACTCCGATGCTGTAGTTCAACTGGTAATAGGTGGGCTCCTCTGCCAGAAGCTCTTGGTACGCGGCGACAGCTGCTGCGTATTGCTTCTGTTCGAAGAACTCGTTGGCTTCGTCCAGCGCACTCGGACCGCCACCAGCGGCGACCTCTTGGATCGTGAGTCGTGGCAGGACGACGTCCATGAAGGGGTTCTTTCCCATCTGCTGGACGTTCAGGATGGAAACCTGGGATTGGAAGCCAGTCGCCGTGATGTTGAACACGTATCTTGTGGTGCGAAAGCCCAGAAGGGCCCATTCTCCGTCGCTGTCCGACGTGGTCTCGAGAACGTGAACGGACTTGCCATCCTCCCGTTCCGCGGTAATGGCCGCCCCCTCGATGGGCTTACCTTCGGCGTCCCGCACGCTGCCCTTCATGCGGCCTCGCCCCGTTGCTTGAGCCAGAGCCAAGGACCCGCTCGTGACGAGGCCGAAGATGATGCCGAAAACAAGAAACCGATTTCGCATGAGAACCTCCTCGAATAGCTTGGGCGGGGTTTCGATCCCGCGGTCATTATAGACCGCCGCATCGACGAAAGACATGCCTAGAGCGCCTTGACTCGCTTGCCCGGGTTCTGCTAGCGTGATTCACCCTTCGATTGGCGAGACATGCAGGGCGATTCTACGAAGCGCTATAGCGAAGAATTAGACTCTGAACTCGAGCGACAAAACGCCTAGGGCGTACGGTACCTGTTCCTGCCCAGCGGGGACTTCCGTGCCGCCTTAGTAAGGAGGAGTGGTGCGGAAGGATTACAAGGAGATCGTGTTCGAAGTCCGGGATCGTGCGGCATGGATCGGCATCAACAGGCCGGAGGTCCGAAACGCATTTAGGGAGCAGACGCTCGACGAGCTGGCCGAAGCTCTCGACTCGACGCGCGAAGATCCGATGATCGCTGCCGCCGTCATCTACGGCGTCGAAGGGCACTTCTCTGCTGGTGGGGACTTCCACGCCATGATGAAGCTCAACAAGGCCAATAGCGCGATGTGGAATGACCGCATGCAGAAGGTGGCGATGGCGTGCCGAAACCTGCCGATTCCCGTGATCGCGATGGTGGAAGGCGCCTGCGTCGGCGGTGGCCACGAGCTGATGTTGTGGTGCGACCTCGTCGTCGCAGCGGAGGACTCGACCTTCGGACAGACGGGAGCGCGCGTCGGCGCTTGCCCCACGGTCGGTGCGACTCAGTACATCGCGAAGCTCATTGGCGAGCGCAGGGCCAAGGAGATGATCTTTCTGTGCAAGCGCTACTCGGGTGCCGAGGCGGCCGAGATCGGTCTCGCCAACATGGCAGTTCCCGCCGCCGAGCTGCGTTCGACGGTCGAAGGGATCGTCGGCGAGATCGTGGGCTACAGCTCCCAGACGATCCGGGCCACGAAGGTCTCGCTCAACTTTGATTCCGACATGCTCTATGCCTCGTGGCAGCACGGGAAGGAGCTCCTGGCCAATATCTGGGGCACAGAGGAATCGCTGGAGGGGATGAACGCGTTCCTCGAGAAGCGGCCCGCAAACTTCGACCAGTTCCGTCGTCGAAACCGAGAGGCGCTGGGGAGGTATCGCCGCGACCTCGACGACGACCTCAATCAGGCGGAGAGATCGAGGCGGACTCGGGGGTGAGCGGCAAGGTGCGCCAGCTCGCCGACGCACTGGCAGACAACGTCCGCAACGGGGACTCGGTCTTTCTCGGCGGCTTTGGGCATGCGGTGCCGTTTGCTGCCGGTCATGAGCTGATTCGACAGGGAAGGAGAGGACTGACGCTGTGCAAGAGCGGCGCCGACATCCTGTTCGATCAGATGATCGCCGCCGGGGCGGTCTCGAAGATCGTATTTGGCTGGATCGGCAACCCGGGGATCGGAGCCTCCCATGCCCTTCGACGCGCCCTGGCTCGCGGCGATGTCGAACTGGAGGAGTGGACGAACTTCTCCATGATGTTGCGGTTTCTTGCCGCCGTTCTGGGCGTGCCCTTCCTCCCCACGCGGATCCTGAGCGCCGGTGACATCTCTACGGCGTCCGCCCAGGTTGCGGCGATTCGGTGCCCGTTCACAGGCGACGGGCTGCAGGCGGTTCCGGCCCTCGCGCCGGATGTTGCTATCGTCCACGCCCAGCGCGCCGACAGCTCGGGCAACGTGCAAATGTGGGGAATCATTGGCGACACAGTCGAAGGAGCGCTGGCGTCGAGTCGCATCGTGGCCACCGTCGAGGAAGTCGTGCCGGAAGAGGTCGTTCGCCGAGACCCGAATCGCACGCTTCTTCCCGGCTACCGGGTCGACGCCGTGTGCCACGTACCCTGGGGAGCGCATCCTTCTTATGTGCAGGGCTATTACACGCGAGACGACGATGCCTACGCCGATTACGACCGGGTCTCGCGATCGGAGGAGTCCCTTGATCGCTACCTGAACGAATGGATCCACCGATTGGCCGGGCACGCCGACTACGCGGCTCGCCTGGATCAGCGCCGGCTCGCCGCGGCCGACGCGCCGTCAGCTCCCGTCAGCTACGGGCTTGCGCCATCATGAAAGGAGCGCCGACCACCGACGAGGAGCGAATGGTGGTCGCAGCCGCTCGCGAGCTGCGCGACGGCGAGGCATGCTTCGTCGGGATCGGGGTCCCGTCGCTGGTGGCCGGGCTCGCCAAGCGAACCCACGCCCGCCGTATGACCCTCGTCTACGAGTCGGGCGCCATCGACTGCGTGCCTCCCGTGCCGCCGTTGTCGACGGGAAGCCCGAGCGTCGCCGCCGACGCCGCGATGCTCGGTCGCTGTCTCGACGTCTTCTCTGCTCTCCAGGCGGGCCGCTTCGATGTGGGGCTGCTCTCCGCCGCTCAGATCGACCGCCGCGGGAACCTCAATAGCACGGTGATCGGTGACTACCGGGCGCCGAAGGTGAGGCTGGTTGGCAGCGGAGGCGCCCACGACATCGCGAGCTTGATCCAACGAGTCGTCGTCACGATGCCCCATGACCCCCGACGTTTCGTCGAGGCTGTCGATTTCGTCACCAGCCCCGGGCCTGCGCTGGGGAGTCCGTGGGTGGTGGTGACTCCGCGGGCTCGCTTCGTGTTCGTCGACGGCGACCTGGCGCTCCAGGCGCTTCAAGCCGGCTTCAGCGTCGAAGAGGCGATCGAGGGATTCCCCTGGAAGCCCCTCGGGCTGAAAGACGCCGAACAGCTTCCGGCTCCAGATGGGGCAATGCTAGAAGTGTTGCGCACGGAGGTGTTGGGCCCGTGAGTGAGGAGGGTGCCCTTTCCGGATTGCGCGTGCTCGACCTGACGCGTGTCCTGGCCGGGCCGCTTTGCACCATGTGGCTCGGCGATCTGGGCGCGGACGTTGTGAAGGTGGAGCTGCCCGGTCGCGGCGACGACACGAGAGGATGGGGACCACCATTCGTCGGCACCGAGTCGGCCTACTTCCTCGGCGTGAATCGCAACAAGCGAAGCATCACGCTGAACTTCAAGTCTGACGAGGGACGAACGCTCCTGCGCCGGCTCGCCTCGACCGCCGACGCTGTCGTGGACAACTTCAAGCCGGGAACTCTGGAGCGATTCGGACTCGACAACGCGTGGTACGAGGCAAACGCCCCGCGCGCCATTCGGTGCACGATCAGCGGGTACGGCTCGAGCGGCCCCGAGGCCGGCAAGCTCGGCTACGACTTCATCGCCCAGGCCGAGACGGGACTATTGGCCATCACGGGCGAGCCCGATGGCGAGCCGATGAAGTTCGGCGTACCGATCGTCGACATCTGTACCGGCATGCTGGCCACGGTGTCCGTGCTGGCGGCGCTCGAGGCTCGGCGCCGCACCGGGCGCGGCCAACGCCTCGAGGCGACCCTGCACGACACCGGCCTTCAGATGCTCGCGAACGTGGCTGCGAACTACCTGGTGTCTAGCGAGCCGGCGGGTCGCTACGGAACGGGGCATCCCAACATCGTCCCGTACCGAACCTACGCGGTAGCTGGTGGCAGCCTCGCCCTCGCGGTCGGCAACGACTCCCAGTTCGCGCGCTTTGCCGCGCTCGTCGGACATCCGGAGTGGGCGAGCGATCCCCGCTTCGCGCGCAACCGCGATCGCGTCGTCAATCGGAACTTGATGGACGGCCTAATCGGCGACGTGATGGCCACGAAGCCCCGCGACGAGTGGATCGAGCTACTCGCTCCCGGCGGGATACCGTGTGGGCCGATCCGCTCGGTGGCGGAGGCTCTCGGAAGCGCTCAGGCGAAAGCCCGAGAGATGGTGACGCTCGTGGAGCACCCGCGCCTCGGCGCCCTACCTCTTCTGGGCGTTCCTTTCTCGTTGAGCGCCACACCGGCCTCGGTGAGGCGGCCGCCGCCGCTCGTCGGAGAGCATACCGACGAGATCCTCGTCGGGGAGCTGGGCCTGGGGACCGACGAGATCGATGCCTTGCGCCAGGCCGGCGTGATTTGAGGCCGTGCCGAGCGTGGCTCGGCGGCTCACGTGACGATCTTGTAAACGGCCATGGAAAGGAACGCTACGTTTACGACAAGAACCAAGGCTCGCCAGGACGTCGATCCGCGCACGTATCGGGGCAGTGTCGTGTCTAGATACAAGAGGATGAACCCCAGCAGTGCAAAGACGACTGATACCACCGCCGCGATCACCGCGATCAGAACGACGGGCTGGCCCAGCCTAGAGCGAAGATGGCGACGACGAGGCAATTCACCCAACCCAGAGGTCCGGGAACGGAGTTGAACGAGGTGAAGATGTCGTTGCCCGTAGCTACCGTGCAGCGAGCGAGTCCTTCGGTGAAAGCGGCCGTGCACACCAAGGTCCCCAGGGCCACCCAAGCGAGGGCGTAGCCTACAGCGCGCCGGCTCGCGGGGTCAGGATCAGCTCGCCGCTCCCGACGGCGAGAGAGGCGAAGACGATCCCGGGCCCGACGAACCGCAGCCTCTCCCCGAGCGTTCGCGGCGGCGCGAGGGTGCCGGTAGCCAAGAACTATTCCTCGAGGTCCGGGCGCAGAACACCAGAGTCGGCGTGTCGGATCGCTAGCGACCGCAGGAGGAGGCGAGGCATCCTCGTGAGGTTACTATCTACCGCGGGTGGATAACAGACAAAAAGCGCCTCGGGGGGGTCGCGCCCATCTTCGTTTGATCCGTAACACGGAAGTGGGTAATTTGCCGCGCTCTCTAACCTACCGAAGCCTCATGGCTGGGTCACCGAGCAAGTGATAAATGCTCAGAAGCTCGGGAAAGGCTCCCGTCCCGGCATAAGCTTCCTGCGCGGCCAACACGGCATCACCCAACCGATCGTGACTTGCGTTGAGAAGCTCTCGCAGTAGAGCTTGGTGGTAGACGTGGGCCGGCGTGTTCAGGCTCAGGCCGCTTGGCGAGAAAGCCGCGACGGCTCCATTCCCGTCGGCTTTCAAGAGCTCTTCCGACAGGGAATTGAAGAAGGGGAAGTGGTAATAGCCGTTGAGGCAGTTCATTGTCAGAAGAATGGGCTGCTGCGTCTGAGGCGAGAGCGAGCCCACCTGCGAGGTGTTCAAGAGATTCTCCGAAGCCCACAAATGGATCCCACCGTGACCGAGGTAGCTCATCAGCGACGCTCCCTCGTCGAAAGATTGTAGAATCGCATCGCGGGCACCGGCGGTTCCGAGCTCGCTCAAGTAGATCTTCCGTAAATCCCTTCCCGCCAGAACACCCGAAGCAAGCTCCTCCGCATCCGCGTGAAAATCTCCCGCACGGTCAGCGTTGTCCGCTATCAAGACCGCCGGGCCATCGAGACTCACGTCTCCCGTCTCGTAGGCGACAATCTTCTCGACCATCGTGCGTGCTTCGTCCACCGTCGCCGCCGGCAAACGCCCGATGGCCAAATCCGGAAGAAGATCCTCACCGTTCACCGAGGCGTAGGTCGGGTCCGACGTCGTCCACAGATAGCTCGTCTTCACCATTAGAGGCGGTACCCGGTTCGAGACACCGGTTTTCATGTAATTCTTGTAGTCATAGGTGGCATCACCCAGGAGCACGACGTAACGTGCCGAGGGTTGGTCCCAGTTGTGGTACGCGTAGCTCAGAAAATCCTTCACCGCCTGGGGCGTCGTCTCGCCGAAACCGAAATCCGTAAACACGTCCTCGATGGCGACCGCCTTCACCTCGAGCCCCTGGCTCCGTCTGAGCTCGAGCAAGGGCGTTGCGGCGTCGAGGAATGCCCGTGGTCCGAGCACCAGGTAGTCGGCTCGGTTGTCAGTGCTCTTCAGACCGCTCGCCGACACGTGACGCACTTCGGGGCGAAGCACTGCGTCCGGGCCCACGGCGAGATAGCTCCGGGACGATTCCGCGTGGAAGCGAAGAGTCCCATCGGCGCCAAGCTCACTGCCTGTCAACCACTTCGCTTTTTTGTCGGTCACATCCAGAACGTGAGCGCCCGAGCCTAGCCCACTGAGCCCCGCCACACCCGAGAAGCTCCAGCTCCCTTCGAGTTTCTGGTTTTCGCCCACGCTCAAACGTGGATAGCTCACCTTGAACCGGTCCAGCATCACCATCGAGTAGGCCGCCTCGGTATCTCCGACGTTTTCGAGCTCGAGGAGGTTTTCTCCTTCGGCGAGGACGCCGGGTGGAAGCTCTAGATCGATGCGCTTCGCCTGTTTTCCGTCCCAGGCGACGTCGTCCAAAAAGCTTCCGTTTACCGACACTCGCAGGTGGTGGTCCGGATTGGCGCTGAAATCACTCGCTCCCTGAAGCCACACGCTCAGTCTTGACGACTCCGTCGTCGAAGCGAGAGCGTTCACTTCGAACGGGTATCGTTTCACCTGCGGGGCAAACAAGAGATCCCACAGCCACCGATCCGGAGCTTCGATGAGCGCCGCCTGGTAGTAGAGGTTTTGCTCCTGCTCCAGATGTTTCCAATAATAAGATGTCGCTTCGCCCGACGGTGCCGAGGACATTTCCAGCATGCGCTCACCGGTCTCTCCTACCTCGAGCTCGTACACGGCTTCCCGGCCATAGGGATTCGCCGTCGCTCCTTCACTGACGAAGTACAGGACCGAGCCGGCCCTGAATCGATTCGAGCTCGGTTCGAGATGGAAGGCGACCGTTTCCCCTTGGCGGCTCAGGCGCAGCGCGCTTGCCTGCAGACCGCGACCACGACGCAAGACGTCCTCGTAGCGAACGGCGTAAAGGCCTCTTTCGGTGGTAGCGAGCAGTGCCACGACACCACGCTTCTCGTGGCTTCGTCGTCTATGATAACGCCGACCCTGTACTCCGTTGGTCGGATACTCGGATAGCTCCCGGCCTTGGAACGCCAAACGCACCGTCAGCCGCTTCGCCAGTAAAAGCTGGCCTGTCGTCTCGTCCCAACGAAGGGGTGCGAGCTCAATCAGGGCTTTTTTCACCTCGCGCTGGAAGCCCACGCTCACGAGACGAGCTGCCTCCAAAGGGTACAGCCCTTCCTGTTGCGATGCCGCCTGCCGCCGACGCCGAAAAGCCCGTACCGTACCGTCCCGCGTCGCCACGAGCTCGGCCAGCGCCGCACCCGAGGGACGTAAACTCGTGAACGCCTCCACGCTTCGTGCCTCGACCGACACCAGCTTCACCTTGCGCCCCGCAATGGCCTCCACCCATGTTCTCTTGACCGGTATCGACGGCGAGCCCGCTTCGTCGAGCGCGCCAAAATCCGGGATCGTAATCTCTACCGATCCGTCTTCCTGAGGCTCCGCGTAGAAGCCTCCCGTCGTCAGCTCCAACACCACTTGAGAGCGGCCGCGTTTCAAAACCTCGAGGAAGCTCGCTGAAGGATCGCCATAGGTAATGAGTGCCGAAGAGGAGCCTTCATCATTATTAAAAGAAGCGCCCCCGTGCGGCATGGCGTAGACGGGACCATGAAGCTCGGTCTTGCCCGTCGTCTCGATGTCTTCGAGCTTGTAGTAGTACGTCACCCCGTTCGTGAGACTCGAGTCTTGGTAGCTGTAGCTCGCTCCCTCGGGTGAAGAGCCGAGACCGGGAATCAGAGATCCCGTGATCCGCTCGTACGGACCACCCTCGGACAGCGACCGGTACAGCTGGAAGCCCAGGTTGTCGATCTCGGAGCCCGTCTCCCACGAGAGCTCCACCGCACCGTCTAGGCCCAGCGCCTCGAACGAGACCAGCTCCACCGCGGTGGCGGCGACGATGTCGTCCGCGCCAATGTCCCAGGGGGTCGAGCGGATTCCGACGTCGATGTCGAGCCGAAAGATGCTGCTGAGGTCCACCGCCAGGTCCTCTGCGGCGCTTCCGCTCGTGATGTGGAGGTCTGTGGCCGACACGAAGTTCATGCTCGCGTACAGAACACTGTTGATGCCCCCGCCTGCGGCGCTGTGCGTGGTGCCGGTGGCGTCGCTGGCGAGGTTGTTGCTGCTGGCATCGGTGGCGAACCCGGTCGCGCTCGTGGAAGGCACGGAATATGCGGCGGTTCCCGAGAAGGTGTGCGCGACGTTGTTCTGCAGCAGGACGCTGTCGAACTTGCAGCCGTTGCAGCCCGTAATACCGTCATCCGCGAACACCCCATCTTTGCTGTTGTAGATGGTGTTGTTGAGGATTCGTGCCGAGGTCGGCACGGCAGTGTTGAGCTCGATCGCCTTGTTCGCACCGTAGATGATGTTGTTGTAGACGTCGACGCTGAGATCGGCGTCCCGGAGTTGCATGCCGTCCCCATCAGCGGTGTCGTGGATGAGGTTGTACCGCAGCGTCACCTGGCTCGGCGAGACCATGCCGGAGACCTCGAACGCGTCCATCCCGGCTCCGCCGGTGATCTCGAGCCACTCGATCGTGACGAACTCGTCCTGGATGCGGACCGCGTTCGATCCGGGCTCCGCCAGCATGTCCAGAACGACGCCGTCCCCGGGGATCCCGAAGTGGCGGTTGGCCCCGTCGGCGGTGAGTGTGATGTCGTGATCCTGGTCGGTCGTGGAGCTTTGTATCCGGACGATCGGGACGCCCCCGGCGGAGGTGAAGGCGCTGTCCTCGTAGGCGATCCCGATTTCCTTCCGGTCGTCGGTGACGAGGTTGCCTCCCACCACGGGGAAGTACGTGCAGCCTCCTGCACCGGAGATGCAGTCCTCCCACCCCTGCAGCGTGGTGAACTGGCGGTCGATGAGGTAGGTCTCAGGGCCGGTCGCTCCCGCGTAGGCTTCAGTGAGCCGCAGCGACGTGTCCGACGTCACCGCGAGGATGGTGTAGTCAACGCCTCCGGTACACGGACCGTCGGGGCAGGGGATGGTGATGACGTCGCCTCGCCCGCGGTTGTTGGACAACCAGGCGGTGCCGACTCCCGTGACGGAGTCGGAGAGGTTCGTGACATTGACCGTCCCCGCGACGTAGCTGCCGACGGTTCCAATGGAGCGGTGGTTCGTGGTCGCCGAAGGGAACGGGCTCTCGTCGGCGCCCCTATCCCACGCCGCGCCGAACGGGCGCGTCTGGTCGTCGATGTCGTTAGAGAAGACACCGGACTGGTCTGAAGCGGCATCGATCGCCGCGGCGCCAGACCTCAGATGCAAATTCTCGGGGGACGCCAACGACACGAACAACGAGGCTGCCGTCGCCGTCGACGAGAGCGTCGGCGGCGCCGTCCCATCCGAGTCGAGGTTGTTGGTGCTGCTCGCGTGAAAGACGCCCGTGTAGTCGGTCGTGTTGCCGACGCTGATGTTGTTTATCGCCAGCCCGTCGGTTGCGGAATCGTCGAACTGGAACCCGACCCTGCAGTTGTAGACCGTGTTGTTGATGTAGGAGACGTTGTCAGCCAGCGTGTCGTTCCAGATTCCCCGCCCACCGGCCGTGCCCGTCAGGTTGTAGACGATGTTGTTGTAGATGAGATGATCGTCCCGGTCCACCTGGATGGCGCTGGCCGTGTCGTGGGGCGAGGCGCCCCCGTAGAAGATGTTCTGTCTCACCCGGACCCCGTTGTTGACGTCAACGTCGATGGCCCATTTCTGGGTACCCCCGGAGCCCCACTCCTTGAATATCAGCCACTCGATGACGGTATAGGGGTCGTTGACGCTCATCACGTCACTGCTGGTCGCCGTCAGGTTGGTTCCTGTGAACGCCGTCGTGCCGCTGGCTGTTGCCGGTCGCGACCTGGGAGGCCCCAGCGACGCTCAGCGTGATGTAGTGGGAGGCGTCCGTGGTGTAGCCATCGATAATGGTCGTAGACGCCTCGATGAGCGGCCCGTCGTCGTAGCAAACCCAGGTGAGGCTGCGGTCGGCCGCTACCAGGCTGGCGTTGTTCAGGTGTGAGGCGTTGGAGGAGTCGGTGACGGCGCTGCTAATCGAGTTGAAGGCCCGCTTGATGGAGTTGACCGTGACGCCGCCGACGTCTGTCGGCCGGTCGCCGGTGGCGTTTTGGACCCAGAACTTACTCGGGCTCACCACGGCCGAGATGTACACCAGCTTGTTGTCCGTGTCGTGATCGATCACGTCTCCCACACCGATGTCGTTCGTCTGGGCCGCGCTCAACGTGGCGAGCCCCTTTACGATCGTAATCGTCGGCGACCCGGTCCCGAGGTCGGCCGTGGACGTGCCCACGGAGTAAAAGACAGCGGGGGAGTACTCGTCCGCCCCGATGTCCGGCGTGGTGGAGTCGCGAGGCCCACCGTCGATGTCATCAGTAACGGGCAGGTTGGGGTCGGTGTCCAGGTCCGCGCCGTAGGAGCCCCAAAGGGCGTCGGAGTCATTGAGCAGGTGGAGGTCGGCGCTTGCGGGAGTCGAGTCCACGAAGTAGCTCGCGTAGCTGCTTTTACCCGTCTGGCTTCCGGTGCCGGACGCGGTCCCGTCCGAGGAGACGTTGTAGTTATCGCCCGCGGCGTTGAGGAAAGGGCCGTTATAACACTCGTTGGTCGTGCTGCTCGTCATTAGGCCGACGTAGTTGTTCTTGGCATTGATCGTGATGTTGAAGTCGAAGATCCCCCGTACCGGCCGCTGGCCGCCATCGAGGTTGTAGACCGTGTTGTTGTAGAAGTACTGCGTCCTTCCGTTGGAGCCCGCGCTCTGGATGCCCGTGGTGTCGCTGTTGGCGTGGAGGGAGCCATTGGTCAGGTTGTAGACGATGTTGTTCCAGACCGTGGCGTTGTCGACGTCCTGGATACGGATTCCCATGAGGTCGGCCGGGCCCGCCCCGTCCCAATCGGTGGTGTTGGTGATGTCGTGGATGAGGTTGTGGGAGATGCGGACGTCGGCCATGGGGTTGCCGTCCCGGTTGATCATGATGCCCCGGACGCTCCCTGCGTTGGTGAGGCCCGTGCCGTCGATCTCGAGCCCCTCGATGCGCACGTTCCCCGTGCCGACGTAGATGAAGTTGAAGAAACGCGCACCGGCGGGACCGGTCGGAGCGATCCGATAGCCCGTGCCGGCTCGGCCGTCGTGTCTCTGAGAAACTCCGACCTCGCTCGTGTCGGTGGGCGTGTAGATCCTGACGTAGCGGGTGGCGTCGGTGGTCCACGTCTCCGCCCCTGACTCGCGGACTTCCACCACGGCGGAGGGGTCCGGCCCATCGTTGTAGCAAGGCCAGTTGAGCTGGACATCGAGGACAGGGAGATTATTGCCGCCCAGGTGGGTGCCGTCGTCGGAGTCTCGGGTGGCGTCACGCAGAGTGTTGAAGGCCCTCATTATGGAGTTGACGACCCACGGGCCTCCGGCGGTCGGCGTGGTCCCGGTTGCGGTGGTCACGGTGTAGACCGTCGAGCTCGTGCGACCCGAGATGTACGCCACGGTCGCGCCGTTGTAGGTGAGCTGGTCCCCGACGCCGACGTTGTCCGGCTGAGCCACCGTGAAAGTCGCGGTCCCGGCCGCGATGGTAACGTTCGCGGCGACCTTCAGATCAGCGGCATTCGTGCCCACCGAGTAGTAGACCGCGGTCTGCGCCTGAGCGAGCCCGGCCGTCAGAGCGATGAGGAACGTCGCGAGCGCAGGCCGAGCCACAAGCGTGGCGACCCACGTGGTCCTGCGTTGAACGAGAACTCTCACAGGATGGCATGCCTCTTGGGATATTCGAGTCCGCGGACTACTTGGTGCAACGGATGTGCCAAATGAAAGCGCGCGCCATCTCTAGAGAAAGGGGTTTATTGACGGCCACTTAGAGGAAAAGCCGTTGAGTGGTCTGATCTCTTTCGGTGGTAAACGGCCGCGAAGTCGAGGGGGTTTGCCCACGGCGCTCAGAGCACTGAGGAGAGAATGCCAACCGTCCGGTCAAGCAGTGGTACGAGGCGATTGAGGCTCGGGAGCGTCTCATCTGGGAACGCTGGAGGTTGTAGAGGATCGATTGAAGATCCTTCTCGGGAATCTATTGATCTCAGTGGGCGGTGCAGTGGCCTCTCGGCTCGGTGCCTCGACGGAAGGCCTCGCGATCTCGTCTCGGGCACGCGTCGGTGGCGAGTTTTCCCGAGGCGGGGTCGATCTCCGCGAAGACGATGCCGGGGGGCGGGGCGAAGCGTTCCTTCTCTTTCCCGGAAACGGCGGCCTTCATGAATCGAGTCCAAATCGGAAGCGCCGCCTGAGAGCCTGAGAGCCCGAGCGGTTCGTTGTCGTCGAAGCCGACCCACACGGCGGCGAGGATGTCGGGGGTATAGCCCACGAACCAGGCATCGCGCGTGTCGTTGGTCGTGCCGGTTTTGCCGGCGGCCTGAGCGGTCAAGCCGCGCGCGCGGATCTCCTTGGCGGTACCGAAGCTGATGACGCTTTGCAGCATGTCCGTGACGAGGTAGGTACTTTCGGGAGAAGCGACCCGGCGGCGCGAGATCGGGCGCTCATCGAGGATGCGGCCATGGCTGTCGTCGACGCGCGTGAAGAACCTAGGCTCGACGCGGCTTCCGCCATTGGCGAGGACGGAGAAGGCAGTCGCGAGCTCGAGCGGCGTCACCTCGAAGGACCCGAGCACGAGGGAGGGGTAGGGCTCGAGCCGGCTCGACATGCCCATCGCCTCCCAGAGCGACACGACCTCCTCGAATCCCGTGCTCTCACCGACACGTGCGGTGGCCACGTTGAGCGAGAGTGCGAGCGCTCTACGGTAGCTCACGCGTCCTTCGAAACGGCGGCTGTAGTTCTGAGGCGTCCATTGACGATTCCCCTGCCGGAACGTCGTCGGCTCGTCGACGACGGTACTTTTGGGACTGAGCTCGGAGTTTTTTTCGAAGGCGGCGAGGTAAACGAAGGGCTTGAACGCGCTGCCCGGTTGCCGGTGCGCGTCGACGGCGCGATTGAATTGGCTCGTGCCGTAGCTGCGAGCTCCCACGAGCGCGAGGACGTCCCCCGTATAGGGGCTCATGGCCACGAGAGCCGCCTGAGGTACGCCGTCCTCGGGCCGCTTCAATTTGGCGCGGACCTCCTCGAGCCCCTCGACCACGGCCTGCTGCGCGGCGTTTTGCAGGTAACGGTCCATGGTGGATTGGACTCTCAGATCTCGCGTTTGAATGTTCTGCGCGTCGTAGGTGTCGAGAAGATGCCTTCCCAGCACATCGATGAAGTAGGGGGCCTCGCCTCGGTCGACGGTCCTGGGCGCGAGTACGAGAGCGCTGGCGCGTGCTTGCTCAGCGGCTTCGGGCGTAAGCACACCCGTCTCAGTCATCTGACCGAGAACGATCGCGCGGCGGGCTTTGGCCGCGGCGGGGTGGCGAAACGGCGAGTTGCCATTGGGCGATCGGATCACGGCGGCGATCAGGGCCGCTTCTGCCGCAACAAGGTTCTTGACGTCCTTCCCGAAGAAAATTTGCGCTCCCTGTCCGACGCCGTTGATGCCGAAGGAGCCACGCTGGCCGAGATAGACGTCGTTGAGATAGAGCTCGAGAATCTCCTCCTTCGAAGCTCGATTCTCGAGAATGATGGCGAGATAAGCCTCGAGAAGTTTCCGGCGAAGGGTTCGATCGGGAGTCAGGAAGTAGTTCTTTACGAGCTGTTGGCTAATGGTGCTCGCGCCCTGGCGCATCTCACCCGCGCTGAGGTCCGTTGTGAGGGCGCGCGCGATACCAACCGGATCGAGTCCGGTGTGGGTGAAGAATCGTTTGTCTTCCGTGGCGATGATTGCGCCGACGAGATGCGCCGGCATGTCCTTGAGCTCGACCCATCGGCGCTTCGTCCTGTCTTCTCCGAAGAGGGTCGCGGCCGCCACGGGCTCGAAGACGACGCGCTCGAGCTCGGAATTCTGGTTGAGCTCCCGGATAGAGGCCACCCATTTGTCTCCGAATGAAACCGAGAAAGTCGCGGTGAAGGCGACGCGGCGTCGAATTTGCACCTCGTTGCCGATGCGGGCGAAGGTGCCCGGCTCGTCGCCGAGGCTCGCGGTCTCCCCGTAAGCCAAGTCGTTCAGCAGGGCCACGAGCTCGTCGGGAGAGATTCGCTGTCCCCGCCGGAGCTCGAACTCGCGGGCGTATACGAGAGTCGGTTTTTCGAGCCGCTCTCCTTGCAGTCTGGCGTCGACCAGCGCGGTGAAGCGGAGGGTATGGTAGATGAGAGCGGTCGCTACGGCGAAGAGCGCGAGACTGACCACCGCTAGTGTCGCGATGGCGAAGCGGAAGCGTCGACTCGAGTACCTGCGCTTCTTGCGGGTCCTGTTCTTCTTTTTCTTCGCCAATGCGAGTTAGAACTTCATGACTTTCATCATGTCGGTTGCGCCGGCAAGCGTCGTATGACCGCAGACGGTGACGACGATATCGCCCGGATCCACGAAACCCTTGCGCTTCAGGAACTTCATCGCGACTTCCAACATCGCGTCCGTGGTCTCGAAGTGCTCCCCGTGCATCGGCGTGACACCCCAGCGCATCGCCAGTCGTCGGTAGACCTGCTCCGAAGGAGTGAAGCCGAGAATGTGACTCCGCGGCCGCGCGTAGCTCACGAGTCGCACCGTCGCACCCGATTCCGTAAAAGCGACGATGTAGCGCGCGTTGAGCTCTTCGGCGGCGCGTCGTGCGGCCAAAGCGATGGCGCGTGTGACTGGTCCACCGTCGAGCCATGGAAGATCCGCTTGCCTCAATCGAATCGGGTTCTGAACGATGTACTTTTCGGTGTGTTCCGCGATACGCGCCATCGTCTCGATCGCCTCGATCGGATACTTGCCGGTCGCCGTCTCGGCCGACAGCATGATCGCGTCGGTGCCGTCCAGAATCGCGTTGGCGACGTCGGAGGCTTCCGCCCGGGTCGGTACCGAGCTCGCGACCATCGACTCCAGCATCTGCGTGGCGGTGATGACGGGCCGACCTCGCATGTTGGCTTCTTGGATGATCTCCTTCTGAATCGTCGGTACGGTCTCGGGCGGGAGCTCGACGCCGAGATCGCCGCGGGCGACCATCACCCCATCGGCGACTTCCAGGATCTCGGCGAGATTGTCCACCGCCGCGGCACGCTCGATCTTCGCGATGATGTGCATGTCTCCGCGACCGTTCTCCTCGAGGAGGTTGCGGAGTTGTTCGATGTCGTCCTTCGTACGGACGAAGGACAAAGCCATGAAGTCGATATCGAGCTCGAGCCCCGTGAGAACATCCCGTCGGTCCTTGTCGGTCAGAGACTCCATCGAGAGCCTCACGCCCGGCAGGTTGATACCTTGGCTGGACTTGAGAACGCCGCCGTGGACCACTTCTGTGACAACGTCGTCGCCCTCGACTTTCTGAACGCTCACCTCGATACGTCCATCGTCCAGCAAAATCCGATCGCCGCTCTTCACGTCGAGGGGAAGGTGCTTGTAGGTCGTCGAGACCCGCGCCGCGTTCCCGGGGCGGTCCTCGGTCGCCAGGACGAAGCGCGCTCCCTCTTCGAGCAAGACGCCCTCAGGGCTCTCGAGCTTGCCCGTGCGCATCTTCGGTCCCGAGAGATCCTGCATGCAGGCCACCGCACGATCGAGCCTTTCCGCAACGGCACGGACAATCTCGACACGTTCGCGATGCTCGTCTGCCGTGCCGTGAGAAAAGTTCATACGAGCCACGTCCATGCCCGCTTCGATGATTGATTCGATCGATTCGCGCGATGAAGAGACTGGACCTAGGGTGGCGACGATCTTCGTCTTTCGCATATAGGACTAAATGAGTGGCGCTCTGTACTCGGCTCGGGCTGTCGCAGCGCTCGGCTGAATCCGCAGCTTGAGAATGGTGGTAATGATTTTCCAGCCGGCCAAGACGGTCCCCTTTACGGTGCCCGTGATTTTCGACTTTCCGATACGCCGATGATAGCTGACTGGAACTTCCGTTGCTCGAAGTTTGGCCCGGGCCGCTTTCGCCTGCATCTCCGCAGTCCAGCCGTAATCGCGATCGCGCATGTCGAGCGCGATCAGAGCGTCGTAGCGGATCGCGCGAAAGGGGCCGAGATCGGTGAAGCGAGAGTCGTAGAGGACGCGAATCATCCACGTCGCGAGCGAATTGCCCCAGCGGGCGTGGGGCGCGAGCGCTCCCGGCTCGCGCGTTCCCAAAACCCGAGAGCCGACAACGAAATCGACGTCGCCGTCGACGATCGGCTGAACGAGCGCGCCCATCTCGGAAGCACGGTCGCTGTAGTCTCCGTCCACGAACACGACGATGTCGGGAGGGCTCTTGGCCAGAGCCGCGATTCCGGTCAGGCACGCTTGCCCGTAGCCGGCTCTGGGCTCCCGGATGACGGTTGCTCCGGCATCGCGCGCCACCTGTGCCGTTCGATCGCGGCTGCCATTGTCGACGACGATCACTTCTTCCACGAGGCCCGAAGAGATCTCGGCCAGGACTTTCGGAAGAGACCTCTCCTCGTCCACAGCCGGAATGATCACAGTGATGCGCATCTTAATTAGTATAGCCGAAATCTTGATAGGCTTTGGCTGCGCGAAAGGAAGTCGAATGCGATCGATTCGTCCTTAGTTAGCCGAGGGAGTTGCCGAGCTTCTCGTGAACGGCAGGTCGGCGATCCGCGGCGGCGTTCTCACGGGGGAGCTTGCGGGAGACGTGCTGCGGCCAGCTAATTGATAGAATCGTCATAGGAAACGAAGAAGGAGACCGTTTTGACGAAATCGCCGCTACCCGGGATCGCGGAGAACATCCTCGAGACGATTGGCAATACCCCTCTGGTGAAGCTCTGCCGTGTCTCGGAGGGGATCGAGGCGACCGTTCTGGCCAAAATGGAGTTCTTCAACCCTGGAGGCTCCGTCAAAGACCGTATCGGCATCGCGATCATCGAAGACGCCGAGCGCAAGGGCGTGATCCAGCCCGGTGGAACCATCGTCGAAGCTACGTCGGGAAACACAGGCATGGGGCTCGCTATCGCCGCTGCGGTGAAGGGCTACAAGAGCATCTTCGTCATGCCCGACAAGATGAGCGATGAAAAGATTCACGCGCTTCAGGCTCTCGGGGCCAAGGTGGTCGTGACGCCTACCGCGGTCGAGCCCGAGGATCCGCGCAGTTACTACAGTGTTTCCCGCAAGATCGCCGAGGAGACGCCCAACTGTCTATACGCGAACCAGTATCACAATCAAGTCAACCCTCAGGCGCACTACGAAACGACCGGGCCAGAGTTGTGGGAACAGACCGAGGGCAAGATCAGCGCCCTCGTCGTAGGAATGGGGACGGGCGGAACGATCTCGGGAGCGGGGAAGTACCTCAAGGAGAAGAATCCGGACGTCAAGATCATCGGTGCCGATCCGGTCGGCTCGCTCTACTATGAGTACTTCAAGACCGGACACCTCGGAGGCGCCCACACTTACAAGGTCGAAGGGGTCGGTGAGGATTTCCTGCCTTCGACGATGCACTTCGACGTTGTGGACGAGGTGATCCAGGTCGGTGACAAGGAATCCTTCATCATGGCGCGAAGGCTCGCCCGCGAGGAGGGCTTGTTCGTCGGCGGCTCCTGCGGTACGGCGGCGGCGGGCGCCATTCGCTATGCGGCCAAGCGACCGAAGGACGAGATCATCGTCGTTCTGCTTCCCGACTCTGGCTCCCGCTATCTCTCGAAATTCTTCAACGACGATTGGATGAGGCAGAATCGATTCTTCGAGACGGATTTCGGAGAGGGAACGGTAGGTGACCTGCTCGGAGCGAAGCGAATTCGCAAAGTCATTACCGTGGGCTCGAAAGAGAGCATGGGCGACGTCGTGCGCAAGTTGAAGCAGCACAGCATCTCCCAGGTACCGGTCATCGACTCAGGCAAGCTCGAGGGCATGGTGACGGAGTTCGCGATCCTCGAGCACATGTTCCAGGGTCACGCCAAACCGAACGACTCAATCCAACCGCTCGTTAGCAAGGAGCAAATGGAAGTGGTCTCGCCCGAGAGCTCCCTCGAGGCTCTTGCCGAAGTCTTCAACCGAGGCCATATCGCAGTCGTTCTCGACGAAGGTAGCGTTGGCGGGATCCTGACCAAGATCGATCTCATCAGCTATCTCGCTGAGCATCCGACCTAGAACGGCCTTGCGCGACCGGTTGCGTCTCACCCTTGGCGTCGCAGCGCTTTCGCTCTGCCTCGCATGTGCGGGCAGGCGTCACGTTTCGGTCGAGTTCGTCGCCGATTACAACATACCGACGGGGACGGTATTCGACTCGCTGGATGGCGAGGTGCTGGGAGGCATCTCGGCGCTCGTATTTTCCGCGGAGATCGACACCTGGGTCGCTCTGTCGGACGCACGGGAGCACTCCCACTTCTATCGGCTCCACGTCGAGCTCGGTCCGCGTGACGTGCTCGAGGTGACGCCGGCCGGCGCCGTCCATTTCAAGGACGCGAGCGGTCGACCGTTTCCCGAAAACGTGCTCGACCCTGAGGGGATCGTCGCCACGAGCTGGGAAACGCTCCTGATTTCGACCGAGGCGGACTTGCGGCGGAAGCCCTTCGAGCAGGCGAAGCTTCTGGAGTTCGAGCTCGATGGAAGCTTTCGGCGCAACCTTGCGCTTCCGTCTCGTTATCTCGTCGAAGGGCGGCCCGCGTTCAAAGGCCAGCGCAACAACCTCGGGTTCGAGGCGATGGCCTTGTCTCCCGCAGCGTCATTACTCTTCGTCGGAGCTGAGAATACACTGCTCCAGGACGGCCCGCCGGCGGGATTCGGCGCAACGGGGCTGTGCCGTATTCTCATGCTACGAGTATCCGGTCAATCCCTTTTGCCAGAAGGTGAAGTCGTCTACCCGCTCGGCCCTTTCGCGAAGGAGCCGGGCTTCGGGGAGGTGGAGGTGAGCGGTGGTTTGGTGGAACTGGTATCTCTCACGGAGAGTCGACTGATAGCACTCGAGCGCGAGTTCGTTCGTGAGCTCACCGGAGACAGACGCGGCGCGACGCGCATAAGGCTCTACCTGCTCGACCTGAAAGGTGCAACGGACGTGTCTGGGATCGACAGCCTGCGCGATGATTCCACCTGGCGTCCCGGCTCCAAAAAGCTCCTTCTCGATCTCGCCGAGATCGTTCCAAAGCTCTCCCCGGAACACAAGAGCCTCGACAACTTCGAGGGCATGGCTCTCGGTCCGAGACTGCCGAATGGCGAGCGAAGCCTCGTTCTCGTGAGCGACAACAACTCTGAGGCCTCTCAGCGCACCGCGTTCTTGTTACTTCGATTGAAAGGTTTCTAATCCTCGGGCGACTGGCGCTCGATGAGCTCCGCGATAGCCTCGAAAGGAATGACCAGCTCTGTCGCGCCCATCGAGTAGGGCGCGACCTCGTAGAGGTTGTAATAGAAGGTCAGCGCATCCTCGCCGATGGCGAAGTTGTCCGGGAGCGCGAACTCCCCGTTCTCGAAAGTGAAGCCGGCATCGGCGAGGCTCACCCCTTCCTCGATCTCTCGAACTGCACGAAACCGCGCTTCGATGATGCTCTCGAGCTTGTCTTCGGAGCCGGGCTCGAGCAAATCCGCTAACGCGATCGCGGCACCGCTCCGCGGATCCAGATTGGCGAAGTGGATCGACTCCATGCCGTGCGCTCCGCCCATGTAGGATCGCTCGGTGAAGCTCAAGCTCACCACGTCGGCTGCGTTGTAGTGTACGAGCGCCTTTCGTTCGAGAAACCAGAACTGAGCGGAGTCGGGAAACTCTTTTTTGAACGACATGAAGTCGAAGGTGAACTGGTCCATGAGAGTGGTCACGGTCGTGCCCTCTTCGTCCTCGTTGAGCGGCCGGAGCAGGAACGCCTGCACCGTTTGACTCACGGCCTCGACGGCGGTGCCGATCGTTGCCTCGACGATGACGGGATAGTCGAGGCGAATATAGGCGCAGCCTTCCGAGCCCGCGACGCAGTCCTCGACAGTTTTTTCCTTCGTCATCATCTCGAAGGTGATCGTCTCGAGCTCGGGCACGGTATCAGATTCCGGGCCGGAGACACAGGCACAGCTCAAAATCACACAGAGGATCGCGACGCGTCGTGTCATGTCCGGAAGTATACTTCCGGCGGGCGGTGACCGTCAGTCGCCGTCGGGAGGCGGCGGCGCTTCCGGAATCTGTGGCGGGGCAGGCGGACCACCGGCCGCCGGCATGATGATCCACAGAGCCAGATAGATCAGAAGCCCCCATCCACCGATGAAGGCGGCGATGACGAAGGCGATCCGAAGGGCCGTCGCGGAGACACTGAACTGAACGGCCAGTCCGGAGCACACGCCGCCAATCATCTTTCCGTCGAGATCCCGGCGCCACTCCTGAGAAGCCGGTGTCGCGGCGAGCATCGTTCCGCAGTAACGGCACTTGATCGCCGCCTCTTTGATCTCTTCGGCGCAGTAGGGGCAGATCTTCGTGCTCATCAGAAGCTCTCCCGGAGGCGAAAGCCGAAGCTTGCGAGCAGAGGAAGCGCCGCATAGGCGAGGGACACGCTCATCAAGAGTGACGAGGCGATGAAGGCGGTTGCCGTGGTGGCCGCGACGCTCGGAAGGAGCCGTTCGAGCAGGCCGTAGACCGTCGCGAGCACGACGGCATTGACGGTCAGGATCACGGGAAACGAGAAGGCCCCGGCGAGGATCAGGCGCCAGGTGATTCGTTGTCTTTCACTTGCTTGCCTCTCGAGACGAGACGAAAGCTTCGCGAGCGTTCCCGCGACCAGCGCTCGAGGCGGCTCCGCGACGGGAAAGGATCGGACGCTCGCGAGGATCCGCTCGACCGCGAAGAGAGAACGGCAATCGTTACAGTGCTCGGCGTTCTCGGCAGATACTCGGCCCTCGAGGATCGCACGCTGATGTTTTTCGCAGTCAGAATTCATGATGTCGCTCCAAGGACGTCGCGGAGTTTTCTCAGGGCGTGATGGAGCCGGCTCTTGACGGTACCTCGCGGAATGCCAGCCGCCTCGGCAATCTCTGGCTCGTCCATACCCTCGAAGTACTTCAACAAGACGACTTCGCGTTGAGGCTCGGATAGCTCGGACATCGCCCGAAGCAAGTCGGCTCGATGCGCCCAGTCGCTCTCGTGATCGCGCCCCCGGGGCTCTGGGAGCTCGTGGCCGGGGTGAAGCTCGGGCGTTGCCGGATGGGACTTCCGTTTGAGCCGATCTCGGGCCAGGTTGAGGGCGATGGTGAAGATCCAGGGCTTGAATCGTCGAGCGGGATCGTAGAGGTGCTTCGAAGAGAGCGCACGGAGAAAGGCTTCCTGGAAGAGCTCCTCCGCGTCCGAAGCGTCACGGCAGACTCGAACGAGCATGCCAAAGAGGGGAGAGCGGTAGCGCCGCAGTAGCGCTTCGGCTGCCTCGGTGTCGCCGGCAAAGGTGCGCTTCGCGAGCTCCTCGTCCGTCTCCGCTTCCGCGACCGCACTCAGGAGGCTCCCTCCGACGTATTCTTTCTCGAACGGAACCACTGCACCAACTTGTCGTATTGCTGTCGTGACCATACCAATGCCCTTTCGAGCGGAGCTGGCTCCCCAGGCTTCTCAGATGAGATCGCGCCTACGACCTGACCTAAAGGAGACACCCCGCCTTTCTCGAAGGGGAGCAATAGCCAGAGCGCCACGTAGACTAGGGGCCCCACGAAGCTCACGACCGTCGAGACGAGGAAAAAGAGCCGGAAGAACGTGACCGAGAGGCCGAAACTCTCCGCGAGCGCGATGGCCACCCCGGCGACTTGGCGACCGGGGCGGTCCCGGTAGGCTTGTGTACCGCTCGTCCCGCTCAGCCGACTCCGGCAGTGGGGGCAGACGAGGGCTTTTTGGGGAATCGGCTCGGCACAGTAAGGGCAGTCTTGCATCTCGATAGTGATTACTGCCGAGAGCCTCGAAAGGTTCAATCTACATGCGCTTAGATTAGCCCCGTGCAATCTCGTGCTATCTCGTGACGTCGAGTATTCCACGGCGGAGCTCCGAAACATTGATGAGAACCCGGCCGATACGGCTCATGGGCGTGTCTTTTAGCATGAGCTGCGGTTCAGGGAAACAGGCTGCGGCTGTGTGAGGCTGAGTGGCGATTCTAGCTCCTGAGCGGCGGCGAGGCCCGTAACTGGGACGGAAGAGTCAGGCAAAAGAAGCGGCGTGAGCTAACCCGTAAACCGGGGGAGGTTCGGAGACGCGATCCGGCGAGCCTCGGTACTTCGCCATTACCTCCTTGCCGTAGTCCTTCTCCGCAAGATACCCGTTGTGTGCTCGACAAAGCAGTGAGACATTGTCGACGCTGTGGTCTCCGCCGCGAGCAAAGGGTCGTTGGTGATGGAGCTCTAGTTGGTTCTGTTCCTTACATCGCCGACCGTCCTCCTCGACGAACGTGCAACGGCCCCTATCGCGCTCCCACACAGCACGCCTCACCGCGGCGGGAATGTGGCGCGAATTGGGCGAGGTATTGGCTTCTTCGAGCGTTTGGCGCGGTTTGTCCGTTTGCCCATATCGCCGAGCCTCGAGTCGTTCGAGCCTCTCCGTCACCGCTTGATCGATAACGTCGGCCAGGTCTTTCGCGCCCGTGAGAGCTTGGAGCCGCTCCAGCTTCTCCCGCAGCGCCGCGTCCGCGGTGAACTGAATCTTGTAACGCTTTGGAGACAGTGGCTCGATCGGTTTGGCTGGCTGAGGAACAGGAACCGGCGCAGGCGCCACAACTCCGCCCGGACGGAGTTGCGCGGGTGGTATCGGTGGGGGAGTGGGCGAAGTTGGTCTGTTTCGCTCGGGTAGCTTTCGTACCACCGTCCGCACGTCCGGTTTTGGTTGGAGCTCAGCAAGCAGCTCCTCGATCTGCCGTTTGGATTTGTGCGCCGCGCGAGCCAAGAGCTGGTCTCGATTGAAATCGGTGAGGTGAGGCGCAAGCTTCGCGATGCCGCTCAGGTGTAGCCGACCGTCACCGAGCATCTCGAGAAGTAGCGGATGCCGCCGCGCCGCACGCGCCACCGCGATCCGCAAATAGGCTTCCGCCTCCGAAAGATGCAACACTTCCGTGCAGTAAACGAACATCGACGAGCAGGCCTTGCGAGCAAACAGCCTGCGCGCATCCGCTTCACCGATATGCACCACGAGCTCCGCCTCGACGCGCCGCGATTCACTCAATAGCTTCGACAAACGCCGAAGCAACTCGTCGTCCGAAATCGATCCGAGTTGATGGTGAACTATCATGATCTTCTTATAGCACGGCCTTTTTTGGCGCATTAGAACGGCGCGTGATTCGCGCAAGACCCTTGAGATGACTTTCGAAGTGTCTTGCTCAGTTTGATCCCCGCCTGATGGCTTTCAAGGGACGACACGCCCGACCTGAAGGACGACCGGATTCCAAACGAAATTGGTCTCAGAAACTTGTCAAGATAAAGGCGCAGCTTCTGATGTTTTTCTTGCTGGGCACTCTTCGTCCGAGACTCATCGGCCGCGAGGATCGCGCATTAGACTCGCCGGCCCGCTTCCTCAGCTTCACCCGCCGAGAGATTTTCCCGTCAAGAGCACGTGTCAGGTAGTATGTCCTACATGGATCTCCTCGAATGTCTCCACCAGTCGTGCCGTCGCGCCTGGCGACAGCGCGGTACCACATTCGTGGTTGCGGGTCTTCTCGCTCTGGGTATTGGAACCTGCGGTGCGACGTTCGCTGTCGTACACGCGCTTCTTTGGGAGGAGAGGGAAGTCCGCGCTCCAACGCTCTTACGGACTCTCCCCGCCAATCTCGTACTGAGGATGTTGCCGCTTCTTTCTTAGCGACGTAGACCGTTTCGAGGCGATCCCTATTCAGGAAGTGATAGGCCAGTCCGAAGCCGGCTCCCAATAGGAAGGAACTGGCCCGACATCCTGCCGCCGACGCGTTCGCCTGGGGTGCGACGCCGCACGGGTACAGCATGATGCCTCCTGTAACGGCCGAGCCGATGACCATGCGACGAACAAGAGGTCCTGGCGCAACTTGATAGACGGCGCGAACCTCTGTAGCGTCAAACTCGAGGATCTGGCCTAACGCCGCGACCACGAAAAGCCGCGTAGCGGATGCTCGGCGGAATAGTCCCTCGACCGATTCGGACTCGAGGTGCACCACGACACGAATACCTGATTCGAGAGATCGCAGCGCTTCCCAATCATCCGTTTGCGCATGAGCGGATGGAGCGAGCAGGAATGCGAACCCGATGAGCAGGCCGCGCGCTTGCTGAGCGAAAGTCATGAAGGTCCAGGTAAGCCGACGGCGGGCGCGAGTGTAACACACTCACCGTGGCGTCAGGATGGCCGAAAAGAGGCTCAGGAGTCAAGGACACCCGGGCGCGAGCTCAGTGCCAGCGAGAACGCGTTCTAGTGGTATTCGGCAGGGGGCTGCCAAGGGGAGAAGAACCAACTAGCGCTCGGAGCGGAAGTAGCCTACAGTACCTCTCCGGCCACTGCCAGGGGGGCGGTGATGAAACTCGTACCGTTAGCTCTCCTCGTCACCCTATTTTGGTGGTCATTGATCGGATACGAAGACCGCGTGACGTCACCGTCCGGAGACGGCTTGCGCACCACCGCTACCCCGGCTGCATCGTTTCCTCCGGGGACGACGTTCAGCGTGGTATCCGGAGAGACAGGCGTGCCGATCGCGGGAGCGCGGTTCGTGGTTGGGGGGGAGGACCTCCTTTCGAACGACAACGGTGAAGTGACGACTAACCGCGAAGCTCGGTTCTCGAGCCCTGTTGACATCGTCGCTGCCGGGTACCTGGACCGCAATACCACCTTCAAGCAGGACGAGCTTCGCTACACACTTTGGCCCAAGACAAGCCCGAGCGGTCTGAGCGAGCACACTACGGCAGAGCTCATTTACACGACCTCGGACGCCGATGCCGATCCGATCACCGGTCAAGAACCTCTACGCCGCTGGACAGAGACACTCTCGCAGATTGACGTGGTATTCGGAGAAGGATTCGACAGAACCAACAAGCAGCAGATCGATACGCAGGTCGAGGCAGTTGCCGAGTTCAACGGAGTCCTTCCTGAGGGTGTTTCGTACGCACCACCGAGGTTCGGCTCCGTGGCCAACCGACCCTACGTCGAGCTGAGGATCAAGCCCGACTATCTCACTTGCGTCAATTACAACTTCGGCGCCGTGGCAAACTTGCGCAGTGGCGAGTACACGAGCGCTCTGATCACCTACTGCAGCCAGCGGGCGGCTCTCCGCAAGTCGACCGTTCTCCATGAACTCGGTCACACTGCTGGCCTTCGGCATTCGTCCAGCGAACGCGACATCATGCACAGGTCTTCTCAGGCGCCTAGCTTCCACGCCAGAGAGGGACTACTGTTGTTGTTAATGTACCAACGTAGGGGCGGGAACCTGTTTCCGGACAATGACCGTGGGTCCGGCCGCCAAACGATTGGGGAAATCCTTGAGTTCGTCTGTGGCACGAGATCGGACTAGAACGACACCTTCTAGTCCAGCTGTGTTCAGGGTGGGTTTGGGCCTCGCCCTTGCTGCGGCGCTAGTGGTTCAAACCGGCCTGGCCGGGGCTCAGGAAGAGCAGGAAGAGCAGATCCGGGAAACCTATCGGGCGCGCACGAACTCCTGGGTCGGCAGGTTGACGGTAATCATCGACCACTGGACGACCGACGAGGAGCACAACCAGCTCATCACAACGCTCGTGGAGAAGGGGTCTAAGGATCTTCGCAATGCGCTTCAGAAACAGGAAGTCGCGGGCTTCGTCCAATTCGGTACGTTATCCATCCCCTTGCGCTATGCCCGCGAGATCCGAGTGGAGGGCAAACGCATCATCCGACTGGCCACCGGTGACACCATCGCCTCTTTTACGCCACAGTATCTTACTTTGGAACATGTTGCGCCGGGCATGGGTGGTTATGCGCTTGGATTTACGGGGTACCCGTTCAGCCTGATCGTGCTCCGCCTAGACGAGAACAACGAAGGGAACGGCACGTTGTGCCTGGCCGTCCAGATGAAGTACGACAAGAAGAACGCCAAGCTTCGTGTGGAGAACTTATCGCCCGACGGCGTGCGTCTCACCGGGATAACCAAGACCAATTGACGTAGTAAGGCTCCGCCTTTTTCCAAGCCAACCCGTATGCACCATGCCATCGACAAGTGCGAAGGACTCCCTTCATGAAGGAGCCTTCCCGCCCTAAGTTTCGTCCTACATTGAGTGTTGGCGTAGAGGGCAAGGAAGTCGGGCTCGTGTGGAGTGAGGGCGGCCTCGGCTTTCTTGCTCCCAAACGCTGGGGCGGTCGTCAAGTGTGCTCAGCGGGCGCGGGAACGCGTTTTGGGGGTTAGCGATGAAAAGAGGAGAACTGCTAGAAGGCTGAGGTGGGCGTCAAGCCGGGGGGCGTATGAGGTCGCGAGACCGCGCGCAGTCCACTGGATGAAATCCTTGATCCCTGAGGATGAAACGATAGGACAGCTACATGCGCTTGTACTTGGTGCCCGCGCCGCCCTCACGGGGGCGCCATCGAGGGCCAAGAACGTCCGTGGTCTTGCAGTCGACGCAGTTGGAGTGGTTGACGACGAGCTCTTCGCCGCGGCGCTCGTAAACGGCGGCGGGACACATATCGACGTAGAACTGCTGGACATCCGCCGGGATGGACTCGGCGGATGTCAGGTGCGGCGGCATGTCGTCGCGGGTGTTGTTCCCCGAACGGAAGACGCCGTCGAGCTTCGTGAAAGTAAGCTTCCCGTCGGCCTCGAGCTTCTCGGGAGGCGACACCAGCTTGGGCTCTTGGGCATCTTCTTCGACCTCGATCCTGGTGCCGAATGCGGAGCCTCCCGTCAGGGTCATGAGGCCGGCCTTGAGACCTCCGGAGTAGAAACCCGATTTGAAGCCGAGGCGCATATTGCGCGTCCGGTACATGTCGCGGTGGATGACGCTTCTGCGAACTGCGTCATCGTAAGACGCAAGCGATTCTCTGGACGTATCGTCTTTCTTCAAAGCCTCGAAGGCCGCGCGGGCGGCATAGATGCCAGATAGCATCGCGTAGTGGATGCCCTTGAGTGAGGGCACGTCGACGAAGCCGACCGTATCGCCCGCCATCAGGAGTCCATCTCCGTGAAATCTTTCGGGCAACGAATAGTATCCGCCCTCCGGAATGGTCTTCGCGCCCCACTCGAGCATCTCCCCGCCGTCGAGGTACGGTCGGAAAAATGGGTGCCGCTTCAGCTTCTGGAGGAGCCCGTGCACGTCGAGCGATGACTCGCGGTAGTCGAGACCCACCACGAGCCCGATCGCGGCCAGTTTCTCATCGAGGGGATAGAAAAAGCTCCCTCCGAACGCGGATTTCGGAAGCGGCCAACCGAGCGTGTGAATCACGTCGGGCAGGGGGCGCTTCACTTCCCAGAGCTCCTTGACCCCGAGAGCGTAGAGCTGAGGGTTGGGTGAGGCGATCTTCTGCCAATGGGTGTAAGCCTGTGCCAGAGGACCGCGCGTGCCCTCCGTCAAGACGGTGACGCGGGCGGTGACGTCCGTCGGTGGCATGAAGCTCGGTCCCGGTGCGCCGTTCTTCGTCAGGCCGCCCGGCGTCGTGCGGAGACCGCGGACCCGGTCACCCTCGGCGAGGAGCGCGTCGGCGGGAAAACCCGTGAAGAGATTGACGCCCAGCTCTTCCGCCTTGGTGCCGAGCCAACGGACCATCTCGCAAATCGATGCCACATAGTTCCCCTCGTTGCGCATGGTAGGGGGTGTCGGAAGCCTGAGCGAGCCGGACTCGGTCATTATATAGAGGCGCTCGGAGTCCACCTTCTTGCGGAAGGGAAAGTCCTGGTCCGTAAGGTCCTGGAAGAGCTCCCGGAAGGCCATCGGATTGACGACCGCCCCCGACAGGCAGTGTTGTCCGAGCTCCTCGGACTTTTCGAGGACTCCGATCTCGAGCTCCGTGCCGTCTTTCTTCGCGAGACGAGCCAGCTCGATCGCTCCGGCGAGCCCCGCGGGGCCGCCACCCACGAAGACGACGTCCATGGGCACGGCTTCCTCGCCCGGCTCGTCGTGGAGGATGAGCTCGTCGTAGGGAAGTGGTGGTTGAAAGGTCCTTGGGACAAAAGAGGACGTCACCCGCTAGATTCCGAAAGTCTCGGGATCCCAGTCGAGACCGAGCTCGCTTGGAGGTCCCATGTAGCCGAGAAGTGCCGAGGAGGCGACGACCGCGGGGCTGGCGAGATAACCGAGGCCTCCGACGCCCATACGGTTTTGCCAGTTGCGGTTGAACGTCGTAATCGCCGTCTCGTCTTTCTTCAGCGCGTCCGGCCCCTGTCCGAAGCACGGCCCGCACCACGAGTCGCGGATCGAAGCCCCCGCGGCGCGGAACACGTTCGCGATGGACTCGCTCCCGAGACGCGGTTCGGGCTCTTCGATCTGCCGCTTCACGCCCCCCGAGCCGGGGAAGACGACGAAGTCGGTGACGGCTCGAACTTTTCCACGGTCTCGGGCGGCACGCAGCACGAGTGCCGCCTGCAGGAGATCCTGATAGCTACCGTTGGTGCAAGAGCCGATGTAGGCCTTGTCGAAGGGGATGTGCTCCATCGCCAGGCGCTCAGCCGGGTGCGCATTGCCGGGCGAGAAGGGCTTCGCGACCATGGGGCGAATGCCGGAAAGGTCGATCTCTTCGTCGATCTCGTAGGCTGCGTCCTCGCCGGGTCGAATGCGCGGATAGGGAAGGGTCTCGATACCCTTGTCGCGGTACCAGGCATAGGTGATGTCGTCCGCGGCGAAGATTCCGTTTTGAGCCTCGCCCTCCGCCATCATGTTGCAGATCGTATTGCGATAGGGGATGGGGAGCTGCCCGTCGGCGTCGACGAACTCGACTGACATTCCCCGGGATTGGCTCGTGCCCCATCGTTCGAGAAGCGAGAGCACGATGTCTTTCCCACTCACCCATGGCTGGAGCTCGCCGCGAAAAACGAGGCGGCGCGCTGTCGCGAGCGTGAAGTAGATATAGCCCGTCGACCAGCCGAAGCCGAGGGTCGTCGAGCCTACGCCGATACCGATCGCTCCATAGGCTCCGTAGGCGCGGCTATGGGAGTCGGCGCCGGGGACGAACTGGCCCGGCAGGATCAAGCCCTGCTCGGGAAAGTAGAAGTGGAAGATGCCGTCACCGGGGGTCGCGTAGTACGGCTTGTCCATTTTCTGGGCACGCGCGAAGTCTCGCCCGATCGAGGTCTGCTTGTCGTCCGCCTCGTTGCCCGTGAAGACGAAGTGGTCGTTTGCGATGGCCGCTTGCCGCGGGTAGATGCGATTGCCGCCCGTGATCTGGTTGAAGGTGTGGATTGAAAAGGGAGCCGTGCCGTCCGAGGCCGGCAGCAGATCGGCGTAGACACGGAGCGTCTCGCCGGGCCTTACTTCGGCATCCTTGTCCACGCGGTGTGCCCAGACGATTTGCTCGGTGGTCGTCAGCCTGCGAGCAGCGTTTTCGTTGGGCCACTCGATGCGCGGCTTCCTGCTGACCGAAGCGGGGAACTCGCGCCGGCCCATCGTGAAGATCCCGCCCGAGCGGCGAATCTCATCTTCTTTGGCCGTGAGCTCGATAGGTGCGTAGCTTTCCCCTTGAGTTTCGTTCTTGAGCGCACGCGTTTCTCGATCGTAGGAGAGCTCGTCTCCGTCTCGGACGTCGCGCACCGCTTGGGGTGATTGGATGACTTCGAGACCGAGGCTGAAGGCGTTCCGCCGAAAGATGTCGCCCATGTTCTCGCCGCAGATAATCACCATTTGAAGTCCGGCTTCTTCGGCGACGGCTTTCAGGCCGGCGGGGCTCATCTCGCGAGAGGAGCCGATCGCGAATCGATTCCCCGCGACGAGGAAGGTCTCTCCCGCGTGCACTCGCTTGCGGAAGTCGGGCATCAGATGTCGGAACGCACCCGCTTTCCACTTCGCGTCGAGCGCGTCGAGGCTCTCCGAGACGCAATCCTTCGCGGGAGTTATCTGGTCCGTGTCGATGGCGTCGAGCTTTTCGCCGGATCGCTCAGGGTCCCAGAAGATTAGGGCTCGGCCTCGGATGAGGCGACTACCTGAAAGCTGAGCGCTGCCGTCATCATCCAAGGGAAGCGTTAGGTCCGTTGCGTCGAAGCCGTCCTTGGCTCGGGCAGGTTGAATCTCGTTCATAGCTTAAGCAGCACATTATAGGCGCTCGAGCGGGCGCGAGGGGAGTGTCGGACCTGACAAAAAGAAAGCCCGGCGCCGTGGCGCCGGGCCGTCAAAGAATGAGAACGGCGAAGCCGTCGCTCAGACCCAAAGAATTCCGTTCGTCTTCATGGCTCGTTCCCTCATCCGGCGGAAGGTACTTGGGTTCGACATCGAAGACCCGATACTGCCAGGCGCAATCGACCAAGTCAACAAGTTTTTGTGGGTCCAATTCTGGCGGCTACTATATGTTGCGTGTCCACATTTGGTCACAACGAATCCACACGTCTTGCACAGAGTTATCCACCGCGTGTTTTTTACTCGGCGGCGCCACGCCCGCGAGCTGTTCGTCATCGCGTGCGCTATGGACCTCGCTCATCACCCTGCTAGGGCCTCGACGACGTTTTCGGTCCCGCCGCGATGCTGTCCGGCTTGTCGAAGCTCGGACGGGTCGCGCTTCCGGCGAGCTCCCAGCTCATTTGATGGACGAGCTTCGCGATGCGCTCGAGCTTGTGGTAGTTGATCTTCTCGGGTGTGTCGAAAACGGTGTGATAGTCGGGGTGCAGACCCGTATGAAAGAAGAGAGAGGGGACGCCCTTCTGGAGGAAGGGCCACTGGTCGCTTCGCCTCAGTAGATTCGAAGCGTTGTTGTCATAACGCATCTTCAGCTCGAGCTCGATGAGGCGGTTCGCCTCCGCGACGCCGGCTTTCATGTCGGCACTGTAGGTATAGCCGAGTATGTTGACCGCGTTTCTGTTCGACTCGGCCGTCTGCACCTCGAGGCCGCGGAAGCGTCGGCCTCCTCCCACGGGGACTTCCTCGTTGCGACCGATCATGTCCATATTGAGAACGGCAACGGTGCGAGCCAGTGGGACCGAGGGGCTCTCCGCGTAGGCCCAGGCACCGAGGAGACCCCGCTCTTCCGATCCCCAGGCGCCGAAAAGCACGCTCCGTTTCGGGCCGTCGCCGTTTCGTTTCGCCTCCGCATAGGCCTCGGCGATCTGAAGAAGCGCGACCGTTCCCGACCCGTCGTCGTCGGCGCCGTTGTACACGTTCTCGCCGTCCGCTCCATTGTGATCGAAGTGGGCGCAAACAATGACCCACTCGTCCAATAGGCGCGGGTCGCTTCCGCGCAGCGCCGCGACGACGTTTCTATCCATAACAACCTGTCGCTCGACGTCGACCTGAAGTCGCAGCAGGATCGAGGGCAGCGGAACAGCCTCCCCACCCGAGCTTTCGGCTTGCCGCGCGAGCTCATCCAACGAGCGTCCAGCACTTCTCAGAATGATGTTTGCGAGAGCCGGTGAGATCTGGACCGCGGGGATCCGTAGCTCCTCGGCCCAGTGCGCGAGAGTGTAGCGCCGGATGCGCGCAGGAGGTTCGCTCCATGTTCGCGAAGCCGCGCTATAGAAATCCGTCTCCTCTTCGTGATTGTGAACGTCGGTGACGAAGACAATCCCGACCGCACCGGCGTGTTGCGCGGCCAGCGCCTTGCGCCGCGCATTGGAAAACTCTGATGCGACCACGCCATCGAACGGGCTTTCAGGATCCCGCTCGCCGGGCTCGTGAAGGAGCGCCACTGCGATCTTCCCGCGGGCGACACCGTCCGCGTAGTCGTCGTGCCCGAGGCTCGGTGCGTGGATACCGAAGCCGACGAAAACGACCTCGGCCTCGACGACTCCGCTCGCGCTGAACAGCTCCGGTGAGAAGTCGCGCCGGGCGTGCCATCGAACGGCGCTGCCGTGGCTATCGAGCAGCTCGAGATCGTTGTCTTCGCCCAGTCGTGCGGTGATCAGACGAAAGGGTTGATAGTAGGAGCTCTCGGTACCCATCGGCTCTAGACCGAGGCGCTCGAAGCGCGAACGGATGAAGGCCGTCGTGACACGGTTCTCCGGCGTGTCGGTGAGGCGGCCGCGCATCGCATCGGAGGCGAGAAAGACGAGGTCGGCGCGAAGCTCGTCCTTGAGAATCGTGTCGTTACCCGGCGCCACCGTTTGAGCTCGAGCCGTAGGGGCAAGCAAGAGCATGGCGATTAGAACCGACTGGCGCTTCATGGCGAACTCCTCCTTGGCTTTCAGGCATCCATCCAGAATGCACACGTGAGCGTACCAGCAGATTCGTCAACAATGATAGTCTTCTCCTCTTTTGTGGGCGATTCACAAAGGAGCGGGGGTGATTCCAATGATGTTGCGCGCAAAACCCGTAGTTCTGGCTCTACTGCTGGCTAGTCTTTGCCTGTCCGGCTGCGGCGACGACGCGGGCCCAACCCGAGAGAGCGCAATTCCAGAGCCTGGCAAAACCTCAGCACCGGGCCAAGCGACCACGATCGCAGGCTCCGGGCTTCGGCCACAGGTGACGGCAGGTCCGACCGTCGCCGAAATCCTGAGGAACCCGGGCGCGTTCCTGGGACAACAAGTGCGGCTGATGGGGCAGGTGACCCAATCGCTCGGCCCCACCAGTTTTCTTTTCAATGACGGTACGGCGGCCATTCCTGCGGATTTTCGCCCCGGTCCACTCCCCGCGGTGAACGACACCATCAATATCGACGGTACGGTGACCGTCGGAACCGGGGACTTCGCCGCGAGGATCTCCGTTCAGATGTGGGAAGTGCCGGCGAGCTTCAGCTGCGACGATATCATCGAGGTTCGCGCACGATTCAGCGATCCGGGCTTCGTTGCAGGCAACGTGGTCGGCTACTACTTGGCGTATCTCGGCGTTCCAGCGGGCAACAAGAATCTCGAGATACACTGGGACGAGGGCAATCCTTCGGGCAAGGTGGACCGGTTCGAGTTGGGCGAGGGCAAGCCCCGCGACGACGGCTTGTTCGATCTGTCGGGCGTCGTCGGCCACGAATACCCGGACGTTACCGGAACGGAGACGAAAAAGGCGCGTGCCAACCTGTTCCTCGCAGGTCGCGAAGGAAGGTGCTCACGAGTGCGCGACGTCACCGTCGACAAGGGTACGGGCCCAGGGTTTGCTGCTGGTGGTGCGCTCCGCCTGAGGTTCAACGACCCCGTGCCTTCGGGTGGATTCTTTTCCGTGACCGCCACCGTTTCGAATCCGACGAGCTCCACGGCCGACGCCCGACTCTTCTTCGACGCGCCGGACGGCTCGACGATTCGCACGCTAGGGTCTGGCTGCAAGAAGCTCAACAACAAAGAAGCCGAGTGCCTCATCCAGGGAATCGGGGGCGGAGGCTTCGGCGAGGAGTTCGTACAGTACGACGTCCCGGTGGTGAGCAAATCCACGGTGATATTTGGTTCGGTGACGCTCGTGGCGCGCGACTTCGCACCCGTCGCTAACTACAGTACGACCGTCGAGCCCTAGCCTACATCAGACGATGATGGACTCTCATGTCAGCGGAGCTCACGGCTTCCAGAGTCGCTCCCACCAGGAACCGGGCTGATCGGGGGAGCTGCCACCGAGAGACATCTTGCGGCGGATGTCGTTGACGTCCCAACCGGTGAGCGAGGCAAGGCTGCGCGCCTCGCGCTCGTGGCGATCACGCAGCCTTGAGCGATAGGAGTCCGCGGCTCCGCATGCCATCGCACCCGTGAAGGCGTGTCGAAGGACGTAGCGTCCTTGAAAGTTCTCACGGTTGCCCGTTTCCTGGAACACGAGATCCTCCGGGAAGTGCTCGCCGTCGTAGCGAACGTGAAGCCGCGTGACGAAGGCGTTCGATGCCCCGGCCTTGCCGCGGCCTCCCCTGCCCAGCTCGTCGAGCCAGAACACGCCGAGCTCTCTCAACTCGTCGCGCGACAGGGGGTCGGCGGCGCAAGGATCGCACCAGGACATGTCCCACGCGTATTCGAGAAACACGCTCCGCATGTTCTCTTTGCGAACTTGCTGGTCGAACATGGCCTTGTAGAACTCGCCGAACTCCCCCTTGACGTAGACGGGAAGCTCCATCCCGGTGGGGAGCCTGACGGTTCGGTAGTTCGTCGTTTCGACGCGACCGTTGCGAGTGAGCGTATAGAGAAGGAGATCTTGAGGCCCGTTCGCGTTCACTGTCCCGAGCCGTATCGGAAGCATGAACTTGGGAGACGCGTAGGCGACCTGGAGGGGTCGCAGATAGGTATAACCCAGCCGGCTCTGCTCTTCGAGGTTCACCTTCGCGACGAAGAAGCGCACCTTCTGGCGGATGTAGCTCGCGAGCACGCGCGAGGCGCCGGGCGGAGTACGGTAGCCGTTGTCTTTGAGCCAGGCCTCGAGCCCATTCGACTCTCGCGCCGAGAGGATGACGATGTCGTACTCGCCGACCGTGTACTCTGCCTCGATGGTGACGCCGAGCGCCTTCGCCCGGCTTTGCCGCGCGCGATCCCCGGCCGCCGACGAGGGGGGCATCGCCCTTGCGGCGTACTCCTGAACGACAGGCTGGCAGGGGTCGCCGTCGAAATACTCGACGAGACGCGGTGCGGTGAAGGCGTCGAGATGATCGATATGGGCCTTGTTGGTGACGTGAATCTGTCCTTCTTCAATGAAAGTCGGTACCGGGATCACGACGGCGAACTCCGTAGGGTCCCCTTGAAAGTCGTTCGCCATGGTGATGACGGTCTTGTCGTCGTGGCGAACGAGCACGACCTGGGACGCGCGATTGAAGAGTTGGGCGTCTGCCTTCGCGACGTAAAAGCCACAGAAGGCACGGAGATCGGGGCTCATCGTCATTGCGGCAAGGAGTAAAACACCAAGGAAGAAGAGTAAGCGTTTCATGCGAAGCTCCTTTCGGAAACAGCCGGTATCTCCCGAACGGGTCGCCACTGGTAGCGCTTCCCGGGAAAGAGCCGGTTCAAGAGGGGTGTGAGGGGACAGCACAGAACGAGTGACCAGAGAAGTCCATTGGTCCGGAAGAGGACGAAGTGGACGAACCCGGCGCCGAGCGCGACCACTAATGCGAAGAGGATGCGACCCGCACGCGAGTCGGGTGTCGTCTTCGGGTCGGAGATCATGAAGAAGGCGAACAGGAGGAACGCTCCATTTTCGATCTGGTGGAGCGGGATGGTCATCGGATCGCCGAGCCAGGCCGCACGGCCCGAGACGAGCAAGGCATAGAAACCGATGAAAGCGTAGGGAACGTCGCTTCGCGCGGCGCGGTTTATGACGATGCCACCGAGGCAGGCGAGCCCGAAAGCGAGATAGGCCTCCGTGCCCCACTGACCGGGCGAGACCCACACGCGGCCGGTCGTGGCGATCATGACGACGAGGGCGAAGTTGGTGGGGTTGAATAGGTGTCTTCCATCGACCCGAATGAGGAACTTGCTCGCGATAGTGAGGACAGCGGCCAGGATGGCCCATCCGATCGCGTTCGTCCTGAGCAGCAGGCAAAGCGACAAGGAGGAGATGAGTGGGCTGAGCGGATCGAATTTCGGGAGCGCGAAGATCTTGCCACAAAGCGCCTGAGTCACAAGGGCCGTGACGACCATCGCGACGGCGAGGTCAGGGCGTATCGAAAGATCGAGCCCGGTGACGCCCCAAAGCAGGAGCGCGCTCAAGGTGGCGATCTGATAAGCCCTCGGGTCCATCTTTGGCATGGGTCTGTCTCCGTCATGGACCATTACCACCACAAGTGAACTTCATTCCGTTCCGGGCAACGCAATATCTTGTAGGGAAGGTAAATATAAGGTGCTACATTTAGTGGTTGATTCTATACCATACTTTCACCTAGACTTCTCACACCATGGATCTGACATCGAAACAACGAGCCGTTTTGCAGTTCCTCAAAGACTATCGCCGCGAGCACGGGATGCCGCCGTCCTACGAGGAGATTCGACAGGAGTTCGGCTTCGCTTCGCTCAATTCGGCGAGGAAACACTTGCTCCAACTCCATCGCAAGGGCTTCATCCGTTCGCCCTGGAAGAACCAGAAGCGGGCGCTCGAGATCGTGGAACGTGAGGAGAAACCGGTGGCTGCCAAGCTGCGGCTTCTGGGCACGGTGGTCGCTGGCAATCCCCTGGATTCGGACGAAGTGGAAGAGGAGGTCGAGGTTCCCGAATCGCTCCTGCGGCGTGGGGAGCACTTCGCGTTGCGGGTGCGGGGCGATAGCATGATCGATGACGGGATTCACGACGGGGATCTTCTCGTTGTTCAGAAGCGCGACACGGCAGACGTGGGGCAAACCGTTGTCGCGCTCGTCGAAGGAGAAGCTACGGTGAAGCGCTTCTATCGACAGGGGCAGAAAGTCGAACTGCGGCCCGCGAACGAGGCTTTCGAGCCCATCGTGATCGATCCGAAGGCGGTTCAGGTACGTGGTGTCGTCGTGGGGCTCATGCGGTCTTTCGCTTAGCACGGTTCATCTTTTGGGGGAGTGGTGACGGATTCGACGGATTCGACGGATAGAAAGGTCATCGATGTGCCCGGCGGTTTCTATCGCCGGCTGGAGCAACTTGCGCTTCGCCACGACCGAACGGTGGGTGATCTGTTAGAGCATGCGATCGAGATCCACTTCGGTGACGAAGTGGCCCAAGCTCGTCTTCGGCTCATCGATCGGCTCGCGCGCCTCGAGGCGCGCCTGGGGGATTCGGAGGATTCGGACTTGCTTCTCGAAGAAATCGCGGATCAAAGCCGCGCTCTGCGCTCACAGCAATCTCAACACGCCTAAAGGCTTCAGACGTTCAATTTTCCGCGGGAGAGGTATGCCCGCGAGGAGGAGAAGTATGCTTCGCGTCGGCACGAGCGGGTTCGGTTACCACGAGTGGTGCCCGAGCTTCTACCCTCCCGGGCTTCCCTACGCTGACTACCTTGAATATTACGCGCGACATTTCGATTGCTGCGAGCTCAGCAGCACCTTCTTTGGGACGCCGAGCCGTACCGAGCTCGAGAGGCTCTTGTTCTCGACACCCGACTCGTTCGAGCTCACGGCGAAGCTCTACCGACGGCTGACCCACGAACGGGATAGCGGGCTCGAGCTCGCGCGGCGGGTTGCCGACTCTCTGAAACCCCTCGTCGAAGCGGGGCGGCTCGGTGCCGTGATCGCACAGTTTCCGTTCTCCTTCGTCAACGGCCCGCACAATCGAGCCTACGTTTGCCGTCTCCGCGCCGCTCTCGAGCTTCCTCTAGTGGCGGAGTTCCGTAACGACACTTGGTTTCGGCCGGAGACGTTCCAGTTCCTGAAAGGCTGGGGAGTCGGTCTAGTCGCCGTCGATTTGGCGCCTCTCGGAGGTATGCCCCGCCCTATGGCCTATGCGACATCGGGACTCGGCTACGTGCGCTTCCACGGACGGAACGGGCACGCGTGGTGGAAACGAGGCGACACCCAACGCTACGAGTACCGCTACCGGCGGAAGGAGCTCTTGTCCTGGCTACCGCGGGTGAGAAACATCGAGGCATCCACTGAGCGAACCTACGTGATGTTCAATAACCACCGCCACGGCCACGCGATCGAGAATGCCCGCCACTTCGTCCAGATGCTGAAACGCTCGAACCAGAGACGAGAACCGCGAAAAACGCCTAAGGTGAGCTGACGTGGGATATGCTCTTCCTGGTATGAGTCTTTCTGGGTTGGCCCTTTTCGGCTTTCTTCTCGGGATGCGGCATGCCTTCGAGGCGGACCACGTTGCCGCCGTCGCCAGCCTCTCTACGCGAGGGCGCTCGGTGGCGGAAGGTCTGCGGATGGGCGTTGCCTGGGGTATCGGGCACAGCGCGACCCTTTTCATCGTCGGTGCCGTCGTACTCTGGATCGATGGAGTCGTGCCAGAGCGTCTGGCGAAGACCCTCGAGCTCGTCGTCGGGTTCATGCTGGTGCTGCTTGGCCTGGACGTTTGGCGACGTCTTCTTCGAAAAGAGACACCCTTCGAGCTGACCCAAGCTACATCCACTGCGAGCGCCATTCCAGTGAGGGCGTTTTGTGTCGGGCTCATGCACGGTATGGCTGGGTCTGCGGCTCTCGTGCTGCTCACGCTCGATCGCACGCCATCCGCCCTAGCGGGCCTCTCGTATATTGCGGTCTTCGGAGTAGGGTCGATTCTCGGGATGGCGCTTCTTTCGACCGCCATCTCGGTGCCGCTACGACTTTCCGCAAGAAGTATGCGGCGTCTCCACGACGGTCTACAGGGAGTCGTCGCGACGGCGACGATCCTGCTCGGAGCCGGGGTGATCTACGATATGAGCCACGCGCTGTGACGGATCGCGAAAGCCAAAAGCAGGCCGCCGAAGCCGTCGGTATTCACGCCATCCGCCGCCATATCTTTCTCTGCTGCGATCAAACCAAGCCCAAGTGTTGCGACAGGGAGAGCTCGCTCATAGCCTGGGGCTACCTGAAGAAGCGGCTCAAGGAGCTCGGTTTGTCAGAGCAGGGAGGCATCGCGCGCACGAAGGCGAACTGCTTGAGAGTCTGTGAGGGCGGGCCGATCGCCGTCGTCTATCCCGAAGGCGCCTGGTATGCCGGGTGCACGCCGGCGGTCCTCGAGGAGATCATCCAACGCCACCTCATCGGCGGAGAGGTCGTATCCGAGCACCGGATTTGGGTTCAGTCTCTAGCTCTTTGACTCTTCTTACCAGGGGGCACCCACCGCGCGGGTCAAAAAAGCCATGAAGGGCTTCATGGCGCGAAACGCCTCCAGCACCTGTTTCCTGAAACCTGCCGAAACGGCCTGCTCTTCCGTGAAGGGAACGTAGGCGATGAAGTCCTTTCGCTTCAAGTCTTCTAGCAAGGGGTGATCGGGGTCGAAGCCCTTAGGAGGCCTCTTCAAGGAGTCGCCACCGAGAGTGCACCTGGCGCGGAAGGCTTTCCCGGAGATGGCTCGTTTCCACGCTTTCGAATCGGCAACGACGGCGTCGCGGATTTGGCGCAGCGTCTTCGGTTCGGGGTGCCAGGTTCCGCTTGCGGCGAAGACGGAACCGGGCTCCAAGTGGATGTAGTAGCCCGGCGCGTGGACGTTTTTGCAGTCCTCGTGGGGGAAGCGCAAACCGGAGCTCGTCTTGTAGGGCGATTTGTCCTTGGAGAACCGCACGTCGCGGTAGATGCGGAACAGTGAGCCACCGGAGGGCCTCGGATCGGCGACGAGATGCGGGTTGATCTTTCTCAGATCCGGGCCGAGGTCGGAGACGAGCTCGAGAAGCGGGTCGCGCAGGTGGTCCTCATAGCGGCTCTTGTGCTTTGCGAACCACTCGCGGCGGTTGTTTCTCTTGAGATGGCGGAGGAAGCTGAAAAGCTCTGGGGTGATGTGAGAAGACTTCGACATGGGCGGAGTTTAGTCCGATCTCCTTCACACTCCAATGTCTTCTGCCCAGAGATCGGGCTTTTCCCGCTGTAGACGCTCCATGAGCTCGAGACAGCGCTCATCGTCGAGAACGTGAAGTCGAGTCCCGTTCTGCCGCATCCAATCCTCCGCGCCCTGGAAGCTGCGATTCTCGCCGATCACCACCAAGGGGAAGCGGTAGAGAATCGCGGTGCCAGAGCACATGGAGCATGGGCTCAGTGTGGAGACGAGGGTGAGCTCGGGCCAGTCCCGTCGTCGTCCGGCTCGACGAATCGCGACCATCTCCGCATGGGCCGTCGGGTCTCCGGTTTGAACCCGCTCGTTGTGCCCGGTCGCCACGACGTCACCTGACTTCGAGACGATGACGGAGCCGATAGGGATCCCACCCTCGGACCAGGACTTCTGGGCCTGTTCGATCGCGGCACTCATCCAAGCGTGATACGAGCCCTTGTCCGACATCCTTGCTACCCCCGAAACGCCCAGAACGTGAAGAGTCCGACCATGATGACTGCAACCGACAGCTTCGCGACCACGCCGAGGAGCATTCCGAGGACGGCTCCTAGCCCGCTCTTGAGGCCAGCCCTGATTTCCTTGCGATAGACGAGCTCTGCGCCGACCGCTCCGACGATCGGGCCTAGAATGATGCCCACTAGGCCGAAGAAGACGCCGACGAGGCCCCCGAGAAGCGCGCCGATCATCGCCCAGCGACTTCCGCCGAGCTTGCGCGCCCCGAGAGCGCCCGAAAGGTAATCGAGTGCATAGGCAAGGGCCATAAGCCCGGCGAGAACCAGCAAGCGCCAACCATCAACGGGTTGGAAGTCCGTCGCGAAGGCGTAGAGAAGAGCGCCAAGGAGAATCAAGGGCGTACCCGGAACGATGGGAAGAGCGGAGCCCACGACCCCGACAATCATTAGGATCGCGACGAGCACCGCGAGGCTGGGAAACATGACCCGGCCATTCTACCAGCTGGGCCCTCAGGGGCTCTTAGATCAAGTTCGCGCGGGAGAGGGTCTCCTCGACGAGCTCGTAGACGTAGTCTTGAAGTTGCGAATGACTCCGGTGGTTGCATTCCGTGAACTGAATCCCAGCGCCGGCTGGAAACGTCTGCTTGCGCACGCCCCCAGGGTTGTTCCAGGCGATGCGCCCTTCGAGCTCGAGTGGCTCGCGGTCGCGAAACGTACAGAACGTGAGCCTGACAGGCGAGTCGATCCGGAAGGGAACGGGAGAGTGCACGTAAGCGCCCCCGACACTGATGTCGGTGAGCTTGCCGGAGAAAAAATTGTCCCGGGTCTCACACAGGACATCGGCCTCGGCCGGAACGCGAAGGAACTCGACCGGCAGCATATTCTTGAGTTTGGGGCTTGCGGGGGCGACGTGATCGAAGGACTTGGTATCGGCACTATAGAGTCCGGAGAAGATGCTGTCGAGCGTGAAGGTCACCTCGATCCATTCCCTCTGCATCTCGGCGCTAAGCTGACCACCCGACGCGTTTCGTATTTGGTACAGGCGCGAGTACTGCTTGAAAACGTCGTAGATATGAGCTTGTAACGCAGCCATGGCAGAACCCCTTTCCCGGCGATAGGGTCCTTCTTACAAGATGCGTTCCATCCACAGGCTTATTTCGACTCAGTGACGAAGATCACGTCTAAACTATTGCATCGCTAGATGTTGCGGGCTCTCCCCGCTGGACGAGCGCCCGTGACGGGCTCGTGAAGGGTGTTCGTTTTCGGGAATTGTGTTGGGCCGTCCCCACAGGTCACGAGGGGATCATGTAGGTTTTTGCCTAGTGCAGATCATTTCAATTTGCATGATCTGGTCCGTACGAAACAAAGGTGGAGGCCGGGTCGTTCCCGAAGGCAGAATGCACTATTTGATATGCTCGGGCATGCTCGAACAATCGATTCCGACCCCCGCGGCCCTTGTCGATCTCGAACGGGTCGAGGCAAACACCTCCAGGATGTCGGACAAGATGAGTCGGCTCGGAGCCAGATTGAGGCCCCATGTAAAGACCCACAAGACGGTCGAGGGCGCTCGCCTTCAGGTTCGCGGCCACTTCGGAGGTATTACGGTGTCGACTCTCGCGGAGGCGCGTCACTACGCGAATGAAGGATTTCGCGACATCGCCTACGCCGTGCCGATCGCGATTCAACGCCTGGACGAGGCGGCGGAGCTCAGCCGCTCGCTCGCGGCGCTGCACCTGCTCGTGGATCAAGTAGCGACGTTCCGAGAAATGGAAGCATGCGCACGGGCGAAGCGACTCGAGCTCTCCGCCTACCTGAAGGTGGACTGCGGCTACCACCGCGCCGGCGTGGATCCCGAGAGCGATGCAAGCATCGGTCTCGCGCTGAGGATGCGCGACTCGAGCCACGTCTCATTTCGGGGCATTTTGACGCATGCGGGTCACTCCTATGACGGCAAGAACCAGGGGGAGATTCGAGCCGTGGCGGAGCAGGAGCGTTCAGTCATGGTGAAATTCGCAGAGAGGCTGAGGAGCGCCGGCGCCCCGCCTCCGGAAGTAAGCGTCGGCTCGACGCCCACGATGGCGGTGGCCGAGTCTCTCGAGGGGGTCACGGAAGCACGCCCGGGCAATTACGTCTTCTTCGATCGATTCCAGTCGACGGTCGGGAGTTGTTCGACAGAGAACGTGGCCTTTTCAGTTCTTACGACGATTCTGGGACACTATCCGGCACGAGGGGAGCTTCTCGTCGATGCGGGAGCCCTTGCGCTGTCGAAGGATCAGGGACCGACGCATATGGAGCCTCGCTGCGGCTACGGAATAGTCACCGACGTCGCGGGTCGGGGAGTGCTCGGACACTTGCGCGTGCACTCTCTCTCTCAGGAACATGGCAAGATCGCGGGCGCGGTCGCCGCCGATTTCGAGGCCTTGCCAGTCGGAGCTCGGCTTCGGATTCTGCCGAACCACTCCTGCCTCACCGCCGCCCTCTTCGAGCGTTATTACGTCGTCCGAAACGAGCAGCTCGTCGACGAGTGGAAACCCGTTCGAGGTTGGTGAGACTACGCGCTCAAACGAGTAGCTCCAGCTGACCGGAGACGTCGTAGTTACCCCCGCAGACGAGGGCCACGATCTTCGTTCCGGAGTCGAGCCTGACTTTCCCCGACAGGAGCGCCGCAGCGGCCGCGGCTCCCCCAGTCTCCGCGAGGAGCTTGGCGCGCTCCAGCAGGAAGAGAATGGCGGCTCGAATCTCGTCGTCCGTGACGGTGACGAAGTCGTCCACGACCTCGTTCACGACGGCGAATACTTCGGGATCGGTTTTCTTGGTGGCGAGGCCATCCGCGATGGTCTCCACCACGTCGAGGTCGGTGGCTCGCCCAAGCTTCCGGCTCAGAGCCATGTTGGCGGCGCCGGTCGGTTCGACACCGATGACACGGATTGCGGGGCGCTTCTGCTTCAGGGCGGTGCCGATTCCGCCCACGAGCCCGCCGCCTCCGATAGGCACGATAACGGCTCCCACGTCGGGTAGATCCTCCAGGATCTCCAGCGCGATCGTCGCCTGGCCCGCCATGATGTCGCGATCCTTGAACGGATGCACGTAGGTCAGCGTCTTCTCGCGGGCGATCTCGAGGGAACGTGCGTAGGCGTCGTCCCAGTACTCTCCGTGAAGAATCGCTTCCGCGCCGTATTCGCGGACCGCGGCCACCTTGCTCGGGTTCGCTCCCTCGGGCATGACGACGTAGCCCGGGATTCCCTCGTGAGACGCCACGCAGGCGACCGCCTGGCCGTTGTTTCCGGCGGAGGCCGTAATCACCCCGCGGTCTCGTTCCCCCTTGGGGAGCGACAGGACCTTGTTGAAGGCGCCCCGTGCTTTGAAGGAGCCCGTCTTCTGGAGGTTCTCTGCCTTCAACCAAACGGGGAAGCCCGCACGTACGCCTAGCGATCGGGAAGACAATAGCGGCGTCCGATGTACGTGGCCCGAAAGGCGCCTCCTCGCGGCTTCAATCTCTTCGGCCGTCGGCGCGAGAGCTCGGCGTGTCGTCACCGGCTCGGTGCCTCCCGGACGCATCCATTCGCGACTAGATTTTCGCGAAAAAAACCGGCACTCTCACGGTCGTTCATCGCGAGCCCATTCTACACATCATTAGCTCGGTGCCGCGGCGTGAATCTGTTCCCAGGCAGCCCTCACGTGCTCCCGCTCCGTTCTCGTCTGTCCCACGCTCAGTCGAAGCGTGAACCTCCCATCGAGCTTGGTATGCGTCAGGTAGAGTTTGCCGCTCTCGTTGAGTCGCTTCAGGAGAGTTTCATTGACCTCGTCGCCTCCGCTGTGACGAAAGCAGACGAGATTGAGGAGGACGGGTGCGGCGATCTCGAAGCGTTCGTCTTCGCGCACCCAATCGGCGAACTCTTGCGCGAGCTCGACGTGGCGGCGAATATGGTGCTGAAGCCCTCGGACGCCATAGTGGCGGATGACAAACCAGAGTTTGAGTGCGCGAAAACGGCGGCCGAGCTGAACGTGCCAGTCGCGATAGTCGATGACCTCGCCCGAGCTCGTTGCGGAATTGCGGAGGTACTCGGGCAGGATCGTGAGGGCGTCGGTCAGGGCTCGTCGATCGGGGACGTAGAAGCAGTTGCAGTCGAAGGTGGTAAACATCCACTTGTGCGGGTTGAACGTATAACTGTCCGCTAAATGAAGTCCCTCGTGAATGTGGCGAAACTCCGGACAAATCGCCGCGGTCCCCGCCATGGCGGCGTCGACGTGCAGCCAGATCTTCTCCTTCGAGCAGATTCGTCCGATGGCTTCGACCGGATCGACAGCGAGCGAGGACGTCGTTCCGACCGCTGCGGTGGCGAAGAAAGGTATCCTTCCTTCTTTCCTGTCTTCGGCGATTCGCCTCGAGAGTGCCTGCGGCGACATTGCGAATTCGGCATCGACCTCGACGAGACGAAGGTTGTCTTTGCCGATCCCTGCTATCTTGCAGGCTTTCTCTATCGAGGAGTGGGCGTGATTCGACGTATAGGCGACGAGCGGTTGACGAACTCCTCCTCTGTTGCTCTCGAGTTTCGTGGCCCGCTCTCGCGCCGCCAGTAGAGCGCAGAGAGTTGCGCTCGAGGCGGTGTCTTGAATCACGCCGCCGCCGTCTCCGCTGGACTTGAAGGTCTCGGGAAGAGCGAGCATGTCCACGAGCCAATCGAGCACGTGGGTCTCGAGCTCGGTGCAGGCCGGGCTCGTTGCCCAGATCATGCCTTGGACACCGAGCCCCGACGACAAGAGGTCACCCAGTACGGCGGGCTCCGAGGAATTGGAAGGAAAATACGCGAAGAAGTTCGGCGACTGCCAGTGGGTCAGCCCCGGGAGGACGATCCGCTCGACGTCGCGCAGCATGGCTTCGAAGGACTCTCCCTCCATGGGCGGCTCGGCGGGAAGAGCTTTTCGAATCTCGCCCGGTTGAACCTGCGAGAGGACCGGGTAGTCTGTGACGTTCTCGCGATAGTCGGCGATCCAATCGATGACACGGTGACCCCAACGACGAAAATCGTCGGGAGACATGTGGTAGCTCATGGTCATGTCGTGAGACGGCTATTTGAGGAGGTACTTGGCGATCGTCGAAAGCTGCATGTTGGACGTGCCTTCGTAGATTTTTCCGATCTTGGCGTCCCGCCAGTACTTCTCGACTGGGAAGTCTTTCGAATAGCCGTAGCCGCCGTAGATCTCGATGGCCTGGGAGGTGACTCGCTCGGCCACCTGGGAGGAGTAGAGCTTCGCCATCGCGGCTTGGACGAGAAAGGGGCTGCCCGCGTCCCTCAGACGAGCGGCGTTGTAGACGAGGAGGCGTGCGGCCTCGAGCTCAGTTGCGCATTGCGCGATCTGAAACTGGATCCCCTGAAACTCGGCGATCGGCTTGCCGAAGGCCCTGCGCTCTTTGGCGTAGGCTTTCGCGTGATCGAGCGCGCCCTGTGACACGCCGATCATCTGCGCTCCGATTCCGATCCGTCCCTCATTGAGCGTCTCGATCGCGATCTTGTATCCCTTGCCGACTTCGCCGAGAACGTTGTTCTTCGGGACAATACAGTCCTTCAGGATGAGCTCGTTCGTGCTCGAAGCACGGATGCCGAGCTTGTCTTCCTTCTTACCGACGGTGAACCCATCGAAGCCACGCTCGACGAAGAAAGCGGTGATGCCCTTGTAGCCCGCTTCCGGGTCCACCGTAGCGAAGACGATGAAAATGTCGGCTTCGGCGCCGTTGGTGATCCAGAGTTTCGTGCCGCTGAGGCGAAAGTGCTCACCTTCGTCGATCGCACGGCAAGTGAGAGCGAAGGCGTCACTTCCCGAGTCGGGCTCGGAAAGCGCATAAGCGCCCACCGTGTCGCGCGCGAGCCGGGTGAGGTGGCGGGACTTCTGCTCCTCGGTGGCCCAACGCAGCACGGCGTTATTCACGAGCGTGTTTTGGACGTCGATGAGCACGGCGATCGAGGCATCGACTTTCGATATCTCCTCGACCGCGAGGGTCGCCATGAAGAAGCTCGAGCCCGCTCCCCCGTAGCTGTCCGGGATCTCGATACCCATCAAGCCGAGCTCGAAGAGCTTTGGAAGGAGAGAGGGCTCGATCCGCATCTCGCGATCCATCTCGGAGACGAGGGGGCGGATCTCGTTCTTTGCGAAACCCCCTACGATCTTCCGAAAAAGGACTTCGTCTTCGGAAAGTGCCGTCAGAGGCGCGCCGGCCGCGCTCCGCGGCTCCACATCGGTGCTCATGGCATCAGTAACTGGCGAGCTCGCCAATGGCGTCGAACAAATCGCTCGTCTGAGGAAGGATGACGTCTTCGAGCTCCGGGTTGTAGGGCACCCAACAATCCTCGGCCCCGATTCGACGCACCGGAGCGTCGAGTTGGTCGAAGAGCTCTTCGGAGATGCGTGCCGCGATCTCAGCACCGTAGCCGAAGGAGCGCGTGTCCTCGTAAGCCACGATCACTCGACTCGTTTTTCGGACCGAGGCGGCGATCGCGTCCCAATCGTAGGGCGACAACGATCTGAGGTCGAGGATCTCGACCGAGACCCCATCCTCCGCTGCCTTCTTCGCCGCGAGTAGCGAGCGATGGACCAAGGCTCCGTAAGTCACGATCGTGATATCGGTGCCTTCCTGCACCCTGCGGGCCTTACCGAAGGGGATCATGAAATCCGGGCCGGGGTAGGCGCTCTTGTTGTAGGTCTGGCGGTAGAGGTGTTTGTGCTCCAGAAACAGGACGGGATCATCGCATCGTATGGCGGTGCGAAGCAATCCGTTCGCTTCGAGCGCATTCGACGGCATGACGACCCTCAACCCTGGGATATGAGTGAACAGGACCTCACCGGATTGACTGTGATAAATCGAGCCGCCCTTGAGGTAACCGCCGATTGGCACACGAATCACGATCGGGCAGGAGAAAGCGCCGTTCGAGCGCCATCGCAGCGTGGCAATTTCGTTGCGGATCTGCATTAAGGCCGGCCAGATGTAGTCGAAGAACTGGATTTCGACTACCGGCTTGACCCCGCGTATGGCTGCGCCCATCGCCATGCCCACGATAGTCGCTTCCGCCAGGGGGGTGTTCCAGACTCGGGCGCTGCCGAACTCGCGCTGCAGGCCGTAGGTGACTTTGAAGACTCCACCCTTGCCTTTGACCTCATCGAGGTTCGACTCGCGGCTCGCGTCCGCGACGTCCTGGCCAAAGATCATCACACGCGGATCTCTCGCGAGCTCGTCTCGCAGACAAGCGTTGAGAAGATCCACCATGGTGCCTTCTTTCCCGCTAGGCTTGGGCTCGGTCGCGAAATCCGACGACGTCGGATCGACGCTCGCGCTATAGAGGTGAGTTGTTATGTTGTCCTTTGCCGGAAAGCCCATCGTGAGAGCCTGGTCGGCCGCTTCCGTGACCTCGCGCTGAACGCTGAGCTCGAGACTCTCGAGCTCGCTCTCCGAGGCGACGTCCTCCGCAACGAGAAGCTGCCGCATCCGCGGAATGGGGTCCCGTTTGGCCTCTTCCTCTCGTTCCTTCGCCGTCTTGTAGAGCCTCTCGTCGTCCGACAGGGAATGGGAGTAAGGCCGAATGACGTGCGCGTGAGCGAGCGCCGGGCCTCTTCCCGAGCGAAGATAGGTGATGGCGTCCTTCAGACGTCCATAGCTTTCCACGAAGTTACAGCCGTCGAACTCGGTTACGAAGAGATCCGGAAAGTTGCGGACGAGACGCGAGATGCTGCCACCCGCCGTCTGGTTTTCGACGGGAACGGAAATCGCATACTTGTTGTCCTCGATGAGAAACAATACGGGGGTCTTCTGGAGGCAGGCGCTGTTCAAAGCTTCCCAGAACTCGCCCTCGCTCGTCGATCCGTCACCGCCCGATACGTAAACGACCTCGTCTTTCGAGGATTTGGAGGTGGTGATCGATGCGCGATTGAGATAGTGCCCGGCCATGGCGGCTCCAACAGCCTCCAGGAACTGCGTGGCGACACAACTCGATTGGCTGACGAGGTTGAGCTCTCGGTGCGCCCAATGGGATGGCATCTGCCTTCCACCCGAAGACGGGTCCGAGGCCGAGGAGACCGAGGCCATGAACTGCTCGAAGGCTGTCATACCGGTCGCGAGAGCCAGAGCCCGGTCGCGGTAGTACGCAAAGTACCAGTCGCTGCTCGGCTTCAAAAGCATACCCGCCGCCACGAGCACTGCTTCGTGCCCCGCACCGTTGATTTGAAAAAAAGCCTTGTTTTGTCGTTTGAGCTTGATCTCCCGATCATCGACTTTGCGCGACAGGAGCATCATGCGATAGGCGTCGAGGAGACGGGTCGGAGTCAAGCCATGGTAGCGCTCGGCCACTTTGGCCTCTAGCGTCGCCGCGGGCTCGATTTGCGGCTTCGTTCCGCTGTCCATTCGTACCTCCACGGGGCTTTCGTCTACACGAGTCTGGGATTCGATTCGCTTGCGGGTCAATTATATATGAAAGGCCGGCATATCCAGGCCGCGCCTTTGGTTACCGGGCGGTAGGAAACGAGCGGGTCATGCGAAGAGATCTTCTTTCGAATGGTTACGGAAACAAAGAACTCTCGCGATCGACTCGTCGACCTTGACGTCCGGAGTGGAGGCGCCCGCGGTGACGCCGATCTTGAGCGGGCCTTCTGGAAGCCAGTTTCGATCCACGGTCTCGCGATTTACGTGGATGGGCTTGTGGTGAATCTCGTCGGCCGACACGAGACACTCCGAGTCCGAAATGTGGTATGTCGGGAATTTCTGAGCGCAGATCTCGGCCAAATGGGTCGTATTGCTGCTGTTGTAGCCCCCGATGACGAGCATGAGGTCGACGCCCTCGTCACAAAGCTCTAGGACCGCGTCTTGGCGCTCCTGGGTTGCGCTGCAGATCGTGTCGAAAGAAAGGAAGCGTTTCTCTATATCCTTATCGCCGTGGCGCCGAACCATGGAAGCTCGGATGACGTCGGCTATCTCCAGGGACTCGCTGCTCAGCATCGTTGTCTGATTGGCGAGGCCGATACGGGCGAGGTGTTGTTCCGGTCGAAATCCCGGCGAGATGGCGTCGCCGAACTGCTCTGCGAAATCCTGCGGGCGCTCGCCACGCTCGATGAAGTCGCAGACGACCCGGCTTTCCTTCATATCGAACACGACGAGATAGTGGCCGCCGCCGTTCGTCGCTCGCGAGACCGTGGCCTTCGTCTCCTCGTGCCAGAACTTGCCGTGGACGATGGAGGTGAATCCTCGGGCCGCGTAGCGCTCCACGTTCTTCCAGACATTGAGCACCGATCCACAGGTCGTATCGACCAAAATGGATTTCTTCGATCGCAGGATCTCGAGCTCCTCCGTGCTGACGCCGAAGGCAGGCAGCAGCACGACGTCATCCGCGCCAACGGATTCGAATTTCTTCGCGGTACCATAGGGTCCCGTCAGGAACTGGATCCCCATCTGCTCCAATCTGCGGTTGACGAATGGGTTGTGAATGATCTCGCCCGTGATGAATATCGCCCGGTCCGGGAAGCGAGTCCGTGCTTCATAGGCGTATTCGACGGCTCGGTCGACGCCGTAGCAGAAGCCAAACTCCTTGGCGAGGCGAAACGTAAGCTCGCCCGCGCGGAGCGTGAAACCGTGCTCTCGAGCGAAATCAACGATGAGACCTTTGTAATCTTTCCTCAAGGGCTCTTGGACCTGTGACTTCAGGCCCAGTCCCTTGCGGTAGAGTTTGGACTCTGTACCAACTTCAGACATGTCGAACGTAAGTATACGGTGCCCAGCCCCTTCCGGCCACCTTGGGAGCTATCACCTGGAAGACAGCGTCAGAATTACGTATAATTCGGGTCCAGGAGGTTACAGTCGATGCAAGACGTTCTGATCACGGCACCCCGCAAGAAGAAACCCAAGCTTCTCGCCTTTGTGGACAAGGGCAAGTGCTTCGGGCGCGGGTGTGAGATGTGCATTCACGTCTGCCCCGTGAAGGACTGTATCTACCTCGTGCCCGATCCTGAGCCGGACGCGGTCGGAACGGTCTGCGAGGTGAACCTCGATACCTGCATCGGCTGCCAGCTCTGTGCGAAGTTCTGCCCGCCCGACTACGACGCCGTGCACATGTTTCCCTTCGACGACGTCCTGTCGAAGGCCGAGGCGGAGGAGCGGAGCTTTGACTATCGCCTCTATCAGAAGAAGGGTGGCGCCCTCCCGGGCTGACTCTGAGGCTGTCGCCCGAAATTCTTGCCTGGAGCCCGCTCCCTTCGCCCCATCACTCCCGTTGATTTGACCACGTGTTGCCGTCGTGCTAAGTTGCGTTCTTTGAGCAACTTATAAGATTAGCACGATGTCCACCTATCCGCTCCCGCGAAAACCAGCTGGAGATTTTCGGGTCGCCTCGAGCTATTCACCCCAGGGCGACCAGCCTCGGGCCATCGCCGAGCTCATCGAGGGGCTCGAACGGGGAGACGAACACCAGGTTCTTTTGGGGGTCACGGGCTCGGGAAAGACCTTCACTATTGCCAAGCTCGTCGAGGCCGTCAATCGTCCGGCGCTCGTCATCGCACACAACAAGACGCTCGCCGCGCAGCTCTATCAGGAGTTTCGCGCCTACTTTCCCGACAACGCCGTCGAGTACTTCGTCAGCTATTACGACTACTACCAGCCCGAGGCTTACGTCCCGGCGAGCGACACCTTTATCGAGAAAGAGGCCACGATCAACGACGAGATCGACCGGATGAGGCTTTCCGCGACTCGCTCGCTCTTCGAACGGGAGGACGTCCTGATCGTAGCGAGCGTGTCCTGTATCTATGGGCTCGGCTCGCCGGAGGCCTACTACGGGATGGTGTTGCACGTCTCCGAGGGGGAGGAGATCGATCGCAACCAGGTTCTGCGGAAGCTCGTGGAAATTCAGTACGAGCGCAACGACTACGACTTGAGACGGGGAACCTTCCGCGTACGAGGCGACGTCATCGAGATCATCCCGGGGTATGACGATATGGGAGTTCGCCTCGAGCTCTTCGGAGACGAAGTGGAAGCGATCTCCCAGTTCGATCCGCTCACCGGCAAGAAGCTTTGGCCGCTGAAGCGCGTCACGGTCTTCCCAAAGACCCACTATGTGGCGCCTCGGGAGAGAACAGTTTCGGCCGTCCGATCGATTCGGGAAGAGCTAGACGGGTTTCATCGCAAGCTCTACAACGAGGGCAAGCTGCTCGAGGCGCAGCGAATCCAGCAAAGAACCCTCTTCGATTTGGAGATGCTCTCCGAGGTTGGCTACTGTCACGGCATAGAGAACTACTCCAGGCATTTCACGGGGCTTCACCCGGGCGAACCTCCCCCGAACTTGATGGACTATCTTCCGAAGGATACGGTCATCGTTATCGATGAATCGCACCAGACGGTTCCCCAGATACGCGGGATGTACCATGGGGATCGGTCTCGAAAAGAAACTCTGGTCGAATATGGATTCCGTATGCCGTCGGCGCTGGATAATCGTCCGCTTAATTTCGAGGAGTTCGAGGGCCGCATCGGCCAACGCATCTACGTTTCCGCCACACCGGGACCATATGAGCTCGAGCGCAGCGGTGGAGTCGTAGTGGAGCAGATCATCCGTCCAACGGGTCTGACGGATCCGGAAGTCCGCGTTCGCCCGGTCGCCGGTCAAGTTGACGATCTGCTGCACGAGATTCGCATTCGGACCGAGCGTTCTGAACGCGTTCTCGTGACAACCTTGACGAAGAGGATGGCGGAGGATCTGACCGACTATTACACGGAGCTCGATGTGCGGTGCCGATACTTGCACTCGGACATCGACACACTGGAGCGAGTGAAGATCCTGCGCGATCTGAGATTGGGTGAGTTCGACGTGCTCATCGGCATAAATCTGCTGCGAGAAGGACTCGATTTGCCAGAAGTTTCGCTTGTCGCCATCCTCGACGCGGACAAGGAGGGGTTTCTGCGATCGACAGGCGCGCTCATCCAGACGATCGGCCGCGCGGCGCGCAACCTTTCGGGTACCGCAATCCTCTACGCGGACAAGGAGACCGAGTCGATGAGACGAGCCCTCGAGGAGACGGACCGACGCCGGGGTCTTCAAGAAGACTACAACCGAGAGCAGGGGATCACTCCGGCGAGCATCATCAAGTCGATCCGTGGGGACATGGGAGGCACCGTCGAAGCGGAGACCGGGGCCGTGGACGTGGCTCGAGTGGCCGAGGAAGAGCTGCTATTCGGAAGCCCGCAGGAGATCCAGCGCGAGCTTCAACGTTTGCGCAAGACCATGAAGCAAGCGGCGAAGGATCTCGATTTCGAAGCGGCTGCGGAGCATCGCGATCGAATTCGGGCGCTCGAGCAGCTGGAGCTCTTCGAGGGATAGGTCCTATATCGTGACCGCGTTGTTCGATACCCTCACGATGCGGATCAAGCTAGGCCTGCTGAGCATTCAGGACTTCTCGAATCTGACCTATAAGGCCGTCACCAGCCTGCTTTCGCGCCCACGGTATTGGCGCGAGACCCTCGACCAAATGGATTCCATCGGCGTCGGCTCGCTCACGATCGTCACTCTCACCGGCTTGTTCACTGGAATGGTGCTGACGGTTCAGAGCTCTGCGACCCTGGACGCTTTCGGGGCGCGTCCCTACGTGGGACGGATGGTCTCCTTGTCCATGATTAGGGAGCTCGGGCCGGTGCTGACCGCGCTGATGGTTTCTGGACGCGTGGGCTCCGGGATGGCGGCGGAGCTCGGCTCGATGGTGGTCACCCAGCAAATCGACGCGATGCGCTCCCTGGGGACCGACCCGATTCGAAAGCTCGTGGCGCCTCGGATGATTGCCGGCGTGGTCATGGTGCCAGTGCTGACCGTTCTGAGCAACGCGGTAGGAATGGTCGGCGGCTACGTTGTCGCGACCCTGACGCTACGCCTTGCCACGAGCCTTTACTGGCACTCCTCTCTGGACGCGATCCGACTTCAAGACTTGTTCATGGGTTTGGTGAAGCCGATCGTGTTCGGATACATCATCGTCGCGGTGGGATGCTACCAAGGTCTCACCACGACGGGGGGCACGCGTGGTGTAGGGGAGTCCACGACCCAGTCCGTCGTCACTGCCTCGATTCTGATTCTGGCGTCCGACTACTTCTTGAACCTTCTGATCCTCCGCTTCGTGTATTACTGAAGATGCCGGCACCCGTCATTTCCTTGAGGAACGTTTACTACGCCTATCCGGGTACAGATGCCTACGCGCTTCGCGACGTCTCGTTCGACGTCACCGCCGGCACCACGGAGATCATTCTCGGAGGGAGCGGCTCGGGGAAGTCGACGATCCTCAAGCTCGTATTGGGTTTGATCAAGCCGGAGTCCGGGGTGATCGAAGTCGATGGCGAAGATATCAGCGGCATGGAGGAGCCCGACCTCATGAGGATTCGGGCGGTGATCGGCATGGTCTTCCAGGAGGGTGCGCTCTTCGATTCGTTGTCGGTGGCGGAGAACGTCGGCTTCCGCTTGCGCGAGCACGAGAGCCCGAGTGAGGAGGAATTTCGCGCTCGGGTGGGACGCATGCTGGGCTTTGTGGGCCTCGCAGAGTACTACGATCGAATGCCTTCCGATCTTTCCGGAGGACAAAGGAGAAGGGTCGCGGTCGCTCGCGCGATGGCTCACCAACCCGGGCTCATCCTCTATGACGAGCCGACCACGGGACTGGACCCGATTACCGGTTCGACGATTTGCGATCTCATCGTGAAATTGCGCGATCTGGAAGGTGTGACTTCCGTTCTCGTGACGCATCAACTTCGCGACGCGTTCCAGGTCGCGCAAAGCTTCGCCATGCAGAAGAACGGAGAGCTCAATTACAACCGGATCGACGAGCTCGAGCTTCTGGTGGGGACGGAGTTCCTCGTCTTGAACGAAGGTCGGATTGTCTTCCGCGGAAGACAGAAGGATCTCTGGGAAACGGATGTGCCCTACGTGCGCCAGTTCTTATACGGGCAGGCGCCGGCGCTCTTGAATCAGAAACAGCAATTCACCTAGTGTCCTGTAGGAGTGGAAAGATATGCCAGCTAAGAAAACGATCACCTACGCGGAACTGCGAGTGGGCATCGTAGTCGCAGTTGCGCTCATGGTTCTGATGGCGGCGACGGTCTACATTACCCGGGAAGGCGGCTTGCCGTTCCTTGGCGGTCAGTACACGGTCTATAGCTATCTCCGCGACGTTAACGGGCTCAAAGCGGGAGCGCCGATCCACCTCTCAGGCGTGGAGGTGGGATCGGTGCGGGATGTCGTCTTCGCGGGCCCTGACGAGCCCGCTCCGGTCCGGGTGGCGATGGTGCTCCGAACCGACGTGCAGGATCGCATCACGACCAATTCCCTCGTGACGGTGGGCAGCCTCGGCGTGCTCGGCGAGAAAATGTTGGATGTCGATCCGGGGCCGCCCGGTGGCGTCCCGATCGAGGACGAGGGCCTCGTGCCGGGTCAGGCCGAGGGTGATCCCATCAAGGGCATCATCTCGGATGCTTCCACCACCATGAAGGACGTGCGCGATCTGGCCGCGGAGCTTCAGCAGGGAGAGGGAACTCTCGGAGCCCTTTTGAAGAGGGAAGACCTTCACGACGAGTTACTCGCCTTGATCGGAAAGGCCGAAGACGTCTTCGTGGCGCTCGACAGGATGGAGGGAACCTTCGGCAAGCTCATCCATGACCCCGCTATATACGACAACCTAAACGAGCTTTCCCTGTCGATGAAGGATCTCGTGAAGCGCATCGAGGAGGGCGATGGGACGATCAGTCGTCTGGTGAACGACCCCGAGATCGGGCGTTCGCTTGCTCGCACGACGGAGAACCTCGCTATTCTCACGGAGCGGCTGGACGAGGGAGAGGGAACCTTCGGCGCGTTGCTCCGTGAGCGCGAGTTCTACGATCGTCTCGACTCGCTCGCGGCGAATATGAACTCGATTACTGCCCGACTAGACCGAGGCGACGGCACCGCCGGCCAACTGCTCCACGACCGCGAGCTCTACGAGAACCTCAACAAAACCGCGAACGAGCTTCAAGGCCTCATCGGGGACATCAGGAAGGATCCGAGGAAGTATCTAAGGATCAAGGTGAGCCTGTTCTGATCCAAGAGCCCGTCTTCATCAGCCACGAGAGGTGTCCGAACGACGCGAGGACGGGTCAGGGCGCGTCAGTTTTTGGCTGGTTGTTTTTCCCGCTCATCGTGGCGGCGGAGTGCTTCCATCATGAACTCGGTCGTGGAGCGCACGCTCGCTATGTTGCTGCGAATGTTGGAGCGCACGAAGTGAAAGCGCCCCTTGCGCACGGGGATGAGCCGATAAGCGGCGAACTCTCCCTTGAGCTCATCGGAAAAGGATCCGCAGATATAGCCGTCGAGCAGGTGAATTTCGCCTGTGAACTCGCCTTCGATATGAAGTACTCCGGTCGCCTGGTTGGCTTCGAGCATCTGAAGAATATCCGTGCTCTTGAATCGGGCGAGGTCTCCCGAAAGCTCGCCAGGCTGGTTGCGACGGTGATGGGTGATGAGGCGCTCGCAGCGATAAACGAGCTCCCGCATGCTGAAGGGCTTCAACAGGTAGTCGTCCGCGCCCGAGCTCAGGGCATCGAGTCTTTCCTCGGGAGTGATCGCTCCGGAGAGAATGAGTACCGGAAGGGTTAGGAGGTCGGCTTCGGATCGGAGAGCTCGGACGAGCTCCAGGCCCCCCGCGTCACCTGGCAAGTCGGCCTCGCAGACGACGATATCGGGGCGTTCGCGGCGAGCGACCTCGAGGGCGTTCGCGGCATCGACGGCGTTCAGAACTTCGAGCTCCGAGCGGACGAAATAGCCCTCGACTATTCGAGCAAGCTCGATATTGGGCTCTACGAGGAGAACTCGATAGCGTGACATCCAGGATCCGACACTAGATTTGAAGAAAGCCGTGCGCGTGAACTTTCATTGTAAAATGGCGGCAGAAAGGGTGTCAAACCCGAGGGTCGAGTTGGGCCTTGATTCAAGGGTCGAGCTAGGCCTTGAAACGTCCCGAATCGAAGTGTTATTCTATTTTGCACATAGTCAAACTCAATCCGAAGACGTTGATCACTGTCCACATCAAGACCCTCCATGGGTCGGCCCGAGCAATTCGCTAACATGATCGAAAGTTACGGCGCAACGGACGTAGGGCTTCGACGCAAGCTGAACGAGGATAGTCTGTTTATCGACGATGACGTCGGACTCTTCGTCGTCGCGGACGGCATGGGTGGCCACAATGCCGGCGAGATCGCCTCGCACCTCGCCGTGGACACCGTTGCCAACTTCGTGCAGCGTTCTCGAGCGGAAGATGAGATCACCTGGCCCTATGGGGTGGACCCAACCCTCTCCTTGAACGCGAATCGGCTGCTGACGTCCGTCATGCTCGCCAACAAACGCGTCTGGAAGGAGGCGGATAATCGTCAGGATTATACCGGCATGGGTACTACGATCGTCGCCGCCCTCGTCGACAATTCGAGTATTAGCTTCGTCAGCGCCGGGGACAGCCGAGCCTACCGCTTGCGGGCGGGGGTCTTCGAGCAGATGACGGTCGACGATTCCTGGGTTCAGGCCGCGGTCGACGAGGGCGTACTGCTTGCCGAGGAAGCCGAGACCCACCCGATGAAGAACATCATCACCAAGGCCATCGGCGCCAAAGAGAACCTCGAGCTTTCCGTCGAGGAGCACGAAATGCAGGACAACGACCTCTACATCATCTGCTCGGACGGTCTGCACGGAATGATCCCGGAGACGGGACTCACCGAATTGGTATTGGCCTCGAATGGCTCGCTCGACGGCCTGGTGCGGTCACTCATCGAGACCGCCAATCGCAACGGCGGTAAAGACAACGTCACCGCCGTTGCGCTGCGCTATCGCGCGAGCTCGCCGTCATAGAAAACGCAGCTCGTTTCAAGCGGCTGGGGTTCACTAAAGCTCGTCTCTCACTTCGTGGGGTGTTAAGCTCTTTCGGGCGTACGGGAAGCTCCATCTCGTGATCATCAACAACGCCAACCTCGTCACTCGATGGGCCTCGCAGCCCTTGATCGAAGGCGCTCTCATTGCCATCGAAGGAAAGACCATCGTTGACTTCGGTCCGATGGGAAAGCTCATCGATCGATACGACGATCCAGACGTTTTCGACGCGCGGGGCCGGCTCGTGGTACCGGGAGCCATCGACGCGCACAGCCGACTCTACAGTGGCCTGTCGTGCGGGATGCCGCACGAGGGGATCCACCCAAGGAGCTCTCGCGAGATGCGCGAGCAGATCTGGTGGCCGTTGGAGGACGCCCTCGACGAGACCGCGAGCTATTGGAGTGCTCTCGCGAGCCTTCTGGACTCGGTCCGCCACGGGGTGACGACCGTTTTTGCTTTCCACGAAAGCCCCAGATACGTGGAAGGAAGCCTCGACGCATTGGCACGCGCCTTTGCCGAGGTGGGCCTGCGAGGCTCGCTCGCCTATGCGGTCTCCGATCGTTCTCCCTCCCAGAGCGCTCTGCAGGAGAACGTGCGTCATATCGAGCGGACCCGGGCGGCCTCGAACGAAATGATGACGGGGCTCGTCGGGCTCCAATCTTCGAGCGCAATCGGTGAGGACGTCCTTGGGACTGTTGCCGAGACCGCGGGCAGGCTGGGAAGCGGGCTTCATGTCGCCCTAGCCGAAGGTCGGGAAGAGCTCGATGCCTGTCTTTCCGCGCATGGAGTAACCAGTGTCGGAAGACTCGAACGCACAGGGGTTCTGGGCGGCAACGGACTCCTCGCTCATGCGGATCACTTGCTTGCCGAAGATGAGCCGTTGCTCCGAACGCGAGGGATGCGAGCCGTCCTCTGTCCTCAGGCCGCCGCGCTCGGAGGCCATGGGTCGGGGGACCTGACTCGGTTCGCTTCAGCCGGTGTGGCCAGTGCTCTTGGTACGGATGGACTTCCCGGCGGACTCGCGGAGGCTTTCAGGGTGGGCGCGTTGCGCCAGCGCGCGACGGGGACGGACGCTCCCGACGCGATTCGCCTCGCCTACCGGGCCGCCTTCCTCGAGAATGCGGAATTCGCGACATCGCACTTCGGCCGACCGCTCGGGCGAATCAAGCCGGGAGCACGGGCCGATATCGTGATACTCGACTACTGGCCCTCGACTCCTTTGGAAGAGGCGAACGTGGCTCACCATATGTTCTGGGGCGCTGCCATGGCTCCTGTTCATACAGTCATTGTCAATGGAAACATTCTGTATCAAAATGGGGCTTTTCTTGGGCTGGACGGGCAACGTTTGAAGGCGCGCGCGGCGGAGGTCGCGCGCCGTGTTTGGGAGCGAGTTTGAATGAAGAAGTCAGCCGGATATTTCCTCGTGGTTCTCATTAGCGCTGGGTGCGGAAGCGATCGCTCGCCCGTCCGTCCTGACGTAGCGGGCCGAACGGCCTCCGGAGGCGACGTCGCTCTCGGTGCCGGGCCGGTGTCGCGTCAGGTCGCGGACGATTTTCCGTTCAAGAAGATTCTCTGCTTCGGAGACAGCATCACTCTCGGCGTGACTCTCTCTAGTCCTTCGATTCTCGACGGTGCACGAACCGAGCTTGCCCTCGTGGAGGGCTACGTCCCGAAGCTGTGGCGCCTGCTCGAAGAGAAGTACGGAACAGGGATAGAGCTCGTCAACGCAGGAATCGGGGGGGAAAACACTCGCGAGGCCCTCGAACGGATCGACACCGAGATTCGTCTGCACCGGCCCAGTCTCGTTCTCGTGATGCACGGGATCGTCGACATCAATAGCGAGTTCCCGCGCTATCCGATCGTGCGCTCCAACCTGGCCGAGATGATTCGTATCGTCAAACTTCGGGGGGCGGTCGCCATTGCCGGCACCTACCCTCTAATCAACCCCGAGGGTTTTCGATCGTCGGGCGCCGCCAATATCCCACGCCTCAACGACGTGATCCGTCAGGAGGCGAAGGGCAAAAGCGCCCCCATCGCGGACCACGAGGCGACGGCCTCCGGCCAATACGCAGGGCAGGGCCCCGATGGGCTGCACCCCAACAACATCGGCTACGAGACCATCGCGCAAACGTGGTTCGATACGATCGAGCTCGTGTTGGAGGAAATGACGAGCTCCTGAAGACGGGATCTTGCCGCCTGGTGTCTCGTCTCGGAAGTGATGTTAGCATCGAGAGCGTCGAGGCGCCCGGATCGCAAGGCGTGTCGAGGGCGAAATACCGGGCGTATTCAACCGAGGCGCAACGCAGCGAGGCGGGATGCATCGGCGCTCGAATGCAACATGACTTCCGGGACGGGACACTGGCCTCGCGCTAATTGCGAGTGACGATAATGATGATCTGCGACGTCCAGCCGTCGGGATCGTTACCGTCCGAGTCGTGAGGCCAATCGCGACCCACGCCGTGGCGGCCATCGACCGACCATCCGTCGTTGTCCATATCGTTGAAGAACCGCTCCAGATTCGTCTTGGTCTCGTTGAAAGCGGCGACGTAGTCGTCCTCCGTGAACTCCTCGGTGACGCGGTCGATCGCCTCTTGGAGATCGAAGCGGCCCTCCTCGTTGTTGAGCACCGTCGTCCCCTCGGTCAAAGAGTCGACGCCGAGCAGAATCTGGCCGACGCGCACGTCGTCCGTGGAGCCCTCCGTCCATTGGGCGTCGTCGTTCGCTCGACGGTAGACGGTCGTCAAGGTCTCGATCTGGAACAGAGACACCGGAGGTGCGCTGGTCGTCGTGGTGGGAACAGTCGGTTGGGACGGCGAGCTATCCCCGCAGCCTTGTAGCGCGAAGGACTGGGCGAGGATGGCCGCCGATACGATGATTGTCTTCATGGTCGTTGCTTCAAAATCGGCAGGTCAGAATATCAATTGGTTCTTGGCGTCGCAAGATCCAAAGATGCGTCATTGGTGACGCTCGCGCACCAGTGGTACGAAGACGACGGGGATGATCTCTTCCGTCTCCGTACCCCCGTCTCGAAGCTTTTTGATCCGGAGGAGCCTTTGAACCTCGTTGCGGGGTCCTACGGGAATCACGAGAAAGCCGCCGGGCTCGAGCTGCTCGATGAGGGGCTCTGGGACGGAAGGCGCGGCGGCGGTCACGAGGATCGCGTCAAAGGGTGCATGCTCCTCCCAACCAATGTAGCCGTCCCCGGCCTTGGACGTCACGTTGTCGTAGCCGAGCTCGGCGAGGCGGCGCCTCGCCGTCTCCGCGAGCGATGGGATGATCTCGATCGTATAGACGTGTGACACGATCTCGGCCAGCACCGCGGCTTGGTAGCCCGAGCCGGTGCCGACCTCCAGCACGACGTCGTCCCCGGAGAGCTCTGCGAGCTGGGTCATGAGCGCGACGATATAGGGTTGCGAGATGGTTTGTCCCTCGCCGATCGGAAGTGGGTGGTCGGCGTAGGCGCGCGGGCGAAGAGCGAGGGGAACGAGCTCGTGTCGAGGCACCTTGCCCATCGCCTCGAGGACTCGCGGGTCCCGAATGTCGCGGCCCCTGAGATGCTCCTCGACCATCCCCCGCCGTGCCTCCTCATAGCCCTCTTGGCTGGCGCAGCGACTGGCATCGAGCAAGAGCAACGAGAGGCAAGCGGCGGCGAAAGCGAACTTTGAGGACATATGCACTCCGACGAAACCTATCGTACTGGCGATCCAGCACAGAGACAACGGAGGAGGACGGCTGGAGCCGCGTCCAGCCTAGAGGGTGCCGACGAGCGCGGTCTCCACTTGTAGTAGTCTTGGTCCGGAATGACACGAATCGAGCATCCGAAGATCGACTCCGGCTTCGGGATTGTGGAAGCCCTCTCGGTGCGCAAGGGTGACGTCGTGAGTCTCGTCGGCGCCGGCGGAAAAACGACCGTGCTCTTTGCCCTGGCGACCGAGCTTCGGCGACATGGCCTCTCGGTCGTCGCCACCTGCACGACGCACATGCAGGTCCCGAGGACGGGGGCTACGGCTCCTCCACTGGTGGTGATCGACGAAGAGGACAATTGGCTGACCTCGGTGAAGAAACACCTCGCTCGCTATGGTTCGGTCACCGTCATCCAGGACCGGAAACGCGACGACAAGCTTCGCGGTCTGGAACCGATAATGCTCGACCCCTTGCGGAGCCTGGCCGACGCGGTCGTGATCGAGGCCGACGGCGCCAGGGGACGGTCCCTCAAGGCGCCGGCCGAGCACGAGCCAGCTATTCCCGAAGAGACGACCCTGACGGTCGTGCTGGTGGGCTTGGATGCGCTCGATCAGAGGCTGGACAGCGATCACGTGCACCGGCTCGAGGTCGTCGTGCAGCTTTCCGGTGCGATACCGGGAACAGAAGTAAGCGAGGACGTCGTCGTGGATTGCGTGATGCGAGGATACGTCCCGAAGGTTCCCAAGGGGAGTCGGCACGTCGTCTTTCTCAACAAGGCCACGGACTATCGACTCAAGACAGCCGAGCGCCTGGGAGAGAAGCTCCTCGCGGCTGGCGCGGCCGAAGTCGTCTTCGGCCAGGCGGAAAAACCTCACGAGTGCTTTTATCGCATGCGCGTTGCGGAACACCCTTGAAGCTCGCCATTGTTCTCGCCGCGGGAGAATCCCGCCGTATGGGGCGGGCAAAGACGAGCCTTCCACTGCGGGGCAAGACCATGCTTGGGCGCGTCGTCGAGACCTTTCTGGCCGCGCCCTTCGATCGCCTGCGCGTTGTCGTTTCACCCGAGGGCGCGCCCGATCTCCCCGACGATCCGCGAGTCGAGATCGTCGAGAACGAGCAACGCCGAGAGGGCATGGCGAGCTCGATTCGCCGCGGACTCGCCGATCTGCCCGCAGACACCGAGATGGCCGCGATCGCTCTCGGTGACCTTCCCTTCGTTCGGGTGGAGACGCTCAGACGACTCGTCGATACCATGACGTCTGAGAACGCCGGGATCGTCTATCCGACCTACGATGGCCGAGCCGGACATCCGGTTCTGTGGCACGCGCGGCTGTTCGAAGAGCTCGGGGCGTTGCGCGGAGATCGCGGCGCAAGGGAAGTTCTGGAGCGGCATCGTGAGCAGGCAATTGCGGTGTCTGTCGAGGACGAGGGCGTTTGTCTCGACATCGATACACCGGCTGACTATTCTAGGGCGGTGTCTCAGCGCTCTCGCAGGACGGTTTTCGCGGAGCTTAAGGACGCCAATCAGCGGGGGGAGTCTGTTGCTCTGGTGACAATTCTCGAGACTCAGGGCTCGACACCGCAGAAAGCGGGCGCGAAGATGGTCGTGGGGCGAGACGGCCGTCTGAGGGGAACGGTCGGAGGCGGTTGTGTCGAGAACGAGATCCTGTCGCGCGCCCGTCGTGCGATCGAAACGAGGCGATGTGAGATCGAAGAGTTTGATTTCAACGCTGACGAAGACGAGAACGGTCTGATTTGTGGAGGCTCGATGAAAGTATTTATCGAACCCGTGATCCCTGCTCCGCGCCTCTTCGTGATCGGCGCTGGACACGTGGGCATGCCCGTAGCCCAGATCGCCAAGCTCGCGGGGTTCGAAGTAACCGTGCTCGACGAGCGTGTCACATATGCCAATCGCAAGCGTTTTCCTGACGTCGACGTCGTCGAGGCTGGCCCCATCCCGGCTCTTGCCGACAAGTTCGACTACGGCGACAACGCTTTCGTAGTCATCGTCACGCGTGGGCACAAGGAAGACGAGGAAGCGCTTCGTACCTTCATCGAGAAGGAGACGGCCTACGTCGGGCTTATCGGAAGCGTGACGAAGCTTCATAAGCTCTTCCGAAGGCTCGAGAAGGACGGCGTGTCGCGCGAGCGGTTGGACCGGGTCCATTCACCGATGGGACTCGATTTGGGCGGCTCGTCGCCTGGAGAGATCGCAGTGTCCATCGTCGCGGAGCTTCTCGCCGTGCTATATCAGCGAAGTGGAAGATCCATGAGATTGACGGAGCGCCAGGAGTTTTTCGGGAAGGCGTGACGTCGCCGGTGTCTACTCTTCAAGCTCCTCGTTCTTCGAACCAGCGGACTGCGACTCGCACGACTTCGGCGGAGTTCGCCAGATCGAGCTTGTCCTTGATGTGCGCGCGGAAGGATTCTACCGTCTTCGGGCTGACTTTGAGGCGCTCAGCGATCTCGTTGACCGAAAGCCCGCGCCCAAGCCATTGGAAGACCTCGAGCTCGCGGTCGCTCAACTGCTCGATGCCATCGCTCGCGCTACCCCCGACCATGCGACGCAGAATGCGCGCGCCCATGCGCTCGCTGACGTAGACTTCGCCGGCGAGCACTCTACGGAGCGCGGTGAGCATTTGGCTCGTGGCCGCCTCTTTCATGATGTAGCCGTGCGCTCCGGCTTTGAGAGCTCTCTCTGCGTAGACGGCCTCGTCGTGCATGGAGAGCACGAGCAGGGGTGTATCGGGACGCCGCCTTTTCAGCTCCTTGATCAGGGCGACTCCGCTCGATCCCTCCAGCATGAGATCGACGATGGCCACGTCGGGCTCTAGCGCGTCGATGGCCTCGGCGGCGCTCGCGGCATCGTGCGCTTCGCCGCAGACTTCGAGATCGTCGACGCGCTCGATGAGCTGAGTGAGTCCTTGGCGCACGATGGGGTGATCGTCCACGATGAGCACCCGTGCCGCTTTCGTCATTGCCACAACCACCTCAGGACGAACGAGAGTGCGAGTCGGTCTCCTGGACGATTCGCACGCCGGCGCTGGCGCCGAGCCGTGTCGCGCCCGCTTGCACCATCTCCTCGGCTGTTGCCCGATCACGAACGCCGCCCGCCGCCTTGACACCGATCGCCTCGCCGACGACTTCGCGCATCAGCGCGACATCTTCGACGGTGGCTCCGCCAGGACCGAAGCCGGTCGAGGTCTTGACGAAGTCGGCGCCGGCGGCCGCGGCGAGCGTACATGCCTTGATTTTCTCCTCCCGAGTCAATAACGCGGCCTCGATGATCACCTTGCTCAAGGCACCACATTCCTGGCAACCGCGCACGACGCCTCTTATGTCTTCCTCGACGGATCCGTAGTCACGCGACTTGAGGGCGCCGATATTGATGACCATATCGACTTCACTGGCGCCATCGAAGATGACGCGCCTCGTTTCGTAGGACTTGACGTCCGGCGTATTGGCTCCCAGCGGAAAACCCGCAACGGTGCAGACCCCGACCCCCGTGCCCCGAAGCGTCTCGGCAGACAAGCGCACCCAGGTGGGCTGGACGCATACGGTCGCGAAATGGAAGTCTGCGGCTTCCGAGCAAAGCTCGCGGATCTGTCTCTCGGTCGCATCTGGCTTGAGCAGCGTGTGGTCAATCAGGGCGGCGAGACTCGCGTGAGGCGCGGCCGCCGTCAATCCGAAACGCGAAACCCCTCCCGCCACGAGAGGTCGCATGACATCGGGGCAACGTCCATCCTCCAGTTCGTGACAACTGCACCGCGGAACCGTGCCGCCGATTCGGGCCATCACCGCGTCGGTGATCGTGTTCGTGAGGAGTTCCAGGTCGATGGGCATGCCCTAAACCGGTTGATAGTACTTCTTTTCGATGCCCTCGATCTTCGCAACTCGGGCACGGTGTCGTGGCTCGGTGTGCTCCGCCGTGAGGAAGACCGAAACGATTTTTCTCAGCTCCTCTGGCGTAATCGCCACCGAGCCGAGCGTCAGGACGTTGATGTCGTTGTGCTCCCGGGCGTTTCTCGCCAAGTCTGCGTCGTAGCAGGCGCCTGCGCGGATCCCGGGGACTTTATTAGCCGCGATCGCGGAGCCGATGCCGGCACCGTCAATGACGATGCCCTGTTTCGCGTGTCCCAATGCGACGGCAAGCGCTACCGCGTGGGCGATATCAGGATAGTCGACTGAGTCCCGCGAGAAGGTACCGTAGTCCATAAAGGATGCGCCGACCTCAGCAAGGTAGTCTTTGAGGTCCCCCTTCATCTGGAAACCACCGTGATCGGATCCAATTGCGATGCGAACGCGCTCGATCGGCTTCGATTTCTTGTTGGACTCGACGACGCGGATCTTTTTCTTCTCGATCCACTCGCGCGCGATATCCGTCAGTATCGCGTCGGGAGGAACGTCGAGAAGACTTCCTTCTGGCAAATGGTGGACGTCCTCTCCGGTCAGAATGCGGCGTTTCGTTTCAGACACCGTTGTTGAGCCTATGGCGGGGAGCGGATCGGTGTCAAGACGAGACGCCGGCAAGACCGCGTTGGTCGAGGTGACTCCCTAGGGCGCCCAGGCGCGGGTATTTTCGCCGTGCTAACATTTGGGGTGACGTGAATCACGAGCCGGACTATTTCGCCATTACCGAGCGTCTTGCTGGTGATGGTAGCAGCGAGGACGGCAAGGAGCGACAGCGGTCGATTGCCGCGTCGGGCTTCGTTCATGTCCTCATCATCGTAGCCCTGGTCGTCGGTCCGATGATCGATTGGTTCTCGGACTCGTCCTACGAGCCGGGAAACGTCGTCGTTCGCTTTTACGCGCACGGGGACGGGCCTAGCAGTGGCGGCGGTGGCGGTGGATCGGGCGGCGAGCGCGTCACCGCCTATATTCCCCTGACGCTTGCCAAGCCGCAGCCCCCGGAAGTCGAGCCCGAGCCGAGGAGCGCTCCCGTGGCGCCTCGAAAACCGCGTCCTTTGAACGACGACGACTTGGAGGTCCCAGATCTTCCGACCGATACGGATATCCTGTTCGAGGGAGTCTTCTCTCCAGACGCCGCGGAGATTCCCGGTCTCTCGTTGACCGACGCTCGCGACTTCGGAGGACTAGATACGACGCTTTCCTCAGGCACCGGTGGCGGCATCGGCGCCGGCACGGGGACTGGAGTCGGCACCGGTGAAGGTTGGGGAGTCGGGCCCGGTCGCGGTGGCGGATTCGGGGGCGGCGACTATCGACCTGGAGGTTGGGACATCGAGCCCGTGCTCGTTTTCCAGCCGCCCGCGCCTCTCTATCCCGATCGCGCCCGGGAGAAGATGGTTCGCGGCGAAGTAATTCTCGAGATTCTCGTGAAACTCGACGGCTCGACGCGCGTCTTGAAAGTCATCAAGTCGCTTCCATTTTGCGTCGACGTAGCCAAGGAGCATGCGAAGCTCTGGCGTTGGAAGCCTGCCCTCAAAGAAGGAAAGCCGGTCGAGGCCACGGGTATCATCAGCGTGGACTTCGATGTCTTCAGACAATCGAAGAGCTGAGCGTCACATCGCTGCGACCATGCCTCTCGAAGTTCTCATCGATGAAGACGCCATCGCCAATCGTGTAAGCGAGCTCGGCAAGCAGATTTCTTCGGACTACCGTGACAAGACGGTCCACCTCATCTGTGTGCTCAAGGGTGCCTATACGTTTCTCGCCGACCTCGCGAGGGCTATCGAAGTGCCGGTGACGGTCGATTTCCTCGCCGTCTCCTCCTACGGGAGGGGAACGAGCACGAGCGGCGAAGTGCAGCTCACGAAAGATTTGGACGCGTCGCTCGAGGGCAAATACGTCATTGTTGTCGAGGATATCGCCGATACGGGCCTGACGCTGAACTACTTGCTGAATCTCCTGCGCTCTCGTCGCCCGGCGTCGCTCAAAGTGGCTGCTTTCCTCTCGAAGCCCTCCCGGAGACAGCTAGACGTCCCCGTCGACTACGTCGGCTTCGAGATCCCCGATCGTTTCGTCGTCGGCTACGGCCTCGACCACGACCAGCTCTACCGCGACCTCCCACATATAGCGGCCTTAGATTAAGTGGGGTCAGTCTTTAACTCTTGAACTTTCTTGTTACTTTTCGTAGCGGATGAGTCCAAGAGTTAAAGACTGACCCTAACAAATCGGGCCTACAAAGCCCTCTTGTCGAAGGCGTAGGGAAGGAGCTCGCCGAGGGTCGTGGTCTTCGTCTGGCCGCGGCTCGTCACCATGTGCACGACGACGTCGCCGCAAAACTCCCACAGAAGCTGACGGCAGGCGCCGCATGGCGGGGTAGGTCTCCCAGCGGCAGTAACGACGACGACCTCGACGAACTTCCGTGCGCCTTCAGAAAGAGCTTTTAGAAGGGCCACCCGTTCGGCGCAGATGGAGAGGCCGAACGTGGCGTTCTCGACGTTGCACCCTGTGTAGACTTCGCCGTCGGTCGTCCTGAGAGCGGCACCGACTTTGAAGCCGGAAAAGGGCGCAACGGCACGCCGCCGAGCTGCACGCGCTGCTCTCACCATCGATGGGTCGGGTCTGCCGCTCATATCGACGTGTTTACGAAAGCTTGTGGAGGGTGGGCAGGAGCTCCGCGAACAGCTCCAGGACCACGGATCGTACTCGGTCTCCGGTCTCCATGACTTCTTTGTGGTTCAGCTGCTGCGGCAGGATCCCAGCCGCCATGTTGGTCACACAGGATATGCCGAGTACCGAGACCTGCATCTGATTTGCGGCAATGGTCTCGAGCACGGTGGACATGCCAACGACATCGGCTCCAAGCGTGCGCAGCATACGGATTTCCGCCGGGGTCTCGAAGCTCGGACCGAGGAGCCCTGCGTAGACCCCTTTTCTCATATTGAGCCCGATTCGCCGTCCCGCCTGCTCACAAATGGTGGCAAGCTTTTTATCGTAGGCTTCGGTCAAGTCCGTAAACCGGGGCCCGAGCTCAGCGAGCTCGGGCCCCGCGAGCGGGTTGAGCCCGGTCAGGTTGATGTGGTCGGTTAGGATCATCAGCTCGCCGGGCTTGAACGCCGTATTAATCGCGCCTGCAGCGTTGGTGAGCACTAGCTGCCGGACCCCGAGCGTCGCGAGCACCCGGGCCGGGAAGACGACCTCGGAAGCCGAATATCCCTCGTAGGCATGCACGCGTCCCGCCATCGCAAAGACGGCCGCACCCTTGAAGGTCCCCGCAAAGAGCGCTCCCTTGTGGCCTACGACGCTCGAGCTCGGGAAGTGGGGGATGTCGCTATAGGGGACGTGGGTCGCGTCTCCGAGAGACTCCGAGAAAGCCCCCAAACCGGAACCCAGTACTACCGCCACGGTGGGACGAAGCTTCGTACGAGAGCCCACGTAAGTCGCTGCTTCGCGAATGTTCGCTATCACGCTCATTGGCTCAATTCAGCAGACCGGCGATCGTCGCGGTCATGAAAGTGGCGAGCGAGCCTCCCAGCACCGCGCGAAGGCCGAGTCGGGCCAGGTCCCCCTTCCGGCCGGGAGCGAGCGCTCCGATGCCGCCGATCTGGATCCCGATCGATCCGAGGTTGGCGAAACCGCACAGCGCGTAGGTTGCGATCAGCTCCGACCTTGGCGATATCAACGACTGATCGATCAGCTCGCCCAGCGAAGCGTAGGCCACAAACTCGTTCAAGATAAGCTTTTGGCCGAAGAGGTAGCCCACGGTTCCTGCCTCGGACCATGGAACTCCCATGACAAAAGCCAGGGGAGCGAAGATCCAAGCGAAGATCTGCTCGAGCGACAGCCCGAATGACGCCAAGGGCCAGTTGACGAGCGCGATGAGCGAGAGAAAAGCGATCAGCATGGCGACGATATTGAGCGACAGCGTCATGCCCGTCCCGGCTCCCTTGGCAGCCGCATCGATGATGTTGACCTCGCGCCTCTCGATCTTGAGCTTCACTTCGCCTTTGGTGAGGGGCTCGCCCGTTTCGGGCACGAGCATTTTGGCCATGAGCAGCGCGGCCGGGGCGTTCATGATGCTCGCGGCCAGGAGGAACTGAGCCTCGACTCCCATGGCGATATAGGCGCCGAGCACGGCGCCGGAGATGGTGGCCATACCTCCAATCATGAGCGTCGCGAGCTCCGAAATGGTCATCTTCTCGACGTAGGGCGCGATGACGAGCGGCGCTTCGGTCTGTCCCATGAAGACGTTGGCGGCAGTCGAGAGGGACTCGGCTCCGCTCGTCCGCATCGTTTTGGACATGGTCTTCGCCATGAGAAGAACGACCTTCTGCAGAATGCCCAGGTAGTAGAGCACCGCGAAGAGCGAGGACAGGAAAATAATGATCGGCAAGGCCTTAGTCGCGAAGATGAACCCGAAATTGGGATTGTTCACGAGCTCGTCGCCGAAGACGAAAGCGCCGCCGGCGTTGGCCTGGTCCATGATCTTCGTGACGATCTTGCTAATCGTTGCGAAGATCCCGACGCCAATCGCAGTCTTCATCACGAAGAGAGCAAAGAGGAACTGGAGGGTCAATCCCCAACCAATCGTGCGCCACTGAATTGCGGAACGTTTCATCGACAGACCGTAGGCGATACTCAGGATGATGAGGAGGCCGAGGATTCCGATGTATCGCTCCATCAGGACGTCCTTTCTTGTTCCACCACTCGATGAACGAGCTGGATTTCGAGAGGCGCGGCCTCTGTAATGTCATAGGCGCGCCTGAGCACATCTTCGGCCTGCTCGAGTCGAAGATCTTCGTTGTAGTGACAAGTCACGAGCGGGTCTCCTTCCCGGACTTCATTGCCGATCTTCTTGTGAACAACCAGACCTGCTGCGGGGTCGATTGTGTCCTCTATGCGTTGGCGGCCCGCACCGAGAAGCATCGCCGCCGTTCCTACCGCCTCCGTATCGATGGCGTTCACGAATCCACGTCTCGCGGCACGAACAGGCTTCGACAGCCGTGCTCGGGGCAAGCCGGCCGTATCCGCGACCCGTGCATCCCCACCCTGTGCGCGCACCATTTCGACGAACTTCTCGAGCCCTCGTCCAGAAGTGAGCTCCGCCCGAGTCTGTCGATCTGCCTCCTCGAGAGAAGGCGCCACGCCCCCCAGAACGAGCATATGTGCCGTCAAGAGCACCGCAAGCTCTGTGAGATCTTCGGGCCCTTCGTTCTTGAGCACGGCGATCGACTCCTCGACCTCGAGTGAGTTTCCAACCAGCTCTCCGAGCGGCTGGCTCATGTTCGTGATGAGAGCGACGGCTTGCCGTTCCATCCGCGCCGCCGTCGAGAGAAGGAGGCGGGCGAGCGCCTCCGCGTCATCAACGGTTTTCATGAAGGCGCCGCTGCCGGCCTTGACGTCGAGGACGAGCCCGGAGATGCCTTCAGCTAGTTTCTTGGAAAGGATGCTCCCAGTAATCAGGGGCAAGCTGTCGATTGTGGCGGTGACGTCTCTGAGCGCGTAGAGCTTTCGGTCCGCGGGGGCGATGTCGTCCGTCTGACCCACGATCGCGCAGCCGACAACCTTGACGACGTCGTGGAACCGCTTGCGGTCGAGGCGGACGTCAAATCCAGGGATCGATTCGAGCTTGTCGAGCGTGCCTCCCGTGTGGCCGAGCCCGCGCCCGGTGATCATCGGGACCGCGAGACCGGCTGACGCGGCCAGAGGCACCAAGACGAGCGAGGTCTTGTCGCCGACTCCACCGGTGCTGTGCTTGTCGATCTTCGCCGCCTCGACGTCGGCAAAATCGAGCATGACCCCGCTCTCGAGCATTCTTCGCGTGAGCGAGAGCGTCTCGTTCTCGCTCATCCCCTGGAGGCAAACGGCCATGAGGAAGGCGGAGATCTGGTAGCGAGGGATCTCGCCCGAAGTAAAACCCTCGACGAGGAACAGAATCTCCTCGTCGCGGAGCTCCATTCCGCTCCGCTTCCGCCGCAGAATATCGACCGTTCTCATGTCGAAGGGGTATGATGATACATCATGACTTTGCATCGTGTGACCCATCCCTTGATCGAAGATGCAATGGCTGGACTCCGCGACGAGGGCAGTGAACCCGAGTCCTTTCGGCGACTCGCCAAGCGGGTCACGACGCTCCTGGCTTTCGACGCCTCTCGCGACCTCCCGAGCCGTCCCCACCGGATCCGCACGCCACTCGAGGAAACCGAAGTTTCGTACCTCGATTCCCAAATCGTCCTCGTTCCAGTGCTTCGCGCGGGGATGGGAATGCTGGAAGTTCTCCTCGATATCTTCCCGGAAGCCACCGTCGGCTATGTCGGCCTCGAACGGGACGAAGAAACGGCAGTGGCCAGGCCATACTATAGGAAGCTCCCCGACCTGTCGGATCGCCACGTCTTTCTGCTCGACCCAATGCTCGCGACTGGAGGCTCGGCCGTGGCCGCCATTCGTCTCCTTCGAGAGCAGAACGCGCGTCACGTCCGTCTCCTCTGCGTCGTCGCGGCTCCGGAGGGGATCGCGAGGCTCGCAAAAGACTGTCCCGAGGTCGACATTTACGCCGCCGCCGTGGATCGCGCTCTCGACGAGAATGCGTTCATCGTTCCTGGCCTCGGGGATTTCGGCGATCGTCTCTACGGCACGCACTGATGGGTATAGAATTGAAAGGTTATGCCAGCTAAGGAGGCTTCCCGAAGCACGAGAACGAGCCCTGCCGCGATCCCGGCGGCAGTTTCGGGATGGCTCATGCCAGGCCTCGGCCACTTGATGCTTGGACGACGAAAGAGGGGAGTGGCGTTCTTCGCCGTAGTCGTTTCGATGTTCGCTCTTGGGCTGTTCTTGAAGGGTGCGCTGGTCCCGCTGGATATGAGCCAGCCCCTGCTGTTTCTCGCGGGGCTGGCCGAAGTTGGCGTGGGGCTTCCGTACTTCGTCGCGAAGCTCATGGGTCTCGGAGGGGGCGAGGTTACCGCCGTGACCTACGAGTACGGCTACACCTTCTGCATCGTAGCTGGTCTACTGAACGCACTGATCGTCCTCGACGCCTATGACGTCGCGGCCGGGAGGAAGTCTTGACGAGTCATTTCCTCGCGTTGAGCGTCTTCGCGTTCTTCGTGTCGATTGCTTTTGCGCTTTTGATGCGCGATGAGCCGAAAGCGCAATGGAAGTTCGGGCTCTACGCGTTTGTTTGCTTCGTGGGATCTGCTTTCCTGATTGGTTGGCTGATGTTTCCCTTCCCGTCGTGAGCGGAAAGCCGGATTTCTTCGCAGTCGCGCGCTGGTGGGGTCCGGCACTTGCCTATATGAGTTTCATTTTTTTTATGTCCGCCAATCCGGCGCCTGAGGCCTTGCGTAGCACGCCGGACTACGTCTTGCACGCCGGCGCTTATTTTGTGCTCGCATTGCTCGCGGTCAGGGCCTTCGCGAAGGGGCTTGCCCATGAGCCAACGAATACCGCGGTCTTCGCCGCGCTCGCACTCGCGATCCTCTACGGGCTTAGCGACGAATGGCACCAAAGCTACGTCCCCGGTCGGGACTCGAGCCTCGTGGACCTAGCGGCGGACGGCGTCGGCGCCATTCTGGCCGTCGCGACGCTTGGTCTATTCTGGAATCTGCGAAGGGTCTACGAAAGTGAGTGAGGAGATCTATTTCTTGGGCGGCGCTCGCACGCCCATGGGTGATTACGTCGGGCCATTGAAGGACTTTACCGCAGTCGAGCTCGGCGTGATTGCAGCCAAGGAAGCGCTGAAACGCGCTCGCGTCGACGCAGCTGACATTGGTCACGTCATCATGGGCAACGCGCAGCAAACGAGCAGCGACTCGATTTACGGCGCGAGGCACGTCGGGCTCAAGGCTGGCGTTCCGCAGGAGGTGCCGGCTCTCACGGTCAATCGTCTCTGCGGATCGGGAATCCAGTCCGTGGTCTCGGGGGCGCACTTGATGCGGGCCGGCGAGGCGAGAGCGGTCATCGCGGGCGGCATGGAATCCATGAGTCAGGCCCCCTTCGTGATCCGCGGGGCTCGAGAGGGCCTCCGCTTGGGTACGGGCAAGCTCGAGGACTCTTTGATGGCAGCGCTTCTCGACTCTCACTGCAACCTTTATATGGCGAATACCGCCGACAAGCTGGCCGAGAAGTACGGCGTCACGCGTGAGGAGTCCGACGCCTATGCCCTTCGCAGCCAGCAGGCCGCGGCGGCCGCCTACAAGGCGTCTCGGATCCAAGAGGAGATTGTTCCCGTCGAGATCACGACGAAAAAGGGGAAGACCCAGTTCGAAGAGGACGACCATCTTCGCCCCGAAACGACTCTAGAGGGTTTGGCGAAACTGTGTCCGGCCTTCGGAAAGGGCGGGATGGTCACCGCGGGCAATGCGAGCGGTATCGTCGATGGCGCGGCGGCGCTCGTCGTCGCGACCGAGGAATTCGCCCGAGAGAAGAAGCTCGAACCGATGGGGCGTATCGTGAGTTGGGCCTATATTGGAGTGCCACCGGAGATCATGGGCATCGGACCCGCTCCCGCGACGCGCGAGGCGCTCGAAAAAGCGGGGCTCACGCTCAAGGATATCGATCTCATCGAGGTCAACGAAGCCTTCGCTCCACAGTATCTCGCCGTTGAAAAGGAGCTCGGGCTCGACCGCGACAAGACGAACGTCAACGGCGGGGCTATAGCTCTCGGCCATCCGCTGGGAGCGACGGGAACCCGTCTGTTGCTGACGCTTCTCATGGAGCTTCATCGACGTGAGGCACGCTACGGCCTGGCGACCGCCTGCATTGGGGGCGGTCAAGGCATCGCAATGATCGTCGAAGCGCTCTGAGCACAACGTGATGAACGACGAGGCGATCGGGATTGTGGGGCTGGGTCTGATGGGCTCCGGCATCGCTCAAATCACGGCCGAGGCCGGCTTTCGCACCATCGTGCGCGATGTCGACGACGACCGGCTCAGCGAAGGGATGAGCGCGGTCGATGGCTTCCTCGCGAAGGGCGTCTCGCGGGGCAAGCTCAGCGAGGATCGCAAGACGGAGATCCTTGCTCACATCGAGACGACGACGAAGCTCGAGGATCTGGCCCCTGTGGACTTTCTCATCGAGGCCGTGACGGAAGACCTCGTCGTCAAGACAGAGCTGTTTCGTGTCCTGGACTCGATCCTGAAGCCCGATGCGATCCGCTGCAGCAACACGTCGTCGCTCTGTGTGACCGAAATGGCCGCGGCGACTCGCTATCCCGAACGAGTCGTCGGCCTTCACTTCTTCAGCCCCGTTGTGTTGATGAAAGTGGTCGAGGTCATCCCCACACTGATGACGCTGCCCGAGGTGAGCGATCGCGTCACCGCTCTCGCACGCTCGCTCGGCAAGACACCGATCCGCGCTCCGGATCGTCCGGGGTTCGTCGTGAATCGCCTCTTGGTACCCTACCTCCTAGACGCGATCCGCGCGTTGGAAGAAGGCGTGGGCTCCAAAGAGGATATCGACGCGGGAATGAAGCTCGGCTGTGGACATCCAATGGGACCGCTCGAGCTTCTGGACTTTGTCGGTCTCGATACCACGTATTACATTTCCAACATCATGTACGGCGAGTTCAAAGAGAAGCGTTTTTCCCCGCCCCCGCTTCTCAGACGTATGGTGCTGGCGGGCCGGCTGGGCAGAAAATCGGGGCGGGGGTTTTACGACTATTCATCATGAGCTTCGATAACTTGAGCCTAAGACAACGCGACGCCGTCGCTTTCCTCACCATCGACCGACCGAACAAGCTGAATGCCTTGAACGAGGCCTCGATGGCGGAGATCGACGAAGCCGTGACCTCTCTCGGGGCGGACCCCGCCGTCCGGGCCATCATCGTGACCGGCGCCGGGGACAAAGCCTTCGTGGCGGGAGCCGATATCAAAGAGCTCGCTGGGAAGACAGCGCCGAGTGGCTACGCGACCGCTCTGAAGGGACAGGCCATCTTTCGGAAGATAGAGTCCCTGGGCAAGCCCGTCATTGCCGCCGTGAATGGTTTCGCGCTCGGGGGAGGGCTCGAGCTCGCGCTCGCCTGCCATCTGCGGGTGGCCGCGGAGGGAGCCAAGATGGGACTCCCCGAGGTGACGCTCGGCGCGATCCCGGGCTACGGCGGGACACAGCGTCTTGCTCGCCTCGTCGGAAGAGGCCGAGCTCTGGAGATGATTTTAACCGGGCAACCTGTCGATGCGGTCGAAGCGCATCGAATTGGCCTCGTGAACCAGGTTGTAGCGGCTGAAGAACTGCTCGAGGCGGCGGAGGTGCTCGCCCGCACGATGATTCGAAATGCCCCCCTCGCCTTGACGCATGCGCTTCTTGCCGTCGACCGTGGACTCGAGGCCGGCCAGGACGAGGGAATGCTGGTGGAGGCGACGCTGTTCGGAATCTTGTGCGCGAGCGACGACCTTCGCGAGGGAATGAGCGCGTTCCTCGAAAAGCGAGCCGCCAAGTTCGAGGGAAAGTAGTCCTCGATGAGCAAAGTCTGGCAAGGAAAGCCGAACGGTAAGGGACTGCGCTTCGCCGTGGTCGTCGCTCGTTTCAATAGCTCGGTCACGGACAAGCTCCTCGAGGGGGCGCTCGAGGCTTTGAGTCGCGCGAAGGTCGATCCCGACGACGTGGAGGTCGCCCGCGTACCCGGCTCGTTCGAGATTCCTTTGATAGCGAAGCGTCTCGCGCAGGGCGGACGTTTTGCGGGCGTGGTTTGCCTCGCCGCGATCATCAAGGGCGGGACGCCCCACTGGGACTATTTGAGCCGGACCGTCACCGAGGCTCTCACCCGCGTGTCGCTCGACACCGACGTCCCGGTCACGAACGGCCTGCTCACCACGGAGGATCTGCGGCAAGCGCTGGATCGCGCTGGGAAGGGAAATGACAACAAGGGCTACGACGCCGCGCTCGCGGCCGTGGAGTTGGCGGATCTCACCCGGCAGTTGTCGGGAGAGGGCTGAGCGAGGGAGCGTCGTGGGCACACGGAGAAAAGGGCGTGAGCTTGCGGTGCAGCTTCTCTATACCTGGGACGTCACGGATCACGGGGTTTTGGAGGTGCTCGAATCCGTCGAGACGCTTAATCGCGCAGGCGATGAAGCCAAGTCGCTAGCCCACGTGCTCTTCGAGGGAACGGTTCGGCGCGTTGCAGAGATCGACGCTCTCATCGCGGACCACTCCGAGAACTGGCGCGTCTCACGGATGGCGGTCGTGGATCGCAACGTCATTCGTCTCGCCTTGTACGAGTGGATGGAATTGGGAACCCCCAAGAAGGTCATCATCGACGAAGCGCTCGAGGTCGCGAAGCGCTTTTCCTCGCCCGATGCCGTCCAGTTCGTTAACGGTGTATTGGATGCCATCCTGATCGGAAGCAAGGCTACATCGGAGAGCTCGTAGTGGGAATCGAAGAGAGAATCGAAGAGGAACGACGCAAGAAACGGGAGGACATCCGCGCGCTCGGGGTTGATACCTATCCAGCCAAGTTCGAGCGCAGTGACACGGTCTCCCGCGCCTATGAGCGCTCGCGAGACAAGACGAAGGACGAGCTTCTGGCGGATCCCGTCCGCGTCAAGACAGCCGGGCGTATTGTTGGCGCGATTCGAAGCTTCGGCAAGGCTGGCTTCGCCCACATCAGCGACGGGCAGGGCAGGCTCCAGGTCTACATTCGCAAGGACAGCGTTGCCGAACCCGGCTTCGACGTGTACAAGAAGCTCGACGTGGGTGATTTCATCGGTGTCGAAGGTGTCTTGTTTCGGACGAAGACGGACGAGCTCACGCTGCAAGTCGAGGACTTGACCTTTCTAGCCAAGGCGTTGAGGCCGCTACCGGAGAAATGGCACGGGCTGACGGACGTCGAGATCCGGTATCGCCAGCGCTATCTCGACCTCATAGCCAATGAGGATGCCCGACGCACGTTCGTCACACGGAGTCGTCTGGTCCGGGAGATTCGTCAATTCTTCGACGAGCACGACTATGTCGAGGTCGAAACGCCCATGCTCCAGCCGATGGCGGGAGGGGCCGTGGCGCGTCCTTTCAAGACCTTCCACAACGCGCTCGGAGTCGAGCTCTATTTGCGCGTCGCTCCCGAGCTCTACTTGAAACGGCTTACGGTGGGAGGCATGGAAAAGGTCTATGAGATCAACCGCAACTTCCGAAACGAGGGAATCTCGACCCGCCACAATCCCGAGTTCACCATGCTCGAGTTCTACGAGGCCTATAGCGACTACGAAGACATGATGCGTCTCACCGAGGAGTTGTTCCAAGGTCTTCAGCAGCGGGTGAACGACGAGTTGCCGCTAACCTATGGGGACAACGAGATCGATCTGACGCCGCCTTTCCCGCGAGTCCCGATGCTTTCTGCCGTCCGCGAGGCGCTCGAGAAGCGTGGTGTGCCGGTCGACTCTCAGGGCCTTCGGGACCGCAACCATCTTCTCGAAGTCAGTGGCAAGCTGAAGCTTGGTCTCGACAAGGGCGCCCCGTGGGGCAAGATTCTCGCAGGATTCTTCGAGGAGCTGGTCGAGCCGAACTTGATCCAGCCGACTTTCATCGTCGATTACCCGCTCGAGGTGTCCCCGCTTTCAAAAAAGAAACCCGGGGAGCCGGATCTCGTGGAGCGTTTCGAACTCTTCGTTGGGGGTCTGGAAGTCGCCAATGGCTTCAGCGAGCTGAACGACCCGGACGACCAGCGAGCGCGCTTCGAAGGTCAGCTTCGAGAGAAGGCCCGGGGCGACGCGGAAGCCCACGAAATGGACGAGGACTACATTCGTGCGCTCAGCTACGGCCTGCCGCCGACCGGTGGGGAAGGGTTGGGAATCGACCGCCTCGCGATGCTCTTTACAGACTCGCCCTCCATTCGAGACGTGATCCTCTTTCCGCACTTACGCCCCGAATCCGGTCGTGATTCGAGTGGCGGGGAGCCGGGCCAGGCGTGACTCGAGCGGCATGATGAGCTTCGAGCTATCAATCGCACTGCGCTATCTTCTGGCTCAGCGCCGGCAGCTCTTCATCTCCGTGATTTCCTCCATTTCGACCCTCGGCGTTGTCGTTGGAGTCATGATCCTGCTCATTGCGCTCGCGATTCTGACCGGCTTTCAAGGTGAGCTTCGATCCCGAATCCTGGGTGCCGCGTCGCACTTGAGCATTTACCGCGGGGGAGGCGTGCCCTTCGAAGACTACCGGCACGTTCTCGACGAGATCGGCAAGATCGATGGGCTCGTCGGTGCGGCCCCGGTGCTCTATGGCAAAGCGCTCGTGTCGAGCGGTACCGGCTCCGCTCTGGTCACGCTCAAGGGGATAGACCCAAAGCTCGAGGGATCCGTCACCGAGTTCGGCGCCAGGATGCTCGTCGGGAACTTGATGCGACTCGCGGAGCATGATGGGCTCGTTGGCGAGGCGAGGGGAGAAGGGGCGACGGAAACGAAGTTCCCACGCATCGTCCTCGGCGACGAGCTGGCGATGACGCTCGGTGTATTCAGCGGCGATACGGTGAAGGTGATCTCTCCCGAGGGGCACCTGAGTCCGTTCGGGATGCTGCCCCGTACGCGGACGTTCAGGGTCGGGGGGGTCTTCAGACTCGGGCTCTACAATTTCGACAACTCCTGGGCGTTGCTCGATCTTCCCGACGCACAGCGTCTCATGGGCCTGGGGGACGAGGTGATGTACGTCGAGACGAAGGTCGAGGACCTCTACGGAGTCGAGGCGGTCGAGATCGAGGCTCTCTCAGCGCTCGGAGAGGACTATGGCTCCATGAACTGGAAAGAGACCAACCGGAGTCTCTTCTCGGCGTTCTGGCTCGAGAAGATGGTCACGACCATCTTCATCAGCTTCATCGTCGGCGTTGCGGCACTCAACATCGTGGCGAGTCAGATCATGATCGTTATGAACAAGACGAGAGACATCGCCATCCTTCGCTCTATGGGAGCTTCCGCGAAGAGCATCATGTCGATTTTCATGCTGCAGGGAGCCATCATCGGCGTTGCTGGCACGGCCGTGGGGGCCGTGCTTGGCGTAGGCATCTCTTGGTTTCTGGACCGTTCACGTCTGATCAGCATTCCGGAAGACGTCTATCAGGTCGCTTTCGTTCCGTTCAAGCTTCTTCCGAGTGACCTTCTGCTCGTCGTCATCGCGGCCCCGCTGGTTTGTTTCCTCGCGACGCTCTACCCCGCCCGGCGTGCGGCGAGCCTCGTCATCACGGACGCCTTGCGTTTCGAGTAGGGGGGATGCTCCTAGAGGCCAGGCGGATTACGAAGAGCTATCGCTCGGACGGTCGAATAGTCGATGTGCTGAGGGGGGTGGACCTGTCGATCGCCGAAGGTGAAATGGTCGCGATCGTGGGATCCTCGGGGGTGGGCAAGAGCACACTGATGCACGTTCTGGGCACACTCGATGTCCCCGACGAGGGGCAGGTTTTGCTCGAAGGGCGCGATCTCTTCGCTATCGGAGAAGAGGAAAGAACGTCGCTTCGCAACGCGGCGATAGGTTTCATATTCCAGTTTCATCATCTGCTGCCGGAGTTCGACGCGGCCGAGAACGTCGCGATGCCGCTATGGATCGCTCGCCGGCCCAGGGAGGAGGCGCTCGCCCGTGCGAGAGCGCTCCTGGACGGACTGGGACTTGCCGACCGACACGACCACCGGCCCGCCCAGCTCTCGGGTGGTGAGCAACAAAGAGTCGCGGTCGCGAGGGCCCTCGTCGCCAGCCCCCGCCTCGTACTCGCAGACGAGCCGACGGGCAATTTGGACTCGAGGAACAGCCGCGAGATGGTCGCGCTCCTCAGGCGGCTCCACGAGGAACGCGGACTGACTTCCGTGATCGTGACTCATAGCGAGGCCGTTGCTGCGGTCTGCGATCGCGTGCTCCACATGGAAGACGGCGTGATGGTGATGTGAGTCGAATCCATCGTGGCGGCTTGCCCACTTTTTTGCTCTGTGTTTCGTTTCCATGACGACGATTCTGAACCTTTGGCTCGAGGACGGATCATGCTATCCTCGGTGTGTCAGGTCGGCCGGGGTCAAATTCGTTGAACTCCAGCCAACGCAACGGTTTATGCGCGTGTGATATAATGCAATGCACGAGTTCTGGTGGAGGACATGTTCGAGCGATACACCGAACGAGCCAAGCGAGTCATCTTTTTCGCTCGCTATGAAGCCGCGCAGCTAGGTAGCAACTCAATAGAGACCGAGCATCTCTTGCTTGGATTGATTCGAGAAGGCAAGGGGCTCACGAGCCGCATCTTCGCGAAGTCGCATCTCTCGATGGAGAGCATCCGCAAGGAGATCGAGGGACGCATCGTCATTCGCGATCAGGTCTCCACCTCGGTCGAGATCCCGCTTTCGGCGGAGTCGAAGCGCGTTCTGACTTTTGCAGCCGAGGAAGCCGAGCGGCTCGTCCACAACTACATCGGGACGGAGCACATCCTTCTTGGAATCCTGCGCGAAGAAAAGTCCGTGGCAGCGACCATTCTTCACGAGCGCGGTCTGCGCATCAATACGGTCCGCGAGGATATCGTCCAGGAGTTGAATCAGAAGGCCACCATGTCGAAGGCGAAGGAGACGCCGCTGCTCACGGAGTTCAGCCGCGATCTGACGGAGGCGGCATCGCGGGGACAACTCGATCCTCTGATCGGCCGGGACGGCGAATTGGACCGTTCTATTCAGGTTCTCTGCCGGCGGACGAAGAACAATCCGGTGTTGATCGGAGAGCCGGGCGTCGGGAAGACGGCCATCGTGGAAGGGCTCGCGAACAAGATCGTCCGCGGCGACGTGCCCCTCTTTCTCGCCGACAAGCGAATCCTCGCGCTCGATATCTCTCTGATCGTAGCCGGAACGAAGTACCGGGGGCAGTTCGAAGAGCGCCTCAAGACCATCATGAAGGAGCTCACCGAGAACCCTAACGTCGTTATCTTCATAGACGAGCTTCACACTCTCGTCGGTGCCGGGTCGGCGGAAGGCTCCCTCGACGCGGCCAACATTCTCAAGCCGGCGCTCTCGCGGGGGGAGATTCAGTGTATCGGTGCCACTACGCCCTCGGAATATCGCAAATATATCGAGCGCGACCGCAGCCTCGAGCGACGATTCCAGGGCGTCAAGGTCTCGAGCCCCACGGAATCCGAGACGATCGAGATTCTGCAGGGTGTCAAGGAGCGCTACGAATCGTTCCACCACGTGAGCTACTCGGACGAGGCCATCGATGCCGCCGTTTACCAGGCGCACCGTTACATCACCGACCGCTTTCTTCCCGACAAGTCGATCGACCTGCTGGACGAAGCCGGTTCGCGTGTCAAATTGAGGGCCTCGACGTTCTCGACCGAGTTCGCCGACCTGAAGAAGCGTATTCGCGTCATCGCCGACCGGATGGATCACGCGATCGCGAACAAGGACTTCGAGCGGGCCGCGATGTATCGCGATGAGGAGATCACCCAGCGCGAGAGCCTACAGTTCATTCGAGAGCGGTGGGAGCTCAAAAACTTCGACCGACCAGCTGTGGAGCGCCGAGATATCGACGAGGTCGTCTCACGCTGGACGGGGATTCCGCTGTCATCTATCAAAGAGGAGGAGAGCGAGAAGCTGCTCCGGATGGAGGACGAGCTGCACAAGAGGATCGTCAGCCAGCGGGAAGCGGTCTCGGGTCTTTCTCGCGCCATCCGTCGCTCGCGGGCAGGCTTGAAGAATCCCAATCGTCCTGTCGGCTCGTTCATCTTTCTCGGTCCAACCGGTGTCGGCAAGACCGAGGTGGCGCGCTCGCTCGCGGGGTTTCTCTTCGGCACCGAGCAGGCGCTGATTCGATTCGACATGAGCGAGTACATGGAAAAGCACTCCGTGTCCAAGCTCATCGGCTCGCCCCCCGGTTACGTCGGTCACGAAGAGGGTGGGCAGTTGACGGAGAAGGTCAAGCGCAACCCCTATTGTGTGATTCTTCTGGACGAAGTCGAGAAAGCCCATCCCGACGTGTTCAACATCCTGCTCCAGGTCTTCGAGGACGGACAGCTCACGGATGGGCTGGGGAACACGATCGATTTCAAGAATTCCATCATTATTATGACTTCCAACATTGGAGCCCGCTACATCGAGAAGAAGGGGCGCGTGGGCTTCCAATCGAACGACGAGGACACGACCTCGGTTCGAATCCAGGATATGGTGATGGGTGAGGTCAAGAAGACCTTCAATCCGGAGTTCATCAATCGAATCGACGAGATCATCGTCTTCGATGCTCTGAACGACGAGGACCTGAGGCAGATCGTCGGACTTCTGGTCGGCCAGATGAACGAGGTCCTGAAGGACAAGAAGCTCGAGATCGCACTTACCAAGGATGCCGTGGACTGGATCATCCAGGGCACGTGCAAAGATCGCTCTTACGGTGCCCGTCCGCTTCGCCGAGCGCTTCAGAAATATGTCGAAGATCCACTCTCCGAAGCTTTCATTCGCGGTACCGTCAAACCTGGTCAACCTGTGGAGATTTACGCCGACGGAGACAAGCTTGGTTTGAGACAGACGGATCCGGTCGAGGAGCCACTGTCCGTCTGACAAAAAAGGGAATCTGTCATGCCCAACCGGAGATTCTTCAGCATTCTCTTGTGCGTTGGCCTTCTTCCCGCATTTTTGGCGGCCCAGCAGAATAATATAGAGAATGTCGAGATTCTCGGAAATTCCGTCGTGGATTCCGAGACCTACAAGTTTCACCTCACCCAGAAAGCTGGGGACCCCTACGACCAGGACGCCGCGCTCGCCGATTTCCACAGGTTGTGGGCGACCGGCTTTCTCGACGACTTGAAGCTGGACGTCACCGACGGGGAGCGCGGCAAGATCGTCTCCTATAGCGTCGTCGAAAGGCCACGGGTGCAGGCCCTCGATTTCGTCGGTTCCAAGGAGCTCTCGGCGAACGACATCACGGAAAAACTCGCCGAGGAAGATGCCGAGATTCCCGTCGCCTCTTTCTACGATCCCGCGAAAGTCGTGAGAGCCGAGCGCGTCATCCGCACGCTGCTGATCGACAAGGGCCTGACCGACGGCGATGTCTCGAGCCACGTGGAAGCGTTGGACTCCGGCGGGGTCAAGGTCGTCTTCGCCATCACTGACGAGCAGAAGATACGCATCAAGCGCGTGCATTTCGACGGTGCCGAGATTTTCGACCAGTGGCGGCTCCGTTGGGAGATGAAGAAGACCCGCGAGAGCCATTTCCTCGGAGGCTTGACCGGTGGGAGCACCTATACCGAGGAGCAATATGCCGCGGACCTCGAGAAGGTGCGAGAGGTCTATCTGAACAACGGCTTCGTCGATGTGTCCTTCGGTCCTGCGGAGATGGAATATACCGACGGCAACTCGCGTTTCCTGTTATGGAAAAGTCCCAAGCGCTGGCTCGATCTCAACATTCCCATCACGGAGGGCAAGCAATACCGGGTCGGGAACATCGAGGTTGACGGTGCGGAAGTCTTTCCAGCTGAGTTCATCAAGGGTTTCTTCGAACTGACTCCGGGAGAGGTCTATGACGAGTCGAAGGTTACAAAGGGTCTGGAGACTCTGCGTGAGCTCTACGGGTCTCGGGGATTCGTGCAGTTCACCGGGTTTCCGATCAAGACTCCGGTCGAGGATTCCGATCTCGTCGATGTCACCATCAACTTGAACGAGGACAAGCAGTACTTCGTCAACAAGATCGAGTTCAAGGGCAATACGACGACGCGGGACAAGGTCATCCGCCGCGAGATATTCCTGAACGAACAGGACGTCATGAACATGGAACTCCTGAAGATGTCGATTCAGCGCATCAACCAGCTCGGGTACTTTCACCCCATCGAAGAGCCGGAGATCGAGGCTGCGTATGGGGAAGAGAACAAGCTCGACATCACCTTGCGTCTCGCCGAGCAGAATCGAAACCAATTCACTTTCGGTGGAGGCGTATCGGGGCTAGAGGGCGCCTTTATCAACCTCTCCTTCTCCACTACCAATTTCCTCGGTCGCGGCGAGACGGCTTCGTTCTCCCTTCAGACCGGCAGCCGCACTCGCAACTTTTCGATCGGGCTCACCGATCCCTATTTCATGGACAAGCCGATTACGCTCGGCTTCAATGTCTTCAAGCGGACCTTGAAGCTTCCGGAATTCACGCGTCAGGATACCGGTGCGGGGCTCGTGTGGGGCATTCCGGTCAAGCGATTTTCGCGCCTGTTTCTGAACTACAACTACTCGGTTATCACGACGTCGGAGCCCGATCCCGACCTCATCCTGACCATCAACGATTTCTACCGCAACTCATCGTTTCTCGATCCACGTTTCCTGGGGATCGAGGGAGACTTTGTATCGAGCAAGATCACGCCCTCTTTCGTACACAATACGACCGACAACCCGATGAACCCTTACAAGGGTAAGCGCTATACGGCCAGCATGGCGGTTGCGGGCGGGATCCTGGGCGGGACGGTAAACTACTACAAGCCCACCTTCGAGGGAGTCTGGTATCTTCCCGTGAGCCGTACGACGAACTTCGGCTTCCGCGCGATGGCCTCTTGGTTGAAGAGCACGACCGATTTCCGGGTCATCGAGGGTGAGATCGACGAGGAAACGGGCAATGCCATTTTCGACGTACAACAGACCGGCATCCCGTTCTTCGAGCGATTCTTTATGGGAGGCGAGAACCAGATCCGGGGCTACGACATTCGGTCGATTGGGCCCCGGGGTCCGGCCGGTAATTTAATCGGCGGCAACAAGATGATCCTGTTCAACGTCGAGTACTACATCCCGATCGCGGGACCGCTCCGTTTGGTTACGTTCTTCGATGCCGGCCAGGCCTACGCCGAGAATCAGCCCTGGAGCTTCGACATGTTGAAGGATCTCCGAACCTCGACGGGCGCGGAGATGCGATTCTTCGTCCCAGTGCTGAACGTTCCATTTCGCCTGATTTGGGCTTATAATCCACACCGTGATGCCTTCCAGCCGGCGACGGCGTTTCGCTTCGGCATCGGTACCACGTTCTAGCAGGGTGCTGAAGAATGCATTTGCACCCTTTATCCGACAGGGATCGAGTGGGAGTGACTCGCATCCAACCACCGCAACCAAAGGAGTAATGGGAATCATGAGTCGATTAGTTGTGGCTGGCATCAGCGTCTCCGTGCTGTTTTTTGCCGGCCTTGTTGTCGCGCAGACCGAGCCCGCGGCCCAGGGTGCTGGCGCCGCAATGGGCAATACGAGGATCGCCATCATCGACCTCGAGCGCATCGCCTCCGAGTCCAACGAGGGCAAGAAACTCTTCCAGAATCTCAAGACCGAGAACGACAAGGTCATGGCGGAGCGCACGAAGCTCGAGCAGGAAATTCGCGAAATGCAAGCGAAAGCGAACTCGGAGATCCTCTCTCAAGATGCCAGACTGAGACTCCAGAGGGAGATCCAGAAGAAGCAGACCGATGCTCAGCGATGGCTCGAAGACGCTCAAGCGGACCTCGAGTTGAAGATGCAGGACGGCGAGGCGAAGTTTCAAGAGAAGCTGGGACCTATCGTCGAGGCCGTGGCGCGGGAGAACGACATCGGCCTGATTTTCAGAGCGACGCCGGGGCTCACCTTCATCCTCGATGAAAATCTGGACATCAGCCCCCTGGTCGTGAAGAAATTGGATGAAACTAGTGCCGCTGCCACTTCGGGAGGCGAGGGACCGTCCAAGCCTTGAGCTGGGCACCCGCGCAGGACGAGTGGTTCCCCAGCGACACAAACGGTACCAATAATCCATTGCCGGTAAGGAAACCCCTCACCCAAGCTGGCCGCTGATGCCCGAAATGGACATCCAGTGGATCATGGAGCGTTTGCCGCACCGCTACCCGCTCTTGATGCTGGATCGCGTCGTCGAATTCGAGCCCAACGTCCGCATCGTTGCCTCGAAGAACGTGACCATCAACGAGGAGTTCTTTCAGGGGCACTTTCCGTCACAGCCGGTGATGCCGGGGGTCTTGATCCTCGAGGCGATTGCCCAGGCGGGGGGGCTTCTCGTGCTGCCCGTGGACGGTAGCGCTGTTGGCAAAACCTTCTACCTCGTCGGAATCGAGCACGCGAAGTTTCGTCGCACGGTCGTTCCTGGGGATCAGCTCCAAGTCACGGTGACGCTCTCGAAGTCGCGCGCGAACTTTCGAAAGCTTTCGGGCCGTGCAGAGGTCGATGGCCAGCTCGCGGCGGAAGCGGAACTGACACTGACAGGAGTAGACCCGGAATGAAGGCGGCCACAGTAGACTGCCATCCGACTGCCGTCGTTCACGAAGGCGCGCGCCTCGCCGAAGGAGTCAGAATCGGACCCTATTGTGTCATCGGCGAGCACGTGGCCATCGGTCCTGACAGCGTCGTGCAGTCCAACGCGGTGATCGACGGCTACACGACGATTGGGGCGCGTTGTCGGGTCTTCCCCTTCGCTTCGTTGGGGCTCGAGCCCCAGGACTTGAAGTTCAAAGGGGAGGTCTCGACGCTCGAGGTTGGCGACGACAATACCTTTCGCGAGTTCGTGACCATCCACCGCGGAACGACACTCGGCGGCGGGCGCACGGTCATCGGCAATGGAAACCTCTTCATGGCCTATGCCCATGTCGCTCACGACTGCGAGATCGGCGATTCTACGATTTTCGGGAACGGCGCCGCGCTCGGCGGGCACATCAAGGTAGAGGATCACGCCACCATCAGCGCCTATAGTGGAGTACATCAGTTCAGTCGCATCGGCACCTATGCCTTCATCGGGGCCTATACGGTCGTGGCGAAAGATGTGCTGCCCTTTTCCAAGACAGTCGGCAATCGGGCCTGCCTGTTTGGCGCCAATACCATCGGTCTCGAGCGTCGTGGTTTCGGCAAGGATAGGATCGAGGCCATTCGGTCGGCGTTCCGGGTTCTGCAGCAGCCGACCTTGAACGTCTCGCAGGCCCTCGCCCAACTGGAGCAAAGCGACAACGAGGACGTCCGCACCCTCGTGGAATTCATCCGATCCTCCGAACGTGGGGTCATCGTCAAACGCGGAAGAGACGACACGACGTAATGGAGTCCTCTCCGGATTCCTTACCTTCGTCGCTGGGGCTCATCGCCGGGGAGGGGAGGTTTCCGTTCCTCGTCCTCAGCGAAGCTCGCCGCCTCGGCATTCGCACCGTTATTCTCGCCATCGAAGGGGAGGCCGATCCCGCTCTCGGGAGGGAGCAGGAGGGATCTCTCCACTGGCTTCGTTTGGGCGATCTATCGAAATGCGTTCGTCTGTTGAGGGAAGAGGGCATCGATGCGGCAGTCATGGCAGGCCGTGTTCGACACGTCAGGGCCTTCGACGTCGTGAGGCCCGATCTTCTGATGCTCAAGGTTCTCGGGAGGCTTCGAACTCGAACGACGAGCGCAATGCTGAGCACCGTGGCCGATGTGCTCGCCCAGGAAGGCGTGGAGCTGATCGACTCGACCCGTCTGCTGCGCCCTCACCTGGCGAGAGAAGGCGCGATGACGAAACGATCTCCCAGCAAAGGGGAGCTGGAAGATATTCTATTCGGGATCTCTATGGCCCGTGGTCTGGCCGAGCTCGATATCGGACAGACGGTGGTAGTCAAGAAGAGCGCGGTCGTCGCAGCCGAGGCGATGGAGGGTACCGATCGGACCATCCGGAGAGCTCGGGACGTCGTGGAGCCGCCCTTCGTCGTCGTGAAGGTCGCACGGCCGAGGCAGGACATGCGTTTCGACGTTCCGGTCGTCGGCCCCACGACGATTGAGTCGATGGTCGTGTCGGGCTCGGAAGCGCTGGGTCTCGAGGCTGAAAGGGTTCTGCTGCTGGATCGAGAAAAGGTCCTTCAGCGTGCGGAGGAGTCCGGCATCGCGATCTACGGGGCGAGCGTATGAAGGGTCCGCTCCGCGTCGGCGTCATCGGTGTGGGCGAACTCGGCTCGCGACACGCGCGTCTCTACGCGGAGATACCCGATGTGGAGCTCGTCGGCGTTTGCGATCTCGAGCCGGAGCGCGTCGATGCGATCGCAAGAACACATGCCGTCCGCGCCTTCCGGGACTTTAACGAACTGATTCCGGAAATCCAGGCCGCCAGCGTTGCGGTCCCGACCGCGGATCATCACGACGTGACCTCGGCTATCCTCGAGGCCGGCGTTCACGTTCTGGTGGAAAAGCCGATCGCGTCGAGCCTCGCCGAGGCCAAAGCGATGATCGAGCTCTCGAGGCGGAAAGGTCTGAGGCTCGCGGTGGGGCACACGGAGCGCTACAACCCGGCAGTGGAAGCCGTTCTCTCACTCAGCAGCGATCCGCGTTTCATCGAGGTGCATCGGCTGGGCTCGTTTTCACCGAGGAGCCTCGACATCGACGTCGTTCTCGACCTCATGATCCACGATCTCGACGTCGTCGCGAAACTGGTTCGTTGCGGGGTGAGCTCCGTCGAGGCTGTGGGCGTGCCGGTACTGACGCCCCGCGTCGACATCGCGAACGCGCGGATTCGATTCGACAACGGCGCGGTGGCCAACGTGACCGCGAGTCGCGTCTCCCAAGAAAAGGTCCGGAAACTTCGGCTGTTCGAGAAGGATTGCTACGTGTCGCTCGACTATCAGAATCAAGAGGCGCTGCGTTACAAGCTGATACCGTCCAAGAGCGGTCGACCGAGCATCCACAAGGAGGATCTCGTCGTGGAGCGTGAGGAGCCCTTGAGACGTGAGCTGACGGATTTCATCGAGGCCGTCGAGCAGGATCGCTCACCGCGGGTGGATGGTGAAGATGGTCTCAGCGCACTGACGCTTGCCGTGGCTGTGGTCGAGGCGATGGAGACCGGAGGCTCGAGTCAGCGCGCCGAGGGTTTGTAAGTTCTTGTAAAATGGGACTCCGATTCTTGCTCGCGGAATGAGCGCTCGCTATAATCCGTTAGGTCGTTTCTCCTCAACGATTTGACGAGGCACTGCGGCCCGCGCCCAAAAAGGGCAAAATAAGCCTATGAAACAGGGTTTGGGCCGCAGAAAGGCGCTGAGACGACGCGGCGAGCCCGCACCTCCCAAGCGCGGGCGTCGGCAGCAGCCGAATCCCTTCCGCCGGACCACGAGCGGGTTCGAGGCCTTGATGCCCTCGGATAGGTCGGAGGACTTCTTCTTCTCGGGTTGGCTCGACGAGCCCGAGGCCGCCGCGGAGTTCCTCGAGCACGGCGGTGAGGATCGAGAGCCACTCACGGGCGACCCCCGGGTTGGCATTACCGTCTCCGCAGTGGGGCACCTTCTGCTCTTCTTAGTGCTGATTGAGCCCAGCCTCGGCTTGCTCGGCCCTAGACCGGAGTCTACGGAGGTTCCAGACGTCGACAAGACGGAGCCACTCGTGCTCTTCAAGCAAGATCCTGCCCTAGAGCAGCCTCCGGTCGTCGTCGTGCCGGTTGTTCCGGACATGGTGGCGCCTCCCGCACAGCCCGAGCCTCCAACGCAGGTCGCCGACAACAAGATGATCATTCCCAAAGCGATGCTCACCGCACCTCCAGACAAACGGCCGGACATCATGAATGACCTTCCGTTCTCCGAGGGCAATACGGACGAGTTCTACACCGAGGAGGAAGTCAAGGAGCCGGGCTCTGAAGGGGAGCTCGAGGAAATCGCCGAGGCAGAGACGCTCCTGGTGGAGGAGTCGGGTGAGGACGATTTGTCTTCCGAGGCTGCGGACGGAAGTGAGGGAGCCAATGATGGGACGGACGTGGCCCAAGAGCTCGCTCCCAACGCGGTGGGGGACCTTCTCTACGGCACGCCGAGCCTGAAGGACGAGGCTTTGGCGAGACGGCAGATTCAGCCGCCGACGCCAAGGATGACGCCAGGGGTGAGGGGCGAGGGTGGGGAGGACGGTCTTTTCACTGACATTCGAAGGTTCCTCGCGGAAGCTCAGTTTCACAATCCCGAGGGTGGGCTGGTCTCGAACACGAACAACACTATCTATTACAACGACAAAGGAGCGAACTTCGTTCCTTGGATTCGGCGGATGCTGGCCGAGGTCGGGCGCATTTGGTACTCGACCATGCCCTACTCGGTGAGTTTCGCGCACGGTCACGTTGCGGTGGGCTTCACCGTCGATCGCGAGGGGACGATTACCGCCCTTGATATCTTCGTCCCTTCCGGCATTTCGGGGTTCGATAACGCCGCGACGGGCTCAGTGCGTGCCGCGGATCTACTGCCCTTGCCGGCGGACTATCCGGACGACCGCTTCGACATCATTTTAGTCTTCTGGTACAACGAAAGGCCTTTCGATCTCTTTGGTTAAGCGACTTTTCATTCTTTCCGCGCTCGTAGGATGCGCCTGCGGGGGGAAATCGCAACGGGCGCCCCTTCGCCGGACCCCTCCTCCGCCAGCCAGCGCCCCTTCGGCAGCTAAAGCACCCGAGTCGCCCAGCATCGACTCGCCACCTCCGACGGGCCTCGGCACCATTGCTCCGGCGCCGACCGTTCGCCTGGGCCTGTCGACGGATGCCGCTTCCGTTCGGCTAACCTCTTCTCGTCCGTTTCGCGTCGGGGCGGGGGCGCACTGGCTCTCGACCCACGACGTGCTCGTCGAGCGGGATGCGAGTGGGGGTGGCACCGTAGAAGGGTGGGTCTATAGTGTGCAACTCGCGTCGCTTCCGAACGAGTCAACCGCGCGCAGCCTGCGAGTCCGTGTCGCGGAGGAGACTGAAGAAAGCGTCACGGTTGTTCGTGAGCCCGTGACGGGAAGGTTCGCGGTTCGGTTCGGGCCCTTCTCGACGACGACGGCGGCGGAGACCGCCCGTCGCGAGCTCGCGCGCTTGGGATACGAATGGTCGGAGACCGTGCGCGAGCCCGTGACCGTGCCGCGTCCGATTGGCCTCGTTCTGCGGCCAATCGGGCAAGAGTCCGTGACTGTGGGCGCGATGTTGTTATTTGCGGTACCCGAGAGACCCGGCGCCTGGATCGAGGTCGATGGCGCACCCTATCGGGGATATATCGAGCTCAGCGTAAACCGCTCGAACCTGTTCACCACCATCAACGTCGTGAACTTGGAGGACTATCTCAAGGGTGTGGTACCCGCGGAGCTCTCCCCCGAAAACTTTCCGGAGAAAGAGGCCATCAAGGCGCAGGCCATCGCGGCCCGGACCTACGTCGTGAAACGTCGAGGTCAATACGACTCCGAGGGCTACGACCTCTGCGCGACGCCGGCCTGTCAGGTATACAGGGGTGTTGGAGTCGAGCAGCCGATGTCGAGCGACGCCGTCGATGAGACGGCAGGCGAGATTCTTACCTACGATGGGCAGCCGATCGACGCGCTCTACACTTCGACTTGTGGGGGTCGCACCGAGAACGCGGAAAACGTCTTCTCGAACCCTGTCCCTTATCTCGTCAGCCGCGCCTGCTATCTGGAGGCGAAGCCGCCGATCGTGACCTCTTCCAATGGTCCGGGGCGCACGCTCGAAGCCGCCACCCTCGAGGTCCTTGGGGTTGTCGAGGGTTCAGGGAGCGGGGGCGGCGTCGATCGCGAACGAGCTGTCCATGCGTTGAATCGCGTCTTGTCCGCCCTCGGCCAGCAACCCTGCTGGCGGGGTCCTCATTCGACGACTTCTTCATTCGACCTCGTCGATCTCGCGGGCGTGGTGGCGCAGGGGCTCTGCTGGGAGCGGCGGTTGCAGTACCTCGTCTCATCTCTGGACGCGACACGCCTCGTCACGATGTCCGGGCTTTCGGATTCCGAGCGGCGCTACCTGGGTCACGCGATTCACGAAGGCCTCGTTCTTCCTCCGGGCGAGGGCATCCGCCGAGGAGCTCCCGTCTCGGAGGAGGATCTGAACCGAACGCTCTATCGACTCTTGTCGAGCAGGGGGGAACAACCGCTCAGAACGGGCACGCTCGTCAGTCTCTCGCAGGGCCGCTTGACGCTTCATGATGACGCGCTCGAGGATGAGGCGAATCGAATCTCTTCGTTCTTGGCTCCGGTGCGATATCTGTTTCGGCGGGTAGCGGACTCGACGTTCTATGCGTCCGAGCTCGCGCTGCTGCCCAACGATCGAGTCATGTTCCACATGGGGGACGCGGGTGTGGACCTGCTCGTGCTGCTCTCGGAAGGCGGTAGCTTCGATCGCAGCTCGCGTTTCTCTCACTGGGTCGTCCGGAAGTCGAACGCCGAGCTGACACGGGAGGTAAATTCGAGAGTGGTCGTCGGCGACATCGTCGACTTGAAGCCAAAACGCTACGGGCGTTCGGGCCGCGTAGCGGAGCTCGAGATCGTTGGAACCCAGACGACGAGGACCGTTCGGGGACTCGCGATTCGGCGCGCTCTCGGAATTCGCGAAAATTTGTTCTTTCTAGACGCTCAACGCAGCGCGACGGGTGAGCTGCGTGGCTGGGTCTTCACCGGTCGCGGCTGGGGTCACGGCGTCGGGCTCTGTCAGGTCGGCGCCTACGGGATGGCAGCTGCTGGCTACGACTACCGAAAGATCTTGAGCCACTACTATCCTGGGACGCGGCTTCAGCGCGGGGTGCGAGTCGAATCGGTTGCGCATGTTGACAAGGCGCATCGCGCCCCGTAGCATGTCTTTTACCAAACCCCATCCATTCGAACCAACGATGAGCGCTTCTAACACGATGAGTGCCGAGAACCCCGCTGGCCGCGGTGCGCTGCGGGGTCGGTTGTCGGATGTCGGTCTGCCGTCGGTGATGTCCCTATTGCAGGAGTCAGGCCGCACCGGTGTGCTCTCGCTCGTCAACGCTGGCGTGCGCAAGTCCGTCTATTTCCTCGACGGAAAGCTGGTATTCGCCGCATCGAGCTTGACGCAGGATCGGCTCGGCGAAGTGCTGCTGAGGGGTGGAAAAATCTCGGCGGACGAGTACCTGAGGCTCTCACAGCGCATTCGCGGGGGCCAACGGCTCGGGAAGGCGCTGGTCGAGAGCGGTGTCCTCTCTCCCAAGAATCTCTGGTGGGCGATCGAGCAACAGGTCAAGGAGATCGTCTGGAGCATCTTCAACTGGGAAGACGGATACTTTCACTTCGAGGACGACGAGCTCCCAAAGCGCGAGAAGATCACCTTCGACCTCGACGTCGAGAAACTGGTGGTCGAGGGCATTCGGCGCGCGGATGGAACCGGGGCGATCAGGGAGCACTTCATCTCGACCGACTCGGTCATCGAAAAAGCGGAGAAGCCCCTGCCGGTGGAGCTCGAGCCTCACGAAAGACACGTGCTCGAGCTCGCCGATGGAAAGCGCACCGTTTTCGAGATCTGTCAGGAGAGCGAGATCGGAGAGGCGGAAACGAGAAAGGTTCTCCATTCGTTCCTCTCGATTCGTGCGCTCACGTCTCGAGGACCAAGACAGGCGCCCCTTCAACAGAAGCTCGACGACGGCGAGGACTACACGTCTGTCGTAGAGCTCTATAACGAGATGTTCCGCCGTCTCTTCCGGCACATGTCGGAGGAAGTCGGTCCGATCGCGGAGATCATCCTCGAGAAGTATTTGAAGGAGCTGAAAGAGCGTCCCGGCTCGCTCTTCGACCGGGTACGCCTTCGGCAAGACGGCTCGCTCGACCCGGTTCAGGTCGAGCGGAACCTTCAACGCATAGGTGAGGCGCAGCGTCGCGACCAGCTCATTTCGTCTCTGAACGAGCTGCTCTATTCCGAGTTGCTCGCCGTCAAACGTACCCTGGGCGCATCTCACGAGAGTCAGTTGATCCAGCTGTTTCGGGAGATGCAGCGCGAGGCCTGACGTGATCGACTGGACTCGAGTCGAGACCTGGTCTTGGAAGCGATTCTCACCGCCCCGGCTGACGTCCTCCGAGCTTTGGGGCGTCGTGAGTCTCGGCGTCATCCTTCTCTTGTTTCAGCTCGTCAGGTGGCTTGCGCTTTGAATGAGCCGTTGGGTGACACCGACAGACCGGAACGCGATCTCGTCGCGGTCGTTGGTCCGTCGGGGGCGGGCAAGAGCGAGCTCGCGCTTGTTCTCGCGCGGGCCTTCGATGGGGAGATCGTCAACTGCGACGCGCTTCAGGTATATCGTGGGGTGGACGTCGGGACCGCCAAACTGCCAACGGATGCGCGTCGAGGTGTTCCGCATCACTTGCTCGACGTCGTGGCGCCGACCGAAGAGTTCTCTGCGGCGGATTTCGTCGCTCGGGCAGTTCCAGCGGTCGAAGGCATCGTAGGCCGGGGAAGGCTGCCGATCGTCGTTGGCGGCACCGGGCTCTATCTGCGTGCGCTTCGCCGGGGTTTGTTCGAAGGTCCGGGGCGGATGCCCGAGTTGCGCCGGAGGCTCGAGGGGTTGGCCGAGAGACGCGGCACCGCGGTACTCCATCGGCTGCTTCGACGCTGGGATCCTTCTTCGGCCGCGCGGATTCACGAGAACGATCGGGTTCGTGTCGTTCGTGCGATCGAAGTCTGCTGTGCTTCCGGTCGACCGATGAGCGAGCTCATGGCCACTCGGCGGCGACCGTTGAACGGCTTCCGGGATATACTAGTGGGGCTCCGGCCAGCCCGCGAACTGCTTTCGACGCGGATCGAGCTCCGCGCCGCCGAGATGTTGGCTCGCGGGCTAGCAAAAGAGGTGAGCGAGCTGAAAGACCAGTTCGGCACCGAGATCCCGGCGTTCAAAGCGATCGGTTATCGAGAGACGCTGAGGCTCATCGACGGTGAGATCGATAACGAGGACGCGTGCAAGATGATCGCGAGGTCGACGTTGCGTTACGCGAAGAGGCAGATGACGTGGTTTCGGCGCGAAGAGGGTACGCGCTGGTTCGACGGGTTTGGCGATGACCCCGCCGTCAGTCGAGACGTTATCGATTTCCTTCATCGTGAGCTGAACCGGCACCGGCCCAGACTTGGGTCGAGTCCGGGCTCTGAAGAGACGGAGACGTTGCATGCAGAAGCAGCCCCCTAACGTGCAAGACAGCTTCTTGAATCACGTTCGTCGTGAGCGCGTAGTGGTTACGGTTTATCTGGTCAATGGCGCGAAGCTGACGGGCAAGATCAAGAATTTCGATCGCTTCGCCATCATTCTCGAGAGCAATGGCGTCGACCAGATGCTATTCAAGCATGCCATCTCCACGATCAGCGGGAATCGCCAGTTCGGAAACTACATGGATCTGAACGAGGCCGTGAACGAAGAGGAAAGTAAAAGCTGATCGTTGGGCGCTTTTGTTCGTCTGGCCTTCGCTATAGAGGCGTTCGAATTGACGCTTTCGGCCACCGTGCTATAATCCCCGCCGAGTAAGTGCCCCAAATTTTGTTCGTCAATCTCAAAAACGTGCCTCCCGAGGGGCAGGCGCTCGACCGCTCGATGGCGCCAGAATCCCTGGGTCTCCGTGAGGAAGATTTTCGAGTTCGCGGCACGGTGGGTCTACAGGGACGCCTGGACGCGGGAGACGAAGGGATTTATCGACTGCGAGGCAGCCTCGATGTGGGACTCGATGTGGTCTGCGTGCGCTGCCTGGAATCGTACCCCGTCGACCTGCGAGAGACGCTCGACTTGACCTACATGCCCCAATCAGCAAATGTCGCCACTTCAGAGAAGGAGGATCGCCAGCCGAGCGCGGACGAGATGGATGTCAGCTTCTACCGGGACGAGGAACTCGATCTGGCCCAGATCGTGATGGAGCAGATTATTCTAACGCTTCCGATGAAGCCCCTGTGCAAGCCGGAGTGTCTTGGGCTGTGTCCGGTATGTGGCGGCGATCGGAACGTCACCCGCTGTGAGTGCTCCCGACAGGAGATCGACCCGCGTTGGGCTGACCTCAAGAACGCTCTGAGCTCGCGGGAAGGAGAATAGCGTCACATGGCCAATCCCAAACGACGGCATTCGAAGAGCCGCCGAGGTAAGAGGCGGGCACACGATGCACTGGCGCAGAAACCTCTCTCGGAGTGCCCGAACTGTCACCAACCGAAACATCCGCACCGAGTCTGTCCAAGCTGTGGGCACTACAAGGGCGCCCAAGTCATGGAAGCCAAGGAAATCTAGGGTCTCGAACGGTCTAAGAACGTCACGCGTCCTCGAGTCTCGCCCGTCGCGCATCGGGCCCAACGAGGCACGATGGCACCATCCGCCGATGAGTAATACCAGCAGTAAGACCAAGCTCGCCTACCTGTTTCCCGGTCAGGGCTCTCAGTACCCGGGCATGGGAAAAGGGGCGGCGGGGCTCTACCCGGAGGCCCGCAAGGTCTTCGAATTGGCCGATTCTGCGCTCGGCTTTGCGATTTCTAGCCTCTGTTTCGAAGGACCCGCAGACGATCTCAAGCTGACCGAGAATACGCAACCCGCGATTCTGACGACGAGCGTCGCGCTCCACCGCGTCCTGCATGACGCGACCGGCGAGACTCCCGCCTTCGTGGCAGGACACAGTCTGGGTGAGTACTCGGCTCTCGTCGCCGCAGGCGCGCTCAGTCTGTCGGATGCGGCTGTGCTGGTGCGCCGTCGCGGACAATACATGCAGGAGGCCGTTCCCGTGGGCGTTGGTGGGATGGCTGCCATTCTCGGGTTGTCGTCAAGAGACGTCGCTTCGGTCTGTCGGGAGGCTTCCCGTGACGAGATTGTCGAGCCCGCCAATCTGAACGGTGCCGGGCAGGTCGTCATCGCCGGTAATCGGGAAGCCGTGGATCGTGCCTGCGAGATTGCCAAGACGCGAGGCGCACGCCGCGCGATACCACTTCCTGTGAGCGCGCCGTTTCACTGCAAGTTGATGGAGCCAGCAGGCGCGAGGCTGGCACCCGACCTGGATGAAACGGGCTTCTCCGATCTGGCGATCCCGCTATTTACGAATGTCGACGCCAAGCCCATCACTTCCGGTCGCGACGCCCGTGAGGCGCTGAAACGACAGGTGGTTTCGCCGGTTCGATGGGAAGAGACCATCGAGGCCATGGCGTCGGCTGGGGTCCGACGTTTCGTGGAAATCGGACCGGGACGAGTGCTGGCCGGTCTGGTAAGGAAGATCGTGAGGGAGGCCGATGTGTCTTCGGTTTCCGAGCCCGCGGATCTCGCCAAGTACCTAGCGGACGTGCACCTTGTCTGAGTGGGATGACAAGGTAGCGCTCGTGACCGGCGGGTCGAGAGGGATCGGTCGCGCCATTGCGGCGGCGCTCTCGACGCGGGGCGTGAAAGTAACGCTGACGGGGCGGTCGAGCGAACGTGCGCAGCAGACGGCACGCGAGCTTTCGGCTGCGAGTACCATCCCTCTCGAAGGGATCGCGATGGACGTGATGATCCCTGACTCCGTCGCTCCGGCCATGGACGAATTTCTGAAGCGAGCCGGCCGACTCGACATTCTGGTAAACAACGCCGGCATCACGCGAGACAACTTGCTCATGCGCATGAAGAACGAGGAGTGGAACGCAGTCCTTTCCACCAACGTGGGAGGTCTCTTCTATTGCAGCCGAGCCGCCTTGCGACCTATGATTCGCCAGCGTGGAGGAAGAATCATCAACATGAGCTCGGTCGTGGGGTTAATGGGAAACGCCGGGCAGTCCAACTACGCCGCTTCCAAAGCGGCCATCCTCGGCTTCACCAAAGCTCTGGCGCGAGAAGTCGCGTCCCGCCAGATAACCGTCAACGCGATAGCTCCGGGTTTCATCAATACTGATATGACGTCCGAGCTTTCGGAGAAAACTCGACTCGCTCTCGACGAATCTATCCCGATGCGACGCATCGGCCAGCCCCAGGACGTGGCCGACGCCGTGGTGTTTCTTGCTTCCGAGAGCGCCAGCTATATCACCGGCCAGGTGCTACAGGTCAACGGCGGCCTCTACATGTGACTATTCCAGGAGGAACTAATGAGCAGTATTCCCGATAAAGTCAAGGGTATCATCGTCGATCAGCTCGGCGTGGACGAGGACCAGGTGACCGACGACGCCTCTTTCGTCGATGACCTCGGCGCCGATTCACTCGACCAGGTGGAACTCATCATGGCGCTCGAAGAGGAGTTCGGAATCGAGATCCCGGATGAAGACGCCGAGAAAATCACGCGCGTCAAAGAGGCCTTTTCCTACATCCAAGAGCATTCGAAATAGACCGCGGTCGAGAGAACGAAAATTCGAACGTGGGAACCAAATCCAAACGAAGGGTCGTCGTTACCGGCGTCGGACTTGTATCCGCTCTGGGGATCGGAACACAAGACACCTGGCGAGGCCTTCTCGCGGGAAATTCCGGCATCGGACCGATCACGCGCTTCGACGCTTCCGAATTCAGCGTTCGCATTGCCGGCGAGATCAAGGGGTTCGACCCTCTGGACTTCGTTCCGAAAAAAGAAGTAAAGAAGATGGACGCCTTCATCCAATACGCGATCGCGGCTTCGACCTTCGCGGTCGCCGATTCGGGTATCGTGATCGATCCGTCGAACGCGGAGCGGGTCGGTGTTTATATCAGCTCCGGCATTGGGGGTTTCGCGACCATCGAGCGCGAGCACGCGGCTCTCTTGAAGGGGGGGCCGCGCAAGATTTCGCCCTTCTTCGTTCCCGCCATGATCATCAACCTGGCCGCCGGCCACGTCTCGATTCGCTTTGGCGCCAAGGGGCCCAGCTCCGCCACCGCGACCGCTTGTTCCGCGAGCGCGCACGCGGTCGGCGACGCCATGAAACTGATCGAGCGAGGCGTTGTCGACGCCATGATTGCAGGTGGCTCGGAGGCCGCGATTACGCCCATGGGAGTCGGCGGCTTCGCCGCGATGAGAGCCCTCTCGACCAGAAACGACGAGCCGCATCGGGCGTCGCGTCCCTTCGACAAGGATCGGAACGGCTTTGTCGTCGGCGAAGGCGCAGGCGTCCTCGTCTTGGAGGAGCTCAACCATGCCAGGTCGAGAGGCGCTTCGATTTATGGCGAGCTCGTCGGCTACGGAATGTCTTCTGATGCTTTTCACATCACGACGCCTTCGGAGGACGGGGACGGTGCGCGGCGCGTCATCCAAGCGGCACTGGACGATTCTGGGGTAGCGCCCAACAAGGTCGATTACATCAATGCTCATGGCACCTCTACCGAGTACAACGACAAGACCGAGACGCTGGCCATCAAGCGCGTGTTCGGAGAGCACGCTCGCCGTCTCGCGGTGAGCTCGACCAAGTCGATGACCGGGCATCTTCTAGGGGGTGCGGGCGGGCTGGAAGCGGGGATCACGGCTCTGGTGCTTCGAGAACAGAAGCTGCCGCCCACGATCAACTACGAGACACCGGATCCCGATTGTGACCTCGACTACGTTCCCAACGAGGCGAGAGAGAGCAACATCGAATACGCCTTGTCGAATTCATTCGGATTTGGTGGCACAAACGCGGCGCTCTTGCTGAAGCGTTTCGCGGGTGAGAGCTGAGGAGGCCGTCGCGAGGCGGTGATTTATCGGGTCCCGACTCGACTGGAGTGAGACCAATGGCGACTGGCGTCGTATTCAGCGAAGACTTCAAAAAGCACCTGACGGGGCAGGGGCACCCCGAATCGCCGGAGCGGATGGATGCCGTAGCGCGTGCTCTCGCGGCCCCGTCGGTGTCCTCGAGAATTCGGGCCCTAGCGCCACGCCCTGCCGAAAAAGAGCAGATTCTGCTCGTTCACTGGGAGCACCTCTACAACGAAGTGCAGGGAACGGCGGCTCGCGATCGGACCTTTCTGGACTCGGACACCGTCGCGACAAGAGAAACGGCCATGGCTGCTCATCTTGCGGCCGGCGCCGTACTGACGGCGGTGGAAGGAGTCATGGAAGGCAAGCTCCAGAACGCTTTCGCCTTCTCGAGGCCGCCTGGTCACCATGCCAAGCCCGACAAGGCGATGGGCTTCTGTATCTTCAATAACATCGCCATCGGGGCCAAGTACGCCCTTCAGCGATATCAGCTCCAGCGGGTAATGGTCATCGACTTCGACGTCCATCATGGCAATGGGACCCAAAAGGCTTTCTATACCTCACCCGAAGTCCTATTCGTCTCACTTCATCAGTCGCCCCACTATCCCGGCACGGGCTCGCTGGGCGAGGTGGGAAAGGATGAGGGTGAGGGCTACACCCTGAATGTGCCTTTGGTCGCCGGACTGGGCGACGGGGACTATCTCAAAATCTTGCGCGATATCGTCGTCCCGGTCGGCATGTCGTTCAATCCCGAGCTGATCCTTGTTTCAGCGGGCTTCGATGCTCATCGAGATGATCCGCTCGGCGGGATGGAGTTGACTCACGAGGGCTACGCAGCGATGACCGGCGAGATACTTCGACTCGCCCGCGCTACCTGTGAAGGCAAGGCGGTGTTCGTCCTCGAAGGAGGCTACCACCTCGTTGCGCTCGAGCGTGCCATAACCTCGGTGCTGGGCGTGATGAGCGGCGATAGTTCCCCCGAGATCACCGACGTGCATCGATCGAGCGAGGAGATCGTCTCTGAGTTGCGCCGTGCGCACGGGAAACATTGGACTGGACTTCGCGAGCGATAGGACAACGTGGCATGTCGAAGAAGGTAAGGAAGAAGAGAGCCTCGAAGGCAGCGAAATCGACGAAGACGAAGTCCAAGAAACCGACGCGCGCCGCGACGAAGAAGTCGGCGGCCGCTGGTTCAGGCGAGAAGAAGCGTTCCACCAAAAAAGCGACAAAAGGTGGCCTTGCCCTCGCGATACGAGGGCAGCACGTCGATTTTCTCAGCTACAAGGTGGAGCAAGTTCGGAAGTTCTATCAGAATGTTCTCGAGCTGAAAACGGAGATGCGGGACGCCGAGGGATTGAACTATCTCTTCGTCAAGACGTCCTCGAGCTCCAGCATAGGCTTCATGCCTCCTCATCCGGAAATGCGTGGGGAACAGCCCCTCCCTCGGGAGCCGACACTCTACTTCTACGTTGCCAATGTGGACCGTGCCCACGCTCTATTGACGGCCAAGGGGGTCGGATTCGCTGGTCCGCCTCAAGTTATGCCCTGGGGTGACCGTATCGTGACCACGACCGATCCGGAAGGGCGGACGGTGATGCTCGCCACGAAACTACCCAAGCAGCGATGAGCATGAACGCCGAGCTGAACGCCTACATTCGGCGTCTCGTGGATATTCCCTCGGTGAGCGGTTCCGAGGGCGATGTGACCCGCTTCTTGGAAGCAGACCTCGCCGAGAAGGGTTTTTCCGTCGAGCTCCAGGATATCGCTCCAGATCGCCAAAACGTCTATGCGACGACCAAGGATGTCTCGCCCCGGGTCGTTTTCTGTACCCACCTCGACACGGTCCCACCGTTTTACGAGAGCTCGGAAGACGAGAGCTACATCTACGGTCGAGGAACCTGTGACGCGAAGGGCATCGTGGCGGCCATGACCCATGCGGTCATGGCGCTCGTCGAAGACGGCGTCGACGACGTCGGTCTCCTGTTCGTCGTTGGCGAGGAAGTCGACAGCGTCGGGGCGATTGCCGCCAATTCGCTGTCTTCCCGAGCGAGCTATGTCGTTGTGGGAGAGCCGACCGGAAATCTAATGGCCAGCGGTCACAAAGGAGCGCTCAAGGTTCGTCTCGACGCCCGCGGCAAGGCGGCGCACTCGGCCTATCCACATCTCGGTGATTCCGCCATCCACAGGCTCCTCGACGCTCTCGGCGACATCCGAGATGCGGAGTGGGGTACGAGCGACGTGCTGGGGCCGGCGACGGTCAATGTGGGTACGTTCTCAGGCGGTCTCGCCCCGAACGTGCTCGCGCCGTCCGCAACCGCCGAGGTCTTCGTTCGCGTGGTCGGCGACGCCGCCACGGTGCAGTCCAAGCTCGAGACGATACTCGAGGCGCATCCGTCCTCGAGCTACGAGCTCATTGCAAAATCCGACGCGGTGTTCTGTGAGAGACTGCCCGGGTTCGAGGTCGCCCCGATGGCCTTTGGCACCGACATCCCCTCGCTGAAGACATTCGGCAAACCGCTTCTCATCGGACCGGGGACGATTCACGACGCTCACACCGCCCGAGAGAAAATCGGAAAGGCCGAGGCCGCCGCCGCCGTCGGCTACTATCAGGACATCGCGAAACAGCTACTTGCGAAGTGCCCGTAAGGAGGTTGCTTAGCAAGTCCTCTCCCCTTTGGGGAGAGGACAGGTGACGGGTCACTAATAATAGTCGGAGCAGCTCATGTAGTAGTGACAGCGGGGACAAAGAAGCTTGCATCGACTTTCCACGAGCGTCGCTGAGCAATTGGGGCATGTTCGAATGAGAGGTTCCGGATCCGAGGCCGATTGTTCGATGGGGCGTTGTTCGCTTTGGACCTGCCTCGGGGCTCGTTCCGCCACCCTCAGCCCCTCCTGCCGCGCTTGCCAGCCAGGACGGCTTTGAACCTGGGCTCGGCACGGAGCGCTTCGAATTCGGCTGCCTTTCGCGCTTCGACGCGCCGGGGCGGGTGAATCTCGATCGCCGTTTGCAGCGCGTCGATCGCCGCGCCCTGATCGCCGAGCTGAACGTAGGCGATCGCGAGATGATAGAAGGCTTCGTCACAGTCGGGGTGGTTCTTTAGCGCGTGCTTGAGATCGGAGACCGCTTCTTCGTTGCGGCTTAGCCGAAGCAGTACGATGCCTCGATGTAGCAGCGCGCTATGGTCGTCCGGCGTCGTCCGGAGCGCGTCACTGAACTGCTCCAGTGCACGATCCGGTGCTCCGAAGTCGACCAGAGACAAGCCTTTGAGAACGTGCCCCTCGACGGAGGTAGGCTCGCGTGCCAATACGTCGTCAGCCGTAGCGATCGCGCCCGCCGCGTCGCCCAACTCGAGCTTGGCGTTTCCCTGGGCAATGCGCGCATCGAGCTTGCCGGGGTCGCACCGAACCGCGCGTTCGTAGTCGGCAAGTGCATCCTGGAAGCGTCCCAGGTCGGCGAGCGCCGCCCCCCGATTGTAGAGCGCGTCTCCGTTATCGGGATCGAAACGGAGGACCTCGTTCAAAGCCGCGACGGCCTCTTCGCCGCGGCCGAGCTCACGGAGGATGACTGCGCGGTTGTGCTGCGAGGCAAGGTGATTCGACTGTATCGCGAGAGCTCGGTCGTAGTCCGCGAGAGCGTCTTCCAGCCGGTCCATCAGATCGTAGACGATCCCCCGGTTGTAGTAGGCGAGGTAGAAATCCTCGTTGAGCGTGATGGCGCGGTTCAAATAGCGCAGGGCACGGTCGAGGTCGTCCTGGTCGATCGCTTTGACCCCCAGGTCGACGTAGCGCTCCTCGAGCGGAAATTGACTCATATACCGCGCTCAGGATAGCCCTGCCCGAACGAGCATGCAAATCTCGTGCACTGCCTCGGAGCCGGGGAGGAACGAGGTAGGATAGCCGCCGTGAGCACGCTCCAGAGCCGACTCCTGAGCTGGTACCGTCGCCACCGGCGTCCGCTTCCATGGAGAGAGACCAAAGACCCCTATCGCGTCTGGGTATCCGAGCTCATGCTGCAGCAGACTCAGGTCAAGACCGTTCTCCCGTATTTCAATCGGTTCATCGCGCGTTTTCCAAACGTGGAACGGCTCGCCCGGGCCTCCGAGCAGGAGGTGCTGGCTAGCTGGTCGGGACTGGGTTACTACCGCCGGGCCAAGTCCCTGCATCGGGCGGCACGCTTGCTCGTGGAAGAGAAGGGAGGTGTGTTTCCCCGAGACGTCGAGGGCTGGAGAGCGCTTCCGGGCGTGGGACGCTACACGGCAGGTGCCATCGTCTCCATCGCATTCGGCAAGCGGGTACCCATACTCGATGGGAACGTGGATCGGGTGCTGAGCCGGCTGTTCTTGGTGTCGGGAGACCCCGGCCGCGGCGCTGCCAAGCGGCAGCTCTGGACTCTGGCGGAGGATATCCTGCCCCGGCGGTCGATCTCGGATTTCAACCAGGCTCTGATGGAGCTCGGTGCACTCGTCTGTACTCCGAAAAAGCCGAAATGCCTGGTCTGTCCCATCGTTTCCGACTGTGTCGCCCGCAGCCTTGGCATCGAAGAGCAGCTCCCTGAGCTTCCGGCTCGAAAGGCTTCGGTTCCCGTGACGATGATCGCCACCCTCATCGAAGAAGAGGGAAGAGTGCTTCTTTATCGCCGTCGCGGAAGCGATTTGATGAGAGACCTCTGGGAGCTTCCCACTGCGGACGTGCCGGACGGCGAGGAACCCCGCGCAGTGATGGTTCGAGAGGTGCGGGACAAGTACGGACTCGACGTGGAGCCCGGGCGCGAGCTGGAGAAGATTCGACACAGCATCATGAATCGGCGCATTACGCTCCACGCCTATACCGCCGAGCTCTTGGAGCCTCCGCCGCAAACGGACCGATGTCAGTGGGTCGCGCAGGACGAGCTCGAAAACTTCCCCGTCTCCTCGATGGTGCACAAGGTCCTCGAAGCCGCGAAATCCAAGCACTAAGCTATATTGAAGTGTGTGGATTTCGTTGCTTTTCCAGAGTGCACTGCTGGTTGCGATTCAAGCAGCCGATCCGGAGACGCTCTACAAGGAAGGGATCGAGCGGTATAACGCCGGCGATTTCGAGGAGGCCGTCGAGCTCCTTTCGCGGGCGGCCCGCTTTCGTTCGAACGTTCCCGACTACCGCTACCACCTCGGCCTCGCCTACCTGAAGGTCGGAAAACCGAAGGAGGCGGCGCGCGAGCTCGAGTCGACGCTCGGCATGATCGGGATCAAACGTGAAACGCGCGTGAAGGAGCCGATCGTGCTCGTTCAGGCCGCGATAGCCTACCTCGCTCTGGGCAACCTGAAGACGGCTCGGGAGAGGGCGGAGCTCGCGCTCAGCCGCGACGAAAGCTCCCCGGATGGCCACTACGTGGTCGGCCTCGTGGAGCGAAGCGCAGGCGACGACGCGAAAGCAATGGAACACTTCGCGGCGGCCCTCGAAATCGATCGAGACCACCCCGAAGCGAACGTGGCGCTCGCCGAGTGGCTCGAGAGACGGGGACAGCTTGACGAGGCGCGTGAGAAACTCCGTCACGCCTCGCACGGAACCGACGATAATTTCGAGATTCTGATGGCGCTGGGCGCGCTGGCACATCAGAGCTCCGACCTTGCCGAAGCGTCGGAAGCCTTCGAGCTCGCGCATGCGCAGCGGCCTGGCGACGAGGGGGCCAGTTACAACCTCGGAACCCTACGCTTTGCTCAGGGGCGATTCGACGATGCGATCGAGCTCCTGAGTCCCCTTGTGATGAGGAGCGTTCCTCACGACGCTGCCGCATTCAACTTGGCCCAAGCGCTGCGCGAGAAGGGCGATTTTGAGGAAGCGCGCGCGACGCTCGCCGCTCTGCTGGAGCGCGACCCCGACTTCGAGGGCGCTTCCTTCTCCATGGGCCTGGTGGCGGAGCAGGCTGGCGACGCGGAGGCCGCGGAGAAGGCCTATCGGGACGCCACGCGCACGCTGCCTTTGTTCCTGCCCGCATTCTTGAACCTGGCGGCCTTGCTCGAGCACGAGGGCCGCCTCGGGGAGGCGACAGAGGTTCTACGGGCTGCGCTCGCGATCGACATGGAGGAAGGACAAGCGGCAGCGATACGCGAGGCCATCGTAACCATCGGGAAACAAGAATAAGAGAAGGGGGCGGCGGCTTGCGCCGCCGCCCCCGCACGACTCGAAGTCCGGTGTCAGTTGGGAAGGAGCACTGGCGCGCGCTCGATGGTTCGAAAACGGCCTCCGGAGCCGCGGCCACAATTGCCGCCGCCTCGGCCGCCGCCCCCGCCGCCGATTCCAGAACCACCGATGCCACGGCCAGTACCCCCGATCCCGCGGCCACCCTGTCCGCTCCTCACGCGTGTCCCGCTGCCCGCGCCGAAACCCGCCATGGAAATCGTCCCGGGGGTCAGAAACGAGGGTGCATCGGGAGCACTCGGGGCAACTCGGGCCGCCACCGGCGAGTGATAGCTCACGCTACTCACGCGCAGGGCGGACAAGTTGGATCGGGTACCCTCGTGGTCGACGTCGGAAACGTCATCACGGCCCTTGGGTGAGGGCGCTTCTTGCCTCTGTTCCGCGAGCGGATTGGGCTCTCGGAACAGGGGTCTCGGAAGCCGCTCGGGCCGAAGGTCCGTGGGTAACGTGGGTTCCCAATCAGCGGGTACCGGTCTAGTGCCCCCGTCCGCAGTCGCCACAGCCATCTGACCCGCGGTGTCCCGCGAGGGATTGCCGAGGAAGAAAGCGAACAGGAACAAGGCCAGCCCCTGAATGGCCACGACGATGGGAAGCGAGCCTCCCCCGCGTCGTAATCCCTCCTGGATCGGCCTCGAGTCGGTCGCAACAGAAGCCATGAACACCTCCTAAGGTTTGAATGGCTCCGACCGAAGCCGGACCTGTCTCGATGATGTGAAATCTGGCTGCCCGGTCCTAGCCTCGGTCCAACCTGCATATAGGCAAACCTGGTGCCAATTTGATGAAACGCCTCAAAATCTTGACTGTGAAGGAGATAGAGAGATCGCCATAGCGTCGATGCAGCGTCAAGATGTCTCCGTTGGAAGACGCGACGGCCGCTTTTGAGTACAGGGCGCGAAAACGACGCTGTGCTAGTATAACCGTCTACTTCAAGAAGGACCGGGATGACGAAGCCTTACGAGTTCGAGGCCATCGAGCAAAAGTGGCAGAAGCGATGGCTCGACGGGCGATTTTTCGAGGCAAGCGAGCGGGACGGGCGCCCAAAGTTCTATTGCCTGGAGATGTTGCCTTACCCCTCGGGCAGGATCCACATGGGGCACGTCCGCAACTATTCCATCGGCGACGCAGTCGCTCGGTTCAAACGTATGCGCGGCTTCAATGTCCTTCATCCCATCGGTTGGGATGCTCTAGGGCTTCCTGCCGAGAACGCAGCCTTGAAGCACGGCCAGCATCCCGAAGATTGGACGCGCGGAAACATCGCTCACATGAAGGAGCAGCTCCAGAGACTTGGATTCTCGTACAGCTGGGACCGCGAGTTCGCGACTTGCGATCCGGAGTATTACCGCTGGAACCAGTGGTTCTTCATCGAGATGTGGAAGAAGGGGTTGGCCTATCGCAAGAAGGCCGCTGTGAACTGGTGTCCTACCGATAGAACGGTCCTGGCGAACGAGCAGGTCATCGACGGCCGCTGCTGGCGATGCGACACCGAAGTCGTGCAAAAGGAGCTGGACCAATGGTTCCTCAAGATCACGGCCTACGCCGATGAGCTTCTCTCCGCGTTTGACTCTCTGGAGGGGTGGCCCAATAGCGTTCTGACGCTGCAGCGCAACTGGATCGGTCGCTCCCAAGGTGTGGAGGTCAACTTTTCTCTTGCGGAGACCGACGGCGCGATCACAACCTTCACCACGAGAATCGATACGATCTACGGCGCGACCTTCGTGGTGCTCGCGCCCGAGCACCCTTTGGCGGCCCGTTTCGCCGAGGGCAACGACGAGCTTCGCCGCTACATCGAGAAAACTGAGTCCGAGGACCGGGAGACTCGCCTCGCAGAAGATCGTGAGAAGACCGGGGTCGCGACGGGATGGGACGCTATCAACCCTTTCACAAAAGAGCGCGTTCCAATCTGGGTCGCGGACTACGTCCTCATGGATTACGGGACGGGAGCCGTGATGGCGGTCCCGGCCCACGACGAAAGAGACTTCGCCTTCGCGAAGCGCTACGGCCTCTCCATTCGCGTCGTCGTGCAGCCAGCCGATGGTGAGTCGGTCGCGGAAGAGCTCGAGGAAGCGTTCTCGGGTTACGGCACCGTCGTGGATTCCGCGGAGTTCACGGGGCTGCCCTCGCAAGAGGCGCTCTCTACCATGGCCGAGCGCGCCGAGGCTTCAGGTTTAGGAAAGAAGGCCGTTACCTACAGGATTCGGGATTGGGGAGTTTCTCGCCAACGCTATTGGGGAACTCCAATTCCAATGGTCTATTGCAATGCCTGCGGCATCCTTCCCGTGTCCGAGGATGACTTGCCGGTCGTGCTACCGCGTAACGTCACCATCACGGGGAAGGGGGAGTCGGTCCTCGAGGAGAACGAGAGCTTCGTCGCGACCACCTGTCCGGCGTGCGGCGGTGCCGCCCGCCGCGAGACGGATACCATGGATACCTTTGTCGATTCCGCCTGGTATTTCTATCGATATACGGATCCCAAGCGGGAGGACGTGCCCTTTCGACCCGAGATCGCGAAGTACTGGTTTCCCATCGATCTCTATATCGGCGGTATCGAGCATGCCATCCTCCATCTCATCTACGCGAGGTTCTGGACCAAAATGATGCGCGACCTCGGTCTAGTCGAGGTGGATGAGCCTGTCGTGACGCAGCTCTCGCAAGGGATGGTCATCAAAGACGGCGCCAAGATGTCGAAGAACAAGGGCAATATCGTGGAGCCGGATTCGGTCGTCGAGAGGTACGGCGCGGACACCTTGAGGCTCTACGTTCTCTTCGAGGCGCCTCCGGAGAAGGAGGTCAATTGGACCGACGCGAGGCTCGAAGGTCCGGCCAGATTCCTCCAGCGCGTCTGGCGCTTCGTCATGAACGAAGCCGATGCCCTCGCTTCGGCCTCCGCAATCGAAGGAGGTGAGGAGTGGAACGATCTCGAAAGCACGCTCAGACGAAAGACTCACCAGACACTCATGAAGGTGACGCGTGACATCGAGGAGCGCTATCACCTCAATACTGCGATCGCGGCGATCATGGAGCTCACCAACGAGCTTTATCGCGCGATCGACCCGCGGCCACAGCGATCGACCGCATGGACCGCGATACGAGAAGCGACGGAAGCCATGATTCAGCTTCTCAGTCCCTTCGCGCCGCACATCGCGGAGGAAATGTGGGAATATCTGGGGAACAAGAAGGGCCTCTCGACGGTCGTTTGGCCCAGCTACGACCCGGCCATCGCGGCAGAGGAGACGATAACCCTAGTCGTGCAGGTCAACGGCAAGCTTCGCAGTCGCCTCGACGTGCCGGCGGACCAGCCGGACGAGGATATCAAACGGCGGGCTCTCGAGGATGACAAAGTTCGGAGCTTCATCGATGGCAGGGAGATTCGACGCGTCATCGTGGTCCCCAACCGACTCGTGAACGTCGTCGTGGCGGGCGATGCCGGGCCATGAGGAGGTTTACCCGTTCCGCATGGCTCCTGACGGGATGTGTGTCCCTTGCGTGGATCCTCTCCGGATGTGGCTACAGTTTGGCTGGCCGCGGGAACTTTCTTCCCGACTATATCGCGGTCATCGCGGTGCCTACCTTTGAGAACCACAGCGACCAGGTTGCGATCGAAGAGGTCTTCACCAGCAAAGTCGTGGACGAGTTCATGTCTCGCGGGCGCTACAAGATTCAGCCGGACGTCGCGGGGGCGGACGCTGTGCTCGCAGGCGTGGTCCTGTCGTTTACAAGCGCCCCTTCCGTTCTGGAAGGAGGTTTGGACGACGCGTCGGCGAATCAGGCCTCTACCTATACCGTGATCGTGCGTGCCCAGGTCGAGTTCAAGGACCTCGTTCAAGACAACGTCCTGTGGCAGAGCAACTCGTTTCAGTTCCGGGATGACTACGAGATCGGTGAGGACCCAGAGGAATTCTTCGACCAGCAAGGCCTTACGGTGCAGCGGATGGCCGAGGAGTTCGCGAAATCGCTGGTCAGCAGCATCCTGGAGGCCTTCTAGGCCGGTGAAGCTCTCCTTCTACAAGCTCGGCGCACACTTGGAATCAGGCGAGCTCGCGCCGGCCTATGTCGTGACAGGCGACCAGGACCTCCTGCGTGACTACGCGGTCCGTGACTTGATCGATGCCATAGTCGGCGCGGAGCCCTCGCCCTTCAACCTCCAGAGGTTCGACGGGGAGAACGCGGACGGGCCCGAGATCGTGGCCTTGGCCAACATGATGCCGATGATGGGCGGGCGCCGCGCTCTCGTCGTCAAGCGCGCCACCAGACTCGTGGAGAAGGACGAGACTCTCGTGAAGTATCTGGACGATCCCGCGCCCTTCACGGTCCTCGTCCTGGACCTTTCGAAGAAGCCGGACCAGCGGCGAAAGGCTTGGAAGAGCGTCGAGAAACACGTGACGGTAGTCGTCTGTGAGGCGCCGAAACCTCTCGAGTTGGAGAAGTGGGTATCGGAGCAAGCAGGGGCACGGAGCCTGAAGCTCGGTCAAGACGGGATTCGATATTTCATCGCCGAATTCGGCGGTGACATGCGGCGGCTCTCGAACGAGCTCGAGAAGCTCTCCCTCTACGCGCTCGGCGACCGGCTCGACTTGGAGACCATCGCAACCGTACTCGGCAGAGGGCGAGCGCAAAGCATTTTCAAGTTCGTGGATGCGGTGGGCGCCGGGGAGACGGCGTCGGCGCTGCGGCAGCTCTCTCGCTTGATGGAAGAGGGCGAGCCGGCGCTGAGGATACTGGCGCTGCTGGATCGGCTCGTCGGGCAACTACGGATCGCGACGGAGGCGCGAGCTGACGGGAACAAGAGCCAGAGCCTTGCAAGCCTTCTGGGGATACCGCCCTATGCGGCGAGGAGCGTGGCGGAAAACGCACGCCGGTTCGACACTATCAGCCTAGGTCGCGCGGTCCACTCTCTCAGCGAGGCAGATCGGATCCTGAAGTCGAGTAGACTCCCGGACCGCCTGGTGCTCGAGAGCCTCGTAATATCCCTTTGCAGGGGGAAGTCGGGTGGGGAGACCAGTGCCTCTCAGCTCGCAGCGAGCCTACCTAGTCGTCGGGTAAGTCGGGACTTGTAGCGGCTCCCGGCGTTTTCGTGGATGATTCCCTTCTTGACCATGACGTCGACGAGGGACACCGTCTGGGGCAAGAGCTTCTGAGCCTCTTCCAGGTTCGAAGTTTCCACAGCCTGGCGGAACCTCTTGATCTGGGATCGCAGACGGGTGCGGTCCGACCGATTGCGAACGCGGCGCTTCTCATTTTGCCGGACTCGCTTGATGGCGGAAAGACTATGAGCCAATGAAATCCTCCTGTGGACGCGAAACCGCAAGTCTACCACGATGCGTCAAAACTCCCTAATTCCTTGGCTAGAAAGGAAGTTCGAGATCCGCGAGCGCGGAAGCTCGGTCCGGACCGAGCTTCTGGCGGGTGCCACCACATATATGGCGATGTGTTACATCGTCCTCGTCAATCCAGCGGTGCTGGCCGCGACTGGAATGGATCCTGGAGGGGTGCTCGCGGCTACCTGCTTTGCGTCCGCCTTCGCGTCCCTCTGGATGGCGTTTCACGCGAACTACCCCATTGCGCTTGCTCCCGGGATGGGACAGAACTTCTTCTTCGCCCTCACGATCTGCGCCCCGATCGCCGCTGGTGGATATGGCTTTACGTGGCAGCAAGGCCTGGCGGCGGTGGTGGTAGCCGGGGCTCTCTTCCTGGTCGCCTCCCTATGGCGTCTGCGCGCGAGACTCATCGATAGCGTCCCCGATCACCTACGGAGCAGCATGGGAGTGGGTATCGGGCTTTTGATCGCATTGGTGGGGCTACGGTGGGGTGGCCTCGTCGTCTCCGTTCCGGGCACCTACGTTGGACTGGGCGCTCTCGAGACTCCTGCAGCGCTCCTCACCCTGTTTGGCCTGACCGTCACCTCGATTCTGATCGCGCTTCGGGTGACCGGTGGGCTCGTCGTCGGGATCCTCGCCTCGACCCTGGTCGCCGTGGCGACGGGGCTGAGCGAGTTTCAAGGCGTGGTGGGGCTGCCGGAGTCTATGGGCTCGACCTTTCTGGCTGCTGATTTCAGAGGGCTTTTCCAGCAACCGGGGTTCTTGTCCGTCGTCTTTGTCATCTTGTTCGTCGATTTGTTCGACACCGTGGGGACCCTTATCGGCGTGAGCGATCGGGCCGGGCTCACCGTCTCCGGCCAGCTTCCCAGGGCGAAGGAGGCTTTCCTCGCGGATGCGGCGGGATCGGTGTTGGGCGGATTCCTCGGAACCTCCACCGTGACGAGCTACGTGGAGAGCGCGGCCGGTGTTTCGGCCGGAGGGCGAACCGGGCTATCGGCGGCCGTCGCAGGCCTGATGCTCGGTGGCTCCGTCTTCTTCTATCCGCTCCTTCGACTCGTCGGCGGAGGGTTCGACAACGGTGAGGGTGTGACGCTCTATCCCACACTCGCGCCGGCTTTGATCCTCGTCGGTGTTTTCATGATGACGGGGGTCTCTCGGATAGACTGGTCCTTGCCTCACCAGGCGATCCCCGCCTTCCTCACGACGATCATGATGCCGCTGACGACGAGCATCACCGAGGGTATCGCATTCGGTTTCATCTCGACCTCGATTCTGTATCTTGCGAGCGGCCGTGGTCGCGACATTCACTGGGCCGCCCACGTGGTTGCCGCCCTCTTTCTCCTGAGGTACGTTTGGATCTGACACCAAATCAGTGTCTTTGACAGAACTGGCCGTCGGCTCGGTCGGACTTCTCAGCGAACGAGCGAAAACAGATGAAAGAACCATCCCCCCAACGACATCGATACTCGCTCGGCGATTCCGAGTTGGATGCGAAACTCGAAGAGATAGTCAACGCCTGTTGTACGGAGTCAGAGAGAGACTACGTGCGCGAGACCGCCACGACGGCACTTCGCTTGGGGATCGATTGCGCGAAGCGGATCGATCTCAAGATCGCGAACTCCGCATTGAAGGAGATGCGGAACGCCTTTCGTATTTTTACCCCATTCCGCCAGGCGAGAAAAGTGACGGTCTTCGGTTCGGCGCGAACGCCCGAAGGACAGCCCGACCACGACCGGGCCATAGAGTTCGGTAAACGCATGGCGGAGGCCGGTTGGATGGTGGTTACGGGCGCGGGTAGCGGCATCATGGGAGCCGCGCACGAGGGTGCGGGTCGCAATCTGAGCTTCGGCGTCAACATCAAACTGCCGTTCGAGCAGCATGCGAACAAAACGATTCGCGGCGACAAGAAGTTGATGTCGTTCCGTTACTTCTTTACTCGGAAGTTGTTTCTGTTGAAGGAATCACATGCGGTGACGCTGTTCCCCGGCGGCTTCGGCACGCTAGACGAGTGCTTCGAGGTCCTGACTTTGCTGCAGACCGGCAAGCAGACGCCGCTCCCCGTCGTCATGGTGGAGAGTCCCGAGACGGGTTACTTTCAGGATTTGGCGCGTTTCATCGAAGAGCGCGTCCTGGGGAACGGGTTGATTTCTCCCCAGGATCAGGCGCTCTATCGAATCGTCAAGAACCCCGCGGAAGCTTGTGCGGAGGTGTTGCGTTTCTATCGCATTTATCACTCGTCTCGCTACGTGGGCTCGAAGTTGATGATCAGACTCGGGCGGGTGCTCACGAGCGCGGAGATCGAGTCGTTGAACGATCGCTTCTCGGATATTTTCAGAACGGGTCGGATCGACAAAACCCAACCGCTACCGGAAGAGCTGGGAACGGACCTGCACGGCCTGGCTCGAATCGACTTCGACTTCAATCGACACGACTTCGGTCGCCTGCGCTCCATGATCGACGCGATCAACGACTTCGATTGACCGAGGCAGCGGTCTTTGGGGGTGCTCGCCCCTCACCCTTGAATATTGCGCTCTTGCCATGATGCACGGGATAGAATGTCCCGATTTTCGGTCCCGCCGAGGAGGAATCGTGATTTGGCGTTCGTCCGTGAAACTCGACCTGTCGCTTCTCACCCTCGTGTTGCTCGCCGCATGTGCCCAGCAGCAAGATTGGAAGCCGCCTTCATCCGGCCCTGGAAACGTCATTCTCTTCGTGGGTGACGGCTTCGGGGCGACCCAAACCGCGCTCGGTCTCCAGTTTGCTCGCATGGTCCAGGATCGAGAGCTTCACATCGAGACGCTCATGCGTGACGGCAATACGGGCTTTGCTCTGCCCTGGCCCTTCGAGAATACGGTCACCGACTCCGCCGGAGCTGCCTCCCAGTTTGCGACCGGCCAGATGGCTCGCGTCGAGACCGTGGGAATGAACGCAGACGGCTATCCCGTGGAGACCATTCTGGAGTGGGCGCACGGACGTGGGCTCGGGACCGGCCTCGTCACCAACATGCGCGTCACGCACGCGACCCCCGCTGCCTTCGCCGCTCATCAGGGCTCTCGCTACGCGGCGGAGCACGAATTGATGGACGACCTCTTGAGAGAGGGCGACGTCAATGTTCTTCTCGGCGGCGGAGCACGGGCTCTCGTACCGGCGGGGACGCGTGTGTCCGACGCTCTTCCAAGCGTTCCTGCCGAGCTGGACGGCCCCTCGAACCGCAACGACGAGACGAACGGCATCGAGGAAGCAGAGGCGCAGGGCTATGTCGTCGTTTCAGATTCGGAATCTCTGGACCAAGCGGCGACCCACGCGCGCAGACTTCTGGGGCTGTTCTCGGCCAGTCATCTTCCCTACGTGGTCGATCGCCGACGAATGAATCTTTCCTCGGTCCCGACGCTGGCCGAGATGACGAGCGCGGCGCTCGAGGTCCTCGTGCGGCGCGATGAAGGGTTCTTTCTGTTCGTGGAGGGAGGGCGCATCGACTACGCCGGGCACGCGAACGACGCGGGTTCCATGCTCCACGAGATTCTGGATTTTGACGAGGCCGTTGGGAAGGGGCTCGAGTTTCAACGGCTCCATCCCGGCACACTCGTCCTGGTGACGGCGGATCACGGTACCGGCGGATTCTCGTTCACTTACGGGGATTTTGGCCCGACGGAGGAGCTCGAGCTGGAGAGTGGAATCGTCTACCAGCCGGACCACACCTACCCCGGGAAGGAGCCGCTCGTCATGCTCTTCGAGCAGACCGCGTCTTACCCCTATATCGTGAACAGAGCCGGGACCGATCCCGAGAAGCTCGTCGAGCTCGTGCTCGAGCACACGGGCCTCGAGATGACGATGCAAGAGGCAAACGAGACGCTCGTCAGGGACGAGAACGGTTTCGCCTGGCCGATAGACTTTCGCCCCTTCTACACTGAGCCCGAGGACAATGCTGCGGCACTGCTCGGACGGGCGTTGTCGCGGCACACCTACGTCGTATGGTCGACGGGCGGACATACGACCGAGCTCGTGCCCACCTACGGTCGTGGGCCAGGTGCCGAGAAGCTAAGGGGCGTCTATCCGAACACGCATCTCTATTCGGTGATGCGCGGAGCGCTCGAAGGGGGATCTTGAGCGTTCTTCTGGCAACGTCTCGAGCTTGGATATGCTACGCTCATAAGATATGTCGAATAGAAGCAGAGTCTTGCGCCGAAAACTCAATCCTCGCTTGGTTCTCGCTGTGGCTGTGCTGCTCGCCTTTGCCTCTTCCTGCGGCTCGGAGCCGAGGGCCGTGCTCCAGTCGAGCTCCGACGAGACCATTGTCGCGAAAGTGGGGGATCGAGAGTTCACCCTCGATCAGGTCGATGAGCGGGCCGTGCGTACCAGCATGAAAGCGTACCAGGATCTTTACAACGTACGCCAGGCTGCCCTAGAGGAGCTCATCGCCGAAACTCTATTGGAGCGGGAGGCCGAGAGCCGCGGCGTCAGCGTCGATGACCTCGTCGCTGTCGAGATCACGGCCAAGCTCGCACCCGTGACGGAGGCCGATATCGAGAGCTTCTACAATACGAATCGTGATCGATTTCGTGGGCAGACTCTGGAACAGATGGGCGGGCAAATCCGGAAGTTCCTCCAAACGCAGAACGAGTCCACGGTTCGCGAGACCTTCCTCGACGAGCTGAAGAAGGATGCTGGCGTCACAGTGGCTCTCGATCCGCCCCGGGTCCGAATGCAAGTCGCCGACGCGGATCGAGTCAAAGGTCCAGCCGAAGCGAAAGTCACGATCGTCGAGTATTCCGACTTCCAATGACCGTTTTGCGCGAGGGTCGGTCCGACCCTCAAACAAATCGAGCAGACCTACGGCGACAAGATTCGTTTCGTCTATCGAGATTTGGCATTACCGAATCACAGGCGTGCGGCGCCGGCTGCCGAAGCGGCGCTTTGCGCCCACGAACAGGGAGAGTTCTGGGCCTATCACGATCGTCTGTTCGAGAACCAGGGAGCCCTGGGCACGGAGAGCTTGAAACAGGTTGCCGCCGACCTGGGCCTCGACACCGGAAAGTTCAACGAATGCGTCGACTCGGGCGAGTTCCGGACCGCGGTTCAGGAAGAACTTCAAGAGGCCGCCGCGCTCGGGCTCGATTCCACGCCGTCGTTCTTCATCAATGGGCGGTTTCTATCCGGCGCGCAACCCTTCGAAGCGTTCCAGGCAATCATCGACGAGGAGCTCGCCAACTAACGTAGTTGCGTAAGCCCTCGTTCGGGGCGGCTGATGACATCATCGATCTCGCGTGGGCTCGTCGATCTCTTGAGAGACGCCGAACGAGTTCTGGTTTTCACGGGCGCCGGGATTTCCACTGGGAGCGGCATCGCGGACTTTCGTGGACCACAAGGCATCTGGAAGCAGCATCGGCCCGTCGACATTCAGGAGTTCCTGAGCTCGGAGGCGGGACGTATCGAGTATTGGGATCAGAAGCTTCAAGCCTGGCCATCATTTCGTTCCGCGCGCCCCAATGAGACCCACGCCGCCGTCTACAATCTCGAGCGCACCGGCAAGCTGGAGATGGTCGTGACCCAGAACATCGATGGACTCCACAGCCAAGCGGGGACCTCGCCCGAGAAGCTCGTCGAGCTGCACGGAACCAACGGGCGAATCGTGTGTTTGACTTGTGGCGAGCTCAGCGACCCAGGGCCGCACATGGCGTCCTTCGAGAAGTGTCGAACTCCGCCATTGTGTCACTGCGGCGGTTTCCTCAAGCCGGCGACGATTAGCTTCGGACAGAGTCTGCAACCTGAGGCGCTTCGGCGGGCGGCGGCTGCGGCGGAGTCGGCCGATCTCGTTGTTGCGCTCGGTTCCACCTTGTCGGTCTACCCCGCAGCCTCGTTCCCCCTCGTCGCCGCGGAGCGGGGAGCAGCCTACGTCATCGTCAATCGGGGAAGCACGGACCACGACCAGCATCCCGCCGTCACTCTTCGTCTCGAAGGCGACGTCGCAAAGATCTTCCCCCCTGCCGTGTCCGAGGGATTGTCCTGAGGAGGCGGCGTTCGGGCTTCCGAGCGACCGTAGGCCTTTCACCACGGACTGCCCGATTTTCCCATCGGTTCATGAGGTCCTGATCTGGGTCCGCGTCCAAAAACGTCGATCTATCAAGAGGTTGCTGCCCTCGCTTCTAGGCGACGATCGGCATGGATCTTGCCAATGAAAACCGCATGGACGTTCAGGCTCGAACCCAACAGGCTTCGTCCAACGACGAAGAAATCGATAACCCAACTAACGCTGCAATAGCGGAGCAGATTCCCGGCGGGCGGTACCATCTGGTCGAACGCCTGTCCGCGGGTGCGATCGGCGCGGTCTACATGGCGCTAGACACTGTTCTAGATCGTCCCGTGGCGGTGAAGTGCATTCGACTGGATACTCCCTTTGCCGACCACAGCCCGGACGAGCTTCGTGAACGTTTCGTGCGGGAAGCACGGATTGCGGCGCGTCTCCAGCACTCGAGCATCGTGACGATCCACGACATCGTCGCGACGCCTGACCGCGGTTTCATTATCATGGAGTTCATCGAGGGGCAGTCCCTGGAGTCGATGTTGGCCTCGCGTTCCCGGTTGGAGCTCTCGACCGCCGTGAGGATCATCTCGCAATTGGCCAGCGCGCTCGACTACGCGCACGAGCGTAACGTCGTCCACCGTGACGTCAAGCCTTCGAACATCCTGGTCTCGTCTTCCCACGACGTTTGGGTCACGGACTTCGGCATCGCGAAATCGGAGCTCTCTACGAATTTGACGATGGCGGGCGGCGTGCTGGGAACGCCGGACTACATGTCTCCGGAGCAGGCGAAAGGCGAGGATGTCGACCGCCGTTCCGACCTGTTCTCACTGGGCTGCATTCTGTTCGAATGTGCGGTTGGAGAGAAGCCGTTTCGCAGCCCGAGCTTGACCGGGGTGCTCCTCAGTATCATCAACGACGAGCCATTCTTTCCGTTGAATTGGAGGAGCCTCGGGCTTCCGACCGCGCTCAGGTCGATCCTGCATCACGCCCTCGAAAAAGACCGTGACAAGCGCTTTCCGACGGGCTTCGAGCTCATAGCGGCTCTCACGTCCCTTCCTCCGGACGCTGTCGAAAAGGCGGACGCACTGGTACGAAACGAGGTGCCAGTGGCGGAAGAGCCGAAGGCAGAAGAGCCGAAGGCAGAAGAGCCGAAGGCGGAAGAGCCGAAGGCGGAAGAGCCAAAGACGGAAGAGCCAAAGGCAGAAGAGCCAAAGGCAGAAGAGCCAAAGGCAGAAGAGCCAAAGGCGGAAGAGCCGAAGGCAGAAGAGCCGCGGGAGGAAGAACCGATGGCAGCATCCGGTGCCCCAGGAAGCGTTGACGAGGGGTCTGGCGTCGCGCAGGGCGTGACGTCTCGCGCGGCTTCGGACCGGAGCGTCGCAGCCCAGCAGCTCGAGCCCGTCTCCGCTGAGGGCCTCCAATCTCTGAAAGACGAGTCACGACCGCTGAGGCTTTCGCCGACACTTTCCGAACATCTTCAAAATGTCGAGATCTCTCCAGAGGAGGGTTTCCTTCTCTCGCGCATCGACGGATCTTCGCGCGCGCGCGAAATTCTCTCGCTGAGCCCCATGCCAGAGCCGGATAGTGCTCGCGCCCTGATGGAGCTATTGGACAAGGGGCTCATTTACTGGGGCGGCAGCGCAAACAGCAATGTTGTCCGTAAGAAGGCACAGCCGACCGAGAAAGCAAAACCCAATGGCGCCTTGGATGCACAGGTTCTGGCGGAGCTAGACCGTCTCCTGCGCCTCGCGGAGGAGGGCGATTTCGCGGCTCTACTGGGTCTGGAGCCCGGAGCGCCGGAAAGCGCGCGCAAGTCGAGCTATCGGAAACTCATCGGCAAGTTTCATCCCGATAAGTTCGCGAGATCGGACGAGGTGATTTACGCGAAATTGTCCCGACTTTGCGCGGCAGCGTCCGAAGGCTTGACAGAGCTCGCCAAGCCGCCCGAACAGCGTAGCCTGTCCCAGGCAGCTTCCGAGGGGAAAGGGAACGACTCGGACAGCGGCTTCGACAAGCAAAGTTACGGCCGGGAGCTCTACGACCGGGGACTGCGAGCCTTCGATTCTCACGACTTCTGGGACGCGATCCAGCTTGCTCGCCAGGCCATCGAAGTGGACGACCAGCAGGCCGAGTTCTTCGCCCTGCTGGGACGGTCGTTGATGCAGAACAAGAAGTGGCGCAAGGAAGCGGCTGACAGTTTTCACCGGGCGTCAGAGCTCGATCCCGACAACGTCGAGTTCCTGGGCATGCTCGGTGCCATTTACCAGGCCGTCGGTCTCGCGACGCGAGCTCAAACCATTCTCGAGAAGGCCCAGGCTATCGACCCCGCCTACGAGCTTCCCGAGCTCGAGCCCGAGCCTACTTTCTCGGACTAGAAACTTCGGTCTCGTAGCGTCGCGAAGCTTCCAGCCCGCGCATCGGCCACGGCCGTAAACATACCCGCGAAATGTAATATCATTCGCTCATGGCTTCCCCCTCTCCCGAGAAGGAAGGCTTGGCGTCGGGAAGCCGAGTCGTCTCGGACCGCGACACCAGCGGTCAGGATTCTCTCTCCGATGCGCCGCACCTCGCGCGCGCCGCCGGAACCGTCAGCATTGCCGTCATGCTGTCACGGATCCTGGGGCTCGTTCGCGAGCAGGTGCTCGCTTATTTGTTTCCGGCTCGGACAGCACTCGACGCCTTCTACGCCGCGTTTCGGCTGCCGAACTTGCTCCGCGACATGTTCGGCGAGGGAGCCTTGAGCAAGGCCTTCGTATCGACCTTCGCCGAGATCCAGGAAAAAGAAGGCGAGCAGACAGCCATGAAGCTCGCCAACCTCGTCGCCAATGCGCTCATCGTGGTCGTGGGCGCGCTGGTCATGCTCGGCATCTTCTACTCGGACGTGCTCGTGGACGCCTTTTTCGGTGGAAAGGGATTCGACGTCCAGCTTCCGGAAGCAGAAGCCTTCGGCTTCGCGACGAAACGAGAGCTCACGATCGCGCTGACCCGTATCATGTTCCCCTTTATCTTGCTCGTGAGCGTGGCCGCTCTGGTCATGGGTGTCCTGAATGCGCGGCGCCGTTTTTTCGTGCCGGCACTCGCATCCGCTTTTTTCAATGTGGGCTCCGTCGTCGTTGGAGTGAGCGGCTACTACTTGGCGCCACGTTTCGGCCAGCACCCAGCGATGGGCATGGCTGTCGGGGTTCTGGCAGGGGGCGCGCTCCAATTGCTTTGGCAGCTTCCGCTGCTCATTCGTCTCGGGTTTCGCTACCGCCCGACCTTCAAGTTCCGGGACCCTTGGCTTGGCAAAGTGTTGCGCTTGTTCGGGCCCGGCGCTCTGATCGCTTCGACGGTCCAGGTCAACCTTCTCGTGAACTCGATCTTCGCCTCTCGAGGTGAGGGTTGGCTTACTTGGATCACTCAGGCGTTCCGAATTTTGCATCTCCCGTTAGGCCTGGTGGGCGTGGCTATTTCCGTCGCGACGCTTCCGGCTCTCAGCCGGGCCGCCGCACAGCAAGACGACGTCTTATTCCGCGACACGTTCTCCTACGCCGTAAGGCTCGTGATCCTCTTCACGGTGCCAGCGACGGTTGGCCTTCTGGTGCTCGCTCCCCCCATCGTGAGACTGATCTTCGAGCAAGGGCATTTCGGTCCAGAGGATACGACTCAGGTTGCCGCGGCGCTGCGCTACTACACAGCGGGTCTCGTTGGTTTCGCCGCCGTGAAAATTGTGACCGATGGCTTCTATGCGATTCAGCAGATCAACGCGCCGCTCGTGGTGAGCGTTCTGAGTATGGCTTCGAACCTCGTGCTGAACTGGCTGTTTGTCGTTCAATTCGGAATGGACCACCAGGGTCTGGCGCTTGCCACGTCCTTGACCATGACGATCTCGTGCCTGTGCCTCTGGCTTCTGTTCCGACAACGAAGTCGTCTGGGAAGGCTCGATGGCCGAAGGACGCTCGCCACGCTCTTGAAGTGCCTCGCCGCTTCGGCGGTCATGGGAGCAATGGCGTTGCTGTCGTTTCGCGGACTTGAGTCCGCCTTCGGACACGATGCCCTGTGGGCTAGACTCCTGCAGGTCTGTGCGCCCATCTCTGTGGCGCTGGCGGTATATTTTCTGGGTTGTAAGCTTCTCCGTGTTTCTGAACTGAACCAGGCTCTCGCGGCGGTCCTGCCGCGGCGTCTTGGTTGGAGGTGACATGAACTCTGTGCTCTTTCGCGTCCTTGCTGTGGTCGTTGTGATCTCGTCGTCGAACGTTCTGTTCGCACAATCCCGGCGAGGCCCGGCCAACATGGGCGAAATCTATACGGCGGAGTTCGAGTTTCGGCGCTGGCGCGCGGACCTCGTGTCCGAGATCCGCTTGTCCGGGGACGTCACTCCGGGCTCGACGCTCGATACTGGGGCCGATCTCGGTCTTCCATCCGAACGTATCTGGGATTATCATCTCGCGGTTCGACTCCTCAAGCGGCTGAAGGTTCGGGGATCCTGGTACAAGGTGGACTACTTCGGAGAATCGATTTCTTCCGAGGATCGAGCGGTCGCCGGTCTCGAAGTGCCGGCCGGCGCGACGCTGGCCTCGGCGTTCGAGTTCGAGGAACAACGCGGCGGTGCCGAGTTCGATATCTTCCAGGGACTCTACGGCTACCTCGCGATCGTAGGTGAGTTCGCGAGGTTCAATGCCCGGCCTTCGTTCCAGTCATCGGGAGAAGAAGCGAGCCAGGAGGCACTTCGCATCCAACTGCCGGTGTTCGGCGCAAAGGGGCGTGTCTATCTGACACCAGAGCTTTCCGTCACGGTCGAAGCCGTGGGGATGAAGCGCCAAAGCGAAGGCGTCATGACGAACTTCGAGGCGCAGGCCACCTATAACGCGATACCCAACCTCGGCTTCTCCTACGGCTACCGCAATTCCTACAATCGAGTGAAGAACATCGAAGAGTCCGGGGACCGCGCGGTGTTCCGGCTCAGGGGCCAATACTTCGGTGTATTGGTTCGATTTTGAGGGAGTCTTTCTTACACTACCTGGAAGTAGAAAGGGGATTGTCCCCGAACACCCTCCTCGCCTATGAGCGGGACATCCAAAAGCTGGAGCGTTTCGCTCGACGCAAGCGCCGGAAGCTGGAAAGGCTAAGTGCCTCTGAGCTCCGTGAGTTCCTGCGAGATCTTCATCGCGAGGGACTTGGGCTCCGTTCGATAGCACGTACCACATCGGCGGTTCGAGGGCTGTATCGATTTGCCGCATCGGAGGGTCACGTCCGGAGCGATCCGGCGGAGCAAATCGATTCTGCACGTGTGTCGACAAGCCTGCCGCGCTACTTGAGTCTCGACGAAGTAGACCGGCTCCTCGAAGCTCCCGATACTTCGACTCCCGAAGGACTGAGAGATCGAGCGATGCTAGAACTTCTCTACGCGACCGGACTCAGAGTTTCAGAGCTCGTATCGCTTCGCGTGTCGGACCTGCATTTCGAAATGGGCTATCTCGTCTGCCGGGGCAAAGGAAGAAAAGAGCGGGTGGTTCCCTACGGAAAGTCGGCGACGCGAAGAATCGAGCGATACCTGAAGCGGGGCAGAGCCCACTTGGCGAAGCGGGCGAGCGACTCTTTGTTCTTGAGCCGGCTCGGCCGTGCGATGACGAGGCAGCGGTTCTTTCAAATCCTCCAATCCTACGGGCGTCTGGCTGGCATCCGTCGAGATCTCTCGCCCCACGTCCTACGGCACTCTTTTGCGACGCACCTGCTCGAACGTGGGGCCGATCTGAGGAGCCTCCAGCTCATGCTCGGCCACTCCAACATCGGAACCACACAGATTTACACCCACGTCAGCCGCGAGCGCCTCCGCCGCATCTACGATGCCCACCACCCCCGTGCTAAAAAGAGTAGAGCCTGACCCCCACTAGAGCTCCATCGTTTCCAACCGCCGCCTTCCCCATCGGAGCGGAAGCCAGGCCGCGGCGACGACCAGGGCGAAGACCGTGAAAGCAGAGACGGCGATGACGAGCAAGGCCCTTTCGTTCAATTCCGCGCCCTGATACTGCGCCCGAAAGTAGAGGAATACGGGCACCGCTTCGAGGGCGAGAACGATGGCGACGAAACTCGTCGACGCAATCATGTAGAGCAGGCCACCCGAGCTCCCCGCGATTTGGGTGACGTTCTCGAATTTGAACTTCGGGAACGCGGCCCCCATGCCGACCGCGAGCGCCACGATTCCGAAGGTCAGGGCGAGGATCGTGATGGAGGAGAGCACCATCATGAATGTCGTGGCGCCCAGGAAGTGGTTGGATGCGACGGTCAGGATCTGCGAGAGGACCGCGAGGGGCGGAAAGGCAGTCCAGAACTTGCTGCGAAGAAACTGCTCTGTCGTCAAAGGTGACGAGCGGATGATCCAGAACGAACGCCCCTCAGCGGAGACAGAGGTGAAAACGAATCGCACCGCAATTGCGGAGAGGACGAAGCCCGCGAGGCCCAAGTTCAGGAACGAGAAGACGTTTTGCAGGCGAAAGGTCCCGAAGGTGAAGTTCGCGGGCAGGACGCTGAAATTGTAGAGGTAGATCACCACCAGCGCGACCAACAAAAGTAACTGCGACCATTGCGTCGTGTCACGGACAAAGGTTCGCAGATCCTTCAAGAGTAGAGAGCGCAGGCGGATCTCGACGGGCTGGGTTACACGTACGAGGAAGCGGTCGACGACGGGCAGGGAGGAAAACCGCGCGGGACGAGACTCCTGGGCTCGTGAATAGCCGTGGAAATAGAGCCACCGAGCCAGCCAGCATCCCAGCACGACACTCGCGGCCGCGCTGCTCCAGAGCAGGGCCAAGGGCATGCCCACGATGGACTCCGCCCTTCGCCCGGTGACGAGCACGCTCGTCGCCCAAGCGCTGGGCAGAAACGGCGAGCTAGGCGCTCGAAAAGCAGCGAAGAACTCCGTGACGTCGTAGATCGAGCGTGGATTCAAGAGTCGTTCGGGCTGCTGCATGCGGATGAGGAAGACCAAGAGCACGATGAAAACGGCGCCGAGCAAAACGAGCATCTCCCGAACCCGACGGGCGGGAAACACGGCCATGAGAACCGATGTCACCATACCGCCGACCGCCGTTGCGATGACGACCAGCGGAGGGAAGGAAAGCAAGGCCGCGAGCGAGAAATAGAGTGGGGAGGGTGCCGTAGCCGCCAATGCGGCAAAAATCGGAACGCTGAACAGCGCGACCATCCACGAAGCCTGGACCATGGTCAGCACGAATCGAGAGCCATAGAGCGCCGGCAGCGGCACGGGGCTGCTGAGGAGCAGGGAGAGGTCCTCGGACAGGAATTGGGTCGAGAGAGCCGTGACGATAGTGCTCGCGAAGAGGACGGTGAGAATGAAAGTCGAGACACTCGCGAGTATTTGATTCGTCAGCGGGGCGGTGAACTCCGCGTAACGCCCTATGTAGAGCAGCATGCTATAGAAGCCCGCAAAGACGAATACTGCGAAGAAGAGCGTGACGGAGCCGAATAGGAGGACACGGAGCCAGTCCGATCTCGCGGATTGTCGCCGGCGATTACGGACGGACTGAAACGAAGGTCGGAGAAGGAAAAGGATCTGCCTCGCCGTGAACTCGAAGGTCACGGTCAGGCTTCTCCTCTCTCCTTGAATCCCTCGCCTCCGGTGAGCTTGAGAAAGATCTCCTCGAGATCCCTGCGGTTCGTCTCCGCCTTGCTTTCGAGCTCCTCCATCGTTCCGAGAGCGATCAACTCACCTTTGGAGAGGATACCGATGCGGTCGCAGAGCTCCTGCGCGACTTCCATCGTGTGGGTCGAGACGAAGACCGTGAAGCCACGGTCGCAATATTGGCGAAAAACTCGTTTGATCAAACGCGCTCCCTTGGGGTCGAGGCCTACCATGGGCTCGTCGACGACGATGACCCTGGGCTCGTGAATGAAAGCGGCTGCCATGACGAGACGCTGCTTCATGCCGTGGGAGTAACTCTCGATCAACTCCGAGCGAGCATGGGACAGTTCCACCAGCGCCAGTAGTTCGTCGAGTCGGCCGTCAAGCGAGGCACCATCGAGCCCGTAGATTCCGGCGACGAAGCGCAGGAACTCGGCGGCGGACAACTTCTCGTAGAGGAAAGGCCGATCGGGAATGAAACCGAGCGACGCCTTGGCCTGCACAGGTTCGAGCTCGAGGTCGTGCCCGTCCAGGAAGACCCTACCGGACGACGGGCGAAGCAGTCCGGCGATCATCTTGATCGTGGTCGTCTTTCCGGCGCCATTGGGTCCCAGAAAACCGAAGAGCTCGCCCGCTCCAATATGGAGCGAGAGGTTTTTAACCGCCTCGTGTCGGCCGTAGAACTTGCTGACATTCTCCAACCGGATCATTGCCACTCCAAAACATCTATCGTTGCGCCGCGGCCGAGAATCTCCAAAACCCCGTACTGACTTTCGATGCCACCCGTCATGAGTCGAACGTGCAGGGGGTCCGCGGGGAATTGGCCGAAAGTGGGGTCCACGGAAAGCCATCGTCCAACCCATACCTCGGCCCAGGCGTGGTAGTAGAACTGACCTCCGGTATAGGCGAGTCCAGTACTGATTCTCGTTGGCAGCTCCGCGGCTCGAGCGAGTGCGGTGAAGAGCACCACGTGCTCGTTGCAGTCGCCGACGCGCTGCTCCAGGACTTCCTTGGCACTCGGAAGTGAGAGGGTAGGAGACTTCACCACGTTTTCGTGGACCCACGTGGAGAGCGCGCGTGCCTTGGCCACGTCGTCCATTCCCTCCGTCAGGCTCAGGGCGAAGGCGATGATCTCCTCATCGTCGGATTGTACGAATGCATCGGCGGCGAGCGTTTCCGCGCGCACCTCCCCGGGGAGCTCCTCCTGCCCTTGGTACGGTGGAGATTCGCGACGGATGCGGAGTCGGTCGCCCTCGATGGACTGACGTCCGCCAACGAGCTCGGTGAAGCTCTTGGGAAATTTGTTCAAGCGGAGCTCTACGACTTCTAGAGAGGAGGCCTCTCCGGCGAAGCCGACCGCCGGGATCGCCGACAGCAGGAGCACGTCGGGCGCTGCTTCGCCGCTCGTCGCGGCAAGACCGCTCCCGGGCGCTTCCTTGCGGAGCGTCCAGCCTAGCGGCGTCTCCTCCTGCAGCACCTCGCCACGCTCGTTCACCCACGTCGTCGTCGTTAGCCCCGAGAACGTCGTTTGTAGCCGGAACGCCTCCTCCTCTCGCCCGCCCCAACGAACGACCTCAGTTTCTTTGACGGCGATCGTCGCCTCGCCGTCCGAGAGCGTCATCGGATCGAAGAGACGAACGCGATAGGTCGCGCCGGGAGTGAAGCCGTTCGATGCCAGAGAGTAGTAGAGATTCAGCGGAAGGATGATGGGCTCGTCGAGCGTTCGACGCTCTGTCCTTTGGGAGCGCCCGGAGTCGATCGTCAGCAACAGCTCGTTGCCTTCCACGCGCCCCCGAACGGTCGTCGCGAAGGGAGATCGTCGCGACGACGTCCTCAATCCGAAATCGAACTCGACGAGCTCGCCATTCGCGCCGGTTCTTGCGGAACCCTCCATCTGCATGCGTCGCTCGCGTCCGAGCAGCGTCAGGGTCAGATCCCCCTTCTGCTCCGCCAGGTAGCCCGCATCGAGGGGCGTGCGCTTCTCTCGGATATAGCCAATGCGGGTTCCGCGGTAGAAGATACCTCGCTGGGTGAGCTCGGCCCCGGCCTCGGTCGCGGCCGAGAGGTCGACGAGGGAGGTCGCCTCGACGGGCGCATAACTTCTCGCCAGGTGGACGCCGAGGAGGACGGCCCACCCGAGCACGGTAGCGATAGACAGAAAGCGCCCTGGGCGAATTCGCATGGAAGACTTCGAACCGAATGGAGTTTTTCAGTATAGCATGGGCTCGATTCGAGAGCCGACCCGGCCACACCTTCGAGAAAACGTTGGAAAGAATTGTAGTCGACCCGCATCGTCCGCGAGAGGAGGTTATCTCTCGGGCCGCAGGCGTCCTCAGACAGGGCGGTATCGTCGCGTATCCAACGGAGACGTTCTACGGTCTCGCGGCCGACGCCATGGATGAGGCGGCTTGCGCTGCAGTCTTTCGGGTCAAGGGGCGCGGTTTCGACAGAGCCCTGCCTTGCATCTTGTCGAGCTCGAGTCAGCTTGCGCTCGTCACCGACGAGCCCTCGCCGCTCGTGTTACGACTCGCCGGACGCTTCTGGCCGGGCCCGCTAACCCTCGTGATCCCGGCGAGGCGTGATGTCGCGGCACGGGCGCCGAACGGCACCGTCGCGGTCCGCGTCGCGGGCCTCGCCATCGCCCGTCAGCTTGCCGAGGCTCTCGGTAGACCTGTAACGGCGACGAGCGCCAACCGGGCGGGCGACACCCCTGCCGAAACGGCGGATGACGTCATGAGGGTCTTCGGCGAGGAAGTGGAGCTCGTATTGGACGGAGGTGCGAGCGGCGCCAGGGAGCCTTCGACGATCGTCGACACCACCTGCGATCCTCCTGCGCTCGTTCGGCGCGGAGCTGTCGATTATGCCCTGGTCCTCGACGTGTCGTCGGGAACGGGAGATTGACTTGCTCGTGGGCGCAAAGCTAGAATGCATATCACTTTGCGGGGATTGTTCCGAGTTTTTTTGAGATACGTTTGGATTCGGTCTCGAGGTTTTGGTCTGCTCGCGGTCGGTGGTCTCATCGTTGCGGGCTGCGCCGAGAAGCGGGTCTATACCCCTGCCGATGTGCCTGGCTGGGAGGTCGTGCATCGTCTCCGCCTCGAAGCCCCTTCGGAGCTGTCCGATGGACAGAGGCGCGCCTTCGAGGAAGGCTGGGCCCTCCTCAAAGACGGACAGCTTGCGAAGGCCGCATCGGAGCTCGACGGGCTGCGCCGTCGCTATCCTCAGAGCCCTGAGATCGCCGCTGCGCTCGGCTTTCTGGAGCTCAAAGCGGGCAACCCTCGAGCCGGCGAGCGGCACTTCGAGAGCTCGCTCGGCACGCGGCCCGATCTCGCGGCCGCTTCGACGGGCTACTTCCTCGCCGCCATGGCGGGCGGCGATCAGGAAGCGGCTCTTTCCCGTCTCCAGCGCGTGAGACCCGAGGAGACTCGAAGCGCACTGGCGTCGCGCTACGAGACGACCCTTCGGTTGAACGTGGCCGAGGCGAGACTCACCACAGCGCGAGGCTTGATGGGGGAAAGGCGATATCAGGAGGCGGCCGAGGCATTTCTCGACGTGCTCGACGTGGCCTCCGAAGCGGCGGGGCTCTACCTGGAAACGGCGGAAGCCGAGCTCGCCGCGGGCCTCGTCGAACGGGCCATCGAGCACGCGGAGCGAGCTACCGAGCTCGACGACTCCGACGCCGAGAGTTTTCGCCTATTGGGTGAGGCTTGTGGCACAGCGGGTGACCTAGCCGGTGCTCGAAGCGCCTTTCGTGCCGCGGTCGGGCTGCGTCCCGGCGACCTGGCCTTGAGGGAGCGTCTGGCCAGAATCGAGGCGGACTACGAGAAGGAGAACCTGCCCGAGGAGTACGCATCGATTCACGAGTCCGAGCGGCTAACTCGAGAACAGCTTGCCTCCTTGCTCTTTTTCGAGCTTCGAAGCGCTTTCGACGAGATTGGGAACGAGGCCAACGTCATCGCCACGGATATCTCGACGAGCTGGGCCTACGAACCTATTCGGCGGATCCTGGGCGCCGAAATCCTCGAAGTGTTTTCGAACCACACGTTCCAGCCGAAAGCCTTTGTCAACCGTATCTATTTCGCCCGAGCGCTTTCGGCCACCGTGCGAAAGCTCACTCCCGATGTCTTTGAGGCCGCCAAGCGATCGCCGCGGTTCGGGCAGAACTTCTCCGACCTCTCGAGCTCGAACGCGAGCTACGAGTCTGCCGCACTCACAATATCTCTCGGTCTTCTCATGCCGGGTGAGGATGGCGCCTTCGAGCCCTTGGGTCTCGTGAGCGGCGCCGAAGCCGTCATCGCCATGGAGGCACTCTCAGCTCATATGTCCCTCTAGCAGCGCTGGCCCGCGATGCCAAGAAACAGTTACAATGGCTACCGCGATCCCGTGACAGTTGAATCCAGAGGCAAAAAGAAGGGGAGTAGGCTTTGATGGTGTCGACCGAGCTCTTCCGCCGAGTGCCCTTGTTCTCTGGTCTCGAAGATGACGACCTTCAGAGTCTCATCAGCGCGACGACGCGGAGAAAGTTTCCGAAAGACGGCGTTGTGTTCTTCGAGCACGATCTCGGAGACGCGTTGTTCATGATTGTCTCGGGACGGGTCAAGGTAACGATCCTGTCGGACGACGGTCGCGAGATCATCTTGGCCGTTCTGTCGGACGGCGATTTTTTTGGCGAGATGAGCCTTCTCGACAACGAGCCGCGTTCCGCGACGGCGATCGCCATGCACGACACCGAGATGGTCGTGCTCCACCAGAGAGACTTCCTGTCGATCGTGGAAAAACGCCCCCGCGTCGCGATCAATCTGCTCGCCGTACTGTCGTCACGACTCCGCAAAGCCAATCAACAGATCGGCAACCTGGCCCTTCACGACGTCTATGGGCGCGTTGCGCGCATCCTTCTCGAGATGGCCAGTGAGACAGGAAAGCGCGGTGAAGACGGTCGCGTCGCGTTCCGAAGGCCCACGCACCAGGAGATCGCCAACATGATCGGAGCGACCCGCGAGACCGTGTCGCGCATGATCAGCGATCTCCATCGCCAGGGCTTTATCGAGATCTCGGGCAAGGACGTCATCATTCAGGACGCCCTTGCTCGAGAGTTCGCACGAACCTAAGGCCCCTGGCTCCCTTGTCCGCCTGGGGCTTGACGGTGACCGGAGCGCCCCGTAGCATGAATTAAGATCCCTTTCTCAATTCATGGTCGGAGTTCCGTGCTGAAGCCGCAGTTCCTCGTGCTCGCGTCGATAGTGATTCTCGGAGTCGCTTCCACCCGCCAATCCGTGGCCCAGGAGGTGCGCTACCGCGTCGCGATGCGGCCGACCGAGCGCGAGAGCCGTGAGATCGCGGAGCACCTGAAGGAGTGTCTCTACGCGGGCGATCTCGACTCGCTCGAGATGCTGCTCGACACGGACGCACTGCTCGAGCGCGCGCGAGGGTCGAGCTCGACCGCTGCTTCGATCCTAGTTCTCGAGGAGCTCGAGGAATTGCTCCGCGCGAGGGCGTGGTTCGGCGCCGAGGTCGCCGCGGCAATCGAGGCGGGAGGAGACTATGGGCTGCTGAGAACGATTGAGAAGCGCGGAGAGCAAAGAGCACTCTTCCGCCTGCTCACATCGGACGGCGGCCTGAACTACCACGAGATGGTTCTGGAACGGCGCGGACTGGCGGGCCCGGTTCGGGTCGTCGATGTCTACGTTCACTTGACGGGTGAGCTGCTTTCGGAATCCTACCGCCGCACGTTCCGGGTCGCGAGCCAGGGGTTGGAAGATAGCCTCTTCGAAAGGCTGATGCGAAACGAGTCCTCCCATAGCGATCACCGGGGCGAGATCCTTCGGCTGAACGACCTGATTCGTGAAGGACGCCACCAGGAGGCTCTCGAGCTCTGGGATGGCTTGCCTGTCTCCATGGCGAACGAAAAGAGCATGCTCATCAAGCGGCTAGCCATCACTCAGGAGCTGGGCGACGCGGAGTATGTCGCCACGATTCGCAAGATCCGGTCGTTGTTCCCGGACGATCCGGCCCTGGACCTCATCTCCCTCGACGCGTTCATCCTGGAGCGTCGCTACGGCCTCGCGTTCGAAGTCCTCGACCGCCTCGACCTCGCCGTGGGAGGCGATCCTTATCTGGACGTTCAGCGTGCCGGGCTCTACCTGCTTCAGCGGAATTACAAAGAGGCCAAGCGCTACGCGAGTCAGGCCATAACCCGCGAGCCGTACCTGGAGCCCGCGTATTGGACGATGGCCTCCGTCGCTTTGGACACGAAGGACTGGGGTCTTCTCGTGCGCGTGTTTCGCGGTCTCGAGCACGACTTGGCTCTCCAGGTTCGTGATTTGACGAGCGTACCCGAGTACCACGAGTTCACCCTTTCCCCACAATACCGTTTCTGGCGCGCCTCCCGCTGATCGGCTGTCTTGGAAGACGCCCGACTTGATAGAATGCGCGGGTATGGAAAAGCTCGACACCGAAAAGACCGTCAAAATACTAAATTCGATCTTGGAGCAGGAGCTCGCGGGGGTCGTTCGCTACACCCACTATGCGCTCATGGTGACCGGCCCCAATCGGCTGCCGATCGTGGAATTCATGAAGGCGCAGGCCTCCGAGTCCTTGGACCATGCTCAACAGGTAGGCGAGATTCTGACTGGCCTCGGTGGCCACCCATCGCTCAGTGTGGCGCCCCTCGAAGAGACCTACCAGCATTCGCTCAAGGCGATTCTCCAGGAAAGCGTGAACCACGAGAAGAACGCCGTGAAGCTCTATGTCGACCTCCTCGAAGCGGTAGAGGATGCGAGCATCTACCTGGAGGAGTTCGCGCGCACCATGGTTGGGCAAGAGGAGCTTCACCAGATGGAGCTCAAGAAAATGCTTCGCGACTATAGCGAGGCACCCGGCTCCGGCGCCGACTAGCAATCTTCTCATTTCGTCGATGTCCCTGGCTCGAAGCCTCTTCTACGCGTGGGAGAAACGGCTCGCCTTCAAGGATGATCAGGAGCGACGCGTCCTGGATTTTCAATGGGGCGCGGAGTTTCTCCCTCCCTTTGGCTCGTGGCACCCACCCGAGATCACTCTGTCGGAGTCCGAAGCTCGAGCGCTGTTACACGATCACGCCGAGAGGGCGCTCGAGTCCAGTGAGGACTACTTCGCCTTCGAGCCCGTTCGGGATTACGAGCTTCGAGAGGGAAGGCTCTGGTTCAGCTCTCCCGCCGACACCGGCGTGGAGGAGAACGACTCCGCACACGCGGATTGGCTCCCGCTCGCGTCGAACGGCACCGGCCCCAGCGGGAAGGGACCTGCCGTCGTGGTTCTCCCGCAGTGGAACGCTAAAGAGGGTGCTCAGGAGGGCCTATGCCGTCTCCTCAATCGATTCGGGATCGCCTCGCTGAAGCTCGCGCTGCCCTATCACGAGAAGCGACGGCCCCTCGATCTCGTGCGGGCCGATTTCACCTTGAGCCCAAACGTGGGCCGAACGCTCCAGTCCTGTCGTCAAGCGGTGCTCGACGCGCGAGCGGCCATCCAGTGGCTGGCGCAACAGGGCTACGGGCCGCTCGGGATCGTGGGTACCAGTCTCGGCTCGGCCATCGCCCTCGCCACTTTCGCGCACGAGCCACGGCTCGACGCGGCTGTTTTTAACCACATATCTCCTTTTTTCGCGGACGTGGTCTGGCGCGGCATCTCGACGAGGCAAGTCCGGCAAGGCCTCGAATCGAACCTGGACCTGGACGAGCTCCGGAAGCTGTGGCTGCCCCTTAGCCCTTACAGCTACTACGAAAGGGTCAAGAAGCGGCAGCGCCCTTCGCTTCTCATCTACGGTCGCTACGACCTGTCGTTTCCGACCGAGCTATCTCTCGAGCTGGTGCGTGACTTCGAGCGACTCGCGATCGAGCACGAAGTATTCGAGCTCCCCTGCGGCCACTATACGACCGCCAAGTTTCCGTTCAACTGGATGGATGGGCTCCGAATAGCGAGATTTCTCTCGCGGAGCCTCTCGGCTTCACCCAGGTGATTCCCCAGGACGCCACATCGCGTCGATAACGAGAGGTAGGTCGATGGGCTCGTAACCCCACTTCGGCTTGCCTTCCCATCCATCGAGCTCGAGCTCGGCGAGCGGTTTGTCGGGCGGCTTCGCGGGGGAGGGAACTTCAGGTATCACCCGACCGCGCGGATTCGTGAATCGGAACCTGCCGGTTGCCGTTGGCTCGACACGATAATCGCCGTCGTGAACCAAGTGGTGATGGTAACTACAGAGATTACAAAGGTTCGAGAGCTTGGTGGCACCTCCCGCTGCCCAGAACTCGAGGTGATGACCCTGCACGACGGTGCACTCGCAACCCGGCCACACACAGGTGGGGTCGCGAGCGTCGAGAGCACGGCGTATCGCGGGTGGAATCGTCCTCGTTTTGCGTCCGACGTCCAAGACGTTCCCCATCTCGTCGTGTTGCATCTCGACGACCGAGGCGTCGCAGGCAATCCGTCTCGACGTTTCCGCTGAAACGCCGATCCCACCCTCTAGCGCGGATTGACCTGACTGTTTTGGATCCTCGAGCACCTGCTGGTCGACGTGGACGACGACCTGATATCGGTCCGCGCTCGCTCCTGGATTGAGCTCGGCCTTCAAGGCGACCTCGGAAACGAGCTTCAGCGCTTCGACGCGCCGCTGCTCCGGCGAGCGTTCCCGGTCCTCTTTGTAGAGAACATCCGATGCCGCTTCGAGCGCTTTGACGACGACCGCACCTACCTCCGCCGGTAGTCGGCCCTTGATCACGACCATCCCGTCGTCGTCGACGTAGGTCGTCAAGCTCGCGTGTTCTTGCTGGTAGTTGGCGTGGGCTTTTTCCGCTTGAAGATCGACCTTGCGCCATGCGCGCACGATGCGCTCAACTTGGCCGGCCGTTCCACCAAGCGCAATCGTCAGGAGCTGCTCTTCGTTCTCGGGTGTCGCTACACGGGTTACCGCACGAACTTTGGAGTAGGAGATCTCGCCCTTGCTCAAGGACTCGCTGATGCGGGGCAAGTCCGCCAAGGCGCGGGCGACGCGGATTTTCTCGCGAGCGGTGCCCGCATCGAGGCCGATACGCCACGACAACCAGTGAGCGCAGGTCTTGCAGCCTTGCTGGGCCCAGCCGCCTTTCTCATCGAACTCGCGAATCAACACCAACAACCGGTAGTCGGCGGACTGGAGTTGGGCCGACAGAGCGGCGATCTCCTCGGCGAGCTCGTCGTTGCGGATTTGCTTCTCGCTGTAGGTGGGTTGTCGTATCGGCTCTAGGTTCGTGGGGAATGGGCTCGGTGACGTATAGCTTTCCATCTCGATCATGAGGTGAATCTTAGGGGTATATAAGCCTAAAGTCAATTTGGCCTGTACATTAACCTGTTTAGTTTGTATGAGTTACCAGCTGCTTTTTTGTTTCTTTTTTTTACCGAAGCCTAGAAGCGACCGGCGACGAAACTCGTCCTAGCTAGCTAGCAAGAATCGGCGGGTCGATGGGGCGTGGCGACGCTAGAGGAGATTTCGCAAAAGATCACTACCTACTAGGGAACGAGTTTCTGAGAAAGTGCCCGTTTTCTTGGGAGAGGCACCTCCTCTCCGACAAACCCTAGCACGTGTGTCGCAGGGATCCGTACCGCTTCTCGTGGAAATAAGAATGGCGTAACCTCCGGTTGTCTAAACCAAACCCGCCTGGAAAGGCGAGGAGGAGGATTACGCCATGAGGAAGCCTACCACCATCACGCCCGAGTCGGTGAGCGAGTACCGGGAGTTCGTCGAGCTGCGTCTTCGCAAGCGAGTGCTCGAAGCCATCGAGAGCGTCATCGACGAGGAAGTGTACCAGGCGCTCGGCTGTCGAGCTTATGAACGCTCGGAAGAACGTCGCGGTTACCGCAACGGCACCGAGAGCCGGCGGGTAACGACGGCGGTGGGGACGCGGGAGCTGCGAGTACCGCGAGCGCGAGTACGCGATGAAGAAACCGGAGAGACGAAGGAATTCCGGAGTGAGCTCTTGCCCCGTTACCAGCGCCGTACGCGGGAGGTCGACGAGGCGATCTTGGCGACGTACTTGTCGGGGGCGAACAGCCGTCGGATTCGCAAGGCTCTCAAGCCTCTGCTCGGCGATGAGCATCTGTCCAAGAGCTCGGTATCGCGTGTGGTCAGCCGTCTCAAAGAGCGCTTCGAAGAGTGGCAGAGCCGCGACCTGAGCGACGAAAGCTACCCAATCGTCTTCTTGGACGGCTTCCACTTGAAGGTCCGTATGGCGAAGCGCGTCGTCAGCGTACCGGTGCTCGCGGCGCTTGGGGTTGCGCCAGACGGGCAGAAACGGCTTTTGTCCCTGCGCCCGGCAGTGAGTGAAGCATCTACCCATTGGGGCTCGCTCGTTGAGGACTTACAAGCTCGCGGCCTACCGGCTCCGAAGCTCGTCGTCAGCGACGGTCACAAGGGCTTGACGAAGGCACTGGAGAAGTGGCCTGAGTCCCGCCTCCAACGCTGCGTTCAGCACAAGAGCGCCAACTTACTAGAGCATTGTCCCGCCCACGCGAGACGAGAGCTCAAGCGAGACTACAACCGGATGGTCTGGGCCAAAGACGGCATCGAAGCGCGACGTGCCTATGCCGACTTCGTGGCCAAGTGGGACGCGCTTGCCCCGGCCGTCGTTCGGAGCATCGAGGAGGCCGGCGAACAGCTGCTTACCTTCTACGAGTTCCCGCAAGCTATGTGGAAGTCGATCCGAACGACGAACGCTCTGGAGAACCTCAACCGCGAGTTCCGTCGTCGGACGAAGACACAGGCGTCGTTCACCACCGAGGCATCAGCGGTCGCGTTGCTCTTCGGTCTCGTGGCCTCCGGACAAATTAGGCTACGCCGCATCGACGGCTATCAGCATCTCGCCGACGTCCTCGCCCGAGGTGAGGTCGCCGCCTGATCTGATATCGTCACAAAGAAGTGGAGGAGCGCCGTTCTTTTTCCACGGACTTCGGTACGCATCCAATGGCCACCCTCGTCCACTCTAGTTCATCATGGACGATCACCGCTCATGTCGAACCGGATGTTGTCGAATGAGAGGGCGCGGCTGCAGATGTCGGACTTCAACCGTTGCCGGAGAAATAAATGCCGTTCCTTGATCTTTCGGTGGACTGTCCCGTGGCACAAAACGAAACCGGAAAACTATCTCCTCGGTAGTAGACGTGTCGTTGGGCTCGAAACGCCACTCGCGCGCGTACTGTTCGAAGAGCTCGGTCCACTCTTCCGAAAATAGTAGCTTTATCACCTGAGAGTGTTCCACTTCGCCCGAAGGCCCCACGCGCACTTCGAAACTGACCGTGCCTTCCCAACGCGATTGAACCATAACAAAATGGTATGGTGGGGCTAATGCTTTGATTACCCCTCGCTGCATGTGCTGGCCTACGGCGTTTGAAGCCGAAAGGCAAAAAACGGCAGACACCAAAAGGTTTGTTAGAACTCGGAACTTGGCCATCTTACGGACCTCCTGCGCTTGAAGGACTACACCGGTGTGAGTCGCCGGCAAACGGGTTGATGCAGAATCTTGCCCGGGCAAGATTTCAGGCACTTCGCTTCCGACAAAACGCTGGCACCTCTACTGCTGACGATCACCGCGCATGGAACCGGAGTGCAGAATGAGAGGGCGCGGCTGCAGATGTCGGACTTCAACCGTTGCTGGAGAAATAAATGCCGTTCCTCGATCTTTCGGCGGACTGTCCCGTGGCACAAAACGAAACCGGAAAACTATCTCCTCGGTAGTAGACGCGTCGTTGGGCTCGAAACGCCACTCGCGCGCGTACTGTTCGAAGCGCTCGGTCCACTTCTCCGAAAATAGTAGCTGTAACACCTGAGCGTGTTCCACTTCGCCCGAAGGCCCCACCCACACTTCGAACCTGACCGTGCCTTGCGCACGCGCTTGAACCAGAATGTCATCGTATCCTGGGGCTAATGCTTTGATTACGCCTCGCTGCATGTGCTGGCCTACGGCGTTTGAAGCCGAAAGGCAAAAGACGGCAGACACCAAAAGGTTTGTTAGAACTCGGAACCTGGTCATCTTAGGGACCTCCTGCGCTTGCAGGACTACACGATGTGAGTCGCCGGCAAACGAGTTGATGCAGAATCGTCCGAGCGCGGCACTAAAAAAAATACGTGGCCGCGAAGAAGAACGTCCGAGTCCGCTTTTCCCAGGTTTGCGGCATCCAGACTCGAAACTCGGCTCGAGCGGCGAGGTTGTACATGAAGTAGAAGTCGAAGCCGAGGCCCGCGTGGCCCGTCAGTTCGTATTCGGTGACCTTGGAGAGGACGAGCTCCTCGCGAGTGAGGACCTGGCCAGTCTCGGGGTCGAAGGTGAACTCGAGCCCGGCCTGCTTCTCGTCCCGGCGCACGACACCCCCGCCAGCAAAGACAAATGGGTGGAACGGTTGTCGTCGTCCGATGTGAATGACGAGGGTGCCGTCGGCGTGATAGCGATTCGACTCGAAGATGACAGCTGGGATTTGTTCGTCCCCTGGCAGTCCGCTGACTTGGTCCAGAGGGACGCCGTTCACGTTGAACTCGCGGTTCGATCCGGCGAAGGTTACTCCGGTCTCGAAGCTGAAGTTGTCGTTGAAACGTAGTCCGAAAAACCCTCCGAAGATAACCGTACTGCCAGGATCTAAGTCCGGGTCCTTCAAGTTGGCAAAACCTCCTCCACCACCCAGCTTGTAGCGATGCGCTTGCGCTTGCGAGCTGCCTTGCATGCCTAGAAAAGCGACGAGCAACGCGACAGGGAGCGTCGTGGCCTGACGAAACTTCATCGACGGATACCTCCAACCCCTTAGTGCTCGGTCGCCTGTTCGACTAACTCGCTGATTCTCGAGCACTGGGATTCTAACAACTTGGAAGGGTTTGCGGGGCGAATTCAGCTCAGCGGTAGTTGAAGAAGATCTCCCGCCTCAGGTTCTTAGCCCTTGCTGCAGCGGTCGAGTGGTCACCGAAGATGGCGTTGTACAGCTCGGGTGTCCCCCCATACTTACGTTCGAAGCGCTTCCAGAGCGCAGGAGCCTTCTCGACGTCGAAGCCCGCCTCGTGGGCGTAACGGAGGCCCACGCGATCCGCCTGGTCCTCGTGGCTGCGGCTGTACCGATTCCCCATCGTGAGCATGGCGAGGCCTGCGCCAGATTCCAGAAGATCGCTTTCCCAACCGCCTCCCAATTGGCTCCCTGCCACGACCGCCGTGGTGAGAACGTTGGTCCACGTACTTCGTTTGTACTGTTTTCGCGCATGCTCGTGCGTCGCATGGACGAGCTCGTGCCCGACGATGATCGCGACTTCGTCATCGTCCATGTCTTCCAGAAGCCCGCTGAAGACATAGATGGAATCGTTGGGGGCCGCCATGGCGTTCCAAGCGTCGTTCTCGATCACGTAGACTCTAAACTCGCTTGGGTCGCGGTGCGGTGGTACGAGGCGATCGGCGATTCTCCGGGCGCGCTCGACCTCAGGGCCAGCCTCGTGGAGCGCTCCGATACGATGGATCTGGCCCCGGGAGCCCTGATCGAAGACGTAACCTCGACGGCGCCAAGTTGCTTCGGTATCATCGAATGCCGTCTCGAGCTCCCTCTCGAACGCGGCCGTGCCATTGGGCTTGGCTTCCACCTGGAGCGCCGCCACCGCACCCCCCTTGACTCGATATCCCTCGACTTGGACCTCGTAACCCAGAGGAATGGACGCAAAGTTGGCCGCCGCCCCCTGACCCTCGAACTTCATGCGGGAACCTTCGACGACACGCTGCCCATCTACGATCAGAATGGCGGCGCCTCCACTGGGATCGGACCGCCACTCCGCGTAGCCGTCAAGCTTGATCTTTTCGCCCGCCCCGGAGGCGGGGGCGAGGAGCAGCAGCGCTACGGCCGCCGAGTAGATGGTTCGCATAATACTAGAGATCGCAAGGATCATGCCGAATTCAAGCCTGTTATTGCAACAGGTTAGAGCCTTCTGACAACTCGCCTCGTCCCTTTTTTAGGTCGGTCGCTCCAAAAGGAGACCACAGCTTGCACCCTCGGGAAGCCGGAGCTAACATGGGCGTCGATAAACGGAGTGAGCTCGATGTGACGCCGTGGGGGAGTCTCTGCGGTGATGAAAGGAGACCCGATGCGGCTTCCCACTCTCGTGTGCCTACTCGCTCTCTTGTCGAGTATCGGCCTCGGCCAGAGCTCCGACGATGCGGAGCAACGGATCATAAGGTACATCAAGGAGAACATCGAGCCGGGCCAGAGGCTCGTCGTTTCCGACCTGTACAACGAGGTCTTCACCGCTCCCGAGGAACGCGCGGTCCTGGACAAGCTCAACGGCGCCTTCTTCCGTATCCCGTTGTTCGTGATCGAGTTCGAGAAGCGACAGGGCCGTCTTCCAACTCTCGAAGACATCGCCGGTCAGTTCGATTTCTACGGTACCGAGGAATCGGACGTGGTCCTTTCGATTATGGAGTCGGATCCACGGGTTCCTAGATTCATCCAGCGTGACCCGGAGACGCGCGAGCTCACAGGCATCGATATCGCGCTGGTTCAAGCCGACGAGCGCTTCAATCAGGCCGTGGAGAGGACGCTCACCGGGTGGGAGGGACGAGCTCTCCCGGCAATCTCAGGGACGAGCTTCGATGGCCGGGAGACGAGCGTCGAGGATTTCGAGAACAAGGCACTCCTGGTCTACGTGTGGTTCACGAACTGCCCTCCCTGCGTCAAGATCGGACCGGAGCTCGTCGCTCTGCAACGTCAGTATTCCGGCGAGCGGTTCAGTGTGCTCGGCCTGAATGCGGACCGAGTGCTCAAACTCGAGTATGACGATGCCTACCGGGCCGACTACGCGAAGAAGATTGACGTCAATTACACGAACCTCCACTTGACCCCCGAGGTCAGAGCCTCGCTCGGCAACGTCAACATCTTTCCCACCTTGTTCCTCGTGAGCGAAGGTGGAACCATTTTGAAACACTACGTGAATTATCAATCGCCAGAGGTCCTGGAACCGGCGGTCGAAGACGCTCTGTCTTCGGGCACGAGCGAATGAGGGCATAGAAGAGTGCTAGGGTCGGTTCTGAAAACAAAGGAGTAAAACTAAGATATGAGCAAACGAGTTGTTCGAGTCTCGATTCTCATCGCTTGCGCGGCCCTCGTCGCGATGCCTGTCGTGATGGGGCACGGGAACGAGGCGGGAAGCGCCAGCGCCAAGATTGGCAGTGGCGAGGTCAAAGTCGATTTCGTGGGTCCTGCCGCCAACGGCCGCAACGTCATGGACCTGATCCGGCCCGGATCCTACTGGCGGATGGGAGCGGACAAGGCCACGACGCTGACGACGGACGTGGACCTCAAGATCGGGGATAGTGTCGTCCCGAAGGGATCCTACAAGCTCGTCGCGCATTTCGACGAACAAAAGAACTGGTCGCTCGTCGTGGCCGAAGACGTTGGCAGGGGCTCCGTACCAACCAAAGTCCTGGCGAAGACCGCTGGAACTATCGGAGAGCTCTCTGAGTCCGTCGAGAATATGACCATCACGCTCGAAGCGAGCGGCACGAGTGGCAAGTTCGTGCTGGACTGGGGCACGTCTCGGCTTGTTGCGGAGTTCGCCGCTGCCTGAGTCGTGGCCGTCAGTGTCGAAGAGCCCCGCTCCCACGTTCAGGGAGCGGGGCTTTCTTCGTTTTTTCGTTCCGTGGCTCGTCGTCCTGTCGTTGCCCGTTCCGGCCTCTGCTCACGATCTGTGGATGATTCCCGGCAAGTTTCGGCTCGACATGGGAGAGCCCACGCGCATTTTCATCAACAACGGCGACGTTTTTCCCGAAGCGCTCTCGCTTCTTGCAGAGCGGCGAGTTGCCGGGCTCTGGGTTCACGGGCAAGGGGAGCCTACTCCAGTCACACAACGTCGCGTGGACGGCAGATCTCTGACGTTCGATTTCGAGGGAAGGAAGCCGGGAATCTACGTTCTTGCGCTTTCGACGCGCCCACGGCGGGTTCGGCTGAAGGCCGCGGATTTCAACGACTATCTGGAGAACGAGGGTCTTCCGCGCGCCCTCGAGCTGCGCAACGAGCTCGGAGAGACGGAACAGGCTGCGGTCGAGAGATATACGAAGTGGGCCAAGGCCTACATCGCCGTGGCGGGAGGCGAGGGAGAGGATCCTTCGTGGGCCGAGCCTGTGGGCCATCGTTTCGAGATTGTCCCCATTTCGAATCCGACCCGCGTGGAAGCTGAAGACGAGCTTTCCTTCAGGGTCCTGTTCGACAGTGAGCCGCTCGAGGGCACCGTCGTTGTCGGGGCCAGAGCCGGTGGTCCCGAAAAGGAGATCGAAGCGGTCACCGATGAGGGTGGCGTCGTGAACGTGTCCGTCTCCTCATCCGGACGGTGGTATCTTCGGGCGATTCACATGACTCGGCCGGAGGAGGATCCTGAGGTGCAGTGGGAAAGCTTCTGGTGCACTCTAACTTTCGAGGCCGCGGCTCGCGTAAGAAGCCCCGAGGAGGTCGTAGGTGAGTGAGGTTTCCTTGATTTTGCTCGGCTTCGGCAACGTCGGGCAAAGTCTGACCGAGCTGATTCGCGACCACGACGGCTATTCCACCGAGGGGACCCGTATCGTTGTTCGTGCGGTGTTCGACCGGGGAGGGGGAGTTGCGGTCGAGGGCCGAGAGGTTTCGGATCTGCTCGAGACCAAGCGCCGTCACGGTAGTGTGACCGCACTCGATGGGGCGACCAAGCTGGACTGGTCCGATGTCTTCGATTCGTCCGAGCGCTCCGTGCTCGTGGATACGAGCATCACCGATGCTGGCACCGGGGAGCCTGGCTTCGAGCCCGCAAGGCGGGCGCTCGAGAACGGCGTACCGGTGGTGTTCGCGAGCAAGGGACCTCTGGTCGCCCGCTACTCCGAGCTCGTGGAACTGGCGAGGCAGCACGGCGCGAAGCTCGGGGCGTCCGCCGCCGTCGGTATTCCACTTCCCAGCATCGAGGTCGGAGTCCTGGGCGTGCGGGGCGCAGGCCTGAGCCGCTTTCGCGGTGTCTTCAACGATACGGCGAATCAGATCTTGCGAGATCTCGAGTCTGGCATTTCGCTGGACTCGGCCGTGGAGCGGGCGCGGATGGCGGGAACGATCGAGGAAGACCCGCGTCTCGATCTGGAGGGATGGGACGCTGCCTACAAGCTCCTGATTCTGGCGCGGGCCATCTGGGACCCGTTCTTGTCTCTGGAGAGCATTTCGACGACCGGCGTCTCCACGATTGGGAAGAAGGAGCTCGACGAGGCGCGTTCCCGCCGAACGAGAATTCGCCTCATCGCCACCGCTACGAGGCAACCCTCGGGAGAGACTCGATTGAAGGTCGAGCCTGAGGCTCTGAGCTCCGATGATCCGCTCTACTCCCTGGGACCGGGCGAAAAAGGAGTCGTTTTCGAAACGAAGACGATGGGAACCATTACCCTGCGCAGCAGCAAAGGAGGGCCGCTCGCGACAGCGGCTTCGGTCATCAAAGACGTGCTCAACGTCGCGGCGCCCAAAGGAATCTTCTCTTAGTGCTCGGTCTAGAAGAGTCTTCCTTGCTCCGGCGCGTCCGGCTCGACCATGGGCCGGAGCGTTGGATAGAGCGATAGCAGCGTACCGGGCGCCTCCACCCGCCGCCGCTCGAGCCGGGATCGGATCTGAAGAGCGTTTACGACAGCCTGGCCCCGAAAGTGGTTATTCGTGATTACGTAGGTCTCCGAGGCGTGATCGCTTACCTCCGAGATCTTTTCCAGCCAAGGGTCGAGCTCCTGCTCGCTATACAGGTAGTCGTAACGCTGGTCCCGACCGGCCTCCTCGCGAAACCAGTCTTCGTAGTTTCTGCCATGTAGGCGCACGTATCCGACCGGTCCAGTCGCAAGACTCGACGGCGCCAACGAGCGGCCGATGAGGGGTTGGTCGATGTTGCAAAAGCCGACCCTGCGCTGCTTCAACTCCACGTGGAACTCCGGGTCGTTCCACGAAGCGTGGCGCACCTCGACGACGAGAGGATAGTCGTCGAAGGTCGTCATGAGCTCGTCGAGATACCGTCGGCTTGCCGCCTGGTTCTTGAAGGACCAGGGAAACTGGAGCAGTAGGGCTCCGAGAACTTCGGCCTCCGCCAAAGGGGCCAGGGCTTCCTGAAACGCTCGCACATCCGCCGCTGAAACGGTTCTCTCGTGCGTGAAACCGCGGAAGAGCTTTACCGTGAATCGAAATTCCGGATTGTCCCGACAGCGTTTTGCCCAGGAGGAGGTCGTTCGCGAGCTCGGAATTCGGTAGAAGGGACTATTGATCTCGATGGTCTCGAAGAAACGCACGAGGTAGGCGAGTGCGTCGAAACCTGGGTTCTTCGGGTAGACGGTGCCTTCCCAGTCGGGATAGGACCAGCCGGCGACACCGACGCGTGGTTGCCGCCTCCACGTCAATCGGAGAGCAGGCTCAGGGACTTCAACCACTCGTTGGCTTGTTGACGAGACCGGCCGACACGAAAGTCTCTCCAGGCTTCCCGCGCGGCGCGGTCACGCAGGACGAAGTCCGCAAACTTGCTGCCGTCGTGGTCGTCCTCGAGCATCTTCTCGATCTTCGTCTTGAGATCGCTTCCTTCTCCGAGGGATGCCGCGAAGGAGTCTTGCTCCTTGAGGGTCTCTTCGAGCGTCGGCTTGGGGATTTGAATATAACGTTGTCGAGTATCGGACTCGAGAGCCCACATGAGCTCCTGCGTCTCTGGGTCGTCGTGATCCTCGAGGACGTTGAAGACCCTTCCGGAATCCGAGTCCAAATAATAGGTCCGTTTCACGGACTCGTCACCGAAAGCGACGAACAACGCTTCCAAGTTGACCTTCACAGCTAGTTCTCCCTCCTTTCAATAGCGGCTTTCGTTACGACTTTCGTCAATGGCCATTTCGGCGGCTGCGTTTTCTGTGGGATATGCCGATCGGAGTGCTCTCAAGATTCGGATGGTGAGATATCGATATTTTAGTCGAGCTTTGAACTCCGGGGCAACCGACTCGTGGACCGCGTCGGGCACCAACGGTTGTGTCCGTCTCAGTAACGAATCGTGACCCCTTCGCCCTCGGCGACCTGTATTGTATCGACAAAACGCACCAGGCGCGGCTTTGTGCTCATGACGAGCGAGTGCGTGCGAGCCCCTTCTCCGAAAAAGGAGACACCCCGGATGAGATCGCCGCTAGTGACCCCGGTGGCTGCAAAGACGATGTTTTCCCCGGGGGCGAGCTCGTCGGTGCGGTAGACCCGGTCCGGGTCGTCGATGCCCATCTCCGCCATACGCTCTCTATCGGAGTCTCTGACGAGCTTCAGACGTCCCAGGATTTCCCCGTTCGTGCAGCGCATCGCGGCGGCTGTAATGACGCCTTCAGGGGCGCCACCGGTGCCCATCACGGCGTGCACGCCGCTTCCGCGCACCGCGGCGCTGATGCCCGCAGAGAGATCGCCGTCCGAGATCAGCTTGATCCGCGCGCCCGTCGCGCGGATATCCGCAATGAGACTCTCGTGACGAGACCGGTCGAGGACCGTAACGACCAGGTCCTCGACCTTGCGGCTGAGACACTTCGCGATGGCCTTCAGATTGTCCTCGGGCGGAGCGTCGAGATCGACACTTCCTTTCGAGGAGGGACCGACGACGATCTTTTCCATGTAGATGTCGGGGGCGTGGAGGAGCCCGCCGCGCTCCGACGCTGCCAGAACGGCGATCGCGTTGGCGGAGCCCGTAGCGCAAAGGTTGGTTCCCTCGAGCGGGTCGACCGCGATGTCGATCTCGGGAGACTCCGGGCCACCCCGGCCGACTTTCTCGCCGATATAGAGCATCGGCGCCTCGTCTCGCTCACCTTCGCCGATGACGATCCGTCCGCGCATGTCGATCTCGTCCATGATCCGTCGCATGGCCTGCACCGCCACCTGATCGGACCCGTGACGATCTCCTCGGCCCATGGTCCGGGCCGAGTCGATCGCGGCGGCTTCCGTAACTTTCAGGAAGTCATGCGCGAAGTCGTATCCGCCGCCGGCAGCCATTTTTGTGCCCTCGATGCCTAGATCTTCTCGTACTTTGGCAGGCTCACGCGCGTGCTCTTGTCGCGGCGATAGCCGAGCGCGTAGTCGGCCTGCATCAGCGTGTGGATCTCTCGCGTTCCCTCGTAGATGACGGCACCTTTCGAGTTCCTCCAGAAACGACCGACGGGATACTCGTCGGAATAACCGTAAGAGCCGAAAATCTGGATTGCGTCGGAGCCCGCGCGCTCGGAGGCCACCGTCGAGTACCACTTGGCGAGGGAGGTCTCTTTGGTGTTCCTGCGACCCTGGTTCTTCAAGACGCCCGCTTTGAGCCACAGGAGCCGGGAGCACTCGTAGTCGCGTACCATGTGGGCGATCATCTGCTTGACGAGCTGGTGCTCACCGATCGCTTTGCCGAACGTCTGGCGCTCTTTGGCCCACTTGACGCTCTCGTCGAGGCAGGCGCGGATTAGCCCCGTCGCGCCCGCGGCTACTGTATAGCGGCCCTGGTCGAGCGCGAACATCGCGATCTTGAAGCCCTCGCCCTCGTTCCCCAGGACGTTTTCCTCCGGTACTTCGACATCGGTGAGCTTGAACCATCCGGTATCCCCGGCTTTGATACCCCACTTGTGGGTCATGCTCCCACTTTCGAATCCCTTGACGGTACGCTCCACGATGAAAGCAGAGAGCCCGCTGTGATCGCGATTCTTCTTTTTCTCGAGATCCGTCCAGGCAATGACGAGGAAGTTATCCGCGACCTCGGCGAGAGAGATCCATTGCTTCTCACCGTTGAGAACGTAGCGGTCTCCCTTCTTGACGGCCGTTGTCTGGATGCCAACGGCGTCACTGCCCGCGTTGGGCTCGGTCAATCCGTAGGTCGCGATTTTCTCGCCCCTGGATTGCGGCACGAGATAGCGCTCTTTTTGGTCGTCGTTGCCCCAAGAGAGCAGCGTCAGGCTGTTTAGACCGACGTGCACCGACATGATTACTCGCAGCGAGGTGTCCACGTACTCGAGCTCCTCGCAAGCGAGGCCGAGCGAGACGTAATCCATGCCCGCGCCCCCGAACTCTTCCGGGATGCAAATGCCGAGAATGTCGAGCTCGGCCATCTTGGCTAGGACGGAACGGTCGAAGTGTTTGTTTCGGTCGTTCTCCTGGACGTGAGGAGCCACTTCGCTCGCGGCAAACTCCCGCACCATGGACTCGACCGCGCGATGGTCCTCATTCAGGTCGATATCGATCATTCAAAATTCTTGAATGTTCACGCCGGGAAAGTGGCAAGTATACTTCAAGTCGTGTGAGCGTCTGATAGCAAGCGCGAACGACGAGCGGCTTGCTATTTGTGCTTCCAGACCGGCTGGCGGCGCTCGCGAAGCGCGCGAACTCCCTCCGCGGCGTCTTCCGTCGACATGAGCTGGTTGAGGTAGACCTCCTCGACGTGGCGGAGCCCCTCTTCGAACGGGAGGTTGGCGGCGTCGGAGATGGCTTGTCGTGCGAGGCGCAGAACGGGGGTTGAGAAGCCGTTCAAGAATTGAATCCACTTTTCGACTTCGGCGTCGAGCTCGGAGGCGGCGACGGCCCGCGTGATGAGGCCGATGGACTCGGCGTCGCGCGCGTCGTAGATCCGCCCGGTCAGGATCAGCTCGTAGGTGCGATGGAGTCCGATCAGTCTAGGATAGATGGCCGGAGCGACGGAAGGGAAGAGACCCGCTTTGAGCTCGGGCTGGCCAAGCTTGGCGCTGTCCGCGGCAAAGCAAAAATCACAGCTCGCGGCAAGCTCGCATCCCGCGCCGAGGGCCATGCCTTTCACGACCGACATGCTGACCGCTTCGAGCTCCATGATTCGCCGAATGACCTGGTGAAAGGCCTCGATGAGTTGATACGCGTTCTCGTCGGTGTGCTCCGCGATGTCGAGCCCGCTGGAAAACGCCTTTTCGCTGCCCGAGATGACGACCACCTTGATGGACTCGTTGAGCTCGAGCTTCTCGAGCACGCGATCGATCTCCACGAGGGCCGATAGACTCAGGGCATTGGCCGCTTCGGGGCGAGCGAGCGTGATGCGAATGATGTCGCCGTCGAGCTTGTATCGAATGTGCTCCAGCGCGGGCGCTTGGGAGGAAGAGCCGACGGGATCGAGTGCTTCATCCATAAATTTATGCTAACACAGGGAACTAGTGTTGGATATTCGAGGGTTTCGGTCCCGTTTGAGCCTCGTCGGATGGCGGCGGGCCTTCGGCGCCTGGTCGATCGAGGGGTTTTGTGGTAGAAAATAGAGAGGGTTAGGGCGATTGGTGAACTCAACGGTTTATCTGGACAATAACGCGACTACGGGGCTCGCCCCCGAGGTCCTCGACGCAATGCTTCCGTACCTGCGGGAGTCCTTCGGCAACCCCTCGAGCCTTCACGCTTTCGGCCGGCCGGCGAAAGAGGCGATCCACGAAGCTCGCGACACCGTGGCCGCGTTCCTGTCGGCAAGGGCCCGAGACGTCGTCTTCACGGGAGGCGGGACAGAGGCGGACAATCTCGCCATCTTGGGGGTCGTTGCAGCGGCCGATGGAGACCGGCGTCATCTCGTGACGTCCGTGGTCGAGCACCCCGCGGTGCTGCACGCGGTGAAGCATCTTCAGAAGAGCGGCTTCGAGGTCAGCTTCGTCGACGTGGATGAAGAGGGTCGGCTCAGTAGGGCGGCCCTTCGAGCGCACTTGAGGCCCGACACGCTGCTCGTCTCGATCATGATGGCGAACAACGAGACGGGAGTGATCCAACCGATCGACGAGCTCGCTGAATGTGCTCACGATGTCGGTGCCTACTTCCACACCGACGCGGTGCAAAGCTGCGGAAAGATTCCCGTCGATGTCGAGGCGCTCGGCGTGGATCTGCTCTCCCTTTCGGCTCACAAATTTCATGGACCCAAGGGAGTCGGCGCGCTCTACGTTCGGGGGGGGACCGAGTTTCGTGGTGTATTCCGTGGGGGTGGTCAAGAGCGGTCGCGCCGCCCGGGTACGGAGAACGTCGCGGGCATCGTGGGGCTTTCGGAAGCGGTGAGGCAGGCCCGAAAGCACCTCACAGCCGAGCAGGAACGACTGACCGATCTCCGAGACGGGCTCGAGGGACGTGTCCTGAAAGCGATCGAAGGCAGCCATGCCAACGGCAGGCGCGCGTCGAGAACTCCCAATACAGCCAACTTTCGATTCGATGGGGCCGACGGGGAGCGAATTGCCCTTGCGCTCGATCGCGAAGGCTTCGCCGTATCCACCGGTGCCGCTTGCGCCTCGGGAGCAGTCGAGCCTTCGCACGTTCTCATAGCCATGGGTTTGTCTCCCGAGCAGGTTCAAGGCTCGATCCGCGTCAGCCTGAGCCGATATACGAGCGCCGAAGACGTCGGTGCCTTCGAGCTCGCGTTGGGCGCGGTCGTCGAGCTCTGCCGTCATCAGGGATCCGAAGCCGTCGCACGATGAGGGCCCATCCGTAGCGGTATCACCGGTATCAAATTCCCTCTCATAACCAGGAGGAAGCTACGGTGCGATGTCCAAAGTGCGGGTTCGAGTCTGAAGGCTCGCAGGGTCGCGAGCCCGAGGGCTGTCCGAAGTGCGGGGTCGTTTTCCGCAAGCTCGGAGTCGATCGTCCTCCTCGCCCTAGCGCGGGCCCTCCGCCTCCACCCGTTCCACCTCCGGTCTCCAGGGGCGGGGGAGCATCTCTCTTCAATGTCCTGATCCTCTCGTTTGGTCTGAGTGTGAGCGGCTACTGGGCTTGGAAACAATATGGGGAGAGCCCCCGCCCGAGACCCAGCGAAGCCTCGCCTCCCGGTTCTGAGGCGGCGGGGAGCTCCCAAAGCGGTCCGGGAACGACGCGCGAGGTCGAGGTCGAAGTTCCCCCGTCCAGCGACCCGAGACGCTGATGCTGCCGGGATTCGAGGAGCCCGCACGGGGGCAGCCAGCGCTAGAGCCTCCCAAGGGCGAAGCCTCGCTTGCCGGCGCTCGACGAATCGGTAATGACGTTACCACTTCTGGAGCGCGCGAAGGCGCTCGCCCTCGAGTACCCGGGTGAGACGTACTATCGGGAGTACGTCGTCGGCGCGCACTTGATACTCGCGGTGCGTGAGCTCCGAGCTAGAAAGTATCGCGATGCCCTGCGATGGGTGGAGCAGTCCGAGGATTGGGGAGCGCCGGGAGGGGAGGTCGCCTCCTTCAAGGCGGCGATCTACGACAAGCAGGAATCATGGGATTTGGCCGCTAAGTGGGCGCGGACCGCGCTGGCCTACGGGGCGAAGGCGAACCCTGCTGAGATGCATCACATCATCGGAAAGGCTCATTATTTTCGGGAGGAGCTGAAAGAGGCTATCGCGGCGTTTAGGAAGGCACTCGCCATTCGCGAGGACCCTACGATCCGCGTGTCGCTAGACAAGGCGCTCCGCGACGCGCGCGCGGCCGATGGTTTCAGCAAACAGCGTCTCTCTCACTTCATCGTTCGCTACGAGGGCGAGTCGATGGAGGACACCGGGCGAATGGTTCTCGACCAAATGGAGCGCAGCTACGCCACTCTTGTTTCCCAGCTCGGTTTCCAGCCTGAACAACCCGTGGTAGTCCTGCTCTACTCACGGACCTCCTATCGAGAGATGGGCGGGCCTCATTGGTCGGCGGGCTTCTTCGACGGGAAGATTCGCGTCCCGGTGCGGGGATTGGAGAAGGTGGATTCCCATATCAAGACGACCCTGCACCACGAGCTCGCCCATGCCTTCATTCACGCCCGCGCCGGAACGGCCGCTCCGAGATGGCTTCACGAGGGCATCGCCGAATATGCAGAGGGGATGCGCGCGAACGAGACCGGCCCGCAACTCGCCAAGATTCTCAACGGCGGTCAGAGCTTCGAGCACTGTCTTCCCACCGCCCAGTGTGACGTGCGCGCCTTTTACGCGGCCGCCTCATCGATCGTCGACTATATGGTGCAACTACGAGGCATGGGCGGGGTTCGAAACTTGCTCATCGAGCTGGGTGAGGGTGGTAACATCGACTCTTCGCTCCGCAAAGTCCTCGGAAAAGATCAGCTGGGGCTGATTCGGGATTGGGAACATTTTGTAAAGCGTCGTTACAGCTGACGATTTGAGGACCCGTGCGGGAAAAATGTTACAATTCTCGTAGAACTTGCTGAGCAGTCAAATCTCATGATCCGTGTTGCTTGCCCGAATTGCCAGACCCGATACCGATTCGACGAGAGCCAGCTCGGCGGAAAGAGTCGCGCCACCGCCAAGTGCAAGAAATGTGGTGGCTCGATCGATATCGGTGCGGCCGAAACGAGCTCCGACGTCACGACCGCCTCGGAGTCCGCGGCGGCCTCGGGCGCCGAGGCCGATCGAACCTCGAGCCAGGACACCACGGCTCGGGTGAAGAAGCTCCGTTCCGACGAGGCCCTCGGCGAAGCCACCATGACGGGCGCGCGTGTGGCAGAAGTCCTCGACCTACCCGATGACAAGAAGTACTCGGTGGCAGTGCTGCAGGGCAAGGCCAGTGGCCAGATTTTCGAGATCCACACTGTCCGGACGACGGTCGGGAGATCCGATGCGGATATCGTGATCGATGACCCAGAATGCTCCCGTTAGCACGCCGTCCTGGAAATCCTCGGCGCGAGGGTCGTCATCCGGGACATGAGCAGCACGAACGGCACGTTCGTCGACGGGGAGCGTATCGAACAAACGGAGCTCGAGAATCACCGCGAGTTCCGCATCGGAGAGCATGTGTTCATGCTCATCGTCACCGACCGGGAGTAGCTCTCTGGCTTTGTCGCTCTCCCTCCGGGAGAGCCTGGGGCCGCTTACGACGCCGTTCGCCCTTCTTCGACCAACTTCGCTAGCGCGGCCTCTGCCGCCTGGAGCTCGGCCTTCTTCTTCGTCGTGCCGCTCGCTTCGCCGAGCCTGCGCTGGCCCACCTGAACCACGACGTGAAAAGTCTTCCGGTGTTCCGGTCCCGTTTCCGCGGTGACGCTGTATTGAGCGCTCTCCAAATTACGCGCTTGCAGATACTCCTGTAGCGCGGTCTTGGGGTCCTCGACGACTGCGCGGCCCTCCTGAATATCGGTGAGCAGCGTCTTGTAGAGCGGCGACAGGAAGCCGCGGGCTTGCTCGACGCCCGCATCGAGGTAGATCGCCGCGACGACGGCTTCCAGGGCATTGGCCGCGAGGGCTTTCTTGTGCCTTCCGCCCGTCTTTTCCTCACCCTTTCCGAGACGCAAGAAGCGAGGGATTCCGATGTCGAGCGCGATGGCAGACAGCGTTCTCGAGCTCACGAGGTAGGCTTTGATCTTGGACTTGCGCCCCTCCGCGAGGGTCGGGAAGAAGTGATAGATGAAGTCGGTTACGAGGAAACCAAGGACCGAATCTCCCAGGAACTCCATGGACTCGTTGTGGGCCGTGCTCCCGGACTCATAGGCGAAGGATTTGTGAGTCAAGGCCTGTTGGAGCAGGCTGGGCTCGCGAAAGTGATAACTCAAGAGGTCCTCGAGCTCCGAAAGGCTTTCCGAGATCGTCGTGGTCACGAGGGTTGAGTCTCTCCGAGAATGTGGACAACGGGAAGCAAGAGTGGGTCGCTAACTGGCTGAGTTTGATTTTACTACAGGACCTTGACGAGGACCATCGTCATATCGTCGTGTTGGACCGCTCCCCCCGCAAAGCTGAAGACCTCATCCACCAGTTTCTCTTTGAGATCTTCCATCGGCAGGTCGCGGTTCCTCTCCATGACCTGGCGCAAACGTCCTTCGCCGAAGAGCTCCGACCTGGAGTTCATTGCTTCGGAGACCCCGTCTGTAAAAAAGAGAAAGAGATCCCCCGTGGAAAGAGGGATGCGTTCCTCCTCGAGGATCTGATCGAATCGATTGCCGCGGTCCAGCGCGAGGCCGAGGCCGTCCGGCGCGAGGACGCGGGTGGCGGCGCGAGCGCCGTTCGTCGGAAGCTGAAAGATCGGATTGTGGCCGGCACGAGCAAAAGTCATGTGGGATTGGCCGACGTCGAGCACCGCGTAGCACATCGTGATGAAAGAGCGGCTGTCGAGGTTTGCGGCGAGGATCTTGTTGGCTTCGATCAGGAGCTTGCGAGGAGAGTCGTAGATTTGGCTGAGCGAGAGAATCAGGCCTTTGAGCTCTGCCATATAGAGGGCGGCGGAAGTACCCTTGCCCGAAACGTCGGCGATTAGGATCGCCAGCCGGCCGTCCGGCAGCGAGATGAAATCGTAGTAGTCACCGCCTATCTCGGTCGCGGGCAAACAGAGTGCTGAGATCGAGAGGCCAGGGACGTCGATTCCTTCCTTGGGAAGCAGGCTCCTTTGAATCGACCGGGCGACTCGAAGCTCCTCCTCCAGGCGCTCCTTTTCCGCCGACTCGCGCAACAGGTCTTGAATGCTCGCCGTCATCAAGTTGAACGAATCGGCCAGCTCGCCGAGCTGATCGCGAGAGCGTACTTGGACTTTGTGGTCGAAGTCGCCCTGGCGGATGTGCTCCGTTCCCTGGCTCAGGGCGTGGACGGAGCCTGTGATGGAGCGGGCGAGTACCAATCCTACGAAGATCGCCAAGATCTCGATGAATAGGAACAACACCGCCAGAAAAGCGAGTGCGGCCAGGATGATGCGGCCGAGGTCGGGCCCGTCGGGTCCGAGCTGCAGCGCATTCTCCGCGATGCTGTCGTAGAAGCTGGTGAGCGGAAAACCGAACTGAACGAAAACGAGCTCGGGCTCTTCGGAGGAGGGAGCGTCCAGATTTCGAGTCGAAAGCAGCGCCCACCATGGAACGGTGAAACCGGAGGAGGCGCGCGGAGCGAGGTCCTCGTCCGCCTCGACGGCTTGCGGAATGAAGACATTCTCTTCATCTGACTCGCCCGCTACGCTAGTCAAGACCTGATCGATGTGAAATCCCATCGCGTCTGCCGCTCGTCCGAGAGAAATCGCCAAAGGCGACAGGACGAGGACAGTGGCGCCACCATCGGACGACAGGGGTGCGGAAGCGGCTCCCGTATAGGTCGCTCCCCCGATGCGAAACGGCCCCCGGTAGCCTTCGGGCAGCCAGGGAGGCAGCATTGTCCCCACCGTCGGTTCGTTCGCGATGCTCGCGGTGCCGACCACCCGTTGGACTCGATGCCGGCGATGCTCGAGATAAATGGCGACCGAGTCGGGAAACAGCTCGCTTATGGGAGTCAATCGTCGTTCGAGGACGGTCGAGACCTCCTCGTCGGAGAGCCTCGAGCTGGAACGCTTGAGCGCCTCGATCTCCGACAGGGCGAGGTCGGCGGCGCCCGCCGCCCGGGCGTCGTATCGCTGGAGCTCGCTGTTGAGCATGTAGGAGCTCACTTGGCCGACGATGAAGTAGGCGCTAAGCACGAAGAAGAACAGGATCAAGAGAGTCGGGACGAGGCCGATGAGGAGGTATGAGATGACGAGCTTGCGACGGATGCGCCACAGGAGCTTTCTGCGAAGCCTCGCGAGACCCCAAACGAGAAACGCTCCTGCGAAGAGCCAAAGCCCCACTGTGGCGACCGTCGTGAGCGAAGCGGGAACGGCCCCGACGACGCCGAGGAGCCGAATGGCGACCAGTAGCAGAAGGAACCTGCCTGCCCAGGTTCCCAGAAGACGTCTTCTACCGCGGGAGCCTCGAGCCGCCTCCTTCGAGCGTGGCAGGAGTGGATCGGAAGCCATCAACTAAATCGGTGAACATCCTGAACAGCGGAGAATCTTTCGGACTATAGCACAGGGACAACGGCCTCCGACGTTTGACCCGTGTTGCCCCACCCGCTATCCTTGGTTTGGATATCTAACAATGGCTGCATTGTTTCCGCGAAAACTGGCGCTCGCGATGCCCTTGACTCTCGTGGGCGCCCTCGCCGTGGCGCAGCAGGAAAAAAGCGCCCCCGTCGATGACGCGCCCGTTCTCGAAGGCGTCATCGTCACGAGCAATCCGGCGAGCTCGATTGCGCTCCTGAAACGCCCAGGCGCCAGAAGGGCTCGCCCGCTCCGCGTGGGTCAGGAATTCGCGGGCTACGTTCTCCTGGAAGTGGCACGGGACTCGGCGTTAGTGGAGAGTGCCGCCGGCCGGCTTCGACTCGTTCTAGCGGGGGGCGAGGCCACGACCGAACACGCCGCGCAAGAGCTCTCTGTTCCTTGGATCCGTCGCGACTTTTCGAAATCGACCTCCGCGGCAAGGCTAGAGAAAGAGATACCAGTCATTCTCAGCGAAACGAGACTGACACCGCGCGTGGAAGGGGGCGAGGTTCGGGGTCTGACGCTGACCCGCCTTCCAGACGGGACACTCTTGTCCGAATCGGGGCTCAAGCTCGGCGACGTCATCCTCAGCATCAATGGCGAGCCTTTGCGCGGTCTCGACTCACTCTGGGAACTGCTGGCTCGATTCCAGGACGAGGACGAGCTTCGGCTGATCGTCGAGCGCCGGGGCGCAGTCGTGCGCCTCGCCTATGCCTTCACGAATTGACGCCGCGGTAGAGTCGCTGCGGAGTTGGGCGCTCAGCGGGCTGTATCGGGATAGCGAATAGATACCGAGATCTCGCCCGGCAAGCCCATACCGAAGACTTCGCGCGCGATACGCTCCACTACCAGAGCGTCGGAGCGGAGGGACCGAATCTCGCCCGAGAGGCGGTCGTTCTCAGCTTCGAGCCCTCTGACTTGAGCCGCGAGAGAGGCGTATTCCTGTCGCGCTCTCATCAATCCGAGCACGCCACGTTCTCCCAAAAGCGCGTTCAGCGCGGAGGCGGCGAGGATGAGAAAGGCGGCGATCCCGAGCGCTTTGCGCCGGAAGCTGGACTCGTGCAAACGTTCCCGCTTCAGAGACCCGGCCGCCCGGGAGCTCTGCTTGTTGGAGGGTGAGTCCGGCCTGTTCATCGGCGTCGCGTGAGCGCAAAAATCGTTGCGTGCGGTAAGCGCTATTATAGACCCTTAGCACACTAGCTGGGACGTGAAAAGTCATCGGGACCTTGCGCGAGGAGGCGAACTCATGATCGAGCACATCGTGGCACTCTCGACCCTGGGGAGCGAAGAGGAGGCCGTCCGTCTCGCGAAGACGCTCGTCGAGCGCCGGCTCGTGGCCTGCGTGAACATCTTGCCGGGCGTTCGGAGTTTCTATAGTTGGGAGGGTCGCCTCGCCGACGATCGCGAAGTGCTCTTGATCATGAAGACACGGAGCGAACGGTGGGAGGCGCTCTCGGCGGCAATCGAAGAGCTTCATCCCTACGACGTCCCGGAGCTGATCTCACTGCCGTTGCACGGAGGAGCCGCGAGCTATCTGTCCTGGGTGGACGCTAGCACGCGCTAGCTCCGTTTCGATTCGGGGCGGCAGGCTGCTAGAATCTTGCCTCGGAGCGGCTCATGGGTGCGAAGAAGTCACGGAATCGAATCTACCGCGTCACGTTCTTCAATCAGGGAGACGTCTATGAGGTCTACGCGCGAAGCGTCAGTCAGGGAGGGCTCTTTGGTTTCGTCGAGATCGAAGAGCTGGTTTTCGGCGACAAGTCGAAAGTCGTGATCGACCCCTCGGTGGAGCGATTGGAATCGGAGTTCCAAGGGGTGAAGAGGACTTACGTGCCGCTCCATGCCGTGGTCCGCATCGACGAGGTGGAAAAAGAGGGAGCCGGCCGCATCATGACTCCAAAGGGCGATGGGGGCAAAGTCCACCCATTTCCGACGATGCTTCCGCCTCGTGCCCTCTGTGCCAACATCCTTGAGACACTTCGCCCCTTGAAATTAGTGTGTAGGGCGGAGGAGGATCATCAATGAGTTCATTGATTGAGAGAATGACCCCGGCGGGAACGGAAGGAGCCCGTAGGGCGACTGGAGATCCCGCCGGCCGCGATGCGGCGGGGTCCCGGAAACGGAAGTGAGTGAGCAAGCGAAGCGTCGACGCTTTACCGCGGAGTACAAGCTGCGGCTAGTGCGCGAGGCCGACGCCTGCAAGGGTGTCGGGGATATTGCGGCACTTCTGCGTCGAGAGGGCCTGTACTCGTCGCAGCTATCGAGTTGGCGCCGCCAACGTGACGAGATCGCGAAGGCGGGGTTGACGTCGAGAAAGCGAGGCCGGAAGGCGAAGGCAGAGGATCCACGGGTCAAGGAGCTCGAGCGCGAGAACGCCCGGCTCCAACGTCGCCTGGCTCGAGTGGAGACGATGTTGGAGATCCAAAAAAAAGCCTCCGAACTGCTGGGGATCCCCCTGAATCCGCTCGACAGCGACGAGAACGACTGATTGTGGCGGCCGAGGAGCTGGCGGGACAGATTGGGCAGACGGCGGAAGCCTGCGAGGCTCTGAGTGTGGCTCGTTCCACGTTGTATCGCAGGCGCCAGCTGGTGACGCCCAAACCGAAGCGTCGTCCTCGGCCGCACCGAGCCCTCGACGAGACCGAGTGCGAGAAGGTCCTCGGAGCCTTGCACTGTGAGCGTTTCGTCGACAAGGCGCCCGCGCAGGTGTGGGCCACGCTTCTGGACGAGGGAATCTACCTCTGCTCGATTCGCACGATGTATCGGATTTTGGAAAAGTACGGCGAGGTCCGAGAGCGCCGGAACCAACTGCGCCATCCGAATTACGCCAAGCCGGAGCTGTTGGCCGAGGCGCCCAACGAGGTTTGGTCGTGGGATATCACGAAGCTTCGTGGCCCCGTCAAGTGGACCTACTACTATCTCTACGTCATCCTCGACATCTTCTCCCGCTACGTGGTTGGCTGGATGCTGGCTCACCGAGAAAGCGCCGAGCTCGCGAAACGCCTCATCGCCGAGAGCTGTCGCAAGCAAAACATTGAACCAGACCAGCTCACCATGCACGCGGATCGTGGCAGCTCGATGCGAAGCAAGTCCGTGGCTTTGCTCTTGGCAGACCTCGGCGTGACCAAGACCCACTCCAGACCCTACGTCTCGAACGACAATCCCTACTCCGAGTCTCAGTTCAAAACGCTCAAGTATTGCCCTCAGTTCCCCAGCCGTTTTGGTTCCATCCAAGACAGCCGGCTGTTCTGCCGCGGTTTCTTCGACTACTACAACAATGACCACCGGCACTCGGGGGTCGGCCTTATGACACCGGCCGACGTTCACTACGGTCGCGCCGAACAACTCACCACCGCTCGGCGCCAGATCCTTCTCGAGGCTCAGCGTGCTCATCCCGAGCGCTTCGTTCGCGGAACGCCACAACCTCCCGTTTTGCCTCCTCAGGCCTGGATCAACCCGCCGCCGCAGAAAACGACGCTCCAGGATGCCGCAGGAGCCATTCTCTCGGCGTCGTCCATACCTGGGGTACCCCCTTTTTCTGCTTCACCCAACGAGATCGCGAGCGAAGCAGACGTCGACCACGCGGACATCACCAGTCGCCGAAAGTTAATCGAGGCTCACTAAATGCAGCTCGCGAGTGTCTCAATGTTGTTGACATGTTCCGGTGGGGGAACGGAAGGTAAGAGCTGAAGAGCCGCTCAGGGTGTCGGGGAGACCACTGGCAGCTCGAGCTCGCGATCGAGTCGGACCCTCAGGACCGTGCCCTCTGGCAATTCTACGTCTTTTCCTTCGGTCGCGAGGATCGCTCCCGAGCCGCCGAGGATGACCCCTACGATCGCACCCGTCGCTCCCCCGATCACGGCGCCCACCACGCCGCCAATGCCGGCGCCGAGGCCCATCTTTTTCTTCTCGCTGCCGAGGCCCGTTTCGAGGTCCTGCGAGCCTCCCACGACTGTCGCCGTCACGTCGTAGAATTCCCCATCGACCTCCAAGCGTCCGAAGGCCAGGATTAGTCTCGCTCCACGGTCGGCGCGTCCGCCCGGACGGTCAGATAGCTCGACGGTACCGTGCAGCAGCGCACCTTCGGGAATGAGGGTCTTCTCCATGCGTGTCACTCGGATGAGGTTGTGGGCGGAGACAGAGTCTCCGACTTGGGCCGTTTCGGTTCCGACGGGAGCCAGGAGCCGAAGGGAAAAAACAGTCTCAGCCGGCAAAGTGACCCATTCGACGTGCTCGCGCAAGGCTTGTTGCACGTCGTCACGGAAGGCTGCGACCGCCTGGCGCACCTCGGAGATCTCCCGCTCGCTCGAGCCCGTTCCGTCTCCTCCCGCTTCGACGTGCTTGCGCATCTTGACCCGAAGGTAGATCGCCTCCATGCGAATGTGCTCCGCTCGGCGAGTCCACTCCCCGTCGAGAGCGGGCAGGCTGGCTTTGGCATGGGTCCACTCGGCTTCCATTGCTTCGAGCTCGTTCTCGAGGCTTTCGACTTTCGCCGGGCTCGCGCTCGGTTCGGGCATCTGCTGGAGTGAGTTGGTAAGCCATGCAACGCTGAGAGTCATCCAGAGAGTCATCTGCATGCGGTACCTCCAAAGCAGCGCGCGCATCATCATTATAGACGCCGCGCGCTCAGGCCTCGCCGAACTGGTGGGATTTGGCCCCGTTGAAAGGCCATGGAGAGGATTTCGTGGGGATTTCCCGGCGAGAGGAAATCCTTACTCTAGACAGCGTTCCGCGGAGCCTCCTATGATGCCCGATAAGAAGGCCCCTATTTTCTGTTTTGTACTTACTGGGTCTTCGAGAGCCCGACTAAAATTCATCAGGAGTCATAACCGGTGTCGATCACGCGTGAGCGCCTAGCGAGAATTGCCGTATTGAGCGTGGGTTTGTTCGTGCTGAGTCAGATGTGGGCTCAGTTGGCGATGGAGATTCACTTTCCCTTCGCCGTGCGGGTAGGGCCCGTAACCGCAGTTCTCTTCCTTCAGTAACTTCCGAATCGTCGGGGCAGAATCCCAGGACTTCAGTCGACGGCGTGCCGACGACTGGATCCCGCCGCCCGTTGGGCTTATGCTTGACGTCTGACGCCGAGAGTTACCTTAGTGCCTATCTTCGAGTATCGCTGTAAAGACTGCGACAAAGAGTTCGAGACCCTCGTGATGGGGCAGGAGAGGTCCGAGTGTCCCTCCTGCTCGAGCGGGAAGCTCGAGCGGCTCCTCTCGACGTTCGCAGCCGTCACGGGAGGCTCACGCGCCGCAAGCGCCGAGTCCCTGGAAGGGGGCTGCGGCACGTGCGGCGACCCCAGAGGTCCAGGCGCCTGCTCGATGAACTGAGACGGGTACCAGATGGGCGGCGACAACCGCAAGCGCCGGCGGCCCCAAGAGTCCCCATGGGGGTCGCTCTGGGAATGGTTTCGGCAACGCGCTTTCGGCGTGCCCGACAGCATCAATCCCAATCGAGTTTTGGGCTCGCGTCGTTCTCTTCGCGTTCCTTCTCCCACTCAGCTACCGCTATGTACTTGCGCCCATCGACCGCTCGCAGGTCTTCTGGGGCACTACCCATTTTCTGCTCTCACGGGTCAATTTGGTTCTTCACGAGGCTGGGCACATCATTCTCGGGTTGTTCGGCGAGCTCATCGCCGCCCTAGGCGGCTCGCTGATGCAGGTGCTCGTTCCACTCGTCTGTGTGGCCGCGTTTCTACGGCACGTCAATCCCTTCGGGGCGGCGGTCGCGACGTGGTGGGCAGGACAAAGCCTGGTCGACCTCGCGCCTTACATCCATGATGCACGATCGCAAGAGCTCGTGCTCCTTGGAGGCGTCACCGGCCGCGATGTGCCCGGCTATCACGACTGGAACAACGTTCTCTCGAGGCTCGGGCTCCTGCCATACGACCACGGCGTCGCCAGACTTGCCCATTTTCTGGGAGCTTTGTTCATCCTCTCCGCGCTCATCTGGGGCGGCTACGTGCTCGTCGCTCAGTATCGCAAGCGAGAGACTCTGATCTAGCTCGCTGAAGCAGGGCTTCGACGTTCAGGTCTACTGGCCGCCGCCTGAGAGAGGGACGGGGACCCGCTCGCGGCGATTCGCCGATGCGGTGAGCTTTGTGAGCTCCAGCATGTTCCGATAGCTCCGCTGGAGACGGGCCTTGAGCTTGGGGACGGTGAGCCCTTCGTCCCGTGCTCGTTTCTCTACCTCGCGCTCCGCAGTGGCGACGCCGGGCCAAAGCTCGCCGCCGAGCCGAGCTTCGAGGTCCTCGTCGTATCCGAAACCGAAGGCGAGGATACTCGGGGGAGGCACTTGGTAGTTGTCCTCGAGGCCCAGCGCGCCGAAGGGGAAGTTCCGGGCCCAGTCTGCGTGGTATCCGATGAGCTTCTTCGACGCGTTCACCGAGACGAGTCCGTGCGGCACGCAGTTGATATCGGGGATCCGGTATCGGCTCCGCAGCAGGTCCGTCAAGTTTACCGCGGCTTGCAGCTGGGCTGGGGTGATGAGATCGCCGCCCGCGCTCCACTGACTCTCGAACGCGACCCCGATGAAGCTTTCGTTGAGGTTCAGATAGTAGTGGCTCTCGTCGCCCCAAATGGAGACACCAGCGTGGACCGCGACCGTGTCGTCGGACACGACCCGGTAGACCTGACCGAAACGGTCGATTACGTAGTTGTAGATCTCGCGTCGGCTCAGCCAGCCGATGAGGTCTAGGGTGGTCGAGAGAATGTTGCGATTGAACTCCTGTGCAAAGGGGGCCATATCGCTCTGGGAAGCGTGATAGACGATGCCGACGGGCTTCTTGCCCATGGGGACCGGGGGCGCCCCGTCGCGCGGAAAGGCAAGAAACTCCCTCGCCTTTCCCGTCGTCTGAAAGGAGGTCACGATGCGAAGCCCGTTGCTCCAAAGCTCCTCATCGCCTTCCTCCTGAACGAGCCACACCTGTCTCGGCGGGAGACCCGTTCTCGCCGCGGGATAGTTTGGGTCTGGCAGTGCGGAGGCAGCCGTCGGCGCGGGCACGATCTGGGCGAATAGCCAGTCCGCCCCGACCTGCGCTTGGGCGTAGCCGACGGTGCCTAGCCGGTAACTGCCGTAGCCCACGGCACAGACTATGACGAAGACGATCGCGTGTCGGAAGCGATAGAGGGCCCAGAGAGCGCCCCGGGGAAGCGATACGAGGCCGGCGCGGGGGCTCCACACGAGCTCACCGAGTGACTCGAGGGCGATGTAGTAGCACAGGACGCTCCTGACGAAGGGGAGCCTCTTCAGCGATTCGGGGCGTTTGTCGAACTCGTAGAGGGTCCGCTTGATGAACCAGAGCTTGTTGACCGGGTCCTGGATACGCGAGGAGAGGAAGTCGAGGCTTCGCCGCAACTGCGGATGTGGAAGCGACCCCGGCGAGCTCAGGCCCGGCATCTCGTCTCCGGCTGGATCGTAAGCCTCTCCCGAGAACCCGTCAGTTGTCGTAGACCGCCGCGATAAAGGCGCCCCGCGCCGTCGCCTGTTTGGGATGCGCGGCGAGCCTCACTTCGGAGATGGGTACGGGACACTTCGAGGCCTCGAGCGCTTTTTCAAATTTTTCGCGAAAACCATTGGGCTGCGCCGTGCCTCCCGCGAGGACTACAGGTACGGGGTGATCGAGTTGGTGGGTCTCGCTCGAGGTTCTGCTGACCGACTTGTTCAGTGTCTCGAGCAGGCTTCCGATGACCTCGTCATAGTAGATGTGAAGCGCTTCTTCTACTTTGTCTTTCGGCGAGCGCGACAGGTCGAGAGACTGCTCCTTGATCATTTTGACCCGTGTCGCGGACTCACCCGTTACGGAGCCGACGCTCTTGTCGATGAAATCGCCCGCCTTGGAGATCGAGAACGACACGACTGGTACGGAAAGATAAGACAGGCAGGCGTTGCACATCCCGCCACCCGCGGAGATCCCGATACCTGTGAATTTCTCCTTCTCGAGCTCGGAGAAGACGATTGCGAGCCCTTCGTTGATCGCTTTCACCTCGTATCCCATTTCGGTGAGGAAGCCGGCCAGAAGCTTCTCGTGATAGATGAGGTCGCTGGGTGAGTCGGCCGGAGCCCCGGGCACCGAATAGCACACGAGCTCTCCCTTGTTCTTGGGCTGTTTCAGCAGACCCTGGAGCATCACTTTGATGAGCGTCAGCGCCGACGGCTCGTCGGGGTTGATCAGGCCTTCGCTCATTGGCCGTCGTGTCTCGGCGTTGAACAGGCCGGCGAATTTCTCCGCGTTGTTCCCGTAGACGAAGAAGTGGCCGTTGTTCTGATAGTAGTGAACCTTGTTCTGCAGGAGAATGTTCTCGGTGATCCGAGAGTAGGGGAGAGGTAGAAATGCGTTCACCTCGACCGATTCCTTGAGCTGGTTTCCCGCTTGGCGGATGGTCATGAGCTTGCTCGTACCAACATCGAGGCCGATACGGCCTTCTCCACTCGCTACCACGCTTTCCATTACCGTTACTCCTTCCTGGCGCGATTGCAGTCCGTGCCTGCCCTGCTCGCTAGCTCAGCTCTCGTAGAGTGCCGCGAGGAGAGCCCCTCGAGCGGTCGCCGTCAATGGATCTTTGGCCATGCGGACGTCGGCGAGCGCGATGGGGAGTTTCTGCGCATCCAGCGCTTTCGCGAATCGGTCCACAAAGCCCTTGGGTAGTGCCGTGCCACCGCCGAGGACGACGGACAGAGGCTTGTCGAGCTTGGGCATGCGATCGGCGCTTGAGAGGGACTCTCCAATGCCTTCCACGACGGTCGTGATGAGATCGTCGTAATAGATCTGGAGGGCGCCGGCGATCTTGCTGCGCCCCTTGTGGCGGAGATCGAGCCCGTCTTCTTTGATTGCTTTGACCCTCGTGGCCGTCACGCCCGCAACTTCGCCGACGGCCTCGTCTACGTCATCGCCGCCTTTGTCCACCGCGAAGGAGAAGACCGGCACCGAGAGGTAGGCTAGGCACACGTTCGTGAGGCCGCCACCGAAGCTGATTCCGATCCCGGAGAAGTTCTCCTTCTCGAGCTCCGAGAAGACCACCGCGAGTCCCTCGTTGATCGGCTTGGCGTCGAAACCCAAGTTCTCCAGCATTTGCTTCATCAGGGCCTCGTGATACACAAGACTCGAGGGGGAGTCTTGTGGAGGCCCCGGAACGCTGAAGCAAAGCAGCTGTCCCTTCGACTTGGGTTTCCCGACGAGCTTCGTGACGATGACCTCGAGGAGCTTCTGCGCGTAAGGCTCGTTGGCGTTCACTAGGCCGTGTCGCATCGGACGGCGCGTCTCCGCGTTAAACATGTTCGCGAACTTGAAAGCTCCGTTGCCGTAGACGACGAGATGACCGTTCTCGCGCACGAAGTCGATCTCGTTTTGATGGAGAATCTGTTCCGTGAAGCGCGACGTCGGAAGCTCGATGAAGGCATTGAGCTCCGAGTGAGCGCGGATCCCTTTCCCGTTCTTGCGGGCGGAGACGACCGTGCTGGTGCCGAGGTCCAGCCCCACGGGCTCTGTGGCTCTGGCGCGAGCAGACGTCGTGCTGCGAGAGGCTCGCCGCGGCGTCGGTGACTTTTTTCGAGATTTGCGGATAGGCATTTCGTCGATCCTTTTCCGAAAGCTCTTCGGAGAGTAGGAGGGGAGAGACGTCCCCCAAGTTCGGACCCTGGCCCGACAAGTCTCCCCTATTCAGAAGTCAGCAGGGAGCTTTCCGGTCAACTGAGAAATCTAATAAAGGCTAGCACTAGGGCTGATTTCATGTCAACCGGCTCAGAATCTACTTCATTTGCGATATCGTTAAACCGTTTCGGCGCGGGATCGGTCCAAACAAATGAGGCGACTTTGGACAAACCACAGTCAAGATGCGATGCTGTTTATCGAACGCTCTGTGAATGACAGTCGGGAGACGCTCTTGGAAGAAGGGGATGAGACCGGTTCCGCTCCGTCGACCATAGAGGGCGAGGCCTTCGAGTCGCTTCTTCGGGCGCATCGGAGTCGCATCCGTGGCATTTGCCTGCGTTACACGGGCAACGCCGCGGATTCCGAGGACCTCGTGCAAGAGGCCTTTTTGAGGGCCTATCGTGGCCTTCCGACCTTTCGGGGCGAGTCTCGCTTCTCCACCTGGCTCTACCGCATCACGGTCAACGTATGCCTGAACTGGATCGCGTCGAGGAAACCGCGAGCCGAAGCGATCTCAGACGAGCTCGAGATCGAAGACACGGGCCCGAGCCCGTCGGAGCGACTCGAGGACCGCCAGACCGCCGCGGCCATCCGGGAGGCGGTGGCGAGGCTGCCGGAGCGGCAACGAATGACGCTGGTGCTGCGAGTGTATGAGGACTTGTCCCATCGGGAAATTTCAGAAATCATGGGCGGTTCCGTAGGAACGGCCAAGGCGAATCTATTCTTTGCGCTCAAGAACTTGAAGAAGATTCTCGGAGAGAGGCCATGAACGACCACGAGGCGGATCAACATCTTACGCCAGAAATTTGCATCGACTTGCTCGATGGAGCTCCGGTGGAGGCTTCCTATCGGCTGCACGTGGAGCGCTGCGATGCGTGCCGGCGGGAGCTCGACGAGCTGACTGGCACGCTGACGCTCTTGAGCTCGGCCGAGGAGCGCGAAGTCATCGGAGTCGCCGGTCCCGAAGAGAGTCGGCCGCGGGGGAAGGGCCTCGGGATGTGGCTGGTGGCGGCGGCCGCGTTTCTCGTGGCGGTCGTTTTGATCTACCCGACGGTTAGGCCCGAGGGGTGGTCGAATGGGCGGCCGGATGCGTGGATGCCCGAGGGGGACTCGATTGTCTCGGAGCCCGAGGGCCTGCTGCTCCCCGCCGAGCGCGACGAAGCCTTTCAGCTCCTTCTCGCGCTGTCGGACGAAGTCGCCGGCTCCGAGGCAATGGCTTTCGAGGGGGAAGAGACGGACGTCGTTCCCAGCGCAATCGATGAGTTGACTCCAGAAGAGCGAGGGTTCGTTCTGGAGCGGCTCGCGGAAGAAATGAGGTCGAGCTCGTCATGAAGATGTTACAGAATTACCTTTTGCCCCTTTCGATGGCGACCTTTCTGCTGGCCGGACATAACGCCGCGGCCCAGCCGTCTCCACTCCAGCCCAGCCGAGAAGAGCTCGAGGGCATGATGGATGCCTATATTCTCAGCAAGCTCCAGGACGCTCTCGGTTTGAGCGACGAGCAGTACGGTCGGATGGTCGTGGCTCGAAAGAAGCTCCAGGACCTACGCCGGGACTACCGCCGCACGCGCATGGAAGTCCTGCGCCAGATGCGTCAGGCTCTCGGTCGCGACGCGGCGGGGGAAGGGGAGCTGCAGCCCCTGCTCGACGAGCTCGAGCGGGTGCGTAGTGAATTCGCCTCCGAAGAGCAGGCGCGTTACCACGCCATCGACGAGGTCCTCGACATCCGCCAGCGCGCCCGCTATCGGATTCTCGAGACCGAGATCCAGAGACGGCTTGGCCAGCTCATGAGACAAGTTCGAAGACGGAACGAGCCCGAGCGCCGTCAGCGATAGCCCTTTCTGTCTTTGATATGCTGCCGCGGCCTCACGGGGTCTGGAGTCACGATTGGTCGCGGACAACGGTTCAGGTGAGCCGTCACTCGGACTCGACGACCGCGAGCGCGGCCTCGTAGTCCTCGGGGGTGTTCAAATTCGTAAGACAGCGGCCCGTCGGGTCCAGCTGTCTCAGCTCCTCGTTCCGGACCCAGCGCGTCTCGAGGGCCCGCGTGAAGGCCTGCGCAGAGAGGTCGCTCCTTTTAAGCTGCTCCTCCAACAACGGAAGGCATCGGTGACGATAGACGGCGCAGACGGCGACTGGCCCCCGACTCGACTCCGGTACGACCGCGTCGAAGCCTGGCTCCAGACGCTCCGCGAGGCCTGCCAGGAAAGACGTGGTGACGAAGGGCATGTCGCAGGCCACCACGATGACGGGGGATTTTGCTCCGACCAGGGCGGTGTGAATGCCGGAGAGGGGTCCGAGCCCGGGCATCCGATCCGGTGCGAGGCCCGTGTCCGCAAGGGCATCGGGAAGGGAATCGGAAGTGATGCGCCCCACGAGGCGCAGAGGTCTCACGAGAGGCCGGAGCGCAAGAACCACGCGCTCGAGCACGGTCCGATCTCCGATGACGAGCCCGACTTTGTTCCGGCCCATGCGCCGGCTCCGCCCGCCGACGAGAACTGCCCCCTCGAGTGTCTGCATGTGTCTTGGACCGGGACGGAGTCGATGGTATACTCGCCTCGGTTTTCCGAACTCCTATGATAGTAGCGCGCTCATCCCGCGGGCAAAGCTCGCGAGGAACGGTTCGATTTATAAACTGCACTCTGCGACCGAGGGCGCGGTGATGACGGATATTCTCGTCGAGCGAGTGTTCGTGACGAGCCTCCACAAGGCCCTGGAGGAGCACGCGCCGGAGGAGCTCCAGATCTTCAGCCGCTGGTTCGACCCCTCTGCTCGCCAAACCCGATTTCACGTCGCCACCATCATCGGCGCGGTCGGCTATTTGAGGCGTAACCCGACGCTCTACGAGAAGGTCATCGGCGCCGCGGGCCGGACGGCATCCGATCGGGCCTACGGGGATTTTTCGCCGATCGAGCGCCGGCTCCTCGAATCCCTCCCGCGCTTCGGCAGGGAACGTCTCGTGAAATACCTCCTTCACTCGGGGCTCAGGAGCATTCACAAAGATGCGCTCCTGTCCGTCAAACGAGAGGGTGAAAAACTCCTCGTGACGGTCGACAACTCGCTCTTCTGTCACACGCCCGCGGAGGACGGGGGACTGATGCGTTGTCAGTTTTACGCGGCGCTCTTCGCCGGGCTCTTGGAAAAGACCGACCTCCGCTGCGACTCGGTCAAGGAGGTGACCTGCCGGGGCCAGGGAGGTGCCACCTGCAGCTTCGAGGCCCTGCTCGAACGACCCCGAGCAGCCTGACTGAAGGTGACTCTCCAAACATGAGCTCGATTCGATGGGTGCTAGCGGCCGTCCTATGTCTCTCTGGTGCGACCGCGGCGGTGGCGCAGGTCGACGAAACCGAGATGGCCGAGGCGCTCGAGGAGCTCGGCCAGCGTCTTGGGCTTCCACCCGTCGCCCCAGCCGAGCTCAAGCAAAAGGTCGAGACGATCGGCGAGCTGAAATTCCGGTCCGACGTCCCCATCGACTTTATGTCGAGAGACGATCTTGCAGCCTACATCCGCAAGTGGTTCGAGGAGGACTACCCACCAGAGTTCGCCGAGCGGGAAGAACGCATGCTGCGCGGGTTTGGTCTCCTCGATGCCGAAGCCGATCTTCGTGGCGTGCGCGAACGGGTCCTGAACGAGAATGTCGCCGGCTTTTATGACGAGAGGCCCGGAGTTAGAAAGCTCTTCGCGATCTCGTCGGGACGCTCCCTCAACGTCATGAACCAGCTCATTCTTTCCCACGAGCTTCGGCACGCCATCCAGGACCAGCACATCGTCATTCGGGACAAGCTGAACGTGCAGAGCGACTTTGACGACCGCAGGCTCGCAGTGATCTGCCTGCTCGAGGGGGACGCCTCGATTCTCATGGAGCACTACCTGATGTCGGGAGCTTCAGGAAACGCTCCCGAGGCGGCGACCCTGTTCCAGGTGTTCTCGCAGGGCCTGACGGGGGGGGAGGTGGCATCGATGTTTGCCGGACCAGCGCTGAAGGACGCTCCCGCGGTCGTCCAGGAGCAGCTCATCGCCCCCTATTTCGATGGGCGTCGCCTCGCCGCCGCCATTTACGAAGCGGGCGGGTTCGCCATGTTGAACGAGAAGCTCTCTCGGCCCCCACGCTCGATGGAGCAGGTTCTTCACCCCGAAAAGTTCCTCGAGAGCACCGACGAGCCCAAGGAGGTCGAGCTCGGCGAGGCCAGCGGCACGACGCCGGACTTCGAGGGAGTCCTGGGAGAGTTTCTCATCAGGGTGCTTCTGAGGGATGGGACTTCCTCTCAGCATGCCGAGATGGCTGCCGAAGGATGGGGTGGTGACCGATACGCCGTGCTCGCGGCGGAGCGGGGTTATAGGCTGGTCTGGCGCTCGCGGTGGGATAGCGAGAACGACGCCCGGGAGTTCGAGGCGGCGCTCGGAGCCCACTTCGAGACGCGCTTTCCGGGCGAAGCTCTTCGGCTCGAGCGAAGGGGAGGTGAAGTGTTTTTCGAGAGACCCTACTTCGAATAAACGGCTTCGAGTTTCGTCAAGAGGGGGCCGACTTCTCCATCATGACCTTGCCTTCCCCGACGAGCCTCAAGTTGATGCCGCTGGAATTGCCGGGGAGCATTAACTCGGCGAGCGCCTCGTCCTCGATGATGGTCGGTATGAGCTCACCCGCCCAGGAGATCAGGTTCGAGCTCGAGACGTTGACCGGGTATTGCTCCTGAACGGTGAGAACGAGGGGGCTGGTTGCGACGGAGAGCGCCAGCATCCCCGTGCCCTGAATCACGAGGACGTGGAATGCCTTCGGACTGCCGTCTCGCTCGACCACGGCGTAGCGCGGCGTGAGCGTTTCCTCACAAGCCAGCAAGTGGGAAGGTTCGACGAAGATTTCTTCGTCCTCGATCTGCATCACGGTGACGTCACGCTGGCGATCGGTAAGGAGTAGCTTACCCGTGCCGCTTACGATGACGAGAGGCGGCACGGATTCCTCTCGTTGGGGTTTCACCCAAAAAGTCAGATTGCCGCTATAGCTGTATATGGTTCCCTGCTTGATGAAGACTTTCCCCGAGAAGTTCACCTCCATGAGATTGTTCTCGAGGTAGCGAAAGATATCGTCGCGCCGCCTACCCCGGGAGTAGACGTTCGGCTCACCCCCGGGCGAGCCGCTCAAGTTTCCGCGCTCTCGCCCGAGGCGATCGAGCTCGCCCATCTCGAAATGTTCCGCGGGGGGGATGATCGCCCGTGGCGACTTTCTCCGGTCTCGGCCGGAGCGCTCTGTGAAGAGCTCCTCTCCCGCCTTCTCCGGTGTCTTGTTGCGTGTCATCTCAGCGAGCGACTGGTCCTCCACAATGGGCTCGCTGATGCGCAGTCTCGTACGGCTCTCCCCGTCGAGCATTTGGCTCGTTGGGGGAATAGTATCCTCGCTTATCCGTTTGGGCGGCTTGGGGGGCGGCTCTTCGACTTTCGGCCGTGGATCCTCTTCCATGGCGTGTCGCTCTTCGGCCGTCAGGGCTTCTTCTTGAGTGTCGTGAGGGGGCCGACGTGTCTTGCCAGGGAGCGTCCCCTCTGCGCCCTCCATCTGCACGTCTTCGTCCGGCATGGACACGTCGTGCTCGGCAGTTTCGGTTCGTCTCGGCCCGGGCCCCTTCGGTTGGGTGGTGACAAGACCGCGCTGAAGAGCGCTGATGAAGCGCCGTCGGTCGACCGAGTCGACGTTGATCTTGTTGAGATCGAGGTTGGGCGAGGTCTCCTCTCCGCCGTCCGACCCGCTGCGCGTTTGAATGCGGGGTGTGGTGTCGTCGGGTTCAGGCGTGGGAACGGAGAAGTCGACGCCAGGCCCCCCATCCGTCGGTCGTTCGAGATCGATCTTTTGCTGGACACGCTTCACCATGATATTCGCGCCAGCCTTCCGGTACTGGAAGATCGCGTTGTAGTACTGCTGTTTCTTCTCGTAGATATTTCCCAGGTAGAAGTGCGTCTTCTGATTGTCGGGTTTCAATTCGAGCGACCTCAGGAAGGTCGCTTCCGCCCGGTCGAGGTCTCCGACTTTGAAACAGACGAGTCCGAGGTTGAAGTGGAGAGTGGAGGATTCCGGATTGAGCTCAATGAGCTTGCGATAGACCGCGTCCGCCTCTCTGTACCTCTCCTGTTTGAAATAGGCGAGTCCTAGCAGGTTCAAGACGGAGTCGTCGCTCGGGCGCAGCTTGCGGGCTTCCTCGAGCTCCTCCGCCGAGTCGGCAAAGTTGCGGCGATCGAAGTGCTCTCGACCTCGGTTCAAATGGACGAGAAATAGCCCCTGATCGAAGGGCGTCGACATTATTTATGCAACCATCCTCTATTCCCTCTCCCTCTGGGAAAGGGTGCCCGAGCGTCCGCGCAACGGCGGGTGAGGGCTCTTAAGCCAATCCTCTATGTCTCCTTCTCACGTGGACGAGGGTGTTCCTGCTCGCACCACGAGGGGGCCGCTAAATACTAACCCAAGTTGAGTTTCCTTGTTGAAGCGCGTTGTGGAAAGTCGGCGATCAGGGATCGAGGATTTCGTATGGATAACTAGCGGGACGATGTCTCGAAATATGGATCACGCCTTCGGGATCGACGAAGCGGAAGTAGATGGGACCGACGACTTCTCTGGGGATCTCGGCGGGCGGGCTCGGCCGTGGTGGCTCCGTGCGTTCGGGCGGCGCGCCCACAGCGGTAGCCGAGGATCTGGCAGCGGCGGAGCGACGTGCCAGAGCCGCCAAAGTCGATTCGGAGCCGGAGCTTCCCGCGGCATCGGGGCTCGAGGTGATACGCGTCTTCCCGCCGGGACGTCCGATGGAATAGACCATGTTACCCTTCACGATCGTAAGCTTCGTACCCGCTCGGTAGACCGCGAGAACCTTGCGCACGTAGTTGCGTGTCTCCCGATAGGGAGGGATCGTGCCGTAACGGCGCACCGGTGTCGGCCCCGCGTTGTAGGCGGCCAGCGCCAGCTGCAAGTCCTTGAATTCGTCGAGCAGATCGCGGAGATGAGACGTGCCTGCCCGAATGTTTTGCCATGGGTCGTAAGCGTTGACGACGCCGTATCTCCGTCCCGTCTCCGGCATCAGCTGCATCAATCCGCGGGCCCCCTTGTGCGAGCGCGCGTAGCGGTTGAATGCCGATTCCACCGCGATCACGGCGCGGACGAGTGAGGCATCGACGCCGAAGCGGCTCGAGGCCTTCAAGATCAAGCTGTCGTACTGTCCGCTGTAGTGCCAGGTCCTTCCCGCCTCGTCGGGAGTTCCGTCGGCGATGAGACGCATCCGATCGTTGTTGGGGACGTTCGAGAGAATCAAGACACCGTTGTCGTCGGTATAGCCGTAGACCTGGGACTCACCGCTCGCCGCGGTTGCGAGGCCGAGCGCGAGTGCGGCTCCGACAACGTCTCTATACACGCTGTCCCTCCAGGTTCATGCGCACCAGATCTCGAGACTTGTTCAGCAGCTCTCGCAGTCGATCGGATGCCGCCCGCCGGCTTCGGCTCGCTCCGCCTTGCCACCCCCGCGCCCGTCGATCATTTCGGCGAGCTCCTTGACGAGCCGATCCGCGCGAACCTGAGAGGTGAGACCCGCAGATACTTCCACGATCAGCGAAACCTTGTCACCGTTTACCGCTGCGGAGATCGCGACCCAGGGGCCATCTCGATGCTTTTCCTTGAAAGCATCGACGAACTGCCGGTGCTGCTTCTTGTCGTAGTCTCGAAGTGGTTCGGGCGTCCAGACGATCACCTCCCCGATGGCCAAGGTCGACTCGTCCGCGGCCACCGCTGCGCCCCCGGTTGCAAGCTTGAGCTTCAACTCTTCGACCTCGCGTTCCTTGCGCTTCAGCTCATCGCGAAGCCGCTCCGCCGTCGCGGCGAGCTCCTCGGGACGGCTGCGCAAGGCTTCACTCGCGCTCTCCAATAGAGAGCGTTGAGACCGGATATAGGCGACTGCCGCCGCGCCGGTAAGAGCCTCGACGCGCCGCACTCCCGAAGCGATAGAGGACTCGCTCGTCACGACGAAGAGCCCCGCTTGACCGGTGCGCGACAAATGGGTCCCACCGCAGAGCTCCAGACTGAAATCGGCGACTTCGACGATACGAACCCGTTCCCCGTACTTTTCTCCGAAGAAGGCCATCGCCCCCCTCTGAAGCGCTTCATCGAGGGACAGTACTTCGGTCTCGACTCCCAGGTCCTCCTGGATCTTCTCGTTGACCCGTCCTTCGATTTGCTCCAGCTCGCCTGCGGTGAGCGATGCGAAGTGCGAGAAGTCGAAACGAAGCCGATTGGGAGCGACGAGTGAGCCTGCCTGCTTTACATGGGGCCCGAGGGTCTCGCGTAGCGCCGCATGGAGCAGGTGGGTGATGGTGTGATGCGAGGCCGCCCCCTCGCGGGATCTTCCGTCGACCGTTGCCGTGACCGTCTGCTCACGACCGAGGCTGCCCCGGGCCACCCGGACCCGATGGGCTATCAGTCCCGCGACGGGCGCTTTAGTATCGACTACGTCGGCGACGCCATCCGGACCAGCAATGACACCTCGATCGCCGGTCTGGCCACCGCCTTCTGGATAGAAGGGCGTGACGTCGAGAAAGATCTCTCCCTCCTCGGTCTCCTCGAGTCGAGGCACCTCGGCCCCGCTCCGGGTCAAAGCGAGGATCCGTGACTCCGCGATCCGAGTCTCCGAATAGCCTTCGAAACGCGAATCGACGCGATGGCGCAACTCACCGTAGACGGAACGGTCCGGTACCGACGAGGTCTTCTTCCAGGATGCACGGGCCCGCTGCCGCTGAGCCTCCATCTCACGCTGGAAGCCCTCCTCGTCGACCGCGACGCCCATCTCCGAAGCGATGTCGGTCAAAAGGTCGAGGGGCATGCCGAAAGTGTCATAGAGCTTGAAGGCGTCGCTGCCAGGAAGACACTTGGAGTTGTTCACCGCGTCCGAGTCGAGCATGTCTTCGAGTGTCGCGATTCCGGTCCTCAACGTCGTTCCGAACCGCTCTTCCTCCGACTTGACGACACGTTCCACGAGCTCGCGTGACAAGAGCAGATCAGGATAGGCGCCCTGCATCTCTTCGATGACGCTCGCCGTCAGGGCGAAGAGGAAAGGCTCCTTGACGCCGAGTTTCTTTCCATGACGCATCGCCCGACGCATGATCTTTCGCAGCACGTAGCTGCGGCCTTCGTTTCCCGGCATGACGCCGTCCGAGATGAGAAAGGTCGTCGCCCGAAGGTGATCTGCCACGACGCGAAACGAAACGTCCATCGCAGAGGCCGATGCGCCATATTCCTTTCCGCTGCGTTGCTCGATAGCGTGGAAAATCCCGGCGAAAAGATCGGTATCGTAGTTGCTGAGAACTTCTTGAACGACGGCCGCGACCCGCTCGAGCCCCATGCCGGTATCGACGCTCGGGGCCGGCAAGGGGACGAGACTTGTGTCTTCTTGCTTGTTGAATTGCATGAACACCAGGTTCCAGATCTCTAGCCAGCGGTCGCACTCGCAGGCGACTCCCAGGCACGACTCCTCAGAGCAGGGGAGATGATCGCCCTGGAAGAAGTGAATTTCGGAACAGGGACCGCAGGGGCCGGTGTCGCCCATTTGCCAGAAGTTTTCCTTGCGCCCGAGCTCGTGGATGCGATCGGGCTCGATATACGCGCGCCAGTGATCGTGGGCCTCGGCGTCGCGAGGCACGTCATCATCGCCTTCGAAAATCGTCACGGCGAGGCGCGTGGCGTCGAGCTCGAGCTCCTCGACGAGAAACTCCCACGAGAAGTCGATAGCTTCCTTTTTGAAGTAGTCACCGAAGGAGAAATTGCCGAGCATCTCGAAGAACGTGTGGTGGCGCGCCGTCACGCCCACATTTTCGAGATCGTTGTGCTTGCCTCCGGCCCGAACGCACTTTTGAACCGTCGTTGCGCGGTTGTAATTGCGTTGCTCGAGGCCCAAAAAGACGTCCTTGAACTGATTCATCCCCGCGTTCACGAAGAGCAAGGTGGGGTCTGCCACGGGGACGAGCGAGGAGCTGGGCACGAGCCGGTGGCCCTTCGACTCGAAGTAGTCGAGGAAGCGCTTTCGGATCTCTTTGACCTTCATGATGGCTCGAGTTACGGATTGTTCAATTCTTAAGTATCTGCGAAATCGGCGCCCGACACCAGCTGATGTGCGACGCTCGGAGAGAATCCCCGGGTGAGGAGGTGGCGGTAAGCTCTCGCCATCCTCTTGTCTCGAGGGGCCGAGGGTCGGGCAAGTCGGAGGAAACGGTCGAGAGCCCGCTTCGCCGCCTCCTCTTCGCCTTCAGGAAAAACCTCGGAAAGCGCTGAGTCGATGTCTTCGTCGGAGAGGCGAAGCTGCTTCAGTCGAGCTTGGATTCGGGCCGGACCCCAGAGCCTGTACTCGTTCCGGTTGCGGGCGAAGTCTCGGGCAAAGGTAGGGTCGTCCAGGTAGCGGCGCTCGCGGAGAAACGAAAGCGTTTGCTCGATCTCCTCGCCCAGATATCCAGCCCGTGCCATCTTGGCCTCGAGCTCGCCTTCACTGTGAGCGCGACGAGACAGCCGTCGCAGAGCGAAGTCGAGCGGCTTCCGCGTGGGGCGAGGCCGATCAGGAGAACTCGAAGGGGGTCTCGGATCCTCCCGCACCACCATCGTCCATGAAGTCCGTCATGCTCTTTTCCATCTCCTCCTGAGCAAGATCGCTCGTCGACTGGATACCCTGGATCTTGAGCTTGAACTCGTCCGGGTTGCTCGCGCGTCGTAGCGCCTCGTCGTAGGTGATGAGGTCTTTCTTGTAGAGGTTGAAGATGGACTGGTCGAAGGTCTGCATGCCGTATTGGGAGACTCCCGCCGCGATAGCTTCGTGGATGAGCTTGGTCTTGTCCTTGTTGATGATGCAGTCGCGGATGAAGGGCGTCGCAATCATGACTTCCGCAGCCGGCACGCGGCCATGGCCGTCGGCCCTCGGAATCAGTCGCATGGAGACGACCGCCTTCAAGACGCCGGCGAGCTGGAGCCGGATCTGCTTCTGCTGATGTGGAGGAAAGACCGCAATGATGCGGTTGACGGTCTCCGTGGCATCCAGAGTGTGGAGCGTCGAGAGCACGAGATGGCCGGTCTCCGCGGCGGTGATGGCCGTCTCGATGGTCTCGTAGTCACGCATCTCACCGACGAGGATTACGTCGGGGTCCTGACGCAGCGCGCTCCTGAGCGCGCCGGCGAAGCTCTTGGTATCGACCTCCACCTCGCGTTGGTTGACTATGGATTTCTTGTCCCGATGGAGAAACTCGATCGGGTCCTCGATCGTCATGATGTGCTCGCAACGGTGCGAGTTGATGTAGTCGATCATCGCTGCAAGAGTCGTCGATTTTCCCGAACCCGTCGTTCCCGTGCAAAGAATCAATCCGCGGGTCTCCTGAGCAATTTTCTCCAGAACGAGCGGCAGCCCGAGCTCGCGGATGGTGAGGATCTTGACCGGAATGACACGAAGAACGAGTCCGACGGTTCCTCGCTGCTGGAATACGTTGGCTCGAAAACGGCCCAGACCCGGAACGCTATAGGCGATATCGATCTCGAGGTTGTCCTTGAACTTCTGCTTCTGCCGGTTGCTCATGATCGAGAACGCCATCGCGATCGTGTCCTCTTGCATCAGGCGTTTCATCTCGACGAGCGGAACGAGCTCGCCCGCGACGCGAATAACCGGGTGACTTCCCACCTTGAGATGCAAGTCGGAGGCCTTTCGCTCCGAGGCGACTTTCAACAAGTCGTTGATATGCATGTTCTTGCCCCTTTCAAGCCGCTAGTGAACGGGCCCTAGGCGATGTCGAAACGAATGAAGCCAACCCTGGAATAATGTAGAAGGCGCGAGCAAAGTGGGGCAGACGTCCGATGGACAGCTGCCGTTTTCGATTGAGTTTCAACGCGCCGAAATGTCCTTCAACTATGCTAGGGAAAAACCCTTGTGTTGTCAATAGGTTCCAATTGCCGGAGCTACGCGGTACAGGTGGTGTATACTTTCGGCCCGTTCACATGTTTCTGCTCGGCCAACAGCTCGGCAAGTATGAGATTCTCAAGACGCTAGGAAGCGGGGGCTTCGGAACCGTCTACCTCGTTCGCGATACCTGGATCGAAAAAAAGGTCGCCATCAAGGTCCCCCACAAACAAAACGGGGAGTTTGACGAGCTGCTGAGGGAGCCGCGGCTTCTCGCGGCGCTCGATCACGCGAACATCGTGAGCATCGTGACCGCGGAGAAGGCCGATTCCTATTTCTTCATCGTCATGGAGTACGTCGAGGGTGAGAGCCTCGAGGCCCTGATCCAGCGCGACAAGGGAATCGAGCTCGGAATCGCTCTCGACTACACCAGACAGATCTGCAGCGGTGTCGGCTATGCTCACCGGCAGGGGGTTTTGCACCGCGACCTGCGACCCGGCAACGTTCTCGTCACTCCTGAGGGCAAGATCAAGGTCACCGACTTCGGGACGTCGCGCTTCCTGGAGGTCGCGGATCGCGCCTCGACGATAATCGGAAGCCCACCTTATATGGCACCGGAGCAGTTTCAAGGGCGCGCCGTCTTCGCCTCGGACGTCTACTCCATCGGCGTCATCATGTACGAGATGACGACGGGCGTTCTCCCGTACTTCAGCGCGAATCCGCGTCAGCTGGAGAAAATGGTCGCCTCCGGTCGTCTCGTTCGTCCGCGGGAGCGCAATCGCGCGATCCCCACCGAGGTCGAAGAGATCATTCTGAGGGCCCTCGCGCCGGAGATCTCGGACCGCTACCAGCACGCTCACGAGGTCACGGACGATTTGGGGACGGCGAGCGAGATCGACCACCGTGCCTCGCACATCGAGGACATCCGACAGAGGCTCAAGGCACGCGAGAAGGGCGCCGCCGGTTTCTGCTGGAACTGCCGAAAGCCGCTCCACGCCCGCTCGAGCTCCTGTCCCTTCTGCGGCGAGCGCCAGTAGAAGCTCTCATGGATTTACGTCCTTAGATCTCTCGGTCGATCCCCACGACGGAACGTCCCGAGGGCCTCTTCCGCAGGTAGACTTCGACCGCCTTGTACCAGTTGGGCTCGTCGCCTTTCGTCACTGTCTGGAACGGAGATTCGGGTCCTCGGGGCTCGAGACCGAGCCCCGAGGGACGTCGTCTGAGAGCTCTCATTGTCGAAGGCGACGTTCGGGTAGAGTCAGGAGAAAGAAGCGGCGTGAGCTAACCCGTAACCCGGGGGAGGTTCGGAGACACGATCCGGCGAGCCACGGTATTTCGCCATCATCTCCTTGCCGTAGTCCTTCTCCGCAAGATACCCGTTGTGCGCCCTGCAAAGCAGTGCGACATTGTCAACGCTGTGGTCTCCGCCGCGAGCAAAGGGTCGTTGGTGATGGAGCTCTAGTTGGTTTTGTTCCTTACATCGCCGACCGTCCTCCTCGACGAACGTGCAACGGCCCCTATCGCGCTCCCACACGGCACGCCTCACCGCGGCGGGAATGTGGCGCGAATTGGGCGAGGTATTGGCTTCCTCGAGCGTTTGGCGGGGTTTGCCCGTTTGCCCATATCGCCGAGCCTCGAGTCGATCGAGCCTCTCCGTCACCGCTTGATCGATAACGTCGGCCAGGTCTTTCGCGCCCGTGAGAGCTTGGAGCCGCTCGAGCTTCTCCCACAGTGCCGCGTCAGCGGTGAACTGAATCTTGTAACGCTTTGGTGACAGTGGCTCGATCGGTTTGGCTGGCTGAGGAACAGGAACGGGCGCATGCGCCACAACTGCGTATCTGGACTTCTCCTGGTTGTCAATAGATTTGTGGTTGGACCTCGGATCAATTGCTTCCACCAAGTGCGGTGAGCGTGTCGCGGTCGATGGCGGCGGGTCAGCCCTGCATACGTATCTCCGGCCTGTGATTGGAGTGAGGCAGGTGGAATTGCGCCTTGCCGCTCCTGGCCAAAATGGGAACCGCGCGCGAGGAGCCAATCGTCCGGACGGGCTTTCATAGCCCACGCAGTTGCCGGCTTGCCCTCGCGTCGGTCTGACCGATTTGCCATTTGAACGAGAGTTCTCATCGCAGTGTGTGGAAGAAATTAGAATCGGTAATCATGTCGACAATGTGTTCAGGCAGCTTGCGGATAGGACTGGAACTCGGTTCCGTTTTTCCACACTGCCCAGCTCATGCGTGCCAGCTTGTTGGCGATAGCGATGACCGCTTTGTTATGACCGCGTTTGGCCGCCACTTTGAGGGCCCACGCACGAAGTCGGTCAGGTGGATTTACTTTCCCGGCGTGCCATAAGACTGCGCGCGCGCCATGAGTCAGAAGGGTACGTAGGTAGCTGTCGCCCTGCTTGCTGATGCGACCGAGCCTTCGGACGTTTCCCGATGAGTGTTCTCGTGGCGTGAGCCCGAGAAAGTTGGCGAACTGCCGGCAAGAGCGGAATCGCTGCACGTCTCCGACGAAAGCGACAAGTGCGGTTGCGGTGAGAACCCCGACTCCGGGAATGGTACGCAATCGCGTGCACACCGGTATTTGTCGACAGAGTAGCTCGAGCTGCCAATCCATTTGGCTAATTCGCTTCTCGTACTCCCGTATCTCCATACACGCTTGGTAGAAACTCTCGCGGACAGCGTTCGGCAACTGGGAGTCGGCATCTTCAACCAGCTCCAAAACCCTCGGCACGACTTTGCGTGCTCCTACGGGAATGAAAATACCCAGCTCACGTAGCAAACCTCGAACCATGTTGATTCGAGCGGTTTTCGACGCTACCCAGGTCGAACGAAAACGATGCAGCGCTGTGATCGAATGCTGAGACACGCTTTTCACCGGCACCGGTTTGATACCTCGGTTCCTCGAGGCTTCGAGGATTCCTTTCACGTCCGCTCGATCCGTCTTGCTCCTTTGAACGTACGGCCGAACCGTGTGAGGTGGAAGCAGCACGACTCGATGCCCGAGCCTCTTGATTTCTCGTGCCCAGTGGTGCGCTGAACCACACGCTTCCATCACAACTCGGGCACTCTCACGGTTGGCAAAAACCCTCAGAAACTTCGCTCTCGAGACGCGGTGAACCTCGTCTACTCTTCCGGCTTCCTTCGAAATGGCAATCTCGAAAACATCTTTTGCGATATCTACTGCGATCGTCGTATCTTTCATTTCTGGACTCCTCCTGGGAATATTTATGCCAGTTGACTTTGGCACATCGATGCCGAATTAAGTCACAGGAGGAGTCCATCCCATCATCTGGACGCAGTTGCGCGGGTGGTATCGGTGGGGGAGTGGGCGAAGTCGGCCTGCGGCGCTCGGGTAGCTTTCGCACCACCGTCGGCACGTCCGGTTTTGGCTCGAGCTCGGCAAGCAGCTCCTCGATCTGCCGTTTGGATTGGTGCGCCGCGCCAGCCAGGAGCTGGTCTCGATTGAAATCGGTGAGGTGAGGTGCGAGCTTCGCGATGCCGCTCAGGTGAAGCCGACCGTCACCGAGCATCTCGAGAAGTAGCGGATGCCGCCGCGCCGCACGCGCCACCGCGATCCGCAAATAGGCTTCCGCCTCCGAAAGATGCAATACTTCCGTGCAGTAAACGAACATCGACGAGCAGGCCTCGCGAGCAAACAGCTTTCGCGCATCCACTTCACCGATATGAGCCAGGAGCTCCGTCCGGTTTTGGCTCGAGCTCGGCAAGCAGCTCCTCGATCTGCCGTTTGGATTGGTGCGCCGCGCCAGCCAGGAGCTGGTCTCGATTGAAATCGGTGAGGTGAGGTGCGAGCTTCGCGATGCCGCTCAGGTGAAGCCGACCGTCACCGAGCATCTCGAGAAGTAGCGGATGCCGCCGCGCCGCACGCGCCACCGCGATCCGCAAATAGGCTTCCGCCTCCGAAAGATGCAATACTTCCGTGCAGTAAACGAACATCGACGAGCAGGCCTCGCGAGCAAACAGCTTTCGCGCATCCACTTCACCGATATGAGCCAGGAGCTCCGCCTCGACGCGCCGCGATTCACTCAATAGCTTCGACAAGCGTCGAATGATAGCTTTCAAGGGACGACACGCCCGACCTGAAACACGACCGGATTCCAAACGAAATTGGTCTGAGAAACTTGTCAAGATAAATGCGCAGCTTCTGATTGTTTTCTTGCTGGGCACTCTTCGTCCGAGACTCATCACGGGCGCTCGCTGGCCACTATGGATTCCCAGGCTTGATATAACGGACCGTAGCGTAGTCGTGACAAGCTCAGAGGGATAGTTCATGGCGACACTACCTCCGAACGAGGCACAGGGCAGCGGTTTGCACCGAACGCTTGGCGTCATGGATCTGGTGTTTCTGAACGTAGCTGCCATTCTCGGTTTCAGGTGGCTTTCGACCGCAGCTCAAATGGGCCCATCGAGCCTCGTCCTTTGGCTGCTCGCCGTTTTGATTTTCTTCATACCCTCGGGGCTGACAGTCATGGAGCTGAGCTCGCGGGATTCCGGCGAGGGCGGTATCTACCTTTGGTCTAGGGCCGCGTTTGGGGAGCAACATGGGTTCATCGCGGGCTGGACCTATTGGGTTAACAACCTTTTCTATTTCCCGTCGTTGCTTCTGTTCATTGCGGGCGCGTTTCTATTTCTCGGCGGCAAGGAATGGCTTGGCCTCGGCGACAGTGCCTATTACAACGCGGCCTTTTCGCTAACGCTCCTGTGGGTCGTTATCGGCGCGAATGTGATCGGCTTGAGGCGAGGCAAGTGGATTCAGAATGTCGGTGCCATTTCGACCGGCGCAGTTTTCATTGTCTTGGCCGTTGGCGGAATCTGGGCCTGGGCTCAATACGGCAGCGCGACAGAATTCACGTCGTCGTCGCTCATGCCGAATCTGGCGAATTACGCGACGCTGACTTTCTTCGCCACCATGACGTTTGCATTCGCGGGCCTGGAGCTGGGTCCGGCGATGGGTGGAGAAATCATAAACCCTGCCCGTGCGATACCGCGAGCGATGCTGATATCAGGCCTGATCATTTCCGTGATCTACGTAATGGGAACGGGCCTGTTGCTGGTGGCAGTACCCGAGGGTCAAATCGACGTCATCACCGGTATTCCTCAGGCTCTAGTGGCCGTTGGCGAACGCATCGCACTGCCCGGTCTTGCGACTGCCGGCGCCCTTCTGGTTGTGATGAGCTCGACTGGCGGGCTGGGTGCCTGGATTTCCGGAGTAGCTAGAATCCCCTACGTTATCGGTATCGATCGTTACCTGCCGGCGGTGCTCGGCAAGACTCACCCGAAATGGGGCACACCCTATGTCGCGCTGATCGCTCAGGGCGTGGTCGTGACGTTTCTGATGCTTGCCGCCGTCACAGGTTCGACCATAGAAGAGGCCTATATCATGTTTCTCGATATGTGCATCATCTTGTATTTCATTCCCTTCCTCTACATGTTCGCGGCACTACCCGTATTGCGCATCAAGGCGGCGGGTAACAACGAAGGCGTCAACCTCGTGCCGGGCGGAAATGCCGGCGTGTGGTTGTTCGCTGGCCTCGGGTTTGCGGCGACGTTGCTTTCAGTTGTACTCGCGCTCATCCCGCCAGCGGGCACAACGAATCCACAGATGTTCATGCTCAAGGTCGGGGGAGGGTGCCTGCTGTTCATCGTGGCTGGGTTAGTTTTCTATTATCGAAATCGTCACTCATCCTAAGGTGTGGCGTTGCCACTCGTTCTTACGATTGCTACCATGAACAGATTGTGAGGACCCAGCCGCGCCCGTGAACTCCGTGCTCCCGCGTTTTCAGTCCAACTGGGCCCTGTTCCTCGACGCAGATGGAACGCTTCTCGACTTCGCCGACGCTCCCCATGAAGTCGTGGCGCGCCCGGGCCTTGGTGGTACACTCAGCGGTATCCACGCGTCGATTGAGGGTGCGATCGCGCTGGTCAGCGGACGGAGCCTCGAGAGTCTGGACAAGATTTTCGCACCGCTGCGAATCTCCGCCGCCGGGCTTCATGGTCACGAACGACGGGATGCTCAGGGAAACCTCCATCGCGAGCCGGTGGAAGGGAAGGCCCTTCGCTGGGTGCGAGACAAGATGATGGGGTTCGCGGACGAGCATCCGGGTGCTCTCGTCGAGGACAAGGGGTTTGCGGTTGCGCTCCACGTTCGTCAGGCACCTCACATTTTTGCGAAGGCCGAGGCTTTCATCGAGAAGATCGAGGAGGACCTGCCCGCCTCGCTCCGCGTGCTGACGGGGAAGATGGTGTTCGAAGTGAAACCGAGCGGCCGTTCGAAAGGGACGGCGATCGCGGCGTTCATGGACGAGCCACCCTTTACGAAGCGGATTCCCGTTTTCATCGGTGACGATGATACGGATGAGGATGGGTTTCGGTGGGTCAACGAGCATGGCGGTATTTCGGTTAAGGTCGGCCCAGGACAATCGGACGCGCGCTTTCGACTCGACGATGTCGACGCGGTCTCGACATGGCTCGAACAGTACGCGGCCTTTCTGGCGAGGAGCGCATGATCGAGAAAGCCTCGAGGAACAATCTGGACCTGGCGCTCATCGGGAACTCGAGCTTCAGCGCCTTAATCGACGATCGCGCGCGGATCGTCTGGGCTTGCCTGCCGCGGTTCGACAGCAACCCGGTTTTCGATGGGCTACTTCGAGACGGCGACGAGACCGATGGAGTTTTTGCTATTGACCTCCTCGACCTCGCGCGAACGGAACCCGCCTACGTCCGAAACACCGCGATCGTGAAGACGGTTCTGGTCGATCAACGGGATGCCGCGGTCGAGGTGGTGGACTTCGCCCCGAGGTTCAAGCAATACGGCCGAATGTTCCGGCCTCTGACCATCGTTCGGCAGATTCGACCCCTGCGCGGCAGTCCTAGAATCCGGATCCGAATCCGCCCGACGAGCATCGGCGGAGGTGCAACCGAGGCGATGAGCTACGGGAGCAACCATATCCGTTATGAGAGTTCGGAGACTAGGTTGAGGCTGACGACGGACGCGTCGGTGACGGCGCTGCTCGACGAGACCCCGTTCGTTCTCGAACGACCCATCACCCTGATTCTAGGTCCGGATCAAACGCTTCAGGGCGGCGTGCCGGAGACAGGACGGCGCTTCTTCGACGAGACCGCGGCCTATTGGCACGATTGGGTACGCAACTTGAGTATTCCGTTCGATTGGCAGGAAGCCGTCATCCGCGCCGCGATTACGCTGAAGTTGAACGCCTACGACGATACCGGGGCGATCGTCGCCGCGATCACGACGTCGATCCCCGAGGCTGCGGACAGTGGGCGGAACTGGGACTATCGATACTGCTGGCTTCGGGACGCTCAGTTTGTCGTGGGAGCGCTCAACCGCCTGGGTACGACGCAGACGATGGAGCGTTACATCCGCTACATCGTGAACGTCGTGGCGGCGAGCGACGGTGGTCGGCTCCAACCGGTCTATGGCATAAACGGTCGGCCTCGTCTCGAGGAGCGCGTGGTCGGGGAGCTTCCCGGCTATCGGCGGATGGGGCCCGTGAGAATCGGCAACCAGGCCTACGAGCAGGTCCAGAACGACGTCTACGGAGCTGCCGTACTCACCGCGACGCACATGTTCTTCGATGAGCGGCTCTCGAGCCCCGGAGACGAAGCACTGTTTCGCAGGCTCGAGCATCTCGGGGATCTCGCGGTCCAGGTTTTCGAGATGCCGGACGCGGGACCGTGGGAGCTGAGGGCGTCGAAACGGATACACACCTACTCGGCGGTGATGTGCTGGGCGGCATGCGACCGGCTGAGCAAGATCGCGCGGCGACTCGGTCTCGAGGAGCGTGCGTCGCACTGGCAGCTGCGGGCCGCAGGAATGCACGAGGTCATCTCCAAGCGAGCCTTCAATGCAGAGCTCGGCAGTTTCGTTGCCAGTTTCGATGGTGACGATCTCGATGCGACGCTTCTTTTGATGCCGGAGCTCGGTTTCCTTTCACCGTCCCATCCTCGCTTCGAGTCAACGGTGACCATGATCGAGAAGCGGCTGAGGCGAGATGACTTCTTGCTTCGCTACGCAACCCCGGATGATTTCGGTCTGCCCGAGACCGCCTTTACCGTCTGTAGCTTCTGGTTCGTCGACGCCCTTCATGCCCTGGGCCGCGATGACGAAGCACGAGCGCTCTTCGAAAAGCTCCTATCGCATCGCAATCGCCACGGCCTTCTATCCGAGGACCTCGATCCCGTTACGGGCGAGTTGTGGGGCAACTTCCCCCAAACGTACAGTATGGTGGGACTCATCAACTCTGCGCGAAAGCTCAGCCGTTCCTGGGATTCGTGTTGAGCCGGATCGTTGTCGTTTCGAATCGCGTCGCGCTGCCGCGAGGGACAAAGCCTCCTGAGGGAGGGCTCGCGACGTCTGTGCTGTCCGCACTCGAGGCTCGCGGGGGCCTCTGGTACGGGTGGAGCGGTGCTACGGCTCCGAAGACGGCGTCACAAGTGGCGCGTCTCCAGTTGGGCAAGATCGAGTTCGCGACCGTCGCGCTCTCGAAGCGCGACTACGACGACTACTACAAGGGCTTTTCCAACCGGGTGCTCTGGCCGATCCTGCATTCTCGTCTCGACCGAATGGAGTTTTGGAGGAGCTACGAGGACGGCTATCGACGGGTGAACGACCTCCTCGCTGAGCAGCTCGTTCCCTTGCTGAGACCGGATGATCTGATTTGGGTTCACGACTACCACCTGTTCCCTTTCGCCGAGGCCCTGCGACAGCGGGGTTGTCGACAGGCGATGGGTTTCTTCCTTCACGTTCCCTTTCCGTCGTTCGACATCATTCGCGCCCTGCCGCGGTTCCGGCGCCTTCTGCAGGCTCTCGGCGCCTATGATCAGATCGGCTTCCAGACCGATCTGGACCTCTGGGATTTCAAAAACAGCGTTCGCTACGGTCTGCCGGGCACGAAGATCGACGCGGAGAGCGTGTTCATCGGTGGACGAAGGTCGCGTGTCGGTGCGTTTCCCATCAGCATCGATATCGAGGATGTCGCGGCCGGCGCCCGCAAGGGTACGGCATCGGTGCAGGGACGGCGTCTGGTCTCGAGCCTCAGTGACCGCCGGTTGATCATCGGCGTCGATAGGCTGGACTACACGAAGGGGCTCGGCGAACGATTGAAGGCCTTCCGTCGACTCCTCGAGCGGTACCCCCCGCTGCGAGGAAAAGTCACCTACCTTCAGATCGCTCAACCCTCCCGGGGTGACGTGCCCCACTATCAGCAGATGAGGGACTATCTGAACGTTCTAACGGGTGAGATCAATGGCCGATTCGCGGAGTACGACTGGGTTCCCATTCGTTATCTGAACAAGGGATTCACTCGTACTACCACCCTCGGGTTCCTCTCGATCGCGGACGTCGGTTTGATTACGCCTCTTCGAGACGGGATGAACCTGGTCGCCAAGGAGTTCGTAGCGGCACAGACGCCCGAGGCACCCGGCGCGCTGGTGCTATCGGGTCTAGCGGGAGCGGCGCGCGAGCTCGGGGAGGCTACCGTGGTCAACCCTCACGACATGGACGACGTCGCCGACGGTCTCGCTCAGGCGATTCTCATGCCGAACGAAGAGCGACTCGAGCGATGGAAAAGCATGATGCAGGTGCTTCGCTGCAACGACATTCACGAGTGGCGGCGGCGTTTCATCGAAGCGCTCGAGGCATCGGGAGACTAGTTTCAATGGCCTCGACGCAAATCGCCCGCGAGCCACTGAAACAAGCTCGCGGCGGCGATAGCGGCGGTCTCGACGCGAAGGGTGCGCGGGCCGAGACTGAATCGCTCGACCGAGGGCCCGCTCGTGAGCTCGAGCTCGTGCGGCGACCATCCACCTTCGGGTCCGACGAGCAACGTGGGTGGTCTGTCTTCGCCGATGCGCTCGGGGGTGAGCGGGGGCGCGTCCGGTTGGGCGATCCAGACGGCATGGGGTACTTCCGAGTCGAGAAGCTCCTCGAGGCTCAGAGGAGCGGAGAGCTCGGGAATGGCGCTCCTTCCGCACTGCTTCGCGGATTCGAGGGCCACCCGCCGCCACCGTTTCAGGCGGGCGTCGATCGCCGCCCGGGTCGACTCGCTGCGCTCGGCCACGAGCGGTCGGATGCGAGAAACGCCGAGCTCCGTGAGCTTCTGGACGACGAGCGACATGGCGTCACCCTTGGGTACCGCGACGGCGACGGAGAGACGAAGAGGCGACTCGTTCGAGTGCAGGGCTGCGCCGACCTGGATGGTAACTCGCTCTCCGCCTGTTTCGATGACCTGGCCACGATGCGCTCGACCGCGACCGTCGAAGAGCGAGACTTCGTCTCCAGGCCGAAGCCTCAGCACGTGGGCCGCGTGGTGTGATTCCTCTTTGTCGAGCTCGAGGTTCGCCCTGTCGAGACGCTGGACGAAGAAGCGTCGTTCTCTCATCGTGTCACGACGAGCGCCGACCACTCGCCCGCGCGCCACTCTTCCGAAACGACGTAGGGGCCTTTCTGCTCCGCCGTGAGCTCGTCGACGTCCTCGACCAGCAGTCCCGAGAGGATCGCAACATCGCTATCGAGACAGGGAAGGGCCCGAGAGAGAACCGATGCGTTCACATTGGCGACGACGAGATCAGCCTCCAACCGTTCGTAAGTCTCGAACCCCGTGCATTCGACGGTGACGAGCCCAGCGAGCTCGTTGAGCTCGACGTTCTTGCGAGCGCATTCCGCCGCCGCTGGGTCGGGCTCGAGTGCCATGACGGAGCGCGCGCCTAGCGCCGCCGCGGCCATCGCCAGGATCCCCGTGCCAGTGCCGATATCGAGAACGCTCACGCCTGGAGACAACCACCGCTCCACGAGCTCGAGCGAGAGACGAGTCGTGTCGTGCAACCCCGTACCGAAGGCCTGCTCGGGATCGATCCGGAGAATCCTCCGCTCGATGCCAGGGGAGTCTTGCCACGTAGGGTGAACGAAGAACGTCTCGCCAAGGACGAGGCCCGTGAGGCCTTTCTTCCACTCCGAAAGCCAATCCCGATCGGGAAGCTCGGGCAAGCTTCGGAACGACACTTCGGAAAAGGCCGTCTCGAGCTCGTCGGTCAGTTTTGTCAATGGAATCGAGGCGGGGAAGTAGACCTTGTGGCGGCCACTCGCCGGGTCCTCTTCCGCTCCCGTGGAGCCGTTCTCGACGAGAAACGCCAGAGCAAGCTCGACCTCGTCCTGTGGACCCCAAAGCTCGAAGACGGCGAAGGCTCTTTTGGGCGCCTCCATCTGGGAAGCCTCTTCGCTCAACCGAAGAGCCGCTCGAAGAAACTCTTTTCCTTCCCGCCGCGATGCTCTCCTATCTTGGGAGGCCGCGTAATCTCCCCAAGCTTCTTTAGCAAGGCCCGCTGTTCCTTGCTGAGTTTGTGGGGCGTGACTACGTTAACCACGACGTGCTCGTCGCCGCGACCGGATCCCTGCAGACGCGGTACTCCCGTACCGCGCAGCTTGAAAATCGTACCGGTTTGGGTTCCCTCTGGAATGCTGATCTGCTCCTTGCCGTCGATGGTCGGGACCTCGACTTCGGCACCGAGCGCAGCCTGAGGGAAGGTGATGGGTAGCTCGACGTAGATGTCGTCGCCGTCGCGCTTGAAGGTCTTGTGCGGCTTGACGTTCAGCACGACGTAGAGGTCACCATTGAAGCCGCCGCGCGGACCCGCCTCGCCTTCTCCGGCGACCCTCATGCGCGAGCCGTTGTCGACGCCGGCGGGAATCTTGAGCGTGAGCTCTCGCTCACGGGCGAGGTGGCCGCTACCGGCACAGGCCTCACAGGGATGGGGGATGATCTGACCTGCGCCTCGGCACTGGCCGCAAGGTCGCGCGACGATGAGAAAGCCTTGCTGGTGACGCACTTGTCCGTGGCCGCCGCACCTCGGGCAAGGCATCTTGTTCGTTCCGGACTTGGCCCCCGATCCTTCACAGCTTTCGCAAAGCTCGTTTCTCGGCACGAGAATGCGTGTGTCGGTACCTTTGACCGCTTCGTCGAAGGTCACCTCCAGGTCGTAGCGGAGATCGGCGCCTCGTGCCGTGCGGGTGCGACGCCCGCCACCGAAGAAGTCTCCGAAGAGCTCTTCGAAGATGCTGCCGCCACCGAAGATGTCGGTGAACTCACGGAAGATGTCCGTATTGAGCTGAGGTCCGCCCCTCAAACCTTCGTGTCCATAGCGGTCGTAGAGCGCTCGCTTGTCCTCGTCACCCAGCACGCTATAGGCTTCCGCGGCCTCTTTGAAGGCCTCTTCCGCCTTGGGGTCGTTCGGGTTCTTGTCCGGGTGGTATTGGACGGCGAGACGCCGGTACGCTTTCTTGACGTCCTGGGGAGTCGCGGAGCGGTCTACACCAAGAACTTCGTAGTAATCGCGCTTCGCCGTGCTATCCAAAATCAATCTCCGAGGTCATCCCGGGCATTATAGAAGTTTCGCGGCCGTGCGAGAGCCCGGTTGCGCGGAGCGAAGGCGGCAAGTCGCGCTAGCCGCGCAACATCGCCTGACCGAGGGCCTCGGCCGTGGTTTCGAGCACCGAGAGGGCGGCCTGTACCTCCTCGAGCGAGCCGTCTTTGGCCTGGTCCGCCTGAGATAGGGCGCTGGTGGCGTTGCCGCGCTCGTCTTCGGTGAGCTTCGCCGAGAGGAGCTCGAAGGTCTTTCTCGTGCTCTGAGTGAGTCCCTGAAGCTGGCCGACGATTTTGTCGCGCTCCTTCATTCCGTCTTCGACTGTGATCTGATGTTGTTGCTCGGTTCGGGCTTTGTCGACCTGCGACTGCGTCAAGCCGCTCGCCGCACGGACCGTGATGTTCTGTTGCCGTCCGGTGGCTTGATCCATGGCGGTAACCTGAACGATACCATTCACGTCGATCTCGAAGGTGACTTCGATCTGGGGCACACCCTTCGGCGCGGGGGCGACATCCGTCAGCATAAAGCGACCGAGCGACGTATTCTCGTGGGACATGGTGCCTTCGCCCTGGAGGACGTGGACCTCGACCTTCGTCTGGTTGTCGGTGACGGTCGTGAAGATCCGGCTCTTTTTCGTCGGGATATTGGCGTTGCGATCGATCAGAGGCGTGAAGGTACCGTCTTTCGTCTCGATGCCCAGCGTGTGCGGCGTCACGTCGAGCAGGACGAGATCCGTGACCTCGCCTTGGAGGATACCGGTCTGGATGGCTGCTCCGATCGAGACGACCTCGTCCGGGTTCACGCTCCGATTGGGGTCTCTTCCGAAGAACGTCTTGATTGTCTCGAAAACTTTGGGCGTGCGGGTCTGCCCGCCCACGGGGATGACGTCGTCGAGTTCCTCCGTGGCCAGACCGGCGTCCTTGAGCGCTTCTTGGCAGGGCTTGATGGTGCGCTCGAGCAGAGGCTCGATCATCTGTTCGAACTTCGTTCTGGTCAGAACCGTATTGAGGTGCTTGGGACCGCTCTGGTTCGCCGAGATGAAGGGAAGGACGATCTCGGCCTGCGCCTGATTCGAGAGCTCGCACTTCGCCTTCTCCGCGGCCTCCTTCAGGCGCTGAAGTGCCATGCGATCGCCCGTCAAGTCGATCTCGTGCTCCGTCCGAAATTCCTCCACCAGCCAGTTGATGATGAGCTGGTCGAAATCCTCACCACCGAGGTAGGTATCACCTCCGGTCGCGAGCACCTGGTAGATGCCGTCGTTCATTTCCAGGATCGAGATATCGAAGGTACCTCCGCCGAGATCGTAGACTGCGACCTTTCCGGAGACGTTCTCGTTCATGCCGTAAGCGAGCGAAGCCGCCGTCGGCTCGTTGAGGATGCGCTGGACCTTGAGACCTGCAATTGTGCCGGCATCTTTGGTGGCCTGTCGCTGCGAGTCGTTGAAATAGGCGGGCACCGTGATGATCGCCTCCTCCACTTGCTCACCGAGGTAGTCTTCAGCGGCGGCCTTCAGTTTCTGCAGTACGATCGCGGCAATCTCGGGCGGGCTATAAACCTTGTCGTCGATCTGAATGTGAGCATCGCCATTGGCGGACTCGGTGATCTGATAGGGAAGCACCTTGGAGGCGGACTGGATCTCCGGAGAGTTGAACCTCCTGCCGATCAATCGCTTCACGCTATAGACCGTGTTCTGTGGGTTGGTCAGAGCCTGCCGTTTGGCGATTTGTCCGACCAGCCTTTCGCCTTTGCTCGTGAAGGCGACGATCGAGGGCGTTGTCCTCGCACCCTCCTGGTTGGGGATAACCTGAGGGGTGCCCCCCTCCATCACCACAATGCAGGAATTTGTCGTTCCCAGATCGATGCCGACGACCTTGCTCAATGCCGTGCTCCTTGTTCGTGCTCGGTTCGACCATGTTGCGCAGGCCACGCAACAGTGACCGAAGCCGAGCCCGAGATTGGCGACTGAGGTCGGGGTGTCATGGGTTAGTCCTCATGTCGGACGACCTCGTCTTCACTCTCTTGTTTACTATCGGGGTTATCGGGCGTTCCAGCATCGGACGCCGGGTGGGCGACACTGACCATCGAAGGCCGTAGCAGGCGGTCCTTGAATCGATATCCCTTCTGGAAAACTTCGACGACTTGCTCCTCTGGATGGTCGTCCGTTTCGACACGGCCCACCGCTTCGTGCACGTGGGGGTCGAACGGCTGGCCCGTGGTCTCGATCTCGGAAAGGCCTTGTTTCTTCAAGACGTCTCTGAACTGCTTCTGAATGATCTCGACGCCCTCCCGCAGCTGCTCTTCCGTGCCAGCCCGGGAGGCCTGGATGGCTCGTTCCAGGTTGTCCAAGACCGGGAGCACTTCCTTCACCACGTCGAAAGCCGCGTAGCGCATGTTGTCGGCTCTTTCTCGATCCATTCGCTTGCGATAGTTCTCGAACTCGGCCTGCTTGTGTAGCAGCAGGTCTTTGAACTCCTCCGCTCGAGCCTGCATCCGGAGGAGTTCCTCGTTCGGCCCGCCCTCGGAGGGAGGATCGACCGAATCGCCACCGGCGCTTCGTTCCGTGTCAGTCGACTCCGTATCACTAGAATCCTCGTGCTCGAGGCTCCCCTCCGCCGCTCCGGCCACCTGCTCCTCAGCATCTCTCGTGACCTTCTCGGAGGCACCAGATTCGCTTTGTATCCGCTTACGTCGTCGTCTCGACATTTCTACTCATACTACGTAACGCAAGACTCGCTCAGAACGAACACATCGTCTTGGGTCGCCGTGGCGGCCAGGCGTTCCTGCGTTCGATTTACAAACTAGTTATTCAGCTCGCTGCCTCCGGCCTCGGTGAGGGCTGCGGAGAGCGAGCAGGCGATGTAATCAACTACGGAAATATGGCGGGCATACTCCATTCGGGTGGGCCCCATGATGCCGATGGTACCGAGCTCCTGGCTACCGTTCGTGTAGCGTGCTCCGATAAGAGAGATACCTTCCAAGTCTGGAACCTGCGCCTCCGAACCGATCACGATCTGAAGATCGACACCCTCGAGGCAGGCGTTGAGTATCTTGACGAGCCGGTGGCGCTCCTCGAGCGTCGCGAAGAGCTGCTGAGCGCGCTCGATATTCCCTACGAACTCGGGTTCGCTGAGCATCCTCGAGGTTCCTTCGACGTGAAGGTCCGATGTCAGATCGTCCGAGAATGCGGCGTCGGCAATCGTCAAGGCGTTGCGCACGAGACGGTTCACTACCACTTCGATCTCCTGCAGGCGGCGCATGAGCAACTCGCGCGCTTCAGAAAGCGTGAACCCTCGAAACTGGTCTTCCAAATATCGCGCGCATTGGGACAGGTCCTCTCCCGTTAGATCCTCCCGAAGCTCCACGGCCCGGTGGGTGACCTGACCGGCTACCGATACAAGGATGACAAGCAAGCGTCGTGGTGCGAGCCGGACGAAGTCGACGTGCCGGAGAACGCTGTGCCGGAACTCGGGGCCGGTCACGAACCCGACCATCCCCGTCATTCGCGATAGAAGAAAAGAAGTCCTATGAACGAGCTCGGCAAGCCCGCCGTCGGCTGGCCGAATCTGCTCCTGAATCATCAGACGATCCTGCGCGCGCAATCCGCCGCCGGCCATCAAGGTCGTAACGTAGAACCGATAGCCGTGGTCCGTGGGGACTCTGCCGGCAGAGGAGTGGGGTTGGTAGAGATAGCCCTGCTCTTCGAGATCCGACATGATGTTTCGGATGGTGGCCGCAGAGAGTCCCTGGGAGTTCAGCTTCGAGAGGGTCCGTGAGCCAACGGGCTCACCTGTCGTGATGAATAGGTGAACCGTCTGCTCGAGAATCTCCGCGCTGCGGCTGTCGAGTGCCGAGGAGTCCAATTCCATAGTTCCGGTCGTCGTGCCTCTGGTTGTCTACTCAAAGGCGAAAATGTCATCTCTGACCTTGTTATCGCTCTAAATGATTTTTACCAAACGGCTTCCGACATGTCAACATGGCGTGCCGAGAGTTCGGGCCTTGGCGAGCCAGCTCGGAGACCGGTACCTCTCGGTGAGCGCTTGACTTCGCTCAACCTCCGTGACGGTGAGTCCCGACGTCGTCGGGGGCTCGTCGAAGAGAGCCTCGAAGGCCTTTGTCAGCTCGGAAAGGAGGTATCGCTCGTGGATCTCGGGGTTCCCAAGGTCGAGAAGCCCGACGGCTCCGAGAGTGTCCCCCTCGAGGAGCTCGTGGACTCGGGCGCAGAGCGCGCGGTCGATTCGGAGCAGGATCGCACCATGCTGGAGGAACCCCCTACGTCGCCATCTCTGTGCGCTGGCGACCAGCTTGCGGCCACCCGAGAAGATCTCGTGGCCTGTCGGCACTGCCAAGCAGGGCAGTCGCGCCGGCGCGCGCAGGCTCGTTGATGGCGACGAGCGCCCGGGCTCGTCGATGGGAGCTCCGAGTCGTCGCAGCGCGGAGGCGATAGCCTCGGTGATGCGCTTGTAGCTCTGCTTGACCGAACGTTTCTGAAACAGCTCTCGGGTGGGCGCCGTGACGGAATAGGTGAGCTCGTGCTGATGGAGGAGCGACCTTCCGCCCGTCATCCGGCGCACGATGGACACGCCGAGGCTGCGCAGCCGATCGTGGTCTTTGGCCTCCAGGCGCTGGCGGTAACCGAGGCTCAACGTCGGCTCGTCGAATTGGTAGAAGCGAACCGTCGCGATTGCGCTCTCGGAAGCCGCTGACTCCAGCAGCGTCTCGTCGACCGCCATATTGACGGCCCCGGGGGCCGCGGGATGGAGAACGAGACGCCAACGCAAGTCAGAGTAGCTCTTCTACCGGCGTGTAGTCTCGCTTCTGAGACTCCGCGACAGGGGCACAGGTAACGCGGCCCTTGTAGGTATTGACGCCGGCGCGGAGATGTTCGTTCGCCCGAACGGCTGCCGCAACACCCCTATCCGCGAGCTGCATCGCGAAGGGCAGCGTCACGTTCGTGAGCGCGAAGGTGGAAGTCCGCGGCACCGCGCCCGGCATATTGGCGACACAATAGTGGACAACATCGTGCAGAATGTACGTCGGGTCACTGTGGGTCGTGGCGTGCGTCGTCTCGATGCACCCTCCCTGATCGACGGCCACGTCAACGACCACGGAGCCCTTTTTCATCTCTTTGACCATGCCCTCCGTCACGAGTTTCGGGGCGGAGGCTCCGGGAATGAGGACGGCTCCGACCAGGAGGTCCGCCGTGCGGACCGACTCGTGAACCGTAATCGGATTCGACATCAGCGTGGTGACGCGTCCTTCGAAGATATCATCGAGATACTGCATTCGGGACAGGCTCTTCTCCAGAATGGTCACGCGCGCTCCGAGCCCTACGGCCATTTTCGCGGCATTCAGTCCGACCACGCCTCCTCCGACGATCACCACTTCGCCACGAGGCACTCCCGGTACGCCTCCAAGCAGGATCCCCAACCCTCCCTGGGCTCTTTCGAGGTAGCGGGCACCTTCCTGAATGGCCATCCGGCCGGCCACCTCGCTCATGGGAGTGAGAAGCGGCAGAGATCCGTCACGAGCGGTTATGGTTTCATAGGCGATTCCACTGATCCCGCGTTTCAAGAGCGAGTCGGTAAGTTTCGCGAGCGGGGCGAGATGCAAGTAGGTGAAGAGAATCTGCCCTTCGCGAAGCTTCGCGACTTCCTGGGTGAGCGGCTCTTTAACCTTGATCAACATCTCGACCGCGTCGACGACTTCGTCCGCCGAAGCGAGAATCTTCGCCCCCGCCGCCTCGAAATCCTCGTTCTCGACACCGCTACCGAGCCCCGCGTCTTTTTCGATGAAGATCTGGTGGCCAGCGTGCATCAGCTCCTTGACCCCGCCTGGGACGAGTCCGACCCGATACTCGCTGTCCTTGATTTCCTTGATGGTGCCGATCTTCATGTTGTGGTTGTGGCCGGGCTCACTGCAGCAAGCAGTTGTTTCCGTTACTGCCTGCGCAGGCTGACTAGGACGCTCCCGAAGGTGTCGTCGTCGACGTCCTTCCCGCGGTTGCGGGGCTCTTGGTGACGGAGCTCGGCCCGGCGGGGGCCGGTGGTGATACGGGGCTGGTCATCTTGCTAGCGCCCCGGAACGTAGCGCCCTCCGCGACGACGATGGCGCGGGCCGAGATATTGCCGAACACCGTTCCGGTCGCAGTAATTTCGACCTTCTCGCCGGCTTCGCAATCCCCCTTTACTTTGCCGCGTACCGTCACGACTTGCGCGCGGACCTGGGCCTCGACGTCTCCACTCTCACCGATGATGACCTCCTTGCCACCGTTGATTTGACCTTCGACTCGGCCTTCGATGAGCATGTCGGCCTCGCTCGTCAGCTCGCCCTTGACGACCGCGTCCTTGCCGAGGACAGTCGGCGCTGAACTCGTAGAGCGGGAAACGGGGGCGGGCCGTTCGCTTGGCGACGCCATTCCTGCGGGCGCACCCAGCTTACTCTCGATCTTTCCACCAAAAAGCCCCACGAGTGACCTCCTTTTCCCTTGCGCCATGGCAAGGAATAGTGGGATTGCTACCCACTGCGATGGGCGCCGTGGAGCGGGCGACGGGACTCGAACCCGCGACACCAAGCTTGGGAAGCTTGTACTCTACCAACTGAGCTACGCCCGCTCGAGGCATCGGGATGGCAGTATATATCAACTCGACCCAGAGATCCGGGTGAAGTCGGTGAGCACGGACTTGTCTCCGAGGACGACCCCGCCCTTGACGAAAGCGTGGTGACCGATGTGAGCGTTACGACCGACGAGCGCTCCCCGGACGCTGGCGTCGGCTCCGATGCGGACGTTGGACCAGAGGACGGAGTCGCCCACGGAGGCCCCCTCCTCGATTCGGCATTTCGGACCGATGACCGCGAAGGCCTCGATGGAAGCTTTGGCCTTCACGACCGCTCCCTCACCGATAAAGGCGGGCCCCGTGAGTTTGGCGCCGCTTTCTACCGTCGCACTTGGGTCCACAAAAGTACCTCCGGCGTTCGGGATGAACCCTTCGAAGGGGAGGCTCCCGCGCAAGATGTCGCGATGGACCTTCAGGTATTTCTCGGGCGTACCGATGTCAATCCAGTAGCCTCGATGAACGTATGCGAAAAAAGGGACGGAATCGCGGAGCAAGGCGGGAAAAAAGCCTCGTTCGAAGGAATAGTTAGCTCCCTTCGGGATGTAGTCAAGAAGCTCGGGCTCGAGAACGTAGACGCCGGCGTTGATGGTGTCGCATGTGATCTCGTCGTAGCTCGGTTTCTCGAGGAAACGCTGAACGCGGCCGTCATCCTCCGTCTCCACCAGGCCGTAGGCCGAGGGATTATCGACCGGCGTCAAGACGATGGTCGCCTTGGCACCCGAGCTCTCATGGAAACGCAGGACCTCGGCCAGATCGAGGTCGCTAAGCACATCCCCGTTAAACACGATGATACGCTCCCTCAGGAGCGACTCCGCGTTCTTGACGGCCCCGGCAGTACCGAGCGGCTCCGGCTCCATCGTGTAGTCGATTCGAACGCCGAGCTCCCCTCCGTCGCCGAAGAGCTCCTCGATGCGCCTCGGTTGATAGGAGAGCGATAGGACGATGTGCTCGATCCCGGTGCGCTTGAGCAGCTCGATTTGAAGTGAAAGGAAGGGCCTGGTAAGGATCGGTACGATTGGTTTCGGGGTGTTCAGGGTGAGCGGTCTCAGCCGCGTACCTTTCCCACCCGCTAGAATTACGGCGCTCATCGGTGGGCCGAGGCTCCTTTCCATCACTCCACGCGAAGCGAACCCTTCGGACGTGTCCGCAGGCGCGCGGATCCTAACCGATGGACGCTTCGATGTCCAAAGGGGGCATGGGGTGGGGAAGACCAGCCCATCCTGGCGGGAAGCCAAGGGTCCGTCTGTCGCCCATCGATCTTTACTTACGGAACTGGACGCACCATACTTAAAGGTCTCGAATGAAAGCGACCAAACTCATCGAGAAAATTCAATCGGGCTCGGCCAAGATAGCGACGATCGGGCTAGGCTACGTCGGCCTCCCCCTCTCCGTCGAGTTCGCCTCCTCCGGCCTCAAAGTGCTTGGCCTCGATGTCGACAAGGACAAGCTCCGGGCGGTTCGTGAGGGGGAGTCATACATCCGGGACGTCTCTCCGGAACGACTCCGTCAGCTGGTTAGCTCCGGCCATCTGGAGGCCACGGACGACTTCGACCGGCTTTCGGAGCGGGATGCGATTATCATCTGCGTTCCGACACCGCTCTCGAAAACCAAGGATCCAGACCTCTCCCTCGTTGTGAGAGCGGCGGAGGAGATCGCGAAGAGGCTACGATCGGGTCAGATCGTGGTTTTGGAGAGCACGACCTACCCTGGGACGACCGAAGAGCTCATTTTGCCTATCCTGGAGCGCGAGGGACTTACCGTCGGGGAAGACTTCTTCCTGGCGTTCTCACCCGAGCGAGTCGATCCGGGAAACACTCACTGGACAACGCGCAATACCCCGAAAATCATCGGGGGCGCGACCGCGAACTGCGCGGAGGTGGCGAAGGCACTCTACGAGAAGGCGGTAGACGGCGTCATTCCGGTCTCTTCCACACGGACCGCCGAGATGGTCAAGCTTCTGGAGAATACGTTTCGGAGCGTGAATATCGGCCTGGTAAACGAAGTGGCTCTCATGTGCGACCGTCTTGGCGTCGACGTATGGGAGGTCATCGACGCCGCGGCTTCGAAACCCTTCGGGTTCATGCCCTTTTATCCCGGCCCCGGACTGGGTGGTCACTGTATCCCCATCGACCCGCTCTACCTGTCCTGGAAGCTCAAGACCTTGAACTACCGAGCGCGTTTCATCGAGCTGGCCGGAGAAGTTAATTCGGAGATGCCTTATCACGTAGTGAGCCTCGTCCAGGACACGCTCAACGAAAAGACCCTGAGCGTCAAGGGCTCCCAAATACTGTTGGTCGGCGTGGCCTACAAACCAGACGTCGATGACGTTCGGGAGTCTCCGGCCATCGATTTGCTGCGTCTGCTAGAGCAGAAGGGCGCCGAAGTGAAGTATCATGACCCGCACGTTCGGGAGCTCGATGTCGACGGGAGTACCTACGAGTCCGAGCCTCTCCCCGAAGCAATCGCATCGAGTGACTGTGTGGTCATTGTGACGAATCACTCCAATTTGGATATCGCGACCCTCGTCGAAGGAGCGAAGCTGGTCATCGACACCCGTAACGCGACCAGAGGTATTTGCTCCGAAAAGATTCGTAAACTCTGAATCTCGAGCCATCGGTTCCATGCCGCTTCCGAACATCCCCAACATTCTCACCCTGTCACGCATTTTCCTCGTGCCACTTCTCGTCGTCGTCCTTCTGACGAGGACCGAGAAGTGGGAGCTCATCGGCGCGGGAATTTTCGCCGTCGCGGCGCTGACAGACTGGTTGGATGGATATCTGGCGCGGCGCCGTCACGAGGTGACCACACTCGGGATCATGTTAGACCCAGTTGCGGACAAGGTACTCGTCTCCGCGGCGTTCATCAGTCTCGTCCAGATCGGTTTGGTACCCGCCTGGATGGTCGTGGTGATCGTCGGGCGCGAGTTCGCGGTCATGGGTCTGCGCATGACCGCGGTGTCGGAGGGACTTCAGATTCCCGCAAGCCCCCTAGGCAAGGGAAAGATGGCGTCTCAGGTCGTCGCGATCCTGTTGCTCATCTTGGGGGAAAAATTCTTGGGGGCCTGGTTCGCCCTGGGCCACGTGGCTCTCTGGCTTACCGTCGTGCTCGCGCTCGCTTCTGGCCTCGACTACTTCTTGAGGTTTTATAAGAAAGTCTCCCAGCTCTCGACCGAAAGTGAGGCGTGAGTTTGCCTCTCTCACCAGACCACAAGCGCCGACGCGGCCTCGGCCGTCTCCTGAGGCACGCTCCGAAGGTCTACGTTGGTCCGGGAGCTGAGGGGGCCTTGCGAGGCGAGCGTTGCGTGTTGCTCGGCGCGCGGCGACCTCAATGGGTCGATGTTCTAGAGCTCGGCCCGTCTGGCGACGCAAGCCTGTCGTCTCTCGTGGATTCCCGATTTCAGTCGTTCGGTTCGTGGGAAGCGGTAGGGGTGAGCTTGCCGCGAACAGAAGGGGCGAGGCGCAAAGCACAGCTTCTCGGCGCGCTCGTGCCGGGAGACGTGCTACTTTCGAACGGAACGCCTCTCGTTCACATGGGAGATCGATGGGAGCGCGCCTCTCTCATTTGCGAGCGCGGCGCGCTCTCGAAACTTCCGAAAGCTACTTGAGCTCGACGAGGTCCCCGACGTCGATGAGGTCCCAGCTCTCTACGATCCGCGCAGTCGCGTTACGACGCTGCACAGTCAGGATGGCGAGCTCTCCGAGCACCTTGCGCGGTGCATCGGGATAGATATATCGGAAAATAGTAAAGAGGTTACCTGGAACGACGCCGTCCTCTTCTCCGAGGTTGATGCTGACCAGATAGCCTTCACCTAATGTGACCTGATCCTCGAGCGAAACGACGATCTCTCCGCGCATCCGTCCGGTCTCCGGCGTCATGCGCGTTGGTGCGGGTTGGTTGGGAAGCAGCGGCACCGGAACCGGCTCGTAGGGCGTGAGGAAGTCGCCGGTGAGCACGGGGGCGCAAGCTTGGGTAATCTGGGCCATCGATGTCTTTTCTTGAACGGCAATGACCGTGAGCCAGCCCGTGCGTTGCGTGAATCTGTTGCTGGAACCCAGGACTTCGAAGCGTCGCTGGGAGTAGTACATCTCTCCCGGACTGATTCCGTCCCTCGACCCGCGATTCAAATACACGACGTCATCGGTCGAGAGATTGTCTTTCGCGTCGCCCTCTTCGCTTCCGAAGATTCTAAAGCCCCTGTCATCGTCATCCCCGACGTAGCTCGCACACTGGATGCCGATCTCTTCGTAAGCGGGGATGAAGGAAGGGCCTCGACGCCTCGAGCCGGGAGCGAGAGGTTGTCCGTCGGGGCCTAGCTCGCCGGGACCCCCTGGACCGCCAGGAGCTCCTCCACCCGGCCCCGTCGCCGTGCCGGGGGCGACGTCTTCGGGCCGCACTACGTCCACCTCCGGAACACGCACCGGGTCTCCCGGATAGATCAAATGCGGGTTCTCGATGTAGCGATTCGCGTCCCACAATTGCGGCCAGAGGAACGGATTCTGGAGGTATTGATTGGACAGGTCCCAAAGCGTGTCGCCGCGGACGATGATATGGAGCTCGGTGCCCTCCGGATAGGTCGTCGGTGCCTGGTATCGAGACCAGTGTGGGTCGACCACAATCGGCTCGGAACTGTCGGTCTGCTCCTCCTGAGAGTAAGCTTGGCCGACCATGCCGACGGCAAGGATGATGCTCATCGAAAGAGCCTGAGCCCAACGGGTTGGGGAAGACGGACCAAGAAAAACGGTCCGCATTGCTCGCGTTGTCACGGCATGCCTCCACATGGAATGGAATCGTAGCTTTGGGGAGAACTGTAACAACTCGATCTCCGTGGTGTCAAGCTGTTTTTGCTAGACGGGGCTAAAGTGCTACTTTAGGGCCCCAACAAACTGCTGGCGTTGCGCGTCGGGCCGATCTTGGCCAGCATCGACCACGATCGGCCTCTCGTCCTGATCCGACGGCCCCTCACCGGCCCGCCTTCGGCGGGCACCCTCTCCCCAGGAAGATCTGCGCGAGCGGTAATCCATACATCTACCGCGAGCCCGGCCCGAGTGGGCCGTAGAAAGGCCCGAGCGAGGAGCGAGGGAGCCGAAGAGGCGACCGAGCACTAATTATGGATTGCTTGAGCTCTTCTCCACTTGGAGGGTCGCGAGGATCCCCTGGGCATCCTCGCGAAACCGGCTGTCGGGGAACTCGTCCACTACTTGTTGGAAGTGTGGCATCGCCTCGGCGGGGAGCTGGCACATCTGATACGCGAAACCCAGACGAAAGTGCAGCTCGTCCTTTTTGCTGAAGGTGGGGTAGCTATCCAGGACCGCCTGGAAACGAGCGATGGCGCCTTTGCAATGCTTGCGATTGTTCAGGTAGAACAGGCCCTTCCGAAACACGGACTCCGCGATGATCTCGTAGCATTCCGCGAGAAGCACCCGTCCTTCCTCAGCGTAGCGAGAGTTGCGGTAGAGCTCAGTCAGCTTTTCGAACTCTTCGATGGCCAGCTCCGTCGGCTCCTGGTCGCGGTCTGGACTATGGATCTGCTTGTAGTGTCCGAAGCCGATTTGGTACTGGGCATAGTCGGCTCTTGGATGGTTTGGAAAGAAAGTCAGGAAGTCCCGGTACTCGGCGATGGCGAGAATGAGACTCCCTGTGCCTTTCTCGTTGAAGTAACTGTCCGCTATCCCCAGGCGCGCGTCACCAGCGAGTTGACTTCGCGGGTAGGCATCTAGCATTTGCTGGAAATAGCCACGAGCCTCTTGCCAATTGCGGTCGTCGAGGTGCTGCCGGCCAAGAGCTATCAGTCGCTCGTCGCCCTGTGTCGTGCGCAGGATCGCCTCGTCGGATTTGCCCCCGCAGCCGGAGGCGACGACGAACAGACAGAGGAGCAGTGCGGCGCCGAGCGCTCTCATCGGAGAGATCTACTCCCGAACATCACGTCAGAATAGACGACGCGAGGGCGGAACCGCAACGTGAAGGGTGGGCGCTTAGACGGTTTCGATCCAGGCCCACTCCTTGGCAATTCCCTCGCGCAAGGCGACGCGGGGCTCGTAGCCGAGCTCGGCGCGTGCGGCCGAGGTGTCTGCGTAGGTGTCGCGCATGTCGCCTTTCTGCGTGTCCCGTCGCTCGATGGAGATGGGTTTACCCGTGACGTCCGCGATGGTCTCGATGATCTCGAGCATCGAGACCCGGGAGCCTCCACCGATGTTGTAGACGGCGCCGTGTCGACCGCGTTCCGATGCCGCGATGGTCGCCGCGACTGCATCCGAGACATAGGTGAAGTCCCTGGTCTGGCGACCGTCACCGAAGAGCGCGAAGGTTCCGCCGTCCCGAGCACACTTCAGGAGCCGATGGAAGGCCATGTCGGGGCGCTGCCTCGGCCCGTATACCGTGAAGTAACGAAGTGAGACGGTGGGTAGGCCATGATTCGAAGAGTAGAGCGCGCAGAGTTTTTCCGCCGCGAGCTTGCTCACGCCGTAGGGTGACACGGGGTGAAGCGGTACATCCTCCTTCATGGGAAGGGCCGCGGCATCTCCATAGACGGATGAGGAAGACGCGAAGACGAACGAGCGGAGCTCCGACGCGACCGCCGCCTCGAGGAGTTTCTGGGTGGCGAGGATGTTGTTGGTCGTATAGATCGAGAACTCGCTGCCCCAGCTCGCGCGCACGCCCGCCTGCGCGGCCAGGTGAAACAGGCGCTCGCTTCCCGCCAGCAGCCGGGTTAGATCCATCTCCTGCAGTGGCTCTTCTACGAGGCGGAAAAGTTCGCTCGAGCGCAGCCGCTCGAGGTTTTTTTCCTTCAACTCCCTTTCGTAGTAGTCCAGAAAACAGTCGATGCCGATGACGGAATCGCCCTGCTCTACGAGGGTTTCAGCGAGCGTCGACCCTATGAAACCGGCAACGCCCGTGACGATCGAGGTCATGAGAACAGCTCCAAGAGTCGGTCTGGGAATCGGCGGGGCTTGCCGCGCTCGTTGACCGCGACATGTCGGGTCGAGCCCCGCGCGAGAAGATCGCGGTCTTCGAGACGCGACAGTTCGTAATCGAAGCGAATCTGGGCGCGGGTTGGCCGACCGGCCGTGGTGCGGATCTCGACGACGTCGTCGTAGCGCGCCGGCTTGTGATAGCGGCATCGCGCCTCGACGACAGGGAGGTAGAGCCGCTCCTGCTCCTCGAGCTCGCGGTAGCTCGCCCCGAGCTGGCGAAGCCAATCCGTGCGACCGACCTCGAACCACGTCAAGTAGTTCGCGTAGTAGACGATGCCCATCCCGTCGGTCTCGGCATAGCGGACACGGATCTGGCAGGTGGTCTCGGGCAAAGCGCCTACGGTCGCTCCACGGGGGCGCTGGCGGATTCGACGAGCATCTTCCGGACGACGCTGCCGGGATCCTCGGCTTTGAAGATGGCCGACCCCGCAATGACCACGTCAATGCCGGCCTCGGCCGCGAGTGGCACTCGCTCCGCGGTCATTCCGCCATCAATCTCGATTGTGAGATCGATGCCCCGGTCCAAGGCCGCACGCCGGAGTCGGCCTGCGCGGTCGAAACTGCCTTCGATGAACTCCTGGCCGCCCCAGCCCGGATTGACCGACATGATGATGGCGTAGTCGACGAGGGGGAGGAGCTCCTCGATGGTGGAGAGCGACGTAGAGGGATTGAGAGCGATGCCTGCTTTCTTGCCCAGTTTGCGAATCGCGGTGAGCGCGAGGTGCGGATGATGGATCGATTCAGGGTGGATGGCGATCATATCGGCGCCAGCATCCGCCATGGGGTCGATCCATCGGTCGGCATTCTCGATCATCAAGTGCACGTCGAGGCGGAGCTTGCTGGAGCGGCGCACCGCGGTAACCACCATTGGACCGAACGTCAGATTGGGAACGTAGTGCCCGTCCATGACATCCAGATGGAGCTGGTGGGCGCCCGCGCGCTCGACTCCCGCAATCTCCTCCGCGAGCTTCGCGAAATCGGCGGATAGAATCGAGGGAGCAATTCGCATGTTTTTCAGGAGCCTTTGCTGAGGTAGAGGATGATTCGATCACGCTTGAAGACCTTGGTCCCCGGTGACGGGCTCTGGCGAACGACGACGTTCTTCGGGACGCCCGGGTAGTCCACGAGTCGAACCTGCGAGACTCTCAGTGCGCTACGGGTCAGCCGATCGAGAAGGTCCACGTAGTCCCGCCCGATGAAGTCGGGCATGACGTAGGCCTCGTCCAAATAGCCCCGTGAGAGCAGGACCGAAACGACGATCTCGTCGCCAACCTCTTCGTAGGCCTGCGGAGATTGCGCGACGACGGTGTCGGGGGCATAGACGTCGCTGTGGATCTCCACGACCCGTCCGACACTGAAACCGCCTTGCTCCAGGATGAGCTGCGCCGACTGGAGCGTCTCCCCTTCGATCCGCGGTACCGTACGCTTCCGAGGGCCGAGGCTCACCCAGACTCTCACCGAGCGACCCTTTTTGAGGGTTGTGCCCGCGGAAGGTGTTTGGATCGCGATGAAGTCCGGTGGGATCGAATCATCGAACCGGTTGCCCTCGAGCACGAGCTGAAGCTCTTGGAGCCGAAGCAGGTCCGTCGCTCCTTCGATACTGGTCCCCGATAGGTCGGGCACGGCAACCTCGTTGCTCCGAACCGCCATGGTAAAGGCAATCGCCGCCGAGAGCATTGCCGTGACCAGGAGGCCCACCGCGATGGAGAGCACCTCGATGATGCGCACAAAGGCCGTGCGGACCCGCTTCCTACCTTTGACGCCTGCCTTGCGGCCACGGCCGTGACGCGTCGGCGTTGGTGGGGCTTCGTTGCCGGGAGGCCGCTCCAAGACGCGTGCCCCCGCGTCGTCCTCGTTGCTCACGCCAGTATTCTAACCCCAAAGTTAAGAGTCGCGGGTGAGGATGGCGGCGAAGTAGCCGTCGGTATGATCTCTCTCGGGAAAGGTCTCGAAGGTACCGGAGGGACTCACAAAGTGTTGGGCTTCGGGCGGTAGCACGGAGTCCGCGGGGACCAATCGGAACCCCGGGGTTTCGGCGAGGAACGCCGAGATGATCTCCTCGTTTTCTTCCGGCTCTGATGAGCAAGTCGCATAGACGAGTCGACCGCCGGGAGCGAGAAGGTCGCTTGCCGCGGCTATGAGCTCACGTTGGACGCCTGCGCAGCGTTTCAGGTCGTCTTCGGTGACCCGCCACTTGATGTCTGGGTTGCGTCCGAGGGTGCCGAGGCTGGTGCAGGGGACGTCGAGGAGGATGTGGCGGAAGCGTCGGGTCGTGGGTGTCTCGCGTCCGTCGGCGGTCACGATCCAAAGGTTGGACAAGCCGAGCCGGGCTGCCAAATCGCGCATCAGCACGGAGCGCCTAGGTCTCCGATCGAGCGCGAGTACGAATCCCCGGGGTACGCGCTCGCCGAGGCTCGTCGCCTTGCCGCCCGGTGCGCCGCAGACGTCGAGCACTTCGTCGTCCTCCGCGAGCTCGAACAACCAGGGAACGAGCTGAGAGCCCGCATCCTGCACGAGTATCTTGCCAGCTTCGAAGAGGGCGCTTTCGCGGGGTCGGCCACGGATGACACGCAGGCACCTTTCGACCGAGGGGTTGATTTCGGCCCGAATACCCTCGGCGGCGAGCGCGCCTAAGACGTCATCGAGGGAGACTCGATTCGAGACACGCAGATAGATGGGCGGCGGTTGGTTCTGCCGAAGACAGCGCGCCTCGGCGCGGGCCAGCCCAAACCGATCGAGATAGCGTTTGGAGAGCCACTCCGGATGGGAGAGGGTCACTGTGAGGAAATCGAGCGGCGAGTCTTCTCGACGGGGAAGACGTGGCTCTTGCGGGTGACGCAGTGCGTTGCGAAGAACGGCATTGACATAGGAAGCGCCCCACCCTGCGCCGAAATCCTTCGCCAGCCGTACCGACTCGTCCACCGCCGAGCGCTCGGGTACGCGATCAAGATGTCGAATCTGGTACAGACCGATTCGCAGCGCGCCAAGCACCCGCGGGTCGAGACCTTCGAGAGCTTGTTTGCTATGGTGTCGCAGAACGAAGTCGAGCCGGTTCCGCCACCTCAGGACTCCGTAGACGATCTCGTTTGCGAGATCTCGATCGGGCTGGGAGAGACCGGCATGACGGGGGTTGTGCAGCAACGTGGCGGGGTCCGAGCGTCTCCGTTCGAGTCTCTGCAGGACTTCGAATGCTGCTCTTCGTGACTCCGACGCACCGCCTCGTCTCCGCGGGCTAGGGGCGCGCCGTTCAGCCATGTCTTATTGGGCCTCGCATGCTAGATTATTGCCCATGAGCTCGAAGAAACCGATTGCCGAACTCCCTGTGGACAAACTCCGCTATCGATGTTCCGCCGACGTTTTCGAGTTCGAAACGACGAAGGAGCTCGATTGTTCCTTCGACATCATCGGTCAGGATCGCGCCATCAAGGCGATCCGGCTCGGGCTTTCGGTCCGCTCACGCGGATACAACATCCTCGTGCAAGGACTCACCGGTACCGGCAAAGAAACCACGGTCAAGAGCATCCTGGAGAAGGTCACCCACAACTCGACGATCCCTGGCGATATCTGCTACGTCTTCAACTTCGACGATGCCGATCGGCCCAACGTCCTCTACTTGCCTCCGGGAGACGGAACCAGGCTGCGGAAGGACATGAACGGGCTCGTCGACTATCTCTCCCGTACCGTTCCGGCCGTTCTGGAATCGGACGAATTCAAGAAGCGCCGGACTCAGATCATCGAGCACGAAGGAGAAAAAGGCCGGGGGGTTATCCAAGAGTTCGAGGAGCGGATCAAGAAAGAGAATTTCGTCCTCGTGGAGCTTCGGTTCGGTCCTGTGACGAAGAACGAGATCGCTCCCATCGTGGACGAAAAACCCCGGACCGGCGACGAGCTCGAGACGATGCTCGCGGAGGGGGAAATCGCACGAGACGAGTTCGAAAGAGTCGATGATCTCCGGGAACGATTCACGGAGGAGCTCGAAGGTGTCCTCAAGCACGCGCGGGACGCGGAACGTCAGATTTTGGAGGCAACCAAGGCGCTCGTCTACGGATTCGGCGCCGATCTCCTGAACCCCAGGATCGACGAGCTGAAGAAGCGCTACGTCGGCGAGCGTACCGAACGTTTCCTGGAGCACGTTCGGCACCACATCCTCGAGCATCTCGACATCTTCGCAAGGAAAACCGATGAGTCACAAGAAGCGGGCCTCGCGGCTCTCCTCACGAGCCAGCAGGACCGTTACTTGCCCTACCGGGTCAATCTCATCGTCGACAACCGCGCGACCGAGTGCGCGCCGATCGTCGTCGAGACCTATCCTACCTACAAGAACCTGTTCGGTACGGTCGAAAAGGCCTGGGATCGGAGCGGTCAGTCCTACACGGACTTCATGCGAATCACGGCGGGGAGCTTGCTCCGGGCCGCTGGGGGATACCTGGTCCTTTCGTTCCAGGACGTTTTGTCCGAGCCCGGGGTCTATCAGTCGCTCAAGCGGACCCTCAAGAGCGGAACGGTCGATATCCAGGGTTTCGACCCCGGGTCCCTTCTCACCTCGACCGCTCTCAAGCTCGAGCCGATCGAAGTAGATGTGAAAGTCGTCCTCATCGGCGACGCCCAGATGTATCAGTTGTTCTATCAGGGGGATCCCGACTTCAAGAAGATTTTCAAGGTCAAGTCCGATTTCGACACGGTCATGGAGCGGACGCCGGCATCCCTCAAGCGCTACGCCTGTTTCATGTCGCACCTTGCTGCGGACGAAAACCTGCTGCCGTTTCACCGATCGGCCGCGGCGGCGATCGTGGAGGAGGGCGTACGACTCGCCGGAAGGCAGAACAAGCTCTCGACGAGATTCAGCGACATCGCGGACATGTTGCGGGAGGCCGACTATTGGGCGCGCCAGGAGGGCGCCGAGGTCGTTCGTAACGAGCACATCGACCGCGCCGTCGAGGAGCAGGTCGCGCGCCGCAACCTGGTAGAGGAAAGGGTGGGCGAGCTTATTCGTAACGGGATCATCATGATCTCGAGCGACGGGGAGCGGGTCGGTCAGGTGAATGGGCTCTCCGTCTACGACCTCGGCGACTACCGCTTCGGCCGGCCGACGAAGATCACCGCAACCGTTGCCACCGGGCGCGCCGGCATCATTAATATCGAAAGAGAGTCGGACCTCTCTGGGAGAAGCCACAACAAGGGGATGTTGATCCTCTCCGGCTACTTCCGTTCGCGTTTCGCGCAGAAACGCCCCCTGACCCTGTCCGCGAGTGTGGCCTTCGAGCAGAGCTACGGCGGGGTCGACGGAGACAGTGCCTCGTCAACCGAACTCTATGCCCTTCTGTCGGCGCTAGCGAATCTGCCTCTGCGGCAGGACATCGCGGTCACGGGATCTGTTAGCCAAAAAGGAGAAGTCCAGGCGATTGGAGGGGTGAACGAGAAGATCGAGGGTTTCTTCGACACTTGCGTCGCAGCGGGCCGGACGCCCAACCAGGGCGTCATGATCCCTTCGGCCAACGTTTCCGACCTGATGTTGCGCAAGGACGTGGTCGAAGCGGTCGGTGAAGGCAAGTTTCACATATTCCCAGTCAGCCTCATCGAGGAAGGGATCGAGGTCCTGACGGGCTTGCCGGCGGGCAAGGTCTCAGACGACGGGTCCTACCCGGAAGATAGCGTCTATGGGAAAGTGGAGCGACGCCTCGCCGAGATTGCACGGCAACTTCGCAAGGCGACGCACTCGGACAAGGGCACCGCTACCGATAAGGAAGAGGACGAGAACAAGGAAGAGGACGGAGCCGACGAAAAACCCGAGGCTCCGTGACGTTATTCTTCCTGCTCCGCCCCCGAGGATAAGTTTGTTCCGCTAGTCTGGGCGAGGGGCGTGCCGCTCGGCGAGGCGCGACGTCCCAGCACTCTCAGCAGGCGGTCGGGCTGATCGGTCAAGATCCCGTCCACGCCGGCCGCGAGGAGTCGCTTCATGTCGTCTTCGTCGTTAACCGTCCAGACATGGACGCGCGCGTTCATCGCTCTCGCTCTTTGGAGAAACTCCGCCGTGATCACGTCGATATCTCGAAACCGCTCCGGGACTTGAAATGCCAACGCGGGGCTACGATAGAGGCTCCAGAGGTGAAGGCGTCCAAGGTAGTGGTAGAGGAGTCCCTCACGTACGGTCGCGCTCGTCGCCGTTTCCGGACACGCCGAGCGGAAGGCGACCATGGGCTCGTGGTCGAAAGACGCAACGAGTGTTCGCCTCGAGGCGTCCTGCTCTCTGAGCTCGGCGCACAACTGGGCGGCGAGCTCGCCGGTGAAACGCTTCATCTCGACGTTGAAGCGGGCATTCGGGAAGGCGGAAAGGACTTCGGTCAAGGTGGGCACGACGAGGCCGCGATCCCGATAGGGAAAGCCTTCCTTGGGCTTGAATCGGTAGCCGGCATCGAGCTTGCGAACTTCGGCGAGACTCGTGGTGCTGACTTCACCCGAACCGTTCGTCGTTCCTTCAACGGAGGCATCGTGCATTGCCACGAACTGGCCGTCCGATGTCCACCTCAGATCCATCTCGAGGACATCGACGCCCATGTTCCATGCCTCGCGAAACGCCAGGAGCGTGTTCTCGGGCCATAGGCCCTGCCTTCCTTGATGCGCGATGACCTTGGTCTCTCCCTGCTCGAAGAAGGGATGGTCGTCGAGTCGCTGCGTCGGGTGGATCGCGGCGAAGTAACCGTAAGCACTCAGCGTCACGACGGAGAGAGCCACCAGCCGACGGTACCAAATCATGTCCGAGGTATTGTAGCGCCTCGAGGCCAGCCTCTCAGTGAAATAGCCGCTCGAGCTCCTCGGGTCGAAGGGGCTGGTGGAACAGGCTTCCCTGCGCCATCTCGCAGGCCAGCTCCTCGAGCGATCGACGCTGGCCTTCCGTCTCCACCCCTTCGGCGATGACTTTCATTCCCAGGTTCGAGGCCAGGCTCACGATCGTGCGTACGGTGATCCAACTGTCTCCGCCTTCGCGCAGGTGTCGGATGAAGGACCGGTCGATCTTGAGGGTGTCGATCTGGAATTGATGGAGGTATCCGAGGGAAGAATAGCCGGTGCCGAACTCGTCGAGATGAATGCCTACGCCCAGCGAGTCGAGCTGAGCGAGAATCGTGACGGAGGAGTCGGCCTTTTGCATGACGACACTCTCGGGAACGTCGAGAACGAGGTGTTCCGCCGACAGTTGGGTCTCGCTCAGGATGGTCGCGATGCGCGCGGGGAGGTCGGGTTGAAAGAGCTGCTTGTCGGACAGGTTGACGTGAATCGGCAGGCCCTGGGCCTTCTCGAAGCGGTCCTGCCAACGCCGCATCTGCAAGCAGGCCTCGCGAAAGACCCACCATCCGATGGTGACGATGAGCCCGGACTCTTCGGCGATGGACAGGAAGGTGGCTGGCGCCAGGAGGCCTCGAGTGGGATGATCCCAGCGAGTGAAAGCCTCGATGCCGACAATGGTCTTGTCGCGAAGAGAAACGATCGGCTGGTAAATCAGTCGGAACTCCTGTCGACTGACGGCGCGTCGCAGCTCCGTCTCCAGGTGCAGCTGTTCGATGGCGCGCGCGTGCATCTCTTCACCGAAGACTTCGTGCCGGGCACGACCCGCCGCTTTAGCGCGGTACATCGCCGTATCGGCGTCGCGCAGGATGTCCTCGGTCCGCTCGTAGTGCTCGGAGCCCATAGCGATTCCGACGCTCGCGGTGATGAAGACCTCCATTGCGGAGAGCTGGAACGGCTCCCGAAGAGTCTGGTGGATTCTTTCCGCAACGTGCGTGGCGTCGGCGACGTCACCGACGCGCTCGAGAAGGATTATGAACTCGTCGCCTCCGAGCCGAGCGACGGTGTCTCCCGGACGCAGACAGCCTCCCAGGCGGCGCGCGACCGCGACGAGAAGCTGATCGCCAACCAAGTGCCCGAGGCTGTCGTTGATCCGTTTGAACCGGTCGAAGTCGAGGAAGAGCACAGCGAAGCGATGGTCCGACTTCGAGCGACGCGTCCGCGCGAGGACGCGGCTGAGATGTTCCATGAACATGGCGCGATTCGGCAGACCGGTCAGCTCGTCGTGCAGCGCGTCGTGACGAAGGCGGTCCTCCGCGAGCTTCTGTTTGGTGATGTCGGTGAGAGAGCCGGCCAGTCTGGTCGGCTTTCCGGTCACGAAATCGCGCGCGGCTTCGCCGCGTGAGAGAACCCAGAGGCAGCGGCCGTCGTCGTGAACCATGCGGTGCTCACTTTCGAAGCTCGCGGACTTACCGTCGAGGTGTGAACGCACCTCCTCCTGAACCCGGACTAGATCTTCCGGGTGGATTCGGCGCCACCAGTCCTCGGGACTCCCGCGTCTTTCGACCTCGCCTTGACCGAGCAGGGAAGACCAGCGGCGCGAGAATAGCATTTCGTTCGATTCGACATTCCAGTCCCAGAGACCGTCGTTGGCGCCGCGAGCGGCGAGCGCGAAGCGTCCTTCGGAGTCTCTGAGACGAGCGATGGTGCGTTTGTGAGCGGAGATATCTCGAACGAGAACGCACTGATAGTCTTCGCTGTGGATCGAGATGTGGTTGATCGTGACCTCGACCGTGACTCGGCTTTCGTCCTTGCGCTTGATCTCGGTCTCGAGCTTGAGACTCCCGCGTCGCGAGCTGATCCCCCAAGTTCTCTCGAAGCTGGCGGCACTCGCTTTCACGCCGAGATCGTAGACCCGCATCTGAAGAAGCTCGTGACGTTCGTAGCCAAAAACCCGGCAGGCCGCGTCGTTGACGTAGAACAAGCTCGCATCCCGTCGGACCGCGATGGCCGGGTCTCGAGTCTGATCGATCGAGCTCTGCGCGAGCAGGAGCCTTTCCATGATCCGACAGCGTTCGACTCCCATTCCCAGCAAGGAAGTCGCGATGTCGAGGACGTCATCGAGCCAGGATGAGGGAGCTTCGGCGAAGACCGTTGCCGTGGCGACGAGGGCGTCTCGAGTCGAGTATGCCGGCCTCACCCAGCAGAGGCCAAGGCCGCGGGCTTCGACCAGATCCTGATAGGCTTCGCACCAGCGCTCCGCCCCGTTTGAGTCGGGACCCACTGGAGTCGAGGACACGACGGCGGCACCGATCGGCCATACTTCCGTCAGGGGGATGGTCGAAAGCTCGCGCAGGAAACTCTTCGGGAGCGTCTGAGAGACTCCTTGGCTCGCGCGATTCTCCGCAACATCGATCAGGTGGATGGCTGCGGAGGCATCAGGGATCAATGACTCGATGATGTTCGCAACCTGGAGCATCAGATCCGGAACGCTACATCCCACGGCAATCTGCTCGAGCACGCGGTTTTGTGCCGAGAGCAGCGCGGATTGTCTTCGCGGCGTTTTGCAATCAATCGCGGGCAGGCTCCGTCTCGGTCTTGTGGCTGCGTTGCCTGCGTTCTTGTAGCGTTGCACTCGCTCGTGACCTTCCGACCGAATTTCGGGGTCTATCCAACGGAGTAACTAGCAAGCCCCGTGCCGCTTCTATGGTGCTTTACCGGCAATGAGATCGGGCGATCTACCGGGCTTGTCGTGGGGTTCCGCCTACAGCTTGCTCCCAGAAAGGCGTAGTTGGGTGTGATTGCCTACAGCGTCTCGGGGACGCCGGTGTAGAGTCTAGCCCCCACCTCGAGTCGTCGCCCGCGCGCGAAATCGGCGGCCGAGAGGCGCGCCCTACTCGGCGCCTGGACTTCTTCCAGGCGAAGGCGCGTGCTCGAAGCGCAGACGACTACGACCGCGGGCGGGTCGAAGGCGAGAATCGTTCCCGGCGGTTCTGAAGTGGCCTCGCCGGACGCATCGTCTGCCTCGAGAGCTCGGCCGCGCCAGAGCTTGACCGGCGTGCCGTCGAGCTCAACGTAGGCCACCGGCCAAGGATCGAAAGCCCGGATCCGGCAATCGATCTCCTCGGCTGTCATGCTCCAGTCGACTCGCGCGTTCTCCTTTCGGATCCTCGGTGCGAGCGTCGCCTTGTCGTCGTCCTGCGGCGACGGTTCGATTTCGCCTCGTTCCCATGCGTCGAGGGTTCGACGCAGAAGCTCCGCTCCCGTCTTCGCGAGCCGCGGCGCCAAACTCGCGGAGGTGTCGTCTTTCTCGATGGGTATCGATGCCGTCAATAGAATCGGCCCCGTGTCGAGGCCCTGGTCCATCAGCATCGTCGTCACCCCCGTCTCGGACTCTCCTCGCGCGATGGCCCATTGGATGGGGGCGGCGCCTCGATAGGCCGGAAGGAGGGACCCGTGGAGGTTGATGATGCCCTTGGGAGGAATCGAGAGAATCGACTTCGGGATGATCTGCCCGTAGGCGACGACGACGATGCATTCGGGGTCTAGCTCTGAGATGAGCGCGACACTCTCCGCGGTCCTCACCTTCGCGGGTTGGTGCACGGGTAGATCCCGCTCGAGGGCGTAAACCTTCGTTGCGGGCATGCGGAGTTGATGTCCTCGCCCGGCGGGTTTGTCCGGTTGGGTGACGAGCGCCGCGATCTCGTGGCGGGACCGATGAAGCAATTCGAGCGAAGGAAGAGCAAAGGCGCCGGAGCCCATGAACACGAGCTTCATAGGCCTCGCCCTACCAGTCGCCCTGCCGGATCTGCTTGCGAATCTTCCTTCTCATGAGATCGCGCTTGACTACGCCGAGTCGCTCGATGAAAAGCTTGCCGTCCAGATGATCGACCTCGTGGCAGAAGGCGCGCGCGAGCAACCCGGTACCTTCCATCGTGACCTCTTTGCCCTTCAAATCCTGGCCCCGAACTCTGACCCACGTGGGCCGGAGCACGACGCCGCTGTGACCGGGAACGGAGAGACAGCCTTCCTCTTCGCGCTGCTCACCTTCCTGCTCGAAAATCTCCGGATTGGCCATGGCGATGAGCTGCTTCGGATCCTCGCCTACGGTGATATCGATAACCATCAGCCGAATGTTCAGCCCGATTTGCGGCGCCGCCAATCCAACCCCGGGGGCGGCGTACATGGTTTGCACCATGTCCTGCGCGAGCCCCGCGAGATCGTCCGGGAACTCGGTAAGCTCTTGAGAGCGTCGGTCGAGCTCGGGCGCGCCGAACTTCACTATGGGTCTAAGTGACATTTGCGCTCGACGCTACAATATCTGCGCTTTCGGAGTCAATCGAAGATGAAACCCTGGAATCCAGGTGTGGGATCCGCGTCAAAGGCGTTCGAAGCGAACGGCTTCGACTCGGACGTCCTTGGGACGGAATCGGCCGTAGCCTTCCGCGAGGGAGGCCGTGGCGGTCGCGACGCCTAGTCGGAGGGTTTCCTCGATCGGATAGCTCCGAACGATGCCTGCGAGAAGTCCGGCGGCGAGGGCGTCGCCCGCTCCCGTCGGGTTGCCCATGCGCAAATCGGATGGATCGGGAACGAAAGCATGGGCGATGAGATCGCCGGTCGAGGCGACGACACCCCGAGATCCCAGAGTGATCGCTGCGATCGCCGGTCCGAGCGCGTGGAGCTTGCCCGCCGCTTCTGCGATCGAGTCCAACGTATCGAGTGGACTCGACAGGAGTGCTTCGGCTTCCGATCGGTTCGGCTTCGCGACGCTGGGACCAGCCTCGAGGGCGTGGGCGAGGGCGGAGCCCGAAGTATCGACGAGACTGGGGATAGCGGCTGCATGGCAGCGCTCGATCAGCTGGGCGTAGAGCTGCTCGGGTAGGCCGGGGAGCAGGCTTCCCATGAAAGCGACGGCAGCAGCGCGCGGAAGCGCCGCTCCGAAACGTTCCAGAAGCGGGCTCGCGGCACCCACCGTCGGCCCCGCCTCGTTGATCACGGTGGCGACGCCATCTGGCTCGAGCACGATGGTACAGGTGCGGCTCTCCGCGCTCATCGGTGCCAGGTCCGACGCGATCTTTTCCTCCGTCAGGCCCGAGACGATGCGTTCGCCGCTCGGCCCGCCGGCGAAGCCGAGCAGGAGCGCTTCTTCTCCGAGGCCGGCCAGCGCTCGGGCGGCGTTGACGCCTTTGCCTCCCGCGCGAAGCTCGGCTCGCCCGGCTCGATGGACGTGACCGATATCGAAGTGCGCGACCTCGAGAGTCCTATCGACGGCCAGGTTCGGGCAAACGATGAGAATCATTTTGGTGCTGGCAAGGTGAGAACGAAACGTGCCGGGCTGAACAGCCGTAGAGAGCCCCCTTGCGCTTCCGCGAGTCGGCGCCCAAAGAAGAGACCGAGTCCCGAACCTCTGCCCTCTCTCTCGACTCGGTAAAAGGGCTCGAAGACACGCTGGCCCACCGTCTCGGGAACTCCGGCGCCACTGTCTTCGACGCTCACGGTGATCGTTCCGACGTCTGCGGTCGAGCGCAGCTCGATGCTCACGCCCCCGCCCCCGTGATGAACGGCGTTTTCGAGCAGATTCGAGAGCACGATCTCCGTCGCCTCGGCGTCTCCCCGGGCGCGCGCCGCGTTGTTCTCGACGAGGAGTGTCGAGCCAGCAGTCTCGATGGCGAGGTGGAAGCGTTGCTCGAGCCTGTCGATGACCACTGCGAGGTCGAAGCTTTCGGAACGGAGTCCTTGGGCATCGTGCCAAGCGAGCACGCGATCCACGAGCCGCTGCAGCTTCTCCAGCTCCTGCAGGCAGTCACGAGCCGCCGGCGTTTCCTCGGACATGCTTCGAAGACGCACCTCGAGCGCGAGGAGCGGGCCCTTCATCTCGTGCGCCAACAATTTCGTATAGTTCACAAGGCATTGTGGCATGGCGGACGACAGCGCCGCGAGGGCGCTGTGCTAGACTCGGCTCGCGAGCAGACAGCGGTGAAATCGACGGAAGCATCCCTCATCGATCCCGTTTGCGGCATGTCCGTCGACCCGCAAACGTCGCCCCACAAGACGACGCGCGACGGCGTCCTTTACGCTTTTTGCGCCGCGGGATGCGAGGCGGCCTTTAAAAAGACTCCGGAGGCCTTCCTCCAAACGGGTCTTCCGGTTTCCGCGCAGGACAAGCATGGGTTGCATTCGGTCACTCTGCCTCTCGCAGCTCCGAAGGTGAAACCGCCGGAGGTCGCTCGACCGAAGGGCGAAGCGCGTCTCGACGCTCCCTTGATAGGGATACATTGCGCGAGCTGCGTTGCCGCGATCGAAGGCGCGGTCGGGAAACTCGATGGCGTGTCTCATGCTGTCGTGAACTTCGCGACGGAGACACTCGCGGTGAACTACGACCCCCAGCGCGTCGAAGTCGAACGGATCGAAAGAGCCGTGAATGCCGCGGGTCCCTATCGGCTGAGTCTTCCGCGGTCCAGCGAGAGTGCTGAAGAGCTCGCGCAAAAGACCCGCGACTCGGAGCTCGCCGCGCTGAAGCGCAAAACCATCGCCTCGGCGCTGCTCTCCGCCGCGATCGTGGCCCTGAGTATGACCTCGGCGGATCGTCTCGGGACCAAGGAGGGCTTGAAAGCCGCAATCTTGTGGGCGCTTACCACGCCGGTCCTCTTTTGGTGTGGTGCTTCTTTCTTGCGTGGGTTCGCCGCGGGCTTGCGACATTTGTCGTTCAACATGGACAGCCTCATCGCGATCGGAACGGGGGCCGCCTATGGCTACAGCGCTCTCGCTTCCTTCTATCCCGCGGCTCTCGCCTCGGCGGGAGTCGTGCCACAGCTCTACTTCGACTCGGCGGCGATGATCGTCACCCTGGTGTTGTTCGGCAGGCTCCTGGAGGCGGGAGCCAAAGGCAAGGCCTCGTCGGCGATACGAAAGTTGTTGGAGCTCAAGCCCTCTCTTGCGCGTCTCGTCATCGGAGACGCGGAGCGGGAGACCCCTGTCGAGCAGATTAAGGTGGGGGACGTGTTGTCGGTGCGTCCGGGCGAGAAGGTTCCACTCGACGGGGTCATTCGAAACGGAACTTCTTCGATAGACGAAGCCATGTTGACCGGCGAGAGTCTGCCCGTCGACAAAGGCCCCGGCGACAAGGTTACCGGCGGTACCGTCAATCAGACGGGAGCTTTCCAGTTCGAGGTCACGAGCGTCGGCGACGAAACCACGCTTGCGCGAATCGTTCGACTGGTACAGCAGGCACAGGGATCGAAAGCCCCGGTACAGCGCCTGGCCGATCGCATCGCTTCCGTCTTTGTTCCGATGGTCGGAGTGGTCGCTGCGGTGACGTTCTTCGTCTGGCTCTTGGTGGGGCCGGAGCCCGCGCTTCCTTTCGCTCTGAGCAACGCCATCGGTGTTCTCATCATCGCCTGCCCTTGTGCTCTGGGCCTCGCGACGCCGACCGCGATCGTCGTGGCAACGGGGAGTGGAGCTTCAAACGGTATTCTGTTCAAATCCGCGGAGGCGCTCGAGCTACTGCCCAGCGTCACGCATCTCGTGCTCGACAAGACCGGAACCATCACCGAGGGCAAGCTGAAGGTCACGGACGTGCTCTCTACGGCTGACCTCGACACGCGAGGGCTCGTCGCGCTCGCGGCGTCGGCGGAGAAAGCTTCCGAACATCCCGCGGGGCAGGCAATCGTCTCCTACGCTCACGGGATGGGTGTCGTCGTGCAGAGCCCTACCGATTTCGAGGCGCTTCCGGGCCGGGGCGTGCGCGCCCGGGTGGACGGGTTGGAGGTTCTCGTCGGCAACGAAGGTTTGCTGGCCGAATCGGGTATCGAGGGGGGACGCCTCCTCGATGGAGCACGGCACCTAGCCGCCGAGGGCAAAAGTGCGATGTTCGTCGTCGCAAACGGGGAGAAGCAGGGCATCATCGGAGTCGCCGACACTTTGAAGGCGGGCTCGGTCGATGCGGTCGCCCGAATGAAGGTGCAAGGGTTTTGGCCCGTAATGTTGACCGGCGACAGTGCCGCGATCGCCTCGAGGATTGGAGAGAGCGTCGGAATCGGGGAGGTGCTCGCCGAAGTGATGCCCCAGCACAAAGCTCGAGAGGTCGAGAAGCTTCAGGGGATGGGTCACAAGGTGGCGATGGTCGGCGACGGGATCAACGATGCTCCAGCGCTTGCCAGGGCTGACGTGGGTATCGCGATCGGTAGCGGTACGGATATCGCCATCGAGGCGTCGGATGTCACGCTCGTCAAGGACGACCTCAATCTCGTGGTCGATGCCATCCTCCTGACGCGCGCGACGATGCGAATCATCCGCCAGAATCTCTTCTGGGCGTTCTTCTACAACATCGTGGGGATTCCTGTGGCTGCGGGAGTCCTCTACCCGTTTTTCGGCATCCTGCTGTCACCGGTCGTGGCGGCGGGAGCGATGGCGATGTCCTCCGTCTCGGTTGTCACGAACGCGTTGAGGCTGAAAAGGTTCGAACCGGCTTCTAGCTAGACTGACCGATCGCTTTCGGTGGCCACGGGCTCGGGTGGAGATGATGGTTCGGGCCCGAGCTCTGCGAGCTGGCGATGGGCGGATTCGAATCGTTCCGCGAGAGCGCGACCCTCGTCTCCGGGCACCGGCGCCGTTCGGAGCCAGCTCGCGCGAATCTTGTCAGCCTCTCGCGCAGCCGTGGGCCAATCGGTTCGCTTTTCCTTCCTCTGACCTCGCGTCATCGTATTGCTCGCCAGGGCGTCCTTCAGGCGGGCGGCGAGATCCTCGAGGGGCTGCTCGAAAGGCTGGGTCGCGACGCGGAACTCCTTGACCACTGCCTCCAACTGCTCGCATAGCTTTTCTCTGTGTTTTCTCGACGTCGAAGGATCCAGATCGGTCCCCGCGAATGCCTCTGCCGCCGAGGAGACGACGGTATCCATGGCGCGCTCGAAACGGTCCCAAAGAGGGAGGTCGTTGTCGGCGAGGGGCCCGAGTTTCCGCCAATCCGTCCAGACCGTCTGGGCTTTAGCGGCGGCGGTCTCGGCAGAGCTCCCGTCGGCATTGGCGAGCGCTTCCAACTCGACGGCGAGGCCCTCGCGCCGCTTGAGTCGTTCCTCGCGCTCGACTTCGCCCCGGCGCTTGAACCGGTCGAAGAAGAAGTCACAGGCGGTCCGAAAACGGTTCCAAACCTGGTCAGAGTGCTTCCTCGGTACGGCACCGATCGCTCGCCACTCTGCCTGGAGTCGCTTCAGCTCGTTCGCCGTCTCGTGCCAATCCAACGATTCTTTGATGCTCTCGGCCTTTTCACAGACCTCCCGCTTCCTCTTCAAATTCTCGTCGCGCTCATCCTTGAGCTCACCGAAGTGGGTTTTCCTGCGTTCGAAGAAGTGATCGCAAGCATTTCGGAATCGCTTCCATATCGCATCGGAGTGTTTCTGGGGAGCGGGGCCGGTCGTTTTCCACTCTGCTTGTAGTTTTTTGATCGCCTCTGCCGTCTCGGTCCAGTTCTCGGAGTCTTGAATTGTCTCGACCTTCTCGCAGAGGGCTGTCTTGTTCTTGAGGTTCTCGGTTCTCTCCTCGTTCTGCTTCTCAAAGAACTCGTCACACTTCGACTTGAGCTCGTCTCGAATGACTTTGTAGCGATGCCAGAGCTCCTCCGCCTTTTCGAGCGGCGCGGAGCCCGCCCGTCTCCACTCTTCATGGATGCGGTGCATCTCCTTGGCGACCATAGGCAGGTCACTCGAATCTCGAAGCGACTCGATGCGACGGATGAGGCCCGCTTGAATGTCCTCGTTGGCCCAGCGCTTCCAGTTGTCGAGCTCTTTGAACTCACCGGCCCGCTTGACCAGGGCCTCGCGCGCCTCCATGAGATCCTTGCGCGCTTTCTTCCGCGAAACGTCCTTGGGAAGGGGGCCCATGCTCTTCAGGAATTGCTGCGCTTCGCGATGAGCCCGGTCGGCTTCCCTGATCGAGAATTGCTCGGCACCGTTGAGCTCCCGCAGACGATTCATCAGCTTTTCGAGCTGCTCGTGCGTCCTGCGCTCCTCTTGCTCGTGGGCTTTGCTCCTCTCGTCGCGTCGAGCCTCGAGCCGTTCGGAAGCTTGGGAGAAGCGTGGTCCGAGAGATTTGTGGGACGGAATCCTCCTGGCAGGCTCGCTCCGAGACAGGCGCTTCCACTCGCGCACCGCTTCGTCGAGATCCGTGCTCTCCGAGAGAACCTCCGCTCTTTCAACGAGCTCGGTCAGAAGAGATTGCTCCGCCTCGGATTCTCTACGCTCTTTCAGTCTCTCCTCGATCCGTTTTACCGCTTTTGTGAATCGTCGTTCGACCTCCTCCGTCGCCGGTCCCGACTCGGTGACGAGGGAGTCCCACTCGGCCCGAGCGGAGTCCAGCTCGCTCTCGAGACCCTGGTCGTCCACCGCTTCTAGTCGAGCACACAAGCCCTTCCGGGCTTCGATGCCCGCCTTTGCTTCGCTCGGCAACAAATTGCCCTCGGACTCTTCCGGCAAGGGATCGCGCGACACTGGCTTCTCTCGAGCTGCGGCCATGGCCTGGGCGGCGCGTGAGAACCGTTCCGCCAGTTCGGCTTCGGCCGCGCCCTCGTCAGAAAGCTCTTCCCACTCACGTCGAAGCGCCTCGAGCTCGTCGGGGCCGTCGGGAGGGAGCCTTTCGACGCAGGCTTCCGCCCGGGAGACCAGTGTCTCGAAGCGCTCGTGGCGTCTCTTTACTTTGACAGGATGATCTGAAGGCGCGATTTGTTCGACCTTTGACGTCGCCTGCCGTCGGAGGGGTTTGGCGGCCGAGGGATGGTCGACGATCGATTGCAGTATCTCGATGTCCTCGATCCTGGCTAGAGCCGTGGACGCGAACTCCGAGGCATTCTCGTCGAGCGCGATAGTGCGCAACGCGACGGGATTGGTGATGCGCTCGAGCGCTCGGCTCCGCCACTCGGGATCCTTGCCGCGACAGACCAGCTCGGCCCGAGCCGTGTCATCGCTCAAGTTCTCGAAGGCCATCTGGCGCAGGTCTTCGAATCGGGCCTTTTCGACGACCCTGATAACGTGACGAGCCTCCTTCAGAAGGCCCAGCGCGCGTTTCGACTCCTCGAGATCACGTTTGTCACAGGCAATGTCGATGAGCAGGTGAGAGGCGCGGCGACGTGCGAAAGCCGCGAGCGATTCATCTTCATCGCTGTCGGCGATCTCGAGGAGCAGTCGCGGCGAATCGAGCTTCTTGACCGCGATCCGCCGAACTCTCGGATCGGTGTCGCCCTGGGCGACCGCCGTCAGCAACTCGACTTCGTCTTTGCCGAGATGGCGGACCGCTTCCGCGCGTACGTCTGGATCAGTGTTTTGCCATTTGGGACGAAGCCGATTGAGAAGACTCATGGCGTCGACGTTTTCGTTGAAACTCGTTAGTCCGCAGTCTGGGTGGGCTCGTCGATCGGTTCTGCAGTGGACACTATATCGCAAAAGTGAGGGGACGGCGAAAGTGGGAGACGCGCGAGAGGGGAGAATCGAGCGCTTTGCACGTCGGTTGCGGGCAGGCGAAAATAGAGAGGATGGTTAGACGGGGGATCGCCATGCTTGTCGCAGGCCTGCTGCTCGTCTCCGGCGCGGGCCTGTCCGCCCAGTCCCTCGGAGAGGTGGCGAAGAAGGAGCGCGAGCGTCGGGCGCAACTGGCTGATTCCGAGGAAAAGCGAGTCATTGGCAACCGGGAGCTCACCGAGGCGGAGGGGGGAAGTCTCTCCGTCATGGGGCGCGCCGGGTCTCCGGGGGAGCCACCGGATGAGGCGACGGAGGACGAGGAGGGGAGTGACGAGATCTCCCAAGCTCTCTCGCTCACCGAGGTGAGAGAGCTCCGCTCCGCGTGGAACAAGATTTGGCTGCGCCAGCTGGAGGCGGCGGAGCGTGAGCTCGCCACGGCGAAAGATGCGCTTTTCCAGTGTCAATCCGCGAGTCACTATGTCTACGTGCCGCTCGCCGTCGATTGCGAAGGGGTCCACGAGCGCGTCGCGATCGCCGAGTGGCATCTCGGACGAGTCAGGGACGACCGCTACAATTGGAAGCTGCTCCTGCCCGAGCCACCCACAGGCCCGAAGTAACTTGCTCTCGAGAGTCTGGGACCGGATCGTTGGCTACGATCGCCTCAAGGCGCGCGGCGACCAGCTGTTTCTCGCCGGCGAGCTCGCGCGGGCTCGTGAAGAATATGAGCGGACCCGAAACATTTTACGGGAAGACGACCACCGGGCGCCGACGCTCGACGCCCTGATTCGGGAGTGTACCCGGGTAGGCGCTGAAGCGACGGTCAACGCGTTGTATGAAGAGGAAGACGGCGCCTTCCCGGGCTCGAGGGATCTCTTCGAGCTCGCCATTGCCGAGAAGAACGACGAACGCATTGAGGAATACCGCAGGCTCGGGAAGAACTTCGAGTCTGGCTACCTCGCTCTGGTGCGAGGGGACGCCGCGAAGGCAATCCAGTTTCTGGAAAAGTCGCGGGCCTCGGGCTCGCCATCCTTCATCGAGTTGATGGAGCTGGGTCGGGCGCTGAGTCTGGGCGAGCGCATGGAGGAGGCACGAAGCGTCCTGAAGGAGCCGAACGGCTCTCTGCCGCCGACCGTGAAGTTCTCGTTCTGCTGGCTGCCGTCAACGTGGAGCTGGGCCGGTTCGAGGAGGCTCATGACGTTCTCATCAAGCTCCTGAAGATCGATGCGGAGGATGCGGAAGCATCGTTCATGCTGGGCCGAGCGCTTATCGGTATGCGGAGGAGCGAATCGGCGCTTTCCCAGTTTCGCCGAACGGTGCAGCTCGAGCCGCGGTTTCACGAGGCATTCTTCGAGGGAGGCAGACTTCTCGCGTGCGACGGGGATACCGAGGGTGCGTTCCATTTGCTCAGCCGTGCCTGTGCCCTGGCTCCGGACGACATCCGATACAACCGAAAGCTCGCGGAGCTCGTGCTCGGGAACGAGTTGGACGAGGAAGCCGGGCTCGCGGCCTGCGATAGGTTGACGGTGACCGACGATGAGAATAGCTGGGAGTACCTCCACTGGATCGCGCAGCTCTATATCCGACGGGGATGGCGGCGCGAGGCCCGCGACCCTCTCGAGAAGGCTCTCGAGCTCCTGCCTCCCGACCGCGGTGAGGAACGCCTCGAGATCGAACAGCGACTCCAGACCCTCTGACACGCTACACTTGCGGCGTGCAGTCGAGCGGAAGGGTCGAAACCACGCATCTTTCTCTTGGAGGAGGTGCAGAGACTCGCGCGCTCTCCGTGCTCGTGAGTCTTCTCGGTCTAGGCCTGCTCGACAGCCAGATCCTGGCACCGGTGCTCCCCGAAATCGCGCGAAGTCTCGGCACGAGCGAGAGTGCGATCGGCCGAACCGTGAGCGGCTATGCGATAGCCGCTGCCATCTCGGCACTCGTCGTCGGTCCACTTTCCGACGTTCACGGCCGGAAGCCCTATCTCGTTTTGGCAGGCGTGATTCTCACCCTAGGCAGTCTTCTCGTCGCATTGGCGCCGACCTTCGTCGCATTCGCCATCGCGCGGCTCGTGACTGGAGCCGGTGCGGGGATCGTCTCTGCGCTCGTCGTCGCCGCGATCGGGGACCTCGTACCCTACGAGCGGAGAGGACGGGCGATGGGCTGGGTGGCCGCCGCCTACTTCGCCGCTCCGGTTCTTGGCGTGCCCGTTGCGGCGGCCCTCGCCGACCGATTCGGCTGGAGAGTGAACTATCTCGCGCTCGGAGTCATCGGCTCCATGCTCGCCTTCGCTGTCGCCCTTTGGTTTCGGGACCAGACGACGAGACCGCAGCCCGTCCGACCGCGAAGCTACGCGAGATTCTTGCAGGCTCGCTCGACGGCCGCAGGGGCGTTTGCCGCCTTTTTTGTGACCGGCGGTCTCACCGGATTTCTTCTGTATCTGGGTGCCTACTTGCAGGGGCGGTTCCACTTGACGCTCACGGAAGTGGGCCTCGTCTTCCTGATTCCGGGCGTCTCGGGCCTTGCCGGCGCGCTTACGGCGGGGCGGATTGCGGATCGCGCGGGCAAGATTCGAGTCGCGGTCTATGGTAGCGCCGCTCTCGCGATCCTTCTCCTGATGGTTCCTTTTGTGAGTGGCTTTGCACTCTATGCACTGCTCGGCCTCGTCGGACTCGCGGCGGCGGCCAGGGTCGCACCGCTCCAGTCGCTCGTGACCGAACTCGTGAGCCAGGAGGAGAGAGGGGCCTACGTCGCCTTGCGGAACACGTTCTCGCAGGGCGGGAATGCGACTGCGGCGGCCATCGGAGGCGCGCTCTACGAATCGAGCTTCGCCTACCTGTGCTGGATGATGGCGGGCTTCAGCGTCTCGGCCGTGCTGCTGCTGCTTCTGATCGAAGAGCCTAAATCCGCGGAGAAGCTCTGACGTGCGCTTTCGACTACCCTGGAAGAAAATGCTGCTTGGATTCGCGGTACTGCTCCTGCTCCTCGTGACAGTCGGCTTGCCCTACACTTTCGCGCGACTCGTCACGAGTGCCGGCACCCGTCCGCAGGACCTCGCTCTGACCTCGTCGCCCTCGGACTACGATATCGACTTCGAGAACGTCCGTTTCGATGCGGCGGATGGGGTAGCTTTGAGTGGTTGGTACCTGGGTGGCGGTGACGCGAATCTGAGCGTCGCATGCGGTCACGGCCTGTTTCGATCGCGCCGGGAGGTTTTGGATCGCGCAGCGTTTTTTCGAGCCCAGGGTTTCGACACGCTCCTTTTCGATTTTCGTCGCCATGGAGAGAGCGGCGGAGAGCGCGTGACCCTCGGATATCAAGAAAGGCTCGACTTTGAAGGCGCTATCGACCTTCTTACAGCCCGCCGACCGGGGAACCGCATCCTGCTCTACGGTGTCTCCATGGGGGCGGCCGCGGCGCTGCTCGCCGCATCGGAGACGCCGGAGGTCGATGCCGTGATCGTGGATAGCCCCTTCTCGAGCTTGGAGCATACTGTCGAGCACCACGTGCGACTGGTGTTCGGACTTCCGCGATTCCCCTTCGCGAGCTCTCTGACCTTCTTCCTCGAGATGCGGGGAGGTTTCGACAAAGAGGCCTTCGATCTCGAGAAAGCGGCCGAGAGGCTCGGCGATCGACCGCTGCTCGTGATGGCGGGAGAGTCGGATAGAAGGATGCCCGTCGAGCTTCAGCGCCAGCTCTTGGAGCGCTCCCCGAGTGGCGCTAGCCGGTTTCAAGCTTTTGCGGGAGCGGGCCACGGGGCGGCCTATCGAACGGATCGGGTGGGCTACGAGAATGCGGTCCGGTCGTTCCTCGTGGACGCAGGGCTCGTCGAACGCGACGCTGTTAGACCTCGCTCATATGAGGAAGGCGGGGGTGAAGATAGTAGCCTCGAACCTCGGTGACACGTTTTTTAGCAACCGTCCTGCCGTCGGCCGCCGGATGATCGGGAAAGTGTTTGAGGAAGGTGTCCTTGATGATGTCGTAGTCCTCGAGCGGAAAGAAGCGCTGGACGAGATTCGCCGTATTGAAATCCTGGTCCCAGTATTGAATGTCCACGCGAACCACAGGTTCGAGAGGACGGGCCTGTTCAGGGGGTTGCTCCGCGTAGCTCTGGGCGTCCACCCAGATGGAGATTTCAGAGCCTTCCACGATCTTCTCGTGGGCGTGGGACATGTAGTACTTCCAGAGCTGGAATTCGCGCAACGGGATGAACCGCACCGCGGGAGCCTCCCCGGGTGAGCGCAGCGCACACTTTACCATCTTGATTTTGGGCATTCCCCTCTCCAAGCGCCGTGCACACCAACTAGTACCACGCGTGTTGGGTAGCCAATAGTTACTGGAAAAGTGCCGGGTGAGTATACTGGCTCTAGTCACGAATTGAAAGCCCTTAAGTTGCGAACAGTGTAAATATGCTAACCGGCTGGAACATAAACAGTTCGGCATTCGATAGAGTTTGGCGAGGGGGAGCTGCCCGGTGACGCTTGCGAACCAGCTGACGATTCTCCGGATGTGCCTCGTTCCGCTGCTCGTGATCCTGCTCGTCTACGGCTTCTATGGATGGGGACTCGCCGTCTTCGTCGTGGCGGGCATCACCGACGCTCTCGATGGCCTCGTCGCGCGCATCCGCGAGGAACGTACGGAGCTTGGGACGTTGCTCGATCCCTTGGCGGACAAGCTACTCGTGACGAGCTCGCTCATCGCGCTGTCCCTGCCGAGTCCCCACTTGGCGGTTCGGATTCCACCCTGGATCGCGATTCTGTCCATAAGTCGCGACGCGGGCATCTTGCTCGCCGTTCTCGTCTTTAATCTCGTGATCGCCCGCCGGAGCTTTCCTCCGCATTTGCTGGGCAAGCTGACGACGCTCGTTCACCTCGTGACCATCGTGTGGGTGATCGGGTGCAACTATGGCAGCGTCCACAGTCCGGTTACCGACTATCTGCTCGGGGCTACCGTCGTTTTCGTCGTTGCTTCGGGAGTGCAATACCTCTATGTCGGGCAGCAGATCCTCGCCCGCGAGGAGAGTCGGACGCTCCGCGGCCCCGGAAACTGAGAGTCAGACGCGCGGCCGTGGCCCCTTCTGGGCGGCGATGAGCTTGTACGCGATGTAGTACTTGTAGATATTGCTGACGTACTGCACCGTTTCACGCCCAATCTCACGCGCGGCGATGACCTCTACGTTATCGAACCAAAGATTGGGATCGAGCCCGGCGGCTTCGGCCTTTCGTCTGAGGCCACGTACCCTCGCAGGCCCGGCATTATAGGACGCGAAGGTGAAGAGCACCTTTTCCACGTCACTCATCGGCGCGTCGCCGAAGTAGCGGTCCAACAAGAAGCGAAGATACTTGGTGCCCGCATGGATGTTGGCCTCGATTTCTTCGATGTTGGGGATCCCGACATTGGGATCCTTGGCCGTGCTCGGAAGCACCTGCATGATGCCGATCGCTCCGGCCCCGCTGCGCACGCTCTGATCGAGGCCAGACTCCTGGTAGCCCAGTGCCGCGAGCATGAGCCAATCGACGTCGTACTGTTCCCCATAGGTCTTGAAGAAATCGATCGTGGCGCTGAATTTCTCGATCCCCTCGCCGGAGAGAGCTTTCTCGACCCACTTTGTGCTCTGCAAGTAGCGCTTGAGGAGAATGTTTCCGAGGAGCGTTCCCTTCCGATTCTTTGCGATGAAGGCGTTCACGACTTTGGCGAGCTCGGGGCTGTTCTTTCGAAAGGCCCAGGCGATCTCTCCCCCGGTGCGTACCGCGAGATCGGAGCGGACCTCGACGTTCTCGAAGATCTGCTCCCAGAAACGAGCCTTGTGGCTGTCGACCACGATGGCCGGAAGAATTCCGGCGTCGACCATCTCCAAGAGGTCTTCGTCTTCGAAGTGCTCGTCGGCGGGCACGATTTGGATTTCCTCCCGCTCCATTTCACGCAATCGCCCATTGAGCTCGACGAGCGTCTCGTAGTAACTGCTCGAGACGCGCACGTGTATTTCCTTGCCTGAGAGGTCGTCCAAGGTCCCGATCTCGGACGAAGCGGGGCCGGTTACGACGAGCTCATCCACGCCCGAGTAAGCGGGAATGGAGAAATCGACGAGCTCCCCGCGTTCGGGAGTGATCGTGAGATTGGCCGCCGCGATGTCGCCTTTGCCCTCGAGAAGGAGCGGGATGAGCTGGTCGCGTGCGACGGGAAAGATCACGACTTGAACTTTCAAGTTCCCCGTGTCGAGCTCGTCGTTGATCTCCTTTTCGAAGGCTTTGAGCGCCTCATAGGTGATGCCACGTTGGGTCGGGCCGTCGAGAAAATAATTCGTCATGCTGAACGTCACGAGGGCGCGAACGACCCGTCTTTCGACAATCGCGTCGAAGTCGCCGAATGCCTCCCCTACGAGAGAGAGAGCTTCATCCGGCGGAGGCGCCTCGCTCGTCGAGAGCACGAGAGGCTGGGCTTCCGGTTGAGCTTCGGCCGAGGCGGCTTGGGCGGGCTGTTCGTTTGAAGCGGGCGCACAGCCCGGAACCGAGCAAAGACAAGTGGCAACCAGCAACCGTTGTAACATCGGACCGTACCTCCGGGCAGGATTATGTCCCGAGAGCCCCAATCGTGCGAATGACTCGAAGCGTCGCGTGCTCGTGCTAAGTACACCCTGAACAACCGGGAACATCCCTAACAAAACGTCCGGGGACATAGTTAACACTTTTCACGGAGAGCAGGAGCCCCGGTGATGCGTTTGTTTGTTTCATCGAAACGTCCGAGCAGCGTGTCGTAGTAGAGAATATTCCAGATACCATCGTCGACTTGTTCGAGTCCGACGAACTCGCCTTTGAGCGCTTGAGACAGAAACTGCTGGGTGGAGTGGAGTCGAAAGGTTCCGCAGTTGCTGACGCGTCGGACCTCGAGGTGAGCTGGGTAGTCGGGTGGAGCGATTCGTGGAGGATAGGGTCGATTTGAGAGTTTCCACCGGGAGGCAGGAGTCGTTGTAGGTTTTGCGGAAACGCTTGAACAAACGCTGTTGGACGCTGAGGTCGGCCCCTGGCGGTTTTGTAGCGCGCGCCTTGAGAGTTCGATGCATGCGTTCGTGAGCGCCGTTCTGCTGTGGATTGCCGGGAGTGATGCGTTGATGTGTGATGCCGAGTTGAAGCCACCAAACGTTTAGGTTTGTGAGACCGTGTATGCCTGTGGATGCGAAGGGGGCTCCGTTGTCACTACGGATGGCGTCGGGCAATCCGTGCTCATGGAACAGGCGCTGGAACTGGCGTTTAACGCCTGGCGTTTTGACATCGTGCAGTCCATGACAACAAAGCAGATATCGGCTGAAGTGGTCGACGATGGTGAGCGGGTAGCAGTAGCGGCCGTTTCGCATGAGGAACTGCCCTTTGAAATCGACGGTCCATACCTGGTTGGGAGCGGTGGTGTTGAACGGCGCCGCTCCGGGATGCTTCCAACGTCGGCGCCGTCTTCGAGGGCGAACGCGACCGTGTCGCTCGAGAATGTCGAAAACGGTACTGCGCGCCGGCAAGGCGCGATTGGGGAACCGTGTTTTGAGGCGCTTCAGAATTTTCCGAGCTCCCCACCCATAGCGTGCGTTCTCGTCGAGTATCAGCGCGACGAGCTCGTCCGGAGTTCGATGCGGGCTCGTGTGCGGCGCTCGGCTGTGGTCGTGGAGGCCGCTGCCGCCGCTCTGACGGTACCGGTCAAGCCACTTATAGCCCGTGTTGCGACTGATGTTGTAGCGCAGGCACAGCTCCGTCATCGCCCAATGTCCACTTTCGTAATCTTGGATAAAATGTCGTCGTTCGAGCACGGGATTGGTCTCCAGCCAGGGCATCCTTCCTCCTCCCTCTCGGGCGGAGAAAAGTGTTAACCATGTGCCCGGACACTTGTCAGGTATGTACCCCGGTTTTACCACCCCGATTCATAACTACGGTCACATTCGAACGCCGATCCATCCCGTCTGGCTGCGTTGCTCGTCGCCTTCCGCAGCGAGCCTGTCGAGCGGAGGGCTAGGCCGCGCCTGCGGCCGAACTGGAAAGATGCTCATATATCTAGATATGATTCACTCCTCGCGCCTTGCCAGCCGGGCGCCTCGACGTTCTCGGTACGTGACCGTAGTTATGAATCAGGGCACTAAGCTCCCCCGAATGCTGCGCCGTGTTGCTTCGGGCGTCGTGCTGGCAGTGTCGTTTGCGCTGCCCGCATGCGCACAAAGTCCGGGGACGCCCCTCGACCGGGCCTTGAGGACTTTTTTCGACGCCGACAGCCCCGAAAGGCGCACGAACGCGACGAAGGCCATTCTGGCGCTCGACGCGGATTTCGAGACCCTTCGCGGCAAGTTGAGAGCCGGACGGATCTACGCCCCGAACGTCCCGACGGGCCGTCTCGAGGAGAGTCGAAAGGGTCGGGACGGATTGTGGCACCGTTACGTGGTGCTGGTTCCGGACGACTACGATCGCGACAAGGCCTACTCCGTTTGTTTCTACCTTCACGGAGGCGTGAACCGAACCGAGCCGTGGGGCAAGGGCGGGGATTGGTGGCGTCGTTTCGACCGGTTCGATAACGCGGAGCAAATTTCCGTCTTTCCTGCGTCCTGGACGGGCGCGCCGTGGTGGCAGCGGAGCCAGATCGAGAACCTCGAGGCAATCCTCGATCGCGTCAAGCGGACCTACCACGTCGACGAGAATCGAGTGTATCTCTTCGGAGTTTCCGATGGAGGCGCAGGGGTCTACTATCACGCATTCAAGGCTCCGACGATATGGGCCGGATTCTTTGTTTTCATCGGCCATCCGGCGGTTCTCGCTAACCCCGCAACGGGGGTCGATGCTGAGATGTTCGTCTCGAATCTCGCCAACAAGCCCTTTTACGTCGTCAGTGGTGAGAAAGATCGTCTCTATCCCTCGGCTCGGGTCGCGCCCTTTATCGACGAGTTTCGGAAGGCGGGAACGGAGGTCGACTTTCGCGTGGTACCGGGCGGACACAACACCCGCTGGTGGAACCAGGAGACGGAAGCGATTGACGACTTCATGATGTCGCACCCACGCGAGCCGCTGCCCGACGAGCTCACCTGGGAGACGGAACGGGTCGATGGATTCGGACGCCTCCACTGGCTCGTGATCGAGGCGCTCGCGGCCGAAAGCGGGAGCTCCCATCCACCACGTTCGTTTCCGCACAGCGGGCGGTCGGGCCGGATTAACCTGGCTCGCTCCGGAAACCGTATCGAGGTCGACTCGGTTGGGGTCGAGCGCTACCGTCTCTTGCTCTCGCCCGAGCAGTTCGATTTCGCAATGCCAATCCAAGTCGTCGAGAACGGTGTCGTGAGATTCGACGGCAGGGTGGAGGCGAGCAGGGACGTTTTGTTGCGTTGGGCGGCGATCGACAACGACCGAACGATGTTGTTTGGCGCCGAGCTCACTCTTGGCGGAGATATCGAGGTCTCTGAGCGCCCGCCTCGATGACTCGAAGTGCGAACGTGGCCATCGTCGGCGGTGGCATCATGGGCGCTTCGATCGCCTATCACCTCGCTGCCCGAAAGGTCGCGGACGTCGTTGTGTTCGAGCGGGAAGAGGCGCTTGGGACCGGCGCGACGGGGAAGTGCGCTGGGGGAGTGCGCCTCCAGTTCTCGACGCTGGCGAACGTCGAGATGTCCCGCAGAAGTATCGACGTTCTCGCTCGTTTTGAGGACGAGATGGGCGAGAGCGTCGACTTCAGACAAAACGGCTACCTCTTAATCCTCACCTCCGAAACGCAGCTCGAGACGTTTCGCGCAAACGCGAAAAAACAACGCGACATGGGGATTCCGGTCGAGGTCATCACCCCGGAAGACGCGCGAAGCATCGTTTCCGAGCTGAGGACCGACGACCTGGTGGGTGCGACGTTTTGCCGCGAAGAGGGGATCGCTAACCCACACGCGATCCTGCAGGGCTACGCGAAGAACGCGCGTCGACTCGGTGCGCGCTTCGTGCCCTCGACCGAAGTTACGGGAATGAAAGCGGAGAAGGGCCGGGTGGTCGAGCTCACGGCGGGCAGTGAACGATGGGAAGTCGGGACCGTGATCAATGCCGCCGGTCCCTGGGCCAAGCGGATTGGCGAGATGGTCGGGATCGCGATCCCGGTCGAGCCCGTGCGCCGACAATATTTTCTCACTCGGCCTATGTCATGGGTTCCCGAATGGTTTCCTCTCCTGGTCGACTGGGGAACCGGAGTCTATATGCACAAGGAGAGTGGCGGGATGCTCATCGGGGAATCGGATCTCGACGAGCCCCCGAGCTTCAACCAAACTGTGGATTGGGACTTTCTCGCGAGGGTCAGTGAGCATGCCATCCATCGCGTGCCGCGGCTCGAGAGCGCCGAGGCGACGGCGGGAGTCGCGGGCCTCTACGAAGTGTCGCCCGATCACAACGCGATCCTGGGCTACGTGCCCGAGCTCGAGAATTTCATCTGCGCGAATGGCTTCAGCGGCCACGGCATGCAGCATGCGCCCGCGGTGGGGCTCGCGCTCGCCGAGCTCGTCACCGAGGGGATCTCGAAGAGCGTCGACCTCGAGCCCTATGCCATCGAGCGATTTCGCTCCGGCGCGGAAATCGAGTACAACGTGATATGAGAGAAAATCGCGGGCCGGGCTCTGAAATATTCCGGCGACGACGCCAGCGCGTTCTCAATCGTCTCGGGCACGGCTTGCTGCTGCTACCCACCGCGCCTCTGAGTTTGCGAAACGGCGACGTCTACCACCGCTTTCGCCCCGATAGTGACTTCCACTACCTGACCGGGGTCGGCGAGCCGGAAGCCGTTCTTGCGGCTCATCGAATCGACGGGAGGAGTCATCGAGCCATCATTTTCCTCCGGCCCCGTGATCCCGAGCGTGAGCTCTGGGATGGCCCTCGGCTCGGTCCTGCGCGCGCAAAGCGACTTCTCGCTGTCGATGAAGCCCATCCGATGGAGAAGCTTTATGAGGTCGTGGAAAGGGAGCTCGAGACCAAAACGTCCCTCTTTTACACGCTCGGGCTCGATGCACTGATGGATCAATCGCTCTCCCGTGTCTTCGAGCGTCTGGCGGTTCACGGTCATCGCCGAAACCCTGCCGCACATCCCAACCTTCGCGACCCTCGACCCTTCATCGGTTCGGAGAGGCTCGTCAAAGACGGAAGCGAGCTGCGTTCGCTCGAGATGGCCGCGGAAGTCGCCTCCTCTGGTCACCGCCGCGCGATGGAGGTGGCGCGCCCCGGAATGATGGAATACGAGCTCGAGTCCGAGATCGAGGCCACCTTCCGACGACTCGGTTCTCCCAGGAACGGCTACGACTCGATCGTTGCGAGCGGCCCGAATGCTTGTATTCTCCACTATGTCGACAACGATCGACGCATTCGGTCGCACGAACTCCTTCTCGTGGACGCGGGTGCCGAGGTCTCGATGTACACAGCCGACATTACGCGAACTTTTCCAGTCTCGGGACGCTTCACCGCGCCACAGGCCGACATCTATCGCATCGTCCTGAGAGCGCAGAAGGCGGCCCTACGAGCTGTAAAGACCGGGCGGTCCTGGAGGGCGCCGCACAAGGCGGCCGTTCATACGATCGTCGACGGCCTGCTTCGAATCGGCGTGTTGAAGGGCTCACGTGATCGCCTCATCGAGAAAGAAGCTTATCGACGATGGTTCATGCACGGCACGAGTCACTGGCTCGGGATGGACGTGCACGACGCCGGAGGCTACGAGGACGACAACGGCAAACCGAAAACACTTCTCCCTGGCATGGTGCTCACGATCGAGCCGGGGCTCTACTTCAGCCCGCGGGACAACTCGGTCCCGAGGAAATATCGCGGGATAGGTGTTCGCATCGAGGACGACGTCGTTGTCACGCGCTCGGGATGTCGAGTTCTGACCGGCGGCGTACCGAAGGAACTGAAGGAAGTCGAAGCGCTCTGCCAGGGGCCTCGCGCAGGACCACGTTGCAGACAAACCCTAACGCTCTTTGGAACCTCCTTTCGCTCGGGCGTGGTGGAACACGAGTCCCGTGACGACGACCAGAAGCCCAACGACGCGGGACAAGGTATGGGGATAGATCAAAAGCCCGATGGCTAGGAGCTGCCAGATACGCTCGAGGTACGCCGCTTTCTCGACCCAGTAGCCTTCGATAGCGAAGGCCGTCGCCGCAATGACGCCGAGCGTGGTAACGATCGCGAACGCGGCTTCTCCAAACGACACGCCTTCCACGATCAGGAGGCCGGAGTAGGCCATCATGACGGGGATGATGAAGTACCCTGCGGCGAGCTTGAGCGCCTCGACCGCGGAGCGCATCGGCCGTGCCCCGGCAATGCCCGCACCGGCGAAGGCGGCGAGAGCAATTGGAGGAGTGACGTTGGACGTCTGCGAGAGCCAGAATAGGATCATGTGCGCGACGACGAGAGACAGCCCGAGATCCTGGAGTGCGGGAGCTGCCATGACGGAGATGACGATGTAAGCTGCCGTCACCGGGAGTCCCATCCCGAGGATTAGAGCGGCGAGCCCCACGAGGATGAGGGCTAACCAAAGCTCACCCGAAGCGAGCTCGACGACCGCCTCAGTGAATTGCAGCGCGATTCCCGTCTGTCCGATGACTCCCACGACGATTCCCGCGGTGGCGCAGGCGGCGGAAATGGGAAGCGCCATGAGCGCGCCACGCTGGAGGCCACGGATTACCGTCATCGGACCGACTCGCGTGCCAGGCCGCAGGGCGCCGGTGAGCACGACCGCCCCGCAACCGACGGCCCCCACCAGCGGCGGCGAATAGTTCAATAGCAGGAGCACGGTCACGATGACGAGAGGAACGAGGAAATGGTATCCCTCTTTCAACGTCGAGCGAAGTGCCGGGGGATCGGCGATGCCTTTCAAGCCGCGTTTCGCCGCCATAATGTGGACGAATAGAAGCGTACAGAGAAAAAACAGTATGGCTGGGACGATGGAGATCAGGACGATCTGGTTATAGGGCGTATTGGTGAACTCCGCCATGATGAAAGCACCCGCCCCCATGATGGGGGGCATGATCTGTCCGCCCGTCGAGGCCGCCGCTTCGATGCCGGCCGCTTGTTCGGGTTTGTAGCCGAGCTTCTTCATCATGGGAATCGTCAAGGCGCCGGTGGTCACCGTATTGGCGATGGCCGAGCCGGAGATGGAACCCATCGCGGCGGAGGCGAGTACGCTCGCTTTCGCCGGACCTCCCCGGTAGCGTCCCGCGGCGGCGAAGGCCAGGTCGATGAAGAAGCGCCCTGCGCCCGTTACCTCGAGGAAGGCGCCAAACAGGACGAAGATAAAGACGGTGCCCGCCGCGATTCCCAGCGGAGCGCCGAAGAGGCCGGCGCCCGTGAATACTTGAAAGCGGATGATGCGCTCGAAATCGAAGCCACGATTCGCCAGCATGTCGGGAAGTACGTTTCCGAAGGCGTTGTACAGGATGAACGTACCCCCGATCGCGACCATGACCCACCCCACGGCGCGCCGCGTCGCTTCGAGCACCAGAAGGACGTACAACCCTCCCATGAGGGCGTCATGGGTCGATAGCCCTTCGAGAATGTGATCGATGTCGCTGTAGTCGAAGTTGCCGATGACGTGACCGGAATAGAGAGACGCCACGGCAGCCAGCACGTCGAGGACTCGTCCGGGCCGATAGCGGGTCGAGGATGCCGCCGAAACCAAAGGATGGTAGAGAAACGTGAGGGCGAGGATGGCGGTCAAGTGAATCGGGCGAAACAGCGTTGCGCCCAGAGTCCCCGTGACGGCTTGCCAGAGCTGAAAGCACGAGAGAAGCACGGCGCCGGCAAAAACAACCTGGAGTAGTCGTTCCTCGAAGCGCCCCCAAGCTCTATTTGTAGTCGGCGCGGCGGGAGCGTCCGAGGACGTCGTCATAGTAACGCTGGGCTCCAGGGTGAAGTGGCATCGAGCCAACGGCCGCGGCCGTCTCGGGGGCGAAGAACTGCGCGACACGAGAGATTTTCTCGAGCTCCTGGCGGTACGCGAAGAAGCACTCGAGTAAACGATAGGCGAGGTCCGGGTCCATGTCATCGTGGACGACGAGAAGATTCCACAGGGAAGGCGTTTGAATCGGTGAATCGACACCACGATAGATCCCGGGCGGTACCGAGAACGGAGAATAGGCTGGGATGCGCGAGGTAATCTCGACGATCTCGTCGTCACTGAAGGGGATGAGCCGGACGTTTCTCGCCACGGATAGCTCTACCACTGCCGCGACTCCGAGGCCCGCCGCGATGAAGCCCGCGTCGATCGTGCCGTCCTTGAGCCCGTTGGTAGTCTCGGTATAGTTGAGCTGGCGCACGACGAACTCGTCGCGCTCGATTCCAAGCGCCGCGAGAATGTTCCACGCCGTCACGGCGTTACCCGACCCGGGCGGACCCACCGATACCCGGCGGCCCCGGATATCCGAGACGGACTCGATGCCGGACCCTCGAACCGTGACGAGATGTACGACGTTCGGGTAGAGCTTTGCGAGGAGAGAGATGGGAAGTGGCTTCTTGAAACGTCCCCGTCCCAACACGGCGTCCGCAGCTGAGTCACTTTGAGTGAAGCCGACGTCGCTCTCGGCCTTCGCCACCTGGATGAGGTTCGTTACCGAGCCGGCCGTCACTTCCGCCTTGATGTTGATGCCGTGGAGGTGCTTCGACCAAATCGAGGCGAGGCCGCCTCCGAGAGGATAGTAGAGCCCACTAGGGTTGCCGGTGGCGATGGAAAGAGTGGGGGAGTGGTCGCATCCGGCACACAGGCCACTGAAGGCGATCGCGCAAACCAGGGTTGCGCTTTTTTGCATTGCACCTCCCGTCCGCGCGCGATGGTAGTGGGGGAGAGGCGATTCCGCAAGCAACAATGAGGAAAGCGGCGGAGTGCCTATCAGTCTTTGGAATCTCGCCCTGGCGAGATTCTTATCGAATACTATTATTGTCGCATCGCAAATAGAGTGCTCGGCACGACGCAGTCTCGCGGTCTGTGATGGGCCCACGTGGAAACCGAATGGTGCTTCGAGAAGTCAAATCGCGTCGTTTTTAACTCATTTATTATGAGCTAGTTAGCTTGCGTTTTTGAGTTGATTTCCTCAGAGATCTCGCCGTAAACTTATGACCGTCAAAAACTTACGAGCGTCGATTTGTCACGTTTCCAGGATCTATTTGATTTTTTTCTCTCCGAAGGAGGGACTCGATGAAGCCTTTGGAAACACTCGCTGTCGTTTTTGTTATCTCGGGGGCTGTTGCGTTCGCGCAAGACCCCAGTGAGACCGAGGCGGCGGAAGAAACGAAAGTCCTCGATCCCACGACTCTCGAGGCCTTCGTGAACGGCTATATGGCGTCTTACTTAGACGAGGCTCACATCGCCGGCGCCACCGTGGCGGTGATCGAGGGCGAAGAGATCATTTTCACGAAAGGGTACGGCTTCGCTGACGTCACTTCTCGTACTGCCGTCGATCCGGACGAGACCCTCTTCCGCATCGGCTCGGTCTCAAAGCTCTTCGTCTGGACTGCCGTCATGCAGCTCGTCGAGCGCGGCGCCATCGACCTTATGACCGACGTCAACGAGTACTTGACCGATCTCACCATTCCAGAGAACGCCTTCCCACCGGTGACGATGGCCCAGCTCATGACCCATACCGCGGGTTTCGACGAGCGCGTGCTCGGGTTGTTCGCCAAGGACGAGAACGGCCTTCGTCCTTTGGGAGACATTCTTCGCGAGGAGCTCCCCGCCAGGATTCGTCGGGGCGGGGACGTCATCTCCTACTCCAACCACGGCGCAGGTCTGGCTATGTACATCGTCGAGCAAGTCAGCGGGGTTTCCTGGGAATCCTACTTGCGAACGAACATCCTCGAACCGCTCGCGCTCGAGAAGACGAGCTTCGCCCAACCACCATTCCAAATTGCCGCGAATCGTCTCTCGAAAGGCTATCGCTTCCAGAAAGGAGACTTCGTCGAACGTCCCTTCGAGTTCATTCCCCTCGCAGCGGTCGGGGCCGTGTCCTCGAGCGCGACGGAGATGGCTCGCTTCATGGCGGCGCATCTCCGGCTCGGCGAAGCCTTTGGAGTCCGTATCCTCGAAGAAGACTCGGCGCGTCTCATGCAGCGCGCCTTGTTTCGCCCGCACCCCGAGGTCAACGGCATGGCACACGGCTTCATGGAGATGGACAAAAACGGCCTGCGCGTCATCGGGCACGGCGGCGACACCGAGCTCTTCCATACGCTCTTGGCCTTCTTCCCCGATCACGGGATCGGCCTTTTCGCCTCGTTCAATACGGTGGGCGCTGACTATGATCAGTTTCTCCAGGCTTTCGTGGACTGGAGATTTCCCTTCGAGCCCGCGACGACGAATAGCATCGAGGCCTCGGCGCTGGGTCGTTTCGAGGGAGTGTATCGTCCGACGCGCTATCCTCACCGAACGATCGCGAAACTCTCCGCCCTGATGAGCACAGTCGAGGTGACGGCCGAGGATGGCGCTCTCGTCACCGAGTTGACCGAGAGAAAACGTTGGTTACAGGAGCAACCGCTTCTGTTTCGCGAAGAGAGGAAGAGCAACACCCTGGCGTTTCGAGAGGACGACGAAGGCCGCATCACCCACGCTTTCGTGAGTGAGATACCCGTCGTCGCGTTCGAGCGTGCACCGTTCACCGAGACGCCGGCTTTCGTGGGCGCGACGCTGGGTGGGGGCCTAATGCTCACCGCGCTCGCGGTTTCGTTCGGGCCGCTCGGGTTCTTCATACGCCGGCACTATGACGTGAAGCTCGATCCCGAGCGACGAATCCCAATCTGGGCGCGCTTTTCGGCGTGGGGAGGAAGCCTGCTGCTTCTCTTGTTTGCGATCGGTCTCGGACTGGTTATGACCGAGCCTATGGATGTCGTTTACGGCCTATCTCTAGGCGCACAGACATTGTTCTGGCTTCCGGCTTTGGCGGCGCTGCTCGGCCTTTTGGCCGTCCTCGGTGCGCTCCGCGCGTGGGGCGGGGGCCGAGGCACTTTTCTCGGGCGAGTCGTTTTCACGCTCGTGACAATGGCGATGCTCGTCGTCGTATGGCAGCTTTGGGTGTGGAACCTGGCATGGCCGGCCTAGCCAGAGGACCTTCTAGCGCAGTACCACGCTACCTCCAACGCTACGTACAACGATACCAATAAGACCAAGAGAACCAGCCAACCGCTTATCCCGCCAAAGTCGATCTAGCCGATCAAGCTTCTCGTCCGAGATCACACTCTCGAAACGGCCCGCTATTCGATGCCGAGCTTCTTCTTGAAGTAGGCGATCGTATTCGAAAGACCCTCATCGAGGGTGACTTTGGGCTGCCAACCGAGGAGCTTTTTCGCGAGGCCGATGTCGGGCTGTCGGACCTTGGGGTCGTCGACGGGAAGAGGCTTGTAGTCGATCGTGCTCTTGGAGTCGGTTTCCTTCTTGATCTTCTCTGCGAGCTCCAGGATCGTCATCTCGGAGGGGTTGCCGAGATTCACGGGCTGGTTATAGTCGGAGGTCAAAAGGCGATAGAGCCCGTTCACGAGGTCGAGCACGTAGCAGAAGCTCCGCGTCTGGGTGCCTTCTCCGAAAACTGTCATGGGCTCGTTCGCGAGCGCCTGGCTGATGAAGGCGGGGATGGCTCGGCCGTCACGTACCCGCATGCGCGGACCATAGGTATTGAAGATACGCGCTATCTTGACGTCGACGCCGTGGTAGCGGTGGTAGGCGACCGTCATCGCCTCCGCGAAGCGCTTCGCTTCATCGTAAACCCCGCGTGGCCCGATCGGATTCACGTTGCCCCAATAGTCCTCCTGCTGGGGGTGGACGAGGGGGTCGCCGTAAACCTCGGACGTCGAAGCGAGTAGAAAGCGCGCACCCTTGGCCTTGGCGAGCCCGAGCGTCTTGTGCGTGCCGAGCGAGCCGACCTTCAACGTCTGAATGGGAAGTTCGAGGTAGTCGATGGGGCTCGCGGGGCTCGCGAAGTGCAGGATGAAGTCGAGGGGACCTTCGACTCGAATCTCCTCGGTTACGTTGTGCTCGACGAAAGTGAACCGGGAGTCTTTGACACGCTCGAGGTTCGCGCGATCCCCGGTGATGAAGTTGTCCATCCCGATGACTTCGTGGCCCTCGGCGAGCAAGTGGTCCACGAGGTGAGATCCGATGAAGCCGGCAGCGCCGGTGATGAGTGCTCGCGTCATCCGGTTAGAGCACCCTTAAAACGCGTGCTTGTGAAGGACAGCGCGCCACGTCCGCCACAAGATCTTGAGATCGAGAGAGAGCGACCAGTTCTGAATGTAGTAAAGGTCGTGCTCGATGCGCTTTTCCACCGAAGTGTTGCCACGCCAGCCGTTGACCTGGGCCCAGCCCGTCATGCCTGATTTAACCTTGTGACGGAGCATGTACTTCGGAATCTTCGTCTTGAACTCCTGGACGAAATTCGGTCTCTCCGGACGCGGTCCCACGAGAGACATCTCTCCCTTGAGCACGTTCACTAGCTGGGGGAGCTCATCGATGCTGAAACGGCGAAGGAAGCGACCGACTGGCGTTCGGCGGGGATCTTCCGAAATGGCCCAGACAGGACCGGTGTGCTTTTCGGCTTGGTCGTCCATCGAGCGAAATTTGTAGATGGTGAAAGATTTTCCATCGAGACCCATGCGCGCCTGGGTGTAGAGGACGGGCCCCTTCGAAGTGAGCTTGATTAAAAACGCGATGATCCCGAAGGGACTCGCGAGGAGCGTGAGGAGCACCGTCGAAACACCGATATCTATGGCTCGCTTCGCCAACCAGTGCCAGCCCCGGATGGGCTGTTTGGACAGGTTGATGATCGGCATACCATCGAGATCTTCGACTCCGGCTTGCAGTGACACGTCCGTCAAGTAGTCCCAAGCAACTTTGACGTCGAGTGCCTCGCGGCTCGCGTAGGTGACGAGCTCGCGGATCTTCGAGTGAGCTTCGAGGGGAAGCGCGATATAGAGCGAGTCGACGGTCGCGTTGGACACCACGTGGTCGACATCGTTGAGCCCGCCGAGGATGGGAATGCCCCGATGGCCCGCGAACTCGCCTCGTAGCCGATCGTCCAGAAATCCGGCGACGCGGAATCCGAGCTCCTGGTGGTCGATGAACTTGTCGGCGACCGTGCGCCCTAGCTGACCCGCGCCCGCGATGAGAATGTTCCTGAGGCCCTCTCCCCGGCGCCAGCGGGACTCGCGCTCCCGCCGAATGAGCGAGCGCACCACGGTCAGCAACACGATGTCGAAACCGACGAACATGCCCAACACGAGCTGCGAGAATTCGTAGCGGCCCGAGAGCTCGGGCGGACCGTAGAGGTAGTAGACGCGCGCGTACAACGCGATGAATAGGGTCAGCGCCGTTCCCATGGCGGCCGCCCAGACGATCGAGAAGAGCTCATCGGTGCGCGATCGCAGTCGTTTGAGGCTGTAGAGTCCATGGGCGTAGAACAGCGGCGGCCAGAGCAGGGTAATGAGGGGCAGCAGCAGGACGTACTGACTGAAGGGGTTGACGCCTTTCGTGACGCTCACGAGATCGGTGTGAAACCGAACGAAGTAGGCGATGGCAAAGGCGCCGTAGGTAGCGAGGACATCGCCGGCGACGTAAACCCCGGTCCAGATGCGGCTTTGCTGCTTAACCATTGAAAGCGCTAGAGGTCGGCCTGTTCGACGCGCGCTCGGATGAAATCTCGTATCCGGGCACGAAACTTTTCTCGGGAAAAGCCGAGCGCCCAGTCCCTAAGTGACTCTTCATTAAAGCTTAACGAGGACACCTTGTCAATGGCGGAAGACAGGGCGGAGGGGGTGGACTCACCGAAGAGCACTCCGGTCTCGCAATCGCGCACGGTGTCTCGGGCGCCACCCTCTCCAAGGGCAACGACGGGACAGCCGCAAGCTTGTGCTTCGAGAGGCACGATGCCGAAATCCTCCACACCGGGCAGCACAACGGCACGGCAGCGCCGGTAAAGCTCTCGGAGCTCGCCGTTTCGAACGAACCCTCGGAACTCCACGTTCGTGCCAGCCCGCGCCCTCAGCTGCCGGTCGAAAGGACCGCTTCCGACGATGACCAATCGTTCAGATCGTCCCCGGAAGGCGTCGATCGCGAGGTCGATGCGCTTGTAGGGGACGAGGGCGGACACGACGAGGTAGTAGGGCTCGCGAGCGTCATCGCTCCGGGTGAAGAAGTCGGTATCGACCGGGGCGGGGATGACCGAGTCGGCCTCGCGGCCGTAGCAACGCTTTATGCGCTCAGCGACGTAGCTCGAGTTCGCGATGAAGTGGTCGACGCGCGGCGCCGACGAAACGTCCCACCGGCGAAGTCTCGCCGCGATGGGCCCGTAGACAAGCCGCGCCGACATTCCCGTGCCGAAGTAATCCTCGAAGCGATCCCAGACGTAGCGCATCGGCGTATGGCAGTAGCAGACGTGCAGGGCGCCGGACGGGGGCCGGACGCCCTTCGCGACGCAGTGCGAGCTCGAGATGATGAGGTCGAATCCCTCGAGACGAAGCGACTCGATGGCCGAAGGGAAAACCGGTAAATACCAACGGTAGTGGGTCTTCACAAGAGGCAGGTTCTGCGTGAAAGCGGTTCGAATGGGAAGAGATTCGATCCTCTCCGAGGTCGTCCCGGGAATATGTAGCAGCGTGAAGAGGGTCGCCTCCGGATAGAGCTCGACCAGGCACTCAAGGACTTTTTCGCCGCCTCGGAGTCCGGTCAGCCAATCGTGGACGAGGGCGACGCGCATCGGACGCTCAGGAGCTCGCTTCTGGAGCGAGACCTAACGCGCGCATATAAACCGCGTGAATCTCGGAAGCGGCTGTCTCCCACGAGAATCGTTCCGCTCGTTTGTGGCCCCGTTCGATAAGGCGAGCTCGAAGCTCCGGGTCCACGAGCGTGGATTTGATGGCCTCCGCGATCTCGTCCACGTTATAGGGGTCTACGGTGACGGCAGCGTCACCAACGACTTCAGGAAGGGAAGAGATCTTCGATGTAACCACCGGAGTTCCGTTTGCCATGGCCTCGAGAGGCGGCAGCCCAAAGCCTTCGTAGAGAGAAGGAAAGACAAAGACGTCCGCGGCGCGGTAGAGCGATACCAGCGTGGCCTCGGGGACGAAGCCGAAGAAACGCACGTAGGACCGGATCTGATGGCGTTCGACCGCTCTTCGCAGGGAGGGATACTTCGAGATTTCGTCACCGACGATGAGGAGCGTGAGGTCGGAGAAGCGGGAGTCCTCTCTGACCTTGGCGAATGCGGCGATGAGCCTATCGACGTTCTTGTGCGGCTTGATGTTCCCGACGAAGAGCGCGGTTCTACCCGTGAGCTGAAACCGCCTCTTGACCCGGTCGATCTCGTCGATGGCGAGATGTTTGAGCATCGCCGGGTCGATGCCATTCGGGATGACGAGGATGTTCTCCTCAGCAACCTCGAAAAAGCCCAGGAGATCACGCTTCGAAGCCTGCGAGACCGTCATCACCAGTTTCGCCTGCTCGAGGGTACGACCGATCATGTAGCGCGCGTAATGGACAGCAAAGCGCGAAGGTAGGTATTGGGGAAAGAGGAGATGGATCACGTCGTGAACCGTGACGACGGAAGGGCAGGGGGTCAGAAACGGAAGGACGTAGTGAGGAGCGTGAAACAGATCGGCGCGGAGGCGCTTCAGCTTCCATGGAATGGACCAGTGCTCGGAAAGGGAATAGTTCTTGGTCGAGACGAGGCAGAGATGCAATTGGGGAGAGAGCGAGCGGAGGAGCTCCGCATCTTGCCGATAACAGAGAACGTGAAACTCGTTCTTGGAATCGATCGAGGGGAGATACCGAAGCAGATTTCTCAGGTAGGTTCCGATGCCGAAGTCATTGATCTTGCGGACGTCAATGGCGATCCGCATCCCCTACCTACGTTCGCATCGGATGCTGGACTCCCTACACACGAACGGACGATATCACACACGAGGCTCAGCCGTCATGCTCGCGACTTCCAATAGTCTTGCTGATCCTGGTGCCGAGATCTTCGAGTGCCCCTCCCAGATCGTTCTGCAGGCGCTCGAACTCGGTGGCGGTCGGGGTATAGGCGGTCTCGAAGGCCGAGGTGTCGAGCACTTGGAGCAGTCGGCCACGGTGGTACGAGGCTGTTTGGGTGAACCGCACACCGTGAAGCTGCAGGCCCTCGAAGCCCTTTTCCTGGCCGCTCCCTTGACGGTTCCACATCACTCGGGCGCCCGTCTCGATGAGCTGCGGTTGCTGATAGAACGACAGCCGCAAGTTCACGTCGGTACCGGGTGCGAGGCGGCTGTCGGTAACGATGCAGGCGCCGGATACGGAAACGTTCGTGAGGACCCCGTAGGCGAGCTGCTGCTCGTCGCGATAAACCGATGCTGTCGCCGCCTGTTTCGGGGTCAGACGACGAACCGCCCTCAGGCTTTCGTACTGCTCCGCCATCGAGTCCTCGCTTGGCCCGTTGCTCGTCTTTGATGCGATTGGGTACGCCTTGTATATGGAACATGAATGGTATCGATTTCGGATGCCCCTGTCAAAGCGATTGGCCGCATTCCCCTCTGCGTCGCTCCAAATAGGCGCGCTCACGCTCGTTGCGCACCCGCATGAGCGCCCGGTCGTAAGCTTGGGCCGCCTCTGCGAATCGTCCGGCGCGGCGCAGGAAGTCCGCTCTCGCGGCGTGAAGAAGGTAGTACTCGCGCATCATCTCATGCGACTCGAGGCTGTCGATGGCCAAGAGTCCAGCCTCCGGGCTCTCGGCCATCCCGATGGCGGCGGCGCGATTGAGAGCCACGACCGGGGAGTCGATCAGGCGAAGCAGGTGGTCATAGAGCGATACGATCTGGGCCCAGTCGGTCTCGGCGGCCGCGCTCGCTCGAGCGTGGGTCGCCGATATGGCCGCTTGAATCTGGTAGGGACCCGGTGTTCCAAGTCGCATCGCTCGATCGAGACAGGAGAGACCTTCCACGATTTGGTTCCGGTTCCACAGACTCCGGTCCTGCTCTTCGAGTGTCACGAGCTCACCGGTCTTTCCGACGCGCGCCGCGCGACGTGAGTCATGCAGGAGCATCAGCGCAGTCAGACCCCAGGTTTCCGCTTCTTTCGGCATCAGGATCGAGAGGAGCTTGCCGAGACGTAGCGCTTCGGTCGAGAGCTCGTGGCGCAGGAGTGCCTCGCCCTCGGAGGCGGAATAACCTTCGTTGAAGATCAGATAGATGACGGTCAGGACCGAGTCGAGCCGGTCCGGGAGGCGTTCGGCTGGCGGCACCTCATAGCGGATGCCGGCGAGGCGGATTTTCTTCTTGGCCCGACTCAGACGTTGCGCCATCGTCGTCTCGGAAACGAGGAAGGCGCTTGCGATCTCTCGAGTCGTCAACCCGCCGAGGGTACGCAGCGTCAATGCGATCCGAGACTCCACCGCGAGAGCGGGGTGGCATGCGGTGAACAGAAGTCGGAGTTGGTCGTCGTTAAAGATAGTGTCCTCCTCGGTGAGGCGAGCGTCTCGTTGGCTCTCGAGAGTCGATCGCAGCTCCTCGAGCTTCCCCGCGAGATTCGACTGCCGGCGCAACCGGTCGATGGCCTTGTTGCGCGCCGCAACGATGAGCCACGCCGCGGCGTTGTCGGGAATGCCTCTTCGGGACCAGGTTTCGAGAGCTCGAATGATGGCGTCCTGAAGCGCGTCCTCTGCGAGGTCGAAGTCTCCGAGCTGGCGAATGAGCGTGGCGAGCACGCGTCCCGAGTGCTCTCGAAAAACGCGTGCCGCCGTGTCCTGGATGGCCTCGGAGCTCACTCCTGGTCGAATACCATAATGGGCCTGACCTCGATGCATCCGTGTTGCGCTCCCGGGATCTTTGCGGCGAGCTCGATGGCCTCGTCGAGGTCCTTGCACTCGAGCAGATAAAACCCGCCGAGCTGTTCCTTCGTTTCGGCGAAGGGGCCATCGGTCGTCGCCGTCTTCCCGTTTCGAACCCGCACCGTGGTCGCGGTCGAGACCGGCTGGAGCGCGGCGCCGTGCTGGTACTGGCCGCTCTTGTTGACTCCCTCTGAGAAGGCGAAGTAGCTGGAGAGCATTTCGTCGAATTCCTTCGTCCCAGGTGTCGGTTCGGATTTTTCCTCGGAGTAGATCATCATCAGGTATTGCATCATCAACCTCCTTTTCGTTAAGGAGACGTTCGGCCGGCCACGAAATCGACAATCACGTGAATTTTTCTCGACGCAGCCCCCCTAGAACTCCTTGGTCACGCGTATGAGACTTTTATAGGTCTGCCGAAGCTCTGGTTGGAACAGAGACGCGAGCTCGAGCTTGACCCTCAAGTAGCTCTTGAGTAGAAGAAGCTTCCATCGACCGTAGTACTTGGAGTAGAAGTACAGCCGGCTCCGATGGGACTCGAGGAGCGTTCTCTCGATACTCTTGGCCGTCGAGCGCCCTCTGAGATGCTTGACCTCGACCTCGGGTGTGAAAAGAACCGTCGTGCCGGCCGCGCGAAGTCGCGCGCAGAGGTCCACGTCTTCGGAGTAGAGGAAGAACTTCTCGTCGAAGCCGCCAATCCGCTCTAGAAGCTCTCGACGTGTCATGAGGCACGCGCCGCTGATCCAGTCAGGGTTTCCCTCTCTCGAGTACTGGCGCGTCACGTAGCCGCGGAGCGGACCCGTTCCATCCGCGTAGCCGCGATTCAGCCACTTTTGGAGAAATTCGGAAACGAGGCCGTGCATCCTTCCGAAGGACATTTGAATCGAGCCGTCTTCGTTCAGTAGACGAGGACCGAGCGCGCCCACTTGCGCACGTTCGTCCATCAAGGCTGCCATGCGATCCAGGGCCCCCTCGGAAACGACGGTGTCGCTATTGAGGAACACGACGAGCTCTCCCGTCGCCTCCCGCCAGCAACGATTGCTCGCCGTGGCGAAACCGAGGTTTTCCCCGCAGCGGATCGTCAGGACGTCGGGGAAACGCTCCTCCATCATGTCGAGACTTCCATCCGTCGAGGCGTTGTCCGCCACGATGACTTCGAGAGGTCGGTGTGACGTATGTGCGTAGAGAGCGCTCAGGCAGGACGCGAGCTCTTCGCGTGCGTTGAAGCTCACGATCGCGACCGAGAGCCCGCTCAAGACGAGGCGACTCCCCGGTAGAGCTCGAGGGTCTTTCGCGCCGAGACTTCCCAGGAGAAGCACGCGACGCGTTCTCGTCCCTCCTTCACGAGGCGGGAGCGGAGATCGGTGTCGTTCCAGACCCGCTCGATCGCCGCGGCTAGAGCTTCGTGGTCATCGGCGGGCGCGTAGGCGGCCGCGCGCGCCGCGACCTCTCGGTGGACGGGGATGTCCGAGGCGACGATCGGGGTTCCGCTCGCCATGGCTTCGAGAAGCGGCAGACCGAATCCCTCCCAGTGAGACGGCATGACGAGGGCACGGGCCCGACGATAGAGGGACGGGAGCTCCGAAACTCCGACATAGCCGAGACGCTCGACGGTGTCCGTGAGGCCGAGACGCTCGATGGTCCGGCCAACGCGCTCCGCGTCCAGACCGGTCCTGCCCGCGATGCGGAGCCGCCCCTCCCAGCCACGCTGCCTTAATAATGAGATGGCTTCCAGCAGGGTCGGCAGATTCTTCCTCGGATCCAGGGTCGCGACCGCCAGCAGGAACGGGATGTCCTCCTCGGTCAAGTCGTTCTGTGGCCAAGTCTCACGCGGACTCGTGAAACGCTCGTCGACCCCATGGTGCACGACGTGGATCCGCTCCCGAGGGACGCCCAGGCGCGATTCCACGTCCGCCGCCGTCGTCTCCGAGACGGCGAGGATGCCATCCGCCTTCCGCGCGTGGCTCCGAACCAGGCTCACGTAGTCCCGTCGGATCTCGCCACCGGTAGCCTCCGGCTGCTCCAGGAAGAAGAGATCATGAATCGTCACGATGGAGCGGGCATCGCGGCTCGGAAGCAGGAGAGGGGTGGGCGAGTGGGCCACGTCGAAGTGCCGGCCCGTCAGGAGGTCGAGCGAGGGTCCGCCCAGGCGATGCCATAGGGCATTCAGGACTCGCACCGGTATGTGGCGGTCGACGGGGAGAAAGTTCGGGGGACGTGATTCTGGCTGCGCACGTTCCTTGAGGGAGCTCGAGAACAGCACGTAGGTATTTTCCGTGTCGATCCGCTGGAGCCCCGAGACCAGCCCCTGGACGTATCGGCCGACCCCCGTAGCCCGGGACAGCGCGGGCCGGAAATCGATGCCGACGGTTAGTCGCGTCATTCCGCGAGATGTTAGCACCTCGGACCGCGTGCTTGGGTTTCATTGATTCGGGGAAGGCTCCTGCATAGAATAAGCGGTTCCACTCCGCGGATTTGAGACCCAGGAGAGCAGTCACTCAATGAACATCACCGTCATTGGCACGGGTTACGTCGGCCTGGTCGTAGCCGGCTGTCTGGCCGAAAACGGCAACCGCGTCACCGCCGTCGATATCGACGCTGACAAGATCGAGCGTCTCAAACGGGGTGAGCTCCCCATCTACGAGCCCGGTCTCCGCGAGCTCGTTGTCCGCAACGTTACCGAGGAGCGCCTGAGCTTCACGACGGATTTCGACGAGTCGGTAGACCGTTCGAAGATCCTGTTCATCGCTGTCGGAACCCCGCCAGACGAGGACGGCTCCGCGGACATGTCTCACGTGCTCTCCGTCGCCGAAGGGATCGGGCGGGCTATGAACGGGCCGAAAGTCGTCGTGCTCAAGAGCACGGTTCCCGTCGGCACGAACCGCAGTGTCCACCAGCGGATCGCTTCTTTGACGGAGCATTCCGTGGGAGTCGTCTCCAATCCCGAGTTTCTCAAAGAGGGAGCTGCGATTGACGATTTCATGAAACCGGACCGCGTCGTCATCGGAACGGACGACGAGAAGACGGCCGAGGTGATCAAAGAGCTCTACCGGCCCTTCGTGCGAACCGGCAAGCCAATCCTCGTCATGGATCCAGAGAGCGCGGAGCTCACCAAGTACGCGGCGAACGCGATGCTCGCGAGCCGGATCAGCTTCATGAACGAGATCGCGCGCCTGTGCGAGAAAGTCGGCGCGGACGTCGCGCAGGTCCGCCGCGCGGTGGGAACCGATAGCCGCATCGGTCATCCGTTCCTGTTTCCGGGAATTGGTTACGGGGGCTCCTGTTTTCCGAAAGATATCCGAGCCCTGATCCGCACCGCACAGGAGTTCGGCGTGAAGCTGGAGGTCATCGAGGCGACGGAGCGTGTCAACGAATCTCAGAAGCTCTTTCTGCTCCAGAAGATTCGAGCCCACCTCGGAGGAGATCTAAAGGGCAAAACGCTCGCGCTCTGGGGGCTCGCCTTCAAGCCGAGGACGGACGACATTCGCGAAGCGCCAGCGCTTTCCCTGATTCGTGGGCTCGTCCTCGCGGGCGCGCGAGTCCGCGCTTTCGATCCGGAAGCGATGCTCGAGGCACGGTCCCACTTGATGGACGTCGATTCAGAAGTGACCTATTGCCGCAAGAGCTACGAGGCCTGCGACGGGGCGGACGGGCTCGTCCTCGTCACGGAATGGAACGAGTTTCGGGAGCCCGACTTCGACCGGGTTCGCTCTCTCCTGAAAGAGCCCGTGATTTTCGATGGCCGCAACATCTATAACCCCGAGACGCTGAAGAAGCTCGGCTTCACCTACTTCGGCGTCGGGCGCGGCTGAGGTGTCGGCCCTTCTGGTGACCGGAGGGGCGGGCTATGTGGGCAGCCATGCGCTGCGGGAGCTGCTCGAGCTCGACGAGCGCGTCGTCGTCCTTGACGACCTGAGCGAAGGGCACGAGATCGCGGCCGCGGGCGTGGAGATCGTTCGCGCCGATCTCGCGGAGCCGGCCGTAGAGAAGACGCTCGACGAGCTCTTCACCCGCGAGCCCTTCGAGGCCGTAGTGCACTTCGGGGCCAAGGCTTACGTCGGCGAGTCGGTCATAGATCCCGTCAAGTACTATCGGAACAACGTGACGGGTGGCATCCACCTCTTGTCCGCCATGGCTCGGCACGGAGTGTCCGCGATAATCTTCTCCTCGACCTGTTCTACCTACGGCGTGCCGGTCCGCATTCCGATCGCGGAAGACCATCCGCAGAACCCCATCAATGCCTATGGACGGACGAAGCTCGCTTTCGAGAGGGCGCTCGTGGATTTCGAGGTCGCGTTCGGAATCCGTCACGTCAGCCTGCGTTACTTCAACGCTGCCGGGGCCCACGAGAGCGGCGAGATCGGCGAGGACCATCGACCCGAGACGCATCTCATCCCGCTCGCTTGTGAGGCCGCGCTTGGCCGAGGCACCGTGCTGTCCATCTTCGGCGACGACTACGACACCCCCGACGGCACCTGCATTCGCGACTACGTTCACGTTCAGGACCTCGCGACCGCGCACACTCTAGCGCTTCAACGGCTGCGCGGGGGAGGCGCCTCGACGAGCTACAACCTCGGGACGGGAAGCGGCCACTCAGTCCTGGAGGTCATCGAGACCGTAGAGAGCGTGAGTGGTCGCGAAGTCCCGCGCGAGATAGCCCCCCGACGGCCTGGGGACCCGGCTCGTCTCGTTGCCTCGTCGGATAAGATTCGAGATGAGCTCGCTTGGGCGCCGCGCTTTACCGAGCTCGAGAGCCTTGTCGAGACGGCTTGGCGGTTCAAGGAGCGCTTTCCCGATGGCTACGAAAACGACTGACTTCGCCGCGCGTCTCGCGCTCCTCGAGCGCTCGCGTGCGGTGACAGAGATTCTGAAGCTCGCTGAGACGCCTGAAGTGATCTCCTTCGCGGGCGGCCTTCCCGATCCGAGCGCGTTCCCGATGGCTCGGATCCGCGAGTCGATGGACCGTGTGCTTCGCGACGAGGGCGAAGCTTCCATGAACTACGGTCCGAATCCGGGCTATACGAAGCTCCGTGACTGGATTGCGGAGAGGATGACCGCGCGGGAGAAGGTTCCTGCCCGCCGAGAAAATATTCTCGTTACCTCGGGGGGCGTCGAGGCTTTGAACCTCGTTGCGATGGCGCTTCTCGACGAGGGCGATGTCGTTCTCGTGGAAGCACCAACCTACATGATCGCGCTCCACATCGCTCACGCCTACCGGGCTCGGGTGGTCGCCGTGCCGACCGACGACGAGGGTCTCGACCCCGACGCGCTCGAGGAGCGCCTTCGAGCGCTGAAACGGGCCGGCACCCGTCCGCGATTCCTCTACGTGATCCCCTCGTTTCAGAATCCCTCGGGTGCCACCGAGTCCGAATCGCGACGCCACCGTATCGTTTCGATCTGCGAGCGTTTCGGAGTGAGAATCGTCGAGGACCACGCTTACGCCGAGCTCGACTTCGATGGCTCGAAGCTCCCTTCTCTCAAATCTCTGGCTCCAGACAACGTCATCTTCGTACATACCTTCTCGAAAATCTTCGGACCCGGGGTTCGGCTCGGTTGGGTCGCTGCCGAGCCCGCGCTCGTGGATGCATTCGGGCTTTGCAAGCACGGGACCGATCAATGCGCCAATTCGCTGACCCAGCGGCTCGCCTACGACTACGGGTCTCGCGGGTTCATCGACGAGCAGGTCGAAGCCTCGATCGAGCTCTACCGACGCAAGCGCGACCTCATGGAAGAGGCCATGAAACGTCACTTTCCCTCGGAGGCACACTGGGTTCATCCGAGCGGCGGCTTTTTTGTGTGGGTTCGACTTCCCGAATCGGTCGATACGGAGGTGCTCCTGCCTATGGCGATCGAGAAGGAGAAAACGGCTTTCGTCGCCGGCACTACGTTCTACGACGACGGCAGCGGCCGCCAGTTCATGCGGTTGGCGTTCAGCTACGTCTCGGCTGACGAGATCGAAGAGGGTGTGAAACGACTGGGAAGGGCGCTTAGGTGGTAGGGGCGCGACAGCGGCTCCCCGAGGCACGTGGTCGCAAGAAAAACGCGTCGGCGTTAGCATATCGGAAGCCGTGAAAGAGCTACGCCGCCTTCTCTCCCATTCCTGGCGTTACAGAGGCCGTTTCCTCCTGGCCTGCCTTGCCATGGTGGGCTTCGGAACGACCTCGGCGGGGCTTGCCTACCTTATCAAGCCTATTTTCGACGACGTTCTAATCCAGAACGTCAATCTCGGTCTTATCGCGGGCCTGATCATCGTTTTATACCTCTCGAAGGGGTTGTTCTCCTATTTCGCCACCTACCTCATGAGTTGGGTGGGCCAGCGAACGGTGATGGATTTGCGGGATCTGCTCTATCAGCACGTCATTCGCCAGTCCGTCGGTTTCTTCAAACGAAAACCTACCGGGACGCTCATGAGCCACATCACGAACGATGTGGAGAAGATCCAACTCGCCGTCTCGGAGGCCGTCGGGGACCTCCTGATGCAGAGCTTCGCTCTCGTCGGCTACGGTGCGCTTCTGTTCTATTACGACTGGAGGCTGGCTGTCTTTTGTTTGATCACCGCGCCCCTCGCCGTCTATCCGCTCGTGACGCTGGGGCGCAAGCTCCGCCGGACGACGGACACCGGGCTCGAGCGCTGGCGTGACATTACCAATATCTTGCAAGAGACGATCTCCGGGAGTCGCATCGTGAAGGCGTTCCGGATGGAAGCCTTCGAGACGGACCGCTTCCAGACCGCGACGGAACGTTTGTTTCGAACCAACATGCGCATCACCCGAGTCATCTCCATCCTGCCGCCGATTATGGAGGTCGTTGGAGGCCTAGGGCTGGCCGCTGCAATCTGGTACGGAAGCGGCCGGATCTCGAGCGGGACCATGACCACGGGTGAGTTTACGTCGTTCATGGCCGCACTCTTCCTGATGTACACGCCGATCAAGAAGCTTTCCCGCGTCAACGCGACGTTCCAGCAGGCTCTCTCAGCGGCGCACCGCATATTCGGCCTTCTGGACACCGCGCAGGAGATTCAGGAGGCCCCCGACGCCGTGGAGCTCGCGCCGCTCAATAGGCGGATCGAGTTTCACGACGTGGACTTCGTCTACGAGGAACGAGACGGCCCGACTCTGAAAGGGATCAATCTGACCATAGAAGCGGGGCAGGTGGTCGCCCTGGTTGGCACGAGTGGGGCGGGGAAGAGCACACTCATAAGCCTCGTGCCACGTTTCTACGATCCGACGGGCGGCGCGGTGCTCTTCGACGGCGTGGACATTCGTGGGGCGACCCTCTCCTCGCTGAGAGGGCAGATCGGCCTCGTCACGCAGGAGACCATCCTGTTCAACGATACGGTCCGGAACAACATCGCCTATGGCCTTGCTTCGGTGGCGGAGGAGGCGCTTCGGCGCGCCGCAGAAGCGGCCTGCGCGCTCGAGTTCATCGAGGACCTGCCACAGAAGTTCGACACGGAGGTCGGGGAGCGCGGTCAGCGGCTCTCCGGTGGGCAACGTCAGCGCATTGCCATCGCGCGAGCCATCTTGAAGAATCCTCCAATCCTCGTCTTGGACGAGGCGACGAGCTCTCTCGATGCGGAGTCCGAGGCTCTCGTACAGCACGCGCTCAACAACCTCATGGCAGATAGGACGACGCTCGTAATCGCGCACCGGCTCTCGACGGTCCGGCGCGCCGATCAAATCGTCGTGATCGATGACGGCTGCGTTCGAGAGATGGGCAAGCACGGGGAGCTCATACAGAAGGCGGACGGCGCCTACCGTCGCCTCTACGAGCTTCAATTCGCGCTCGGTGCGTCTCCCGAGACGGTGACGAGCGAACCATGATCAAGAGCATGACAGGCTACGCACGGGCGTCCTCGTCGAGCGCGTCCTATGCGGTCGTCGTGGAGATTCGCAGCGTGAACCACCGCTACCTCGATCTGCGAGTTCGCGGCGCGTCGGGTCTCGTGGCGTTGGAGAAGAAGATTCGCGATCGCGTGAGCGCGGAGCTAAGTCGCGGCAAGGTCGACGTCACTATTAATGTCAGGCCCCTGATGGAAAGCGTCTCGGAGATCGTGATCGACCGCCCTCTCATGAGAGAGTTCGTCCGACTCGCCGGCGAGGTCGCAAAGGAAAATGACGTGGCCAGCGATCTCGCGCTTGCGGATTTGGTGTCGTTCTCGCCTGCCTTTCAAGTCAAGGAGCGTGACCTTTCCGAGGGGCAAGGCGTCTGGGAGGCGCTCGAGCCGGCACTCGTCGAGTCCATGACCGACTTCGCGAGCATGCGTGCGGCCGAGGGTAGCGAGATGTCAACGGATGTCGCGGGGCGCGTTCGGGAGCTTTCGGAGCGACTCGACCGCATTGAGTCTCGGTCGGCAGAGAGCCGTGACAAGAAGCGCGAGCAGCTTCAATTGCGAGTCGAAGAGCTCCTCGGGACGGCAGTGGAGCCTCCGGCCATCGCGATGGAAGTCGCCCGCCTCGTAGAACGGGCTGACATCGCGGAGGAGGTAACTCGATTTCGCAGTCACCTCGAGCTATGGGGCGGCACCGTGGTCTCCGAGGGTCCCTGTGGCAAGAAGCTCGACTTCATCGTCCAGGAGATGAACCGCGAGGTCAATACCATTGGATCCAAGTGTCAGGACGCCGCGATCACCGAGCACGTCATCGCGATGAAGGCCGAGCTCGAGCGGGTGCGAGAACAGGTACAGAACATCGAATGAGCGACCGGCGCGGGTGCCTCTTCGTCATCTCGGCCCCTTCGGGCTCGGGCAAGACGACGCTGGTTCGACGCCTGCTCGGCTCGCTCGACGACATCGGGTTTTCGGTCTCGTTGACGACCCGGCCCGTGCGAGGTAGTGAGAGGGACGGCGTCGATTACCATTTCGTAGCTGAGGACGTGTTTCGAGGGAAAGTCGAGCAGGGAGAGTTTCTCGAGTGGGCTGAAGTGCACGGTAATCTCTATGGAACGTCGAGAGTCGAGACCGACATAGTGCGATCGAGCGGGAGGGACATTCTTCTCGACGTCGACGTCCAGGGCGCGGCGCAGGTACGCGAGGCGGTGCCCGACGCGGTGACCTTGTTCGTTTTGCCGCCCTCGTTCCAAGTGCTCGAGGAGCGTTTGCGAGGTCGGCGTCAGGACACGCCCGAGGTCATCGATGGCCGGCTCGAAGAGGCGCGGAGGGAAGTGCATCACTACAAGGACTTCCACTACATCCTCATCAACGAGAGCGTCGAGCAGACCTCTGAGCTATTCAAGGCGGTCGTGCTTGCCCAGAGAACTCGGCCTCACTTGCTTCAGGAGCGGATTCGCCCGATTCTCGACTCGTTCCAGAAAGAGTGACTTCGATGGAGGACGAGAGGGCCTGGGTTGTCGAACAACTAAGGGAACGGCTGCGATTCTACGCTTCGATGACGGGGCTCGGTTTCGATCGAGGGCCGGACGCAACGCGGTTTTCGAGGATCGAAGGACGCCCGGCGGCTCGGCTCGCAAAGAAGGTCGAGAAAGAGAGCCTCGAGGCGATTCGAAGCGATCTCGGCGACTGTACCCGCTGTGCGCTCCACCAAGGACGAAGCCATATCGTTTTCGGTATCGGTAATCCCCAAGCCGACCTAATGTTCATCGGCGAAGGACCGGGCGCCGAGGAGGACCGGCAGGCTCTTCCCTTCGTCGGGCCAGCGGGGCAACTCCTGACCAAGATCATCGAGGCGATCGATCTGACCCGCGACGACGTCTATATCACGAACGTCGTGAAATGCCGCCCGCCTCGGAATCGGGACCCGGAGCCGGAAGAGGTCGAGGCGTGCCGCCCGTTTCTAGAGCGTCAGATCGACGCCATCCGACCCAAAGTGATCTGCGCTCTCGGTCGTGTGGCAGCCTTGAACCTTCTCGACACGAACGAAGGCATCACCCGGATTCGCGGCCGTATCTTCCCCTTCCGGGGTGCCAAGCTGGTGCCAACTTTTCACCCCGCCTATCTGCTTCGCGACGCCTCGAAGAAACGCGAATGCTGGGAGGATATGAAGCTCATTCGCCGCCTGCTCGATGAGCAGGCGTAACGCCTATGCCGCCTTTGCGGAAGTGGCCCTTCCGGTGCCGCTTCCGCGCACCTTCTCTTACGGGATTCCAGCAGAGCTTCTCAGAGCGCGACCGGGTGCGCGGGTGCGCGTGGGTTTCGGCGCAAGAGCGCTCATTGGCTGCATCACAGAAGTACGGGCGGAGGAGCCCGCCCTTCCCGAGGGTGTGAAGCTGCTCCCGATCGTCCGTTTGTTGGACGACGAGCCGGTCCTCGACGCAAAACAGCTCGAGTTAGCTCGCTTCATCGCCGACTACTACCTCGCCTCGCCCGGCCTGGTCTGCCGTGCGATGCTACCTCCCGAGACTCCACGAGGGGAGCGTCTCGTTTACGAGTGCGTCGAGGGAGTAGAACGGTCGGGGGAGCGGGGTCTTGCGGCGCAGGTTCTGGATGCCCTGAGCCGTCCCATGACCGCGCGAGCTCTCGCGAGGGCCGTGGGAAAGAAGAGCGTGTCGGGTACGCTTGCCACGTTGTTGCGGGCCGGTGTCATCCGGCAACGTCCCGAGTCTTCGAAGGGTGGCGGGCGCCGAATTCGGACCGCGGCGATTACGAACAAGGGCCGGGAGGCCCTCGGGGGCGGTGAGAAGCTCCACCCGACGACCATCCGCGTGATGGCCTTGCTCTCCGTCGCCACGGACCCGGTTGCCTTTTCGACGATCCGGAACGAGCTCAAAATTGAGCGCGGGCCTTTCGCTTCGATGGAGCGGCGAGGCTTCATCGTGCTCGGACACGACAGTGTGGCTCAGACTCCGTGGGCGCGGTTGCGGGCGTCGTCCCCGTTAAAAAGGCCCGAGCTCACGCCAGATCAGGAGGCGGCGGTTCGGGAGATCGTCGGGGCCGCCAACGACGACGGATTCCGCCCCATTGTGCTCCGGGGCGTGACGGGGAGCGGCAAGACGGAAGTCTATATGCGCGCGGCGGAGGACGTTCTCGATCGAGGACGATCGGTTCTCATGCTGGTCCCCGAGATCGCTTTGACGCCGCGGCTCGCGGCGGATCTCCATGGAAGGTTCGGAGACCGCGTGGCGATCCTACACAGCGCGCTCGGCTCTGGAGAGCGCCGCGACGAGTGGTGGCGGATTCGACATGGCGAGGCACGCGTCGTAGTGGGTGCCCGCGCGGCGGTATTCGCCCCTGTTAACGAGCTCGGGCTCGTGGTGGTGGACGAAGAGCACGAGGGCTCGTACAAGCAGGAAGAGAGCCCTCGATACAACGCGCGGGACGTCGCCATCCTACGTGCACGAAACGAGAACGCGGTCGTCGTGCTCGGCTCGGCGACGCCGTCCATCGAGTCCTTCACGCAGGCCGTCGAGGCGCGCTATCGGTTGCTCGAGCTTCCCGACCGGATCGGGAACCGCCCGCTCGCTTCGGTGGATTTCATCGACATGAGGGGTGTCGTGCGCGACGAGGGTCCGGATACGGTGCTGGCGGCTCCTTTGCGGGAAGCGATCGCAGAGAGGCTTGCTGGGTCCGAACAGGCCATGGTGCTCTTGAACCGAAGGGGTTACGCGGGGCAGCTCCTCTGCCGGCAGTGTGGCCTCGCTCTGATGTGCACGGAGTGCAGTGTCGCGATGACGCTTCACCGAGGCGCTCGCCTCGCGGTGTGCCACTACTGCGGGCTCGGACGTGGGACGCCCGAGCGGTGCGAGACGTGCAGTGGCGAGTACCTGAGACAGGTCGGTTATGGCACCGAGAGGATCGAAGAGCTGGTTCGCGAGCTATTCCCCGAGAGCCGCGTGGCGCGCATGGATCGCGACACGATGCGAAAGAAGGGGAGCTACGAAGCGCTCTTGACCCGCTTCGCCGCGCAGGAGATCGACATTCTCGTCGGGACGCAGATGCTCGCGAAGGGCCACGACTTTCCGGCGGTGACGCTCGTCGGGGTGCTCGCCGCGGACAACGGCCTCGGAGCTCCCGACTTTCGCGCCGCGGAGCGCACCTTTCAACTATTGACGCAGGTCGCGGGCCGCGCCGGGCGAGGCCATCGGCCTGGGCAGGTGCTCATCCAAACATTCGCTCCCGATCACTACAGCCTCCAGTTCGCACAAGCGCAGGACTACAAAGGTTTCTACGAAATGGAGCGAAAGTTCCGAGAGGCCCTGCGGTATCCGCCCGTCGTTAGGCTCATCAACGTCGTCGTCGAAGGAGACTCGATGGCCGAGGCGACCTCTCGCGCGAGGAGTGCGGCTTCATTTCTGAGACGCGTCGAGCTCGAGGGGGTCAAGGTCCTGGGACCCGCCTTTGCGGTGCGATCGAAAGTCGCGAACCGGCACCGTTGTCAGGTTCTGCTCAAAGTGCCGAGGCAGCAGCATGCGCAGGTCAGAGCTCGTCTGAGACACTTGCTTTCCGACGAGGCTACCGCGAAGGCGATGGTCGTCGACGTCGACCCGATCACGTTGTCCTGAGCAGTGTGCCGGAAAATTCGTGAAACGAGGCTTGACAGGGCGGCCTCTCTTGGGAGAACTTAGGATCAGTACTAGATCCCCGAACGTTTAGACGTTGCGGGGCGGCTCGTGGCCGGGTTTGGGCGGCCCCGAGAGAGCTGGACGGGTTGGGTCCGTCGACGTTGGATACGCCCAGAAAGGAGGTGGTCCAGTGAGTAATTCTTCAGTTTCCGCGGAGGTGGCGACCCCTTAGGGGAGCGTTAGCTTTCGAATCGTTCGCTAGGTGAGGCGCTTCCCGGTAAAGAAGGGGAAGCCCAACGCCACCACGCGAAGCTACCGGAGCCCCGGCCCTCGTCGAAAGACGAGGCCGGGGCTTTTGCTTGGGGTCAGTCTTTAACTCTTGAACATCCAGAGCAAGTTGTTTCCCTGCAAGTAGTTGATGTGGGTTGGTTTATCGATCGAAGTTCAAGAGTTAAAGACTGACCCCACAAAGAGCCGCTCGACAAGTACCGAGTGCCGAGACACTAATCAAGCGAGAAGAGCTTGGCCCAGCTGAATTGAATCGGCTCGGGCGTGAAGCAAAGCACGAACATGATGACTGCGATGGCCCCCATAATCTGTCTGCTTCGCGGAAGGGGTATCTCGTCGCGGATCGTCGGGGGGTGAGGCCGTCGGATTCCGAGGGAGAAAGCCAGGAACGCCCAAATGAGCCACGTCGGCCCGAAGTAGGCCATCGGAAACAGCCCGAAAAACACCAGCGCCGATAGCCGATGCGCCTTGTCACGCAGCAAGGCGTAGGCCGCATGACCACCGTCGAGCTGACCGATGGGCAGCAGATTGATCGCGGTCAGCAGAAGGCCAAACCACGCTGCGAGACCGATGGGCGAGATGTAGATCACATGGTCTGTGGGCAGGTTGGGCCAAATCCAGCCGGACATCCACTGGAACAGCAGGGGCTCCCCGAAACTGATGCTCGTTTCCGCGGGAAGGGGAGGGCTCGGCCGCGACGAGGCAATACCGATGATCAGCGCGGGAATGCAGACGATGAAGCCGGCGAAGGGACCGGCGAGGCCAATGTCGATGAGCGCCCGCCGGTTCGGAAACGGTGAGCGGATCAAGATGAACGCGCCGAGCGTTCCTATGAGCGAGAGGGGAAAGGGGATGAAAAAGGGAAGCGTCGAATCCACGTGATGTCGACGCGCGGTGAGGTAGTGCCCGAGCTCGTGTGAGAGGACAATCGACAGGATGGTCAGACTAAAGGGCGCGCCATAGGTCACGAGCAGCAAGCATTCCCTCATCGTGCTCGGCAGCTCGTTCTCAAGCCGAAGCTCGGGCGCCCAGAAGGCCAGCCCTTGGTGTCCTCCGACGAACAGCGTGGAGGCGATTGTCATCGCGAAGAAGAGAAACGGAAGAAAAGTACTCGATGCGAAACGGATGAGCAACCCCACCAGCAAGAACTTGAGGGGTGGACGCGAAGAGCTCAGGGTGCGCTTTCCGACGCTCGATGCATCGAGCGGTTCGGTCGGGCCTTAAGGTATATTCTGAAGGTCTTTGCCCGGCTTGAATCGGATCGTGCGCCCCGGTGGTATCCGCACCTCTTTCCCCGTTCGAGGATTGCGACCGATGCCACGCTTGCGGGGCTTCACCTGGAAGACGCCAAATCCGCGTAGCTCGATGCGCTCCCCTCGCTTCATCGAGGTCTTCATCGCATCGAGTACTGCTTCGACGGCTTGTTCCGCTTTCACCTTAGTGATGTTCGCGGAAGCGGACACCTCGTTTATGATGTCCACCTTTATCATATTGACCTCCCAAGGGATACGCTCTTGATTATAGGTAGCGACCTGCGAGGTGTCAAGCATCATCTCCGTTATCATGCTCTAAACGTTCGAGTTAGCCGAGTCGCTCTGCCACGTGCCATAATGGGTGTTAGCCACATCGACAAGTCTATACACATCAATAACATATGGTGAAATCACTTCCTAGGGTTGCCGTCGTGGGACGTCCGAATGTGGGCAAGTCGACTCTTTTCAATCGCATGACGGGAGCGAGAAAAGCGATCGTCGACCCTGTCGCCGGATCCACACGCGACCGCAATACGTCCAACGTTTCGTGGCGCGGAAGGTCGTTCGAGATCGTCGATACGGGTGGCCTCCTCGAGGAATTGGACACGCCTCTCGACGAGCAGGTAGGAGCGCAAGTAGAAATCGCAATCGGCGAAGCGGATGCGGTCTTGTGGGTCGTCGACGGGCGCGCGGGCCTTCTTCCCGAAGAGCAATATCTCGCGAAGCGTCTCCGCAGTATGGGAGATCGCGTGGTGCTCGTCGTGAACAAAATCGACGACGCTTCCCGGCGAGCCGATGCCATGGAGTTTCACCGTCTCGGGTTTTCAGCGCTCTATGAGGTTTCCGCCGAACACGGCCTGGGGGTCGGAGATCTCCTAGACGCGATTGTCGAACGCTTGCCCGAGACGATAAACGGAGCCGACTCCGGAGAGGAGCTTCGCGTCGCCATCACCGGCCGCCCCAACGTCGGCAAGTCGTCTCTCTTGAACCGTCTGAGCGGTGAGGACCGCGCCGTCGTGAACGAGATCGCGGGCACGACGCGAGATGCGGTGGACACCCTCGTCGAATTCGAAGGCGCGCGCTACCGATTCGTCGACACCGCGGGAATTCGCAGGCAAGGAAAGATCCCGAACCAGGCCGACCGACTCGGCGTGATGTACGCAGAGCGGGCGATCGAGAGGGCTCATCTCTGTCTGCTCGTTCTCGATGCGACTCTGGGAGTCACAACGGAAGATGCCTCGATCGGTGGGAAGATCGCGGACGCCGGCCGCGGCGCCGTCCTCGTATTCAACAAATGGGACGTCGTGGAAGGCCGGGAAGAAAAAGCCAAGGAGCTGGCGCAGGAAGCTCGTGACAAGATGCCTCACCTCGACTTCGCGCCCATCGTGTTCGTCTCGGCACTCACCGGTCGCTCCCTCCCGACCATCTTCACACGCGTCCTCGAGGTTCGCGAGCAGCAGCTTCGCCGAATCACGACCTCCGAGCTCAATCGGTTTCTCGCGACGGCCTATTCGCACTTCCCACCACGCGCGCGGGACGGCAAGGAGGTGAATCTGTTCTACTTGACTCAGACCGGCGTGTCGCCGCCGCGCTTCGTTGTCTTTGCGAACCGAGCCCGAAAGGACCTCGACCCGACCTATCCGCGATATCTAACCCGCCGTCTCAGAGAGTCCTACGGCTTCGAGGGCACGCCTCTCCGCGTCAGCATTCGGCAGCGCAAGCAGGTAAACTCCCAATGATTAGGCTTGACTTAACAGGTTGGTCTCATATAATACTTTAGGTAACCAAGTTCAGTTCCAACTCTCCAAGAGTCCTTAAAGTCAAGACTTAACTACATTTCCGTAACCCTTTGTGCGGAAAAGACAGAACAGCGCCGCCGAATGACGAAAGCAGACTTGGCAAGGGTCGTCTACGAACGTCACGGGGGGATTTCGAACAAGGAGGCCTCACGCTTGGTCGACCTGATCCTCGAGTTCATCAAAGACGGGTTAAAGACGGGCGATCGTGTCCAAATCAGCGGTTTCGGAACGTTTCTCGTCAGAGACAAGAAGGAGCGAAAAGGGCGCAACCCGCAAACGGGCGAAGAGATGACCATCCTCCCACGGAAGTCCGTCGTCTTCCGTCCATCGAAGTCCTTCCAGAACGGCGTCGGCTCTCCTTGAGCCACGAGCGACTAGTGCCCTCAAGCGAAGTTCGGAAAAATCGGTAGATGGATGGATAGCAACAAGATACCGAGCAAGCTCTTTTTCAAGATGGGAGAAGTCTGCGAGCTCACCGACACACAGCCTTACGTGCTTCGGTATTGGGAGTCCGAGTTTCCCGCTCTGGCGCCCGCGAAGAACAACTCGGGGCAGAGGATCTACCGCCGACGGGACATCGAAACGATACTCCGCATCAAGACGCTACTCTACGAAGAAGGATTCACCATCGCGGGTGCCAAGAAGAGGTTGGAGCAAGAGATGAAGGATCAACCCAAGGCTAGCGCTGGCACCGCCACGGCCGAGCCGGATGAGCAGACTGAGGCGACTGAGCCGACTGGCGAAGGGGCGGGCGGAAATGGTGCTTTTCGGGAGCAGATTCAGTCGATCAAGGCCGAGTTGAGTGGGATACTGGACTTGCTAGACAAGAACGATTCAAAACGCAAGAGGAAGTAGACAGAAGGGTTCGGGTTTCAGGAGTCGTTGACCACTCGTCTCAGGGCGTGCTAAAGTTCGCGATCCGGCAGCGCGGCAACGTGACCGAAGCGCCGCGAGCAGAATGGGACCGGGACGTAGCGCAGTCTGGTAGCGCACTTGCTTGGGGTGCAAGTGGTCGTCGGTTCAAATCCGGCCGTCCCGACCATTCTCACCGCTTCCCACAAAACGGCGGAAGGTCACCATTCTCGACATACTCGTAACCAACGACGACGGCGTCCACGCTCCCGGTATTCGTGCGCTCGCAGAAAAGCTCGGTGAGATCGGCGACGTCACTGTCGTGGCCCCCGCGCGTGAGATGAGCGCTGTCAGCCACGCCCTCACGATCGCAGAGCCCGTACGCTTCGATCAAATCGAGCCACGTGTTTTCGCCGTCGAGGGGACACCCGCCGACTGCGTCAACCTCGCCGTGGGAAAGCTACTTCCCAAACCCCCCGACGTCGTGGTCTCCGGTATCAATCGCGGCGCCAACGTCGGCGACGACATCGCCTATTCGGGAACCGTGGCGGCTGCTCGTGAGGCTGCGATGCTGGGCGTACCCGCCCTCGCGATCTCCCTCGCCAGCAAGGACGACGACGCCGACTACTCCGACGCCGCTCACTTTGGCACCACGATGGCGAAAATTCTCGTCGAGAAGCAGAACTGGGGCCGGCGGACGTTCCTCAACGTCAACGTTCCCAGCGCCAAGGTCAAAGGTGTCCGCATCACCGCCCAGGGCCGCCGCGACTATTGGGCCAAAGTCGAAGAGCGTATCGATCCCCGCTCCCGGGTGTATTACTGGATCAAGCAGGGTTTCACCCGCTGGGAAAAGAATGGCATGTCCGACATCGCCGCGGTGCGCGAGCGCTTCATCTCCGTGACCCCGCTTCAGTTCGACTTCACCGCTTACAACGCCCTCGAAGAGCTCAGCACCTGGGAGCTCCGCTTCAACGGCCAGTAAGGATTCCCTCACGCCGCTGGTGAGAGGGTACCGCGCGCAGCGCGGTGGGTGAGGGGGCATCGCGGAGTCCTTCCCCTCCCGCACATTCCGGTGTAGACTCAAAGGCTCGCCGAGGTCGGGGCGTGGCTCAGTTTGGTAGAGCACCTGGTTCGGGATCAGGGGGTCGCAGGTTCAAATCCTGCCGCCCCGACCAACTAAATCAATCGTTTACGAGCTAGAGACTAGTGGGGCAACAGCGTTTCGAGTCGCGTCCGGACGCTGCGGGCAACGAATCCGATTGCGGCTCGTGTTCCTCTCTAACTCATCGGCGAGCATCGCCATCTCCGAGTTGATCCGGGAGACAGCGCCAAACAGACCACCACGGCGCGCGCAGTAGCCGGATGACGTTCCTTTGACGCCAGCGAACTCGGGCTCCGAGGCGGGCAGGTAGGAAGCCAGCCGGTCAGTGTGCCTCGAGGAGCAAATACCGACCCCTATTTCATCGTAGTCAAACGACAGGAAGTTTCTCGTGTTCGTCAAATTGTTATATAAATATAGTAATATCAGATATTTACGTTTAGGACGCTGGCTGGTGACAATGCTTTGTATTGCAATGTTCGTTCGTAGTCGATATATTATCCACTAAATATTCGACAGATCTCCTTGTACCTCTTGAAAGGAACCCAACGCTTTATGACCACGACCGCGGAGACAGTTTGGAAGGAACGGCTTTCGACGATAGAGACGAGCATCGAGGCGATACAGCTTCCTGGGAAGACCGACGACGAGCAGCTTTCACAGGACGAGGAGTGGTGCGTCGTAACGGTCGAAGGTAGCCGGAAACGAATCCGTTTTCATGATTACGCCTCTATCTACGAGATTCCGGGATTGTACGAACGTCTCTTCTATGACCGTCTCAAGTGCATCTCTCCGTTCCGAGTGAGCCGTCTGCTCGCCGATGTCGTGCGAGAACGCGGTCAGAGGCCGGAGGATTTGAGGGCGCTCGATTTGGGTGCTGGCAACGGCATGGTCGGCGATGAGCTGCACAGCCTCGGTGTGAAGACCATCGTGGGCATCGACATCATCCCGCAGGCGCGTTCGGCCGCGATTCGCGACCGAAAAGGAATCTACCAGGAATATCTCGTCACGGACATGACAAATTTGGCCAAGGACACGGCCCGGCGGTTAGTGACCAAAGAGCTCAATTGCCTGACCACGGTCGCGACGCTGGGGTTTGGCGATATTCCTCCCAAGGCGTTCTCCACAGCCCTCTCTCTTATCTCCACCCCAGGTTGGCTCGCCTTCAATATTAAAGAGGACTTCCTCTACGAACGGGATGACTCCGGTTTCGCCCGCCTGGTGCGAAAGCTCAGCCGCCTCGGCGTGATCAGACTCGAGGCGTATCGGCGGTACCGGCACCGGCTGGCGATCGACGGCCGGCCCCTCTACTACGTGGCGATGATCGCGAGCAAGCAGAAGCAAGTTCCACTGTCTTCATCTGAAGGGGCGGATTCACCGCGCCTTCAGTGATCACCTTGCGGAACATCTCGAAATCCTTGAATTTCGGCATCGTTCCGAGGCTCCCGGGATTGCCCGCGAGCGAACGGCGCCGTCGAGCGCATGAAACGCTGGAGCTCGTAGGTCTTCCGACTTCCGTCTATGGTGAGCGTTTTCCGGACGAGCTCTCCGGGGGTCACAAGACGATCTTGTTCGTAACCCACGACGTCTTCGAGGCGGTGCGGCTCGAAGATCGCATCGCCGTCCTGCACGAGGGACGGCTCGACCAAGTGGGTGCTCCCCACGGAGGAGCAGGTCTACCTCGACATGTTCTTGCGCCAGTTCTCGAACCCAGATTTGCTGGCCGGCCTCGTGCGGCGATGGGCTAATAACAGTAGCCGATTGTAGACCCGGAAAGTACCATAGGCTGAGGAGTCGGAGGACACTCGATCGTGACGAAGGACCTCGATACGCAGGGCGAGATCGTCACTGCGTTGCGACGCATCATCCGGGCTGTGGATCTACATTCGAAATATCTGGCGCAACTCTCCGGTTTGACCGGGCCCCAGCTTGTGGTTCTGCAATTCTTGGAGCTGCATGGGCCGCAGACGACGGGTCAGCTTGCCGAGGGCGTCTCGCTGGGACAGGCGACTCTGTCCGACATCCTGGAGCGACTCGGCAAGAAGCAGCTCATCGAGCGACGGCGCGCCACCGAGGACAAGCGTCGGGTCATCAACGAGCTGACCGCTGCCGGTCGAAACGCTATCAAAGAGGCCCCTCCGCTACTTCAAGAGCGATTCAGCAAGGCACTCCAGGGGCTCGCGGACTGGGAGCAGACGCTCATCCTTTCCACGCTTCAGAGGGTTGCGGAGATGATGCACGCCCAGGAGATCGAGGCCTCTCCCGTCCTAGTGACGGGGCCGGTGGGCGTCTCGGCGGAGGAAACCGCTGAGTTTCTTACTGCGGATCAGGACGCGGACGAACCCGAGCGCTTTCCCGAGAACTGAGAGTGCTTCGCCCCGGATTGTTGGTTGCGGCGTCAATGGCGACGTCGAATTCTCACGGATGTAGGCCCAGCTCGGTTAGCTTTCCCTTAATCTCACCCGCCTTCGCCCGCAACTGAGGTGTCGGCGCGCCCTTCCAAGGGAGCTCCGCACGCAAGTCGAGCTCGAAGCCGACCTCGGCTCGGTCGCCATCTTTAAGCTCGACGATCGGCGCGATTTCGTAGGAACAGCGGTTGTCCACGACCCATGCCGACAGCTCAGGCGCAATATCTGTCATCGCGTGACCCCTTGGTGATTCCGGCTAGCGAGTGCAGGCGTTGTTTCCTGACTCGCGTGACACTCTATCACTTGGGTCTCTGGTGCCGAAGGACGAGCCCGTCGAAAGCCCGCGTGGCCCCCTCGGGCCCGTCCTTCAGCTCTTAGCCGCCTTTGCCCCCTCGACGCATGACGGTCCAGATTTGTCAGCCGAGCTTCGACTTCCACTCCGTGAGCTGTTTCGTGGCAATCTCACGACCCCCCAGACCGAAGGCAATCGCGAAGGCGACGGCGAAGGCACCGAGGACCAGACCGAAAGCGATCTCGATGATCTCGTTGGCGAGTCCCATCTGCCGAAGCGCGATAGCGATCGCGAGACCGATGACGGCGATCCGCGCGAATTGAGCGAGAAGCTCCGCCTGCGCGCTCGCGCTGGTGCGGATCGCACCGGCCGCGAGGTTGGCGAGGAATAGTCCCACGCCGAACACCACGACGCCGAGGATGACTTGCGCGGCGAAACCGAGCAGCCCCGACAGCAGCGACGCTAGATTGTCGAAACCGAGAAGCCCCGCCGCCTCGATCGAGGCGAACAGCATGATCGCCGCCAAAAGCAGCGTTCCCGCCAGCTCGGAGGGTTTCCGCTCCGTCGTATTGGCATCGCTGCGCGCGAGCCCGAGCTTCTGAAGGACCGAGTCGAAGCCCGCACCCGCGAGGACGCTCGAAATCAGCGTGGCCGCGACCCGCCCCACAAACAGCGCCAAAGTGAGCAGGATTCCGGCGGCAAAGAGCAGAGGAACGGCTGCCATGATGTTGCCGAGCATGTCGCTCGCGGGTCGAGTCACCGCGTCGAGCTCGAGCGCGTTTAGTGAAGAGAGCAGCACGTTGAACAGGATGAAGACGTAGACCACCAGGCCCAGAAGGCCGGAGAGCTTCTTGGTGCCGAGCGCCGTTCCCAGGCCGAGCCGCTCACCCAACTTGTCCGCGCCCACCGCCGTCAGGACGTTGGTCACGATCCGCTGCACCACACGCGCGACGAACCAGCCCACCGCGAGGATCACACCAGCGCCGAGCACGTTGGGCAGAAAGGTAAGCAGCCGGTCGACCATCGATTGCACCGGTTCGAGCAGTCCCTGGAGCCCGAGCACGCCGAGAATGTTCGGCAAAAACAACAGGAATACGAGGTAGTAGATCCCATCTCCGAGAGTCTTGCCTAGCGACGCGGTCGACTCCTCCTTTTTCTCGATCCCGGCTTCGTTGCTGACTTTCTCGTCCAGACGCCAGCGGGAGGCGGCCATCGTCGTGCCGCGGCGAGCGACCGTCGCGACCAGCCAAGCCACCGCGGTGAGCACCGCGCCGCCGAGAAGCTGGGGAGCGTAGCCGAAGAGCTTGTTCAACAGGGCGAGAATCGGCTCGCTGACGACGTTGAGCTCCAGCGTGTTGAAAAAGAGCACCAACGTGAACAGCAGCAGCGTGTAGTAGAAGACCTTTCCGGCCCAGGCCTCGACATTGAGGTCCTTGGCGCGGTCGCCGGCGACCCATTCCGCCAGTCGATTGTCGATGGTGGTTTTTCCGAGCGCCTTGGTGACGGCCCAGGCCACGAAGCGCGCGACCAGGAAACCGACCAGGAGCACGACGAGCGAGAGGACGACGCGCGCAACTTGAGGCCCGAAAAGCTCCAGAAGCCGCGGCACGAGAGACTGCAAAGATTCCATTTTGTTAACCCTCCTTCAGCAACAAAGAAAACGAATACCGGACACCTTTGAACACACTCTGCTCCAAAAGTCACGTCTCTTTATTGCTCGCTCCTCCAATTCGAAAGAGAGGTATCATCGCGTCGAATAGTCCCCAAGTTTTCAAGCCGTCCGCACGCGGGGGGGGGGGGAACTTCAGATGCAACCGAAAACCATCCTCCTTACTGGTGCTTCGAGCGGATTTGGCCGGTTGACGGTACCCCTCTTGCTGCAACGCGGGCACCGTGTCATCGCTGGCATCCGGGGCGGAGATGACCGATTGCGCGCGCTCTTCGACCCTTCGGACGTCGAAACCGGCCGGCTCCAGGCCATCGACCTGCACATGGACCGACCAGAAACCTTCGAAAGCGTAAGTCGAGTGATCGAACGCAGATACGAGGGCCGGCTCGACGCGCTAGTAAACAATGCGGGCTATGGATTGGTAGGCCCCGCCGAGGACGTGAGTGAGCAGGCAGCTCGGCATCAGATCGAGGTCAACTTTTTTGGACCTGTCTTGCTCACAAGAGAGCTGCTTCCAATGCTGCGCAGGGCGAAGGGAAGGGTCCTCAACGTCAGCAGTGTGTCGGGGTTGGTTCCCTACCCCTTCTATGCCTTTTATGCTGCGAGCAAGCACGCGCTCGAAGGCTATACAGAAGCCTTGTGGTCCGAGCTTCAGCCTTTCGGCATTCAAGTGGGTCTCATCGAACCCGGAGCTTCAAAAACCGCATTCATCATGACAGCTTCAAAGGCGACGGCTCACATCCCACCGGGCTCCTTATACGGCGACCGCTCCCGAAGCATGAACGCGTTCCTGATGGGATCCGCAGACAAGTTTGCAAATGATCCGAAGGCGGTGGCCAAGGTTATCGCGCGACTCTGCGACCGGCGTCGGGTACCGCTTCGCTCGCTGGTCGGATTCGACTCGCGCTTTCTGGAAATGCTTCGCCGATTACTGCCCCACCACCTCCGTGCTTGGTTGGTCTACTTTGGCTTTCGCAAGGTCGTTTTCAAGGACTGAGTCTGAGAGATGGGATGAAATTCCTCGTTCGAAGCTTCATCGCCCTCGTCGTGCTTTACCTCGTGCTGCTCATTCCTGACCCGGAGCCACATGCCAGCCGGCCCATCGAGCATGAGCCTTTCGTGTGGAATCAGGACGAGCTCTGGTCATCACTCGAGCAACAGTTCAGTGAAGCTCGTGCTTCCGGATGCAGCTCGCTCACCAGTGCGATTGACCGTGAGCTATCGGAGATAGGCCAACTCCTAGAAAGCATCTCGAGCGGTCAAGCTCGCCCGGACGATTCGCGATTTCAAGCTGTGGAGGACACCTTGTTCAGGCTATCCCCAAAAATCGCAGTCTGTCCCGATCGATTGCGCGAGTTCATGGGGTTATTCGATGAAATGAGGCACGTTACCAAGAGGCAGTCCGAGCGCTGGGACATGAACTCGATCGAGGCACGTCAACGGTTGTATCGCTTGATCTACGGGGGCCGAGCGGCCGTCGAGGAAGTGATGCTCCAGGCAGATACAGATCAGGTTCCTGTCGTGCTGACGGGCAGAGAAGTACCGTCCAAAACCCCAAGTGTCGAAATGCTGGGAATGACAATCCACAGCGGCGACATGCTCCTTTCGAGGGGCGCCGCGTCATACTCGGCGCTGATTGCACGGGGCCACGACTACCCGGGAAACTTCTCCCACGTCGCTCTCGTGCACATCGATGACATTGGCACAGCGTCTTTTGTCGAAGCCCATATGATCGGGGGCGTTGAGGTCCACTCGCTCGACGACTACGTGGAAGACGGGCCGCTCCGCATCTCGGTTCTCCGCTTGAGGCATGACCTGCCCGAGCTTCGTTCAGATCCGATGCTGCCTCACAAGGCCGCGGCGGTAGCGCTTCGAGACGCGACGAGCAGGCATATCCCCTACGATCTCGAGATGAATCACTTGGACCACTCGGCGCAATTCTGCTCGGAGGTGGTCTCCGCGACCTACGAAGCCCTGGGAGTCCATCTATGGACGGCAATGTCCTATGTTTCCGCGCCAGGAATTCGGGCGTGGCTTACCACGGCTGGTGTTCGACACTTCGAAACCCAGGAGCCGTCTGATCTCGAGTACGACCCTCAGCTCGACGTTGTCGCGGAATGGCGAGACCCCGAAACTCTCTTTCATGACCACGTGGACAATGCGGTTATCGAGGTGATGTTGGAGGACGCGGATCGAGGCGAGCGGCTCGAGTATGAGCCGTGGATGTTGCCATTTGCGCGAATAGGCAAGGGCTTCAGCATGGTGTTGAACATCTTTGGCAGGGAAGGTCCAATTCCAGAAGTGATGAGTGCCACGGTCGGGTTGCAGTTTCTCGATTTCGATGAGAAGCACGGGGCGATCAAGAAGCGTGTTCTCTCACTCGTAACTACGTTCGAGCATCAGAAAAGTTATCGGCCGCCCTATTGGGAGCTCTTGAAACTCGCCCGATCCGCGAAGGCGAGCCTCTACCCGTAATTGGAGTGCTTTCTGCTGCTAAATTAACCCAAACTGGTGATTCGGATGGCCAACAGCCCATAGGAGGAACCGCAGGATGATGAACAGAAGAGATTTTCTCCGGACAGCGGGTCTTCTTTCACTGGTTCCTGCTGGCAGCAGCTGTCGACAACCGCCTGAAGGGACGCCAAGGGGCATCGTACTCAACGACATCCATTCCCAGCTCAATCCCACGCGCGTCGCCACTGTGGCTCCGGTCCAATCCCTAGACGAGCTGGTCCGCCTGGTGCATGAAGCGGCAAACGAGGATAGGGCGATATCCGTGGCCGGTGGGCGTCACTCCATGGGGGGCCAACAGTTCGGTACGGGAACGGTGCACTTGGACACTCGGCCCATGAAGCGGGTACTCGGACTCGATTCCAAGACTGGGATTATCGAAGTCGAAGCAGGTATCCAATGGCCGGAGCTCGTCGAATGGTATCTCGCCGAGCAGAAGGACGACTCCAACGCCTGGGGTATCGCTCAGAAGCAAACCGGAGCGGATCGCCTCGCGATTGGAGGAGCTCTCTCGGCCAACGCCCACGGACGCGGGTTGACTCTGAAACCGCTCATTGGAGACGTCGAATCGTTCACTCTGGTCGACGCCGAGAGTGAAGTTCAAACGTGCAGCCGCAGTGAGAATTCGGAGCTTTTCGGCTTAGCGATTGGTGGCTATGGTCTCTTCGGGATCATCTACTCCGTTCGGCTTCGACTAAAAAAGCGCCAAAAGCTGGAACGCGTGGTCGAAGTGCGCAGCGCTGAGGGGATCGCGCAAGCCTTTCAGCAGAGGATCGATGATGGCTTCCTCTACGGAGACTTCCAATTCGAGACGGATGAAACCTCTGAGACCTTCCTTACCCGGGGTGTGTTTCCCTGCTACAGGCCGGTAGCTTCCGACACAGCTGTGCCCGACGACCAAAGGGAGCTCGCCTATGAGGACTGGGTGAACTTCCTGCACCTGGCCCACGCTGACAAGGCGGAGGCCTTCAGGAACTATGCCGCTTACTACACGTCGACCTCAGGCCAAACCTACTGGGCTGATACTCAGCAGCTCTCCATCTACCCGGACAATTATCACCGAGATGTCGACCAGCGAATGGGAGCTCAGGTGCCCGGCTCCGAGATGCTTACAGAGATATATGTGCCTCGCAACGAGCTCGACGACTTCCTCGCGGAGGCCGCAGGGGTCTTACGGGAGATGAATGGAAACGTCATCTACGGCACCGTCCGACTCATCGAGCGAGACGACGAGAGTTTCCTCGCGTGGGCGAAGCAATCCTACGCCTGCATCGTCATGAACCTCCACGTGGAACATGATCCAGAGGGAATCGAGCACGCAACGCGCTGCTTCCGCACGTTGATTGATCTCGCCCGCAGACGTGGCGGGAACTTTTTCTTGACCTACCATAAGTGGGCCACCAAGGAGCAGGTGCTCGATTGCTACCCCCAGTTCCCGGAGTTTCTGGCGCTCAAAAGGAAGTACGATCCTAACGAGCGTTTCCAGAGCGACTGGTACCGCCACCATCGAGAGTTGCTGTCCTAAAGTGCCCGAACCCGCTGATCCTGCCGTAAATTCCTGGTCCTTTTCGGCGCTGACTGCGTTGCTCCTCCTCGAAATATCTGGATATGATTTCGTCGGACCGCCTTGTCAGCACCAAAAATGACGTCGGAATTTACCGACAGGATCAGCGGGTCCGAGCACTAACTCTACGCGCTGGTCTCCTGGGGAAGCGGCATTCCCGTCCAACGCTTGAGGACCGACGTCGCCCCAAACGAGAAGTGATGGACGGTATAAGCCACAAACAAAGCGCCAAGGACATCGATGGTGTAGTGCGTTCTCGTCGACAGCACGAGAAGTATTTGGAATGCGAAGAAAACCCAGGCAAGGACTTTCAGCCATCGTGGGCTTTTGCTGGTTGCCAGTGCGATGACGAAGGCGTTCGCGACATGTCCGCTGAACCAAAAGTCCGGCCGGTCCCGTTTCGCGAGCGTAAACACGCCCTCGGGGAACAGCCCAACCATGTTGTCGGGCACGGGTAGGGTCGTCGCATGCAGAAACAGCCAATGAAGGAAGTAAATGGCGTAGAGACAAAACCCCAATCGGATGCCTTTGCCTGTGAGCAATATCGCTACAACGATGACGGCATACAATAGCTCCTCGGGTAACGTCCCGAGCCACCAAATGTATTGGTCTCACGCCCGAACAACAGCAATAAAGATGGAACGTAGTGGTGACCGAGGTCTCGGATGCCTGATGTATGCTCGAATGCTGGCAACGAAGAGTGGCCGAGCGCGACCGAAACAAGGTACAGCACGAGAATGATCAGAAACGCAGTCATTCTCTCTTTGACATGCGGTTGAAGCGTCAAGCGATCACCCCCTCAGTTGGTAGTGTTTGCACCCTTGGGGCCAATTGCGATCCGATAGAGCGTCAGTTTTTCGAAATCCGATATAAGTAGCGATAGCCTCGGAGGTACATCTCGTCGCCAAAAAACGCCGGGGACGCGTCGAAGCCAGCGTCGAGGGAGTTTCGCGCCAGAATCTCGAGCTCGGGACCGTTCTCGAGAACGAGAGCGTTGCCGTCCCGTCCGAGAATGATGACTTTTCCGGCAACGCCCACGGGGGACGCGTAGATCTCGAAGATCCCCTCCAGGCGTACCGGTCCGTAGTGTGGTTGGCCCGTCTTTGGATTCACGGCAGTGATGATGCCCGAGTTGCTCTTCACGAAATAAAGGATGTCCTCGTAGAGAAGCGGCGACGGCACGTAGGGCGTATCGCGGTCGATCTGCCACAAAAGCGCGGGAGTTCCCGCAATGTCTCCTTTGGCATCCGCCAAGCGAACCGCGATGGCGACGGCGCCGCGGAAACCACTCATTGCGTAGACGATACCGTCGCGTTCGATGGCAGAGGGGACAGCGTTCAGCGTGAGCCCTGGACCATGCCACACGACCTCTCCCGTCTCGAGGTCGTAGCTGGTCACGTTCTTCGAGCCCGTGGCGATGACCTGAAACCGGCCGTCGTGCTTCACGACGAGAGGTGTTCCCCACGACGTAACTTCATCCCGGTTGGTTCGCCATCGCTCCTCGCCGGTGTTCTTGTCGAATGCGGCGATGAACGATTGCCGTTCGTCGTCCCATTGAACGACGACGGTGTCAGCGTGAAGCGCTGGTGTGGCGCCTTCGCCGAAGCCGCGGCGGGTGTACATATCGCCGAGGTCCTTGCTCCACTTCAGATTGCCGTCCATGTCGTAGCAGTAGAGACCCCAAGAGCCGAAGTAGGCAAGGAGGACCTCGCCGTCGGTTGCGGCCGACGACGACGCGAAGCTGTTGTTCCGCTGCTTCCCCTCGTGCGGGACCGCCTTCGTCGCCGTGCGCTCCCAGAGCAGGCTTCCATCCGCGCGTTTCATGGCGAGCATCTTGTATTCCTGCTCAACCGGCGACGGCACAGCTCTACGGTCGCGCCCACGTCCCCGGCCTTGACCCTCCTGCGCTTCCGGGTTCCGGTGCGCAGGGAGAGGCGGGACCGATCCATCGGTGGGGATCGCGGTGAGCACATACAAGAGGTCACCCCAGATGATGGGCGTCGAGGAGCCGTGTCCGGGCACCGCGACCTTCCATTTGACGTTCTTGCTCTCGCTCCACTCCATGGGTGGATTGCTGTCACGTGCGATCCCGTCCATCCGCGGGCCACGCCAGCGGGTCCAACGGTCCTCGGGCGATGCCCAGGTCGCGATGAAACACAAACAGACAGTCGCAGTTGCTATGCGCATCAATGCAACTTTCCGGGAAGGATTCCGTTCATGGGCCGGCTAGGCTCTCCTTTTTCGATTTTCCGCTCGTTCCCATGACGCCATCCCAGCGGGGTGCCTCGTCGAGGTGAATGTCCAGCTGATCGAGCAGCCGCATCACCGTCTGGTCGACGATCTCGTCGATGGTCTCTGGTCGATGGTAGAACGCAGGCATCGGAGGCGAGATCGCGACTCCCATCCGCGCGAGCTTCAGCATGTTCTCGAGATGCACTTCGTTGAGCGGCGCTTCCCGGACGGCCAGGACGAGCTTGCGCCGTTCCTTCAGAATCACGTCCGCGGCCCGGTGAACGAGGTTGTCGCTCACTCCGTTCGCGATCGCGGCGAGCGTTCTCGTGCTGCAAGGAGCTACGATCATGCCCGACGTAAAACGAGCCGCTCGAGATCTTGTTTCCCTGGTCGTTTTGGGCGCAGGTGTGGCTCGCCATGCTCTCCACCCGTTCGACGCTATAGGGCGTCTCGTGAACGAGGGTACGTGCACCCCACTTGCTCATGACGAAGTAGGTCTCGACGTCCGCCTGGCGAAGCATTTGAAGAGCCCGGACGCCGTAGATGGTTCCCGTCGCGCCCGTGATGGCGACGATGATTCGGCGTGGTATGGGTTCGGGCATACTTCGCCTCCTCTCCCGGGTACGGGAGAGGAGGGTCTCACGGTTTGCGTTACTGTGCGCTCGGGATCGGAACGCGAGAGCGGTGGGCGCCGATGAGCCACGCCCCTCCCTCTTGCCTCACCAACACGAGGGTCGTCAGGCCCGACATCGTGGTCTCGCCTGAGAGCTCGTAAGTATTGTCAATGACGCAAGTGTTCTCGCTGACGCAGCGAATCTCGGGCTCGCCGAGGCTGAGCGTCGCTCCGGCGAGGGCGCCCGTCTTCAGCTCTGTCAGGTAGCTTTCGATCTCCGCTCGTCCTCTGGACATCTGGCCGCTCGAGCCGAGGAGGTCACCGTCCTCGGTGTAGAGCCCCGCAATCGAAGCGATGTCGCCGTTGTTCCAGCCTTCGATCCACTTCTGCGCCAGAGCGGCCGAAGCGTCTTCGGGAGTGTCCTGAGCGAAGCTCGAAGAGGCGAGCATCGCCGCACAGAGTAGCGTTCCGACTTTCAATACGTATCGCATCACGACCTCCCTTTAGCTTTCGAGCGGAGCGGGCAGGGGCACCATCGCGCGGACGCACCCGAGTGTCCACGTGCCGCCCTCCTTGACCCCGATGTTGCTGAATAGACCCCTCAGGGGATCGGCTGCCGCCCCATCAGGCCCGGTGATTCCCGTGATCTCGAACGAGCCGTCCAGAATGGCGACAGCCGGCTCCAGAAACCGAACCGATTCGGTCGTGATCGAGATCTGGGTCCCTTTGAAGACACCCTCTAAGTCCTCGGCGAGTTTAGCCTGAATTTCGGCTCGGCCCTTGAGGAACCGACCATCGACTCCAACGAGATCCCCGTCGGAAGCATAGAGGTTCGCGGCCGCGGCCGCATCGCCATCGGCCCAGGCCGAAGCGTACCGGTCGCCGAGAGCACGAATCGCCGCCTCGTCGTCAGCGGCGGTCGTTTCTTCGGCGGCCGGCTCGGCAGTGGTCTCCGGGTCTCCTGCCGGCTGGCAGCCCGCAAGGCTCAGGATCGCAGCCGCTAGGCAGCACGCGATCAGCATTGGAATGGAAAATGCTCGCATCGTCTGACCCTCCCGTATCTTAAGATGGCGCGCTTTCTCCCTCGTGCAATCACGAGGCGAAGGCCGAACTGGCCCAGTGATGAAGACCCTAGACCTCGCGGACGGGTAAAGTCAAGAGGGGCATCCGGCACGGGATCGCAGAAGTAGGAGTTTGGCGACGAAGAAGGCGACGAATCCTGCGCAGGCGGCGAGGAGCCAGTTGCCCAGGAAGAATGGAAGAGAAAGGCTCCAGACGTCTGCGGATACGGTGCTCCAGAGCTGGCCGGAAGTGATGGTTTCTCGACTTGTTTCCGGTGAAGGTCCTTCGATCCCGAGAAGCCAGAACCCGATCCCGGTGCCGAGCGCTTGGCCGAGCATGAGGTGCCCGATGATACTACCCGGCCAGCAGGATCGCGCCTAGGCGCGATCGGACTGCACGTAGGCGTCCAGCTCGTCGATGAACGCTTTCTTCTCTACCGCCGTGACAAAGCTGGCCTCGAACGCGTTTCGGGCGAGTCGGTAGAGGTCGCTTCGCTCGAGGTCCAGTGCCCCTTGGATGGCGATTAGGTTCTCTTCGATGTATCCACCGAAGTATGCCGGGTCATCCGAGTTGACGGTGGCGCAGAGCCCTGCCTCGAGGAGCTCCTTCAGGTTGTGGTCCCCGAGCCGGTCGAAGACGCGAAGCTTGACGTTCGACAGGGGGCAAACCGTCAAGGGTGTCTGGCTCTCGCGAAGCCGCTCGACCAGCTTGGTATCTTCCAGGCAGCGCACGCCGTGGTCGATCCGTGTGACCCCCAGCAGGTCTAGGGCCTGCCAGATGTATTCCGGCGGTCCCTCTTCACCCGCGTGCGCGACGCTCGAAAAGCCCAGGTCTCGGGCTCTCTCGAAAACGGCCTGAAACTTCGAAGGGGGATGGCCGAGCTCGGAGGAGTCGAGACCGACCCCCACAATAGAGTTCCGGAATGGCAGGGCCCGATCGAGCGTCTCCATTGCGGCTTCGGCACTCAGGTGGCGTAGAAAACAGAGAATGAGCTTGGACGAGAGACCCCATTTGCTCCTGGCGTCGTCGAGCGCGCGTTGCAACCCATGGACCACGGTTTCGAAGGACACGCCGCGATCCGTGTGAGTCTGGGGATCGAAAAAGATCTCCGCATGCCGAACGTTCTGGGCGGCTGCGGTTCGCAAGTAGGCGAAGGCCAGGTCGTAGAAGTCCTGCTCATGAACCAGCACCGTTGCGCCCTGATAGTACAGCTCGAGAAAGGACTGGAGGTTGTCGAACTGATAGGCGTTTTGAACTTCCGTAACGGACGCGAAGGGAAGCTCAGTCGCGTTGCGCTTGGCCAGGCCGAACATGAGCTCCGGCTCGAGCGAGCCCTCGATGTGGATATGCAGCTCGGCCTTCGGAAGACCGTGGATGAATCGCTGCATGGACGAATCGGTCATACTTTTGGGGTACCTATAAAGATGATAGACACCGAAGCGCTGGCCGTCGATTGAGTCGGTTGTACAATGACGTTCTCAGCTGGGAGGTCCTCATGAAGCAAATCGTCGAACATCTCGGAAACGCTGCCGCCGTCCTCGGAATTCTTCTCTGCGTCGTAGCAGGAGTCGCCCGCGTCGTCGGGCTCTACCATGTCGTGGGTTTCGAGGCGATGACCCTGTACGTGGGAGGCATGGGGCTCATGCTCATGGCCTGCCTCGCGAAGATCCACTCTCTGTCGAGTCAGGCCTCGCGCTGAAGTTGATTCCGGGGTAACTGGGGGAGCTCCGTCCTGACGGAGCCACTTAAAGTGTTACTTGAAGTCTGGGCACGCGTGTGCCACGGAACACGCGCGCGAATAAGCTGTCTTTTCTCGCCGAGGATTCGCGCGTGGGCGGGACGTCGAGTATGCTTTCTCGCGGCAACCGAGTGCCGAATGAGAGATTGAAGAAGGGAACCACAAATGCGGGTCACAACGATTTCCGTTGCCATCGCCTTGTCGATCGCGGCCTCAGGTTTCTCCCAGAAGCAGCCTCATAGTTTTCTGAAGACCGTAGGTGGTTTCAGCGACGCGGAGCTCGCCAAGCTCGACGGCGGTGCCGTCATCACGAAGACACTCGCTAGCAGCGCAAACAACGAGCTCGCGCTCTTGGGAGCCGCTCGCGTGAAGGGCACGATTCAAGCGTTTCTCGAGCTCTACCGCGACATCGAGACATTCGAAGCCGAGCTCGGAACCGCCAGGATGTTGAGCGCGCCTCCCAAAATGTCGGATCTGCAAGGGCTCGAGTTCAACAAGAGCGATGTGAAAGCACTCGAGCACTGTGAGGTCGGAGAGTGCACCATTAAGATCGGCGCAGAGGCGCTAAAGGAGCTCAAGGCTCAGATCGACTGGAGTTCGCCCGGCGCTCACGATGCCGTCGTGCGCTTCTTGCGCGAGCGCGTCCTCGAATACGCCAAGGCCTATACGGAAGGGGGCAACGCATCCCTCGCCGCGTATCGAAACAAGTCCAAGCCCCAATACGTCGCCAAACGCGTGGAAGCCGGTGTTCCCAGCGGCTGGGGTGTGGCGGGCTCGTTCACGGTCTTCCCTGGCGACAAGCGGCTGCCCTTCGTGTGCGGAGGTACTCGAAGGGCGGCGGAAGCCTCCTTCAGAAATCGCTCAGCGCTGGATTCGCTTTTCAACCCAACCCCGAGCTCGATCTCTTCGGATTCGGCTTCAACTGGGGCGAGCCCAACGAGAGCACATTCCAGTCCGGGCTACGCGACCAATACAGCGTCGAGGCCTTCTACCGCTTCCAGCTCGCCGAGCATCTTGCGGTGACGCCGGACATCCAGTTTCTCGTGCACCCTGCGCTCAACACGGAGATGAGCTCCATCTGGGTGTTCGGCTTGCGAGCGCGCTTGGAGCTGTGACGGCCGTAGCGGGATTGATCTCGATGCGTCCCGTTTAGTACCCTGATCTATTCCTCCTTGGGAATTCTGATTCGACGTCTCCGCCAAGCCGGTTCGTAAAATGGCATTGTGGCCCACCCTCTTGTTGGCGATTACCGCCGTCGCTTTCATTTCCCTTGCCGTCGGCCAGATGGCCCAACTCGAGGAAGCCAGGTCGAAACGGGCGGTACTCGACTGGCTGAAGTCGAATCCATGCCGCTCCTGTGGCGGTGCGCTCGCAGGCTTCGCCGAATCCGATTTGAGTAGAGCGCTGATTCGTTTTCGTCGAACAGTGAAAACGGGCCCGGCTCCCGAGGTTTGGTCCGTGATTTGCCCCCATTGTGACAAGGAGCTGCGAGTGGCCGAGCGCAAGGGGAGAGTCTGGCTCTTCGATGAAGGCGAGCAACCCGAAGACTAGAAGAAACGATGAAACCGGGCGCGGTCGAGACGAGCAAGTTTCTCAGCCTCGTTCTGCGTCATCGCCCTGACCGAATAGGACTCGTGCTCGACGCGAACGGGTGGGCCGAGGTGTCGCAACTGATCGAAGGTGCAGCCGGAATCGGCGTACAGCTGTCCGAACCTTCAATCCGTGAAGTCGTCGAACAAAACGACAAACAGCGCTTTGCTCTCAGTCCCGACGGGAAACGCATCCGCGCCAACCAGGGTCATTCGATACGGGTAGATCTCAGTTTGGACCCCGTTGAGCCACCCGACTACCTCTATCACGGCACGGCAACGCACCGACTTACATCCATCCGGAATGAAGGTCTGAATCCCGGGCGACGCAAGCACGTTCACCTTTCGCCCGATCGGGAGACCGCGACCCGAGTTGGAAGCCGACATGGTACGCCGGCGGTGCTGCGAATAGAGGCTCTCCGGATGCATCGCGGTGGACTCGAGTTCTACTTATCGAAGAACGGGGTCTGGCTCACCCACAAAGTTCCGGTGGAGTACATCGAGTTCCCAGACGAGCTACCGCAAGGAGTGTCGCAACACGAGCCTGAACGCCGTATGCCACTGGTAGAGTTTCAAACGGTTCAGATAAGGGCGCTTCTTCGAGAAGACAGTGCCTACGATCCGTTTGGGGACAACGAGCGCGCTCCTCGCGTGGGGGATGAAGGCACAGTCGTTGACGTCCGCGGGGAGCCAAGGGGTCAGTACGAGTACACGGTTGAGTGTGGCAGGCCGGACGGGACGTGTGTCTGGGTCGCAGATTTCGTTGCAGAAGAACTGGAAGCGATAGACGAGGAAGAAAGGGAAGAATCCATAGAAACGGACGCTTGGAGGACCGATCGTAAGACCACGTCGGATTCTCTGTCCACTGTAGCAGTCTCTCCTCAATATGATGGCGCAGACGCGGAGGAGCGTATTGGATCTCAATGGCGTCTCTACGCGGGAGCTGTTGTACCTGTGCTCTTGTCTTTGGCGCTCGTGCTCGCTGTCTTGTCGTGGCTGTTCATCGTCTGGCCTCCCGGCTCCGCTGCAGCAGCCGGGTTCCGCGCGGCGGTGGGCGGTGTGGCCCTGACGACGGTAGGAGGGCTCTGGTCGGGTCAGAAGATCATCGAATGGATGATCACGTCAACCGCGGCAGGAGCTATGTTCTTTGTTCTGGGAGCCGCTGCCTGGCATGCTTGGATGGCTGGCTAACACTCACCCAAGCATCCCCCCTTTCCACGGACGACATCGGCGCCACGTTTGGACACAGGTCATGCGGCACCTGCGCCACGACGCTACTCCACCGTCTGAAGCCGGATCGTCTTGATGAGAACGGTCTCAGTCGGGACGTCTCGGGCTCCTGTCTTGACGTTTTTGATCTTGTCAACGACATCCATTCCGTCGGTGACTTTCCCAAAGACGGCGTATCCATATTCGCTCGGGCTGGTCCCTTTGTAATCCAAGAAGGCGTTGTCCTTGACGTTGATGAAGAACTGGGCGGTTGCACTGTGAACCTCTCCGGTGCGGGCCATCGCCAGCGTACCGCGCCGGTTCTTCAGCCTGTTGTTGGCTTCGTTCTCAATGGGATCCCGAGTTGGCTTTCGCACCATGTCGGCTGTGAAACCTCCTCCCTGGATCATGAAGTTGGAGATAACGCGATGAAAGATCGTGTTGTCGTAAAAACCCTCGTTGACATAGGAAAGGACGTTTTCCACGGACGTTGGAGCTCTTTTCCGATTTAGCTCGACCGTGATGTCACCCATGCTCGTCTCGATGACCAGGATCGGCTTATCCTGCGCGGCCACATTGGCAGGCGCAAGAAGTGCGAGAGCTAGGCACAGGGTACCGAACAATCTAACGAGACTAGCGAGAACCATCCAACCACCTCCTTGGAGTCGAAGAAGAGTCTTCGTTCGGCGCTGAGTATGCCCGATTCGTCGAACGCTTGTCTAGTTCCCGGAGCGACGCCTTTAGACACCGCTAGCGTCGCCGAGGCAGCGAGCCGGCGCTCAAAAGCGGAACAGCTTCGTGAACTTGACTGCGAAAGTGCGGTTCGCCAGAGCGGGCATGCCCGAGAGTTCTTCCCGTCCCTCGCTATAGACCACGAAGAGGTCGCTTCCAGGCTCGTACTCCCAGCGCAGTCGCACGCTCGACGACAGCGCATCCGAGCTCGAGTTGTACTGGATGAAGCTCGATACGAAGGTTCGCGGAGAGAACGTATAATTCACGCGCGTGCTCACGAGCCTGGCGGTGAAGTCGCCTTCAGGAAGACGCACGAAGTTGAACGAGAGCTGGGGCTCGAGCGAGAACTGCGTCGAGACCTCGATCCTTCCGCGGTAGGTAATCTCGTCGCGATCCCCGCTGAAGAAAGAGCCCTTTCGATAGGTGAGCAACCCGGGGACGGCTCGCTGGGGGCCGAACTGATACGAAAAGAGGACGTCTCGGAAATCATATTCCGCGACCGGGAGCAGGACATCGGTCGCAATCTCGAACTCCTCGGGCAAGAACTCGAAGTAGTCGCTGAGCTCGACGCTCGCCTGATCGCCGCTCTCGAGCTCCAATCGAAACGTTCCCTTGAGGATTCTGGTCTCTAGTCGCCCTTCGGTGTCGGTGATGTAGTCCAGATCGGCTTGAAAGACGATGCGCCGGATCGCCTCGATGGAATGGGGGCGCGGGCTGAATCGCGCCTGAGCGAAGCTCCGCCTAAAGTTCTCGCGGCGCAGGAAGCCTAGCTCAGGCTTGAAGTCGCGGCCTACCTTCAGGTGCTCGAGATGGAGCCCGTAGCGGTCCTCCTCGAAGTCGAAACTTCCTATGTAGCTCGACTCGTCGTTCAAGTCCAAGTTGTCGGATGACGTGCGGCTGACGGCGTAATACGTATTGAAGCGAATGTTCTGGTGGAAGGCGAAGTTGGCATCCACTCCCGCGACCGAGTTCGACGAGGCTTCGTCGGTCAACGACGTATTCCGGTGGGTGGCGATGACTCCGATGTCAGAGCTGCGGAGCACGTCGCGCCTGACGCGAAGCACCGAAAAGTTGGTCGGGTCCACGCCGGCCTCCTCGATTCCGTCGGTTTGAATGTTGAGCATTCCCAGGCGATACTCTCCCGCGCGTCCGGTCATCCGCCCTCCGACTCGGATGGGATCGATGCCTTCCTCGGTGAGACCAATCTGTCGGCTGAAAAACAGAATCGGGGTCAAGCTAGTAATGCCGCTGAGCCCGAGGCCCGGGCGGGCACGGCCGAAGTTTCGTTGTTGTACGCCGCCGAAGGAGAAGATTCCTTGACTTTCGAGGAAGAACTCGCGCTTCTCGGGAAAGAACAAGCTGAAGCGAGTCAGGTTGACCTGTTGCTGGTCTTCTTCCACCTGGGCGAAGTCGGTATTGTAGGTGAAGTCGGCAATCAGGCTTTGGGTGAGCCCGTACTTGAAGTCGAAGCCAGCGTCGACCTTCAGGTCGTTTCGAAAGGGAACCTCAGCGTTGTTGTCGGTCGTCACCGTCGAGATGGCGTAGGGCTTGAGCTCTATATTCCGGGAGCCTTCGGGCGTTTGTAACCCGACGAGAGTGCCGGCAACCGAGAAACGATACACGCCAGGATAGCCGAAGGCTGACGGAACTGGAGCGAGATAGGATATTTCGTTCTTCCAACGCACCATACGGCGAAAATTGATTCCCCAAATTTGGTCGCGCATAGCCCCAAAACGAAGTGACTTGAAGGGGATCGCGATTTCGAGCGTATAGCCGCCCTCGAACAAAACTGCTTTCGTTCTCCAAACCGTATTCCAATCCCCGTTGATAACTTGACCTTCGTCACTGGCCGTTTGATCCCGAAGGGCGCCAAGCGGATTGGTCTGAAAGTAGTATCCGCTGCGACGGTCGTAGAAGGTATCCAGCAGGACGGTGAAGTTCTCGTTTTGGAAAATATTGCTGTGATCGCGCCTCATTTCGTTGACGACCATCCGCTCGGGCTGGGAGTCCCAGCAGCGGGCGCTCACGTAGAGGGTGTCGTCATCGAAGAAAACCCACACCTCCGTTTCCTCGCTCGCCGGCTGCCCCTCGAGCGGCTCCTGTTGAATGAAGTCCGACACTGCCGCGACCCGGTCATAGACGGCGTCATCGAGCCGTCCATCGAACTTCAGAGGTTCACCGAGCCGAATCGCCCGCATGGTCACTCGACCCTGCGCGTCGCGCGAGACAACTGAAGGAGGTACCGGAGGGGGAGGGCCGAATATCTCCACCGCCCCGAGGTCGTCTCCTTCGGACTGGCTCTCGGCGGCGGCGAGCAGAGCGATGGCGTCGAGAGTCAGGCCAAGCAGGGCAAAAAGAGAGAGGACTCGCCGCATAACGCGGTGAGAGAATAAGCGTGCGGCCGGACGAAGGCAAGAAAAGCATCATCCAGGCCAGGAAAGCGCGAGGGTCACACGTCACCCTATCCTGCGCGAGATCTCCGTCGCCCTGCTAGAATAGAAGGAAATCCCCACACAAGTTAGGAGGGTGGACTGTTGCGGTTCACGTTTTGGGCGCTGCTCGTTGGCCTGTCGGCATCCGCCTTCGCGCAATCGCTCGGTGACGTCGCCCGAAAAGAGAAGAAGCGCCGTGAGGCAAATGATCGCCGGGGTGCCAACGTCCGCGTGATCACGGAAGCCGAGGTTGGGCGGGCTCCCGCGACCTCGTCCGGCCCTGAGGAGGCCCTGGAGGCCGAGGGCAACGTGAGCGCATCACTCGATCCCGGCGCCTCAGGCCCGCCCGCTCCCGACTTCACCTTGCCCGACAGGTATGGAAGGAGCGTTTCTCTCGGTGACTTCCGGGGTCGGCCAGTTCTCGTAGACTTCTGGGCCACCTGGTGTGGTCCGTGCAGAGCGACGATGCCAGAGATCGAAAGGCTACACAAGAAGTACGGATCTCAATTGCAGGTGGTAGGGATCAATATCGAGGGCAACCGTCCCGAAGTATTGGCCTATCTCGAGGAGGGCAGGTACAGCTTCCGGGTGCTATTCGACGGAGGGAACTGGGATGGAGTCGCCGCGAGGAGCTATGGGGTTACCTCGATTCCGAGAACGTTCCTGATCGATAGCCAAGGACGCATCCTTTTCGCAGGCCATCCGCAGCGGCTACGAGAAGAACAGATAGAGGCTGCCATCGCTCTCAAATGAGTTTCTCAGGGTTGATTGGACGGCCTAGGCCATCGCGGTATCCGTACCCTCCAGAATATGCCGCGGCGTCAGAGGGGCAAGTCTTTCGAGACCGCGCGCACCGTATCCCAGAGACGTTCGACGTCCGCCCGCGATGTTCTCAAATGGGTGATGCAAACCCTCAGCGTGAAGCGTCCCCTGAGACGGTTACGGGAAACGAAAAGACCTTTCGACTTGTTGATTCGAACCATGATGCGCTCGTTCAAGCGGTCGAGCGACTCGTCGCTGACGCCCGAGCTCGCCCGGCGAAAGCAGACGGTGCTGGTCACGACGGGTGCCATGAGCTCGAAGTCCTCCGAGGCTTCGATCCAGGAAGCGAGCTCCCGCGCCAGGGCGAGGTGCTCCTCGATACGCTCCCGCACGGCACTGGCCCCGTAGATCTTCAGCGTGAACCATAGTCGCAGCGCGCGAAATCGCCTTGAGAGCTCCACGGTGTGCTCCATAGGTTGATGAATCTCGCCCCCACGTTCCTCGGCGCTGACCTTGAGGTACTCGGGTACGAGCGTGAAAAGGCTTCGCAATCCCTCGACGTCTCGGACAAGCAAGCAGCTCGTATCGATCGGGACGAAGAGCCACTTGTGGGGATCCAGGGAAACAGAATCGGCACGCAAGAGGCCAGCACGCATCCAGGCAGCGCTCGGCGCCGCGGCGGCACAGGCGCCATAGGCTCCGTCGACGTGGAGCCAGACCTTGTGATGGGCGCAGAGATCCGCGATCTCCTCGAGAGGATCCACCGCACCGCTCCCGACGGTGCCCGCGGAAGCGACTACGGCTGTGGGCGTTCGGCCCGCGCTCCGATCCTGGTCGATCGCCGCGGAGAGCGCATCCACTGAGAGGCGGAACTCGTCGTCAGTGGGAATGACGCGTAGTGCTTCGGAGCGAAAGCCAAGGAAGCGCAGCGCCCGTTCGACGGAGCTGTGGGTCTCTTCGGACAAATAGAATACGAGCCCATCACGCGACGCCGCTCGTTCCCGCGCGAGGGCGAGGCCGATCAGATTGGCAAGTGAGCCACCGCTGGTCAGCACCCCCCCGCCTTCGAGCGGAAGGCCGAGAAGGGAACGCAACCATCGAACGACGAGCTCTTCGACGGCGGCTGCTGACGGCCCCCCGCGGACGAGGCTCACGTTCTGATTGAGCGTCGCCGCGAGAAGGTCGGCTACGACCCCGACAATCCCAGAGGAATTTGCGATATAGGCGAAATTCCCCGGGTGTTGAAGCCGGGTGGCGTAGGGAACGATTACCCTCTGGAACTCACGGAGAACCGATCCAGGAGAAAGACCTTCCTCCGGAAGTGGTGCTTGGAACCGGGCGAAGATCTCGACTGGGAGAGCCTCAGGGAGGATGACTCCGTCGTCGAAGTCACTCAGGTACTCGATCATCCAGTCGACGGCCTCGTGGCCGAAGGAACGAAGCTCCTCCGTCCGGAGATCGTCCCGTCCGGGGATTTCGCTCGCGCGGTTTGTCGGATTCGAATCATTCATGAGATTTGGATTATGATGAGCCGGTCGGCGTGCCGCAAACGCCCATCGCCGAGAGGGGAGCCATGACGACGAGGACGGAGACTTCCGGAGGACTACTGGTTCCGATCGAGGCGAGCACGAAGGGTGCCGAGGTTCGGCGCCTCTACGACCATGCTCCGATCGGCATCGCGGCGACACTCATCAACTCCCTCATCCTCATCGGGATCCTGAGAAACCTCGTCGAGCCTCGGATTCTGTTCATGTGGTGGGCTTGCCTGATGGTCGTCACTGGAGCTCGGTTCGCACAGGTCGAGTGGTTCCGTCGCGTCGTCTCGGAAGACGCCTTTGACGCTCGGCGATGGGGCGCCTACTTCGTGGGCGGGCTGGGCGTGGCCGGCATGGTTTGGGGGGCAGCGAGCATCTGGCTCCTTCCCGCATCCGTGGCCCATCAGACTTTTGTCGCCTTCGTCCTGGGCGGCATGGTCGCTGGAGCAGCGGCGACCTTCTCGGTTCGTATGGATGCCTTCCTCGCCTACGCGGTTCCCGCGCTTGGGCCTCTCGCCGCGCGTTTCTTCCTGATGGGCGACGAGCTCCACGTCGCGATGGGGGCGATGGTGCTCCTGTTCGGCCTCCTGCTGACGGGAACAGCGCACCGAGTGAACCGACTTCTTGCTCGAACGATCCTGTTAGAGTCGAGCCTCTCCGAGGCCTCGAAGCAATCTCACGGACTGAATGCCCGACTGCTGAGCTCCGAGCGTGCCTGCTCCGAGGCGGAAGACGCCCTCGCGACGCGCTCGGATGAAGGAGACGAGCGGCTGCAGCAATACGTCGCGGACATGACGGAGACCTTCGTCACGCTTCAAGAAAAGAACGAGCGCCGTCTTCTCCAACGCTTCGAGCGAGATCGGGAACGTGCCCGACTCGACGCGGCTGCGAGCTTCGGCGCGGGCATGGCCTATCGTCTGAATGACATCTTCCGCAAGCTCGCAGACCAGGTGCGCGAAGGCTTGAGACATCCTGACGTCTTCGATTCGGTCATGGCACGACAGGCACTGCGATCCATCGAGGGGGTTGTAGACGAGGAAGTGTCGCTCGTGAACGAGCTCCTCGTGTTCTCCGGTCGAGGCCCGATCGAGTCGAAACGTATCGACGTGAGTGAGCTGCTGGACTCGATAGCCTCCGAGTGGCGCATGCGCTTACCGCCCAACGTGGAGCTATGGCACAATTCGGCGAAAGAAATGCCTCGAGTCGAAGGGAGCTCGCGGGCACTGGCCCACGCGCTGGATCAGCTCATGTCGAATGCAGCCGACGCGCTGGACGATGGGCGCGGCACCATCGAGATTCGTATCGGCGTCGTGATGAGAGGAGAGGTGGAGGTCACAGATGCCACGCCACCGGAGTCGAAGGCCCCTTCTTTTGTCGCCATCGAAGTTCTCGACGATGGAAGGGGGATGGGCGTAGAGACGGCGCAGCGGGCATTCGAGCCTTTCTTCTCGACGAGATCGCGCGGACGGGGGCTGGGGTTGTCTGTCGTCAATGCCGTCGCCCGCCGCCACCAAGGCACGCTGACTCTGAAAACTCACCCGCTCCGAGGAACCTCCGTACGCCTCTTCCTCCCCGTCGCACTCGAAACGCTCCACTAGTTGGGGTCAGTCTTTAACTCTTGACATCGTGGCTCGAACACCGGTGCCTGTCATTCCCCTGAGCCTCCATGGACTGTGGGGAAGCTTCTTCAGCCGAGCTGGCCGGCGACTTTTCGGCTTCTTCCCGACGAGGATCTGGCCTCCCGTCGGGGTAGTACGTCGCGACTCGCTCGCGGCCGGGATCATCGAGCCCTGGACATCCCTTCCCAGGGTTAGCTATAGTCTCGCCACCCCCAGGTCGTACCAACCATGCAACTGTTGTGTCCGATGGGAAGGACCATGACTCCGAGCGAGCAACACAGACAGAAGCGACCGACGAGTCACTTGCGTCGGGAGCCGCGCTTTCCTTCATGCCCGAGCGCATCGAGTCGATGACTTCGATCAGCGGTAGTCAGATGTTCTGCAACACGGTAAGGCTCGCGGGCGAGCACGGGCAAAAGGTCTTGGCGTTCACTTTTCGCAGCATGGAGGAGGACCATCGCGCGCAGCTCGTCTTCAACCCGCTCCTCGTGCGGTTCTTCAACGGTGAAGACCACGAGATACGCCCCGTCCGGATCTCGGAGTCCGGCCGCATTCGCAACGAGCTACAGACGCTGTGCTCGGAAGCGCTCGAGCACGACCATCAGACTATACGAGTGCACTTCGACGGAATCCGTCCCGAGGTGATCTCCGAAGCCGACAAGCTGAAGCTGCTCGAAGTACTCTGTTGGTACAAGCAAGAACATCCTGTGTGGTTTGCTTGGTTGGAGGTCGTGGCCCCCTAACCACGCTGCGCATGCCAGGGAGGCTTCCGAAACGGATTGACGCACTCTTCCGCTCGATTCTCACGAGTCGGGTCTACGAGGTGGCTCGCGAGACGCCGCTGGACCGAGCCGACAAACTCTCCGCACGATTCGGCAACGAGATTCTGTTCAAGCGAGAAGATCTGCAGCCCGTCTTCAGCTTCAAGCTTCGAGGCGCCTACAATAAGATCTCGCGGCTTTCGCCGGCTGAGGCCGAGCGCGGCGTGATCGCAGCGAGCGCGGGAAACCATGCTCAGGGAGTCGCCTTTTCGGCGAAGCACCTCGGTCTTCAAGCGGTCATCGTCATGCCGCGAACGACGCCGGCGATCAAAGTCGAAGCGGTCCGAAGTCTGGGCGCGCGGGTGGTTCTCGCGGGTGACTCCTACACGGACGCCGAGGTGAAGTGCGCGGAGATTCGGAAGAAAAAAAGTCTCACGCTCGTGCACCCCTTCAACGATCCCTTGGTCGTGGCGGGACAGGGAACCATCGGCGACGAGATTCTTCGTTACGGGCACCGTGAGCTGGAGGCGGTCTTCGTTCCCATCGGAGGGGGTGGACTCATCGCCGGGATCGGCACGGTCATCAAATCATTGATGCCCTCCGTACGCGTCATCGGCGTCGAGCCCTTCGATTCGGATGCGATGTATCGATCGCTCGAGGCCGGCCGCAGGATCCGGCTCGACCACGTCGGGATCTTCGTGGACGGGGTCGCGGTGAGACAGGTGGGCGACGTGACCTTTCCGATCGTTCGCCACGTCGTGGACGAGGTTCTTCGGGTAACCAACGACGAGATTTGCGCTGCGATCAAGGACGTTTTCGACGACACCCGCAGCGTGATGGAGCCCGCGGGTGCGCTCGCCGTCGCGGGGATGAAGCAATTCATCGAGCGGGAGCGCCTCGAGGGAAGGAAACTCGCGGCGGTAACGAGCGGCGCGAACATGAATTTCGACCGGCTGCGGTTCGTTGCGGAGAGGGCCGAGCTCGGCGAAGCGCGGGAGGCGATTTTCGCGGTCACGATTCCAGAGCGGGCCGGAGCCTTCCGGGAGTTCTGCCGGGCCATTGGACGCAGGGTGGTCACCGAGTTCAACTATCGTTTGAGCGCTCGTTCCGAGGCCCACATCTTCGTTGGCATCAGCGTTCAGTCGCGCGAGGACGCGAAGGCGCTGGGTACGAAGCTCGGCAAGCTCGGGTATCAAACTTTGGATCTGTCGGACAACGAGATGGCGAAACTGCACGTTCGTCACATGGTCGGTGGTCGGGCTCGGGAAGTGAGGCACGAGTGGCCCTGTCGCTTCGAGTTCCCCGAGCGCCCCGGTGCTTTGATGGAGTTTCTCGACAAGCTCGGGGAACGGTGGAACATCAGTCTGTTCCACTATCGAAACCACGGCTCCGACTTCGGCAGGGTCCTCGTCGCCTTCGAGGTGCCACCGGACGATCGACAGGAGCTCGAGAGTTTTCTCGACCGCCTCGGCTATGCCTATACCCCCGAGCCGAGCAACGAAGCCTACAAGCTCTTTCTCGTCTGAGCTCGTCACCGGCGCCTGTTGACTGACCCTCGGTCCGTCTCCACAATATTAGAAGGCGTTCGCGCCACTCTCAACAGGGTGCTCAAGAACGCACCTGGACACTGATCGAGCGGTAGCCGAAACATCTGCCGCGAGCCTGGCCCTGGGCCGGTGGGCCGCGCGAGGAGCGCGGCCGCGAGCGAGGCGAAGAGTCGAGCGAGCACTAAGAATGAGCTCGGAAAAGAAGAAAGCAACGGTCGCGGATCATATCCGCCACCTGATGAACCGTGTCGCGGCGCTCGAGCGAAGTTTGAAGTCGATCGAATCCCGTGTCGATCACGTTCCCAGACCCGCCACGGTCGGGGATTCCTCAGCCCTCGCACATCTCGTCGCGGACCCGCCCGCAAGTTTCGGTAGCCCCGAGAAGGAAGTCCTGGCCCAGGTCGTCGAGCTCGAGAATCGACTCAAAAATCTAGAGGACGAGAACAAAGAACTGTCCTCGCTCTGCGGCGAGCTGCGCGAGCAGAACGAGGCGATCGCGAACCTCTACGTCGCGAAGCACCGGCTGCACGCGTCTCTCGATGCCACGGAGATCATGGGCATCATCACCGAAATCCTCGTTGAGCTCGTCGGTGTCGAGAAGTTCGCGATCCTGTTTCTCGAAAAGAAAAAGAACGTACTCCGCCGGGTCGCCGGGCAAGGCGCCCCAAAGGGGTCGGAGGCGGTGAATGTGGGTGAGGGGCTTCTGGGGAAAGTAGCCGCGGATGGCAAACCCTTCTACGCCGATTCAATGGGCCACGAGAAGGGTCCCGTCGGCGCTCCCCTTGCCGTCATCCCTCTCAAGGCGGACGAGACGACGATTGGTTTGATTGCCGTTTATCGGTTGCTGCCGCACAAGACGACGTTCACGCCAGTAGATCATCAGCTCCTCGAGCTCGTGGCCGAGCACGCTCCGCAAGCGCTCCTCTCGGCACGCCTTCACCGCATGAGCCAGAAACGTAGAGCCTAGCACTAGTACCGCGGTCCATAAATACTGCCCTATGAGAACGCCGTTGCATCCCGGCTGGCTGCGTCGCGCGTCGCTCACATACACCCGGTATTCCTCACTCGGCGCGCCTTGCCAGCCGGGCGCCTCGACGTTCTCATTGCGGGCACTATTTATGGACCACGGCACTAGCCGTGTAGTGAAGAGTCGTCCCCGGGTACGATGTTAGCTCGGTCGTCTGCCAAGTCGTAGACGATTCGTGCCTCACCCGACGCGAGCTGCCTCTCGACGTCCCGAACCTTGTCGTCGAAATCCCTTTCGTACAGACCGTAATCGGTTCCTTCGCGCGACACGAACTCTTCGAGAAGGGCGCGTAGCGCCTCGGGGGTCAAGGCGCGGAAGTCGACGGCGACGAAGCGCTCTTCGGGCTCCATGGGTGTCTCGAGATTAGCACAGCACTTCAATCCACGAGAACGAGTAAGATGCCGGCGACGACGAGGGCCATGCCGGGAAGCTGGCGCCAGACTTCGCGCTCCTTCCAGATGACGAGAGAAAGAGCGACCGCGATCACGAGCTCGAGCTGGCCGACCGCCTTGACATAGGCGACGAGCGTCAGTGAGTAGGCCCAGAACCAACAGAGGCTAGCGAGAAAACCCGTCGTCCCGATGAGCACCATCCGCCGCCAATGCGTTGGCACGAGTGACAGCTCGTCGGGTCTCCGCCACAGCAACCACAGCGTGAGCACCACCACCTCCATCCAAGTCACGTTGAACAAGGTGTGGGCGGCGACTTCGAATCGGTCCACGCCAACCCGCGGGTTCCACCGAACGAGCTCCGCGTTGGCCTCCTTCAACCAAAAGCTTGCGAGGACGAGGAGTAATCCCGCGGTCATCGCGAGCATCGCCCCTGAATCGAAGTGAAACGATGAGCCGGTACCGGGGTGGCGCTCGAAGTGCATCAGAACCACGCCCGCGGCGCAGACGAAGATTCCGATCCACCCCAGCGTCGAGGGGACCTCGGCGAAAAAGGCCGCACCGATGAAGGCGGTGAAAACGATCTCGAGCTTGTGCAGGACGATCGATTTGGCGAACGAAGCTCGCCGAAATGCCGCGATGAGCGCCACGTTGCCGAGGAGCTGAGCCAGCCCCGTCGCCAGACAGAAGGCGTAGTAGCGAGGAGAGACGTTGGGAAAGCCGCGGAGCGCAACGAGGGTGAGAAAGAGCGCGGAGGAGAGCGGGAGGTTGAAGGCGAAGCGAGACCAGCTGTTGAGGATGGGGGAGACTCGATCGGAGAGACTCCTCGCGAATGCGTTGCGGGCGCTCTGAGCCAATGACGCGGCGAGGGTGAGCGCGACCCACATGAAGGGCGGAGTGTAGCACTCTGCTGTGCTAGACTTCGCTGCCAATGACAAAGCCGGCCACCGAGAGAGACGAACTCGAGAGTAAAGTCGTCACGGCGATCTGCGAGCTTTCGAGCCTCGAGCCCTCCGCCGTGTCTCTCGATAGTAAGCTCGAGGAGCTCGGTATCGATTCGCTCAACGGGTTTCACCTGCTGTGCGAGCTCGAGGAAGACTTGGGGATCACGATCCCTGACGACGACGCCCGCGAGCTGAGCGTCGTCCGAGACGTCGTCGAGCGGATCCGACCTCTAATCGGTTCCGAGTCCGTCTGAATGACACGGCGTCGGGTGGTCGTAACAGGGCTCGGCGTGGTCTCCGCGATCGGAAACGACAGGACCAGTTTCTGGGAGTCGCTGGTCGCGGGTCGACACGGCTTCAAGAAAATGGAGCTCCTCGAGACGGACAGCCTTCAGTTCAAGAACGGAGCCGAAGTCCGAGACCTGGACTTGGACCTTGGCTTCGATGGGACCTCGCGAGAGGCGCTCGATCGATTCGCAAAGCTTTGGGTCGTCGCCGCTCGGGAAGCGGTTGCGGATAGCGGGCTTAGTCCCACGTCTCTTTCCCGGAGCGCTATCGTCACGGGAACTTCGGTCGGCGGTCAGACGACGCAGGACGAGCTGTTTCGTGCCCTCTACCGTGACGGACGCAGGCGTCTCACGCCCTTCGCTGTTCCCCGCATCATGGCGAACGCGGGTGCTAGCCACCTCTCGACGGAGCTCGGCATCGAGGGCCCGGGCCTCACCCTGTCGACGGCCTGCGCGTCCTCCTCCCACGCCATTGGCATCGCGTCATGGATGCTCTTTCACGGCGCCGTGGAAGTCGCCATCGCCGGAGGCAGCGAGGCGCCTTTCAGCTTGGGGCACCTGAAAGCGTGGGACGGTCTGCGAGTCATTTCGCCCGACGTTTGCCGGCCATTCTCTCGCGGCCGTAAGGGGATGATCCTCGGCGAAGGTGGAGGCGCCCTCGTGCTCGAGACCTTGGAAAGCGCCCGCGAAAGGGGAGCGGAAATCTACGCCGAGCTCATCGGGGTCGGTATGTCGTCGGACGCGGGTCACTTGACGAAGCCCGCCGCCGACGGAGCCGCGCGCGCGCTCACGGCGGCTTTGCGTGACGCTTCTCTCGAGAAGGAAGAGGTCGGCTATATCAATACCCACGGGACCGGGACACTGCTCAACGATGCCACGGAGACCGAGGCGATTCACCGGGTCTTCGAGGGCCACGCTGCGAAGGTCCTGACGAGCTCGACGAAGTCGATGCATGGGCACACTCTCGGGGCCGCGGGTGCCCTCGAGGCCATCGCCACCGTCCTTGCCTTGAACAAGGGCGTGATTCCGCCCACGGCGAACTTCATGGAGCCGGATCCGGACTGCAACTTGGACGTCGTGCCAAATCAAGCCCGAGAGGCTCCTATCGCGCGCGCTCTCTCGAGCTCTTTTGCCTTTGGGGGCCTCAACGGCGTGCTGGCTTTCGCTCGCTACCCCGCGTGAGCCCAGCCGCCTTCCGGTCCAACATTCCTGGTATAATCACCGTGTAAGCAAGGAATTGGAGAGATCGTCCCCTGTGCGACGGCTTCCGGTGCCAATTTCCGATTGCGACGAGCCGAGCGAGCACTAGGAGTGGAAGCCTACGTTTTGCGGATTACGGGGCGCGTTCAAGGTGTGGGATTCCGTTGGTTTACGGAGAAGGCCGCGTCCCGGCACGGTGTTCAGGGTCACGTTCGCAACGTGAAGGACGGGAGCGTTGAGGTGTTTGCCCAGGCGACGAGACAGGCGCTCGACGGGTTTCGATGTGAGCTTCGCGACGGCCCCCGTGCGGCCTGTGTAGATGATATACAGATGACGCGGGTGCGTACGGATTCTAGTCTTATCGGTTTCGAAGTACGCTTCTGAGAGGGCTAATAGATGGAAGACCTTCGCCGGATCATTCGGGATGTACCGGATTTCCCCCAGAAGGGCATCGTATTCAAGGACATTACGCCCCTTTTGGGCGACCCCAGGACCTTCCGCAAGGCCATCGACTATATGGCCGAGCCCTTGATGACCCACGAGTTCGACACTTTCATCGGTATCGAGAGCCGAGGTTTCATTTTCGCTGCGGCGCTGGCCTATCAGTTCGACAAGGGCCACGTACCGGTCCGCAAGCCAGGGAAACTTCCGGCAGAGACCGTCCAAGTGTCTTACGAGCTGGAATACGGCTCCGACAGTTTGGAGATGCACGCGGATGCCCTGAGCAAGGGACAGCGTGTCGTCATCGTCGACGACGTGCTCGCGACGGGCGGCACGGCTCGCGGTGTCGCCAACCTCGTGGAGAAAGTCGGGGGGCACATCGTGGCTCTGAGTTTCCTCATCGAGCTCGACTTCCTCAACGGTCGCGAAAGGCTAGCCGACTACCAGATTTGCTCGGTGCTCAACTACGGATAGAGGGGCAGGAATGTGAGTAGTCTTCGTTTGGATGGGAACGAGCCCCTCGAGGACGGATCCCTGCACGACGACGACTCTCGATCGTCTGTAACGAGCGTCGCTCCGCCGCGTCGCCAGGTCGGCTCGAAGGAGATGCGCGACCTCATGCATCGCCTAACGGCCCAGCAGGCGTCCCTGGTCCGCTCGATAGCCTTGAGAGACGCCGAATACCTCGACCGTTCTTTTTATCTCGACCCGAAGTCAGGCAAGCGCATCGCCCACGAGCTCGAGCCCGACGAGCTCACGAATTTCACCACCGCTTGGGCCCTGGCACCGCTCGAATGCATTCGTTCGATGAATGCCTCGATCGCGAAGATCGGGGAGCGCTCGAGGCTTCGTCGCTATCTGAAAAGCGCCGTCGACCTCGAGATTCTCATGGACCGTCATAGCTGGGGGCACGACGGAACCGTCTATCGGGGGATCCCAGAGTATTTGATGCATGGCTACACGGACATGGGGAGCCAGGCATCGCCGACGGAACGTTCGGGCCGCGAGAAAATCAAAATCGACAAGATCCGTATGGCGGAGCGTCTAACCGATTGCAAAGAGCAAGGCGTCATCTCGGGAAAGGAGGTTGATAAACTCCTTGCTTGGTACTATAACTGTGTTAGACAGGACATTGAGTTCAACGAGCTCGGTGTCGAGAAGCTGTCTCAGGATTTCGGAAACGAGAGCATCGTTCTCTCCGAATATCTTGAAAAGGGGTTGGGGGTTTGTCGGCATCTTTCCATCTTTTTCCAGCTATATTTGCAGGAAGCCGGTGTCGATTGCCGTGTCGTCAAGGGTAACCTGAAGTTCTACATCTTCAAGGGACGCCATGCCTGGAACTTGCTACGACTCGACGATCAGGTCGTTCTGGTGGATGTGACGCATCCCAACGCGAGCCAGCCCTTCATTTTGGCTGGTCGAACGGAGAAGGAAGTCTACGAGCTCGCTCGAGAACAGTCTCGGGACTACGAGGCGACGCCGGACGACCAGAACTACTACAAGATTGGCGTGGCCTAGAGAGACACCTGGAAGACGATGGCGATTGGCAACAACCGACGGGCGACGATTCGACTGACCTATCAAGAGCTGACCTTCATTCAGAAACTCTTGCGCTCCGAGTACCACTTCATCACCGAAGACGAGCGCCACGCCCGTCAGGGATTCGGTCGGAAATTGTCAGACATCACCCTTCCCGCTAGCCAGGATGGAAGCGTGGACCTCTTTCTGACTCAGCTCGAGATCTCCTTTCTGCAGAAACTCACCAAGACGTCCTACAGTTTTCTCACCATGGCGGAGCGCGAGGCGCGGCAGAAGCTCAGGCTCAAGATCCGGAACGCCTGGGAGGAAGTCCAGGCGATCGAGCGGCACGCCCGTCGCGAGGCGTGATCCATCGGTAATTCCCGCACCTTCCTGCCTCCCGGCATCCTCCTTGCGCCGCATGAGGCTCGCCGAAGTAGAATCTAGAACCATGCGGTGGTTCCTGACAGTCGCGTTTCGCTGGCTTCCCGCGAGCACGGAGTGGCAGTACAAGACCGTCATCAGCACGGGCCCGCCGGAGCGCTGGCTCCTCGAGACGCTGAAATCGGCCCAGCTCGGACCCAGCCGGCTAGAGGCCTGCGTTCTGCACTCACGAGAGATCTCCGACGAAGTCGCCGAGTCTCTGGAAAACGTGCTATCCGAGCCGAGCGGCAAGCTGTGAGCTGGTCCCGACGCCTTTCTGAGTGACACCGGGTAATCCAAGGAGCCTCGAATGGCAGTTGATGTGCTGACCGAAACGGTGATTCGGCGCCCGTCAGGGCAGGTGGCGGACTACGCAGCGAACCCCGACAACGCGCCGAAGTGGTATCTAAACATCAAAGCAGTTGAATGGAAGACTGCGCCCCCGGTGTCGGTGGGCTCCCGAATCGCATTCGTGGCCCAGTTCCTGGGCCGGCGACTTGCCTATACCTATGAGGTCGTTGAGTTCCTGCCCGGTGAACGGCTCGTGATGGGGACCACCGAAGGTCCATTTCCGATGGAAACGAGCTATACGTGGGAGGCCACTCCGGAGGGCTTCACTAGAATGACCTTGCGCAACCGCGGTACGCCGGTCGGCTTCTCGCGATGGGCTGCCCCGTTCATGGCGCTTTTGATGCGTCGGGCAAACCAGAAGGATCTTGCCTGCCTGAAAGCACTTCTCGAGGATGGTCCCGAGGACAAGCCTTGAGCAGAGCTGTCTAACCGCATGCAGAAAGGCTAAGCTTGTTGGCGGGAGCCGTAGCGAGCGGCTGCAAGTTAGCGTGCGCCTGTAGCTCAGTAGGATAGAGCGCCGGATTCCTAATCCGGAGGTCGCAGGTTCGAGCCCTGCCAGGCGTACCAATATCCACCATGCCTCAATAGGGTTGATTTCGAGAAAACCACATCAATTCCCCAAACGGGTCGATTGTGAATACCTGATAATCGCCTCGCTGTTCCGGTACATTGTGTTCGAAATAGAGATACAGACACCGCAACCGATCGACCCGCGTCCTATCGTTTTCGAACGGAGGCGGCAGATCGCTCCGTTTTCCCCGCTCGGTGTGTAGCATCTCCGCCAACTCATTTTCCGCAAACACCTTGCTGGACATTGCAACTTGAATGATGACCGGCCCGCTTGCATGTCAACGATGGCACCATGCTGGTTTAACGTGATTATGTGGTTGGAGTCCGGAGCCTCTGGAAGACGGTATTCGATATATACGTAATAACATCCTCGCTTCTTCACGCTCGACCGATACTCTGGGAAGGGCGCCAGCAAGTCTGTTCTCGTCGCCCTTGCTCTATCAATTGCGCTCTTCACCTCAGCATCAGATAGCGGAGGGGCATCACAGGTCGGTTGCAAGTGACCCACAGCTGGGAATACTAGCAGCATGAACAGCATGACTACGGCTAGTCTTGGCATGCTCGAGCTCCTGTTGGATGACGGCGGTAGGATCTAGGCGCCATAATATCTATTATGTATCGCGATACATCATAGAAGGGAGGAAGAAATGTTTAGGAAGGCGATTGTATTAGCCGGAATAATAATTGTAGTGATAGTGACAGCAGGTTTGCTTACCAGCTGCAAGAAGGACTTCGAAGGGGAAGACGCCACTCCTGGGCAATCACCGGTCTGTGACAGTTCGGACCTGCAGACAAACGTCTTGTGTGAGCTTGGCTACAACGAGGTCAGATCCGACGCACCGATCCACCTTCACTTCGCCGAAGCGCTGCCCAGCAACTACGGCGGCGGCGATGCCGACTGGGAGTGGGAGAGCTGGAAAGCTGGGACAGAGAGCCTGCTGAAGGATGAGCTATTTCCGCTGATCGGTGCCTACCCACACTACTATTTCCTCATCGATTACGAGGGTTACGACGCGGACGATGAGGAAATCGTCGCACTGGTGAGAACCATCGGAGGTGAGCCGGACGAGACCAAAGAAAGTTTCACGGGCATTTCGGGAATACACGTCAGGGCTGATGGCTGGAGGGTACCGCTGCATATGTCGCGTATGCCGTACGATGACCATGAGCGACCCGAGGGCTGTCTCGGTGACCACCTGAGATCCTCGGTCGTCCATGAGTACCACCACATCATGATGTGGCATCAGAAGATGAATAACTATAGGGGAGAGACGGTGGAAGAGCCTGATTACCTGCCGCCATGGTTTAGCGAGGGCGCATCGGGAGTATTGCCCTATCTGATGGGCACGGGCAATGGGCGAGATGGACTTCGGAGCCGTATCGAGCAGGGCCTTGACATGGTCAAGGCTGACCCCTCGCTCGACTTCGAGCACATGAAACACTACGACACCTGGACTAAGCCCCCTTTGTCTTTCCGTCCCCGCCACGCACTTACGTGCTACATGGCCTATCGCAGCAACTGGCAAGTGGCGATGGTCGATGCCTTTCGTGCGTTGGGCATGCAGCCACACCCAGGCGATTTCGACGCCCTGCTCGTCGACCTCGTCGGCGTGAATGAAGATGACTTCCTCAACGAGGCACTCGCCTTCTTTCGCCTCGAGAGCACCACAGCAGATACGCTGATGCCTCCGGACGTGCCTGTGGCCACGCTCATTGGACCGCCTTCACTCTCGACGCTTGCCCAATAACGCGCGTCGGAAACGATCGAGGATTTCAAAGTAGTCATCCGTCATCCAGTCCTATGTACTTGAATTGGCTGAAAGAGGCTTTTTTTACTTTTCTGGTAGAGCGATCGTCTGATCGAGCCGCGAAGAGTCGGATCGTGTGATTGCTGGACCTGACGCCGTTCTGAAACGTCGTCCAACGTTCTCCATCGTCACTAGAATAGAAGGAGAGATCCTGACGGTCGTTTCTTATTTTCAAGTAAACAAGACCTTGGATCTTGACCGGCACATCAGTGCTGCGACCGCCCCAGGATTCGGAGCGCATGGCGTGATAGACGGAGGACAGGTCTCCTTTGGTGTAGCTTACTATTCTTCCGTCCGTCTTGAGTCCTTCATGGTTGCCAAATGTCAAACCTGCCATGACTCCTTCCGGGCATTCGATCTTTACCGTCGCTTCGAAACTCTTGTTGGTAGCCACGACCCATAGCGAGCTCGCATTCTTGCTGCTCTCTCCTCTGGCTTCCAGCAGGAGTTCACCGTTGCGGATTAGAACTCGTTCTTTTTCACTTGGATCGTATATCCATTGAATGCCCAGTTCATCTGACGAGAAGTCATCCGATAGAGGCATACCGTGACCTACATTGTCACCTTTCGGCATCGGGATGGTGTCCCACGATCTCATCTGGTTTTTGATCACCGGCCATCCATCCGAAGTCCACGCAACAGGCATCAACAACGTTTGTCTGCCCAGGCCGCCGCCCTCGCCACTCGACCTGGCATGATAAACGGTCCACCATGATCCGTCTGCTGCCTCGATGATGCTTGCATGACCCTGGTGCCACCACTTTTCTGATGCGGAATAGGTATGAACCAAGGGATTGTGGGGTGAATCCGTCCATGGCCCTGTCGGCGACGTGGACCGAGCGACGACCGCCATGTGAGCCGTTGACGGTCCGCCCGTTCCGCCCATTGCAGATACCAAATAGTAAAAGCCGCTCTTGAAAAATAGTTTGGGACTCTCTAACCCTTTGGTTTCCACAATCCAATCTTTGGGATATTCCCAGCCGTCGTATACCTGTTTTGGAGGAGCGGTGACTCTCAATCCATCCTCGGAAAGCGACATCACGAAGCCAACATCGGTATGAAGATACTTCTTACCTTCTGGCGTTTGAATGAATCCGGGGTCACCGCCAACGTAACGATCGTCCTCGATAGGGTCTCTATCGACTCTGATGGGCTCGCTCCATGGTCCTTCCGGCCTTTCGGAGTTGATTACGAAAGTTGCCCTGTTAGGCGGTAAGAGCTCCTTTGCTTTGCCCGGCCAGGAACCAACCGGCATATAAATATGGAACTCTCCGTTGAAGTGCTGCAAGTCAGTGGCCACAATGCGATCCAGGTCGTCAAGAGTATGCCTGATGATAGGTCTCCAGTTGACCAGATCACGCGAATGCCACAGCATGACTCCAATCCGGCGGCTAAAGGCCATGTAATAGTCTTCCCCGACTCTGACGATGGTCGGGTCGGCGTAGTCGCCCGCCATGATCGGGTTTTGGTAATACCCATTGCCGAGATCTGCACGGGGCTGGTTCTCCGCCTTGACCTGTTGAGCTCGCTTCTTTGCTTCTTCCGTAAGTGTTTGAGAATTCAAACTTCCAACCAAGACAAGTATGGATAGGGCTGAAACAACGACATTCTTCATTTTCGTGCTCCATCGCGGAGGAAAGACGCCCGTCATTCGTGTCGTCGGCTTCCGAACTAACTCCAACGGGTAAGCCACCGCCTCCGGCGGTGTGACTCGAATAGGCTCTGCCGTTCCGGCGTGTGGTAGACGATCTCCTTTCAATGAACCGGGAAGTTCAAAAGAAAGGAGATCGACATGCGAGAATGGCAGAGCCAGTCGCACGTGAAATGGTACTGCAGATACCACGTTGTGTTCAGCCCCAAGTATCGAAAGAAGGCGATATTCGGGAGTTTGAGAAAAGGGGTCGGGAAAATCCTGAGGGAACTTTGCGAACAGGCGAGAATCGAATTGGTGGAGGGGCACGCGATGTCGGACCACGTTCACCTGTGTCTGAGTATTCCCCCGAAGTACAGCGTGGCGAACACGATAGGGTTCCTGAAAGGCAAGTCTGCGATACGAATCCACCGGGAGTACTTGGAGAGGAAGAGGAACTTCACAGGATTTCATTTTTGGGCACGTGGGTACTGTGTCAGCACGGTGGGTCTCGACGAGGCAGTCATCCGGGAGTACATCCGAAACCAGGAGGCGGAGGAAAAACGTCAAGAGCAGCTAAACCTCAGGGGGCTTTAGCCCCCTTCCGCACGATGGAGGCCCCTTCGAGGGGCCTTCATCAAACCACCCGCTATGCGGGTGGTAGTTGATTTACGAGACCGTCCATGAGCTCATGGCTGCGGCGGTTGAAGAAGAGGATGTCGGCACCGCAATGGTCGGTGCGATCCAGACGTTCTCGGATTCGCTCAAGTGGAATCCCCACCTCCATGGACTCGCCCCGCGGGGCGGTTGGTCCTCGTCGGGAGAGTGGGTGCCTGTGCCCTACATCGACCCGAAAGCTGCGGAGCTTTTGTTCCGCCACAAAGTCCTTCGCTTACTCAAAGACTTCGGACTCGTCAGCAACGAGCGCATACAGCTCCTCTTGTCATGGGAACGCACCGGTTTCTGCGTTCACAATACCACCACCGTCTACCCCAGTGCCGAGGCTGGTCTCCAACGCGGATGTCCGGTCCCGGGTTGGCAGGGGGCACTGGGTTGCCATCGGCGTACCGCCGGCCGCGGCGACCTCATCGCGCGGAACGTCTGGCTCCACGGTTGGGTTCCCGACTACGCCGATGTCGATGAGGTGGACGTTTCCTCCAAGGATCTCGACCTGCCGCCGGAGGTAGTCGGCCTCTCCGCCCTTGGTGTCGAGGGTGGCCAAGATTACCACGGTCGTGATCATGGATCGTTCGTGGACGTCCTAGGGCATTGAGCAGATTCTGGATCTCGGTTGCAACGGTCGCAGCGTCTGGTCCGACGACAAAATCAGGTTGCTGGCGTTTGTGATCATGTTGATGAAGGCGTTCAAGCGGTTCTCAGCCGAGTTGCCCGAACCGCTCCCGGAGAGCGTCCCCGCAATCGCGGCATCGTTGATCAAGGTGAGGAGGTCATCAATGAGTTCTGAAGGTAGGACCGCATCAAAGCCTCGAAGGATCAATCTCGTTGGGTCGTACAATGTTAGAACTACAACAGCAAAGTCGGTCCTGCGGCGGTTTGAGACCTGGCGGGGGTCTTAGCTCGCGGAGAGTGGAGCGGAGGGATGCTCGCAACAACATCCGAGTTCTCTGACAGGGCTCGAGAGTCCGCTCGTGGCAGCAAGCTCTACCTGCGGTGGGCAGCGTCTTGACTTTGCAAACTAGGGCGAGTATCGTCTTCAGCACGAAATGGCAGGGCTAAGGCTATTGCCTCTCCTATCGTGTTCGACCCGCGTGTTCGACCCGCCAAGACCAGCCGTGCCGAGGAGGTCCGTCATGTGTCGTTTCGTATCCCTCAGCTCAGCTCTCCTAATTCTTGTGGCCCTCGTAGTGCTGTTGGGATTCAGCGTGCCACTGCACGCACAAGCACCCTTGCCGGTGCACGTCATATGTACCGAGAACGAGGGCACCTACCAGCCGATCTGCGACCATACCAAGCAAGCGGTGGACGCAAGTCCACAGTTCGAGCAGGCGACGAGCGGCAACCGTTACATCGTGTTGCTTTTTGCAAAGACCTGCGAAACCGCCGGTGCAGGAGGAGGCCTTGGATGCAACATAGGGGACATCGCTATGTCGGTCACATTTGAAGCCGCCATAAACAACCCCTTGAGCCATTCTTTCCCGCATCACATCGGTACCTTTCCGTGGGTATTCGCCCCCTCTGAGTCCCCATCCTAGGCGAGGCGATCATCCTTGGGGCTTTGCCTGTCGCAGTAGGTTTTTTTTCGGAGGTGGTGGATGAGATCAACTCATTCGGTACTTCAGGGGGGGAGATCGAATCTATCGGAGATGACATCCTCGACGAAATGGATTTGAAAATGCACAAGATTTTAGAGGAACAGACCAACTAATCCATCTCGTCCTCCTATTGCCAATCTGCCAGTTATACGTGTTTCGTGTCCCGCGAGGGCCCGCACGCAAGACGCCAAGGCGGCCAGGGACGAGGACGGGACGGGACGGGACTCTGAGTCGGAGGGGGCCCGAGGGGTCACAGACTTCTCGGGTGCGGGGGATGAGCCGAGTGTGACCTCCCGAGCCGCACCTAGTGTCGCTCGTCTCCGGGGGGATCGGCAGTAACTTTCCGTTACCTATCCGTTACATCGCACCTTGGGTCGACTCGTCACGGAGACTCCCGCGGCACAAGAGCATCCTTCATCGCGGCGTAGTTGATAGGGTCCTGAATGAATTGAAACGCGGGCAGTCCGGCCGTATCGAAACCGATCATTGGCCTTGACAGATAATAAGCCAATCGGCTAAGTATAAATATACAGGAGGGACCATGACCGATTCGAAACCGGTTCGCGTGCTGTGCATCTATCGCGTCTCGAAGGGCAAGGAAGAGGCATTCAGACCGCTGCTCGAAAATCACTGGCCCACGCTCGACAGACTCGGACTCGTCTCCTCGGAGCGGGCGGCCTGGTACCGCGGGAAAGACCAGGAGGGGAAGCCCCTCTTCGTCGAGATCTTCGAGTGGAAGGATGAAGAGGCCCCGCGCGTCGCGCACGAGACTCCGGATGTCATGGCGGTCTGGGAGCCGATGGGCGCGCTCGTCGACAACATGGAGTTTATCGACATCGAGCCCCTTGCCAGCTAAAAGCAAGGACATCGACGCCGCGTCTCGGCTCGATGAGCTCGACGCCATGCTCTCCGCGCTCGCGCATCGTGTGCGTCGTCACATTCTGCTGGTCGTTCGTTTTCGCGGCGGGGTCATGACGGCGGGAGAGATCGCGGGTCGATTCGAATGCACCTGGCCGACCGTGAGCCGCCACCTTCGCGTTCTCGAACACGCCGGGCTGCTCCGCCAAGAGAAACGAGGCCGCACCCGCGTCTACGCGGTCGATACCGGTCGATTGGAAGTAGTACACGAATGGCTCGAGTGGCTCGAGCACGGAGAGAAGCGAAATGCCAAGCGGACGAAACGCCGCAAAGGAGCATGACCGGGCGCTCCGCCGTTACGCCCTGGCGTTTCCGGGGACCCATGAGGATCATCCCTGGGGCGAACGCGTTGCCAAGGTCGGGAAGAAGGTCTTCGTCTTTTTCGGAAGTGGCGAGGGAGGTCTCTCGCTCTCCGTCAAGCTTCCGGAGTCGAACGGCGTCGCCTTGATGTTGCCGTTTACGGCGCCCACCAACTACGGGCTCGGAAAGAGCGGCTGGGTCACCGCGAGCTTCGAGCCGGATGACCACCCGTCGGTCGACATGCTCCGAGAGTGGATCGAAGAGAGTTATCGCGCGGTCGCGCCCAAGAAGCTGGTCTCCAAGATGGAAGCCGTAGCAACACGCCCGCGAGGCACTTTGTCGCGAAAGAAATGAGTGTTGCGCTCGCGGAGTACGACGACATCGATTTTGCCTATCCGACTTATCGGATCTACGACAACCCCGCCGAAGGCAAGGAGGGCGCCCGCGCCGAAGTCCCGGGCCGACGAAGGCGCTCGCCCTCTGTCATGGATTTCGATCCTCCGGCTTCTTCCTGCGCTTGGCAAGTGACTGCAGGTCCGCCGTGACATCCACCTCGTCCATGATCTCGTGGCCGATGATCGACTCCAGAACGTCCTCCAAGGTGACGATGCCGACGATGCTCCCGTATTCGTCGACGACAGCCGAGAGAAGCCTCTTGGTCTTGAGAAAGTGTCTCAGCAAGACGTGCCCCCGCGTCGACTCGGGCACGAAATCGAGGGGCCGCGCGAGACGCCCGATGGTGTGGTCGAACTCGTCGCGGGCGAGCGCGGCGAGGATATCGCGTGAAAGTGCGACCCCGACCCACCGCTCTGGGTCTTCCGACGCATAGACGGGAATTCGCGAATAGGTCCATTCCTTGATCTCGTTGCTCGCGGCACGGACCGTCGTTTCGCTCGCGAGTTTTTGGATAACGGGACGAGGCGTCATGATGTCCCGGGCCGTGACCTGATCGAGAGCGAGGGCGTTCTTTACGAGCTCGGCCTCGGACTCCAGAATACTGCCCTCTTCCGCGCTCAGTATCGCGGCTTGGCGCACCTCTTCCTCGGGAAAAGCGATGTGCGGATTCTCGGGCTGGAGCCATCTGGCGACTCCCTCGACGAGCCAGATCATGGGGTGGAGAATCGTCATCAACCAGTTGAGGGGCACCGCGAAATATCGGGCTACGGGACGGCTGTAACTGACCCCCAGGATCTTGGGAATGATTTCGGAAAAGAACAGAACGGCTAGGGTAAAGGCAACGGAAAAGAGAATGACGATCCGATCCCCGAAGAGATGGCCGGCCTGGGCTCCCGCGACGGCCGCTCCCGCTGTATTGGCGGCCGTGTTGAGGATGAGAATGGCGGCGATGGGTCTCTCCATGTTGAGCTTGAACTTCTGCAGAAGCCGGCCCGCGCTGCTCCCGGACTCACCGAGACGACGCGCATAGGGAAGTCTCACCGAGTAGAGCGCCGCTTCGGTGAGCGAACAGATCGCCGACACGACCAAAACGATCAATACGGAAGTGACGAAGATAGTCATAACGTTCTCGCTGTAAAACGGCCCAACGCAGGGAAGGGCTCGCGGCATGATAGCTGCATTCGCAATTGTAACCTGGGGATCTTGCACGCCACGCTGTCATGGCACATAGTTTCCCTGGCAAAGAAGGTCGCACCGTCTCCACAAAACACGGTCGCGTAAGGAGAGACATGAAGTCGGCAGTGAGAGTTTGTTTCGTCGGGTTGCTCGGGATCATCGCGGGTGCGGCGGCCGGGGGGCAGAGCGGAAGCGTCGAGACGCGTCTCGCCACTCCACGACGCGCGCTAGACAACTTTCTCAAATGGCAGAACCCGCCGACCGTCGACATGGCCATAGCCGCGGAAGCCTTCGCGATCCAACCCGGGCTCTCGGAAGCGAGAAGGCGCGAGCTCGCGCGGAAGCTCAAGGCTGTCATGGACGCCCGCGGCCTACTCGTCTCGCTCGAAACCGTGCCCGACGACCCAGGCTACGTGGACCCAGCGACGGACGAGGCCCGATTTACGATCTTTCCGGCCCGGCTGCGCGAGGTCGAGCTCGTCCGGGTCTCGGATCGGTGGCTCTTCTCACGCGCAACGCTCGGTGCGATCCCCGAGCTCTACGGAGCGACCTTCACCGGCGCGGCCCAATGGCTCATCGGCCACCTGCCGCCCCTTTTCCAGAACACCGTCGCGGGCGTCGCCCTGTGGCAGCTCGCCGGGGTCTTCCTCTTATTATTGCTCGGTCTCGTGATTCGAAAGACGGTCGAGTTCTTTCTCCGTCGTCTCGCCGTCGTTCTTGTCGCTCGAACCGCTCCTCGGTGGGACGAAAAGCTCGTCGCTCGGATGGTTCGCCCGGTCAGCTTCCTGGTCATGACGATCGTCCTGATGCTTTTCTACGCCGACCTGCAGCTTCCGGTGCGAGTGAACGTGGTCATCAACCTGGCGCTCGAGCTGATGATCGCAGGCAGTATGATCTGGCTCAGCTTTAACGCCGTGGATGTCCTCTGTGATTACCTGAGCGGACTGACGGAGACGACCGATACGAAGCTGGACGACCAGCTCGTACCGCTTCTGAAGAAGACACTGAAAATCTTCGCCTTCACCATTGGAATCATTGCCGTCATTCAGAACTACGGCTACTCGGTGACGTCGGTGCTTGCTGGTCTCGGGATTGGTGGACTAGCCGTAGCCCTCGCGGCTCAGGAGACGCTGGCGAATTTCTTCGGATCGATCACGATCTTCGCGGACAAGCCGTTTCAAGTCGGCGACTGGATCATCACGGACGGTGTGGAAGGCACCGTCGAGGAGGTAGGGTTTCGTTCGACAAGGGTGCGCACCTTCTACAATTCCGTGATCACCGTTCCGAACTCCAAGATCGCCTCTTCGGGCATCGACAACATGGGACTTCGGCGCTACCGACGGATCAAGCAGGTGCTCGGGGTCACCTATAGCACGACGTCGGAACAGATGGACGCCTTCGTGGAAGGGATTCGAGCGATCATCGTTGCGAACCAATACATGAGGAAGGACTTCTACGAAATTCACTTCAACGGCTTCGGCGACTTCTCTCTGAACGTTCTCGTCTACTGCTTTCTGGAGGTCTCGAGCTGGAGTGAAGAGCTTCGCGAGAAGCACAACTTCTTCCTCGAGATTTTGCGCCTCGCGGAGGAGCTCGGCGTCGAGTTCGCCTTCCCCACACAAACGGTGCACGTGGACAGTTTCTACAAAGATGCCCCGCGACCCGTCGGAAAGGCACGCAGTCCTGAGGAGATGGCTGCGGCCGTCGAAGCCTTTGGTCCCCGGGGGACTCTGTCTCGACCCAGCGGGCCTGAGCTCGAGATAGACGGCCGGAAAGTGAGCTACGTTCCGGGAAGCTCTCCGACGCGGGGTACCGATTAGGAGTGGCCCAAGGTTTCTTCGTGAGTTGACACGGGCTGAACGGGGAGAGAGACTGAGTGGCTGGAGGTAGTCTTCTTGAAACGCTCGCAACGGCGTCATTTGAAACAGAACGAGTTCATCTCGGGAATCGAGTTGACGATGCGCTGGTTCGTCCAAAACCAGAAGAACGTCGTCAATCTCGCGCTCCTCGTGGTCGGAGCCGGCCTGCTCCTCGGCGGACTCTATGTCCATCGCGATCGACAGGCCAAGACCGCGAGTGCCCTTCTCGCCGAAGCGCTCGACCAGTACCACGGGAAGGTCGGTACGGACACCAGCGATACTGGGAGCGGTCTTCCCAGCTTCGCGACGCAAGAAGAGAAGTACCGTACGGCGCTCGAAACTTTTCAGAAAATATCCACGGACTACTCGAGCTACGAGCCCGGACGTCACGCGGCTTATTACGTTGGGCTATGCCATGCGGCACTCGACGAGCTGGACGCCGCCGAGGCTTCGCTCACGCCGCTGCGCTCGGGCGGACGGGACCTCCTCTATTACCTGGGCTCGAGGTCTCTAGCAGCCTTGAAGGCGCGGAAGCAAGACTATGCTGGGGCTGCCGAGATCTATCGTGGTCTCGCTGACGACGCGGCGAATCCTCTGCCCCAGGACCATCTGCTCTTCGAGCTCGCGAAGGCGGAAGAGCGCGCCGGAAACGTGGAGCAAGCGCGGCAGTATTACGAGCGCATGCTCGAAGAACATCCGGATTCTCAGCTCCGCGGCGACGCCATGGCCCGCAACGAGGCGCTCGAGTTCGCCGCCGAGAGCTAAACCGCGAGAGGATGACGAGCAAGAGAAGCTGGGTCTTTTGGATTCTGTTCGCCCTCGTGGGCTTCGTCACGCTCATGATGGCGAGCATCTACTTCTTCCTGCGAGGGATGCAGCCCGCGGCACCCCGCCTCTCCGAAGGCTCCATCGTCGGCATCGATCTCGCGCACCGCTATCCTGAGGAACGACTCTACTCCTGGGGCGGACCGTTCTCACCCGCGCCGGGCATGGTCTTCCGGGATCTCGTTTTCGGGATCAAAGCCGCCAAGCGCGACGAGCGTGTCGAGAAGCTCTTCCTCCACGTCCGCGCGACCCGCCTCGGCTGGGCGCAGGCGGCCGAGCTCCGAGCGCAGCTTCTGGACTTCAAGGACTCTGGCAAGCCGATCGTGGCCTTCGTCGAATATGCCGCCAACCGCGACTACTACCTCGCGTCGGCCGCGGACGAGATTTTCATGCACCCGCAGTCCATTCTCGACCTCAGGGGAGTGCGGGCCGAGGTGACCTACCTCAAGTCCACGCTCGACAAACTCGGCGTCGAAGCGGAGTTCGAGCGCATCGGAGCCTACAAGAGCGCGCCCGAGGTTTTTCTCCGACGCGACATGAGTGAGGAGAGCCGAGAGGTTCTGAGCGAGCTCGTGGGCACGGTGCACGACGCGCTGGTCGTCGCGACCGCCGAGGGGCGAGGGATGAGCGATTCCGAAGCGCGTGCTCTCGTGGCACGAGGGCCTTTGACGGCCGAAGAAGCCCTTGCAGCGGGACTCGTGGACGGGCTCGAGTACCTCGATGAAGTAAAGCGCCGTCTTGCGCCAGAGGGAGCATCACCCGAAGGCTTCGAGACGGTTGCCGTTTCGAGCTATCGGCAGGCGACGAGCCGGCTGCCGGCTTTCGGAGCCGACGCGCGTATCGCTGTCATCTACGGTCTGGGGGCGATTACGGGCGGGGGAAGCTCCGACGACGCCGTCTTCGGTCGCACGATGGGCTCAGACACCATTGCCGAGGCCTTCGAGACCGTGAGGGAAGACGATTCGATCGATGCCGTGGTGTTTCGTATCGACACCCCCGGGGGCAGCGCTGTAGCCTCGGACGTCATTTGGCGTGAGGCAACCCTGACCCGGGAGAAGAAGCCCGTCATCGTCTCGATGGCGAACGTGGCCGCGTCGGGGGGCTATTGGATCGCGACGGCCTCGGATGCCATCGTGGCGGAGGCCACGACGGTCACCGGCTCGATCGGAATCTTTGCCGGTAAATTCAACCTCGCGGGCCTCTACGAAAAGATCGGCTTCGACAAGGACGGAGTCGAAAGTGTCGAAAACGCCAGCTTCTTCTCCGACAGCCGCCCGTTCACTGAAGAGGAACGCGAACGTCTGCGTGCCATCATCGAATCCGGATATCAAGCCTTTCTCGGACGGGTCTCCGAGGCAAGGGACAAGACGACTGAAGAAGTCGACGAGATGGCGCGGGGCAGGGTGTGGTCGGGTCAGGCGGCACTCGCGCTGGGTTTGGTCGACGAGCTCGGCGGAATCGATCGCGCGCTCGCCCTCGCCAAGGAGCGCGCCGGCTTCGACGAAACGGCAACGGTGGAGCTCAGGATCTTTCCCGAGAAGCCGAGCGTATTCCAGGCACTCCTCTCGAAGATGGTCCTAGCGGGCGAACGAGGGCCTTTAGGACTCGACCTGCTCGATCCGCAAGAGCTCTACGAGCGTTCCCCGGTTCTGCGCATGCTTCAGAGCGGGCACCCACTTGCCCTCCTGCCGCACAGCATCGACATTCGCTGACGCCGCGGCGCGGGGAATCCCCCCAGGCCGTAGACAGGTGCCGGCTCGGAGACGCGGTTGTTGGGCCGGTGATATCTCCGCATCCGTTCTTTGCCGTAGTCTCGCTCCGCAAGATATGCGTTGTGAGCGCGACACATCAGCCGGACATTCGCGACGCTGTGGTCACCTCCACGACCAAACGGCTCCACGTGGTGGAACTCGAGTCCACGGTACTCGGTACACCGCCGATGCCGCTCGTCGACAAACCTACATTGGTCGCGGTCGCGTTTTCGAACGGCTCTCCTGACTGCAGCGGGGATATGACGCGACGACGGCCTTGTATCAGACTCTTCCACGTTCTTTCGTGGCGCCTTGGTCTCGGCAAAACGTCTGGATTCGAGTCGTTCGAGCTTCTCAGTGACGGCGTCTTCGATGAGAGCGGCCAGGTCACCATCAGGTATCGAGGAACGCATGAGCCCGGTCAGACGCTCGAGCTTGTTGCGGAGCGAACCACTTGCCGTGAACTGCACCTTGTACCGCGCGGGTGCAAGCGGGGCCACTACCGCCGGCCGCGTGATCCGCGAGTTCCGGACAGGCTGAGCAGGGACAGTCGGCATTTCAAAATTAACTCCAACGGGTAAGCCACCGCCTCCGGCGGTGTGACTCGAATAGGCTCTGCCGTTCCGGCGTGTGGTAGACGATCTCCTTTCAATGAACCGGGAAGTTCAAAAGAAAGGAGATCGACATGCGAGAATGGCAGAGCCAGTCGCACGTGAAATGGTACTGCAGATACCACGTTGTGTTCAGCCCCAAGTATCGAAAGAAGGCGATATTCGGGAGTTTGAGAAAAGGGGTCGGGAAAATCCTGAGGGAACTTTGCGAACAGGCGAGAATCGAATTGGTGGAGGGGCACGCGATGTCGGACCACGTTCACCTGTGTCTGAGTATTCCCCCGAAGTACAGCGTGGCGAACACGATAGGGTTCCTGAAAGGCAAGTCTGCGATACGAATCCACCGGGAGTACTTGGAGAGGAAGAGGAACTTCACGGGATTTCATTTTTGGGCACGTGGGTACTGTGTCAGCACGGTGGGTCTCGACGAGGCAGTCATCCGGGAGTACATCCGAAACCAGGAGGCGGAGGAAAAACGTCAAGAGCAGCTAAACCTCAGGGGGCTTTAGCCCCCTTCCGCACGATGGAGGCCCCTTCGAGGGGCCTTCATCAAACCACCCGCTATTCGGGTGGTAGTTGATTGTGTCCGGACGGAGTTCAGCGACCTCCGCAGGCGGGGCCTCGGCCCGGCGAGTTGGCAACTTCCGGATCACGGCCGGGACGTCCGGCTTAGGTGAAAGTTCAGCCAGCAGTTCTTCGATCTCGCGCTTGGACTTGTGCGCCGCGCGAGAGAGGAGGGAATCGCAGTTGTTTGGCGTGACGTGCGGCGCGAGCTTAGCAATGCCGCTCAAGTGAAGGCGCCCGTCGGCCAACATTACCAACAGGACGGGATGTCTCCGTGATGCCCGCGCCGCCGCAATACGCAAATAGGACTCGGACTCGGACAAGTGCAGAACGTCGGTGCAATATGCGAACATCGATGGCGAAGCTTCGCGCGCATACAGCTTTCGTTCGTCCACCTCACCTATGTGTGCCACCATCTCGGACTCGACGCGCCGAGACTGCTTCGTGAGCTCTTTCAGACGACAAAGCAAGTCGGCATCTGAAATCGACTTCAGTTCCTTTTGTTTCGTCATGCTTTCTTATAGCACGACGTTTTCTTGTTTCTTCACGTGGCTCATGTCCGCCGAACAGCGGTCGCGATGACGTTTGCCGCTCCTCTTCTCTTTCGCTTCTCTGTGGCCCATCCCGTCGGGCTACAGGCATATCCTGGTTCGGGCCACCCCGTTCGCTTCGGGCTACCTCCAGAACCTTGTCAAGAAAAAAATGGCGTGATCGCTTTTTTTGGGTGTCAGAATCCTCGTTGTTCGTGCGTTTTCATGTGGGACGACGAACAATTTCAGAAGGCGGCTGTCGTTTTTCTGGGCGAGGTGCGGAAGGTTCAAAAGGTCAAGGCGGACGACTGCGCGGACGAAAACGTCACTTTCTGGGTCTTAGAGTCATGGAAGGGCATCTCTGAAGACAGACGCGCGATTGATGTTGTGACCTCGACGACAGGGAGGCTGGCCGATAGCTCGAGGTCCGAAGATCCGGACCGGCTGATCTGTATTGGCGGCTGCGGCGCTAGGGTCGATGAGGCAGAGCTTTATGTTGTTTTCGCGTACGAGCAGCGCGAGGAGGACGGATCAACTCACCTTGTTTTTGATTGCACCGATATCGTGCTTCCAGACGACCCCAAGTATCCGGAACTCGTTTCAAGGCTAGAGGCTTTGGGCAAGATACTTCGCTGATGGCGTACTCTGCGTTTTCGCCATTTGAGGAGCCGCCGAACAGCGGGATCGGCCGGACGTGGCCATTCCCTTCGCGAATATGGAGTTGAGATGAGAGGTTGTCGCGGAAGCATGGGAACCAGACGTCCTCAGCGTCAAGTACACCAAGAACGGCGTAGCCGCAGACGTGGATTTGGGTACGACCGGGCCTTCTATCCCGGCTGATTCCGGGGATCGGCTTCGCCTCGAAGGCTCTACCATTCAGCTCTATCCAACTCGCAGGACGGATGGCGGCTCGCGGATTGTCCAAGTGAAGAATCTTCCCGCCATTCCGCCGGCGGCGCTCTCACTCGAGTATCGCGTCGTGGCGACGCTGCGTACGTGGGACGATTCCGGTCCGTGTTATGAGACCGGAAACCAGCTAGTAACACCGTGGAATCGAGTCAAGGCGGAGCGCTGGCAGATCAATCCGGCGAGCCCTATCTGGGAATTGAGCGAGCATGACACCGACGAGATCCGAATCAACGTCGAAATACGTGACCCGGCTGCTAAATATACCGTCAACAAGATCGACATTGTGCTTAGCACAGCCGGGAAGCGCCTGCGGAGCGATGCCCGAAAGAGCTTTTTCTCTCGCGCGATCGAGGAATTTCGAGGGGAGCGGAACTGCGACGGGTAGTTGCTGCCTAACACCTATCAGGCCCCCGTCTCTCAACAAGTAGATCTCTCCTCGAAGGCACGAGCGCGTACCTGTAGGGTGTCGAAGGCTCGATGGATTTGCTCTGACTTCGTTTCCAGGAGCGGGTTGAGCCGAAGCTCTGTACCAAACACCTATGGAGGCTCAGTCGTCGTAGGGTGAAGCGATGAAGCCTCGCAAACGACGGTGCAAGAACATCGAGCGTTCTGCGGCACTAGAAACACATGGGCTCCCTCGTACCGTCCCAATCAAAGGGTACGACCTCGAGCAAGCTCGGGTTCGTTAGAAACGGGATCGGGTGAGGGGCAGAGCTGGGGGAGAACACGAGCTCGCGAGCGAAAGTTGTTGGTCCGGGAGCAAGTGAGGCGCCAATCAAGCGAAGGGGCTGCCGGGGCGTGTAACCACGATGCGGCTGGGTGCTCGAAGGGCACAGTTCGAAGGAAGGCATCGTTGAGGTCTTATCCCTGGTTTGGCTCCAGTTAGACGTCGGGCTCGCCCCGCTTGCTCCCCGTCACGCCATGCGAAAAGCCTCGATAGCGAAATGGTTTCTTGTTCTTCATCATGAAGAAGACGGCTCGGCCCAGCTTGTGGGCGAGGATGGAAGGGGACTTGGCCTTTCCATGTTTTTTTCGAAGCTTCTCGATGAAGCGCTGCGCGGGTGGGTTCGCGCGGAGAAAAAGCACGGCAGCTTCGGAGAAACGGCACTTCAAGTGCACGTTTCCAATCTTGGCGCCTCCGGTGCCCAGTCTTTTTCCCGAGGAGCTTTTCTCGCACTTGACGAGTCGGGCGTAGGAGGCGAAGTTCTGGACACGCTCGAAGCGGGCGATATCGTGAATCTCGTAGAGCATGGTCATGGCGAGCACCTTGCCGACGCCGGGAATGGAGCGGAGTCCGAAGGAGTTACCCGGGTCATGGACTTTGACCTTTCGTGTGAGAAAGAGCTCGAGGTCCTTGATGAGAAAATCGTAGTGGCCAGCGAGCTCGATGTCCGATGAGATGCTCTCGAAAACGGAGGGGTCGGAGAACTTCTCGGCGATACCCTCTCGATTGCATCGATAGTTGATGCGGGCTTTCGGTGTCGGGAGATTGTATTGGTGGTGAGTGTTCTGGATGTGAGCGAGGAGGTGGCCTCTTTGGGCACCAACTTGAGTCGTCGGCGAAGAAGATCCCGGGTGGAGCGCATCTCGGGTGGGTAGACGTGTGCCTGAGGAAACATGCCTCCCCGAAGCGGAGTTGCGATCTTGAGAGCATCGATGCGGTCGTTCTTGGCCTTGCCTCCGTGAATGGCTTTCATATAGAGAGCATGACCGAGAACGAAGTCGATGCCTTCGCGTGCACAGAGGTCAGCGAGCCAGTACCAAGTGAAGATGCATTCCACCGCGACGGCGAGCTTCTCGCGGAACGGAGCGATCGCCTTCAAGAAGACATTCGGGTCCGTCGGCAGGTCTCGATGCAGAAGCGCGTTTCCTTCTTGGTCGAGCACGCAGGTGTACATGTTTCGTGCGTGAAGGTCGATGCCACAGTAGTACTTATGGGTTACGTTGTAGAATCTCATCAGGCTCTCTCCTTTCGAGGGTAGGTTTCCACTCCCTAGCGTATCCCCGGTGCTGAGGGTACGCGGGAGGTGGCCTGTAGGAGGATCAAAGCGATCGATCGGACGGCACCAAGACTTCGTGAAACGATGAGACGTCGGGTAGGTAAAGTCAACGCGTCGGGAGGAGTCCTTGCCGCGCCGCCGCTCATCGCTGACGTTAGATGACAGGGGGTGTGTTTCGGAAGCGTGGCTTGGCCTAATCGGGGCTGTCGTCGGAGCCGTTGCAGGTTGGACTTTGTCCGAAGGGACAAAGTCCATAGCCGAACGGCGTAAGGCTTTGAAGAAACTAGAGGCTGCGGCATTCGTTTGCCTGGATCGACTACTAAAGATACAAAGTGCCAACGAACGTGGGGATCACAAACAGCGTGACGGGGAGATATTTTATTTGGGAGGCGATCTCGATCGCTATCGAGATGCGATCGCCGACACCACTAAAGAGCGAAAGGAGCATTGGCTCCTCTATCGTCAAACGATGTCATTGTTGCTTGAGCACGATCTAGCCAAGCTAGATCAACTAATTTCTAGGTATGAGGCAATCTCTAGAGCAAGAGACTAGGGGGTTGTCGTCAAACACGCGGCGCAAGCTGACGGCCGGGCAAGCGTTAACAGGAAGCAGTTCGTCTGGCCGCAGCTTAACCGGACTGTTCAGCGTCTATCTGGGGACGTTGAATGAATAGGAAATATCATCTACTCACGATTCTCGTCGTAGTGCTTGTCAGCGTTGCCATGCGTCAAACCGGATTCAGCTTCCTCCGTGGCGGCGAGAATTCGTAGCGTCGTCGCTCAGCGTTCACTACTCCAGTCGCTTTTTCAGCTCCGTAAGGAGCTGCAAGGCTTCGAGCGGAGTCATCTCGTCTGGGGCAACGCGACGAAGCTCGGCAATGACGCGCTCGGTAGCGTCCCCGAAGAGGGGAAGCTGGCGGCCGGCCTGCGCCGCTTCGGTGCTCTCGCCCCCATGTCCTACCCGGGGTCGTCCCTCGATATCGAACTCGGTTTTCTCGAGATTCACGAGAATCTCTCGGGCGCGCCGGATCAAGGAAGGCGGCAGTCCGGCGAGGAGTGCCACTTGGATGCCGTAGCTTCTGTCGGAGCCTCCTTCGAGCACTTTGCGAAGGAATACGACGTCGTCCTGCCATTCGCGGGCGGAGACGTGGCAGTTGACGATTCCGGGTAGCTCGCCGGCAAGATCGGTGAGCTCGTGGTAGTGGGTTGCGAAGATGGTCTTGGATCGAAGCCGTGGTTCGGTCGCGATGTGCTCCGCGACGGACCAGGCGAGGGACAGGCCGTCGTAGGTGGCGGTGCCCCTTCCGATCTCGTCGAGCAGGATCAAGCTGTCGCGCGTTGCGTGATGAAGGATGTGCGCCGTCTCTTGCATCTCGACCATGAAGGTCGAGCGGCCGCGAAACAGGTTGTCCGAGGCACCGACGCGCGTGAAGATGCGGTCGACGATGGGAAGCTTCGCCTGTGCCGCGGGAACGAAGGAGCCCATCTGGGCCATCAGGACGATGAGCGCGGTTTGTCGAAGGTAGGTCGACTTGCCTCCCATGTTCGGGCCGGTGAGGATGACGAGGTGGCGCTCCTCGTTCAGCTCGAGATCGTTGGGCACGAAGGGTTCCTGGCTCGTCGCTTCGATGACGGGATGTCGCGCGTCCTGGATTTCCATTTCGTAGCCGTGGTGGAGGCGGGGCTTGGTGAAGTTCGAGGTCGTGGCGACTTCAGCGAGGGAAGCGAGCACGTCGAGACTCGCGACGGCTTGGGCCGTCTTGCGGATGCGGGAGGCATGCGTCCCTACGCGATCGTTGAGCGCGTCGAACAAGCTCCGTTCGAGCTCTTGAATGCGCTCTTCGGCGTTGAGAATCTTCTCTTCGTACTCCTTGAGCTCGGGTGTGATGAATCGTTCCGAGCCAACGAGGGTTTGCTTGCGCAGATAGTCCTCGGGAACCGCGTCCGCCTTGGATTTTGTCACCTCGATGTAATAGCCGAAGATCTTGTTGAAGCGGACCTTGAGTGAGCCGATGCCGGTGCGCTCTCGCTCGCGATGCTCGATCTGAGTGAGCGTTTCCTTACCGTGAGTGCGGAGTCGGCGCAGCTCGTCGAGCTCGGCCGAGACCCCCTCCCGAATGGCGCCCCCGTCCTTGAGCTGGGGGGGAGGCTCGGATACCAGAGTGGCCTCAATGTCGTCCCGAACCTCCTGAACCGGATCCAGGTCCTGGTGGAGCCGCCCGAGCAGGCCAGCGCGGGCCTCGGCCGTGAGCCCAGAGAGAACCGGCACCTTGGCGAGCGATGCGGCGAGACCGGCGAAGTCTCTCGGGCCGGCGCTCCTGAGCGTGATGCGCGACAGGAGTCGCTCCAGATCCTGTACGCCCTTGAGATGCTCCCGGGTTTTGCCCCGCGAAATGGCGTCGAAGGCGAGCTCCTCCACGGAGTCGAGCCGCTCGGTGATTTTTTCGACGTCGACGAGCGGTCGTTGGAGCCAGCTCTTGAGAGTCCGGGCGCCCATGGCGGTCGCCGTTTGGTCCAATACCGCGACGAGAGTTCCTTCCCGGCCCCCCTCGGTCAACGAGCGGGTGAGCTCGAGATTTCGCTGCGTGACGGGGTCGAGGACGAGATAGTCCGCTTCCTCGAGATAACGGATCCCGGAGATGTGACTGAGCTCTCCTTTTTGCGTGTCCTCGAGGTAATGAAGGGCGGCGCCGGCGGCCGAGGTCGCTAGCGGCTTGCCCTCGAGCCCGTAGCTCTCGAGCGATATCGTTCCGAACTGGCGCAACAGCAGGCTCCGAGCGGCCTCGACCTCGAAGCGGAAGCTGTCTCGGGGACTCACTACCGGGCGTTGGGCCTCGGGTCCGAGCGCCGCGAGGATACCCTCGTCGAAAGACGTCCCCTCCGGATAGAGAATCTCGCGCGGATGGTACGTCGAGAGCAGTTCGGCGAGTTTCTGGTCGCCGTCGGCGCGGTGGAGCTCGAAGGCCACGAAATCTCCCGTGGAGAGATCGACGAGGGCGGCCCCAACCAACTCCTTCGCCGGACTGAGCGCCATGAGGTAGCTCGGCTCCTTCGCCTCGAGATAGCCCTGATGGAGGTAGGTCGCGGGAGTGACGACGCGGACGATCTCTCGCCGGACGATTCCCTTGGCGTGTTTTGCGTCCTCCACCTGATCGCAGACGGCGACTTTGAACCCGTTTCGGATCAGCCGACCGATGTAGGTATCGGCCGCGTGGTAGGGGATGCCGCACATGGGGATGGCGGAACCGGCGGGATCCTTCTGTCTCGACGTGAGCGTCAGCTCGAGGGCGCGGGCGGCGGTGAGCGCGTCATCGTAGAACATCTCGTAGAAGTCGCCCATGCGGAAGAACAGAATCGAGTCCGGGGCTTGCCGCTTGATGTCCTGGTATTGGCGCATGGCGGGAGAGGTTTTCTCCCTCGCACCTTTGGTCGTCGTTGCCATCGTCGGTTTCGGCGCGCATTGTACCGCGAACGCCGCGAGGTTAAGATCCGGTGCATCAAATGCGCGTTCTCGCCGTGGACACCACCAGTGCGCATGGCAGCGTTGCGCTTCTCGAGGACGACCAGCTCGCGGGAATCATCGGATGGCGGACCCGACGCCCCGAGCACGCCCAACGGCTCCTGCCCGCGGTAGACTCCCTGCTTTCTGGTCTGGGTTTGACGGCCTCCGACGTCGAGGGGCTTGCCGCCGCCGCTGGACCTGGAACGTTCACAGGGCTCCGGATCGGCATCGCGGCCGTCGAGGGCCTCGGGTTTTCTTTGCAGCGCCCCGTTATCGGCGTCTCAGCCCTCGAAGCGACGGCGCATCGGTACCGTTTTCTCACGGGCCTGGTTCTCGCGCTTCTCGAGGCCTATCGCGGCGAGGTTTACGCGGGCTTGTTTCGAGCGGACGGGCGCGGCCTGCGCGAGGAGCAACCACCTGTTTGCACGTCTCTCGGAGCCATGCTCTCGGATCTCGGCGAGCCTCCCGCGATCGTCGTCGGCGGAGCCACCGTGAGGCACCGCGAGGAGCTCTTGGCGGCGCTTCCTTCCGAGACGCGGATCGCGACCCCCTCGCTATTCTTGGCGGAAGATGTTGCCCGCATCGCGCACCCGCGACTCTCGTCGGGAGAGCGCGCGCCTCTCGGGGGCCTTTTAGCTCTCTACATCCGTCCTCCGGACGCAAAGCCCACCGCGCCGGGGGGCTCGACCCGATGAGTCTCGTTTCGGAGCTCTACGTGCTCGCCCCAATGACGAAATCCCATCATTTGGACGAGGTCGTTCGGATCGAGCAGATGTCCCATTCGAATCCGTGGAGCCGTGGGATGCCTTCGTTTACGAGCTCGAGGCCAGTAGCGTGAGCCGGGCCAGGGTTGCCGTGACGCGAAAGGGAGAATCGATGGTCGCGGGCTACTGCATCGGCTGGGTCGTCGTCGATCACCTGCAGATCCAGAACGTCGCCGTTCACCCCGCCCACCGCAGACGAGGGCTGGCCATTTTCATGATCGAGGACGCGCTCTCGGACGCCCGAAAGCGCGGTGCCAAAGCGGCCTCGCTCGAAGTACGCCAATCGAACGTCTCGGCTCGGCGCCTCTACGAGGGACTTGGATTTCGTGAGGCCGGCGAACGGAGTGGTTACTACAGCCGCCCGAGCGAGGATGCCGTCGTTCTCCAAAAAGAGCTGACGCGAGAGCCGATAGAATCATGACGAGGCTCGTTTCCAAACGCGGCGCGCGCCTCTGCTTCTTTTTCCTTCTCGGAATCCTCGTGGTCCTGGGAGTTTGGCGATCGGTTTTGCCACCGATGCTCTTCGAGAACTGGCGTGGGCTCGTCCTTCTCGTCGCCTTGGCCGCCGGGTCCGTCCAGCTCCTCAGAGTGCGCGCGCATGAGCTCGGGCACGAAGCCGTACTGCTTGCCGTTTTTCCGCTCGTTCTGGCGGTGCTCTACCTGCAGCCGCAGCGCGTCGCAAGCGACGGAATCTTCTACTTCGCTCCGCTTCGCTCGATGGTCGTGGATGGCGATCTCGATTTCGAGAACGAGTATCGTGTTCTCGGCGCACAACCGGGCTACTTCCAACGGACGCCGACGGGTCGGCTGCCAAATAATTACAGCATCGGTCCGGCCATCCTCTGGCTTCCGTTCTACCTGCCGGCCCACGCGCTCGCACTGCTCGGACTCTATCGACCCACGGGTTTCGGCTATCCCTATTTCACGGCGGTGGCGACGGGCACGGCGGTGCTCGGTTTTTTGGGGGTTGTATGCGTCTTCCGTCTCGTCCGCGCCTATTTCGAGCCGAAGATCGCGCTCCTCGTCGCCCTCATGACTTGGCTCGCGACGTTCCACGTCTGGTACATGGTCTTCGAGCCTTCGATGTCCCATGCGCCGGCCATGGCGAGTGTGGCGGCGTTCTTGCTCTTGACCCATCGCGGAATTCGCGGGGAGCGCTCCTTTGCCCTGGCCGGCGCTCTCGGCGGGCTCGTGGCGCTCGTGCGATGGCAGAACGTTCTTTTTCTTCCGGTGGTTGTTTTGACGAGCTATCGGGAATTCGGACGTCCGCGATCACGCGAGGTAGCGGCGGCGGCGGTGGCCTTTCTCGTCGTTTTCCTCCCGCAGGCCATCTACTGGCGGTTGCTCTACGGGAGCTTTCTGCTGGTTCCGCAGGGAGGGGGATATATCGATTGGACCGCTCCCGAGCTTTCGGCCGTCTTGTTCTCGTCACGGCACGGGTTGCTTTCCTGGGCTCCAGTGCTATGGCTCGCGCTCGCAGGATGGCCCGGCCTCGTGAGGCGGACGGGTGCCCTCGGATGGGGACTCACGCTATCGACCCTGGCGGCGTGGTACGTGAACGCCTCCGTCTATGATTGGTGGGCCGGGGCGTCTTATGGCTCGCGTCGTTTCGATGGCGCCTTGCCTGGGCTCGCGCTCGGGCTCGCCGTCACGCTGAGCTGGCTCGTGCCCCGAGTCAAGAAACGTCCTCTGGCCGTCGTCGCGATGGGACTTTTCCCGCTGCTCATCTGGAACGCGATGTTGATGGGCGTCTACTTCACCGGCGCGATTCCTCCGGATGGCCCCGCTTCGTTTCGGCGCGCGGCGAGCGACGGGATCGATCTCTTCTACCCGCGCGTAGGCTATCCGCCCTCGTGGCCCGCATCGATTCGGGAGTGGATCTCGTCATCACGCCCGCTCGGCGCCTACGATCTTGCGGGGGCGCTCGCACCAGCGAACAACGCGGAGATCCGGATGGGAGACACGGACGCGCTCTACCTTGGACGGGGGTGGTCCCCGCCCCGCCGAAGCCGGGAGCGGACTTGGCGTGACGCCTCCCCTGACGGGGCGGAGATCTTCGTCGCGCTTCGCGAGTCGGCGCCCTACGTATTGGCCATCGAGGGGCGGGAGTCTGGGCAGGGCACGCTATTTCTCGACGGCGAAAGGCTCGCGGAGTTAGAGTTCGACGGTTCGGGACGGGTCGTCCTCGAGATCCCAAGGGAGCGGATTCACAGGGGGATTCACCGCTTTGTTTTCTTTCCGAAGGATCGGGGACTCGGTCTCTACCACATCGAGCTTACGCGACCTGGGCCCGAGGATTTTCCGAAGCTTGCGCCCTGAATTGTCACTATGTTACTTTTTACTGAACCGGCTGGTCTTTTTTTGCATTCATTGCTGAGACGGACGACAAGGAGGTCGACGTTGATGGAGACGAGCGCGCACGGTACGCGAGAGCCCCAGGACGTTCTTTTACGCGAGAGTGAGGAATTCCAGCAACTCTTCGAACGGCATCGTGAGCTGGACGAGCGTCTCAACGCTTTGACTCGAAAGCTCTTCTTGAGCGAGGAGGAAAAAGTGGAAGAAGTGACGCTCAAAAAGAAAAAGCTCGTCATCAAGGACCGGATGGCGATCATGATTCGGAGCCACTGACGCTCCTGAGTTAGTATACCCAGCGAGAGGACTCCTGCGCCCCGGCTGTCGCGGAAGCCTTTCCTTCTCATGAAGATTGCCTCACAAGGTTTCCCATACATCGGGCTGTGCCTGTTGATTGCGGGCGCTTCGACCTTCTTTCCCCCGACGCGAGTCCTCGCGATCCCCTTCGTCCTACTCGCCGGCTTCGTTACTTTCTTTTTTCGAGACCCGAGACGCGTCGCTCCGAACGATCCGAAAGTCCTCGTCTCTCCGGGGGACGGGCGAGTCGTCTACGTGGGGGCCGCCGAGGATGGATCCCCGCGGAAACAGCTCACGATGTTTCTTTCGATCTTCGACGTGCACATCAACCGCTCTCCGCTGACGGCGACGGTAAATCGTATCCAGTACACGCCGGGCCGTTTCCTGGCCGCGTACAAGAAGGAAGCCTCGACCGCCAACGAAAGGAACGAGATGGAGCTCGTGGACCAAAACCTCCACGTGATCGTACGTCAGATCGCCGGAGTGATTGCTCGGCGTATCGTCTGCGTAGTTCGCGAGAACGATCGATTGGAACAAGGACAACGATTTGGGCTCATACAGTTCGGCTCCCGGATGGAGGTCGTTGTTCCCGACGAGTGCGAGCTCACGGCCCGTGTAGGGGATCGTTTGAAAGGCGGCGAGTCCGTGATCGGGAGACGCCCGTGAAACAAAAAGCTCCGAAAGGAAAACGCCGCGGGATTTACCTGCTTCCGAGTGCGTTCACGGTCGCGAACGTCTTTTGCGGCTTTTACGCCATCATCTGTGCGATAAGGGGCGAGCTCGCGCTGGGCGGCATTCTCATCGGCTTCGCCATACTACTGGATGCGCTGGACGGCCGCATCGCTCGTTTTGCCGGAGCGAGCAGCGAGTTCGGCAAGGAATTCGACTCCCTCGCCGATCAGGTGTCTTTCGGAGTCGCGCCGATGGTCCTGGCCTATAGCTGGGGCCTCAACATTTGGCCCCGTCTGGGATGGCTGGTCGGATTTCTATTCGTCATCTGCGGTGCAATGCGCCTCGCGCGTTTCAATATTCAGCAGTCCTCGACCGACAAGCGCTTCTTCGTTGGACTTCCCATTCCCGCGGCGGCCGGCGTGGTGGCGGCCTTGATCTACCGTTTCCCCGAACCGCTCGCGACGCGAGCGCAGACTGTGCCTTTGCTCGCGCTGGTCATGGTTTTGTCGTTTCTGATGGTGAGTAAACTTCGTTACTACAGCTTCAAGGATTTCGACCTCCGTCGACGCCAGCCTCACCTCGCAATCCTGTTCCTCGCCCTCCTGATCGTCGCGGTATTCACGCATCCGCAAGTAATGCTGCTCAGTATGGCCACCGCCTACCTTCTCAGCGGTCTCGCGCTCAAGCTCTGGTCGATCCTCGCTCGCCCGAAGGCGGAACTGACGACGGAGCAGCCCGATTTGAAAGAGACATGAGAGGCTATCGGGTCGGCGTCGTCCACCCGAATACTCCGTTCGGACAGCGTGTTCGCGAGCTGCTCGGGGAGGGGCAACTGCCGGTCATCGAGCTGAAACTACTGGAAACGGAGCTTCCCGGCGAGGCTTCGCTGACCCAGTTCGGCGATGACGTCCTGGTGACCCAACCGTTGGACCCCGATCTTTTTCCTCACCTGGACGTCCTCTTCGTGGCAGCCCAAGACTCCGACCTCGTGAATCGCGTGGCCCGACTTGCCGCGGATCAGGGCGTGCTCACGATCGTGCACGCTGCTTCGGGACTCGAGGCCCCGGTCGTGTTTTCGGAGGAGACGAAGTTGGACGAGCGTCTGGTGGTCGTCCCTCGGATGGGATCCTATCTGTTGGGCTGCACCCTTTCGCCTTTGGTAGAGACGCTCGACGTTCGGGGGGCCCTGGCCACCTTGCTTCTGCCCGCCCAAGAAGTCGGGAGCCGCGGGGCGAACGAGCTCCATCAGCAGGTGGTACGACTTCTGAACTTCCAAGATCCACCCATCGAAGTATTTCCGGAGCAGCTTGCGTTCAACATGCGAATCTACGGCTCGACCACGTCCTTTGGGAATCTCGCTTCCGCGGTCGCGAGTGAGGCCGGGGCGATCGCCGGGCTCGAGGAGCCGGTCAGCGTGAGCCTCGTCCAGGTACCGGTGTTTCACGGCTATTCGGCATCGATCTTCGTCGAGCTGGAAGCTCCGGTATTGGAGCGGGCCGTGTCAGCCTGCTTCCGGAGCACAGCTTTCGCCGCTGCGTCAGGTCGTTCGCCCACGTTCCCGACACCGCTGAACGCCGCGGAATCCGAACAGATTCACGTCGGGGCGATCCGCCCGAGCGAGCATGGTGGTGGCGCGGGCTGTTGGCTCTGGGCAGTCGCGGACACGACCGCCTACGATCCCGGTCATGCGGCCATCGCGATCGCACGAGCGGCGTTGAAGTAGTCCGTCATCGATGCAATCGAAGCTCTGGCTCGCGGTGGCGGCGCTCGTTATGGCTGGATGGTTCGGGTGGCACGCGGTCGAGTTCCGTCGTTGCGGCGAGCGCATCTGCACGCCCGCGGCCGACGAGCCGGCGCTTCAGATTGACTCGGGACGCAACGTCCACGTGCTTGCCACGCGCTCGAACGGGCGCGGAGCGCTTACCATCGAATACCTGACCGGGATCGACCGCGAGAATCGCGGCGAGCTCTGCATCGAGGCCAAAGCGGTCTGGCTCGCGGCTAGAGAGGCGATGGACATGCGCCGGGTCGAAAGGGTAGAGCTCCAGCCCACGAGTCCCGAAAGTGAGTTCCTGGGAATGCGCTATCTGGTCGTGCCGCTCTACACATGCTGCGTGACGACGCCACTCGGAGTGAGGAAGGACGTCTCCGGCTCTTGGAGCTTTCCCGACTGCCCGAGGGAGTGAAAACCTTCCAGGACTACGGTGACGAGACGGGCAGGGTCATGGTGACTTCCGTTCCCTGTCCCGGCTCGCTTTCGAGGGAGATTTGGCCCCCGTGGTCCTCGACGACTTTCTTCGCGATGGCGAGCCCCAGACCCGTACCACTTGCTCTCGTGGAGAAATAAGGCTCGAAGATACGCCCCTGTAGTTCGGGGTCCACTCCCACGCCCGTGTCGGATACGGAAACGCGCACGAAGCGCTCTCCGTTCGAAGCGTCGGGCTCGACTCGTACCCGGACCGCGCCGCTTCCGTTCACGGCGTGCAGAGCGTTTTCCATCAAATTCACGAGGGTGCGCTTTACGAGGCGACGGTCGACACGGATCCGAGGTAACGTTCCATCGACCTGAACCTCGAACTCGATCCCGGTCGGCGGTGTCTGCACGTATGGCTCGAGGGTCTCGCGAACGAGCTCTCCAAGGTCCAACGACTCAAGCTTGAGGGGCTCCGGCGAAGCGAAGGTCGAGAACTCCATCGAGATCTGTCGGAGCGACTTCACCTGCTGCAGAATCGTTTCCGTGCACTCGTCGAGCACTTTGTCAAAATCCACGTCCGGATCTCGATAGACACGAAGAAGGTGCTCGGTCGAGAGTTGAATGGGAGTCAGGGGGTTTTTGACCTCGTGAGCCACTTGCCGAGCCATCTCCGCCCAGGCCTCCAGTTTCTTTGTCTTTTCGAGGTCGATACGCTGCTGCTTGAGCTCCGACGTCATTTGGATAAAGCTCCGAAAGAGCGTCCCAATCTCGTCGTTCGAGCTCGGCTGTAAAGAGACCGAAAAGTCTCCCTCGGCAATGCGGTGCGTAGCATCAGTGAGCGTATTGATTGGTCCGGCGATTCTTCGGGCCAGGGTATAGGCGAGTACAGCCGCCGCGAGAGAAAAGCACAAAGCGGCCAGAAGGACAGCCTGGTTCAAGGACGAAACCTTGCGGTCGATTTCCGGTTGACGACTAGCCAGAGGTAGAGACAAAACGCCGGGCTCCCGCCAGGGTTCGAAGAGGATCGGGACGGAGACGACGCGGTAGCCGAGCGAACCGACGGACTCGCGGTGGACCGAGTGAGACAAGCGGCTCCGGACGATGTCGCGATAGGTTCGTGGAACGAGACGGCTCTTCAAGAGTCCGCTTGCGAACATCTCGGGCTTGCTGGTCGCGACGAGCTCACCGACACGAAACAAGTCGACATCGACGGTCGCGAGACCGCCGACCCACTCAAGGATCGCATCGCTCACGAGGACTTCGTTGCCGGCAGGGCCTAACGGCCCGCCGCGCTGATAAACGATGAAGTCGTTGAGGACCCGCTCAACCACGCGGGCTCTTGCGACACCCTCTCCTTCGGCGTCGCGTTCGAGTTGTTGGATAACGATTCCTCGAATGAGGAATGCTAGAGAGATGATAGGCACGAGTGCGATGAGTACGAAGGCTACATAGAGCTTGGCAGCAAAGCTTCCGCCGAGACCGTCGACGATTTCCCGGCGTCTCACCCCTAGAGAGCTCCCGAACGAGGCTAGAACGATAGAGATGCCCAGAACGAGCAAGGCGACGGCGGTCGCGAGGAGCGCCCAGCCCGCAAGCTCCGCAGCCGTCGAGAGAGCCCGTTTCTGTGGATAGGAGAGCGCATAGACGTATCCGGAATCCGCGAAGAGATAGGTTCTGTGAACCTCGCCTTCGTGCTCGTGGTGCAACCACAGGGGAGTCGTGCGGGCGTCTCGCATCGTGGCCTCGCCGGGTTGGAGGGCGCCCCCTACCGACTGGAAGACCGCAGTTCCGTCCGGATGGAAAACGAACAACTCCAGCTCTCGGTAGGGAAACCGGAGCGGCGCCTCGAGGCCGGTCGTACGGAAGACGTACGTGAAGGGATCCGTCGTAGCTACGAAGGGGAGGTTCCGCCAGTCAGCGGCGGCCCTCACCCGTATCTCCCACCGGTTCTGGTCCGGGCCCTGCAGCGAGCGCCTCACGAGCAGGAACCCCGGGTGGTGGGGATCGCTCTTCAGGGTCTCGTCCTCAACGATCCACTCTTCGGGTGCGGGCTCACGCTCGGTGTCGAGCTCTCCGGTCGGGATGCTCAGCGCGAAACGAGAGACGACGACGCCCCGTGAATCGGCGATCTCGATCGAGGAGCTCAGATACGACCCGCTTAGCTCGGTGGAGACCCAAAGGCGATATGCGAGGTCCGGCCGATCCAAATCATAAAGGAGCCCTAAATTTTCTTCGCGGTCGATGGCTCGTGTGGTCTCGGTGAGTACCTCGAGGCGAGTGCTGCCGTGCTGAAGAACGATCGGCGCCACTCGGCTCTCGACGAAGCTATCGATCGTCCTGCCGCCGAACCGAGCCATGGCGGGATAGAAAGACACCACGGGAATGAGAATCAACAAGAAACCTGTGCGCAGACGGCGATAAAGACTCGCGGAGCCAGTCGCCTGGGTCTCGTGACTGGCTATCAGTGCGACCACGTGGATCGACAGGAGTGGGATGGCGCTGAGCCATGTCGTTTCGACGAAGCCCGCGTTGCTCAGCAAAGCAACCGCGACGGCGAGAACGACTAAATCGATCAAAAAGAGTGGCACCACGCCCGACCAGCTACGCGGAGAGGGAGCGGCCAAGTCATAGACGAGCCATCCGAGAAGTCCCGTCGAAACGAAAAGGCAGAGAAGACCCAATTGAACGATGAGGCTAGGGGCTTCGAGAGGCACGAAGGAGACGGTCGATAGCGCGAGGCTCGAGTTCAACCATGCATCGAGTAGAACTTCGGTCGCCCCGAAAACCAGCAGGAAAACGACGACCGAGCCGGTGAGCGCTCGAAAAACACTTGTCGAGCGCTGAAGTCCGGATCGCTCTCCTCCTCGGGAGCGGAGCCGCCGAGTCGCGATGAAAGCCGTGGTGAGAACCGCGAACGCGGTCAGAAAAAAATCAGATGGAGAACGAGAGAGATCGAAGAGTAGCGAAGAGGCGTAGTGCGCGGGATTGTCGAGATCGCCTCCGAGCCCGAGAGGCAAGTCCGTATAGAGGAGCACGAACCGGGTCGCCCAGATAGCGCCGACCAGCGCGAGGCCGTTCGGCCTCGTCCAGGCGAAGATCGACAGCGCGAGCAAGGCAGCGATAGACAAGGCGACGGCGGAAAGGAGGCGGAGGTCCCGCCGAGCCTCCAAGCGAGCGACGGAGGGCGGGTCCGCCAGCGTTGAAGATATGGCGAGTAGCTCGCCATCATCTGCGCGCAGGCCGAAGTAGAGACGGCGAGCTTCATCCGTCTCGAACCAGAAGGGATCTCCGCGCGCTTCGAACAAGCCCCGGATCTCGACAGCCTGATCTCCGAACGTAATGTATTGAGTGTCGAGATCCCGCCCGACCCAGGATGTCAGGGCGCTGTAGTCTTCGAGATAGCTATTCTCGATACCGCGCTCCGCCGAGAGCGGAACTTCGACGGAAACAAAGCCGAGCCTGCTGAGGAGAGGCTCGATCGCGACCAAGTGAGTGTGGACCCCGTGCCGGACGACGAACATCTCGGACCGTTGGGCGACGCCTCGTCGCCGAAACTCCGACTCGAGTGAGGCATTCGAGCCGGCCCAGGCGACGGGCCTCAGTCCTCCGTCGTAAAGCGTGGCTCCCGGCACGCCCCTTTGATGCGCTCGTGGCAAGTCGGCTCGTGCCAGCTCGCCGAAGGCTCGCGACACGTAGTCGTGGGCGTCCGAGCCCTCGACCGCGAGCGCAACGGCGGAGGATCGAGCGAGGTCTCGGGCTGCTGTGCGGACCCGCGAGCACAGCTCGGTGAACCTTTCAGAAGCGACCGCGGCGAGGCGGCGGCCCGTCTCGTCCTGGACAATTCGCCACTGTTCGGGCGAGCGCGCGACCGCCCGTCCGAGTCCGACACCTCGCAGGCCCAGCGTGCCGAGAGCACCAAGCAGAAGCAAAAGGCCTAGGGTGCGGTTCGGAAGCGAGCGCATCGACACTACGAGCAACAGCAATAAAGCCGCAAAAGCGAACACGGCCCATACTGCGATGTCACTCAGGAGCGTGAGCTCCCGGCTCACGTCGACGACGACCAGGGTGAACAGAAGAACCACGCTCGCAAGCAGGATCCACGCACGGCGGTTCATCGAGCTCGGCGGGGGTGAGATTGCCGGCGCTTCGTCACTCATGGGTGCTGGTCTGGCGTCTCGGAACTCCCGTGACCAGTCGTGGGACCGGCTGGAGACGAGGTGAGCTGTCTATTGAGGAGCGCTTCGTATCTCGGAAACCCGCCAATCGTTTCCGCTGCGCTCCATCTTGAATCGCAGTAGCTCGGTGACGAGCTCGTCTTCGTCGAGTACCACGTAGGTCCAAGTCGCTCGGAACGAGACGCTTCCGTCCCTTGCGAAGTCCAGCTCCTCAGCGTCGTAGGTGAAATCGCGGGTCTCTCGTTCCTCGAAGAGCTTCTCGAACATGAACTTGATCTGGCTAGGCCCAAAGAACCCCTTCTGGTCGCCCTTCGCTCTCAAAGAAAGGAAAATGCGGCTTCGAACGAGGCAGTCTTCAACGTCCGAGGCGTCACCTGCCTCGAAGGCAGAGCCGATCCTCTCGATAGCCCTCCGGAGATCGCCTTCACTGCGAACATCCACAGGCTTGGGAGCCTCTTCCTCTTCATGGGCGCTCAGGTACTTGAAGTAGCTGGGTTGCTCAGGCTTCTTCTGGCCGGGAACGGCGACAGGCCCGAGCGCCAGCGCGGCGAGTAGCATCGAGACCGTCAAACCAACCATCTTTTCAATCCATGTTAGCGTCGCCTTGTCAGTGATGTCAAAGCGTACCGAACCTCAATGGAATGCAGGTTCCATTCCAGCCCTGGGGAAGCGTAACTCCTTGATTCCACGAACCGACCGATCCCACGGCGCGGACGATTGGATTCAAAAGGGGACAGGCGACGCGACGGGTGGTGCGGCGCCCGTCTGTCCCGGCGTGAGGCCTTCGCTGCCCTCGGGATCGAGCGCCTCCTCGGGCTTCGGGGGCTCCGGCGGCTGATGTCGAAGCAGCAAGACCTGTCCGGACCTGAGAGCGACGGCGATCCGCGACAGCTCGTACCACTTGGGCTCCTCAGGCTCCTCCGAGCCTTCGTTAGCAAGCTCGGGGTCCGCCAAGAGAGCCTCCTCGGGATCACTCTCCGAGTCTTCGGGAAGGACGGCGATGGGCGGTGCCGGCACGATGTGAAACACGGGACTGTCGGGTATCTCTCCCGACACGACATGGCTCTTTCCCAGGTGCCCCCGCGTCGGATCGATTTCGATGAGCATCCCGTCCTGCGTCGCCACCATGAATCGCTGGTAGAGGCGGACGGGTCCCGACGCGGGCCGGCCGGGTAGGTGCGCACGCCACTGCTCATGGCCGTTGCGCGCTCCGTAGGCGTAGATCGCGTTTCCGTAAGAGGACACGTAGACACGATCGCCTTCGACGAGCGCGGGTGAGCGGATGGAGGCACCGGTCGCCCATTTGAATTTGACCTTGCCGGTGTTCGCGTCGAGGCAGTAGAACTCCCCCGTATCGCTGCCTATGTACACGCGCGTCCGATCGTCACCGAAAGTGGCGGGAGCACGGAATGGACCACGCCCGACGAGAGTCCACTTCACTGCGCCGGTCACGGGATCGAGGGCCGTCAACGTCCGAAGTGCCCCCGACACCGTGAGCAGATTGCTCGAGCTCGCAAAGGCACTGGGCGGCTCGCCGATTGACGTGGCGAAGATCTCGGTGTCCGATTCGAGATCGAAGCCATGGATCACGCCTTCGGGAGTACCGGCGTAGAGGATCGAAGCGTCGCTCACGAAGGGAGCAAGCGCGAGGGGGAAGGGTAGTTGCTTCTCCGACTGGATACGCCCCGTTCGTCCATCGAGAAGGAACAGTTGTCCAGTCGGTGTCGAAAGCAGGAGGGAGAGGTCCTCGAGTGGTGGGAGCATTACCGGCGGGAAGAGGTCCTCGCCCGGCAGGCCGAGCTTCCATTGGAGCTCTCCCGTGGTGACGTCGATGCCTTGCGTGAGCCCGCTCCGGGTCACAACGACGAGAAAATCGCCGATGAGAAGGACGTGGGGACGATCGCGGGGCGAGTGCTCGAACCGAGCTAACTCCACCACGGGCAAGAGGCCATCGGGAGGAGGCGGCGGTGGCGGTGGCGGCGCGACCTCTTCGAGGTTCTTGTCCTCCTGATCCTCCTCATCGACCTCATCGGCGGCCGGCTCGTCCTCCTGAGTGGTCTCCTCACCGCTGGGAGCTGGATCCGCCTCCGTCTGCTGTGACCCAGCGGATGGGTCTGCCATCAACACAACAGCAACTACGGACATCAGTTCAAAGAACACGAGGGTTCGCATATTGCGGGGGAACGCGAAGAAGTCAAACATCAAGAACACAACATGTTGGGAGTGCGCGAATCAAAGACCTCAAGGTCTTGTGATCGGCGGCCCGGGCCGATATAATGCCGGTCCTCATAGCGAAAAACCCAGATCGTCCATGACGCACGATATCATTCTCATTCTCGATTTCGGATCACAGTACACCCAACTCATCGCACGACGATTACGGGAGCTTTTGGTCTATTGTGAGATCCGTCCCTATACGACCCCCGTCGAGGAGCTGTTGCGTCCGAACGTCAGGGGCGTGGTGCTTTCCGGGGGACCGGACAGCGTCTATGAACAGGGCTCGCCTCACTGCGATCCCGCGATCTTTCAAGTCGGTGTGCCGACGCTCGGGGTCTGCTACGGAATGCAGCTCATGGCCAAGACACTCGGAAGCGACGTCCAGCCAGCCGGACACCGCGAGTACGGACACGCGGTCATCGCCTGCAGGAACGGGAGCCCGCTCTTCGAAGGTGTCGGACCGAAGTTGAAAGTCTGGGCCTCTCACGGGGACAGAATCGAGACGCTTCCCACGGGTTTTCACCTGACCGCGAGCAGCGACGCGGCGCCAGTGGCCGCGTTCGAGGACGAGGCGCGTCGCCTCTATGGCGTTCAATTTCATCCCGAAGTGGCCCATACAGAGCGCGGCACCGAGATTCTGAAGAACTTCGCCTTCGGCATTTGCAAGGTCGAAGGCGATTGGAACATGCGCTCCTATGCCGAAGAGGCCGTGACGGCGATCCGCGAGCGCGTCGGCGGCGCGAGCGTCGTCTGCGCTCTGTCCGGGGGCGTAGATTCCTCCGTAACGGCGAAGCTCGTGCACGAAGCCGTCGGAAGCCAATTGACCTGCATCTTCGTCGACAACGGTGTCCTGCGGAAGAACGAAGCGGCGCAAGTCATGGACCGCTTCGCCCGCAAGCTTCACCTGAACGTCATCGCCGTGGACGCTTCGGAGCGTTTTCTGACCAGGCTCCAGGGGGTCGCCGATCCGGAGCGCAAGAGAAAGATCATCGGTCGGGAGTTCATCTCGGTCTTCACGGAGCACGCGAAGGACATCGACCGCGCCCACTTCCTCGCCCAGGGCACGCTCTATCCAGACGTGATCGAAAGTGTCTCGGTCAAGGGCCCGTCGCAGGTTATCAAGAGCCATCACAACGTGGGTGGACTGCCGAAGCGGCTCAAATTCGAGCTCATCGAGCCACTCCGAGAGCTTTTCAAGGACGAGGTAAGGAATCTCGGGCTCGAGCTCGGACTCGACGAAGAGCTCCTCTTCCGACAGCCTTTTCCTGGACCGGGACTCGCCATCCGGATCCTCGGCTCGGTCACGCGCGAGCGACTCGATCTCCTGCGTGAGGCGGACGACATCCTCATGGACGAGATCAAGAAGGCCGGGCTCTATCGGGAGGTGTGGCAATCCTTCGCCGTACTCCTTCCGATACGCACTGTCGGTGTCATGGGCGATGCGAGAACTTACGAGCACGTTCTCGCGATCCGGGCTGTAACGAGCAGGGACGGCATGACGGCCGACTGGGCCAAACTGCCTCACGAGCTTCTCGGAACCATCTCGAGCCGGATCATCGGTGAAGTGCGAGGCATCAATCGCGTGGTATATGACATTTCGTCGAAGCCTCCTTCGACTATCGAATGGGAGTAGAACGTGCGACCTTTCGTTCACCTGCATAACCACAGCGACTTCTCGCTGCTCGATGGCGCGAGTCGTATCGACGACATGGTGAACCTTGCCGCTCGCAACGAGATGCCCGCCGTCGCCTTGACCGACCACGGCAACATGTTTGGCGCCATGAACTTCTACAAGGCAGCCAAGAAGCGGGGCATCAAGCCGATCCTCGGGTGCGAGATCTACGTGGCTCCGGGGAGTCGTTTCGACAAGTCGCCCAACGGGAGCATTTCCGAGACCAACAACCATCTCGTATTGCTCGCGGAGAACAACGAGGGATACAAGAACCTCGTCAAGCTGGTCTCGGCTGGCTACCTCGAAGGTTTCTACTACAAGCCCCGTATCGACAAAGAGCTTCTCGCGAGCCATTCCAAGGGGCTCATTGGTCTTTCGGCCTGTCTCAAAGGCGAGGTGCCCCAGGCGGCCCTCCGAGGCAACGAGAAGGCCGCGATGAAGGCGGCGGGCGTCTATCGCGACATTCTCGGGGAGGGCAACTTTTTCCTCGAGATTCAAGACCACGCGCTCGGGCTTCAAGACGAGAAAACCGTCAATACGAGCCTGATGGAGCTCGCGCGAAAAGAGGGACTTCCGACGGTCGCGACGAACGACTGCCATTACATCTCCAAAGAAGACGCCGAAGCCCACGACATTCTTCTCTGCATCGGAACGGGCAAGAAAACGGCCGACGAGAAGCGGATGCGTTATCCCGGAGATCAGTTCTACTTCAAGTCCTCCGACGAGATGGCCGAGCTCTTCAAGGGCTACGAAGAGCCCTACAACAACACGCTCGCCATCGCGGAACGGGTGAATATCAACCTCGACCGTGAAGGGTTTCGGCTTCCGCGTTTCGCGGTGCCCGAGGGTGTCACTGTAGAAAGTCACTTTGAGCGCGTCGTCTGGGATGGATTCAATGAGCGCTGGCGTGTACACGGAGGCGCGATCGAGAAGGAGGGCCGCTACAGCCTTGCGGATTACGAAGCGCGTCTGAAGCGAGAGATCGCCATCATCCAGGAAATGGGGTTTCCCAGCTACTTCTTGATCGTCTGGGACTTCATCCGGTTCGCGAAGGACCAAGGAATCCCAGTAGGCCCGGGGCGAGGCTCCGCTGCGGGGAGCCTCGTAGCCTATAGCCTCGGTATCACAGGTATCGACCCTCTGGAGTACGACCTCCTTTTTGAACGATTCCTCAATCCCGAGCGGGTCACCATGCCCGACATCGACATCGATTTTTGCGAGGCGCGCCGGAGCGAGGTCATCGACTACGTCACGGAGAAGTACGGGCGCGACAGTGTCGCCCAGATCATCACCTTCGGTACGATGAAGGCCCGCGCCGTTATTCGGGACGTGGGAAGGGTGCTCGATATCCCATACGCCGACGTCGACCGCATCGCGAAGCTGATCCCCGCCACGCTGGACGCGACGCTCGAGTCGTCCCTCGCGGAAGTGCCTCAGCTACAGGAGGCGATCGAGGAGGACAGCCGAGTTCGGCAGCTCGTCGAGTCGGCGAAACGTCTCGAAGGGGTGAGCCGCCACGCATCGACCCACGCGGCCGGGGTGGTCATCGCACCCGAGCCGCTGACCGAGTTCCTTCCGCTCTATCGAGGGAGCAAGGGCGAGATCACGACGCAGTACGACATGAGGGACTGCGAGGACATCGGCCTGCTCAAGATGGATTTCCTCGGATTGAGAACGCTGACCCTCATCGACAATTGTGTGAAGATGATCGCTCGTCAGTTGGGCGTGAAAATCGACCTCGAGAGTCTTGCGCTGGACGACGAGAAAACCTATGAGCTCTTTTCCCGCGGCGAGACCTTCGGCGTCTTTCAGTTCGAAAGCGAGGGCATGCGGGACATTCTCCGGCGCTTCAAACCCGAGAAGCTCACGGACCTCACGGCACTGAACGCTCTCTACCGTCCCGGTCCGATTCGAAGCGGGATGATCGACGACTTCATCAAGCGCAAGTGGGGCAAGGTCGCCCTTCGCTACGAGCTACCCGCTTTGCAGGAATCTCTCGAAGACACTCTCGGGGTCATCGTTTATCAGGAACAGGTGATGCAGATCGCCTCGAAGCTCGCGGGCTTCACGCTCGGGGAAGCCGACATACTCCGTCGTGCCATGGGCAAGAAAAAGGCGGACGTGATGCAGGCACAGCGCGAGAAATTCATGAAGGGGGCGCTCGAGAACGAGATCCCGGAAAAGAAGGCGGAGAAGATCTTCGACCTCATGGAGCACTTCGCGGGATACGGATTCAACCGGTCGCACTCAGCGGCCTACGCCCTGCTCGCGTATCAGACGGCTTATCTGAAGGCCAACTATCCCGTGTTCTTCATGGCGGCACTTCTGACCTCGGAAAAGGCCAATACCGATAAGGTCGTGCAGTACTTGAAGGCGGCCAAGGACATGGGAATCGAGGTCCTTCCTCCGGATATCAACGAGAGCGATCTCGATTTCACCGTCATCGGGAATCAAATTCGTTTCGGGCTCGGCGCCGTCAAGAACGTAGGCGAATCCGCGATCGAGTCGATGCTTGGCGCGCGGGCGGCGGCGGGTGCCTTCGGAACGCTCGCCGATCTGTGCGAGCACGTCGACCTGAGACTCGTCAACAAGCGGGTTCTGGAAGCGCTCGTGAAATCGGGTAGCCTCGACTCCTTCAACGCTAGCCGGGCACAGCTCGTCGCCGTAATCGATCGCGCGCTCGATTACGGCCAGCAGATTCAACGGGAGCGGGAGAGCGGCCAAGGGAGTCTGTTCGGTGACATGGGCGGAGTGCGTCCCAGTCCCGATCTGACCCGCTACCCCGACTTGCCCGACTGGAGCGAGGCCGAGCGGCTCGGCTTCGAGAAGGCGACCCTCGGATTCTTCTTGACCGGGCATCCTCTCGACAGCTACCAGGACGAGATTTCGGTCTACGCGACCTGCGATACGGTGAGCCTCCGTGAGCAGGCGGAGAGAAAGGAGGTGGCCATCGCGGGCCTCATTATGGGCATCCGCTCGCTGAGAACGAGAAAGGGCGATGCCATGGCGGTCTTTCGACTCGAGGACCAGATGGGCGCGGCCGAAATCGTCGTCTTCCCCAATTTGTATCGGGAGAGCTTCGGTATGCTTTCCAACGACATCGCCGTTCTCGTCAAAGGCAAGCCGGAGACGGGGGAGGACTCCGGAAAAGTCCTCGCCAGCAAGCTAATACTCCTGGACGAAGTTCAACAAAGAGAGGCGGCGTCGATGACGATTCGAGTCACGCTCGACGCGTTCTACGAGGACACTTTGCCTCATTTGAGAGAGCTGTTGGAGCAGAATCGCGGTGAATGTGAGCTCTCCTTCGAGCTGACCCGCGACGACTACAGCGTCGTCCTGCGACCCCATCCCTTTCTGCGCGTCGAACCGTCTCCGGAGCTCGTCACCAGCCTCGAAGCGATGTGTGGCGAGAACGCCGTGCATTTGTCTCGCGCGCGTTTGTCGCCTTCCACTTGATCGCCCTTTCGTTGACAAAGCCGAAGCCCGCTGCCATTCTGAGAGCACCCTAGACAAACTTCCTCCGGCACGCGAGGTCTGCAATGTTCCGAGCCCGTCCCAAAGCGCCGCCGCGCAACAGCAAGCATCAGTTCGAGTACATCAAGAACCTTCACGACTCGGGCAAGGCCGAGGAGGCTATTGCCGAGCTTCGCACCTTCATCCAGGAGCAGCCCAGGGCGAGGGCGCCGAGAGTCACGCTCGCTGATTGGCTCGTGGCAGCGGGACGAGGGAACGAGGCCATCACCGAGCTCTATAAGCTGCAGGAGCTTCTTTCCGCTCAGGGGAATTTGCTCGCCGCCATTTCCACGGGGCTCAAGATCGTCGAGCTCGATCCCACTTTCGACGATCCTCTCTCCTACGTCGCCAAAGTCAACGCGGACAGACTCCTGGAGAGCCAGGCAGCGCCGGCCGAGGGCGAGGGGGAGGCCGAGGAGCTGGACGGAAAGCAGAATCAGCTCAAAAGCATCCCGCTTCTCTCGGAGCTCGAGCCCCAAGAGCTTCTCGACGTCGCAGGCGGCATGAACCGACGGATCATGTACCGAGGTGCGGTGCTGGTCGAGGCGGGTGAGCAGAGTCGCTCGCTCCATTTCATCGTGAGCGGTACCTTCGAGATTCGGAACGAGGACCGACGACTCGACACCGCCGGGGCTGGTCAGTGTCTCGGCGAGTTCGCGTTTCTGACCGGCGAGCCCCGAAGTGCCACCGTGGTCGCTCTCGAAGAGGGCGAGGTGCTCGAGCTTTCCGAGGAGGTCATGCGCACGGTCTCCAGCCGGCATCCTCGGATCGTTGCGGTGCTCGACAAGATGTACCACGGGCGCGTGCTCGCAAGGGTATTGGCGGAGAGCCCCCTGTTCGGGTTTCTGGAGGTGTCTGACCGGCATCGCGTCGCCTCGCTGTTCCACATGATTCGCATACCCGCGGACGTCGAGGTCGTCTCGGCTGGCTCCGGGGATAGCGCCCTGTTTCTCGTAAAGAGCGGCAAGCTCGAGATCCGTAGGCCGCAGGGGAACGGTCCAAACGCGGAACGAGCGACGGTGCTCGATACCGTCGGGCCGAACGAGTTCTTCGGCGAGGTCTCGTTTCTGACCGGTGTGCCCCGCACCGCCAGTGTCGTCGCGGTATCGGAGAGCGAACTGCTCAAGATCGACCAGGACGATCTCCGCGACCTGGCTTCGGAGCACCCTCAGCTCAGCGAAGTCATGAAGACGTTCCACTTGAACCGTATCGAAAACGCCCTCCGCGTCGCCAAAGCGACGTCGATTACTTAGTTCTCAACAACCTCACCAAGGTTGCCCGCCCGTTCCCCATAGTAGGGAAGATCTTGGTAGACTGAGCGGGTATGGGAGCGGACACTCTAAATTTCGAAGCCCCCTTGGCAGCCCTCGAGAAGGAGATCGAGGCGCTCACCGGCTATCCCGCCGACTCGGGGAAAGAGCGGGAAATCGCTCGCCTCCAACAAAAGCTCGACTCCATGCGCCGCGATATCTACACGCGACTCACAGCGTGGCAAACGGTTCAGGTCGCGCGCCATCCGCAGCGCCCCTATACCCGGGATTTCATTTCTCTCCTGTTCACGGACTTCCTCGAGATTCACGGAGATCGTCGCTACGCCGAAGACCCAGCTATCGTGTGCGGTATGGCTTGGTTTCACGAACGACCCGTCGTCGTGGTCGGGCACCAGAAGGGCCGCGATACCAAAGAAAAAATTCACCGTAACTTTGGAATGCCCCGTCCGGAGGGTTACCGCAAGGCCCTCCGCGCCATGCGACTTGCCAACAAGTTCGGGCGGCCGATTTTCTGCTTCATCGACACCCCCGGTGCCTATCCGGGAATCGATGCCGAGGAGCGAGGCCAGGCGGAAGCGATCGCCGTCAACATTCGAGAGATGTCTCGACTCGAGGTTCCCATCATCGTCACGGTCGCGGGCGAGGGGGGCAGCGGGGGAGCGCTCGCCATCGCAGTCGGGGACGAGATTCTCATTATGGAGCACTCCGTCTATTCGGTGATCTCCCCAGAGGGCTGCGCCGCGATTCTATGGAAAGACGCGAGCCGCGCGGAAGAGGCCGCGGAGAGCCTGAAACTCACCTCCAAGGACCTGCTCGAGCTCGGTCTGGTGGACCGAATCGTTCCCGAGCCGGTCGGCGGCGCGCACACGGCGCATCGGCAAGCGGCTCAAATTCTGAACAAGTACCTCGTCGAGGCGCTCGAGCGCTTGGAGGAGCTATCCCCGCCCGAACGCCTCGAGGCACGGTATCAGAAGTTTCGCAGAATGGGTGACCTCGGAGTCGAGAGTACGATCGGAACATGACCTTTGGCCAGATCCGGTTCATCAAGTGGAGTCTCTTCACTGTGCTCATCGGCTTCGGCGGTTACGTCGCCATCATCGTATGGCGGGGAGTGGCCGGCAACGCCGAACCGCTAGACTTGCCCAAGGCAGAATCCGAGAGTCTCGTTTCCAGGCAGATCGAGATCGAGCAGCTCGACAGCGACGGGAACACGGCATGGACTCTCAAAGCTGCTGAAAGCAGCGGAGGCCCCGAGAGCTCACAAGAGTTCCGGGAGGTGGAGATTCACTTCAGCGCTGGCGAGGAGCAGAAGCCAGTGGTCGTGACCGCGGACTACTGCCGAATCAACAAGGACAGCTCCGTTCACCTGGAAGGCAATGTCATCGTGCGCGACGAGACCTCCTTGAGGCTCGAGAGCGACAGCCTCGATTTCAGACGTTACCCCGATCTCGTCTGGAGCACGGAACCGGTGCGCTACTTCAAAGAAGGGCTCGTGGGAGATGCGGGAGACTTTCGCTACTTTACGAAGAGGGGAGATCTCGAGCTTGGCGGGGGAGTCTCGATGATCCTTCAGGAGGAGGGCGATGAGCCCGTTCGAGTCGAGAGCGAGAGCGCCCTCATGCGAAGAAAACAGAACTGGGTGCAGTTCGTCGACGAGGTGCGGGTGAGGCAAGGCACCCGCGCCCTCGACTGTAACGACCTCAAGCTCTTTCTCGTCGACGGGACGGAGGAGGTCGAGCGCATGGAGGCGCTCGAGAACGTCGATTTGCGAATGAACGTCCCTGCCGAGGCCGAGAATGCGGAGCCTGGCGGCGGAACCACGGGGCCGGCGGCGTTGTCGCGGGAGCCCGGGCTCAAGCGCCTCCTGACCGATCGACTCGAAGTGCTCTATCGGCCTGGGGGGAGGCTGCTCGAGCGGGTGCGCGCTCGGGAAGGGGGCCGACTCGTCATGCTCTTGCCGGAAGATGCGCGCGAGGGGTACCACAAGGAGCTCGAGGGCCACACTCTGGCTTTCGACTTCGATGATGAGGGCAGGCTCTCGATGCTTCGAGGGCGAGGCGGCGTTACCCTCGTTCTCACCCCTGCCGGCGCGGGAGAGGAGAAGAAGATGACGGCCCGCCAGCTCGAGGCCGACTTCGATCCCGAGTCGGGTGAGCTTCTCGAGGCGCGATGTAAGCGGTCTGTAGAGTTCGAGCAGGGGGATGTTCGAGCGACGGCGGACGAGGGGACGTTTCTTGCGATGGACTCGAAACTCGTTCTGAGGCAGACTCCGAGGCTTTGGGACGCGCGGGCGAACCTCGAGGCGGACGAGATCCGGATTGCTGTGGACAGCGGGGACGTCGAGGGTCTGGGGAACGTTCGTTCGACGTCCGCCGCAGGAGAGAAAAGTGGCATGTTTCCGGCGACCGATTCGGCGACGGTTCATTTCGTCGGGCAACATCTCGACTACGACCGTACGAACGACCTCGCGATCTACGACGGCGAGGCGAGAGCCTTTCAGGGGCGCAACCGAATCGAGGCGAATCAGATCCGCATCGAGCAAACGAAGGGAGAACTCCATGCGGAAGGAGACGTCACGACCATATTTCTCCAGAAGCTCACCGGGGAGACCAAGAGGGAAGAACCCACCGTAACCCGGGCCGGACGTCTTCTCTATCGGTCGGACAGCGGGGTCTTGGAGTATCGTCGCCAGGTGGAGATGCGTTCGTCAGAAATGAGGCTTCGCGGCAAGAGCGTCGACGTGCTCCTCGAGACGGGGGGTTCCGAGGTGCGGGAGATCGTCGCGAAGGACGAGGTGGAGATCGAAACCGCGGAAGGCGCGGCCGGCGGCGACTATGCAAGATACTTGCCGAAGGCCGAGAGTGTGACCGTGATGGGGGCCGATGCGTGGCTGGAAAATGCCGGTAAACTCACAGAAGGAAAGAAGTTGACTTTCTTTCTGGCCGATGATAGAATTTTGGTTGACGGTCAAGAGCAAAACCGCACAAAGACCACGTACTCATCAAATCCGCACCCTTTTTTCTAAATGCAGGTTCTGCGGGGACGGTCGCTCGCGAAGTCCTATCGCAAAAAAAAGGTGGTCGCCGATGTCAATGTGGAAGTGCGCGAAGGCGAGGTCGTCGGGTTGCTCGGACCGAATGGCGCCGGGAAAACCACGACGTTCCACATCGTCGTCGGCCTCACCCGTCCTGACTCCGGGAGCGTTTTCCTCAACGACGAAGAGATCACGTCGTTACCAATGTACCTGCGAGCGCGAGCCGGCATCAGCTACCTGCCGCAAGAGCCATCGATCTTCCGGAAACTGACGGTGGAAGAGAACGTGCTGGCTATTCTGGAGACCCTTCCCATCACCCCGGCTGAGAAACGCCGGCGGCTATCCGAAGTTCTCGAAGAGCTCGGACTGACCGGGAAGGCGCGCTCCCGCGGATATACGCTCTCGGGCGGCGAGCGCCGTCGCGCTGAGATCACGCGCGCCCTCGTGACGTCGCCTGCTTTTATGCTGCTGGATGAGCCCTTTGCCGGTATCGACCCCATTGCCGTGGGGGACATCCAGAGGATCGTCCATCATCTCAAGGCCCGTGGAATCGGAATCCTCGTCACCGACCACAGCGTGCGTGAAACTCTGAAGATCACCGACCGAGCCTATATAATGAATGATGGGAAGATTCTCTGTTCGGGAACTCCCGAGGAGCTCGCGGAGAACGAGGATGTCCGACGAGTCTACTTCGGAGAGGACTTCCGCCTCGATTGAGTCGAAATAGCGAGGAGCAACGCCACTACCGTGCAGCAGAAGCTAACACTACAAACGAAACTCCAGCAGAAGCTCATTCTCACTCCTTCGCTTCAGCAGGCGATCAAGCTCCTCCCCATGTCCACTCTCGAGCTTGCCGATATGCTCCAACAAGAGATTACCGAGAACCCCTTGTTGGAGGAAGAGCTCGAACGCCAGAATAGCGAGAGCGCGGAGTCGAGCGAGGAATCCGCCGCGACGGAATCGCGCTCGGAGGAAGACAAAGCCGAGCCGGAGCCCAAGAGCGACGACTCGTTGAACGAGATCGACTACGAGTCTTTCTTCAGCGACTACCTGGACGAAGGCTACCGACCCCGTACCAGCTTCGAGGTACCCGAGCTACCGCCCATCGAGAACACTCTTTCGACTACGGCTTCGCTGGCCGATCATCTCGCTTGGCAGCTTCACATGGCGCCCGCTGACGAACAGATGGTCGAGCTCGGAGAAGCCATCATCGGCAATATCGATGAGCAAGGCTTTATGCAGGCCTCTATCGAAGAGATTTGCGCGATGGGAGACTACGAGTGCGGTGACGTGGAGCGCTCGCTGCAGCTCGTCCAGAGCTTCGACCCCGTCGGCGTTGGGGCGAGAGACATGAAGGAGTGCTTGCTGATCCAGCTCCGCCACCTGGACCTGAGTGGCACGCCGGCGGAAACGATGGTCACCGAGCACCTCGACCTCCTGCAGAATCACCGCTTCAACGACATCGCCAAGGCGATGAAGCTTCCCCTGGAAGAAGTCATCGAACACTGCGAGATCATCCGAAGGCTAGATCCGCAGCCCGGAGCCAAGTTCAGTTCGGACCGGAGCCATTACGTTACACCTGATGTCTACGTCGTCAAGGTGGATGGCAAGTACGAAATTATTCTCAACGAGGATCGGCTTCCGCAGCTTCGGATCAGCTCCGTCTATCGCCGAATGCTGGAGAACAAGACGGACGAGAACGCGGATACGAGAAACTACGTAAAAGAGAAGCTGAGAAGCGCGCTCTGGTTGATCAAGTCCGTCGATCAGCGGCAAAAGACCATTTACAAGGTGTCCAATAGCATCGTGAATCAGCAGACCGAGTTTCTCGACAATGGGGTGCAGCACTTGCGCCCCATGGTCCTCCGTGACGTCGCTATCGACATCGGCATGCACGAATCGACGGTTTCTAGAGTCGTGAGCAATAAGTACATCCATACGCCGCAGGGCGTGTGCGAAATGAAGTATTTCTTCCACAGCGGTATCGCAAGCGTGGGCGGGGAGCATGTCTCATCGGTCACTATCAAGCAGAGGATCAGGAAAATCGTCGACGAGGAGAATCCCAAAAAGCCACTGTCGGACTCTCGGATCGTCAAGATTCTCGAGGACGACGGGCTGGTCCTCGCCCGACGGACGATCGCGAAATATCGAGAAGAGCTCAGGATTCCACCCTCCAATCAGAGAAAGAATCTGTATAGCAGCCCATTCGCTTCTTAGCGGTCGTCGGCTGCGAGGTGCCGACGCTCTGAAACCGAAGTCGAAAGAGATTTGCGTACGGGGCGTGCCATGTTGATTCAGATCACTGCGAGACATGTAGAGGTACCCCGGTCGTTGAAGACCTTCATCGAATCGCGAGTCGAGAAGCTCGAACGCTACCTCGACGGCATCACCGACATCCACGTCATCCTCTCGTCGGAGAAATATCGTCAGATCACCGAGCTGAACGTCCACAGCAGAGGGAACATCTATCTCTCTGCGACGGAAGCGACCGACGACCCAAAGATGGCCGTGACACAGGCTATCGACAAGGTCGAGGGGCAGGCCCGCAAGCAACACGACAAGCGAATTCACAAGCGGCGACGACGTCCCTCCCGGATCGACGGCGAGGGAATCTTCAACGTGATCGCCGCCGACGGCGCCGCCGGACAATCGGCCACGCCACAGGTCATCGACAGCAAGCGTTTCGTCATCAAGCCCCTTTCGGTCGAGGAGGCGATACTGCAGCTCGAGGAAGAGGGAGCCGAGTTTCTCGTCTTTCGGGATGCCTCGAGCGAGAGGACCAACGTGCTCTATAAACGTCCAGACGAGAACTTCGGCCTGATCGACCCGCAAAACTGAGATCGGTCGATATCCGCGACTGACCTCGAGAGCGATCTTGCTCTGCTACCTCGCCTAACGGATAATCGTGTCCTGCTGTCACTATGGGAAATCTTGGCGGGGCACGGTTCGTCTTCATTACCGGCTTGTCGGGGTCGGGAAAGACCCTCGCCCTGAAGGCGCTCGAGGACTCTGATTTCTTTTGCGTCGATAACCTTCCCGCGAGTTTGCTTCTGCCGTTTGCCGAGCTCATCGCCAAAGGTGGTGAAAACATCGATCGAGTGGCGATCGTCGCCGATATCCGGGAGCGCGGCTTCCTCAGTCGCTTCCCGGACGCACTCCAACGATTGCGAAAGCGGGGATTTCCGACGACGGTCGTCTTCTTTGAGGCCCGGGAGGATGTGCTCGTGCGCCGGTTCAGCGAGAGCCGGCGGCCGCACCCCTTGCAGTCCGGAGTCGGGAGTCTCGTCGAAGCCGTACGTGAGGAGCAGCGGGAGTTGGGGCCCATCCGCGCTATCGCCGATCGAACCGTCAATACGTCGGACCTGACCGTCCACGAGCTCAGACAGCTTGTCCTCGAGAGTTTCGTCGAGACCGACGCGGTTGCCGGTCCTGCGCTGCACGTGCTGTCCTTCGGCTACAAATACGGTGTTCCCCCCGGTGCGGACCTGGTGTTTGACGTCCGTTTCCTCCCCAACCCATACTTCGAAAGTGCCCTGCGTGAGAAGAGCGGCAACGATCCAGAGGTCGAAGCGTTCTTGATGGCACACGAAGCCACTCCCGAGCTTCTCGATCGGCTCGACGGTTTTCTCTCCTATCTCTTGCCCCACTATCGCTCGGAGGGGAAAAGCAATCTAACAATTGCCGTGGGCTGCACCGGCGGCCAGCACCGATCGGTCGTGATCGCCAACCACCTATGTCGTCGATTGAGCGACTCGAGCCACCGCGCCCAGGTCTCCCATCGCGACGTGGAAGAGGGCAGTGAGCACTAGTAGATGATCGGAATCGTCGTCGTAACTCACGGACAGTTGGCGCGGGAGCTCGTCGCGGCCGCGGAGATGATTATTGGAGACATTCCGAACGTCACCGCAGTCTCGATCGGTTGGCAGGAGAGCCCAGAGGACGCGGAACGTGAGATCGAAGGTGCCGTGACTCGCGTCGAATCGGGAAAGGGAACGGTGGTTCTCACCGACATGTTCGGAGGAACTCCCTCCAACCTTAGTTTGACGTTCCTGGACATCGGCGAGGTCGAGGTCGTGACCGGCGTGAATCTTCCCATGTTGATCCGGCTCGCGAGTCTGCGAGAGGAAGAAGAAGGGGACAACCTTCGCGAAGTGGCGGCAGAGGCCGCACGCGAGGGCAAGGACAGCATCTATCTCGCGAGCGAGCTGCTCGCGAGCGAGGAGCGACAGGGTGGCGGTGCTGGCGACGCGGATGATTGAGAAGCGCGTCGAGATCGTCAATCTCCTGGGGCTTCACGCGCGCGCCGCGGCACGATTCGTACGAACCGCGACGCGGTTCGACGCCAAAATCACCGTCACGAAGGACAGGACCACCACCGACGGCAAGAGCATTCTAGGGATTCTCTTCCTCGCGGCGTCCGTCGGTAGCGAGATCACGATCGCCGCCTCCGGCGACGACGAGCACGAGGCTCTCGAAGCGCTCGTGAACCTGGTAATGCGCGGTTTGGGAGAAGAAGGCTCGAAGTGAGCACAAGCGCGTCTGACACGAAAGCGGATGGGGCGAACGGCGTGCCACCCCCGGTCGTTCTGCACGGAGTCGGGGTGGCACCGGGCGTAGTGATCGCACGCGCGGTGGTCTTCCATTACCGGGGGTTTCCTATTTTTCGTGTCCCGCTGCTCCGCCAGGAGGTCCGGACCGAGATCGCGCGCGTCGATGAGGCGGCGTCGCTGACGCAACAGCAGCTGCGAAAGATCAAGGATCGTACAGTCGAGGCATTGGGCGAAGACCACGGTTACATTTTCGACGCACAGATTCTGATGCTCGACGACCCGCTGCTGATTGGCAGGATTCAGGAGCTCATTCGAGAGGAGAAGGTCAACGCGGAGTGGGCGGTCAAGCTCACGCTCGAGGAGCTTTCCTCGGTCTTCGATGGTTTGCAAGACGAGTACATTCGCGGGCGACAGGGAGACATCTTCGACGTGGGCGCTAGGCTCGTCGGGAATATCGCGGGCGCGCCGCATCGAAGCCTCGGTGAGATGGAGCGAGACTACATTCTTCTGTCCGAGAACGTCCGTCCCTCCGATACGGCCCAATTGCACTGGGAGCGCATGGCAGGCCTCGCGATGGAGGTGGGCGGGCGCACGTATCACACCGCCATTATCGCCCGGTCCCTCGGAATACCCTGCGTGGTCGGCGTACAAGACCTGATGGCCAAGGTCGACCACGGCGCGCCGGTGATTCTGGACGGCGGCGAGGGCGTTGTCGTCGTGAATCCGGACCGGAGCCTTCTGCGGGAATATCGGAAGGTCAGACGTCGACAGCGAACCCAAGGGTCGAAGCTGGGCCACCTCCGTGACCTTCCCGCGGAAACGAAGGATGGATATCGCGTGACCCTGCAGGCGAACGTCGAGTTCCCGGAAGAGTGCACCAGCGCGCAGGAAAGGGGGGCACAGGGTATCGGTCTGTTTCGTTCCGAGTGGTTCCTGACGCGGAGCGGTGGAGAATTTCCGAGCGAGGAGGAGCAGTATCTCGTCTATCGGCGCATGGCCGAACAGATGAAACCCTGGTCGGTCGTCGTGCGCGCCTTCGACCTTTCGGCGGGTCAGCTCGAACGCGAGCCCGGAGAGGCGGAGGAGAATCCAGCTCTCGGGCTTCGCGCGATTAGGTTGCTGCTCGAGCATCCTGTGCTCTTCAAGGAGCAGATCCGTGCGATGTTGCGGGCTCGTGCGCACGGGAACATCAAGACGATGTTTCCAATGATCAGCGGCGTCGGAGAATTTCGCGAAGCCCTCGATGTCGTGGAGGAAGCGAAACGAGAGTTGCGACGCGATGGGCTGGAGTTCGGAGAAGATCTACCTTGTGGCATTACGCTCGAAGTGCCCTCCGCGGCCGCGATCGCCGACCTGCTCGCCCGTGAGACGGACTTCATCAGTATCGGCACGAATGACCTCATTCAATATCTCCTGGGGGTAGACCGCGGAAACGATCGTGTCTCGTACCTCTACGAGCCGCTTCACCCCGCGATCCTCAGGACCTTGCGCTTCGTCATCAACTCTGCCCATGACGCCGGGATCAAAGTGGCTATGTGCGGTGAGATGGCCGCGGAACCCCAGCTAGTCGCGCTTCTCGTTGGGTTCGGTCTCGACGAGCTTTCCATGAATGCGGTCTCGATCCCGACGGTGAAGAACATCATCCGGCGTCTGTCCGCGTCAGAAGCGAAGGAGATTGCCAATCAGGCTCTCACCCTTGTGACGGTGAAAGAGGTCTCGACCTTCCTGGCCGAAAAGCTCCGGGAGCTCACTCCGACCTAGCTTCCTAGTTACTGGATATAGCCGAGCGACCGAAGCTCCTCCAGGGTTTTCTGGTCTATCTCCTCGTCGGGACGGTTCTCCTTCGTGTGCATCATTCCCTGTGAGTACCGACGATGCTCGACTTCGCGTTCGATCTCGAGCGCCGCTCGGAGGGGTGCGCCATCCATTTCTTCTCCGACGGGAAGGCCGTAGAGATAGAGGATGGTGGGCGCGACATCGTAGACGTTGACGGAGGAGACCCTGCCCGCCTTCGTCGTCGGCCCCTTCATGAGGAAGACACCGTCAGGGGCGGGATCGGCCTCAGGAATGTGATAGTGGTCGTAGCCTCCTGCGTGGAGCGAAAAGCCGTGATCGGAGAGTACGAAAAAGTACGCGTCCTCAAAACGCGGATCGGTCATGTAGGACTCGACGATGCTCTCCATGTATCGGTAGAAAGGCTCTAGTACTCCCGCCATCCGCTCTCGAAAAGCCGCGAGGTCTTCCTCGCTGAAGCTGCCAGCTTGAAGGGCTGCGATATCGCGCTCGACGCTCCGAGGGTCCAGGAACTCGATGGCGAAGTGCTGCACGATATCGGGAAGGCGGAAGTAGCCGGCGAAAAAGTCGAAGTCTTCCGTTTCGTAGAGGTGGCGCGCGACGCGCTCGATCATCGACTCCTGAAGGACGTAGATCCAGTAGTCGTCGAGAACGCGGATGTCCTTGCGGCTAGCCCCAGGCAGCATGCCTTCGTAGTCCTCCGCGAGGTCCGGCAGCCCGTTGGCGGCGCGGATATCTTCATATTCGAGGCTCACGAATTGTTTGAGCTCGTCGAAGTACTCCTCCGGATGGATGGAGTCTCTCAGCCTTTCGGCCCGCTCGCCCTGCAAGAGCAAAGTCTTCCGGAAACGGTTCGAGACCATGACGCCGTTGATCTCGTCGGGGGGGTAGGTCACGAACCAGTTGACGATGACGGATCGGCGGCCCGTTGCGTCGAGAATCTGCCAGATCGAGGGTTCGCGTTTCTCGGAGTTGCTATAGGGAACTTGAAGGTCGTTCTGCTCCAGATAGACGAAGTCGAGAATGCCGTGCTTCATCATCGTCTTGCCGGTTGCGATGCTGGTCCAGATCACGGGAGACTTCGTGGGCTTGAACGTCGTCAGGGGACCCCAGGCCGCCTGCTCCCGAAGTCGTCGGAGAAAGGGGAGTTTCCCCGCGTCCATGAGCGGCTCCATAGTCTCCCAATTCGCCCCATCGAAACCCAGAACGACGACCCTCGGTCTCTCTGGCTCGTGCGAACAGGCGCTCGGTCCTGCGAGGAGGGAGACAAGTGCCACGAGGTTCGCGAAGGGTCTCGGAGTCATCAACGTGACTATCATAGATCAATTTTCTTCGAGGCCGAGCGAGCACTCAAAACCCTCCGGATTGCGATATAGTTCTGCGTAAATGAAGCAAGGTTTCGTGTTCCTCACCTATGCAGCGGAAGACGCGCGCAGGGTTCAAGACGTTGTCCGTGCCATGGAATCCCGGGGGCTCTCTGTCGCCTGGGAGCGCTTCGAGGGAGCGAGTGATCTCGCCGCTCGTGCCCAGCAAGAGGCTCTGGATGGGGCGGATGTGGTCGTTGTGCTGTGGTCTCGACATGCAATGGGCTCGCGGCGGGTCCTCGAAGAGGCGGATCGCGCTCGGTCGAGGAGCGTCCTACTGCAAGCGGCTCTCGATGATGCGAGCGTCCCCATGCCGTTTCTGTTGGACGAGACGATTGCTCTGAACGAGCCTGACGGCCGGTCCCGACTCCTCGAGAGGATCGAGCGGGCGCTCGCAGGCCCGGACCGTGTTCCTGAAGGCGGTAGATCCGTGCGATTCACGCTGACGGGGCCGCCGACGCTAGCGCCAGGCGCACCGGTTGTTCTCGAGCTCTGGGCGCACGGCGAGAAGGATCGAGAGGAAGTCGTGCGTCGCGCGCTCGGCTCCGCCAAGATCCATCGTGGCGGGCCGACTGGGTCTTCGTATGCGGCGCGTCTCAGCGCCGAAGGGCTCGAGACGCCTGAGCCCGAGACTGCGCTCCAATGGGACGGCGGCATCGGCGTTGCGCGGTTGCTCGTCACGGTGCCTGCAGGTTCGGATCTCGGAGTTCGGTCTGGCTCGCTCGGAATCTACGTCCTTGGCTTCCGCGTCGCACGCGTCCACTTCGTGATTCAAGTCGGTGAGGCGACGGCCGAGCCCGAAATGCTGCCATCACGCGAGGAATGGCATCGCAGCGCTTTCGCCTGCTACGCGAAGGAAGACGAGGATCGAGCTCGCAAGCAACTGTCGGCTCTGGAGCGAGCCGTTCCGGAGCTACTCGTCTTCACCGGATCTCTCGAGCTCCCCGCGCAAAGCGAGGGTCTTGCGCCGCTGCTCGATCACATTTCCGAGCGGGACGTCTTCTACTTGTTCTGGTCCGCGCAGGCCGCCGCCTCGAAGCGCGTTGAGCGTGAGTGGCGCTACGCGAGCCGACTGCGCGGGAGCGACTTCGTCGAGACCATTCGCTCGACCCAAAGCTCCGACGCGCCACTGCCTCCCGAGCTTCTCGGTTCCCAGCCCTCCGCCATCTAAGGAGGATGCTGAATATCAGCGGCCGGTCATGATGGAACGAGTCCTCGACATACACAGTCAGATCAATAGCCTCGTTTGGGGTACCCCACTCATCCTCGCCTTGATGGGCACCGGCCTCTTTCTCACGTTCTGGACCGGAGGGATTCAGTTCTTCCGTCTAGGATTCGCCTTTCGCGAAGTACTGGGAAAGCTCTTTTCGAAGGGCGCGGGCAGCGGCACCGTCACGCCCTTTCAAGCGGTCGCGACCGCGCTCGCGAGCACGGTAGGGGTCGGCAACATCGCCGGTGTGGCGACGGCCATCCACCTCGGAGGTCCCGGAGCGGTCTTCTGGCTGCTCGTCTCGGGACTCCTCGGCATGTGCACGAAGTTCTGCGAGATCACCGTGGCACTCCACTATCGGGAGAAGCACGAAGACGGCACGATGCGCGGCGGAGCCATGTATGTCCTGAAAAACGGCCTTGGACTACCTTGGCTCGGCATGATCTTCGCTCTTTTGACGAGCCTCGCAGCTTTTGGCATTGGCAACATGGTGCAGGCGAACTCCGTCGCAGACGCGGTTCAGGCGAGCTTCGGCGTCGATCCTCGTGTTACGGCACTCGTTCTGATGGTTCTTGTCGGCCTGGTCGTTCTCGGAGGCATCAAGCGAATCGTGGAGGTCACGCAGTACCTCGTTCCGTTCATGTGCATCGGCTACGTTCTCGGCGCTCTCGTCATCATTTTCAAGAATTTCGGCGAAGTGCCGCACGCCGTAGGGCTCATCGTCGATGGAGCCTTCAATGGCACGGCCGCGGTGGGAGGATTCGCGGGAGCGGCCGTGATGCAGGCCGTGCGTCTCGGAATCGCGCGGGGGCTCTTCACGAACGAGGCGGGGCTGGGCAGCGCTCCCATCGTTCACTCCGCCGCGGTGACGGACCACCCTGTTCGGCAGGCGCTCTACGGGATCTTCGAGGTCTTCATCGATACTTTCGTGGTATGTCTCATGACGGCCCTCGTCATTTTGACGACGGGGGCGTGGGAGCTCGGCGAGACGGGAGCGGCTCTGTCGGCCAAAGCTTTCGAGATCGGTCTTCCCGGAGCGTGGGGTGACATGATCGTGACCGCCGGAGTGCTTACCTTCGCCTTCTCGACCGTGATCGGCTGGTCCTTCTACGGAGAGACAGGGGCCGTATACCTTCTTGGTGATCGCGCGGTGCTGCCTTATCGCATCGCGTGGGTCTGCGTCATATGGTTCGGGGCTACGGGGAGCTTGCGACTCGTGTGGAGCATCTCCGACACCCTGAACGGCCTCATGGCAGTTCCCAATCTCGTCGCTGTATTGGGCTCAGCTGCGTTGATTCGAAAGCTCGTGCGTGAGTTCTTCCAGAAGAAGCCCGCGTCGTGAAGCTTTTCCTGTCCTCGATGTGACGACTCGAAGAAAGATTCCCGCGTCGGTCGTTTTTGCGCTATACTCATCTCGCGTCTAGTCGCATTCCGATCTGCGTCTGACCCTTCGCGGTTATCCCTTTCGGCTATCCCCGAACGAAATCAACATCAAGTTTTTGCCTAGGTCGGCCCGTGCCAAGCACTGGATAGGCCGATTCAGGAGCATTGTAGATCTATGTCTTTCGATACTCTCGGCCTGTCTGCCGAGCTACTGCGCGCCGTGGCCGATCAGGGCTACCTCGTTCCCACACCGATTCAACAACTCGCGATTCCCCCCATACTTCGTGGTGACGACGTCATGGCGCGTGCCCAGACGGGCACCGGCAAGACGGCTGGGTTCACGCTGCCTCTCTTGCAACGCTTGGCCGCGACGAAAGGAACGAGAGGCCGTCACGAACCGATTCGCACGTTGATCCTCACGCCGACCCGCGAGCTCGCCGCCCAGGTGCAGCAGGCCGTGCGGACCTACGGACGATACCTGCCGTTTAACTCTACCGTCGTTTACGGCGGCGTCGGCTTCCGCCCGCAAGCACAAACCCTTCGGCGAGGAGTCGATATTCTCGTGGCGACACCTGGGCGTTTGCTGGACCACGTCTCACAGCGAACCGCCGATCTCTCGAGCGTGGACATCCTTGTCCTGGACGAAGCCGATCGCATGCTCGACATGGGCTTCATCCATGACATCAAGAAGATTCTCGCGAAACTTCCGGCGAAACGACAAAACCTGTTGTTCTCCGCGACCTTGTCACCGGAGATCCAGCGACTCGCCGATGGTCTGTTGAACACTCCCGCAAGGCTCGAGGTCGAAGCCACGAAACCGACCGTGGACGGCGTGACTCAAATCGTCCATCCTGTCGATCGAGGACGAAAGAGCGCGCTGCTCTCCTTCTTGATTGGAAGCGGGAGCTGGAACAAGACTCTCGTCTTCACTCGCACGAAACGAGGAGCCGACCGGCTGACACGGCATCTAAAACAAGACGGAATCCGGGCGGCCGCGATCCACAGCGACAAGAGCCAGGGTACCCGGACGCGAACCCTCGCCGACTTCAAAAAGGGTACGGTCTCCGTCCTCGTGGCGACGGATATCGCGGCCCGAGGCCTCGATATCAATCAGCTTCCCCACGTCGTCAACTTCGATCTACCCTACGTTCCGGAGGACTACGTCCACCGCATTGGCCGCACCGCCCGCGCCGGGAACACCGGTGACGCGGTGTCTCTCGTCTCGAGTGAGGAAGCGGGTTTGCTGAGCGGGATCGAACGTCTGCTCGGCAACCCGCTGCCCAAGAAGGTCGTCACCGGGTTCGAGCCCCGTCACACCGTCGACAAGGGCTCGCGTCCCAACGAGAATCGCCGTCCGCCGCGAGCGCGGGGGCGCAACGGTCGGCCCGCAGCAGCAAAGCCACGTAAACGAGGCGGGTTCCGTCGCGGGGCGCGACCGAGCTAGGGCTTTAGCGTCGGTCGGGGGCGATGGTGGGAGAGCTTTTTCGTATGGCTCTCTTGATACTCTTTCAGATCGGTGTCGGTAATGCGCAGATGGGTTGCCGGCACCGAGTCTCCGCACGCGTCCAGCTCGCGTTCGAGTCGAAGGAAACAAATCTCCGGGGCGTCCTGGTATCGAACGCGTTGTTCTAGAAACGCTCGGTTGGAGATGGTGAGCGTGTAGTACCGGGCTTCGCCTTCGGTAGTGCTTACCCGCAAACTGTAAATGCGAAATTTCGCATTCACGCTGAAACCCAGATACTCCGACTTCGGTGCAGATGCCATTGGCCTCTCCTCGCGAGTCGTGGAGGGACCTCAGCGTCCACGCGGCTCACTGTAGCATCATATCAGCACCGAGCCACTTACCCTAATCGGCGGGGCGGCTGACCGCTGTCGTGGTAATGTGACGCCGTGAGCTGGAATGCTGTCGCCTGCCCGAAATGCGGGGCCGAAACTGCGGGAAAGTTCTGCGGTCAGTGCGGTAAAAAGATTCGATTGAGGTGTTCGTCCTGCGGGACGGAAGCTTCACCCGGGGCACGCTTCTGCTCGCAGTGCGGCTCATCTCTCACGAGTGCGGCTCGTCCGAAGGCTACCGCGCCTTGGATTGCGGTCGGCGCCATCGGCGTAATCCTTGCGGTGGTCGGCGCATTCATGATTCTCGATCGCCAGCTGAGCGTCGCTCCGTCCGCGACATCGACGCCCTCGACGGCGAGCGCGACTACGAACAGCGCCCTCACGCCGGTGGAGGCGGCCGAGCAACTCTTCAATCACGTCATGGCCGCGAGCGAGCGGGGCGATACCGAGGAAACGCAAAGATTCGCTCCGCTGGCGCTCGAGGCTTATGGGCAGCTAGCGACGCTCGACAACGACGCTCACTATCACGTCGGGCTCATCCACGTCACTATGGGCGACGCCGAAAGCGCGCAGGCGGAGCTCGACGCCATCCGCGGGTCAGTATCGAACCACCTGCTGGGGATCATGTTGGAGCACGCGATCGCCGAGGCAAAGGGTGATGACGATGGTGTCGCAGCGGCTTATGCACGGTTTGTTTCCGCCTACAATACTGAGCTACTCACCGATCGAGACGAGTACCGGGGCCATCGAAATGGCATCGATGGATTTCGAGCACGGGCGGATACGGCCGCAGCAATCCGCTGACGGTCTTCGGCGCGGATCCTTTCGCGCGTTGCGCATCACACACCTTTTCGCTCGCCGAGAATCCAGCTCGGGCGCGGCTCCCACTCCAGACCGAACTTAGTCCTGGCCGATCGAAGGACGAGCGAGACGGCTTCTTCCGCAGAATCCGTAAGCACGAGCCGGGAAAGGTCCTCGGCGTCGATGGTTCCCTCGGGAATCATCTTCTCTTCGAGGAGTCTGAGCAGCGGCCGCCAGTAGTCAGAGCCCATGATGACGATGGGGAAGTCGGCCATCTTTCCGGTCTGGATCAAGGTCGCCGTTTCGAAGATCTCGTCCATCGTGCCAAAGCCTCCCGGCAGGACGATGAAGGCGTAGGAGTATTTGACGAGCATGACCTTGCGGACGAAGAAGTAGTGGAACTCCACCATCAGGTCGAGGTAGGGATTCCCGGCCTGCTCTTGGGGAAGCTGAATGCTGCAGCCTATCGACTTGCCGCCGGCCTCGCGCGCGCCCCGGTTGGCCGCCTCCATGATGCCAGGTCCGCCGCCCGTCATGACGGTGAACCCCGCCTTGGCGAGACGCGAGCCAACGCCGTGAGCCAACTGGTAGTAACGATGGTCCTCATCGAAACGCGCCGAGCCAAAGACGGTGACGCAGGGGCCCACGAAGTGCAGCGTTCGAAACCCTCGGATGAACTCCCAGGCGATGCGAAGCGTGCGGGCGAGCTCGGAGCGTCGCGGGCCGCGGCCACTCAGAAAATGGCCCTCTGCGGCGGTTCCCGAGCCTCTTTCGAACAGATCTTCAGGATGGCGGTCGCGGACAGTGTCGTTCATTCTTGACGCTCCGGACCGGCTAGTATATCCCTTACGTAACCGGAGGTAATTGTGAGCACGAATGTCGTCCTTTATGAATCCAAGAACAACGTCGCGGTCATCACGCTGAATCGGCCGAAAAAGCTAAACGCCATGAACGACGACATGTGGGGTGCTCTAGAGGCCACGTGGCGTCAGTTCAACAATAGCGAGGACCGGGTGGCCATCATCACCGGAGCCGGAGACAAGGCGTTTTGCGTGGGCGCCGACTTGACGGAACCGACCCTCGGGGTTTGGCGGGCGATTCCGGGTAACATCGTCGATGTCGAAAAGCCGGTCATCGCCGCGGTCTTCGGGCACTGTCTCGGTGGAGGTCTCGGCTTCGTCCAGTTCTCCGACATTTGCGTGGCGGCCGACGACACGGAGTTCGCGTTCCCCGAAGCCAAAGTCGGGCTCGCCATCGGGGCGGCCAGCTCCCTCGTGGCTCGAATCCCGCACAAGATAGCCATGGAGCTCATGCTGACGGGCGAGCCTATTTCGGCTGCCCGGGCCTACGAGGTCGGGCTCGTCAACAAGATCGTGCCTCGGAAAGAGCTCATGAACGCGGCGATGCAATACGCCGAGCGGATCGCTGAGAACGCACCCCTGGTCGTCGGGATGATGAAGCGCTACGCCCACGAGGTGATGCCGACGGGACCCGTCGAGAACGCGGCCATGTGGCGCCGCGAGCCCGAAATGATCTTCGCGAGCCGCGACGCGAAGGAGGGCCTGGCCGCCTTCCGGGAGCGCCGCAAACCGAAGTTCATCGGCATCTAGGGCACTAGAGCTCTACCGGCCGCGGATGCGGTGGTCGATCACCTGGACGGCTTGGCGGATGCGGCTGATCTTCCGGTTGCGGGTCTGCAATGCAACGGTATCGTCTTGGTCGGGCTGTTGAGACCGAAGATCCGTCATGATGCGTTGGAGCTCGAATTGAAGCTTGCCGAGATCGGCCTTCGACATCCGTTTCAGATTCAAGGGATTCACGACCATGTATCCCTCGGAGATCTGAGTGGCCATTCCGAAAGCGCTGCCGCCAGAGAAGCTGCTCATTGTTCGTCCACAACCCAGGCTAACCTGTCACACGGCGAAGAGCAATGGGCTCGCCAGACGGACGTCTCAGTGAAAGTCTCGGCTCTTCACTCTCGTTGGCTCGAGGGAAAGCTCGGGCTTCCATAGTTCGTCCACGACGAGGTGGACGACGCCGCTCTCGGCCTGGATCTTGCCAGTGGCGCCTAGAAATGTCGTCGTTTTTACAAGGATAGCGTACTCCTCGAACTTCTTCGGCCAAACGACGAGATTGACGAATCCGGTCTCGTCCTCGAGCGTCATGAACGTTACACCCGACGCGGTGCCGGGACGCTGCCGGCAGATGACGAGTCCCGCGTAACAGGCTCGGCGACCATTACGCATTTGGGCGATGGTTTTGGCGTCGGGCAATCCCTGCCGGCTCAAAGCCGCACGCAGCGGCGCCAGAGGGTGGCCATGCGTGCTGTGTGACGAGGCGTCGTAATCCCACGCGATCCTCTCGAAGTCACCGAGCTCATCGAAAGACACTTCTTTCTCGGGAACGGTGACGAAGGCCTCGGTGTCCTCTTTTCGAAGCCCGCGGGCTTTCCATAACGACGTACGGCGGGTGTGCTCTAGGCGATCGAAAGCGCCCGCTTCGGCGAGAGCAGCGAGGGCTTTTTCGTTGAGCGCGGTTCTTCTCGCGAAATCTTCCATCGAGACGAAGGGCGCTCGATGCCTTGCCGCGTCGATGCCGCCCCAATCGTTCTCGCTCAGTCCTTTGACGTAGCGAAGTCCCATGCGTATGAGGAACGGTGACCCCTCACCCGCACGCCTGGCGGCGGGCACCCTCTCCCCTCTGGGGAGAGGGAAGACATGACCCTCTCCCCAGAGGGGAGAGGGAAATAGAGTGCAGTCCCAGGAGCTGAAGCAAACGTCGATGGGTAGAAACGCGACACTGCGACGTTTGCCGTCCTCGATGATGGTGGCGGGGGAGTAGAAGCCCATGGGCTGGGCGTTGAGGAGCCCGCAGACGAACTCCGCGGGATAGTGACGAAGGAGATAAGCCGCGGCATAGCTGATGAGGGCGAAGCTCGCGGCGTGGCTTTCGGGAAAGCCGTACTCGCCGAAGCCCGTGATCTGCTGGAAGACGCGATCGGCGAACTCGGCCGCGATGCCTTTGGCTTGCATGCGCGTCGTGAGCCTCTCCCTGTGACGCTCGATACGGCCGGTTCTCCTCCAGGCGGCCATGTCGCGTCGAAGCTGGTCCGCCTCTCCCGGCGTATAGTCCGCCGCGACGACGGCGAGCCGCATGACCTGCTCTTGAAAAAGCGGCACGCCGAGGGTCTTTTCGAGAACAGGCTTCAGAATCTCGTGGGGATAAGTGACGGGCTCCTCTCCGTTCCGCCGCCTCAAATAGGGATGGACCATACCGCCGGTGATGGGACCGGGCCGCACGATACTGACCTCGATAACGAGGTCGTAATAAGTCCGAGGCTTCAAACGGGGCAGCATGGCCATCTGCGCTCGGCTCTCGATTTGAAACACCCCCACCGTCTCCGAGCGACAGATCATGTCGAAGGTGTCCTGGTCGTTCGGGGGGATGGTCGCCATCGAAAGCTCGAGCCCCCGGTGCTCCTGCAGTAAACGAAAGCAGAGGTCGAGCTGCGTCAACGCACCGAGCCCCAGGAGATCCACCTTGAACAGCCCGAGAGCCTCGATGTCATCCTTGTCCCACTGGATGACGGTGCGATCCTCCATCGTCGCATTCTCGATCGGCACGAGGTGGTGCACGGGCTCGTGTCCGAGAAGAAACCCCCCAGGATGGATCGACAAATGCCGCGGGAAGTCCTGGATCGTGCTCGTGAGTCGCAACAAGTGCTGGTGAGCCGGGGTTTCGGGATCGAAGCCAGCGCTCTTGAAGCTCTCGATCGTCGGACCATCATAGTGGGACAGGAGCTTGGAGAGTCGATCGAGGCTCGTCTCCGAAAGCCCCAGCGCCTTGCCTACGTCGCGCACGCCGGAGCGGGCACGGTAGCGCACGACGTTCGCGACCATGGCGGCACGGTCACGTCCGTACTTCTCGTAGACGAACTGGATCACCTCCTCGCGTCTCTGATGCATGATGTCGAGATCGATATCCGGAGGCTCCGCTCGGTCTTTCGAGAGGAAACGCTCGAAGAGCAATCCCATACGCACCGGATCCACGGCTGTGATACCGAGGCAGTAGCAGACCGAAGAGTTCGCTGCCGAGCCTCGCCCCTGACAGAGGATCTCGTTCTTGCGGCAGTATTGAACGATCTCGTACATCGTCAGAAAGTAGCCGCCGTAGTCGAGCTCCTCGATGAGGTCGAGCTCCCGGCGAAGCTGGCGCTTCATGTCCTCGGGCACGTCTCCGCCATAGCGCCATCGAGCTCCTTCGAACGCGAGGTGCGAAAGCCACTGGGACGTCGTGCTCCCGTCGGGAAGTTTTTCCGCGGGATAACGGTATCGGATCTCTTTCAGCGAGAAATCGCAGCGCTCGGCAGTCGTGAGCGTTCGATCGACGGCGAGCGGGTCGTCGGCGTAGAGATCGCGAAATGAGATCGGCGTCCGGATGCCGTATTCGGCGTTCGGCTTGAGAAGGCGTCCCGCGGTGCGCACCGTCGTCCCATGTCGGATGGCGGTGAGAACGTCCTGTAGGTCACGACGCTCTCGATGGTGGTAGAGGACTTCCATCCCCGCGACGATGGGGATACCGAAGCTTGCGGCGCGCTCGCGGAGTCGTTTCTCGAAGGGAACGTCCACGTCGAGGCGATGTCGCGTCGCCAAAGCGAACAATCGGGCCCCGAAGGCTTCTTTCAGGAGATCGAGGGGGCCCTCGCCCATAGAGTTCGTCCAGAGGGCGAGAAGCCCTCTCTGATGCTCGGCCACTTCCGTCCAAGAAACGGAGGAGTTTCCTTTCTCGGAGCGCAACCGTCCCTTCGTCACCAACTGACAGAGATTACGGTAGCCCTTGTGGCTTTCGACGAGAAGCACAATCGTGGCACCGTCGTCGATCGTAATCTGTGAGCCGATGATGAGGTGGACGCCGAGCTCGAGCGCTTTCAAGTGAGCGCGCACGATGCCGTAGACGCCGTCGCGATCGGTGATGGCGAGCGAGGGGAGACCGAGACGGTAGGCTTCTTCGACGAGCTCTTCGGGATGGCTCGCGCCTTCGAGGAAAGAGCTGTTGGATTTGCACCAGAGAGGGACGTATGGGTTCATTCGACGCGGCCTTCTAGAAACCATCGTCTTCGAAATCGATCGTAGAAAATCCAGAATACGTCGCCCTGCTGCATCTTGACGAAGTAGTACTCGCGTTGCACGGTGCGTCTCCACCAGCCGCCGGAAAGGATGTATGGCCCGAGAAAATCACGTACCGGGCCAAACTCGAGTCCTCGCAACATCCACCCGTCGGGCTCGTGGCGAGAGCGGTGGGGAAGGATCATGGGCTTTTCGTAGATACGGCGGACGAGAGATCGCGTCCCGTCTTTGAACGAAGTGTCACCTTCCGGAAGCGTCTCGAGAGGAGTCCACTGAAAGCGTGATGAAGGCAGGTGTCCCTCGAGAAGCTCGGCGCGGACGACGGCCATCTCACCGAGCTCCGCCCGCAGCCGGGCGAAGGCGAGGCTTCGGGTTCGAGGCTCGCGCTTGGGCTTTTCGACGACGAGCGCGAGCTGCTCCTGGGCTCGACGAACGGCCTCGGCTTCGATCGTGAGGAACACGGCGCCGGAGTCGAGGCGCAAGGTTTCCAGTCGTAGCCGGACGAGCCCCAGGAGAAGAGGGCCGTTCAGTGTCGGCTCATCGGGACGGAGCGATTCTTTGCGCTTGGATCGATCGTCGAGCTCGAGAATGAGATGGAGCCGGGTGAGGGCCTGACTCTTTTGATAGAGCGCCTTCAACAAGTCATCGACGAGCTGCTTGATGAAGAACACGAGGCGCTCGCTCGCCGTTTCCGGTGAGGGAAGCTCCATCGAGCGCAACAAGGGTTCTTCCGCGACTTCCGGTTGCAGTGGAGCGAAGAGATCGCCCGTCGCCAGGCGATGGAGCTCGAAGACTTCCGTACCGAATCGCCGTAAGAGTCCCTTCGCGGGCAGTCGAAGAAGATCGGCCACGGTGCGTAGCCCGAGCTTGAGAAACGCTTCCTGAGCGTCAGGAGGAATATCGAGGCGCGACAAGGAGACTCCGCGAGCTTTCGTCTCTTCCTCGTCGCGATCCCGAAGCACGGTGACCCTGCGGACGGCGCGTGCTACGGCATAGCTTCCGAAACGCGTGAATCCCACGACGATTGAAGCTACGAAGCCCTCGGACTCGAGCTCTTTGCCGATGGCCGAGGCCCACGTATCGAGAGAAGGAAACAGGCGCTCCAGGCCCGTCGCGTTCAGCCAAAAAAGACCGGGGGCATGCCACTTGTCTCCCGCGGGCTCGATCTCCGGAGTGAACCGCCGAAGCGAGCTCGTGAGTCCCTCGACACCTTTTCGAATCTCGGTCTCGTTCACGGCGCCGGCGCGCAAATCGCGGGCGAGCGCCAGAGCGGCCGCGTAGCGATGTCCGGGACGAATCCCCAGACGTCGTGCGTTCTCGTTCACCCAGAGAATGAAAGCTTGAGGCCTCTCTTCCGCCACCACGGCCATGGGGAAGTCCTTCCAATCGGGATGTCGTTTCGCGAGGACCTGCAGGGGAAACGCGGGAAGGTCAACGCAAGCCAGCCGGTACACGACACACCTCTCGATGGCAACGCCCCGGTCCCCGACGCTTGTCCTTCACGACCGCGACCTCGACTTCACAACCGGTGTCGAGGATGTCTTTGTCCCGACGTGCCTCGGCGCGCAGTGAGATGAGAGAGCTCAGCGAGCTCGATTGCGGCGGTCTCTCGGTAAGAACGACGACGGCGGTCGCATTCCTCTGCGCGAGCCCGACGAGCTTGGTCATGAAAGGCGTCGTGAGTCTCTTGGCTCTACCACGCCCCGCGCGTTCGCGTTGCGCTTTCTCTTGAATCGCCTCGGGCCCGAGATCGAGCACGACGAGGCCGAAGCCTCCTGAGCGGGTCAGTTCGACGACGGCACGCAATGCCGCAAGCGGGTCTTCGACGCGCACGACGGCGAGATGCGCGAGGTCGATACCGAAGTCGTCGACGTCGGGTGGAAAGAAGGTACTCTGTTTCAGCGTGACCCAGGCAACGGGCTCGCTGGCCTTTTGGGCTTCGAGGACGAGGCCGAAGGCAACGGTCAGATTCGCCGCAGCATGGTGCCCCGAGATCTCGACGAGGCGGCCCGACATCTGCTCGAGTCCCCAGTCTTTGCTTCCATGATAAGAGGGCAGCTCCGCCGCGAAATATCCAGGGGTTGCCATCGTCTATTCAAAAGACCGCCGAGATTCGATGACCTTACCCAGAATCATGCATTGAAACCGGGCGGGGACAATGATCTCGAAGGCGGGGTTTTCCGGATGGAGCTCGATGCGGCCATTCTTGATGCGAAGCCGCTTGACGGTAGCTTCATCTTCGACGAGGGCCACGACGATCTCTCCCGAGCGAGCAGTCGCCTGTCGGCGCACGATGACGAGGTCCTCGGGATAGATGCCCGCGCCCCTCATGCTCTCGCCCTTCACCCGAAGCGCGAAGAGATCGCCTCTTTTTTTCTCGGTTTCCACGGGAACGTATCCATCCAAATCTTCGATGGCGGTCGAGAGAGCTCCCGCTTGCACACGTCCCAAGATCGGCACGAGCTTGGGAGCTCGGAGACCCTCGAGCTCGGGAAGCACGAAGCCGCGGGACTCGCCGGGACGCTTCGTTAGACGGCCTTCCTGAATGAGGGCTTCGAGATGGGCGCGTGCCGTTTCCACGGCCTTGAAACGAAAGGCGCGCTGCACCTCTCGAATCGTGGGGGGGTGCCCTTCCAGCAGTCGCTCGCGGACGAAGCCGAAGATACGCGCTCTCGTTTCTCCGGGAGGTGTCTTGGGCATGGCTCGAACATACCAGACAAATGTCTGGTATGTCAAGGAAGCACCCAAAATCATGAGAACTACCTTAGAATCTCATGAGCGTGAGCGAGAACGACGAACCCATCGAGCAAACCGTCGTCCAGGACGAGGCGGAGCGACTTCGCTCGAAAGATCGGAGCTCTTTTCTGTCCCGTCCCGAAGTGCCGGGCTACGAAGTCGAGACGCTACTCGGCGCCGGCTCCTACGGCGAGGTCTGGCTGGCCCTTCAGAAGAACACCGGACGCAAAGTAGCCATCAAGTTCTTCTCCCGTTTCAAGGGTCTCGATTGGCTCATCGAGGCGTCTCCCACCCCGACGGCGCACCATCGTTGCGAAGACGTCGATCGCTCGCTTGCCGAGATCGTCGATCGATGCTTGAAGAAAGATCCAGCCGAGCGATTCCAAAACGTGCCGCAAGTGATCGAAGCTCTCGATCTCCGGGAGCGACGCCGCACCCGCCGACCTCTCGTGTTCTTCGGCTTGCTGGGACCCCTCGTGCTCGTGCTCGCGATGGCGGGTGTCGGTCTCTGGGCGCGCTTCGAAGCGGAATATCGCGCTACGGAGGCCCTGACCCAGCAGACGCTCGAGAGCGCGACGGGAAACGCCGAGCTCATCGCCGCCGTCGTCGACCGCAACCTTTCCGCAGTGCAGCGCCGCGTGGAGCGGGAGGCCGGGCAAGATGTGCTCGAGTCCATGGTGGCCGGGGGCGGAGGGCGCGCGCTGCAGTCCCATCTGGGAGGGCTCTACGAAGCCTATCGAGATCGCTACTTCCACAGTTGGGTCGTGACCGATGCGAACGCGGTCGTACTTGCGCGCGCTCCCTTCGACGATCGCGTCGTCGGCGCTCGCTACGCCTACCGCGAGTGGTTCACGGGGGAGGAGGACATCTCCCAGGATCGCGCTCCGGAAGTCGCGAGGCCGCGAAAGAAAACCGGAGTCACCCTCGCCTTCGAGAGCACCGCTGAAGGCAATCCCATCCTGGTTAGCGTGGCGAGTCCCATTCGAAAGGGCGAGGAGACCATCGGCGTCCTCGCCGCCACGATTCACCTCGAGACCTTCAACGAGTGGCTGGCGGAAGCGGAAGGCCCCCCCGCCGACGGCGATTGCCCGAACCGCTTCGCCGTTCTTCTGCATCGCGGTCAGCTCGTCCGCCATCCTTGCCCCCTCGACGAGACGACCAAGCTCCCGGTCGCGCGTCTCGACTTTGCCGAAACGCCGGACGTACGGGTCCTCGTCGAAAGTGAGTCGGGACAGGCCCGGGAATACCGAGACCCTCTGCGGGAGCGCGGCGTTTTCCTGGCCGCGTTCAGACAGTTCCGGGAGAACGAGGGCTGGTCCGCGATCGTGCAGCACGACCGCACCCAGGCGATGTCGCCCGTGACGAGCCTCGTCCGGCAGTTCGGCAACCTCGGCTGGGTCGCGGCCGGAGTAGGGGTCCTGTTGGTCATGGCCTTGTGGGCGATGCTCTATCGAGTGACGCGAGAGGAGTCTCTCCTGCCGACTCGGGAGCGCTTGATCGGACTCGATCTCTGAGACGATGCCGAAACTTGTCGCACGTGGCCCTGCTGGCACAGAGAGTCGTTGTCGTCTGAGGCCCGAGCGATCCGTTCGCCTCGGCCGACGACCATCGGTGGAAGACGCGTTCGAGGTGGGCTGGGAGGGAAGTCTCTCGCGAGACCACGCCGAGCTGCGGTGGTCCAAGGGGCGCCTCGAGGTCGAGCGTCTCGAGCAGGCGAAGAACCCCATTTTCGTACAGGGGACGGAAAGGGACCGATTCGCGCTCGAGATTGGGGAGCATTTCGTCATCGGAGACACGACCTTCACGGTGACGGAGGATCGTGTGAGCGTGGCTCACGAGGATCCGACACCACTCGATATGGTCGGCTACACGATGGCGGAGCTTCGAAAGACGCGCTACCGGGACGCCGACGAGCGGATCGAGGTTCTCGCGACCTTGCCCGACGTCATCCGGAGCGCGTCGAGCGACGAGGAGCTCTTCTCTCGCCTCGTCCTGCTTCTCTTCGCCGGTATTCGAAGCGCGGACGCCGCCGCCATCGTCGGGGTTCGGGACGACGAGCAGGTCGAAGTCTTCTATTGGGACAGCCGTAGAGCGGCGACGTCCGAGTTCAAGCCGAGCCGCAAGCTCATCCTCGACGCGGTCGTGCATCGCAAGCAGAGCGTTCGGAGCTTGTGGGGCGGAGCCCCGGGCGAGACTTCCAATTATACGATGACGGAATCGCTCGACTGGGCTTTCTGCACGCCCGTCCCGGGGGACGCTTGCGCCGGTTGGGCGATCTACGTCGCGGGGACGGCAGGCGAAGTAGCCTTCGACCTGCGGCCTGACGTGAAGTTCACTGAGCTCGTCGCCGATCTTCTCGGCGCGATGCGGGACTTCCAAGGGCTCCAGCGGCAGCAGGCGACGCTCGGCCGTTTCTTCTCTCCGGTCACGCTGCCCATTCTGTCGAGTGCCGAGGGCGAGAAAGCGCTCGAACCGCGCCAGACCGAAGTCACCGTGCTTTTCTGCGATCTCCGCGGTTTTAGTCGAGAGGCGGAGCGCTCCCGTGACGATCTCATGGGTCTGCTACACCGCGTCAGCCGCGCCCTCGACGTCATGACAAGGTGCATCCACTCCCACCAGGGTGTCATCGGCGACTTCCAGGGGGACGCGGCGCTGGCGTTTTGGGGTTGGCCCCTCGACAGCGGCGATAGCGCTCTCGAAGCCTGCCTCTCCGCGGTCGAGATCCTGCAGCGTTTCGCGCAGGCCTCCGAGCGCGAGGACGATCCCCTCTCGGGGTTTCGCTGCGGGGTAGGCATCGCATCGGGCGTCGGCGTCGCGGGCCGTCTGGGCACCGCCGGCCAATTCAAGATCGACGTCTTCGGCCCCGTTGTCAATCTCGCGTCACGCCTCGAAGGCATTACCAAACAGCTACGCGTACCCTTGCTGGTCGACCAGAACACCGTGGAGCGTGTGAAGGCGAGTTCGACAGGCAAGGCAGTGCGATTTCGACGTCTCGCCCGACTGAGGCCCTACGGGATGCAAGACGTCGTTACCGTGAGCGAGCTCCTTCCGGTGCGCGAAATCAAGGACACCCTCGACGACGACGCGGTGGCGGTGTACGAAAAAGCCCTAGATGCTTTCGTGGCCGGTGACTGGGACGAGGCTTTCGCGGTGCTTCACGAAGTCCCGCACTGGGACAAGGGAAAGGATTTCCTGACGTCGCACATCCTCCGCCACCGGAGACAGCCCCCGCCCGATTGGAACGGCGTCGTCGCTATGGATAGCAAATAGGCATCGGGGATTTTCTCGCCTGTTGACACGACAACGCCAGATTGGACACAATAGCGGTCCCTACCGAAGAGCGCCCCTCCGGTGGAACGGGCATAGATTGTCCGGCCCGATTCTTTTGACCGGCAGCGAAATCAACCTGGAGTTTCAGGATGGACGGCACATTGAAGGAGCCGGCGCTCACGGAAGTTCTACAGAGCCTTCGTGAGGGTCGCAGCACTGGAGTGCTGCACGTGGCGCAGGGCGATGCGACGAAACGCGTCTACCTCGAGGAAGGCGCTATCGTCTTCGCAAGTTCGGACCTCGAGATGGAACGGCTCGGCGAGCTCCTCATACGAGAAGGCAAGCTCAAACGCAGCGACCTCGACTTGGCCTGCAAGGTTCGGGAAACGTCTCAGCTGCGTCTTGGCAGAACGCTCGTCGAGATGGGCTACCTGACGAGCGAAGAGCTCGAGCGCAGAGTAAGACAGCAGATCGTCTCGATCATCCTGTCGGTACTTCCCTGGGAGCCTGGAAAGTTTCGAACCGAGCTCAAGGACGAGGCGCTCGCGCCGGATCTCGTCCGGCGCGATCTTTCGACGGAGAACATCCTCCTCGCTGGAGTCCGCCTGACGTCCAACCCCGAGGTCGCTCGCCGTGGGATTACGAATCTCGACGGTGCCCTTCACTTCGCTTGCGAGCCCTCGGCCATTGGCGAGCAGATTCAGCTCACGCCCGAAGAGGGGTTCGTCCTGTCGCGAGTCGACGGGCATGCCAGTTCCTCCGAGATCGCCCAAATGTCACCTCTCGGAGAAGACGAGACTTTGCGCTGTATCTACGGGCTCATCGTAGCCGGAATTCTCAGCGTCGAGACACTTCCGAGTCGCACCGTAGCGCCGCCCATTGCCAAGCCAAGGCCTGTCGAGACGGCCGCTGCCGCCAAGCCGGCGGAGGAATCTCCCAAGGCGGCGAGCTTTCGTGCCGAGATGACGGCAAAGCACCTGCAGGCGGACACGTGCACCCTCTACGAAGTTCTCGACGCGGATCCCAACGCCTCCGCGGAAGAGATCAAAGCTGCCTACTTTGCGCTGGCCAAGAAGCTCCATCCCGACCACCGAGCGGGCCTGAAAGTCGACGACCCGGACGGGATTTTCGACGATCTCTATCTGAAAGTGAAGGCTGCTTACGAGGTCTTGTCGAAAGAGACCGAGCGCCGACGCTACGACTTCAAGCTCGAACAGAGCAAGCCGAGGACGGTGGCCAAGGCGCAAGAGCTGTCGAAGTCGAAGTTCGCGACTCCGGAAAGAGCCTTCTCCGCGGTGCAAATGGCACGCATTCACTTCGGGAACGGCCAAAGGTTCTTCGACGAAGGACGTTTTCACGACGCCGTCGAGCAGCTTCGCGATGCGGTTCGCCTCGACGGCTCCCGTGCCGAGTACCATCGAGTGCTCGCCCAAACCCTGGCCAAGAATCCGAAATGGAGAAAGCAGGCCGAGGAGCATTTCCTCGAGGCGATCGGGATCGATCGCTTCGACGCGACGTCGTATCTGGACCTGGGAGACCTCTACGAGGAGGGCGGCATGAGCACGAGGGCGCGGAAGATGTTCGAGGACACCCTCGGTATCGATCCTGGCAACGAGCGCGCGATCGACCGTCTAAATGCGGGATCGGACAAAGGAGCTCTGGGCAAGCTCAAAGGCATGCTCGGCCGCGACAAAGGGCATTAGTAGTGCTCGCGGCAGATGTTGCCGTTGCCGCTCGCACAAGGTGCAGATGTATTCCGGCATCCTGCTAGTGCTTTGACGATCGTGATGGAGACGCGCCCGTTCTTTGTGATCGGAGACCTTCTCGTCAACTTGCTGGTAGGCGGCGTCTCGGGACTGCTCGCCAGCTCCGTCGTGGATCTTTCCTGGAACCCTATCGCTGCCATGTTCGTCGGGATGATGCTCGGGATGCTGACCGCGATGCCGCTTTCCACTGTCTTTATGCCCCTGTTTGGCGCCTTCGAGATCATGATACCCGGGGCTTTCACCGGCATGGTGGCGGGGATGCTCGTGGCGATGGCCGCAGCGATGCGACCTTTGGTCGGGACGACCGCGATCGCCTTGGGGGCCTGTTGCGGACTTTCCTGCCTGGCCATCATCTACCTGGTGACGTTCTTGGCCTCGAAACAAGGTGAGCTTGGACCGTAAAACGGAACGGAAGTGGGACCTCGCCGCAGAGAGGCTGGACAGCCTGTGCATGTGCGGCCCCGAGAAACGCTGGAGGCCGATCAAAGAGAAGCTCTTCGCTCGCATGGGTAGCGGGAGAATTCTCTTCGTCGCCGTGGGGACGGGTTTGGACATCCCGTTGTTTCCACCCGGCCGCCGAGTCGTCGGCCTGGACATCAGCTCTCAGATGCTTCGGAGGGCCGGGACCCGCGTCGAGGCCTACGAGGGAACTATCGAGCTTCGGCATGCGGACATCCACCAATTCGCTGAGCCCGATCGAAGCTTCGATCAGGTCTTCACGTCTTGCACCTTTTGCTCCGTTCCGAGCCCGGTTCAAGGCTTGAGGCAAGTCCTCCGGCTGCTCAAACCCTCGGGGGAGCTCCACATGTTCGAACATACCGGAAGTCGTTATGTCCCATTCAGGCTCATGCTCGATCTCATGACGCCGATTTCTCGTCGGTTCGGTCCGGATTTGAATCGACCGACGCTCGGGAACGTGAGACGGGCGGGATTCGAGGTCGTAGACGTAGAGAATCACTTTCTCGACGTCGTCAAGACCATCCACGCGGTGAAACCGGAATGATCGTCCGTACTGCGCGTCAGGTCTCGGGCGTGTATTGGTCGAGTTTGTGGAGTAGGGGAGAAAGCAACTCTGAGACCGTCTTCGTGTCGTCGAAATAGAGCCCGGATACCAGCAGGTAAACGACGGTTTCTCCCTTTTTCGCGATGAACACGTTCCCGAAAGGCACTCCGTCCGCTTGGAGGACGCCGAACTTGGATTCTTCGCCCCATGCGAAGAGCTCGTTCTTCTCCTCCACCGAGATGTCGACGTCTCCGAATACGTAGAAGGCGACTTTGGTCCCTCCCCAGTAGGAGTGATACGTGGTCGTCGCGTCGCTCGTATTCTGCTCGAAGGCGAGAGTATAGGTGAGGTAGGGTGCGGCATCGTCCTCCGGCACGTCATAGACGTACTCGATTTCGTAGGAATCATCGATGTAGCGGGTCTTAGTCACCGTCTCGGCCGCGGCGTTGGGCGCGTACTCGCCCAGCCACATGGACAAATGCGCGATGTCGAGCACGAGCTCTCGCTCAGGTGCCGTGAGCTCCAATTCCTCGCCCGTCATATTGAAGAGGACGCCGAGGGAGAGCACGAAGCCGATAGTTCCGATGATGGCGACAGGAGTCAACAATACGATCCAGAGCCACGCGCGGCGCGCCTTTGGCGCAGCTGGCCCGTGGTAGTGGCGAGATTGAGGCGGGTAAGCCCTCTGCATGCAACCCCCGAAGTGTCGGCGTTATTTTGGGATACCTCTATTGTAAGAAACCACGAGCGTTTATGAAAGAGGCTTCGCGGGCGGCATCGGCCCGCTCACAGACAAAGGGGCGAACCAACGTCTAGATTGGAGTGGCCGACAAATTACCCGAGAAGCGCTCATCGAAACCTTCCTCGCGGAAACGGAGGAGGGACTCGACGATGGAAGAGGCGCTGACCGTGCTGGAGCGGGAGCCCGCGGACGAGGAAAGCCTCGCCGAGATTTTTAGGGCAGCGCACACACTGAAAGGCAACGTGCTGTCGCTCGGTTTCACCGCAGTGTGGCGGGGGTAGTGTGGGGCCTATCCGGTGTCCTTCTCTTTCCGAGCTCGATTCCCCACCAGACTTTCATCGCGTTTGTATTGGAGGGCATCGTCGCCGGCGCCGCGGCGACTTTTTCGGTGCGTATAGACGCCTTTCTTGCTTATACAATCCCCGCCCTCACGCCCTTGATCGTTCAGTTTTTTCGTCAAGGCGACGAGCTCCACGCCGGGATGGGAGCAATGGTATCGCTCTTTGGGCTCCTTCTCACCGGAACTGCCTACCGCGTGCACTCCTTGCTCCGCGAGTCGTTGAGAGAGGAACTGACGCCCCGAGACAATTCCACGAACTCCTCGGGCCGGGCCCACGAAGATTCGCTGCGAGCTGCCAAATCTCGAGAGGCTCCATGGACTGATCTCGATGACACCTCGCTCAGGCAAACCGACGAAGAAACAGATTTCCTCAAAGCAACGGTGCGACAGTGCCGAGCGCAAAAGCTTGATATCGGGTGTCACGAGGCCCGCGATTGCCTTCAAGCCCTCCTTCCCCAACGGCTTTCGCCTTCGTCGCCAAACGCCAACGCTGCTCATTGGAAAAACGAATACGACGGCTGCCGCAAACGCTCTCGAAGAACTCGATTCTCCTCCTTAAGGTGCTCGATCGCGTCTTGCTGTTTCCGGGTGACCCAGCCCGCGGCCGTCGTGAGGAGAAATTGCAAGAGATGCGGCTGCATTGGCCGAATTCTAGAGCTCAGGATGCCAAAGCCGCCATCGTTGGTGGGAGAGCGTCATCCTGCAAGACTCTGCCAACATTCACTTTCGCGGCGGCTGCGTTTTGGCACACTACGACCTCGAAAGAGGCCTCAACGAGCACAGCGAGCACGCCGCCACGAGCGTGGAGCACGACTGGAAGGGAAAGCTCGAACGAGCTCGGCTCCAGCACGAGGACAGTATCGTGTGCCTGCGCAAGGAGTTCGAAATGGAGCTCGCCGCTTCGAAACAGAAGCTCGACAGAGCGCTCAGTCTCGAAAGCTCCTACCAGGACGCGTCGCGGGAGCTCGGCAAGTTGAAGGGAAAGCTCGACCAGCTCACATCGGAGCTCTCGGACGCCAAGCGGGAGGTCGCGGAACGCGATGAGCTCGTCCAGGCGACCGAGAAAAGGGCGGCAGAGAACCAGGAGACCATCGACTCGCTGAAGGTCGTCATCGGCGACTTTTCACGTTCGGTGGACGGTTATCTGCTGGACCGCGAAGATCGGGATGAGACGATCGCTTCGTTGAAGGCCGTCATCGACGATATGCACCGGAGCATCGGGGCCGACGAGCCCAAAAACTAGAGTTCCAGCTCAGTCCTTGGGGCGGAGATCTCGGAGCTTCGCAAGCAGGGCGTCGGCGGCCGCGAGCTCGTCCTGGACAGAGAGAAGGTAGCCCGGCAGAGAAGACCGGTATTTCTGGCAGGCTTTCAACAAAATCTCGACTTCCACCGCCTGTAGATCTACCCGGAAACCGATGACGGGATGGTGGTTCCCGTCATCGTCCCGCCGGGTAGATCCATTGTCGGGCGGCTTCGGCGAATGCTTAGATTTCTTTGTCAGAGTCGGACTCGTCCGCGGGTTTGGGGACGGCTTTCTCGCTCGGCTTCCTCTTGACTGGCGCCGCCACCGGACGATCGGTTGCCACGTGGGTGGCACGACGCGGTGCGATTTCCTTCCGGTCCTCGACGGTCACGAGAAGCACGGGGGGGATCACGTGCTCCATCCGCTTCAGGTCATCGAAAAACGCATTCCGGATTGAGGAGGCGTGGATCGCCACTTCTTCCATCTCGTTGTTTCCGACGTCTTCGAGCGCTGCGATCTTGTCGAGCACTTCGAGGATGGCACGGTTCAAGGGATCGTCCTGACCCTTGTCCTTATCCAGGTGCTTGCCGATGGCATTGGCGTCCGCGATCGACAGTGGATAGATCCGGTACCCGTCCCGAGGGGAGCTGTAGACGGACTGCAGCACTCCCAAGATCACCGACAGATTCTTGGAGTAGATGCCTCCCTTGTGCCAGCGGGTCATCATCGCGAGAATTCGTCCCACGATGTACTTGTTGGGCTGCACGCCGGAAAGAAGGAGGAAGGGGTCGCGCTCGCTGATGAGCGAATCGATGCACCAGTGATTCTCGATTTCCAGCATCCGTAGGAACACGGGGTAGTTCTCGGGAGTGATGCCGACGCTGCTGAGGAACTGCGCGTAGGTTATGGCCGCTTCCACCGCCTCGGTGGTGCGGCAGCCGAAAACCCCTTGCAGCAGGTGATTCTCGATCTGACCGATCTTCGAGTCATCAGGCAGGCCGACGATCTCGGCCTGGATTTTCACTGCTTCCATTGCTTGAGCCATTTGTTCTACCTCACTATTTTCAGTCTGCGAAAAGCTGCTTCGGTGCGATTTCCTCTTGCCGGTAGTCGCCCCGCACCAGGAGCACCTGCGGGATGCAATCCTCGAGCGCCTTGGTGTTGTCGAAGAAGTTGCTACGGATCTTGAGAGCCTGGCGAGCGACCTGCTCCATCGACTCGTCCCAGCGGAGTCCCTCGAGCGTTCCGATACGATCCAGGATGTCCAGGACGCAGCGGTTGCGCGCGTCGTTCTGCCCCTTTTCCTTCTCGAGATGCTTGCCGAGATTGTCGACGTCGGCGACGGTCAAGCGATAGATCTTGTAGCCGTCCCGCGGCGAGCTGTAGGTGTTCTGGAGCACACCGAGGACGATGGCGAGTGTCTTCTGGTAGATCCCGCCGGCGCGCCACCGCGTCAGCAGTTGGAAGCACTTGGAGCTCAAGTACTCGTTGGGCGGAATCGTTGAGAGCAAGAGAAATGGATCCGTCTCGCCGATGAGGGCGTCGAGGACCCAGTGATTCTCGATTTCCAACATTTTCAAGAACAGCGGATAGTTGTCCGCGTCGAGACCCGACATCCGGAGGAATCGGGCGAAGGCGATGGAAGCCTGGGCACCTTCGGGTGTCCGGGCCGACATCACTTGCTGGAGGATTTTGTTCTCGACGTCGAGAATGGATTCTCGCGTCCAAAGCCTGGCTATTTGTTCCTCTTTCGGCATGTCGGGCACATCCTTGTTTGGTAAACGTCTGAACCGAGACCCTTGAGTACGACACCCACGGTGAAAGCCTGGCTGCCGCGAAAAGGTCCCGGCACAACCCCTGAAATTGTTCGTGATGTTAAGTGAGTATAATCATCGTACGGAAAATTAGGAAAGTTGTCAATACCTCTTTTTCAGCGCGCGACGAGTTTCAGGGCTTGGTTCTAGGAGCGTGACCGCCGTTCTCTTCATGGCGCGCGTCACGCGGAGGAGGTTCAGGCCGGCGATCTTCTTTACCTCTTCGTCTGTGTAGCCGCGCCTCAGAAGCTCCGCGAGCAACGCAGGAAACTTCGTGACGTTCTCGAGCCCTTTGGTCATCGACGGCCCGCCGGCATAGTAGAATCACCGCATTCGACGATAGCTTTCTCCAAGGTTACTCGCGCCTCATCATCGACCGAGATTCGAAATACACAACGGAGTTCCTAGAAATCCTGTAGGAAAACGACGGCGGCGTCGTCGTGATTCCTCCAAAGTCTCCGAACTGCAATCCTCAGCCGGAGCGACTCGTGTGGTCGATCAAAGAGGAGTGCCTCGTCCGCATGATCTTGTTTGGCCGGAATGCGCTGGAACGCGCTCTCCGCGAATACGCTCGCCATTGTCTTCGAGAGCGGACTCACCAAGGCCTCGGAAACAGCCTCGAATCGATTCCACCCGCCTCGGATGGGCCCACTGTCGCATGTAGCGAACGACTCGGTGGGCTCCTCCGATACTACTACCGTTGCGCCGCCTGCAACGACGCAACCGATCACCTGCGGCTCGTCTCCGTTGTCCTGTCCGTCGTCGCGATCGCGTGTCGACTCGATGAGCGGTAGTCAGCCTTGATTGGTAACGTCGTCGCGGTTTTCGCCAGCTTCGCGTCCCCGGAACATGTCAACAACATTGAGACACTCGCGAGCTGCATTTAGTGAGCCTCGATTAACTTTCGGCGACTGGTGATGTCCGCGTGGTCGACGTCTGCTTCGCTCGCGATCTCGTTGGGTGAAGCAGAAAAAGGGGGTACCCCAGGTATGGACGACGCCGAGAGAATGGCTCCTGCGGCATCCTGGAGCGTCGTTTTCTGCGGCGGCGGGTTGATCCAGGCCTGAGGAGGCAAAACGGGAGGTTGTGGCGTTCCGCGAACGAAGCGCTCGGGATGAGCACGCTGAGCCTCGAGAAGGATCTGGCGCCGAGCGGTGGTGAGTTGTTCGGCGCGACCGTAGTGAACGTCGGCCGGTGTCATAAGGCCGACCCCCGAGTGCCGGTGGTCATTGTTGTAGTAGTCGAAGAAACCGCGGCAGAACAGCCGGCTGTCTTGGATGGAACCAAAACGGCTGGGGAACTGAGGGCAATACTTGAGCGTTTTGAACTGAGACTCGGAGTAGGGATTGTCGTTCGAGACGTAGGGTCTGGAGTGGGTCTTGGTCACGCCGAGGTCTGCCAAGAGCAAAGCCACGGACTTGCTTCGCATCGAGCTGCCACGATCCGCGTGCATGGTGAGCTGGTCTGGTTCAATGTTTTGCTTGCGACAGCTCTCGGCGATGAGGCGTTTCGCGAGCTCGGCGCTTTCTCGGTGAGCCAGCATCCAGCCAACCACGTAGCGGGAGAAGATGTCGAGGATGACGTAGAGATAGTAGTAGGTCCACTTGACGGGGCCACGAAGCTTCGTGATATCCCACGACCAAACCTCGTTGGGCGCCTCGGCCAACAGCTCCGGCTTGGCGTAATTCGGATGGCGCAGTTGGTTCCGGCGCTCTCGGACCTCGCCGTACTTTTCCAAAATCCGATACATCGTGCGAATCGAGCAGAGGTAGATTCCCTCGTCCAGAAGCGTGGCCCACACCTGCGCGGGCGCCTTGTCGACGAAACGCTCACAGTGCAAGGCTCCGAGGACCTTCTCGCACTCGGTCTCGTCGAGGGCTCGGTGCGGCCGAGGACGACGCTTCGGTTTGGGCGTCACCAGCTGGCGCCTGCGATACAACGTGGAACGAGCCACACTCAGAGCCTCGCAGGCTTCCGCCGTCTGCCCAATCTGTCCCGCCAGCTCCTCGGCCGCCACAATCAGTCGTTCTCGTCGCTGTCGAGCGGATTCAGGGGGATCCCCAGCAGTTCGGAGGCTTTTTTTTGGATCTCCAACATCGTCTCCACTCGAGCCAGGCGACGTTGGAGCCGGGCGTTCTCGCGCTCGAGCTCCTTGACCCGTGGATCCTCTGCCTTCGCCTTCCGGCCTCGCTTTCTCGACGTCAACCCCGCCTTCGCGATCTCGTCACGTTGGCGGCGCCAACTCGATAGCTGCGACGAGTACAGGCCCTCTCGACGCAGAAGTGCCGCAATATCCCCGACACCCTTGCAGGCGTCGGCCTCGCGCACTAGCCGCAGCTTGTACTCCGCGGTAAAGCGTCGACGCTTCGCTTGCTCACTCACTTCCGTTTCCGGGACCCCCGCCGCATCGCGGCCGGCGGGAGCTCCAGTCGCCCTACGGGCTCCTTCCGTTCCCGCCGGGGTCATTCTCTCAATCAATGAACTCATTGATGATCCTCCTCCGCCCTACACACTAATTTCAAGGGGCGAAGTGTCTCAAGGATGTTGGCACAGAGGGCCCAGCCGATCGTCAACGCGCCGACGCAATTCTTGCACCTTGCGGGGTCAGTCCGAACGTGCGGCGATGGGGGGTGCGTCCACCTCGGCGTCTCTCGAGGTATCTGCGAACTCCACGATGCGCATCGAGAGGTGGCCGAAGATGGCACGAGCGGTCTCCTCGACCGAGACCGGGCTTTGCGAAAAAATGGATCGGACGCTCCTCCCACTCTGGATTTGCCCCAGGACAAGAGCTTCGTATGCCTGCAGGTTGATCTGTTTCAATATGGCGTCCGAGCCCGGGGCAAGCACCAGAGGGCGTTCCTCTCGTTGCAGCCCGCTGATCAGTGCCTCGATGGTGGGCGCACGGCGGCTGACTTCCAGAAGGATCTCGTGCACCGGTAACGGCTCGGGCAGTATCTGGGCCACATCGCTGCTCGGCTGGAAGTCGGCGCCGGCATGTGCTTGAAGGATGGCGTTGTATGCGATCTCGAGCGCCTGCTGGGCCACGTAGTGGGCAATCTCGTCCTCTTCGATCACACCCAGCGCGGCGAGCGTTTCGCCCAAACGCTTGCCTTTCCGCGCGAAGAGGGAGCCGTCCTCGAGATGCTGCCTGGAGATGATCCCCTGCCGCACGAGGAGCTCCCCCAGCCGCTCAGAATCAAGTGTGGAGCGCGCACCCACGACGACGCCGTCCCTGAGCATCAGATAGCGTGTCGCTTCGCTGGATTTACACGTGAGGATTCCCGAGCGGCGATCCTCGCTGAAGTGGCGGAGCATTTGAAGAATCTGCTGGTTCACGGTGTTCCGGCGTCCTCCGAAGGCTGCTTGCAGGTTTCGTGCCGGGTCCATCCCGTGCTCGCCTATCCAAACAGCAATCGTATCAACGGTTTGAAGGACGCGGCATTTTAGGCCTCCACGCCATCGACGTGGAGAACCCACGCATGACGAGGCCCGGCGGCTGTATCCCTTTGGTTTTGGGAATGTTCGTCAACTCTGACGCTTCTAGAAGCGGGTGTCGTGAATGACCTACATCCGATCGAGGGGTTTTGGCCTCTCGCGTTCGGCCTACGAAACAGCAGATCGCAACGTCCGCTCGGGTCGTTAGACTCCCTCCTTGACCGAGACTGGCGCGTTCGTGGTTCGGTGCCTGGCGCCTTTTTGGGGGGACCTATCGCGGGAAGTGATGAATGACAGCCGGCGACCGATGCCATTGTCGCTCCACGGCGTGCGCCAGGCAGTTCGAAAATCGAGCGATCCAGTTTATGGAAGGGACAACGGAGAGTTGGCCTTAAGCGTAACCTTTCGTTCCAATGATTGTCACGAGCCAGCTCCATCTCGCACCGCGGTCGCCGGTCGCGGCTTTACAGGTTCGCCGGCCAGACGCGCGCGCGTATTTCCGGTGCGGGTCAGAAAGGGACGTCTTCTTCGGTCGCTTCGAACGGTTGCCGGCTGTGCCCCTCCGGCTCCGGCGGGGGTTCGGCGTCTGCGCGCGGCCCATCGCCGCGTCCACCGAGCATGACCATCTGATCGGCCTTGATCTCGGTCGTGTAGCGCTTGTGGCCGTCCTTGTCCTCCCACGATCGCGTCTGGAGCTTGCCCTCGATGTAGACCTGCTTGCCCTTGCCGAGATACTCCTTGGCGATCTCGGCGAGCCGCGCCCAGGCGACGACCCGATGCCACTCAGTGCGCTCTTGCCGCTGTCCATTCGCGTCGTTCCAGCTCTCCGACGTCGCCAGGTTCAAGTTCGCGACCGCGGTGCCATCGCGGGTGTAGCGGATTTCGGGATCTCTTCCCAGGTTCCCAATCAGAATGACTTTGTTGACGCCTCTCATGAATTTACCCTCCTGGGGACTAAAGACGAATAAATGACCGACTATCCTCCCTCGGGATCGGGACGGGTCGTCCTCATGATCTCCTCGAGCTTGCGGCGGGCGACCCGCTGCTGAGGGGATCGGGGAAACTGCTCGATCACGAGCTCGTACATGAGCATGGCTTCCGAGCGCCTATCCATGAGCTCGAGCGTAATCGCCTTTTTCAAATAGGCGTCGGGACGCTTGTTGCTGTCCGGATAGTTACGGATGATGACGTCGAACTCCGCGAGAGCGGACTGGTGTTGACGCTGCGCGATGTAGGCCTCGCCCGTCCAGTAATGCGCATTGTCCGCGAGGTCGCCCCCGGGATCCAGATCGAGCACGTCCTTGAATCCCGAGATCGCGAGCGGGTAGCGACCCTGCGTGTAGTCGATGCGAGCTTGATTGTAGATGTCCGTGACGCTCACGCCACCCATCATCACCACGGGGGAGGGAACGTCCTGCGCGGGAGTCCCGGCCTCACCTTCCGTCGCACCCTCGGCCGCTCCTTCCTGGCCCTCGAGGCCCATGACAACGAGCGGCTGCTGCGATTGGCGCATCGATGCGAGCTCCTGATGGAGATTACCGATGCGCCCATTCGTCTCGTCGACCCGCGCGGTCAGGATGGAAATGTCCTCCTGCAGTCCTGCCAAACTCAACTTGGAGTCGGCCAGAGTCTTCGTCCAAGAGCTCGTCTGTTCGTCCGAGCGGGCGGTGAGCGCTTCTAGCGCTTCCTTCAGCGCGGCGTGAGAGGTCTGAAGTTGCGAGAGCTGTACCTGAATCTGGCGTAGCTCCGCGAGGATGATGTCCTCCTTCTTCTGCGCTGCAAGGACCGGAGTCCCAAGGGCGCCGGCGAGCGCAAGAGCAGCCACGCCGGTCGAAACCCATCGAATGCGATTCACGTGTGGCCCCCTGATCCTCGTTCTACCTTCCGGTGAGCTCGAAGTGCCCGCGGCGGTTCCGCCCCCAGGCCTCTTCCGTATGGTTCGGGTCCAAGGGAAACTCTTTCCCATAGCTTATCGTCTTCAGCCGGCTCGCCACGATCCCCAAGCTCATCAGATAGCTATAGGCGGCGTTGGCGCGTCTCTCGCCGAGCGCGAGATTGTACTCCACGGTACCGCGCTCGTCACAGTGGCCCTCGATCAAGAGGGTCACATCCGAGTAGCCCCGCAGCCATTCCGCATGCCGACCCAGAATAGCGCGGCCCTGGTCCGTGAGCGCCGCGCTATCGAAGTGGAACTGAATGTCGTCGAGAGGTGATGCGGCGTTGACGTCCTCGAGTGAGCGCGTGTAGATGTCATCCGGGTCCCTCATGCTCCGCAGCGATTCTTCGTCCCTCTCGGTGAGATCGGGACTCGTCGTTTCAGCGACAAGGGGAGCCGTCGTCGTCGTGGTGCGTACAGGAGGCGGGGTCCCCGACGGCGTCGCCGGGGGCCTGTCGCTCTTGCCGCCGCAGCCGAGCCCCACCAGGAAAACGAGCAGGGCGGTAAAAAGATAGAGGTGCGTTTTTGTGGTGCTCAAGCACTTTCTCCTTTGGACTTCGTCGTCATGAGTCCTGTCCAAAAAACGGGCCCCACTGCGGCGTCGAGTTGTTTCCAGTTCGCGTGAGCTGCCGCTGATTCGTCCCGTCTCGGTTCATCGTGAAGATCTGGCTCGTGCCGGTTCTCGTCGACGTGTAGATGATGTGAAGTCCGTTTGGCGACCAGTCGGGGCCTTCGTTGCTGCCGCGCCCGGTCGTGAGCTGTCGTGTCTGCTTGGTCTGGAAATCGTAGACAACGATGTCGAAGGGCCCCCGCTCGATCCGGGACGTATAGGTGAGCTCACTGTATTGGCGAGAGGGCGACCAGCTCGGCGAGTCATTGTAACTGCCTTCGTAGGAGATGCGTCGCAGATTCAAGCCCTCCGTGTCCATCGCGTAGATCTGGGGCGCGCCCGTCCGGTCCGAGGTAAAGGCAATCTCACGCCCGGTCGGCGACCAGCAGGGCGAGGTGTCGATTTTCGGATGGTCGGTCAAGCGCTTCAGCCCGATTCCGTCGGACCCGATCAAATAGAGCTCGGAATTCCCGTCGCGTGTAGAGGTGAAAGCGATCTGCGAGCCATCGGGCGACCACGCCGGATTGATGGCCATTCCCTCGCCGGTATCGAAGACCTCGCCCTTCCCCTCGTAAATGTGCGCGACGTGCAGGGAAGGTGTGCCGGTGCGGTACGAGATATAGGCCAGGGAGCGGCCGTCAGGCGCCCACGTGGGCGTCAGGTTCAAGGAGCGATTCGCGGTGAGTGGCTTCTGGGCGACGCCGTCGTAATCCATGATGTAGATCTCTTTGCTCCTCTCGCCTCGTCGGTCGCTCGAGAAGGCGAGCTTCGTCTGATTGATGCCACGGTAGTTGCCCGCTTGTATCAAGATGTCGTCGGCGATGCGGTGTGCCATTATCCGGGCCGCGCTCACGGGTCCCTCGTAACGCTTGCCAAAAACCATCTCCTGCGCCAGAACCGCGTAGATACGGACTTCGGTAATCAGTCGATCCCGCTGGATCTCGGACACGCCTCGAATGAGAATGTCGGAGCCGATCGACTCCCACTGGTAGTAGTCGGTTTTCCTCGGATCGGTCGGCGACTCCGCGATGCTGTAGAGGCGCTTGGGCACGAGCCGATAGAGCGAGGCAAACTCCATGTCGGCCCAGACGACCTCGGAGATCGTTCGCCCGGCCTCGCTCGCGTCGGACGTGCCGATCTCGAAATCGGGAATGGCCATCGCCACGGGTCGGCCTGGGCGGACAACGTTTCCATACCAGTCGCTCGTGGACGTTTGCTGCAGCGTTTGGTCTTGAGAGGGACCCGCCGAATAGGTCGTTCGGTAATAGCCGTTCATCGCGACGAGCGCGAGGCCCATGACGAGCGATGCGCGAAGGATGTGTTTCATCTTCTGATTTACTCCGAGTGAATGAATTGAAGATGTACCCGCTGCTGGTCTCGCAGTAAGGAGTTGGGGAGCGGAGGCAAGGGGCTGGCGAGGATCACGGCGCGCATGGCGCCGCGGTCGAGTAAGCGCACGCCGCACGACCGCTCGACTTCGACATCGGTGACCTCTCCGTTCCTCTGAATCGTGAATTGGACGATGGTATGGACGTTCTTGCCTTGAACGACCGTGTGCTGCCAGTGCTGGTGGATCTTCGTGTACATCTGGCTTGCGTAATAGTCGTACTGGAAATCACCGTCGAAAGGCGAGCCCCCGGAAGCCCCACCGAGTCCGAGCCCGGGAATGCCCGGCGCCGTCTTTAAATCAGCCGATTGCGCGCTCGCGGCGTCTTTGCCACGCAAGCCAGAGTCTTGCTTGGGCTTCTCGAACCGTGGCGGTTTCTTGACCTGGGCCTCGGGACTCGGCAGCTCGTCTCTCTGCTCTGTGGTCGGGCGGACGACCGTCGGCTCTTTCTTAGGGGGCTCGGGCTCGGATTCCGGCTCGGGTTCCGGATCGGGCGTGACGGGCACTGGCTGCGGCGCACCGCTCATTCCTGGGACGGGGCCAGACTGTCCGAGACTGATGTTGATGAACTCACCTACCGGCTCCGGGAGGAGGCGCGCAGAGGGTTGGAAGTAGCTCGCGAGAACGATAGCCGCGAAGAGCAAGCCATGCATCACGCTCGACCAGGCCAGCATCTGGCGGAACGGGTCGTGGGTCCGAGCAGAGGCGATGCTCACCGCCGACCCTTTTCCTCGGGATACACGTAAGCAAGTCCCACCGTGTCCACACCCGCCTTCTTCATCAAGTCCATGACCTTGATGATTTCCCTGTATTGTAGCGTTTCGTCGGCGCGCAGGTAGGCAAGACGTAGCCCTTGCACCTCGACTTTCATGCGAAGCTGCTCCTCAAGGAGCTCGAGGTTCACCGCACGCTCGTCCATGAACGTCCGTCCTTCAGCGTCGAGGGTTACAATCGTCCGCTCCTCCGCCTCCTCACGCCGCATCGAGGCGGATGGTAGGGTGACATCCATCGATCGCATGAGCATGGGCGCTGTGATCATGAAGATGATTAGGAGCACGAGAACGACATCGACGAAGGGCGTGACGTTGATCTCAGAGAGCGTCCCGTTGCCGCTCCCCGCGTGGCGCCGAGCCATCAAATTGGAGAGCGCGGAGCCGCCGAGAGAGGAGCCCCTGCGGCCGCCGTCGCCCCCGCCGCCTACCTGCACCTCGTCACCAAAGAGCGCCCCGTCAAGTGAAATTCCGTTCGATGATAGTCAGGTACTCGAGCGCAAAATCATCCATCTGAGTCGACATCCGCTTCACCCAATTCAGGAAGAAGTTGTAGAAAATAACGGCGGGGATCGCGGCGGCCAGGCCCGCGGCGGTCGCGACCAAGGCCTCGCTCACGCCGGGCGCGACCACGGCGATGTTTGCCGATTGCACCACACCGATTTGTTGAAACGCGTTCATGATGCCCCAAACCGTGCCGAATAGACCGATGAAGGGGGTCGCGCTTCCCGTCGTCGCCAAGAAGGTTAGTCGGCCCTCGAGCTTCAGGACTTCGCTATTCGACGCACGCACGAGAGAGCGGGCGAGGCCTTCCAGATTCTGTATCCGATTCCCGTCATTCTCCAGATCCACGTCACGCGATCCCTTGTGAGCTCGGAGCTGGTAGTTGAGCTCGTTGTAGCCGGCAAGAAACAGCCCGACGAGCGGACTCGTGCGCAGCTGCTGACACACGGAGTGGACTTCGGAGAATTTCTTGCTTCGCCGGAAAACTTCCAGAAAAGCTCGCGAATGTGCCTCGGCTTGCCGAAGAGTCATCCACTTGCTGAAGATGATGGCCCAGGAAACGAGTGAGAATAAAAGCAGCACCAGAAGTACCGTGAGCTGAATCGGACCGGACTCCAGCACCAGTTGGAAGGGATTGAGGGCCGAGGAGCTGTCGATCGCGTTCGTCGTGATTTCCTGCAAGAGCTGGGATTCTCGCCTCTCGTCGATTTTGTCGTCTCAAGGGTCGCCACACAAGATGATGTGACCCGCATGTGACGCTACCACAAGGACTTGGGTGTGTCAACGAATCTCGTCACGTTCGAGGCGCGAGAGGCGCCATTGCCGTCCTGTGGTATATGTGTGTCATGCTGCGGTGGATCCGCGTTCAGAACATCGCCGTGATCGACCGGCTGGAAGTGGACTTCGAGCCCGGCCTCAACTTGCTCACGGGCGAGACAGGAGCCGGCAAATCGATCCTGATTGACGCGCTTGGTCTCATCCTGGGCTCTCGGTCCTCGACCGAGCTTCTCAGAACCGGGGAAGACACCGCGGTCGTCGAGGCTGGCTTCGAGATAGACCCGATGCCCGAAGCTTTGGTCGAGCGACTGCGCGAGGCCGGGATCGAGGCGGACGAGGAAATCGTGGTTCGACGGGAGATCACCGCGTCGGGTCGGGGCAAGATCGTCGTAAACGGTACCGGCTCCGCCCGAGCGCTTCTCAGGGACATCGCTTTTCACCTGGCCGACATCCATGGCCAGGGAGAGAACTCGAGTCTTCTTCGTACCGAGGCCGGTCTCGAGCTTCTCGAGCGTACGGCGGGCGGCGGCGATCTACGCAAGCGGGTGGGGGATCGGTTCCGCGGCATTCGGGAGCTCGAGTCCGAGATGGCTCGGGTCGAGCAGCGAGCGGCCGAAAGAGCCTCGCGACGCGAGCAGCTGGAGTTCGAGTTTCGAGAGCTGGACAAGGCCCACCTGCGGCCCGGAGAGGACGAGGAGCTCCACGAGGAGCGCAGGATCCTCGCGCACGCGGGCAAGCTGAAGGAGCTCGCCGAGCACGTCTACGCAACTCTTTACGACGACGAGCACAACGTCCTCTCCAGAGTCGCCTCCGCGTTCCGGCGAGTCGAGGAGCTCGCGAGCATCGATTCCAAGTGGCACGCTTACGTGGAGCAGAAGGAGACACTCGTGGGCCAGATCGAGGATCTGTCCCTCTTCTCACGAGACTATGCCGCCGCCATCGACGTCACCCCCGGTCGGATCGACGAGGTGGAGGCGCGCTTGTCGTCGCTCGAACGGCTCAAGAAACGCTACGGTGGAACTCTCGACGCGACCATAAAGCATCGCGACGCCTTGGGTCTCGAGCTCCGGGAGCTCGAGACGTCGGGACTGAGGGTGGATGAGATCACCAAGCGCCTTCGAGCGGCCCGAGATGCCTATTGGGAGAACGCTCGAAAGCTCTCGCGGTTGAGGCTCACCCAAGCGAAGAAGCTCGAGAAAGCGGTAGCCAAAGAGCTCCCTACGCTGGCCCTCGAGAAAGCGCGTTTCTCGATCCGGATGGAAACGCTTCAGGACATCGCTGAGACCGATCGGTTCCGGGAAAGCGGGCTCGATTCGGCAGAGCTCCTCTTCAACGCCAATGCAGGTGAAGAGCCGAAGAGCCTCGCGAAGACCGCTTCCGGAGGGGAGCTGTCACGCTTCACCCTTGCCCTGAGGGCCGTTTCGGCCAAGGGCGAGCGAGCAAAGACCCTCGTCTTCGACGAAGTGGATGCAGGTATCGGCGGACGCGTTGCGGAGGCCGTGGGCGAGAAGCTCGAAGAGCTTGCCAAGCTCCACCAGGTCATTTGTGTGACCCACTTGCCTCAAATCGCTAGCTTCGCGTCCTCCCACTTCAAAATTGTTAAACTGGAGCGCAAGGGGCGAACCGAAACGCAAATCGAACGACTCGACTCCAAAGGGCGTGTCGACGAGATCGCCCGCATGCTCGCCGGAGCCGTCGTGACAGAGAGCGCGCTCGAGCACGCGAAACACCTAGTCGATACGAAAAGTGGGAAAGAACTCGAATAGAAATGCTATGACATTAGCTCACAGGCGCTACTTCATCGAGACGTGGGGCTGCCAAATGAACGTCCACGACAGCGAGAAGCTGTCCGGCAGCCTCAAACGCATGGGTCTCGAGCCTACGGGAGACGAGCGCGATGCCGACGTCATCATCCTCAATACCTGCAGCGTCCGAGAAAAAGCGCAAGAGAAAGTCTTCAACCGATTGCAGAACCTCGCGCACCTCAAACGCAAGCGGGACGTCGTTTTGGGAGTAGCCGGCTGTGTCGCACAGCAGGAAGGCGAGGGAATTTTTCAACGAGCCCCCGATGTCGATTTCGTCCTGGGCACGCAGAGTCTCGTTCAGTTGCCGGAGGTGGTTGCGACGGTCGTCGCAAAGCGCAGCAAAGTCGTCGAGACGGGTCGTCACGCCGAGAATATCGATATCCCACCCGAGCAAATCGAGCGCGTGCCCGGCGTGAAGGCCTACATCACCATCACGGAAGGCTGCGACAACTTTTGCTCGTTCTGCATCGTTCCGTTCACTCGCGGGCGGGAGCGTTGTCGGCCCATCGCACAGGCCGTAAACGAGGCGCGAGTTCTTGCAGACGCCGGTTTTCGCGAGGTCCAGCTCCTGGGCCAGAACGTGAACTCATACCAAGACCCTCTCGATGGGCGCTCCTTCGAGGATCTCATCGATGCTGTCCACGCGGTGGAGCAGCTGTCCCGAATCCGGTTCACGAGCCCTCACCCGAAGGACTTCGGCGAAGCCATGATCCAACGTTTCCGTCATCTGCCGCGCCTGTGCCCCCACATGCATCTTCCGGCGCAGTCGGGCTCGACCACGGTGCTCGAAAGGATGAAGCGAGGCTATTCGCAGGAGGACTACCTGAGCAAGGTGGCGCGGGCTCGCGACGTGGTGCCGGACCTCGCCCTATCCACGGACATTATCGTGGGGTTCCCGGGCGAAACGGACTCCGAGTTCGAGGACACGATGCACCTCATCGAGACGGTACTTTTCGATAGCGTCTACTCGTTCAAGTACTCCGAACGCCCCCATACTTTCGCCGAGCGGGAGCAGCCCGACGATGTTCCCGAAAGCGTCAAGAGCGATCGCCTGACGCGCTTGCAAGCCGCGCAGAAACAGATTCAAACTCGCAAGAACCGGATGATGTTGGATACGGTAGTGGAAGTGCTCGTCGAGGGCGAGAGCAAGAAAGATCCCAACGAGTTCTCGGGTCGAACCCCCCACAACCGCGTCGTTAACTTCCGTGGTGACGACGCGCGCCCGGGAGATCTCGTGGATGTCTTCGTGACTCGGGTCGGTGCAAACAGCTTGAACGGCCACGCGCTCGTGAGCGAAACCACTAAATCCTGTTGACAACCTCTAGTGGAGCCCCTATATTTGGTGGACATCACCGAGCGGGCTGCGAAAGGGCGTACCCCATGGAAATCGAAATGACGATCAAAGGGCTCATGATCGACCCGATCACGAACATGCCTATCGTCATCCTCAAAGACAGAGGTGGTGAGCGCGTTCTGCCGATTTGGGTCGGGGTGTTCGAGGCAAACGCGATTGCGCTCCAAATCGAGAACATCGCGACTCCGCGGCCCATGACTCACGATCTGCTGCGAAACATCCTCTCGGAGATCGAGGCGGACGTTCTCCGGATCGTGGTCAGTGACCTTCGTGACAACACGTTCTACGCGATGATCTATCTCGATCGTGCCGGAGATACGATCGCGATCGATGCGCGCCCGAGTGATGCGATTGCGCTCGCCCTTCGGACGAAGGCGCCGATTTACGTAGAGGACTCCGTGGTAGAGAGTGCCAAGGGGTTGGATCTGACTAAGGACAGCACGGACTCCGAAAGACTGCAAAAGTGGCTGGAAGGTCTGAATCCAGAAGATCTCGGCAAATACAAGATGTAGCGGCTGCGCCGCACTCGCAGACGCCCGTCGCTGGACGGGTGACCCTCCTTGACTCATTCATTCCGTTCAATGTTCATCTAGCGGCAGGACTGTCGCGACTGGAGTAGATAAGCGTGGCTTTCGTCATTACTATCGCAAATCAGAAGGGAGGCGTCGGCAAGACGACGACCGCCATCAATCTAGCGGCGGCCCTGGCTGCCAAAAAAAAGCGGACGTTGCTGGTCGACATGGATCCTCAGGGGAATTCGACGATTTCGTTCGTACCCGAAGAGCGCATCCACGGCTCGATTTACGAAGCCCTGACCAGCTCGGCGCAATTCAAAGACATCACCTGCGAGACCGACATTCCTGAGCTGTCCGTCGTGCCATCGCGCATTTCCCTTGCAAAGCTCGAAAGCAAGCTTATCGGAGAGTTCGATGCGCACTTCCGGCTGCGAGACCGTATCGAGGCGGTGCGAACCAACTACGACTTCATCATTATAGATACCCCGCCCACACTCGGGCTGATTACGGTCAATGCTCTCGTCGCGGCCACACATCTACTCATTCCTATTCAGTCTTCCTATTATGCGCTGGAAGGAACCGATGACCTCCTGGAGACGCTGGACAAGGTGAAGTCTCGACCGAATCCGGAGTTACAGGTTCTGGGTGTTCTGATCACACTCCACGACAAACGGACGACCCTCGCGCGCGACGTCAGCGAGAAAATTCAGGACGCCTTCGGGGACAAGGTCTTCAAGACGGTCATCAGCAGGAGCATTCGTCTCGAGGAGAGCCCTGCGTACAAAGAGTCAATCTTCAGCTTCGCCCCTCATTCGAGCGGCGCTTTCGAGTACTACAGTCTTTCTGAAGAGGTGATGTCACGTGTCTAGAAAAGCGGGCCTACCCACCACGATCAAATTTCGAAACGACGTTCACCTGGTCGAAGAGCTCGGCTCGCGTCGCGGCGCTACCATCGGCCGCATGATCTCGATCGAGGATCTCGAACCCAATCCTTACCAGCCGCGACAACAGATGGGAGATCTGTCGGAGCTCACGGCATCTATTCGGGAGAAGGGGATTCTGGAGCCACTTATCGTGCGCCGGCGCGGGCCACGATTCCAGATCATCTCTGGAGAGCGGCGGTACCAGGCCGCTCTCCAAGCCGGACTCACAGAATTGCCGTGTGTCGAGCGCGACGTCGACGACATTGAGACGCTGGAGCTCGCGCTCGTCGAGAACATTCAGCGAAAGGACTTGACGCCATTCGAGGAAGCAGAAGCTTTTGGACAGCTGGTGAGCGAGCACGGTTATACCCACGAAGCCCTCGCGAAGCGCATCGGAAAATCTCGCACTAGCATCACGGAATCGCTGAGCGTGAATGGGATGCCTGAGGAGATCAAGAATCTTTGTCGGCTGGCCGACATTTCCTCTAAGTCACTGTTATTACATATAGTTAGACAATCCAACATCGAACAAATGACTGCTCTGACAGAGCGAATCGCAAACGACCAGCTCAACCGGAGTCAGGCTCGAGCGGCCGTCAAGAAGCCGCGGCGCGGACGCCCGAAGAACTTCGTGTTCAAGTACGGAGGCCGGGGAAATCCGTTCCGTTTGCAGATGACCTTCCGCAAGGGACGGGTCGAGCGAGAGGAGATTATCGAGTCGCTCCGGAGGCTTCTCGAGGAGCTCGAGAGCGGCGAGTCCGGAGGCTGAAAGATTTCCGCAAAAAAATACGTATCTACGACTTAACCTGTGGATTTCTTGTTGACTTCCTTTCGACTCCTTTGGTATTGTCCGAATCAGCGCCGGATGAGGTCGTAAAACCAGTCGACATCCCTCGACCTCGTTAAATCGAACAAAAAGTTAAGCTCGATCTCGAGCGGTGGTGTCGGAAAACGGACAGTTGGACTCTCTTCCCATGCGGGGGAAAGGAGGTTCTAGATGAGCTATCGAGGCAAGTCGCTCAAAGCCCTCCGTGAATCGAAGCAAATCAAACTCCGCAGGATCGCCAACCAAACTCGAATCGGCTTGGGATACCTTCGCGATCTGGAGGAGGAACGTTTCGACCGTTTCCCGGGCAAGTTCTATTTCGCAAGCTTTACCAAAGAGTACGCGCGCTCGCTTGGACTGGACCCGAGCGAAGTCGTGACCGACCTAAGAATGGCTTACGACGAGTGGTCTGGTGAGTCCAGTGAGGCGAGCCCTACCGCGGCTGGTCGTACGAAAGACGACAGTCTCTTTAACCGTATTGCCGGCTACATCCGAGGCGTTCAAGAGGTCTAGCGCCCCGAAGGTCGTGCTACAGTGCACGATGATGCAGTCAGGTAGGCTACTCACCGCAATCGTCGTTCTCGCTCTATCAAGCTCGTCGTTCTCACTCTCGAGCACCCAGGCGTCGGTCGAAGTCGGACAGCAAGCACCGGATTTCGAGCTCGAGGACTCGACGGGGAAGAGCTACACACTCTCGGAGTTTCGGGGAGAAAAAGCCGTCGTCCTGGAGTTCTTCCGTAGCGGCGACTGGTGACCGTTTTGTAAGCGGCAGCTCGGTGAGCTCCAAACAGCGTATGACGATATCAGGGCCGAGAACGCGGTTTTGCTGACTATTTCGAAATACGACGCGGGCGAAACACGAAGCTGGATCGAGGAGGACGGGTGGTCGTTTCCTGTCCTGTGTGATGGGGCAGCCGTGATCGAGCGATACGGCTTGACGAACCCTGACACCACGAGGGAAGAGAGAAAGGGGCTCCCGCACCCCGCGACGATCATCGTGGACAAAACGGGCGTTGTCCGGTTCATTAACATCTGGGTAAACTATCGCAAGCGAACGTTACCCGCCATGATCATCGAAGAGCTGAGGAAAATCCAATGACTTTCGCGCGGTCGATTCTTGTTGTGCTTCTCTCGAGTAGTGCCGTGCTCGGTGCGCAAAATTTCGAGATCCCGGATTGGGAGAACTCCGTAAAGTTCGAGCTCGTGGCCTCGCAGAAACCGGTACGTCCAGGGGATACATTCGAGCTGGCGCTCGTGGCCTATATCGAGGACGGGTACCACCTCTACGGCCCAAAAGAGCCAGAGCCGAGCCGAACTCACGTCGCGGTAGAAGGGATCGACCTCAGCAGTGGTGAGCCCGAATACCCACCCGCCATCCGACGTGAGTTATCGGGACTCGGCGAATATGACCTCTACGAGCACCAAGTGGCAATTCGTGTTCCCGTGACACTCGAGAAAGACGCGAAGGCAGGAACCCGCGAAGCGCGTCTCAAGGTGAGCTACCAAATCTGCACCGACTATGCCTGCAGTGCACCCGCCTCGGATGAGCTCGTGATCGATTTGCAGACCGCGGAGGCGGGCGCCAAAGTGCAATCGCTCTATCCTGATATCTTCACGAAGAAGTAACCTCAAGTATTACTTCAGGGACTCTGGGTCAATCTACCTTTTAGAAAGGGTAGAATAGGTCTGCTACTTCGCGGTACAGGCATGAAGGATCCCGGCCCCCGATTCGCCATTCTCGACGACGCTAGCCCGCCCGAAAGGCAATCGACGAGGCGGCGGCTGACAACGTTCGGCATCGCGGCCTTCGTGACAATTTCAGGACTCGCAACGGCCTTGCTTCTCGGCACGCTCGGCTACGACATTCGCCGAAACAACATGCATGAGGCGCGCCTCAAGGGCATCCTCATGCAGACGCCGACCGAGTATCAGGTGACGGAGGGGTTGAAGGAAAAGGCGCCCTTGGTTCAGGTCATCGAGTCGGAGCGGGACATCGACGCCGCGATCGAGCGCTGGGGCCTTTCCAAGCAATCCGAGATCCGCGAAAAGGCGGGGCGATGGCCCGACCTGAGAGTCTATGCGGCAGGCGATATGATGTATTTCATTTACTTCGATCGCGATCGCGTCATGAGAGACTACGTCCACGTCAGCATTTGAGAAGGGAAGGAACTCGTGCCGGAAGCTTCACTCAGGGACGTCATGCGAACGTTCCCTCAAGGAGTGGTCGTCGTCACCGCCAAGGGCGAGGAGGGTCCTCGAGGCATCACCGTCAGCTCGTTCGCTTCCGTCAGCTTGACTCCGCCGCTCGTACTGATCTGCATCATGAGAGAGGCACGAGCCCATCAGGCCCTCGATTCGGGACACTTCGTCGTGAATGTCCTGGCCGAAGATCAGGGAGCCGTTTCCGATCACTTCGCGAGCCCTGATTTGAGCTCAGCGGAACAGTTCGAAGGTTACGAGGTGTCCAGGCTAGCGGGGTGCCTCGGCTACCTGCACTGCAAGGTGGTGGACCGAATCCCCTTGGCCGACCACACCATTTTTGTTGGTGAAGTGGAGCAGGCGGAGGTCGGTGAGGAAGAGAAGAAGCCTCTCATCTTCTTCTCTCGAGACTACTGGGGACTCGGCTCGACGGTCTACGACCGGGGTTGAGCCGAGGTCAAGGAAGGAGCGCACGTGAATCAACTACTGGGCAGTCTCGCGTATGACGCCGAGCATGGAAGTCTTTCTCTTCAGAGTGCACGTTATATGATGATCCGACCCACGCTCTTCGTCGAGCTCCACAAGAGCGTCGAGAGTCATCTCGGCGACGAGGCCACGGCTATCTTGTCGGATACCGCAGCCACCGAAGGGGCCCAGCTCTCGAGCCGGTTCCGAGACGTTTTCAGCTACACGGGCGAGCAAGTCATGAGCGCGGTTGCCTACATGCTGTCTGAGTCGGGCTGGGGAGTCGTGAGCGTGGAGATGATGAACTTCGAGGGCCGAGAGCTGGTCTTCAAGGTTCTGGAGTCACCCTTCGCCGGGGTCTACGGCCCATCGATACAGCCCGTATGTCACACATTGCTGGGAATGTTTCGAGGCGTGGCGATGACCCTCTTCGACTCAGAGTCGTCGGGCATGGAAGTCCAGTGCGAGGCGAAGGGCGACACCTGTTGTCGCTTCGTGGTGAGCGCGACCTAAGAGGCCTGAATCTGGCTTTCGAGGTAACGCACGACACGCTCGTGGTCCACGTCAGTCAGGGACGTGAACTCGACACCGAGCCGGAAGATGGCGGCTCCTCGGGCCCGCGCCCAGGCCTCGCAGTGACGCACTAGCCCTCTGGCTCGGACGTCGCCTCCCGGGAGCGTGAACAGGAAGTCGTGCTCGCTTTCGAACTCGAGCGGCAACTGGACCGAGAATAGCCCCCCGTACAGACTGAGATTGATAACTCTCAGCTCTATTTCTCTCTTGAGCGGGCTTGCCAACGAACAAACGCGGATCTCCGCGTCGCTCGTTCTCGACGTGCCGCCGCAGGAAGGAGCGGATGCGGTCCCGCTTCTCAGCGGGCAGCGCTACGAATCGAACGCCAGTACGGTAGGGACCGCCTTGTGACGACGCGGTGTGAATCACCGTCGCTGTGACCGTCAGCTCCACGTCGTCCAGAAAAACCTCGAGCGAGAGCTCAGAGCCCTCTTCGAGCCACCGCGACGACTCCACGAGCGCACCACTCGGGCTGAGATCGACCACGCGCGCGGAAATCCCGTACTCCGCGTGACCCTCGATCCGGGCTTCGAGGTTGTAGCGTGGAGCTCTGCGTGCCTGTTCCATCGAATGGTCTATTCTACCTCGCGAAACCCCCTGTTTCGCTCGTGTTAGAATACCGTCACTTTGAGTTTCTTGCATAGCGATCACGAAAAATCGAGTTCTCGAGCAGGGAAGTATAGCGTCCTTGCTCTCGTCGTGTTGTTAGTGGCTGGCGGCCTCATCTGGTTCACGAGTCGCCCCGAGCGCGAACCCAGCGCACAGCCCGGGCACTCGCCCCCGCCCGCAGTGGGAGCGGAAGAGGCGCCCCCCGAGGCGGCGCCCTCGACGGGAATCCTGGTGGTGACGTCGAACATTCCCGGCGCCTGGGTCTTCGTGGACAGGAAGAGAGTCGGCCAGGTCCCTTTCGAGGACGACCATTTTGCCGCCGGCCTGTTCAGGATCCGCGTCGAGGGCGAAGGCTATGCACCCTTCGTAGGGAATATTCGCGTTCGACCAGGTCGGACAGCGGAGCTCGCCGCGACTCTCAAGCGTCCGCCCCCCAGTCTTCGCGTCACGAGCGACGTCCCGGGTGCGACGGTCTTTCTGGATCGCCAATACATCGGCACCACGCCGGTGGATATCGACGAGGTGGTTCCCGGCACGCATCAGCTTACGTTGTCCGCCGAAGGCTTCGACATGCACGCGGAGACCGTGACGCTCACCGAGGGGCATCACGAACTGATGGTCAGCTTCAAGAGCGTAGAGCTCAACGAGCGGATCGCGGTCATTCACAGGCACGGAATGGGGAGGTGCGAGGGGCGTCTCATCGCCGACACCGCGGGGCTCAGATACGAAACACAGAACAAGAAGGACGGCTTCAGCTTGCCCTATTCGGAGCTCGAGCGATTCGAGGTCGACTACGTCGAAAAGAACATGAACTTGAAGGCTCGGAAAGGCAGAAACTACAATTTCACCGAGCCGAGCGGCAACGCCGACGCGCTGTTCGTGTTTCACAAGAACGTCTCAGCCTACATGGAGAGGATGTAATTGAGTCGTGCTTTAGAAAGCGCCTTTCCCGTCTAGCCCCGCATGAAGGCCCATCCTCGTATTTAACATAATGTACCTTATCGGACGTACGGAGGCTGAGCGGGAGGCCTTTCCAGTAATAACGAGTGCCTTTTCGAACACGAAACGCGAAGTGTTCGGATGGCTTCACTGGAACGCGCTATTTCGAAACACGATCTGATTGATGTCGGAAAAGAATGACATGAGGTTGTACTCGGTTATCGGTGCCTCCGCGGGGTGGCCACCTTGATTTCGTAGGTCAAAACAACTGCGCAGCCTCGTGTGCTGATTGGAATCGATCAAGCCCATTCCTTCCAGAATCCACAAAACGACGGTATCGAATACCGTTCGCAGTTCGCTCAGGGAGTTCACGTTTTGGGGGCTGGAGAATTTCTTGAATCGCCCTTTCTGTGCGCTGGCCATCTGAGAAGACGCGACATTGAATTTGTCGAAACCAACCTTTGCAATCTTCTTGTGAATCACGTCGACGGCAGCGCACCAACCGAGAACAGCTGCGGCTCGATACGCTTGTACACCGCCGAGCTTCTTGTCCACGTACATCGTGTGGAGCAGCGGCTGATCGAAGCCGGTCTGGAACTTGTTGGCGACGATCAGGAACCGGTACTCGGGCTGCTCGAAAGTCTTGGCGGTCTGCGCCTCGCTAATCGTTTGGGACTCCCCCTCCGAGTTCATCTTGGATTCCGTGTAGTCCTTTCCCCCGTCTTTCACCGTTCCGGAGAACGCCACCAGTGCCTTGAACGGGTAGCCTCTCTCCGTGAGGTACTGGTCGACCGCCATTTTGTAGCGCACCGCGTGCAGGCGGGAGCGGGTGACGATCATAGCCTTCGCTTTCCCGCCGATCTCGCCCTGCACCTTGGACGCGAAGTGCTCGACGCAGATCTTCACCTTCTCCCCGATCGCGTGCGGGTGCAGCTCCACGAACGACTTGAGCAGGTACTCGGCCTTCTTCTTGTCGTAGCGCGGGTCGTCCTCGATCTTCTTCAAGAGCCGCCAGTATGCCTTGTAAGTCGCGTAGTTCGCGAGCACGTCGAGAATGAACCCCTCCTCGATCGCCTGGCGCATACTGTAGAGGTGGAAGGGCGCGAACTTCCCTTCCGCGCGCTTCGCGCCGAAGAGCTCGAGCGTCTTGGGCTTGGGGGTGGCGGTGAACGCGAATAGCGAGAGATTGGGGACGTGGCCGCGCTTGACGGCCTCGGCCAGGGCGAGATTGTCCACGTCGGCTTCCCCTGATTCGGGGCCCGACTCGGAATCCGCATCCTCTCGCTCCGCCTCATCGAGATCCTTGGTCGCGAGGATAGCCTTGAGCGGTTTGGTGCTCTCGCCCGACTGCGACGAGTGGGCTTCGTCGACGACCACGGCGAAGCGTTTGCCCGGCAGCTCGCCGATCTCCTTGGCAATCACGGGGAACTTCTGGATCGTCGTAACGATGATCGTCTTCCCCGACTCGAGCGCCTCCTTGAGCTGGCGCGACGTCTTGTCTATGTTCTCGACGACCCCGAGCTGCTGCTCGAACTGGCGCATCGTGTCCAGTGTCTGGAGCTGGCGGTCGAGGACGCGCCGGTCGCTGATCAATGATGACCACGATCGAATCGAAGACGCGCCGGTCGCTCACGTCGTGGAGCGTCGCGAGCTGGTGGGAGAGCCAGGCGATAGTGAAGCTCTTGCCGCTCCCCGCCGAGTGCTGGATCAAGTAGCGCTGCCCCGCGCCCACTGCGCGCGCGTCGGTCACGAGCTTTCTTACGCAGTCGAGCTGCTGGTAGCGAGGGAAGATCAGGAATCGCCGGCCGGTCTTGCGTCCCCTGTCGTCTTCCTCTTCAACCTCGAGGTGCTGGTCGTGCCAAAGACCCATTGAGGCGACCACTCGGTAGTCTTTGGCTTCTGCAGACTACGGCTCGTTGTTGCCGGAAGGGCTTCAACGCCGCATGCTGGAGAAAAGCTGCCACCCGGTCGCCTGTCGTCCGTAAGGAACAATCGCTCTCGCGTCAAACCGACGCGTGCTCTTTAGGACCGTGACGACGACAGCGCGGTTGCGCGGCTCTAGCGTGGGCTCTAGACTGGACCGAGACTGCAGCGAGGACGCTATGCCCAGTGTTACCTATCCTCACATCGAAATAACCCCCGAGGGGGCCGCCTATGTCGCAGGCACCCGGACGAAGGTGCTCGAAATTGCGCTCGATCGCATCGCGCATCACTGGGACGCGGATGAAATTCATCGGCAGCATCCACACCTGAGTTTGGGGCAGATCTACGTGGCGCTTGCTTATTACTTTGACCACAAGGACGACTTGGACGCGCAGATCGAGGACCAGCTTCAATCTGTCGAGGCCGCGAGGGCGTCGGCCGGCGAGTCGCTGGTTCGCGCGAAACGAAAGACGAAGAGTTCGCTGGGTTGACGCTTCGTCTTTACATGGACCACCACGTACCATCGGCCGTGACCCAAGGCCTGCGCCTTCGCGGCGTCGATGTTCTGACCTGCCACGAAGATGGAACGTCCGAGCTGGACGATGCTTCCCTTCTCGCACGTGCTGCGGAGCTCGGCCGGGTGTTGTTCACGCAGGACGCGGATTTTCTGGTCGTGGCCAGTGAGTGGCAAGAAAGCGGCCGTGAGTTCGTCGGGATCCTCTACGGTCACCAACTTCAACTGACGATCGGACAGGCGGTTCGCGATCTGGAGCTCGCTGCCGAGATTCTGGAGCGGGACGACACCCGCAATCGGGTGGAGTATTTGCCGTTGTAGTTTGGACTGAAGACAGACGCGGCGAATTCGAAACGCTAGCCCTCTCCTGTGGCCTCCAGTGCGGCTCGGAGTCTTGGGTCCACGGCGATGAGCTCCTGTTCGAGCCACAAGCCCCGGCTCGCGAGCTCAAGGATCAACGTCGGGGTGCCGTCGAGGTCCAGATCGTCTGGCCACTCGCCCGGCAGCGCTCGTCTCTCGATGTGCTCGCCCCAGAAATCCGGAACCGCCCACTTCAGTTCGGAATGGATCTGCCGGAGGTGCCGAAAGATACGAACCCCCGCGGGATCGAGATCCCCGAAATGAACGATAGGCACATGGGGCAGGAGCCTGAGGAACAGCCGTACCGTTGCAGTGTCCCAGCCCGGAACATGGACGACTAGCCATTGGTCGGGCGGCTCAAGGTCCTGGTACGGTCCGAGGTTCTCGACGAGCAGCGCGGCGCGAACTGCACCACCGTCGAGCACGGTTCCGTCGAGGAGCGCTCGCTCGGTGATAGCAACCTCTCCAAGGATGCCTGCGATCTCCGTCGCCTCGATCGCCGCGTCACCACGCACGAAGCGAAGGCCGGATGGCGGCCGGATGCGGACGATGCCGTCGTGGGTCACCGTGGTGTCCCCGAGAGCAGCCCGGCGTATCAGGCTCAAACGCGACTTCGAGTGCGGTGCGACCACAGAGGTCGCCGTGCGGCGGTTGAGCCGCGCGGGCAGATCCGCCACTCCGTCCGCGCGAAGGACGTCCTGCAAGCGACGCCAATCGGTCGGCGTCGGGCCCAGCCCTCTGTCAGCAAGCGCCTGACTCCAAAGCCTCCAGTCCGGCCACACTCGATCCAGGAGCTCGACGAGCGTGCTTTGGTGCTCCGGAACGAGCTCGAATTCGTCCCGTCTACGCGTCCGTCGTGTCCAGGGCAGCTGATCCAGCAGCGTCCACGTTTCGCCTTGCCCCGTGCGCCGACGAAGGCGCCCGGCCTCGAGCAGTTCGAGCAGTGCGAGTCGATCTTCGTCACGATCCCACATCGGTCATGCCTTAACCACGGCTCTTCGCCCGCTGACGACTACCTCTTCGCCGCCGTCCGCGGTCTCCCTTCTCACGAGCCGGTATGTCGTGCAGCCGGGTGCCCGTGCGACCTCGGGCGCCGCGATCAGAAGTTGCAGATCCAGCGCGGTGCACAGCTCGAAGAGAACCTCCAAGTTGTCCTGCGAAAGTCGGTTCGCCTCGTCGAGAAACAGGAGACGCAGAGTTCCGAGCGACCGCTTGGCCCGGAACAAGTTCGCGGCCCGTTCCCACGCCGTCAGCACGACCATCATCAACGCGGTACCGACTCCGATCGCCTCGCCCGTCGAGAGGCGGGACGGATTCACGCGCTCCCATTGCGGGCTTGCCTGGCGCTGTATCTCCACGGCGATATCGACATACTCCCGGTAGTCGAGGAGCTTCTGCCCAACGGTCGGGCCACGCCCTCCGTACCGGGTGAACAGTGCCTCGAGAGCGTCTTCGATCGGCATCGTGGGCGTGAACAGCAGCTCCTGAGCTGAGCCCTCCCGCAAGGCTCTGAGCACGCCTTCCATGCGGTCATCCCGGGACAGACGGATCTGCATGCTCCGAACGGTGCCGAAACGCACTCCTTCCAGTTCCCGGTTCAAGAGCCGTACCTGGCGCCCCGCGCCCCGGATGTGCACGTCGATGCCGCGTGCGACATCCTCGGAAGCGCCGCGCAGCTTCCGTTCCTGATCGTCGAGTCGATCGCCGAGCGCTTTCAGATGGTGCCGAAGTCGTTCGAGCGCTTCCAGCGGGTCGTCCACCTCGGCCACCTGCGCGGGCACACGCCTGCGCAACCAGTCGCGAACAACCTCCCATGCCTGGAGAAAGTCGTCTCCGGTGCTCTGCTCCTGCCCCAAGAGCCACGCCTGGATGCGTTCGAGGATCTCCGCTCCGCCCCGGGCGACGTGCAGACGCTCCTCGAGCTGAGCGGCCCTCGTGCGCGCATCCGTCCGAAGCTTGACGCTGCTGCCGTCTGTCGCTTCGAGCAATCGCGCTGTGATCGCCGGAGTCAGGAGGCCATTCGCCTCCGCTCTTGCGCGAAGACGCTCCCACAGCTCTGCGGCGGGCTTCCACTCCTTCTCCACCGCGGAGAGCTGCTCCGCGCTTTCGCGAAGGTTCGTCTCGCGTGCTTCGAGCCGCTCGTTGAGCCGCGCAATAGCCTGAGCGAGCTTGCGTTCACGTTGGTCGAGCTCTTCGGCAAGGTCTCTCAATCGATCGCTCGTCGCACGAGCCCGCTCGACGGCAGCGTCCGATGGATCATCGATGCCGCTTGTTTCGAGCTCTCCCTGCGCCTGCTTTCGCCGTTCTTCAAGCGCGCTGCGCCGGTCATCGAGCCTTCGCCAGGTCTCTCGTGCTTCCTCCCAGCTCGCCTCAGCAACTTGTGTCGCGTGGACCGCAGATCGCTGCTCGGCATCCGCCTTGTCACACTGCGCTTCGAGGGCGGGTGCGAGCTCCTGTTTGGCCGAAAGTGCTGCTTCCGCGTCGCTCCACCCAAGGGCTTCTCTGTTCGCAGCCACGTAGCCGAGCGCGTCCAGGGCAAGAAAGAGCCGCTCGCGCTGCTTCCCCAGATCCGAAAGCTCGCCACGCATCACCTCGATCTCCGCCTCAGAGGGCGGCGGGCGCCGAAGCACATCGATGCGGTCGCCGAGAACTTGCCGTGCGGCGGAAACACGAGCAAGCTCGGCGCGAGCGCGAAGTGCGGAACGCTGCTTCTCCTTTAAATCGTCCACCTTGCGTGCCAAGTCGGGTTCGTCCAGCAGAAAGGCATCCGGAAGCAGCTCGCGCAGCTTCTCCGATCGCTGGGAGAGTCGACTGACACGCTTTCGCGCATCGTCTGCCGCTGCAACATGGGTCTCGATCCGCCCCGAGAGGTCCAACAGGTCGGAGGCGATCTGTTCCAACTCGAGCGCGGGACTACCGAGCTCGAGCGTCGCAACCTCGCGTGTGAGGAGGGCGGTGTCGCGACGCCGTGACGCGATTTCTCCGAGCTGCGTTTCCAGTACATCGATCTCACGACCAAGCTCGTCCGTTCGTGCCCGTAGCTCGGTGATCATTCTCTCTCGAGCCTTCCTCCCCAGTGTTGGTGCCGACGGTACGCGGGTCGTGCGTACGACACCGTTCTGCTCGACGACGACATCGGTCGACCCGGTGTCGATCTGCCCCGCGCCATTGGGTGCAGCGATGTCGTGCAAACCGCCTTCCTCCACGAGCCAAATGGTATCCAGAGCTCGCTCGCGTCCGGCGAGGGTGGCTGCGGCCTCGTGCGTATCGTCGACCACGATCGCCTCCGAGAGCGGCCCAAGACGGGCCTGCAATTGCCCCGCCTCCGCCGGGTCCACGTCATCGAATTGGCTGGCGAGCAGCTCGCCGCCCACGAGGTCACGCGCAGTCAGGAGATCTCCATGGAAGACGCCGCCGGTCTCTTCGAGGTTCCGAGCGCGCTCGATCGCCTCGGCGCGGGAGCTCTCCAGCGCTTCGAGCCGGCGCTGTATCTTGTCCCGCTCGTCGTCCAGTACCTGGCGCGCGGCTTCGAGCTCCTCGGCGGTACGAAGACCCGCACCGAGGCTCGCCTCGAGCCGCGACGCGACCGTGTCGAGCTCGCGCCATCGAGCCGAGCGCATCTGAAGTGCCTTTTCCTTCGCCTTCATCGCCTCTTGCATACGTCGGAGCTCTCCCGCGCGCGATTCCTTCTGGCGCGTTTGCTCCTCCGCGGCACGGACCTCCGCGTCGGCCTTACGAAGTGCGTCGTGCAGGTCCCGCGAGGATGTGAGGGGCTCGTCAGGCTGAGACACTTCCTCCGCCTGCGCTCGCACGAGTTGCTGACGTTCCAGGGAATCGCGCGCCCGCCCCAGCTCCTCGTCCAAGGCCTCCGCGCGAGCAGCGAGGTTATCGAGTTCCAATAGGGTCCGAAGCGCCTTTCTCGCCTCCCCGTGGGCGTCTCGCGGGTCGACGTCCTTGTCCAGGATGGCGGTAAGCGCCTCGATGACCTCTCCGTGATCGGTGCGATGGGCCTCCGCGCCGCCGATCACTGCGTCCAGCTCGTTGCGCTTTGCGTCGATCGACGCGAGCGTGCCCCGGGTCGTCTCCTTGAGGCCGTCCACCTCCTCGGCTTCGAGCTCAGGACGTTCGAGTGCGGCACGGGCCTCCACGAGCCGGAGCATCACCGTTCGGTGCGCGTCGGCCCTGCGGTGCAGCTCCCCGAGGCCCCGTTGGAAATCAGCCAGTCCCTTCGCGGCGCGCCGGTATGTTTCCTCGGTGCGAGCGCGTTCGCCAGCACGAAGGTCCTTGATCTCCTCCGTTCGCTTCTTGGCCGACGCCGCGGTCGAAAGGTCGCTGCCGAGCTTTTGTAGGTCTTCATCGAATCCGGCAACGCGCTTCGCGATGCCGTTCGCCGCGGTGACCCGCTCCTGGTGCCCTCGCGCGGCCTCGTGCTCCTCTTTCGCCTTTCTGAGCCGTTCGTCGACGCGGGTTCGTTCCTCAGTCTGTTCGTCGAGCTCACCGGCGACGGCGTCGCGCTCACCTAGCGCCGTGTCTCGCTTCTGTTTGGCCTCCTCCACGCGACGGCGTAGCTCTTCCGCACGCTCCCGCGTGGCGAGCAGCGCGGCGGCGAACATGGCGTGGCCAGCTTCATAGACGCCGCCGATCTCCCGCTCGAGCTCTTGCGCCTCTTTCACCTCGGTGCGCGTGCGGCGACAGGCGTCGAGGTTACTGCGCATGCGAACGAGCGTGTCTGCCAGCCCGCTCTCCTCCTTGAGTAGGAAGGAGCGAAACTCCGAGGTGAGGGCCCGGGAAATGCCACCCGTCATGCTCGTGCGAAGCATGTCGTTGAAACGCGTACGCTCCTCATCCGCGACCAGACGTAGCGGTGTGATCCCGCGCTCGAAGAGGGCGGAGAAGTACTCTTTGGCGGTCCGGCAGACCTGAACTCGACCTCCGAGGCGGGCCACGTTCTCTCGCAAGTCGCCGAGCTCGGGAACCAAGTCTTCGTCTCCCGATCGGAGCAGAAGCGCGTCTTGTAATCGCACATCTGCCGACAATTCGGAAATCAGGAACGGCGTCAGCTCGACGGACGGTTCGCCCTTTCGCTCGAGGTGCACCCCTGCCACGACGTGCTCGCCGCCCACGTCGAACACCATCACGGCGTATGACGGGCGGTTTGGATTGCCGAGGCGCCCCCAAACACCCTTGTCTCCACCGGTCGCATCGCCTTCACCCACGTTCGTGAAACGCAGGCGAGTCATATCGGGCAACAGGACAACGTATGCCGCGATCATGACGGTCGTCTTCCCTGCACCGTTGTCCCCCTCGAGTGCGGTGACATTCTCGTCGAGTGTGTAGCGCTCGTAGAAGACCCCCTTCCAGTTGACGAGCACGAGGGTGCGGCCGCGTATGCGTTTCATCCCTCGGGCTCCTCGTCATCGTCGGGCTCCTCGGCTCCGTTCTCATCGTCCTCGTCCGGATTCTCTTCGAGCTCACCGCGCGCGGCTTCGGCGCCATCGTCATCTGCATCGAGATCGACAATCTCACCTCTTGCAATGAGACGTTCCATCGCCACGCTAATGCCGGAGAGACCACGGACGGGATCTGCGAACCGAAGCAGGGGCGGGCGTAGTCGTAGGTGGGCCTCATCGAGGATCTCGATGAAGCCGAGAGACGCCAAACGCCGAAACGCTTCCGCCACACGTTTTCGGATGATCTCGTGGACGATGCGCTCATCGTCGAACCGCCGCCTCCGGGGTTCGAGTGCCTTGGCCAGCTCGCGATCGCCGACGAGCCCGGCAAGGCGGGTGAGCAACTGCTCTCGCGTCACCACGCCTCCGGACTGCACCGTGGCCGGGTCCAAGTACTGCAGCGCGAGCGTTTGCCCCACGAGCATCTCGCCGGCGCTGAGATGTCGCCGCGAAAGTTGGTCACCCGTCGGCAGAAGGTAGAAGTAGCCGTCGCTCTGCGTGACGAGCTCGCATCCGTACCGGCGATAGAGCTGCTCGAGATGGTCTTGTGCATCGGTGACGAACGCGTACCACTCGCCGTCCTCTCGATCGATGTGCCGCCCTCGCCTCAGCACGACGTCCACGGCGGGGAACACCGGGTCTTGGATGACCTCTTCCAGGCTGACAAATCGAGCGCTCATTGGGTCCGGCTTTCCGGCGCGACCTCGATGGCCCAGTCCTCGATTTCGACCGCGTCAGTAACGGCTACCCACGGCCGCTCATGCTCCGAGTGTGGCGTGCTGAGCTTCGCAACGATGGCGGCGACGCGGCCGGTGCTTCGGTAGTGGTCGGCTTCGTCGATGTGCATCAGAACGCGGCGCGTCACCGCCGCGAGTCCCAGCGGTCCGTCACGGAGCGCCACCCGGACAAGCTCCTCGAGATCGACGTCGCCGTCCTCGGCAGCCACAGCCGTCAGCTCCCTCTCCCGGTCCGCGCGTGGCCGACCAACGGGCGGTCGCTCTCCGCGTGCGCTCAGCGAACGCAGCAGGCGAATCCGGAACTCCGACGCGACGACCACGGCGAACGGTCGTGATGGCCAGTTTCCGACCTGGTCGAGAAGTCGCTGGCTGAACGCTCGATCTGGATCGAGCCGAACCACGTCGCGAAGGAATCGGTGAACGTATTGGTAATACCCGGACCAGGCCTGCTGGCGCGAGGCTCCCCACGCCGCTATCCGGTCGACCTGCTCGCCGACGCGCTGTGCGCTCTCCTCCGCGTCTGTGGCATCACCCGTTGCTGCCGTCTGCTGAATCTCTTGCAGGAGCGCTTGGATCTGGCTGTTGTCACGGAGCAGCACTTCGTTGAGCTCCTGAAGGGTGACAACCATCGCCTCGAGCAGGTCCTGACACTGCTCCACCGCACCGAACCAGTCTGCTTGCAGAAGCTCACCGATCCGGCGTTGCACTTCCTCTTGCTGGCCGTCGAGGCCGCGTTGACGCCGTTCGATTCCGGCGACGAGGTCACCGACGGTGATGCGCAATGGCGCTACGACCTCGGAGCGCCACGCCGTTTCATCGTTGGCACGCTGTGCGGCCGCGCGGATTCGACCGAGACTCGAGATCACAGCGCCAGTCAGCAGGGCGAGGCTCTCACGAGTCAGCTCCTCGTCTTCGAGAAACGACTTGACGATAACGGTGGCGAGACTCGTCAGCGCGTATTCGCCGGCGCTTACGATGCCCGTGGCATCGACGCGTGCCAGCATTCGCTGGCTCCGGAGACGCTGAATCGTGTGTGTTGCTCGCTTGCGCGAGTGCTCGACACCAGGCTCGACGAGGTCGCAGACTTGGTCGAACACGTCGAAGACGAGCTCTTCCTCGAATGAGGCCAGACCGTCCTGATCAGCGCGAAGATGGAGCGCTGCCAAAAAGCACACATCGAGCGTACCGAGGTCGAGTGACACGCCGTCGCGGTGGAGGCCCGCCAACAGACGATGTGGATCTCGAGAGGACGCGGTCATGGTCGACGATCCTTAATGGCGGCGTGTCACCTCTCCTACGCGAGCGGCTCGGGGCCCTCGCTGAAAAGATCGACGTACGGTGAGGAGGCGAACATGCGATTGCGCGCGCAGCCGGGTGAGCTCGCGGACGATGCCAAGCGAGTTCCTGGTCGCCTTCTCCTGCAAGGGACTAGGGACTCTGCCCCTCGTACGGCGCGAAACGGCGGCCATCTTCTCCCAGTTGCTCCAGCATTTGATTCTCGCCGATGTCCCGCACGCGGCGATCCTTCCATATCAAGAAACACGAAGACTGGTGTGCCGAAACCCGAGGAAGGAAACACACTGATGCTGAGGATACAGGATCTACCGGCGGAAGCGAAACGGCTGGAACTCCAATCTACACGGCAGCCCCCCGACAGTAGCAAAAGATGCAAAAGGTGCCACTCGTTTGTTCAGACTGTGCGTCTGGTGCGAATCAAATCAAGAGCACCTCGACGACGTGCTCCTGGAAGTGAGCCACTACACGCTCCGCGACGACGCGAAAAACAGCTTCAGAGCTCGTGCAAAATTCACCTCCCCGTTCCAGTCACCGCGACCACCACCCAACGATTCTGCGCCTGTTGGCAATGCCAGTGCTATATGTATAACGCGTTGTTCATATCGAGGTTTGGCGAAATATCGCCCGGCAGAAGACCAAGATTAACGTCGAAACCCTTGCCCATTCTTTGCGAGCATATGCACGACCCACGTGGGGCGCGCTTCACACGAGGAGAGTCACCCAGGAAGCCATCGAACATGTAGCTGTTGGGTAGGAGGCTGGAATCATCGGACAAGAGGCCTAGTAGGGCAGAGGCCATCATTCCGGTGCCGAGAACGGTGAGTGGCCCTCGGAAGCACGGTCCTCGTCCCAGTGCGGTTCTTCTCGAACCTCGTCCAGTGTGACGCCCGATCCAACAATTCCGCGCGGTTCGTTACGGAGTCGGATCAAGAAGAACCGGCTACCTGGCGGGATGTTCTTGGCGCGGCCGCAGCTCCATCGATCGTTGGCAACGCCGTCACGGATCTTGCGGATCTGATCGTCAAGAGACGGCCATTCGAAGCTCGTCGGTTCCACGCGAACAAATAGGTCTCGGCGACGTCATCGTCGCTAGAGACGCGCCCGCGTGGTATGTAGCCGGACCGGACCTCGCAAGCAATTTCGCGACCGTCGACGTGCTCCGAGTTTCGGCCCTTTTCGGTGAGAGACCAGACCCCGTGCTCGGTGTTGTCGAGTAGGCCCGCCTTCTTCAAGTAGCTCCGGGCCCACGCCATCCGGTAGGCCACCTCGGACGGAGTCCCCTTCTCTGGATCGTGTGGAACCGATACTTGCTCGGTCGACAGGCCCATCTTTGCAGCGGCGAGGTCGACCAGTTCCTGATTCGTCGCCGAACCGTCCCGCTCTCGAAGGACGTCCAGGGTGGGCTGCATGTACGCCCAGAATGAGGGAATCTCGACCGACTCGGTTTTGGCCATGGGAACTCGAACGAAAATTTCGAGCACGAGGATAGCAAACGTGGCCAGCAGTCGAAACCCCCGTCACCGTGCTGTCAGCCAGTTGTCGAGCTCAGGAGCCATGCTGAGATTCGGAATCCCCACCCGGAGTCTGCGATGCACGGGCGTCCGCTTTCGAAATGGAGAAGGAAAAGCTGCTCGCGCGCCTTGCGAACTGCGCGCGAGATATCAGATTTGTGAAACTGCCTTCCCTTAGGCTGGTACGTACCGCTTGACGTCGATTTCGGGCGCGTGTTCCCTCGTTTTCGCCACGTCGTAGGCGAGCTGCATCCGGAGCAGGTGGTTCATATCGGGACCGAACGCCTTTTCGATCCGCAGGGCCATTTCCGGCGTGAGTGCCGCCTTGCCGTGGAGAAGGTCGGAGAGCGTGGCCCGGCGCACCTTCAAAATCTTCGCCGCCTTCGACACAGTGAGGTCGAGGGCTTCGATGATCTCGGTCCTAATCAGGTCGCCCGGATGGGGCGGGTTTTTCATAGGCATTGCGAGCCTCCTTAATGGTAGTCGATCAAGTCAATATCGCTGGCGGTGTTCGCCTCTTCGTCATATCGGAAAATCAGCCGCCAGTTTCCCGTTACGGTCAGGCTCCAGAATCCTTTCAGGTCGCCTTTGAGCGGATGCATCTTCCAACCCGGAAACCAGCCGAGCTGATCGAGGGTCTCGGCGGTCTCAAGAGCGAACAGAAGCTTGTGCAGCTTGTCGGCCATGGCCGACGGCACCGCTTTGGCGTTACCATCTTCATGGAGCCGCTTCAGTCCTTTATGGCGAAAGCGGGTAAGCTGCATCTCGTCCCATCACAAATACCATTATGTACGGTTAAACCGTACACTGTCAAGGGGCCGATCGAGGAACGAGCAGTGCCTCAAACCGGACATCGGTGTGCGTCCGACCCTGGGGCTCGGTTCCTTCTCACGATGCTGAGGTTCCAACCGATTGTTTTCGCTTGTTTTCGTGTGTTTCCCAGACGCGCCGAGCAACCCGATCTTGTTAGATCGTAGTAAAGGGAGGACGCGCTGGAGCCGCGCAGCGCCGCGACCTCGCAGAGATTTCTTCAAGACCTCGGGTGTCTTCGTGGTGAGCTTCAGCGTGGCGGCCGTCTCCGGCACCAGCCCGCTCGTTGTCGCTCGACAGGGTGAAGCGGCTGCCCCCGACCCCGACTTCAGGCGACTCGATTCGTGGATCGTCATTCATGAGAACAATACGGCGACCTGGAGCGCGTCCTTGGGGCACGCCACTGCGCAGACCTCCTCCAGATCGGATCGCGGCATCGTCCGTTGGTCCAGAGGCCACCAGGTCGACGGCTCTTCTTCCTCGTTCCCCATCTGTCTCTCGAACGCCTGGCGCACAAGGCCAAGAACGTAAGGCAGCTCGTCCATTTCGCCTAAGTTTATCTCCACGTCGCCGTGGCCCCAGCGGCCAAGATTCGTCACGTCCTCCGCCATGCCTCGCGGATCGTGCAGCTCGTGGAAAGGCATGTTGAGCGTGAGTCGCAACGTTTCTTTTTCGGCAGGACGTTCACGAAGTGGGTTTCAGCCTTGTAAGTCACCATTTTCTTCCGAGTCACCTCGGTGACGCACGGATCGAGAGCCAAAACTTCTTTGCTGAAAGCCTCGAACGGTCCGGTTCAGTTGAAACGTGACTCCAGCAGGCTCCAAGATGAGGAGCCAGAAGGAGTCAGAAATGAGTCAACAAACGCGCCGCAAATTCAGCGCCGAGGACAAGACGCGATCCTGCGCAGGCATCTAGTGGACTGTAACAGCTGAACGTTTAGTGGTTTTGATTCGTCGTGACGGATCGTTGTAGGTCCACTTCACGGGCTTGGGAGCCTCGTTGTACTTGCGTATGTAGCGCATGATCTTGCGAGTCAAGTCCTGGGTTGAGGTGAACACGCCTCGATGTATCAGGTCCCGCTCGATCTTGGAGAACCAGAGTTCGACCTTGTTCAGCCAGGAGGAATAAGTGGGCGTGAAGTGCAAATGGACCTTCGGATTGGCTTCGAGGAACTCAGCGACCTTGGCGGTTTTATGAGCGGACAGATTGTCGAGGATGACGTGGATTTCGCGCTTTCGCTTGTGGCTCGTAACCAGCTGCTCCAAAAAGGCGACAAACTCCTGGCTGGTATGGCGGCGGACAGTCTTGCCGAGGACCTCGCCCGTCTTCGTGTCGAAGGCGGCGTAGAGAGAAAGCGTTCCATGCCGGACGTACTCGAAACCGTGTCGCTCGGCCCGTCCGGGAGACAATGGCAAGATCGGGTCCCGCCGATCCAGGGCTTGGATCGCCGTTTTCTCATCAATACAAAACACCGCAGCGTGCTGAGGCGGATTCATATAGAGACCGATGATCTCCGCTGCCTTCTTCTCAAAATCCGGGTCGTCGGACGCTTTGTAATGCTCAATTCGGTGTGGTTGGAGACCATGCTTTTTCCAAGTGCGAGCCACCATCATGTGATGGACTCCCAGCTTCTTCGCCAGCCGCCGTGTGCTCCAGTGAGTAGAGCCGTCCGTGGGCTTCTTCTGCGTCCAGGACAGAATCCGTGCTTCCATCCGAGGCGTGAGTACTTGAACCGGACGTCCCTCGTGACGCGCGTACAGACCTGCCAGACGCTCCTCCAAGAATCGACGTTTCCACTTGCTGACAAAAGGCGCCGTGCAATCCACCGTCCGCTGAACCTCCGAGTAGCTCGCACCCTCGGCCAACAACAGCAACACCCGAGAAACACGCGCATCGTCAGCGCGGCCGCTTCGGCTCGACGCTCGTTTGCTGAGTTCCAGACGTTCCGCCCGAGTCAATACAACGCTGCTTCTCTCCTGCATGGGAGAGATAGTATCACTAAACGCTTATCTGTTACAGTCCACTAGTGGACAAGAACCCTGTGTCGGACGTTTGCGACGAATACGGCATCCAGCCGAGCGTTTTCTACGGCTGGCAGCGTCAGCTGATGGACGAGCACGCTAGTTTCCCCCTGAAATGGAGGGCAAACCAACTCGGCGACGACCAGCTCACCGATGACATCGCGCGGGCCGTCGAGCAAACTCTTTTCGCGAATGTCGACGGCTCGAAGGACGTCGACATTAACGTCGGATTCTGGCAAATCGGGCAAGCCCGCCTTTTGCGTTGGCATGGAGCCTCATATCTTCGAGCGCCGCGAGCACGACGGACCTCGTCGACAACAAGAACCTTCCGACGCTCAACCAGCTCAGCGAACGAGCGGGGCATCGCCCGGGTGTCTGGGCGCCACCAGGAGATGAACTCCAGCGAGAACCTCGGTCATTCTTTTCGGCGAAAGCGAGCCGATGCGTTTCAAGAGGTCGCTCTTATCGACCGTGTAGATCTGGCTGATGTTTGACGACGCTTTTCTTGGCTATCCCAGCCTCACCCTTCCTCAAGGTAACGTTACCAGGTGCGGCGCCGAGCTTGAGATTCGAGGTGACGGAGCAAACCACGATCGTGCTAATCGCACTGCGATTGAATGCGTCGTTCTGGATGACCACGTGCGGATGGCGGTATCCGGGAGCGGAGCCCGACGGCACCCTGGACTCTCAAAGGTCGTGAAAAGGTGCCAGGCACTTGTTCCAAGCCAGGTGCTGGGTCTGGTGAAACAAGTGCCAGGTGCTTGTTTTCGCGCGTTCACGGGCGCTTCTTCTCGGCGCCATCGGTATCTATGGCGTGATCTCGTAGGTTGTATCGCAACGGACCCGTGAGATCGGTGTGCGCATGGCCCTCGGCGCCCCCTTCCGTATCGAGCCGACGTGTCGTCTCGTCCGTCGAGACGGCGCGAAACTGACCGCTTTCGGCGTCGCGCTCGGAGTCGTGGCGGCCTTCTTTCTCACCCGGCTCATGTCCGCTCTTCGGTGTCGACGCGAGAGACATCACGACCTACGGCGTCGTTGCGCCCTTTCTCGCCGCGGTCTCGTTGCTCGCGAGTTACCTCCCGGCGCGGCGGCCGGCGAGCGTCCACCCCCTCGACGCCCTTCGCTGGGAGTAAGCTAGCGCACCACGTCGAGGCTGTGTGAGCCCCGGTTTCAGGGGACACCACCACTCTGATATCCTCGACCAGCCTCGCCAAAGCGGCTTTCGTGCCCACGCAAGCCGACGCGATTGGCGGGACACGCTTCACGATAGGCGATGGAATTTCCAATCCGTTACAACCTCGCGTATGTCTGACGCCACGATCAAGCTCTCCGAGGTCCTTGGGGCCATCTCCGTTGCCGCCGACCTCGGAGTTGGAGCGCCTGCGGAGACCGGCATCGGGGCGGCGTTGTTCGCGGGTCGGCTCGGCAAGCGCCTGGGCCTCCCCGAGGATCAGTGTGCCGAGCTGTTCTACGCGAGCCTGCTGCGGTTCATCGGTTGTTCGGTCGGCATACACGAAGAACGGGGCTCTGCCCTCGGAGACGTCGAGGGCTTTCAGCGGGGTCTGGCGATGAGTGACCTCCTCAATGTCGAGGATGTCTTCGCTCGTCTCGACGAGAACATGGCCACCGAGGCGCCTAGCGAAGACCGAAAGGCCGCTTTCGTGGCGATTGGCGAGGCTTCCGGCGATCCCGAGATGTTGAACTCGCTGACCCGGCCCCACTGTGAGCTGGGTGCCAAGTTGGCCACGGACGTGGGCATGCCGCCTCGTGGTCGTCGAGGCCATGTGGCAAGTCTACGAACGATGGGATGGCGCCGGTGCTCCGGTGGGCGTGGTCGGAGACAACATCTGCCTGCCCGCCCGGGTCATGCACATTACCGGGGCGTTCGAGCTCCTTCGGCGGAGCATCGGGGCAAAAGCGGCGTTCGGGCTCATCATCGGCCGCAAGGGGGGCCACTTCGATCCGGAGCTCTGTGATGCGATCAGCACCGATCGCGACGAGCTGCTCGAGGGGTTCGAGTCGGCGACGCTTCTCGATGCGTTCCTGGACGAGGCGCCCGGAGACTGGCGCGTGGCTGCGGACAAGCTGGTCGATGCGGCCAAGGCGTGCGCTCACAACGTTGATCACCGCTCGATCTACACGCTCGGCCACTCTGCCGGGGTGGCGGAGCTGGCGGCCAAGGCCGGCGCATGCGCCGACCTCGACGAGAGCACGTGTGAGGAGCTTCTGATCGCGGGCTATCTCCACGACCTGGGTCGGGTCGGTGTACCCACCGCGATCTGGGACAAACCCGGCGAGCTCACGCGCTCCGAGTGGGCCAAAGTCGAGCAGCACACTTTCTTGACCGACAGGATCCTCAAGACCTCACCGGCCCTGGACCGCTATGCGAAGCTCGCCTCGTCGCACCACGAGCGCGCCGATGGTTCCGGCTATCACCGTCAGGTCGAAAACCCCGACCTTCAGTGCGCGATCGTAGCGGCCGCCGACTGCTACCACGCGATGCTCGAGGACCGACCCCATCGGCCCGCGCTAGTTCCGGAGAAGGCCGCCGAGGAGCTTCTCGCCTTGGCCGAGTCCGGCCGGCTCAACCGGATGGCGGTGAGAGCGGTGCTGGATGCGGTGAGCGGCCGGAGAGCCAGCAGCAAAAGCTTGCCGGCGGATCTCACGAAGCGGGAGGCCGACGTCATCTGCCTGATGGCCCAAGGCCTGTCCAACAAGGAGATCGGCGACAAGCTGTTCATCTCCGCGAAGACGGTGGAACACCACGTCGGCCATATCTACGACAAGATCGGCACGCGCACCCGGCCCGGGGCGGCCATGTTTGCGGTCGAGCACGGTCTCTGCACCAAGTAGGCGGGCATAGGGGAACTCCCCTATTTTTGCCGGTATAGGGGAACTCCCCGATGTGGCCGACCGGGTTCTTCTGTAGCCTGGGCTCACCATGAAAACAAACCCAAGCCATGAGGAGGCCACAATGCATACCGTCACAGTGCTCACCCACCTTTCCGCATCCACCGACCAGGTCTGGTCCAAGATCGGTGACCCCGGCACCATCAGTGCCTGGCACCCGGCCATCGCCAAGAGCTCGCTGGAAGGCAAAGACCGCAAGTGCACCCTGGCCAACGGAGCCCAGATCGACGAGGAGATCGACCATATCGACGATGCCAATCGCTCCTACAGTTACCGGATCGTCGAGAGCCCCCTGCCGGTCGAGGACTACCGCTCCACGATCAAGGTCGTGGAAGCCGATGGCGGCTGCTCCGTGGAGTGGACCGCGAGCTTCGACGTGTCCGCCGGGCCGGCCGAGGACACGGTCGCGAGGATCAAGGACGTCTACGCCGCCGGTCTCGACGCGCTGCGCGAGACTTTCAAGGGCTAGGATGAGTCCGCTCACGAAGAAAGGGGCCCGCACCAGCAGGTGTGGGCCCTTTTTCCTGGTGCGCAGACCGGCTCAGTGTGGGAGCGCGATAGGGGCCGTTGCACGTTCGTCTAGGAGGACGGTCGGCGATGTAAGGAACAGAACCAACTAGAGTTCCATCACCAGCGCCCTTTTGCTCGCGGCGGAGACCACAGCATCGACAATGTCGCACTGCTTTGTCGAGCGCACAACGTGTATCTTGCCGAAATAGATTACGGCCAGGAGAAGATGGCGAAATACCGGGGCTCGCAGGATCGTGTCTCCGAACCTCCCCCGGTTTACGGGTTGTCCACACTCATGCTTCGGTCACCGCCCGCCGCCCCCGCGTCGCGAAGCGAGAAATGCCGCACCTGGTCGGCGGTCGCCGTCGCCGCCATGAACTCTAAGGCACGCGTTACACGTTCGTTGTAATAAACGTCGGTGTAGTTGCAGAGACTCACGGACTCCGGCCTTCAACGGATTTCTTGTCGACATTACTCAGCTGTACCGACGCCAGCGTCTTCAGCCGCTTTACCTCCCAATGAGCCGGGATCTCCCCCAGCCACTCGACACCGGAATCCTTGTAGGCCGGGTACGGTTCGAACCGTCGCGTGCTCATCGCCACGGGCCTCCGGAGCGCCACGACCCATCGGGCTTCCTACCGCAGCGCAGGTCGTCGAGTATCGGTGACAGAAACGCACCGAGCACGTGCGTAACTTCGTCGCCGAATGCCTCCGATACATCAAGTGCGGCGCGGCGGCCGAATGCCCTTACCTGCGCCGGACGTGAAGGGTTTTTCCAGTACTCGTGTGTGAGACCGATGGGCTCCTCAGCTCGAACGGGCGTGTTCCGCCGCTCGAAGGTTCGCCGCACCGCCTCCGTGAGCGTCGCTCGATCGAACTCGAAGTTCATGGCGAGATGATGGAGGTCGAAGAAGTCCTTGATGCGGCTGTTGCGATCACCAAGAACGACAATTGCCTCGAGCTTCTCCGCAACGACTGCTTCTCGCGGATAGGCGAGCACTTCGGGAGCGGGAAGCTCGAGGAGCGTCGGGTAGCTGCAGGCTCGAGGCTCCGGCCATACCGCGTCGCCGAGACCCATGTCGATCTGTAGGGTTAGTCGTGCCGAGCCGCAGCGGGTCGGCAGCTTGGCCCGTGTGCCGGCGTACTCGTCTTCAGCTCCGATGCTCTCGATGCGCATCGAGCCGGCGTCGAAGACCACGCCGTCCTCTTCGGCGGGCGTGGTAGCGATGGTTCGAATGTCCTCCCGGATCGCCTCGTGCGAGCCGTCACCCCGGCGCAATAAGTCGAGGTCCCGCGTCGCGCGGTACGGTTGATCGGACCAGGCGCGCAGAAGCATCGCGCCCTTGAGCACGAAACGGTTGCGTAGCGCCGACGCCCCGAGACGTATAGAAATCGCTCGAAGCAGTAACCGACGAGGAGTCTTTGAAAGTCGTCTTCGGTCGCTCTCGCTCGATTACGCAAACGCGCCGTAACCGAAGCCGCCACGTTGGTCTTGCCCTTCATGCGATCGCGTCCAGGTACGGCTGCATGACACGACTGACGCGGCAGACTTTCGCAAACCCGGCGAGCTCGGTTGCGCCGCCTCGGTGGCTTCGGCTGAAATCGCGCAGCGCCTCGACGGCGACGTCGATACCCACTTTGTTTCGATATTTGAAGCAGTCGGCGACCGTCTTGGCGGCGGAGTAGATGCGGATCTCGACGCCTTCGATTTGGTGCGTCTCGATGCCGCTCGTGAGCGCTTTGCCCGAGAACCGAGCCACCCGGAGGCGTGGGTAGTCGAGTCGAGGCTTTCTCGCCTTCTCGGGAAGCGCGATCCAAACTTCGCCGGGCGATTGAGTCGTCAGGTTATGGAATTGGAGCGCGGTGAGGAGACAGAACACTCCCGCGGGCACGCGCTTGGCAACGTGTGCGAGCGTGTGCTCGGCCGTGGGTGCGTGTCCGGACGCCACGTAAACTCCACGGGCTAGCCGCTCGACGAGACCGGTCTCGACGAGTTGGTAGAGCTGAGCGCGTGGCACGCCGCGAGCCTCGATCTCCGCCGTGCGAGCGATACCCAGCTCCCGCACGACTTGGAGCGCCTGTTCCTGACGGGTGGAATGCATTTAGACGGATGATACAAAACGTCGGGGCTTATGCGCAAGTCCCGACATATCGTAAAAGGTCCGCCTGGAACCGTGAATTCTCATCGGAAGGGCCCGAGCGCAACATGTCGGCAATCAACTACCACCCGCATAGCGGGTGGTTTGATGAAGGCCCCTCGAAGGGGCCTCCATCGTGCGGAAGGGGGCTAAAGCCCCCTGAGGTTTAGCTGCTCTTGACGTTTTTCCTCCGCCTCCTGGTTTCGGATGTACTCCCGGATGACTGCCTCGTCGAGACCCACCGTGCTGACACAGTACCCACGTGCCCAAAAATGAAATCCCGTGAAGTTCCTCTTCCTCTCCAAGTACTCCCGGTGGATTCGTATCGCAGACTTGCCTTTCAGGAACCCTATCGTGTTCGCCACGCTGTACTTCGGGGGAATACTCAGACACAGGTGAACGTGGTCCGACATCGCGTGCCCCTCCACCAATTCGATTCTCGCCTGTTCGCAAAGTTCCCTCAGGATTTTCCCGACCCCTTTTCTCAAACTCCCGAATATCGCCTTCTTTCGATACTTGGGGCTGAACACAACGTGGTATCTGCAGTACCATTTCACGTGCGACTGGCTCTGCCATTCTCGCATGTCGATCTCCTTTCTTTTGAACTTCCCGGTTCATTGAAAGGAGATCGTCTACCACACGCCGGAACGGCAGAGCCTATTCGAGTCACACCGCCGGAGGCGGTGGCTTACCCGTTGGAGTTAGGAGCCAGGTGCCGACATTGTGTGTCACACGGAGTTGGACCCTGTGACCTCCGCCAGCGTTCGTACGATGTCAGTCTCGATCCCGCGGACGTCGGCCTCGGTCGCCTCGAGCGGCCGTGGCGGCGTGTAACGGTAGAAATAGCGGTTGAAATTGATCTCGTAGCCCACCAGGCCGACACGGCCGTCTTTTGGGTCGCGTTTCTTGGTGTCGTCCAGCACGCAATCGAGGCGCCGCAGGACGGTGAGCGGCAGGAACACGTCCTGGTACTTACCGCGCTTGAAAGTGTCGCGGATGAGGTCTGCGACACCCCAGAGGACGCTGACGATCTCGCTATGGTTCACTGTGCGTGTTCTCCGATCAGGTACGGGGAAGCCAACCGGTCGCGATGTTATACGTATTCCGCGGTTGGCCGGCGCTATCTATTCTGGCGAGCAGGACCGACACACGCGGTCCTTCAACGTCGGGCTCAAAAGGCGCCCACAAATTGAGCCGCGCCGGGGAGGTTCAGTGGACGACCGCACCCGAACGCTACTCGTTGATGAGATCGTCCCCTCGAAGACAAAAACTCGTGACTTGTTAGATTCTTCACTGCTTCGCGAGCCCGAGCTCTCGTCCCAATATCTTGGTCACGAATCGATCGCCGAAAGTCTCGGTCGCGACGAGCTCGCGCATCCTATTCTGCGTCGCGGCGGCGCTTCCCTGTTGCTCGGCGGCCTTCATCGTGTGGTTGTAGGCGGACCAGACGTCGGCGCTCGTGATTTCGTAACCGTAACCCTCGCCGAGCCACCTGAGAGCGGCGATGCCGGATTCGATCGCAAAAGCGGGTTCTGTCTCGGCAAAGTCACGCGCGGCCCGGGTGAGCGTGCACGGGTCGGTGGGGGCGCGCGAGACGAGGGCGATGGCTTCGTCGAACAGCTTGGCGTCCTTGGCGGCGGCGAACCACTTCCCTTCCTCGCCCGGAGTCAGCGCGACCAGGTCTGTGAGGATATCCCGGGGCGCCTTGTCGGGGTACGTCTTTTGGACGGCGCGGAACCAGGCAAGGTAAGTGCCTGCGCGATGCGCGGTGAGTCCGTAGCGTCGATAGGCCTCGTCGGCGAGCCCGCTCGAGAGAAGCATGTCCTCGCAGAGCTGGTCGATCTCTCGATCGCTAGCCAACGAACTGCGGCAAGCTTCGGCGTAGCGGATGGCCTCGGCTCGACGTCCCTGCGCGCCAAGAGCTTTCACACCCCATCGCTTGTGGTGCCAGAACGTGTCGTGGTCGACGAGCTCGAGAAGATCCTCATAACGTTCCGCGGTGAAGAGGGCGCTCAGGCACGCCGTGGTCCCGTGAAAGAAGCCGCGGCGGCCCTTCTCGGGGCTGAGGGCCATGCGGGTCACGTCGAGCAGCCGGTCGGCCCAGAGCGACGCCATCTCTCTCAAGACGCAAAGCTCGCCCCAGTGGTCGGCGAGGCTCTCGATGTAGGGGATCTTATCGGCGGCATGCGCCTCGAAGAGCCGCTCGAGCCACGCGGCGCGCGTGTCTGCATCCGCCGGCGCCTTCGCAATCACGGAAACGAGCGCGGTGATCGCGCGATTGACCGCAGTGCCAATCGCGCCGGAGGAGCCGTCGACGTGCTCGAGCGCGGGCGAGATCTTCTCGAGAAAACGCACGGCGCCCTCGGCAGCGAGGACGGGATTCTTGCGATTGACCTTCTTGATCTCGGAGACCGCTTCCTTGACGCGCTGGATCGCTGGCCCGGAGCGCCAACCGAAAGCCCCGCGTCGAAACCGTGGCTGAAATTGCCACTTGTGCGTCGCTGTCTTGCCGGTCATATTCGAGTCGCCTCAGCAACCGTCACGGCCGACAACATTTCTTGTACTTGCGGCCGCTACCACAGGGGCACGGCGCGTTGGCGCCGATCTTCGGCCCCGACCGTCGTTCCGGCTCGATGCGCTCGGCGCCGTCGAGCCTCGCTTGCGCGGGCGCGATGACTTCTTGCGCCGGGTGCGTTGGATCGTCGATAACGCTCTTCCACATCTCGTAGTGCCGGACGAGGCGGTCGCGATAGGCGGTATCGCTTCCGACCATTTCTTCGAACATCTCGAGAAAGGACTGCGAGAGCGGCGACTGCGGATTCAAGTTGTCGAGGAACAACTGGTCGTCGTCGTCGAAGGGAGGCTCGGGCGGATCGAATCCGTAGTTGAGTGTCGCCACGTGTTCGCCCGTATCGGCGTCGATCACGTTCACCATCACGCGGCGACAATCGCAGTTTGGAGCGAAGCAGTAGGCCTCGGCGAAGATAAACGAGTGCTCCGGCAAGCTCTCGTGATTCATGGGTCGGACAGTACGGCATTCGCGTTCGGCCTCTTCCGGGAAGAGCTCGTGGAAACCCATCATCGTCATGAAAACTTCACCTCTATCGCGGCTGATTCTACTCCGTGCCGCGGGAGGTCGCGTCGTCGTTTCCGCCGAGGAGTCGTTGAACTGGCGGGCGTAGTAGATTGTCTCAGCCGTGTTCATCGGAACGCCACATTTGAGAGGCAGAACTGAAGCGTTGAGACGTTGCGGGTTCACCGACCTTGAATCGTCGGCTTCGCCCACGCGCTCGAGGTGGGGGCGTGGCTCGTCTGGACGAGGTTGGCCCGCTTCGCTTTTCCGCGAACTTGCGATACAGCATATATGCTGTATACTAACAACTGGTGCCGATATCGGGAAAAGCGATTGTGAAGCGGCTGAAGGAAGAGGGCTGGACGGTTAAAAGCCAGTCGGGATCTCACGTGAAGCTCGAAAACTAGCAATCCAAAATCATCATCGTTCCTGTTCACGGCAATAGGGACCTCGGCATCGGGCTCGTAAAAAAGATCGAGAAGGAAACGGGGGTTAAGCTCCTATGATTCGGTATCAAGCTCTCATCGAGAAAGATGGGTCGGCGTATAGCGTCTCATTTCCCGACCTACCCGGGTGCTTCTCCAGTGGCGAGTCTCGAGAGGCCGCGGCGGAGAATGCGCGCGAGGCCCTGAGCCTCTACCTGGAGGAAGCGCGTGATCCCAAATGGGAAGTTCCGAAACCGAAGGCGCGTAAGAGTCGACGCTATGTTTGGCTTAGCCCGTTTGTGGACGTCGCTATCCCACTCATGATTCGCCAGGCGCGGCTGTCCCGCGGACTGACCCAAGCACAACTCGCGAAGCGGCTCGACGTCACGCTTCAGCAAGTGCAGAAACTGGAGACCCCTGGGCGTTCCAATCCGACGGTCAAGACGCTCGCGGCCATCTCTGAGGCTCTGGAGGAGGCGCTCGAGATTAGCTTAGTTGCCTAGCGGTCCCCCTCTGAATCGGTCGTGTCCAATCGCGTGCGCCACGATGTCATCGATGTGGACGCGCGCGCAGTCGACCAATCCCGAAAACGATGAGCCTCGATACCTCGAGGATCTCGAGCCGTTGGAGGCAGCGCTCCAGGACGCGGTATCGGAATCCGTATTGCTAGAAGAGCCGCGCAATCAAGAAGAGCTCCAGCAGTTCGTGATCGAAGAGCGCTTGCGTGTGTAACCATCAAAACTCTCAACGCGCGCTAGGTCGAGCCAGTGGCGATCCTTTCGCGCTTGAGTAATCTGTGCGAGCATACTGAAAGCGTCGATTTCCACCGCCACGCTGCGCGTAAGCGAACGGCACCATCAACACACTCTTACAACCGGTGAGCCGGGAAACCGCGCCTCGGAGAGACCGTGACCCACGACGATTTGCCGCCAAGTGCAGGCCAGAATGATGAGTCGCTCTACGCTCTCGATAACGTGCGACTGGACCTTCCCATTGCGGAGGCCGCCAATCGCTCGCTTGCCGCTTTCATCGACTACATGCTTCTTACCCTACTGATGGCGATCTGGGTCTTGGGCGCCACCTTCGCGCTGATCGCCCTCGATGCCTTCGGTTGGGGCTTCGTGGTGGTAGTCGTAGGAGCCTTCATCCTTAACTGGGGCTACTTCGCGACGTGTGAGATCACGTTCGACGGCAGGACGCCGGGAAAGATGGCGGTCGGGCTTCGTGTCGTGAACCAGACGGGCGGTAAAGCCAGCGCGTCGGCGCTCATCATTCGAAACTTCGTGCGCCCTGTCGACAACTTCGTGGGCATCCCGATGATGGCCGTTGACTCCTTGGCGCGCCGGCTCGGCGACCGGATGGCGGGAACCCTGGTGCTTCGGGAGCGACGGCTTGGCCCTTCGGAGCGTGTCGTGACGCGGGTACCACAAGGATGGGGGAGCAAGGAGATTGCTTTTTTCGAGGCCTTTTTGGATCGATTGGATGAGCTCGAGCCGGATCGCGCGTTCGTTCTCGGGCAACGCGTCGTCGAATGGATCCACAGGAGCGACTCGGGATTTCTGGAAGCGATCGACCAGGACGATCCGGTTGGGACGCTGAAGCGCGCATTCCCCGCGGAGACGACTTGAGCATGGAGTACACGCGCTTCGTTCGACTTCGAGGACCTCGATGGGACGCTTTCGAAGCGGAGCTCTCCCGCCTGCGCCGAGAACCGAGGGCGACGAGCTACGCGCAGCTCGAAGACCTGGCCTTCCGCTACCGTCAGGTCCTCCATGACTATGCGCTCACGCGCTCGCGATTTTCGCGCACCGGCGCTGCCGAACGCCTCAAGCGCCTCGCCGTCGACGGGGCGCACGCGCTGCAGCACGATGAGGCAAGGTCGATATTCGGGCTCGTGCATTTCTTCACCCGAACCTTTCCCCAGGCATTCCATCTTCATCTGCCGGTGATCGCGGTGGCGCTCGCTGTGTTCGTCGCCTCTGCTCTTTTTGGTCTGTTCACCGCTGCCGTCCAGCCGAGCATGGGACTCGCCTTCCTCGGACCCGACGCCCTCGAGGGTCTACAAAACGGTGAGCTCTGGACCGACTCCCTGTCGACGTCGGTCCCACCCACGTTCTCGTCGTCAGCGATCGCGACGAACAACATGGGGGTCGCGATCATGGGTTGGGCGGGTGGCGCCCTCGCCGGCCTCGGCGGCCTCTACATCCTGTTCTTGAACGGGCTTCTTCTCGGCACGGTATTCGGAGTCACGTCGCACTACGGCATGTCCGGACGACTGGCCGAGTTCGTCGCCGCTCACGGTCCGCTGGAGATCACGCTCATCCTGGTAGTCACGGGCGCGGGCTTGAACGTCGGTCGGGCATTGCTCGAAGCGGGAGAGGAACCTCGCCGGCTGGCGCTGCCTCGGGCGGCGCGCGCCTCTCTGGCGCTTTTGCTGGGAAGCCTTCCCTGGTTCGTCCTGCTCGGTTTCGTGGAGGGCTTCATCTCGCCGCTTCCCACGATCCCATTGGCTCTCAAGCTCGTGTTGGGGCTCTCGCTCGAGGCCCTTTTCTTGCTCGCAGCCTGGAATCCCTTTCTCCCCAGCACCGCGCCATGACGGACGACGTAACGACACTGCTCCGTCCGATCGGACTTCGGACGCTGATCGACGAGGCGGTCAAACAAGTACGTCGACACTTTCGCGCGCTGTTTCCGTCGATCGCCATCCCTTTGGTCATTTCCGTCTCGCCGCTCATGGTCATCTACATGCGTAGCATGTCCAGCTTCATTCGCTTCGACGAGCAATCACAACTCGACGACGTCCTGCCTCTGTTTCTCCTGGCAGGTGTGATCTACGTTTTGTGGATGGCGGTTTACTCAGCTGCGTTCGTTGCCGCATTGCACAGTGCCATGGACACGCTCTCGGGGCGCCCGATCTCGATGTGGAAAAACTGGCTATGGATGTTTCGGCCGAAGGTGGCCGGAACGTTGGTGCTCGTTTTCCTCTGCAGCGCTGTCGCGAGCCTGATGTGTGTCTTCCCTGGCTTCTACGTCAGCCTCATCTTGACCTTCGTGCTCCCGGTAATGGTCGCAGAAGATCGATTCGGAATGGCGGCCCTCAAGCGCAGCGCGCGGCTGCTTCACTTCAACCTCAGACAAAAACTGGGTGACAATCCGGTCGTCAAGGTATTCGTACTGCTCCTTGTGGGCTGGATTCTCTCGGCAGTTCTGTCGATGTTGGTGCAATTGCCCCTCACGATCGTGCAGCAGATCATCATGTTCCGAAGCGCTGCCGAGGGGAACGCGCCCGATCCGGTCGAGCTCATGGAGCGGCTGACCTGGATTCAGCTGCCCTCGGCAGCGATCGGCTCACTCGTTACCGCGTTGATGTTTCTCTATCTGGGTTTTGGGCTGAGCCTTCTCTTCTTCGACGTGCGGCGTCGGCGCGAGGGCGAGGATCTCGAAGCGGCGCTCGCTGAGCTCGACCCGCAGGCCGCTGGGGAGAGCGTCGTTTGACCCGCCCCTTTGTCCGGTTGCTCCGGATGTTTGCGGTGCTCGTGCTCTCGGTATCAGCAATCGGTGCGGCGCCGGTGCAAACGACGCCGGCGTTGGAGGCCGATACGCCGCCTATCCCTTTGGTGGAAGCCCACCGTGATTTGCTCGCGGACGTCATCGAGCAAAGCGGGGTCACGACCGCGATCCCCCAGCCGGGAACAGCCGCCTATTTCGCCTACGCGGTCAGCCGATTGGTCGAGGCAATCGTGGGTTGGCTCTCTCCTCTTGGGAAGTACGCGGGCGGAATCGGGAACGCCTTCGTCTGGGTTGCGGGTATCCTCGTCGCGATTTCGATGATGGTGCTTCTCTTCGCACTTGGTCGGTACCTCATCCGACGACTCCGAAGATCGCCGCTGGATGAGCGCGCCGACGTCGCCCCAGAGTCCGAGTCCGAACAGCAAAGACGCGAGCGCGACCGCGACGAGTGGCGCGCGGAGCTCGAAGGGCGACTTGCGCACTCGGACGTGAACGGCGCGCTCGAAGCCACGTGGTGGTGGCTCGCACGCTCCGTGCTCGGGGAGAGCGTCCGTTCATCGTGGACGAGCGGCGAGCTCCTCTTCCGGGCTCGCCGGCCCGCGTTAGGCGAGCCGCTACGAACGCTCGAACGCCTCATGTACGGTGGTGTTCTCCCGTCGGTCGATGAAGTGAGGGCGCTTGCGCGCGATCTAGAAGAGACGCTCGCGTGAACCGAAGGAGCTGGCTCCTCGCAATCAGCGCGTCGCTCGTCGTCTTGATCGCGACCCTCTTCGTCGAGTTCCGGGAAACCGCGGCATCGAGCACGCTGTCTCTCGGAGCCCGAGGGTGGCTCGCCGCCCGCCTCTACTTGGAGCGGCGCGACGTGGAAGTGACGCTCCTGGATCGTCCGCTTCACCAAAACCGGGCATCGGGCGCGCTCGTGCTAGCGCTTCCGTGGCAGCGCAGAGCCAGCGGCGACGAGTTGGATACGATCCGACGGAGACTTTTTGCGGGCGGAACAATCATCTTCGCTTACACGGGAGACGAGGACGCACCTGGAGAGCCGGCGATCGCCGAACGACTCGGACTCGATTGGGAAGTGCTGCGCGAAGAGCCGCCCATGAGTCCGCTGGCTTGGCGTCGATATGTCAGCGAAGAATGGGAGCTGAGTGCCGCGGGCGACGCGCCGCCTCTTCGCATCGGTGCCTTCGCACGAGCGCCCCACGCACCCGAAGGCTCCGAAATCTGGTACCGCGCTCCCGAGGGCGAGCCGGTTGTCTTCGTCGTGAGCTCCGGGGCCGGGCGCATCGTCGTACTCCCCTCCGAGACCTTCTCGAACGCGCGGGTTTTGAGCGGCGGCAACGCCGACCTGCTCGAAACACTTAGCGCGTTTCTGGGCGAGGCCTGGTTGTTCGACGAGTACCACCACGGTCTTGCTACCCCGCTGAGCCCCGAGCAACGGCGACCGCGAGTGGCGCTCGACCTCCTGCTCGCGCATCTCGCTCTCCTGTATGTTCTGATCGTATGGAGGATGGCCAAGCGTTTCGGTCCCGTTCGGCAGGAACAGGCTCTGTTGAGAGGCTCGACGAGATCGTTCTTACTCGGCCTCGGCGCCCTGCACGATCGACTGAGGCACTACCGCAAGGCCGGCCCACTCCTGGTGTCCCGTGCCCAAGCGTTTCAACCCCATCTCGATTTCGGGACGCGCATCGACGACATCGAGACGGGCCCGGATCTCGTTGGCCTGGCAATTGACGTGGCACAGCGACAATCCGTCGGAAGGAGCTCTAGATGAATCGTGAAACCACGCCGTCGCTCGAGCGGTTGTCCGAGCTCGCGCAGCAAACGCTCTCGTCCGTCGAGCGTGCCGTGATCGGACAGCGTGCCGCCATCGAGCCGCTTCTCGCCGCTTATATGTCCGGCGGTCACGTACTCCTCCACGGTGTGCCGGGAATCGGAAAGACGCTGCTCGCCCGAGCTTTCTCGGCTTGTCTTGGCTCGGAATTCTCGCGCGTACAATTCACACCGGACCTGATGCCGACCGACGTCACCGGCACCAACGTTTTCGAGCAGAGCTCGGGAAGCTTCCGTCTCGTGAAGGGCCCCATCTTCACCCAGGTGCTAATGGGCGACGAGATCAACCGAACGCCGCCGAAGACCCAATCCGCGCTTCTCGAAGCAATGCAGGAGCGTCAGGTGACCATCGACGGCACCTCCCATCCGCTGGACCCGGACTTTTTCGTCGTCGCCACCCAGAACCCGATCGAGTTCGAGGGAACGTACCCGTTGCCCGAGGCGCAGACCGATCGCTTCTTGGTGCGGGTCGAGATGGGCCTCCCATCGAAAGAGGACGAGATCCAGATCTATCGCGAAGCGGTCAAAGGATCGCTCGCGGGTTGGGTGAACGAAGCGCCTCTTCCGGCGGCTTTGATGTCTGCCGATGAGGCGTCGGCGCTGCGACGAGCTTCCCGACACATCCACGTTGCCGATGAGCTCCTCGACTACCTCGCCCGGCTGGCGCAGGTGGTACGGGCCTCGCCGCATGTCGAGCTCGGGATCAGCCCGCGCGGCGCCTTGGCCGCGCTCGAGGCGGCGCGAGGCTGGGCAGTGCTCGAGGGCCGAGAATTCCTTACGCCGGACGACTTGAAGCGTTTGTTGGTGCCGAGCTGGGAGCATCGGTTGACGCTGACAGCCGAGTCCGAGCTAGAGAGCTATACCGCGAAGCGCCTAATCATGGAAGCCGCCGAAACCGTCGAGGTCCCAAGAAGAAAGGGTGACGAGACTTAGTGCCCGCTTCCCGGGTGTTTTGGTCCCTTGGCACGGTCTCTCTGCTTCTCGTGGGAGCCGTGGTCGTTCCCTGGATGGCCTGGCTCGCCGTCGCCCTCGACGTCTGCATTCTGGCAGCAGCAGCCGCCGATTTGCGTCGGGCCTCTCGAACAGAGGTGTCAGCATCGAGAGAGCTCCCACCGCTCCTCGTGCAAGGTGCCCCGGCTGTAGTCACCATTACTCTACGCGCACGCGCGGGACGAGCGCTGACGATCTGGATCCGCGACGGCCTCACCCCAGCGCTTCGCCGTCGATCGCCACGAGCGCTGCTTCGGATGTCCGACCGGGGCGCCAGCCAATGGACGTACGAGATTCACCCCCGGAGAAGAGGCGAACAGCCGATCGGTCCGCTCTCCGCGCGCGTGCTTGGCCCATGGGGCCTGGCATGGGCGCAACGCGAGCTCATAGCGCCCAGCACCGAGCGCGTCTATCCCCGTATCCGCTGGGAGGGCGAGGTTGGACGTCTCCTCGCGTTGGCCCGCCGCCGGGAGCTGGGACACATGCCGCGTCATATGAGAGGGACAGGCACGGAGGCCTACGCTCTTCGCGACTACCTCCCCTGCGATCCGCCGAACAAGATTCATTGGAAAGCGACAGCACGACACGGCCACTTGGTGACTCGGGAGGAGAGCTGGGAGCAAGGCGTGCGGCTTCTGATCCTTCTGGATGCCGCACGAACCATGGCATCGACCGCCGCGACCGGCACCGAAACGGCGGCCGGCGCGCAGAGTAAGCTCGACCATGCGCTCGCGACGACACTGGCCTTGACCCGCGTTGCCGCCGGCCGAGGCGACCGCGTCACGCTCATCGCCTTTTCCGATCGGATCGAGCGCGTTGTGCGCGTGCGCCCGGACTCGCGCGGCGTCCGCCTCGCGTACCAGCGCCTTTTCGACCTTCCGGCGCGGCTCACAGAGCCCGCCTACGACACCGCGGTTGCCGAGGCACTCAGACTCGAGACCCGCCTCGCGACCGTGGTGCTATTCACTTCCGTGGTCGACCTCGCCGCCGCAGAGCTACTCCACGAATCCATGCGGCGTCTCGAACGGCGGCATCGGCCGCTTCTGATCAACCTCGAAGATCCCGAGCTCAACCAGCTCGCGTTGGGCGCCTCTCAATCTACGGCGGAGGCGTTCGCAAAAGTCGCAAGTCTCGAAATCCTTCTCGAGAACCGCCGGCTCGCACGGCGACTACGCCGCGAGGGAGTGCGTGTTGTGACGACACCCACGAATCGACTCACGCTTGACGCGCTCGAAGTGTACCTTTCGCTGTTTCGAGGTCGCGAAAGCGCGATCTGATTCGCTCTCGCTGAAGGAGCTTCTCGCAGCACTCTTGCAAGATGGGCAGGAGCTCACACCGAATTCTTTGGTAGGACTTCCAGAAAAGGGAACCAAATCCAGATTTCAGGTGTCTTTTCTTCTAAGAGAACGCTCGTCGCGACGTTATCCACTATGTGGGAGAAAACGGAGTCGATGTGAGTGAGACAATGACGGATGCAAAAGCCGGTTGGATTCGCTCGGCGCTTGAACGATTCGAGACTCCGCTAACCCGTTATGCCCTCAGGATTACCGGAGACCTGGAACGAGCCCGCGATGTAGTCCAAGACTGCTTTTTGAGCCTTTGCGGCGAGTCTCCGGCTCGTATCGACGACCACCTCGCGCCGTGGCTCTTCAAGGTCTGCCGCAATCGGGCGCTCGACGTCCGAAAGAAGGAAGCTCGTTCCCTGCCGCTCGACGACGGCCGGTCGGAGGAAAGAGAGAGCCCAGATCCTCTCCCGTCGATGTCACTCGAAGTCCACGAGGGCGTGGCGCGAGCCCTCGAGCTATTGAAGTCGCTTCCGCGCGAGCAGCAAGAGGTGATCCTTTTGAAGTTCCAAAATGAGTTGTCCTATCGCGAGATTAGTGAAGTCACCGGGCTCAGCGTCTCAAACGTCGGCTACCTGCTCCACCATGGTTTACGTTCGCTACGAGAGGCGCTCGACCGGGAGAAGCGATTCGGTTCGGAACCTATGAGGAGAGTTCGATGACGATGCACTTAGACGATCCCAGGCTGACCGCCTACGCGCTTGGTGAGCTCGACGACGAGCGTGAGCGCATTGAAGTCGAGCTGTTTGTCGCCAACTCGGGCGAGGCACGCGAGCTCGTCGCCGAGATCCGAGAAACCGCCTCGACGTTGCGTGCCGAGCTCGGCGCGGAACCGCTCGTGGGTTTATCCGAACAGCATCTGCACCGGATCGAGGCACGGCTGAACAAGAAACCCCGAGGCCGCGTCATGATTTGGCTCGGTGCTGCCGCGGCGGTGCTGTGCGGCGTACTCCTGACCTCACAGTTCCGATTCGACACCGCGCCGGCCGTCGAAGCGCCGGCACCACCCACACCCACGCCGGGTTCACCCATCGCAGAATCGTTGACAACACCACCGACGCCATTGAATGTGCCGCCGCCGACACCCTCAGCTTCGCCGCGACCGGCCCCTCCGCGGACAACGCCGACGACAACTGCCGGCGAGGAGTTCAGTGTCCCAGGCGGGGTTGAAGGGGGTGTTCCCGGTGGCATCGTCGGTGGCGTCGTGGGAGGAATGGTCGGCGCCCGTGCCGCGCGGGTCGATCCCGCGACACTCCGACAACTGCAAAGCCTCGGCTACACTCGCGGAGGAGCCGGCGCCGGCCCTGGGTACGTCGTCGGTTCGGGACAGGACGCTGCATACTCCGGCTACGGTCCCACCGGGTTCTACGACGGCTACCTCGACGTTCAGAGGGCTCGGCCGGAGTTCCACACCGAGGCCTATAGCCGCTTCGAGGACAACCCTTTTCTACGAGTCGAGCAGAATCCCCTTTCGACATTTTCGACCGATGTCGATACTGCGTCGTTTGCCAACGTACGTCGCTTCCTATCCCAATCAACACTTCCGCCCAAAGATGCGGTCCGCATCGAAGAGATGGTGAACTACTTCGACTACGCTTATCCGGCGCCCGAAGCAGGTCTGCCGTTCTCGGTGAACGTGGAAGTCGCCGACGCCCCTTGGCGGCCTGAACACCGGCTGGTGCGAATCGGCCTGAAAGGAACGCCGCTCCTCGTCAACGAGCGTCCGCGGCTCAATCTCGTCTTTCTGCTCGACGTCTCCGGATCGATGGAACCTGCGAACAAGCTCCCGCTGCTCCAAAAAGCCATGCGACTGCTCGTCGATGAGCTCACGGAAAACGATCAAGTCGCGATCGCTGTTTATGCAGGAGCCTCGGGACTGGTGCTTCCACGCACCTCCGGCGATCGGAAGCAAGTGATCTTGAACGCTCTGGATCGTCTCCGGGCTGGAGGCTCCACCAACGGCGGCGCCGGCATTCAGCTCGCCTACGATCACGCGGTCGCTCACTTCATTTCGGGGGGCGTCAACCGAGTCGTGTTGGCTACGGACGGCGACTTCAACGTCGGCGTGACCAGCGAAGGAGCGCTCACGCGTCTGATCGAAGAGAAAGCGGAAAGCGGTGTCTTTCTGAGCGTTCTCGGCTTCGGTATGGGGAACTACAAGGACGCCACGTTGGAGCAGCTCGCCGATCGGGGAAACGGAAACTACGCCTACATCGATTCCCTCCCCGAAGCGCGCAAGGTACTCGTCCGGGAGATGGGCTCGACGCTCGTCACCATTGCCAAGGACGTCAAGATTCAGATCGAGTTCAATCCAGCCGAGGTCGAGAGCTTCCGCCTCATCGGTTACGAGAACCGAATGCTGCGGAGCGAGGACTTCAACGACGACGAAAAAGACGCGGGCGAGATCGGCGCCGGTCATACCGTCACCGCGCTGTACGAGATCGTGCCCCCAGACGCTCCCTCCGGCGTCGCGAATGTAGATCCGCTGAAATACCAGCGACCACAGGCTTCAACCGAGGCGGCATCGTCAGGTGAGCTCCTCACCGTCAAGCTCCGCTACAAGGAGCCGGACGGCGAAAGGAGCAAGCTCCTTTCGCAGCCCGTGCGAGACGATGGCAAGAGCTACGCGCATGCGACAGAGGATTTCCAGTTTGCAGCCGCGGTGGCGTCGTTCGGCATGATTCTTCGCGACTCACCGTACAAGGGAAACATTTCGGTCGACGGCGTGCTCGAGCTCGCTCGACAAGGAATGGGCCAAGACCGACACGGATACCGAACGGAATTTCTCGAGCTTGTGCGCAAAGCGAAGCCTCTTTTGGCAAAGTAGGTGTGGCACGCTTTACTGTTGGCGGCGCTGCCGTGGATTTAACGGATGATGTAGACGGGGTATCGGGTACCACGGCATCGATCAGCTCTTTGCCGAAGACCGGCGGGTCCCAGACATCCGACACCCAACCGCGCAAACGAGCCACCTCGGCTCCAGCCCGGAGCGCATGCCTTACCCTGTCGTCAGAGAGCGCTTGATCACTTCCTGCATCTGCTCGACGGAGGCCCACTCACCAATGGTGGCTCTGATATCCGGGATTCGCGGGTAGAGCTCTCATTCTCCGAACGGGATGTAGATGTGGGCGTCGTGTAGGCCGGGGCTAACGGTCTTGCCTTCCAGGTCGGAAACTATGGAGCCTCATATCTTCGAGCGCCGCGAGCACGACGGACCTCGTCGACAACAGGAGATGAACTCCAGCGAGAACCTCGGTCATTCTTTTCGGCGAAAGCGAGCCGATGTGTTTCACGAGGTCGCTCTTATCGACCGGGTAGATCTGGCTGATGTTGACGACGCTTTTCCTGGTTATCCCAGCCTCACCCTTCCTCAAGGTAGCGTTACCAGGTGCGGCGCGGAGCTTGAGATTCGAGGTGACGGAGCAAACCACGATCGTGCGAATCGCACTGCGATTGAATGCGTCGTTCTGGATATTGTCTCCTTCCCCAACAATTCGATGTCCTCACGTTCCAAATCGATCACGTGATTGCCCGAAAACACCACGCAAGGATGATTCCGATAACTCGACGGTGGACGTGCCCTTGATCTGAGTCACCGCGTCCAGCTGCGCAAAGCAACGCGTAATGAAGGTGTTTTCCCGACGCCCAACTAGTGAAACGAAAGACGAGGACACGGTCACCCTGCCACCCGCCCGTATAGATTGTGTCGGGAGCCTGCGCCGGGGCGCCGCCTTGACTCGACCCGCCCGGCCCGTCCGCCTGTGTGCACGCGACCGCCAGGGCCAGCAGTATCGTCGCGGTGGTCATTCCCGCCTTGGTACACCACTGGTCGTTTCCCCGCCTTCCCGCATTTATTCTGACTCGTTTCCAGCAGTAACACGCGCGACGAAGCAGCCTGATGTCGATGAGGTGCGGGAGGTGGAAGCGGTGGCCGAGGAACCCGTCACGTTCTTTCATCGCGCGAGCTGTATGATGGTCACTCTTCGAGAGGCCGCCCGTGCACGATCTCATCGTTCTTCGCGACTTGCTGATACTGGTCGGACTCGCTATTCCCATCGTTGCTTTGGCGCAGCAGGTTCGCGTGCCGTCAGTGGTGGGATTCCTCCTGGCGGGCGTGGTGATCGGCCCGAACGGACTAGCGCTCATTTCCGGCACGGAGGAGATCGGTGCCTTGGCGGAGATCGGCGTCGTGCTTCTGCTGTTCACGATTGGGCTCGAGCTCTCGTTCTCCCAACTCGTGAGAATGGGGAGAACGGTCGCCCTCGGCGGCACGCTCCAGGTCGCGCTGACGATAGGCGCCGTCGCGCTCGCGGGCGGAGTCCTGGGGCTCCCCACCCACCGAGCTGTGTTCTACGGCGCGCTCGTGGCTCTCTCATCGACAGCGGTCGTGCTGAAGCTCCTAACGGATCGAGGCGAGCTGGACACACCTTACGGGCGCGTCGCGGTCGCGATCCTTCTCTTTCAAGACCTCGCCGTCGTAGCGCTCATGCTTCTGGTGCCGGTGCTCGCTCACGGCCAGACGGCGACATGGCCGGAGGTTCTCACGGCCCTGGGCGAAAGCCTGGCGGTCATCGGCGTAATGGTGTTGGCGGGCAAGTTCCTCGTGCCCGCCGTGCTCGATCGCATCGTGCTCTTGAGAAACCGCGAGCTCTTCACCCTTTCGATCGGTTTTTTCGGGCTTCTCGCCGCCTATTCGACCGCCGCGGTCGGTCTCTCGCTCGCGCTCGGAAGCTTCCTCGCCGGACTCGTCATCTCCGAATCGCGCTACGGCCTGCAAGCTTTGTCCGACGCCATTCCCTTCCGCGACGGGTTTACCGGAATCTTCTTCATGTCGGTTGGCATGTTGCTCAGCCTCCCCTACATTTGGCAGAACCTTGGCCTGGTGACGATTGCGACGGTTTCCGTCGTTGGATTGAAGGCCGTCGTCGCGACGCTCGTGATCCTGGCGATGGGCCGCAGATTGCGTGTCGGTGTTCTCGGTGGCCTCACCATTGCACAGGTCGGGGAGTTCTCGTTCGTGTTAGCCGCGGTGGCCCTCCCTCTCGGTCTCTTCGCGCCCGGGGACTATCAGCTGTTCCTGTCCGCATCGGTCTTGACCATCCTGATGACGCCGGCGTTGAGGGCAGTGGCTCCTGTCGTCGCCGACGTTCTGACGCGCCTTCGACCTGAGGCCAGCCCGATCGACGAGGCGGCCACCGAGCGGCTTCAGACACTTTCCGACCACGCGATCCTCGTCGGATATGGGTTGACCGGGCGACACCTCGCCCGAGTGCTCCATGCCGCCTCGGTCCCTTATGTCGTGCTGGAACAGAACGGTGAGTTGGTCAACCGCGGTCGTGAGGCCGGTATGAACATCGTCTTCGGTGACGGAACGCGAGCGGAGATTCTGAAACGCTTGGGTGTCGAACGAGCTCGAGTGGTCGTTTTCGCGATCGCCTCGCCCGCCGACGAGAAACGGGGACTTGCCGCGGTGAGGGAGCTGAATCCGTCGGCTCGAACCGTGGTCCGGACCAAGTACGTGGCGGCCATGGAAGAGCTCGTACGTCTAGGAGCCTCGGAGATCGTCGTCGAGGAGTTCGAAGCGACCCTCGAGGTCTTCGCTCGCGTGCTGGAGTTCTACGAGATTCCAACCAACACGATCCATCGTGAGCTCGAAGCGGTCCGAGGCGAGCACTACAGTCTCTTGCGCGGCGGTGAGATGACACAGGATATGAAGCTCGACAAACTGAGACACCTGGGAATCCACTCGGCCCTCGAGCTCGTGGAGGTCGAGGAAGGCACGTCCGTGATCGGAGAGAGTCCGACGAGCTTGGATCTGCGAAAGCGAACGGGTGCCATTGTCATCGCCGTGATTCGCGAAGGCCGAGCCATCTACCAGCGCGACCCCAACTTCAGTTTTCGCGCCGGAGACACCGCGGTGCTCGTGGGAGAATCCGATGCACTGTCACTCGCCGACACGATCTTCAGAACGAAACGGCTGGATTCGTGATCCCGAGTGCTCCTTAGCGGAAGCACAAGCCTGCCTTGGGGCGGCTGGCGCCGCTTTGCGTCGTTCGTTACAGTGGACGGCCTGAACGAATGCAGCACCGGCGTCGTATAGCGGTGATGAACCCTATCTAAACAAGCACATCGATGGACGAAACGCGTAAACAAACGAGGCCACTAAATGGTTAGACGACTCTTCGTGATTGGGCTGAGCATGTTCATGGCGGCTGGGGCACGAGCACAAATGGACCTGCCTTTCGAAGTCGAGTCCATTACCTCATTCGACGAGCCCTGGGCCCTGGCCTTCCTGCCGGACGGGCGCATGCTGGTGACGGAAATGAAGGGCAACTTGTTCATCGTCACCCAGGACGGTCAGAAGTCCCGGGACATTCGCGGCATGCCGGACGTCGCTTTCGGTGGCCAAGGAGGTCTGGGTGACGTCGCCCTGCATCCGAATTTTGCCGAGAACCGCGTGATCTACCTGAGCTACGCCGAGTCCGGTGTGGGTGATGCGCGGGGCGCAGCCGTCTCCCGGGCGGTGCTGAACGAGACGAGGCGTGGCGGAAGACTGTCCGACTTCGAAGTCATCTGGCGCCAGTATCCCAAGGTCGTCGGTTACGGGCACTACGGGCACCGGCTGTTGTTCGACGACGAGGGTTACTTGTGGATCGCGTCGGGAGACCGCCAGAAATTCACGCCGGCCCAGGACATGCAGTCGAATATGGGCAAGGTCCTGCGTTTGCACGACGACGGTTCAGTTCCGGACGACAATCCTTTCGTCGACTACTTCGACGAGGACCCGCTCGTCGACGATATCGGGGTCTATCCGCAGATCTGGTCGCTGGGTCATCGCAATGTGCTCGGGCTGGCATTCGATCTCGACGGTCAGCTCTGGGATATCGAAATGGGGCCGCGGGGCGGCGACGAGTTGAACCGGGTCCTGCCGCAAGCGAACTACGGCTATCCGATCGTCTCCAACGGCAACCATTACGACGGACGTGAGATACCCGACCACGACACACGTCCGGAATTCGAGAAGCCGGCGGTGTGGTGGACTCCCGTCATCTCGCCGAGTGACTTAATGATCTATCGCGGCGATCTGTTCTCCGACTGGCGCGGCAATGCCTTCGTCTCAGGCCTCTCGTCCCGGGCGATCGTGCGTATCGAGCTCGACGGCGAGCATGCCCGCGAGGTCGAGCGTTACGACATGGGTGCGCGGATTCGCAGCGTCGTCGAGGGGCCGGACGGCGCCATCTGGGTCCTGGAGGACGACGAAGACGACAGCGCCGGGCGCATGCTCAAACTGACACCGAAGAACTGAAAGGCAGCGGCACAGGCTGCTGCCAGAAGTGGGTGCCCAATATGAACACTAGCTAGACACTTTTTGTTCCCAGGCGCCTCGAACTTCAGCGAACGACGTTTCGCAAAAGCCAGCGGTTTCCTGGAAGTATTTGCTTACGTTTGACGAACCCGCTGTAACTCTCAGCAAGTTGCAATGAATTTCCTGCGAGGGAATCAGGTTCCTTGTGTAGTAACAGAATTGTATTTTGACGACTGTTGTCTAACCAATTGACCAACCTAAAATTTATCCCAGTATCGCCCCATCCGTATCCGGACATGACCATGAATTGATGCTCTCGCAGCATTTGATGGAATCGATAGGACATTTCGGAGTAGACACCTTTGTTATAGGCTAGGACTTTGTTCACGCCAGACAAGAATGAGGGCTCCTTGGAATAACATTGAAGTTCCTCGCCTTCTTCGTTCTGGCTGTGTGCTGGGTCGCGGTCTTCGACGATTGCTAGGCGCTGCCTCCCATCGACCAAAAACGAATACCAGTTCACTGAGCCATGTGGTTTTATGATCCGCACCTTCTCATCCTTGGCGTCGAACAAAGAGGCGTCATACCAACGGACGCTACCGTCGTGGCTGCCGAATCCATCTACGAATGCTAGGTCATTCCCCGTCAGGAGCTGCTCGACGAGCGTATCGTGGTTGAGCGTGATGATGTCTAGGCGCCCAAATTCGTCCGACCGTGCCAGCTCGATTACCAAGTCGAGCCCAATAACGCGATCTGTATGAAGCTCTCCGGCTACGACCCGCTCAATAAGGCGCGATGCCCTCTGTGCCAGGTGATACAGGTAGATTAGTCTTTCGTCACGTGTCTCGCCTTTAAGAACATTTCCTGCTCGTCGTTCAACCAGATCGACGAACGAACCAGTCTGTGCATCGTCAGTAAGGCCTATTCCACAAAGGCGGATCTGCTCGGACAGATGAAACAAATCCTCGTAGCTTGTGCCAGCTCGAAAAGCGGAGCCCGTATTCCGATACACGGTCCCCGTGAAATAAGGCGCGATAGTCCGCAGATAGTGTTCGTCCAATTCCAGCAGCAAACGCAGTAGTTGCTGAGCTTCTCGCACAGTCCCCGGTTGTTTGCGATCGCGCCCCTCTTCGGAATGATGGCTGCCAGAGTCTTTCGAATAATTGCGGTGAGTACCGTTCAATACCCTATCCGTGACGTCCAAAACACTGGGTAGCCCAGATGCTAAGGAAACCCCTGACCCAAGAAACAGAAGCATCACAGTGCCCTCTCCGTGGAACGATTCGAATTCTAAACGTCTGGAGTGCGAATTCCAATTTCGACTCTGCCTCAACTGGAGAGCACGCCTAACCATCGCTTCAGCGGACGAACGGGCGATATGATTTTTTCCCGCGTTTGTTTTCCCAGGCGCGCCTAGTCACCCTATAATCTGGGAGCCAAGATGATGAAGGATATGCTCCACTCGCAGGCACGAATCAGTCGCGAAAGAGCGCTCGTCGCTCGAACATGAGTTCCAGTGGCACAGATTTGATGACGGAGGGAGCTCGGGAGACTAGTTGCGATGAGTGAGCTCAGTGATAAAGCGAAGCGGGCCTATTTGATGCACGAGCATATCGTGCAAATGCGTGGCAACGTGCAGCACGTCTCCAGCCTCGAAGGGATCAAGGACTTCGTCGAGATGTTCAACGCGACGACCGGTGAGTGTCGCGAGCTTCTCGCAGCGGATCCCACCATTCTGGAGAGCATCGGTTTTCTAAGACCCATCACCTCCGAAACGAAGTCGAGCGAATACCCCGCTGCGATCATCGACGGCAGGCGTGGTCAATTCATGGTCAATTCTTCGATTCTATTGTCGGCGCTGAAAAGCTTCGTCAAGTTCCATCTGCCGCCGGAAGAGCGGGAGAACCTCGCCTTCGAGTGAGACGACCGGGACGGAAGACTCCGTCGTCGCGCTCACATAGCGTTCCCTTCAGATAGAGGGATTTGATACCGTAACGACCATGCGCACGCCCCTCTTTGCGGCGGCGGCCACGCTCAGCCTCGCACTCGGCACCGGCGTGACCATCTCCGTTCTCACGGCTGCGTACGAGCTCTTGTGGAAGCCGCTTCCGTACGCTCAGAGCGAGCGCATCGGGTTCGTCCGGGAGATCCACCCGAACGGAGATCCCAGAGGTGTGGCACTCACGAACCTCGCGGATTTTCGCGAGAGCGACAATTTCGTTGCCATGGCTGCGTACCGTCCGCGGACGTTCGGTCTTCGAGCAGCCGGTAGCGACGATCGCGCCATCGTCATCGATACCGGCGTCGTGACCTCGGAGTTGTTCGCGGTGCTCGCCGTCGAGCCTCTTCTCGGGCGCACGTTCACCGAGGACGAGGAGCGCGCTGACGCACCGGTGATCGTGCTGAATCACGAGTTGTGGGTCTCTCGGTTCGCAGCCGATCCGAATCTGGTCGGCACCGACGTACTGTTGAATGAGCGCCCACGGACGGTGCTCGGAATACTGCCCGAAGGTTTCACGCTCCCGATGGGGCGCGAGTACGGACGCCGGCCGCTCGCGTTCATTCCCATCCCTCATCGGTTCTTCGAGAACAAGCGAGCGGTTCGAACCCTGGGGTGCGTCGCGCGATTGAGGGACGGCGTTTCTTTCGAGGCCGCGAACGCTGAGCTCGATGGGATCGCGCGCTCTCTCGCCGAAAGCTTTCCCGACACCAACGAAGGGTTCAGCGCCCAGGTCAAGCCTCTTCGCAGCGTGCTGTCCCGACAGAACGAAAGCGCATTGCTATGGCTGGCTTTCGCTGCGACGGGAATCGTCGGGATCGTCGCCGTCAACTTGACGGGGCTCTCGATCGCACGCTTTGCTTCCCGCGGGCGTCAGGTGGGCGTCCGCATCTCGCTCGGCGCCGGAGTACCGGACCTCGCGCGGTTCTTTCTCAAAGAGGCGCTGGCGGTCGGCGTGGCCGGTGCCGCGCTCGGTTTGTTTCTCGCGCATTGGATTCTTGCGGCACTCCCGCAGCTACTTCCTGTCATCGGCGGCTTCACGCGGAACGAGCTCACGCTCGACGCGCGGTCTTTTCTCGTCGCCTTCGTCGCAGCCCTCAGCACCGTGATCGCTCTCTTCGCCTTACCGCTGTGGCTGTCGCTTCGTGCGAATCTTACCGTTCTCCTCAAGCGAGGAAGCTTCACGAACGTTCCCGCGTTCCGGATCCGCAAGGTGCTCGTGGTGGCACAGGTCGGGCTCGGAGTTCTTCTGCTGCATACGACGCTTCTCCTCGGAAGGAGCTTCGTGCAGCTCATCGCCGTAGACCCCGGATTCGAACCGCGACACGCGCTGACGTTCGGCATCGGTCTTCCCGAGGCGCGCTACGATAGTGGCGCCGAGCTTCTCGGATTTCACCGGCGCCTCATCGACGGACTCGAAGCCATCCCCGGCGTCGTCTCGGTCGGCGCCGGGGGCGGTGCGGTTCTGGCGGGAAGCGCGCGCCTCAGCACCGGGTTCCAGCGCGAAGGCGAGTCTGCGCCTCGAATCGGGGGGCCGTTTGCGGCGGCCCGTCTTGCGAGCCCTGGTTATTTCCGCGCTATGGGAGTTCGCCTTTTGCGGGGGCGCACGTTCTCGTGGCGTGACGACGTCGAGCACCCCCGCGTCATCGTCGTGAACCGCGCGTTCGAGAGAAAGTTTTATCCGAGCGCAGACTCCATCGGCGAGCGTCTCACGCTGAGCTGGCGATCCGAGGACAACCCCGAAGGGACGCTCTTCGAAATCGTCGGCGTGGTCGCCGACATGCGCCAACTCAGCCTCCATGAGGCAGCCATCCCCGAAATCGTGATGCCGATGGCGCAGTTCACGACCGACACCGAAGGCGCGGTGTACACGATCCGCTCCACACGTGAGGACCCAGCGCTCGCGCAGGCGATTCGATCGAACGTCGATGCGCTCGACGGCACGCTCGAAGCCATCAACATCCGCCCGTTGAGCTTCCGCGTCGAAGCAAGCGTCACCGAGGAGCGTGTATCGCTCGTGCTCGCGGGACTCATCGGATCCGCGGCACTCATCCTCGCCGCGATCGGCATCTACTCCGTACTCGCGCTTTTCGTGTTGCGCCGCCGACGCGAAATCGCCGTGCGCATGGTCCTCGGCGCCCGGATGCGGGAGTTAAGGGGCATGGTCGTCTCCGAAGGGGCGCGTCTCGCGATCCTTGGATGCGCGCTCGGCGCCGCAGGCTTCGCGCTCCTGGCACCGGCGATCCGGACTGGGCTTCATGATATCGACATCCTCGATCCGGCTTCGGCAAGCGTGACGCTTTTCGTGATCACCGCAGTCGTCGGCCTTGCCACCCTCCCACCGACGAGAGCGGCGGGACGCACGGCGCCGATGGAAGTTCTTCGCGACGAGTAGCCGATCCTGAGCCTCGTGCCTCGTGGCAAGAGAACCGTTCCCGTTCCAGCGCTCGAACGTGAAGCGCAAGGCATCGCGAACGCCGGGGCCTAAATCGAGCCGTTGCACCAGCATGTCCCCCACCTCGCAACCCGAGGCGAAGTTGTTCACCGTCCACTCGCGGGCGCCTTGACGGATCATTTGCGTGATCGGCTCGCCGAAGGCGTTGTCGTGCGTCAGCGCCAATGTGGCGACAAAGGTCGGCTTCACCTGAGCGCCCCAGACCAACTTCGCCCACTCCCCCACCGAAACCGGCTGCGGACTCTGTCCGGGCGGAGTTGCAGCACATGCCCCTACTCCTCGTCAGCCAGCCAAACCGAAAGAGCCACTGTCTCCAAGTGGCGCCTCATCGCTCGATCAGCTGCTGCGCTCTTCATCGGATTTGCGATCAACAAGGCGAACGCCTACTCTTCGATTCCACCCACAACGGCGATCGGCGGCAGATGTACCGCGTTGACATTGGGCGCTGTGAAAGGGTGCTTTTAACGAGGGTTTTCAATGATCAAACGGATCCAAATCATATTCATCTTAATCCTTTGCGTAACAGCTCTTGGCGATATTGCGAAGTCCGAAAAAGCCCCGGCGAAATCGGCGAACCGGCCAAACGTCGTCTTCATTTTCATTGATGACATGGGCTACGGCGACATCGGTCCCTTTGGCAACACGGTCAACAAGACTCCGAACTTGGATCGCATAGCGGCCGAAGGCTTGAAGCTGACGCAGTTCTACGTCTCAAACACCCATTGCACTCCTTCGCGGTCGGCGCTAATGACCGGGACCTACGCGCACCGCAACGGCATGGATCGATCCGTGCTATTCCCCGGCGAAACACGCGGCCTCCATCCTGACGAAATCACCATCGCCGAACTCCTCAAGGCCGAGGGCTATGCCACCGGCTGTTTTGGCAAGTGGCACCTCGGGGATCAGCCGGAATTCCTGCCGCTCGAGCATGGTTTCGATGAGTATTTTGGCATCCCGTATTCGAATGATATGTGGCCGGAGAATAAAGGCGGGAATCCCGTCACTAATCGCGGCCCCTACACGCCGCTGCCGATCATCCGTCAGAACGAGGCGGTCGCTTACGTGAGCGACGGCGCCGATCAGTCCCTGTTGTCTGAAGCCGTCACCGACGAAGCCATCAAGTTCATCAAGGATCATCGGGGCGATCCTTTCTTTCTCTATCTGCCGCATTCCTACACAGTCCGCGATACGCCCGTCCAGAGATCCTCAAGAGGGCCGAAGGCAACGTAAATCGCGCGACTGTCGAAGAGGTCGACACCAGCGTGGGCCGCGTGCTCGAGACGTTGCGTGAGCTCAAACTCGACACGAATACACTCGTCGTCTTCACCTCGGACAACGGTGGCGCCCGCGGCATGAGCATGGGTCCGCTGCGAGGCGGCAAATTCGGTCCGAAATACGAAGGTCACATGCGGGAACCGACCATCACCTGGTGGCCCGGCGTCATCCCGGCCGGAGTCGAAACCGCTGAAATCGCCACCACCACCGACATCCTGCCTTCGCTGGCCAGGCTCATCGGTGCGAAAGTGCCTGGCGACCGCACTATCGACGGGAAGGATGCGCTCGATGTCCTGCTCGGAAAGCCCGGCGCCAAATCACCGCACGAGATTCTCTACTACGAGATCGACGGCATTCGCCGCGGAAAGTGGAAGCTCGTTCGAACCGGCAGAGCCGGTAAGCAGAAGTCGGAACTGTACGATCTGGAAGCTGATCTCGGTGAAAAGAACGACCTCGCGGCGCAGCATCCCGATTTGGTGAATGAACTTGAAGAGCTGCTTACCCTTCACGCCGAGAAGATGGCCTCCGATGTGCGGCCCGCTGGTTTTGTGAAAAACGCCAAGCCCATCATCACCGAGTCCGGAGAGCTTCCCCGCCTCCGCGATTTCATGGGTCTGCCGAACATCGTCGCCGCGAATTGAACCCGCGACGAATGTAGCAGTCAGGGGCGCGAAAAGGCGACTGCCAACATTTCAGGCAAGAACCTCCGAGGAACGGACGTCACCCCGGCGCCCTTCCTGCGAGGCTTTGTCTCACCCGACGCCTACGGCGATACGTTCAGCAGCTTCGTGCCGTGGGATGCAACCTCTCCAGATGACGACATGACTCCGGACCGCCGAGGCGACCTCTCGATCCCGATCCAGAGCCGTTGCGATCGCACGATGTTTCGCATATACAGTGCCCCATGACTGACAGCTCCCTCTCACGCCGCCGATTCCTTCAAGCCGCTGGTGCCGCGGGCGTCTGGACACAGGCCTCGGCATCTGCCATGTCAGGCGCTGAGGCGCGCTCCGTGACCCTTCAAGTCGCTCGCGAGGTAGGGATATCGAAGTGGGATCTAGACACTCCCGCCCTGTGTGTCGACCTCGATGCGCTCGAGGCCAACCTCGCCGCGATGCAGCAGACGCTCAGCCGCAACGGGATTGCGAGCCGCCCGCACGTCAAGACCCACAAGTGCCCAGCCATCGCACGGCTTCAGCTTGCGGGTGGCTCCGTGGGCATCTGCGCTGCCAAGGTGAGCGAGGCCGAGGTGATGTTCGAGCACGGGATCGACCGGATCCTCATGACGACCGCCAACGTGACGCCGTACAAGATCCAACGTGCGATGACGCTACGCAAATGGTGCAAGGAATTCGTCCAGGCCACGGACAGTCCTGCCAACGCGCGTGACCTCTCCGAGGCGGCCAAGGCCGCTGCACTGGTCGCGGATGTCGTGATCGATGTCGATCCTGGAGGGCATCGCACGGGCATTACGCCGGGCGAGCCCGCCCTCGATCTCGCGCGTCTCGTGGACGGGCTCCCCGGCCTGAGGCTGCGCGGCATGCTCTGCTACGACGGCGGCTCGCAACACGTGAAGGGCTTCGAGAAGAGGAAAGCACAGACGCTAGAGCGGCTCGTGCCAGCCGCTGAAACGCTGGTGTCATTTCAACGGTCAGGGTTGAACACCGAGATCTTCAGCGGCGGTGGGACAGGCACGTACAACATCGACCACGAGACCGCAGGTCTCACCGACGTGCAGGTTGGGAGCTACGTCTTCATGGATGCCCAGTATCTTGCGATCGGCGGTAAGACCGACCCGGAGGTGTATTCTGACTTCGAGCCGTCGCTGACGATTCTGACCACGGTGCTGAACGACCAATACGAAGGCCGTGCCACCACGGACGCGGGCGCGAAGGCGTGCACGATCAACGAACCGTGGCCCATCGTGAAAGGTGAAACTGGCATGACGTATCGGTCGGGGTCCGATGAGTTCGGATCGATCGGTTACGAAGACGCCAGCCGGACGTACCGCGCGGGCGACAAGCTCGAGCTGATCGTCTCCCACTGCGACCCCGGTTGTGAACCTCTACAATCAGATGTACGCGGTCCGGAACGATCGCGTGGAGGCTGTCTGGCCGGTGGCGGCACGCGGGAAGTCCACGTAGGCCGAGACTGCGCAGCAAAGCACAGGTGCCAACCGTTTGTTTCTTCGCGACGATCGGAATGGTCTCGAGTCGACAGCCGGCAAGAAAAGATCAAGCGTAGCGCCCTTTTTTCTTGACAACCTTTTTCGGGTCACTGCTCCTTCAAGCAACGGATCCATTTCAGATCCTTCCTGTCGTCACTCCAGAGCCACCCTAAGATAATCAATCCGCGCGGGACACTTCGAAAGTCATTTCGAGGGTCTTCCGTGAAACACGCGCCGATTCAGATAGCTAAAAAAGCTATGCTATAAGAGAACATGGCTTTTCGAATACAGCTCGGATCGATTTCGGATGACGAGTTGCTTCGACGTTTGTCGAAACTGCTCAGCGAATCGCGACGCGTCGATGCAGAGCTCATCGCTCACATAGGTGAGGCGGACGCGCGGAGGCTCTTTGCTCGCGAGGCCTGCTCGTCGATGTTCGTCTACTGCACGCAAGTGCTGCACTTGTCGGAGGCGGAAGCGTACCTGAGGATCGCGGTGGCGCGTGCAGTTCGGCGCCATCCGGTGCTCCTCGAGATGCTCGGCGATGGGCGTCTTCACCTGAGTGGCATTGCGAAGCTGACGCCACACCTCACGGGGCCGAATCGAGACGAGTTCTTGGCTCGGGCGGTACACAAATCGAAACGACAGATCGAGGAACTAATTGCTGAGATCAAACCCAAACCGGACGTACCGACGGGAGTGCGCAAGCTGCCCGAGAAAAGACGCCCGACTCCGCCCACTTCCCCACCAGCTGTGTCCACTTCCCCGCCGACACCACCCGCGCAACTGCGTATCTGGACTTCTCCTGGTTGTCAATAGATTTGTGGTTGGACCTCGGATCAATTGCTTCCACCAAGTGCGGTGAGCGTGTCGCGGTCGATGGCGGCGGGTCAGCCCTGCATACGTATCTCCGGCCTGTGATTGGAGTGAGGCAGGTGGAATTGCGCCTTGCCGCTCCTGGCCAAAATGGGAACCGCGCGCGAGGAGCCAATCGTCCGGACGGGCTTTCATAGCCCACGCAGTTGCCGGCTTGCCCTCGCGTCGGTCTGACCGATTTGCCATTTGAACGAGAGTTCTCATCGCAGTGTGTGGAAGAAATTAGAATCGGTAATCATGTCGACAATGTGTTCAGGCAGCTTGCGGATAGGACTGGAACTCGGTTCCGTTTTTCCACACTGCCCAGCTCATGCGTGCCAGCTTGTTGGCGATAGCGATGACCGCTTTGTTATGACCGCGTTTGGCCGCCACTTTGAGGGCCCACGCACGAAGTCGGTCAGGTGGATTTACTTTCCCGGCGTGCCATAAGACTGCGCGCGCGCCATGAGTCAGAAGGGTACGTAGGTAGCTGTCGCCCTGCTTGCTGATGCGACCGAGCCTTCGGACGTTTCCCGATGAGTGTTCTCGTGGCGTGAGCCCGAGAAAGTTGGCGAACTGCCGGCAAGAGCGGAATCGCTGCACGTCTCCGACGAAAGCGACAAGTGCGGTTGCGGTGAGAACCCCGACTCCGGGAATGGTACGCAATCGCGTGCACACCGGTATTTGTCGACAGAGTAGCTCGAGCTGCCAATCCATTTGGCTAATTCGCTTCTCGTACTCCCGTATCTCCATACACGCTTGGTAGAAACTCTCGCGGACAGCGTTCGGCAACTGGGAGTCGGCATCTTCAACCAGCTCCAAAACCCTCGGCACGACTTTGCGTGCTCCTACGGGAATGAAAATACCCAGCTCACGTAGCAAACCTCGAACCATGTTGATTCGAGCGGTTTTCGACGCTACCCAGGTCGAACGAAAACGATGCAGCGCTGTGATCGAATGCTGAGACACGCTTTTCACCGGCACCGGTTTGATACCTCGGTTCCTCGAGGCTTCGAGGATTCCTTTCACGTCCGCTCGATCCGTCTTGCTCCTTTGAACGTACGGCCGAACCGTGTGAGGTGGAAGCAGCACGACTCGATGCCCGAGCCTCTTGATTTCTCGTGCCCAGTGGTGCGCTGAACCACACGCTTCCATCACAACTCGGGCACTCTCACGGTTGGCAAAAACCCTCAGAAACTTCGCTCTCGAGACGCGGTGAACCTCGTCTACTCTTCCGGCTTCCTTCGAAATGGCAATCTCGAAAACATCTTTTGCGATATCTACTGCGATCGTCGTATCTTTCATTTCTGGACTCCTCCTGGGAATATTTATGCCAGTTGACTTTGGCACATCGATGCCGAATTAAGTCACAGGAGGAGTCCATCCCATCATCTGGACGCAGTTGCGATGTCTGCAACTGCTCTGCCTCCTCAACCGGTCAAACCGATAGAACACTTGTCGCCAAAGCGTTACAAGATTCAGTTCACCGCGAACGCGGAGCTTCGGGAAAAGCTCGAACGACTCCAGGCTCTCACAGTCTCGAAGGACCTGGCCGAAGTTATCGATCAAGCGGTGACGGAAAAGCTCGAGCGACTGGAAGCGCGGCGATATGGGAAGGCGAACAGGCCCCGCCAAACTCCCGAGGAGGCGAACACCTCGCCCGATTCGCGCTACATCCCCGCTGCGGTGAAGCGTGCCGTGTGGGAGCGCGATCAGGGACGTTGCTCGTTCTTCGACAAGCGAGGCCGACGCTGCAAGGAGCGGAAACATCTAGAGTTCCACCACCGGCGACCGTTCGCTCGAGGCGGAGATCACAGCATCGACAACGTCGCGCTGCTGTGCCGGGCGCACAATGGATACCTTGTCGAACTGGACTACGGTAAAGAGAAGATGGCGAGGTTCCGGGGTCCTGTGGATCGCGTCTCCGAACCTGCCCCGATTTACGGTTTGCCCGTTCTCACGCCTCGGTCACCGCCCTTTCGGAACCAGATCCACCCTTCGTGTGGCCAGGTCGATATCGGATGGAGACCATCAAGCAGCTTCAGAGCCCAATGAGCCGGCCTCGCGATGAAATTGGCTCCGCCCGTCAACCACGTCGTGCCCGTGAGTCGAGGTCGGCTTGCCTCGCTTTGGCGAGCCTATGGAGATCCGTGACAAACGAGCGAATCGAACGCATCACAAACCGATCGCTGGCTGAGGCCAACGCCGCAGTTGCGCTTTCTCATCGAGTTCGGTTTACTTGAAAGAAGCTACCTTCTCCCAAAAATCAAGTCGAAACGATTCCATGGCTCGACCTACGAAGTGCCCGAAGTGCGGTTTCATGCAGATGGCCGTGGGCGGACAGTGCAAGAAGTGTGGAGCGCCCGTCGGAGACGGCTCCTTCTCTCCGCCACGGGGCGCGCCTCCTTCGGCCGCGGCGATGGCGGTCGGAGGGACCAACCCCTATGCGCCTCCGAGCGCGCCGCGCGGTGGTGTCGGTCACGGCACAGCCGACGGGGTGTGGAGGGACGGCAAGATCATCGTCATGTCGCACGACGCGAGCTTTCCCGATCGTTGCGTCAAGTGTAACCAGCCTGCCGCGGGCTACCGTTTGAAGCGGAAGCTCACCTGGCACCCCTCTGGCTGGTACGCACTCATTCTCATCAACGTCCTCGTCTACGCGATCGTAGCGGGCTTCGTTCAGAAGAAAGCGCTGGTCCACGTCGGGCTCTGCGAGACGCATCGCAAGCGCCGCCTATGGCTCATTGGGCTCGGCCTCGCACTTCCTCTCTTGGGGACCATTGGCTGCGGCGCAGCGATCGACAACCCGAACGCGATCGGGATAGGAATTGTCGCCCTCATCGGCGGGATCGTACTGCTGATCTTAGGCACGAACGTTCTCTCGGCCGGGAGCATCGACGAGCGCTTCGCGCGCATTCGAGGCGCCCATCACAGTTTTTTGGAGTCGCTCCCACCCTTTCACCGGTAGCGTAGATGCCACTACGAAATCTGCTGCTCATCGCGGTGCTGCGGGCTTGGTTCGCTCGACCGGAGGCCGAGGAGCCAGCGTGGTACCGATCCCAGGGCGATCCGATCGTCGGGCGTGCGCTGCGCATCATGTACCAAAACCCCGCCCATCCGTGGACGGTGGCCAGCCTCGCCACCGAGATCGGCGTGTCGCGCGCGGCGCTCGCTCGCCGGTTTCACGACCTCGTGGGCGAACCGCCGATGAAGCGACCGGCGTCAAGTTCTACTTCGCAACTCCCTACCACTCATGGGAGCGGGGCAGCAACGAAAACTTCAACGGGCTGCTGCGACAATACCTGCCGAAGCGGACCAGCCAAGCAGCCATCACGCAAACAGACTGTGACCAGGTCGCAAAACAGCTCAACACACGGCCGCGCAAAAGGCTCGGATACCGCACTCCGGAGGAATGTTTCTTTGAGATCTAAGAAAAGGCGCACTTCAAACTTGAAATCAGCTCAGGTAACGCGGCTCGTCTCCACTTTGTTATTCACTCACCCGCTTGATTAACCTGTTGGATAGTTCCTGTGCGGGGTCGACGACTTTACGAGAGGCCTCGATCCCCGTCGCCGGGAGTTTCTCCGCGTCGATCAAGCCGGCCTGCGCGAGTACGGAGGCTTGGTCCCAATAGATGCGCTCACCGGCGATCTTTCCGTCTTCAAACTGCACAACCACGATGACGGCAATTTCAACCCGTTTGCCCGTAGGCGGTACGCCGGGGAGAATCCACGGCATCTCGATCGTGTGGGTAAACTTGTGAATCAGTTCGTCGACGATGCGGTCTTTTCCTACTGTGCGTGCGACCGGGACGACTTCGGTGTCCGGTGGATGACCTGGGATGAAATAGGTGCTGTAGAAATCACGAACCTCACTAGAGCCGACGCCACCTGTCATTACAGGAACATGGTTAACAAAGGGATTCGACGTCATTGTGGCCATCGTTGCATGGACACTCTTCTCCTCGAACTCGGCGGCCATGTGCCGCTCCCACATCTCGACCATCGCCTGTTGCTCCAGAGTAAGGTTACGATCATTCATGGTTTTTAGACGCTCCTCCTCCGTATCAGCTAGCTGACAGCCAATCGCGATCAGTAGAACGGCCAGGCAGCCAAGCCTTGCTCCCCTCATGATTTCTCGCCAGTTCATGTCCTTCTCCTTTCCCTGTCAATTCAAAATGAAAGTGAGCCTCTTGGATCTCCAGGGTTTCGTCTTTGGGTCGGCAATTTGTTACGAATGAGTCCGTCGGGACAACGTGTCTTCCAACTACTCGTTCGACGTAGGGGCTCTGCCACGGCGAGCGCGGCGCGGTGAGAACCTGCTGGATGCCGAGTCTGGCGACCCGCCTGTTGAACTACCGGACCTCGCCGGATGAATAAATGGAAGGGACACCTGGCGGCGTCAATCATGTCGCAGCGCTACCGTCGGATCGACGTGCGCGGCGCGGCGTGCGGGAACGTAGCTGGCGAGAAGCGCGACGAATGCCCACAGCAGCGCGCTCGTCGCATAGGTGACCGGATCGGTTGGCTCGATCCCGTACAAAAGCGACGCTACGAACCGCGATAAGAACAAGGCCGCCATCGTGCCGGCCGCGATGCCGAGGACGACAGGCTTCATCGAGCGGCCGATCGAGAGTCGTACGACGTCCTCGGGTCTCGCTCCGATCGCCATGCGGACTCCGATCTCTCGTCGCCGCTCGATGATGCTTTGCGACACGACTGCGAAGATTCCAAGAGCGGTCATCAACCCGGCTATCCCTGCAAACACGGTGAAGAGCATCGCGTTGAACCGCCACGGAGCACGCGCGCCATCGATAACGTCTTCGAGCGTGGTGATCCTTCCAAGAGGAGCATGCGGCGCTACCTTACGGATCTCGCGTCGAATCTCCGGAAGGACCGACCACGGATCTCCGCGCGTCCGGACAACGAAGCTTCGCAATGGGCCCGGATTTTGCGCATGGGCGTGATAGATATCGTAACGGATGTCGTCGATCTCACGGTAGTGGGCGTCCATGACGACTCCGATCACGCGGCTCGCCTGCTGGACCAGGTCGTCGTCAAACCGGGAACCGGGGGAGTAGAGCCCCTTCCCCAGAGGGCTCTCGCCGGGCCACAAGGACTTGCCCAGACCCTCACTGATGATGATCACGTGAGGACTTTCAGCGTCGTCGCTCGCGCGAAAGTCGCGCCCCTCGACGAAGTCGATGCCCATCGTCTCGAAATAGCCCGGTGTCGTCCGTTGCATGTTGGTCTTTGGGTTCTCGTTGTAAGCGGCATTGTCTGGGAGACGGTAGGTCCGACCCCCATACTCGACGGTCTGCCACCGAAACCCTTGGCCCTCGACCACGAACCCTACGTCCGAACCGCCAGAGCCTAAGGCGAATGGGTGGTATAACACGCCTGAGGCAGAGGCGACGCCGGGAACGCCGCGGAGACGCTCGAGCACGAGCCGGTAAAACGCTTTCTTGTCCGCGAGCTCCGGATAGTGCTCGTTAGTCGGAACGAGCCTGAACATCAGAAGCTTCTCGACGTCGTAGCCGAGCTCGGCCCGAATGAGGCGTGCACTCGACCGCAGAGTGAGGCCGCATACTGCGCACACGATGACGGCGATCGCGACCTCGCTCGTCAGAAGCACGCCGCCTCCGCCCGAACGGCTCTTTCCGTCCCGATGAGCGCGCGCCACCCCGAATGCGCCCGTGAGGGCGAGCGATGCGAGTGTTAGCGTCGCCATGAACGCGAGGGCGACGATGCCGACGCGTGTGTCGTCGAGGCCGGGGATGTCCGACGGGCCGAAACGATGGAGAGCGGCGAGGCCCCCGATCGCGACTGCAATCGCAGCTGGAAATGCAAGAGAGATCGTGACGCCGGCAGTCGACAGGGTCCTCAGGACGATGTCGAGACGCGATGCGCCCAGCGCGCGCCGAATGGTGCGCTCGCGCTCTTCCTCACTCACGCGGACGACGAGGAGGTTTCCTGCGTTGACCCAAGCGATGAGGAGCACGAGCGCGACCGCTCCCAGAAGCGCCATGAGTGCCGGCCTGGTTCCCGCGCCGAGGTGGTAATCGAGAAACGGCGTCAGTACTATTGTGTCCTGACTACCAAGGTCGGGGAAGTAAGCCTCGTCGGTGGCGACGACGAGAGCATCTAGCTCCGCTTTCGCCTCGGTGCGCTCGATCCCAGGCTTCAAGCGACCGACCATAAACAGATACGGGTTTCTGCGGTAGGCGTTACCATTTCGGTCGCGCTGCATCGCAGACCAGAGCTCGATGCCGCTCGGGAAATCGAACTCGCTGGGCATAACCCCGATGATCGTGAAGATGTCGGTATCGTCGCCCTCGATTCGAATCTCTCGTCCAAGGACGCCTCGGTCACCGGCGAAGAGTCGCTGCCACAGACCGTGGCTGAGCACGACGACGCGCCCAGCTGTTGGAATTTCCTCCTCCGGCAGGAAAGTACGGCCGAGCGCGGCCTTGACCCCCAGGACGTCGAAGAACGAGACCGAGACGGCGGCCAGGTCGATGGGCACGGGTTCGTCGAGCTGGATGACGCCGTAGTGCTCGGTGCCGCCGAAGGCTGCGAGATCTTCGAGCGTTTCGTTATCGCGTCGCCAGTCCAGATAGTCGGGGAAGGAAATCCAAGCAAACGGCACGTCCTTTCTGGGATCGAAGCGCCATAACACCTCGAGCCGGTCGGGAGCGCGGACTTCCCTCTCCTCCCAAACAAGCGCGTGTACGACGGCGAACGTCGCACCGCAGGTTCCAATACCCAGAGCGAGAAGACCCGCAACCACGAGTGTGGTACCGCGCTGTCGCCAGGCGCGACGGCACGACTGGTGGAGACCTTGGAGGAGATCCATGTAGGGACATCCTACCCGACACGTGGTTTTGACGGGAAGATCTCTACTGCTTGTGGTTCGTGGATGAACCTCAATCCCGTTAAGTGCCCAGCAAGAAAAAAATCAGAAGCAGCTCTCTCTGCGACCGCCTACATCGGTAACGAAGCAGTTGTGGCGCCTGCACCCGTTCCTGTTCCTCAGCCAGCCAAACTGATCGAACGAGCAGCTTCACGGTGGCGAGGGCGGGGTTGCTTGCGGTGTACAACACCGCGGTCCCCTTCTGATTCCAGCGCGCACCGTAGATTTGGGCGCCGACGCCGCTGAGGTCTCGCACGTAGGCGGCCGTATATAGTTGCACTTCTGTAACTACTTTAGTATAATTACCCTGACGTAGTTATTTTCTGCCTGTGGCGTTCGAATGGGACGAGGACAAGAACGCCTCGAATAAGGAGAAGCATGGCCTCCGGTTCGAGCACGCCGCGCTCGTGTTCCAGGCCCGAGGCGTTATCTTTCCTGGACGAGCGGTTCGACTACGGCGAAGATCGATGGGTCACTATCGGACGTGTGGACGTAACGATCCTCTATGTGGCCCACTCGGTCAGCGAGGACGAAGATGGCGAAGAAATCATCCGTATCATATCCGCAAGGCAAGCGACGCCGCGTGAAAGACGATTCTATCTATCTCGATGATGAAGGGCGGGCGGAGCTAAGAAAGCTAGAGAAGCGACCGATTGATCGAAACGACCCGGACGCCCCCGAGATCGAGGAGTTCATGGTCCGCGAGCGCGGAAAGTTCTATCGTCCAGTGAAACAACAAATCACACTGCGTTTGGACAAAGACATCATCGCCTGGTTCAAGGCCAGCGGAGACAAGTACCAAACACGGATCAACGAAGCACTCAGGAAGTACATTCGCTCTCGAGCGCAACGATACTAGCGCTCGGATGATGGCTCATCCGGCAATCAGCATCGTCACCCGATGCGGCTCGGTGGTGGACGGGTGATGCATGAGGATGTCCTGCTTGCCGTCCTTGTTGAGGTCCACAAGCCAGGTGTATTCCCCGTCGTTGGGCATGGCGATCGCCACCTCTTGCGGCCACCGGGCGAACAGGTCCGGCCCCGGCACGCCGACAAAGACGCGCAGTTCCTTGCGCTTCCACCCGACAAGCAGGTCTGAGCGGCCGTCGCCGGTCACATCCCCGATCAGCAAAGTCGAATTGAACGCGCCTAGGTGTCGTTCTTGTGTATTCCGGCTTTCGTCCGTCGCCCCTCGAAGCGCTAGATCCAGGGGCACCCAACCGGGCTCCCCATGGGTGGGTGGGAATCGTAACTTGATCTCGCGAGTAGCGTTGGGTTCGTCGGGGTAGAGGCCGCCTTCCATGCGGTAGAACTCGAGATCCAGATAAATGGAACCTCCCATGAACCCGCGGAAGTTCCTGAAGAGGTTGCTCTCGAGGTGCCCGACCTCGATGGTTGTGAACATCAAGTCGACCTGACCGTCGCGATCGAAGTCGTGCCGGTCCATCCCGAGCTGCACGCTGCCGTCCGACTGGATCGCAGCCCCGACCTCCGGCGGGAAGACGGTGCCGCCATTCGGTGTTGGCGCGCCGAAATGCACCTCGTAGGCGGAACGCTTGCTGGAGATGCTCCTGCCCGAAAGCTGGAAAGCCACCAGGTCGGCGACGCCGTCGCCGTTCAGATCGGTTAACGAGTGCAGCACCTTCCCCGTCATGTCTCCGGTGGCGAGCGAGGAGAGCTCGTCAGAGTCGAATGCGACATCGGTAGTGAAGGTCGTGGCCACCGGGGCAAACAGCCCACGCTCGTCCTGATGATGAACCTCGAAGTGGTCCGCGTTCCAGAACACCAGGTCGCTGCGACCATCTCGGTTGTAGTCCATCTCGTGGACACGGCTCTGACCCCAGGGGTCGTATCGATATCCGTCGGCTCCGGAGATCCTACCCATCTCGGTGGCGGGGCCGATCTTCACTGGATCGGCGAACGCGCCGTCACTCATTTGGATGAACACAGAGAAGCCATCGACGTCCGACACCACCAGGTCGTCGCGGTCGTCGCCGTTCACGTCCCGAGTGACGTCTACATGGGGGATTTCGCCGCTGCGAGGGGGGTTGAAGTTGGAAGTAACTGCCACCAGCGCGCGTTCCGTCGCTGATTCGGGATCGAACCAGTTCAGGTGGCCGGGCTCGTAGGCGACCAACCGGTCGCGTCCGCCGATGTTGGCCACGTCGACAAACAACACTTCGGGATGCAGCGTTGCATCGAGTATCGGCACCCAGGCGCTGTCGCCGAACGCGTAGATGCGCAAGCGGCGGTCGTCGTTGTCGTCGATGTTCACCACGGCGAGTTCCGCGATAGCGCCACCGTGAAGAAATCCCGTCAAGACGGTCTGGCGAATCGCCGCGCCGGTGACGACCTCGTACCGCTCGAAAGTGAAAGGCGCGGCGGCAGGCGTGCCCGAAGTCGCGGGTATGAGGCCCGCCACCCCAATGGTACAGGTGATGAGGGTCAAGGTTCTAACCAGCATCGGTCACTTACGGCCACCACGAAACCCCGACGGTGAGCCGAGACGATGCGGTGTCGATGTCGAGAAATGTGTGTGAGTGTTGTTCGCTCCTGCCAGCCGAGATGTTGCCAACCTCGACGTCTGTGAACGCACTCTTGCCCGTCTTGAAGTTGACATCGAGGGCCCACGCCTCAGACAGGTGGATGGCGAGTCCGGCTCCGAGGCTGAAGGTCGGTAGTGCGCTGAAGTCGGTGGTCGTCTGTTCCCCATTCTCGAGAACGTCGCTCACGGGCCGGAATGTAAGAAGGGCAAAGTCGCCATAGGGGACCCACCTGCGGCGACTATTGGCCAGGTGCAGCCTCACCCCGAAGTCGACGTGGCCAAACGTCACTTTGTCGAAGGCATCGAACTCCTGGACGTTGACGTCCGCTTCGTATGCGCTCGCGTAGAGTGTGACGATCCTGTTGACGCCATAGCCGAGCCGAGCGCCCACTAGTCCTCCTATGTCCCTCGACTCGTTCTGGAAGGAAACGGCCGTCCCTCCGACATCAAAACCGAATACCCACCCTCGGGTCGTGGACTGCTGAGCGCCGGCGTCGGTAACGGACCCGACGCAGAGCACGACCGAGAACAGCATTGCAGCGAGTGGCTTGATCATGTGCGCTGTTCCTCCGCTATCGAGCATAGAGAGACGCGCTCAATGCCACAACGTGGGCTGTGACACTTTCGTCAGGTGTCACACAGAGTGAGGAGCGCGGGGTTTTTGCTCGGCTTTGGAAAAGGATTGCCGCGCATGTTCACGCAGCTCATCGAGGGAGGAGTCGGGAAGCAGCGAGAACGTATAGCAGCGGGACGAGTGCGCCGGCTTCAACTGCGACGAGAGCAGCGAATCGGCGACGAGGATCGTGGCGACGCTAAAAACTTTCTCCCACCCCTTTCGACGAGCGTCGTGAAAGCTGAGGACGTCCGGATCCAAACCGGCGGCGAGCAGGATCGTCCGCGCCCAACTGATGAAGTTCGGCCACCGCGAAACGACGGCGAGATGGACTCCCTCCGGAAGCGGCCGAAGTGACTTCGACAGCTCGTCCTGCACGGAACGAGACCGGAGCCATAGGCAGGGGAATGGCCGCGCCCTTGCCGTAGAGCGACGACGGCGGCGCCCACCAGCGCGGAGGGGTCCCGGCAATCGTCGAGTCCGATGGCTTCGACACGGACGCCGGTTTTGGACGATATCTCGTGTTGCAGAATCCTCCGTAGCTCCAGGTCGGCCTCGATGAGTAGATAGTGATCCGGAGGATGCGACTCGAGCCAGTGCGCGACCTTGGACCGAATCTCGAGGAGCGAGAAGCCTTCCTCGCGCGCACGCTCAATGAACTGGCACACCAGGCGGTCGAGCTCGAGATCACCTTCGAGGGGCGTCTCCTCTTCGAAGGCCCGCACGAAAACGCCGCGACCCTTTTGAACCTCCACCCAGCCGCGACGGGCCAAGTCGCGAAACGCCGCGCTGACTGTATTGGCGTGGATACCGAGGCGCCGCGCGAGCGAGCGCGTGCTGGGTAGTTTTTCTCCCGGCTCGAGCACCTTGCTGCTGATCGCGAGGACAATCTGTGTCGACAGCTGCTCTCGAACGGAAACTTCGCTGTTTCGCGAAACCCACAGCCGCATGAGATCGAGTTTATCAGGCCGGAGCGCCGCATCCGTCATCCCACTCGCAGTGAGACCGTGAGCAGGACGGCTGCCACGAGCGGGGCGATCGTGCGCACGTGGTTCATCCTCACCCACTCCTCGCGGTAGGTCGCCCAGTAGGCGATCCCCTCGGCACTGTTCGGATCGAGACCATCGAGAATGTTGTTGCGGGGAACGTGGTAGCCGACCGTGACCAACACGACTCCCACGATGTAGAGCGCGCCGGCAATGAGCTGGTATTTGGAGCCGGAGTCTTGAAGGTGCAGAGCCGCGTAGATCGTCAGTACGAGGCAGGCGGCGCCCGTGCCGAACAGCAGCAGCATGAACAGCGGCGTCGGCGCTTCCTTGTTGATTGCCTGCATGGCGGCTGCCCCCTGCGCTGGGGCGAGCCGCTTCAAACCCGCCATCGTGAACGTCGAGAAGGTGAAGAACGCCCCAGCCGCAGTGCCCGCGCCGATAGCGCAGAGGATCGTCATCGCTTGAGCGAACGGACTCATGAGGCTTTCCTCTCCAGGTTCCACACGCCGGTGGCCGCAGTGTCGCGGGCGTAGTCCGCGAAGTCGCGCGGCGACCGGCCGAGCGCCCGCTGTACGCCGTCGGTGAGGTATGAGTTGCGACCGTCGAGCACTTCGGCAATCAGCTCAGAGATGGGCACGGCCTCTTCCTCGGGCAGCCCGTGGGTGACGAGCTCGGAGGCGTATTCCTTGGGGGTCACCGGCAGGTACTGCACCTCGCGCCCCACGGCGGTGGTGAGCTCGGCGGCGGCCTCGGCGAGCGAGAGAAGGCGAGGGCCGGTCAGCTCATACAGCTGACCGATGTGGCGGTCGTCGGTCAGGGCGGCGACCACGACGTCGGCGATGTCGTCGGCGTCGAGGAACGGCTCGGGGGTGTCGCCGCCAGGCATGGACAGCCTGCCGTAGCGCACAGAGTCGACGAAGGTCTCGCTGAAGTTCTGGTTGAAAAACGCGCAGCGCACGATCGTCCACTCGGCGCCCGAGTTCTCCACGCGCAGCTCGGCTTGACGAGCGCCTTCTTCGCCACGGCCGGAAAGCAGCACGAGCCGCCGCGCGCCGCTGCTGACGGCCAGCTCGGCGAGCCTTCCGACGGTGTCGGCGGCACCGGGGAAGGCGAGGTCGGGGTAGTAAGTAATGTAGACAGCGTCAACGCCCGCCAAGGCGGGAGCCCACGTGGCCTCGTCTTCCCAGTCGAACCGGGTCCCGCCCGAGCGGGACGCGGACCGCACCGGACGTCCGGCAGCGTTGAGCCGGTCGGTTACTCGGCGTCCCGTCTTGCCACTGGCACCGATGACGAGGGTGGTTCGTTTGATTGGGGTGGTTTCGGTTTTTTGGGTGTTCGAATTTGTTTTTATCATGCACGCAGTGTAGGTTCGATTCCTGAGTCGAACCATAGCTCAGATACTCAACTTCATGTGAGTTCGTCCACAATGCGGGATATGGATGCTTTCGCCGGCCTGCTCGACGGGCCTCGCGCCCACGGCGCCTTCGCGCTGCGCTCGGTCATGAGCCCACCGTGGTCCTTGCGGATCCTCGCTGAGTCACCGCTCACGCTGATCGCTATCGTGAAGGGCGAGGCGTGGGTCGTGCCCGACCGCGGCGAGGCGGTGCGACTCCGCCCCGGCGATATCGCCGTCACCCGCGGCCCCGACCACTACACCGTCGCTGACGACCCGGCCAGCCCCCCCGACGTCGAGATCCACCCCGGCCAGCGCTGCTGCTCTCTGGACGGTGAGCCCATGGAGGAAACGATGTCGCTCGGCGTGCGGACATGGGGCAATGACCCCGACGGCTCCACCGTGATGCTTGTCGGTGCCTACGAGTCGATGGGCGACGTCAGCGATCGCCTGCTACGCGCGCTGCCACCGCTTTTGTCACTGGCGAAGGATCAGTGGGGCTCCCCTCTCGTCTCACTTCTCTGCGACGAAGTCGTGAAGGACGAGCCCGGTCAGGCGGCTGTGCTCGACCGCTTGCTCGATCTGCTGCTCATCGCGGTGCTACGGGCTTGGTTCGCTCGACCTGAGGCCGAGGAGCCGGCGTGGTACCGATCCCAGGGCGATCCGATCGTCGGGCGTGCGCTGAGCATCATGCACAACGACCCCGCCCGTCCGTGGACGGTAGCGAGCCTCGCCGCCGAGATTGGGGTATCGCGTTCGGCGCTCGCTCGCCGGTTTCACGACGTCGTGGGTGAACCCCCGATGACGTTCCTCACCGGATGGCGACTAGCTCTGGCCGCCGACCTGCTGTCCGAACCCGACGCAACCGTCGGCTCGGTGGCGGAAAAAGTGGGCTACAGCACCCCGTTCGCGCTCAGCACGGCATTCAAACGAGTGCGAGGCGTCAGTCCGCAAGAGCATCGCGTAAGCGCCAGGTCGGTCTGAGGACCTGCGGCGGTTACGCGGGTGGGGCGTCTCCAGCACCTCTTCGGTGAGTAGATGGCACCTTCCCTAGGGATCGATGGTAAATCGCGCGCGCGTACAGTGCTCGTCGTTGCCGTCGAGGTGGACCACAGCCTCCCATTTTCCGTAGAGAGATCGGCCGGTGATGTGACTACCGGCTACCGGGAGTTGGGCTGCGACGACACGACCGCGGCGGCGCCGATAGCGGCCCCGGCCGCTCGCGTCGGGCTCGGTTTCTGCTTTCAGGACGTCGTAGAGACGACCCGAAGGGGTATAGAGCCTGATCTCGACGAGGCCCGCTTGGCTGTTTGCCGACAACATCACAACGAAACGAAGGTCGAGCACGTCCTCGGCGGAGAAGCGGTCCTTGTAGCGGCGGCGTGGCCCACTCTCGGCCGAAGGATTTTGGATCGCTTCGACCCGGACCGCGTAACACTGGCGCTGCGCGCGGCGGTCGCCGGGCGACGAAAGAGCCGACGCGAAGGCGGAGGCTCCGCTTCCCAGGATCGTGCCCAAAAGAAACAGCATCGTGACACCGCGCATCGCCATCATCTGAAACCTCTCTAGAAGGGCGCCTTCACCGCGTAAATCTCACCGTCCAGCGTCCCAAGGAAAATCTTGTTTCTGACAACGTCGTAAGCCGGCGAGCCGACCGTTGTGCTTACACAGTCCCCGATGCACTCGGAGGTGGCGGGACAGCCGGGGTTGATCGTCGTCAACCGGTGGAGCTTGCCGTCACCGCCTCCAACGTAGATGTCGTTGGTGCCGGGCACTTGAAGCGGCGCCGAGGGCGACGTAATGGCGCAGGTCCAATTGATGCCAGGTCCCGCCGTGTCGATGGACAGCACGTCGCTCGCATTGGTGACGATGACGTCTGATGTAGAGAATCTGGGGAAAATGTACTCTTTCGCCCCCCCTCCCCCGATAAAAGGCAAAGGGGACTCCGATCCGTCCGCGGGCAGGAAGGCATATAGGCTCTCTCCCGGCGCCTTGTCCGCCACGAATAGGAGGCCATTGAAAAGACTTGGGCTCGCATCCACGTCGCCACCCGAGCTCGTCGCGACGCCGAAGTTGGCCCACGTTCCGCATTGGGTGACCGGCGCGATAGTGAAGTCGAGACACCACACGGTGTTGGCGCTCGTTCCCGCGAAACTCGTGAAATACACGCGCTCGTCGGCGTAGCTCACCACCGGCCCGCTCGTCACGATCCCGATACTGGTGGCCGGGCCTCCGTTGTCAAAGAACCAGGCGACCGTTCCGTCGTCGGCGTTCAGTGCGTAGAGCCGGTTTGGCATGCTCGCGTTGCGGGTACCGACGAAAACGAGATTGTTGGCGCTGCCGAAGTCAGAGAGAATGGCCGCGGGGGAGGACGAGAGCATCACCCCCAGGCGCGGGCTTCGCCATAGGAGCTCGCCCGTGACCGAGTCGATGGCGTAGACGTGCCCGTCCTCTGCGGCGAACAGCGCGGCCCATGGACCGGATGGCTCCAGTGGAAGTAGGGGGGGACGGGACGGCGCCTTCGCACCGAGACGGTAGGGCTTCCATCCAGTCGGCCAGCTCCCGCTTGAGCCATTCATAGCGTGCACGACACCGTCATTCGTCGCCGTGTAGACTTTGGTCGTCAGGCTCACGCGAAGGCCAGGAGTGGCGAGGGCGGCAATCGGGTCGGCGGTGGTGTAAATCCAGTCGACTTTGATCGCGTCCCGATCAAACGGCGTCACTGTCACGCACTTGCCTGGGGAAGCGTGATCCTCGGCATCCTCGACGAAGGCGGCGTAGTAATACGTCGGCCCGATAGGGACGGGATCGAAGAAGCCCCCGCGCTGACCGAGCCCGTCTGCCGCATTCACCACGGCGTCGTCGGATGTCGGGCTTGTGGGGCAACCCAGCTCGCTCCGACGGATGACGGTCTCGTCGTAGACCCCAAAGGCGGGATTGAGCCAGTTCAGCCTTACTTGCCCACCGCCGCCGTCTCCGGTCGCAGCCGCGGTGAAGGCTTCTACCGGATGCACCCGCGGCTCGCCGTAGGTTACGTTCACGTAAATCTGTGTGAGCTGAAGGTCGTTTCCGCTCACGTGCTCGACGCCGATCTCGGGCGTCGAGCTCTGCGGGGCTCCAGTTCAGATCAATCCACGGAATGAACCACCCCGAGTTGAAGCTCGTGTTCGAGACGGTAAACGTCATTCCGGGAACGGGAACGGTGTCGAAGCCCTGTCGCTGGTACAACACCCTGAACTCCGGGTTGACGCCAGCGCCGCTCCAGGCAGCGATCGCTGCGATTTCAATTTCTGTGACGACCTTGCCCGCGGGAACGTAGCCGTCGTCGAGGCGGTAGAGATCGATCGTGGAGGGCGTCGCGCTTTGAACGTAGCTTACCGCGCCGTCAGAAGCGGCGAAACCGGCCGGCAGGTCGCCATTGTCGTTCACACACTGCCAGTTGTTGACGCAGCTTCCCACGGGCACGAAGCCAGTCGCGCTGTCCCCGAACGGCTGAAGGACGAACTGACCGCAGTCCTGGGTCCCGTCGGCGTTGACAGAGCAAGGGTCAGCAAGGGGAGCCCTGGCGCGTTGCTCGTTCCCGCGAGAAGGAGCTTTCCGTCTCGTCGGATCGCGAGAGCGAAGCTGCGATCCTCGCTGGTGATGTCGGTCGTGACCGAGAGGTCGAGGCCGCCCGTCGGCGTGAAGCGCGTCAGAGCGAAGTCGGCGGAGCCGCCTTCACCGACGACGACGATGTTGCCGCCGGCGTCGAGCGCTACGTCGTATCCCGCGTCGGTGCCGATATCGTGGATCTTGATGCCCCCGGTTCCAAACCCTCCATCGAGCGTTCCATCGGGGAGATATCGAACGATGGAGATGTCGGCGCTCGAGGTCCCGGCGACGATGACGTTTCCGTTCACGTCGACTACGAGCGCCGCGGCGGCGTCGTCGGGGTTCGCGATGTCCGTATTCACCCATCCGTTGGGGGAATTGAAGTTCGTGGTGTCGATAGTGCCGTCAGGCAAAAACCTCGCCGCGACAAAGTCGTTGTTTCCCGTGAACGTCCCTGTCGCCGAGACGACAATCTCTCCGTCGCGCGCGATCGCGACGTCGCTCCCGACGGAGACGTTCCCAATAATCGGCGTTGCCGCCACGCCGTCTCCGTCGAATGAGCCGTCTAGGTTTCCATCCTTCAGGAAACGCGCGACCAAGAGCTGCTTTGGTCAGAAGCCCTCATGAAAGCCGACCGCCACGATCTTCCCGTCGGGCTGGAGGGCAACGCCCCGCAGCTCTTCCATGGCGGAGCCCGGCATGAAATACCTGATCTTACCGCCGCCCACGAAGTCGGGATCGAGGCTCCCGTCGCGTAGATAGCGGGCGATCGCCAGCGCGCTCTGCGTGCCGGAGGCGTTGGCGCCGTAGCCGACCGCTACGATTTTGCCGTCCGTCTGAACGGCGACACCGAAAGCTTCGTCGTCTCTGTCGAAGTCGGTCGTGACCCAACCGATTAGGCCAAAGGAGGTGTCGAGGCTGAGATCGGGGTGGAAGCGCGCGATGAGAAAGTCACGTTCGCCGGAGACTTCGGCGTAGCCGGCAACGACGATGCGTCCATCGGGTTGGAGGGCGATGGCCCTGGCTTCGCTCGCCCCGCCGGTAAATAGCTGCACCGTGCATCCCGGGCGAAAGAACTGCCCGACGCTCGGCGTCGGGAGAAAGACTGCCGCTGCCAAGGCTGCGGCGAAATATCTCGTTCGGCTCATCGGACTCGTCGCTTCGATCCACGTGCGATCGACGGAATGTGGGGAAGGATGCAAGAACAGAACGCAACTTGAATGCCATCAAAACTCCGAAATTGGGTTTCTCGTATCTCTTTCCGTTTTAGCAGTTACGGGTGACCATCGTCGAGTGGCGCCGCCCGAGGCGAGGGGGAATCACCGCGACGTTCGTTTCAAAACCCGCATGTCCGAATCAAGCTATGGCGATCCGTGATGAACGAGAATCCGGAGGGTCTCGCGAACGGGCGCTCCCGCGGTGTTCACGGATTCTTCAATTTGCTCTCGAACGCCGTCAAATTCACGAGGCCACGGGAATTCGCCAAGATCGAGGTGGGCACCGTCGAAGACTCCGACCCGCCCGTGATTTTCGTCCGCGATACCGGTGTGGGGTTCGACATGAAGCTCGCCGACGACCCCTTCGGCGTATTCCGGCGACTACACCTGGAGGAGGAGTTCGAAGGCACGGGTGTCGGCCTTGCGATCGTCAAACGCATCATCGACCGGCACGAGGGCCGGGTGTGGGCCGAGGCGGCGCCTGATAACGGCGTGTGTTTCTACTTCACCTTGCGTTCTCGGCCGTCGCTGGTCTGACCGTCGCGAACCGGCTGCACCCGCGCTCGTCGAGCCCCGTTCGAGGGCAAACTCCGGAAGAGACGCTCCTGAATTCGACAACAGCGGCAACTGCAAGCAAGGGCTGTTACAATTGAAAAACGAACACATCATGGCGGATCTCGTCAGAGTTCTGGGTGGGATCCTGAAAGACCTGGAATGCAAACGATGACAGCTGGCCTCGAAGAGCGCGTGCTCGCCGAGAGCTCCCGGCGCGAGCGTGGCGACGATGTGCCGGCGCTCGCACGAGGAGGAAGCGCGCATTGACATTGAGTACATCCACTCTCCCGATCTCGGTCTTCTGATGGGTATAGAAGATCTGCGGTGGCTTTGGCTCACACTGCTCCTGATTGCCATTGCGGTCGTCGTGGTGAAATTGATGCGCCAGGGACATCGAGAGGCTCGCCAAGTTGCCGCACGCACCGTGGAGCTCGGTCAGAGCGAAGCGAGCTACCGTGACCTCGTGGAGAACATGGCGGAGATGATCTGCACCCATGACATCCAGGGCCGCTTGCTCAGTGCCAACCAGGCTCTGGTCCGGAAGATGGGCGCTCGGAACCCCGAGGAGATCGTGGGCCAAAAGCTCCAAGACCTCCTCTCACCGGACGTGCGGGAGCGTTTCGACTCCTATTTGACTACCATACTCGAGAGCGGGCACGCGCAAGGGTTGATGAGAGTCCGGTGGCGGGACGGTTCCGAGCGCATTCTCGAGTACAGCAACACGCTTCGCAAGCCTTCCGGAGACGGCCCCCCCGTCATTGTCGGCGTCTCGCGGGATGTAACCGAGCGCGTTCGGGCCCAGCACGCACTTCGAGAAAGCGAGAGTCGGTTTCGAGCGCTGGTGGAGCAGGCGGCGGATGCCCTGTTCCTTCACGATCGCCAGGGACGATTCATCGATGTCAACCAACGCGCTTGCGACAGCTTGGGCTACACCCGTGAGGAGCTGCTGAAGCTGTCGGTCATGGACGTCGCGCGGAAACTCTCCTTCGACCACCTCGAAGAGCTTTGGAAGCGAATCGGGGTGGGGACGCCCGTTACCGTCGAAGGTATCCATCGCCGCAAGGACGGATCGGTGTTTCCTGTCGAGACTCGCATCGGCATTCTCGAGCGGGGCGAACGCGGTCACTTTCTGGCACTGGCACGAGACATTACCGCGCGCAAGCAGATCGAGGAAGGCCTTAGAAACTCCGAAGAACGGTTCAAGACACTCTTCGAGTACGCTCCCGACGCCTACTACTTGAACGACCTGAAAGGGAATTTTGTGAACGTCAATAGAGCCGCCGAGGAGATGGTTGGCTACCGGAAGGAGGAGCTCATCGGACGCAATTTCCTGAAGCTCAGCATGCTGCCGCTGGCACAGATCCCCAAGGCGGCGTTCCTGTTGGGGAAGAACAAACTAGGCCAGCCGACCGGACCGAACGAGTTTACGCTCAACCGGAAAGACGGCACGCAGGTCTTCGTGGAAATACAGACCGCGCCGGTCACGATAGAGAACAGAATTTTGGTGTTGGGACTTGCCCGGAACATCACCGAGAGAAAGCAGGCGGAGGAGGGGCTGCGACGACATCGGGACGAGCTCGAGGAAATGGTCGGCGAGCGCACCGTTGAGCTAACGGCGGCGAACCAACAACTGGGTTCGGAACTAGCAGAGCGAAAGCGGGCCGAGCTCGCGCTCAGGCGGAGCGAGGCCAGTCTGGCCGAGGCTCAACGGATCGCCCACGTCGGGAACTGGGAATGGGAGATGGAGGCTAATGAGCTCAGATGGTCCGACGAGGTGTATCGTATCTTCGGTCTGATCGGCCTGAACCGCCGGCGGTTCGCGGCCACCCACGAGGCTTTCCTGAATTGCGTGCATCCCGACGATCGGGAGCGCGTCGACAAAGCTCATGCCGAAGCTTCCCATGGTCGCGCCCTCGACGGCATGGACTACCGGATCCAGCTCCCCGACAGGACGGTTCGCACCGTACGCGAACGGGCGGAGGTTCGCGGCGGCGAGTCGGGCAAGCCTGTCCTCATTGTGGGGACTGTTCAGGACATCACCGAGCAGCGCGCGCTCGAAGAGCGCCTCCGTCAAGCCCTGAAGATGGAGGCTGTGGGGCGGCTCGCTGGTGGTGTCGCCCACGACTTCAATAACCTCCTGACGATCATCCTGGGCCATGGCGAGCTGCTGATGAGCGAGTTCCCCGCAAGCGATCCACGACGGGAGGACATCGGGGAAATCCGAAGGGCGGCTGAACGCGCGGCGTCCCTCACCCAGCAGCTCCTTGCTTTCAGTCGTCGACAGGTGCTGCAACCGACGGTTCTGAACCTGAACTCGAGTGTCGCCGACGTGGAAAAAATGCTTCGCCGGCTTATCGGTGAGGACATCGAGCTGGTGACGGTTCTGGAGCCGGTCCTGGATCACATCGAGGCCGATCCAAGCCAGATCGAGCAGGTGATCCTCAACCTGGCTCTCAACGCGCGCGATGCGATGCCGAACGGCGGCAAGCTGACCTTCAAGTCCTCGAACGTCGAGCTGGACGCGTCGTTCATCGCACACCACGATGGCGCGACGCCTGGGCACTACGTCCTGTTCGAAGTAAGCGACACCGGCGTTGGAATCGACCCCGAGGCAATGCCGCATCTCTATGAGCCTTTCTTCACCTCGAAGGACCAAGGCAAGGGAACCGGGTTGGGGCTGGCTACCGTCTACGGCATCGTCAAGCAAAGCCGTGGGTACCTCGGGGTCGAAAGTGAAGTGGGCCGGGGCACGACGTTCCGAGTCTATTTGCCGCGCGTCGACGAAGCAGGTGAGAACGAAACCCCCGACCAACCGTCGGCGGGCGCGCCCGCAGGCGGATCGGAGACCATCCTGATCGTGGAAGACGAAATCGGCATCCGGAATCTGATCGAAAAGTTCCTCGAAACCAAGGGCTACACCGTGCTCACGGCCGGGGACGGACTAGATGCTCTTCGAGTTTTCGACGAGCACGACAAGTCCATCGAAATCATGTTGACCGACGTGGTGATGCCCGGCATGAACGGCGGCCAACTGGCTGAACGGGCGCTATCCCGACAACCGAACATGAAGGTCCTCTACATGTCGGGTTACACGGATCACGCCATCAACCACCATGTTGTGGATGGCTCCGTGCTTTTGCAAAAGCCCTTCTCGATGCCTTCCCTGGCACACACGATACGGGAGATGTTGGACTGCTCGTCGCAGCTCTGCACAAACTCGGGCCCTCGAACACGCGTGTCAGTGATCAGTGAGGTGTAGCCCGCCTGCACTTCAGAGACCGAGATGGAGGCGGAGGGCATCCTCGAGCTCCCACATGAGCGAAGCCGGGAGTTGGCCAACTCGTCGGCCGACCCGTTCGATCGCCACGGAGCGGACCTGCTCCGCCTGCGCCTTGGAGTCGCGACGCGACCCACATTCGACGGCCGGAAGAAACACCTGAAATGGGTAGAGCCGGGTCACGTTGGTGGTCACAGGCACGACTGTGATGACGCCGCGGTTGAGCCGGGATGCCGTTGTATTGGCCGTATGGTGCTCGAGGATCTTCAGGTACCTCCGGGTAATCGGCTCGAACGATTAAAAGGAGATCAAAAAGGACAGCGCAGTATTCGCATCAATCAGCAGTATCGAGTCTGCTTCAAATGGACTGAGCGGGGACCGGAAGACGTGGAAGTCATCGACTACCATCGGTAGGTCGCAGGAGCTCAATTATGACAACGTTACCGAAACATCGCGCGCCGACACATCCTGGGGAAATGCTGCTCGAAGAGTTTCTCGAGCCGTTGGGCATGACTCAGAGTAGCTTGGCGGACCTCATTCACGTCTCCTACCCGAGAGTGAACGAGATCATCAACCGCAAGCGAGGTAATACCCCTGACACTGCCCTGCGGCTGGCTCGATTATTTGGCACGACTCCGAAGTTTTGGCTGAACCGGCTCCTGGGTGTATGGATTGAAGACCACATGCGGCACGTTCTCAGCCACACCGTATTCCTTGGCGTCGGAGACGACGCCCACGATCGTCCGGTACTCCAAACTCACGCCGATGAAGTGCAGTGTGTCGCCTCTCCAGGCGATGCGCTGTCCCACCCGCTCCGGCCATTCATCGTGACCGTGCGACCGACCACGTCGGGATCCTCGCCGAAGCTGGACAAGGGCCCGTCTCAACGAGCTCATCAAGGCAAACGCGGGATAACGGCTAACGCTGCGTTGGACCTTGCAGAATCGTTGGTTGAAGAGGAGGCGTTCTTAGAACCGGTAGCCCACGCCGAACGTGAGAGAGACTCGTCCTTCCAAGTTCACGTCACCATAACCAACCGAGTAGGTCAGGTTGAACCCGCTGGGCTTGCCGACGTCATGATCGACGCCAACGTAGACACCGTTGCCTTCTGTCCATCGGAACAGACTGACATGAGGTCTAAATTTTCGTTCTCGCCCTTGGAAGTACACGCGAATGCCGTAAGACCAGGTTGTCTCAGCGGCGAGCACACCCACTCCACCTATCGTAGAGACGTGCTCGCCGAGCTCGAGCTCCGCGCCCACGCCTGGAAGCGGCGACCCATACGCGAGTCCCGTTCCTGCACCCGCTTTCACTCGAACGTCCGCTGCACTTCCCCACCGCGCACACAGCACGAGCCCGGCGCAGACCAAGAGGGCGCTGGTTTTTCTTGCTTTGTGTTTCAGCACTGTTGAGCCTCCTTCGGTCGACTTGTCTCTAGCTCTTAGCGAACGACGATACCGAACGTCACGCCGAGAACGTGTGCTCCCGACGAACCCACCGCCACGTGGTCCCGGACCTCAAAGCGAAGCGCGAGCCGATCGCGGGGCCAATAATCGAAGCCGCCGCCGAAATGAATCCACCCTGGGGTGTCGGAGCTCAAGGCGGTGACCCCCCCTTTGAAGAAAGGAACGATCGATTCCTGGCGGCCCAGACCGGGGGCGTGGAACGAGCCGCTGACGGAGAGGAAGGGCGAGCGATCGAAGAGACCTGCCTCCAATCCTGCTGCGAAACGTTTGAATCGCACCTCGCCTCCGCCGCCGACGTGGACTCCTCCCGACGCCCGGCTAGCGAGAAACGCGCCCGCGAACCCGTGTGCGCGCACTCCAGAACGCGCCTTCTCTGCTAGCGCGTTCGCGGGTGCCAGAGCCAATAGCAAAAAGACGAGTCGTACCATGAGCATCGGCGACTCCTTCCAAGTTGTTTGGGGTTATGTTCAGAGTAGCAAAAACCATGCCCGGGCTGTACAGCCGCTGTGACGGCCGCCCGCGACGGCACTTGTCTCACTCAACGGATAGGTCGACTATCGGTTTGGTTTGATGGCCAGGCTTTGCCTTCCTTCGTCTCGTCGTCTCGGGCGCCGGAGCTCACCATCGGTAGGTAAACCCGAGCGAGGCGGTTAACGCGAGCTTGAGCGAAGACGACGAGTAAAAGCGCGCTTCGGTGCGTACCATCACTCGCGGATGCAAATGGACGTCGGCGCCACCGCCAAAGCTCGGTCCGAAGTCATCGCTCGAGGTGTGGGTTCGCTCGGTATCGACGATATTGCCAACCAGACCGCCCGTCGACGGAGAGAACCCATAGTCGAAGACTGGCCACTCGATCTCCAGTTCCGAATGAACGAAGTAAACGCCCGCAAGGAGGTAGGGCTGGACGCGACGTTTTCCGAGGCGACTGACGACGCTGGCCGAGGCGATAGTGTCGTTTCCCTGCCATCGACCGCCGAAGTCGAAGTGCCGGCGATGCGACGCCCGGGACACGTCGACGAGAATTCCCACGCCGCGGAAGAGACGAAGCTCCGCTCCCGCGAAGATGTTGACTAGAACGCCGTTTCTGCTCTCGTCGCGCCAGCTCTGGCCTGTGCCGATTCCCGCGAGGAAGGTCACCCGCTCGGGATCCCCCTGCGCTCGAGCCGAGGCAGCAAAAAGAAGTGCCACGAAAATCGCTCCGAGCCCCACGCGGCTTCCCTTCCGAATTCCTGCAAAGGGTGCATTGCCCTTGGTCATAGTGTCTTCTCCTGGAACTTGAAGAGGGTGGGGTTCCTACGAAGAATCTAGGTTCTCGAAGAACCACGCGTTGCAAGAAGCGGTCCATCCGATGACCCCGTCAATCCTCGAGCCGGCGCGAAACCGTCCGGGAAGCCAGAAACGCAAAGAGCATGACCTGCCGAGGGAGGTTCGGCACCCGTTTTTTCGTCTTACTGATGTGAAGGTTCGCTGGCGCCGAGCCTTCCCAGAGGTGACGATGAAAGACCAAGGCAGAACCCACAGGCTTCAGAGGACCACGCCGCGCAGGAGCAAGGTACCTGCGCCGTGGCCCACGGACCAACCCGAACCGCACTCGGCGGCCGCACCCAAACGACGCATCCTCGATCGCGTCCGAGACGAAATTCGAACGCGTCACTACAGCCCCCGCACTGAGAAAGCGTACGTTTTCTGGATCAAACGCTTTATCTTCTTTCACGACAAACGCCACCCAGACACTATGGGCGAAGCCGAGATATCGGCCTTCGTGTCGCAGCTCGCAACCCGACGCAACGCGAGTGCCTCGACCCAAGGCCAAGCGCTTTCCGCTTTACTGTTCTTGTACCGCCACGTCCTCCGCCGCGAGCTCAATAAGCTGAAGTTCGCGCGCGCCAAGCGTCCGACCCGACTGCCGCTTGTGCTGACCCGTCGCGAGGTCAACGCAGTGCTCGATCGTATGACGGGAACGACCGCGCTCATGGCGTTGCTGCTGTACGGATCGGGGCTGCGTGTTCGCGAATGCTGCCGGCTGCGCGTCAAGGACCTGAACCTCGAGCGCCGCGAAATCACCGTTCGCGACGGCAAGGGCGAAAAGGACCGCATCACCATGGTTCCCGAAAGCCTCGTGAAACCGTTGCACGCTCAACTAAAGCGAGTTCGCGCGCAACACGAACGCGACATCCTAAACGGCTCCGGTTTCGTCGAGCTGCCTTACGCTCTTGACAAGAAATACCCAAACGCCCCGCGAGAATGGGGATGGCAATGGGTTTTCCCGCAACCCGGCAGTACTTCCACCGCGAAACCAACCGGCGCCGTCGACATTTCTTGCACGAGAGCGCCCTGCAACGCGCGGTCAAGAACGCCGTGCTCGCCGCCGGAATCTCGAAACCCGCAAGCTGCCACACTTTCCGACATTCCTTCGCGCGACCCACCTCCTAGAAGACGGCTACGACATCCGCACCATTCAGGAGCTACTGGGACACAAAGACGTCACTACGACAATGATCTCTGCCACGTCCTGAACCGCGGCGGCCGCGGCGTCCGAAGCCCTCTGGACAAACGCTAGTTGAACGCACACGCGTCAGACGCCTAGAATATCTCTGAGATTTCAATCTCTTATCATCTTATCTAGCAACCGCGCGAAAGATAAAAATGGCACCGCCCTGGGCCCACCGCCCTCAACCGACGCTAAACAGGAAACGTGCCGTTCGCTCGGCGGAATCCGCGAAAGCGCTATACCGCACGCATCGCGACCCATCCGAACTATACGTCCGGTACTATATGGAACCATCTACTTACTGTTAGGCACATCGATGTACGAGAGGGACCGGCGTGGGCGATTTGCGGGTGAGACGTTCCTTATTGTTCTCGTGTCGCCACTCATTCTGGCGCTACTCCTCTTACTTGTTCTGCTTCTTCCGTTTATTTGGATTCACAGATTTCTTTATCGGTCACTCGTGGAGCTGCTGTGGGGTCGGCGGGGCAAGCGGATCCTTTTTGTATACTCGGATAGTCCTCATTGGAGGGAGTACATAGAGACTCGCTGGCTGCCGCGCCTCGGGAGCCATGCAGTTGTGCTCAATTGGTCACGCCGGTCATCATGGCCGCATGAGCGGAACATGTCAACAACATTGAGACACTCGCGAGCTGCATTTAGTGAGCCTCGATTAACTTTCGGCGACTGGTGATGTCCGCGTGGTCGACGTCTGCTTCGCTCGCGATCTCGTTGGGTGAAGCAGAAAAAGGGGGTACCCCAGGTATGGACGACGCCGAGAGAATGGCTCCTGCGGCATCCTGGAGCGTCGTTTTCTGCGGCGGCGGGTTGATCCAGGCCTGAGGAGGCAAAACGGGAGGTTGTGGCGTTCCGCGAACGAAGCGCTCGGGATGAGCACGCTGAGCCTCGAGAAGGATCTGGCGCCGAGCGGTGGTGAGTTGTTCGGCGCGACCGTAGTGAACGTCGGCCGGTGTCATAAGGCCGACCCCCGAGTGCCGGTGGTCATTGTTGTAGTAGTCGAAGAAACCGCGGCAGAACAGCCGGCTGTCTTGGATGGAACCAAAACGGCTGGGGAACTGAGGGCAATACTTGAGCGTTTTGAACTGAGACTCGGAGTAGGGATTGTCGTTCGAGACGTAGGGTCTGGAGTGGGTCTTGGTCACGCCGAGGTCTGCCAAGAGCAAAGCCACGGACTTGCTTCGCATCGAGCTGCCACGATCCGCGTGCATGGTGAGCTGGTCTGGTTCAATGTTTTGCTTGCGACAGCTCTCGGCGATGAGGCGTTTCGCGAGCTCGGCGCTTTCTCGGTGAGCCAGCATCCAGCCAACCACGTAGCGGGAGAAGATGTCGAGGATGACGTAGAGATAGTAGTAGGTCCACTTGACGGGGCCACGAAGCTTCGTGATATCCCACGACCAAACCTCGTTGGGCGCCTCGGCCAACAGCTCCGGCTTGGCGTAATTCGGATGGCGCAGTTGGTTCCGGCGCTCTCGGACCTCGCCGTACTTTTCCAAAATCCGATACATCGTGCGAATCGAGCAGAGGTAGATTCCCTCGTCCAGAAGCGTGGCCCACACCTGCGCGGGCGCCTTGTCGACGAAACGCTCACAGTGCAAGGCTCCGAGGACCTTCTCGCACTCGGTCTCGTCGAGGGCTCGGTGCGGCCGAGGACGACGCTTCGGTTTGGGCGTCACCAGCTGGCGCCTGCGATACAACGTGGAACGAGCCACACTCAGAGCCTCGCAGGCTTCCGCCGTCTGCCCAATCTGTCCCGCCAGCTCCTCGGCCGCCACAATCAGTCGTTCTCGTCGCTGTCGAGCGGATTCAGGGGGATCCCCAGCAGTTCGGAGGCTTTTTTTTGGATCTCCAACATCGTCTCCACTCGAGCCAGGCGACGTTGGAGCCGGGCGTTCTCGCGCTCGAGCTCCTTGACCCGTGGATCCTCTGCCTTCGCCTTCCGGCCTCGCTTTCTCGACGTCAACCCCGCCTTCGCGATCTCGTCACGTTGGCGGCGCCAACTCGATAGCTGCGACGAGTACAGGCCCTCTCGACGCAGAAGTGCCGCAATATCCCCGACACCCTTGCAGGCGTCGGCCTCGCGCACTAGCCGCAGCTTGTACTCCGCGGTAAAGCGTCGACGCTTCGCTTGCTCACTCACTTCCGTTTCCGGGACCCCCGCCGCATCGCGGCCGGCGGGATCTCCAGTCGCCCTACGGGCTCCTTCCGTTCCCGCCGGGGTCATTCTCTCAATCAATGAACTCATTGATGATCCTCCTCCGCCCTACACACTAATTTCAAGGGGCGAAGTGTCTCAAGGATGTTGGCACAGAGGGGAGGCGCCTTTTGCAGGCCGTGTCTTCAAGGAATGGGCACCACCGAAAGACTTCAACCCCATGGCAGTCATCTTTCCTGCTCTCCGTCCAGCGCGTACAATAGGGTTCTACTACGCATTTCGAGACGCCCGCCATGGTAGAGATGAGCCTCTGCGGGAGGCGGAAGCGACTCTGTTTCACTTCGTTGATTCCTTGGAGACGAGTGCCTAACCACCGCTTGGAGCAGACGGCACATCGCGTTCGGCAAGGCATGAGAATCTTGGAACAAGGGCTCTGGCTTCGTAAGCGGCTTTCCCGTGCCGCTGCTCAAGCCGACTGTTAGGGTGACAAAGGGAGGACCGCGTCTTTGCCGGACGTAACGTTCGCTGACGTTGCCGACGTCATCTCCGTGGTCGCAGGATTGATGACGATTCTCGGCGTCGGGGGACTCGTTAGTTGGAGCTTCATTCAGAAGCAACGCGGGACGCTAGCCGACAACTCTGTCTCAATCTTTGCGTTCAGCGTCAAGACAGGTTTATGCATTCTGCTGTTATGGCCAACGTCGCTCGTTTTCTTCGCGCTCCACGTGTTCGTCGTCCTTTCGCTTGGACCTGGAGTTATCAGCGGCTCCGATTTCTTCTGGCACCCAGAACACCCGTTGGCGTACTTGGCAAGCTACGTACTGAATGTCCTGCTTTGGGTTCCGCTCTACATTCTATTGTGCGCCTGTACTTACACCTGGTCGTTTGGTCCCTTTCGAATTTTCTCGCGCTCGATCCGGGGCGCGAACCCCTCACCATGATCTCGGCGGTGGCTCGTCAATCACTCGATGCCTTCATCCCGGACTGGTCTGAGGGACCCCAACCCAGCACGGCACGGCAATTGCACATCATCTTTGCTCCCAAGCCGAGGCTGCGATTGCTAGCGGGGGGCTAACAGCAGTGGAAGTGGTGGATCTAACGGAGCCAGTTTTGGAAATGGTTGGACCTTTTCTTGACCGCGACAACTCAGGTCTTTGAACTGGCGCTGAACAACCGGGAACATCCCTAATGTAAAATCCCACCACCTGGGTGACACACTGGTCTTCTTTGAAGCGTGACGAGGAGAGAGGGCTACGATGAACAAGACGGAGCTCCACCGACAGGTGAATTGGCGGCTGAAGATCATTCGACACGCTGCTGAGACAACGCACAACGTCTCGAAAACGTGTCGCTATTTCGGGATCTCGCGGAAGACATTTTACAAATGGCGCTCGCGATACGAGACCTACGGCGAAGCGAGCCTCTGCGATCGGCCATCACGACCGACAAACCACCCCAATGAGACTTCGAAACACATCATCCGCAAGATTCTCTACTTGCGGCAGAACTACCATTTTGGTCCGGCGAGAATCGGTTTGTACCTGCATCGCTACCATGGAATACGCATTGCGCCGTCTTCAATCCATCGAATCCTCCTGCGGAATGGTTTGAATCGGTTGCCCGCAAGCCAGAAGCATCGAGCTCACAAGAAGCGTTGGAAACGCTACGAGAAGGCGAAACCCGGACATCGGCTGCAGGTAGACGTCAAGTTTCTCGAGCGTATTCCGGGTACGCGAAAGCGGCTCTATCAATTCACGGCGGTAGACGACTGCACGAGGATTCGCGTCCTAAAGATATTCGACGCCTGTAACCAAAGGACTGCGATTCGATTCATCGATGAGGTCATTCGCCGGCTTCCCTTTAGGATTCACGTCGTGCAAACGGACAACGGCCCGGAATTCCAATCCAAGTTCCACTGGCATCTTCAGGATCTCGACATAAGCCACGTCTACATCAAACCAAGAACTCCTCGATTGAACGGCAAAGTCGAGCGTTCGCATCGCATCGACGACGAGGAGTTCTACCAGCTTCTAGACCAAAACGAGGTGAGCGACGACATACACCTCTTCAACAAGAAGCTCAGCGAATGGGAAAAGTACTATAACTACGACAGACCTCACGGTGCTCTGGATGGACAAACACCCTACGAACGACTTAGACAAAAAACCGGGGGCTCAGCGTGTAACCGAGGGTGGGAGGTACTACACATGCATGTTCCCCGGTTGTACCAGATGAGCAACCGGGGAACATAGCTAACAAAACGTCCGGGGACATACCTAACACTTCTCTCGGAGAGCGGGAGCCCCAGTAATTCGTTTGTTGGGTTCGTCGAATCGGCCGAGCAGGGTGTCGTAGTAGAGGATATTCCAAATGCCGTCGTCGATCTGCTCGAGACCAACGTGCTCGCCTTTGAGCGCCTGGGACAGGAATTGCTGGGTGGAGTGAAGTCGAAAGGTTCCGCAGTTACTAACGCGACGGACCTCCAGATGAGCTGGGTATTCAGGGCGAGCGATTCTTTCAGGGTACGGGCGAGTTGAGGGTTTCCATCGCGAAGCGGGAGTTTCATCATCGAGGGCTTCATGAGGTCGAACCTCGTTGTAGGTTTTCCGGAAGCGTTTGAACAGTCGCTGCTGAACGCTTAGGTCGGCGCCTGGAGGCTTGGTGGCATAGGCTTTGAGAGTTCGATGCATGCGTTCGTGAGCACCGTTCTGCTGTGGGTTCCCCGGTGTGATGCGCTGATGGGTGATTCCGAGCTGAAGCCACCACACGTTTAAGTGAGTGAGACCGTGAATGCCCGTAGATGCGAAGGGAGAGCCGTTGTCGCTGCGGATCGCGTCGGGAAGCCCGTGCTCGCAGAACAGGCGCAGGAACTGGCGTTTTACGCCTACTGTTTTCACGTCGGGCAGCCCATGACAGCGAAGCAGGTAGCGGCTGAAGTGGTCGACGATGGTGAGAGGGTAACAGTACTGACCGTTGCGCATGAGGAACTGTCCTTTGAAATCGACAGTCCAGATCTGATTGGGAGCGGTGGTGTTGAACGGCGCCGCACCGGGATGCTTCCAGCGTCGGCGATGCCGCCGAGGCCGGACCCGACCGTGGCGCTCGAGAATGTCGAAAACAGTGCTCCGGGCAGGCAAGGCTCGCGCGGGGAGCCGCGCCTGGAGTCGTTTCAAGATTTTTCGAGCACCCCACCCGTAGCGACTGTTCTCCTCGAGGATCACCTCGACGAGTTCGTCGGGAGTCTGATGGGGACACGTGTGCGGAGCTCTGCTGCGATCGTGCAAGCCACTACCGCCACTCTGGCGGTACCTGTCGAGCCACTTGTAGCCCGTGTTGCGGCTGATACCGTAGCGCAGGCACAGCTCGGTCATCGTCCAATGTCCACTTTCGTAATCTTGGATAAAATGTCGTCGTTCGAGCACAGGGTTGGTCTCCAGCCAGGGCATCCTTCCTCCTCCCTCTCGGGCGGAAGAAAGTGTTAACCATGTGCCCGGACACTTGTCAGGTATGTACCCCGGTTTTACCAATTCGCCGCCTAACAATTCGTTCCAGCGGACAGCTAAAAGCGTCACACCTTTTGCTTGCGCAAAAGCCGCGCCTCTTTCATCTGCCTCTGAACTCAGGCGTTGGACGGACCATTGCACGTTTCACCCGATGCTACTGGAGAAGCTGAATGACCGAGGGCCAGTCGAACTCTGACCGAGCCGTGCAGGCAATGCGGCGGGCTGCGCTGCGTCCCGCGGACGTTCAAGAGAGCGTGGCGTGCAAGGGCACCGCCATCGAGAGTGCGACATTCAAGGTCGGAGGGAGAGCCTTCTTGTTCCTGCGATCAGGACGGGTGATGGTCAGGCTCGACAGGTCCCAAAAGGAGGCATCAAGGCTCGCTGGAAAGAAGCCCGCGTGCTACAAGGTTGGCTCTGGAGGATGGACTACGGTGACCTTCGAGGATCCAAAGGACGTCTCCATCAAGCTCCTTGAGAGATGGATTAGCGAAAGCTACAGAGTCCTCGCATCTGCGGGAGCATCCAAGAAGGCGAAGCACAAGTGAGCGAGGGGCCGTCCAACAAGCCAATGAACCTGACCGTCCGTGATCCAGGAGGGCCGGCTACGCCGGCCATCGTCACCAATTCACGGCCTGCAGGTTATTGGCAGTGTTGAACGAACTAGAGGGATGCTCAGCAGTTGAGAATGGTAGCACTCGAGGCGCTGGAAAGTTTGCGGCAAGGCAACCGCCGCTTTGTCTCAGGCATGCAAAGCGTGGACGGCCCGTCCAGTCTCATTCGACGCGCCGAGTTGCTGACGGGCCAGCAGCCTTTCGCCATCGTTCTGGGGTGCTCTAATTCGCGAGTGCCTGCCGAAATCGTCTTCGGCCAGGGTCTCGGAGACCTCTTTGTCATCCGTGTCGCCGGGAATGTCGTTGCCCCCTCGCAGGTCGGCAGTGTGGAGTTCGCCGCCGAGCGGTTTGGTACCCGGCTAGTTGTAGTACTTGGCCATTCTCGGTGCGGGGCGGTTCTCGCGACTCTGGAGGAGATCCAGCGGCCCGACGAAGCTCAATCCCGGAACCTGCGCTTTATAGTGGACCGCATTAGACCCTCCGTGGAGGGCTTGTTGGCGACCGGCCTCCGAATGGGCACTGATACTCTCGTGTGTGAGGCCGTGCGCGCTAACGTCCGCGTGTCCGCGAATCATCTGCGCGATGGGTCAGACCTCAAGCGGCTTATCGAACGTGATGGTCTACTCATCCTAGGCGCAGAATACTCTCTCGAGACCGGCGTGGTGGACTTCTTCGATGGCGTGCCGGAAGCCGGCTAACACCTATCAGGCCCCCGCCTGTCAATAGCTAGATCTCGCCGCGAAGGCACGAGTGCGTACCTGTGAGGTTCTCGAAGGCTCGATGGAATTCCTCTGACTTCGTTTCCAGGAGCGGGTTGAGCCGAAGCTCTGTACCAAACACCTATAGAGGCTCAGTCGTCGTAGCGTGAAGCCATGAAGCCTCGCGAACGACGGTGCAAGAACGTCGAGCGTTCTGCGGCACTAGAAACACATGGGTTCCTTCGTACCGTCTCAATCAATCGAATTAGTCCGGTCCTCGGTAACCTTAGCCCTCGACCTGCCGGTTGAGGCGTAAGAGAATGACGACATCAGATCGAAAGGATGAGCGCTGATGAAGAAAATCATTCACGTCGTGAGTATCGATGCTCCTCGGAACAAAGTGTTCGGGGCGGTTACGAACCAAGCGGGGCTTTCGTCCTGGTGGTCCACGAAAGTCGAGGCTTCAGAAGACGTCGGCGGTGAGATCCACTTCACGTTCGTGGACGATTTCAATCCCGTCATGGAAGTGGTGACGAAAAACGACAACGAACGGGTTGAATGGAAATGCAAAGCCGGCCACGAACCCTGGAAGGACAACACCTTCGCGTACGAACTGCGTGACGTCGACCAACGGACGCAGCTCACCTTCACGCAGGACTACGCCAAGGAGCTATCCGACGAGGCCTACGGAATCTACAACTACAACTGGGGCTACTACCTGGAGAGCCTCAAGCAATACTGCGAAACCGGCCGCGGCAAGCCCTACGCGGCCGACTAGACGTCATTAGCGGCTAGATCTCGGCGGACGTCTATTCCTCGCTATACAGCCGGGCGCCGATAACCGTCGCGATCGGGATCTCCACCAACCCCCATATCATGCCGATAAACAAGAGCTTCGAAGGAAACAGCTCCAAGGGCATCATGCTGACGCCGCCGTAGAGATAGGTGAGCGCCCAGACCAGAAGTCCAGCGTATACGGCGGTCTTCGGCCCTGCCCCGAAACGGGGCCGGATGGCCGCGTAGGTATACACGCAGAGGATCCCGAGAAGAAAGCCAAGAGTCACGAAACCCGCGATGGCCTGGTTGCCGATCGGCTCTCGGTTGAGCGCCTCCATCGCCGCTCTCCATTGAGCGCCAAGGATTGGCTCATTGAGTACGAATTCGCCGATATTAATGACGAGACCGGCTACGAGACCGCCCACAGCGACCTTGGCGAGATTGATCTTTCCCACAGTGCACCCCCTGTCTTTATTAAAGCGGACTAAAACCGGGACAATCTAACACAAGATCAATCCAGGGACATTTTCCCGAGAAGCGCTTGATGTCGTGGCCACAAACCTCGAGCGGTCTTGAAGACCTCGTTGCTTGTCTGGTGTATCTAACTCTCGTATACTATTTTACTGGTTATATGCTTTTGGGTTCATGCCGAGCAAAACGAAGGCGGAGAAATTCGAGCTCACCGGTGGGGCGCTCTGTCTCGATTTCGTGAATACGGTCGACGATCGGCCGATGCCCTTCGCGAAAGAAATTCTCGAAACTTACGAGGACCTCCTCGACTGGTCTTTACGGTCAGGCGCGCAAGTCGCTCGACCACGCGCGACGTCTGCGTGAAAGGCTCTTCGCGCTCTTTACGGGCCCGCCCAAGAGTGGAGCGCCCATCACCAGGGAGCTTCAGCGCGCCTATCGTTTCCCCCTCCTTCGTCGAAGCCAGGGTGGGTTCGCGCTCGAGTTTCGAGACGACGAAGACGCGCTGGACGGCATGATCGGCCCTATCGTGCGCTCGACCGCCGAGCTTCTCGCCTCCGAAGATCTTTCGCGCGTTCGGGTCTGCGCCTCAGAAACCTGTGACTGGCTCTTCCTTGACAGGAGCCGCAACCGATCCCGCCAGTGGTGCGACATGGCGGTGTGCGGGAATCGCGCGAAGGCCCAACGCCATTACCAGCGCAGCAAGGACGGGAGATAATGGAGCCACAACTACTGCAGGTTCTCGCGTGGGTGCTCGCGGCTGTTTTTGCGCTTCTCCTCGTACAGTCTCGTCTCGAGATGCGCGAACGAGCGGAGAGAATGTTCGAAGTGTGGCGCGAACGCCATGCGGAGGGGGATCTCGAGAGGTGGCGACAGAGAGCCGAGACCGATATCCGTGCGGATGCCATCAAGCGGAGCCGCGCAGTCGTGACGGGAAAGGTGACGGAGCATTTGGTTCCCTACATGGGTGAGTTTCCGTTCAATCCGATGGACGTCCGCTTCCTGGGCACCCCCGTCGATCTCGTCGTTTTCGATGGCCTCAGCGAGGGCTGCTTGCAGGAGGTCGTCTTCGTCGAAGTGAAAAGCGGGCCCTCAGCGTCCCTCTCGACGAGAGAGCGCCGTATCCGGGACGCGATTCTGGACGGCCGGGTGCGCTGGCTCGAGCATCGTATCGGTCACTGACATGACGGATCGGCACGGGTGGGATCTCAAATATCGCGAAGCGGCCTACGACCGGCGCCCCTCGGCGTTTCTCGAGGAAGTGCTTGCCTCGTTGCCGAAAGGCCGCGCTCTCGACCTCGCGTCCGGTTCCGGTCCGAACGCAGTATTCCTTGCCGAGAACGGCTTCGACGTGGAGGCGCTGGACTGGAGCGTTTTCGCTCTTCGCCACCTGCGCTCCCGATGCCCGGAGGTAGCGTGCATCGCTTGCGACCTGACCCGATATCCCCTGCCCCGAGACCGCTACGACGTCGTAGTTTGCTTCCGTTTTCTCGATCGCGCCCTATGGCCGCATATCTCCAATGCGCTCAGGACGGGGGGCGCGCTCGTCTACGAGACCTTTACGCTCCGCCATCGGGAGCGGTTGCCAGACTTTCCGAATGAATACTGTCTGGATGAGGGCGAGCTCAGGAGCGCCTTTGCGCCGAGCCTCCGGCTGGAACGCTACCGCGAGAGCGCGTCCCCCGCCCTCGCTTCTCTGTTAGCGTTCCGAGAATCCAGAGAGGTCCGATGAGGAGCTGCTGAAGATTCTCGAAGAACGCGGGCGAGCGTTTCTCGTAAATGAAGTGCCCCATGAACTGAAGGACCCAACCGAGCACGAAGCCGAACCACAGGGCGGACCACGGAAGCCCCGGCGCTAACACGAAGGAAACGACGACGAATGCGGCAAATCCCAGCGCCAGTCCAATGCTAATCCGGAGTTGATAGCCGATGGCAAGGGCAGCGATGACGACGGTTACGGGGGGCGAGAGCTGCCAGAGGCATCCCACGAGCGAGAAGACGATCAGCGGAATCCCGATATAGTGGCAGAGCTTGTTGGTCGGGTGACGATGGTACTCAGCGTATTCGTCGAAAAGCTGTTGAAGGCGTGGGTCAGCCACGAGCAACATAGTCTCACCACCTCGCCTGCGTTGCAACAATCACCCTAACCTCCTCTTTTCTAAATGGTTCCGAGCACCTTAGGTCGAGTCTACGCGTGCTATGATACGGGCCACACGGAGGGAGCCGGGAGCTCACCAAGTGCCACAGGAGGATTGGTTTCATGGCGAACGATTCGGACGCCGCCGCTCAAAAGGACGAAGCACACATTCCGGGCATCGACTACGAGCCGGGCGAACGTCAGGGCCCAGCGTCCTACTCGATGATCGAGCCGCGCTTGAAGAACATCTACGCACAGTTCTACAAGGAAACCTACTATTCGGACACAAAAGCCCTGGACGCCAAGACCCAGGAGCTTATTGCGCTCGGCTGTTCACTCGTGGCGAAGTGCGACGGTTGCATCGAAGGCCATATAAAAAAGGCACTCAAGGAAGGCGCCTCCAAGGAAGAGATTAGTGAGGCCATTGTCATCGCCGTTGGGATCAGTGCGGCCGCGATCGTCGACCTGACCGACAAGGCCGCACACAATCTTGGTTTGAACCACTTCCCCGCCAAAGCCAGCCGGAAGAGCTAAGTCGTCCCTTCCGTCCGCTCCTCAGAAGGCCGACAGAGCAGGACGCTCGACCTGTCGCTTCACATGCGCTAGGTAGCCGCGTACGGCGTTGCGCGAGCGGCGGTTGATGATGGGCCGCAGGAGCCATCCTTTGAAGCCGGTCATCCCGTCGCTGCGCGATCGCGTCATCGAAATGAGAGAGGCACCGCGCCGGCCGGAACGGCGGTCGTCGTCGACGAGAAAGCGCAGCTCGAGCGTGGTGTGAAAGTAGTGGCTCGCGTAGAGTTGCTTGATCGCAATCGCGTAGGCGGCCTCCGACGGCGGGATGGCAGCCAACGAATAGATCATGACATGGTTGACTCGGATGGTCAGTTTGAGCCCGAAATCGACCACCGTCCAGTAGAAGAAGTCTTCGGCGCCGGGGGGACGACCCTGCGGGTAGTCATCGAGATACCCAAGCAGCTCCGGTACGGGAGCGGGCAGCGGGTCGCCGCTTCTGAGGAGAGCGCGGAACTGCTCCGCAACGGGCAGCGGCTCGTCGCCATCGTCGTAGTGCCCGAGCGCAGCATTGCCGTCTGTCTGATAGGCGCGAACCAACTCGAGGATCATTTCGCGGGCAACCTCGTCGGCCTCGCGGGCCGCGCTCGGGGATGACCAGTCCACGTCGTTCCGGAACCGGTACATCGCCGCTGCCGAGAGCTTCACGTCGCAATCTCCCGGACGACACTCCCGCAAGGCCGTGACATCCGTTGCGGGTAGCGTCAGCGACTCCAGATCCTCGAGCCGCGGCGGACTGCTGAAGCGCCCGATCTGGGGAATGCCGGGGCCACGCTCGAACCGCACGATGTCGCGGAACCGTTCGATAAATCGCTCGGTCGGAGCGTCGACGTAAACCGCCCCGACGTGCGCCAGTTCCTCGCGAACGGGGGTGTCGAGGCTCCGGATCACCACAGAGCCTCCGTCGAGCGCCCGCAGATCGGCGGCCGAGAACCCCATCTTCTGCGTCAACAGATTGTCCACGATCGAGCCGGACTGTGCCGCGAGGGGGGCAACGGCGACTAGCAGGGCCGCCAAAAAACCTAGGCCGAGCCGAGCAGTTAGGGCGGGACCTTTGCTTTGGTTCACGATGGCCACTATCACCTCTTCCCGATGGCGGCCACGAGCCTCTCCGGCTCCTGGCTGCCGAGAAGGAATCTCGTCGTTCGGACTCTGCAAACACGCCTCGACTCATTGAGCTCGAGCAGCACCCCTCGCTTTCCCCGAACCGAATAGACGCCGGTCTTCTCGCCCTCGAACCGGCCGAAACGAATCCCCCAGCCACCGAAAGTCAAGATGGGACGGTAGTCGATCGGGCGTGCTCTTGCGATCTCGGAAAGGGGCACGCGCTGCGCCGGCCATCCGACATAACCAAAGACCACCGTCAGGGCCTCGTCGTCGACGGAGATCACGAGTCGGCCGAAGACGACCGGAAGCAACAGCAGGAAGAAGCCTATGGCCATGGGGACCCAAAACGGCCCGCCGCGCCCCTGGAGAAGGGAAAGGGCGAACACGCCCATCATGAGAACGTAGGAGATCTGAACGACGGGGTGAAAGGAGATCGTCTCTTCGTATCGGTAAGCCATGGCTCGCAGGGTCCCGAATGATAGGGACCCCGCTAGCCTAGTGTCAAGGTTGTGCGGCGGACTTGCGCTTCCCGTTCAGGAGCTTTTTCATGAGTGCCTCGAACTGCGGGAACAATAGCGCCTGCGGGCCGTCACTCAGGGCTTTCTCCGGCTCGGGGTGGATCTCGACCATGACGGCGTGAGCTCCCACCGTCTTGCTCGCAAGAGCCAAGGGCGCGACGAGATCGCGCTTGCCCGCGGCGTGCGAGGGGTCCACGATGACGGGCAGGTGCGTCCGACTTCGCAGCACCGGTACTGCGCTGAGGTCCAGGGTATTGCGCGTCGCCGTTTCGAAGGTCCGAATGCCCCGCTCGCAGAGAAAGACTTGCTGGTTTCCGCCGGCAAGAATGTACTCCGCAGCCTGCAAAAGCTCGTCGAGAGACGAGCTCATGCCCCGCTTCAACATCACCGGTCGACGCGCTCGGCCCACTTCCGACAGAAGAGTAAAGTTCTGCATGTTGCGAGCGCCGACCTGGAGGATGTCCGCCTTTTCCGCGACGCGTTGCACGTCCTCCGGCGAAAGGACCTCAGTCACCACTGGCAGCCCGTACTTCCGACCCGCCTCCACGAGCATGTCCACGCCTTCGAATCCGAGACCCTGGAAGCTGTAAGGCGACGTCCTGGGTTTGAAGCAGCCGCCGCGAAGAATACTTCCGCCATGCTCCTTGACTTCTCGAGCACACGACATGATCTGCTCGAGGGACTCCACCGCACAGGGGCCCGCGATGACGAGAAAGTCGTCCCCTCCAATGCGAACATCCTTCAAGTCGATGGGCGTGTCCTCTTCTTTATACTGACGGCTCGCGAGGCGATAGCCGCTCGGTTTGCTCTTGTCCGGGCCGGGCGGGAGCGCCGGCTCGACATCCGGCTCCTCTTGCAACTCGTCGGCAGAGCTAACCGAGCGTACCTGGACGCTCGGCAAGTCCTGTGAAGGGTAGCAGCCGAGAACTTTGATGAAGCGGGTCTTACGGGTGACCTCGTCGAGCGCTCGCTGCTTGTCCGCATCGGCGAGGTTCCCCTCGAAATCCACGTAGAACATCTCCTCCCATGGATTCTCGAGAATCGGCCGCGACTCGAGCTTTGTCAGATTGATCCCGTGGCTTCGAAAAACAAGGAGTGTTTCGAGAAGCGAGCCTGGCTGGTTTCCGGTCATCATGACGATGGACGTCTTGCACGGGATCCGAGGGTCGACCTGTACCGCTTTGCGTGAAACGAGAATGAAACGCGTGTAGTTCTCCTCCTGATTCGCAATGCGGCGCGCGATCACGCTCAAACCGAAGATCCTGGCGGCCTCTTCGCTCGCGATCGCCGCTTGCGAGCGATCGGCCTCGTCCTTGATCTTCTTTCCCGAAAGCGCCGTGTCCGAGAAGTACTCGATCTTGCATTCCGGATGTTTCGCGATGAAGTCGCTGCACTGCAACACCGTCTGTGGGTGACAGTAGATCGTTCGTATATCCGAGAGCTGGGCCGAGTCAACCCCGAGGAGGCAGTGCTCGACCTTCAGCTTCACCTCTCCGACGATGGAGAGCTCCGTGTGCACCAGCAAGTCGTAGACGTCCGTGATGCCTCCCGACGTCGTGTTCTCGATGGGCAGGATCGCGAGATCGGCGTTGCCCCGCTCGACTACGTCGACGGCGTCCTTGAATCGAGGATGGCCGGCAAAGGTCACATTTCCGCCCCTTCGCGCGAAGTGCTTCTGAGCTGCGAGATGGCTATAGGCTCCCTCGACCCCCTGAAAAGTGACGCGCAACGCGGCAGTGTGCACGTTCGCCTTCGCTTGGAAGTATTCCTGCTGAACTCGCAATGAGTCGTCGAGAATGCCCTGGAAGATACTGGTGACGTAGTGGGAATCGAGTCCGACCTCCCGTCCCGCTTGAATCCGAGCAACCAAAAGGGCCTCTTCGCGCGCCTCGTCACGAAAACCGTGAGGTTGTGACTCTTTGGCATGGGCAGCTTGGAGGCTCTTCTCGCGCCGCTCCGCGAGCAACCGCAAGACCTCGCGGTCGACGCGATCGATTTCCTCTCGAACCGACTTCAGAGCGGGCTCCTGCGACTCGCCCCGACTTCCGCTACCCTTTTTTCGAGGCTCGACTTTCCTCATGGCTCTTTTCCTCTGGCTACAAAATACAAATATCCTGGACTAGTGATGTGTATTGGGAGAAAAAGTAGTATGGCGCTTAGGCGCCAAAATAGAAGAAGAAAGCGCTGACAGTGGTGGGATGGATCGTCGCGTGCACTTTCATCGACTCCGTTGCGAGCATTGTGCCCCAGTCCGGTGCCACCGTCAAGCCGAAAGCCGCTCGGTGAGCTCTCTTGGTGCTCAGTACAGCAACCGAGCCAGCTTCGCGCGATAGTCGTCCGCGAGCTCGCTGCGAATACCTACGATGTGGAAGATCTGGACCATGAGCTCCTTGGCCTCGCCTTCAGCGAGCATGCGGTCCGCTTCTGCAGCATTCAAGAGGGCCTCGAGGGCTTCCGGAAAGCGCTGTTTGGCTGCCCGAAGCCGGCCGAGCTCGAGGTGCAGATCGCCGCGATCGGGAGCCTGCGACAACGACTCGAGAAGCTCGGCTTCGGAAACGTCCGGCTCGAGCTCCGCGAGAGACAGCGCGGCGAGCACTTGCTCGATGCGTTCGGAAAGCGCTCCGCCCGGGGCGAGAGATGCTAGAAGCTCGCGGGTTTCGTCGAGTCGGCCGGCGGAGAAGCTCAGCTCCGCGAGGCCGACGCGAGCTCCGGCGTGGTTGTCGTCGAGGCTCAGCGCTTCACGGTACAGTGCTTCGGCCTCGCGCTCGTCTTCCTGCCGACGGGTCTCGGCACGGGCGACGATCTCGTCGGCGGCGGACGGGCAAACTTTCTCGAGAAATTCCCGGATCGCGCTCTCGGGGAGAGCGCCCGTGAACTCCGAGGCAATTGCGCCGTCTCGAAAGGCGATCACGGTCGGAATCCCACGAACTTCGAACGTTTGAGCGTGGCGCGGCTCGGCGTCCACGTTGACTTTCGCGAGCAGGAATCGTCCACCGCCCTCGACGGCGAGCTTCTCGAGTACCGGCCCGAGGACTCGGCACGGGCCGCACCACTCAGCCCAGAAGTCTACGAGGACCGGTGTCTCCCGAGAGCGTTCGAGGACCTCTTGTTCGAAGTCCGCATCATGAACGTCGCGAATCCAGGGCGATGACACGTCCGACAATCTCTGGTCTCCTCCTACGTTCGCGCGAAAACGCCGCTTCGTTGGGTGGCCGGATCCGGTACGGAACTTTCGCGGCTTGCGAGCGCCTCTTGCTCGGCCTGTGCGATTTCCGACTCGACCTTCGCCTCGGCCGTTTCCAAGGCCTCGCGATTGGATCGTGAGGGAGAGAGCTCGAGATCGGATTCCTCGAGGTAGGTTTCATACATGCCAATCGGATCGCGTTTTCCCCAATACTCGAACTGTTGTGGTCTCAAGATTTGGCGCGACTCGCCTTCGTCGTGCGTCGCATGGCCGCCCATCCGAAATGTCCGCGCTGTGATCACGATGGGGCCCTTACCCTGCCGACAGAGCTCAGCCGCCAGGGTTGTTGTGCCATAGACATCGAGGACGTTGTTGCCGTCGCAGACGTAGCGTGTCGCGGCGTAGATCGTGGCCACGCTCTCCATCCCCATCGCGGCGTGCGCTCCGACAGGTGTTCCGAGCGCAATCTGGTTGTCTTGGACGAAAACGAGCAGCGGAAGTGAGAGCGCTTTCGCGCAGACCATCCCTTCGTGAAATGCTGTCGTTCTGGTGCTTCCGTCCCCTACCCACGTGAGGGCAACGTTCTCCTTCTGTTGAATCTTGTAGGAGAGCGCTACTCCGGCACATACGGGGACGAGCGAGCCGACCATACTGATGGGTCCGATCACGCCTTTGGAGAGGTCGCCGAAGTGCAGATCGCGCCCTCCGCTAGGCGAGTCCGCCGTACCGAGGTAAGCGCGCAACATGTCCGCGACGGGCATGCCCATCTCGTGGCACGCACCCGCGTTCCGGATCATCGGCCCGACCGAGTCGTCACTCGAAAGAGCATGAACCGCTCCCACCGTCGTCGCCTCCTCGCCCGTACCGAGCCATGCCTTCGAAATAATGCCCTGGCGCACCCATCGCTTCAAAGCGATGTCGTGAAGGCGATTGCGAAGAAGGCCCTCGTAGAGGGCCAGATGCTTCAGGGGTGTCAATGCCGCCAAGACGCCGCGACGTCTGGGGTCTTGTGAGAGTCGCGCGCGAAACTCCTGCATCACTTCCGGATCCGCACGCCAGTTCAGATACTCGGGCGGGTCGTAAGCTCTGTAGCGTTTCATCAGCTCAGGGTCTTGACCATGGCGAGCGCGCGTTGTCCGGCGGGATAAACACCCACGCCGCCTCGAAAGCGAAACCGGTGTCGGGCGAAGAGTCTTTGTCCCCGCGAGTTTCCCTCAGCGACGAACAACCACATCTCCCGGGGGGAGGATCCCATCGCCCGTGCCTCGTCGATAGCGCCGCGCAGAAGACGCCGTCCGATGCCACAGGATTGATGCGCTGGGTCGACCGCGATCGCGAGCAGATCGGCAAGGCTTCCACGACCGTCCGGGTGCTCGTAGTCCGTAAGCATGTAGAACCCAACGGGCTCGTCTTCGAGCAGTGCCACACAGGTGGAAACGGACTCCTCCTCGAGACACTCAATCAGGTAACGGTCGTAGCTTCCGTAGGTCATGAGAAGCGCTCGCGCCAAACGCTCGATGAGGGCGCGGTCGGAATGCGTTCCGGGTCTGAGGGTGACGCCGAGCTCGAGCGCTTTTGCTAGCAAACCACTCTTCCGAGACGAGACACTAGAACGGTCCGGGAAGCGGGTGCTCCAAAATCTCGAATCGCTGTACCGGCGAGGTGACGATGCGCTGGCCCTCGGTCGAAAGCTCGCAGCAGAGTCCGATCCCGATCCATGCCACTTTGAGAAGCGTGCCGCCGTAGCCAGAGCCGCAGAGAAACGCGAAGGTCTCCCGTGGGAAGAAACGCCCGCCTCGCACGAGGACCTTCCAATCCGTCGGCTCGATGACCGTCAGCTCATAGAGCGTATTGCGGGTGCGGACCGCGATTTTGGTGAGAGGCTCCAAACGGGCAACATGCAGTCCGTTGCCGCGAGCCGTCGCTTCCGTGAAACCAGCGAGGGTGCAATGACGCGGAACCAGAAGCTCTCGACTGTCATCGACTTCAGTCGTTGTTATGATGTCCGATTCGTCCATGCAACCCTTCAACTGGGTCGGATGACCCGTCGCGCTTTATTAGTACTCTAGTAGCGCACGGGCGATCTCGTCTTCTACATAATCCGCCCGGTATTGTCGGCCGATGCCATTCGTAATCACCGAAAAGACCAGTGGGCCCCGAACCTCCGAAAAAGCAAATCCCGAAAGCGAGCTGACATTCGCCAGGCTCCCTGTCTTCGCCATGATACGACCCATGTGGGCCTCGTTCAAGAATCTTTTGCGCAACGTGCCATCGACGCCCGCAAGCGCGAGAGAGCAGATGAAATCCGTCCTCAACTCGGGCGAGCGATAGATGTCCTCGAGAACTCTCGTAAGGACCGTCGCGGTCATGCTATTGTCGTACGAAAGCCCGGAACCATCGTCGATACGGAAGTCGTTCTTGGAAAAGCCAAGCCCGACGAGATACTCCCCGATCGCTCGCGCTCCAGACTCGAAACTGCCAGGCGCGCCCCAACGGTGCGCTCCGAGTGACTTGAGCATTTGCTCGGCCGAAAAGTTGTTGCTGTACTTTCCAAGCGCGCCGAGTACCTCGATCAGCCGCGCCGAGCGGTGCACGTAGAGCGCGCGAAGATCCTTGCCCGCGATCTTACCTTTTACAACCTGGCCGTTGAAGGCCACTCCATCATCCCGGAGCTTGCCCGCGAAAGCGGAGGCAAAGTAGCGCGTGGGATCCGGAGCCACGAAACTCCCGACATGCTCCTCCTCGTCGCCTTGAATCACTCGGCCGCGCACGACGACGCGATCGCGTCGAAGCTTTTGAACCCGCAGCCAGGGACGGCCCTTCGTGGAGGTCGTCACCCGATTGAGCACGTCGAAGTAGCCGTAACCGCCGTCGTGCAGCGAGGCGCGTGAGCCGGGCTCACTGGGAAGCGCTCGAAGCTCGACAAGGTTGAAGTTGTAGGAGAGCGCGCTCTGGATCGGCAGACCCTTCTTCAAGATGTTGTCGTAGGACGCGGGCCCACGGAGACGGTCGTCGAAGAAGCTGTCGTCGAGGACGATGTTTCCGCGCAACTCCCGAAGTCCTGCCTCGGCGAGCGCTCGCGCGATGTGGTCCATCTCGTGCCGCGTGAGAGACGGATCCCCGGTCCCGTGAATGTAAAGATTGCCCTCTACGATCCCGTCCTCGAGCGGTCCGTCGATCAGGAAGCGAGTCTCGAACCGGTAGTTCGGGCCGAGGTAGTGAAGACTCGCTCCCATGGTCACCAGCTTCTGTCCCGAAGCGGGAATGAAGCGCTTCTCGGCGTTATGGGAGTAGAGCGTCTCGCCGGAGTTGAGGCTTCTGACCGTGACGCCTATTGCCCGTCGCAGGCCAAATCGTCGACGGATCGAGTCCAGCCGCTTGGCGAGCACCGTATCGTAGTCATTCGCGATGGCGAGGGCGGGCAGACAGAGCAGTAGCAGAGTCCACCTCAGTCGTCTCTTGAAAGGGATCAACCCTCAACCTCCCCAGAACGCAACCACTTACAACCCTATCATACCGCGACACCGTCAGATGTCCCCAAGACAGCGTCGATAACCGATTCCACAGACTGAGACCCGACCAGCTCAGTGCGGTCATCGACCTGCAATCTGGGGACGCTCGTCACTCTGAACTCTCGGGCCAAGTCGGGGAGCTCGGAAACTTCGACCACCTCGGTGAAGACGAAAGGGCTTACGACGGCCAGTTGGACCGCCAACCTGGCGATCGCGGGACAGAACCCTCAGTCGGGCGCCGTGAACACGCGAACGTGCCGGGCAGAGCCCAGGGCGGCGAGCCTTTCGAGGGCTTTCTCGCCGAGGCTGGATCGCCCCGTCGAAGCAAGTTTGACGGCCTCGATGAAAACAGGCAGCTCGTAGCCCAGGGGCACGCCGACGAAATGCAGTGAGCCTCGTACCCGCCCTTCCACCACTGTCGTGGCTGCCTCGGCGAAGTCTTCGACCATCTCGAGCGACGTCTTCGGCGAGAGCGAGGCGATCTCCGTCATGAGCTCGCGTGCGAGCTCGAAACCTGGCCCAGCCCCGCCGCCCGACAGTTTCAGGGTCACGTTTCCTTGAAGCTCAGCGGCAAACGTGGAGCGGAGGCCTTCGCGATCGGACTTCGACATGAGCGACATCTGTAAGGCTCTAGTCGGCGGGGTGCAGACGGAAGCGCTGTCGTAGCACATCCTGCCCCCACTTCACGCTCAGGAAACCCGTCTCGTCCTCTTCTTGCGTCAATTCGATCGTGAGCCGCTCCGTCGAGCTGTCCTGCTTATCCCACTTCAGTGGAATGGCAACCATATCTTCATTGGGATCGTGGTCGGTGCCCCACTGTCCCGTCTGCCCGTTCACGAGGAGCATCCAGGAGTCTGTGCCGGTTCTCTTCATGAACAAGCTATAGGAGCCGGGCTGAACCACCATGTTTCCGAAAATCGCGACCCCAGAAAGATCCATGCGTGTCGCCTCGTCCGATCCGAGCCGCCATACCGTTCCCGGCGTCGCCCGACCCAGCATGTCGCGCCCCTGAAGATCGGGGCGTCCATATTCAATCGCCATCGTGTTCCCGTTGAGCGTCAGCTCCACCTTGCCCCTGGGCACCTGCGCCATCGAGGACACCGCAACCAAAACCGCGATTCCGGTCCACGTCCATCGAAACATCTTTCGCAGCTCCGAAACTTGCACAAAAAATGATATCGGAGGTCGAGGGTGATTACAATGAAGCGTGCTAGTTTCTACCACTGATTCCCGATGGGTCGACATTGCCTTGGCAGACCTGGATGCGCTGCTCCTCGACCACGCGCATTGCGAAAAGAAGGCGGCGGCCTCCGCAATCTCGCTCATCGCGGGCTATCCCTCTCTGGTCGAGCTCGTACGGCGACTCAGCGCGCTTGCCGTCGAAGAGCTCAAACACTTTCGGGCGGTCCACGAGCACCTCGTCGCGCGTGGACTGTCACTGGGACGCGATGCCGGAGATCCCTACGCGCAGAAGCTTCTAGCTCTCGCGCGTCCCAACCATGGACGGCTCATGGATCGGCTTCTCCTGTTCGGCCTCATCGAGGCCCGCTCCCACGAGCGATTCGTACTGCTGTCTGCCCATGTCCAAGACCTATCGCTCCGGCGGTTGTACTCGCAGCTGGCGGATGCGGAGAGTCGGCACGCCGAGCTCTTCCGCGAGCTCGCCTGCCGATACGACGAATCCTACGAGGTCGAACGGCGCCTCGTCGATTTGGCCAAGGCCGAGGCCGAGATCGTCGCCACCCTTCCCCTGGAGCCGAGAATTCATTGAGCTTTCTCGCTTCACTCTGGCAACGACTCTTGGAAATACCTAAGATGGAGCCCATGCAAGCTTATGGCCCCATCGCCCCGAGGGCACTACTTGCCGCATTTCTGACCGTGCTGACTCCCATGTCGCTCGCCGCGAGACAGGAGGAGGACGACGCTCCCGCCCAGAAAAAGGAGCCGGCGACAGCCGCCCAGAGCCAGGCGCGTCCCGTCGCCGAATACGTTTTCGTCGAGGATTCGCTTCCCTACGTTCCGCGCTCCAACACCATCGTGACCAAGCTTCCTCTGGAGCTTCGTCTGACCCCCAATAACGTCGGCACCGTTTCCGATGTTCTGGCCGAAGAGCAGCTAGACCGTGTCCTCGGCGACGCACTTGTAAACGTTAGCAACATCAACGTGCAAAGCGGGAGTGCGGTCTTCGACTACTTTTCGATTCGGGGATTCGACTCACTCTCGAGCGGGCTGATTCTCACCGACGGGGCGTCGGAGCCCGAGACGACCTTTTATCAGCTCTACAACGTCGAGCGTATCGAAGTGCTGAAGGGCCCCGGTGGATTTCTCTACGGAAGCAATCCTCTCGCAGGGGCCGTGAACCTGGTGCGAAAGCAACCGTTCCCAGCGAATGCGCTGCAATTCCGGGCCAACGCGGGCTCCTTCGAGACCTACGAGGGTGTCGTCGACTGGAACTACGGAGCCGTCGATCGGCCGGTCTCCTTTCGCCTAAACGGACTGTTCCGCGATCAGGGGAGCCACCGAGACGGGAAAACCGGTCGCACCGGAGCGATCAATCCTGCACTCACGTGGTCGCCCGGCGCGGACAGCCGATTGAATCTGAACTTCGAATACGTGTATGCCGACTTCACGCCCGACACCGGCATCCCGGTAATCTTCGACACTGTCGCGCCCGTCGACGATGACACCAACTACCAATCTCAGCTCGATACGTCAAAGCAAGACCTGTATCGATTCCAGGCGGACTACGAGACCAAGATCAACGATTGGCTCACGATCCGCAACAAGTTCTATCGCAGGGACCTCGACTGGGTCTCCAACGGAACTATTTTCAGTGGCGTCGTCCCGACCGGGCCGAGCTCCTCGCTCCTTATCCGCAATCTCGTTCTTCTCGACGATCGCCAGGCATTCACGGGGAACCAGTTCGAGAGTGTTTTCGCCTTTCGCACCGGCGAGGTGACACACGATTTGCTGACCGGGTTCGAGCTCGCTCGTTTTGCGGACGTTTTCACGCTCGACGTGAGCTTCTTGTCGCCGGTCGACGTACTCGACCCCGTGGAGCCTCCCGGCTCGGCGCCGGTTCCGATTCCCGAGGCGTCCTCGGTCGGAGACGCTCGAAGCATCGTCGCGGCGCCCTACGTGATCGACCAGGTGCAGTTTGGCGAGAAGCTCCACGTTCTCGTCGGGGGGCGGTTGGACTCGATCGACTTCGAAGATCAGGCGAGCGATCGCAAAAGGACCGATACGGAGTTCTCCCCCATGCTCGGGGTTCTGGTGGCGCCGTCTCAGGACGTCTCGATTTACGGCAACTTCTCACGCTCCTTCGCCCCTCCTTCCCCACGAGTCACGGGTGAGCTCGTGCCGGAGAGGAGCACCCAATACGAGGCCGGCGTCAAGAAGCGATTCGAGGCGATCCGAACACAGACGACCTTCGCGGTCTATCAGCTCGAGCGACAAAACATCGCCATCCCGGACGACAACGGATTCACCCAACAGGTGGGGAACCAGCGATCGAGGGGCTTCGAGGTCGACGTCGCCGCTCAGCCAAGCTCGAGCCTGCGCGCTTTTTTCTCCTACGCTTTCAACGACGCCGAGCTGACCAACTTCAACGAGCTCGTTCCCCTGGGCCTCGACCCGTTGGCCTTCGTCGTGCTCGACCGCTCGGGCCACCGGCCCGCCTTCGCTCCGAAGCACATTCTGAATTTCTGGGTGAGCCATGATTTCCCGATTCGTCTCGGTCTCGGAGGAGGCGCACGCTACGTCAGCTCGCAGTTCATCGCGGAAGACAACGGCTTCGCTCTCGACGGCATACTGACTTTCGACGCCATGGTCAGCTATCGCATTCGCGACCTCCGCTTGAGGGTCAACTTCAAGAACCTGACGAACCGAAAGTACTTCACGCGCGGCTTCGGAAGCGCCTCCGTGATCCCGGCCGCACCCTTCGCCGTCTACTTCGGGTTCGACTACGCGATCTGAGGGGAGCTTGAAGATGCCCGACGCGCGCGGGCTCGTCGTTCGGGCGCTCTCCCTCGCCCTCTCGCTCTTCGTTCTCGTCGAAGTCAACTATCCAGAATTGAGGCCGCAGTCCCAGCTCGCGGTCTTCGCCCTCTTCGGCCTTCTCCTCGCTTATCTACTCTTTCCGGCCCTCTCCGGAACGAGACTCGGCGTCGCGATCGATGTCGTGCTTGCCGCGGCCTCGACCTTCGTCTGTCTCTACGTCGTCGTACAGACCGAGCCCCTGTTCCAAGCCCATTGGTCTTCAGGCGCCTCACTCGGCAATCGCGCCGGAGCCGAGACGCCACTCGACTTTCTCGTCGGCGGATTGGGTGTCCTCCTCGTGCTAGAGGCGACGCGTCGCTGTCTCGGATGGGCACTGCCGATTCTCGCATCCGTTTTTCTGCTCTACGCCTCCTTGGGCTCCCATCTCCCGAGCGCGCTCTTTCCGCATCGGGGCTATGGCGTGTCGCGCATCGTCTCTCAAACGTTTCTTCACAGTCAGGGAGTGTTCGGGATAGCGCTCAAGGTGATGCTGACCTACGTCTTCCTCTTCGTTCTCCTCGGGGCCTTTCTGGAATCGACCGGCGCGACGGGTTTCATCGTGGACTTCGCACGGAAGCTCTTTCGGCGGAGCCCGGGAGGGGCGGCCAAGGTCGCCGTTTTGAGCAGCGGGCTCATGGGTTCGCTTTCTGGAAGCGCGGTGGCCAACGCGGCGACCACCGGCACCTTCACGATCCCGCTCATGCGAAGCATCGGCTTCCGTCCGCATATCGCCGCGGGCGTCACCGCGGCCGCAAGCTCCGGGGGAGCCCTGGTGCCACCGGTCATGGGAGCGGGGGCCTATATGATGCTCGAGCTCGTCTCACCTCCCGTGACCTATCTTCAGGTGATTCGCGCCGCTCTGATCCCCGCTTTCATCTACTACCTGGCGCTGTTTTTTATCGTCCACTTTTACGCGAAGCGCGTGGGTGCGACCGAGCCCATCGCGGCCGACGTCGAGAAACGACAAAGCTCACCCTACGAAGGAGTCGTCTTTGTCGCCACACTCGGTTCACTCGTCGCCTTTCTCGTCGTGGGATATACCATCTTCCGCTCCGTGAGCCTCGCGCTCGCCATCGTGGTCGTCATGAGCTTCTTTCACGAAAAGACGAGGCTCGGGTTGGACAGCCTTCTTCGTGTATTCGTGAGGACCGCAAAAGGGGGTGTTCCCCTCGTGACGGCCGCCGCCGCCGTCGGGATCATTCTCGGAGTGGTGACCTTGACCGGAGTCGGCACGCGCTTTCCTCAGGAGATTCTGAACCTTTCGGGCGACAATCTGCTCCTCGCGCTCGTGCTCATTATGGTCGGCTCCATCGTCCTGGGGATGGGACTACCCTCCGCGGTCTGCTACCTGCTCATGGCAACTCTGATCGCACCCATCATCGGCGAGCTCGGAATCGTGCCCCTGGCCGCGCACTTTTTCATCTTCTACTTCGGCATGATGTCGATGGTGACTCCCCCCGTTGCGCTCGCGGCCTATACCGCGGCCTCCATCGCCGAAACGGACATCATGCGCACCGCCTTCGCGGCCTTTCGCTTCTCTCTCGTCGGATTTACGCTGCCTTTCATGTTCGTGTTCCGGCCCGAGCTATTGTTTCAGAGTGCGGATAGCTCCACCGTCAGTTTGGCAACGGCGCTACTCTCCGCCGCGTTCGTCGTCGTGGGGATCGTTCCTTTGGCGGCCGGCATCGCGGGATATCTTCGCGAGCCCTTGACGCCGGCTCTGCGAGCGGCGCTCCTTCTGTCGGCCTTGCTGCTCTTCTTCCCCGGCCGCGACATCACGCTCCTCGGGACCGCGATTTCTTACGTCAATCTTCTAGGCCTTGCCCTTTTCGCCCTACTCCTGGGACGACACCGGTTTGCCACGACCCGTTGAGTGACGTCCTCCAAGCGAATGCGGAAGCTCACTCTGAAAGCGTTTGCGGCGTTGAGCGCCGTGGTCCTCCCCGTCCTCGTGATTTCACTGCTGGGTGCGCGGGGACCCGGCCGTATCGAGCTCGGCTTCGGTCCCGGAGACTCGCCCTACATCGAGGGATTCCATCCCTACTACGAGGTCGTCGGCGCTCGGACGACCCACTGGACCACCTACGATGCTGCAGTCGCGCTTCCACTCGAGGTCCGCGGCGGACCGGTGACGATCTCTTACCGCTACGCGAGAGATTTTCCGCAAACGGCGGAAGTCGAGGTTCGATTGGCGGAGAGAACCATCGATCGCTTCAGTGCCCGCGGCGGCGTATATCATGAGCGGTCGGTTCACCTCGCGAGCGTAAGCGAGTCGCCCTTCGTGCTGCCGATCCTGGCGGACTCCCACGAACGGCGGAACATGGGTTTGAAGCTCGACTGGTTGCGGATCGACTACGGAGATCGCGCCACCGTTCGGCTCGCCGGTTTCGGTCTGTGGCAACCCCTGCTCCTGTTGGTGCTCGTGCTTCTGACGATGCTCGCTCTCGGTTGGACTGGCCCGCAGGCCGCTCTTCTCGCGACACCCTCGAGCGCGATTCTTTCCGCCGGACTCTGGAAGGACCCGTGGCTCACTCATCGATTTCTCACGGGAATTCCTCTCGGATTCACGCTCTACGCCGCGGCAGCGGTCGCTATCGGTGCCGCGCTCCTTCGCGGGGGTTTTCTATCCCGGGGTACCCGACGCCTGGTGACGACGCTCGCCGTCTTCACCTTTCTGCTTCGAGCGCTCTTCGTGAGCCATCCCGACTTCTACCACCCCGACCTTCGTACTCACGCGACGCTCGTCGAGATCGTGAGAGACGGAGGCCTCGACTTCTTCATCGCGCCGGCCCGCTACATCGAAAAGCACGACGTCTGGGTGACGGAAGCTTATGGCAAAACCTACGCCTTTCCCTATACGCCCGCGTTTCACTTGCCGTTTACGTTCAGCGCAATCCCCTACGACAGGCTCCTCACCTGGATCAAACTCGTCGGCGCAGCCTGGTCGACACTTCCGTTGATCCTTGTGTGGGTGCTAGCGCGGCGCTTCGGCGTTTCCACCTGGGGCGGCGCGCTCATGGCCGTCATCCCGACCTATACGTCGCGATTGAGCTTCGCCTTTCTTCCCTCCCTCTTCGGTCACGCGATCGACGTGAGCTTCATCACCTGGCTCGCGTTCAACTTCGACCGCCTGAACGAGCGAAGAACGTGGGTCGTGGGAGCGGCCTTCGTCGCTTCGTGCCATCTCGCCTACGTCTCCGGCGTGCTGAACGTGAGTCTTTTCCTCGCCCTCCTGGCCGGGATCGAGCTCCTGAGGAGAAGGCGGCGCGAGGCCGCAGGGCTGCTTGCGATGCTTGCGGGCGGCTCTCTCGTAGCCTTTGCGCTCTTCTATCGCGGTTTCGTCGAGATGGTCCTCGACCTCGTGTCGCGACTCGGAGACGGTGCGGCCGACGCTCAATCACGCTATCCCGTGCGCGGTTTCTTCGATACTACGTTCGAAAGAACCCGTGCTTTTTTCGGCTGGATCTACCCAATCCTCACGGCGGTCGGCCTCGCTTCGCTTCTGAACCCCATCACCTGGAGCTGGCTCGCGACCTATTTCATCCTCCTGCTCGGCCGCGCCAAGCTCCCAGATATCTTCCTCCATGGCCATGAGACGCTCTTCCTGACGCCCCTCGTCTGCTTGGCAACGGGCGCCCTGCTGGGCCGTTTCTGGAACAATGGCGGGTGGCAAAGGTGGGTATCTTTGGGACTATTCGCGGTTCTCACCCTGCAGGGAATCATTTTGCAGTGGCGAGCTATCGCAAACCAGCTACTGCCCTTGTGAGCCCCTCAGTTGCTTCGCCGAATACATGGTTGCACTCGGCTGTGGCCCCATGATTAAATTACCCTTGGGGATGGGTTTCATGAGCGAGAAAGTTCCAAAGTCGGGCGATTCGCCTAGCAAATTGGCGTCAGAACCGGAGTCGGGGCGTCGGCAGTTCCTCAAGAACAGTCTCGGCGCGGCGCCAATAGTCCTGACGATCGGGAATCGCTCGGGCTGGGGCGGTGGCTCGACGCACGGAACGCTCTGGAGCTCGGCCGGCACAAACTGGCGACATCGCGGTGGCAGGTGGTGGCGCAAGGGTGATTGGAAAGACTGGGATGGGCCCAAGCCACCCCATTGGTCGGATCACGACGATAGGCCGAAGCACGAAGCCCAGGACGGCAAGGACTCGCGCCAGCGAGATTGGGACTGGGACGACGACCACAAAGACCGCGGCGCCGGCGGAGATTGGAAGTGGTATCGCGAAAGGGAACGTCGACGCTTGGAGTCAGGCCAAGCCGACGAGAAGCGCGTAAACCCCCTCGTGCCCTCGGATCCCTCCGAACGCTAGGACATCCCACTCCCACCCGGCCTGAGCTCAGGTCCTAGGGACGTGTCGCCTCGAAAACAACGAATGCTCTGGATGGTTCCCGCTGAGGTGCAACTCGAGTGGCGCACCTGGGGTGAGAGCTCGGTCGTCTTCAACCAGGCTTCGGGGGACACTCACCTGCTCGACTCCGCAGCGGCCGAGGTCCTGGAGCGACTCGAGACGCGACCGGCTTCCATCGACGAGCTCTGCGAGCGATTGGGAGAGCTCATGGAGCCGCACATCGAGACGCTGGTCGCGAAACTCGAACACCTGGGTTTGATCGTCTCGATTCGACCTTGAACGTCTCCGACATCCCCCCTGAAGCGCTGGCACGGCGGCTCGCGAAGGGTGGACTTCGCATGCGGATCGGCCCCTTCGTCACGCACCTGAGGACCGAGCTCCAGAGCGTGGCGGAGGCCGTCCAATTCTTTTACGGAGACTACGCCCTCGCGCCCGACGAGACAGTGTCAGACTTCCACGTGCGGCTCGCGGCGCCGCCCGGGATCCGTCGCTGGTATCGAAAACAGGTTTTGTTCCTCATGGACGGGCAAAACCAGTTTCAGCCCTTTCCCTTCGACCTCGCCCCGCCCCTCTTCGAGTGGGGCCTGAATTGGTGCATCTCCAATCGAGCCCATCAATACCTGATCGTCCACTCCGCTGTCGTGGAGCGGAAGGGAAGGGCGTTGGTGCTTCCGGCCCGGCCGGGCTCCGGCAAGAGCACGCTCTGTGCCGGGCTCGTGCATCGAGGGTTTCGACTCCTCTCCGATGAACACGTGCTCCTCCGACCCGAGGACGGCCGTGTCGTTGCCGTCCCTCGACCGATAGCGCTCAAGAACGAATCGATTCCCGTCATACGACGGCTCGCGCCCGAGCTCGCGCTCGGGCCCTCGTTCCACGACGTAGAGAAAGGAGAGGTGAGCCACGTTCGCCCACCCGCGGCGAGCGTCGCCCGCGCGGAGGACACCGCACTGCCAAGCGCCGTGATCTTCCCGAAGTTCAACGCCGGTTGCACGACAAGGCTCCACCCGGTTCGAAAGGCCGCAGCCTTGATGGAGCTCATCGACAACTCCGTGAACTACGGCGTCCTGGGCCAGGCGGGGTTCGAAACTTTGGCAAACCTCGTTGACGCCTCGGCTTGCGCCGCACTCGACTATGCGGACATCGAAGAGGCGCTCGACCTGCTGGAGCATCTGGCGTGAACGACGCCACGTCGCTTCTGCTCGCCGCCCTGACGCGGCCACGAGACTTGGCCGGGCTCGGGGCCGCTCAGTGGGACGAGCTCGTCTGTCGCGCGAGAAGCGCCCGATTGCTTGCCCGGGTCGGAAAGAGCTTCGAGAGTCTCGGCCGGCTCGGCGAGCTTCCCGAGCGCGTCGAGCCCCAGATTCGAGCGGAATACGCCATAGCCCGTGAGAACGAACGGATGCTCCGCTGGGAGGTGGATCGCATCAAGCGCGCCCTGCGGGGGATCCCGGTGCCGATCGTTCTGCTCAAAGGTGCCGCTTACACCTTCGACGCGCTGCCCGCCGCGTCCGGACGACTGTCGTCCGACGTCGACATCATGGTGCCCAAGGCGGCGCTGGTCGAGGTCGAGGCGGCGCTCATGCGGGCGGGCTGGGAAGCGGTGAAGCTCGACCCCTACGACAAACGTTACTACCGCACCTGGATGCACGAACTCCCGCCGCTATGCCACCGCGAGCGCCACACGCTGGTCGACGTGCACCACACGATCCTTCCGGAGACGGGGCGTCTTCATCCCGACCCCCGCGAGCTCGCGTCGACTGCCCGCGTCCTGGAAGACCAGCTTTCGGTGCTCGCGCCCACGGACATGGTCCTCCATAGCGCCGCCCACCTGTTTCAGGACGGCGACCTCGATGGTGGACTCCGGGATCTCGTCGACCTCGACAGCCTGCTCAGTCACTTCGGCCGGGACGAAACGTTCTGGAACGATCTCGTTCCTCGAGCCGAAAAGCTCGACCTCGTCCGACCGCTGTTCTACGCGCTTCGCTTCTGCGACAAACTATTCGCCTGCCCCATTCCGAAGCCCGTGCGTATCGCGGCGGAGGTCGGCGCGCCGCCCGCACCGATTCGATGGCTCATGGATCGTCTCACGGAACGCGCGATCGTCCCCGACGGGTGGGAGGTGCCGGCCAGGACTACGAGACTCGCGCGCTTCTTACTCTACGTCCGCTCCCATTGGCTCCGCATGCCCCCGTGGCTTCTCGCCCTGCACCTATCGAGAAAAGCTTTCTCGCGGGGCTAGTTGCGCTTGCCGATACAGTAGAGGTAGTCGTCCGTCCGCTGGAAGATCTGCCCTTCCGAGATCGCGGGAGAGCTCAGCGTGTAGCTATCGAGAGCGTTCTCAGCCAACACTTCGAAACTCGCCCCCGCTCTCATCACGGTCGTGAGGCCGTCCTCGCTCGTGACGTAAATCTTGCCGTCCGCGAGTACGGGTGAGGCGCTGTAGGTTCCGGAGGCGATGCGCTGCGGTCCCCAGATCGGCTCTCCGGATTTCGCATCGAGGCAGAACACGATTCCCCGGTCGTTGACGACGTAGAGATACTTTCCATCGGTCACGGGCGTGGGCACGTCAGGCCCATCCTTGAACGTCCATAGGAGGTGAGACTTCGTAACGTCGCCACGACCTCCCCCTTTCAGGACGAGCATTGGCCGGACGCGGGTTGGCGCGTAGATAATGCCCTCCTTGACAACCGGCGAGGCCACGATGCGATAGTACGGGTCGTTCTTCGGATTCAACCCATCGGCTCGCCAGAGCTCTTTGCCCGTCTCGAGGTCGTGTCCGGTGACGACGTCACCCCCCGTGATGACGAGCTCCTTGAGACCGTCGTATTCGAGCAGCGCGGGAGTCGCATAGGAGTCGGGTGATTCCCGAATCGCGTTTGTCGGTCGCTCGACCCGCCACTTCGTCACTCCGGTCTTGGCATCGATGCGCATGACGTAGGAGGGGTCGTCGGTCTTCATTCCGTGAAGCACTTGAACGTAGAGCGCCCCCTCGTTCAGAAGCGGCGACGATGCATAGCCCCAGTTGAGACCGAACTTCCCGTAGTCCTTCTGGATGTCGCGCGCCCAGAGCTCTTTCCCGACGAACGTGAAGGCTTTCAGAATTCCGGTCCCCGTCATCATCCAGACGTTAAGGCCGTCAGTGACCGGCGAGGGCGACGACATGTTCTGCTTTCCCTCCCGGTGGTCGTTGCCGCTCATGAACTGCGTCCATTCGAGACTGGCGTCCTTGCGATCGAGGGCCCACAAGTAGAGCTCGCCCTCTTTGGCGACGTTCAGAAAGATGGTTTCTTTCCAGACGATCGGCGTGGACCCGCTACGGTCGGGCATGGCGAGCCGCCAGGTCACGTTCTCCGTCGTGCTCCAGTTGACAGGAAGGTCGGTCTCGAGACTGACCCCGTCTCGAGTAGGTCCACGCCAGTGAGGCCAGTCCTCGGAAAAAGCCAGACCGGCAATGAGTAGAATGACCGCGAGCACAAGAAACGTTCTTATCATCGACTCTTCCGCAATTTTTGACTCGGCAAAAGGCCCACAACATAATAGAGCGTTCTAAGGAACGGATCTAACTTAATGAGAATGAGAATTCTGGGCACGAGCTTCTTCTTGGTCTTTGTGGCTTCGACTCTCTTCGGATCGGAGGACTGGACGGACTGGCGCGGTCCCTCCCGCGACGGTCACTCGTCCGAGACCGGACTACCTTCGAGCTGGTCGCCAGACGGCGAGAACCTTGCGTGGCAAGTCCCTTACGGCGGCCGATCGACCCCCGTCATTCTTGGGAATCGGCTCTACCTCCAAAACGCCGCCGGCGAGGGGATCAATCGCCAGGAGCGCCTCCAGTGCTTCGACGTCGACTCGGGCGAGCTCGTGTGGGAGAGGCGGATCAACCTCTTCATGAGCGACGTACCTCCTCACCGTGTGGGGTGGGCTTCCCCCGTCGCCGATCCGTCAAGCGGTAACGTCTACGTCTACACCGTGGGCGGTAGCCTGATCGCTTTTTTGGGGAGCGGAGACGTCGTTTGGGAGCGCTCGCTCACCGAGGACTTCGGTCTCATCACGACCCACGGCGGCCGCACCGCATCCCCCGTCATCGAAGGCGATCTCGTCATCGTCAGCGGTTTGAGCTCCGGATGGGGGGAGCAAGCCCGCGGAAGCCAGCGTTTCTTCGCCTTCGACAAGGCGACGGGGACCACCCAGTGGATCAGCAGTCCGGGAGGGCGACCCTACGACACGACCTACGCGCCACCCTATGCGACAGAAGTGAACGGGGTCAGGCTGCTCATGACCGGCGGCGGAGACGGCGCCATGCACGCCATCCTGCCGCAGACAGGCGAGTCCGTTTGGCGTTTCGAGTACAGCAAGCGGGGTGTCAACACCGGGGCGATCCTAAAAAACGGCATCGCCATCGTAAGCCAGGGCGAGGAGAACCTGAACACGAGTGAGATGGGGCTCGTCGCGGCCATCGACGCCACCGCCTCCGGGGACATCGCGATGGAAGACGCCCAGTGGAGTGTGGGCGGCTACCTCGCCGGCTTCTCGTCGCCCGTCCTGGACGGTGACCGCTTCTACCTCATCGACAACAGCGCGAACTTGACGGCCTTCGACTTCACGACGGGCAATCAGCTCTGGCAACTCAACCTCGGCACGATCCAGCGGGCGTCTCCGGTGCTTGCCGACGGCAAGCTCTACGTCGGAACGGTCAACGGGAAGTTCTACATCATCGAACCGCGGGACGATCGCCCCGTGGTGCTCGACGAGGACGAGTTCACGGTCGGGGACGAGTTCGAAGAGGTCTACGCCTCGGCCGCCGTTTCGGACGGTCGCGTCTACGTCGTCACGGCTCGGAATCTCTACGCGATCGGCCCCAAGAAGCGTCGCCAGACGATGGACGCTCCCATCTCGACACTACCTTCGGGCGCCCCCGGAGAACCAGCCTCGGTTCAAGTCGTGCCGACGGAGCTCGTCCTCGCTCAGGGAGAGTCCGTCCAGCTCACCGCCCGACTCTACGACTCTCATGGGCGCTTCGTGCGCGACGCCGAGGCAAATTGGTCTCTCGAGGCTCTCGAGGGCACGATCGCAAACGGCCGCTTCACAGCGGCGTCCGGCCCTGAGCCTCAGGCTGGAAAAGTCGTCGCGGAAGTTTCAGGGATCTCCAGCGCCGCGCGTTTGCGAGTCATTCCTCCGCTTCCCTGGAAGGAGGACTTCGAGACGATCGGGACCGTGCCTCGTCACTGGATCAATGCCACGGGAAAATACGAGATCCGAGAGGTCGAGGGTGACCACGTTCTCGTCAAGAAGAACGACAATCCGTTTCTGAGGCGTGCGCGGGTCTATACGGGTCCGTCCGAGTGGTCCAACTATGTCGTCGAGGCGGACGTGATGGCAACGAAGCGACGCCGTCAGATGGGCAACGTGGGCGTCGTCGCCCAACGCTATCAGCTCATGCTTTTCGGGAACCATCAGAAGCTGGAGCTCCAGTCCTGGCAGCCCGAGACCGAGCGGACCGCGAAGACTCCTTTCACCTGGGAAGGTGAAACCTGGTATCGCATGAAACTCGACGTGTCGACAACGAGTGAAGGAGAGGTCGTCGCCCGCGGCAAAGTCTGGCCGCGCGGGGAGACGGAGCCCTCCGAATGGCACGTCGAGCGCCGCGACCAGCATCCCAACCTGCAAGGCAGTCCCGGCATCTACGCCGACGCACGACCCGAAGAAGTATTCCTGGACAATATCGAGGTACGAGCAAACCCATGAGTATCACGCCGAGATGGTTCATCCTGGCCGCGACCCTGTCGTGTCTCACCCTTTCCGCCGAGGCCAACGAGCCGAAGAAAGGCGACTGGCCCATGTGGGGGGGGACGCGCGAGCGCAACATGGTCTCCTCCATGACTGGCCTTCCCGGCAGCTGGGACGTCGAAACGAAGCAGAACGTCAAGTGGATCGCGGGGCTCGGCTCACAGACCTACGGGAACCCTGTCGTCGCGAACGGCAGGATCTTCGTCGGCACGAACAACGAAGCGCTCTACGACAAGGAGATTCCGGGCGACAAGGGGGTGCTCCTCGCCTTCAATGAAGCGGACGGCTCTTTCCTCTGGCAGATGGTCTCGGACAAACATCGGGCGGGGCGGGTCAATGACTGGCCCTTTCAGGGGGTCTGCTCCTCGCCGCTCGTCGATGGTGACGTTCTCTACTACGTCACGAACAGGGGCGAGGTGCTCGCCCTCGACGTCGAGGGTTTCACGGACGGCGAGAACGACGGATACCAGGACGAGCAGTTCAAGAGCGATCACGATGGCGACATCATCTGGAAGTACGACATGACGGAAGAGCTCGGCTCGTTCCCGCACAACATGGCCAACTCGTCTCCCGTCATGCACGGCGACCTGATCTTCGTGGGCACCTCGAACGGCCACGACGAAAGTCACGTGAACCTCCCCTCGCCGATGTGCCCGGGGATTATCGCGCTCGACAAGAACACCGGTGAGCTCGTCTGGGAGGACAACTCCGTCGCAGATAGAGTCCTTCACGGCCAGTGGTCCTCGGCGGCGGTCGGTGAGCTCGGCGGCGTCGCCCAGGTCGTCATGGGACAGGGAGACGGCTGGGTTCGAGGCTACGTGCCAGAGACCGGAGAGAAGCTCTGGGAGTTCGACACGAACCCGCCCGAGTCTAAGTGGCCGAGGACCCGGAATAACGTGATCTCGACGCCGGTGCTCTATAACGATAGGGTCTATATCGCGAACGGCCAGGATCCCGAGCACGGAGAGGGCCTAGGGCATCTCTACTCCATCGACCCGACGAAACGCGGCGATATTACCCAAAGCGGCCGCGTCTGGCACTACGACAAGATCCGGCGCTCGATCTCGACCGCGACGATACACGAAGGCATCCTCTACATGCCGGACTTCAGCGGTTTCTTCCATGCGCTGGATCTGGAGACCGGCGAGCCTTACTGGGTGCATGACACTTTCGCCGCCGTCTGGTCGTCAGCTCTCGTTGCCGATGGAAAGATCTATCTCGGTGACGAGGACGGCGACGTGGTCGTCCTGAAGCCGGGACAAGAGGAAGTCGTGCTCGCGGAGATGAACCTGGGAAGCTCCGTCTACAGCTCGGCGGTCCCGGCCAACGGAATCCTCTACATCGCGAGCCGCAATCAGCTCTTCGCGCTTCAGGTTCAGTAGAGTGTGGAACGCCTTCGATTACAGCGCGTATCCGCGCGTCGTCTTCGGACGAGGTTCCCTCGACCGCCTCGGTGAGCTCGCCAAGGCCGAAGGCTTTCGCCGCACGCTCGTCACCGCGGACCCGGGACTCGTGAAGACGCCTCACCTCGAGCGGGCTCTAGGCTCGCTTCGCGGGATGGGCATCACGACCTTCGTCTTCAGCGACTTCGACGAGAATCCCGATTGCGACATGGTGGAGCGCGGACGCGCCTTCGCTTCGGAGTGCGCCGTGGATTCGATCGTGGGGCTCGGAGGAGGAAGCTCGATGGACTGCGCGAAGGCGGTCGGATTCCTTCTCACCAACGGCGGCCGGATGCAGGACTATTGGGGTTTCGGCAAAACGACGTCTCCCCTGCCCCCAATGATCGGCGTGCCCACCACCTCCGGCACCGGAAGCGAGGTTCAGTCCTATGCACTCATTGCCGATCCTGAGACCCACGTCAAGATGGCTTGCGGAGATGCGAGCGCCCGTTTTCGCGTAGCCATTCTGGACCCCGAGTTGACTCTGACCCAGCCCGCGTCGGTAACGGCCGTCGCGGGCTACGACGCGATCGCACATGCCGTCGAGACTTACGTGACTACGAAACGCAATCCACTGTCGGACCATTTCGCGCGGGAAGCCTTTCGGCTTCTATCGGGACACTACGAGCGCGTTCTTCTCGAGCCCGACGAACTCGACGTCAGGAGCGCCATGCAGCTAGGCGCGTACTATGCCGGCGTCGCTATCGAGAGCTCGATGCTAGGCGCCACCCATGCCTGCGCGAATCCCCTCTCGAAGCACTACGGCACGACTCACGGGAAGGCTATCGCGATGTGTCTCGCCACCGTCGTACGATACAACGAGGTGGTCGTCGGTCACCGCTACCGCGAACTGCACGCGGGGCTCGCCACGAGGCTCGAAGAGCTGGCGGCGGCCGGCGGACTTGCGACGCGACTGAAAGAGGCGGGCGTGAACGAGTCCGACTTTCCGGTGCTCGCACGAGAGGCCGCTGAGCAGTGGACCGGGACCTACAACCCCAGGCCCTTCGACGAGGCTGCCGCGCTCGAGATCTATCGATGCGCCTATTGATCGCCTCTCTCCTCGTAGCTCATGGGGGAGCCACACTGCACGCGCAGGGGGTCTCGCCCGCGGACGAATGGCGCCAGTTTCGAGGCTCGCTTCTGCGAACGGGGCACTCCGCCGCCGAGATTCCAGACGATCTCGAGTTGCTGTGGAGCTTCGAAGCCGGGTTCTCAATCGATTCCTCGGCCGCGATCGCCGACGGGGTCGTCTACATGACGGCGCTCCCCGGGCTCGTTGCGGCGCTCGACCTCGACGACGGAAGTGTGCTGTGGCGACGCGACTTCGGCGAGGAGGAGGATCGTTTCGGGGAATCGTCTCCCACCGTGATCGACCACGTCGTCTACGTCGGGGATCTCCTCGGGACGATGCACGCCTTCGACGCCAGCGACGGATCGACGCTTTGGACCTTCGACACCCAGGCCGAGATCAAATCGTCTCCCGCCGTCGTCGGAGACCTCGTGCTCGTCTCGTCCTACGACGAGCATCTTTACGCGCTCGATCGAGAGACGAGCGCGCAGAAGTGGAAATTCCAGAGTCTCGGACCTCTCCACAGCACACCGGGCATCGACGGAGGCCTAGCCTACGTGACCGGATGCGACGCGGTCCTGCGCGGTATCCGCATCGAGGACGGTACCGAGCAGTTTCAGCTGGAATCGGGAGCCTATACGGCGGCCTCGCCCGCGCTCGAAAACGGACGTGCCTTTTACGGTACCTTTGCCAACGATGTCCTCGCCATCGACTTGGAGAACGCGCGGCAGCTCTGGCGGTACGAGCACCCCACGCGGAGTTTCCCCTTCTACGCTTCGGCCGCAGTCGCCGAAGGCAGAGTCGTCGTCGGCGGGCGCGACAAACTGGTACACGCGCTCGACCAACAAACCGGCGAGGCTCTCTGGACCTTTAGAACCGGTGCTCGTGTCGAGTCGTCGCCCGTCATCGCTGGCCGACGCGTCTATATAGGCTCATCAGACGGTCGGTTCTACGTTCTCGACCTCGACACGGGAGAGAAAGTCTGGGAGTTCAATGCCGGAGCCTCCATCGTCGCCTCCCCCGCCCTCGCGTCAGGTCGCGTCGTGATCGGAAGCCAGGACGGCGTGCTCTACGCCTTCGGCCGATAGCTGTACCTATTGTCGGTCCCGCGAAGGGAGTGGGCGAAGTGGACGAACAGGCTCAGCAACCCTAGAGCGAGCCCCACGACGACCCCGGCGTCCACGATCCCCCTCCACGGCTGGTCGAGCTGGCGCACGAGCAGGACGAGCGCTATCACCCCGAGGGTGACGCCCCAGCTCGTGAGGAGAATTCGACGACTCGCGCTGAAGAAACCGATGCAAAAAGGGGCGGCGAGAACTAGCCGTAGCAAGCTCGGCCGCCGTCCGAGCTCGTGCGCTCGATGGACGACTCGCGGCGAGAAGCCCAGGTGGAAGCCACGATAGCCTTCCGAATAGGCCATCAACGCGACCCAACCCGCGAGCACGACCCAATGCCCTCTAGAGAGTGTGCCCGCGAGAATCGGCTCGAGCGCCGTCGGAGTCAGGGCGGCAACGGCCCGTCCCAGGATGGCGGCGACCCCCGCCACGCCCCAGCTTGCGATGAGAATTTGCTTGAAGCCAGGCACGGTCGGGATCTCGTGTCTCTCCAGCGAAGTCGAAGCGAGAGTTACGGATTCCACGCTGCGGCAACCACCCCACGCCGCGAACCAAACCAACCGTTCTGTATCATGTCTTCGTGCCCGACGCGCTCCAGACTATCATTAACTAGGCGCTAGAATCGCTACTGCGCCGAAGGCACGTTCTTTATTCATCGGACGACGACAGCCGTTCTAACGGTTCGCCCTGCTGGCGGGGGTGTTGAGAATCGGTTAGCAGCAGAGGTGCCAGCATCTTGTCGGAAGCGAAGTGCCGTGTGTGCTCGATCTCGAGTCCGGTTCTGGAGGGGGCGGCAGGGTTTGAGACAGAAATCTTGCCCGGGCAAGATTTTGATCAAGCCTGTTCTTCGCCGCGTCGCCTGCGCTTTCTTGGCGAAGGAATTTGGATGAAGGTGGGAACTAGAACTAGGTATTCGGAGCCCATCCATCGAGTTGAACGGAAACTTGGCGGTCGTATAGTGGCCGCAGGGAAGCTCGAAGACTTCGTGCTCGATCGCGAGCTGTTTGAAACGGTCCGCACGAGATCGAGGGGGCGTCGCTGCTCGTGATAAGACAGCGTGAGCTTCAGCGAGGCGATCCCGAATCGATTGAGTAGACGGCACAGGCTCTCCTAAGCGCGCTCTTTGGCGTTCCACTGAGGGAGAACCGCCGCGGCAGGTCCCTCCCGACGGTACAAGAGGTGCCACCCCCTTGTTTGAGCATACGGCTTGGGAATTACGCAGCATATTCACGTCGATATACTGTAGTAGGGAACGGGTACAGGATGGACCCGGCAAGAGTAAATTCCATAGTTTCGGGGTAGATACGCCATGCGATGTAGCACCGACAAACTGAGCACAGCCTTTGCGGGGGTGGCGATTGTTTTGACGATTGCCACTTCAGGATTGGCGCAGCCCCTCTCTCTTCCGTGCGATTTGCCCGAGATTGTATTCAGCACAGAGGTGAGGCGTTCGTATCAAGAATACAACCACCTTGTGTGCAAGGGCGTGGAAGAGATCTCATTGGGCGACTATGGGCGAGCTGTCGATACTCTAGAGGCAGCGTCCGCGATTAACTTCCACGAAGACGTCAACTATATGCTTTATCCGCGCCTGGCTCTTGCACACTTTCTGAATGGCGATGAAGTCGTTTCCAAACACTTGCTCGAACAGTCACGACTGGCGATGCTGGTGCACGCAGGCCTGCGCCGCTGTCGGTACGCTCCCGAGCAACAGTCCTACGTCATCGTGGACAACAACGGTCGGCAGGAGGAATCAGATGCTCACGATGCCGTGAGAGATCGAATGTGTGCGCCTTTCACGGAAGAGGACTACTACGAGGCACGTTCCCTTAAAGAGTTCGCCGACAAAAGTAGACTAGTCGAGCTTTACTTTCATGTTCGCGATCAGATAGCGACAAAATAGGACTGGGACCCTGATCAGGGAGTGATCCTCGTTTCACGGGTGCCCCGTGGTATGTATCGAGATGCGCGAGAAGCGTCTGAAGTGGGTAAAAAAGAAACAAAAAGGAACCTGTAAACGAAAGGAACTAAAGAAGATAAGTCACTGCCGGATTTGACTTTAGGCCTATTTTAAAGCTCTACCTTATGATCGAGATGGAAAGCTATACGACACCGAGTCCATTCCCCACGAGCCCAGAGCCGATACGACAACCCACCTACAGCGAGAAGCAAATCCGTAACGACGAGCTCGCAAAAGAGATTGCGGCGCTTTCCGCGCAGCTCCAGTCCGCCGATTACCGGTTGTTGGTGCTGATTCGCGAGTTCGATGAGAAAACTGGCTGGGCCCAGCAGGGCTGCAAGACCTGCGCTCACTGGTTGTCGCGGCGTATCGGCCTCGATGCGGGCGCCGCTCGCCGAAAAAATCCGTATGGCCCGCGCCTTGGCGAATCTTCTCCGTACTAGCGAGTCGCTCAAACGCGAGCCTCAGGACCTACGTCGACGACGAAGAGATGGTTGTGATCAAGGGCCGACTGCCGGCAGAGGCTGGAGCGGTCGTCGTCAAAGCGCTCGAAGCCGCGTCGGATGTTCTCTACAAAGAGGACCGGGAACGCTCGTCGGCGCAGCGGCGCGTGGAAGCCCTCAAGCTCGTTTCCGAGGCCGCCTTGAAGGCCGAGCTCGACCCGGGCACGAGCGCGGACCGCTATCAGGTCGTCTTCCATGTCGACCAGCAAGTGCTCGAAGATCCAAAACAGCCAGGTCAATCCGCTCTAGAGGGCGGCATCGACGTTTCCGCGGAGACCTAGAGACGAATTGCCTGCGACGCCTCGATTCGACTTACCGCTCGTCATCGATGCGATGTGGCGTTCTCAGGCGGCGGAACTATAATCAGTGGTACACTTTGGGACTCTGACGTTTACGAGAGTGGAGCAACGGATGGGAAAAATACACACGAGGCTTTCATATCCCCTGGTCCGCGAGGACGGGGCCCTCAGGAGGGCAACCTGGGACGAGGCGCTAGAACGGGCCGCGGAGGGCTTTGCCGCCACGAGAGACGCGCACGGCGGCTCGTCCTTCGGTCTGTTCAGCTGCTCCAAGGGGACCAACGAGATGAACTTCATGGCACAAAAGTTCGCTCGCGTGGTCATGGGCAGCAATAACATCGATAGCTGCAACCGTACGTGACACGCGCCTAGCGTCGCCGGTCTGGCGGCGGTCTTCGGCGCGGGAGGGGGCACGAGCTCCTACCGCGAGGTCGAGGAGACGGATGTCATCATCCTGTGGGGCTCGAACGCGCGGGACGCACATCCGATCTTCTTCCATCACGTGCTCAAGGGCGTTCACCGTGGCGCGAAGCTTGTGACCGTCGACCCGCGGCGCACGACATCGGCACAGTGGGCAGACTTGTGGCTGGGCCTCGACGTCGGCTCGGACATCGCGCTGGCCAACGCCGTAGGACGGGAGATTCTCCACGCCGGCCTCGAGAACCGTGCCTTCATCGAAAACGCCACGACCGGTTTCGAAGACTACGCAGAGTCCGTCGAGCCCTACACCCTCGACTACGCGGAGGGAGTCACGTCTCTGCCGCGCAAGGCCATTCGCGAGCTCGCCCATACCTACGCGAAAGCCGACCGTGCTCAGCTCTGCTGGACGCTCGGCATCACCGAGCACCACAACGCCACCGACAACGTGCTCGCCCTGATCAATCTCTCCCTTCTCACGGGTCACGTCGGCCGCTGGGGCTCGGGACTCGTTCCCCTCCGCGGACAAAACAACGTGCAGGGCGGCGGAGACATGGGAGCGTTGCCCAACAAGCTCTCCGGTTTCCAGGACGTCGAGAACGACGCGCACCGCGCGAAGTTCGAGAAAGTCTGGGGGGCCTCGATCCCGGACAAGACTGGCTGGCATTTGACGCTCATGTTCGAGGCCATGGAGCGCGGTGAGCTCCGCTCGCTCCACATCATTGGAGAGAACCCGGCCCAGTCCGAAGCGGACGTAAAACGGGCCATCAAGCTCCTCGAGGGTCTCGACCACCTCGTCGTGCAGGACATCTTTTTGACGAAAACCGCGGAGATGGCTGACGTCGTCTTTCCAGCCGCCGCGGCCTGGGCGGAATGCAACGGCACGGTGACGAGCAGCGAGCGGCGAGTGCAGCGGGTTCGCAAAGCCCTAGACCCGCCCGGAGAAGCCAAAGACGACGTCGAGATCCTGTGCCTCTTGGCGACGGCTCTGGGAAAGCCATGGAAGACTCCCACGGCGGAGGAAGTGTGGGATGAGCTCCGAAGCCTTTCCCCGCTCCATGCCGGCATGAGCTACGCGCGTTTGGCCGAGCTCGGCGGGATAGCGTGGCCCTGCCTCGACGAGAACCATCCCGGAAGTCCCTTTCTTCACGGAAGGCTCTGGGAGCGACCCGTAGGCGGTCGCCCCGCGCCCTTTACCCCCGTCGAGTTCCACCCGCCCGTCGACGAGCTCAACGAAGACTTCCCTCTCCGCCTCACCACGGGAAGGAGGCTCGACTCCTTCAACACCGGCGTTCAGACCGGGGGCTTCGCTTCGCCAATTCGCAAGGGTGAGACGCTCGACCTCTCTCCGAGTGACGGCGCGCTCTACGGGGTCAGCGAGGGAGAGCGGGTGCGGGTTGCCTCGCGCCGAGGTTCGGTCGAGGCCCCGGTGCGCTTCGACGAGAATCTCAGACCGGGTCTCGCGTTTCTCACCGTACACTTCCCCGACGACGTCGATACGAACCAACTCACGATCGAGGCGTGGGACCCGAAGTCGGGCACGGCGGAGTTCAAAGCAACCGCCATCCGCATCGACAAGCTCGAGACAACGGTGGTAGGTGAGCACTAGGCGAGCAGAGCGAGCCGGCCGGGAGGAATGGGCGCCGCGAAGCCGGCAGCCCAGGGATTCCGACCGTCCTCCCCGAGCGAGGAGCGAGGGGAGCGAGCGAGGCGGAGCCTTCAGCGCGCCCGGAGCCGGAAGGCGAAGGGCGGAGCCGTGGGGGTGGGGCCCCGCGGCACTGATATTGACGGCGAGCGAGCACTAATATGGACCTGCACTGGATCGACGCGACGGCGACGGACGAAGAACGGAGTGCCGTCGACGCAGTCTTGGGTTCGCAGGAACGTACCGACGTTCCCGGGGCTTCCTTGGAGGAACACGTCGCGCACGGGGGTCGCGAGTTGGCGGAGGAGCAACGCCACCTGCTGCTTCCCGCGCTCCACGGCGTGCAGGAGCGCATCGGTTGGATCAGCAAGGGCGCACTGAACTACGTTTGTCGACGCCTGCTCGTGCCGCCGGCAGAAGCCTACGGTGTCGCGTCCTTTTACGCGCTGCTCTCGACCGAGCCTCGTCCCAAACGCGTCGCCCACGTCTGCGACGACATCGCCTGCAAGCTTCAAGGGACCGACGCGCTCTGCTCGGAGCTCGAGAGCTCTCTCGATACCGACGCCTGGCATCGAAGCCCATGCCTTGGCCAGTGCGAGCGCGGCCCCGCCGTGCTATTCCAACTGGCGGGCGAAGACGACTGGGTGATGACGGAGACGACCGCGAACGACATAGCGGCCGTCCTGAAAGGGCGAAGTAGCAAGAGCGCCCCGCCACCGACTCGCTGCGAAACACGCGGACCGCTGCTCGCTCGTGTGGGCGTGGCCGACCCAGAGAACCTCGACGAGTATCGCGAGCACGGAGGCTACCAATCGCTTCGTGTTGCGCTCGAGCTCGGTCCCGAAGGTATCCTGAGAGAAGTGAAGGAGTCCGGACTGAAGGGCCGAGGAGGCGCCGCGTTCCCGATGGGCATCAAGTGGGAGGCCGTAGCGAAAGCTCCCGTCCGACCTCACTACGTGGTCTGTAACGCCGACGAGTCCGAGCCCGGTACGTTCAAAGATCGCATTCTCATGGAAGACGATCCCTTCGCCGTCGTGGAGGCGATGACCATCGCGGGCTTCGCCACCGGATCGGAAAAAGGCTTCATCTACGTTCGAGGCGAATATCCCCTGGCGGTGATGAGACTCCAGAAAGCGATCGACATCGCGACCAAAAGGGGCTTTCTCGGCGTCGACGTCATGGGAGAAGGATTCGGATTCGAGATTGAGATCCGCAAGGGCGCGGGTGCGTATATTTGCGGTGAAGAAACGGCGCTCTTCAACTCCATCGAGGGTTTTCGCGGCGAGCCGCGCAACAAACCCCCTTTCCCGACTCAAGAGGGATTGTTCGCGAAACCGACGGTAGTCAACAACGTCGAGACGCTCGTCAACGTGCTTTCCATCGTCCGCGACGGCGGTCCCACCTTTGCCGCGGCGGGAACGAAAGACTCTACCGGCTCGAAGCTCTTTTGCCTCTCGGGCCACGTGGCAAGGCCAGGGCTCTATGAAGTGCCCTTTGGGACTACGCTCGCCGAGCTTCTCGAGAAGGCTGGCGGTGTCGCGGGCGGGCCCGAGCTCCAGACCATACTTTTGGGTGGCGCGGCCGGGAGCTTCGTCGGCCCCGACGAGCTCGAAGTGCCCTTGACCTTCGAGGGCACCCGCGCGATCGGTGCGAGTCTCGGCTCCGGGGTCGTGATGGTTTTCGATGACGGAGTCGACATGCGCCCCATCCTGCACCGCGTCGCTCAATTCTTTCGAGACGAGTCTTGCGGACAATGCGTCCCCTGCCGTGTCGGGACCGTGCGGGTCGAGGAGTCCCTACAGAGGCTCGCGCGAAACGGGAATGGTGAGCGCGAGGCAGAGCTCATCGACGAGCTCGCCCGCGTCATGCGCGACGCGTCGATCTGCGGCCTCGGGCAGACGGCTGTCACCGCTGTCCAATCGGCACTCGAGCGCGATCTTCTTCGGAACGGAGACAAGACATCATGAGCGAACGTGCGGTTTCTGTCACCATCGACGGCGAAGAAGTCTCCGTCGCCGAGGGCACGACACTTCTCGACGCCTGTGGTCAAACGGGCATCGACACCCCGACGCTCTGTTATCTGCAGACGCTTACCCCGGTCAATGCCTGCCGGGTTTGCGTGGTGGAGCTCGAGGGCGCGCGCACTCTGGTACCTGCCTGTTCGCGAAAGGCCGAGCCCGGCATGAAAGTCTCGACCGACAGTGAACGGGTTCGCCACAGCCGGAAGCTCGTGTTCGAGCTGCTCGCCTCCTCTGTCGACATGTCCCTCGCGAGTGACGAGATCAAGAACTTTATGAAGCGTTACGGCGCGCAGCCGGATAAATTCGGAGCACCCTCACCACCCGCCGAGGCAGGAGAGAGAGACGCGCGCCGCGTGGGGCACCATGAGGTCACGGATGGAGACACCGCGGCAACGGTCGCACAGCCCATCAAGATTCACGACGACATGTATGTCCGCGATTACGGACGTTGTATTCTCTGCTACAAGTGCGTCGAGGCTTGTGGTGTCGACGCGCAGAATACCTTCGCCATTGCCGTTGCCGGCCGTGGGTTCGACGCCCGCATCTCGACGGAGTTCGACCGCCTGCTCGACGACTCCGCCTGCGTCTATTGCGGCAATTGTATCGGCGTGTGCCCGACGGGCGCTCTCATGTTCAAGAGCGAGCACGACCATCGTGTGAAGGGGACATGGGATGCTTCGCGACAAGCGACGACCCGAACCGTCTGTACCTATTGCGGAGTCGGGTGCAACCTCGAGCTGCACGTCCAGGACAACGAGATCGTGAAAGTGACGTCCCCTCTGGACCACGACGTGACCCGCGGTCACCTCTGCATCAAAGGTCGCTTCGGCTGGCAGTCGGTCCAAAATCGAGATCCCTCAACAACCGAGTAGGAATCATTGCTCTATGCAGTCATTCTTTCTGCAAGTCTAGCTGCGGCCTCTTCCCAAACGGACGCCGAGGGAAAGAACGACCCTCAGGAAGAAGAACAGGAGCCCGAGCTCACCTATCAAGAGGTCGTCGTCGTGACGGCGGCGAAGACCGAACAGCGTCTCATCGATGCCGGGTCGCTCGTCACCGCTTTCACACCGCTTCAGCTGGAACGCTCCCCGGCCGTGGTCATCGACGACCAACTTCGCCGGGTCCCCGGCTTCAGCTTGTTCCGGCGCTCGTCGAGCCTCTATTCCCATCCCACCACGCAGGGAACGTCGCTTCGAGGCATCGGCCCGAGCGGTGCAAGCCGGAGCCTCGTTCTCTGGAACGGCATCCCGCTCAATGACCCCTTCGGCAATTGGATCTATTGGAACCGTCTTCCTGCCTTGTCGAACGAACGGGTTGAGGTCGTCCGCGGGGCTGCAAGCCCGCTATACGGTAGCTCCGCGTTGGCCGGGACGATACAACTCATCCCGCGCCCACCGACCGAGAGAACACTCGACGCGCGACTCCAGGTCGGGAACCTCGAAACCTATGATGTCGACGTCTTCGCGTCGGACCGCATTTCCGACTGGGGCTTCATCGTCTCGGGACGAATTCTCGACACGAAGGGTTACATCCCGATACGCGACGAGGAGCAGGGCGCGATCGATATTCCCGCCAATACGAAGTTCCAGACGTTCCTGGGTCGGCTGGAGTATCGCGACTTCCACGTGGGCGTCAACCTGTACAACGAGGAGAAGAGCAACGGAACACCGGCCCAGCAGAACAAGTCGCACTTGTATCTCGTCGAGACTGGTTACGACGCCGATACATGGTCCCTGAACTTTTACGGGCAGGGACAGGAATTGGAAAGCCAGTTCTCGCGAATCTTTCCAGGCCGCAACGGAGAGTTTCCGATAGCGGGGGACCCCTTCCCCTCTACCGGGTTCGGTAGCTCGTTCACGATGCGCACCGATCTCGACATCCAGTGGGGCGTCGATTGGCGCCGCTCGAGCTGGGAAGAGAACCGACAGAACTTCCTGGGAGCCTTCCTGCAGTATCTCTTCACCTTCGACGAGCGCTGGGATCTCCTCCTCGGAGGCCGATTCGATCTATGGGAGAACGAGTCCACCCAGGGCAGCTTCAACCCCCGTGTGGGTCTCACGTTTCGGGGCTCCGACACCGTCACGCTTCGCGGCTCGGCCTATAGAGGATTCAGAGCTCCGTCGCTCAACGAGCTCTACCGGCCGTTTCGAGTCGGGAGTATCATCACCGTGGCGAACGCCAACCTCAGTGAGGAGTACATCATCGGCGTCGAAGGCGGTGTCGACATCCACCCCACGCGTTCTTTACTCCTCCGATTGAACGCGTTCCACAACTCCCTCGAGGACCCCGTGTCGAACGTGACGCTATGCACGTCACCCGCCGATGCACCCGAGTGCAGCGACCTGGCACCCGGTACGATCCGCAGGCAGCGACGGAACCTGGGAAGCGCGACAATTAACGGCTTCGAGGTCGAGGCGCGCTACGTCTTCGCCGACGAATGGTCGTTGCGCGGCGGTTATCTGCTGTCGGATTCGAAGAACGATGACAGCGGCCTCGTGCTACCCCAGGCCTCGAAGCATCAAGGCAATGTCGGCATCGGCTACGATGGTTCATTCCAGTTCACGGCCGACTTGCGTCTCGTGGGAGACGCCTTCGACGACGACCGGAACCAGCGCGTGCTGCCACGCTACGGGCTCTTCGACCTCTCCTTGCGCGTGCCGCTCTCACCCAAGTTCGCGGTCTATGTCGCGGTCGAAAATCTTTTCGATGAGGACTACGTCGTGAGAACGGATCCGCTCGACCGTCTCGGAACGCCGCGCTTCGCCCACGGAGGGATCGAGCTGCGCCTCTTCCGCTGAAGCTCTCCAGCAGTCTCCGTTCGCGGTACAATCCCGGCGGACGTCATGGGACCGCTGATACTCAACCTTTTTCGCCGTAGAGCCCGAGAGGCCACCCTCCTGGAGGCAGCTTTCGCTGGAAAGCTCGACCGTGTCGAGCAGCACTTGTCCGAGGGCGCGGATCCCAACGAGCGGGGCCGCCAGAGCGCGACGCCGCTCATGCTGGCCTCACAAGAAGGGCATATGGAAGTCGTGTCGCGTCTGCTCGAGGCGGGCGCCGACCCGAATGCGCGAAACCCACTTGGCGTCACACCTGTGGGTTTGGCAGCGTTCTGCGACCGCGTCGACGTGCTCCCGAGGCTCGTAGCTGCGGGCGGCGACATCGAGTCCAAGGATCGCAAAGGAGCGACCCCCCTGATGGTCGCATGCCAGAACGCTCGGATCGAAGCGGCGCGGTTCCTGCTGGGAAATGGTGCCCGAGCGGACGCCATGAACGAAGACGGAGAGACAGCCCTCGCACTCGCCGTCGTCGCGGGACACGACGACGTAATCGATCTCCTGCTCCGGGAAAGCGTGTCGCCGAATCTTCCCAACCGAGATGGTACGACCGCCCTGCTATTGGCCGCGGAAGCGGGAAACGTCGAGCTCGGCAAACGCCTCCTCGAGGCGGAGGCGAACGTGAGCGGAGAGAGAGAGGACGGTGTTACGCCTCTCATCACCGCCATTTCCGTTGGCAATCGGGCCATGGTCGACCTTCTTCTCGATGCGGGCGCGACACCACTCGAGAAGGACCGCCACGGCCTGAGCCCCTTGTTGAAAGCCGCCATGTACGGTCATCTCGATCTCGTCCAAACCATGCTCGATCGAGGCGCGGGTGTCGACGAGACGGACGCTCTCGGGCGCAGCGCGCTCGTGCTCGCTTCGGCAGGTGGACACCAGGATGTCGTGGCGATGCTTCTCGCGCATGGCGCTGCGGTCGGGCTTCGCGCCGAGCCTGGTGGCACGGCCCTAACGGCCGCGTCCCATGGTGGACACGAGGGGATCGTGGAGCTCTTGCTCGACGCCGGCGCCGCGCCCGAATCCGAGACACTCTTCAAGGCGGTTCAGGAAGGTCACACAAGTATCGTGAAACGGCTTGCTGCTGCGGGCGTGGATTTGTCTGCACGAGACGAGCGTCGCCGCTCGGTTCTTTTCCACGCGGCAGCGGGCGCCTACTCCGACCTGATCGACTTGCTCTGCAGTCTTGGCGTCCGCGAAGAGGAAGAGGAACTCCATCGTCTCGTTTCCGAAGCGGAGCGGCGCGGATTGATCGACGTCGCCAATTGTCTGCGCAAGGTTCCAACGGAAAGGAGTCTCACGGGATGACCCGTTTCATTCGCCGAATCGCCCTCACAGCCCTCCTGCTCTTCCCTCTGACCGCGTTCTCGGAAGACGAGGACCTCAAAGGCTTCCTCGCCGACGAAACGAAGGCACAGGAGAAGTGGGAGCAGACTTACCGGGCCATTCCGCGCGCGGAGAACCTGAGAGACTACATGCGCGTGATTACCGAGGAGCCCCACATCGCAGGACTTCCGGGAAGCAAGAAAGTCGCGGACTACATCCTCGCGCAATTCCGGTCCTTTGGACTCGACGCCTGGATCGAGGAGACGGAAGCGTTGATGCCGCTCCCGACGAAGCGCCACCTCGAGCTTCTGGAGCCGGAGTCTTACGTCGCAAGGCTCGAAGAGCCCGCGATTCTGGAAGACAAGGATTCCGCCGACGACGGTCATCTCCCCAACTACAACGCCTACGCGGCGGCAGGAAACGTCACCGCCCAGCTCGTTTACGTCAACTACGGGATCCCCGAGGACTACGAAAAGCTAGAGCAATTGGGTGTCGAGGTCGCGGGAAAGATCGTCATCGCGAGGTACGGCAAGAGTTGGCGCGGCATCAAGGCCAAGCTGGCCCAGACCCACGGGGCCGTCGGCTGTCTCATCTATTCGGATCCGAGAGACGACGGCTACTTTCGAGGTCTCACCTATCCCGACGGTCCCTACCGTCCGAAGTACGGCGTGCAGCGCGGAAGCGTCATGGACATGCCCATCCACCCTGGAGATCCGCTGAGCCCCGGTTTCGGGGCCAAGACGGGTACGACAAAGCTCGACATCTCCGAGGCCAAAACACTCGTCAAGATCCCCGTCCTGCCCCTTTCCTACGGTGACGCGATGCCACTCCTCGAGAATCTTCGAGGCACGGTCGCACCCGAGGACTGGCGAGGCGCGCTGCCAATCACCTACCACGTCGGTCCGGGGCCGGCCAAAGTCAATCTCACGCTCGAGCTCGACTGGAAGACGCGCCCCCTCTACAACGTTCTCGCAAAGATTGACGGCGCCCTGTTTCCGGACGAGTGGATCGTCCACGGCAATCACCACGATGCCTGGAACAACGGCGCTCAAGATCCCACGAGTGGCAACGTCGCCCTCATGGAGACTGCCCGCGCCATATCGGAGCTCGTCAAGCAAGGCTTTCGCCCCAAGCGCACGATTATCTTCGCGTCGTGGGACGGTGAGGAGTGGGGTCTACTAGGCTCCACCGAGTGGGCCGAGACCCACAAGGAAGAGCTCATGGAGAAGGGAGTCGTTTACATCAACAGCGATAGTACGGGCAAGGGCTGGCTCGCCATGAGTGGCAGTCACACGCTGCAGGAGCTCATCAACGACGTGGCGCGAGACATCACCGATCCCGAGCGGGGGGTCAGCTTATGGGAAGCGGCTCGGACTCGAAGACTCGAGGAGGCGGCGAGCGACGAAGACCGTCAAGAAATCGAGCAGAGTGACGACTTGAGGATCGCTGCACTCGGTTCCGGATCGGACTATACGGTCTTCCTCGACCATCTCACGATGGCATCCCTCAACTTGGGCTTTCGCGGCGATAGCCCGGGCGGAATCTACCACTCCAACTACGACTCCTTCGATTGGTACACCCGCTTTGGGGATGGCGATTTCGTTTTCGGACGTGCTCTGTCGCAAACCATCGGAACGACGATTCTCCGTCTGGCCGGCGCCACGATTCTTCCGTTCAACTTCGTGGACCTGGCGGATACGATGGCGCGCTACGTCGAAGATCCAGCAAGAGCATGCGAAGAATGATGCGGCGCCCGAGCTGGACTTCGATTCGATTGACGCCGCTCTCGAGAGGCTGCACGAGGCGAGTGAAGCCTACGAAACGGCTCTCGCGCAACTGTCGAACGTCAGCTCGGAAAGGCTGCAGGCGCAGCCCGAGCTTCGACGGTTGAATCAACTCCTCTATACATCGGAGCGCCGCCTCGCTCACGACGAGGGCTTGCCGAACCGGGAATGGTTTCGGCACCAAGTCTACGCGCCTGGCTTCTACACTGGCTACGGCGTGAAGACCATCCCGGGCGTTCGGGAGGCAATCGAAGAGGAGTCGTGGGACGAGGCGAAATTCTATATCAACGTGGTGTCTCAGGCGCTCGAGGGCCTCGTCGCGCAGGTTGCCGAAGCTCGGGCGATCGTCGAGGCGTTAGCCAGGTAGCTTTAGCCCAGTGGGGCACTCGACGCCCGTTCCGCCGAGGCCGCAGTAGCCGCTTGGGTTTTTCGCCAAATACTGCTGGTGGTACTCCTCCGCGTAGTAGAAGGCGGGAGCAGCCACGATCTCGGTCGTGATGCCTCCGAGTCCGGCACCGGTGAGCTCCCCTTGATAAGCCTTGCGTGACGCTTCGGCGGCCCTCCGCTGCTCCTCGCTGAACGTATAGATCCCCGACCGATACTGTGTTCCGATGTCGTTTCCTTGCTGCATTCCCTGGGTCGGGTCGTGCGACTCCCAAAACGTCCTGAGAAGTGTCTCGTAGGTCAGAATCTTGGGGTCGAACACGACGAGCACGACCTCGTTGTGTCCTGTCTTACCAGTGCAAACTTCCCGGTAGATGGGGTTCGGCGTCACCCCACCGGCGTAGCCCACCGCGGTCGTAAATACCCCGTCGAGCGGCCAGAACGCTTTCTCCGCGCCCCAGAAGCAGCCGAGACCGAAGAGCGCCCGCTCCATGTTCTCAGGGAAGGGTTCTCCCAGAGGGTGCCCGTGGACGAAGTGTCGCTCAGGTATCGCCATTGCATCATCGCGACCGGGCAGAGCCTCGGCCGACGTCGGCATCTCGATCTTCTTGCCGGGAAAGAGCATCTGTGACCTCCGACGGCCAGTCTGCCATCGCAAGACCCCCCCCCGCAAGTCCCGACTGACTCCTAGCGGAAGGCGTCGCGGGCTTTGATCTTGGCGTCCAGGAAGTCCGCCAGCGGAACGTCGAGAAGCTCCGCGATCTTCCGGACGATGTACTCCTCGCTCGCGAGCAGCTGCGCGTCCGCGTAGGCGACCTGCCAGAGGTGCTGGACGACCAGCTTCTTCTGCTCCGGCGTATAGTGCCGGTTCACGAGGCGCGTGAATTCGTAGAGGCGCCTCGATTGACGGACTTCCTCCTCGGCGAAGCGGACGACGGCAGCCGATTCGTCTTCGGTGAGCCCCAAGATAGTCTGAACGCCCGTCGTGATGGCTTTGAACTCGTCGGCCCTTAGATCGAAATCCGAGCGCGCCACTTCGAGGAGCAGTACCGCGGTCGCGAGTTGAACCTGTCGATCGGTTACGCGCGAGCGATTCGTCGACCCCTCCAATGTTTCGGGACGAAGGCGTTCGTCGAAAAAGTCTTGAATGGCGTCGAGAAGCGACTCGGCGAGCTCGCCCTTCAGCTCCGGCGATAACGGCTGTTCCAAGATAGTCCCTCGTTGAATTGGATCTCTTCATTGTCACCCCACCCGTAAAGGGCGTCAAACCGACGCTATTCGGATCGCAGGGTCGCGATCAGAGGCGCGCTCACGGCAGCCCTGACGGCAAGCGCGGAAGAGACCAGGCCACTAACGACCACGGCGATCAGCAGGAGCGTCAGAGATCCCGCGCCGAAGCCGACGTCGCGTCCGCTGAGCGCCGGGGCGATCGCGAGCAGGGCGGATAGAGTCCCAATGGCGAGCCCGAGCAGCAGCAAGAGAGCGTTCTCCGACAAGATCATCCACCAGAACGCCCGGGTCTCGTAACCCACCGCGCGAAGCAAGGCCAGCTCCCGCCGAGTCTCGAGCACGTTCCGTAGAAGCACGGCGGCAAGCCCAAAGGTGCCTAGCAGGAGACCCAACCCGCCGAGCGTCTGGAAAGTCGAAAGATAGGTATTCTCCACGCGGTGGAATCCTGCCAACCGGGCGGCAGTCGTCTCGAGATCGAGACCGATGTCGAACAGCCTTCGCTCCAACAACTCTGAAGCAGGCCTGGCCTCCTCCGCGGCGGTCTCCACGAGGAAGTATCGAAACCCGTCGACATGGGGAAAGTGCTCCCAAAACCGCTCTTCGGCCATCAGGAGCTCTCCTTGGAAGACGCTATCGGAGAGCGTTGCCACGAGACGCAGTCTCAAGGGAACGTCTCCGCTACGCGGCAAGAGAAAGTCGTCTCCCAAGCCGACGTGCAGGACATAGGCCATCGAATTCGCGTCGCCGATCACGGGAACCGCTCCATCGGCGAACTCCCTGTCCAGGAGACTCCAGGGATTCGCCAACTCCGAAGCACTCTCCCCGAGACTCGCGGCGAAGCGGAATCGACCCTCCTCGCGGAACTCCGGGGACATCCCGAGAACCCGAGGGCTCTGGGGGCGATACAAGTTCAGGCAGCTCGCGTCGTCGCCGGGTCGAAGTCGGAACGTCTGAATCTTCATTTCGACGTTATCGGCGTCACCAGGATACGGGAGGTTGGCGGCTTCCCGCCCCGCTTCGGTATTGGGGTCGATGTGAAGCGGTAGCAGGGACTCCCCGATGAGCGCGTAGCCGCCGCTTCCCCCGCCAGTGTCGAGATCTGCCGCTTCCTCGTCTTTTCGAAACCCGTCCACAGCGACGATGACGAAGGTGGCGAAGGCGATCAGCGCGATCGCCACGAGACTGCGTCCGGGGCGATGGGACGCGTTACGGATGCCAAGCCGGATCAATGCCGGCGGACCGCTCCCTTCGAGGACTACTTCCCGATCGCGTCCGAGCCAAACCCACGTCGCGGACAGCATCGCGATCAGCAAGAGCGTTCCCGCGCCGAAGAAACCCGCGACGTCGCCCACAGTGCCGACGGCCGCTGCGACCAGAAGTCCGAGCGCGGCGAGGAAGCTCGCCACCGCGATTCCGAGAACGCGTCTGGTCGTAGACGCCCTCCTTTCTCCCACGTGACGCTCTCCCTGCCCGGTGAGAAGCCTTCGCGGCGAGATGTTTCTCAAGTGACGAAGGGTCAGTCCGATGGCGGCGAGCGCCACGACGACACCCCCAAGAACGCCGGCGGCAAGCGGAACGATCTCGACGTGCAACGTGAGGAGCCGAGTCCCCACCGCATCCACCCACCAGGTTCTCAGTCCGTACAGAATGACACCCGCGTAGGCCAATGCGAGAAGGAGACCGAACAGCCCCCCGGCCACGGCGAGTGCCAACCCCTCGACCAGGAAAAGCCACTGGATCCTCGCCGCAGTAAAACCGGTCGCGAGGAGCGTCCCGATCTCGCGAAGCCTTTGCTCCACACCGAGCTTGAAGAAAAGGCCGGTCAAGAGCAATGCGGAGACAACGAGGAAGTAACTGAAATACAGAAAGTACTCGCCGAAGTCGGTCGCTCCACGAGACGCGCGCAGCCCCTCTTCCCGAGCGGAGAGCACCGAAAAGCCGAGATCGTAGGGGTCGAGCCGCTCCCGAAGGCGCGACGCGAAACGACCGCGCCATTCCGCGGCCTCGAAGGGAGGGACCTCGACCCTGACGGACGTGAGTCGTCCCTGCCGAACCGGCCAAATCTCCTGTCCCCTCTCGAGAGGCAGGATTGCTTTCGGGGTGGCGCCGTATCGATCCCAGAAGTCCTCGTCCTTGCCCCGGACTCGGCTCAAGTCGATCGGAAACGGTGGCTCCCAATCCGAGAGATTCTCCGTTTCCGAGATCCCCGGATAGGCGGGCGTGAGTGATTCGTCGATCCAATCCTCCGTGGTGGGCAGGATCGCCTCCACCACGAAATCGGCCGAGTGCGTTTCGATGCGACCCTCGTCTTTCCAGACGTAGAACTCCATTGTCAATCGGTCCCCGACCCGTGCCGCGAGATCCTCCGCGGTCCAGTCGAGCAGCGCGATGCCGTTTTCGGAAAGACTCACCTTGGAGGCGTCCATCGCCGTTACCAGCGAATAGGGGGTTCGTCTCTCGCCGACCCGCATCGAATTGGCAAGGTAGGTAAGCACCGCCGTAGTGCCCGCACCGAACTCCGAGGCCACGTCGCGCGTCGCCCTTTCGACGGGCTCAGAGAGCATGAGGGCCTCGGATTCTACAGCGAGGAACTCCTTCTGCGACGTCAGTCGAATGGAGAGGTCCTCGAGCGTCAGGTGTGAAGCGAGCGCGTCCGCATCGATGGCACCGGCTTCGGAAGCGGAGACGAGTAGCGTGTTCACCCGTCCCTCTCGACCGAGCTCGCGTTGAAGCCGACTCAGGGGGAGGAATACCGCGCGAACCTCGTCCTGCTGCGGGTAGATCGTGAACTCGGCGAGGCCCGTTTTGGTTAAACCGTCGACGACCGTCAGACGAAGCGTTCGGCCCGAATCGTCTTTCGTGCCGTGGAGCGAGCCTCTGGCGACGGTTGCTGGCTGCTCGACGCGAAGCAAGAGCGTCTCTCCGGGTACGCTCGCGAGCTCTTCAGCAAGCGCCGCGGTCACCAGCGTTTGCCGTCCTGAGAGCTCCGGCGGGCTCGCCCCGTGAAACTTCCAGAACCGCTCGTCGACGCCGTAGACCTGGACCGCGGCGCGTCGCCGTCCGGACGGCTCGTGAGTCACCATACCCTCGAAGGTAATGACGGGCGCGGCCTCGAGCTCGATCTCGTGAGCTAGCTCCTCGCGAAAGAATCCGTTTCCCAAGAGCACGGAGTCGGTATTGCCCAGGCGTGCCAGGAAGAGTTCCGCGAGGCTACCGCGCACCGAGGCGCCCACGAGAAGCGCGCCTGTCAGGACTCCGACGGCGACAGCCGTACCCGCCACCACGGCGAGATGCGTCCGCCAGTAGTAGCGAAGCCCACTTCTCGTCAGCCCCATCACGGTCTCGAGTGCAGCCCGCCCGACGAGAGCTCCATCCGTATCGGGAACCGATTCGCGAGCTCGGCACTATGCGTCACGACGAGAAGAATGCGCTCACCGCGCCGGTCCAGGTCCAGGAGCAGGGAGGCCACCGATTCGGCGGATTCCCCGTCCAGGTTGCCCGTCGGCTCGTCGCACAGCAAGAGAGTTGGATCGCGCACGAGGGCGCGTGCGATCGCAACGCGTTGTTTCTCCCCTCCAGAAAGCTCCGCCGGTCGATGTGTCAGTCGCTCACCCAGCCCCACCTGCTCGAGGAGCGCCTCGGCTCGTGACCTGTGATCGCCTGGGGGCGCCACCAACGTCGGGGTCAAGACGTTCTCGAGGACGGTGCACTGCGGCAAGAGACAGTGGTCCTGAAATACGAAGCCGACGCTCTCGTTTCGAAAACGTGCCAGCTGCTTGTCGTCGAGCACGAAGGGGTCGCGCGCGTCGAGCGTCACCGTACCCGACGACGGCCGGTCGAGCGCTCCGAGCAGGAACAAGAGCGTGCTCTTCCCTCCTCCGGACGGCCCCATGATGGAGAGGGCATCGCCTCGTTTCAGCTGGAGCGAGATGCCGCGGAGGATTCGGAGAGGACCTCGAGGCGTCGGAAAGTCCTTGACGAGGTCTCGCGCTTCGAGCACGTGCTAGGTTTCCTGAAACGCTCGCGCGCGGTAGAGGAAATCGATGATGTTGCCCTCGTGTGGCTGGAGCCAGTTGAGCTGGATGGTGGGGACCGCGCCCAGGTTCAGCCGGTCGATGTGTACGGCGTCGAGCAGCTCGCGCCGAAAAGCCTCGTCGAAAGTGATGGCGCTGCCCACGAGAGTGGAGCCAATCGAGTCGATCATCTCCTTCTGTGGACATTCGACGACGGAGACGAAGGGGAACATGTACTCCTTGTTGGCGAGCCAGCGCTCCTGCGAGTCGCAGTGAATGACGGACGGCCTCAAGTAGTCGCACCGTTGTCTCTTCACGAGACGGCTCTCGTCTTCCCCCCGGTACTTCGCCGTCACCTCCTCGGTTCCGCTTTCCTCGAGGTGTCGGTCGATCTCGCTCGAGATCGCTTCGGCCACACCCGGAACGGTGAAGGCGGCGAGAGGACTATCCGGATCTTCCGGAGGAAGGGGAACGACGGGCCCGAGCCGCTCGGCCAAAGCCTCCGCGATGTCTTCGGTATGACGCGACGCCCATATCCCGGAGCAGGAGATACAACTTCGCCCGCTATTGACGAGCACGCTCTTCACCATGACGTCGAGATGACGCTCCCAATCGTCCACGACGTCGTCACCGAGGAGAATCTTGCTGAAACCCGGACCGTGCACCTGGACTCTAGGGTCGCTCATGTAGCGCTCCACGGTCGGCGCCCCTCCGAAAATCAAGCTCCGAGGACAGCTCGCGAGAACCGCGGCACCGATATCGCCTTGCCCCGGATAAATCGAGATTGTCTCCCGCGGCACGCCCGCTTGAAAGAAGGCCTCCGCCATACGGTAGGGCGTCCAGGGTTCCTGAGGGCCTGGCTTGAACACGAGACCAATCTGAAGGGGTATCACTGGCATCCAGAGGGTATGGACGCCCGGAGAGTTGGATGGCAGGACGAGCCCGAGAACGGGTGTCTGCGCTTGATAGCTCACCGGAACGCCGCGCGCCTCGAGGCCGTGGCCCGCGCTGAGTATGGATAGGTCTAGTCCGCGGGTCAGAGCGTCGAGCACTTCGTCCATCTGAGTGAGTACGAAGTGGTTCTTCTCCATGTTCGTGCGACACATGTGCTCCGGAAGCCCTGTCGTCGCCGACTGGTATTTGACGAAGTCCGCGGGCCCTTGAGTGCCATTGCCAAGGGTTAGCTCCGCCTTCATGTAGAGATCCGCGGCCGCCTTGACCATGGCGATCAGATCTTTCGTCGGGATCTCCCGCAACGATGCACGGGCGCGCGCGGCCTTCCGGATGTCTCGTTGGACGAGGCCCGCGTTGGCGAGGCCGACCTTGGCGAGCTCCTCGCCGGTGTCGAAATGCACGATCGGGTCGGACTCCAGACTCTCGTAGGGCTCTCCCCATCGCAGCACAGGAATCTCGATCATGCTTTCACTCGTTTCTGATTCAATAGACGCCCACGGTGGTCGAAGCGGCGAGCTTCTCGAAGGGCCTCACGCCACTCACTCCGTCCCAGGGGTAGGACTCGTACGGAGGTTCTCGCTCACCCTGGTCCCGCTCGAGAAAACCCGGTACGAACAACTCCTTGGTTAGCGTCGTGAGCCGCACTCGCCCCGTCTCCCCATAGCTCACGACGGTCACGCCGTCATCGGGGTCCACGACTTCGATCACCGCGCGGGGCTGAGGAGCGTAGTAGGAGATCTTGTAGCCATCCGCCGGGCCGACCGGCTTCGACGCAGCAAGCCCCATCAGCGTGTTGCCGTAGGTTGGAGTGATGTAGACGCCGTCGAGAAGCTCCTCGACTGCAAAGCGCGTCCACTGGGGGGTGAATTCCGTACCACCGGAAAAAATGCCCCTGATGCCGACCTCTCGCAACGTCGTGCCCTCGTCTTCGAGACGCAGCGCGAAGGACTCGAGCAGCTTTGGTGTGGCGAAGAGACATTGAATGTCGTGGCCCGCGTTTACGAGCGTGAAGGCCTGATCGATCACGTGGTTCTTGTAGGCTTCGAGATGCTCTGTCCAGCCCTTGTTAATGAGCTTGATCACCCATCGCGGATCGAGATCGAGGCAAAAGCAAATACCACCGCGGTATTGAGCCAAGTGCTCAACCGAGAGACGAAGCCTTCGGGGTCCGGACGGTCCCAGCATCAGCCAGTCGGTACCCTTGGGGAAATGCTCGTCCGGAAGAGTGTCGCTGAATAACTCGTAGTCGATTCGGAAATCGTTGATCGCCACCCGGCTCTTGGGGATGCCCGTCGTTCCTCCGGTCTCGAAGACGTAGAGCGGCTGGTCTCGGTAGGCTTTCGGAACAAAGCGTCGAACCGGGCCTCCTCGAAGCCACTGGTCTTCGAACAGGGGAAACTTGCGAAGGTCCTCGAAAGACTGAATATCCTTCCGAGGATCGAAGTCGAGGTTTTCCGCGTAGTCGAGCCAGAAAGGAGTGCCCGTGTCGGAATCGAAATGCCACTGGACGATCTCGCGAACCTGGGCATCGAGAGCTTGACGGGCTTCACCCGCCGAGTCGGACTCTCTGACCATCGAGTGGCTCACGTGGTTACTGCTCCCGCGACTCGTGGCTCGGTGAGCTCGATCCGTTCCCTGCCAATCCACTTCTCGATAGCAGCGATGGCGCTCCTCGCCATATCCGACACTCCGTAGTGTCGCCGCACACCCTCTGCAGCCCGACGCCCGAGCTCGCGTCGCTGCTCGCGGTCAGAAACGAGCTCCGCGAGAACGTCGGCCAGTGCCTGGTTGTTCCCCGCTTCGACCAGACGTCCTCCGCCGGTGCGCGTCAAGACTTCCTCGAAGGCCCCGCGGCGCGGCTGCACTACGGGAACACCACAGGCCATCGCTTCCAGCAAGGACAAGCCTTTCGGCTCCTCGCAGTCGGTCGGTACCGAAGCGATCGCGAGCGAACGCAGAAAAGCGATCTTCGCCTGACGGTCGAGCGCGCCGTGATACCGAAATTCGTTGGCGAGGCCGTAACGCGCCATCTCGCCCTCGAGGCCAGACAAATAGCCCCGATGCTCTCGCCCGAGGTAGCCGGCGACCTCGAGCCGCGTGGGCGGCAGGTCCTCGCGCTGGCGTAACAACCGATAGGCCTCACACAAGTTGTGAAGTCCCTTCTCCGGAGCAATACGTGCGAAATAGCCGATGCCTAAGGGCCCTTCGTCCTCGAACCTGAGGTCGAAGCCATCCAAGTTGATCCCGAGGGGCACGACCGCCATCTTGTGGGCTGGAATATCTAGAAGCTCTCCCATGTAGTTCGCGTAGTAGGCGCTCACTGCGTGAAACCCATCGACGAAGCGTACCTGCTCTCGAATCAGCTCGATAGCCGCTCGACGATGAGCTTCGGACATACCGTCTAGAAACAAGTCCTCGCCTTGGAGCGTGCAAACGATCGGGGCTCCGATCGCGCTCCCGAGCGATCGCGCCAGGCCGATCATGAGCGAGTTCGGAAGCAGAATCACGTCGGGGCGCGGCTGCGCCGCGAGCCACTCGGTGAGCTTTGCGACTTCCTTTCGTTGATGCCCGTGCTCGCCCTTCAATGTCGAAACTGTGAGCTCGCCGAGCTGCGCGGGGTCGGTCGACACGGAGAGTCCACTCAAGAGCCGCATCATCCAGCCCGAATCGAAGAGTTTGTCGATGAACCTCGGGCTTCGTCGAAAAAGCGGCAGCACCTGCTGCAAATAGACGTTGATCCCGCCAAAGAGCACGCGTCCCTCGCTGACGTTGGGCTCGTCGGTGCGTGTCGGCGTATAGATGGGTACGAGTGTGACGTCGTGGCCCTGTCGGCGAAGCTCCGACGCCAGCGCGTTGTCCCTGAGACAGCTCCCGCAGTACATGTCTGCGGCACCGGCCGTCAAGGCGAGAATCCTCACGAGGGCCTATCTCTCCTATCTTATTGCGTCTATTGGGTCTTACCTCAAATGCGAACCCGCTATCATAGTGCGCATCGACGAGCCCCGCAAAACCAAGAAGGATAGTCTAGCTCTGCTCGCCCTCGAGAAGCGGCTCGATCTCCCGAAGCTCGGCGCCGTTCTCCGTGCACACGGCGTAGTTGCCGCCTGCGTACATGCCAACCCCTGCGTGGTCACCTTTGGCGTTGAGAGCGTAGAATTTCAACCCGAAGTTCGGGAGGCCCCGATCGTTGAGCAAACGCTTGTCGATCGTGTTTTCCTTCACCCGCCGGAGCGCTTCGAGTCCTGCGTCTTTGGGATGCGCCCCCCGACGCATTTCCTCGACGACGACGAAGGAGCACAGTCCATACAGATTCGCCTCCCCTCGTCCCGTCGAGCCCACGGCGCCAACGGCATTGTCGACGTAGAGACCCGCGCCAAGGATGGGAGAGTCTCCTACCCGGCCTGGAATTTTCCACGACAGCCCGCTCGTCGTCGTCACACCACAAATCTCACCGCTCGGGCCGATTCCGTTGCAATTGATCGTCCCGTAAAAGTGCTCGCGATCGATGAGACCCTCGCGCACCATCGAGAGCCCAGCCTCGTGGCCCGCTTGCGCCCTCGTCTCGGGATCGAGATAGTGCTTCGGGTCGATGCGGCGCTTCCACTCGAGCCATAGCTCGCGCGACTCTTCCGTATTGAGGTCGTCCTCTATCTGGAATCCCAGGTTGCGGGCGAAGGATTGCGCTCCCTCCCCCACGAGGAGGTGATGATCCGTATATTGCATCACCGCGTGAGCGACCTTGGCCGGGGTACGCACTCCCTCGAGCGCCGCCACTCCGCCCGCCCGTTTAAGGGGGCCATGCATGCAGCAAGAATCGAGCTGCACGACACCGTCCGCATTGGGGAGGCCGCCATAACCGACGCTCGTATCCGCTGGGTCGAGCTCCAAGATGCTGACCCCCGCGACGAGACTCTCGAGAACGTCCTGCCCCTCCGTGATCATGCGAAAGGCCTTATCGACGCAAGTCTCCGTGCCGCCGTTCTTGTGCACGTTGCCGTTGCCAGAGGAGATAACGACCGGCTTTACCGTCTGCGGGGTAATCATCGTCGGCGTTGCGCCCAGAACCGTCCTCGGGGCCGTCGCCGCGATCCCCGCGGCCGCGGCGCCCCTCTTCACGAAATCGCGTCGACTCAGCTTCTTGTTCATGCTTCGATCCTCCTCGGAAACCTCAAATGAACACGTCGACGTTTCCTTTGGTGCGGAGCGTGTCTACTTCCTCGCTAATTTTCTCTTGGAGTTGCCGTCGCTTCAAAAATTGATCGATACGCTCCCGCACGTCCTCGTAGGGCGTCAGCCCCGCATCACGTCGCTCGAGAAGACGGATCACGTGATAACCGTATCGAGTTTCGACCACGTCGCTAAGCTCGCCCGGCTGAAGCGCAAGAACCGCGGCCTCGAAAGGAGGCACGGTCAGCCCCTGAGACATCCAGGGGAGCTCACCAGCCGTTCGTTTCGACCCGGGGTCGTCGGAGTTGCGCAGCGCTAGTTCGCTGAAGTCTTGTCCCGAGTCGATCAGGCTTCGGATCGAGCCGGCCTTTTGTCGAGCCAAAAGGTTCTGTTCGTCGGTTGCGCCTTCCTCGACCCCAACGAGGATGTGCGCGACGCGAAACTGCAGTGGCTGCTCCATCTCGGCGGCGTTCTCGTCACAGAACAGGCGTTTGTCTTCCTCGCTAACGGTGAGATTGGGAATGAAGTCTCGCTCCATGAGCTTCTGAATTCCGATCTCTTTCTTCAGCTCGCTCCGCACCTGCTCGAGGGTGAGGCCTTGGGACTCGATCGCGCTCTGAAACGCCTGCGGGCCACCGAACTTTTCGGTTTGAGACGCCAGCTCGGTATCGATCTCGCCTTCGGTGGGAGCGAGACCCTTCGTCGCCAGGGACTGCGACAAGAGCTCACCGCTGACCATGTCGTCCAGCACCCGCTGGTAAAAATCGGGGCCTACCTCCGCAGGAGGAAGCTGAGGCTTGAGCGAGTCGGCGCGCCGCACGAGATCCACCTTCTTTATCTCGACACCGTTGACCTGCGCGACAATCTCGGGAAAGCTTTCGGGCCCAGCGGGCGCTTGGGCCCCCGAGGAGGCACTCGCTCCGATCCATATCGCCAGGCACAGACTGTTTCTGAAAATGTCCACTAGCTCGGGGAGAACTCCGCCATCCGGACGGGCTGTCGTCGCGCGCCCCACGTACCGGGCTCCGGGTCGAAGACTCCAGCACATCGTGCCCCACAGAAACGACAGCTCGCATCCGCGGTGAGATTCCACTCCGAGAGCTCGTACCAGTCACGTCCAATGAGCAACTCGCCGCAAGCGTGGCAGTACGAGCTTCCCCCCGCCTTGTCGTGGACGTTACCCGTATAGACATGGCAAAGGCCGTTCTTCAAGGCGATGTCCCGTGCCCGGGTAAGGGTGCTCGCCGGCGTCGTAATCTTGTCCAGCATTCGCCAGTCGGGATGAAACGCCGTGAAATGCACGGGGACGTCGGTACCGAGATGCTCGATGACCCAGGCGGTCATCGCGTCGAGCTCCTCGCTCGAATCGTTCTCACCGGGAATCAGAAGCGTCGTGAGCTCGAGCCAAACGTTGGTCTCGTGCTTGATGTACTCGAGTGTCTCGAGCACGGGCGCGAGCTGCCCGGCACAGATTTTCTCGTAGAATCTCTCGGTGAAGCCCTTGAGATCCACATTGGCGGCGTCGAGGTGCTCGTAGAAATCCTCGCGGGGCTCGGCGGTCATATAGCCGGAGGTCACCGCAACCGCCTTCACTCCTCGAGCGTGGCACGCTTTGGCGACGTCGACGGCGTACTCCAGAAAAATGATCGGGTCGTTGTAGGTGAAAGCGACGCTCCGGCAACCCAACTCCGTGGCGGCTCGCGCGATGGCCTCCGGAACCGCCGCGTCGGCCAGGCGGCTGACTTCACGAGACTTGCTGATATCCCAGTTCTGACAGAAGCTGCAAGCGAGATTGCATCCTGCCGTGCCAAAGGAAAGGACAGCACTCCCCGGATAGAAGTGATTGAGAGGCTTCTTCTCGATGGGGTCGATGCAGAACCCGCTCGAGCGGCCGTAGGTCGTCAGGACGACGCCGTCGCCCTGACGGGCCCGGACGAAGCACATCCCGCGTTGGCCTTCTTTGAGCCGGCAAAAACGAGGGCAGACATCGCACTGGACCCGGTCGTCCTCGAGCCGGTGCCAGTACTTGGTCGGAACGACTTCCGAACCACTCACCGGAGACTCACCTGATCGCGACTGCGCCATTTCACTCACTGATGAGACCAGCTTATCTTGGATTAACATGGGAGAGAAATCTAGGGCGAAAGGATAGCTTGTGTTCGAGAACAGTCGGCAAGTGCCTGGATTTCGATGCCATGCTCGCGGATATTCGCAAGATCCCCCAAGGCGATCTCGTCCTTCTACACGGCTGCTGCCACAATCCGACGGGATGGGATCCGAGCATCGAGCAATGGGAGAGACTCGCCGAGGCCATCGAAGTTCGCGAGAGCTACTCCATCTATGTCGTCGGTAGCGGCCGCATCAATGTTGCCGCTTTGACGGAGCAGAACATCGAGCGTGTCGCAGACGCCATCGTCGCCGTCATCGGGACGAGCTAATGACATCATCGAGACGCCACGTAGTCCGCCAGGCGTTCGACGATCGGAGCGATGTCGAAACTGAACCAGCCCGGAATCTCCAAAGCAAAAACCGTTGCTCCGAGGACATAGGCGTCCTCCAGTAGCACACTATCGTACCACTCGAGCTGGCTCAGATATTCCTCTTCCGTGAAATGGTTCTTCCAACCCACGGGCGCCACCACATCGACCCCGGCCTCCGTGATCGCGAGAGGAATCACCTTCCCTGCCGGGATCAGGTGCTGGCGGTAGAGCTTGCGGTAGCGCCCCGCGAACCACCCCTCTCCACTCGTTTCGTCGAAGTGCTGCTGCATGGGCGTTCCATATTCGTGAAGGCCGAGGATGCCCCCTGCCCCGATGGCAGCGTCGATCGCCGCGTAGAAGTGAGGCCAGAGCGGCAGGTCCGGGTTCCCAACGGAGAAGTTCCCGATGCAGGCGCGGCTACCGGCGTCCGCGAGGAGACCTACGCGCTCCGCTTCGAAGGCCGCGTACCATTCCATGAGCTCGGGGGTCTGGATGATGGGTTCGTTGTAGCCCTCCCAGTAGTCGATCGCAGGATACTGAGCGACGAGACCCTTGGTACGATCCCACCACTCGCGGGCGCGCACTCCAGGATCACCGTCCATGGGTTGCTCGGCGAGAAAAGCTCGCCCGATGATTTCGGTCTCCGGCGAGAGGCGTTTTACTTCCGGTGCCGCGCTGAAGGTGTCGAGGATCTTCACGATGCGAGGCTTCGCGTCCTGCACGAAGGCCATCGACCGAGGACCGCCGAAGCCCGCGTGGATCGAAAGCTTGCTCTTCCCCGACTCCTTGCGCGTCCACTTCCAAACGAAGCGGTAGCTTACGTGCCGATTGCAGGGCATTCCCATACCGCGGACTTCGTCGCTCGCCCCCTCCCCCATGCGCACGGCGTAGGGTCCGCGTGGACCATCGGGATAGAACGGGCACCACCCACCGGCCATCGGGAAGTCTCCCCAGAACTGGTCTACAGCCCCTTTGGTATGAACCGTCGCTTCGTTGGCCGTTGGCCAGGAGACGACCGCCGGCTGCCCCTCCAAGGCTGCATCGTTTGGATCGAGCGAGCGGACGTAGATGGAGTGCGTGCCTCCCGACTCACTTCCACCTCCAGCCGGCGGCAAGATTTCACCATCGCTTTCGAATCGCGCGCTCACGAGCTTCCAGTACGACGTGCCCGCGGGCACGTCCGCCTCTACCACCTCGAGGCCAAGGCTCGTCAGGCGTTGGTCCCAATCGGCAATGCCGGGCGGTGAGTCGACGGGGGGCGGGTTCGAGCTCGCGGCGCGAACGACGATGTCGTCGAAGATCGTTCCAGAATTCGCCCCCAGAAGGTTGCCGCTCTTGAGCACGATCGTCGCCACGTCGCCCGATGAGACGAAGCTCGCCTGCCCCATCTCCCCGCTCCATCCCGATGGCGAAGCCCACGTGTCGCGCTTGTGTAGCAGAATCACGTTCGGCTGGACTCCATTTAAGTCCTGACCCTCGATAGGTGAGCCCGGACCATCGATCACGAGAATCTCCGCCCACTGCGATGCCGCGACGGTAGGCGCGGAAGCCCAAAACCCTTCCACCGTGATCTCCCGGCCCGCGCCCCCCGTCGCGAACTGTCGGTAGAGACCGGCGTTGTGTCCCTGTCCCGACAGTCGAACTCGGCCGCCTTCGACGACCGGTGTCAATGCGCCGCGCTCTCTCCAGAAAGACCAGCCCTCCAGACCAAGCGAGAAATCGCCGTTCGCAACCAGGTTGTCGACGGGTGCTGCGAGGCCCACGTCGACGGTGGTCGAGGCCGCGTCCGTCCCACCCCGTCCGTCGTCCACCGTGACGACGACAGTATAGAGTCCGGCATTGTCGTAGCGATGGCTCGAGGTCTCGCCGATCCCACTTGCCCCGTCACCGAAGTTCCAATCGAAGGACAAGCTGTCTCCGTCCGGGTCCGAAGAGCTCGAAGCGTCGAATGAAACGTCCAGGGGCACGTTGCCATCTGATGGCGTCGCCACCAGACGCGCGATGGGCGGCTGATTGACCGGCGGCGGTGACGCAGGCGTTCGAACTTCGATGTCGTCGAAAATGACTCCGGAGTCGACCCCGAGTAAATTGCCACTCTTGAGGACGATCGTCGCAACGTCGCTCGATGCTACGAAGGAGCCCACGGACGCGACGGGAGCATGGTTGCGCATGTTGCCGGACCAGCCATTGGGTGTCGCCCACGTATCATTCTTGTAGATCATCACGACGTCCGCTTCCGCCGCGCTCAGGTCGTTCCCGTCGCTCGGCAGCCGCGCGCCGTCAATGACGAGTACTTCGGCCCACTGGGCATTCGCCACGCGCGGCCGGCTCTCCCAAAATCCATCGACGGTAACCTCGGCGCCCGCACCGCCGGTCTGAAACTGCTGATAAATGCCACCGTTGTGTCCACGGCCCAAGAGATGAACGACTCCGTTCGCCACAACCGGTCCGAGCTCTCCGCGCTCGGTCCAGACATTCCAGCCTTCGAGACCTCGAGAAAAATCGCCGTTGACAAGCGCGCCACCCGGCGGCGGGGGTGGAGGCGGCAGCGTGTCCTCCGCTTCCAGCGTGAAATCGAGGACCTGCGTCTGCCCTTCCAGGATCGCGATTGCCGTCTGCGAGCTCGAGACGTAGCCGTCGAGTGATGCCGACACGCCGTGATCTCCCTCTGAAAGTGACAGCGAATAGCGGCCATCCGCTCCGCTCGTCGTCACGCCTCCCGCTTCGGAGCGAACCAGAGCGCCCACCAGTGGTGTGTTGCCGACATCCTGCACCACGCCCGTGAGCGTTCCGAGCTTCACATTGACCGCGGACGTCTGTCCCCGGATCGTCGCCAGGAGATCCCACCCAGGATGTGGTGTCGTCCCCGTAAAAGCCATGCCTTCGGCATAGGGGTTCGCGTCCGTCGCGAACAGGTAGACTCCGGCACCATCGGCTCGCTCCACTTTGAGAAAGTACGTTCGCCCCGGCTCGACGGGAATACCGGCTCCCGGCCACTCGGCGCCAATCATCTCCCCACCCCATTCGAGATAGGCAGCCACAGGTTCGCCGACGCGGATTCCCGTCGGCCCATCTTCCAAAATCGAAAACTTCATCGTCACGCCTCCGACGTTTGGCATCGCCGCGGCAAACTTGATGAAGCCCACGTCGTCGGGTACGACGAAGCTCTCGCCGAGGTAGGGCGCAAAGAGATTGCAGTCGCTGCAGGTTCCCTGGTTCTGGAAGTAGATCCCTCGGGAGACGACGCCGGTATGCACGAGATCGAAATCGACGACGGACTCCTTTCCCGCCTCGACGCGCACGCTTCCGCTTCGGCTCTCGTAGCCCACCTTCTCGACGCTCAACGTATAGTCCCCGACCGGAACCTCTCGCACGACATAGATCCCGTCCGAGAGTGTCGGCCCACCGAACTGGTAACCGTCGGTGTGCACGTTGGCAAAGCCCACTGGACTGGCGTTATCCGCACGTCGCACTCGTCCGCGGATCGTTCCAACGAGAGCGCGGTAGGGCTCGAGAAACGCCGGCGGCGGTTTCGCGATGTCGAGAACGGCTTTGTACTGCGGGTAGGGCGCGCTAGGAAGGCCGCAGCGGCGCGCACCCTCGGTATAGTTCGGTGGCCCAGGGTGTCGCGCCCGAGATGTCCTCTGAGGGACACCAATCCGGCCGGGCTCCATCGCGGCGAGATCCACTGCCCCGACTCACGAAAGCGAAGGGGTCCCACGACCAGTTGTTCAGAATGAAAGGGTGCACCGCGAGGATCTCCGGCCACGCGTGCCAGAACTCCGTAAAAGCGGCCACGTTGTACTCCGAAGCGAGCCCGTAGTCGCATGGACCGTCCGTGGTGCAGACGGGGCCACGGGTCGTTTTCGGGTAGCCTTCGTAGGCGATACCGAGACGGTCACCGTAGACAGTCTCGGTGATCATGACGGGAAAGCCACGACGCGGAGAGCCTTGAGCGGAGCACTCGCTCGCGACCGCATCCAGGTCGAGCAGGTAGCTATCGATCGTCTTCACCTGATTGATGAAGGGCACGCCGTCATGATGGTTGTAGTGCGGCGGATAAGACTCCGGATAGGGGTGGGTCGCCCAGACGTCGAACGCCTGGCAAACCGCCGGATTGTGTCGGATGGCTCGCCGCCACCACTCCGGTCCATTCTGTCCGGGCGTCATCGTGCGGATGACGTCGTTCACGTCCGCGCGTTGTACACCCGCATGGGCCTCCACGAGAAAGTCGGCAAAGCGCTCCGGCGAAACGAAGTCTCTCGCGTCCCCAGGCTCGTTCCACAGCTGCAAATAGATCAAACGATTCACATATTCGGGCCGATGTATCTCCAGGTGTTCTCGAATGACGCTCGCAACGATCTCCGCGTGTCCGGAATCAGGGTCGCATCCTCCGTTGCAGTTCTGAAGCCGAAGACATGGAATGAGACCCCGGTCCATCGCGTCAACGACCCAGCGGCCATAGTCTCCCCGCACCCAATCGAAGACGTATCCACCCTCCCCGACGAGGTGCCGCGTCCAATTCATGCCTTCGGGAATCGAGACGCCTCCGTCCTTGAGATTGTGCATGCCGTAGAAGTTTCGGCGGGTCCGACTCTGAGCCTCCGTGGAGTCACTTGCGGGTCCCACCAAGAGCAGTGAAGCGAGCAGACAATACGTGAAGGTTTGCCTGAAAGACATTGCGCCCTCCCCTTTCAGTGCATTCGAAGGTGAGCGGGAGGCCGAACCGGCTGAGGGGGGGGTTCCGTTGTGTTGGGTAACGGAAGCCCGCCGATGCAAACCGCGGGGGAACGGGTCGCGATGTCGGGCAACTCGACACACGGCGAGAACCCCCCGCCCGTTGTTTATATAAGTCGTAACGCGGCCCAACTCAAGGAAAAAGTGCCTCCTCGTCGCGTAAGCAGCGTTTCAACGTTATGATGGGAATATGCCCACACCGCTAGAAAGAAAAGAGCGCGAGGGGCTCATCCGACGTTTCGCGTCACGTTTGAGCTTTCCGAAGCTCTTTTTTGTGCTTGCTGGACTCTTCATCCTCGACTTCTTCGTCGCCGACCCCTTCCCTTTCGTGGACGAGGTAATCCTTGGGATTCTCGCCGTCATGGTCGGCATGTGGCGTGAGAAACGTGGCCAAGAGCCCGAGGCGGGCGAGGACGTGACTCCGATCGGCGAGTGAGCGCCGATTGAGGTAGGATCCCGCGCCATGGGATCAGAGCAGCCTGTGATCGCTTCCGATGGTCACGAGATGGGCGCCTACCGTTCCGACGCGTCGGGAGACGTTCGGGGCGGTGTCGTGGTGCTCCAAGAAATCTTCGGTGTCAACGAACACATCCGCGACGTCTGCGATCGTTTCGCGACGGATGGATATACGGCCATTGCGCCAGCGCTCTACGACCGAAGCTCGCAAACGAACGTACAGCTCGGATACGCGAAAGAAGACGTCGCCATCGGAAGAAAGCTCCGGGAAGAGTTCTCCTGGGACGCGACGATGCTCGACGTGGACGCCGCGGCTGCCGTTCTGCGCTCAGAGGGGTTGAAGGTCGGTACCGTCGGCTACTGCTGGGGGGGCTCCATCGCTTTCCTATCCGCGGTCCGCCTTTCCATCGACGCGGCCGTCGTCTACTACGGCGGCCAGATCAAGCCTTACCTCGGAGAGAAAACTCGCTGCCCTCTGCTGATGCACTTCGGTCGCAGGGATACTTCGATTCCCCTCGCCGATGTCGAAGCTATCCAGAGGGCCTATCCGGAGGCGACCGTTCGTCTCCACGACGCAGATCATGGCTTCAACTGCGATCGCCGTTCGCAGTACGAGCCAGAGGCTTCAGGCCGCGCGAAACAAGAGACCTTGTCCTTTTTCAAGCGCTACCTCGGGAAGGTTTGAGGGGGGAAACCTTGCTCAGAAGCCGGCAGCAAATCACCAAATCAGTAGCCGTCGCTTCCAACGGCATGGTGACCGCGATGCATCCACTCGCGTCGGAGGCGGGCGTCGAGATACTCCGGCGCGGAGGGAACGCAGCGGATGCCGCGATCGCCACGGCTCTCGCAGTGGGTGTCGTCGAGCCCTTCTTGAGCGGCCTCGGCGGCTGCGCCTACGCAGTCGCTTTCGACGCCCGGACCAAGCGCACGATCGCCGTCGACGGAAGCACCCTGGCGCCTCTGGCAACGACCGAAGATACTTTCGAGCTAGAGGGCCGCGGAGCCCCGGGGGGAGGGCTCTATGGCTTCCGCGCGACCAAAGACGATGCGGCGGAGACCGGCTACAAGTCCATCGCCGTCCCGGGCGCTCTCGCCGCCCTCGAGAAGCTTCACGTCTCCATGGGAACGAAGCCATGGTCAGAGCTCGTCGCCCCAGCGGTTCGACTCGCCGAGGAAGGTTTCCCCGTAGACGAATACCTCTTCGTTCAGAGCGCTGCTTCGGTGTCGCGCCTAAAGGCTTTTCCGGAGACCATGGAGGTCTTCTTGCATCACGACGGCACGGCCAAGGTCCCGAGCCTTCACGGTGCCGAGCCGGAACGTTTGCGGCAACCCGCGCTCGCGACCACGCTCCTCAGAATCGCAGAAGACGGCCCCTCCAGTTTCTACCGGGGACCTCAAGCGGAATCGATCGCTGCTCACGTGCAGCGCAACGGCGGACTCCTGACGGCTCGCGATCTCGGGAGCTATGAGGCCCGCATCCTGGAACCTCTGGACATATCTTATCGAGACCGTCGCATCCTGCTTCTCCCTGATACGAGCGGCGGCCCGACGGTCGCGCTCGCTCTCAATATCCTGGCGAACTTCGATCTGGGTTCACTTCCAGCCGATTCTTCCGAACGTTTCCATTTGATCGCGGAAGCGTTGCGTTTGAGTTTCATGGATCGTTTTCGCCATATGGGAGACCCGACGAGCGTTGAGATTCCTCTCGAGCATTTCGTGACGAAGACCCATGCCGACGAGCGAGCGCGTCTCGTCGAGCCTGGAGGGCGTCGCGCCGAACGATTTCCGTGGAGTGCGGAAGGTTCCGGGTCCGGTGATGCCGCCGCGCAGCATACCACCCACGTCAACGTCGTGGATTCAGCGCGCAACATGGTGTCCCTCACGGCCACTCTTGGGGGGCGCTTCGGCTCTGGCGTCACGGTGCCCGATCTGGGAGTGGTGCTGAACAATGGGATGATGTGGTTCGACCCGGAGCCGGGCCACACTAGCTCGATTAGCCCGGGCAAGCGTGCCCTCCACGCGGCCGCTCCGACCCTCCTCTTCGTAGGTGAAAGACCGGCGGTCACCCTCGGGTCGCCCGGCGGCCGAAAGATAATGAGCACCGTCCTCCAGGTGCTCCTCCATCTCGTCGACCACGACATGACGCTACAGGACGCCATTCAGGCGCCGAGGGTTCACTGCGAAGTCGACTCGCCGCTCCTCGTCGACGAGCACGTCTCGGATTCGACAATAGCGGAGCTCCGGAACCGTGGACATCCCGTCTCCGTGAAGCAGGAATCTTTCTTGAGCTCCTACTTCGGTCGACCGAGCGGGATTCTCCTCGATGACGAGCACGGATGCCTTCGGAGTGGCCTCGAGCCCTACCGTTTCAGCACGGCTGTAGGGTATTGATTCGGATCCAAGTAGAATAGTTTCGATGGCCGAACGCGCTACGAAGGCCGATGCAGAAGCCGCCGAAGCGGGACGCTCCACCCGTCGCCGCGTCATCATCGTCGGTGCAGGTCAGACGGGCCGCGCCGTCGCGCGCACGCTCTCCGAGAGCTGGGATATCGCCGTACTCGACATCGACCCGGTGCAACTCGAACGCCTCGAGGCGGAGCTCCCGGATCGATCGGTGCGTCACTTCGAGAAAGACGGCACGAGCCTTCTCAATCTCAAGGAAGCCGGCCTGCACAATACAGAGTGGTTGGTCGCGGTCACCAATCGGGACGAGATCAACGCGGAAGCCTGCCGCGTAGCGCTTTCCATCGACGATCCCCCAACCGCGATTGGGGTCGTCCGCCGACCCGAACATACCGAGATGTTCCTGGAGATCGGAGCGGAAGTCGTGAGCCGCCCCGCGGCCGTTGCGGGCCTCATCAAGAATCGAATCGAAAAGGCCCATCAGGTGGCAAGCGGTGTCGGTCTTGGCGAGGGCGAGATCATCCAGATTCCCGTTCTGCGGAGCTCACCAGCCGTCGACACCCGCGTCCGGGATCTCAGGGCGCGGCGCTGGCTCGTCGCGGCAATTTATCGAGACGACCGCTACGTAGTACCGCATGGACACGTCGTGATCCGCGAAGGAGATCGCCTGCTCCTCACGGGCGAGCCGGAGATCCTTCCCCACATCGCTGACTACCTCCGCGCCGGTGTTGCGCGATTCCCGCTTCAATACGGCGCTCGGGCCGTCGTCTTCGCGCCTTCTGAACAACCGGGCTCCTTCTGGGACGAAGTCCGCTACTTGTTCAAGGGAACCAGAACCCGTACCGTGCGCGTCCTGGCCCCGAAGGGCACACCGATTCCCGAGGGCGAGTACGATCGGGGCAAGCTCGAGACGCAACCGCTGAACGCCACCGACGATGGACTCACCGTCGTCCGCAGGGACGTTCCGGGGCTCGATTGCGGGTGCTTCATCACCCCGAAGACAACTCCAGACATCTTCGAGCGCGCCGGGCTCAAACGCCCGGAGTTCGCAGACTGGGTCGATACGCTCGCCTGCCCAACGCTCCTCGCCGCGGGCAGCCATCCCTACCGGCGTATTTTGCTGCCGGTGCTCGACCCCGACGCGGCCATTCTCGCCGCCGAGCTCGCCATCGACCTCTCGAGACAGCTCGACGTCGAGATCGCGGCTGTCGTCGTCTCGCCTCCGACCTTCATCGTCGGGCAAGAGGCGGTTGATGAGCAGAAAGCAGCACTCAAGACGGTCATGGAAGTCGGCTCCCTCTACCACATAAAGATCGATCAGATTTTCAGGGAAGGCAATCCTGCGAAGGAGATTGCCGCGCTCGCGGGCGAGGGCGACTTGCTAGTCATATCCCATCGCGCTGGCCGCAGAACCTCGTTCTTCAACCCCGACACGGGGCTTCAGATCATTTCTCGATGTCCCAGCTCCGTTCTCGCATTGTCCCATCGCGAACGCGTCCATGGAACTGGATGACGCTGTTTCCCTCGTCGTTTTCTATGCGGGAGCCGCGCTCATGCCCCTCATCGCGTCTCGTATCCACATTCCTGCCGCAGTGGCGGAGATCCTCTACGGCCTGACGGTAAGCGGCCTCGGAATCGTTCACGAGTCCCACGCCACGGCGCTTCTCGCCGAGCTTGGTTTCATTTATTTGATGTTCCTCGTCGGGATGGAGATCGACTTCAACCGTATCGAGCGCGAAGGGATACGCACGGTGGCCCTCGCCTTCATCGTCGCCGTCTCGATTCTAGGCTCCGCGGTTCTCGTCGTGAGGCAATTCGAGATGCCCTGGCTGATGGCGCTCGTTCTAGGCGCCATGTCGGTCGGCGTTCTTATGGTCGCGCTCGTGGACATCGGAGCGTCGCAGACACGGTGGGGTCAAATCATCCTGCTGGTAGGATCCGTCGGCGAGTTTCTCACGCTCATGAGCTTGACGGCCTGGGATCTGATCGCGACGCATGGGCTAGGCTGGCCGCTCGGCGTCGCCGCCATGGAAGTGCTCGTTCTGTTCTTCGCCGCTTTCGTGCTTCTAGGATTGTTGCGGCTCGTGGTCTGGTGGTTCCCACACAGTTTCGGACGATGGGTGCAGGAGCACGACCCGTCAGAGCTGGGCGTAAGATTCGGATTCGTTCTGATGCTCGGGCTGGCGGCTCTGGCTGTCTGGGCGGAGCTCGAAGCGATCCTGGGCGCGTTTCTGGCGGGAATGCTCTTCGCCTATGTGTTTCGCGAAATCGGAGTACTGGAGACCAAACTCGTTGCGCTGGGACAGGGATTTTTCGTCCCTCTCTTTTTTATCCACGTCGGAGTGACGTTCGACTGGAGCGCCATCAGCGACTTCCGGAGCCTCGGCAACACTCTGTTCGTTCTCGGTGGCGCGTCGCTCCTCGTGAAGCTCATCCCCTGCCTGCTGTTGCTAGCCATCGGCCTACGCCTCCGGGCTGTCCTCGGCGGGGCCTTTCTCCTGGCGACCCCACTCACCCTTCTCGTCGCGATTGCGGCACTCGGTCTCGAAATGCAGATTCTCGACACCGCCGAGAGCGCTTCGATCATCCTTCTCGCCATTGTGACCGGGGTCGTCTTTCCGACTCTCTTCAAGCTCGTGGCTCCCAAGACTGGCCTCGCGAAAGCGCCGGATCGGGAAACTCGAGCTATGGTTCGCTGGTAGGGCTTTCGCCGAGAAGCAGCGCCAGGTCTTGGGCCAGGCGCTCCCGCTCCGCGTAGACGGTACGACCCCAACTCGCCACCTGAGGACGACCATCAATCCACTTTGCGTCCGGCTCGTAGAGGAAATAGGCATCCCACTCCACACGGTCGTCCCGACCACCGCGCTTGCCGAGCTTCGTGACGTTTTCCTCGTACCAGCGGCCGACGAGTTTTGCTTCATCCCAGAACACAGTTACGCGAGGGTCATGCAAAAGCTCTCGCGGGTCGACACGACCCCTCGCCCCCTCGTCGCCTGTCACCATCTCGAAGAAGACGGCATAGACGCGGAGTGCCGCGTCTGGCTTTTTGTCGAGAATCTCTTTCTGCACCCACCGGGCACCTTGGATGCAATGTCCTCACGTGGGCGACAACAGAAGCACGACTCGTGTATTACCCACGTCGCGCTCGAAGAGCGCCGTGAGCTGATCGAGCCCTCTCAACTCCGTCCAGTCCGTTTGCGCGCACCCAACTCCTGCGATGGCGATAAGACCCGCGAGAATAAGGCGAAACGACGAGGCTACATACTCCATCTTTTTCTCACTCCATCGGGTAGATGAGGCCCCACTGGCTCCGGATCCGGTCCATGAGATGCATGAGAGCCAGGGACTCATCGAGGGGCATCACGGCGCTCTCTTTGTCGCCTGCTCGCAGGCAACGACCGACCTCGTCCGCCTCGTAGTTATAGCCGTTCCCCCGCAGGGGCAACTCGACCAGTTCCTGATCACGGCCACGGGTCACGGTGAGGCCGGCGCTCTTGAAGAAGGGGCTGTGGAGGCGAATCGAACCTTCCGTACCGAAGAGTGTGCCCTCGACGGTGGTGTCGGTGCGCACAGCGCAGGAGAGCACGGCGAGCTCGCCCCCGGCATACTTGAGTAACACCGCGGACTGCTCGTCGACGCCCGTTTCACCGAGTTGGGCGGTGGACACGACCTCCTGCGGTTCCGGACCCAGGACCATGCTCGCGAGGGACAGGACGTAGATGCCGACGTCGAGGAGGGCGCCGCCGCCGAGGGCCTTGTTGAAGAGTCGTGACTCGGGGTCCATGCTGGCACGGAAGCCGAAGTCGGCCTGCACCATTCGCACGTCACCGATCGCGCCCTCGGCAATGAGCTCGCGCGCGCGGACCACCGCGGGGAGGTAGCGCGTCCACATCGCTTCCATCAAGAACATCCCGTGCTCGCGGGCTACGCCGATGACGGTCTGAGCCTGCTCGGCGTTCATGGTGAAGGGCTTCTCGCACAGGACGGCCTTGCCGTGCTCGAGGAGCAAGATGCTGTTGTCCTTGTGGAAGGGATGAGGCGTCGACACGTAGACGGCATCGACGTCAGGATCGGCGGCGAGGGCCTCGTAACTGGCGTGACGCCGCGGGATGTCGAACTCGTCAGCGAATGCATCTGCGGTCTCGCCGCTGCGCGAGCCGACGGCGACCAGGGAGACGTCATGGGCGTCGGCGAGACCCCGCGCAAACTGATGGGCGATGCTGCCGGTGCCGAGAATGGCCCAGCGGATCGAGTCGGTCATGTCTTCTCCTTGTCAGTGGTGGTTGAATAGGGCCCGTATCCTTTTAGACGGGAGAGACCCGGTATCCTCACGAAACCCTCACGAATTCATCATATGTTTAAGGTGCCGGTCGTAGCGGTCTTCGCAGTCAAGTGGCTGCCACGGGCTCCGGGACCGACGCTCCAATCAACTACCACCCGCATAGCGGGTGGTTTGATGAAGGCCCCTCGAAGGGGCCTCCATCGTGCGGAAGGGGGCTAAAGCCCCCTGAGGTTTAGCTGCTCTTGACGTTTTTCCTCCGCCTCCTGGTTTCGGATGTACTCCCGGATGACTGCCTCGTCGAGACCCACCGTGCTGACACAGTACCCACGTGCCCAAAAATGAAATCCCGTGAAGTTCCTCTTCCTCTCCAAGTACTCCCGGTGGATTCGTATCGCAGACTTGCCTTTCAGGAACCCTATCGTGTTCGCCACGCTGTACTTCGGGGGAATACTCAGACACAGGTGAACGTGGTCCGACATCGCGTGCCCCTCCACCAATTCGATTCTCGCCTGTTCGCAAAGTTCCCTCAGGATTTTCCCGACCCCTTTTCTCAAACTCCCGAATATCGCCTTCTTTCGATACTTGGGGCTGAACACAACGTGGTATCTGCAGTACCATTTCACGTGCGACTGGCTCTGCCATTCTCGCATGTCGATCTCCTTTCTTTTGAACTTCCCGGTTCATTGAAAGGAGATCGTCTACCACACGCCGGAACGGCAGAGCCTATTCGAGTCACACCGCCGGAGGCGGTGGCTTACCCGTTGGAGTTACTTGCACTGCACGCTGGCGCTGCGCTCGCAGCCATTGCCGCCGTTGTCGTTCTCACTTAGACGATCAGCGCCGCCATGGAGTACTCGTGCTGCGAAACCCCCGGCGACGGCTCATCGGTAGTTTAGCCGCGATCGGCCGGCAGGATCTGCTCACTTGGTGCGCCCTGACAAGGCGATCAAGGCGGCGAGCGCAGCATCCTTCCGCGTTGCCGTGCTTCGAGCGTTGGGCAGCGTGGTAGGGTTGCTTCGCCCAATGCACTTCGTTTTCCTCGACCAGCTCTATCTGATACCGGTCGACTACCTGTAGCTCACGACTGGGTTTGCCGAGAGCGACAAGAGCGGCCCACCCTGAGTGGGCCTTCAGTCCGGACGCAATCTTCATTGCGCCAAAGAGCGCGGGGCTGAAGGTGCCGCTACTCACTCAGCAAAAACCTGGCTACAGTGCGTTCCTATCGAACTAGTAATCGATACTCTCGAGGATCGTCAGGACGAGCGCTACGGATTTCTGTTCAATCAGTGGATCTTCGGCGAAGAAATGGTCGCCTTTAGGGGAGACAATCGTACGCCCTTCCGGAAGGAGAAGATCCGGCAGCAACGACAGACTGTCGTTCGGACCATCGGACCGCATGAGCAGATACTTGTCCCAACCGATGTCTGAGATATCTCCAGATAGACTCATACTGATGTAGTTGAGCACCTGTATCTCCTCGGGGATCGCCAGTTCTTCAAACCTCTCGCGGAGAACGCGATTGGTCAGACTCTCGAAGCTCTCGTGTCGCCAATCCTGCACCCAGACAATAAGGTCGAAAACCAAGCTCTGCGGAAACTTCTGAAACCAGTCGAACAAGGGTACGCCTTGAAGCGTGCCTCCGAGATTGAGCCAGGCTCGAACTCCCGATCCTGTACCGAGCCGACTCAGCGCAGTGCCAATCGCTGGCCCTGCTGAACTTGGGCCAGCGATAAGGATCTGTTCTTCACCCAGACTCTCTAACGCGTTCTCAATGACGTCCGCACATTCCAGAACCGTCCCGACCGGATCGACCTCGAGGAACTCGACCTCGAACCCCAGCCCGCCGAGTATCGCGACCTGAGCCTCGAGATCGGCGCCCGTCAGGTGACCGTTCTCTTTGTAGTCGTATCCGGGCACAAGAATGATTACGATGCCGTCCGTGTCCACCCCGACTGTCTCTTCTCTCAGCACACGGTCCAGGTTCATCCTGAAGCGCCTGTTGACGACGGCGTTTCGATCGAGGGAGAGGAGCTGATCCGCAAAAAACAACGCGGCGAAATCTACCGATTGCGTTTGCGCAAGCCGGTGCAGGTCGAGATGATTCGGGATTCGATCCCCGAAATCGCGTTTCAGTTTTTCTATGGCTTGATGCAATTGAGGGTTGTCAACTCTCCCTTGCGCATAGCCTTCTATATAGTACTTCGCCGACTCGGAATCGACGGTCGTATCGATCTCGAAATCGTGAAAGGTCCCGCGAGCGGGAATGGACGGAGGCAGCGCGGACCAAAGAAACAGCGACATCGCAACGGCAAGCAAAAAAAGAGCCGTCACGATGCGCAGAAGAAGCCGCTTGTTCATTTCAGTCAGTGACGCTCTCCGCACCGGCTGCCCGGACCATCGCCTGCGGCCGCCAGTAGGCCAGCGAACGCCACAGCCATTCAAAGGGCCCGAAGCGGAAGCGCTGCAGCCAGACGGGACTCCACCAGAGCTCTAAGGCCACAACCGCCGCTACGAAGGCCATCTGGGTGAATCGGTTCACGTGGCCGTAGAGCCCGAGCCCGTAGCCGTAGAAGACCGAGGTTAGCAGAATGGTGTGCATCAAGTAGTCTGTTCAGTCGTCATGCTCCAGAGTTACGATGACATTTCCCTTCTTGCGCCCGGTGTCGACGTAGCTGTGTGCCTCGGCGATCTGCTCGAACGGATAGCGCCGATCAATGACCGGTTTGAATTCTCCCGCCTCAGCCAGCTCCGCGAGGAAACGCAAATCTTCTGCGCGCTCGGGCGCTGGCCCAGCGATGACTTTCTTGCTGCTCGTCATCGACACCCATGGAATCTGGAGCACGTCTAGCAGCCCACCTAAAACCAGAAGAAGGCGTCCTTTCTCTTTTAGCGAACCTTTGCTGCGGGAGAACGGGGCCGTACCGACTGTATCGACAATGACGTCATAGGTTTCACCAGTTTCCGTGAAATCCTCTTTGGTGTAGTCGATTACATGATTGGCACCCAGAGATCTCACCATTTCCACATTCGCGCTACTGCACACCCCGGTCACGTCTGCCCCGAAGTGCTTGGCAAGCTGCACCGCCGCTGTGCCAACCCCTCCGGAAGCGCCATTGACGAGTACTCTTTCCCCGCTCTGAAGTCTTCCTCTTCTGAAGAAATCCACCGCCGTTGTTCCGCCAAAAGATATTGCGGCGGCTTCATCGTAGGTCAGATTGGCCGGCTTTAGTGCCAGCGCCCCGTCTTCTGGCATGCATTTGTACTCCGCATGGCAACCCATGCTGGTACCGCTGAATGCAAAGACCCGGTCACCGACTTTGTTACCGTTGTCGCATGTGTTTTTATCAAAACTTCATTGTCCTTGGGCGTGGGCTTCTCCACCTCCTTCAATTCAAGGACATCGGGCGGCCCATATCTTTCATACACAATTGCTTTCATTTGTCGCCCTCCAGGGTTGCTTTGATCCGCTCATCTTGGTCGGGCTAGTAGAAGTGCTAGCATCCTCGGCTGGCACGATTCTTCGCTCACCGCGAACGTCTCTTGCGTTGTCCAACGCCTGGATAAGCTGAGGCGGGCAAGACATTCTCATACCACTGCTGAGCCTGACGCCCGCCGTCGACTTCATCCGAACTTAATCCGCCATCCCGATTTAACTCTCGTCCTTGTGGCCAACGAGGTCGTAGTATTTTTCCTTCGGCTCACCGCCCTCTGTGCCAACATCCTTGAGACACTTCGCCCCTTGAAATTAGTGTGTAGGGCGGAGGAGGATCATCAATGAGTTCATTGATTGAGAGAATGACCCCGGCGGGAACGGAAGGAGCCCGTAGGGCGACTGGAGCTCCCGCCGGCCGCGATGCGGCGGGGGTCCCGGAAACGGAAGTGAGTGAGCAAGCGAAGCGTCGACGCTTTACCGCGGAGTACAAGCTGCGGCTAGTGCGCGAGGCCGACGCCTGCAAGGGTGTCGGGGATATTGCGGCACTTCTGCGTCGAGAGGGCCTGTACTCGTCGCAGCTATCGAGTTGGCGCCGCCAACGTGACGAGATCGCGAAGGCGGGGTTGACGTCGAGAAAGCGAGGCCGGAAGGCGAAGGCAGAGGATCCACGGGTCAAGGAGCTCGAGCGCGAGAACGCCCGGCTCCAACGTCGCCTGGCTCGAGTGGAGACGATGTTGGAGATCCAAAAAAAAGCCTCCGAACTGCTGGGGATCCCCCTGAATCCGCTCGACAGCGACGAGAACGACTGATTGTGGCGGCCGAGGAGCTGGCGGGACAGATTGGGCAGACGGCGGAAGCCTGCGAGGCTCTGAGTGTGGCTCGTTCCACGTTGTATCGCAGGCGCCAGCTGGTGACGCCCAAACCGAAGCGTCGTCCTCGGCCGCACCGAGCCCTCGACGAGACCGAGTGCGAGAAGGTCCTCGGAGCCTTGCACTGTGAGCGTTTCGTCGACAAGGCGCCCGCGCAGGTGTGGGCCACGCTTCTGGACGAGGGAATCTACCTCTGCTCGATTCGCACGATGTATCGGATTTTGGAAAAGTACGGCGAGGTCCGAGAGCGCCGGAACCAACTGCGCCATCCGAATTACGCCAAGCCGGAGCTGTTGGCCGAGGCGCCCAACGAGGTTTGGTCGTGGGATATCACGAAGCTTCGTGGCCCCGTCAAGTGGACCTACTACTATCTCTACGTCATCCTCGACATCTTCTCCCGCTACGTGGTTGGCTGGATGCTGGCTCACCGAGAAAGCGCCGAGCTCGCGAAACGCCTCATCGCCGAGAGCTGTCGCAAGCAAAACATTGAACCAGACCAGCTCACCATGCACGCGGATCGTGGCAGCTCGATGCGAAGCAAGTCCGTGGCTTTGCTCTTGGCAGACCTCGGCGTGACCAAGACCCACTCCAGACCCTACGTCTCGAACGACAATCCCTACTCCGAGTCTCAGTTCAAAACGCTCAAGTATTGCCCTCAGTTCCCCAGCCGTTTTGGTTCCATCCAAGACAGCCGGCTGTTCTGCCGCGGTTTCTTCGACTACTACAACAATGACCACCGGCACTCGGGGGTCGGCCTTATGACACCGGCCGACGTTCACTACGGTCGCGCCGAACAACTCACCACCGCTCGGCGCCAGATCCTTCTCGAGGCTCAGCGTGCTCATCCCGAGCGCTTCGTTCGCGGAACGCCACAACCTCCCGTTTTGCCTCCTCAGGCCTGGATCAACCCGCCGCCGCAGAAAACGACGCTCCAGGATGCCGCAGGAGCCATTCTCTCGGCGTCGTCCATACCTGGGGTACCCCCTTTTTCTGCTTCACCCAACGAGATCGCGAGCGAAGCAGACGTCGACCACGCGGACATCACCAGTCGCCGAAAGTTAATCGAGGCTCACTAAATGCAGCTCGCGAGTGTCTCAATGTTGTTGACATGTTCCGCCGGTCCACCCGTTCATGCCGTGTTTGGGCAGCCACCAGACGTGGATGATGAGTGCAGCAGACAACGGCAGAACCAGTAGTCCGAAAGCCCACGGTCGGCCAACAGTGGCAGACACAGACACGAAGATAGTTGAGACGACAACGACTTTCAGGATCCGACGCCACTTTGGCTTATGTTCTTCAAAATGGCCGAACAGAATGCTTCCGAGGGCAAAAAGGCCCATGACGATCGCCACGTCGAACCACAGACTGTTCGTATCCCACATGATTCCCTCGACCAATTCGTGAGTCGGACTCAAGCTGTCGGTATAACGAAAATCTAGGCAGCGCCGGTCGGATGCTTAGATTGAAACGTAAGTACCGCTTCCAGTCGGGCAGACGGACGAGCCGACCGTCTGCTTCAGCTTGTGTTAGTTGCCACGTAGCATCTGAAGCGGCACCTTCATTTCCACGCTACCCTCCGTCTCTCCCATGACACGCTCCTCGATAATCAGAGTCTCATCTTGGACCCATGCCTTGCGCTGCACAAAGCGCTTGAGAGGCAGATACAACACGAGCCTATAACTGTCGTCCGCCTGCATATAGAGGCCCAGCTCGCTCGAATAGACACCAGACGTGTACGATCGATCGGCACAGTAGAGCTCCAGCGCCTCTGGGCCCAACCGATACAGCCTGCCGCCACCAAAGGACGACCCTTCAGCCCACGCCTCCAGCGAGTCGTGACTCTCGAACTCCAATGGCGGCAGTCCCTGCACCGCTAGCGGCGAGATGGTCAGCATCATTCCGATGCCAAGCACTAACCACAAACGCATGGTATCTCCCCTTCAAGCCCACGCCTCGTCCATCAAAACTAGCAGTGATTCCTCGGACGGGACGAGGCGAATCAGCGCCTCCTCATCTTGAGAAGCGCTCGAGCGTTCTTGACAACATCCATGACGCGCAAGTCCTTCCGCGCATCATGCTCCAGGAGCTTGCGCGCGATAGTGACGACCCTATCATCGGCGTCCTCGAAGCTTCCAGAATCTACCGGAGGTGAAGGAAAATACTCCAGCATGAGCTGGTACGCTCTCGCCTTTTCCTCCCCCACGATCTCGGTCGCGAGATACAGCGCCATCGGAACATGTCAACAACATTGAGACACTCGCGAGCTGCATTTAGTGAGCCTCGATTAACTTTCGGCGACTGGTGATGTCCGCGTGGTCGACGTCTGCTTCGCTCGCGATCTCGTTGGGTGAAGCAGAAAAAGGGGGTACCCCAGGTATGGACGACGCCGAGAGAATGGCTCCTGCGGCATCCTGGAGCGTCGTTTTCTGCGGCGGCGGGTTGATCCAGGCCTGAGGAGGCAAAACGGGAGGTTGTGGCGTTCCGCGAACGAAGCGCTCGGGATGAGCACGCTGAGCCTCGAGAAGGATCTGGCGCCGAGCGGTGGTGAGTTGTTCGGCGCGACCGTAGTGAACGTCGGCCGGTGTCATAAGGCCGACCCCCGAGTGCCGGTGGTCATTGTTGTAGTAGTCGAAGAAACCGCGGCAGAACAGCCGGCTGTCTTGGATGGAACCAAAACGGCTGGGGAACTGAGGGCAATACTTGAGCGTTTTGAACTGAGACTCGGAGTAGGGATTGTCGTTCGAGACGTAGGGTCTGGAGTGGGTCTTGGTCACGCCGAGGTCTGCCAAGAGCAAAGCCACGGACTTGCTTCGCATCGAGCTGCCACGATCCGCGTGCATGGTGAGCTGGTCTGGTTCAATGTTTTGCTTGCGACAGCTCTCGGCGATGAGGCGTTTCGCGAGCTCGGCGCTTTCTCGGTGAGCCAGCATCCAGCCAACCACGTAGCGGGAGAAGATGTCGAGGATGACGTAGAGATAGTAGTAGGTCCACTTGACGGGGCCACGAAGCTTCGTGATATCCCACGACCAAACCTCGTTGGGCGCCTCGGCCAACAGCTCCGGCTTGGCGTAATTCGGATGGCGCAGTTGGTTCCGGCGCTCTCGGACCTCGCCGTACTTTTCCAAAATCCGATACATCGTGCGAATCGAGCAGAGGTAGATTCCCTCGTCCAGAAGCGTGGCCCACACCTGCGCGGGCGCCTTGTCGACGAAACGCTCACAGTGCAAGGCTCCGAGGACCTTCTCGCACTCGGTCTCGTCGAGGGCTCGGTGCGGCCGAGGACGACGCTTCGGTTTGGGCGTCACCAGCTGGCGCCTGCGATACAACGTGGAACGAGCCACACTCAGAGCCTCGCAGGCTTCCGCCGTCTGCCCAATCTGTCCCGCCAGCTCCTCGGCCGCCACAATCAGTCGTTCTCGTCGCTGTCGAGCGGATTCAGGGGGATCCCCAGCAGTTCGGAGGCTTTTTTTTGGATCTCCAACATCGTCTCCACTCGAGCCAGGCGACGTTGGAGCCGGGCGTTCTCGCGCTCGAGCTCCTTGACCCGTGGATCCTCTGCCTTCGCCTTCCGGCCTCGCTTTCTCGACGTCAACCCCGCCTTCGCGATCTCGTCACGTTGGCGGCGCCAACTCGATAGCTGCGACGAGTACAGGCCCTCTCGACGCAGAAGTGCCGCAATATCCCCGACACCCTTGCAGGCGTCGGCCTCGCGCACTAGCCGCAGCTTGTACTCCGCGGTAAAGCGTCGACGCTTCGCTTGCTCACTCACTTCCGTTTCCGGGACCCCCGCCGCATCGCGGCCGGCGGGATCTCCAGTCGCCCTACGGGCTCCTTCCGTTCCCGCCGGGGTCATTCTCTCAATCAATGAACTCATTGATGATCCTCCTCCGCCCTACACACTAATTTCAAGGGGCGAAGTGTCTCAAGGATGTTGGCACAGAGGGCATGTCGATTCCTGCGGAAACCCCCTGAGAGGTCACGATCTTGCCCGCTCGCACATACCGATGTGGAGTTGGTGTCGCTCCGTACTCCGCCAGCAGATGAATCGCTCCCCAGTGCGAGCTAGCCGGTAGTCCTTCCAATAATCCAGCCGCGGCAAGCAGGATCGACCCTGAACACACGGAGGTCGTCCACTGAGTCGTCTCGTGGACTCGTCGAATCCACTCGAGGACGTTCTTCTTCTTTGCCTCCCTGACGAAGCCAACGACAGACCCAGGGATCAACAGGATGTCGGCCCGATCGATCTCCGTGATCTCGTACTCCGCCACGAGCTTCAGGAAGTGCGTATCGGCGACAATCACCCCCTTTTTCTCGGCAACGAATTTCACGCTCGCCCCGGGAAGTCGGCTCAAGACTTCGTAGGGTCCGATGCAGTCCAACGCGGTCAGGCCGTTGTAGATGTAGATGACGATGTTCATCGCGCATACGACGCACGGCAGCGGCGGACACCCGAAAGCGAGGAAGCGGCGGTAGCGTCCGACGGCTGCACGTGAACTTATACAGATCTACCTTTCCGTTGTCACTCCTTGTAGCTTGAAGCCTAAGGTTTTGAGGATTTGCGGTGGTTGGACGAATGCACGATGATCTCGAGGATGTCCATGCTACAGGATTTGCGCTGGGCGCTTCGATGGATCGCGCGCCGGCCCGGCCTCGCTTCCGTATCCGTCGCGAGTCTCGGCCTCGGCATCGGCGCCAATGTCGCCGTCTTCAGCGTCATCGATGCGTTCTTGTTCCGCCCGTTCCCCGTTTCGGAGCCCGAGCGTCTCGGCGTCGTCATGTCGCGCACGGCCGAAGGCGAGCTTCGCCACGTCTCGGCCCCGGACTACTTCGATTTCGTCGAAGCCGGCTCGGATCGCTTCCCGCTCGCGGCGCGGATGCAGTTTACCCTCAGCGTTCGTGTCGGCGAAGTGACGGAGAGGCGCGAGGTCGAGTTCGTCTCGTCGAGCTACTTCGACGTGCTCGGAGTGCGTCTCGCTCTCGGTCGTGGCTTTTCGGCCGACGAAGGCGCGGCGCCCGTCCCGGTCGCGGTCATCAGTCACCGGCTGTGGCGCACTCGTTTCGAGGAGGCGCCGAACGTTCTCGGGCACACGCTCCGGTTGAATGGGCGCGATCTGGCGATCGTGGGCGTTGCCCCCGCGGGCTTCCGCGGCGTCTCGCTGCCGGCCGAGAGCGATCTGTGGGTGCCGCTTCCCATGGTCGAGACCCTGTTTCCGCGAGTCCTCCCGTACTACGAGAATCGCGGGCAGCAGAGCATGGTTGTTTCCACGCGTCTCGGTCAGGGGGCGAGCCTCGAAGAGGCGAGGGCGTATTTCAACGTGCAGGCGGCCGCGCTCGCGGAAGCGTATCCCGAGACCAACGAAGGCAGGAGTGCTACGGTGCTTCCGTTCCAGGAGACCCGGCTTTCGGGTCGGTCGGGGATCACGTCCTATCTCGGGCTCGTCCTCGGTGTCGTGGGTTTCGTTCTTCTCATAGCTTGCGCCAACGTCTCGGGGCTACGTCTCGTCGAGCTTTCGGACCGTGAAGGCGAGCTCGCGACGCGTCGCGCTCTCGGGGCGGGACGTTTGGGGCTCGCACGCCTCGTGCTCGTGGAGAGCGCTCTTCTTTATCTCGTCGCGCTCGCCGTAAGCTTTTTCGTTGCCGAGGGGCTCCTTTTGTTGTTCCGGCGCGTCGAGGTCTTCTCGATGTCACTCGCCCAGCTCGAGCCTACGGTGGACCTCCGCGTTTTTGCGGGTGCTTCTCTCCTCACCGTCGTCGTCGGCCTGCTCTCGAGTCTCGCCCCGGTCCTTCAGGCTCGAAGCTCGGTTCTTCCTGGCCAGGCCGGCCGCGCCGCGAGTCTCTCCTCCGGAGTCGGTCGCAACCGTTTGCGCGCCGGCCTCGTCGTCCTTCAGGTCGCGCTCTCCTTGAGCCTCCTCGTGGGCACGGTGCTTATCGCGCGGACGCTTTCGAGCGTCTACGGCGTCGACCCCGGCTATCGGCTCGAGAACGTCTTGTTCGTACGGTTGGATCTAGATGACATCGAGTTTCGATACGGCGACGATGACAAGGCGCGCGCGTTGTACCGCGAGACGCTCGAGCGCGTGCGTGCGCTTCCCGGGGTCCGCTCCGCGGCCTGGTCCGCGAACATCCCGCTAGGTCGCACGGTCCTCTCCCGCTTCGTTCCCGAGGAAACAGAAACCGTGGGTGAGCCTGACTGGATCCAGGTCGACGCGGATATCGTGACTCCCGGGTTCCTCCGCACCATGGGTCTTCCGCTCCTCCAAGGACGTGACTTCACCGACCGTGACGATTTCGCTGCGCCCGGCGTGGTGATGGTGAACGAGACGATGGCCCGGACTTATTGGCCCGGCTCGAGCGCCATTGGCAAGCGTGTCCATGTCTCCTCACGGCAGAGTATCCGTCACGACGTCTACGAGGTCGTGGGTATCGTGCGGGATGCGAAGTACCGAAACTTGTGGGAAGAGCCACGCCCTTTTATGTATTTTCCACTCGCGCAACGCCTGTATCCGTACATGAACCTGCACGTTCACACCGAAGGCCCGCCGATGGCGATGCTGCCCGCGGTACGCGATGCCATTCGCGCCCTCGACTCTGACGTGCCTCTCTACAACGCGCGGCCGCTCTCCGAGCAGTGGGCGGTGTTGCTCGCGAGACAGCGCTCCGTCGGGCTCTTGTTCCTGGTATCGGGGCTCATCGCCTTGACATTGAGCGCCGTCGGCACCTACGGGATGGCGGCGAGCGCCCTCTCCAGTCGACAGCGGGAGCTCGGCCTGCGCATGGCGCTCGGCGCGAGTGCGCGGGACGTCCGGCGTTTCATCCTCGACAAAGGTGTGAAACCGCTCGCCGTCGGTCTCCTCCTCGGTCTCGTTGCGTCGTTCGCGCTCAGTCGTTTCGTCGAGCATCTGCTCATCGGCGTGAGCGCGCGGGACACCTTCGCTTTCGCGGCGGGGGTTTTCGCCATGGCCATGAGCGGTATCGCCGCGAGCTACGTGCCCGCTCTCCGCGCGTCGCGTATCGATCCCGCCACGGCGCTGAGAAGCGAGTAGGCTCAGCTCGCGGGCTCAGGAGCGCCCACCCGGAGGCTCCGGGAACAAAGCTCAGTACGGGTATAGGCTTCCGAACCAGTGCCCTTTTCGGTGTCAGTAGGGTGTGGTTGTAGCTCAGCAGACGACAGGAAAGAGGAGAAGGCCCGGCGAGAGCTTCAGATGGCTCGGTGTCTCGGCTTCAAACCGGAGTAAAGGCGGGTCGATTGACGTCTCGTCCACTGTCGCCCAGATCAGCGAGCCGCCAGCTAGAGCCTATTCAGAAGTGCGTGCCCGCCACATTGGATCCGCGCCGTCTGTCGAGGAACTCTCGCCGAGGAATCCGTCGATACCGAACGAGGAGAGGTCCGAAACGAACTGGCCCGATCCCTCATCGAGGCTCCAGTAGCCGACGAGACCTGTCGAGCCCGGATTCACGCCGGAGTCGAAAACCGATTCGATGCGTGAGGCCGAAAGGGCGATGCTCCACACGGCGGGCGAGTCAATGAAGCCGGGGAAGAACCATACCGGTGGCTCCCGACCGCCTGGCGGTGGCCCGATGGTGCCAAAGGTGCAACCGATCGACAACACTTGAAAATTATTCGAAGAAGGAACGCCGGTTCCTTCGCAGCTCGCGCGCGTCTCGCCGTCGACGTAGAGGTTCAGCGTTCCAGAAGCGTTGCGAGTGACCGCGACGTGACGCCAGACATCATTAGCGACGAACAAGTTGCTCGCGCTGCACGACCCACGGGTGACGCAGCTGTTCGAGGGATAGCAGTAGTTGTTCTCTCGGCTGTCCTCCAACATCACTTCCAACGTGCCGTCACCGAGCACGTAGAGCTGCCAACTCAAATTGAACGAGTTGTCGTCCTCGCCTCGCGCGACAATTGCCGCGCGACCCGGCGGTGGCGCGAGCTTGATCCAAGCCGCGACCGTGAACACCTCGGTTGGGAAGGAGGGGTCGTACGGCACCGTGACCCCGGTCATCTACACCGTCGAAGCGCAGTGCATTGTCGCCACCGGGCACCGCGGGAACGCCCCCGGTTATCATGGGGTCGTTCTCAACGGGCTCAACGGGCTCAACGGGCCCGACGGATTGCGGCGTCACGGGCGAGCTGCTATCGCCACAACCGAAAATGGCGATCCAGGATAGTTGGCTACAAAGAAGAAAGCGTCGTCTCACCCGATCGCCCGATGACAACATTCTGTCTGTGCCCATCTTGATCCTGCCACAAGCCGAGGCAGGTGGATGTAACATCTCTGAAAGGTTTCTGTAACGAATGTAAAGCCTCGCTGCCACGCGATCGTGATGCTGCACGAGCCCCTAGTCGGAACTCGGTTCAACGGGCAAGGCGGGATGCTCAACCCCGAACGATCTTGCGTTGTTAACTCCAACTTCGCTCTTTGAGTCGCCTGGTAAAGGGTCCCAGGTCAGCTGCGACCGGCGTCACCTAGTCTATTGATAATGTGTAGCCGGTCGTCGGCAGCGCCTTAAGTTATACGGCTCTGCCCGCCCGATTGTCACTTCGGGTTGGCCGAGCTCCGGCTAGGACTCGTCACTTTCTTCATAATTCTAGGAAAAATGTCACGTTCAAATTTGACCTATGTAGAAAGAGGAGTCTAGGTCCTCACGAGGGACGATCGCAGCTTTCCTAGAGATCGCCGGTTCATCTGTGCGCCACTTGGTAAACTCATGACGCTGGCGGCGCATCGCATGTCACTCCAGCCGTACGTCGCCTGCCACCATCAGCTGTCGTCGTCGAGCAGTGCCTCGGCGTCGACGGTGATGAAGACATCGTGTCCGACGACCACACCACCCTTCTCCAAGTCCCCGTTCCAGCTCACGTCGAAATCCCGGCGGTCGATCTTCGTCGTTCCCGTGAACCCGGCTCTCGTCTTCGGGCCCTTGTCCTCGTTTCCGACCCAGAACGGTGTCGCCCATTGACCCAGGTAGGTGAGGCTCATGACGATCGGGTGGGCAATTCCACGGATGGCTAGGTCGCCTTTGACGATGTAGTCCGTCTCGCCGATTTGGTGCGAAAACTGACCCTGGAACTGAATCTTTGGGTGGTTCTCGACGTCAAGAAAGTCCGCGCCCTTGAGATGGCCGTCACGGTCCGCGTCCCCCGTCCACAGTTTCGAGGCGTCCATCGACACCTCGACGATGCCGCGGGTTGGATCGTCAAAACCGAGCTCGAGCGTGCCCTCGACCCCCGGAATGATCCCCCGTACCCAAGTCACCATCATATGCCGCACTCGAAACTCCGCGGCGGTGTGTCCGGGCTCGAAAATCCATCGCGCCATATCAGCCTCCCTTTCGAATGAGTCGTCTAGCGACTCCAGTGGCCCCTATGATTTGAGAATTGTACAACAGCCAATCGCACGAGCTCGAGAGGGTCTGGCGCGAGCAGTGGCCGTGTGCCACGGCGATCCGCCATCACAAAACGGATAGAAAATCCTCCCTTTAACGAGGGCTCGCGCTCCCGATCGGGCTGCCGGGAGGGATCTCCGGCGGTGTCGAGCCCGGGACGGCGCCCTCCGGGCGGTTCTGCCACCGACGGATGTCGGACACCGCGAGTTTCTGATGCGGGCTCGGACCGCTCTCGGACTCGAGACGAAGGGCGAGCTGGTCGAGCTTGTCGGAGAGTACGGCGCGAACCCGCGCCGGGTTCGCGGTGCTCGAGGCCTGGCCCATGATCTCGTCGAGGACGCTTCTCTGCGCGACCTCTTGAACTTGGGCGTGGAAGCGACTCGAAGGCGTCGCTGCGAACCACGTTGCGTCGACCAAGCCATCTACGACCTCACCTAGGCCGGGGTGCTCGTCGCTCCGTGCGTTGAACTCCACGAGCCGTGCCATGCGCTCGGGGTGGAGGGTCAGGCTCACGGTGTAGTCGGCCGCGACATCGGCGGCGGTGAGGGGGTCGAAAAGAAGTCCCGTGTGTCGCGGGAACATCTCGCCCTCGTCGTATCGATAGGCGCGCGGCGGGATCATTTCGAGGACCGGCTCCGGTACCGCCAGGAACTCGGGAGTGAGAGTCTGAAGGACGGTCTTCAGTGCACGCCGTTGTTCGGCACCGGGCACGATGGTGATGGGTTTTTGTCCGTCGCCGCGAAGCGCGTAGTAGTAGTCGGCTCCGCCGAGCGTGTTCAACGCCGCCTTCATTTGGTAGCGGTGGTGAAGGTAGAGCGGTACCAGGGCCCGCTCCAGAAGCGACATCGGCTCGCCCATGCGGATGGCGGAGGGGCCGAAACGCTCGAGGCCGATGCGACGCACCTCGATCTCGTGCTCGAGCATATCGACGAGGTTGCCTCCGTTGTCCCAAACAGACGCCAGAGGGTGCGCGCCCGCAAGTATCGCGTTGTCGGTGTGCGCCATGAAGCGCACTTCGCTCCGAAGCGCTCGCTCAACGATGGCGTCGAGAGCGTGCTTCTCGTCGGTTCCGGCTGCGAAGTCACCGTAGAGCCACTGGACGGCAACCTTGTCGTAGTCTCCGATCCCCACGGCGTAGGCGCCGTCGAGGACGAGCTCGCCGTTTCGGATCCCAACGAGCGGCGCGGGATAGTCCATGACGCTCGCGCGTCCACCGTAGGTACTCGCCATGTAGTTATGCGGAAAGCCGAGGGTATGGCCGACCTCGTGGGCAGACAGCTGCCTTACGCGGGCAAGCGCCATCTCCGCTGGCGTCATCCCCGAGCCGACCTGTGCGAGATAGCTGAATTCGGGCACGGTGCTCGCGCAGCTGAAACCAGCGCCGCCGTCGCGGCCGTTGAACCGCGGCGTCATCCCTGTCCCCATGAGATAGTCCTGTCTCAAGCGCAGGCTTCCCAGGTTGACGTTGCCCTTGAGGATCTCACCGGTGCGCGGATCTCGAACCGACCCACCGTAGGACCAGCCGCGAGTCGAGCGGTGGGTCCAGTGGATCATGTTGTAGCGGATGTCCATAGGGTCCGCGTCGGAAGGAAGCACCTCGACCCGAAACGCGTCGGTAAAGCCCGCGGACTCGAAGGCTTCGTTCCACCAGCCTGCGCCATCGAGCAGCGCGCTTCGAATCGGCTCTGGGACTCCCGGGTCCAAGTAATAAACGATGGGCTCGACGGGCTCGGAGCGCGCCGAGCTCGGGTTCCTCTTCACGAGTCGATGCCGCGAGACGGCCCGGACGATGAGGCTTTCGTCGATAGGGGTGGCGTAGTCGTAATAGGTCGGCCCGAGAGTTCCGATTCGAGGGTCAGCGATTCGTGGCCGGTAGCCGTCATCGGGCAGCTCGACCAGAGAATGATGCTGCCGCAAGGTCACAGCCTCCCCGCTCGCCGCGACGGATTGCACGAGGACTCCCGGCTCCGCGTTCGTGAACGTCAATAGCGTCTCGACTTCGGTGTTCTTGGGAAAGCCCTTCGTCCTGGGAAGGAAGAAGGCGCTTCGGCTCCCGTCGAGCGAGAAGCTTCCCTGCCCAGCCTGTTTCATCTGGAGGGCGGCACCATGGGTGTCACGAAGGAAGAAATCGGTCGCGTCGACGAGCACCCGTCCATCCGTCTCCGCCGCGATCTCGAAACCCCAGTGCACGGAGGGCGCGAAGGCGTCACGCACGGCCGCAACCTCGCCTGGATTGTCACTAACGGCGCGGTAGCGATAATTAGGCTCCACGAGAAGCAGGCGCGGGCCCACGCGTAGGGGATTCAGGATCGCGGTTAAACCGAGCTGCCCTCGATCGAGCCCGACCGGGTTGCTTCCGAGCCCTGAGCTCAGCGAGACCTGATAAAGGAACTCCCGATCGACCGCGTCGATCTCCCAGTAGAGTTTCCCGGTTCCCTCGTCCCAATACAGGTCGAAGAAACCCTCGATGTGCTCCATCCCCTCCGTCGTCTCTTCGATCGTGGTGGCGAAGGTGGGTACCGACACGAGTGCCAGACAAACCAAGACTATGCGCATGACGCCTCTGACCTTTAGAATCAACGCGAGCGTTTCAAGAAACTGAGGAACTCGGAGTCGCTACTGAGAAGCAGCGTGACGTCCTCATCGAGGCTGCTCCGATAGGTCTCCAGGGTTTTTAGAAACTGATAGAAGTCCGGGTCCCTGCTGTAGGCGCGCGCGTAGATGCCCGTGGCCTGAGCGTCGGCCAAACCTCGGGTCTCCTCCGCGGTCTTGAAGGCTTCCGACTGGATCTCGTTGAGCTCGCGCTCCCTTTGGCCGCGAATCTCGGCCGCTCTTCCCTGCCCTTCGGAGCGACTCCGCTCGGCGATGCGTTGCCTCTCGGAGATCATGCGCTCGAACACCGAGCTCTGTACCTCCTGGGTGTAGTTGATGCGCTTGATCTGCACGTCCACGAGCTCGATGCCGAAGTTGGGAGTCGCTAGGGACGACGCGTCTAGAATCATGCGGCTGATCTCGTTACGTCCCGTCGCGATCTCCTGCTGGGCGTCCTGCCCAGTGATTCCCTCCAGGTCCTCACCGAGCTCGAACTGCCGGTTCGAGGAGCGAACAATCTCGATCAGATCGAAGCTCGCAACCGCGTTACGGGTCTCGCCGTCGATGATGTCATCGAGGCGACTTTGCGCCTGCCTCTCGTCTCTGACGGACTGGAAGAATTTCAGCGGGTCTGAGATACGCCATCTCGCATAGGTATCGACCCAGATGAACTTCTTGTCTCCGGTCGGGATCTGGTTGGCGTCGCCATCGAAGGGAAGCCAGCGGTTATCGAAGCGACGCACGGTCTGGTAGGGAAGCTTGAAGTGCAAGCCCGGCGCCGTGATCGCCTCGCCGATCGGCTCTCCGAACTGCGTAATGATGACCTGCTCGGTCTCGCTCAAGGTATAGACGGAGCTCATGAGGGCGATGGCGGCTAGAGCGAGCACTGCGATTAAAATGATACGGTTCATGGCTTCACCTCCGTAATTGGTCCGCCGAGGTTCAAAAGCGGAAGCACGTTCGTGCCTCCCTCGTCGATTATCACTTTCTTTCCCACCCGCGGAAGCACCTCGTTCAGCATTTCCAGATACATCCGATTGCGCGTCACACGAGGTGCTTTCCGATATTCCGCGTAGATGGCTTCGAAGCGAGTGGCCTCTCCCTCCGCGCGATTGACTCGGGCGGCCGCGTAGCCCTCGGCTTCCTGAATGAGCTGCAAGGCTTCGCCTCGCGCCCGTGGGATCGCCTGGTTGTACTCGGCCAAGGCCTCATTGGTCAGGCGCTCCTTCTCCTGGATGGCTTCGTTGACCTCGTTGAAGGACGGTTTCACGGGGTCGGGTGGGTTGACGTCCTGCAGAACGAGCTGCTGCACGTCGATGCCGATGCCGTAGCGATCGCAGAGCTCCTGCAGGAGCACCTTCGACTGTTGCGCGATGCTCGCACGGCCCGTCGTGATCACCTCGTCGACGCTGTGATCGCCCACGACCGCGCGAACCGCCGCCTCGCTCATATCCCGAAAAGTCAATTGCACGTTACTCACGTTGAAGAGGAACGCACGGGGATCTTTGATCTTGAACTGGACGATCCACTCGACGACGGCGACGTTGAGATCGCCGGTCAGCATCAAGGATTCGCCGAGAAAACCTTCACTCGAGTATTGCGTGCGCACGCCCGGCTGGGCCGTACGAAAACCAAACTCTTCCTTGAGCTGCCGCTCGACGGGAACCTTGATGACCGTTTGCACGAAGGGTACGAGAAAGTGCAAGCCTGGGCCGGTCACACCGTCGAACCGGCCGAACTGGAGCACGACGCCAGCCTCATCGGGCTCGATCTGATACACCGAGCTGTAGAGCGTTACAATGGCGATGAGCCCGAGGACGACAGATCCGAGCCCCTTGGGTGAGAACTTGGGAATATTGATTCGCGGTATTTGAGACGTATCGAAGTCGAATGGTCCCTTGCCGCTTCCACCGAAAGACATTCTTTCACCTTCCTAGTTAGAATGATTGTATACAGCTGACGACTACCCCGCACCTATTACTTCTGGAGACAAACGAACGATGAGTCTGGGAGATTCCTTCAAGATGGCCAAAGAGGCAGGCACTCCTCGCTGCGACAACTGCGTATTATACCATTCGATCCCGAGTCAGCCCACCGGATACCCGGGAACCTGTAATCTGAACCCCCCGCAAGTGGTCTCCCACGACGGTAAGCTCCACTACGTCTTTCCCGGCGTCGCGACCGACTGGTACTGCGGCCACTTCGAACCGAAGTAGCGCGCCTCGTCTTGCGCCGAGCGCGGCCTTTGCGACAATATCCCCGTCATGGAGATACCGACCCGATACGACTTTTCGGCGACCGAAACGCGCGTCTACAGGTTGTGGCGCGAGCGAGGGGCCTTCGATAGCGCCTACGACTCCGAGGGCCGCGCGCGCTCCAAAGCTGAAGCCGACAAGCCGAAGTTTACGATCGCGATCCCTCCACCGAACGTCACCGGACGCCTCCACATGGGCCACGCCCTCAACAATACGATCCAGGATGTCCTGATCCGCTTCAAGCGGATGGACGGCTTCGACGCGTTGTGGGTCCCCGGGACGGATCACGCCGGCATTTCCACACAAACCGTCGTGCGCAAGCACCTCGATGCCGACGGTATCGACTATCGCGATTTAGGGCGCGAGAAGTTCATCGGAAAAGTATGGGAGTGGAAAAAGAAGTACGGGGACTTGATCCTCCGTCAGCTGGAGAAGCTGGGTTGCTCCTGTGACTGGCGCCGACTCTGTTTCACGATGGACGAAGGGCCATCGCAAGGGGTACGGGTTGTCTTCAAGGCTCTCTTCGATCGGGGCCTGCTGTATCGCGGCAAACGCATCGTGAATTGGTGCCCCGTCGACCGAACCGCACTCTCCGATGATGAAGTCGACACCAAGGACGGGGGCGAGCCCGGTCATCTGTGGCACATTCGCTACCCCCTCGTCGATCCCAGCGGGGAGATCAAGTATCTGACGGTCGCGACGACTCGACCGGAGACGCTTTTCGGCGATGTGGCCGTCGCCGTCCATCCGGAGGACGATCGCTATCGTGAGGTCATCGGGAAGAAAGTCCGACTTCCGTTGCAAGATCGAATCATACCCATCATCGCCGACGACTACGTGGACCGGGAGTTCGGCACCGGATGCCTGAAGATCACTCCCGCCCACGATGTGAACGATTTCGAGGTCGGTCAGCGCCACTCGTTGACTCCCATCGACGTGATGAACGATGACGCGACCATGAATGACGTCGTTCCCGAGCGCTTTCGCGGGCTCGATCGCTACGGGGCTCGGGACGCCGCGGTTCAGGCCCTCGAAGAGGAAGGACTCCTCGAGAAGATCGAAGACCGCATGGTTCCCATCGGCCGGGCCCAGCGTTCCGGCGCGCCGATCGAGTACCGGCTCTCCGACCAGTGGTTCGTCCGTATGAAGCCCATGGCCGAGAAGGCCCTCCAAGCGAGCGGCTACCGGCGCGAGGCCGACGCTTGGGTCAAGGGTGACGGCAGCGAGTTGTTCTTCCACCCGCCACGATGGGAGAAGATCTACTTCAGTTGGCTCGACAGAATCAGGGATTGGACCATCAGCCGGCAGATTTGGTGGGGACACCGAATCCCAGCTTGGTACCACAAAGAGACGGGGGAAATCCTCGTGGATGTCGATGAGCCGAAGGCCGTGCGCCAGGATCCGGATGCATGGTACCAGGATCCGGACGTCTTGGACACGTGGTTCAGCTCCTGGCTCTGGCCCATGACGACGCTCGGCTGGCCCGTCGAGACCGAGGATTTCAAACGCTACTTCCCTACGAGCGTGCTCTCGACGAGCAAGGACATTATCTTCTTCTGGGTCGCCCGCATGAATTTCGCGGCCCTCGAGATGACAGGCAAGCTTCCCTATCGAGACGTCTACATCCATCCCACCGTACTGGACTACAAAGGCGCGGTGATGAGCAAGAGCAAAGGTAACGGCATCGACCCACTCGCGGTTATCGAGGGCGCGACTCAAGAAGACCTCAAAGGACCCGCCCTCGAAGCGCGTCCGCAGAACTTGAAGGAGCTCATCGCCCAGGTCGAGAAGAGGTTCCCGAAGGGCTTCGAGGCCGTCGGGGCCGACGCTCTCCGCTTCACTCTCGTCCACTCCTGCTCCGACGGTCAGGAGATGAAGCTCTCGCTCGATAAGTTCAACGAGATAGGGCGGCGTTTCATCACCAAACTCTGGAACGCCAGTCGCTTCGTCCTCCTGTCGCTCGACGGAGCCCCCGGCCCCGAAGTCGGCGACACGGAACCGTCGGTCGAGGATCGCTGGATCGCATCTCGGTCCGCTTCCACCGTGCGCGAGGTGCGCGGCGCGCTCGAGGGCTTCGACTTCGCACCTATGGGACAGGCTTTGTACCGCTTCGTCTGGAACGATTACTGCGACTGGTACCTCGAGCTGACCAAGGCCCGCATGTTCGGCGACGACCCGAAGGCGGCACGACGCGCCGCGCACGAGCTCGGCAAGAACCTCGCTGAGATCCTTCGCCTGCTCCATCCCGTCACCCCCTTCATTACCGAAGAGCTCTGGGCGAAGCTCATCGAGGCCATGGATGCGAAGCAGCTATGGCTCGGCTCCCGCCCTCCGTCCGATCTCCTCATCCTCGAGCCCGCACCCAAAGGAGATCGGGATCCCGACCGCCGCCTCGAGGCTGACTTCGAATCCCTCCAAAGACTCGTCGGCCGCGTGCGCACTGCCCGCTCCAACGCCCGCCTTTCGGAGAGCGTTCGTCTCAGCGTCTCGGTCAAGCCACTCGCTGACGGGCTTCGAGAACTCGTCTCGAGCACGGCCTCGGTCGTGAAGAACCTCGCCAATCTCGACGAGCTCGACCTCGTTGAGGAGCGCCCCGAAGGAACCGCCGCCTTCGTCGATCCCTCCTTCGAGCTCTACATCAATCTGGGAAAGCACGTCGATCTAGGCGAGGAGCGAAAGCGGATCGACAAAGAGATGCTCGAGACGAAGAAGAAGCTCGACCAGGTGGCGAGAAAGCTCGACAATCCCAAGTTTCTGGCCGGCGCCAAACCCGACGTGGTGGAGGCTCAGAGGGCCAAGGGCGCGGAGCTCACAGAGATGCTCACTACGCTCGAAGAGCTCAAGCGTTCGCTAGGCTGATCTTCGCGGACGCACCCTCGATCTCGACGTCGCGGGTCTCGGCCTCTTCGAGGCCGTCTTCCGAAAGCTCGACGCAGAGCGTTTCCTTCATGAAGTGCTCGCGATGTGCATCCAGAATGCGGTTCAGCTGGTCAGAGCCCGCGATCGCGAGCTTGATCCGCTGGGTATACTCGAGACCGAGGTCTTTTCTGAGAGTCTGGATTCGGTTGAGAAGCTCCCGGTAGATGCCTTCTTCGATGAGATCGGCGGTGAGCTCCGTCGAGACGACGACCACCGCCGTTTCGTCTCCTGCGGCCGCGTAGCCCTCCTTGGCCTGGACAGCCACTTCGACGTCTTCGAGATCGAGCTCGATCGTCCCGCCCTCGACGTCGAGCTTCGCCTTCCCGTTCTCGAGAATGGATTTCCGGAGTGAGCTACCGTCCGCCGCAACGAGCGCCTTCTTCACCGCGGGCATCTGCCTGCCTACGCGGGGGCCCAACCGGCGGAAGTTCGGCTTGACGCGATATTCGACGTGCCCTTCCCCGCCGTGCACGAAATCGACTGCCTGCACGTTCAGCTCCTCGGCGATGAGATCGCCGTAGGGGCGGATCCGCTCGTCGAGCTCCGCACGCGACAGCGTGATCTCTACTTTCGAGAGTGGTTGACGCACTTTGAGCCTGTTCTCTGCGCGAACGCGGAGCCCGAGGGAAACGATGTTACGCACGACGGCCATCTCCTCGTTCAAGGCTCGGTTGATGCGCTTTGCGTCGGGCTCTGGATAGTCGCATAGATGGATACTTTCCGGAGCGCTCTCACCAAGTGGCCGCCGGACGAGATTCTGATAGACCTCTTCGGTGAGGAAGGGCACGAAGGGCGCCGCGAGCTTGGCGACCGTTACGAGCGCTTCGTAGAGCGTCGCGAAAGCGTCGAGCTTGTCGTCGTCGCGCCCGGAAGCCCAGAAGCGGCTCCGACTCCGTCGCAAGTACCAGTTCGAGAGCGCCTCTACGAAATCCGTGAGCTCGCGTGCCGCCTCGTAGGCCCGGTAGTGGTCCAGGTGCTCGATGAGGTTTTCGTTCAGCTTCGAGAGCTCGGAGAGAATGAAGCGGTCGAGAAACACTCTCTCCCCGAAGGGACGCCCTTGCTCCTTCGTTGGGTCGAAGTCGTCGATGGCGGCGTAGATCGTGAAAAACGAATAAACGTTCCTCAGCTTGATCGGAAACTCTTTCTGAAGCGCGCGGACGTTGCCGAGTGAGTGGCGCTTCGCTCCCCAGGGCGGGTTCGCGGCGAGAAAGAACCACCGGAAGGCGTCGGCCCCCGGGGACGGGGTCGTGGGATCGTGGATCGTCACCTTCTCCGTCGCGGGGAGACGGGGTACGTCAGCTGAAAGGATCGCCACGCCCTTGTCGGTTGGGCCGACACCGAGCTTCGCCCGATCCGCTTTTGAAAGAACGACCACGCGTCGCGGGAGACCTTTTGCGGCGTCCAGTGGGAGTGTGAGCTTGCCCCCGGGTCCGATGACCTCCACATTTGCCTTCGGATGAAGGTCCAGGCCCTCGAGGTCCTCCCGCGCGATGAGGGCCGCGCCGTCCCTGGGTTTCACCTCCGCAGAAACGACCGCGAACTCCATGGCCACACTCTCGAGGATGACTTCGGGGGGCGTGTAGTTGCCCTTGGACTTCGACTCCTTCTTGCCTGCCTTGTCGTTGACATGCCCGAGCACGATGCAGGTCCGGTAGGGATGTGGATACTCGTGCTTGAAGGCGAGCGTCGAGATCATCAGCATCGAATAGAACCAGCCTCGGGTCTGATCGATGGCCTCGACGATATAGTCCGACGGAAAGGTCTTCTCGAACATATCGCCGCCCTTGTGAGGGTAGCCCCACTGGGCGAAGGGCATGCTTCCGGAGTCGAACCAGCAGTCGATGACTTCGGGTACGCGTCGGTAGACGCCTTCCTCCCCCGGCTCGGTGAAGGTGACGTCGTCGATCCACGGCTTGTGCACGATGAGATGGTCTGACAGCTCAGGGTCCTTCTTCTTCGCGCGCTCGAAGGCGCCAAAGGCCTCAGGATTCTTCTTTCGAATCTCCTCCACGGAGCTCGGTGACACCATCTTCCCGGTGATGTCGTTGATCCAGATGTTCAAGGGCGTGCCCCAATAGCGCTCCCGCGACAGCGCCCAGTCGACGTTATTGGCGAGGAAATCACCGAAACGTCCCTCTTTGATGTGATCCGGGATCCAGTTAATGGTCCGGTTGTTCGCGATCGCCTCGTCAATCCTGGCGGTCGTCCGGATAAACCACGCGGGCCGAGCGAACTGGATGAGAGGGTCCTCGTCGGCGCGCCAGCAAAAGGGGTACTCGTGCCGGTAGGTCTCTTGATGTACGAGCGTGCCTCGCTCTTTCAAGTAGCGAACGATGTCCTTGTCGGCTGCTTTGACCCATTTTCCTTCGAGCATGGGAACGTCACTCGTGAACTTGCCGTCAGGCTCGATGGCGCAAAGGAGAGGCACCGCGGTTGGGTCCTCATAGAGCGAGATCACGTCTCGGTGGAGCTCGTGGTCCACTTCGCCGAAAGCAGGAGCTTCGTGAACGAGACCCGTACCCTGATCGAGCTCGACGAACTCGGCGGCCAGCACTTTCCAGAACAGTGGTGTTACGCCACCGTCTCGAAGTCTGGCTTCGTCGTTTCCATAGCGACCGTAGTAGTCGTCGAAGGGAGGCCGATACCGCTTGCCGACGAGAGCTTCGCCCTTGAGCTCGCGCACGATAGGAAGCTCGCGACCGATCTTCCCCGCGATCGTTTCCCTCAGGGCCGCCGCGACGACGAGCTTCCGATCGCCATCGGACACGACGACGTAGTCGATGTCCGGTTTTACCGCCGCGTACATGTTCGAGGGAAGTGTCCAGGGAGTCGTCGTCCACACGAGGAGGGACGTGTCCGGCTCGTCGACGAGCGGGAACGCAACATAGACGGATGGGTCGTCCACCGTCTTGTAGCCGAGGCCAACCTCCGCGGATGAGAGCGCCGTACCGCCCTGCGCCCACCACCAGACAACCTTGTGTCCTTTGTAAAGAAGGTCTTTCTCGAAGAGCTGGGAAAGAGCCCACCAAACGCTCTCCACGTAGCTCTTGTGGTACGTGACGTAAGCGTCCCGGAGATCCACCCAGTGCCCCATGAGCTCCGTCATCCGCTCCCACTCCCGGGTATAGCGGAAGACGGAATCCATGCACTGTTGAATGAACGCCTCGACCCCGTAGGCTTCGATGTCGGCCTTGCCGTGGATGCCGAGCTCCTTTTCGACCTCGACTTCGACGGGAAGACCATGAGTGTCCCAGCCCGCCTTCCGAGGCGCGTGGAAGCCGCGCATCGTGCGATAGCGGGGAAAGATGTCCTTGAAAACGCGGGTCAAAACGTGGCCGTTGTGCGGCTTGCCGTTGGCCGTTGGGGGACCGTCGTGCCAGACGAACCTCTTTTCGCCCTCGCGCATCTCGACGCTCTTCTCGAAGATGCGACGCTCTTTCCAGAAGGCACGCACCTTCTCCTCGCTCTTCGGGAAATCGACGATCGCCTCGGCCTTCAGAAAACGGGGCTGGTCACTCATTAAGGGCTCATTCTAACCCTTAATCTGAGATTCACACCCTCAGGGCGCGAGCTCAAACGTAAAGGAGAGGCGCTCCTGCGCTTGGCCGGTGACGCGAAAGATGATGGTGCTCGTCTCGACGGCCAGAAGGTTTCCCTGGACCGCCCGGAGGCTTCCGGGAACGAACCGGGGTTCTCGACTAAAGTCGAAACGCCACTCCCCCGGCCCCCCTCCGGCCCGCGTGACCACGGCTTCGACCCGCCGCATGCCCGCGGCGGCTGGAACCGAGAGATCCGCGGGGTGCGAGCTGTCAACCATCCTGGCGGCCGCGCTCTCGAAAAGGAGGCGGCCACGAGCCGAGCCGTCGAAGGGAGGCAGCGCTAGTTGGGTCTGGAGCGTTATCGGTTGCGGCGCCGGCGACCTGAGGTCCCCGCCAGTAACGTTACGGGATTTCACTGCCGACGCGCTCGTGGGGCCTCGATGCACCGTCAATCGGAACACCAGGTTCTGGTCGTCATCGTCGCAGCTGCCCCAGGTGTAAACGAACGTTGGGGCGCCGTTGGAAATATTCACCACTTGCCACTTGTTGCCCTCATCGAGCACCCATTCGTAGCGGTCGACGGGCAAATTGACACAGCTGGCATCGAGACGCACTTGACACTGGCCGAGCACTTGCACCGTGAAGCACTCGGGGTTGAGGGTCAGAGCGGCAACCGCCGTGGTTGTGACCACCGGAATGGACGTCGTAGCCGATGGGCCCGGAGTCGTGGTTGTCGTGACGACGGTTGTGGTCGTCTGCCCCGGCAGAACGGTCGAGGTTGTACCAACCGTGGTCGTCGGAGCCACGCTCGTCGTCACCTCGGGCGGCGGCGCATCCGCGATGGCCGTCGTCGTCGCCGGCTCCTCCTTGGGCTGCGTTGCGACCACGCCGCCTGCCACGCCCGCAGCGCCTGCCGCCGCCGCCACCACCACACCCGTGCTGACGCCGCCGCCAACGCCCGCGCTCGCCCCGGCAGCCGTAATCGTTCCGATGATGCCCACGGCTGAGAACCCCGGCGGCAGAGCCGATTGGGCCGCGGTCGTAACACCGACGACGATACCGGGATTGGCACCCGGAAGGTAGGCCGCCGCCGGGTCGTCATCGCAGGGGTCTTTCACCGGAGGGTCGAACTCATGAGAGCGAGTGCTGTTGAAGACAGAATCGATTGCCTCGACGTAGTAGACGACCCGGGGGGTCTCGGGCGAGACCTGAGGAAGGATGCCGACGTAGCGGCCCTCCGTAAACGCCATCTCGACGTAGTAGAAGTCAGGGTAGAGGCTCGAGCGGAAGTACACCTTGGCGGTCTGGAGCTCCTCGCCCGGATCGATCCCGGATAGCACAACGGCGAACTGCCCCGGCGCGATGCATTCGAGCGCCGCGTGATCGATGCTCGGCTGCGCGTAGAGGCCCGGGCCAATCGCCCACAGGGCGACGGCCACGAGGCTCGCGGCGATTTTCTTCATCACCTTCTCGCGAAGACGGAACGCTTCGAATTAATGTGGGTGATCTCAGTATGGGACGCGTTTCGGGGCCTGTCAACGCAGGAGCTCGGTGTGAAAGGCTTCGATGAGCTCGTCGAGAAAACGGTTCTTTTCCTGGCTTTCTTCGGCTTTTCCCTCCGGCAAGCGGTAGGTGGACTTGGACGCCTCCGCCAGGGCCTCGCGGACGCCAGCCACGTCACCAAGGTGGAACCGCATCGCCGCCAGAATCACGAGCGATTCCTTTCGGTCGGACCGCGTTTCGTCTGAGGATTCTCGCTCGGCGATCTCGAGCGCCTGCCGCTGGGCGGTAGCCGCCCTCTCATCGAGACCCGCCACCTCATAGTGATACCCCTCGATGCGATGGAAAGCTCCCCAGAATGCCGCGTCACCACCCAGAACCCGGTAGACCTTTTCCGCGATGGGAAGCCGGACCGCCATAGGAATGTCGCTGTATGGCACGAGCTTCCCTTCGATCGTCGCTTCCGTCTTCAGCATCCTCGCGAGCTCAGCGATCTTCTCCGGCGCGATCCAATTGAAATCGCCCATGAAAGCAGTCAGGTGACACTGACGGCAGGTATAGAGAAACGTGTCCGTCGTCGCCGGCCAGAAAACGTATTGGAAGCGAGCGCGATCCCGAAACACGTAGCTCCCATAGCTCCCAGGCACCTGAAAGAGGTTCACCGTGCCGCACACGGGGCAGGTGACCTCCGTAGGCAGCCACGTTTCCGCGCTCAGCGTCAGCGGCAACAGCAGAGCGAGCACAAGGGGAAGCAAAACGCCTCGTCGCATGGTTCATCCCAAGTATAGACCGACCAGCGCTGGCCCCAGCAGGCGGGAAGATCTTGCCCGGGCGAGATTTTGGGAACAAACCCGCTATTGGTTAGTCGATTCCGTCGTCGCGAGCGCCTGACCGACGCGCTCATGAAACGCGACGAGCGCCTCCTCGTTGTCGTTTCGTTCGGTGAAGTCGTACTTCCTTCCGCCGCGCACTTTCAGGACGAGCTTGTCCTTGTTGAGACTTAGATCCTCGACGTCCGATAAAGCTACGAAAAAGGCATCCTTGTGATCCGACTCATAACGGACCCCTTCGGCGCTGACACTTAGCACTCCTTCGCACGAGCGAATGAGAACGCGATGCCTGTGCTTCACCGCCACGGTCTCGCCGAGCCCCCGGATGTCTACGGGTGCAGCGACAGCGACACCTTCCTCTTCATGAACTGCAACTTCTTCTTCTCGCACGTTTCCATGAACAGCAACTTCTTCTCGAGCGTTGCTCTCGACCGCGGTCGACGGTAAATCGGCGTGGATAGAATGACTCTCCGTGTCCACGCGAACCCGTTCTTCGAAAGTCTCGTAGCCCGCATGCACCACCCGGACATCATAATTGCCGGGAGCGAGGGGCGTTGCTTTGTGAGGTGTTTTTCCTACGGCGCTTGCCGTTCAAGTATACGTCTGCGCCTCTGACGTCGGAGGTAACGGTCAACGCCCCGGTGGTAGAGGCACTCCCGGCGGCGGGCTCGGCCTCGGGTTCGGGCCCTGGCTCGGGCTCGGGCTCGGGCTCGATGATAAACTCTTCATCGACGACACGCTCCGACTCTTCGGCCGCGCTCACCACCGGAGGGGGCCCCTCGCCACCCCTGCGGACCCAGTAGCTGACGCAGATGACGGCCACCAGGACGAACACGGGAATCGCGTACCAGAATTTCTGTAAGTCGCCCGTTGTCTGCCGCTTTTTGTCGTTGCCTTTTGGGGGGGATTGCGCGACGCCGGGCTTCCTCGGGAGTGCGTTTGCCCTGGGTTGTTGGGCCTTGGGATCGGATTGACTCATGGCTTCACCTTTCACGCTTGCTCGAGGGGCGGGCGGCCGTCCCTCGGTTTTGGTTTGAAGCTGTGGATTAGTGCGGCGAAGCCAGGAACCAGAGGTGCCAGGAGTCGAAATAGACCCCGAAGAGAGGTCTTCCCTTGACCCTTCGAATAAATCTAGATTTTGCTTATAGAAATCCAAAGTACGTGACACGAGCGCCCGTGTCAACTGCCCTACCGCTCACCCGATCGAGCGCCCCTTGAGCCTGCAAATCACGCCGGGGTACAATTTCTTCTTTCGGTCCCGATAGGCAGGTCGACCCAGCGTGGGACGCTCAGCCGGGAGCGCCCCGCGACACAAAGCATGTTGCCCTCCGCGGGCGCGGTGGGCGAGAGCGTCTCCACGTCTCACAACCAGTTGAGCCTAGACACGGACGGGGACGGCGTTCCCCACGATGTTGACAATTGCCCCGATGACAGAAACGTGGAACAGAAGGATGAAGACCACGACCATCTAAGGAAACGTGTGCGACCCGTGTCCTCGTTTGCCTAAGAACGACTGTCCAGCCGGCTCTGTCACCAATGTGATCGGTGCCGTCCAGGCTCTGGGACTCCGGGGGGGCATGGAAAGCGCTCTCGGTGCCCTGCTCGAGAGTGCAGTGCGGCTACTAGAAGACCCCGAGCCCAACAACGATGCCGCCGCCATCCCAACACTCGAGGCTTTCGTCCACCTGGTCGAGACCCATCGTGGAGGCAAGATTCCGGAAGGTGATGCAGCCGCGCTCATCGAGCTCGCGGAGAAGGCCATCGATGCTCTCCAGATCTCGTGAGGTAGCTTCACGAAACGCATCCTCTCCCTTCTTGCCGCTACCGCCGTCCTTTTAAATCGAACCACGGCCCACCTGGAAGTCCGCGCCGGTCCCTCATCCCCTGTTTCCGTTATCCTTTAGGGCTTCCTCTTCGGCTGCTTGTCTTGCTTGTTCTGCGCCTGCTTCTTCTGCTTGCTGGCGCTCTGCTTCTGGCTCTTTTCCTTGTCTTTCCTGCCGCCCTTGTCGCCCATCGTGCTCCTCCATTCGTTTCGTGGTCTGACTACTCCTCGGTGTGGGAACTCCCACAACTCCACGAAGTATCACACCCATAGGCACGGATCGCTAGGCGAAGCGAGTGAGCGGCCGGGCAAGAACCTTGAACCAACTGGCGAAGTGGTTGTCTGACGTGGCGTCGCTCGAGTCGATCGTTCGCCCAGGGCACAACGGGGCGCAGAGTTCAAGAGGGGTCAAGATGAGTAAGCGCAAGGCAGAGGCATCTCAAGGGCGCCGTGATCTTCTCAAGGTCGCCAGCGGGATAGGAGCGGCGATCGTGGCGGGATCAGGGTCGCGGGCCGTGGGCATGGTGGAGGTTTGAAAGTGGGTTACTGGATCTGGCCGCGTTTCCGCGCGCCTACCGATCCAGGGTAAAGATCCCCGAGGATCAAGCAGCGTGGCTCGAGAAGCGCGCTGAAAGTCAGAGGGCCGTGCCCTGTGTGACCTAAACCACGGGCTATCTCAACCGCAGGGCCACGTTCACTCAGCGCGTCAGCCAGATGAAGTTCAGGAAAGTCATCGCGACGACGTAGGCCGCGACGACGTAGTACCAGACGCCGACCAGCTTCGGCATCCGAAACGGGGCAACCTTTAGAATGGCGAGCGTGACGATCGCAGCATAAAGAACCCAGGAAAACGTGATGTGCCCGAGCAGCTCACGAAACGGGAACAGGGCCGTCACCACCACGATGTTGGTGTCGATCGGAAGACCTCTATACGCGCCCTGGTCGTCATGGCCGAAAACGTTGAAGTGAGCCAGCCGCATCGCCCCAGCAACCACCAGCACTATAGCGCCAGGAAAAAACCAGGGCTCGAAGTTGCCCACGCAGATCAGGAACATTGCAGGGGCGACTCCACTGGATACCATATCGGCCAGGGAGTCGAGCTGCGCCCCGAAGGCACGGTCATGGTCGGTCCGGTCAGGTATCCGTCGCGCCAGAGGACCATCGAACCAATCGCAGAACAGCGCCCACAGTAGGGCTGTCGAGGCGGCGGTATAGGCGCCGCGCGCGCTGAACGAGATAGCCAGGATTCCGCACACCAGCCCCGCCAGGGTCAGCAGGTTGGCTCTGTCGTAGACAAAAGACAGGGCGCTTGGTTGGCTGCGGTCTCCCGTCATCGGCTCAGGCATTGCCGCATCGCTTCGAGGAGGACCCGGTTCTCGGACTCCGTCTTGCTGGCGAGCCGCAAATAGCGATCCCCATCCTCCATGTGCTTGCCATCGCAGTGTTTGACGAGGATGCTGTGCTCCACGAAGAGCCGTCGGGCGAGGTCCGGAGCGGACGGCTCCGAAGCTGGGACACGACACATCACGAAGTTAGCCTGAGGTCGGTAAGCGGTCACGCCAGGGAGCTCGGTCAGACCGCGATAGAGCTGGTGGCAGTGGTCGCGAACCAGGGCGCAACTCTGCCTGAACGCCTTACGATGGCGTGGTGCCTGACGCAGGAAGGACTCGGCGAAGCCGTTTATGTTCCAGATGTGCAACTCGGCGCGCACCGACTTCGCGAATTCCTCGTTGGCCGTCAGGAGATAACCCAGCCGAAGCCCTCCGACCCCGAAGGACTTGCTGAGGCTCTTGAGAACCGCAAGGTTGGGGACGCGGTCGACCCAACGCTCCACGCTCAGCTCCTCCCAGTCGTCTGTAAAGTCGACGAAGGATTCGTCGACGACCAGCATGCAGTTTGCCGTTTCGAGTTTCTCAGCGAGGCGCAGGATGTCCGCTCTGGGTACCGCCAACGAGGTGGGGTTGTTGGGTGTCACGACGATCGCGACCTCTGCCTCGCTCGCGATGACCCGCTCGGCAAAGACATCCACGTCAAGCTCGAAAGAGGGAGTGGGCAGCGCGAAGGGAACGAAGGCGCCAGTTCGCGCGGCGTTCTCGTACTCGTTGAACGAGGGCACCGGACACGCGATCCGCCCGGGAAGGTGGCTAGCAATGATCCTGACCAGCTCCGAAGCTCCGTTTCCAACCAAAATGCGAGACGGCGGTTGATCGATCAAAGTGCCAACCAGGCGCGCTACAACCTTCTGCCCAGCAGGGTAGTGGAGAACCAGGTCGTGAAGATCTTCTTTAAGCTGGATGAACACCGTTTGCGGCGGGTAGTAGGGGTTGTACAGGTAGGCGTGATCGACGAATCCGAAGCGCCAGTACCCGCCGTGCTGGGTCTGGACGTGCTCGTAGCGCTTTTCGGCTGACGCGAACATGTACTCGGCGGCTAACCGATCGCTCTCGTCGTCGATCTCGTACCACTTGAGGTCGTCGCAATCCACAGCGATGAGGGTGTTCTTCCCCCGGTGCCCGAGCGTAATGAGAATCGACTCGTAGTACTCGTCGTAGTCTCTAGACGAGATATAGGCTTGCAGCTGCGGCAGGAAATACCGACTGAGGAAGTCCTGACGAAAGAGGTAGATGTTGGCGGTTTTGAAGACCTTCGAATAGTCGAAACCCTTCTCTTGATGCTGGGCGTCGATCGTTGCCTGGATGCGACCACGAGCATCTACACTGACGACGGTACCGGACATCCAACTCTGGTGCCCCGACACGACGGCCAGGTTGGCGGCACCCTGTGAGAGCAATCGCTCCAGAACCGCGCGCTCGAAGAAAACATCTGCCTCCAGCAGCAGCACGTCCTGGGTGAGGTGATCACGAGCGAGCCATAACGAATGAATGTTGTTGGTCCTCTCGTATTCTTCCGACACTACGTAGGCCATCGACATTCCGAGGTAACTCGAGCCATACCGCTCGAGGATGGCCTCCTTGTGGTGACCGACGACAATCGCGACCTCCTCGGTGCCGCACGTGGCTAGGTGAGTCAGCGTATTGTCTAGAATAGAAACGCCGCCGACTTCGACCAGGGCTTTCGGAAACTGGTTTGTGAAGGGGCGGAGCCGGTCGCCAACGCCAGCGGCGAGAATCACCGCTTTGCGGACCTTCTCCGGACTCTGGCCCGGCGTTCGGTTCCATCGGTCGGTTTTCATGCGCTCCTTCGTGAGTCTTGGACGGCGTTAACTTTCATTCTGCAGCAGGAAGAAATGGTTCTGCAGATGTGGCCAGCGCATACGAAACCACGCAAGCGCTCGAGGAAAGAGCCCGAAACATACCGGCGAGGAAGCCCGCAGCAACCACCAGGTCAGAGCGCCAAGAAACGGCGAGGTGTGCGGCAGCATGCGAAGGTAGCGACGTCGCAGCTCGACAAGTTCGACTGCGGTCTCCATATACGTGTAACCGAAGTTTCGACGTATGCCGACACGCGACAAGCCTGCCTCTCGAAAGAGAGTTCGGTAGACGTCGACACTGCGATAGATCGCTTGATACTCGCCCTGGGTGCGCTCGCACCCGTCGGCAACGGTCGTCTCACGCAAGACAACACGGCCTCCATCAGAGAGGCGTTCAACAACGGCCCGCACGAGCGCGATGGCATCAGGGTCGCTCAAGTACATGCAGAGTCCGCCGACAAAGACGAGATCGAATGGGCCGGATGGCAGCTGGTCCCGAACGTCCTGGTTCAGAAGCTTGACGTTCGACCAGGACGTGAGTTTCTTTCTTGCGGCGGCGAGCATCGCAGGGCTTTGTTCAATCGCGATGACGCTGCCGAAGCGCTGCGCGAAGAGCTCTGCCCACGCCCCTGAGCCACAGCCAAGGTCGAGTACGCGCGCTGGCGGTCCTACTGCGTCGAGCCAATCGCGTATCGTTGCGCGCTCCTTCCCGAAGCGATAGCGGACAGCGTTCTCGGGCAAGTCCTGAGCGTGCGCCATGTAGCTCGCGCAGACCGCCTTGCCCTCGCCAGATTGAGCAAAGTAGCGCCGAACTGCTCTGTAGTCGATCTTGTTCATGTCACTCATTCCGGGGGCCGCAATTCCGGTTCGCGGCCGTTAGCGAGGAGCGAGACGATCTTGATGGCACAGCGACCGTGTCCGATCGTCGGATAGACGACAGCAGCGATGTCGCCGAACGACTGACGAAAGCTGCCCTTCAGAAGCGGCCTCGCGGGCTATGGCTCGTCCGATCGGTGAGTCCTGAGTCTGCAGTATCAAGACCACAGTCTACCCGAAATCGAGTGACCTGCGGATCTGTGCAAACTGACCGCTAGGATCTCCCCCGAAAGTACGGACTTATTCTTGCGCGGACGGAACATGTCAACAACATTGAGACACTCGCGAGCTGCATTTAGTGAGCCTCGATTAACTTTCGGCGACTGGTGATGTCCGCGTGGTCGACGTCTGCTTCGCTCGCGATCTCGTTGGGTGAAGCAGAAAAAGGGGGTACCCCAGGTATGGACGACGCCGAGAGAATGGCTCCTGCGGCATCCTGGAGCGTCGTTTTCTGCGGCGGCGGGTTGATCCAGGCCTGAGGAGGCAAAACGGGAGGTTGTGGCGTTCCGCGAACGAAGCGCTCGGGATGAGCACGCTGAGCCTCGAGAAGGATCTGGCGCCGAGCGGTGGTGAGTTGTTCGGCGCGACCGTAGTGAACGTCGGCCGGTGTCATAAGGCCGACCCCCGAGTGCCGGTGGTCATTGTTGTAGTAGTCGAAGAAACCGCGGCAGAACAGCCGGCTGTCTTGGATGGAACCAAAACGGCTGGGGAACTGAGGGCAATACTTGAGCGTTTTGAACTGAGACTCGGAGTAGGGATTGTCGTTCGAGACGTAGGGTCTGGAGTGGGTCTTGGTCACGCCGAGGTCTGCCAAGAGCAAAGCCACGGACTTGCTTCGCATCGAGCTGCCACGATCCGCGTGCATGGTGAGCTGGTCTGGTTCAATGTTTTGCTTGCGACAGCTCTCGGCGATGAGGCGTTTCGCGAGCTCGGCGCTTTCTCGGTGAGCCAGCATCCAGCCAACCACGTAGCGGGAGAAGATGTCGAGGATGACGTAGAGATAGTAGTAGGTCCACTTGACGGGGCCACGAAGCTTCGTGATATCCCACGACCAAACCTCGTTGGGCGCCTCGGCCAACAGCTCCGGCTTGGCGTAATTCGGATGGCGCAGTTGGTTCCGGCGCTCTCGGACCTCGCCGTACTTTTCCAAAATCCGATACATCGTGCGAATCGAGCAGAGGTAGATTCCCTCGTCCAGAAGCGTGGCCCACACCTGCGCGGGCGCCTTGTCGACGAAACGCTCACAGTGCAAGGCTCCGAGGACCTTCTCGCACTCGGTCTCGTCGAGGGCTCGGTGCGGCCGAGGACGACGCTTCGGTTTGGGCGTCACCAGCTGGCGCCTGCGATACAACGTGGAACGAGCCACACTCAGAGCCTCGCAGGCTTCCGCCGTCTGCCCAATCTGTCCCGCCAGCTCCTCGGCCGCCACAATCAGTCGTTCTCGTCGCTGTCGAGCGGATTCAGGGGGATCCCCAGCAGTTCGGAGGCTTTTTTTTGGATCTCCAACATCGTCTCCACTCGAGCCAGGCGACGTTGGAGCCGGGCGTTCTCGCGCTCGAGCTCCTTGACCCGTGGATCCTCTGCCTTCGCCTTCCGGCCTCGCTTTCTCGACGTCAACCCCGCCTTCGCGATCTCGTCACGTTGGCGGCGCCAACTCGATAGCTGCGACGAGTACAGGCCCTCTCGACGCAGAAGTGCCGCAATATCCCCGACACCCTTGCAGGCGTCGGCCTCGCGCACTAGCCGCAGCTTGTACTCCGCGGTAAAGCGTCGACGCTTCGCTTGCTCACTCACTTCCGTTTCCGGGACCCCCGCCGCATCGCGGCCGGCGGGATCTCCAGTCGCCCTACGGGCTCCTTCCGTTCCCGCCGGGGTCATTCTCTCAATCAATGAACTCATTGATGATCCTCCTCCGCCCTACACACTAATTTCAAGGGGCGAAGTGTCTCAAGGATGTTGGCACAGAGGGGGACCCTAAGAAGGATTCCGAGCACGCCCTCCTGGAGCTGGACTGGGAACTGGAGGCACCAGAGTCTAGTGACCCTTGAACGTCCGCTTTCGAGAAAAGCAGACACCGTGCATCAACCTGGTGCGCCCCCAGTGCAATCAGCAAATATACCGGAGACCCCGCTGTGTCAGGATAGTTGTCGCAAGTCACGCACCGGCTTTGGTTAAATGGGCGCAAGCTCTCGGGGTAAGGCTTCTCGCGAGGTTGCCCCAGGAGCGACGCCCGAGGGCCGGCCCATACCTCAGAGGTACCCCTAGATCCGCGACAAGGTGAAAAGCGGACGCGCTGCGTATTTAGTGGCCGGCCCTGCGAGCTCCGCAAGGTGGGGCCCTGCGCCCGCAAGTTACCCAAACATTATCCACGCTCCGGGCTGGCCGACTGCGAATGTCTGTAACTCAGTGATTTATTTGGTATCCCCGACGGGACTCGATACCTTTTCCGTAAAAGGATTTATCTGGCGAAACGAAGCGGTTGCGTAGTTGTTAGTGAAGTGTGAGAAAGGCAAGGGCAGGGCGTGAGAGCGCCCGCCTCGGCAATTCGGCTCGCGCTCTAACTCGCGGTCCTGTAGCTTTCGCCCGGTGAGGGAGCGGTAGCGTCTCCGCCTCTATTGTTCACGATTCCGCCCGCTGTAGCCGCAGCGCTTCTTCCAAATCGCCCTTGGCGAGCACGTTGCTCGGGTCGAGCTCGATGGCTTTGCGGAACTCGGCGATGGCGTCGTCGAGCTGCCACCCCTCTGTGCCAACATCCTTGAGACACTTCGCCCCTTGAAATTAGTGTGTAGGGCGGAGGAGGATCATCAATGAGTTCATTGATTGAGAGAATGACCCCGGCGGGAACGGAAGGAGCCCGTAGGGCGACTGGAGATCCCGCCGGCCGCGATGCGGCGGGGGTCCCGGAAACGGAAGTGAGTGAGCAAGCGAAGCGTCGACGCTTTACCGCGGAGTACAAGCTGCGGCTAGTGCGCGAGGCCGACGCCTGCAAGGGTGTCGGGGATATTGCGGCACTTCTGCGTCGAGAGGGCCTGTACTCGTCGCAGCTATCGAGTTGGCGCCGCCAACGTGACGAGATCGCGAAGGCGGGGTTGACGTCGAGAAAGCGAGGCCGGAAGGCGAAGGCAGAGGATCCACGGGTCAAGGAGCTCGAGCGCGAGAACGCCCGGCTCCAACGTCGCCTGGCTCGAGTGGAGACGATGTTGGAGATCCAAAAAAAAGCCTCCGAACTGCTGGGGATCCCCCTGAATCCGCTCGACAGCGACGAGAACGACTGATTGTGGCGGCCGAGGAGCTGGCGGGACAGATTGGGCAGACGGCGGAAGCCTGCGAGGCTCTGAGTGTGGCTCGTTCCACGTTGTATCGCAGGCGCCAGCTGGTGACGCCCAAACCGAAGCGTCGTCCTCGGCCGCACCGAGCCCTCGACGAGACCGAGTGCGAGAAGGTCCTCGGAGCCTTGCACTGTGAGCGTTTCGTCGACAAGGCGCCCGCGCAGGTGTGGGCCACGCTTCTGGACGAGGGAATCTACCTCTGCTCGATTCGCACGATGTATCGGATTTTGGAAAAGTACGGCGAGGTCCGAGAGCGCCGGAACCAACTGCGCCATCCGAATTACGCCAAGCCGGAGCTGTTGGCCGAGGCGCCCAACGAGGTTTGGTCGTGGGATATCACGAAGCTTCGTGGCCCCGTCAAGTGGACCTACTACTATCTCTACGTCATCCTCGACATCTTCTCCCGCTACGTGGTTGGCTGGATGCTGGCTCACCGAGAAAGCGCCGAGCTCGCGAAACGCCTCATCGCCGAGAGCTGTCGCAAGCAAAACATTGAACCAGACCAGCTCACCATGCACGCGGATCGTGGCAGCTCGATGCGAAGCAAGTCCGTGGCTTTGCTCTTGGCAGACCTCGGCGTGACCAAGACCCACTCCAGACCCTACGTCTCGAACGACAATCCCTACTCCGAGTCTCAGTTCAAAACGCTCAAGTATTGCCCTCAGTTCCCCAGCCGTTTTGGTTCCATCCAAGACAGCCGGCTGTTCTGCCGCGGTTTCTTCGACTACTACAACAATGACCACCGGCACTCGGGGGTCGGCCTTATGACACCGGCCGACGTTCACTACGGTCGCGCCGAACAACTCACCACCGCTCGGCGCCAGATCCTTCTCGAGGCTCAGCGTGCTCATCCCGAGCGCTTCGTTCGCGGAACGCCACAACCTCCCGTTTTGCCTCCTCAGGCCTGGATCAACCCGCCGCCGCAGAAAACGACGCTCCAGGATGCCGCAGGAGCCATTCTCTCGGCGTCGTCCATACCTGGGGTACCCCCTTTTTCTGCTTCACCCAACGAGATCGCGAGCGAAGCAGACGTCGACCACGCGGACATCACCAGTCGCCGAAAGTTAATCGAGGCTCACTAAATGCAGCTCGCGAGTGTCTCAATGTTGTTGACATGTTCCGCACTTGCCCTGGAGTGCGAACCCGAGGCCGTTGTGGGCGGCCGCGAAGAGGGGGTACCGGTAGACCCCTTGCACCTGCCGAGGAAATACTAAGCCCTCACCTGCCGTCTAGGCGACGTTCGAGGGCTAGCAAATAAAGTTTCGTCGTAGAAGGCCACCACCGCGAGGATGTAGGCTAGTAAAAGGGGGAGAACGATGAGAGCAAAGACGAGTATCGAAACGATGCAATCTAGTCCAGCTGTGTTCAGGGTGGGTTTGGGCCTCGCCCTTGCTGCGGCGCTAGTGGTTCAAACCGGCCTGGCCGGGGCGCAGGAAGAGCAGGAAGAGAAGATCCGGGAAACCTATCGGGCGCGCGCCGTGACTTTAGGGATAGGGGTCGAGGACAGCGGCCGCCGCACAACGCGGTTGACGATCAGCATCGACCGCTGGACGACCGACGAGGAGCATAAGCAGCTCATCACAACGCTCGTGGAGAAAGGGTCTAAGGATTTTCGCAAGGCGCTTCAGAAACAGGAAGTCGCGGGCTTCGTCCACCGGCGCAGTGCTACAAGCGTCCCCTTGCGCTATGCCCGCGAGATCCGAGTGGAGGGCAAACGCATCATCCGACTGGCCACCGGTCGGCCCACTTTTGAGGAATTTGAGGAATCCCAGGATCTCCGTTTTCGACAGGAGGGAGAACGTGAATTTTCTACGGACGCCCCTTTCCTTTCGCGCCACCCGTTCAGCCTGATCCAGCTCCGCCTAGACGAAAACAACGAAGGGGAAGGCACGTTGTGCCTGGCCGTCCAGATGAAGTACGACAAGAAGAAAGCCACGCTTCGTGTGGAGAACTTAACGCCCGAACGCGTGCATCTCACCGAGGTGACCAAGACCAATTGACGTAATGGCTCCGCCTTTTTCCAGGCTAACCCGTATGCACCATGCCGTCGACAAGTGCGAACGACTCCCTTTATGAAGGAGCCTTCCCGCCCCGAAATTCGTCTTAGATAAGTGTTCGTCAGAGGGCAAGGGAGCCGGGCTCGCCGGGGAGTGAGGGGCGGGCTCGGCCCTTGACTTTTTGCACCTCCCCTGGTCAATGCGGGTGCGAGCATTCTCGTGGGGCTAGCCCAAATGGGTTAGTCCATTCGACTAGCCCATTTGGGGAATTTACAACAGTCGAAGTCCTGGCCCACACTTCGGCAACAGAAAGGGAGGTGTGTCATGAGGAGCAAGCTTCTGCTGGTGATATCCGTGATCGTCGTGGTGTCCCTGGGCCTACTATGGGATGGCCCCGATACTGCTCAAGGTTTGGTGATCCTTCAAGACGGTGATACGAGATGTGGGAAAATAGCACGTAGGAACGTGGAGCCTTGGATAGAATTCTTTGCAGACAAGCCTTCGCTCGACACCATCATAGGTGGCGAATGTGGGGACACTTCCGCCTTAGCGATTCGCCAGAGCTTTAGTGAAGACTTGCCTGGAGGTAGGTTCCATGGCGTGAGATTAATTACCTTCCTAACGAGTAATAATTATCGTTTGGACGAGTTTTTTACCACTGGTGGGGGATCAAACGGTGCTGCTACCGAGCATACAACCGTAAGTAACTTATGTAGCGACGGACGAGGGTCAGTACGTAATATTATTGGGATCTTGGAACCGACAACAAACGAGTTATTAAACAGAACAGAGATCGAAATCTGCAGCGACTTTAGCTAACGACGCCATTGATCTGCAGAAGGTTGGGGTTTTGTCCCCACCCCATCGGCTCTTCCGCCGTCGCCGTGAGCCCCAAGGCGCGCAGAATTGGCTTCTAAGCCCCTCGCGTTAAGAGCCGTGTGCTAGGCACTGGCTACCACAAGAAGTACCACCGGTTGAGTCTCTGAGTGCGTCTCGCTGTAACTCATTGATTTAGTTGGTATCCCCGAAGGGGCTCGTTACATTTTCCATGCGTGTTCGGGGGCGGGTGGCGTGAACGGCACTCTGGAACACATTTGGCATCCCCGACGGGTTTGATACCTAATGTACTAGGGGCCGAGGTGCGGGTGGCCCTCCCCGCGTAGCCCGGTGCGTCGACGTCGTGTGCCTTCCTTCGCGGACATCACGAGGAGACTGACGAAGACCCGCCGCCGATCAATCGTGGATTTCTTGACCAAGAAGACGATAGCGGCGGTGCTCCAATGGAGCACCAGCTACGCCTCCGCCTCCGCGACTAGCCCCTCCGAAAGCGTTGTCGGTAAGGGCTTTCGATCCTACGGTGCCGCGCGTCCGGGACCGAGCAAGGGACAGGAAAAATACGTGTCGCCGGCGTCCATCTCTTCGTCGCCATTTTCGTCCACCCACCAGCGGCCGCCCAGATAGCCCGGATCTCCCGGGCCGAACTCGGTCTGGAGTCCGTTCGGTGACGGTCCTATCCCCGTCTCGAGACGCTGGAACCTCACTTTGAAAGGGAGGTCCGGCCCAACGATGGAATCGTAGAAGAGACCCTGGCTCGTCACGTAAACGATGGGTTTCATTTTATGAGAAGAGAAGCGAGGAACGCTGGCGAGCGCGCTCGCACCAGTCGCGGGCGCGGGCGGGCTAGGCTGGAGCGCTTCCGTGGAGCCCGAGGCGTCGGGTGAGGCAGGATTGCTGCTACAGCTCGCGAGGAGCCCGACGAGAGCCGTTAGAAGAAGAGTGACGATCTTCGAGTGATTCATGAGGATGCCTCCTTGGACACGTGTCATTCATCGATTGATGGGTACTCGCCAACAGAATGAAGGACGCCCACCCATACTAATTGTCAACAATCTGGAGCTTGGAAAAGTTCCCGCCGCCCCCGAAAAATCATTCCCCGCCGATGTACAAGCTACCGCCCGGCGGCGAGGCACCACACGTTTCTGCCGAGCAACTCTGCACGGGCAGAGTTCCGACGATGGGATGGCATGTTTGGTATCCCCGACGGGACTCGAACCCGTGTTGCCGCCGTGAAAGAGGGTGGTATGGACTTCCATGGACTCCCAAGGCATCTAGTAACCCTTTATCTCAAAGCTAGATAGTCCGCAAGAGTCCATGCTTGCTTTTTGCCGTTTCGCCCTGTAATTTACCCATGTTACCCACGGTTGGATTGCCGCCGTGGCAGAAAGCAAACAGCGGTGAGAGCACCAAGAGACGCAAAACTCGAGACGCGCGAGGCGCGGCGCGGGCTCTCGAAGAGTAACGATGTGTACTGGCGCGCCCTTGGACAGGGGCTCGCGCTCGGCTATCGTCGCGGGCGCTGGTGGGTTCGAGAGCGCAGCAACGGCCACTACACGAAGCGAAGCATCGGCCAGGCGGACGACCACGCCGATGCGGACGGCCAAGAGGTGCTCTCGTACCGCGATGCTTGTCGCCTTGCGTACGGGGGCAAACAGGCGCAGGAGCTCGCTCGTGACGGCGCCTACACCGTCGCCGATGCCATCGAGGACTACATGCGGTGGTACAGGGCGCACCGAAAAGCGGTGCAGACGACGTCGGTCGCGATCGAGCGGCGGATACTTCCCGAGCTCGGTCGGCACGCCGTAGAACGGCTCACCGCCAGAGATATCCGGGCGTGGCACGAGAAGATCGCCGACTCCCCAGCCGAAGCGCGAAGCGCGAAGGGTGGACCGAGGCGCTTTCTCCCCGTCGATGAGAGCGTCGACGAAGACGAGCGCAAACGACGGCGCAAGGCGACGGCCAACCGCGTATTGACGATTCTGAAAGCCGCTCTCTCGCATGCCTTCCATGAGGGCTACGTTGACTCGGATGTCGAATGGCGTCGCGTGAAACCGTTTCGTGAAGTCGACGCCCCGCGGATCCGGTTCTTGGATACCGCCGAAGCCACGCGACTATTGAACGCATGCGATCCCGACTTTCGAAACATCGTGCACGGCGGTTTGCTCACTGGCTGCCGATACGGCGAGCTGCGGAACATGACGTGCGATGACTACCATTCGGACGGCGGGACGGTGCTCGTACGGATGAGTAAAGCGGGAAAGCGCCGGCACGTTCCCCTCACCGACGAAGGCGTTGAGCTCTTCGAATCTCTCGTCGCTGGCCGTGGCGGTAACGCACCTATGTTCACTCGCCTCGACGGGGCCCTCTGGCAGTCGAGCCACCAGGTGCGGAGGATGAAGGCGGCGTGCCCCGTTGCGAAGATCACGCCCGGGATTCGGTTCAACGATCTGCGTCACTCGTACGCTTCCATGCTCGCGATGAAAGGCACCCCCCTTGATGTCATCGCCGAAGCGCTTGGCCACGCGGACACCCGCATGACGAAACGCCACTACGCCCATCTGACGCCGAGCTACGTCGCGGAAACGGTGCGTGCGAATCTGCCGCGGTTCTCTAAAAAGAAGCGGGCGAAGGTGAGGCGGATCCGGTGAGCGAGGAACAGTTCTGCTTCGTCGCCGAGGACCGAAAGGAGTTATCGAAACGGGGGCTCGGCGCCGACGCGATCGGTCATATGGAAGCGCGCATCGCTCGCTACCGCGAGTGGCGCGCACTCAAACAGGAAGCGCCCGAACGCGAAAAAGACCTCACGAGCAAACTCCGCCGGGAACGGGAGAAGATCGCTGGCGCCGCCGCAAAACTAGAAGCCCTCCTCGACGACATGGTTCCTGAAAATCGCGACATCCTCTCCCACCTAATCGACGGTCCTTTCTACGACAGTTTTCGTCGATATCTCACCTTCCTCCGCGCGCGCGTTACACGAGTCGCCGGTGGAAGTGGCCGACCGAAGGACATCGACCTCGAGGAGCTCGACGCCGCCACCGTGGCGCAGCTCGCACAGCTCGGATTCTCCATTCTCCACCGATCCGTCGGAGGTGAGTGACGCTGCCGTGATTTTGCGTATAGTCCGGAAGGCCGCCGGTGAGCGGCGCGACGAATGCCGGAAGATCCTCGATGGCCTTCAATATTGGGCTGCCGTCGCGCGAATGTCTTCGTCCCCGCTCACTAGCTTCCTCGACGACTCGACCCGGAACGAATAGGGACGAGATTCCGTCCCTTTCTAGCCCTGGGAGTGCAGTCGGATCCCACCGATACTTGTGTCCGGGAGGATGCGAGTGAGCACACAACGCATTAACGACATAGACGCATATAGCATTCGGACGTTCGTCGATCGGCACGAGATTTCTCGCGCCTGTCTCTACGATTTATGGGCGCAAGGGCTCGGCCCGGCGCGGATGCGGGTGGGCAAGAGGGTGCTCATCTCTCGCGAAGCCGCGGCCGAGTGGCGGCGACGCATGGAAGCTGAGACTGCCGCGACGCTGGCACAGTAACCGAGATTATCTTCGTGACACCAACCGCCGAGGCAATCAAGGCGAAGGGCTGGAAGGGGGTTCTTCTCCGCCCGAAGAGCAAGAGCCCGGCCGGCAAGCATTGGCAGATCACTGACGACCCCGTGGTGATAGGGAGGTGCAACGGGCACAACGGGAACCTCGGCATTGTCGAGGGGCCAGAGTATGGTCTTGCTGTTGCCGACATCGACAACGTGGACGTCTTCAGCGATCTTGTCGGCCTCTTGGGAGAGCCCGGAAAAGCGTGGGTCCAGACCGGTCGCGGCGGCCTGCATTACTACTTCAAGTGGGAGCCGGGACTCCCCGCAAAGCTCCACTTCGCCGGAAAGAAGATCGGAGAGATTCAGCGCGGCAGCGAAACCGAGAATGGTACGGGACTCCAGCAAGTCGTAGCGCCTCCATCGATACATCCCGACACCGGCAAGCCGTACACGTGGCTCGTCAACCCCGTGACGGAACCTCTTCGACCACTACCCGATGTGTGGTGCGCATATCTTCGGGGCGGTTTCACGCCGTCGAACGGCGGCCGCCCGCGACCGGATCCGGGCGAGCTCCGAGAAAAAGCGCTCGCACAACCAGGTGCGGTTCAACGCTCGGGCGGCATCAAGTTTCAGTGCCCTGGTTGTCGCGATGAAGGCCACGACAAGCATGAGGACAACGCCGTCTTGTTCAACGATGGGCGATGGGGATGTGCTATCGGTGACCGCACGCACTGGGACGCGATCGCTAGCGCGCTTGGAGTCGAGCTCAAACAGCGCACGCGTCAGCCTGTCAATTTGACATCTTCATCAGCAGCATCCGCGAAGGTCGCGCTTGATGCAGGCCAACAAGATTTATCGAAGGCAACCCGCTCGATCTTTGAGGCTCTCAAGAAAACGGACGTCCCCCCCTCGCTATTTCAGTTCGGTGGCAACCCGGCGAGGCTCGAGCGCGATGACGCTGGCGATCTCGTCGTGGCCCCCCTTGGAGCGCGGACGTTTCGCTATGAGCTCGCCGAGCGCTTCGAGTGGTATCGGACGAAGGTCACGAAGGATGATGCAAGAGAGCTCGTCGCCAGTCCTCCCATGTCGCATGTCGAGAACACCCTCGCGGCTGATAGACAGCCTTTCCCGGTGCTCCGTCGGATCGTACGCTCGCCAATTGTCTCGGAGGATGGGCGAATCTCGACGAAGGCCGGATACGACCACCGGACCAAAGCATACTTGGAGCTCGACCCGAAAATAGCCTTGCGGGATGTGCCTTCGAAACCAACGCGCGACGAGATCCGGGGTGCGGTCAAGCGGATCACAGAGGATCTCTTCGGAGACTTCCCCTTCACATCGGGCTCGGAGCTCGCGAATGCCGTCGGTCTTTTCGTGTTGCCGTTCGCGCGTGAGCTCATCCATGGACCTACGCCGAACCATCTCGTAGAAAAACCACGCCCCGGGACAGGGGCCTCTCTGCTTACGACGCTCATCATGTCGATTTTCGAGGGGCGGCAGATGAGCATGCTGAGCTTTAGTCCTGACGAGGCTGAGACACGAAAGCTCATCACGAGCGTTCTCGGGACGGCGCCTACCTTTGCGTGCTTCGACAACGTCAATTGTGAAGTGCGGTCCGGAGTTTTAAGCAAGGCGCTGACCGACAGCATATGGGAGGACCGCGTTCTCGGCGTCTCTCAACAAGTGCGCTTTCCCGTCCGCGTGGTCTGGATGATGACGGCGAACAACCCGACGTTCTCAAACGAGATCGCGAGACGCACCGTCCGTATTCGCCTCGATGCGAAAGTGGATGAACCGTGGGAGCGTCGTGACTTTCGTCACCCGAACATTCTTGAGTGGGCAATGCAACACGGCGGCGAGCTCATCTGGTCAGCGCTCGTCTTGATTAGGGCTTGGCTCGAGGCGGGCCGCCCCGCGGGGTGTGTGTCCATCGGGAGCTACGAGTCCTGGTCGGCCGTCATTGGAGGGATTCTCGACTTCTCGGGAATCAAGGGGTTCCTCGAGAACCGGGCGGCGTTCTACGAGGCTTCTGACACTGAGCAAGAAGGGCTGAGGAGCTTTGTCGAGCACTGGCACAAGACGTTCGGCAGCACCCCGAAGCGAGTGAAGGAACTCTACAGCTTTGTGCAAAAGCACGACGTAGAGCTGCCGCTTGGTGGGGATGAGGTCAGCGAGCGGGCCCTGCAGATTCGGCTCGGACGGTTGCTCGGTAAACACCGAGATTGGCAGTTCGGAGAGCTCCGTCTCGTGCGAGGCCCGAAAGCGAAAGGGAGTTACCTGTGGCGAATCGAACACGTGTAAGGGGGGATGTGCCGATGTGGGGGGATGTCTCACTCTCTACGCGCGAAACGTTTTTAGAAATATTCTATATAGACCATAAGGGCACGACATCCCCCTACATCCCCCACATCCCCCCAGCAACGGGTAAAGCGTCCTGTTCAGGGGACGACCACCAATGGCGCGTCGTGTCGTACGAGGCGCAATCGCAGTACGTCGGGTATCGCTGCGTACGTCGGGTATCGCTGCATTCGCTGTGGTGAGGAAAAGCACGAGCCGCCGCCGCCGCCGTCGCCAGAGGACATCGAGGTCCGCGGATGAGAAACGCCGGGCCCCTACGTTTTTTTTTGAACGAAGCGGGTGAGCGCAGCGCCAGGTTCCTCCGTTTTGCAACGAAAAAAATCGTGAGGAGGAAGTAGTTGGCCGCCAAGCGTAAGACGACCCGACGACGCGTCACTCGCATGGACGCGGCCAAAGAGCTCGACGTCTCTCGCGTGACGATCGAGCGTTTGGTTTCCGCGGGCCGTCTGCGTCGAGTGGGTCGTCGCGGCCGTGCGCACCTATACGACCTCACCGAGCTGCGCCGTCTGGCGCAAGAGCTAGCGCCGGGGCGGGAGGCCGCCGCCGATATCGTGACGCGCGATTACGCGTCACAGGCGCGAGACTTCTCCGACCGCCGCAACGCGCTGCTCGAGAAGTGGGTAGCTGACGACGCATGGACACCCCTCTGGCGTCGCCTCGTCGAGACCGTCTCACGGGTGACCGCCGCCGCGATCCCGGAGCTCGCCCGCGCCTTGGGACGTCTTACATCGGGCGAAGCCCGACGTCTTGACGCCATCCCGTCACGCCGAGAGACTACCCGCAGGCTCGTTCGTGCTGCCGAGCTCCGCTCGATGCTGGACGGTCCGCAGAGCTCCTGGCCGTGGCCCGCCGCCGCGGAGCCGGGACTCCGGAGGCTCGCGCAGCGCGGGGTCGGTATCTGGTTGTCGGAGCATGGCGGACACACGCCGGAGGGGCATCATCCCCCGCCGCCGTCCTCTACGTTCGATCCGATCCTGTTCGTGCGCCCGATGCTCGAGCGCATCGCCGTGGAAATACACCCGACCCTCGAGCTCTTGGCGCGCGAGTTTGCTACGCCCTCGTTGACGACCGTACCCCCCGAGCCAGCCGACGTGGACGACGCTCGCCGGCAGTGGCGCGCGGCGAGGACGGAATACCGCGAGCAGCGTGTCGCGGTCCGGCGGGAGCACCATCGACGTGCCGATGTCGCGAAAGCGATCCACGACGTTCTACGCGAGCACATGGCACAGTGGTGGAGCTGGCGGGGTGAGGCAGCGTCGCTTGCAGGCGACGAGGCAGCGGTCCGGACGTCGGCCGAGCGGCGCCGTGATGCCGCTCTTCGAGACTTGGGGACTCTCGACGGGTTGTTGGAGGCACCGACGCACTCAATCCAAGCCGCATCAGCCGCGGCGAAGACGAAAACGAAGAGGCACGTAAGCGCAAAAGGAAGGAAGAAATGAAAAACACCGTTGCCTATCCCATCGGCCAGCTCAATGTTGTCGCGCGAACGCAAGATGGGGATCGGCTTCGAGAATATCGGCGTCGATCGTGTAGAGGCGGGCTTGCTTGGGCGGCGTCGTGATCTACACACCGTTGACGGATTGAAAAGCAAACGCGGTTTAGTCGAAGATGCACGAGGGCTGAAGCAACTTGAGGATGAGAATCGCTGTTTGAAGCGCCTGGTCGCCGACCAAGCGCTGGACATCCAGATGCTCAAGGCGGTTCACCTTTCGGAAATCGGTCGGTAGTAGAATATCGTTGCCCGCCGATTGCCGATGCCGTGCAGGGCGATTAGGAACGGAATTCGTCGAGCTCAGGGAGGCGTCTCCATGGAAAGACTCCGTCAGGACATCCGTTATACCTTGCGCACCGCTCGCAACGCGCCCGGGTTCGTCCTCCTGGTGACACTGACGCTCGCCCTCGGCATCGGTGGGACGACGGCGCTCGAGAGCTTCGTCAGCGGGATTCTGCTGAAGCCGCTCCCGTACTAGGATCCGGCAACACTCGTCAGCATCACGCGGAACAACAGAAAGCAGGGCCTTCAGGGATTGATGATGCTGTCCCGCGACATCGTGTCGATCCAAGAGCAAATCCGGAGCCTTTCCTCACTCTCGGGATACGTTTACCGCAGTGTGAATTTGAGCGGCGATGAATCTCCCGAGCGGGTCGGCGCGGCAGACGTGCTTCCCGAGTTGATGTCTCTTCTAGGCATCGAGCCGGCGCTCGGGCGAAGCTTTCGTCCTGAGGAGCACGAGACCGAGCAGCCCGTCGTCATTCTCGACTATGCGCTGTGGCTGCGCCGCTTCGGCGGAGAGCCCGGCGTTCTCGGGCGGGAGCTCCGGATCAATGGCGTGGAGCACGTGATTGTCGGCGTTTTGCCACGTGGAAGCGAGCTCACGCCGAGGGATGTCGACTTACTGGTCCCGATGAGCGCCGAAGCGCTCCGAGGCGAGTCGATAGTCGGCCTGTGGGTTTTGGCTCGCCTCAGCAAGGGCGTGGATGCCGGCGTTGCCGACGACGAGGTCAACGCCATTCTTCGACGTTGGGAAGAGGAGAATCGTCCGCCCGTAATGGGGATGGGGTGCCGATGTCACCCTGCTGCGAGAGGCGATCGTCGGTGAGGTCGAGACCACGTTGCTCGTGTTGCTGGGTGGCGGTCCAATAGGGTGTGTCAAGTCTTTTGTGTAAACGGCCATTGGTTTAATTCGGGACGCGCTCTTCGAAAACGATCGTGAAGTGATTGAGCGCTGCCGTCCAATCCTTGATCGGGCGGTTCCATCGTTCGGACGCTTTCTGGATCGCGAGAAACAGAACCTTCCGCACCGAGTCCGTCGTTGGAAACGAGCCTCGCTTCGCCGTGACTTTCCGGATGGAGGCGTGCACGGATTCGATGGCGTTCGTCGTGTAGATGACCTTGCGGATCGGAGCCGGATAACTGAAGAACGGAATGACATTTTCCCATCGACTCCGCCACAACTTCGAGATGCTTGGGAAGCGAGGGTCCCACTTCGAGGCGAAGGCCTCGAGGGCCTGCTCCGCCGCCTCCGCGTTCGCCGCGGCGTAGATGGTCCGAAGATCTCGAGCGACCACTTTTCGTTCCTTCCAGCTCACGTACTTCAGCGAGTGGCGGAGCAGATGCACGATGCACAGCTGCACCTGCGTTTTCGGGAACGCTGTTTCGATGGCCTCCGGAAATCCTTTGAGCCCGTCAACGCACGCAATCAGGATGTCTTGGACCCCCCGATTCTGGAGCTCGGTCAGTACGTTCAGCCAGAATTTGGAGCCCTCCGATTCGCCGACCCAAAGTCCGAGTAACTCCTTGTGGCCCTCCAGGTTGATGCCCAGCGCCAAGTACACCGCCTGGCTCTGGACCTGCCCGCTCGAGCGCAGCTTCAAATGAATCGCGTCCAGGTAGACAATCGGATACAACGCTTCCAGCGGTCGGTTCTGCCACAGCTTTACCTCGTCGAGAACGGCGTCGGTGACTTTGGAGATCAACGCCGGCGAAACCTCGACGCCGTAGAGCTCGTGAAGATGACCTTGGATCTCGCGGGTGGTCATGCCCCGGGCGTACAGGGCGATCACTTTGTCGTCGAAGCCTGGGAGTCTTCGCTGGCCTTTCTTCACCAGCTGAGGTTCGAACTCGCCGTTTCGATCTCGCGGTACTTCGAGCTCCAATTCTCCGAAATCAGCTTTGACTTGCTTCGACGTTTTTCCGTTGCGGGAGTTGCCCGTGTTCTTTCCTTCGGATGCGTTCTTCTCGTAGCCCAGGTGAGTCGTCATCTCACCTTCCAGCGCTCGTTCGACCAGACGCTTCGTGAGTTGCTTCAGTACGCCTTCCTTGCCCAGCAGCTCCTCGGGGTTCTTGCCTTTCACCAGCTCATCGAGCATCCTGTCCGTGTCATCAATCTTCGCCATGACTCGCTCCTTTCGTTTTTCATTTCAAGTCATGGTCATTTACACAGAGAATCTTACACTCCCGTCCAATACGGCTTCGCGACGGAAAAGATTGAGGCGGGCGCCGCGTCGGCGATGTCTTGCGCCCCCGAGCTCCGCGTCGCAGCTTGGCGACGTCCCGGAACGATATCGCGGGCGCTTCGACGCGCTGGTCACGGCCGACAGCCCAGCGAGCTCACGGCGCTCCGGTTCGGCGCGCCCGAGTATCGACGTAGCCGCGGTGTACGCCAGGCGCAATGGCTGGGCCCGCGCATTCAGATCCCTCCAACGAGGAGGTTTACGATGACTGCACTCACCCAACCGTCTGAAGCAACGCTGTCGTTCTCAGCTGCCGTCTCCGGTGTGCTTCTTCGGGCGCTTGGCACGTCGGTGGCTGTGCCACTGAGCAGTCGGCACCCGATACTCCAGACCGCCGCTTCGAGTCGCAGCGTTGCGACGCAGTTCTCGTGAGACAGTCGACGGGGCTCTACGAACCCGACGGGCAATGTCGCGCACCCCGGCGCCCTGTGCGCTTAGGATTGCGATCTCCTCCCGCTCCGCAAAGGGCAGGTAACGAGCCGACGGCGGTGACCTGCTCCCATTTTTTGGTACACAGCCGAATCAGATTCTTTGCCGAGATTCTGGCCTCTAGGCGACTCGACCACGAGCGAACTCAACCGGTGTGAGGTTGCCGCGCGAGCTGTGAGGTCGAATTGTGTTGTAGTCCTGGCGCCATTGTTCGATGATGCGCTGGGCGTCCGCCAGGGTGACGAACCAGTGCTGATTGAGACACTCATCGCGAAACCGGCCGTTGAAGCTTTCGACGAAAGCGTTCTGCGTTGGCTTGCCCGGTTCGATGAATCGAAGCTCGACGCCCTTGTCATAGGCCCACGCACCGAGAACTCGACCCGTGTCGATGACGATTTGCTTCGGGTAACCCCGCAGCGCTGCGATCGCTTCTAGTACGTCCACAACGGCAACACCAGGGAGGGAGTACTCGGCTTCGCTTGCTAGAGCCTCTCGACTACAATCATCGACCACGTTCAGAATCCGAAATCGTCGCCCTTGCGCGAGCTGGTCGCTCATGAAATCCATCGACCAGCGGTCGTTGACATGCTTCGGCTCAACGAGCTTCTGCCGAGGATGACGGCTCACACGCTTGCGCTTCTTGGGGCGCAGCTTCAGCCCTCCCAGGCGGTACAGACGGTAGATCCGCTTCGGGTTCACTTCATGGCCTTCTCGCCGTAGAAGCAGCCACAGGCGGCGGTAGCCGAACCGCGGACGCTCCTCAGCGAGCTCGACGAGACGCTTGCGGACCTCACCGCCGTCAACTCTACGACTCACGTAGCGGCACGTCGAGAGGCCTAGCCCTAATGTCCTGCACGCTCGACGCTGACTGACCTCGTACTCGCCAACCAGCCACGTCGCAGCCTCTCGTTTCGCGGCAGGACTCACCATTTTCTTGCGTTCACCGCCCTCAACATCTGGATGTCTAGCGCCTGGTCCGCCACCAGACGCTTCAGACGACGATTCTCGTCCTCGAGTTGCTTCAGGCGACGAGCCTCGCTCACGTCCATCCCGCCGTACTTCCTCCGCCACTTGTAGAACGTCGTGTTCGACATTCCGTGTTTACGGCAAAGCTCAGGCACAGCCGTTCCCGATTCCGCTTCACGCTGAATCCCGATGCTCTGCTCTTCCGTGAATCGCTTACTCTTCATGACCGCTCCTCTTCGCGGCAAGTATCTCAGCTCCGATTCAACTCGGCTTTGTCCTAGTTTTCGGGGAGCACGTCACGCTCACCCCGTGATTTCGTCTGCGGATTCTCCGATTCTCCATTTTTCGCTCCGCGTTGTTTAACAGCCCTGTTCGCCTCGGGCCGGCCCCGAGTTTCGACATTTCCTAACCGGCGCCGCTAGGTATCCACCGGAAGCCGGACCGCAGGGATCCGGCTGATCACCAGACAGCGGTAGCGGCCGTGAGAACGGAGCTCATTTTGGGTGCCGGCGGCATCGTGCTTACGCGGTTTCGAGCGTACTCCAACGGTTCCCGGAAACCGTTTCGCCCCTTGCGGCATCCACGAGGCTCTCTTCCTCGTTTTCGCGCCAAGGAGGACCCGATACCGACGAGCGAGCATATCCCCCCCTCGTATGAGGTGATCGCAGAGAGCTTGCGGAGATTGAGCGGATCGTCCTCGTCGAGGACAATCGTCGGACAGATTCCTTCGCTGAGAACTGCCGTAGCCGAAGAAAAAAAAGGTCCCAACGCCGTGAGGCGCCGGGACCTTTCGGTGGCGAGCTTGGAGACCGATTTAGACCATGACGGCCCGCAGGCGGTTCGAGAGCGACCCGCCCTTGTTGCCGATCTGCTTTTTCGGGCCGAGGTGCTTGTCCGTGTAGGTGTAGGCGGCCTTGTTCACGGACTCCTTGAGGGCCGCCCAGCGGAATCATCTCTCGGTCTTGGACTGGCCCTTGACCATCACGCGCACGCCCTTGTCGGTCTTCTCCACGAGGAAAGAACGTAGTTGTCGTCGCTCCGCTCGCGGCTCTGCCACTCTTCGAAGCGCTCTTTGAGTCGGCTCACTACACGCGACACCGCGCTCTTGGACAAGTGCTCGTCGCCGAGTAGAGGCTTGAGTGCCTTACGGAGCCGACGGCTGTTCGCGCCCGACAGATACGTTGCCAAGATCGCCTCGTCGACCTCGCGCGTGCGGCGCTGGTATCGGGGCAAAAGTTCGCTCGGGAACTCCTTCATCTCTCCCGTTTCCTCATCGCGTACTCGGGCTCGTGTTACGCGCAGCTCACGCGTTCCGACTGCGGTCGTCACTCGACGCGTCTCGGTTCCGTTCCGGTAACCGCGGCGCTCTTCCGAACGCTCCTAGGCTCGACAGCCGAGCGCCTGGTCGAGCTCTTCGTCGATGACGACCTCGATCGCCTCGAGCACCCCTTTGCGCAGACGCAGCTCGATAAACTCCCGGCACTCGCTCACAGACTCAGATGTGATCGTGGTAGGTTTCTTCATGGCGTAGTCCTCCTTCTCGCTCTTTACAAGCGAGTTTTTCTTTTGGCTAATAGGAGGTTACGCCATTCTTATTTCCACGAGAAGAGGGACGGATCCGGGTTGCGCAAGGGGAGCCATTTTTTTTTCGACCACCAACTTAGGCACCTCGATAGTTAACGCGAAGCCCCGGAGGGTGAGCCCTTCGGGGCTTCGTCGTATCTAGCCATTGACAGAGCGAAATTGTCGGATCTGCTGCTCGGCTACCAGGCGGTGGCGGGCCTGGATTATCAGGTCAGCGATCCGGTCACCATCGGGCTCAAGTTCCGATGGGCGAGTTTCGGCGGATTCGATGACGAGTCGGCATATGATTCTCTCCGCGATCATGCGTCAGTGGCCGGTAACCCGCCGGTCCCAGTTACCTAACTATGTCAAGACGGATGACATTCAGTTCTGGGGAATAAGCCTCAACATGAAGTATCACTTCTGACTGGCAGTTATGGAGTTATCAGGGTCCGAGAGTCTGGCAGATCGGTGTCTCGCGGGGGAAGAGTGATTCGTCACGCCCCCCCGACGAAAATCTACCTATCGCCGGACCGAGCAGGTTCGACACGTGGAGTGACGAAAGGATGCCAACTTGTGTTGCAATTTGGGAATGTCCTAGCTTAGCAGATTGCTTAGGGTAGGATGGGAATATGTACAAACGGCGTAGTCGGCTGAGCAAGGCGAAGCGGGATCGGTTGGTGGAGCACTTCGTTGCCGGGACGACAGCACGGGCGGCGGCTGAGCTTGTCGGGGTTCATCGGAACACGGCCGCTTCGTTCTATACACGGATTCGCACGGTGATTGCCGAGGAGACGCAGAAAGCCTCTCCGGTTTGCGGCGAAATCGAAGTGGACGAGAGTTACTTTGGTGGTCGCCGCCAGGGCAAACGCGGTCGTGGTGCTGGCGGGAAAGTCCCGGGTTTCGGGCTTTTGAAGCGTGGAGGAAAGGTCTACACGGTGATGATCCCCAATGCCCCTACGGACACGTTGATGCCGATCATGGAGCGTCTTATCCAGCCCGACAGCATCGTCTACACGGATGGCTTTTCGAGCTACGATGCTCTGGATGTGTCGGACTTCCACCATGCCCGGATCAACCACTCGGAACGGTTCGTCCACGAACGGAACCACATCAAGGGGATCGAGAACTTCTGGAACCAGGCAAAGCGGCGTCTTCGGCGCTTCAACGGGGTGCCCACGCAGAGTTTTCACCTCTTCCTGAAGGAGTGCGAATGGCGCTTCAATGGCGGTAACCACCGGGCACTGCTTAACGAATTGAAGATATGGATCCAATCGAGACAAAATCACTCTTAGCTAGGACAGCCCCTAAAATATTAGGCAAGCCCGAGCCGAAGGCCGCTGGCACGGCCCGACTGGCGAGCAGTAGGGTCTAAATATCGGCGGAGAGGCGAACGTGGCTGACGGCACATCCCATTCCGGCGCGGTCCATACGAATAACAGCCAAAGCTCCAAATACTCGGCGCCATGTCGAGCCGGCGCAGGCGGAAAGGCGATTGCCAGGAGAACTATTTCACGGCCGAAAATCATCGGCGCAATCTCGCCGCCGCCCATTCGCTCATTCGAGAACTTCCGGCCAGGGTCGAGACTCGATGCCTCAGTATCGGTCCTGATCCATCAGGGTGGAGTAAATACCTAGTTCCGACAATATGATGTACTGAAACGTCGAAGGGAACCTTTTTATGCTCAGATCAAGACGTCAAGTTCATGCCATTGATTTGTCGTACCCGCCTCGCATGAGCCAGTCGACCCGACTGAGGCCGGATGCCGAAGCGGGCCAGTCCCACTCGGCGGCCCACAGGGACGGCTCTCTCGCTCCTAATCCACCGGCGGGGCTTGTTCCCAAAGACCATCCCCCCAAGCGCAGCCGTCGCGGCTCGGGGGGCGTTCGCGTGTTGGCCGCCGTCGCGTGTTTAGCCTGGCTGGCCTGGCCGACCGAGGCTTTCGCGCAGCAGGTGACGCTGAACGTGGACGCCGTTGCGGGCGACAACAAGATCAACCAGTCGGAGCACAGGAACGGCATCGCCGTCAGCGGCAACACGGGTACGGAAAGCGGCGTGACTGTCGAGGTGACCATCGGCGGCAGAGCGTTGACGAGCGTGACCTCCGCGATGAACGCGATGTGGTCGGTGGACGTGAAGGCCAGTGCGGACTACATTACCGAAACGAGCGTGGAGCTTTCCGTGACGGCCACCAAGACCGGGTTTACCAGTGCGACGGTTACGCGGACGCTGCCGGTGGATTTGACGCCGCCGAGTGTGAGTTACACGGCGCCATCGAGTCTCACGGTGGGCGTTTTGATCACGCCGATAGCTCCAACCACGAGCGATACGGATATCGTCTCCTACGCCACTAGCGGCAGTTCCCTGCCGCTGGGACTGGTGTTGAATGGCGCGACAGGTTTGATCAGCGGCGAGCCGAGGACGGCCAACACCAACACGCAGACGGTGGGGGTGCTGGTCACCGACGACGCCGGCAACGTGGATCGGCCGCAGATTAGATTCCCGGCGGTTGAGCTCGCAGCCGGTGTGACGTTCTCGCCGCCGACGGGGCTGTTTGTGCCGGAGGGCGGCTCGGCAGGCTACACGGTGGTGCTCGACGTCCAGCCGACGGACGATGTCACGATCACGGTGATGCGGGGGGGCGGTGGCGACGAGGATCTGACGGCGACCCCGGATATTTTGACGTTCACGGACTCAAACTGGGATATGCCGCAGACGGTGACGGTCTCGGCGGCCGAGGACGCCGACGGCAAGGCCGGCATCGCCAGCTTTCGACACGTCGCGGACAGCCTCGACGCCAGCTATAGTAAAGGCATTCCGCTTGCCGCCGTCCGCGTGACCGAGGACGACAACGACGAAATCAGGGTGACGGTCTCGCCGCAGAGACTGATGGTGCTGGAGGGCGGCTCGGCGGACTACACGGTGGTGCTCAACACCCAACCGGAGGGCGATGTCACGGTCGAGGCGACCCGGGACCAACTGAGTGACGACGACCTGACGGTGAGCTCGGATACGGATACGGATACGGATACAAATTCGGTTACGTTTACGTTCACGGACTCAAACTGGGATACGCCGCAGACGGTGACGGTCTCGGCGGCCGAGGACGCCGACGAGTCGAACGGTACTGCGACCTTCTCGCACGGCGTGGTTAGCCTCGACACCTTCGACGACGACTACGCCAACGAGCTCACTATCGATTCGGTAACGGCCACCGAGGTCGACGCCGAGATTGAACCGGAGGTGGCGATCACCAGTAATGCCACGGGACCGGTGAGCGGCCCGTTCGAAGTGACGATCACCTTCTCGGAGCCGGTGGAGGGTTTTGAGCGGGAAGATATCAAGATCAGGAACGGGACGGTTGTGGACTTCACCGAGGTGTCATCGAGTGAGTATCGAATCACGATCACGCCAGCGCAGGCGGGGCGGCCGGTCGCGATCACCATCTCCGAGAACGTCGCCGAGGACGGGCACGGCAACGGCAACCAGGCGGTCTTTTTCCTCATTGGGGTCGTCCTTCAGGTGAGCTACGAGGAGGAGAGCTACACGGCAACCGAAGGTGGGGAGACGGTGACGGTGACGGTGAAGCTGAGCCTGGGCTGGAAGGAGGAGTTGGCGATCCCGATCCGGGTGAGGCGGCCGGAGACGACGGAAGTCAGCGACTATACGGTAGAGGGTTTGGAGGGTTGGGAAGCCGAGGAGGGAGTCGGCAAGCTCATCATTGGGGCCGGGGAAACAGAAGGGAGTTTCAAGATCCAGGCTAACTCCGACGGGGACGGGGACGACGAGACGGTGGAGCTGGGATTTGGGGAACTGCCGAAGAGAGTGATGACAGGGAAACCGGCCAAGGCGACGTTGACGCTCAAGGACAAGGGACTGGTGGAGCTGAAGGTGAGCTTTGGGCAGGCGGAGTATCAGATTAAGGAAGGCCATCAGGCCGACATCGAGGTGACCATCTCACCAGCGGCGGACCGGCGGGTGGAAGTCCCTCTGGAGGTGGCGCTCGAAGGAGGGGCGACGCCCGAGGACTATAGCGGGGCGCCGGCGTCGGTGGTGTTCGAGGAAGGCGAGAGTCAAGGGACGATTTCCGTCGAGGCCCTGGCGGATGAGGAGAACGACCCTGGGGAGGGGATTGTGCTGAGCTTGGGCGGGTTGCCGGAGGCGGTGAGTGCGGGCGATCCCTCCTCGACCCAGGTACATTTCAGGCAGCAGCGCACAGCGGAGCAGTTCTCACGGACGCTGGAGGTGATGCTGGCGGTGATTGCGCGATCGACGGCCGAGAGCGCGCAGACGGCCATCGAGGGTCGATTTGAGCGGCATCGTCAGTTGAGTCGGATGGGGTCATCGGGTGGGGCGATGCAGGCGCCGAAGCCGGGGACTAGCGAGGCGGCCAGAGGGGGCGCACCGGCGAGTAGTCACAGCGGCACGGGTCTGGGCCCGGAAGAGTCGGCGGGGGTTGGCAGAGGGAGCATCGATGATACCGGCAGCAGAGGAGAAGAAGGCCCGGTGGAGCCGGGCGCTTGGGTTACGGCCAAGACCAGACCAGCGACGGGATCGGGTTGGGACTTGGAGAGTCAGCAAAGAGGGACTCAGGGATCTTGGCTGCGGAATTTTTCCCTCGGTGGGTTGGGGAGCATAGCCCGCTCCGGCCAGACCCACTCGGGGGTCTCTACCGGCTACGGCATGGGGCCGAGTGGGACAGGCCTGCCTGTCGCATTGGGAGGGCAGCCAGGTTACGGTCAGAATCGATTCCAGGGTACGGGGACCAGGGACTCATCGCTGAGACCGGGATCGACCGAGTTCTCGGGAATGAGGGGTGGAGGGAGTCTTTTGGAATCGATGCTCTCTCGGACCTCCTTCGAGCTGTCGCTGGGAGAGCAGGAGAAAGAGAAAGGAAAGAACTGGGTACCGGTGTTGTGGGTTCAGGGGGACCTGCTGCGCTTCAACGGGGACTTGACGCGGCTCGGTATGAACTATCGGGGTGGCCTGAAGGCCGCTCACGTCGGCCTGGACCTCTATGCCAACGATCAGATGCTCTCCGGGCTGTCGTTCATGCGCAGCTGGGGAGACATGGATTACACCGACGATGGGCTCGATGGAGTGCTAGATAGTCGCATGAACACAGTTCACCCTTATCTGTACTGGCAGCCGAACGAACGGGTGAGCGTGTGGGGCATTGGAGGCTTGGGGAGAGGTCAAGTGGATGTCACAGAGCCGAGCCGGACTCACGACTTCGATGCCGACTTTCGGATGTTCGCCGGGGGAGTGAGGTCGGTGCTGACGCGGCGGGGCAACAATGAATGGGGTCTGCGTGCCGACGCCTTCACGGCGCAAATCGAGACCGACGCCTCGGAGGGCATCGCCCAGGTGAGCGGTGAGGCCCATCGGGGCCGGTTGATGCTGGAATGGGTGCACGACAGGGAGCTGTCAGCAGGGCGATCACTGAACCTGAAGGCGGAGGCGGGCGGGCGTTTCGACGGAGGCGATGCGGAACGTGGCAGCGGCGTGGAAACCGGTGCAGGTCTGGGGTACCTGGATGCGAACCGTGGACTGGACGTGTCGCTGCACGGCCGGGTGCTGGTGGTGCATGAAAGCGACTACCGGGACTGGGGAGTGGGCGTGCAGGCGAGCTGGGACCCGGGGGAGAAACAGCGCGGCTTTAGGGTGTCGGTGAACTCCTCGCTGGGCCAGGACGGAGGTGGCCGGACGACGCTGTGGGACAACGCGGATGCCGTCATGCACCCAGCGAGGATGGGGGCGATGGGGATAGGTTCCCAGTACCGGATGGAAAGCGAGGTGGCCTACGCCGGCCTGGAGGCGCGGGGCGTACCGGGTCTGCTGACGCCGTATAGCCGGCTGCGACAGGCCGGACAGGGTCGGGAACTGGCCTTGGGCACCCAGTGGAGCCTGCCGACTCGCTCGCAGCAGGCGCTGCCATTGATGTTGGAGTTAGAAGCCATGAGGCGGGAGAACAGAACGGGTCCTGCTGATCTAGGGGTGTTACTGCGAGTGTCGATCCCCTTGGGCGGCTCGCGGGATGTCATCTCCGGCCGGGACCGCGTTTCCACCCAAGCGCCCGATCCGAAATTGATTCCGCGCGGGATTGCCGAGTCTGAAGCCGACGGGCCGCAGCCCACCGCCGCTGCTATAAAACTACCCGCCGAGCCAGTCAGCGCCCCACAACCGGATGCGAATCTACCACCCGAACCAGCGACGCCCGAGGCGGCCTTGCCTGCTTCGCAGCCCGCGCAAGCTTCGGCCCAGCCCCAAGGCTCGGCACCCCCATCAACAACCACTGCACCGGCCAGAGGAGAAGAGCGCGTAGTCAACGTCCAGCCGACGCCACAGCCAGGTGCGAGAACGACGACGCAGCCCCAGTCCGCGGCATCCCCGACTCAAACCGCCGAGTTGCAAGCCCAGGTGACACCGCAGCAGCTTAAGCCTCGTCGCCAATCACCGCCCGCCGTGACTCCATCCGACTCATCGGCTCCCACGGTTTTGCCAAGCGGAGGCATGGTCGTTCAAGTGGGCGCTTTTAGGAGTGCGGAGAGGGGTGCACGGCTTACCGACGAGCTACGGCAAAAAGGTCATGCCGCGATCACGATCACGATCGGCGGCAGCGACTATCACCGCGTAGTAGTCGGGCCATTCCCCAGCCGGAGCGACGCCGCCAGCGCCCAATCGCAGCTAGAACAACAAGGCTACCAAGGAATATACCTTCGAGCTGACTTTTGGGACCGCCTGGACCCTGTCCGATCGCGCACAGCAGGCCCTGCTTTTTAGGCACGAGACGGGAGAGCAGAAAGGATCGGACTGATATGGGCGTGTCACTGCGCCTGTCGATGCGCTTCTGAGGGACACTACATAACGGGACATGCAAAGGCCGGATTCAAGGGGTCGTCGCAACACGTCCTCATTGGTGTGAGAGTAGCAGTTCGTTGAAAACTTCGGAGGGGGTCCTCCAACTGAGAGTTTTCCGCGGTCGGCGGTCGGGTGTGGCCGCGACAGCAGCGATGTCGCTAGCGCTGTGCCTACTGAGGTCAGTACCTTTTGGGAAGTACTGGCGCAGCAGGCCGTTGGTGTTTTCGTTCGTAGCCCGCTGCCACGGACTGCGGGGGTCGCAGAAGAATACTTGCAGCCCGCTGTCGATACGCAGTTGGGCGTGCTGGGCCATCTCTGCGCCTTGGTCCCAGGTCAGTGACCGACGCAGCTGATCAGGAGCGTTGCAATCGTCGAAGTGATCGCATCCCGTACGGCTTCGGCACGATGCCCCGCTAGAGCAGGACCGTTCTTGATCCGGAGTCGGCCATGTTCGGCCTGGCGGGGCAGGTGGAGCAACATCGTGAATCGGGTGGTATGTTCGACCAATGTGCCGATTGCGGAGCTGCCAAGTCCGATGTCAGGTCGCCCTCCCAGTGTCCAGGAACCGCTCGGTGCGCGTGCTGAAGGACGCGGAGCTCCCCGCCTTTCGCGTGTACGACTGCCGGCATACGTTTGCAAGCCGGCTTCTCGCCGCGGGAGCGCCAATCTCGTACGTGGCCGCGCAGCTTGGCCACGCAAGACCGAGCGCGAGAAGTGGCCAATGATTCTCGGCGTCACGCCCGACTACTTCCGCGTCCTCGGGGTTCCGCTCCATCTCGGCCGGGAGTTCACGTATCGAGATCGCTATCCCGAGACGGCGGACGTCGTCGTCAATGCCCGGCTCGCTGAGAGTGCGTGGCCCGGCGAAGATCCCATCGGAAAACGCTTGAAATTCGGCGGAGCAGACTCCGAAAATCCGTGGTTCACCGTGGTCGAGGTAGCGGGCGATGCACGGCTGGTGGGGTTGGCGCTCGAAGAGCAAGAAGGGATGTTCATGCCTTTGCTGCGGACGGACCTTACGCTGTCGTTCGTGCAGCTGGCCGTGAGAACGCGCTCCGAGCCGGCCGGCGCCGTCGCTACGATCCGTGATGCGATTTGGGAGATCGACGAAGAGCTGCCGATGAGCGACGTCCAAACGATGGACGAGCTCGTTTCTGAAAACATTTCCCGACCCCGATTCAACCTGGCGGTCCTGGGAGTGTTCGCGGGCCTGGCGACGATAGGTGTCTACTGTCAACGCCGGTCAGAAACTGCACATTCGTGGCGGGTGAAAATTGCACACTCGACCTGCGGGTGACGAACCCTAAGGCGTCGTTACCTCCCTGGAGTTCCTGCGGGCTCTGAGTGGCGGGCGAGGCTCGTCCGAGCCCGCCGGATGGAGAGCCTGCCAAAGCTCGGTGTGCTCTCGCATGCGGTAGCTGTTTCCTCGGATGTTGACGAGGTGGCAGTGATGCAGGATGCGGTCGATGAGGGCGGCAGCCATGACCTCATCGCCTATGATCTCGCCCCATTCCTCGAAGCTCTTGTTTGAAGTGAGGACGGTGGAGGCGTGTTCGTAGCGCCGGCTCATGAGCTGGAAGAAGAGGACTGCCCTCTGTGCCAACATCCTTGAGACACTTCGCCCCTTGAAATTAGTGTGTAGGGCGGAGGAGGATCATCAATGAGTTCATTGATTGAGAGAATGACCCCGGCGGGAACGGAAGGAGCCCGTAGGGCGACTGGAGATCCCGCCGGCCGCGATGCGGCGGGGGTCCCGGAAACGGAAGTGAGTGAGCAAGCGAAGCGTCGACGCTTTACCGCGGAGTACAAGCTGCGGCTAGTGCGCGAGGCCGACGCCTGCAAGGGTGTCGGGGATATTGCGGCACTTCTGCGTCGAGAGGGCCTGTACTCGTCGCAGCTATCGAGTTGGCGCCGCCAACGTGACGAGATCGCGAAGGCGGGGTTGACGTCGAGAAAGCGAGGCCGGAAGGCGAAGGCAGAGGATCCACGGGTCAAGGAGCTCGAGCGCGAGAACGCCCGGCTCCAACGTCGCCTGGCTCGAGTGGAGACGATGTTGGAGATCCAAAAAAAAGCCTCCGAACTGCTGGGGATCCCCCTGAATCCGCTCGACAGCGACGAGAACGACTGATTGTGGCGGCCGAGGAGCTGGCGGGACAGATTGGGCAGACGGCGGAAGCCTGCGAGGCTCTGAGTGTGGCTCGTTCCACGTTGTATCGCAGGCGCCAGCTGGTGACGCCCAAACCGAAGCGTCGTCCTCGGCCGCACCGAGCCCTCGACGAGACCGAGTGCGAGAAGGTCCTCGGAGCCTTGCACTGTGAGCGTTTCGTCGACAAGGCGCCCGCGCAGGTGTGGGCCACGCTTCTGGACGAGGGAATCTACCTCTGCTCGATTCGCACGATGTATCGGATTTTGGAAAAGTACGGCGAGGTCCGAGAGCGCCGGAACCAACTGCGCCATCCGAATTACGCCAAGCCGGAGCTGTTGGCCGAGGCGCCCAACGAGGTTTGGTCGTGGGATATCACGAAGCTTCGTGGCCCCGTCAAGTGGACCTACTACTATCTCTACGTCATCCTCGACATCTTCTCCCGCTACGTGGTTGGCTGGATGCTGGCTCACCGAGAAAGCGCCGAGCTCGCGAAACGCCTCATCGCCGAGAGCTGTCGCAAGCAAAACATTGAACCAGACCAGCTCACCATGCACGCGGATCGTGGCAGCTCGATGCGAAGCAAGTCCGTGGCTTTGCTCTTGGCAGACCTCGGCGTGACCAAGACCCACTCCAGACCCTACGTCTCGAACGACAATCCCTACTCCGAGTCTCAGTTCAAAACGCTCAAGTATTGCCCTCAGTTCCCCAGCCGTTTTGGTTCCATCCAAGACAGCCGGCTGTTCTGCCGCGGTTTCTTCGACTACTACAACAATGACCACCGGCACTCGGGGGTCGGCCTTATGACACCGGCCGACGTTCACTACGGTCGCGCCGAACAACTCACCACCGCTCGGCGCCAGATCCTTCTCGAGGCTCAGCGTGCTCATCCCGAGCGCTTCGTTCGCGGAACGCCACAACCTCCCGTTTTGCCTCCTCAGGCCTGGATCAACCCGCCGCCGCAGAAAACGACGCTCCAGGATGCCGCAGGAGCCATTCTCTCGGCGTCGTCCATACCTGGGGTACCCCCTTTTTCTGCTTCACCCAACGAGATCGCGAGCGAAGCAGACGTCGACCACGCGGACATCACCAGTCGCCGAAAGTTAATCGAGGCTCACTAAATGCAGCTCGCGAGTGTCTCAATGTTGTTGACATGTTCCGGCGCCGCACGGATGGAGCTCTTGTCCCCCGAGTCGAAAAGAGTCCGTTGCGTTGTACAGCGGAGCTCCCCCGTCCGCGCCCTGGCGCTCGATGCTCGAAAAGCCGGCAAACGCCCAGCCTACACCGACGACCCCGTTTCCGCGCGACGAGCTGTAGACGAGCGAGAGACTGGGCTCGAGCCCTCGGTGCGAGGGTACCTGGATCGGCACGGACGTGGAGAACGCTCCCGTGTTTCCGTTCACTTGCCCTGACACGACATCGGGGCCCGCTAGCGTGAACAGGACGCTAAGCGAAACGAAGGCAAGCGTTGTTAGAGAGTGGAACCGCATGAGCTAACCCTCAAAAGGTATGGAAATGAAGTAAAGGCGGAGCAACCTTCCGCGTCGTCAAACACGGCCTGGAAGGCCTACGGAAGGAAACGGCCACGTGAAGGCGAGTACCACAACAGATAGGAGCTCGTCAAGACTGGCCTCGGAGCCAATGGAGAAGTGGGCTCACCTCGAGCTCCAGGATTGGCTCCAGGCTCTGATGGCGGCTGAAGTCACGGAGCTTTTAGGGCGCGACAAGTCCGAGCGACGAAAGCCCGTGGATACGAGCTCGGATTGTGGAGGAGAGGTTAGTCCTCGGCTACTCCTCGTATTCCCCAACGATCGAGTCGTTGGGGCGGCGCACTGCACCCCTCTAACGGCTCAAGACGTCGGCAAGGTTTTCGCTTTCCACCGGACCTCGCCGATAACCGGGGCATCTTTGGGCCACGGCACTGGCGGCCACTCAAGGTGCTCGCTCACGAGCAACCGAATCGCTCCGCAGTCGCCTCGGGCTCGTCGGAACAAATGGTGATTCCCGAGAGCGCGGTCACTCGATTCGGGTGAACGAGGAGGTCCTTTTGCCACAGTACATTCGGAGTACCGTGCTCGATGAAAATCAGCTCCGCCTCGGGAAACGCACCCTCCTCCAGCTGTACGACTCGAAACAGCCCCTCTTTCGTTCCCTTTCCATACGGCACGTCGCGCCCCATCTCGAGGGGCTCGATGAGCTGGGGGACCTTCTCCCGGTTGGTCTCGTAGAACTCTTCCGCGCTCTCGCAGCCGAGCGCCACCATACGGACGCCGTGAAACCGATCGAGCAGGACGCGAAAGTGCTCGTGATAACGATCCGGGTCCGTAATCCCGAGGATCTCGAAGTAGCCCTGTCGGAACATGGCGCAGTGGTTGCCCGAGCCCCAGATCTCGACCGAACCATCGGGTGGTACCTTTCCTTTGTGCGAGCTCTCGGGAGTGAGCTGAAAGCCGAGCCGCTCGTAGTCCTGCTTCGAGGCCTCGAGACCGGGCGTCACGAGAGCAATGTGATCCAAAGTCAATGAGCTACCTCTGCTCATCCACGCCTCCCCGCGCTACCTTGTATCACGACCTCGTCCTGTGTAACTGCATTCTACCCGGCGCCGAGCTTACGGCGAATCGCGTGGTTCGTTGGCGTCTCGTAGAGCTTATGTGCGATTGCAGCAAGTCCGAGGGTCGCGGTCGCAAAAACCCCGAAGGCCACGAGGGCGTTTCGTCCGTTCAACCAATGCCAGAGCAGGAAGAGCGTCGTCCCGTGAAAGAGATAGCCGCCGTAGCTCCACTGCCCCGGAGCCGTGAGGAAAGCGAGTCGGGAGCGGTCCAGCCAGGTGCGCCGAATGGCCACGACCAGAAACAGCACGAGGGAAAGGCCGATCGCACTCGGCCCCCACACGCGATCCCACGGTCGGTCGAGCGACGAAAAAACGTAGGTAGCGACGACCCCTGCCGCACCGGCGAGCCCGACCGCGATCTCGAGCCCTTCCCTCTTCGCCGCCCGCGCGGGCCAACGCTCGAGAAAAAAGCAGAGAAGCGCCCCCATCGCAATGAGGTCGAACGCCGCGGGTGACGCCGTGAACCCCCAAAGAAAGCTTTCCGGAGCTCGAAGTGCCGCGATTGCCCTCGCCGTCGGCCCGAGCAAGACGATGCAAACGAGAACCTGAACGATGCGGAGTCGCGAGGCGAGCAGACGAAGCATGAGTGGGCTCTCCTACGGCTTTGGTCTGCATTGGGACGTCCTCTGGTCGCTCGCCATCGAGGAGCAGTTCTATCTCGGCCCTTCGCGCGCGATTCGAAGCCAGTTGAAGCTGAAGGTGAGAATGGACGTCCAGAAGACCGCGTCGAAACGGGCCAATGGAGCGCGCAGACAAAAGTCGCTACGCGGAGAGCCGCTCGGTACGAGTACGAGCGCGGCGGCACCCAAGACGACCACCAGACCGAGCAGCGGCAGGATGCGGCCCGCACGTCTCGTGTAGAAGTCGCGCAGGCCGATCCCCGCGAGGCTCGGACTTCGCCTCAAGATCGTTCGGGTGATGACGAACCCCGAAACGACGAAAAACAGGCTGACTCCGTAGGAGCCATTCCTCGCGAAGTAGAGCCAAGCGGTTCGCGCGAGCGACGACTCCGGCAGTCGGACGAGCCCGGACGCGTGAAGATGCACGGCAAAGACGACGAGAATGCTGACCAGGCGGACGAGGTCGACTGAAGCGATACGTTCACGGGTGGCGGTCATGGGAATCAGCGTGGGTAGCTTATCAGTTCGTAAGTCTGAACCGCCCACCTGAGAGCACTTGAACATCCTCCCGTGTAGTCGTTACATTACGCTCCACGACTCCCGGGAGGGACGCCTTCATGGATATCGAAGTGACGGACCACGGCGAGATCGCTCTCCTTCGTCTCAGGGGCAAGATCGTGGACGGTAGGCCGGCCGAGACACTTCAGGCGACGTTCAGGGAGATGCGAGCGGAGGGACGGCTCGATACCATTGTCGACCTGGAAGGCGTGACCTGGTTCGACAGTATCGCGATCGGTCTTCTCGTGTCCCACTACGCCTCGATCACTGGTCGCGGCGGACGAATTCTGTTGTTGAAAGCTAATGGCAAGATCAGCAAACTCCTGAAAATGACGCGCCTCACGGATCGTTTTGGCTGGGCGTCGGAGCTTTCTGGAGCTCTCGCGTGGTTCAACAATTGAAAGCGCCTCTTCCCGCCAACGAGACCGAGCGCCTTGCCGCACTCGCGAGCTACGATGTCCTCGATACCCCGCCGGAGCAAGGCTTCGACGATCTGACGATGCTCGCGGCGCATATCTTCGATGTCCCCATCGCCGTCATCACCCTTATCGACGAGCATCGACAGTGGATCAAGGCCTCGGTGGGAGTAACAGCCCGGGCCACTCCTAGAGAGCGATCGTTTTGCGCGCACGCCATTCTCTCGCCGGACGTCATGGTCGTTCCCGATCTGCGCCGGGACGACAGGTTTCACGACCATCCCCTCGTCGTCGGAGCGCCCGGCATCGTCTTCTACGCGGGCGCCCCCCTCGTCACGAGCGCGGGTCTCGCCCTCGGCACGCTCTGCGTCGCCGATCGCAAGCCGCGTGAGATCACTAACGAACAATCCGGCCTTCTGCAGGCTCTCTCCCGACAAGTCGTGAGCCTCCTCGAAGAACGCAAGAAGCTTCACGTCGTGGAGGAGAAGCGTATCTACGCCGCCGCGCGGGACGCCACCGATCGCAAACACGCGGAAGAAGCTCTGAAACGCTACGCCCGCGACCTCGAAGCGGCCAAACGGCACGAGGAGGAGAACGCAGCGCGTTTGAAGCAGCTCGTCGACGAACTGAACCAGGCCAAGCGTCAAGCCGAGGACGCCACCCTCGCCAAGAGCGAATTCCTCGCCAACATGAGCCATGAAATTCGAACGCCCATGAATGCCGTGATCGGCATGACCGAGCTCGCGCTCGCCACCGAATTGACCCCCGAACAAAGAGACTACCTCGCCACGGCCAAAGAATCCGCCGAATCACTCATGGGCCTGCTCAGCGACATACTCGACTTCTCGAAGATCGAGGCCCGGAAGCTCGAGGTCGAACAAATCCCCTTTTCTCTGAGGCGGACCGTCGGCGCAACGGTCAAGATCCTCGAGATGCGGGCGCGAGAAAAAGGTCTCGACCTGATTTGTCACGTGGACGACCAGGTTCCCGATCCCTTGGTCGGTGACCCCCGTCGTCTTCGACAGATTCTCGTCAACCTGATTGGCAATGCATTGAAGTTCACTGACCAGGGTCACGTCTCCGTCGATATCGCCAAGGAAACGATCCAAGTCGACTCGGCAACCCTGCATGTCTCCGTCACGGATTCAGGCATCGGGATCGCCGAAGACAAGCAAGCCGCCATCTTCGGGGCCTTTTCACAGGCGGAGGCCAGCTCCTCGGGCTACGGCGGAACCGGACTCGGCCTCGCCATCTCTTCGCAACTCGTCTCGATGATGGGGGGCAGAATCTGGCTCGAGAGCGCCCCGAAGCAAGGGAGCACCTTCCATTTCACCGTTCGATTCGGACGTTCCACCAAGGACGCGCTCGAGGAGGCGGACGCCGCGAGGGCGCTCGCGCCGGCGCCGAGGAGGACGCGGGGTGGCCTCCACCTGCTCATCGCCGAGGATAATCACGTCAATCGTGAGCTCGTCGTTCAGGTACTGAAGAAGGACGGCTACTCCATCGAGGTTGCTGCGAGCGGTCGGAAGGCGGTCGAGCTGCTGCAGGCCCCGTCGCGCTTCGACATCGTGCTCATGGACGTGCGCATGCCCGAATTGAGCGGCATCGAAGTTACGAGGGGGATTCGCGAACGGGAGCGTTCGACACAAGCCCATATACCGATCATCGCGCTCACGGCCCACTCGATGAACGAGGACCGGCTGCGTTGCTTCGAGGCAGGGATGGACGACTACATCTCGAAGCCCATCCGGCCCGATGAGCTCGTCGATACGATCGAGCGTGTCGCCGCACGATTTTCGATCGAGAAGCGCGGTGGAGCGAGCTCCAAGGCCAAACCTCTTTTGGAGGACACGCTGGATGCACGAAGGCTACTCGCCGGCGTTCGGGGAGATCGCGCCCTGCTCGCTGAGCTCATCGAGATCTTCAGAGGAGATTCCAAGACTATGCTAGAGGAAATAGAGGCGGCCATCGAGCAGAGGGACGCCGACGCCCTCGCCAGTTCCGTCCATGTCTTCCTCGGCTCGCTCGGGAACTTCGCCGCGAAAGGAGCTTCCGAGAAAGCGCGTGAAATCGAGCGAAAAGCGCTCCAGGGCGACCTGAGCGAGTCCGGCCTCCTATTCGCGAGTCTCGCGGAGGAGACCAAGAAACTGATCGAGACTTTGGACCTCATTGACTACGAAGATGGAGCGGGAGAGATCATTGGCTAAAGTTCTCTTGGTAGAAGACGAGCGCGTCACCCGACGAAGAATCCAGAAGGTGATGGAGGAGGATGGACATAACGTCGTGACGGCGACCAACGGGTCCGAGGCGCTCGATGAGCTTTCCAAGTCCAGCTTTGACGTCGTACTTCTCGACGTGTGGATGCCCGAAATGAACGGCCTCGAGCTGCTCAACGAGCTCAAGGAGCGCTTTTCATCGCGCCCCAAAGTCGTGGTGATCACCGCGGATGACACGCCGCAGACACTCTTGGACGCCGTGAAAGGCGAGGCCTATCAGCTGGTGACCAAGCCGATCCAACCGGAACAGCTCCTCTCGGTGATCGACAAGGCCGCGCGCGATGCGAGCGCCGTACCACCCATTCGAGTGATCTCCGCCAAACCACACTGGATCGAGCTCGCGGTGCCTAGCGATCGGGACACGGTCGAGCGAATCCAGAGCTTTCTCTCGAGGCTCGACGCCCACCTCGACGAATCGGTTCGCGAGGCCATCGGACGCGTGTTTCGCGAGATGCTGTTGAACGCGGTGGAGTGGGGCGGAAAGCTCGACCCCACCCGAGAAGTCCGGGTCACCTATCTCCGTGCTAAACGCATGATTCTATATCGCATCGCCGACCCTGGGGAAGGTTTCCGCCTCGACGATCTAGACCATGCCGCGGTCGCGAATCCGGGCGATCCAGTGAGCCACGTCCTCGCGCGCGAAAAGAAGGGGCTCCGACCCGGTGGTTTCGGGATCATGATGTCCCAATCCCTCGCGGACGAATTACTCTACAACGAAGCTCAGAACGAAGTCGTATTCGTGAAGTATCTCGACGAGTGAGTGGTCTCAGAGAATGTCGTTGAGCTTGAGACCTCGGGCTCGCAAATAGCTCATGAGCCCCTTCTTGTCGATGGTGCGGAGGGCTCGCGTCGACAGCTTGATACGGATGGTGCGGTCGAGCTCGGGCACATAAATGCGCTTCCACTGGAGGTTCGGGTTCTGGACCCGTCGGGTCTTGTTGTGGGCGTGGGAGACGTTGTTCCCCGCCATGGGGCCCTTACCGGTAATCTTGCACTTGCGCGACATGCCTCGTAACTCCTGATATTCGACCGGGCTCCACCTCGAGCCCAGCAAACGCATTAGTGTACGTTCCTTTGCGGACGGGTGCAAGTGTGCTCGAGCACACGGACGCAATTCTTTGATTTCAAGAGAGTTATACTCTACGCCAGCATCTGGAGGAGGAACCATGTTTGGACTGAAGGCTCATGACAGGAAAGATGACGAGCGAGATCTCGGATTTGGCTCCCTCGTCGCCTCGCGCTCGAGCTCCCGTTTGCTCAACCGGGACGGCACCTTCAATACGAAGCGGGAGGGACTCGGGTCTCTGGCATCGCTCCATCTCTACGATGCACTTCTCACGATGCGCTGGTCGAGGTTTCTCCTGCTCGTCGCGACGACTTACCTGTTCACGAACTCCGTCTTCGCCGTTATCTATGTCGGTTTGGGGCCGGAGGCGCTCTCGGGTCCCCCGGCCACGACATTGGGGGAGCATCTCCTGCGAGCTTTCTTCTTCAGCGTGCACACGCTCTCCACCATCGGCTACGGCCACATCGTCGCCCAAACGCTCACCGCAAACGTCGTCACGACGGTCGAGTCCGTTTTCGGCCTCATCGGGATCGCGCTGACGACCGGCCTCGTCTTCGCCCGTTTCTCGCGGCCCACGGCAAAGATCATCGCCCCCTATCGCGGCAGTCGAGGGCTGATGTTCCGCATCGCCAACCAACGAAGCACTCAGATTATCGAGCTCGAGGCTCAGGTGGCCTTCAGCCGGATGGAGCGAGAGAACGGACGTCGGGTTCGGCGTTTCTATCACCTGCCTCTGGAAAGAGAGAAGGTCGTCTTCTTTCCGCTCGCCTGGACCATCGTCCATCCGATCGACAAGAACAGCCCGTTCGCAGAGGTCACTAAGGCCGACTGCGTGGACGCCGATGCGGAGATTCTAATATTGCTCAAGGGAATCGACGAGACCTTCACCCAAGTCGTTCATACCCGCTCTTCCTTCAAAGCCGAAGAGCTCGTGTGGGACGCGAAGTTCACCGACATCCATGTCAGGAACGAGAGAGATGACATCATCGGTGTCGACCTCGGAGAGCTTTCGACCTACGAGCCGGTCGTAATGACGAGCTCGTTGTGACCACGAGAGAGAAGCGAGTCCTTCGACTCACCCTTGTCGCGCTGACGCTCGCGCTCGCCACCGGGCACGTCGCGACTTCGGGAACGCCGGTCTTCCCCGTCGACGACGCCTATATCACCGCTCACAACGCGGCCACCGTCACGAGTGGCGAGGAGCGTAACTTCCGGGATGTCCCCGCGATCTTCGGCGCAACGTCTCCGGCCCACCTTCTGCTCGTGAGCGCGCTCGGCCTCGCAATGCCGATTCCCGAAGCACTCCTCGCAGCCGCCTGGATCGCAGTGCTCTTCTATGTGCTCGGACTCGCCGAGCTTTCGATCCGAACAGGCGCTAGCCTCGTACAAACGGCGCTCGTCGTTCTCGTCGGCCTCACCGCCGGACTCACGCTGCATCAGCTCTTCAACGGGCTCGAGACGGGGCTCGCGATGGCTGGGGCGACTTGGGCACTGGCGCTCTCGCTCGACCCCGGCGGTCGTCTTTGGCCTCGATTTCTTCTCTACTCGCAGCTTCCATTCCTTCGTCCCGAGCTCACCGCCCTTAGTGCCTTGCTCTTGGCGCGCGAGCTCGTCACCTCGTCTCCGCGATCGCTTTTGAGGCCGCTTGCCGTCTTCGTTCTGGGCGCCACGCCGTGGCTCCTGTGGTGGTTTTTCGCGACCGGCCTGCCCTGGCCCTCCTCGATCGAGACCAAACGCTTGTACTTCGCCGACGGCTGCCGTCCCGCATGGAACAAGCTTGCCTCGCTTCGAGCGAACGGCGGCCGCTTCGTCTCTACACTGGGAATCGCGACTGCGGGCTTCGCGCTCGCGCTCGGCTCCACGTTAGGCCGAGTCGGTCTCGGGTTCGGCGCCATTTTTCTCACCGCGTATTTCATCTCGTTTCCCAATGCTCTCGGACACTACGAGCAACGCTACCTCTACGTGCTCGTGCCCATCGCCGTGGCTGGTTTCGCGAGCTTCGCGTCGTCAGAGAGGGTCGTCGTGAGACGGGTCGTGACTGGGCTTATGTGTGCCACACTCTTCCAGGCCTCGTGGCGAGTGCCCGAAACCCTGGCGCTGTCCCGGGAGAACCGAGACTTCACGCGAAACGAGCTCGAGTCACTCGGGCGCTGGACTGAGACGAATCTCCCGAGCGACGCGCGCCTTCTCGTCCACGACATCGGCTATCTTTCCTTCGCGACCCACTTCGAGCTCGTCGACCTCGTCGGTCTCAAGAACAAAACGAGCTCGGCGATGCACCGTGCCTATACCTGGCCGTCCTGCGGAGACCAGCGATACGCCGCCATCCATCGCATCGCCGTGAGAACGCTTCCCGACTATCTCGTCGTGCTTCAGGGGTGGGACGCCATCTACGGCATCGCGACCGGGCTCTCCAGGACGGGTTGGAGGCTTCACGAGCTCCGGGGCCCGATGAGCGACGAGCAGGGCGCTTATCACGTCTTCCGCCTCGAGCCTCCCGAGGGTATGGTCCGATGAAGAGGCACGAATCCCACGATTTCGAGAGTAGAGACGACCGGAGCGCGCACGAGACTTAACTCTTTCCGAATCGACACTGTCACCGATATAGTAGGCCGTCATCTTTGACACCCAGAGGGCGCATGGCATTTACAGACATACTGCACGAAAGGGGCGAAAGCAGGATGAAACAATGGGAGCGACTCGGTGAAGCGAGCGACGCCGTGCACGCGGCAAGACCCCAGACGATCTCGACAATAGGATTGGCAGCATGAGCGCGGTCTGGGTCGCGATCGTGGGACTTGGCGCGATGTATTTCGGGTATCGCTATTACTCCAAGTTCATCGCCGAGCGCATCTACCGCCTCGACCCCGACTTCGAAACGCCCTCCCACACGATGCAAGACGGGCTGGACTACGTGCCCACGAACCGTATCGTCCTCTGGGGCCACCACTTCACGACGGTGGCCGGAGCGGCCCCGATCATCGGACCGGGTATTGCCGTCATCTGGGGCTGGGTGCCCGCGTTCTTGTGGGTCATAGGCGGCACGATTTTCTTCGCCGGCGTCCACGACTTGGGAGCGATTTGGGCGAGCGTTCGAAACGAAGCCAAGTCCATCGGGGCGCTCACCGGAGACGTCGTTGGCGAACGCGCTCGAAACCTCTTCATGGTCGTCATCTTCCTGCTGTTGCTCATGGTCAATGCCGTCTTCGCGGTAGCCATTGCCAAAGCCTTGCAGACGACGCCATCGGCCGTGATCCCCGCGTGGACCGCCATCGCGGTCGCTCTCGTCATCGGCGTTCTGATCTATCGACTTGGCGTCAAGATCCTCTGGCCCACAGTCGTGGGTATCGTGATCCTCTATGCGGTGATCTACGTAGGCGAGCGGGTTCCGGTAACCCTTCCCGAGGACATTCTCGGCTTGGGTCCCGCGCCGCAATGGATTTTGATTCTATTCGCATACGCGGGGATCGCCTCACTACTTCCCGTCTGGCTCCTTCTGCAGCCGCGAGACTATATCAACGGAATTCAGCTCTTCATCGGTCTCGGGCTCCTCTACGGCGCCGTGCTCGTGGCGCGACCCGAGATCGTCGCCCCCGCCTTCAACCTCGCATTGCCCACGGGAACGCCACCGATCGCGCCGCTTCTGTTCGTTACGGTCGCCTGCGGCGCCGTTTCGGGTTTCCACGGGCTCGTGGGCTCGGGCACGACCTCCAAGCAGCTCAACAAGGAGACGGACGCCCGCTTCGTGGGCTACCTGGGCTCGTCCGGCGAGGGAGCGCTCGCCCTCATGGCGATCATCGCCGCGACCGCCGGATTCGCTTCCACAGAGGAGTGGCGCTCTGTCTACAGCCAATTCGGCGCCGGCGGCCTCCAGGCCTTCGTGACGGGTGGGTCTCTCATCGTGACCAATGGCACCGGGATCTCGCGTGAGTTCGGGGAGACCTTTCTAACCGTCATGGCGGTTCTTTTCGCGGGCACCACCATGGATTCGGGAGTGCGCATCCAGCGCTATATCGTTCAAGAGTGGGGCACGATCTACGATATCGCTCCTCTGCGCAACGGTTATTTGGCAACCGGGGTCGCCGTCGCGAGCTGTCTCGCGCTTGCTTTCGGCGCCGGCGGGGCTCAAGGAGCGGGGGGAATGGAACTCTGGCCCCTGTTCGGGACGACGAATCAGATCCTGGCGGGCCTGACGCTGCTCGTCATCAGTGTCATTCTCGTCAAGCTGGGAAGGCCGTCGCGTTACACCTTGGTCCCGATGGTCTTCGTCACAACGATGGCGTTTCTTTCCGCGCTCTATCAGCTGTGGGACTTGTTTCAGAGCGGCAAATATATCCTGATCGCCGTCGACGTCCTGATCATTCTCGCGGCGGTCTGGGTGATGCTCGAGGCAGCCTCGGCTCTTGCGCGAGAACGCCGCAAGCGCGCGATCGCCGAGTCCGCTTCGGCGGAAGCATAGACTCGTCGGCGGATCGCGCACGGAATACAAAAACAAGAAGGAGAACTCAGAATGCGCAAAGTCTACATCCCTTGCATCATCGGATTGCTCTTGGGAAGCGGCACCCTTCACAGCCAGGGAACATCGGCGTCCTCTCGCTCGTTCAAGCTCGGAACGTTCGATCGGGACAGGCGTGAGTTCGTGGGCGCGGTCCTCGACGAATCGAGGGTCATCGACCTCGTGGAGGCCAATACGGCCCTGCAGAGCTCCGAAGGCTGGAGCTCGCTCGACATGGCGTCCGACATGAGCTCGCTGATCGCCGGCTACGAGAGGGGCTTGGCTGAGCGCATCCGCCAAATCGCCGCGGCGGCACCATCGAGCGCCCCCTATGTCCACGACCTGTCTTCGCTCGACATCGAGCCTCCTATCAAGTATCCGCGTACGATGCTCAACGCTGCGGCGAACTACATGGCGCACGCGCAGGAGATGGGGACCATGTCAGCCTTGGAAGCGGCCGAGAACGCGCCTGCGCCCTTGCCCGGACTCTGGGAGAGGAAAGAAGGAGACACTCGGCAAAACCCCTACTTCTTCCTGAAGCCGACGGCCGCCGTCATCGGCGATGGTGACGCGATCAAAATGCCACCGAATCGAGAGATGCTCGACTGGGAGAGCGAATTCACGGTGGTAATCGGAAAGACCGCGAGCAGGGTGTCGATCGACGAAGCAGGCGATTACATTTTCGGATATACGATCGAGCACGATGTTTCAGACCGCACGGGGCGTGCCGACGAAAGGCACGGCTCGGATTGGTTGATCGGGAAGGGGCACGACACCTTTGCTCCCATGGGACCTTTCATCGTTCCGAAAGAGTTCATCACTGATCCGATGGATCTCGACATCAAGTTCACGCTCAACGACCAGGTCATGCAGGATTCCAACACTCGCAACATGATCCATAGCGTCTACGACCTCGTGCACTTCGCCTCCAACATCATTACGCTGCAGCCCGGAGACGTCATCGCCACAGGAAGCCCTTCCGGTGTGGGCTCGGGCCGCACCCCCCCGATCTTCATGAAGAGAGGTGACGTGGCAACGTGTTGGATTGAGGGAATCGGAACGCTGACGAATCCGATCCAGTAAACAAGGCTCTTACGTCAGGATCGCCCTCGCGCGGAGCGCCATAGAAGCCAAACGAGAGCCCCAAATGGGAGGAGGGGAAAAAGGGCTCGAGCACACCAGCCCAGCCACTACCGACACCCTCGGGCGCACGCGTCATGAGCACCGCATAGGCAGCGATTCCCACACCTAGAAGGCCTTCGCCGCCCACGAGGCCGGAGCCGAAGAGGACTCCGAAGATCGCTCCCAGAACAACGGAACGAACCGTGATCTCGGGAGGCGAGTCAGAGGCGTTTACATAAGGAGGATAGTCTTCGCCCGGCACCTCCTGATATGCGTCGGGCGGAAGGCCCTTCGCTGCGTACGACTTCGCGTGATCCACCAAGTACTAGCTATCTTGCTCTGTTCTAACGCTTATCATATCCTGATCAGGCGAATGTACATTCTTGGTATTTCGGCTTTCTATCACGACAGTGCGGCTTGCCTCGTTCGCGACGGTGACATCGTCGCGGCGGCCCAAGAAGAGCGTTTCACCAGGAAGAAACACGACTACTCCTTCCCAAAGCACGCGGTGGATTACTGCCTCGGTGAAGCAGGACTCAGGCCGGCCGAACTGGACATCGTCGCGTTTTACGACAAACCTCTGCTCAAGTTCGATCGCATCCTCGAGACGTATCTCGCTTACGCCCCTCGCGGCTACAAACTGTTCCTCAAGGGACTTCCCCTCTGGCTGAAGGAAAAGCTCCATACCCCGAGGGAGTTGGACCGCGGATTGAACGAACAGTATCGAGGACGCTATGTCTTCACCCGCCACCACGAGTCCCATGCCGCTAGTGCTTTCTTCCCTTCCCCGTTCGACAAGGCCGCAATTCTGACTCTCGACGGCGTCGGCGAGTGGACCACGGGAAGCATCGGCGTCGGCGAGGGGAATCAAATGCACCTTCTAAAGGAGCTCCGCTTTCCGCATTCGCTCGGGCTTCTTTACTCGGCTTTTACGTATTTCTGTGGTTTTCGCGTCAATAGCGGCGAGTACAAGCTCATGGGGCTTGCCCCTTATGGCGAGCCGAAATATGCCGCCGTCATCCGCGACAAGCTCATCGACTTGAAACCCGACGGTTCTTTCCGCATGGACATGTCCTACTTCGCGTTTTGTCACAAAGAGGTCATGACCTCGGACAAGATGGACGAGCTATTCGCCGGTCCGCCGAGACCCATGGAGGGGCCACTAACGCAGCGTGAAATGGACATCGCTGCGTCCATCCAGGAAGTCACCGAAGAGATCATGCTCCGGGCGGCGCGCTACGCCCATGAGCTGACGGGGCTCTCGAATCTCGTCATGGCCGGTGGAGTTGCTTTGAATTGCGTCGGGAACGGGAAAATCCTCAGAGAGGGTCCGTTCGAGAACCTGTGGATCCAGCCCGCAGCCGGCGACGCCGGCGGTGCACTCGGAGCGGCGCTCTTCGTTTGGTATCAGCTCATGCACAAAGAGCGCGTTCCGCTCGAAAAGGGCGACCGCCAGAAAGGTTCTCTTCTGGGACCTCAATATTCCGACGAGCGCATCCGGTCCTTTTTGGACGCGTCGGGCGCCGTCTACCGTTTTTTCGATGAGGAGGCCGAGCTTGTCGCCGAGATCGCGAGACTCATCGACTCCGAGCAGGTCGTCGGGCACATGGAGGGACGGATGGAGTTCGGGCCGCGGGCGCTGGGCAGCCGCTCCATCATCGGCGACGCACGTTCGGAAAAGATGCAGTCGGTCATGAACCTGAAGATCAAATTTCGGGAGTCCTTCCGGCCGTTTGCTCCATCGATCCTGCGTGAGAGGGCCGATGAGTACTTTGAGATGCGACCAAATGAAGAGAGTCCTTATATGCTTCTCGTGGCTCCGGTGCGAAACGAGAAACGGCTCGCTGTGAGTGGGAACGGCTTCGGCGGACTCGACAAGCTCAAACAGAAGCGATCCGTCGTTCCGGCCATAACGCATGTCGACTATTCGGCCCGCGTGCAAACGGTCGATGCCGACCGGTACCCCAGATTCCACCGCATCCTCGACAGCCTGAACGATCGGGCCGGTTGCCCGGTCGCGATCAACACGAGCTTCAACGTACGCGGCGAGCCCATCATCTGCACACCGGAAGATGCCTATCGCTGCTTCATGGCGACGAATATGGATGCTCTCGTGATCGACAACTGCCTGCTCTTGAAAGAAGAACAACCGAACGCGCAGCGACACGAAACGGACGCGTACCTCGCTCAGTTTCAGCTCGACTAGACGCCATGCTTGCTCAGCTGAACCTGCAACCGACGACGAAACAACTGAGGCAGTTCGGCTTCATCGCCGTTGTCGCCTTCGCAGTTCTCGGCGGTGTCGTTCACTGGAAAGGCGGGCTATTCGGGTTCGATTTCGGCGAGTCGACACCGGCCGTGACCTACGCGTTTTGGGTCGCAGGTGGGCTCTCGGCGCTCTTGTCTTTCGTTTGGCCCAAAGCGAACCGCCCGCTCTACACGATCTTGAGCCTCGTCGCATTTCCCATTGGCTGGGTCGTGTCTCACGCCGTCCTGGCGTTCTTATTCTTCGGCATCTTGACACCATTGGCGCTCTTGTTCCGGTTGATAGGCCGCGACTCGTTGGAGCGATCGTGGGAAACCAACCGAAAAAGTTACTGGGTGGATATGCGTCCACCCCGTGACAATCGCGACTATTTCCGGCAATTTTGATACAGGAACCTAGAATGGAAGACCGAGAAGACGATATCACCCAGCTCGCCAAAGAAAGGCGTCAGGGCCTTGTTTCCGAGTTTTGGGACTTCTTGAAACACAACAAAAAGTGGTGGCTCCTCCCGATCATCATCGTGGTTTTGGCACTAGGAGCTCTCGTGTTCCTGAGCGGTAGCGGCGCGGCCCCGTTCATTTACACGCTCTTTTAGTTCGCTACCATCACCGCCGGGATGCCCGCGTCTCGCACGAGAGTGTTGAGCGCGTCTAGCTCGGCGCCGAGGAGCTCTCCCAACTGACGCTCGAGCGGACGCCACTGCGCCTGCAAGTCCTGAAACCGTTGGCGGGCGCCGTCGACGATGCCGGACTCCGAGCCGTCCACCACAGAGTGCAAATAGATGTAGTGCTGATTGAGGCGGATCGGGAAGTTGATGACGGTTTGCCCGTCAACGGTTCGCTTCTGGATGAGCTCGTCCTCCATGCGTCGAGCTTTTCGACGTAAGCCTCGCCTGCCGCTTGAACGACGGCGGCGAGCTCATGCTCCTTGGAGCGGTCTAGGAGCGCCTCGACCTGTTCCCGAACGTCGCGCAAACGATTGGCGCCCTCGTGGACGGCGATGATCTCCTTCGCGACATCGGCGAGAAAGGCATCCTGTTCTACATAGGTCGCAGGGGGCGTGTCGAGTCTCGGGTCCGGGAGCACCTCGAGATTCTGACTGCGGACCTCATCACCGACCGTCAGGCGCACCCGATACGTTGCTGGAGGCGCGAGACGACCACGAAGCCGCCCAAAGATATAGAGGCCGGGCACTTTCTCCGGTGTCTCGTAGCGCAGGTCCCAAGACGCTCGATGCATTACAGGTTCGGCCGCGAGCGGGGGATCGTCGTCATCGTCAGCGTCGCTCGAGTAGCTTCGAACGATCCCACCCGTGGCGTTCAGGATCTCGAGAGTGACAGTCCTCGTATCTTCGGTGTCCTCATCGACCTCACCGAGGACGTAGTCGAGGATCGCCCCCTCCGGTGGGTTCTGACCCACACGTAGCTGGCTCGCGGACCTGAACGCCCTCTGGACGCGGATCGCGGGCCTAGGCGCGAAGAGGTGCGCGCTCGCCTTCTCGACGTCGCCGTCGAGCTGTTGCAGCGGCGACAGCTCGTCCAGGATCCAGAACGATCTGCCCTGCGTCGCCGCGACGAGGTCGTTCGCAGAGCCATGAACCTGAAGGTCGGTAACAGGAACGACGGGCAAGTTGAGCTGAAGCGACTTGAAGCTCGCGCCGTCGTCGAAGGAGACGTAGACCCCCGTCTCGGTTCCCATATAGAGAAGCCCGCGTCGCTTGGGGTCTTCTCGGACAACCCGAACCCAGGCCTCGTCCGGAATCCCGTTCGTGATTCGCGCCCAGCTCTTGCCGAAGTCAACCGTCTTGTAGGCCATCGGCGTGAAGTCGTTGAATTTGTACTTCGTCACCGCGATGTATGCGGCCCCGGGCTCGTGAGGGGAGATTTCGATGGCGTTGATCATCGACTCGCCGACACTCCCAGGCGTTACGTTCTGCCAGCTCGCGCCCCCGTCTCGTGTCACTTGCACGTAGCCGTCGTCCGTTCCTGCCCAGAGCACGCGCGAGTCGTGCGGGGACTCCGCAGCGTAGTAGATCGTCCCGTAGATCTCGCCGCCCGCCCCTTCGTTCGTGATCGGACCTCCGCCCGGTCCTTGTTTCTCGTCGTCGTCTCGCGTGAGATCCGGACTCACTTCGGTCCAGGAAACCCCGCCGTTCTCGCTCCGGAGAGGCACGTTCGAAGCGTGATAGACGACGCCAGAGTCGTGTCGGGAGACGAAGATCGGCGCGTTCCAGTTGAAGCGGTACTTCATCTCGCGCGAGGCCATGGCCGCGGGCAGCATCGGATAGGCCATAACGTTGCGCGCGGAGCGGGTGCGCGCGTCCCACTCCGAGATCTGTCCCAGGTAGCAGCCCGCGTAGACGAGCACCGGATCGTCCTTGTCGAAGGCTGTATAGGCGGTCTCGCAGCCTCCCACCGAGTACCAGTCTCTCCAACCGATCCCGCCCGCGAACGACTGGCTCGCGAGCGCGACGGACGAGTTGTCCTGCTGCCCGCCGTAGACGTGGTAGGGAAACCGATTGTCCGTATTCACCCGATAGATTTGGGCCGTCGGCTGATTTTGCTGCGTCGACCAGCTCTTGCCTCCGTTTTTGGAAACGTTCGCACCGCCGTCGTTCGAGTTGATCATGATGTCGGTATTGTCGGGGTGGATCCAGACGTGATGGTTGTCGCCGTGCGGCGTCGAAACGCGCGCGAAGGTCTTGCCGCCATCGATGGACTTCATGAGCCGGGCGTTCGTGATCCAGACGACGTCCTCGTTCTTCGGATCGGCGAAGACTTTGATGTAGTACCAGGCGCGCGTCCGGATCGTCCAGGTCTCGTTCACGAGCTCGAAGCTCTCGCCCCCGTCGTCCGATCGGTAGAGTCCTCCGCCAGGATCGGCCTCGACGAGCGCATATACGCGATCCGGCTTCGCGGAGACGGCGACACTCAACTTCCCTCGCTCTTCGGGAAAGCCTTTCTCATCGTCTCCGATCTCGTACCAGGTCTCACCCCCGTCCTTCGACTTGTGTATGCCGCTTCCCGGGCCGCCGCTCCGAACCTCCCAGGGCGTCCGCCGGTGATCCCAGAACGCGGCATAGAGAATCCTAGGATTCGAGGGGTCCATATCGAGATCCGATGCTCCCGCGTCTTCGCCGACGTACAAGACTCTCTTCCAGTTCGCGCCGCCGTCCATCGAGCGATAGACGCCGCGATCTTCGCTCGGGCCGTAGGGCGCGCCCTGAACGGCGACGTAAACGTGATCGGGATCCCGAGGGTGCACACGAATTCGCGAAATGGCGCGCGAGCGCGCGAGCCCCACGTGAGTCCAGGTCCTTCCCGCGTCCGTCGACTTGTAGATGCCGTCTCCATGGGAGGTCGTTACGCCGCGCACCGCGTGCTCTCCCATGCCGACGTAGACAACGTTCGGATCCGAGGGTGCCACCGCGATCGCACCCACCGAAGCAGTTCTCAAGAACCCATCGGAGACGTTGCTCCACGTCTCGCCACCGTCCGTCGTCTTCCAAACGCCGCCGCCCACGCCGCCGAAGTAGAAGCTGTCCGGCTCCTGGATGACACCCGTCGAAGCGTTGGAACGGCCTCCTCGAAACGGGCCAATGTTGCGCCACTCCATCGATTCATAGAGCACGGAATCGATGTCCTGGCCCGCGACGAGCGCGGCGAAGCCGAGTGAGATCACGCCGGCGACGCGAAAGACTCTCATGAACGAACGTCAGTTACTGGCGAAGGGCATGGCCTCGAGCGTCGCCCCTTGAAGCGCATTGAAAAGCAGCTTGTAGGTGCCCCGTGGCTGGCCACGGAACTGAGGGCGAAAACCGAAGAGCACGACTTCGCCCCGACCGAGCTTCGCCCGCACGAGCGCTCCCTTGCCGCCGATGGTGGCCTTCTCGCCGAGCGCCCAGCCGCTCATCAACAAGTCCTCCTCCGCATAGGTCGCGACGACCTCTATGGGCATCGTCGGAGCGGGCTTCGTGTCCTCCCGGCCCCCTTCCCGCTCCTGGCTGAGCTCCACCGTCTCGAACGCACGGCTCCTCACAAAGGAGGCCGCCACTTCGTCCCGCATACCCCATGCGAGTGGATGGTCCGTGTCGATCTCGGCTCGAATGAGCGAGCCGGGGATGAAAAACTTCGTGCTCGCGAGGCCGTCCGTCACGTTACGCAGTGGAAGGCCGAACTGCTCGATCACGAAATCACTCGCACCGTCGAGCGCCACGAGCATTCCACCCTCCTCCACAAACCCTTGAAGGGCGAGAGCGCCCGCGAGGCCCATGCCCCCGACGTATTCTTCGGGCATCGTGCCGGGAAGGTGGCCGTTCAGAATGCGCTCTTTGTCCTGGTCGGGCAACACAATGACGTCGAGACCCGAGAGATCTTGGTTGCGCAGGTCCTCGTCGTGAAGCGTCGTCAGATCGAAGCCGTAGCCTTCGACAAGCCAGCGCGTCCACCCTTCGTCCATGTTCGCGACCCAGGACTTGTAGATGCCGACCTTGACCGGTCCGAGGGTGTGCATCACGACCCCCGGGCTTTCCGAGATGCCGTTGAACGACAGGCCGAGCTCGCGAGCCAGCGACTCGACGCGAGACTTCGTCCCGTCACGCTTCTCGACGAGAATCGTCCCTGCCTCGAAATCTGTGCCTTCCGATGAAAAGGCTTCACCCACCCAGTGCACTCGATCTCCAGCCGCGAGGAGCCGGTTCACGGCTTCGACCGTGCGGTTCGGGCGGTGAGACAGCAGATAGCCGAAGCCGCCCTCCGTGACGACGCCCGGCGCCGGGACGACGTAGTCCCGGAGAGACTCCGCGTCCGCTTCGAAGGCTTCTTCGACTTTGGTAACCTCGACGCCCATTTGCATCGGAAGCGTCCAGCCCGCCAAATCGTAGGGAGGCTCTGGGGGGCCGTCCGGCGAAAGACGACGGTCGGGATAGTTCTGCATTTCCAGCAGGTCGACGACATAAGGCAGGAAGGACTGCGCGCCATAAATAATGTAGGAGCCGCTCGCGTGGCTCCCGGCCTCGGTCGTGAAGTCCCGGGCGGCGCGGTGGACCTGAACCCCTCCCATGAGGAGGACGTTCACGAGATTGTCGGCCTCTCCGGGATCCCACTGATCCGCCGGGAGGATATAGGCGAAAGGCTCGCCGCTCTCTCCCGCCTCGATCGCGTCCCGTCCCATCCGATAGATGTCGAAGAGCCACTTCTCCTTGAGGTCGGCGGCGATATCCAAAACGCCCATCGAGGCCGTGAGGGTGTAGCGCACGGCGTCCGACAAACGCGACGAGCCGCCCTTCCAAGGGTAGGGATAGAAGATGTCCGTTGCGGAGGTCGGAGCCGCGCTGCCTCGACTCGGGTTGCCGACGAAATCGGGCATGCTGGCGGGGTCGTAGTAGCGCGGCGTCGCAGAGGCGTGAGAGGTCTCCGTCAAGATGCCGATCATGTTGTGGAAGTAGGGAACGGTCCGCATCCCGCCGTTCCACCACATCGAGTAGATCATGTCGGAGACGACGCCGGGCATCTTCTGCATGGCGAAGCGGTTCGCCATAGCCGTTCCCACGAGGTTGACTCCGGTAGTCACGCCGGGATGGATATTCGGATTCAGGGGGTCGGCGAAGGGGGGAAGGAAGATGCGGGCCCAGTTCGGAGCGGTCTGATGGTGGTTATAAACGATCTGCGGGTACCACTCTCGGTAGAGGACCTGGGTGACGGCGCGCGACTCGGGCATGTTGTTCATGAACCAATCGCGGTTGTTGTCGTGTCCGATGTAGTGGTGGTAGAGCTCGGGTGGCGACGTCGTCTCATAGGGTGTACCCAGGTTGTTCTGGTACCAGCTCGCGACGATGTCGAGGCCATCGGGGTTCATGCTGGGCATCAAGAGCAGAATCACCTTGTCCCGGATCTTTTGCATCTCTTCCGATTCCTCGGTGACGATCCGATGCGCGAGAAGCGGCATCATCTGGGAGGGCGCGACTTCGGAGGCGTGAAGACCGGCGTCGATCCAGACGATAGCCTTGCCGTTGCGCGCGTAGCTTCGAGCGGTCTCCTCGTCGATTTTCGCCCGGGCGAGCGCTTCGCTCATGGCGCGCCACTCGTCGAGCGTCGTGAGGTTCGCCTCGCTCGAGATCGAAAGCAATAGCAGCGGCTTGCCAAGTACCGAGCGGCCGATCTCCCGGAGCTGCACGCGGTCACTCGCCCGGTCCAAAGCGCGGTAGTACGACACGAGCTCTTCCCACTTCGCGAGCTTGTAGTCCGAGCCGGGCTCGAAACCCAGGGAGTCGGCAGGGAGTGGTACCTGGGCGAGGGACGAGCCCAGACCGAGAACGAGAGCCAATAAACAGAGCCAGAAAGGTCGCATGTATGAAGTCCTCCGCGAATCGCGGGATTCTACATCACGCACCCCATACAAGCCGAACCGCGAGGAGGATGACGGGAATGACGACGAGGGTGAGGATGCCGCCGAGGCGGAAATAGTCCGAGAAACGATAGCCTCCGGGACCGTAGACCATCAGGTTTGTCTGATAGGCGATGGGTGTCAGAAAGGAGACGGATGCGGTGACGGCGATGGCGATCGCGAAAGGGCGGACGTCTTCGCCCAGGGACGAAGCCGCCGAGACGCCAATGGGAAACATGAGCACCGCGGCGGCGTTGTTCGTAACGAGCGAGAGCAGAAGGACCGTGGTGAGGACCAACCCGAACAAAACACCGGTCGTCCCAAAGCTCCCCAGGACCCCGATGATGGTAGCCGCCAGGAACGCCGCGAGCCCGGAGGCTTCCATCGCAGCGCCGAGACCGAAGGCTGACGCGATGACGAGGATCACGTTGAGATCGACGGCTTGCCGAGCCTGGAACGGAGTCAGCACCCCTAAGGCGACGAGCAGAGCGGCACCCAACAGCGAGAGGTGGAGGATCGGCATGAGCCCGAGAGCCGAGCCGAAAACAATGGCTGCAGCCACGGCGGCGACAATCCAGGCGCGTCGCGTCGTCGCCGGAGGCGCCGCTCCCAGGCTCGAGACGAGCAGAAAGTCATTTCGATCGCGCCAGCGGGCTCCGAATTCCGGGTCGGCAAGGATCAAGAGCGTATCGCCAACACGGAGCTTCACTTCGCCGAGCTTGGCCTCGACGCGTTGCCCCGCGCGATGGAGCGCGACCACGGCCGCCTGGTACCGCGCGCGAAACGACGCATCCTTGAGAGTGCGCCCCACAAGAGGCGAGACTTCGGATAGCACGGCCTCGAAAAACGTGTGGCGACCGACGTCCAGAGCTTCCGTCTGAGCGAGCTCGGCGGAAACGAGACCCGGCATGGCTTGCAGATCGACGACGAGATCGACTTTGCCCACGAACGTCAGTCGATCCCCTCCATGAAGCACGCGGCTCGGCGTGACCGGTGCGATCAGCTCGCCCTCTCGCACGATCTCGACGAGAAACACCCCCTGTAGATGTCTGAGACCGGCGTCCTCGACGCTGCGTCCATCGAGCGGTCCACCGCGCTCGACCAGCATGCTGACGACGAACTCGCGAAATTCCTCTTCGAGATCCTGGAGCACGGCGCGGCGCTCCGGGATCACAATGGGAGCTAGAACCACGATGACCACGAGCCCGACCGCAGCGACGGGCAGACCGACTTTCGAGATCTCGAACATGCCGAGCGGCGCGTGGCCATGAGCTTCGAGCAAGCCCGAGATCACGAGATTCGTCGAGGTTCCGATCGCGGTGAGCATGCCGCCCAGGATGGCGGCGAAAGACAAAGGCATCAGATAGCGGGACGGAGACTGCCCGCGTCTCTCGGCCCAGTCGCTCACCTGTGGTACGAGCATCGCGACGATAGGAGTGTTGTTCAAGAATGCCGATGCGAAGGTCGTCGGAACGACCAGTCTCGCGAGAGAGCGCCGCCAGCTACGACCTGCGCCGAGTGTGGCTCCCACTAGCGGCTGAAGCGCGCCCGTCGTCTCGACGGCGCGCGCGATGACGTAGAGTGCCGCCACGGTGATGGGGGCGGGATTGCTGAAGCCCGAGAAGGCCTCCTCCGGCCCCACGACGCCGGTGACGAGCAGGACGATGACCGCGGAAAGAATCGTCGCCGGCGGGGGGAACAAGTCGCGGGCGAGAATGACGAGCGTCAAGACGAGAACGCCGACGGTAATCCACGCATCGACGCTCACGTGCGAACCCGGCTCCATGCCAAGCGCAACGCGGAGAGCTCGGTATCCTCACCCCACATCCCCGCTCTGCGCAGAGAGAAAGGATCTGTCGAAGCGTCGTTGGCTCCGGATACCGTCGTGACGGCGCAATCGTAGCCCTCCTCCGTGAGGATCCGGATCGTGGTCTCGTCGAAGTCCCCGACGCGACCGTTCGGATAGGCGAAGCTCTTTACGGGCGTGCCGAGCTCAGATTCTATTCTCTCTTTCGATCCCCTGATCTGTCGCCTCGCCTCTTCGGCGCCGACGTGGCTCAAGATCGGATGATCGAGGGTGTGGGAGCCGAAGTCAATGCCCGCCCTCGCCATTTCGCGCACGTCGTCCCACCGGAGTTTCGCCCAACCCGCTTCGGGCTCATCACCGATCTCGAGCTGTTCGAGGAGCGCGTCGACCATCGAGTCTCTCTCTCGAGGGCTCACACTCCGAACGCGCTCCAAAATCTTCATGAGCGCCGCCTGCCCGAGATTCAAAGTCTCGCCCTCGAAATACAGCTCGCGCTTGCTCGTGCGGTGAAACGCGTCGAAGACCCGATCGTGCCAGATCAAACGACCGTGGTCGAGGGCGTCGGTCACCAGGAAGACGGTGGCCGGCAGACCGAGCTCGCGCAGGATGGGAAACGCCTGCGTGAAATTGTCGCGATAGCCATCGTCGAAGGTGATGGCGGCGACGTTCGGTGGAACGTCCTTCGCCTTGGCCCGATCCACGAGCGTAACAAGCGGCAACACCTCGAAGTGGCGACGAAGCGAATGCATCTGCCGGCGGAACAGCTCGACGCGGACTCCGGTGAAATACGGATGGGCGTCATCGTTGACGCGGTGGTACGTAAGCACGACGAAACGGTTCGGCTTCGTTAGAGCCCGAAACCCGCGCGACAAGACCGCGCTCTTAGCCACCCGGCTCGCGAGACCATTCAACGTTGTTTGCATCTTTCGGGCACTTAAGCTCGGTATATCATCCTACAGCATCCATGCCTTTTCTAGACATCAGCCGGGAGCCCGAGCGAGCCGAGGCGATTTTCGTCTTTGCGGGACGCGAGGGGCGCAAACGCTCGGGCCTCCGCCTCTACCGGGAAGGGTGGGCACCTCGCCTGATCCTGAGCGTGGGGCGGTTCGAGTGGCGTCGCTTTGAAGCCCTCGAGCTCGAGAGCGAAGGCGGTCTCGTCGAGATGGTCGAGGGGACCCCGCCACGGGAACGGCACTTCTTCGTCCATGTGGAACCGGAGGCGACACGCTGCGAGCGGGTCGCGATCGGCCGGCTCGGCACGCTCACGGAGGCGCGTGGCCTCGCTCAAGTAATCGAGAGGGACGGCCCTCGGAAGCTCCTCGTTGTCTCGTCACGCGCGCATCTCCCCCGCTGCCTCGTCGCACTAAGGGTTTTCATTTCGAAAAACGTCGAGCTCGTTCCCATCGCCTCCGCGGAAGGAGGCGATGAGGAAACCGACCGTTTCGGGGCCTTGGAGGCCGTCAAACTCCTCGCCTACCGGGGCATCGCCGCCGCGAGCCGCCTCCGAGGCCATCGAAGGCTTGCGTGAGGGGCCATTTCCTGTTATAAACTTGCAGATTACCCCTTCCCAACCGGGGCTTCGAGGAGTGAGACATGGATTGCTCCGCGGAGCACGGCGGGCCTATACTGCGGAGCGCTCGGCCTGTGTCTTTCCGTGGAGACTCCTCGACGGCTAGGAGTTATTGCGTCAACGTCATGAGATATTGCGCTCTCGTTGTGTTTCTATGCGGCGCCCATCTCGCGATGGCTACGCCTTCAACCACCCAGAAGGCCAATCGACCCGCTCCGTCGCGGGACCCGAATCGCCGCCCCACCGACTACCAGATCGGCGCCGGGGACATCCTTCGCATCATCACCTGGAAAGAAGCCGATTTCAGCGGCTCGTTTCTCGTCCGCTACGACGGGAAGATCACGATCCCCTTCGTGGGCGACGTTCCGGTGGCGGGGCAGACGCCTTCAGCTTTGAGCAAGAAGCTCGAGGAAAAAATCGGACACTTCGTGGATCTCGCTCGGGTGACGGTCGCGATCGAGGAGCCGAACAGCGCGCGGTTCTTCGTCCTGGGCAAGGTCGCGCAACAAGGGGCGTTCCCCTACACTAGTCCTATCCGGGTCGTCCAGGCGCTGGCGATCGCGGGAGGATTTCAGGAGTTTGCGAAGTTGAACCAAATCTTCGTCATTCGCGACGTGGGTGGCCAGCTCATCCACTTTCCCTTCAACTACGACGATCTGGTTGGCAAGAGGCAGCTAAGGGGGAATTTGGTTCTTCAGCCCGGAGATACCATCGTCGTTCCATGAGATGCGGTATGCGATGGCAGCCATGATCGGATTCACGCTCGCGAGTCCGGCTTTGGCTCAGGAGCCGCCGAACGATTGGCGTTTCTCGCTAGGGTTCCGGGAGTCCAACGAGTACGACCTGGTCGAGAACGGCATATCGAGAGAGGATCGTGTCCTGGACAACGTCAATGCTTCTCTCTCCTTCTCCACGAGAACGGAGCGTTCCCAGTTTTCGCTCTTCGGGCGCCTTGGAAGTGATTTCTACCGCAAGGGCGACGAGCGCGATCGTTTGAATTATGGTGGCGGCTTCTCCTGGACCCGCCAGAGCTCCCCTCGGTTCAACATGAGCTTGAGCCAAAACGTCAATCGAGGGTTCATGTTGAGTACTCTATCGAGCATCGGCCTTCTCGCCCCCAACGTGGACACTCTCTCCGCGACGACGTCCTGGGGCATGCAGTACCAGACGAGCCCGCGGACGACGATCGCAACGAGCGTCAACTACTCCTACATCGAGTGGCAGAACGAACAACGGATCGAAGGATCACAGATCGTCTTGGAAGAGAGTCCATTCGGGAACGACTTCCCTGACCCGGCCGTCGAGCCGACACCGGCGGGCGATCTCCTCGTTCCCGACGGGGAGGACATGGTGCTCGGCATCATCGCGACGGAGGGGCTTCGCGCGGGCGACTCGAAGTCCCATCAGGCGGCGGCCAACTTCGGCGTCCAAAGAAAGCTTTCGGAGCTCACCTCGATCGGCTTCGACGTCGCGGGCTCCTACCGAACCATCGATTACTCCTTCCAGAGCCTCGAAGGCTCCGAGGGAGCGTTCCGGTTCTGGACCCAGCGAGCCGTGGGGCGCACGAGCCACGTTCAGGCGACGTATCAAGTGCGTCGCTCTCTCGTGCTCGAGCCCACGACCACGGTGCACTCCGCCTCGGGCGGTTTGAGCTACTCGCCCCGGGAAAAGGACCTCCGGAACATGTCAACAACATTGAGACACTCGCGAGCTGCATTTAGTGAGCCTCGATTAACTTTCGGCGACTGGTGATGTCCGCGTGGTCGACGTCTGCTTCGCTCGCGATCTCGTTGGGTGAAGCAGAAAAAGGGGGTACCCCAGGTATGGACGACGCCGAGAGAATGGCTCCTGCGGCATCCTGGAGCGTCGTTTTCTGCGGCGGCGGGTTGATCCAGGCCTGAGGAGGCAAAACGGGAGGTTGTGGCGTTCCGCGAACGAAGCGCTCGGGATGAGCACGCTGAGCCTCGAGAAGGATCTGGCGCCGAGCGGTGGTGAGTTGTTCGGCGCGACCGTAGTGAACGTCGGCCGGTGTCATAAGGCCGACCCCCGAGTGCCGGTGGTCATTGTTGTAGTAGTCGAAGAAACCGCGGCAGAACAGCCGGCTGTCTTGGATGGAACCAAAACGGCTGGGGAACTGAGGGCAATACTTGAGCGTTTTGAACTGAGACTCGGAGTAGGGATTGTCGTTCGAGACGTAGGGTCTGGAGTGGGTCTTGGTCACGCCGAGGTCTGCCAAGAGCAAAGCCACGGACTTGCTTCGCATCGAGCTGCCACGATCCGCGTGCATGGTGAGCTGGTCTGGTTCAATGTTTTGCTTGCGACAGCTCTCGGCGATGAGGCGTTTCGCGAGCTCGGCGCTTTCTCGGTGAGCCAGCATCCAGCCAACCACGTAGCGGGAGAAGATGTCGAGGATGACGTAGAGATAGTAGTAGGTCCACTTGACGGGGCCACGAAGCTTCGTGATATCCCACGACCAAACCTCGTTGGGCGCCTCGGCCAACAGCTCCGGCTTGGCGTAATTCGGATGGCGCAGTTGGTTCCGGCGCTCTCGGACCTCGCCGTACTTTTCCAAAATCCGATACATCGTGCGAATCGAGCAGAGGTAGATTCCCTCGTCCAGAAGCGTGGCCCACACCTGCGCGGGCGCCTTGTCGACGAAACGCTCACAGTGCAAGGCTCCGAGGACCTTCTCGCACTCGGTCTCGTCGAGGGCTCGGTGCGGCCGAGGACGACGCTTCGGTTTGGGCGTCACCAGCTGGCGCCTGCGATACAACGTGGAACGAGCCACACTCAGAGCCTCGCAGGCTTCCGCCGTCTGCCCAATCTGTCCCGCCAGCTCCTCGGCCGCCACAATCAGTCGTTCTCGTCGCTGTCGAGCGGATTCAGGGGGATCCCCAGCAGTTCGGAGGCTTTTTTTTGGATCTCCAACATCGTCTCCACTCGAGCCAGGCGACGTTGGAGCCGGGCGTTCTCGCGCTCGAGCTCCTTGACCCGTGGATCCTCTGCCTTCGCCTTCCGGCCTCGCTTTCTCGACGTCAACCCCGCCTTCGCGATCTCGTCACGTTGGCGGCGCCAACTCGATAGCTGCGACGAGTACAGGCCCTCTCGACGCAGAAGTGCCGCAATATCCCCGACACCCTTGCAGGCGTCGGCCTCGCGCACTAGCCGCAGCTTGTACTCCGCGGTAAAGCGTCGACGCTTCGCTTGCTCACTCACTTCCGTTTCCGGGACCCCCGCCGCATCGCGGCCGGCGGGATCTCCAGTCGCCCTACGGGCTCCTTCCGTTCCCGCCGGGGTCATTCTCTCAATCAATGAACTCATTGATGATCCTCCTCCGCCCTACACACTAATTTCAAGGGGCGAAGTGTCTCAAGGATGTTGGCACAGAGGGGCCACAGGCCAAACTCGAAGTAGTCACCAACTACGTTGTTGATTTTGGTGAACTCGAATGCCTGCGCCAGCATGCCGAACTCCGACATTCTGTTCTCGGACCGTCGATCTAGAAGTTCTGCAAGTCTGAACGTCCAATCGGAATCGAGGACCCTTCTGAGTGGCGCTTCAAGCATTGCTTTTAGCCGCTTCACGAGGCTCTCCTCGAGCGCGGATTGGAGTCTGCAGGTACCTGAATCCGCTGGCGCAGCGCAGGCGTTCTCGAGCCCTCGTCCGACCGGCAAAGGAGATTAGCGAATCGGTACAGTCGTGCTTGTTTGAACATCGACCCCCAACAAAAAACGATGATGATACTCGCTTCGGCCTTCCAATTGCCGGGCGACGAATTCCCCCGTCAGCAAACAGGCCGATGTAGCGCCGAGCACCGTGATGAGCCTGACACGAATACTGCAGCGATCCCAGACAGGCGAACAAAATGCGAGAGCGGACTGGAAGCCCAGGAAAAAACCAGTGGTCCTGGATACGAGGAGATCCTTTTTTCTGACTTCCCCTTTCATAGTGTAACACCCCAGGGGAGAGGGACCTATGCGGTCTGCTCTTTTCTCAGGCCTAGCTTGTCCATCAGCTCATAGAGGGTGGGGCGGCTGATTTGGAGCTCGGCGGCGGTGCGGGTCATGTTGCCGTTGTGCTTCGCTAAGGTCTTTTTGATGAGTTCCCGTTCGAGCTCTTCGCGGGCCTCTTTGAGGCTGACGGACTTTGGGTCGTCGCGTGAGGGCGCAGCGAGCTCCATGTCCGCTGGCGTGAGCTTCCGGCCTTCAGCCATGATGACGCCGCGCTTGATGCGGTTTTCGAGCTCGCGTACGTTGCCGGACCAGCGGTGGGCGTGCATGGCGGTAAGAGCGTCGCCGGAAAAGCCCACGATATTCTTCTTGTTCTCCCGCGCGAACCGCTCGAGGAACACTTTGGCGAGCACGGTGATGTCTTCGCCCCGCTCGCGTAGAGGCGGGAGCGAGATGCCGATGACCGCGAGTCGGTAGTACAAGTCTTCGCGAAAGGTCTCCTCTTTCATCTCGCGCACTAGGTCGGCATTCGTCGCGGCCACGACGCGTACATCGACCTCGATCTCCTGGCGTCCCCCGACCCGCTCCAATCGATGTTCCTGGAGAAAACGGAGGAGCTTGACCTGGAGCGGGAGGGAGAGCTCGCCGATCTCGTCGAGAAAAAGGGTGCCTCGATGGGCGGACTCGATTCTACCCTGGCGTCGGGCGTGCGCTCCAGTGAAGGCACCCTTCTCGTGGCCGAAGAGCTCGCTCTCGAGAAGGTTCTCGGGAATGGCGCCGCAGTTAATGGCGATGAAGGGGGCGTCGGAGCGTGCGCTCAAACGATGGACGGCCAAGGCGACGAGCTCTTTTCCGGTGCCGCTCTCGCCTGAGATGAGGACCTGGGCGTCGGACTTGGCGACGCGTCGAACGGCCTTGAAGACGGCCTGCATCGAGGGACAGAATCCGACAATCCCTTGGAACGAGTCGGCGGAAACTCCCTTTTGGAGCTCGCGGTTCTCTCTCTCGAGCTCGTGCACGTAGAGCGCTCGTTTGAAAACGACGTTCAGCTCGTCAATCTGAATGGGCTTGTTGAAATAGTCATAGGCACCGAGGGAGATGGCCCTCAAGGCGTGCTCTCGTTGCTCCTGTCCAGTGATGACGACGACTTTCGTGCCGCTCGCCTGCTGCAACATGTCGTCGAGCAGGCGGAACCCTTCCTCGACGCCGTTGGAGTCTGGAGGCAGCCCGAGGTCGAGGGAGACGAGCGGCATCTGGTGCTCTTCGAAGAGAAGCATGGCCGAAGGCCGGTCTTCTGCCTCGAATACCTGATAGTCCTCCGTGAGCGCCCACTTCATCTGGGTTCGGATATCTTCTACATCGTCGACGATGAGTAGCTTCGGCTTCTCCATGCTGCTCGTTTCCTCTTGTCTGCTAACTCTGTTGATGGCCGGCACCGGATGGAAGTAGGACGCGGAAGGTCGTTCCCGCTCCGCGCTCGCTTTGGACCTCGATTTTGCCTCCGTGGGCTTCGACGATGGTCTTGGTATGAAAGAGCCCTATACCAAGCCCCTGTTTCTTCGTTGTCTGGAACGGCTTGAAGAGCGACGTTCTGACGAACTCCGCGCTCATGCCGCAACCATCGTCGCTCACGGAGAGTAGCACCCATCCGTTCTCTCGCGACGTTCTTACGGTAATGTGCCCGCTCTCGCCCATCGCCTCCTGCGCGTTCAAGAGCAAGTTGGTGAGCACCTTCTGAATCTGCTCGGGATCGAGATCGATACGAGGAAGCTCCCCGAAATCCTCGGAGGTGCTCGCGCGCATGGATCCATTCAGGCCGGCGAGCGTTTCGTGAACGAGGTGGTTGAGATCGCACGAGACGCGATGAAGCGTCAAGCCCTCGTTGAGAGACGACAGCCGGCTCGTCATGGTATCGATCTTCCCGACGCTTTTTCCCATCGTTTTGAGCAAGTCCTCGCGAAACTCGGGCTTGTCGAAGTGCAGGGGGAGGTTCTGCATGGCGAGCGAGAGGCGGGAAGCGAGGTTCTTGAGGTCGTGAATGAAAAACGTTGCCATCGCCTGGAACGCCTCCATCTCCTTCGCCTTTTGGAGCTCGCGGGTGAGCTGGCGATTCTCGATCGTGGCCGCGACCTGATCGGCAAAGGTCTCGAGCAGCGCGAAGTCCTCGAGGCCGTAGGGTTGTTTCGTGACCCGCTCGTTCACGGTGAGAAAGCCGATAAGAGCTTCGTCGTTGCCACGGAGGGCCATGCTGTAACGCCCCTCGATCACGCGGCGGATCTCGTCGGCGAGCTCGATCGGCTTTTGCAGGTCTCCTTCCATCGCCTCGAGCCACGACCTGCCCTCGTCGTTGTCTTCAAGCAACGTATTCGCAGAGTGTGTCGAGAACGCGGTCGAGCCGCCGAGGCTCAGCTTGCGGTCTCCCTCCTTTTTCAGCCAGATCGTCGCCGCGGAACATCCGAAGACTTCGGCGGCCGTGCTCGTGAGGGCCGCGCACAGGGGCTCGATCTCGACAATCGAGCTCGTTCTCGTGGTGAAGGTATTCCAGATGCGCCGATAGTCGTGGGTCGGCCTTTGGAGATGCCGGTTCACGAAACGCTTCACTCGCTCTTGCAGCTCGGTCGAGAGCAAAAGGAGGGCCAGCCCGACGATGGCTATGAGGACGACGAAAAACACGAGGGGGGCGCGCTCGTCGCCCCCAATGAGATCGATGATCTCGACGAGGCCCGCGACGGCAAGAAGATAGAGGCCGACGACGAGGAGTGTGAGCGAGTTGTAGAGCAGCGCCTGGGACGGATAGACCTCGTAGGTGCCGAGGCGACGCCACAAGAAGGAAAAGCCGATGAAGCCGCTCGCGAGGAGCAAGGCCGCCGAGCCGAACGGTATGAGCGTCGTTTGGATTGCGGAGTACAAGAGAACCTGGCTCGAAAGAAAGAGCTCGACGCCGAACAGAGCGCCGAGTCCGAGCACGGTGAATTTGATCTGCCACCGAATGCTGCCGCTCGAGGCGCGCAAGGTACTCTCGAGGTTCATCAGAATGGCGACGGTCCCGAGAAGGAGCACTACGTGCAGCCAATAGCCCGCGCTTCCTACGGGAATTAACCAGCTCGGCGTGGGATAGGGCGTACGGATGACGAGGGAATCCCAGCCAGCGACGGTAATCCCGATGGGCGCGAGAAGCGAAGCGGCGAGGGCGTATTTCCAGCGCCTGACGAAACGGCCGGGGTCCGCGCGGGCAAAGGTGACAGCGAACAAGAGCCAGAAAAATGGGAAGCACGATGCCGCGAGTAGTCGCAAGCGTTGCCAGTAGAGAATTCGTGACTCGAAGACGGCTTGGAGCGATTGAGCGGTGAGGATCTCGCGCGCCGCGAGCACGACGAGGCCTAGGGCGAGCGCTTGATAAGCGAGCAGACGCCCCTCGCGCCAGAGCACGAAGACGGCGAGGCCGAGCGCCGCGGCGGCCGCGCCGTAAGCGAGAAACGTCTCGAGTGTCATGTTTAATTCTCTAATGCTCGCAAGACTGCCGCGCAGCCTGCCAAAAGCCTGCCGGGCGAAGCTTCTAAGTCATTGATACTAAGATATTTAAATAGCAATCTTATCCGCGAGGCTGGGACCGCGCCGAACAGGTCTTGCTCCGATCTTCCGAGGGGTATGAGGTCGGGGGCTGGTGCGATCACCTTTTTACAAAGACTTGCATGTCTTTGTCAAGTCGAGGCTTGCGGCTTTCCGCTAAGATACGACAAGCGGTCTCATGCGAAGGATTGGTCTCGTCCTCGTGCTGATTGTCCTCGTGCTCGTAGGACGCGGACTCGTTCTGGTGCCCTACGCACCAAGAGCCTCGGATCGTTACCTCTGGGGTGCGGTGCACGTGCACTCGAGTCTATCGGACGGGCTCGGCTCGCTCCACGAGGTCGCGCGTGCCGCCGCCCGTTCGCGTCTCAGCTTCATCATGCTGAGCGATCACGGCGCTCCTCACCCCGAAGCGACGCTTGTCGACGAGACTCTCGAGGGGGTCCGCATCATTGGAGGCTCCGAGGTCGGACTGCCCGAAGGACACCTGATCGTCTCCGACTTCGACGCCCTTCCCAGCTTCAAGCTTCCGCCCTATCCGCCGGACGCGATCGGCGACGTTCGGGAATGGGGCGGTCTCTCTATCGTCACCTATCCAGAAGACCCGACCCAACGTTGGCTTTACTGGGAGGACGATCTACTTCCGGACGGCATCGAGATCATCAACGTGACTTCGTACTTCCGGGCGAGCTCGGCCTTCGCGAAACTGCGTTGGGCGTGGTTCTCAATGTTCAGCTCGTACTACTACATAAGCAGCTTTCAGCCACCGACCTACGCGCTCGAGCGATGGGACGAGCTTCTAGAACGCGGTCCGGTCTGGGGCTTTTATGCGGCCAACGCGCATGGCGGATTTCCTCTGACCGAGGAGACGACGGTATCGATCCCCTCGTACGAGACGGCGTTCTCCTACGTCGGGCTCGGTATCGACCGGGAGTACCGCGAGGACCCGATGCGCGCGATCCGAAGCGGTGATTTCTTCGCTGTGGTCCGTGGGGCGGGCGAGCCCGAGAGGTTCACGTTTCGCGCGGGCAACGACGGCCGCCCGGGAAGCTTCGTCCCGTCCGGCACGAGTCTTCACGTCGCGCTCGACGCGCCGGGGCTTTCGACCCGCATCGTGCTGAAACGGGGCGGTGAGACGCTTTTCGAGACGACGGAGGGCGAGCTCGACTTCGACGCGAGCGCCGGCGTCTATCGCGTCGAGGTCTTCCTCGAAGATCATCCGCTTCTTGCTGGCGACGTACCTTGGATTCTCTCAAGCCCGATCTTCGTCGGCGTTAACTACCCTTCCGTCGTGGTCGAGGAGCTCGTCTGCGCGGACGTCGCGCCCTTCGCTCTCGAAGAGCTCCGCTTGGAGAAAGACGACGAGTCCGAAGGCTCGATCGAAATCACGGATGAGGGCGTGCTCGAGTTGTCGTACGACCTTTCGAAGGCGACGCCTCAGAACGTCGACCGCTGGATCGCTCTCGCGCTACGAAAACCCCTGGACCTCTCCGCCTACCGTGGGATCGTCATCGAGGCCCGGGCGCCGGCGACGATGCGCTACTGGCTCGAGCTCAGGGCTGGCGAGCGCGGCCACTACGCTTCGTTCAAGATCTACCCCGGAAGGGAGAACCGCGTCGCAATTCCGTGGAGTCGCTTCTACGCGACGTTCGGGCTTCGCGAGCCGCCGCCGCTCAAAGGGCTCGAGGCGCTCTTCCTCGCCGTGAACACCTCCAACTCTCAGACGGGCTTCGGTACTGCGCTTACGGTGAGGTCGCTCGGCGGGTGCCGTTGAGCCACGCTTTGCGACGCTTGCGCTGGTCGTAGCTGGCGTCCGGATCGACCTCGAGCTTCCAGAGCTTCTTGGGCACGTCTCCGAAGACGACGTGGAGATGACGCAGCCGGTCCCGACGGGATACGAGAACCTCCGCTTCGTCGCCGACTCGGTACTGCTCGAGGCGAGTTCGCCACTCGGAGGCTTCGACCCTGTAGCCGTCGATAGCTAGAATCTCGTCGTCGACGTTGAAGCCGTGAGCATGACCCGGTGTGTCCCGCAAGACGCGCGACACGACGAGCCGTCCGCCGTCGTCGCGTGTGGAGAGGCCGAGCCAGGCGCGCTCGCGTTTCTGCTCGCCGCTCTCGGACTGGTGCTTGGACGACTTGTCCGGGTCCTTGAATCGCAGGCCATACCAGGAGAGCGCCTCCTCGTAGTGAAGCTCCTCCGTCGTCTCGAGCGCCGTCTCGAACCACGCCGACAGATCTTCCCCCGCGATCTCGGACGCTACCGCTCGGAACTCGACCGGCGTGTAGCCGCGATCGTTCGCATAGAGCTCGTAGGCCATGCGCATCGTGTCGTCGAGGCTTCTCGCGCCCTTCGTGGCGCTTCTGATTCTGGCATCGAGCAGAAAGGCGACTACCGCACCCTTTGTGTAATAGCTAATCGTGGTGTTGGGCGAGTTCTCGTCGGGGCGATATTGCCGGATCCAGCTATCGAAGGAGGAGAGCTCGAGTGCTCGCACTTTGCGGCCCGGCGTCGTTTGTAGCGATTCGATTCGCCGGCTCAGCAGTTTCAAGTACTGCTTCTCGGTATAGAGGCCCGCGCGTTCGAGCAAGAGGTCGTCGTAGTACGACGTGACCCCTTCCGCCACCCACAAGCTCTTCGAATAGACCTCGGTCTCGTAGTCGAAGGGGCCCAGCGATGCGGGCCGCAGGCGCTTGACGTTCCACGCGTGGAAGAATTCGTGGCTCACGGTCCCGAGCCAGCGTCGATACTGCTCCGGCACCCGCGCGCGCCATCGGCTCGTCATTATCAAGGTGGAGCTCTTGTGCTCGAGCCCGCCGCCGGCCTCCGCGATCATGTTGAGAAAGACGAAGCGATCGTAGGGAGCCGTGCCCCAGAAACGGAGGGTCTCCTCGACAATCGTCTCGACGTCCTCCGCGGAACGGAGCCCATCCCAAACGTCGCCTTCGCCATGATTGACGAGGTAATGCTTCTTGCCGGCGACTTCGAACTCGTAGACGGCCGGGTTGCCCGCGTAGATCGGTGAGTCGACCAGGGTGTCGAAATCGGCTGAGACATAGTGGTGCTGCGTGCCATCCGCATGCGCGGGCATGGCGGTCCAGCTCTCGGCCCAGTCGTCGGGAAGCTCGAGCGTCACGTCGTGAGCAAGCGCGTGTCCGTCGACGAGCGTCAGAAACGTGGGCGCCCCGTTGAGGATGGCGAAATCCGCCTCGACCCAGTTGGTACGCACCGTCATCTCGCGACAGTAGACTCGATAGCGAAGCCGGATACGCTTCTCTCCCCCAGTGTCGATGTGCCAGCGATTCTTGCGGGTCTTCGTGACCATCGAGGGGAGCTCCCCCCAGCGTCTCGCCTTGAAGCGCCTCGACGTGGCGCGCGAACTCCCGAACGAGGTACGAGCCCGGCGTCCAGACAGCCATCATGAGGTCGACCCCATCATGACCGCCAGTTGGATAGCTCGCCTCGACCTCCACGTAGTGGGTCGCGGCCTCGGGAAAGCGCAGGACGTAGTCGATACTCTCCTGGGCGAAGGCGTTTTGTGCGAGAACGAGCAGAAGCGGCAGGCCAAGCTTCACGCGCTCGACTCCTCGGCGAGTGCGTCGGTGACGGCCTTTACGAGCGCTATGGCTCGGTCTTTCTCGAGGTCAGACGGTCGCCATTCGATGCCGAGGCCCTCCTGCTCGAAGCGGGGAATAATGTGGAAGTGTACGTGGAAGACGGCCTGGTGCGCCATCTTGCCGTTGTTTTGGAGAATGTTGTAGGCGGTGGCGCCGGTCGCCTTCATCACGGCGCGGCTGAGGCGGGGCAGTACACGCCCGATCGCGGCGGCGGAGGCGTCGCTCAGCTCATGCAAATAGGCCTTCGATTCCTTGGAAATGACGAGCGTGTGGCCCTCGCTCAGAGGGCCGATGTCCAGAAAGGCGAAGACCTGCTCGTCCTCGTAGATCTTGTAGCTCGGGATCTCGCCTCGGATGATGCGATCGAAAAGCGTGGGCTGGTCACTCATAAACCAAGAATCTAGCATAACGGTGGTGGAAAACGCGGGATTCGACCTGGGTCAGCTCGAGTCTCCTCGCGAAGGGCTGGGGGTATTCGCCCCTATTGCGTGGCGAGGAGTGCGAGCGCCGCCTCGGGTTCCAGAACGGGCACCGGAGAGCTCGGAAACCCGGCTGGATCTCTCGTAACGATGGCGTCACATCGACTATGCAGCGCGGCGACGGCACAGACGGCGTCTTCGAAATCGGGCCACGAGAGCTTCAGAGCGGAACGAATGACGCTATCGTCGACCGGTGCGACATCGATGACTTGCAGCATGGCTTCGACCGCCTCGCACGCGACTCGGGCGCCGTGCTCGCGCTCCACGAGGTAGAAGATAGTCGTCACGCCATGGGCTGCAAGGAGCCCGACGGCTTCACCTAGCTCGACTTTCGCCCAGACCGCGCTGGAGGCAGAGACGTGTGGCTTTCGATCCAAGAGGATATCGAGCACGACGTTGATATCGAGAAGCAGCCGTTTCATCGATACTTTTCGGTCAAGTGCTGTCGATAGTCCTCGCGATCCCCTTTCTTCAGAATCCCGCGGAGGCGGCGCAAGACCGGTGTTCGTGCGTCCTCTTCTAGTGCTGGCGGCCGGGCCAATAGGTCCAGGAACTGCTGAACGAGCCTCGAGACAGACGTGCCGCGTTCTTCTGCGTAGCGCTTAGCACGCTTCACGACCTTGTCGTCGACGCTCAGCGTCAACTTGGACATATACGTATTGTATCACGAATCCGATACGTACTCACCACAGCAGCCGGAGAATCTAGCATAATGGCGGAAACTGCGGGAGGTCACCCTATGCGCCGATACGAATTCGCTGCCTTCGACCTCGACCAGCTCGATCTCGCCGAGCGAGAGACGCCCGCGCCGGGGCCAGGTGAGCTCCGCCTCGACGTCGAAGCATTCAGCTTGAACTACCGCGACCTTCTCGTCGTAAAGGGCCTCTACAACCCCAACATCTCTCTTCCCGCCGTTCCCGTGAGTGACGCCGCCGGCACGGTCGCGGCCGTCGGAGAGGGTGTCACCCGGGTGGCGAAGGGCGATCGGGTCATGACGCAATTCGTCTCGGATTGGATCGACGGGCCTTTCGAGAAGCGCTATGTCGCTTCGACGCTCGGAGTCCCCCGTGCGGGGCTCGCGGCGGAGCAAGTAATCCTTCCCGAGCGGGCCGTTCTTCCTGTCCCGAAAGGGCTCGGCGCAGCGCAGGCTTCGACTCTGCCTGTGGCCGGTCTGACGGCGTGGAGCGTTCTCGTAACGGAGGGAGCGCTCGAGCCCGATCAATGGGTTCTCACGCTAGGCACAGGAGGAGTATCCATCTTCGCGCTTCAGCTCGCCAAAGCGATGGGAGCTCGCGTCGCGATCACGTCGAGCAGCGACGAGAAACTAGAACGGGCTCGCGCGCTCGGAGCGGACGTCACCATCAACTATCGGGAGACCCCTCGCTGGGATAAAGCAGTGCTCGAGGCGACCGGAGGCCGCGGCGCCGACGTGGTCGTCGAGACGGCGGGGATTCAAACGATGACCCAGTCGACGAAGGCCTGCGCCGCGGGAGGCGTCATCGGCGTGCTCGGTGGCGTCACCGGACTGTCGGGCGAAGTGAACCTCGCGCCGCTCACGATGAAGCGCCTCCGGGTCGCTGGCGTGCTCGTAGATTCGCGCGCGAACTTCGAGAAATTCGTGAGCTTCCTGGAAGAGCATCCCTTCGAGCCCGTCATCGGCAAGACCTTCCCCTTCGAAGAGCTCCCCCACGCCCTGCGCTACATGGAATCGGGCGCCCACTTCGGGAAGATCGGGGTCAGTCTTTAACTCTTGAACTCCACATTCAAACCAAAGTCTTGAAAGGACTTAGCTTAAACAAGAAGTTCAAGAGTTAAAGACTGACCCCAATGATGGGGAGGGCGCGGGGGCGGATGCCGGTGGCGGCGAAGACGGCGTTGGCGATGGCGGCGGCCATGGGGCCTTGCGCGGTCTCCCCTGCCCCTAGTGGGGGCTGGTCGGGACGGTCGAGGATCTCGACGTCGACTTCGGGAACTTCGTCGAAGCGAAGAATCGGATAGCTTCCCCAGTCTCGGCTCGTGATACGGGCGCCTTCGAAAGTGACGGCTTCCTTGAGGGTCCAGCTCGTCGACTGCACCATCCCGCCTTCGATTTGATTCCTCAGCCCGTCGGGATTGATACATTGGCCGGCGTCGACCGCGGCCGTCGCTTTCGAGACGCGCACCGTCCCCGAGGCGTCGACTTCCACGTCGGCGACGATCGCGATATAGGAGGCGGTGTTCTTGTAGCGCGAGAACGCGAGGCCCCGGCCGCGAGGGACACCGGAGGCCGCTGGTTCGCTCTTCCCCCATCCGGCTCTCTTCGCCACGGCCTCGAGCACGGCGCGAGCCCGCACGTCTTTCAAGTGTCGTAGCCGGATCTCCAAGGGATCGACTTTCGCGGCGTGAGCGAGCTCGTCCATAAAGGATTCGATGGCGAATGAGTTCGCGTAGCCGCCGAGCGCTCTGAGCGCCGACACACGGACAGGCATCTCGGGAATGAAGTGCTCCACGACGCGCTGATGCGGAAGCTCGTAGAGCGGCACGGCGTTCCGGTCGACACCCCCGGACGGCTGCGGGATGTTGCGCGGGGCGGGAGGCGTCTCGGGATTCCCGATGTGCCAGGCGGCGAGGAGCGTCGCGCCGCCGGCTCTCGGCCGCGTGCTGTGGGTCCAGCTCCATACTTCGTGAAGCCAGGAGACGATGTTTCCATCGGCGTCGACGGCGCCGCGCAGGCGCAGGGACATCGCGGATCCGAAGGGCTCCCAAGCGTGCTCGTCCTCTCGCATCCATTGCACGCGGACGGCGCGGCCAGGCAAGCGGACGGCAACGAGAGCGGCATCGCAGGCCACATCATCGGCGCCGTTGTGTCCATAGCAGCCCGCGCCATCCTTGTGCACGACACGAATCGTCCCCTCCTCGCGTGCGAGCACCTTGGATAGGGCGGAGCGGAGCGGAAACACTCCCTGGCCATGCGTCCATACCGTCAATACGTCGGAGTCCTGGCGCGCCAGGGCACAAGAGGGCCCAATCGAGGCGTGGGCGATGAAGGGCTTCGAGTAGCTCGCTTCGACCGTGCTCACTGCTTCTTTCACCGACACGGGGTCGATTTTCTCGCTGATGGTCGCGTCCTCGGAGCGCATGCTCCGCAAGTGATCGGCGAGAGCATCCTGCGGCGGAAGCTCCACCTCACCATTCCATTCGCTTCGCGACCAGAGAGCTTTCGCCGCTTCGATCGCTTGCTCTTCCCTCTCCGCAACGACAGCCAGAAAGCTCCCGTCACGTAGAATCTCGATCACACCCGGCATCGCTCGAACCGGAGCCTCGTCGACGGACACGAGCCTGGCGGCATAGCTCGGGGGATGCACGACACGTGCGTGAACCATTCCCTCGAGCCTCAAGTCCTGGATATAGCTTCCCTCGGCGAAGACTTTCCCCGGGATGTCGATTCGTGGGACGGGCTTTCCCACGAAGCGATGCTCGGACGGCGGTTTCGGAGTCACGAGCCCCGTCGCGCGGCGACTAAGAGTCGCAGCCGAAACTAGCTCGCCGTAGCTCAAAACGCCCTCGCCGCCGAGCACACGGCCATCGTCAACGCGGAGCCGGCTCGCCGAAACTCCCAGACGCTCCGATGCGAGCTCGAGAAGGATCTCTCGTGCCTCCGCGGCCGCGTAACGGACGGCGGTCCCGCTTCTCTGGATCGAATTGCTCCCGGACGTATAACCCTCGTTCGGGGTCGAGCCGGTGTCGGCGGTGATGATGGAGACTCTCTCGAGCGGCACGTCGAGCTCATCGGCGGCAATCTGCACCAGCGCCGTCTTGATTCCCTGGCCAATCTCGACCTTGCCGGTCAAGACGGTTACGCGCCCGTCAGCACCGATGCGAATCCAGGAGTCGAGATCAGGGTTGCGGGCGAGGCTACCCGGGAGGCTCGCAGCCTCCGTCTCGTCGGAGCGTCCACAAGCTCCGAGGCTGAAGCTGATGACGAGCGCACCCGAGCCCTCAAGAAAGGTGCGCCTGGAAATCCCGTTGCCGATCGTCATGTCTACCTGGCCATATCTTTCTGCGCGCGCGCGACGGCTCTGAGCATGCGAGGCTGTGCCCCACAGCGGCACAGGGTATCGGCGAGCGCCTCCCGGATCTCGCCCAGGCTGGCATCGGGATGGTCGCGCAGTAGCGCCGCCGCCGTCATGATGACACCGTTGATGCAGTAACCGCACTGCATCGCCTGCTCGTCGATGAAAGCGGTTTGGAGCGGGTGGGGGTCGTCACGACTACCGAGCCCCTCGAGCGTCGTTACCTCCTTGCCAGCGACGGAAGAGATCGGGACGACGCAACAGCGAGTGGGCTTTCCGTCGACGAGCACCGTGCAGCTCCCGCACTGCGCGAGCCCGCAGCCGAACTTCGGACCGTTGAGGCGAAGGTCGTTGCGCAGCACGTAGAGCGTCGGGGCATCCGGCTCCACGTCCACTTCGCGCTGGCGTCCGTTGACGACGAAGGACAGCTTCATCGTGAATGGCATCTCACGAAACCGCGCTTCATGGGGTCAGTCCTCGGCGGCGATGGACCTCAAGTAGTCGCCGTAGTCGCTCGAGGCCATGCGCTCCGCGACCCCCAGGAGCGCCGCCTGGTCGATGAAGCCCATGCGGAAGGCGACTTCTTCCGGACAACAGATTTTCAGTCCCTGACGTTGCTCCACGGACTCGACGAAGGTCGCCGCCTGAAGGAGGGCTTCCTTGGTTCCGGTGTCGAGCCATGCGTAGCCCCGTCCGAGGGTCTGGATGTGAAGCTCGCCGCGGTCGAGATAGAGCTGATTCAAGTCGGTGATCTCGAGCTCTCCGCGTGCGGAGGGGGTGATTTTGGAGGCGAGCTCCACCACCCGCTCATCGTAGAAATAGAGGCCGGTCACGGCGTAATGCGAGTCGGGCTTTTCGGGCTTTTCCTGGAGCTTAACGGCGGTGCCGTCCTTGTCGAAGCTCACGACACCGTAACGCTCGGGGTCTCGCACCCAGTAGGCGAAGACGGTCGCACCCGCCTCCCGCGCGACGGCCTTCCTGAGGTGTTGGGTCAGCTCGTGCCCGTAGAACAGGTTGTCGCCGAGAATGAGCGCGCAGCCCTGCCCATCGATGAACGCCTCCCCGATGAGAAATGCCTGGGCCAATCCCTTCGGCTCCGGCTGCACGGCGTAGGAAATGCGAATACCGAGATCGCCTCCATCCGTCAGCAGGTTCTCGAACTGGGGCCGATCCTCGGGCGTCGTGATGACGAGAATGTCCCTTATTCCCGCGAGCATCAGGGTGCTCAAGGGAAAATAGATCATGGGTTTGTCGTAGACGGGCAGAAGCTGTTTGCTCACGGCCGTCGTTATCGGATACAGGCGGCTCCCCGTCCCCCCGGCTAGGATAATGCCCTTCTGAATCATGGGGACATTCTATCTTGGACGCCGCCAAAATTTGGCGTGCATCGAGTCATGTGGATAGGATGCTTCCCGAGGGGATACAATGCGAGTCACAGACAGCGAACCAGCGTGAACGACGACACGAAAACTACCCAAGACAATGGGCGCGGGCACAGCTCGGTCGCGATGACACTCGCGCTCGAGGACGGGACGCTGATCCGTGGGATCGGATTTGGCGCACCGCGGTGCGTCCACGGCGAGGTCGTCTTCAACACGGGGATGGCAGGCTACGTCGAGACGCTGACCGATCCGTCCTACCGGGGCCAGATCCTCGTTTGCACTTACCCACTCATTGGAAGCTACGGGGTTCCCGCCGCTCGGAAACCGGACACCATCGATCCTCCCTTCGAGTCGAGCGCCATTCAAGTCCAGGGACTCGTCGTGCAAGGCTACGTGGACAAATATAGCCACTACGCTGCCCGGCGTTCCCTCGGGGAGTGGCTTCGAGAAGAGAACGTCCCCGCGACTACCGGCGTCGACACCAGAACGCTCACGAGGCGTCTCCGGGAGCACGGAACCATGCCCGGCTGGCTTTTTCCGGAGGGTCTCGATCTCGGAGACGCTCGGCACAAGGCCGAGGCCGTGGGCATGACCGAAGAGGTGTTCCGGCTCGTAGCACCACCCGAACCAGTGGACTACCCCGGGGGGCGTCACCGCATTCTCCTCGTAGACGTCGGGGCCAAGGACAATATCGTTCGCTCCCTGCTCGCGCGCGGTGTCAGCCTTCGCCGCGTCCCGTGGCACGCGTCGTTATCCGAGCATGCGGCCGAAGCGGACGGGATCGTCATCGGCAATGGGCCGGGCGACCCGAAGGATCTCGGAGCGCTCGTCGAGCAAGTACGAGGCCTAATGTCATCCTTTCGAAAGCCGATATTCGGGATTTGTCTCGGGAACCAGATCCTCGCGCTCGCGGCGGGAGGCTCGACTTACAAGCTTCCCTACGGTCACCGCAGCGTCAACCAGCCCGTACAGGATCTCCTCAGTCGACGCTCCTATGTAACCAGCCAGAACCACGGCTATGCGGTCAAGGAGCAGGACTTGCCGCGGGACTGGGAGCCCTGGTTCGTCAATCTGAACGACGGGACGAACGAGGGGGTGCGCTCGCGCCAACACCCCTACTTCAGCGTTCAGTTCCACCCGGAAGGCTGCCCCGGCCCGAAAGATACCGAATTTCTCTTCGACGAGTTTCTGAGCCTCGTCGGATCCATGGCGCTCGGCTGACGCCATGAAAGGCATCTACCTTCCCGGCAAGCCGAAGAGAGTGCTCGTCCTCGGTTCGGGCGCGCTCCAGATAGGCCAAGCGGGCGAGTTCGACTACTCCGGCTCGCAGGCAATCAAGGCACTTTCCGAGGAAGGCGTCCAGAGCGTCCTCATCAACCCGAATATCGCAACCGTCCAAACGGGCGACGACATGGCCGACCGCCTCTACCTGCACGCGGTGACACCCGAGATCGTCGAAGCCGTCGCCAGAAAAGAATCGGCCGACGCGATACTCCTGTCTTTCGGCGGTCAGACGGCTTTGAATTGCGGTCTCGAGCTCAGCCGCACCGGGGTGCTGGAAAAGCTCGGGATCCAGGTAATGGGGACTCCACTCTCCGCCGTCGAGGACACGGAAAACCGGCAACGCTTCAACGAGCGCCTGGACGAGATCGGGGTCAAGGTCGCGCGCAGTCGCGCTTGCGGGAGCCTTTCCGAGGCCCGACAGGCGGCGCGGGAAATCGGTTTGCCGGTCATGCTTCGAGGAGCCTACGCGCTCGGCGGCAAGGGCAGCGGCGTCGTGGAGACGGAAGACCAGCTCGAGGAGGCTCTAAGGCGGGCCTTCTCGGGAGAGATGAAACAGGTCCTCGTCGAAGAGTATCTCCGCGGATGGAAGGAGATCGAGTACGAGGTCGTGCGGGATGCCCGCGACAACTGCGTCACGGTCTGCAACATGGAGAACCTCGATCCGATGGGGATCCATACGGGCGAGTCGATCGTGGTCGCGCCGTCGCAGACCTTGAATGACGCGGAGTATCAGCTACTCCGTTCGGTCTCCATTTCCGTCGCGCGCCACTTCGGAATCGTGGGAGAGTGCAACGTTCAGTTCGCCCTCGATCCGAAGTCTCTCGATTATCGCGTTATCGAGCTCAACGCCCGCCTGTCGCGTTCGAGCGCCCTCGCGAGCAAGGCCACCGGTTACCCGCTCGCCTACGTCGCGGCGAAGCTCGCCCTCGGCTATGCGCTGCCCGAGATCCAAAACGGCATCACGCGTCGGACCACGGCTTTCTTCGAGCCGGCCCTCGACTACATCGTGTGCAAGGCGCCCCGCTGGGACCTGGGAAAGTTCAGAGGAGCGGTCCAGGCGATTGGCAGCGAGATGAAGAGCGTCGGCGAGGTCATGGCGATCGGCCGATCGTTCCCGGAGGTCATCCAGAAGGCGCTCCGGATGCTCGACGTTGGTGTCAAGGGCCTCGACCCAAAAGCCTTCGAGTTCCACGACCTGGAATCCGAGCTCACCAACGCGACGCCGCGGCGCATCTTCGCCGTGGCGAGGGCTCTGCACGACGGGATGTCCTTCGACCGCCTCCGAGAGCTCACGCATATCGACCCATGGTTTCTGCACTGTATCGAGCCCATCGTGTCGATGTACCGCAACCTCGTGGAAGCGGCGGAGATCTCTCCCGACATCATGCGCCAGGCGAAGCGGCTGGGATTCTCGGATCAATCGATTGACGATCTCCGCAACGAGCCTCGCGGAACCGCGCGGGCGTTTCGACACCGCGAAGACATACGGCCGGGCGTCGCACAAATCGACACCATGGCAGCGGAGTTTCCCGCCGAGACGAACTACCTCTATTCCAGCTATCAGATCTCTCAGAGTGATGTGCGACCCTCGCCGCGTAAAAAGATCATGGTGCTGGGCTCGGGTGTCTATCGCATCGGATCGAGCGTGGAGTTCGACTGGTGCTGCGTCAATGCCGTGCGCACGGCCGCTGCACTCGGGTACGAGACGATCATGCTCAACTACAACCCCGAGACGGTCAGCACGGACTACGACGTCTGCGACCAGCTCTTTTTCGACGAGATCAGCCTGGAGACGGTCCTCGATATCTGCGATACGGAAAAGCCCGATGGGGTCGTCGTGAGCATGGGCGGCCAGATTCCGAACAACCTGGCGCTCCGACTGCACCAGGCGGGCGTGCCGATCATCGGGACTCATCCGGAGAACATCGATCGCGCGGAGGACCGTTCGAAATTTAGCGCGCTGCTCGACGATCTCGGGATCGACCAGCCCGAGTGGGCCCACGTGACCGATCTCGCCGAGGTCGACGCGATCGTGGAACGGCTCGGCGGATTTCCCCTCCTCGTGCGTCCGAGCTACGTATTGAGTGGAGCGGCGATGAGCGTCGCCCACGAGCCGAACGAGCTTCGGCGCATCCTCGCAAGAGCCAAGCGCGTCTCCCTGGAGCACCCCGTGGTCGTCTCCAAGTTCATGACCCATGCGCGGGAGGTCGAGCTCGACGGGGTGGCTGACGGCGGCCGACTGGTGCTCTGGGCCATCAGCGAGCACGTCGAGGACGCTGGCGTGCACAGCGGAGATGCCACCCTCGTTCTGCCGCCACAGACGCTCTATATCGCAACCATTCGAAGGATCAAACAGATCTCGACGCAGATCGCGCGCGAGCTCGACATCACCGGGCCCTTCAACATCCAGTTCCTCGCGCGCCACAATTCGGTCAAAGTCATCGAGTGCAACTTGAGGGCCTCACGGAGCTTTCCCTTCGTATCCAAGGTCACCGGTCACAACTTCGCCGCCGAAGCCACGCGGCGCATGTTGCACGTGAAGCGAGATTTGACGAACCACTGCCTCGATCTGGATTACGTAGGCGTCAAAGTGCCGATGTTCTCCTTCTCGCGCCTCGTTGGCGCGGACCCGATGCTCGGCGTCGAAATGGCGAGCACCGGCGAAGTGGGCTGCCTGGGAGCCGATATTCACGTCGCTCTGCTCCACGGTCTGATGTCCACCGGGTTTCGATTGCCGCGTCGCGGGGTCCTGCTCTCTCTCGGGCCGGTCGCGGACAAGTACTGGTTCGCCGACGAGGCGAAGGCCATCGCGAACGATCTCGAGCTGCCGATCTACGCGACCGAAGGGACTGCCGAGGCGCTCGAGACACTAGGCATCCATTGCGTTCCCGTGACAAAGTTCGACGAGGGGCCGGGGAGCGCGGTGGCTCTGATCGAGTCGAACGAGGTGGACCTCGTGATCAACGTCCCACGCGAGTACGACGAGAAGGGCCGGCCCGATGGCTACGTGATTCGCAGGCGTGCCGTCGACCATGGAGTCCCGCTCATCACGGACCTCCAGCTCGCCCGGGCCGTCGTCGAGGCCCTTCGCGCGACGGATCCTTCGCGGCTCGCTCCCGTTGCGTGGAACGATTTCCTCGCGGCGGAATCGCACGAGACGCTGCTTCCCGAGTAAGGCGCCTTTTCTGGCTGAAACGCGCCGATCAGCTGGCGCACCCCACGGCTATGGCGAGGGCGCCGCAAGCCGCCGACATCTTCTCCCGTGAGATGCTTCCGATGAAGCGCTCCAGAGGTGCTTTGTCGACGGTTTGCACGTGGTCGAGATTGATCGCCGAATCCTTTTTCAGGCCTTCGTCGATCCCAACGATCACTTCGCTCAGGGCTCCGTGAATCGTGGAGGTAAGCGGGGCGACCATGACGGTCCGGAGCATTCCTATGACTTCTTGCCGCGTGAGCACCAAAACCGGGCGTCGCTTGTCAGGCGGCTTGATTGTATACATCCAAATCTCGCCCCGGTTTAGCTCGGAGGCCATTCGCCCTGCTCCTCCCAGCCCTCGTATTCCTCTCCGAGACCGCCTTGTTCGCCATAGGCTCGACGGTATCGATCCGCGATGGAGCGCTGGCGGCCTCGCTTCAGGTACTCTTCGACCGCCCGCCTCAGCACAGCGGACCTCCCCCCACGCTTCGCCTCGTCACTCTGATCGAGCTCTTCAAGCAACCGCTCGTCAATAGTGATTTGTATAGCTTCATGTTTGTATTAAATGTTGGCAAATGATGTCGGTCAATTCGTGGCGGTGACCGAGGGCGATGTTTGGGCACTGTCAGGCTGGCGAATCGTGCCCCATATCGTGCGGCCCTTCTCTGAGATCCAGATCACATCATTAGCCTACGTATCTCGTAGGCCGAAGCGGTCGCGGCAATAATAGACGGCGGCATAGAGGAGGGGCGTATCGAGAAGGGCGATGGTCCACTTGAACAGGACGCCGTTCAGGAATAGCTCCGGAAAGCGTTCCCAAGTCACGCCGGTCGTACCGAGCGCTGCGAGGATGCCGTTGACGAGCGCGGTGTCGACGACTTGAGAGCCGATCGTGCTGGCGTTGTTGCGAAGCCACAGGTGCTTTCCGTGGGTCACTCGCTTCCAGAAATGGAACAGCCGGATGTCGAGGTACTGCGCTCCCAGATAGGCGACCATCGACGCGGTGACGCCAACCCACTGAAGTCCGAAGACACGCATGAAGGTCTCGCTGTCGACCGGACTCCAGGAGGGCGCCGGGACGAGGGCGGAGATGAGGACGAGGCCCATGACGAAGAGGCTCGCGAGCAGACCGGCGGTGACGACCCGATCGGCGCGCTCCTTGCCGTAGATCTCGGAAAGGATGTCCGTGACGAGAAACGTCACGGGATAAGCAAGGATGCCGACGCTCTGTTGAAAAACGTAACGCGAGCCGAAGAGATCGATCTCCCAGATGAAGAACTTCTGAAAGATGAGGTTGCAGGCCACGAGGGCCGCGATGAAGACAGCGGCGAGCATGACGTAGAACTGCTCGTAGGCGGCACGGTGCTCGGGAGAAGGGACGCCTTCAGTATACGTCGAGGTCGTCGAGCTCACGTGAAGACGGCTTCTGTTTCCTTGGACAGGAGGACCCAAAGCCCATAGACCCCGAGCGCCGTGCCCAAGGGGAAGTTGAGCAAGTTCACGGCGGATAGGATCAACCCGCCGATGCGGGCCCAGTTCTGGAACTTCACGAGACCGATACCGACGGCGAGGCCGGGAATGGAAAGCGCCGCCACCAAAAAGAAAAGCACACCGCCCACGATGCCGAGAATGGGCGCGACAACCGCCGCGTCGGGATCATCCGCCCCCACGGTGCTGATGATACTCGCGGCACCGCCCATCACAACGAGCAGAAATATCGCGGCGAGAAGCCCGAGAGCACCGAAGACGATGAAAAGAACGCCGAGGACGGAGACGTGCTGCTTCATATCGTTGGCGTCACCGTTCATGGCTAGCTGAGAAACTCCTCCGCCCAGCGCTCGAACACCATCAAAGGGAACAGTTGGTGGGCGTGGTTTCTCGTACCGGCGAGGTGCTCCGAGATGCGGTGCTCGATCGCCTCCCAGCGAAAGAGCCCTCGAGCACGGGTTCTCTCCTCGGTGAGGAGCTCGCCCATGAGGGGCCGGAGCTCCCCACGCAGCCAGTTCTTCATCGGGATACTGAAACCTTCTTTGGGCCGGTTTCGGATGTGGGCCGGCACGAGGTCCTCTACCGCTTTCTTGAGAATGAACTTTCGGGTCGAGCCACGAAGCTTCAACGAGCCCGGCATGCGGAACGCGAGCTCGACGACGTCCCTGTCGAGGAACGGCGCGCGTGCCTCGAGAGAGGTCGCCATGCTCATACGATCGACTTTGACGAGGATGTCGTCCGAGAGGAACAATTTGAAGTCCGTGAAGAGCTGCCGGTTCAAGAGATCGTTTCTCGGCTCGCTGAGCAGGGCCCGAACCGGCGCCTCCGCGTTTCCATCCGTGAGACCGGCTCGGAAGCTGTCGCTATAGAGCTCCTCTTTGTCGGCGGGTGTCGTGTGGCTCAGCCACCGATAGTGCTCGAGAGTGGGCGGCGCCGCGGCGCCGGCGAGGAAGCGTTTCGTCTTGTTGACGAAACCCTTCTTCTTGTCGCTCGGAGGTAGCCACTCGCTCATCGCAAAGAGCAGCGAGAGTCCATGCCGGCCAGGGAATCGAGACAATCCCCGAGCCACCCGATCGGCGAGATACCAATCGTAGCCGGCGAAGAGCTCATCGCCCCCGTCTCCCGAGAGCACGACCTTGACGTCCCGCGAGGCGACCTGTGAGACGAGGTAGGTGGGAAAGAGCGACACGTCGGCGAAAGGCTCATCGAGATGGACGATGAGTCGGTCGAATAGCTCCGCCACGTCGGGCTCGATGAGCTCCTCGCGGTGCTCGGTTCCGAAACGCTGGGCGACGTCACGGGCATGGGCGGACTCGTCGTAGCTCCCCTCGCGAAAGGCGATCGAGAAGGTCTTGACGGGCCGATCGCTCGCCTGACTCATGAGGCCGACGATGGTGCTCGAATCGATGCCGCCGGAAAGAAAGGCCCCGAGGGGCACGTCCGACATCATTTGGGAGCGAACCGCGCGGGAGAGCGTCTCGCGAAGCTCCGAAGCCCACTCCTCGTCGCTTCGCCCCGCCTCCGCCTCGCTAGGAACGCTCCAATAGGGCCACGTGCGCACGACGCCCTTCTCGACGCTCATGGCGTGAGCGGGTGGGAGCTTCTTGACTCCCTCGAAGATGGTGTAGGGCGCGGCGATGAACTCGTAGGTCAAGAAGAGATCGAGCGCTTCCGTATTCAGCCGGCGGGGTATATCCGCGCGCGACAGAAGCGATTTGATTTCTGAGGCGAAGACGATGTCGTCCCCGCCCTCGTAGTAGTAGAGGGGCTTTTCTCCCGCGCGATCGCGAGCCGCGAGCAAGCGTTGCCGGGGCCCGTCCCAAAGCGCGAAGGCGAACTGTCCCCCCACTCTCTCGACAAGATTGTCGCCCCACTCCTCATAGCCGTGCACGACGACTTCCATGTCTGAGCCCGTGCGAAACCGGTGCCCCTTGGCCTCGAGCTCCGCTCTCAAATCGCGAAAGTTGTAGATCTCACCGTTGCCGACAAAGGTGATGCTCCCGTCTTCGTTCTGGATCGGCTGGCGCCCGCCGGCGACGTCGATGATCGAGAGCCGCTTCAGACCAAGGGCGACACCGGGGAGCGTGACGACACCCGTGTCATCGGGTCCGCGATGATGAAGCCGTTCGACCATGAGGTCGATGACGCTGCGCTCGGGCGAGCGCGTCGCGTCCCGGGAAACGACGCCCGCGATGCCGCACATAGCGGGATCAGCCCCCGTTGAATTGCGCGGCCAGCTTCTCGCCGCCGAGCTCGAGAACGAACTTCAGGTACGGGAAGACTTGCTTCATCGCTGCCGCATTGACGAAGCAGGGGCTGGCACAGCTGGGACAGATCTTGTCGAGGACTTCCTGGCGAATGGCGAGGTTCTTCGGATCGAAGTAGAGATCGTGCGGATCCGTCTCGCGCACGTTTCCGATGACCTGGCTGTTCTCGCAGTAGGTGATGTCACCGTTGGGATTGAGGAGGACGCCCTGATCCATCGAAGGACAGGGCATCGTGCGCTTCATCCCGTTCTCGAACATCTTCGCATAGCCTTGATAGAGGAGCGCGTCGCCGTCCATAACGGAAGATTCACGAACGCGTTTGCGGAAGAACGATGCGAGTTGCGGGAAATCACCCTCCCGAAGCTCGGTCGACTCGGCCAAATCCATATTGCCGAAGGCGAGCTCGGAGTAGCGCGCGATCGAGAAGACGACGTTCAGGTTCTCCTTCTTGCACAGCTCGTAGATACGCTCCCCTTCCTCCAGGTTCCGCGCCGTGAACGTGAAGGAGACGCCGAAGTTGAAGAACTTCTTCTTCTGGAGCTCCTGCATCTCGCGAACGGTATCCATGGCGCGCTCGAAGGCGTGCCAGACGCGCCGGATGTCCTCGTGGGCCTCACCGACCCCATCGAGGCTCACACGCGTGCCGAAGATGAAACCCCGCTCGTTCGCAACGTCGATGATCGCGTCGAGCGTCTTCACCACGCGCTCCTTCACGAAGCCGTTGGTGTTGAGTGTCATCTTTCTCAGCCGCGGCATGTTGTCGGACATCACCCTTACGATATCCACCATGTCCTTGCGGAGCGTGGGCTCGCCGCCCGTGATGCCGACATACTCGATGGAGCGGAACAATCGGCTGGCGAAGCTCTTCTGGTATTCCTCCGTCGTCAAGTCATCATGATATGGAAGCTTCCACGAGTTGCACATGACGCACTTGGAGTCGCACTTGTAGGAGACGTTGAAAATCAGAACGGTGGGAGGGATGGCCTTCATCCGTCCCACGACCTGTGTCTTCACGAAATCGGCGGGCAGATGAGGAAGGCTCGTTTTCAAGAGCTTTCCCACGTATGCGTTGTTACCGAACATATGAGCTAGTCTGCCTCAACTATCCGCTCGCCGATCTTTGACAAGCTTCGCCGGCACGCCGGCGGCGATGTAATAAGGGGGCACGTCGATCAAAACAACCGCGCCCGCGCCAATAATAGCATGCTCGCCGATCTCGACCCCCCCAGCGACCACCGCATGAGCCCCGAGCCACGCTCCGTCCCCGACCCCGATCGGAAGCCCGATCCGGCCCTGATGGGCCACGGGGATGTCGGTGCGATCGTGCATGTGGTCCCCCCCTACGAGATAGACGTAGGCGGCGAGCATCACGTCCTTCCCCACCCGGATCCGGTCAGCGGAGAAAATCTCGCAGTTGAATCCCAGGTTGGCGCGCTCCTCCAGGTGGATGTCACCGTTCTTGCACGAAAGAATGGTATTGCGACCGATGAAAACCCCGTCTTCCAGAACGATGCCCTGGTTGTCTTTTCCCTTGGCGTCGAGAAGGACGTGATCGTCCACGACAACGTTGCTTCCGACGCGAATCTTGTGGGGGTGGCGCAGCACGACGTTCTGCCCAAAGGTAACGTTGCGGCCGCAGGCGCCGAGAAGGAGCGGATAGAGCTTGCTGCGCAAAAGGAGACCGAGAGCTCCTGGCACCCAAGCGGAAAGAAGCATCACGAGCTCGTAGAGTGCGATCGCGGCGAGACCCGGCTTGCCGACCACGAGCTCAGCGTATTTCTGGAGCTTCGACGACGTCACATCTGCGAGCTCCTGCTGCGCGACGTGGATCCGCTCGTCGTTGGGCTGCGAGGCAGGGATCATTGAGCCATGTTAACCTTTTCTAGGGCTCACTCGCCTCTTCGGCTCGTTCGCTCCGCTCGCTGCCGTTAGTCTCTCTGGGCTCGATCGGCGCGAAGTTGCGCCTCCAACAAAAGCTGGGTGGTCGAGCGGCTTCCGGTAAGATTGGACCGAACGCGGGAGGGGACGAAACGAAAGCAGCCGCCGTCGGCGAAAATCAAAGCGAAGGCGGCTTCCTTTTCGGTGAGACCCTTCGAAAAACAACCGCAGATTCGTCCGTTCTCCAGATGAATCTCCCCCGCGCACTCGCCATCGAAGTAGAGAATGCCCGTCGCACGGGTCGCTTCCAACATCTGCAGGATGTCCGGGCTCGCGAAGTATCCGACTTTACCCGACAGCTCCGGGGCGAATGAGACGTCGGCGGTCGGGTCGAGCAACAGCTCCTCGATGGGGTCGGAGAGCAAATCGAATCGTTCGTCGGTCTCGCGGAGCCAGGTCTGCTCGCGAAAGAGAATCTCCAAGTCCGGATCCGTATCGGCATCCGAACGCCGCGCGTCGATGCCGCCGAGACGACGAATCAACTTTCGGGTGAATGCGGAAAGCTCGGTGAATAGCATTCCGTGGACGCAATCTTGTGACTCGCGCGAGCGAGGAGCCTCCGCGCGCCACACGATTCGCGCTTCCGCGCGGAAAAGAAAGCTGTAACCGCTTCGCACGTCGACGGTCACGGCGCCTCCACTTTGTAGGGCCCCGTTGATCATCACACAAGCGCCCAACTCCGACAGGTTCTTCACATCACCCTGCACTCGAGAAGGCATGCTGTCGGCGAGGAAAATCGACAGATGTTCCTCAGGTACAAAACGAGGTGACGTTCTCGGCTCGGCTCGAAGAAAAACCCCTTCGTTCATGATGGAAATTGGATCCTTGGCGAATCTAGAAGCGTCCGGCAGGTCAGGGGAACTCACGATACGGCTGGGACAGAAAAATAACCCGCTTCCGCGGATTTGTCAAACCCGGCCGGAAGGCTAGAGCCAGCCAACCTCGCGGTACCACTCGAGCGTCTGGGCAATGCCCTCGGGAAGCACCACCCGAGGTTCCCAGCCCAGGACCCGCCGGGCCTTGTCGATCGTGAACGCCCGGTTCTTCAGGAAGAAGTCGAGCCGCCGCCGGTAAAGAGGCGGTTCGAGTCCGAAGGGCCGGCACAGATCCTCGCACAGCGCCGCGGCGAGATAAACCGGGGTCTTCGGCCAGCGGAATCTGGGAGGCTCGACGCCCGCTTTTTCCGCAATCAGACCGAGGAGCTCGCGGACGGTCGTATAGCGCGCGCCGGCCAGAATAAAGGCCTCGCCGGCTGCTTCGGGCACCTCGGCGGCTCTCATGAAACCGCGCGCCACGTCCTCGACGTGGGTCAAATGGTAGAAGACGTCGCCGCTTCCGACGAGGGGAAACTTGCCTCGTGCGACGCCGCGAAAGAGCTTGAGAAAACGCCGATCGCCCGGTCCGTAGATGCCGACTGGCCGAAGCACGACCGCGGGCAAAGCCCGCTCGCGGTGAAGTCCGAATACGACCTCTTCCGCCTCGACTTTCGTCTGCTGGTAGATGTCGCCGGGATTGTAGGCCGCCGTCTCGTCCGCGGGCGGGGCCACTTCGCCATGGACGCCGCACGTACTGCAGTAGAGAAACGGAACGCCGCCCTCCGACAGGGCGGCCTCCGCCAGCAGGCGCGTACCCTCGACATTAATCCTCCGGTAATAGCTGTCGTCCAGCTTGGCTTCACGATAGACGGCCGCGATGTGAAAGACGCGCTCACAACCGGCGACGGCCTTTCGTAGACTCGCTTCATCCTCGAGCTCGCCCTCGAAGCGCTCGACGTCGAGCGCTCCGAGAAGATCGAGCGAGCTCCCGGCTCGAACCAGCGCCCGAACCCGATGCCCCGCCGCAACGAGAAGTCGCGCCAGGTGACTGCCCGTGAATCCGCTGGCCCCAGTGACAAGAACTTTCAGGCGATCCTCCGTAGAACCCGCAATTATAGTGGCTTCTGGACTTGGACTGAAGGAGTATGTTAAGTTGACGTGTTTGATTGGCCCGTTCTCACGGAGCGACTCCGAGACGACGGGCCATGAGTTTGTTGGAGGTAGTTCGCACAACATGAGTACTCAACACCGGCCGATTCGAACGTTAACTTTAGGATTCGTCCCCATCGCACTGGCCGTCGCGCTCGTCCACTGCAGCGACAGCAGCGGCGGCGGCTCCGGTGGCGGTGGAGGCACGGGCGGCAGCGTCACGATTACGGCACCCACCGTAGTCGGACCGAACGCCCCCTCCCCCATCGGCGATACCCAGCCGACCCTGACGGTCACTAATGCGACCACGAGCGACGGTTCGACCCCCACCTACACGTTTCAGGTGGCGACGGACTCCGGATTCTCGAGTATCGTCGTCCAGCAATCTGGTGTTTCGCAGGGCTCTGGGCAGACGAGCTGGCAGGTGAGCCAAGTCCTGACGGACGGGGCATACTTCTGGCGGGCGCGTGCCAGCGTCAGCGGTACGACGGGACCCTACTCTGCGGTCGCCAACTTCGCGATTATTGGAGTCGGCGGCGGCCCCGGCGAGACCATCGTCGTTTTCGACTCCCTCACCGACGGGACGACGATAGCAACGAGCCGCGGTGGAGGGAGCTTCACGGATCAGGGGTGGCGGGTCAATAACAACGCCAACTTCCTGCGATACGCCGTTCCGACCGTCGAGAACGGCTACGTCGAGTGGCAGAACGTCGGTCTCACCCCGCGTGGAGGGAACGACGCGTCTCACATGCTGTTCGGGATGTGGGATCCGACGGCGGGTGACTACCGGTCTAACCCGTTCCGCGTTCACGTCCAGAAACTCTGGAACAACCCGCACAATCCACCTTTCATGCGCTTACGGTGGATCTCGCAAGGACGATTGGAAGACGCGGGCTTCGGCTTCACGAGTTGGGATCCGGGCACGGTCTATACGTTCCGCGTCGACTGGGGTCCGGCGGCCGGCGCCAATACTGCGCGCGTGTTTCTCGACGGGATCGAGATCATGCAGATCCGATACAACCGGCCCTACCAACCCAATACGCACTACATCGAGCTCGGCATCGAAGAACGGAGTGAGTCCGTCCTCGACGCGATCTACCGGAATTTCGCGGTCGTCAGGCGCGACTAGCCTTCGAGCATATTCGTGAAGTACGCAGACAACATGATTAGACGATTCAGTACAACCCTCACCGCTCTCGCCGTCGCACTCGCACTCGCACTCGCGTGTAGCGACGAGGGAGGCGGCCCCTCGACACCGAGCGTCACCATTGGCGCACCCGGCATCGTGAGCCCGAATGGCGGCGCACAAGTCGCCGGTCAGGCTACTCTGATCGTGACGAACGCGACCGTCTCCAGCGGCACGGCGAGCTATACTTTCCAGGTCGCCACCGACTCGGGCTTCGGCGCCATCGTGGCACAGGCCAGCAACATTCCCCAGGGCTCCGGCCAGACGAGCTGGACGGCCGGCTCCGAGTTCGGAAGCGGCGAGTTCTTCTGGCGGGCGCGCGCGAACGTGGGCGCGACCCAGGGACCGTTCTCTCCCGTCGGGAACTTCCAGTTTCAGGGAGGCATCTCGACCTCGGGCAGGACGGACCAAATCCTCGTCGCGGACTCGTTGCTCACCGGCACGAGCCTCGGAGACGTCGGCGGTGGAATCTTCACCTCCGAAGGCTGGCAAGTCGAGGCGAGCTCCAACTTCATCGTCTACGACATGCAGACGATCGAGACCGGATTCCTCGAGTTCGACGTGAAAGGCCTCGACATTCGGAACGCGAGTCGAGACGCGCGTCACTTGTTCTTTATGTGGGACCCGAGCCTCGGAGCCGACATGACGTCGAACCGTTTCCGCGTCAGTCTGCAGAAGCTCGACGGCCGCAGCTCGATCAACGACCGCTGGCTGCGACTGCGCTTCATCTCGCAGGGCCGACAGATCGACGTGGGAAGCCCCTTCCGTGGATGGATCCCCGAGCGGACCTACCGGATCCGGCTCGAGTGGGGACGTGAGGGTAGCGTGAACGCCTGTCGCCTCTTCATCGACGGCGGCCAGATCTTCTTCTTCCAGTACCCTCGCACCTATAATCCTCAGATCCATCGGATCGAGCTCGGCGCGGCGGGACGGGCGGAGTCGCCGGAAGAAGCGATCTACTCGAACGTCGCCATCGGAACCAGATAGGCGGGCGGGCGAGGGAGCGGTCCAGTCTAGCGGTCTAGACGCTCTCTTATGGAGTACGGCGGGCTCGTTCTATTCTCGTGGTAGAGCCTGGCCAAAAGCTCCCCCAATAGCCCCAAACTCACGAGCTGAATCCCGACCAGCATCAGCAAGCTCGCCAGTAACAGGAGGGGGCGGCCACCTATCGGCTCTCCGAGCCCGAACTTCACCCAGGTCAAGTACAGGCCCATGAGAAAACCCGCGGCTCCCATCAGAACGCCGACCGTACCGAAGATTTGAAGCGGGCGGCTCGAATAGTTGAGCAGGAATTTCACCGTCATTAAATCGAGGATGACCCGTAGCGTCCTCGAAATCCCGTACTTCGACTGCCCTTCTCTTCTCGGGCGGTGGCCGACGACCACCTCGTCGATGGTGACCCCCATCCCGCTCGCGACCGCGGGGATGAAGCGGTGCATCTCGCCGTAGAGATGAAGGTTCTTGACGACCTCGGAGCGAAACGCCTTGAGAGTGCAACCGTAGTCGTGCAGGTTGACGCCGGTGGTCACGGAGATGAGCCAGTTCGCAATCTGGGACGGCAGGCGTCGCGACAAGAACGGGTCCTTGCGGTCCTTCCTCCATCCACAAACCATGTCGAATCCCGCATCCAAACGCTCGAGCATGAGAGGGATATCGCGAGGGTCGTTCTGAAGGTCCGCGTCCAGGGTGACGATGACGGGGGCCTCGGCCTCTGCAAATCCGGCCGCGAGTGCCGCGGTCTGACCAAAGTTCTTGCGGAAACGAATGACGCGCACCGAGGGATCGCGATGGTGGATCGAGCTCAAGAGCGCGAAGCTCGCATCCGTACTCCCGTCGTCGACGAAGATGAGCTCGTAGCGCTTGCCGTAGTGCTCTAGAACCTGAGTCAACTCCTCGTGCAGGGCCGGAAGGTTGCCCTCCTCGTTCAGGACGGGGATGACGATGGAGACTTCGGGAGTGTCCGAGGATGACTTCGCGTGCGATGCCGCCCCGGCGTGCGTATCGAGCTCGGACGCCATTTTCAAAGTATATACTACGCATCGATTGGAGTTGGAATGCCCAAGTTCGAAGCCAAAGACGTGGCCAAGCTTGCCGAGCTGGCGCACCTCTCCCTGTCTGAAGCGGAATGCGAGAGCTTCAGCCGCGAGCTCGACCAAATCATCTCTTACGCGGAGCGCATCCAGGCCCTCGATACCGAGGGCGTCACGCCGACATCTCATGCGTTGCTCGTCTCTGGGCTCGAAGGCGGTAGTGCCGTCCGGGACGACGAGCCTCGCGAGAGCCTTTCGACGGACAGAGTCCTCGAAGGAGCCCCGGATGCTTCGGATGGGTTGTTCAAAGTGCCAAAGGTTCTGCCATGACGCTGTGGGAGAGCTCCATGGTCGAGCTCAAAGATCTGTTGCATCGGGGCGATGCAACCGTGAAGGAGACGACGCACGAGTTCCTCACACGCATCGAGCAACTGGATGAGAACATCGGAGCATTTCTCGTGCCGATGACGGACTACGCCCTCGAGCGCGCGGAAGAGCTCGACCGGCTGGCACCGGAGCAGCGCGGCCCGCTGCACGGAGTGCCCATCGCGGTCAAGGACATCATTTCGGTCGCGGACTCTCGGACGACCTGTGGCTCCCGAATTCTCGAGGACTACGTTCCCCTCTATCATGCCACCGTCATCGAAAAGCTCCTCGAGTCGGGTGCCGTCGTCATCGGCAAGACGAACATGGACGAGTTCGCCATGGGCTCGTCCACGGAGAACTCCGCGTTTCACAGAACCAAAAACCCGTGGAACACCGAATACGTCCCGGGAGGCTCCAGTGGTGGCTCCGCGGCTGCCGTCGCAGCGCGCGAAGTCCCAGCCGCGCTGGGCACGGATACCGGCGGGTCCATCCGTCAGCCCGCAAGCCTGTGCGGTGTTGTCGGTTTGAAGCCCACCTATGGAAGAGTCTCTCGTTGCGGGCTCGTGGCCTTCGCTTCGTCCTTCGACCAAATCGGCCCTCTGACCCGCTCGGTCGAAGACGCCGCCTTACTGCTTGAAGTCATCGCGGGCGACGATCCGAGGGACTCGACCTGCTCGACGCGCGCGGTTCCGAAGTTCTCGCGCGAGCTCGAGGGTGGCGTCGAGCACCTCAAGCTCGGCGTGCTCGGAGACGCTATGAAGGAGGGCATCGACGACTCCGTAGGCGCCGCTTTCGGTGCCTCGGTGGCTCACTTCGAGAAAATGGGCGTCTCGGTCGAGACGATCACTCTCCCCTCGGCAGAGCATGCGATCGCCTGCTACTACCTCCTCGTGACGGCCGAGGCGAGCTCGAACCTCGCTCGGTTCGACGGTGTGCGCTATGGGCTTCGCCTCTCAGGCGACAAGCCTCTGAGGGAGATGATAGCGGATAGCCGTGAAGCCGGATTCGGTCTCGAAGTGAAGCGTCGCATCCTGCTCGGCACCTTCGTTCTCTCGGCAGGCTATTACGACGCCTACTACCAGAAGGCGCAGAGGGTCCGAAGCCTCATCTCGAAGGACTTCGAGAAGGCATTCGAGTCGGTCGACGCCGTCATTCTCCCGACGAGCCCGACACCCGCGTTTCGGTTCGGTGAAAAAGTCGCCGATCCGCTCTCGATGTACCTGACGGACATCTTCACGGTCACGGCGAGCCTAGCGGGTCTGCCTGCTTTGAGCATTCCCGCGGGATTTAGCGAGGAGGGGCTTCCGATCGGCGTGCAGCTGGTGGGCCGATACTTCGACGAATCCACGATCCTGAAGCTTGGCCACGCCTTTCAGAAGGAGACGTCATTTCACCGCGAGGTTCCGAAGGCTGCGCGCTGGCCCTAATTCTATCCACGCGGATCCCCGCATTGACACTCGTCCCCTATTCGTCTAGTCTTCTTTGTCTAGCTTTCCTTTTTGCTCTATCCCTACGGAGACCCGAATGAAGGTGCATCTCGTCAATCCCAATGACACGTCCCTGGGGATCGGCATCATCATCCCGAGGTGGCTCTACGTGCTCGCCGCCGCCACGCCTTCCGAATTCGGAGACCCGACCTGCTGCGATGAGTCGTTGGAGCCCTTCGATACTTCGATCGTGCAGCCAGGAGACGTCGTAGGGATAGGGATTCACACGCTGAACGCCCTGAGAGGTTATGAAGTCGGGCGCAAAGCACGAGAGCGCGGAGCCTTCGTCGTTTTCGGGGGAACGCATGCGAGCCTCTATCCGGAAGAGGCCTACGAGCACGGTCATGCCCAAGCCGTCGTCAAGGGAGACGGAGACGTGGTTTGGACCCAGGTCCTGCGCGACTTCGCGGCGGGAGTGCCGGAGAAGTTATACGACGGAGGAAGGCTCGGGGCCGAGCACTTTCTGCCTGCCCGCTGGGATCTCATGCCCCCCGACCGCTACATGCTAGCTTCGGTCCAAACCGTCCGCGGATGCCCGAAGCACTGCTCGTTCTGCTCGGTCTGGCGCATGGACGGGCAGAAGCCGCGTCAGAGGATGCCGGATCGAGTGCTCGCGGAGGTCGTCGAGCTTCGGCGCATGGGGTTCCGCTTCATTCTACTTGCCGACGACAACTTCTATCCGGTAACGCTCGAGGATCTGGAGCTGGCCGAGCGTCAGGGCAATACCGCGCGCCTCGAAGAGCTCAAGTCCCTGCGCGCGGAGAGGTTCGAGCTGCTCGATCTTCTATCTCAACTGCCTCACGATTCGGTCTTCCTCACTCAGATCACGATGGAAGCGGCGGAGGATCCCGAATACCTCGACGCGATGGCCCGTGCACGCGTGAAGGGTGCCCTCGTCGGCGTCGAGTCGGTGACGGAGGAGGGGTTGAAGGCGGTCTTCAAGGATTTCAACAGCGCCGGCGACGATCTCGTGAAACGGCTTCAGACTTTCGTCAAACACGACGTCCATGTGCTCGGATCCTTCATCTTCGGCCTGCCCACCGACGAGGATTCCACTTTCGACGCGACGGTCGATCTCGCGTCCGAGGCCGGCGTGGACTTCGCTCAATTCGTCACGCTCACACCTTTTCCCGGGACGGTGGATTTCCTGAAATGGGAGAAGGAGAACCCTGACGCCAAGGTCGAGATCGATGGAATTCCCATGAGCCGTTTCTGGCTCATCCCACGGAATCGAAGACCCAAACTCTATCTACCTCATCCGAGCATGACTCCCGATCAGATCCGCGAGCGCACTCAGGACGTCTGGAACAAGTTCTATAGTCTCCCGTTGATTTGGAAGCGCTCGCGCTGCACGACAAACGTTCGCGACCGGCTCGCCTATGTCTTGATCTCGAAGCTATTCAGACAGATGTACGCGAACACCGGGCTCGCCTCGGATAGCGCGCGCAACTCCCGCGCGCGAAAGTGGGCGCGCTTGATCGCAAAGCCCTGTCGCCTCGTCTTTACGGCGCGACGCCTGCCAAACCTTCAGGTTCCCGTAGCGAACATGGGCTAGGCTAGGCTAGTGTCCGAAGGTTCGAAAGTGATCCCACCCCAGGGCCTCTAGGGGCTCGACGCGGCCATCACGTCTCTGAATCTCGAGCGGCCCGTCTTTATCGCCGACAACCCCGATGCGCGTCAGCGCGAGCGGTAGCTTCTCGCGTAGTGACTCGAGCCTCGTCTCGCTCCGCGCCGTGAAGACCAGCTCGTAGTCCTCGCCGCCGCCCAACGCTCGGGCCAGCGCATCGCCGCGCCAAGCACTCTCCCACGCCAGAAGCCCCGGGTCGAGGGGCAAGGCCGACTCCTCGATGCGCGCCCCCAGTCCGTTGGCGCGACATAGACGACGGAGGTCCACGCCGAGGCCATCCGAGATATCCATACAGGACGTCGCCATCTTCCTCGCGTTCAGGAGTCGTCCGAGCTCGAGTCTCGGCTGGGGGTCGATGTGAGCCCGGATGCAGCCTTCGGCCAACGGGAGGGGCCCCGCTCTCAGTGCGTCCGGTACGACGAGACCCGAGGGCGAAAGGGCGGCACCCCGCCTCAGGAGCTCACAGCCGATCGCGGCGCCGCCGAGATTGCCGGAAACATAGATTGCCTCGCCCGAGCGTGCCCCCGTGCGAAGCAGCGCTCGCCCCTCGACGGTCGAGCCCAGGATCGTGACATCGATGACCATGGGTCCTGGCGAGCGAGCAAGATTGCCGCCCACGAGCTGCATATCGAGCTCCTGGGCTCTCTCGGCGGCCCCATCGACGAGCTGCCAGAGAAATTCCACTTCCGTCTCCTCGGGAACACACAGCGAGAGGAGCACCGCATGGGCAACCCCACCCATCGCAGCGATATCGCTCGCATTGACCGCGACCGCCTTGCGCCCGGCAAACCGCGGCGGGAGGCTCTGACGTGTAAAGTGGACCCCTTCGACGAGCGAGTCGGTCGCGAAGAGCAGCCGTTCGCCCTCGAATGGCGCGAGGACGGCGGCATCATCGCCGATGCCGATGGGAACTCGTTTGGAATCCGATGGGAATCGATGCGACAGCGCGGACAAAAAGTCGTCTTCGCCGAGCTCCGAAATCTTCACGTTAGGCGAATGGCCCCGCTTTGCCGTGTGAGGGAATCTATTTGAACCACCCAAACAGGTGGGTGTTCGCCCCGCCGCTCTTCGCGAACCCGCCGAAACGGACCGTGCTCGGATGCTTCGGGTTGAACTCCCGTTCAAACAAATGTTGGCTCAACAGTCTTTCCTCATCACATGCAAAGCAGGGCAACAAGAATCTGTCAGGGCTGTCACGACGCTGGCGAGGTCTGAGTTGGCTCGCGCAACGAGTCGTCGAGCTCGCTTACCAGCTCTTTTGCTGTCGCGATAAGCTCCCTATCCCCGCTCTTCAGACCTTCCTCGACTTTGAAAAACTCATCGGCGATGTTCAAGGCCGCCAGGATGGCGACCTTGAGCGCTTCACCCGTGCCGGTCGAATCGGCGATGGTCCTCATCTTGGTGTCGACGTAGCGCGCCAACTCCTCGATGTAGGCCACGTTCTCTTCAGCACGTACCTTGTAGGTCTGTCCAAAGATCACGACCGGCACCAGGCTGGGGTCTTTCTTCTTGCTCTTGGGCATGGAACGCCGCCTCTCGACGCAATTCTACGTTCAGGACTCGAGTCGATCCAATCCCTCGAGGAGTGACTCGACCTTCTCTCGAATGAGCTTGCGCTCCGACTGCAGCGCGCCGAGCTCCTCGGATTGTCCCGTCGCTCGAAGCGCGTCCACTTCACGCTTGAGCTCGGCGAGCTCGCCGCTCAAAGCGTAGTTGGATTCGCGCAGCTCTCCGATGAGCTTGGTCGCCTGCTGCACGCGGTCGCGCAGCACGGAGAATGGAGCCGGACCGCCGCTTCGACGTTCCTTCTTCTCACTCACGGTTGTGCGCCTCAGCTCTGAGCGAGCGCCTCCCGAGCCACACCCACGAGTTGGCCAAAGGCCTCACCGTCGTTGACGGCGAGCTCCGCAAGCTGCTTGCGGTTCAGCGCCACTTTGGCCTTGCTCAGTCCCGACATGAAGGTGGAGTAGCTCATGTCGTGTGCACGGGCGCCGGCGCCAATCCGAACGATCCACAGTCGACGAAAGTCGCGTTTGCGCGCTCGACGATCGCGATAGGCGAAAGACAAGCCCCGTTCGACGGCCTCCTTCGCATAGCGGTAGAGCTTACTCTTCGCTCCACGGTAGCCTTTCGCCAGCTTCAATACCTTCCGCCGCCGGTCACGGCGGTTGGTACCTCTTTTTACTCTCGGCATTTCTTTACACTCTCTAACTAATGAATTCAGATTCCGGCTGGCCGGCTGACTATCTTGGCAGCAGCGGCATGATGAAGGACGCGTCCGCTTTAGAGACGAGTCCCGACTTGCGAAGCTTTCGCTTTCGGGAGCGGGTCTTCTTCGTCAAGATGTGCTTTCCGTAGGCGTGGCTGCGCTTGATCTTCCCGCTCGCGGTCTTGCGGAAGCGCTTCGCTGCGCCGCGGTGTGATTTCGGTTTGTTGGCCACGATGAATCTCTCCTGCCTAGGCCGTCGAGGCGCGCTCCGCGCTCTGTGCGCTCTCCTCTTTGGCTGCTTTCATTTTTTCCAGAACCGCTTTCCTCGGTGACAGGATCTGATACATCTGATTGCCTTCCATTCTCGATCGAGACTCGATGGTCGCAATCTCCTGAAGCTCCGAAGCGACGCGGTCCAAAATCTTGACGCCGAGGTTGCCGTGGGAACGCTCGCGACCTCGAAACATGATCGTGGTCTTCACCTTGTTCCCTTCCATGAGGAATCGCTCGACGTGGTTTTTCTTGAAGTCATAGTCGTGCACATCGATCTTGACGCGAAACTTGATCTCCTTGACCTGAATCTGCTTCTGATGCTTTTTCGCCTCGTGAGCACGCTTGTTTTTCTGGTAAAGGTACTTGCCGTAGTTCATGATCCGGCAAACCGGAGGGTTCGCCTTGGCTACGATCTCGACCAAGTCCAACTCTTTCTCTTTGGCCATTCGAAGAGCGTCTTCCGGCCGGACGATGCCAACCTGCTCTCCATTCTCGTCAATGAGTCGAATCTCTTTGGAACGAATCCGCTCGTTTACCCGGACCGACCTGTCGATACGTCACCTCCACGTTTCACTAAGCCAAACACAAATCACAATTTGCTTCGGCCTATTATGCCTGCCCAACGGGTCGATTTACCACTGGAAAGCCGTTCACGACTCGAGCGCCCTGTCTTTCACGAGGCCCCGCAAACGCTCGATGAAGCCGTCAATCTCGGCCTGCCCCTCATCTCCCTTTTTGCGGCTGCGAACCGCGACCGCGCCTACCTCGACTTCCTTGTCGCCAACGATGAGCATGAACGGGACTTTCTGGAGCTGAGCCTCGCGGATCTTGTAGCCGATCTTCTCGTTGCGGGCATCGAGCCCCACCCGAAATCCCTCCGCGCGAAGTCTCGCGGCGACCTCCTCGCCATAGGCATGGTGCTTCTCCGAAATGGGCAGCACGACCGTCTGGACCGGAGCGAGCCAGACGGGGAACGCCCCCGCCGAGTGCTCGATGAGCACCGCGACGAACCGTTCGAGCGAGCCGAGAATCGCGCGATGGATGAGGATCGGGCGTTTCCGAGTCCCGTCCTCGGCCGCGTAGTAGAGGTCGAACCGCTCAGCCTGGACGAAATCGACCTGAATGGTCGCGCACTGATGGCTCCGGCCAATGGCGTCCTGGACGTGAAAATCGATCTTCGGACCGTAGAAGGCGCCATCCCCTGGATTCAGCTTGAAGGTCGCCTCGGTCGACTCGAGTGCCCTTTCGAGAGCGGCTTCCCCTTGCTGCCACTGCTCATCCGTCCCGATCGAGCTCTCGGGTCGCGTCGAGAGCTCGACACGGATACCCTCGAAACCGAAGTCGCGATAGACCTCGCGGGTCAAGTGAATCAGGTCGCTAATCTCGGACTCGATCTGATCGAGAGTGCAATAGATATGGGCGTCGTCCTGAACGAATGACCGAACGCGCGTCAGGCCCGAGAGTACGCCGGAGCGCTCGTTTCGATGACAGTGTCCGAACTCCGACAGCCTCAGCGGCAGCTCACGATAGGAGCGAAGAGAAGCCTGGTAGACCATCGCCGCCCCGGGGCAGTTCATCGGCTTGATACCGTATTCGGTCTCCTCCGACTCGACGAAGTACATGTTCTCTTTGTAGTGCTCGAGATGGCCGCTCCGGTTCCAGACGTCGGAATTCATGATGAGCGGCGTCTTGATCTCCTGATAGCCGCGGCGGTCGAGCTTGTCTCGCATGTAGTCGACGAGCCCGTTGACGACGCGAAGGCCCTTCGGAAGCCAAAAGGCCTGCCCTGGCGCCTCGGGCCGAATCAGGAAGAGATCGAGCTCCTTGCCGAGCTTTCGGTGATCTCGCTTCTTCGCTTCCTCGAGGCGATGCAGGTGCTCCGCGAGGCTCTTCTTGTCGTAGAAAGTCGTCGCATAGATGCGCTGCATCGGCGCGTTGTGCTCGTCGCCCTTCCAATAGGCGGCCGAGCTGCCCAGAACCTTAATCGCCTTGATGACGTCGCTCGACGGCACGTGAGGCCCTTCACAGAAGTCATAGAACGGCCCCAGGCGATAACAGGAAACGACGTCGTCGCCCTTCTCGTCCACGAGCTGTTCCTTGAACGGCTGATTCAGACCTCGGAACTTCTCGATAGCTTCGCTCTTCGGAATCTCCTCACGAACGAAAGCCAGCTTGGCCTTGGCAAGCTCCTTCATCCTGTCCTCGATCTTCTGCAGATCCTCGGGCGTGAAGGGCTGCTCGACCGCGAAGTCGTAAAAAAAGCCGCCTTCGATGGGAGGACCGATGCCGTACTTCGCATCCGGGAAGAGCTCGGTGACGGCCGCGGCCATCAGGTGGGCGGAGCTATGGCGAAAAATCTCGAGGCTCTCCTCGTCCCTGGGCGTGAGGATTTTCACGGCCGCGCTCTGCTCGATTGCGCGGGCGAGGTCGAAAGGCTCACCATTGACGAGAGCAGCGATGGCCTGGCGGGCCAGTCCGGGAGAAATATCCCCCGCGACCTCTCGCGGCGTTACCCCTTCTGAATAAGCCTTGGCCGTCCCATCGGGCAGCGTGATCGTGATTTCTCTTTCGCTCACAACCAAAAGCGTCCGTGCCGACCCACCAATGGCGGGCCCTCACGGACGAGTCAGAAGAACGTGGTAGGCGCGGGCGGATTTGAACCGCCGACTTCTACCGTGTCAAGGTAGCGCTCTCCCCCTGAGCTACGCGCCTAAAATCGACTCCAATCCGAAACGAAGTCTAGCAATGGCCCCTTGTGCTGTCAAGCTAACAAATTCCTAGGACACATGAAGATAGGGGGAAAGGGAGGATTCGCCATCGATTCGTCGTCCATTGACTTGTAGGAAACGCAGAGGAGATAATGCAAAGAACCGGTCGTTCTCCGGCACAAGACATGGCATCGACACCCAAGCGTAGCCCCGGCTCAACCACTGAATCCGCCGCCATCCCCAACCTGCTCAAAATCCTCCGGAGCCAGAGCGTTTTGGGTCCAGAGGAGGAAGAAGCGGTTCTACGCTTCATGAAGGTCCAACAGCTCGGCGAAGAGGCCGCCATCCGGCGCTTCGGCAAGATCGGGGAGGACGAGATAACCCAGGCGGTCGCAAGACACGCTCAGCTTCCTTATCTGAAGATCAACCCGCTAGACCTGGACCTCGACGTCGTTACGAGCGCCCTGCCCGCACCCTTCGCCAGGAAACACACGATGTGTGCCGTCTCGAAGACCGGAAAACCCGTCACGCTGGCGATTGCGAACCCTTTTAACCGCGCTCCCCTGAGGGATCTCCAACAGTTCGGAGGGCTGGAGGTCAAGCTCGTCGTAGCCTCTCGATCCGACATCGAGATGGTCAACAAGGGGTTCTACGATCTCAAGAGCTCACTCCAGGCGGCGGAATCACAGCTCACCGAGGGCCGCGTCACTTCGATCGACGTCACCAACCAGGAGTTCCTTTCCGGCCCGTCGGTCGAGATGGACCCCTCGACGCAGCCGGTGGTCATGGCGCTCGACAACATGCTCAGCCACGCTTTCGAGCAGCGCGCCTCCGACATCCACATGGAGCCGAAGCGCAATATCGCGCTCGTCCGATTGCGGATCGATGGCGTCCTTCACGACGTGCACGTCATCCCCAAGATCGTCTATCAGGCCGTCGTGAGCCGGGTCAAGATGCTCAGTGGGCTGAACATCGCGGAGAAGCGCCGCCCCCAGGATGGGCGGATCAAGCGCAACGAATCCGGAACGGAAATCGAGATCCGCGTTTCGACGATGCCGACCGTTTTCGGAGAGAAGGCCGTCCTGCGTATCTTCGATCCGGACATCCTTCTCAAATCGATTGAGGAGCTGGGCTTTTCGAGCACGGAGCTTCCCCGCTTCACACCCTTTCTCGAGAACCGCGAAGGCATCATCCTCGTTACCGGCCCTACCGGCAGCGGCAAGACGACGACGCTCTATTCCGTTCTGAAGCACCTGTCCCGGCCGGAACTCAATATCGTCACCATCGAGGACCCGGTCGAGCTCGTATACGACGACTTCAACCAGGTCCAAATCAAGTCCGACATCGACGTCACCTTCTCGAACGCCATCCGCACCGTGCTCCGCCAGGATCCCGATATCATCATGGTCGGCGAGATTCGCGATGAGCAGACTGCGGAGATGGCGATCCAGTCGGCTCTCACGGGACACCTCGTTTTTTCGACGCTGCACACCAACGACGCGCCCTCCGCCATCACGCGACTCCTCGATCTTGGGGCTCCACCGTTCCTCATTACTTCGACGCTCATCGGTGTGCTCGCCCAAAGGCTGGTTCGCAACGTATGCACGAAGTGCGTGGAGGAGTACCGCCCGAGCGAGGAGGACGCGATCGCGCTGAACGGACCCTACGAAAAAATCAAGGACTTCACCTTTCGCCGCGGCAAGGGTTGTATCCACTGCCGGCAAACGGGCTATCACGGACGCGGAGGCGTCTTCGAGATCATGCCCGTCTCTCGAAAGATCCGGAAGATGATCATCCAGAGAACCGACGCCCCACAGATCGTGAAGACGGCACGCGACGAAGGCATGAATACTCTCCGCGAGTCCGCGATTCACAAGCTCGTTCGCGGTGACACGACCGTTTCGGAGGTCCTCCGGGTCACGGGCGGGCGTTGAAAAGGCTTCGGGATCAAGTCTCCTCGAGTTTCTCACCTTCGAACCGCATCACGACGGTTTCGACGTCCTGCCAGGCGTTGGCCGGAAGTCCCGCTTTGCGGCACGTAGCGGCAAGAAACTCGTAGAGATCCCACCCTTGCTCCTCCGCCACCTGGGGCAGGAGCAGTCCTCGAGCACTTCCACGCTCCACGATCAGCCCGTGACGGCCGATCTCGACTTCGTCTACTTCGCCAACCTCAACCGCCGGAGTCAGCACAGAAAGGCTGATGCGGGTGCGTGAGAGCTCTTGCGCGGTAACGGTCTCGAATCGAGGGTCGTTCTTCGCCGCGGCGGCGACGGCTCGCCGTGTCAGCTCCACGACGTCCACATCGGAAAGCAAATAGCCGATACAACCCCTCAGCTCGCCATCGACGTGGAGAGTCGCGAATACCCCGCCCGACTTCAGACCGATGGGAAGCGCCGATTGGACCGGCTCGGCCCCCTCGGAGCCGTAGGTCTTCATGAGCTCTGAGCGGGCGAGCAAGACGAGTGCCCTGGCTTGCTCTTCGGTCAATAGACTCACGACGAGAATGTGGCGGATACGTAGCCCACGACCGCGCGGGTATCTCCGCTCGCGTCTCCCGAGTCTCCGTAGTCCATTATTCGAGAGACCGAGGCCCCGAGGCGTTTCGACGCACGCATCACCGAAACGATGGGCCCACCACCGCAGGCGTGGTCGTGGTTTCGGGCAATCAAACTGGCCAGGCCGTCATCGTCGAACCTTCCGAGACATTCCACGACTTCCTTGTCCAGAGCACGAGCACGTACGCGCGACTCGTAATGGGACAGGTCGGAGCTCGCGACGAGAAGGGCCCGTCGCTCGACTCGCGACAGAGCCTCGGGGATGGCGGCTGCCGCGATTTCGATGAGCGTCGGACTTTGATTGCCCATCATGACGGGCACGATGCGGACATCGGGCAGAAGCGCTTGGAGGAACGGAAGCTGCATCTCCAAACTGTGCTCTCGTTCGTGCACTTCGGGCATGGGCCTGATCTCCGGCGAGGCCTCGATGAGAGCGCGGGCAAGCGGTTCATCGATTGCGGCGGGGCCGAGAGGTGTCTCGAACGCTCCGTCAGGATAGACGGCAATCGCGTCGAAAAAAACTTGATGGGATGGTCCGAGAAGAACGACCGTATCGATAACGCGTTCGCGCAGCGAGCGATAGGCAGCTGCGGCCACCGATCCCGAGTACATCAGCCCGGCGTGGGGACAAACGAGGCCAACGGGCTCGCCCTCGGCCTCCGATTCTGAATCGAGGCCCAGTAGCGTTTCGACCATATCCCGGAGAGCATCTGGGTCGTCCGGGTACCAGGTGCCGGCGAAGGGGGAGTGACGAATCTCGCTCATCGCTCGGGGAGAGGCTGCGCGTCCATGACACTCCGCTTGGCACGCCCGCGGCGCTTCAGCCCCATCACTAGAAGATTCACGACAATACCGATTGCGGCCAGTGAGAGTACGATGACGAGCACGTTCATGGCGTTCTGATGGAGAAACGTGAGCGCGTAATCGCCGTAACGTCGAGCGAGCCAAGCCTCTCCGAAATACCGCATGGAGCGGCCAATCAACACAGCTGTAATGAAACGCGAATAACGAAGCCCGAAGACACCCGCCGAAAGCACGAAGATCTTGAAAGGTGCTGGAGGAGGGAGCACGGCTGGGACGATGACCGCCAGCGCACCATAGCGCTTGAACAGCCGAAACACGGTATCGACCCGTCCCTCGGAGAATCTGTTCTTTAAGAAGGAATAGCCCTTCCACCGCGCGAGACCGTAGAGCAGGCTGCAGCCAGCCGCCGAGCCCAGCGTCATCATCGTCGCGTAGTAATAGGCTTTGCTCTCGAACTTCGTACCGAAGTAGATGAGTAGAACGTCGTTGACCTCGGGCAAGGACAGGAGCGACGAGTCGAAAAAGGCAATGGTGAAGAGCCCCAAGCCGCCGGTCACGCTGCCGAGACCCTGGACGAACTCTTCGAGAGACGCTGCGATGCCTGTCATGAAATGCCCCGTCAGGACAGGGGCATTATAGAGACTTCCGACGATTCAAGCCTAGCGCAGCCCTCGGAAGAACAGCTTATTCGAGAGTGACGGAAATCCAGAGGAACGCTGACTGGCCTCCGGTCAAGCGCTCGATACGAACGAGAAGGCCGTCGCCCGAAGGAACGGCGGCGAGAATGCGCTCGAGGTCCGAAACACTCCGGATCGGCTGACGGTTCGCTTCGATAACGATGTCGCCGCGGCGCAAGCCCGCGTCTTCGGCAGGACCACCGGGGTCCACGCCGACGAGCACGACACCGTTGCGAGACGTTGCGTGAAGCTCGCTCGCAAGCTCGTCGGTCAGGGTTTGCCCGCTGATGCCGAGACGGCCCTTGTCTTCCGGGCGGTCCGTGCCACCGCCTCGAAGGTTAGCGTCAAAGGTCCGCTTCGCCACCGTGACGCGGGTACTTCTGAGCTCTCCGTCCCGGTAGTAGCGGACGTTCACGGCTTTGCCGGGACGCACGTCCGCGACGAGATGCACGAGATGATTGTTCGAATCCACCGGGACGTCGTTGAACTCGACGATGATGTCACCGGCCTCAAGTCCGGCCTTTTTCGCCGGCGAGTCCTCTCCGATCGTCTCCGAGACGAGAGCGCCCTTCTTGCCCTCGACCCCAAATTTGCGAGCGAGCTCGGGTGTCAAATTCTGGATGCTGACGCCGAGCCAACCCCTGGTCACGGTGCCTTCGGATACGAGCTGGTCGTAGATCTTGCCCGTCATCTTCGAGGGAATCGCGAAGCCGATACCCATACTGCCGCCGGAGTTCGAGATGATGTTCGAGTTGATTCCGACGACTTCGCCCCTCATATTCACGAGCGGTCCCCCCGAGTTGCCGGGGTTGATGGCGGCATCGGTCTGAATGAAGTTGTCGTAGTCACCCTGGCCGATCACGCGACCCTTGGCGCTCACGATGCCCGCCGTGACGGTATGACCGAAGCCGAAGGGGTTGCCGATCGCGAGAACCCATTCCCCGACGACGAGCTTCTCGGAGTCTCCGAAACGCACGAAGGGGAAACTCTCACCGTCCTTGATCTTCAGAACGGAGAGATCGGTGAGGGGGTCCGCGCCGATGACCTCCGCCTGGTAGCGGCTCTCGTCGGCAAACTGCACTTCGATCTCGTCCGCGTCCTCGACCACGTGGTTGTTGGTCACGACGTAGCCACGGGGGTCGACGATGACGCCCGAGCCGAGGCTCCTGCGCTTCCTCATCCTCTGCGGTTGGTCCTGAAAGAAACGCTCGAAGAAGTCATCAAAAGGCCCTCCCGTGGAAGGGTGGGTCTGCGGCCCCGACTGCTCTGTGAAGATGTTCACCACCGCAGGCTTCAAACGCTCCGATACCGCGGCGAAAGCTTTCGACAGCTTGTCGACGTCGGGAAACTCGTCGGCCGTGTCCGCCATGGCCGAGGTCGTCGTCGCCGCGGCCGGGCGGAGCGAGGGACGCTCCTCTGGCTCCTGCCGAGGCGGTTCGGCGAGAGACGGCTCCGAGCTCTTCGGCCCCATGGCTACTGCGGCGGCAACGAAAATGGCCGCAATACCGCTGACGAGGGCCAGCACCCGCGGCCAGCCGCGCGAATCGTTAGGGTTGTTCATGATCCTTGATTCCTCTCCAATTGCTCAATTATAGCAAGCCTTCAGATAGCGATCAGAACCGAAAACTGACGCCGAAGCTCACCTGATTGGCGTTCAGATCGAATCGACCGTAGCCCTCGAAATCGTCACCGTGCTCGCCCTGCGCCCAGTGGCGTCGATACTCTCCGAAGGCGGCGATAGTTTCGCTGAGCGCGAGCTCCGCGCCCGCGCAAACATAGCCGCCGTAGGCGATTCCCCGATCGACGAATAGGTCGACGAAAATATCGAAGGTGTCCAGGTCGACGAACTCGCCCTCTTCCATGTACTCGTAGAAGTAGAAGGCTCCCCCACCCCCAACGTAAGGCTGGACGCGATGCTCTCTTCCCGCAGGGAGTAGTCGCAATCCCACGGTGAGTGGAGTCGTTCGCAGGGTCACGTCCTGAACGACCTCGGTGCCGTCGTCACGCACGAAGTCGCGGTACATCGAGAAGGCCGTCCGCGAACTGGTCTCCACGCCGATGGCAAGATCGAGGATCTCCGCGAGGGGGACCCCGGCCTCGACGCCGCCGGTGAGGGCATCGAAGTCACTGGCGCTCGCCGTGAAGGTGAGCGCATTCTCATCCCAAAGTGCGCTCGTGATCCTGGGTGCGAACCGTCCGAGTCGTAGCTGCAGGGCGATCGCCGAGTCTTCGGCTCGTAGCTGACCGACGAGAAGGAAGCAGATCGACGCAGAGATAGTGATGACTTTCATGGTCCCCTCTTTCTCGACGGCAAAAAGAAAGGTTGCAGAGACCATGCCATGTACCCTCTCCCTTCGGGAGAGGGCCCTCACCCGCCCCCGCAAACGCTTCGCACCGCGGGGGCACAACTTTCAATGCCGCGGGGCCCCACCCCCACGGCTTCTCGCTTCGCGCTACGCGCTACGCTCCGGCTGAAGGCTCTCTCCCAGAGGGAGAGGGGAAGACCTGCCCTGTCCCCTCAGGGGGACAGGGCGTCACGTGAGGATGCGCAGCATCTCGTCGTGAAGGCTTTGATTGGAAGCGACGATCTGCTTCTGGGAGTAATGGAAGTTGCCACCCGCGAAGTCCGTGACTCTGCCGCCCGCCTCTTGGACGAAGAGGGCCCCCGCGGCCGTGTCCCACGGCCCTAGCTTCTCTTCCCAAAATCCGTCGAAGCGGCCCGCCGCCAGGTAGCAAAGGTCGAGCGCTGCGGCGCCATCCCGGCGAATGGCTCGCGACGAGCCCATGAATTTCTTGAAAGAGCGGAGGGCGCCCTCGAGATCGTCCTTGAGGTCGTAGGGAAAACCTGTGACAAGAAGTGCCTTATCGAGTGTTTCCGTGCGAGAGACAGCGATCCTACGGCCGTTCAGAAAAGCGCCCTGGCCACGCTCCGCGGTGAACAGCTCCTCGCGGATGGGATCGTAGACCACGCCCGCGACCACGCGACCGTTTTCTTCGTAGCCGATGGAGACGGCGAACATGGCGTAGGCGTGTGCGAAGTTGGTAGTGCCGTCGAGCGGATCGATGATGAAGCGTCGTCCGACGTCTGCATCCTGCGCGCCCGACTCCTCGGCCAGGATGGAGACATCGGGCAAACGCCGTTGCAGAATGGAAATGACTTCTTGCTCTGACTCCGTGTCCGCCTGAGTCACGAGGTTCATCTCGCCCTTGTAGGAGATACGAAAGTCGCCGCCGAAATAGGACCTCAAAATGGCGCCACCGGCGAGGGCAGCCTCGATAGCGACGGAGAGAGGTTTCAAATGCGGTCGCCGTTCGATGGGAGCTTCTTCACCATACGAACTCGAGTTCCTCGATTGGGCTCGAAGTGATAGTCCACCTCGTCCATGAAGTTCTTCATGAAGAAGATACCGCGGCCGCTGGTGCGGAGAAGGTTCTCTTTGGCAAGCGGGTCGGGGATCTCTACCGGGTCGAAGCCCTCGCCCTCGTCCTCGACCGTCACCGCGAACTCCGTCGTCCCGTACTCGAAACGAATAATGACGCGTTTGGAGACGTCGAGCTTGTTCCCGTGGCGCACCGCGTTGGTGACGGACTCCCGAATGGCGACGCTCATCCAGTGCGAGGAGTCGGGATCAAACCCGACCTGGCTAGAGAGCGATTCGAAGACCACCTGCACGAGGTCGACCATTTCGAAGCTGCTCTGGATGTCGATCTGGACGCGGTTGCCGCTCGTTTGGTCGGTCCCCATTCCAGCTCCAAGGCTACAAGAATCTCTCGCCCGTGACAAGCCCTTGGCTCGCCCGGCGCCGAGCCGCATGCTACCATTCTATGAATGAATCCCCACCCCAAAGTGCAGTTGCGGGGTAGTTTCGAGCCTCCAGGAGACAAGTCGGTGGGCCACCGCCTCGCGCTCATGGCCGCGATCGCCGAGGGGCCCTCGAGGCTAGAGAGATTCCCGCCTGGGCGGGACTGCAGGCGTACGTTGGAGCTCGTTCAGGCGCTCGGCGTTCTGACTCGAGCGGAGGGTGACACAGTGGAGATCGAAGGGCGCGGGTTCGAAGGCCTTCGGCCACCCGGAAAAGACCTCGACGCCGGCAACTCCGGGACGACTGCCCGAATCGGCTGTGGTGTGCTGGCGGGCTTGCCTTTCGATACCCGGATCATCGGTGACGAGAGCCTCTCTCGCCGCCCTTTCGACCGGGTCATGAAACCCCTCTCCTTGATGGGGGCCTCGTTCGAGTCGTCTTCTGGCCTTCTCCCTCTGCTCGTGAGAGGCGGCCGCGAGCTGCAGGGCGTCAATTACGAGCTCCCGGTTCCGAGCGCCCAGGTGAAAACGGCGATTCTTCTGGCGGGTCTTCGCGCTTCCGGGACGACTCGAGTCACGGAGATGATTCCGTCCCGTAGTCACACGGAGCTCGCGCTCGCCGACTTCGGCGCACCGCCGCTCGTCGAAAATGGTGTTGTCAGTGTCTCTGGAGGCACCACTCTGAAGGGCCAGCGATTCCAAATTCCTGGTGACTTCTCCTCAGCGGCCTTCTTCATCGGAGCCGCGGCGTTTCTTCCCGGATCCGAGCTCGCCGTAACGAATGTCGGCTTGAACCCCACGCGCGCGGCGCTCTTGGACGTGCTTAAGCGTATGGGAGCAGATATCGAAATAGAGGCGAGCTCGAACCTCCTGTCGAGAGAGCCCGTGGGCACCGTCAGGGTCCGCGGAACGAGCCTCCACGGGGTCGATGTGGAGCCAAACATCGTTCCCTCCCTCATCGACGAGCTGCCTATCCTCTCGGTCGTGGCCGCCTTCGCAGAGGGGGCGACGCGGATCGAAGGTGCTTCGGAGCTCCGCGTCAAAGAGAGCGACCGTCTCGCCGCCATTCTCGAGGGGCTCTCGGCAATCGGCGCCCAGGTCGAACCGCTGGACGACGGATTCGTCGTGCACGGTGGAGCGCCTCTTCATCCGGCCGAGCTGAGGGGGTACGGTGACCACCGCATGGTGATGGCCTGGGCCATCGCTTCCCTCGGCGTCGGTGGAGAATGTAAAATCGACGAGTTCGATCCGGTAAAAATTTCCTTTCCGAGCTTCTTCGAAACGCTCGATCGCTTGGTTCACTGATGATGATGACCGCAATCGACACGAGGCGATTCTTCGTCGTTGGCTTCATGGGCGCCGGAAAGACCACGCTCGCGCGTCTGGTCTCGGAGCGCCTCTCGCTTCGTTGCTTCGATCTGGACACGCTCATCGAGGAGAAGACGGGTTCGAGCATTCCCGAGCTCTTCTCGCGGCAGGGCGAGGTTGCGTTCCGAGAGCTCGAGAGCGACGTTTTGCGGGATCTTATCGACGCGGGAGCGACCGGCATCATCGCCACCGGCGGCGGCACCTTCGCCATCGAGAGCAATCGAAACTTGATGATGGCGTCTGGAATCACCATCTGGCTCGACGTTCCTGCAGAGAGGCTTTTGGAGAGAGTCGGCGGCGAGCACCGCCCTTTGTGGAGCAGCGAAACCGAAGTTCGAGACCTCCTCGAAAAGCGTCGCGCCTCGTACCGTCTCGCAGCCCACCGCCTCGAGCTTCGAAACGACTCGACGGAAGAAGCGGCCGAGCGCCTGTACCAAGTCATCACTACTTACCGTGACGTGACATGAAATACCTCGTTCTCAGCGACATTCACTCCAACTACGAAGCCCTGACGGCCGTGCTCAGACGCGTGCAGCGCAAGCGTTTCGATCGTATCGTCATTCTCGGAGACCTCGTCGGCTATGGTGCCGACCCGAATCGAACGGTCGAGAAGGTACGCCAGCTGAGGAACGCGATCATCATCAGAGGCAACCACGACAAGGTCTGTAGCGGCGTCGAAGCCGGGGAGATGTTCAACAAAATCGCTCTCCAGTCCGCCCGCTGGACCGAGGAGAAGCTCTTACCGAGACATCGCAAATGGCTCGCATCGCTGCCCAAGGGACCGGTTCAGGTCAACGAAACCCTGTCCCTGTCTCACGGGACACCGCTCGACGAGGACGCCTATATTTTCGGAGAGATCGAAGCTCTGAACATGTTCCAACACTTCGATACCTGGCTCTGCTTCTTCGGCCACAGCCACTTCCCCGTTCTGTTCGGGCTCGACGAAGACGCGCTCACGACCCACATTCCCTTCACGAGCCGCGATACCTTTCGCGTCAAGTTGCGCCCGAGCACCCGCTATCTGATCAACCCCGGTTCGATCGGCCAGCCGCGCGACGGCGACAACCGCGCCAGTTTCGGAATTCTCGACACCAGACGCATGACGATGACCATCTGCCGGGTCTCCTACCCATACGAGAGAACGCAGGACAAGATACGGGCAGCCGGCCTGCCAGCGCCGCTCGCAGACCGGCTGGCCCTTGGCAGATAGCATCAGGGGACTGGCTTCGCCAAGAGGAACGCCTCAGATAAGTTAGGCGGTGGCGTCTTCTGGGCTGGGGCCTTTGTGTCGACTCAAAGCCTGTCCCCTGCCAAAACTTCTGAAGCCCTCGATGCGGCGGGCGGGGGCCGGCACCGAGGGCTTCGAGTTGGTAGGACTTGTGCTTTTTCTTGTGGGGGAACTATTCGTTGACAGCGCGGTTGATTGCTCGGCGCAGACCGTGCTCACCGTCTCCACGTCCCTCTTCCGAGGGCGTAGTTCCGAACCGCAGCACGAAGCGACCCCCCGTGGAAAGCGAGAGGTTGTCGATGAGCCTACGCGTCAAATCCTGCCACCGCCAGCTGCGCCTCCTTCCCAGAACGGTCCGGAGAGACTTCCGGAGTTCCGAGTCGGCAGCGGAGTACGAGACCTCCGCCTTCAGCGGCACGAATGCCGATGTGGAAGCGGATTTTCCCTACGCGCTCCGAACCACGGTAAATGCCGATTCCGAATTCCTGCGTGTCGAGCAATACCATCGCCATTTTCGCTGACTCCTTTTTTTGGGGCCTCGGCATCTCAGGCCCCATTCAGAGTTACTGTTTCTGGGGTTGTGTCGCTCAGTTAAAGCAAGATGTATGCCCAATAGCGGTTCCAAGCCCATACACGATAGCGGGTGGCTTACTTACAAACCGCTAGGGATTGGGGTGTAAGACAGGTGCGGCCGGACAGCATTGAAAAGCTAAAGCCAAGTGTCACATTTTACGTAGTAAAAACCCTACGTTCCATTGAGGGCTTCACCCCTCGGGATGTGTAACTCGCTATGAAATTGGCACTAAGACGACCCGAAGACCGCGCGGGCAATTCCCCACACGGTAGATGCCGAACTTCGCCAATCTACCACACCCACCGTGCGTCCGCGTGGCGCCCACTGAAGCGGATCCGAGGGGCCGAACAGGACCACGCTGGGGGCACCCGACGCGGCCGCGAGGTGGCTGATGCCAGAGTCATTGCCTACATAGCCGTAGGCGCGAGAGAGAACCGCGCCGAGCACCCGCAGGTCCAGTTGCCGCGCGACGGGTGACGGCACCGTCGCTTCGAGCCGCGAGACGCTCTCCCGGTCGGCCTCCCCCGCGACCCAGACAAGCCCCAAACCGGCCGCCAGCACCAATTCCGCGAGCTCTCGGAACCGTGGCTCAGGCCAGTTCTTCTTGGGACTGCCGCTGCCGGGGTGAAGGGCGACGAAACGGCGCGCTCCGTGGCCCTGGCTCGCGATCCACTCGTCCCCCCGCGCAGTGGTCTCGGCCGAAAACCCGACAACCGGGGGAGGCGCCGGGCCGTCGATTCCGAACGGGGACAGGGTTCCTAGCAGGTGGTCGCTCGCGTGAACTCCCTCCGGGGGGAGCGGCGGCGCCTCGAGGCTCGCGATGCCGGCGGCAAGGATGGCCTCCCTCAACTGGGCGTGTCTGGTCCAGGCGACGACGATGTCGAAGGAGGAAACGCCTCGCGGCAGATCCTCTCGGAAGGGTCCTCCGTCGAGAGAGTAGACTCTGGATGCGTGGCGGTCGCTTCTCGCTAGCTGGACGTAGGGCTCGGTGCCGAGAAGTGCGAGGTGGCCGTCCGGACCAGCCTCGCGCCGCAACGCAGCAAGTGCAGGCAAGGCGACGATGGTATCGCCCAGTGCTCCGGCCCGAACGGCGAGGATGCGGGCACCTTTCAAGGGTGCTAGACTAACGTCTGCGCCGCGCATCCATCCAAAAGAGGAGAATCAGAATGAAGCGAATCCTCGCCGCCACCCTATGCGCCGCCGTGCTCGTCGCTGCAGTTGCCATCGCGCAAGAGAACGCCGAAGTGGAACAGGCGAAGCGGCTGTATCGCAACGGCAACTATCGAGGAACCATCGAAGCCTTGGCGAGCCTCGTGAACATGGATCCGACTCGTGCCGACGCGCTCTATCTCGTGGGCTACAGCCATTTGATGCTACGCGAGTACGCGCAGTCGGTCGAGGCATTCAGCCAGGCCTTCCAGGCGGATCCCACTTTCGATCCGAGAACAATCTACCATCCAGAAAGGCGAGACGAGCCGCCCGCAGAACCGATGTAGTCCGGATCGACTACTTTCGCGCGACGAGCTCGTACTGCTCCTGATACATGTTGTGGTCGGAGCGTACGTCGACGTCGTGCTTCAAAATCGACTTGAGCTCCTCGATGACGGGGGCTTCCTTGCCCTTCAGCGCCCGTGCGACTTCCGGGTGTACTCGGAGCATGATCCCCTTCGGGTAGTCCTGCATGGTCTTGCGAACCTGATCGACGATCTCGTAGGCGACGGTAGTCGGCGACTTGACCCAAGAGCTCCCCTGACACAGCGGACAGGGTCGACATAGCACGCGCTCGAGCGAGCGTTTTACCCGCTTGCGGGTCAGAACGACGAGCCCGAACTCGTTGATTTGGACACTCTTCGTGGGAGAACGGTCTTGCTTGAGCGCCTGCTCGAGTACGGAAAAGACCTTGATCTGGTTGCGACGTTCTTCCATGTCGATGAAGTCGATGACGAGGATACCGCCGAGATCGCGCAGGCGAATCTGGTGCACGATCTCCTGAACGGCCTCCAGATTGATGCGCGTAATCGTATCTTCGAGGCGCTTCTCGCCCGTGTAGCGTCCCGTATTCACGTCGATGGCTACCAAGGCTTCCGTCTGGTTGATGACGATATACCCGCCCGACTTGAGCCAGACTTTGCTGCGAAGCGCCTTGTCGATCTCCGACTGGACGCCGTACTCGTCCAAAATCGGATAGTTCCTGGAGTAGTACTTCACACGATGCAACATCTGAGGCTGAATCTGCCTCACATAGTTCAGCACCTGATCGAAGAGGTCTTCAGAGTTGATGCGGATCGCCGAATACTCCGGCGAGAGGACGTCCCGGATGTATTTGAACACCAATCCGAGGTCCCGATGGATCAAAGCGGGCGCCTTGGTCATCTCGGCGCGCTGCCGGATCTCCTCCCACTTGTTCTCCAGATAGCGCAGATCGGCGGAAATGGCCTCGTCTTCCTTGCCATCGGCCGCGGTTCGTACGATGTAGCCGCCGCCTTTCTGCTTGGAGCTCTGGATGAGGCGCCTGAGACGCCCGCGTTCCTCGGCAGATTCGATCTTGCGCGAGACACCGATGTGCTCCACGGTGGGCATATAGACCAGGAGCCTCCCCGGCAAGCTCACATAGGCGGTAATGCGGGCGCCCTTGGTCCCAAGTGGCTCTTTGGCCACTTGAACGAGAACTTCCTGCCCCTGCTTCAATAGCTGGTCGATGGACTGGCTCGAGCTTCGGGCGGCACGGATCTCCCGTTCCGTTTCGACGATCTTCGCCTCTTCCTCTGTAAGGTAGTCCTCGTCCTCGATGACATCGGACACGTAGAGAAAGCCATCCCGTTCCAGTCCGATGTCAACGAAAGCGGACTGCATGCCGGGCAGCACCCGGTTCACTCTTCCCTTGTAGATGTTTCCGACGACGCCGCGGCTTCGTTCTCGCTCGAAAGCGACTTCCGACACCACGCCGTCCTCGATGATCGCCAGGCGCGTCTGAAGCGCGCTATGGCCAATTATCATTTCCTTGGACATAAGCCTCGCTTCGGAAAACGGGCCCAGGGGTCCGGATGGAGTTATCTCGAGGGTCGCGGACTTCTGAAAGGGGGTCTTCGATGATCTCCTAGTTCTTATGGTTGCCCAAACGATAGTGAAGTCCTGCAAAAGCGACTCGCTCAGCCCAGCGCGCCACGCGGGCCGAACCCGTCTGGCTCAAAGCCTGAGAAGCCCCTCGCTGATTTTCCTCCAGCCGGCCCACCATGCGGGCTCAGCCTCCTACTTAATTTCCGAACATTCCTCGAAAGGGGCCGAGTCATCGGCCCGAAATTCTCGCAACAACTCTAACACAGGCTGCAAGTCCTTTGCTCAGTTGACGAACCGGCGCATCCGCACGTTCAGAATCAGGCCGAAACCGAGCATCGTTGCCAGCATCGAGGAACCGCCATAGCTCATGAGTGGCAGGGGGAACCCTTTGATCGGCACGAGTCCAGCCACCATGGCTAGATTGTAGACGGTCTGAAAAACGAACATCGCCAAGACCCCGAACACGAGGTAAGCCCCCAGCCGGTCGCGGGCGCGCCTGGCGGTCTCTATGCAGCGCAGTGTCAGCATCAAGTAGAGAAGGATGACGGTCGCAACGCCTACGAAGCCGAACTCTTCGCCCACGACTGCAAAGACGAAATCTGTGTGGGGCGCCGGCAGAAACTGGAGTTGGCTCTGGCTGCCCTCGAGCCAACCCTTGCCCACGAACCCCCCGGACCCGACGGCGATCGTCGATTGAATGCTCTGATAGCCCGCGCCTCGCGGGTCGCGACCGGGATCGAGGAAGGCGTAGACCCTTTCCTTCTGATAGTCCTTGAGGACGAAACTCCAGGCGAAAGGCAGGGCCAGCACGACCACCACGGCAGCGAGCACGAGGAGTCGGCGCCTTACTCCGGCCAGAAGCGCCATCGCGCAATAGACGACGCCGATCGTCGCTGCCGTACCCAAGTCCGGCTGGAGCGCGATGAGAACGATCGGGATTCCTGCGAACAAGCTAGTGATCAGTACCTCGGATGTTCCGAGGTGATCCTGGCGCACCGCGGCGAAGTACTTCGCCAAGAAGACGACCACTCCGATCTTGGCCAGTTCGCCAGGCTGGAGGGTACCGAATCCGAGCTCGAGCCAGCGATTGGTACCGGCCCGAAGCTCGCCGAAGATGACGAGATAGATCAAGAGCCCGATGACAAGAATGTAGATGACCTCGGCCCGGTCGACGATGCTGTGATAATCGAACAGCGTCACGAGAGCCAGAAATGCCATTCCCATGATCAAACGCACAATTTGCGCCTTATAAACCTCCGGCGTCGGTCCCGCCTGGGTCGCGCTATAGATTACGAGCAGGCCGAAGCCCGAGGCGACCACGAGCCCGCTGATGACGAGCCAGTCAAGGGAGCGCCATTGTCGTCTTTCGACCACGATCCTCTTTCTTCTCTTGTCGTCCGTCGAAGTAAGCCTGAAAAATCTTCCGTGCGATAGGCGCCGCAACCGCTCCGCCCCCGCCGCCATGCTCGACGAGCACCGCGATGGCGATCTCTGGGTTCACGCGCGGCCCGTATCCGATGAACCAGGCGTGATTCCGAAGGTGCTCGGGCCGCTCGGCATCCGTGGACCCGGCGATGCGAGTCCGGGAAGCCACTTCTGCGGTTCCTGTCTTGCCGGCAACTGCAAAGCCTTTCATCCGAGCTCTTCCGGCAGTGCCCACCCCATTGACGGCCTGGAACATACCTTCTTGGAGCGCTCGCCACGTCTCGGCGCGAAGGCCGACTTGACGCGTGGGCGGCGCAATCGCGCCGGCGGGAAAGGACTCCGGCACGCGGCCCGATGGAAGTCGGCGAAGGAAGAGCTTGGGACGGTGGATGTCGCCCGAGCTTCCCACCGTCGCCGCGAGCTGCGCCATCTGCACGGCCGTCACGAGAACGGGTCCTTGCCCCACGGCAACCGATACGGTCTCACCCGCGTACCAAGGTGCGTTGCGGGCCCTCTTTTTCCAGGCCGGATCGGGAACGAGGCCTGAAACCTCGTGGGGCAGGTCGATACCGGTCGGAGCACCGAGTCCGAACATCTTGCCGTAGCGGGCGAGCGACTCGATTTGGAGCTTGGCCCCTAGCTGAAAGAAGTAGCTGTTGCACGATTGGGCGAGGGCCTGAATCAGATTCACGGACCCGTGACCCGATGCCCGGGCGCAGTGAAATACGTTGCCGTACAGGCGCACCGCGCCCGAACAGTGCATCTCCGTATCCCGAGTGATGAGCTCCTGCTCGAGCGCCGCGGCGGCGACGACGATCTTGAAAGTCGAACCGGGAGCATAGCGGCCCTGGATCGCGCGATTGGACAGAGGATGTTTCTCGTCATTCACGAGCGACATCCATTGCTCACGGTCGAAGCGGCCCGAAAAGCTGTTCGGATCGTAGGCTGGAAAGCTACCGAGGACGAGGACCTGACCGTTGCGTGGATCGAGAGCGACGACCGTGCCGGCAGCGTCGCCGAAAGCCTCTCCCGCCGCCTGCTGCAGGTCCATGTCGATCGAGAGCTGCAGCGACTCGCCCCAGATCGGCGGGACCTGCTCCAGGATTCGCTCGCGCCGCCCGTGACTATTGACCACGAAACGCCGCACACCGTTCCGGCCCATGATGAACTGGTTGTAGACCCGCTCGATCCCCGCCTGTCCCACGTAATCGTTGCGCTCCGCGCCCTCGAAGGCCTGCTCGTCGAGCTGCTCCTCGGTGATGCGGCCGACGTACCCGACGACGTGGGAGGCGCCCGCCCCGTTGGGGTAGAAACGCCTCGGCACGAACTGAATGTGCGCCCCAGGAAGCTCGAGCTGCCGCGATTCGATGCGCGCGACCTCTTCCAGAAGCAACTCCTCCTTGATCAGCGCCGGGCCCAGCCGCGCTTGCTCGAGGTAGTCGTCGACGTCCACTTCCTCTTCCGATAGGTCGGCCAGGTCTCCGATCGAAAGGAGCGTCCCCAGGTGTTCGCCTTCGAGTGTGAGGTTGAAGGACGGCCGGTTCTCCGCCACGATCCGGCCTTCCCGATCGAGAATGAGACCTCTCGGTGCGGTTTCGGGCACCGGGCGCACGTGGTTGGCCCGCGCCAACTCGTCGTAGGCGGTCGAGCGCACGATCTGAAGCTGCCAGTAGCGCAAGATCAGACCCGCGAAGAGCAGAATTACGAATCCGCGCCACCATCCGAGACGCGATCGGAGCGGTCTGAGATCCTCGTAAACGTTCACGGATATCGACGAATTCGGACTTGGTTCGGCATTTTCAGCCCATCTCGCGGTGCTCGCCTCGCTCGAGCAACTTGACCAACAGAATACCAGCGAAAGCGTTTCCGAGACAAAGGTACAAGGGGGCCGCACCCTCCCCGATCACCCGCGGAAGCTCGGCGATGTGACCGACTCCCGCCAGAATCGCGCTGTCAGCCAGCGTCGCCACGGCGAAGAACAGTAGGCGGGTTGACCAGCCGCGGATGATGAGGTTGTGCCCCGCGACGCCGGCAAGATAGCCAACGGACGTCTTTGCGATGCCGTTGAAGCCCAGCAATCCGCCCGAAAAGGCGTCCTGAAGCAATCCTCCCCCGAGTCCCGTCATCATGCCCACCATCCGCCCTCGCATCAATCCGAATCCGACGGCAAGAACCGTGAAGAGATCGAGATAAGAGATTAGAAACGTGAAGTAGCGGCCCAGGACCGTCTGGACGATGAACGCGACCAGAATGCAGATGAAGACGCCGACAAACCTCACGAGCTTTCTTGGGCGTCGACGCGATCGATGATCTCGATTTCACCAACCGCGGGAAGAACGAATACCTCTTCGAGTCGCTCGAGGCTCGCGGCGGGCTCGACGGTGATGAGCTTGAAGAGCCTCGGTCCGTTTCGCACCGAGGCCACCCGCCCTATTGCGATGCCCTTGTGATAGATGCCGTCCATGCCCGAGGTGAGGATGACCTCCCCTTCAACGACATCCTCGAGATTGCTAACGTAGTTCAAGGTGAGGCCCGTGGGGCTCAATTGCTCCCCGCTTCCCGCGACGATTCCGCGGATGCGCGTACGCGAAAGAAGCGCTCCCACCGAGCAGTCGCGATCCGTCAAAAGCTGAATCTGGGCCACCTCGGCGCCGAGCGAGATCACACGCCCGACGAGACCTCCCGCCGCCACGACCGGTGCGTTCAGTTCAACGCCCTGCCCCGCGCCGCGGTTGACCGTGATCGTCCGAAACCAGGTGCTGGCATCGAGCCCGATGACCTCGGCGACGATCGGCTCGTAGGGCAGTCTCTCTGCAAGTTGGAGGACTCCACTCAAACGGCGATAGCTCGCGACGACGTCACGCTCGAGCCACAGAGCCTGCTCGAGGCGTGCGACATCTTCCCTTAGCCGTTCGTTCTCCCCGCGTACGCCCCGGAGATCGACGTATCGGTACCATGTGGAGCGAGTACCGCCAATGGCAGCCTCGGCGCCCCGCTGCAGCGGCGAGAAGAGCACGACGAAAAATGATCTCAGAGCCGACTCTCCGCGCTTGTTCGTAACCTGCGAGGACAGGAGAAGCACCTGCGCCACGAGCACGAGGACGAAGACGACGTGTCCGCGTCGGGTTCCGAGGGACGTGCTCACCGTGGAAGCCATTTTGGAAGTCTGGTTGCTGGCGAAAAAACTCAGTCGAGACAGACCTTCCGTAGGAGCTTCAGGTCCTCCAACATCCGCCCCGCGCCGAGTACGACGGACGACAACGGGTCTTCGCCCATGGATACGGGGAGGCCGGTCTCTTCTCGGAGTCTCTTGTCGAGGTTCTTCAAAAGCGCGCCGCCACCAGTGAGCACGATGCCGCGATCGACGATGTCCGCCGACAACTCGGGCGGCGTCCGCTCGAGAGCGACCCGGACGGCGTTCAATAGAATGGCCACCGTCTCCTCGAGAGCCTCGCGAATTTCTTCGTCCGTGACGATGAGAGTTTTCGGGATGCCCTCGATGAGATTCCGGCCTTTGATTTCCATGGTCATGGGCTTGTCGAGCGGATAGGCTGATCCGATCTCCATCTTGACCTGTTCCGCGGTTCGCTCCCCGATCAAAAGGTTGTACTTTTTGCGGAGGTACTTGATGATGGCTTCGTCCATCTCGTTTCCGGCGACGCGCACCGAACTGCTATAGACGATACCGGCCATGGAGATGACGGCTATATCCGTGGTTCCTCCGCCGATGTCGACGACCATGTTGCCCGACGGCTCGGTCACCGGAAGACCTGCGCCGATGGCCGCAGCCATCGCTTGATCCACGAGGAAGACTTCGCTCGCCTTGGCCCTCAGCGCGCTGTCCTTGACCGCGCGTTTCTCCACTTGCGTGATCTCCGAAGGGATGCCGATCACGATTCGCGGCGCCACCCATACCTTGCGGTTGTGCGCCTTCTGGATGAAGTGGGCCAGCATCTTCTCGGTGACTTCGAAGTCCGCGATGACACCGTCTTTCATAGGGCGGATTGCCGTGATCTTGCCGGGAGTGCGACCAAGCATTTCCTTGGCTTCCTTGCCGACCGCTTCCACTTTGGTCGTTACGTCATTGATGACCACGATGGAGGGTTCCGAAACGACGATTCCCTTGCCCTTCGCGAAGACGAGGGTATTCGCCGTGCCGAGATCGATGGCTAGCTCGTTGGAAAAAACGCTGAAGACAGAACGGAAGTTCATTCGGTTTGAACTCGAATCAGTGAAGTTGGAAATCAATGTTATCCGACTGGTTGCAATCAGCTTGCTAGGCAGATCGCATCTTTGCCTTGTTCCTTGACACTATACATTGCCTGGTCGGCTTTTTGCATAAGATCTTGTGGGCTTTGGCCTTGGTCCGGGTAGAGACTGACGCCGAAACTCGCCGAGAGTCGTCCTTCCAGCCCATAGTCCGCGAGAAACACGTGGGACTTCAGCGACGCGCGGATCCGTTCGGCGACGGCGAGCGCTCCCTCCGAGTCGGTGTCGGGCAAGACGACGACGAACTCGTCTCCACCGTACCGACTGACGACGTCTTCCTCCCTTACGGCCTCCTTGATGATGACGCCGACCTCGTAGAGCGTTCGGCTGCCGCTCAAGTGCCCGTATCTATCGTTGATCGATTTGAAGCCGTCCAAATCGAGAAACAGCACGGCGAGCCCATTTCCCATCTTCTTGGCGCGCGCGATAGCCTCTTCGAGGAAGCGATTCAGATATCTCGAGTTGTAGAGCTTGGTCAGATCGTCGGTCACCGCGAGCCGCTCCGTCTTTTGAAACAGGATCGCGTTCTCGAGGGCAATAGCGGCCGGTTCCACGAGCGTCATGAGTAGGCTCATGTCCTTCTTCGTGAACCGACTCCCGGAAGTGCGATTCATGATCTCCACGACGCCGATGGTCCGGCCTCGCGAGATCAAGGGGGCACACAATATGGATCGGGTTTGAAAGTGGGTCAGGTCGTCGAAGCGGCCCTGGAATCGGCGGTCACTTCGGACGTCGTTCACGACGAGCGGCTCGCCTGCCTCCGCCACCCAGCCCGCGATGCCCTCGCCGATCTTGATGCGAGTCTCGCCGAGGTCGGCGCTCTTCTCGCCGAGAGCCATTTCGAAGGTGAGCTCGCCGCTCTCCTCGTCGACGAGCAGAATCGACCAGGCTTCCGATGGAATGAGCTCTTGAATCTGAGACATGATCACGTTGAGCACGCGACGAGGCTCGAGAAGGGAGTTGGCCGTCGAGACGATATCCTCGAGCACCTGCAGTTGACGCGAGGTCTCTCTCAAGCGGCGCGAGAGCTTGGTTGCCTTGCGGCTGGCTTCGAGATGTCGCCGGGCGTCCTTGACAAGAGAGCACAGCACTCCCTTCCTGGGAACGTCGTTCAAGTGTAGGGCGTAGACGGAGCGCGGATCGGCCTCCCCACCTCCAAACGCGATGAGGGGGACGTCCGGATAGCTCTTGCGCAATCGGCGGACTAGACCGTTGTCGCTGGCTTTGGATTGCTCGACGATGATGGCGTCGTAGGAGCCGTCGCCCGCCCAGTCCGATTTTGAGACGTGCTCAGAGTCGAAGCGCGTGAGCTCGACATTATCCGCTGCGCTCAACGAGGCGAATGCTCGGGTCAGCTTCGAGGATTGGTTGAACAGCGCGAGACGGAGCCGGCGGGAACGTTTGGCTCCTTTTTTCTTGGCAACTTTTCTCTGCGTGCGCGTGTGACGTTGCCCGGAAGCCGGGAGCTCTCTCACTACCTGTGCCGCCCCAATCTCCGTTGCTTCTTCGATTCGAACGACACTAGTGGACTGTAACAACTGAACCGATAGTATAATCATCGCATCTTCCCGGGAGGGTGCGATGGCGTTGACATTGAGCAAGGTCGAGAGAAGGGAACTGGAGCGTCGCGTGGCGAGTCGTAAGGGACGGGCCGATGAAGGGCGTCGAGCTCGGTGCGTTTTGCTGGCGGCCGATGGAGCAACCTGGGTCGAGATTCGCTTGCAGCTGGATTGCCCCGATAGCTACATCAATCGCTGGACGAAACGCTTTGCGGCCGAGCGACTCGCCGGCCTGTACAGTCGACATTGCGGGCAGCCAGCAACGAAGCTCACGGCGAAGCTGGAGGCCCGGATTCTGGCGGCGACGCGCCGACCGCCCTCGGATGGCAGCACGCATTGGAGCACACGCAAACTCGGCAAGCATCTCGGGCTCTCTCACATGATGGTGGCCCGGGTTTGGGCAAAGCATCGGCTCAAGCCCCATCGGCTCGAGCGCTACATGGCCTCTAACGATCCGGACTTCGAGCGCAAGGCCGCCGATATCATCGGACTGTATTTGAATCCGCCCCAGCATGCTGCCGTTTTTTGCGTTGATGAGAAGACCGCGATCCAAGCGCTCGATCGCCTAGTTCCAATGCTGCCGTTGTCACAGGGACGAGCAGAGCGGCACGGTTTCGAGTACTACCGCCACGGCACGCTCTCTCTTTATGCCGCCTTCAATACGAGGAGCGGAACCGTACTCGGCAAGACCACCTCGCGCCATACTTCAGCGGAATTCGTCGCGTTTCTCTCTGAACTCGTTGCACACCAATCCAAGCGTAAGGAGATCCACGTCATCCTCGACAACCTCTCGGCGCACAAGACTAAGAAGGTCGAAGAATTCTTGGCGGAACATCCCAACGTCCACTTGCACTTCACACCGACCTACTCATCCTGGCTGAACCAGGTCGAGCTTTGGTTTGCCAAAATCGAGCGCGATGTGATCAGTCGCGGAATCTTCACCAGCGTCAAAGATCTTGCTCGCAAGCTCATGCGCTACGTTCGTCGCTACAACCTCGATACCAAGCCCGTGAAGTGGAAGCATTCGAACCCCAACCGCCGCATCACTATCAATTCGGGTGTTACAGTCCACTAGTGGACTGTAACAGATAAGCGTTTAGTGATACTATCTCTCCCATGCAGGAGAGAAGCAGCGTTGTATTGACTCGGGCGGAACGTCTGGAACTCAGCAAACGAGCGTCGAGCCGAAGCGGCCGCGCTGACGATGCGCGTGTTTCTCGGGTGTTGCTGTTGTTGGCCGAGGGTGCGAGCTACTCGGAGGTTCAGCGGACGGTGGATTGCACGGCGCCTTTTGTCAGCAAGTGGAAACGTCGATTCTTGGAGGAGCGTCTGGCAGGTCTGTACGCGCGTCACGAGGGACGTCCGGTTCAAGTACTCACGCCTCGGATGGAAGCACGGATTCTGTCCTGGACGCAGAAGAAGCCCACGGACGGCTCTACTCACTGGAGCACACGGCGGCTGGCGAAGAAGCTGGGAGTCCATCACATGATGGTGGCTCGCACTTGGAAAAAGCATGGTCTCCAACCACACCGAATTGAGCATTACAAAGCGTCCGACGACCCGGATTTTGAGAAGAAGGCAGCGGAGATCATCGGTCTCTATATGAATCCGCCTCAGCACGCTGCGGTGTTTTGTATTGATGAGAAAACGGCGATCCAAGCCCTGGATCGGCGGGACCCGATCTTGCCATTGTCTCCCGGACGGGCCGAGCGACACGGTTTCGAGTACGTCCGGCATGGAACGCTTTCTCTCTACGCCGCCTTCGACACGAAGACGGGCGAGGTCCTCGGCAAGACTGTCCGCCGCCATACCAGCCAGGAGTTTGTCGCCTTTTTGGAGCAGCTGGTTACGAGCCACAAGCGAAAGCGCGAAATCCACGTCATCCTCGACAATCTGTCCGCTCATAAAACCGCCAAGGTCGCTGAGTTCCTCGAAGCCAATCCGAAGGTCCATTTGCACTTCACGCCCACTTATTCCTCCTGGCTGAACAAGGTCGAACTCTGGTTCTCCAAGATCGAGCGGGACCTGATACATCGAGGCGTGTTCACCTCAACCCAGGACTTGACTCGCAAGATCATGCGCTACATACGCAAGTACAACGAGGCTCCCAAGCCCGTGAAGTGGACCTACAACGATCCGTCACGACGAATCAAAACCACTAAACGTTCAGCTGTTACAGTCCACTAGTCGGTTCCAATCTCGGCGTAAACGGTCTTTTCCGAGACCCCCCCACCGTCTCGCTTGCGCGCTTTCACGACCACGGGATGCCGACCCGCCTCCCGAACCTGAAAATAGTAGGTCAAGGATCCGTCCCCTCTGAGGCTGATTCGGTCGTCGCCCATGCCGTAATCGACGGTCACGACGACCCCAACGTTGGTCGAGCCCTTCACGGTCACGATTCCGTCCAGAGAGACCGTTGGTTTGAAGACGGTCAGCTCGGGCGGATTCTCGTTCCTGGTATCGACGCGAGATGACACCGTGAACTTGGCGAACTCGCTCGGGGCTCCTCGCCGGTTGTTAGAATCGATGGCCGTGACCTGCCAGTAGTAGGTTCCGGGTGTCAGCCCCTTGTGAAGGATTGACACGTTGGAAACGGTGCTCTCGAGAAGCAGATCTCGAAAGTAGGGTGACCGGTCGAGCTCGACGTGATACTTGCGCGCTCCGTCGACCGTGCGCCATCGGAACTCAGTGCTCGGAGTCACCGCGACGACGGAGTGATTGGCGGGTGTCTCGATGACGGGCACGTCGGGGAGCTCGATGATATTCGAGAACCGGCTGTCGGCGGTCACGTCGACGGCCTGAGCGGAAGACAGGCTGATGGACTGTCCACCGGAGCGGACGTCCGAACCACCATTGAAAACGGTGAAGCCGGATACCCGACTGGAGCTGTCGAAGCTCACGTCCGCCGAGGTATCCTCTTCGAACGTCGCCTCCGAGGTCGGCGTCGCGAGATCGGAGCGGGAGCCTGTGACGCCTCCCCGAGGCGTCTTCAGGTTCACCTGACCGGCGGTCAGTTTCACGGCGACCAGCTTGGCCTTGGTATCCGGGTCCTCGTAAGCTTCTTCGATCACGAGGATGGAGTCGGACTTCACGAGGTATTCCGTGCCGTCGAAAAGCCTGACACGGGCCTGGGAGCCACCCACGGTTCGAATCGTATCGTTCCGACCGAGCGCCATGCCTCTGTTGGCATCGATCCACTCGTAAGTGCCGGCCTTTCGGACCTTGACACTCCCGTCCAGATCCAAAAAACGGGCGCTGCGGTCCGTCTCGGGCTGAAGGTCGGAGGCAACCACCGCTTCCTGCGGCTCGAAGATCTGGAAATACATGGACGTACCGGCGGCGGCGAGGCCCAGCAGGCAGGCCACCAGCAGGTAGATGGTACTCCGTCGAACGGTAAACCATTCGACGTGGATACCCGTGTTTGTCCTGTACGGGTTGTGCCTATCCATTTGTCTACACGACTGAATTTAAACGAGTTTATCATATTGGGGCAGAGGCTTGCAATCGGCGGGACGGGGTGAGCTTGATTGCTTCCAACCGTTTGGATACCATAGCCCGTTTGAGGTTTGTCTGATGCTGAAGTATTTCCGCGATCGAAAGAGCATCGGTTGGCTGGTCGGTGCCTTCCTCCTCGTACTCGTGATCTTTGCCTTCGTCGCCTTCTACGTGCCCGACTTCATGTCAGACTCCGTCGGCGGCGCAACGGGCAATGTGGCATGGGTCGAGGACACTCCCATCGCTTCGGCGGAGTTTCTTCGAACCTACCGTGCCCAGGAGAATCAATACCGGGCGCAGCTCGGAGCGCAATTCTCTCCCGACTTGATGCGACAGCTCGGCTTCGACAACCTGGTTGTTCAGGAGCTGATTCGCAACAAGATGCTGTCGATCGAGGCCGAGCGTCAGGGGCTCGCCGCCACGGATGAAGAGGTGAGCGAGGTCATCATGACCCATCCGAGCTTTCAAACGAACGGTCAGTTCATGGGTCGGCAAGCCTATCTCAACCTGCTGTCCTCGAGCGCAATGACTCCCGCGGCATTCGAAGCGCAGCTCAGGCAGGATATCTTGCGCCAGAAGCTCCAAAACCTCGTGACCGACGGCGTCGTACTGTCGGAGGCGGACGTGCGAGAAGAGTATCTTCGGCGCAATGAGGAGGCGCAACTCGAGTACGTTTTCGTCGCCTCATCCGACTTCGAGGAGGAGATCGAGGTCTCGGAAGAGGACTTGCAGAGCTACTTCGAGACAAACCAGCTGGACTTCGCGCGACCCACTCAGCGGAAGGTCCGATTTATCACCCTCACGCCCCAGATTTTCGTGAGCGCCATCACCGTGAAGGATCGCGAGATCGAGCGCTATTACAATCAGAACCTCTTCCGCTACGAAACGCCCGAGCAGATTGGCGCGAGTCACATTCTGTTCAAGACGTCTCCCGACACCGACGAGGATGCGGTTCGGCAGAAGGCGGAAGGAGTGCTCGCACGGGCCAAGTCGGGCGAGGATTTCGCAGAGCTTGCGCGTGAGTTCTCCGACGATACCACGGGCGAGCTCGGCGGCGACCTCGGGCTCTTCCCGCGTGGCCAGATGGTTCCAGAATTCGAGCAGGCTGCTTTCTCCATGTCCGCGGGCCAGATCAGCGATCTCGTGCAGACGACCTACGGCTTTCACATCATCAAAGTAACGAGCCGCCAGGAGCTGCTCGCTCGCTCACTCGAATCCGTCAAGGAAGAAGTCCGAAGCACCATTACCCAGGACAAGGCGCGTCAGTTGATGGAAGACGCGGTTGCGAGCGCCGCTGCGAAACTTCAGGCGAGCGGGAGCGTGGATGCGCTGTCCACCGAGTACCCGCTCCTCGTTCCCCAGGAGACGCCGTTCTTCGGAGCGCAGGATCGCATGCCTCAACTCGGAAATTCCCCCGAGGCCGCTCACGCGGCCTTCGAAGGGCCGGTCGGTTCTGTCACACCCGCCATACGGCTCGGCAACGGCTACGCCTTTCTCCAGGTGATCGAGGAGCGCCCGGCGGGTATTCCTGAGCTCGACGAGATCACGATGGAAGTCGAGGCCGATTTGCGCGGCGAGCGAGTCATGGAGCTCGCGGAGCGAGGTGCTGCCGAGATTCGGAACCAGCTCGCCGAGGGTTCGGCCGACATCGAGCTCGAGGCGATGGAGAGCTTCTTTCGGGGAAGCCAGCTACCAGATGCCGGCCCGTCGGGTGCGGTTTCGGCCAGGGTATTCCAGCTTGCTCCTGGTGAGCTCTCCGAGCCTCTTCCCGCGGCGAATGGCTACGTCGTTCTGAGGGTCCTCGAGCGCTCCGGTTTCAGCGAAGAAAGCTATGTCGAACAGAAAGACGAGTTCGAGGAACAGATCCTAAGCGAGCAGCGACTGCGGATCTGGAACTCGTTTCTCGCCAACCTGCAGTCGGGTTATGCGGTCCGGGTCGACTGGCAGGCCATCCGCGCCATCACCGGCTGAGGCAAAGGAGACGTTTCGATGAAGCTCGACCTGCGGGAAAAGGAGGGAGTCAGCATTCTCGTGTTGTCCGGCCAGCTCACGGGCGGCGAGGGCGACGAGCAGTTCCGCGAGGCCATCGACACCCTGCTCGCGGCGGGTCGAACGGACATCCTCGTAGACTTCGCGGAAGTTACGTTCATGGACAGCGCGGGCATGGGCGAGCTCGTGTCCGGCCATCGGACCGCTGAGCGATTCGGCGGAACGCTCAAGATTCTGAACCCCACCAAGCGAGTTCACAACTCCCTCACGATGGCCAAGCTTCTTCCCATTTTCCAGATCTTCGAGGACGAGGACAAAGCCCTTGCGAGTTTTGCGTAGCTATTCGTGGCGGAGGGCCTCCACCGGGTTTTGGTGGGCCGCCTGAACCGCAGGATAGAGCCCGAAACCGACGCCAGTACCGACCGCCAAGGCCATCGCCAAGAGCACCGCACCGAAGCTGAGCGCGGTGGGCCAGCCCGCGTAGCTCGACACTAGGACCGAACCGATAGCCCCGAGAACGACGCCCAGAAGCCCTCCCATCCCGGTGAGCATCAAAGCCTCGCCGAGAAACTGCCAGACGATGTCGGCGCGACTCGCACCGAGGGATCGTCTGATCCCGACCTCGCGAATGCGCTCCGTGACATTTGCGAGCATGATGTTCATGATGCCGATGCCGCCCACCACAAGCGAGATGGCGGCGACGGCGCCGACGACCACGTTGAACTGAAACCGAGTCCTCTCGTAGCCGGCGATGAGCTCTTGCGGCACGACGAGCTCGAAGTCCTTGGCCCCGCGGTGGCGCCTTTCGATCACAGACTCGATGAGACGAGCCGACCCGCGGACTTCATCCGCCTCGCCCACGCGGATGGCGATCTCGTCGACGCGACCCGACGGCTCGGGTATCGTGGAGAGAGGTACGAAGGCGACCCGGTTCAGGTTTCGGCCCGACAGCCTCGAGCCCCGTCGAGAGACTTCGCGGGAAGCCAGTTTGCCAACAACCGCATACCAATCCCCGAAGACCCGAACTCTCGACCCGAGCGCTTCTTGATAGGGAAACAGCGCCTCGGCCAGCGCGTGACCGAGCACGATCACTCGCTTTGCATCCGTTACGTCGGCATCCGCCAGAAAGCGACCGGCGGAGATTTCGAGCTCTTCGGTTCGAACGAACGAGGGCGTCGTAGCAAGGAGGACGGCTTCGGCGCGCCGCCCCTCGAGCGAGATCTGCTCGGAGCGCTGTCTCAGTGGGGCGAGACTCACCACCGTCGGGCATATCGCCGCGATCGCCTCTGCGTCTCCGAGTGTCAGCCCTGGGGACTGCTTGGCGTTCGCCTCGTGCTCGGTCTCGAGCGACAGCGAGCCAGCGCGCACCGAGACTCGTGTGATCCCGAGACGGCCCACTTCCTTCAGAATCTCGCGACGAGCGCCCTCTCCCACGGAGAGCATCGCGATAACGGCCGCGACACCGAACACAACTCCGAGCGCCGACAAGGTCGATCGAAGCTTGTGTAGCGTGAGGCCCCGCCACGCAAGACCGACGAGGGCGCGCGGCCTCATGCCGCGCTGTCCGAGACGAGTCGGCCGTCCGAGAGCTCGATGATGCGTTGCGCTCTTCTGGCTACGCTCGAGTCGTGAGTGACGAGCACGAGCGTTCGCCCCTCTTCGACGAGCCCTTCGAGCAGCCTCAGGACATCCTCGCCGGTTTCGGAGTCGAGATTTCCAGTCGGCTCATCCGCCAAGAGCAGCTCAGGCTCGTTGACGAGGGCGCGCGCCAGAGCCGCACGCTGAGCCTCGCCTCCCGACAGCTCGCCCGGTCGATGGTCGCGACGCTCGATGATTCCCAGGCGCTCCAAGAGCCTCTCGGAACGCTCACGCCACTCGGACTCGGGTACTGCGCCGTAGAGAAGCGCCGTCTCGACGTTCTCCCGCACCGACATTTGTGGAATGAGGTTGAACGATTGGAAGAGGAATCCGACGACCTTGTTGCGCAATCGGCTCGCCTCCCCGTCGTCGAGGGCGTGAGTGTCGGTGCCGTCCAGGAGCAGGCGGCCGCTCGTCGGAAGATCGAGGCAACCCATGAGATTCAAGAGCGTCGACTTGCCCGAACCGGACCGCCCCACGACGGCGATGAAGCTCCCCCGATCCACGCTCAGGCTGACGCCGTCGAGCGCAGAAAGCACTTTCCCGACACGGGAATACTCCCGGCGAACTTCGACGGCTTGTACGAGAGCCACGGGTCAGTGAGTCTGTATGCTCTCACGGGGCGAGGCGTCCGGCGAGAGCACATCGAGGAATCCCGGCAAGTTCTCGCCCCCTAGGGGTACCGCGGCGTCGTTCGGGTCTCGAAGCTGCACCCTTTCGCCAAGCTCGAGTCCGGCCTCGACGACGATGTGATTCTCGTTGCTCGGTCCGACGAGAACCTCGCGCACCTCCGAGGAGCCGCCGCGCTCTACATAGCAGTAGTGCTTTCCACCCCGCTCGAAAACCGCCTCGAGCGGAACGTAGATGGCCTTCTCCAGACGATCCACGAGGAGCTCGACTCGGGCCGACATCCCCGGTCTCAGGCGCGCGTCCGCCTCCGCGACCAGGATCGTGACCGAGAAGTACTTTCCGCCGCGACGCGCCTCGTCCTCTTGCGCGAGAGTGCCGATATAGCTCACTTCGCCTTCGAGCCGAATTTCGGGGTAGGCGTCGACGGAGATGAGCACTCTCTGGTTCTTTTCCACCTTGTAGATGTCGGTCTCGCGAACTTCGGTCTCGACCGTCATCTGCGAGAGATCCGGCAACATGATGAGAGGCTGGTTCGGCCAGACTTGATCACCGACTTGAACTTTTCGCTTTTCGCTGCCGAAGAAAACCTCCTTGTAGATCACCAATCCGGAAACGGTGGCGCGGATCACACATCGCTCGAGGTTCTGCGTCTGAAGCTCGACTCGAGAAACGAGCTCGGCATATTTGCTCTGTGCTAGCTTGAGGGCCGCCTCCGCCTGGGCAATTCGATAGGTAGTGGCGCGCTCCGCCTGGCGAAGGAACTCCTTGCTATTGGAAAGGGCGGACTTCGAGCCTTCGACCTCGGTGGGCCGAGTGTAGTTCATGTAGGTCCGGTACTTGATCTCGAGAATCTCCAGATCCTCGCGGGCTTTGTCCACCGCTTGGCTGGCCCGATCGAGCTCCAGTTTGGTGATGAAGCCTTCGTCCAGCAGCGGCTTCAAGTCCTCGAAACCGGCGAGGGCCTGTTCGAGCTCCCGCTTCGCTTGAGCGAGTCGAGCCGCGGACTCCGCTTCTGCCAGTTTGCCCTTCCCGTCCACGACGCTTTCGAGCTCGAGCTCCGCGAGCCTCACCTTGGCTCTCGACTCGATGATCTCTTCCTTTCCGGCGATCTGCAGAAGCTTCAGTTCCTGGTCCGCCTTGACGAGCTCTGCCTCGGCCTGCGCGAACTGCGCCTGAGTTCTTTCGAGCTCGTCGGCAAAAGGCTGGCGGTCGAACTCGACCAAGAGCTCGTCGACCGCGACGTGGGTACCCTCGGGAACGAGCGCCAGGATCTTCGCCTGCGCGCCGGGGATGGAAGACGAATAGGTCACTGAGCGCAGCGCCTGTAGGGTACCGCTCTCGACGATCTTGACTTCGAAAGGGCCCTCTTGGACGGCGGCGAGGAGCATCGGCCCGATCGAGCGGGAGCGGGCGTAGTTGCCGGCCACGAGCACTACGATCGCGAACAGCAATCCGGGAACGAGGAGCCGTCGCGGATTCCTGCGAAGGGCCAGCCAAGCCTGATTAGCTTTCTCCCGATAGCGCGCGGGCTCTCGGACCCAAGCTCCGGTTGTCTCGTTCACGGATGGTGCCTCGCGCTCGGTAGGAAGTTGCCGGGAGCGAACTCGCTTTCGAGATCCAACATGCCCGTGACCCGTTTGAGCTCGATCTGGGCGACGCGGTGGTCCGCGACGAGAGACACGTAGTTGCTACGAGCCTGAATCAAGTTGTTCTCGGCATCGATGATGTCAAAGTTGCTGGCCAGGCCCCTCTGGTAGCGCAGTGTCGCGAGACGAAGCTGCTTCTCCGCAAAGTCGATGTTGCGCTCTTGGAGAAGAATGCTCTTCCCGGTCCGCTCGAGATTGCGGGCAGCCGCTCTGACCTGGTTGACGATGTTGTACTCGAGCAGTTTGAGCGAGCGTCTCGCGGCATTCGAGTCGATTTGGCCACGAGCGAACGAGGCTTTCTCCGAGGAGCGATCGAGGGGATAGCTCGTCGAAAAGAATGCGTTCAAGGCACTATCCTGGAAATCGAAACTAGAGTACAACGAGTCGCCGATGCCCCTCTGCTCGTAGCGCAGATTCAGATCCAGCTCTGGTAATAGATTGTGTCTCGAGATCGAGAGCGAACGATCGGCGTCGTGAATTCGGTCTCGCTCTTCACGGACTTCGATCCGATTCGCGATCGCCTGGGACATAAGGGTGTCCAGGTCGAGGGTGACTGGTTCGTAGTCCGGTTCGATGATCTCCAGAGCGACCTGATCGACGGGAGACAGTCCAAGATTGAACTTGAGGGAATCGAGAGCGAGCTCGAGCGCCTCCTTGCGGAAGATCAGAGCCTCCTCGGCCTGAGAAAGCTGCAGCTCGACGCGGAAGACGTCTAGCTTGGAGGCAAGACCCACTTCGAGGCGCGCTTGCGAGGCGCGCAGGAGCTCGCGGTTCCGCTCGAGGGATTTCTCAGCGACGTCCACCAGGCCCTGCTGCCGAACGATATTGAAGTAGTTCGAAACGACGTCGACAGCGAGACGCTGCCGCGTAACTTCCAGATTGCGCTCTGAGGACTGGAGGCTTCGCCGTGCGTTCACGAGATCGTATTCGGTCGTCTTCCTCCCGAACCCCCGAAGAAGAGGCTGCGTCACGCCGAACGACAGGTTCGAATTGTTGAAGTTGCCGAGTTCGCTGCTCGCCTGATCGGTGTTGTAGCGCCCGCTGACGGTTGTTCCATACGGGAGAAGCTTCGAAACCTCCAGCCCGAACCGCTGGTCGACCACCGTTTGCTCACCGATACCACGCGCGTAGGAGGGCGTTATCTGGAGCCGAAAACGTGATTGGGCCAGAGACTCGGAAATATGTGAGCCTTGGACCGAATCCACGCTGGTCTGCAGATTCAAATTGTTGATGAGGGCGAGCTTCACCGCGCCCTCAAGTGTGAGGACGTAGTCTGGCGCTCCCACTTGGGCCATCGAGAGCGCGGGAAGGCTGAGGGCGAGGCTCAAGAAACAGCTCACCCGGACAAACACAACCCCCATGGGTCTATCCTACCACCCGAGGGCGCCCGACGCCGGGCCGGACCCGGCCTCCGGCACCCATGCTAGGGCTCGAGCTCGTACTCGATCCGAACCCGCTCCGAGGTGTTGCCGCTCAGCCGCACCACCACGGCATAGCCGTCGCGCGACACTTCCTGTCCCGCGACAACCCGCAAGGATCCCGGCACGAAGTGAGGGGAGTCCGCGAAGTCGAACTTCCACCGCGCTGGCGAATCGAGGGGCACCGTCAGCCTAGCTTCGAGCGAGATCCTTCCTGCTCGAGCGGAATAACCGAGCGAAGAAGGACCGCCATCAATGCTGAGAGTGTGGCTCCCTCCCAAGACCACCTGGCCGCGCGCTTCCCTTCCGTTCGAGTCTCTCAGCTCCGCAGTCACCGAGCTCGTCAAAACGGAATCGGAGGACTCGAATAAGGAGCGCAGCCCAAACAGGCGAACCTCCTTCTGCACGCTGTCGGCACTTCCATTCCTGCCGACGACGGTCAGACGCGCGAGGAGAACGCCCGGGGTGTTGGTAAAGCAACCCCGCCCCCAATCGTGCTGGACGATCTGACCCTGAGTGGTGACAACCCCACGACCAAAGTCGTTCCGAAGGTCGAGCTCCCAGAGATAGTCGACGATATCCCCGTTCGACGGGGAGCCGTCGAACGTCGCCTGGCAAGTGTCGATCCGCGCGCTGCCCGTGAAGTCGGCGACTAGCGGATCTGCAGGGCGCTCGACGGTGACGCGGCGGGTGAAGGAGTCCTCTTCGTGCCCAAAGGAGCTCGAGCGCGTGACGGTCAGGGTGAGGTCGTAGATCCCCGGTCGGCTCCAGACGGCGGTGACGAAGGCCTGGCCCTCTTTGACACGGCCATCGCCGAGATCGAATCGGAATAGAAGATTGTTGCCCCCCTCCGAGCAGCGACCGTCGATCGTCAGGCGATCGTTCACCCCGACGATGCCATCCCGAGGATCCATCACGAAACAAGCTTTGAGGGCCTGAGGTGCCGTTGGCGCTGTCGTCGTGGTCACAGGAGCGCTAGTGGTTGGCGGTGGACCGGCGGCCACTGCGGCACTCGTCGTTGTGCTCGAGTTGGAGCCTCCCGATACCAGCACACCCACGCCGGCCGCGGCCCCGCCGGCGGCCGCCACGCCTGCGACGAGCGCGGCCGAGCTCCCTCCCGTTCCGGCCGCCGCGACGCTCACCCCGGCCGAAGTGATGAATCCAGCGATACCGACGCTCTTGAATCCAGACGCCAGGTTGGGCCCCGCCACGGTCGAGCCGAGGTACATCTCGGGGTCCGAGCCCCGAAACCACGCCGCCGCCGGGGAGCGCCTCCTGCATTCGTTCTCGTCCGTGACGTCCACGATGCGCTCCTCGGTCCTCGTCGAGGTGAAATCCCTTCCGAGAGCTTCGACGTAGTAGTGGACCTGGGGACAACTCTCCTCGGCTTGAGGAGCTACTCCATAAAATAGTCCACCCTCGGTCGTCAGATCCACGAAGTAATAGTCCGGATAGAGACTGCAGCGAAAATAGAGCCGTGAACGGGCTATCTCCCCCGGAGGCGTCACGATAGCCCCGAGCAGCGGAAATTGGGAGTGATACCAACACTCGATCGCAGGATCCAAGGCGATCGAGGGCTCCAATTGCCCCGCAGGACTGCTACGCTCTGACGCCCCAAGAGGAACGACGGCAATCCATAACAGGCCGCTGAGGACGAACGCACCAGGTTTCACTGCGCATGGCATTGTGAATGCACTACCCCCGCTTCTACTGTTGGGTTGAGCATAGAGGTATCGTGAAGGACCGGCCCGTGTCAAATCAGCTGGGTGGTGAAGAACTAGTCTGCACCCTGCGCGACCGCCTCGTGCAGCGAGCCTGTCGAGCGGAGCGCTAGCTTGGCGAAGCCAAGCGCGTTGCAAAAATGGATGCGAGCCGGCCGGGAGGAATGGGCGCCGCGAAGCCGGCAGCCCAGGGAATTTTCCGGTGGGTACAACCTCGAAGGATTCCCGGAACATCTCATTCCTTCGGGGGATCCCGATGCGGCCGATTCGGCCGTCCTCCCCGAGCGAGGAGCGAGGGGAGCGAACGAGCCAGAGCCCTCAGCCCGAGCGGAGGGGAGGCGAAGCCGAGACCCGAAGCGAGAAGCCGTGGGGGTGGGGCCCCGCTGCATTGATGGAAGAGGCGAGTGAGCACTAAGGAGATGGTGCGGGCGGCGGCTCGCTTCGAGGAAGAAGGCGGTAAAGGACGTATCGGTAGAATCGCTCGCTTCTCTCGAGCACGACGTAGGTCGAATAGCGGGCGAGCACATTGGTACAGAACTCGTTTTGTACCGGGTCCTTTACGTTGCACCAGAAGCTGTAGTGGAAATAGACGCCGCCCTCGAATTGCCTGAAGAAGCCATCGACCTGGGCAGGCTGATAGGTCGCGAGCGACGCCTGAGCGGCGCTGTGTCCAAGCACCTGAATCATTCCCGGGTTCTGGGTGAGCACGATGGAATCCTCGGGGAGTTCCTCGAGCATCTGAACCGCGATGTCGTGATCCGCTCGAGACCCCCACGACTCAGGTCCCACGGCACGGGCAAAGGGCAAATAGGCGGTGAAGGCATAGACCGCGAGCAAGGTCGGCAGCGCGACCGCCCATCGAGCCTTCGAACGGCGCTCGAGCGCGGAGCCGAGCAGTCCGAGTCCCGCCCCGGCGAGAACGGCCATGGGTGCCGCGCTCACGAACGCGAAACGGACATCTGCCCCATAGCGATAACTGCCCGCGTAGAAGGGTATGAAGATGCCGAAGGCGGCCGCGAACCAGATCGCGATCCAAGACGACTCGCGCCTCTTTCCCGGGTAGGCGAGACCGACGAGCGCGAGTAGCGTGAAGTAACGAGGAAAGTCGCGGCCCTCGACGTGGTAGCCGAGGTTCGTTTTGAGATTGCCGGCGACGTGTGCCGACGAGAACTTCCCCGTCTCCCCGGCGCCCCAACCTTCGCCGCGAACGCTCCACAGGTGCGCAAGGTGGGGCACGAGCAGGATGAAGGTGAGCAAAGCGACTCGATAGAGCTCGGGAGCCTTCAAGAGCTTCGGAGCGAGGAGCAGGACGAAAGTGGCGGCGACTCCGAGAATCAATCCCGATTCGGGACGGAGCTGAGACGCGAAAGCGAGAGAGCCCGCCGCGAAGAGGCTCGACCCCCAGGACGGAGCGCGGCAAAACAACGCGAAGGCCCCTAGCCCAACGGCGCCGAAGGCGCTCGCCGATGGCTCGACGGCAACCGTCGCGGCCCACAAAAGGCTTTGGGGTACGAGCACGTAGGCCGTGGCGGCGCCGACAGCAACGCTCACCCTCTGAAACACCATCCCGGCAAGCCAATAGACGGCGAGAGCACCGAGTGCGAAAACGGCGTGATTCAAATGATGTGCCGCGCGCTCGCTCACGCCAGTCACCCGGAACGCGAGGGACAGAAGGAACGGAAAGCCGTTGGGCTCTTTGTTGTACTCGTAGGCACGACACTCGAACGAACCGTCGGCGACCACTCCCTCATTGCACATTTGAGCTCGGCCGAGCCAGAGGATGTTTTGAGCCACGTTCTCGTAGATGTCTTCGTCGTAGTAGATGCGGTGGGTCTCGGGAGGGATCGTCTCGACGGCGGCGAGCGCGGCGAAAAACACGAGCACGGGAACATAGCCTGGACCTGGCAGCGAGGCGCGGAGCGCCCGCAACGACGCGAGTGCTCCACCGACGGCAGCTAGAAAAGCGAGCTCCAGAAAGATAGGCCCAACCGTACGAAGTGTCTGTCGGATCGCCTCAGGGGAGCTCATCCTGAGCCACAGCAGGAGGACCGCGACCGCCACCGTGAAGAGCGCGACAATGGACTTCCACCCTCTCACGACCTTGCTCCCGAAGGGTGGGTCACGACGTAATCGTCGAGAATCAAGGCTTCCGCGCCCGAGCGAACGAAGGTTCGGATGGCGTCGTCCGGGCTCGCAACCATGGGCTCTCCGTGTAGGTTGAGACTCGTGTTCAACACGGCACCGACTCCGATGCGCTCTTCGAGCGCTCGAAGTAGATCGTGATAGCGGCCGTAGCTCGCATCTACCATTTGGGGACGGCAGGTGCCGTCGGGCCCGATCACACCGGCGAGACGGTCCCGACCTTCGGGCCGGACTCGATAGGCCATCGTCATGTATCGATTGGGAATCTCGCCGTGCTCGAGCAGACGCGCCGCCTCTTTATCGAGGATCGACGGACAGAATGGCTGGTACCAAACCCGCCGTTTCAACTCGAGATTCAGGCGGTCGCGAACATCCACTCGGTCGGGTCGGGCGAGGATGCTCCGGCCGCCGAGAGCACGAGGACCGAATTCCATGCGTCCCTGGTACCAGAAAACGATCTCGCCGCGCTCGATACGCTCTGCCGCTTCGCTCGCGACGCATGCGATCTTTTCGAATCTGAGACCTGATGATGATAGCGAGCCTTGTACCTCTTCCGACGACGGCGAGGGCCCGAGACGCAGGTCGCCCAACTCGAATCTCACTGGGGCGGCTCTCGCGAGCGCCGCCCCGAGCGCGAGCCCCCCGTCACCCATGTGGGGAAACACGAAGAGCTCCTTACATTCCTCGAGCTCGCTGAGGACGAGGTTCGCCTTGATATTGCTCGCGACGCCGCCGGCGTAGACGAGCCGACGGCTTCCGGTCGCGACCAGCGCCGCCCTCACCAGCTCGGCGGTCATCGTCTCGACGACCTGCTGCGCCATTCTCGCGAAACGCTCAGAGGGCACCATCGTGAGCTCGCGTGCGAGAAAGCGACGCAACGACGTGATGCCGAGGCGACAGCGAATCCCGGTTCCCTCGACACGAAACAAAGACATCAAGGGATTCTCCTCGTCGTCGCGATTGAAACCATAGGCCGCGAGCGCCATCACCTTGCCTTCGTCCTCGAGCTCTCGCATGTTCATGAGCTGCGTGACGTGCTCATAGAAGATGCCGAGAGAATCTCTCGCGGCGATCAAGCTGAGCTCGTGGAGTTTGCCGTCTCGAAGCAGAGAGAGGCTTCCCGAAAGCCCGTCGCCCACGCCGTCGAGCGTGACGACGAGGGCCTCGTCGAAGCCCGAAGTATAGGCCGCCGAGGCGGCGTGGGCCCGGTGGTGCTTGACGAGCTGAAGGGGCACCGCCTCGAGTCCCGAGCCCTTCAGCTCCCGTTTCAGAGCCGATCGACTCAACCGATGAGAAATGGCGTTCGGTCGCCACGATGTCACGACGTACTTGAATGCACGCTTCGCTGGATCGAGGAGCGAAGGTCGCACTTTTCGGCGCCGTCGAAGATAGTAGCTCTCCTTCATCGAAGGAACCCAGCGGGTCAAGGTCTTCGCCGGGTCGAAAGTGGAGACCGCGACTTCCACGAGATCGGAAGGAGCGAGACCCGCCTCCTTCAAGCAAGCATCGATGGCACGCCTCGGAAAGCCGACCTCCAGCTTGCGTCGGGTGAGACGCTCCTCGTTGACGGCACAAAGAATCTGGCCCCGCTTCGGGTCAACGATGCAGGCGCCCGCATCGTGGCCATCCCATATCCCGAGAATGGGCACGAACTCAGGCGTGGTCGAAGCCGAGGTACACGACGCCCATGGCGCCTTTGCCCAGCTCCTTTTTGATCTGGTACTTGCCCAGTGTCTTCAGAGGCGTTTCTGACATTGGTGAATTTTCCGCAACCGGCCGCTCTATTAGTTTAGCAAACGGGCCCGGACCCGGTCACGCACAGACGTTAGCCTAAGGACGATCGTGGGACCGCCCACCCCCCCAGTTCAAGTCTATTGTCACATGGAAACCATTGGAACGGCAATTACTTCCAATGCCAAGGGTTCTGGCTTATCCTTCTATGGACATGCTTTCCTTCCGAGTCGAAGACCTCGCCAGGCGACTCGACGGCAAGCTCGTCGGCGACGGCTCCGTCGTCATCGAGGGACTCGCGTCACTCGCCGAAGCCGGTCCCAAAGACGTGAGCCTCTACGCCGATCCCCGCTACGAGAAGGAGCTCTCCTCGACGAAGGCGGGGGCAGTCGTCGCCCGAGCCCGGGTGCAAGCCCTCGAGGTTCCACAGATTCTGCTCGAGGACCCCTTTCTCGCTCTGATCGACCTCGTGGAGCTCTTCCATCCGGGGGAGCCGCCGGCGGGACGCGTGCATCCGATGGCTTTCGTGTCACCAAGCGCGCGGCTGGGCAGGAATGTCACCGTGCTGCCCTTCGCCCATATAGCGGATGACGCGACGATCGCGGCCGGCACGCTCATCCACCCGGGTGTCTATGTAGGTCGGGGAGCTCGGATCGGTGAGGACTGCACGCTGTGGCCGAACGTCGTGGTGCGGGAGCGGTGCAGGATCGGTAATCGCGTCATCGTCCATCCTGGGGCGGTCATAGGGGCCGACGGTTTCGGCTTCGCCCGGCGGGACGGCAAGTTCATTAAGATTCGCCACGTGGGCACGGTAACTATCGAGGACGACGTGGAGATCGGCGCGAACGCCACGATCGATCGAGGCACGCTCGGAACGACCCGACTACGGCACGGCGTCAAGGTAGACAACCTCGTCCACATCGCCCACAACGTGGACGTCGGTGAAGACTCCGCGATGGCAGCCCAGGCTGGCATTTCGGGAAGTACCGTGATCGGGCGACGGGTTCTCATGGGCGGTCAGGTCGGCGTCGTGGATCATCTGGAGATTGGTGACGACGCCGTACTCATCGCGCAATCCGGTGTCATCGGCAACATCCCCGCGAAATCCATGGTTTCCGGCTACCCTGCCCGACCGCATCGAGAAGTGCTCAAATCCACGGCGGAGCTGAGAGGCTTGGAGCGATTGAAGAAGAAGATTCGAGCCCTCGAGAACCAGTTGCGTCATCTCGAAGACGGAGCCTCCGGGCAGTCGTCCAATCGATGATTCCAATCGAGGAGGCTCTCGACCTCGTACTCGGGAATACGCGTCCGCTCCCTGCGGAATCCATCGACTTTATGGAAGCCACTGGCCGCCTGTTACGAGAAGACGTTGTCTCCGATCTCGACATGCCTCCTTTTCCCCGCTCCGCGGTGGACGGCTTCGCCCTCAGAGCACGGGACCTCGAGTCGGTACCCACGACGCTTCGAATCGTCGGCACGATCCCCGCTGGGTCGTTTCCTGATTTCCAGGTGGGGCCTGGCGAAGCTGCTTCCATCATGACCGGTGCGTCCGTTCCGCAGGGCGCGGACGCCGTCCAAATGGTGGAGCAAACGGAAAGCACGAGCGAGGCTGTGGAGGTTCGAGAGGGCCTGCGCTCGGGTCAGAACATCGCGCCCAAGGGATCCGAAGTGCGAGCTTCCGACACGGTGCTGAAGAGCGGAACGAGGCTCGACCCCGCGGCCGTGGCCGTCCTCGCCACCGTCGGGAAGACGAAGGTCTCTGTAGGTCGACGCCCAGAGATTTCAATTATCGCGACGGGCGACGAGCTCGTGCATCCTTCGGAGACGCCAGGACCGGGTCAGATCCGCAACAGTAACGGGTTCTCGCTGATGGCGCAGTGCGCCGCGGTCGGCGCTGCCCCTCGGTACCTGGGCGTGGCTCGCGATTCGGAGAGCGCCTTGACGGAGCTCATTCGGCGAGGCCTCGAGGCCGATGTACTGCTTCTGTCAGGTGGCGTATCAATGGGTCGCTTCGATCTCGTCGAAGGTGTTCTCGAGCGAGTCGGCGTACGTATCCTCGTGGAATCGGTTCGGCTGAAACCCGGCAAACCCCTCGTTTTCGGCGTCTCCGAGCATGGTAAGCTGGTTTTCGGACTCCCCGGAAATCCCGTATCGACTATGGTGACATTCGAGCTCTTCGTTCGTACCGCCATTGCACGTCTCGAGGGAGCGGCCGAGCCAATTCGCCCGCTGCTCGTGGCGCGACTCTCGGCACGTCTCGCGAGCCGCGGCCAGCGAAGGGCCTACTTGCCCGGATGGGTAGGCGTCGCGGAAGGCGGTGAGCCCGTGGCAACGCCGATCCGCACGCAGGGCTCAGGGGACATCGTGGCCTTTTCGAAATCGAATGCCCTGCTCGTCGTTCCGGAAGAGAAAGAGGATCTCGAGCCGGGGGAGGCCGTCCGCTTCTATCCACTCGATAGTTTCCATAGCAAAGAAGACCGATGGCAGATAGCGCGAAGCCGGAATTGAGCCACGTCGGACCGGACGGATCGGCGCGCATGGTCGACGTGGGCGGCAAGGACGTCACTCGGCGAGAGGCCCTCGCGGCGGGCTCGATTCGGATCTCGAGGGAAGCGATGCGGCTTGTCCGAGAAGGCAAGGCGGCGAAGGGTAACGTCGTGGAGACAGCTCGCATCGCCGGCGTCCTCGCGGCCAAACGGACTTCGGAGCTGGTACCGCTCTGCCACCCGCTGCCGATCGACTATGCGGACGTTCGCATCACGGCGACCGAATCGGGCTTCGACATCGAGGCCGAGGTGCGTACGACGGGCAAGACGGGCGTCGAGATGGAGGCGCTCACGGCGGTCTCGGTTGCTGCATTGACCATTTATGACATGACGAAAGCTGCCGATAAGACGATGGTGATCGGTGACATCCGGCTTCTGCGCAAGGCGGGAGGCCGCTCCGGAGTCTACGAGAGAAACGAGAGATAACGAGCGTGGCCAAGAAACTTCCCAGGCGACCGGGTGGCAGCGGCACTTTGCCAGCACCCAGCAAGGGTCCGAGAAAGCCGTCGGCGCCCTCGGGCCCGTCGGGGAAGCTTCCGAGGCCGAGTGGAGGCGCGAAGAAGCGTGGCACAAAAACCCGGAGCGTCCGACGAGCCGGGCCCGGGCGACCCTGGTTCAAGATCATGTTTCTTGGCGTTGTTGCCGTCGCGCTCCTCGTGGGCGCCGTGGGTGGCTATTTGTTCTATCGTGGCCGTCAGTCGCTGCCACAGACGGAGGGCGTCGCGCAGCTTCAAGGACTCTCCGCCCCCGTCGAGGTGCGCCGCGACGTGTACGGGGTTCCCCACCTCGCCGGCGCCGCTCTCAACGATTTGATGAGAGCCATGGGGTTCGTGCACGCTCAGGATCGCTACTTCCAAATGGAACTGCTGCGGCGTATGGGCTCTGGCGAGCTAGCCGAAGTCCTCGGCACCGTGGGCCTCGATCATGATCGGCTCGTCCGTCGCATTGGGCTCGGCCAGGCCGCCGTTTCGGAGCTCAACCGGGTGAGTCCGGAAACCCGGGAGATCCTCGAGGCCTATGCCTCAGGGGTGAACGCCTATCGCGCCGCCCATGCGGATCGCCTCCCCCCCGAGTTTCAAGCGCTCGAGCTCGAACCGACGCCATGGGATGCGGTGGACAGTCTGGCGATCGGCAAGTGGATGGCCTACATCCTGTCGTTCAACGCGGACGTCGAGATGCTCCGGGCGAATCTCGTCGATGCCGTCGGCATCGAGGCCGCCTATCTGATGACGGGCCTTGGGCCGCCGCCCGAGCAAGAGGCCACACTCGAGTCCTTTCGTGTCGCCGCGCTCGACCCTGCGGGCGGGTCACGACTCCGCGGCTTCCGCGGAGCGAGCAACGCCTGGGTCGTCGGAAGCGAGCGCTCGCAGTCCGGTCGTCCCCTCTTGGCATCCGATCCACACTTGAGGCTCTCGATGCCTTCCATTTGGTACGAGATCCATTTAAAAGGAGGCGGCCTCGACGTAGCGGGCGGGAGCATTCCAGGGCTGCCTCTCGTGTTGATCGGCCAGAACAAGAGAATCGCCTGGGGTGTCACCGCGCTCTATGCTGACGTGCAGGATCTCTACATCGAGACCCTCAACCCCGATAGCCCGGATCAATACGCTGCGGGCGATGCGTGGGTCTCGCTCGATATCGTGCCCGAGACCATTCAGGTCAAAGGCGGGGCTCCGGTCACGGAGGAAGTTCGCGTCTCGCGTCACGGAGTGATCGTCGGCGAGACGTCGGATGGCCGTCTCCTCGCTCAAAGGTGGGACGCGGTTTGGAACGGTGACCACCTGCTGGCCATGCTGCGGCTCAACCGCGCCGGCTCGTGGCAGGAATTTACCGAAGCGCTCCGGAACTGGTCCGCACCGGCTCTCTCTTTCCTCTACGCCGACGTCGAGGGCAATATCGGCTTCTTTCCCGCCGGACAGATTCCGGTCCGCCTGAACGGCGATGGGGCGATGCCGGTTGCGGGGAACCTTGCCGAGAACGAATGGGCCGGCGTCATTCCTCACGAGCTCAAACCCATGCTCTTCAATCCGGAAGCGGGCGTCATCGTGAGCGCGAACCATCAGATGCTGCCGTCCGATACCCCCTATCCTCTTGGGATCGACGCGCTCGCGGGATATCGCGCCCGTCGTATCGAGACGCTTCTCGCCGCTAGCCCCAGCCTTGCGCTCGAAGACTTCGCACGCTTTCAGTCCGATCGGTACGACGGTTCCACGGAGTCCGTGCTGCGCTACACGGTCATGCTTCGACCGAGCGAAGACAGCGAAGCTCGCGCGGTCGAGATCCTCCGCAACTGGGACGCGAAAATGACCGAGGGCCCCGGGCCGGCCATCTACCAAGCGCACTATCGGCGACTCCTCGAGAATACCTTCAAGGACGAGCTCGGGGACGAGCTGTTCTCGAGCTATCTGGACTTCCTCGAGAACGGCTACCCCGGCGGGCTCCTCGCGATCGTCGAGGACGAGGCTTCTCCGTTCTGGGATGATCGGACAACCCCGGAAGTGGAAGACCGGAGTCGAATCTTCGCGAAGAGCCTTGCCGAAACGGTGGCTTCGCTCTCCGTCGAGCTCGGCGACGATCTGACGAGCTGGGACTGGGGGCTGCTGCACGGAGTGCACTTCGCGCATCCTCTAGGCAAGGAGCAACCCTTTAGCTATCTGCTCAACCGCGGGCCGATTCCCTTCGGCGGCTCGACGTTCACCGTCGCGAACGCCAAAGTATCCTTGCGCGAGCCCTATCGTACGACGTCGGGAACGTCATTTCGCTTCCTGGCGGACCTCTCAGACCTGAGCAAGTCCCGCTCGGTCGTGCCGACCGGCGCTTCCGGGCACCCCCTGAGCTCCCACTATTTCGATCAAAACGGCGACTGGGTCTCGGGCACGAGCCATCCCCTCTTGTACGACGAGGCCGCCATCGCAGCCGGCCTCGAGTCCAAACTCCTGCTACAGCCCTGACGCGCGCGGCGCTATAATCCGGCGCGAGCGATGATGGACTTCCCGTTTTGTCCGGCGTGCGAGTGCGAGATCGAGATCGACGAACTCGACATCGATCGCGGAGAGAACATCGGCTGCCCGGAGTGTGGCGTGACGCTGACCGTGGTGCAGACGTCACCCATCGAGCTCGATATCGCCGACGAGGAGATTGCCGAATGGCAGGATCATTGAGCGCGACCCCTTCGGTACGCTAATGGCGATCGAGATCAGAATCGAAAGCAGCTGGGACACGGACGACGGCGAGGGGCGTCGTGTCGAGGTCACCGTGCTCGAGCGAAGCCACCCCGCCGAGGACCCGATCGAGGACACCCGCTACTTTGCCTCAGGCGACGTGGAGGCGATCAAGACCTATCTTGCGGCACTGATCGATCGCAAGTCGGAAGCCTTCGTCGACCCGGACCGCCGCGAATGCACCCGCTGTCACCGAATCGTCGAGACCACCACCCGCTCCGAAGCCTTCGTCTGCGCGAACTGTGGGGTCAGTCTTTAACTCTTGAACTCCGGGTTCAAGCTAAAGTCTTGACAGGACTTAGTTTGAAGACAAAGTTCAAGAGTTAAAGACTGACCCCGTTAGAATGGGGACATGGAAGTCGTGTTTCTCGGGACGGGGGATGCTTTCGCGAGCGGGGGCAGGAACCACATGGCCATCTTGCTGCGAACGGACGGGCTAGGCGTTCTTCTCGACTGCGGCCCGACGACGCTTCCCGCGCTCAAGCAGGCCTCGTTCACGCCGAGCGACGTCGACGTCGTCTTGCTCTCGCATCACCACGGCGACCACTTCGGCGGTCTCCCCTTCCTCATCCTCCACGATTGCTATGTGGGGCCTCGCAAAAAAACACTGCGAGTCCTGGGACCGGATGGGACTTCGTCGATCGTCTCGACGGCGACGACGCTCTTTTTCGCTGGGCTCGAGCCACTCCCCTTCGCGCTCGAGCTGCGCGACATTGCGCCCATGAAGACGATTCACCTTTCTGGTCTCGAAGTTCTTCCGTTCCCCGTGGAGCACTACTCACGAGGAACGGCTTTCGGCTATCGCGTCAGTGCTGAAGGCAAGACCATCGTGTTCTCGGGCGACACCGCCTGGACCGACATCCTCGTCGAGCAGACAAAAGGCGCCGACCTGTTCATCTGTGAATGCTCGAGCTTCAAGACCCCGCTCGAAAAGCATATGAGCCACCGAGACCTGGAACGAAACCGCGACCGACTCGGAGCCCGACGCACCCTCCTCGTACACGCGGGAGAGGACGTGCTCGCACGCCAGGAAGAGCTCGTCTTCGAGCTCGCTCACGACGGAATGAGGTTAGAGATATGATTCCTTCCCTGATCCTTCTGCTCGCCTTGTACCAGGCACCCGACGCCGAGACGAAAATCGACATCAACGTCAAGGAGGCCGACGTCTTGGACGTGTTGCGCCTCCTGGCGGAAGTGGGAGAGCTCAATCTGGTGGCTGATCCCGAAGTCTCATGCAGTGCGACGCTCAAGCTGAAAGGCGTGCCTTGGCCTCAGGTTCTCGAGCTCGTCCTTCGAACCTGCGGCCTCGCCCAGGATCGACTGGGAGACAACCTAGTGCGCGTTGCCACGCCAGAGCAGCTCACCAAGGAATACGAGCAACGTCGACGCTACGAAGAGGAAAGACGCCTCTCCGGACCTCTCCAAACGACGTATCGAAAGCTCGCCTATGGCAGAGCACGCGAGCTCGCGCCTATTCTGGAGAAATTCCTTTCGTCCCGAGGGTCGGTCGCATTCGACGAGCGCACCAACACCCTGATCATTACAGACGTCGCGCGATGAAAGGAGGGCGGAAAAATAGTGGGAGGCTAGACGGCTCTAGGCTTTGGATTCGCCCTTGTTCGTCTCTTCGTCCTCTGGAAGGTCTTCCCGGGCACCCTTGATCGATTTCTTGAAATTCTTGATGCCCTCACCGAGACCGGAACCGAGCTGGGGCAGCTTGTTGGCGCCGAAGATCAGAAAGACGATGAAGAGGATGATCAACAGCTCGGGAAGTCCCAAGGTGCCTATCAAAAGCGGTTGAATCGACATGAAATGACTCCTGCCGTCGCTAGAGGCGACTGACAGGGGTACTATACCACGTATCGAGCCCAGCCAATGACGGCGGGAGGTCGAACCGCCCCGACGATGGCACTTTCCGACGAACTGCTGGCAGACAAGCAACGCCTCGAGCTCGTCAGGGAGAGGCTCAAGCGTCTCGTCGCCGACCTTGGCGCCTCCGCGAGCTTCCTCATCGATGAAGCGGGCGCTCCGTTCGCGAGCATCGGGCACTTCGAGTTCACACTCCCCCACCCCGTCGCGGACCTCGATGAGCTCCTGACGGCGCTCGTTGGCGGGTCGGCGGAAGGAGGGGAAACGCCGGCCTCACCCTACCTCGTAGCTCGCGCCGGCCGACGAGCGTTGCTCGTGCTCGTCGTGGATCCGCCGTTGCCGAGGGAGCGGCGCGGCCAGTTCCATCGGGCCGCCAGGGAGCTCTCGACGCTGCTCGGCGCGAGCCTTTGATCGCGACGCGCCCGACGTCGTAGGATGACCGCCGTGCCGAAGCGAAAATCCAGTACCACTGTCATCGAGCGCCGCGAGCGCACCGGATGTCCAGCTTCGGAGGTCTTTCGGTTCTTCGATTCGCCGGCCAACGTCAAGCGAGCAACGCCGAGATCGATCGCCGTGTCGCTAGAGCGCCACCCCGCCGACCTGCGTCCGGGATCCATCTTTGGATATCGCCTGCGGCGATGGCCTGTTGATTTGAGCTGGGAGGTTGTCGTCTCCGAATATCGGCCCCCCGAAGGGTTCACGAACGTGAAGTCGACGGGTTACTTTCCCAAGTGGACGCTGTCGCACGAGATTATCTCGAGCGGTGCGGCGCGGGACGAGGCCGAGCTGCGTCTGCGCCTCGAGTACGAAGTTCCTTCCGGAATCTACGCCAACTTGACGAATAGCTACGTCATTCGAGAAGCGATGGAGGAGCTCGTCGATACGCAGCTTCGTTGCATTCTCCGAGAGCTCACCCGCAAACCGGAGGTCTAGGCCTCCCACGGCAGTACTGAGCGCGCGGTCCGACGGAGCTCGTGCCGCCAGGTGCTCGAGTAGACGTAGCTCACCATGACGCTAGCGGAGTCTCTCAACCCTCGCTCGCTCCGATTGGCGCCAAAGTGTACGTTCTTGAAGCTCAGACGCGCCCCATTGCCGAGGTGGAAACCCGCGACGGGATTCAAGGGCCTTCCCCGGGCGTTCTTTTCACGGGTGATGTAGAAGTAGGCGATCTCGCGGAGAGGCTTCGTGAGCTCGCGGGCGAGCGCCTGATCCCCGATCCAGTCGGGCCGATCCAGCGCCTCGACCAAGCCGGTACAGAACTCGCCCGTCTCACCCGATAACCGGCGGCGCGTTCGCGCGGAGAAGTAGCTCTCGCACGCGTTGCGCTTCAAATGAAATCCCTCGTCGCGGCCCTGAAGGATGGGACGAAGATAGCGGGTCCAGAATCCCGTCACCGGGCTCAAAGTGGCGAAGGTGCGAATCCCTGGGTGATCCCGCTGAATCGTCTCAACGACCTGGAAGATGAGGAGCTTGCCGAGCCCGAGGCCAGCCAGGCCGTTCTGCGCATTGTTGATGGAGTAAAACACCGCCGTATCGGGACGACTCGTTCTCGCTTTGCGTGCGTCATCCAGGATCTCGTGAATCGACACCGGCAACCTTCGGGTCAAGGCAATCTCGATGAAGACGACGGGCTCCTCGGGCATGGAGCGGTGGTAGAGGGCAAAAGCCCGTCTATCTTCTCCGAGCCTCATCCCCATCTCGTCCAGGCTCGCCATCGGATGCACCATGTCGTGCTCTTTGAGAAAGTGGATTTGACGATAGGATGAGTCTTGTGTGATCTCGTGCAGAAAGAGGAACCCGTGCTGGAACCAGGAATCGAACAGGTGCGCGATCTCTTCGCTGAGAGGCCCCGAATCGAGGCCGCCGCGACGCCGGGCACCCAGAACATCCGCCCTCAGATCGAGAAGGAACTTGAGTCCTCCAGACAGATTCAAGAATCGCCGGAACGCGCGCATTCTCGGGGATTCGAGCTTCCGGCGAAGCTCGGTCAGGAGCGACGTCCATTGAACCGCGTCGCCCGACGGCGCCGAGAGCACGGCGTTCAAGGACGGCTCGAGCTGCGCGCGCGGCACTTCCATCTCGCGAAGCAACCGATCGAAAAACGCGAGACGTTCGTCGGATGAAGCGCCGAGGTACATCGTGCGAAAGGCCTCGAGCGGCTCGATGGCTGCGTCCTTCGCGGCGTCCGCGGCGCAGAGCAAGCGCAGGAGCTCATTGAGCCTTCGGTCGGTCATCGTCGATTCCTGATCTGGAGTACATTTTCTACGATTAGCGCGTTCACTTATGATTCTGGGCTGCAGGAAGCTCACTTGTCCAGAGCGAGGGCTCGCTAGAAAGGACTCGGCTCATGGGAGATGCCATTCGCAGGTTGGCCATCAACACCGGAGGCGGTGACGCGCCCGGACTCAACGCCGTCATTCGGGCCGTCGTCTTGTCCGCGTACACACACGGGTGGGAGTGCTATGGGATCCGCGACGGTTACAACGGACTTCTCGAACCGGAGCGCTACGGCGAGCGCGGCGGCGTGCACGCGCTCACTCCTCTCTCGGTCAGAGGGATCACGCATCTCGGAGGGACGATCCTCGGAACGACGAACGCTGGCAACCCTCTGACGTTTCCAGTAAAGCGTCCCGACGGAAGGATCGAGGAGATTGACCGTTCGGACGAGCTGCTCGACGCTTTCCGCGAAGCGAATCTCGACGCGCTCGTCGCCATCGGTGGTGACGGCTCGCTCTCGATCGCGAACGCCCTGTACGAGAAGGGCCTGCGGGTCGTCGGCGTTCCCAAGACCATCGACAACGACCTCGACAGCACGATCGTCACATTCGGATTCGATACGGCCGTCTCTTTCGCGACCGAATGCCTCGATAGGCTTCACACGACGGCCGAATCTCACAAAAGAATCATCGTCGTCGAGGTGATGGGCCGCTACGCGGGATGGATTGCGCTCAATTGTGGCATCGCCGGTACCGCCGACGCGATTCTCATTCCCGAGATCGCCTACGACGCGAAAGCCGTTGCGGAAAAGATACGACAGCGCGACCGAGACGGCGCCGAGTTCTCGATTGTCGTCGTCGCGGAAGGCGCCCACCCCAAGGGCGAAGGCAGAACGGTCATCGAAAAGCGGCTTGGGTCGGTGGAAAGACTCGGAGGCATCGGTGAAAAGCTCGCGAAGGAGCTCTCCGAGCTCACGGGTAAAGACGCCAGACACGTCGTGCTCGGACACCTTCTGAGGGGCGGCTCGCCGACCGCTTTCGATCGTCTCATCTCTCTCCGATTCGGCGCGGCCGCAGTCCGTTGTCTCGCCGCGGGAGAATCCGGAGTGATGGTGGCTCTGGATCCCCCAACGGTTCGCCACGTCCCTCTCGCGCAGGCGATCCGTCGCATGAAAGTCGTCCCTGTCGATTGCGACAGCATCCTCACCGCACGCGAGCTGGGACTCAGTCTTGGCGACTAGCTTCCGTGTAGATCGACTTGAAAGTCGGCTTCCGGCCTCTCCACCCGATAGGAAAGATAGGCGGTGAGCAAGACGACGAGAACCCCCATACCGAGGAAGTACACGATCAGATCGCGGCCGATCGGCGCGAGCGTAGCGTGCGCTTCCATGAGAGATTGCTCTACCAGAACGACCCAGTCGTGCTCGGGCAGAACGAAGCTCAGGTTGGGCTTCGCGAAGGCGACGAGCGAAGCCTCCCCACGGTCGAAACTCGACGGGCCCGTGACGCTCCCGAGGAAGTACTGGGCTCCCTGGCTCTCGGCGCGCTCAAACTCGCGAAATCGGGCGTAACGGCCATCGGAGGCACAGGCCGATTCACGCCCCGCCACAACGCGGCCCATCGACTCGTCGATGAGACACGCGTGACCGGTCCCTCCGAAAACGGAAGTCCGATACGCTAGTGAAAAGGCGCTCGGCGTCCATCGTGGCACGGATTAACCCGACCACCTCAGCTGAATCAGGATCGCGAATCGGACAATAGAGAACGAAGAACCTCTCTCCCTCGTCCCACGCACCGAACGACTCGGCGAGCCCCGTTCTGCTTCTCGCACGAGAAAGCGCCTTGCCGAAGCTTTCTCGTCCGGCTTCGGCGTCGTAGTCCGACCCCTCGCAGGCCGCCACGATAGTGCCAGCCGTATCGAGGACGACGAGACCCCGATAAAGGGCGCTCTCGAGCTCGTCCAGGAACCGCGGGGTGTCCGCTTGCCTCGCGATATCCAAGGATCGCGAGACCGAGGAAGAGACTCGAGCTCGCGCACGAAAGCGAGGTCGAGCGCAGAGGCGGCGTGCTCAGCAAACCAGACGAAATTGGCGCCGGTCGCGTCGGTCAGCCTCGTTTTCGCGGCGTGACGTGGCCTCTACCCCTGGGCGCTCCATGCGGTGAGCCCACGTTCTTCGTCCGTGCCAGGAATCGTGTTGTCGAGCACGAGGGCAACGAAAGCTCCCACCGCCATGCCGGTCCGGCCCAGGGTATTGACGACCTCGGCGAGCCATTGGGGCTCGAAGCTCATCGGCGTGGCGCTGAAGTACTCGGGCACGGAAAGTCCCATGAAGAAGGCGAAGCCCAGAATGAAGAGATTGCGCACGGAATTGAGGTTCACGAACTGAAGGTTCGACAGGCCAACCGCCGCAATCATTCCGAACATGGCGCAGTACATACCACCCACGATCGGCTGAGGGATGGTCGTAAAGAGGGCCCCGAATTTGCCGAAGGTTCCGAGCATCAGCATGAAGACCGCGCCCACCTGAACCACGCGAAGGCTTCCCACGCGAGTCAGGCCGATCGCGCCGATGTTCTCGCTGTAGGACGTCGTGCCGTTTCCGGTCCCGAAGATCCCAGCCACGAGACAGCCGACCCCTTCCATACCGATGCCGCGATTGACGATTTGTCGTGTTGGCACCGGCGCGCCCGCTAATCGAGCGCAGGCGTAGTAGTCGCCTACCGACTCCACCATGGATGCGAGATAGCCGGCGAGCATCCCAATGGTCGCCGCCACGCCGAAGACCGGAGCGCCCCATTGAAACGGATAGGGAATACGGACCCACGGAGCTGCTTGAACGTTCTCGATCGACACATGCGAGGGATGTCCGGCGGGAAATACGCCCACGACGGTCAAGACCGCGGCCGTCGCCCAGGCGAGGAGAATGGCCGACATGATCGGAAATAGCTCGAAGGCGCGATGCATTCTCCTCATGTATTGACTGAAGAGGATGATGAGAACGATGGTTAGACCGCCGATGGTCCAGTCGAGGCCCGCGATCGGCGCACCGATATTGAAGAGCGCGAGCCCGATGAGTGAGATCGTCGGAGCGATGGTGATGGGACCGACCAAGTGCAGCACACGTCCCATAAGCCCGGAGTAACCGATGAATATCTCGAAGACGGACCCGGCGATCACCGCGCCCTGGATGTGTTGCAGTTTGACCTCGAAGCCGGCGTTCGCGACGGCCGCCATGCCCGCGATCGAGAACGCGGGCGTCAAGAACGAGAACGTGCCCCCCTGTATCAGAGGAAGACGACTACCCCACGTCGTCTGAAGCAGGGTCGCGACCCCGCTGACGAAGAACATGGTGCCGATGAGCCAGCCGAGCTCGAGGTCGCCCAACCCCAGAGGCTCTTTGAGCAAGAGCGGGATGGCCACCGTGGAGCCGAACATGGTGAGATAGTGCTGGAAGCCGAGTGGGATCGCCTCCACCCACGGCGGGTTGTCATCGATAGCGTAGATGAGTCGCTCTTTCAAGGAGACTCAATGTAGGTGTCGCCCGCGAGCTTGTCAATACAGAGTCCAAAAGTGAGAGAATATTCGCGAACCGAAGAAGGGACAGAAACATGGATTTCGCGATTTGCCTCAAAGGCGACATGGATCCAAAGCGAACCAAGGCGATCTGCCGGCAGGCCGAGCTCGCCGGTTTCTCGAGTTGTTGGTTCTACGACTCCCACATTCTCTGGCGCGATCCCTACCCGGTCATGGCCATGTGCATGGAGCATACCGAGACCATGCGCTTCGGCCCTTGCGTGACGAATCCCGACGTGCGCGACTGGTCTGTCGCGGCGAGCGTCTTCGCGAGCCTGGCCGTACTGAGCGACGGACGCATCGAGATCGGCGTCGGCCGGGGTGACAGCTCACGCCGCATGATGAACCTCAAGCCGGCAAGCATCGCGCGGATGAGCGACTACGTCGCCACCGTCAAGGCGCTCTGCCGCGGCGAGGTGGTCCGCTACGACGATTGCCCCGCCGAGGTACAGTTCACGTGGAGCGATTTCGAGCTGTCGGTATGGATGGCAGGTTACGGTCCCAAGGCGCTGGCGGCGGCGGGTGGGCACGGAGACGGTCTCCTTCTCCAGATCGCCGATCCAGGACTCGTGAAGTGGTTCAAAGAGCAGGCCGTCGCAGCCGGGAAAGCCGCGGGTCGAGACATGTCGAACTATCGCGTCATGGCCGCGGCCCCCGCCTGGATCGGAACCATGGAAGCTTGCATCGAACAGACCCGGTGGTTCCCGGCGATGGTCGGAAACCATGTCGCCGACATCGTCGAAAAGTACGGAGCCGATACGGACTTGGTACCGCAGAGCCTCACGAGCTACGTCGAGCGGCGCAAGGGTTATGACTACCGCGAACACGCCAAGAAGAACGCCGAGCACCTGGATTTCGTGACCGATGATGTCGTCGAGAGCTTCGGAGTTCTCGGAGAGCCCGAGCAGCACGTGGACAAATTGAAGGAGCTCGAAGCGTCCGGCGTGACTCTGTTCAACATCTACTTGATGAACACGGAGGAAGAGCGGATCGTCGCCGAGTACGGGGACAAAATCATTCCCAAATTTCGTTAGACCGGTTAGATCAGGGCAAAAGTCCCGTCATATCCCCGTAGGTCTCGGGGCGGCGATCGCGGTAGAACTGCCAGGTGCGGCGGACCTCTTCGATCATATCGAGGTCCATCTCCGCGGCGACGACCTCGTCGCCATCCTCACCACCCTCCGCGAGGAACTGCCCGCGGGGATCGACGAAGTAGCTGTGACCGTAGAACTTTCCGATGTTCCACGGCGCCTCTTCACCGACGCGATTGAGGCAGCCCATGAAGTATCCGTTCGCGACCGCGTGCGCCGGTTGCTCGAGCTTCCATAGATACTGTGAAAGTCCGGCAACGGTTGCCGAAGGGTTGAAGACGACCTCGGCCCCGTTCAGACCGAGGAGTCGGGCACCCTCCGGAAAATGGCGGTCGTAGCATATATAGATTCCAACTTTGGCGTAGGCGGTCTCGAACACCGGATAGCCGAGGTTGCCGGGCTTGAAGAAGTACTTCTCCCAAAAACCGGCGGTTTGAGGAATGTGGTTCTTGCGATACTTGCCGAGGTACCTTCCATCCGCGTCGATGATGGCGGCGGTGTTGTAGTAGACGCCGGCCTGCTCTCGTTCGTAGATCGGAACCACTATCACCATCTCGTACTTCTGCGCGTAGGGGGTGACGGCCTCGAGAGTAGGTCCGGGCACGGGCTCGGCCGCGTCGTACCAGCGCGCGTCCTGCGATGGACAGAAGTAGGGACCGTTGAAGATCTCCTGCAGGCAGAGAATCTGGACGCCCTCCTGTCCCGCCTCCTCGATGAGCGGGATGTGTTTCTCGAGCGCCGCCCCCTGGATCTCCTCGATGGAGCGACTTTCGTCGTTGATGGGGTTTGCGCACTGAATGAGCCCGCCTTTTACGATTCTCGCCATGCGCGGGAAAAGCTATCACCGACCCTATCTGTGGACAAGTACCAGGCAATCTAAGCGTTCTTGCGGGACTCGAGGTCGTCGAAACGTTGAATCACGAGGGCCTTGCGACCCGACGCCCCCTCGCCAGGACCGCCGCCCCGTGCCTACGTCGAGCTCCATATCGAGCAAGGTCCGATCCTCGAAGCGGAGGATTTCGGATCGGCGCGGTCACGGGCGTTCAAGGAATCTCGTACAATCCATCGTATCCGGCGAGACCGGCGCCGCAGCGCTCGGTGGCCTCCTGGCGATGCGCGACGAAGGCAGCTCCGACGCGCTTCGGGGCACGGTGCTCGTGCTCGTGACCGAAGGTGCCACGGACCCCGAGAACTACGAGCGGATCGTGGGAAAACCGTGAGCGCCGCTTGTCGATACCGCCGAACCTTGATTCAATAGATTCAGGACAGTCTCCTCGACGACGTGGAAAAGGACGCCCGCGATGGCTAGCTCGATGACTCGTTACATTCTCGTTGCTCTTACGTTCTTCGTGTCCGCGAGCGCGTTCCCGCAATACATCGACACGATCGCGGGGGGTGGACCCGACGGCGTTCCCGCCTTGACGGCCAACCTCGGCAGTCCCTACGACATGGTCCGAGACGCCTCCGGAAACATCTTCATCGCCGCCGCTTCCATCCACAGCATTCTGAAGGTCGACACTTTCGGAGAGACGACCAGGTTCGCCGGTGTCGGTGCTCCCGGCTTCTCCGGTGACGGGGGTCCGGCGAGCAACGCAGCCCTGAATTTTCCGAGAGGCTTGGCCTTGGACGCGGCGGAAAACCTCTACATCTCCGATGCGAACAACAACCGGATCCGACGCGTCGATGTGGGCACGGGTATCATCACGACCATAGCGGGAACGACGCAGGGGTTCTCGGGTGACGGGTTCCCCGCAACGTCGGCGCGCCTCGCGCTCCCCCACGGGATCGCCATCAACGCTTCAGGCGACATCTATTTCGCCGACAAATCGAACGAGCGGGTGCGGCGCATCAGCGGCGGGATCATCACCACGGTCGCGGGCAACGGCCTGACGGGGAGCTCCGGCGACGGCGGCCAGGCGACCTCGGCCAGTATGAGCGGACCGGCGGGAGTCGCCGTCGACGACACGGGAACGTTCTTCGTCGCCGATTCCTTCAACAACAAAGTGCGACGGGTGGACGGCGGGACGGGCATCATCGCGAGGTTCGCGGGCACGGGCACGTTCGGTTTCTCGGGGGACGGCGGGCCTGCCGCGTCCGCGATGGTGGGCCAGCCGGACGGCGTCTCTCTCGACGCGAGTGGTGACCTGCTTATTGCCGATACCTATAACTACCGCATTCGCCGCGTCAATGCCGGGACGGGATTCATCACGACCGTTGCGGGAACCTCCCTCGGGTTTTCGGGTGATGGCGGGCCGGCGGCCGCAGCCCAACTGCGAATCCCCAACGGGGTGAGGGCGGAACCGGGAGGCGACTACCTCGTCGCCGACACGATGAACCAACGGATTCGATTCGTCGATGGGGCGACGTCGTTCATCACCACCGTTGCAGGCAATGGCTCCGCGTATTTTTCCGGAGAAGGGACTCCCGCATTGGACGCGAGCTTCGGCCTGCCTTCGGGTGTTGCCGTGGACGGCGCGAACAATGTCTTCGTCGCCGACGTCAACAACCATCGCATCCGGCGCATCGATGCCGGCACCGGTATCATCACCACGGTAGCCGGCACTGGCGTGTTCGGAGACACCGGGGATGGCGGCCTCGCGACAAGCGCCAACATCCGCGTCGAGTCGAACTACAACCCGATCGCGGTAGACCCGCTCGGCAACCTCTATTTCAGTCAAAGGAACAGCAATCGCGTGCGGCGCGTCGACGCGGCCACGGGAGTGATCAGCGCCTACGCGGGAAACGGCATCGCTGGCTTCTTCGGTGACGGAGGCCTGGCGACTCTGGCTCGCTTGAACGAGACGGCAGGGCTGGCGCTCGATGCAGCCGACAACCTCTATATCGCCGACCGAAACAACCATCGCGTGCGGAAAGTCGATTTCGGAACCCAGCAAATTTCCACCGTAGCCGGAGATGGCTTCGCGGGTTTCTTCGGGGACTTCGGCCAGGCCACATCCGCCAGCCTCAACGGCCCGACGGGCGTCGCCGTCGACGGCGCCGGCCACCTCTACATCGGTGACGCGAACAACAATCGGGTTCGCAAAGTCGACGCAGGAACTGGCGTCATCAGGACGATCGCCGGAAACGGCAGCTCGGGGGCGACCGGCGACGGCGGGCCCGCGTTGGGCGCCGCGCTTCAAGTCAGTGCCATCGCCGTGGACCCTTCCGGGAACCTGTTCGTCAGCTCCCGGACGTGGTTACGCGTGCGTTTCGTAGACTCATCGACCAGTATCATCACCACGCTTGCCGGTACGGGAGGACTTCCCGGATTCTCCGGCGACGGCGGGCCGGCGGTCAACGCTGTCTTGAACAGCCCGATGGGCGCCTCAGTCGACAGTCTTGGAAATTTCGTCTTCGCCGATTCGGTCAACGGGCGCATTCGAATCGTCGAGCTTTCCGCCGACCTCTCCATCACCAAGGACGACGGTCAGACCACGGTGGTCGCCGGTGGACCGATTCAGTACACGATCACGGTAACCAACAACGGTCCCGGCGTCGTGTCTCAGGTTCGAGTGGTGGACGCCGTGCCGCCCGAGATTCTCACACCAACGTATACACCGTCGATCGGCTCCTACGACGACGCGACCGGCGCCTGGACCGGCCTGGATCTTCAAGCGACCGACTCGGTAACCCTCACCCTCGACGGCACGCTCAGCGCCGCAGCGTCGGGTACGCTCGTCAACAGCGCCACGGTGAGCCCGATGGGGGGCGTGTCGGATCCCAACGCGTTGAATGATACCGATGACGACACGGACACCATCCTCCAGCCGGCGGCTCTCTCGATCACGAAAACGGTCATCCCGAGCTCGGCGAGCCCCGGAGACACGTTGAGCTATAACCTATCCGCCACCAATTCGGGCCCGGCGCCCGCGACGAACGTTGTCGTCGTCGATGCGCTCCCTCCCGACGTCACGTTTCAGTCCTCGACACCGGGAGCACCGACCTGCACGCACGCTCTCGGCGTGGTGACGTGCAACTTCGCGACGATGGGCGTGCCGCAGACAGAGCCTATTACGATCCTCGTCACCGCCAACGCACCGGGAACGCAATTCAACACGGCGAGTGTCTCGGCGGACGAGCCGGAGCTCGATCTCTCCAACAATAGCGACAGCGCTTCGATCGTCGTCGACTTGCCAGGTGATGCGGTGCGCGTTTTCACCGTTCGATCGAAGGGCACGACGAACGACCTCGAATGGGTCAACCCGAGCACGGGTTCTTACGTTTCGACAGAAATCGTCTTCAAGACGACAGGGTTTCCGACTGCCGTCGGCGATGGCACGTCTATCGTCAACAGCGGCAGCGCCGGGGCGAAAGGAACCCTGAACCACTCTCCGCTCACGGACGGAACGACGTACTACTACGGTGCTTTCGTCCATCTCATAGGACCTAGCGTTTCGGCGGGAAGCTTCACGAAGGGCAGGCCCTTCGACTCCGGCGGGGCGGTCAAATGGGCCTATCAGACGAACGCGACGGCCATGGCACCACCGAGCGTCGGCGCAGATGCCACCTATGAAGTCTCGAACGACCAGGCATTGCATGCGATCGGGCGCGGGCTCTCCGGCGGCCTGTGGCCGCCCGGATACATTCCGATGACGCTCAACGCTCCGTCGCAGTCCAGACCCCCGGTCGTGCCTACCGCCCTCGTTGTGGGCGCGACACGGGTGGTCTTCGTCGGAGCGCAAGACGGCTATGTCTACGCCATCAACGCCGACAGCGGCTCGACTCTATGGCAGAGCTCCGCGCAGCTCGGAGAGGTCGTACAAGGCTCGCCGGTGGGGATGTTCACCGCCTTTCCCAACGGTTCTTTCGACTTCCTCTTCTCTGGCACCCGAAGCGCGGTGGCCGACAACGCCTTCTACACGCTGAACGTCTCCGATGGTACGGTGGTGGGTTCGGCCTATAACAACGGCGGAGGTGCAAACGCGATAGGTATCGTGAGCGCGGGCGGTTCGGTCGACTACCAGAACGACCGCGTCTACTTCACGAGCCGGGAAAGGAGCGGGGGGTCGAACGAGACGCTCTGGGCGTTCGATATCACCGCCGGCGGGCTCACCTACGGCTGGTCGCGTACGATCGGCGACATCGATGCGGCACCCGTTCTGTTCAATGGCCGTCTCTACATCGGCACGAACGCAAGTCTCGTCTATGCGATCGACGCCGCATCGGGAGCGGATATTTGGACCGTGCCCTTCGACTGCGCCGACGGACCCGTCAAGGGATTCATTTTCCACGACTTTTCGAGCACGGCCCTCTACCTCGCGACCAGCAACAAAGTGCTGGCCCTCTCCGACGACGGGACGTCGGCCTCAGAGACGTGGAGCCTGCTTTCGATTCCGTCTCCGTCCACGCCTTTGCTCACACCGGGAGAGCCGTGGTTGTACGTGGGCTCTTCGGACGGGGCAATCTATCAACTTGATCTTCTGAGCGGCCCTCCACCGACAATCACACCGCTGACGTTGGGTGACGGAACCGCCGGGATCGGCAGCCCGTCGCTCGACGTGAGTAATTCGATGATCTACGTGGGAAGTGAGGACGGCGCGGTCTACAGCGTCGCCGTGCCCTACTGACCCCGAAACGAAACTCGGGACGCTCAGCCTTCGATCAGGATCTCCACGTCGGCACTCGCGCGAAGGGAGTCGACCTCCTGGTTTACCTCTTCCTGGAGCGCCCGCTGCTTCAGGAACTCCTTGATGCGGGCCTCGACCTCGGCGTAGGGAAAGACTTGCCCCTGGATCTTTTCGGCGAGCTTGATGATGTGAAACCCGAACTGAGTCTCGACGACGGGGCTCAGACCTCCGGGCGATAGTGCGAAGGCCGCCTCTTCGAAGGGTGGCACGGTATCGCCGCGAGCCACCGTGAGCTGCCCGCTGGTCGTGGCGGAGCCGGGGTCCTCGGAGTGCTCCCTCGCGAGTGCCGCGAAATCGCCTCCCGAGCGCGCTTGTTCGAGAACCGCTTGAATCTCGGTCCGAACGGCCTCTTTCGCCTCCGGTGCTGCATCCGGCGCTACCCGCTTCAAGATATGGCTCAAACGCAGTCTCTCCGGCCGTCGCATCTGCTCGAGATTCTCGTCGTAGTACTTTCGCGCCTCGTCCTCACTCACCGCAACGCGCGGCGTGACGTCCGCATCGATGAGCTTCTGAATGCTCATGTCGCGATGAAGCCGACCCCTTAGCTGCTCGAGCGTCAGCCCGTCCGAGGCCAAGGCTTGTTCGAACATCGCCGGGTCTGGCATGTTGTTCTTCACAACGGCGATCCGGGCGTCCACTTCCTCGTCCTTCAGCTCGAGCTCGCGCTTCGTGCTTTCCTGAAACAGAAGCTCTGCTCCCACGAGATCGTCGAGGACGCTGCGGTAGAACTCCATCGAGCTCGTATCAACGGCGCCTCTTGCTTGTGCGTCGATGCTCGCGACGCGGTCCAAGAGCTCCGATTTCAGGATATCCGTCCCGTTCACCCGGGCGACCACGTCGGGAAAGTTCTCGGGCTCGGCCACCACTTTCGCCAAAGCGTCGGCCTCTTCCGCTGCTTTGCTCTCGCTCTCTTCTGGCTGCGAAGAGCAGCCCGCGAGCATTGTCATCAAGCCAAGAACAAAGGGAACTCGTCGCACGGGGACACTTCCTTTCTATTCGTGACACCCAGTGAGACAGACCCATTCGGGGGGCCACGGCTTCATGATAACTCGCATCCCGCTCTGGATACATTGCACTGGCGACATCACTCGCAACGTGAATCGGTGTGAGACATAATTCGGAGCAAGTCAAAGGAGACAGCGTGATACTAGGTCCGACCCTTTCCGAGATGCGCGAGCCGTGGAAGATCGGCCCCGGCACGCGCGCCCAGGCCCTGGCAACCCGATCCGTCGATCCGCTCGACCCCGTCAACTTGTATAACATCACCTGGTACGACGCGAAGGACGAGATCCAATACTTCGTCGTGCCACCGGAAGTCACCGGCGTCGAAGCACCCATCGTGGTCATCTTCAGCCGCGACTTTCCGACTGGAAGCCACAAGGTCGGTGCGGCCTATTCCGTCCTGGCCGAGCTAATCGTGAACGGCGAAGTCGATCCCGATCGGCACCGTCTCGTCTGGCCCAGCACGGGCAACTACGGCGTGGGCGGCGCTTGGGTCGGTGGAAGAGTCGGCTGCAAAAGCCTCGTCGTACTTCCCGAAGGCATGAGCCGGGAGCGCTTCGAGCTCATCGAGACGTTCGGCGCCGAGGTCATAAGGACGCCTGGGAGCGAATCGAACGTCAAGGAGATCTACGACAAGACGTGGGAGCTGCGACGGGATCCCGAGACTCGCATCCTCAACCAGTTCGAGGTCATGGGGAACTACCGCTTCCACTACGAAGTGACGGGCAATACCGTAGCGGAGCTCGGGAAGACTCTCGAGAGCCGTGGTGTGGGTCGGGGTCGCATCGCAGCATTCGTCTCCGCCATGGGAAGCGCGGGGACGATCGCCTCGGGGGATCGGCTGAAGCAGATCTGGCCCGAGCACAAGATCGTCGGTCTCGAGCCCATCCAGTGTCCCACTCTCTTCAACGGCGGATATGGTTCTCACGAGATCCAGGGAATCGGGGACAAGCACGTCACCTGGATCCATCACGTGGGCAATATGGACGCGATGATGTGCATCGATGACATGGCTTGCCTTCGCGGTTTGCAGCTCTTCACGGAGGAGACCGGGCACCGAGTCCTCGAGCGCTTCGGGGTGTCGTCGGACGACATCACGACGCTCGCGACGATCTTCGGTATCAGTGGGATCGGGAACCTCCTCGGAGCCATCAAGACGGCGAAGTACTACGGATTCGGCAAAGACGACGTGCTCGTCACGGTCTGCACCGACGACATCGGCCGCTACCACAGCGTGATGGATTGGCTGACCCGCGAGAAAGGAGCCATGGACGAGGGGGTGGCGACGGCGCGCCTGAGCGGTATCTTCCACGGCGCGAGCCTCGACTGGATTCAGGAGGGTACGGTGCACAACCGGAACCGGTGGCACAACCTCAAGTACTACACCTGGGTCGAGCAGCAGGGAAAGAGTGTCGAACAGCTCGATGCCCAACGCAACCCGGAGTGGTGGCTTGCGCACCAGGCGAGAGTCAAAGAGCTCGACGAAGGAATCCTCTCGCTGCGTTAGCCGGCAAAGCCCAAAAGCTTCGGCAAGTTCTCCGCGACGGCGCGCTCCGCCTCCTCTTGGCGCGCCCCGAGTGCAACCACGTCGAGCTTGCCGAAACGCTCGAGCGGCCCGACGTTGTAGAAGATGAACCGACCCCTTCGCTCCTCGGGATCGTAGAGCTCGTCCCCCACCACTTGCAGAAGCTCGGCGAATCTCGCTCCCACGAGCTTCTCGTGCACGAAATCCTGCGCGCGGTAGGGAGGACGATGCCCGGACGTGAGCCTGTCGACGAGCGCCATGGGTATGCTCGTCCCACCCCAACGCCCGTTGCACTCGGTAAATCGGATGACGTCCTCGTCGAGAACGAGGAAATCGAACGAACAGCGTCCCACGTAGCCGATCTCCTGAAGTGCCCCGGCTACGGCGAGACTCGCCGTCGAAAGCCGCGCGTCGATAGACGGTCCAAGGCCCGACGGACGGCTTCCCACGAAAACCTTCTCCTCACCTTCCAGGATCTGCTCGTAGACGCCCTCGACGACGGGCGCGCCCTTTCCTCGCGGCGGAATCCAGGTTTGCGTCGAGGGCGATCGCTCCGTGTCTTCCCAGGCAACGGCGAGCACCTCCTCCTTTCCGTCCCACTCGGTGCGCTCGAGAAACTCTCGGACGATATGGATGACCTGCGCTTCGTCTCGGTCCCTCAACTCGCGCGCGTCGAACACTTGGTTGCCCATCGCGGAGGCGCAGCAGGTGCGCTTGAGTCCGACCCGTTCGTGCTCCGAGGCGAGCCTCGATAGGTTCAGGGTGATCGCCTCGGGTGAGCCCCCGAAAAGGGTGGGTCCAATCCACTCTCCATCCAGGACGTTTATAACGAGCTCCGTGAAGCGCTTCTTGTCGTTCGCAATCCAGGTCACGGGGGGCGGAGGTCCGATGACGCGGACGGTTGCCTGGGCGTCGCGGGCCAGACGGGCGGCGAGCTCCCAGACGGACTCGATACTCATATAAGGATGGAGAAGCACGTCACCGACGTCCCTCGCCCAGGTCGTGATCTTTCGGTAAGCCGTCCCGGTCGCGCAGGCGCGGACGACCTCGATCGGCTCACCTTCCGGATCGGCGAGGACGAGATCAGGGTGGCCTAGCCCGAGCGTTTTCCTGCAATACTCCTCGTAGCCCTCCGTCAGCGGCGTCACCGTCGCGAAGAGATCGCCGTCTCCGGCGCGGGTTCGCGCACGGTGCTGATAGGCCTCGACGCCAGCGATATTGACGAGAAAGGGGACCGCGGAAACGTCATCGAGGTAGAGCGTAGGAAGCCCGCGGTCGCCCGTCCATAGATGGGCTTCGAACTCGTTCGGCATGAGGCTACAATCCTAGCACCATGCAAAGAATCGCCCTGTACCTCAGGACAAAAAGGGCTCATCACTTCATACCTGGCTCAGCAGCCCCATATCGCCAAAGCTTCCGGGTGTGCTCTACCCACTGGGCGACCCTTATTTATGGATAGTTTTTCGCCTCCTCTTGAGCGCGAGGAGGCTGGTGGCGCTTGACTTTCGTGGACGAACTCCGTCCGGACGGAGTCGGCTCGTGCCCACCAGCAACTAGCGCAAAGAAAAATCAAGAATCTCGTTCTTTCTCTTGACAACTTCTGTGACGCGCTTCGAAACGCGATGCGGTCGCGTTCGAGAACCGGCATGTCGTCCTTTGAGAGCCGCTAGGAAATAATCAATACGCCCGAGAGACTTCGAAAGTCATCTCACTGTTCCTGCGCACCTTCCACGCCTACTGACGGCGCTAAAAAAAGCCATGCTATAAGAAAACATGGCGTTGAAACTAGAACTAAAATCACTTTCCGATAACGAGTTGCTTCGGCGTTTGTCGGAGCTCTTACAACAATCGCGACGCGTGGAGTCGGAGCTCGTCGCTCACATTGGCGAAGTCGACGCGCGCAGACTGTACGCGCGCAAGGCCTGTTCTTCGATGTTCGTTTATTGCACTGAAGTACTTCATCTGTCGGAGGCCGAGGCGTATTTGAGGATCGCGGTGGCGCGGACAGCGCGGCAGCATCCGATGCTCCTGGAGATGCTCGCCGGTGCTCGACTCCACCTGAGCGGCATCGAGCGGCTTGCTCCGCACCTGACAGAGTCCAATCGGGAGGAGCTCCTGGCTCGTGCGGCCCACAAGTCCAAGCGGCAGATCGAAGAGTTGATCGTCGAGTTGAAGCCGAAGCCGGACGTTCCAACGGTCGTGCGCAAGCTTCCCCAACGGCGAAGCCCTACTCCGTCGACATCGCAGACGCCACCTGCGGAACTCCGTCCGGACGGAGTTCTCTCGCAGCCTACATCTGGCCCGATCCGCCAGCCCACGAAGGCGGTGGAGCCACTTGCGCCGTCGCGCTACAAGATTCAGTTCACCGCCGACGCGGAGCTTCACGAAAAGCTCCGGAGACTCTGTGCCCTCACGGGCTCAGCGGACCTCGCGGCGGTCATCGACCAGGCGGTGACGGAGAAGCTCGAGCGGCTCGAAGCACGGCGTTTTTGCCAAGACGGCGAACCCGCGTCAAAAGCTCGAAGGGGCTGAAAAGTCGCCCGATTCGCGCTACATCCCCGCCGCCATCAAGCGCGCCGTGCGGGACCGGGACGGTGACCGCTGCACCTTCGTCGATGAGCACGGCAAACGGTGCTCGGAGCGCGACCGGCTCGAGTTCCATCACCAGCGAGCTTTTGCACGTGGCGGAAACCACCGCGCGAACAATATTTCGCTCATGTGCCGAGCCCACAACGTTCTCTTGTCAGAACAGGAACACGGCACGGCGCTCATGCAGAGGTACCGCAGCTCGGCCCATCGTGTTTCCGAACCGCCGCCGACGTACGCGCTGTCGATCCTCACACCTCGGTTAGCGCCATTTGCTTTAGCCGACGCGCATCGTCAGCGGAACATTTGACGGCCGGTATCTCCCGAGTAGTTGATGAAGACGGTCTTCAGCTCGGTGAAGAAGTTCAGGCCCTCTTCCGACATCTCTCGCTCGCCTACTCCGGTCGATTTGACGCCGCCGAAGGGCAATTGAGCCTCGCCCCCGATGGTCGGCTCGTTCACGTGGACCATGCCCGTCTCCACGTCGTCCACGAAACGCATGATGCGATCCACATCCTGGGTGAAGATAGACGTCGTGAGACCGAACTCCACGGAGTTCGCCATCGCAAGCGCCTTCTCGAAGCTCTTCGCCTTCGCTACCGATAACACCGGCCCGAAGACCTCCTCCTGAAAGATTCGCATCTCGGCGGATACGTCGTCGAAAATCGTCGGCTCGACGAAATAGCCCTCCTCGAGGTCAGCGGGCTTCCCTCCCCCCGCCACGAGCTTGGCTCCCTCTCCCTTGGCGATCTCGATATAGTCGAGGTCCGTCTTCCACTGCCCCGCGTCGACGGCCGGACCCATGTCCACGCTCTCGTCCAGACCGTTGCCGATCTTGATCTTCTCGGCGTGATCGACGAGCCGCTCGATGAGGGCGTCCTTCATGGAGTCGATTGCAATGACCCGCGAGGTGGCCGTACATCTCTGACCCGTCGAGCCGAACGCGCCGTCCCGGATAGCGACGGCGGCTTTGTCGAGATCGGCGTCCGACATGACGATGACCGCGTTCTTTCCCCCCATCTCGCAGGTCACCTTCGCTCCTCGGGTAGCGGCTTTCACATAGAGTGCGCTCCCAACGGTATTGGACCCCGTGAATGAGACGATCGGAATGTGAGGTGAGTTCACGATGACTTCACCGACCTCGGGGCCGGAGCCAATGACAACGTTGAAGACTCCGGGAGGCAAGCCCGCCTCCTCGTAGATCTCCGCGAGAACCGAGGCCGTCCCGGGCGTCAGCGTCGCCGGTTTGAAGACGACGGCGTTGCCCGCAACGAGTGCCGGCGCGGACTTCCACACCAGAATCGCCCAGGGAAAGTTCCATGGGGCGATGAGACCCACGACGCCGACAGGCTGCCGGATCGTATAGGTGAAGGTACTGCGCGCTTCGGAAGGAAGCGTTTTGCCTCCCATGCGAAACCCGGCGCCCGCGTAGTACTCGATGAGGGAGATGCCTTTCATGACCTCGCCCCTCGCCTCGCGTCGGATTTTCCCCTCCTCACGGGTCATCAACTCGGCGATCTCGTCCGCGCGGCGTCGCGCGATGTCCGCGGCGCGCCACAAAATACGACCGCGTTCAGGCCCGGGAGTCCTCTTCCAGCCTTCGAAGGCCTTCCGCGCGGCCTCGATAGCACGCTCGGTGTCTTTCGCCGTCGCCCCCGGGAACTCGGAGATCACGTCCTTCGGGTCGGCCGGGTTGACGTTTTTCACCATCCGGTCGGACTCGGGCTGGAACCACTTTCCGTCGACATAGGAGCCGGTTTGCATTCGTTTCCTCCAAGATGAGGCGGTAAATTACCACAGAGTTGCATTTGCGAAGAGCGCGCCTTTATTCTGCGAGCCCAGCACCGAAGCGCCCGCATCGAGTTTGGAGGAATCCATGAGCACGAGGCTCGACACAGTCATCCAAGGCGGAACCATCGTGACGGCGGACGAGACCTATCGAGCCGACGTCGGCATCGCTTCGGGTCGCATTGCCGCAATCGGTCTCGACCTCGAGGGTGCTACGACGATAGACGCCGCGGGAAAGTACGTCATGCCTGGTGGGGTCGACGTCCACACACATCTCGAGATGCCCTTCGGTGGCACGGTGACGGCCGACGACTGGCAAAGCGGCACGACGGCAGCCGCCTGCGGTGGCACGACGACCTTGATCGACTTCGCCATCCAGGACTTCGGCAAGTCGCTTCACGCGGGTGTCGACGCTTGGTTCGCGCGCGCCGAAGGCAAGGCGGCGATCGACTACGCCTTCCACACGATCATTCGAGATCTCAAAGAGTCACACCTGAAAGAGATGGACGCTCTCGTGAACGAGGGCATCACGAGCTTCAAGCTCTTCATGGCCTATCCCGGCGTCTTCATGGTGGACGACGCCACGATTTTCAAGGCCATGCTGAGAACCCGCGACAACGGCGGGCTGATTTGTATGCACGCGGAGAACGGCGGTGTCATCGATACGCTAGTTCATCGCGCGCTTGCCGAGGGCCATACGGAGCCCAAGTGGCACGCGCTCACGCGGCCGATGAGCGCGGAAGCGGAGGCAACCATGCGCGCGATCGCGCTCTCCGAAATGGCGGGCGCGCCCGTCTATATCGTGCACCTCTCCGCCGGGGACGCGATGGAGGAAGTGCGCCACGCAAGGGAGCGTGGTCTTCCGGTTTTCGCGGAAACCTGCCCCCAATACCTTTTCCTGTCCTACGAGGACTACGAGCGTCCCGACTTCGAGGGCGCCAAGTTCGTGATGTCTCCTCCCCTTCGGCCAAAGGGCAACGAAGATCGGCTTTGGAACGGCCTTCAAACGGACGCGCTGCAAGCGGTCTCGACGGACCACTGCAGCTTCTGTATGAAAGAGCAGAAGGAGCTCGGCAAGGGCGACTTCTCGAAGATCCCCAACGGCGCTCCCGGAATCGAGAATCGGCTCATGCTGCTCTGGGACGGTGGTATCAACGGAGGTCGGATCAGCGCGAATCGTTTCGTCGAGCTCGTCTCAACGCGCCCCGCCAAGATATTCGGCCTGTTTCCGAAGAAGGGCAGCATCACCATCGGCGCGGACGCGGACCTGCTCGTCTGGGATCCGGAGCGCAAGTGGACGATCAGCGCCAAGACCCACCGGATGAGAGTCGACTACAGCGCCTACGAGGGCCGCGAGGTCAAAGGGATTCCCGACAAAGTCCTCCTGCGAGGACAGGTCATCGTCGACGACCAGAACTACGTCGGGAACGCGAAGGGGGGCCAGTTCGTTAAGCGGGAAGCGGGAAGCGCACGTAGCCCGGAAGGCAACTGAAGCTAAATCTCTAGCTTTCGCCCCCGACCTGACGGCACACCCTTCTCCAGCACGATCTTCGCCACGGCGACGTCCTCGATCGCAAGACCCTGAGACTCGAACAGCGTGATGTCGTCGGCGCTCCCTCGGGCCGCGACCTGTCCCGTCACGACGTCGGCGAGCTCGTGGACGTCTTCCCAGGAAAGTTTTCCCGCTTCGACGACGACGCTCAAGTCGCCGCATTCGATCTTGGCCTGGTCCCGTGAATCGGTCGCGATGAAGCTTGCGCGCGTTACCGCGAGCTCGTCGATCTCGCGGCGCTTCAGGTTGTTCGACCCGATGGCGTTCACGTGCTGGCCCGCGCGGAGCCACTCGCCTTTCAACACGGGCTCCTTCGCGTTCGTTGCCGTGATGACGATGTCGACCTCGTCCGGAACCTCCTCCGCTGCATCGCACGGCTCCACGGGAACGCCGAGCTTCGATGCCATATCGCGGCAGAACAAAGCGCGGCGGTCGGCGTCCCGCCCGTAGGCACGAACGAGCTCCAGCTTCCTTACTTGCGCGACCGCCTCGAGCTGCGAGCGGGCCTGCCAGCCGGTTCCGTAGATACCGACTCGCTTGGCATCGTCACTCGTCATGAAGCGTGTGGCCACGCCGCTGGCGGCACCCGTCCGTATCTGCCCGAGACTGTCGGCCTCCATGAGAGTGACGAGCTTACCGGAGGGAGCTTCGAACATGAGGAAGTAGAAGCGCGCACCCGAAGGTCCAGTCGTATATGCCTTGAGACCGACAAAGCCGAGATCCGCGCTCCCAGCCGGCAGGACGTGGAGCATGAGCTTCCCGGCACGCACGCGCTGCCGGGGATGGTTGTCAGCCTTTCCCTCGCCGAGCAGCCGAAACACGCGCTCTACGGCCTCGACGGCTTCGGGCATCGTCAGGAGCGCCGTAACGTCGTCTTCGGTGAAGAAATGTGCCATGGCCGGGCGGTATGATACATGAAGTCCTTCCCATGAGCTTCGACCAGACGATCGAGTACCGCTTCTGCCCAAAGTGTGGGGCCGAGCTCGCGCTCAAGCGCCTGAAGGATCACGAGCCCGAAAGGCTCGTCTGTCGATCCTGCGAGTTCGTCTTCTTTCTTAGTCCAAAAGTGGCCGCTGGAACGCTGTTCCAGCACGAGGGCAGGCTCGTGCTCCTGAGGCGCGCGATCGAGCCCGGCTACGGGAAGTGGGTCTTCCCCGGAGGCTTCGTCGACAAAGGCGAGACCGTCATCGAGGCCGCCATTCGTGAAACGAAGGAAGAGGCGAACGTCGATGTCGAAGTTCGCGGCCTGCTGGACGTTTTCTCCTACCCGGGCTCGCCCGTCGTCGTCGTTGCCTATGCGGCAGAGATCGTTCTCGGAACACCCGAGGCCAAAGACGAGGCGCTGGAGCTGCGCGGCTTCGATTCGACCGAAATCCCCTGGGAAGATCTCGCTTTCTCGAGCACCACGGACGCGCTTCGCATCTACATCCAGCGTTTCCTGTAAGAAGGAGGATTCCTCTTGAACCGTTTCGCATCGAGAGTCGCGGTCGTCACAGGAGCGAGTCGTGGCATTGGTCGTGCCATCGCGGAAGCTTTGCTTTCGGAAGGGGCGAAAGTGGCGCTACTCTCACGAAGCCTGGGAGCCCTCGACTCCCTCGCTGAGGCTTGGAATCAAAAGCAGCGTCTTGCGCTCGCTGTCGAGTGCGACGTGACCTCGAAAGTGGATGTAAAGAGAGCGTTCGACGAGATTGCCCAGAGCTGGGGCAAGCTCCACATCGTCATCAACAACGCCGGGATCAACGCCCGAACTCCCATCACTGCGGACGCGCTCGAGCTATGGCAGCGCATTCTCGACACCAACTTGACGGGGAGCTATCTCGTGACCCAGGCCGCGCTCGATCTGATGGACTCGGGCGATGGCCGGATCGTGAACGTGTCCTCCGTTCTGGGCCGATTCGGCGTTCCGGGCTACGCCGCCTATTGCGCGTCGAAACACGGCATCCTCGGCTTCACTCGCGCACTCGCCCTCGAGCTCGCGCCCAGAAAGATCACCGTCAACGCTATCTGCCCCGGCTGGGTCGAGACGGACATGGCCGACCGGGGCATGCGCGAGACCGCCGAGACGCTCGGCGTGAGCCTCGAGGCGTTTCGCGATCGGGCTATCCAGGATGTCCCCCTTCGCCGATTCATCCAGCCGGCGGAAGTGGCCCAGCTCGCGCTCTACCTCTGCTCCGACGACGCCGCCGCGGTGACCGGCCAGACGTACAACATCTGCGGCGGCCAAGTAATGAGCTGAGATCGATTTCTGATACCATCCGGGCATGGCAGACGCTCTCAAGATCTACGGCAAAGCCGGTTGACCCTACACGACTGCGGCCCGTGAGGCCTATGCAGATCGAGCCCCTGAGTATATCGATGTGAGGTCTGACCCATCCCTCATGGCGGAGATGCTCCAGGTGAGCGGCGGAGAACGCGCGGTCCCCGTCATCCTCGACGGAGACGAGGTCACCGTCGGTTACGGCGGGACGTGGAGCGGTTTGAGTGCCGGCAGTTCGCCGACATCGCAAAGCTCGATCTGGAAGCACGTCATCGGCGTGATCGGGGGCCTCGGCCCCCACGCTCACGTCGAGTTTGAAACACTACTACTCGACGCCGCGGAGCGCGCTCTCTCTCGCCCGGCCATCGACCAGGACTACCCGTCGTGGGTGCTCTCCTCGATACCGAGCACGCCCGACCGAACCCGCGCGATCCTCGAGGGAACGGAGTCCCCCGTCGACGCCCTCGTTCAGAGCGCCGACCGACTGACGGGGGCCGACTTCGCCGTGATCCCCTGTAACACCGCGCACGCGTTCCTGGAGCAGGTGCGTCCCAGGATCATCCTGCCGATTCTCGACATGGTTCTCGTGACGGCGGAGAGAGCCGTCGCGCGCGTGGGCTCCGACGGTTGTATCGGCATTCTGGCCGCTTCGGGAGCCATCCGCTCCGGTCTCTATCTCGATCGCATCGCGAGGGTGGCGCCGGAAGCGAGAGTCATCACACCCTTGGACTTCACGGACGGTGAGGCGTTTCAGGAGCGCTGCATCATGGAGCCCATCTATGGAGAGCTCCGCAACGGTCAGCGCGCGGGGGGCGGTATCAAGTCGGGCGGCTTACGTAATCCACACAAGAGAGAGGCGCTCGCGGCGCCCATGCGAGAAGCCCTAGACGCGCTCCAGAAAGCGGGCGCGGATATCGTACTGACCGCCTGCACCGAGATACCGCTCGTGCTCGAGCGTGAGGCCGCCGGAGACGTCCCCCTCCTCGACCCGATGGCGGTCGTGGCCGAGCGAGCCATCGATATCGCAGTCGGCAAGAGACCTCTACCGTCGTAAGTCGAAGGTCGGGCCGGTATACTCTTTTCATGCACGTCCTGACGGGCGCCACCATGCGTGAAGCCGACCGCCGCGCCATCGAGGACGTGGGCATACCGGGCCGCGTGCTCATGGAGACTGCCGGTCGCGCCATTGTCCAGGAGATGGAAGATCGCATTCCGGAGCTCGAGGATCGCGCCATCGTCATCGTGTGCGGCAAAGGCAACAACGGGGGGGACGGGCTCGTCGTACTGCGCACCCTCGTGGAGCTCGGCTATGACGCGCGAGCGTGGGTCCTGTCCCCCTTCGAGCGCCTCAGTGCGGACGCGCTGTCGAACCTTCAGGCCGCCTTCAAGTTGTCTCTCCCCGTGGAGCCGGCGGCTGACGAAACGGCATGGGAAGAAGCTTTGCCTCAAATCGCTAGCGCCGACGTCATCGTGGATGCCGTTCTCGGGACGGGGTTGACGGAGGGCGCTCGAGGGCTAGTCGCGCGCGCCATCGAGGACCTGAGCGCGCTCGACGTCTTCAAAGTAGCTGTCGACGTGCCTTCTGGACTGTCATCCGACAGCGGAAGCATTCCCGGTCCGAACCTCGAAGCCGATCTCACGGTCGCGCTCGGCGCGCCCAAGGTCTGCCACTTCATTGCACCGGCCTGCGATCGATGTGGGGAACTCGCGATCGTCGACATCGGAATCCCCGAGCGCCTGCTGCGAAGCGGTCCTCCGAGGCTCGAGACCATCGACCTCGAGAATATCGTCGGCACTTGGCCGACCCGGAAACGCTCGTCCCACAAGGGAGACTATGGCCACCTTCTCGTCGTGGCCGGCTCGGTGGGCAAGACGGGCGCGGCACTGATGAGCGCCGAGGCGGCGCTTCGATGCGGGGCGGGCCTCGTCACGGTAGCTTCGCCGAAGAGCGCGATTCCAATGATGGCGCCGGCTCTAGCCGAGGTCATGTGGGAACCACTCGCTGAGACCGACGCCGGCGCGATCGCGCATTCGGCGCGCCCGCGGATCGAAGAGCTTCTAAAGGGACGCTCCGCCCTCGCGCTCGGTCCCGGCCTCGGGCTTGATGAGGAGACGGTTCGACTCGTACGAGAGCTAATCCGTGGCCTCGGCGTGCCGACCATCATCGATGCCGATGGGCTCAACGCGCTTCGTGACGGACTCGAGGACATCCCTGCCGAGAGACCCATCGCCTTGACACCCCATCCCGGCGAAGCGGGACGTCTCCTCGGTCGCTCCACGGCAGCCGTCCAGCGCGACAGGCTTCAAGCGGTCCGCGACCTCGCGACAGCCACGAAGACTCACGCGCTGCTCAAGGGCTATCGGTCGCTTTTGGCAGACCCTGCGGGCAACGTCGGGATCAACTTGACCGGCAACGCGGGCATGGCGACGGCCGGCTCCGGGGACGTGCTCACGGGCATTATCGGGGGCCTTCTAGCCCAGGGAGTCCGGGTCTCGAACGCGCTAGCCGCGGGTGTCTACCTTCACGGCTACGCGGGTGACCTCGCGGCCGCGGAGCTCGGCGAGGCATCTCTGGTCGCGACCGACCTCATTGCGAAACTCCCCCAAGCTCTTCGAGAGCTGGCTTGATCAACTACTCCAAGAGTCCCGAAGAAACCATCGCGGCCGGCAAGTCGCTCGCGGGCGCAAACCCCGATTGCCCCGCGTACTATCTCCAAGGCGACCTCGGCGCCGGCAAGACACTACTGACCAAGGGCATCGCTTCGTTTTACGGCATCGACCCTTCGATCGTCGTGAGCCCGACCTTCGCGCTCGTCAATCGCTACGGTGGCGGCGGCCGCGTCGTCTACCATATCGACTTGTACCGCATCGAGAGTGAACGCGAGCTCGACGAGCTGGGGCTCGACGATATGGAAGAGGAGGGCGCGCTTCTAGTGGTAGAGTGGGCCGAGAAACTGGGGCGCTATCGCTGTCGCGAGGCTACCGAAGTGGCCCTGGACGTCATCGGGGAGCTCGAGCGACGCATCACGATCCGCTCCCCCGGAAGCCCCGAATGAGCTCAGACACCAAACACCTCGCAGGTATCATCGCCGCTATCAATGTGAGACCCCTCGGAGTCACTTGCTTTATCACCTGCCTCGGCCTCGCCTGTACGAGTCCGTCCGCGCGACGTGAACTCGCAACACCGAACGCCGGGATCAACGTCCTTCTCATTACGGTCGACACGCTCCGCTACGATCACCTCGGCTCCAACGGATACCCTCGGCCGACGAGCCCACACGTCGACGCCCTTGCCGCGAAGGGCATCACCTTCGACGCGGCTTTCACTTACTGGCCGAAGACGAGAAGTAGTTTCGCCTCGATGTTCACGGGGCTCTATGCCTCGCAACACGGACTCAACGTGCGAGACCGTGATCTGCCCGACTTCAACCAAACGCTCGCGGAGACATTTCAATCCGCCGGCTATCGCACGGCCGCAGCCGTCGACAACGCGAATCTCGACGCCGCGCTCGGTTTCGGTCAGGGATTCGACGTCTACGATCAAACATGGCTGACGAGCGAGACCGAGATGGAGCGAACCGAGACGATCACGCGGTTCGGCGAAGAGACGCTGTCGGACGAGCGAGACCCCCGCCCGTTCTTTTTGTGGCTCCACTATGTGAACCCGCATACGCCCTACGAGCCTCCCGAGAAGAACCTGAAGGTGTTCCGCGGCGACGGTATCGTGCCGCGCGGCCCCGAGCTCGAAAAAGTCATCGGCTACCACGGCGGCGTGAATCGAAACCTGGCCCTCGAGGGCGCAATGCACTGGGGCGACTATATCGACCGCTACGACGCCGAGATCCACGTCGCCGACCAGCACATCGGTCGCGTTCTTCAAGCGCTCGAAAACGGCCCCTACTCCGGAACGACTCTCGTCGTCTTCACGTCTGATCACGGCGAGAGTCTCGGAGAGCACGACTACTTCTTCGACCATGGATACGATCTGTTCAACCCGTCCCTTCGCATTCCGCTGATTCTGTCCTTCCCCGGCTTTCTTCCCGCCGGCGAGCGCGTATCCGGGCTCGTCTCGAATCTCGATCTCTTCCCGACGATCCTTGATCTGGCACAGGTGAACTATCCGCACGACGACTTTCAAGGCCGCTCGGTCCTTCCCCTCGTCCGAGGCTCGAACGACAAACTCCACAAACGCCTCTTCTTTCAGAACGACCAGCATCGCATGGCCACCCTGAGCGGTCGACTGAAGCTCGTCTATTACCCCGAGCGCGAGGGCGATGCGGAGGGTTGTGAGCTCTACGACATCTATCGGGATCCCGGAGAGGAGCACGACCGCTTCGAGGGCTCGGAAGCGCGCGTCGCGCCGCTTCAGGCAGAGCTCAGCAGTTTCTTCACCCAGACCGTGGCCTGGCAGCAAAGGACGACCGCGCGACGGGAAGAAGTGCCCGCGGCCGAGGACTCTGAGCTCTCGGAAGCGGCGCGGCGCAGTCTCGAGTCACTCGGATACCTGCGTCATGAAAGCCAGCGGGTCGCACCGCGCTCATTGAACTGCCGAGTTCAGGGAGCCCAAGAGGCGACCGAGCATTGAGAAGAGAGGATTCATGTTCGGAAGCCACGTTCTGAAATGCTCTTTCTGCGGCAAGAGCGAGGATGAAGTGAAGAGGCTCGTCGCAGGATCGAAGGCCTTCATCTGCGACGAGTGTGTCGCGACTGCCGTGAAAGTCATGGAGGCTCATCCTCCCGACGCAACGTCAGGGGATTCGGACAAGGTGATTGACACAGACAAGTTCAATCGGAACTCAACGTAGCGCCTTTTGGCAGACTAGTGTCCTTCGAGACTGCCTGAGCCGGACGTACCGAGAAGCTCCCGCGCCTTGTCGAGCACGTCCTCCCAGCGGATCTGCTTCAAACACTGATTGTCGCCGTCGCACGGGGAATTGCGATGGTTGTAGGCGGTGAGGCAGGGCGAGCAGGAAAGCCCGACGTAGAAATGTACCGCCCGAGGCGAGAGGCTTCCATAGAGCGCCGGAGTCTCCGGTCCGAACAGGAGAATGGAGGGAATAGGCGTCACGGAGGCGAAGTGCCCCGGTCCGCCGTCGTTCGTGATCAGCAAGTGAGCATAGTGAAACAGTTGCACGAGCTCACGCACCGTCTTCGTATAGCCGGTGAGGTCCAAGCAGCGCTCGCTGACAATTTCCGATTGGATCGCCTGCGCGAGCTCGCGATCGGCGGTGAGGCCGACGATCCCGACCGCGTGGCCATCGGAGAGGACTCCTTTGGCAAGCTCGATGAAGGATTGAAGCGGCCAGGCCCGGATCGGCAGTAGGCCACCTCCCGCGTAGAGGAGCACGAGACGTCTTTCTCGCGCGGCGGGATAGTCCCGCAGAAACCGCTCCCGCATCCTTACTATCTCGTCCTCATCGATTTTCACCGCCCGAAGATCCAAGTCCGTCGGGACAGCCGCTCGCTTGACGGGCGGAATGCCGCCGCCGTCGATCGCCTCGACTAGAGTCACAAACTGACGTGCAATGTGTTGATAGGGATTGTAGAGCACGGGTCGATTGATGAAGTCGCCCCGATAGAGGCCCTCCTGCTTGTAACGATGAAACCCGACGCGCACCGCCGCGCCGCTCAGAAACGAGAGCAACGCGCTGAACCTCGAAAAGAGCTCGCAATCGATGACGACCTCGAGTCGGAGTCGTCTCAGACTTCGGACCGCGGAAAGCGTGTCCGCCATCAGAGCCGCGAGCGACGAGCTCCGCAGGGCCAGAACGTTCTCTTCGGGTACGGCCTCCAGGAGATCGAGTACTTCGCGGTTCTGATCGAAGAGGATCGCGTAGAGCTCGGCCTTCGGATAGCGCTCCCTTATTCGAGCGAACATCGGCTGAGCGAGCACCAGGCTCCCCATTTCCGACAAGAGGATGACGAGGATCCGTCGCGGAGGGGGCAGGTCATCGTTCCGTCTACGAGCAGACGGCCACAACGAGAGCAGGCGACAGAGGGGGACGCCCAGAATTCGATCGACCTTGCGTTGGAAGTCGACGTTCACGGGTTCCCCAACAAGCGTCGCTGTCGGTACCGGCGCACGACGAGCTCCTGGCGCACGAGCAAATCGAGCTCGCCGCCGAGCACGATCCGGCGCATCTCATCCCAGGTGTGACGCGAGCTCAAGTCGAACCGACGAGCGAGCACGCGAAAGGGGCCTTGAGGTTCGACGCCCAACGGCCGATGGATCACGACGATCTCCCCCGATTCCAGAAGGTGGCCAAGGCGGTTCGCATCGAAGGGATCGTAGCCCCGGATATCGGCGGCCGGCAGGAGAAAATGGTGCTTTTCGTGTCTCGAGATGAACTCCGTGGGCACGTAGACCGTTCTCCCCCGCAAGCGGCGTGCCCGGGCGGGCTCGAAGCGCCCGAGGCCTCCCTCGAAAGGAGCGACGCTGCAAGCGATCGAAAGAAAGCTCGCGAATACCAGTCCATGAAACAGAACCCGGCCTCGGCGCGGAAACACCGAAACCCCCACCCAGGAGACGAGGGTTATGACTGGCACGGCGAGCTGCCAGGTCTCGTAGCCGGGACCAGGAAGCCCTTCATGCGACACGTTGCGCATGAAGACGACGAAAGCGAGCGAAAGGACAATCCCGGGAACGGCAAAGAGTCGAAACCACGAGGTCGCCATCGAGCCCCACCTTAACCCGAGCAGAACCGCGAGCGCAGGAACTGTAGGTATCAGGTAGTTCTCCTGCCTTTGACTGGGAAAGCTATACACGACGAGAAAGGAGACAACGAGGATCCAAAGCGCCCGTTCTTCCGCGCGCAAACTGTACCGGCCTCGATAGCTCGTGAAGGCGAGAACGAACAGCGGGAGGGCGAAAAGTCCCGCATTTCCGATGTGACCGAGCCAGATACGATAGATGGGATAGGGCCCGCGCAGCAGTCCGGTCCAGTAGCCGTCGCCTGCCAGCTTACCGAGATTTTCCTCGAGCACGAAATGCTGCAAGACCGCTGCCGGGTCGGGATCGAGCAGGGGCCAAAGCGCGAAGGTGGCTAGAGCGATGACGAGAGCGAGAGCGATTCCGGGACCATCGAGGCGAAGTAGCTCGACGGGGCGGTAGTTTCGAGCCGAGAGCCGATACCAGGAGAAGGCGAGACCCACTGGCGCGACGAGCGCGAAAGATTTGAACAAGCAAGCAATGCCGAGAAGGACACCCGAGAGCGTCCAGGCGACCAGGCCCCGACGAGAGAGGACGAGGACGAATGCCAGAAATACGAAGAGAGTCTCGGGAAGATTCGTGAGGAAGGGGCGTCCGTAGTGGAAGGTCGAATAGAAACCGAGAAAGGTGAGCGCGCTGACATAGGCGACCTCGATGTCTCTCGACAGTCGACGCGCCAGCCAGAAGACCACGCCCGCGGTCACGATCGTGACCAGCACGATGGCTAGCCTCAACCGAAACAGACTCCACACTCTCGCCCAATCGGTGGCAACGACGCCGAGCCAGAACAAAAGCGGCGGCTTGGTGTTCTCGAGCTCGGGTGCCGTGGTCAGCGGAAGCCACTTCCCGCTCTCGGCGGTCAGACGGACGATCTCGATATAGGGTGCTTCGTCACCGATATGAGGGATATAGAGACCCCCGAGAGAATAGAAATAGGCGAAGACGGCAAGGAGAGATGTTGCCGGCCACAAAAACCGAGCTCGGGCTTCGCGAGTGTTCACTCCACGCGCAAGGCCAAAAATCGCGTGGAAACCAGAGACGCCATGCTATTGTTCACCACGAGCCGCACGAGTCTCAGGAATCAAAGGAAAAGACGAGCTTGCTCATGTCGTGGGCATCGCCGTCGGGGTCGGCCCCATACCCCGGGATCTTGTACTCGGTGAAGCCCAGGGGTGTGAGTACATCGATGGCGTCCTGCTCGAGATCGGAAATGAGCATGCAGGTCAGGTGGCGAAGACCTCGTTCGCGAGCCACATCCATGAGCAGGTTCACGAGCGTCGCACCGAGCCCTGCGCCCCGATAGTCCGGATCGATCAGCCACTTGATGCGTCCTACGAGACGGAGCGGTCCGAACGCGCGCCGATGGAGCGAAGCGTCGGCAACGATGCGGGAGCCATCGAAGGCGAGCAGAGGATAAGCTTTCTCGTAGTCGATGTTGGCGGCCCATTGATCGATGAGGGGGCGCTTGTCGATGGCATCCCAGGCAAAGCGCCTCACGCTCCCGGGCAAACGCTGAAAGAAGGCGTGAAGCGCCTCGGCATCGCTCGCGACGAAGGGCCGGACTCGTACGCCCCGACCGTCCCTCAACGCGGTCTGCAGGGGAAATCGGCGCGCTGCCATCGGGCTAGCGCTTGCTGATTTTAGTCAGCCGAACCGGCTCGGTGCCGAAATTCTCGATGACCAGAGTATTCTTCTCCTTATCGAGATTGAGGCGCACGCCCATGGCGAGCTGGCCTTCGCCCTTGCCCTCGGCGTCGATGTCCATGACGATGAGTGTCACGTCATAGTCGCGGCTGCGAGGCTGCCTGACCTGCTCCGACATGCTGATGTAGCGATCGAGCCCGAGCACGATGCGCCGCTTGCCTTCGCCCCGATCGAATTGCCGGGCGTAGCGAAGCAGCTCGCGAGGGAAGGAGGACCTCATTTGCCCACCCGTCGCCCGCGCCCAGCCCGTTTCCTCTTGCTTGACAAGGGCGCTCGCCAGGCCCTCCGGGCCTTTCTCGATGAGGGCGGCAAAAAGACCTTCTCGCTCCTCGTCCGTGGACCAGCGCGTAATATTGATCTCGAGCGTCGTCGAACGACCCATGGGAACGACCGGTGGATTGGACGTTCCCATCGCGACTGCGAAGGCGCGGTAGGTTTCCTTGAACTCTTCCTGTGCCTGGACCGATGCGACGCCCCACACTAGACAGACCAACATGAACACCACGACTAAGATCGGTCTCTTGCTTCTAGCCATGCCTGCACCTCCTTCGTGACACGCGAGATCCTATTCGAAACACGATCATCTCTCAAGGTCTTTACCTCTCCCCTATGGGGAAGAGCCTTCAGCCCAAGCGAAGGGCGAGCGGAGCGAGACCCGGAGCGAGAAGCCGTGGGGGTGGGGCCCCGCGGCACTGATGAATGTCGGGCGAGCTTGCTCGCCCGGGTGGGGGGGACATCGATTCACGGGCTTTATCAAGTGCTGATCTGGACGAGGTCGGGCTCCTCGACGCCTTTGCAGACGCGGCACGTCTTCGACTCGAGGACGTCCTCCCACATCGCCTGTCGCATACGGCGCCACTTCGGCCCGGTCCATATCTCTTCGATGGATTGTTCGTGCACATTGCCCATCGCGAGGGTTCCCTCGTAATCCGTGCAGCAAACGGTAACCGTTCCATCCCATAGTATGACGAACTGCTCGTTGGGGGCGGGACAGTAGCCGTCGACGTCGGCCTTGGCCGCCTCTCCCTGAATGATGTTTCCCCACGTGTGAAGCTGCTTCCAAAGGAGCTCCACTCCCGCAAGAATCTCGTAGCGACCCGTGTCAGCGTCGTGCTCGAGAAAGCGAAACCCACCGTCGACGAAATTCAGATCGTGCTTCTTAGGCTTAAGTCCGTACTTCCTCTCGAGTGAGCGGGCAAAGGAGATCCAGTCGAGCATGATGCGATCGGCCTGAGCGTTCGCGCCGACTATCTGAATTCCCGAGGAGCCCAAGGTATTCATGATGTCGATCTCGATCTTCGTCTCCGCGGCTTTGGCAACCTTTCTCTCGACGGCCATGCGGACCTTTTCCAGATAGATCTCGAACGTCAGCTTCTTGTTCTTTGCCTTTCTCGTCTCGAAGGACTCCGCGTCCGGCGTCTGGTAGCTCAGAATGAGGTGCGTCAGTCCGGCGTCGAAGAGGCCGTCGACGAGCTCCGGTGTCAAAAGACTGCAATTCGTATTGAGCTCTATCGCGATCCCCTTCTCCTTCTCCGCGTAGCGGACGATATCGGCAAGCTTCGGATGGATGGTCGGCTCCCCCATCTGATGAAGTTTGACGGGATAGAGTGGGCCAAGTCGATTCCTCTCGCGGGCAACCTCGTCGAAGATCTTGCACGCGTCCTCGTAGCTCATCATGCCCCGGTGGCGCTCCATGATCTCGTCCGGGCAGAACGTGCAGTGAAAGTTGCAGAGGTTCGTGATTTCCACGAAGAGCCACCAGATCGGATAGACACGCTCGGGCGACTTGCGAATCGACGGTAACGGGGCCACTTCCGCATAGGTAGAGGCATCCGACGGCAGCTGAGTCGAGACCGCGACGCGGCCGACGTGGAAGTCCTGACGAGTCTCGAGACGAAAACTCGCGCCCACGTTCTGCGCGCGGTCGGGATCGAAATCCTCGATCACGAAGAGCGCGCGCTTCCAACGTTCCTCGCCGCTGCGAATCCCGTCCCAAGTCTGCCGGGCCTCTTTGTAGAGTCCGTCGTAGGGCGCTCCGGGATCCTTGGAAACGTATTGGAGACGAAAGGTCGCGAACTCGCACCCGAAGTAGTCGATTTCGATAACGGCCCGCTCCGCCAATTTGCCGCGGAGAGGCTCCTGCAGCCGAAAGTAGAGATACTGCGACCAAGCTTCGGGGGTCACTGCGGCACGCGCGCCCCGCTCCACTACGTCGTAGCGGCCGTCGCCCTCGTTTGCGAGCTCCAGGACACCGTCGTCGCTCGTCACTCCGGGTGGGACGAGCTCGACGTGGAAAGACGATGCGGACGATCGTCCGAGAACGCGTTCGATCAGAGTTGCCATAACGTCAGGATTCTGATTCTACCTTGGATCTGTCCACACCGAAAGAGCTCGCGATGATCTCGTCGACCCAGGGCTCGATCGCGTGATAGACCTGGTTTCTGGCGTTGAACTTGAATACGAAGCTCTTTCCGTCCGATACGTAGTAGATCGTGCGCTCCAGGTAGTCGGCGAGCTGGGTCTGCACGTGATAGAGCACCGAGACCGCACCGAGCTCATCGAGGGATCGATGGGACAGGAGTCGATAATTGTCCCCGAGCTCTTCACTCCGCTGGGCATAGAAGCTCTCCACCGTCGTTTCGTCCGTAACCCGATGCACCGTGACCTCGAGCGTCGCGTGCACCGTCGTGCCATCCTTCTCCACCGCGAGCGGGGTGCTCCGAAAGCCCACGAACAGAGCCTCGCCCGATTTCGCGACCGCTTGGGTGCGGGCCCAGCTCTTGGGATGGCGAATGGAGACGTCGCCGCCAGGAGCCTGGTAGACGTCGAAGTAGGGTCCTTGCTCGATCGCGAAGTCGCTCCACAGCCGCTCGATGGCGCCATCGTAGGCTTCGAGCGTGCGGGCCTCGCCTCGCAGGTAGAGGCCATATAGACGGTCCTCGACGTCGACGAGCATCAATCGAGCGCGCTCCTCCTCGTCCTCGGACACGTAGTGCCAAGTCTTGCCGACAAACGTGCCGAGTGCGAAATCCTCGACCCGCTCTTGTTCGAGCTCTCGCCGGAAACGCTCCGAGATTTCGTCGAGCGGACCGTCGGGCATGGGGCCAGCGAGAATCTGGAGCCGAATTCCGGGGCGTTCCGGCACGTCGACCGACCGTCCCGTGAAACTCTGCATGTGAAAGCCCGCCTGCTCGATGGCGGCATCCGCCGTCCAACCCTGCGCTAGGGGAAACGACACCTCGAGAGCCGGGCTATAGACGGTGATGAGAGCCGGGGTCGAGCGAAGTTCGCAGCCGACGAAACCGAGGCACAAGAGGAAGAGAAGCGCTGTCCGCTGCATATTTTAGTGCTCGCTCACTCTTCGTTCGCTCGCTGGCCGCACTCCTCGCGCGATCTCCCCGGCCCAGTCGGGCCGTGCTCGCTCCTTTTTTGCAACGCGCCTGGCTCCGCCAGGCTAGCGCTCCGCTCGACAGGCTCGCTGCGCGAGGCGGTCGCGCAGGGTGCGACGCATCTTCGGCACCCTGCTAATCGAGCTGATAATTGGGAGCTTCCTTCGTAATGATGACATCGTGGACGTGACCTTCGCGCAGGCCGGCAGTCGTAACCCGTACGAACCGAGCCTTGCTCTGGAGATCGGGGATGCTCTCCGCGCCGCAATATCCCATTCCGGAACGAAGCCCACCGACGAGCTGGTCGACCACGCCGTGGAGCGCGCCCTTGTAGGGAACTCTCCCTTCGATACCTTCCGGCACGAGCTTCGACGTCTCCACTTCCTGTTGGAAGTAGCGGTCCTTCGTTGCGTCACTCATGGCGCCGAGCGAGCCCATACCCCGATAGCTCTTGAACGTCCGGCCCTGATAGAGAATGGTCTCACCGGGGCTCTCGGCCGTCCCGGCGAAGAGGCTTCCGATCATGACTGACTGAGCACCGGCCGCGATGGCTTTGACGACATCCCCGCTGAATTTGATGCCGCCGTCCGCGATGATCGGGACGTCGTGTTTTCCGGCCACTTCCGCGCAATCGAGGATCGCCGTAATCTGGGGCATTCCCGCACCGGAGACGATCCGGGTCGTGCAGATCGAGCCGGGCCCCATGCCTACCTTGACGGCGTCCGCACCCGCTCGAATGAGATCCTCCGTCGCCTGCGCGGTTCCCACGTTGCCGGCAACGATGTCGACCTTGTCGACGAGGCTCCTCAGCTTCTCGATCGTCTGCAATACGCCGCGGCTGTGACCGTGCGCGGTATCGACGACGATGACGTCCACCTTGGAGGCCAATAAAAGCTTGGCGCGCTCGATCGCGTCCTCACCGACGCCGATGGCCGCGCCACATCGCAGCCGTCCCAGATCATCCTTGGCGGAGTTCGGGTACTTGAGCGCCTTCTGAATGTCCTTGACAGTGATGAGTCCCTTCAGCTCGAAGTCCTCGTTCACGACGAGGAGCTTTTCGACCCGATGCTCGTGGAGAATCGCGCGCGCCTCCGCGAGTGTCGTCCCGATCGGCACGGTGATGAGCTTCTCCTTGGTCATCACTTCCGAGATGGGCAGCTCCGTGCGGGTCTCGAATCGCAGATCGCGGTTCGTGAGAATCCCGACGAGACGGCCCTCGGAAGTAATAGGAACGCCGGAGATCCGGTATTTCGCCATCAGCTCGAGCGCTTCCGCCACGCGGCGATCGGGTGTCATCGTGATGGGGTCGACGATCATGCCGCTCTCGGAGCGTTTGACCTTGTCGACTTCATCCGCCTGAGCCTCGGCGGTCATATTGCGATGAACGATGCCAATGCCGCCAAGCTGCGCGATTGCGATTGCGAGGGGGGCCTTGGTGACGGTGTCCATGCCCGCACTCAGGATAGGAATCTTCAAACGAATGTTGCGGCTGAGGGCGGTGCCGACATCGACCTGCGAGGGGAGGACGTCCGATTTTTGAGGTATCAGAAGAACGTCTTCGAAGGTCAGCGCCTCCCGGAAATTGGAATCGCTCACGGTTCTGTGCGTCTCATCCAGCTGCTCCGCAGCATTTTTTGTGTTTCTTTCCGCTACCACATGGGCACGGTGCGTTGCGGCCCACCTTCTCGGTGGCCCGCTTGACGGTCTTGACCGCCGCGTCGACGCCGCCCTGAGATTCTCGTCGGGGGCCGCCGTCGCGCGTCGGCCCATCGAATACCGAGGGCGTGCTCGTCGGATCATTGAACGACAGACGCGAAGGTCTGGCGGCGAACCGAGGCTCGAACCTGGGCTCGCGAACCGGTTGGAGCAGGAAGAGGAGCCGCACGATCTCCTCCTCGATACGATCCCACATGGCCTCGAACATGTCGAAGCTTTCTCTCTTGTACTCCATCAGAGGATCGCGCTGCCCGTAGCCACGAAGACCAATCCCTTCCTTGAGATGGTCCATGGCATAGAGGTGCTCCTTCCACTGCGAATCCACCACCTGAAGCATGATGATGCGCTCGTGGGTGCGCATCAGGTCCGCTCCGATGGCCGACTCTTTTTGCTCGTACTTTTCGAGGAGGCGTTTGTTCAGCTCGTCTCGAATTTCGTCCCGGTTCGATTCTTCCCAGGCGATTCCCTGGAGCGCGCCGGAATCGAGGCCGTACTGGCGGAGCAGGGCCGGTTGAAATGCCTCGATATCCCAATCGTCGGGTTCCACGTCGTTGGAGAAATGCTGATCGAGAAGATAGTTCAGGATATTGTGGGCGAGCTCGAGCACGTACTCGCGCTGGTCTTTGCCTTCCAGAATGTCTCGACGAAGACGATAGACCGCGACGCGCTGCTTGTTCATCACGTCGTCGTACTCGAGGAGGTGTTTTCGCATCGAGAAGTTCTGCGACTCGACCTGCTTCTGCGCACGCTCGATGGCGCGCGTCACCATTGTCGCTTCGATGGGCACACCCTCTTCCATGCCCATGCGCTGCATGAGACCGCTGATACGCTCGCTTCCGAAAATGCGCATCAGATCGTCTTCGAGAGACAAGAAGAAACGGGAGCTACCGGGATCGCCCTGACGGCCAGCGCGGCCACGGAGCTGGTTGTCGATCCGCCGCGATTCGTGGCGCTCGGTGCCCAGAATGTGTAGACCTCCCGCGCCAACGACCTCGTCGTGCTCTTGGGCGGTCTCCCCCGCGGCTTTGTCGAGCAGCTCCTCCCAGAGACCCTCCGGCGCGTCACCCGGTTCGACCTTCTTTTTCTTGAGGGCGACCTTGGCGAGATACTCGGGGTTGCCGCCCAGCAGGATGTCCGTTCCGCGACCCGCCATATTCGTGGCGATGGTCACCGCGCCTTTGCGACCCGCCTGAGCGACGATTTCCGCTTCCATCTGGTGGTACTTGGCATTCAGAACGACGTGCCGTACGCCCGATCGCTTGAGCAGCTGGGAAAGCTTCTCGCTTTTCCCGATCGACGTCGTGCCGACCAGGATGGGACGCCCCAGAGCACTCAGCTCTCGGATCTCGTCCGAGACCGCGTTCAGCTTCTCGCGCTCCGTTCTATAGACGAGATCCGGATACTCGTCACGAACCAGAGTCCGGTTGGTGGGAACGGGGACGACCTCGAGCTCGTAGGTTTTCTCGAACTCGGCCGCCTCGGTCTCCGCCGTCCCCGTCATCCCCGCGAGCTTGCCGTACATGCGGAAATAGTTCTGAAAGGTAATCGTGGCAAGGGTCTGGTTCTCGCGCTCGATCTTGACGTGCTCCTTCGCCTCGACTGCCTGATGGAGCCCGTCGGACCATCGGCGTCCAGGCATGAGCCGGCCGGTGAACTCGTCCACGATCACGACCTGGTTGTCCTTCACCATGTAGTCTGCGTCCCGCTTGTAGAGCGTATGGGCGCGCAGCGCCTGATAGACGTGATGCAGCATGTGCATCTGGGACGGCTCGTACATATTGTCAATATTGAGAAGCTTCTCCAGATTTGGAACGCCCTCCTCCGTCAGGGTCACCGTGCGAGTCTTCTCGTCGACGGTGAAATCCAAGTCGCGCCGGAGCTTGGGAATGATGCGATCGATCGTGTAGTAGAGATCCGTCGACTCTTCCGCTGGTCCGCTGATGATCAGTGGAGTCCGTGATTCGTCGATCAGAATCGAGTCAACTTCGTCGACGATGGCGTAATGGAAGAGCTTTTCGACTTCCTTCCCGTCCGCGGACTTCGCAATCTTCGGGTAGAGGCGATGGACGAAGAGCGAGGGGTCGAATTTCATGTTGTCGCGGAGATAGTCGAACCCGTACTCGTTGTTCGTCCCATAGCTGACGTCGCACCCATAAGCCTCTTGCCGCTCGACGTCCGTCATATCGTGCTGGATGATCCCCACGCTCAAGCCGAGGAACTTGTAGAGCTTGCCCATCCACTCGGCGTCGCGGCGCGCGAGATAGTCGTTCACCGTCACGACGTGGACGCCCTTGCCGGTGAGCGCATTCAGATAGACCGGAAGCGTCGCGACGAGCGTCTTGCCTTCGCCGGTCTTCATCTCCGCGATCTTGCCCTGGTGAAGCACCATGCCGCCGATGAGCTGCACGTCGAAGTGACGCATCTGGAGCACGCGACGGCTCGCTTCCCGGCCTACGGCGAAGACCTCGGGCAGGATATCGTCGAGGCTCGCGCCTTGTTCGACCTGCTGCTTGAAGGCGACGGTTTTTTCCGCCAAGGCCGAGTCGGAGAGCGCCTTCATTGAGGGCTCGAGCTGGTTGATCGCCTCGACGAAGGGCCGCATGCGTTTCAGCTCGCGGTCGGCCCTGCTGCCGACGATCTTGGTGAGGACGGTATCGACTATGGACATTTTCGATGCAATCTAAAATATGCCAGTCTAGCAGTCGGATCGAAGTGGAGCAAACCCCAATCAGATGAACCACGTAGACGGGCTCGACGCTTTCACCCGGGCTCGGTGTGGCTCCGGCTGGCTATGCGGTCTGGTGCTTACATGGACTCGCGGGGCGGGCGTTTCAGGGCGCCGTAGCGGACTCGATGGGCCGATTTCGGGGGTCGAAAGAACGATAGTACTCGAGCACATAGTCGAGCGGGTGGACGGGCCTGTCGTTCACCCAAACCTCGTAGTGGAGATGGGGCGCACGACTCCGGCCGGTGTTCCCGACGAAGCCGACGACATCGCCCCTTTTGACTCTCTTGCCAGCGCGCAGGTTGAACTTGGAGAGGTGCGCGTAGCGAGTCATCACGCCGAACTTGTGATCGATAACGACGATGTTTCCGTAGGTGCCCCGACGGGCGGCATAAAGCACGATGCCGTCGGCGGTCGCCACGACGGGTCGCCCCATGGGCGTCGAGATATCGATGCCGTAGTGCATTTCGCGCTGACTGGTGAACGGGTCCTTGCGATAGCCGAACGTAGAGGAGTAATAGCCCCGAACCGGCCAAATCGACGGGGTCGAAGAGAGCATGAGGGTGTTGTTCTCGTAGAAGCCCTCGAGGACTTCGCTCTGACTCTCCAGGTTCGCGAGCTCCCCCTGCATGCGGTCGATCTCGTTCTTGACGTGGGCGTAAGCGCTCGTCGTGGACGTGAAGTCGAGGTCGCGAGGGCCTCCAACGCCTCCGTCGACGGCGCGCTCCAGGCTCGCATCGAGTCCGGCCATCACCGAAAGCTTCTTGACGAAGTCCTGAAGCGAGGCGACCCGTCCGTTCAGATGCTCGATCCCGACTTCGTAGTCGAGATTCTGTCGCTTCAGCTCGGCATTGTTGAGCCGGAGCTCGCGGAGCTCCGTAAGCTCTTCATAGTAAGCAACATAGTGCGCTACAAGCACCCCCGCCACGAGAAGAGCGATCCCCCCCACGAGAGCCAGGGCCTTCAGAGTTCCCGACGAAAGGCGAAGTTTGCGAAACCTCTCCCCCGTGTGAGGAACGACGATCACTGTGAACGAACGTTTCATCATTCCGAACTCGATTCGATGAATGCGCGCAAGTTATTGATTTCAAATGTCTATGATTTATGTGACGGCCTGAGACGAGTCAACCGGCAGCGAAAAAGTGCGGTATGTGTACTACAGCCGAGAGGATGTGTCAAGAATATCACACGGGGATTCAAAGTTGAATTGGGGAGAAACCCCCCACCCCGACGCCGCAAGCTCGTGCCCTCTCCCCTCTGGGGAGAGGGCGGGCTGAGCGAAGCGAAGCTGGGTGAGGGGACATCAAGGAGAGGGGCTGCGAGGGAAGTTGGCTTTATTTTAGGGTATATAGCCGAGAGAGCGAAGCTCCTCCAGCACTTTCTCATCGACGGGGCTCTCCCGGACGCCGAGCTCCCGGCGGCCCGCGTCGTGCGTGGCGACGAATTCGATAGGGCGGCTCGCCAGGAGGGTCGGGACCAGCGCCTCTGTGAGCACGCGTCCATCCATGTCCCGCCCGGGCGGGATGCCCATCAAATAGAGCACGGTCGGCGCGACGTCGAAGAGTGTTGGCGCCTGCAGTCGAGCGCCGGGCCTCACCGGAGGGCCCCAAAGAAACATCACCCCCGGCGGCGCTTTCACCCCACCTCGCCCGTCGTCGTAGTGGTTGAACCCGTAGTCCCGGAACTGGAAACCGTGATCGGATACGACCAGAACGACCGTGTCCGGACCGGCTTTCTCCATGAGCCGGCCGAGACGGCGGTCCTCATGGACGTAGACCGGCTCGAGCACCCGTGCGTAGGCTTCATCCATGGCACGCGACATCTCCTCCGTCAGCGGGCTACCCTCTTCACGGAGGGTCTCCCACGTGTGCCGTGCGACCCGACGATCGATGAAGCGCCACATGAAGTGGGAATAGACATCCGCCGTGCGGAACAGCGCAGCGAGGAGATCGGCCTGGCCGCGCGATTCGAGCAAATGAAAGAGACTCCGCTCGGTAATCCAGTCATCATTGAAGACACCGGGCGCCGTTTGAAAGCGCGCGCGGAACTGAGTGCTGGGGCGAAAGGCGCTCTCGGCAAGCTCCCGGGAGTAAACGGGGATCCCTGCGTCGTGGAGCGCGTCTTCCGAAGCGGCCCGATCGGGAAGGCCGGCCTCTTCGAGCTCAGCGGCGAGATCCGAAGGATATGTGGCTTCCGCCAAATCCTCGTGAAGGGAGCGTGGAAAGTAGTTGGAGACGATCTCTCCCCGGACTTCCTCCGCGGGCCACGTCGCCCACCAGTTCAGGATCTGGGACTGCTTGCCTGCGTTAGACGCGATATTCCAGAGAGCCTCGGTGCGACGCGAATGCCCCGAAGCGAGAATCTTCCTGCCGTCGTCGGAAAGTAGCTGCCAGTCGACGATGCCGTGCTTTTCCATTCGCTTGCCGGTAGCAACCGACGTCCAGAGCACGACAGACTTCGTCGGCTTGAACGTAAGGCAAGGGGCGTAGGCCCCTTCGCGAAGGAGCCTCTGGAAGTTGGGGAGCTTGCCCTGGGAGAGCAGAGACTCGAGAAACTCCGGATCCATACCATCGAAGCCGAGCAGCATAATGCGGTAGGTCGCGGGCGCGCCTGAGGATTTCGTTGCCGCGGAACCCGAGTAGAACAACGGTACGAGCGCCACGAGTAGCACGACGCCGAGAATCCACTTCTTCATGATTCGGCTTCACTCTACCGCATCGACGTTCATCATCGGGACGTCGTCGGCCTCCCAACTGAATTCTTCTCCGCCGAGGGCGCTTCGAGATTTCTCGAGGCAAACGCGGGCCTTCTCGAGCAGCGAGGCGAGATCCAGCCCGGCGCGCTTCGGCGAGAACGGCTGGAGGCGCGTGACGCCGCGCTCGAGCAGGTTGACGGCCCCCTGGTGGTTGCCCGCCGCGACATGATACATGCCGACCGAGACACTGATTAGACCCTGCAGGAAGTCTTTCTCTTCGCCAAGCTCGTCCGCCCAAGCCTCCTCCAGGAAATCGTGGCACTCGAAGTAGAGCTTGTCGTTGAAGAGCTCGGCGGCTCTCTCGAGGAGAGGGCGAGAGGACATGCCGCGATCGTGGCATCGCCCGAGAGGTGGGTCAAATTCTGGCCGAAGGATGAGGCACCATGAAGTCGAGAGTAATACCTCACAACGCTCGCGCCAAACCAGTCCGGTAGTGAATCGCCTCCTGCAAGTGAACGGGAAGGACCGACTCCTCGCCGGCGAGGTCCGCGATGGTTCGCGAGACTTTGAGCACGCGGTGGAAGCCGCGGGCCGAGAGACCGAGCCTGTCGACAGCCTGGCGCAGGATCTCGCGGCCGTCGTCCGAAAGATCGCAGTGGCGCTCGATCGACTTGGGCATCATGAAGGCGTTCAGCCGCGCGGCGCGGCGGCGCCGAAACCGTCGCGCCTGCACGCGGCGAGCTTCAGTCACTCTTTCTCGTATCGCGCTCGATATCTCTCCGTCGGGGACTTTGAGCAGCTCCTCCGATCGCACTGGACGCACCGGGACACGAAGGTCGATCCGGTCCATGAGCGGTCCGGAGATCTTCGCCTGGTAGCGATGGACCATGCCGGGCGTACATTCGCACGGCCTGGCCTCCGTGCCCCGAAACCCACAGGGGCAGGGGTTCGTGGCCGCGACGAGCGTGAATCGCGCCGGCAGGCACGCGATGCGATCCACGCGTCGAATGCGCACCCGTCCCTCCTCGAGCGGCTGACGGAGCGATTCGAGAGCGGACCTGGGAAACTCCGCGAGCTCGTCGAGAAACAGAACGCCGCGGTGGGCAAGACTCACCTCTCCCGGAGTGGGGCCGCTACCTCCTCCCACCATGGCGACCGTCGAGATCGTGTGATGCGGGGCTCGGAGCGGCGGCGTGGTGAGAAGCCTTCCGTCGTCCAGGAGGCCGGATATCGAGTGGATGCGGGTGACCTCGAGGGACTCTTCGAAGGAGAGCGGTGGGAGAATCGAGGAAAGCCTCGAGGCAAGCAGGCTCTTCCCCGCCCCCGGCGGGCCCACGAGAAGCAGATTATGCCCGCCTGCGGCGGCGATCTCGAGGGCGCGCTTCGCCTGACGCTGGCCTTTGACGTCCCGAAGATCCACATCGGCTGGGACCGTGTCCGAATGCCGCCGGGGCGCGGCTAGAGGAACGGCAGAATCGAAGCTCATGACGTCGATGGCCTCCCGGAGAGAGTCGACCGCGAAGACGGAGATTTCTTTCACGATCGCGGCTTCGACCCCGTTGGCCCGAGGAACGATGAGTCTGGCGACGCCTCTCCGGGCAGCCTCCACCGCCACCGCGAGGACACCGCGCACCGGTCGAACGCTCCCGTCGAGCGCCAGCTCCCCCAGAAAGAGGCTTTCCTCGAGCCGAACTAGCGGAAGCTCCAGGCAGTGGGCCGCGACGGCGAGGGCCACGGCGAGATCGAACCCCGAGCCCTGCTTCTTGACGTCGGCGGGTGCCAAGTTGACGGTGATTCGCCCTTCGGGGAGATCGAAGCCCGTATTCTTCAGCGCGGATCGCACGCGGACTTCGGCTTCTCGCACCGCAGCATCGGGGAGCCCCACCATGCGGAAGGCTTTGATCCCTTCGTGGTGGTCCACTTCCACCCGCACCAGAAGCCCGTCGACACCATGCACCGTTCCCGTTTGAGTCTTCGTCAACACTACCCTTGAGAGACGAAAAACGGGAGAGGAAGCCTCCCCGCACGCTCGAGAAGAAATCTTCGTTCGAGCCCTAGTCCTCGGCGTGGATTGTGAGGGACTCCCCGGCGACGATACGGTCCGAGCTCATGCGGTTCCATCGACGAATCTCGTCGACGCTCACGCCGAACCGGGTAGCGATTTTCGATAGGGTATCGCCGCGCCGAATCCGATAGCTCACGGGGCCAGAGGAGGGCACGCTCGATCCCGCGTCCGCCACGACCGCTTCGGCCTCCGCCTCGCGAACCACGAGCCTCTGACCCGGATAGATACGGCTCTGCCGTCCGGACATGCCATTGAGCCGTCGCAACGTGCTCAGTCCGATCCGGTGCGCGTCGGCGATTTGTCCCAAGGTGTCACCCGACTGGACGACGTAGACGTCTCCCGAGCTCGGGACCGGGTTCTTGCGAGGGGCCCGTCGTGATTTCGGCGATTCCCGGACGAGCAATCGCTCGCCAGGGTAGATGCGCGTCGCCCGCGCGGACATGTCGTTCACCTCTCTCAGCATTCCAAGCGACATCCCGAAGGATTGGGCAATCTGACCGAGCGTGTCCGCCTCGCTGAACGACGTAAATGTCTTCCCCGTCCAGGGCGTAGGCCTCGCGGACCATGCGTCCCCCCGATCGAGGCGGGACCGGCACGGTCAAGACTTGCCCAGGTTGGATGACGCTTCTGGTAGTGAGCCGATTCGCGGCAAGTAACGCTTGCAGGCTCGCGCCGTAGCGCCGCGCAATCTGCGAGAGCGTATCGCCTCGGCGCACGACGTGGGTTCCGAATTGGACCCGCTCGTCCTCCGGAATGGCGGCGATGGCCTCGCTGAATGCCGAAGAGCTCCCTTTCGGAACACGAAGCGGGTAATCGCCGCGGTCCATCGGCGTCACCCAGCGCCGAAGCTCGGGGTTGAGCATTTTGAGGTCGTCGACCGACGCGCCGGCCGCCTTGGCCGCCGTCTCGAGGTCGACGGGATAGTCGAGCCGAACGACGTCGTGCTCCTGGGGGACGGTGGTCGAAGGCGTGAAGCCGTAGGCTTCGGGGTTCTTCGCGATCACGACGGCGGCGAGGATGAGTGGTACGTAGCTCCGGGTCTCGCGGGGAAGGTAGCGCTTCTGAGCCAGCGTCCAGAAGTCGCGGCTTCCCGCCCGACGGATCGCGCGCTCGACCCTCCTGGGGCCGGAATTGTACGCGGCCATGGCGAGGTACCAGTCGTCGAAATCTTCGTAGAGGTCGTTCAAGTGGCGGGCGGCCGCGAGGGTCGCTTTCTGCGGATCGAAGCGATCGTCCACCCAAAAGTCCTGCTTCAAACCGTAGAGGCGCCCGGTGCCGCGAATGAACTGCCAGATTCCTCGCGCGCCGGCCCTCGACACTGCCCTGGGTTTGAAAGCGCTCTCTACCATCGCGAGATAGATCAGATCCTCGGGGAGCCCCGCCTCGCGAAAGACTTCCCGGAAAAAGGGCACATAGCGGCCGGAGCGATCGAGCGCATCTTGGAACCAGTCATGTCTACGGTCCTGGAACATCTCGATAATGGAGCGGACCCGGGCGTTCAGCACGATCGGAAGATCGTAGGTGGCCTCGGCGATATCCAACTCCGGATCCGGCGTCGTGAACGCACCTTCGACCATCTCCGCGGCGTCTTCCGTCAGCTCGTCGACGGCGGCACGCTCCGATAGCTCGGCGACATCTGAAGTTTGCGCGAGATAGGCACGTTCGACCTCGTGAGTGGTCGCGAGGACATCGTCGTAGAGGAGCTTGGCCTCTTCACTACTCGAGACGCCGCCCGGGATTCCGAGCAAAAGATCGACGGCTCGGTCGAAAGCCGAGCGAGCCTCCCCCCAACGGCCGATTTGGGCAAGCTCCTCGCCCCGGAGGAGCTCGGCTCGCGCTTGGCGAATGGCTTCCTCCTGCAGTCCTGAGATGACGTCAGGCGGAGGGGTAGCTTCGGGGGCGGAGTTCTTGCCCGCGCACGACAAGGCCATGGCCGCGAGGAACAAGACACCAAGGTCGAGATGTCGTCGAGATGAATTCGGCACGCTGTTTCTACTCCAGGGTGATGTCCGTTAAACGCGCAAGAAGACGTTGCTTTCGTTGCCCAGATCTCTGGCCGAGGGGGTGATGACGGTCTCCGGCCCCACTGGCAGCTTCCGTCCGTCGGTCAGCGCCGATCGGACGTCGTCCTCGGAGACGAACTCGAGTACAGTGACCGGCGGCGTCCCAGGGGCCTCAGTACGGCCCGCCGGGTTCGCTGTCGAAGCTTCCGCCGCTTCGTCGCTCGCGAACGAGCCGAGTCCGCGACTCGCTAGGAAGTGAGCGACTCGGTCCTCGAGACCCGCGCTCTTCGAAGCCGCGGGCGAGGTCATCGTGGGCACAGCCATTTCGGCCATTTGGTGAAGCGGCGCGGTCAAGTCTCCGGGGTAGCCGTAGTCCTCGAGCGCCTTCGCGACATCGACGGGTCGAATCCCGTGGGCCAATCGTTTGACGTTGATGAGGTGCATGGGCGTGATGTTGTCCGACGTGATGTTGCCGCCGTAGGAGCCACACCCCAGGGTCATCGCGGGACTGAGCCCCGTGCTGAAGCCGACGGCTCCATGCGTCGCGGACGTGTTGGCCACGATGCGTGACGCAGGTTTCTGAAGGGCGAACTCGCGGATGATCTCCTCGTTACCTGAATGGATCGCGAGGGTATGCCCCATGCCGCCGTAGGCCAGAATCTGTTTCGACCGCTCGCAACCTTCCCGCCAGTCGCGCACGACGTAGAAGGCGAGAATCGGGGAGAGCTTTTCGATCGAGAGCGGGAAATCACGCCCCACCCCCGAAAGCTCGGCAACGAGCACCCGGGTTCCTTCCGGCACCGCAAAGCCGGCTTTCTCGGCGATGAAGCGCGCCGCTTTGCCGACGATCTCGGGATTCGCGAGACGGGACGGTAGCACGGCGAGTCGTGCGACGGCGTCGACCTGCTTGGGAGTAAGGAAGTAGCCTCCCTGGCGCGGAATCTCTTCGCGTACCTGGGCCTGAATCGCGTCGTCGCAGATCAGCGCTTGCTCCGAGCAGCACAGCGTACCGTTGTCGTAGCTCTTGCCCGTGATGACGCTTCTCACCGCGTGTGGCACGTCGGCGGAGGACTCGATATAGGCGGGGACGTTCCCAGGTCCGACGCCGAAGGCGGGCTTGCCCGAGCTATAGGCGGCGCGAACGAGACCCATCCCTCCCGTCGCGAGCACGACGGACGTCCGGCGATGGCTCATCAGCTCCTTTGTCCCGTCAAGAGATACTTCCGTCATGCAATCGACGATACCCTCGGGCGCACCAGCCGCGAGCGCGGCCGTCTTCATGATCTCCGTCGTTCGCCCAATGCACCCCTTCGCAGCAGGATGCGGCGAGAGCACGATCCCATTGCGCGCCTTGAGTGAGATGAGAATTTTGTAGATCGCGGTCGAAGTGGGATTGGTGGAGGGGACCACGGCGGCAACCACCCCAAGGGACTCGGCGATCTCGACGACGCGGCGTTCGGCATCTTCGCGAATGATGCCGACGGTCTTCATATCTCGAATGAAACGATAAACGTCGTCGGAAGCGAACTTGTTCTTGATGAACTTGTGCTCGAGAACACCGAATCCCGTCTCCTCGACGGCGAGCTTCGCGAGCTCGTAGGCGCCTTCCGATGCTGCCCGCGCCGCGTCACCCACGATCCGATCGACCTGTTCCTGCGAGAAGTGGGCGTAGCTTTCCCACGCTTTGCGCGCGGCGAGCACCATGTCCCGCGCTTGCTGCACGGAGCGGAGATCCTCGTCTCGTACCAACCTGACGCTACCTTTTCCTCGCGCCGGGAACGACGCTCGCCACTTGGTCGAAAGGACTCGGGATGGTGTGCACCGCGATCAGCTCCCCGACCCGCCGTGCCGCCGCCGCCCCGGCGTCGGTTGCGGCCTGCACGGCCCCAATGTCCCCGCGAACCGCAACGGTGACGTATCCCGCTTCGATGTACTCTCGTCCGAGAAGCTCGACCCTCGCGGCCTTCACCATGGCGTCGGCCGCCTCGATGGCCCCGACGAGGCCACGCGTTTCGATGAGACCGAGGGCGTCACTGGGAACGCTCATGATTCGATTACGGTCATAGATACGGCCGAGTGGCGGAACGTCGCTAAGTTCCTCAATTTATTGAACTCTTCAGCGACCTTTGGAAACTATAACAGAGGGTCGAAAAGCCGGTCAAGGAAACCCGTTCGGTCTCCCCGCTCGAGCGGCAGCCGGCAGTTATATTGCCGGCGCGAACTTTGTTTGGCGCTGCGCCTCGGCTGTGACATACTTCCTGTTTTGCTCGCATCTGGCAGTGTTGTGATACGGTGCGAAAGCGAGATTTTGTTCGACAGGAGAGTGAGGAGCATGTATCGACATAGGCCGCACTTCGCGAGTGGAAACTGGGCAAACTTCGTCTTTGTAGGACTGCTCGGCGGAGGTGTCCTGACTGCCTGTGGCGGCGACGAGGCGGTGGTGAGCCGCCCGATCACTCCGACCGTCGAGCTCGGAAGGTCCCGTGCACCGATTGGGAGCCCAATCGAGATCACCTACCGTTTCGAGGTGGGTGCGGATTCGGAGCCGGTCCCTTTGGACTACAACGTTTTCGTGCACTTCCTCGACTCGCACGAGGCTCTGCTGTTCACCGACGACCACATGCCGCCGGAGCCTACGACGGCGTGGAAGGCGGGCGCTAGTGTCGAGTACACGCGAACGCTCTTCGTACCGCTCTACCCGTACCTCGGAACCGCCACTGTGAAGTTGGGCCTCTACGTTCCCGAGACCGGCGAGCGCCTCGGCCTCGAGGGGACCGACGACGGGAACCTCGCCTACCAGGTCGGACAGATCCAGCTTCTGGATCAGAAGGAGAACATCTTCCTAGTTTACAAGGAAGGTTGGCATCAGCTCGAGTCGTCCCACGAGAACCCGAGCATCGAGTGGTCGTGGACCAAGAAGGAAGCGGTCTGCTCGTTCCGCAACCCGAAAAAGGAGAGCGTCCTCTACCTAGAAGCCGATACCAACGTCAAGGCCTTCGACGAGCCGCAGCGAGTCACGATTCTGCTCGGCGGAACGGAGATCAGCTCCTTCACCGTCGAGGATAGGGATCCATTCCTCGAGAAGATTACAATCCCCGCCAGTGCGTTAGGCGACGACGATTGGGTCGACTTGAGGATCGTGAACAGCCAGACCTTCGTGCCCGGAGAGAAAGGCCTCGACAACGACACCCGGAAGCTGGGACTGAGGGTCTATCACCTCTACGTGGACTCCCCCTCGGGCACCTAGAGTCAATCCTCTTCGGCAAGATCGAGGTCGACGCGCAGGCGTTTGTGCTCGCCCGGCCTGTGCGGCGGAAGCTCGACACGAACGGCGCCCGACACATTGTGCGCTGGCCCCGCGCCTTCCCCGACGATCCTCACGTCGAGGATAAGACCCGTGGCCTTCTGCAGGACATCGGCTGGTGCTTTGATTTTTCCTTCGCCTAGAACGAGCACTTCGGGTGGTGGTTTTTTTTCCGCGGAGCGACCTTTACCGAAGGCCATATCCCGAAGTTCCCCGAGCTCTCGCTCGATGTCGATCCGGGACTTGGTGGCGACTTTCTCTCGAGTTGCTGCCGGCGCCTTTGATTCCTGCTCCTCTCGATCGGGCACGGGCTCGTCGTCCAGAGCTGGATTCGCCGCGAACTCGATCTTGACTTCCGCGGTGTTCGCCTTCTGGAGCCTCGCAGTCTCGGCAACGGGCGAGGCGGCGAGGGGTTCGTCGGTGATCGGGAGGGCACCGGGGTCGAGGTCGTCCTCGAGAGCCTGAAAGAGATCGTCGCTCGTGCCGGAGGAAGCCTTGTCCCGGGGCTTTTTGGTCGCAACGGCTTCGTTGGCCGGCTCGGGATTCGCGGCAACCTCTGTCTTCGACGGTTCCTTCATCGGCGTAGCTGGAACGGAGATCGCCGGTAGGTTTCTTTCCGACTCGGGCTCGCCCGAGATCTTGCGGTGCACAGCCGCGAGCGTCTTCTTGGAGATCGCTTTCAGCGTCTCGAAAACTCCCACACCATGGAGCGCCGCTCCCTCGAAGACCTCGTTTTGCGCCTGATTGAGATAGCGATCGAGCGTTTGGACGTCGACGATATTCCGCAGATCTCGTTTGTTGTATTGAAAGACGAAAGGGATCTTCTCGAGTGGTTGGTTGAGCTCCGAAAGGTTCTGCCGCAGGTTCTTCAAGCTTTCGATATTGGCATCGAGGGCCGGCTCCTGGGAGTCCGCGACGAACACAATGCCATCGACTCCTTTCAGAACGAGCTTGCGCGTAGTGTTGTAGAAGACTTGACCGGGAACGGTATAGAGCTGGAGACGGACCCGCATGCCGCCGATGGTGCCCACTTCGAGCGGTAGCAGGTCGAAAAACAGCGTCCGATCGGCTTCCGTCTCAAGGCTTACCATCTCCCCCCGGGAGCCTGGATCGGTTCGACCATGGATCTGCTGAAGATTGGTCGTCTTCCCACAGAGTCCCGGTCCGTAGTAGACGATCTTCGCAGACACCTGCATCGTGGTGTAGTTGAAGAAAACCACCCGCTAGAAAACCCCTTATTCTTTTGAATATCAAACAGATACGGCTATCATGCATCTTAACTGTTGGCACGCGATATCGTCAAGGATTTCGCTCGCCGGCCTCGATGAGAGCCCTGTGAGGCGCTCCATCGACCCTCTCGCCGCTTCAGGCTAAAATGGGACGCGGTTCGGAGAGATCTCGGCAAGGTTAGACAGGATTGCATGAGGTGAGATAGTGGAGAACGTAACTCTCTTGACCGCATTTGCCGCCGGCATCATCTCATTCATATCGCCCTGCGTTCTGCCCATCGTTCCGGGCTACATTTCTTTTGTTTCCGGTGCCTCACTTTCGGAGCTCAAGAATCAAGTCGAGCTCGATGATGCGCGCCGGCGCGAGCTTTTCTGGAAGGTCGCGGGTAACAGCCTGTTCTTCGTCATTGGCTTCTCCGTCGTCTTCGTAGCCATGGGCGCTTCAGCCACCTACATCGGACAGTGGTTCGCGGCGAACCGAATGGTCCTTGCCCGCATCGCCGGGGTGGTCATCGTCGTTCTCGGTCTCCACACAATGGGGCTGACGCCGATCAAGTGGTTGAACTACGAAAAGCGAATCCAGCCCGCCAACAAGCCGATGGGACTTTTCGGCTCGTTTCTCATCGGCCTCGCTTTTGCTTTCGGATGGTCGCCCTGCATCGGTCCGATCCTCGCTGGCGTGCTCGTGCTGGCGGCACAGCAGAATACGGTGGGCCAGGGCGTGGTGCTCCTGGCCACCTATTCCCTCGGACTCGGCCTTCCTTTCCTGGCGACCGGTCTCGCGATCAACCGTTTTCTGAACCTCTTCGGGCGCATCAAGAAACATATGAGGCTCGTCGAAGTTTTCGCGGGCATGCTACTGGTCGCCGTTGGCGTGCTCGTCTTCACCGACAGCCTTCAAACGCTTTCGCGCTATTTCACCTTCTTGCCCGTCTTGGGTTGATGCTGTCGGTAGAGCGCTTCTAGAAGACCGTGCTAGGATGAAATCGATCTCGACAGGAGGCACAGCGTAATGCGCAGATTCGCCATGTTCTCGATGGTCATTTTCGGTTTGGGACTTGCCCATGCCAATTCTCAGGACTCCACCTGGGAAGTTCCCGAAGAAGCCAAAGCGAGAACGAATCCAGTGGAGCGAACGGAGGAAGCGGTCAAAGCCGGTGAAACTCTATATGGAAAGCACTGCTTGATGTGTCACGGCGACGAGGGGAAGGGCGACGGTCCGGCGACGAAGTTCATCAAGCCCGCACCGCCCGATGTATCGACAGCCGATGCCAAGGCGCGGATGAGCGATGGCGAGATTTTCTACAAAGTCACGAACGGCAAGACGCCCATGCCGCCGACTGACCGTAAATTGAGCGAGGCGGAGCGCTGGCAGGTCGTCCACTACCTGAGAACGCTTCAAGTCAACTAGAGGCTAGCATGAGGTGGATCGGCTCGACCCTTGGCTTGCTCGTCGCTCTTTCCCTCGCTTGCAAGGCTCCGCCGCCACAAAGTGGAGGCGCGGGTGACTCGGGTGAGCCGAAACCCGCCCCCGATCTCGTGCTGACGACCATCGACGGGAGTGGAACGATCTCCCTCGCCGAGCAGAAAGGGAAAGTCGTGCTGGTGGACCTTTGGGCCACCTGGTGCGCGCCCTGCATCGCGGAGCTTCCCCACCTCCAGGAAATGTCCGACCGATTCGGTGCCGACGACTTCCTGATGCTCGGCATCGTCCTCGAATCGGGCGACGCTTCAGACATCCAAGAGTTCGTGGCCGAGAGGGAGGTCCGCTATCGGCAAGTGTTGGGTGAGGACGGCACGAAGGAGTCCTTCGGTCCCTTTCTCGGATACCCGACCAAATACCTGATCGATCGGGAGGGACTCGTCGTGAAGCGCTACTTCGGCGTTCGTGAGGATGTCGCTTCCGACGTAGAGACACTCATAAACACCGGCTTCCTGCCGACGGACTAGTTTCTCGTCTCGGCCCCAAAATAGAGCAATAGACTTCGAACATACAGCTAGCACTACGAAGCCCGACGCGATATATTTGTTAATATGGTCGTCGACACTCCTCGGCGAGTTATCGTCCCTTTTTTGAACGCCCTTATCTGAGTCGAGCCAGTCCGTGGCCAACTAACGTGTCCCAGTTCTCGAGGACCGTCCGCTCCGGAGGGTCCTTCGCGAGAGCTGACGTTCTAGGAGCGATGTCTCGTGGCGAACGACCAACAGACGATTCTCTCACTGAAGGCCAACTTCGACGGTAAGCTCGAGGGACAAGACGTGACCCTTCAAGGCCGCTTCCGAGGGGAAGTGAAAGCGACTGGATGCGTTCGAATCTCCGAGGGCTCGGATGTCGACGCGAAGGTCGAGGCGTCCGAGGTCGTGATCGGGGGCAGGTTTCGCGGCGACATCAAGGCGGGAACGCTGCGATTGCTGGAGCCGGCTCGCGCCTCTGGAACCTTTCGCGCCCAAAAGCTCGCCGTCGAAGAAGGCGGTGAGATCGAGGGTGACTTCGAGATCGGTGAGCCACCGGCGGAAGTCTTGCAGAGACGGGCGCAGCTCTAGACCACCCATCGATTGCGAGTCACTGGAGTTCGAGAATGAACGAGCAACCAGAACGGGCGCGGGCGGCCCTTGTGATTCTCCCCTGCCCTACCTGTGGACGAGCGGTGAAGGTCTTCGGCAAAGTTCGTCGTGTCCTCTGTGCATGCGGTGAGGTGCTCCTCGAGATAGGAACGGAGCAAACCCTGTCCGTCGTCAAAGCGAGCTAGGGAAGAGGGATCGGAAGTCGTGGCGAAGAAGAAAACATCGACGACATCGAAGAAAAAGAAGAAAACCGCGAAATCGGCGCGGGGTTCGGCGGGCCGGCCTCAAGCGAAGGACAAGGCCACCGAGATCGTATTCTCATACGCCGAGATCGACTTCCTGCGCAAGATCACGAATAAGGACTTCGACGCGTCTACTCCCAAGGAGCGGCGGGCCCGACTGTCACTTCGAGACAAACTCCTCGACATCAATTTCGGGGCGCCGGCCACCGGCGGCGGTGGGCTCATCGTGCTGGAGCTGATGCTCCCGGAAGTGGATTTCCTCCAGCACATCACGAAGGAAGTCTACAGCTTCGTCACCGCGGAGGAGCGGCGAGCGCGACTGATCCTTCGGGAGAAAATACTGATCGCAGTCGAAAAAGTCACCGGCAAGAAGATCCAGCTCGAAGAAGCACCCTGATCTCGTCCGCGTACTAGCTCTCGGGAAGCCGAAGGCTGACGGGAGCGTCCAGCCTTACGTCGAGCTCCGTGCCCTCCGCCAGGCGAATCTCCTCGCCCTTGGTGCTCAGAACCACACCGGTCCCGCCCGCACCACCGATGCTCGCGCCGATGGCCGCACCTTGAAAGGCACGCGATTCGTTTACCCATCCTCCGCACGAGTGCGAGGAGAACCAGTGATCTGGATCAAGTTTTGGTGGAAGGGCGGTTTTACGTCTCGGTGAAGCGGCAGACGTCGGACTCGTAGCGGAACGATACTATCGTCGAGTTCTCTCGCCCGGACTGGAGGACCTCGAGCTCGACCGAGCCGTCTTTGCTCTCACGAAAGACCGCCGCATAGTCGGCGTCCCGGGACGAGAGCAACGTCGGGTCGGTCGTCGCCGCAAGGATCAAGACGTCCATCGAGTCCGCGACGCTCTTGAGCTGGGAGGCCACGACGGAGGCCGTGCCACCCCGTTTCGTTATGCGCTCGAGAGCGTCCACGACCACGAGACAGGTCGAATCTCCAGTGGACTCGAGAAGCTTCTTGGTCAGCTCTCGAACGAGTCCAAGCTCGATCTCGTCCTCGACTTCATAGACAAAAACCTTCTTGAGCCAATCGGAGGCTCTTCGTCCTTCGGCGTCGATCCGCTTCCATTCGGGCGAGTCCTTCTTGAGGCGGCCTTTTTCGATGTCCCGCGTGGGAACCGCCGCGAGCCTCGAAAGCGTTCTCACCCGCAGCGCGGCCTTGGGCAGCTGGCTCGCGACGTAGAGGCACCGCATCGTGCTGCCACTTGCGAACTGGTCCGTCACCTGCTTGAGAAAGCTGAAAAGCCTCTCCTTGTTCTCGTCCACGAGGAGCATGAGACCCGGGCCGAGCCCTCCCAACCCCTCGTCGAGGCGCGCGAACCCAATATCGAAGGTCTTGCCTTGCTGCGAGGCGAGATCGTCCATGTAGCTCGCCCAGTCGTCTCCTTCGGACGAGAGCACGGCTTTTTGCGGTCGCTTCGCTTGGGTTGAAGGCGTCGACGCAGACGAAGCCTCCCTGGACGGCGCCGGTTTGGACGCGATCGCCGGCTTCGAACGCGGCGGGTCGGAGGGAGGCGGCGCTGGTCTCGGCGTTGCGACCGCGGGCGAAGACTGCGCCAGTTTTGGCGCCGGTCTCACCGCAGGGCTGGACTTGCGCGCTTCCTCCGCGATCCGCTGCTTCACTTCCGCAACCGAACGTACGACCGTTGGGTGCGCGTTCGGCGTGCTATCGGGGGCGTCTCCGGAGCCCGCGGCCGGAGCAGGCGGTTTGACCGTGGGGATCATTCCGGTGCGGGAACGTTCCTTCAGGCGCACCACCCATTGGTTCAGCTCCGAGAGTGCCGGCAGAGACCCCCCGAAGAGAACTTCCATCGAAAAATCGGACGACAGCTCGACGCCCGCCTCCTGCAGCTCCTCTTCCAGGTTGGCGGAAATGACGTAGTCGCCTCGAAGATGCATTTCCGACAGGGTGCGGAACACCGCCTTCGTCACTGGAAAATAGAAATCGTCGTCGGAGAGGCTATCGAGGATCTTGTATTTGAGCTCCGAGCCCGCGGTATTGATGGTGAGACAAAGCGCCTTGAGGATCGAGGTCTCGAGCGAGCGCAGCTCTTGAACACCGATGGTACTGGTGGGCTCGGTATTGGAGGCCATGACGCTACCTTCCCCCGGCAGGGACAACTTCGAACCTGCTGTCAACATTCATGAAAAGTGGACTTTTACCTAATGTAACAGGTCTGACCCGACATCAGCAAGCAAGTTGGCTTCCAAGAGAAAAGGTACGGTATAATTTTAAGGGTAAATCCTGCACAATCAACCGATAGCCATGGAGCTCCAAAAAAAGAGCGCGTTGAGCCTGGGCTCGGCCGCCTACGTCATCGATACCCAGTTGGCTGGTGATGCGTCTCCGTCCATCGAGACGAGAGTACTGGACGACAAGGGCTCGGTTATCTTTCAGACGGCTCAGGATATTTCGGCGCTCAAGCCGATATTCCAGAATAGCCAGCAGGTCTTCGCGAAACTCGAGTCGCAGCATGAATCGGTAATGAGCGATCTGGAGCAGGGACGGCTGACCGGCAAGGAAATAGCACCTGCGGCCCAGGCTCCAGGAAGCGCCGACAAAGAGACGGATGCACTCGCTCACGCGGTCTCGTTGTTCGCCAGTTCCGATCTGGTGAAAGCGACCTCGGCATTGAGGGCGGTTCTCGAGACCTATCCCAACTGTAGCGAGGCTCGCGAGCTACTCGAAGTTACGTACAAGTCTCAGTCGGGAGCACGCCTGCCCGTCGACCTCTCCTTGAGCTTGAAACGAGGCACCGAGGCCTTCGTCGGCGGCCGACAGCGCGACGCGATCGAGTCGTGGAAGCAGTGTCTCATGGAGGAGCCCGGCAACCGACTCTTGCAGTTGCTGGTGCTCACGGCGACGACCTGGTCCCCGACCCGACGGCAGGGCTACGCCAACGAAGTGCTCGCTCCCGGGAGCCCGCTGATGGCAAACGCGCGCCCGGAAGAAGCGCAAGCGCTGCTCCTAGTAGCGCAAACGGTCGAGGGGCAGGCCGACCAGGGACCGATGGGCGCGCCCGGATCTCAATCGCCAGCGGATCTGGACGCAACCTCGTCCGGTCTCGAGTCGCTCGTGTCGCACGAGACGGATTTTCCGACGACGGTGCTCCCGGCACCCGGACCCGAGATTGCCGCCGCAGCGAAGCAGGATTGGCGGGCGAACCCGGCATCCATCGATTCCGACGACGAAACGCAGACGCTCGACGCTCTGGTGAACGACGAGCCGCAAACGGAGGTCGTGATCGTGACCGAGCCGGCGCCGGCCAGCGCGGGCGCGCGCACGCCCGCCGCTCCAAAACCTCCCGCGACGGAGGAGCCAACGACCAAGCCGTTCACCGTCGAGGAAACCACGGCGGCATCGACGCCGCCGCGACCCGTCAACGTACGACGGCCTCCCGGTCGTGCGCGCAGTCAACCTCCTCCCTGGGGGCTTTTCGGTGGCGCGGCGGGGGCAGTCGTTCTCGTCGCGGGCGTCGTGTTCTGGCTGATGTCGGGTGGTGCCAGCGTTCCACCCGAGCGCATGGAGCAGGCTTCGAGCCTGGTGGGTACGGGCCAGTACGCCCAAGCCATCGCCGCCTATAGCGGAATTCTGGAAGAGTTCGGTGACCACGCCGACGTCCTCGTCGAACGGGGCCGCGCCAAGATCGCTTCCGGCGATGCCGACGGAGGTGTCAGCGACTTGAAACGCGCGCGGGAGCTCGATCCTGAGCAAGCCGCAATCGCCGAGGAGATTGGCGACGTTCTTTACTCGCGCGGCAACTTCACGGAAGCCATCGAGAGTTATGAGAGTGCCTTCGCTTCCGGTGCGGGCAGCGCCGAGGGCCGTTACCGCCTCTCCGTGAGTCTCGTTCAGCTCGAGCGAGGTGACGAAGCCCTCGAGCACGTTCGAGCCGCCATCAACAAAGATCCGCAGCACGGCGAAGCACAGTTTCTTTTTGGGCAGCTCTTGAACGAGAGGAATCGCTATGCGGAAGCGGAAGCCGCATTTCGAACTGCCGAGCCCCTCGTCGAAGCGGGTGGCGATTTCATGGCTCAGCTCGGAATCGCACTCCTGGAGCAGGAGAAGCTCGACGAGGCCGAGGAAGTGGCGCGTAACTTCATCCGCGCCTATTCATCGGACTCTCGCGCCCGCACGTTGCTAGGCGAAGCCTACCTACACAGGAAGCAGTACGAGCCGGCGCGGGCGCAACTCATTCAAGCGCTTCGGATTGATCCTCGCGATTCAAGAGCTCAGCTAGCCCTCGGACGCACGTGGCTCGCCATCGGCAAGGCGCGGGAAGACCTGCAGGAGCTCGGCAAGGCACGGCAAGTTCTCACCCGCGCGCAAGGAGTCCACGAAGGCAAGCGCCTGTTGGCTCTGGGACAGGTCTCACTGGCCGAAGGTGACCTGGATGCCGCCGAACGCGTACTCGCCCAAGCGCTTCACAACGGCGCACCCGAGCTTCCAGTCCATCTCTCGATAGCGGAGGCCAGGACCCGAGGGTCCGATCTCGTCGGCGCCGCCGAACAGATGCAGCGAGCTTCGGGCTACGCGCCGGAAGACCCGGCGATCTCCCTGTCGCTCGCGATTCTTTACTCTCAGCTCCAAGAGCCAGTCCGCGCCGCTGAGCAGTTCTTGAAAACGATCCAGGGCGTGGGTTTGGTCGCGCCCCCGGCCGCGGATGCCGGACCGGTCGTGCTCCCCACGCCCTACGTCCCGCTTCCAGACCGCTTCAACCTGGACCGGACGATTCGGGACGCCTATCAAGCCATCCTGGAGGACAGCGCGGAGGATCCCACCGCGACCGAGCTCCAGATGCTAGCGGAGTCGACGACCTTCGTCCTTGGCTGAACGACGCCTAGCGTGGCAAATCCCCCGCTCACTCGTCCGAACGAAGTCGGCTAGCCGTTCGGCGAGGGCGTTGCCCATCGAGCCGATCTCGGCGGCCGCCTCGCGAAGCGGAAGCTTCGCTCGATAGAGCGATCGAAATGCCTTCTTCAAGACGCGGACGTCCTCATCCGTCGCCTCGGCACGTCGCAAGCCGACCACGTTCACTCCGACCGCTCTCGCGGGCACTCCGTCGACGATGAAATAGGGCGGCACGTCCAGGTTTACTTTCGAGCCACCACCGATCATCGCCAAATCCCCGATGCGAGAAAACTGGTGGATCACGACGCCGCCCGAAACGAACGCGCGACGACCGACATGGATATGGCCAGCCAGTGCCGCATAGCTCGCGATGACTGCCTCGTCGCCGATATCGCAATCATGAGCGACGTGACCGTAGGCCATGATGAAACAACGCCGGCCGACTCGCGTCACACCCTGCTCGACGGCACTTCGATGAACGGTTGAGAACTCTCGTATGACCGAGTCATTCCCGATGCTCGCAAAACTCGGCGACCCGTCGAAGTTCAGGTCCTGGGGCTCGCCCCCGAGCACCGCACCCTCGTGCACTTGCACTCTCTCGCCGAGCTGTGCGCCGGACTTGAGAACCACGTGCGCGCCAATGCGCGTGCCGCGCCCGACCTCGACGTCCGACTCTACGACGGCGTAGGGTCCGATCTCGACGTCGGTCTCGACGCGCGCGCCCGGATCGACGATGGCGGTTGAGTGAATTGGCATGGAGCAAGCAGGGCTAGGCCCGCGAAGCGCCCAGGTAGTGATTCGCCACCGCCTCGATCTCCGCGTCATCGAGGACGTGATTGGAGGTCTTCGCCCTGCGGAAGATTGCCTCCACGAGCTCGTCGTCTAAAGGAAGGCCCCTCTCTCGCAGCCAGTACTGAACGTTCGACAGGCCGCTCATCGGGCCGACCTCGATACGCTGGGTTCGACCGAATTCCGCCGCCGGCACCCCCGAGTAGACCCGATCCGCCAACCAGAGGTCGTGCCTGTCAAGAGCCTTGATGACCGCCGCGGCGTGTACACCCGTGCCGGTCCGAAAGGCATCCTCTCCAACCACGGGATAGTTCGCCGGGATGGGCACGCCGACCGCCTCCGAGACCAATCGACAGTAATCGGCGAGGCGGCTCAGATCGTTGTCGAGACGGCCGGCGAGCTTCAGGTTCACCAACAGGATATCCATCGGTGTGTTTCCACAACGCTCGCCGATGCCGAGAGCGCAGGCATGGACGCGGTCTACTCCCGCATCGATTGCCGCCAGGCTGTTCGGGATCGAAAGCCCTCTATCGCGATGACCGTGCCAGTCGATTTTGACCTCCTCACCCGTATCGGCCACCACTTCCTTCATGAAGCCGATCAGAGCCTTGACGCCATCGGGAGTCGCGTGCCCCACGGTATCCGTCACGACGACTCTCCGCGCGCCGCACTCGATGGCCGTCGTATAGAGCTTCCGAATCGTCTCGGGCCGCGCGCGCGTCGTGTCCTCGGTCACGTACATATTCGGCAGGCCGTTCTCTACGCTGAAGCGTACCGCTTCCTCGGTGTGCTTCACGAGCCGCTCGAGCTCCCAGTTCTCGGCGTATTGGCGGATGGGGCTCGAACCGATGAACGTGGCCGCCTCGATGGCAATTCCCGCCTTCTGTGAGATCTCGACGATGGGCTCGATATCCGCTTTGAGCGTTCGCGCCGCACAGTTGGGCTGGATTTTCATCCGCTGGTCGACAATCGCGCGAGCGAGCCGAAGAACCTGCTGCTGCACGTGGGGCCCGGCTCCGGGCAGACCGATATTGGCCGCATGTATCCCGACGGCTTCCATCAAGTGAAGAATCTCTATCTTCTTTTCTATGGGGGGCGAGATCACCGAGGGGCTCTGCAGACCGTCCCGTAGCGTTTCATCGTCGAGCTCGATCGACTTGCGCTGAGCACGGTCCGTTACCTCGGAAGCACGGTTCCAATCGTAGATCAGCTCCGTCTCCCTACTAGGCTTGCTAGACACTTGGTGCCTCCTCAATCGGTCGACAGGTCGCGCAAGAGCTTCTCGAGCCCGTGCTCCGTGAGCTCCCGGCCGCGATCCTCGCCGACGAGCTGATGCATCCAGCCGACGGGCCTGTGCAGCCCCGAAGCCTTGCTGTCGAACACAATATAGACGTCCCAAGCCATTGTCGCTCGAAGGCCGAGAATTGGCGAGAGTGCCTCGCCGAGCTTCGCGGCGGAGTCCCAGTAGTGGCGAGCTCGCCGATCCCGAACCATCGTCCGAGCGTGATGGGTCTCTTCGTAATAGTCTCCGCGGACGACGGGAAGCCAGACGATGAAAGCGTCGATGGGCTGCCCCTCTAGTCTTTCGAGAACGCGCTGCACCACACGGGCGCCCGATTGGCACTTGGGTCACGTCGGAGACAGGAGCACCACCAGTCGGACTCGTCCATCACTACCCTCGAAATCAGAGAGAAACGGTTGGTGATCGTCACTCAGTTTCTCGACGGAAGAAGAGGCCGTTGCCAGCAACGAGAGCGTTGTGATGGCGGTAGCAAGATAACGCATTCCCTCTCACTAACTTACACGATAAGGGAAATCACCCGCCAGTTTCAGAAAACCGTGCTACCGGCCGCTGCTTCGCGTGGGGCGGGCCGCGGTTTTGCCCGCCGCACGCAGCACGAGAGCCGCGGGAGAGATTCTCTCAACTGCGATTTCGACGGTGCCCCGCGAGCCCGACTCGATCGCAGAGGGAAAGCTTTCCGCATCGTCCAGGGAGAGCTCGACGTGCACCGTTCCACTCTTCGTGGCCGTTCGCACCCGCTGAACTTTCGCGCTCAGGGTTCCATATTGAACCCACGAGAAGACGGCGAGCCGCAGCGTCGCGCTCTGGCCCGGACGAATACGTCCGAGACTCCGCTCGATGGGGAACTCCGCGGTGACCCGCTGCCCGTCCACCACTTGGGCGGCCTCCGATACCTCGTAGAGCGTCAGCTCCGACAAAAAGAACCAAGAGGCCCAGACGAGAAGGAGGCAGATAACAATGGCGATCCCGAGAACTGTTGGGCGGAAGTGATCCCTATCGAGGGATCGCATCGTTCGGGAGAAACTAGCGGGTACGGCCCGCAATTCTATCAGGCGCGGGGGGCTTACACCGGAGTGAGCAGGGGCGTTTCGTGGGTCAAGGCCAAGAGCTCCATATAGAGGCTTTCCATCGACTCCGGGCGATCCTCCTTACTCTTCGCGAGCATTCGCTGTAGCAGGTCCTCGATCGCGGGTGAGATGCGGACGAGCGGATTGATCTCCGATATCGGCTTCGGGATCTCCGTCAGATGCTTGGCAAGGAAAGCTTTGGAGCTCTTCGCCTCAAAGGGTTTGCTTCCGCTCAGGAGCTCGTAGAAGGTGATGCCCAGCGAGTAGATATCCGTCCGACCGTCCACCGATTCGGCGGGCTCGTCTCCGACTGGCGCGCAGATCTGCTCGGGAGCAACGTATTCCGCTTTGCCGACGAGTTTCATCGTACCCGTGATCTTACCGCCACCGCTCACGAAGTTCTTCGCGATTCCGAAATCGATTACCTTGGCGGTCTCGTGGTCGTTTTCACGCACTATCAAGATGTTGTCCGGAGAGACGTCGCGGTGGACCACGCCGAGCTTGTGAGCCTCCGCGAGCCCAAGCGCCACTTGCTGGACGATACCGATGGCCTCGCGGGTGGGAATCCAGCTCGTTCGCCTTAGACGCCGCCGAAGGCTCTCCCCCTCCAGATACTCCATGACGAGAAAGAAGAGCTCGTTGCCCACGGTGCCGAACTCATAGAGCATCGTGAGGTGCTTGTTCCTGAGCTGAACCATGATCCGCGCCTCCCGGTGGAAACGGGCGATGCACTCCTGGCGCTCGCGAAGCTCAGGGCGGAGGAATTTGATGGCCCTGATCTCGTCAAGGAGTACGTGCCGAGCCTTGTAGACTTTGGCCATCCCACCCTTTCCGATGAGGTCCAGGATGAGATACTCCCGAAGCCGCTTGCCTACAAGCGGGTCGGCCTTCACTCCGTTGGTGGGCTCGGTGTCCATCACATTAGATCTCTACACGACTGGGGCAATTTCCGTTCCGCCCCAACGAGCCAGAAAAATGACCGCAAGAGTGTGTCGACACTCGAGTTAACTCCTGCACACTGTAACGCCGGGATTGCGCAGTTTCGTAGCCGTTCCCCTACGCCCTAGGGGCTTTTTCCCGTCGTTTCTCACCCTTGGCAGGCGCGTTGACGTCAATGAGGCGTCTCTGTATGCTGAGCCTCCGGCACGGTAGACACCGTCCAAGATCAGCAAGGAGCAATCGCCGTCGATGACCGGAACGGACAACCAGGGGTTTGCGAAGAAATCGCTTCTCGACTATACCGCCTCACAACGCAAGAGCTTCGAAAAGACTCTCCGAGAGCTCGTCGAGGTCCCGAGCGTGTCGGCCGATCCCCAGCGGCAAACCGACGTCTCGTCGATCGTCTCTCAAGCGGCCGAGCTCATTCGTCGCATGGGTGGCGAGCCCAAGGTGCTCGATACCGGCGGACACCCCATGCTCCACGGACGCTTCGACCAGGATCCCGATCTCCCGACCGTGACCGTCTACAATCACCTCGACGTCCAGCCTGCCGAGAAGTCGGACGGATGGAAGACGGAGCCGTTTCGATTTACCGTCGAGGGTGACCGCTACTGGGGACGCGGCACCACTGACGACAAAGGTCCGGCCCTGACCGCTCTGTGGGGCGCGAAGTACGCGCTGGCCCACGGAGCCCGCGTCAATATCCACTTGCTCTGGGAAGCCGAAGAGGAGATCGGTAGCCCCCACTTCGAAACGACCATCCGCAGGGAAAAGAACCAGCTCGCGACGGACTCGGTCGTCGTTTCGGATACGGTCTGGGTGTCGCGGTCGCGGCCGGCCTGCCCCGCCGGCTTGCGCGGACTGCAAGGGTTCCGTTGCTACCTCGAGACCGGCGCCACGGATCAGCACTCTGGCACGTCGGGCGGCGCGGCCCGCAACCCCATCGCAGAGCTCTGTCAGCTCATCTCGGAGTGCTTCGACGCCAAGACCGGAGACGTCAAAATTCCTGGCTTCTATGACGACGTGGTTCCGCCCACGAGGGCCGAGATCGCCGATCTCAAGAAGTCCGGCTTCAACACCCAAACGTTCAAGAAAGACCACGAGTTCAAGTCGCTTCGCGTCACCGATCCGGTAAAAGTCATGAAGCGCATCTGGTGCATGCCGACCTTCGAAGTGCACGGCATCGCCGGCGGCTACCAGGGCCCGGGCGTCAAGACCATTGTGCCCCCTCGCGCGACGGCGATCGTCTCCTGCCGGCTCGTGCCGAATATGGACGATAAGAAAATCGTCAAGCTCGTAAAGGAGTTCGTGAAGGAGCGCAACCCCGACGTCAAAGTCGAAGCCCAGCACGGCCTCCCCGCCTACAAAGGACACACCAAAGGGCCCCATCCCGATGCCATCCGTGCCTCGATGCGCTTCGCCTTCGGGAAGAATCCCGTATTCGTGCGCGAGGGCGGCTCCATCGGCGCCGTGGTGTCGATGGAGAAAGTTCTGAAGGCCCCGGTCCTCTTTCTGGGCTTGTCGCTACCCGAGCACGGCTACCACGCGCCTAACGAGAACTACGACTGGCAACAGGCCGAGGGCGGCATGATGGCTTTCGCCGACTACTTCCGCCGCGTCGGCGAAATGAAACGCTAAGACACGTCCCGCAAGTACCGCGCTGGTCTACTCACGTCGATGCGTGCTCTGACGACACAGTGGAGTGAGACGTCGAAGGACCTCAGCTAAACTCCACCTCGCGTCGCTCACGATCGAGCACTTTGCTCGATACGTCACCACCGAGGTGCTCCTTCACGAGAGCTGAGAGCTGTTCCATCGCGGCTTCGAGCTTGCTGCGATCGATGGGCGGGAGTGCTTCGAGAACCAAGACAACCTCTTTTGTGTCTTCGGTAAGCTTCGTGCGGTCGGACTCTTTCCAGTTCCACCGCCGGCAAATGGCTCCGAGGTCATCGGTATAGATGACCTCGCCCGCCTTGGGTGCCCGTTGTTCCACCTCACCGAGCAAACGGACGGCGGGTTCCGAATCGGAGGCCTTGGTGAGTCGAATGTCCCCCTCGATCGAGGCGATGTCCTCGCCACCGACGGGTATGAGGTGCGTGAGGGACACGACGTTGTAAAGGTCGACGAGCTTGTTGATGTGTCTCGGGTCCTCGCCTTTCAGCGTGCGCCTCAGAAGGTTCTCGATCGAAGAGGGGTACTTTTTGGGTTTGGCCCCAAACGCACGATAGGCCTCTCTCCAACATGCGACGTGAGGGTGCTCGGTCAGGGTGTGTCCCTCGAGAGCAGAACGTGCGCGACCGGCCGCTTCGCCGAGCATCCGAGTCAAGACTTCCGCCTCGCCGCTGTTCGTTCGGTTGTCGATTGCGCCACAGACAAGAACACCGATCAAAGCGTCGGGGAAGCTTTCGAAAATCGTCTCGTCGACAACGAGGCGCATCATTGGGAGGGCAGTACAGCTCCGAGAACGTGATACCCGCCATCGACGTGAATCACTTCACCGGTCACGCCGCGGCCGAGGTCCGAGACGAGAAACGCGGCCGTGTCCCCCACCTCGGCCTGCTCAGTGTTCTTTCGAAGAGGCGCATGGCTACGATGATGCTCGAGCATTTTCGAAATGCCGTGTACGCCCGAGGAGGCAAGCGTCTTGATCGGGCCGGCAGAAATCGCATTTACCCGAATGCCCTTGGGGCCGAGGTCGTTCGCCAGATAGCGCACCGACATCTCGAGCGCGGCCTTCGCGACGCCCATGACGTTGTAGTTGGGGACGACGCGTTCACCGCCGAGGTAGCTCAAGGTCACGATGCTGCCGCCGTTGTCCATGAGAGGCACGACGCGCTGACTCAAAGCGGTCAGGGAGTAGGCGGAGATATCCAGCGTGATGCGATGCCCCTCGCGAGAGGTCGCGACGAACTCGCCGTCGAGCTCCTCGCGAAGTGCGAAGGCCACAGCGTGCACCATGAAGTCGAGCCCACCCATGCCTTCTCGGATCGCCACCGCGAGCGCGTCCATTTCCTCGTCCTTGGTGACGTCGCACGGCAAGATCAAAGGGTCGGTCAAGTCTTCGGCAAGCTTGCGGACGTTTCTTTCCAGTCGCTCGCCTTGAAAGGTGACGGCGAGCCGAGCCCCCTCACGAGAGACGGACTCTGCAATCCCCCAGGCGAGCGAGCGCTTGTTGGCAATACCTACGATGAGACCTCGTTTTCCTTCTAGAAACATGGCGGGAACTATATCATCGGAGACGGGCTTCGCCGGCGAATCGCGGCGGCAAATGCTGCTGTCCGATGTCAAATCGACGGAGAGGGCGAGCCGCTTCTCCTAGATCCGCGGACCCCGGGTGGGCTCCTCGTCGCCGTTGCGGCTCGCGCTTGCGAGGAACTGGTTGGCGCGCTCCAGAAGGCGGGCTTTCCCGCCAGGCATCGCATCGGGTATTTGAGCGAGGGCGCGGAAGTCGAAGTCGCCTAGGGACACAACGAAAGATACGCGGAGGTCTGGAACAAAGGGGAAGGCCGAGAGTCAACCGACGAGACGGCCGGCCTGACGTCGCTGGTCCGAACTCGCCGTGCCCGCAACAGCTAGTGGGGCCTCGTGGGGAAGCCGGCCACAGATCCCGAATCCCCGGCGTCCTTCGTTACACGGCCATGAGTCCGTCAACCCTTGAGCCCGGTACCATTGTGCTACTTCGTCAAACGAGTGATAGTGCGCGTAAGGAGCTCCGAAAATATCCATAAGAGCCACGGCTGCCTCGCGTCGGCTCAGGGAAGAATACTTGCGCACCCCCAGCGCGTTCGTGACCGCGCAAAAACCCTGAAACGCTGGAGCCAACAATAACGCGACGTACCGAAAGACGCTCGACGGAATCGGAGTTGTAAAAGCGCGCATGCTGTTCACGAGCGGCGTGACGTAGGGCTCATATTTGTAGAGCCAGACGTAGAAATATCCACCAGGTCTCAATAAGGGAGCCAGCCGATCGAATGTGCGGCGCGTGTCAGGTGTATGGTGCAAAACACCAGTGGAGTGAATGACATCAAAAATGCGTGGAGCGAGTGGTGGGCGTTCTAGATCCGCCTGAACGAAGTGGATCTTGTCGGGTTCGCCGCGGGCGAAGCGGTTTCGGAACTGCTGACCATGCTCCACACCGATGCTGATGTCCACGGCGACGACCTCACAGCCGAACTCGGTGTAGGCCACCGACTGGCTCCCGTTTCCGCATCCCGCATCGAGGACGAGCTTACCCGGCAGCTGCTGTCTAGGAATGTGTAGAGGGTGGAGAAAGAAAGCCTCGACACGCGAGTCGAGATCCATGCTCCAAGTGCGGTCGCCCACTTCGTGCTGCTTCCATTCTTGACTGAAATTGCCTTGGGTTCGGCGGTCGTGGTCGACCTTGGCCCTCGACCGACTCTCGTCTACAAATGGCGTCAGAGCCTCCGGAGTGGGGTCCGAGATGAGCGGTTCGAGCTCAATCCAGTGGCGTTCCAGGGAGTCGGAGAGAAGGCGGGGAATCCCCCGGACGACCGGAAACCCATGGGTTGAACGGCAGTGAAGAACGCCCTCGGATATCTCTCCGTCCGAGGAGTTCTTCAGTACAGTGATCTCGAGTCTCTCTCCGCAGTCCGGACAACGCAGGAAATCCAGCAATCGACGGTACACGGTTTCTCGTCCTCTCTTCGGAAGTGCCTGCGACACTCAAGCCTGTCGGCTCGGCCCTTGTGCGGCTCCTAAGCAGATGCAAGTTCGCTATGTATGACTTTGAGTCGAGTATAGCGGATCATTTTCGAAAGTACGAGGGCCGGAAGCAACCGTCCTTCTCCACAACCAATCCACAAGCCAAACGGGAGTGTCTTCTCCTGGAGGACCAGCGCCCTCTATCCCAATCTACGCCGATACTACGTCCGTATAGACTGCCGTGTAGTCCTCCGCCACGCGGCGCGCGTCCATGAATTCGAGCAAATACTCGCGACCTCGTTTTGCCCGCTCTCGAGCGGCCGGCAGATTCTCGATCGTCTCGCTCAGAGCCTGTCGAAATCGCTCTACGTCCGCGGGAGGCACCAGTTTTCCGTACTTGCCGCCATCGAGCGTGTCAGCGGCACCGCTGATATCGGTCGCCACAATCGGCCGGGACAGTGCCAACGATTCGATCAAACTCTGCGACAATGCGTCCTCGAGAGAAGGGTGCACCACAATGTCGGCCCCGCCGATAATTGGGAGCACGTCGCCCCGCCAGCCGAGAAACTCAACGCACGATACGATCCCCAGCTCTTCGGTTAGCCGCTCGAGCTCTTCTCTGAAATCGCCGGTACCGACGAGATAGAGCTTCACCGCCAGGCCTTCTCTGACCAAGGGGGCCAGGGCCCGAAAGAGAAACTCATGACCCTTTCGGTGGAACAGGCGGGAAACGCAAACGAGGGAAAGCTGTCTGTTCATCCCGAGCTCTGCACGTTTGGCCTCCACCACGTCGAGAGTAGTGGCATCGAAGCGTTCAGGCGTCTGTCCATACGGAATCAATGACACTTTATGACTCGGCACACCTTCCCATTCGATCAGACACTCTCGTACCATGCGTGAAGGAGCGACGATGTGATGCGCCAGCCGGTTATTCCTCCGCTCTAGAGCGAGATAGAGGCTTCGCTTCGCAGCCAAAGGCAGGGCATGGATGGCGTCCGAATGATGGCGAGTGAACATGGCCCTCCTCCCTTGCCAACGCGCCACGCTCAAACCGATCACCGTCGGAGCAAAAAGATGGGTATGGACGATATCCGAATCTTCGTCCTCACTGGTCAAGCGGCTCTTTGTCAGCGAAGACGCCAGCGTACCCCTGCTGGGACTGGCCGTGCGCTTCTTCTCCGATTGGGAACCCTCGGGGTCGAGCTCGGCGCGCTCTACCCGTCGCCAATCGCCGTCTTTGAATGGCAACAGCATGCGACGAATCGGGCTGAGGTAAGGGACGCTTATCAGGAGCGTACCGTCCGGCTTCAGGACGCGCTTGGCCTCTTTCAACGATTCGGTGGCACCGTGCTCGAAGTGCTCGACCACGCCCCCCGAGTAGTAGAGGTCGAAGGTCGCATCGGCGAATGGAAGCATAGAAACGTCGCCGACACTCAAGTCGGTCCTCGGTTGACGGAGCCGAAGCATTTTCAGGGCTTGTCTTGCGAAGTCGACGCCGATGACACGTCGTCCTCTCCAGTTGTAGTAGGCGAGGTATTGTCCGAGCCCGCAGCCGCCCTCGAGCAAGAGGCTTCCATCTTGGCTGTATTTTTCGAACAGCGGGCGCAAAGGATCGACGGCGCAAAATCGCACGGATTGCTCGAAGCGTCCTGCCTTCCAGTTCTCCTCCCAAAACTCGGGCGAGCACCCGGGAATGTCCTGGCGCAAGTACATCTTGATCATCTAGCTCGTCCGGAGTCTCTCGAGAGCGAGAACGTCGACTTCAAGGAACCCATGCTGGACTCCGCGGTGATGACGACGCACGTCGCTAGTGACCTTGGATATTTCACAACGAGTAAAGGTACTCTGCGTCCACGAGGCCGGCACGTCTCACCATCGGCCATTTTTAATCGTGGCGCCGCCGTGATTGCTGGAAACAATCTTCGAGTGCAGGGAACGCCTAGCCGAAAAAACCATAGAAAAGAGGCTTCCGTGCGGAGAGTATGATCGTTTCGGTGAACGTTCTGCAGCCGTCGGTCATTCTAGCCAAGTAGATCGGCAATTGTCTTCGACGCAGAGGTGCATGTGTAAACTCAGGGGAGTGGAACATGCTTTCCTCCAAGAGCGAGGTCAATTCCGTAAACGTCGTGAGGCCGTGGTGCTCCGTGTCGGGATTGTTCTTGGTATGCGGGATGTGAATGTCGAACGGAGACCGGAGTTTTAGAATCGCGACGCAGCGCTTCAGACGATTGGAAAGTTTGAGGTAGTCCAGGTTGGGAGTCTTGATGACGAAGAGCCCACCAGGCTTTAGGCACTCGGAAGGTCTCATCGATGACTTTCCGTTTTTGCCCAAGGGTTATGTGTTCGAAGAAATCGGCAGAAAATACGATATCGAAGACGTTGTCGTCGAACATCAGCTGCGTCGCGTCTCCCGCTTTGACATCCGGGTCGAAATCGTTCTCCTTCAGCATAGAGATAGATTTCTCGACCGCAGATTGAGAAAGATCTTGTCCGGAGGCACGCGCGCCCATTTTGAAAAAGGTCAGCAGGTACTCGCCAAAACCCGAGCCAATATCAAGGATGCGTTTGCCGCGCACATCGCCGAGTTGAAAGAGGGCTAGATCCCGAATTCGTAGTTCGTGCAAGTGTTGAGTCCAAGTCTCCCCATCCCAATCGTCGTGGGAAGAGTGGAAATACCCCAACGCCCAGGCGTTCGCCGGGAGATCTTCTGTTTTGGCGGTCTTGGAGGAATTCCAGCCGAGCCTCCGCCCGCTCAATGCCACACCTTCCATGGAGCAGGTCCATTCGCCCACAGAGATTCTAGGAAGCGTTTGGCTCGCAGCCTGTCCATGCGCTGCCAAAAGCTCTCGTTCTTGCAGGCCATGAGCTCGCCGGACTCGGCCAGACTCTCGAGCGGCTCGCGTTCCCAGTGCACGTCGCCCGGGGTGACGTCGAGTGCTCTCGGCTCGAGCACGAAAGTCTCCGTTGATCCAACCCGCACCGACTTGCCCTTCAAGGCTGAGGCGCTCCTCGATGACACGCCGCGCGGCGGCGTCCATCCTCCGTCCTAGCTCGGCATCGTCGGCATTTTGGCGCAGTCGCTGGTACCAGTCGTCCGACGTGTCAGCGAGAACTACGCGGAAGCGTTGCCCCGCGCAGTAGTCCCGGTGATAGAGCACCAGTGCCGCTACATGCATTGTGGATATCTTGAATTGTAATATGATCTTACGCCTGCGGCAAAGGTGGCGGGCGCTCTTGCGTCTCGTACAACGGAACCGCCGGCATCGTGCGAACGAGAAAGCCGCTCCGCTAGTCGTCGGCCGTCCGGGGGTGAGCCGCTCTCCCAACGGTCTGTGGGAGCTTCCCCGCGCCGCGCGCCAGATAGCGAAGCGGTGTTGCGGCGACGTAGGCGATCCCTGGCGGCCATGCCTTCAGGGCGGAAGCCAAGCAACCGAGAGACTTTTTGACGTTTCCTGCGCGCAGGTAAGATCCCGCGAGCGTCAAGTAGAGCTTGCCGTAGCACCGTCGCTCGAGCGGGTGCACGGCTCGCGCCGCTGGGTCCGCGAACATCGACTCGAAAGCTCGGAGGATGTCGCGCTCGAAGGTCTCGACGTTCGTGTGCATCGCGTTCGTGTGTTGGCGATAGAGCACGAGCGGCTCGGAGACGACGTCGATCGTCGTGTGGCAGGCGATTCGCCGCCACATGTCCCAGTCGGCCGAAGTCGACAACGATTCGTCGAAGGGCCCGACGTTATCGAGCACCGACCGCCGTACCATGGCGGAGCTTCCGGAGGCCGGCACGCCAGGACTCCGAAGCAATGCGATATCCTCGAGTACCTGGCCGCGACTCCCGTCTAGCATCGTGCCAAGGGCGTTACCGTCGACGTCGATATAGCACAGACCGGTGTAGACCATACCGACGCTCGCGTCGTGGAATCGTTCGATCTGCCGCACGAGCTTGTCGGGATGCCACAAGTCGTCCGAGTCGAGGAACGCGACCAGAGGAGCGGTCGACTCAGCGATCCCTCGGTTTCTCGCCGCAGACACGCCGCGATTCTCTTGAAAGACCAGCCGGACGCGCTGTTCGTACCTTTTGAGGATCGAGTGGGAATCGTCAGTGGAGCCGTCGTCGACGACTAGTATCTCGCAGTTATCATAGTTTTGCGCGAGCACGCTCTCGACCGCCTCGGGAAGAAAACGCGCGTAGTTGTAGTTGACGATGACGACCGACACGCGCGGTCGGCTCAAGCGGAACGCCTCCGGCAAACAGCGACGAGCACCGGCGCCTCGTCGACTTGTGATTCGAGGAATCGGTAGTCCTCAACACTTGGGAACATAGGCTGGCGCCAAAGCCACCGACTCCCGGCATTACCCATCCGGTGCGGAAGCTTGGCGAGAGCGCGCCATGCGAGAACGTGTGAGCGTCCGCCGTTCGCTGCCAGCGCCTCTTGCTCGTCCCAGAGCGGCGGTACTCGAAATCTAGAATCCAACACCTGCCCCATCAACTGGACCGAACCGAAATGCTTTCCGAGCTCGCCTGCCAGCTCTTGCGGCTTGTACTCGTGGACATGAAATGGGTTTCGCGGCTTCCCATCGATCGGCTTCGTATGGTTGGCGTTCGGGGTCGAAAGAATGAGGATGCCCGAGTCGGTCAAAACGCGCGAAATCTCGGAAACGAAGCGATAGCGGTCATCCACATGCTCGATGGTCTCGAAGCTCACTACCGCGTCGAAACACGCGTTTCGAAACGGAAGCTTGCGTCCGTCTCCCAGGAGGACGTCGGCATGCGCCCAGGTCTTCGCATCCGTAATCGCCGTAACGTCGACGTCGACGCCGACGACCTCGCGCGCCCGCTCGCGAAGCATCGACAGCCCATAGCCGGTGCCGCACGCGATGTCGAGCACGCGTTTACCCTCGACGAAATCGAGGGCGTGCCGATAACGCGCGACGTGAACGGTCCACCAGACCGAGCCAGGCTCGACCGACTGACGCTCGACAGGCCCGGGCGCGGCCCTCATGCGATTCACTCCGACGCCTCGGGGCTTGGCTCTGCTCGGACGAACGAGACCCTGGCTGTTTCCGAGATCGCGCTTCGGATGAAGTCCCGGTGCAAGACCGCGAAAGCCGCTGCCGTCGCCACAGCTGCGGCGAGTCCCATCCAATCTCCGGAACTGTGCGCGAACAGAGCTCCGACGAGCGCGGGGGCTGTCATAAGAAGCGTCGGAAGGATCGGCACCGTCTCGAGCCTCGAGACGAGGCAGGCGCAGATAACAAGACTAACGGCGAATGATACAGTCGTCGCCCACGCGCAGCCGATGAGTCCGAAGCGCGGGATGAGAGAGAAATTGAGAACGACGTTCACGAGAGCCGCAGCGCCCGCGGCGAGCGTCGGGATCATGGTGCGCGATCGCGCGTTGGCGAGCGGGCCGAAACCGGCCGTGACTGGACCGGCAAGTGCGGCAGCCACGAAGAGAGGCCACAGAAGCTCCCGCGCCGGCCCGAAGGACGCGTCAAACACTCCCATCACGATCACGGAGCCGGCGACCGCGGCGAAGGCACAACCGAGTGACCAAAAGAGAGTGAGGACGGGAAGTGTGGTGCTGAAGAAATGCGCCCGGTGTGCAGTGTCACCGTGTGAGCCCTTGGTGATAAACGCTGCCAGAATAAGAGATCCCGCCAGACTTGGGAGCTGCATGAAGCTACCGGCGAGTTGATAGGACAGAGCGTAGACGCCGAGCGCGGTGGGTGACAAGAACTGAAGGATGAAGAACGCATCGACGTGACTTGAAGTGAGATAGCCGACCATCGAAAAGAAAATGAGTGGGAAAGAAAAGCTCAGCATCCGTCGCATCAAAGAGGAGTCGAACCGCGCGATCGGAACGATGAGGCGGCGGAGCCGGAACAGACCGGCAAGGCCGGCGAACGCCGGCGTCATCGTGAACATGGTAGCGATGCTCAGCCACGACGTCGCGTCCATCAGCGTCAGCGCAACGACGCCACTTACGAGTAACACTTTTTCACTGAACTGAACGACCGATTGAAACCGCGGAAGCTTCGCCGCGTTGAGCGACTCTCGGACATGCCCTGCAAAGGCTGTGACCGTCAAATGCGCGAGCAGAAGCCAATGCGCGCCCGCGGGCAGCTCGAGCCATCGACTCAACGAGGGTAACCAAAGCGGAGCGGAGCCAAGGACAAGTGCAAGGTTGAGAACAAGAAGCACTAGCCGATTCCAAAAGCTCGCTGCGATGCTACCGGTCTCGACGAACTCTTCACAACCGTGTCGGAAAACGGCGATGGCTGTCCACTGAAGCGCGAACTGCCCGAGCAATTGCGACGCTGCAATAACGGCGACGATACTGCCGTAGCCCGACGCCCCGATGGCGCGACTCGCGAGCCACAGCGCCATGAGAGCTAGCACCGCGCTCGACACGTGGCCCAGGATCAAAGCGAAGTAGTTGCTGACCCCTGCTCTCTGGTCCCAGCGCGGGCTACGTCGTTCGGAGTCCGCACTTTCCCTGAGAAAGCTCATGGTCGGCTTCTTGCGTTCGTGGCTCGAGCGATCCCTCGTTGCGCGAGGCGCGCACGGAGCGGTGATACCTATCGATATGTCCTGGAATCTACGAAGTCATGATACCACAGCGAGTTTCGTCGATCGCGATGACGGCTTTACGCCATCCGCACACGATGTTACTGTGGAGGTATAGTCCCAAAAACTTCCTAATCGACGCCGATAGCCCCGCGTCTGCGGTGACCAAGGAGTGCAGCACTTTGTCCATGATCCACGATCGGGTTCTCGAGTGGTTCCCGCGAGTCGTGCCGTGGAAGTTGCTCGCGCCGTTAACGCTTCCGATTGGCCGACAGCTCAAGACCAAGTGGCACTTCTGGTACGAGAGCGCACGGATGATCGAAACGGCTTTCGGCTTTGCGTTCAACAACGGCGTTTCCGGCGACTATCTCGAGTTCGGAGTCTACCAAGGACGCACGTTCACCGACGCTTGGGAGGCGTCGTGCCGCTACACAATGTCTGATATGCGCTTCCATGCTTTCGATTCATTCGAGGGACTTCCCGAACCAGGCAGGGAGGACGAAGGCGGAGGGTTCTCAGGCGGCCAGTTTCGCTGCGAGCGCGATAAGTTCGAAGCGACCCTTCGCCGACGAAAAGTAGACTTTTCGCGGGTGTCTGTCCACGAGGGCATGTTCAACCGCACCCTGGCCGAGCCCGGGAGTCTCCAGAGCCTCGGGATTCGAAAGGCATCCGTCGTTTGGATCGATTGCGACCTCTACGCTTCTACCGTACCGGTGCTGCGGGCGCTTACAGACGTTGTCGTCGACGGCACGATTCTCGTCTTCGACGACTGGTTCTGCTTCAACGGACGGCCCGACCGCGGCGAACAGCGCGCGTGCGGCGAGTGGCTCAACGACAACCCGCACATCCGCCTCGTTGAGTACCAGAAATTCCACTGGGCAGGGGCATCGTTCATCGTGAACATCAAATAGTCCGCGATGGCGGTTTGAGATGTTCCACTGATCTCTCCCAAGGGGCAAAGCTTGCGGGTGCTTTACGTCTCCCATACCGGAATGACCGAGCCGCTCGGACACTCGCAGGTCATTCCCTACGTCGAGGGGCTGGCGCGCGCCGGCTTCTCGATGGAGATCGCGGGGTTCGAGCCCGAGCGAGCCACAGTCGACGAGATCCGTGCCGTCGAAGAGCGGCTGAGAGCGGCCGGGATCGGCTATTTCTGGTCGCGACGCAGCGCGTCGCACGCGCTCTCGGTGAAGATGGCGGAGGCGACCCGGGCGCTGACTCGGCTGCTCGCACGCGCGCTCGTGCGGCGCCCACGCATCGTGCACGCGCGTAGTTACCTGCCGGCCGCTGTGGCACACCTCGCGGCTTCCCTTTCGCCCGGCACGCGCTTCCTTTTCGACGTTCGCGGGCTGCTCGGCGAGGAGTACGTCGACGCTGGGCATTGGAGCACCGAGTCGTACCGCTACAAGCTGCTCAAGCGGGTCGAGAAGCGGCTATTTTCCCACGCCGACAGCGTTGTCGTGCTCACCGAGCGTCACCGACGCTACCTGCACGAAGAGGCGCGCCTGGTGGCGCGGGAGACACCCATCGAGGTCATCCCTACCTGCGTCGACGTCGCGCACTTCTCTGCTACTGCCGAGGCGCGCGCGCGGTGGCGCCACGAGCTCGGTGTGGGCAATCGCTTCGTGCTCGTCTACGCCGGCACGCTCGGCGCCTGGTACCGCGAGGAGGAAATGGTCCGCTTCTACGCCGCGTTGCGACGCCGGCGGCCGGCCAACTTCGTGCTTTACACGCACTCGCCCACCGATCGCTTCGACGCCGCAATCGCGCGAGTCGGCGTCCCGCGTGAGGAAGTGGCGGTTCGGCGCGTTGCGCCAAGCGACATGCCGGCGGCGCTCGCTGCCGCCGATGCAGCCGTCTCTTTCATTGCGCCGTGCTTTTCAAAGCTCGGCTCCGCACCGACAAAGACCGCCGAATACCTGGCCATCGGCCTGCCCACGGTTCTGAACCGCGGCATCGGCGACAGCGACCAGCTCATCGACGAGGTGCCCGCGGTGATCGACGCGGGTGGTCTGGCTCAGGGTGAGCTCGAGCAGGCTGCGGAGCGCTTGGCGGCTGCGGACATGAGCGCGCTGCGAGACAGCGCGCGACGCGCTGCGGTCGATCGCTTCGCGATCGAGACCGTGGGGCTCCCGCGATACATCGAGTTGTACGAAGGGCTCGTCGCTTAGGTCATTGGTCCGCTACCCGTATGCGGAACGCGTCACAGTGAGCCGACTGCCGAGCGCATCCCGCCGCGCTACCAAGCGCACTACCTTCAGTGGCTCACTGAGCGCTGCGGCTCGGAACCGCCGCTGCCCGATGGGCAGCGAACACGACAATCGAACCGCGAAAGTACCGCTCGCTCGCAACCTGCCAGCCGTTACGCTCGAGCTGCTTTCGCAAGATGCTCGCCGTATATTCACGGACGTGGTCTCCGTCCGAGTAAAAGCGCGTTCCAAAGGCGTAACGAACGATGTTCAACCGGTCCGCATCGAAGTCCGGCACCTCGACCAACAGTTTCGTCGCGACGCCTCGAAGCGCCGTCAGGAGCGCATCGACGTCGTCGATATGCTCGAGGACGTGCACCAAGAGCGCCACGTCGAAGGTGCGGTGCCCGAGCTGTTCGGCGAGGCCCATCGACGCGTCGCCGATGACGTACTCGACGTTCGACTGGGGAGAAATCTCTCGGGCCCTCTCGATAGACCCAGCGTCGTAATCGATGCCGGTCACCCTGTGCACATGGCCGCTCGCCACGCGACACCACCGACCGGTCCCGCATCCGACATCCAGCATGCAGGCATCCGCCGGCACCCATTCTTCCAGAAACTCTTCGGTCAAGCCGAGGCGAACGTCTTGAACGTCCTCGTTGCAGAGCTCGGCCCATATCTCGTATGCGAACCGGCTCAGCAGCCATGCACCGTCGAGGTAAAAGCGGAGTGCGCGCTCACGGCCAAAACATCGCCGGCTCCACCGAAACGCACGGTAAGCGACCGAAACGACAATCGAGCGCTTCTTGCGGCGTGGAAACGACAGATCTGCCTCACTAAGAGGCCGGTCTTGATTCAGCATGTACCTATGGGAGACTTCGATCCATTCTACCGAACCTCCGAGCGCTTTACGACGCTCACGGTTCGGCAGCAGGGAGTGTCGACGAACGAGATTCGCGGACACCCAGCGTGGCGGCGGGCCCGAACCCCACGGTCTCCATCAAGAAGCGAGCTTTGCGCCAAGGATAAGCTCATATTATAATTGGACATATCCACAATGCGAGTAGCGGCACTGGTGCCTTATCACCAGGACTACTGCGCGGGGCAACGCTTCCGCGTGGAGACCTGGGCCCGCCATCTCCAACCGCGCGGGATCTCGTTTTCGTTTCTGCCCTTCGCGAGTCCCGAGCTGACCTCGGTACTGTATGAACGTGGGCACGTACTGACCAAGGCCGGTGCCTTGGCGCGCTGCTATGTAGAACAAACAGCACGCGTGTTGCGCGAGTCACGCCCCGACGTCGTCTATATCTACCGCGAGGCGTCGCTGCTGGGTCCCGCGCTCATAGAGCAACTCACGCGAAGGTGGCGCGTGCCGATCGTCTACGACCTGGACGAGCCGCTGTTCATGTCGTACGTGAGCCCATCCAACGGGCGTTTGAGCGCGCTCAAATGGGCCTCCAAGACTGACTCACTCATGCGTATGAGCGATGAGGTTTGGGCGGTAAATCGCGCCATCGGCGACTATGCGATGCAATTCTCGGGTCACGTGGAGATAGTGCCCATGGCCGTTGATACCGAACGCTACACGCCGGCGCCGCCACTTGCGGCCGACGCACCGCTACGCGTCGGCTGGGTGGGAACCCGCACCAGCCAAATCAACCTCGAAGCGGTCGTCGAGCCTCTCGCTCGACTGCACCAGTCTCACGGAGCGACGCTCTCGGTAGTGGCCGACGAGCCGCTGAGCTTCGATGGCGTCCCCGTCGAGTTCATGCCCTGGTCGTGGGAGACCGAGGTTCCGCGCATGCATCAGTGCCAGATCGCCTTGGTACCCGTCAAACCAGAGAGCTGGAGCCCATGGAAGTTCTACTACAAGCTCGTCCAATGCATGAGCATGGGGATCCCCGTCGTCGCCTCACCGATTGGCTCGAACCTCGAGATCGTCGAGGACGGTCGAACGGGCTTTCTCGCTGACACACCGGACGACTGGTACGATCGTCTGCGCCGTCTCGCCGACGACCCTGAGCTGCGACAGACGATGGGCGCCGCAGCGCGGCGTCTCGTCGAGGAGCGCTTCAGTCTCGACGGGCAAATCGATTTTATCGAGCGCGAGCTCAAGGCGGCGGCCGCATGAAAGTCGTCATCTTCGCCGGTGGTCTCGGGAGTCGCCTTTCCGAGGAAACGGAATCCAAGCCCAAGCCAATGGTCGAGATCGGTGGGCGGCCAATCCTCTGGCATATCATGAAGCACTACGCCCATCACGGTCTCGACGAGTTCGTGATCGCGCTCGGCTACCGCGGCGACGTCATCAAGCGCTGGTTTCTCGACAAGGCCGAGCTCGACGGCAGCTTCACCCTGTCGCTGCGTGACTGTCAAGTGGTACGCCACGACGAACCGATCGACGATTGGAAACTTTCGCTCATCGACACGGGCGTGGAGACTCAGACCGGCGGGCGGCTGACCAGAGTGGCGCCCCTCCTGCGCGACGGCACCTTCATGCTCACTTACGGTGACGGCGTCTGCGATGTCGATCTGGGCGAGTTGCTCTCCTTTCACCGCGCTCACGGGAAGTTGGCCACGATAACCGCGGTGCGTCCGCCTGCCCGTTTCGGCGAGCTCGAATTCGATGGCGACCGAGTCAAGCGCTTCGCCGAGAAGCCGCAAATCGGCGAGGGCTGGGTCAACGGAGGTTTCTTCGTGCTCGAGCCGGGAGCACTCGACGTCATCCCGGGCGACGTGCACTGGGAGCGCGAGCCGCTCGAGAGGCTAGCCGAGGCCGGCGAGCTCATGGCCTACAAGCACGAGAGTTTCTGGCAATGCATGGACACGATGCGGGACAAGCGCCTGCTGGAATCTCTGTGGGCGAATGGACCTGCTCCGTGGAAGGTGTGGCATTGAGGTCGCTCGGGGCGCAGGCTGACCCTGTTGAACGTCGCTCCCTTCTGAGGCTCGGTCCTGCGCGTCACACTTCGTCCCCGACAGCGGAAGGTCGGATGCCTCTCACAGTAGCGACCGAGTTGTTTTCGCCGTAGCTAACGAACCCGCCCCAGACCGAGCTCATGCCGAGCGCTCTGAGCCAGCGCTCCACGGTGGATATCCTCTGAGGCTGATCGTATCGCGGCGAGAACATGTCGAAGGTGTCCAGGATAACCCACTCGCGCAGGCTCGTTTCGTCGAGGTCGGGCGGCAACGTACCGTCGATGTCACAGACGGGTATCAGCCGTTTTGCCACCCGTCCGATCCGGAATCGATGAGCGGCTCGATACGTTGCGATGAGACGGTCCGCGTGCTTCTCGATGAGTTCCAATAGAGTCGCGTTGTCGATGCGCCGGGTGATCGGACGGAGCAAGTACTTCACGTGAATCTTCGTGTACCACCCTTTGATTGGGTAGAAATCCACGACGAGCTCGCCGCCGGGCCGTACCATATCCACCAGACGTTCCACCGATTGCCGGACATCCGGTGTGTGTTGCAGGACGCCAAAACAAAAAACCTTGTCGAACTGCCTGGGAGCGAAGGGCAGCTCGTAAATGCTCGCCTGGAACAGATGAAGTCTTTCGTTGGGACCATTGTTTCTATAATTTGCGTCCACTGCGCTCGAGACATCGACGCTGTACAGCTCGGCCTCGGTTTCATCCAGGACGACCTGAGTAAACCTTCCTGCTCCCGAGCCGACCTCCAGGATCCTCTCGCCGCAGAGCTCGTCGGCGCCCCACGCGGTCGCAGCAAAGAACCGATCGCGACTTTGTCGATAGCCGCTCCGATAGCGATCGATCTGAGTCTTCTCGAAGCGATTCCATTGAAGGCCGAAGCTTTCCGCATAGTCGTCGCCCTCGACGAAACGGTAGACTCCGCGGCTCAAAGGAAATTGCTGCCCTTCCTCGTCGACGAGACAATCTGCGCGTCGGCAGAGCGGTTTCGCGTTGGTGGGGTTGATGAGTTGCACTTCCTGGGTCATGTGATTGGGTACGCGACGTCGCCGAGGGTCAAGTCTTACCTACTGAGCCCGGTATCCGTCTCCCCGCGAGCGCCACCAGTTCACGGTCTGCACGAGCCCCGAGGCAAGATCGTAGCGGGGCTGCCAGCCGACCTCGTTGCTCAGCCGATCGGTGTTCGCCACCAGAAACGGGGACTCTCCTGAAGGTGTCGGACGCGAGCCAAAGCGCAGGAGCTCAGATCGACCCAGGAACTCGCCCACCTGCCCGGCGATCGAGGCCACCGTCACGGGCCGCGACGATGCGACGTTGACCGGGCCCGCCACGGAGGATTTCGCGATTACCCACAGCGCACCGGCGACATCCTCGACGTGCGAGTAGTCTCGGATCTGCTCGCCGCGGGAGAGCTCGCATATCTCGCCGGCGAGCAGTTTCGAGATCACGAACGGCACCAGCCGGCGAGGATCTTCCCACGGTCCGTAGACGCAAAAGATTCGGGCTGAGGCTACGGACCACTCACCGTCTACGTCGAAGTTGCTGGCCGTGAGGAAGAGGGAGTGCTTGGTGGCAGCGTACAGGGTGGTCGGGTGGACGGGGCTCATCTCGCTGACGACGTTCATCGAGCTTTCGTACTCGAGCGAGGTGCCGGCGATAACGAGACGCCGACACCCGATCTCGTGGAGGACGCGCATGAATGTCAGGCTGCCTTTCAAACATTCGAGGTTCTCGTGACGCCGCAGATACTGGCCAGGCTCCGCGTACCACGCCAGGTGTAGACAAACTTCGGGTACGTTGGCCTTCAAGGGCGCCTCGAGGGCCGGCGCATCGAGCAGGTCTCCTTCCAGCAACCGCAACCCATCACGTAGGCCCTCGAGCCTGTGCAAGCTCGAGCCCCGCCTCACGAGAGCCATCACCTCGTGCCCCTCGGCGAGCGCGAGCCGCGCCACGTGCGAACCGATGAACCCGGAGGCTCCGGTCAGGAGAACTCGCATGCTGCCTCGTCGAACGGAGCGAAGGCCAGGTCACGGGATCCGATTACCGTGGGTGCGAACGGCCAGACAATCGCGAAGGCGGGGTCGTCGTACCTCGAGCCGCGAGCGCCCTCGGGACGATAGGGCGTCGACATTTGATAGGTAACCTCCGAATGGTCCTGAAGCGTTAGGAACCCGTGGGCTAGGCCTTCGGGGATGTAGACCATGTGCCGGTTGTCTGCGGAGAGCTCTGCCGACCACCAGCTCTTGAAACTGGGCGCGCTTGGACGGAGATCCACGATCACGTCGTAGATCCGACCCCGCGTAACGCGCACGAGCTTCGTCTCGGCGTAGGGTGGCGCTTGGAAGTGCAACCCACGGAGGGTTCCGCGGCGGTGGTTGTACGAGATGCTGCACTGGGCCAACTCGCCTTTCAGGCCGCGAGCAAGATACTCCTCGCGACACCAGCTGCGCGCAAAGAACCCGCGTTCGTCCTGGTGTGGCTCGAGCCGCACCAGGAATGCACCCGCAATAGGTAATGGCTCGAAGATCATCCTGCGCGTCTCATACCACACGCGGCTCGGGAATCGGCACGATGAACTTGCCGCCCGCCGCACGATAGTCGGCTTGCTGGGCGATGATCTCCTCGGCAAAGTTCCACACCAAAAGCAGCACGTAGTCCGGGCAATCCTCGAGGAGTTTCTCTGGAGCGTGGATCGGGAGATGATTACCCGGCATGAAGCGACCTTGTTTGTGGGGGCTGCGATCGACGACGAAGTCGACGAGGTCGCCGTCGATTCCCATGTAGTGCAAAAGCGTGCTCCCCTTGGCGGCGGCACCATAGGCAGCGATGCGCTTGCCAGAAGCCTTGAGAGCGCAAAGCAGCGCCCGCAGCTTGTCCCGCAGTCCAGACACCTGCTGGGCGAAGCGGCGATAGGGCTCAGGATTGTCGACACCCCACGCTGCCTCCTCATCGAGCATCGCGCGCACACTGGCGGCGTCGCTTTCCCGACCCTCGTGGACCACGGTCACGCGAATCGACCCGCCATGGATCGGGATGCGCTCGACGCCCGCGGCAGTAAGTCCGTGGCGCTGAAAGAGCGCTTCGAGCGCCGTGAGCGAATAGTAGAAGAAGTGCTCGTGGTAAATGGTGTCGAATTCGTGATGCGTCAGCAGATCGTGAATGTAGGGCGTCTCCATCACGAAGGCCCCCATTGGCGCGAGGAACTCTACGACGCCCTCAACCACCCCGTTGATGTCGGGGACATGGGCCATCACGTTATTGGCGAGGAGGACGTCGGCTCGCCGGCCTTCCTCGACCAGGCGCCGCGCCAAATCGGCGCCGAAGAACTCGCACAGCGTACGGATACCGCGCTCCTCGGCCACCTTGGCGACGTTGCGTGCGGGATCGATACCCAAGACCGGGATGCCCGCCTGCTGGAAGTACTGCAGCAGGTAGCCATCGTTGCTCGCGATCTCGGCAACCAGGCACTCGCGATCGAGCCGCCGACTCGCGATCAGCGCCTGCGCGCTCGCACGAGCGTGCTGCAGCATCGTTTCGGAAAATGATGAAAAGTAGAGGTAGTTCCGGAACATCTGCTCCGGCGGAACCGTTTCCAGAATCTGGGCCAACGAGCAAGCTCTGCAAAGGGTGAGCTCGAGCGGAAACTTCGGCTCCGGCTCATCGAGCTCGGCTTCGTTGACGAGAGCGTTCGCGAGCGGCGTCGTTCCGAGATCGAGAACGGACTCGAGCGGCGCGGTGCCGCACGAGCGGCATGCTGCCATCAGCTCAACCCCAGGAATTTACGGTACCAGGGCAAGGTCGCAGCAAGTCCGGACGCAAGATCGAACTGGGCCTTCCAACCCAGCACGGTGCGGGCGCGGGCCGCGCTCAGATGCTGGCTGCGGATCTCGTTTCGGGCCTGGTTCAAGATCTCTGGCTCGAGCGCCGTTCCAGCCAAGGCCTGGATGCGCGCCACGACTTCGATCACGGTGACCGGCGACTCGGTGGAAAAGTTGAAGGCCTGGCCTGCGACTTCGGAACGCGCGACTTGTTCGGCGAGAGCGAGATACGCGCTCACTGTGTCATGGACGTGTAGATAGTCCCGAATGAACTTGCCGTCGCTGCGAATGATGGGCCGCTCGCCCCGTAGCACAGAGCGTATCGTGCCCGGCGGTCATGCTGGCCATCGCCGTCAACATCCTTGCCGTCTTTCGTCTCAGACATCGCATAAACGCGTATTGGGTTGTCGTCTACCTGATGACTGCCACGGCCTTGGTCTTCCTCCGTTTCTACATCTTCTATGCGACCGCTGCCGCGACGCTCGCGGGCATGCTGATGCGGCATCGGCGCGGAGTCGTGGTCGGTTTCGCGGCCCAGTTCGCGCTGATGGCGGGTATGATCACCCTCTTTTTGTATACGCCGGTGGGTCAGGAGATCCTGAGGAACAACCGATACCTCGACCTGCAGCTGCTCAGTTTGTCCCGCATGGACCTGGCGCGCGCCGGTAGCGGCTTCGACGCCACAGCGGATGTATCCACAATCGAAGGCATTTTCACCGCTCTGCCGCTGGGGGTGGCCCACCTCCTCTTTTCCCCCTTCCATGGACCATCGCGAACTTACGCCAAGCGCTGGCGCTTCCCGACGTGCTCATGTGGTACGCGCTAGTACCGTTCCTTCTCAAGGGAATCCTGTCCGCACTCCGCAGACTTCGGGAGACGATGCCCATTCTCGTTTTCACGACCGCCCTGACACTAGCCTACGGCGCCTTCCTCGGCAACGCGGGGACTGCCTATCGACAGCGGACTCAGGTGATGATGTTCTACTTCCTGTTCGTAGCCGATGGAATCCACCGCGGTCGGAAGCACGAAGCAGAGAAGCCGAGATGAGGCCTTTCGAGCGGGTGCCTTGCCTGATATACTCGCATAAATCCTTTTTCTGACGTGGCTTCAAACTTCGCTCGTGCTCGTCCCCTCACGCTTGGGGTTGAGACGCGGATTCTCGGCGGAGCTGGGCGGCGCGCAGCAAGATGAGCAAGTCGTTTTCTTGGGGCGAGTCCACGGTCCTAGTCACCGGAGCGACCGGGATGGTCGGCTCGTGGCTCGTCCGCGAGCTGCTGGTCCGCCGCGCGCAGGTGGTGGCTCTGATCCACGATGCGGATCCTCAGTCGGAGCTTTTCCGAAGCGGCGATGCCGCGCGGGTGACCGTCGTCAATGGCGCGCTCGAGCAGCCCGGATGCGTCGAGCGTGCGATCAACGAGCAGGAGGTCGACACCGTCCTTCATCTCGGCGCGCAGACCATCGTCGGGACGGCGATGCGGAGCCCGGTGCCGACCTTCGAAGCCAACCTGCGAGGCAGTTACCAATTGCTGGATGCCTGTCGGCATCACAGAGGACTCGTCCAACGCGTAGTCATCGCGTCGTCGGACAAGGCATACGGTGAGCACGAGGTGCTGCCCTACGTGGAAGACATGCCGCTCTTGGCGCGTCACCCTTACGATGTCTCGAAAAGCTGCACCGACTTGATTGCGCAGTGCTACTTCCACACCTACGGCGTTCCGGTTGCGATCGCGCGTTGCGGCAACATCTACGGCGGGGGCGATCTCAACTGGAGCCGAGTCGTGCCGGGTCCTTGTAGAGAGCCGCAGACCAGAAAATCATTTGCGGGAAGAAGGCGGTCAGCAACATGGCGGTCGTCGCGACACGACGATTGTAGAGCAGGAGCCCCAGCTCCAGGATCACGAGGGGCGTCAGGGCTCCGATGATCCCGTTCAAGAATTGAACGAGAATAAGGTTCCTTCCGAAGAGATAGTAGACGCATGCGACGACGTAGATGAACCCCCGATTCACCTTCCCCTCGACCGTCGAGGTCCACGAGACTACAGAATTACCGTGGGACCAGCTTTCGGCGATCGCGGCCCCGAAAAAATAGTAGGTCCCCGAGTCTCCCCATAGAGCAAGGCTGAAATGGCCCTCCGCGTGATTCAGCCACATATAAAGCGCGAGCATGTAACGAAGAGTCACAGTGCCGGCGTAGGTCAAGGCCACGACGCGATAGAGCTCCCGGTCATAGCGCCTCTGCAGGAAGACAGGAGGTTCAACAGAGTAGCGACGACAAAGGCGACGACTAGTTGCATGGGTATCGGTCAGGCAAAGGAAGGGCGCGACATCACGGTCGTTTTCAGGAACTGGCACCGACTCGGGGAAGAGATGTTCGTGCCAGCTCCTTTCAGTCGAATCACAGCAGTCAAGCCGTGCTCGATGGCGAGCGGAGACGATCGGCGTGAGCCAACGTCATCAATTTTTTTGCCTTTTGACTAGGGTAGCAATCTCCGTTCCAGACGTCCATCCCGGCCTTCGTGGCGTTCTGGGGGCAAGCCCGTGTCGACGCAGCGATCCCCGGTGAGGGATCCGGCCCACACCTCCGTGGTGAGATACCCCCGAGCGAGGACTGGGTGGAAATCCCGATAGTACGAGAATCAACCACTTGGCGGATGGCACGTCGGTTGCAGCACCGAATCCCATGGTCGAAGCACGTCGCGACACCGAGCTCGGAGCGTTTCGCTCACACGGCTCGCGCTACGGCAATCGTCGGTACTCGATCGTCCCAGTCCAGGGGATCTGACGCGCATGTGCGGCTTCGTCGGAAGTCTCGAGCTGGGCGAGAACGGAACCGAGCGTTCCGCGATCGAATCCATGACCGCCTCCCTGGTGCACCGCGGTCCCGACGGCTCCGGGATCGAGGAAGCCCGACCCGTGGTGCTCGGTCATCGTCGGCTGCGCATCATCGATCTCTCCGAGCGCGCCGACCAGCCAATGTGGAACGAGCGCCACGACCTGGCGATCGTGTTCAACGGAGAAATCTACAACTTCCGCGAGCTGCGGGAGGAGCTCGAGCAATCGGGGGCCCATTTTCGGACCGAGAGCGACACCGAAGTCATTCTTCAGCTCTACGACCGCCTCGGCGATCGCGCGCTGCCGAGACTCGACGGTATGTTCGCGCTGGCTCTCTGGGACACGAAAAAAAACCGCCTGCTGCTCGCTCGAGATCGGGCCGGCAAGAAACCCCTGTTCTACTATCAAGACTCGGAGCGCGTCGTCTTCGGGTCCGAGATCAAGAGTCTCCACCGACATCCTCGTGTGCCTCGCGAGCCACACCTCGAGGCACTTCCGTTCTACCTGACCTACGGCTACTTTCCCGCACCGCTTACCCCTTACCGTCGTGTCCAGGCCCTGAGCCCGGCGACCTGGATGACGTTCGATGGCGACGGAGGCCGCGAGCTCCACCGCTACTGGACACCGCGCTACGAGGTCAACGGCATCCGGCACATGGACGAGGCCGTCGAGCGACTGAGACCGCTCGTGACGGAGGCTGTCCGAAAGAGACTCGTTTCCGACGTGCCCCTCGGCGCTTTCCTGAGTGGCGGGCTCGACTCGACGATCGTAGTCGGTCTGATGAGCGAGCTCGGTGCGAAGCCGCTCAAGACGTTCAGCATCGGCTTCGAGAACGCGCCCGAGTACGACGAGCTCGATTACGCCGAGGAAGCGGCACGTCGATTCGGCTCCGAGCACGTCAGCTTGAAGGTGGCGCCCCCGAAGCCCGAGCTCTTCGAGCTTCTCGTCCATCACCACGACGGACCGTTCGGCGACTCGTCGGCCATACCGACCTACGCGGTGTCGGAGCTCGCGCGCCGGGAGGTCACCGTCGTTCTGAACGGCGACGGCGGTGACGAGCTCTTCTGCGGCTACTCCCGCCTCGCGGCCGCCGCTCTCAGCGAACGGATTCCCGGACCGCTCCGGGAGCTTTTGGCAATCGGGGGACGTTTTCTCCCGGCACCGCGATCGCACGCGGGAACGCTCCGGCGCGTACAGCAGTTTCTCGAAATCTCGCGGAGACCTCTGCGAGACAGGATCCAGGCCTGGTGCAGCCTGTTTCGCGGTCCCGAGCTCGAGGCCCTCTTGCGTCACCGTTTTTCGGTCGACCCCGGCACGCACTTCGAGCGCTTCTTCTCGGAATCCGAGGGCGGAAGCCCCATGGCGAGGCTTCTCTACCTCACGTATTGCACTTACCTGCCTGAGGACTTGCTTGTGAAAATGGACCGCATGTCGATGGCCCACGGGCTCGAGGCCCGTTCGCCCTTTCTCGACACGGCGCTCGCGGAATTCGCAGGTCAGCTTCCCGATTCCTTCAAAGCGCGCCGCTTCAATACCAAGTTGGTTCTACGGGAGGCGTTCCGCGATCTCGTGCCGCCACGCATCCTCGAGCGGAGGAAGATGGGCTTCGGGATCCCGCTAGGCCCGTGGTTCCGTGGCGAGCTGCGTTCCTTCGTCGAATCCCACCTCGTTTCGGAGCAATCGCCCCTGTTCGAACACCTCGATCGCGAAATGGTGGTGTCCTACGTGAACGAGCATATGGAGGGGCGCCGCGACCGAGGCCACCAACTGTTCTCGCTGCTGACGCTCTCCCTCTGGCTCAGGAGCTTCTGAAGTCACGGGTGTCGCCGAACCCAGCCCTGGCTCGACTCGTAGGCCTGCGCCACCTGCAGGAGGAGCGCTTCCTTACCCGGACCTGCCGCGAGCTGAAGGCCGATCGGCCGTCCGTCGCTCGTGAAACCACAGGGCAGCGAGAGCGAGGGAAACCCAGTCGTATTGAAGGGGCTCGCCATGCGGAGGAGACCGGCCCGAAGCTCCTCCCCATTGGATAGGCGCGTCTCGTCGATGCCGGGAGCGGCGGCGACCGTCGCGGGAGCGACGAGCACGTCGATGCTCGAGAACGCTTCCTCGAAGGCACGCACGATCGTTCGCCGAGCACGCAACGCGGTCAGATAGTCCGTCGCTGGAACGAGACGCCCCAAATGCAGGAGCTCCAGGGTATTCTCTCCGTAGTCTTCGGGGCGGCGCCTCAGGTTCTCTTCGTGAAATGACGATGCCTCGGCAAAGGTAATCGTGTTGCGACAGCTCCCCTGAATCTCGATCTCGGGAACGTCCAGCTCGACGATCTCCATTCCGAGCCCGACGAGAACCTCGATCGCGCTGCGCACCGCCGCTTCGACTTCCCCGTCGATATTCTCGAAGAAGTACCTCTCGTGGAGACCTAGTCTCGAGGCCGCCTTGCTCCCACCCACGGGCTCCGCGGAGCTCAGATCGGCCATCACGGTGTAGAGGATCGCCACGTCCGAAACCGTGCGAGCCATGGGACCCACGTGGTCGAGGCTCCAGGACAGGGGCGTCACCCCGTGAGCGCTCACCCGCCCGTAGGTCGGCTTGAGCCCAACAGTGCCGCAAAGCGCCGATGGGATTCGGATCGAGCCACCGGTATCCGTGCCGACGGAGCCGAAACCGACTCCAGCCGCGAGCGCGACCGCCGATCCCCCGCTCGAGCCACCGCTGATGCGCTTCGGATTCCACGGATTCCTCGCGGGGCCGTAGAACGGATTGGCGTTCGAAACGCCATAGGCCAGCTCGTGGAGGTTGGTCTTGGCGAGAAGAATGGCCCCCGCGGCTCGGAGCCGGGCAAGGACGGCCGCATCTTGATTCGGCACGAAATCCGCAAAGATCTTGGAGCCGGAGGTCGTGCGGATGCCCTTCGAATAGACGAGGTCTTTGACTGTCAAGGGCACGCCGTGGAGAGGACCCTTCACGTCGCCGTGCCACCTTGCCTCGTCAGCCGCCCTCGCCTCCTCGAGCGCGGTCTCGGCGCACAACGAGATGAAAGCGTTGAGCTTCGAGATCGACTCCGCGCGCTCGAGCTGAGCCTCGACGAGCTCGACGGAGCTCAGGTCGCGACGTTCGAGCTTTCGGATGATGGAGCGAATCGACGCAAAGGCAAGGTCAGCATCATCTATATAGGGATCCCCTCCGTTGCTTGCGGGGGGCTCTCGCCGGAGGGCGTACTCGAGGGACCAGAGCGGCTCTTCGCCCTCGGCGGCATGCCTCAGGGGCGGCATCGTTTCCAGCCACCTTTCATGGTGTTTTTCCAGGCGTTCTCGTTTGTCTTGCGTCAAACCTTCCCAGAACTCTTCCCCCTTGATTCTTCTCATTTTTTACAAATATTCGCTTAAGTTTTTACTTACCGTTTGGTAACTCAACATCTTTCTTGACAACTCGTAAGATATTGTAACCAAAGAACTAGTATCATCTAAAATTCTATAAGACACCGCTACACTTCAAAACAGAAATTAAACGCGTTGGAACGCGAGACTGCTTTCTGATATAGTAGCGCCGCTAACGGAAAGCAGAGACGACATCTTAGCTCGCCTTCAGGCTCCGCGGCTCTCAGAGGGGTTCAACACAGCTCGAAAACTCGATTGAGGTTGAGACGCCCGCGAGGCCCAAGCAGATGGGGCACGTTCCGGGCGAGTGTTCAACCATGTCAAAACTGCCTTTCGCCAACTAAAACAAGGGGCGCCGGCTGACTATTGTCTGAGTACGACTGTATCAAACCGGATCCGGCGCCTTGACCGAAGAGACGGAGGTGTCGATGGCAGCGATCGAGAGGTACCCAGCAGCGTTTCCGAACGAGGAATCCCCGCGTCCGTTTCGCGTCTACACGCGCCGGGACATCGACAGTATTCCGAATCTGGCCTGGCTTCCGGAGAGCGCTCGGCAGACGATGAAGGCGGTCTCCGCCGTGCTTCCTTTCAGGGTCAATGACTACGTCATCGAGGACCTCATCGACTGGGACGACATCCCTAACGACCCTATTTTTCAGCTCACGTTTCCCCAACCCGACATGCTGGAGACGGAGGATTTCGAGCGGATGCTCGCCCTCGTCCGACGCGACGCCACGAGCGAGGAAATGCTCTCGGCCGCCCGGGAAATCCAGAACAAGCTGAACCCCCACCCCGCCGGGCAAATGGACCTCAACGTGCCCACTCTCGACGGCGAGCCACTGGAGGGGATGCAGCACAAGTACCGCGAGACGGTTCTCTTCTTCCCGGCCGCCGGCCAGACCTGTCACGCCTATTGCAGCTACTGCTTCCGTTGGGCGCAATTCGTCGGGATCGACGAGCTCAAGTTCGCCGCGCGCCAGGCAGAAGCTCTGCACGACTACGTGCGCGACCACGAGGAGGTGCGGAGCGTTCTCTTCACCGGCGGCGATCCTCTGGTCATGAAGTCGAAGGTGCTCCGCCGCTACGTAGAGCCACTGCTCGACCCCGCGCTCGAGCACGTCGAGAGCATTCGCATCGGGAGCAAGGCGCTCGCCTATTGGCCTTACAAGTTCGTATCCGATGACGACGCCGACGACCTCTTGAGGCTCTTCGAACAAGTCGTCGATTCGGGAAAGAACCTGGCGCTCATGGCGCATTTCACTCACCCGCGCGAGCTCGAGACGGAAATCGTCCAAGAAGCCATTCGCCGGGTGCGCGAGACCGGAGCCGTCGTTCGATGTCAGGCGCCTATCGTCGCTCACGTGAACGACTCGGCCGACGTCTGGGCCAGCATGTGGACCACGGAAGTCAAGCTCGGCGCGGTTCCCTATTACATGTTTGTGGAGCGCGACACCGGCGCGAAGAAGTACTTCGAGATCCCGCTCGAGCGCGCATTCAATATCTTCAGGGAGGCCTACAGTCAGGTGTCGGGTCTCGCCCGCACCGTGCGAGGGCCGTCCATGTCGTCGATGCCCGGCAAGGTTCTCATCGATGGAGTCGAGCAGATCGGTGACGAGAAAATCTTCGTGTTGAAGCTTATCCAGGCTCGCGATCCCTCCTGGGTCGGTCGCGTCTTTTTCGCGAAATACGATCCGAGCGCGACGTGGCTTGGCGAACTCGAGCCCGCTTTCGGTGAGACTGAGTTCTTCTTCCAGGAGGGCTTGAGACGCATGAAGGAGGAGCGCTCCACGTCCCTATCGGTCTAATGCCCGACGTCCCGGTCCTGGAGTGTTTCGAGAACCCTGCGCCGGAGCGGGACTACGTTATCGAGCACGTCGCCGAAGAGTTCACGAGCGTCTGTCCGAATACGGGACATCCCGACTTCGCGATCCTCACCCTTCGCTACTGCCCCGATCGACTCGCAGTCGAGCTCAAGTCCCTGAAGCTCTACTACCAGTCCTATCGCAACGAAGGCATCTACTACGAAGCGGTCACGAACCAGATCGCGGGTCACCTCGTCGAGCTCATGAAGCCACGATGGCTCGTCCTGCAGAGCAAGTGGACGGGACGGGGCGGTATCCGCTCCCGCATCACGGTCACCGACGGTGACGTCCCCATCGAGTATCTTTAGAGCATTCACCTCGCAGTCGCTATCCGACCCTCCCCTGCGACAAGACGCGGTCGTATACTCCGCTCAAGAGCTTGGCGGAGGCCTCGTGGGAGTACAGCGACGATACGCGCGCTCCACGATCCCCGAGCGAGCGCGCTCTCTCTGGACTGCCCAAAAGCTCCACGACCGCCTGCGCCATTCCGGCGACATCGTCGAGATCGAAGAGCAGCCCCGTCTCCCCGTGGACCACGGCTTCGTCGATTCCCGGCACGCGACTGCCAACGACCGGCAGGCCGCATCTATTCGCCTCCAGAGCAACCAGACCGAAGCCTTCATTGACGGAGGGAAAGAGCAGAACGTCGCTGGCGACGAGCAGGCGTGGAACATCGTCACGCAGCCCCAGATACAGCAATGCTCCACGGTCTATCAGATCGCGAGCTGACCCGAGGACTTTGTCGCGTAGCGGCCCCTGCCCTATCAGCAACAGCCGCGCCTCAGGCCGGGTCGCCAGCACGATCCGGAACACGCGGAGCAAGCCGCCGCGGTTCTTTTGCTCGATGAAACGACCGACGTGGATGATCAGCGGCGCTCCCTCAGGGATCCTCAACTCGCGCCGAAGCGCCACTCGCTCGTCGGCAGTGGCGCGCGCGCCCGCCGCTACGCTGAGGCGAAGGAAGGAGCACCGCGGATCGTCTTCGTAGTGCCTCACGACTCTACCCATGACCGCACGGGAGAACGCGGTCACGGCGTCAGCCATCACGGTGGCGTACTTGAGGCTCACCCGCCCGTACACGGCCCGTAACTGGCGCAGTCCCACCGTGCGCGCCAGCGCGCGGTCTGCGGCTTGAACGTAAATGATGCAGCGTGAGCACCGTCGGGCGACGGCTGAGGCGCCCCGCAGCGATCCCCAGGCCGCTGCAGACGAACTCGTGAGTGTGCACGACGTCGTAGTCCCGCGCTATGCGCGCGACGCCCCGCACGTAGCCGACTTGCGTGGGCCGCAGCGGCACATGAAAGGTCCTCGCACCGCGCTCCTCCGCCACATGCCGCAGCTGGCCGAGGTGCGGGGCCTTCAGCACGAAGCCTGACTCCACTCCCAGCGCGCGCAGTGGTTCAATCTGGCTGAGCAGCCACATTTCGGCGCCCCCATGCCCGAGGGCGGTAAGGACGTGCAGAACCCGTATCGTCTCGTGCACCGGGAAAGGAGTACCTAGGTTAATGTCCGTTGCCAGAAGATGGGAAGAATCAGGAGCCCGGAATCTGGCCATCGCCTAGCCAAGCCAACCCCAAGTTTGGTTCAAGACGCACCACTTCGAATAGCGTCGCGATGAGCTCATCGTTCTTTCCCGCTCGATTCTGTGTGTAGTATTCCCAGACGATCTGTTTGTCGGAAGTCACCTCGAAAGCTCGCCCATAGTCGGTTTCCGTTATCAAGGTGATGCCGTTAGGCAAACGCTGATTAGCCCCACAAGTTGGCGTGTAAAAGTCGTACTTGCTGCCATCGTACGACCAGACGATCTCCTGCGTCAGGGGATCGAATTCGACGACCCGGGAGCGCCCATTGTCACCTTTGTTGTCGAAAATCATCATATGCCCGTTTTCAAGCACAGTAGGATGATGCTGACTAATCCACAACCCGGAAAGTGCCCAGACAACCTGCTCCCGCACGATATCAATAACGGCGATCCCGTTTATGCCAGGGACAGAGACGAGAACGTTACCTGGTTTGAAAGCGGCAAGCTGGTTGGCCAAGCTACCGTTGAGCACTTCGAGCTCGTTGGTGTGCAGGATATCTCCATGCTTCTCCGCCCTATCCAATAGGGTTGCATAAACTGAGTTGGCCATTGCTTTGGGGATCGATACCCGCCTCTGTTCTCTACCATGCTCATCCAAAATAGTTATGAAATCGTGAAGAATGGGATCGACATCGCTGATGAACGGCACGATCTCGGCCTCTCTTGTCAATACATAGATAGTGCCGTCTTCCAGGACTTCGAAATCGTGGTGGGCGGTTCCAGGATAAGCCCAAATCAAGCGGGAATCACGATCGATTTTGATGAGACCGTTCCCTTCGAAAATGGCAAGCAGATCACCATTCTCGAGCATTCTTGCCCGACGCCAGTACTTTACGCCTTCAGTTCCGAAAGGCACATTTGCATTGGGGAACGCGGCTTCGAAGGGGTAGTGCCACTGATGAAGCACACGCCCCTGCATATCAATGAGGACCGCCTTCGGACCGTGCCCATCAATCACGAGATTGAGCCCCGCATGAGTCAGCTCAGCGATATTGACGGTTACGCCTGTCCGAGCTCTTCCTGGAGTGGTTCCGCTAAGATAACCGAGGGATCGTAGCTCCGCTATCTGCTGCTGCACCTCGCTCAGACCTTCTTCACTTGCAAGGCTAGCTCGAGCCTCCGCAAACCTTCGGCCGTCGATGGGCTCACCATGGATGAAAGCGAATACTCTTCGGACAAAAGTAGACTGCTTCAAAGCCCGAACAGCAGGAACAATTCGGCCATAGGGCGGTAGACGATAGTGATTGCACAAGAATCCGTAGGAAAATGCAACGGCTATTGAGACGAGCCCAAGCCCCAGGCAGAATCGATGCCGCGCAAACGTCTTGCTAAGACGAGTTCGGAAATCCCTCATCAGCCGCCCTCTCCATTATTGTGTCGGGAAGTAATTCGCCCTTTGGCAGAACGAACACCCCTGCGCTGCCAGGCTAGAGTTTTTGTTCTTTTCTCTATTCTGCCATAAAACATGGGGGTGTTCAGCTTCGGTGCCTCAATCGCTTCGTCGCGGGCTTCTCTTCCGAGCGGGGCAGCGACGTTGCCCCGCTTTCTGGTTCCGAGACCTTGCGGGACGTCGGGAGCTCCCGTATGTTCTCAGTCGATGAAGATCAGCGAGGCCTCGCCGCTACAGTCACCCTCGAACAGTTTTCGGCTCCGGCTGCAGTCGGAGCTAGCGGAGCGCTGTGCCGGCAACCCGCAGTACTCGCTGCGCTCGTTCGCGCTGCAGCTCGGTATCGACCACTCCACGCTCTCCCAGTTGCTGCGCGGCAAGCGTAAGCTGACGGAGGCCGCGATCCAGAAGCTCGGCGCCGCGCTGAAGCTCGGCCCCGAAGAAGTCGAGTCCTACCTCGCCTATCACCGACGCTGGCCCGTCGCGGGTCCTGGAATCGACGAGGCGACCCGCCTGACACAAGACGCCGCGGAGATGATCGCCGACTGGTATCACTACGCGATCCTGGAGCTGACGCGCCTCGAGAGCTTCCGCGCCGATTCGTCGTGGGTGGCGCGCGTACTGGGTATCTCGACGGACGAGGTGAACATCGCGTTGGTCCGGCTGTGTCACCTGGGGTTGCTCGCGATGGAAGGCGATCGCTGGGTCGATCGCTCGGAAGGGCTGGTCGTCAGCATGGGAGACTTCACTCGCGCGGCGATCGACCGTCTGTGGTCGCAGGTGCGCGAGCTGGCGGTTGCTTCGATGCACGACCCCGCGCGGATCCACGAGCACAGCTCGACGACGCTGGCAGTGGACTCGAAACGCCTGCCCGAGATCACCGAGCGGATCGCCCGCTTTCGCAGCGAGCTGCTGGAATTGCTTCAGGGCGACCGGGCCCGCGATGACGTCTATCGACTCGAGATCAACCTCTTCCCGATCACACGAACCGCACCGACCAAGGAGACCGACGATGGGTAACCCAGTGACGCACTGGCAGATTATCAGCAAGGACCCCGAAGGAGCGGCCGGCTTCTACAAGGAGCTGTTCGGCTGGAACATCGATGCCGACAACCGGCTCAACTACCGGATGGTCGACACCCAATCCGACGGTAAGGGCATTCCGGGTGGAATCTGGCCCAGTCCCCCGGAAGGACACGCCCTCGTGCAGCTGTTCGTCGAGGTCGACGACGTCGAGGCCGCCGCGAAGAAAGCCACGGAGCTCGGAGCGGCGGTCGTGATGCCCAGACAGATCCTGCCCGACGGCGACGAGATGGCGATCATCCACGACGCTTTCGGCATCACCTTCGGCCTGTGGCGCAAGAGCTAGTATGAAGAGGAGGCGCCTGATGAGTTTTCTCTGGCTCGGTCTGGGAGGAATCGCCCTGCTCGTTGTCGCCGTCGTCGTGACAGGGTTGCTCATGCCCGAGCGCTACGAGGGGCGCTCTCGAGTCGTCTACGCCAGGACCGCCGAGGACGTCTGGGACGCCCTCATCGACTACGACCGGCACCCCATGACGGGAAAGATGAAGAAGAGCGTCGAGGCGCAGCCCTCGGAAAAAGACCTGCCGATCTGGGTCGAGGACATGGGCCACTGGGAGCTGATCACGGTCAAGACCGTCGAGGCGGAGCGCCCCAGACACATGGTGCGCGAGATGACCTCGAAGGCGGTGCCGATGACCAGCCGGTGGGAGTACACCCTCGAGCCGGATGGCGAGGGATGCCGGCTCACCATCAACGGCGAGACCTATATCCGGAGCGGCACGTGGCACGTGCCGATGTTCCGCGTGATGATGGTTCTCGGCGGCGGCGTAAAGAAGGGGCTCGACATCCAGATGGACATGGTCGCGGACACCCTCGGCGTCGAGCCGCAGCGGGATTAAGGGCCGCCCGGTCGGTTAGCGAGACCGCTTGAATCTCGGGGGCGGATTCCCGCCGTGCCCCACAAAGCCAATGGGGACACCTCTCCGTCGAGCGCCGCGGGAGCGGACGGACCTACCACCCGGGTGCGGGGCGGCGGACGCCGATAGACTCGAAGAGGCAGTCGCGCGGTTCGATGCCCACGATGCCCACGAGCCATCTCGAGCTGGACCCGCGCGAGAGGAATGACTAAGATTGCCGCTTCATGGAGGGCTCGCAAGCGCCCTAGCGGACGATGCGGGCGGTGGAGCTCGAAGGGATTGGATGGTGCTCTAGCGCCGAGCGGAGACGCTCGCGGTGGACGAACGACGACAAAAGGAGTAACGCGAAATGTCAGCGATGGAGATTGGGACGAAGATGGTGGCGCTCTGCCGCGAAGGCAAGTACGAGGAATCCGTCAGCACGCTTTACGGTGATGACATCGAAAGCGTCGAGGCTGTCGCGATGGAAGGCATGGATCAAGTCATGAAAGGAATCGAGGCCGTTCGGGGAAAGAACAAATGGTGGATCGAAAACCACGAGGTCCACAGCCAGGAGATCGACGGTCCATGGCCCCACGGCGATCGCTTCGCCGTCCGCTTCAAGTTCGACGTGACGAACAAGCCGAGCGGACAGCGCATGCAGATGGATGAGATCGGCGTCTATACCGTCTCCGGTGACAGAATCGTCAAAGAAGAGTTCTTTTACAGCGTGGGTTGAGCTACCCGCCGCGCTCGCGCCAACGAGGATCGACTACTCGGAGCGCAGAGTTGTGCCATCCTTCGGTGCCGAGGCGACCCCGCGCTGAGACTGCGCGACTAGGCGCTGCGGAGATTGCGGGGACAAGTATTCCTGCGGGAAGAGCGAGTCGAGCGACGATACGGCTTCTGGCGGGGGCACTGGAATAAACCTGTCGCCGACCAATCTCGATTGTGGACTCATTGAATCGGGTTTCGCCCGCGTCGTTTGCGCCCGAGGTGTCGCTCCGAGCCTCTCGTAGCCTTCTCCCGCAATGGTCGCGGACTCTGTCCGTCGTGCCCCACACCTCCGGCGATACAAATGACTCGGTCCGGACCGAGTTGGCTCCTCAACGGCCGCAGACTGCATCATGGAAAGCGGAATCGAAGAGTCGTCAGGAATTCGTCGTGGCCGATGTCCTTGCTCGCGTCGATATCGTGAAAGGCGTACTCGAACGTCAGGTCGACATTGCTCACGATAGTGACCCGGGCGCCCACGTCGATTTTCGTCCAGTCCCAGAACAGACTGGGCGCGACAAAGCCCGGCGGTGCGCGGAAATCGTTGTCGAGCCTGGCGTAGCGGAAGACGGGCTCGAGGACCGAGAACAGCGCGTTCGGATCTCCCGTGTCACCCAACTCGAAGCGAAAGCTGAGCTCGAGCTCGACGCCCTGGCGAGGGAGCGATGCCGCCTCCTCGTCCACGAACTGGAAGAATACACCGAGGGGCCCGAATAGAGCGTCGAGGTTGAAGCCCCACTCTTTGCGCTCGTCGCCTGCTATGGGAAGGCTGACGCCCAACGCGCCATCGAGCAGGTCGAGGTCGCCTTCGTAGAAGGTCCCGTTCAGTGGCGCCGCCTCCGAGAGCCTCGTCTGGTAAAAGAAACCGAAGACGTCGAGCCCAACGAGCTGGTCTTCCGACAAGAGCCGAAGGCCTACACCGGCTCCGGTCTCCAGGTGATCGTCGAAGGCAACGTCCTCGACCTCCGCGTGATACAGGATGGGGATCCCTGCGTTGAAAGTGATCTCGGGGTTGGGCGGGGCCTCGACGCCGTTGTCACCGGCGAGGGCGTTCGGATCGCGCATGAAGATCGGGTTGCCGTTGCTGACCTGGAACCGGAAGTAGAAGTGCTGCCCGAGACTACCTCCGAGCTGAAACTGCAGATCGTTGAACCGGTTGAACGCCGTCTGAACCAGTCCGTAGCTCTCGAGCCGACGGAAGAGCTGGCGCTCGAACTTGGGCGCCTTCCCGAATAGGGCGTAGAGGTGGCTCCCCTGGATCGCCTCGAGCGATTCGTACTTCATGCCGAAGCGAAGGTAGGCCTCGTCGACGTCGACGGTGCGATCGCCGCTCGTTGGATTCCGGTCGTAGAGGTCGACAAGATCGATCTTGACTCGCCCGAAGATCGACCGGGGCAGATTGGTCTCCAGAAACACCGTTGCCTTGCTGAGCTCGAGTGAGGAGCCCGGCGACGGGGTTCTCAGCTCGACCCGATCTCGATTGGCTGGGATGAAACCATCGGGGAAGAAGGGAAGCGCGAAGAAGTCGTCCTCGGACCATCGGTAGTGCGCCTTGACCTCACCGGAGACGCGGAGAGTTGTCTCGGGAGGCTCTTCGAACGGGACTTCGTCTTGCGCTAGGGAAGAGACCGGCGACACCAACAGCAGGACAGCGAGAAACAAACGACGCGGGATCATCGACAACTCCTGAAGAGAAAACAAACAACATCGTACGAGCGATTTCCGAAAGGGTCAACACCAGTCGCGTTTCCGGGCACATGCGGAGTCTGCTATTATGACACGCTTATTGTATCGGTCGAAGATGAGAAAGACTTTACTTCTTGCACTCACGCTACTCTGGACTCTTCCCGCATCGAGCCGGGCCCAGGTCTCGGGACGGGTCGAAGTTCTGGAAAAAGGCGGCGAGAAGCGCCCCGTCATTCAGGACGTGCTCGTCTATATCGACGGCGTTTCTGTCGAGAGAACGACGCAGGGTGGTTCCTGGCACCAGACGATCAGGTCCCGCAACAAGGCATTCGAGCCCCGCGTCGCGGCGGTGCTCGCCGGAACGACGGTGACATTCCCCAACCTCGACGACATCATGCACAACGTGTTCTCGCTCTCGAAGGGAAACCGCTTCGACCTGGGACTCTACAAGTCAGGCGCGCAGAAGGACTTCGTGCTCCAGAATCCGGGCCTGGTTCGCGTGTACTGCAACATCCATCCGCAGATGAGCGCCTTCGTTCACGTCACGGACAACCCCTATTTCACTTGGGCGGAGCCCGATGGCGCGTTTCGGATCGAGGGTGTCCCGCCGGGCCGCTACACGCTGAAGGTATGGAATGAGCAGGAAGAGACAACGAAGCCGGTGCTCGTGACCGAGCAGGGAGCAAGCGGCCTCCTCGTTCAGCTCGACGTGAGTAGCTACAGGAAGCGCTCCCATCTCAACAAGTTCGGCAAACCGTACAAGAAGAAACGTGGCAAGTACTGAATCCTTGTGGTCTCGGCTCAGCCTGCAGGCCAAAATTTTCTTTCTCTCCCTTTCACTCGTCGCCGGTCTCACCGGCGCGCTCCTTCTGTTCTCGTATCAACGCGCGAACCGGCTCGCCAACGAGTCGCTCAGCCGGGCTCTGACCAGTACCCGTCAGCTCTACGAGAACCTCGAGACCGACCGTCTCGAGAAGCTCGCGCTCATCAACTCGGTCATCGTCGACAGCCCATACTTCAAAGCGGCGGTCGCAGAGATGGACACGGCGACGACGCTCGATTCGACCCGCGACATGGTCGAGCAGGTCGGAAGCGATTTCATGATCGTGACCGACTACGACGGGACGATCGTCGCTCGCACCGACGTTCCGACCCAGAGCGGGAGGGATCTCTCGACGACACCCCTCGTCGTCTATGCACTCGAAGGTGAGAGTGCCGGCGGTGTATGGGGAGAAGACGGCCACCTCTACCACGCCGTTTCGGTTCCCTTACTCGTCGGGCCGGAGCTGCTCGGAGCCGTCGTCACCGGCTACGAGATCGGCGACGAGCTCGCCCTTTACATCAAGGGCATCGCGGGCTGCGAGGTCGTTTTCTTTTCCGCGATCGAGGACGGGGCCTATCGCGAGACGGGCTCGACACTCGCCGAAGCGACGAACACGCTCCGGGAGTGGGTCGAGGGAGCCTCGATGGCGTCCGCGGAGGAGGACGTCCGGCTGTCGCTCGGGGGAGAGGAGTATCAGGCGGTCTTCGCCCCGCTGACGACCGTCGACGACGAGCCGATTGGTCTGTTCGCCGCCCTGCGCTCGAGAGATCGCGAGCTAGCCGCGTTTCGCTCGTTTCAGCGCAACGTGCTGCTCGTCGGGGTGCTCGGGATCGGACTCGCCGTCCTCGCGAGCCACCTGCTGGCGCGCGGGGTGGTCCGGCCTCTGAAGAAGCTCGTGACCGTCACCGATCGTATTCGCGACGGCGACTACGGAAGCGACGTCGAGGTCACCTCCGGCGACGAGGTCGGAGCGCTCGCGAAGAGCTTCCGCGCGCTTCTGGGAGAGCTTCGCGAGAAGCAGGTCATGGAGAAATTCATCTCCCGCTCGGCCGCTGAGATGATTCAGAAGGCCGACGCCGTTTCCGTCGACACCAGTGAGCGCCGGCCGGTCACCGTGCTCGTCTCCGAGCTGAACTCGCACGCCGCCTTTACGGACGAGAGCGCAGAGCCGTGCGCCGTTCTCGAGCGGGTGAATCGCGCTCTCGAGCGGCAGGCCGAGCTCGTCGAGCGCTACGGCGGGCAGGTCGACAAGTTCGTCGGCGACCGGATGATGGCCGTTTTCAAGGGAGAGGATCGGGTCTGGCCCGCGATTCGCTGCGCGATCTCGATCCAGCATCTGCTCGAGGCCGATGACGACGAAGAGGCGCTCATGCCGGGTATCGGCGTCAGCGCGGGTGAAGTCATCTTCGGCGCCGTGGGTAGCTCCAATCGGCTTGACTATTCACTGCTCGGGCGCGCCGTTCAGGTGGCCGAGCGCCTGGCGAGCGAAGCGCCTCCGGGCGACGTGCTCCTTGCTCAGAACGCCTACGCTCAGGTTCAGGACCGCGCATCGGCTGAGTCGCTGAAACCGCTAAAGCTCCAGGGTATCGACGAAGTGATTCCCGTCTACAGCCTCTCGACGGGTACGATTCGGGGGCAGCAGATCGCCTCGTCGCGGACGGACGCCGGGCTCTCTCAGCGGGATGCGCCCACGCTCGTGGACGGCAGCCACGAGCCGGCCATGACACTCAGCTCGCTCGAGCCGGGCGCGGTGCTCGGCAAGCGATACGAGATCCGGCGCGTGCTCGGCAGCGGCGGCATGGGGATGGTCTTTCAAGCGAAGGACCACGACCTCGACGAGCTCGTAGCGCTCAAGGTTCTGCGCCCGGAGATCGCTTCTATGAATCCCAGTATTCTGGAGCGTTTCAAGACCGAGATCCGCGTCGCGCGGCGGATCACCCATCGCAACGTCGTTCGGACTTTCGACTTCGGCGACGCCAATGGCATCAAGTTCATCAGCATGGAGTTCGTTCAGGGAATGACCTTGAAGCAGCTCATTCGCCGCAAAGGAGCCCTGCCGCTCAGCGTCGGCCTCCAGATCGCGAAGCAGGCATGCAACGGTCTCGTCGCCGCTCACGAGCAGGGCGTCGTTCACCGCGACGTCAAACCGCAGAACATGATGCTCACGCCGCAGAGCGAAGTAAAGATCATGGATTTCGGCATCGTGCGCGAGAACGGCGAATCGAGCATGACGCAGACCGGGCTGGTGATTGGCACACCCGACTACATGTCTCCCGAACAGGCGGAGGGCAAGGCGGACCTGGATCAGCGAAGTGACATCTATTCGTTCGGGGTGGTGCTCTACGAAATCTTCACGGGGTCGACGCCGTTCAAGGGAACGACGCCAATGGGCGTCGCCATGCAGCACATACAGGATGCGCCTCCGATACCGCGAAGCCTGAACTCGCAGCTCCGGTCGGACATCGAGCAGCTCATCCTGCGCTGCATGCAGAAAGCCCCGGACCAGCGGCATCAGAAGATGGCGGACGTCCAGGCCGAACTCTTTCGCATCTCGGCCGCGGTGTCCCGCCAGAACGCCACGGCTTGACCCACCGCGGCACGACCGGATTCTCCCGCTCATTTTGCACGAGGCACTTGTTTGGACAGGCGAGACGTCGAGGTTAGTCTAGTCGCTCATGCCGTTCGACGTTTCGAGCCTCCGGAAGACACGCATGTACCAATGTCGGTCACGCGGTGTGCGACAACATCGACGAGCAACACAAGGCGATTCTCCCCGACTACATCTGGGGGGATGGAGATCCGGAGGGAGTGCGTCAGCGCGCCGTCCAGGGTGACGTCGGTGCAGCTTTTGCTACCATGCTACTACCTGAACACCAGCAGGAAGGATCGCAAATGGTGATTCTCGTGAGAAATTCTCAGAATTGGAGCCTCAAGCTCAGCTGAAAGATGTTCTCGGTGGCTCGCGCCGCCTCGCCGAGCGTAAGGCGGGCCATACGGTCACTATCGATTCGAAGCAGCTCGAAGGCGAGCCGATGACGTCCGCCGATGCGCATCAGGTAGTCGAAAGTCCAAGCCGAGCCGTTTTCATTGCTCGTATCAACGGGTTCGCGTCCATCGAGGTCGCGCGTGCGAAACCGTTCGTAGCGCAGCGAAAACCGGTGACGGCCAGCGAAGGGAGCGGTGAACAGTAAGTAACCGGAGCTAAAATCCGCGGAGACTTGCGGAGCCCCGGGCTGCAGGAATCCCATCTCGGTCTTTCCGTCCATGAACTGGCCGAAAAGCTCCATCTCGGCCGGCAAGAAGGCGACCGCACCTACATTGAAAAAGCGAGTCTTCCACGCGTACTGGTCCCCGTCGAAACTGTCGGGAATGCCACGATTGTCGAAATAAATTCCGTTCAGCTCGAAAAAGTGGAAGTTCTCCCAGGCCGCGGCCGCGTAGTAACCGGGCCGGTGGTCTATTTCCTGCATGGGCTCGACCCAGGGGGCTTGCTGCTCGAACTCACCACCCGGCTCGAGGGATGGAATGGGCGGCAGCGCCAGCTGGTCGCGTGAGCGAGTTTGCCGATCGTGAACGGCGAAGCCGCGATAGGCGAGAAGGCTTCCGATCGGGTCGTTGTTCCAGAAACCGGCCCCCGTCACGGAAAGCTCGTTCTCGACACCGGTGAAGGCGAGCGATGTCTCGACCCCGGTGGCCCGAATCTCTTCGCCCACCCACGCGTTGATAGCCGAGGGCGAGACGGTATAGACGGTGGACCAGGCATCGCCGATATTCTCGAGTGAGATGGGCGGAAAAAACAGGCCTCCTTTTGCCCTCACCTCGAAGTGTTCCGCGAGCGCTGGATTGAATCGCAGGAACAGCTCGACGAGACCGATGCGATCCCAGCCGTAGCGGCCTGCCGCATTTTCCGGCTCGAGGTCGAGGTTGACCTGTGCATGGGAGTTAAGGGTGGACGTCCACTGGTTGTCCAGAACGAACGAGGCTTGCGGGATCCGAAACAGGCTGATGCCCGCCCCGCCGTCGCCACCATAGCGGGCTTTGCCCAAACCCCCATCCAGCCAGCTCATTGTATTGTCAGCTTGAACGAAGCGAAAATCCCAGACCGTCGTGAAGGCGAATCGCTTGACATCCTCCTCGAAGGGCTCCTCGACGGGGTCGTCCTCCTGTTGAGCGCGGGCCTCCGCGGCGCCGAACGCCAGGACCAGCGCCGGCCACAGGATCGAGCGGGTGAGCATCGTGCCGAGCATAGTTTCAATGTATCAAGCGCCCACTTCGATTGCAGCGCTCAACTCCACGAGGGGTGGACCGGTTCCTCTTCCCTCTCAAAGCTTGGGTCGCCTATTCGGTCGATCACAGGCACCACGACCCGAAACCGGGTAAGATTTCAGCCCGCACCCCAGGCAAGTGAGCGCACGACGTGGAACAGGGTATCCCTCAGGTCGTTCATCCCTCGGTGAGCCTCCAGCCTTTCCAAAAGTAGAAGATCGCGGGCTAGACGAGCAACACCACCGCCACCGATGTCATCATGCCCCCGACCATTGGCGTCGCGATCTCAGTCGGAGACTGCGCAGACGACGTAACGGCCCGGCCCGCCGGGAACGACCGCATCGAAGGGATAACACGTGACGAGGGTCAGCGTCGTTGCCTCCGTTGGCTCGAGCACCCACCGATCCCACTCGTCGACGACGTCGATGGTCTCCACCCGATAGAGCCGATCGGGAGCGCCGGCTGTGCTGAGCACGAGCTCGTCTCCCGGCTCCAGATGCTCTAGAAACGCGAAGTGCGTATCTCGATGTCCGCTCACGACGGAATTCGACCTCGTGCCCGGAGCTGGCGTTCCGTCCATGTGGGTCGGACCGAAAGCCATGTTCCGGCCGCTTGCTCCGGCGAGCACGATATGACTCTCCCCCAGCCTCGGGACGCTGAGTTTCGCAACGGGCCAGGTATCGGCCCAAGGCCAGGGTTTGGGAGCCGGCTCTCCGGAGAGTCGTTCGTGCCACGCCTGCGCAAGTAGCAGCTGCGCCAATTCGGCCTTGGCGAGAATCCACGTGCTCTTCACGAAGAGACCGAACGAGAGGACTACGAAGAATAGACCGAGCGTTTTTCTTTACATGATCGGTCCGAGCTCCAGTGGATCAGAAGTCCCACGATCAACGACAGAAATCCGAGCAGCATCAGCATTTCCGCCGCGGTCGCGGCCTGCGGGAGAGGCCCAAAGACGTGCTCGTGGCTCCAGCCGGCAGGGAGATGCGTCGGGACGGGCCGCGTCATCGGCGCGCCACTGGGCGCGGTCGGGGTCACGTCAACGGCGACGAGACTCGTAAACTTCGAGACCAGGTGGTGCCGCAACGCGACGTCGATGACCTCGGCGCGCACGCTCTTCTGGTCGGCGCCCTCCGTAATCGAATCCATCAGCGCTGCAATCTTGCGGCGCGCCCAGAGCTTGCTCACCCCGTTTCTGGTCGCTCCGCCGCGCAGTTGAAAGCCGATTCCCCAAGGCTCCTCGCCACGACTTCCACGAACATCCAGGCCGCTGTCCCGCGTGACACGTGCGGCCACGACCAACGGCTCTCCCAGGTAGAGATCGGGAACCCGCTTCGGCCAAACCTCGGCGTTCTCGTCCTCGAACCTCAGTTCGAGATGGCTCAGGACCGGACTCTCCAGCTTTTTAAAGAGATCACCCATCTTGCCAGAAACTTCTTGCGCGGTTCCGATGAAGGTAAAGGTGCCGCGGCCAAACTGCGCGGCCCGTGTCATGAAGTGCGAGTTCGGCGCCGAGCCGATACCGACCGTGAACAGACGCCTGTCGGCCAGACGTTCGTGGATGTAGCTGAACAGCTCGTCCTCGTTCCCCACGCTTCCATCCGTGATGAAGATGACCTAGCTCACGCGCGCTGCCTCATCCGGACTCGTTTGCGAAAAGGCCTCGGTCAGGGCCGAGAGCATCTCCGTACCACCGTTCGCGCTCAACCCGCGGACGAAACGCCTTGCTCGCTCGACCGAGCTCGGCGATGCGGGAACCGGCGACGCGAAGAGCTTCGAGGTCGCCGAATTGAACTGGATGACGTTGAAGGCATCTTCCGGTCTGAGCCGATCGAGAGCCAGAAGCAGCGCGGAACGAGCCTGCTCGATGGAAGTGCCGTGCATCGAGCCAGAGGTATCGATGACGAAGATGGTCTCGCGCGGGATCCGGCTCGTTTCACCCTCTTGATGAGGCGGTATGAGCATCAAGAGCACGTAGCGATCTCCCGCGATCTCCTCGGTGAAGAGCGCCGCGCTGGGAGCGTCCTTCACGACCGGACTCCAACCGAGCACGAAGTCCCGGTCGGCGGAAACCTCGCCCGGCAGGGTGACGTCGTAGCGGAACCCCGCCTGCTGGCTGACCTGCAAACGATGCGAAGGGCTCTCGATCTCCGTCAGCGGCATGCCGACGTCGAGCTCCACGGAGAGCTCGACCGGATTCTGGTGTCGGGCGCCCGGAGACAAGACCGGGGGTGTAATTCGACCACCGTCCGGCACGACGTCCGTGCCAATCCCCCAGCCGTTGCCGGAGAAGGCAACCTCCGTCGTCGCTGCGGCGAGTCCCGGGATGTAGCGGGGTCCTACGACCATCGGGAACCTCAGGCCGAACCTCCCGTGATCGTATCGGAGGTCCTCTTGGTACTCGAGCTCGATGCGGATTTCCTCACTGGGTCCGATCTGAGCCACCGAGATCGTGAAGATATTGGGGCGCTCCTGTTCGAGCAGTGACGCCTTCTTGCCTTCGCGCTTTGCCTTCTCGTAGGTCTTTCGAGCTTCCTCCCGTTCCCGAATCTGCCCCTCGATGACACGCTCGCCGATCACCATCCGAAGCGTATCGACGGCCGCTCTATCGGGCAGAGGAAAAACGTAGACTCCCTCGACCCACTCGTCGGTAGGATTTGCGAACCTTTGGACGACTCGGGTGCGCCCGACCGTACCCGCGACATGAATCTTCACTTGGGTATCGATCGTAGGAGCGAGCCTCGAGCCGGGCACGATGTCCGAGTGAAGCAAGAGACTGCCCATCCCAACGTCGGCGGGTCGTACGTATTGAAACCCCTTCGGGTCCCCCGGCAATGAGCCGGCCGCCAACGCGGTGACAGCGAATAGGAAGAGAATCGAAAACCTTGCTCTCATCGGTACACCTCCCGAGTCGTCCAATCCAAGAATGATTCGGCGTTCTGCTACCCCTATTTCAGCTCGGAGATGAGCTAGCGAAGGGGTCGATTCGAGACGAAATCGTGAAAGATTGTGGCGTTCTCGTGACAGCCGGGGAGTGGCCAAAGCGCTGTGTTACATTGGGATCATCCAGTCATGAGCACGAAGAGCCTGGGACGGATCGCCCTCGTGGACGACGAGGAGAACATCCGAGAGACGGTGGCTTATGCGCTGCGCCGCGAGGGATATCACGTAGACCTCTACCCCGACGGCCACGAGGCCTGGGAGCGGCTCCAGGGCGGCTTGCCTGACGTGGCGGTCCTGGACATCGTCATGCCCCGCATGGACGGGCTCGAGCTTTGCCGCAAGCTGCGTGGTGTGACGGAGCTGCTGCCGATCATCTTTCTCACGTCGCGGGACGAAGAGTTCGACCGGGTGCTTGGTCTCGAGCTCGGGGCCGACGATTATCTGTGCAAGCCCTTCGCCATGCGTGAGCTCGTGGCACGCGTCAAGGTGCTCTTCCGGCGGCTTTCGCTTCAAAACGCGGGCTCGGTTGCGGCGGAAGAGGAGCAGCTCCGCCTCGGCGATCTGATGCTCGACTTGCGTCGCTATCAGGCAACCTGGAAGGACCAGCTCGTTCCTCTGACAGTGACGGAGTTCATGCTCCTCCACGCGCTCACGCGTCGGCCCGGCTACGTGAAATCCCGCACTCAGCTCATGGAGGAGTGCTACCCGCACGATGCCTACGTGAGTGAAAGGACGATCGACAGTCACGTGAAGCGACTGAGGAAGAAGTTCGCAGAGCTCGAGCCCAACTTCGACGAGATCGATACCGTTTACGGACTCGGCTATCGCTATCGGGAGCGTTGATGGACCTTCGCCGGTTCATTTCCAAGATCTCGATTCGCCTCCTCGCTTTCAACGTTCTTCTCGTTCTTCTTCCGGCCGCCGCGGTCTCCTACCTCGAGATCTACGAAAGCCAGCTCCTTCGGGCCCAGGAGCAATCCATGGTCCAACAGGGCCGGGTCCTCGCCGCCGCACTCTCGGAGCGCGGGCCGCTCTCCGGCCCGGCGGTCGAGCCCATCCTCGTACGCCTCGAACAGCGCACGACCTCCAGAATCCGGGTCGTCGATGCTCACGCGCTTCTCCTTTCGGATACGAGTCGCCTCGGACCTCAGCGCGAGCCCGATGGGACCGATGCGAGCGCCGAGATAGGATCGCGACAGAGCTGGCTTTACCGAGTCGGCTCCTACCTCTTTCGCTTTCTCGAGGCTCTCGTGACCGGGCCCCGCACCGTCGTCGGCCAGGAGTTCTATTCGGCAGATCGACCGCTCGACGGGATCGAGGTTGAGCAAGCGCTGAAGGGCAACTACGGCGCGGCGACGAGAATCACGCCGGGCGGCCAGCGCTCCCTCACACTCTACAGCGCCATTCCCGTGACCGATGAAGGCAGCGTGGTCGGTGCCGTCCTCGTCTCCCAGTCCACGTTTCAGATCCTGCAGGATCTGATCGAGCTTCGACTCACCGTCTTTCGCTTTCTCCTCGTGGCGGCTGGCTTCGCCGCGATTTTGAGCCTCCTCGTCTCCACCACGATCTCGCGACCCTTGAAGCGACTGCGCTCTCAAGCGATGGCGATCCTCGATCGCCGGGGTCGTATCACCGGCCGATTTCGTGGCCTGAACCGGCTCGACGAGATCGGAGACCTGAGCCGGGCGCTGTCCGAGCTCTCGGCACGCCTCGAGGAGCGGATGCGCTTCATCGAGTCCTTCGCCGCCGACGTCTCGCACGAGTTCAAGAATCCGCTCGCCTCCATACGCTCCGCGGCGGAAATGCTCAAAGACGTAGAGGACCCCAAGGAGCGTGCGCGATTCGCGACCATGGTGGAAAGAGACATCGCTCGCCTCGAGTCCCTACTTTCCGGCGTCATGGAAATCAGCCAGCTCGACGTCGCCGCGCCGGGGAGCGAAGAAGAATCCGTTGCGGTTGCGCTCCACGAAGTGCTCGCGCGCGTTATCGAGAACGAGCGGCGACGCTCTCCCGGCTACAACTTCGAGCTCGCGCTGCGGGAGAGCTCTGTCTTCGTGGTCGCGAGTCCGATGCGCATCGTGCAGATTTTCGAGAATCTCGTCGAGAACGCCGTGAGTTTCTCGCCGAAGGGCGGACTTGTTCGGGTCTCGCTCGACCGCGATGGCAAAGAGGCACTCGTGCGCGTGGAGGACGAGGGCTCGGGGATCCCGCAGCAGCATCGCGATCGGCTCTTCGATCGCTTTTTCACCTACCGGCCTGACGCCACACGCGCCAAAGAGCACAGCGGATTGGGGCTCGCGATCGTCAAAGCTATCCTCGAGCGATACGGTGGCAGCATCGCACTCGTCGACTCCGAGCTCGGCGGTGCGGGTTTCGAAGTACGGCTACGTCGCTCGTAAGGCTCTTTACTCCCCTCTCCGGTCTCAACGCCACCACGGGATCGACTCCGGGGTGACGTTTGACTCACCCCGCCCGCGTGCTACCTTATTCACTAGTCCTAGTTACATTAGAATCTCCGCTTTCATTCTCCGCATCGAAACCCGTCGTCATCGAGCGTCTCTCTTCTAGTTTCAAGGAGGCTTTGTATGCGACGGATGGTGCTCTTTGTCATATTCTCCGTTCTCAGCTCGGGCTTCGTCGCCGGTGCAGCGGATGACGGACACGAACGAACCGATGAGCTCGTCAAGCGTATCGAGAAGACTCTAAAGGAGATTCAGGAGGGCCGAAAGCGTCTCGAGCGTACCCTCGAGGCTTATCACAAGATGCTCTCGACGAACGGCGATAGCCGGCGCTCCGCCTTCGAGAAGGTCACGAAAGGACTGGAAAAGCAGGAAGAACGCTCCAAGGAGCTCCGCAAGCGCTTTGAGGAAATGCAGAAAGAAGCGAGGAAGTACTTCAATGAGTGGAGGAAGAGCCTCGGCCAGATCGAAGACGGCAAACTTCGGGCAAGGAGCGAATCACGGCTCGACGATACTCAGAGGCGATTCGAAGAGCTCGTCGCCGCGGGCCGTGCGGTGCGAGAGGGGTTCGAGCCCGTTGTCCGAGGGTTGGAAGACCAGATGGTCTACCTCGGGCACGACCTCAATGAGACCTCCACTGAGAGCCTCTCGGCCGACGCGCAGGTGATCACCGACCTCTCGCGGCAACTGGTCGATGGCATCGAGGGCTATTCGATCGTGGCGAGCGCTTACATCGACGCGCTGAAAAAGTGAAATCTTGCGGTGGCTTGGGCCATTCGGACTCTAGACTTCTGAGACGCTCGGAACCTCGGCCATGGCGGCCGCTAGTCGCAGGCGCGCATTCTCGATGGCGGCAGCAGCATGCTGCGCAAAAACGGTGGCAATCCGCAGCTCGTACTCGGAGTGCTCGTCTTTCGAGGCCCGCCCAGTCACGCTCATGTTCAGGACGCCCAGCACTTCGTCTCGAATGTGGAGGGGAACGGAGATCGACCCCAAGAAAGTCTCGTCCTCCATCCCGGAAGTGTACTCGAATCGATCGTCCTCCTTCGCGTCCCCTTCCAAAAGCAACGGTTCACATTCCTGAGCAACCCAGCCCGCGACGCCTTGTCCGAGTTTCTGCCGCGTCTGGGCAACGATCGACTGTGACAAACCCTGAGCTGACACGATCTTCAGACGCTCGTCGAGCTCGTCCAAAAGCATGACTGAACCGCGGTCGGCGCCCACCAGTCTTAGACCCGCACGCAACACCGCATCGAAGGTGTCCTCCGGCTCGACGACCGAGTTCACGGTGCTGATCGCCTGGTAGAGCGCCGTAATTTCCTGCAGCCGAGATTCCAGGGACGCGGAGCGGTCCTGCTCGTCGACGAGCTCCCGGATGAGCCGCTTCTGCAACTTCCTGAGACGGCGTTCTTTGTCGATGATGTAGAGACACGCGAGGAGCGACACGACCGTCAAGGCCGGCACGAGAAAACCCTGGCCTTGGCGGAAGGTGATATAGGCAATCGCCCCGAGGAAGATCATCACCAGCGCGACCACAAACAGAAGAAGCTCGCTCCGCTGGCTTTCGACGCGTTTCAGGTCCATGGTTCGTGGCCTCGCGCCGGACGCGTCCACGCCCGGCTCACGCTGTTGTTTCGATTGTCGTTTGGAACTCTATCAATATGGTAGAGGACAGATGAATTTGGCGTCAACCGACCGACCTACGTCAAAGTCGATCGTGGAGCCGTCACTTGCCGGAAGAGCGGTCGGCCATCGCGTAGTCCCAGTGGGTTCGCGCTTGGCCTAGGATCGACGCAACATCCTCCGCGAGCAGGTAACCCTGCTCGAAGAGTTCGAGGGCGGCGTTCGCGACGAGGCCGAGATAGTGCTCGCGGTTGTCGTAGCGCTCTTCGATCGAGAGCCGTGGGTCGTTTTTGATCTTGCGCTCCGATTCCGTCCGGGGAAAGGGAATGTAGGAGCCCTGCATGCTCGAGAGCACGTCGGTAGGGCCGGAATCGGCGTTGAACAGATTCCAGCCCGTGTAAGTCGCGAGCGGCACCGAGTGCTCGGGCATCTGGACTCCGACGATCTCGTTTCCGTCGTCGTTGACGGCCGGGACTCGCATCGGATAGGCGCGCCCAATCTCAGGAGGCTCCTTCGTGATGATGCCGTCGTTTCGAAACTTCGGCCCGTAGTCCGCGCGGTAGGCCTTGTGAATCCGCGCGCTCGTCTCGACACTGGGAATCTTCGGGAAGTCGAGGTCTTCGGGCGCGACCATCGTCTGGTTCTCGATACGGCCGTACTGGCTCGGTGGAGGCTCCGGTCCCCCGTCGGCCCAGCGGTCCATGGCCACGAGGAGCGCGCGCATCGACCAGTGGTAGGCCATCGGGTTGCTTGCCTGCTGTCCGAGGGTTCTCGGAGGCGGAAACCGCGCCGCGCCGTGCTGCGTACCGGCGAAGTGGTACACGCGCGTGGCATCGATGATGGGCGCGTCTTCCCGCGCGTCGATCGAGGTGTGGATCAGAGAGGCAGCCCGGCCCCAGTATTCGTAGGACGAGTTCGTGTAGAAGACCTTCGGGTGGAACTCGGGCTTCTGAAACGCCAGGATCCCGTCGCTCGTCCCGGTCTGGAAATCGGTCTGCGGCAAGTCGGTGAAGGGGAAGATGTCCGTGGGGTGGAACATGTTCAGAAACGGGTGCGCGTCGCGCGAAGCCTGCGCGAAGCGGTGGTTGAAGCTTCCTCGGCCGCCTCCGGCTACGTGAGCGATGACGCCGTCGAACACCTTCCGATGAGATTCATCTTCGTTGAAACCATAGTAGAGGAACGTCCGGAGAAAGCGACCGCTCTGGGAGATCCCGAATGCGAGGGCCCGATCGATTGCGCCCTCGGGAATCGACAGCGCGTCCGCCGACCCGTACTTCAAGTGCGAGACCATGTCGCGGATGGCGGCGGGTCCAAGGCCGACGAGCGGCGGATTCTCGGACAGGTAGACGACTTCATAGATGCGGTGCGGCTCGAAGCCGCCTTCCAGGTAGACCCGCGTGGCGTCGGGCACGACCCGTCCGTTCTCGGCCCGGGCGAACTTCCACTGCGAGCGGGCAATGATCTCTCGCTCCGCCTCCACGCCGTCGCGCACAGTGAGGACGTTCTCTTTCGCGTCGGGATCCGCAACGGGATAAGCGATGTGGTTCCGATCGGCGAGCGAGTGGTCGGTCTCCCGCTCCCTGGGGACGAAGTCGGCGCGGACGAGTCCGCGAATGGGCTTGCCCCGATCGGTCGCGATGGGCGGATACATGCGCATCCTTCCCTCGACCTCAGGCGTGTCCCACTGCCAGCCGACCCATAGCAGCGTGAAGCCGCGCCGCTGGAGGAAGCCGTCACCGAAGTGCTCGACCGTCTCCGGGTCGGCGCTCCTCTCACCGCCGTTGAAGAAGCCGAGCAGACCCTTCCCGCCTCGATTGCCGACCTCTAGGAGTACGGTCCCGTTGCCGCGCGAGACGTCCGTCGGCTTGAGAAGGAAGTACTCGGCCGACCACTCGACGCGTCCTTCGGCGTTCTTTGGGGCGTTTTTGATGTCGGCGATAATGGCGTTCGGTCCGAGCGCCGGGTCGGCGGCAAGATAGACCTTTCCGGCGATCTTCTCGTAGGGGCCGGCGAGCCCAAATTCCCTGCCCTCCGCGACGGCGGCTCGCTGCTCGACCTCCACGCGAACGACTTCGGAACGGCCCGCCGCTGGCAAAAAGGCGACGCATAGGACGGCAAAGACGAGCTTGTTCATGACAGTGACTCCTCGGCAGAACCCTACACTACCTCCGGCCGCTCATGACAAAAACCATGTCATTTGATTAGCTCGAGAAACTCCCCCTCGGACAACACTTTCACCCCGAGCTCCTTGGCCTTTTCAGCCTTCGAGCCCGGATTCTCGCCAACGACGACGAAGCTCGTGTTCGTTGAAAGGGGTGTTGCCCTGTGTTGCCCTGTCCGGTGACTCCAGGAACTCCCCGCCACTCGCGGCTTCACGTGTTAGCCCGTCCGCGCTGTGTTGGTCTGTTGTGGCGCGTTCGTTTGCAATCCGTTAGCAAACCGTTTGCAGGCTCACCCGTGGAGGATGGCCCCGATCCGGGCCGCGGCGTCCTGAGAGAGCGCCGAGACGACGTGGCTATACAAATCGAGGGTGATGCCTACCGTCGCATGGCCGAGTCTCTCGCTGACTACCTTCGCAGGCACGCCCGCGGCGAGAGCGAGCGTCGCGGAGGTGTGCCGTAAACCGTGGAACGTGATCGGCTTCACGTCGGCTTTTTCGATCAGGCTCACGAACGTTCGTCGGGCAAGGTTCGGGAGTGAGAGCGGATCTCCGAGCTTGGCCGGTCCGCTCGCGAGCTCCGCGGCGAACACGAAGCCTTGGTCGTCATAGGCGCGACCGTTGCGAAGCCTAAGCTCCGCCTGGGAGCGGCGGTGGACGACCAGGACCTCGACAAGCGTCGCCGATAGATCGAGCGTCCGGGGCCGTCCGCTCTTTAAGGGGCCGAAGGCACGGCGGCGTAGTTGATGGACGACCCTAAGCGTTGCGGCCTGCGCGTCGAAGTCCTCCCAGCGAAGCGCGGCAATCTCGCTCTGACGGAGGCCGAGCTCGAGAGCCACAGCGAACAGCGCACCGAGTTGTGGTGTTTCCTTTATGGCCTGGGCGAGGAAGCGCCGCGCCTCGTCCGGTGTCCATACGTTCTCCCGAACCGGCTTCGCCGCGTCGCTCCGGTCACGATGGAGACGGTTCTCTACGAGTGCGGCCTCGTTACGCGTGACGAGTCGCTTTCGCTCGGCTGCCACGAGGCTCGAGCGGATCACTACGTGAAGAATTGAAAGTGACGAGCTCGACAGGCCTTCGGCCCGCTTCTCACGATAGAACGCTTCGACGGCCGGTGAGCGGAGATTTTGAAGCGAGACCTTGCCGAGCCCAAGCCGAAGGTGATTGTCGTTCAGGCTTCGGTAACGCTCCTAGTTCCCGGTCTTAGCCGCTCGGCTGCACCCTCGAGCCAAACGTCAAGCCACTCCGCAAAGGTGACCTTGCTCGGCCCGACGAGGATTCCGTCGTTCTCCGCGCCGATGGGCTTCGCGAGTTTCGCTTCGGCCCCCTTCTTGGTCCCCTTCACCGTGATCCATCGCTGCTTTCGCTTGCCGTCGTCGTCGAGGCCGATGTCGAGCACGAGCGCCCAGCTTCCCTTGCTCCGCTTTCGTATGTGGCCTCTCATTTCTTCCTCCCCTTCCGGCGTTCTTCTTCCGCTCTTCTTCGTCGCTCTGCGAGATCCCGATGACGCTTCCTTACATAATTCCTGTCAAAAAGCAGGGTGGACTTCCGTTGGGCTGAACGGGCAAAGGCGGGTGCGGTAACGTGCCGCCCGGCGGCTATGTCCTGCGTCGGCGACGCTCGCGCCCAACGCTGGCGTTCCCATCAAGGTCGTTTCTCAAAGGCTCGGGCATGGACGGACCGAAGTCACGATGAACATTTATGCTGCACGCGCTTCCGTCCGCTCAGAAGCACGCGGCGGCGAAGCTGGCGTCGCTGTTGTGACCTGCCCCCAGTCTTTGGTACACAGCCGAATCAGATTCTTTACCGAAATTCTGGCCTCTAGGCGACTCGACCACGAGCGAACTCAACCGGCGTGAGGTTGCCGAGCGAGCTGTGAGGTCGAATCGTGTTGTAGTCCTGGCGCCATTGTTCGATGATGCGCTGGGCGTCCGCCAGGGTGACGAACCAGTGCTGATTGAGACACTCATCGCGGAACCGACCGTTGAAGCTTTCGACGAAAGCGTTCTGCGTTGGCTTGCCCGGTTCGATGAATCGAAGCTCAACGCCCTTGTCATAGGCCCACGCATCGAGAACTCGACCCGTGAACTCGGGGCCGTTGTCGATCACGATTTGCTTCGGGTAACCCCGCAGCGCTGTGATCGCTGTCGCTAGCCAGAGCTTCTCGACTACAATCGTCGACCACGTTCAGAATCCGAAATCGTCGGCCATGCGCCAGCTGGTCACTCATGAAATCCATCGACCACCGGTCGTTGACCTGCTTGGGCTCGACGAGCTTTTGCCGAGGATGGCGGCTCACACGCTCGCGCTTCCTGGGTCGCAGTTTCAGACCTTCCAGGCGGTACAGGCGGTAGATCCGCTTCGGGTTCACCTCATGGCCTTCTCGCCGTAGAAGCAGCCACAGGCGGCGGTAGCCGAACCGCGGGCGCTCCTCAGCAAGCTCCACGAAACGCTTGCGTACCTCACCGCCATCAACTCCCCGACTCACGTACCGGCACGTCGAGAGGCCTAGCCCCAATGTCCTGCACGCTCGACGCTGACTGACCTCGTACTCGCCGACCAGCCACGTCGCAGCCTCTCGTTTCACGGCAGGACTTACCACTTTCTTGCGTTCACCGCCTTCAACATCTGGATGTCCAGCGCCTGGTCCGCCACCAGACGCTTCAGACGACGATTCTCGTCCTTGAGTTGCTTCAGGCGACGAGCCTCGCTCACGTCCATCCCGCCGTACTTCCTCCGCCACTTGTAAAACGTTGTGTTCGACAGTCCGTGCTTCCGGCAAAGCTCAGGCAAACCCGTTCCCGATTCTGCTTCACGAAGAATCCCGATGATCTGCTCTTCCGCGAACCGCTTCCTCTTCATGACCGCTCCTCTCAACGGCCATTATCTCAGCTCCGATTCAACCCAGTCTTGTCCTAGTTTTGGGGAGCAGGTCACATGAAGGTTCTCTTGCCAGATATCCTACTTCAATGGGCTCGCAATCGCGGCGATCCGGAGGCGGCCTAACAGTCCAGATGAGCGGCGTGGCCTGTCGTTTGCCACCAGCACTGCGTTACCCGGAGGCGCCGCTCTTCCATTTCAATGCTAAATGCTCTACGAAGGAAAGGCCACGTCCGCTCGATCTGGTAGTTAGATGCCTTTCAAGAATCTCGTGACGTGGGCCACCAAATCGCCTAAGATATTTAGCCGACGCGGCTCGTTCGCGCTGCGCAAGAAATTGACTCGGCCTTGACTCGCCAATTGCGTGGTCGGCTCGCTGGGCGCCCACACTTCGGCATCCTCGGCCTCCGCCGAAGAATGGGAATCGAAAAGAAACTCCCAGTCACCCGGCTCCGTCTCAGGGAATGCAGTCTCCTCCTTCAAGAATCGCAAGGAGTTAACTTTAGGGTAGACAGATCCTTTTCTGTAAATCCACCCGTACCCGTTGCGACCCCAGTGTTTGGCGTCGACGTAGGCCAGCACCATCTGTGTCTTTGGATTGTACCGCTTGTATGTACTTGTTCAGACTCTCATCCTGCCAGAGCGAAACGTAGGCCAGCTCGCGCAGAGGGAGCGGTTCACCCTTCTGGTACGCTAGGACGCGCAAGAATGGAATCCGAATAGCGCCTCGACCGAAACGCTGATATCTATCTGACGCGAACGAAGCGAGTTCGTTACGATGCGTCAACTCGAAAGAAAAAAGCTCCTCCCAATCCCTTATTCCTTCCAGAGATTGAAGTGACTCGGGTTTACTCATGTGCATCTAACAGTAAGTAGATGGTTCCGTATAGTTTCGGCCTTCGAATTCTGATGGGCTGCGCGACTCGCAGTCTATCTCGCACGTTGATCTTGGAACGTCGTCTCTAAGTTGATCTCCACGGGAGGCTTGCTTCGAGAGTCCGGTTGGTAGGGACTTTTTAGTTTGCGCACGGTCGCTAGATAGCACGATAACGGGTTGAAACCTGACGGCTATTCTACCCGTCTGTCTGCGACTCGTTCAACGTTTGGTTCGCGGCGCTTGGGGCTCAGGTTTCGACCTGCGGATTACGTATCCGACGCGCTCTCGGACGCGGGACATCTTCATCCTGGTGACAACTTGGTGCCGCCACCAATACAGAGAAACGGCCCCGCAAACATTTACGCGCACGCGCCCGGCGTCGATGGAGAAGTACGCCGCGAGACCGATCTCGGAGTTGCTGAATTGGGGTCTCGCCCACGACCCGTTCCGGCGCAAATGGTGGCTGTATGGTGGCTTTTGCTTGAGCGCTCTTTCCATCTTGCTGAAAACAAAAAGCCTTAGCTAATGGTGGTGCCGAAGGGGGGATTCGAACCCCCACGGGTCGCGCCACACGCCCCTTAAGCGTGCGTGTCTGCCAATTCCACCACTTCGGCGCTTGTAGAGAAGCCCAGCTCCCGCAAAGTTTCGCTCAGCCTGCAAACGGAAGTTACATGAGTGTTGCCGAGACGGCAAGGGAACCGGGGTCGTGGGGAGTGTGCCGGGCCCGGCTTGCTTGACAAGTCGCAAAACACTGGGGCGATGGGGCCGGGTTTTACACACCCGTTAGCAATCCGCTAGCAAATCCATCTTTGTCCCGGCGGCAATTTCGAGTCTCATTTGACGAGATCTAGAAACTCCTTTTCGGACAACACTTTCACCCCGAGCTCCTTGGCCTTTTCAGCCTTCGAGCCCGGATTCTCGCCAACGACGACGAAGCTCGTGTTCTTGCTTACCGACGAGGTGATCCGGCCCCCCCGCTCCTCCACGAGTTTCTTGGCCTCGTCGCGCTGAAGCTCGGCGAATGTCCCGGTGAAGACCACCTTCGCGCCTTCGAGAGTCCGCTCGACGCCGCTCTGATCCCAGCGGAGCTCAAGACCGGCGTGCCTCATTCTCTCCAGCACGTCACGGTTCCGCCGGTCGGCGAAATACTCGACGGCGCTGCGGGCCACTTCGTCTCCAACCTCATGAACTGCGACGAGGTCTTCTTCGCTCGCGGCCATCAGAGATTCGAGACTACGGAAGGCGGTCGCCAGAACGCTGGCAACGTGGCGTCCAATGTTGGGGATGCCGAGCCCATAGATAAAGCGGTCCAAGCTTGCGCTCTTCGATGCGTCGATCGCCTCAATCAAGTTCTCTGCGGACTTGTCCGCGAAGCCCGTGAGCTCGAGCAAATCTTCCTTCTTCAAGCGATAGAGGTCCGCGAGATCCTGGACGAATCCCTTCTCGATGAGTTGCACGACCGTCTTGTCTCCGAGAAACTCGATCTCCATCGCTCCTTTGCTGGCGAAGTGCTGGACCCGGCCCGTCTGCTGCGCGCGGCAGGTCCACCCGTCAGGGCAGTAGTGGTACGCGCCTTTTTGAACGACGCGAGAGCCACTCACGGGGCACCGCTCTGGCATCTGGAACCGTTTGGAGCCTTTCTTCCGATGCTCCATGAGCACTTCGACGACTTCTGGAATGACGTCCCCCGCACGCTGGATCCGAACTTTGTCGCCCACGCGTACGTCTTTTCGCGAGACTTCGTCCTGATTATGGAGCGTGGCGCGGCTGACCGTCACCCCCGAGACGTCGACTGGACGCAAGAGGGCCACCGGCGTGAGTTTTCCAGTACGTCCCACCTGGACCGCAATGTCCATCACGTCGGTCACCTCCTGACGGGGCTCGAACTTGAAAGCGACCGCCCATCGAGGGCTCCGCGATCGCTCACCGAGCTCGGCCTGGTGGTCGCGACGGTCTAGCTTTACGACGACGCCGTCGAGCTCGAAGTCGAGCTCGTCCCGAGCCTTCTCCATCTCGTCGTGATACTCGATGACCTCGCCGATCCCCGAGCACCGGCGAGCGCTTCCCTCGATACGAAACCCCCAAGCGGCCAGCGCTTCGAGCGCCTCCGACTGCGACTGAAGGCCGAGCTCGTCGGTATACATGATGTCGTAGGCGAACAGATCGAGCGGCCGGCTCGCGGTTACGCTCGTGTCGAGCTGACGCAAGGAGCCCGAGGCCGCGTTTCGCGGGTTCGCGAAAGGCTCTTTTCCTAGCTCGGTCATGCGGCGATTGAGAGCCTCGAAGTCCTCGCGACGCATGATCGCCTCAGCGCGAATGGCGAGGGTACCGGGTGCAGGGCGTTTGTTGGTAAAAAGACGAAGAGGCAGAGAGCGGATCGTCTTGAGGTTTTCCGAAACGTTCTCCCCGGTGGTCCCGTCCCCGCGCGTCGAGCCCCGCTCGAAGAGCCCGTCCCGGTAGACGAGCTCCACGGAGAGGCCGTCGAACTTGGGCTCGGCCACGTAGGTCACGTCCTCGAGACCCAAACCTTTGACGACACGCTTCCCGAACTCGCGTACTTCATCAGCCTGCATCAGTGATTCGAGCGACAGCATGGGCGCGAGATGCCTGACCTCCGCAAAGCCGTCTTGAACCTTGCCACTAACCCTCTGGGACGGGGAATCGGCAGTCAGCAAGTCGGGAAACCGCTCTTCGAGTGCGATCAGCTCCCGCAGAAGCTTGTCGTAGGCCGCATCTGCGATCTCCGGAAGACCCTTGACGTAGTAAAGGTAGTCGTGCCGGCGGATCTCCGCGCGCAGCACGTCGATGCGTTTAGAGGTCTGAGCCTTCGTCACGTCTGGAGTCATTTTTTTCCAAATGCTGGTCGGCGTGCCGGAAGAGAGTCGGATGGCGCTCACGGAGCTGGTCGCGATAGCGGGCGACCCACGGGATCTCACTCGAGAGCAGCACAAAAGCGATCGCAAGAAACAAGATCCCCTGCAACACGGGGACGAAGAGCCCGACGATACCAAGTGGCACGAGGGCGATAGCGAGCCCAATCTTGACGACGCGCCACGCAGGGTGCCGCTTGCTCATTCCTCGACAGACATCTCGGAAGCCCGTGTTCCGCGTCGCACCAGGACCACGCGTGTCGAGATGGCGCCGAGCAAGAGCGCGAGACCAGCCACGGATCCGAAGCGTCGGCTTAGCAGCGCGACGACGAGCACGAAGAGCACGAGGCGGACGGCCATAGACGAGAGCACTGCCGTCTTGGTCCCGCGAAATCGCGCCGTGGCATGGAGGAGATAGCCGAGCGCTACCCCCCCGAGGACGAAAAGAACGAAGCGCGTAGTCTCCTCCGGCTCAACCCACGCTTCGGAAATGCGGTACGGGAGCATCCAACATCGTTCGGAGTCCCGGCTCGAGCTTCGCCATAGCTGGAACCATCGCGATGAGCATCGCGACCGTCGCCTCGTCGCCCGCGACGCCGTTCTCGAAGAGCAAGTTCACGTCGGGCGTCCCGGAGACGGTGATTCGATCGTAGGGTTTTTTCGCACCGAAGTACATCTGCAGGTCGAGTGAGACGACTTCCTTGCGGTTGCGAGTGCCTTTGCATACGTGATGGATCCCCGCGACCTCGCCGGGCTTTACTGTCAAGTAAGGTGTTTTTACGCGGCGCTTCGAGAGCACGGGAGTGATTTTCTCCGTGGTCCTCGCGAGGTCGAACCCGAGTCCGTCGGCGAGCAGGAGCATGGACTCGAGCAGACCGACGTGGCCAAGCTCGCCCTTCCTTACGCCTCGGCGAAACTGCGCCACGGTCATGCCGGCGCCGACCTTCCTCTGCAAGTTCTCCCTGCGCGTGGAAGCATCGACGAGGCGTTCCACGTGGACGGACTTTACGTCGACGCAGGGAGCGGTCGCCACGAGCGCCATCGTGTCCATGACGAATCCAGGGTTTACCCCGGTGCCGAGGACGGAGACCTCCCGCAACCTCGCCATGCGATCGAGCTCTCGCGCCTGGGGAGCGTAACGCACGGACGGGTGCAAAAGCTCTTCACAGGAGCTCACGACATGGGTGCGTCCCTCCACACACTGTTTGATCTGTGGGAGAACCTGCTTGAAACGGGACCCGGTCGAGAGGATCACGACGGTCGGTCTCGTCATTTGCAGCACTTCATCCACACGATCCGAGACGCGCACTCCCGAGGGACGTTTCAGTCCGGATAGATCCGCGATGTCTCGTTGTTGTTTCTTGGGATCGTTATCGATGGCACCCACGAGCTCGATGTCACGTCGATCCAGGATTAATTTCGCCGTCGCGAGTCCAATTTGACCGAGTCCGAAAACGACAACTCGGGTTTTCTCCGGAGCCTTCATCGAAACGCACCTCCGATATCTTGGGACGGAACCAAACGTCGGGAGCTTATCGCACTTCCCTCGGTGTTGCTAGCTTTCCAGATGGAGATCCCGTGTGAATGCTATAGTTTCAGGTCAGCCATGCAGGAGAACCACGGAACGAAGCTCCCTTCGCCTGCTTCCGGGATCCTGGTCTTCGTCGCGGTGCTCGTCGCAAACGTGGCGCTGGGAATCGTTTCCAATCAGCTGGGCCTGGACGAAGATTTTCTCCTGATCGCGACACCCGTGTTGGTACTCCTCCTGACAGGGCTTTCGATCCTGGTCTTCCGAGTCGACCCGAAGGAGACCTTTCTCCTCAGGCTTCCATCGCTCGCCGATCTCTTGATGGCTTTCCCGCTCGCCGTCTCCTTTGTCATTCTGAGCGACCAGCTTTCGACCCTCGTTCAGGAGATCTATTCGCTCCCTCCGGAGATTCAGGAGGTGTGGCTGCGCATGATCCGTGCAGAGAGTGCAGGCGAGTGGGTGCTGAAGATTGCGACGATCGGATTCGGCGCCGCGATCTCCGAAGAGCTCCTCTTTCGGGGCTTCATTCAGAACGCGTTTCTTCGAAACATGAGTCGTACGGCGGCGATCCTTTGGAGCTCCTTTCTCTTCATGGTGCTCCACATCCTTCCCTTGCCCACCTTCGCGGCGGCCGGAGTCGTCCTCGGCATCACGGCGCTCTCCACTCGGAGCATCTTGATTCCCATCCTCATTCACTTCGTCAACAATATCTCCGCGCTCGCTCTCGTGAACCTCGCCGATTTGGAAACTCTCGGGGATCCTCTCTGGATCCCCCCAACGATCCTGGTACCGGCTACGGCCATCTTCATACTGACGATGGGCTTCTACTTGCGTCGACTCGCTCTGACTCCGGCGCCCGCGGACCCCCCTCGACTCGAAGAGTCCGAGAGCGAGCCCTTCCTTCTCCCTCACGAGCCACGCACGTTGCAAGAGGAGCTGGCCGAGGTTCCCGAACGGAACCGCCGGCTCGGTTGGCTCGTCGTCGTCGCGGCCGTTGTGATCGGTGTGACCGTTCTGCTCGGTCTCTTCGCCTATTCGCTCTATTTCACGAACCCTGGGGCGGCCCATGCCGCGATCATCCAGGCGTTGGATCAAGAGGCCACCCGGCAGCTCGCCCCCGAGGCGAGCGAGCGAGGCGAGGATCTCGGAGCAGGTTTCGATGAGCTGCTGGCGTTCAACGAAGCCGGAAATCTCGAATGGCCCGAGCTCTTCCGCATCCTCGTGGCTTATGCCGAAGCGAGCGCGGATGGCACGATCGGCTCGACGGACGTCGATTCGATCCTCGCCGTCGTCAACGACGTCGTGACAGCGGCCGCCGTGCCGCGGCCGTTGTGAGGCTTTCGAACAATTCATGGGAGCTCAGGTGAGATGAGGTTAAAAGCCGCACTGCTGATATTCGCGTGGGTTGGCGGAGCACAGATCATCGAAATCTATCGTGCCAAGAACCGGCTAGCGCAGGAGCTCATTCCGATCGTCGAGGCCGTTCTCCGTGACGAGGGCCAAGTCACCCTGGACCCGCGCACTGGAACTTTGGTGCTCAACGGATCGCCTGGCGCCATTCAGCGTGCTCTAACCCTACTCGAACAGGTCGACCAGCCGCTGCGGCAGGTCGTTCTGACGCACGAGCTCAGGGAGTTCGCCGAGGTCGAAGCGGCGCGGCTCAAAGTTCGGTGGCAAGCGACGCTCGGCGGCATGCGGATCGGGACCCTTCCTCTGCCGGCTGACGCCGTCCACATGGCGCTCGGGGCGCGAAGGGAGGCCACCAGTGCGAGGTCGCGATCCGTGCTGCGAGTCCTGGAAGGAGGGAGCGGAGTCATTGCCACCGGCGAAGCCTTCCCTTTCGTCTACCAGCCGTACTGGGGCGCTAGCACGACCGAGTTTGTTCCGGCGGAGACAGGATTCGAAGCCTCCGTTCAGGTCCTACCCGACGGCCGCGTGCACCTGGAGCTGAGACCCTTCTCGGGACATCTCGACGAGCGAGGCGCGCTACGCTACACGTCGGCAGCGACGACGGTGATGGCCAAGCCGGGAGAAACGATCGTCATCGGTGAAACGTCGCATGACTCCGAGGGGGCGAGCGTGGCCCTCGACGGCGCCGCCAGAACGCGGGCACAGACCGAGCAAGTGCTCCTCGTCTCCGTCGAGATCGAAGAGCCCTGACGCCTTCTACCGCTCCGCCGATTGTTAGCCCTACTGCAAAACCCAGCTCGTGGAGCTGGAACGCTCGGTCGACAAGTTTCGCGAGCAAGGCCTCGGCGTTGCGGCGATCAGCTACGACAGCCAGGAGGTCGATGAGGAAGAAGGGGGCGGCGAGCGGAAGCTGAGCGGGCGAGCTCCGTCCGGACGGAGCTCGCAAACTCTGTGGAACGGCTCAACCTTGGAGAACAACGTCGAGATTCATAGCCCGTGCCGTTGCGGCAACCGCCGGATTGACGTCCTCGTCGAGAAGAAATCGCAAGGCTCTATCGGCGGGACTTCAAGGGGGCGGTGAAGGGAAGCTCTTTGCGAAGCCTTTCCGGCGTCCATTCGCGCTCGCGCGCGAGACGCGCATCGATCTCGGAGGGAAACTGCTCGTAGTAGGAAAGCGCGGCCCGAAGCTGTGTTTCATTCAGCCAGTCGTAGTTCTTGCGAAGCTCGTCGGAGTCCTCGTCGCCTTGCTTCCAGGTTGCGATGACTTCCCAGACGTCGATCCCCGTGCCCGCGACAACCGCCCGGCGCCCGAATGGGCCGTCGGCGAAAACGATACCGGGCGCTCTTCGCATCCTGACCATCACCCAATCGTCCTTTTCGAGCCCTTGGACTCGAAGTCTAGTCCCTGAGCTCGGGTAGCTCCTCGTGTTCGTGCACGAAGAGCAAGGCGACGCCGTTGTTGCAGTAGCGCTTGCCGGTCGGCTTGGGACCGTCGTCGAAGACGTGACCTTGATGGCCGCCACAACGTTCGCAATGGTATTCCTTTCGGGGAAGGATGAGCTTGAAATCCCGCTTCGTTCCGATGCGGCCCTCGAGCGTCTGGAAGAAGCTCGGCCAACCGGTACCGCTGTCGAATTTCGAGTCGGAGTCAAACAGCGGCTGGAAGCAGGCGGCGCAGATGAACGTTCCCTTGCGCTTCTCCGCGTTGAGCTCACTCGTAAACGCCCTCTCCGTGTTGTCTTCGAAGAGTACGCTATAGCGCTCAGGCTCCAGGAGCTCGCGCCACTCGGCCTTCGATCTCTCCAATTTGGATATAGGGTCTGTCATGATCGCCATTATAGACAGCCTGGGACTTTGCCCGCCGCTCGTCGTAGAATCACTGCGCACGCAGAACAAAACAGGAGGAACCCATGAAACACCTATCGCTCGCGTTAGCCGTCGTCACGTTGCTCTTGGGCTGGTCACTCGTCCACACCGAAGTGTCCCGCGGAGCAACCGAGCCTCAATTTTTGAACTCGCCCGGCCGAACCGATAACAATCCCTTTAGCACCGCCGTGCGGGTCGGCGATACGCTCTATCTTTCGGGGGACATCGGAATCGATCCCGAGACGGGTCGGCCGCCGGCGGCCGTCGAGGAGGAAGTGCGACTCATCATGGACGGCATGAAACAAGTGCTGGAAATGGCCGACATGACGACGGACGATCTCGTGATGGTTCAGGTCTTTTGTTCCGATGTCTCCCTCTACGACGCTTTCAACGACGTCTATCGAACGTACTTCGGCGATCACTTCCCCGCCCGTGCGTTCTTGGGATCGGGTCCGCTCCTCCGCGGCGCGAGATTCGAAGTCAACGGCATCGCCGTGAAACAGTAGTCCGACGCCAGCTTCGTTGCGGGCGGAGGCCTGCACTCTCATCATCCTGCCCTCCACGTGTGGTTAAAGGTCGCTCGCCCTCACGTACAAGTCAGGAGCCGGACTCCTCGATGAAACGGTCCGAGTACAGCGCTGGAAGATGAAACAAGACGACCCCGACAACGATGAAGGGAATCCCCACCGTTAAGCTGCGGTGTGACGCGAACCAGCCCGTCGTGATCAGATGAACGACGAGACTCCCATAGAAGGCAACGAAAAGGCACCGTTTGAGGTTGGTCGCGGTTCCCATCACGAACAGGGCAAGAGTCTCGATCACGCCGGAGATGAAAAAGCTCACCGCCATGAGGGGAAAGAACGACAGAGAGAGCCGGAACGGCAGACCGATGAGCTCCGATGAGGCGTTGGCCACGAGCGCGCTCAGGTACGGTTTCTTGCCTCCGAGTCGCCTGTAGATGACGCCTTTCACGGGCGCCCAAATCACGATGAGGAACAAGGCCATCCCAAAGCTCGACAGCGACGGCTCGTCGAGAACGTAGTAGGCGAGTGCGGAGACGGCTGACAAGAGAAGGACGATGAGTACGAGCTGCCTGCTTTGAGTCACCGCGCCGTACCCAGCTCCCGCGCGACGAGCTCATCCTCGGTTTCCGCCGCACGGACCACTCGAAACTCGCCATCCGAGATCGTGACTTCCGTGGGCCGAGGTCGCAGGTTGTAATTCGAGCTCATGGTGAAACCGTAGGCGCCCGCATGCAATATGGCGAGGTAGTCTCCGCGCTCCGGCATCACGAGCTCGCGGTCGCGCGCGAAGACGTCCGAGCTCTCACAGACGGCACCCGCGATATCGGCGGTCACCGTCGGACCCGTCTTCTTCTCGAGCGGCACGATCGGATGGTATGCGCCATAGAACGCCGGGCGCAACAGGTCGTTGAGACCCGCGTCGACCACGACGAAAGTCCGGTCGTAGACCTGCTTGACATAGAGGACTCGGACGACGAATGCGCCTATCGGACCGAACAGGACCCGGCCCGGCTCGGTCACGATCTCCACGTCGAGATCCGAAAATGCGGGAAGAACCCTATTCGCATAGGCATGAAAACTCGGAACGGACTCGTCTTGGTAGCGAATGCCCAGGCCGCCGCCGATATCGACGTACTTCAGGTCGACTCCTTGCTCCTTCTGGGAACGAACCCACTGGGCGAGCAGATCGGCATTGCGACCAAGGGGCTCGACCGACGTGATCTGCGAGCCGATATGTGAGTGGACGCCGACGAAATCGAGGTGCTTGAACTCGCGGTGCCGGAAGTAGATCTCCCGCGCGCTCCTGAGGTCGAGCCCGAACTTCGCCGTCGAGACTCCTGTCGCGATATGCGGATGAGTCTCGGGATCGATGTCGGGATTGAGACGCAGAGCGACCCGCGCGCGCCGGCCCGCCAGTCCCGCAAGCTCGTCTAGCACTTCGAGCTCGGTCTTCGATTCGGCCAGAAACATCCGAATATCGGCGGACAGCCCCTTCTCGAGCTCGCGCTCCGTCTTGCCCACGCCCGAGAAGACGATTCGGTCCGGAGTGAAGCCGAGCTCGAGCGCAAGGCGAAGCTCCGCACCAGAAACGACCTCCGCGCCAGCACCCTCCGCGACCAGCGGCCTCAAGAGGGCCGGCTGGCTATTCGCCTTCAGCGCGACACAGTGCATGTGGGGCGCGCTCGCGAAAGCGGCCCGCATCTCCCCGTAGCGGCGCACGAGCTCTCTGGGCGCGTAGACGTAGAACGGCGTCTGGACGTCTTTGACCAGCTCCGAGAGTGACAGGCCATCGACGGACAGAACGTTGTCTCGGTAGTCGAAGACTTCCTTCAACTTCTCAACTTCCTCAACAGCGTCTGACCTTCTCGAACGATCACCAAGGCTCCGTCTTTGAGATCTTCGTCGAACAGGTCGAGGAGGCTGAAGAGCGTGGTCGTCATTCGGTCGTCGTCCATCGCGTCCTGTCGGAAGAAAATAACGGACGGCCAGGGACTTCGATCCGACTCGACCAGTCGCGCGACGCTTCTGTTCCGCGTCACCACGATCCGTTCCTCGAGCGAGGCGAGCCGCAGAAACTCCCTGAGAGGAAGGTCGCCGGCACCGATGTCCCCGGCGTGCAGCGCGTCGTGTCCCGCCTCGATCAGGCTGTTCACGACCGCTTCCGGGAAGAACGGATCGGCGAGGATCCTCACTCAAACAACCTCGTCAAGATGCATGTACGATCCGCTGTAGAGCGTCCGAGAATCGCTCGATTTCCTCTTCCCTATTGTAGTGGGCGAGCGTGGCGGAGGCCGCACCTTCCTGCTCCGGGATCCCGAGAGCTTTCATCGTGCGCGGACAATCCTGGTTGCCCGCGAGCACGCGGATACCGTGCTCTCCGAGGGCGACCGCAATCTCTTCCGGGCTCATGCCTTCGACGCTGAACATCAGATTGGGGATGCGATGGGCGGCCCCGTTGGTGTCTTCGACGCCGTAGACCCTCGCACCCCGTACCGCTGCGAGGCGTTTGAGCGCCAGCGAGGTCAAGGAACGTTCATAGTGACGGATCGACTGCATCCCTCGCCTCATGTGGCGCCGTCGGCCGTAGTCCTCCGACGGCTGGACCTGCATCTCGTGAGATAGAAGGCCTATTTCCTCGACGTAACGCAGGGTCGCGCCCAGACCCGCAACGTTTTCAGGTGATGCCTGAATTCCCTCGAAAAGCTCGCGGGCGGCCGACCTCAGTACCGACATGCGCTCTTTCTTTCCCCATAAGAACGCGGGGCTCGAGCCGAAGAGCGGGCGCGTGGAGGAAAGGACGAAGTCCGCGCGGAGAAAACGAACGTCGATCGCCCCGTGCGCGATGAACGGAGTCCAGTGAACGAGCAGCGACGCGGAAGAATGGTCGCGGACCTGCAGAGCAGCCGGAAGCAGCTCGGCGACGGTGCCGAGGGCAGCGGACACTTTGGGCACGACGACCAAGCGAGTGCGATCGGTCAGGAGCTCCTCCAGTCGGGCCGGCGACAATCCACCCTGGGGCCGCGTCATCGGCCAAAACTTCACGACCAGATCTCGTTCCCGGAGTGCGAGCCAATGGGCGAGGCTCGACTCTTCGTCGAGCTCGGAGACGATGATTTCCGAGCCCGCCTCGAAATCCCTGGAGATGGCCGCGCAGGCGCGGCGCTCGAGCTCGAAGGCGTCAGCGGCCAAGAGTATCTCGTCCTCGGCCCAAGCGTCGTTACTGTTCAAGAAAAACGCGAGACTCTCACGAGTCTCCTTCAAGAGCTCGTCGGGGGGGTCGTCGGGGGGCCCCGCCTCTTCCGCCGCCTCGACCACCCGAAGAGAAAGCGGCGAGCCGGCGTGGTCGAAGTAAACGGTATCCGAGCCCTCGAGCGCGGAAAAATTGGCCCGCGCATATTCCAAGGGAAAATCCATGAAACTGTCTCCTTTATTAATGCGCGCGGGGCCCCACCCCCACGCGCTGGCCTCGCTCCTCGCTCGGCTTCTACGGCCGGATTCCCTGGGCTGCCGGCTTCGCGGCGCCCATTCCTCCCGGCCGGGCTCACTCCGTTCGCTTCTCCTCTATGCGCGCGCGGGGCCCCGCTCCCTCGCGGTGGGCTCCGCGTGCGTTAGTATATTACCGGTTCACCATGTCTCAGCCACTCCGAGCCATTTACGAGAAGTCGGGAGCGCGATTTGTGGAGATCGGAGGGGAGAGGCTCCCGGATACCGTCGGGGGTCTCGATATTGAGTACGAGGCTGCGATGTCGTCTGCCGTCGTCCTCGAGCGGTTCCAGCAAAGCCAGATCGAGGTCACGGGGGCCGACCGAGAATCCTTTCTCCAGAACATGTTGACCAACGACATCCGGGGTCTCCCGGTTGGCCTGGGAGTCCCGGCCGCCTTCCTCACCAACAAGGGCAAGCTCGTTTCCGATCTGCTGGTATCGAAAGGGACGGACAGCATCCGCCTCCGGATGGAGGCCTCGCGTGCCGAGGCACTCCGGAGCGCCCTGGACCGTTACATCATCTCCGAAGACGTCGTTCTTTCGAGCTTGGACGGAAAAGAGCTCCTCTTTTCCGTAGCCGGCCCTCGGGCGGCCGGGATTCTCGCGGCGCTCCTAGGTCGTGAGCGCGCGGAGCTCGACGAGCTTCCCCATTTAGGCATCCTGAAAGCGGAGCTCGCGGGAGCCTCCGTTAGGCTCATCGGATTTGGGCGCGAGCCCACGCCGAGATTCGACGTATCGGCGCCGACGGACCGCGCCACCGAGCTCTTTGCGAAGGCGGTCGAAGCGAATGCGGTTCTCGCTGGATACGCGCTCTCGGAGACCCGACGCCTCGAGGCGAGCGTCGCTCGCTTCGGCGTCGACATGGACGAGACGAACCTCCCCCTCGAAGCGGGGCTCGAGGAGGCGGTCAGCTTCGACAAGGGTTGTTACATCGGCCAGGAGTACGTCGTTCGACTGGCCCACCGAGGACATCTGAACCGGAAGCTCGTGGGGCTACGCCTGTCGGGAGATCGCGTCCCGTCTTCCGGAGCGGCCGTCCTCTCCGGAGGCGACGACGCGGGCCATGTCACGACCGCGGCACACTCGCCTCACTTCGGCGCGGTCCTGGCGCTCGGCTACTTGAAGCGCGCCTACTTCGAGGCCGGCACCGAAGTCCAGATCGAAGGTACGAGCGCTCTCGTCTCGTCACTGCCCTTCCGCGCCATCGACTAATTCCAGATACTCTCTCCAGGCGGCCCAGTAACAATCTCCGCCGACAAGGAAACTGTCCGAGTGGCCCGCGCCATCCACCGCAAGAAACCGCTTCGGCTCCCCCGCTGCTTCGTAGAGACGCCTGCCATGGCTGAAGGGCACGGTCGCGTCCTCACGGCCGTGGATGATGAGAATCGGAAGCCGGAGCTCGGGGAGCTTCGCGAGGTTGTCGTAACGAGTTCGAATCCAGCCCGGCGGTACAAAAGGGTAGGCAACGCGCGCCATATCGGGTATCGAGGTGAAGGGCGCCTCCAAGACGAGCCCCGCGGCCGGGACCTCCCCGGCAAGCTGGACCGCGACGGCCGCACCCAGAGATTCACCGAAGAGGATCAGACGCTCCGGAGTGACTCCCGCCTCGTTCAAGAGATAGTCATAGGCAGCGCGCGCATCTCGATAGGTTCCCTCTTCATTGGGGCTTCCTTCACTACGACCGAAACCGCGATAGTCGAATAGCAGTACGTTGGTTCCCAGGTTGCGGTGCATCAGGAGCGTACGATCGAGGCGGTCCGCGACGTTGCCGGCGTTGCCGTGACAAATCAGCACCGTAAATCGAGCCGGCTCCGCCATCGGCGACGGCAGGAACCAGCCATGGACTACCGTTCCGTCCGACGTCGAAAGCGTCAAATTGCGGTATTCGAGCGAAAGGTCCTCCGGTGTGACGTCGACTCGCTTGGACGGGAAATAAATGAGTTTTTCTTCGAACAACAAGGCCAAACCCACCAGCACCACGATGGATGCTACGATGCTCACAAGCAGTCGCTTGAATCCTCCGTAAAGGCGCACTAGAACATTATGTCAGAGGGTCTTCCGGAACCGAGAAGAAGATTTGCGAGAGCTGTCGCCCCTCCCGACGAGGAGATCGAGCTCGATCGCGCGCTCCTCCTCATCGCTCTGGAGGAATACCCGGAACTCGACCTCGAGCGCTACCTCGACATGCTGGCGGGCCTCGCGGATCGGGTCCGCGGCCGTCTCCATATGGATGCCGGCCCCTTCGAGCAAGTGGCGATCATCCGACAAATCCTGGCGGAGGAGGAGGGTTTCTCAGGTAACGAAGACGAATACTACGACCCGCGGAACAGTTTCCTCAATGACGTGCTCGACCGACGGACCGGGATCCCGATCACGCTCTCGGTCGTCTACATGGAAGTAGCCCGGCGGGTCGGATTTCTGCTCGAGGGCGTCTCTTTTCCGGGGCATTTCCTCGTGAAGCACCCGACGCCGGGGAGGCCCATCATCCTCGATCCGTTTCACGGCGGTCACATCTTGGAGGAGACCGATCTGAAGGCGCGCCTCGACGCGATCGGCGTCGGAGAGAAGCATGAAGGACGCTTTCTGGAAGCGACCACGGCGCGCACCCTACTATACCGGGCACTCTCGAACCTGAAAGCCATCTACCTTCGCGGCGGAGACCGCGAGCGGGCGCTCGCGGCCGTCGAGCGCATGCTCCTCCTGACACCAGCCGAATCCGCCGAGATGCGGGACAGGGGTCTCCTGTTGGCTCAACTCGACCGCCCCCTCGAGGCGCTTCACCAACTCGCTGCCTGGCGTTTGACGAGCGGTAGCGAAGCCGCCGGGGAAATCGAAGCTCTCATAGAACGGCTCAAGCGGAGGGTCGCCCTGTCGAATTGAAAACTCATAAGCCCATCTCCCTGCCGGGTCGAGTCGTGATATGGTTACGGGTTAATTAGGAGGTTAATGGTGGGCGAGGCCGATCCGGCTCTTGCAGGGCTTCCCGAGCCCGGCGACCCGGTCTTTTACCCGAAGGTGGGGCATTGTATCTACCGCGGTGTGACCGAGGACCGTGTGGCCCCGGGCACGAGGCTTCTAGAGCTCGAGGATCTCGACGAGGACAGCCGAATTCTGATCCCTCTTGCACGGATCCCGGAGCTCAATCTTCGCCCCGCAGGCTTGGCTCTAGACGACATCAACGAGATCCTCTCCGCGGAATTCGAGGAGCCGATCGAAAACGAGGACGAGCGCCATGACCTCGTCGCGAAGCTCATTGCCGATGGCTCTCCCCGCGCTCTGGCTCAAGCCCTCAAGAGGCTTCACCTCATCCGCCAGACCTCCGACCTGAGCCGCGAGGAGGAACTAACACGGAAGAAGGTCCGTAGCTGGCTCGCGGCCGAAGTCGCTATCTCCAAGGAGTGCACCCGCGCGGAGGCCCAAGCCTTCATGACGCGCGTGCTACAGGACTCCATGGCGGCGCACCGCCTGAAGGAGAAAGAGGAGGCCAAGGAACGGCGCCGGGCTGTCAAGGAACAGAAAAAGGCTGCCCAGGAGCTGGCGCGGGCGGAGAGCGAGGCGTCCGTCGAGTCTTTGGAGCAGGTCGAGTCCGCGGAGCCCGTGGAGTCCGTGGAACCCGTCGAGGCCGCGGAGTCCGTGAAGCCCGTCGAGTCCGCGGAGTCCGTCGAGCCCGATGAGCCCGTTGACAGCCCCGACTCGACATCTCCGTCCGGAGTCGCCTCTTTGGCGGAAGCCAAGCACCCCGTGGGCGAAGACCGTGAGTAAAGCGATACGATTTCGAACATTCTGCGCTGAGCCTGGGCTCTAGTCCCGGCCGCAGACGCGAGACACGTCGACGATGGCCCGGCATCCCGAGCTTCATGTAAAGCCCCTACACGGCGAACCCTATACTTTCGCTCTGGAAAAGGACGTCACGTCGATCGGGCGTTCGAAGCGAAACGATCTCGTCCTTGCCGATCAATGGCTCTCGCGCAACCACGCTGAGATTCGAAGACAGGATAGCGGGCTGGTGGCTTTCGATCTCGAGAGCCGCAATGGTACCTACATTAACGGCACACGGATCGCCCGCCCGACTCCCCTCCAAAACGGAGACGTGATCACGCTGGGGGACCAACAGATCCGCCTCGTCAACGACGCCTCGGGAAGCGTCATCCTGACGGATCCGGAGGACCTCGACATGGATAATACCGTCGTCGTCCCGACGGAGGAGCTCCTCGCCGCCGCTCGCGCGCAAGAAGACACCTGGGACGACGCGGCGGAGCGCCCGGCGCCAAAGCGCCCCTCGCAAGCCAACGACTCGGCGCAGATTCTCAAACAAAACCAGATCCTCGCCGCCCTGAGCCAGGCGAGCATGGCCCTGATTAGCAACCGGCCCGTCGGGGAGCTGCTCGAGTTCATCCTCGAGCTCGCGTTCAAAGTCATCCGCGCGGAACGTGGCGTGCTGATGCTCAAGGAGGGGGCAAGCGACCTCGAAGTCCAGGCGCTGCGCACGAACAAAGGCTCGAATCCAAGGGAGGAGATCACTTTCTCTCGCTCCATCGCCGACAAGGTCGTTGCGGAAAAAGTCTCGATCCTCACCAACAACGCCCTGACCGATCCGCGATTCAAGTCGCAGGACTCGATCGTCTCCCTCGGAATTCGCTCAGCGATGTGTGTTCCCTTGTGGCACGAGGAGTCGGTCACGGGTCTGATCTACGTCGACAGTCTCAACCGCGCGGACGCTTTCACTCGAGACGACCTGACCTTGCTCACCTCGCTCGCCAATGTCGCCGCGATCAAGCTCGAGAACGCGAAACTTCTCGAAGCCATGATCGAGAAAAAGCGTATGGAACGTGAGTTCGAGCTCGCGGGAGACATCCAGCGAAACCTTCTGCCGAGCGAAGCACCCGTCATTGCGGGTTGGGATCTCGTCGGCACGAATACCCCTTGCTACACCATCGGCGGCGACTACTACGACTTCATCGAGCGTAGCGGCGGTCTGGCCGTGGCGGTCGGCGACGTATCGGGCAAGGGCGCAGGCGCTGCCCTGATGATGATGGTGTTGCGCGCGACCATCCACTTCGCCAGCCAGCGCGAAAGTTCGGTCGAAGGCGTTATCTCTCAGACGAACGGCGTGATGTTCCACAACTCCCCAGCGCAGTTCTACGTGACGTTTTTTCTCGGCGACCTCAATACGTCCACCGGGGTGATGAAATACATCAACGCCGGCCACATCCCTCCCATCCTGTACCATGCAGCAACCAAGGGTATCGACCGTCTGGAAGCGGGAGGAACCGTTCTCGGGCTGTTCGATACTGCGCCTTTCGACGAAGGAGAAGCCACGCTTGCGCCCGGCGATATCCTTGTCATCTTCACGGACGGCATCAGCGAAGCCTGGGGCGAGGACGAGGAAGAGTTCGGCGAAGAGCGACTGGGAGAGCTCGTGGTCGCAAATGCCTCCCTGTCTTCGGTAGATCTCGAGAAGCTCATTCAGAGCGAAGTAGAGAAATACACCAAAGGCAGCCGCGCGACCGACGACCGAACGGTGATTGTCGTCAAGCGCGCATGACCAATCGATTTCTTCGATTTCCGTCCTCGGTTGTTCCGGCCGGAATCGTATGCTAACGTCAGTTCTATCTCAATTTTAGGGGAAAAATGGTCCAGCGACGCGGTGCGCTCACCGAAGTGACAGGCCTGCAGAAAGACATCAAGAAGATCTTCGAGCAGCTATCCCAGCTAGAGGGTACCGAGGCCGGCATCGGCCTCGGGGAGTGGTTCCCAAGAGTCGACGTCTTTGAGACGAGGAACGACGTCGTCGTCAAGGTGGAAGCACCCGGGTTCAGCAAGAGCGACCTTTCGGTCTCCTTTACTGGGCCGAAGATGATCCTGGCTGGTGAGAAAAAGCAATCGAAAATGGACCGCTCCATCCGAGGCTACCTGTGCCTCGAACGCAGCGCGGGCAAGTTCAGTCGATCGCTCTACGTCGATCGAGCTGTCGACCTGACCAAAGCGAAAGCGGAACTTAGCGAGGGCGCGCTCACGGTGACCATGCCGAAGTTGAAAGATCGCCGAGGGAGCGAGTTTAGGCTCACCATCGTGGATACCGAGTCACTGACCAAGAAGTAGAAGGCCCGGATGGAAACTGACCCACAAGAATCCCAAGAGTCACAAGACCCACAAGAATCCCAAGAGTCACAAGAGGCGCTCTCCGTTCCGGAATCGCTTCCCGTGCTCCCGCTGCGGGACATCGTCATCTTCCCCTTCATGATCGTCCCCCTCTACGTGAGCCGGGACAAGTCGGTCAAGGCAGTCGACTCGGCGCTGTCCGACAATCGCATGATTTGCCTGTTGGCTCAGAAAGAGCAGGAGAAGGAGACTCCGGACGCGAGCGACCTCCACCGCATGGGGACGGTGGCCGTCATCATGCGCATGCTCAAGCTGCCTGACGGACGCATCCGCGTCCTCGTCCAGGGCATGCATCGCGCGCAGGTCACCGGGTTCGGCGATCCCGAGCCCTACTTCCGCGCCAAGCTCGAGGCCGTCGACGAGGAAAAGTGGGAGGAAGACTCCCTCGAGCTCGAGGCCCTCACGCGGAATGTGAAGGAGGCTCTCGAAAAGTCGGTCAATCTCGGCAAGACCATTTCTCCCGAAGTCATGGTGATCGCCGCGAACCTGGACGATCCGGGCCGGCTCGCCGATCTCGCGGTCTCGAACCTCGACCTCAAAGTCGACTCGGCCCAGGAGATCCTCGAGACTATCGATCCGATCGAACGTCTCAAGAAAGTTCACGAGCTGATTACGAAAGAGCTCGAAGTCCTCACGATGCAGCAACAGATCAGCTCGCAAGCTCGCGGCGAGATGGATCGGACCCAGCGTGAGTTCTTTCTCAGACAGCAGCTCAAGGCGATCCAGTCCGAGCTAGGCGAGGGCAACGAGCTCGCCGAAGAGGTGCGCCAGTTTCGTGCCAAAGCGCGCAAGGCCAAGATGCCGAAGGACGTCCTGAAGGAAGTCAGTCGCCAGATTGGAAAGCTCGAGCGAATGCATCCCGACGCCGCCGAGACGGCGACACTTCGCAACTACCTCGATTGCATGGTCAATCTACCCTGGAGCAAACACAGCCGGGACAGCCTCGACTTGAAGGTCGCGCGCGCGATTCTCGACCAGGACCACTACGGTCTCGAGCGCATCAAGGAGCGCATCATCGAGTACCTCGCGGTGCGCAAACTGAAGAAGAAGATGAAGGGACCGATCCTCTGCTTCGTGGGTCCGCCGGGTGTCGGCAAGACCTCACTCGGCCGCTCCATCGCGCGGGCCGTGGGACGAAACTTTCATCGGATCTCTCTCGGGGGGGTTCGGGACGAAGCGGAAGTCCGTGGCCACCGCCGCACCTACGTCGGCTCGATGCCGGGCCGGATCATCCAAGGGATACAGCAGGCGGGCACCAACAATCCCGTCTTTATGCTCGACGAAGTCGACAAGATCGGCGCGGACTATCGTGGGGACCCGAGCTCGGCACTGCTCGAAGTGCTGGACCCCGAGCAAAACTTCTCGTTCCGAGACAACTACCTCGGCGTGGCTTTCGACCTTTCTAACGTGCTGTTCATCGCGACCGCCAATCAGCTCGATCCCATCCAGCCTGCGTTTCTCGATCGCATGGAGGTCATCGAGCTGAGCGGCTACACCGAGGAGGAAAAGCTCCGCATCGCGAAGCGGCACTTGATTCCCAAGCAGACCGAAGAGAACGGTCTGACTTCCAAACAGATCGCCTTCAGCGACAAAGCTCTGAAGAGGATCGTCGCGCGCTACACGCGCGAGGCCGGCTTGAGAGGGCTGGAGCGCCAGATCTCTCGAGTCTCGCGGAAGGTCGCCAAACGAGTCGCGGACGGATACGAAGGGCTCACCCGAATCGCGGCCGGCAGCCTCCCCAAATTCCTCGGCTCGGAGAAATACCTCGGCGAGGAGAACCTAAAGAAGGACGAAGTGGGGGTCGCGACGGGTCTGGCCTGGACGCCCACCGGCGGCGATGTCTTGTTCGTCGAGGCGACCGTCATGAAGGGAAAGGGCGAGCTCATCTTGACGGGCACGCTCGGGGATGTGATGCAAGAGTCCGCGCGCGCCGCTCTATCCTATGCTCGATCCCGCTCCGCCGAGCTCGGCATCGACGAAAGCCGCTTCGGAAATCACGACATTCACATTCACATCCCCGAAGGCGCCATTCCCAAAGATGGCCCCTCCGCCGGAGTCACGATGGCGCTCGCGATGATATCGGCTCTGACCGACACGCCGGTGAAGAAGAACGTCGCTCTCACGGGAGAGATCACGCTTCGCGGAAACATTCTGCCGGTCGGCGGAGTCAAAGAGAAAGTCCTCGCGGCACGCCGGTCGGGACTCGACACCGTCCTTCTTCCGAAGCAAAACGGCAAGGATGTCGACGAGCTGCCCTCCTATGTGCACCGCGACGTGACGTTTCGTCTCGTGGAGCAGGTGGATGAGGTCCTCGGCGCGGCCCTCGTCGATGGAGGCAAGATTCTCGAGATTGCCGCGCCCCCGGCCCGAATGTCTCGCCGGACGTCATCACGGAGCACGCGGACGGCGCTCAAGTGAAGATCCTCGTTGCCGGCGACGTCGTTGGCAAGGCCGGCCGCAACATCGTCACGAACGGTCTCGCCCATCTACGGATGAAAGACGACTTCGACCTCGTGGTCGTCAACGTCGAGAACGCGGCCGCGGGTTTCGGAGTGACAGTGGACATCGCCAACAAGATGTTCGGCGCCGGTATCGACGTTCTCACAACGGGAAACCACGTCTGGGACAAGAAGGAGATTCTCGAGCACCTCGAGCGCGAGCCGAGACTCTTGCGACCCATCAACTACCCGTCGCGCTGTCCGGGCGTGGGTACCTATGTCGCCACCACTCCGAGCGGAATACGGGTCGCCGTGGTCAATCTCCAGGGGCGCGTCTTCATGCCGCTGATCGATTGTCCGTTTCAAGCGATCGATCGTGAGGTTTCGTCGCTCAATGGCAAAGCCGACGTGATTCTCGTGGACTTCCACGGAGAAGCGACGTCCGAGAAAATGGCTATGGGTCTCTATCTCGACGGACGCGTTTCCGCAATCGTCGGGACCCACACCCACGTTCCCACGGCCGACGAGCGCATTCTTCCTAAAGGGACGGCCTACGTCACCGATCTCGGGATGTGCGGCCCCTACGATTCGGTCATTGGAATCGAGTACGAGTCCTCGCTTCCCCGGTTCCTGACGGCGATGCCGACGAAGTTCGAGACGGCGAAATCGAATCCGTGGATGTGCGGCGTGATCATAGACCTCGACGACGAGACCGGGCATGCCCGCGACATCCAGCGCTTCAAGTTGACCGAGAAAGACCTGTCCCGCTCGTGAAACGTGAAGGATAACCGGACCGGAAACCTGTTCGAAACGTCTCGGGACACCGACCGCGTCATTCTGTCGGTCAGCGAGATCACACGCGATATCAAGCTCGATCTTGAGGGACGGTTCCTGAACCTCTGGGTCGAAGGCGAGCTCTCCAACGTGAAGCGACCGGGCTCGGGTCATCTCTATTTCACCTTGAAGGACGATCGAGCCCAATTGCCCGGTGTCATGTTCCGAGGCTCGGCGGCACGCGGACTTCGGTTTCGCCCCGAGGACGGCATGGCGGTTCTGGTCTGGGGCCACCTCACCGTCTACGAGCCTCGGGGTGCCTATCAAATTCGTGTCGAGCGGATGGAACCTCGAGGGAAAGGGGCTCTTCAACTCGCCTTCGAGCAGCTCAAGGTGAAGCTTGCCAAGGAAGGTCTCTTCGACGACGAACGGAAAAAACCCTTGCCGCTTCTTCCCAAGAGGCTCGGCATCGTGACTTCTCCTAGCGGTGCCGCTATCCGCGACCTCTGCCGCGTCCTGCACCGGAGATTCCCTAACCTCGAGGTCGTCGTCTATCCGACCCAGGTCCAGGGAGAGCTCGCGGCCGCTGGCATCGCAAAGGGGATCCAAGTCCTCAATCGGATTGGAGGATTCGACATTCTGATCGTCGCTCGCGGAGGCGGCTCCCTCGAGGACCTCTGGCCGTTCAACGAGGAGTCCGTCGCGCGCGCGATTGCCTGGTCCGAAGCCCCCGTCGTGAGCGCGGTCGGGCACGAGACCGATGTGACCATCGCCGACTTCGTCGCCGACGTCCGTGCCCCGACTCCGTCGGCCGCCGCCGAGATGGTCGTTCAGCGCAAGGACGATTTTCAGGAGCGCGTCGTCGCGCTCAGGAACCGACTGAACAAGGCCCGAAGCTTCCGATTCACGGAGCTCTCTCGTCGACTGGAGCGCGCAGCGACCCACGGAGTCTTCGCCGCGGTTCGACACTTCGTCGAGCTCAAGGGGCAGCGAGTGGACGAGGCGGGCTTCAGGGCCCGAACGAGCATCTCTCGCCAACTCGTCGAGGCGGCTCGACGCATCGAAGGCTTGGAGCGACGCCTCGGGGCTCGACGGATCGACCGCCGACTCGGAGAATCGCGAGCGCGGTGGACCGCACTCCTGGCGCGTCTCGATGCGGCGGAGCGTGCCCGCCAGGAGATAGCTCGCCGCAAGCTCGGTTCTGCGAGCGCGAAGCTCGAGACCCTCTCCCCTCTCGGCGTGCTCGGGCGCGGCTATAGCCTTACCTGGACCGACCAAGGTAAGCTCTTGCGTCGAGCCAAGGACGTGCAGGTGGGCGAGGCCCTGAGCATCGACCTGCACGAAGGCTCTCTCGACTGCCGCGTCGAGAGCATTTCGCAGGAAGAGCGTGAGCCCAGTCATGAGTAAGGAGACCGAGGATCTGAATCCGAAAGACTTCGAGGACGCCCTTACGAAGTTGGAGTCCATCGTCAAAGAGCTCGAAGAGGGAGAGTTGAGCCTGGAGCGGTCACTCGAGCGCTACGAGCAGGGGGTTCGGCTCGCCCGATTCTGCAGCGGCAAGCTCGAGGAAGCCGAAAAACGCATCGAGGTGCTGCAGACCACCGAGAACGGCGAGCCCAAGCGCGACGCAACGGGTGCTCCGCGCTCGAAGCCTCTCGACTTGGAAGAGTCGTGACCAGGGGACCGTTGACGCTGAACCGTAGGCACTACCTCGAGGAATGCCGCGCGCTCGTCGATCGGTTCCTCGACGACTACCTACCGAAGGAGGACACCCCCCCGCAGACGCTGTCCCGCGCGGTCCGCTACAGCTTGTTCGCCGGCGGCAAGAGGCTCCGTCCCACGCTCGTTCTCGCCGCCGCCGAGGCTGTCGGTGGGAACATGGAAGACGCCCTACCCGCCGCCGCCGCCTTTGAGATGATCCATACCTACTCCTTGATCCACGACGACCTGCCCGCGATGGACGACGACTCTCTGCGCCGCGGCCAGCCAACGTCCCACGTCGTCTTCGGGGAGGCCATGGCCATCCTGGCAGGGGACGCGCTCCAAACCCATGCCTTCGAGGTGATGGCACAGCCGCCCGGGCGGTGCCGGATTCCCGCTGAGGGGCGGGCGCGCGCCATCGCGCTACTCGCCGATGCGGCTGGCGCGCGGGGCATGGTCGGGGGGCAAGTCGCGGATTTGGAATCCGAAGGAAGACCGGCCGACGCCGAGACGCTTCTGTTCATTCACCGCCACAAGACGGGTGCTCTGATCCGCGCGTCGGTCGAGGTCGGGGCCATCGTGGGCGGAGGAGACGAGGAGGCGGTCGTCGAGCTCCGACGATTCGGAGAGGAGATCGGACTCGCCTTTCAAATCGTCGATGACATCCTCGATGTCGTAGGGACGGCGGAAAGCCTCGGGAAGTCCGCGGGCAAAGATGCGAAGGCGAGCAAAGCGACCTACCCGGCAGTGTACGGCATGGAGGACGCGAAGAGGCGCGCTCGAGACCTCCGGGAACGCGCCTTGGGCAAGCTCGAAAAGTTCGGCAGTGCCGGAAAGTCCCTTGCCATGGTTGCGGAACGCATCGTTTCCAGGAGCTCCTGATCCGAGGCCTCGATCATGCCACGTTGCCGCGTCGACAAGCTCGTCGTCGATCGCGGCCTCGTCAGGACTCGCGAAAAGGCACGACGACTCATTCTGGCCGGTGAGCTTCTCGTCGACGATAAGCCCATCGACAAACCCGGGACGATGGTTCGCGATGAGTCGACTCTCCGCCTGCGTCATCCTCCCAAGCCCTTCGTGGGACGAGGCGGAGAAAAGCTCGAAGGGGCTCTCGAAAGCTTCGCCCTCGACGTCACCGGCCTGCGCGTACTCGACGTAGGCGCCTCGACGGGCGGATTCACCGACTGTCTGCTCCAGCACGGCGTTTCGGACATCACGGCCCTCGACGTCGGAAAAGGCCAGCTCGACTGGAAGCTCTACTCGGATCGGCGCGTACGCGTCATGGAGAACGTCAACGCTCGACATCTCACTCCTAGCGATTTTCCGCGCCCCTTCGATCTCGTGACCGCCGACGTGGCCTTCATCTCTCTGAGCAAGATCGTGCCCGCGCTCGCGAAGCTTCTGCAAGCGGGCGCCCCGATCCTCATGCTGGTGAAACCGCAATTTGAGCTCGGCCCCGATGCCGTCGAGCGTGGCGGCCTCGTCCGAGATCCGCGCGAACACTTTCGAGCCATCGAGATCGTTTTCACGGCCGTCCGGGAAGCGGGGCTGTCCGTGCTGGGCGTCGTCCCCGCAGTCATCACGGGAGCGAGCGGAAATCAGGAATTCTTCCTTCTGGCTCAGGCCAGCAATGGAGGCAAACCCCCGCTCTCCGAGGAAGACTTTCGCCGGCAGGCCAGAAGAGCCTGCGGATTGGAGAGAACGTGAAGCCCAAGCGCATCAAACTCAAGCGTGTGGCCATCGTTGCCAAGCACCACGCGAAGGAGATCGCGTCGGTACTCACCACACTCGTCGAATGGCTCGAAGCGCGCGGCGCGAAGACCTATCTCGAATCCGCGCTCGCCCCCCTGGTCGCGGACAGAAAAAGCTTCTCTCTCTCGAAACTCCCGCGCGACGCTGATTTTTTCATCGTGCTCGGAGGGGACGGGACCCTCCTCTCGGTCGCGAGGGCCATGGGCTCAAGACAGCTTCCGATCCTCGGGGTCAACCTGGGGAGCCTGGGCTTCCTCACGGACGTCGCGGTCAAGGATCTTTATTCGACACTCGAGGCCATCTCGGAGGGCGAGGCGCTCATCGACTCCCGCATGATGCTCAACGCGGAGCTCGTACGAAAAGGCGAGGTTCTCCTACGCGACACCATTCTGAACGACGTCGTCATCACCAAAGGTGCCATCGCCCGTATCATCGAAGTCGCCATCGACGTCGACGACCAGTTTGTGGCGGTCATGCGCGCGGACGGTGTCATCGTATCGACACCCACCGGATCTACAGCCTACTCCCTCGCGGCTGGAGGACCCATCCTCCATCCTACCCTCGACGCCATGATCCTCACACCGATCTGCCCTCACACCCTGACCAATCGTCCCGTCGTGCTGTCCGACCAGGTCGCGATCGAGCTTACGCTTCGGGGAGATCCGGGTGAGGTGTTTCTGACCTTCGACGGTCAAGCCAGCGAGCCTCTCGAGCCCGGCGACGTTGTCCGAGTCCGCAAAAGCCGCTACGGGATGAAGCTCTTGAGCCTCCCGGACAAGAACTACTTCAAGGTTCTGAGGCACAAACTTCGTTGGGCGGAGCGGCCCCGCAGCCGACGCCACACCCCTCCCCCAACGTCCTAGCAAGATCCGTTCGGACGGTGCCTTCTTGAGACGATGCCCCCTCACCCGCCCGCCTTCAGCGGGCACCGCGCCAACAAGAACCCTCTCCCGTGGGGAGAGGGCTGGGTGAGGGGTTTTGTTACTACAACTTCGAGGATACTCCACCGAGCCCGCACAGCGTCTTCCACTCGTCCTCGGTCACCGGTTGCACCGATAGCCGCTGTCCCTTCTTGAGCAGTGCCATTCCCTCGACGCCCGGCACCTCGCGGAGTGCCTCGAGCGTCAACGGCTCCTCGAGCTCTTTCACGAACTCGACGTCGACCATGAACCAGTAAGGCTTGTCTTTCGTGGCGCGGCGTTCGTAGTACTTGCTGTTCTTGTCGAATTGCGTGTGGTCCGGGTAAGCCTCCTTGCACACGCGAGCGAGCCCGACGATCGCTTTGGGATCGGCGTTGGAGTGGTAGAAAAACACGCCGTCCCCGACCTTCATGTCGCGCATGTAGTTCCGGGCCTTGAAATTCCGCACACCATCCCAATGGGTCGACTCGTCCCTCTTCAGGTCGTCGAGCCCGTAGACCGAGGGCTCGCTCTTCATGAGCCAGTAGTTTTTCTTCGATGCCATGCGCCTCCTCCACCTCCTGGAGGTCGTTCACCTTAACGCCGGGACCCGAATCAACGCAAACCACCGAGATCTGCGCCCGTCCGGCCTGGAGGGCCCCTGACTGCACGAACTTCCTCTTTAGCGCTAGAATGCCGTGGAAAGGAGAGCGGACATGAACATCGCAGGGACCGTTCTTATCGGCTTTCTCACTTTCGCGACGGCTCTGGCAGGCCCGCTACTCGGGCAGGATCGTGACACCGAGCTGGAGAAGGCCGTATGGGCCGCGCTCGAGAAGAAGAAACTCGACAAGGAAGTCGTCGAGGTCGTGGCGAGCGAAGGCGTGGTCGTTCTGCGCGGCAAGCCGCGGCATGTCTACGCCAAGATGAAGGCCATCGAAGTGGCACTCGGGGTCGAAGGTGTCAAGGAGGTCGAGAGCGATCTCGAAGTCGCCGGGCCGGAGAGCAGGAAGGAATTCACTGAAGAACTTGTGAAAAGCGTCCTCAACTATCCGTTATATTCCGTCTTCGACGACCTCAACTTCCAGATCCCCGACGAAGGTGTCGTCGTTCTCGGCGGCTACGTGACGATTGATTTGAAGAAGGACGAGATCGAAGAGCGGGTGAGCAAGGTACGAGGCGTTCGGGAGCTCAAGAGCGCCATCGAAGTCCTTCCCACTTCATCAAACGACGATGATCTCCGCCGGAGCGTCTTCCGGAGCATTTACGGCGACTCCATGTTCCAGCATTATTCTCAGATGACGAACCCCCCCATACACATCATCGTGAAGAGGAGCCGAGTCATGTTGACCGGTGCGGTGGCAAATAAACTCGAAAGCCGCAAAGCCGAATCGCTCGCGCGAGGCACTTTCGGCGTCATCCAGTTCGAGAATCGACTGACCGTCAACCCCTAACGTCATCGGAACCGCTGGCATCGATTCCGAATCAAGACAGGTATCGGCTCCGCTAAGGGCTCCCCGCTCCGCGCTTTCCTACTCTTGTCGCAGCTCGTAGGCGCGGCCCACGGCCGCCGCGAGCACGAACGCGACCGAAGCGTAGACCCAGAGCAGGAAGAACACAATACCGTGTGACCCTCGGCGAACCGAATGTCCCAGGTGAACCACTCGATGAGACCTCTCCACCGACCTATAGCTCCAACGTTCGAAGACCGGCTCGGTCGCCCTCAAGACGCCTTCGCCACCGCCTAATCGCTCGGGATTGCGTCCCCGAGCCCGGCCCTGCATAGACCGGAACTATTTCATCCTCAGGCAGCGCGTTTGCCAAAGAAAATTGTCTTCCTCGATGGACGAAATGCCGAGATGCGAGTCGGTCGAGCCCACCATGCCGAATTGGTAGGGGTTCTCGCCCAGCTTCGCCTCCATCAGGAGGCCATTCCTGAGGCTCGAGCGGGCGTACTCGAACTAGAGCATCTCCGGCTGTTTCACCGCCGTCAATCCGATGTTGTCGAAATCCCAGGTTTCGTAGTCCGCGAACTCGTCATTCGGTGACAGCAGCGGATGGGTTTCCGAGTCGCCTTTCGTCCGCGTCACCTCGTAGAGGGGTTCCCACCGCTGGCGCCCTTGCGCATTTATCAGATCGATCTCTTTGCCTGTCGAAGGCTCGTTGATCGGAAATTCGTAGCCGATAAACGCAGTGAAGCGACCGGGGTCGTTTGCTTCTAAGGCAGCCTTGACGACTACTTGCCACGCGGCATCGAATCCCGGATTGCCCGGCTCGTACTTGAGCCCTTCCGGGAACTCCCCTTTGCCGAAATCGACCAGCAATTCATTGAAGGCCTCTGTGACCTTTCCCTCTTGCACCATGCCATACCAACGACGTCCCTTCGGCGCCGCCAGAATTCTCGGTGCGCCCACGAAGAAATCGGGAGCAAGACCCAGATGTCTGAATGGTCCTTTTCGTGGGCCCGACTTTCACGCCTGTTTGTTCGGATCCTCGACAATCATATAAATCGTCTCGCCATCGCTAGCGAATGGGCGATAGTACGTACCGTTGTAGGCGAAGTACTTCTTCCCGTTCACGGTTGTTTCGTCGGCTTCCTCGGGAAGATACGGTACGGTAGCGCCTACGGGTGCAGCAACGACTTCGTAGTTCTGGTCTACGCCCCCCTCCTTCATGGGAATCTCGGAGGGATCTTTGGCTTCCTCCGCCGAAGCTGCCGTTTGTGTGTTGGGATCAGGCGGGGGAGGCTGCTCCGCGGGTTTGGTCGACGGGACGTAGTACGCCCCGTTGACATAGATGTACTCTGTGGTTCCGGCATAAACGACCGTTGAGTACGTCGGTACCGAGTAAACGACCGCACCAGGCGGCGGCGCTACGACGACATAGCCGCTGCCCGATGACATGTAGTACACCCCGCCCGAGTAGTAGTAAGTCGTTTGAGTCACAACGACAGTCGTCGACTGTTTCGGCATGGTTGCTGCATAGACGCCCAACCGGAACAGACCGGTCACCGTACGCCACCGCCAGTAGTCGTTCCGCGCGTCGTGCCAACCGTAGTAGCTCCCGTGCCGATAGCCGGCTGCGGCGCCGCGGCGATATCCGGTGCGTGCGGCGCCGCGGGTCGCTGGAACCGTCGCCGGTCGCCGCGCGCCTCCGCCTCGAGTCGCTGTTCTGGACGTCGTCGTCCGGGTATTACCGCGCGGGCCAGTTGTGCGCGAGTGACGAACGCTCCCACGATTCTTCGCAGCGATCACTTCCGGCACCTGGTAAAGTGTGGCCCCAACGATCAGGGCGACGTTCACGAATGCCAAGGGGCGAGGGACCTTCGAAGTCTTTCGTCCGTTGCTCAAGGGTTCTCCTCCCTGTTGGATTCAAAACGTTCCTGAGGGGGCAGAAATTCGATCTCGTCTGAGTCTATCGGTGGGCGAAAAGTGAAGTAGTGATCCGATAGCCGAGGCTGGAAGTTCCAATGCGACAGCTCAGCGAAGTATTGGGGTTCGCCCGGCTGGTCGATGTATGTGATGACTAGCCTCCGCGGCACGGGTCGAGGTCCGTCCTCGATCCAGATCTGCCAGTCGATCCCCTCCTGCATGAACGCGAGGTGATTACATCGCGTCCCGTTTACCGAGTGTTTCCCAACGACGAAGCCGCTTTCGACATGTTCGATCAGCGTGCGATACGGATCGGCGTAGAAGAGATCAGCTATGGGGACGGAAGAGCCATACACCTCGTAGAGGCGATCGAGAGCGGTATCGATTTCGGGCGAGGCTTGCACCACAGCGTATACGTTCTTTAAAGCGTCGAAGACCGTGACGGTCTCGCCGTCGAAGACAACCCGGCGTCGCTGCTGATCGCCGTCGACCTCAGCGTTGAATCGATCGGGGCGACGTATCGATAGCTGTCCGGCGGCACCAAATAAGACCTTTTGTTCCCCCACAATCTCGTCATAAACGACCTCTGCCTTGAAGGTGAACTCTTCGGCCGTTTTCAAGTACTCGCCCATTTCACGCAGAATGCGATCGGCCTCGGCCTCGACGCTCGGCCCCGTAGCCTCCTGGGCGGCGCCGATCGGGATGGCCGACAATACTGCCACCGTCACCGCAGCACTCCACCTGAAAACAGTGTCAGGGAACACCCAAAAGCGGCCACTGAAGAACACTTCAAACCCGGCCACTCGGGTAGCTGGCGCTAAGTATCTGACACCGAGACTGAGAAGGTCAAACTTTTTTCTCCTTGATATCGAAAGAGGCCCGAGGCTGTGGGAGCTGTTGGAAACGCGAAGCGTTTTCCAAGGTTTTGTGGGAGAGCTCGGGACTGGGAGTCCAAAGCGATTAAAGGGGTAGTCGAGCTCTTCCACAAAACCGTCAGACACGTCAGCTTCCATAGACTCCATGCGCGGTTGAGCGTTTAGTGCGAGGGCTTTCATTCTGCCGTTTACCTTTCGCGGTTGGCTCTGCTGAGGCGGTAGCTTTTTCCGCGCATGGTGACGATCTCGATGTGGGAGAGGAATCGATCGAGGATGGCGGTGGTGGCGGGAACGTCTACGAGAAACTTGGCCCAGTCTTCGGTAGGCCGGTTGGTGGTGATGAGCGTAGACGCGGTTTCGTGACGGCGGACGAAGACTTCGAGGAGGTCTTCGGCGGCAGCGGCGTGAAGCTTCTTCATGCCGAAATCTTCGAGGATGAGCAGGTCGATGCGGGAGAGTTTGTTGACGAGCTCGCGACGTTCGCCGACGGCGTCGGCTTCGGCAAAGTCTTGAACGAGATCGAACACAGAGCGTAAGAGAACGCGGTAGCCGGAACGGATCGCCCCGACGGCGACCGCGACCGCGGCGTGGGACTTGCCGACACCGGGAGGCCCGACGAGAAGCACGTTTGTGTGCTCGGCGACGAATCGGCCAGTGGCGAGCTCGGAGAGCCGGGCCCGTGGGATCTTGGGATTGAACGTCCAGTCGAAGTCGGAGAGCTCTTTGAGCTGAGTGATCGTGGCCTGCTTGAGTCGCCGTTTGAACAGTCGGTCTGCCCGTCGGGCGAGCTCCGTCCTGGACGAGCAGCTCGAGAAACTCGAGATAGTCGAGCCCGGCGCTTCTCGCCTGCTCGAGTCGTACGGCAAGCGCCTCGACGATTCCGGACAAGCGTAGATGACGTAGTTGGGCGTCGAGCTGAGGGTTCATGGCCAATCCTCCAATCGATAAGAATCCATAGAACGGATGTCAGGGTGTTCGGATAGAAGCGGGAGCTGAGTGGGCAGGACCGTATCGCCGCGCACGACGAGGCGTTTGAAGTCCTGGTAGCGGAAGAACTCGTGTTCGAGAGCTTTGTCGGCAGCCCACAAGACGCTCTCTCGCGGGTGTTTGCGCGTGAGACTCAAAACGCCCTGGATGAGGCGCAGGGCTCTCACGCCCCGTACTTCGTACGCCTTGTCGGCCCACGCTCGCAGCGCTGCACCGACCCGCTCGCACCGGCCCAGGAGCTTGACCGCGAAAGCTCGCTGGCTCGAGGTGACGGCTTTTTGTCCGGGCTCCGGCGCGTAGTGGCCGGGAGCCACTCGAAGGTGTGAGGCGGCGAGCGCGTCGTCGTGATAGACGCGTACGAGATTGTCGTCCCAGCGTACCTGCACGCGTTGACCCAACAGCCGAGGAGAGACGGGATAGAAGGCGCCCGCAACCTCTACGTGAGCGTCGGGATGAACGCTCCGCGTGCCGCTGTCGAACATCGCGAAGCGCTGTTGAGCGACCGGCTTGAGTGCGGCTTTGTCGGTGTCGAGAAAATGCGTCCAGACTTGCTTGCGCGTCGTGCCGTGGATCCGCAGTCGTGCGATGGTGCGATTCCAGCGTTTCAGATACTCGTTGAGCTCGCGAAGAGAATCGAATCGCTTGCCCTTGAGAGCGTTGTCCTTCACATAGCCGCCGCTTCGCTCCTGCTTGCCGTTCTCTTGAGGGTTCCGCGGCTTCGTCGGCAGCGGCGTGAAACCCCAGTGCTCGGCGAAGGCCGCATAGATCGGGTTCACGTCGGGGTCGTACAGGCACGCCCGTACTACAGCCGCCTTCAGGTTGTCATGCCGTACAACCAAGGGAACACCATCGAAGTCTTCGAACGCGTGCTCATGCAGACGCAAGAACGTTTCGAGCTTCTGATCCCAAACCGCTTCTTCGTAGCCGTGGCGTGAGCAGCCGAGCGTCATTCGAAACACCCAAGGCCTCTTCCATTGGCCGGTGAGAGAATCAAACGTCGCCACCCCGCGGAAGAAATCCACCTGGGCTTCTTCGCCCGGCGCCGAGTGAAGCACCGTCACCACCCGGCGCTGAACCTTCAGCTTCCGAACGTAGCGCTTGACCGACTCGTAGGCGTGGCCGTAGCCGAACTCTTCGACCAGGTCTTGCCAGACCCGCTTCGCGCTCAGACCCGCTTCGACCTTCTCCACGATCTCGTCGTGGAACACCGCCGACGACGAGCTCTGGCGCGGCCTCGAGCCGGGGGTCACTTTGGCCGCTTTTGCCGACCCCGAATCTCGTAAGTCGTTGATTCCCGGTTCCGAGACCTCTTCCGAGCCGGGGAACACTTTGGCCGCTTTTGAACGACGCAGCTTGTCGTAGCGTGACACCGTCTCGCGACGCACACCCGTCTCGGACTCGATCCGGCGGTAGCTCCAGCCGAGCTCCAACAGCGCTATAACTTGTTGTCTCTTATTCACTTTCAGGTAGTTTCCCAAGGCTTTCCTATGCTCCTTTCGGAGCATAGGATGCCTTGTCTGCGCTTCCCGAAGTGGCCGGGTTTGAGGTGTTCCTGCGTGGCCGGTTTTAGGTGTTCCCTAACAAACAGACAGATTCTTCATAGCACGCTCCTCTTGTTCCAAGCACGCCAATGCCTACAGAAGACCGGAACGGGGGTAGGCAACCGCTTGATTGGACCGAATGCTAACATAGTCGCCGAGGATACGTTCCCAGTCTGGGGCGAGCGCGTTTATCTGCTCCTGAGATACGGGGGCTTGAAGCCCCCGCGATTGGATCAACCGTCAAAGCCTCGAGTCATCAAAGACTGGCGTCATTTCCTGGGCGATTCCCCGCTCCGCGCTTTCCTACTCTTGTCGCAGCTCGTAGGCGCGGCCCACGGCCGCCGCGAGCACGAATGCGACCGAAGCGTAGTAGACCCAGAGCAGGAAGAACACAATACCGCTGACGGCACCGAAGAAGACCGTGTAACCCTCGGCGAACCGAATGTACCAAGTGAAGAGGAGTCTCGAGACTCCCAGGAATAGGACGCCGCTCAACGAGGCGACCACGAGGCCGCGCCGACTCAAGCTTTGCGCCGGTGCGACGCGATAGAGCAAATAGAGAAGCGCCCAAGTGAACAGATTCGCGAGGGCCCAACCCACCAGAGTCCAGCCCCTGGGGACATAGGGGGCCACGCTCGGCAGGCGTGCGCCCAGATCGCGAACCACCGCCAGAATCGAAGCGGCACCCACCGTAAGGGCAAGCAAGAGCCCGACTCCCATCATCACGATGAGGTCGAGGCTTAGACCTCTCAGATAGCCGTGTCCCCGCTCGACGCGAAATACCTGATTCAAGATATGTCGAACGGCCCCGAACAGGAAAGACCCGACGAGAATGAACGAGAGTCCGGCTGCAAGCTCTAGCAAGCCCCGGTGAGCCACGAGGCCCTCGAGCGCGTCGCCGGCGTCACGGTGAGAGACCGGCAAGAGCTCGATGATGACGAACTGCACCGCCGAGAGCGCACGCTCCGACTCCTCGACCGTATAGCCGACCACCGTCACGAAGATGAGCAGAAGCGGAAAACAGTACAAGATGGTGTAGAAAGCGAGTCCCGCGCTGAGAAAAGCACCGTTGATCGCGAAGAACTCCCGAAGGGCCGCGCTCACGATGCCCGAAGTCGTCCTCACGAGTCGACCGAGCATACCGAACCATCTCGAAACGAGCGCTACCGGCAGCGGGTCCTTAATCGATCCAGAGGTCTCTGTCAACGTCCCTGCCAGAACTCCATCGTCATGCGAGTGTGATCGTAAACGCCTTTGTAGTACTAGTGGACTAGTCTATGCGCAAGTCGCTCCCACCGGGAAGAACAAGAGGTCTCCTGGATCGCTTAGCATGCGGCCCCGATCCGGCGTCGGATCGGCCACGATTCCATGAATTCGCCGACCCTCGCGACGCTCGCGCTCTTCCCACAATCCTTTGACGTTGTCGCAGTGGGATTCCAAACGCGATGAGTCAGAAATCTAACTGTCTTTAATGTCGCTTTTTCCTTGGAATTAGTTGCTCTGAGACTACAAATCTTCAGCTGTATCAGTTTGCTTCTTCAGTATGCCGCCAATCGTTGCCCATGTTCCTGCCGGGTTATTAGAGAGCAAATTGCGATTATTTCGGTATCGCTCCCATGTTGCATCCGCAGGGATAGTCAGTGCTTGTCTCATTGCATCTGCATCCAGTCCATTGCGGACCGCAGGATTATGGATTGCTGCGATCGTCATCAAGTCCCAGCCACTCCAATGGGAGGCCTGGTCCGATGGAGGTCCCATACTGGAACCTGGGATTCCCCAATGATAGAGCCCCAATGAATGACCGACTTCGTGAGTTAGTGTGTGTCTGTTCGAGCCCGATCCTCTTTGGGTCATGTCCTGGCGAGAGATATGGATATATCCCCAACCCTCTGTCCATAGCTGGAACTCACCATTGGTGTCAGATCGCGAGAAGCTCCCAGAAGGACGGTTAGAAAAGCAGTGTCCCGTCTCTCGCTCGAGTCGCTCACTACAATCAAAAAAGTGTACCGGGAGTGTGACGTCTTCAAAGGTAGAAGCGAACGCAACATCGAGGGTTGGTGCGACTATGGCTAATACTTCGATCAGATCTCGTATGGTTTCGAAGTCTTCAGTATTCACCTTTCCAAACATTCCGATTCGCATGCCCTCTGTGCCAACATCCTTGAGACACTTCGCCCCTTGAAATTAGTGTGTAGGGCGGAGGAGGATCATCAATGAGTTCATTGATTGAGAGAATGACCCCGGCGGGAACGGAAGGAGCCCGTAGGGCGACTGGAGATCCCGCCGGCCGCGATGCGGCGGGGGTCCCGGAAACGGAAGTGAGTGAGCAAGCGAAGCGTCGACGCTTTACCGCGGAGTACAAGCTGCGGCTAGTGCGCGAGGCCGACGCCTGCAAGGGTGTCGGGGATATTGCGGCACTTCTGCGTCGAGAGGGCCTGTACTCGTCGCAGCTATCGAGTTGGCGCCGCCAACGTGACGAGATCGCGAAGGCGGGGTTGACGTCGAGAAAGCGAGGCCGGAAGGCGAAGGCAGAGGATCCACGGGTCAAGGAGCTCGAGCGCGAGAACGCCCGGCTCCAACGTCGCCTGGCTCGAGTGGAGACGATGTTGGAGATCCAAAAAAAAGCCTCCGAACTGCTGGGGATCCCCCTGAATCCGCTCGACAGCGACGAGAACGACTGATTGTGGCGGCCGAGGAGCTGGCGGGACAGATTGGGCAGACGGCGGAAGCCTGCGAGGCTCTGAGTGTGGCTCGTTCCACGTTGTATCGCAGGCGCCAGCTGGTGACGCCCAAACCGAAGCGTCGTCCTCGGCCGCACCGAGCCCTCGACGAGACCGAGTGCGAGAAGGTCCTCGGAGCCTTGCACTGTGAGCGTTTCGTCGACAAGGCGCCCGCGCAGGTGTGGGCCACGCTTCTGGACGAGGGAATCTACCTCTGCTCGATTCGCACGATGTATCGGATTTTGGAAAAGTACGGCGAGGTCCGAGAGCGCCGGAACCAACTGCGCCATCCGAATTACGCCAAGCCGGAGCTGTTGGCCGAGGCGCCCAACGAGGTTTGGTCGTGGGATATCACGAAGCTTCGTGGCCCCGTCAAGTGGACCTACTACTATCTCTACGTCATCCTCGACATCTTCTCCCGCTACGTGGTTGGCTGGATGCTGGCTCACCGAGAAAGCGCCGAGCTCGCGAAACGCCTCATCGCCGAGAGCTGTCGCAAGCAAAACATTGAACCAGACCAGCTCACCATGCACGCGGATCGTGGCAGCTCGATGCGAAGCAAGTCCGTGGCTTTGCTCTTGGCAGACCTCGGCGTGACCAAGACCCACTCCAGACCCTACGTCTCGAACGACAATCCCTACTCCGAGTCTCAGTTCAAAACGCTCAAGTATTGCCCTCAGTTCCCCAGCCGTTTTGGTTCCATCCAAGACAGCCGGCTGTTCTGCCGCGGTTTCTTCGACTACTACAACAATGACCACCGGCACTCGGGGGTCGGCCTTATGACACCGGCCGACGTTCACTACGGTCGCGCCGAACAACTCACCACCGCTCGGCGCCAGATCCTTCTCGAGGCTCAGCGTGCTCATCCCGAGCGCTTCGTTCGCGGAACGCCACAACCTCCCGTTTTGCCTCCTCAGGCCTGGATCAACCCGCCGCCGCAGAAAACGACGCTCCAGGATGCCGCAGGAGCCATTCTCTCGGCGTCGTCCATACCTGGGGTACCCCCTTTTTCTGCTTCACCCAACGAGATCGCGAGCGAAGCAGACGTCGACCACGCGGACATCACCAGTCGCCGAAAGTTAATCGAGGCTCACTAAATGCAGCTCGCGAGTGTCTCAATGTTGTTGACATGTTCCGATGGGCAGGTCTCGTTTGAAGACTGTTTGATCTCGCCAAGTTTGGGACCAATCATGTCCTGCAGTAGCCAGCACGACCGCCTGGGCAGTGGTTTCTGGTATTGGGTCGGCCAAATCTACATAGCGGGAGCGGTTCGGTTCTGCCTCTGGGGGAATAGTGAGAATAGAGTCGGGATAATACGCAGCAGAACGAGTGAATACATCTGTCAGGATTGCGGTGCAGGTCTCACCCCCTGCCAATCGGGTTTCCACTTCAATCCTGAGATCCATCCGGAAGGGTGTCTTGGCCTCTGGGATCGATGCAGTCTGCTCACTTGCGGAAATATCTAGTTTGGTCTCTGAGTACTCGTGGTAACTGAATCCAAGGGTCTGATTCATAGTCGCATGCGGAAAATTACGGATCGCTGGTGTGAATAGGAGCTGTAAATCTTCAATGCCTTTAGCTGATGCAGGTTCGCTGGCGTTCAGGTAGATGACTCCATCTGTGATCTTGTAGCGAACTACGAATGGGTCACCTTGCCAAGCTGAAGTAGGACAGTCCCAACTAGCGTTTTGGAATATCGTCAGTGGGTCAACCCGAGAGCTATCTCCTCCGCAGCCATTCAATATAGTTGTAATCAGTAATAATCCGAGAGCCGAAATTCGACTGAATTTCATTATTGATCCATCCTGTTTATTTTCAGTGAGGAATCTAGCCGCCTGGGAGCTGAGGGTCAAACGGTAGTCTTCGTTGCGCCGCTCGACGTTTCGATTGATGGCCTGGAGATCCGGACCGCGAGATTCAGATCGACGCTAGAACATTCGGCCGAATAGCATGTCGGAGGGCTCGACGCCGGGATCTTCGCAGAAGATTCCGTCCGGGACGAGCTTCCCAGCCGCTTCGCTCGGCAATTCAATGTACCCACGAACGCGTAGGGCACCAGTTCCTTCCACGACGCGGCCACGCTCGAAGAGCACCCACGAGAGCTCCTCCTCGCGGTCGCGGCGGAAGCAGGTCCAGCGTCCGTCCGCTCGGCCGTCGACGTAGAGACCTTGCTTTACGGTTCGTCCGAATTGGCGCCACAACCAGTCGCCGTCGCGGACACCGTTGGCAAAAGCGCCGCGAATCGTTTGGGTCTCGAACGGCCCGTGGCGGACCCCGTCTGCGAACGCGAAGGATGCTATCTCTTCATGATCTCTATCACGGAAAATCCACAAACCATGCCGACGGCCGGACCGGCACTCGCCTAGAGACATGATCCCACTAGAGGCGCTTCCCCAAGGCAGGGCACACTTTCCTTCCACGGCGCAGCCCGTGCAATCTCCGGGGTCGAAGGCGGCTGGGGGTGGCTCGTTGACCTCATTCCAGCCCATGATCGCAGGGGTGACCGCCAGAACCGTTGCTGTGAGAGAACACAGCAGGTAAACCGATCCGAGCATCTTCAAGCGAACGACTCCGTAGACGACGAGAAGCGTCCCGAGCATTCCGATTATGAGGCTCGCCACGCCTGCGAAGGCGAGACCCGCAAGCACCAACGGAGTACCCATTCCGCTGTGCGGTCCAGAGCCCGAATGGAGCTCACGCAACAGCCAGTGGCAAGCGAGCGGCGGGAGAGCTGCAGCGGCACCGTAGAGCGCGAGCACGAGCCAGGCTCCTTGCCGTTCCTCTTTGTTGAGATCGAACGCCAGAGAAGTGACCTTCTCTCATGTTGCCAACTTCGGTGATTCCGCGCAAGTTCAGGTAGCCAAAGCGGTACACCTTTTTCCCGCGACGAACCAATGGACTAGCACTGAGGGCACGATCCCGGAGATACTCATGGCATGAACTGGCTCGAATACGTGCGACAGATCCTCGACTTCCATCTTTTTCAGCTGGGAGGCAACCCGATCACCGTGTTGCATGTGGCGATGTTCGCGCTCACGCTCATCGTCACGCACGTTCTCGCCCGTTCCGCGCGACGGATCTTGACGGCCTATGTTCTCGCCCAGATCGAGCCGGCGCCCCGTTACGTTATCATTCGCTTCACACAGTATCTCGTCTGGCTCATCGGTATCGCCGTCGCAGTCGAGCTCCTCAACGTGGACCTCACAGCCTTGACGGTCGTGGCGGGGGCACTCGGAATCGGAATCGGCTTCGGTCTCCAAAACGTCGTGAACAACCTCGTCTCGGGCGTCGTCTTGCTTCTCGAGCAGCCGGTGCGATTTCGAGATCGTGTTTCGGTCGAGAACGTCGAGGGCCAGGTCGAGAATATCAACTTCCGCGCCACGACGATCCTTACCAACGACAACATCTCGATCATCGTGCCCAACTCGCAACTCATCAATCAAGCGGTTATCAACTGGTCCCATGGCGATCCGCGAATACGAGTCCACGTGCCGGTCGGAGTCGCATACGGATCGGATGTCGAGCTGGTGACGGAAACGTTGCTGGCCGCAGCGCGCGCACAACCGGATGTTCTGACGCGTCCGGAGCCCGAAGTGCGCTTTCTCGCCTTCGGAGACTCGTCGCTGAACTTCGAGCTTCTCGTCTGGTCGGACGAGCCGCCGAACTATCATCGGTTGCGCAGCAAGCTGAACTACACCATCGACGCTGCATTCCGCGAAAAAGGCGTCGAGATCCCTTTCCCCCAAACAGACGTGCACGTCAAGACACCGACGGCACAAGACCTAACGAAAGCTTTCTCCAAATAGCGAGTGGAACGGCGGAGCGCGCTAGAAATGCAGTCTAAACAATGCACGACGACGAGTTATCATAGGTACCTATGAGCCTCCTCACTGGTCTCGCCGCCATGCTCCTGGTTGGACCCGTCCAGGCCGGCGCCGAGCACTACGTCATCGATCCGCAACACCTCACGGTGGGGTTTCTCGTCGAGCACGTGGGCTTCGCCAAAGTATTCGGACGCTTTCGCGAGGCAGAGGGGAGCTTCGATTTCGACGAGACGACCGGCGAGATCCGGAACGTGCGCGTGGTCGTGAAGACCGCGAGCGTCGACACGGCCGTCGAGCGTCGAGATCGCCACCTTCGGAGCGCCGACTTTCTGAACGTCGAAGAATATCCAGAGATGGTGTTCGAGTCGCAGGGCGTCAAGCTCGTCGACCGCAAAGCGACGCTCGAAGGGAACCTGAGCCTCATCGGTTCCACCCGGCCGATCCGGCTGGACGTGACCTGGAACAAGAGCGGGACGTCGCCACAACGGGGTAATCCCTACGTCACCGGCCTGTCGGTGCGGGGAAGCTTTCGCCGGAGCGAGTTCGGAATGACCTACGGGGTGGCCGATGCGGTCGTGGGCAACGACGTGGAGCTCATCATCGAGCTCGAGGCCCGCCGTCAATGAAGGTGTTCCGCCTCCCGGTCGGTACTTGCTTCGAAAAGGCTATCGCGGCGATCTTCGAAACGTCAGCACGGAGCGAACCAGCCAGACGGTCGTAAAAGTCAGGTAAGCGCCCAGCAGCCACCACATCCTGGTCGAATCGATCGTACGGTCTGGAGTGAGATTGGCCTCCATGGCGATCCACAACACGAACGTCACAAGAATCAGCGTTCCGATACCAAACCACTCCATCTGCCGCGTCATGAAATCGATCGTCGACGCCCGCCGCTCGAGAGAAAGCCAGTAGTCGCGATTAGGAAGGTTGTACCACCTCGTCGGCATGACTCGAAAGAGCAGACCGATACCACCGAAGAGGGCAACGACGAGAAGCAACATGGCGCCCGACAGAAGGAAGAACCCGTCGCGTGACTGGTAGCCATTAGGCCGTCCCGCCCCGTCGAAGTGCGACGCCATCGGGTCCGGCATCAGCGGATAATAGTGCTGCATCAACAATACCGCCCCCACGGCCAGGAGGAGCAAGATCGTTTTCGACGTGGTCATCACTTGGACTCAGGCTAGCAACCGAGCAGCGAAAGCGTCAACGGCCTCCCCTGCCGTCCCGTAGGACCCGCGTCAACCCCGCCTTCCTGATTTGTTACCAAAAGTAACTAATGTCCGGGCGGAGCGAGACAACGTCAACAACTCTAAATGCTTCTATCAATTATGGTTGGCTAGAAAATACAGTCGTTGGCCTCGCTCTTGCAACATATTCGAAGTGAAAGGAGGTCGACCATGAAGTATGAAATGCTATCGCCTCCGCCCGCAGCGAAACCCACGGTCCACGTCGAGCCCTGTCGAGACGGGGGCAAGCCTCGTATGATGGTGAGGGTTGTCTTCCGCTATCAGGGAGGCATGCAGGAGGACGAGCACCTCTTCGACACGCTCGATGAAGCGCTCACCTATGCGCGCTACGTCTGCAGCGACGACGAGTAAGTTCTAGACGGACAGCTCGAAACCCGACTTCCTTGCCCGAAACCAGATCACCCGAGGCAAGCGGTTGAGCTAGAATCGGCGCATGAGGGATATCGCCACGCTTCTCGAGGAGCCCGAGACGACGGTCGCAGTCGTCGGCGCAACCGACGACCCCTCCAAGTACGGCCACGTTATCTACCGCGACCTCAAGCGCAAGGGCTACACTGTGTTTCCGGTGAACCGTCGTCGGGCGGAGGTCGACGGCGACATGGCCTACCGGACTCTGAGCGATCTGCCCAACAAGCCGACCATCGTGAACATCGTCGTACCGCCGCCGGAAACGGTCCAAGTTTTGCAACAGTGCCTCGAACAAGACCTGATGAACGTTTGGCTGCAGCCCGGAGCCGAGAGCCCCGAGAGCCTCGCAATGCTCCAAGAGCACGGCTTCAATTACCTCGCAAACGCCTGCATCATGGTCCAGTCCCGTTACTCTCAACGGGCCTGATGAGCGGACCCATCGTCGTCGACCCGACCCAGGCGGCGGTCACGCTCGCGATCGGTGCGGTTCGGCTCCCTTAGCTCGCTCCGCTTCGCTCCCGCTGCACCATCTCGACGAGCATACTTCGGATGTCTTCCGCGCTCGTGACTTCGCGCGCGAAGGGAATACGGACGCCGCGCATTCCCTCCGCGGTCTTAAGCCTCACGTGAAACCCGAGGCGATCCACCGCCGTCATCTTTGCATCCTTGGCTTCGATTCCCGCGATCCCCCGGGCGAGGAGCAACTGGGCTTCGACGTGATCCGCGTTCATATGATCGAGAATCCCGCGCGCCTGGTCCGCGAGTGGATCGGGGGCCGCGGCAAGGTATTCCTCGGCCGAGACCCAGCCCATCACGCCGAAGCCGCCGACAAAGTAGAGGTCGGTGACGTCCAAGTGGAAGAAGGCGAAGTCCTTGAAATCGACCCAGTAGGACGCGTTCTCGTAGCGCAGGAGGTATTCCGCTCGAACGGCCGCGAGGGCCGACCCCGGCACCTTCGCGACCCGCCCCATGAGCGTCACGCGTCCCGCACCGAGCGGATCTTCGGCGGCATCGGGCGCAGTCACGAGAAGGCTGGCGCGATCGTCACCGAAAACGTTCTGCGTATGCATCGCCATGGTGCTGATGAGAAACGACGGCTGTCCCGCGGAATCGAGCCCATAAGGCATGACCGACCCGAAGGGCCAACCCGGGTGTTTGCGCGAAAGCGTGGCGAGCGTCCCCACCCGCCCCAGGTGAACGAGGGTGCGCGCCCGCTCCGCATAGCTCGTTTCCGGAACGTCGGCTGCGTCGCTCGATTTGGTTGGTCTTGCGTGCTCGGAAGTCTCTCGGTTCGCCAACGGATCCTCCTTGGATGACGAACAGCATAGCGCAGTCTTCGAAAAGGCCGCGCCTTGAACGGAACCGCAACGTCCCCGCTTGATTTCTCGGACTGCCCTGCTAACATCGATCTAGGTCCTATCCAAACACAATCGACTCTTTCCACGAGAGGCGCACCATGGCAAATGCGCGAGCCCTGCTCGCCGGCGCGGCCTTATTGGCATGCGCCGTCGTAGCAACTTTCTTCTATGGCTACGTCCGTCAGAACCAGGTGGACGTCTACTTCGACAACGGTCTCGAGGTGCCGGTCCGCGTCTCTTTCGCGGACGAGGTCTTCAACCTCGCGTCACAACAAGCGATGAAGCGAAGTTACGCTCCTGGCGCCTATCAGGCGGTGGTCTCCTCGCACGAGGGCGCGGTAGAGGTCGAGCGCGTCGATGTCGTCATCGAGAAGCGGGACCTGATGTCAGCCCTGATACACCCCCAGTTCTACGTCTATAACGTCGCTCAGATTCACATCTACCGGCGAGCCAGCCACGTCTACGCGGCCGATGCCAGACAGCGCGAGTACTCCGAGCAGCTCATTTCCTTTCAACACTTCTTTTCTCAACCGAAGGCTCACTTCGTGTTTCAGCCCGCGCCCGACACGGTCACGACCGACTCCAGCACCGCCCATCGCGAGGAGTTCGTCGTCGCGCGAGACATCGACTACAACACGATCGCGACAACGCGATTCAGCGAAGGCGACATAGCGGGAGCCGCGCAGGCACTGGAGAAAGCTCTTCAGATCGATCCGTGCCACGTGAGCGCCTATCGCAACCGTGTTGCCATGCTGGACATTCAGGAGCTCGACGACGAGGCCATCGAGACCGCGCGGAGCTGGATCTCGACCTGCGCCGATGGCGGGCTCGAAAATCACCGTGGCTACCAGGATACGATGAACGACCTCGGCGGCGGCGTGGAGGTTCTCGCAGAGTACCGTAAGCAGAGGCGTAGGGAGCCGACGGCGGAGAACGACTACCTCTACGGGCGGCTTCTCTCGGGCGCCGAGGCCGTGGCTCTACATCGAGCGGCTCTGGCCAAGGACCCCAATCTCCTGCGCGCGAGGCTCGCGCTCGGCTACGAGCTTCTCGGCCTCGAAAGGTACGCGGCCGCTTTCACGGAGCTTGCGCCAGTTATCGACTCCCCCGCCTACGCGCTCGAAGCCGTGCCTACGTACGCGCTCGCCGGTATCGCCGCCGGCAAGGTCGAAGAAACCGGAGCGACACTCACGAGCCTCGGTCCCAGATTTCCGGACGATGGCTCCGTATGGGAAGCTCGTTGGATCCTGGCCCTCTCTGAGTCCGACTGGGATTCAGCGGAGCGTCTGCATCAGGAGTATCGACGAGTATGGGCAGACGACGGTTGGGCCTATCGAACCAAGCTCCACCGCCTAGAGGGCCAAGACGAGCTCGTGGAGCAATACCTCGTGCTCGGATCGAGGAACGCGGAGCACGCCTCCGAGGTGACGGACCTCCGTTTCGAGCGGCACTTCGAGAAGGGTGACTACACGAGCGCGATTCAGGCGCTAGATGCGTTCGAAGACGGTGTGCCCGGACTGTACCGACTCTATGCCGCCGCGGGTCTCACCATGAGAGGTGAACGCGCCCGCGCCCGCGCCATGCTCGCCGAGCTCGAGGACGAGCTCGATCCCGCAGCAGAATATGATTTCCTTCGTTCGATGATGCGAACGCTCACGGGAGGGGCTTCCGAGGAAGAGAGCCTAAAGAACGCACGAGAGACGAACTTCCTGATGCTTCCGCATGCGTACTTCATGCTCGGCGCACACCATCTCTCGCAGGGGCGAGAGCGTCGGGCCATGCGATATTTCGCGAAGGCCGAGAGCACATCACTCTACCTGGACTTCCCCTACCTCGCCGCGAAACACCTCACGGAACCTTGACCTGAACCTAGACGAGATGTCAACGATGAACGAATCCCAACCGGTCGTCGACACCCTGGAGCGAGCCGTTTTTGTCGAGACGTGTGAACCGGGTTGGAACCCGCGGACTATCGTGCGGCATCTCGTCTGGAATGGCGACGACGTCCACGAGGAGCTCTCGGTCTTTCCCTCGCTCCGCGAAGCTCTGGCCTACGCACGCGAAGCCTACGGCTCTTTCGACGGCCCCGTGCTCGTCGCGCGCTAGTGTCCCCCACGAAGCCGTGACCAAGCGCACTGCTCGGTTCGCTCTTCTCGCCTCGTTTGGCGTCTACCTCCTTCCAGTCGTAGGACCCCACTTCGTTTCTCTCTGGGGTGTCGTACTCTGGCGGGAGCTTACTCATGGCGAGCGCCCGGCGGGATGGCTCGCGACCGACCTCGCCTTGGCACTCGGACTCCAGCTCGCCGCCGCCCTCGTCCTCTACGTCGTGCTCCGTCGAGGAAGCGTATGGCGCTTCGCGTGGCTGCTCGTAGCGGTGCCGGTGCTCTTCGTCATTCTCGAGTCCGCCTACATGATCGTCATCCCCACCGCCTTTCTCATCGACGAGGATTCGTCACAAGAGCTTCGAGAGTGGGAAATGGCCTGCACGATCCCGGAGGCCCGTATCGTTCCGGTTCGCTTCGGCGCGGAGCTCGCTCTCGAGCGAAGCCAAGTCGTTTGGATCGCACGAGGACCGAAGCTGTCGCGGACCGGTCTCTTGTCCATGCCCGAATGTGACATTCGCGACATCCGTCTCGACTCCCCCCACGCGGGAGGAGGCTTGCAGTGGGTGACGGCCGACGGCGTCGCGCTCTTTACGCGTTGGGATCCGGTCGCGGCGGAGCGAAGCTATTGGTATTTGTCGCGAGACGGACAGGAACGGGAGCTTCAACCACCGCCCGAGCTCCGATACTGGCTGCCGGCGCTCTCGACGGACGGCCGAACGCTCGCGTGGATCTCTCGGGATTCGCGAGTCGCCGGGAGGCCACGTCAAACCCTCGTCCTCCGCGACATAGCTGGCACCGAGAGCCGTATCGCGTTACCCGAGACAATCTCGGGAAGCTTCGAGCTCCTCTCTTTCGAGACCGAGCCGCCCAGGCTTACGCTATCGACGAGTGGCGGTGAGGTTCTTGTTTTGGATCGCGGGGGACACCCTGTTTGGGGTCCAGACCGCCTCGACGGAATCGGTCACGTCTCCCAGAACCTCCGGCGATTGAACGACGGGTGGGTAGCGTGGGACCTTTATCGCGAAGAGGGACCCTATCGCGTGGTTTGGTCCTTGCCCGCGGGGAAGTTCCGATACGAGGTTCCCCGAGGGCGCTCGATCACGTCGGTCGCAGTGCACCCTGCGGGGAGTCTAATCGGAGTCAGCGTGAGCCCTGCCTACAACATCGGTTCCGTGCGCGACGCCGTCTTCGTCCTGCGAGTGGAGGACGGGCAGGAGGTTTATCGGCGCAACCTTCCCTCATACTCCCGCAGCGAGATCGCTTTCCTCGGCGCGCACTTCTTCGCCATGAATATCTACAGCGACGGCCAGAGCGTCATAGAGATATTGCGGGTGTCACTCGAGGACTGACTAGAGTGACGTCGGCCTCGTCTATTCTCGAATTTCTTCGCTGCTATCAGCCTTCGGCGCGAGGCAAGGCAGCAGCTCCACGACCGAGGCAACCCGTTCCTCCGCCAGAGTTTCGAAAGCTTGCGCCGCCCGCCGCTCTGGCCATCCGGCCCGTTCGGATTCCTGCTCCGCTTGCCTGTCCCCGATGGTTGTCTCGAAACGGCTGGTCGGCCTGCCGAAGACGACCGTTTGACCGGTCAGGATACGGGCCAAGTTGATCAGCTTGCCCCCGCGAAGAGGCCATACTAGTCGCGACCTCGACCTCTTCGCCACGCTTTCGTCTCCGATCCAAGGGAGAACGTAGGACCCGAATTTGTTCATTACCTGCTTCGCTGCTTCGACTCCGAAAACCACTGTGAAGTCATTGAACATGACCGGCGCTCCGATGCGCCCCTTCGGATCGAGCTCGAGAAAAACGGGACGGCGACTCACTTGGACGCCGACCAATGTGAATCGGTTGCTCACGTTGGAGAACAACTCACTCTGCGAGATCTTCTTGACGTCACCGACTGACAGGTCGAACGGCTCCAATCCTCGACCCAGTCGTCGCGCACGTTGGGGGGAGTTGTGCTCAGGTGAAGACCAACCAGCACGAACGGAGACTAACCGACACGAAACACTCGAAGAAGCGGTGACTCTCGTCTTCGTTGTTTCGTGGCTCCGGGGGTAGTTTTGTCACCAAGTTGGCACCATCGGTGCGCTGTGCCCAGGTTGACGCGCGCGCTAGTCCGATAGAGTGAACGACTGTAGCTGCTTGTCAAGGATCGAAGCGAGTGACCGCCCAGCCTTCTTTGTTCTCGGGCAGGAACTCTCCATCATCGGTGCCGACCTCCGCGTCGATGACGTCGCTCAGCTTTTGATTCATCGCTAACAGCAGCTCGCCGTTCGCGCTTCTGTCGGTCGCTAAGTTTCTCATCTCGTCTGGGTCTGCTTCCAGATCGAACAGCTCGACGTCGTTGTAGTCGAAGATTTGCTCGATCGTTCCCGGCAGATTGTGCTGCAACGGCGAGAAGTAGCGAGAGAAGCGGTAACGGCCATCGGTCACGCTGCGGATGGCGCCGCGCTTCGTGAGGTCCGGTTTCAGTCCCGCCGCGGCGACGTCTTTGCCGGCGCCTATGGTCTCGAACACGCTCCGCATGAAGTCGGCATCCTGGTAAAGCCACATGTTGAAGTTATAGAGCGTGCTTTCCCTCACCGCGCCGGCTCCTGCAGATTCAGGCGACGGGAGAAGCCCGCTCAGGTCGTGCCCTTGCATCTGCGGCGCCATCGCTTGGCGCTCGACGTTACTCACGCCCGCGAGCCCCAGGAGCGTCGGGGTGATATCGAGATGCGAGGTCACAGCGACACACTCCTTACCGGCGCTTGCCGCGTGACCCGGGTGGCGGACCACGAGCGGCACGTGGAGTTGCTCCTTGTACGCGGTCGCGCCTTTGCCGTGCATGCTGTGAGCACCAGCGAGCTCGCCATGATCCGAAGTCATTACCACGATGGTGTCGTCCGCGAACCCGAGCTCGTCGAGCTCTCGAAGGATGCGGTCGACATGCCGATCGCAGTGGGCGATACAGTTCAGGTAGTAGTCCTGTAACCGCTTCCAGCGAGCGTCCTCGTTCGGAAACTGACCGACCAACGCCTGCCGACTGAGCTGGTATTCGTAGTGAGCGCGAGGCCGTCCATCGTAATCCCATGGCTCATGGCGACTCACGGGGAGCGACATGTTCCAGCGTTTCTGATACAGCGCGTGCGCCGGCTCTCGATTGATGTTCATCAGGTGACGGGTGTCCTGCGCCGGCGGAGAGCCCGGTGCGTCGGTGTTGTAGAACATCACGTCGTGCGGGTTGACGAGATTCAGCGCCAAAAACCACGGCTTTCCCTGTTGGGTGAGCTTGGGAGCGTCCGCCCTCAGCCACCGTACCGCGGTCGAGGTCGTGAACTCGTCGGTGTGGTAGCCGCCCATCGTCGTGCCGATGATGTCGCCCACGCCGACATAGTCGTCGAACCCGTACTCCTGCATAATCTTGTTCAGCTCGGCCAAGTTGACGTCGGGTGCCCCTTCGACCTTGATCTCGTCGAGCGCTTCCACGAAATGGCACTTGCCGAGATAAGCAGGGTGGTAGCCGGCATCTCGCAGGTACTTACCGACGGTCGGGATGTCCGACGAGAGCTCTGCCGACCACGGCAAACCCATGTTGTCGAAGACTCGAGTGTGCTGGATATGTTGGCCGGTATAAATCACGGAGCGCGATGAGCTGCACACCGAAGTGGCGATCTGATGGTTCGTGAACGACACGCCCTCGCGCCTCAGACGTTCACGGCCGGGGAGTGCGTAGCCATCCGGTAACGTGGCCGGATCGAAATACCGCTCTTGGTCAGTCAATAGAAACAGGATGTTGTATCGACGGTCCGCGTCCTGGTTCGTCACGGACGCTGACGCCTGCGTCGCTGCGCCGCCTGCGGTCTGGAAAACGGCCGGACCCAGCGCCAACGCGCCGCCGGCCGACCCCGTGGCCCCGAGGAACTCGCGTCGAGTCAGTTTCTTACTACTTTGTTTGGCTGTCTTCATCGTTACCTTTTCTCGAGGAACTCCAGTGTTCGCCTGCGTCGGTCGCAACCGTACAGCCTCGGACGACAACACCCCAAAACCGCCCCGTATTCTACTTTCGACCGGCGGTGCGATCAATCAGCAAGCGGTCGAGGTTTCCGGCGCTTGGGGCTTAGGTTTCAACCTGCGGATTAAGAGTCGTGCTCAGGTGAAGACCAATGAGCATCAACCGAGACTACGAGCGCGTCTTCGACGTCGGCGTATCGGACGGCCGCACGATTGACGCGGACGGTCTCTCCCGGACGCCGGTCGTGAACACCGTGAACGTGGAGGACGCGACCTACACCAACAGCATCGGGGATGCGCTGTTGATGGGTTACCGGAAGGATCCAGAACTCGATGCCAGCCAGCGCGCGGTCTACTATGTGCGGGTGCTCGAGATCCCGACCCCTCGCTGGACCACCTATGACGCGGCCTTTTTCGGCGTCGCTTTGCCGAACGGTGTGCCGGCCACGCACCAGGAGCGCGCCTATAGGTCGTCGATCTGGTACACGCCGTAACCTCCGGAGCCTGACCATGCTGAAAAATCGGTTCCATCCCGCACCCCTCACTTCTACTCTTCCATGCTAAAGAGTAGGAGCCCCGGCTACCCAGGTAGGTACAAGAGACACTCGCACTGAGATCCTATGGAATCAGGACAAAAGCATCCCACAGGAATGTACACGTTAAGCATTACTGCTCTCTTCCAAAATTTCGGTTTTTGGGGAGTGGTGAGCTTCTTTCCTGTGTATCTCACAGGTGAGTACCAATATAGCGACGCGGATGCCATTGAAGCATACGGTCTTTTTCTAGGGATCGCGACCGCCCTTCCCCTTTTGGGAGGCTATGCCTCCGCCTATTTAAAACGATACTCCATCTCTATCTTATTGGCGTCTCTATGCCTGGTGGTGGGGTGCCTACTGTTGTCCTTGAAAATCGCATCTTTGCTCCTTTTTAGCCTTGCTTCTGTGTCGCTGGGCTATGGCTTATTTTGGCCGGCTGTTCTAGCCCTTCAAGGGAGGCTCTATGATTCTAGGGAATCACTACGCGATGGGGGATTTAGCATTTTTTATGCTGTCTCCTCCGGCGGCATCTTGCTTACACAAACCGTCGGCAGTCTGGTTCTTCAGGCCTATGGCTGGACGCCACTTTATCTCACGCTTGCTGTAGCAGGACTACTGGGGATCGCATCTTTCATCCTAAGCTATCGGCATTACAGAAGCGTAGATAGTGCAAAGGCGCAACCAATATTCAACTCTGCCAAGCCAGCCTCTAAGCTGCTTACTACCACGGACAGAAAGCGCATAACTTCTATCTTAATCTTGGCCGTATTTTCAATCATTTTTTGGATGGGATGCAGTCAGATGGGATCATCGGTTCTTTTCTTTTCCAAGAACTTTGTCCATCGACATCTTCTTGGCTTCGAGGTTCCGCCCACTGTCTTTCTGTCATTTTTTGCGCTATCAGTCGTCGTACTAGGACCCGTTATGGCAATCTTTTGGCGTTTTCTAAGCCAAACGGAAATCCAACTCAGCGCACCGAGGAAAATGGCCATGAGCTTGATACTTCTCGCCCTATCTTTTGCAGTCATTGCTATCGCAGCGATGAGCCTTGTTGGCGCTGAGGCCAAAGAGCTTGTGAACCCCGCCTATCTATTTGCCTTTTATTTTCTCCAGGCTTGCGCTGTGATTATTATGGCACCCATCGGATTTGCGTTTGTCACCAAATGGGCTCCTATGCAGTGGACGGGGCGATTAACAGGGGTATGGTTCTCCGCCACTGGTTTGGGGAGTTTTCTAGGAGGCTACGCAACGAACGCGATCGCCGATGTTCTGAGTCCGTTGTACCTCTATGGGGTTTTCTTCCTAGTTATTTTCTGTGTGGCAATCGGATTGCTTGTCATTAACCGGCTTATTATCGAGATGGTAGGTCAGTGATCATACAAACCTTCTCGAGACCAATCCCAAGCCGCGAAGGCGTTCGCGAGAGTTATTAAGAAAGCCAAGCTCCCGTGCTTCAGGCTGTACGATCTCAGGCATACATTCGCCTCGTTGCTGCTCGCAAGGTGCGCCCCGATTTCGCCCACGCGGGCTACACGCGGCGACGCTCGTGCGTTCATGATCCGCGCCCTCCCTCTGTGCCAACATCCTTGAGACACTTCGCCCCTTGAAATTAGTGTGTAGGGCGGAGGAGGATCATCAATGAGTTCATTGATTGAGAGAATGACCCCGGCGGGAACGGAAGGAGCCCGTAGGGCGACTGGAGATCCCGCCGGCCGCGATGCGGCGGGGGTCCCGGAAACGGAAGTGAGTGAGCAAGCGAAGCGTCGACGCTTTACCGCGGAGTACAAGCTGCGGCTAGTGCGCGAGGCCGACGCCTGCAAGGGTGTCGGGGATATTGCGGCACTTCTGCGTCGAGAGGGCCTGTACTCGTCGCAGCTATCGAGTTGGCGCCGCCAACGTGACGAGATCGCGAAGGCGGGGTTGACGTCGAGAAAGCGAGGCCGGAAGGCGAAGGCAGAGGATCCACGGGTCAAGGAGCTCGAGCGCGAGAACGCCCGGCTCCAACGTCGCCTGGCTCGAGTGGAGACGATGTTGGAGATCCAAAAAAAAGCCTCCGAACTGCTGGGGATCCCCCTGAATCCGCTCGACAGCGACGAGAACGACTGATTGTGGCGGCCGAGGAGCTGGCGGGACAGATTGGGCAGACGGCGGAAGCCTGCGAGGCTCTGAGTGTGGCTCGTTCCACGTTGTATCGCAGGCGCCAGCTGGTGACGCCCAAACCGAAGCGTCGTCCTCGGCCGCACCGAGCCCTCGACGAGACCGAGTGCGAGAAGGTCCTCGGAGCCTTGCACTGTGAGCGTTTCGTCGACAAGGCGCCCGCGCAGGTGTGGGCCACGCTTCTGGACGAGGGAATCTACCTCTGCTCGATTCGCACGATGTATCGGATTTTGGAAAAGTACGGCGAGGTCCGAGAGCGCCGGAACCAACTGCGCCATCCGAATTACGCCAAGCCGGAGCTGTTGGCCGAGGCGCCCAACGAGGTTTGGTCGTGGGATATCACGAAGCTTCGTGGCCCCGTCAAGTGGACCTACTACTATCTCTACGTCATCCTCGACATCTTCTCCCGCTACGTGGTTGGCTGGATGCTGGCTCACCGAGAAAGCGCCGAGCTCGCGAAACGCCTCATCGCCGAGAGCTGTCGCAAGCAAAACATTGAACCAGACCAGCTCACCATGCACGCGGATCGTGGCAGCTCGATGCGAAGCAAGTCCGTGGCTTTGCTCTTGGCAGACCTCGGCGTGACCAAGACCCACTCCAGACCCTACGTCTCGAACGACAATCCCTACTCCGAGTCTCAGTTCAAAACGCTCAAGTATTGCCCTCAGTTCCCCAGCCGTTTTGGTTCCATCCAAGACAGCCGGCTGTTCTGCCGCGGTTTCTTCGACTACTACAACAATGACCACCGGCACTCGGGGGTCGGCCTTATGACACCGGCCGACGTTCACTACGGTCGCGCCGAACAACTCACCACCGCTCGGCGCCAGATCCTTCTCGAGGCTCAGCGTGCTCATCCCGAGCGCTTCGTTCGCGGAACGCCACAACCTCCCGTTTTGCCTCCTCAGGCCTGGATCAACCCGCCGCCGCAGAAAACGACGCTCCAGGATGCCGCAGGAGCCATTCTCTCGGCGTCGTCCATACCTGGGGTACCCCCTTTTTCTGCTTCACCCAACGAGATCGCGAGCGAAGCAGACGTCGACCACGCGGACATCACCAGTCGCCGAAAGTTAATCGAGGCTCACTAAATGCAGCTCGCGAGTGTCTCAATGTTGTTGACATGTTCCGCCTGCGCGATCCCGACGGGGCGAACCTCGATCGCATCCAGATCATCAAAGGTTCGCAGGATGCCAGCGGCGAGTTGCACGAGCGCGTCTTCGACGTCGGCGTATCGGACGGCCGCACGATTGACGCGGACGGTCGCTCCCGGACGCGGGGCCCAGGGTTACAAGCTCCTATTTGTCGTTAATGCAAAGCCGGCTTTACCCGGGGGAGGGCACGGCTGAAGTCCAGGGTCATCAATGCCGTGAGGATCACCGGCTGAAGGCGGGGCTGACGCAGCAGGACCTGGCCGCGGCCTGCGGGGTGTCGCGGCAGAGCATCATCTCCATCGAGCGCAGGCGCTACGTCCCCAGTCTGCCGCTGAGCCTGCAGCTCTCCCGGATCTTCTCCTGTCCCACGGACGAGCTCTTCGAGCTCGTCGAGGACGACTCATGATCGACGAACGATTCGTGCTCCATCGGTACAAGGCGACGAGCCACGCGGCGGTCGTGGGGGGCGTCCTGCTGGGTGGACTCTTCCTCTACGACTTTCTCGCGCGCGACGTCCTCCGCTGGGACATCGCGATCGTCATGGCCGCCATGGCCGTCACCAAGCTCGGCGTTCTGGCCTGGTACCGCCGGTTCCACTGACAACTGGACGATTCCTCGCGATCCGGCCGCGAGCGGCCTGAGAGCACGGTGGGTACGGGGCCCTACTTCACGACCTGTAGCGTCACCTCGGTCTTGACGGTCTCTCCGGTGATCGGGTCGGCCGAATCGGAGAGCATGGTGCTCTGGCCGTCCCGGAGGGTGATCATCGCCTCCGTCCGGAAGCTGCGCAGCACCGGAGCGGCCGGGTTGACGTCGGCCTCTTCCGGGCTGGTGTCGCCGTTGGTCGGGTAGACCCCTCCCAGCTCGGTCGTGAGCTCCAGCCTGAAGCGGCCATCCTCGAGCGCCCAGGCTCGGGCGCGGACGGTCCCTCCCGCGTGCTTGAACATCATCGTGTTCGACCCTTCGATCTGGATGATGATGGGGATATTGATCCCGCCAAAGAGCCTCTGCTCGTTTTTAGTGCCGGTGGTGATGAGCATGCTGTAGGGAAGCCGGGCGACCACGTCGTCACCCTGGAACCGGGTCATGACGACCTCCAGTCGCAGCGGCGTTCCGGGATCCTTGGCCGCATCCTCTTCGGGGGCGTCGCCCGCCAGCGCCATCGTCGATGCCAGTGCGAGACTCGCCGCGCCCCAAACAACCGTCCTGGCCAGCTTCATGTCTTCCTTCATGTCTTCCTCCCTGCTTTCATGTCTTCCTCCCTGCTTTCTCGACCATGCGGTCGAAGGATGGCGGCTCGTCGAGGAGCGACTCGGCTCCCTCGAGGACTCGGTGATCGAAGAAGAGCAGCCCCCGCCGCTCCTCGGTGGGCTCGAGCGCGAGGCTGAAGTCGCTCTCGACGTCGGGGGCTAGGACCGCAGCCCGGGCGGCGCGGCCTCGCAGGCGAAGGGCCAACCGGCGCACCACCTGTGCGTCCTCGGCGGGCACGATGACCCGCGGCCGCGAAGGCGCCACCGCCCGCTCGGGCCGGATGGGGGGTGGCACGCCCTCCGGGACCTGACGCCGGACCGGCTCGGCCTGCTTCATCGGGGCAGGGGCCGGAGGCCACGAGCGCGTGACCGTGGATTCTCCTCGGGCGAGGGGCGCCGCGGGAGCGACCCGGGGCGAGACGGCGGTCGAAGGCCCTCGCATGCCGTCCATGATGAGAGGACCTCCCACCAGAACCCCGGCCAACGTCGCCAGCGCCGGCACCAGCCACCGGCGACGGGCGGTCTCCCTCTGGGAACGGAGCTCGCCCACGCGTCGCCGCGCCGCGGGCAGGAAGGCGAGGGACGGCTGCGTCTCCAGCGAGTCCATCAGCTCGGCGTCGATGCGGTCGAGAAGGGCCCTTTCCTCGGCGGACTCGAACTCACTCATCGCAGCGCCTCCGCGAGTCGCTTCCTCGCCGTGTGCATACGGGACCGGACCGTCCCGTGAGGAACCCCGAGCAGCTCACTGACCTCCCTGAGGTCGTGGCCCAGGATCCCGGCCAGCACCACCACCTGGCGCAGCTTTTCCGGCAGGGCCTCGATCGCCTTCCAGAGACGGTCGCGAAACTCGTTCTCGCAGGCCACGGACTCGACGTCGGGAGGATCTGCGGAGAACGGCGTCTCCTGCTCACGCCGCGCTCGGCGCGTCGCCGCGCGCCGGTGATCGAGGGCCAGACGCCAGCAGATCCGCACGAGCCAGGACCGGAAGCGCTCTCGATCGCGGAGCCGGCCGAAGCTCTGGTAGGCACGAGCCAGGGCCTCCTGGGCGACGTCTTCCGCATCTTCGCGGTGATGAACGACGCCGTAGGCGACCCGGAAGGCGAGCGTCCCCGAGTCTCTCAGGCGCTCCTCGAACTCCGCGTCGAGATCGGTCTTGCCCATCCCGCGCACGAGGCCCTCGACGGCCGCCTCCACTGATTGACTCATGGGTCTTCCTATTAAACCAGACGCCGGCGGCGGCTGCTGTGTTCAGATCGGGCGCCGCGCTCCGGCAACTGGCCTACGAGGAAGGCTTCGCGAGAAAGTCGCGCGCGCGCGCCCGAACGGAGGGGTCCTCCGCGCTTCGGCAAAGGTCGGCCAGGCGCTCGATGGGTCGCGCCTCGATGTCCTCGACGAGCGCCGCCATCTCGGTGTAGGTGAGGGCGAGCTTGCCCGACCGCACCAGGGTGGAGGGGTCGTCGTCGAGCTCGTCTTCGTCCATCCCGGGCGATGCTACCAGAGGCCCGGGGTCGCAGCACTCAGTCCGGCAGCTCCTGCTGCTTCGGCTCGGGCAGGAAGAAGCTCGCGGTGAAGCCGACCACGTAGACGAGGGTGCCCACGATGGCGGCGAAGCCTTCCCCGGTCCCCCGCAGGTGGGTCGGGTAGACCCCGGGGCAGGTAGTTTCCCCAGAAGCTGAACTGCGCCACCGATCTCGACTTCCGCACCCGTACCCTTCGCGTCGAGCGCTCGGTCGGTATGATGTCGCGGGAGATCAAGGACACGAAGACCCACGAGACCCGCGATGTGGACGTCTCTCCCGACCTCGCCGAGCTGCTCCGCGAGTACGTTGCCGCTCTGCGGCGCAACTCTCCGCAAAACGGATGGGGCGACCCCGAATGGCTTTTTCCCTCCGCGTTGATGACGCCGCTCGATCACAACAACGTTGCGAAGGTCTACAAGCGTGTGCTCAAGCGCGCCCAGCTGCCTCGCTTCCGGTTCTACGATCTCCGCCACACCTACGCGAGCTTGCTCCTGGCCGAGGGCGCTCCCATCACCTTCGTGAGCCACCAACTCGGGCACCGCTCGCCCGACACGACGCTCCGTTTCTACACTCGCTGGCTGCCCTCGACGGGCAGGAGCTTCGCCGGGCTCGTGGATCGCAAGGCACCGAGTGCAACCGACTCCGAGGAAGTTGGCACCAAAGTGGGCACCAACACGGGCACCGAGGGGACAGCGTCCTCGCAAGTTGTTGACGTAGTTGGTGAGCTGAGAAGGAATCAAACCTTCAACCTACGGATTAAGAGTCAGTAGGTCTAGCCCGTGACGCGGGCGACGACGTAGCGAACCTCGTTCGGGAGCTCGACGGTGCCACCGCCCGCGGCATACTCGCTCGCGGCGGACTCGATCGAGCTCCACAGCTGCCGTTGGGTTTGCTCCGGCTGAGCGTCGACAAGAGCCGCGACGGGGCCGACGACATCTTTCAGAAAGTCCACGTACTGACGCGCGGAGTCGAAGTGCATCGGCACGTTGACCGTCCCGACTTCGACGTTCGAAAACCCAGCCTCCTCGAGCGCTTCGACGAGGGGGCTTGGGTTCGCCAGGGAGAACATCCCCGGATGACCGCGCAGAGGCGCGGGAAGATCCAGCGCCTCGCTCATGACCCTCATGGCGATGCTCGCGGAGGGGCATTTCTCCGGGTCACCCCAAACGGTCGCGACGAAACGCCCTTCAGCTCCCAGGAGCTCCCGTATCCGCGACGTCGCGCGCTTCACGTCGGGCACGAGCATGATGCCAAAACGGCAAAGCACCGCGTCGAAATCACCTTCGGGAAGCTCGAGACTCTCGGCGTCCGTCTCGACGAAGGTGATGTTGGAAAGCCCGAGCTCGGTGGCCCGGTCTCGCGCGATGTCCAACATCTGGGGCGCCTGATCGACAGCCACGACGTGTCCGGAAGGCCCGACGCGCCTCGCTGCCGAGGTTGCGGGTTCACCAATGCCCGTCGCCACGTCGAGTACCGAGTGGCCTTCGTCGATCCCGGCAAGCTCTATCATGCGCTCGCTCAAAACGCCGAAGGTGCTCTCGATTCTCGGCCACCACTTTCGCCAACCTTCAGCGACCGCGCCCCACTGGATCCGTTGGGCGTGACGATATTGATCGGCATCGAATTCTCGACTCACGGCGACTCCCTATTCGATCGACGTGGGCCACCAGGCAATGACGTCGATCCGTTCAGCGACATGCATCACGGGACGCGAGTCCGGAAGCGACGCCCCCAGCAGTCGCGTCATGTCGATTCGTTCGAGCTCGGCCTCTCCCGATTCGAGTGGCCACTTTCGGTGGTGGATGTCTCCCCGGAAGATCCTGCCCCGTCGATCCGCAGCATATAGACAGTACCGCTCCGTCAGCCAGTACTCGAGACTACCTGGCTCTGCGCGCGCCATCTCGCCCAAACCGCGGTATCGCGCCACGAGTCGCGCTTCGGGCACTCCCCGATGGATGCGCTCGGAGCGGTAGGAGACCCCTCCTTCGCTTCGCGCGACCGACATCGCCGCATCGAAGTACGGCAGGTGGAATCCCGCACGCGCGGCCCGCACCCCGAGGAAGCTTTCGGCATCGAGGCTGAAGAACCAGACACCCGGCTTTCCACCGGCCACGACGTAGGTTCGCACGTTCAGCTCGGCGAAGTTGGTGAGCGTCGGAACCGGTGGCAAGAACCTCGCCCGCACGTCCGCCATGCGGAACGGAACGACTCCGATCCACGCCTCTCCCTGGAACGTATCGAGCTCGAGGCCCGCGGGGAGATCCCTCGAAAGCACATCCTTTGGGAGCGGCCAGTGGAGGAAGGCGAGGTCGCGCCAGCTCATCGCGAACTTCCACGGCGCGCGTGGGAGTGGCCAGGGGCGGTGATCTGTCTCCGACAACGCTGGATGGGGCATCGAGGTGCAGTCTACCGCCTTTCGGGACCACCCCATGATGCTGAAGTTGACGTCGGCGTGCTAGCATCCGGTCGCAGTATGGCGCTAGCCGCTCTCCGAAACCTGATGAAATCCGTTCAGGCCCATGTGGGCGTCGAGAATCAGTCCCGGAACGGTATGGCGGAGCTCCTTCAACAGCAACGTTTGCTCGAGTGTCTCTTGCGCTCTAACATCTCCTCGAAGGAGTCGTGATGACCAAACGCGCGCTCGCTGCCCTTCTCTTCGCCGCCTCGCTCGGCGCCGCGGAAGACGTCCATTTGATCCCGGTCGAGGGCGAAGGGGCCTCCTACTGGCCGCGCTGGCGCGGCCCCTCCGGACAGGGCTACGTCCGAGGTACCGGTTATCCGGATAGCTGGTCGGACACGAAGAACGTCGTCTGGAGAGCCGCGGTACCCGGAAGGGGTAACTCCTCGCCCATCGTCTGGAAGGACCAGATTTTCCTCACGACGGCTCGTGTCGGCGGCGGTCGCCTGTCTCTTCTCTCCTATCAGCGATCGGACGGGAAGCTCCTCTGGGAGACGACCATCCCTCAGGACGGCTTCGAGCACGCGCACGCGAAGAACGGCCACGCCTCGGCGACTCCCGTGACCGACGGCGAGCGCGTCTACGCCTCGTTCGGAACCCACGGGCTCTTCGCGTTCGATCTCGAGGGCGCCATCCTTTGGCATCGCCCCGTCGGACGCCTCGACAACTACCACGGCTCCGCGGGCTCTCCCATCCTTTATAAGGACACGGTCATCCTCTATCAGGATCATCAGCAAGAATCCTTCGTCGCCGCGTTCGACAAGACGACGGGAGAGACTCGATGGCGGAAGGCGCGCGACACCCGCACCGGTTGGGGCACTCCCATCGTGCTGCGAGCGGGCGACCGCGACGAGCTCATCGTTTCCTCTCAGCACACGGTCCAGGCCTACGATCCAAACGACGGCAAGGTCCTCTGGACCGCGCAAGGCAACATGTTCGAGGTGATCCCCACACCGGTCGTCGGCCACGACCTCGTTTTTTGTACGTCGGGTCGCGCGGGACCAACGCTTGCGATCCGACCGGGTGGAAGCGGCGACGTCACCGACACCCACGTCGTGTGGCAGACCCCGAAAGGCTCTCCCTTCGTCCCCTCCCCCATTATCGTGGGCGAGCAGATCTACATGGTGAACGACATGCAGAGCGTCGTCACGAGCTACGAGGCCAAGACGGGCAAGCTGATGTTCCAGGGACGGCTCGGAAGGCCGACGAAGGAGGGCTTCTCCGCGTCACCGGTCGTCGTCGATGACAAGATCTTCTTCACGAACGACAACGGCCAGACCTTCGTTCTCGAAGCGGGGCCCGAGATGACACTCCTCCACGTCAACGAGCTCGGCTCCCGGACTCTCGCCTCCCCCGCGCTCGTCGACGGGAAGTGGTACTTCCGCACCGCCAAGGAGCTCATCAGCATCGGTAGCTGAGTTCGTGGCTCTGCCACTTCTTCAACCCCGCCAGCCCCTTGACGTTCGGGCGGCGAGCGTGAAGGATCCGGGGCATGGTCTCCTGGGAGTTCGTCTTGCTCTCGGTGTTGCCTATCGTCGCGAGAAGAGATCCGTGAACGAGTCCGCCGGCGCCGCGGGCGCGCGGAAGCTAATGATCGGTCTGACGGCTTTGGCGATCGCGGGGTGCGGGTCCGAGGAGGATATCTTCCCCTCGCGGCCCGTCGATGTCGTCACCCACGCCTCGCCCGGCGGGGGGACGGATGCAACCGCGCGCGCGATGCTCGTCGGTGCGCGTGAAGCGCTCGGTGTCGGCATGGCGGTCGTGCCCAAAGTCGGGGGTGGAGGTCTCGTCGCGATGAACTACGTGAGCGGCCGGCCTCGCGACGGCTACACGGTGATGGGCATTACCCCGACACATCTGTACGCGCTCGCGCGTGGGCAGGGGCCGCTCGAGATCGACGATGTCGTTGGCGTGGTCCGTGCGACGGACGATCCCATTGTCGTGATGGTGCGCGCCGATAGCCCGGTCGAGACACTGGAGGATCTGATGGCTCTCGGTCGGCGGCGTCCGATCAAGTGGGGCACGACTCAGATCGGGAGCGTGGATCACGTGGCCGGAGCGATGCTCGCGAAGACCGCGGGCACCGAGCTCAGAGTCGTTCCGTTCGGTGGCGGCGGAGAGATCGTCACCAACCTGATGGGTGGCAACGTGGACGCCGCGGGTCTGAACCTTACGGAAGGACTCGATCAGATCGAACGAGGCGATTTCCGGGCGCTGGCGGTCATGGCCGGTCGCCGCATGGACGCCATCGGAGACGTGCCCACGACCGTCGAGCTTGGCTACGACGTGCGGTACTCGACGGTGCGCGGCTACGTCGTTCTCGCGGGAACGCCCGACGATCGGATCCGAGCTCTGGAAGAAGCTTTTCTCGAGGGACTCGAACATCCGACCTACACGAGTTATCTGAAAAGGGCGGGGCTCGACTCGAGCTAGGTGGCCGGGGCCGTGGACTGGAACGCGCAGATCGCGCGCATGTACGAGCAGGCACAAGAGGCGATGGTCGAGCTCGGGATCGTGCAGGACTGACCTGACGGGTCCGGAGCTAGTGCCGTCGGATGAGAAGAGCATCCGGGACACGAATAGCGACGTCTTTGTCGGCGTGGCGCTTCTTGGCTTTTGCGCCATCGTCGTCTACATCACGACCACGTTCCGTGAAGTTCCGGTGATGCTGTCTCAGAACGTGCCGCCGACTTTTTTCCCACGCCTGGTGGCCGGCATCATGGCTCTATTGAGTCTTGCGCTCGTCGGCCTCGGAATACGGCGGAGGAACGAGCCAAGAAAGCCTGTCCACCCGACCGTCCTCGCAACCGCGGGAACCTGCGCGCTTGCCGTTGCTCTCGTGCCTTATCTCGGCATGTTTGCCACCTTATGCCTCGTTGCGATCGCGCTGGCCGTTTCGTGGGGCGAGCGGCGCAGATTGCAGATCGCCGTCCTGGCTCTCGGACTGCCGGTTGCTATCTATCTCATCTTCGCCCTCGTGCTCGGCATGCGGTTTCCGAGAGGCGTCCTGTGGTAGTGCGCTGAGTGCCGGATCTCGATCTCGCCTTCGCGCTCTTGACCGATCCTCTGGTCCTCGGCCTCATCGTCGCGGGTACCGTCGGCGGAGTTCTCGTCGGCGCGCTTCCAGGACTGTCATCTTCGATGGCGGTGGCGCTCCTCTTGCCGTTCTCGCTCTATCTCGAGCCCATCCCTGCGATCGCGTTGCTCTCGGCGCTCTATTGCGCCGGTACGTTCGGCGGATCGATTACCGCGATCTTGATCAACGCCCCGGGCGCCCCCCCGGCGGTGGCGACGGCGTTCGACGGCTATCCGATGGCGGTCAAAGGAGAGGCCGGACGAGCTCTGGGGATGTCCGCGTTCGCGTCGACGATGGGCGGCATCTTCAGCGTTATCGTATTGCTCGGCGCGGCGCCTCTTCTCGCGCGGGTCGCGTACACCTTCGGGCCGCCCGAGTATTTCGCTCTCGCCGTGTTCGGTCTTTCGATGCTGGCGTCGATCGGAGGAGGAGATTCGCCCCTGAAGAATCTCATCGGCGGATGCCTGGGCCTGCTGATCGCGACCATCGGGGTGGACCTGACCACGGGCGTCGAGCGCTTCGTCTTTGGTGTTCCCGAGCTCTACGACGGCATCGATTTCGTCCCGGTTCTCATCGGCCTCTTCGCGATGACCGAAATTTGGAATCAGGCGGGGAACCTCGACGCTCGCTTCGAGCCCGTGGGCGTTTTCGCCTCGAGGCTTCCGACGCGCGAAGATTTTTGGAAGGTGAAGGGGACGATCCTGCGCTCGAGCTTCATCGGCACGTTCGTCGGCATACTTCCTGCCGAAGGCAGCACGATGGCAGCCATGATTGGTTACAACGAGGCGAAACGATGGTCGAAAGAGCCCGAAGAGTTCGGGAAAGGTGCGATCGAGGGCATCGCTGGACCCGAGGCTGCCAACAACGCGGCGACCGGTGGCGCGATGGTGCCGACCCTCGCACTCGGTATTCCGGGAAGCGCGACCGCAGCTGTCATCATGGGCGGTCTCCAGGTGCACGGATTAAGGCCGGGCCCCTTCCTCTTTCAAGAGCAGCCAGGGCTTCTCTACGGAATCTTCTTCTCGATGCTGCTCGCCAACCTGCTGTTTCTCGTCATCGGGGTCGCGGGCGCGAAGCTCTTCGCCCGAATCAGCCTCGTTCCTAGAACACTCCTGTGGCCCACGGTATTCGCGCTCTGCCTGGTGGGCGCCTACGGCGTGGAGCAGTCGACGGTCGACGTCTGGGTGATGCTTGCGGCCGGGCTCATCGGCTTCGTACTCAAGCGGCATGGCTTCGGACCCGCGCCCATCATCATGGGGCTGGTTCTCGGGGGATTGGTGGAGACCTCCTTGGCCCAGTCCCTGATCCTCTTCGATCATGACTGGAGCGGATTTCTCGCTCGCCCGGTCGCACTTGGTTTCTTCGTGCTCGCCTCAGGGAGCATCCTGATGGCGCCCCTGAAGACGTTCATGGGGCGACGCAGCAGGAGGAGATGAAGTTCGTTTGACCTATAATAGTTGATAGATGTATACTAACTATAGTAGTTATGAAAAAGACTGTGTCGACGATCGATGTAAGGAAGCAGCTCGGTGAGATTCTTGACCGGGTCGCTTTGCGGCACGACCAGTTCATCATCGAGCGCAAAGGGAAGCCGTTGGCCGCGGTCGTTCCGATCGAAAAGCTCGAGCAGCTGGAGCGAGCCGCCCGGAGTCATCTTCTCGCGCTCGTCGAAAGACAGGAAAGCTCGCTCAGCGAGACCGAGGCCGATGAGCTCGCCGACGAGGTCAAACACAAAGCTCGCGGGTGAGCATGCATCGAGTCGTTCTCGATGCGAACATCTTGATCAGTGCCCTCATTCGACCGCAAGGACCGCCCGGAAGAATCCTGGAGCGCTTCTTGAACGGACAGGAATTCGTCCTCATCGTCTCGCCTGCGATCCTCGACGAGGTGCGGGCGAGTTTGCGCTATCCGCGCGTGCGCCGGCACGTCGACGCGACGGACGACGAGATAGATGCGTGGGTAGCCTCGCTCGGTGTCGTGGCTGATGTCGTGGAGGGGCATGTCGAGGTCAACGTCGTCACGTCCGATCCGGACGACGACGTCTACGTAGCAGCAGCGCTCGACGGCCGGGCTGAATTTCTAGTGAGCGGAGATCGTCACCTGCTCGAGTTGGTCGAAGTGCAAGGCGTCGCGATCGTCAAAGCGCGAGCCTTTCTCGATATTCTGGAGAGCGAGGAGAGTCATTGATGTCAGCTAGTGAACCTTCGAAAATCCAGAGCTTCACCCCCGATATCGATTCGCATCGAGGCCAAGGTCTCACGCGCGAAGTCGGTGAGTTCATCACGCGAACCGAGATCGAAGCGTTGCCGTCCGAGCTCATGGAGGTCGGGAAGAAGTCGATCCTCGACGGGCTGGGGCTCGCGCTATCCGGATCCGTCGCCGGAAGCGGCCGCATCGTCCAGAGATATTTGAGCTCACAGCAGCTCGGAGGTGAGGCCACGGTCATCGGCTCCGCCATGAAGGTCGCTCCGCGTTTTGCGGCTTTCGCGAACGGCGTCGGCATGCACGCGGACGACTATGACGACACGCAGCTCGCTGTCGGTGCCGACCGGGTCTATGGACTACTCACCCATCCCACCGCGCCTTGTCTGCCCGCCGCCCTCGCGGTCGCCGAGAAAGATGATCTGTCGGGACGGGAGCTTGTCCTCGCATACCATGTCGGCGTCGAGGTGGAGACCAAGATCTCGGAGGCCATGTCTCCCAGGCACTATCAACACGGTTTTCACTCGACCGCGACGTGCGGAACCTTTGCTTCCGCGGCCGCAACGTCGAAGCTCTATCGGCTCGATCTCGAAGAGATCCTGCGCGCGCTGGCGATCGCGGCCAGCCAGTCGGCCGGGCTTCGCGAGAACTTCGGCACGATGACAAAGCCCTTCCACGCCGGCCGTTCCGCGGAATCGGGTGTGCTCGCCGCGGATCTCGTCCGCGACGGGTTCACGGCGACGGATCGCATTCTCGAATCGCCCCGGGGTTTTTTTCAGGCGCATGGCGGAGGTTATGCGCTCGAAGCGATTCATGGGAAGCTGGGGAAGCCGTGGACCTTTATCGACCCGGGAGTTTCCATCAAGCCTCATCCCTGCGGGTCCCTGACGCATCCCGGTATGACGAGGATGCTCGAGCTGATCCACGAGCACGAGATCGAGCCCGGGGACGTCGAGCGGGTCGACGTCGGCACCAATCACAACATGCCGAATGCGCTCATCCACCACCGGCCGACCAACGGGCTTCAGGCGAAGTTCTCGATGGAGTTTTGTATGGCGATCCTGTTGCTCGAGCGCCGCGGCGGCCTCGAGCAATTTCTCGATGGCGTCGTGAACCGCCCCGACGTGCAAGACATGATCGCCAAGGTGCACTTCGGCGTCCATCCCGAGGCCGAAGCGGCCGGCTACGACAAGATGACGACGATCATCGATATCCGGCTGAAAGACGGTCGGACCCTCTCCGGCCGCGCGGACTTCGGCAAGGGAAGTCCGGCACACCCCATGAGCTACGACGAGGTGGCGGACAAATTCCGCGAATGCGCCCGCTTCGCCGATTGGAACGTCGACCATACCGAGTCCGTTATTGAAACGGTTCGCCGTCTGGAAACGCTCGAATCCGTGCGCGAGCTCACGGCGCTGCTGGCGAAATGAGCTGGGATGTCGAGCTCGGCGGTGAGATCGCCGTCGTCACCGGCGGAAGCCGAAACATCGGACTCGCCATCGCGAAAGCCTTCCGAAGCGCCGGAGCCCGCGTGTGCATCGTCGCGCGCTCCGACAAATCGGCACTCGACGAGGCGCTCGGTCAGCTCGACCCCGACGGAAACGATGCCATGGGTGCCCTCGCCGACGTTGCCGACGAGACGGCGGTCGTCGATCTCTACGACCGGACGGAGGAGCAGCTCGGCCCGGTGTCCGTTCTCGTGAACGGCGCCGCGACGAGACCGCATGAGCCTTTCACCGGGCTCAGCCGCGAGGCCTGGTCGGCGGTCATCGATACGATCCTGACCGGTGCGTTTCTCACGTCGCGCGAGCTCTTCCGCAGACTGCCCGAGGGGCGACGGGGCGCCATCATTAATATTGGAGGGCTCAGCGCCCACCGCCCGGCGAAGGACCGCGCGCATGTCATCGCCGCCAAGAGCGGTTTGATCGGACTAACGCGCGCCCTGGCCGAGGAGGGACTCGGCCGTATTCGTGCGAACGCTGTCGTACCGGGGCTCATCGATACCGAGCGCCGGCCTGGCCAGTCCAACCCGCTTCTGGATGAGACTGGCGGGAGCCGACCGCGGGGGACCAGCGAGGATGTCGCGCGCGCCGTTCTCGCCCTGAGTGATCCACGCGACGTCTACGTCACTGGACAGACCGTACACGTCAACGGAGGCCGCTTCATGCCGTAGTCGCATTCAGCTCTATCCGGGATTCTCGCTCATCTGCTTCAGAAGCGAGCGGGCCATGAGTACGAGCACGAGGGACGCCATGCCCAGCACGCCCCATAGAATCCACCGGCCCCAGTCGCGCTTCGCGTCCACGACGAGAGCGGCAGGACCAACGAGCTCGTGAGGCGGGCCGAGCTCGACGCCGCTCGAGACCGGCAGCGCGTTTCCCTGCTCGTCGGTGAGGTGGGCGAGCGACCCATCCGTCGCCGCCCTCACCCGGCCGCTCCCGTAGGCGAGCAGAAACGGCCCGTCGCCCCTGGCGAGAAACGTCAGTAGGTGGGGTCGATAGCCTAGGGCGATGGTCGGGGGATCACTCCCGAGCCCGCGTCTTTCCACGGCGAGCTTCCAGAAGCGCTCCGCAGTCGCGGGCGAGACCCCAAGCTCGGTGCTCTCGACGAGCGCCCCGGCGACCCGGAAGCGGTAGATTCGCCCTTGCCCCCGCTGGCGCCAGCCCGTGTCCTCGTCGTCGTTCGGGCGCGCGAGGATTCGCACGCGCGACAGGGAGTTCTCGGTCCGCGGAGCCACGCGAATGCGCGAGACGGGAAGCGCCCCCGGACTTTCGAAGAGCCAGCCCTCGACGGAGTCCGATTCCGAGGGCGCGACGGCCCTGACGTCCACCCAGGTGAGCTCCGTCGGCGTGGTCTCCGGAGCCCGCTCGATCTCGACGCGGCGAATCTCGAACGGGAAACTGCCTCGCGGCGTTGTGAGGCGCAAGTACCGTTCGGAAGCGCCACCCGCAGCGAGCTCGTTCCGTGTGATGGTCTCCGAGTCGCGACGTAGCTGCGCGAGCGAGCCTCGGGCTCCGGTGGATCGCCAGTGAGTCAGGTCGTCACTGGACTCGAGCCTCGCATCGACGATGAAGGTCTCCCCCGTCGGCTCCCATTCGAGCCGGACCGTCCGCACGGGCTTGGACTCGTCGCCTGCGTCGATCAGGTAGGTCGTCGTTTCCTCGCTGGACGGGCGATCGACGTCGATCCGGGCGGTGCCATCGAACCCCTCGAGCCGCAGGCGGAGCTCGCCGGGCCTCGCCGCTTCCTCGCTCGTCATCGCAAAGAACCGAACTGCCTCCACGGCCGGGTCGCTCTCCTCGTGCGCGGGCGGTCGAGAGAGATGATAAGGCACGACCTCGCCCGCGCCATTGAGAACCCGGAGGTCTCCGAGATTCGGGCGAACCACTCCCTGGTACACGACGAAGGGCACGGAGAGCCCGTAGAGTGGAGCACCGCCAGCAAGATCGAGCGGGATGCCATACGCGAAATCGTCTCTCGTCAGCTCGGGGGCAGCTTCCTGCGCCCCCGCGGAAGCACCAATCAGCGTGAGCGCGAGCGCCCAGCACGTCCATTTCACGATGCGACCTCCGATTCGGACTCCCGCGGCGGCAAGGGGGATAAGTAACCGACGATCAGAAGCAGCACCCCGACTCCGAGGAAGGAGACGATGCGTGCGATGGTGCCTGTATGGGACAGGTCCACGAGAAAGAGCTTTGCGACGACGGCCAACATCAGTACGGCGCCGATCGTCCATAGGGGACGCGAGCCGGAGCGGCTCCCGGCCACCATGCCAGCGAGGCCCGTCACGGCCCACAGCACGGCGACGGCCGTCTGGACGACCACGGAGCCGAAGAGGGACGTCGTGTCGAGGGGAACGCCCGTCCACAAATGCACGGTTCGCACGATCACGCCGTGGAGCGTAAGAAACGCCAGGCCGGCGGGGATCGCGTGACGGACTTCGGCAGCCACGTCCTTCTCGTCGAGCCAGTCCGCGGCGGTGCGATGCCAGACGAGGAGCGCGAGCAGCGCGAAGGCCACGCCCAGGTCGACCGGGTTGACCAGCGGCAGATAGGTGAGAGGCGCCGGATCACCGGGGGTCGTGTTGATGACGAGCACCCACAAGACCAGATAGGCGGCGACGGGCCATGCCGCGAGCGTCGTGTAGGCTCGCCAGTGTTTTGCGATGGGCCAGCGCAGAGCACGTCCGCCGTAGACGAGCGAGACAAGCAGCGCCGCGGGCACGAAGCCCCAGGCGACGTCGGACCACGTTCCCGTCGCCACCCCGGCAAGGAGATGTCGGGATCGGTAGCTTGCCTCCCACGTGAGGAGAAGCGTGACGAGACCGAAGCCGCCCGCGTGCCAGTACGGGGCGATGCCGGGCTCGCGATCTTCGCTCGCATGGAGAAGACCATAGAACGTCGCCAGGGCGCCAAACCAACCCAGGGCTGCGAGATCTCCGAACGGATGGCCCAGCGCGTCAACCGTCGCGACGAGCCCGATGACAAAGCTGGGGAGAAGCCCCAGGGAGACACGCTCGAGAGCGCGCCAGGAGAGCTTTCGGCCGATGACGTAGCTCACGAAGGCCGTGAACGCGAAGAAAAGCAGGAAGGCGGCGAGCTTGTCTGTGTTCCGAAGCACGAACGTCTCGAGCTCGTGGCTCCAGCCTCCAAGCCACCAGACGAGGCCATACACGAAAAAGAACCAGCCGATGCGCAGCTCGGCCTTGCGAAGGTTGTCTCGTCCTCGAGAGAAATGAAGGCTCGACCACAGAGCGGCGACGGCGACGAGGTTGGCTCCGAGAAAGTGGGCATTCGCGAAGAAAATCTCGCCGTGAGCGCCGCTGTCCACGAGGAACGCGAAGCCGGCGAGCACCTGGAGCACGGAGCCGAACAGGCGTGGGAGGAGCCGATTCTGCCGGATGCCGATCCAGACGATCGCCGCGCCCTCGAGCGCCCAGAAGGCGGCGGTGACGAGACCTTCGAACGCAAAGGGAACGGCGAGCGTAGCGAACACTACGCCTTCGCCGAGCAGGGCCTCGCAGAGCGCACGAAGAGGCGTGCCGCGATATCGGAAGAGAAACGTCGCGAGGCCCAGGTAGAAGACGCCGAAACCGAGAGCGCTCCAGGCGAGCCCGTACTCGAAATCCTTCACCAGCCCGGCCTGGAAAGCGGCGGTGACGAGCGGTACGCCGAAGACGAGCGTTCCATCCACGAGCCCCACGAGTCGCGGCTCCTGCCGAAGCGCGAACATCACGGCGATCGCCACGTACATGACGAAGAATGCGATCAGAAACGGCTCCGTCGTCGAGAAGAACTCGGGGCGGTAGTACCGCACTGCCCAGCTGCCCGAGAGGACAAAGGTGAAGACGAACCCAGCGAGGTTCAGGCTGCGCCAGGACTTGAACCAGGAGATGGAAAGGATGCCGATGTTCAGAACGATGTAGTACGAGAACAGCGCGACGTGGCTTCCCTGCCCGGTCGAGGCGAGCACGGGAGCGAGGAAGCCTCCGATCGTGCCCAGCATGGCCAGTGCGCGCGAGTCCTGGAGAACGGCGAGGAGGGCGGAGAGCACCATGAACGCCACCAGGAGGAGAAACGTGGGCGCGGAGGGAATCAAGTCGTATAGCCGATAGGCCGCGAACACCGTGAGGTAGAGCACGCCGACGCCGCCCCCCTGGAGCACCCGGCTGAAAGGCGGCTTTGCCTCGCGAGTACGCCACCCGAAGACGAGCATTCCGATGCCGCCGAGAGCCGCTGCGATCAACCGGAGCTCTATCGATAGAAGCCCCCGGTCAACGGCGTACTTGAGCAGGAACGCGACGCCGAAGAAGAGCACCACCACTCCGAGCGTCACCATGAGGCTCGCACCGGTCAGATGGGACCTCGCCTTGTCGATCCAATCGTCGATGGGACTCGAGCTCGAGGCGCGCCCGAGTGACTCGCGCGGGCGCGGAGGAATAGGCATCGGTGTCGCCGGGGCGGGGGCCGGTGGCTCTGGCGCCGGAGTTGGCTCTCGGACCGCGACTTTCTCGGGCGGCGAGGGCGCCAGCGCTTCTTTCTCCTTTTCCTCTTCCTCCGGCGCGATCGACTGCAGCTTGACCCAGAGCTGCTTCAAATCGGACTCGATCTCTTCGATGCGCTGGCGTTGATCGATGAGCCTGGAGAGGCCGAAACCGAGCGCCGCGCCCCCGAGTGCACCCGCCGCCCCAGCGGTTGCCAGGCCCAGAATCAGGCCGGTGATTACGTAAACCCAGACCATCGTTCAGCCCTCCCAGAGGGAGCGAGGCGTGCTCTCTCGCCGAAATTCCTTGGAGATCCGTCCGCCGGATGTGTGGCTTCTATTCTGCCATAGGGATGCACGATGCGTCCGTCCATGCCCCCTCCTCCTGCTGGAGCGCATTGCATGGAGTGGGCCTCGAGCGTTCGCCGGCGAACAGGCCCTATGGGCTTGGCCGCACCTTCCCTACCGCTCGTGCGAGCCCGCTTTATCAGCTGCTCGAGGCCTACTACGACGACGTCAGGGCTGCTCGGTCGTCGCCGTCCCCGGTCCATCGTCGCGGTAGCGCTCGAACCAGGCGATGATGTTCGCTACCTTGGCGATTAGCTGGCTCGGCCGCGCCACGATGTCGTGGGACGCTCCAGGAATGCGCACGAGCGCGGTGTCGATCCGCCGCAGCAGCAGCGCATGGAAGAACTGCTCGGACTCCGACAAAGGTGTGCGCAAGTCGGCGTCGCCCGTCAGAAGCAGCGTCGGTGTCTCCACATTCCCCACGAGGGAGATAGGGGAGAACTTCATGTAGGCTTCGGGGTTCTCCCAGGGTGAGCCGGGGTAGCGGTAGTTGTGGTAGACGTAGTAGTTGTCCGCGACCAGAACCTTGCTGTACCAGTTGATGACCGGCTTTGCTGCTACCGCGGCAGTGAAGCGGTTGGTCTTGCCCACGATCCAGGCCGTAAGGATGCCGCCCGCGCTCCCACCTGTGACGAACAGGTTGCGGTCGTCGATATATCCCTTGGCGATCATCGCGTCGACGCCCGAAATCACGTCGTCGTAATCCTCGCCCGGATAATTGTGGTAGAGAAGATCGCCGAACTCGCTGCCGTAGCTCGTGCTTCCGCGCGGATTCGTATAAAGGACAACGTAGCCCGCGGTGGCGTAAAGCTGTATCTCGGCAGAGAAACGATCGCCGTAGTTCGAGATGGGGCCGCCGTGGATCTCGAGAATCAACGGGTACTTGCTCTGTGGGTCGAAGTCGGGCGGCTTGACAATCCAGCCTTGAATCTTCCGTCCATCGAAGGATGAGTCGAACCAGATTTCTTCGACCGCCCCGACTGTCTTGTGCGCTAGCAGGTCGTCATTGAGCGCGGTGAGATGCTTGACGCGCGAACCGCTCAGCGTTCCCAGCGCGACGTCGCCCGGGCGCTCCGGCCGCGTGAGCGTGAAAGCAAAGGCACCGCTGTCCGCTACAGAGAACGAGCCGCCGCCATACGGACGACCGTAGGAGGTACCTCCGAGGTCGTGTGCGAGAACGCGCACTTCACCGTCGAGCGTGACGTGGGCGAGCTTCGTGTTGCCTTCGCTGTCATACTGGAAGAACAGGCCGCGGCCGTCGCTCGACCAGACCGGATTGGAAGCACTACGGTCCAGCGATTCGGTGAGACGGCCTTTACCCGTGCCGTCGATGTTCATGATGTGAAGCTCGGTCACCTGATAAGTTCGGATCTTGTCGTCGTAACCCAGGTACGCGATGCTGTTCCCGTCGGTTGAGACCACCGGGCTCTGGTCAGGGCCGTTTCTGTCCGTCAGCGCCCGGATTTCTCCGTCCTCGAGCGAGACCGAGTAGATCTCCGAGTTTCTGAACTCGTACGCCCAGTTCTCGTTCCGGTTCGCCGAGAAGACCAGCGTCTTGCTATCCGGAGTCCAGGAGGGCGCGCTGCGATGGTGGAAGTCGCCCGTTGTGACTTGCCTTGCCGTGCCTCCAGAGACGGGAACAACGAAGAGATGATTGAATCCATGAGGAAGATACCCTGTGCCGTCCGCGCGATTGTGGACCCGCTCGATCAGCTTGGGCGGGTCGGCCCACTTGGCTCCTTTCGGTTTTGCCGGAAGCGTGGCCAGCGATGGCTCCGGCTCGGGCACGAGCATGGAAAAAGCAATGTGTTGACCGTCCGGGGACCAGGCGATTTGTCGCGGCGAGTCCAGCACTTGCGTTAAAACCGCCGATTGGCCCGTGTCCATCCAGCGCAGGAAAATCTGGGTCTTGCCTTCGTCTTTGGACAGGTAGGCGAGCATGGAGCCGTCGGGTGACCAGCGGGGTAAGGACTCGCCAACGGATCTACGCGTCAGCTTGCGGTGGTTGCTGCCGTCGGTGTCTACCGTCCACAGCTCGGTTCTCTGACGGTCTTCCATGATGTCCATCGAGTTGCGCTCATAGACAATGTGCTTTCCGTCAGGCGAGATTTGTGGATCGGAGGCAAACTCGAGCTGAAAGACGTCCATCATCTCGAAATGGTTGGGCTGCGCCATGGCGATCGTCGTGCAAGCCACGAAAGCCGGCAAAAGAGCAGTCACTACGAATGTCGATTTCATCGCCAACCCCCAGCTTTGCGCATGGGGCGATTGTATACCCAAGCTCAACGACGTGCAGGGAAAAGGGTACCGAATTCCGCCGGACGGGTCTTCTATGAATGACCCCAACGCCTAATCAGATTTTCGTAACACGCAACCTATCTTGTGACCAGACGAAGACTTTTTTTGGACAGCCGCTCGTTGACTGCCGCGAGGTCGTTTTCAACGAGCTGGTCCAACTCGGCCAAGTGCCCATCGAGCTCAGATGAAAGTTGCTCAAAGACCTCGTAGTGAGCCCGGTTCGGAGCACTGTCCGCCTCCTGCACGAGCGCAAACAGCCCGGCAAGCCGGTCGTTGAGCTGGATCGGGAAGGCAATTTTGTCCTTCGAACTCTGATTCTTCACCTGGTAGAGCTCGGCCTCCACAAGGCTCAAACGGCTCTTCAGCTCGGCGAGCGGCTTCTGGAGCTCCGGCTCACCGGCAATTCGGTCGTCATCCATCTGAGTCTTCAACTTGCGAATCAAGATAACGGCCTCGTTAGCGGCGCTGACTCGGTCTCGAACTTTCATTGCCAGAGTGAATTGCTCTTCCAGATCTTGCTGCGTAACCTGACCAAGGCGCGGGTCTCTGAGAACGGTGAGCGGTTGGGTCCAGCTTTGATCGCCCACCGTGAGCTTGACCGTGTACTGTCCCGGCGGGGCCCATGGACCGTTCCTTGGGTTTGAGCTTTCGAGAATCATGCCTTCGAAGACGGTGGCGCCGGGATAACGGAGATCCCAACGTAACCGATTGAGCCCTGCCTTCACTCTGACACGGAGCTCACGCACCAAAGCTCCTTTGCCGTCGAGAACCTCCAGACGAATGGGTTCCGTCACGGATTCCAGATAGAAATCGACGTTGGCGGTGTAGGCACGACGGGCGGCGTCGGACGGCTTGAAGAGGTGAACGGCAGTAGTGGATTGGCCAGGGGCCATTTGCCTGAGGGGTGAGAGGTCATCCAACACATAAAAAGAACGCCCATGCGTTGCGATGACGAGATCACGGCCTTCCACGACGAGATCCGGTACTTGAACGTCGGGCAAGTTTAGGGAAAGCGACTTCCAGTGATCCCCTTCGTCGAAGGAAACGTACACGCCATGTTCGGTCCCGGCGTAGAGCAGTCCGGCTCGTTGGGGGTCTTCCCGAATGGCGTGAACAAAATCGTCCGCCCGGATTCCATTGACGATCCGCTTCCAGCTCTTCCCGGAGTCGTGCGTCTTCCAGATGTGAGGAGCGCGATCTCCCATCTGGTTGCGCTTGGCCGCGACAAAGGCGGTTGCAGCGTCGTGCGGCGAGGCTTCGATCAGGCTGACCCGCGTGTTCGCAACCATATCAGGTGGCGTGACGTTGACCCAATCGGCCTCGACGTTGCTGACGTGAACGAGACCATCGTCTGAGCCGACCCAGATCGTATCCGCGTCGACCTCCGACGGAGCGACGGCGAAAATGGTCGCGTAGATTTCCGGGCCGTCCTGATCCAGAACAATAGGTCCCCCCGAAGGGCCCATCGTCTCCTGATCGGCGCGCGTCAGATCCGGGCTGATCTTGTCCCAGGTCTTCCCTTCATCGAGCGACCTCCAAAGATGCTGAGAGGCGGCATAGAGATGCTTGTTGCGTGTCATCATGATTGGGTAGACCCAGTTCCACCGCTCCGGCACCTCGGCCGACGACTCGCCCATGAACATCCGGGGAAAGGGCTGGACATCCCGTTCCTCGCCCGTAGCCCGGTCGAAGCGGGTCAACGTGTTCGTCGCACCGGCGAAGAAAATGTTCGGGTTCTCCGGATGGGTGGCGACGTAAGCGTTCTCGCCTCCGCCCACGGCATAGAAAGAGCCCTGAGCCGGACTCCCCGGTCTTGCCCACCAAGCTCCCGGCTGACTGGAAACGGCGGCGGTTGAGTTGTCCTGTTGGGCGCCCACGACGTGGTAGGGAAAATCCCGTGTCGTATTGACATGATACATCTGGGCGGTCGGAAAGTTTTGCGGTGTCCAGCTCCTGCCACGATTGGTGGTCACCGTGCCTCCGCCGTCGTTCGCACAAACCATCAGTTCCGGATTCTCGGGGTTGATCCACAGATCGTGGTAGTCGCCATGGGGAGTGCGGATCGAATCCCACGTTTTTCCTCCGTCGTTCGATTCGAGAAGCTCAGCGTTCAGAACGTAGACGGTATCCACTTCCTCTGGATGTGCCGTGACGCGATTGAAATAAAAGGCGCGTTGCCAGAGATCCCGTGAGTTATCGGCGAGCGTCCACGTAGCACCCGCATCATCCGAACGATAGAGGCCTCCGGCGTCGGCCTCGATGATCGCGTAGAGACGTTTAGAGTCCGCTCCTGAAACGGCCACGCAGATTTTGCCGATCGTTCCCTCGGGCAGCCCAGGGTTCCGGGTGAGCTCGGTCCAAGTCTCACCGCCGTCTGACGACTTCCATAGCCCCGACTGCGGCCCCCCGCTCCAGAGCTGATAAGCGTTCCGATACACTTGCCACAAGGACGCGTACAACACGTCGGGATTGTTCGGATCGAGAGCCAGATCGACGGCACCCGTCTTGGCACTCTTGTACAGCACTTTGTCCCATGTGCGCCCACCGTCTCTTGTTCGATATACTCCGCGTTCCTCGTTGGGACCCGTGGGGTCTCCCAGCACCGCGGCGTAAGCGAGGTCGGGATTCTTAGGATGAATCCGGATTCGACCAATGGCGAGAGAATTCGGGAGCCCGCTATGCGTCCACGTCCTACCTCCATCAACGGACTTATGAACACCATCGCCCTGCATGACGTTGCCGCGGAGCTGCACCTCTCCCATCCCCATGTAGACGACGTCCGGGTTGGAAGGGGCGACGGCGACCGCGCCGACCGACGAGCTTCGTATCTGGCCATCCGTGACCGGGCGCCAGGTGTTGCCGCCGTCCGACGTCTTCCACAGGCCTCCTCCGGTAGCTCCGAAGTAGTACTCGAAAGGTCGGTTCGGGTTGCCGGAAACGGCAATAGAGCGTCCGCCGCGATTAGGTCCGATGTTGCGCCACGATAAACTGTCGATAGTGCCCGGCACATAAATATCCGCAGAGGCGTCGCCGCTTTCCGCCCAGAGCGGGCAGGCTGCTAGGAGCAGGATCGCGGCGGATCCAACCTGTTTTGTTAGTAATAGTATGAACCTCATTGAAGCCTCCATTCCCATACGGTATGAACTCCTCGCGCCAGCCAGGGCGCGACGTGCCACCGTCTAGCGCAGAGCGTGCAACTGTCTCTGGCGAGGCGGGATTCGTGGCAGACGAACGCGCTATGCGACTTCGCGCCATAGGTCGGCCCGGCACCGACACATCGCCCGCAACGCACGAGCACCGAGAGTGGCGAGAAAGATGAGAGCGCGGAGCATGGCGGCGGAGTTTGACCTCAATCGCACCGGACCTCGAGCGGTGCGAGAAAAGCGTAAGTCCTTGATTTCAAGGCAGTACGAGTTTTTGACGATGGACAACCGAAAGGAGCTGTTATAAAGAAATCCTAAACGTGTAGGCATGTTCACATGGCTTCGTGTCAGGTGTTTTAATTGTAAGTCCCTGATCAGTCAGTGACCACTCCAGTTCTTCACTACTGCCAAGCATTTTGATAGATTTGATCTCTGACTCCCATAAGACACGCAATGATTCAATCGTCACTTCTTCTCCGGGCCAATCAAGGCAGATCGCATACAAATCATTTCCCTTTGTCGTAAACCTTATATCCCTCGCCGTATAATCTGACCCGGTTTTCTTACGTTCCCAAGAAGTCCCGCCTTCCATTTTTGTAGGTCCTTCCCCGTAACTCATCCAGGGTCTGGTGCCATAGATCGCTTCACCATTGACCTCTAACCATTTGCCTATGCCAAGCAGCCGTTCCTTCACCTCTTCTGGAATCGTTCCATCAGGCCTTGGCCCTATATTGAGCAATGTGATGCCGTTCTTGCTGGCTCTATCCACCAAATTATCAACTAACGTATTGACTGGTTTGTAATCCGCATTCTGTCTATAGCCCCAGGAGCGTTTGTCCATAGAGGTATCGGTTAGCCAATTAAATGGGCTTAGTGTTTCCAGTTTTCCACTCTCGAAATCAAGTACACCAACTCCGAGAGGGAGAGCTCGACTCTTATAGGATACGACTACTTCCTTGCCCGATTCCTTCGCTTTGTTGTAGTAATAAGCAAGTAACGATTTCTTGTACTCCTCGAACGTGGATTCCCCCCAGCCCATGTCAAACCAGAGGAAATCCGGCTCGTATTTGTCTATGACCTCTCTCACCTTTGCTTCCCAGTCCTCTAGGAATTCTTCTGATTCGGGAGCTCCTGGTTCGTGCGGCTCTGGGTATAAACCGTATGTACCAGCATATTTCGGATCTTTAGTATCATAATTTCCTTCATAAGAAGACTCATAGTACTTCCAGTTATATGCATGGTGGAATGAGGTAATAAACTTCATACCTTGTTTTTTAACAGCCTTTGCCAACTCACCTGTAATATCTCTCTTCGGCCCCATATCGGCAGCGTCCCATTCTGTATGTTCACTGTCCCACATGGCAAAACCGTCATGGTGTTCTGCCACTGGGCCGGCAAACTTTGCCCCGGCCTTCTTGAACAGTTCGGCCCACTCATCGGCATCAAACTTTTCTGCTTTGAACATAGGAATGAAATCCTTGTATCCGAATTCCGAAGGGTCTCCAAAGTGCTCTTTATGGTATTGCTTCTGTTTGTCTTCATCTGAGAATGCAGCATACATTCCCCGTGGATACCATTCATCGCGATAAGCAGGTACCGAATAGACTCCCCAGTGGAAGTATATGCCGAACTTTGCGTCCTTGAACCATTCTGGTGTGGAGTGTTGTTTGAGAGACTCCCAACTAGGTTCATAGTTTTCCTCAGGTGTTACTTCTGAAGTCTTGCAGCTCGATAGAAGACCAACAAATGTTAATCCCCCAACAAGTACCAACACTAAGAAAATCCTATGTCTCTTAACCATCCTCTCCTCCTTACGATTGTGGAATAGAAAGCTGGCGTAGTGGTTTAGGTAAGGCAAATCTGCAGTGCCCTTTCGTCTGGCAGTGCCTAACTAGCCTAGCCATACTCTATCTGAAGCTCCCCCTCGTCAAACCGTACATTCGGTTTTCCCGAATACGGCTTTCCAATTTTGGGGCGGATGCGTGCCGGTACCGATTTTCTCAGTGTGCATGAGCGAAGGTTCTATTTCAGTACCGCGTGGAGCATACCAAAAGCCTGAGAGCGGTAATAGTCTAAGGGTGTAATGGGAGTTGTTGGTGATGTGCGTGGAATCAGGTGAAGATAATGCCGGCGGCTTCTCGTCCGAAACGCGCCTGCGCCGCCTCAACTTGCGACTTCAGGATTGCCCAATCAACACCAATCATCTTGCCGTGGCGCTTTCGAGCCTCACCGCCGATCCAGACCCTGTCGACATCCTCCCGCGATGCAAAGTTGTGTGGTCTTGGCGATCCGTTGGGAAGTGGCCAAGGCGATAAGCACCGCGTCCCCGGGTTTGTACGATGAGGAGACACCCAGCTGAAATGCAAACCATCCGCCGACGCCCGAGTCTTTGGCGCCCTGGCGAGCAGCCAACGCGTTCTCCGCGTTGATCTGCCCGTGCGCGTAATCGATGATGGACATGACACCCGAATCGATCGCCAGCAGGCCACTGTGCCTTCTATTTATTCGTCCGGGCACGTCGCTCTTGATCTTTCACAGAACTCCGCGTCAGCATTCGCGCATGAGTTCCTCGTTCCTTTGCTCCCTCGTTTCGGCGCTCAAAACGCGCCGCTCGCTACTACAGTCGCCTCGCTGCGTGAGGGTCGCCGCACTGGATGCGATGTCCGTCCCGCAAACAGGCCTGCCGCTCACGCGATGGCCCCGATCGCGTGATTCCCTTGACGCCGACCAGAGCATTCGGCGCGCGTGAACTCCTCCGAAAGGCCCTCACGGAAGTGTCGAGCCAGCCCGTTTTAGATGCCGGTCCACCGCGGCGTAGATCGTCTCCAACTCACGGCGGGAGAGTCGAAACGCTCGGGTGGTGTTCGACGTCAAGGAACGGTGCGAGAAGCTCGACCGCATCAGACCCCGCTCCTCGTGGTCGTACAAACGCAGAAGGAGATGACCGAGCTCGTGGGCGAGGACGCGTCCGAGCGCACGAGCGAACATTTTTTTGTTGACCTTGGGTACCTCGGTTCGGTCCCAGTCCCCATCGATGGCTCGCGCGACCTGCTCGGTCCACAGTGTGACGCGTCGAGAAGTCAGCTCGGCGCGCCCGAGGCGATGGTCATGAAGGTTGCGGCTGCACCCCCGGACGATGGGGCGGGCCGGCCTCGGCTGCACGACGACGGTCACGAACGGAAGCGCCGACTGGTTTTCGGGGTCGACGATCCAACGCCAACGTACGCCTCCCGGTTCGAAGATACGGTCGACCTCGCCGAGGGCTTGCTGAAGCGTTTCCGGCGCTAGCTCCGCGGCCATGTACACCGGCACCTCGGTGTTAACCACAGCGGTCGGAGCAGAGAGGGTGGATTCAACTGGTCGTCGCAACACGTCGATGATGAGGTCTTGCGATGCAGAAGCGGAAGCGGAGAAAATCAGAACAAGCAGGTCGGCCAGCGATGCGTTCGCCTGGCCGGCCGTGGGTGGCGCGACGTGAAGAGCAGCAGCGGTTCTGGAAGACGATCGCGGAGGGACTTTCGAGCGAGGCAGCCGCCGTGTCTTGTGGCGTGTCACCACCCGTTGGAGTCCGTTGGTTCCGATACGGCGGTGGCATGCCACCAATCAGTTTGGCGCCGCGGTCGCCCCGCTACCTATCCTTCGCAGAGCGGGAAGAGATCGCGATTCTGAAGGCTCAAGGCGCCGGCGTGCGGGAGATTGCGAGTCGGCTTCACAGAGCGCCGTCGACAGTCTCGCGGGAGTTGCGCCGCAACGCCGCAACCCGGTGTGGCGGTCTCGAGTATCGCGCGACCACCGCGCAGTGGCACAGCGAGCGGCGTGCCCAACGGCCGAAGAAAGCCAAGTTGGCCGCGAATGCTCGGCTGCGGAAATACGTGCAGGAGCGGCTTGCGGGCGCGGTCAGAAGCGAAAACGGGAGGTCTGTGCCCGGCCCGAAAGCGCGTTCCTGGCGCGGACGACGTCATGGTCGTCGTCAGGACCGACGCTGGTCTACCTCGTGGAGCCCACAACAGATCGCGCACCGGCTCAGAGTAGAGTATCCCGATGACGAGTCGATGAGAATCTCGCACGAGGCCATCTACCAAGCGTTGTACATCCAGGGACGCGGAGCGTTGCGCCGCGAGCTAACCGCGTGTTTGCGCACCGGACGGGCGCTGCGCGTACCGAGGGCCCGCCGCCGTAGACAAGGCAAGAACTTCGTCACTCCCGAGATCATGATCAGCGAACGGCCGTCCGAGGCCGACGACCGGGCGGTCCCTGGACATTGGGAAGGCGATCTAATCATCGGCCTTGGTAGCTCCGCGATCGGCACGCTGGTTGAACGCACTTCGCGATTCACAATTCTTCTTCATTTGCCCCGCATGGCTGACCACGGAGGACCCACGGTCAAGAACGGCCCAGCGCTTGCCGGGCACGGAGCTGAGGCCGTCCGAGATGCGATTGCTGCGACGATCACGGCGCTGCCTGATCAGTTACGCCGATCGCTAACCTGGGACCAAGGCGCGGAGATGGCCCAACATGCCCAGCTCCGCATCGCCACCGGACTACAGGTGTTTTTCTGCGATCCCCAAAGTCCGTGGCAACGAGGCACGAACGAGAACACCAACGGTCTGCTACGCCAGTACTTCCCGAAAGGAACCGACCTGAGCAGGCACAGCGCCAAGGCTCTCGCTGCCGTGGCGACCACGCTCAACGGCCGACCCCGGAAGACGCTCAGTTGGAGAACTCCAGCTGAAACCTTCAACGACATGCTACTTTCTCTCCAACAAGGACGTGTTGCGACGACTCCTTGAATCCGGTCAGTAGGGACACAACGAGCAACGGGAGTCCGCTCATGCGCCGGCTACGTTCTCCTTTTTGGATTTCCCGCCCGTCCTCATGACGCTGCAAGACTAATCCTTGCCGCCTCGAACCGTCAATGTTCGTTGTGGTCGAGTGGTTCCACCGGCGCTTCCGCCCGTAAAATAAACTCCTGTACAAAGTAAAATTCGAACAAGTTTAGCAGAAATCTGACCGGAAACTACATTGCAGCAGCTTCGGGAGTGAGTGTAAAGCCGAGCTTTTCGGCTGCCCTTCGCAAGCCGTTGATGTGGTTTCGGCGAAAGCGCTCCTCGAAGGCAGATGCACCGATGTGAGGAGCTCGGCTCGGTGCTCATCGACGTAAGCGAAGCTCGATCTGTATAACTGGGTCGCGTTGGCTTCGTAGGTTTATCGAATGGTAAGAGCTGGGTCACCGAGGAGGTGATAGATGGTGAAGAGCTCGGGAAAGGCGCCGGTTTCAGCATAGGCTTTCTGGGCGTCGAGGAGCGCATCGCCTAGCCGCCGATGGCCTCCATGGAAGAGCTCTTGGAGCAAGGCCTGGTGGTAGAGGTTGGCCGGTCTGTTGAGACTGAGCCCGCTCGGGGAGAAGGCCGCGATCGCGCCCTTGTCCTTGGCTTGGACGAGCTCCTCGGCGAGCGAGTTGAAGTACGGAAAGTGGAAATACCCGTTCAGACAGTTCATCGTGAGCAGGAGCGGCTGCTGTGCCTGGAGACCGAGTGAGGCGACGTCGCCGGCGTTGAAGAGGTTCTCGTCCGCCCAAAGATGAATGCCGCCGTGGCCCATGTAGCTCACGAGCGAGGCTCCTTCGTCGAAGCTCTGCAGAATCGCGTCTCGAGTGGCAGCGGTGCCAAGCTGGCTCAGGTAGATCTTGTCGGGGTTTTTCGAAGCGAGGACGCCGGCCGCCAGTCGGTCGGCATCCGCCTCAAAGTTGCCGGCGCGGTCTGCGTTGTCCGCCACGAGCACCACCGCCGCTCGATCAAGTCCTGTGTGTCCCGTTTCATAGGCCACGATTTTGTGGACCATCGCCTGGACTTGTTCAACCGTCGCCGCCGGCAGGCGTCCAATGGCGAGGTCGGGCAAGATGTCGTCACCGTTCACCGCGGCATAGCTCGGGTCCGACGCCGTCCACAGATAAGACGTCTTCACCATACGAGCCGGCACGTGGTTCGTCACTCCCGTTTGCAAATGATCCTTGAAGTCATACGTCGCATCACCCACGAGCACCACGTAGCGCGGCGACGGTGGCCTCCAGTTGTGGTACGCGTAGCTCAGAAAATCCTTCACCGCCTCAGGAGTCGTCTCACCGAAGCCGAACTCGGAATAGACCTCTTCGATCGACACCGCTTGGACCCTCAGCCCCTCGCTCTTTCTTAGCTCCAGCAAGGGTATCGCCGCTTCCAAAAAAGCCTCCGGAGCGATCACCAGGTAGTCGGCGCGATTGCGCGTGTTCTTCAGACGGCTCGCCCTGGGCGCCGTCACCGCCGGGTGATGGACCGATTCGGGACTCACCGCGAGATAGCTCCGGCCCGATTCGGCGCGAAACCGCAATAACCCATCGGCTCCGACTTCGGTGTTGGTCAGCCAGTCCGGCTGCGCTCCGCTCGTATCCAAAACGTGCGTTCCCGGTCCGAGCCCCGAGAGCTCCGCCACCCCGGATTCACTCCAGCGACCTTCGAGGCGCCCATCGTCCGTGAGCGCGACTCGCGGATACTCCACCGCGTAGCGGTCGAGCATCACCATGGAATACGAGGCTCCGGTATCTCCCACGTTCTCGAGCTCCAGGACGTTGTTTCCTTCTCGAAGAAGACCCGCACCCAGCTCCATTTCGAGATGCCTTGCTTGCTTGCCGTCCCAGCTCAGCTCTTCCACCAGGCTTCCATTCACGTACACCCGCACGTGGTGATCTGGATCGGCTTGAAAATCGCTCGCGCCCTGCAGCCACACACTCAGTTGCGAAACACCACCGCTCGGTGCCGGCGCACTGACTTCGATGGGATAGCTCTTCTTCTGCGGAGCGAACACGAAATCCCACAGCCAAAGATCCGGCGCTTCGACGAGCGCGGCCTGATAATAGCGGTCCTGTTCCCACTCTTCCCGATGCCAATACCATCGTTGAGGCTCGCCCGAAGCCGCGGCCGAGAGGCTTGCCATCGCTTCTCCTCGACGTCCCACCTCGAGCTCGTACACCGCCTCGGAACCGTACGGATTCGCCGCGGCGCCCTCACTCACGAAGTACAGAATCGACCCGGACCCAAATCGGTTCGAGTCGGGCTCCAAGTGAAACGCTACCGCCTTGCCTTGACGGCTCAGACGGAGTTGGCTCGCCGTAACAGTGCGGCGACGGCCTCGGCCAAGCACTTCCTCATAACCGACGGCGTAAAGGCCTCTCTCCGTGGTCACAAGACGCGCCACCACACCTCGCTCATCGTGGCTCCGTCGTCCGCGATAGCGACGGCCCCGGCGGCCGTCTGCCGAAACATCCTCCGCCGGCTCGCGCTCGCGGAACGACAACCGAACCACCAAACGCCGCGCGAGCAAAAGCTGTTCCGTCGATGCGTCCCAGCGCAGGGGCGCGAGCTCCACCAGAGCCTTCTTCACTTCCCCCTGGAAGCCCACGCTCACCACACGCGCGGCCGCGGACGGGTAGAGCCCTCCCTGTTGGAATGCCGCGCGCGCTCTTCGTGTTGCTGTCCTCCGGCTTCGGCGGCGAGCCACGCGCACGTGCCGTCTCGCGTGGCCACGATCTCCGGCGTCTCCGCATCGGACGGACGCAAGCTGCTGAAGGCCTCAACCTCTCGCGCCGTCACAGAAACGAGCTTCACCTTGCGGCCCGCCAGCACCTCCACCCACGTTCTCTTGACCGGCATCGAGGGCGAGCCCGATTCCCCGAGCTCCGCAAAATCCGGGATCGTAATCCGCACTGTCCCGTCTTCCTGGGGCTCGGCGTAGAAGCCTCCCGCGGTGAGCTCCAAAACCACTTGACCGCGGCCGCGTCTCAGAACTTTGACGGAGCTCGCCGAGGGATCGCCATACGTGATGAGCGAAGTGCTGCCAGGGGAGCTTTCTTCTACGGAGGAATCCGAAGAAGCGCCCACCTCCGGCGTTGCCGAAACCGGACCGTGAAACTCCGTCTTCCCCGTCGTCTCGATGTCTTGCAGCTTGTAGTAGTAGGTGACGCCGTTGGTCAGGCCGGTGTCGCGGTAGCCGTACTTCGCTCCTACTGGGGACGAACCCAGCCCTGGAATAGCCTGGGCCGTAATGCGCTCGTATGCCCCCCCTCCGAGCTCGACCGATGCAGGTGGAAGCCCAGGTTGTTCAGCTCAGAGCATGTCTCCCACGTGAGCTCCACCGCGCCGTCGAGCGCTCGCGTCTCGAACAACACAAGCTCCACCGCGGTGGTCGCTACGATGTCATCAGCGCCGAGGTCCCAGGGTGTTACTCGCGCGCCTCCATCCACATCGAAGCCGAAGCTGCCGCTCAACGCACAGGGTTGGAAAAGGGGACCTCCGCAATCCTCGGCGGCGCTCCCGGCGGTGATGTGAAGGTCGAGGCCCGGTGGCGCGTCGTCGACGAAGTTCATGTTGGGGAGCGGGACCGAGTCTATTCCGTTTCCTCCGGGGCTATGGGAGGTACCGGTGAGGTCGCTCGCCAGGTTGTGGTCGCTTGCCGCATTCGGCGTGTCGACTTCGAAATCGCCGCTAGTGTTGCTATGGGCAATGTTGTTTTGGAGCGTCACATTCGAATAGGGTCCGGCAAAAACAGCCTGGATGCCCCAGTCGTTCAGGTAGAAGGTGTTATTGAAGATGCGGATGGACGCCGCCGAGGGGCCGAATCCGATGACAATGCCACGATTTCCGGACTCGACGATGATGTTGTTGTAGGCGTCGAGAATGACACTAGAGTCGAGCAAAGCCACGCCGCTCGAAGCAACATTTCTGATCAGTAGGTTCCGGAGAACGACACGATTGGATGCGCCCAGATTTTTAACAACGATCCCGTCGGCGCCGCCTCCGCCCCTCATGAGCTCGAGAAATTCCACGGTTACGAAATCGTCTTGGACGGCAATGATGTCAGTAGGCGTAACACCTTGATCGATCACGACGCCCTGCCCAGGGACCCCATAGGAGCGGTTCCCCGCGTCGGCGGTTAAGGTGATTCCGTGTGCCGCATCGGTTGTGGAACCATCTATGACGACACCGGCGGTGAAGTCGGGGTCAGCGGGAACTGGAGAGTCGTTGTAGGCAATTCCGACCTCACTTCGATTATCGGCGACAAGATTTGCGCTGGAGACCGAGGCGGGAAAGTACGTGCAGACTCCGCCGAAGGAGATGCAATTCTCCCAGTCCTGAAGTGCTGTCGGTCCCGTAAACTGCCGCGAGATGGTGTAGAGCTTGCCGGAGCCGGTCGTCCCGGTGAACGCGGAGGTCAAAGTAAGCCCTGTTTCTGAATCCACGGAGAGAACGGTGTAATCGGTGCCACCAATGTTGATGCGATCCCCCCGGCCGCGGTTGGCGCCCTGCCAGAGTTGCGCTCCCGATCCCGTCACCACCGCCGAGCCGAGCGTGGCCGTTACCGTACCCAGAGAGTAGTCAGCCGCTTCCCCGATCGAGCGGTAGTTGGTATGGGCCGTCGGACCGAAGGCCACATAAATGATCTCGTGGTCATCAATGATGTCCGTTGTCCAGTCGAGGACAAATCCATCCGCAGTAAAGCCGAGCAGATCCCCCTCATGGGTGATGTCCAAGGGGGGGTTACTCCGTTGATCCATGTTGATCCCGACCGCGACCTTGTCTGTCTTGGTGTAGATCCCGGCTTTGGTAGTACCGCAAAAGCCAGGGGCATCTACATCGTGGTGAACGATCCCCCCTTCCGTCGTTCCGTCGGAGGCCCCGAAGGATATCCGGCCCTGACTGCCGGGGCTGCCGGTGGGTGGGATCTTATTCGCGGAAGCCAGCAACACGGCCTGAGGCTGAAATCCCACTCCACTCACGCTTTGTTGCGTTGGCATGTTGTTGAACTTGTCAAAAATCCCAACTTTGTAGCTTCCACCTTGAAGAGCGAGGTAGTAGACCTTGATGCCCGACGTGGTGTTCAAGTCTTTGTTGAGCGTGAACCCGGTCGGGTCAAACGATGCGAGCTCGGCGGTATTATCCGCCGCGCCGTTATTGCGCATGAGTGCCATCACATGGTCCGTCATCTGCCAGACGTAGGAGTCAGCCGGCTGTCCGAAACAGCCCTCACCGTCCTCGCTTCGGGTTCCCACGAAGGCTTCCTCCGTGGGAGAGGAGGCGAAACCGAGGTAAACGCTACCGTGGGTCGAGGCCCCTGCCGCCGTCTGGCCGGCGCTCAGGAGCGTCACAAAATCGGGCTGGAAGCCTGGGGTCACGGACTGGCTGGCGGCGGCGTCCCATACGAACTCGCTGACGAGGGCGTTCGTTATGTCCGAGCCTCCGAAGGCGATGTAATGAATGATGTCCGCTCGGGCCTCGTTGAGTGTCCAGTTGAGGGTGAATCCGCTCGGGTCGAATGACGTCAGCTCCGCTTCAGCGGAACGGGAGGGGGTTCCATCGGACGTCATGAGGATGCTGTGCACGTCGGAAGAGTCGGTTCCGCAGTTGGAAGTGCCGACGAAGTCATCACAAGCGATGACCACGGCTCTTTCATTGGCGGGACCGCTGGCGAGGCCGTACCCCACCACCATGGGATCCCCAATGGGAGGGATCACTTCCGTATCCTGCCGGGTCCAGAAGAAGACGACCGCCTTTGGCTGAAACCCGACCCCGATTATGGATTGGCTCACTGGTACGCCGGGGTTCGCGGTTTTGAGAAAGCTGCCTTTCTTGAACTGAAACTCAGCGGACGCGGGGCGGAGGAAAAACGGTGACAAAAGGCCGACAAGAGTCAGCCAAAAAAAGACCGACCGCTTCATTCCACAAACCTCCGTGCTCCCCGCTCACGTTGCAACAAACAGGCGAGACGCACCGTGGGGATATTTCAAATCAGTCCTTGCGTGCAGCAAGCCATGAATGCGGATGTGTCGCGGGAGGTCCTGGCAATGAAGAGCAATCCGCATGCCAATAGAGTGGACCTCGCTGGGCAACCTAATCTGTTGGAATGGTTAGGCTTAGATTTGCGATGTTAGAGCAGGCGGTTATCTTGAATGCGTGGAAATCACCCCATCTCTGAGGGGGTTTCCTGGAAGTCAGGTTTTCGCGAAAAAATCGGATTGCGGACACACGGCGGGTATTGCAATGCTGGAAAAAACGACTAGGGGTGGAGCGAGAGTCGCGTCAAGTCGGGGCTCGGCTTTCCACGAACGGCAGTCGCGGAGGAAAACACCCCTCGGGAAAGCGCACGTCCGTCTCACCTCCCTTCACGCTCCCAGCGTCGCGGTAGGTAGCAACCTTGACCTTGCACGCGATGCAAATCGCCCAACAATCCTCCGGGTTCGTGGATCATCGGCGCGGGGGAGGCTTTGAACGCCCTGGGTTTGTCGTTTTGAACTCGATCTCTCGGACCGCTTCGACGTAGAACGCTCGCTCGTCGACTTCGATCTAGAGCAAGTCGCGTGCCAGCAAATCCTTCGGAATTGCGTGCCCTACGTCCACGGTCTAGCATGCAGGGTAACTCCAATGGGTAAGCCACCGCCTCCGGCGGCGGCTTACCCATTGGGGTTAGTAGTCTCACCGACCCAGTCGACGGCTTTTTGCTCGGCAAGCGCTTCCTCATCCTGGACCGCGTTTGACACCAGAACGGACCACGGCTTCTACAGCCATAGTCATAGCAGCGACGCCCGCTTCCGTTGCAATGCGATTGTGGGGGAACCGTCCGCGTCACCATTCGAAAGATCTTGTAGCATTTGAAGACCCGAACCACGGACTCGCGCGCTCCTCCTTAGCCCGTGCAACCGTTCCCCGACGCCCGTTCTCTCCCCGTCAACTGCGGTCCGATTTCTGTCCGTTCATACACCGACCTCTCCACCAAGAGCCAGTCTGAGCTGGTTTCAAAGGTCCCTTCGACCTGATGCCCTCAGCGGAGCCGCATGCAAGCCCAGGAAATTGGAGGAACACGCTTCTCGATGGGCTATGAAATTTCCTCTAACCTCTTGGGAGACGCGGGAGGCACGTCGCCGGCGTGCTCGCGCGGCTGCGGGGTAATCGGAAAGGCCTAGGCCCCCAGTCGAGCCCCGGTAACCGTGGACAACGTTCAGAACGATCTCAGCCGCCGTACGAGAGCGCACCCGACGACGCCACTGATTCTGTTTGTTCTCGTCGTGCTCGGAACGCTGGTGCGCTTGTCTCATGGATTGAGACTTCAAGGCTGGCTGGAAGCTCCCGATGCGCTCGCCTGGGGCCTCGTTATCGACGAAGCCGCGGCCTATCCAATCCGGTACTACCAGCTCGTTCATTGGCCCCACGAAGGAGCAAGTGCCCTGTTCTCATGTGCGGCCCTGGTGCTCCGGCCGATAGCCCAATCTCTGCCCCCCTTATCCATGGTAGCTCTCCTGGTCGATACGATCTCGCGTGCGGTTCAAGTCACCATCGCCTGAAAGCGTTTGGTAGAACCACCGCCATCTACTTCGCCCTGTGGACGGTGGCAGCCGTTCCCGGCCTGCTGCTTTGGGCCACCGTCAATTTCGGCCTGCACCCCCTGTCGTCATTCTGGCCGTTTGTCCTGCTCTACGTGGCCACCCGATCCATGGAAGAAAAGCCACCCGCTGTCTGGCTCGGCGTGATCACCGGCCTTTCCATCTCTTGGTCCTATGATTCCTTGGTGCTCGTTCCCGCGTCCCTCGTTTTGCTAGTCTAGTCGTCAGATATCCTCGTGCGAGCTGGATCTACCCCTGGACGGCCTTCGCTGGCTCGACGGCGTTGACGCTCATGCCGCATCTCGCCCTGCGTCTCTTTGCGGATCACGGATTCGCTCTCGACTCCAATCATTGGCTCGCCATACGCGGCGTATCCTTTCAATCGCCTTCGGCTTCAGACCTCGTGCACCGCCTTTTCGAGACGCTCCGTCTGACATTGCCGGGTGCGAGTCTGCTGCCGGCTCTGGGCGCTCGCTGGATTTGGGCGACCCTGTGTTACGTGGGCGTGGTGTTCGCCATGATGGATCGAACCCGGCGCCACACGAGTCTACTTGGAGCCCTTGTCATCTTGTCCTTTGTCGTCATGTATGCGGCGAGCCCGTTCTTTGAATCCTACACAGACAAATCCAGCGAGGTTGCGTACCGACATCTGACGTACATCATTCCGCTTCTGGTCTCAATGGCAGTGTACGGGAGCGTATGCGGAAAGGGAGCGAGACGAGCGGTGGCCGTAGCCCTCATAGGGTTGGGGTGCTGGGGAGGCCTCGATACGTGGGTCCGAGCGAGCCCGCCCTCCTCACCCGCCTACGACGGCGCGGGGTGGATCCTGGGGCAGAAGTTCGGTCACGATCCTCACCGGCTCGCCCGTTTGCTCGAGATCGCCCCCCCGGAGACGCGTCGTCAACTGGCGGTGGGATACGGCTGGGGTTTGGCAGCTGCTCTTCTGGCGGAGACCTTTGGGGGCGAAGAGGAACGTATTCAGCGGCTCATCGAGCTGGTGGATCGGTTTCCCGGTCACGTGCACCCGTGGGTTGTCGAGGGAACGGAACGCGCTTTCGAGCCTTTCGTAACGCCGGAGCTCGACCCATCTCTGCTGCCGCTCCTGCGGCAGGCACTGCGAGAAAACTATTCTGCTTCCCCGACTCAACAGCACTGGTCTGACCCGCGCGCGGCCGATGACCAACGACCTCGAAATCTAAACCGCCGTCGAGTCCCGTCTCGCGTTGAGTCTGAACGTTGATTTTCCTGGCCTCACTGACCACCAAGCCGTTCACGGGAGCACACCCTGCCCTCGGACTGATGTAACTGCTCGCTGGCTGGGAACAGCAGTAGATTCTCTTTGCCTTGATGATTCCTCTCGTGGTGATGGTGGACGACGTACTCCTGTTCGTTCGGATGCGGCGTGATGCCGGCAATGTAGACGCGTCGCGTAGCCAAGTGGATGAAGAACAAATCGAACTCGCCAGGGCCGCCCCCGGTCGCGCCCCACTCCATCACGTGCTTGCCGTCCTCGGTGTATTCAAGGAGCTCATCAGCATCGGTAGCTGAGAGCCCCTGTCTCTCAGCGGTGCTCGTCTACGAAGCGGCCGCCCGGATAGTAGCGATTGCCGACGACGCTGTCGGTCGGATCGTAATACGCGCCGCCGTCGTAGTCGTTCGAGACTCCCGAGTAGCCCGCGCTGATGTAGACGCCGCTCGGGATATCGGAGCAACCGGAGAACGGCGCGTTCAGCAGTGCCGTCTCGTTCTTGACCTCGAAATGAAGGTGCGGGCTGAAGTCCACCGGATCGCCGAGGACACCGATTTGCTGGCGGCGCTCGACGCGGTCTCCTATGGAAACATAACCGTTCGCCTCGAGGTGGCCGTAGAACGAATAGACCGACTCGCCGTCCTCCACGAGGTCGTGTCGTAGGATGACGACGTCGACGTAGTTGCCACAGTTTTGCAACACCGTGACGACGTCGCCTGCGGCGGCCGCATAGACGGGCTGGCCTAGCGACGATCCCGACGAGTGGAACCAGTCTTCTCCCAGGTGTCCACGAAACCAACGCCCCAATAGGCCGGAGTACCAGCTCTCGCCCAGACCGAGACTCACGTACCAACCCGCTCCGTCGTCGGCAGAACCGACCGGATAGGCCCACTCTCCTTCCACCAGGGGCACGCCGACGTTTCCGAAGGCGAAGGTGCTATCAACGGACCACTCGCTCCAGCCGTCGCTGTTCTCCGCACGGGCGCGCCACAGATAGTAGGTATCGTCATAGACGGGCCAGAATCTCTGAGAGCCGGCGCTCGTCCCATAGGTGTAGTAGTAGCGCCACTCCCCCGAGACGGCATACGAGATCTCGAACTCGTATTGGCTTGCTCCCTGGATCGGATCGACGCTCAATGTCACGGAGCTCGTCGTCACCGAAGCCCCGTCAACGGGTGCGACGGGCGTCGGCGCCGAGGGCGGGCGGGACAGGTTGCCGAAGTCGAAGTGCGACCAGGAGGACCATTCGCTCCATCCGAAATCGTTTTGTGCCCGGGCGCGCCAGCGGTAGGAGATGTCCGCGTAGTACGGCCAAAAGGTTTGCGCGGCCGTCGACTGCCCATAGGTATAGTAGGTCCGCCAGGCGAGACCGTCCCAGTATTCGATCTGGAACTCGTAGGCCGTTGCGGTCGGGACCGCTTCGACTTGGAGTTTCACCGAGCCCGATCCGAAAGTGGCGCCGTCCACGGGTGCCAAGGGATTAGGAGTGGCGGGAAGATGCGGCACGAGCCCGAAGTCGAACCCCGACCACACGCTCCAATCAGACGTCCCGAAGGCGTTCTCGACGCGCGCCCGCCATTGATAAGCCGTATTCGAAAAGACCGGCCAGAACCGTTGTTGGCTCGCTGTGGTGGCATAGGTGTAGTAGTAGCGCCAGGCAGCGCCGTCCCAATACCAGATATCGAACTCGTATCGCTCTGCCGACTCCTCCGCAGAGACGTCGAGCGTCACCGAGCCCGACAGGATGACGGCGCCGTCTCCAGGGCTCAGCGGCACGGGCGCGTCGGGAACGATGCCGACATCGCCGAAGTCGAAGCTCGACCACTCGGACCACGCGCTCAAGCCATAGGCATTGCCCGCGCGCACCTGGAAGCGATAGCGCGTATCGATGAAGGCGGGCCAGAACGTCTGAGAGCTTCGGGTCGGCTGATAGGTGTAGTAGGTCTGCCAGCTGGCGCCATCCCAATATTCGATCCGGAACTCGTAGCGCGTCGCCGTAGCGCCGGGGTCGACCGACATCGTGACCGAGCCCGTCGTGATAACAGAGCCCGTGGGCGGCAACAATCCCGTCGGTGTCGATGGAGGTTCGCCCGTCACGGGCTCATCGACGAGCATGACGTTGTAGTCGACGTTGACGCCGCAGGAGTAGCCGTAGCTATATTGCTTGCCGGTCGCGAAAAGCCAGCCGCCGAACGCCTGATAGGACCAGGTGTCGAGACTCGCGACCTCGTCGTAGTAGGCGTACCAGAGCGGCACGTGCGAAAAGCGCGTCGACCCGCGCATGTAGGCGTCCCACCACCACTTGCCGGTATAGATGCCGCATTCCACGTTGCCGCAGGCGTCGAAACCTTGTTGGATCAGGGCCTCGAGCTGAGCAACGCTCCGTCCCGCCGGGTAGACTTCGATGTCGAGCCACAGGCGGCCGATGGGAAGCCCGGCCACCGTCGCGAGTGCCGTCTCGAGCTGGGTCCGGATGTTCTGATCCCAGTAGAGTACGACGTAGGCATCCACCGTGAGCCCGCCCGCGACGGCGGTCTGGAGCTGGCCTCGGGTGATATCGGGAACTTGGGTGCCGGGTACGACGTGCTCGATGCCGGCGCGCTGCCAGCAGGCAACGTCCTCCGCCGTGATGTTGCCCGACCAGTGCGAGACATCGACGGCGTGCACCGCGTGGCTCTCCGCCGAGGCGGTACCCGCGAGAAGCACGAAAAGACAGAAAGAGACAAGGGGACGGAAGCCGGACTTCATCCTCAACCTCCCAAAAAACCGTGCGCCAGCCGGGGAAGCTATCACGAAGCACGCTAATTCAAACAGTTTTTCCACGCAGAAACCGTGATCTTCGACGCGTGTGAAAAACCCGTAGGGGATGAAGGGGCGGGCGCCGACCGAGGCTCCGGCGTCGCAACGACTTAGAAGAGAGTTTCCGCCGATTTGTGGGGCTTGCCCTTCGTGGGGCACGCCCACAGATTGTCGAGGCTACCCGCTCGGAGTCTTCGTATGGTTGAAGCCAACGAAGTAGTAGGTACAAAAAAACTGCATAGTTGTTTCACATTCGTGTAGTTTTTTCCCTCCAGAAGGTGGAGTTCCCCTGACTCGATCTCGAAACGCCGCTCTGGGCGCAGCTATACGAAAACTCAAAACCTGGAACGTGATTTGCATTGTAATTTGTAGCAGAGAGCGTTTTGTAGTAAGGTCTTTTACTCAATCCGCTCCGAAGGAAGCGAAGTAGACAACAATGACGGACGACAAGCGAAGGGAGCCAGACTCCGAGCCGCTGGACGTCTCCGAAGGCCTGTACCACGAGGCCCAGGCCGACGGCGTCCCGTACGACGAGAGTCTCGAGCCCTTCACACGCGAGCTTCCGAAGCTCCGCTGACGGGATTCCCAAGCTCCTTCCCCCAAGGAGCTTACAGGTTCTTGAGAGCCCTCCGACACGTGGCGTGCCTTTGCCGCCCCCCCCCCCCCGTTGGTACACTTGTAGTACTGTAGAGCTGTACTCAGTCCAGGAGGTAGGTTTGACCACGGAATCCTCACAAGAGGTCGTCGTCGAGCGCGTCCAGACGGGCGTCCGCGTGGAGAAGCGCATCCTCAAGGTCCTCAAGGGGCTCGCGGAGTATCACGATATGAGCCTGGGCGACCTGCTCGAGGGCATCGTGCTCCACGCCTTCGAGGGTAAGTGTGCGTTCACGGCCGACAATCTGGAGCGGATCGCGGGTTTGAAGAAGGTGTACGAGCTCGACTTGGATGCCAGCCACAGCCACCGGCTGCGGGAGCGATAGCGCCTACTCCAGATCCGGGGACAGGGTCGGCCGATCCGGAAGCTCGTTGACGCCGTCCGTTTCGCGAGGGAAGCGCTGCGTCAAGAGCGCGCCGATGAGCTCGACGCCCTCAGAGATCCCCTTCTCGAAGCCGTCGTGCTCGATGCGCTGCTCGATCCGCCTCGCGAGCTCTGCCCACACCCTGGCGTCCACCGTTTGGTCGATCCCCTCGTCGGCGACGATCTCGAACCGCCGCTTCTTCATGGCGACGAAGAGCAAGACGCCGTTGCGCCGTTTCGTCTTGTGCACCCCCAACCGACGGAAGGTTCGGACGGCCCGGTCGCGCGGTTTCTCGAGAGGCAGGAGAAAGCGCACGATGTGGACCACGATCTCGCCGGAGGTCTGAGACTCCGCGCGATCCACACTCGCCGCGATCCTGTCCAGGGTTTCCCGAGTCACGTCCCTTCGCAATCTCAACGGTACTCGCATCGTCACCAGCTCCCGCTCGCGCCGCCGCCACCGAAGCTTCCACCGCCGCCGCTGAATCCGCCACCACCGCCGGTGAAGCCTCCTCCGCCGACGCCGGAGTACGTCCAGCCCCCAACGCTGTCCGCGCCGCGCAGGAGACCGACCGCCAGAAGACCCAGCACCCCGCCCACCGGCGCCGCCCACCAGCCGAGCGACGCCGCGATGGCTCCTCCGAGAAGCGGAAGCAGAATGGCGCCGCCGATGACAGCGAGCCAGACCCCAATGAGGTCACTGAAGAATCCCAGAACGAAATACGCGAAGAACAAGACTCCGACGTCGAGACCGCGTCTGGCGCCTGTCGTTTCGGCGGGCGCCTCGGGATACTCCCGGCGCGCGGCGAGCTCGAGCCCCTCTACCGCGGCGAGGAGCCCCCCGTGGTAGTCGTTCTGCCGAAACGCGGGCGGCGTCATGCGCTCTCGGGCGATGCGGCCGGCGAGACCATCTGGGATGACCGCCTCGAGACCGTAGCCGACCTCGATGCGCATCTTTCGGTCGTTCGCCACGACGAGCACGACGACGCCGTTATCTTTATCGGCTTGCCCTATTTGCCACGCCTCGGCCAGGCGAATCGAGTAGTCCTCGATAGGAACGTCGTCCAGTGTCGGCACCGTTGCGATGACGATTTGGACCGACGTCTCGCGCTCGATCTGCGCGAGCCTGGCGGTGAGCCCTGCTTCCTCGCCAGCCGACAGAATGCCCGCAGTGTCGACGACGCGCCCCGTCAGAGCCGGCAAAGCTGGCTCCTGCAAGAGGAGCGCGAGCCCGAGGGCGATGAGCTTCAAGGACACGCCCGAACCCTAGCGCCCGTCGTTCTTGAAGTCGAACTCGACCTCTGGGGCCTGCTCGGCGCCCTCCTCGGCCTCGAAGTAGGCCGCCTCCTCGAAACCTGAGAAGCTCGCGACGAACTTGTCCGGTATCCGACGAGCTCGCGTGTTGTAGGCTTGTGCCGCCTGGTTGAAACGACGACGTTCGACCGAGATCCGGTTCTCCGTTCCCGCGAGCTCATCCTGGAGCTGAAGGAAGTTCTGATTCGCCTTGATGTCCGGATAGCGCTCGATCACGGCGAGGAGCCGGCTGAGAGCTCCGCTCAGAACGTCCTGCGCCTGCTGGAAGCGGGCGAGCGCCGCCGGGTCCGAAAGCTGTTCCGCAGTTATCTGAACGGAGGTCGCCCGCGATCGTGCTTCGATGACCGCGGTGAGCGTCTCACGCTCGAAGTCGGCGGCTCCTTCAACCGTCTTGACGAGGTTCGGGATCAAATCCGAGCGCCTCTGATAGGCGTTCTCGACCTGCGCCCATCCGGCCTTCACGCCTTCGTCGAGCGCGACGAGAGCATTGTGCACGCCGACGCCCCAAAGCACGATGCCACCGACAACCAACAACAAAGCAGCGAGAACACCGCACCCCAATTTCATGCCTGTACTCATCCCTGGCTCCTAACAGAAAGATTATAGAGAGTCGAAAACCGAACCGGTACTCCCGAGCGGGCATAGAGTCGTTCTCGATGCTAACATCGCTTCCGAGACGGGACACTGGACTTTCTCGAACGGGGACAGCGTGGATCGCGACGATATGCTCGAGCGGCTCGAGGCCACGGCCGAGAGTTGGGACATCATTATTATAGGAGGAGGCGCGACCGGGCTCGGTTGCGCCATCGAGGCCGCGTCGCGTGGGTACCGCACCGCGCTTCTCGAAGCGGGTGACTTCGCGCGCGGGACCTCCAGCCGGAGCACGAAGCTCGCGCACGGCGGCGTGCGCTACCTGCAGCAGGGCAATATCTCCCTCGTGCTCGAAGCGCTCAAAGAGCGCGGCCGTCTCAGGCAAAACGCGCCCCATCTGGTTCACGACCTCCCCTTCGTCGTGCCCAACTACGACTGGTGGGAAGCGCCCTTCTACGGCATCGGCCTGAGACTCTACGACGCGCTCGCGGGAAAACTCGGTTTCGGCACTTCGCGCAATTTGTCGAAAGACGAGACCCTCGAGCGCCTCCCTACCCTCGAAACGAAAGGACTGCGGGGCGGCGTCATCTACTATGACGGCCAGTTTGACGACGCACGGCTCGCGATCGACATGGCCCAAACGGCCGCGGCCCTCTCAGCGACCGTTCTCAATTACGTTCGCGTGACGGAGCTGACGAAGACGAACGACCTCGTGCGCGGCCTGCGCGCGGTCGACGAGGAGACCGGAAAGGAGATCGCGCTCGAAGGCCGCGTCGTCGTCAACGCGACCGGACCTTTCTCGGACGCCCTCCGCGCGCTCGACGACGCCGAAGCGCGGCCAATGATCCGTCCGAGTCAGGGCGTTCACATCGTTCTCGACCGATCCTTTCTTCCCGGTGACAGCGCCATCATGGTGCCGCACACCGACGACGGTCGCGTGCTCTTCGCCATCCCGTGGCTCGACCGAGTCGTCGTCGGTACGACCGACACTCCGATCGAGAAAGCCACCTACGATCCCGCGCCCCTTCCCGAAGAGATCGATTTTCTCGTCGAGCATACCGCGCGCTACCTCACGAAGGACCCCTCGCGAGACGATATCCTGAGCGTCTTCGCGGGCATCCGCCCTCTCGTGAGTGCTAGCCCCGAGGACGATACGGCCGCTATCTCGCGCGACCATACGATCCATATCTCCCGCTCGGGACTTCTCACCATCGCGGGTGGCAAGTGGACCACCTACCGGAAGATGGCGGAAGACACCATCGATCAAGCGGCCCTTCTCGGAGCGCTGCCCGAAAGGCCTTCCGTCACGAAGAACCTCCGCCTCCACGGCTACCATCAGGAGGCGGAGCGGTTCGGCGAGCTTGCTGCCTACGGGGCCGACGCGCCTTTGGTGAAAGATCTCCTGCGAGACGACCCGCGCTTCGACGAGCCGCTGCATCCGGCGCTGGGCATTCGAGCCGGCGAGGTCGTCTGGGCCGTCCGCCACGAAATGGCCCGTACCGTAGAAGACTTCCTGTCGCGACGCACGCGTGCCCTCCTGCTAGACGCGAGCGCCGCCGTCGAAGCCGCCCCCAAGGTCGCCGCGCTGATGGCCGAAGCCATGTCTCGATCGGAAGCCTGGGAAAAAACTCAAGTCGACTCGTTCACGAAGCTAGCCCGCCAATACCTTGGGGTCAGTCCTTAACAAATTGACTTCTCCGTTACTTTTCGTAACACCTGAGTCAAGTTGTTCAGGACTGACCCCAAGCCTGGCCGCCTGCCCGCGGCCACGGCGCGCCGAGGTGAAGGGTGCACTTGTGCCCCGTCGCTCGCACCGCGGGCAGACGATCGGCGACGGCGGCAACCACAACCTCAACACCCCTCAATCAGTGCAATCGACATACCACTTGAAACCCTTGAATTCGGGCCGTTTTGAGACTCGGATCGTCCGTTTCCTAGGACAGCTCGCCCCCGTATCTAGGGCGAGACGAGCCCGAGTTGCACGTTGAGGTCCGTGCGCTCGCCCGGCGCGAGATCGACCTGCGTCCGAAAGCTGTCGTAGCCTTCTTTCTCGATCTCTACACGGTAGCGTCCCGCTGGAAGATGCAGAGTCAGGGACTCCGCACCCCTCGGAAAGCTCCAAAGCTCGCCGTCTACGACGACGTCGACATCGCTCGGCTGCGCCCTAAGCACGAGGCTCCCGAACTGCGCCGACGTTGTGGCGGGAGCTGATGTGCTCGGGGCCGCAATCGACGCTGGCGCGCGGGGAGGAACCCTCGGCGCAACCGCGGCGGAAGGCGAACCGGGAGCAGGGCGTACTCCCTGGGGCTCACCCGGCAGAAGCGGCTCTAAGTCGTGACGGATCCTCACGGTGTTTCCGGGGCCCGGATTGACGAGCTGTCTAAAGGCGCGATGCCCATCCAGGAAGATCGTCACCTCGTGGGGACCGGGGTCGAGACGCAGGCGCTTGGACCCATCGAGGTCGTCCACGACGCCCGCGTAGTAACCGTCGACATAGACCTCAGCGTGCTTGGGTTGCACTTGAAAGCGCACCGCAGGGCGATCGTCTTTCGACCCGCCGCCAAAGGCAAAGCCGACCGACAACGGGAAGTAGTGGTAGCCAAAGCCGAACGATGGATAGAACCCAGGACTGTATCCGAAACGAAAACTGGGATGACCGTAGTAGCGCCCCCGGTAGTGGCGATGACGACGGTGCGCAGCCTCAGCGGTGTCCGGGATCAGCGTGACCGCGACGAGAGCCGCGGCAAGGAAAAGACTGGATAGAGCTCCCCGATGCATGATGAGCCTCCTTCTCGCTCATGCACCCTTCAAACACATTATACTGCAAGGGGCGTACCAGAAAAAACCGCCGCTTGGTAAGCCACCTGTCCCCCGCACGCTACAAAGTCATCTCGTTCACCGGGAGCCGCCGCCATCCAGATCATCGCGTTCCATTGGAAGCGACGTGACGCCTGGGGCAGGTTTGGAGGATAATGCCGCCATGCGAATCCAAGTGAAGGCTTTGTTGGCAACGATGGTCTTGGCGATCGGCAGCGTCGCCTGGGCGCAAACGAACGAGCGCCCCTTAAATTGGAAGGAGCTGCCTGCGCCCTTTCACAACGAGTCGGCCCGAAACGGACCCGAGGTGATCTCGAGGCCGGACCATGCGGAGCTGAAGCTCCCGGATGGCTTCGTCGTCGAAGAGTACCTCTCCGGCTTCGGCCGGCCCCGTTTCATGATTCTCGGACCGAGTCAGGAAATCCTGCTCACGGACAGTGGCTCGCGCGACAAGGGAAACGGGATCGTCTACGTGCTGAAGGATGGATCGCGGACCGAGCTGATTGGAAGTCTCGAGCTCCCTTACGGGCTAGCGCTAAACGACGGTTGGTTGTACGTGGGTGAGGCCACGTCGCTCAAACGCTATCGCTACGATGCCGACACGATGCGCGCGGAAACGCCAGGCGACGAGCTCGTTCGCCTTCAGGACTTCGGTCAGGGTCATTGGACGCGAAGTGTTCTGTTCAATCGAGACGGGTCGAAGTTCTACCTGACGGTCGGCTCCAGATCCAATATCGATCTCGGCGAGGACCCGATGCGCGCGGCGCTCCATCGCTACAATCCCGACGGCAGCGGCCACGAAATCGTCGCATCGGGCCTTCGAAACACCATCGGGCTCCGTTATTATCCGGGGACCGAAGACCTGTGGGTGGCGGTTCAGGAGCGAGACGGGCTCGGCGACGACCTCGTCCCGGACTACGTGACGAAAATCCAGGAGGGTGGGTTTTATGGCTGGCCGATTGCCTATATCGGACCCCACCCCGAGCCGAGACACGAGAATCTCGATAAGGCCGAGGTCGAGAGCACGCTCTATCCGGACGTGCTGCTCGACTCCCACGTTGCAGTGCTCGACATCCTCTTCTATACGGGCGATCAGTTTCCAGCGAAGTACCGCGGCGGCATGTTCCTGGCCTTCCACGGCTCGTGGAATCGCTCCGAGCGCATCGGTTACTCGGTGACGTTCATTCCCTTCGCGGACGGCGAGCCGACCGCGGGTCCGGAAGACTTCCTCAGCGGCTTCATGCTCGACCCGAAGAAGCGCGAGGTTTGGGGCCGTCCCGTCGGCTTGCTGCAACTGCCCGATGGATCGCTTCTCGTGAGCGACGACGGTGGCGATAAGATCTGGAGGATTACCTACCCAGGGTAGAGTCTCAGTCCGGCGAGTTTTCGCAGGGCGACGGCCAGCTCCCGCGCGCAGGTCTCGACAAATGGAATTCACCTGCTAGACTAGAAGAAATCCACTCAGTCCATCTTCACGCCTGTCGCGAAGGAGCCGTCCATGTCTAGCGATCCCACCCGTGACCGAGAATTGCCTCTTTTCGAGACTTCCGTGGCCGAGGCTCTCTGCCATCTCGACCTCGAGGACGGAGACCTGCTTCTGTTCGTCGAGCGAGAAGGTGAGCTCGAGCGCAAGCTCGTAAAGAACGACGAGTCAGTGAACTCTCAGTGAGGACAAGAACTCTTCGATGCTCGCTTTCCACTTGGAGACCGTGGCCTCGGGTCCCAACACCCGAATGAACCAGGGACCTCCCGCTCCTTCAACGACCGCCGAGATCATCTGATAGTCGGGATTGTCGTTGCGCTCGTGAGCGCCGGGCCTCACGGGAGCGGCGAAGGTACCTCGGATGTCGGCGATTGTAAGGGCGAGCCCGTTGACTTCACGCCTCGTCACCTCGGCTTTCTCGTCGGTCGAAGAGCCGTCGGGCTGCGTGAACTGGCCGTACCAGCGCTTCAGGTTCTCCTCCACGCCGCCGCCGCCGCCCTCGCCGAAGAAAAAGAGCACGACTTCCGCCGGCTCGCCGTCCCCCGGAAGCTCCCACTGCGCCATTCTCATCCCCGAGCTCGTTTCCTCCGGAATCCATCCCTCGGGAGCCTCGTATGCGAGCGTTGCCATCACCCAAAGTAGAGCCGCCAATGTCATCCAGGCCTCCCGTAATGGAGTCAGTCCTTAGCACTTGACTTGACCGTTACCATTCTACCCAAGTTCAAGAGTTAAAGACTGACCCCAGGAGACCTCTGGCGGCGACGATCCCGAGGGGTGTACGATGGATTCCCATTGATTTTGCGGGAGTCATCGACACTTTCATGAGTTTCTACGATCACGCGCTGGAGACCCTCGACCTAGGCAAGGTTAGAAAAATCCAGGAAGACAAGCTCCTGCAGCTCATGCGGGTGCTTCACGAGAACCCCTTCTACCGCCAGAAGCTCGAGGCTTCGGGGACGAATCCCGCGGACGTAAAGAGTTTGTCCGACCTCGAGAGCCTGCCGTTCACGAGGAAGTCGGAGCTCGTGAGCGAGCAAAAAGAACACCCACCCTTCGGCCGACTGCCGACCTACCCTACCGCTCGCTACCGCAGGCTCCACCGGACGTCGGGGACGAGCGGTCAGCCTCTGCTCTGGCTCGATACCGAAGAAGATTGGGAAACCTTTCTTCGCTGCTGGGAATACGTCTATCGGGGCGCCGGAGTCTCCGAAGACGACGTGGTTTTTCTCGCGCTCTCCTTTGGCCCCTATGTGAGTCACTGGTCGGCGATGGAGGGCGCGGCGAGGATAGGAGCCCTCTGCTTGTCCGGCGGCGGACAGAGCTCCGTAGAGCGCCTGCAATCCATCGTGGACCATCGTTGCACCGTCGTGCTCTCAACACCGACCTATGCCTTGCATCTCGCCGAGGTTGCGAAAGACAGCGGGATCGACCTCCCTTCCTCGAGCGTCCGAACGACTATCCACGCCGGCGAGCCCGGAGCGAGCGTGCCCAACGTCAAGAAACGGATCGAGGAAGCCTGGGGCGCGCGATGCTTCGACCATGCAGGTGCGACCGAAGTAGGCGCGTGGGGCTACGACTGCCTCGAACGGGACGAAGACATGCATCTGAACGAGCTGGAGTTCATCTTCGAAGTCCTCGAGCCCGGCGGAGAGGCACCCATGCCGGACGGCGAGCGGGGCGAGCTCGTGATCACGAACTTGGGACGCCACGGCATGCCTGTTCTGCGCTACCGCACGGGAGATCTGGTCGAGAGAGTGAGCGAGCGCTGCGCGTGCGGCCGGGCTCTCGCGCGCATCCGCGGGGGTGTCCTCGGCCGCACCGACGACATGCTGATCCTACGCGGCGTGAACCTCTATCCGGCCGCGATCGACGACCTGGTGCGGGCCATCCCCCTCATCGTGGAGTACGAGGTCGAGATTCGGAAGCGTTCCGGGATGGACGACTTACTCCTCAAGATCGAGACGCTCGACGACACCGCTTTCGAGGAGGTCGAGCGCGAGATCGCCGCCGCTTTTCAGTCGCGGTTCAGTCTCCGCGTCACCATCCAGAAAGCCCTCGCGCGGAGCCTCCCCCGCTACGAGCTGAAAGCGCGCCGTTACCGGCGCGTCCCGGACTGAGTCAGCTCGACGTGGCGCAGGCGAAGAGCGTTGCCGATCACGGATACGGAGCTGAAGCTCATCGCCGCGGCGGCGATCATCGGGCTGAGGAGCACCCCGAAAAACGGGTAGAGCACGCCGGCCGCGATGGGAACGCCCAGTGAGTTGTAGGCGAAGGCGAAGAACAAGTTCTGCCGAATGTTCTTCATCGTCGCCCGGCTGAGCTGGCGCGCCCTGGCGATACCCAGTAGGTCTCCCTTCACCAGTGTGACGCCCGCGCTCTCCATGGCGACGTCCGTTCCCGTGCCCATCGCGATGCCCACGTGGGCTTTCGCCAGGGCGGGAGCGTCGTTCACGCCGTCTCCGGCCATCGCCACGGTGCGCCCCTCGCTCTGCAGGCGTTCCACGACGCGGCCCTTGTCTTCTGGAAGCACGTTCGCGATGACCTCGTCGAGGCCGAGCTTTCTGGCCACGGCGGCGGCGGTGGCCTCGCTGTCTCCCGTCAGCATCACGACGCGAATACCCGCATCGCGCAACACGCGGATGGCTTCCGGCGTCGAGGGTTTGATGGGGTCGGATACGCCGAGCAGCCCGACGACGCGCCCATCCACGGCGACGAACATCACCGTCTTCGCCTCGTCCCGAAGAGCACGCGCCCGCTCGGCGAGGTCGCCGGCATCGAGGCCGAGCTCCTCGAGCAGCGCGTCGTTGCCGATCGCGACCGATTTCCCATCGACGCTACCCAGAACGCCTTTTCCCGTCATCGAGGAGAAATCGATGGCCGCGACCGCGGCGGCGCCACGCTCCCGCGCTCCTTCGACGATAGCGGTTGCGAGAGGGTGCTCGCTTCCGCCCTCGAGGCTCGCGGCCAGACGCAGCAGCTCCGCCTCCTCGACTCCCTCGGCCACGACAGCCGTGAGCTCCGGCTTGCCTTCGGTGAGCGTTCCAGTCTTGTCGATGACGACGGTATCGACCTTCTCGAGAACCTCCAGGGCCTCGGCGTTTTTGATCAGCACGCCCGCGGAGGCGCCGCGGCCCGTTCCGACCATGATGGACATAGGGGTCGCGAGACCGAGCGCGCAGGGGCACGCGATCATGAGCACCGCCACCGCGTTGACGAGCGCGTAAGTGAACTTCGGCTCAGGTCCGATCGCGAGCCACACCCCGAACGTCGCGAGAGCGATGACGATAACGATCGGGACGAACCACGACGCGACGACATCCGCGAGCCTCTGGATTGGCGCGCGGCTTCTCTGCGCTTCGCTCACCATGCGGACGATCTGGGACAGGAGCGTGTCGGCGCCGACCCGCTCCGCCCGCATGACAAAGCCGCCCGTGCCGTTGATTGTCCCACCGGTAACCGGATCCCCCTCCCCTTTGGTCACGGGAATCGGCTCGCCCGTCACCATGGACTCGTCGACGGAGCTCGCGCCTCCGACGAGGACGCCGTCCACCGGCACCTTCTCGCCCGGTCGGACGCGGAGGTGCATTCCCGCTTCGACGTTCTCTAGAGAGATGTCTTCCTCGCTACCGTCTCCACGAACGACTCTCGCCGTCTTGGGCGCCAGGCCCAGCAGTGCTTTGAGCGCGCCCGACGTGCGGTCACGAGCGCGAAGCTCGAGAACTTGCCCGAGGAGCACGAGCGTCACGATCACCGCGGCCGCCTCGAAGTAGACTCCGACGACGCCGCCGTGGCCGCGAAACCGATCCGGAAACAGACCCGGTGCCAAGGTGGCGACGAGGCTATAGCCAAAGGCCGCGCCCGTGCCGAGCGCGATGAGGGTGAACATGTTGAGGTTTCGATGAACGAGCGAAGCCCAGCCTTTCTGGAACAGAGGCCAGCCCGCCCAGACCACCACGGGTGTTGCGAGAGCGAACTGGAACCAAACGAGCACCCGCGGTGAGGCGAAGGCCCCGATCGAAACGCCGGGGAGCATCTCGCCCATCGATACGAGGAGGAGCGGAAGCGAGAGGGCTGCGCTCACCCAGAACCGACGCGTCATGTCGCGCAGCTCGGGATTGTCGTCTTCCTCTAGGGTCACGGTACGCGGCTCGAGCGCCATACCGCAGATGGGACAGCTCCCAGGCTCGTCCCGGACGACCTCCGGATGCATCGGGCAGGTATATATCTTCGTATCGCTCATCGGTGCCTCATTCGATTTGACGTCGCTCGGCCAGCAGTATACCCTGGGTGGGTATAGGAGGCAAGCTCATGACGAAACCCGTAGCGTTACGCGTCCTGAACGAAGCCTACGTTGCCGACGAACGAAAAGACGAGATTCGTCGGCGGCTCAAGCGTTTGCGTGGTCAGGTCGACGGCCTGGAGCGCATGCTGGATACCAATCGCCCCTGCGTGGACATCCTCACCCAGGTGGCCGCGGCCCAGCAAGCCCTGCGCGGCGTCGGCAAGCTGATGACACGGAACTATCTCGAGACCTGTGCCACCGAAGCATTCAAGCAGGGCCGTGAGCAGGAGGTGTACGACGAGCTGATGAACATCATCTTCAAACTCACGAAATGACCGCAGAATCGGGCCCAAGGAGGGTGCGATGCGATATCAGTTTTTGATCGATACTTATGAGACCGAGATCGAAAAAGTTCTGAGCGTCTGGGCCACGTTCGACGACGAGGACCTACCGGTACGCCCGCACGCTTCCGACAAGAGGGGACGAAGTGTCCTCGAGCAGCTCGTACATCAGTCCGTTAGCGAGAACTTGTGGTTTCAGACCATGCTCGGCATAAAGGTTACCGATGATCCGGTGCCTCCGAACGAGACGCGCATTGCGTTCATGAAAGCCTACGCCGAGAACGCGGCCAAGCGGATGGACGCCCTTCGGGAGAAGCCAGAGTCGTGGTGGGAAGAAGTCACCGACTTCTTCGAGGTGCGCCGCTCCCGGGCCTGGATCCTGACGCGACGTATCGCGCACACCTCCCATCATCGCGGACAACAAACGGCGCTCGTCAGGATGCTCGGGCGCGAACTGCACAGCACCTACGGCCCCACCACGGATACCGGCGGGCTCATGCAGAACAAAGCACCCGTAATCTACGCGTACCGCGACATCCCGACACTGTTGCGAGAAGAGCAGGGCGGGCGCAACAAGACGCCTCTCCCGGGACCCGGCGCCCACGCCCCGACCGAGCGCCCCTAGACTAGGGACCCAACCTCACTGCACGACGATGCCGGAATTCCTTACGTTGAAATGCGAGCTCGGGGCTCGCCGTTCAAATCCCGTGTTTTCAATTGCTTGACAGCCCTTTTCCCTCGAAGCTGGGGACCATCCCCGTCGGAAAACCTTGCAACTGTTCGCGACGGGCTCGAAGCAGTACGCCGCAACTCTTTGAATTCATGAGCTGTCGGTGAAGGCGCGAAACTTGCATGTGATGTGCAGCTAAATCGCGCATCCCGCTGGAATCGGTCCCGAATGCGCTCAACCCGAGGATGACTTGTATGCACACGAGAACGACCCGCCTTTCCAATAGACTGGCATTCCTGCTCGCGACCAGCCTGCTCCTGCTCTCGAGCACCATGTCGAGCAACGCGCTCGCCTCCAATATCTTCTTCGTATGGGAGGGCGCGGAGATCGGCGGCGACGACGGAGCGGTGAGCCTGGCGCTTCGCGACGAGTATGTCAGCCTGTTGACCGGGGCCGGCCACAGCGTCATGGAACGAGCCCTCACGACCTTCGTGAGCGGTGGCACGGCGACACAGAACAACGGAGCCACCGACGTCATCGCGGGATCTCTGAACGCGAGCTTCGACCAGGTCTGGGTTGTCAACATCGTCGGCTCCGCGACCCCCCAGAACTTGAGCGCCAACGACTTGAGCGCCCTCAGTAGCTGGTCGGCAGCCAACAGCAGGGACGAGTGGATTCTCGACGGCTTGTCCTGGCGCGGCGTCAGCAGCACGCCTCGAGGCAACATGAATACCGACGAGGGAAACTTCACCATCAACATGGCCAATGTTCTCGAAGGCGCCGGAGGTGGCATCCTGGTAGGCACTGACAACGAACAGGGCCCCCTTGCCAACCCCGCGGACGGAAGCGGGAGCCTCGTGGCCACCGTCAACCAGGTGCTCGACGAGTTCAACTTCGACCTCTTTTTCGGCGCCTACAGGACGCCCGCGAGCTCGTTTACGTTTGGCGGGTCGTTCTTCAGCGGGCCCGGATCGCTGCCCGCCACGCCGACCAACTTCGACACCTCGACCGGCTCTTACGCCGAGATCCCCGGTCGGTTTGCAGCCCAATGGACGGACCCTCTTCTCGGCAGTCGAGGGCCTAGGTACTCCAATCAGCGGTTTTAACAGCCCGGTCTTGCCGGGCAACGTCAATCACGTCGTGTCCACGACGATCTCCGAAGCCGCCATCCCGGCGCCCGAACCCGGGTCGCTTGCGCTGCTTTCACTCGGCCTGCTGACGCTTTGGGGTCGACGTCGAAGCCGCTGACCCCGGGACCGGGCAGCCCCCTGATGTAGGAAACTCGCTCCTACTCCCGACTGTCGAGATAGGACGCGAGGTGGGCGCTCAAGTCGCGGGCATCGTCGCCGGCCCCGTCGATGAGACTCGACTTGCGGCGCCTGAGAAACGGAATGCCCATCAAGTACATCCCGGGGGACTCGACGACACCGCCGTCGTGCCGGATACGGCCCTTGCGGTCGAGGACAGGAACCTCGAGCCACGAGTAGTCGGGACGAAATCCCGTTGCCCAGATGATGGTTTGGATCTCGCCGCTTTTGAGGTTCATCCCGAGCGGCGGGGATGCTTCAACCTCGGTGGGCTCGAAGCGGTGTGGGGGATCGACTTTGTCGTCGAATCCGTTTTCCGTCGCCCATTCGTCGATCCGGTCGAGCAGTCGCGTCATCTTGAGGTCGGCGAGAGCGCACTGGTTCAAGAGCGATCCCGAGAACTGCGCCTTGCCGTCGCTGATACTGATACCTGCAAGACGACCGATGAGCTTCACGCCGATATCGGTGAGCGCGTTGAGATCCAACGTCCGGCGCTCGGGGGAGCCCGCGAGTTGCAGCGAGGGCACGTTCCGAGCTCGGACGATGTCGTCGACCTCGTCGTAGCGGTCGTTCAGTACCCCGGCGGCATCCATCCACCACTCGATGTCCAAGCCCCGATAGAGGCGGGGCGCACGGACGTGCTCGCCCACCGCGAGGGTTACGGGACGGCCCGAGCGGTGAATCTCGTCGGCGATTTGTGTACCGGTGGCCGAGGCGCCAACGACGAGCACGCCACCTTCCTCGAGCTGACCCGCGTTGCGGTACTGAACGGCTGTAAGCGTGTTGATCGCCTCAGGCACCGCTTGGGCGACAGCGGGAATCTGAGCGATGTTGCACGCTCCGGTCGCGAGCACGACGGCCTGGCATTGCCAGTCGCCATGGTCGGTCACGACCTCGTGCCCGTCACCGCTTCGGCGCACCGCGCTCACCCTGGTGTTGGTCTGTACCGGGGCCGAAATCACGTCGGCATAGCGCTCGATGAACCCGATGGTCTCGGGCATCGTGCGGTAGCCGTCAGGATCGTCGCCCTCGTAACCGTAGCCGGGTAACCGGCTCTGCCAATTGGGCGTGAGCAGACGCAGCGAATCCCATCGCTCGGTCTTCCACGAGTTGGCCACTTCGCCCCGCTCGAGGACCACGTGATCGATCGAGCACTCGGCAAGGCACCGACTCATGGCCAAACCGGCGTGCCCGGCCCCTATAACGACAGTCGCGGTGCGCACGGGACCCAGTTTCTCGAATCCCGATGCGCCGGGTCAGCTGACCTCGACGGTGACGTTCGTCGGGTTCGTCACGATGTCATAGACGGCCGAGCGCTTTTGGGACTGGGCAACGACGGCCTTGATCTCGTCGGGCGTCGCGTCGGCATCGATCTTGTAGCTAACCTTGATTCCATCGAATCCGTTGCGGACGTCGCTGTCGATGCCGAGGATACCCTGAATGTCCATCCCGGCCTCGAGTGTCGCCGAGACCGAACGCAACTGGATCTCACGATTCTGGGCGACGGCCGCGACGCCGGCAGTCAGACAGCTGGCAAGGCCCGCCAGCACGATCTCGACCGGCGTAGCGCCCCTGTCTTCGGACGCGAAGACCTCGGGATGGTCGGCGTCGAGGGAGAACTCCCTCTTGTGCTTCTGCTCCTCGCCGAGCCCGAAGTACTTTTCGATGGTGGTTTTGCTGTAGGTGCCGTGCACCCACTTACACGTCGCGCGCCATTTAAACTTCGCACCCTCCGGCGTCGCGGTCAGCGCTTCGCGCGCGCCGAGCAGCGCTTCAACGTTCACACCATTGTCGACTGGGCTTTTTGCGGTGGCCATCGCTTACTCCTTGGTGTCCTCGAGGACGGAAAAGGAGGGATATCACCCCTCTCGCGAGCGCGCAGTATACCATCAGGGACGTACCGCGGGTGAGGAGGGATCACCGAAATCCTTCCATTCGGCAAGTCGCGCGGGTCGGCTCAGCGGAGCGTGAGCGCTGGGTCGCCGAGGAGGTGATAGATGCTCAGCAGCTCGGGAAAGTGGCCCGAGGCGGCGTAGGCCGATTGAGCGGACAGGACGGCGTCGCCCAGCCGCACGTGTCCCTGTCGCAGCAGGGCGTCCAGAAGCAGCTCATGAAACTTTCGAGCGGGGTCGTTCAGGCTCAGACCGGTCGGCGAGAACGCGGCCACGACACCCTTGTTCTCTGCCTTGAGCAGCTCCTCCGCCAGCGCGTTGAAGTAGGGGAAGTGGAAGTAGCCGTTCAAGCAGTTCATCGTAATCAGAATCGGCTGCTGCCCCTGAGGCGACAGGCTCGAGACACTCGCCGTGTCGAAGACGTTCTCGGCGGCCCACAAGTGAATGCCGCCGTGGCCGAGGTAGCTGACTAGTGAAGCACCCTCGTCGAAACGATCGATGATGGCTTCCCGCAACGCTTGCGGCCCGAGCTCGCTCAAATGGAGCGCCTCGACGTCGCGGCCGGAAAGAACGCCCGCGATCAGCTCGTTGGCATCGGCGACGAAATTGCCGGCTGCGTCGGGGTTGTCGGTCACGAGTGCCACCAGCTCTTCGTCGCTCGGATCGCCCGACTCGTAGGCGAGGATCTTGTCCACCAGGCCGCGCATCTCTGTAACGCTCGCCGCCGGTAGCCGTCCGATGGCGACATCGGGCAGTCCGTCGTGCCCGTTCACCGCCGCGTAGGTCGGATCGGAGGCCGTCCACAGATACGACGTCTTCACCATGAAGGGCGGCACCTGGTTCGCGACACCCGTGCCCAGGTAGTCCTTGTAGTCGTAGGTGGCGTCACCGAGCAAGAGCACGTAGCTAAGTTTTGGCGCCGGCCACTCGTGATACACGTGGCCGATGAAGTCGCGGATGGCCTCCGGTCGGGTTTCACCGAAGCCGAAGGCGTCGTAGATGTCGTCGACCGCGATCGCTCGGACGCTCAATCCCTGGGCTCGCCGGAGCTCGAGGAGGGGACGTGCCGCTTCGAGCAGTATTCGTGGTCCGATCGCCAGGTAGTCAGCGCCCGTTTCGGGTACGCGCAGCCTTCCCGGTGCCGTGCGCACCTCCGGCTTCTTTAGCTCTTCCTCGGCGACAGCAAGCAGATGGCGTTGGGGATCGACGCCCGCTCGAAGCCACACGGGCTCCGCATCGGTGACGTCGATGACGTACTTCCGGGCAGGATTCCAGAGCTTCGGATAGTCGATGCGGAAACGGTCGAGCATCACCATGGAATACGCCTGACCGGTGTCGGCGACGTTCTCGACTTCGAGAACGTTCTCCCCCCCGACCAGAAGACCTGCGAGCAGATCGACATCCAGCCGGTGCGCCTGTTTTCCGTCCCAGTAGGTTTCCGCGAGGTAGCTTCCATTGACGTAGACCCGCACGTGGTGATCGGGAGAGCCCCCGAGATCGCTCGTGCTCTGCAAGAAGACGGTGAGTCTCGGCGGCCCGGCCTCAGTTGCCGGCTGTGCGACGTCGAAGGCAAAGCTCTTCCGATCGGGAGCGAGGAGAAGCTCCCAAAGCCACCGATCCGGCGCGTGGAGAAGACCGGCCTGGTAGTAGCGGTTCTCCTCCAGCTCGATCCGGCTCCAGTGGTGGCTACCGCCAGCGGGAGCGGAGCGAGCCTCCATCCGGACGCCTTCACCGTATTGCAGCTCGTAGACCGCCTCGTTGCCGTAGGGATTGGCGCCAGCTCCTTCGCTCACGAAAAAGAGTCGCCCGTCCTCGACGTGAAACGGCACGTCCTCTCCCAGGCGGCTCAAACGGAGCGCGCCGCTGCGCGCCCGGCGGCGCCCGACGAGATCGACGAGGCGGATCGCGTAGAGGCCCTGCTCCCGGGTTGCCAGCCGCGCCACGACGCCCGGTTCTCTACCGCGCCGCCGCACACGCGGTGCGTGTGCTCCATCGCCGGTGAAGACGAGTCGAACGACGAGTCGACGCGTCAGAACGAGCTCTCCCGCCGCCGGGTCCCACTGAAACGGAGAGAGCTCCAGCTGAACTTTCCTGGTGCTTCCCTGATAGCCCGTCGACAGGATTCTCGCTGGCGTGCTCGAGGCATTGGGTTTCTCGATACGCTGACGACGTCGATTCGACCGCACTCGCACGACACCACGTCGGGTGGCGACGAGCTCACTGTCGACGCCGGCCGGCGTGAGCGTGTCAAAACGCTTCTTTCCGTAGGCGTTTACTGATGCGATTTGAGCGTCACGACCTTCGACCGTGTCGATCCAGGGTCGTGCGACGGGCAGCGGGGTGCCATCGAGTCCGGGAATCTGCAAGCGAACGGTGCCATCCGACAAAGGCTCCGCAAAGAAGCCTTCGGTGAGGAGCTCGATCTCGAGGCCATTGGCAACGGGACGCACGTTCAAAGCACCCGCGTACGGGTCGCCGTACGTGATTCCGGGCGGAGCGGCTTCCTCCTCGGTGGCGTTGCTCGCAGGGGTTGCGGAAAGGGGCCCGTGTCGCTCGGTGTGTCCGCCAGTCTCGACATCTTCGAGCTGGTAGGAATAGGTGATGCCGTTGTCGAGCCCCGAGTCGACGTAGCTGTATTTCGCACCCTCCGGGGAAGAGCCGAGCCCGGGGATGAGGCGTGTCGTGATCCGCTCGAACGGCCCTCCATCGGTCGCCCGGTACAGATGGAACCCGAGGTTGTCGAGCTCCGATGCGGTCTCCCAGGTGAGCTCCACGCCGCCATCGAGAGGTGTCGCACTGAAGGACACGAGCTCGACTGCGGTGGGAGCGCCGAGCTCATCGGCGCCACGATCCCACGTGAGCCCGGCCCGGGTCTGCCCGTCGATGTCGAGCACGAAGCTCGCGGAGAGGTCGAGCGCGGAGTCCAGAGCGACGTTGGGCGCGCCTTTGAGATGGAGATCGACTCCGGGAGTCACGAACACGTCCGAGGCCAACACGGTGATTTGTGCATTGGCGCCCGGTGCGGAGCCGTCCGAAGACGTGTTGTTCGAAGAACCTGCGCTGAAGCCGGAACCGGAGAAGTCGGTGATCCCGCTGCGCGTGACGATCGTGTTACGTACCGTGACGGCGCTGGTAGAAGAGTGGAGACCCTGGCCGAACGGATCGCGCATGTCGTCGATAGAGCAGTTCTCGACCGTGAGGACATCCTCCGGCTCGTCTGCCTCGATGCCGCGCAGGTCACCATCCCACACCATGCTGTTCCGGATCATGACGCTCGAGCCTCCCGCGCCGGACAGACGGATGCCCATAGTCTCGAATCCAGCGTCGAAGAAGTCGTGGATGAGCACGTTCTGAATGAGAACGCCTCGGGGGCCAGGGGCCGAGGCGGCAAGCACTCGGATGGCGGCCTGGTTGTCGCCGCCACGGACACGGATGAACTCCAGCCACTCCACCGTGGAATAGTCGGTCTCGATAAAGAGCTCACTGGGGTTGTTCTGGCCATCCACGATGACGCCTGCGCCGGCGACGCCATTGTGCCGGTTGATGCCGTCCGCGGTGAGCGTTATCCAGTGGGAGGCATCCGTCACCATGTTGTCGATCTCAACATCGGCGGTGAGCGGGAACGTGGAGTCCTTGTACATGACGCCGACTTCACGACGGTTGTCGGCCACGAGGCTGGAGCCTCCGACCGGGAAGAAAGAACACGGATTGCCGTCGATGCAGTTCACCCATGCTTCGATCGTCGCGTACTGGCGCGAGACGGTGTACGACTGGATGCCCGGAGTTCCGTTGTAGGGTGTCGTCAGCGTGAGCTGGGTCTCTGAGTCGACGGAGAAAATCGTGTAGTCGGTACCGTCGATCTGGATACGGTCGCCGCGGCCACGGTTCGCGGTCACCCACAGGGCACCATTCAAACCCGGAACGACCGGTGAGCCGGGTGTGGGATTGACGTCGCCGGTGGTATAGGGCCCTGCCGTCCCGATGGAGCGGTAGTTCGTCGCCGGATTCGTGTCGTCGGCGCCCGCGTCCCAGGGCGTCAGTCGGACGTAGCTGTCGATGTCTTCGGTGAACACCGAGCTCAGGTCCGTCCCCGCCCCCTCGGCGGCACCGCCTGTGATGTGGAGATCCGCGACCGGCAGAACGTCATCGACGAAGTTGAGGCTGGCGAGAAGGACGTTGTCCTGTCCTCCCCCGGCGGGGCTGTTGGCGACGCCTGTTCCGTCGCTCGCGAGATTATTGCTGCTGGCCGGATCGATCGCTACGGTGACGAAATCGAATCCGCTGGTGGTGGTGTGCACGACGTTGTTCTGAACGAGTATGTTGCCGCCAGTCCCCGAGACCGCGATGCCGCTGCTCACGGCGTTGTATGTGGTATTGTTCAGGATGCGAACGCGAGCCCCAGCGTTCAGTGGGCCATTGATCCGGATGCCGCGGTTCGCGGTGTATATGAAATTGTTGTAGACGTCCATCACGATGTCGAAATTGATGGTGACAATGGCGAAATTCGGTATGTCGTGAAGGAGGAGGTTTCTCAGGACGACTTTGTTGGAAATGATCTGGTTTCCAACCTGAACGCCGTCCATTCCCGCCCCACCGTTCTTGACCTCCAGCCACTCCACGGTGACGAAGTCATCCTGTAGGCCTATCGCGGCCGCCGGGTTCACTCCGTTGTCGAGCACGACGCCGCCATCATTCACCCCGTGGTGCCGATTCCCCTCATCGGCGGTGAGGGTAATCGTATGCGTTGCATCCGTGGTGGACCCGTCGATGAAGAGCGCTGCGGTGAAGGGTGTGTCGTCGTAGGCGATGCCAATTTCGCTTCGGTTGTCGGTGACGAAGTTCGCGCTTGAGACGGGAAAATAGGTACAAACGACAAAGTTGGAAATGCAGTTCTCCCACGCTTGCAGCGTCCCGAACTGGCGGGCGAGGGTGTACGTCTTTCCCGAGCCGGTCGTCCCGCCGAACGGTTTTCTCAAAGTGAGCCGAGTTTCCGAGTCGACGGAGAGAACCTGGTAGTCGAGACCATCGATGCGGATCCGGTCCCCGCGCCCGCGGTTGGCGGTGCGCCAGGCGGTGCCGTTCCCGATCACGATGGTCGAGCCGGTCGTTGCGGTGACGTCGCCGGTCGTGTAGTTCGGGTCGGTTCCGATCGACCGGTAGTTGACCTCGTCACCACCGAAGGCGGCGTAGTGGTAGGTGTCCCCTCCGTTGTTCACCCGTGTGTGGTTTCCGACCTGGAAACCGTCCGGCTGGAGCAGCTGGATGTTGTTGTTCTGGTTGGCCTGGTTGATGAAAAACAGCGACGTGTCCGTGGAAGCGCCGCTGGCAGCCGTTTTGGCGACGCTCACCGAGGCCGCGGCGCGCTGGACGATGACATACTCGGGGAAGAAGCCGACCCCAGGCACGTTGAGATCGTCGACACCCGTTCCCGCGTAGGTGTTCACCGCCATCTTGCCGGTGACCGCCTTCCACGCGGCATAGTGGTAGGTATTGCCACCGCCGTTCACGGTCGCGTTGTTCCCGATCTGGAAGCCGTCCGTTTCGAGAGCTTGAATGTGGTTCACAGAGGCAGCGCCTCCCTCGAGAGGGTTGCTCGTGTCGGCCGGCAGCGTCGAGGCGTACTTGTAGGGCGGCTGGGTCGTCTCTGGTACGACGATGACGAAATCGGGCTGGAACCCAACGCCGACGATCGAGCGGTTGTCGGAACTGTTCCCAGGATAGGTACCCACCGTCATCTGGCCGGGCCCGGTCTTGAAGGCGGTCCAGTGATAGGCGACGCCGATCGTATTGACGTGGGCGTCCTGCCCCACGGTAAAGCCATCGGTGTCGAGCGACTGGACCATATCCGGACCAATACCCAAGGATACGATAACAGGTTTGCTGGCGTCTCCGCTCATGGTCGAGGTTCGAATCACCGCCTCGAGGGCTTGATCGCCCTTGATGATGACAACGTCCGGCGTGAAACCGACTCCGGTGAGGATGCGGTTGTCGAGCCCATCGCCGAGGTACGAGCCCGTTTGAACCATCGATTGCGCCGTAGGGTTACCGTAGGTGATGAAGTTGTCCCTGACGGACAGATCCTGTGCCGCGATCCAGTCCGCCGATCGGACCCCGGACATGACCCGAACCTCGTCGAGGATTCCATTGAGTGGGTTGGTCCCGTCGTCCCGATTACCGAGGGTGGCCGAATCCGTGTTGGAAAGGGAGCCGAATCCGGGGATACCCATCTGAGTCACGAACGATCCGTCGGCATAAACACGGAACTCGTCGGTTCCCCGGTCGACCACGGTGGCCAGGTAGACCCAGCGGCCCAGAAAGCTCGCTTCGGGACCGAAGGCTAATCTTGGATACGTGGCGCCTCCGTCGGAAATGCTGGCATGCCAGTTCCCCGTCCCAAGCTCGATGTCGTATCCGTTGCAGCCCGAGCACTGGCCACCCTTCCACCAGGGCATGTCCCAAGTGCCAACGCTCGAGGTCACGTAGACCCAGACGGAATAGGTGAAGGAGCCGGTGCCGAAGTCCAGGGACGCCTGGTCTCCGATGTCGATCTGGCCATCCGTTCCACCGAAATCTATGGCGGTTGCGACACGACCCCCCGCGGTGCTCATCGTCCCCTGGTCGGTTCCGTGATTTCCTGCGCCGCTCGAATCGGTGATGCCGCTCGCGCCCGCGGACGATGGGTCCTGGTTCAGATGCCACACCCCAACGTAGTTGGGGTTCCACGTATTATCGGGATCCTGGATGTCGGGAACCCCGGGATTGCCGTAGTACAGGAAGATGAAGTCGTTCGACGAGTTGCGATCGATCTGCGGTACCGCGACCCAGACGTAGGAGATACCCGCCGGATCCCAGCGTTCGATCTCGTGGGCCAGAATCGTCGTGCCATTCGGCGTCGACGAAGCGAAGGTCCTCGCCGTTGGGCCCGGCGTCGGTGTAGCGGATGCGCGCGCTGGTCAGCGTGACGAGGACGGGAAACGACGCGAGGTCCTCGGCCTGGGCGGAGTTGTCGAAGGTCAGGCGGACCCGCTTCGCCCAGTTGATATCCCACCACGCCTGAGCCCAGACGGGTCCGGCCACCAGCACGAATGCCAGAACCAAGAGGGGCACCGCGCCCCGACGTGTACGCATCATCTTTAAGAGTAGGGTTATCCAGGGCTCGGTTATGCAAGGATGAATACCCACGGGGGAGACGATAACAGACTGCAAATAAAATACTTACGCATCGGGGCGACGAGAGGATGGGGGGAGATGCCGTTAGAGTGAGGGGATGCGCCTACAGCGGCGTTGGCTACTTCCGCGTCGAACGCGCGAGCACATTCGGTAATACGAAGACCCCCAGAAAAAGCCTCGGACGAGCCGACACGTCGCCATCGTCGCGCTACCTCCCAGCCGCTGTGAAGCGGCTCGTGAGCGAGCGCGACGGAAACCGATGTACTTTCGTGGGTCGAGACGGCAGACGCTGTACCGCGCGCGAGCGGCTGGAGTTCCACCACGACGACCCCTACGCCCTCGGCGGCGACTGCAGCCCGGACAATATCTCTCTCATGTGTCGCGCGCACAACGTGTACATGGCCGAGCTGGACTACGGCAAAGACAAGATGGACCGGTACCGCCGATCAGCGGACTGTTCGCGTGAACCGCTGCCCGCGCTTCAACTCCGTCTAGACGGAGTCGGACGAACGAGCTAGAAGGATTTAATAGAGGGTTCAAGCGCTTGCGCTGCGCGTTGTCCCCGATCGGCTCGAACACGGAGGAGATGCCGGCAAACGGTGAGCTTGAGCCCGCCGCTCAGCGCATCTACTGCCGACGCCGGACCACGACATAGGGGATGACGAGCAGGAGGAACGCGGGAACGAACAGGATGGCCGTGCCTCGAAGGCGGCGAGCGCTTCGTCGAAGGCTGAAGGGCGGCGGGTCCTCGATGTTACGGGCGTTCGGTGGCGGTCCGATCGACGCACGCGAGTCGTCCTCGAAAAACACTCCCTCATCGGTGGGAACGCACTTCGTCTCGGCTCCGTCCATATCTACGTAGATATCGCCCGTCGTCGTGCCAACGAAGGAACGCTCGCCCGTCAAACCGAAATGGTCGGGACGACTGTCGTAGCAATAGAATCGTGGACTGCCTGGGTCGCACTCCGCCGGGATCTCTTCGGGCATGTCGGACGTCGTGTAATTCCTCTCGTATCCAGATTTGCTATAGGGCGTCGCGCGAGCGATGTCGGCCCCCGCGAAGTTGGGTGCCTCTCACGGGTAGCCCGGAATGCAGATCCCGCTCTTACTCTGCCACGTCAGGCACTCGAGTGTTCGGGCGTAAAGACCGCAGTTGGCCGAGGCGTAGGTCTGGTTCGCCGAGATGATCATGCGCGTCTCGCCGATGGCGACCGCTTCGTTGATGTAACCGCCGGCTCGATCGATCCGTACCGCAAAGGTCGCGAAGACCGCGAACAAAAGCACGCCGGCGACGACAACCTCGGCGAAAAGACGCATGGGTGTGCCTTTCAGCGAGCTCGCTGAAAGCCCAGGTAAATGAAGTAGGCGGCGAGCATCATGACGAAGACCGGAGCGAAAAACTCGAGCGCGATCGCGAAGAGACGGGAGAGGTCCCGGGCGCTTCTTCGATAGCTGAACGGAGCCGGCTCACCGAGGTAAACGACGCTCTGCGGCGGACCGATCGACGCGGGCGGGTCCTCGAGCAGCGCTCCCTCGTCCGCGGGAATGCAGTTCGTATCGGCCCCGTCGTAATCCACGTAGATTACTCCCGGTGCCGTTCCGACGAACGAACGATCCCCCGTCACGCCGACTCGGATAGGAATGCTGGCATAACAGTAGAAGCGCGGACTACCCGGATCGCACTCCGCCGGGACCCTTTCGGGCACGTCCGACGTCATGTAGCTCCTCTCGTATCCCGCTTTCGTATAGGGCGTCGCACGGGCGAGATCGGGCCCGGCGAACTCGGGCGCGCCCAGCGGATATCCCGGAAGGCAGATACCGCTCTCGCTGTCCCACGTGAAGCATTCGAGCGTTCGAGCGAAGAGACCGCAGTTGGCCGAGGCATAGGTCTGGTTCGCCGAGATGATCGAGCGCGTGTCTCCGATCGCCTGAGCCTCGTTCGCATTGTCGCGGATATGGCCGAGCCGCGACCTTAGAAACAAAGACAGAAGCAGCGAAAACACGATGAGCAGAATCAGCTCGACAATACGACGCATACCTGTACCTTCCTAAGAAGGTAGCAGGAATAACGTGGCCGGTCTCCCCTACCGGGGCAGGCGCACGTCCATGACGACCGGAAAGTGGTCCGAGCCGATGTCCGGGCCCGTGAAGCGGTTCAAAACCTCGATGTCTCGCGACACGAGGCCGTGATCGATGGGGATCGCAAGCGGTGGAAACCACGATGGCCACGTCCACTGAAGCCCGCGCCCAAGGCTCGAATCTTTCAAGCCCGACTGGGCCATGAGACCTCGAAAGCCATAGCCCCAGGGCGTCGTATTGAGATCGCCGAGGACGACAACGGGGCCGTCTTCGCTGCGTACCCGCTCACCGACGGCTCGGAGCTGGCCGTTTCGGAGCGCGTCGCGGCGCGCGCTTCCCGGAGCGAGTGGATGCGTTCCGATCACGAGGAGCCCGTCGAGCTGCCCGACGATCGAGGGTAGTCGCTCGTGGACGAAGTGCGCGATCTCGTGCGAAAGGATCGGCTTGCGACTCCAGAGCCCCATGCCGTGGCCGCGGCCCCGCGCCTCTACGACACGGTAGGGATAGGTGGCCTCGAGCACCTCGAGCTCCTTCTCCCACCGGCCGTCGATCTCGACCAGCAGAATCACATCGGGCTGGACGTCGTCGAGAAAGCGGAGAAGTCGCTCGGAGCTCGGGTTCCGGACGTGCACGTTCGCGAAGGCGAAGCGAACCGTTTCCCCGCCTGCCGCTTCCGCGGCCGGCCAAACGACGAGCTGCGGGGCGACGACCGACACGTTCACGAGACCGAAGGCGAGTGCGAAGGCCGCCCGTCTTCCCGAACCGGCGAGCCAAAGCGCCGGGCTCGCGAGCAGGAGCGCCGTCGCGTACTGCAGCCGAAAGTGAGCGAAGACGTCGAAAAGCCACCACGCCCCTCCCAGAAAACCGGCTAGGGTCATGGCGCCAAGCAGAACGACCAAAAACGTCAGGGTGAGCTTGGCGGCAGCTAAGATTTGAGAGCTCACGGGAACACTTTAGCGTGGGAATGTGACGGTTTTATGTCAACGGAGCAGGGCGCGGGCCGACTCCCGAAGCCGGGCGATCTCCGCCGGTGAGGGCTTCTGGGCCCCGAAACGGGCCCGGTAGTAGCTATGCAGCAGATCGCGCCCCGCTTCGCGAAGCTCGTCGGGAAGCTTCTCTTCCGGGAGGCTCGTCCAATGCTCGAGAGGAGCCTGGCTCGGGGGGCGCGGACAGCCGAGCCGTTCGAGCTCCCGGTCGAGCCCCTGAACGAGCTCGTCGAGCGCCGTGCTCACCTCGACCTCGTCGGAGGCGCGGAGGCGCCGGGCCCGAGGCCGCCACCCGCGCACGAGCGGGAACGTCAGACGTCCGATGACGAAGAGCGCCACGAGCCACAAGGCCGGCTCGACCAAAGTGCTCCAGTCGAAGTGGCGGAGTGCACCATACAAGTTACCTAGATGCGCGCGCGCCCACTCGATGGCGTTCGCGATAAAGCCGTCGTCGAGACCCGCGTGCAAGCTCTCATATTCGGCGGCGGGAGTCGGGTCGAACTCGAGCCAGCCCTTTCCCTCGATATAGGCTTCGATCCACGCGTGACGATCCCAGTCACGCACGACGTAGTGGTCCCCCTTCACTTGGCTTCCGAGCACGTTGAAGCCGCGGACGTATCGCGTAGAGATGCCCTGCGCGCGGGCGAGCACGGCGGCCGAGCTCGCGAAGAACTCACACCACCCTTCCTTCTTTTCGAAAAGGAAGTCCGACAGCGGATGCACGAGATCGATCGCGCCAAGGTCGAGCGAGTAGTGATACTCGCTTCTGAGATGCTCGACGATGCGCTCGACGACCTCTTCTGTGGACGTAGCCCCCTCGGCGAGCTCGTCCGAGAGCTCTTGGATGCGCGGGTCGAGCCCCTCGGGAAGCTCCGTGGTCATCTCGAGCGCGGACTCGCTGGGCGAGCCGATCTGGGCACGCTGATGGTTTACGGCATGGAGCACGCCGTACATCCGCACGCGCGTCCGCATCGGCGGGAACACGACGTTCGCGCTGTCGACCTGCACGAAGTCGAGCGGCACGCGAACGAGAAACGAGCCCCCCGGTGTCACGAGCCCCTCGCCGTCGACACGGACGATCTTCGTACGAATCCACTTTTGGTCCTCGAGATCGTCGGCCTCCACCGGGAAGTCGACGCCAGGAAGCGTCGCGAGAAAAGCTCGCGAGTCTTCATCGACGACGGGGGTAGGCTTCGGCTCCCGGATGCGAAGCGCAGTCGCGTCTCGCGACCAGGCGGTTCCGTCGAAGCGGACGAGAACCCGGCTTCGCAGACGCTGGGGCCGCTGGCTCCAGACCCGCATCACGATCTTCTTCGAGCCGCGAGCGATATTGAGCCTGAATGCCGTCCGAGGCCGGCGTATAGACCAAAAGCATCGTGTCTTCGACTTTTTGCTGCGCCCATGGGAGCGTGGCAATGATGAAAGCGCCGACGCCGAGAGCTGAGACTGAGAATCCTCCGAGGAGCGCGAGCTTTCCGAAACGCCGTTCCCTTCGGGGCCACAGATCCGAGGCCAAGTAGAAAATGCCGGCAACGCCCGCAACGCCCAGGTAGAGATGGATAGCGGCTTCGAGATCGAAGCTCGCGACGACGAGGAGGCCCGCCGCCGCGGGAATCACCGTCGAGCCGGGCGAGCGATCCGAGAGCAAGAAGAGGCAGCCGAGAGCGCCGAGCGTATATCCGATGGCGAGTGACCAGAGGCGCATCGCCGAATCGCTCATCACAGGGTAGACCATGACGAGCCAGCCGAAGCCTACCGTCGCGACCAATCCGGTGTAGAGAAGTCGCCGTGCCGAGTCGTGAATCGCCTCGAGGGAGAAGTGTTTGAAAAGCGACACCAGCGCCACGGCAAGCATGAGCCACGCGGGAGCGGTTTGAAGCAAGACGGCGAAGGACGCCGCAGCGGCACCGAAGAGCACACCGAGGGCGACCCGCTTCATGCACTCTCGCTCGCGAGCGCCCGCTCGACGTCCACGGGACGCATGACGCTGATCTCCCCGAGCTCGTCGCCCGCGAGCTGCCAGTCTTTCGTCGTCGGTCCATCGCGCACGAGCAGAATGCGGAGATCGACGCCGAAGGCCTTCACGCGGCGCAAGAACGTCTCCCGAGCGTCATCCCAATCCTGCACGACGACGACCACGCTCGTAATCTGCTCGAGCTTCTCGAAGAGCGCGGGCCCGACGACTTCGAACGGAGGCTCGTGACAGGACTCGATACAGGCGAGCACGTCGAGAATGTTCTCGAGGTAGGCGAGACTTCGCCCCGCGCTCACTTCGTAGATGTCCGGTCCCGCCGCGAAGATGTCCACGATGTACTCGCTCCGGCTGAAGTAGTCCGCCACCGAGGCCACGACCGAGACCGCCGCCTCGAAAGCCTCTTCTTCCTCCGGCTTGGCTCGCTTCGGCAAGAACGTATCCAGGATGATCGCGATGCGCGAGAAGTACTCCTCCTGAAACTCCATCACCACCGGCTCGCCGAGCCTCGCCCAGGAGCGCCAGTGGATGTGCTTGATGGGATCGCCGGCACGGTACTCGCGCGTTCCCAGAAACTCGAGACTGTCCCCCGTTTGCGAAGCGAGCGGGATGCCGCCCGGCTGGTGACGCCGGCCGAGAGGAAGACGGAACGACTCCATCCCATAGAAGCGTGGATAGACGAGAAGGACTCCATCGGAAAGCCTCGTCGGGCGGCTCCCCACGAGACCGAGCGGATCCGTGGCCCGAAGCGTTGGCCCTCGAAGCTCGTAGCGGCCGCGGCGCGAGACCTCGAGCTTCACCGTCGTGCGAGACACGTCGTCCGAAGGAGCCGCGTGGACGAGCACCTGCCTGGGCTCGAAAGACACCGAGCTTCCCCACTTGCGGGGGCGCGGGAAGGACACGAGGAGCGGGCGCAGCGGAGTCCGTCCCCTCGTTCTCAAGACCACGGGAACACTCAAGGCTCGTCCCGCCGTCGCGCGTACCGGAAGCGAGCAGCGAAGCTCGACCCGCGGGGCACGCAGCACGGAGAAGAGCGCCGCGACGGCGAGCATCGAGGCCGCCACCGCGAAGACCTTGAAGACTTGATTTCCCTTTGTGTTGAGGCCGATGAGCGCGAGCGCCGCCGCCAACCAGAATACGTAGCGCCCCCGAGGCGTCAGCCACTCGCGATATTGCTCGAGTAGGCGGTTCAGAAGCGGAAAGCGAGTCATCGCGCGGGCCTCAGACTCCGACCGCGACGCTTTCGAGGATCTCCTGCACGATGTCTTCTTTCTGGACCCCGGAGTACTTCGCCTTCGTATCTAGCGCGAGACGGTGTGCGAGCACCGGCACCGCGATCCCCTTCACGTCCTCGGGGATGACGAAGTCGCGGCCCTCGAGAAAGGCGCGCGCCTGAGACGCCCGGAACAAGGCGAGCGTGCCGCGAGGCGAGCATCCCGTTTTCAGCGACGGGTGTTTGCGCGTCGCGTCCGCGAGCTCCACCAGATAGGCCCCGATCCTCTTGTCGAGCCTCGTCGCGTGCGCTTTCTCCTGGAGCTCCACCACTTCCCGCGCCGAGACCACCGCCTCGACGTCGTCGAGCGGGTGATGGTGGAACTGGCTATAGAGGATTCCGACCTCCTCCTCCTTGGCCGGATAACCCAGGCGAACCTTCATGCCGAAGCGGTCGAGCTGCGCTTCAGGAAGCGGGTAGGTACCGTGGAACTCGATCGGGTTCTGAGTCGCGATGACCAGAAACGGCGTCGGAAGGGGCCGCGTCTCCCCTTCGATCGAGGCCTGCCCCTCGCTCATGGCCTCGAGCAAGCTCGACTGCGTGCGCGGCGACGCGCGGTTGATCTCGTCCGCCAGTAGAATGTTCGTGAAGATCGGTCCCTTCTTGAACGCAAAGGTTCCGTCCTTGGGGTTGTAGATCGACGACCCCAGAATGTCCGTCGGCAGCAAGTCCGGCGTGAACTGAACCCGCGTGAAGGTGCTCGAGATCGACTTCGCGAGTGCTTTGGCAAGCGTCGTCTTCCCCACCCCCGGAACATCTTCCATCAGCATGTGGCTTCCGCTCAAAAGCGCCACCAGGACGTTGTCGATCACTTCGGCCTTGCCGAGAATGACGCGCCCGAGCTGCTCCTCGAGGCGCCCAATGGCCGCCGCCTTCGTTTGCTCCTCGAGCATGGGGTTTCGCTCCTCTGGATAGGTAGTGACGGGTAGTGAGTTCAGTATGCGGAGCGGTCGGAAGGCCTGTCAATGCGGAAGAAGTGATGCCACCTCGATCACGACATCTGGCCACGCCTCGAGCGCAACGGTGGCGCTCGGCCCAAGCTTCGAGCGCCGGCGGTAGCCACCTTCCTGTGGATTCCCAAAGACTTCGAGCACGCGTTCCACGAGATTGACGACCCAGTATTCTGAAATCCCCGCCTCGGCATAGAGGTCTGCTTTGAGCCCGAGGTCATACTCGAGAGACGATTCCGCCACCTCGATCACGAGAAGTGGCTTCATTCCTTCCGTTCCATAGGCGTCGAGATCGAGGTTAGCGCAGACCATCACGTCCGGCTCCGGCTCCGAGTCGAGGCCGGCCACCCGAAGTGGATCTTCCTTGTAAACTCGCGCTCGGCCCGCGAGCTTCTCCCGGAACAAATCGCAACAACGATTCGTCGCCATGACGTGCGCCCGATTCTTGGGGCTCACCTCGCGAACCACGCCCCGAACGAGCTCGACGCGCTCGCCCGGAGACAGAATCCCCGTCTCCCCCATCCTGTGGTATTCCTCGACGGTAAATCGGCGCCGCGCGTAACCCTCTACCGCTCTTGCCATATCGTCATTCTACCTCCTACAGAGGATAGAGACGAAAACGGGGCCGGAGAACCTCCCTTCTCGCCGCGCAAATGCAGCGCTTCATCCCCCTAGCGCCCCGGTAGCTTCGGCCGACGACGCCGCGCCCACAAAAAGCCATGCACCGTCCCCAGGATGACGAGCACGCCGATGACGAAGGCACCAAGAACCTCGAAGGATCCCGTGAGTAGCCGGTAGCCTGCCATGCTCGTCAGTGGGGCGGCGATCATCAATACCGCCAGGCCGCAACCGAAATTGGCCAAATACCGATTTTCCGAGATGGTCTTCACCTGCGGCCCTGCGACCTTCTCCGAAGCGTCCGGCGCGCGGTAGGGGTTGCTCTCTCCCAAAGAATGCTAGCTCCTAAAGTCGCGAGCTATTGAAGCGGTGGGTCGGTCGCGTTCGCCTCGTAGCCATCCTTGTCGGCCCGCGTTCGCCTCGTAGCCATCCTTGTCGGCCGCCCGAATGACACCCGCTTCGGAAACGTAGAAGGAGCGGACACCCGTACGAGAGTATTGAAGCGGGACCGCTAGAGCTTCGAAGCCCTGCTCGGTCAGCCGGAATTCCCAGGAATACCCGCTCACACTGCACGAAGGCGCGCACTCCCGCCAATGTGCCTCGAGCAGGTCGGCCTTAACCAGCTCTTCGGGACTCGCATAACGGTCATGGTCTTTGAAGAACTGCGCCTCGGCCTGCGCGATCTCCCGGGCGCCGTGGACGGTGTTTACTTCTCTCGCACTCATGCGGGCGCGAAGCCGCGCGATTTCTCCGAAGATCGCGAGCGCCACGAAGATGCCGAGAAGGATCAGGCCTTTCCACACACAACCCAGTCCCTTGCGCTCGTCTTTCTTGGAGGCTTCCTCGGCGGGCTTTCGTTGCCCGCTCTTTTTCCACGAGACAACGGCACCGATGCCAGCACCGAGAGCGAGTCCGAGGAATAAAACGCGCAGAGTCATCTCGCGACGCATCTGGCGGTCGCGAGCTGCGATCCAGGCGGCCTCCGTCTCCGGGCTCGGGTTGCTGCGGAACTCGTGAAACGCGCTCAGCGCCTGACGGTCATGGTAGAACGGGTTGATCGCGCCAGCCAGACCGACGAGACAGAGCAGAACCAGAGACACTGCCAGAACGCGCACGTGGTACCTCTTTTTCATTGTAAGCCCCGGGTGGCGCGGAAGCGAAGACTGGCGCTCAGTCTCGGACCGGATTGCCATCCCACGCCCGCACCGACTCGTGACAATCTAGACTGCACGCTGGTATCCCAATGCGCGATCGTCGTGGTGCCAACGGACGCGTTCCGGCATGCGTTCGCTCGTGCCACGGTCCACAGCCCTAGAGTCACAGATCGAGTTTATGGAAGGCACAGGGCCAGCGGCCGAGCGGGTCGTGCCACGAGGCAGCATCCCTTAAACACAAACGCCGACCGTCCGGAGAACGCGTTTGAGGGCGAACTTACTTCTTGGTCGTTCTCTTAGGCGTACTTTTAGTCGCGCGCCTGGCCGAGGATTGCGGGTTCTTGTCCGCGTATTCCTGGCTTCGAATCAGAGACTCCCTCATCTGAGACTCGGTCAACCCTTGGTTCATCGCTTGGTTGTAGTCAGCGAGCCCGACGGAGTCGGCGGGTCTTCCGAGGATCCGTTGATAAGCAAGATTGATGACTCGACTGAAATCGGGCACGGGTCTACTCCTCCGGTAATGCCGCTACTTCTTTCTGGTCGACATTCGAGCTCTCGCCGAGAGCGGGTTTTTGTCTCTGAACTCGGCGCTGCGCAAGAGGTCTTCTCGAAGACCGGCTTCGGCGAGCCCTTGTATCATGCGCTCGTTATACGCGCGGAGTCCGTTCTCGTCGGCTTTTCGTTCGAGGATCTCCTGATAAGCCAACTCGATGATGGGGCCGAACTTGAATGTGACCGGCGGCACGGGCTCCTCGGCACGGCGAATTAGCTCCTGCTCCAGCGGAGAAAGCGGCTGCTCTTCCTCTTCGAAAAATCCCGAGCAAATACCAACGTGAGAGTGGTAGCAAACCGCGATGCCGTTCGCGAGAGTGCCGTCGGTAAACTCGAGGTAGCGCGCGAGATCTTGCGTGGAGCTCGTGGGACTATAGGCTCCGCCTTCGATGAACTCGACCCATTCCGCTGGGCTCGTGTAGTTTTTGGATTCGTTGTAATAGCGCACGCGATCGCGATAGCGATTCTCGAGATTCGTTTTCGCCCACCACCGTCCTCGCCGGATTGGATGGAGTGCGACGTAGTCGGAGCCATCGGGTCGGCCGACCCGATAATCTACAGTGTCTCGCCCGCCGTGACTCACGCCGACGATGCCGCGAGGCCATTGCTCCGGCTCGCCGCCGCTGAGCCGCCGGTGACGGACGAATTGACTGTTGACTTCGGCCAGGGCTTCCTCGTAGCCGATGTTATCGCGCGCCCACGACGTTCCCGAGTTGGCATCCCACTCGTTGTGGAGCTCGTGAAACAAGTTGATGTCACCGAGCTCGTTCTGGAGCGATTGCAGGAACGATGCCGTCTGGCGAATGCAGTGGGATATCACGCTCCAACCGACCCTCGGCGTGTGCTTCAGCGTGGCGTCGGTGACGTATTCTGCAATCAACCCGTGGTTCTGCAGCTTTTCTACGAGCTTTTTGATGATCTGCTCGTTGTGCGCGGTGAGGGCCGTCGGTCGGATCCCGGCCTCGAGCTGCCCGTAGTTCCACATCCGCGCGCTCGTGGCGCGTGACTCGTTGAACACCGCATGGCGGTCGTCGCCTCCACGACGGGCCCAATCCGTGGTCTCTCCAAAGACGCGGACGCCGTGAAGCCCTTGTTGGGTCACACGCTCGAAGTACCGATCGACCATGTTCTCCCATTTGCCGCCGAGCCCACGCGCCCAGCGATCGAGATAGGCCATCGTCGAGAACGATGAGACCGTGCGCAGCACGACCGGCTCACCATTGAGGGTAAATCGGTTCCCGAGGATGCCCACACGGATTTTCAACTGGGATAGACTCCTAAGTTGACAGCTGCAATTTTCGGTGCTTCCCTCATTTGTCGCTCCAGAAGGATACCCCCGAGTACAACCCGTCTCGCAGGCCTCAGGAGCGGTGCCGCGACGACTCGTCGCTCGGGGGATGACTATCTCGCAGGATCGGGTTCTCAGCAGGGTCCGCGATGGCGCTCAGGAAAAGGCCCGGTCGCTCGCGGGGCGGTTGTTCCCAGAGGAGATCGAGCACCTCGAGCAGTAGATCGCGGCGGCTGATCTGGCCGACCAGCTCGCCTTCGCGAAGTACCGGGAGGCGACGACGGTTGGAGTCCAGGAAGATTCTGGCGATCGCCAGGAGGTCCAGGTCCTCCTCGATCGTCTCGGCAGAGGTGTCCATGAAGTTTTCGATCTGCGTCGAGGGTAGCTCGCCGCCGCCGCGCGCTTTCTGACCCTTGACGAAGCGGGCCAGGTGATGCTCGGCGCTGAGAACGTCGTAGGGGCTGATCTGGCCGATCAGTTTTCCATCCTTCAAGACGGGTAGCCGCCGGTAGTACGTGTCGTGGAACATCCGAGCAACCTCGAGCAGGTCCATCGTCTCATCAATCAGTCGGCCGCGGTCCGTGTTCATGAACGCGTCCACTCGGCTGGACGGTACCTGCTCGTAGGCCGCGTTGATCAAAAGACGCATGATGTAGCGTTCGGAGAAGACCCCCAGAAATTTCCCCTCCGCGTCGACGACGGGAGCCCCCGAGAAACGTTGCTTGAGGAGCATCGAGATCGCTTCGATGGCGTCGGCTCCAGGACTCAGCGTGAGGAGCTTCTTCGACATGAACTCGCGCGCTTGGGGAACATGTATCGTCTCCACCGCGGCGTCGCGAGCCGTCTCGTAAAGGACTCTCATGCAGCTGCGATCCGAAAGCATGCCGAGATAGCGCCGGTCGCTACCGACCACGGGAGCGCCGCTGATGCGATAGCGCAGAAGTCGACCAATGCCCCGAAGGACCTCGTCTTCCGGAGCTACGGTGACGAGTTTCGTCACCATGATCTCCTTGGCCAGAGGTAGGCGGCTCGTCATTCCATAGCCTTTGTCTGTGGCATGTCGGCGCTCCAACTGCCCTTCATCTTTCCCCCTACTGACTCACACTGATGCGGGAAGTCAAGGCTGCAGTCGTCGATCGGTTTGCGCAGCGAAGGGTCCATCAGCTCGTGGATATCGAGACGCATCGCTTCCCTCGAGTAGGCGGCCAGGTCGAGGATTCCCGTGTCCATGCGGATCGCATCCTCAGGGCAGACTTCGACGCAGTATCCGCAATAGACGCAGACGCCCAGGTCGATGTCGAAGCGAACCGGGTACTTCTCGACGTTAGGGTCGGGATGCTCATCCGGAACGATGGTGATGCATCTGGCCGGACACACCGTCTCACAGAGCATGCAGCCCACGCAGCGGGGGGTTTTGTCCTCGCGTAGGGTGAGACGGTGGCGGCTTCGGTACCTCGACATGAGGGGCCTGAGCTCCTCGGGATACTGGATGGTGGCGCTGGCGCGAAGATGCAGGAGACGGCCAAAGAGGTGGGCGATATGGAGGAAGAGGTTACGGAAGAAGTGTGAAAAGGTGATCTTGAGGCCGGAGAGGATCTGGGGGAGGTAGGTCTTCTCCCAGAAGGTCAGCTCAGGCCTGCGGACGACTTTGACAGCCATCAGGCGCTCTCCCCGAAGAAAACCAGCACGACCGCAGTGATCGCGGTGTTGCCCACGGCGATTGGGAAGAGCCCTTTCCAGCCGAGGCTCATCAGCTGGTCGTAGCGGAAGCGCGGCAGCGTCCATCGTATCTGCATGAACAAGAAGCTGAAGATCAGGACCTTGATCGAAAAGCTCATCACTCCGACGAGCGCGTAGAACCAGTTGGCGACCAGGAGCTCTCCTCCCCAGGGGAAATGGAAGCCGTCCGGCAGAAGGAAGGGCACCTGCCACCCGCCGAAGAAGAGGGTCGTCGCGAGGCACGCCACCAAGATGGTCTCGAGGAAATCGGTGAGGAAGAACATCCCGAACTTCATGCCGCTGTACTCGACGAAGTACCCAATGATCTCCGACTCTGCTTCCGGCAGGTCGAAGGGGACTCTCTTGGTCTCAGCCAGGGCCGCGGTCAAAAAGACGATGAAAGCGACAGGCTGGGTGACGATTCCCCACATCGGGATCCACCCACCAATCATGTGCCCCTGGGCCCGCACCAGCTCGGCTAGGTTCATGGTCCCGTAGACCATGATGACGCCGACGATGGAGATGCCCAGAGCGATCTCATAGGAGATCATCTGCGCGGTCGCCCTCAGCCCGCCCATGATCGCGTAGTTGTTGCGCGAAGCGAAGCCGGCGAGGATTACGCCGTAGACCCCGAGGGAGAGCATGGCGAAGACGTAGAGCAGCGCGGCGTTGATGTTAGCCACCTGCAGGTTTATGACGCGGTCGAAAAGGATGAGGTGGTCACCGAAGGGAATCGCGGCAAAGGTCACAAGGGCGAAGAAGACCGAGAAGAAGGGCGCCAGGGTATGGAGGGTCTTGTCCGCCCCGGTCGGGACGATGTCCTCCTTGGTTAACATCTTGATCGGATCGGCGATGCCGTGGAAGAGTCCCAGCGCCCGAAAGCCGAAGATGCTGGCGCGGTTGGCCCCGATGCGGTCCTGGATGAGAGCTGACTGCTTGCGCTCCACCCAGGTATGAAACCCTGCGAGATTCAGGACTGCGAAAAAGACCACTCCCGCCAGAGCGACCTTGATCGCCAGGACCTCGATCATGGCGCGGCCCCATGCGCTCCGATGGTCTCGTAGCTCAGTCCCTCGAAGTGATCCGACGACTTGGCCAAGCCGTCGAAGATCTCCTGCGGTCCCCGAAACGCAAGCGACTGCCCTAACCGCCCGGCTAAATCCAAGAGAATGCGCCAGTCCTCGCGTGCGTCTTCGACCGGGGCAAAGGCCCGGCCGATGCGCTGCACACGGCCGTGACAGTTGACGAAGGTGCCGTCCTTCTCCACGTAGGCGGCAGTCGGAAGGACCCAATGGGCGAACGGCACGGTCCTGTTGTCGTTGGTGCCGGAGAAGACGAACAGCTCCACTTTCTCGGAGAGCTCCCGGACTCTCTCCTCACCAAAGAGCTCCACGAGATCGTGCCCGAAGACCCATAGGGCACCGAGCTTCCCGGCCACGGCGTCATCCACGATCTGCTCGGCGTCCGGTTCGGCCAAATCCAAGAGCGCCGCTCCCTTGGTGTTGGGATTCTTGTCGCTCTTGATGAGAAAGTCGTCGGAAGAGCCGGGCTTGTCGCCAATTGTGGTGACTCGGGCTCCCCGGAAAACCTCTCGGATCAGGAAGAGCTCCTCATTGGTGAGCTTAGTCGAAGCGATCACGCCAACGCTGCCCCTGTCCAGCTCCGCAAAGGTCGTCGCGATCGCGGTGAGGGCCTCATCCCAGGTTGCGTCCCCGTTGGCCCCTTGCTGCACCTTCGTGATCCGTTCCCTATCCAGCCAGCCGAAGCCGTAGCGCCCCTCGTCGCACAACCACCATTGGTTGACGTCCGGGTTGTAGCGGGGCTTGATGCGCACGAGCCTAGCCCCGTCGTTCAGATGAGGCCTGTCGAGCACGAAGTGTAGGTCGACGTTGCAGCCCTGGCTGCAACCGTTGCAGACGGTTGGGGCGCTCGACAGGTACCAGACCCTGGCCGCGAAGCGGAAGTCCTTCTCGGTCAGGGCGCCCACCGGACAGATGTCCACCACGTTCGCCGAGTAGGGATTGTCGAGCACCTCGCCGGGGTAGATCCCGAGCTCGGCACGGTCGCCGCGGTCGAAGATGCCGAACTCACCGGTCTCAGTGATCTCGTCTGTGAAGCGCACGCAGCGGGAGCACAGGATACAGCGCTCCTGGTCGAGCATCACATGGGGGCCCAGCTCCACGGCCTTTTTCTTCTTGACCTTCTGCTCACGGAACCTCGGGTCGTATAGCCCGAAGTTCATGTAGTAGTTTTGCAGGTCGCATTCACCGGACTGGTCGCAGACCGGGCAGTCGAGCGGATGGTTGGCGAGGAGGAACTCCAACACGGCCCGGCGCCCGTCCTCGGCGTCGTCGCTCTGGGTGTGCACGACCATCCCATCCCTGACCGCCAGGTTGCAGGAGATCTCTAGCTTTGGCGACTTCTCGACCTCGACGAGACAGATGCGGCAGTTGCCGGCGATCGAGAGGCCGGGGTGGTAGCAGTAGCGAGGAATGAAGATCCCGAGCTGCTCCGCCGCCTGGATAACCGTGGTTTCTTCGGGAACGGTGATCTCGCGGCCATCAATGGTCAAGCGGTTCAGGCTAGGCATGGGCGGCCTCCGTGCGGGATCGCTCGGTACGCCCGGTGAGAATGTACTCCTCGAACTCGCTCCGGAATTTTGCGATGTAGGACTGCACCGGCCAAGCCGCCGCGTCCGCGAAGACGCAGATGGTCTTTCCCTCCATGTCGCCGGCGATGGCGCGCAGGTCATCCAGGTCCTGAACCTTTCCCCGCCCTTCGATCATGCGGTGCACGATACGAAGTACCCAGCCGGTCCCCTCGCGGCACGGCGAGCACTGCCCGCAGGACTCGGCCGCGAAGAACTTGGCGGCCGACTCGAGCGCCTCCATCATGCACGTCGTGTCGTCCATGACGATCACGCCTCCGGACCCGGCCATGGTGCCTGCGCTCCGGAGGGAGTCGAAGTCCATCGCGACGTCGATCTCATCGGCGGTCAGAATCTTGGCCGAGATGCCCCCGGGGATAACGGCCTTGAGCTGGTTGCCGTCGCGGATACCGCCGGCCCTCTCGATCAGCTCTCGCAATGTGATCGAGACCGGCGCCTCGTAGACGCCGGGCATGACGACGTGCCCGCTGACGCAGAACAGGCGAGTGCCGCCCTGAGTCTCGGTCCCGATTTCCTTGAAGCGCTGGGCACCCTCGCGCAGAATGAACGGCACGCAGCACAGGGTCTCTACATTATTAACAATCGTCGGGCAGGAGAAGAGACCCGAGATCGCGGGGAAGGGCGGCTTGAGCCGTGGGAACCCCTTCCCTCCTTCGAGCGAGGTCAGAAGCGCCGTCTCTTCGCCGCAGATATACGCCCCCGCACCACGGTGGATGACCACGTCGAGATCGAAACCGGTCCCCTGGATGTCCTTACCCAGCCAACCGCTTTCGTGGGCCTCGTCGATGGCTCGCTGCAGACGATGAGCCGATCGGAAATACTCGCCGCGGATGTAGACATAGGCCTTGTGAGAGTCGATGGCGTAGGCGGCGAGGATCACGCCTTCGAGCAGTGCGTGTGGGTCGCGCTCCATGAGGTAGCGGTCCTTGAATGTACCGGGCTCGCCCTCGTCGGCGTTCACGACCAGGTACTTTGGCTTGTCCGTGTCCTCAGGGATGAACGACCACTTCCTGCCGGCCGGGAACCCTGCGCCACCCAGTCCACGCAGGTTGGCGCTGAGCACCTCGTCGGTCACCTGCTTCGGCGTCATCGAAGTGAGAGCCTTCCGGGCCGCAACGTACCCGCCATCGGCCACGTAGCCGTCCATCCATGTCCCGTCGGGATCCCCGAAGCGGAGCGATAGCACCGGCCCATCCGTCGAGAGGTGAGGCGTGGGCTCCGGCGTCGACAACGCCCCGGTGTCGGGCTCGGTCAGCGCGTCCTTCAGGATCGTGCCGACCGTTTCGCCTTCGAGAGGGCCGACGAAGCGTTCATCGAGCTGAGCCATGGGCGACATTTCGCAGGCGCACAAGCACTCGACCTCGGTGAGGGTGACCTCGCCCCCGGCGGTTGTCTCGCCGGGGCGGATGTTCAACTCTTTCTCGATCCTATCTAGCAGATCCCCCGAGCCGCGCAGCATGCAAGGCAGGCTCGTGCAGACTCGAAGCTCGCGCTGGCCCACCGGCTCGGTGTGAAACATGTTGTAGAAGGAGACGGCCTCGCGCACCTTGGAGCGGGACACCCTCAGGATGCCTGCTACCCAGAGCTCTGCGTCCGGAGCGACGTAGCCAAGATTTTCTTGAACGAGCCACAAGAGAGGCAGCATGGCCGCCTTGGGATACTCGTAGCGTTGCAGAATCTCCTCTGCCTTGCCTTCGAGGTCTGAGAGCGGCAAACTCACCGGTCGAGCTCCCCGCCGATCATGTTCACCGAGCCGAAGGTTGGAACGATGTCGGACACCATGTCCCCCTCGAGGAGTCTGGGCAGCGCCGACATGATGGCGAAGCAGGGCGGGCGACACCGCAACCGGTAGGGCCCCCCACTTCCGTCACTCACCACGTAGAACCCCAGCTCCCCATTGGCCCCTTCCACTGGGAAGTAGACCTCCCCCTTCGGCGCCCGCACCCCGTGGCCGAGCATGACCAACTTGAAATTTTGCATCAGCCCTTCGATGTTGCCGTAGGTGTCCTCCTTGGCCGGCAGGAAGACCTGTTTCTGCTCCGCGGCAATCGACGGATGCTGCGCCCTACCGGAACCCTCGAGGGTCGGCCCGGCGACGGCGCAACCGCCCGAGATGGCGTCGATGTTCCCCACCTTGGCGAGGTCGACCATCTCCGCGGCGGGGATCGGGCGCCCGGTCTCCGGGTTGGTCAACACCGGTCCGGGCGGCAGGTCAGAGAGAGCTGCCTCCACGATGCGCATCGACTGCTCCATCTCTTCCATGCGGACCAGGTAGCGATCCATGTTGTCGCCCCGGCTCCCCACCGGCACGTCGAAGGGCAGGCGATCGTAGACAGCGTAGGGGCAGTCCTTGCGGACGTCGTACTCCGCGCCGGTGGCGCGAAGGAAGGGGCCCGTGATCCCATACGAGATCGCCTCTTCGGCGGAAATCACACCGGTGCCGTTCATGCGATCGGTAAAGATGCGGTTGCGCGTCAAGAGCCCGTGCGTCTCGACAAGGACTTTGCGGGTCTCTTCGAACGCCTTCGCGCAGGGCTCGGCGAAATCGTCCTGCAGGTCAGCCTTGACGCCGCCCACGCGGCAGTAGCTCACAGTCATCCGAGCCCCGGTCACCTTCTCCACCAAATCCCAGAGGTACTCCCGGGCTTTGATCATGTAGAGAAAGACCGTGAACGCCCCCAGCTCCATGGCCGTCGCACCAACGCAGGTGAGGTGGTCCCCGATCCGGGAGATCTCCGAGAGAATGACCCGAATGTAGTGGCAGCGCTCGGGGACCTCGATCTTGAGGAGCTTCTCCATCGCCATGCAGTAGCCCATGTTGTTGATCAGCGGCGAGACGTAGTTGAGCCGGTCGGTGTAGGGGATGACGCCGTTGTAGTCGACGACTTCCGCCATCTTCTCGAAGCCGCGGTGCAGGTAGCCGATCTCCACTTCGGTCTCTTTGACCAGCTCCCCCTCGAGCCGGGTCACGAGACGGACGATGCCGTGCATGGCCGGATGTGCCGGACCGATGTTGAGCATCATGTCTCGCGTCTCGAGACGCGCCGGCTGGCTGGGAGTCGTGGGGGAAGTTTGCGTCGTCATGTCTAGTTCTGGGGTCCGATCAGTGGTTGGCGCTTCCTGACAGGATAGTCCTTGCGTAGCGGGTGGCCTTCGAACCCTTCGTACATGAGGATGCGCTTGAGGTCCGGATGCCTCCGAAAGCCGATCCCGAACATGTCCCAGACCTCGCGCTCCAGCCAGTTGGCTCCGGGCCAGAGCGAGGTCAGAGAGTCGACCTCTGGGGATGTTTCATCTTCTAGCGGAACCGAAAGGCGCAGCCGATGCTTTTTGGACATCGAGTAGAAGTGGTACACGACCGCAAAGCGCGCCCCGTTCGGCGGCCCGGGCCACGGGTCCAGATCCGGAATCTGAGGAGAGGGGCGTACCGTCACTCCAGAGGAGGCGAAGAAGGCCGGAGCCGGCGCCTTACCGAAAGCGGAGTAGTCGACGGCGGTCACGTCCACGAGGAAGTTCATCGAGAAGGCCGGGTCTTCCTTGAGGAAGCGGGCCACCTCGAGGAGCGCGGCCGGCCGCAGAACCACGGTGGCGTCGCCCCGGTAGGTGTAGGAAGTCGACACCCCATCGGGAAAGCGCTTTTCGACAGCCTCGATCAGGAAAGAGGTATTCATACCTCGAATCCCCCTTCTAATAGTTCCGGCGGGCGCTCTGCCCGCGCCGGCCGCTTGCCGCTCGAACGCTCGTTCTGGATCTTGTCCTGGAGCTTTATCAGACCGTCGAGGACCATCTCCGGTCGCGGCGGGCATCCCGGTATGTAGACGTCCACCGGCATGATCGTATCGATGCCCATCACGGTCGCGTAGTTGTCATAGAAACCGCCCGTGCAGGTACACACGCCGAAGGCGACCACCCACTTGGGGTCAGCCATTTGCTCATGGATGCGCACCAAGACCGGCGCCATCTTGTGACTGATCGTACCGACGACGAAGAGCACGTCGGACTGGCGCGGCGAGAATCTGGGGAGGCCGGCTCCGAAGCGGTCGACATCGTAGTGAGAGCAGGCCGTTGCCATGTACTCCATCCCGCAGCAAGCGGTCACGAACGGGTACTGGAAGATCGAGAACTTCCGAGCCCAGCCCAGAGCTTCCTCGAGTCGACTAGTGAGAAACGAAGGTTCGCTCGGCATATTCAGTTCCAGTCATTTCCAATCACTTCCAATCCAGGGCACCGTTGGCCCAGGCGTAGACGAAGCCCACCATCAGCACCCCGAGAAAGACTCCCATCTCGACCAGGCCCAAGAACCCGAGCGTTCGGTATACGACCGCCCACGGGTAGAGGAAGACGAGCTCGACGTCGAACAGGATGAACAGGATCGCGATGAGATAGAACTTGATCACCAACCTGCCCATCGGCAGGGAGAAGGGTTCTTGGCCGCACTCGAACGGCGACAGTTTGACGGCGCTAGGGTTCTTCTTCCCCAGGGTGGAGCCCAGTACCACCATCAGGCCGGTGATCCCTGCGGCGAGGACGATGCTCACGGCAATCCCGAGATATTCGTTCACTGGTGAGCCCAATATATAGGACGGCCGGCTTTCATGGCGACACCGCCCAGGACATGAGAGCGGCGGGTGAGATTCCACCGATCAAAGTGACCAGCGCGGCCACCGTCAGCGCCGCGGACACCGCCGCCGGCCAGGGTGACGGTGCCGGCTCCTGGGGATCCCGCATGAACATGTACACGGCCACGCGCATGTATACGAAGGCCGACACCACACTAAAGGCCACGGCCAGCACCGCGAGCACCATGTGGCCGGCGCGCACGGCGCTCAGGATGACGACGAACTTGGCAACGAAACCGGCGGTTGGAGGGAACCCGGTCAATGACAAGAGGAAGAGCAGCATGAGCGCCGCCGCTACGGGCCGTTGTGCGGCCAGACCCCGATAGCCGTCCAGAGTTGCTCCCCGCTTGCCCAGGGCGATTACCACGCCGAAGGCGCCTAGAGTCATGAACACATAGAAGAAGGCGTAGGTCATCGTCGCCGAGGTCCCTGCGGGAGTGCCGGCGATGAGGCCCAGGATGGCGTAGCCTGCATGCGCGATGGAGGAGTAGGCGAGGAGGCGTTTCATGTCGGTCTGGGCCAGCAAGGTGATGGTGCCAACCACGATGGAGAGAGCCGCGAGACCCGCCAGAAGCACCGACACGACCTCGCCTGCCGAGCCGTAGGCGACCAGCGTCACACGTCCCAGAGCTGCGAGACCGGCCGCCTTCGATCCGGCCGCCAAAAAGGCGGCAACCGGTGCGCTCGCACCCTGGTAGGCGTCCGGCGCCCAGGAGTGAAACGGCACTGCCGCGATCTTGAAGGCCAGGCCACCCAGCACCAGCAAGATTGCCGCCATGAGAAGCGGGCTTCGAGCCGGGCCGTGCTCGGAGAAGGCCGACGCCACGGCCGCGAAGCTGGTGCTACCCGCGAAACCGTAGGTCAGGCTGATCCCGTAGAGGAGCAGGGCCGAGGCGAAGGAAGCTACGAGGAAGTACTTGATCGCCGCCTCGTTCGACGTCGGCCTCTGCACGTGGATCCCCACCAGGATGTAGGAGCAGATCGTCATCAACTCCAGGCCGAGATAGAGGGTCAGTAGATCCACCGTCGAGACCGCGAGCATCATTCCGGTCGAAGCCAGAAGCAGCAGGGCGTGGTACTCGCCGCGCGGAGCCTCGTCCTCGGCTTCCTCACCGCTCTTCACCGAGAGAAGCGCGGCTAGAGCCAGGGCGGCGGCGATCAGAATCTTGAAAAACCCGGAGTAGCCATCCTGGGTGATCATTCCTGCGAACCCTGTTTGGGTGTTCGAGGGCAGGACCCAGGCCGAGGCCAGGGCGGCGGCGAGCGCCGCTAGAACCGTCCCGACTCCGGCGGCGGGCCCACGCCGAATGCGAGGTGCTACGAGAATGAGCGCTAACGCCGTAACGATCAGAATCAGCTCTGGGATCACCAGCGCCAGGTCAGAGACGGTGACAAAGGGTGTGGTGTTCATGCTGTTAGGGCACGACTCCGGCGAGGAGCTCGGCTACGGGAGCACGAAGGTAGGAGAGGGCGAGCTCAGGATAAAGACCGAGGAACACGGCGAGGATGGCCAACGGCAAAAGCGTCGCCACCTCGCGAGGGTTGAGCTCGAGCTCGAGGCTCTTCAAACCCGAGTTGGTCTCACCCATGACAACGCGGTAGTAGAGCCAGACCAGGTAGGCGGTCCCCAGAGCAACGCCCCAGATCGCCATGGCCCCGAGCCAAGCCTGGGTCTTGAAGGCGCTACCTACAATCAGGAACTCCCCTACGAACGAATTCAGACCCGGGAATCCAGCAGCAGCCAGACAAAAGAGCGCCAAGAACGTGGCGTAGACCGGCGCGGCCTTCGCGACGCCTCCATAGTCTTTGATCTCTCTCGTGTGGGTGCGTTCGTAGATCATGCCGACGCACAGAAAGAGCGCCGAGGTGACGATTCCGTGGTTTAACATCTGGAGGATCCCGCCCTCGACCCCTCGCTGGTCGAGGGTGAAGATGCCCAGAGTTACGAAGCCCATGTGACTGACGCTGGAGTAGGCGATGAGGCGCTTGATGTCCTTCTGAACCAGGGTCACGTAAGCGCCGTAGACGATGGCTACCGCGGAGATGGCGAGCATGGGCTCGAGAAAGAACTGCACGCCGTCGGGAAGAATCGGAAGCGAGACCCGCAGGAATCCATAGGCGCCCATCTTGAGAAGGATTCCGGCCAGGATCACGCTGCCCGCCGTGGGGGCTTCGGTGTGGGCGTCCGGCAGCCAGGTGTGCACCGGGAACATGGGCACCTTGACCGCGAAGGCAGCTAGAAAGGCCGCAAACAGCCACGCCTGGTGATGGGGCGTCAGGCTCTCTCGCGCGAGCGCGAGAGCCTTGAAGTCCAGCGTGCCGGTGAGGTTGTACAACGCCATCATGCCCACCAGCATCAAGACACTGCCCGCCAGTGTGAAGATCAAGAACTTGACCGCGGCGTAGACGCGCCTCTCGCCTCCCCAGACACCGATGAGCAAAAAGAGGGGAACGACGATGAGCTCCCAGAATATGAAGAAGAGAAAGAGGTTGGATGCAGCAAAGAGCCCGATCATCGCCGTCTCCGCGACCAGCAAGGCGGCGTAGAACTCCCGCTCTCTGGTGCGAACCGCAATCCACGACGCTCCGATGCACAAGACGATCAAGACCGAGGCGAGGAAGATGAACAGCACGCTGATGCCATCCACGCCCATGCCGTAGGTGATGTTCCAAGACGGGATCCACTCTCGAGTCTCGACGAACTGTAGAGCGCTCGAGGTCTTGTCGAAGTTCAGGTAGAGCGGCGCCGAGGCTGCCAGAGTTGCCGCGGCCGTGGCCAAGGCGATCCAGCGCGCGCGCCGCTCGCCCCCGAAAAGCAGCACCAAGGTCGCACCCACCAGGGGGAGGAAGGTCGCGACGGTGAGAACGGGGTAGGCAGTCATAGAGCGAGCATCAAAAAGGCCAGGAGAGCCAGAATTCCGGCTGCCATGATGAGTCCGTAGTGTTGGGCATGGCCGCTTTCGACGGTCTTGAGGCGCTGGCTCAAGCTCCGGGTCAAGCTTCCTGTGCCCACGAGTGCCGCATCGACCACCCCGCTGTCGAATCTCTGGACCAGACTCGCAACGCCCAGAACGGGCCGCCGGATCACGAGCTCATAGATCTCACCGACGGTGAAGTACTCGAGGCGCGCCAGGGGATTCAGGATCAGGTTCATGAAGCGAGTCACACCGCGGCGGTAGAACCAGTCGGTGTCGAGGCTGATTGTGCGCTCGGGATCGAGGTGCTTCAGCAGCAGGAAGAAACCCAGCGCCGTGAAGGCCAACATCCCAAGCGTGCTCGTGATGTGCGCGAGCGTGTACGGAACGTAGTCCACGGCGTTCGGAAGGTATCGGTAGAGGAGACCAGGAAAGACTCCGATCAAGATGCAGGCGGCCGCAGCCAGGCCCATGGCCACGAGCATGTTCACGGGCGGCTCCTTGGCGCGCAGCCCCGAGTCCTTACCGAAGAACATGTAATAAGGTAGCTTGAGGCCGGTGTGCAGGAACGTTCCCGCGGAGGCCAGGGTGAGCATGAGAAAGATCACCGTCAAGTGACTCTCGCCTGCGGCGGAGACCACCATCGACTTGCTCACGAAGCCGCTGAACAGCGGCACCGCCGAGATGGCAAAGCCTCCGATCATATAGAGCCCTAACGTTAACGGCATAGTCTTATAGAGCCCACCCATGTCGCTCAGTTTCCTGAGCCCGGTCACCTGCAGGACGGCGCCGGCGCCCATGAACAAGAGCGCCTTGTAGAGGATGTGCGCAAAAGCGTGGGCGGTGGCACCGTTGATGGCGAGCGCAGTCCCGATGCCGACGCCGCACACCATGTAACCGACCTGGCTGATGATGTGGTACGCCAGCAATCTGCGGGCGTCGTTCTCCAACACCGCGTAGACCACGCCGTAGACCGCCATGACCGCCCCGAGCCATACCAAGAGCTCCGTGCCCGCGAAGCCGCGGATCAAAACGTAGACCGCCGACTTGGTGGTGAAGGCGGTCATGAAGACGGCACCGGTGACGGTGGCCTCGGGATAGGCGTCGGGAAGCCACGCCCCGAGCGGCGGCACCGCCGCGTTGAGGAGAAACGCGGCGAGGATCAAACCCCAGGAGAGGCTGCCCGAGAAAGCGCCCATGTCCCCGAAGGCGATCGACCCGGTCTGAGCCCAATGGAGCACAACGCCCGCCAGGAGAAGGAGCCCGCCGAAAACGTGCACGAGAAGGTAACGGAACCCAGCTTCCACCGCACTCCGTTCGCGGCGCAGAAAAACCAACAGCACCGACGCGATCGCCAAGAGCTCCCAAAAAATGTAGAGCGAGAGGAAGTCGCCGGCGAACGTCACGCCGAGGGCACTTCCTGCATAAACGAGGGAGGCTACGTGCTGAGAGTCGTCTTTGACATGGAGCGCGTAGATCATCCCCAATAGGGCCATGATCGAGAACACGTAGGAGAAGATCAGGCTCAGACTGTCCACACGGCCGAACACCAGCTCCTGACCGAGGAAGCTGACGACGCCATGGGTCCCGGGAGTCATCAGAAAGCAATCGACCACGGCCGCGGCCGGCAGGACGACCATAGCGACGCGCTTGATCCGACCGCCGAGAAACGGCAACAGGAAGGCGCCCAGGATGAGGATGAGTCCCGGGTGGACCCACTCAATCGTCATAGTAGTCCTCGCGGCGCATCAACCACACTTTTCCGATGAGCTTGGACACCACGATGATCGCGACGCAGGAGATCAAGCCGTAGAGCGAGCCCCACGCAGGCCAACTCTCGAACGAGAAGTGGTGCTCGCCTCCGTGAACTAGAAGCGGCAGAACGATCTCGGCCGCAGCCACGACGGCCAGAAGAACGTAGAACCAGAGCTTGACCCTCACGGCATCGCTCTTCCCGCCAACTCGAGCACCGCACCGGGAAAAAGGCCCAGAAGCAGGCTCAAGGCGGCCGTGATCGCGAGCGGCACCACCATCCAGCGAACCTCGCGGATTTCGTCGCTGTGGTTTTTGTTCGAGGGCTGCTCCGGTTCGAAGTAGGCCTTGTACACGATTGGACCCAGGTAGGCCGCGCTGAGAAGCGAGCTAGAAAGGAGCACTCCCAAGACGACGAGGCTTTCGAGCTCCACCGCGCCGAGGACGAGGTACCACTTGGAGACGAAGCCGCTGGTGAGTGGAATCCCCACGATGCTCAGCGAGGCCAGCGAGAACGCCGCCACCGTCCATGGCATTCGCTTGGCCAGACCGGAGAGCTGGCTTACCTCGGTCTTGCGGGTCGAGACGTAGATCGAGCCCGCGCAAAAAAAGAGTGTGATCTTCGAGACAGCGTGGTTCGTGATATGCGCGACGCCGCCCATGACGCCCACAGTATTCAACAGCGCAGCTCCGAGGACGATGTAGGAGAGTTGGCTCACCGTGGAGAAGGCCAGCCTGGCTTTCAGATTGTCCTGACTCAGCGCAAGCAACGATGCGACCAGGATGGTCACCGAGGCGGTGACGAGGGCGACTTGATCGGCGCCGATATCGCGCATGGTTTCCGAACCGAAGACGAAAAGAAAAACCCGAACGGTACAAAAGACCCCGGTTTTGACCACGGCCACCGCATGCAGCAGCGCGCTCACCGGAGTGGGCGCCACCATCGCCGCCGGCAGCCAGCTATGCAGCGGCATGAGCGCGTTCTTTGCGAATCCAAAAAGAAAGAGAACGAAGACCACGAGAAGGAGCGTCGGCTGCTGCGCGAGCTCGTCAGCGGGCAGGATGCCGCCGGCCTGAAACTCCAAGGTCCCGGCGAGGTTGTAGGTCAGGATGATGGCCGCTAGCAGGAACACCTTGGCGGCACCCAGCAGATAGATGATGTACTTGCGCGCGCCGGCCCTGGCCTCGGCGTCTCCGTGGTGGGCCACCAGCGGGTAGGTGACCAGGGTCAAGCCTTCGTAGAACAGAAACAGCGTGAAGAGGTTGGCCGAGAAGGCGACACCGATCGTGGCGGCAAGGGCTAGCGCGAAACAGGCAAAGTAGCGCGTCTGCGAGTGCTCCTCGAGAGTACGCATGTAGCCGATCGAGTAGGCCGAGGTGAGGATCCACAGGACCGACGCCCCCATGGCGAAGAGAAGGCCGAAGGCATCCACCCGAAACGCCAGCTCGATACCGGGGAGGAGACGGAAGAGCACGATCCCGGGCGCGCCGCCCAAAAGGACTTCCGGAATCATGCTGGCAACGAGCGCGAGCATCGCGATTCCTGCGGCGAACGACCAGAGCTCCCTCAGGTTAGGGCGACGCTCACCCGTGACGGCGATCAAGAGCGCGCCTGTGGCGGGCGCCAGCACCGCGAGCAGGGGTATCACCGACATGCTCGACATGTCCATCTGGGAGGTATCACCATCTGAGCTCGGTCAGGTCGCCGACTCCAACCCCGGGCTTGTTCCGGTTCAAGGCGATTACGAGCCCGAGGCCGACCGCCGCCTCCGCCGCGGCCACGGCGATGACGAAGAGGGCCAGAACCTGACCCCGGGGGTCCTCGAGATGGCTGCTGAAGCCGACCAGGCTGAGGTTGACCGCGTTGAGCATGATCTCGGCCGAGACGAACATCAGGATGATGTTGCGCCGGGCCAGGAAGCCGAAAGCACCGATCCCGAAGAGGACGGCGCTCAATCCGAGAATCGTTTCCAGAGAAACGATCATGGCGGCACCATCATGTCCCTGGCCCCCTCGTACGGGCGAGGACGATAGCGCCAACGATGGCCGCCAGGAGCACCAGCGAGGCCATCTCGAAGGGAAGCGCGAACGGACCGAAGAGCTCCATGCCGAGGTCCTCGAGGCTTCCAGCAGGCGGGGCGTCCGTGGCCACGGGCGTTGGCGCGGCCACCGGCGTTGCCGCGATGCCGACCTCAAAGAGGTGAATGTCCGTACGGGCGAGCCAGGCCAATGCCGCGAAGGAGAACCCCACGAAAGCGGCGAACGGCCAGTGTTGTCCGAAGCGCGGACGAGCATGCTCATCGGGCAAGTCGAGGAGCATCACCACGAAGAGATAGAAGATTAGGATGGCGCCGGCGTAGACGATGACCTGCACTGCCGCCAGGAACTCAGCGTCCAAGAGCAGGAACATGCCCGCCATGTGGACGAAGAGCGCCAGCACCCAGAGCATGCTGTGGACCGGGTTCCTGCGGGTGACCGCCAGCAGTGCGCTCGCGACGCTGGCGGCCGCCATGTAGTAGAAAACTGCCTCTGCGGTAAGCAACGTCTCCAACCGGAGTGACGACAATGCCTCGCGCAGGCGAGGTTGCCCAAGCTCCCCTCCTCTTTCCGAATCTTGCCTGTGCCCGGGGGACGATAGTGAGGACCAGAGAGCTTGTCAACTGTACTGAGTGGGTCTTAGAACGGTTTCGTCATCCGAACGAATAATGACGGTATGAACCAGAGCTTCGGCCACTCCGACTCAACGGTCATCCCGGATGTGTCCCGAGGTCCGTGGAAAAAGAACAGCGCACCTCCACTCCGTCATCAGGGTATCAGATCAGGCGGCAACCTCCGCGTGTTCGAGAACCTCGCTCAGACGTTGGTAGCCGTCGATGCGTCGTAGTTGAATCTGTCCAGAGGCGATAAGCCCAAACAGCAAAGCGACCGCGGACTCCTCGCTGGAGAACGACGCTTGGGTTTTCGTCCGGCGTCGAAACTCGCGGTTGAGATTCTCCAGAGCATTGGTCGTGCGAATCGATTTCCACATGGCACGAGGGAATTCGTAGAAGGTCAGCAGCTGATTACCGGCCTCCTCTAGGCTTCGGACGACGGCCGGCGCGAGAGGCGTCCACTTGGCGACGAGCTCGTCATAGGCTTTGCGAGCATCGATACCGTTCTTGGCGTAGACGATCCGGTTGTAGTCACGCCGGAGCTCACGGCGTGCGTGCGCCGGGCAATGTTCGAGCAAGTTGGCGCGCTTGTGCTCGGTACATCGCTGCAACCGGCACCCCGGCCACTTCTCGAGCGCTTTCGTCAGCCCCTTGTGGCCGTCGCTGATCACTAGCTTGGGAGCCCGGAGTCCTCGAGCCTGGAGTCCCTCCAGCACGGAGCCCCAATGCGTCGAGGCTTCGCTCACCGCCAGACGCAATGACAACAGACGTTTCTGCCCGTCTGGCGCGACCCCGAGCGCGGCCAGTACGGGTACGCTGATCACACGCTTCGCCATTCGCACTTTCAGGTGGAAGCCGTCCAGGTAAACGATCGCGTAGACCTCCTCGCTGAGATCACGGTTCTGCCATTCTTCGAAGCGCTCCTTCAGCCGGCTAACCACGCGAGACACCGCGCTCTTCGATAGGTGCTCCTCACCGAGCAGTGGTTTCAGCGCTTTGCGGATCCGGCGGCTATTCGCGCCCGACAAGTACGTCCCCAAGATCGCTTCGTCGACCTCACGAGTCCGGCGCGCGTACCGGGGCAACAGCTCGCTCCTGAACTCTGTCGTCTCTCCCGTTTCCTCGTCTCGCACGCGGGCTCGTGGCACCCGGAGCTCGCGAGTTCCCACCGCCGTCGTCACGCGACGGGTTTCGGCTCCGTTGCGATATCCACGGCGGTCTTCCGCACGCTCGTAGCTACGACACCCCAGCGCTTGGTCGACTTCTTCCTCGAGCACGACCTCGATCGCCTCCAGTACCCGCTTACGCAGACGAAGTTGGACGAACTCCCGGTACTCGCTTACAGACTCCTTCGATATGGTGGTAGGCTTCTTCATGGCGTAATCCTCCTCCTCGCCTTTCCAGGCGCGGTTTGGTTTTGCTTAACCGGAGGTTACGCCATTCTTATTTCCACGGGAAGCGGGACGGATCCGTCATCCCGCGACTTTCGTAGAGTCTGCGCGCACCCTTGTTTTTTGCCGAAACGTCGAGGGTAAGTCGGACTGATCCGCTGACAACAGCACGCTCTTCGATGTAGTCGATCAAGATAGAGCCGACGCCTTCGCCGCGAAGTTCCTTATCGACAGCGATCGCCTGGAGGTAGAAGTCGCCATCGGCGATAGTGTCGATGATTCGCAGGAGGGGCGCACAGAGCGTGGTTACGACACTCATTCGCAAGTGACGGTTGCCCGCAGCCCGCTTCAGTGGCCGGTCCGAAAAACAGCGACGCTGTCTGGCCGTGAAACAAGATGCCATTCCAACGATGACTTTGTCATGTTCGGCAAATGTTACGTTTTGGTAGGAGTAGTCGTTGTCGGGTTGGATGTATGCCGCGGCGACAATGTCCGCTACCCGGCGACCGAGCATGAACCGGAAGAAGCCCTCGGCTGCTTCGTCAAGGTAGCGAGCATACACCAGACCTTCCTCGAGGATGGGTCCCGCGGATCGAAGGACTATGGCTTGCTGATCCATCACGCTCAGAACCAATCCGACAATCGACGTAGGACTCGAATCTCCACTATCTTAAGGAGACTGCTTTTCGGCGGCTCTGCTTGCAGAACCTTCCAAAAGGACGAGTGGATCTCGCGGAGGATTGTTCGGAACAGCACTCGCGGTTCCCGCGGATTGACCTTCTGGATGTCCACTAGGCAAGGCACATAGTTTCCCGTGGACCGGCGCTCGATCTGATAGAGAATTGAGGTCTTGCCGATTCGGCGCTGTCCCCAGAGTGCGACCGGCTGACTGGGGCCGCTTCCATCAGAGAGCTCCTCATCGATCCGTCGGAGAATGTCGAGCCGGCCGAAGAACATCTTCGAGTCCTTTACTCCCGCTCTTCCGAGCGACTCCACAGCCGATACACCTTGGCATGCATGGCGGCCTCCCAATCCGAGAAAACCCATAGTATGAGGCGAAGCCTCTCGTCTACCAATCCTTCGCTGACGAAGACAAGCTCGCAGCCGAGCATGAGCGCAAGCGAGCGGAGTATCTGAACCGTCGTCGATAGTGGCCGGCCGTTTCGCCCTCCTATCAGGCGCCTGCATGCGACAGCAGTGAATGATCTAATCGCGTCCACACGCGATCCAACTAGGGGTTGCGCGGCAGTTTCAAGCCTTGTGTCCAGGTCTACCGACAGTTACCGGGAAACAGTAGTATGGCCACATTTGACTAGTTTAATTATTTTTATTACATATTGAGCCGCGGCTTCCGTGAGCTGGTGAAGAGGCTTAGAGACACGTGTGCAGCCGATAACGCGGTTGCTCAGTACGCTGCTACGGATGCCGTCCGCTTTGGCCGCGACGCTAAATCGCCTTCCGAGGAAAAAAGCATGGCCGACGACAGCCGAATTCAAAAGTTCCAGGAGTTCCTTGCCAAGGACCCACGGGATCCGATGCTTCATTACGGGCTTGGAAACGAGCTCTCAAAAAGAGGCCGCTTCGCGGACGCCGTCGAGAGCTTTGAAGAGGCCACCCGCGTCAACCCCAAATACACTGCGGCATACCGTCAGTTGGGCAAATCCTTGGAGAAGTTGGGCCGCAAGGACGAGGCCCAACGTGCCTATGAAGATGGTATCGCCGTGGGTCTCGAGACCGGAGATTTGCAGACCGTGAAAGAAATGAAGGTTTTCCTGAGGCGCCTCGGAGCGGATTCCGAAGAGTGAAAAGGCGAATTGAGCGCCGTGGCTAGTCGTAGAGAGTCCTGCGAGGTAGAACGCTTGGGATTTATTGGTTACGCGGCCCGCATGACGCAAACGCGCAAGTAACGTTACCGCGGCTTCAATCGTCTTCCATTCTCGAATCCAACGCCGAACCGCACCAGCTCAACGCCCGGCGCGCCAATTCGGCGGACCGAGATCACGGTTCAGTAAGAGGAAGACAGCTGCCCCCTTCGTCTTCCCACCGTACCAAGGCCGAGCGTAGGTCAGAGGCGTCTTTCGCTTCCTGCTCGTACGCGGGCTCCGCCGTGCTTTTGCGTTCGTGCTTTGGAGGGCGTTTCTGCGCCTGCCCGGAGCTCGGTGTCGTTCGCCCTAGCATAAACTTCCGCCTATCCTACATCAGCGCCTTTCTGAGGGCTGACTTGCCTGTGGCCCATCATTATTAATCCGGACGGACCCCAAGTCACGCTGTGCCTCATCAAAAACGCGTCCGCACAGAAATCAGGTGCTCGGCCATGAAATGGCGGAAGCACCGACGATACGGCGGGCGATTCGGCGCGTGCTAGCATGTCGTAATGCGCTCCCTTTCGGAATCGACGGCTCTGGACGAGCTCATTTTCGACAACCGTTTCACCCGGGAGCTCCCTGCCGATCCCGACGAGACGAATCGACCGCGCCAAGTCTTGGGCGCGTGCTTTTCCCGTGTTTGGCCCGCCAAAGTCCGTGCTCCGGAGCTGGTCGCTTTCGCCTCGGAAATGGCCGAAGAGCTCGGGCTCTCGCCCGAGACGTGCCGTTCAGAGGACTTCGTCCAGGTTTTTTCGGGGAATCGGGTGTTGGACGGAATGGACCCGCACGCGACCTGCTATGGCGGCCATCAGTTCGGCCATTGGGCGGGGCAGCTCGGTGACGGGCGCGCGATCAACCTTGGGGAACTCACCGGTCAGGACGGGAAACATTGGACGCTCCAGCTCAAAGGGGCGGGGCCGACGCCCTACGCGCGCTCCGCGGACGGTCTGGCGGTGCTGCGCTCTTCGGTGCGCGAGTTTTTGTGTAGCGAGGCGATGTTCCATCTCGGGGTTCCTACGACTCGGGCTCTGAGTCTCGTGCTCACCGGCGAAGAGGTCGTGCGGGACATGTTCTACGACGGCCATCCCGCGCCGGAGCCCGGGGCCATCGTCAGCAGGGTCGCGCCCTCGTTCACCCGTTTCGGGAGCTTCGAGATCTTCGCCGCGCGGGGCGAGATCGACGTCTTGCGACAGCTTGCCGACTACACGATTCGGAACGACTTCCCGCACTTGGGCGCGCCCTCGAAAGAGAGCTATTTGGCGTGGTTTGAGGAGGTTTGCCGAAAGACGGCAGAGCTCATCGTGCATTGGATGCGCGTGGGCTTCGTCCACGGCGTGATGAATACCGACAACATGTCGGTCCTCGGCCTTACGATCGATTACGGGCCTTACGGTTGGCTCGATAATTTCGACCCCGATTGGACGCCGAACACCACCGATGCCACGGGCCGCCGCTACCGTTTCGGCCACCAATCGCAGATCGCCCTCTGGAACCTCGTCCAGCTCGCCAACGCCATCCATCCTCTCGTCGAGGATGTCCCCGCGCTTCAGGCCGCGCTCGAGGTCTATCCGAAGACGTTCGAGAAGGAGTGGACGAAGATGATGGCAAGCAAGCTCGGGTTCGAGTCCTACCAAGGGGAGCCCGACAGCGAGTCTTTCACCGAGCTTCAGACGCTCTTGCGTCTCGTCGAAACGGACATGATCATTTTCTATCGCCGCTTGGTCCTGGTCGCGGCGGACGCATCAGACCCGGATGACGACGTGCGTGACGATGTCATGCTGGAACCTTTGATGGATGCCTTCTACGCGCCCGATGCGCTGACGGTGGAAGACCGGCGTCGTTGGGGTCGCTGGCTTCGAGCCTATCGCGCCCGTCTACGCGAGGACGGCGTTTGTGGCGCTGTTCGTCGGGAGCGTATGGACGCCGTGAATCCCAAATATGTGTTCAGGAACTACATGGCCCAGCTCGCCACCGACCAAGCCGAGACGGGAGACTTCTCGCTCGTCGAAGAGTTGCTCGATGTGCTGCACCACCCTTATGACGAACAGCCGGAAAAAGAAGAGCACGCCCAAAAGCGCCCCGACTGGGCTCGGAATCGCCCCGGCTGCTCGATGCTCTCTTGTAGCTCCTGAGTTTCCTCGAAAATCATAGCCTTCCCTTGGACTCGGAAACACTCACTCAGAGTCAATCTGCTGTCTCGAGTCGTCCACGCCCTGTGTCAGGGCAGTCGTGGACACGGCCAACTTAATTAGGCGACGTCTACGGTTCTCGATCGTTGCCCTTCGGTGAGGACCCGCCTGCCCAGATAACTCAAGCGCGGGGTCGACGCGCTCATGTATCATGAACGCAAGAAAGTGGATCCGTTGGTGTTCGACCGCCGTCGTGGAGACGAAAAGCTCCGGTCCACGTTCCTTCCGAACCGCGTATTGACGTTGTGGGGTCTCCTGGCCGTCGGCGGGACACTGGCCGTCGTGAGCAACGCTTCTGTCTTCAGTTCGAAAGAGCGACCGGAGAACCCGCTCGACGCCCCTCAACAAGGCACTCGCTCCACCGACGATCGCGGTCTCCAATCGAGGAATATCCCGGCCAGCCCCGTTTCCGGCGCTAGTGAGGCCGTTAGCGACTGGCCGCAATGGCGCGGGCCCTTGGGCACCGGCGTCGCCCCCCACGCCGATCCTCCAGTGGAATGGAGCGAGGAGAAGAACATCCGTTGGAAGATCGCGCTTCCAGGCAGCGGGCATTCGGCGCCAGTCGTCTGGGGCGATCGGGTTTTCCTCACGTCGGCCATACCCTCCGGCAAGCCCGTGCCACCCCCCGCCGGTCGCCGTCCCGGCGCGCACGGCGATCTGCCGGTGGTGCGTCGCGAATCCTTCGTAGTGCTCGCCGTCGACCGCCGGGACGGCACGATCCTCTGGCAGAAAACGGTGCGAGAAGCCATTCCGAACGAAGGCATTCACTACACCGGGAGCTATGCTTCGAGCTCTCCCGTCGTTGACGGGGAGCATCTCTTTGCCTTCTTCGGCTCGTACGGCCTCTACGCCCTCGATCTGGACGGCAAGATGTTATGGAAAGCCGATTTGGGCGACATGCATAGCAAGCACGGGCACGGCGAGGGCAGCTCGCCCGCCCTCCACGGCGATACTCTGATCGTCAACTGGGATCACGAAGGCCCGTCGTTTCTCGTCGCGTTCGACAAGCGAACCGGCAGGGAGCGCTTCAGGGTCGCGCGCGACGAGCCCACGTCGTGGGCCACCCCCGTCGTGGTGGAGCACCGCGGTAAATACCAGGTCATCGTGAGCGGCACGAACAGGGTGCGTGGCTACGACCTGGCGAGCGGTAGGGTCATCTGGGAATGCGGCGGCCTTTCGGCCAACGTCGTCGCCTCGCCGGTGGCGGCGCAGGGTATGGTTTACGCCGGCAGCAGTTACGACACGCGGAACCTACTGGCCATCCGTCTCGAAGGCGCCAAGGGCGACATTACCGGGACCGACCGGGTCGCCTGGACCCGACATCGAGGCCCACCCTACGTGCCGTCACCCTTGCTCTACGAAGACGCGTTGTATTTCATCTATCACTACCAAGGCATCCTGACACGCTTGCACGCAACGACCGGCGAAGAGCGCCCAGGGCCCGTGCGGCTCGGCGGCCTCGGCAACATCTACGCCTCGCCGGTGGGCGCCGCGGGACGCGTTTACATCACCGACCTCGACGGCGCGACACTGGTCATCACCCACGAGGATAATCCCAAGGCGTTAGCACTCAACCTTCTCGAGGACCGCTTCAGCGCTTCCGCCGCCATCGCCGGCAACGAGCTGTTCTTGCGCGGGGAGCAGTATCTCTACAGTATCGCGGAATCAAATTGAGCTGGTGACTGACATCCACCGGTGTTCGGGTAGAGTGCCGGGTGAGGGGGATGTCCAGTGTCCTTTGGTGAAGTGCCGAATCTTCCAACAGCAAGTTCATGCGGTGCCACCCTCACCCCACGCGCCCGCTGGCGGGAGAGTGAAAGCATCGCCAACTTCCCCGGCAAGCGTCTATTCGCATTGCGCCTGCAATTCTAGAATCAGCTTCAACGAGCCGGCGCTACTCGGCGCTTCATCCGTGAACGCCTCTACGACGACGCTGTCGTCTCGCACGGTAATCGAAACGTCCCCCTCGAGCCCACCCACGAGCTTGGCAGCGAGCGCGGTCTCAACGTGAGACTCGATCAACCGCCTCAACGGCCTCGCGCCAAACTTGGGGTCGCAGCCATTCTCGGCCAGCCATGTCTTGATCGACTCCGACCACTTCGGTCGCACACCGCGCTCCCGCAATCGCTCCGACAACTCCCCGAGGCGAAGCTCGACGATCGATTTCATGTGCTCGGACGTGATCGCGGCGAAGGGAACCACGCCATCGAATCGATTGATCATCTCGCGCGGCAAGTGTTTCTCGAGAGCCGTAGTGGCGCATCGCTCGCCTCCGAACCCGATGCCGTTTCCGCCGCCGAGCACCAGATTGGACGTAAGGATCATGATCGTGTTGCGGAAGTCCACGGTCTCTCCGCTGGAATCCGTCAGGTGCCCCTCGTCGAGAACCTGCAACAACAGGTTTTGAACCTCGCTGTGCGCCTTCTCGAATTCATCGAAAAGGATCACGGAATGCGGTCGGTTACGCACTGCCTCGGTCAACACACCGCCCTCGTTGTATCCGATGTAACCAGGGGGTGCGCCGATGAGACGTGAAGCGGAATAACTGTCTGAGTACTCACTCATCTGAATGCGGACGAAACCTTTCGCTTCCCCGAACATCTCGCGGGCGAGGATCTTGGCCATCTCGGTTTTTCCGACCCCGGTCGGGCCGACGAACAAGAAACTTCCGATCGGTCGATCCGCACTCTTGATGCCGGTGCGAGCGCGCAGCAGCGCTTGAGAGACGACGCGGGCTGCCTCAGGTTGGCCGACGATCTGCCGCCGCAACCGCAGTTCCAACTCTGCGAGCTTGGCAGCCTCATCCTCCACGATTCGGGTTACCGGCACTCCGCTCCACCGCGACGCCACTTCGGCCACGTCGTTGGCATCGACTTCGTCGCGCGTTTGGCGGGCATCTTTGGTCTGCTGCCACCGAGCTCTCATCCATCCCGCCTCGGTACGTAGCTCGGCAACTTCACGTTCGAGCTCGGCGCTGTGCGACCCGACCCGTGCCGTTTCGAGCTCGATTATCCGTCGCTCCTTCGTCTCGAGCTCGGCGGGGATTCCATCGAGCTCGAGCCGGCGCGCTGCGGACGCCTCATCCATCAGATCGATCGCTTTGTCCGGCAGCCTTCGGTTCCTGACATAGCGTTGCGACATCTTCGCCGCCGCGACGATGGCCTCATCGAGAATCCGTATTCGATAGTGAGCTTCGTAGCGACCCTTGATCCCTCGCAGCAGCTCGATCGTTTCCTCCACCGTCGGCTCGTCGAGAACAACGGGTTGGAAGCGTCTCTCCAGAGCTGCGTCTCGAGCGAAGTAACGCCGGTACTCATCGGTGGTCGTCGCGGCAATCACTCGCAATAAACCTCGCGCGAGCGCCGGTTTCAATATGTTGGCCGCGTCCAGAGAGCGTTCTCGAACCGAGCCCGCGCCCAAGAGAGTGTGCACTTCGTCGATGAAAAGGATGACGCGACCCTTGGAATCCTACGCCTCACGGATGACATTCGTCAGACGTTCTTCGAACATCCCAGTGTAGATCGTCCCCGCCACCATGGCTCCCATATCGACCGCGATGATCTTCCGGCCCCGCAGCTCGTCGGGTACGTCACCGCGAACGATTCGCTGAGCTACTCCTTCGACGAGCGCGGTTTTCCCGACGCCTGGCTCTCCAACCAGGATGGGGTTGTTCTTCGAGCGTCGCAATAGGGTTTGTACAACCCGGCGGATCTCTTGGTCACGCCCGATGACGGGCTCCAGATTTCCTTGTGCCGCGTCCCCGGTGAGGTCTCGGCCGAAGCGGGCGAGCGTGGGGAGGAGCTTCTCGGTGGGATGTGCCAAAGTGCACTCCTCTACGTCTGCGGCGCGGAGACGGGTCCGGCTGACACCGTTCGAGCGCAACAGTTCGCCGCACACCGTGTCGTTCGCGGAGCAAACGATCAAGACGTGCGCGGTCGAGATCATGCCGCGGGAAAAGGATTCTGCTACTTCGGCGGCCTTCTCGAAAATCGTCTCCACACCGGCTCCCACCCGGGTCTCCGTGCCCGGCGTGGATTCGATCGTCTCCAGCTCTCGCTCTAGAAGAGCCGCGACCGGAGAAACATCCCTGCAGTTTTGTTCGAGAGCCCAGCTCAGAATCCCTTGCTCCTGGTTGCAGAGCGCGAGCACGAGATGAGGCTCTTCGACCGCCGCGTGGCCCCGCCTGACCGCCAATGCCTGGGCGATCGATAGGGCCTCCACGCAACGCACGCTGAGCTTGCCGAAATCCATAGCAGTCGACTCCCTTCTGTTCGTCTGTCAGGCGGACTACACCCGTGAAGTGTGCCAGTTCGCCTGCGTAGTTTTTCCTTTGATAGGGAATGCGGAAACGAGTGTCGAAACGGCTCAAAAAAAAGGACCGGCACCGATTTTCGTTGTGAACATTCGCGAAATATGTGCTATGAAAGTAAGAGACCTTCCCCCCGGGGTCACTCGACCGAACGAACCATGACTCTCCAGCGATACGACGGGAACGGCATGCTCGATGACGTTTTGCCGCTCGTGTACGACGAGCTGCGGCGACTAGCGGCGCACTACTTGCGCGGTGAGCGTCTCAACCACACGCTCCAACCCACCGCGTTGGTCAACGAAGCCTACCTGTGTCTCGCTAAGCAGAACGAGGTCGTATGGCAAAACCGCGAGCACTTCCTCGCGATCGCTGCGAACACGATGCGCCACGTTCTCGTCGACCACGCAAGAGAACGCAGTGCGGTGAAACGTGGAGGCGATCGACGCCAGGTTACATTACATTCGTGGATCCGTATCGAGGACCGTGACGTCGACATTGTCGCCCTCGACGAAGCGCTCAGCAAGCTGAGCGAGTTCGACGCCGATGGCTGCCGCATCATCGAGCTTCGGTATTTTGGGGGGCTCACGCTCGAGGAGACGTCGAAGGTGCTCGACGTCTCGGCGGCGACGGTCAAACGACGATGGACTGTCGCCAAAGCTTGGCTCTATCGCGAATTGAAATCAGGTAGCGGCACATGACTCCGGAGCGCTGGCAACGAGTCGAGGTTGTCTTCCGCGCGGCACTGGCGCGCACGCCGAGCGGTAGGGTGCCCTATCTCGAGGAGGCCTGCCGCGACGACGACGAGCTGAGGCGCGAGGTCGCGTCGCTTCTCGACTCGCACGACGAGGCGGGAAGCTTCCTGGACGCCCCAGCAGCGGATCTATCTGGAGAGGCCCGGCTTTTCTTGCCTGAACAACTGGTGGGAGACCGGTTCCGTATCGTTCGCTTCCTCGCCGAAGGCGGCATGGGTGAAGTCTACGAGGCATTGGACACCGAGCTCCAAGAGGGGGTGGCGCTCAAGACGATCCGCAACGACATTCAGGACGACGATGAGGTCGAGCGACGATTCACTCGTGAAAGCCAACTCGCACGAAGGGTTTCGCATCCGAACGTGTGCCGAACATTCGACCTGTCCCACCACATCGTGCACTCCGGGCGATACGAAGCGCGGATTCGCTTCATCACTATGGAGCTTCTTACCGGTGAGACGCTCGCGAAATGCCTGAGACGAGGCGGGCCGATGCGATCCGAGCGCGCGCTCCCGATCATGAGACAGGTAGCAGAGGCGCTCCGCGCTGCGCACGCGGTCGGCGTCGTGCACCGCGACCTGAAACCCGACAACGTGATGCTTGTTTCCGGCGATCCCAACCGTCGCGCGGTCGTGACCGATTTCGGGCTCGCGCGCGACAACAAGGTGTTCGAAAGCGTGCCGGTGAAGTCGCGCGGTGATCTGCTATGGATCCTTCATGGTCTTCAGGCCGGGCACAACGCTCCCAAGAGCGCGCTCGCGCGTCTCGCCAAACGTGCTCGGCGGCAAATGGTTGCCCTCGGCATCGTCTCGGACGAGGGTGTCGCGATCACCGAGCTCGGCCGCGTCATGGGGACGCCCGCTTATATGTCCCCAGAGCAAGCGCGGGGAGACCGCGCCGACGAGCGGTCCGACATCTGGTCCTTCGGTATCGTGTTCTACGAAACGCTGACCGGAAAGCTCGCTCCGCGGGTTCCTTCGAAAGCTCGTTGGGCGGCGCCGCACACCGGTTCGTCTGAGTCCCCCTCTGTCCCAACATCCTTGAGACACTTCGCCCCTTGAAATTAGTGTGTAGGGCGGAGGAGGATCATCAATGAGTTCATTGATTGAGAGAATGACCCCGGCGGGAACGGAAGGAGCCCGTAGGGCGACTGGAGATCCCGCCGGCCGCGATGCGGCGGGGGTCCCGGAAACGGAAGTGAGTGAGCAAGCGAAGCGTCGACGCTTTACCGCGGAGTACAAGCTGCGGCTAGTGCGCGAGGCCGACGCCTGCAAGGGTGTCGGGGATATTGCGGCACTTCTGCGTCGAGAGGGCCTGTACTCGTCGCAGCTATCGAGTTGGCGCCGCCAACGTGACGAGATCGCGAAGGCGGGGTTGACGTCGAGAAAGCGAGGCCGGAAGGCGAAGGCAGAGGATCCACGGGTCAAGGAGCTCGAGCGCGAGAACGCCCGGCTCCAACGTCGCCTGGCTCGAGTGGAGACGATGTTGGAGATCCAAAAAAAAGCCTCCGAACTGCTGGGGATCCCCCTGAATCCGCTCGACAGCGACGAGAACGACTGATTGTGGCGGCCGAGGAGCTGGCGGGACAGATTGGGCAGACGGCGGAAGCCTGCGAGGCTCTGAGTGTGGCTCGTTCCACGTTGTATCGCAGGCGCCAGCTGGTGACGCCCAAACCGAAGCGTCGTCCTCGGCCGCACCGAGCCCTCGACGAGACCGAGTGCGAGAAGGTCCTCGGAGCCTTGCACTGTGAGCGTTTCGTCGACAAGGCGCCCGCGCAGGTGTGGGCCACGCTTCTGGACGAGGGAATCTACCTCTGCTCGATTCGCACGATGTATCGGATTTTGGAAAAGTACGGCGAGGTCCGAGAGCGCCGGAACCAACTGCGCCATCCGAATTACGCCAAGCCGGAGCTGTTGGCCGAGGCGCCCAACGAGGTTTGGTCGTGGGATATCACGAAGCTTCGTGGCCCCGTCAAGTGGACCTACTACTATCTCTACGTCATCCTCGACATCTTCTCCCGCTACGTGGTTGGCTGGATGCTGGCTCACCGAGAAAGCGCCGAGCTCGCGAAACGCCTCATCGCCGAGAGCTGTCGCAAGCAAAACATTGAACCAGACCAGCTCACCATGCACGCGGATCGTGGCAGCTCGATGCGAAGCAAGTCCGTGGCTTTGCTCTTGGCAGACCTCGGCGTGACCAAGACCCACTCCAGACCCTACGTCTCGAACGACAATCCCTACTCCGAGTCTCAGTTCAAAACGCTCAAGTATTGCCCTCAGTTCCCCAGCCGTTTTGGTTCCATCCAAGACAGCCGGCTGTTCTGCCGCGGTTTCTTCGACTACTACAACAATGACCACCGGCACTCGGGGGTCGGCCTTATGACACCGGCCGACGTTCACTACGGTCGCGCCGAACAACTCACCACCGCTCGGCGCCAGATCCTTCTCGAGGCTCAGCGTGCTCATCCCGAGCGCTTCGTTCGCGGAACGCCACAACCTCCCGTTTTGCCTCCTCAGGCCTGGATCAACCCGCCGCCGCAGAAAACGACGCTCCAGGATGCCGCAGGAGCTATTCTCTCGGCGTCGTCCATACCTGGGGTACCCCCTTTTTCTGCTTCACCCAACGAGATCGCGAGCGAAGCAGACGTCGACCACGCGGACATCACCAGTCGCCGAAAGTTAATCGAGGCTCACTAAATGCAGCTCGCGAGTGTCTCAATGTTGTTGACATGTTCCGGTCGAGGGATTCCGTCCTCGATTCGAAAAACGGTCTTCCGATGTCTCGAGGTAAGCCGGCTCGATCGCTACCAGACAGTGGAGGAACTGCTTGCCGACTTGAGTGCGGCGGAATCCGGCTCTCGATTCCGCGTGTGGCCCTTCGTAGTCGGCGCCCTGATCGTCGCGTTGCTGGTGCTGTTTGGCGTTGCTCGCGGTTGAGAACGACAGCGAGTCATGTAGTGGCGCCGCACCCGAAAACGCTACGAAAGTAGGCAGCCACCTCGGCAGAGTTGGCAACTGCATCAGAAATACTCGGAGACCCGGCGAAAAGGGAGAGACTCACGACAAACATGGCAAGAGCATGGAGCCACCTCGATGACGCCAGCGCAGAGGCGGAGGAATTCTTGAAGCAGTTTCACGGGGGGCTCGAGGGGGATTGAGACCACTGCACGCCGCAGTGCGTCTTGCATGTAGCTCCCTCGTCAATTTAGCAACGATTCACGCTGAGCCTCTATGGGACCCGCTCTCGTGTTAGCCTTCGCTCCGTGGCCGTCAACGCCGCTCTCTCGAGCGAAGCCGTCGCTTCCGTCCATAGGTGGCTCCACACCTGGAACACCCCCAACCTCGCCGCCCGCACCACCATCGAGTGGTCGCCCCGCCTGACTCGGAGCCTCGGGCGCTGCTATCCCGAGCGCCACCTCATTCGTCTGGCGAGCTTCCTGAACAAAGCCCCGAACGGTCTCCTCGAAGAGGTCCCCTGCCACGAGCTCGCTCACGTCGTCGCGCGTGAGCTTCATGGCACGCGCATCCGACCCCATGGTCCCGAATGGAAATCGCTCATGCGGGATGCGGGGTATGAGCCCAAGACGAAGCTCCCCCTCCCCGCGAACGCCCTCACTCGCGTCCCAGGCAAACCCCGACGCCGCTATCTCTACATCCACCGCTGCCCGGTCTGTCAGCTCTCCCGCACAGCGAAACGAGCAGTGCGCCGATGGCGCTGCGCCGCGTGCCTTGCCGAAGGGCTTGACGGCACCCTCACCATCTCCCATCGCCCGCTATGACCGAGCCACGCTGGGCATCTAGGATGCCGTTCTCGTCACCATCCGTCATGTGAACCTCTCCCCTTTGGGGAGAGGTCGGGCGAGCGCAGCTCGCCCCGGTGAGGGGTCACCGAAGTAACGGCCCGTTCTCCTTTGCCTCGCTTCGATCAGTGCTATCGTGAAGAGATGACATTAGACGACTACAAGACGGTCCGCTACCGGCAAGAGGATGGCTCCTGGGTGGCAGAAATCCCAGCGATTTCTGGTTGCTACGCACTCATGCCTTCCCGGGCAGAAGCTCTCTCAGAGTTGAGGCAGGTTTTCGAGATGATCGCCGAAGAGTTTACAACGAGATAACGACGCTTCCGAGTCTCTGTTCGGTTTCCACTCTACGATGCGCTTCGGCGACTCGTTCCATGGGATAGACTCGATCGACGGTCGATCTAATTCTGCCGTCCTCGATCATCTCCTTGAGTGCGAGGAGCTCTTCCTTCGTTTCTCCGGCAAAGGCAAAGAACGCCTTTTTGTCTGTGAACACGGATGTCACGACCGATCGCAACATGTCGCTCAAACGCGGATTTCCCATCAGGTACCGCCCCTTGGGCGTCAGCGCGCCAACGCACCCAGAGTAGGAGCTTCGAGCCACCATGTCGAAGATCACGTCATACCTTTCGCCGGATTTTGTGAAGTCTTCTTTGGTGTAGTCGAAGAAGTGGTCGGCCCCAATGCGACGCAGCATGTCCTGTTTGATCCCACTATCAACCGCTGTCACCTCGGCCGCCATGTCTTTGGCGATCTGAACCGCGAAGGTGCCGATGCTTCCGCCTGCACCGTTGATCAGGACTTTGTCGCCTTTCTGAACTCGTGCCATCCTCATGAAGTGTAAGGCGTTCAATCCGCCAAGAGGCACCGCCGCAGCCTCTTCGAAGCTCATGTTGGACGGTTTCGCTGAAATCATGGACTCCACCGGCAGGCACACGTATTCACCGTAGGCTCCCATTCGAAGTCCGGCGGAGCCGAAAACCTGATCTCCTACCTCGAGCTTCGACACGTCTTTGCCCACAGCTTCGACTTCTCCTGAGAAGTAAGATCCCAGGACCTGTCGCTTGGGTCTTCTGATCCCCATTGCTAGCCGCAGGGGCAACCAAAACCACTTGACTGCAAAACTGAATCTTCGGATCTCGCAGTCGGATTTGGTCACCTCTGTGGCGCGAACTCGAATCAATATCTCAGCGTCGTTCGGAGTCGGCTTCGCGATGTCTTCGAGTCGAAGAACGTCGGCCGAGCCGTACTCCGTATAAACGATGGCTTTCATGATTCTTGCACTGAGATCACGACCTTGCCTTGTGCCGTCCGTCACCGAACAACTGAATCGCTTCCGGCACATCACGGAGCTCGAAGTCCCCGTCGAGGACGCACTCGAGCTTACCGGCTCGAAATAGCTCGCTGACACGATTCAAGTCCTTGTTAGGCCTGAGGGCGACGATGCGTATCCTTTTTTTGGTGAACAGCGAGACCAGCGGTCCAAGAAGCAGGGCCTGCAAGAGTCGACCGGGGCTTCCGCCAACGGTGACGTACGCTCCATTGGGGCGCAGCGAGCGGGCATACCTCCAGGGAGAACGGTTGGTTTTGGTGTCGAGAATCAGGTCGTACTGCTTTCCACTATCGGTGAAGTCCTCCCGCTCATAGTCGATGACGTGATCGAAGCCGACGGATCGCATCATGTCCAACTTCGCTCCGCTATCCACTCCGGTCGTCTCGGCGCCGTGCAATTTGGCGAGTTGGACACCTAGCGTGCCGACGCCTCCCCCCGCTCCGTTGATGAGAAGCTTCTGTCCCTCCTTAATCTGCCCGTAATCGATGAGGCCCTGCATCGCCAACATCGACGCATGCGGGAGGGATGTCGCCTCCTCAAAGGTCATCTCGGGGGGTTTGAGCACCAACGAGTCCTCGTGCGCACAAACGTATTCCGCAAAGCCGCCAAAACCGGATTCGGAAATGTCTCCGTACACGTCGTCGCCAGGCTTAAACCTCTCTACGTTCTTGCCCACCGCTTCGACACGCCCTGACACTTCGGCTCCGAGGATCTCGACCTTCGGCTTGAAAATGCCAAAGATCAGGCGCAATGCGAGGGGCCTCCCCCTCATGAACTGCCAATCCCAGTCGTTGATGGCCGTTGCGTGAACCTTCAGCAAGACCTCCTTGTCCTCTGGACGGGGTTTTTCGACCTCTTTGAGTTGAAGGACGTCGGCCGATCCAAATCTCGTGAGTACTACCGCTTTCATGGGTTTGATGGAGCTCTCACAGGATCCCAGGCGAGTCAATGGCGGAGGTGTCCGGAAGGCACCTCGTTCAGTATCGGTGACCTTAGCAAAGAGAGTCCCCTCCTGTCACCACTACTGTTTCGGGTGGAAATGGCTCAGTTAGACGTCCCGGTCGTGCGCGGCGCGACTTGGACGACCGATGCGCCTTTTCTGGAGACCGAGGCTGCGATCGAGGCTTCGAAATCCCTCGGCCTTCTCGCCGTAGAGATGGAAGCCGCCGCGCTACATCATGGTACTTGAACAATAACGCCCGGCAGTCGTAAGCGAGGGGAGTAGAAGAGTTTCTTGACCCCACGCTCTCAGATTCGATGTCGAAGGCTTCAACGATCGGTTAGAGCAGCGCAAAGCGCTCGTCATCACGGAGATCTCGGTCGAACGTATACGTGGTGCTCGCTCCGTGTTGGGAGCCACTCAGCCCGATGAGATAGTCCGACAGCTCAGCTTTTCCGTTCTGATAGAGCTCGAGAGCTTCCACGACCAGACGACGATCGTCGAACCCGAAGCGCTTGCTTCCGACGACCGCCTGAAGAGCCTGAAGAATGCGCCCTCGGGGCACCTGGTAAGCATCTTCCAAAACCCACTCGAGCTCGGCGAGGACGATATCGCCGATGAAGGCGGTCTCGGAGCGCTCCGCCGCGCCGTCCATCAGTGCCCGAGCGCGTTTGAGCTGTTCGACATCGTCCTCGACGAGAATTCGAATCAGCAAATTCGTGTCGACCCCTATCACGTCGTCTTCCCTCGCGTCTTCCGAGCAGCCCGCGCCTTGACGACCGCCTTCATCTCGTCGACGGTGATCGGTTGTCTCGGCGCGAAGTCTCTCAATGCACCGAACACGCGATCCGTCCCGTCGTCCGCGCGCGGTCGCAGGAAGACTTTGCCAGTCTCATCGGCGACGAACTCGAGGACGGAGCCCGCCTCCAGTCCGAGACGCTCCCGGATGGCCTTCGGAATGGTGATTTGCCCTTTGGAAGTCACCGTAGAGGATGCCATGGTATCTCTCCTTGATTCCTTACTATCGTTAAATATTGTAGCATAAGTAAGGCGAACGACCAGGGGAGCGAAGAACACTCAAGCAAGCCTATCCTGCTCTTAAATAATGAGTTGTCAATCTTTCTATCATTTTAGACACCACGACAGCCCTTTCCATGCGGGTCGGAGCCCAAGGTTCGACCGAACCCCTGACCTCTACCTCTATTAAGAAGAATCCCCCGGCCAAAGACCTCCCTTGAGAGCGACGTCCTCCAGCAAAACGCACGTCATGTACCGGCTTCCCCCCGCTGACTCGGGGAAGAGCCAATCGAAAGCGGACCAACCCCACCTCGCCTCAGTCCTTCGTGTTAGCCTTCGCTCCGTGGCCAGAAGCGCCGCCCTCCCGAGCGAAGCCGTCGATTCCATCCCACGTTGGCTCCACATCTGGTACACCCCCGACCCCGCCGCCCGCACCACCATCGAGTGCTCGCCCCGCTGAGAAGCCTCGGTCGCTGCTATCCCGAGCGCCGCGTCATCGCCTGGCGACCTTCCTCGACGAAGCTCCGAACGGTCTCCTCGAAGAAGTCCTCTGCCACGAGCTCTCGCCCACCTCGCCGCACACGAAAGCGCCTATCGGCCCCGTACGCGCCCCTAGCTGCTGCTGGTACTTTTGTTCTGTGGCAATATGTTGACATTTATACGTTTATGTCTACACTATGCCACGTGGCTCGTAAAGCATCCGACATCGAACGCCTCCTACGGCTCGCCAGCCGGCAAAGCGTTGTCACGACACAAGATGTCGTCTGGGCGGGGATCCACACCCAGGCTCTCAGCCGACTCGTCCGTGATGGGAAGCTCGAGCGCATCGCCCGAGGCCAGTATCGACTCCCCGATCGACCCATCACCGAGCACCATGGACTGGCCGTCACCTCCCGCGCCGTGCCGCAGGGCGTCATCTGCCTGCTCTCAGCACTCAGCTTCCATGGGATCGGAACCCAGCTTCCTTCCGAAATCTGGATGGCGATCGACCGTCGAGCACGTCGACCAAGCCTTGCCTTTCCGCCGCTCCGGATCGTTCGTTTCACGGGTAAAGCACTAACGGAAGGCATCGAGAGCCACGCCATTGAAGGTCAGGGCGTTCGCATCTACAGTGTCGCCAAAACGCTAGCTGACGTCTTTAAATACCGGAACAAGATCGGTCTTGACGTGGCGCTCGAAGCCCTCCGACAGGCGTGGCAAGAAAAGCGCTTCACGATCGACGAGCTGGATCGCTTCGCACGGATCTGCCGGGTCGAGCGCGTGATGCGTCCCTATGTTGCGCTCATCGCATGACCAAGAAGACGGAGGGACTCGCCCGGTCGATCCAAAGTCGCCTTGTCACCCACGCCAAGAAAATCGGCGTCGATCCAAACCTCATCCTCACGCGTTTTGCCATCGAGCGCTTCCTATACCGCCTGTCCCGTTCTGAACACGCGGAGCGATTCGTCCTCAAGGGAGCGCTGCTGCTGCTCGTTTGGCTGGGCGACACGCTCAGGCCGACGCGCGATGCCGATCTTCTGGGCCTTGGCAATCTCTCTGAAAACGCACTCGCGAAGATCTTCCAATCCGTGCGCTCCGTCGAGGTAGAGGCTGACGCCATGGAGTTCGACCCTGACTCCGTGCGAGTGAGACCGATCCGAATGGAAGATGCCTACGGTGGCATCCGCGCAACACTGATAGGTCATTTGGGATCTGCCAAGCTCCGAGTGCAAGTCGACGTAGGCGTTGGCGACGCCGTGACGCCAGATCCGTACTGGCTCGAGTATCCGAGCCTGCTCGACCTGCCGCGAGCCCGCCTACGCGCATACCGGCCCGAGACGGCGATCGCGGAGAAAGTTCACGCCATGGTCGTGCTCGGATTGAGAAACAGTCGGATGCGGGACTTCTTCGACATCTACGTGTTGGCCCAGCGCCAATCCTACGACGGTCACACGTTGTATGATGCGATACGCGCCACGTTTGATCGACGAGGCACGCCTATCCCGGTGGGAATTCCGCCCGCGCTCACACGGGAGTTCGCCGAATCGCCGGACAAAAAGACTCAATGGACCGCGTTCCTGAAGAAGAACGGCTTGCAGACCGCACCCGGAGATCTTCACGAGATCGTCGAGAGCCTCGCTCGGTTCGCGAAAAGTTCGATGACATTCCTTGGTCCTCCATCATTGGCATGAGGAGTGTACTTGTTCACGAATACTTCGGCGTTGACTGCGAAATCCTTGGGGAAACGATTAGAGCGGATCTCCCAGCATTGGCGCCACTGCTCAAATCCGCATTACAGGAAGGCGCAGATTGGTCGAGCCTCCGCGCATGGGTACACTCTCGCATCAGTCTCACTTACGTAGAAAAAGTGAGACTAACGGAGGGCCGGGCAACATCGGGGTAACAAACAAGGGGCGGCATGAGCATCCCAGTCTGCGAGCCGAGCTGAGATGGAGGTCAGGGACGACGTGTCAGCCCAAGGACGCAGCCTGACCCTGGACGTGATCCAAATGCCGCAGGGTAAAGCCCAGGTAGACAAAAGTCAGGGCAGCGGTTCGATTTTGCCCGGAGGTTCGAGGCCTCGAGCCTTTTTCTATGCTTCCATGAGCTCGGCTTGATGAAGAGAAGACCATTCGACGAGGAGACCAGTCGCACGAGGGGGAAGCCGCCCGGCGAGCAATGAAAGTGTCTCGATAGCGAAAAGCGCCTCGTCGGAACCGTAGTAGGCGTGAAAGTGAGGCGGGTTATGGTCGTTGAAGAACACTCGCACGACGATGCCGTAAAAACGGCTCAGTTCGGGGCATCTACGGTTATGAGACGGGGACGCGGCGGAAGATCTCCTCCCGTGTTTTCCCGGTCAACTCGAGGTAGATGCTGTCAGGGCACAGCTCGATGTCCTCGCTCCAGGCGATACTCCCGTGAGGCGATACGTAAACGGACTCGAAGAATTCCAGGTCATCCCATGCGGCGAAAACACCTTTGCTGACGTATTGAGAAAGGTCGGCTTCGCCCTCGACTCCATCCTCGTAACGTACACGAATCTTGTATCCCGGAAGCGCCCGAACTTGGCTCACCTTCATCATGTTGCATCATTGTACCACTGGCTACTTCGAGGGTCTGCGTACCCGCGGAGCGCTCAGGCTTTTGCTGGAATCCGTGGTACCGGGAGAGCGCCAGATTCGCTACGGTCACTCCCGTAAACCAACGTGGTCCTTATTAGACGCCCGGTCGCTGGGTTAAGTGTTGCGGCGCCAGCCTGGCCTGGGTGCGGGCGGTTTTCAGACAAGCACCAACGCGCCTCCATCTCCCTTTTTTCGCGCACTATTACTAATCGGATTAGAGCTAGCTAATTCTTGTCTCAATTAGAATAATTTGGGCTTAGATTAGCTAATTCCTCGTTCGATTAGCACATTCTTTGCTTGGTTCAGTGCTCGAGGGCGCGGATGGGATCGGCAAGGCTGCCGAGAGCATGTCGGATTTGGACAACGTTTCTTGTCGATTACCCTTACTCTGAATAAGAACTGCCAGCGGTACAGGTTTCGTGGACGGTCACTTCGCTCAGTTCCGGCAGCGAGGGTTTGAGGCCGTGCCAAATCCATGCTGCGATGTTTTCGCTCGTCGGATTAGAGAGGCCGCTAATTTCGTTGAGATAGTGGTGGTCCAATTGGTCGTAAATCGGTTTGAAGGCCGCTTTCAGATCTGCGAAATCCATCACCCAACCCAGTTCCTCGTCGAGCGGGCCTTCAGCGGTGAGACGCACACGAAACGAATGGCCGTGTAGCCTGGCGCACTTGTGACCCTCCGGTACCTTGGGAAGACGGTGGGCCGCCTCGAAAGTGAAGTCCTGGAAGATACGCATAGGACGGCTCATCTATGGAATTCCCAAGAGTTTGTGGGTCTGGAGACTTAGTCGCCAACGTGGATGCTCGAGGCAATATCGGACGGCCAATTGCGTGTTCTCTTTCACGGAAGGTCCATCCATTGGCTGAATGAAAAAGTTGGCAAACTCCAGGCTCTCGAATCGCTCCGGATCCGCCCCTGCCTGCGGGTATACCAGCTTGAGCTCATGGCCAGAACGTAGTCGTAGCTCCGCGCCCGCTTTGGGGCTCACACAGATCCAATCCACCCCTTCCGGCGGTTTTAGTGTGCCGTTGGTTTCAATCGCAATCTCAAACTCATGTTTATGGAGAGCTCTCACTAGAGATTCGTCCAACTGCAACAGCGGCTCTCCACCAGTAAAAACGACAAAACGGGTACGATCCCTCCCTGTGACTGGCTCCCACGTTCGAGAAATTGCTTGTGCAAGTTCGGGGGCGGTCTCGAACTCACAGCCTCCAATCCCGTTCGTACCCACGAAGTCTGTGTCGCAGAATTTGCAAACTGCCGTGGAACGGTCCTTTTCCCGACCGCTCCAGAGGTTGCAGCCTGCGAAGCGGCAAAAGACTGCGGGGCGACCGGTGTTCGCACCTTCGCCTTGGAGCGTGTAGAAGATCTCTTTTACTGCGTACATTCAACGCCTGCGATATCGAATAGGGTCCTTGACCCCCGCCACTTCGAAGCCCTTCAGTCTCAACTGGCATGCATCGCATTGCCCGCACGCTTCGCCGTCCACCGGCACGTAGCAGGTGCTGGTCAGTGAGTAGTCAACGCCCAGCTCCAATCCTCGTCGAATGATGTCCGCCTTGGAAAGCGTCAAGAGAGGAGTATGCACTCGAAACCGAGACGTAGCCTCCACGCCGGCTTTGGTCGCCAGATTGGCCAAGTTTTCGAACGCCTCGATGAACTCGGGTCGACAATCCGGATAGCCGCTGTAGTCAATTGCGTTTACACCGATGAATAGGTCGCTGCCTCCAAGCACCTCTGCCCAGGCAAGCGCCATGGCCAGCAGAACGGTGTTGCGAGCAGGGACATATGTCACTGGAATTCCATTAGCGATGTCTTCAGGAAGGCGCTCCTTGGGAACGTCGATGTCGACGCTCGTGAGAGCTGAACCTCCGAACTGTTTCAAATCAACCTCGGCGACGACGTGATCGCGAACTCCAAGTTCTCCGGCCACGGTTCGAGCGGCGTGGATCTCGTGCTCATGCCGTTGGCCGTATCGAACGGTGAGAGCGTAAGCCTCATAGCTTTGGTGAAGCGCCTCTGCAAGCGTCGTCGTCGAATCGAGTCCACCGCTCAAAAGGACTACCGCTTTTTTCGACGTCATCGAGTTGTCCATAGTCTAGCTAATTCCTCAACAGATAAGCACATTCCTTGTCGGCGCTCAACGCGACGGCTGCGGGGACGAGCGGATTCCTTCGCTGCGCCACCGTGCTCAGAAGAACTGTCACGGCGAGCGTCGAGATGCAGGCACTGTCGACTAGGGCAACTCCGTCCCGGTACGAAGCTTCTCGAGGTAGGCCGCATACTGGAAGCTCTGTCCTCGTTTCCTGCCCGTGGTCTCGACGAGCACCCTGCTATCGACGAGTGTCTGAATAGCCTTCATCGCTGTGGGCTTGGTGGTGTCGAGTAGCTCCCGGGCACGAGTTGTCGTCAGAATTGGATGCTCCGGAAGTTGTTCGAACAGGCGCAAAGCTACAAGGGTGCCTCCGGTTGCGGCCAGAACTCGTCGACGGTCCGCGTTCACAAGCGCGAAGAGCTCGCGAGCCGACGAAACGGCTTCATCGGCGATCGTCGCCACACCTTCGAGAAAGAATCGAATCCAGCCTTCCCAATCCCCTTCGGTCCGCACCGCGCTGAGCCGTCGATAGTACTCGCCGCGGTGACGTTTGAAAAAAAGGCTGAGGTACAAGAGCGGCTCCGAGAGGAGTCCCCAATGCTCGAGCATTAGCGTCACGAGCAAGCGCCCGATCCGACCGTTCCCGTCCAAATACGGATGGATGGTCTCGAACTGCACGTGGAGCAAACCGGCGCGAACGAGTGCCGGTAGATCGTCGTCGCCGTGGAGGTAGTGCTCGAAATCCGTCAGCAGCTTGCCCAAGGCCTGAGGCGGCGGCGGAACAAACACGGCATCGCTCGGTCGCGTACCTCCGACCCAATTCTGGCTTCTCCGGATCTCGCCCGGCGACTTTGTTTCACCCCGCCCGCCACGCATCAGACGGCGGTGCGCCCCATTGAGCAAACGCATCGAAATCGGCAGCCCCCGATCGCCGGCCAACTCGCTGCGCGCGTAGGACAGACCGTCGAGATAGTTGCAGACTTCTTGAACGTCTGCATCCGGAGCTGGTTCGAAACCTCGAGCTTCGAAGGACAGAAGGTCCATGAGCGTCGCCTGCGTGCCTTCTATCTGAGAAGAGACAACGGCTTCTTTGCGGACGAAACCATAGAGGAACCAATCGAGGGATGGGACGAGCTCTCCCGCGAGCGCGAGCCGTGCCAGACTTCGCTCTGCACGGTGGATCAGCTCTCGATCGGCCTCGTCCAGTGCAAGAGGAGGCCCGTCCGGAGGGAGCGGGAAGGGGACGAACGCAGAGACACCCTCTCTCATCACCGTGGAGCGCTCGTAAGTACCCGATGCCCTTATCATCCGGTTTCCTTAGTAAACAATTCTTTACCAAAACATACGTGAAGTAAAGATATCTTTACTTCAATTCGTGCTTGTAGAGGCGCGTGGCAAAGGGTTGAAACAAAGGGGATTATCGGTATCTATCCCGCCGGTCAAGAGCGATCTAGTCGATGGGAACGCCGATCGAGCGGATGACCCCGCGCTCAACCTGCTCTAGCAGCCGCCGGGGCAGGTCACCACCCAAAGCGCCTTCCCCCAGAAGCTCCTTCGGAAGTGTCGTGATCTGCTCGCATTTGAGCACGCCGTCTCGAGGGAGCCCCCCTTGCCGTTGCTCGAGATGAACGTGCCTCGGCGAATCACGACGAATGGTGCTCGCGGGGACGACGAGAACGTCACTCGCGAGCCGGTTCCGGGTGTCGCCCGAGATGACCAATGCCGGTCGCCCCTTGCGGTTGCGCTCCCCCCGGGATCACGACCCAATAGAGGCAGCCGCTCAACGACTGAGAATTCAACGTCCGAGGATCCTCAACAGGCGCCCGGCCTAGGCCTCGAGCGCATCGCGTTTCTCGCGGAGTACACGCCCCATCGAGTGCAGTTTGTGTTGATCCTGGAAAAAATCTTGCCCGGGCAAGATTTCTGGCCAAGGCGGTGGGTCTAATCGACTGAAAAGGATTCTACATCGGCTTCAAAGGCCGAACTTTCTGTATTCGTTCGAAGTCCTCACGGACGTGTCGACAACGATCACTTCGCGCCCTTTCGCAACTCCTTGTAGTCGTAGCCGGACGCAAACTCGATCTTGCCGCGCAGGTCGAGCAGGCTCTTGCGCTTACGCTCCGCTACGAGCAGCCGGAGCGCAGTGTGCACCAACTCGCGCTTGGTCCTGATTCCAGTATGTCTTAGCGCCTCTGCGACGAGCTCGTCATCGAGGTCGATATTGGTCCTCATCGGGTTCGTCATACACCTTATTATGTATATCTTAATACACACTCAAACAGCACTGACGATACGCACGAGCCTCGCGGTCCAGGCCTCGAGCGCTTCGCGTTTCTCGGTATCGTACAATAGCGGTCTCGGCTTCAGGGCCGCTCGAGAACGAAGGCACCCGCCATGCCACCTGCCGCGCAGATGCTGACGAGACCGTAACGGCTGTCGCGACGGGCCATTTCGTTCGCGAGGGTCGTCACGATGCGGCCCCCCGTGGCCGCCCACGGATGCCCGATGGCAATGGAGCTTCCGTTCACGTTGACCTTGTCCCACTCGACTTGGCCCGTCGGCGCGCCTTTCCAGCCCTTCTCCCAGGCGGCCGCGTTCGCGAGCACCTGCGCGCCGAAGGCCTCGTGGATCTCGATCAAGTCCATGTCCTCGAGCTTCAATCCGCTTCGGGCAAGTGCCGCTGGCACGGCGATCGCGGGCGCCATCAGGAGCCCCTCCGAGGGATCGAGGGCGGCAAAGGTCATCGTTCGAATGAAGGCCAGCGGCTCGAGACCATCGCGCTTCGCGCGCTCCTCGCTCACGAGAAATAAAGCGGAGGCCCCATCGGTGACGGGCGAGGAGTTTCCCGCCGTCAGCGTGCCTTCGGGATCGAACACGGGCTTGAGCTCCGAAAGAGCCTCGAGGGAGGTATCCGACCTCGGTCCGGTGTCGTGCTCGACGCCCTCGACAGAATAGATTTCTCCTGCGAGCGCGTCGCGCGCCGCGACGGCGTTGCGGTGACTCGCAAGCGCAATTTCGTCCTGGCGATCGCGGGGGATCTTCCATTCCTTCCGCGTAAGCTCGGTGTGCTCTCCCATCGTCAGGCCCGTCGAGGGCTCCTTGAAGGTGCTCGGATCGGAGCGCGAGAGCGATTCGACGCCTCCGGCAATCCCGGAGTCGATGCGCCCGCTCTGAATGCCCTCTGCAATGCTCGCGATGGTGCGCAGGCCCGTGATGCAGTAAGAGGAGATGGTTTGTGCTTCGATGTGGCTGGGGAGTTTCTCTTCGAAGACGATCTCCCGAGCCAGGTTGGGCTTCGAGGGCTCGGAAACGGTCACACCGAATGCGAGCGCCTCGATCGCGCCCGCGTCGATAAGGTGGCGCTCGAACAGGCCCCGCACCGCCTCGCGCGCGAGCCGCAAAGGCCCCAGATCCTTGAAGCTCTTACCCGACTTGACGAACGGAGTTCTCGCCCCGGCCACGATCGCCGCGCGACGTTCCGACATGAAAAGCCTCCTTTACTCCTGGCCCGCGGTGGTGCGCTCAGACGTGCACGGGCCGTTTCCCCCGGCGCGCCTCGCCCAGGTAACGACCGAGGTAACGGGCGCCATCCGTCAAGAGCGGACAGTGCTCCTCGACGAAAGCTCGGCGCTCGTCATCCGTTTCCGGCCGCCGCTTTCGCCACGCTTTCAGCGCGGCCGCCCCGTCATAGTCGACGAAGCTCGCGCGAAAGGCGAGCTCGCGCTCGTCGAGCAGTAGGGCGCCTCCCGGAAGCATCGCCGTGTGCTCCACGGCCAAGAGATGCTCAGCCAGCTCGGCGCTCGACTCGATACCGATTTCAGAGAACGCCCGGCGATCTTCGTCCAGGTCCAAGAGCATGTAGAAAGCGCCCGCGGGCTCGCTTGTGCGTGCCCCGGCGGCCTGGAACGCCCGCGAAGTCTCGGTCCCGACGAGCGCGTTGACCGAACAGCAATCGCGAACGTAGGACTCGACGTCTTCGTCGAGAGAATAGGCTTTCAAGCCCGCGTACTGGATGGGAGCCGCGACGCAAGAATAGGTCGAGCCGGCGATCTTCAGAACGTTCGCGAACAAATCGGAGGCGCCCTTTGGAAGCACGCCGACTCCCAGCCGATAACCTCCCGAGGAACGATCCTTCGACAGGCCGCCGGTGACGATCGAGCCTTCCGGATAGACCCTCGCCATGCTCGTGAAAGCCTCCGGCTCGAAGGCGGTGCGAGCGTAGATCTCGTCCGCGATCACGATGATGGCTCGGTCGCGACAGACTTCTGCGAGCGCTTCCAGCTCTTTTTGCGCGTAGACCGCTCCGGTGGGGTTGTGCGGGTTGTTCAGGATGAGAATGCTCTGAACTCCTGCCGCTTTCGACGGACCATCGTTCAGCAGCTCCGGTGTGAGCTTGTAGTTCGCGCCGACACGAATCGGAACGACCGGCTTGCGGAGAATACGGGCCTGGGGCATGTAGCTTACCCAAGAGGGGGTCGGCACGAGGACCTGGCCTTCGAGAGCGGCCAGGAGAACGGCGATCATCTCCTTGCTTCCCGGGCTTACCACGACGCAATCGGCCGCGGTTTCCAGACCGAAGTGATGGCGGTAGTACGCCGCCACGGCTTCCCGGAGCTCGGGAAGGCCGGCCGTCGGGAGGTAGTCGTGCTCCGCGGCGTGTTCTCTGAGCGCCTCTACGACCGAAGGAGGAGGCGGAAACGGGGATTGGCCGAACGCGAAGTGGTGGTACGGACGCTCGCAGCCGGAGCGTCGACAACCCTCCCGGAGCTCCTGGATACGATCGTTGATGCGCAAGTTGGCTGGGATGGAGATCCCGTTGAGGTGGCTTTTCGCAGGCGATCATCGGTTTTGCGAGTCAAAGGCGCGAAGGCGACGTCTCATGATACACCTGGGGTCTCGGGCGCGATGGTAACGTAGTTCACCCTCATCGGGGAAGACCCATGCTTGAACGGCGGCCTTCGAACCAGTAGATTGTGGGGTGAATGCCGGTGTCGAGCAATGCAAGACGTGTCACGATCTCGCTACCTCATCGAGGGGAAGCGGATGGGCGTCGCTAAGAATCTACCCGCGTTCGGCGCTCTGACCGAAGCGGAGGCGCGGGTGTTCGAAGATTCCGCCGAGTCCCTTGAGTCTTCGGCCGGCAGCGAGGTCCCAGCAGACGACTCGCTCCTGCTGGTGATGGACGGCGCTCTGCAGCTCGGGATCGAATCCGGCGGTTCGTATCAGAGCCTCGGTACATTGGAACGAGGCGGTCTCCTCGGAGAGATGAACCTGTTCGAGGCCCGCCCTGTGCCCATCCGGGCCAACACCGACACAGACACGACGTGCCTGTCGTGGAGGCTTCATGATCTCAAGAGCGCCTTCCGCTACAGCCGAACCGGGGCGGCGAAGCTCATGGCCGTTTTCAGCATGAGCCTTTCGCAGAAGATTCGCCTGGCCAACGAGCTACTTCGAAAGGCTCCGGAGTCTGCGCGATCGGTCGACGCGCGACCGCGTGAGCTCGATGCCGTCGATCTGCAGCGACTCCGGTCCTTCTCGGTGTCTCGCGAATACGCTCCGGGGACGACGATCTTGGAAGAAGGAGATGTAGGAAGAGAGCTCTTCGTGATCGCCGACGGCGAGGTAGAAATTCTGAAAGAGACCGACGCCGGTACCACGATGGCACTGGCTCGGTTGAAAGCTGGAGACTTCTTCGGCGAGATGGCCTTCGTGGACGAGAGCCCGCGCTCCGCGACGGCCGTGGCCCGCACGCGCCTGCAGGTCCACGTGCTCCCGTCGGGAAGCCTGGATCGCATTTTCGAATACAACGTGGCTACGGCTCTTTATTTCACCAACGTGCTGTGCAAGATCATGAGCCGGCGCCTCGACGTGACGCTGAGACGAATCGCGTCGCTGTGAAGCCGTAGGCCGGAAGCCCGCTCAGGTTCGTTCCCAAGCGCACGCCCGTTAACGCCCGCAACTTCTGCCAGCACTCGGCATTTGCGTGAAACGGAGTTCGTGGAGTGAGTGAACCCGCGAAGCTCGTTCACCAGAAATCATCGAGGCCTTTGGCATCTGAGGTTCGCGACTGGAGGGTTTCGTAGCCTTTTTCCCTCACCCTTCGCTCCGGGCTGTAGGGTGGCTCTCGGCAAGCACTTCAGATCGTTGAACTTCGACAGCATCAAAGCAATCGGAGCTGGGCACGAACCTTGCTTCAATCGCTTTGGATCTCACCCCAGCGAACAGACATCCGGTACTGGTGGAGGAAGACCTTGCTCATCCAACGATGGCCTCGCGCCCTGCTGTTTCTCGGCCTTCTCACCGCGATCGTCTCTCTTGCCACGGTCTCGGATGCTGGAGCCGCTTTCGGTTTTAGAAAGAGAATCACCGTCCAACAGGCGCAAGTCTCGGGCTCGTCCAACTTCGCCGACTTCCCCGTTCTCGTCAGCCTGCTCGACCCAGACCTGGGAACCACGGTGAATGGCGGAAAGGTGGAGCATCCCGCCGGCTACGACATCGTCTTCCGCGCCGCCGACGGCCAGACAAACTTGAGCTTCGAAGTGGAAAGCTACGCCCCCACTACCGGGAAGCTCGTCGCTTGGGTAAAGCTCCCGACGCTCTTCTACAATTTGGACACGGACTTCTATATCTACTATGGGGATCCCGCCATCGCCTCTCCCCAGGAAAACCCCGTTGCCGTCTGGGATCCGGCTTTCGGGGGCGTCTGGCACCTCCCGGAAGACCCCTCTCTCGGTGCTCCCCAGATGCTCGACTCCACCGCGAACGCGAATCACGGCACGGCCATCGGCGGCATGCCGCTGGCGAGCCAGGTCCCCGGCAAGATCGGCGGCAGCTTGAGCTCCGATGGAGTGGACGACTACATCAATGCGGGGACGGATCCCTCCCTGGACGTGGGCGCCGGTAGTTTCACTCTGGAGCTTTGGTTCAACACCACGACGACGAACCCCGAAGAGCTCGCCGGCAAGGGCTCCTCTGCAGTCGGCGGCAAGCGGTATCTCCTCGCCACCGGAGGTATCGACTGTGCCGTCGGTTTCATCAAGGCAGAAATCGATGACGACGTCGTGAAGCAGAACGTGTGCTCCACCGTCGGGACCTACAACGACGCGGCCTGGCATCACGCCGCTCTCGTATGGAGCGGGGGCACCCTCGCGCTCCACTTGGACGGCGTCGTCAACAATACGCTGGCCGTCGGTGCCTACGGAAGCCTCGACAGCGTCCGTCCCTTCACGATGGCGTCGCTCTTTCGCGAGGGCTCGGGGTTCACGACCTTTTACGACGGTGGGCTCGATGAAGTCCGCCTCTCCAGGGTGGCGCGCTCGGTGGTTTGGCTCTCCACCCAGTTCAACAACCAGAGCTCGCCGGCCACGTTCTATACCATCGGTACGGAAGAGCGGTTCGGCGTTCCCAACTACCGCTCCATCGGCACGGCGCCTGACACCATCGTGGGAACGATCGTGGCGACGGCGGGCTCATCCGTCGTCACCGGGACGGGAACGGCGTGGGTCGCGAACAACCGGGGGCGCGGCGATCGCATCGACATCGGCGGCACGGACTACACCATCCTGTCGGTCGATTCCAACGCACGGCTCACGCTGACGGGGCCGGCGAGCGGTAACTACTCGGGTCCGTACACCATCTCCCGGCAGTTTGCGACGCTACCGGCGTGGGAGGATTGCATCGACGGCGGACCCTGCATCTATTTTTCCGTCGCCACCGGAGATCTCGTGCTCGACGATCGAAGCGAGGTCGGTATCGCGTACAAGGACACGGTCTTTAGCACCGAGGTAGTGATTGATGGTGCGACCACCGATGGAACACACACGATTACGCTCACGGCCGACGGCGACAACCGGCACTACGGTGTTGCCGGCAATGGCGTGGTTGTTGACATCGGCGCTAGCTTGGCTGGGGCGATTCGGGTGGACGACGAGTTCGTGACCGTGGAGTGGCTGGAAATAACCGGGGGATCGGGCGGCGCTGCGCATGGAGTCCGGTACAATTCCATGTCTCCATCAAACAAACAGGTGTTGAGATACTGCCTCATACACGATGTAGGCGGAGACGGGATTTTACTGAGTGACGCTGATCTCGATGCAGGTATCTACAACAATATAGTCTATGCGACCGGACAACACGGCATTCGTTTCAACAATGAGCCGAGCCAGGCGATGATCTCCAACAACACGATCTACAACTCCAGCTTGCAAGGGATGAACGGGGACGGGGGACCCGGCACCGTTCTGCGAAACAACATCGCCCACAGCAATGTTGGCGATTTCAACGTCACCAGCTTCAGCTCCGCCAGCAGCAACAACCTGGCTGGTGACGGGACGGGCATCAGCCACAGCCCTGGGGGAGGAGGACTGGACGGCGTACCCCTCGTGAACGTCGGGTTCGTCTCCACGGCCCCGAGCGCGGAGGACTTGCACATCACCCCGGGCAGCGCTGCGGAGAACGCTGGCGTAGACCTGCGGAGCCTCTTTTCTCGGGACATCGATGGGGGCGTTCGGCAGCTACCATGGGAGATCGGCGCGGATGACACCCTGGCGCTCACCTCGAGGGTCGCGCCGAAGATCTCCTCGGCCATCAATCAAGGATTCGTGGTCGGCATCAGCCCTCAAGCGGCGGCCGACATCACCATCCTTGACGACCCCGTCAGGGCCACCATCACCGCTGCGAAGGATATTCGCATTCGTATCCCCTTCGGCTTCAACATGCGCTGGAACGAGGCCCTGACCCTGCTCGGCTTCGGGGGCTCCGCCTCTGGCAAGGTCGACCCCACCGTCAAGGCCTACGAAGACTTCGGACACACCGTCGTGCTCGACGTTCAATTGGACTTCGCCCCTGGAGACGACCTCGTCGTCTCCGGCCTCGGCTTCAAGAGCTTACCGCTCCCTCGCCCCTCAATCGACTCCGACTCGAAGTCTTCAACAACAACCTCATTTCCGCCTTCGACGACAAGACCATCGAGATCCTCCCCGACGTCAACGTCAACATCTCCTCGGGCTACAACCAGTTCTTTGGAGTCGGCGCTCCCCCCACTCCCGCCGCCACCATCTTCATCTCCGCCGGTGACCCGACTCCTCTCATCGACCTCGGCGACGCAATTCGCATCAACATTCCCGCCGGGCTCTGGATGGAGTGGGGCCCTGTTAGCCCCCTCGTCATCTCCGGACCCGCCGCTTCCAAGATCAACACCACGCCCTTTTATGAAACCACCACCACCGTGCGTTTCGACGTCACCGCCAACTTCCTAGCGGGAGAGTACATCGCCATCTCCGGCCTCCAGTTCACGAACTTCACCGCCGCCTCTCCCCCCAGCTCCCTGTGGCTCGACGTCACCGGAGCCACCGACACCGACGACAAGAGCATCGCCATCGGCGTTGCCGTCGATGTCCCCGTCTTCACCGCCACCGCCACCGATTCCAACGTGCTGCTCGAGTGGGTCGACCCTCCTTTCGGCGACTGTGTTTTCATTCGCGTCCGGGCTCGCGACGACGGGCTCACGCCCGCCATCTTCGATAGGGTGATCGCCGACCTCCCCTGTAATCCCGGTGTCAAAAACTCCTCCCCCGACGCCGGTCTCTTGAACGGAAACCTCTATCACTACGGCATCTTCGTCGAGGACAGCGGCGTCAGCCTCACGCCCGGAAAGTTCGTAAAAGCACGACCGTTCACGAACGTCGGCACCGTGCAGTGGGCCTACTCCACCGCCGCCACCGCCCTCGCTCCTCCAGGACTCAGGCTCAATACCCCCAACACGTACGTCTATGCCGTCTCCAACGACGGCATCCTCCACTCTATGGTCGGGGGACCCGCCGGCGGCAGCTGGCCCGGCCCCTGGTATCCCTTCGCCTCGAAAAAGCCGGTGCAGGCACGCCCGCCCGTCGTCCCCTTCCCCGTCGGCATGCCTGCCGTCGACCCCGCCGCTTTTCTAGGCTCCCAGGACGGTAGCGTCTACGCCATCAACGCACGCGACGGCTCCTCCACCTGGATCGCTCCCATCGCCTCCATGGTTCAGGCCGCCCCGACTGGGCACTTCTCCGTCTTCCAGGGAGGCGCCTCCGACCTCGTCTTCTCTGGTACCCGCGAGTCGGGTTTCGCCAACCGCATCGAGGCCCTCAACCTCCACGACGGCACGACCGCCTGGACCTACGACAATTCCGGAATCTACGGAGGCACCGGCAAGGACATCGGCATCATCTCCGGCTCCTTCGTGATCGACTACCCCAACGATCGCGCCTATTTCGCATCGCGTCAGGGCACCGGCGGCAACGCCAGCGCTGACACCCTCTGGTGCATCAGCTTCAATGCAACCTCGCCCGCGTGGGTCTGGTCCATCAACATCGGTGACGTCGATGGCTCCCCCGTACTCGCGGGGGGCGTCCTCTACGTCGGAAACAACAAGGGCGAGGTCTACGCCGTCGATGCCGCCACAGGTGGTGTGAACTGGTCCCGCAACCTGGTCGACGGAGCTGTCAAGGGATTCATCTTCCCCGAGTTCGGAGCCGGCAACGTCTTTCTCTCGACCAACAAGAACGTCTGGTCCATCCGAGACGACGGTTTCAACTCCACCATCAACTGGAACGTCCCCGCGGGCATCATCCCGGGACCCTCAACCCCAACCTACGTTCGCGGAACCGGCAAAGTACTCGTGGGCTCCGCCGACGGTGACCTCTATCAAATCGACGTCGCCACTCCCCTGACCCCCACCAGCGTCACCCTCGGTATCGGGGCCGGTGTCGCCGGCGCCCCCACCATGGACCTCGTCACCAATACCCTCTACGTCGGTACCGACGAGGGCATCATCTACGCCGTCAGCTTCCCTTTGCCCTAGGCGTGGCGACGACGACCAACTGCCCTACGAACGGGTAGACCAGACCTATCCGAGAACGTCGGGAAAACACCACGCTCGATGTCCCCTTTTTCCACCCGCCTCGGGTCACAGGAGTCGGCACGCCGACGCGGTACTCTGTTTCCCTCCAACAAACCGGGGGGTAACCCATGGCGCCTACGACGACGGCACACGTCATTGCGATCGCGAACTGTAAAGGTGGAGTCGCCAAGACGACGACCACCGTGAATCTGGGCGCGGAGCTCGCCAACCGAGGCCGGAAGGTTCTCCTCGTCGACCTGGACGCACAGCAGGATCTCTGTGCAACCTTGAAAGTCCGCATTCCACGCCCGGGACTAGCGGATGTCCTTCTGAGCACGGCGTTTTTCGGAAACGGTGACCTTTCCGAGGCCTTTGTGGCCGCGCACGGGATGACGGTCGCCGGGGGCTACGGCATCGCGAACGCGGAACGCGAGCTTGCCCGGTTCGGGAACTGCGCGAACGCCTTGAGTCGAGCTTTGGAGCCCTACCTCCCTCGCTTCGACTACGTCTTGCTCGACTGCGCGCCTTCGAGCAACTGCCTGACGACGAACGCGCTCGCCGCGGCGCGAGACGTTCTCGTTCCGATCCAGACCGAGTTCCTCGCCGCGAACCAGCTCCCGAGCATCATGTCGGTCGTGGACGAGGTCCGCTCGAAGCTCAACGCGCGTCTGAAGGTGTGTGGATTCCTGCCGACCATGTACGACGGACGGAGCAACCACGCGTTGAGCGTCATGGAGCACATCGCTCTCCAGGCACATATGTGGGGCGTGCGGGCGTTCCAACCGATACCGAGAGCGGTTCGATTGGCGGAGGCGAGCGAAGCGGGCAGTCCCATCTCCGGGTATGCCCCGGAGTCAGCGCCGGCACGCGCCTATGACGCGCTCGCGGAGGAGATCGATCGCGGCCGTGAGATGCAGGTGCGACTCTCGGTATTCGGCTCGACGTTCTCCCAAACGGGCGTCAGTTCCTACGCGTAGTTTATGACGCACTAGCAGCGCCGATAAGGCTCGCCACCCCCAACCGACTCCGTCCGAACCCTGTGCTAACCTTTCCTTGATGACCTGCCTGCGATGCGCGTTTCGGGTCTTTCTTGTCGCCCTTTTGTGGACGCGGCTCGCTTCCGGGCAAGAGCTCGACCTCGAGGCCTTCGATCGATATGCGAAGGCGTCCTTCGCGGCCTACGAAGTACCCGGCGCCGCGGTTGCGATCGTGAAGGACGAAAGCCTCGTGCTCGCGAAAGGCTTCGGAGTCCGAACCCTCGGCGATCCGACGCCCGTCGATGCCGACACCCTCTTCGCCTTGGCCTCGTGCTCCAAAGCCTTCACCGTGGCCTTGATGGCGACGCTCGTCGACGAGGGCAAGGTGAGCTGGGACGACCGGGTCATCGATCGTCTTACCAGCTCTATAAACTCTATAGGGAGTCTTGATCAGTGAGACTAGGCTTTTGGCCGACCGTTTACGGGAATTGGGTCTCCTCGTCGGATCCCAAAGAGGGCTTCGCAACCTTCGAGCGGGTCAAGGAGCAAACCCCCCTGGCCGAGAGAATCGGCTTGGAGACTCTTCTGCTCGCGGAGCATTTCATCAACCCTCCAGGGGCGGACTGGAACCAGTTGGATTGCTGGACGACGGCGAGCGCGCTGGCCGCGGCAACCGAGCGTATCGAGATCATCGCTGCCGTCAAGTCGGGGTTTCGAGCACCCGGGGTCGTGGCCAAGATGGCCAGCAACATCGATCACATCAGCAGCGGCCGCTTCGCCCTCAACCTCGTCTCGGCCTGGTGGCTTCCCGAGTACGAAAAGCTCGGCGCTCCGGTTCTCGAGCACGATGAGCGCTACGCCCGCTCGGAGGACTACATCCAGATCATCAAGGGGATCTCGACCGAGGACGATTTCACCTTCTCCGGCAAGTACTATTCGGTAAAAGAGGCCACCATCACGCCGAAACCGGTACAGAAGCCTCATCCGCCGGTTTACATCGGCGGCACTTTCGGAGCCCGGCCTGAGACTTGGGGCTCGGTTCGCGGACATCTTTCTGATGGACGGCCGGCCGGCCGAAGAGGTTGGCCAGATTGTCGACCGCGTCAAAGAACTGGCCGCCGAGTACGGACGGACCGAGCCGCCGCGGTTCGGGACCATCGGCTTCGTCGTTTGTCGGGAGACGGCAGAGGCGGCCGAAAAGGAGACGGAACGATTGGCCGCCATGCGCTCCATCGGGACTATCAAAGGGGGCGACTCGACGATGGCGCGGGAAGCGCCGACCCTCGCCCAAGGTGAGCTCGGGCGGAGATTGGGAACCAACAACGGCGCCCTGTGTGGACTCATGGGAACGCCACAACACATTGCGGAACGACTGAGGGCTTTCGAGGCGGCGGGTCTCGATACATTCTTGCTGCAATTCCATCCGCCCCTCGATGAGATGAAACGATTCGCCGAAACGGTGATGCCACTCCTCCGGTAGGCTGCCGCACCACCAACGACAGGCGAGCCACAGCTTAATGGGAGATCACTCATGACCGCGAAGTCCTTTGCGCTACTCTTTCTTCTCCTCGCTCCCGTCCCCCCCTCGTACGACATCCTGTTGGAGAACGGCGTCCTCGTGGATGGGACGGGTGGGTCTCGTTTCCGAGCCAACGTCGCGATCCGCGGTGACACCATCGTCGCCATCAGATCCGAGCTCGGTGGAACGGCGGCCCGCGTCATCGATGCCGAAGGCTTGGTTATCGCGCCCGGCTTTATCGACATGCACACCCATTCGGAGATGCCCCTTCTACGAGACGGGCGGGCGGCGAGCTTCACCTATCAAGGCATCACGACCCAGCTTCTAGGTGAGCATTTCTCGGCCGGGCCCGTGCTGGGGAAAGCCGAACGAGCTCTCGATGGGAGCGCAACTTCTTGGGGAACGCTTGGCGACTATTTTCGACTCCTGGAAGAAAGGGGGATATCCACCAACGTTGCCTCGTTCGTCAGGCCGTCGAGCCGAGCTCAGGAGCATCATCACTCTTGCTGAAAAAGTTGGAAGACGCTCTCATTCCCCTTTGAACTTCGGGGCGCGCTTTTAACGCGGACTGGTTTCTGTTGATCGAGATGTGTGGCTTGATCCGGACGTTGATAGCAGACGAAGAAGGCATCTACGACCCGAACGACCTCAGTGTCGCTAGCCACGACTCAGAGCTCCCGGTATATCACTCGCCCTCGGTGACGATGCGAGGAAGGCTGTTGTCTTCTAGCGTCCGATTGAACGCGGGGAGCTCGTTTTGCATCAACTACTCGAGCTCTTGCTCGAATGCGGAGAGCCGCGCTCGCAAGACTTGGTGCACTTCCCGATGCTGATCCGTGGGCGGAAAATCGGCGACAGCGACAGCGCTCGCGAGATACGTGAATCGCCCCGACAACATCGTGGGCCATCGTACGCTGTCTTGACCGGTGCCGGTGGCCTTGAGCTGAAGGAGCTCTTCGACGGCGATTAAAGTACCGTTCAGCTCGTCTGCATTGGCGATGGAGAAGGAGTGGTACAACCGTTTATAATAATGATGCAGCTGATGATGCCAAACAGTCTTGTCATGTCGTTTCTTACATCCTCAGTGCCCACGTTAATATAAGATGAGGCGGGATCCTCAATCTGGCAACTCTAGGTTATGAGGTATTCGATGTCTATTCGCCAACTCGTTAGAACCGCGATCGTTCTTCTCATCTCTGTCGGCCCGGCCGCCGCACAGTGGACGGCTGAAAAACCTGGAAGCGACAACATTGAAGTCTTGTCACACATTCCGCTCGGACCGAGGCGCAGCGTGTCCGATACCGATATCGAGCAAGAGATGGACCGGCCGTACGCTTACGTCGGGCGGACGGCCTTTGGTACGGCAGGCGAAAAGGGCATCGACATCATTGACTTGAGCCGTCCAACGAATGCCAAACGCATCTACTCGTGGCGCATCGAGAACCAGGATCTTCATCTCGGCGCGGGCGGCATGGACGTCAAGCACTTCAAGTGGAAGGACCGCTACTACGTCGTACAGTCGCTCCAGTTCCGTCAGGGTGGACCCGACCCCGACCTCGGCGCCGTCGTTCTCGACGTAACCGGCCTCCCGGACCCCGCGACGGTCAAAGAGGTGGCTCGCATTCGTGAGCCCGACTACCCGGGCGGGTTCCACAACATCTTTATCTACAAGCACAGCAACGGTGCTGTGCTTCTGTTCACCACGGTTGCCGGCCCGTTCGCGCACGTTTACGACCTCGGTCGGGTCGTCGACGGCGATGTCAAAAACGCGCTCGTCGCCAAAGTGCCCGTTCCGATCGGGGAGGAATACGAGCGCGGCGTCCAAATGTCCGAGGCGTTTCGAAAAGGGTATCACGATTTCTACGTCGGCTATCACGAGGATACCGCCGAGGATCGCTTCTATGGTGGCGGCACCGGTGGCTACTACGTCTACAACATCACCGACCTCGAGCAGCCGGAGCTTCTCGTCCCGCTCACCGGCATCTCCGGCGTGCGCCGTGGGCACACGTTTACCCCGACGCCAGACGGTCGCTATGTCATCGCCGAGACCGAGTATCAGTACGCTCCGCTCCGCATCTTCGACCTCAAGCCGGGTCTCGACGGCGAGGTCGAGAGCATTTCGCGTCCGATCGGCGCGTGGACGGCCGACTGGCGACATCTCGTGCACAACCACGAGGTCCGCTGGCCCTACGTGTTCGTCTCCGGCTACCTCGACGGGCTTCAAGTGTTCAGCTTGATGGACCCGACGAACCCGACGACGGTGGCGTACTACGATACCTACACCGGTCCGCCGAACACGGCGAGCGACTCAGTGCTCGACGGTGCTTTCGGGGTCGACGTCCGAAACGAAGACGGGCTAATCGTCATCAGCGACATGACGACTGGGTTTTGGGTGTTTCGCATGGAAGGCTTCCAGGGTTGGAACGGTGAAGACTGGGGTATGCCGAACATCTCGAGCGCCCAGGACTGGGACAAGACGCCGGCTGAGGGGACGGACTCGAACCCATGAGAGCTCTCTCTGCCATACTCTTTTTCGCCGCTTCCGCGTCTTCGTCGACGTCCGCGGGTGAGGTGCGCTCATCGCCTTGGAACGTGCCGTTCGGGTTCTCGGGCTCGTGCACCGCGGGAGGATAGGAAATTTCAAAGCCTGCTCGGAGGCTTCCACTGGAATTTCTCCAGCTTGAATGAGGTAACGTCACCTCATTGAGTATCGGTGACCTTAGCAAAGGCTCCGGGGCAAGACAAGGAGGTGAGGTAGGAGGGAATTTATAGGGGAAGACACAGGTGTGCCTGTGCGTTGCCTTAAGAAATGGCACCGAGGAGATGAAGGGGAGGGCGAAGCTAAGGCTGAGGAGGAGCGCGGGAGTGGGTCTTGGAGTTTTTCAAATGCTCCAAGATTTTTCGAAGGACTTTCTGTTCGGTGATGAAGGCGATCACGCGGAAGGTTCCACCGCACCTACATTTCAAAGGATCGGTTAGATAAACCCTTCTGATGAGCTGCGCCCAACTTTTTCTGAGAGCGGCGCGTTTTTTTTTGCGAGAGACTCGACAACAAGCTGAAAGCCGTTGAAGAAAATCTCTTTCAAATGAAACAGACACCAGGCGCAGACTTTTGGCGTTGGCAGACGAAGCTCTTGGGCCGGATCCTCGAGCTTGCTTCAGAGGTGGGAAGTACATGGGGAGGCGCCGGCAATGACTTTGCACCAACCACTCAGCAAGTCGAAGTGCATGAACTGTTGAAGAAGCGACTGACGACCCACCAGGGTCGGCTGAACGAGCTGCTCGACAAGGACGTCCCTGCTTTCACCGATCAACTGAGAGAGAAGAATTTGCCAACGATCTTTCTGGAAGCAACTTGAGTCATTCTTCAAATAGGGCTTCCATTGCCACCTCACGCAGACGTCACTGTGGTCTGCTGTGCAATCTGTTCTTCCCACCGTAACTCGAGACAACAAAGTAAGGAGCAAAGAAATCAATGAGAGGTCCGGCAAAGCGAGCCCAGTGTCTTTACTCTTTGTTCCTAGTTACTCTCACCGCCTGCAGCGAGAGTGACCGGCCCATATTGGATTTGGTCATCGAGAACGGGCATGTCGTCGATGGTACGGGCAGTCCCTGGTTTGCCGCCGACGTCGGCATTGTCGAGGGCAAAATAAGTGTCTCACCATGAGAATATTTTGTTCCTTCATCATAATCAGACGAGTAGCTTGCTCCACGTTTTACCGCCTCATTGGTGAAGTAGGTTACTTTCAAGGAGCCAACCCGGGAGCCGCAACAGTTTTGACACGTCTCCCCCGACAAAACGAGGTGGGATGAGAGGGGTTCACTTCCGTTGTATTTCTTTTTCTGGCTCTAGCCCATGAGTCTGCCAGCTCGGTTGGCGTTAACCACCTCAGGATGCCTCGGTGGCTTGCTTCTAGACGGGGAGCGTGTCGCCTTTCGCGTCTCGGGGTCCCAGTCAAGGCAACCGGACGTCGACGGCGACGCTTTTGACTTCGTCCTGCACATTGGTTCACACTTGTCCACTCGGTGGTGTCCCACCCGCCGAGAGTTTGCGCGTTGTCCGAAGGAACAAACCATGTACTCTGAACGTCTTTGTCACATCGCCCCAGCAATACTCATCTTCTCCGGCCAAACCGGACGTTCTCTGAGCGTCTGGATACTCGTTTTGACAATGGGGCTGATTGCCCTGCCGGTCCAGGGGCAAGTGCTGGAAGGATTCGTGGAAGTGGGAGGAGTCGTTTTTTTCACTGCCACCGAACCGAACTTCGGGCGTGAGCTGTGGGGAACGGACGGCACTGCCGCTGGAACTTTTCTGGTAAAGGACATCCGTGCCGGCTTGTCGTCGAGTCCTCTCGAGCTGACGGCCGTGAACGGCGCCTTGTTCTTCCACGCCGACGACGGCAGCACGGGGCGGGAGCTTTGGAAGCACGATCCCGCCACCGGCGTGACCGCGCGGGTTGCTGACGTCTTCCCCGGTGACCGCTCGTCGGATCCTTCCGAGCTGATGGCGGTGAACGGCGCCTTGTTCTTCATCGCCGAGGACGACAGCACGGGGCGGGAGCTTTGGAAGCACGATCCCGCCACCGGCATGACCGCGCGGGTTGCCGACGTCTCCCCTCCCTTAGTGTTGGGTCCTTCCCAGCTGACGGTGATGAACGGCGCCTTGTTCTTCATCGCCGACGACGGCATCACGGGGCGGGAGCTTTGGAAGCACGATCCCGCCACCGGCATGACCGCGCGGGTTGCCGACGTCTTCCCCGGTGACCGCTCGTCGGTTCTTTCCGAGCTGACGGCGGTGAACGGCGCCTTGTTCTTCGGCGCCAACGACGGGAGCACGGGGAGTGAGCTTTGGAAGCACGATCGCGCCACCGGCATGACCGCGCGAGTTGCCGACATCCTCCCCGGTGGCGGCTCGTCCTCTCCTTTCGAGCTGACGGCGGTGAACGGCGCTCTGTTCTTCAACGCCGACGACGGCATCACGGGGCGGGAGCTTTGGAAGCACGATCCCGCCACCGGCATGACCGCGCGAGTTGCCGACATCCTCCCCGGTGCCGGCTGGTCGATGGGGTTTGCCGCCGAGCTGACGGCAGTGAACGGCGCCTTGTTCTTCGCGGCCGACGACGGCAGCACCGGGAATGAGCTTTGGAAGCACGATCGCGCCACCGGCATGACCGCGCGAGTTGCCGACATCCTCCCCGGTGCCGGCGCGGGGTTTCCTTCCGAGCTGACGGCGGTGAACGGCGTCTTGTTCTTCAACGCCGACGACGGCATCACCGGGCGGGAGCTTTGGAAGCACGATCCCGCCACCGGCATGACCGCGCGGATTGCCGACGTCTTCCCCGGTGACGGCTCGTCGCTTCCTTCCGAGCTGACGGCGGTGAACGGCGTCTTGTTCTTCGACGCCGACGACGGCAGCACCGGGATTGAGCTTTGGAAGCACGATCCCGCCACCGGCATGACCGAGCAGGTTGCCGACGTCAACCCCGGCCCCAGCTCGTCGTCTCCTTCGAGCTGACGCCGGTGAACGGCGTCTTGTTCTTCGACGCCGACGACGGCATCACGGGGCGGGAGCTTTGGAAGCACGATCCCGCTATGGGAGGGCACGGGTATTCGACATCGATCCCGGACAACGTGATCTTCGGTGGTATCGGTGAGACAGATCAGGATGTTGAGGCAGCTGGAGATACCATGGCGGACATGGCAAACGGGCCGAAGCCGGACAATCTGCAGTATCCCGAGACCACTGCTTTTCTCGTGTGGGCTCCGGCTTGTCGGAAGCCCACTTCGCAAGTCTCGAGCTCTCTCGCCAGCTCGGGCGTGCTTTCAAAGGATCGATTAGATAAACCCTTCTGATGAGCTGCGCCCAACTTTTTCTGAGAGCGGCGCGTTTTTTTGGCGAGAGCTCGGGTTGGTTCTCGGATGTGGAGTTGTCGTCGGGGCCGAGCGATTGAAGGGTTCGATGTCGTTTTTTCCGGAAAGCCCGGGCTCTCGAAGAATAGGCGCCGAAATATCTCACGCCGTGTGCTCGAGGCTCGGGAATCGTCCGCATCGGGCTCCTTCGAGGGCATCAGATGTTGTCCGGGCTGCTTCGAGGATTGTCTCTCGGCAAAATCTGGGTGAGGACACGAGCGACAAACTCGAAGATATCGAGAGTCTCTCCTTGCGGATGTGAGAACAAGGGGTCGTCGTTTGTGCGTTGTTTCGATTCGTAGAAAAGCGTCTTTGAGCCCGGTGTCCAATGAATGACCTATTCCGCGTTCTGGTTCGCCTGGGCCGCCTTCAACCGAGACACGGAGATTTATTCCCCGTCCTCGAGCTTGGGATGCTTCAAGTGGTGATCGGTCTGCGCCTGGAACGCATGTGCCAGCAGCAGGATTTCCGGCTCACCAAAGAGCTTGCCCGTAAACATCAGGTTCGTGGGTGAGCCTTGAACAAAGCCACTGGGCATGCTGATCGCCGGATGACCGGTGTGGTTGGTCAAGTAGACACTGCTTCCTTGACTGATGACCTTTGAGACGCCGCCGGCGATGACCGCTGAGATGAAGAGGTCGAGATCGGACATGGCTTCATCCACTTCTTCCATCACCTGCATACGTAAGCGGTTGGCTTGGATGTACTCGACGGCGGGAACGAAACGGGCGGTGCGGAAGTCGTCCGCCTTGTCGCTCTCCTCGGGCGGCTCTTTCATCACCTCGAGCTGTCCGCTTCGTGTCGGCTCATCGAAGGCCGCAGCCGCTTCCGTCCATTCGATGAAGCGGAGGGCTTCGATAGGCACATCAGGTAGCTCAAACGGTACCACCTCGACGCCCAGAGAGCGGATGACTCGCAACGCTTGCTCGTTGTTCTTGCGGGTCTGGCGTCGTCGTGCGGCGCTCTCTGGGTTTTCCGGATCCTCAGGGATCTCACCTTCGAACGCCAAGCGCCGGTAGCCCACGCGCAGCTTGGTCACGTCGGCCGTGGCATCCCAGTTGAAGGGTACGTCGAGGACCGTATTGTCCTTCCCGTCGGGTCCGTAAATGGCGTCGAACACGAGCGCGCAATCCTCGGCCGAGCGGCACATCGGTCCGATCTTGTCCATCGTCCACGCACGCACCATGGCTCCGTAACGGCTGACCCGTCCGAAAGTCGGCCGCAGACCGGTGACGCCGTTTCGAGCCGATGGGCTCATGATGGACCCGCCGGTCTCCGTCCCGATGGAAAAGCCCACCAGTCCGGCCGCCGTCGCCGAGCCGGGCCCGGCGGAAGAGCCGCTGGATCCTTGCTCGGTGTTCCAAGGGTTTCGGGTTTGTCCTCCAAACCATCGGTCACCGTCGGCCAGCGTACCCGTCGATAGCTTGGCGATCAGTATCGCTCCCGCCTCCGTCAACCGCCGGTACACGGTGGCGTCGGTGTCGATGACCCGGTCCTTGTACGGTGAGGCACCCCACGTGGTCTTGGTCCCCCGAACGGCAAGCAAGTCTTTCGCTCCCCAGGGGATTCCGTGAAGAGGGCCTCGATAAGTCCCCGCGGCAATCTCTTCGTCGGCTCGCTTCGCCTGCCGGTGCGCATGCTCCTCGGTGAGATTGACGACGCAGTGGAGCGTGGGGTCATGATTTTTCAGGCGCGCGAGATACAGCTCGGTGAGCTCGGTGGGCTTGATTTGACGGCTCTCCACCAGCTTGGCTAGATGGGTCACCGGGAGAAACGCCAGCTCTTCGTCCGTCGCGGGCATCGAGACATCGATCTCCTCTCGCTTCAGAGGTCTTCGCTCGCTCGGGAGCTCCTTGCCGGGAGGGACGGGATTGAAGACGACGGCCGGCTGGGTGGCGTTGCCAAGGTTGGCGGCTCTGAGCGTGTCGAAAGCCGCGAGCGGGCTTCTCTCTCCGTTCAGCCTCTCGAGGATCCACTGTTGCTCTTCGCGCGTAAAGGACAACCCCGCGATCTTTTGCGCGGCCTCGATCATCTCGATGGTGATGGTCTCCGCGTCTTGAGCCACGGCAGCGAGCGCGCCCGGCATCAACGGCGAACCGAGGCCTGTTGCCGACAAGGCCATGAAGCGACGGCGGTTCATGGTGAATCTTTGGTCATCCATTACGTTTCTCCTCCCGATCGATTAGCCGCCCCCTCTATGTCCGCTCGCTTCGCGCCCGCCGTGCGGCAATGTCCCGCAGCGTATGAAATGTACCATCCTTTACGTCGAGTTGCGGTTCAGACGGCGGAGCCGGCCAACCGGTAGCTCCACTCGGGGAGCGGTCGCCGAGCGGCGGCGAACGGTGTGACCCGGCAGAAACGGCTGACCGTTACCGGCCACTCGTCGAGAAGGCGCGCGGCGAGCGCGCTGCCGGTCGCGGCGTGGTGGCGCTCGAGCGTTTCGGCTAGCCAGGCGACGTCGCTCGTCGTCACCGCGCTCATCGAGATCATCTCGTCGTTGAGGTATGCGCCGAGCTCTTCGAGCACGAACGCGACCCCGCCGGACATGCCGGCGCCGAAGTTGCGGCCGACGGAGCCGAGAACGACGACGGCGCCGTCGGTCGTGTACTCGCAGCCGCGATCGCCGAGACCCTCGCAGACGGCGACCGCGCCGCTGTTGCGAACGGCGAAGCGCTCACCGGCGCGGCCTGCGAGAAAAAGAGCTCCGCCGGTGGCGCCGTAGAGCGCGGCGTTGCCCGCTAGCACCGACGGGCCCCACGCTTCCGGGGCTCGCACGACGAGATCGCCGCCCGAGAGTCTCTTGCCAAGGCCGTCGTTGGTCTCGCCTTCGAGCTCGAGACGCATGCCGGAGACAGCGAAAGCACCGAAGCTTTGGCCGGCGCTCCCGCGATACCTAAGTTGCACGAGTCCGCTCGGAAGCGCACTGGCGGAGTACCGGCGCGTGATCTCGCCGGCGATGCGCGCCCCGACGTGCGATCGGTGTTCGCAATCGGGAGCTCCATGGCGAGTGGCTCGGTGAAACGGAGTTTTTGGAGAACGAGCTCGTCGAGAGATCCCTCGATCGATCGCGGCCGTGACATGCGACTGCGTCTCTCGGTATTCGGCTCGACGCTCTCCCAAATGGGCGTCAATTCCTACGCGTAGTCAGCCACCCCTAACCGACTCCGTCCGAACCCTGTGCTAACCTTTCCTTGATGACCTACCTGCGATGCGCGTTTCGCGTTTGTCTTGTCGCCCTCTTTTGGACGCGGCTCGCTTCCGGGCAAGCGCTCGACCTCGAGGCCTTCGATCAATATGCGAAGGCATCCTTCGCGGCCTACGAAGTGCCCGGCGCCGCGGTTGCGATCGTGAAGGACGAAAGCCTCGTGCTCGCGAAAGGCTTCGGAGTCCGAACCCTCGGCGATCCGACGCCCGTCGATGCCGACACCCTCTTCGCCTTGGCCTCGTGCTCCAAAGCCTTCACCGTGGCCTTGATGGCGACGCTCGTCGACGAGGGCAAGGTGAGCTGGGACGACCGGGTCATCGATCGTCTTCCCGACTTTCGCCTCTATGATGCCTACGCCACGCGTGAGCTGACGATCCGCGACCTCCTATCGCATCGAAGCGGGATCGCATCCGGCGGCGGCGATTTACTCTGGCTCCGCTCGACCTATACGCGCGAGGAGATCGTGCACCGGATTCGCTTCGTCAAGCCCGCCTATAGCTTGCGGAGTCGCTACGGCTATCAGAACGTGATGTTCATCGCGGCGGGAGAGCTCATCGAAGCCGTGTCGGGGAAGAGTTGGGACGACCTCCTCGCCGAGCGCCTTTTCGAGCCGCTTAAAATGACCTCCGCGAATTCCACAATTCGCAAACGCGAGGACGGAGACAACTGGGCCACGCCCCACGTAAGGGTGAAAGGAGAGGTTCAGACCATCGTTCCCGAGAACGTCGACAACTTGGGTGGTGCCGGCGCCATCAATGCCAGCGCTTCCGATCTGAGCCGCTGGCTCCTGCTTCAGCTCGGGCGCGGCAAGTTGGGAGAGACCCGCGTTTACAGCAAGGAGCAAGCGTCACAAATGTGGTCGCCTCATACCATCCTGCCGATCGGGACCCCATCGCGCTTGCTCGCGTCGCGAAAGCCGAAATTCGCGGCCTATGGTCTCGGTTGGCGCCTGAAGGATTATCGTGGCCGCAAGCTCGTGTACCACGGTGGAGGCCTCGCCGGTATGACCTCGTTGACGACCCTGGTACCCGAGGAGAACCTCGGCATCGTCGTGCTCACCAATCAGGAAACGTCGGTGCAGACCGCCTTGACGTATTGGATCCTCGACAGCTACTTCGAAGCTCCCAGGACGGATTGGACCGCGGTACAGAGACAAGCGGCCGAGCAGCGTTGGGATCGCCGGATCGTACCCAGGCTCGAAGCCATCGAAAAGAGTCGGATCCCGTCGACCGCAACGAGCCTGAAACTTTCGGACTACGCCGGACGCTACATGGACGCCCTCTACGGTGAGGCGCTCATCGAGCAGAACGATGGAAGCTTGCGCCTTCAGTTCGCGAAGTCACCCCCCTTCGACGCCCGACTCGAGCACTGGCACTACGACACCTTCGTCGCGCGATTTGACCACCACTCGATCGCCGACGCGTTCGTGAGCTTCTCTCTCGGTCCCGACGGCGCGATCGAAGAGTTGCTGATGAAGCCCTACTCCCCCACCGCTGACTCGAGCTACGACTATGAGGACCTGCGGTTCGTGCCGATGGAGGAAGGACAAAAATAGGCTAACATGACCGGCGGTGACGAAAGAAAAGCCAACGTCCGCGCTAGCACTCAGCGGAGGCGGCGCCCGGGGAGCCTACCAGGCGGGCGTGCTCGCGGGCATTGCCGAAAAGCTGGGCGGAGACTTTCCGTTCCCCGTCGTGACCGGTGTCTCGGCGGGCGGCATCAACGCCGCCTCGCTTGCATCGGCGCGAGGCTCCTTCCGGCAGGCCACGCGCGACATCGCCGCCGCCTGGCTCCGGCTATCCGTCGAGAACGTCTTCTCGACTGGGTTCGAGTCCCTGACGGCAAGTTTTCTCCGCTGGGCCGGGATGATCTTCAGCGGAGGCAAGACGCCCGGCTTCAAAGTGCACGGAATCCTCGACACCAAACCGCTCTACCAGCACCTGTCGCAAATCCTCCACTTCGAGGGCATCGAGGAGAACATCGCCTCGGGCAGACTGAGAGCGCTGGCGCTCAGCGCGACGAGCTACTCTACGGGCATGGTCAACACGTTTGTCGATGGGGTGGACGGCCTTCCGACCTGGGAACGGGCGCGCCGGCGTGGGTTGCGCGCCCGGATCGTCCTCGACCACGTCATGGCATCGGCCGCACTTCCCCTCATCTTTCCGGCGATTCAGGTGGGAAACGACTATTTCGGCGACGGCTCGACTCGCCAGGCCTCGCCGCTCTCCCCCGCGGTCCATCTCGGCGCCGACAAGATCCTCGCCATCTCGGTCCGTTTCCCGAAGCCAGCACCGGAGCTTAGCAACAGCTACCCGCCCCCCGCGCGGATCCTGGGGATGCTGATGCACGGCATCTTTATTGACGCCCTCGAGAACGATGCCGAGAGGCTCGAGCGCATCAACCGCACCGTCGCGCTCATCCCGGAGGACGTGCCCCATCCCGACGGACTTCGCCCCATCGAGCTTCTCGTGCTCCGGCCCTCACGCGATCTGGGCGAGCTCACCGCCGGGATGGCCCGGCACCTCCCCCGTCCGTTGCGCATCCTCACCCGCGGGCTCGGCGCGTCAACGGACTCCCCCTCGGATTTTCTGAGCTACCTGCTCTTCGAACGGCCCTACCTCGAGAAGATCATCGACGTCGGATTCGACGACGCGAAGGCCCAGTGGGATACAATCGAGCGGTTTCTGGCAGTGTGAGGGTGTCGTGTCAGATCGATTTCAGCGAGCCATCCATAGCATCGACGAGGCCAATCGCGAAGACCCGAATTCCGAGGTCGACGACGGCGTGGCGCAGCCCAAAGAACTGCTATACGGCATTAGAATGCAGAGATGGGTCGAGGTGCTCGATCCTCGTGCTCCCGAAGCACTGCGCATCGCCGCCCGGAGCCAACACATCCGCAGGTGGGAGATTCCGCGTAGCGATTATCCAATGGACCGGAAGGGGTACCTCCGTTGGCGTACAACGCTATACGCCTTCCATGCGGATAGGGCGTCAGAGCTTCTTCGGGCCGCGGACTACGACGATGAAACGATCGAGCGCGTCCGGACATTGCTCCAGAAACGAAATCTTCGCAACGACGCTGACGTGCAGACCCTCGAAGATGCCGCGGCGCTCGTCTTCCTGGAGCATCATCTCGAAGATTTCCTGAAACGTGATGACATCGGAGAGGAAAAGGCCATCGAGATCACCCGCAAGACGTGGAAGAAGATGACCGAGCGTGGCCACGAGGCGGCCGCCGCCTTGGAGCTTTCGCTGGAGTCGACCGCGGTACTGAAGAAGGCCTTGACGGACTAACGCGCGAATACTCGTAACAACTAACGCCTCATCACCGCAGATGTCATGGGGTGACGCCAAACAAGAACTTCGCGAGCCCCTCCCAGGATCTGTCAACCGCTGCAGCGTCCTCGCCGGGGCGTACGACAACTGGCAGCGGAATAGTACCAGCGCGGTAGTAAACCGAGCTGGAGCTCTGCAGCGTCGGGCCCGAGCTTCCACCGACCGTAGCGGTCGCAGAGTAGGCGAACGGGGAATCCATGCCGACGCAGGCACTAGCTTGCCTGCCACCCAGTACATTCGCCGCACCGAGCGACTTGCAGAACGAAACGCCGAAGTACTCCGAAGGCTCCGTCGCGCGGAAAAAGAACCCCCCGTATCCCTGCAATTCGGCTTTCGGCTTGGGGCTGTTCCCGATTCCCACGGCCACCCCGTAGAAATGGAACAGCCACCCTGTCGTGGGATCCGAAAACGGCACGAGAAGCTCGAGCCCCATACCCGCACTCAGGAAATACAATCCCAGTGCGACTCCCGCCAGCACAGGGTTCTTCGTATACTTGGCAATCAGCTCGCTCGGCGAGCCCGAGACTTGATATCCGAGAACGAACCCCTTCGGCGCTTCCGAGAACGGATTCAAGGGCATCCGACTCGTGAACATGTAAGTCTGGAAACTGGCAAGCCCGATGCTCGCCAGTGAGCCGATCACGAAGCCCACCGTCACCTGTGTCGCAAGGGAGAACTGTCCGGTTGGATCGACATTGTCTACCGGATCGTTGGCCGCATATGCGTATTTGTGAAGACTCGGCGGGTCACTGTCGACGCCACTGAACGGGTCCATGCTCACGAACCTGCCCTGGCTGGGATCCAGCCAACGCGCCCGGTTGTAGTAAAACCCAGAGTTGGGGTCGTAAGGCTCTCCCGCAAACCGGTACGGCTGAAGATCGCTTCCGGAGTGGACCAGCAGCTCGCCGAAGGCGGTGTATTCGTACGAGTCGGTCACCGCCCCGCTTTCATCCGCGAGGAAGCGAATCGACCCCAGCCCGTCTGCATGGTAGTAGCGTTGCTCGCCGGTCCGGATCACGGAAAGGAGGTCGTCGCCTCGCACGTAGTAAGCGAGGAGATCTCCCGTAGCATCACTCTCCGCAACTACATGGCTGAGGGAACGGGTGGTGTCCACGAGGAAGTCGGTCACCGCCGTCGGACCACCGGGGGGCGTCGATTCGGTACGCACCCGATTGCCATCGACGTCGTACACATGGGTCACGATGGTTCCGTCACCCAGCTCCACTCGAATCAGCCGATCTTCGAGATCCCAAACGTAGGTCGCCTCACCGGATTTGCTGAGTCGATTGCCGGTGGCGTCGTAGCCGTACGAGACGCCGTTCTCCGCCAGGAGTCGGTCTCTGGTGTCGTAGGTGTAGTCGACCACGGCCGCGCCTTGCCCGGTCGTGGTCTGTCTCATTCGGTTCCCGACGGCGTCGTACTCGACAACCTTCTGATAGACCTCAGCGGCGGTATCGTTGACCGTCTCGGTAGTGAGACGATAGAGGGAGTCGTATTCGTACGTTCGGAAGGTCCCGCCCGATTCATCGATCCGAGTTCGCCGGCCGGCCGGACCAAGTGTGAATTGGTAAGCCTGAACGGGACCGCTCGGGCCGGCAGTTGCCAGCTCGGTCAAGCGGTTGAGGGTGTCGTACTGATACGTCGTGAGCATGCCGTTGGGGTGGGCCAAAACCGTGCGGTTTCCGTCCGCGTCATATTCGTGGTCGTACTGGCCACTATTCGGATCGGTTACCACGTCGAGACGGCCTGCGTCATCGTATGTGAAGGTCGTCTCGAGTACGGTTGCGCCGACCGTCGCCTTCAGGCTCGTGCGATTTCCGTTGCCATCGTAGACATTGTCCAGCCTTCTGCCGTCAGGATAGATGAGCGTCGACAACCGGTCGCGTAAGTCGTATGCGTAAACCGTCGTTCCGCGACCATCGACCGCAGTTTTGCGCTTTCCCGTCCCGGTGTAGGTGAACCGAACGGGGCTAGTATTTGGCACGTGGCGCGTCTGCAATCGATTATTGACATCGTATTCAAAGATGATTATGGGGCCGTCGAAGCGTGTCAACGCCTCCAGGTTGCCGGCAGCGTCGTACGCCTTGGTCTCGACGCTGCCGTCGGGTAGCGTCCGCTTCGTCTCGCGGCCGAGCTCGTCGTACTCGAACGAGGTGGTGTGGCCGTTCGCGTCGGTGTGACTGATCCGATTTCCAACTTCATCGTAGGCAAACATGGTCTCGAGCTCGAGTGCACCCACATCCTGGATCACCTTGACCAGTCGGCCGATTTTGTCGTACTCGAAACTCGTGACAATGCCTCTCTGGTCGATCTGGCGGGTCCGTCGACCAATCTCATCGAATTCCGCCTCCACGAAGGACTGGTCGGGGAAAATCGTCTTGGTACGTCGATTCAGGTCGTCGTACTCGAACTCGGTGATATCGCCTGAGGGTATTTTGACAGCGGCTTGGTTTCCCTTCGCGTCGTAGGACATTTCCGTGACGTTACCGAGCGGGTCGGTCGTTTTCGTCCTACGCCCCGCACGGTCATACTCGAATTGGGTAACCTTGCCCCTTGCTTCAACGGCCTCCACGAGCCGCCCGGAGGCATCGTAGACGTTGCGAACGAAACTATTGTCGGGAAACACCGTCCGAACGAGGCGTCCGACGTTGTCGTACTCGTGGCTGGTCGTCCGATTGTCACGGTCCTTCGAGGCTATCCTGCGCCCATCGGGGTCGTAGGTGTGCTCCTCGGTTGTATCGTCGTGATAGGTAACTCGGATGAGCCGGCCCATCGTGTCGTAGTCAAGAACCGTCTTGTGCCCACGTTTGTCGGAGATCTCCTTTTCTCTTGATAGCGAATCGTAGACGGTACGAGTCACGCTACCATCTGGCTCCACCGTCATCATCAGCCGGCCCAGCTTGTCATGGGTGAACTCGCTCACCAGGGTCTGAATCCCGCCCCCGGGGAGCGACCGGGTTCGGTTTCGGGTGAGAGGGTTCCCGTTCGCGTCGTGCGTGAAGACCGTCTCTTTGCCTTCGGGATCCGTCTTCATTACGAGATTACCCGAACCGTCATACTCGAACGTCGTCACCAGGTTCTCTCCGCCGACCAGGACGGACTCGCTCGTCCGTTGACCTCGCCCGTCGTAGGTGAAAGTGGTCTCGGTTCCCGCAGCATCCACTCTCGCAATCAGGTTGCCTCGGGAATCGTAGACGTTCTTCGTCGTCTTTAGTCGTGGGTCCGTCGTCGTCACGACCTGGTTCCTGGCGTTGTAAGTGAAGGTCGTCGTATTCCCTTCCGGATCCATCTCACTCAGCAGATTGTCGCGCGCGTCGTAGCTGAGCAGCGTCGCATTCGGACTCGTCTCGCAGTCGTTCGTACTGTTTGCGGGCGCGTGAGCCTCGGTCTGACAGGTGACGTTGTTTCTTGCGTCGAAACGCCTCAGCACGACGTTACCCAGCTGATCCGTTTCTCTCACGACGTTTCCACGCTCGTCGTACTCGAGGATCTGAGGGTTGCCATTCCGGTCGAACAGGATTTCCTGTTTCAAATTCAAGTCGTGCTGAAATTCGATCGTATTACCCAGCGCATCGGTGTGACTGATCAGCCGCCCGGTGTCCGGGTCGTATTCGCTTCTCACAGCCCGACGACCGCTAGGATCGTCGATGCCGTCCAGGTGGTGCGGGATCTGCGACAGATAGGTGAACTTTGTGGTGTTCGCCTCTCGGTCCGTGAATCTCACCAGATCCCCGTTCGAGTCGTAGCTGTAGAACATGGGGTTGCCGTTGGGATCGGTGATCGAAGTGATTCGACCCTCCGGATCTCGGTCGAAGGCAACCGCCCCGGCCGCTCGAGTGGGTGATGCCGTTTGGCGTGACGGTCAGCTGGTTGCCGTTGAGATCGGCCCCGTAGCGCGTGCGTCCGGAGGCGATCGAAAGCTCGAGTCCGGCGGTGCCAACGACGGTCGCTTCGGTCGCGCTCTGGTTGTTGCTCTCGTCTGCCTCGTCGAGGAGCTCGAGCGGGTCGAGTGTCGCGACGAGGCTCTGCGCGCCCAGAAGACCGAGCGTCGTCCAGGAGAGCGCGAGGCTCGTGCGCGCGCCTGGATCGAGCGCGGGCACAGGCGCGGTGCCGATCGCATAGAGATTGCCTGCGAGATCGGACCCGGTAACGGAGACCACCGTGGTCTCCGAGGCGCTCTGTCCCTGATTGACGACCGAGACCGAGAGACTCGCGGATTGACCCGTGAGCGGTGCCTGAGGGATGACGCTCAGCGGTGAGACGAAGGTGAGATCCGCGAGCAGCGTGTTGTCGAAGGTGATCTCGATAGCCTCTGAGGGGAGACTCTCGTTGCCCTCGGTGTCACGGGCTCGAGCGGTGATCCGGTTCAACCCGGAAACGAGCCTTCCTTCCAGCTCGAAGCGTCCCGGGGGCGCGACTACGTGGAGGAGGAACGGGGCCGTGCCCGCGAGGGCGAGATCGGAGCTCCACTCGATGAAGGCGAGGTCGAGCGGCTCCGGAACCTCGCCGAGATCGATAACCGTGCCGTCTCGGAGCACCCAGAAGAGATCGAGGCCGCGGAAGGCGGAAACGACTCCCGCCACACCGAGACTCCTCGGGGTCGTCATGCCTTCGGTGCCGGGAACGAGCGATGACGTCGCGGCGTCGACGTCGTAGACGTGAAGCCCGACGTCGAAGAGGGTAAACGCGAGCGTTCTCGCGTCCGTCCATACGAAATCGTCGAGCGCGAAGTCGCGGACGACGAGCTCGGCGCTCCCGCCGGCGCTCGGTATCACGAGGAGCTCGTCGTTGCCTTCGCGCCACGCGAAGTACTCCCCGCCTGGCGAGACGGACAACCGCTCCGGCGTGAAGCCAGACGTGGAGGTATAGAGAGTGCTCTCGGTGGAGCCTATCAGGTCGAAGACGACGAGCTCGTCTCCGACGACGGCCGCCACTTCCCTGTCCGAAACCCAGGCGGGCGTTTGGGGCGCGGCGGCCAGGGGCACGACCTCGGTCGTCTCCGTTTCGAGATCCAAGACGCGAAGCGCGAAGAATGTGTCACTTCCGAGGGTCGTCGCGACGGCGACCCGAAGCCCATTCGGTAAGACGGCGGCGCCCCGCTCGAAAGTACGGTCGCCTCCGTAGGCCACCACGCGCAGGTTGCCCGTTTCGAGGTCGTAGAGTCGCACCTCGGTATCCAGGGCGAATCCGAAGCTCGAGCCCACCTCGACCACGAAACGGCGATCGGACGAGACCGCAAAGCGTCCCCCGATGTTGTCCGAAGTTCCGAGGAAGGAGCTAGCGATGGCGTCGAAGCCCTGCGAGGAGACGGCCGTACCCATCGAGACCCCGTCTCGAATTACGTCGACCTCGCTCTCAGGCTCCGCGAGCCCGACGAGCGTGGTTCGGGACGCGGTTACGGTGAGCGGCACACCGGACGTCGTGGGCGCGACCCAGATCGGCGCCGGCGGCGGTTCGACGTCCTCAGGGGTCCCGCTCACTTCGTTCGAGTCGGCCGAGCTCTGTCCCCGCACATCGACGGCACGCACGACGTAGAAGACCTCGACGCCGTTCACGAGTCCTCGGTCGACGAAGGTGCGCGCCGTCGCACCGAGGCGAGCCACTTCCGTATAGGGGCCACCCGCGCTCGCCGAGCGGAGCACGATGTAGTCCCCCACCGGAAGCACGCCGCTGCTCTCAGTCCACGTCAACGCGAGAGCGCTTCCCTCGGGCGGCACGCTCAGAGAGAGCGCGGGAGCCTCGGGAGGTGCGACGTCCACGGTCGCCTCGGCCTCGTTGGAAGGCACGCTGGGGTTCCCGACGCCGTCGAGGGCGACGACGTGGTAGGTGTAGGTGCCGTTCAGAAGATCGCGATCGACGTAGGAGGTCGTCGTCACCTCCGCCAAAGCGGCGCCGTCCCGGAGGACGCGGTAACGCACGACGTCATCCGACGCGCTCGCGGTCCAGCTCAGGTGGGCGTCCACCTCGACGACTGTTGCGTCGAGAGCGGTCGGTGGGTCGGGCGGTGTCAAGTCCCCGATTGCCCGATTCACGGGCCCGGCCTCGTCGCTCGTCCCACCGAGTCTGTCGATTACGGACAGCGTGTAGTCATAGAAGCCCGGCGTCGCGGGCACGTCGGTGAACGAGTTTGTCGCCGCGGGGTCGATCCCGATGAGCTCGAGCTCGTTGAGAAAGACGCTGAACGCGTTCACGCCCGAGTTGATCTGCAAACGCACCCTGCTGGTCAGAATCGGAATCGGCAGGGCGTGCGTAGAGAGAACGAGCTCGCTGTTGTCACTTACCTTTGCGATGGGTGCGAGCCGTCCCTCGAGCTCGGCAAACAGGTCGTAGTCCCTGGCTGGACGCTGCGACGACCATAGGAGACGGACCTCGTCGAGGTGGCGCGGCGTGTCGAGCGTCAACTCGACCCAATGCTCGTCGTTCGAGCTTACGACCCAGGATCCGAAGCCTCCGTCGATGACGCGTCCCGCGGTGCCCGGGCTCGTCGAGGCGCTCACGGCGACACCGGTGGGGATGGGCCCGCTCGGACGTAAGAGCCCGCGCGGGTTGACCAGCTCGCCGTCGCGCCGCACGAGGTATCCGGACAAATCCGAATCGAGGCTTTCGTCCCAGGAGATCTCCGCGACGTCTCCGATCGCGACAACATCTAGACCCGTGGGCGACTCGGGGCGTTCGTTTCGAATGAGGAGGGCTTCGTTCGATCGCCGGCTCACGTTCCCGGCGACGTCCTCGACCTCCACTTCGAGTAGGTGCGGACCCAGAGAGAGGGCAAGGTCGGAAAACTCGAAGGCGCCCTGGGGATCCGTGGTGGACTCCGCAATCGGGCTCGGGTTTCCTACTTCGAAAAGGCGCAGCGTCGCCGCGGGCTCCCCACCCTCGCCGGGAAGGCTCACGAGCGCGGTCTCGAAGACGGGAAAGGCCGGAACGAGATTGGGCGCGTAGATGCGTACACGCACCGATTCGCTCGGCTCGCTCTCGTTGCCGTCGAGATCGACGGCGCTCACGGCGTAGTCGTATAGGCCGTCGGGGACTCCCGCGTCCGTCGCGGTCGTGTCGCCAGCTCCCGGCTCGAGCACGAGCACGCCGTCGCGATAGATCCGATAGCCCGCGAGGTCCACGTCGAGAACCGTGTCCCATCCGAGCGCCACCGCATCACCCGTCACGCCCGCTTGCAGCGCGAGGGGGACGGTGGGAGGCGTCGCGTCGCCGAGGATGACGTCGATGGTAGCGGGCGCAGGGTCCGAGCGCGAGCCGACGTCGGTGGCGACCGCACGGAGGCGATAGTCTCCGAAGTCGAGGTCCAAAACGTCCCAGACGAGCTCGAATGGCGTCGCGCTATCCGATCCGATTCGCGTCCAGACGCTCTCACCCTCGGGCTGGAACTCGAAATCGACGGTCGCAATGTCCTCATCCTCGATCGAGGCACGGATCGCGCGCGGGGCGTCGAAGCGCTCACCGTTCTCCGGATCGAAGATCGTCGCGGCCGGCGCTCGGTTGTCGAGGAAGACGCAGAGCTCGTTCGAATCGTTGCTGATGTTTCCCGCAAGATCCATGGCGGCGACGCGGTAACAGTGCTCCCCGTCCACGAGGCCGAGGTCCGAGAACAGGGGGCCGGGAACGAGGAAGGGTTTGAGGCTCCCCGAGACGTTCCCCGGTGCGTTCGCGAGGCGCCCGTTGCGATAGACGAGGAAACCTTCGACGTCCGCGTCTCCCGGCGCCTGCCACTCGATCTCGATGTCGTCGGGGGCGGCCAGCGCTTCCGCCCGAAGGAGCACCGGCGGGGCGGGAGGCTCGTTGTCCACCGTGACGCGAATCCGATCGCTCGCGAGATTGCCGCCGGTATCCTCCGCCTCGAGCGTCAGGACGTAGTCGCCGTCCACAAACGCCTGCCATTGGAAGAGCGTCTCGAAGCTCGCCGGAACGCCGGAGCGTTTGAGGAGCGTCACGAGCTCAGGCGTCTCGGCGAGCGCGACGCTCAGCCGGTACTCGAAGAAGTCGTCCTCGGAGAAAGCCGTCCCGACGACGTCGACTTGAACGCGCACGCGCTCACCCTCGTCCGGCGAGTGCAAGGCCGCGTTCGGGGGCGTCAGATCGACCACCGCCGTCGCGGGCTCCGTCACCTCGCTCTCGAGCTCGGCGTGGTCAACGGCAACGACGCGATAGAGGTAGCGGCCCTCCGGACGCGACTCATCGACGAAGCTCGTGCCCGAAACGGGAGCCGTCGTAATGCGGGAGCCGTCGCGGCTCACGTGATAGCCGGCGACGTCACTCGAGGGACTCACTTCCCAGCGAAGCGTCACGTTCCCGCCCTCGACCGAGGTAACGAGACCCGACGGGGGCTCCGGAGGAACGGTATCGACGCTCACCTCGATAGTCGTGGCCTGCAGGTTGCCCGCGCGGTCCGACGCGTGAAGCTCCAGGATGTAGTCGCCGTCCGCGAGGAGAACCGACCCGGCGAGCGGAGCCGAGAGGCGCGGCGCGTCGAACGAGGCGATTTCCGTGAGCTGGGAGGGCTCGGCCGCCGGCGCCACCGCGAGCGCGCCGTCGAGGAAATTCTCGTCGTCGAGCGTGCCCCGTACGGAGAGGGCCTCGGTCACGACACTGCCCGTCGCGGGAGTTTCGAACGCGACGATCGGATCCGTCGCGTCGAGCGTCACCAGGGAGTCGACCGTCGTGAAGTTCGAGGCCCTGTCGCTCGCCGACAAGCGAAGCGTATAGACACCGTCGGGCAGGGAGTCGAGATCCCACGTCGCGAGGTTCGATGACGGTGGTAACGCCACGCCGCCCGCGAGCGGGACGAAGACGGCGGGCGGATCGCCGAAGCCAAGCTCGAGGTCGAACTGTTCGAGGTTCAACTCCTCGATGAGTCCCGACACTTCGACGCTCGGTGGCATCTTGGTCAGGAAGCTTCCGGAGACCGGCGACGACAGAGACAGCACGGGAGGCGTGCTGTCGATCTCGAAAGCGAACGTCAGCTCCCTCGTATTACCCGCCTGGTCGCTCGCCGAAGCCCGCAGCCGATAGCTTCCGTCCTCGAGCGCACGAAGGCTCGCGAGGGTGCCGGACGCGGGCAAGCTGTCCTCGGCGAGGGTCGTGAGCAGGCCGACGGCCGGGCCGACTTCGATCTCGTAGCGCTCGAGGTGCTCGTCGCCAACGCTGCCGCTGACGAGTCCCGGAAGCGAGAGGAACCCGTCCTGCACCGGAGAGCTGATGACCACAACGGGAGGCGTCGTGTCTACGGAGAGGGTGACTCGCGACTCTTCGAAGAGCGAAGGCGTTACCGGATGCTCTGCCCGAAGCACGACCTCGTAGTCTCCATCCGGAACGAGACCCGGGAGACCCTCGCCGTTCCAAAGGAGGCTCTGAGGGCCCGCGGGACGAATCTCGGCGGCGACGAGGCCCACGACGACAACGTCGTTCGCGTCGCGGATCTCGAGAGTGACGCGCGCTTCGGCCTCGAGCTCGAAGAAGAGCTCGGTCTCGTCCAATCGGCCATCGGCGTTGGGAGAAAAGAGAGCAGGCTCGGCACGATTGCGCGCGATGAAGTCGGCAGCCTCGACTTCGACCGTGACCCGGGTCGAGGCGCGGTTGCCGACGGTATCGACCGCCGAGAGACGCAGGGTATGGGGTCCGGGCAAGAGATCGCCTACCGACCAATGGCCCAGAATCCTGCTCACGATCCGGCGAAACACGGGCGGTGCGATCTCGAGAAAGCTCAGCGGCGCAGCCCCCTCACCGACCTCGAGCACAAAGTGATCGAAGTGCTCGTCGTCGGCCGTTCCGACCACCTCGACTCCGATAGAGATCGGCTGCGCCTCGACGAGGTTCTCGATCGCGACCGTCGGCGGCGTCGTATCGGTCGTCACACGCAGGCTCGCGCTCGAAGCGCCGCCGCATCCATTAACCGCCTCGACCTCGATCTCGTAGTCGCCGTCGACGACGAACAGGCCGTTGTCGTCCCGCCCGTCCCACACGAGCTCGAAGGGACCGACAGCCTGTGCGACGTCCGTCACGAGAGTGCGCACCAGAGCGCGCGTCGGTCTAACTGAGTAGATACGCGCAGTCAAAGCTACCGCCTCCCTCACCTCTCCACGGACGCGCATCTCGTCGGCGACAAGATCCTCGTTCGGCGAAAAGAGCGCGGGAGCGGCCGGCTCGGTGGTGAGTGGACCGAGCCCGAGGGAGCGCGTGAGCACGAACGTCCGGGTTGTCGCGCTGACGAGAGCCCCGTTGTTGAGGTCGGTGGGCAAAGGTCGCCTCGCGGGAGGGTTCGGGGCCGGAGCGCCGGAGAGCTCGTCGAGAATGCGTGGGGAGCGCGCGACGACTCGGAACGTTTGCGCACCCTCGATGCCGTTGGGCACGAGGACGCGAAGCGTCCCGTCGAAGAGCTCCGTCGTCGGAAGCGCGAGCGGGTCGGCGAGCCCGAGGGGCTCCCACGTGCCCTCTCGAAGCATCTCGACGGAGACGGCCTCGATCCGCCGATCGCGAACGAGCAGATCGAGCGCCATGAGCTCGCGACCGTTCTTGCTCACGATACAGGCGTTTCCGCCTTCGAGGGGTGAAAGGATCGTGGTCTCGGGCGGCGACTGGTCGAGGATGAAGCGCAGACCGAAATTGCCTTCGATCGGCTCGCCGCTGGACAGGGACGCGCGCGTCGTGAGCGAGTAGCTTCCCTCGGGGAGCGCGCCGACGTCGAAGGGAATTCTGACGCTGCCGATATCGCCCGGAACGGAACCGACTTCCGTGTCGTTCACATACAAGAAGAGGGTTTCGGGAGGATCGTCGAGGAGATCGTTGACCACCAGGGCGGTCGCCTCCGAAGGCACGGGGGCATCCGCACTACGCTGTGCTTCGATCCCCACGTCCTCGACATTCAGGCAGGCGCCGCCACGAACCACGGCGGGCGACGGGAGAGGATAGGCGAGCCTCGTCGTAGAGTGATAGACGGTGCCGTTCACGCCGGTGGCCTCGACCCTGTACCGCGCGACAGTCCCGCAGGACGGCCGGGAATCGGTATCCTCAGCGAAGTCCGGAACCGGAGCGAAGCTCCTGAGTACTTCGGTGACCCCTCCCATCGTTCTGAGGAGACGCCCTTCCACTAGAGGCCCCTCAACGGTGTTCGAGAGCACCCAACTTGTGAGGGCTCCGGGAAAGGCCTCGAGAAAGATGACCTCAGGTCCCACAGTGAAGCTGATTTCCTCAGAGGAGGTACCGTCGGCCTCGAAGTGTCCCAGGTAGCGCGTGCCCAAAGTGAGGTCGTCCCCACGCAGCGTCACGGACCCCGTCGTCGGGATCTCGGTGAAAGTCGCCTCCCCGTCGGCGTGGTAGAGGAACCGAAGCCCACCCTCGAAGGAGGCTGAGGCGCTTGCCGTGAAGAACCCATCCGGCCGGATCGTTGTCCCTTCAATCGTTTGGGGCGGTCCTGGCACGAAGGGTCCCACGGGATCTCCCGAGACCTTCAAGACCCGCACCTCACGAGACGGCCCGATGAGGGGCACCACCGTCTCGTTTCCGGCTCGGTCAAAAGCCCGAAGCTCGAGACCTTGAACGGGTCTCAGGCGCTCCCGCATGACGGCGTCCTCCGTCTCCGCGCCGACCTCGCGCGATTGGGATTCGACAACGTCGCCATTCGATGACACCAGCTCCCAGCGATCGAGGTGCGCTTCCAGGACGCGTCCCTCGAGATCGACGGCGAGCTTGGGGTTGCCCCTGTCGGCGGCGTTCGTATAGAGCTCCGTGTAGCTCGCGGCGACGTCGGGTGAGGTCTGGTCCAAGAAGACCGGAAGCTCGGCGCCGCCGACCTCGAGCACGTAGCGGCCGTCGTCGAGGGGTCGTCCCCCGTCGTCAGTACCGTCCCAGACGAACGACGCCGGTCCGAGCGCGGACTCGTCGCGCGGAATCGCCCGTAGGCTGCGCCCCTCTTCGTCTCGAACGTGGAAGACAAGGTTGGCCGGCGCGAGCACGTCGTATTGGACGAGAAGCTCGTCTTGCCGGCCGTCGCTGTTCGGCGAGAGGTAGCTCGGAGAGCGTCGCAGCGACGCGATGGGCGGCGTCTCGTCCCAGAAGATCCTCTCCAGACGAACGGTCTCGTTGCCGGCTTTGTCCCGCACCGTCAGACACACGAGGTAATCCCCCGGCGCCGGCGGGATCCACGTCGTGAGGATGTCGGCGATGACCGGCACCGAGGAAGGGGGCTCGATCGCCGTAAAGAGATCCGGAGACAGAACGGCTGCGTAGTCGAGCGTGTAGGCCGCGAGGTTTCGATCGGAGGCCGTGCCCGTGATCCGAATACCGAAGCTCGACGGTAAGCGGGTCAATCGGAAGTCGGCCTCGCCGTTCTCGAGAGAGCGAATCGCCCAAGCTCCGTTGCCCACGCAGCCGTCCCCTCCGGGCGCGGTATAGCTCAATAGCGTGTCCCGGTACGACCAGTGGAGATCGAAGCCGGCGCTCGTCGGGATGATGGGACGGGTCTCCCTGCCTCCGAATCTCCGCGCGACGTGCATGCCCGCCGCTCCGGCGAGCTCCCAGCGTCCGTCGGAGGACAGCTCGCCGTCAAAGCGATAGGGCTCATGCGCGTCGGCGTCGAGATCGAGAAGGAACGGCCCCGCGTCCCGCTCCTTGCTATTCACGAACCAGTAAAAGACGATTCGACCGTCGTCGCGGTGTGGATAGAGGTCGACGAGCTCCAGATCGTCAGCGAAGACCTCGAAGTCGAAGAGCTCCCCGGCATCCGTCGAGGCGAGGAGGCGATCGCCGGCACCGTTCACGTCGATCACTCGAATGGCGAGCTCGTCGCGCCTTCGATAGACGATGCGCTGGCCGTCGGGCGTTAGGAGCGCCTGTGTCACGTCCGCGTCGACGAGGGTCTCGACTAGGCTCCCGTTTCGATCGTAGACGTGAAGCCCGGACGGGGATGCGACGAGAGCCCGCTGGCCACTCGGCATCCACGAGGCCGTCGCCTCGCTTCCCTGCCCGAGCGGCGTTCTCGCGCCCGACCCGAGGTCGAGGATCTCGAGGTCCGAAGAGCTCGCAACGAGAGCCTTTTCGCCCTGAGCGGAAACGGCGCGCGTCCGCTGAGAACCGAGCTCCACGACGTTCTCCACGAACCTCACATCGGAGAAGGCGTCGTCAGCAAGAACGAGCTCGGTGTCGCGCGCGTCGCTCGAGATCCGATAGAGCCCGACCGGATACTCGGGTGCCGCCGAGTCCGCGAGATTCACGATGAAGTAGCCCGCGCGATCCGAAGGAAGCCAGGCGGGTCCGGACAGCCAAGCGGGGAGCTCACAGGTGAGCTGGGTGAAGCTCACGCGATCCGTCCCGAGAGCTTCGACGATGGGGGCGCGATTCGTGTCGAGAACGACACGGCGCCGGAGGAGCTCGTCGTCCTCCGCCGTCAGAACGACGAAGGTGTACTCCCCGTCTGGCACGAGAACGCCGCGGTCGTCGCGGCCGTCCCAGAGGACGCTCGCGTTCGGGAGAAGGCTCGACCCAAGCTCGCGCGCGAGGCTTTCCTCCGCGTCCCGCACTTCGACGCGGAGATCCTGCGAACCGTCCAGACGGAAGAATAGCGCCGCCTCGTCCTGGACACCGTCTCCGTTCGGTGAAAAGAAGACGGGCGTGACGAAGACGTCGGCGTCCTGGAGCGCTATGGGAACCCGAACGACGTTGTTGTCTTCGCGCTGCTCGAGCACGTCGTCCCGGACGTCGAGAACGAGGTAAAGGGAGTGCTCGCCCGAGATCCCGCTCGTGTCCCAGAGAGCTTCGAAGCTCGAAGTCGCTCCCGCGAGAAGCACGTCGATCTCCTCCGAAGCGACGAGAGCGCCTCCCTCGGGATCGTCGAGGCGGAGCTCGACTGACATCGGCGCCGACGGCTGCGCGCCGGCGTTCGTGAAGCTCGATGTGACCGTGACGCTCTCGCCCGAGCGCGCGAAGGCAGGCGCGAGCCGTACGGAAGCGCTCGTCGTCAAGAGATCGGGAAGTCCTTCGATATCGAAGACACGGAACACGAGGTTGTCCGCTTCGTCTATCTCTTCGACGGCCTTGGCCGCATCGACGTCGACGTAGACGAGGGTTTCGCCTCGCCCCTGGATGGGATCCCAATTCACGGAGACCACGGCGTCACTCGAGGCCGTGAGGCCCGTTACCGAAGCCTGCCCAATGAGACGGCCTCCGGCGAGCGGATCGCCCGCGAAGAACCGAATGTCGAATGCGGCCGCCTCCCCGGCGCCAAGGTTGCGTACCCGGGCTTCGAGGCTCGCGGAGCCACCCTCGAGAAGCAACGCCGGCACCGCCACGATGTCGGAAGACGCCAAGGTCAAGTTGGGGAGCGTGGAGGCGGTGACCTCGACGCTCGTCGAAAGGACGTTGTCGTCCTCGTTCGTTTCCGCGAGCACGTCGTCCGGATCCGCGCGGAGCTCCAGAGGAACCGTGCCGGAGCGGTTGGCACGCCACGAGAGCGGCGCCGTCGCGGAAGCGCAGGGCTCGAGAGGAAGGTGGACGACGGAAGCCCTTCGCATCGCGCCCCCGGGCGCGACCTCGTAGAAGAGCGCGACAGCCACCGAGCTCAGCGTCCGCGTCCCTCGGTTTTCCACTTCGACGTCGATAAGAAGCGTGTCACCGGGGTCGAGGCTCGAAGCGCTGGGCACGATAGAGCCAGGCACGAGCGCGACGTCGATGACGTCCATCCCATCGCGAAGCACGGCAGAGGCCACGTTGTTGTCCGGATCGCGCTCGACGACGCCACCGGGATCGACGCGCAGGTAATACGCTCTCGTACCGCCGGTGGTCACATCGATATCGAAACTCACGTCGATGCCGTTGTCGCCGGGTACGGAAACGCCCCGGCTCGTGAGACGCACGCCTCCGAGCGCCGGATCTCCGTGGAAGAGCTCGACGACGGCCGCAGGCACGGGCTCGAGCCCAGTGTTCGCGATGCGCGCGCTCGCCGTCACTACCTGCGGGAGGTGCTCGAGCTCGCCGGGCGTGAGGATGAAGCTCTCGATCTCGAGGTCCGCTTGCGCCGGCGGCGGCGGTCGCACGTCGACTCCCAGCGAGGTGTCATTGTCGGACTCGAGCCGCTCGCGCACCTCGTTCTCCGGGTCGACGACGGCGTGAAGCGCGTGCGTTCCGATGGGCCCGGCATTGCTCCAGTCGAGGGTGATCTCCGCCGAGCCGCCAGCGGCCAACGCGGGCACCGGGGCTTCTCCGAGAACGATCCCGAGGCGCGGCACCTCACGATAGACACGGGCGATCGTCGCGGACGCGGCGGCGCTCCCCTGGTTGTCGACGCGGGCGCGGAGCGTAGCTGTCGTTCCTGAAACGGGGCTAATCGGTTCGAGTGCGAAGAACGACACGACGAGATTGGGTAGCGGCGGCAGCACCTCGACGTTTCGGATCGCGACGTTGTCTTCCTTGCTGACTTCCGCGACCGCTCCCGCGAAGTCGGCAATCGCATAGAGCGCGTGCGGTCCTTCGAGACCGCTCGTATCCCACGTGAAGGAGGCGACGTCGGTGCCGCCTGCGGCGAGACCCGCGAACGCCTGGGGCGGGCCGAGCCCGATGGCCCCCGTCTCAGGATCTCCGTCAAAGAGCTGCACGTCGAAGGGACCCGCCGCCACGCGGGTGCGGTTACGGACGGTAACCTCGATGACGACGCTCTCGCCCACCTCGGGTGGGTCGACGGATAGGTCGACGTCGGAGGGCTCGATCGAGAGATTCGCGAAAGTCGAGGGAACGAGCGCCCGCAGTACCAAGGCGGTCTCGAAGACGCTCCCACCCCAGCTGCCGTCGGAGCGCTGGGTTTGCTGCAAGTAAGTAATGGCCCGGTCGACGTTCGTCGCGGGCGCAACTCCTAGCAGAAACGCCTCGAGGGCGAGAGCGGTCGCGTAGGGTGTGGAGGGGCCGTCACCTAGGCCGCCGTCGAGCTCCTGGCGATCGACTAGCCAGGCCAGCGCGCTCGCGATCGCGCTCTCGGACCCGCCTGCGAGCTCGAGCGCCCGCGCCGCTTCGGAGCTCGTCAGGACGTCGCCGGGCTGGCCCGCGATCACCGACCAGCTCCCGTCGGGAAGCTGCATTGAAACGAGCACGTCGGCGAGCTCGCGCAACACGCCTTCGGAGACGCCGCTCTCGCTCATCGCGCCGAGCGCCAAGGCGGTGTCGAGGGGATCGCTCACGTAGCCGAGGGCGAGGCCGTAGCCTCCGTCGGGGTTACGAAGCGTCTCGAGCGACGGGGCCGGAAGCATCACTTCCGCGGCGATGGTCCGCGACCGATAGTCCACCGAGCTCGGCGATTGCGAAACGAGCCAATCGCGTGCGTCGTCGACCGTAGGTCCTCGCACTCCCAGTGTCGAGATCGCGGTCAAGGCTGTCGCGGTATCACGTACGGCCGTCAGCGGGTGCGCTTCGAATCGGCCGTCCTCCCGCTGTTGGGCGAGGAGCCATTCGAGCGCGAGCGCGATATCCGGCTCCGCGCCGGGTGTCATGCTCGTGACGTGTTGGAGGTCCAAGTCCACGAGCGCCCGACCACGTGTCAGCGCAAAGAACGTATCAGTGAAGCCGGCACGTACAGTCTCGACCGCCTCGAGATCGCGTTCGGTCGGCAGGAGGTCAGGACCCGTCAGAAACACGAAGGCGACGTTGAAATCCTTCTGAGCGCTGTCGGTGGCCGGCATCCGCGGGCCCTCGGCGGCGACGATCTGGTCCATCGTGACCGCCTCGACGCCGGAGGCCGAAACGACCGCCGAGAGCTCCGGCAGCCGATCGCGGTCCACGGCGGGATTCACGAGGAGTGTGAGAGGCTCGACGTTCTGAGGCTCGAGAAACCCCATGAGATAGAGGTCGAGCTCGCTGAAACGACTCTGGACCTCGACGGAGCGGTAGCTCCCGCCACCGATGTCTTCCCAGGCGTTTCCGTAGAGGAACGAGGCATCGCTCGACAGGAGAAAGCTCCAGTGGCCGTCGTCCTTTCCGAGCAGATCGCTTTGGAGCGCGACGCCGTCGTGGAAGCGGATCCCAGCGAGCCAGCGATGTCCGAGCTCGTGCGCGAGAATGCCAAGCGTCGTGCGGAATCCGGTAGTGCCGAGCTCGAGACCGAAGGGGGCCTGGCGATACTGGTCGATGGGCCCCATGTCGATGAAACCCTGCAGCCGCTCGGGGCTTCCGAAGCCGTCCCCATTGTCGACGACCGGAAGACCGATTCCCTGAACGTCGTTCCTTACGTTCGTATAGAAACCGATGGCGCCGCGCCGATCGAAGTCGAAGTTCGTGAAGACGACGACGAAGTCGTAGAAGTCGCCGTGCGTAAGGATGAGCTCGCGTGCGAGTCGCTGGCGCGGCGCGGCATTGAGGTCACCCGTCGAGGTGTTCCGGTCGTAGCTCGAGCCGTCGTGCTCGAAGACGACGAGATGTCCCTCATCCTCGACGAACCGCGGATTGGAGTCCGCCGCGGCTCGCGGCAGAGCTCCGCCGACGAGCGTCAGCGTCGTCAAGAACAGAGCGCGAAATGTCACAACCGGTCTTCCCCGATGAAGAGTGGAAGCCGGTGCTAGAGGTCGTTAGGCGGTCGTGGCTCCGACAAAGAGACGTCAGGAAGCTCTCGATACTCCCGTACGCGAGTCTTCCCATTTGCGTCGAAACGAACCACGAGGAGAGACTCGCCGGACGAGCCGTCGACTCCGTCCACGGCACGGCTGAGAACGAGGGTCGAACGACCGACGTCCTTGATCCGCGCACCTCCCGCTTCTTCGAGGACATCGCCCTCCCGAAGCAGGCGCGGTTTCCCCTCCGGGTCGAGGAGCTCGATCTCGCCGTCCTCGGGACGGCTCTCGAGGATCCGAACCTGAAGAAGGAACTCGGAGTTCTCGTCTACCGGCGTCGCGGCCTCCGCGGTGCTCTGGGAGGCAACCACGGGCGACAGCAGCCACGAAGTCATCAATAAGGATAAGGATAAGAGCATGCGACCCTCCGCCTTGGACACTGCGGCCCGGGAGGGCCGATCGTTCAGAGAAGATGCAGAGACTTCAGTCGGCGGCGGAGAGAGGCTGGGAAACCCGACCAGCGCCAGGAACCAATCCGACGGCATGCTAGGTGAAAGAGTGGGGTGGTGTCAAACTCGCGCCCGTCGCTTGTTCCGCCGTAGAGCGGCGCTCGGCGCGGTCTGGATCTTTTCTTTCACCTCAGATCGTCGATATAGCGGGGCTCGACCATGAGACGTTCCGGGCTTCCGCCGCCGGTAGAGTGGACAGCGGGCTTCCGGATTCGCAACAATAGCGCATCCTTTCCCTTGGGAGTCAGCGATGAAGATTTATCGCCTCTGTCGCAAACCCGCCGTCACCGTCCCAACCCTCGCTTCGGTCAAGGAAGCGCTCGAATTGATGACGAAAGAGAAAGTCGGCGCGGTCGTGGTGCTGGAGAACGAGGAGGCCGCCGGCATGTTCACGCGCCGAGACGCCATCGAGCGCGTTGTGCTCGAGAAGGCGTCGCTCGAGTCGACTCCGGTCTCGTCGGTCATGACGTCGCCGGTCGAAGTCCTTTCCAAGGACACCGAGCTGCGCGACGCTCTGAAGATGATGGCGGCACGGCCCTTCAACCACATCCCGGTGGTCGATTCCGAATCGAAGGTTGTGGGCCTTGCCACGACGAAGCCCTTGATGAAACTGACGATCGAGAGGCTCTCGGACGAGGTGGGGTCACTCGAAGCCTACATCGCCGCCGACGGGATTGGCGGTTGACGACCTGCTGACTTTGTCGAGCCGAGCTCGGGATTCAGGTCTTCGCCATGACTGCCATGCCGCCCGCCACCTGAATCGCGCCCGGTAGATCGTCGACACCGAGAACGACGTGGCCCTTCGTCGTCACATAGGCGGTGTCGATGTTGATGTGCGCTTCGCACATAACGAGGGCGACGTCTGCGAGAATGCCGGGCTCGTCGAGCACGTGAACGATGATGACCTCGCGTTCAGCATGGGTCATCCGCGCCGCCTCGAGCGCGGCTCGAGCTCGAGATTCGTTGTCGGTCACGAAACGGACGAGGCTGGCGCCCTGGCCGCTCGTTACATTAATGGCGTCGATGTTGACGTCCGCATCGCCGAGAACCGTGCAGAGGCGCGCGAGCGCGCCCGCTTTGTCCTCGAGGGTGACTTTAAATTCGATAGCCATGGATCCCCTCCTGGCTGTTGGTTGGACGATCGCGCGTATTGTGCCGCGCTACGGGCTTTGGATCAAACTCTCTCCGGTGGAACTCCCATAGGAAGCAACGACAGAGAAACCAGACCCGTGGGTATGGAGACTACAGCCGTGATACGATCCGCGACGACGCGACATGAAAACGCTCGTCACGGTCCTCGCAATCACCGGATTTCTGGCGGTGCAATCCGGGTACACGGGTCTTTGGTATCGCAACGACGACAAGAGCGACGATCCGGAACCGAGGCTCGAGGCCACGATCAAGGGGTTTGTCGAGAAGAACAGCAGCGGACGCTCGACCATTGAAGACGTCGATCCGCAATTTGTCAGTGGGCTGCGGCGGGTCCTCGACAGCTTGGTCCAATACGCCGATGAGCTCGACGTAGAGAGGACCAAGCGCGAGCTTGTGGTCGATGACGGTGGCGACCTTCTGCGCATCTATTATCTCGACGCGAGGAAACACGAACGGCAGATGGCCGATGGCACGCGACTGGAGACGACCTCGGAGACAACCGGGACTCAGATCGACGTCGAGATGAAATCGAGCGGCGGCGCAAAGATCTACGAGACCTACCAGCTCTCGAGCGACGGCGACGAGCTGGTGCTGACGGTTCGTCTCGAGGACAAACAGTTGAAACAACCGCTGGTCATCCGTAGCGTCTATACACGCGCCGAGTAAGTAAGGGTGGAAACGCCGCCGAGCTTGAACCTGCCATGGATTGATGATCCAACCTTTGAGACCCTTCTGAACGAGAGCGATCTCGATCGACCCACGCGTGAAAAGGCAGAGTTTTTCGCGCGTGAGGGGTACCTGCTCCTGGATCTCGACGTTTCCGACTTCGACGCGCTTGGCGGCAGGATCATCGCCGAGTGCTCGAAACGTCCGGAGTATTCCACCCGGGTCGTCGATGCGTGGGAGACGATTCCCGAGGTGCGCGAGCTGGCGCTCCTTCCAGAGATCCTCTCGCTCCTGCGGACGCTCTATCGTCGAGAGCCCATCGCCATGCAGACCCTGAATTTTTCTAGGGGTACGGAGCAAAAACCGCACAGCGATTCGTTCCACTTCTGCTCCATACCCCTCGGTTTCATGTGTGGCGTTTGGATCGCCCTCGAGCCGGTCGATGACGACAACGGGCCCGTCGTGTACTACCCAAGGAGTCACAAGCTTCCCTATCTCGACCACCTGCACTTCCGTCTGTCGGGGAGCGAACAAAAGAGTCATGAGATGTACCCGGTCTACGAAGAAGGCTTGAGGCGCCTCCTGGAGCGCTCTGGCCTTGCGCCCCAGAGGCTGACACTACCTCGCGGCAAGGCGTTGCTTTGGGCGGGAAACCTGGTGCACGGCGGCTCGCCCGTACGCGACCGCTCTCGTACGAGACACAGTCTAGTAACGCACTACTACTTCGAAGATTGCCTTTACTACCAGCCTCAGAGGTCCGACCCGTTCTTGGGTCGCGTCGAGTGGCTCGACAAGAGAAACGTTGCGACGGGTGCCTATATAACCCAGATGTACAACGGAAGACGCGCGGCGGTGCGCATGTCCCCGCGGCAGCGACTCAAGCATCTCGCGCGCAAGAGCGGCCTCGTGAATCTGATCCGTCGCGTCAAACCGAAACGGGCCTGAAGTGCCCGCTCTGGGCGTCATTGAGCATGGTCAACGGGCGAGATTGTCATCACCGTCATCGGCGTCAAGAACGGCAACACGCTGGTCGTCGAAGGAAAGGCATTCGAGATATGAGAATCGCACCTCTTTACGAAGTAAAGAACAAGCTCAGTGAGCTCGTGAAAGAAACGGAGTCGGGGCCAATCGTGATCACCAACAATGGCAAGCCTGCGCCGCGCTCGTTCATCTCGCCGAAGACGAGGACATGGAATCCTTCATGTTGTCTCACAGCCCCCGTTTTTTGGAGCTCCTCGATCGAGCGGCGGAAAAGACCAAGGAAACAGGAGGAGTTCCCTCGAGCGCGCTCAGAAAAGAACTGTCGAAGTCGCGGAAGAGTGCTCGCAAGCCATCGCGTGCCAAGAAATCCTCTTGATGTCGCCTGCGGAGCATAACCGCTAACACCGGCGAGCGCGCGACTGGGGAGTTCACGTTGTCACGACATTACGACGGGGCTCCACAGGAGCCGTGTGACTATTGGAGCTTCAACGCTGGGTCCCCGAACAGGTGGTAGATGCTCAGAAGCTCTGGGAACGTCCCCGTCTCCGCATAAGTTTCTTGGGCCGCCATCACGGCGTCACCGAGGCGCACATGGCTTCCGTGGACAAGCTCCTGCAGCAGTGCTTTGTGGAAGTGGTGCGCGGGTGCGTTCAGGCTCAACCCGCTCGGAGAGAAAGCGGCGATGACCCCTCTTCCTTCAGCCTTCAAGAGCTCTTCGGCCAGCGAGTCGAAGTACGGAAAGTGGAAATAGCCGTTCAGGCAGTTCATCGTCAGCAGCAGAGGTTGTTGCGACTGCAGGCGGAGGGCGCCAACGTCGCTTGCGTTGAAAACTTTCTCATCGGCCCATAGGTGAATGCCGCCGTGGCCGATGTAGCTCATGAGAGAAGCGCCCCCGTCGAAAGCATCGACGATCGCAGTACGGGTGGCGGCCGGTCCCAGTTGTCTCAGGTAGAGCTTCTGTAGACGCTTCGAAGCCAGAACGGTCGCAGCCAGCTCGTCGGCATCGGCGTCGAAGTTTCCCGCGTGGTCCGGGTCATCGGCTATCAATACCACTGGAGCCGCGAGACCTGCCCCCCCCGTCTCGTAGGCCACGATCTTCTCGACCATCGCCCGCGCCTGATCGACCGTCGCTGCCGGCAGCCGTCCGATGGCCAGGTCCGGAAGGAGGTCCTCGCCGTTGACGGCCGCATAGCTCGGGTCGGAAGCGGTCCACAGATAGGTGGTCTTCACGATGAGCGGAGGTACTTGATTCCGCACTCCCGTAGCCAGGTAGTCCTTGAAGTCGTAGGTCGCGTCTCCGAGCAGCACGACGTAGCCGAGCGAGGGTCCCTTCCAGTTGTGGTACGCATAGCTCAGAAACTGACGAACCGCCTCTGGCGTCGACTCTCCGTAGCCGAACTCGGAGTAGACATCCTCGATGGCGACGGCCTTCACCTCGAGACCCTGGCTACGCCTCAGCTCGAGCAATGGCCGCGCCGACGGAAGGAAGGCTCGAGGGCCAATGAGGAGGTAGTCCGCACGGTTTCGCCGGTGCTTCAAACCGATGCTGGTCACCTTTCTCACTTCCGGACGAAGCACCGCATCGGCGCTCACCACCAGGTAGCTCCCACCCGCTTCCGCTCGGAATCGGAGGCTTCCGGTGATGAGCTGAGTCCCGCTCAGCCATCGCGGAGGCCCTGTTGTCATGTCGAGCACGTGAGCTCCCGCATCTAGTCCGGTCACCTCGGCTACCCCCGATTCGTCCCAGACGCCCGCGAGCTTCCCGCCTTCCGCGACCGTTAGACGGGGATAGCGGAGGTTAAATCGGTCTAGCGCCACCATCGAGTACGCGGCCTCCGTATCCCCCACGTTCTCGAGCTCCAGCACGTTCTCCCCCTCCCGGAGGATACCGGGCAGGATCTCCACATCGACACGCCGGGGGGTTTTCCCGTCCCAGCTCACTTCATCGACCAGGTTCCCGTTCACGTAGACCCGCACGTGATGGTCAGGGGCAGCTTGAAAATCACTCACTCCCTGAAGCCATACACTGAGAGTCGATGGGTGAGTGGCTGGTGCGAGAGCGCTCACCTCGAACGGATAAGCCTTCAGCTCGGGAGCAAACAACAGGTCCCAGAGCCACACATCCGGCGCCTCGACGAGCGCGGCCTGGTAGTAGCGATTCTGCTCCCGCTCCAGCCGCTTCCAGTAGTGAGACTTCACGTCTCCCGATGGAGATGCGGAGCTGTCGAGCATCACCGTTCCCTCACGGCCCATCTCCAGCTCGTAAACGGCCTCGCTGCCATAAGGATTCGCCGCGGCGTCCTCCCTCACGAAATACAGCATCGAGCCCGGCTTGAAACGAGGCGTGTTCGGCTCCAGGTGAAACGCCACCGCGTCGCCCTGGCGGCTCAGGCGGAGTTCGCGCGCACGCACACCGCGGCGAGCTCGAAACACGTCCTCGTACCGCACTGCGTGCAAGCCGCTTGCCGTCGTGGCGAAACGCGCGACCACTGTGCGCTCGTCGTGGCTTCGCGGTTTCCGGTAGCGACGCCCCCGTACACCGTCCGTCGACTGCTCGGCCAGTTCCCGGCCACGGAACGATAACCGCACCACTAGACGCCGCGCCAGCAGGAGCTGGCCTGTCGCTTCATCCCAGCGAAGTGGGGCGAGCTCGACCAGGGCCTTCTTCAGCTCTCCCTGGAAACCCACACTGACGATCCGTGCGGCCTCGGTGGGGTACGGCTCTTCTCCTCGGAAAACCGCCCGCCGCATCGCTCACCGCCGGACCACCCGCACCGTGCCGTCTCGCGTGGACACGATCTCCGGCATCTCCGCATCCGCGGGACGCAAGCTGGTGAACGCCTCCACCTCGCGAGCCGTCACTGAAACCAGCGTCACCTTGCGACCCGCAACCGCCTCCACCCACGTTCGCTTTACTGGGATCGAGGGCGAGCCTGCTTCCGCGAGCTCCGCAAAATCCGGGATGGTAATTCGTACCGAACCGTCTTGTTGGGGCTCCGCGTAGAAGCCGTTCGTGTGCAGCTCCAGGACTACATGTCCCCGACTACGCCTCAACACCCGCAAGGAGTTCGAGGACGGATCCCCGTACGTAATGAGACTGGGAGACGTGTCGCCGTGGCCGGTCGAAGTGCCACCATCGGAATCCGCGGCGCCCGCATTTGGCATGGCCGACACCGGTCCATGAAACTCCGTCCTCCCCGTCGTCTCGATGTCTTCCAGCTTGTAGAAGTACGTGACGCCGTTAACGAGGTCCGTGTCGCGGTAGCTGTACTTCGCTCCCACCGGTGAGGAGCCGAGCCCCGGTATAGCGGACGTGGTGATGCGCTCATATGTACCGCTCTCCGAGCCTGACCGGTAGACGTGGAACCCGAGGTTGTCCAGCTCGGAGGCGGTCTCCCAAGCGAGCTCGACTGCCCCGTCAAAACCCAGGGCCGAGAAGGAGGCAAGCTCCACGGCAGTGGTTGCCAGGATGTCGTCGGCACCAATATCCCACAGTGTAGTGCGGAGACCGCCGTCGATGTCGCAGCAGAACGAGCCCGATAGGTCGACCCCATTGTCCACGGCGTCGTTTACAGTACTCGTCTGCAAGTGGAAATCCTCGCTTGTTGGCGTCAGGTTCGCGAAGACGACCGAATTGGGCGCGGCGGTCGGAACGTCCGTGGCGGTTCGAAATGTGAACGGGCTCGCGCCGGCAGCGGTGCCATCGGAGGAGATGTTGTTGGACTGCGTCAGTACACCCGCGAGGGCATTGAACGAGTTGGAGCCGTGGTTCATCGAGATCGTGTTCGTGACCGTGGCCGTTCCACCCGAGCTGCCCAGGCTCACGCCGTAGTCCTCCATGCCAAGAATTGTGCAGTTGTCGACAATAATGCTCGAAGAGGACTCGTCGATCCGAATTCCGGCGCTGTCGCCGTCGTAAATGATCGAGTTACGCACCGTGAAGCTCCAGGGCCCGGCGGTGACGCTGACCCGTATCCCGTGCCCGGTGTCACCGGCGTCAGGATCCAGGAAATCGTGAACGAGAAGATTCTGGTACAGGGCGTTCGTACCTATGGTCACGACGCTCGAGAATCCGCTATCGGCCACATCCGTGTAGAAGCGCACGAGCTCCAGCCACTCGACACGACTGAAGTTATCCAGATCCTGGATCCCGAATTTGGTTGCGCCTTGCCCGTCCACCACGACGCCGGTTCCAGCGGTTCCGTCGTGCCGCTGCCCGGGCGCCACCGTGAGCCACATGAAACGGTCCGCGTCCGTGTTGGAACCGTTGATCGCCAGCGCGGAGTTCGCGGTCGCGAACGGGGGAACGAAGGGCCCGTCCTTGTAGGCGAAGCCCATCTCGCGGCGGTTCTCCGAAACGAGATTGCCACCGCGGCCTCCGGCCGACAAGGGAAGGCATGGAACGGCGCCACAAGGGTCTTCCCAGGCCTGCAGCGTGGTGTAGGCGCGGTTGATGCCGAACGCCGCAGTGGGAGTACTGTGATCCACCGTTGCTGGCGATTCGAGTGTGACCTGGAAATCGGAATCCCGTAATTTAATGAACAGTGACTCGCCTTCGATGATGAGCTCGTCGCCCGGACCGACGGCCCCCACCGCTGTCGGTGCCGGGAGCGCCGAGGTGAATGTCACCGTCGTCGAGCACTGCGGAACGGAAGCGTTGCCGGCGGAATGCAGGTTCAACGGGTCGGTGCCTATCGAACGGAAGTGGACTGTCGGCGCCGTTTCGCTGACCACCGCGGTGCCGACGCCACCGTTGCCGAGATCGCGGTAGGCGGTCACCACATGGCTCGGGTCGAGCGCGGTGTTGAAGTTGAAACGGGTGTCTCCTGGGTTGAAGACACTCCTGCCGCCAAAAGAGATAGCGGTTCCTGAGATGGTCGCGACCATCTCGGTGCCGAAGTTCGAGTTGCCGCCGTCGCGAAAGGAGAAGGCCGCATGGGTGGCGTCCAGGGCCGTGGCGGAGGTGTAGATGGTTACGTCCCCGTTGAAGCAGACCGCGGAGCCGGGGAAGGAAATGACATTTCCGGCAATCGTTCCGACGATCGCGCGGCCGTGGAGCACCGAGAGATCCTGGTACGCGATCACGACCTTCGTGGGGTCGAGAGCGGCGGCGGAAATGTAATCGGTGGACGCCGAGTTGAAAGCGACCGGAGCGCCGTAGCTGATGGATGCTCCCGCGATCGTCCCCACGATCGCGGTGCCGAAATCGGTACCCCCGATGTTCCGGTAGCCAATCACCACGTGGGTGCTGTCCAGCGTCGTGGCCGAGATGAAGTCGGTATCGGCTGAATTGAAGGGGACGGGAGTCCCGTAGGCGATCACGTCTCCTCCGGAGATGGTCGCCACCACGCCGGTGCCGAAGTTGAAGTTCCCCTCGTCCCGATAGGTAATCGCGACGGTCGAGGCGTCGAGCGCGGTGGCGGAGATTCCGGTGGATCTCGCTACATCGAAGACCATCGGCGCGCCGTAGGTGATGGTCGATCCAGCAATGGTGCCCACGATGGCGGTGCCGGCATCGGAATTCGCGCCGTCCGAGTAGGCGATCAACACGTGCATCGCGTCGAGCGCGGTGACGGAACCATAGGTCGTATCCGCGGAATTGAAGACGTACTCGGCGCCATAGCTGATGGTAGTTCCCCCCGAGATTGTCCCCACCACCGCGGTGCCGAACAGGGAATTCCCGCTGTCGCGGTACGCGATCACGACGTGCGTCGCGTCGAGCGTCGTGACGGAAGTACGGAACGTGTCTGCGGAGTTGAAGACGAACTCGGATCCGGGATTCAGATCGGCGGCGGTGGCGGCGCTGCCCAACCAGAGCAGCAACAGGACCGGGACGACCGAGGACCTCGGCGATAGGCGAACCATGGAACCCCCGGCACCGACGTTGCAATAAGCGTGCCGCGGGGTGCCGCGCCGCCACGCGCGTTAACCCTTTGATTAGTTTTGAATACCGGAATCACCGGGTCCCCCGGCGAGTGGAAACACCTATGGCCTTGAGGGGAGTTTTGACGGGGGCGTAGGCTGGCGCCCACAGTGTCGTGCGAGCCCTTACTCACCGTCGAGTCTACGGAGTCAAGACTGGTAACATAGCGCTCATGCGCCGCTCGCTGCGACTCCTGGCCATGGCGGTACTGTTGTTTCCTGGCTGCGGAGATGACGACGCTCCCCAGGCGACCCTACCCTCCGCCCCGTCGCCCACCGCAACCCCCAGCGGCACGTGGCTGCGCCTCGCGAACTTCAGCGCGGATCTCGAGGGCGCCGAGGTGCTGCTGGACGGCTCGATCTTGCACCCGGGCATCGCCTACCCCGGAGTCACGCGCTATCGCCGCGTCGATCCTGGCTCTCACGTCGTACGTTTCGTTCCGTCTGGAAAGACGCCGGTCGACGAGCGTACGGTGCAGCTCGACGCGACCTTTGACATCATGGCAGGCGAGGCTGCCACCATTGTCGCCGCAGGTCTGGTGGACACTCGCACACTCACCGTCGCCGTGCTACGTGACGAGCTCGGGGGTGCGGAAGGGGTCCGGCTGCGCCTCGTCCATACGATGTCGGACTTCCCCGCATCGCTCGGCCTTTGGCTCAACTCCGAAACGGCCCTCGTTCGAAACGTCGCGTTTCTCGAAGATCGGGGCTATCGCTCTGCCGAACCCGGGAACTACCCCCTCGAGGTTCGTCGTACCGGGACCCGGGGGCCGCTACTGCCAGTCGTGCCGTTCGGGCTTGCAGGAAACGCCACTTATACGATGTTTGCCTTTGGAACACTGCGGCAGGGTGACCAGGACCAGAGGCTCGTTCTCGACGCTACTCAGGGAAGCCCCGCCCTGCGGCGCTGAGCTCGTGGCTGGCAGGGCGCTGCAAAAAAGAGCCACCAGTTCCATTCCAAGCAGACCGGCCGTGGGCGCCGCGGCTCACCTTCAGCGGCGAGCGATCCAGATCTGGTGCGTCGAGCGCCTCTCGAGCGGGTTCTCGTCGAAGTCGCCGTAGACGGCCTCGATCTCGAAGCCGGCCTCGTCGAGAAGCGCTCGACACTGCTCGGGCAAGAGCCAGGACAGATTGATGCGGCGATAGCGGCGGTTGACGACGGTGCCGCCGGAGTCGATCTCGTCGGTCCAGACGACGATGCGGATGCGCTGGTTCTCGTCGTCGCGGGTGACGACCTCCCACAACAGGCGGTCTCGGCCCGACTCAGGGTCGCGGAGCTCGGCGCGGAGGTGGGGCACGGCCTCTTGCATGACGCCGGGGTCGAAGAGGAAGTGATCGAAGATGAAACGGCCGCCGGGACGGAGCTGGGAGTGGATTCGCTTCATCGCGACGAGCTTGTCTTCGAGGGTGAGCAAGTGACCGATGCTGTGGAACGGGATGGTGATGAGCTCGGCGGGCTCTTCGAGCTCGAAGTCCCGAAAGTCGGCCTGGATGAGAGTCAGCCGTTCGGAAACCCCGGCCTCCCTGGCGCGGCGGCGGCATAGGTCGAGGATTTTGGTCGAGGAGTCGACGCCGACGATGGGTTTCGCGCGCTTCGCCACCTCGATGCAGATACGGCCGTTGCCCACACCAAGCTCGACGACGAGCCCCTCGGGCTCGAGAAGCTTCGCGACGTAGAAGGCATGGTTCAGCCGGGTGATGGGGGCACTCGCCGCCCAGGCGTCGTAGACGTCGGCGAAATCGTCGTAGGGTACGCGGTCGGGCATGGATCTGGGCGTCGTTTCAGCTTAATATGTCCGCCCCCTGCGGGCGGCTCGCGGGGGGCTGGGGTCAGTCCTGAATAACCTGACTTGAGCAGAAAAGTAGCATCTGAGTCAAGTTGTTCAGGACTGACCCCAATGGAGGGGCTCGATGACGAGCAGTGTGACGGTGACGCAGCAGGGCGCGGTGCGCGTGCTTACGATCGACAGCCCGCCCGTGAACGGGTTGGGGGCGGAGGTGCGAAACGGGCTCGCGACGGCTTTGCGGGAGGCGCTCGCGGAGGACGGTGTGGAGGCGATCGTCGTCACGGGCCACGGCAGGATGTTCAGCGCGGGGGCCGACATCAAGGAATTCGGCAAGAAGCCGCCGAAGGGTGTCCCGAACCTCGCCGAAGTCATCGACGCTTTCGAATCATCGTCGAAGCCGGTCGTCGCCGCGATCCACGGCGTTGCCGCGGGAGGCGGGCTCGAGCTCGCGCTCGGCTGTCGCGCTCGCATCGCGACGGCGGACGCTCTGATGGGCCTTCCGGAAGTGACTCTCGGCATCATTCCCGGGGCCGGAGGCAGCCAGCGACTGCCGCGGCTCATCGGCGCTCGACCCGCTCTCGACCTCATCGTGTCCGGAAAGCTCATCCCGGCCACGAAGGCGAAAGAGCTCGGTATCGTCGACGAGATCGCCGAGTCCGACTTGCTCGAGGCCGCGGCCGAGCTCGCACAGAACCTCCCCACTCGCGACGAGCGCCCGCTCGAGGTGGATCCGTCTGTCTTCGAGGAGGTCCAAAAGGCCGTCGCGAAAAAGTCCCGGGGCTTCGATGCACCCTTCGCCGCCATCGAGGCGGTGCGGGCCGGCTTCGAGCTTTCGCGCGAGGAGGGATTCCGAAAAGAGCGCAGGATTTTCCTTCGCCTCGTGGGATCCGATCAGTCGAAGGCGCAGCGCCACATCTTTTTCGCCGAGCGCGAGGTCGCGAAGATCCCGGACCTGCCCAAAGACACCCCGGCCGCCGAAATTCGGCGCGCCGGGATCGTCGGCTGCGGCACTATGGGAGGTGGAATCGCGATGTGCTTCGCGAACGCGGGGATCCCCGTCGTGGTGCGCGAGAGAGACGAGGACGTCCTCGCGCGGGGCATCGAGAAAATCCGAAGCCTCTATCGATCGAGCGTCGAGAAGGGCCGCATGTCTCAGAAAGAGATGGATGGCTGCATGAAGCGCATCCAGGGGACGACCGAGGCCTCGGAGCTCGCCGACGCCGACATCGTCGTCGAAGCGGCGTTCGAGGACTTGGCCGTGAAGAAGGACGTCTTCGGCGGGCTCGACGAGTTCGTGAATGAAGATGCGATCCTCGCGACGAATACCTCGACGCTCGACATCAACGAGATCGCCAAAGCGACGTCGCGCCGGGACAAGGTCATCGGCATGCACTTCTTCAGCCCGGCCCACATCATGAAGCTCCTCGAGATCGTCCGGGGCGAGCGCACGTCGGAGGAGACCATCGCCACCGCGATGAAGCTCTCCAAACGGCTTTCCAAGATCGGCGTGCTCGTCGGCGTGTGCGACGGCTTCGTGGGGAACCGCATGCTCTTCGCCTACCGGCGCCAGGCCGACTTCCTGCTCGAGGAGGGTGCACTTCCCGAGGACGTCGACGGAGCGCTCTTCGACTTCGGTCTCCCGATGGGACCCTTCACCATGGCGGATATGGCTGGGCTCGACATTGGCTGGGCGGTGCGCAAGCGCCAGGCGGCGACGCGCCCGAAGGATCTGAGGTACTCCCTCATCGCCGATCGTATTTGCGAGATGGGACGATTCGGACAGAAGACGGGCGCGGGCTGGTACCGCTACGAGACAGCAGGCCGCACGCCGACTCCGGATCCTGCGATCGCGACGCTCATCGAGAGCGTCTCCGAAGAGCTCGGTCTCACCCGCCGAAAGATCGGAAGCGAGGAGATCGTCGAGCGCTGCATCTACGCTCTTATTAATGATGGGGCCAAAATCCTTGAAGAAGGCGTCGCACTCCGCTCTAGCGACATCGACATCGTCTGGGTCTACGGCTACGGCTTTCCGCGCTACCGGGGCGGTCCGATGTTCTACGCGGACACGGTTGGCGTCAAAAAGGTCTACGAAGCCATGAAGCGCTTCTACGACGAGCAGGGAGAGTGGATGCGACCGGCACCGCTTCTCGAGCAACTCGCGAAGGAGGGCAAGAACTTCGGGGATTTCACGCTGTGAGCGCCTTCTCTCAGTCGGAGCGGGCCTTGCCTGCTACGCCTCCTACCTCATCGGGTTCGTTCCCTTCGGCGTACTCGAGGGGACGTGGAGCGCGGTGGCGCTCGTCGCGCTCGGACGCGGCCGGCTCGCCTGATGCCGCTCATTGCGGCGGCCGGTTCGGCCCGCGTACAATCGGGGGCGACGATATCCAAGGCGATGGAGGAGACATGAGAACGAACGATACCGTTTCCCGAAGACATTTTGTGAGCGGTTTGGCGGCGGTGCTCGGCTACGCGGGCCTCCGGCCCGAGTCCGTATTCGCAACCCAAGCTGCTGTCGCAAGCCCGGCGAGCGAGTCGGAGTTGGAAGACTACGACGCCTTCGCGAAGCTGTTGTACAACGAGAACCCCTACGGACCACCGGACTCGGTGATGAAGGCGATGACGAAGGCCTTCAAATACGCCAACCGCTACGGATATCCGGACGGCAATATCATTCAGGAGATTGCGGACCATCACCGCGTCGAGCGCGAGAACGTTCTGCTCGGCGCGGGGTCGAGCGAGATTCTGAGCGTCGTCGGCGCAACGTTTCTTCAGGGTGGCAAGTCAGTGGTTGGCGTCGAGCCGTCCTTCGGTTCGGTCTACCGCCACGCGACGGGCATCAAGGCCGACGTCATCACGCTCCCGTTGCTCGAGGACTACCGTCAGAACATTCCAGCACTGATCGAGGCCACTCGCAGGAACTACCGACGGGTCGGCTTCGTCTACATGTGCAACCCGAACAATCCGACCGGAGTGGTCGTCACCAAGCAAGAGATCCGACAGCTCCTCGACGGGATCCCGGAGGACGTACCGGTGCTCATCGACGAGGCCTATCACCACTTCATCGACGATCCGAACTACGCGACGTCGGTGCCCTACGTGCTCGAGGGCCGTCCGGTCATCGTGGCGCGAACCTTCTCCAAGATCGCCGCTCTCGCGGGGATGCGCGTCGGCTACGGCATCGCGCCCGCCTCGCTGCTCGACCGCATGCGCCCGCACTTGACAGGAAGTGTCAATGCTCTCGCGCGCTGGGGCGCGGTGGCGGCGTTGAAGGACACCGAATCCCAGGCGGAAGTGAAGCGGGTCACACTCGAGCTCCGCAACAAGACGACGGCCGAGCTCGAGTCACTCGGCTTCAGCGTCATCCCCTCGCAGACGAACTTCTTCATGGTGGGACTCGGTCGCAAGGTGCAGCCCGTCGCCGACGAGTTCCGCAAGCACGGCGTTCTCGTGGGACGCCCCTTCCCACCGATGCTCGAGCATCTGCGGGTGTCGGTCGGAACCGCGGACGAGATGCGCCGTTTCATGGTCGCGTTCAAGGAGATCTTCGCCGACGGGCCGAGGCCTTCGGGGGGCTAGATTTATCGACCACGCTTCGCAACGATAAGGAACCGGGGCGAGCGCAAATCGTTTGTAGATGAGAAGTGTTGGCGCGGCCCTGTTGGCATGGTCATTTTCGGTTTTCGCCCTTTCCGCCGGCGCGCCCGAACCACTCCGTCCGGTGCGGGTCGATTCGCCCCCGGTCATCGACGGAGTTCTGAACGACGAAGCCTGGACCGAAGCACCATTCGTCACTGGATTCAAGACCTGGCTACCCGACTTCGGCAAGGATATGACCGAGAGGACCGAAGCCTATTTTGCCTATGACCGGGAAAACCTCTACTTCGCCTTCCGCTGCTTCGATAGTGAGCCGGGCAAGATAAAAACCTCGATTTCCAGCCGGGACAGTATCCGTTCTGACGATTGGATCGGCATCAACTTGGACTCGTTCAACGATCAGCAATCGGCTTATGCGTTTTATATCAATCCCATGGGCATTCAGGAGGACTCCCGTTTCGCCGCCGGATTCGAGGACATCGGTTTCGATGCCGTGTGGTACAGCGCCGGGACACTGGATGAGGAAGGATTCAAGGTCGAGGTCAGGATTCCTTTCAAGAGCATTCGGTACGCCAGCACCGATCGAGTAGAGATGGGGATCGTCTTCCAGCGCCACATAACCCGCTACTCGGCAAAGGGGACCTATCCGGCACTGAATCCAGCCAGAGGTCCGGAACTAGATGCCTTTCAGACTCAAATGCATCCCATAATCTTCGAAGAGGTCGAACACTACACGCTCTTCGAGCTGCTGCCGGCAGTCACTCATAGCCAGAGAGACATGCTGCAAGAAGAAAATTTGGTCGATGCCGAGAACCAAACCCACGCCAGCTTGACGGTCAAGTACGGTATAACTTCGGATTTGATCTTGGACGGTGCGGTGAACCCCGATTTCAGCCAGGTAGAATCGGATGCCGGGCAAGTCGACATCAATCTCCGCAGCCCGCTCTTCTTTCCGGAGAAGAGGCCTCTCTTTTTGGAAGGCAACGAGTACTTCAAGTTTGCCGGCCCGAACAGATGGGGGGGGGATCCCTTTGTGGCGGTGGTGCACACCCGAAACATCGTCAACCCTTTGGCGGGAGTGAAGATTTCCGGCAAGCTCAGCGAAAAGGACACCATCGCTTCCATCCTGGCCAGGGACGAGTCCCCGATAGGAGGTGAGACCGTCGATGACTACGCCGACTTCGCCATATTCCGCTACAAACGCTCGTTGAAGGAAGACAGCTACATCGGCGGCTTCTACACAGGAAGGGAGCGCCCAACAGGGTACAACCGGTTGACCGGCGCCGATGCTCTTTTTCGAATGAACCGGTCTTCGACGTTGGGCATGCATGCTTTTGTGACCCAGACGGTGCTGGATGAGTTCAGCCCGCGGGAGGACGGACACGCGGCGGGTGTTGAGTATAACTACTCGACGAGAAACCTCTCAATCACCTCGGCGGCGCTGGACATTTCCAAAGAGTTTCGACCCGAAACCGGTCATCTCCTTCGGGAAGGCGTTTCCAAGATAAGCTTTTGGATGGCACCGAAGTTTTATCCCGAAAGCGAGCTCCTCCAGCGTATCGAGCTGAACGGCTACACCAGCATGGTCCGTGACAAATTCAGTGGTATCTCGGAGTCTTACAACACCCTGCGGTTGAGGTTTGTTTTACCGCGAAGCTCCAACGTGGGCGCCGTGTATCGCTATTCCACCGAGGTCTTTCTGGGTGAAGAGTTCGATACCCGCGGTTTCGAGGTGGGAGGCCGTAGCCAGCTCACCAGGAATCTATTTTTCCAGGTCAATCTTGGGCAGGGCAACGCCATATTCTACTCCGCCGAACCGTACCAGGGAGATAGCCAAGATGTATCCGCTACCCTTCGCTACCAAGCCTCGCACAAGCTAGAGGCCCGTGTGGATTACACTTACTCAAACTTCACCCGCGAGCTAGACCAGGAGCGAATTTATGACTATGCCATCACCCGGGGCCGGCTCACCTACCAGGTCAACAAGTACCTCTTCTTCAGGGGAATCCTCGAGTACAACTCATTCCGCAAAGACCTATTGACCGACTTCCTCGCCTCTTTCCTGTACGTTCCCGGGACGGTGATCCACTTCGGTTACGGGTCGTTGTACGAGAGCATTGCCTGGCGGGAGGGACGCTACGTTCCCGCCGACCGGTTCCTTCAGTCCCGTCGGGGGCTTTTCTTCAAAGCGTCCTACTTTTGGCGGATGTAATCCAATCTGCCCGGTGATTGGATTTTGCGCTCGACCAGCTGATCCCGGAGCGATGGGCGTTCGTATCAGCTCACTGGCGCTCGACAAAGCCTTCGTAGAGCCTGGTCGGGTAGCCTTCGGCGTTGAGTATCCCCCCATCTATCGCGAGGACGCCCAGATGCAGACGGTCCGTACCAAGCGTGTCATCGACGTAGAGGATTTGCTGGTAAGGTTGCCTCGTGGTTGGAAAAGACGGGCAGCGTTCGCAGATTAGTGTGAGGTCCGTTCCCTCGACGCGAGTGACCTCGACGTCCTCACCTGCGAGCTTCGCGACGCTTTGTTCGCCGACACCGACGTCGAGGTCTACCTGCCGAACCGCAAAAAACCCCGAGCACGTGAGATTCTCATAGGTCGCCTGGTCCACGTCGATCGACGACCCTGAGATTGTAAAAGACTGCCGGAGCGAGCCGTTGGGTGCGGCTGGCGTCCCGAGGAGGCATCCAGAGAGCCAGACGCCATCGAGCAATACCGTCGCTCCCGACGCGGCAGGCATCGCCATGCTCGGGCCCGGAGTCGGAGCCTCAGGCAAGGGAGATGCTGGCGTAATTGGTCGGCGGGGGGAAAGGTCCCCGAAGCAGGCCGCAAGGGCCAGGATTTCGATCAGCGCCACCGCGAACGCGGTCGCTCTTGTCCATTTTTCCATCTGACATTCTCCCGAGGTGGACTTCGTGAGATCCTACACCTTCTTTCTGAACCACACTTTTCTTGGTATACGTACTCTACTATGGAATCTCTGGCCTCGCTCGTAGAAGATCTCGGTCCGCTGCTCCAGACGGTCGTTGTAGCGGTGGTCGCCATCGTGATACTCGCAGCGGCTCGCTGGCTCCTGGAAAAGCGCATCTCGCAGCAGACCGAGGGCGCCTTTCGCATTCAAATCATCCGGTGTGCGTTTAGACTTCCGGCCTCCCGAAAACGTCGAATTCTCGAGCGTGCCAATTCCGGCGCGCTCACGTGGCCGGGAAAACACGTCGAGGAGGCGTTACCATGAGAACCACCCTTGCAACTGGAATGGTGTTGTCCTGCGTACTGCTCGCTACGAGCTGCAAGACCGAAACCTCTCCCTCCAAGTTGCCGGAATCTCTAACCGCTCCGTCGTCCATCGATCTCTCCCTTGCCTCGAGCAGCGCCCTGGTGAATCTGGAACCCCTTTGTCCCGGAGCTCGATCGCCAGGTTTCTTTTGCCAGAATCAGAATGGGAAGAACCCCAACATGCCGCCGGGCGAGTTCGAACTGATCGCCGACGACGCAGGCTCCCTTCTCCAAACCGTCGGGGCTTTCGCCGACATCACGCTCGGTGAAGCCGTTTGCCTCAAAGGAAACAGGCTTCCCCAGGACCAGCTGCTCCGCCATCTGGCGACGCTGGCCCTTAATCTCGCGGCCAATCTGATCGACGAGACGACGCTTTTGACCGACGGTTCGACGGTTGGCGACGCTTTGGCCGAAGCAATTCGTATCGCCAATGACATGGCCGCGACGCGAGCCGAGAGAAACGCGATCAAAAACGTGCTCGATCAGATCAACAACAATCTGAATACGATTCTGGGCGAAGACTGCGGCGGTCTCGACGGTTAGCTCTTTGCGGCAGCGGGAAGCGAGCTCGCCGGACTGGCGAAGTACGAGCCGATCGCTCAGCCTCGCGAGAAGGGATCCCAGTCGTGACACTTGGGGAGAGGTTAGAACCTAGTACCGCGGTCCATAAATACTGCCCTATGAGAACGCCGATGCATCCCGGCTGGCTGCGTTGCGCCTCGCTCACATACACCCGGTATTCCTCACTCGGCGCGCCTTGCCAGCCGGGCGCCTCGACGTTCTCATTACGGGCACTATTCATGAACCACGGCACTAGTTTTCGACGTCTATCACCCAGATGTTGCCGAGATCCTGTTGCCAGGTAAGGTAGAGATTGCGATCATCGGTTGCGGATGCGGGCCGGCCGATACGGCCCGCCAGGCTCGTCACGGCAGGAAGCTCCGAGCCGTCTAGATGGACCCGCCACAGATAGTGAGCTTCGGGAAAAGCGCTCCATGAGGAGCGCTATGGGACGTTCCCTCGGCGATCCCGTCTTGGTCCTAAGCTGACGCGCCTAATCGCAGGTATTTACACACGGGGGGCAACGAGTGCTAGCTTAGTTGCAGGCATAAGCTTAACGAAATCAACACGCTACAATCCCCCTGAACACGGCGCCGCTTGGCACGTCGATTGCTGGTCCAAGCATGATCCCCCCAGCAATACGTGATTCGAGGTTCGTTCCCCAACAGGTCATTCGCGAGCAAGGTCAACCATTGAACGAACCGGAGTGCCAAACGACGCGAGGCCGTTGCTCGACCGTCATTGCTCTTCTCACGCTGCTTGTTTCGCTCGCCAGTATTCCCAGCGCCACGGCCGCCTACGGCTTCCGGAAGGCGATCACCATCGATAACACCAAAGTGGGCGGCTCCTCGAGCTTGACGAATTTCCCGATTCTCGTCAGCCTCACGGATCTCGACCTGCGGACCACGGCCAATGGCGGCAAAGTAGAGTCCGTCAACGGGTTCGACATCGTTTTCAAGCAAGGTTGCACGACCACGAACCTCGACCACGAGATCGAGCAATACGATCCCGTCACCGGTACGCTCGTCGCCTGGGTGAGAGCGCCCGTCCTTTTTCACGACACCGACACACTCATCGAGATGTACTACGGCGACTCGGCGATTGTTTCCTCCCAAGAAAACGTCGCCGGGGTTTGGGATACGAACTATATCGGTGTCTGGCACCTGAACCAGCCGAGCGGCGCCGGCGCGTATATTACGAACTCGGCAAAAAACGATCACCATGGGACACCTACGAACACCACCTTCAATGCAACGGGGCAGATCGACGGCGCAAGAACATTCGTGGATAGTGGTGACGAGCGGATTGAATGGGGAAACTCCGCGTCCTTTTTCGACGGATGGAATCAGTTCGCGCTCGAGTTTTGGGTCTTCCCTGATTACGCGTCGGACGCGGCATGGGCCGGCGCTGGAGAGGATTTTGTCATGTCCACTTCCAGTGGCACGTCTCCTGTCAGATTGGCACGCGTGCGACGTGGAGGAGGCGAGCCAGCTGGGAAGGGAACATTCCAGGCTGACATACAGTTCGTCGGCGCCGGTACTCAGTTCCAGACGGTCGAAATCTCGCGGATCCAGTGGAATCACATTGTTTACCTGTACGACGGAACGGACTTGAAGAAGTTCGTGAACGGCGTGCCCGTTGGAAGTGTTTCCCTGCCGGGTGACAACCTTGCTAGTAGCACAGCCGCCGGTTTGCACCTGGGGCACACCACGAACGCGGTCAATGGTTCGCTGGACGAGGTGAGGATCTCTAACCTGGGCAGAAGTGATGGTTGGATTCAAACCGAGTACAACAACCAGAGCTCGCCCGCGACGTTCTATACGGTGGGACCCGAGCTCACGGGAGCCGTTTGTATCACCAACTACCGTTCCATCGGAACGGCCGCGGACGAAACCGCCGGTACCGCCACCGCTACCAATGGCTCGAAAGTCGTGACCGGTTCGGGTACGGCCTGGAGAACGAACAACCGCGGGATCGGCGATCAGATCGATCTCGGTGGCGCCGACTACACGATCCTGTCGGTGGATTCCGACACCAAGCTCACACTGACCGAGCCCTTCAGCGGGGCGTACTCGGGCGCGTATACCATCGCGCGCCAGTTTACGACGATCCCGCAGTGGGAGAATTGTATCTCCTTGGCAGGGTGCCCCGGCGGATATCCTTTCCCACCGGCTACTGCCAGCCTCGTCGCCGACAATCGGACGGAGCGCGGGATCGCCTATAACGACAGCGTTTTCAGCGTCGGAGCCACTATCAACGGTTCAACTACCGACGCAACGCACAACATCACACTCACCGTCGCCCCAGGAAATCGACACAACGGCACCGCGGGCAGCGGAGTCGCCCTTGATGGTGGCGGGACGATACAAACGCTTCTGATCAGGGACGACTATACGAGGCTCGAGTGGTTCGAGTTTCGCAATTACAAAGGAGCCGACGGCAATGTGGTCAGCGCGGGAGCCCAGAAGGTGCTCGTGAGTCACTTGATCGTCCACGACTTCGACGACCCTGTGTTCACGAACATCGACGGCATATCGATCCAATCGAGCGCGGGGGTTTTCAGTCTTACCGTGCGCAACTCGATCGTCTACGACGGTGAGGACAGTTGCGTTCAGGCGGACGGGGCCGACGACACACTGACGGTCGAGAACTCCACGCTCTACGGATGCAGAAGAGGCGTCTACGAGGACGCCGGATCCACGATCAACGTGCGCAACACCATCGCGATGGCGAACAGCACCGCCGACTTCGCGGTCTCGGTGGGCACGCAGTCCAACAACCTCTCCCAGGACGCAACCGCCCCGGGAGTCGGTTCCCTGACGTTGAGAGCCCCCGCAAACCAGTTCGTCTCCCTCACTTCGGGCGCCGAGGATTTTCATCTCGTTACGAGCGCCGACGCCCTCGACGCGGGCACACCCTTGTCGGATGTCGTAGTCGACATCGACTTGCAGACGAGGCCGTCGGGTGTCCAATGGGACATGGGTGCGGACGAGCGGCCGGGTGCCGGCGCGCTAGGGTGCCCGGTAGTGCAGCAAGCCTGGTTCGACGCCGACTGGTCGTTTCGCAAGGCCATCGTGATCGATTCGGCACAGGTCGCCGCGAGCCTCACGGGATTTCCGGTTCTGATCCATCTCGCTACCGATCCCGAGCTAGCGGGCGCCGCCCAGGTCAACGGAGACGACATCGTCTTCACCGCCTCGGACGGCGTCACCAAGCTGAGCCACGAGATCGAGTTATTCGTCAAAGCCACCGGTGAGCTCGTAGTCTGGGTGAACGTACCCTATCTCTCCGGTGGTGCCGACACGACGATTTACATGTATTACGGAAGCGCCGTCCCTGGCAGCCAAGAAGACGTCGCGGGCGTTTGGGATGCGAGCTATGGAGGTGTGTGGCATCTGGACGAGAACCCGGACGATCCCGCCCCGCAATTCGAGGACGTCACTTCCAATACGAACGACGGAACTGCCAATTCCCTCAGCGTCGTCAATCAAGTGCCGGGGCAGATCGAAGGAAGTCTGGAGTTCGATGACACGCTCGAGCGCCACGTCAACGTTCCCGACGACCCGAGCTTGAGGCTAGCGACCAACATGACGGTGTCGTCGTGGATCCGGACGATCGACGGGGATCCCTCGGCCGCCGTCATCGTCAACAAGTGGCAGGCGGGCGGCAACAAGAACTACTGGCTAGGGAAGCTGGACGCTGCCAGCCTCCTTTTTCAGGTGCATAACGATACGTACCTGGCCACGGCTCCCTTGGGACCCGTCCTCGATGGCTCGTGGCATCACGTCGTGGGAGTCGCCGATGCTTCGACCGGTGAGTTGAGAATCTATGTGGACGGGACCGAGCAGGGTAACGATCCAACCTATTCCGGAACGTCGGAGACCGGGACGTCCCCGCTTCAGATCGGCAAGAGCACAGATGTCATCACCCAGACGTGGGAAGGCCGTATCGACGAGGTGCGGGTCTCCGGCACCGTTCGCTCCGCCGAATGGATCCTGACGGAGCACACCAATCAGAACAACCCGCCAGGCTTCTATACCGTCTGCAGCGCGGCCACGGCGGTGCGGCTTTCATCGTTCACGGCGACGGGAGCGGACGGTGCGGTAGAGCTCGTGTGGGAGACGGCATCGGAGCTGAACAACCTGGGTTTTCATCTTTATCGCTCGACGTCGGAGTCAGGATCCTACGCGCGAATCACGACCAGCGTGGTACCGGGGCTCGGCTCGTCACCGGCGGGCGCGCGCTACAGCTACAGGGACACCGGACTGACGAACGGCGTGACGTACTACTACGAGCTGGAAGACATCGAGACGACGGGAGTGACGGAGCGGCACGGGCCGGTCTCCGCGATGCCGCAGGCCGGCTCGACCACGGGCGAGGGTGAGACCTCCGAGCATGCGCTCATTACTTACGGCGAGCCCACGTCGACATCGCTACACGTCGTTAAACGAACCCGCACTGGTATGGTGTTGGAGCTTCGGACCGGAGGCTTCTATGCCGAGCCGGCCGAAGACGGCTCGGTCCATCTGAAGATTCCCGACTTCGAAGAGTTGAGCGAAGCGGGAGCGCCCGCGATGCCGGTGAAGCGTAGCTGGGTGGAAGCGCTCGCGGGCCGGAAGGTCACGCTCGTCGCCGTGACGGCGCATGACGTGGAGGCGTTTACCGCTCTGAGGCCGACGAACGCACCTCTCGTGGAGCTCGTGGCGAGCGAGACGGGCGCTGTACGGACGGCGAGACGCGAGAGACGGCGCCAGCGCCGGGCGTTCCGCGGTGAAGGCTTGTATCCGTCGGAAGCAGCGCGGCTCGTAACGGTGGGCTTTCAAGGCGAGACAAAAAAAGCGCTCGTCGAGCTGGCGCCGCTGCGCTGGGATGAATCCACCGGAGAGCTGTCGCTGACGCGGCGTCTAGTGGTGCGCCTGTCGTTCCAGGGCCGGGAGGCTTCGGAGCAGACGACGGACGGCGTGAGCGGACGCCGCTACCGGGGCGAAGCGGGCGCTCGCAACCGTCGTGTGGTAGCGCGTCTCTCGACGCGCGAGCCAGGAGTGTACGGCGTCCGTTTCGAGGAGGTTCTCTCCCGGAGCCGTGCGGTGCTAACGAGCGCGCTTCGCGTGAGCCGGTTGGGCGAGACGGTGGCGCTCCACGTCGAGCCGGAGCCGAGTCGTTTCGAACCAGGCTCGACGCTGTACTTCGTGAGTGAAGGCGAGGCGGCGAATCCCTACGGCCGGCAAGCGGCCTACGAGCTCGAAGTCGGGCTCGCCGGCGAGGTGATGGAACACGTCGACGGCTCGCCTTCGGGAGAAAGTGTTCGCGAGTACTGGCAGCGCGTGCGCCATGAAGAAGACCGCTACTACCAAGCGGGGCTTCTCCAAGCACCCGACTTATGGCTTTGGGACGTCTTGGTGTCGCCCGTACGCAAGAGCTATGGGTTCGAGGTGAGCGCGCTCGCACCGTCATCGATACCGTCGCATCTCGCGGTGTGACTCCAGGGTACGAGCGATTTCGCGCCATCGCCCGACCACCACGTACGGGTCTACGTGAACGGAACGCTCGTCTCCGAGTCGAGCTGGGACGGCAAAAAAGCTCGGAAGTTGGAAGCGGAGCTCTTGCCCGGTGTACTGCGGGAAGGAGCGAACGTACTCGAGCTCGAGAACGTGGGCGACACCGAGGCCCGGTACTCGCTCGTGATGCTCGACCGCTACGAAGTGGACTACCCGAGATTCTCGCTCGCCGAGGGAAACGAGCTTCACGGCACGTGGCGTCAGACGGGCTCGGCGGAGGTGCCGGCGGTGAGCCCGGGCATCGTCTTGGACGTGACGGGACCGTCGCCGCGGTGGCTCGAAGGTGTCGAGTCTCTAGAAGACGGTACGCTCCGCTTCCGCGCCGACGCGGGACAGAGCTACCGAGTGGTCGGTCTCGAGGCGGTGAAGCGGGCGGAGATTCGAAGGCCGAAGCAAACCCGACTGAAGAGCACACGCAACCGCGCCGACTACGTCGTCATCGGGCCACAAGCGTTCCTCGAGGCGGCGGCGCCCCTCATCCAGTTGAGACGCAGCCAGGGTCTTCTGGTAGAGGCGGTGTCGACGGAAGCGATCTACGAAGCCTTCGGCTACGGGGAGCGCCGCCCCGAAGCCATCATGGAATTCTTAGCCTATGCCTATCACCGGTGGCGGCGGCCTTCGCTTCGATACGTCGTGCTCGTCGGCGATGCGAGCTACGACTTTAAGGATCTCCTCGGAACCGGAGTGAAGAACCACGTGCCGCCTCTCATGGTGAGAACGAGCTATCTGTGGACGGCGTCCGACCCCGCCTATGCGGCGGTGAACGGCGAGGACCTGCTTCCGGACATCGCCATCGGACGCTTGCCCGCGGCCACGGTGGGCGAGGTCCGAACGATGGTCGACAAAATCCTAGCTTACGAGACGGGCGACGCCGGCCTTCGAGACCAACTCGTGCTCATCGCCGACGATGCTGACCGTGCCGGTGACTTCGAAGCGGATGCCGACGCACTCGCCTCGGGAGTGCTCTCCTCGCATGAGGTAAGAAAGATTTACTCGAGCGAGCTCGGTACCGCGGCCACCCGGAGCGCGATCGTGGACTCGTTCGATGAAGGGGCGTCGTTGATGAGCTACATGGGCCACGGCGGTATCCACCTCTGGGCGGACGAGAACCTCTTCCACATCGAGCAAGTGGGCTCCCTGTCGCCGCAGGCGCAGCAGCCCCTCTTGTTGACAATGAACTGTCTGAACGGGTATTTCCACTTTCCTTACTTCAACTCGCTCGCCGAAGAGCTGCTGAAAGCCCGGGACAAAGGAGCCATCGCCGCCTTTTCCCCGAGCGGGCTGAGCTTGAATGGGCCGGCGCGTCGATTCCACCAAGCGCTTCTCGAACAGATTCTCCATGGCGGTCATGAACGGTTGGGCGACGCCGTGCTCGCCGCCCAGCAGGCGTATGCCGAGACCGGAGCACTGCCGGAGCTTTTGAGCATCTACCATTTGCTGGGAGATCCCGCTTTGGTCCTGCGCTGACGCGCCTCGAGTGGAGGCGACAAGTAGTGACAGGCTCTTGGCGCGCAACCCCGCGATCCACGCGATAGCGTCGAGAAGACTCACCCGTCACGTTTCAGCGTGGGTTCCATATGATAAGCGTTCCATTTGCGCTAATCTGGTTTGATCCCCGCGCGTCACACCTACAAAGGAGCTTCGATGAGTTTGTTGGAAGATAACGAGACGAGGACAGAGTCCGATCGCGGCTGGCGGAGGCTTTCGCTCGTCCTCGTTGCCATCACGCTCGTCTTGCTCGTCGCCATCGGCTATCTCGGATACCAGACGCTCGACCGCCTCGAGGCGGTCGACGAGCGGCTTGGCGAGATGAGCACTCGATCCCTGGAGGCGACCGAAGCTTCCGAGCAGGCTCTCGCGCGAGCGACCGAGGCGGAGACCGCCGCCCGCGCGGCGGCTCAGGGGCGTCTGCTGGCGGAGGCGGAATCGGAGCGTGCCAAGGAAGACGCAGGCATGGCGCGGGAACGAGCCGAGGAGGCGCGGGAAGAAGCGGTCGAGGCCCGGGACGTCGCCGACGTCGCCCTACGCGAGGCGGACGAGGCGAAGGCGGAAGCGGAGCGCATTCGCCGCGAAGCGGAAGCCGAGCTCAATAGGCTCGAGGAAGCCTTGGGCAAGATCGCGGACACGAGACGTACGGCGCTCGGGCTGGTCATGAATCTCGGCGAAGACGCGCTTAAATTCGACTTCGACAAGTCGGAGCTTCGTTCCGAGAATCGGGAGCTCCTGGCGCGTATCACCGGCATTCTCCTCACCTCCCCCGACTACACCATCAGCGTGAACGGGCACACGGACGACGTGGGAAGCTCCGAGTACAACATGGGCTTGTCGGAGCGACGCGCGCAGGCCGTCTACGACTACTTGCTCGAGGCAGGCTTGCCCGAAGGCCGGCTCACGGTGCAAGGCTGGGGCAAATCGAAGCCGCTCGTCGAGGGCACTTCGGACGCGGCGCGCGCGAAAAACCGGCGCGTCGAGCTCGGGATCGTGAACGCCCGAGTGAAATACACCGGACGCGTCAACTGACCTCGGCTTCGGCGGATGGCCTCCGTTCGGCGGCCCCTCGTCGATACCCGCGCGGCCGAAAAGTCATTCGCTCACAAAATATTCCGCTTGCTGAAGAGTAAGGGGCTGTTGAGTGACGAACGCGTCGAGTTGCTCCTGTCGTTTCGAAATAGCGGTTTTTCGGTCGACACCTCGCCCACCGTCTGGCCACAGGACACCCAGGGGCTCGAAAGACTTTGCCGGTACATCCTTCGCTGCCCCGTAAGTCTCTCACGCATTCATTGGACACCGGGCGCGAGGACGCTTTTCTACGATCTGTGGGAACAACCATTGGAACTGTGGGGACCCCCCCCGGCAGCCGCTGGGTTAACCCATGTAAGTGATTGAGTTAGAAGCAAGTTCTGAGTGTCCTGCCCGGCACGCGTCTTGCAACTTCTGCCTAGGGATGGTGGATACGTGTGTACGCTCATGAAGGCCGCTAAGAGAGTGGGCCTGGCGTTCGTGTTCGCGGCCCTCGGCCTCCTAGGCTCGGCATCCTCACTCTACGCGGCCGTTGCTTTGCATGCCGATGGCTGGAACCCGGGATTGTGCTCTTACAGGGTTCCGGCGGATAGCAACTGGTATCTGAAAGACGCGAATATCCCGGGGGGTAGCAATTCCTTTGTTGTCACGTACGATATCGCCCCGGGTGAGGCGGTATTCCACGCCTATGGGCTCTTAACCGGCGCCGGGCAGGCCAGCTCCCTCTTAGATTCTGATTCGGCAACGACCCCGGCGGGTGACGTCGTCGGTCCGACCCGGACATTCAATGTCCTCCAGGACGGGATGTTGGTTACGAATGGCGCGCCTGTCGACACCGGGACCTACAACAATGCTGCATGCCGACCTACGGAGCCTACAAAGGAAACGAAGGAATGATGAGTATGTGGTCCCGGGCGTGTCATCGGCTGACCCGAGGCTTTTGTGTCGCGCTGGTGTTCCTTGCGGGGGTCAGCGATGCCGCGGCGCAGGTGGATCTCACCCAGATCCACTACCTCTGGCGGAATGATGACGGACCGGAGTTGGGCCTTGATGTGGGCGATGGAGCCGACGGTGCACTGGCACCCACCGGAACGTTTAACTTCAATACCGATACCTCGGGTGCAAGGGTTTTTGCGGACGGCATTGCCTATCGCATGGATGCCAGTACGGCGACGGGGACTTCGGTGGACAGGTTTTCGGGCGCTGATACGTTGAGCAACGGCATCGCCGCCGGAGATGAGGTGCTCCTCATCAATTTGCAGGGAGTCGCCGGCGATACGGCGGATGTGGGGAACTACGAGTTCTTAGAGGTTCAAAGTGTTACCGCTTCAACCCTAACCTTTACGACTACCATCACGAACTCCTATGACGGAATAACCTTTACCGATCAGATGGTGATGGTGCAACGGGTTCCTAATTACACGACCGTGACCCTGGATTTCACCGACGTATTGACCGCTTCGGGCTGGGACGGTCTGACGACGACACCAGTAGGCGCTGCGGGCTACCTGACCGGCATCGTTGTCTTCCGCGCCACGGGAGCGGTTAGTGTGGACGGTGGGACCAGCATTGGCGTTGACGGGTTGGGTTATAATCGCGGCGGAGCGGGAGGAAGCGACAGCGGCGGTATCAATGGTGAAAGTTATGACGGGACGGTGGGAAGCGGTGGAGACGATACCATTGACGGAGCGAATGGCGGCAATCCTGGCACGGACGGCGGTGGCGGTAGTTCAAACTATGATGCGAACTCACCTGCGGGGACCCGCGGCGGCGGTGGTGGCGGCGGAAACACGGATGCAGGTACGAGCGGCGATGGTGCCGGTGGTGCCGGTGGCGGCGGTTACGGCGGCGGCGGCGGGGGTAGTGATGGTGGCTTCACTGGCGGGACGGGAGGCTTGGGTGGAAACAGCGGCGTAAGTGGTGGTGGTATGGGCGGAGACAATAAAGATGCCGGCGGCGGCGGCGATGCCCCGAATGACGGTGGTCTCCCTGCCGGTGGCGGTTGTACGGGGCCAGCACTAGGCGGCTCGGGCGCCACCACCGGAGAGGGAGGCGCTACCGAGTGTGGTGGAGCTACTAGCAGTGGCGTAGGCGCCGGCGGCGGTGGCGGCGGCGGTCTATACGGTACCGCGGCCTTGACCCAGCTCTTTTTCGGATCGGGTGGTGGGGGTGGCGGCAGCCATGACCAACCCACCATGGTGCCAGGAGGAGTAGGAGGCGGTGGCGGCGGAATCGTTTATATCAGCGCGGACACTGTCACCATCACAGGAAATGTCACGAGTAACGGTACAATGGGTGTCGGCGTTGGTAGCCGAGAAGGGGGTGGCGGAGGAGGAGCTGGCGGCTCCATCTTGTTCGAGGCCAACAGTGCCACCGTTGGTATTTCCCTTGTCACGGCCACCGGTGCTGCGGGAGGCGACGCAGGCAATCCCGGAGGTGGCGGCGGTGAGGGTGGTGTCGGTCGCATCCATATCGGTGCGAACACCATTACTGGGACGACCGGTCCATTAGCGGATACTTCAGGAACCCCCAATAACGGCGGTGCCACCTGGGCGGCCGCCCAAGACGCTCCGCTGTGCCCGCTGGCCAAAGAAACCATCCGGCGCTTACGCTTCGAGGTATCGAACGAGGGCGGCACGAGCTCGGGACCGGTGACCTATCAGCTCCAAGTTGCGGAGACCGCGACCTGCGGTTCGGGTACCTACACCGCGGTGCCCACCGATACCAGCGGCCACTGGCAGGTCGTCGGATCGACGTTCATCACCGACGGCGAGGCGACCATGAATATCTCCCCCGGTCTCTTCGATGAAGCCACGACTTTTGTGGCGGGTGAGCTCAAAGATGCCGGCAACACCACCGGCGGCATCACCTTGAATGGCGATGAGTTTACCGAGATCGAGTTCGCGCTTCAGGCGACGACCAATGCCACCGATAGCGGGAGTTATTGTTTCCGGCTGTATGACACCACCGGCGTGACCCCTCTCGATACCTACACCGTCTACGCCGAGGCGTGCCTAGCCGACGCCGCCACACTCACCCTGGCCGACCACGACGCAGGCCAGATTGGCGACCAATTCGCCGCGGCCTCCCCGGTGACCTCGGAGCTCTTCCGGTTCAAGCTCACCCGGACCGGCGCCGCGACGGTGGATAACATCCGAGTCCACTTCAGCACCACCGGTGGTGTGGCCAACGGCGACGTGAGTAGCGGCGAGCTGTGGCGAGACGTGAACAACGACGGCGTGATCAACGGCGGCGACACCTCGGTCCAGCTAGGGGTGACCCCCCGGACATCGCGGGTAATTTCGACGCGGATGCAGATGAGATAGCTTCGACGATACTGAACGACGAAGCCCCGGAAAAGATCTATCTGTCACAGCTGGGGACGGCGGGAGCTCAGGGGGCGATCCTCAACGCCTTCGATCAGGGAGCTTCCCTCATGAGCTACATGGGTCACGGAGCGATCCACCTGTGGGCCAATGAGAACTTGCTCAATAATTTGCAGGTGGCTTCCTTGTCACCGCAGCCTCAGCAACCGCTCCTTCTTACGATGAACTGCCTCAATGGGTATTTCCACTTTCCGTACTTCAACTCGCTGTCTGAGGAATTACTCAAAGCGGAAGGCAAGGGAATCATCGCGGCTTTCTCGCCGACTGGACTGAGCCTCAACGACCCGGCGCACCGATTCCACAAGGCTCTACTCGATCATCTGGTGAACCAGCAGCACCCGCGATTGGGCGACGCGGTGCTTGCGGGCCAGGCCGCTTATGCCGAGACGGGAGCCTTTCCCGAGCTACTCAGTATCTACCATCTGCTCGGCGATCCGGCGCTGAGCCTCCGATAGGAGAGTGCTTTTAGACGAGCTCAGCAAAGGGATCTGCGTCTTCAGCCGATTTCCCGGTGGTGCCGGTTATACGACTTACCTTGCTCCAGACATTTCTGCCTGGGACGAGGACGGTTTCTCCAGTTGCTTGGCATGTCCTTGTCACCGTGCTGTCCCTACCACCCCGCCAGAGGGATATGTCTCATCAGCTAGTCTGCGACATACCCTGCTGCCTTCGTCCGACACGAGAAAACTCGGCCTCTGGGGTTTATTTTTTGTCGGGGCCACCGTTGGGTTCACTCGCGTTACGGCCCGGTGACTCGCTCACCGCCCTATAGACAGCTTTGTCAGCCAGCTTCATCCGCTTCGTTTCCTTCACTGATGTGACTCAAGCTACCGGGTGCGAACTATTTCCCCGGTGGGGCTGTCTCCCACTGAACATGCCAGCCTTAGCTGAACGCACTCGTGTCCAAAAACACGAACGGAGCCGAAGCTCAGAATCCTAGAGGCGTTCTCGAGATTCGCGGAGACCAGCCGACGCGGCACTGGATCTGCGATAGGCGATCCCGAGCAGACCTCTCCTCCAAGCCATCCGTTCCGTCCAGCTTGTGCGCCCGAACTCCTATGCGGCGTCGCGGTGATAATCGTTTCTGTTTTTGGATAAGACGGGCAGACGTACCCGACATACCCGTGTAGACATCCCCACACGATGAAAGCTATCGTTGCCTGCCCCATGCGTGCGCTAGCAACCCGTCACAAGGTGAGAATTGCCCGATATTTGGCCAAGGGAGTGCTCGGCGCCCGCAGGGTAGTTGGCCAAGGGCGGATAGCGGAAGTCAGTCGGATGAGCATCAACTGGCGTTTGGATCCGCATGCTGAAGAGTCGCGCGCGAAAAACCGGCGCGTCGAGCTCGGGATCGTGAACGCCCGAGTGAAATACACCGGTCGGGTCAACTGACCTCGGCTTCCGCGGACGGCCTCCGTTCGGCGGCCCCTCGCAGCGCAGCGACCAGCGCTGCCGGCGTTAGCTCCGCGGTCGAGAGCCGGGCATCAACCATTCTGGAGAGCTCCCGCTCCTCGCCCGTGGTCAGAGCCTCGTGAAGCGCGACCACGAACACCTCTCGAGGAACCTGTTCGAGAAGAGGCCGCGACTCCGAAATGGATCGCAGGCTCAGGAGAAGGACGGCAGGAATCATACGAGCGAGCGTTTCGCTCGCCTCGGCCACACTGTCCACCGTCACCGCGCGGAGCTTCATCGCGTCGAGCGCCGCCTTCAACAGGGGGAGGGCGGCCTCGTCGGGGCCGACGAGCAGGGCGGATCGGATCGATTCGCCCGTTTCCGAGCGAATCACGCAAGCGAGCTCACCCGGGTCGATCGGCTTCGACACGGTGCTCGTCACGCCCGCGAAGACGAGAGACTCCTCCGCCTCGGCCGTCCGGACGACGACGAGCGGGATGCGGCCGAGAGTGCGATCGGCCTTGAACCTCCCCAGCCAATTCCCATCGTCGAGCTGTAAAAGCAGGTTGTCGACGGTGACGACATCCGGCTGCATCGCCTCGGCGAGCTTCCAGCCTTCCAGAAGCGAGCTCGCGCTCGCGACGTCGAACCCTTCGAGCTCCAACAGCCGACTCATGTAGTGCCGCGCCGACGGCTCGCCTTCGACGATGAGCACCCGACGTTGCGGCATTTCGGGAACGTTTGGAACGGGCTCGCGGCGGAAGGCGAGAACCGGACCGCTCTCGGCGAGGGGTCCGATGAGGTTCGAGAGCTCTCGGGCTACTTTGAGCAAGCGTGCCCGCTTTTTTCCCTTCGGAAGTGCTTCGGCCTCCTCGAGGAGGCGCTCGAGCGGGTCCAAGAGCTCCCGCGCAAGCCGGGACAGCGACGGATTGGGGGCGTCACGCTCCATGGTATTCCTTTCGGCTCGAGTGTCGAGGCATCGGGGTCGAGCCTGTGGAGGATTTGCGAGTTGGAATGTCTGTTTTTCTAATGATAGAGACGCCGCCGCATGGGGTCAAGCCCTTCCGCCTGGAGCCGGGCGCACTCTGACTCGCCGACCGCTACCAGAACCCTCGCGTCGTCTTCACACCCAACGTCTGCAAGCTTCCGTCGGGAAGCCGGGCGACGACTCCTTCGAGTTTCACCGCACGTAACGTCGGCCGAGTTTTCACCTCCACCTCGACGACGTAGACCTCGAGCTTCCTATACTGATAGACCACCCGTCCCTCGGGGTCGGTACCGGTCTGCTCGAGATCCGCGCGCTCGGCCGCGGCTCCGGACAGCACGCGCCCGTTCAGGGTGAGCACGACGTCCTCCCCTCGCGCGACACGGACGTCGGGCGTCAGCTCGTCGAGCTCCTCGAGGATGAAAGACCTCGCTTCGTTCGGGGCGAGCCCGAAGGTCGCGCTCGCGATGCGGTTTCTCGCCTCTTCGAACCCCGCCTGGGCGGCGAACTCTTCCGCAACGCCATCGCGGAGATCGATCGACTGGCGTTGCCACCGGATGGCGAGAGCGCTCAGCAGGATCGTCGGCGGAAGCAGTACGACGATCGCGAGAAGCACCACGACGAGCGCGATCCCACGTTCGGATTTCATAGGCCGAGTACGATCTTCTTCCACGCGTGCATCCTGACTATCGACGTCAAGTCGAGACCCCGGTCGACGACACCAGCCGCTACGCCCACCGCGTAGCGACCCGACGGTCTCGGAAGCTCGAACTTCAATACGAGATTCCCCTCCTTCGCTCCCAGGTAGAGAGAGCCGAGCGCGTCGAAGGTTAGGGAGTCGAGCTGTGAAACCCGAAGATAGGCGAGGTGGCTCGGCAGCTCCGCCTGGGAGAAGGGGATCTCTCTGGGATCGACGTCGCCTTCCTCGAGCCTCGTCAGCCACTCTCGGAGCGAGAAGCGGATCGACGGCGGCTCGGGAAACGCGTCAGGCCGCTCCGACGCGCTTTCGATCCATCCGCGGGTAAGCTCGGCGACGATGGAGTCACCCGCCGGGAGAGTCACGAGAGCAAAGAGATTCCCCTCGACCGGATCGCGGGCGAGCGCGACTCCAGTTCCCGGAAGCGTCGCGACGCGAACGGGCGGAAGCGGAGTCAGCGTCTCGTCGAACGCCATTTTCCAGAGCGAGCCTACGAGTCCCTGATTCACGAGGAAGTAGAGATGTCCGTCGGTGCCTTCGGCGATCGCACCTGGCGTTCCCGTCACGGGAAACATCCGCTCGGGCTGCGAGGGCTTTCCTGAAGCCTCGAAGCGAAATCGATAGATCGCGCCTTTCTCCCGGCTCGTCACGTAGAGCGCCTCGTCGACGCCGAAGGCCATCCCACCCGACTGCGCGATGGCGTCCGTTCCCTCGAAAGTCGTCATCTCGGACTCGGCCGAGAGTTTTCCGTAGGCATCGGGCGCGATGCGGGAGAGGTGGCCTATCCGCAGTCCCCAGGCCGCGATGAAGAGTGAGCCGGACAGGCGGCCCGTCTCGGGCGCGAAGGCCAGGGTCACGGGCGCGCGCACGTCGCCCAAGTAGGTGACGTTGTCGACGCCCGCGCCTAGAAACCGCTTCTCCACTTGGAACGAATAGAGGGAGGCAGGGTCCGACGTCGGATTCACTCCCGAACACAGAACCACGGCCCAATCGGCCCCAATCCGCGACGCGACGCCCGTCGGACGGTCGAGGGGATAGAAGGTGCGCGACAATCGGAACCGTGCGTCGCGCTGCTCGAAGTCCACCGTACCGGAGCGCGGAGCGGGCGTGACGGCCGTGGCCAGTGAGCGAGCCGGAAGCCCTTCCTCCCCCGCTTCATAGGCGATCGTCACGCGCACGGTCGCGAGCTCGCCGCTCGTCTCCGCCTTCGCCAGGGCGATGGTCCCGCCCTCTCGATCGAGATACTCGAAGGACAAGCCGGTGACTCCGCGCGCGAGCACACGACGCGAGATCCCTTCTACGTTCTTGACGAGCGCTCCCCCCTCCGCCTCGTCGAGGAAGTAGTGCACCTCACGAAGCGCGAGGACGCGGGCGCCGCTTTGGGGGGTGTAGCTGCCGCGGAGCTCGCCGTCGGCAGCGTCCATCGAGCGCAGGCCGAGCGCCGCATCGCTCGCCCGCGCAACGACAGCGCGCTCGACGCGACCGCGGGCGTCCGTCACGACCACGAGGTCGTCCTTGTCGAAAAGCGAAGCGCCGTCGGCCAGGGTCGGCTCGCCGTTCTCGCCGAGCGCTTCGAGGAGAAAGCTCGCGGCTACGTCGGGATTCGAGCGCAACGTGATCGCGCTCGCGGAGGCTCGGGTGCCGGGAAGCCTGGGCAGCACCGCGGGAATCCCCTCCCCCAGCCCCTGACCGGCGAGAGAGATCTCGAAGACGATGTCGTCGAGGGCGACCGCGACGGTCGAACTCGTTGTCGCCACGTCCGTCTGCGCGTCGTAGATGGCCGCGACGTGGGAAAGCGTCTGCGCCACCATCGCCATGACGACGAGGGTGATGGAGAGTGCGAGGAGAACCTCGAGAATCGAGAAGCCGCGGATTGCCTTCACCTTCATCTACGATGGTCCCACGTCGCGGCCGGTCCTCAAAGCCCGTTCTGGAGAGCGAGCGGGGCGAGCCCGGCCGAGAGGAATCGCGTCATGCCGGAGCGTAAGCGAAGGCATGGACGCGAGGGAATTCGGCCGTCCTCCCCGAGCGAAGAGCGAGGGGAGCGAACGAGCCGAAGAGGCGAGTGAGCACTAGAATGCTCCCGTCCTGAGGAAGCGCTCGCAGAGCTCGAAAGTCTCGCCGGACAACATGATGAAGGTGTGGGTGCGATGGAGGACTTTGAAAGCCGTCATGCCGTCGAGCTTCGTATTCTCGACCCGTATGACGCCGTCGTTCGGCTCATCGAAAGCGAGACGATGGCCGCGGTCGCCCGCGAGCACGGCGAAGTCGACGCTCGGGGTCGGGAGCGTTTGGTAGAAGGCTCTGTCGCCGAGCTTTTGACCGCTGTCCCCCGTCCACCATCGGTAGAGACGGTTGTGTCGCAGGCTGCTCGCGAGTACGGCCGGACCATTGGGCGGGGCGAGCATGACGATGCGTTCCAGTCCGGATCGATAGTTCTGTCGGAATCCGTGGCGCACGATGATGTTGCCGAGCGAGTGCCCGATGAGATGGTAGCTTCTCGCCTCGACCTTCTCTTCGATCAAGGTCTGCAAGCCGCCCGAAAGCTCGTCGAGCGTCGCACGGCGCGGGCTGTAGCCGAAAAGGTGGATCTCGTAGCCGGCACGCTTCAGGCGGTGACCGAGAAGCGCCATCGAGACCCACGAGCGTCCCATCCCATGGAGAAGCACCACGGCCTCCGACGACATGGTGACTACCGAAGCTCCTCGTTTGCGATGGACTCGTAGACCTCGCGGTCGGCATCGGAAAAACAGCACAAGAGCACGCGCTCGGGAAGCTCGTGCTCTTCGAGCCACTTTCTCACCGTGGCTTGGGCAACCCGCGCCGCCCTGTCGATCGGATAGCCATAGGCTCCAGTCGAGATCGAGGGAAACGCTACTGAAGAGACGCCGGCCTCGAGAGCGAGCCCGAGGCTCGTCTCGTAGCAGCTCGCGAGAAGCTCGGGCTCTCCCGCGCTCCCGTCCGTCCAAACGGGGCCTACGGCGTGGATAACGTAGCTTGCCGCGAGCCCATAACCCTTCGTCATTTTGGCCTCGCCCGGTCTCGCCCCGCCCAGAGTGCGGCATTCGGCCAAAAGCTCCGCACCCGCCGCGCGGTGGATCGCACCGTCAACCCCGCCGCCACCCAATAGCGACGAGTTCGCGGCGTTCACGATCGCATCGAGGTCGAGTGTCGTGATGTCGGCCCTGACAATCTCGACCCTGCCCTCGAGATAAGCCTTCATATTCACGAGCCTGCGCTGGAAAGGGTTATGGGGGCGCGCTCTGAGGCTTCTGGTCCTCCGCTTCGAGCCGTTCCTGCAGCACGGGAGCCAGCGCCACGCGGTCCCTACCCTCGTGCTTCGCGGTATACATCGCCCGGTCCGCCGCCGAGTACAACCGGTCGGGATGGAGCTCCGTGATGCAACCCGTGTCGGCGATGCCGACGGACAGCGTCAGCGCTGGCAGCTCCGGCGACAGCCAGCTCGCTTCGGTTTGAACCGTCTTCCGGATGCGCTCCGCGAGAGCGATCGCTTCGGTCAGATGGATATTGGTCGCCAGCACGGCGAACTCGTCGCCCCCGATGCGCGCCGCCAAATCGGTGGCGCGGCAAGTCTGCTGCAGGCTCCGCGCGACCGCCCGAAGGGCGTTGTCTCCTCCCTCGTGCCCGAGCCGGTCGTTCAGTGTCTTGAGGCCGTCGAGGTCGATCACCATCAGGGTCAGAGGGTAGTGATAGCGGTCGACGCGCGCCAGCTCCTCCCGAACCCGTTTGTCGAAGTGCCGGCGGTTGGGCAGACCCGTCAAGGGGTCGGTCAGCGACATGCGATGGAGCAAGTCCTCATTGGCCCCGATGATGGCTCCCAGCCCCGAGAACATGATCGTCGTGGAGATGGCCACGTAGCCGTAGGTCAGCGCGCGGCTCGCAAGCTCGCTAGAGATCCAGTCCCAGCTCGTCAGCTGATCGTGCAGCAGAGCCCTCATCACGAGAAGCCCTCCAGGCGCACCAATAGCGATGAAGAACCCTAGAATGGGATACAACCGGCGCTTCGGTATGGTCGCTAACTCCATTTTGGGACCACCGAGCATCCAGTCTACGTAGACTCTCCGGTAAAAAGCAAAAGCCAGGCTTGCCAAATCCTCTGTAGTAACATGTCCTCGGATTCTAGTATGCAAATTCTGAAGTTTGGAGGCAGCTCGCTCGCGACCGCGGAGCGCATCGCGGCGGTCGTGGATATTCTCGTCGAGCGAAAGGGCGCAACGAAGCTCGCAGTCGTGGTCTCGGCCATGGGGGGCGTGACGGACACGCTCGCCGAGGCCGCCCAAGCCGCGGCCAGGGGCACGGACAGCTACCGCCAAACGTGCCAGGAGCTCTCGACCCGCCACCTCGCCGTCGCGGAAGCACTGGCCCCCGCTGACGAGCTGGAAGAGCTTCGTGGCCGCATCAAGCGCCGTCTCTCGGAGGTCGAGGAGCTTCTCCACGGTGTCTATCTAGTCCGCGAGAGCTCCGCGCGGAGCCTGGACCTGATTTCGAGTTATGGCGAGCGACTCTCCGCGGACCTCGTCGCGGCCGCGCTCCACAAGCGCGGTGTGGAAGCCGGCTATATCGACGCCCGTCACCTCATCGTGACGGATGCGGACTTCGGAGCGGCTCACGTGCGGATGGAGCCGACGAACGAGAAAATTCGCCAGCACTTCGGAGCTCACGAGGCGCTCCAGGTCGTCACCGGATTTCTCGGCGCGACCGACGAGGGTGAGACCACGACGCTGGGACGTGGCGGCTCGGACTACACCGCTTCACTTCTCGGCGGGGCGCTCGAAGCCGCGCTCATCGAGATCTGGACGGACGTCGATGGCGTGATGAGCGCCGATCCGCGACTCGTACCGGACGCGTTCTCCCTGCCGGCGCTGGGTTACGAGGAGCTCATGGAGCTCTCGCATTTCGGAGCGAAGGTGGTCTATCCGCCAACGATTCATCCTGCCCGTACCGGCCGCATCCCGCTCGTCATCCGAAACACCTTCCATCCCGAGCGAAGCGGCACGCGCGTTGCGAACAATACCCCGGCCGGGGATAGCGCCGTGCGCGGCATCGCTTCGATCCACGACGTCGCGCTGATGCGACTCGAAGGCGACGGCATGCTCGGCGTTCCAGGAGTCGCGCGAAGACTTTTCGACGCACTCGGCCGAGAGAACGTGAACGTCGTCCTCATCACCCAGGGTTCGAGTGAGCATTCGATCTGCTTCGCGGTCTCCCCTGACGACGTCGCACGCGCGCGAAAGAGCGTGGAGGAAGAGTTCGTTTTCGAGCGCCGGGGGGAGGCCATCGATCCACTCGTGGTGGAGCGGGACCTTTCCGTCATCGCCGTCGTGGGCGCCGCGATGAGGGAGCGGCCCGGAATCGCGGGCCGCGTCTTCAGCGTCCTCGGGAGCGAGGGGGTCAACGTGAGGGCCATCGCCCAGGGGTCCTCCGAGCTCAATATTTCACTCGTGATCTCTCGCGACGACGAGACCCGAGCGCTCCGCGCCATGCATCGGACGCTCTTCTCGCGCACCACGCGCTGCGCCCGTCTCTTCGTCCTCGGCGCGGGCGGCGTCGGAAGCGCGCTTTTGTCTCAGCTCGCGAGAGAGAAGGAACGGATTCAGAGCGGCATGGGGCTCGAGCTCAGGTTGTGCGGTCTCGCGAACAGCCGACACATGGCGCTTTCGGCGGAGGGGATCGACCCCGAGTCATGGCGTGAAGCCCTCGACGGCGGCGAGGCTTCGGATCTCGACGCCTTCGCGGAGCGTTGTGTCTCGAGCCCCGGGCCTCGCCTTCTCGTCGACATCACGGCAAACCCGGAAACGGCGGCTCTCTACCGGCGAGTCCTGCCCGCAGGGGTGGCCGTCGTTTCGACCAACAAACTCCCCTTCACGGCTTCTCTCAAGGACTTCGAGGCACTAGTGTCCCGTCCCGGAAGTGAGGTCAAAAAAAAGAGCGTCGCGGCGCAAAGCAGCGAGGCGGGATGCAGCGGCGCTCGAATGCAACATGACTTCCGGAACCAGACACTAGGGCGCGGCGCTATCTACTACGAGACCACGGCCGGCGCGGCCCTCCCGGTCGTGCAAACACTTCGCCGTCTTCTCGAGACCGGCGACCGCCTTCGGCGCGTCGAAGGGGTCTTCTCGGGCACGTTGAGCTTTCTGTTTCATCAAGTTCGGTCGGGGAAGGACTTCGCTTCGGCGGTGCGGGAGGCACACGAACGGGGCTATACCGAGCCCGATCCCCGCGAAGACCTCAGAGGCATGGATGTCGCGCGTAAGCTCCTCATCCTGGCGCGGACCGCCGGGCTTCCGATGGAGCTCGATGACATTACCGTCGCGCCACTCCTCCCGGAGGAGCTTCGGAACGTTCCCCTCGATGCCTTCTGGAAGGGCCTCAGCGCGCTGAGCGAGGACATCCAGGCGCGGCACGAGCGTGCCCGCGCGAACAGCAAGACGCTCGTCTACCTGGCTTCGCTCGACGAGGGCAGCGCCACGGTGGGTCTCGCGGACGTCGATCCCTTGCACCCGGCCGCGAGCCTGGAGGGAACCGAAAACGTCTTCGTTTTCACAACGGAACGCTACCAGACGCAGCCGCTCGTCATCCGCGGGGCAGGCGCCGGCCCCGAGGTCACCGCCTGCGGCGTATTTGCCGATATACTGCAAGCATGCCGGGAGAACGGATGAGCTCGAGTCAGCACGTGCCCGTCGCCGTGGTCGGTGCCACCGGTACGGTCGGTCAGCGCTTCATCACGCTTCTCGATCGTCACCCGTGGTTCGACCTCGTCGCCATCACCGCCTCCGAGCGATCGGAGGGTAAGGCCTATCGAGACGCCGCGCGCTGGGTTCAGGCGTCGCCCATTCCGAAGCGGGTGGCGGACATGCGGCTCTTGCCGAGCGAGCCTCGCCTCGAGGCACCACTCGTGTTCTCGGCCCTCGACGCCTCGGTGGCCTACGACATCGAGAGCGCCTTCGCGGCCTCAGGAGCCCTGGTGGTCTCGAACGCGAAGTCGCACCGCATGGAGAAGGACGTTCCGCTGGTCGTGCCCGAGGTCAATCCGGAGCATCTCGAGATCGCCCGGGGGTCACGCTACGCGCCGGGTGCGATCGTCACCAATCCCAATTGCTCGACCATCGGTCTCGTGATGGCGCTCAAGCCGATCTGGGATCGGTTCGGTCTTCGCCGCGTCTCGGTCACGACGATGCAAGCGGTCTCGGGCGCAGGCATTCCGGGGGTCGCGGGCTACGAGATCTTCGACAACGTCATTCCCTTCATCTCCGGCGAAGAGGAGAAGATGGAGAGTGAGACACAGAAGATTCTGGGTAGCGTGCAATCGAGCGGCGTCACCAGCGCAAAGCTCGCGCTGAGCGCCCAGTGCCATCGAGTGCCGGTCGTCGACGGCCACCTCCTCGCCGTCTCGATCGAGCTCGAGCGCAAGACCGATCGCGAAGCGATGATCGAGGCTTGGGAGAGCTTCACCGCGGAGCCTCAGTCCCTGCGTCTGCCGACGGCGCCCTCGCGGCCTCTCTACTACTGGCACGAGGACGCCGCCCCGCAACCGAGACTCCATCGAGATCTCGACGGCGGGATGGCGGTCAGCATCGGACGGCTGCGTCCCTGCTCCGTGCTCGATTACAAATTCGCCTGTCTCTCACACAATACGGTTCGGGGCGCGGCCGGTGGCGCCCTCCTTCTCGCCGAGCTCGCCGTCGCACGAGGTCTCCTCCAGGGTGTGGCCAAGGCATCGATGACGACTGGATGACACGAAACGAAACCTGCGAGGTCTTTGCTCCCGCAACCGTCGCGAACCTAGCCTGTGGATTCGACGTGCTCGGGCTCGCGCTCCAGGCACCGGGCGACCGGGTCGAAATCTCGCTCGCTGAGACGCCCGGCGTCCACCTCGCCGAAATCCAGGGCGACTCGGAGAGACTGCCGCGAAACGCGGATCAGAATACCGCGACCGTCGCCGTGAAGAAGCTCCTCGAGCACGCGGGCCTCGAGTCGATCGGAGTCCGTGTGACGCTCACCAAGGGGTTGCCGCGCGCGAGCGGCATGGGAAGCAGCGCGGCGAGCGCCGTCGCGGGGGTGGTGGCGGCGAAGCATCTCCTGGATCTCGACGTGGGATTGGAAGTGCTTTTGGCGGCGGCGATCACCGCCGAGCGGCTCGTTGCGGGAAGCGGCCATCCTGACAACGCGGCCGCCTGCCTCTATGGGGGCCTCGTTCTCGCCCGCACTGCGAATCCGCCCGACGTGATCCAATTGCCGGTCCCCGACGGCATGAGCGTCGCCGTCGTGCATCCTCACGTCGAGCTTTCGACGCGCGACTCGAGAATCCTGCTCGGGGAGAGCGTACCGCTGAAAAAGGCGGTGGCTCAGTGGGCGAATCTGGGTGCGCTCGTCTCCGGGTTGTATACTCAGGACTGGGAGCTAATCTCTCGCTCGCTCGTGGACCATATCGCTGAACCACTCCGTGCCGACTACGTGCCCGGCTTCACCGCCGTGAAACGCGCCGCGCTCGGAGCCGGAGCACTGGGATGCAGTTTATCGGGATCTGGCCCGTCGGTCTTCGCGCTGTGCCGTGGCCGGGAGACCGCCGATATCGCCTCTCAAAAGATGTCCGAGGCGTTCATGGAGTCTGCGGGAATCGCGACCGATGTATACGTCTCGACAGTGAGCGCGAGAGGCGCCTACGTCCTCGAAGGAAAGACTGAGCCATGCGCTACGTGAGCACCGAGGGTCAAGCACCTCCCGTATCGCTCGAGCAAGCTCTGTTCGCCGGGCCGGCACCGGATGGAGGTCTCTACATTCCCGAAACGCTGCCCGAGCTCGAGCCTCCCGAGGGCAAGACGCTCGCGGAGACCTCGCTTGCGATCGCGGAGCAGCTGTTCGGCGAAGACCTGGGTGAGACCGACCTCGAGGCGATAGTCAGAGACGCGCTGAACTTCGAGATCCCGCTCGTTCCCGTCGACGAGAATCGTTATTGCCTGGAGCTGTTCCACGGGCCGACGCTCGCGTTCAAGGATGTCGGGGCGTGCTTCATGGCGCGTCTGATGCGTCACTATTTGAGCCGGCGCGATGAGGAAGCCACCGTGCTCGTGGCCACATCGGGAGACACGGGAAGCGCGGTCGCTCACGCCTATCACCGCCTGCCCGGCATTCGGGTGGTCGTTCTGTTCCCGCGTGACAAAGTCAGCCCGCTCCAGCAGAAACTCTTCACGACGCTTCGCGACAACGTCCACGCGGTCTCGATCGATGGGACCTTCGACGACTGTCAGCGGCTCGCAAAGAGCGCCTTCGCCGATCGGGAGCTCAGCGAGAAACGTCCCCTCGTCTCGGCCAACTCGATCAACGTTGGGCGCCTTCTACCGCAGTCGTTCTACTACTTTCACTTGTACTCGCAACTGCCCGAGGAGGCTCGAAGTCCCCTCGTCGTGTCCGTTCCGAGCGGCAATTTTGGAAACCTGACAGCGGGACTGCTGGCCAAGCGCATGGGGCTTCCGGTTGAGCGCTTCGTCGCGGCAACCAACGTGAACGACGTCGTTCCCGAGTACCTGGCCAGCGGCATCTTCAGGCCTCGCGCCTCGATCCAGACGATTACCAATGCCATGGACGTCGGCGATCCCAGCAACTTCGCACGGATCCAGTGGCTCTACGGCCACTCGCGTCAGGCCCTCAAGAAGGATTTGATCGGAAGCGCCCATACCGATGACGATACCCGGGCTGCGATTCGCAAGGTCTACAAGGGTCACGACTATCTCCTCGACCCGCACGGAGCCGTCGGCTATCTCGGTGCGCTCGATGGTCAGGCCGAGGAGGGCTCTGAGGCTCCCGCCGTGTTCCTCGGCACGGCCCATCCGGCCAAGTTCCAGGAAACCGTTGAAGCGGTCATCGGTTCGAGCGTCCCCCTCCCCGACGCCCTTCGGAGCGTTGAAGAGAAACCGGAACGAATCGACGAGCTGGGCGTCGACTATCCCGCCTTGAAAAACTACCTGGCCTCGTGAGCCCGCAGCTTTCGTTCCACGGCGGAGCGGGCACGGTGACAGGCTCGCGCTTCCTCGTCGAGGCCAGAGGCAGCCGCTTCCTCGTCGACGCGGGAATGTTCCAGGGGCTGAAAAAGCTCCGGGAGATGAACTGGAAGCGGTCGCGATTCGAGCCAGACGCGCTCGACTTCGCCCTTCTTACGCACGCCCATATCGATCACTCCGGCTATCTGCCTCGATTGGCTCAAAACGGGCTCCGCTGTCCCGTCTATTGCACGTCCGCGACGCTCGACCTCGCCAAGCTTCTGCTCATGGACGCGGCCAAGATACAGGAAGAAGACGCCGCCTACGCGAATCGAAAGGGCTTCAGCAAGCACAAGCCCGCGCTCCCCCTGTACACGGCGGCTGACGCGCAGCGAGCCATCGAGCTCCTCACCCCGGTCGAGTACGGGGAATGGGTCTCCCCTGGCGAAGGGGTTCGCGCGCGCTTCCTGAACGCGGGGCACATCCTCGGCGCGGCGATGGTCGAAGTGCATCTACGGGACCACGAAGGCGAGCTCAAGGTCGTCTTCAGCGGCGACCTCGGCCGCTACGGCGCTCCTCTTCACTCGGATCCCGATCCGCGGCCCGAATGTGACGCGCTCGTGATCGAGTCGACCTACGGCGACCGGGAGCATCGACCAACGCCGATGGAAGATCAGATCGGAGAGGCATTGACCGACTGCATCGAGCGCAAGGGAACGGTGCTCATTCCCTCCTTTGCCGTAGGCCGTTCTCAGCTCGTCACCCTCATTCTGCGTGGGCTCATCAACGCCGGGAAGCTCCCCGACGTGCCGATCCATATCGACAGCCCAATGGCGGTCGACGCGACGCGCATCTATAGCGATCACATTCGGGACTTGAGCCTCGACGAATCCCTCCTTGACGACGGCCGCAGCCGACTGTTTCCCAGGAACGTGCAGTTCCACCGGTCGGTCGACGAATCCAAGGCGCTCAATCGACTTCCCGGCCCTCGCATCGTCATCTCTTCGAGCGGGATGCTCACGGCGGGGCGAGTGCTGCATCATCTCAAGCGTTTGCTGCCCGACAAGCGCAATCTCGTCGTGCTCGTCGGCTACCAGGCCGTAGGAACTCGCGGGCGCGCCATGATGAACGGAGTAAAGACCGTCCGTGTGCACGGGCAGGACGTTCCCGTGAAGGCCCAGTTCATTCCGATCAGCGGACTTTCGGCCCACGGCGACAGGAACGAGCTCCTCCGTTGGGTTCGTTCGGCGAAGACGGCCCCGAAGTCGATCTTCGTTACCCACGGCGAGCCGAAATCGTCCAAGGCATTCGCGCAGTTGCTGCGCGAGGAGATCGGAAGCCGGACCTTCGTTCCCGAGCTCGGGGAGGGCTTCGATCTAGCGGACCTTCCCGAGTGAGCCACCCGAAGAGACTTCCCGCGCTCCCGCACGATGGGCTGGCGTACCTTGAAGCGTACCCAGGGCGGAGTCGAGATAGACGAACCAGGGTGTGCCCTCGATGGCCGGTGTCTGTATCCCTGCGGAGTCGTCTCGCGGGAGTGGGTCTCCGACTTCGTCGGTAAAGCACGACGTCGCTTGAGACACCAGAAACAGAATCAGCACGCACGAAAACGCGAAACCGATGAGGGCTGCGAGCACGCCTCCCCATCCATCTTGACTGTGTATTACCGCCAAGCCGTGGAACAGGCACGTGCCGGAGAGTAGTCCCCCGAACGCGAGGATAACCACGCCCAAGAGCACCTGTCCGTCCACCACTCGAGAGAACCCAAAAGGGGCCGCCGCGAGGAACAGGGCTGCGCCGACGCCCATCATGCTGATGTGGTCCGTGTTAACGAACCCCGACTGGGACGTCTCTTTTCTCACCAGAACCCTCCGATCGACGCGGAGGTGCAAAATCGATACCAAGGCTGAGAAGTCTCACGAGACGAGGTGAACCATGGGCTTAGACGGAGGAAACATGAAGGAAGGAGGGAGGCCCGTGTCCGGCCGCTGCCACTCAATGGCACCGTTCTGCCACTTTTCGTCGGAAGGGCGCGTCCAACTCCCCCCAACCATCGCAGCGACATCCTCAAGAGGGCTTTTAACTCTCTGTTTGACGACGCCCGCCGAGCACGACGCATCCGACGATGAGCACCAGACCGACGGCAGTCAGTACCGCGGCGATTGCGGCGATGGGAAGTCTCGACGCTCGAATCTTGTCCCAGTTGTTGAAGCGGAGAGCGACTTCGCTTGCCGACACGGCCTCGGTGCCGGCCTCGGTACGCAGAAACAGCTCCCCCCGCTCAACCCGCTCCCCAAGATAGGCCGGTTCCGGACCATCGGCCGTCGCCAGATTAGCGCCCACTGATGTCGGCAAGGGATCGAAGCGAAGCATAGAGAGATTCTCTACACATCCTCTCCAGCTCGGCCCGCGATCGATGTGGCCATTCCCTGACCGCGCGATCGGCGATCCGGGTGGCGACGCCGGATTGAGTTAGCCTCGCTTTCAAAAGCTCCGAGAGGTCATCGTCTCTGTCGCGACTCAACCCGCGGAGCAGTCGGGTTCGAACCACGAGTATTTCCTGGAGATTCTCTGACAACATCGCGGTCAGCAAGTGCGCGTCGGCGGCACTCACTGTTTCCTCGCCTGCTTCTTGAGAGAGGGTTGCCTGCATATAGCCAGCGAGCTCGGGGTAAGCGGACAGGATGAAAAGCTCTTTGAGTCGCTCGGCCTGCTCTCGGGTGACCAAGGTTCGTCCCGTTTGGACGAGCTGAACAACAGAATCCACAGAGCGCCGAAGCTCTTCGTACCGGCCGTACCTCCCTGGGCTGCATGAAAAGTACGTAGTACAACACGAGGAAGACGGCGAGGCCGAACGTGCCGATCAATTGCACGCCGAGCTCCCATTTGGTGGGCAAACGTCCAACGCTGCGGATTTGGGACACATCTTTGAGATCTAAGATCACGACACACCTCCTCTGGACAAATCGTGAGAGTGGGAGGATGGGGCGACGACCCGTAGCGTCCTCGAGGTGACTGAACTTCCTTTGTGGTGTCGCTGCTACGGTCTAAGCGATAGTGACTCTCGTTTGGAGCCTAGCGCGAATCGCGACGGAAACGCATGATCTGCATCACCACGCAATCGTTCCAGGGGGTACGAAGCAGAAAGTAGTCTAAGGGAACCTACGCTAATCATTTCAACACTTTGAGGACCATCGAACTGCGAGAGCTGATATGTGTGGAGGTATCCCCTGTGTCCGTCTAACGATAGGCATCGACCGCGGGCGCCGACTCTAGAGACGTAGACGCTCGAAGCAAGCCACCGCGTCTTGCACCAGAAACCTCCTTCAATCGAGCAACCCTGATCCTGAGAGCTGCCTGGCGATACCTAGCATTTCATTCGTCCGCTCGGCTGTCTGCGTGCCGAACCACGCAACCACCAAGTCCTTCGATGCGGATACGTAGAGGCCTTGTCCACCGAAACCACTCTTGTAAAAGTCGCCGTCAGAGGTGATCACGTCCCATTGGCGGGTACTATGTTGGAACGATCCGTCACCGAGTTGTGCGTTCCATCTGTGCCTTTGCTCAGCGGTAGTTAGCTCGGGTCGACCGGCATGTCGGACGTTATCAAAATAGGTATCAGAAACCACAGGATTGCCCCCGGCACGGCCCTTCGGAGTGAAGAGCATCCCGTACCGAGCGAGGTCACGCAGGGTGCTGCTGAATCCTCCGGCGGAAAAGGAGTCGCCATTGGCCGTGGCGGTGATGAACGCGTCTGACTCGGCACCGGTGCGTTGCCAGATCTCACGCCGGACAAAATCAGAGAAGCGCTCACCCGAGACCGCCTCCACCAGCCAATTGAGAATCTCGGTATTCACCGAGGTATAGTCGAACACTTGACCGGACGGTACGCTCCGCGACATCCGCGCGACTGACCTCATCGGGTCGGCCAGGGCTTGGTCCGCCTCCGGCCACCCGAAGGCGCCGTAGAAGGCCCAGAAGCACGAGTCGGTCTCATCTTTGACTTCCGGACAGTCGATCCCAGACGCCATGTCCAAGATGTCGATGACGGGAATGCCTTCCCAGGCGGTGCCGGAGAGGGGCTCTAGATAGGAATCGATGGGCTGGCTCACATCAATGCGCCGGCGGTCCTCGAGAATCCCTATGGCCGTCGAGACCATGGTCTTCGAGACCGAGAACCAAACATGCCTGTCGCTGGGCAGCATCCGCGGATACGACTCGAAGACGATCCTGCCATTGTGGACGACCACGGCTCCGTCCACCGCCGAATTCCCGACGTAATCCGAGAGGGTCGTCTCGCCCGCATCTACCAATACCATGAGGTTCCCGATCCCCGCGCCGCGGTCCACGGGCAGCGATCTGATGGGCCTGTCTCGCCTGAGGACGATCTGTGGCCAGAACTCCGACATGTGGAGGTAGACGTAACGCGTGAAATCCCCGCCCCGTGTCCACTCGGAGAAGGTGGGATCGAAACGTCGATGGGCGTCCCTTACCTCCTCCAAGGTAAAGGAGGGACCGACCTCCAAGTGGGAGGAGGTGGCGTCCACCACCTGGTTGTCGGAAGCGGGTGGCTCCGTCGCTGGCATGCATGCGACTGCCAGACCAAGGGCAAGTCCGGCTATCGGCTGCTTCATTGTCTCAAGCTCCCGGGACGGTGAAAGCGCAGTTTCTCTGACTCTGCGCCGTAGTCTAGCTCACGCATTCGCGTAGCACTGTTTCGCAGAACACTGCTTCTGTATAGTCAGCCGAGAGCGGGAGGGCATATGGCCAAGACAATGCGAGCGATGGGGGCGACCGGCGACGGCGTCGAGATGATCGAGATACCCAAGCCGACGCCCGGCCAGGGCGATGTGCGGGTCAAGGTGATCGCGGCGGCGGTCAACGCGGCGGAAGAGAAGGTCATCGGCGGAGACTTCGCGGGTAGATTTCTGCACGCGAAGACCTCGCCACTCGTGCTCGGATGGGACTTCTCGGGTACCATCGACGCCCTCGGTGACGGCGTGACTGACTTCGAGGAAGGTGCCGCCGTGTGGGGCCACTTGGCGTACTCCATGTCCACAAACCACGGCACGTTCGCCGAGTACGTCACGTTGCCGCGCGCGGCTCTCGCGGCCAAGCCCGACGATGTCCCGTACCACTTGGCCGCGGCTGCAGCCACGGTCGCGATGACGAGCCTGCAGTCGCTACGAGACCTCGGCCGGCTCGGTGAAGGCGGCAAGGCGCTGATCATCGGCGCGGGTGGCGGCATCGGATCGGTCGCCGTCGGGATCGGCAAGCGCCTAGGCGGCCACGTCACCGGCGTGTGCAGCACCAAGGACGTCGAACGGGTTGAGGCTCTCGGAGCCGATGCGGTCATCAACCGAAAAAAGTCTGACCCGCTCGATACCGAATCGGCCTACGACGTGGTTTTCGACACCCCGGCCGTGAGCTCGTTCGGCCGCTGCGCGAAGATCCTAGGGGCCGGCGCCACCTACGTCACGACGTTGCCGGATGCGGCCTTGATCGCTGGCATGGTGCGCGCACTGTTCACCTCCAAGCGCTGCCGCTTCGTCCAGGTCGCCTCCAAGCGAGCAGACCTCGAGCTGGTCGGTGGCTGGCTCGGCGATGGGCTCGAAGTGCCGATCGACTCGCGTCATAAAATCGCCGACCTGGGTGCCGCCCTCAAACGCCAGGCCGATCGCGGTCGGGTCGGGCGGGTCGTCGTCGACGTCGCCGAGAGCTGGCCGTCGTGAGGGGCGGATCGCTCGCCGGCGTCGCGCACGCAGGAACGGGATCTCAACTGGCGCTGCTCTAACGTCGCGTTGCGTACCGCTGAAGCAGCTCAATAGCCTCTCCCCTCTTGACAATATGTCAGTTTTGACATATACTTGATTCAAGTGAGCCGGGTCGACAAGCCGCTAGTGTTTAAGAAGAAAACTCAGCAAACTCCAAACCAGGTTGTTGAGACCTGTAAAAGACGATTTAAGGGCTATGACGATGCGTGCCAATAAGAAAAAAAAGCTTGAATCCAAGGGCTGGAAGGTCGGCAACGCTGACGACTTTCTCGGCCTTTCTCCAGAGGAGTCCGCTTACATCGAACTTAAGCTGAAACTCGCTGAAAGTTTCCGCAAGACCCGCGTGAGTCTGCAACTCACCCAACAAAAAGTCGCGATACTGCTCCGTTCGAGTCAGTCCCGGGTAGCAAAGATGGAGGCCGGTGATCCGTCCGTGAGCATCGACCTAATGATCCGTTCCCTTATAGAACTCGGTGTCTCAAACCGAGACCTTGCTCGAATCATCGCTCGGAAGTCCTGAATTCATCAACCTAACGCCAGGCATCAACCGCGGGGGCCGAATCGGAGGGTATCAGAGGTCGGCGACCGCCTGTTGCATGCCGTTGTGGACGGGCGCCCAGGTCGAGGTCTCGCAAATCGCCGTGCGTGACCCGCTCACATTAAAGAGGCTACGGCGTCACGCAGCGCTCGATCACGACGACGACCTCGTTTCCGCCGAACGCGGTTTCGGACACGGAGAGGCCACGTACGAGGAACCCTTTCCTCCCATATTCCGACATCTCTTTCTGCATGGTCGATGTCCGAGAGGTGGCAAGAAGCTCGTACTCGCACACCGGAGCCTCGGCATAGGGACTACGTTCCATGATGATGACGACTTGTTCGCCACCGAAAGCGGTCGTAAAAACCGTCTGTGCGACGAACGCGAATCCTCTTCGAGCCGCGTCGTCGAGCTCGTTCTGCATCGTTCCGGTACGATTGGTCGCCAGAACCAGGTATTCGTAGGTCGCGGCGTCGTCGAGCGCGGCGTCACGCTCGACGATCGCGACGAGCTCCTCACCGCCTTGCTCGGTATTACCGCCCATCGCTTGTACCAGCACGAACCCGTCGAGCGCGGCTTGGTTCAACTCGCGCTCCATGGTCGAGATCCTGCTGGTCGCGAGCAAGCGGTAGTCAACGTCGACCGCATCCTGCGCTGCGAGCATCGAGGTGTGTCCAGCGCCCACGCCCATGAGGAAGATTAGCCGTCCCAAATACTTCATTGCCCACCCCCTATCTTGAACACCGACAGAGTGTGCAATGGCCGTGCCAAACAGGGATTGCGCGTAGACCAGGTCAAACGGCCCTCTGGTGTCCTGGAATCAGGTCAACGCGACGCTGGGAGTGAACAAACTTGCTCCAGCTACCTGATAGCCTAGGCGATGGCGTCAAGCTCGAGGCGCAGACCCTCGACTTCGAACGCTCCATAGGCCAACGACAAAGCCGAGCGCTTGCGGAACATGTCAACAACATTGAGACACTCGCGAGCTGCATTTAGTGAGCCTCGATTAACTTTCGGCGACTGGTGATGTCCGCGTGGTCGACGTCTGCTTCGCTCGCGATCTCGTTGGGTGAAGCAGAAAAAGGGGGTACCCCAGGTATGGACGACGCCGAGAGAATGGCTCCTGCGGCATCCTGGAGCGTCGTTTTCTGCGGCGGCGGGTTGATCCAGGCCTGAGGAGGCAAAACGGGAGGTTGTGGCGTTCCGCGAACGAAGCGCTCGGGATGAGCACGCTGAGCCTCGAGAAGGATCTGGCGCCGAGCGGTGGTGAGTTGTTCGGCGCGACCGTAGTGAACGTCGGCCGGTGTCATAAGGCCGACCCCCGAGTGCCGGTGGTCATTGTTGTAGTAGTCGAAGAAACCGCGGCAGAACAGCCGGCTGTCTTGGATGGAACCAAAACGGCTGGGGAACTGAGGGCAATACTTGAGCGTTTTGAACTGAGACTCGGAGTAGGGATTGTCGTTCGAGACGTAGGGTCTGGAGTGGGTCTTGGTCACGCCGAGGTCTGCCAAGAGCAAAGCCACGGACTTGCTTCGCATCGAGCTGCCACGATCCGCGTGCATGGTGAGCTGGTCTGGTTCAATGTTTTGCTTGCGACAGCTCTCGGCGATGAGGCGTTTCGCGAGCTCGGCGCTTTCTCGGTGAGCCAGCATCCAGCCAACCACGTAGCGGGAGAAGATGTCGAGGATGACGTAGAGATAGTAGTAGGTCCACTTGACGGGGCCACGAAGCTTCGTGATATCCCACGACCAAACCTCGTTGGGCGCCTCGGCCAACAGCTCCGGCTTGGCGTAATTCGGATGGCGCAGTTGGTTCCGGCGCTCTCGGACCTCGCCGTACTTTTCCAAAATCCGATACATCGTGCGAATCGAGCAGAGGTAGATTCCCTCGTCCAGAAGCGTGGCCCACACCTGCGCGGGCGCCTTGTCGACGAAACGCTCACAGTGCAAGGCTCCGAGGACCTTCTCGCACTCGGTCTCGTCGAGGGCTCGGTGCGGCCGAGGACGACGCTTCGGTTTGGGCGTCACCAGCTGGCGCCTGCGATACAACGTGGAACGAGCCACACTCAGAGCCTCGCAGGCTTCCGCCGTCTGCCCAATCTGTCCCGCCAGCTCCTCGGCCGCCACAATCAGTCGTTCTCGTCGCTGTCGAGCGGATTCAGGGGGATCCCCAGCAGTTCGGAGGCTTTTTTTTGGATCTCCAACATCGTCTCCACTCGAGCCAGGCGACGTTGGAGCCGGGCGTTCTCGCGCTCGAGCTCCTTGACCCGTGGATCCTCTGCCTTCGCCTTCCGGCCTCGCTTTCTCGACGTCAACCCCGCCTTCGCGATCTCGTCACGTTGGCGGCGCCAACTCGATAGCTGCGACGAGTACAGGCCCTCTCGACGCAGAAGTGCCGCAATATCCCCGACACCCTTGCAGGCGTCGGCCTCGCGCACTAGCCGCAGCTTGTACTCCGCGGTAAAGCGTCGACGCTTCGCTTGCTCACTCACTTCCGTTTCCGGGACCCCCGCCGCATCGCGGCCGGCGGGATCTCCAGTCGCCCTACGGGCTCCTTCCGTTCCCGCCGGGGTCATTCTCTCAATCAATGAACTCATTGATGATCCTCCTCCGCCCTACACACTAATTTCAAGGGGCGAAGTGTCTCAAGGATGTTGGCACAGAGGGTTGCGACGCGGCAACGAATAGAGCAGTTACTCGAAACAACTCCTGCGCATCCCCCGGCGGCAAATGCTTCACGTGGTCCGGGGACACCGCAACGTAGTGATAGTAGACTCCAAAGACAAAGGCCATCGCCATCGAGCCTGTGAGAATGACTGCTCCTAGTCGTGAACGAGAGGTCCATAGCAACAGAGCGGCAACAAGAGGACCCAACCCAATAACAACCACGATAAAGGCTTGCTGCCAGTTCGAGATTTCGACGCCTAGCTCCGAATGAGCCGCGCCGTGTGCCGCGTTGACCAAGACGTGCACGGCGACGACAACGGTACCAACCCAAGCGACCACGCGATCGTTGCTCATGATTGACTGCCCTAAAGTTAACGTCGGCCGCGGACGCGGCAAACCGTCATTCAAGTGACGGCGTCCGTCGGCTGCATGCGCAGTTGGACGACTCTAACTCAATGCACGGCGTGAGTCTCTGAATGTCTTCCGGGTATGAAAGCATGACTACTCGTGTCGTAGCGCCACAGACGGTGTCAAACGCGAAGCGCGGAACGCTGGCACAAGGGCAGCGCCCCCAACAACAACCGGGACCAACAGTCCAGCGGCGCCGTAGGCCATTGGGTCAGTGGCGCTCACCCCGGCGAGCAAGGATCCTAGAATGCCGCCGAGCCCGAATGACACTGCAAACCCAACGGTCATTCCCACTAGACCGTAGACCGTTGCCCCGCGTAGCAGGAGAGTCACGATATCTCGAGTGCGAGCGCCGAGAGCCATGCGCAGGCCCACTTCGTGGGTTCGCTGCGAAACAAAGTACGCGACGACGCTGTAAATACCGATGCCTGCCAGAAGAGCGGCCATCCACCCGAGCAGACCCAACAGCGCAGTGCCGGCCCGCAGAAAGAATAGTGACTGCAGCACGATGTCCGATAGCTCCTTAACATTAGAGATGGGTAGTTCTGCGTCCAGGGTTTCGATCTCTTTGACAACAGAGCGTGCCGTGAGGCCCGCCGACTTCTGGGTACGAACCAGAACGCTCAAGCTAGGGGAGAATTCTTGGCTCAAGGGAACGTAAATAATGTGCAGCCGTCCCTGTCTAACTGAAAAATGCTTCGCGTCTGCCGCCACACCCACGACGCGATAAACAACTCGTTCGGTTCCGGAGTTGTGGAAGGCGACAAACTGTACCCCCTGAAAGACAAGGTGCCTGCCGAGTGGATCTTCATTTGGGAACAACGCGGTGGCAAGCGGCTCGCTGATTACCGCTACGGGTGCGCTGCCTCGGCCGTCGCCCTCACCAATGCCTCGACCTCGGGTCACAGGAAGCTGCAACGTTTCGAAGTAGTCGGACCCGACAAACGCCTTTACGGCTTCCGAGACGCGGGACACATCGTCTGGTTGCGGTCCCTCCGTCCAGATGCGACCAAATCCAACGTCGTAGTCGTCCCACAGGGGGATATGCGTAGACACACTCGCGGATACAACTCCGGGCATTGATTTGAGTCGAGCGGAGAGTCGCCGCGCGAACGCCGGGCCTGTTTCGTCGTCGTATCGACCAACGGGCAGGTCCAGTGACGCCACGAACATGCCGTCGGGCTCATATCCTAGATCCGTGGCGAGTTGCGCCGAGAGGCTCCGTGCGAACAGCACGGATACAAGCACACAGACCACGCAGAGTGCGATCTGCCCGGCGGCGAGAGCAAAACGAAACGACATCAAGCGACCACCTTGCGCTGCCGAGCTCACTGCATGCAAAGCGCTGTGAGCCGGATTACGTCGTAGGCGAAGCACCGGGGCGAGTCCGACCACCACACTCGTTGCTACAGCCAAAAGAAAGGCGAAGCCAAATACACGAAAATCCGGCGACAAGTCGAGCCGCACTGGCATAGGCATCGACGGCTGCGCGAGATCCACGAACAGCGGCCCGATCCGCAGCATCGGCAACGCGACTACGCCCGAAGCCAGGCTCAAGAGAAGAGACTCGGACAACACCTGTTGTACCAAGCGAGCCATCCCTGAGCCCAGCGCCAGTCGGATGGCTGTTTCGTGCCGACGTGACCAGGCTCTAGCGAGCATGAAGTTGGCTACGTTCGCACAACCGATGAGAAGAACAAGGCCGGTCATTGCCGCGACTAGACCAAACGCAAGCGTCGCGTTCGGAAACCAGAGCGCTGTGAACGGCTCTATCGTAGCTCTGCGATTCTTGTTAGCCTCCGGATAGGCCTCCTCGAGTTGCCGCGCGACCACGCCAATTTCGGAGCTGGCCTCCTCGAGCGTGACTCCGTGGTTGAGGTACCCAACGACCATAAACAGCGACGCTTCCCGACGCTCGAGGTCGGACTGGAGAATTCCATGACGTCCATCGATCGGAACCCAAACGTCAGTGACTAGCCCAATCGTGAGGCCGGTGAAACCCCGATCGGCAATGCCGACGATCGTGAGGGTGTTCCCGTCCAACAAGACACGGTCGCCTACGTCGATACCGCGCCGCCGCGCCAAGGCGTCGCTCACCACCGCGACTCGCTCTTCTTCCCGTGGAACCGGTGCCCGACCCTGCTCCATCACCACCCCGAGTCCACTGAAATAGTTGTCCGAGACGACCGTGAGGAGGACTCGTTCTGTGCTCACGCCACTCCCTAGGTTAGCGACTCGAAACTCGTGGGCTATCAACTCCGAAAACGAAGTAGCCTGCTTCCGAAAATCGACGTAGTTCGGATAGGAGACACCGCCGCCAGGTCGATTACCAACGCGCGTTCCGAGCGACACGAGCTCTGACGGTCGATCGATCGGCAATGGTTCGAGGAAGATACGATTGACCGCCGTGAATACGGCGAGGTTTGCTCCGATACCAAGCGCAAGGGACAGCACGGCCGCCGCGGCGTAACCCTTCGACCCGTACAGACGGCGGGCCGCATAGCGCAGCTCGAGCCATAGGCTGTCCATAGCACATCGTACTCTCATGACGGGCGCGTCGCGATCACTGTCCCTAGCTGTCGCAGGTGTTACGAAATCGGCGGCGGTTAGTGCCCGTCAGTTGAGAGACACGTTCTCTCAACGAAAACCTCGGCGGCGTGCTGCGGCGCTCGCTATAAGACCAAGCCATTCGGGAAATGCTTTAGCGCCGACCCAGGTCTGAAAGTCGAGATCACCGGCCGTCGCCTCGATGGAGAACCTACACCGCTCGAGGTGGAGAGGAACCCTTCCTATCTCAGCAAGGGATTTGAGCGGAATCTTTTGTACTTTCCAGTACCACGTTGTTGGGAAATGACGGCGACGTCGGGCGAGAAAGAACTTGTTTTTGTCGTTGAGGTCAACTCGCCCTTAGTAGCCTAGCCGGCATCCGACAGCATTTCGGCTATCGTGTATTCACACGACCGAGTAGGTACGTATGTCGGGTGGCTCCGCCGTGATCGACTCCAGCTTGGGGAGAGCCTCCTGGACATGATCACTCGAGAGGTGGGCGGCAAACGCAGAATCGCTTTGCCACTCCTCCACGAAAGTGAAGTCCGTGGGATCTTCTCTGTTCTGAAGAAGCTGGTAGGTGACGCAGCCGGACTCTTTACGGGTGGGCTCGACGAGCCCGCTAAGGAGTTCCCGTACTGCGCTCACCTTATCCGAGCTAGCTTTGATTCGGGCAACAGTTCTCAATGAATTTTCAGGCATTGCTCCTCCTTTCATAAGACCAATATCACACCGGTCAGGCTGCCTAAAACACGCTTCGATCCCGAATGCGGAATCTAGGTATCACCGCTCTCCCAAGCCGGTCATGCACACATCATCAGGGAGATTGGTCGGTACGGGAATAGTAGCCCTGGCGGGTTCGCACGGTGAGATCTTCCCTGCCGCGAACCGTCACGAGGATTTCCCGCCATTCGTTCTCGGACGCGATTGGAATGGAGGGTACGTAGGCCATCCGGTAGCGCCGGTGAAGATCCTCTTGCACCTCGGCGAAGGCGTCCTTGACCTGATCGACGTCTTCGGGGAAGAACGCCTTACCCCCGCTCGCCTCCGCCAAGTTCGTGAGAAAAGGCCGATTCACGCTATAGCTCCCGTCAGGCCCCCAACCGGTGAAGCCGACCGTGTAGATGGTCGCCTCCGATCGCTTGCCGCTCTCGATGGTCTCTTCGATCGTGGACCGGCTGCCCTGCTGCGCGGGGCCCGCGTCGTCGCCGTCGGTGAAGAGGAGCAGGGATTTCCGTCCTTCGACCTCGACGAGCTTCGCGAGCGATTCGACAATGGCGTCGTAAAGCGCCGTCTTGCCCACGGGTTTCATCGATTGGAGAATGCCGAAGTGCTCGTCGATATCGTCCGTGAAGCGAGACCCGAAACGAACGGCGTCGTTGAAAAGGCCAATGCGCGCGAGGTCTCCCTCGCTCAAATGGCTCGCGAAGAGGTACCCCGCCGTCTGAATCGCGCTCAAGTTCGAGCGAATGCTCGAGGACGAGTCCAGCAAGAGGAGCGTCGTTACGGGCGTGAACTGCGCGGTGAAGAATTGGATCTCCTGGGGAGTCCTGTTTTCCAGGACTTCGAAGCTTTCGGCCGTCAGTCCCGGCACGAAGCGGCCACGCCGGTCGGTCACCACGACGTCCAGGTTGACGGTCTCGACTTTGACCTCGAATTGGATGCGTCCATCGTGGCGCGGGCGCGGGTCTTGGTCGGACGGGTCTTGGGCGGATGCGGTCGCGGAGGCTGCGAGAAAAGAAAACAGGGCGATCAGGCGCATGGTGCTATCCATCGCTGTCCCATACTAGCAGAAGGGAAAGAAACTACGGGTCTGAAGGCTCGTAGGCATGGAGCTTCGAATCGAGCAGCTCGCCCCACTCCGCGTCGTAGGGGTGGACTTGCTCGACGACGGCCCCGTCGCGCTCGACCGGATAGCCCTTGTTCGCCCACTCGAAGATGGAGCCCTCGAGGTTGACGACGTTCACAAAGCCCTGCTCCATCAACCGCTTGACGAGCTCGGACGAGCGGTAGCCGACGGAACAATAGGTGACGATAGAAGTGTCCTTGGGGATCGAGGCGAGTGCCTCGGAAGCGTCCGAGCCAGGTTGGACGCGGATCGCACCCGGGAGGTGGCTCACCGCATACTCTTCCGGTTCTCGGACGTCGAGAAGGAGGGGCTTGGGCCCGTCGCGCGACTCGAGCTTCGCCGCGAGCTCTTCGGGCGTGATGCGCGTGACGTCGGGAAAATCCGAGTGGATCTTCTCTTCGATCGAAGGCCAGGAAGGGCCGGACTGACAGCCAAATATCGACATAGCGACTACGCTCGAGCACCACATCCGATGCATGGTGGGCGCGATGCTACCGAAGGACTAGGCCTCTCGCAAGCTCTTCCGCACGGCCTCGGTCACCTAGCGGAACACGGTCGAAGCGACGTTCCGGTTGTTCTCGTGCTCGGACTTCTGGCTGTGCTCCAGAAGGCGTTGCCTGACCGTCTTGGGTATCTGGTCGACCTCGATCATTTTCGCGTTGTCGTGCAGCACCCCTACCGCGAAATAGCGGGACGCCCCCTCCAGATGTTCTGCCGAAATCGCGTCCGAGTCGAGCGCCGCCCCAAGCTCGGGTACGGGAATGTCGTGCAGAAGCTCCTGGGGAAGGCGCTCGTAAGCGGGAAAGTTGTGCCAGGACCCGGAGCCGCTGCCGAACCACTCGAACAGCGCCCAGTGCTCTCTGGGCAGTCTCCGGTAGCGCTTGGCTGAGCGCCTGCAGGAGCGTTTGCCGGGCCCGCGCATCCCAACTGTAGGTCCGGGTCAGATCCCGATACGGCTCGAGACAGGCGGGCATCGCGGTGAACCACCGCTCGGACGAGCTCCTCCCTGCTTCCCGCCGACGCTGATCCTCGATGACCGTTTCGAGGGGGCCGCTCACGCCATGCTTGGCGAGCCAATCGAGCAGACGCCGGCCGTTCGCGAGTCCAGTATCTCCCTTGCTCCATCGAATGGCGAACCCGTGGTGAAGCCCTATCAGTGCGAGTGACTCACCGGAGCTGGAAATCAGCTCCAGGGTCGGATCGCCGGCACAGAGGTGTCAGGGAACACCCAAAAGCGGCCACTGAAGAACACTTCAAACCCGGCCACTCGGGTAGCTGGCGCTAAGTATCTGACACCGAGACTGAGAAGGTCAAACTTTTTTCTCCTTGATATCGAAAGAGGCCCGAGGCTGTGGGAGCTGTTGGAAACGCGAAGCGTTTTCCAAGGTTTTGTGGGAGAGCTCGGGACTGGGAGTCCAAAGCGATTAAAGGGGTAGTCGAGCTCTTCCACAAAACCGTCAGACACGTCAGCTTCCATAGACTCCATGCGCGGTTGAGCGTTTAGTGCGAGGGCTTTCATTCTGCCGTTTACCTTTCGCGGTTGGCTCTGCTGAGGCGGTAGCTTTTTCCGCGCATGGTGACGATCTCGATGTGGGAGAGGAATCGATCGAGGATGGCGGTGGTGGCGGGAACGTCTACGAGAAACTTGGCCCAGTCTTCGGTAGGCCGGTTGGTGGTGATGAGCGTAGACGCGGTTTCGTGACGGCGGACGAAGACTTCGAGGAGGTCTTCGGCGGCAGCGGCGTGAAGCTTCTTCATGCCGAAATCTTCGAGGATGAGCAGGTCGATGCGGGAGAGTTTGTTGACGAGCTCGCGACGTTCGCCGACGGCGTCGGCTTCGGCAAAGTCTTGAACGAGATCGAACACAGAGCGTAAGAGAACGCGGTAGCCGGAACGGATCGCCCCGACGGCGACCGCGACCGCGGCGTGGGACTTGCCGACACCGGGAGGCCCGACGAGAAGCACGTTTGTGTGCTCGGCGACGAATCGGCCAGTGGCGAGCTCGGAGAGCCGGGCCCGTGGGATCTTGGGATTGAACGTCCAGTCGAAGTCGGAGAGCTCTTTGAGCTGAGTGATCGTGGCCTGCTTGAGTCGCCGTTTGAACAGTCGGTCTGCCCGTCGGGCGAGCTCCGTCCTGGACGAGCAGCTCGAGAAACTCGAGATAGTCGAGCCCGGCGCTTCTCGCCTGCTCGAGTCGTACGGCAAGCGCCTCGACGATTCCGGACAAGCGTAGATGACGTAGTTGGGCGTCGAGCTGAGGGTTCATGGCCAATCCTCCAATCGATAAGAATCCATAGAACGGATGTCAGGGTGTTCGGATAGAAGCGGGAGCTGAGTGGGCAGGACCGTATCGCCGCGCACGACGAGGCGTTTGAAGTCCTGGTAGCGGAAGAACTCGTGTTCGAGAGCTTTGTCGGCAGCCCACAAGACGCTCTCTCGCGGGTGTTTGCGCGTGAGACTCAAAACGCCCTGGATGAGGCGCAGGGCTCTCACGCCCCGTACTTCGTACGCCTTGTCGGCCCACGCTCGCAGCGCTGCACCGACCCGCTCGCACCGGCCCAGGAGCTTGACCGCGAAAGCTCGCTGGCTCGAGGTGACGGCTTTTTGTCCGGGCTCCGGCGCGTAGTGGCCGGGAGCCACTCGAAGGTGTGAGGCGGCGAGCGCGTCGTCGTGATAGACGCGTACGAGATTGTCGTCCCAGCGTACCTGCACGCGTTGACCCAACAGCCGAGGAGAGACGGGATAGAAGGCGCCCGCAACCTCTACGTGAGCGTCGGGATGAACGCTCCGCGTGCCGCTGTCGAACATCGCGAAGCGCTGTTGAGCGACCGGCTTGAGTGCGGCTTTGTCGGTGTCGAGAAAATGCGTCCAGACTTGCTTGCGCGTCGTGCCGTGGATCCGCAGTCGTGCGATGGTGCGATTCCAGCGTTTCAGATACTCGTTGAGCTCGCGAAGAGAATCGAATCGCTTGCCCTTGAGAGCGTTGTCCTTCACATAGCCGCCGCTTCGCTCCTGCTTGCCGTTCTCTTGAGGGTTCCGCGGCTTCGTCGGCAGCGGCGTGAAACCCCAGTGCTCGGCGAAGGCCGCATAGATCGGGTTCACGTCGGGGTCGTACAGGCACGCCCGTACTACAGCCGCCTTCAGGTTGTCATGCCGTACAACCAAGGGAACACCATCGAAGTCTTCGAACGCGTGCTCATGCAGACGCAAGAACGTTTCGAGCTTCTGATCCCAAACCGCTTCTTCGTAGCCGTGGCGTGAGCAGCCGAGCGTCATTCGAAACACCCAAGGCCTCTTCCATTGGCCGGTGAGAGAATCAAACGTCGCCACCCCGCGGAAGAAATCCACCTGGGCTTCTTCGCCCGGCGCCGAGTGAAGCACCGTCACCACCCGGCGCTGAACCTTCAGCTTCCGAACGTAGCGCTTGACCGACTCGTAGGCGTGGCCGTAGCCGAACTCTTCGACCAGGTCTTGCCAGACCCGCTTCGCGCTCAGACCCGCTTCGACCTTCTCCACGATCTCGTCGTGGAACACCGCCGACGACGAGCTCTGGCGCGGCCTCGAGCCGGGGGTCACTTTGGCCGCTTTTGCCGACCCCGAATCTCGTAAGTCGTTGATTCCCGGTTCCGAGACCTCTTCCGAGCCGGGGAACACTTTGGCCGCTTTTGAACGACGCAGCTTGTCGTAGCGTGACACCGTCTCGCGACGCACACCCGTCTCGGACTCGATCCGGCGGTAGCTCCAGCCGAGCTCCAACAGCGCTATAACTTGTTGTCTCTTATTCACTTTCAGGTAGTTTCCCAAGGCTTTCCTATGCTCCTTTCGGAGCATAGGATGCCTTGTCTGCGCTTCCCGAAGTGGCCGGGTTTGAGGTGTTCCTGCGTGGCCGGTTTTAGGTGTTCCCTAACACACAGAGGCACGGTTCCGACGGACCGACGATGCGGAGCGCCGCGCGCAGCCCGGCAAGAGCATTGGGGTCGTCGGTGTCGAGAAGAATCTCGGTGCCCATGAGCCGACCGCGGTCCACGCCGTCTTCGATGACGCGCACGCGACGCGACTGGTCGAGAAGACTGTCCAGGGATACCTGCATCGAGTTTTCCATGTCATGGCTCCTGCGGCTCGTTGGATTGGAGTCTGGGTCGTTGATCCCAGCCTAGCAGACGGACTGGGGACTGTCAGAGAACTTCCCAGCACTTCATGGACTGACGGATCCTGTCACTGCCCTCCTCGCGCTTCGTTCGGGCTGAGGGCTCCTTCGACGGGTGGCAAGCCTACGCGTTCAATGAAATCAATTGATATCCATCTCTTCTGTAGCTTCAGCGAATTCGGCCCAAAAGCCTGTATCTACTCTCTGACACATAAGCGGTCGGTCGGTTCTCATCGCTTCCCATGATGCATCAGCAGCAATCCCGAGTGCCTCACGCATGGAGTCAAGTGTCTCACCATGAGAATATTCTGTTCCGTCATCATAATCAGACGAGTAGCTTGCTCCAGGTTTTACTGCCTCATTATAGATGGCTGCTATCGCCATGAGATCTAACGCTCCCCAGTTTGTGGGTTGCGTAGTCTTGCTGTTGGGAGATCGCATTTGGCTATGTTCGCAATAGTTGTGACGTAGCCCAAAAGCATGTCCCAATTCATGGAAGACCGCATTTCGTCTGGTCATCCTTCTTCCCTTGCGATCCGAGGAGCCGTTGTGTGAAACGAAGCCACGCTGCGTTTCATAGGCTTCAGGCAAATAGTCGGGTCTGTATGGAAAAGAATAAGATCCGACGTATCTACAGCCCTCGCCATGAAGCCTTTCTCCCAATGCCTCAACTGTACAGTTGCCAACAAAATGAATGGGCAAGGTGACTTCATCGATCGAAGATGCAAAGTCAATATCGAGGGACGGAGCTATAACTTTTAGAATTTCCAGTGCATCACCATAGTCACGAATATTCTCTTCACTTACATCACCATATAAGCCCATTCTGACTGGTGCCATTTGTTTACGCACGTATAAATCCACATACACACCGTCTCCATGCGTATAGTTTCCATCTGCGTCGTAATCCTCCCACCAGCTAGCCGCTAGGAAGACCGCCTGAGCGGTTGGCTCGGGTAGCTCCATGGAAGCAAAGCGTGACCATTTCGAGAAGTCGGGCCGTAGCTCATCCGGAACGAAAAGAGTCGGGTCCTGATAGGCATCAGCAGGTCTACTGTAATTTTCGGCTAACCTAATCAGGCAATTGGGGCCTGATACGTACTCAATATTCAAAGAAATGTCCAGGCTTACCGGCACTGGAGATCTTCCCTTATGGATGGCAATAACTTGATCCGTCGAGGACACACTCAAGGTTTCACGATGATATTCGTGAATCGAGAACCCAAGCGTTTCAGACTGATGCTGTGTTTCTATCACCAGATGGCTCAAATTCGAGAGACACTTCTGAGATACTCAAGGATTCAGGTGTAACGGGGATGAAGGGATCCAACGATTCTGAAAATGACAGCGAGGTCTGCAAGTCCTCGATCTGATACTTGACGGCGAACGGATGAGAGACGGAGTTATCACACGTATCAGAAGACACAATCGAGCTTGCGGTGTCTTGGTCTGAACTGGAGCAGGAAGTCAGAAAGCCAAAAACTATAAGTATTGGCAGCGGTCCCCTCACAAAAATACCTCCCTGATAAAACTCTTCATTCATATATGTTCTTCATCTGCCAGGCGTCGAGTGATTTCAGGGCGGCGTCCTGACCCTGGGAGCGAAGCGACACGCCGACGCTGTCCTCGCGGCCAGGATAGACACGAAGCGCGAGGCATTGCTTTCCGTTTACAAACACCTCGATGATGCTTCTGTCTACGAACACGCGTAGTTTGAGCAGCTCGTTATCGTCTAAGAAGACCTGGGCCGTCTCGGGAGCTCTCGAGAGTACATCAGGAAGAAGAGACGATCGAGATGAATCGATCGTAATCAAGTCCCTATCTCGTTTATCTGGCCAGCCACTTCTATCGTAGGCCCGGTTTTTGAAGAACATGATTCGAGTAACCTCTTCGCCGTTCGCGGAACGCAATACGTTCATTTCGACCATCGGCGCTTGTTTCGGATCGATTTCAGCGATGATTTCCATGGCGTTGCTCCGAACATTCTCGAGCACGACTTCCTGGTTCGCCGGGAGTGTCATTGCGTCGACGTGCTGATGGCCGTTACGCAGAGATTCGATGTCTCCCGCGGGCTCGATGCCTAGTTCGTCCTTCGCGAGGAGCGTCAGGCGACGCGGCAATGTCATGATCTGGTTCCAGCCTTTGGTGGGTTTGCCCGGATTCATGTTGAAAACAACGACGACGCCGCCCTTACCGTCTGGCGCAGCGGAAGGTGCATGCACGCCCGCGGGTGCGAAGGGTCCAAAATTGAAGTCATCGCCTGCGGTCACAACAAACTTGTCGCGTTGCTTGTCGTAATCACCGAGCAGATACTTTCCTCCGCTCATGTGGCTAAAGTACAGGAGAATGTGCCGGTCGCCGATCGGCCAGAAGTACGGGCAGGACCCGTCATCACCCACCAGTGAGTAACGATCGTTTTCGACGAAGGGGTGCAGGTACTCCCATGTCGTCAGGTCTGTCGAGCGGAGCAGAAAATTGGCCCGAACCCGTGTGTCGCCAGGTCCTGGCAAAGCCGCTCCCTGAAGCGAGTAGTACATGCCGTCTTTCTTCCAGATATTCGGATCTCTCCCCGCATAAAACGGGACGGTTCCGTCCGGATTTTTCAGGGGGATAACGGGATTTCCAGCTACCTTCTCCCAGTTCAACAGCAGAGGGTCGCTGGATATGGCTACCATAGTACCGACCCTCGTCCCGTTGTACATCGCGATCACACGGTCTCGTTCAACGAGAGTTGAGCCGGAAAAAACAGCCCGTTCGGGATTGGGGTAGATCGCGTATGGGAGATCTCGCCAGTGGACCAAATCGTCGCTGACGGCGTGGCCCCAGTGTTGGCGCGGATCTTCCGGAGGATACCCCTGGTAGAACAGGTGCCAACGGCCCTTCCAGAAAGAGAGTCCGTTCGGATCGTTGAGCGGGCCTTCCGGGTTCACGTAATGGTAGATCGGCCGGTAAGGATCACTGGCCATCTTTTTCCGCGACTCGATAAACCGCTGAACCATCGGATTCGTTTTCAGTTGCGCTTCCTGCTCCTCGAGCGTATCCGCGAACGTATATTTCGGCACACGGGAGGTGTAGTCAGGTTGACTCTCGGTCTGAGACCTCTCCTCACCTCCAAGGACGATCACGCACATGGTTGGTATGGCCACGCAAAAGACAACGAGCGTTGCTCCTTTTTTCATGGTCATTCTCCTTCTCCTAATTTGCACAGTCACTCTTGGACGACGTCCATCACCCAGATGTCGCCGAGGTCTTCTATCCAGGTAAAGTACAGGTAGTCTCCGTCCGTGGCGAGGGTGCCCCAGTAGAGGCTCCCGTGCCGTCCCGAGAAATCCGTCACCGGGTACTCGCGCCCGTCCTCTAACGACACCGCCCAGATGTTGGCGTTGATGTCGGTCGGTCGCACGAAGTAGATCTCCTTTTCGTCGGGCGACCAGCGAGGTTGGTATGCCCTGACCTCGTCGGTGACGGGCTCGGCCTCTCCTCCGGCGGCGGGAATGCGCCAGAGGCCGGCCCCACGCCCTTGGGACTGAAACACCAACCACTTGCCGTCGGGCGACCACGCGGGGCCTAGCTCGACTCCGGGATGAACCGTCACCTGGCGCGGTTCACCCCCATCTGCCGAGACCACCCAAATGTCCGGGTTACCGCTCCGCTCCGACCCAAAGGCGATCTCCGTACCGTCTGGAGACCACGTCGGTTCATAATCCCGTTTTGGGTCTGAAGTAAGAGGCCGGGCGGGACCCCCCTCCGCGGGCATCACCCACAGATCCAGGTTTCCGCTGCGGCCTGACTGGAAGACAATCTCCTGTCCGTCCGGCGACCATCTTGCGCTCACATCTTCTGTGGGATTCGTTGTCAACTGGGTCATATCGCCCCCCTCGGCGGGGAGCACCGAGATATCCCAATTCCCCGAACGTTCGGAGTTCACCAAGAGTCTTCGGCCATCCGGAGAGATGTCGCTGATGCCGGTGTGTGCTTGGCCTATGGTGATCTGCTCGGCATCCGCCCAGCTCGCGGGACGTTCGCGGAGAATGGGCGCGCGCCACACGTTCGACACCAAGCTGCCCTTGGAGTAAGCGAGCTTCGTCCCGTCGGGAGAAAAGGCCGCGCTTCGCATGCCGACACCGACCGTCAAGGGCTCCGGAGCACCTACCGGCCCTTCCTCCCCGATACGTTGTTGCCAGAGATCCATGCTCCCGCCGCGGTTCGAGACGAAAAAGAGCCGGCGTCCATCCGAGGACCAGCTCGGGCTCCGGTCGCGCGAGCTCCTGTCGGTGACGGGGATGGGTTCGCCTCCGGTGGAAGGGAAAAGGTAGAGGCTTGTCCTTTGGACGCAAGCGATGTAGCTGCCATCAGGAGACCAGCTCAATTCCGGGCACAATGTCGGAACGGACATTCGTCGCATCTCCTGGGACGGGAGGGAAAAGATGTCGATGAACCACCCGTCCGGTGCACCGAAAGCGACCGCAAGCTCGGTCCCGTCCGCCGACCAGTCAACATCAGAAATGAAACGCGCACTTTCCGGAGCGTACACCTTGCGAGGCGCGCCGCCTACCGCCGGCATGACGAAGACGTCCGTTCCCGAACGGAACGCAATCTGGCTCCCGTCGGGAGACCAGCTCGGACTTAGGTCTTCCTCGACGCGACCCATTGTTCGGTTCACCGCTCCTCCGCCTCCGAGCTGGGTCACCCAGATGTCATGATTGCCGCTCTCGTCCGACTGAAATGCCAGGCGCTCGCCATCGGGAGACCACGTGGGGAAGTCTTCTACCCCTGCTGCGGAGGTGATCTGAATCGGGTTGGTGAAGCGAAGACGGGTGCTCGATGACTCCCGGAGGAAGTAGGCCAGCGCTCCCACGAGGGCCAGGGCCAGCGTCACGGTGGCTGCTGCTAACCACTTCACGACCGGAGAGCGCTTCGGAACCACCGCTCCCTCCTCCAGCTCTCCCGAGGCCAGCTCCCCCTTCAATTCCTCCAGCTCGTTCCTCACATCGAGGCTGGACTGATAGCGACGTGATGGGTCTTTCGCCAAACACCGTCTGACGATTCTCCCGAGGAGCTTGGGCAGAGCGGGATTGACTTCGGTGACCGAAGGAGGCGTCTCTTTGATGATTGAGGCAAGAACCGAAGCGGCCGTTTCTCCTGTGAAAGGGCGTTGTCCCGTCGCCATCTCGTAAAGAATGATTCCAATCGAGAAGATGTCCGAGCGGTGATCGACGCTCTTGCCCTCCGCCTGCTCGGGAGACATGTAGGCCACCGTCCCCACAATGCGTCCTTCTCCGGTGGCCTCCTGGGTCGGTAGCTCGCTCAGACCTGCCTCGAGGAGCTCTTGCCTCCATTTCGCCAGGCCGAAGTCGAGAATCTTCGGCGTTCCCCTGCCATCCACCATCACATTGGCAGGTTTGAGGTCCCGGTGGACGATGCCCCGATCGTGCGCCTCGGCCAGAGCGTCGGCCAGGGGTATGGCGAGGTCCAACACCTGCTCGAGCGGCAGACCCGGCTCGGGGATAAGTTGCTCGAGACTCTCCCCTTCCACCAGCTCCATGGTCAGAAAGTGGACCTTTTGATCGGTTTCCACCGAGTAGACGTGGACGATGTTGGGGTGGTTGAGCGCCGCCAACGACTCCGCCTCCCTCTGGAAGCGCTCCAGGCGCTCTTGGCTCCCGGCCAGCTCGGCGGGCAGAACTTTTAGAGCCACTCTCCGTTTGAGGTTCGTGTCCTCGGCGACAAACACCTCACCCATACCGCCTTCGCCCAGCTTGGCGGTGATCTTGAAATGAGAAAGGGTCCTGCCGATCATGTCTGGCCGATCGCATGTGGCCGATCCTGCGCCGGTCTCTCTCCAATCTGTCGACTTGAAGAGTGGGACTCATTGTATGGTCCACTGGTGATTCACGCAACGGCTCGACGATAGGCAAATCCGTCCAGCCAAGGATAGATGTGGGATCGAGGGAAGCATCCGGTGTCGAGAGCGTCTTGGCGGAGTTGCTACGCTACTACTATCGAGAGGCGGCGTAAGCGGACCGGCGACAGCATTTCCTTTTTCCGGCCAGTGTGGGCGGCGGCGCGCTTGCGCGGAACACGCTCGTCACCGAATCGCTGCGTTCGCGCTTTCAGGCCCGACAGCGCGCTTTAATGCGGAATCGATCGCTTTGAAGAGCCGTCTCAACCTTGAAACTCTGGTTAAAACGTGAATCGCACTCCCAATCTAAAAACGCGGGGTAGCTCGATCGCCGCTGGCACCAGGAATTGGGGTTGGTCGATCTTCAGTGACTGAAAAGACTTCACCCGGTTGATGTTGCCTAGATTGAAGATATCGGCGATGAGCCCGAGTCTCATTCCGTTCCCGAACCGAAACTGCTTTTCCACTCGAACGTCGATTTTGTTTCTGAAGGCGTGGCGTTCGGTACCCCTTGCGAATGCAGCCACATCGATGTTGCCCTCCACCACGATTCCGGGTGTACCCAGCGGAGGCTGCCTGCAACCGCCGCCGCCGCCATGTCCTTTCGTTGCGCCAGTACCGGGGCAGAGCTGGAAGTAGCGCGCCGTGTAGGCTCCCTGAGCCAGGTCGAAATCGCCAGAGCCGGCTAGATGGATGGGAAAACCGGTCACAGCCTGGTAGAAGCCGCTCACGAGAATATCGTAGGGCAAGGTGTAGGTCCCCTGGAGCTTGAACGCGTGGGTAGCGTCCAGGGCCAGCTTGCCTTCCGCATTGATGAGCGTATTGGGGTCATCGTACAAAACGTTGTGGGTCGAGGTGCCGCGGAAGTCATTGGCGATGTTGCCGGTGGTGTCGCTGAGGTTGTAGGCGGCCATCAATTGCCAGCCGTCACGAAAGCGCCTTCGTGCGACAACCTCCAATCCGTTGTAGTCTCGGAAAAGTTTCCCCGCAAAGTCGGGGTTGCCCAAGACAAATGTCGAGCGGGGACCCCAAGAATTCCGGCCTCAGGGCAAAGATGGTGAGAGGCGAGCCGTCGTGCTGGTTGACCACGTCAAGCGTGCGGTAATCATTGAACGGATTTTCCTGGTCTCCTCCTTCCCGCCTAACAAACGTCTCCATGAGGTCCCGCTCGCGCTTGACGATTGCTGACGCCGAGACGACGAGGTCGTTCGTCAGCTCATGCTCGACTGTAAAGTGAGCCGAATCCACGTAGGAATTTGTCAAGTCGGGAACGACGAGGTCCGATCGATCACCAAAAACGGGGTTCAATTGACTCCCGATAAGCGTTCCCTGCTCCCCGTCCTGGAATCTGCCATCACCATTCAGGTCGTTCCATGTGTAGGTCTCGCCTGCTCCTGAAGTGGGTGAGGCGGTTACGAGATCCTGGCTGAGGAGGGTCTTGTAGTGTCGCCCGTAATAGGCCTTGAGGGAAGTCCTTTTTTCCTCACCCAGCGCATACACCACGCCAAGGCGCGGCGCGAGGTTGCCAAAGGTGACGACGTCGCGGGTCTCCGGGAAGGTGACCCTGGGGAACCAGCGGCCGCCACCCCGAGCCTGCTCGGGGAACCAGCCTTCCGAGTTTGTGTACCGTACTCCCAGATTCAGGGTGAGCCGATCTCCGATCGTCCATTGGTCCTGCAAAAAGAATGCATAGCGGTCAATGCCGATGGCTTGATTCCTCGGAAGCCACTCCAGGACGACACGAAAGGGCACGCCGTTCGCAAGGATTTGTAGGATGTCTTCATTACGGGGGAAAGCAAACGACTGGTCCCAGTTAGGCCGATCCATATAGAAGCCGGCCTTGATCTCGTGTGAGCCACTCGCGTTCTCGCGGAAGTGCGAGAGATTAGCCCCCGTTCCCCACATACACCGGCAAATCGTATGGTTTAGAGCGCCGGAGAGCCCCCCGGATGTCTTCCCCGTCACGGGGTCAAAAAAGCCAATTATCTGGTCAGGGTTGTTGGGAGCATCGTTAGTAAACTCCTTCCACTGCCGGTTGTACTTGACGTCCAGAATGGTGTCATTGCCAATGAGATGCGTGAAATTGAAATTCAAGATCTGCTGGTTCCGGTGGTGGCTGTTCCAGGTTTCCGGGCTGTCGGCGTTACCAAAACCCACACGGAACGGATAAACATCTAGGTCCCGAGTTGTCAACGAGCCGTGAAGCCGGGTGGCCGCGGCCAACTGAGCCGTGACCTTGACGAAGGTATGGGTCTGATTGATCTCGAATGGCTGGGTGGGGAAAAAGGGTTCTTGCAGCTCGTGGTTCAGCCGACGGATATTGCCAAAGAACCAGATAGTATCTCGCTTGATCGGTCCCCCCAGCGTTCCGCCTATGTCCTGGTCCTTGACCACACTCGATCCGACCCCGATTTGCTCCTCGAGCTCGGGCGTGAGGTTGTCCCACTCCGTGCCTTCGCCCTGGTAGTAAATGTACGCTCCACCGGAGAAGTCGTTCCCTCCTGACTTGGTCACGAAGTTGAAAACCCCGCCGGGAGCCATGCCGAACTCCGCCGTTTGACCCGAGGTCGTGACCTGGACTTCCTCGATCATGTCGATCGGGATTTCCGTCAAGATGTAGCCGACCAGGGTGTCATTGGCGACCGCTCCATCGATGGTGTACAGGTTGGCCCGGGGGTCGCTCCCGAGAACCGTTTGTGCCGCAGCGAATATATACTCAGAATCCAGGACGCCCGCCATCGACGTGAGGAGATCGTCATAATCGCGTCCCAGGGGGATGTTCTCGAGGCGCTCCTGCTCGAGCGTCCGCATCGCCTGCGTGCTCTTGACGTCGACCAGCGGCGCTTCTCCAGTGACGGTAATGCGCTCCTGCAGTCCGGCCGGGGCGAGTTGCGCATCCACCGCAATGAACTGCCCGGCACGCACGATCACCTCTTCAAAGGTGACGGTTGAAAATCCTCCCAACTCCACCACCACGGTGTAGTGGCTCGAGGGCGTTAGCCGCTGGACACGGTAGGTACCCTCCACCGTGGTCACTCGAAGTTCGGTCGAGATGTGCTGTGGACTCGAGATCGTCACCGTCGCGCCCGGGACCCGAAGCCCCTGATCGTCGATGACCGTGCCGTAGATGCCTCCCGTGATTTGCTGCGCGAAGGCAGCCCCGGAGGCTACCAACAGGGCCAACGGCACCACCACCAAAGCGCGTCGTGGTGGCCCACCTCGAGCGATTGCCCTATATGACATTTTAGCTACCTCCTCTAATACTCCCTTCCCATCAGGCGAAATTCGGGCGCGGATTGGCTCATCGAAAATCACGTTCCCGAGAAGCGACGCTTCTCTCAGAGGGAGGACGCTCGAGCGCAGCCCTGGCCAGCCTTTCCACCCGCTCGCGACGTTCGGCACCCATTGGAGTAGCCTCCGACTGGTTTGGGCTGGCCCACTTTGGTGCAAAGATAGGCCCGCACAGGCCGAATAGTCAAAGGGCGAGTGGTGCGGCTCCGCCCATGAAATCAAGATTTACGCTCCGCTCGGTTCAGCCTCTTGTCGAGCGGTTACCGACGACGAAATCGGTCGAGCAGCGAACGCATCCAAGAGCGTTGGCCGGTCCGCGCCCTCTCGAGGGTCAGCGTGCCGTCCTGGAAGCGCGTACGAAGATCGTCGAGCGCTTCCTTCATTTCCGCCATATTCTGGAAGCGCTCCGAACGGTTCTTCGCGACCGCGCGCATCACCACGTCCTCGATCTCCCTCGGGAGTTCCGGAAGTTTCACCGTCAGTGACTCGGGCTCGTCGAACAAGATCGACGTGACGATAGCGAGAGGCGTCTCGCCGTCGAAGGCTCGCGCGCCGGTGAGCATCTCGTAGACGAGAGCTCCGAGCGAGAACACATCGCTCCGTCCATCGAGAGGTTCGCCCTTCACTTGCTCGGGCGACATGTAGCTCGCGCTCCCGAGCACGAGGCCTTCTTCCGAGAGCGCGCTGCTCCCCGAGAGCGTGAGGGCCTGATGGACGTCTTGCCCCTCCACGATCTTGACGAGCCCGAAGTCGAGAAGCTTGATCGATCCCTCCGCCGTCACCATGACGTTGTCGGGCTTGATGTCGCGATGCACGATCCCGATCGCATGTGCCGCGGTCAAGGCACTCGCCGCTTGAACGGCAAACTCGAGCGCCTCCCACACGGTGCGACGTCGCGTCTTCAGTTCCTCGCGCAGCGTTCGGCCCTCGATGAATTCCATCAACAGGATCGGCTCGCCCGGCCAATCGGCAAGCCCATGGACCCGCACGATGTGTGGATGTCGAAGCTCCTTGGCGGCTCGCACCTCGCGCAGGAAACGGCGTGTCCCCTTGTCGAGCTCGAGTGCGTGCTCGCCCAGACGCTTCGCCGCGATGACCTTGCCCGTTCCGACGTGAACGGCTTTGTAAATCTCACCCATGCCGCCGCGGGCGAGCCTCTCTATGATGCTGTAGTTCCCTACGCGAGCTCCCACGAGCTCAGGCAGAGCCTCGCTTCTTTTCGGCGCACCGTTTTCGAGTACCGGCGAAGGCTCTAGAAAACCCTCGGCGAATGCCGCGAGAAGTGATCTGAGCTCCGCGAGAAGCTCGCCGTCATCGCCGGAGGCCTCCACGAGAAACGCGTCGCGCCCGGCCTCGTCCCGGGCGAGGGCCTGGTCGAAGATTTCCTTGATGTGCTCCCAACGCTCCCGGCGCACATGTGCCTCCCTGCCCATCAGGCGGAATTCAGGCGCCGATTGGCTCATCGAAAATCACGCGAAAATCGTCGAAAGAACACGGTTCAGTGTCTACGGTGTGGGTGACGCGGACTCGAACAAGACCGCCGTCTCGCCATTTTTCTCGATGAGCTCGTTGAGATGCGCGAGCAGCGCCCTGCGGCGCATGATGATGGCATCGATCTGCGGCGTGAGAAGCAGCCGGCCAAAGTGAAACCTCAGGAATTCCAGCTTCAGCTGCTTCAGTTCCTTCACGAAATGTCGACCGAACGCCTGCGGTCGCTTTTCGCGATTCTGGTGCAGATAGTAACCGCTCAGGAAAGCTTGTGAATGGTCGATGAGAACGATGTTCCAATTCTCGTCGACCAGGATGTCCTTGGGCTTTCGATCCCAGTTGCTGATGAGATTGTCGAAACAGGTGATGAGCGCGAGTTGTCGATTCCAGTGGTCTGTGTTCGGGGGCGCTTGGTCGACCTCGCTGAAGAGACGAAAGCCATCCACCCAGAGCTGCAGGGAGCCCTCCTCGCCGTCGATCTCCCGCAACACGGTGGGCGGCACCATGTCGAGCCCGAGCATTTGATCTATCTCCCAGGCGGCGACCTCGGCCTGATAGCTCTCCCACGCCCACGCCTTCGAACCGCGCTGGATGGGCTTCCACACGGCGCGCCGGATCACTTCGCCCTGCCGAAGCGTTACTCTCCTCGGATGGTTGACACCGCGTCCCAGATCCTCGACGCCGACGATGGCTGCGGTGCTCAGGAATTTCTCGAACTCCCCCGCGCGGCCCACCCAGATCTTCGCGGAGCTCGAGAGCACGATTGCCGGCTCGAGAGCCCCAAGGATGACAACCCACAGAAAGGACCTGAGATAAAGGCTCCTGGATCGCATGATTTCGTCCCTCCTCTGCCCGGAGGCCGCGAGAGAACGGGTACCACTCGAGTGCTTGATGCTGGTTTCGCTCCTCGCTCACTCGCTCGGCCTTTCGCCGGCCCTACCCAATCAGGCGGAATTCAGGCGCGGAATGGCTCATCGAAAATCACGTAAAAGCTCGCGCCTGAGCCACGCTTTGGCGAGGTTCCAGTCGCGCTTAACGGTGGCCGTCGACGTCCCGAGCACCTTGGCGGTCTCCTCGAGACTCAGGCCGGTAAAATACCGTACCTCGACGACTTCGGCTTGGCGCGGATCAATCTCCGCGAGACGCTTCAGCGTGATGTCGAGCTCGAGCACGTCCACGGGATCGGGGCCGGGTGACCCCTTGGCCTCGTCGAACTGGACCTCAATATCGCCACCGCCTCTCTTCGCGGCGCGTTTCTTCCGCGCGTGATCGATGAGGATCTGACGCATCGCGCGAGCGGATACGGCGAAAAAATGGGCCCGGTTCTCGACGGCGCCGCCCTCGACGAGGCGCAAAAACGCCTCGTTGACGAGGGCCGTGGCCTGCAGGGTGTGGTCCGAGCGCTCGTTCCGAAAGCAGCTCTGCGCGAGACGCCGAAGCTCTTGGTGAACGATCGGTAACAGCTCGTCGAGGGCGCTCGGGTCCCCATCGCTCCACAGCTTGAGGAGCCTCGTCACATCGCCCGGAGACGTCGCCGCCATCCGTGCATTATATTCCGACTCGTGAGCCATTCCTCAACCGAACTGCGCCTATTGGATCAAGCAATAGGAGGGTAGAGACGATGAAGAGGCATGGCTCGATTCTGTTCGCGCTGGTTGCCGCGACGGCAGTTGCGGCCCAGGAAGTCGACGACTCCTGCGCGCTCGGACAATGGCATGGGAGCGCGGCGGAGATCGAAGAGCTCTTGAACAATGCCGAAGTGCGCTCGGTGGAGGATATCCCGATGGGCGTCACGAACCCCAGGAGGGTCAAGCTCAAGCACGGAGACGTGACCTTCGAGGCTGCCTTCAAGCCGATCAAATTTGGCAAGCAGCACGGCTTCTGGGAGAGCTATCAGGCCGAGGTCGCCGCCTACGAGATGGACAAGCTTCTCGGGCTCGGTATGGTTCCGCCTACCGTCAAGAGGTCGGTCAAAAAGAACACGGGCTCTCTTCAATTCTGGGTTCACAACTGCGAGCTCTATCGGGACGTTATGGCTAACACGCCGCAGACGTCGAGTTGGAGCCATCAGCTTTCGCGTATGAAGATGTTCGACATCCTCATCAACAACGGCGATCGCAACGCACAGAATTTCCTCGTGGATGCCGATGCGCACATCATTCTCATCGACCACTCCCGGGCGTTCATCTCGAGCAAGAAGTTACTCAAGAACAAGAAGAAGCTGCCCAATCAGTACGATCGCGCACTCGTGGAGAAGCTCAGGACCCTCGATCGCGAGACGCTGGACGCGAGCTTCAAGGGAGTCCTCAGGGGAGGGCGCATCAAGGCGATCCTGGAGCGCCGGGACTTCCTCCTTTCCCACGTCGACAAGCTCGTCGAAGAGAGAGGTGAGGCCCAAGTTTTCTTTTGAGTCTCGCCGCGTCCGGCTCTCGGCTTATCGTTGGTTGGCGCGAGATGTCGATGGTAGAGACATTCTCACGTCCTACGCTTCATCGGAAATTCTCGACGAGCATGATGTCGGATTCGCTCTCGTCCCGCACGTAAAGAATCCACTGCTCGTCGGGGGACACCGAAAGCCAATGGCTGTCAGGCGGATGTTCGAGCACGACGACAGGGCTCACGTCGCCGGTGGCAAAGTCGAAAAGCTCGATCGTCGGCCCCGGCTCCGCCTCGCGATTGACGAAGTAAATGCCCTCGTCGGTGGGGCCCAGTCACCCACGCAAACATTCTTGAGAACCAAATCCTCCTCTCCACCATTCATGGACATGCGCCAGATGCCGGGAGGACCTCCATCGACGAACTGCTTGGCGAAGTAGAGGTAAGTGGCGTCGGCGGATTCGAAAGACTGCGTACCTCCGTTCACCGTGACTTGGACCGCTTCTTCACCCTCTCCACCCTCGATGGGCATCCTCCATAGCTCATGTCGTCCAGACCGGTCGGAGTGAGAGTAAATGGAGCCACCGTCTCTCGACCAGGTCGGATAGAAGTCGTTCCACGTCTCCGTCGTCAGCCGACTCGTAATGCTTCCCGCCGTCGCGCTTACGACATAGACATCCGCGCTGGCGTCCTTCTTGGACCAAAAAGCAATCTGCGTTCCATCCGGCGACCAGCTTCCGTCGAACGTCCTCGGATGCTCGACAAAGGTTAGCTGTCTCGGGTTCGTGCCATCACTGTCACAAACCCAGATCTCAAAATTTCCCGAACGATTGGAACTGAACAGAATTCTTGTTCCATCCGGAGAATACCGAGGCACGTAGTTCCAGCCGGTCGATGCGATGAAGCGTTCTGGTGTTTTGGTTCCTTGGCCCGCCGACGGTACGGCCGCACGCCAGATGTTTACGTTCTCATCGTATCTCTCGTACGCGAGACTTCGGCCTTGCCGGGAAACGGAGGGGTGTCTTCCTTGCTCCCCGACCTCCAAAGGCTCCGGCTCCCCTCCGGAGGTCGAGACTTGCCATAGGCTCCGCGGTCCCACTCGACCCGGACGAGCCGACGAGAACACGATGCTCGCTCCGTTTTGGGTCCAGTCCAACCCCGCGATTAAAGAGTTGCCGAACGTCAGACGCTGTTCGTCCCCGCCCTCGACCGGTACGAGGTAAATGTCATTCCCAGCCGCCCCGCGACTAAAGGCCACGGTCGCGCCGTCGGGCGAGAATCGCGGCGTCGTGTCGCCGGCGGCATCCCGGAGAGGTGGTGTGGTTAATTTTTGCTCCTTAGCAGTCTCGAGCGAGAGCAGGTAAATACTGGTTGGAGCTTCCGGTGTTTCCCTATGCGACAGGGCAAGGCTCTCACCGTCGGGAGACTAGGAGAGTCCGCTTCGACTTCGGAAAACTCCATACCTGCGCGCCGGACCACCCAAGGTCGGCATGGTGAAGATGCCGTCTGCGGGAGCGTCTTCGTCCGCATCGACGGTCCGAAGGAACGCGATACGCTGGCCATCGGGCGACCACGCCGGCGACCATGCATCGCCCAAGCCGGGGCTGGTGGTGAGGGGCTCTCCGCCATCGATTTGCTTGACATTGAGATCCCGCGTACCAGCCTCTCCGATTCGCGTAAAGGCAACCAAGCTGCCGTCCGGTGACAAGGCGGGCTCCCACTCTCCGCCCGGATAGCTCGTCAGAGGGGTGGTTTTCGGTGGCGGCCCGGGCGCCTCACGAGTGACGTAGACCCAAAGTCCCACCGCGACTACCAAGGCGGTGATGACAGCACCGCCAACCCACAGCGGCCACCGTCGTCTCGGCGGAACCGCAGCCGGTACGCGGACACCCGACATCCTCACTACCGAGTCCAGCTCCTCCTTCACCTCGGAAAGCGTCACCCGCACATCCGCCATCGATTGCCAACGTCGCTCACGCTCTTTCCGCAGCGCACGCCAGATCAGCCTCTCCAGCTCCGACGGCATCGATGGCACCAGCTCTCCCGATGGTTTCGGCTCGTCACGCAAGATGGCTGCAAGAATCGAAGACACATTCTTCCCGGGAAAAGAGCACTGGCCCGTCACCATCTCGTACAGCACCGACCCAAAAGAAAAAATGTCGCTCCGTGCATCGACCGTCTTTCCCTCAGCCTGTTCCGGAGACATGTAGGCCGCCGTACCAACCACGTGACCCTCCCGGGTCAAACGCTCCTCTTTGCCCAGCGTCTGCGCTTCCTCCGGTCCCTCCCGCTCGGTCAGCTTCGCCAATCCAAAGTCGAGGATCGTCACCGCGCCGTTGTCACGAACGATTGCGTTCTCCGGCTTCAGATCCCGATGCACGATGCCGTGGGCATGGGCCCCCGCCAGGCCGTCCGCGATTTGCATCGCGTAACCGACGGCCTCCTTGAGCTTCAGGCGACCGATGAACTCCCGGAGCGTCTTGCCGGAGACGTACTGCATGACGATGAAGTGCACACCGTCTTGTTCTGCAATGTCATGGATGGTGACGATGTTCGGATGGTCGAGGGCAGAGGCCGTTCGGGCTTCGCGCTTGAAGCGTTCCAGCCTGAGTCAGCAGCCAGCTTTCCCGGCAGGACTTTGACCGCGACGACTCGACCCAGCTTGAGATCCTTGGCCCTGTACACCTCGCCCATGCCACCCGAGCCCAACTCGGAGAGCACCTCGTAGTTGCCAAGGCGGGTGCCGGGTTGGAGGGGCATGACCAAAGAATATCAGTTGTCTTGACGCTTCACCGGGTTTTTGCCGAGCTCAGATTTCCCTACGTCCTCCACTGGACTCACTTTCCCAGAACTTCCTGGGCGTCAGGATGAGAATGTCCCCAAAGGTTTCGAGAGTCAGCAAGTCTTCATCGCCGGTCACGATGCAGGTCGCAGCCTCAGCGGTTCCCAGCACCATCAGATCGTTCGGGTCTCGGCACGCGTCGGCGCTCACTGCGTTCGGTTCGACGACCATCGCCTGGCTTCGTAGAAACTCGATGATATCGGCTGCGATGCCTTCGGGTAGTCCGAGCTTTGACTTCAGCTTCTCTTCGACTTCGAGAAGCAGAGGGGCGCTGACAATGATCTCGTGATTCTGGAGGCAGAGTTCAACGACCGCCTCACAAAGCCCTCGTGCTGCGAACGCGGCGATGAGGACATTGGTATCCAGGACCACCTTCATGAGATGGTGTCAAAGATGTTCTCATCCGTGAGCAGACCCTGCGACTCGGCGAAAGGCAAGACTTTCCTTCGGAGACGTCGAAAGTGCTGAATGGCCACGTAACGACGGAGGGACTCTCGGACGACATCGCTCAACGGTTTGTTCTCGGCTTTGCTGATCGCTTCGAGTTCAGACCGCAGGTCGTCCGGCAGGCGAATCGTAATGGTTGAACTCACATGTCACTCCCGTAAGACATTGTATTACAGGATCGCTGGCGCATCAACATTGGGTCCCCCGTACTGGGTCCGGACCCAGTTGGTCCGCGGCTGCGGATTGTGACTCCTGGCGGGCGGAGGTCGTTTACGCATCGACCCGGCTACATCCGGCTTCGGTTGCGATCTCTGCCACCACCTCGACCTCGTCGAGGGAGTTCGGCCAATGCGGCGAGATCCTGAGGCAGCCGTCCGGAATGGCGCAGGCGACACCGCGCGCGGCGAGAGCGCGCAAGAGCTCTGGGAGCGCGACGCCTTCGGGCGGCGCAAGGCTCAATGTTCCCGATCGCCTCGCTCGCTCGGGAGTTCGAGCGAGCGAAATCCGAGCTCCCCGAGCTTCGGCTCGAGCGCATCGTGGTAGCGCGCCACGTGGGCCAGGATGGCTTCTGGTGTGAGCGCGAGCAAAGTGTCCAGCGAGGCATCGAGTGCGGCCATGCTCAGGGTGCTCGAGCTCCCCGACTCGAGGAAATCGATGCTCGAACGAATCGGCCGCTCGTAGCGAAGATGACCGCTTCCCTTCAAGAGAAAGGCGCCGGGATCCTCGTGGCTGAGCCAGCCCGCGACGCGGGGCGTCAGCGCGCGGCCGCCCGCTCGGGCTTGGCGTAGACGAAAGCGATCCCGTCGCCGGCCATCAGCCACTTGTGCGCTCCCGATACGAGATAGTCGACGTCATCCGAAACGACGTCGATGGGAACGATGTCGCAGACCTGGATCGCGTCGTCGAAAACTTCGGCGCCGGCACCGTGGCACCGGCGCGCGATCTCCGCGACCGGCATGCGGTAGCCGGTCTGGAACTCGACCTCGCTCAGGGCCACGAGTCGCACGCCGCGCTCGAGCCCTCGCGCGAGACGTTCGAGCGCCGAAGGATCGTCCTCGAGATACTCGTAGGCAGGCAGCATAGCCACCTCGAGCCCCTTCCTCGCGATGAAGCGTGGTTCACGTAGGCTCGCGCCTCGAGATCCGGAAAGAGCTCTCGGCTTCCGATCCTAGGCGTGCGGGGGCTTCCTTCGAGCTCACGACAAGGGCCGATGCTGATAGAGGACTCCGTCGGAAAAACGCTGGCGGCGGTAGTACTCTCGGGTGCCGACGGAGGAGATGACGGCGAGGTTCTCGAAGCCGGCGGCTTTCGCGAAACGCGCAGCCTCGTCTAGCAGACGCCGGCCTAGGCCGAGGTGCTGCGCTCCCGCTTCGTCGCGCTCACCGATACTCACGGCTGTGCCGTAGACGTGGAGTTCTCGAACGATGGCGCTCGAGGACAACTCGGAAACGAACGAAGGCGCGCGGGGCAGGCACAGACGCAAGAATCCCACGATGCGATCGTCTTGGGTGACGAACTGGAGAAAGACCTCGTCGCCAACGGAGGTCTCGTAGCGAATCGTATCGAGGCGCAGGGCGTCGGGTGGCACCGCCTGTCCTCGGATCTCCCGGGCTCGGATGTCGCGAACAGCAAGACCGCGCTCTTTGATCTCCTTTTCGGCGACGGCCCGAAAGTTCGTGACTCGGCTCCCCGCAAGAATGTCGTCGCCGGGGATGTCTCGAATGACGCGCGTGAGCCGACAGTAAGCAGGGGTCTTTGTCATGCAGTCTACGAGGATCTCGAGAACCTCGTCCTCGCCGTAGGGGCGAAACCGACCCGCTTCGTAATGCACCATGAGCTCGGCACTCTCGATCAGGGAGCAGGGATAGAGCTTGAGCTCGTCGGGACGAAAATCGGGGTCCGAGAAGAGGCGCTCGAAGTCGGCGACGTCTTTCGACGGAGTGGAGCCGTAGAGGTTCGCCATCCAGTGAGCCTGGATTTTGAAGCCCGCCTGTCGCAGGAGCTTGGTGGCCTGTCGCGACGCGGCGACGTCGTGGCCGCGCTGGTTCAGCGTGAGGACGTCGTCGTCGAGGCTCTGATAGCCGATCTGGATCTTCGTGGCACCGAGGCGCCGGAGCCGGACGACTTCTTCCTCCGTGACGTAGTCGGGCCGCGTCTCGAGTGACAAACCGACCGAGCGCGCCTCAGCGGTCTCGTTGACTCGCTGCGACTCCGCAAGCTCCTCCCAACTGGCGCTCCACTCCTCCGGTGGGAACGACTCCGTCACGATTCGGTTGTAGGGATTGCCGCCGCGACGGCCATCGACCTCCTCGGTGACGCGCTCGAAGTCGATCGAGCCCGCTTCCGCGTGCCTGCGTCCCCGGGGAAAGTCGTTCAGGGCCTCGAAGGACCTTTTTACGAACCATCGCTGGTAGGCTTCGGGATAGAACGACCACGTACCGCCGAGCACGATGAGCTCGACCTTGTCGTAGGGGTGTCCTATCCCACGAAGTGCTTCGAGACGCACGTAGGTTTGCTCGTAGGGGTCGAACTGGTGCCTGCCCGCTCGCTGCGCGCCCGGCTCGTTGGAAAGATAGCTCTTCGGCATGCGGACGTCGCTCGGACAGAAGACGCACTTGCCGGGGCAGGGAAACGGCTTGGTCAGGATGGTGACCGGAGTGACGCCGCTGAGCGTTCGTATCGGCTTCATGCGGACGCGCTCGATGAACCGATGCCGGGTCCCGGCCCACCCCTCGCGTTCGGCGAGGTGGCGATAGCCCGCGATCAGCTCGCTCTTCGAGAACATCCCACGGCCGTTCTTCGGGTAGCGCCTGAGCAGCCGGTCCAAATCCCGGCTACGCACCGTCTCGAGCGACTCCACCGCCTCGATGATCGCGAGGAGCTCCCTCTCGTGCTCCTCCGGGTAGAATTCGTACTTCATCAGGGTCAGTCTTTAACTCTTGAACTCATTTGTTACTTTTTGTAACGAATGAGTCCACATATTAAAGACTGACCCTAATAGAATGCGAATGGCTTGCCTATGAATTGGGACACCCAGGTCGTTCTCAACGGCATCAATCGCCAGTTCTATCGGGAGCGGGCGAGCGAGTTCAGCGCAACGCGGGAGCGGCCCTGGCGGGGGTGGGAGGAGCTCGAGGAACGATGCTTCGCTCGTCTGCCCGTGGCGCCGACGGTGCTCGACGTCGGCTGCGGGAACGGCCGTTTCGCCAGGTTTCTGGGAGCCCGGGCGGAGCGCTACGTTGGCCTCGACCAGAGCCCGCTTGCCCTCGCAGAGGCCAGACGCCGAGTCGGAGAGAGCGAGACACGCCGCTTCCTCGAGCACGATTTCGTCATGGCGCAGAACCCGCTGTCTCCCGAAATCGAGGACAAAGCCTTCGACCTCATCGTCTTGTTCGGGGTGATGCACCACGTGCCGGGACGTGAGAGGCGGCAGGCGCTCCTCGCGGCGCTCCGCGAGCGGCTCGCCCCGAAGGGCCTCGTCGCCTTCGCCATCTGGAAGTTCGACGAGGTCGAGCGATTTCGAAGAAAGCTCGTCGCGTGGCCGGACTTTCTCGAAGCGACGGGCCTCAGCCTCGATACGACCGAGCTCGAGCCCGGCGACCACATCATGACGTGGGGCGGCGAGCCGCCCACCTACCGCTACTGCCATGCGATGAACGAGGAAGAGCTCTCCTCACTCGTCGAGACGCTCCCGCTCGAGACGGTTTTCGTCTTCGATGGCGACGACGGTCTGAACCGCTACGTCGTCCTCGAGCACGGCTCGTGCTAGTGTCCCGTCCCGGAAGTCATGTTGCATTCGAGCGCCGATGCATCCCGCCTCGCTGCGTTGCGCCTCGGTTGAATACGCCCGGTATTTCGCCCTCGACGCGCCTTGCGATCCGGGCGCCTCGACGCTCTCGATGCTAACATCACTTCCGAGACGAAACACTAGATTGGTGCCTCAATGGGAGAAAAAGTCATCGTTCTCGATCGCGGCAACGTCGAGTTCCTCTACCCGGGCGACTGGCTCGTGCGCCCCGCGCCCCAGGGCTATCTCGTGCTCACCGACCCGACGGAGTCCTGCCGGATCGAAGTGTCCTATATGAAGGTGCCGGCGGAGGCCGCCGAAGTACCCGTGGTCGAGCTATTACGCCGTCTCCTGGAACAAATCCCCGAAACGGGCTCGTACCCCGATATCCAAGAGCGCTCCGAATCCAACCGAACCCTCGGTTGGGCGGAGGCGAGCTATCCCTCCATTGACAAGCGAAGCGGCGAGCCGAAAGAGGCGCGAGGGCGATGGCTGCTCGGCTCGAACGACGTATTTCAAGTCTTGATGACGTTCTACTACTGGGCCGAGGACGCGCATTGGGTCGTGCCCGCCTGGACGCGCATCGTGGAAACGCTGCAGCTAGGAAACGGAGCACAGCTAGAGAGCCCCGAAGAGCACTGGTCGATGCGGAGAAGCAACTAGATATGTATTGAGACCTCAAGTCCAAGCTGTGCTCGCGAAAGGTGAGCTCGGCGTCCTAGTGCCGTTCAGTCACTGCGGACAGTTCGTAGGGCGGCCACAATCTGCGCCCTCCGCGCACGTGACGGTGGCGCGAAAAGCGAGATGGTAGTTGCCCTCGTTGGTCGGACCGGCTTTCTTGACTGCTTTCGCTCTGAGGTTTCCGATTGGGCCCACCTCGACGTCCGCGTCTGTGACGTTGGGAAGCTCGCCGTTCGGCGGTGTCGGTGCTTCCAGGATCCAGCTGTTGTTCTCGTTCTCTGGGGTAACCGGATCGTCAACGCGGCGCGTGACGGAGATGACGTTGGTGTGTCGATAACCAGGCGTGTCCTGGAAGGGGTTGAACGCAACCGAAAAGCCGCCGTCCAGAATGACTTTGAACTTCGCCAGTGATGTCGTCCCTGGGGTCATACAGATGGCTCCACCCGCGACGAGGTTGCCACTGCCATCAACGACTTTGGCATTGAACCAACCGAAAGGAACATCGAACAGGATGTAAGTGCCGACTGGGGGTTCGGGTGGGGGCGGGGGCGTAAAGGTCGCTTTGCATTCCTCGTTACCCGTGGTACCACAGCGCGTGCCATCGGTCGGCAAAAATTCCTTAGTGAAATCGAAAGTGAGGAACCTTCCGGTGTCGACGAAATCGACGATGCTCGCCATGTTGATGTTCCCGTTGCAATTCAACTGTGCCTGGACGTCGTCGGCATAAGATCCCCCGTCGCCTAAGATTCCGGCTCCCGCGAAATCTTCGAAAGTAATCTTCACCGGAATGATCTTCGAAAGTAGATCTTTTCGGAAGCACTTTTGGGGACCTCCGCCCGGTTTTGCGGCGCTGCTTCCTAGAGCAAGTAGCGTAATCATCGCGGTTCCGAGGATGCGAAGGAAAAGCGGTTGTATCGATTTTGCTGTCATTCAAGACCTCCTTGCTGATGCGAACCATGCGGGATTCGACGGTGAAGAACAAGCGAAAGTAGACGAAAAGGCTCCGTTTTCGCATGATTTCGCTGTCCAATCCGTCACCGCCCCTGGAACACAGAGCACCAACCATTTAGAATCGAGCCAACCTCCCGCTTTCGGGGAGATAGCTACATGGTTCAACCTCAGGGAGAATCCGACGAGCCCGGAGACGGCGACCGGCTCGACTCCTGGAAAGAGATCGCGACCCACCTCGGCCGAACCGTCCGTACCGTTCAGCTCTGGGAAAAACGCGAGGATCTGCCCGTCTATCGACATCACCACCGAAAGCGAGGCACGGTCTACGCGTACACCTCGGAGCTGGACGTCTGGTGGGAAGCACGACGGGACAGGCTCGAGCGGGAGATCGAAGAACGGGTCTCATCGAGGCGAAACGGGTGGAATCAGCGCGCCGGCGCGCCGGCGCTCTGGGTAGTCCTCGGCGCGATGCTTCTCGGCGGGCTCACCGCCGCCTACCGCTGGCAGAGAGGCTCGTTGATTCCCGGTCTCGACGGCGGCTCGATTGTCCTTCGGCGCGTTCCCGATCCTGGGAGTTACCGACTCATCGGGAGGCCGTCGGCGGACGGAAGATACCTCTCCTACTCGGATATGAGCGGCAACGTGGCCCTCTTCGAGTTTGCTTCCGGCGAGTCGCTTCGCCTCACGAACAAGTTCTCGGAGTCGGCTGACACGGCTTCTTGGTCTGCGGTGTCCCCGGACGGGACGAAAGTTGCTTACGCCTGGCACCACGAGCCGGAGCGGTACGTGGACCTTCGTGTCGTCGATGCCAACGGGGCAAATCCGAGAATCCTCTATCGGGACGAGGAGGTTAGGGAAGTTTCTTTTGTGGCTTGGTCGGCCGACGGCGAGCAAATTCTGGCGTCGTTACGGCTCGAGAGCGGGAAAAGGTACCTCGTTTCGATTTCGGAAGAAGACGGATCTTCACGCCTTCTCGAGGAGCTCGAGAACGGATCGTTTTCCGGGATGAGCCTCTCGCCCGATGGCCGCTACCTGGCCTTCGGGTATACAACCGGGACATCGGGGGAGCACGACATCCGATTGTTGGAGCTCGAGACCGAACGGGAAATCCCTCTGGTCGAGGGCTCATCGAACGATGGATATCCCCTTTGGTCGCGTTCCGGATCCCAGATCTTCTTCCGAAGCGATCGGAGTGGCTCCTCGTATGGCGTTTGGGTGGTGGACGTCGAAGACGGTGAGCCGCGAGGACACTCCCGGTTGGTTCGGAAGGACATGGGGCAGTTCTGGCCGCTAGGCCTACTTTCGGACGGTACCTACCTCTACTATCTGCAGGCGGGTTCGAGTGACATTTTTGTCGGCGCTATGGATCCGATCTCTGTCGAGGTCCCCGGACGTGGCGAAGTGATTAGCGGGGGGCGAGGGCTCATCGCGTACTCCTCGGCCTGGTCGAGAGACGGCAGTGAGCTCGCTTATTTGGCAGGTCGTCGGAAGCGCTTCATCACAATCCGTTCCTTGGATTCCGCCGAAGAGCGGGAGCTCCACCCTGAGCTTCGAATCGTGGGACGCATGCATTGGGGACCGGACGACCGTTCCCTTTTCGTCGGAGGTTGGGACGCGGAGGGAAGCAGGGGTCTCTTTCGAATCGACGTGGAAACCGGCAAGGTCGGCACGCTCTTCTACGACGACTTCTTCGGCTCGTTCGATCTCTCCCCCGACGGCGCGAAAGTCTTTCACACGACTCGGTCGGGCGATTTGATGGTCCGCGATCTCGTCTCGGGGAGAAGTCGGAAGGTGTACGGGTCCGGCATCTTCGGAGCGATTGCCGTGTCGCCGGACGGCGAGTGGATTGCTTTCGCGAGAAGAGCCGATACCTTGTTCTTCATGTCTACGTCCGGGGGTGAGCCGACCGCACTTCTGCTCGCGGACTCCGAGGGGCTCTTTGTCCAGGACTGGACGCCCGACGGTCGTTGGTTGTTGTTCACCCGACAAAAGGAAGGCAAGGAAAACGGTCTCTGGAGGATTTCGCCTTTGGGTGGAGACCCAGAGAAGATGGGGCTCGAAATGCACGCCCTTCGCGAGGTGCGGACCCATCCCGAGGGAACACGTATCGCTTTCACTGCCGGGGCGCCTCACTGGGAAGTCTGGGCCATGGAGAACTTCCTGCCGGAGCTGGCCTCGGAAGCTAGAGCCACCGGGCGCGGCGGAGCAGAAGAAGCAGAACGACGGTAAGAAGCGCGGCTAGAACGCGAGCTTGAGACCGAGCATCGCGCGGCGGGGCTCGACCAGGCGTTGCGGCTGGCCGAATCTGGGGTTGAAGGGATCGTTGCTCGCAACTGCCCGAACCGCGTTGTCGTTGAAGACGTTCAAGACATCGACGAGGACCTCCAGCTTCTGATCCCTGCCGAAACGGAAGACCTTGGAGAATCGCAGATCGAGTAGGGAGGACGAGGGGAACCGCTGGGCGCCCGGCGGCTCGAGGAGTATCCACCGTGTGCCCTGGGGGAGGCGAACCCGGGTCGCAGAGGCCCAGGGGCGCCCGCTTAGAAACTGAAAGTAGCCGCTGAGCACGACATCGATTTTGGGAATCTCGGCGACCGCCACGGCGCGGAACATGTGGGTGCGATCGTTCGCCAGACGACCCTCGGCGTTGGTGGGATCGTTTGGATCCGCGCCCGCCTCGAAGAAAGGCCCGGTAGGCACGCTGAACTGAGGGCCACCGCGGCCTCCCATGTTGGAAGCCTGGAGGCCCTCCGCTCGGGAGAGACCGTAAGAGACGTGCGTCTGCCGCCCTGCAGACCACAACTTGTCGAATGCAAGCAGCAGGCCATCGTAGCCCATGTGCCAGCCGTCGGGATTCGTCAGAAGAAGGAAGCGATCGGAGGGCGGGCCAACGAGAGGGAAGACGGTAATGTCTCTTCCGTCGGAGAGGGTTTCCGAATCGACACCGTAGGCGCCTCCGACATCCACCCAACCGGTGAAGTTGCGGCCATTCTTCTTTAGATAGCTGACGCTCAAGACGGAGTCCGCCCAGAGCTCTCGATCGATACCGATGGAGAACTGATCCGTGCTCGGGGGACGCATCGCATCATCGATACCCTGATCTTCGAGAGGATCGAACGTGAACAGCAGGTCGGAATACTCTCCCGTGAGCGGGTCGAACCGTGCGCGCGTGACCGGTGTCGAGCCGGGGTGGAATTGCTCGAACTGGCCGGCGAGAACACTCTGGTAGAAGCGGCCCCAGGATCCCCGGAGGACGGTCTTTCCGTCGCGGGTGAGCCGGTAATTGGCGCCCAGCCGAGGGGACCACGTGTTCCAGGTGAAGAGGTCGCCGAGGCCCGCCACGGTTTGTCCGGTAGGGTTCCCCAGATTGTCCACCGCGGCGACGTCCTGGCTCACTCCCTTACTGCGGTCGAATCGCAATCCAAGGTTCAGGGTGACGCGCTCGCCTATTTGGAGCGTGTCCTCCGCGAAAACGCCGAGACTCCGGACCTGCCCTCCATACACGTTCGCGTCGTTGAAGTAGGCTGTATCGGGCATCCCAGCGTAGTCGTCATAACTTACACCTCCCGGGATGCCGTCCAACCCCTTGCCAGAGCCGTGGGTGAACTGCATTCCGACGCTGAACTCGTGGTCGGCATTAAGGAAATCCTCGGCATAGTGGGTCACCTTGCCGTTCACGGGAACTCGATACCATTCCCAGTCGTTGAAGAACAACGAGCCTTCGACCCACGTGTCGGTCGCCCGGTCGAAACGATACGGTGTGGATCGGCCGCTTCTGGGAACGGCTTCGCCCCACGCGAGCGAGCGTGAGATCTGAAAATCGAAGAGCGTGTCGTCGCTATGCACGTAGGTGAGGCGCGTCAGAGCGAGGGCCCGCTCCCCGGACTCGAAGACCACGAGCGCTTCGGCGGGAAACATCACCCCCGCTTCAGGCTGTCCCGTCTCTGACGATTCGACGCTAAGCGTTTGTGTCAGAGAGAGGCGCGGCGTCGCCTGCCAGTTCAGTTTCTGGAAGAGGCGGTGCTGGGGTGTCTCGAGTGGGAATCGAGGATCCATCCCCGCCAGGGTGCGGTCGTAATAGCGGTACTGGTATGCCGCGAAAAGCCATAGTTGGTTCGGGATGAGGGGGCCGCCGACGTTCGCCGTTGCGTCATAGTAGGCATTGTTGACGAACCCGGACTCGACTTCCGGGCATCGGCATCGCGTCTTGTCGGACTCCGCCGTCAACGCATCGTTTTGGTGGTAGTAAGAGAGATCGAAACGCCAGGCGTTGCTACCCTGTTTAGTCACGATGTTGAAAACGGCGCCCTGGACGTAAGCAAACTCCGCCGAGACACCGCGGGTGACGATCTCGATCTCCTGAAGCGAATCCATCGTGAGCGACGGTGGCCCGCCGCCGAAGGCCACGTCCGTCCGGTTCACACCATCGACGAGAAACAGATTCTCGTTCACTGCCGAGCCGAAGCTCGAGAGCTGATATACCTCGGCCCCCGCTGGCCACGGAGAGATCCCCGGCGCCATCTTCAAGAAGTCCGTTGCACTGATACGAGGACGCGGCAAGTTCTCGATGTACTCGGAGTTGTAGTTCGCCGTCGTTCCGACGCGGTGCGGGTCGACGATCGACCCTCTTCCCGTGACCGTGACTTCGTCCGTCACCGACGCGATCGGAAGCGTCAAGAGGCGCCTGACGGTACCGTTGACTTGAACTCGAATCCTCTCTTCGCTGTAACCCTGAAACCCAGGGGCGGTAGCGTCCAGGCGGTAGTCGCCTGGTGGCAGGAAGAGGAGGCGGAAAATACCGGTCGCGCTGACCCGAACCGAGGTGGGGCCGCCCTGAAGGGCGGGCGAGCTCACCGTGACGAGGGCACTTCCAATGGCGCCGCCGGATTCGTCCCTGACGGCGCCGACGAGCTGTCCGGTCGTGATCTGCTGCGCGGCCGCGTGGGTCGCCAGAATGCCAGCGATGGCGAAGCCGAGGGCGCGGATGGAAAGCACGGTAGTTTCCACTGTTCGCGAACGGTACTCCGGCGTGGCACCGGCTGCAAGCGACGAAGACTGGGAGAATCGAACAATACAGCTGAGACTTTTCTTTTTATTCAGCCGAGTTCGAAGCGACGATTAGCGGACTAGGTCTCGGGCAGCAAGCTGAGCTGTCGTGCGCCTTCGTCCGGGGACTCCCCCGTTTGTCTTCGATAGATCTCGCGTACGGTCTCTATGGTATCTGCTTCGTCAGAGCGTTTGTCCTCGCGATAGCCTTTCAAGCGCGCGAAGCGGAGCGCGAGGCCACCCGGGTAGCGCGGACTCTTCTGGAGGTCGTTCAATGCGATCTCGACGACGAGCTCGGGCCGAACGTAGACGGTCGATTCGTCCCGTGAGGTCTCGATCTTCTGAAGCCGCTTCGTCTGCCACTCGAGGATCTCGTCGGTCATGCCCTTGAAAGTCTTGCCGAGCATGACGAAGCCGCCCCCTTGCGGATCGCGCGCCCCGAGGTGCAGATTGCTGAGCCAGCCCCGCCTTCGGCCACTTCCCCACTCCGCGGCGAGCACGACCAGATCCAGCGTGATCGTCGATTTGATCTTGAGCCAGCTCTTGCCACGCTGGCCCGCCTGGTAGGGCGCGTCGAGAGACTTGGCCATCACGCCCTCGTGGCCCGAGGCGAGCGCACGTTCGAGAAAGAGGGCCGCTTCAGATTCTTCCGAAGTGACGATTCGCGGTACGAGGAGCTTGCGGGGCACCAGGTCGCCCAAGCTGCGAAGCCGCTCCGAGGCCTTCGCCTCGAGGAGAGAGCTCCCGTTCAGGAACAGACAGTCGAAAAAGAAGACGCTCAAGGGCAGCGTGCGGCGCAAGGCCGCGATGTCGAGCCTGCGGCCGAAACGGCGCATCGTCGTCTGGAAAGGATAGGGCCTGCCGTCCTTCTTGAGAGCAATCGTCTCGCCATCCAGGACGACGCTCTCGCAACGAAGACGACGCACGGCCTCCACGATCTCCGGGCAGGCATGGGTGACGTCGTTTGCGCTCCTCGTGAAGACGCGGATCTCCTCCTGAAACTTGTGAACCTGAACGCGGGCGCCGTCGATCTTGAACTCGAGCGCCGCGGTCTCGAGTGTCGCGAGCGCTTCCGCGACGTCATTCGCCGTCTGCGCCAGCATCGGTCTCACGGCCCGGAATAGCTCCACCTCGAGCTTTGCGAGCCCGTCCGTTCCCTCGCTCAGAGCGATTCCCGCGACGACCGCCAGTTCTCCCCTGACCATCAGGGCTCGGCGCACCTCCGCCGCGGGAACCCCCGCCGCATGGGCGACGGCGTCCACCATGACGCCTTCCAAGGAGCCCTGTCTCAAATCGTCCAGCAATAATCGGTGAACGAAGGCCTGCTCCTCGGACGTGGCTCGCCGAAGGAGGTCTTTCGCGATCGCGGCGCGACGGCCGCTCGAGCCCGAGCCGCGCGTGTTCGCGATCTCCTCGAAGGCGGCGTCTACGTCCATGAGCCGAAGCCTCGGCTCGGCGGCCGCCGCGACGCGAATGGCCCCGAGGGTCGCGTAACCGAGGCCGAGTCTAGACACGTTACCAGACAGGTAGCCGACGACGAGAGGCACTTCGCTCGCTTCAGCCCTGAGTAAAATCGCCGCGAGCAGGTCTCGCTTCGCGAGCCGCGCTGTCGTTTCCGCCATCGCGCGGGACGTCTCGACGAGCTCCCAAAGTTCCATCGGTCGAAAGCTAGCCCAAAATGAACCCCGAGGCCAGCTCGGTCGTATATAAACTAGCTTATGAGTTTACTCGGCAACATACTCTGGCTCATCTTCGGGGGTCTGCTCGCCGGACTCGGCTATATCCTCGGGGGCCTTCTCATCTGCCTGACCATCATCGGGATTCCCTTCGGAATCCAAACGATCAAGATCGGCGTCGCGACTCTCGCGCCCTTCGGCAAAGAGATCGTTGAACTACCCGACGCCAACAGCCCTTTGCGTCTGATATTCAACGTGATCTGGCTTCTCCTCTTCGGCTGGGAGATCGCTCTCGCCCATGCCGTCTCGGCACTCGTTTGCGCGCTCACTATCATCGGCATTCCCTTCGCGTTGCAGCATCTGAAACTGATCCCGCTCGCGCTCCTACCCTTCGGCCGCGACCTGCGCTGACGCGGTACAATTTGGCCGTGGCCCTCATCGACGAGATCCGCTCTGCAAGGGAGAGCATCAAGTCCGTCGTCCGACACACGCCCCTGGTCCCGCTGCACGAGCACTTCGGTGCGGAGGCGATCTACCTCAAGGTCGAGACAGTTCAGCCCATCGGCTCCTTCAAGCTGCGCGGGGTGTTCGCGGCCGTCGCCGCTTTCTCCGAGGAGGAGCGATCCCGTGGAGTGAGCACGGTAAGTGCGGGCAATACCGCGCAGGCCCTCGCATGGTGCGCGCGGCATTTCGGGATCCCGTCCCGGAGCCTCATGCCGGACACGGCCCCGCGCACGAAGATCGACGCGGTCCGGGCTTACGGTGGAGAGCCGGTGCTCGTGCCCGTCGAGGAAGTGTTTCGCTATCTGAAGGAACGGGGTTGGGAACACGAGCCCTTTGCCTTCGTCCACCCCTGGACCAATCCCAACGTCATGCGGGGACACGGCAGTCTCGGCCTCGAGGTTCTCGAGGACCTCCCCGGCGTCGAGACCGTCTTCGTCCCCGTAGGAGGCGGCGGGCTCCTCGCCGGGGTCGGTGCCGCGATCCGCGCCCTCGAGCCCAAGGTGCGGCTGGTTGCCGTCGAGCCTGCGGGCTGTCCCTCGCTCCACGAGAGCCTCGAGGCGGGCTCACCCGTCGAGATCCGATGCGAGACGATCTGCGACGGTGTTGCCGTCCCCTACATGACCGAGGAAATGTTCCCGATTCTACGTGAGCTCACGACCGAGAGCCGACTCGTCTCGGAGCGCGACGTCAAAGCCACGATCAAAACGCTCGCGCTCCGCAACAACCTCGTGGTCGAGGGCGCGGGGGCGCTCTCGGTGGCGGCCGCCCTCGCCACGCCGCTCGCGGAGCGGGGCAAGACCGTCTGCCTGCTCACCGGCGGCAGCATCGACGCGGGGAAGCTCGCGTCCATTCTGAACGATACGAATCTCGATTAGCGAATCAGTGGCGCGATCACGAGCGCGACCACCGACATCAGCTTGATGAGGATGTTGATGGCGGGACCGGCCGTATCTTTGAAAGGATCGCCCACCGTATCGCCCACGACCGCGGCCTTGTGGGCATCGCTTCCCTTGCCACCGAAGGCGCCGCCCTCGATGTGCTTCTTCGCGTTGTCCCACGCGCCACCGGCGTTCGCCATGAAGATGGCGAGAAGCACCCCGGACACGAGCGCGCCGACCAGAAGACCCGCGAGGAAGTTCTTGCTCGCGAAGCCCGCGGCGACCGGCACGACGACGGCCATGAGGCCCGGGACGATCATGCGTTTCAAGGCTGCCGCCGTCGCGATGTCGACGCAGCGTGCGTGGTCCGCCTTCACGCCCGGCTTGCCTTCAAGGAGACCTTCGATCTCCCTGAACTGGCGACGTACCTCCTCGATCATGTCGAAGGCCGCTTCGCCCACCGCTTTCATGGTCATCGAGGAGAAGAGGAAAGGCACCATGCCGCCGACGAGGAGTCCCGCGAGCACGACGGGATTGGCGAGTGACAACACGGCGGCGTCGACTTGAGCCTGTTGCTGGAACGCCGCCATGAGCGCCATGGCGGCGAGGGCAGCCGAGCCGATCGCAAACCCCTTTCCGATCGCGGCGGTCGTATTGCCGACGGCGTCGAGCTTGTCCGTCCGTTCGCGAACTTCCTTGGGAAGCTCGGCCATCTCCGCTATCCCTCCCGCGTTGTCCGCGATGGGGCCGTAGGCGTCGACGGCGAGCTGAATCCCCACGGTCCCGAGCATGCCGAGTCCGGCAAGCGCGACGCCGTAGAGGCCGGCGAGCCGGTAAGTCGCGATGATGGCGCTCGCGATGAGGATGAGCGGCCATGCCGTCGATTTCATGCCTAACGCGAGCCCCGCGATGATGTTGGTGGCCGCGCCCGTCTGAGACGCCGAGGCGACCTCCCGAGTCGGAGCCTTCGATTCGGCCGTGTAGTGCTCCGTGATGAATCCGATAGCGATGCCGACGGCGAGCCCGATGATCATCGAGCCATAGAGGCTTCCCCACGTTTCCGGAGTGAGGGAGCGCGTTACGGGAATGGCGATCACGAGCATGAGCACGCCGGCGCCGAGCGTTCCGAGGTTGAGCGCGGTCTGAGGGTTACCGCCCTCCGACGTGCGCACCGCGAAAGTTCCGACGATGGATGCGACGATCCCGAATCCCGCGAGAACGAGCGGCAAGATGACGTAGTTCGTTGGATTGGCGACGCTCGTACCCGAAGCCTCGAGACCCCTCACATAGGAGAGCGCGAGCACCATACCCCCGATGATGGCTCCCACGTAGGACTCGAAGAGATCGGCACCCATGCCGCAGACGTCACCCACGTTGTCGCCGACGTTGTCCGCAATGACCGCCGGGTTTCTCGGATCGTCCTCCGGAATGCCCGCCTCGACCTTGCCCACCAGATCGGCGCCGACGTCGGCGGACTTCGTATAGATTCCGCCACCGACGCGCGCAAACAGCGCGATCGAAGAAGCTCCCAGGCTGTAGCCCGACAAGATCTGGAGTACCTGGTTCTGCAAGACGTCCAGATCGTTGCCGTACATGTTCGTATAAAGGAGGTAGAGAAGCGACAGGCCGAGCAGCGCGAGCCCCACCACGGACATGCCCATCACGGAGCCACCGGAGAACGCGACAATGAGCGCACCGGAGAGCGACTCGCGCGCGGCGTGGGTCGTGCGAACGTTGGCGTTCGTGGCGACGCGCATGCCGAAAAATCCCGCCAAGGCCGAGCTCGCCGCACCGACGATGAAAGATAGCCCGATGAGCGCCGTGCCTCGCGAGGCATTGGCGATCACGAGCAGGACCGCCACGGCCACGGCGAAGACCGCGAGCACCGAATACTCGCGCCTTAGGAAAGCCATGGCGCCGTCCTTGATGTCGCCCGCGATCTCTTTCATGCGGTCGGTGCCCGCGTCCTGCCGAGAGACGAATGAAGCCTTGTACCAGGCAAACAGAAGAGCCGCGACGCCGAATGCCGGCGTCCAATAGATAACGCTATCCACGCGCTACCTCCCTCATGTGTTCGAAGCGTTCATGGTCGGCACAAAAGGGGCATTCTATCCAATCCTCTTCTCGGGCCCAAGACTTAAATATGGGCGTGCTCGAGTCGCCCAACCCATTGAATTCCTGCGCTTGCCCGCATAGAATCTGCGGGTTCCCCAGAAGGGGTCCGTCGGCTCGACTCTCTCATCATGTTGGAGACATTCAGCTTAGCTATCTTTCTAGCCATCTTCCGCATCACCATCAAAGGCCAGATCTCATCGATCGGAAAGTAAATCCTTCGAACATGTTCCAAACGAGGCCGCGCCCATCTTTGCGGTCCAGCTCGGAGGCATAGCGCATGGCAGCACCAGAACGCGGCATGTGGGGCTCGCGAGCCGGTTTCATTCTGGCCGCGGCGGGCTCCGCCGTAGGGCTCGGCAACATCTGGGGATTCCCGACGCAGGTCGGTCAGGGAGGAGGGGCGGTCTTCGTGCTCCTCTACCTCGCCTGCGTGTTCCTGATCTGCGCGCCGATCTTCATCGCGGAGCTCATCCTGGGGCGTGGCACTCAAAAGGGACCCGTGGGGGCGTTCAAGGCCTATGCCCCGAAGTCGAGCTGGTGGATGGTCGGCGCACTCGGTGTCATGGCGGGCGTGGGCATTCTCTCGTTCTACTCCGTCATCGCCGGCTGGACAGTCGCCTATATCTGGATCATGGGATTCGGCGACGTCGGCCAAGACGCGCAAGAGATTGGCGCCTACTTCGGAGGCTTTACGGCGAACGGCTCGTTGAGCGTTTCCTTGACCTTCGGCTTTCTCGCCGTGACGGCGGCCTGCATCCTGGGCGGGGTTCGCGCCGGGATCGAGCGGGTCACGAAGACGCTCATGCCCATTCTCTTCGGGCTTCTTCTGATTCTTGCAGTTCGCGCGATCACGCTTCCCGGCGCCGCCGAAGGTCTCATCTACTACCTGCAACCCGACTTCAGCAAGGTCGCAAACATCAACGTGCTCACAGCCGCTCTGGGGCAGGCCTTTTTCTCATTGAGCCTCGGGATGGGCGCGCTCATTACCTACGGAAGCTACCTGAACCGCAAGGACAACCTCGGGGTCTCGGCCCTGTGGGTCATTCTGCTCGATACCGTGATCGCGCTGCTCGCCGGATTTATCATCTTCCCGACCGGCTTCTCGATCGAGGGTTTCGACCCGAGCGCTTCGGGTCCGGGGCTCATCTTCCAGGTCTTGCCACAGCTGTTCGCCACGCTTCCTGGAGGGCGGCTCTTTGGAACGGCTTTCTTCATCCTCCTGGCCATGGCCGCACTCACCTCGACGATCTCTCTGTTGGAAGTGCCCGTCTCGCACTGTATCGACGAGTACGGCTGGCCTCGCAAGAAAGCGGTCATCCTGCTGACGCTCGGAACCTTCGCACTCTCCATTCCTTCCGCCTTGGGCAACGGCGCCGTCGCCTCGCTGAGCTCTCTGCCCCAGGCGATCGGAGGCAACTTCCTCGGATTCATGGCGCTGGTGTGGAACAACTACGCGCTGCCAATCGGCGGCTTTTTCATCGCGGTTTTCGTCGGCTACCGGCTCGGTCTCGACAAGTCCATCGCGGAGCTCACGGCTGAGAACGCGTGGTTTCCGAGCACCGCGCTGTGGGGATTTCTCATTCGTTTCGTTTCGCCCGCGGCCATCCTGCTCATCATCCTTTGGCCTTTTTTGAGCTCGTTTCTTAGCTGAGAACCCAAGACATGGTTCAACTTAACATTCGGAGCAACTCATGGGATTCGCCGAGTTAGTCAATTACCTGTCCAACTGGATCTACAACTGGTACTTCATTCCGCTTCTCCTCGTCGTCGCCGGACTCTATCTGACGTACCAGACAGGCTTCGTCCAGATCCGCCACTTCGGCACCGCACTCCGAATGGTGTTGAAGGGAATCTCCAAGTCGAAGACCGAAGGAGAAGGAACGATCACACCGTTCCAGGCTCTCTCCACCGCTCTGGCCTCGACGGTCGGAAACGGCAACATCGGTGGCGTGGCAACGGCGATTCTGGTCGGCGGTCCGGGAGCGATTTTCTGGATGTGGGTTACGGCCGCGGTCGGCATGGCAACGAAGTACTCCGAGGCGGTGCTCGGCGTGCACTACCGCGTGACGACGAAAACGGGTGAGCTGGCGAGCGGGCCCATGTACTACATCACGCGCGGGATGGGGAACACCAGACTCTCCTGGGCCCTAGCCTACATGTTCTGCATCTTCGGCGCGGCCACTGCTCTTCTCGGGACCGGGAACATGGCCCAGTCCAACACCATCGCCCGTACGTTTGTCGAGGCGGCTCACCAGTCCGGTGTTTCCATGGTGGGGTGGGTCCCGTTTGGCTGGCCCGAGGAAGTGATTCCGGGAGCCCTGATCACCGTGGCGGTGGGTCTGGTCCTGCTCGGGGGTATCCAGCGGATCGCGGCCGTCGCCGAAAGACTGGTGCCTACGATGATCGTCATCTATCTCGTCATGGGCATGGCCTACGTCGTATTGAATTTCACGAAGATCCCCGAGGTCCTCGGATTGATCTTCGGAAACGCTTTCTCACCGACGGCGGCGGTCGGTGGCTTCGTGGGCGCAGGCGTGCGGCAGGCCATCGCGGCGGGAATCAGCCGAGGCGTTTTGTCGAACGAAGCGGGGCTGGGAAGTGCCCCGATCGCTCATGGCATCGCCAAGGTGAAACATCCCGTCGAGCAGGGGGTGGTGGGGGTCTTCGAGGTCTTCGTGGACACCATCGTCGTCTGCAGCATGACTGCCTTCATCATTCTCTCCTCCGGCATGTGGAGCAATGCCGCCTACCAGGAGGCAAGCGGAGACCTCACAGCGGCGAGCCTCGGCACCGCGTTCGCCTTCGCCCCCATCGTCGTAGCTCTGTGCTCATTTCTGTTCGGATTCTCGACGCTCATCGGCTGGTACTACTACGGTGAGAAGTGCATCGAGTTCATGCTGGGGAGCAAGGGCATCCTCCCGTACCGCGTCGTCTACACGATCCTCATCATGGTGGGTGCCGTCGTCTCCGTGCAGATCGTGTGGGACATCGGAACCCTTCTCAACGGCTTCATGGCCTTCCCCAATCTCATCGCTCTCATCGCGCTGGGAGGCGTGGTGGCGAAGCTGACGAAGGAGTTCTTCGGCAATCGCGCAGAGGCCTAGGTGTTACTCGAGGCCGAGTCGCTTCATCTCGAACTCGATGGCGTGCATGAAACCGCCGATCTTTTCGAGCCGCTTACCGTTCACGAAGACGGTCGGGGTCGCGCGGACCTCGAGCCGTTTGGCTTCGTTGATCTGATCGGCCAACTTGTCGCGCGTCGAGTCCTCGGCCAGACATCCTCTGAGGGCGGTTTCGTCGAGACCGGCGGCAAGTCCGATGCGCAGGACGTCGTCGTTGGTCGCGTTCTCCGGAGGCGCGGCAAAAATCATGTCGTGGTAGGGCCAGAACTTGTCCTGGGCCTCCGCACAGATGGCGCCCCTTGCGATCTCACAGGCACCCTCGTGCACCGTTCTGGAAAGCCCCGGATTGCAGTCTATGTCGAGCGGGTAGTTCTTGAAGTAGATGGCGACGCGGCCTCCCGAGCTCTGCATGTAGTTGGAGAATGCGGTGGCCAGGTTGCGGCAGAAGGGGCAGAGAAAGTCGGAGAACTCCACGACTTTGATGGCCGCGTCTTCTGGTCCCTTGAACGGGACGTCTTCGAGCGAGAGCTCGTTGACCGGCTCCTCCTCGAACTGCGCGAGCGTCTTCGCGGCCTGATATTGCTCGTACTTTGCGGGATCGTCCAGCGTTTCCTCGAGCTCTCGAATCCGCGCGAGCGCTTCGTCGAGCCCGATCTTGGAATCCCCGCTCGCGCTACTCATCGAGACCGGCGCACCCAACAAGTCTACCTGCGGTGCCTCGCTCGCGGCCGAAAGGCCTTGCTCGACAGCGCCGACGAAAATCAACAAGACCAGGCTCGCGCAGGTCCAGACGGCGAAGGTCGGTCGACCTTCGCCACGAAACAGATTGACGGTCATATTCGATACCTCGGAGAAAGCCGGAAACAGAAGACCGAAAGAAGCCAGATTCAAGAGGTACGTGGCGATGCAGAGCGTGCAGTAGGAGCGGATGGCGAAGGCCTGTACTCCGAGCAGCACGAAGTCGAGGACGAGGGCCGTGCTGAAAGCCAGAACGAGCCAGCTCGAGGCTGCCTTTCTCGCCGTCTCGGACGTCACGAGCGCCAGAGCGAGCAGGGCAAGCATCGATGCGTAGAAGAAGAGCCCCGCGGCCGCGAGCGAGACGTCACCGACGCTCGAGTAGCGACTCTTCGCGACAGCGTCGCAGCCGCTTCCAGGCTCCGTCCCGCAAATGCCGTCCACCGCCGCACCGGCGAAGGGCACTCCGTGATGCTCGAGGAGCAGCAGACCGGAGAGCCCCGCTCCAGTGACCGCGAGCACGGCGACGAGAATGAGTCGAGTAGGTGTCATGGGAGCGAAAACTTTCTCATTATGACATCAGCGCTGCCACGTCCGCGAGACCGCCGACCGTGGCGAAGGGGGCCACCTCCGGAGTCACGAAGAGGATCTTCAGCGGCATGGGACCGCCCTCAACGGCCGATCGTGAGTCGGAGCTGCAACCGCCGAAGCGCTTCCTTTCGCGAGACGACGCCGACGAGCTCTCCCTGCTCGACGACCGGCAGGAACCGTTCCGTTTGGCCGAGAAGCATGAGGACCTTCAGCGCGTCCTCCTCGGGCGATACGCTTTGGGTCAGGCTCTCGCGGCTCATGACGTCGGCCACGTAGAGCTTTTCCCAGCCGCTTCGGTCGATGGCGCGGAGCCGCGCGAGCGAAAGCTCGCCGAGCAGTCGGCCGTTGTCCGTCACCGGCACTTCGGAAAGTCCCCTGGGTAGCATGACCTCGTCCACAGCCTCCACGACGGGCATGTCCGGGCTGACCCAGATGAGCTGAGGAGACATGATGTCTCTCGCTTTGACCCCTTCGACGGCCTGTCGAAGCAGGAGCTGCTGGTAGCTCGATCGCGCCGCGCTTCGCAAGAAGAACCCGATGAGCACGAACCAGAGACCCCCGACGAAGTTGTCGTAGGCGAAAATCCACAGGAAGCCCATCACGATGACCATCGTTCCAAAAAACGATCCGACGCCGCTCGCGACGCGCGTGGCGGGAGACAGACTGCCCCACAGGCCCCAGAGTGCGGCACGCAACACTCTCCCGCCATCCAGAGGGAATCCCGGCACGATGTTGAACGCGACGAGCACGAGGTTCATGCGCGCCAGAATCCCGACCATGTCTACGAGGGGCAGGGGGGCGTGCCCGAGCGCGGCGGCATAGATGCCCCAACCCGCGACTGCGAGAGCCAGGCTCATGATCGGTCCGGCAATCGCGATCCGAAGCTCGGCGGTCGCGTTGTTCGGCTCGTCCATCATCTCGGCGGCACCTCCGAAAATGAAGAGCGTGATGCCCCGAATCCCCACACCGTGCCGCAGCGCTACCACGGCGTGAGAGAGCTCGTGCGCCAGCACCGATCCGAACAAGAGCATGGACGCGGTCAGGCCCAGAGCGAGGCGCGAGAGAAGACTGAGATAGGGAAAGCTCTGTCCGAACCCCGCGGAGAGGCTCGCCGTCAAGAGCAGCACGATGACGAGCCACGAGTAGTCGATGCGGATCGGGATGCCGAAAATCGTCCCGATTCGAATGCCGCGACCTGTCAAGGCTCGCCACGCTTCAGGACCTTCATGAGCGTACCTGAGCTAACCGTCTCGCCGAGATCGACGTCGTTCATGAGCGCGAGATCCTCATGGAGCTCGGGATCGATTTCGGTATCCGTCAAGAGAGCTAGAAGGGACGCCGTGCGAGGCGCTTCGAGAAGTCTCACACGAAGCGGCTGCATGTCGAGGAGTCGCCGGTCCCGTAGCCGATCGAAGCTCGCGATAACGTCCCGGAAGGCCGGAGAGTATCTTCGAAAGACGCTCTGCCGCGTGAAACCGACGAGCTCGTACATCCGCGATCCATCGGCGATGAATCCAGCGTCCCCATAGAGCTCACCACTCCGGGTCATGGTGCGAAACGGTGCCCGATAGGCCGAAAAGGGACCCACGCGTATTCGCTCTCCGGTCCCATATTCGAGCTCATGGCGTCGAAAGAACTCCCGCGCGTAGACCTCGGGAGCGGTACCCTCGGCAACGGTGGCCAAGGTGAGCTGCATGGCCGCGCCGCCATCGGCGGGCGCGGAATAGACCGCCCGCCGGGTGTTCTGGACGCGCCAACCTTCGGGGAACTCCAGTTGGAATCGGAGCTCGGGGTGTGCGAATCGACTCCCATTCATGAAACCCTCGCGCGGGTTCTCGCCGAAAACGAGGCCGTCGATTTGTCCAAGATAGGCGTCCCGACGCCTTTCGAGCGCTCTCGTGTCGCCGGCCTGCTCCGTGACCATGCCCAGGATCGTCTGCTCGCGCTCGCCCGGATCCGGATGCGTCGAGGCCCACGAGGGAAGGTTGCGTTCGGGTCCGGAGAGACGTTTCAAGACGGCGAAAAAGTGCGCCATGTCCGTCGGGTCGTAGCCTTGCGCGAGAGAATAGGCGACGCCGAGGCGGTCCGACTCGCGCTCAGCGTCCCGCCCGAACTTCAAGAAGAGCAAAGAGACGCTTCCCCCCAGCAGATCGCCGTAGGGGCGGACTTCAGGGAAGAAGACCGTGCCCAAATTGACACCGAGACCTGCGAGCTGCTGCTTCGACATCTGCTCCACGTGATGTCGCGCGGTGACGTGGCCGATTTCGTGCCCCATCACGCCCATCAGCGCAGCTTCACTCCCGAGGTAGGCGAGAATGCCTCGCGTGAAGTAGACGTGGCCTCCGGGTAGCGCAAAGGCGTTCACGACGGGCGAGTCGATGACCCGGAACCGCCACGGCAAGTCGGGACGCTCCGAGGCCTGCGCCATCGAGAGGCCCAATCGCTCGACGTAGGCGTTGAGCTCCTCGTCAGGATGGACGCCCATGCTCGCCTCGGTCTCTCGGGCGGCCTTGATCCCTATCTGGATCTCCTCTGCCTCGCTCACGAGCACGAGCTCGCGCTTGCCCGTCACCGGATCTTTGGCACAGGACGCGAGGAAAAAGAGCAGGCCTGCCGCACACCAGACGTTTTTCATTGGCTCGAGCGGATTTTACCCTATAGACGCACGCGCCCGCAGACAGGAGAAGAAACGGTTTCGTTAGGAGGGGAAGGAGCCTGGCGTCACTCGACCTTACTCGCCAGGCCCCGGTTCCGAAAAGAGAGACTAGCCGGAGCTCAGGCGAAGTACTGAGCGTTGATCTCGATGTACTCGTTCCACTTGTCGGGAAGCTCTTCCTCCGGGAAGATAGCTGTCACCGGGCAAACCGGCTCACAGGCGCCGCAATCGATGCATGTCTCGGGATCGATGAAGAGCTGTTTGGCCGCCTCGAATTTATCCGAGTCCTTCGTAGGGTGGATGCAATCCACGGGACAGACCTCGACGCAGGCGGTATCTTTTGTGCCGACACAGGGCTCGGCGATGATGTAAGCCATTTCTCGATTTCCTCCTTAACTTGAACTCTACTAGAGACTCGCTCACATAACCTCGAGAAGCTTCTGCGAGTACTCGGTAATTCTATCCAAGTATCCCCACAGAAGGAAGCCAATAATATTAGGCACGACAAGCAGAAAAAGTAAACCCGCGTAGATCGGGTGAATGGCGAGCTTCGACGAAGGCTCCGGCGCGGCGTCCCCCTCGATGAACATCGTTTTCAGAACCTTGATGTAGTAGAAGGCCCCGATGGCGCTGTTGAGAACCCCAACGACGGCAAACCACGCGAGATCCGCTTTGATCACGGCGGCGAATATGTACCACTTCGCGAGAAAGCCGGCGAAGGGCGGAATGCCCATCAACGAGAAGAGGAAAATCCCTGCGATAATGGTCAGCATCGGCGAACGGCGCCAGATACCCGCGTAGTCTTGAATCTCGAAGCTTCCGATGCCATTGTGCACGGCGATGACCACGAGGAACGCACCGAGGTTCATGAAGAGATAAACGACGATATAAGCGAGCATCGCCTGGATACCGTCGTCCGACAGCACCACCGCACCCATCATGATGTAGCCCGCGTGCGCGATGCTCGAGTAGGCCAGGAGCCGTTTCAGGTTCGACTGGAGCAGCGCGGCGATATTGCCGAGGGTCATGGTTGCAATCGAGACTCCGATCAGGATTGCCGGCCAGTGGACGCTCCCCACGACGGTCCACGTGGCATCCGCGCCGCGCTCTGCCATCCCGCCGTAGAAGAACCGAACGAGAACGGCGAAACCGGCCACTTTGGGACCGATGGACAGAAACGCGGTCACCGGAGTGGGAGCGCCCGTGTAAACGTCGGGGCACCAGAAGTGGAACGGGACGGCCGCGGTCTTGAAACCGATCCCCGCCATGACCATCACAATCACGACCGTCAATGCCGGCCCGGCCGACTCGAGCATCTCCTGGCTCGCGAGCGCACTCCGAATCGCGTAGAGGTCGAGCGTTCCGGTGAGCCCGTAGAGAAGCGATATCCCGAAGAGCATCGTTCCGGCCGACACCGCCCCGAAGAGGATGTACTTCAACGAGGCCTCGTTCGAAAGCCTGTCCGTCTTCAAGTAGCCCACCATGACGTAGGAGCCGATCGACACTGTCTCGAGCGTCAGGTAGATCATGAGCAGGTTGATGGAGTTCGCCATCCAAACGAGCGCGACCGTCACCGCGAGCAGGAGAACGAGCAGCTCTCCGTGATGCACCGGGGAGAGCTCTTTCGACGGGATGGTGAAGAGCAGGACTATGATGGCAGTCACGATGAAGATGATGCGAAGGAGCGAACCGAAGCCGTCATGAGCGACCATGCCGCTGAAAAGTCCCGCCTCGGCGGGCGAGCCGGCGAGCTGGATCGCATAGTAGAGCGCAACGACGAGACCGATGAGCGAGGGGATGGTGATGACGAGTCGCCGCTCGATCGGTGAGCGGTTCTTGGAGACCAGATCGCACACGAGGACAGCCATGAGCGAGAAGACCAGTACGATCTCCGGCACGAAGAATTGCAGGCTGGCGATAGTGTCGAGGCGATCCACGGCTTATCCTTTCAAGACCGAAGCCTCGTCGAGGCTGACGCTCTTCAGAATCCGGTAGAGGGACATGACGATCGCGAGAGCCACCGCCGCCTCGCAGGCCGCGATCGCGATGATGAACAGAGCGAAGAGCTGACCGGTCGCGTCTCCCGAGATGAAGCGCGAGAAGACGACAAGGTTGATATTGGCCGAGTTGAATATCAGCTCGACGGACATCAGGACGTTGATGGCGTTCTTTCGTGTTAGCAGGCCGAAGAGCCCGAGTGAGAACAGGGCCGCGGCAACGATGAGATAGTGCTCGAGAGGTATCACAGGTCTGACCTCCGACGAACCAGCATGGCTGCGCCGAGCAGCGCGATGAGAAGAAGTACCGAAGCAATCTCGAAGGGCAGCACGTATTCCGTCATCAACATATTGCCGATCCTCGCCGTGGTCGGCCCCTCTTCGATGAGGACGGCCTGTTTCCACGGCGTCGTGAGCGCGATATAGACCAACATGGCGAAAACACCGAGCGAGACCAGAGCGGAGGGCACGACCTGGAACGTCTCCGTACGCAGGTTGAGGTCGTAGATTCGGTTGGTCAACATGACGCCGAAGAGCAACAAAATTAGAATGCCGCCCACGTAGATCAGGACTTGCGCGCCGGCCAGAAAATCCGCCCCGAGATAGACGTAAAAGACGGCGACGCTGAAAAAGGTCGCGAGAAGAGCGAAAGCGGAATGAACGAGGTTCCTGCCATGGACGACGAGAAAGGCGGAGCCAACCATCAACGCCGCGAAGAACCAGAAGATGATTTTGGGGGCTAGAGTTTCCATGAGCTCTTTTCGATCTCCTGCCTAGGACGCCACGGGCTCGGCTTCCTTATCGGTGGGCGCGGGCGGCGTGGGCAGGTCCTTCGCGAAACGATAGAGGAAGTTCTCCTTCAGCGACTCGGCGAACTCGAACTCCGGCGTCATGACGATGCACTCGGTCGGACAAGGATAGACGCAGAGTGAACAGTAGCAGCAGAGCGACATGTCGATGTCGAACTGAGGAACCTTCAGCTTGATCGCCTGACCGTTGGCCGCGAAGATCGGAGCGGCGTCCTTCTCGCGCTTCTCCGTCGTGATCGTGATGCAGTCGACAGGGCAGACCTTCTCGCACTGTTTGCAGCCGATGCAGTCCTCCATCTTGACGTGCAGGCGCATGCGCGAACGAGCACTCAAGAGCCCCTCGGGGACGATCGCGGACTTCCATCGCTCTTCCGGCTTTTCGTCGGCCAGGTACTGCTGAGTGATGTTGGGCATGAAGATGTGGTGGAGCGTGACCGCCATGCCCTTGCTGACACTGACTATCGCGTCCAAGAGATCCACGAAATACTGTTTCATCGAGAGTCCTCTCAGCCTTGCGCGACCGTGATGCCCGCGACCAGGAGCAGCACAACGAAGGCCATGGGGATGAGGTACTTCCAACAGAGAGCCATGAGCTGGTCGACGCGCAGCCGCGGCAGCGTCCAGCGGAGCCACATTTGAACGAAAACGAGGACCAGAGCCTTGATGAAAAACACGAGAGGCCCGGAGAAATAGGGGCCGACCCAGCCGCCGAAAAAGAGAATGGCGGTGAGACCCGCGATGAGGAACATCGCTCCGTACTCCGCGAGGAAGAAGAAGCCGAAGCGAAGACCGCTGTACTCGGTGTGAAATCCCGCCACGAGCTCCGACTCCGCCTCGGGAATGTCGAAGGGGCTGCGGTTCGTCTCGGCGAGACCGCAGATGAAGAACAAGACGAAGCCCACGAGATTGAGCGGGAACAGACGCGTGATGAACCAGCGATTCGCGCCCAAAAGGCCGTCGGCCTGTGCCGAGATGACGTCCTGGAGGTTGAGGCTTCCGACCTGGGCGACCACGGAGAGGATCACGATGGCCGTCGGGATCTCGTAGCTCACCATCTGGGCCGCCGAGCGCATGCCCCCGTAGAGGGCGTACTTGTTGTTCGAAGCCCATCCGGCCATGAGCAGACCGATGGCCCCGAACGAGGAAATGGCGATGATATAGAGAAGCCCGATATTGAGGTCGGAGACGACGAGCCCGTCTCCCCAGGGAATGACGGCGAAGGCGGAGAAGGCACCCATCACGACGAGAAAGGGCGCGAGCTTGAAGAGGAATTGATCCGCGCCCTTCGGAATGATGTCCTCTTTGAAGACGAGCTTGATGCCGTCCGCGAAACTCTGAAGAACGCCGTGCCAGCCCACCCGCATCGGACCGAGTCGGTCCTGCGTGTGGGCGGCCACTTTGCGCTCGAACCAGATGAGAAAGATGGGAAGCTGAGCCACGACGAAAACGGTCGCTCCGACGCCAATCGCCGCAGCGACCACCGCCGCCATCGTGGGCGAGAACGTCGCGCCTAGCTGCTCACGAATGAGCCGCCCGATCAGCGGCAGCATCGCGAGCACGACGAGAAAGCCCGCCGCTCCCGCCACCACGAGGGGCGAGAGCAGATTGCTGATCTTCGATTCGAGGTCGGGTCGTTTCATGGCCATTAGCGATCGATCTCCCCGAGAACGATGTCCAAACTCCCGATGATGGCAATCATGTCCGCGATCATCTCCCCTTTCGCGATCTCACGAAAGATCGACATGGCGACGAAGCACGGGGACCTACCCTTCACCCGATAGGGAACAAGTCCTCCGTCGCTGACGATGTAGAAGCCGAGCTCGCCTCGAGGGGTTTCGGTTCGACCGTAAGCCTCGCCCGCCGCCGGCTTCACACGCTTGGGAACGTGCTCGTGAACGTCGCCCTCGGCCGGGAGCTTCTCGACCGCCTGGCGAAGGATGCGAATGCTCTGCCGCATCTCGTCGACTCTGACGTAGTAACGGTCCCAGCAGGAGCCTATGGGTCCATGGCGTCCCTGCCCCACGGGGATATCGAAGTCGTAGTTCTCGTACCCGCAGTAAGGATCTTCCTTGCGGACGTCCCACTTGATCCCGGAGCCCCGGAGGTTCGGACCGGAGAGCGCATAGGCCACGGCGCGATCCGGAGAGATGACGCCCACGTCTCCGGTCCGCTTCGTGAAAATCTTGTTGTAGCTCAGCAGGTTGTCGAGCTCGTCGATGACGGGCTCGAGCTGGTCGCAGAAGAGTTTGACCTTGTCGGTCCATTGCTCCGGCAGATCGTGGGAGACGCCACCTACCCAGTTGAAGTTGTAGAGGAGCCTCGCGCCGCAGAGCCATTCGAACAGGTCCAGGACCTTCTCCCGCTCCCGAAAGCAGTGCAGAAAGGGCGTGAAGGCGCCGATGTCCATCCCGAAAGTGCCGAGCGCGAGAAGGTGGCTCGCAATCCGCTGCAGCTCCGAGACCAGGACCCGGATCGCCTTGACGCGATCGTTGACCTCGATCGCCATGAGCTTTTCGACGGCCATGGCATAAGTCAAGCTGTTCGCCATCGAGCCGACGTAGTCCATGCGGTCGGTGAAAGGGATGACTCCCTGGTAGTCGATGTTCTCGGCATGCTTCTCGAAGTTACGGTGGAGATAGCCGATATGGGGTTGAGCGTCCTTGACGATCTCGCCATCCGTCTTCAGCTCGATCCGGAGCACCCCGTGCGTGGAGGGATGCTGCGGGCCCATGTTGAGGATCATCTCGTCATCTTCGAGATCCTCGGGCTTGAAAGCATAGGCCTCATCGGGCTCGAGCTCTTTGTACTGCCTCGTCGTAGTGCTCATAACGTAACGGCTCTCTCTGCTTTCCTCTTCCGGCTCTTCGGGCTCTTCGGGCTAGCGCCCTAGTCGAACGGCCCCAGGCCAATATCCTCGCCACTCATCGCGCGATCGCTCATTTTGGTACCCGGCTTCACGGCGATGCCGTGCCACTCCTCGGGCCACTCCCAATCTTTGCGAAGGGGATGCCCGGCCCAGTCCTCGGGCAGGAAGATGCGGCGTGGATCGCTGTGCCCCTCGAAGACGACTCCGAAAAGATCGTAGGCCTCCCGCTCGTGCCAGTTCGCGGTGGGCCAGACGTTCTCGAGGGTCGGCATCTTCGGTTCGTTTCTTTGCACGTGCACCTTGAGCACGATCCAGTGCCGGTGTTTCAGAGACGACAGGTGGAGCACGATCTCGATGCGCTCATCTTTGGGATAATCGACGGCCGAGTGGCAGTGCAAGGTATCGAAGGCGAGCTCCGGCTCGTCGCGCAGAAACGTCGCCATCTCGACGATGGCGTCCTTCTCGACGACGAGAAAAGGGTCGACGACCTCGAGCTGAGCGTCCGAGATTTTCCCGGGAAACCTCTCGTCCAGTTTCTGCTTGACGGCGGCGGCTTCCAGGCTCAAGCGGACACCTCCACGGGCTTTCGACCCTCGCGGGGATCGTCCATGAGAGACCGCTCTCTAATAATGTCTTGAAGCGCCATGACCCCGTAGAGGAGGGCCTCCGGACGGGGAGGACAACCCGGCACGTAGACGTCGACGGGGATGATCTCGTCGACCCCTTTGACGACGTGGTAGCCGTACTGCCAATAGGGTCCGCCGTTGTTCGCGCAGCTCCCCATCGAGATTACGTACTTGGGCTCTGACATCTGCTCGTAGAGCCGTTTGATGCGGATTCCCATCTTGTGGGTGACGGTCCCCGCGACGATCATCAAGTCCGACTGCCGGGGCGTCGCGCGCGGAATGAGACCGAATCGATCCCAGTCGAACCGGCTCGCGCCCGCCGCCATCATCTCGATCGCACAGCAAGCGAGACCGAAGACCATCGGCCAGATGGCCGATTGACGACCCCAGTTCACGACGGCGTCGACCTTCGTGAGGACGAATTGTTGGTTGCCGATGACTTTAATGAGATCCATGTCGCTCCCTTGGAGTTATTCAGCTCTGGTCAAGCGGCTCTGCCGCTTTCGGGACTCTTGCTCTTCAGCTCAGCGCGCTCTTCGCCACGAACCCACTCGAGATCGCCCTTGCGCCAGACATCGGCCAGGCCCAAAACGAGCATGCCGATGAAGATCATCCCGGCGACGTAGGCAGTCATGCCGAGATCCTTGAAGACCACGGCCCAGGGCACGAGCATCACGGCTTCCACGTCGAAGATGAGGAAGACGAGCGCGAAGACGTAGAAGCGGATGTTGAATCGAACACCCCACGGCGTTCCAACAGGATTCTCACCGCACTCGTAAGGCATGAGCTTCTCAGAGGTGAGCTTCTCCGGCCGGACGAGACTGGACACGAAGAGTCCCGCACCGACGACGAGGGCGCCGGCGGCGAGAAACATCAAAACGCCTACGAACTCCATACGTGCACCTCAGCGCTCGTTATTATTGTCACCGGTAACGGGGCCCGCAACATGGCCCCTTCGAGAGTGAGACAAAAAGTCTTTTAGATACAGTAAATTCAAGCCCGCGGGCCTGTATTTAGCCATACAAGCGCGATATTATAGCGGCGGGATCCGAGGGCATCAACCGAAAAATCCAGAGATCAAAGGCGTTCAAGCCGAACGGAGCCGCTGAACGACCGCGTCGGTATATTCCAACGTTTCTGCCTGGCCCCCGAGGTAGGGCGTTCGGATACGTCTCCCTCGCTGAGGACCTCAAAAACCGCCTTCAAAACGCCATCTGCCGCCTCGTTCGCGCCCAGGTGCCTGAGCATCAGCACTCCAGAGAAAATAATGGCGGTCGGGTTCGCGATCCCCTTCCCTGCGATATCGGGCGCCGAGCCGTGCACGGCTTCGAAGACGGCGAAGTCCTCTCCGATATTCGCGGCCGGCACGAGCCCGAGACCGCCCACGAGGCCCGCGCAGAGGTCCGAAATGATGTCACCATAGAGGTTCGAGAGCAGGAGCACGTCGAACTGGTTCGGGTTCAAGACGAGCTGCATGGCAAGGTTGTCGACGATCTTGTCGTCGAAAACGATGTCAGGGAAATCCGCCGCAACCAGGCGGGCGCTCTCCAGGAAGAGGCCGTCGGTCAACTTCATGATATTCGCCTTGTGCACGGCGGTGACTTTCTTCCGGCCCCACCGTTTCGCATAGTCGAACGCGAAGCGCGCGATGCGGTTCGAGGCGTAGGAGGTGATGACCTTCAACCCTTGGGTGACCCCGGGCATGATCATGTGCTCAATGCCCGAGTAGAGGTCCTCGGTGTTCTCGCGCACGATCACGAGATCGATATCTTGATAGCGTGACGTAACCCCCGCCACACTGCGCACCGGCCTCAAATTCGTATATAGATCGAGCTCCTTGCGGAGGGCGACGTTGGCGCTCGGGAAGCCCTCGCCGACGAGCGTCGTGAGCGGCCCCTTGAACGCGACCTTGTTCTTCCGGATCGACGCCAGGAGCTCGGAAGGCAGTGGATTGCCGGATTTCTCGTAGGCCCGGATGCCGGCCTCGTGCTCTTCCCATTCGAAACCCACGCCGGTGGCGTCGAGCACGCGGATCGCCGCCTTGATGATTTCAGGGCCGATGCCATCGCCTGAAATCAAAGTCACTCGATGTGTCATGGAGATCACAAGTGTAACATGCGGCCTAATGGCAGATAATAGCCACTCGAAGCGATGAAGCTCTCCGTCGTCATTCCCACGCTAGAGGAGGCCGCGAGCCTCGCGACGTCGCTCGCATCGCTTCCAGAAGCTTCGGAAGTCATCGTCTCCGACGGCGGAAGTCGCGACGCGACCCGCGAGATCGCCGAGCGGGTCGGAGCCCGCGTCGTGACTGGAGCGAGCGGACGCGCGTCGCAAATGAACCTCGGCGCCCATGAGGCAGCGGGCGACGTCCTGCTGTTCCTACACGCTGACTGTGCCCTGCATTCGAGCTCCCTCGAAGCCATGGGCGAGGCGCTCTCGGATCCTCGAGTCGTGGGCGGCTCGTTTCGAATGCAGATTCGCGATGCGGGCGTCGGACTGAAGATCGTCGCGTTCGTCTCGAACTTGCGTGCGCGATTCTTGAAGATTCCCTACGGAGACCAGGGGCTCTTCGTACGGCGGGCAGCCTTCGAGTCAGTCGGGGGCTTTCCCGAAATCCCCTTCATGGAGGACATCGCCTTCGTGCGAAGCCTCCTTCGTATTGGGCGACTGTCCATCCTGAAGGTGCCCGTCACGACCAGCGCACGTCATTGGGAACGCCTCGGGCCCGCGCGAACCACCCTGCTGAACTGGTCGGCCGTCCTGCTCTATTCGCTCGGCGTCCCGGCGGAGCGCCTCGCGCCCCTCTACCGCCGACTTCGACGGGGGGGAGATGGCGCGACGAGCAAAGCGCCTCTACCTCAGCCGGACTGAGCCTCGACGGCGGCGATGGCCGCCATGTCGATGATCTCGCCGACCTCCGCCCCCCGCTGGAGGACGTGCACGGGCTTTCGAAGGCCCATCAGGATGGGTCCGACGGCTTCCGCGTTACCCAGCCGCTGCATCAGCTTGTAAGCGATGTTTCCCGCTTCGAGGCTCGGGAAAATCAGCACGTTGGCGGGCTGCTTCAAGCGGTTGAACGGATAGGTCTCGGTGAGCATCCTCTCAACGACTGCCGTATCGGCCTGCATTTCTCCCTCGACGATGAGATCCGGAGCCCGCTCGCGCACGAGCTCAGTAGCTCGGCGGACCTTGTCCGCCAGCGGATGATGGGTGCTTCCGAAATTCGAGAAGGACAGCATGGCGACCCGCGGCTCGACGTCGAAGTGGCGGGCGACCTCCGCCGTCTCAATCGCGATCTCGGCGAGATCTTCCGCCGTCGGCTCGATGGTGACGGTGGTGTCGGCGAAGAACTTGACGTCGTTCTCAAAAACCATCATGTAGACCCCCGCGACACGGGCATCATCCTTGACGCGAATGACCTGGAGCGCGGGCCGGATCGTGTCGGGGTAGTGCTGGGTGAGTCCCGCGACCATGGCGTCGGCATCACCCATGTGAACCATCATCGAGCCGAACATGTTCGGATTGCGAAGCAGCATGGGCGCTTCTTTTCGCGTAACCCCGCGACGATTGCGAAGCTCGTAGAGGGCTTCAGAATAGGAGCTCATGAGCTCGGACTCGACGGGGTTGATGACGGTGACTGCGCCGTCGAAGTCCAGTGCTAGATCCTCGAGCCGCGACTTTACGACGTTGGGCCGGCCCAGGAGAATGGGAGTCGCGATCTTCTCGTCCACGAGGTGCTGCGCGGCGCGCAGGATCTTGACCTCTTCCCCCTCGGGAAAGACGATGCGCTTCTTGTGCTGCTTCGCTTTGCCGATGACCGTGCGCATGACTTCGCGTCCCCGGCCGAGCCTCGCTTCGAGCTGCCCGGGATAGGCGTCGATGTCGATTTCGATTCGAGCGACGCCGGTCTGAATCGCCGCGCGGGCGACCGCCGGGGCCTCCCACGTGAGCACCCGCGGGTCGAAAGGCGTCGGGATGATGTAGTTCGGACCAAACTTCATCGACTCGACCCCATAGGCCTTCATGACCGCGTCCGGTACGTCCTCCTTGGCGAGATCGGCGAGGGCCCTCGTCGCCGCGATCTTCATATCCATATTGATGGCGCGGGCCCGGACGTCGAGGGCGCCGCGGAAGATGAAGGGAAAGCCCAGAACGTTGTTCACTTGATTGGGATAGTCCGATCGCCCGGTGGCCATGATCAGATCGTCCCGAACGGACATCGCGTCCTCCCAGGAGATCTCCGGGTCCGGGTTCGCCATGGCCATGAGGAGAGGCTTCTTCGCCATCGAGGCGACCATGTCTTTGCTGACGGCGTCCTTGACCGAGACGCCTATGAAGACATCGCACCCCTCCATGGCCTCGCCGAGCGTGCGAAGCCTGGTCTCGATGGCGTAGCGATCCTTGTAGGGATTCATTCCCGCGCCACGACCTTCATAGATGATGCCCTTGGAGTCGCACATGATGATGTTCTCGTGTCGGACTCCGAGGTTCTCGACGAGCTCGGCGCAGGCGATGCCCGCCGCCCCCGCCCCGTTGACGACGACCTTGAGCTTCGAGATGTCTTTCTCCGTTATGTCGAGCCAATTCAGCAGCGCTGCCCCCGAGATGATCGCGGTGCCGTGCTGGTCATCGTGAAAGACAGGGATGTCGAGCTCTTTCTTGAGCGTCTCTTCGATATGGAAACAGTCCGGGGCTTTGATGTCCTCGAGATTGATGCCGCCGAAAGTCGGCTCGAGCGCTTTGACGACACGAATGAGATCGTCCGGGTCGGTGGTATTCAGCTCGATATCGAAGACGTCGATGTCCGCGAAGCGCTTGAAGAGAACTCCCTTACCCTCCATGACCGGCTTGGCCGCGAGTGGCCCGATGTTCCCGAGCCCAAGCACCGCGGTGCCATTCGTGACGACGCCGACCATGTTCCCCTTCGTCGTATAGGTGAAGACGTCTTCGGGGTTCGCCTTGATCTCGAGGCACGGTACCGCGACGCCCGGGCTATAGGCGAGTGAGAGATCGTGTTGGGTCCTGGTGGGCTTGGTGGGTCGAATCTCAATTTTTCCACGGCGTCCGCCCGAGTGGTAGTCGAGCGCGTCTTGTTTACGAAACACGGCTCCTCCTTTTGTTGCAGGAGACAAACACTACATCTTAGCAGGGATTCGTCCAAACGAGTCGAATCGTTGAATTGCGATCTCACCTTGAGCTACCGTTCCCCTCATGGATCTTCTGTCCTTCGAGGAGCTCGACGCGGAGCAGCGGAGCTACGACGAGGCGGTCTCGGGCGCGGAGGCGATCGACCCCTTCTGCTCGAGCTCGCTCTGGGTGCTGCCCGCAATCCGACACCTCATGGCCCCCTCGGAACCGCTCGTCGCGCGCTCCAACGGCGCCTTCGTCGCCATGGCTCGAAGCGGAGGGAGCGACGGGGCTCGCATGTTGCATCCCCTCGAGGCAATGTGGGGACTGCCCTGCCCGCTCGTGGGCGCCGATGCAGAGCCCGTCGTCGAACTGTTTCTGGAGGCCTGCGGGACGACGCAGTGGAGCGTTGCGCTCGTTACGGGGCTCGTCATGGGATCGCGGCTGAGCCAAACTCTCGCTTCGGCCGCTGGGCGGCGTTTCCAGATCCACCGTGGGCCCGTGACGAGGCGCTACATCGCCGACCTGTCTAGAGGCGTCGAGAAGTTTCTGAAGCGTCGCTCGTCCGGGTTTCGGGCGAACCTCGTCAAGGCGGAGCGACGCGCTCAGCAACGGGGTATTCGTTTCGAGGTCGCGGACCGGGAGGACGCGGAGTCGAGCTTCGCTCGCGTCCTCGGCGTCGAGCGAAGGAGCTGGAAAGGTCTTCGGCAGGTCGGCATCGATCGCGAGCCGATGCTTTCGTTTTATCGCGACATCAACCGACGGCTCGTGGCCCGCGGACTGCGCCGACTGATCTTCGCGCGGGACGAGGGCGAGGATGTCGCCTACATTCTGGGCGGGGTTCTCGGCGATAGCTACCGCGGCCTGCAGTTCAGCTTCGATCAGCGCTACGCGGACTTGTCCTTAGGGAACTTGTGCCAGCTCGCGGAGATCCGACGGCTCGAAACCGATGCCATCGCCCGCTACGACCTCGGCACCGAAGTTCAATACAAGAAACGCTGGGGCGACGAAGTCTTCGCGACGATGTCGCTCGTGTTGCGTCCGAGGTGAGTCGTCAACTGGAAACTTCATAGGACTTTCAGCTCCGCCCAGTTCAGCGCATAGCCCAGGGCTCGCTTGACCTCTCGCGCGCGAGACGGATCTAGCGCCCCCACGCGCTCACCGAGAAGTTTCTTCGCAACCACGTGGACGTTGTCGAAATTCACAACCGAGGGATGGCGCAATCCCTCCTTCTCGTCGACTCGAAGCTCTTGAGGAATGTTCCGTACCGTCGAAGTCACCTCGGCGACGATCAGCTTGCTCAAATAGTTGACCGCGCTGCTTCGGGAAAGGAGAAGAACCGGTCGCCGGCCGATTGGGGCTGGCATATTCGCCCAGCGGATTTCGTACTGCTTCACTTACTTGGAGGAGCCGTTCGACTCGTCATCGGCGACCGCGGGACGAGCATCCTCGCGCTCCCAAACTTGCGGATCAACATACACGTCCGCGGCCGAGTCGGGCTGGTTCCGATAGGCCTCCGCAGTCGCCTGTTCCTCGAGCTCCCAGAGGGCGCGGCGGATGGCAGACCTTATGAAACGAGAACGCTTTCGTGACCTCGACGGAGCCACTCGCTCCAGTTCCGCAGCCGTCGCGTCATCGACCTCGATGAGCAGTTTCTTCATATATAACAGTATATATTAAACTATATATAAACAACTTGCGACCGCGACGTTTCCGTCGGAAACGTCGTGCTCGAGGCCGTTTCGCCATCAGAGCGCATGGCAAGCATCTTGACAACGTTACTACTCGTACAAGAGATACCCCTCGCGGATCTTCTTGAAGCGGCCCAGATCGATCAGCCACGAGTCTTCGATCTTCTGGAGCGGCGCGTCCTGTTCGATCTTCTCGCGAATCGAGCTATTGCCGGCGAGGACATCGATGGCGGGCCGCTCGAGCTCGTACTCGTAGGGCGGCTGTCGCCACGCAAAGTCATCGGGCCAGAGGCGACGAGCCGCCAACAAGATGGCGTAGCCCGTGCGCAGCGGCCGATAGATCGTGCGATCGACGACGTGTTGTTGGATACCGCCGCAGAGCTCGCCGGCGAATTTCTGAAACGTCGGCTCGAAGTTGAGAGGGCGAAAGCGAACACCCGGGAGATCTTCCTTCTCGAGCTCCCGCGCGAGTCGGTCCCCATCGATCCAGGGAGCGCCCGCGATCTCGAAGGGCCGCGTCGTGCCACGCCCCTCGGAAAGGTTCGTGCCTTCGATGAGACAGCCGCCCGCGTAGACCGTCGCCGTCTCGAGGGTTGGCATATTGGGTGACGGCAGCACCCAGGGAAGCCCCGTCTCATCGAACCACCGCTCGCGCTTCCACCCCTCCATCGCGATCACGGTCAAGCTAGCGCCGACCCCGAACTCTTCGTTGACGAGGCGCGCGATCTCGCCTGAAGTCATTCCGTGTCGGTTGGGAATCGGGTAGAGGCCGACGAAGGACGTGTGGCTGCCCTCGACAAGGTTCCCCTCGACGTCGAGGCCGTTGATGGGGTTGGGACGGTCGAGAACGATGAGCTCCTTTCCGTCACGAGCGCAGGCCTCGAGGCCGTGGGCCATCGTCCAGATGTAGGTGTAGTAGCGGGTCCCGATGTCCTGGATGTCGAAGACGAGCGCGTCCAAACCCTCGAGCATCTCCTTGCTAGGCACGCGCGTCGGACCATAGAGGCTTTTGACGGGAAGCCCCGTCTTGGGATCTTTGGAGTCCCCCACTTCGATGAGATCCTGCGCTGTGGCGCGAAGCCCGTGTTCGGGACCAAAGAGCACGATGAGCTCGACGTCGTCACGATCGTGCAAGAGGTCGGCGGCGTGCCGGAGGTCGCGGTCAAGCGTCGTCGGGTTCGCGATGAGACCGATGCGCTTTCCGGCGACGCGATCGATCTCCTCGTTCAAGAGCCTCTCGAGCCCGGTTCGGACGTGCACCGGCTTGCCCATCCGAGCATTATCGCATTGAGGGCTCGTGCTAGCATTGTTGATTGGAGGAGGTTCCATGAGGGCTACGCTCTTCACGATGCTCGCGCTGGTGCTATCCATGGAAACACTGGACTATCCAAAGACGAGAAAAGTCGACCAAGTCGACGACTACCACGGGACTAAGGTCGAAGATCCCTACCGCTGGCTCGAGGACGACTACTCGGAAGAAACGAAGGCTTGGGTCGAGGCGCAAAACGCCGTGACCTTCGCCTACCTAGCATCGCTCCCCGACCGCGAGCCGCTCCGAAAGAGGCTGACGGAGCTCTGGAACTACCCGCGCTACGGAACCCCCTTCAAACGAGGCGGGCGCTACTTCTTTTTCAAGAACGATGGTCTCCAGAACCAATCCGTCTTGTACAAGCAAGCATCACTCGAGGCTGAGCCTGAATTGCTGCTGGATCCCAACCTCCTGTCTGAACGGGGCACCGCGGCGCTCTCGATGCTCGCGATGAGCGAGGACGGGGGGTGGCTCGCCTACGGCGTCGCCGTGAGCGGCTCGGACTGGCAGGAGTTTCGCGTCCGGAACGTCGCGACGGGCCTCGACTCCGAGGACCACTTGAAGTGGATCAAGTTCTCCGGCGCGGCCTGGACCCATGACGGGAAGGGCTTCTTCTACGCGCGATTCCCAGAGCCCAGAGAGGACGAGGCGCAGGGAGGCGTGAACCGCAACCAGAAGGTCTACTATCACGCGCTCGGCTCGCCGCAATCCGACGACCGACTCGTCTACGAGAGGCTCGACGAGCCCGAGTGGAGCTACGGCGTCGAAGTCTCGGACGACGGAGGCTACGCCGTCTTCAATGTGGCCCAGGGAACCGACGAGAGGAACCGAATCTACTACCTCGACCTTTCGGACGAGGCGAACTCAGTCGTCGAGCTCCTCGATGACTTCGACGCGAGCTACGAGCTCATCGGAAACGATGGTGCGCTTTTCTACCTTCTGACGAATCTCGACGCCCCGAGCTACCGGGTCATCGCGATCGACCTCGGCCAGCCCTCGAAGGAGAATTGGAAGGAAATCCTTCCGGAGTCCGAGGACGTTCTCGAAGACGTGAGGCTCGTGAACGAGCAGCTCGTCGCGAGCTATCTGCACGACGCGCGCAGCCGTCTCGCCATCTTCTCGAAAGACGGCACACTTCAGAACGAAATCGAGCTCCCCACGTTCGGCTCCGTCGCGTCTCTGACGGGAAGTCGCGAGGATGACGAGATGTTCTTCGCCTTCGAGTCCTTCGTCTATCCCACGACGATCTATCGCTACGACTTCGAGACCGGCGAAACGGCGGTGTTCCGCTCCCCCGAGATCGCCTTCGACGGCGGCGCCTTTGTTACGGAGCAGGTGTTCTACGAATCGAAAGACAAGACGAAAATCCCGATGTTCGTCACCCACCGGCGCGGCCTCGAGCTCGACGGAGACAACCCTACCTATCTCTACGGCTATGGAGGCTTCAACATCAGCCTCAGGCCGCGGTTCTCGGTGAGCAATCTGGTCTGGCTGGAGCGTGGCGGCGTTTACGCCCAGGCGAACCTGCGGGGCGGGGGCGAGTACGGCGAAGACTGGCACCAAGCCGGAACGTTCAGCAACAAGCAGAACGTCTTCGACGACTTTATCGCGGCGGCCGAGTTTCTCATCGGGAAGAGCTACACCAAGCCCGCGAAGCTCGCGATCGGCGGTGGCTCGAACGGCGGACTTCTGGTGGGAGCGGTCCTGAATCAGAGACCGGAGCTCTTCGGGGCCGCGCTACCGGCCGTCGGCGTGATGGACATGCTGCGATTTCAGGAGTTCACGATCGGTTGGGCCTGGGTATCGGATTTCGGCTCCTCGGAAGATCCTGAGCAGTTCGAGACCCTAAACGCCTACTCGCCGTACCACAACCTCAAGCCCACTCCCTACTTCCCTGCTACACTCGTCACCACCGCGGACCACGACGATCGCGTCGTTCCGGGCCACTCGTTCAAATATGCCGCCCGCCTCCAGGAGATGCACGGCTCGCAGCCCCGACCCATGCTCATTCGAATCGAGACCGACGCGGGGCACGGCGCAGGAAAGCCTACGAGCATGATCATCGAGGAGCAGGCCGACCGCTGGGCTTTCGTCATGAACCAGCTCAACATGACGGGACCGTCGAAGTAGCTTATAATATAGCTACAAACCAGGTTATCGGGTCACACGAATAGCTTCCTGAGACATTACGAACTCGAGTCTTCGCCCGGATTCGTGCGCCTTGAGCCGAGTCCGTGCGACAACTTTAGAAAGGAGCTCCCATGCTCGTCGGTTTAGTTTTTCTCGGAGCCATCGTGCTCCTCGTCCTGTTCCTGGTCGGTATCTACAACCGCCTCGTCACGTTTCGCAATCGCTTCAAGAACGCCTTCGCTCAAATCGACGTTCAGCTCAAACGGCGCTATGACTTGATCCCCAACCTCGTCGAGACGGCGAAAGGCTATATGAAGCACGAGCGCGAGACGCTCGAAGCCGTCATTCAAGCGAGGAACCAAGCCTCCTCCGCCAATCAGCAAGCATCGGCGAATCCAGGCGACCCCAAGGCGATGAAGGGACTGATGGGCGCGGAAACCGCCCTGACCGGAGCCATGGGGCGATTCTTCGCACTCATGGAGTCCTACCCCGACCTCAAGGCGAGTCAGAACATGTCACAGCTCCAGGAGGAGCTGACCTCGACGGAGAACCGCGTCGCCTTCGCCCGTCAGGCCTACAACGACGCCGTCACGGCCTACAACACCGCTCGCGAGAAGTTCCCGAACGTGATGATTGCGAACTCGATGGGCTTTCAAGCGGCCGAGCTCTTCGAGATCGAAGTCGAGAAAGAGCGCGAGGCTCCCAAAGTCCAGTTCTAGCGCTCGGCCATGGACTTCTTCCAGCAGCAGGACGAGGCGCGCAAGGCGACGCAATGGCTCGTCGCCTATTTCGTGCTCGCCGTGGTGGCGATCGTCATGAGCGTCTATCTGGCTGCGAGCTCGGGTCTCTTCTGGGTCGAGAGCAGCGCGACGATGTCCTTCGACTGGTGGAACCTCGATCGCTTCGTCTTTTTCGCCGGCGGCACCTTGCTCATCATCCTCGTCGGCACGTTGTACAAGACGTGGCGGCTCTCCGGTGGAGGGCACAACGTCGCGCGATTGCTCGGTGGACGGCCCGTCGACCCGAATACGTCCGATGCGCAGGAACGCCGGGTGCTCAACATCGTCGAGGAGATGGCGATCGCCTCGGGCCTTCCGGTGCCGACGGTCTATCTTCTCGACAACGAGGAAGGCATCAATGCCTTCGCCGCCGGATTCACGCCGCAGGATGCCGTCATCGGTGTGACGCGAGGCACCATCGAGCTGCTCAGTCGTGACGAGTTACAGGGAGTCATCGCCCACGAGTTCTCGCACATCTTCAACGGCGACATGAGGCTCAACCTCCGCCTCATGGGAGTCCTGCACGGCATTCTCGTCATCGCGCTCATCGGCTACTTCATCTTGCGAACCGGCGCGCTTGGCGCGAGCTCGCGCCGAAAGGGTGGTGGCGCGGCGGCGATTATCCCGATGGTCGGACTCGCTCTCCTCGTTATCGGATACGTCGGGGTCTTCTTCGGGCGAGTCATCAAGAGCGCGGTCTCGCGGCAGCGCGAGTTTCTCGCCGACGCTTCGGCGGTGCAGTTCACGAGAAATCCGGGGGGCATCGGGGGCGCGCTCAAAAAGATCGGGGGCTTGACCGAGGGCTCGGTCGTGATGAGCCCCAATGCGGAGCAGGCGAGCCACTTGTTCTTCTCCGACGGAAAGTTCGGCAAGGTGAGGCGGGCGTTCTCGGGTGTCACGCACTTCAATTTCCTCGCGACTCATCCGGCTCTTCGCGATCGCATTCGGCGTATCGAGCCCTCGTGGAACGGCCGATACCCGGAAACGGTCGAGGCGACGCAGCCCGAGCCGGAGTCGCGAGCCAAGAGACAGACGACGAAAGAGCGCGCCGAAAAGCTTTTCAAGCTCCTGCCCGTCCATCTGACGGCGCTCATAGGCACGCTCGACGACGACCACCTCGCCTACGCGAGCTCGCTTCTCTCCGGCATTCCCGATCGAGTACGACAAGCCGTGCACGATCCCGCCGGAGCGCGGGCGGTGGTGCTCGCGCTTCTTACGGATCGCGACCCAGCCATTCGCGAGAAGCAGCTCTCGAAGATCGACGAAGCACTCCTAGCGAAGGACACAGGCGAAATCGTGTCGTTGCTAGAGAACGCTTCCCGTGAGATGCGTTTGCCGCTCCTCGACCTCTCGGTGCCGGCGCTCAGACGGCTTTCACCGGCCCAATACGGTGAGCTCATGGTGCTCGTCGATCACTTCATCCGCGCCGACAACCAGATCGATCTCTTCGAGTACACGCTGACCCATCTCCTGAAGCGACACCTCGAGCCGAGCTTCAAGCGGACGAAGCCGTCCTCGGTCAGGTTTTATGGCCTCGCGACGGTCAGCAAGGAGTGCTCCGTTCTACTCTCCGCCATCACGCACGCGGGCCACCGAGACGACGCCGAAGCCGAGCGCGCCTTCGCGAGCGGTGGCCGCGAGCTCAAGGGCTGCGCCCTCACCTTCGTCCCGCGCAAACAAGCGGGGCTCGTAGGCGTCCGCGACGCTCTCGACAAGCTCGATCGCGCCGCGCCCAAGCTCAAGAAGGACCTCATGCGCGCCGTGATCGCAAGCGTCGCCCACGACGGCAAAGTGACGGTCGGGGAAGGCGAGCTTCTGCGGACAGTGGCCGACGCCCTCGGCCTCCCCATGCCTCCGTTTTTGCCCGGACAAGAGCTCGAGCCCTCCGCCAAAGCGAGCTGACCGGCACGAAAAGCGAACCCAATTTGTGCGATGATGACGGGAGGAGTACTACCGTGGCGACCATAGTGAACAAGACGCATGGGCCCCTCCGAGTGGCTTTGCCGCGAGGCAAGACCCTTCACCTCGGCCCAGGTCAGACCGGACAGATCGCGAATCAAGACTTGGAGCACACTGCCGTCAAACGTCTCATCGACGCGGGGAAGATCGAGGCCCAAGAGTCGGGTTCATCCAAAGGCTCCGTCCGGACGCAGGAACAAGCTCCGCACGAGTCGACGCAGGGAAGAAAGTCCCGCGACACGTCCCAGTTCAAAGGCGAGCGCTGACGCCCCAGAACTAGTGCCGTGGTCCATAAATAGTGCCCGTAGTGAGAACGTCGAGGCGCCCGGCTGGCAAGGCGCGCCGAGTGAGGAATACCGGGTGTATGTGAGCGAGGCGCAACGCAGCCAGCCGGGATGCATCGGCGTTCTCATAGGGCAGTATTTATGGACCGCGGTACTAGCGGGGTGCTGAGCCTCAGGGCGAACGGTCGAGCTCCCAGACCATCAGTCGCAGCTCTCGGACAGCCTCTCGCTCGGGCGGCGTTTTGGCGATCGCTTCGGCCCTCTCTCCCGCTTTGCGCGCCCCGTCGGGATGTCCAACGACGACGTAGACCAAGCCGAGATTGACCCACGTCCAAGCGTTGTCCGGCTCGAGCTCCGTGGCCCTCGTCGCGAGCGCCAAAGCTTCCTCCAGCCGTTCCTGCCGGGCGGCCAGGTGGGATGCGAGCTCGGAAAGAGCCGGCGCGAAATCGGGCTCGAGCTCAATAGCCTTCCTGAGCGCGTCCCCGACAGCCGGCGCCCGGACGTCGCCGCCACTCTTTTCGATTTGTGACACGAAATAGTAGGAGAGAAAAGTCCGAGAACCGGAGTGGATGGCTTTCTCGAACCAAGCCTTCGCCTCATCGAACGCGCCGCGGCGAAAGTGATAGAAGCCGAATCCTTCCATGGCCACGCCCGATTTCGGATCGAGGTGGAGCGCTTCTTCCAAGAGCGGAACGGCGGTTTCAGGCCGGGCACCGAAGGCGAGGAGGTTTCCACGGCGCGCCAAGGCTTCACTCGCCAAGAGCTCGCGCTGGGGAAAGGCTTTCGGATCGGCGGGAACCTGCACGTCCATGCGCATCGCGAAGAGCTTTGGGCGACGAACATATCGTTTCAGCTCCTCCTCCACACCTTCCAACTTGCCGAAGACCGCTTCGAAGGCTGCGACCGTGTCCTGACCCTCCTGGATCCGATCGACGTAGGTAGCCAGCTTCTCGCGGCCGGAGAGGTTCTCGTCACCCATCATCAGTAAGTGGGTCAGCGCCCACGATTGAGCGTAGAAGACGCTCACGCGCCGCGGATCGGATTCGTGGGGATTCCCGGTTGCAGCGAGCAGATCCAGGAGCGGCATTGTCCTTCGCCGGAGCTGCTGAAGATGGAGAGGACTCGTATTTCCGAGCTCCACTTGATCCCTGTGAATGACCGTTTGCGACCAGAACTCGGCGAGCCCCTCGTTCAGCCAAACCGGAACGTCTTCGAGGTTCAAGCTCGTAAGCAGATGGAAGTACTCGTGGTAAATCGGTTGGAAACGATCGGCGTCCCCGCCGTCGGTTCGCAGCGCGATGACGTACTTGTCGGGAACCTTGAAGAAGGCCCCCCCGGGTCGCGGTCCATCGCCTTCCCAGAACTGGGGAAGGAGCTCTTTCAGACCCTCCTCGTCTCGCAGGGCGAAGACCGTGACGGGAAGCGCCGGATCCACGTTCGCGCTCGGAAGCGCGACGCGAAACACCTGACGAATCTGCTCCAGCTCTCCCGCCACGTCGCGGGCCCGCTTCTCGCCCGCGTTGGAGAGCACGGTAAAGTGAGGGCTTCGGATCTCGATCCAGGTGTCGGCGGCCGAGGCCGGGACCCCTGTCAGCGAGTAAAGGAGCAGAAGGACCCCATGACTTCGGTCAAGTCCGAGTCGAAACATGATCCGCCCTCCCGAGAGACCAGTCGCTATCCCCCGGATGGTTTAGCAGAGCTCCTCATCTCCGGGCAAGCGCGACGCGCGACCCCGCGATCGGAGCTGCTAACATACGGCGAGTCCGACAGGAGCATTGGGATGATCGACCTCAGAAGCGACACGGTCACGATTCCAACCCCGGCGATGCGGGAAGCCATGATGCGCGCCGAGGTGGGCGACGACGTCTATGGCGACGACCCCACCGTCCTCGCGCTCGAAGCGCGGGTGGCCGAGATCCTCGGCAAGGAAGCGGCGGCTTTCATGCCCAGCGGCACGATGACGAACCAGGTCGCCCTTCGATCGCACACCGAGGCGGGCGACGCGATTCTAGCCGACATCGGCGCCCACGTCTTCATTAATGAGGGCGGCGCGTCGGCGGGTCTTGCTGGCGTTCTCGTGCAACCAGCGATGGGTGCGAACGGCGTCTTCTCCGCGGACGACGTGCACCGCGCCGTGCGCATAAAGCACCCTTTTTCCGCTTCGACGCTCGTCGCGCCGCTCAAGCTCGTATGCGTCGAGAACACGCACAACTTGGGCGGCGGAACGATTTGGCCGCTCGAGACCGTCCATGGCGTCGCCGAGGCCGCAAAGAGCCACGGTCTCGCGCTGCACCTCGACGGAGCGCGTCTGTGGAATGCGGCCGCGGCGACCGGTATCTCCGAAGGAGACTATGCCGCTCCGTTCGACAGTATCAGCGTCTGCTTCTCGAAAGGCCTCGGGGCACCCGTGGGCTCCGCGCTCGCCGGAAGTGCAGCCTTCATCCAGCGAGCGCGCCGCTTCAAACAGATGTTCGGAGGCGGGTTTCGCCAGGCTGGGATGCTTGCTGCCGCGGCGCTCCATGCCCTCGCGCACCATCGGGACCGGCTGAAAGTGGATCATGAGAACGCGCGGGAGCTCGGGCTCGGACTCGCGGCGACTGAAGGCGTGGAGATCGACCTCGCGCGCGCGCAGACGAACATTCTGCGCTTCAAGGTGACGAGCATGGATGCGGCGAGCTTCGTCGAAGGTTGTCACGCTCGTGGCGTCTACTTGCTTCCCACGGGGCCCGATCGAGTCCGAGCTGTCCTCCACGGGGACGTCCGAGGCGCCGTGATCCAGGAGGCTCTTCGGATCATGCGAGATGCTCTAGGCGATCTTTCAATGAGAAACCGTACTCGAGCCTAACGATACAGATATAAAGTACACATATTACTATATTTGTTCGGATATGGTCCTGTTAGCATCTTCCTCACTAAGCTAAGATTTATATGCTTGACAGGAGCTAATAAAATAACTACTATCTCGATCCATTGGCACTCGGGTGTGTCGAGTGCTAATATGTCGAGGTTGCTTAATTACAAATGCCAGTCGCCCATTGGGATCCCGTGCGTGAGCTTCTTGCGCTCCAAGAACGGATGAACCGGCTGATCGATCAGACGCTGTCGCGCACGCGCTCCGAGGGGGAGCTCTCGACCACTGGGGCATGGTCCCCCGCCGTGGATCTCTACGAAACCGAAAAGAGCCTCGTTCTCAAAGCGGAGCTACCCGAAGTGGATCAAGACGACATCGAGCTTCGCATCGATGACGATCGAGTCACGCTGCGAGGCAAGCGCCCCGTCAACGAAGCCATCAGCGAGAAACAGTTCGTTCGCATGGAGCGTTCCTACGGCCCGTTCCATCGCACGTTCGAGCTCCCGACGAGCATCGATACGGACAAGGTAAAGGCCGATTTCAAGAAGGGCATTCTGACGGTGACCATGCCGAAGAAGGCGAGCGAGAAAAGCCGTCAGATTCCCATCAGTGGTTGATCGCCGTCGGGAGCTCGACCCCGCCGGCCGGTCCTTAACATAACAAGGAGGAGCAATCGAGAAATGAAGATCAAACCGATAAAGGACAACATTGTCGTAAAGCGGATCGAGGACAGCGATGAGAAGAAAGTCGGATCCATCATCATCCCCGACACCGCGAAGGAAAAGCCCATGACGGCTAAAGTCATAGCCATCGGATCGGGCCGGACCTTGAAGGACGGAAAGAAGGTTGCGCTCGAGGTGAAGGTGGGCGACAAAGTGCTCATCGGCAAATACTCGGGCTCGGAAGTGAAACTGGACGGAACTGAGTACCTCATCCTCAAAGAGGACGAAGTACTCGGCATCGTGGAATAGCTTGGAGGCATTTTAAGAAATGGCAAAGCAGATTGTTTATCATGAGGAAGCTCGGCAAGGGATCCTCCGCGGTGTCAACCAGCTCGCGACCGCTGTACGCGTAACCCTCGGCCCCAAGGGCCGTAACGTCGTTCTCGAGAAGAAGTTCGGCTCGCCGGTCGTCACCAAGGACGGCGTCACCGTTGCCAAGGAGATCGAGCTCGAGGACGCCATCGAGAACCTGGGCGCCAAGATGGTGCGCGAGGTCGCATCCAAGACCTCCGACGTGGCCGGTGACGGCACCACCACGGCGACCGTCTTGGCACAGTCCATTTACCGCGAGGGGCTCAGGAATCTTGCCGCCGGCAGCAATCCCATGGAGCTCAAGCGGGGCATCGACACCGCCGTCGAGGCGATCGTCGGCGAGATCCAGAAGAACTCGAAGCCGGTCCGGGGCAAGATGATCGGGCAGATCGGGACCATCTCAGCCAACGGTGACGAAACCATCGGCAGAATCATCGCGGAGGCGATGGAGAAGGTCGGCAAGGACGGCGTCATCCAAGTGGAAGAGGCGCGCACGCTCGAGACGACCCTCGACATCGTCGAGGGTATGCAGTTCGACCGCGGCTACCTCTCCCCCTACTTCGTAACCGACCCCGAGCGGATGGAGTGTGTGCTCGAAGACTGTCTCATCCTCGTTCACGAGAAGAAGATTTCCAACATGAAGGATCTCCTCCCCGTGCTCGAGAAGGTGGCCCAGTCCGGCAAGCCGCTGGTCCTCGTGGCCGAGGACATCGAGGGCGAGGCTCTCGCCACGCTCGTCGTCAACAAGCTCCGTGGCACACTGAAGGCCGTCGCCATCAAGGCTCCTGGCTTCGGTGACCGCCGCAAGGCCATGATGGAGGACATCGCGATCCTCACCGGTGGCAAGGCGATCTTCGAGGACCTCGGCATCAAGCTCGAGAACCTGCAAATGCAGGACCTCGGTAAGGCCAAGAAGATCATCATCACCAAGGAAGACACCACCATCGTCGAAGGCTCCGGGAAGAAGTCCGACATCGAGGGCCGCATCAAACAGATCCGCACCCAGGTCGAAGAGACGACGTCCGACTACGATCGCGAGAAGCTCCAGGAGCGTCTCGCGAAGCTCGTCGGCGGCGTGGCTCTGATCAAGGTCGGCGCTGCCACCGAGACCGAGATGAAGGAGAAGAAGGCCCGTGTCGAGGACGCGATGCACGCCACCAAGGCAGCCGCCGAGGAAGGCATCGTTCCCGGAGGCGGGGTCGCTCTCCTTCGCGCCAGCAAGATTCTCAAGAAGCTCCAGAAGGACGAGCGCCTCGGCGATGACGTCCGCATCGGTGTGGGTATCGTCGGGCGCGCGGTCGAAGAGCCCATGCGATGGATCGCCCAGAACGCCGGAGAGGAAGGCTCGATCGTCGTCAACAAGGTGAAGGAGCTCGAGGGCGAGCAGGGCTACAACGCGGCCAAGAACAAGTACGAGAACCTGGTTAACTCCGGGGTCATCGATCCCACCAAGGTCGTTCGCTATGCGCTCCAGAACGCGGCCTCCATCGCGGGGCTCATGCTCACCACCGAGGCTCTAGTCGCGGAGCTGCCTGAAAAGGATGACAAGAAGGTCGGCGGCGGCGCGCCAGGTGGCATGCCGGGTATGGAAGGCATGGGCGACTACTAAGCCACACTTCCCACGAGCCCGGGTCGCTCACGCGGCCCGGGCTTTTTTTTGCCCCCTCACCCGCCCGCCGAAGGCTCCTCCCACCGCTGGGGAGAGGTAAGATTTGGCTATGAAGCTTCAGAACAAGACTGCGCTCGTGACAGGCGCCGGCTCGGGGATTGGTCGCGCCACCGCCCGACGCTTCGTCGAAGAAGGCGCCGAGGTCTTCCTCAACGACGTGTCTCGCTCGCGTGCCGAAGAGACTTCGCTGGAGCTCGGCATCGACTCCCGCCGTGTGCTCGTCGCCGACGTTTCCAGCAGCGCGCAAGTGAGCGCCATGTTCGAGGCTTTCGAACGCCTCGACATCCTCGTCAACAACGCCGGTGTGGCTGACACCGCCGATCGATGGCGCGAGTCGAACCGCAAGGCCGAGGCGCGTCTCGAAGAGAGTCCCATCGCGACGCATTGGGATGTGACGATGGAAATGGACGACGCCACGTGGCGGAGAATGATCTCGGTGCACCTGGACGGCACCTTCTACTGCACGCGCGAGGTCTTGAAAAAGATGAGCGCTCGCAACCCTCCCAAGGGAGGCTCGATCATCAATCTCTCGAGCACCGCAGCGCTCGGAGGTCTACCTGCCGCTCCGCACTACGCGGCGGCCAAGGCCGGTATTCTGGGGTTCACGCGGTCGGTGGCCCGCGAAGTTGGCTCGAGGGGCATCCGGGTCAACGCGATCGCTCCCGGTTTCATCGATACCCCCATGTCGCGAAACATCTCCGAGCCGATCCGGAAAAGCGCCGAGCACGGAATTCCTCTGGGCCGCTGGGGAAGTCCCGACGAGATCGCCGCCCTCGCACTCTTCCTCGCCTCTGACGAGGCGTCCTACATCACGGGGCAGTGCATCTCCCCCAATGGTGGGCTTCTCTAACTTTTTCCATTTCATCTGGATCTTTGCCACAATTGGCGGGAGGTTCTTTGGAGAAACCAATGGCAAGCTCGTCTCCGCGGCGCGTCGATCTAGAGGACGGGCTACCCGTAGGCCTCCGGTCCTTTCTCACGACCGGCAAGGGCCGACTGATGAACCTGTCCTCTAGCGGCGGCTACGTGGCAACGCCGATGATTCTTCTGCCGCAAGCACACGTTCTTCTCAGGATCGTGCTGCGTGACGAGAAGCGTTGGGTCGATGCAGACGCGGTAGTCGTTTGGGAGAATCGGGGCACGGTGGGCCGGCGCGACGGGTTACCGCCGGGCTATGGCCTGCGCTTCGTCGAGCTCTCCACGGAAACGAAGCGGGTCGTCGAGAAACTCTTGAGCGGAGAAACGCTTGCCGCCGTGGAGTCCGCCCCGCAACCGACCCCTACCGTCGCTTTGGCGGCTCTGCCGGAAGTGAGCGAAGACGAGCCCAGCGGGCCTCCGTTTCGGCTTCACAGAGCTACGATCGCCTCGAAGGTACCAGCGGACGCGCCCGGCATTCTCGTGCTCTCCTACGATCGCACTCAGGAGGCGCGCGTCGGTCGCGCGGACGAAGACCTCCGGACGACGCTGGCATCCTTCGAGGGCCAGTATGCCTACTTCTATTTCGAAGTCCTCGACGATACCGAAGACCGGTTCTTTCGCGAATGTGAGCTCTACCACCGCCTCGGCGGAGATCGCGCGCAGTTGGACAACACGTCTCACCCGAAGTCACCGTCTGCGGTGAAGCTCGAGTGTCCAGTCTGCGTCGTCGAGGAGCTCCGCTGAGCTAATCTCCCGTCCCGCGTCTTTCCCCGTAGGGATTTCTACGCGCTCCAAATCACATCGTCTCGTATCGAGGCGTGGCACACTTAGTTTCCCTCTCAGCAATATTCGAAAGTCTACCCGGGCACCCTCCAATCAGGTGTTCCGAGGCCGGAGCTCTGCACGGCGGAGCTACGAGCATCTAGTTTGTGAGCGCGTTCATGTCGATGCATCCCAAAATTCTGGAAGTCTTCAAGCGGCTCGAGCGAGAGCGGCGAACAGGTGTGTTCCGAACGACATCGGCGGACGTGCGGCGGGAGGTCTTTTTCGAGGCCGGCGCGATCGTCGGCGCTCTCTCGTCGTCCATCGCGGAGCGACTCGGGGAGCTGATGGTGCGTCGAGGACGCATCAGCGAGCAGGAGCTCTTTGACGCTTCGAAGCTCGTTCACGCCAGGAGGCGCCGCCTCGGCGACGCCCTCGTCGAGCTCGAGCTGGTAACGCGGGAAGAAGTCGAGGCTTGCGTGCGCGATCAGCTCGCCGAGATTTCGAGCAAACTCCTGACCGAGCCCTCGAAAAAACTCGAGTTCAAGAACCGGTCGACGGTCGGTCGTTTTACGGAGCGGCCGGTGCTCATTGCCGACGCCATCATCGAAGCGGCCCGAAGCACCAACTTGGTTGAAGAAGATCTGACTGCCTTGTTGCCCTCGGATGCGGTCCCGAAGCCCACCTCCGAGGCGATCGAGCTCATGGAGGCGCTCAACTTGCGCTCTCACGAGGCCTTCGTTCTCTCAAGGTGCGACGGCGAAAGCAGCGTCAAGCATATCTTCGCGCAAATACCGCTCTCCGAGCAGGAAACGGCGCGCGTGCTACTCGGTCTCGAGCAGGCGGGTATCATCGAGATCCGCGAACGTGGAGTTTTGACGGGGCACTGATTTTTTGCTTCTCGTCCGGCCACGACTCTGTTATAATAATCTCACCCACAAAACTGAATAGCGGTTAGAATATTCAACCGTTGTTTGAGTTCCCCACCCTCGACAGCTGAGATGTGCAACCGGGTTGGAGTCTACTCCGACCCATGGAGAACTGTCATGGGACGCAGAGCGATCACGCGGGGTTTTTTGATTCTTGCGACGATGGGGCTTCTCTTCGCTGGCTGTAGCGACGGCATGCCGACCTCACCAAGCCCGGATCTGCCGATCACGGTCACGGATTCGCCGGACGCGCTAGAGCTCGGCTCCTCGACCCCGGCCTATTCGAAGAGCAAAGTGACACTTTGCCATCGCAAGAGCAAGAAACGTTTCAAAAGGATTCGAGTCAGTGCCCGCGCCGAAGAGGCGCACCTCGCCCACGGCGACCGGGCTCCGGGAGAGTGCATGGCGGGCGGTACAGCTCTGGTTTTCGATTCGCAGTGCCAGATCGGAGGGCCCCGACGACATCGATGGGGACGGGGTTCCGAACGAAGAGGACAATTGCCCCTATGTGGCCAACCCGGGGCAGGAAGACAACGATCGGGACGGTATCGGCGACGCCTGCGACGAGCCATAACGTCCCGTCATCCGGCACACGTCCTGCGTCTCGAGCACAGGTGAAAAAGCTGAACCGGATCCTAGGCCACGCCTAGCTAGTACCCGTCCTGACGGTTGTAAGGGGTTGAGAAAAAAGGGTTAATCGCAAATTTAGGGCTAGTCTTCTGAGGGAGTGTCGCTTAGGATCGAGTCGACAAAAACACAGATTCTAAACGACTTAACTCCAAGAGAGACCAGCCCTAAATACGAAAAACGATCAACCCACAACCAAGCCTTCGCGAGCCCTGGCTGGAGCTTTCGCATGCGCGCGAGCTCGAAGCGATCTCGTCGGTGCTCGATGCCCATCCTAAGATCAACGAACTGGTACTGCAAGACCTAATGGCAAGCAGCCCGTTGGCACGCCACGATGTCGGATGCGGGGGCATGAGTGCGGAGCAGGTTCTGCGAGCGGTGTTGGTCAAGCAGCTTAACCAGTTCACGTATCGTGAACTGGCATTTCATTTGGCAGACTCTCGCAGCTATCGGACATTTTGCCGACTCGGCATCATGGAGGCGACACCGTCGAAGTCGACGCTGGCAGCAAACATCAAGGCTCTGAAATTTGAAACGCTGGAGAAAATCAACCGAGAGTTGGTGAGCGTTGCCGAGAAGACCGCGATTGAAAAAGGAAGAAAAGTACGAGTGGACTGCACGGTAGTGGAGTCGAATATCCATCCTCCTTCAGATTCCGAGCTTCTTTATGACTGCGTCCGGGTTGTCACCCGTTTGATGTGCCGAGCTCGTGATCTGCTGGGTACAGTAGTGGTGTTCGGCAATCGAACGCGTCGAGCGAAACGACGTCGACTGGGAGTTCTAAACGCGAAGGATAAGGAACAAAGGCGTCGCGTCTATCGAGATCTGCTGAAGGTGTCGGAAGAAACCTATCGCTCCGCTCAACGCGTTGCGGAACAGTTGAAAGAATCGGGATTGAGCGACCCGGTGAAGCGAGCGAGTGCCGAGAGGACCGCTGCGGATTTAGGACACTTTCTCGTCCTCACCGAAAAAGTCATCAACCAAACCCCGGCGTCGAGTGATCGACGAAGAGCGTGTGCCTGCAGAGGAAAAGGTCGTTTCCATCTTTGAAGAACATACCGACATTATTCGTAAAGACCGGCGCGAAACCCTCTACGGTCACAAGGTGTGTTTGACTGGTGGCTCGTCCTCTTTAATTTTGGATTGCGTGATCTTGGATGGGAACCCGGCCGACTCAACCCTCGCCGAAGCCATGATCGACCGTCAAGTCGAACTCTACGAGCGGGCCCCCCGCCAGGTGGCTTACGATGGCGCGTTTTCTTCGAAGGCAAACTTGGAAGCTATTAAAGGCAAGGGAGTCGAGGATGTTGCCTTTACCAAGGCTCACTTCGCGGTGACCGACATGGTCAAGAGTTCCTGGGTCTACCAACGCCTGCGTCGGTTTCGCTGCGGGATCGAAGGCGTCATTTCATTCTTGAAACGAGTCTTTGGTCTCGACCGATGCTCGTGGCGATCGCTGCCGTCCTTCAAGTCCTACGTGTGGACTTCCATCATCACCTGCAACCCCTCTGTGCCAACATCCTTGAGACACTTCGCCCCTTGAAATTAGTGTGTAGGGCGGAGGAGGATCATCAATGAGTTCATTGATTGAGAGAATGACCCCGGCGGGAACGGAAGGAGCCCGTAGGGCGACTGGAGATCCCGCCGGCCGCGATGCGGCGGGGGTCCCGGAAACGGAAGTGAGTGAGCAAGCGAAGCGTCGACGCTTTACCGCGGAGTACAAGCTGCGGCTAGTGCGCGAGGCCGACGCCTGCAAGGGTGTCGGGGATATTGCGGCACTTCTGCGTCGAGAGGGCCTGTACTCGTCGCAGCTATCGAGTTGGCGCCGCCAACGTGACGAGATCGCGAAGGCGGGGTTGACGTCGAGAAAGCGAGGCCGGAAGGCGAAGGCAGAGGATCCACGGGTCAAGGAGCTCGAGCGCGAGAACGCCCGGCTCCAACGTCGCCTGGCTCGAGTGGAGACGATGTTGGAGATCCAAAAAAAAGCCTCCGAACTGCTGGGGATCCCCCTGAATCCGCTCGACAGCGACGAGAACGACTGATTGTGGCGGCCGAGGAGCTGGCGGGACAGATTGGGCAGACGGCGGAAGCCTGCGAGGCTCTGAGTGTGGCTCGTTCCACGTTGTATCGCAGGCGCCAGCTGGTGACGCCCAAACCGAAGCGTCGTCCTCGGCCGCACCGAGCCCTCGACGAGACCGAGTGCGAGAAGGTCCTCGGAGCCTTGCACTGTGAGCGTTTCGTCGACAAGGCGCCCGCGCAGGTGTGGGCCACGCTTCTGGACGAGGGAATCTACCTCTGCTCGATTCGCACGATGTATCGGATTTTGGAAAAGTACGGCGAGGTCCGAGAGCGCCGGAACCAACTGCGCCATCCGAATTACGCCAAGCCGGAGCTGTTGGCCGAGGCGCCCAACGAGGTTTGGTCGTGGGATATCACGAAGCTTCGTGGCCCCGTCAAGTGGACCTACTACTATCTCTACGTCATCCTCGACATCTTCTCCCGCTACGTGGTTGGCTGGATGCTGGCTCACCGAGAAAGCGCCGAGCTCGCGAAACGCCTCATCGCCGAGAGCTGTCGCAAGCAAAACATTGAACCAGACCAGCTCACCATGCACGCGGATCGTGGCAGCTCGATGCGAAGCAAGTCCGTGGCTTTGCTCTTGGCAGACCTCGGCGTGACCAAGACCCACTCCAGACCCTACGTCTCGAACGACAATCCCTACTCCGAGTCTCAGTTCAAAACGCTCAAGTATTGCCCTCAGTTCCCCAGCCGTTTTGGTTCCATCCAAGACAGCCGGCTGTTCTGCCGCGGTTTCTTCGACTACTACAACAATGACCACCGGCACTCGGGGGTCGGCCTTATGACACCGGCCGACGTTCACTACGGTCGCGCCGAACAACTCACCACCGCTCGGCGCCAGATCCTTCTCGAGGCTCAGCGTGCTCATCCCGAGCGCTTCGTTCGCGGAACGCCACAACCTCCCGTTTTGCCTCCTCAGGCCTGGATCAACCCGCCGCCGCAGAAAACGACGCTCCAGGATGCCGCAGGAGCCATTCTCTCGGCGTCGTCCATACCTGGGGTACCCCCTTTTTCTGCTTCACCCAACGAGATCGCGAGCGAAGCAGACGTCGACCACGCGGACATCACCAGTCGCCGAAAGTTAATCGAGGCTCACTAAATGCAGCTCGCGAGTGTCTCAATGTTGTTGACATGTTCCGAACTTGCTGGTGATGGCAAGGCACCTTCTTCGATAATAACTATTACTCTCCTTCCCACTCGTCAGCTGTGCAGCTCTGACGACATTCACCGTCGATTGGGTTCAAACTTCTTCGCTTCTACCGTACCGAAGTCATCATCCAAAACGTATAATGTCTATATCTTCGATACGCCCTTCGCGCACCACAAGTTATGGCGTTTCTGGACAAAAACTAGCTAGCGCGAGGCTCTCGCTTTGGCGAGAGCCTCTTCGTTTTGGAATGCGTTAGAATGCGCTCATGCGCTTTACCTGGTTTCTCACGATCCTCTTCACGGCAACGACTTCCTTTGCCGCTTCCGAAGACTGGCCGCAGTGGCGCGGACCCAATCGCGATGGACTATCGACCGAAGACGGTCTTCTCACCGCTTGGCCGGAAGACGGCCCACCTCTCGCTTGGACGGCATCCGGTCTCGGAACTGGTTACGCGACCGTTAGCGTCGCGGACGGTCGAATCTTCACCCAAGGGGCCACGAGCGACAGCGAGTCCGTCATCGCCTTCGACGCGACAAGTGGCAGAGAGATCTGGCGGGTCGCCAACGGACGACGCTTTCGAAACGACAAGGGAGATGGTCCTCGGGGCGCTCCCACCGTCGACGGAGGCCGCGTCTACGCGCTCGGTGGGAGCGGCGACCTCACCTGCCTCGATGCCGCGACGGGTGCGCTCGTTTGGCACGTCAACCTGTTGGACGCGTTCGGCGGAAAGAACAACTCTTGGGGCATGAGCGAGTCGCCGCTCGTCTTGGAGGACAGGCTCCTCGTGAACGCGGGAGCGCCCGGAGCCTCCGTGGTCGCGCTCGACAAGGACGACGGCTCACTCATCTGGAAGAGCGAGAGCGACAAGGCGGGCTACGCCTCCGCCGTCGTGGCCACCATCCACGGAGTTCGCCAGGCGGTGTTCTTCACGGGCGAGAGGGTCGTCGGATTGAGCGTCGAGGACGGGACGCTGCTCTGGCACTATCGGCGGGTGTCGAACCGCACCGCCAACATCGCCACTCCGATCGTCCGTGGCAACCACGTCTTCGTGTCTTCCGACTATGGAACCGGCTGTGCGCTTCTCGAGATCGATGCGACATCCGAGGGGATGTCGGCGCGAGAGATCTATTTCAGTCGAGACATGAAAAACCACCACGCGAGCTCCGTACTCCGGGTCAATACGCTTTACGGCTATTCGAGCAGCATTCTGACCGCGATGGACTTCCTGACGGGTGAGATCTTGTGGCGAGACCGAAGCGTCGGGAAAGGGTCTCTCATCTATGCCGACGGTCACCTCTACGCCTTCAGCGAGAAGGGGGTCATGGGCCTCGTGGAGGCGAGCCGGGAGGGCTATCGCGAGACGGGCCGGTTCGAGGTCCCGAGGTCGGATAGCCCGAGCTGGACCCATCCCGTCATCGCGAACGGCAAGCTCTACCTGAGGGACCAGGACAAGCTCTACTGCTACGACATCACGAGATAGTCAGGCGGAAGGCGGCGTGACAAAGAAAAACTAGGCTCAGAAGGTCCCTTCTCACGCCGCCTCCCCTCTTGCCAAAAGACGCGACGTTTTGCGCCCACGATCCCCGCGTCGATTCGCAAGCCGAAGGTTGCATTACGGAAGACCGAACCCGCCCGGCGCACTTTGCACCGGGTCCCAACTCCGTAATGCAACCGATGAACTGTACCTGGGCGCGCCCCCCACAAAGTGTGCGCCAAGGTGGGTCTTTTTTCCCCCGCTCGTTGGGGGAAAAATCCTACACTCGCTATGGCGTGACGCGGGTGATATATAGCGAGTAGATGCAACTGAGAGTGGAAAGGGTGTAGCCGTTGGAGCTCGTCAACGAGGAGCGCCTCCGAGCGCGGCTCGGCGAAGCCGAGGCCCTCGAAGCCGTCGAGCGCGCGTTTCTTGCGCTTGCCCGCGGTGACGTCGTGCAGCCGCCGCCCATGGGCTTCGACTTTCCCGAAGCTTCCGGGGAAACTCACGTCAAAGGCGCCTATATCCGAGGCGATGCCACCTTCGCCATAAAAGTCGCTTCCGGCTTCTATCGAAACCCCGACAAGGGACTGGCCGTTGGCTCGGGACTCGTGCTCGTGCTCGATGCCAAAACCGGAGCCCCCGTGGCGACGCTCAAAGACAACGCTTTCCTGACCGAGCTCCGGACCGCCGCGGCGGGCGCGCTCGCCGTCCGTCTGCTCGCACCCGTGAAGATCGACAAGATGGCGGTTCTCGGAACCGGAGTGCAGGCACGCTACCAGCTCAGAGCTATCACCCGGGTCCGTGACGTCGGAGAGGTCTTCGCCTGGAGTCCGAACGCGGAGCGACGGCAAGGCTACTGCGAGGAGATGAGCGCTGCACTCGGCATACCGTTTCGAAGCGCCTCGAGCGCAGCGGCGGCATGCGAGAACGCCGGCCTCGTGGTGACGGTCACACCGTCGCGAGAGCCCATCGTGGAGGCGAAGGACGTCTCACGGAGCACGACCATCGTGGCTGTCGGCTCGGACGGGCCCGACAAGCAGGAGCTCGACGTCGCCATTCTCGCGCAAGCGGACAAAGTCGTCGTCGATAACCTCTCCCAGTGCCTCGCTCTAGGAGAAGTTCACCATGCGGTCGCGGCGGGCCGCATGTCCGAGGTCGACGTCCACGCCGAGCTCGGCGATGTGCTCGCCGAAAACAAGGCCCGACGGGAGGGAGACGAGCTCATCGTCTGCGATCTCACGGGCGTCGGAGCCCAGGACGCCGCGATGGCCGCAAAGGCCTGCCAAGTCTTACCTCTCCCCTCCCCGGAAGGGAGAGGGATCTGACTAGCGGGACTTGTTTCTTCCGAGCAGGCCCTTGCGTCGGAAGTACACGACCTGGGCGAGAACGATGACGCCCATCAAAACCAGTACGCCCAAATAGCCCCCGGGTGTGTAGAGCTCGGGCATGTTGTAGGGGTGGACGATCTTGCCCGTGGGCTCGTAGGCCTGAAAGTTCATCCCGTAGAGGCCCGTGATGAGTGACAGAGGCAGGATGATGACCGAGACGACCGTGAGGACGTTCATGAACTGTCCGATGCGATAGGTCTCCTTTTCGCCCAGCGTCTGGGCCAGCTCCCGAACTGCCTGGACTTCCTTTTCGAGCCCTTCGACAATCAAATTGGCATCGTTGACTCGATTCTCGATCTTTTCTACCTCGGTTTCGAGCTCGAGCGCGTTCATGAGGTCCTCTTCCTCGGGAAGGCATTCGTTCTTCAAGCTCGGCAGAATCTCGCGACCGAGATCCGCGCTGCGTTTCACATAGGCGAGGATGGTGTCGAACATGGAGATGTCACCGTTCAGCGCGCTGATGATGTCCTGGATCTCCATGATCTTCCCGAGCCCTTCGGTCCGGATCATTTCCTTCACTCCGGACAAACGGTCCCAAGTCGTCCACATGCGCGAGAAGGTATTGGTAAGAAACGACTGGATGCTCTGGGCGAAACAGAACAGCTCGAGTACCCGGCGGTAGTGCTCTCCCTGCTCGGAGACGAAGACCGCACCGCTGCTCCCCGCAATGAGCTGGCTGCCGTCCTTCAGCGCGAACGCCTTCGTGTGATACGGCCGGCCCACGATCTGCTGTAGCTCGGCGAGGGAGCCGTCGTCGTCGAGGTAGGCGCGGACATCGCGTTCGGGCTGGAGCTGCTTCGTCAGGATCAGGACGTATTTGTCCCGCTGGCTCGCTTGATCGCAATAGACGAGATCGAGGAGGCGCCGCTGGAAGTTATTCAACAGCGTGTTCATCATCCTCGAGGTATCCTCGACGAGGTCGGCAAGAACCATGGCGAGATCATCGAGGCTGTGCCGCTCACTGTCCCCGTTGGTCTCGAGAAGCTCCAGATTGCAGGTCACGACACCACTCGCGCCCACCCTGGTCATGAAGCGCTCGACCTGATGATCGGCTCCGGTCCGTCGGTAGTTCACGTCCGCGGTGAAGGCGACTCACTCGCCCTCCCTGCCGTCGATGGGCGCGACTCTCGTTTCGGGCTCGTCGAGCTCGACCGTCGTCGTCTCGGGATCTTTGTCCAGAACCGCCGTGAGCATGCACTCGCCCCAAACGTCGTGAGCTTCGAGCTTGCCTTCCAACAGGACGAGGTTGTTCGTCCCGAAGGGAATCCACTCGGCGATGGTGACGCGCGGATTTTTCCCGAGGAAAAGGAGGTTCCGGTGCTCGTGGGTCACGCGATCTCTCCGGTGCGAATCGCTCTCGAGCGGTAGGCGACGTCCGCGATTTCGAAAAAGGCGATCTCCGTGCGGCAGTTCTCGACGCGTGTCACGATGCGGCGCTCGGGCGAGCGTTGCACGGTACAGCATCTCGGACAGTAGCTGATCGCCGCGTTCTTGACCTCGCCCCAAGACCCATTGGCGCGCTCGACGTAAGCCATGACTTCGCGCAGCGCCTCGCAGCTCGGGCAGCGCAGGAGATCGTCGAGGCCTCGACGGTCCTCGACACAGAGAGTGTCGAGCGCTCCGGATGCTCTGGAGGTACCGCGGTAAGCGCGAATCGAATCGTAGAGGCACGTCGAGAGGTGGAGCTTCTCGATGAGCTTTGCCTCCTGGAGCTTTCTCAGATCCGCGTGCGCCTCCTGGCTGACCTTGCCGTACATCTTGACTCCGTTGAACTCGACGAGCGACGGAGCCCAGTCGTAAGTCTCGAAGATCTTGTTCTCGATGGCGTGATAGACGAGCACGGAGAGTTGCAGCTCTTTCACCCAGCGTCCTCGGCCGTTGGCAGTGCCCACGCCCGTCAGCGAGTGGATGACGTACAAGAGCCGTAGCTGGTCCAGTGACGGAGCACCCATACTGGTCCTCATGCAAAAAAGTGGTAGTTCAGTTGTAGCTGGAGCCGTTGAAATCAGGATAGCATATCTTCAACGACCGGGCTCCTTCTCGAGGAGCGGAGCGAGAAGCGCTATCGCAGTGTCGTAGTCCTGCGCTTGATCTGCGGGGTTCTCCCCTCAGCTTACTGCTTTTTCCCCCACGCTGCCCGATGAAAGTGTTTATCTAAACCCCTCGACATAAGCGCTTTAGCGTTTGGCGACCCTTCCAGGGGGTGGGCACGGTTCTTGCCTATAGTAATGACGAAGTTCTCTTTCTGAACGAAAACGTCTCGGAAAAACGGTCGGGTGCCCATGACCTCGGCAACGAAAAACAAGAAAGCGCGCACGTCGGACTTCGAGAAGATTCCCGGCGAGCGTTACGAAGTCCTTGGCCGCATCGGGCACGGGGCCTTCGGTTCCGTCTACCAAGCTCGGGACACGTTTCTCAACCGACTCGTGGCGGTCAAGAGCATCCGGCTCGATACTTCCCTCGATCCCGAGCAGCGCAAAGCGCTCAACAAGCGCTTCATCCGAGAAGCGCAGGTTGCCGCTCAGCTACACCACCCGAACATCGTCACGATCCACGACATCATGTTCACGCCGGAGACCGGTTTCATCGTGATGGAGTTCATCGAGGGAACGACGCTCGAGTTTTTCCTCGAAACGAAGCAGGTCGGACGCGGAACGGCGGTCGCTATCGCGACGCAAATCGCAAGAGCGCTGTCCTACGCCCACGAGCACAAGGTCATCCACCGCGATATCAAGCCGGCCAACATCATGATTACGCCCGCCCTCGAGGCGAAGATCACCGACTTCGGGATCGCGAAATCCGATGGGTCTACGAGCCTGACGATGTCCGGCAGCCTGGTGGGAACACCGGACTACATGTCGCCCGAGCAGGCGAAAGGCGAAGACGTCGACGCTCGTACGGACGTGTTCTCATTGGGCTGCGTACTCTACGAGAGTGCCGTCGGTGACAAGCCTTTCAAGGGCGGCAATCTAACGGCCGTTCTTCTGAGCATCGTGAACTCCGATCCGTTTCACTGCAAAGCCTGGGATGCAAGTGAAATGCCTCCGACGCTCGAGCGCGTGCTCGAGCGCGCCCTCGCGAAGGATCCGGAAGAGCGCTACGGCTCCGCTGCCGAGCTCGTCGGCGCGTTGGAATTGCTCGACATCGAAGAGGCGCCGACGCCCCCGACCGAGGTTTCCGCGGGCGCGCGCGCCAAAACATCCGTCGCGGTCGAGAAGAGCAAAGAAACGGACACGGTCTCGGCATCGTCCGGCGAGTTGACGGCGCCAGCGGAGATCGGCCTCGAAGAGGTCGAAGCCTTGAAGCGAGAGAACCGGCCGCTCCAGTTCGCACCGAGGCTCTCTGACGAGCTGCAGGATGTCAGCTTGACGCCGGCCCAGGGCTTCGTGCTCTCCCGCATCGATGGCACTTCCCACGCGAGGGACATTATCTCGGTCAGCCCGATGCCGGAGGCCGAGGTCGCGGGAACGTTGTCCGAGCTGATTTCCAGAGGCCTTCTCGTTTGGAACGAGGATGGAGCATCCAGCGGCAATTCCGCCGCGCCCACACCCCCGAGCGACGAGGAAGGCGGAGAGCCCCTCGACGAAACCCTCGGGCGGCAAGCCGATCGCATTCTCGCGCTCGGGAAGAAACGTCTCTACTCGAGACTCCTCGGCGTATCCATCGGAACGCCCACGGCCGACGTCAAGCAGTCGTACTTGGAGCTGATCCAGAAGTTTCACCCGGACGCGCAATCCACGAAACTCGATGCCGAGGCTCGCCAGAAGCTTTCCAAAGTCTGCGCCGTGGCAACGCAGGCACTCACGACTGTCTCGGGAACCAAGGTCCGAGCGGCGGACCCGCCTCCACCCGCCGAGGTCGACGCGAACGGGGGTCCCCCTCAGGGATTCGACCGCAAAAAGCACGCCTTCCAACTTTACGAGATGGCCCAGAAGGCCTTCGACGTGACGGACTACTGGGAAGCGATCCAGCTCGCTCGCCAGGCGCTCGAGCTCGACGACGAGCGCGCCGAGTACCACTATGCGCTAGGTCGAGGCCTGATGGAGAACCGGAATTGGGTCAAGGAAGCCGCCGAGTCCATTCGGCGCGCCTCGGAGCTCGATCCGAGCAACGCGGAGTACTTCGAGACACTCGCGGGGCTCTACATGTCCGAGGGGCTCGAAGAGCGCGCCGCCGCCATGGCTGAGAAGGCTGAGAAGGCCCGCGAGCTGGCTCCGGAACCCACGCCCGAGGGCTGAGCATCAACGGCCCCTCGCGCTCAGGTAGTCTTTCCCCCTCGCCATCAACGTCTCGAAGCCTTTCTCGTCGCCCGCCCTCACGACCGAACGGAGCCGTTCTAGGGCATCCAATAGAGCCGAAAGCGACTCGGCGCCGTAGTCATTCAAAGACTGAATCTCGAAGTAGAGCCTGGGGTTGTCATTCGCGACTCTCGTCGAGACGGCCAGCTGATCGTCAAAGGTCGTGCTCGAGAGCGTCGCGAGCCTCGGTAGCGCCTCGCCGCTCTCCGCGAGCGCCGTGAAGAACACGATATTCAAGGCATGAGACAACCCGAGAACGTAGGCGATGAGGCGATCGTGGCTTTCGAGATCCATCGCCACTTGCACGGCCGTCGTGGAGGCAAATAGGTCGCGTGCCCGGGCGGTCGCATCCGGATTCCCGACGTCGACGAAAATGACGTGTCTTCCAGAAAGCAGTTCCGTGTCGGGACCGAACATGGGGTGCACGGAGGTCACGCTCGCTCCCGCCTGGGCGAGAGCAGTCAAGCCTGTTCGCAAGGGGCTCTTGAGCGAGCCGACATCGAGAACGAGGCCCTTGGGCGGCCTCTCCGCCATCTCGAGGAGGATCTCGTTCGTGACCAGAAGAGGAGAGGCGAGGACGATCACGTCATGACTCAGATCGGACTCCTTCCAGTCTCGAAACTGAATGACGTCCGCTGCGACCGCCCGCGGATCGGCGACCTCCACGACGAAACCTTGCGAGCGGAGAAAAGAGACGAACCAGCCTCCCATCTTTCCCGCTCCACCGATCACGAGCGCGCGTTTGCCGCTTCCTCCCGCCGCCATCGAAAGGCTGTCGCGTTCCTGGATGGCGAGCGCCGCGCGAATCAGCAGCAGAACGAGATCCTCGGCAAGCTTGGGCGAGAGCGAGAGCTCTTCCGCGACGGATCGAGCCCGCACGACGACGTCGCGCTCCTGACGGTAGTCTCGCAGCGGCAGGCCCTCCTCGTGCTTGACCGCGGCCATTGTTGACGCGAGTTTCGTTCGTCGTGCCACGAGCTCGAGGAGCTCGCGATCGAGCTCCCCGAGCTCCCCTCTCAGCCGGTTCAGTTCTTCGCTCATACCGTCGATTCTGTCCGACCACGACCTCAGGTTCAATCAGTTGTAGAATCCAGGCATGAGAATCGTCGTGCCAGCCGTCCTTCTGCTGTTTCACTCCCTCTCCCCCGCCCGCGCGGAGACGGGATTCGTCACGCGCACCGCGGAAGTCGACTCTGTCTCCTATCGCTACCAGGTCTTCGTTCCCTCCGACTGGAACGCCGAGGTCACTTGGCCCGTGATCCTGTTCCTTCACGGCGCCGGAGAGCGAGGAACGGACGGCTCGGCCCAACTCGAACAAGGTCTGCCTGTGCGGATTCGCGAGATGCCGGAATTCCCCGCCATCGTCGTCATGCCGCAGTGCCGGCGCGGCAGTTGGTGGGGAGATCCCGTGATGGAAGCGCAAGTGTTCGAAGCCCTCGAACAAACGATGAAGGAGTTCAACGGCGATCCCAAGCGCGTGTCCCTGACGGGGCTATCCATGGGCGGCTTCGGCACCTGGGCGTTCGGATACAAATATCCCGCGAAGTTCGCCGCGCTCGCGCCGGTCTGCGGAGGTGTCGCCTCGCGAGCGTTTCCGACTCCGGATTGGCATCCCTTCGCACGCGCACCAGCGGATCCCTATACCGAGACCGCCAGCCGGCTGACGAAGATACCCATTTGGGCATTTCACGGAGACGCCGACCCTCGGGTCCCCGTTGGCGAGTCGCGCAAACTCACTGAAGCGGTCCGCTCTGCCGGTGGCGACGTTCGCTATACGGAGTATCCGGGTGTCCGGCACAACTCATGGGATCGGGCCTACTGGGAGGGAGACTTCCTGCCCTGGCTGCTATCGAAGAAAAATGGAGGCGAAAACAGATGAGAGCGACAGCCATTGTGTGTGCCATCGTTGGGATCGCAGCGTCGGGTGCGACCGCTCAGGAGCGGGTGCGCTTCGAGCCAGAAGTGGGCCACGCGACATTCGCGGTCCGCGAGCCCGTGCTTCGTATCCAACCCGGAATCATCCTCGAATCGAGAACGAACATGGGCGACTATTACACCCCGGAAGGAGGGTCCTTCCCGGGCGAGGTCGGCCCGTTCTATGTCGAGGGCGCGACGACGGAGGACACCCTCGTCGTAAGAGTCCTCAAGGTCCGGCCCAACTACCGCTACGCAGCCTCGAACGTATCGTCCGACTTCGGCGGGCTCGCGACCGACCGCCGAGTTCGCCTGCTCAACGAGCCCATCGACGCACGCCGCTACCTATGGGAGATCGATGCGGAAAACATGACCGCCAGGACCGAGCTTCCAAAAAGTCGAATGCGACAGATCGAGATCGAGCTCAGACCGATGTTGGGACGAGTGGCTGTGGCGCCACGAGGCGAGGAGGCCTTCGGCGGTCTGTGGCCCGGCGATTTCGGTGGCAACATGGATGCACCGGAAATCCGCGAGGGCACCACCGTTTACCTTCCGATCTTCCACGATGGCGCCTATCTCTACTTCGGCGATGGACACGCGCGCCAGGGTGAAGGCGAAGTCGCCGGGACGGGGCTCGAGACGAGTATGGACGTGGAGCTCGGCATCGACCTCATCAAGGGCAAGAAGATCGACTGGCCACGGTTGGAAGACGACAACTACATCATGGTCGCGGGAAGCGCCCGCCCACTGATCGATGCCTTCCGTCTCGCTCACGTCGAGCTCATCGAATGGCTCGAGCAGGACTACGGCTTCGACCGGTTGGACGCCTATGCGCTGCTCGGCCAGCTCGCCGAGAGCACGGTCGCCAACATCGTCGATCCCGACTACACCGTGGTAGCCAAGTTCCCAAAACGTTATTTGCCCTAGAGGAAAGGCGACCCCTCACCCGCCCGCCTTTCGGCGGGCACCCTCTCCCCATAGGGGAGAAGTCAAGACCGCTCTCTTTCCTTCTCAACGAGGAGACGGCGGAGGATTTTCCCCGAGGGCGATTTCGGAATCTGATCCACGAACTCGACTTCACGCACCTTCTTGTAGGGCGCGACGTGCTCGGCGACGAAGTCCATGATGGCTTGGGGCGCGACCTCAGTCTTCGCGACGACGAAAGCCTTCGGAACTTCGCCCGCCTCCTCGTCCCGCTTCGGAATCACCGCAGCGTCCGCGATTGCGGAGTGGGTGAGCAAGAGCGCCTCGAGCTCGGCGGGCGCGACTTGGAACCCCTTGTACTTGATGAGCTCCTTCATCCGGTCGACGATGTAGAAGTAGCCATCCTCGTCGGCGTATCCAATGTCGCCCGTTCTGAGCCAGCCCTCGTCATCGATGCATGCCGAAGTCGCTTCGGGATTGTTGAGGTAGCCCTTCATGACCTGGGGCCCCCGCACCCAGATCTCGCCTTCCTCTTTCCCCCGAGCTCGCGTCCGTTCGTCGGATCGAGGATCTTGCTCTCCGTGCTCGGAGCCGTCGGGCCGACCGAGCCGGGCTTGATGCGCCCGGATACCACGGGCGTCACGTGTGACGCGGGACTCAGCTCCGTGAGCCCATAGCCCTGCACGATCATGCATCCCAGCCGCGCCCGGCATTCGCCCGTCAAACCCGCCCCCAGGGGAGCTGCCGCTGACATGATCCAGCGAAGCGAGCCCAGATCGTACCGATCGACCGCCGGATGTTTCGAAAGCGCCAGGACGATGGGAGGGACGAGGTGGGCGACCGTCACCCGGTAATCCTGCATCAGAGCGAGAAACGGCTCGAGCTCGAAGCGCGGCATGGTGACGATCCTCGCCCCTGCCCGCAGCGCGAGGCTCATGACGATGACCAGGCCGTAAATATGGAAAAAGGGCAGGATGCCAATACAGACATCATTGGGACCGATGTCCCCACCAAAGCCGGCGAGTGTCTGCGCGATATTGGCGACGATGTTGCGATGCGTCAACATCACGCCTTTCTGGAGGCCCGTCGTCCCGCTCGAGTACGGAAGCGCGACGACGTCGGACGCGGGATCGATCGAGACGTCCGGGGGCGTGCCGTCGTTGTCGAGCAGCGAGGCAAAGGGTGTCACCCCTTCCGACTCTCCCCGAAGACGAAGATCTCCCTCACGGTCGAGCCGGCGCAGGCCTCGCGGGCTTTGTCGAGCAGCGCCGGCACCGTGACGAGGAGCTTTGCGCCCGCGCCATCCAACTGACGCCGGAGCTCTTCAGAAGTATAGAGAGGATTGACCGTCGTACTAACCGCACCGAGACGAGCCGCTCCGTGGAACGCGACGGCATACTCCGGCTGGTTCGGGCTGTAGAGCGCGAGCACGTCTCCTTTTCGAAGACCGCGCTCCGTCAGGCCCTTGGCCGCGTGGCGAATGGCCTTGTCGAGCTCGCCGAACGTTAGCGTGCGGGCGCTCGGGCCGTCGATGAGCGCCGGTTCGTCACGACGCATCGCCGCATGCTCGAAGACGAAATCCGACACGGAGAGATCTGGGATGGAGACGTCGGGAAAGGGGCTTCGAAATATCACCGGAAAGGGACAACCCTAGATCACACGGCCGCGGACGGCAAGACGAATGTCAGGCCGCTTTCAAACGAGCGCCTGGCACCGCTCCGGAGGCGCCGAATTTGACAAACCCATGTGCCAATAGAGACACTGGCTCGAAGTCAGGAGGATCGATTGACGCTTCCACTGCTGGTTCTCGCGATCTTGCTGCAAGCAGGGTCCGAACCTCAGACAAAGAAGTTCGACTTCAACTTCGACCGCGAGATTGACCTCACGGACTACTCCACCTATGCGTGGAATAAGGACCAGGAACGAGTCGAAAACCTTGCAAACCACCTCCGGCTCATCAACGCGATACAGGCCCAGATGAAGGAGAAGGGCTTCCGGATCGATACGATCAAGCCCGAAGCTCGGATTCGGTACCGCGTCGAGCGTCACAGCAGCGTGCAAGGACGCTCGACCCAGAAGCGATCCCTCTACGATCCGTCGCAGGTCAAAGTGCAGATCGATCTCAGCAAAGAGAAAACCGTGAGCCTGACGCTCGAGCTCGTCGATGCCGAAGGCGGTTTCCTTCTCTGGCAAGCGAAGGGAACCTATCCGCTCGGCACACCCGATCGAGCCGAGCGGCAGATCAACGACGCTGTCGAAGATCTCTTCTCGAACTACGAAACCTCGAAAGACTGAGCTCGACCCAGACCCCCCAATTCCTCCAGAAATCCGCAACCATCGTCAGCGCGTCGCATATACTGCGCCCCGAGGGGCGATCGACGGAGGAGACGGATGACGACTTTCGACGAGCTCGTACGAGCGCAGGATATCTTTATCCGGCTCGGTTTCTTCATCGGCGTTTTTGCCGCCGTCGCGACCTGGGAGAGCTTGGCTCCGCGACGCGCGCTCTCGATTGGCAAGCTCACGAGGTGGGCGAATAACCTCGGTCTCGTTGCCCTCAACACGGTCTTGCTCCGTCTCTTGTTTCCCACCGCTGCCGTCGGGATGTCGATGTTCGCGAAGGAACAGGGATGGGGGATCTTCAACTATGCCGCGCTTCCCTATTGGGCCGGCTTCGCGGCCAGCATGCTGGCCCTGGACCTGGCGCTTTATCTGCAGCACGTGATGTTCCATGCCGTCCCGCTCCTCTGGCGTCTCCATCGAATTCACCACGCGGATCTCGATTTCGACGTCACGACGGGCGCGCGCTTTCACCCCATCGAAATTCTTCTATCCATGGGCATCAAGCTCGGCGTCATCGCGCTGCTCGGCGCTCCGCTCGCCGCGACCGTCTTGTTCGAGGTGTTGCTGAACGCGACCGCCATGTTCAACCACGGCAACGTGCGGCTCTCGGAGGCGGTCGATCGTGTGCTCAGGCTCGTCGTCGTGACGCCGGACATGCACCGAGTTCACCACTCGACGGACCCCGATGAGACGAATACCAACTTCGGCTTCAACTTGCCGTGGTGGGATCGCCTGTTTCAGACATACCGAGCGCAACCCCGCATGGGGCACGAAGGCATGGAGGTAGGGGTCCGGACGTTTCGGGATCCGTCGCTGTGTGATGGCCTCCTCGGCATGATCCGGATGCCATTCCTCGGAGAGAGTGGAGACTACTCGATAAACCGCTCCCGGGCCTGAGAATTGACCAAGCCACGTTTGGCGCGCACGTTTTCTCCCTCGGCGCACCAGTTTTGACCTCAACTCGCTCCAAAAATGGGAGTTTCCTTTTCGACTCTGAGCGCGTACAATACAGTGAAGGTGTAGCTTGCGTTAACAAGACCCCCACCCGGGCCGGAATCAACATCAGATGTACGCTCTCCAAGGGGGCCAGAACTCTCTGAGACAACAACCGGGGGGAAGGCTCCCCCGACGGTTGACGGATCGTCGCATATCACTTAATTTGAAGATGTTAACCCTCGAAAGCTGGATATGACGAAGGAGATGCTCCCGCCGGAGCCAGACTCAGCGCCTGGGCTCTATCCCCGCGCGACGCTTCGGGACGTCTACTACACGATTCTGAAGCATCGATGGCCTGCTCTGACCGTCATGCTCGCAATCTGGCTCGTCGGGATTCTCGGGAAGTACATGGAAACGCCGCTCTACCGAGCGACGGCGCTGATGCAGATCGATTGGGGCAAGATCAACATCGTTCAGGATGTGATGATCGACCCGCTGCGAGGCTCGGCCGACCTTTACGGGACACAGGAAAAGATCATCCGTAGCCGCCTCCTCGCGCAGCGCGTGGTCGAGTCGGAGCGTCTCTGGGAGCATCCTCTTTTCGCGCCGCCGACCGACGCCGTGGTGGACCAACCGAAGCTCATTCAGAACATCTCGCGTGCGATACAGGGAATGGCTGACGTGAAGCGGGTGCAGAAGACCCAGCTCATGGAAGTGGTCTTCGTGACCCCCGATCCCGCGCTCTCGGCGCGCCTGGCCAACGCCCACGTCCAGCAATACATCCAATTCAACGTCGATTCGGATTCGGGAATGGCGCGCGACACGAGCTCGTTCATCGTCGAGGAGATGGAGGAACTGCGCCACGGCATCCAGGCCAAAGAGAAACTGCTTCGCGACTACAGCGAGCAAAGAGCCATCGTCATGGGCGAGACGCGCGACGACAACATCGTCATGCAACGTCTCGAGACATTGAACATGCGGCTTGCTCAGGCCGAGGCGGAGCGCGCCTCCGCGGAAGCGCACTATATCAACGTGCGTCGGGCGGTTCCGAATACGCTCACCGAGGTAAGGCAGAGCAACACCGTACGCGAGCTCGAGCGCAAGAAGATGGCGCTGAACGATCGCTACGACGAAATGTCATCGACCTTCGGGCCCGATTGGCCGGAGATGAAGCGGCTCAAGAAATCGCTCGACGAGATCGACGCGACCATCGACGCCACGACCCGGGAAGAAGCCCGAAAGACCGTCGGCGCTGCGAAAGTCGCCTACCTGGAGGCGGTCGATCGGGAAGCGCTGTTACGCAAGTCGCTCGACGCGCAGAAGGTAAATGCCCAGGACATGCAGCACGCGGCGAGCGACTACAACGAGATCAAAGTCGAGCTCGACAATGAACGCGAGATGCTGCAGGGGCTCTTGCGGCGACGGAGCGAGACAGATCTCACCGCGGATCTCGGGGAGCGCCAGCCGGTGCGCGTCAAAATCATCGAACGCGCGGAAGTCCCCGAGGGGCGCTACGCCCCGGCGGGCCGCCGTCGGCTGCTGTTCGTCTTCGCCATCGGGATTGCTCTGGGGATGGGCACGGCCTACCTCATCGATCACTGGGACGATTCAATCCATACCGTGGAGGATCTCAGACGTCACATTCCCCTCCCCTACCTCGGCATGATCCCGAGATATGGGGACAAGCCCATGCTCTCTCAGCTCGGCCAGCGCCTCGCCTCCCAGAACCCCCCCCAAGAGGTTCGAGCGCTACCGTCGTATCAAGACGCAAAGCGCAGCAGCTATTTGCCAACGCTCTACGATCGTCGACCAAACCTGCAGGAGAATCGCAATACCCTGAGCGAGCGTTTTCGCTTTCTGCGGGGCTCGATGCTATTGAGTACGCCGGAATCCGTTCCCAAAATCGTACTCGTGACGAGCCCGGACAAAAGCTGCGGCAAGACATTCGTCTCCAGCAACTTGAGCTGCGCCCTGGTGGCACTCAACAAGAAGGTCCTTCTCATTGATTCCGATCTCAGGAACCCGCGGCTTCATCGCGTCTTTCGATACCGCAATCGAGTCGGCCTGACAAACGTTTTGACGGGGCAGAAATCGCTCCATGACGGTTGTATCATGCGGACCGACATAGAGAATCTCTACCTGATGATGTCAGGTCCAAGAAGCCCCAATCCTGGCGAGCTCCTGGCATCGCCGGCCATGGAACGAACGCTTCAAAATGCGTCGGAGCACTTCGACTTCATCATCCTGGACTCCGCTCCTCTTCTGCCGGTCTTTGATTCCCACGTTCTCTCGACTCGGTGTGACGGCGTCATTCTCGTCGCGCGGGCCGGCGTGACTTCGCGACATGCGACGATCCAAAGCATGGAGCTCGTAGAGCGGGTCAACGGGAAGATTACGGGTGTCGTCCTGAACGACGTCGATCTCGACGACTACGCGCAGTACTACTACCATAGCCACTACTCTTACGAATACGGTCGCTACCCCAGCGAGGACGAGCCGGTGCATCTGGGGTGAACCTCTAGGTCTCGGTTGATTCATGGCGAATACGAGAAACGAAACAGTTCGAGCGTGGGCGCTGCTCTCTGCGCTGCTCCTTCTGGCTCACGTCGCTCCAGGAGTGAGTGCGATGGCAGAGCCGGTGCGTGGTTCTATCGGTGGTATCATCTTCGACGGCGCGACCGAGGACATCATCGGCAACGTGACCGTCAGTGCGCACGCTCTCAATCAGGAGGCTAGGTTCGCTGTCGTCACGGATGCGGACGGCCGCTTCTGGATCCCGAACGCGCCGGCCGGCGTTTATGACTTCGTGCTCACCGCGCGGGGAGTCGAATATCCCGTGCGTGAGCGACTCGACGTCCGTGTCGCGATGCCCTTCTTGCTAGAAAGCTGTTTCGCCCTGAACGACGAGTCTCGCACGGCTGCCGTCCTTTCCGAATGCCGATCCGGTTTCGTGGAAGAAGCCCGAGTGGCGACCATCGGTTCTCACCGATTCCTCGTCGCCGAGGATCTGCAGAATCAACCCGGTGTCGCGACGGACATTCTCGACGTTCCGGAAGCGATCGGTCACGATGAAATCGAGTGCCTGACGCACGAGCATTTCCCGCAGGTCGATGCCATCATCGAGCCTGGTCTGTCGGTTCAGACCTCGCGGGTCTATTTCCGCTCGGACAAGTATCCTGACTTCTACTACGTCGAAATGGCCAAAGAGAACCCTACCGTCGACGACTTTCGCGCGATCCTTCCCAAGCCGAGCCTGGAGACGGAGGTCATCTACTATTACATCGAATCGGTCGATTCGAATTTTGACAGTCTGCAGACGGCCGAGTTCGCTCCCGAGGTAATCGAGACGACGGAGTGCGCACGGCGCGGAGCAGTGGCGTGGTTCACGGGCGAGGACCCCGGCATCATCGTCGGTGCGACGACGGTCGGTCTCGCCGCTGTCCCGGCGGGCTTCTCGGCCGTCGGAATCTCGGGCTTCGTCAATTCGCTCGGCGTCTTGACGACGATCGGCGGCGTTACCGCAGCTAGCGGCGGCGCGCTCGGCACGACAGGGCTCGTCCTCGTCGTTGGCGGCGGCACCGCGGCGGCAGCGGGAGCGACCATTGCCGCAACCGGGACTGAAGCCAGCCCACCTTAATTACTGCTCGCTCGGCTCCATGCCCACGACCACGCCCACCAGTACGGCGAGCAGTGCGAAGTTGGCCGGCAAGTGCAGGTTGAAATCTGTAAGGCTGTGCAGACCGATCGCGGCAAGCCCGGCGACGTAGCCTGCGTGCAAGTAGACGAGCGCCGGCTCCGCTCCGAGGTCACGTCGTACTTTCATGACCTTTCCCACTACCGACGCAAAAAGCCATCCCAGTATCAACAGTCCCGGGAGGCCGAGCTCGATGCCTAGTTGGAGATAATCATTGTGTGCCCAGCTGTAGAAGATTCGACCGCCGAAGCGTCGATAGTGCGGCCCGACGTGGCGAAATGAGCTCAGTCCGGAGCCGGTGAGCCAATAGTCGGCCAACGCGGGCGCGCTCTCGCGCCATACGGTGGCGCGATTGCCCTCCTGCTCGATATGGGTTCGGAGGGTATCCACGCGTCCCGCGAGAGGCTTGAATCCCATCCACAGGGCAAAGCCGACGACTGCGAGACCGAGCGCCCAGAAGACGTGCGCGCCACTCTCTTGTCTTCGTGACGGGTGTCGCGAGCGCGCGTGGGATTCCGAGGCGGCGCTCGTCGCGGTCGTCCTTGCGAGGAGTGCAAAGACCGTAGCGCCAGCGATCGCGAAGGTCATTCCGGAGCGCGACAGCGAGAGAACGAGCCCGAGCGCGAGGAGCAGGACCGCTAGCGAAGCGACGAACACGAGACCCTTGTCACGCGATCGTTCGGGCAGGCGGGATTCACGCGTGCCACGGGGTCGATGACGTCGAAACCACCCGAGCCACCCCAAGCTCACCGCAAGCAACATCGCTTGAAAGGCCGCATAGTGGTTGGGATTTCCGAAGGTGCCGATTGCGCGAAGGTCGCCCGAATCCTGGCCGAAGAGCGCGTGTAACCCCGTGAACCAGCTCGCGAGCCCAAGAGCACCCGAGACAGCGCCGAGCAACAGAAGTAGGAGAGCGAGACTGGAAGCGGCTGCAGGTTCGCGCGCCAGGCGGAACGCGAAGCCGAACAGGACGAGGATCGCGAGCCAGAGCCAGAGGCTTCTCAACGTCAAAAAGGGAGCGAGGCTGAGCGGCGCGGCCTCAGCGGTAGTCACTCCGGCGAGAACCTCCGCTTCGGCTCGCCATCGCCCCGCCTGAGGCGAAGCGCTCGAAAGCCAACCGCGATCGATCGGGACCAAAGAAAGCAAGATCCACAACGACATCAGAACCAGCGGGGCACCGACGCCAGTCCGACGAAACGGACGCCCCAGCCAGAAAACTCGCCGCTCGATGTCTATGTCGACCCGCTCGCTTTCCGTCTCACCGGGAAGGAGAATCTCGACGGCCACGGACGAACGCGACTTCGCGAATCGGCCCAGACTCAATAGACGCAGCAAGCTACCGAGAGCGGGATAGCGGTGCGTCCAAGGTAGTCTTCGCCATGCCTGATACTGAAGCGAACGGAGCCTCTCCTCGGGATCGTCCCGCCAAAGATCGAGCAGCAGCCACGCGAAAAGGCCAACGGCCCCGAGCTCGAGCGCAAGGGTCGCCCAGGGTTCGTAGCCCCCGCGGCCGAGCGCCACGATAGCGAGCAGGAGCACGAGCGCGCTCCCCATGACGATGCCGCCCCGAGAAGTCATCGGCTCGTCACGACCAGGAGCTGCCGGAGCTCCCGGATGGCTTCGGGATGGTCCGGCTGAAACGCGAGAATTTCTCGATAGCGATCGATGGCGGCCTCCGCTTCGCCGGCTCGACTCAGAACGCGTGCAAGTCCCAAGAGCGCTGAGACATGAGAGGGAGCCCGTGACAGAACCTCCACGAACATCACCTCGGCGGTGACCGGCTGCCCCAAAGACAGGTATTCCGTTCCCATCGCAGACAAGAAATCGAGGGTGACGCGACTGTCTCGACCGAGGCGGGCCTCCAGTCGATGAAGCATCTCCACCATGGACTCGTAGGCAGCTTCCGCATCGCCACCTGCGCGATGAGATCGTGCGACCCAGAGAGTCGGCTCGAGTAGTGCGGGTCCGACTCCCTTGGTCCGTTCTACGACATCCTGCCACTTGCGTGCCGCCGCCAGAGCGAGCTCGGGGTCGCCACCGTCCAAGCTGCGGCGAGCCATCTGTCGAAGGTCGGAAGGATCATCGCTTCCCGAGAGCTGCTCCCGCATGAGCGTCAGACCCTCCGCCAGGTGACCGCTAGAGAGCAGCACGTCCATCAAGTGTCGACGGGCCAAATCCTCGCCCGGGACGAGTGGCGTCCAGGGAGCCGGAGGCACGTGGTGCTCGTCCAGGGAGCGCAGGACGCTCCAGGTCAGGTCCGGCTCGAGCTCCATGGCCGAGCGGAGATGCGACTCCGCCGTCTCCAGAGGATCCCGTAATCGATTCGGCTGCTGCGGGTCGATCCATCCCTCGATCGTCGTACGCGACTCGAGAAGCCAGGTTCCGAAGGCGAGATGGAGGCGTCCGTTGGCCGGGTACCGCCGGATGGCGGCCTGATAAGCAGCCCGCGTCGTCTCAGGCGACTCTAGCCGGTTGGCATGGTAGGTGGCGAGCAGAAACGGGCCCTGATAGAAAGCAGGCGCTTGGAGAAGCGCCTGTCGCACCAGAGCAAGCTCACGCTCCGTGTAGCGATAACGATCGAAGCGAAGGTGCACGACTCCAATAGGAGTTTCCGGATGCCGCAGGTGCGCCCAGTCTTCGAACGTGACCCGCTCGGGCTCACGAGCCCAGCTTTCTTGGACGTAGAAGTACCAGGCGCCAAAGGCGTAGAAGATGGAGAGCGTCGCGAGGAGAAGAGCGACAAACCTGCGCATGCTGGAGATGGGCTGAGAAGAAATCGACTCGCAATGGTAGCACACCACGGGTATCCTGAAGGCAGTGGCTTTCGAAAACGTAACGACGTCCCCGGAGCCGGATCTCGATCTGCTCCGAATCGGGTCGATCCTCGAGGGAGAGCTTCCCGGTCTGAGCGAGCCCGAGTGGAAGCAAGTCGCCAACCGCGCCGTCGAAGAGCGCCTTGGTCCTCTCGTTCTGACTCGAATTCGGGGGAACCCCACGGTCCCGGAGACGGTCTCGAACCAGCTTCGATCGGCCTACTACAACACGTCGGCGCTCAATCTTCTCATCTATCGCGAGCTCGCCCGGCTGTTGAAGCTTTCGGCGGACCAGACGCTTGCGCCTCCGATCTTGCTGAAGGGCGGTGCTCTGGCGAGCTCTCTCTACGAGAGCATCGCGCTTCGCCCGATGTGTGATCTCGACCTGCTCGTCCGGCCGGAGGACCTCGAACGGTTTCTCGAGGTCGCGAGGGAGCTCGGTTACCGACGCCTGTCACCCGAAATGGCCCCGGGTCTGTCCGCGGCGACTCACTACCAGATCGCCCTCGGCGGTGGTCCGGCAAACACCGTTCTGATGGAGTTTCACTGGAGCCTCGTGGGCGGCCACAGCGACCTTCGCGCGCCGGACTTGGGTTGGTTCTTCGAGCAAACGGAGAGTTGGAGCCCGCCCTCGGAGCTCGCCGACACCACTTGTTCCGCGGCGCGACAGCTCACGCCCACCGCCCTGCTCCTCTATCTTTCAGCGCACGCAATCCTCCAGCATGGCGATCCCGCGGCTAGAGCGATTTGGTTCTATGACCTTCATAAAGTCGTTCGCGAGCGCGACCGCGACATCGACTGGGAAACGGTCGTCGAGAAGGCCCAGGCATTCGGCTGGAGCGGCACCGTGCATCGCGCGCTCGAGCGAGCACGCGAGCTATTCGGCACGAGGCTCCCCGTGGAAGCTCTCGGCTCGCTCGCGAGAACGTCCGCGAGCGAGGGAAAAAGCGCCGCGCACCTGCGCGTCAAGCAGGCACCCCGAGGACGGGCCGAGATGGTCTGGGCCGAAATGGCCTGTCTCACGCCGGGCCGACGGCTGCAGCTCGCCCTCGCCATTCTGTTCCCGAGCCCGGCCTACTTGAAGTGGCGTTATCCGGCGGCTCGACGCCTGTGGCCGGTGTGTTATCCCTATCGCTGGGGCATCGTAGTTCGTGAAGCGTCGCGGGCCCTCTGGCGTGGCCTTCCCGCCCCTCGGGTCGCGCCACGCTCGACGTCTTCTTGACAAGCGCGGTATTCTTTGTTTTCGTATTACTTAGCGGGTCATTAAGGAGGGAAACCACATGGCAGTCCGGCGAGCAAACCACGTCGCGTGGCGACGGGTCGGCGACGAGACCGTTCTGGTCCATCTCAAAGATAAGAAGATCTACGTCCTGAACCCGAGCGCTGGTTTCTTCTGGCATCGTCTCGATGGACAGCGGGGAGCGAGCGATCTGCTCGCGACGCTCGAGATCGACCAGCCTATCCCGGACAGCGCGCCGAACCACCTCGAAACGTTTTTTGCCAATCTCGAAGCTGCCGATCTCGTCGAGACCGGCGCCGGTGCGGACGAGTCCCGGCAGAAAAACGGCACGTTGTCGGAATACCCTCTCCAGAACTTCGTGGCTCCCGAGCTCGTTTGGCAGGAGGAGATCCGTAATTTCGGGGCTAGTTGTGCCTTCCTACCGGCGGGCGGGGGCCCTTGCGACGCCGCGCCAACGACGTGACGGGACGGCTCTTCTAATATGCCGATTGCGCCGTCCGATGCATCAGCGGCGGCGACCTATCTTTTCGGAGAAATACCGCTATCCTTCGAAAGTGCGGACCCGGACTGGTCGCGCATGCTCGAAGTACGCTATGGCGCGTTTCGTGACGAGTCGGGCGAGAACGCTTCGCCTTTTTCGATCCGCTACGAGTGTTCGGGCGCGACCCTTCCCAGGGACTTGCCTTCTCCACTCGCCGTGCGGCCCGAAATTCCAGCGATCGCGCTTACGCCACGTGGATTCGACGCGGAGACCAAGACGTCACGGGCGACCATCGATCTGATCTCGAAGTGCGCCGAGATCGAGGGTCCGCGGGCCATGTACCCGCTCGACAACTTGCTACGCCAACTGCTTCCGCTACTGTGGCGGGATGGAGTCGTTCTTCACAGTGCCGCCCTCGTCGAAGGGGATCACGGTCTTCTCGCCTGCGGTCCCTCTGGAGCGGGAAAGACGACCCTCGCATCCCTCGTTCCTCGGAAGGCCATCGCGGACGAGCTCGTCGCTCTACGACGAGATAGGTTGCGTTTTCGCGTCGTCTCTTTGCCGTACTGGCGTTCGCGCCCGGGCTCGGCCGAGCTCGAAGCGATCTTGTTCCTCCGACACGGGAAGGATCATCGCCTCCGCCCGCTCGACGCCAGCTCGGCGTTCCGCCGTCTGGTCTCCCAAACGTCGTGGCCGGTCGATTTTCCACGCGACGTCGATCGCGTATTGGGCTTCGTGACCGAGCTCGTTCACGCCGTACGGGCCTTCGAGTTTCATTTCGCCCCGCGAGACGATGTGTGGGATTTTCTGCAGAAGGAGTTGTTGTAATGGCTACATCCTATATGACGAAGATGATCGTCGAAGCGGGCAAGAAGGCGATTCCGATTGACGTTTCGCTCGAGTTGACGCATCACTGTAACTTCCGCTGTCAGCATTGCTACATCCCGGACTTCTCCGCTCCCGATCTCATGAGCACCGAACGGATTCTCCATCTCCTCGAAGAGCTCGCAGAGGTGGGAACGCTCTACCTGACCTTGACGGGTGGGGAGATGTTCCTTCGCAAGGATTGGTACGAGATCGCCTGCCGCGCACGTGAGCTCGGGTTCGGATTGAGGCTCTTTTCGAACGGCTCGACGATCGACGAAACCGTTGCGGACCAGATTCAAACCCTGTTCGCGCCGACGGAGATAAGTCTCTACAGTATGGATCCCGAGATTTTCGAGCGGATCACGCAGCGGCCCGGCTCGTTCGCCAAGACGATTCGGGGCATCGAGCTCTTGCGAGACCGTGACGTCGAGGTGTTTCTCAAGATTCCGATGATGACCTACAACGTTCACAGCTTCGAGAAAGTCTTCGAGTATGCCGAGAGCATCGGAGCCGGCTGTCGCGCGGATTCCCGCATCGTCGCGAAAAAGGACGGCGACCTGGTCACGATTCAACTCCGAGTGACTCAAGAGGATCTCGGCCCACTCTACCGCAGCGCTTATGCACCATGCTCGATTCCAGAAGAGCACGTCGACGATCCGAGAGCCGACGGTCCGCTCTGCGCTGCCGGTAACCGCTACGCCAATATCGCGTCATCCGGAGAGGTCCGTGCATGTAATATTCTTCCCGGCGAGGCGGGCAATCTTCTCGAGAAGTCTTTCCGCGAGATCTGGGAGGGCTCCGAGTGGCTGAAGAAGATCCGTGCGATTCGCCGTAAGGATCTAGAGACCTGTGACACCTGTCCGAAGTTCTCCTACTGCGGACGCTGCCACGCGGTCTCTCTCGTCGAGGACGGTGACATCATGGGCCCGTCGTCCGTGGCTTGCGATCGGGCGGAAGCGCTCGAGCAAATCCAGATCGAAACGAGTGTTGCGAGCGCTTGAATCGCCGTTTCACTGCCTCGTCGCCATCCTGGCTTCCGCGAGGGCGGCGATCAGAGTTTGGTGGCTCGAGCCGCGCTCGAGCCTGACCGAGCTCGTAGCCGAGCTGCGGTCGTCACCGAAACTCCGGGGACTCGACCCCCGCGTCGCTCAGGGAGTGCTCGAGAGACTCCTTCTCTTCCTCCCCCCCTATCGCACCGGCCGATGCGTCAAGCGCTCCCTCATCCTGCTCGAGCTCTGGTCACGATGCGGGCTCGACCCGAGACTGCACCTCGGCTTCCAGGCCCGATACGGTCATGCCTGGGTGACGACGGGCGACGCCGGGCTCGAGACGTTCTGCCCCCCCGACGTCGTCGAAGCCGGTTGTTTCTAAGTGTCCCGTCTCGGAAATCATGTTGCATTCGAGCGCCGATGCATCCCGCCTCGCTGCGTTGCGCCTCGGTTGAATACGCCCGGTATTTCGCTCTCGACGCGCCTTGCGATCCGGGCGCCTCGACTCTCTCGATGCGAACATCACTTCCGAGACGAGACACTCAGCTGTGTACTTGACCCGACCGGCGTTTTCTGGTGTCATACCACGCCCTAGGTTCTTCCTTATTAATTAGGGGGTGTGGAGATGACCCGGACGAGCCAGCTTGCGCTGCTAGCCACGCTCGCAGTCTCAACGCTCGCGACGTCCTCGGCGGTTGCCGAGCCGCGAGGATGCTTCGCGGTCTGGGTCACGCCGGTCCAAAGTCAGTCTCAATCGGATGTGAGGAGTCGGCGCTCTCGCGGTTTTTCGGCATCCGAGATCCTCGATTTTGGTCTCTGGAAACGGTCTTTGAGTCCTTGCAGATACTTACAGGCAGGGTGAGAGCAAAAACGTAACGGTTCTGTAACGGTTGGAGTGCGCTGCTCATGCGGCACCCTTTCGTGTCTTTCCACCAGCGAGAATTCGAACTAGCTTTACTGCGGGCCCGGGCATTGGGGAATCCCCATTGAGCCAGCGGTACACCGTCGCTTGGTGAACATCGAGCTCGTCCGCCAGCGCTGCAACGTCGAGTCCCATGCGTTTCATGAGTCGCTCAAGTTCTTTTGGCTCCATTGCTCCGTTCCTCGCACCTTCGCACGGCGCGAGCGGACAAGTCAACCCCTTTTTCACGAAAATTTCACGACTCGCTTCGTCGGCTCCTGCTCCTGGTGTTCGTAGTAGCTCTCGAGCCTTTTGGCTGCGTCATCAAGATCCTCATCGTTCACAATGCGATAGCGTTTGTACATCGTCTCCGTTTTGTGCCCGATAAGCTTCATGGCGACGTTACGCGGGACGCCGGCACGTTCGAGCGTGCGCGCCGCGGTTCTGCGGCAGTCGTGGGTGTAGAAATGCCGCCCTACGTTGCCGCACGCCTTGACGAAGACGCTCCGCCAAACAGTTAGTCCGATTTTCTTTCCATTACGGTGAAACACATACGGAAGACCAACGATACGCGCACGAGCTCGGCGTTCGATCACCTCCCGTAGGGAATTTTTGAGAGGCCACACCCGCGTCTCGCCGCCCTTATCTCTCTCTGGGTCGAGACGAATGACCTGGTTTTTGAGGTCCACCTCGGCCCAGCTCAGCCAGAGAACCTCGTTCCGACGCCAACCGGTACGATAAAACATCTCGAAGACGTCGCCAGCCCAATCCGGGAGTTCGGCGGCGATCGCGAGGTAGTCGTCGTGCTCGAGAAAGCCTTGACGCGGCTTCGCACGCTTGAGCTGTTTCGGCAGTTGCGGTACGCCGACGAGATAGCCGTTTGAGGCTGCGAGCTTCAGTGTGCTGTAGACGGTGGTCACCAAGCGATTCACCGTCGCAGCGGCGTAGCCGGAATCGCTGAGCCGTTTCTGCAACCGTTTGAGCGTGCCGGTGCTCACCTCTTTCGCTAGCATCGAACCCATGTGCTCGCGGATGATCGTGCACGCGCGCTTTTGGATGCGGACGCTCCGGAGCCGGCGAAGCTCGATGTCGTCGAGGTAGTCATCGAGAGCGTCGCTGACGGTCATGCGTTTCGGTGCTTCAGTCAGCCAAAGCGCTTCCGCTTGGCGCTTCTTTAAGAGTGCCACCGCGTCGGATTTCTTTGTGGATTTGGAGCTTTCCGATACTGGCTTTCCGCCGACCCAATAGCGGATCCACCAGAATCGCGAGTCTTTCCGTCGGTACGGTGTTCCGAAACCTCTCATTGATACCCCCTCTGGAATTGGTTATTGATCCATTCGTACATCCTGTGCTCGGAGATTCTGAGAGCCCGATTCGCTGAAAGACGCACGACGAATGTGAGCCCCGCTTCGTGATCGTAGAAGAACTGTCGGGATACCCCTAGAATCGTGGCGGCTTCCTCTGGCGTCAGAAGTCGGTCTTTTGAAGCTCGTGGGGCGTGAGGCCCCACGATGGTGCGCACGAGCCGCGTGAATACGACCAGTGGCGCTTCGAGCGATGCGAGGAACTCTCGGATAATACGGGCTATCTTCGGATGCGACTCCACCACTCGTGGCGTCGAATCCTCTGAGCGCTGACGAACACACCAATCGAGCAAGTCCGTCCGGTTCACCCGCCACTCTCGGCCAACGCGAAACGCGGGTAGCGGATCGTTGTCTCGGTGGATCAATCGACAAGCTTTCCGTGGTGTGATGTTCAGCCATTTCGCTACTTCTTCGAGCGGGAGCGCCGCGAGGTTGGCGTCGTATTGGAGGGCGTGAGATTCTACATGTGTGGGAACGTCACGGCTTCCCCTTTCGAGGGGTACCGTGAGCTCACCGCGGGAACGTGTCATCCCAAAGTCATCGCTATTCGACGGACAGCCCATGCAAACGGCTTCGAGTGCGAGTGCTGCCCATGGCTATTTGAGGCGCGCATAATATCCCGTTACGGCTCGTTGTTCAAGATAAATGTGTTTTAAATATCTTTTTTTGCTAAAATAAACTCATGCGTACTGAGGAAGTCGTTGACTTGATTCGGGAAGAGTTGAATCGTCAAAGACTAAGCCGTGCCCGGGCGGCTCGTGAAGCCGGGCTGCCGGTCAGTGCTTTTCGCTACGTTCTGGAAGGACGAGAACCGAGGCTCGGTCGGTTGATCGAAATCTGCGACGCTCTCGGCCTCAAGCTCACCGTGGAACCGAAACGTGGTGACTCAAGCTCAACCAAAGCCAAGGACCCGCCGCTGGCCTGGGTGGCATCCCTTCGGGACGAGATCATACAGCGCGAGACAGCTTTACAAGAAGCGCTGAAAGATCAACAAGGGGTGCTGAACGAGCTGTTGTCGCGCCTTCCCCCACGGGAGGATGAGCTCGCCGACGACGGCGCTCTGGTGCAACCGGTGATGGCCACCGACGATAAAGCCGACGTACCGGGTGCCCGACCCGTGGAGGTGCGCGAGCTGGCGGCCGCGGCGGGAGGTGGCTCGCTGGTGGATATCGAGAAAGTGACGGGGTCAGTCTGGTTTCGGCGGGACTGGCTCGACCGTCATGGGCTCAACCCCAACCAGTGCAGTGTGATCGGGGTGAGGGGCGAGTCGATGGAGCCGACCCTGGAAGACGGTTGCTCTATCCTCGTCAATCGTGCCCAGCGCCGCCGTCGCGTCGGTCACCTGTTCGTGGTGCGCACGGACGAGGGGTTGATTGCCAAGCGCGCAGGGAAGGACGACGACGGCAACTGGCTGCTCGTGAGCGATCACCCTGAGTGGCCGCCGGCACTATGGCCCAAAGACGCCCCGGTCATCGGCGAGGTCCGGTGGAAAGCGAAAACCTTGCCGACGTCTTGAGCCGTTAGAGGGGTGCAGTGCGCCGCCCCAACGACTCGATCGTTGGGGAATACGAGGAGTAGCCGAGGACTAACCTCTCCTCCACAATCCGAACTTGTATCCACGGGCTTTCGTCGCTCGGACTTGTCGCGCCCTAAAAGGCTCCGTGACCTCAGCCGCCATCAGAGCCTGGAGCCAATCCTGGAGCTCGAGGTGAGCCCACTTCTCCATTGGCTCCGAGGCCAGTCTTGACGAGCTCCTATCTGTTGTGGTACTCGCCTTCACGTGGCCGTTTCCTTCCGTAGGCCTTCCAGGCCGTGTTTGACGACGCGGAAGGTTGCTCCGCCTTTACTTCATTTCCATACCTTTTGAGGGTTAGCTCATGCGGTTCCACTCTCTAACAACGCTTGTCTTCGTTTCGCTTAGCGTCCTGTTCACGCTAGCGGGCCCCGATGTCGTGTCCGGGCAAGTGAACGGAAACACGGGAGCGTTCTCAACGTCCGTGCCGATCCAGGTACCCTCGCACCGAGGGCTCGAGCCCAGTCTCTCGCTCGTCTACAGCTCGTCGCGCGGAAACGGGATAGTGGGTGTTGGGTGGTCGTTGGTCGGGTTTCCTGTTGTGGAACGGCAGGGTGCTGATGGCGGCTCCCCCCAATTCAATTCCAGCGACAGCTACCGCTTGTCGGGCCGCGAGTTGAAGTCCTGCGGCGAGAGTTCTTCTCCGGGATGTCAGGCGGGGGGTACGCATTTCACAGAGTACGAGAACTATCAGCGCATCACATACGACTCCGGGCTCGACCAGTGGACCGTCGATGCCAGGAACGGGACGACGAGCACGTACACTGCTCAGTTTCTGGTTGGCTCTGAGACCTTCCGTTGGGGGCTGGAAACGGTGACGGACACGCTTGGAAATACCGTCACGTACGACTGGTGGTGCGACGGCACGGAGGGAACGAAGGACTGTTATCCCGATTCTGTCAGCTACAACGGGTATCGGATTCAGTTGTACTACCGTGACGACCGAGAAGACGTCGCATCGTTCGCCACCGGAGAGACGCTTGGGGAGACGGGGCAACTCCTCAGAAGCATCAAGGTTGAACTCGACAACGGAACCGCCATTCGAGCCTACCAACTCGAGCACGTAACGAGTGCGAGTACGAATCGCTCGCTGTTGGATTCGGTGCAGATATTTGGAAGCGATGTTGTGATCGACTCAAGTGGGGTGATCTCCGGAGGGACATCGCTACCTGCAGAGAGCTTCGAATATCTGACGGACCCTTCGGCTGAGAGCTTTACGGGAGGAGGTGAAAGCTGGGGGGATGGTTGCCTTTTGGGTGCGCTTCCCAATAGGAAGGGCAGCGGCGACTTCAATGGTGACGGCTTACAGGACACGTATTGCCACGACACATGGGAGACCGGAACAATCGAAATTGGTTTAAGCGACGGGACTCGTTTCGTGAGGTCGAATTGGGGGGAGTTTTGTTCACTCAATCGAGAGATCTTGACGACGGGCGACTTCAACGGCGATGGGAAGACCGATTTCATGTGCGAGGATCGGGTGGGAGCGGTCCAAGTAGCCCTATCTACCGGTAGCGGTCTTCAATCGAGCGTGTGGAGGCCTTATCCAGGCTGCCCAAAGGACGGCGGTACAACAGTAATGGGGGATTTCAACGGTGATGGGATGACGGATATGGGATGTATATATCGATATCCCCACTCGCCGCAATTCACAGTGGGGCTATCGAACGGCGAAAGGTTCGTATCGAGTGGGTCCTGGATCTATAAATGGTGCGGGGAGAACAACGAAAGATCGCACGGCGAGACGTGGGGAGATGTCCCGAAATCGATTTATACAGGCGATTACGACGGGGACGGTGACACGGACGTCATGTGCGCCTCCAGCTGGGGGTGGAAGTGGGTCGCGTTATCGAATGGTTCTGCGTTCGTTCACGACGGCATGTGGAGTGGCTCCCAGTGGCCCCTTAACGTATGTGGCTGGGATTTCAAGGACGGCTTGGGAGACTTCAACGGGGATGGGAAGACGGACTTCTATTGCAGAAACTCGGAGAAGACCAAAGTTGGGCTCTCCGACGGCTCGGAATTTCAGGTATCCGATTGGCTTGGCGCGACGAGCTGCACCCATGCGGGGGTGGCGGACATGAACGGCGACGGCCGCAGCGATTTCTGGTGCCATGATGAGTCGACTGAGGACAACCGAATTGGACTTTCCGACGGGGTGGGTAGCTTTTCGGACTACCAGAGTTGGAAAAGCGACTGGTGCAGCGAGCATCACATGGTGGTGGGAGACTTCAACGGGGATTCGAAGACAGATCTGTTGTGTGAGACCTGGACGGATAGCTCTGTTGTCGTGTCCGGGAGCATCGTCAACAAGACGGACCTTCTAACATCTCATCAAAGTTCGCTCGGTGGGGAGACGACAGTTGCCTACACTCCGGGGACTCAGTGGTCTCAGACACAGTCCGCACCCGTTGCGCACTCGCTCGACATCAGCAGTGGCGGCACCGCGGTGGCCCATGTTTCCACGCATCCGATGACGCCTGGTTCGCCCACCGTAACGTCGGTGACATCGTCGGATGGCCTGGGATGGTCTGCGACGATTTCGTACGAGTACGCAGACGGTTTTTACAATGCCGCCGAACGGCGATGGCTCGGGTACCGCTATTCCAAGACCACTCTGCCTGCGCTTGCGAACGAAAACGCTGGTCCGTACATCCAGTCTGAGTACAGTCAGGACATTGCGGCTCCCGGGACACTGGAAGCTCAATTACGTCGAGATGGGAATGGGAACGCGCTCTCTGGGCTCGTGAACACACTGATGGTTGCAGGCGACGGGGAATCCGAGCCTTACACGGCGCGAATCAGCGCGCGGACGACCTATACCTATGACGGCTCAGGGACGGAATGCACTGCGTGGCCTTGTACGACGGGCGAGCGAACCTATCAGGAATACGATTACGATACATACGGCAATCGCGTCACAACCAGAAGCTACGGAAACTATGATGCGACAGGCGACGAGAGCACGTCGGTAGCGGAGTACTTCCCGAATACCAGTGAATACGTGGTCAACAAAGCAGCTCGCACGGTGAGCTATCTCGGTATCGGAACCGCCGGTGCAAAGCTCTCCGAATCTCTTTTCTACTTCGACGGGGCGACCCAGTACACCGAGGCGCCGCTCGCGGGACTTCTCACCAATCAGGGTGTCTGGCGAGACACGGATGATAGCTACGTCTTCCAATGCGCTCTGAGCGAGTGTTTCGAGTACGACACCTACGGAAACCTGACCAAGGTGGTCAACACCAAAGGCGGTAAGACGACCATCGCCTACGACACTGCCTACGCTCTCTTCCCAGAATCGACAAAGAATGCGCTGGGTCACACGTTCTCGTCGAGTTGGGACCCGGTATGCGAAGGGCCCCTTTCCACAACGGACGCCAACGGTCAAATAACGACCACTACGTATGACGCTCTGTGTCGCCACGCTCGGACGGACGGGCCCCTGGGCGGTTTCGTCCAGACGACCTACGCCCGGTTTGGCAAGCCGAAGGCGCAACACACGCGGGTAGAAACGCCGTCGGCGAACGGCACCGGCACTCAGTGGTCCCGGCACTACTTCGACGGGCTAGGGCGACCGTATCGTTCCAAACGACGCGGGCCGAGGGGTGGACAACGAATCCTGTCCGACGAGGTGACCTACAATGCCCGTGGGGCGGTGGCCACGGCAGCTCGACCTCGATTCGCCAGGGAAACTCCCTATATGTCTTCGTTCGAATACGATGCGCGGAATCGTCAGACCGAGGCCACGCTTCCGGACGCCGCGACCTTGACCGTGAGCTACGGGTTGCGAAGCGTCACGACAAAGAACCCCGAGGGGCACATCACCGTTACGGAGCGAAACGACACCGGTCTCACAAGTTATCTCGACGGGTACCTTGGCGGAAATCCTATTACAACCACGACGACGACCGACCTCGGTGCACGGACACGCACCGTCACGGATCACGTTGGCAATGTCTTGGTGACGTCTTTCAACTCACTGGGTCAGATCACGAAAATCGACGCCCCGGATTCCGGCATCGAGACACGAGAGTACAACGATGCGGGTGAATTGACGGCGGTGACAAACGCCATCGGTGAGCGGACGGAGTTCACTTACGATTTTTTAGGAAGAATGCGAACGAAGACAACTCTCGCCGGCACGCGTAAAGCGGAGACCACGACGTTCGTCTATGACGAGAGCCGCCGGGGCTATTTCAACGTTGGCTACCAAACATCTATGTTAGACGCAGCCGGTCACCGCTATGACGACTACGACAAGCTCGGGTTTCTGGTCAAGAGCGTCCGACGGATCGACAGGAAGGCCTACAAGTTTAATTTCAAGTTCAACGAGGCGGGGCTATTGTCGGCAACTCGCTATCCAGACGGTCAGACGATTCGGTGGACCTACGACGCCGCGGGGAACCTCCAGACGGAGACAGGCACGATCAGGTCGGCCACGTACGATGCCCTCGGCCGAGCCACGAGCACGAGGTTTGCGAACGGGGTGACAGCGACCAACACGTACTCGCCCGAACGGGGCTGGCTCGAGCGGATTCGGGCTGTGACAGGCTCGACCGTGCACCAGGATCTCGCCTACACGTACTACGCAGACGGAATGGTCCGGGCCGTCAGGAGCATGAAGGCGATGGAGAGCTGGGGCTATGTCTACGACGATTTGAATCGGCTGCTGCACGCGAAGAACTTCGGTAGCCAGCGCCTCAATCAGAGCTTCGCCTACGACGCCATCGGAAACATCACCTACAACTCCCAGATCGGGAAGTACAGGTACTCGGCGGCGGGAAAGCCTCGGCCCCACGCCGTTAGGTCTGCGGGCTTGCGGAAGTATAAATACAACGCCGCGGGCCAGATGACGAGTCGCAACGGCACCCTCCTCCAATGGAACGGAGACGGCAAGCCCTCTTCCATCGGAAACGTGGCGTTCACCTACGACGGGCTGGGGACACGTCTGAAGAAGACCTCGGGAGGCCAGACCACCACCTACGTTGGTTCGGACTACGAGATCGCTTCCGACGGAACCGTGACCAAGTACTTGCTCGGTGGAAAACAAGTCGGAACAGAGTTTTTCATCTTGCACCGGGACCACCTCGGCTCCGTTCGTGCGGTGACGGACACCGCTGGAGCCGAAGTTCGCAGTCAGCAACACACACCCTTCGGCGACCAGCACTCCGTCACAGGCACTCACTACGAATCTCGTGGGTGGATCGGTGAGCGAGAAGAAGAGACCGAGCTCGTCTACCTCAACGCCAGGTACTACGACCCGGAGATTGGGAGATTTACCGCGCCAGACCCGATTGTGTTTCTTGGGCAGGGCTTGAACCGCTACACCTATGCGCTCAATAACCCCATCAACCTGTCTGACCCGAGCGGCCTGTCTCATAGTGGTGTGGCGTGTGTTACTACTACTCTCGTTTTTCGCGGCTATGACGGAGAAGCCACATACCAACCCATCACCACTTGCGTCCCGATGGAGGAGGAAGAAACGCCACCCCAGTGGTACCGCCCCGCCCCCATGGGGGCTTTCGTCCTCGGGCTCCCCGGAGCTAATGACTGGGACAATGACGACCACCATCACGACGGCGACTCACCCAACGTGGGCGGAGCTACGACAGCCAATGGTGACGGGACCGCAGGCAATAACCCAACGGGCGCCGGCACGACAGTGGACAACACTCCACAGGACGACAATACACCATCCGGTTGTCCGGCGCTTGGGTGCGGCTCGACGACGAAGGTTGCTGAGCAGGTAGTTCAGAAATGGGATAACGATGTCAAGCTGATTACGAAGACGTGGGTGTTTTCGGCATCGATAGCACTCCCCGCGGCTCCTGCTGTATTAGGCGCGAGGGCGGGGCTAACGACGATTGGGACGACAACGACGGTAGGCCGACTTGTTCCGTTCAAAAATGGGTACATCGGTCGCGAGATCATCGGTTGGGGAGCGGGGAGAGCCGCACAAACCGGGGCTGGCGTCCAACAAACGATGAGTGTTAATATCAACATGACGCGAGAAACCGTGCAGTCTTGGATTAGGCAAGGAGTTGGCCGCGATTTCTTTGAAGGTCAGCTTGCAGCGTACAAAAGCAGTCTGGGGATCGCACCCAGATGGGCGAATGAACAGCTAATTCCGCGCCTCGCGCTGGCCAGGCACGCTCTGTCCCTTTGGTAGTGACTGCTCATGGCCGACTTTTTGGGTATCGAACTGGAGTTGATTTCCTACTGGCGACAACAGCCCCAATTGCGTTTGAGATCTGGCGCCACCGACGCGCAGATCTGGCAGTTTGAGTCCCGGTACAAAATCGTGTTACCGACTGAGTTGCGCGACGTGTACGAACGCGTGAATGGTTTCGATCAGCACTCGCACTGTATGGACGTAAATGGCTTCAATTTCTACCCTCTTGTAGATTTCAAGCGGCTTGACGAATTAGAGGACAGTTTTGATATCTCTGATCCTGACCATTTCTTTCTGTTCTGCGACTATTTGACTTGGAGTTGGGGCTATGCCGTTCGCATGGGGGAAGTAGATACCCCAACCGAAGTAGTCTTGCTCGGTGTCGAGGGGCCCGGGGTACGTCTCGTGGCAACAACGATTTCGCGGTTCTGGGAGCTATACATGCAGGATGACCTAAAATTGTACATCTGATCGCGGGATAGATCTTGTGAAGAAATGGTTGCGATAACGAATAGCAGCGGACGTGTTTGCAATAGCTGTGAGTTCGGAGTAGAGCTTCGAAGGGCGGCCAAGTCTGGCGATTTGGCGCTAGTCGAGACGCTCTGGGGTCAAGGAACGATAGCGCGATACTCCGCGGCGCCCAGGTCCGCATTATTGATGCCGAAGGCAGCTTAGCCTTTAACGTATCGTCATCAGAGAGGGCAGCTGTAAAGCATCGGATCCCCATTGAAGCGGAAGCTCAGGATCGCGACGGCGTGACGGTCCACATGCTCCTCCACGTTGTGGACGGCATTGTATCCGAACTCGAGTTCTACAAGAACGACTCGAGCCCAATTCTCGATCTTCCGGCACTACGCGAGTGGCGCTTGATTGAGCTGCACAGTTAACCCTAGTCGCAAGATAATCGTTAGCTGCAAGCCCTTTGTTTGAGAGAGCGGAAAGACGGCCAGCAGCAGAGGTTCCAGAATTTTGTCGGGAAGGAAGTGCCTTTCCTAAGACAATACGCACTTTCTCAGGATGATCGGTCCCGATCAGGGAGTGACCCTTTGCGAAAATACTTCCTCGCTAGTGCGGGCTCGTCGGGTTCTCGCTCACACTGAAGACAGACGAGCATGCGTCCGCAACGGCGTTGATAGAACCGTCTATGCCCGAAACGTCGGGGCATCTCACTTGGTTCTAAGGAACAACCGTCACGTCGAGCGACGCCTGAAGCCCTGAAGCGCTGATGATGATGGACGTCTGACCCGCCGCGAGGCCGCCGAAAGTGATGATACGGTTGTCGATCTCCACGAGCCGGACGAGCGTCTTGTCGATGATGGAAACCGAGATGTTCTCGCTTGGCACCTCGACGCCGTTGGTGTCCCGAACGATGACCATGACGGCGACATTCTTCCCGACCTGGACCTCGATGCTCGATGGCTCCAGGCTGATGGTCCCGTTCGAGGCCGGTGTCGGCGTCTCCTCGGTGGTCGAGGCCGGGCCGGAAACGCTGACATCGACCGGCGATGGTTGGATGGTCTGAGTGACCTCGGTGCAGGCGAACGCTCCCAGCGCAATGAGCACGCTGAAGAGCGATATACGGATGAGTGAATTCATTTTCTTTTCCTCCTTTTCTATGGCACGCAAGTAACGAAGATAATTGCTGTGACGATGGCGGCGGCTACTGCCGATACGAACGCGACGCCCAGCACGACAAGGAGTCCAAACACTGGGATCGCTTTCTCGTCTTCGATCACGGGCTTGCCCCCTACTCCCACGTGAGAATGAGCGCCGCCTTGACGGGACGGCGGTCACCGAAAAACTCGACCTCGAAAAAGATCGGTACGCGATTCGCTACGCTCAGCAAACGAAGTCCGACGACGGGCATGGCGCGCAAGGAAAACTCCGCCCCTGCTTTCGCTGCGCCATGAAACAGCCGGACGTTCGCGCCCGCGTAGGTGTTGCCCGCAAGCTTGATCCGCGCGTAGCTCAGAACTGAGTAATCGACGCCTCGGAGCCTCGGGGCATTGCTGAGCTCGACCTGGACGCCGAGAGAGGCGTCGTTCAGCCGTGGAAAGACGAAGGCCGGAATACGGACCAGGAAGTAGCCGTTGTTCGTGATAGATCTCTCGGTGTCCGAGTCTTCAACGAACACCCCGGCACCGAGAGCGGGGACGACGTGGAAGTCGAGCGGCCCGGCTTGGACGGGTGGGTCTTCCGCCGCGGCGACGTCACCCACGATGCAGCACGTGAGCCCAGCGATAATCAACGTGAATCTCACCAGGCGTTTCAGTTTTCCTCTCATGTACAACCTCCTTTTAGGTTCAAGCGGTTCTCACAAGCTCGGCATGGGCGCGTTTTCCCTGCCAGCGAACCAAGCGTGGAGAGGGCCGTGTGTCGATGTGGATGAACGACGGGTAGACCCCAAGGCCTCGGAGACGAGAGCCGCCCCAACGGGCGAAGGGCAAGACGATGGCCCGGAACTGGAAAAGATCGAGATCTCCGGGAACGGCGAGGTCGAGCGCTCGGCCTTCGACGTGCTGGCTGTTCCGGGAGCCGCCGACCCGAGCGTTGTACTCTCGCGTCCGGTAAGCGGAATTCACCCGGATAGGACCACCGACCTCCAGCCGGATCCTCTCGAACACCCGCGCGAGCACGAGAGCGCGGTTGCGCCTCCACCGCTCGGGGTAGGGCGTACCGTCGCGACAGCCGAGCTCGCGCCACGACAGGCGGGGCGACGGGCCTTTCTCCAGGTCCGTTCCTGGCCATGGGACGATGCGCACAGGGTCACTCATGGGTGTCCCTCCGTGGCTAGCTCGAAGCCGTTGAGCCTCTGTTTCACGCCGCAACGCTCGCAGAATGCGTGCACAACCCCTTGGACGCGGACATTCGTCACGCGACACCGATGCCGCCGGGTCCCCGGTCATCCGCTCGCACTCTCGGCAGACGAGCACTTGCTCGCCGGAGGCGTCGCGCCAGTACAAAGGTGCGCCCGGTGCTTTCAAGACGCGGCTCACTTGGCTCTGCCAGCGACTTTCTCGGCGGTCCTGAAGACTCCAAGCCCGAGCATCCCCAAGACGATCGATATCAGCTCCCCTGTACCGAGCAGCTCTGGAGGCACCACGTCAGGCCACCACATGCTGCACGCCCACATCGCCACGTCACGGAAAATGTAGTGCCAGGCGAGACCAAAGCCGCACACCCAGCCGATGAAAGGACGCCAGCCCGCGACGAAGATGCTCCGGTGACCCGCTTCGATCTTGTTGAGCTCGACCTGCGCGAGCGACGGCTGCAGCATGAGCTTCGCCTTGATCATCTCGGCCGCCTGCTTTTCATCATCCGTCTCGACGAAGCGGTCGATGATCGTGGCGACCCCCTCCGCCGCAGTCAGGATGGCCTTGCCGCCCAACAGTGCTTGGAGCATCGCTACCAGACCCGAGCGCCGACGATGACGCCGGCGACGAAGAGCACGATAGCTAGGACGCCCAGCACCAACGCCGTGCGCGGCCGCGCCACAAGCCACGTGAGCACCCGGTCTGTGCCCGTCTCCAACTTCTGTCGATTCATTTCTGGTTCCTCCTGTTCGAAGATTTACCCCTTCAGCCGCCCTTCGATGTTGGACAGCCGCTCCAGGATGTCCTGGAGCTGTCCGTTGATTCTGTCGAGTGCGGCGAACATCCGATCGTCGCGCTTCTCGTGCCGGTCCAGCCGTGCATCGATGGCCTCGAATCTCCGGTCCACGAGAGCGCGCCAGATGGCGATCTCCTCACGAGCCTTCACGTCGAGCTCGTGTGCGCGGCGCATCGGCACGACCCACGTCCTCCAGGCCATTCCCGCGAACGACACCAGCGCCGCCAGCGGCCCGCCGATGGCAATGAGAATTTGCCAACCGTCCATCTCCATCATCGCCCTCTCCGCCACAGGCTCCCCGTTTTCATCCACAGCACCATTCGTCCATCCTCACGCGCCACTTCCATCCGCGATTCCATCCATCGCAGTTGCCCTCGATGCCAAAGAAAAAGGGCCCGGCTCCTGCCTGTGCACAGGAACCAGGCCCTTTTCTTTGGGCTTTCACCGCCGCCGGCCCGTCAGCCCGCGATGGCTACAATCGAATACCTTGGCTACTCTATGGCTTCACCTCGCGTCCGTTCTCCTCTACAGCCATTATCCATCATTTCGACGGTTCTCTTACCGACAACGATGACGGTTCGCTTTCCGTGTCTCCTTCGCCTTCGAGTCTGGCGATACGCTTTCCCAGTTTTGCTAGCCCTTTCCACGTCTTTTTCACGGCTACCTCCACTAGTAAGTGGCCGTTTCATCTGGTAACCACGCTATAGGGGTCGTCCTGAACCGATAGCGAGTACTCCACTTGATCAATGAAGACCCATCTCGGCGCAATGGAGCTCATGCTGGCGCCGCGACCGTAGACCATTTCCGATTGTGTTGTATCCGCGACAAGCAAAATGGGCTCATCTCCGAAAAAACAAGCTCCCAGCATCTTTTCTGCTATCTGCTGGTACCGGCTATACGGGCTTCCCCAGGACATGTCGAAGCGATATCGTGGCGCCTCAGCCAGCGAGACGGGCAAATCCGCTGTCCCCGACTTGGGCATCTCACGGATCGTCACGAGTCCATAGCTGGGTCTCTGGAGCAGCGTCTGCCGTTCCCCCAGCACCGGCTGACCGATCCACGGAAGATGGAGATCGTATGGGGTCCCAGTAATGAGAAATCTCCAGAACCTCTGCGGAGTCGCGGGTCCCGCAAAGAGCATGTAAGTACGAAATCGCCTAGCGGGCAGATCTCCATGGTCATTGAGGTTCGAGGTGAAGGCAGCATCATCTGCCGATTCCACCGCGATGGGGAAGCCCGTAGGAATCGTATGGTGGATCAAGGCCGCACACGTGATCTTGGGCCACAGATAGACCGAATCAACGTAGGCTGCGGCTGTGGTGGAGGCAGGTCGGTCGAAGAGGATTCGAACGCGGCCCGGGCCGGAATGACCCGCGACCGGATCCTCGAGCGTCAGTGTGATAGAGCTGTCCGCAAAGGTCGCCGCTGACCTCGTTGCCCACGCGGTTTTTGTCGTTGTCCACGCCCCACCAGACTGAAGCCACTTACCCGCAATCAAATCCAGAACGTAGGCGCTGACGATGTTGGTCCCGTCGCCTCGGAGTGCGACCGTGTGCCGGTACGTCCCGCCGAGCCGGACTTCGCGGTCCTGGTACGCCGCCTCGTTGGCAAGATTGAGACGAAGCGATTTTGTCCCTTCGTTGAACTCAGCCGTACTCACGTCTGGAGTGCCACCTCCCGTCGGGATTTTCCAGCCTGTAGGAGGTGAGGTTAGATCGGGGTCCAACTCGTAGCTCGGATTCGCGATGATATTGCAGTCGAACTCCATCTTCGGATTCGCCGCGGCAGAAGAAAAGCGAAAGCGCTCCCAGGGTTTTCCGGTTTGTAGATGCGCCTTTGGAAATAACGCGTCCTCGGATGAGACCGTCACGCTTTGAGCCTGAACGCACGCGTTCGAAGCTAGACCGGAAAGAAAGAAGCCTTCGCTCATTAACCACCTTCCAGTGTGGTGACCCGTCGCTCGTGCTCATTCACTCGAACGCGGAGAGTGGCGATATCGTCGCGCAACTGCGCGAGCTGCTCCTCCAGAACCTTTTCTCGCTCTCGCACCCTCGCCAATCCCACGAGAGCGCGGAGCAGTTTTTGTCGCAGACTCCCAAGTTCTCGCACTAGCGTCTCGCTCCTATCTCTTCCGCTGGGAGCACGCGTTGCACGATTTCGAGGTTTCGAATCCAATTCATCGCTGGGCGCTTCGAGAGCCCGGCGGGGCCGCACCCAGGATAGAAATGTGTTTCTTGCTGGCTCGAGCTGTGCTCGTTGGAGAACGTGACATCGCTTCCGGCCACCTCGTCCACATAGACGGTACAGCTCAGGGCCGCCTTCCCGAGCTCGCCTCCGGAAGCGCTGGTTACCGTGACCGCGATCTCATACACCTGGCCGCGAACAAGCGTGATGTTCTTAAATGCCTTCCCTTGGCTCGTAGAGCTGACCACGCGCTCGTAGGCGACGCGGACCTGCCCGCTGCTCTTCTCGACCACGAGCTGGTCGTAGTCCGTCACGCCGGAGCCCCATGTCCACGTCCCGAGAATGTTCCCGTTCGCAGCACCCTCGACGATGCCATCGCTGTCCTGTTCCGCTTCCATTGTGAAGCGGTGTGCGATCCGGCTCGGGTGCATCACTTGGCGCTCGTCTAGGACGCCGCCGTTGTCCAGCGAGTAGTCAATCTCATCCGCGTCCGTGGTCGTCGTGCCCGCCTTGGCGACCAGGTCGCCGTTTTCGTCCGTCGGAATGTCCGAATAGATGGCATCGTCCTCGATATGGTTGACGCTGCCGATGAACAGCTCGTTGTTGGTGAAGCCTGCGTTGAGACCAAAGCGCACGGTCGCCGTGCCGGCCGAGAGCCCCGTTATCTTCTTGCTGACAACGCGGAACCAGTCGTCCGTCGCGCCGCTCGAAGCATTCCAGACGAGCGTGGCGCTCCAGCTCTGGGTAGAGTCGTTCCACCAGTTACCATTGGGGCGCTGATAGGCCCAGTTGCCGTTGCCGGATGCTTCTTTGAACCACATCGAGACACGAGAATCGCCGCCACCGTGAGTCCAGCTCTGCTCGATGTAGGTGTCGCCAGTGCCCTTGGTGATGTGGCAGGACCGATCCGTGACGCTCGTGTTCTCGTATAGAAGCTTTGTCGTGCTCGTGACAATGGACCCTGTTGAGGCCACCTTCGTCCAAGGCGTGCCTCCCCCAAAGTCGTGTGAGAAGACCGAATCTTGAATGTCATTCTGTGCCCCGAGCTCACACAGCGTCCCCTTGTGGTTCCGTTTCTCGGTGATGGGCGAAACGTCCGAAAGGCGGGTGATGCTCCTCGCCGAGCTCGGGTGAGGGATGTACCCCCTCGTCGTGCGCGCGACGCCCAACTCCTGACCGACATGGATGAGCGGCATCCCGTCCATGTCGTCGTTGACGTCGTCCGGTGTCGTGAATGTCGACCAAAACATCGCCAGACACGGAATCGCGTTCAAAAGCTTCAGCGTGACCGTGTCGTCGTCGAAGTTGAGCGTGCGTTCGAGCACGAAGCATGGTGTCTGACGCCACTTATCTGTCAGCATATGGTTTGAGAGAGCGCTCAGCACCGACGCTGACGCAAAGACCGAGTCGTGAGCCAGGCGCACCATGTCCGTGAGGCCGAGGCTCAAGAATTTCAACGGCAGCTTTACGGTATAGACCTCGGGCTCGTGCTGGAGAAGCCGGAGCTCTCTAGACCCGACTTCTCGGTGGGGTTCGACGGTGAGTACCGCGGGGACGTAGTCCACCTCAAGCCACAAGGAAGTGCACCTCATCACGGGCACCTGGGACGGGCAAACGATGCCCAACCGGAAGGTGGAGTCGCGGAAGTCGTCCTCGGTCCAGTCTCCGCCGCCAGGGCGCGCCATCGCCTGAGAGACGTTGTTCCCCCCGGCGGTCCACGACGTGCCCGCCGTTGAAAATGTGCTGCTGAGCACGTTGCTTGTTCCGAGCACGACGCGCAGCTTGTTTGAGATGACCGTCGTGCCCTCGTCACGGACACGGGCGTGAGCGCGCACCTCGGTGACCAGCGCCATCCGCTCCGCGAAGGTCGGGTCGATCCCGAAGCGTTGCTCGAAGCCGATGTTGCGCGAGTCGGTGACGATATAGCTGGTGTCGTTGTCGTGGCTGACTGGGTCTCCAGGATCGACCGCCGCTACCTTGGTCGCGCCGGCTCCGAGCCCCCACGCCGCCGTGGCCGAACCGCTGCCTGCGTCGGCCGTCGGGCGGAGGATCTTCGTCGCGGTGCCGGCCATCGCTCAGACCCGACGCCCTGCGCCATACGTGTACTGGAGAGAGGTCGACACGTTGTACGGCAATGCCTTGTTCTTCAGGCTGAGCGCCTCCGTAAAAGACCCGGTGGCGCCGTTCATCAAGTAGTCGACGACGAGGGCGCTCCTGCGATCCTCTCCGATGGTCTCCACCGAAATGCCGATTACGTCGCGCTCGTCTTGACGGATCACCGCGGACGGGTAGATGTCCCGGACTCCATACCAAAGAGTCCCGACGGCTATCTTCAGCTGGTCGGTCCAGAACAGCGGATAGCGGAAGGTGTTGATCCAGGTGTCAAGGAAGTTCGACACCGTGTCGCTGGACGTCAGGATGCAGGAGAAGATGTGGTTGTTGTAGCCGAGGATGGCGCCAGCGGCGAGAACGGAAGCATGATCGATCGGCGCAGCAGTCGACGCCAGCCATCTGTAACCCGGTTGGGTACCGCTCCCGAGCTGAGCCCCTTCGGGCCACTCGTTATAGACGAAGTTGACGAGGACGACCTCGAGGACTTCGGCAGGGTCTTGAAGGAGCGTGCTCGTGGCATCCCCATTCTTGTCGAGCCCGAGGCAGTCGAACGTCACCGTATCCGAAATCGTCGGAGCAGAGCTGCCCGTGTATTCGATGCACGTCCAAGGCTTGCCGTTCGCGAGCACCCGCTTCTGTGTCCAGTTAGCAGTGTCCTTCGTTCCGTTCTTCCAGACCTGCGTGGTCGATAGCATGTGTCCCCAGCTTTGAAACCAGCGGTCGTTCGCCTCGTCGACCAGAATGGCTTCGACCTGGCCCGTCGCATTCTCGATTCCGGTGCTATCGAATTCGCCGATCACCAGTTGCCCGACCTGGACGTTGGCCTGCGGTATGTCGGGGAAGTCCGGCTTCGTGAGCTTCGGGATCTTCAGCAGGCCTTGCAGCGGAAGCGCATCGGGACCGATGGCGTATTCGAGCTTCCTGTCTCGGCCGCCAAAATCCACGAGGACACCATCGACGGCCTTGTAGTGCTCCCCGGCTGCGACGAAATCGCTGCGATACCAGATCCTCGCCGTCGACCCCATCACGTGTCCGCCGGCAGGCCCGCCGTGGGCCTTCTGAAGAACTCGCTCCTGGTCGTAAAGGCTGACGTTGACTCGCGGCTGACCTAGGCCGAGCGATGGGAACCCGATACTCGTTGAGAACGACGCGATGCTCTGGATGTATGGCGAATAGACGCCTTTGCTCGTAGAGGCGATAGCGGCCTTCGCGAATCGGTACTCGGTTCCATCTAGAGTTACCTCGAACACCGGGAAGACGCGGCGCTGGCCATCAAGTTCGGTCTGGAGATCGGCGCTGACAGCTGTACCCATGATGTTCTCACTCTTTGATGCGTTTGACCTCGCGCTGCACGTTCGGGTCGTCTCGTAGGGCTCGGGTCACGACCGGCGCAAAGGCCTCGGCGAGCTCTTTCGTCGTTCCGATGACGGCTCCCTCGAGCACGAACTGGTTTGTCACGTTGATCGTCCGCGAGCCGCCACCGCCCAAACCGTCGTCCGCGAGCGCACCCCTTCTGCTTCCGTCGTCCCCATCAAGAGGCTCGATAAAGACCCGCTCCATTCCCATCTCGCCCGCCGTGAAATCCACCGGCCCGAGCGGGCCGCCCACCAGAACATCGAGACCTCGAGCTCCATACATGTGGTCATTGCCGCCGTTGCCAAGGCCATCGGGAAAGCCGCCAGGTCCTCCCATTCCTCCCATGGCCGCACTGGCACGGCGGGCCTCGGCGCTCACTCCCTTGAACGCGTCCACCAGCTCGCCCAGCATGTCCCGGATATCGCGGAAGATATCGATCGTGCCTTCCGGAGGCGTCAGGTTCGCTCCGGCTTCCTTCGCCTTGCCCGCCATCTCCTCCAGCCACGGAGGCACCTGCATGCCGAGCTCCCGGTACGATTCCAGGAGAAGCCCGATCTGCGGGCCCATCGCCGCCATCGCCGCCGTTTGGTCCTGGGTCGACGCCAGGATCTTGTCGAACTCCGCCTGGAAGGTGCCCGCGAAGTCTCCGATGTTCGCCGCGTTGATGAGCCCGATCGCGGCCAGCTCTTTGAACGCCGTCCCGAGCGACGAGATCGCGGCCAGCTGCTCCTGGTTGTTCGAGACGAAGTTGTAGAACCTCGTTACCTGGTTGAGCAGCGGGTTGTCGTCGCCGAGCACGCCACGGAGCTTCTGAATCACTTCGCCGAAGGCGGGCCCGAGCTGTTGCACCGCGCCCAAGAGTCCGCCTCCCGCCGCGATCGCCGCCTGGAACGCCGTCGCCACGACACCCACGAGCTCGCGCGCTTTCTCCGCCGTCAGATCCTCTTGCTTTGCCAGATTCTCGAAGTAGGCCATCATGGCTTCGACTGCCGACTTCGCCTTTTCCTGGATGAATGCCTGGACGTCGGCGGACACCTTGCCGAGCTCGCGCATCCGCTCGATCAGACGGCCCAGCTGGAACAAACCCTCCGTACCCATAGCGATCAGACGGTCTTTGATGGGACCGAAGGCTTTGTCTAATTGCTCGGCGGCTTCCGCCCACTTCACCGTGCCGTTTTCCACCATCCCAATCAGGATGTCCAGCGATCGGAGCGTCTGGCCGAGGTTCTTCGCGTTCACCCCGACCTCTTGAGCGATATCGCCGATGTTCGCCGCCACGGCGTTTTTGAACGAGCCGAGGGCCTTTTGAGATTTCAGGAGCTCCTTGCTCAGCTTTCCGGAGAATTCCTTACCGAAAAGGCGGGCGCCTCGCTCCCCCAGCTCCTTCCACTTCGGCTTGAACAGCTTGCCCAGTAACTCGATCGCTGGGCCTACAAGTTGACCGATCGCAGGGAGGGAAGATGCTAGGCCAGAGAAGATCGAACCAAAGCTCGTGACCATCCCAGCTTCAGTTCTCTTCTGAAAATTCTTTGTGAATTTCTCGATACCACCCAACTGTGTCTCAGGGTCAAAACCAAACAACTTGTCGAAACCCTGCACTGCAGACGCGCCACCGCCGAAAGCCTTAGCGAGCGTGCTTTCGAACGAACCGAGCAAGACCGAGGTTCCCTGTAGGGCCTTGCCGAAGCTCTCGGTCTTCTCGCTCATCGTCTCGAGGACGGGCGGCATCCCAAGCGCCGCTCGCTCGGTATTGGACAGCCCAGCACCAAGGATGAGGAGATGCTTCGGGAGCTTTTCGCTCACGGGGAAGAGCTCTTCCAATCCCTCCGTGACCTCACTCCAGTCAAGCTCCGGCACTTTGATTTGCGCCAGGGCATCCCGCATCCGGTTGGCTTCGGCGATGACCTTTTCCAGTGCTGGCGCCGTAATGCCAAGCCTTGAGAGCCAAGGCTCCCACTCGTCCCGGAGCCGACGCACCAACCCAAGTCCGGCGCGCGAAGGTCGCTGTGGCCGCCCACGAGGCTCCAGTGAAACTCCATCAGAGTCGCAATCCGCTGCAGCTCCGAGATCCAAGTTTTCGCGGCGGTTTTCGTGAGAAGGCCCTGACGTCTGGCTTGTCGCCAGCTTTCTTGAACCCCACGGTTCAGCGCGGAGAGCGTCTCGGTCCGGGCGATGTTGATAGCGCGCTCCCGAATCTTGCGCTTGACGAAACGAGCGACCAAGGTATCCACACGCCCGAGCGCGAGGCCGCTGTTGATGAGGGACTCCCGAAAGTTCATCGCCGCCATCGACTGACGTGTCGTTATCCCAACCATCGACTGGATCATGCGAGCCGCCTCGTAAGGCGGTATACCTTCCCGGATGGAGCGAGCAATAAGAGCCCGGAGAGTCGCCACTGTTCCAGCGGAAACATGGGTCACCAGTGTGGCGGCTTGACGCGCGGCAACCGCTTCTGCAGCTCGGTGGGTGCTATCGAATCGGAAGTTGGCTTCAGGCATTCCCGTTCACAATGTCCGCGCCTACTCTTCCGCCCTTCATCGTCGCGTCCCGGACGATGGTCGCAGCTGGGCCGAGTGATTCTTCCACAAAACGGCGAGTCAGAAGGGCCGCCGCTCGCCGGGCATCCCTTGAGGCCAGCGCCATCGCAATGTCGTTGATGGTCACATGCTCACGTATACGCTGCGCGGCTCGTTCCACCGCTCGCGCTAGCCGACGCTCGATAGGGCCCGCCGCTGCTTCGATGAGGCGGTATTCAAACGGTCTGCGCGGCATGTTCGCTAATCGTCGGCGCCGACTCCAGGGATGACGGGCGCTGGCTCTAACCGCTCGATGCTCTCTCGGTCTCGAGTGATGGCGGCGAGCTCTTCTTCCCACGTCACGCCTTCGCGGGCAACACCTCCCACAGAGATATTGTGGTAGAAAGTCGGGTACGAGATCTGTTCCGCTTGTAGCGACAAGACCAGCTCGTGGAGCTCGGCGGGGCTCATTTTCACGGTAAGGAATTCCTTGTTGAGTTCGACGGTTGCCCCGGTATCTTCGGGTTTGTCTGAAGTACCCGCCCACCACGCGAGCCATTGCAGGACTTTGGTAAGCCCCAGCTCGACCGCTTGAGCGACGGTCCGTAAGCTGGCGTGCTCGCCCGCGTGCCGCATCCCTACTGCCGTCGCGGTTTCTTGAGTGGACGCCTGCTCTTCCAGCAGCCGCGCACCCAACGTAGCCATGAGCTTCTGTTTCCGGTCGAGCGCTTTTTCGAGGGCGCCGAGCATGTTGCCGTCGGCCTGGATAATGCCAGCCCGGCCGTCTTTGTCGAGCTGAAGCATGTGGGTCGGACCCAATGCGATCGGCGTGCCGTCATTGCTCCCCATAACACCGGCCACCCACGGAATCGGGACACCCGTGTAGTGAAGACCGTGTTCATAGTCGGCACTATTGCGGTAATGGGAGAGATTGGTGTCAGCCAACGCATCGAGCGGGGGTATGGACGGAGTAGGGGAGATCCCTTCGGAACCAATGAAGACGAACGGAATGAATCCGAGCCGATTGCTACGCCGTTCGGGAAGGATGGGCTCCTGAGCGAGGAACTTGCCGGAGTTTTCTCTTTCCTCGACGTAGACGGTTTGGCTATATCCATCGTCGCCGAGCTCCAAGACCCGATACTGGACACCCGACTTCATCTTGAAGGGGTCCTTGGGGTCGAGCTCCTCAACGGTCTCGCGTAGCACGACACGGACCAGCACTCTATCCCCGCCCCGGCGCTCGGTACGCCACGAGATGATGTCTTCTGTAAAGTAAGGGGCAGCATACGGCCTCTGGTCTGGAGCTTCCGCCGTCGCCATATCCACAAGTACGCCGTACCGACCAACGGTCATGCTCTCGTCCACCGCTTTGAGGACGAGGAGCTGAAACGGAACACTGGTGAGTGTCACGTCCTGGAGGATGCCGTTCAAGTTCTCGGGAAACTGAACCGCGGGCGCTTTTTGGAGGATGGCCCCGGCCAAGCCCTCCACCGTCCGCTTCATGGCGCCGTAGAAATAGGCGCGAAGGAGGTATTCGTTGTACTTTGCGGGTTTTTGCTCGTGGATATCGAGTCGCGGAAGGTACTTCGTTGTCTTCGACTTGACCGCGTCGCTTCCTTCTCGGGTGTCGCGGCACTTTTCCCACTTGGGCGCTATGCGTTGGTAATCCGGATGTGGTGTGTCAACTGGCATCTCTTACCCCCAGACCGTTTCACGAAAAGATATCGGCTGTGGTCCACCTGTCAGCCTGTGAAAAGCCCGGCTCGCCGCGTCGATCTGATCGTCAAAATCAGAATATGGAAAATGCGTTGCTTCGTCAATGAATGTGGAATTCCAATCGCCGCACACTAGCTTGACGTTGCCCGCCTCGGCTTGCGCGGACAGCGCCTCCGCTCTTACTTCTTTAGCTCCGCTCTCGGGAGAGTATCGCACGTTGTAACCGGCAAGCTGCTTGACCAAATATTGTACTTGCGCCTTGCCCGCCTGACCGGGGTCCTGGGGCAGGTCGATCAGCACGTTCCTGCCGTCCTGCGCGGCGATAGCCTTGATCATCTGCTCAACCTTCTCTGGAGTTCCGCGCAGGCGCTCCATATGTTCGATGTAGTAGACGCCATCCTTGAGCGTCATCTTGCAGCCCGCCGTCCAGTCTCCGGACACGGACGCCGCGAGGTCCCAGCCGCGCACGGTGCGCCCCCCGCACGGCACGGCCTCGGGGTTGATGATGCCTTCCTCGTCCCACCACGCCCGGTTGAACATACCGCCGGAGCGGGGGGTAGGTCGTTGCTGCAACTGACCGGCGCTGCCATACGAACCCAGGTCGCGTTCGAGCTGTGCGACCGCTTCCTCGGGAAACCGCTCGGGCCATAGCAATTGACCCTCATGCGCCCGCTCGTCACGCTTCGATACGTGCGGATGGTCGGGCTCGTAGCGCGCCGGAAAACAAAGCGTCTCCCAGCCGCCCTTGTGGAGCAGGTGCCCGGCGAGATCCTGATGGTGGACCCGCTGCATGATGAGCACGTAGGCTCCGGTCTGCGGGTCGTTGAGACGATTGCTCATCGACTCGTCCCACCAGTCGAGCGTGGCTTGACGCACCATATTGCTCCCGGCTTCGACAACGTTGTGGGGGTCGTCGATGATGATGATGTCGCCACCCTCTCCGGTGAGCGCACCACCAACCGAGGTGGCGAGCCGGTAGCCGTTCCGATCGTTGTCGAAGCGGATCTTCGTGTTCTGGTCGCTGGTAAGCCGGAATCTGTCGCCCCAACGCCGCTGATAGACGGGCGATTCGATGACCCTGCGGCACTTGACCGAATCGCGGATGCTGAGCGTCTGCGCGTAGGAAGCCGCCATGAAGCGCGTCTCGGGATGGCGTATCCACGTCCACGCCGGCCACATGACGGAAACGATGCTGCTCTTTGAATGTCGCGGTGGAATGTTGACGAGCAGCCGCCGTATCTCTCCACGGCTCACCGCCTCCAAGTGCTCGCAGATCGCTCCGATGTGCCAGTTGTCGCGGAACGGCGACGGGTCCACCCACGGCCATAGCTGGCGGGTGAACTCGCGCAGGCTCCGCTCGGCGAGTTCCTGATCGGGGGACGCCACTCGGGAGGCTCGCCGTTCGAGCCACTCACGGGCCAGCTCGGCGTAGGCGCTAGTGGATGGTGGGCTCATCATGGACGCTGTCACCATGCTCCAGGAGGCTCACGATCGTCTCCATCTGCTCGGCGGACAAGCCGGCCTCCTCGACCGCCCGGAAGAACGCGGAGCGCTCCTGGTTCTTGAGCCGCTCGACCACTTCGAAAGTCTTCATGTCCTTCCAGCGCTCGGGGACCCGGTTCTTGAGGTAGAAGATGATGGCGGTGTGATCGCCCTCCATGGCCCGCGAGAACAGCTTACCTTCTACCAGTCCGTGAGCGCGCATCTCGGCCCGAGACTCGACCTCGGCAAACTCCGTATCGGCCCGGCGGTGGTTCCAGACCGTGGCTCGTGTGATCCCCACCGCGGCGGCTGCGTTGCTCCGGCTGAAACCGTTTCCGAGCAGCTGTAGATATTGCTCTTTTTTTATAGCGTCAAATTTGTCAAATTTAGATGTCCGCTTGCCCTCGCCGCCCGGCCGGTGCTGGTGGCACAGCACTCCCTTGGCAACGCACCGCCGACACGGATTGCCGCCCTTCGTCCTACCGGGCTTGAACTTCATCGCCATCCAGCTCCTCCAATCGCTCCACAGCTAACTGTGCCATAAGCCGGAGCGCGATCGCTGAATTGTGAACGCCGCGACGCTCCTTGACCGCCACCACCGCCTCGAACAACTCGTTGAAATCCTCGTACCGCGCGAAGTGGAGCGGCGGCGGGTTCTTGCCCTTCGCGAGATCAGCTGCGCGGCGGGCCACTTCCCCTTGATGGCGCGGTCAACGCGGAAGCTTCCCGAGCAGCAGACGAAAACGCAACCCCATGCGCCGAAGTCCACCGTGCGGAGGATTTGATCGACGACGGGGCGAGGCACCGATCCGACAAACATCTTGTGTTCCTATCTTAGACCAAATTATCCAAACTTTCCCCTTGACACTGTACCGAGCGTTTGGTAGTATGTGGCTATGAAGACATCGAGTTACTTCACTTATCACGGCCCCGGGCGAATCGGGATCACCTTCGGCAATCCGCGCGCCTGCCCGCCTGGTTACCGGATGTACCGGCGACTCGCTCCGCGGCGCGAGATGCTCAAGATGCGCTACGCGCGGTACCGGCGCCTATTCGACAGCATTCTAAGCGAGCTCGACGCACAGGCGGAGTGGGACCGGCTGCATGAGCTCGCCGCCGGCCATGAGCCGGTGCTGTTGTGCTTCGAGCGGCCGCCATTCTCACCGAGCAACTGGTGTCACCGAAGGATGGTGGCCGAGTGGTTCGGCAGCGAGCTCGGTCATGACGTGCCCGAGATGGGACACGGAATGGTTCCCGTCCTTGGCCGCCAGAGGAGTTTGTTTTGACGCGGAAACACACGAGAGTCCGGCCGGACACGCGGCCCGAGCCGGCCTCACGCGCTTTGGTGACTCAGAGCGCAGGCACCACGCCGCGGAGGAGGAGCACCAGCAATGTCGGCATTCATGGTTGACCGAGAACACATCGCCTACCTGGTCACGGCAGCATCCAAGCTGGGCTTGACGACTAGCCCGGAAGCTAAAACCAAAGTCGGGCAAATGCTGTGGAACGAGAATCGCTACAGCGTCGAGCACCGATACCCAGACTGTCTTGAGACGGGTAACTATCCAGGACCCATCGGGGAGACATTTGTTTACGAGAAGCACCGTGCCTCACGTAAACCGATCAACCCGGTTCAAGCCTTGAAAGCCTGCCACGGCTACGAGTACCAGAGCTGCGAGCACCCCGGTTGGCCTGCATCGGAGGCGCGAGCGTTCATTGACAAGCTCCGGGCTCGAGCGATCCCGGGTTCGCCCGAACCCCGAGCAGCCGCGTAAGCGTTTCGACGAGGCGAAGCTGCGCGAACTCGCGGCTTCGATTCGCGAACACGGACTCATGCAGCCGATTTCGGTGCGGCCGGTCAATGGGCACTACGTCATCGTTGCCGGCGAGCGCCGGTACCGGGCCCATGTGCTCAATCGCGCCGAGACAATTCGATGCCTCGTCGAATCGATGGGTGAGCGCGACGCCGACGAACAGGCCATCGTGGAGAATCTGCAACGTGTCGATATCTCGCCGCTCGAAGAGGCCCGCGCCTATGAGCGGATGATGGACCGCTACGGTTACGATGAGACGCAGCTGGCAAAGCGGCTCGGGATCCGGCAAGCGTGGCGCATCCGGGACCGCGTGAGCTTGCTCGGGCTGCGGCGCGAGTACCAGCACCTCCTCGCCTCCGGGCAGCTCTCGCCTTCGCAAGCCTACGAGATATCGCGCCTCGAGCCGCGCCTTCAAGACGTGCTGTTCCGATCGATCCAATCCGGTCAGGTGCGCGGATACGAGGCGCTGCGGGCAGCCGCTACGGCCTTGGTCGACCAGGAGCGGCAGATGTCCATCCCGCCTGTCGGGGACACGCCGACCGAAAGCGAACGTACAGCCAGTCGCCGGTTTCAAGATCGGATTGAACGCGTGACGGCCTTGCTTCGAGCATCCATCGTCGATAATGAGATCGTTGCCGTTCGGAAGGTGGATCCTCGCGAAGCCGCCATAACCGCCGACCTGCTCGCGGCAATGCAGAAAGACATCCGCCGTATCGAGCTGGCGCTGCGCCAAGCTGCCATCCAGCTAGACGCTAGCTCACGTAGACCGTGATGATGAGGGCGCCGAGCGATCAAAGAAAACAGGGCTCACTTCTTGCGCCGCGCCGCTCGTGCCTTCGCCGTTGCCGCGCGCCGTTCTTTCGGCAACATCTTCGCCCAACGGCTTTTGATTGCCTTTCTTTGATGCTCGCTAAGCTCCTCATCGGTCATGCTGTCTATCCTCGCCCTACCGCCGAGCTTGCCGAGGGCGACGGCCGCCGGGTTCTTGTTGTTAGCTATGCTCATACTCTCCTCTTTCCTACCATTATAAACCGACCGCCTGGTATGCCGCAAAGACTCCGGGTAATTTTTTGGGGAAACCGCCTTAATTTCTTTACAATGTACCGAGCGAATGGTATTATATAAGAATGATAAGAGGGCCACAAGAGAGGGTAGAAGCATGAAACACAAAGTGCCAGGCAACTACGAATTCAACGGTCACACCGTCACGATAGCGCTTGACCGAAGCGTGCTCGGATGGCGCATTTACGTAGTTCGTGCCGCGACGGGCGTAACCATTGCAGCCTGTAGCACTCGCCAAGGCCCAGGCGTTCTGGAAAACGATATCGAAGAGCGCGTGAAAGGCAGCCCCTTGACTTCCCGAGCGGACGGATGGCAGGCTCCCGCTCCCCAAAACAGGGGGAGAGAGAGGTAGGAAATGCGTGAATTTGGAAACACCTACAGGCGAAGTAATTCTAGTTTCTGGTGGATTCGCTACAGCGTCGAGGGCGAGCTTCGACGCGAGAGCTCGAAGTGTACGCGGATCTCGGATGCGAGGAAGTTCCTAAAGAAACGACTGCTGGAATCGCAGCGGGTCGCGGAGCCGCTACGTCTGACGATGACCGATTGCCTTCGCGGGTATCTGGCGGACGCAAGTCTTCGAGGGCTGCGAAGCATCGCTGTCATCAAGCGCGCGTGCGCGATCGTGGAAAAGCACCTCGGCGAGGCTCGCGCCAACGATATTACCTCGGCGGACCTGAAACGCTTGCAGTGGCGCCTGAATGACGACGGCTACGCTCCCGCGACCATCAACCGCCTGGTCACCACGGCCTACGGCGCGCTGAAGCTGGCGGAGCGAAGCGGCAACCTGTTCGGAAAGCTGCCACAGGCGCCCAAGCAATTGAAAAGGCCGAAGCCGCGGCAGGGATTTCTTGAGCACGACGACTATCTCGCGATCTCGGCAGAGCTGCCGGATTGGGGGAAAGACGTGTTCGAGATGTTCTACCGAACGGGCTGGCGACGTGGGGAAGTGCTGTGGCTGACGTGGGAAGAGGTCGACTTGGAGCAACGAGTGATCCGGCTGGACCCCGACCGCGACAAGAACGGCGAGACCCGACTTTGGCCGCTCCGGTTCTTCTTGGAGGATCTCATGGCGCGACGGGCGAGAGCACGCGTCGTCGGCGTCCCGTTCGTCTTCCACCGAGACGGACAGAAGATCGGGCTGACAGGCTGGCGAGGTCCGTTTGTAAAGGCGTGCGCCGCTGCGGGACGCTCTTTCTACACGCACGACTGCCGCCGCACGGTGGCTCGGGCTTTCGAGCGGGCGGGAGTGCCGCGCAGCGTGGCGATGAAACTTATCGGCCACAAGACGGAGACGATGTACAAGCGCTACCGTATCGTCAACGAGGAGGATCTTCTGGACGGTGTGTCCACGCTGGAAGGCTATTACCGGGAGCGGGCCACCACCGCCAGCCAGCGGGTGATCCCTTTCGGTGACCCTCAGGAAAAAAGAGAAAAAAAGGGTTGACTTCCTTTCCTCTATATTGCAAAGTGGGAATCAGATGAGCCGTAAGCCAGCGACAGCCAGAATGACACCAGAAGAGTTGATCGCCCTCCGCAAGAAGGCTGGGATGAGCCAAATGGAGCTAGCCGATGTACTCTGTGTTGGCAATTCTACGATCTCTCGCTGGGAGAAGGGCGAAGTCCCGATCTCCGGGGCCCGAGCACAGCACATCCGGCTGGCTATGACCATTGAAACAAGTGGTGCCGCATGAGTAACTTACAGCGGCTCACCGCGGGAAAACCAGTTGACACAGAACATGCACAGCGGTTTCCTGTAAGCTACTCAATCCAAAAGACTAACGGAGATCGACACCAGAGTCTTGGATTTTGGCCTGGCCCATATGGCACAGTCGACGTTGACCGAGGTGGGCCAGCTCCTCGGAACACCTCACTATATGTCACCGGAGCAGGTGACGGGAGAGACCGCCGATCCGCGAGCGGATATCTTCGCGCTTGGGGCACTCCTGTACGAGCTCCTTACAGGGGAGAAGGCTTTTGCCGCCGACAGCGTTCAGGGTGTTTTCGATCGGATCGTAGCCGGCGAGCCGACCCCGCTCAAAGACGTGCAGCCCTCGCTTCCCCCAGAGCTCCAGACCATCGTGGCGAAAGCGCTTCGAAAATCCAAAGAAGATCGCTACGGGACGATGGAAGACTTGTTCGAGGAGCTTCGCAATTTCCGATCGCAGCTGGAGTCTCACAAGATCGAGCTTCGAGAGCAGGCCCGTGGCGCGGCACGCGAGCTCGTACGGCTCCGAGCGGAACATCGAGAGCTCCTGTCGCGACGAGGCTCCACGCCGGAAGAAAGCGTTCTGCTCCAGACCGCCGAGCGCGACGATCTCAGCTATATGGCGCTCGTGAGGCTTCACCAAGGGGCGGGATTGGAGCTCGGACGCCTGAGGCAAATCATCGAAGAGGGGCAGCGAGACGACAGCTCCGACCAGACGATCACCATCCAGAGAATGACGACCAGCGTCTCGGAGCGAAACGAGAACCGCGCCAACCAGATCTACGATGACGCGACGGCGCGATTCGCTCACGGAGATCTCGCTGGGAGTCTCCTCCTCGTAGGCGACGCGCTCAAGCTGTCCCCGGACCACCTCGGCGCGCAGGCCCTGAGCGAACACCTGCGTCAGGCGATCATCCAGCTCGTCGACCACGTGCAGTCCGAGGCCAACGACATCGATGCGCTCGGCAGAGCGATCCTGGATCTGGACAACCAGTCAGGAGAAAGCCTCCCCTCGAGCCCCGGCGTCGACTCCGGGACGGTCGAGAGCTTGAGCAAGATCCTTCTCTCTGGCCTTCCACCCAGCAAGGACGCTTGAGGACCCTCCGTTTGGGGGAGACGGACTTGCCAACCTTGAACCACCTTCGCCGTACTTCTATACTGCTCCACCTCGTGCGCATCGGTCTCATCGTCTACGGAAGTCTCGACGTCGTGTCCGGCGGCAACCTCTACGATCGGATGCTGGCCGAGCATCTCCAGCGAAAAGAGCACGTCGTCGACGTCATCTCGCTGCCAAACCGAGGCTACGCGATGGATCTGCTCGAGAACGTATCCCCGTCCCTGAAGCGAAGGCTGAGAGACTCGTCCTTCGCCGTCATGCTGCAGGACGAGCTCGCTCACCCTTCCCTTTTCCGGATCAATCGAAACGCCTCAACCAAGCTCGTGAGCATCGTGCACCACCTGCGCTCGAGCGAAGATCGACCCCCGTGGCAGAACGAGCTCTATCGGAGGGTGGAGAAAGCCTACCTCGAGACGATAGATGCCTTCGTGTTCAACAGCGAGACGACGCGTGAGTCCGTCGAATACTTGTTGCAGAAGAAGACCCGCTCGGTCGTGGCGACGCCGGGCGGCGATCGGCTGGCCGGGGGCACGGAAGTCACGACCGAGACCGTCGATCGACGGGCGCGAGCGAAAGGCCCGCTCCGGCTTCTTTTCGTTGGCAACTTGATCCGGCGCAAAGGACTTCATGATCTCTTGACGGCGCTCGCCCCGCTTCGCGAGCGCGACTGGCACCTCGATGTCGTAGGAAGCCTCGAGCGGGATCCCGACTACGTGGCGGACATCCGGCGCCGGGCGAGGACGCTCGACCTGGCGGAACGCCTCACGCTACACGGTACTTTCGACGGGAGCCTCTTGACCGAGAAATACGCGAAGTGCCAGCTGCTCGTCGTGCCCTCGAGCTACGAGGGCTTCGGCATCGTCTACCTGGAAGCCATGAGCTTCGGCCTTCCCGTGATTGCGACAATGGCCGGAGCCACCGACGAGATCGTGCGTCACGAGTCGACGGGTTTTCTCGTGCAGCCTGGCGACACGGTGAGTCTTGGCCGCCAGCTCGAGCGCCTCATGGACGACCCCGAGCTTCTCGCGCGTATGAGCCTCGCGTCTCTCGAGGCTTTTCGAGACCACCCTACGTGGGAGACCTCGATGGAGAAGGTTTCAGGGTTCTTGGCCGACCTGTCCCGAGCCTAGCAAGGCCTTCATCCCCACTGCGACGCCGACGGTGCCCAGAACGACGTCGCGCGCGCGTACGACGAGGCTCAAGCTGAGGCCGAGCGCCGGTGCAAAGCCCATCGACGCGACCGCCGCGAGCTGGCCCGCCTCGAGCACACCAACCGCCGCGGGAAAGAACAAGAGGTAGGCGATGCGGGCCGCGGTGACACCGAGCACGACCTGTCCGAACTCGAGTGGCATGCCGAGCGAGTGTGCCACCAGCCAGTACTCGAACAGAATCACGAACCAGCTCGCGAGAGACGCGGCAAGTGCGAAGGCTAGCGCACGAGGACGTCGGTTGCAGAACCGCCCCGCGTCGCTTTCGCTCGAGCTCAGCAAGTCGTGGGCGTTCGGCACGCGCGATCCCCGCAGGCGGTCGAAGAGATACGTCAAAGGCCGCCGGCCCCGCGAGAGCGCGAAGAGGTACGCAGCCGGCACGGCGAAAAGGACTCCCACGAAGAGCGCTTCGCCCCGCCGAAGAAGGAAGAGAGCGGCCGCGGCCAGAAATGCGAAGTTGACCGTGAGCTCGAGCAATCGATCGAGCAGCAACGATGTGACCGCCACGCTACGAGACAGACCGGCTCGCTTTTCCGCAAGAAGCACTTGGATAGGCTCGCCGCCGAACTGGGGCCCCGGAGTGAAGTAGCTGAATCCGAAAGCGGCGAGACGATAGAGCGCGGCCGACAGAAGCGGGATGGGATGCTCCAAAGCCCTCAGAATAGTCCACCACCTCATCGCGAAGACTACGAGCGCGGCGAGATTGACCGCGACGATCGAGACAAGAGCCGCGAAAGAGATGCGGCCAAGAGCCGCGAAGGCATCTCCGAGCGAAACGCTTCGGAGAGCCCAGAACAGAATGAGGAAGGCGGCGAGCCAGAGACCTATTTTGACGAGCCGGCGCTGGCTCATTGGGTCGTGGTGTTCAACGTAAACCGGAAGTCACGCGCAAACATCATCAGGCTCGCCCCGCCGATGACGAATGCAGCCTTCATCGTCAAAGCCGCAGGAACGAACGGCCAGAGCGCCACCGCGAGAAAACCCATCGAAAAGCCCGCAAACAGCCGTCGAAGGCGGCTCGGATCGAGCTCGCGCGGAGTCTTGCCCGAACGCCGCCGGACCGCCTGCGTGAGAACGAACAGATAGCGTGCGAGACCGATCGCGAGATACCAGGCGGGGAGCTTTCCATATAAGATGCCCAGCGTGCTCGCGATGAGAATGCCAGCGGCATCGAGCTCCATGTCTAGCTTCGCGCCGAAGGGCGTCGCCTGCCTCAGCTTCCGAGCAAGCCTCCCATCCAGATCGTCTAGAACGACCGCCACCGTATAGGCGAGCGCCGCGAGCGCGACCGGGCCGCGCCATGAGACGAAACCCGCCGCCATCGCGAGCAGGAGACCGCGCGTGAGGGTCACGAGCGTAGGTAAGCCGAGTCGGTCCGATCGCGCTCGAAATAGAAGCGCGACCGTATAGCTCCAGACCGGCAGCGCGCCCAGCAGCCACTGGGGCCGACCGAGACCGATCGCCAGCAAGGCGATGAGACCCGCAAGCGCGATGGCGCTCGCTTCCCGATCGATGCGCGTCGCCGTCAGCGCTCTCGCGATCATGATTCGCGTCCAAAAAGCCGCGCGAAGGCTTCGAGAAAATCCGACATGGCGAACGAGCTCGGCGTAAGAGGTACGAGCCCCTCTTCGAAGCCGAGCGACTCGAACCGCTCGACGAGTGTCGCCCGCTTGCTCAAGACGTGCATGGGAACGGCCCAGCTATTGTTATCGTGCGTCGCGAGCTTGGGCGGCTGATGGTCTCCCAGGATGATCACGAGGGAGTTCTCTGGGACGTACTTCACAAGGAAGCCTTCCAGGACGTCGAGCTCGTAACCGAAGGCTCCCAGGTACCACGAAGAGAGCTCGGTGAGGTCACGATAGCCATCGTGGGCAACCGACTTCAAACCCGTCGCATAGGCCGTGCCGTCGTTGAAGCGAGTCCAGTCGTCGACGTAGGTCGGCACGGGATAGTAGGGGATGTGAGTCATTACGAGTGAGAACTTCGCAAATAGCGGCTGCTTCGCGCCTCGAATCTCATCCTCATAGATACGGTACAGCGTGAATTGATCGGGGATGTTCCACCAGCCCATGGCGGGACCCTGCCAGTCGAGCTTCTCGAAGTCGTAGATCTCGTCGAATCCGTAGAACAGTCCGTCGGGCCAATACCACTTGATACCGGGCTCGGCGGCCACGCTTCGATATCCCTCGTTTTCCAGGAGCCGCACGAGGGATCCACGGTCGGATGCGAGGAGTGCGTCATAGATGTGCTCGGTGGTGACGTCGACGCCGCTCAGGAGCGTCGCGTGGGCGCGCCAGGAACCGCCGCCGAAAGTCGGGGATTGGATCTGGATCGATCGGAACGCATAGCCGGCATCCGCGAGGCTATGCTCGAGCTTTCTATACCGCGGTCCGATCGTGTCGAAGTGGTGGGCGTCCTCGAGCAGCGTCACCCCGTAGGACTCCAAGAAGATGAGAAACACGTTCGCGCCGAGAAGGCCCGGCAGACCGGTCTGAAGCTCGAGCTCGGGAAGATCGACCGCCGCCATTGCTTCTTCATCTCCCGCGCGCAAGTTCTCGAGCTGGCTCGCGGCCATCGCGGTGACGGGATAAGCGAATGGCTTCGTCACTCCCGCGAGGTAGAGGACGAGGCAAATGGGGGCCGCAACGAAAGCGACGCCTCGCACTCGCGGGTCTGCCATGGCTCGCTCCAAAACCGAGAGCCCCGCCCAATTGAGGCCGATACCGATGCCCGAGGCAAGGAGAAACCCCGTAACGACGGCGAGACCCGTCGAAAGCGACAGCGCCTCCCAGAACATCTCGACAACGCGGTGCAAATGGGGAAAGTCCCCATGCAGATCGAACGGACGTCCCAGGACACCGAGAGCCGTGACCTCCAGATAGCGGACCGTCGTGGCCACGTACAAGACGACGGCCAAGAGGAGCTTCGTCCACCGCGGCAAGCTCTTCCCGAGCGCCGCAAACAGACCGAGGGCCGCGACCACGACCATGACTTCGACCGAAAGCCGCGGCACGAGACGAATGGACGGCATCGAGGGCACGTTCTCGAACGTGAAGAGGGCGTTGAAGTAGATTAAAAAGAGCGCAGGGGTTAGAAGGCGGGGCATGATCCTCATGCTATCTCAGCGCTTTCGCCAGACCCGGAAGCGGTAGCTCATCAGACCGCCCTTCAAACAGTCTCTCAACGCGTCACCGCCCGCGAGGGCCATGAACCCCTCGCTCTCGAGGCGCATGGCTCGGCCCAGAGAGATGATCGCGTGGATAGCGATGTCTCGCGGACGATCGAGCTCCAGATAGGACGTGAGGTCACGATCCTCCACGAGCTCGAGGCGATGCACCGCCGCGATGGCATCGATGGCCTGAGGCCGCATGAGGGAGCTCGCCCTCCATCCCCGCTTGAAGTCGCGGACACGCTCGGTCTCCTCTCCCGTAAGAAAGTCGTCGCAGAGTGCCAGCCGGCCGTGAGGCTGGAGCGACGCGGCCACATTCGCGAAGAACGCGGCAGCATCCGTCGCATGCACGAACGATTCGACACCATAGGCGAGGTCGATTCGCGTCGGTAAAGGTTTCTTGCAGAAGTCACCCAGACTGAAAGCAGCACGATCCCGAACGCGCCCGGTCGCGAGCTCCATCTGAATCGCGCTGTTCGTAATCCCGAATCCCACCGCTTCGCTGCGCTCGAGCAAATAGGAGAGACTCGCGCCGACCCCACAACCGAGATCGATAATGCGAGGTCTTAACCCTCCGATTCTCGAAAGCTCTCGCAGCAGAAGACCGTGAATGTAGTGGAAGGCTTGCTCTCGGGATCGGACGCCCTCGGCCCAGACAGCCCGGTGGATGGCGCCGGAGTGACCACCCTGACCGCGAACGAGGAAGCCCTTCGTATTGTGGTCGTAGTAGTGCGCGACCTCTTCGCTGGCGAACTTCACGATGGAGCCACCGCTTGCAAACCGAGAAGAAGCTCGGCCGTGACGTAGAGCCAGGCGTCCTTCGGGATACCCCACTTTCGGCCCGCGTTGCTGACCAGATAGACGTAGAACTCACCGAGCGCTTCGCGCTCGTCGAGCGCAACGGCGATCCGTACGAGCGAAGCCCAGGCTTCGATGCCCGGCCGCTTTTCGCGAGCGACTTCCCCGGTTCGACCGTAATACGTCCCCCTCAAGCCCGGCATCTGCTCGAAACAAAACTCCAGAACGTCGCGGGCGACTGCGGGCCGGCCCTGTACGGACCAGGCCGCCACCGTCGACGAGTTCGACACTTGAATGGCGTCGTTGGGAGAAAAAATCACCGCCCGCTCATCATCGAGAAGCGTCGCGACCTCGGGCTGCACCATGTCGTACAGAAGCCTCGACGGCGACTGGGCTCGCTCGATGAGGGCGTAGGATTTTTCCGCGACCGCTAGAAGCTCTGGGTCCCCCGTCGCCTCCGCGACCTCGGCGACGTAGTCCGGCGCGTAGTCCACGAGAAACGAGTTGTTGGCGAAAGCGCGCGTTCCCAGGTTGAAGTAGTTGCGAATGAGCCACACACCTTCTTCCACGGCCTGGTGACGAACGTAGCCCTCTAGAATCTCGAGCGCCCACTCGCGATCTTCGGCCGTGCCGAAGGCCTCGGCTCCTCTCCACAACCCTTCCGAGAGCCGAAGCGCTTCCGTCGTACCGGAAGCGTCTGGCTCGCGCCCTTCGAAGTAACGCCACAGGACGAAGCCGCGCGTATAGTCGTCGTCGGGGAGATCCAGCACGAGGTGCTCCAGGGCGTAATCCCGCAGCGGCGCGTAAAGCTCCCGGTCCCCCTCGATCGCGGCGAAGATCATGAGGAGAGCGACATCCACTGCGTAGACGTAGCCATCCGTGCGCGCCAGCATCCCGGCCTCGACCCGCGCGAGTGCCAGGTCTCTCAGCTCCCGCTTGGCTTCCCGAGCACCCACAGGCTCATCGGGAGTCCCACCGCCGCAGGCCAGGAGCCCACCCAAGGTCATCATGGTAAGGAAACGCCGCATTGCAGGCGGACTATATAGTCTCGTACTGTTAAGCGCCATGAAACACGCGCTGCCCTTGCTCTTCGTCGCCTGCCTGGCGTGTTCCAACCACGAAGCTGGCGCCCCGGACGAAAGTGCGGCTCAACTCGACGCCGATACGGCACGGGCGTTCCTCGAGCGAGTCGGAGACGAGCCGGTCCGATTGCTCGGTGGAGACTTGGGCTCCGAGGCGGAGATAGAAACCTACAACTGGATCCTCCGGTCGGTTGCCCGAACGAACGGTGTCGAATTCACCGGTTTCATCGCAAGGCGATTGAATCCCCTTTCGCAAGACTCGTATGCCTTACGTCTCCATCGGAGTAAAGGGTATCCGGAGCTTGTGGCAGGGAAGCGTTACGTTGAGGTGCATTTTCTCCACGCCGCGTCCGGCCCCGAGATCCACGGCATCATCGATGTGGATCAGATGAAGGTCGTCTCGATCATTGAGGACGGCGGCGCATGACGGTAGCTAGCACCGATGCGAGGAGTCTACTTGTCGCCCTTCTCCATCGCCTTGCGAAGGGTGTCGGCGAGCGAGCCGAACCCGCCGCTTTGTGCCTGGGCCTCGTCCTCGCGCGCCGCGTAGTCGCGAGCCTCCTGGCTCTCCGTCGCTTCGAGAACCGCTTTGCGACTCAGCCGGATACGACGTCCGGAGGGGTCGACCTCGAGGACGATGACTTCCACGTCGCTTCCCACCGGAAACGCTCTGCGGAGGTCACCGTCTCCTTCGACGCCGGTTTCTTCGAGCGGCATGAGGCCGGTGCTAGCCGGCGCGAGGTAGACGAACACGCCGTAGCTCTCGTGGCGCTCGACCTTGCCGCTGACGCGAGCCCCTGGTCGTATCGAGTCCGCGCGCTCGGCCCTGGCGGAGCCTTCCTCGACGAGCGTCACTCCAATTCTCTTGCGCTCTAGATCGATGCTCAGAATCTCGACCGCCACCCGTTCGCCGGGGACAACCGAAGCTTTCCATCCGTCCGCCTTGCCCGTGGGCGGGAACGTGGATACGTGCGCCAGGCCCTCGACGCCCGGTGTCAGCTCGATGAAGGCGCCGAAGTCGGCTGCGCGGGTGACACGCCCCATCAGGACCTGGCCAACTTCATAGGTGCCGTCCACGGTGGACCACGGATCGGCTTGAAGCTGCTTCAGCCCGAGGGAGATCCTCCCCGCCTCCTCATCCAGCTTCAGCACTTTGACGGTTATCTCGTCTCCCGGTTGCACGACCGTCGCTGGATCCGTGACCCGAGACCAGCCCATCTCGGAGACATGTAGAAGACCCTGGATGCCCCCGCCGAGATCGACGAACGCGCCGTACTCGCGTACCGACACAACGCGTCCGGGAAGAACGGCGTCACGGATGATGAGCTTCCTCACTTCCTCGGCACGCTCCTGCTCTTCTTCCTCGAGAAGCGCGCGTCTGGAGACGACGATGTTTTTGCCTTCTTGTTTGTACTCGACGATTTGGAACGCGTAGACCTTGCCCAGATGGATCGCCGGATCCTCCGTATATCCCGTGTCGATTTGAGAGATGGGGCAGAAGGCACGCTGGCTGGAGAATCGGATCTCGAAACCTCCTTTGATGACTTCCTCGACACGGCCCTCGACAGGAAGTCCGGACTCGAAGGCCCCTCTGAGCGCCTCCCGGGTGGCCGCGTGTCGCGCGAGCTTGTGCGAAAGCTTGAGCCCCCCGGACGTCGAGACCACGAGTGCTTTGACGGTATCGCCCACCGAGACCTGAACCGTGCCATCAGGCTCGGTCAATTCCTCGAGGTCGATGGTCGCTTCACCCTTCCCGCCGACGTCCACGAAAGCCACGTCGGCGCCGAGCGCGACCACCTTTCCGGCGACCTCGTCCCCCTCTCGGTAGGACTTCGGCTGAAGAGATTCCTCCAGCATCTGCGCAAAATCTTCTTCTTCGGGAGGCGGATCCGGCGTGGTCACGGCGGCGAGACTAACACAGCCCGAGGCCAAAACGGATCGGAGATTCTCCATGCTCCGAAGGAGGAACGGCGCTCGTTTCGTCGTCTGCTAAAAGTGAAGGCTCGAGCCGTGTGGAACCTTCAGGAAAGGACGCAGAATGACAGATATTGGAGAGACACACTTTCTCGCGAGACCGCGCGGTGTCAAACAGGGTGTGAGGCCCAAAACTCAGGACCGAGAACCAGATGGCGGCGCGCTTCGTGAGACACCTCGAGGTCCTCGGCTTCTCGACCGTGTGCGGCTCGAAATCCGCACCCGCCACTACAGCCCCCGCACCGAAAAGGCGTGTGTCTCCTGGATCAAGCGTTTCATTGTCTTCTACGACAAGCGACACCCCGATGAAATGGGCGAGCACGAGATTTCAGCGTTCATCTCCCACCTGGCCACTCGGAGAAAGGTCAGCGCATCGACGCAAGGTCAGGCCCTCGCCGCTTTGCTCTTCCTTTATTACAACGTGCTCCGCCGGGAACTGAACGTAATGGAGATCGCGCGCGCCAAACGCCCCACACGCCTGCCTCTCGTACTCTCGCGGGAAGAGGTGAGCGCGGTGCTCGATCGCCTCGAAGGCGTCTCCGCACTGATGGCTGGACTCATGTACGGCTCCGGCCTTCGAGTACTCGAGTGCTGCCGGCTGCGAGTCAAGGACCTGGATTTGAAGCGTCGCGAGCTGACGGTACGGGACGGCAAAGGAGAGAAAGACCGGGTGACCCTGCTACCGGAGCGACTCATCGAACCGCTTGCCAGGCACCTCGAGCGCGTCCACCAACAGCATACGCGAGACCTGGGAGCTGGCGCCGGCTACGTCGAGCTTCCCTACGCACTCGCCAGAAAGTACCCCAACGCCGGACGCGAGTGGCCTTGGCAGTGGATCTTCCCCGCCACCCGGTATTACCTCCATCGGGAGACCGGTCAGCGCCGCCGCCACTTTCTCCACCAAACCGTCATCCAACGCGCTGTACGCCGTACCGTGCTCGCGGCGGGCATCCAAAAACCCGCCACCTGCCATACGCTACGCCACGCCTTCGCCACCCACCTCCTCGAGAACGGCTACGACATCCGGACTATCCAGGAGCTCCTCGGCCACAAGGACGTGAGCACCACCATGATCTACTGCCACGCCCTGAACCGCGGAGGACGCGGCGTGCGAAGCCCTCTCGACCGCCGCTGATTGACCACCCCCGCGATCAACCCTAGAATACTCAGGAGGTTTCAAGGTGTTATCGTGCTATATAGCTCGACCGCTCGAGATAACACAGCTCGCGGCCCGTCAAACCCTGCGCCAAGTCACGCTCGGGAAACAAGTTGGGCACACCAGCCTCTCGAAGGCTACCAGTTTACACAGCAAGCCGAGCCACCGATCCCCGTTACACAGCGGACGTTCGGCGGAACAACCCAATTGCTGTGATATGGACGAGTAGACGGGCCAGTGGCACTCGACTTCGTAATCCTCGGAGAGGATGGCGCGCCCGAGCGTTCCGTTCCAATCGGGGTCGATGAGCATTGGGAGTTGATTTCGGCAGCGCGAAAGGCCGGCGGCATGCCGTACTTACTGCGCACCTCAGACTACTATGCCAACGCGGAGTACTCTTTGACCGAGTTGGAGGAGCTTGTCTCGGAACTAGAACGCCTATTGGCGCTTGAGAATCTTTCTGAGAGCGTGCGACGAGACTCTAGGTCAATTGTGGGGCTTTGCCGATACGCCTCGGCGCACGGGAAAGCGGTCGAGGCACTTGCAGATTAGTTGTGTCGAACGTCCGAGCAACCGTTCGGCTGTCGTCGCAGGGGCGTCGACCGGTGGTCAATGTCGATAGTGAAGAGCCGAAGCTACGATGAGAGGGCCGTATAAAAAGATGATGTGTCGCGTCAAGGAACGGCGTGCCGGAACCATAAGGCTGGCCACGCCACTCAACGCGACTGTTATGCCGCCTAGTCGGCACTTTGGATCGCCCTTGACGCGGTGATGCACAAATGACCGTTCTCGAAGAACTCCTTAGGTGGTCCTCCCAAGACCGGCCGGCCTGGCAGCGCGATGCCCTTCGCCGCCTCGTGCTGAACGGCGACCTTTCCGATGACGACATCCGCGCGTTGACCGACATCTGCAAGAGCGCGCACGGACTCGCTGAACAACAGGACATCGCTCCGCTCACTAAGGAGCATGTGCCGGAGAGGACCGCCGGCAGCGGGCCCGTCTCGCTTGTTTCCATCTTTCATCACCGCGGGGTGAACGCGCTCGCGGAAGACCAGACTCTCACGTTCGCACCGAACCTCACCGTGGTCTACGGCGACAACGCCGCTGGAAAGACGGGGTACATCCGAATCCTCAAGAGCGCGTGCCGCGCCCGAGGGCAGGAGCGAATCCTGGGGAATGTCGTCTCCGGCGCAGCGCCGCTCTCGCCCGTGGTGTCAATCAAATACAAGGTCGGAACAGGACCAGAACTGCGGGAATGGGCCGGGAACGGCGAGGACGATTTCATATCCCGCGTGAGCGTGTTCGATGCGCAGTGCGCTGCCGTCTACCTTACCGAGAAGACGGATGTCGCCTTCCGGCCGTTCGGGCTTGACCTCTTCGACAAGCTTGTTGGGGCGTGCAAGGCCGTTCGAGCGAAGCTCGAAAGTGACCGGCGCGCCTTGACCTCGAACGCCCTGGCCCCTGTGCAGGCACAAGTCCCGGAAGGCACCGCCGTTGCAAAACTCCTGGCGAACATCAGCTCACTCACAAAGCCGGAATCAGTTCAGGCGCTCGCACGCCTTTCCCCGGAGAAGGAAGCCCGGCTTGCCTTGCTGGAAAAGTCACTGATTGACTTGCAGGCCAATGATCCCGAGACACTGATCCGGCAGCTGACCCTGCGCGCCGGGCGCGTCAAGGCGCTCGCCCGGCATCTCACGGAGGTGGAAGCGGAGCTTTCGGCGCAGACTGTCGCCGCTGTGTTCGATGCGCGAGCCGAGGTCCGCCGCAAGAGCGAGGAAGCCAAAAGGCTTCGCGATGCAACGTTCCCGGCCGGCATGCTGTCCGGAACTGGTTCCGAACCGTGGACGGCGCTTTGGCAGGCGGCCCGCCGGTTCTCGCAGGAGCAGGCTTATCCTGACCAGGGATTTCCGGTCGTGGAGGACGGCGCGCACTGCGTGCTGTGCCAGCAGGACCTCGATCACGCGGCCTGCGACAGACTTCAGCAGTTCGAGGCGTTCGTGGCTTCGACGGCGGAGCGTGAACTCCGGCAGGTCAGGGAGACCTTCGCCCGGCTGCGGACGTGTTTCATCGATCTCAAGACGACGACTGAAGCCATTGCCGAGACGCTCAAAGAGATCTGTATCGAGCATGAGGCGGTCGCGGACGCGATAAGCGCCGCGCTCGTCACGAACGAGAACCGCCGAAAGGCCCTCGTTCTCGCCTTGACCGAAGACGTAGACCTCGCCGCCGATTGTCCAGCCCTCGCGTCCGTTGCCCACGAGGCCGATGCGCTTGCCCAGCAGATCGAGGCGCGCGTTGAGACGCTGCGCACCAGCTCGACTGACGAAACACGCAAGAGCCTGACTGCCGAGTCGAATGAGCTGCGCGCCCGGAAACTGCTCGCCCAGCATGAGCCGCTTGTTCTGAACGAAATCGAGCGCAAGAAGAAAATAGCGGCCTACGAGCTATGCATCAACGACACTACAACCAACGCCATCACGCAGAAGAGCACGGCCGTGACGAAGACCGCCGTTACGCAGAAGCTCAAGCAGAGCTTTAGCGACGAGCTGACGACTCTCGGCTTCCGCCACGTCGAGGTCGAACTCAAAGAAGCCGGCGGAGCAGAGGGCGTTCTCTATCACAAACTGATCCTGACCCGCGCGCCGGGTGTTGAATTGCCGAGGGTGGTGAGCGAAGGCGAGCAGCGCTGTCTGTCCATAGCGGCATTCTTTGCGGAACTCAGCACCGCCGATGACCCCTCCGGCATCGTGTTCGACGATCCTGTGTCATCGTTCGATTACAAATGGCGCGAGGGTGTGGCGCGGCGGCTGGTGCAGGAAGCCACAACCCGGCAGGTCACTGTATTTACGCACGACGTTGTCTTCCTCCTGCTGCTCAAACAGTTTGCCGAGGAGCAGGGCGTTGAGCAGCTTGACCAGCACGTTCGCCAGCTTTCGAAGGGCGCCGGCGTCTGCACGGAGGAACTGCCGTGGGTCGCCATGCCCATCAAGAAGAAGATCAGATACCTGAAGAACGAATGGCAAGCCGCGGACAAGCTCTTTCGCGATGGCCATCAGGCCGCGTATGAGAAGGATGCCAAGTACCTCTACAACTTGCTGCGCGAAGCGTGGGAACGCGCCCTTGAGGAAGTTCTCTTGGCCGGCATTGTCGAACGGTTCCGGCCTGGCGTTCAGACACAGCACATTGGCATGATCGCGGACATCACGGCGCAGGACTGCGGAACGCTCGATGCGGCAATGACGAAATGCTCGAAATGGCTGCACGATCAGGCCCAGGCGGCGCGTGCGCCGGTGCCCGAGCCGGCGGAACTCCAAGCCGACATCGAGGCGCTGGAAAACTGGGTCGGCGCGATCCGCGGTCGTCGGTGAGGCAGACCGGATGATACGAAGAGAGCGGCATAACAACAGCATGCAGCGGACGGCGCTGCGCGCCGCCGCTGATGCTGAGCGTTGAACGAAGCCGCTACGCGGCAGTCTTGAAACCCACCTTCTGAGAACAGTCCCAAGGGACATCTCGCCTGAAGTGCAAAAGGCTCCTCTCGTGAGCTAGGTTTTTGTCGCCAAAACAGAAACCCAGTACGAAAGGAGCCTTGTATGTCGAGCTTACTACGAAGTCGCATGATGGAGGATCTACGGATCCGGAACTACTCGACGAAGACGGTCGAGATCTACGTCCGATGTGTCTCGGAATTTGCAAAGCACTTTGGACAGTCTCCAGAGGCGCTAGAGGAGGGAGAGATTCGGGAATATCAGCGCTTTTTGGTGGACGAGAAGAAGGCGTCATGGGCCTTTTTCAATCAAACCGTTTGCGCCTTGCGTTTTCTCTACACCAAGACACTGCACAAGGACTGGCTGGTAGAGCACATTCCTTTTCCTAAGCAAGGCAAACGGCTTCCCGAGGTTTTGAGTATCGAAGAGGTGTCGAAATTGTTCGCGAATGTCCGAGCGCTGAAGCAGCGCACGGTACTTCAGACGATGTACGCCGCTGGGCTGAGGTTGATGGAGGCGTTGAATCTGGAGACGAATGACATCGACAGCGAACGGATGGTGATTCGCATCCGACAAGGCAAGGGTCGTAAGGACCGCTACGTCACGTTGTCGCCGACTCTGTTGGAGACGTTGCGCGCGTACTACAAGGCCTGTCGTCCAAATGGGACGTTGTTGTTTCCGAACCGAAACGGCGACGAGCACACCCATCCCACGACCGTTCAGCGAGCCTGCAGCAGGGCGGCTCGTTCCGCAGGATTGACCAAGCGAGTGACACCGCACACGATGCGTCACAGTTTTGCCACGAATCTTCTCGAGGCCGGCACCGATCTGCGCACGATTCAGGTCCTTCTCGGACACGGAAGCCTGAATACAACGGCGATTTATCTTCACATCGCTATCGGAGCCCAGCAGTCGCGCCGTGAGATGGCGGACCTGCTCGCGCTCACCAACAAGACGCTGTCTGAGAAGTGAGCGAACATCGGCCGGAAGTGGCCGATGTCATCCAAAGCGACGGTGCTAGATATCTGAAGCGCTACCGCCCCTCGAAGGCGCAGTATCGCGTCCTGAACGACCTGACGAAATGCCGGACGGCAGCTCTGGGTGGCCACCTTACAAAGTGTGAGAGCTGCGGCCACGAGGTGCGAGTCTACAACTCGTGTCTTAATCGCCATTGCCCTAAGTGTCAAGGAGCAGCTCGGGCGGCATGGATTCAGGCCCGTGAGCAGGAGGTGCTCGACGTGGAGTACTTCCACGTCGTGTTCACCGTCCCGCACGAGCTCGCGCCGCTGGCGCTTCAGAATCGCCGTACCGTCTACGCGATGCTGTTCCATGCCGCTTCCGAGACATTGTTGACGCTCGGCCGAGACCCGAAACACCTGGGCGCCGAACTCGGATGTCTGGTGCTGCTGCATACCTGGGGACAGAATCTTCATCTCCATCCCCATCTGCACTGCGTCATCCCAGGTGGCGGCCTGAGCTTCGATGGGCAACGCTGGGTAGCTTGTCGGAACGGGTTCTTTGTGCACGGTGACGTCTTGAGCCGGTTGTTCCGGGGCAAGCTCGTCGCTGAGCTCCAACGCGCCTTCGACCACGACGAGCTCGAGTTTCACGGCCGACTTCAAGACCTTCGACACCCCAAGGCTTGGGAGGGCTGGCTCGAAACCCTACGGAACAAAGACTGGGTCGTCTACGCCAAGCGGCCGTTCGGCGGCCCACGACAAGTGCTCAAATACCTCGCCCGCTATACCCACCGGGTCGCCATCGCCAACCGGCGCCTCCTCTCGACCGACGACGGTAAAGTGACGTTCCGATGGAAGGACTATGCCAACGGAGACCGACAACGCATCATGACCCTCGACGCCGTCGAGTTCCTCCGCCGCTTTCTCCTCCACGTGCTACCCAAAGGCTTCATGCGTGTCCGCTATTACGGCTTCCTCGCCAACCGACACCGCGCGGAGAAGCTGCAGCGAATCCGTTTCCTGCTCGGCCAACAGCCGCTCTCCAATAGCTCCGAGCCTCCGACCCTTCCCGTTGCCGAAGATCCGGGGGAGCAGGAGCTATCCGATACCAGCGAGCTGTGTCCCGAGTGCAAGAAAGGCAGACTACGTGTTGTCGCTCCCATACAAGCGACGATGGAACTCCCTCACCAATGGAGCTTCGATTCCTCGTGAACTCACGAAAGACCGTAACGACCATGACGGAGCCGCCCATTCCACGGGAGAACTGCGCACTGTCGTTGCCTGTCAAACGCTTCGCGCTAACTACGTGTCTCGTCGCTCCCGCGATCGCTCACCAACCGGCCACCGGCCCTAGTGGCAATGCCTCAATCAACTTCGTCCGACACACCTGCCGACCCGAACAATACCCATAGCAACGTCAGCAAGCGGTTTCGTTCAACGCGTTGTGATCCGGCGCGGGCCACTCAACACCGCTTCCTCACCTCGCGCGCGCCGGATACAATACTTACGTTCGTCGGACGGGGCCTCGGCGGCTGGTTCGGAATGCGGACCCGTAATTGGATGGCTGTGCGGCCACGCGCCCGTGTGCAGCTGAATTCGTTTGCGCCGTCGCCCTTGCCGCGGCCGCATGCACGACTCTTTGTCACGCGGACTGGCAAAAATCGTCAAACACGCCTTTCTCACGACCCGGCGAAGCGGCCGAATTTGCACCGGAACTTTTCTTTCTCTTTGTGGCACAACTGTTGCACGTCGATGGCGAGCATGAGCAAGGGAAGCCATGGTTTCACCGCGACCGAGATAACGATCGCTCTAGCATTGATCTTGATCATAGTTGGCGGCATTGCTTACCCGAAATATCGGAAGGGGCGGATCGCTGCGAGAGAAGCCGAGGTTATTGGTGATATACGCGCCGTCGCCTCGGCGGAGCAGATGTTCGCCTCCGCTAATTGCGGCTGGTTCGACGATTTACCCAATCTGTGCCGGGACGGCGAGGAATGCAACGGCATTAGTATTCCAGGTTATTCCGCCAGCGCGCCCGAATTTCTCAGTGGCGAGCTTGGGCGACGATCGCCCTACGTGAAGTCGTCTTATGTACGAAGCTTCACGGAGGGCCGGTTACCGGAACAGGTCGGCCGCACACTCCCGGATCCGGGCCGTTGCTCTCCGACGAGCGTTCTAGAGTATTGCTATTTCTCCTCGCCTGTCACAGCTGGATTGACCATGCTTGAGTTTGGCGGGCGATCTTTCGCTAACGACGAACTAGGCTGTCTCCACGTGCTCCGCAAAGGCGAACCTACGGAATGCCCTTTAACCCACGAATCCTCCCCGCTTGAATGATGGTGACCCTATCGAACCCCGTTGGAAACTACGCCGACTGAACGCTGGCGGGGCGTTCGCTGGCATCTCTGCTTACTTTAGCCGAGCCGATCTACCGGACTGTCGTGCAAGAAAGCGCCGCCGAATCGGGTAAGGGAGGGGTTCTCCCCCTCCCTCCCCACACGAGATTGCCCTTGCCGTCGGCTAGTAGTTACCATCATCCTTATTCTGATAATGCAGGTACTCCTACAGGGGACTCTCACCCCATTGGTTCATGCCCATGGCGGGCGTACACACCACGTGCAGCCGTCGGACGCTATCACCGCTTCCGCGCTTGCGAGCGTCCGCAGCTGATGCGTATCGTTATGCCGGGTGATTTGGGACCACATTGAACCCGTCGTGACAGTGCGAAAAGGTCGTCTGGCCTGAATTATCTCAACTCATGCGCACTCCAATCTCCTGGTTGAGGGAATTGCTCGGCCGCACCCGCAAGTGGCAGTGGCTGGAGGTTTGAGGGGATGAAGAAATACATAAGAGCGCTAATGGTAGGACTCTTTGTTCTGCTCTTTGTCCCCATCGTGGTCACTCAGCTCACAAAACCGAAATCGAGGAGCTTCGATTTTGTACGACTCGACAATACGGATTATCAGGAGATCCACTTTCAGAACACTACACAGGACTTGGAACTAGCAGGCATGTTATTTGTTCCGGAGGGCGACGGGCCTTTTCCTGCAGCTGTAATCATTCATGGATCCGGCGCTAGCAGTCGAAACAATGGCTGGTATCTCACACTGACCCAATCTCTGCAAGAAAACGGCGTTGTGGTTCTTCTTCCGGACAAACGTGGATCGGAACAATCCGAAGGTGACTGGCGTACGGCAAGCTTTGTTGATCTCGCCACTGACACCTTGGCAGCTGTATCTTTTCTCAAAAGTCAAGACGAGGTAGCTATCTCCAATATTGGAATAGTCGGTATGAGCCAGGGAGGGCACTTCGCTCCTCTCGTCGCAACTGAATCGCTGGACGTCACCTTCTTAGTGAACGTAGTAGGCGGATCGCTTCCGATGCACGATCAACTGGTGTACGAGGAAACCCACAATCTTAGGGAAATAGGCTTCCTGCCGGGGTTGTCGGATTCGCTCGCTTACCCATCATCCTGGATGATCATCAGCGTCCGTCAAAAAGTGTTCTGGGATTCCATCGGAAACTTTGATGCAGTCCCCTATTGGCAAAGGCTTTCCATCGAGTCCTTGGTCTTGTACGGCGAGCTGGATACGAACGTGCCCTCGAGCGAGAGCGCTGAGATCTTGCGATCCTTTGGCAAGCCGAACATTGATGTAAGAATCTACAAGGGCTCCGGGCATGCACTTGAATCACCCACAGGAGAAGGAAACAGCATCTTTCGGGAGGACGCCCTCAGGGACATCCGAGATTTCGTACTTTCTACGACTGCCTCCCTGTAGATTCTGATCACATTGGATTCAGGTTGTTTATACGAGGGGCCGCATCCATTCGCTGGAGCAGTCGGCCAGGCGGGCCGCTGCTTTACCGGAATGAAAAAAGCTAGAATGCTCGGGTTCACGTCGCCGGGCCGCAGCTCAGCGCGACGTTATACCAGGCGAGTTCAAAGGGACGTTCGTCACTTTCCATCCACTTGGAATTCAGCAGGTGTCAACCGCAGACACCCAAGCGTCAACCACGGTCTACACCAACGTTATCAAAGTCGTTTGGTCAGGACCCGTTCATCTTGATCGAGTTGACCATTTTGTCTATCGCTTCGATTTCAATCTGCTGCGCATCAGCATCACAGTCGTACGTGATGAAGAGTATTGTCCGTTCATTCGTAAGCCACCACTGCTTATAGAATGATCCGCTTTCGGTATAACTGTACTGATAGCCCGAAAACTCTCCCCATTCTTGCCACGTAAGTCGCGTTGACGCTTCTACATTGGTCAGGTAGGGTCGGGGGCTGGCGCGGTAGATGTAGGTAAGGGGAGTAGCTGTTGCCGGCGGCTTTGGCCAAGTGCCGGTGCCTCAGTCCTTACCATGTCCCCGTTTCCAGCCCCCGCCGCGTCGCACGCAGCATGCGGATTTCCCGCACTACGCGCTCCTGCACACTTCGGGTCAAGGGTTATGTGACCTATCCTGCTGGGGCAACTGTCGGCGAGGATGCGAGATAACGGACCCGATAGTCGCTAAAGAGTCCGAGAGTTTCGTAGAACCACCGTCGACTCCATCGCTTCCAGCCGAAGCCTTGGCGCTGTCGGGCGTGCGCTAGATGTCTCCGAATCTTCTTTTCCACCCAGTTTCGAATAAACGAGAAGCAGCGGCTCGAGTGTCCTACCGCAAAGTAATTCACCCAGCCCCGTAGGATCGGATTGATCTTCTCGATCAATGCTCCAATGGGCTGGGACCGATAGCGACGGAACCACGTCTTGAGTGTTCGCAGCAGTGCCGTACGCTTTTTAGGTAGTGGCATACGCAACGGCATCCACCGCCCGGCACGACTCCTCACTCTGCGAAACCCAAAGCCAAGGAACCCGAAGCTCTCTCCTTTCGTCAGGTCCATTCGCCCGCTTTTCTCCTCGTTCACCTCAACTTGCAGCTTGGCCAGTTCCTCGCGAAGTCGCTTTTCTACCGCTTTGCGAAGCCACCGATGCCGCGGATGAGAATCCACCAAGATCACCAGATCGTCGGCAAACCGAGCGTACTCGATGGCCGTCCAGCGACCGTGGCGTGTGACCTTCTTCGCCCGCTCCAGCATCCTATCTACCTCGGTGAGGTACAGATTACTGAGCAGCGGAGAAATCACTCCGCCTTGGGGAACTCCCTGCTTCCCGGAAGCTTTCAAGATCATCTTGAGCAGATGCATCACGTCATCGTCATTCACCCGCCTTGCCACCTTCTCCAACACGATGTGATGTCGCACCGTGTCAAAGTAGGAGCGCAGGTCGAGATCAATGATATGAGTCTTGCCCTCGATGATGGCTTCCGAGACGCGTTGAATCGCGTCATGCGGTGACCTCCTCAGCCGGTAGCCAAATGAGCCCGCTTGGAAGTCTGCCTCGAAGATTGGCTCCAGGATTAGCTTGAGGGCTCCCTGGATCACCCGGTCCCGGATGGCCGGTATCGAGAGGACGCGAACTTTCGTGCCGCCGTCCTTCGGGATTCCTACCTTCCGTGCCCGCAGGGGACGATACGTACGCTCGATGAGCTCCTTGCAAAGTTGCTCAACGAAGCTCACTACGCCCTGCTCCTCGATCGCCTCGAACGTCACTCCATCGATGCCAGCAGCTCCGTTGTTGTTCTTGGCGAGTCGATAAGCTTCGCGCAGCGTCTCCGTCTTGCACACATGCACGTATAGACCCCAAAAGCGCCAAGACGTTTCGGCCTTCGCCTTGACGTATATCCTTCGTCTCAGGTCCTGCAGAGTCATGGGTGAGTTTGTCATCTCACCCCTGCCTTCCTTGTCGACGAAGTCGCTATGTGCAGCAGGGCCCCCTTGCTCCACGGGCGTTATCCCGCTTCAACGCTACTACGGACCCAGCCGCCACCGTCTCGTCTTCAGTCGATTTCCCGGGGGTGCCGGTTATACGACCTACCTTGCTCCAAACATTTCTGCCTGGGACGAGGACGGCTTCGCCAGTTGCTTGGCATGTCCTTGTCACCGTGCTGTCCCTACCACCCCGCCGGAGTGACTCGCCGCGACAGTCAGATTCCGACCAGCCATACTGCCTTCACCCGAAAGGAGAGGGCTAGGCCTCCGGACCTTTAAATTATCGAGGACACCTGTGGGTTCACTTGTGTTACGGCCCGGTAACTCGCTCACCATCCCAAAGATGGCTTTGTCAGTCAGCTTCATCCCCTTCGTTTCCTCCACGAACGTGACTCAAGCTACGGGGCTTCTGACTCTTGCCCCGGTGGGACTTCTCTCCCACTGAACATGCCAGCCTTCACTGGACGCACTCCCTTCCATTTATTCATCCGCGCGCGTCGCCATTGATCTTTCTCGGCCGTGGCGGTCACTATGCCTTCATGCTCCCATTGCTTCTGGGCTCACTCATCTCGGCGTTCAAGACGCGCCGCTCGCTGGCGCTTGAGAATCTCGCTCTTCGCCAACAGCTCGCCATCCTCCAGCGTTCTGTGAAACGGTCTAGGCTCACTGAGCTCGATCGCGGCTTCTGGGTACTGTTGCGCAGAGTCTGGACGGACTGGGACAACGTGCTCGTCATCGTGAAACCGGAGACCGTTGTCCGGTGGCACCGGGCTGGGTTCCGACGGTATTGGACTTGGAAGAGTCGGAAACGTCGGCCCGGTCGGCCGGGCGTTGCCCTGGAGGTGCGGGAGCTGATCGGCGACATGTGCCGAGCCAATCCGCTGTGGGGAGCGCCTCGCGTGCACGGCGAGCTCACGAACTTTGGCATTTTTTTGAATCGCGCGTATTACTTCTTTGGAATCAGATTGTTGTAGGTGCTTGTTTTGACACACTCCGGAATTTGCATTTTCCTTGGGTTTTCGGCCCTTCAGAACATGCACATTCTGGACACACTTTTCTAAACGGTACTTTTTCACCCAAAACAGTTTTCGATAAGTGCGTCTCCAAGACGCACCGAGCGGCACACGAGCGGGCAAGTGCGCTTGAAGGAGGCCGGCTCGCCGATCTTCAAAAGCGGAGTGGAGCAGCGGCTAGCTCGCCGGGGCTCATACACCCGGAGGTCCCCGGTTCGAATCCGGGCTCCGCCACCAATCCGACCGTCAGGGAAGTCGCCTCGTGATCTTCAAAAAGTGCGGTTGCGCGAAGTGCCGAGCGGCGCGAGGGGGACAACGCCCTCCGACCAAGGGCTCGGGAGATGTCGAGTCGAAGGGCTCAGAAAAGGAGAGAGCCGGGCAAGCACCCGGCTCTCTGTCTCCCCACTAACGAACCAATGAAAGAAAGGAGTAACCGATGCCCATTCTAAGCACGAACGAACCCACCGTCAAGGGTTTTCGTCCAGCGTGGATCTACGACAATGGCGGACGCGACGAGGCAGGATTCCGCGGCGTAACCGGCGACTGTGTCACTCGGGCGATAGCCATAGCTACCGGGATGTCCTACCGCGAATCCTACGGTCTTGTGAACCAGTACGGCGCCGCCGAACGCATTACGAAGCGACGGACCAAGAAAGGGTCTGCCCGCACCGGCATCCGCAGGCCGACGACCCGCCGCCTCATGGCGGGCCTCGGCTGGCTCTGGACGCCGACCATGTTCATCGGTTCGGGCTGCCGAGTGCATCTGCGCGGCGACGAGCTGCCATCGGGACGCCTCGTGGTAGCGGTGTCGAAGCATGTGTGCGCCGTCATCGACGGCGTGATTCACGACACCTACGACCCGACGCGCGACGGTACCCGCTGCGTCTATGGCTACTGGAGGGCGGCATGAGCGGAGCTCTAAGCACGAACGAACCCACCGTCAAGAACCTTCTGGACGAGGGCGACGGACAGCCACGGTACAAGGCCCTCTGTCGCGCCTCCGGCTGTGATTGGAGTTACGAGCACGAAAAGGGCCACTTCGCATTGGCGAGAGGCAAGGCCCACTGCAGCAAGACCCAACACGCCGTGGATCTGCGGCTCGACATTCTCGATCTCTTCATCGGCCGGATTGACCCGACGGTCAAATCGGAGGCTACCGGTCAAGCGCCGACTGTCAGCAGGCGAGTTATCGCCGAAGTCGAAAGGGAGATGGAGAGAGGCTGCCAGCAAATGATGTCTCCCGACCCTCACTCGACGGATAGCTGTTCGGCTCCGGTGCTCTGCATCACGTGCGCGTCATGTGACGAGCATTGCGGCTGCGCCGAGCCTCTGACGCTCGAAGAGCTCACCACCACTACCGAAAATGAAAGGAGAGCTGACCGATGAGTACCCCCGAAGCTAGAGATATGGAAGTCGTAGACATAAACGACGATCCCAAGCTCGCCGCTCCAACCGCTCTAGCGCGACAAAGCGAAGAGCGCAGCGTCGAAGAAGTCGTTGCCCAAATGGAAAAGGTTCAGCAGCTCATGAAGAGCGCGCTCACCGAGGACGAGCACTACGGCGTCATCCCCGGCACGAACACGGGCAAGAGCAAGCCGAAGCCGACGCTTCTCCAGCCGGGCGCGCAAAAGCTGTGCTTCATGTTCCGGCTCGTGCCGCGCTTTCACGTCAAGCGCATCGACCTTCCGGGCGACCATCGCGAGTACACCGTCTGTTGCGAGCTCGAGAACTCGGGCGTCCACGTCGGCGAAGGCGTCGGGCTTTGCTCGACGATGGAATCGAAGTACCGCTGGCGGAAGGCCGAGCGGCTGTGTCCCAAATGCAGCGGTGACTTTATCAAGCGGAGCAAGACCGGCGACAAGGGCTGGTATTGCTTCGCCAAGATCGGAGGCTGCGGTGAGAATTTCGCCGCTGGCGACCACCGCATTGTCGGCCAGGAAGTGGGGCGCAAGGAGAACCCCGACATCGCTGACACCTACAACACCGTGCTCAAGATGGCGAAGAAGCGGGCCTTCGTGGACGCCACTCTGACGGCAACCGCTGCGAGCGACAGCTTCACCCAAGACGTGGAGGATATGGACATCGGCACCGGTAGAGGCGGCCATCCCAACACGCGAAACGGTGGAGCGTCTGGCCGCACCGCGCAACCAGCAGGGCCGAGCACCATCACGGGAGACCAGGGCAAACGACTGTGGGAGTACGCGCTGGCGCGCGCCGAAAAGACGGGTTCCACCCGAGATCAAATCATGCGAGACGTGCTCAGGTCCCTCGGTTTCGAGGAGACCAAGGAGATTCCATCGGGAGATTTCGGGCGGGTGCGCGGCGTGATCGAGCAATGGGAACCCGTAATGGACCTCGCCACGGAGCCCGAAAAGGACTCCGGCAAAGAGGAGCCGGGGGCGGATGGCTGAGATGAAAACTCACGACGTTCTGAGGAGGGCCGCCGACCTCGTGGACAAAGGTTGGACGCAAGGCGCGTTAGCTCGCTTGGCCGATGGCACTAGAACCTCGTTCCGCGACCCCGACGCCGCCTCGTTCTGCATTATTGGAGCGGTCTACGCCGAAGGAAAAAGAAGAGGTTTGTCATCCCTCGATGTGCTGTGCGACCTCCTCAAAAATCGAGGCTCCGAGGTATCCCCCTTCGGCGAAATCAATCTCGCCACCTGGAACGACAACCCAGCCCGAAAAAAGCGGGAGGTTGTTGATCTTCTCCTTGAGGCTGCGCGGGCGGCGGAGGAAGAGTCGGATGGCTGAGCTCAGGCGGCTTGAGGTGCCGGGTAAAGGCCGGCACTACAAGCACTCGACCACCGGACGCGAGATGCCGTCGGTGACCAACGTGCTCGGCGTGCTGAGCAAGCCCGCGTTGATTCCTTGGGCGGCGAAGATGGAACGCGAACTGTGCGTCGAGACGGCGAACACCGTCTACGAAAGCCTGAGTGGCGAGGCGGTGGGCGCGGATGAGTTTCGCAGCCGCCTCGACCTTGCTCTCCCAACGACGAAAGCCCACAAGCGCGTCTCGCAAGACGCTATCAGCGTCGGGAACGAAGCGCATGGGTATATCGAGTGGCGTCTTCTTGGCGAGCTCGGTCTGCCTCGCGGCGACGAGCCCGAGACATCGGAGCCGGCGCGCTGGGCTGTCGCCGCGTTTGAAGACTGGCGCCGGGAAGTTCAGCTCAAGGCGACACACGCCGAGGAGCGTCTGTATAGCGAGGAGCTTGACGCGGCGGGCTCGACGGATGCGATCTGCTGTGAGCTCGATATCTACGTGCTCGTGCCGAAGAAGCGCCGCGTTGCCGCAGTCACGGATTGGAAGAGCTCAAAAGCCTTGTATCCCGAGCACGACATCCAGGTGGCCACCTACCGCCACATGGCGATCGAGCGCGGCCTGCTCGATGAAAACGCCTGGGGGCTGATTCTCCGGCTGCCCAAGACACTCAAAGACAAGCTCGAGGCGCGGCCGATTCCGCCGTCTCGGTGCCGCGCGCTCGTGGAGGTCTTCCGTGCGGCGCGGCGTATCTGGCAGTGGCGTTTCATGGACAAGGAGACGCGATCGCGATGACACCGATCTTCACCGCCACCGTGACGGAAGCCGGGAGCTTGCGGCTCGACTCGCCACTGACGTTTCAACGCCACTTGGCGAGGTTCAAGAGCAAGCCTGTCGAAGTCGTCGTCCGGCGCGTACGGACGCAGCGCTCCAATCAAGCCAATCGGTACTACTGGGGCGTCGTTGTTGCGTTGCTCGCCGAGGAATTCGGCTACGAGAAAGAAGAGATGCACGAGGTCTTGGCGATGAAGTTCCTGCGCATCGTCGACGACTGCCCTATCACGGACTCGCCGAGACGGAAGCGCACACCCGATTGCGGCACTGCCCAGTTCGCCGCTTACGTCGATTCGTGTATCCGGCTCGGGGTCGAGCACGGCGTCGTCATCCCGTCGCCTAACGAAGCCGAGGTGTCCGCATGAAACGAAACGCAAAAGGAAAACAGAGGAGGGGGTAAATGGCTTTCGAGGTGTTCGAAGGGAAGCGCCACAGGGGCTTCAGGGGCTACAAGGGCGGAATGTATCCAGCCTGCTCGCTTGTGATGGGAAGAACGATCACCATGAACCGAGCAGCTTACGAAGCGTTGACCAATGGTGACGACTCGGTACACGTGGAGCTTCTCTTTGATCGAGAGTCCCACACAGTCGGCATACGCCGGACGGAGCCGGGGCCGCGCACGTATCCCGTCTGTGTTTCCAAGAGCAAGGCTTATGTTGTCGCCGCGGCGGCATTCATCAAGTTTTACGGATTGCCGACGGTCAGCACGGGAAGGATTGACGCCACGATGAGCGACGGGATTCTCTCCTTTCCGGCACCCATTGAACCCAACGAGTAAATAAAGAAAGGAGAAAAACGAATGTCAATAGCAGAAAAAGATACTCCGATTCTTGTCACCACCGAGCATCGCGGCGTGTTCTTTGGATATTTCGACTCCTCCGAATCAGCAGGGGAGATCGTCACGCTGACGAAAGCACGGAATGTCCTTTACTGGTCCGAAGACACGAAAGGTTTCATGGGTCTCGCATCGATGGGGCCAATGCCCGGAAGTCGGGTAGGGCCGAGCGTGGAGAGTATGCGCCTGCACGGCGTGACGGCGGTCCTGCGGGTCAGTGACGAAGCGGTGAAGTGTTGGGAGTCGGCACCGTGGAGCTAGAAGAGCCCACGATCACCCAAGAGATGCTAGAGCAGGCGCGGTTCCATGGAGCCTGCGCGGAGCGCCTCTCCCGCTACACGGTCGGTATGCCGTTGGTTGCGGTCAAGCAGGACGATTTGATGTGGGTGGAGCAAAACGCACCGTATCTCGCACGGCAGTTGGAAGCCAAGATCGAGCCGCTGGAGTCTTTGATCTTCGGCAAGCTCAGGCTCTCCGATATCAGCACGGCTAAAGGCGACGGCTACGGCTACGGCGACGGCTACGGCTACGGCTACGGCTACGGCGACGGCGACGGCTACGGCGACGGCTACGGCGACGGCTACGTTCCCGACTGAAAAGGCGAATGGGTGCCACCGATCTCTTTGATGGGGTGAGTGAGAGCCAGTGAGGACACGCGACGATCGCCGGACCCTCGACAGCTTCGGCGTCTTTGTTTTGACGCTGAACGTGGTGGGCTGGGCAACGCTGCTTATCGTCGTCTGGATGTGGTGGTGGCGATGACGATACAGCGAAGGCTCGATTTCTCGGGCGAGACCTCGACAGAACAGCCTGTAGTACGCGTACCTTTGGCTTCTCAGGGGTCTTTGACAGGCGAGACGGCATCTGCGCCCTGTGGCTATTGCGGAAGGCTTATACGCCGTCTAGGTCGCCCAAAGCGTAAACAGAAGTATTGCTCCGACGTGTGCCGGGTCGCGTCGTGGAAGGCGAAAGCCGAAGACGCGGAAGCGGAAAAGAAACGTCTTAAGGCGCTGGCCGCCGAAAAATGCCGCGAAGAGATCAAGATCGCGCGTTGGGCCGCGCTGAGGGTTCTCGGGCGGTACGGGGTCTGTACCGTCTCGCACGTGCGCGAGTACTTGGAGGAGCGGGGGATCCATCTCTCATGGGCTCTCAACTGGCCCGGGTCGCTGTTCCAGGCCTCGCCGTGGTTCGAGCCGACGGGTGCGCGACGGACGACGTTTCACGCGGAGGCCAACTTCCGAAAGGTCAACGAGTACCGGCTTAGCGCTCTCGGGCGCGACGCCTTGGAGTCGATTCGGGAGGCGATGGGCCCGTGAGCGCCATCGTGGTGTCGCACCCCGGCCGAAAGGAGGAAACGCGCGTGTTTTTACCGGAAGGATGGATCTGTCTCCACCGCCGCATCCAGCAGAATCCGCTCTGGTACAGGGAGCGGTTTACTCCCGGCCAGGCATGGGTCGACCTGCTTCTGTCCGCGGCGTACAAGCGTCACACGGTGCAACTGAAACGTTCGAGCGCGGTGCTTGTCATCGAAAGAGGACAGATCCTGACCTCCCAAGCGAGGCTTGCCGAGCTCTGGCAGTGGGATCGGAAGACGATTCGCGGGTTTTTGCGTGGTCTCGAACGTGCCCGCATGCTCCTCATCCAAACGACCAAGGCCGGTCCCAATGGCTATACATTATTAAGTGTCCTGAACTACGACGCTTATCAGAGCGTCACCGGAAACCCTCCCCTATCAGATTCCACGTCTGGCCCCCATTACGATTCCCCTATTACTCCCCAATTACTCCCCATAACTAACAAAGAGAACAAAGAAAACAAGAAAGATCTCTCTAAGAAACACTGTGCTGGTAATACAGATCTAGCTACTAAGAAGCATGCGGACGAGCGTTTCGCTCGCCCGCCAGCTCACCCCGAGAAACGTTCAGGGCCGAGACGTCGACCGAAACCGCACGTGTACTGGGATCCCAAGCCGAAGTGGGTGAAGAAGCACCCGAGCCTCAAGACTGCGCAAATACGAATCGACCCGCAGCTTCTCTCGCAGTTAGAAGCGGACTACTCACGGGTCGACGTGCCCCAAGAGCTTCGGCGGATGAAGCAACACGCCCTCGCGAATCCGACTTGGGCGAGGACGAAGAAAGACTGGCGTCGCACATTCGGGAATTGGCTCCGCACAGCAGACGGCCGTTTCGACGACGAACGGTTCCGAGCGGCAGCGGCAGCGACTCGGGGGCGTCGGTCCGTCGTCGACACGGTCTACGAAACGCCTAAGGAGCGGTCAAAGCGAGAAGCCGAAGACCGCGAACGAATTACGGCGTGCCGCATAGACCACGAGAGAGACGGCGTCAAAGGGCGGGGGTGGTTCTATTGCCCCGATGCGTGCGGATGGAAACGCCTGATTCGGGAGAGAGAGCCGACGTGAGCGACTGGAGGTGCCGAAGGTGTAAGGGTTCGGGCATGTATCTTACCGACGATCGGATGGTCGTCTGCGAGTGTCTGGCCGGGCAGCGGCGCCGGGAGTACCTGGCGCTCACACCCGAGGAGCGGCGACAGAAGCTGCTGGCGGAACGGCGCAAGGCCCGTAAGCAGCATAAGCAAAAACGCAAGAACGAAAGCGAACCCAAACCCGAACGAGAGCAGGAGGAGATCCCGTTTTGATTTTCATCGGGATTGACCCCGGCTTGAAGGGCGCGCTCGCGTCGATTCGAACCGTCTCCACCGGCATCGGCAGCCAGGGATTGGATTGCGGCGCGTGGCCCGTCCCGCTGGTTCCGTCAGCGAAAGGTAAGAACCAGTACGACCTGCCCGCGCTCCGTGAGTGGCTTTTCGAGCAAGGCCCGCTCGCCGCGCTGTTCGCCACGGTGGAACAGTCGGGTCCGCTCCCGCCTAACGTGAAAGCGGGCTCGCTGGCGCAATACAACCGTGGCATCTCGGAAGGCTGGCTCTGGATGCTGACGGCTCTACGTATCGCGCACCAAGGCGTTCGCCCTAGAACGTGGCAGAAAGTCATGCACGCGGGAACCACGGGCGCGGACACGAAGCAAAAGTCGATCGTCGCCGCCAAGCGGTTGTTTCCTAACGCGAGCCTGAAGCGTACCGAGCGCTCGCGGAAGGATGACGACGGCATGGCCGAAGCACTTTTACTAGCCGAATACGGAAGGAGGACCTATGAGTAGGCAATACGAAAAACAACTACCGGTGAAGCTCGATAGGGAGCAAGTCGTCGAGCATGGCCAGGAGATGGCCGCCAGCGCTCTCCTCGCCGCCCGCGTCGAGCTTGAGATCGACGAGGTGAAGGACGAGGCGCGGGGGAAGCTCAAAGAGATGAAAGAGGGCCTGGTAGAGATACGGGGGCGGCTGAAAAAGCTGGCTTTCGAGGTTCGCAAGGGCGAGGCCGTCCAGAGCGTACTCGTGGAGGCCCGATTCGCCTCGGACAACTCGTGCGTGGAGATCGTGAGACTCGACACCGGAGAAATCGTCGAAACCCGCCCACTCACGGAGGAGGACCGTCAGATGGAAATCGACGAAGTCCTCGACCGAATCGAGGAGGACTCCAAGTCGTCTGATGCTGAGCCGAGCACCGAAACGGAATCAGAGCCGGGCGAGTCGGATGAGCTCGGAGATGACGGTGAGAACGGGTGAGCTAAAGAAAAAAACGAGGTCATGAAGTGAGCAGCCGACAAGGCCAATTCGCCCTGAAGACCGACGTCCCCGTGTCACGCACGAAGGTCCATCTCGAACAGCTCGTCCGGCAGAAGTACGGCGCGAGTCGTTTCGGCATCCTCGAAGGCGACGACCAGGTGCAGGTCGTCTTCTCCATCGACAAGCCGCCCCGAACAGTTCGTTTTTTCGTCAAGCTACCGTCGAAATTGGACCGACACGGCTACGCTCGGGTACAGCGCGAGGTCGAGCAAGAGACACGGTCGACGTGGCGGGCGCTGCTGTTGCTCGTCAAAGGCAAGCTCGAGGGTGTCGCGCGTGGGGTGGTCGAGTTCGACGAAGAGTTTTTCGCGCACATCGTCACTGAAAACGGCGCTACGGTTTTCGAGCGCTTCCAGGCGGGCGAGCTGCCTTTCGCTCAGGGACCGCCCATGCTCACGGCCGGTGCGCCCCAAGAGCAAGAGGAAGCGGAAGCGGAAGACGTAATCGATGCGGAGGAGGTGTCGCCGTGAAGACCGTCCGCATCGAGCTGTCGACCGTCATCCTGGCCGGGCTCTTTGTGTTCGTGCTCGGGATGTTCGCCGGCGTGTCCATCCGGTTCGAGCAGTCGGCGAGGACGGTCGAGAGCTACTTGGAGAGTCTCGGGCGAACGGCGGAGGAATTCCGGTAGAGGTTCCTATTAGGGCAGGTGTTTTTTTCAAAGAAAGTGAGGGACAGAAATGGAACGAATGTACCAGCAAGGCGATGTACTTCTGAAGCGGCGGGAGTCCCTGCCGAGCCACACCAAAAAGCTCAAGCCGAAAGCGCGGGGATGGGTAGTGGCGGAAGGCGAGGCAACGGGACACGCCCACGTGCTCGAGGTCCCGGGCGTCGAGCTGCGCGAAGACGACAACGGGGTCGTATGGGTGAACGTGAGCGAGGCTGCCGAGCTTCGTCACGAAGAGCACCACGCCCAGACGATTGCCCCCGGCGTCTACGAGGTGGGCATCGTGCGCGAAGTGGACCCGTTCACCGAGGAGATCCGCGAGGTGATGGATTGACGGCTCGTATCGAGCGCCTCACGGAAGCGCAGACGGCCCGGCTTGCGGAATACGCGGAGCGGTGGACGAAAATCGGCCTGTGTACCGAGCCAATGGACCGGGAGCGAGCGAGGCTGGCGGTTCGTGCGATGTACGCGAGCGCGGGCTTGACTGAGCCAAGGATCATTTTCTGCGGCTCGCCGCTGGGAAACGCGCTTGCCAGAAGCAAGGCCGTGAACCCAGTTGCGGGTTCGGTCTTGGGCTCGGTCGGGGCCTCGGTCGGGAACTCGGCCATGGCCTCGGTCTGGGCCTCGGTCGGGAACTCGGTCTGGGCCTCGGTTGTGGCCTCGGTCTGGGGCTCGGTCTGGGCCTCGGTCAGGGTCTCGGTCTGGGGCTCGGTCGGGGCCTCGGTCTGGGGCTCGGTCGGGGACTCGGTCGGGGCCTCGGTCTGGGGCTCAACTTACGGGCAGCACGACGCGGGCTGGGTTTCTTTCTATGCGTACTTCCGAGAAGTCTGCGGCCTGGTCGAACAGACGGAACCCCTTATCGGCCTGTTCGAGCTGGCGAAGAGCGCCGGCTGGGCACTTCCGTGCGAGCGCATCTGCTGGGTGTCCGAGCGGCACGACATTGTTCAACTGAACGCGGAAGGTCGTCTTCATTGCAACGATGGCCCGGCCATCCACTACCCCGATGGCTGGTCCATCTATGCCCTGAATGGCGTCGGTGTTCCCGAGTGGCTGGTAGAAACCCCAGTAACCGATCTCGACGCCCGGAAATTCGCCGAGCTCGATAACGCCGAGGTACGGCGGGAATTCGTCCGCAAGGTGGGTATCGAGCGCATCGCGACGGAGCTCGGCGCCGAAGTACTGGATCGGCGCGGGGAGTACGAGTTGCTATCCGTCGACCTCGGTGGCCAGACCGGGAAGTGGCCCTATCTCAAGATGCGCAATCCCAGCATCGGTGTCTGGCATCTGGAAGCCGTGGCCAAAGAATGCGCCACCGTGGAGCAAGCGTTGAACTGGCGCAATGGCGGCGCCGCGTTCGAGCACGTTGCTCCCATGACGTGAGCAGAGATGCGTGAAACGGAAATGATTGGAGTGAGCCCATGAAAGAAATATGTCCCTGTACGTCCCAATACTGTGTTGGTCGTCACAAGATCAAAGGCGAATGTAACCGTGACGTCACAGTGGAGCTGTGGGCAGATCCTGACGGTCCGCCCGCGCTTTCATGTGAGCCGTGCTCGCGGGACGCCATAGAGATGGGGTTTGAGATTCGATTGTTCCCCTCTCACGAACGCAACGAGTATCTACACCGTCGGGCGACGATGGTGAAGGACGAGATGCGCGCCACGGAGAGGGAGAGGGGCTGATTGCGTGGGCTGGCTCTATTCGTGGCGGCGAAAGCATTCCTCGCTCTTGCGGAGCGTGCTCTGAGATGAGCTCGAAGATTCTAGTTGGCGACGCGCTAGAGAAGTTGCGGGAGATCCCAAACGAGTCGGTGCAGTGCGTTGTCACGAGCCCGCCCTATTGGGGCCTCCGGGACTACGGAGTCGACGGAGCCTACGGCCTCGAACCAACGCTAGACGAGTACATCGAGCGCATGGTCGAGGTGTTCAGCGAGGTGCGGCGTGTGCTACGGAAGGATGGGACGCTGTGGCTTAACCTCGGAGATGCTTATGCAGGTTCCGGTAAGGGGCTGAACGGTGACGGCAGCCATTCGGTGGGGGGCAAGCAGGATACCAATATCGGCGCATTGACCGCGCCGCGCCCAGGGAGTACTGGGCTAAAGCCCAAAGACCTAATCGGCCTGCCGTGGCGCGTGGCGTTCGCCTTGCAAGCCGATGGCTGGTGGCTTCGCAGCGACATCATCTGGTCCAAGCCCAATCCGATGCCCGAGAGCGTCAGGGATAGGCCCACGCGGGCCCATGAGTACGTGTTTCTTCTGACCAAATCGGCGCGCTACTACTACGACGCAGACGCGATTCGGACGCCACCGGTGGAGAGCAGCATCAAGAGATGGTCACAGAACATCGACGCGCAGGCTGGCTCCTGCCGGGCGCACGGCGGCACCAAGGCAAATGGTCCGATGAAAGCCGCCGGCGGCCCTCGCCGTGCGCGTAAGACAGACAAGCAGCGCGGCCACGGACGCCGACACGCGGGCTTCAACGCTCGCGGGGACGCCATGTCCAAGGCCGAGCAGCAGGCCGAGGGCGCGAACAAGCGCTCGGTTTGGACGATCGCCACAAAAGGATTTCCAGGAGCGCACTTCGCAACGTTCCCCCCAGCGCTCGTAGAGCCGTGCATTCTTGCGGGCTCCCGCGGCGGCGACACGATACTCGATCCTTTTTCCGGCTCGGGAACGACCGGACTTGTCGCATTGCGGTTAGGCCGTAAGTTCATCGGGATCGAACTCAACCCGGAGTACGCGACGATGGCCGAAAGGCGTATCCTGGAAGACGCGCCGCTCGTCAATGAAGTTGAGGTGATTGCGTGAAGACGCTCTACGACTGGCATCCGGAGAAACGAGGCTGGCTGCTCATGCCGGAAGGCTCGACGAGCATCCGCCATAGCGTCATCGTCGGCGGACTGTGCGGCCACGACGTGTTTCTCGAAATGTACGAGAGAGGACACCTCACCGGCCAAGCTCTCGTGGACGCGATGGCTCGCTACGGTGCGGAGACGGAAGCGTCGTGAAGCCGTATTACCAGGACGATGCTGTGACGATATACCACGGGGATTGTCTCGATGTGCTTCCGGCGCTCGAGGCGGTCGATCACATCATCACGGACCCGCCCTACTCGGAACACACGCACAGCAAGCAGCGAAGAGGCGGTTCTGAGCTGGAGCGAAAAGGCGACGGGACGCGCACTCGTGCGGGTATCTCCAGGACGCGAGAGCTAGGCTTCAGGCATCTCGACGAATCGACGCGGCGAGAGGCAGCGTTCCACTTTGGCAAGCTTGTCCGGCGATGGGTCCTGGTCTTCTCCGATGTCGAATCCTGCCATCTCTGGCGCCGGGAGCTGCAAGCTGGCGGGCTGGAATACATCCGCACTGCGGCTTGGAGAAGGCTCAACGCCACGCCGCAGTTCACAGGCGACCGTCCGGCTGTGGGTTTCGAGACGATCACCATCGCGCACCCGCCCGGCAAAAAGAAGTGGAATGGCGGAGGTCGTCATGGATGGTGGGAGTTCCACGACGATACCGCCGCGCCGGTCTGGGAAGTCCCCATCGTCAGAAACCGTTCGCATGCGGAGCCTCGTCTCCATACGACACAGAAGCCGCTCGCGTTGATGACTCGGCTGGTCGAGGAGTTCACTGACGCCGGGGAAACGATCCTGGACGCCTTCGCGGGCTCGGGAACCACGCTGCGCGCGGCCAAGGATCTCGGGCGGAAAGCCGTCGGCATCGAGCGCGAGGAACGCTACTGCGAAATAGCGGCGAAACGTATGGCCCAGGAAACTCTCTTTCCTTTGCTCCAAGAGAGTTTCTCCTGAAAGCCGTCATCGAGAGGAAGAAGGAGGGGGTAACGGTGCCTACCAGAAAAAGTGGTATGATCGCCGCTGACGACATTCGGACCCCGAGCGTGCGCCGCAGCGATGAAGCCTGAAGCCTACGTGTCGGGTTTGGCGCGGACGTTGATGCTCGGACCAGGCCGTCTATGGGCGATGCTGAGCGCGTACTTTGACGAGAGCGGCACACATGACGACTCCAAGGTCTTTGTTGTAGCGGGTCTGATCGCTCCTGTCGAAAAGTGGGAACGCCTGTCTGAATCTTGGACGAAGACATTGAGGAGGGAAGGCCTTGAACACTTCCACATGGTCGATTGCTGCCATGGGGTCGGGCTTTTCGAAGGATGGGACGCCATCAGGCGCCGCCAGCTGTTCGAGAAGCTAGTCAGGTTGATCGTAAGGGACGTGCCGTTCAGGACGTGGACGGCAATTGCCATGGATGACTACTTCAGTCTTTATCCCGAAAGCGATCGAAAGAAGGCGGCTGAACGTCTCTATACGATCTGCGCCCCCGCTTGCGCGTCGCGAATCCGGTACCTGCTGGATGGCCGTGAGGATGTCGACGTCATCCCGTATGTATTCGAACAAGGCGGTCGCGGGGGTCCACGCGCTGCTGGAATGTTCAGGACGCTGATCGACAGCGGTGCTAGCCTCATCTACGGGATGGGAGCTCTAGCGGTGGACGATCGACGGCGTATGCCGCCCCTACAAGCCGCCGACATCCACGCGTATGAAGTTTACAAATACTTCTCGGACCAGCTGCAACGTACTGGTAGGCCGACGCGCAAGTCGTTCCAAGCGCTGATGTCAATCAAGGAAGCCGGAAACGGAGGCCATCTGTTCAATCGTGAGCGATTAAACAAGTTTTTCGATCGCCTTGAGCGGTTGGAAGAGGGTGAGAACGCCTTGGATATCCCGGTTGACCCGTTGAACAACGAAAGGGCTGTGACAATAACACCGCGCAGCTCAGGGGAAAGTTAGCCGAACCGTGAAGCTCGTTCTGGTCGAGTGGCTCGATTCTCACTCCGGTCGCGGATGGCAAGATATCGACCGGATCGAAGGAGCCGCGGAGCCTCTCTACTGCCGTTCAGTAGGCTGGCTTGTGGCTGAAAACCGCGACTGCAAGGTCTTGGTGCCACATATGGCTGGCGAGCGTAACGGCGACGCGATGTTGCAGGGGTCTGGCGACATGACGATACCAGTGAAGGCTATTGTCAAAATGAAGGTGCTCAGAGGCGGCTAGTGCTTGCCCTTCTCGACAACTGACCGAGACCCAGGTGGGAGTTCCCGGGAGACTCCGCCGCGCCTGTTTGGGAAGTGCCTATCGTCAACAGCTCGCGGACAAAGATGCCGCGGCTTCACACGACGCAAAAGCCGCTCGCGTTGATGACTCGGCTGGTCGAGGAGTTCACTGACGCCCGGGAAACGATCCTGGACGCCTTCGCGGGGTCGGGAACGACGCTGCGCGCGGCCAAAGATCTCGGGCGGAAAGCAATCGGGATCGAGCGCGAAGAGTGCTACTGCGAAGTAGCGGCGGAACGTATGGCTCAGGAAACTCTCTTTCCTTTGCTCCAAGAGAGTTTCCCTGAAAGTCATCATCGAAAGGAAGAAGGAGGATAACGATGGCAACTAAGGTCTACGGCGTAAGCGACGATCTGGTCGAGTTCGAGGGAGATCTCTACGGTGAAGTGGGCTGCTACGGCACCGACGAGGAAGACCGTCTCGGCATACTCATTGCGTTTAGCGACGGAACGGTTTTAGCGGCTCGCTACGGGAAGCCAGGGCTCGGCGGCGTCTGGGCTCTCACCCCGCTACGCAAAGGAACGCTGTACGAGCGCGTCGAAGATGGATAAAGGTTCGCGTCGAACCGCTCGATGACGAGATCCCCGGTCGAGCAGCCGACCGTCCTGCGGGATTCGTTTAACCTTCTCATCGACGAGGCTGGCCATTCGCCTTCTTTTATCCAAAGAACTCTGCCTCTTTCGTTCTCAGACATAGAGGAGCTCGGTAATCTAGGGGAAGGTTTTTTTCCACGGCTGAGAATCCTCCATTTGTCGAACTTAAGAAGGAGAGAGCTAAGACGAGTTCGGCTAAGCCGGGAAGGGTTGTTGCCTTCAGAAGGACGGAAAAGGGGTAGTCTTTTTTCTCGGCTGAGCCTTCCTACGTGGTGCCCGGCTCACCACGAACTTGATTCAGCGCAACGCGAACGAGAAACCGCCACCTGTACGTCTGACTGGTCGCTGGCCATCGACTGCAGAAAACTAACATAATTGGGACGCCGCCGTAGACGCAAGCAGCAACAGTAAGAACGCGGGTGCGGGCAAAGGGCAGCTCGTCGCCCGGGTGCATCTTTTTTTCGTAGACGATGGACAGACTGTCCCGCTCACACTGAAGGCAGACGAACATGCGTGCGTCCGTCCGCCCATGGAATTTGTCAGGCCGCGATTACTTATTTTGGAGGTACAGGGCCTAATCCTCCAATCCGCAGGTTGGCGAGTCGGAAGCTCATGGCTTGGCTGCTGACTCCGAACTCGTCCGCTAATTCTCGAAGAGCCCCGTCGTCCACGAGGTCAACATGGTGACGACGACAAGCCTTTTCTACCCAGCCGGCTGGCATTAAGAGAGCGGCCGCGAAATGATTAGCTTCTCGCTCTTGCTTAACCGTTCCTGACCCCGACGTCGAGTCTCGATAGAACGCGGACATTCCACGATCAACGTATGTGCCTTCTTTGTGCAGGCGAAAGTGACCGAGTTCGTGGGCTATCGTAAATCTTTGGCGGCTGGGTGGGTGTAACCAGTGAACACCGATGACGGCAGTGCGGCCCTTTTTTACAAGAACGCCAGAGCACTCGTCACCCAAGTCAGCCCGTTCAACACGAACGCCTAGATGATTTGCGATGTGCTCAACGTCGACGGGCGCTCGTCTGATGACGGCCAGGCGAAGAAGCTCGGCCGCTAAGCGCTCGATTCGATGTCTTGGCTGACCCATGGGACGGTTCCTCTGTCTCCCCTAAGGCGCCGAGGATGAATGCTTTGACCCTTGGTTCGTTTGTATAAGTCGGAGGCACGAACTTCGCTTCAAGACGCTTGTCGCCGGGCATTTCTCTTAGCTGAAGATCACGCAGCGCGGGCACAAGATCTCGCGGCTCGATGCTGAGCGCCAGGCCAATACGCCAGAGCGTTTCTAGCGGTGCCCGCTGTCGTCCTAGCTCGATGTTCGCAATCGAGCCGCGAGTAAGTCCACAGCTCTTGGCAAGTTTGCTCTGGCCCCATCCCTTTTTCTTGCGGGCGGCGGCGATACGCTTCCCAAGGGAATCGTATAAAGACCCAGCACCCACCATTGTCATCATTGAGAATAACTCCGAAACGCCGAGAGCCGCAAGCGCTTTGTGGTACTATATGCTTTGGATAGCTTGACAGGCGCGGTCGACTAGGAAATCACAAGGAGGTTATTGAAATGGTAAATCTAACAGCACTACTTCAAGTCGCGGAAGCCGCCGAGCGGATACGGCTACCGTTGGCTCAACTGAGTCTCCAGGGCGAAAAGTTGCGTCCGTTATTGTGCGCGCAAGCAAAGGAGCTCAGCGAAGTACTACCGACGCTTCAGCAAGCAAGCTCTGAATTCCAGAGCGCGACGAGCATGCTTCTCGAACACATGCAACCGCATTTTCAACACCTCAGTCTACTTGCGGAGCGCACAGCGCTAATGGGGAAGCAGCTCGAGGCGAGTTTCCGTTCGCTTAATTTTCCCACACTTGATAAGGGTTCTCTCCGTCGCAGCTCATAAGACGACAGGTTGACCCGAGATCCAAGAAGGACGGAAGACGAGCATGCGTCTGTCCGCCACGCGGCCGTGCCCGTGGCGCGGCATGACATTTTGTCATGCTGTTGCTAAAATGCTAAAAGAAGGAGGTCTCAATGATTACCTCTCCGTGGCATTCTATCAAAAGCAACGTTCACCATGACGACACAGACTGCACGACTGGAAACAACATCGAGCCTGAAAACCGACGTGAAGGCACCGGTGGAAAACCTAAATGTGAGGAGTGTAAAAATCTTCAGAAATAGGTTTGAAAAAGACGATCTCCCATTTTGGCCCTGTAGGTTCGCCGTTAACCATTACCCAAATTCGGCGAAGTCCTGAAACTGGTAGGCCATACATCATAGCTACAGACAAGGCACGGAACCCTTCATACGGTCCCCCATGAAATCGGACCGTCGGTTCCGGGTAAGTGTGGCCGCAGCCACCCTGACATGACTCGTAGGTCTCGACGTTAGCCTTACTCAAAAGCAACACTGCACCCGCGATTCCGGGGTCAAGTGGCGGATCGTAGTCGCTTGCCTGATTCACGCTACCAAATCCTGATATCGAAGCTTCTTACCTTCCACGGTAGAACTTCTTTGTGCCCTAAAGCGGCTGGGAATCTAACCGTTTAAGGAACAACGTTCGCGTCGAGGGACGCCTGAAGCCCTGAAGCGCTGATGAGGATGGACGTCTGTCCCGCCGCAAGACCTCCGAACGTGATAATGCGGTTGTCGATCTCGACGAGCCGGACGAACGTCTTGTCGATGATACTGACCGAGATGTTCTCGCTCGGCACCTCGACACCGTTGGCGTCCCGGACAATGACCATGACGGCGACATTCTTCCCGACCTGGACCTCGATGCTCGATGGCTCCAGGGTGATGGTCCCGTTCGTCCCAGAGGACGTCTCGTTGGGCCCAGAGTCCGAGCTGGGAGTGGCAACACTGACGTCGACCCCCGATGGTTGGATGGTTTGAGTCACCTCGGTGCAGGCGAACGCTCCCAATGAGATGAGCACGCTGAAGAGCACGATACGGATGAGTGAATTCATTTCTTCTTTTCTCCTTTTTCTAGGTGATCGCTATGACCACCGCTCCAACACGGAAGAGACGCGAAAACTGGGCGGTTCATGACCGTCAAAGACGCGAAGCGTCGCCCATCAACAACGGTTGTTGAGCGCATTCCGAAGCCGGGGTATGGCGACACGAAAAAGTCAAAGAGAGGCAAGCGCTAGGCATCTCTGAGCACTTTCGATTTGACGATGGCCTTTACCGGGATCGTCATATCGCCCGAGCCTTGCAAGACAGCGGCTCCGTTACGCTCTCCCGCAACATGTGGAACCAGGACTTTGCAGTCTTTGTTCTCCGCGACCAGCCAGCCGACCGAACGGCAATAAAGCGGCTCTGCGGCCTCTTCAATCCGGTCGATATCTTGCCAACCGCGACCGGAGTGAGAATCGATCCACTCGACCAAAACGAGCTTCACTGCTTTCTCCTTACTTCCACGTGAGAATGAGCGCCGCTTTGACGGGGCGGCGGTCACGGAAAAACTCGACCTCGAAAAAGATCGGTATGTGATTCGCTACGCTCAGCAAACGAAGTCCGACGACGGGCATGGCGCGCAAGGAAAACTCTCCCCCTGCTTTAGCTGCGCCATGAAACAGTCGGACGTTCGCGCCTGTGTAGGTGTTGCCCGCGAGCTTGATCCTCGCGTAGCTCAGAACTGAGTAATCGACGCCTCGGAGCCTCGGGGCATTGCTGAGCTCGACCTGAACACCGGCCGAGGCGTCATTAAGCCGCGGAAAGACGAAGGCCGGAATACGCACGAGAAAGTAGCCGTTGTTCGTGACGGAGCTTTCGGCGTCCGAGTCTTCGACGAACACCCCGGCGCCGATAGCGGGAACGACGTGGAAGTCGAGCGGCCCGGCTTGGACGGGTGGGTCTTCCGCCGCGGCGGCGTTGCCCGCGGTGCACGTGAGCCCAGCGATAATCAACGTGAATCTCACCAGGCGTTTCAGTTTTCCTCTCATGTACAACCTCCTTTTAGGTTCAAGCGGTTCTCACCAGCTCGGCTTGCACGCGCTTTCCTTGCCAGCGGACCAAGCGTGGGGATGGCCGTGTGTCGATGTGGATGAAAGACGGATAGACCCCGAGGCCTCGGAGAGGAGAGCCGCCCCAACGGGCGAAGGGCAAGACGATGGCCTGGAACTCGAAAAGAGCGAGATCTCCGGGAACGGCGAGGTCGAGCGCTCGACCTTCGATGTGCTGGCTGTTCCGGGAGCCGCCGACTTGAGCGTTGTACTCTCGCGTCCGGTACGCGGAGTTCACTTGGATGGGGCCGCCGACATACGCCCGGATCCTCTCGAACACCCGCGCGAGCACGAGAGCGCGGGAGCGTCTCCATTCCTCGGGGTAGGGTGTGCCGTCGCGACAGCCGAGCTCGCGCCACGACAGGCGGGGCGACGGTCCCTTATCCAAGTCCGTTCCTGGCCACGGGACAACGCGCTCGGTACCCGTCTCGTCACTCATGGTTTTCCTCCGTGGCCAGCTCGAAGCCGTTGAGCCTCTGCTTCGCTCCGCAACGCTCGCAATACGCATGCACGGCTCCCTGGATACGGACGAGCGTCACGCGACACGATGCCGCCGAGTCTCCGGTCACCCGCTCGCACTCTCGGCAGACGAGCACTTGCCCGTCCGCGGAGTCACGCCAGTACAAAGGCGCGCCCGGTGCTTTCAAGACGCGGCTCACTTGGCTCTGCCAGCGACTTTCTCGGCGGTCCTGAAGACTCCGAGGCCAAGCATCCCCAAGACGATCGTTATCAGCTCCCCCGTGCCGAGCAGCTCTGGAGGCACCACGTCAGTCCACCACATGCTGCACACCCACATCGCCACGTCACGGAAAATGTAGTGCCAGGCGAGACCAAAGCCGCACACCCAGCCGATAAAGGGACGCCAGCCCGCAACGAAGATGCTCCGGTGACCCGCTTCGATCTTGTTGAGTTCGACCTGGGCGAGCGACGGTTGCAGCATGAGCTTCGCCTTGATCATCTCGGCCGCCTGCTTTTCATCATCCGTCTCGACGAAGCGGTCGATGATCTTGGCGACCCCCTCCGCCGCCGTCAGGACGGCCTTTCCTCCAAACAGTGCTTGGAGCATCGCTACCAGACCCGAGCGCCGACGATGACTCCGGCGACGAAGAGCACGATAGCTACAACGCCCAGCACCAACGCCGTGCGCGGCCGCGCCACGATCCACGTGAGAACACGGTCCGTGCCCGTCTCCAACCTCTGTCTATTCATTTTTGGTTCCTCCTCAGTTTTAAAGCCGCCTCTCCAACCTTTCGAGAACGATCGTGTTGCGCTCGAGAGCGCCGCTAGCCTTCCCCAGCACCCCGGCGGTACGCTCGTTCGAGCTGTTGTTCTGCTCGATCATGGTGACCAGCCGGTCGCCTTGGCGCGCCAGGTGGCGAAGAAACATCCACACCACCAAAACGAGAAGGCCGACCACGAGCACAAACAGCAGCAGCACCGGCGCGGAGTTGGCCGTGCCGTGAACGACCGCGGTGGCCACCTCGGCCGCCTCTTTGAGCTGTGCCGCCAAAACGAAAGCGGCCACCGCGAGTGAGCACGCGAGCCCCATCGTCGTCTTCATCCACATCATCTGTTTGCCCTCATACGTTTCGTCCGCGACTTCATCCATCGTCGCCGCACCCGGGCCCGACTCCTGACTGGTGCACTCAGGAACCGGGCCTGATGGTTCTCATCTACTTCTCGAGTTAGTCCGGCGCGGAGCGATTCCAAGGCAGAGAAAACCCCTTGAGCTGACTCCATCACTCGCTCCACGCCGAACATCTCCTCGTCCTAGAGAAGTTAGAACCGGCGCCGCGCAGAGGAGGAGTAGAAAAAGCGAATTAGGAAAAGGCGTTTTTGCATCCGTCGCATTCCTTTCGGTTTACGACGGTGCCGCTTTAAGGCGGGGTGGTCGCTTCTGATGCGCTTCGAATCGGCGGTGTCGTTTCTTACGAGGTGACCGATTCGCGCTCTATTTTACTACACTCTCTATCGACTCTTCGTCTTGCAAGCTCTTTTAGAATCGTCTCAAGACTTTTGAGATGACGACGGTAATGCTCCTGAAGCTCGTCGTCCGTCAACTCCATAAGCGGCCGTTTCATCTGGTAACCACGCTATAGGGGTCGTCCTGAACCGATAGCGAGTACTTCACTTGATCAATGAAGACCCATCTCGGCGCAATGGAGCTCATGCTGGCGCCGCGACCGTAGACCATTTCCGATTGTGTTGTATCCGCGACAAGCAAAATGGGCTCATCTCCGAAAAAACAAGCCCCCAGCATCTTTTCCGCGATTTGCTGGTAAGCACTGTAGGCGGTGTTCTCCCATGACATATCGAACCGATATCGTGGTGCTTCCGCCAGCGAAACGGGGAGCTCTTCTGTCCCCGACTTGGGCACCTCTCGGATGGTGACAAGTCCATAGCTCGGCCGGGTGAGAAAGGTTTCACGTTCTCCTAGTACTGGCTGCCCAATCCAAGGGAGGAAAAGATCGTATGGGGTCCCAGTAATGAGAAATCTCCAGAACCTCTGCGGAGTCGCGGGTCCCGCAAGGATCATGTAAGTACGAAATCGCCTAGCGGGCAGGTCTCCATGGTCATTGAGGTTCGAGGTGAAGGCGGCATCATCTGCCGATTCCACCGCGATGGGGAAGCCCGTAGGAATCGTATGGTGGATCAAGGCCGCACACGTGATCTTGGGCCACAGATAGACCGAATCAACGTAGGCTGCGGCTGTGGTGGAGGCAGGTCGGTCGAAGAGGATTCGAACGCGGCCCGGGCCGGAATGACCCGCGACCGGATCCTCGAGCGTCAGTGTGATAGAGCTGTCCGCAAAGGTCGCCGCTGACCTCGTTGCCCACGCGGTTTTTGTCGTTGTCCACGCCCCACCAGACTGAAGCCACTTACCCGCAATCAAATCCAGAACGTAGGCGCTGACGATGTTGGTCCCGTCGCCTCGGAGTGCGACCGTGTGCCGGTACGTCCCGCCGAGCCGCACTTCGCGGTCCTGGTACGCCGCCTCGTTGGCAAGATTGAGACGAAGCGATTTTGTCCCTTCGTTGAACTCAGCCGTACTCACGTCTGGAGTGCCACCTCCCGTCGGGATTTTCCAGCCTGTAGGAGGTGAGGTTAGATCGGGGTCCAACTCGTAGCTCGGATTCGCGATGATATTGCAGTCGAACTCCATCTTCGGATTCGCCGCGGCAGAAGAAAAGCGAAAGCGCTCCCAGGGTTTTCCGGTTTGTAGATGCGCCTTTGGAAATAACGCGTCCTCGGATGAGACCGTCACGCTTTGAGCCTGAACGCACGCGTTCGAAGCTAGACCGGAAAGAAAGAAGCCTTCGCTCATTAACCACCTTCCAGTGTGGTGACCCGTCGCTCGTGCTCATTCACTCGAACGCGGAGAGTGGCGATATCGTCGCGCAACTGCGCGAGCTGCTCCTCCAGAACCTTTTCTCGCTCTCGCACCCTCGCCAATCCCACGAGAGCGCGGAGCAGTTTTTGTCGCAGACTCCCAAGTTCTCGCACTAGCGTCTCGCTCCTATCTCTTCCGCTGGGAGCACGCGTTGCACGATTTCGAGGTTTCGAATCCAATTCATCGCTGGGCGCTTCGAGAGCCCGGCGGGGCCGCACCCAGGATAGAAATGTGTTTCTTGCTGGCTCGAGCTGTGCTCGTTGGAGAAAGTGACATCGCTTCCGGCCACCTCGTCCACATAGACGGTACAGCTCAGGGCCGCCTTCCCGAGCTCGCCTCCGGAAGCGCTGGTTACCGTGACCGCGATCTCATACACCTGGCCGCGAACAAGCGTGATGTTCTTGAATGCCTTCCCTTGGCTCGTAGAGCTGACCACGCGCTCGTAGGCGACGCGGACCTGCCCGCTGCTCTTCTCGACCACGAGCTGGTCGTAGTCCGTCACGCCGGAGCCCCATGTCCACGTCCCGAGAATGTTCCCGTTCGCGGCACCCTCGACGATGCCATCGCTGTCCTGTTCCGCTTCCATTGTGAAGCGGTGCGCGATCCGGCTCGGGTGCATCACTTGGCGCTCGTCTAGGCCGCCGCCGTTGTCCAGCGAGTAATCAATCTCATCCGCGTCCGTGGTCGTCGTGCCCGCCTTGGCGACCAGGTCGCCGTTTTCGTCCGTCGGAATGTCCGAATAGATGGCATCGTCCTCGATATGGTTGACGCTGCCGATGAACAGCTCGTCGTTGGCGAGGCCTGCGTTGAGACCAAAGCGCACGGTCGCCGTGCCGGCCGAGAGCCCCGTTATCTTCTTGCTGACAACGCGGAACCAGTCGTCCGTCGCGCCGCTCGAAGCATTCCAGACGAGCGTGGCGCTCCAGCTCTGGGTAGAGTCGTTCCACCAGTTACCATTGGGGCGCTGATAGGCCCAGTCGCCGTTGCCGGATGCTTCTTTGAACCACATCGAGACACGAGAATCGCCGCCACCGTGAGTCCAACTCTGCTCGATGTAGGTGTCGCCCGTGCCCTTGGTGATGTGGCAGGACCGATCCGTGACGCTCGTGTTCTCGTATAGAAGCCTTGTCGTGCTCGTGACAATGGACCCTGTTGAGGCCACCTTCGTCCAAGGCGTGCCTCCCCCAAAGTCGTGTGAGAAGACCGAATCTTGAATGTCATTCTGAGCGCCGAGCTCACACAGCGTCCCCTTGTGGTTCCGTTTCTCGGTGATGGGCGAAACGTCCGAAAGGCGGGTGATGCTCCTCGCCGAGCTCGGGTGAGGGATGTACCCCCTCGTCGTGCGCGCGACGCCCAACTCCTGACCGACATGGATGAGCGGCATCCCGTCCATGTCGTCGTTGACGTCGTCCGGTGTCGTGAATGTCGACCAGAACATCGCCAGACACGGAATCGCGTTCAAAAGCTTCAGCGTGACCGTGTCGTCGTCGAAGTTGAGCGTGCGTTCGAGCACGAAGCATGGTGTCTGACGCCACTTATCTGTCAGCATATGGTTTGAGAGAGCGCTCAGCACCGACGCTGACGCAAAGACCGAGTCGTGAGCCAGGCGCACCATGTCCGTGAGGCCGAGGCTCAAGAATTTCAACGGCAGCTTTACGGTATAGACCTCGGGCTCGTGCTGGAGAAGCCGGAGCTCTCTAGACCCGACTTCTCGGTGGGGTTCGACGGTGAGTACCGCGGGGACGTAGTCCACCTCAAGCCACAAGGAAGTGCACCTCATCACGGGCACCTGGGACGGGCAAACGATGCCCAACCGGAAGGTGGAGTCGCGGAAGTCGTCCTCGGTCCAGTCTCCGCCGCCAGGGCGCGCCATCGCCTTCGAGACGTTGTTCCCCCCGGCGGTCCACGACGTGCCCGCCGTTGAAAATGTGCTGCTGAGCACGTTGCTTGTTCCGAGCACGACGCGCAGCTTGTTTGAGATGACCGTCGTGCCCTCGTCACGGACACGGGCGTGAGCGCGCACCTCGGTGACCAGCGCCATCCGCTCCGCGAAGGTCGGGTCGATCCCGAAGCGTTGCTCGAAGCCGATGACGCTACTGGTGACGATGTAGCTGGTGTCGTTGTCGTGGCTGACTGGGTCTCCAGGATCGACCGCCGCTACCTTGGTCGCGCCGGCTCCGAGCCCCCACGCCGCCGTGGCCGAACCGCTGCCTGCGTCGGCCGTCGGGCGGAGGATCTTCGTCGCGGTGCCGGCCATCGCTCAGACCCGACGCCCTGCGCCATACGTGTACTGGAGAGAGGTCGACACGTTGTACGGCAATGCCTTGTTCTTCAGGCTGAGCGCCTCCGTAAAAGACCCGGTGGCGCCGTTCATCAAGTAGTCGACGACGAGGGCGCTCCTGCGATCCTCTCCGATGGTCTCCACCGAAATGCCGATTACGTCGCGCTCGTCTTGACGGATCACCGCGGACGGGTAGATGTCCCGGACTCCATACCAAAGAGTCCCGACGGCTATCTTCAGCTGGTCGGTCCAGAACAGCGGATAGCGGAAGGTGTTGATCCAGGTGTCAAGGAAGTTCGACACCGTGTCGCTGGACGTCAGGATGCCGGAGAAGATGTGGTTGTTGTAGCCGAGGACTACGTCGGCCGCGAGAACGGCGGCGTGCTCCACTGGCGCGGCCGTCACCGCCAACCAACGATAGCCAGGGGTCGTGCCGCTTCCGAGCTGAGCCCCCTCGGGCCACTCGTTATAGACGAAGTTGACGAGGACGACCTCGAGGACTTCGGCAGGGTCTTGAAGGAGCGTGCTCGTGGCATCTCCATTCTTGTCGAGCCCGAGGCAGTCGAACGTCACCGTATCCGAAATCGTCGGAGCAGAGCTGCCCGTGTATTCGATGCACGTCCAAGGCTTGCCGTTCGCGAGCACCCTCTTCTGTGTCCAGTTAGCAGTGTCCTTCGTTCCGTTCTTCCAGACCTGCGTGGTCGATAGCATGTGTCCCCAGCTTTGAAACCAGCGGTCGTTCGCCTCGTCGACCAAAATGGCTTCGACCTGGCCCGTCGCATTCTCGGTTCCGGTGCTATCGAACTCGCCGAGCACCAGTTGCCCGACCTGGACGTTGTCCTGCGGTATGTCGGGGAAGTCCAGCCTCGTGAGCTTCGGGATCTTCAGCAGGCCTTGCAGCGGAAGCGCATCGGGACCGATGGCGTATTCGAGCATCCTGTCTCGGCCGCCAAAATCCACGAGGACACCATCGACGGCCTTGTAGTGCTCCCCGGCTGCGACGAAATCGCTGCGATACCAGAGCCTCGCCGTCGACCCCATCACGTGTCCGCCGGCAGGCCCGCCGTGGGCCTTCTGAAGAACTCGCTCCTGGTCGTAAAGGCTGACGTTGACTCGCGGCTGACCTAGGCCGAGCGATGGGAACCCGATACTCGTTGAGAACGACGCGATGCTCTGGATGTATGGCGAATAGACGCCTTTGCTCGTAGAGGCGATAGCGGCCTTCGCGAATCGGTACTCGGTTCCATCTAGAGTTACCTCGAACACCGGGAAGACGCGACGCTGGCCATCAAGTTCGGTCTGGAGATCGGCGCTGACAGCTGTACCCATGATGTTCTCACTCGGTGATGCGTTTGACCTCGCGCTGCACGTTCGGGTCGTCTCGTAGGGCTCGGGTCACGACCGGCGCAAAGGCCTCGGCGAGCTCTTTCGTCGTTCCGATGACGGCTCCCTCGAGCACGAACTGGTTTGTCACGTTGATCGTCCGCGAGCCGCCACCGCCCAAACCGTCGTCCGCGAGCGCACCCCTTCTGCTTCCGTCGTCCCCATCAAGAGGCTCGATAAAGACCCGCTCCATTCCCATCTCGCCCGCCGTGAAATCCACCGGCCCGAGCGGGCCGCCCACCAGAACATCGAGACCTCGAGCTCCATACATGTGGTCATTGCCGCCGTTGCCAAGGCCATCGGGAAAGCCGCCAGGTCCTCCCATTCCTCCCATGGCCGCACTGGCACGGCGGGCCTCGGCGCTCACTCCCTTGAACGCGTCCACCAGCTCGCCCAGCATGTCCCGGATATCGCGGAAGATATCGATCGTGCCTTCCGGAGGCGTCAGGTTCGCTCCGGCTTCCTTCGCCTTGCCCGCCATCTCCTCCAGCCACGGAGGGACTTGCATGCCGAGCTCCCGGTACGATTCCAGGAGAAGCCCGATCTGCGGGCCCATCGCCGCCATCGCCGCCGTTTGGTCCTGGGTCGACGCCAGGATCTTGTCGAACTCCGCCTGGAAGGTGCCCGCGAAGTCCCCGATGTTCGCCGCGTTGATGAGCCCGATCGCGGCCAGCTCTTTGAACGCCGTCCCGAGCGACGAGATCGCGGCCAGCTGCTCCTGGTTGTTCGAGACGAAGTTGTAGAACCTCGTTACCTGGTTCAGCAGCGGGTTGTCGTCGCCGAGCACGCCGCGCAGCTTCTGAATCACTTCGCCGAAGGCGGGGCCGAGCTGTTGCACCGCGCCCAAGAGTCCGCCTCCCGCCGCGATCGCCGCCTGGAACGCCGTCGCCACGACACCCACGAGCTCGCGCGCTTTCTCCGCCGTCAGATCCTCTTGCTTTGCCAGATTCTCGAAGTAGGCCATCATGGCTTCGACTGCCGACTTCGCCTTTTCCTGGATGAATGCCTGGACGTCGGCGGACACCTTGCCGAGCTCGCGCATCCGCTCGATCAGACGGCCCAGCTGGAACACCCCCTCTGTCCCCATCTCGATCAGACGGTCTTTGATGGGACCGAAGGCTTTGTCCATCTGCTCGGCGGCGTCCGCCCACCGCAACGTCCTGTTCTCCACCATCCCAATCAGGATGTTAAGAGACTGCATCGTCTGGCCGAGGTTCTTCGCGTTCACCCCGACCTCTTGAGCGATATCGCCGATGTTGGCCGCCACCGCGTTCTTGAAAGAACCGAGGGCCTTCTGAGATTTCAGGAGCTCCTTGCTCAGTTTTTCGGAGAACTCCTTGCCGAAAAGACGTGCGCCTTGCTCTCCCAGCTTCTTCCATTTCGGTTTGAACAGCATGCCCAGTAACTCGATCGCCGGGCCCACCATCTGTCCGATCGCAGGGAGGGCTTTGGGAAGGCCAGAGAAGATCGAACCAAAGCTCGTGACCATGCCTTTACCTTTAATCTCCTTCTGGAATAGCTCTTTGAACCCACCGAACCCTTTACCAAATAGCTTGCCGCTCCCCTGGGCAAAGCTGGCGGCGCCGCCAAAGGCTTTCCCGAGATTGCTTTCGAACGAACCGAGCAGAACCGAGGTTTCCTGGAGAGACTTGCCGAAAGCCTCGGTATTCTCGCTCATCGTATCGAGGACGGGAGGCATCCCGAGCGCCGCTCGCTCGGTATTGGACAGACCAGCACCAAGCGTGAGGAGATGCTTTGGGAGCTTTTCGCTCGCGCGGAAATATTCCTCCATTCCCTTCGTGAGCTCGCCCATGTCGAGCTCCGGCGCTTCGATTTGCGACAGGGCATCCCGCATCCGGTTGGCTTCCGCGATGACCTTTTCCAGTGCTGGCGCCGTTACGCCAAGCCTTGAGAGCCAAGGCTCCCACTCGTCCCGGAGCCTGCGCATTTCCTCGATGGGAAGCGTGCCTTTCAACCGGCCGAGCGCCTTGTCCACTAGCTGCGCTTGCTGCGCCATCCCTTCAAAGGTCAGTGCCTCGAAGGATTGGAGCATCTGGTCGGACGCGGCCTTCCTCTGCTCTTCGGCAGCTTTCGCGGCGGCTTGTCGCAGCACCTCCAGAGCTTTTGCCTGCTCCGTGATTTCCACCCCGGCCAGCGAAGACGCCCGCGAGAGAAGATCCGTCTTGTCTTTCGCGTCGAGCAGCGCCGTCACGCTCTGTCGAAGATTCTTAGCTTGCTCGGCAAGGCCCGATTCACGAAGACTCTTGTTGTATTCGTTCATCGCTGAAACGGCTTTCTTCACGCCTGCCGGGGTTTGGGCGAACATCCGCCCGAGCTTTTCGCTCGCTTTATCGAGAAGCTGCAGATCCTGAGCGGACAGCGGGATCAACGACGTATCTACGAGACCTTCGGCGTTGCGTTTCACTCCGAAGAGTGCATCCGAGAGCTTCTGAAGTTTCCCTTGCAAAAAATCGATGGAGCCGCCAATAAATACATCGCTAAATACCGATTTCGCTGTCTGGCCGAATTTGATAAGGGTATCGGGAACGAGAGACTTGGCAGTATCAGCCATTGACTTGGACAGTGACTTGGCAAAATCTAGGGCGCTCGAAGCCGCCGACTTAAGTCCTTGACCAGCCCGGGCAAGAATGTCGGGGATCAGCGAAAGGCCGGCCTTGAATAGACCTTGCTTCTGAATCGCTTGGTCGATGGCATCGGCTTCGCTTCTATATGCCACTGCCAGATCGCTAAGAACGTTTCCGAGCTTGAATCCGGCGGCGATCGTTCCGGCAGCTACCGCTGCATAGCCGGCAAAGCCCGCCGCCGCCGATTTGCCCGCGGACGCGAGCACCCCGCTAAACCGTGCGATTTTCCCCGGCGCAGTAATAAATTCCTTATTGAACACGCGCACGCCTTGGGTGAACCGGCCCATCGCATCGCGGCCCTGGATGGTCTTGGTCGAGAATTTGGGTAACAGGTGAACGAAGTTCCCCAAGCGAGACTGGCTAACAATGAAGGCCGCGCTACCCGCCGCATGAGCGGCCGCGTTGGCTTTGGCCGCAGCCGCATTGACTAACAGGGTTGCCGTTAGCCCCTTAAACCCGATCAACACAGGCCCCACGGCCGCTGCCAAACCCACTAGTCCGACGGTAACCAATCGGATGGGCTTCGGGAGCCAAGCAAATGCGTTCGCCGCTTTCTCGATCACGTCCACCAACGGCTGGGCGGCGTCGAGCGCGTCCCGGAACACCGGCAACAGCGATGTACCGAGCGTGATACCGATATCTTTGAGGCGGTTCCAGAAGAGCGTCAGCTGCGAGGAGAATGTCTTGTAGCGCTGCTCCGCTTCCTTGGTGAGTGCTGTGTTTTTGCTCCACGCGTCGCCCTGCAAATCGAGGGCTTCACTGAGCAGGTCGCCAGCACTCGCAGCACGCAGGAGCGCATCGCGCATGCGGACTTCCTCAATCCCCATCGCGGCAAGCGTACCGAGCACGTCACCGCCGCTGTCCTGCATATCGCCGAGCCCGACGACAAAGGAATTGATCGCCGCGGCGGCATCGTCGCGGAACACACGCGCGAAGTCCTGGCCGCTCATGCCAGCAACGGAGGCGAACTGTTGCAACGACTCTCCACCCGAGGAAACCGCCGAGGCCATGTTGATCATGACCTTGGAGATCGCCGTGCCGCCAGCCTCCGCGCTGATGCCGACCGACGAGAGCGCCGTGGATATGGCGAGGATCTGCCCCTCAGCAAGGCCAATCTGCTCACCCGCTCCGGCGATGCGCAGTCCCATCTCGACGATTTCCGCCTCAGTGGTTGCGAAGTTGTTCCCGAGAGCTACGATGGTCGAGCCCAGCCGGTCGAACTGGTCCTGGGGCAAGCCGGTGATGTTGGCGAGCCGCGCCAGAGAGGTGGCCGCCTGTTCGGCTGACAGATTGGTTGCCACTCCAAGGTCGGCCATCGTGCGTGTGAAGTCGAGGATGTTTTCGGTCTTGATGCCCAGCTGTCCGGCGGCCTCACCGACGCGGTTCAGCTCGTTGACGTTGACCGGGATTTCCTTCGCCATGTCGCGGAATCCCTGTGACAGCTTTTCGAACTGGGCCTCCGTCGCATCGACCGTCTTACGCACCCCCGCGAAGCTGGATTCGAAGTCGGCGGCTAGTTTCGTCACCACGAGGCCGGCGGCGGCTATGGGCAGCGAGACATTGCGGCTGAGCTTCTTTCCGGCGCGGTCCAGCCGCCCGATGTTCCGGTCGAAGCTCTTGGTATCGAGGCCCAGGCGGGCGATGATGGTCCCTGCTTCAAACGCCATTACGCCGCCCCCCGGAGTGGAAATTCCGGTGCGGGATGGTCTACTCTGGAGCTGAGGGTGCACCCCTTCAGGGGAGCGCCTAGGAGGACGCCATGAAGACGACCGCTATCTCTTTTCTTTTGTTGGTTTTGCCCGCTTTCCTCTTCGCCGACGACAACAAAGACCCCGAGCTCGTCAAGGTCTACTGCTTCAGCGAGGCAATGGAAGCTGGATTCGAGGACGCCTACGATAGTACCTTTTGCATAGAGCTCGCTAAACGCGGAAAGAAAAAGAAGTCTCTGGTCAGGGTGGAGTCTCGAGATGAGGCGCACATGCTCGCGGAATTCTTGAGCGCCGATGAAGTCACCACTCGCGGAGAGACCACCTACGTAAGCTCCGGCATGGCTTGGACACCTGATACAGAAATAAACGTAAGAAGGGCGCGCGTGATCGTCGGTGATTTTTCGAAGGAGTTTTCCGGGCAAGGGATCAATGCGCAGGCGGCGGGTGAGCTTATTCGAAACGTTGAAAAGTGGATCCGCGAGAACCGCGACATGATCATCGAAAAGGCGAAGGCGGAACAGTAGCCCCCCATTCTCGACCGTCCCTAACCGCTGCTGATCCCGGCGGGACAGCCGAGGCTCCAGGTTGGGACGATCCCCACTTTGGAGCCTTGGGGCTGTTTTCTTATACTCAGAATTCTCGATGAGCGCTCGCCCTTGATACCGAGCGATGTCGACGAGAAGCTGCCCTGGCGCGAGCTTCGGCCGGGCGAACACTTCGCTGTGGGGGCTGCGGAAAGTAGTGGCTGCACCCCGCCATGGGACGCGACACTCGCGTGGCTGGATGAAGACGGGAACCCCCAACAGCGAAGCGTAAAGATCTCTTGAAGGCGTCACTTCTCTACCCAAAGCCGTCATCGGCGAAGTGCACGTCTCGCAGCACCCGCTCCTTCTTCGTCTTCAGATCAAAAACGACGAGGCAGAGTTTGGCGTTACTCAAGAAAGTAGATAGCTCTTCTGAATGCACGCGAATCACTGCCTCCGCCATGTAACCAACCTTCAGCTTGATGTCACAGGAGCTGGCGTGTAGTTCTTCGCCATCGACCATCAGGCTATAGTGAAGTCCAGATACTTTTGCTTCCACTTTGGGTGTGAGGCTCACGTTTTAATTCCTCCTTTTTAACAATTCCGATTCCTGTCCTCGGGGGCGAAATGGGCATCCCTGAAGACCTGCTCGGTGTTTGTCACTGGATCGAGAGCGACGAGACACAGCTTGGCGTCACGCAGCACCGTCTGTAGGTGATCCGCTAAGACGCTGACTTTGATTTCTGGAGACCCCATAACTTCCCATTTGATCTCGAAGGCGCGTGTCGGAATGTCGTGGCCGTCGATTCTCAAGTGATCGGACTTGTCCCCACAGAGGACTACCTCGACGAGACTTTGTTTACCCATCCTTTAAATTCCTCCTAACCGCCGCTCCCGCTCCATCTTCGTTTTGGGATCGACAACTCGCGGTTGAGCCTCTAGTGGACTGGCCTGCTCAGCGATCCCGGCGTCTGGTGGAGGCATCGTCTTCAGATGGCGCCGGATGACGTTCACCTCTGGCTCAACGTTCATCGTGCCCTCGATTTCCGCCGCCATGATCTCGAGATGCGCTTCGGTAAGTTGCCCAGCGATTGCTTCGATTCGAATTCCCTTGACGAGCTTGGTTATCTCCTGTCCGTCCAGCCAAATCTTGGTGTCGGAGTGTCCAGCCATGGCCCCTAGGTGAACTCGCAGCCGGGGAGGGTGGAGATACCTGCGGCTCTTGCGGTTGTTCAGGAAGCGAATGAAGCGTTCAATCAGACCGTCTAAACTCATGGGCCCTCCTCTCGATGCCTTCCCGCACGACGGGCGCTAATGCTTTCGCCAGCTTGTCGCAGTTGTCGGACTGATCTTTGCCAATCCAGTAGAGGTAACGCGACATCAAGCAGAGCACGATAGCGGTAAAGAGAAGTCCGAGCGACGTCACGATCTCAGCAACCTCACCGATGCTCACAATCCCCTCCGTTTCAATCGTCCTCGGTGTCGGGCGCGAAGGCCCAAGGGACGAGCTGCTTTGGAGACTTGGAGCGGCCGCGCTTGCGCGGAGTCGCCCGGTCGATCATGGCCATGATGTAAGCGGTGCGTCTCCATTCGTCTTTCACCCTCTCATGTGCTCCCTTGGCGAAGCGCCGAAACTCGGCCGGGCTCATGCTCCGGACGACCTCGGGCGTGAGCCCGTAGCGCGCGCCCAGGACCTCGGCGCGCTCCATCCACCGCGTGAAGCTCTCTAGTTCGTGGGCGTCTCTTCCGGCTGCTTTTCCTCGGTTGCCGCTTTCTTCGCTTTGGTGGCCGGCCGCTTCTGACCGGCCCCGTCGGAAGGGCTTTGACTCAGGTCCACGACTTCTCCGTTCCGCTTCGGCTTTTTCGGCGTCCCCATGACCCCGGATTTTTCGAGAGCTTCGAGCGCTGGGGTAATGACGACTTCCAGGCCCAAACCTTTCTCGACGACGTGCTCCTGAATGAGATCGCCTACCTTCTGTGGTGTCAGTGTGGGGTCTTGCCACTTCAGGCCAACACAGAGCAGATGACGGATGAAATTGAACCCGGCCCGTTGATTGAGAATTTCGAGGATGGGCCGGTCCCCGAGCAATAATTCCAGCTCTGCGATAGCGTTCATATCGAAAGCGAGCAGGCGCTCGTCTTTGTCGGGCGTCGGCCCAAGTTCACGGAACGTGAAGTGTTTCAAAATATCCTCCTTGTTTTTCGTTTCTAGTCTTACGAGGTGGCTCTCGTGAGGTCGCTTCCCGCCTCGAAGGTAACGGGAGCTTCGAGGAGATCGCCCGTGGCAGCGCCAACAGGCGTGTAGTCCATCAAAACACCCGTACCCGACCACTGCGGGTTGGTGGCACTCACCGCGCCACTATCGGGCCGAATGATGAGGGCTGCCTCGGGTGGATCGGCGGCGTAGACTGCCGAAAGCTTTGCATCCACTTCGTTCGCGCTGAAGTCCTGATTGAAGACGATGGAGACGTTCCACGTCTTGAGCCCCGCCTTCACGCGCCGCGTGTTTTGCCCCATCGTGGTCGGGTCCTGAGATTCATACCCTTCCTGAATGGTGACCTCGCGGACCTGGTCGGAAAGATCGGTGCCTCCAATCGAAACGAAGGCATCTTTCAGAATTACCTCACTCATTGTGCTCTCCTATGGTTTTGGCCCGATGTAGAGGCCGACGACAAAAGTGAAGGAGGGGGTGGTGCCTCCTATCGTCCACGATGCGCGCCACCAGTCATCCGTGATCGCTCCATCCACGGAAGCCGGCACGCTGAAGCCGGAAATGCCCGAGCCGGTCTGCTGTGGAAACGTGAGCCGCGTGAGCGCCGAAGCCATCCCTGAGTCATCGTCCGATCTAAGCGTGACGTCGAGCGTCGGGTCGGTCCCGGACGCGGCCAAGACATGCAGTATCCCGGTGATGCGCTGCGACGCGGAGACGGCGCCGAGCTGGAACGGATCTCCATCACCCGACGCCGTTTCCGTGCTGCTGCGAAGCGACACGGGGCGCAGGATCTCCCCCGCAGCCTCGAAGGTGACGTTGAAGGGCCAGAGCTCGCCCACCGCACCGCCCAGCGGCTGATGGTCCATCTTGGCGACGCGCATGGCGTATCCCGCATGGCCGTCATCCCGGTTGGCCCAGACGGAAACGAGCTGGCCTTCGGTGACTTGCGCCAGAATGTCGTCGATCTTGTCGGGACTCGAACCCGCCTCGCCAAGGCCGGAGATATTCATCGACGCGGTTTTGAGGCCGGCTTTCATCGTGCGGGTCTTCATCCCGAACACGGTATTGTCCTGAGACTCATGCCCTAACTGGACGGAGACTTCGTTGGAGTAGGACTTGATGTCGTATCCGGCCACGAGGATGTCTGCGTTGGTTAAAATCATTCTCAGGCTCCCTTCGCTTTCTCGAACGGTTCGTCCCACTTCTCGCCGCAGTCCTTGCAGTAGCGCGTGCGCACCTTGGCGCCCATCGTGGTGACGTCCTTCGCGTTCGGATGGGCGCAGTCACCGATGACCAGGACATCCGCGGACGCCCTGAGTGCGACGATCCGGTTGTAAATCATGGTTACTGCAACACCGAGCTCTTCGAGCTCCCGCTTGTAGGCCCCCAGTCGTTCAGCCTGCCTCGGAGTCATGCGCTCGGTCCCTTGTGCGCCTGGAAGTTACACACCCAGCGGTGACGCAGACTCGCATCCGAGCGGATGGGTACACCCTCGGACTGAAGCGCCTGGATGTCATGGTACCGAGCGCTCTTGCCCCCGCCGGAAAGAGAGCCGCTGAAACCATGTAGTGCGGCACGGACGGCCTCTATCTTGTCGCGCGCACCCTCCGCGCCCTCTATCCTGGACACACGCGCCAGCACCTGAAAGCTCGGCCGCAGAACCGAGTCCGGGACTCCCATGGTGCGGATCGATTCAAGCCCGGCAGTGGGGAGGACAGCCACCAGCGCATCGGGCGTGTCCGGTTCGCTCGCCAGGAAGATATCGGTGTTCACCGTACCGATGTCTTGGTCCTGCAGCCGAGTACCGATTTCTTCGAGTGTGGGCATAGCTAGAATCCCACCGCCTTTGCGAGGTCTTTGGCGAGCCCAGGAACGGCCCGCCGAACCGGGTCTTCGAGGTATTTAGCTTTTCTGCCTTCGGTATGTCGTGCCGTCAGGTCTTCGTGCACGGGGATCGCGTACTCTCTCGCGGGGCCGCCATAGCCCATAGTGACCGAGATGCTTCCGCGCGAAACATCGGGCTGCTCCACGAAACCCGAGCTCGCCAGTGCTCCCGTCTTAACGGGAACCTCGCGTTTCGATTCCGTCATGACGTACTGAGCGCGCCGGTAGAGGAACGCGGCGGCGTCTCGTTTCATCTCCTCGCCCTTGGCTTCGATGTTGGAGAGCACGCGCCGCAACGACCGCTGGTCGACGTGAACGCGCTTGCCGACTGCCATCTGGATTACCGCCCTGCCGCCGTTTTCTTCTTCGGCGTGGTCGTGGTGCGCGACGTCGCTCTCGTGGCGCTCCCGTTCGAAGAAAGCGCGGTCTGATAGAGCTCGGGGTGCTCCGCGAGCGCCGTCATCAGCGCGTCGAGACCCGTGGACTTGCCGTTTCGAAGATGGTGCTCTACCCGGCTCCGCAGCTTCGCCTCGGCCTCAGCCGCGGTGTCAGCGCTCTCGCGCCAAGGCGCGCGCAGCATGCGATGGAAAGCCTCCGCCCACGAGCGGTCGCTTAGAAGCCGCTCGATATCGCCTCCGCTCTCTTCCAGAACCTCGAACCAGATTTCCCTTTTCGTTGGCATATGTGTCTCCTGACTCACCCGAGAAAAACTTGGGGCATGTAGGGCGCGTTCGTCTCCGGGTCGAAAAGGCCGCTGACGTCCAGGATGGGCCCTGACGTGCCGTCCGGCAGCGTGATGACGTCCCGGAGGTCGACCGGCTCGCGCCGGTTCGCCGCCCCATTGGCCGGAAGGGGCTCGACAAACGTCACTTGCGCACGGGAGACGGCCACTTCGCCGTTCGCCATCGTGACCCGGTGCTGTTTCATCTCGACCAGGGCGCGCCGGGTCACCGCGGCCGCGTAGTTCGGGGCTCCGAAGCTCGTGAGTCCTATCCACGCCTGGTGCTGGACATCGACCAATAGAGAGTCGCTGAGCTCTCTCGCCGTAGCGACGCCGGAACGAACGATATCTGCGAGGCTCATGCCCTGAGTAACTCCCTGGTGCTGGAAACGCGGCCGCGCACCGTACCCCAGTCTCGGGGAATGAGGTGGAAAACCGCGTCAGGTACGACTTTCGCCGCGACAGAATCTTTGAACGTGAGCGACACGGGGCCCGCCTTGATCGACGTGATGCCTTGGGTTTCGATGCCGGAGTCGGCCACGCGGTCGGATACCAGGAGCTGCCTCGCATACTCGGCGGTGGCGTGCTGGAGCTGGATCGGGATGACGTCTTGGGGTACGAAGTACCCGCTCGGATAGGTCATGCCGACCCGTGGCCACAAGAGCGCCTGCACATCGTCAACCACGTAGCCGTTCCAATCGATAAGGCTGTCCAGTAGCTTCGTCGCCCACAAGATCGCCGCCGTCTTCTCTTCGTCGCTCGCCTCCGCCCACGTGGTTCCTGCCGCGGGACGGTCGGAGTGATACTGCTCGGCCACTCCCAATGACACGTAGGCGTTGGCGTTCGCGGCGCCCGGCGTCGTCACCAGCTCGGAAGTCGCCATCGGCTACCCCTCGAACCCCTGAAGCTCTTCGCGTCGCTTGTCGAGCGCGGCGAACACACCCTTGCGGCTCTTTCCCGCCCGTTCCTCGGCCTCGAGCGCCGCAAGCTCACCAAGCTCGGCCACCGCGATAAGCTCTGCCGCTTCCGCGACCCTGAGCTCGGCGAGACCGTAGCTCTTCACGCCAAGGCTGGCCTTTTCCTCGGCGGACGTGGACGCGGACGAAGCCCCGGCGAGCGTGTAACGGTTCGGGGTCCTCTCGTAGTCTTCCTTGTTGATGGTCATCACGTCATCGCCAAACTTCTCGCTGTCCCTGAACTTCACACGGACGGTTTCGACTTTCGCCATGTCCCGTTGCTCCTTTTCCTCGAACTCAGTCCGAGTCTTCAGTACCCCGTGACGACGTAGCTCACGCCTTCGGTATCCGTCGAGGCCACGAGCGTTGGATTCGTAGCGGACGTCGGCTTCCAGGCGTAGATGTTGAGCGTTCCGCCCGAAACGCCATACGTCACAACAGAAGTATCCACACCGGGCGCGGTAGCTTTCTTGAGCGTCAGCGATACGCTGGTGATCTTGTCGAAGCCGGTTTCAACTGGTGTGGGGTTGGCCCCGTCGAGGGTGACTTCGCCCGTGACGATATACTCGCCGCTACTTTTCTTCTCTGGTGCGATCTTTCCCATCTTCGTGCTCCTCTCGGATTGAACTCTTGGGGTGGGGGCCTAAGCCCCACCCCTCAAGCCAAAGTTGTTGCCTAGCCGGCGATACGAGTCGCCAGCCCGGGCCGCACCGTCTTGACGCCGTACAGCGTGTCGTAGGAGAAGCGGGTCCGCTTGTGCTCGCGGCTGACCTCAAGACGCAGAACGAGACCGGACACGGGGTCGACCGCCGAAGAAAACATGCCGAGTCCATCGGGATCGGAGCCGCTGAACGGCCGCATCGCCAGCGCGAACGCATCGGGATGAAACGCCAGATTCACGACATGATCCCCCTTGATGGTGATGACCTCGTTGTTATCCCCGGTGGGTAGTGCGACTTTCAGGCCCGGCTTGAAATTGAGCTGGGTCGCGGTGGTGCCCTCGGTCACAACGTAGGTCTGGGTGTCGCCAGCGATGGTGAAGATATCGCCGACGTTGGGGGCCGCGTTGAAACCGTCAACGGTGAGCGCCTTGGCTCCCGCCGCGACGGCACCGGCATCGTTGACCACCCCGGCCAGAGAAGAGCTCGCGGTGTGGGTCGGGATGTTCTGGTCCTCGAACCACGCGGCGCCGAGCTTACTTGCGAACTGCCCCAGGGCCAGTGGCTCGGCCCCTCCACCAAACATCTGGTCTTGGAAGGCACGGAGTCCGAGCGCCTTGGCCGCGGCATCCACACCGAGAACGACCCGGCGATCTCCAAACGGCGCGAGCTGTTGGTTCAGGACCTTCCGGGCGTCGAGCCACTCCGAAAGATCCGTCCCGAACGGCGTTGTCCCTGCCACTCCGGCGAAGCCATAGACTTCCTTGTAGAGTGCCAGGATGTCCCGGTCGATCTGGTTCGCGAGGGCCTTGACCGCTTCCGACGCCTGCATGGGGATGGTTCCTTCCATCACCTCGAGACGTTCTTTGTCGGTCAAGTAGAAGGGCGCCTCCTTCCACTTGTCGAGGGCGAGCGCGACCTTGGTCGGCGCGATATCCGCGATCGACGGCGGGGTTGCGGCCGGGCTGACGTCCTGAACCGCGATCGCCGACGGGATCGGGACATCGATCGTCGAGCCCTTCTCGCCAGCGATGGATTCGTAGCGTCGGTTGACAAGCCTCGCCATGATGGCGTTCTCGCGCAAGGCGAGAACCCCTTGTGCCAAAAGCTTGGGGATGAGTGCTGTGAGGGTATTGGCCACGAGAGACCTCCTTCACGGTTACGTGAATTTGGCCCCTCGGGGGCGTCGCTTTTATAGGGTCCCTCGGGGACCCTACGCAACTGCGGCTACTGCTGCGCGCCGCACACGCTCTACTCAGGCGAGAACCAAAACGCCTCGCCCTTTAGCAACAAACGCCAAGTTTTAGTAAATTCGGCCCCTCGGGGGCGCCGCTAATCAAGGTCCCTCGGGGACCTTGCGCAACTGCGACCAGTGCAGCGTGTCGCACACGCTCTACTCGGGGGAGACTACCGTCTCTCCCTTTGCGACCGACTCCAAATGTTTCCCGATTTCCACGGGATCATTGGGGATGGTGTGTTTCGCTCCTTGCCCTCCTGGGCTCGGAGTGGCGCCGCCACCCTTCGACGCCTTGAACAAATGTGGTGCATCGGACACCAGATTGCTCACCCACTCTTCGACCGTCAAAGGCTGAGCGGGTTTTTCCTTGCTGAACAACGGTGTGTCGCCATCCTTGGCAACCACCGTATCGCCGTTTTCCAGGTGAAACACTTCGAAGCCACGGCGAATATAGTCGGGAATCGCTTTCTCTTCGACGCCGGCTTTGAGGCCTGCCGTCGTCAGTCGCGATTCCAGATTCTTGCGCGAAAGGGCTGCGGTGCTCGCCTTCTCTCTGGCTTCCGCCTCATCGAGACGTTTCTGCAGAGGCTCGACCGCAGCGGCGATTCCTTTCTGGACGAGAGCCGCGATATCGTCGCCGCCCTTCACGCCCTTCTTTTCGAGCTCCCCAATCCGCTCTTTCAACTTGGCGTGCTCCTCTAGATCGATGCCGTCGAATCGCTTCAGCTTTTCTTCGAGCTGTAACTTTTCAAGGTTGAGCACGCGGTTGTTATCCCGGAACTCAATGAGCTTGCTGTTGGCTTCCGAGAGCTCAGCCGCCTTGACGAGACCTGGGACCTCGCCCTCGACCTTGAGGGCAAATCTGCCGTCCCTTTCTTCGTACTCGCCCCGGAGTGCCTCGGGGACCTCATCGAGCGTAGAGATTACCGTTTTCATCTTCCCCGAATTTCTAGCACCAAGCTTACACCCTTGTCAAGTTCCGCCTAAAAAATAGGATTTCTTCGGGAGCGGTGCCGGAACGTCAGGGGGAATTCGGTAGTAGAAGCCTGTATGTACGGCGAAATCAAAGCTAAGGAACTGCGCGCTCCTAGTACGAGTTCGTCTTCAGTCGGTCGCTGCTCTCACTGTCTTTTTTCGCCCTATCGGGATTCGGGAACATTGCGGTATTCTGTGCGTAGAGAGATGCCTAGAACGCTCTCACAGCCCACCCAACCGGCCGTGCTAGCGTCACCCTTTCGCGCTTGAAGAAAGGAGACGAGCCGATGGTATGTGTTCACGATATCGTCGCGTACATCCTCGAAAAATCAGGGACGATGACGGCGATGAAGCTCCAGAAGCTCGTCTACTATTGCCAAGCTTGGTCTCTGGTCTGGGATGACGAGCCGCTGTTCCCGGAGAGGATCCGCGCATGGGCGAACGGCCCCGTTGTGTTCGAGCTTTACGACGAGCACCGTGGGAAGTTCGAAGTCATGGGGTGGCCCAAAGGTAACCCCTATAATTTGAATGATATGCAGGCAGAAACGGTCGATTCCGTTCTCGAGTTCTACGGTGACAAGTCATCGCAGTGGCTCTCAGATTTGACTCACAGAGAGGATCCTTGGCTCGATGCTCGTCGCGGACTGGTACCTGGCGAGCGCGGAAACCAAGAGATCACGCACGCCGCGTTGGCAGAGTACTACGGTAGCTTGTAAACGGTGTCTCGCTTTTTTGGGAGGTCGAAGAAAAAAGCCAAATTCAAGGGCGGGGCGCCGGACCCACAAAAGCAGCCCAAAACTCCTCCCTTCAAATCACCGGGCCCAAAGAAATCCAGTTTGGCAACTTCGCGGGATCGACCTGGACACAAGTTGCCGATGGGGATGGCGCCACTCAAACCGAGATGTGCTTGCCGAAGTCGTCGAAAAACTCTCTCAGTTCGAAAGCATGACGTGGCAATCAATAGAGCAGGGAGCGAAGAGCCATTTCGTCAATGTCGCGGATCTGTGTAGTGACGCAAGGAAGCGCCTCGAGCAAATTCAAGAGAACGACACGGATTCTCTTTTTTCTCTTCGGCTGTCTGGAGTGAAGCGAATTTGGGGAATCCGCGACAACGAGATTCTCCGGATCTTGTGGTGGGATCCAAATCACGAAGTGTGTCCCTCACCCCAAAAACACACGTGACTTCGTCGGGCCCGGCCAGAAACGGCGTCTTCTAGCGGCTCGTTCTTCTTCCACTCCACGTCGTCTTTGAATTGGTCCGGTTTCATCAGAATGGAGCGTACTCCTTTTCCTGACGGGCCTTCAAATACAAATTTGCTGATTTTGTTAAATAACTATTTATGCTTGACTTGATAGTACAAGACGGCAGTCGTGGGGATAAAGGACCGTCAGAGCAATAAGGTCCGGGCCAAGGTCGTCGAAAATACCGACGCACCCACTCTCCAAGGCTTCGTCCTCGACAACTCAGCGCCGGCCGCGAAGGTCTACACCGACGACGCCATCGCTTATTCCGGGCTCACAAGAGACAGAGAAGCCGTGCGGCACTCGGTTGGCGAGTACGTCCGCCAGCAAGCTCACACGAACGGGATCGAGAGCTTCTGGGCTACGCTCAAGCGGGCGCACAAAGGCGTTTTTCACAAAATCAGCCCGAAACACCTAGACAAATACATTCAAGAATTTGCCTCGAAGCACAACATCCGCGATCTAGGAACGCTCGACCAGATGCTCGACACCGTCGCCAGCATGGTCGGCCACCGGTTGCTCTACCGGGATCTCATCGCGGACAACGGCCTTAGCTCTGGGGCCAGGTCGTAGAAGCGCGCGGGCCAAGCTCTCCGGCGTTGCGCCTTTTAGATCACGCTCTGCGATTATCATCGGCTTTCTCATCGTGCTATATTTCTCCCTGTGAGTTCGTGTCCAGCCGTTCGTCCTCTACCGAGGCTTCGGTCTGCCATGCAGCAGACCTGCAAGATGTGTGGGCAGCCTGATAAGTTCGACTTCCACGTTCCCGACGAATTGTGGCAGGCCATCGTGCCTCAAAATTATCAAACGCTTGCCGTCTGTCTGTATTGCTTCGATGAAGAAGCCGCCGCAAAGGGTATCGACTTTGCGACGGCCTTCACAGAGATATGGTTCGCTGGCCGATCTGTTTCAATGAATTTAAGAGTCAACAGAGCAGTCAGCTTGATCGGTCAAGAGCAGTTGGAATCCCGCTCTTTAGCCTGACACTCGTTGCAGAACTCGCCATCCGTCGGCTTGCTCCACTTGTCTTCGTAGTCACTAGTTGGCCAATTGCTACAATTGGTGCAAAAGTGCCAAGTATCGTAACCACCTTTTCGACGTCGAGTAGGAAGGTCTTCCGCGATGGGGAATGGTTCTTGTCTGTCGTAGATGTGGTAGAAGCCATCACAGGGAGCCAAAGCCCGAGGCGCTATTGGTCTGACCTGAAACGTAAGCTCGCGGTAACAGAGGGCTTTAGCCAGTTGTACGAAGATATCGTACAACTGAAAATGCCTGGTTCCGATGGCAAAGACTACGCAACTGATGCTGTTCAGTCCTGAAACGATGTCCGGCTCCTCTTTCTTGTGGGCATTTCTGCGGTGCCTCCACGCGCGTTATGAGGGTATACTCGAGATCGTAACTTACGGGCTACCCGTCATCAGAGGAATGGATCTACGAGAATCAGCCTACGCTGAATTGGCTCAGTCGCGGGCGTTGTTAGACACCGTGACCGGGGACGACGCCCACGACGCCGCGATTGCTCTGGACCGACTCACCGAGATCGACGAGCATCCCGACACCCTTGTTCGGGGGACGGATCTCGACAAGCGACTGGCGAAACTGACCTAGATGCGATGGGCACGCTGTATGGGTTTGCTTACACGGATACGGCACTTGCGAGCCTCAGAAAGATCCAACCAAAGAAAGTGCACATTCGTGGCGGGTGAAAATTGCGCACTCGGCCTACGGGTGACGAACCCTAAGGCGTCGTTACCTCCCTGGATTTCCTTCGGGCTCTGACCGGCGGGCGACCACGAGCAGCGACGGGTGGCTGAGTACGGCGAGTCGGCGTGTCAAGGTTCCGGCAGCTCGAGCCTCCTCGAGCGAGCCCCATGGCGCACCGGCATTGCGGGTGAGCCGGTGGGTGTAAGAGCTCTCCGACCGACGTTTTGCCTCAACATCCTGCGGTAGTGGGTCAGTTTCAATCTAGCAGCTCCACGATCTCCCCGATGCTCCAAGCGTGCTCGGAGACGCCAGCTTCCATCGCTGGCGTCACGCGCAGTGTTTGGTGAATACGGGCAAAGTTGTAATGCATGAAGTGGAGCGCGACCGCGTGACGCAGGTTGTCGATCTTCTTGCTAAACGCATTCGTTAGGCGCGTGAACCTCCGCATGCTCATCCGCATGGTGAGGTTTTGGCGCTCGACGTAGCTTGTTGAGATGTGTATGTCGTCGGGTTTGCCCGTGACGGCCTTGCGCGTCGTCCCGGTACAGACGGCAGGGCTGTAGCGCTTCTCACCTTCAGGCTCGCTGCCGTAGTGCTTCACCAGCATCGCGTAATCGATATCCGAACCGAAGGCGTCCTCGACGGCCTCAAGATAAACCTTGAGCCCATCGCTGGTGAGCTGGACTCGGTTTGCCAAGCGGCCCGCAAGATCCTGCATGAAATCGGTCGCGTAGCCAGCATCGCGTCCGCCGACGAGGAACGAGGGGACGAGCTTCGTGTCCGCGCAGATGGCCGTCCATGTCCAAATGTTACCAACCTCGGGGCCTTGTTCTTGGCGGATCTTGTCGGTGACGTTCTTCGCCTTCGCATAAACGAAGCTCCAGATTTCATCGACTTGGATTCGACGACAAGGAAGGTTTCGGAGCGCCACGTCCTGGTACATGGCGCACACATGGCCGAGGTCTGCGAGCAGCTTGACGATGGTGTTTTTCGATGCGCCGGTCATGCGGCTCGTGGCGCGAATGCTGTTGCCCTCGACGAGGGCGGCTACGATCTGGGCTCGGCGAGTGCCGTCAAGCGTATTCATGTTCAAATTATAACTTGAGCGCTCAAGCATGTCAATACCTTCTTTTGGGCGTAAGATACGTATTCGTTAGACTTTCAACTTGACGCCAGCATGGGTAGCGGTTATATTATTCGCATGATTGTACACGTACCCCCGACACCGGAACAAGCCCTTGCCGATCTATCCGCCGTGATCCCGCTCCTGAGGCACGGGTTGGAAGCCGGAACGTTGAAGGCCAGCGAAGCTGAAGAGAAATGCTTCGGCAACGATCTCGCCGATCCCTGGCTGCGAGCCCACATAGTTCGCTACGAGACTCGTAGCATCTTGCTTGACGAGGGCGTGGACATCGAAGTGGACGAGGAGCTAGCCCTTTCCGGCCTAAGGCTCTCGCACGCGGGGTACGACATACGAGTTTTGAAGGCCGATAGGAACGGCGGGATGCCTGTTCCTGGCAGGTCAAGGGTGAAGCAGCAGTTCTTCTGCCAAGAGTCGTTCCCAGAGATTCCGACGCAGGCGGGGAATCTGATAGTCTTGTGGCACTTGAACCTGGACGGATCTCTCGACTACCTCAGCCTGGCTTGCCCAAAGCACGGTGACATCTACTCTGCCGAGTGCTACTGGCACGTCGAGATTCCGCCTGAGGCGGAGTTCGAGGTGCCGCCCGACTCAGCGGACGGGCCGATACCCGACGATCTGCCGATCGACCGAAACGACGAGCAATCGGGAGAGCAACAATCTTGATCGTTGGAGAGCGACTGCGACAGGCGCGCGTGATTCGCAGCTTTACGCAGACCAAACTAGCGCGGCGCGTTGGCGTGAAACAGCCAGCGATCGCCCAGTTCGAGAAGGGCGCACGCTATCCTTCTGATGAGACCCTCGCGGCTATCGCATTCGCCACAGGGTTTCCGCCGGCCTTCTTTTCCAGGGAGATGCTTACCCATTTTCCGTTGGGAAGTTTGCTATTTCGCGGGCAAGCTAGGATGACCGAGCGCCAAAAAGCGCAGTCTCACGAGATTGCATCGCTTCTCTACGAGGCGTACGAGACTCTAGCAAGCAACGTAAAGTCGCTTCCGGTGAAAATACCTGTGCTTCCCGGGGAGGATCCAGCCAAGGCTGCGCAGTTTGCGCGAAGCGCATTTGGATTGGCGCCGCATGGTCCGTTGAAGAACCTGGTGCACCACCTGGAAATGGTGGGCGTAGCCATAATTGCGCTGCCGACACCGCTACCGCGTAGAGATGCGTTTAGTGCATGGACATCGACGAACGTGCCCGTCATTGTCTTGAGTCATGATCGCCCAGGCGATCGGCAGCGATGGTCCGCCGCACACGAGCTAGGCCATCTCGTCTTGCATCGTCCGGTGGTGGATCGTGGGCGCAGCCTAGAGAAGGAAGCCGATGCATTCGCCGCCGAACTGCTAATGCCCAAAGCCTCAATCCGTGAGGAGCTGGGACGGCGACGCGTCACTATTCAGTCGCTAGCTCCATTGAAGCCCAAATGGGGCGTAGCGATATCAGCACTGGAAATGCGAGCGCACCGCCTAGGCATCGTGAGCGATGCGCAACACCGAGATCTTCAGCGGCAAATCTCTCGCCAAGGCTGGAGGAAGCAAGAGCCGCAAGCACTCGCGGTTCCGGTGGAGAAGCCACGAGCATTCCGAAAGATGGCCGAATTACTGTGCGGCATCCCGATCGACGAAAGCGGACTTGCGTCTATCTTGTCGCTCAGCACTTCGATGGTGTCGGAGATTCTGGCGGTGCACTCGGATCGCGGGAGACCCGAACCAAAGTTGCCAGGACCTAGAGGGAAAGTCCTCTCGATGAAATAAGGGTTCACTTATTTACCCATCGGGCTTTCGCCGCTTTCTTGGCGATCTCCGAGCGCTGCTTCTTGCTGAGCTTCTTGGCTCGAGCCTTGCCGCCCTTCAGCCCCCCGAGACGACCCAGCGCCACGGCGGCGAGGTTCTTGCCGTTTTCCGTTGATTCGTTCTCGGCGTCTTTCTCGGTCGCTTCCGCGACGATGGCGACAGCGAGCTCGTTAAGGTCCTTTGGGTGCTTGCTTGAGCGTTCTGGCATACTCCGAGCATACCATGCTGGAGAAGTTCGGAAATCCGCGCTCAAATCTCAAACTGACCCACTACCCATCCTGCAGCCTCCTTGACTGCAGGCCCAGGCGGATGTACCTTTTAGGTTCCTTGTGGTCCGCGTGGGCCTACGGAAAAGGCCCTCCCAAGAGTCGTGAGCTCTTGGGAGGGCCGACTATCTTCACTTCCTCAAATCCTTCTCCAACGAGAATCCCACGATCCCGTTCTCGTATTCCCTGATGGAATAGTGTCGAATCTCTTCGACCTCGATACCGTAGAACCTCAAAAACGCTTTTGCCGTCATGAGATACGACGCGGCATGCTTTTGCTTGCGGACGATATAGCTATTGTCAGCCCCCTTCCTGACACGACGGAGTCCGACAATTCGCTCCTCTCGGTCGAAAAGTAATTCCGCGTAGACTTCACCACCCTTAGAAGAGCTCCCCGACCGACGTCTGAACGGCTGGTCGGACAAGGCCGTCTAGCTGGACGCTTCAGGTGGCAACGGGTCGAAGAAAATCCCCTCTAAAGTACGGAGGAGCACTTGCCAGCACTTGTACTTGCCCTGTCCGTTGATCCGATATCGGCACTCACCATCATCATCTAGGGTTAGTGTTATCTCAAATGAAGCAAAGGATGCCGGATTACTGCTGACTAAAACGCGATCCTTTACCAGTTGGAGGTTGAACGTAACGCTTCGACTTGGATCGCCATCAGAACCATCCCGAGAAAGAACAAAAAAGTCGTCGTTGGATCCGAATTTGAATCCAGCTTTCTCGGCGTTTTTCTTGGCCTGTATCTTTAATTCCTCGAACTTGTAATGGAGTGAGCATTCTTTTCTAGCTGACACCCAGTCAAAATACTCGTCTTGTGGACTCATAGACCCTCCAGCATTCTTGCCTAATTTCAAAAGGGTTCCCAAGCTACGCGGCCCTGGTGCCAGGGCCGGCCTCTACGAGCCCCATGGCGCACCGGCATTGCGGGTGAGCCGGTGGGTGTGAGAGCTCTCCGACCGACGTTTGAAACCGTTCATCGAACCCCACGACCTGGCCTTCGAGCGGAGCACAGATAGGACAGGGCCGCCCGTCGGCCGTTCTAATTTCGTCGGGCGTCGTGATCCAAGTTTTCGCGGCGGTTTTCGTGAGAAGGCCCTGACGTCTGGCTTGTCGCCAGCTTTCTTGAACCCCACGGTTCAGCGCGGAGAGCGTCTCGGTCCGGGCGATGTTGATGGCCCGCTCGCGAATCTTGCGCCGGACGAAACGGGCGACCAAGGTTTCCACGCGCCCGAGCCTGAGGCCGCTGTTGATTAGGGACTCCCGGAAGTTCATCGCCGCCATCGCCTGACGCGTCGTCATCCCGACCATCGACTGGATCATGCGGGCCGCCTCGTAAGGCGGTATACCTTCCCGGATGGAGCGGGCAATCAGAGCACGGAGAGCCGCCACGGTCTCGGCGGAAACGAGGGTCACCATTGCGGCCGCTTGGCGCGCAGCAGCCGCCTCTGCGGTTCGGTGGGTACCGTCGAATTGGAAAGGGGTCTCAGGCATTCCCGTTCACGATTTCCGCGCCTACTCTTCCGCCCTCCATCGTCGCGTCCCGGACGATGGTCGCAGCTGGGCCGAGTGATTCTTCCACAAAACGGCGAGTCAGAAGGGCCGCCGCTCGCCGGGCGTCTCTCGAGGCCAGCGCCATCGCAATGTCGTTGATGGCCACATGCTCACGTACCCGCTGCGCGGCTCGTTCGACGGCTCGCGCTAGCCGCCGCTCGATAGGGTCCGCCGCCGCTTCGATGAGGCGGTATTCAATCGGTCGACGCGGCATAAGGGTGAAGCGCCCGATCTAGATCTGGCGTGACTCCGAATTTGACAATGGAATCGATTGCAAAATATGTGTTTATACGATCTGATTGTCTCAACTTGACACGTTCAATGACGCCTCCGGTTCTAACCGCTCGATGCTCTCTCGCTCTCGGGTGATGGCGGCGAGCTCTTCTTCCCACGTCACGCCTTCGCGGGCAACACCTCCCACAGAGATATTGTGGTAGAAAGTCGGGTACGAGATCTGTTCCGCTTGTAGCGACAAGACCAGCTCGTGGAGCTCGGCGGGGCTCATTTTCACGGTAAGGAATTCCTTGTTGAGTTCGACGGTTGCCCCGGTATCTTCGGGTTTGTCTGAAGTACCCGCCCACCACGCGAGCCATTGCAGGACTTTGGTAAGCCCCAGCTCGACCGCTTGAGCGACGGTCCGTAAGCTGGCGTGCTCGCCCGCGTGCCGCATCCCTACTGCCGTCGCGGTTTCTTGAGTGGACGCCTGCTCTTCCAGCAGCCGCGCACCCAACGTAGCCATGAGCTTCTGTTTCCGGTCGAGCGCTTTTTCGAGGGCGCCGAGCATGTTGCCGTCGGCCTGGATAATGCCAGCCCGACCGGCCGGGTCGAGCTGAAGCATGTGGGTCGGGCCCAGTGCTATCGGCGTGCCGTCATTGCTCCCCATGACACCGGCCGCCCACGGGATCGGGATGCCCGTGTAGTGAAGACCGTGTTCATAGTCGGCACTATTGCGGTAATGGGAGAGATTGGTGTCAGCCAACGCATCGAGCGGGGGTATGGACGGAGTAGGGGAGATCCCTTCGGAACCAATGAAGACGAACGGAATGAATCCGAGCCGATTGCTACGCCGTTCGGGAAGGATGGGCTCCTGAGCGAGGAACTTGCCGGAGTTTTCTCTTTCCTCGACGTAGACGGTTTGGCTATATCCATCGTCGCCGAGCTCCAAGACCCGATACTGGACACCCGACTTCATCTTGAAGGGGTCCTTGCGGTCGAGCTCCTCAACGGTCTCGCGTAGCACGACACGGACCAGCACTCTATCCCCGCCCCGGCGCTCGGTACGCCACGAGATGATGTCTTCTGTAAAGTAAGGGGCAGCATACGGCCTCTGGTCTGGAGCTTCCGCCGTCGCCATATCCACAAGCACGCCGTACCGACCAACGGTCATGCTCTCGTCCACCGCTTTGAGGACGAGGAGCTGAAACGGAACACTGGTGAGTGTCACGTCCTGGAGGATGCCGTTCAAGTTCTCGGGAAACTGAACCGCGGGCGCTTTTTGGAGGATGGCACCGGCCAACCCCTCCACCGTCCGCTTCATGGCGCTGTAGAAATAGGCGCGAAGGAGATACTCATTGTACTTCGCGGGTTTTTGCTCATGGATATCGAGCCGCGGAAGGTACTTCGTTGTCTTCGACTTGACCGCATCGCTTCCTTCTCGGGTGTCGCGGCACTTCTCCCACTTGGGCGCTATGCGTTGGTAATCCGGATGTGGCGTGTCCACTGGCATCGTTTACCCCCAAACCGTTTCACGAAAAGATATCGGCTGTGGTCCACCCGTCAGCCTGTGAAAAGCCCGGCTCGCCGCGTCGATCTGATCGTCAAAATCAGAATATGGAAAATGCGCTGCCTCGTCAATGAACGTGGAATTCCAATCGCCGCGCACCAGCTTGACGTTGCCCGCCTCGGCTTGCGCGGACAGCGCCTCCGCTCTTACTTCTTTAGCTCCGCTCTCGGGAGAGTATCGCACGTTGTAACCGGCAAGCTGCTTGACCAAATATTGTACTTGCGCCTTGCCCGCCTGACCGGGGTCCTGGGGCAGGTCGATCAGCACGTTCTTGCCGTCCTTCGCGGCGACGGCCTTGATCATCTGCTCGACCTTCTCTGGAGTCCCGCGCAGGCGTACCATGTCCTCGATGTAGTACTCGCGGTCCTTGAGGGTCATCTTGCAGCCCGCCGTCCAGTCGCCGGACACGGACGCCGCGAGGTCCCAGCCGCGCACCGTGCGACCGCCTTTGGGTCCAGCCTCCACGATCCTTTCCTTGTCCCACCACGCCCGGTTGAACATACCTCCGGAGCGGGGGGTAGGTCGTTGCTGCAACTGACCGGCGCTGCCATACGAACCCAGGTCGCGTTCGAGCTGTGCGACCGCTTCCTCGGGAAACCGCTCGGGCCATAGCAATTGACCCTCATGCGCCCGCTCGTCACGCTTCGATACGTGCGGATGGTCGGGCTCGTAGCGCGCCGGAAAACAAAGCGTCTCCCAGCCGCCCTTGTGGAGCAGGTGCCCGGCGAGATCCTGATGGTGGACCCGCTGCATGATGAGCACGTAGGCTCCGGTCTGCGGGTCGTTGAGACGATTGCTCATCGACTCGTCCCACCAGTCGAGCGTGGCTTGACGCACCATATTGCTCCCGGCTTCGACAACGTTGTGGGGGTCGTCGATGATGATGATGTCGCCACCCTCTCCGGTGAGCGCACCACCAACCGAGGTGGCGAGCCGGTAGCCGTTCCGATCGTTGTCGAAGCGGATCTTCGTGTTCTGGTCGCTGGTAAGCCGGAATCTGTCGCCCCAACGCCGCTGATAGACGGGCGATTCGATGACCCTGCGGCACTTGACCGAATCGCGGATGCTGAGCGTCTGCGCGTAGGAAGCCGCCATGAAGCGCGTCTCGGGATGGCGTATCCACGTCCACGCCGGCCACATGACGGAAACGATGCTGCTCTTTGAATGTCGCGGTGGAATGTTGACGAGCAGCCGTCGTATCTCCCCGCGGCTCACCGCCTCCAAGTGCTCGCAGATCGCTCCGATGTGCCAGTTGTCGCGGAACGGCGACGGGTCCACCCACGGCCATAGCTGGCGGGTGAACTCGCGCAGGCTGCGCTCGGCAAGCTCCTGGTCCAGCCAGTCGGGATGCGCGAGCAGATCGCGGACAACCGGGGATTGGGTAGCCGTGGCGGTCGCTTCAGTTCGCATCCGCCCGCCCTTTCGCTATCGCTATCGCCCGCAGCGCGGACAGGTCCTCGTCCGATAGCGGCGTCAGATCGGGCCGCGTCACTTCAAGCTCGCCCCGATGCTCGATCTTGTCGGCATGCCCGAGCGCCCGTAGCTCCACGTCCGTCAGCGTTTTGATCCACCTGTCCAATACCGCCACAGGTATCTCCCTGACATCGAGCGTTTCCAGCCGCTTTACGAGGCGTCCCAGCGCGGCACGGGCTATCGCGGCTGCCCTGTCTTCGGCTTCAGCGAGTTCCCTTGCCCGGCGCGCCCGGCGCTGGCGGCTCAGGTCCGCATCGTGCGCGGCTGCACGGGCCACCCAGGAGTGCTCGGTACTCCATTTGTCCCATCTTCCTGGCGCCCTCTTGGCGCCCTTTTGGCGCCCTTCGCATTGGTCCATGTGCTCCCGGTATGCGGCATCGATAGAGCGCCGCTCGGCGGGCAGATCGCGGTAATGCGTGAAGGCGTGGAAGGCCTTCGATGCCTCCTCGTCGCCATGAGCTTCAAAGGCCCCCGCTTTGGCTTCGGCCTTCCCCGGGCCCTGGTGCTGATGGCACAGCAGTCCACTGGAAACGCACCGACGGCACGGCTTTCCGCTCTTCGTCCGACCCGGCTTGAAGCTCACGCCCGCTCCGCCTTCTCGCTGGTGTACGCCTCCCAGCGGGCGACAGCCATATCCACGTAGCGAGTGTGCCCGACAATGATCACGCCATCGGGGTCAACCACGATAGGTTGCTGGAATCCGTATCTCCGGATGGACGCGGCGACGGCATCCACCGCCGATTTCGGGATGCGGCGTGGGTTGCCTTCGTAGGGTTTGAGCGCGCTCAGGGAGCGCTGCTCGACCAGCAACGGAGTTGAAGACGCCGCACGTGAAGGCTTCCGCTTCGACGAACGAGACCGCTTTCGCCCCTTCGCCTTGTTGCGGGCGGGCGTTTTCGCCGAAGCCTTCTTGCTAGCCAGTCATCGTGTGGGCGCTCTTGTCGCTCTCGGGTTGGCGCTCTGGGCGCTCTCGGGTGGCCGTCTCGCGGCTCTCCATGAGTCTCTCGTATTCTCGCACGATATCGATGGTCAGCGTATGCAGCTCACCGCCGCGCTTGTTTCGGATGATGATGCGGGCTCCGTCGCGCTCGGCAAGGATCGCGCGGGCGTGACAGTCGCATCGCAGGGGCTCACGGGATCGCTCCCTTCTCGTCGCCATCAATAACCGTCATCCTAGCCGAAGTCCTCTTTGATTCTACCGCGACTTGACTTCCCGAGCGGACGGATGGCAGGCTCCCGCTCCCAAAAAGCAAGGGGGAAAGAGAGGACAGAAATGCGTGAATTTGGAAACACCTACAGGCGAAGTAATTCTCGTTTCTGGTGGATTCGCTACAGCGTCGAGGGCGAGCTTCGACGCGAGAGCTCGAAGTGTACGCGGATCTCGGATGCGAGGAAGTTCCTAAAGAAACGACTCCTGGAATCGCAGCGGTTCGCGGAGCCGCTACGTCTGACGATGACCGATTGCATGCGAGGGTATCTGGCGGACGCAAGTCTTCGAGGGCTGCGAAGCATCGCTGTCATCAAGCGCGCGTGCGCGATCGTGGAAAAGCATCTCGGCGAGGCTCGCGCCAATGACATTACCTCGGCGGACCTGAAGCGCTTGCAGTGGCGACTGAATGACGACGGCTACGCTCCCGCGACCATCAACCGCCTCGTAACCACCGCCTACGGCGCGCTGAAGCTGGCGGAGCGAAGCGGCAATCTGTTCGGAAAGCTGCCACAGGCGCCCAAGCAATTGAAAACGCCGAAGCCGCGACAGGGATTTCTTGAGCACGATGACTATCTCGCGATCTCGGCGGAGCTGCCGGATTGGGGGAAAGACGTGTTCGAGATGTTCTACCGGACGGGATGGCGGAGGAGCGAGGTGCTGTGGCTGACGTGGAACGAGGTCGACCTTGAGCAGCGTGTCATTCGGCTGGACCCCGATCGCGACAAGAACGGCGAGACTCGGCTCTGGCCGCTCCGGTTCTTCCTGGAAGACCTCATGGCGCGCCGGGCGAAAGCACGCGTCGTGGGCGTCCCGTTCGTCTTCCACCGCGACGGAAAGAAGATCGGGCGGGAAAGTTGGCGGCATCGATTCAACCAGGCGTGCGCCGCCGCCGGGCGTTCTTTCTACACGCACGACTGCCGCCGCACGGTGGCTCGGGCTTTTGAGCGGGCGGGGGTGCCGCGCAGCGTGGCGATGAAGCTGATCGGCCACAAGACGGAGGAAATGTACAAGCGCTATCGCATCGTCAACGAGGAGGATCTTCTGGACGGCGTGTCCACGCTGGAAGGCTATTACCGGGCGCAGGCCACCACCGCCAGCCAGCGAGTGATCCCTTTCGGCGACCCTCAGAAAAAAAAGAAAAAAAGGGCTTGACTTCCATCTTTATCCATGAATAATTAAACCCATGGCACGTTACCCGACACCGGTGGGCATGACCCGCGATGAGTTGATTGTGCTGCGCGCGAAGGCCGGTCTAACCCAGGGCCAGCTGGCTAGAAAGCTCAAGGTTGACCCTTCAGCAATCTGTCATTGGGAGAGAGGCCATGCCGTGATCTCCAAGTCTCGAGCGGAGCACATTCATTTTGTCTTAGGCGTGGGAAAAAGTGGTGCCGCATGAGTGACTTACAGCGGCTCGGCGCGGGAAAAACTATGTGCACAGAACATGCACAGCGGTTTTCTGTAAGCCACTCAATCCAAAGGGGTAACGGAGAACCGTGCCAGAGTCACGAAGCTCGGCATATCCATTTCCCAGGCCGTGGTGTCCAAGTACATGATTCGGCATCGAAAACCACCGTCTCAGACGTGGCGGAGCTTTCTCGACACCATGTCAAGGACTTGGTATCCGTCGATTTCTTCACGCTGCCAACCGCCACGTTTCGAGTTCTCTTCGTCTTCATCGTTCTCCGTCACGCTCGGCGACGGATCGTTCACTTCAATGTCATAGACCACCCTTCTGGGGAGTGGACCGCGCAGCAGATCGTCGACGCCTTTCCCTGGGAGAGTGCTTCTCGCTTCATGCTGCGAGACCGAGATGGACACTATGGTCCGTACTTCAGCCGGCGCGTCGCAGGAATCGGCATCGACGAGGTTCGGACGGCGCCGCGCTCGCCATGGCAAAATCCGTACGTCGAACGGGTTATTGGTAGCATTCGCCGTGAGTGTCTCGACCACGTGATCGTCCTCGACGAGCGGCATCTGAGGCGAATCCTGCACGAATACGTTGACTACTATCATTCTTGCCGGACCCATTTGTCGCTTGAGAAGGACGCGCCGGAGCCCCGCTTGGTCGAATCGCCGGGGATGGGGACAGTGACTGCCGTTTCGAAGGTCGGTGGCCTCCATCAGTATTACACTAGACTCGCCGCCTGATTCGCGGCAAGAAGGTATTCGCCCAACGTTGCTCCCCAGTGATCCGTCAAGGTACGCTTGCGACGACCGCGAACAGAACATTCGTGGCTTGTCGGCAGGCCCCTTCGGTCCAGCGCACTCCTGAGAATCGCGCGTTTTGCGAACTTCTGTGGAAGCGCGGAGTTCGACTCCTGAATGGCGGCTTGAAGGTTAGCCTGGAAAAAGGCGGAGCTTATTACGTCAATTGGTCTTGGTTATCCGGGTGAGATGCACGCGGTCCTGCGCTAAGTTCTCCACACTCAGCGTGGCGTTCTTCTTGTTGTACTTCATCTGGACGGCCACGCAGAACGTGCCTTCCCCTTCGTTGTTTTCGTCTAGGCGGAGCACGATCAGGCTGAACGGGTAGTTCCGCTTAGGATCCCCCAAGCCCGGAATACTATCCGATTCCGTAATAAATTCCGGAATACCTTCCGGAACAAATTCACTAAAAGACCAGATGGGCCGACCGGTGGCCAGTCGGATGATGCGTTTGCCCTCCAATCGGATCTCGCGGGCATAGCGCAAGCGGACGCTTGAAGCGCTGCCGGAAGGTGTCGAGATGGTGATGCCCGGCGTCAGCTCTTCGGCGGTCTCGGTACTGAGAAAGTGGACGAAGCCCGCGTCTTCCTGTTTCATAAGCGCATCGAAAAGACCCTCAGACCCCTTCTCCACGAGCGTTGCGATGAGCTGGTTATGCTCCTCGTCGGTCGTCCAGCGGTCGATGCTGATCGTGATCCGCGTGCGGTCCATGGTCACTGAAGACACGGCGAGCGCCCGATAGGTTTCTCGGATCCTCTCTTCCCGCTCTTCCTGCGCCCCGGCCAGGCCGGTTTGAACCACTAGCGCCGCAGCAAGGGCGAGGCCCAAACCCACCCTGAACACAGCTGGGCTAGATTGCATCGTTTCGATACTCGTTTTTGCTCTCATCGTGCTCGTACCCCCTTTCCCGTGCTCGCTCCTTGGCGGCCAGGCGCGCCTTGACAATGAGCCCTTCGACCCTCGCGCCCACATCACCGCCGTCACTACCTAGACCCGGTAGCTCGGCGGCGTCTTGCAGGAGCTTACTCGCAAGTACGCGATCATTCGACATACTCACCCCGAGTGTCAGGGAACACCCAAAAGCGGCCACTGAAGAACACTTCAAACCCGGCCACTCGGGTAGCTGGCGCTAAGTATCTGACACCGAGACTGAGAAGGTCAAACTTTTTTCTCCTTGATATCGAAAGAGGCCCGAGGCTGTGGGAGCTGTTGGAAACGCGAAGCGTTTTCCAAGGTTTTGTGGGAGAGCTCGGGACTGGGAGTCCAAAGCGATTAAAGGGGTAGTCGAGCTCTTCCACAAAACCGTCAGACACGTCAGCTTCCATAGACTCCATGCGCGGTTGAGCGTTTAGTGCGAGGGCTTTCATTCTGCCGTTTACCTTTCGCGGTTGGCTCTGCTGAGGCGGTAGCTTTTTCCGCGCATGGTGACGATCTCGATGTGGGAGAGGAATCGATCGAGGATGGCGGTGGTGGCGGGAACGTCTACGAGAAACTTGGCCCAGTCTTCGGTAGGCCGGTTGGTGGTGATGAGCGTAGACGCGGTTTCGTGACGGCGGACGAAGACTTCGAGGAGGTCTTCGGCGGCAGCGGCGTGAAGCTTCTTCATGCCGAAGTCTTCGAGGATGAGCAGGTCGATGCGGGAGAGTTTGTTGACGAGCTCGCGACGTTCGCCGACGGCGTCGGCTTCGGCAAAGTCTTGAACGAGATCGAACACAGAGCGTAAGAGAACGCGGTAGCCGGAACGGATCGCCCCGACGGCGACCGCGACCGCGGCGTGGGACTTGCCGACACCGGGAGGCCCGACGAGAAGCACGTTTGTGTGCTCGGCGACGAATCGGCCAGTGGCGAGCTCGGAGAGCCGGGCCCGTGGGATCTTGGGATTGAACGTCCAGTCGAAGTCGGAGAGCTCTTTGAGCTGAGTGATCGTGGCCTGCTTGAGTCGCCGTTTGAACAGTCGGTCTGCCCGTCGGGCGAGCTCGTCCTGGACGGGACGGGACCGTCGGGGTGGTTCCCACGTTCACTCTCGAACCCTTTGACGGGGTCGGCGCCTAGCTATACCCCTGCAACTTCGCCACAGCTACGCCGCAGTTCTTCACTGTGGCCTCCCCGGCCGACGACATAAACCAGCCAGTGAGTTTCCCTTGCGACAACGTGTCGTGCGGGTGCGCGTTGCTCCCCAGCCCAGATCCGCCAGATTCGAGCTGGTGGTTTCCTCTTGAGGAGCGTTCAACCGCTGGTTCCTCTCGTACGCCTTTCCGTCTCGCTTGCCGGACCTGAATCATCTGGCAGTGCTGATCCATTCCGTCGTTGTCAGAGCTGCTTGCCACCGTCACCAGCGTTCCCCGGCTCCGGCTGCTCTCAGCTTCTTCTGGCACGCTGCGACGTGCCAGAGGCAGTGTCCTTTCACCACTGCAAGGTTCGTGAGCGCTTCGTGGCGCTCTATGTCCCAGGACCAAACCTGGTTCGGCGCTTCCGCCACGAGCTCCGGCTTCTGATAGTTCGGATGCCGCAGCTGGTTCCGGCGCTCACGCACCTCTCCGTGCTCCGACAGAATCCGGTACATCGTGCGGATCGAACAGTGGTAGATTCCCTCGTCCAGAAGCGTGGCCCACACCTGGGCCGGCGCCTTGTCGACGAACCGTTCGCAGTGCAATGCACTGAGGACCCTCTCGCGCTCGGTCGTGTCGAGGGCTCGCTGCGGCCGAGGACGGCGCTTCGGCTTGGACGTCACCGGTCGGCGTCGACGATACAACGTGGAACGAGACACGCCCAGCGCCTCGCAAGCTTCCGCCGTTTGTCCAATCCGACCCGCCAGCTCCTCGGCCGCCACGATCAATCGTTCTCGTCGTCGTCGATCGGGTTCAGGGGGATCCCCAGGAGCTCGGAGGCTTTTTTTTGGATCTCTAGCATCGTTTCCACCCGAGCCAGCCTGCGCTGGAGTCGGGCGTTCTCGCGCTCGAGCTCCTTGATCCCGTGGAGCCTCTGCCTTCGCCTTCCGACCTCGCTTTCTCGACGTCAATCCCGCCTTGGCGATCTCGTCCCGTTGCCGACGCCAACTCGATGGATGCGACGAGTACAGTCCCTCGCGACGTAGAAGCGCCGCCACATCACCGTCACCCTTGCAGGCGTCCGCCTCGCGAACGATCCGCAGCTTGTATTCAGCGCTGAAACGTCGGCGCTTCGCTTTCTCACTCACTTCGGGATCGCGGACCCCCGCCGCAGCACCACGGTCGGCGAGATCTCCAGTCGCCCTACGGGCTCCTTCCGACCCCGCCGACGTCATTCTCTCAATCAACGTACTCATCTATGATCCTCCTCCGCCCTCGACACTAATTTCAAGGAGCGGATTGTCTCAAGGATGTTGGCACAGAGGGATCGAGCTCGCCCGTGTGGGGCGCAGGCGATGAGATATGTTGATCGCGCCGGAATAGCGTTTACGTCAACAGCTCTACCAGGCTCACCTCAAGCGCGTCTGCCAGGACCTCCATGTTGTCGATAGAGATATTGCGCGCCGCGTTCGGCTTGTAGAACCCAGCGACATCCACGACCGCAGCAGCGGAGCCGGACCATGAAAAATCAAGGCGGTTTCTGACTAGGGTCCCCCTTCTGGTGGGTCCCATCCAAGCTCGGGTGGGCAACGGTATGCCCTGCGACCGGGCCAGGCGGACGCCCGCTCGCGCTCCGGACCCGAAGACGATGAGAGGCCGAGTCAGGGCGTGCGTTAGACGGGCCGCCCGGCGGCTATGTCCTGCGTCGGCGCAACGTGACCGCGAGCGGGGTCTCGGCCAAGCTCCTTGCCCTTGACCGCGAGCCGCCGGCGCTGGTCATCGCTCAAGCGGATACGGCCGCGGAGTTGCTCGCGGAGAATCCGATTTTCCTCCAGCAGGTACTCGAGGATTCTCTGCTGTTCGCGGTTCAGCCAGCCTGCCAAGAGGGAGACCAGAAACATATGCGGCGAAATAGACCCGCTCATTGCAAGCATCGTAGCGGAAGCCGCTTGCGGCTGCACGAGTCGGTCGTCCGTAGGATACGGGAAACGAGTTCAGTGACGGGCGGCCAAAGCCGCCCCCACCAACTAACCGTGACCTACTCGAGGAACTGCGTTCCCTGCGCGACCGGGCAGCCGATCGCTCCACCGGCGTTGTCCGTATAGATCGCACCGGTGGCGGCACCGTTGAAGGTGCGAACACCCGTGAGAGCGCTCGCGGGGTTCGACTCGTAACAGTAGTTCGTTACGCTCGTCCCGGAGCAGCGCGCCACGTCGAGTCCGACAGGCTGGCCAACGCCACCGTCCGACCAGTTTCGGATGTAACCGGACTTCGTATAGGGCGTAGCCCTCGCGATGTCCGTTCCGAGAAACTCGGGAGCGGCAGCGGGATAGCCCGGGATGCCGATGGGGCCGGCCGCCGACAGAAACGTGAGGTCGTCGAAGAACCCACAGTTCGCCGAAGCATAGGTCTGCTCGGCCGAAATGACAGTGCGGGTGTCACCGATGGCCTGCGCCTCGTTAGCGGAGACGCGAGCCCGGAGCAAGCTCGGAATGGCGATGGCGGCGATGATGCCGATGATTGCCACGACGATCAGAAGCTCGATCAGCGTGAAACCTTTGTTGTTTCTCATTGTCCTTTTCTCTCCTACGAAAGTCCCACGAGCGAATCGCTCGCGGGGTTGACTCACCTACCTCCGCCCCCGACCCCCTCATTCCCCATCCTCTGGGCCCAAAGGCCAACGACTTGGTAAGTAAAACACCAAGTGAGTTGCCATTGCAACGCTCTGCAGAGGGACGCTTCCCGGCCAAGAATTCGTCCTATATGAGTGTTGGTGTGGCGTGAGACAAGGAGCCGGGCTCGTGGGGAGTGGGGCGGGTCCGGCTCTTTCCTCTCGTTGGCAATTGCGTCAGCCTCAACGAAGCGTTCGAGTACGCAACGCTCATCATGCGGGCGTCGGACAAATACCCGTCCGTCGATCCGTTGATGTTTCTGGCCATCGGCATCGTGGAGAGCGGCTACGACTTGCACGCGACGTCCGCGGCCAACGCCAAGGGGCTCTATCAGATCTGGCCTTCAACGGGCCGACTGCTCGCTCGCTCTCTTGGCTGGGAGTACTCGGACGAGATCTTGTACGACCCGGCCAAGAACACCGAGCTGGCGGCACTCTATCTCGACATTCTGTTCACGGCCCACAACGATCAGAACATGGCACTCGCCGAGTACAACGGCGGTCCGTTGAACGCTCGCTACTACCGCATGGGTAGCCCCCGGGTTGCAGCGGAGACGACGGACTACGTCCGCAAAGTGAGCGCCCGGTACGGCGGATTGAAAGATCGCTTCGAGCTGGGCGTCGAGGTCACACTGCAACCGATGCACAGAGAGCGGGAACGAGACGGAAAGCTCCTCGGGATCGCGCCGCGCAAAGACGCGGAATCCGGTCCCAGCAGGCCGGTAGAGCAATGAAGACGCTCTACGACTGGCATCCGGAGCATCGAGGCTGGCTGCTCATGCCGCAAGGCTCGACGAGCATCCGCCATAGCGTCATCGTCAGCGGACTGTGCGGCCACAACGTGTTTCTCGAAATGTACGAGAGAGGCCATCTGACCGGCCCAAGCTGCTATAGCTAATCAGGACGAGTTTTTTTCTTCCACTCGCGTGCTCGGCGCTGGGCCTCGGCAATCTGCTCCGCCGTCATCTTCGCGGCAAGCGCGTCGCGTGCGTCGCGTGCTTCTCTCGCAGCGTCAAAACTGCTGGTGGCGCCTGCGAGATTGTAGAAAGTCTGTGCGGCAACAAAATCTTGGAGAACGCCTTTGCCGTTTTCGTACATCCGTCCTAAGATAACTTGCGCCTCGGCCAAACCTTGCTCGGCAGCACGCCGGTACCATTCAACGGCTTCAGAGTCATCCTGCCGAACTCCTTCGCCTGTTGCGTACATCCTACCTAGGTTGTATTGCGCCATGGCGTCACCTTGGTCGGCGGCACGCCGGTACCATTCAACGGCTTTAGAGTAATCCTGAGGAACTCCTTTGCCGTTTTTGTATATCAAGCCGAGGTTGAATTGCGCACTGGCGTAACCTTGCTCGGCAGCACGCCGGTACCATTCAACGGCTTTAGAGTAATCCTGAGGAACTCCTTCGCCGGTGTCGTATATCAAGCCGAGGTTGAATTGCGCACTGGCGTAACCTTGCTCGGCAGCACGCCGGTACCATTCAACGGCTTTAGAGTAATCCTGAGGAACTCCTTCGCCGTTTTCGTACATCGTACCGAGGTTGAATTGCGCACTGGCGTAACCTTGCTCGGCAGCACGCCGGTACCATTCAACGGCTTTAGAGTAATCCTGAGGAACTCCTTCGCCGGTGTCGTATATCAAGCCGAGGTTGAATTGCGCACCGGCGTGACCTTGCTCGGCAGCACGCCGGTACCATTCAACGGCTTTAGAGTAATCCTGAGGAACACCCTTGCCTTTTTTGTATACTACGCCGAGGTTGGATTGCGCACCGGCGTGACCTTGCTCGGCAGCACGCCGGTACCATTCAACGGCTTTAGAGTAATCCTGAGGAACTCCTTCGCCGTTTTCGTACATCGTACCGAGGTTGAATTGCGCACCGGCGTAACCTTGCTCGGCAGCACGCCGGTACCATTCAACGGCTTTAGAGTAATCCTGAGGAACTCCTTCGCCGGTGTCGTATATCAAGCCGAGGTTGAATTGCGCACCGGCGTGACCTTGCTCGGCAGCACGCCGGTACCATTCAACGGCTTTAGAGTAATCCTGAGGAACACCCTTGCCTTTTTTGTATACTACGCCGAGGTTGGATTGCGCACCGGCGTGACCTTGCTCGGCAGCACGCCGGTACCATTCAACGGCTTTAGAGTAATCCTGAGGAACTCCTTCGCCGGTGTCGTATATCAAGCCGAGGTTGTATTGCGCCTCGGCGATACCTTGGTCGGTAGCACGCCGGTACCATTCAACGGCTTTAGAATCATCCTGGGGAACACCTCTGCCTTGTAGGTACATCAAGCCGAGGCCGTATTGCGCCCCGGTGAAACCTTGAACGGCGGCACGTTGGAACCATTCAACGGCTTTAGAATCATCCTGGGGAACACCTCTGCCTTCTAAGTACATCAAGCTGAGGACGGCTTGTGCCTCCACGTGACCTTGAACGGCGGCACGTTGGAACCATTCAGCGGCTTTAGAATCATCCTGGGGAACACCTCTGCCTTTTCCGTACATCAAGCCGAGGTTGTATTGCGCCTCGGCGATACCTTGGTCACGTTGGAACCATTCAACGGCTTTAGAATCATCCTGGGGAACACCTCTGCCTTCTAAGTACATCACGCCGAGGGCGTATTGCGCCTGGGGATCGCCCTGTTCGGCGAAGCGTTGCAATTCGGCAATTTCATTGTTCTGTGCGACAAGAGCCATCGCTACACCGAAAATGAGTGCGCATACGTCAAGGCCGCGCAGTATCAAAGACATCATCGAATCAAACCTCCTGCACTCGGACGCGTAAACACCGATGGGCATTCGTCCGCGTTGACATTGACGAGAATCTTGCGCATTAAAATAAAAGCTTGGCCGCCGCAGCGACAAGCGTGTGGACGGATCGTCTGATGGGTACAAGTTCGACCTCTGTCGAAGTGTTCCAAAGATAATGGAACCATCATCGCCGCATCCAATCCACAGAACCGGGGCCAGCTCACCCTGAAGCTAAGGCACACCGGGATCAGAAGACACCTCCTCTGTCAAGAGTCATTCCTGAACCATAAATGGCATGGTGATAACCTTAGCTATCAACTCCATATCGGTCTCATTGAAGTGAACAGTTGCGACCCGCTTTTTAGATTAACAGCTTGGTCATAAGGCGCTCATATGGAAAAACTGTTCAATTGTTGACCCGGATCGAGATGAGTCTAGCTGAATCTTTTCAAGGATGGCAAGCTCACGGCGTGGGTTGCATCTAGTGTGCGCGCGTGACGTGAGGCCGTCTGGTGACCACGGATAGTCGGAAGGTAGTTCGTCGTCCGTGCTCCTAAATACAGCCCCGTCGATACGAACTCGAGCGGGGCACGTGGCATAACAAGCTGCCTTTATAGTGGGAGTAGAGTAGTTAAAGCAAGTGGGACCACCGCCTGAGGAGTCCGACTGCTGGTCGGTCCGTGCTCCTCCATGTCGCCTCTCGGTCGTCACACACACGCGACAGACGTGTGGGATTTCGGCGGGCGGCTGACCAGACGAAGCGAGGGCCCCTGTGCGTGTACGGTCTCAGCGGGTAAGCGAGGCGCAAAACCCCTCCGCCTCGCACGTGTCCCTATAGGGGCAGCAACAAGTATTCCAAGAATGGGTAAACTGTTTTAGGCGTTATGGCAAAAAAGAAAGCAGCATCCAAGAAGAAGGCTGCGACCCGCAAGCGGCCTACGGCGAAGAAGAAGCCAGCAACCACGAATAAGGTGAACTCAAACAAGAACACTAGGAAGAAGACTGTCGCAATTCCGCAATGGCGAAACGTCGACCGTCTTCAGCTCGCGGAGCTGCTCGGCGTCCATCCCGACACGGTGTCCGACTACACTCGAGCGGGGATGCCGGTCGTCACTCGTGGCGGCGCGGGCCGCAGGAGCGTCTACGACGCGGTGGAGTGCCTGGGGTGGTGGCGAAGTCAGCAGGGCAAGAACGCGAAGGAAGCGGCGCAGACGCGCCTCTACGAGACACAGACGCAGCTCAACGAAATGAAGCTCAAGGTACAGAAGGGCGAGCTTCTCCCCCGCGAAGACGTGGTGCATGCGGGCCAGGCGTACACGAAGGCGTGGACCGCGAAGACCCGTGCGCTGCCCCGGCGGATGGTGCAGTCGGGGCTCGTTCCCAAAGGGAGCGAAACGGCGGTGGCCGCTATGCTGCGCGAGCTGCTCGCCGAAATCAGTGAATGGGAGACGGTGCCCGATGTCGAAGAGGCGGTGTGAACGGCGGGGATATTCTGATCGACGCGTGGTCGAGCGCGGCCGCGCCGCCGCCGCCGTTGACGGTGAGCGAGTGGGCGGAGGCGAACCGCCGCCTGCCTGAGACGAGCTCGGCGCGAGGCGCTGCGTGGAGAAACGAAACCACTCCTTATCTCAAGGGGATCATGGACGCCGTGCTCGAGCCCGGGGTGACGAAGCTGGCTTTGATGAAAGCTGCCCAGTCGGGAGGCAGCGAGGCCCTTCACAACATTCTGGGCTACTTCATCCAGTACGACCCGTCGCCGATGCTGTTCGTTCATCCGACGGCGATGGTGGCGGAGGAGTGGAGCAAGGAAAGGCTCGCCGACATGCTGCGCTCGACGCCGGCGTTGCGCGCCGTGGTGCGCGACCGCCGCCAGCCGCGCAAGTCCCACGAAGCGGAGAGCACGCTTTCGCTCAAGATCTTCCCCGGCGGCTACCTCGCGCTCGGCGGAGCGAACACGCCCAACACGTTCGCGCGCCGCTCGGTGCGTTTCGCGTTCGCCGACGACTTCGCCCGCTTCCCTTACGTCGTGCGCGAGGAGGGTGACCCGGGGGACCTGCTGGTCAACCGCACGACGACGTTTCACGACGGGCTCTCTATGTTCGTCTCGACACCGGCGCTGAAGGGCGACCGAATCGACACGCTGTTCTCGAGGAGCGACCGTCGCCGGTACCACGTGGCGTGTCCGCACTGCGGCCGCGAGGACTGGCTCACGTGGCGCGAGCCCGACCATTTTCGGGTGACATACGACGGCGACAATCCGGAGACGGCCCGGCTGGAGTGCCCGAGCGAGGAGCACGGCGGGTGCGGCGCGCGGATGGACGAGCCCGAGCGGCGCCGGATGATAGCGAAGGCGGGAGCCCGTCCGGACAGCGGCTGGCGTCCGACGGCGGAGGCCCAGGAAGCAGGCCTCGTGGGGTTCCACCTTCCCGCAATGGTCTCGACGTTGGGCGTGACGTTGTCCGGGCTCGTCGAGCAGTGGCTGAGCGCCCGGGCGCGGGGGAACGAAAGCCTGCGGGTGTTCATCAACACGGTGCTCGGCGAGGGCTGGGAGCTCCGCGGGACGAGGGTGGACGCGCACACGCTGTTGGACCGCCGGGAGTCGTACGGCAATGAGGCCGAGGAGGAGCCGGACGGCGAACGGGTCGAGGTGCCCGTCGTTAGCAACTGCGAATTATTCGGCGCGTAAGTTATTGGTACCATTGGGTAAGCGCGATTATGGTGCCGAAGGGGGGAAACGGCGAGCCCGTTTTCTTAACTAACTCCAACGGGTAAGCCACCGCCTCCGGCGGTGTGACTCGAATAGGCTCTGCCGTTCCGGCGTGTGGTAGACGATCTCCTTTCAATGAACCGGGAAGTTCAAAAGAAAGGAGATCGACATGCGAGAATGGCAGAGCCAGTCGCACGTGAAATGGTACTGCAGATACCACGTTGTGTTCAGCCCCAAGTATCGAAAGAAGGCGATATTCGGGAGTTTGAGAAAAGGGGTCGGGAAAATCCTGAGGGAACTTTGCGAACAGGCGAGAATCGAATTGGTGGAGGGGCACGCGATGTCGGACCACGTTCACCTGTGTCTGAGTATTCCCCCGAAGTACAGCGTGGCGAACACGATAGGGTTCCTGAAAGGCAAGTCTGCGATACGAATCCACCGGGAGTACTTGGAGAGGAAGAGGAACTTCACGGGATTTCATTTTTGGGCACGTGGGTACTGTGTCAGCACGGTGGGTCTCGACGAGGCAGTCATCCGGGAGTACATCCGAAACCAGGAGGCGGAGGAAAAACGTCAAGAGCAGCTAAACCTCAGGGGGCTTTAGCCCCCTTCCGCACGATGGAGGCCCCTTCGAGGGGCCTTCATCAAACCACCCGCTATGCGGGTGGTAGTTGATTGATGGCGCGCTACTCTCGTCATTAAGTGCTCGGCCCCCGACGGCTTCACCATTATTAATAGTCCTCTCCAGTCCTCCTGAGTCCTCTGGAATCCTCCCCAGTTTTGGAGACGTTTTGGAGACGGCTGGTGGCAGGACTACTTCTTTGCCCGGTCTCGAACGATTCGAGTCCGCGAGAGGACTTCAACCGCCGACCTGCTGATAAGGGCGCAGCTTACAGCTTCTAAGCTAATGCTAGAAAGCACCTTATTGTCCATTGTGGCGCCCGGTCCCCGCACCCACCACGCTCGCGCTGATGGGCCTTGGGCTTGCAGGGCTAGGCTTCACCCGCGGACTGAATTGAATCAATCCCCCGCTTAGCCGTACTATACGAGCTTGTCCGGCGCCGCCATGGGGTCCTTCCGCTGACCTGCTCGTAAGTTCTTGATTCCACGGCGTGACGAGTAATGTCGAGGGACGGGTTGAGAATGTCGTCGGAGAAATCGGAGGAGGCTGTCCAGAGAGGGTGAGACACCGGTCGTTCGCTCCGACAATGGCGTCATCTTCCAGAGTCGTCGGTTTCGTCGAGCGTGTCGAACGTTGGACACATCGTCGAAAGATGTGGATCGGCAAATGCTCCACACTTGAGAGAAAATGAGACTGTCTGTGAACATGCGCTACGATCCTCGGCAGGCCAAAGAATCTTCGAGGGCGGCAGTTAGCGGCAGGTAAATTCAAGTCGGTGACAAGCATAAATGAGTTCATTTCGAATAACAATCGGCTACAGACACATTTAACTCAAACGTTGGGACAGCAGTGAGCTTACATATGAATCCAAAATCGGCGTTACTGATCGGCGCTATTCTCTGCTCAGCAGTTCAATCGGGATTCGCCGATTGGACAGAAGCGGACATCGATGGTCTCAAGTGGCGCGAAGTTGGCCCCTACCGTGGCGGTCGTTCCGCAGCCGTCGAAGGTATTCCACAAAATCGCGATGTCTATTACTTCGGAGCCACTGGTGGCGGTGTGTGGAAATCCGTCAATCGTGGTGCGAGTTGGGAGAACATTTCAGACGGGTACTTTGGGGGTTCCATAGGTTCCGTCGCCGTATCTGCCTGGGATCCGAATGTCATCTACGTCGGTACTGGTGAAAAAACTGTCCGCGGCAACACTTCCAGTGGAAACGGGATATGGAAGTCCACCGATGCCGGTCGTACCTGGAGTCACGTTGGCTTGGAGGACAGCCATCATATCCCGAGGATTCGGATTCACCCGGGTGATCCAGATATCGTGTACGTCGCCGCATTGGGACACTTGCATGGCCCGAATGAACAACGCGGCGTGTTCCGGTCAATCGACGGCGGAGCCAGCTGGGAGAAAGTGCTGTACGTGAATGACAGCGCTGGCGCGGTCGACCTTGTGATGGATCCCACCAACCCACGGGTACTATATGCCAGCACCTGGAGAGTTCGAAGAACGTCCTATACCATCGATTCTGGTGGCGAAGGTTCGGGCCTGTGGAAGACGACCGACGGCGGAAATAGCTGGCAGTTACTGTCCAGCCATGATGGGATGCCCGAGCCACCCCTTGGCATTTCTGGCATCGCCGTGTCACCAAGAAACCCGGACCGGCTTTACGCAATCATCGAAGCTGAATCGGGCGGCGTGTTTCGTTCCGACGATGCCGGGGAGACATGGGAAAGCGTCAATCAAGAGCGACGATTGCGCAACCGACCATCCTACTACTATCGAATCTACGTTGATCCGAAAAACCCGGATGCTGTCTATGTATTAAATACTCGGTTCTACAGATCAACAGATGGAGGAAAGAATTTCTCGGTAATTGATACTCCCCACGGCGACGAGCACGATTTGTGGATTGACCCGAATGACCCGGACCGTATGATCGAAGCCAACGATGGCGGGGTGAATATCAGTTTCGACGGCGGACAAACATGGTCGACCCAAGACAATCAGCCGACCGCTCAAATGTATCGCGTGTCAACAGACAACGCGTTTCCGTATCGGCTCCTTGGTGGTCAACAGGACAATACCTCTTTGCGGATCCGCTCAAGATCGGCAACAGGCTCTGCTATTGGCGTGCGAGACTGGGAACCGACTGCCGGCGGAGAAAGCGGTACTGTCGTGGCCAAGCCGGATGATCCGGATATTGTATTTGGCGGAAATTTCGCCGGGAACCTAGAACGAATGGATCATCGCACAGGCGACGTGCGCTCAATCCACATTTGGCCCGACCTCCCCTACGGGTGGCTCGGAGAGGAGCTCAAATACCGATTTAACTGGAACTTTCCACTGGTGTTCTCGAACCATAGTCCAAATGTGCTCTATGCGGCGGCCAATGTCTTGTTCAGGACAAGCGACGAAGGTCAGACCTGGACCACGATTAGTCCTGATCTCACGCGAAATCCGGTTCGCAAGGACAGCTGGGGCAGGAATGTTTACGCATCTGGTGAGCGACTTGCCGCCACCATTCTCGCCCTCGCTGAATCGCGGACGGAGCCCGGCGTCATCTGGACAGGTTCCGATGATGGGTTGGTGCACTTGACCCTCGATGATGGTGCCAACTGGACTGATGTGACGCCCAAGGGACTGCCGCAGGAAGTTCAGATCAACTCAATTGACGCGCACCCTTTTGAGGCGGACGGGCTATACGTTGCGGCGACAGCGTATGAAGTGGATGATCTTCGGCCTTACCTGTATGTCACCCATAACTATGGGAAAAGTTGGAGGAAAATAGTTGACGGCATTCCTGACAACCATTTTACTCGGGTGATCCGCGCCGACCCTGTGAGGCAGGGCCTTCTTTTCGCCGGTACGGAGAGTGGCCTCTATATCTCCTATGACGACGGCGAAAACTGGCGTGCTCTACAACTTAATCTTCCCATCTCACCTATCACCGACCTGGCCATCAAGGACGGAAATCTTGTGGCAGCAACACAAGGCAGAGGATACTGGATCTTAGATGATCTTACGTTTTTGCGACAGCTTAATGGAGATGTATTTTCCGCCGATGCTCGGCTGTTCAATCCGATGCCAACATACCGCGTACTCACCGGGTCAGAAGATTCGCCCAAAAACATGGGACAGAATCCGCCCGCTGGTGTAGTTCTGCGCTACTGGCTGCGCGAAACACTACCACCCGAGAGCCTATTGCAGTTGAGAATTGAGCGCGAGGATGGTGAGGTTATTCGCACATTCACACGCAAGGTCAGTGGTATTGCCGGCTCGACGGAGTCTCGACCACTCAGTGATGATGACCGATTGTTGAGTGCTGAGAAAGGCCTGAATACGGTTGTGTGGGACATGCGATGGCCAAGCGCTGAATCGCTTAAGGATATGATCTTGTTCCACAGCTCTGCCCTCGCCGGACCCACGGCTGCACCGGGCCAGTATGTAGCTAGGCTTACGGTCGGTGAATGGGAGCAGCAAGTGCCATTGACAATTCGCGCAGATCCTCGTTCGACCAACTCACCAGCGGACTACCAGGCACAATTTGATTTTTTGTTGCTTCTAAATCATAAGTTGACGCAGGCACACAAAGCCTTAGGCCAAATTCGAAGTTTGAAGTCCCAACTTGCCGCGGCCACAGATCGTACATCACACGATTCAGCTTATGCTGAGCTGACCTCAGCGGGTAAGGCTATGCTGGAACTGCTAACGCAATTCGAAGAGAGTTTGTATCAAACAAAGATGGAATTTCGCACGGATCAGCTAGACAGATTTTTGCGCAGTCGGCTCAATGACAAACTTGCAGGATTAATCGGATTGGTGGCGATGAGCGATCACCCCCCAACCGAGTCGGCTATTAAGGTTCGCGACCAATTGGTATCGGCGATTGACCAGGAGTTGGAAGGTCTCGAGAGCCTCATTGACAACGATCTTGCCGATTACAATGACCGGGCGACAAGCATGAGGCGGCAAGTGATAATGGTGAACGAATCTCATTAGGATCTTCTGAAATATGTACTATTCACGTCGGTCTGCCAGACCAATAATCGTTGATATCGGGGTAACGACATTGAGCAAAAACATTCTGCGATTTGATCGAAGGGCTTTCCCGACTGAGATTCGACCCCCGCTCAGGACTACTTGTCTATGAGTAGTATCGAAACGATGCAATCTACTCGCGCGTTAGATCACCAGGGACCAGATAAACAAGAGATTCCGTCCCCTAATTGCCCCCTATCACCCTCGGCTGCCGTCACCTAATTCTCACAACTCGTTGATTTCTTCAGAGCGTTGTACATTGACAGGAGACGTAACGACTACCGCCGCCGCCGCTAACCCCCATATACCCTTTGAGTTCAAAAAGGGTACCCGCATGCCTATAAGCCGAGCCCCGTTCCTTTTCTCCTGCCTAAAAGAGGGTCGTAGACGGTAGAGCATATGACGAGAAAACGACGCACGCCGACGTCAACTGACGAGCTACTGTCGAGCGCTGACGTCGCCCGGCTCGTGGGCGTACATGTGAAGTCACTCTCACGTATGCGGGTGAAGGGTACGAGCCTACCGTTCACGAAGGACAAGAGGGGGCGGTGCTGGTACACACCCGCTGACGTCCTAGCTCATATCGCCCCGTCAAAGGAGAGCCAGAGATTCAAGAGCTCGACCTACGAGCGCCTCCCACAACCCAAGCCGGCAGTAGGCGGTCGACTGTCCAAGCGCAACCTAGGTATCGCGGAAGCGATGGCGCGCACCGGTATCGACATAGACGGTATTCTCGACTATTTAGGTGTCGAGCGGGCCGAGCTACAGCCGGTCGCACTTGCCGAGCTTGTGAAGGGGATATCCCGCTGGCGCGCGAGTAGTCTGTATCTCGTATCCCGTGCGACGGTCGATAGGGCTCTCGGGGTGTTAGGGAACACCTAAAACCGGCCACGCAGGAACACCTCAAACCCGGCCACTTCGGGAAGCGCAGACAAGGCATCCTATGCTCCGAAAGGAGCATAGGAAAGCCTTGGGAAACTACCTGAAAGTGAATAAGAGACAACAAGTTATAGCGCTGTTGGAGCTCGGCTGGAGCTACCGCCGGATCGAGTCCGAGACGGGTGTGCGTCGCGAGACGGTGTCACGCTACGACAAGCTGCGTCGTTCAAAAGCGGCCAAAGTGTTCCCCGGCTCGGAAGAGGTCTCGGAACCGGGAATCAACGACTTACGAGATTCGGGGTCGGCAAAAGCGGCCAAAGTGACCCCCGGCTCGAGGCCGCGCCAGAGCTCGTCGTCGGCGGTGTTCCACGACGAGATCGTGGAGAAGGTCGAAGCGGGTCTGAGCGCGAAGCGGGTCTGGCAAGACCTGGTCGAAGAGTTCGGCTACGGCCACGCCTACGAGTCGGTCAAGCGCTACGTTCGGAAGCTGAAGGTTCAGCGCCGGGTGGTGACGGTGCTTCACTCGGCGCCGGGCGAAGAAGCCCAGGTGGATTTCTTCCGCGGGGTGGCGACGTTTGATTCTCTCACCGGCCAATGGAAGAGGCCTTGGGTGTTTCGAATGACGCTCGGCTGCTCACGCCACGGCTACGAAGAAGCGGTTTGGGATCAGAAGCTCGAAACGTTCTTGCGTCTGCATGAGCACGCGTTCGAAGACTTCGATGGTGTTCCCTTGGTTGTACGGCATGACAACCTGAAGGCGGCTGTAGTACGGGCGTGCCTGTACGACCCCGACGTGAACCCGATCTATGCGGCCTTCGCCGAGCACTGGGGTTTCACGCCGCTGCCGACGAAGCCGCGGAACCCTCAAGAGAACGGCAAGCAGGAGCGAAGCGGCGGCTATGTGAAGGACAACGCTCTCAAGGGCAAGCGATTCGATTCTCTTCGCGAGCTCAACGAGTATCTGAAACGCTGGAATCGCACCATCGCACGACTGCGGATCCACGGCACGACGCGCAAGCAAGTCTGGACGCATTTTCTCGACACCGACAAAGCCGCACTCAAGCCGGTCGCTCAACAGCGCTTCGCGATGTTCGACAGCGGCACGCGGAGCGTTCATCCCGACGCTCACGTAGAGGTTGCGGGCGCCTTCTATCCCGTCTCTCCTCGGCTGTTGGGTCAACGCGTGCAGGTACGCTGGGACGACAATCTCGTACGCGTCTATCACGACGACGCGCTCGCCGCCTCACACCTTCGAGTGGCTCCCGGCCACTACGCGCCGGAGCCCGGACAAAAAGCCGTCACCTCGAGCCAGCGAGCTTTCGCGGTCAAGCTCCTGGGCCGGTGCGAGCGGGTCGGTGCAGCGCTGCGAGCGTGGGCCGACAAGGCGTACGAAGTACGGGGCGTGAGAGCCCTGCGCCTCATCCAGGGCGTTTTGAGTCTCACGCGCAAACACCCGCGAGAGAGCGTCTTGTGGGCTGCCGACAAAGCTCTCGAACACGAGTTCTTCCGCTACCAGGACTTCAAACGCCTCGTCGTGCGCGGCGATACGGTCCTGCCCACTCAGCTCCCGCTTCTATCCGAACACCCTGACATCCGTTCTATGGATTCTTATCGATTGGAGGATTGGCCATGAACCCTCAGCTCGACGCCCAACTACGTCATCTACGCTTGTCCGGAATCGTCGAGGCGCTTGCCGTACGACTCGAGCAGGCGAGAAGCGCCGGGCTCGACTATCTCGAGTTTCTCGAGCTGCTCGTCCAGGATCAGCGACGAGCTGGTCGGCGGGAAGGTCCGTTGCCGACTGATGCTGGCGGGGTGGGGCGGAGAACCCGTAGTAGTCCGAGGTCGGGAAAGCCGGCCACATGGCGAAGGGGTTCAGCGCTCTCGCAGCATCCATGCGGACCGAGGAGATCGCCGGTGAATACCGGCGTACCGTGGCCCAGCCTCGCCGAGGCAGAGACACGGGTACTCGTGATGCAGACGAAGCTGCACAACCGGGCGAAGGCCGATTCTGGCCGTCGCTTCGATGACTTGTTCAACCTCGTACACGATCCGGCGTTTCTCGTCGTGGCGTGGCGTCGGGTGCGGGGAAACAAGGGTGCACGCACGGCCGGCGTCGATGGAGTGACACCTCGCTCTATCGGCCCCCGCGCCGCGGAACTGTTGGCGAAGCTGCGAGCCGAGCTCAAAGCGCGCCGATTCATTCCAAAGCGCGTGCGGGAGAAGGCGATTCCCAAGGCGTCGGGTAAGATCCGACGACTGGGCATCCCGACGACCGCGGACCGTGTTGTGCAGGCCTCGCTCAAGCTGGTGCTCGAACCGATCTTTGAGGCGGACTTCAAGCCGTGCTCATACGGTTTCCGCCCGAGGCGCCGTGCTCAAGATGCGCTCGCCGAAATCCACTACCTCGGCTCGCCCAGTCGGAACTACCACTGGGTCTTCGAGGCGGATATCAAGGCGTGCTTCGACGAGATCGACCACACGGCCTTAATGGGTCGGGTGCGACGTCGGATCGGGGACAAGCGTATCTTGGCGCTCGTCAAGGCGTCTCTCAGAGCTGGCCTCCTCTCAGAGGAGGGAGTTAGCCGAGAGACGATCACCGGCACCCCTCAAGGAGGCATTCTCTCGCCACTGTTGGCTAACATCGCTTTGTCCATTCTCGACGAGTACTTCACCGCAAAGTGGGAGGCACTCGGTCCGTACTGGACACGCGCCAAGCGTCGTCGCGCCGGCGAACCGGTGATGCGTCTCGTCCGCTATGCGGACGACTTCGTGGTCATGGTTCACGGCACGCGCGACCATGCGGAAGCGCTATGGGGCGAAGTGGCCACGGTGCTCGAGCCGATGGGTCTGCGCCTGTCGGACGAGAAGACGAGGGTCTGCCACATAGACGAGGGTTTCGACTTCCTCGGCTGGCATATTCAACGTCGCAGCTGGAGAGGTCGTACTGGCAAGAAGGCGATCTATACCTACCCGTCGAAGAAGGCACTTGCCTCGCTCATCGGGAAGGTTAGGGCGCTCACTCGCCGGGGGCGTCATCGAACGCTCGCGGACCTGCTACGCCGGCTCAATCCGGTGTTGCGAGGTTGGTGCACTTACTTTCGGCACGGCGTCTCGTCACGAACTTTCAGCTATGTCGACCACTACGCCTTCTGGCGGATCGTCGTCTGGCTTCGAAAACGCCACGTCAGGCTGAACATGCACACCTTGGTGCGCCGGCACCTCCCAGGCTGGGAGATCCACGATGCCGGCATCGAGATGTTTCGCCCCCGCAAGATCGCTGTCGAGCGATACCGCTATCGGGGCGCGATGATCCCGACACCATGGGCGGGCGACATTGCATGAAAGCGTGGAGAGCCGGATGCGGTGAGAGTCGCACGTCCGGTTCGGAGGGCGGGCCGGAGAAACCGGCGGGCGGTAACGTCTGCACGGCGCTCCGGTCCGACCCCTACACGAAGCTGCGCGGCCCGGTCAAGTGGACCTACTTTTACCTCTACGTGATTCTCGACATCTTCTCCCGGTACGTGACCGGGTGGATGTTGGCTCGGCGAGAAAGCGCCGAGCTCGCCCGTCGTCTCATCAGCGAGAGCTGCCTCAAGCAGAACATCGAAGCCGACCAGCTCACCATCCACGCAGACCGCGGCAGCTCGATGCGAAGCAAGTCCGTCGCCTTGCTCCTGGCCGACCTCGGCATAACCAAGACGCACTCGCGGCCGTACGTCTCGAACGATAATCCCTACTCCGAGTCCCAGTTCAAGACGATGAAGTATTGCCCTGAATTCCCAAGCCGCTTTGGCTGTCTGGAAGACGGCCGCCTGTTCTGCGGCGGTTTCTTCGACTACTACAACAACGCGCACCGGCACTCGGGACTGGGGCTCATGACGCCGGCCGCCGTTCACTACGGTCGCGCCGACGAGCTCAACGCCGCCCGGCGCCAGGTCCTTCTCGAAGCTCATCGGGCTCACCCCGAGCGCTTCGTGCACGGAACACCTCAACCTCCGGTTTTGCCTCGTCAGGTCTGGATCAACCCGCCGCCCGAGAAAACGACGCCACAGGAGGCCCTAGGAGCCACTTTCTCGGGGCGCCCAATACCTGAGCTACCCCCGGATTCAAGCTATCCGGACGCGATCGCGTCGGAACCCAATCGCGACCGCACCGCGCTCACGCCCCGTCCTTCACTGATCGAGGCTCACTAAATGCAGCCTGCGGGTGTCTCAAAGTCGTTGACACGTTCCGGATCGCGTGATCCCACCACCATCCCACAATGTCGAACTTAACCTCTAGGGGCACGTTGGGTTCAGGACCCAAAGAAAACGCTGCCCATCGTCTTTACTCGTCCACGACTAGAAGCACCCGCGCTCCGGAAGCTTTCAGGTTTACCCGGCTGATGCTTATGGCCCCCATTGGGGGATGGTGGGCTCGCGCAAGGTGAGCCGTCGTTTTTCTAACTCTGCTAGGCAGCCAGCCTAGACTCATTTCAGGAGATCAAGAAACGCCTATCTGGCTCCCCAAAGAACGAAGCCCGTTGACGACGTTCCCGCGACGCCCGCGCGTTCACGGTGGAGTTTGGAGTTTGTGTGTCAGCGTCAGCCCCGGCGTCGTCGCGCGCGGGCGACACCCATCAGACCAAGACCTAGCAACAGCAACGTCGACGGCTCCGGGGCGTCCCTATTACACTCGCCTCGCTGCTTGAGTTCGCGTAGGGAACGGGTCCGCTTACGGACGACGCGTCCTTCGTCGGACGTCGTGTCCGAGTCAGCCATCGAGGTGCTGCCGACGGGCGACCGATACCATTGTCGCTCCACGACGTGCGCCAAGCAGTTCGAAAATCGAGCGATCCAGTTTATAGAAGGGACAGGGTAATTTCTGCCGAATCGGTCTTGGGATCAAGTGGCGAACCAGAAACGAAGGGATGTGCTAGCCTGCCTGTGTGAAATTCCTTGAGGAACGCCCGTTAAGGCAGATGCTTGAGGTCGCCCAAGCGTTGGCCAAGCGAGCGCAAGAAGGGGGTACTAGTGAACATGCATACCATCGTTCGACGCGCCTGTTTGGCCCTGCTCGTAGGCGCGTTCACTATCGAGAGCGCCTTCGCGCAAACGCCTGATTATGAACGGTACATGCTCCTCGGGTTTGTGGAGTCCGAGACGGGGGCGAAGCTGACAGTCGGAGAAATCGACAAACATCCGGAGCCACTGTTTGGGGAGGACAAGCCGTGGGAGGTTCGGTTCGACAACGTTTACGCGACCGTCGTGTTTGACCAAGGTGTTTACAAGTGTTGGTACAACCCCTTCACCGTAGATATGCGGACGACGTCGACGCCGGAGGCAGAGCGAAACCCTACGGACACCGACTACATGAGGAAGAGGCCCAATGATCGGGTGATCTCACTGCTGTACGCCACCAGCGCAGACGGCCTGGTTTGGGAAAAACCTGATCTGAATCTGCTCGAGTTTGAAGGCAACACTGCCAACAACTTTGTGATGCATGAACCTCACGGTGTGGGCATTTTCGTCGATCCCCATGATGCAGACCCTAAGAAGCGCTACAAGGCGTTCTTCTCAAGCTTTGACTTCCGCGGCAGCAAGGACATGACCATTGCTTACTCTCCCGATGGTGTGAACTGGTCAGACTGGGTAAACGCAGCCACCATTGAGTCCTTAGGTGACACGCACAACAACGCTTTTTGGGATGAACGAACGCGGAGGTACATGGGCTACACGCGCAAGAAGGGACCGCAGGGACGCGTGGTATCGTTCACCGAGTCGAAAGATTTCTTGACCTGGACGAAGCACACCGAGGTCTTTGCTGCGAGCGAGGACCCGTTGGAGCAGGCTCATGACATGATCGTGTTCCCGACCGGGGGCATCTACATTGGGCTTTTGGGATCCATGCATTTCCCAGAGGGAGCCACGCCAGATCAGCCGGTGATGGATAATGTCACGCAGCATGTTGAGTTAACCTGGAGCCCGGACGGCACAACCTGGCACCGGATCGAGCCGGGCACCCCCTTCATTCCAAACGGCACGAGCGGTCCCACTCCCCCCGAATTCGGAAAAATGGCCCATGACTTCGGGGTGATATTCGCGTCGGCGCCGGTGTTTCTGGAGGACGAGGTGCGCATCTATTACGGCGCTGGCGATTGGTACTTTTTCGATTGGCGAAAAGGGTTCTTGGGCCTGGCCACCATCAAACCCGATCACTGGGCGGGCTATGAGCCAGCTTCTGACGCACCCGCGGAGGTCAATACGGTCCCGGTGATCTGCCGGGGCAGCAACCTTGAAGTCACGGCCGACATCGAGGCGGGCGGCAGCGTCAAGGTGACGTTGCTTGATGCCAAAGGTGCTGTGATCGCTGAGAGCGAACCCATGACGGCTAGCGGGGTGGATTCCGGTCTCACCTGGATGAACGACTACAACTACGCCAGGTGCGCGGGACATGAAACGCGGATTCGTTTTGAGATCACGGGAGACGCAAAGGTCTATTCGTTCGCGTTTGGTGACCAGCCGCCTCCGCGAGATGGTGCACCTGGCCCGGATATTCGTTGAAGGGAATCGCTAGTTCACTTGCCCGCCGTCGAGGATTACTTGATCTTCGAACTTCTTTTCTGATTTATTCGAGATTGCTAGGAACATAGGGAACATATCCGCGGCATCTTCTAGGGCCTCGGCGGCCCAAGGATGAAACTGCCGCAGTTCCTTGTCGATTGTTTTGATGAACTTCTGATCTTGACGTAAGAGATATCTGAGCGTGATCTCGATTCGTTCACGACCGCCCTCGCATTTCGCTAAATCTGGCTGCGGCAGAAGCGTAACGTCATGAACCTGAGCCCGAGTGCGCGGAGAGTAGCTCAATAGCATTCGCCTATATAAGGTCACCGCTGAGCTGCGGCCCGGCGACGTAACCCAAGCATTCTATCAAGCAGCGGCCCGCCGGGCCGATGGCAACATAAGACAGAGGTAGAATTGTTTTCTGATTATCCAAAAGAAATATATCTGGCACAAAACAAGAGCGAAACGAAATATTACCGAAGGCATTATTTATAAAAAGTATACTAAATTATCGTGGTTAACATAGGAAGTATGAAATATGAAAACACATAAAATATTGGTCTCTTGTGTATCCGTCGCGTCACTATTATTGCTCTCGTGCAGAAAGACAGATACGAAGAGGGTACCTGTTGTTTTTAATTCATCCTGGGAATCTCTGGAACAATACAAGAGTCCAGAGTGGTTCCGCGATGCGAAATTCGGGATTCAGTCACAATGGAGTGGTTACGTAGTGCCTGAAACCGGCGATTGGTATGCCCGCAATATGTATATCCAGGGAAGCAGGCAGTACAAATACCATCTGGAGAATTACGGGCACCCGTCCAAATTCGGATATAAGGATGTCATAGAGCTTTGGAAGACCGATAAGTTTCATCCCGACAGCCTGGTAGCCCTCTTTGAAGAGGCCGGAGCAAAATACATTGTGTCATTAGCCGCACACCACGACAATTTCGATTTGTGGGACTCGAAGTACCAGAAATGGAACAGTGTGAACTACGGTCCTCATAAGAACATCGTTGGTATGTGGGAAACAGCAGTCCGCAAAGCCGGTTTGCGCTGGGGCGTAACCACTCATTTAGCACGGAGCTGGAACTGGTTTCAGGTCTCACACGGAGCCGACACCTCGGGCCCATACAAAGGTGTCCCCTATGATGGGGCCGACCCCGCCAGCCAATTCATTTACCACGATACCTATGGTGTTGAAGATGACAATGTGGCTTACGCTATCAATCCACCCAAACAGTGGGCCGATGAATATCGCAACCGCATCATGGATCTTATGCAGCAACACAAGCCCGACCTGTTTTACATGGACGGGGGCATACCGTTTGGCGAACAAGGCAGGAATCTTTTTGCCTGGTATTACAACCAAAATACCCAATGGCACAACGGGAGCATGGAGGCTGTATTGCAGCTTAAGAACTTAAGTTTTTCTGATCTTTATCATGGAGATTTCCGCTTCGGAATCTCCGTTGAAAATCTTGAAGGCGGGCGCATGATAGACATTGGCCGTGAGCCATGGCAAACCGGTAACTCTATTGGTGATTGGCCCTGGAAAAAAGGCCAGGAATATATCAGCTTGAAGATTTTTATTGACGAGTTAATTGACATCGTGAGCAAAAACGGCAACCTTCTGATGAATATCCCGTTGCGTGCCGATGGTACCCTTGACCAGGAGTCTACTGAGTTACTTAAAGGGATGGGGCAGTGGCTTAAAGTAAATGGTGAAGGGATTTACAGTACACGTCCCTATGTTGTTTTTGGTGAAGGGCCCGCATTGGTTCAGGTCGGCCATCACCGCAGTACGGAGGAACTGACAGCCAACGATTTCCGCTTTACCGCGAAGGGTGACACTGTATTTGCTTTTATTTGCGGTGAGCCAAAGGGCGAAGTTAAGATCAAGGAGTTCAATAAACTGAAATACCATACCATTCAATCAGTAAGCATGTTGGGTATAGAAGATGACCTAGAATTTTCACAGGAAAAAGACGGCCTCGTGGTTCAAATGCCCGAGACACTGCCCTCAAAGAACGCGGTATGTTTGAGGATTATCCCTAAGATAGACTTATGACGTTTTGTTCGGCGATGAAAGAGACGATGCGCATTTTCCCGCCGCAGTTGTTGCAAATCAGGGGGTCGGTTTGGAACACACGGCGGATCAAATTGGCCCATCGTCGACGAAGAGTTGTTTTGTCGAGGGTGTCCCTACCATAAACTGGATCGCTCGATTTTCGAACTGCTTGGCGCACGACGTGGAGCGACAATGGTATCGGTCGCTCGTCGGCAGCACCTCGATGGCTGACTTGGACACGACGTCCGACGAAGCACGCGTCGTCCGTAAACGGACCCGTTCCCTACGCGAACTCAAGCAGCGAGGCGAGTGTAATAATGATGGAGGCTACGGACTATGGGAATGGCAGTCACTGTCCCCATCCCCGGCGATTCGACCAGACGGGGCTCCGGCGCGTCCTTCTCAAGCGACAAATGGGTCCGGCAAGAATGATAGCAGTCGACATTTTGCATAACGATGGAGGACGACGAGCTACTGTCGTACGGCGAGATTCTCTAGAGCCAGCGAGCGGCGCGTTCTGAATGCAGAGATGAGCGAGCGAAGAATCGACCAAATCATTCCGCGATGCTGACGCCGGAGTGTGAGAAGAATCAAGTGCGACACGCGCGGACGAATAAATGGAAGGGACAACCCGCTCTGGCGATCTACTCGGTCGCCGCTTCGTCTTCCAGAATCCACTTCTGGAGGCGCCGCCCTCGGCTCACCTCGCCGGTGTAGATGTTGCCCTGGGAGTCTACAGCCAACCGGTGCAGCCAGTGGAATTCGCCCGCGCCATGGCCGCGGCGGCCGAAGGAACCGACAATCTCCAGGTCTTCCCGTCGCAGGATCCAGACCTGCTGGTTGATTCCATCGGCGACATAGAGAAACGTCTGCTTCTCGTCCGGTGAAACATCCACATCCCACGTCGATCCGTCCGACCTCGTCTTGTTGGCGATGATGACTTCCTTCACGAAGGTGCCGTCTCTCTGGAAGACCTGAATACGGTTGTTGGTGCGATCGGCCACGTAGACGAGCCCGTCGTTCGTGATGCGAAGCGCATGCACGATGTTGAACTGCTGTGAAGGGGGGTCGTTGGGATTGTAGGTGGTCTCGGAGCCTGGGGCACGTCGCCCTGGCGCTATGGGCGGAAAGAGACCGGCATCGATCGGCTCTCCGTCCGGTCCGGTCTTCATGTACTTCCCCCCGTCGTAGTAGATGCCGGGCTCGAAATCCTCCGGCTCGTTGCCGTAAGCTCCCCAGTGGCGCTTGTACTCCCCCGTTTCCGCGTCGAACACGATCACCCGCCTGTTCAGGTAGCCGTCGGCAACGTAGACTTCGTTCGTCTGAGGATCGACCTCCATGTCGGTCGGATTTCCCAGAAATTCCTTGTGGTTGTTTCCGCCGGTCTTTCCAGCCTGTCCGATCTGGAGAAGGAACGTGCCATCGGAGCTGAATTTCAGCACTTGATGGTCCTCCCCGCCTTCCCCGCCTATCCAGACGTTACCCTTATGGTCGACGAAGAGTCCGTGCTCGACGGCAGGCCAGTCGTAGCCGGACCCGGGACCACCCCAAGACTGAACGAGATTGCCTTCCGCATCGAACTCGAGGATCCAGGGAGCCGGCTTGCAACAGATCGAGATGGGCGGATCCTGCGCTGCGCCCAGCTCCTCCTCGCTCAACCTCCCCGGTCGCTGAAAGACCCATACGTGATCACGCGAGTCGACCTCCAGGCCGGCTATCTCTGATATGAGCCAGTCATTGGGGAGCGGCTTTGGCCAGAAGGGATCGACTCTGTACTGCGGCGGGCTCGTCCCCCCATCATCGGCAGCCGTCGTCTGCTCCATGGCCGGTTGTTCGCACCCCATGACCGCGACGCATAGTACCGCTGTCGCAACCCGACAAAGAGCCTGCGCGAATCTCACGATGACCTCCTGTCCTATAGATCGATCGCGCCAATTCATCCCCGCGCGACCGCATGGACCGCCGATGGTATGAGAGATGAAGGCATCAGGCAAGCGGCCTGTCACGCTGGCCGGCGAGCCCCGTGTTCCGCTGTTCACGACCGGCCGAAGAGGCGAATCTACCGGGTTGGACGTCGCACCGACGCCTACTCTTCGAAAGCGCGAGCTTACCGGGCTAAAAGAAAACTCTCCCTGCAATCGTTCGGCGCCAAGGACACCCACCAAGTACTAGCTCACTCTGAGCTCTTGGCAATGATCACCCAAAAGATCTCTGCGTCGGCTCGATTTGTCGGCGTCGCGAGTCCGAGCCTACCGTAATAGTGTACGTTCGCACTCTGGCGCACCCCGTAGGGTGAGAGAGCGCGCTCTTCGACCGAATGAGGCTCAGCAAATCCGGCGACGATGTCTGAGAGCTTCGGGCGTAGCTGCACCACAGCATCGAAATCCCCGAGTTTGGACAGAGCGAGATGACCAATCTTCTGCTGCGCAAAACCACGGTTGAAGTGCGCGCGAAGAATCCGTTCCTCGACGTCGACTTTTGAGCGACAGTAGCCTCATCCATCAGCTCAGCTGGCCGACGGACACGTGACGGCTACAGCTACAGGCTGTCGTCCAACACTGGGTGCAACGGACGTGGCCTTCCCTTGCGGGCCGGCGTATCATTATTGATACGTTTTCTGGTCAGCGGCTCGCCGGCCGCCAAGGGTGGCCATTCCGCTGACCCGTGACGTTTAGCCGACGCCAGGGACTTGAGGTGCTTCTGCGTGAAACCCAACATATCTGAGTTTAGCTACGGATTCGCCCTGACGAGCGAGTTGGTGCAGAACGCCGGTGGTGGCTGGGACGTAAGACTCGCTCGCCGAGATCCGCGTTGGAGACCAGCCTCGTCACTAGGGTAGACGGTGGTGGCATTGTGAACGGAGAAACCGGTGTGCTCTCATGACAAGAGGAGCTGTATGCGTTCGTTGCTGACGAGTCCGAGGTCTTGGAGGAAGCGAAGGACTTTGTGGCGGAACAAAAGCTCCGCTGCTTTCGGGACGATGTAGGGCAGAGGCACCCACTCTACCGAAGAGGACCAACCGCCCCGTGGGGCGAGTCGATGGAGGTGGGGATTCCACTTGAGCGAATCCGAGAACGTCTGGATCGCACCGGCCATTGCGGTGCGGAAATCCTCTTCTTCTACCGCCGCTGCCATGAGCTCATGGGCGGTCTCGAAGCTTAGTTCGGAAGCCGACGGAGACGAATGACGGGCGTCTTTCGTCCGCGATGGAGCACGAAAATGAAGAATGTCGTTGTTTCAACCCTATCCATACTTGTCTTGGTTGGGAGTTTGAATTCTCAAACACTGACGGAAGAAGCAAAGAAGCGAGCTCAACGGGTCGAGGCGGAGAACCAGCCCCGTGCAGATCTCGGCAATGGATATTACCAAAACCCCATCATGGCGGGTGACTACCCCGACCCGACCATCGTCAGAGTCGGGGAAGACTATTACATGGCCTTTAGCCTCCGGATTGGCATCATGTTGTGGCATTCGCGTGATCTGGTCAACTGGAGACCTATCATCAGGCGTACTTTTGACGACCTGGATGGCATTTTGGCCATTGACCTGCAGTACTTCAACGGAAAGTTCCATATTTATATGCCGGTTGGTTCCTGGCCGGGCAAAGCAAAGGAGCTTTTACCACCTAATAGGGCTAATTTCGTCATCAACTCCGAAAAGCCGGAAGGACCATGGAGCGAGCCCATCAGAGTCGATAGAGACCCTATCGAGGACGATCGTTACGTTGGCAATGACCCCGGATTGATTCAAACGCCTGAAGATAAGAAGTATCTTCATACCAACTTTGGCTTCGTGATGCCGCTTTCCGACGATGGGTTGAGAGTCACGGCTCCTCCAGAACTTGTATACGACGGCTGGGAATATCCCAAAGATTGGATTGTGGCACTCAAAGTGCTAGAGAGTCCCAAACTATTTTTCAAGAGCGGCTTTTACTATTTGGTATCTGCAATGGGCGGAACGGGCGGACCGTCAACGGCTCACATGGCGGTCGTCGCTCGGTCCGCGTCACCGACAGGACCATGGACTGATTCACCCCATAATCCCTTGGTTCATACCTATTCCCAATCAGAAAAGTGGTGGCATCAAGGTCATGCAACCGTCTTCGAGGGACCAGACGGATCCTGGTGGACCGTTTATCATGCCAGGTCGAGTGGCGATGGCGGCGGCTTGGGCAGGCAAACGTTGTTGATGCCTGTTGCGTGGACTTCGGATGGATGGCCGGTGATCAAAAACCAGATGAGATCGTGGGACACCATCCCGATGCCGAAAGGTGACAATGTAGGTCACGGTATGCCTCTATCGGATGACTTCTCGTCAGATGAACTGGGCATTCAATGGATATACGATCCAAGTGAAAAAGAACGAGTTCTAATCCGCAACGGTGAACTCCTGCTGGAAGCCAGAGGAGAGAGCAGCAAGAATGCGAGCTCGCTATGGGTCGTGGCTACCAACAAGAGTTTCGAAGCGACGGTAAAGATCGAATGCCCGGAAGGAGTCTTGGCAGGTTTGACATTTGGCAACCACGAAGGACTCAAGACGGACGGAGAAATAGTAAGCTACACCAAAGGGGACGTATCCTCCGTCTATCATGCCATGCGCTCCGTAGGCTGGGGCGGTCGCAGCACCGATGTGCCGGTAAAGACCAAAGGTAGTGTTTACTTGAAAATAAGAAACTACCGCCAGGACCTCTCTTTCTATTCCAGTGATGATGGAGAACATTGGACGACGTTTCAGAACGGTGTCAGATCCGGCAATCATACGATCCGCCTCTTTGCGGCTCGAGCAGACGACCGCTCTACCAGAAAAGTAAAAAAGGCCTCTTTCAGCCATTTCAAATACATAGGACTGGAGTAGCTCTGTAGGACCCCGTCGTGTGCCAGAACGCGGCCCATTCAAATCGTAACGTTCGAATTCTTGACGCGGTACATGTTTATTGGACGTAGGGCTGTACAACATCACGTGCAGCCGTCGGACGCTATCACCGCTTCCTCGATTGCGTGCGTCCGCAGCTGACGTGTATCGTTATCCGAGCCCACGCAGTAGCAGGAAGAACGTGTCGAAATGAGAACGTGCCTTGGCGTCAAACTCGACGAGGTTTCCTAAAGGAGGATTCGAGATGGTCAAGCGTTTCTCCGGGAGTGCTTTCGTCGTACTGGCTGTCGTCGCATTCGCTTCCGCCGCCCAAACCCCCGAACAAGCGCCCCCCCAAGTTACGATTCTGGCTGAAGAGCAGCACCGCTCCGCCGACGGCGTTGTTCACGCCGAAGGCAACGTCAACCTCACCTATCACGGCTTAACGATCGACGCTGACGCGATTGACTTTGCTCCTGATTTTACTGGCGGACCCGAAGTGAAAGCCCGCGGCAACGTCGTCCTGCGTCGTGACGGTGATGTCCTCCGATGTTCGGAACTCCGTCTTGAGCTCGCCACTGGACGCGGTGAGTTCCGACTGAGATAAATAAGGTCGTACAACGGCACGTGCAGCCGTCCGACGCCAACATGGCTCCATCGGTTCCGGGCGTCCGCAGCTGACGTGGTACGTTGGGCGAACCACACCTTTGGAGGTGGTCGAATGCACATCATGGACGCGCTGCCATTAGCTAGCGTCGTGGCTGTACTGATTGGATGTGGGGAAACGACCCAGCGGACCCCGGCACCCAGTGAGCCGGCCCCAACAAGTTCCACCATCTCTGCCACCCCGTCCCCGCCGCCCCCGGCGGAGAACTTTCCTCGCACTGACCCAGCCTGGCTTCGGCGCTTGGCGTCTGACTACCCTCATGTTCACGGGGTGGGGAATGTTCGTGTGTTCTCAGACATCACGTTGAGCTTTAGCGAGGACCACGCTCAACATCTGAAACTGGTCTGGGACTACTTCGACTCCCTCTTTGCTCAAAACAGAGGTGAATGGCTGGATGTCTACTACACAACGAGTGAGGCGACATTTCAAAGGGTAGTACCTCACTGCCCAACCGTATTTGTGCCTGGCGCAAGAAAGCTCACGGCCTGCTATCTCGATTACCCGCGATGGTTCATCGTGCCGTTTCAGACCCCAGATTTTGGCACTCAATTGCACGAGATAGGCCATGATTTTCTTTTTGCCACTTGGCCCGGGTCGGAGACGTTCCCTTGGTTCAAGGAAGGCACCGGTATGTACTTTGAGGCTGGGACGTTTGCGCCGGACGGCACGCTCACGATTACCGACCCACTACCCTACTGCACATCGCTCTTCCGCCAGTACGATACGCAGCGTCACTTGATTTCGCTCGATGACCTTCTCCGCATGCCCAAGTCGTCCTTCCTCTCAGACAATGAGCGTACGTATTCACAGTCCTGCATGCTCTTCAACTACTTAGAGGAGCGCGAATCCGAAGTCTTGCGAGGCCTGATTCAAGGAGTCAATTCCGGCGCAGTCACCTCAAATGACGAGCTCATTCAAATGATGTTACGGGTCACGGCGAAGACAATCGATGGGCTTGAGGCGGCATATGAGGAGCATGCGAAAGAGTTCAGCGGGTGAGCGGCCGCTGTTTCGCACGACGTGGGGTGAGTGAGCTTCGCCGCCCAACATCCACTGGAGCAGACGGCCCGGCGGGCCGCTGCTTCGACGGCTGAAAAAGCTAGATGCTCGGACTCACGTCGCCGGGCCGCAGCTGAGCGGCGACGGTTAGGTGTAGCTAAATCAAATGAACGAAATTCATGTCCAAAGAATTGGGGCCGGTACTTTTTGTAAAATGCTGTTAGTTGGTGGCATTTTTACACATATTTTACTGGTCGTAGTTGTGATGATTGGCGTATTTCTAGGGCTATTTACTCCTACTGAGGCAGATATTCCAATGCCAGTATGGAAATCTGAGCTGGTTTTGTTGGGCTACTTGGTTGTCGGTATAGTCTTCGTTCCGTTTTGGGCGGGTCTTCTCTGGCTAAGTATTTATCCTGGTATCTGGTTGTATTCGAAATTCAAACCAATGACATTATTCTACAATCCAGTCAGTGGCAATGAAACAAACACCTAACACCTATCAGGCCCCCGTGTGTCAAGAAGTAGATCTATCCCGGAACGTTACCGTTGTAATCGCCAAGAATCGTAGACTGTCGTCCGTCCCCTAGTGTGGGATGAGTTTTGGGGTGGAGCCTTCCCGACGAGCACACGGACGACGTCGGCCAAGAGGCCCGCTGTGGCTTCCATTTATTCATCCGGGCGCGACCCGATTGATCTTTCTCGCATGCCGGCGTCAGAATCGCGGCATGATTTGTTCGTTCCTTTGCTCGCTCGCCTGGGCGTTGAAAACGCGCCGCTCGCTGGCGCTTGAGAATCTCGCTCTCCGGCAGCAGCTCGTCGTCCTCCAACGTTCCGTGAAGCGACCGCGACTATCGAATGTCGACCGCGGTTTCTGGGTGTGGTTGCGCAGAGTCTGGACTGACTGGGACAGTGTCCTTCTCATCGTGAAACCCGAGACGGTTGTCCGGTGGCACCGCTCCGGGTTCAGACGCTATTGGACTTGGAAGAGTCGGAAACGTCGGCCAGGTCGACCGGGTGTCGCTCCGGAGATTCGCGAGCTCATCCGGACCATGAGTCAGTCGAATCCGCTCTGGGGCGCCCCCAGAGTGCACGGCGAGCTGATGAAGCTTGGCATATGCATTTCCCAGGCGGCCGTGTCCAAGTACATGATTCGGCATCGAAAACCACCGTCTCAGACCTGGCGAGGCTTTCTCGACAATCACGTCAAGGACTTGGTGTCCGTTGACTTCTTCACGTTGCCAACCGCGACGTTCCGGGTTCTATTCGTCTTTGTCGTTCTCTGTCACGATCGTCGTCGGATCGTTCATTTCAACGTCACGGACCATCCTTCTGCAGAGTGGACGGCGCAGCAAATGGTCGAGGCGTTTCCATGGGATTCTGCGCCTCGGTACCTGCTGCGGGATCGAGATCGCATCTACGGCCGGTACTTCAACCGGCGCGTCGCGGGACTCGGCCTCCGACAGGTTCTGACGGCGCCGCGCTCTCCGTGGCAAAGCCCGTTCGTCGAACGGGTTATCGGCTCCATTCGCCACGCGTGCCTCGACCACGTGATCGTCCTCGACGAGCGGCACCTGAGGCGAATCCTACGCGAGTACGTTGACTACTATCATTCTTGCCGGACCCACTTGTCGCTTGAGAAGGACGCGCCGGAGCCCCGCCTGGTCGAATCGCCGGGGATGGGGAGAGTGACTGCCGTTCCGAAGGTCGGGGGTCTCCACCACTACTACACTCGCCTCGCTGCTTGAGTTCGCGGTAGGGAACAAGGTCTTGTTATAAGCGGCGCGTTGTTCCGCCGATCGCGTCCGCGTCAGTCATCAAGGTCGACCTTGCGGACACCACGAGCGCAGCAGTCGTCACTGCTCGGACAGCTCCGTCAGTCCCCGAGCAGTTCAAAACTCGGATGTTCGAGTTTGTGGAAGGGACAGCGACACGCGCGGACGAATAAATGGAAGGCGCAGCGCCTGCGTCGGGAGCCGACCGCTGAGGTAGAATTGAAACAACCCTTAATCAAGCGCGATCTCGATCGCTAAAGCATCGCCGGTGCCCAAATCTATTTCACGATCCAGCTCGATCATAACGCGGCTGTCTTGCATGCTCCAGGTTGCGGCGAACTTCTGATCCGCCGCTGTTACGGAAACTTTTTCCGCGCGCGCTCCTTTGGGCAGATCGAAGGCCAGGCTTTTTGATCGCAGTTGGCCCCACTTAACCTCGATTGTCTCCGTCTGCAATTTATCCGATCGCTTCTGCGAAAACGACCCCCAGCCTTTGGCAGACGTAAACGCTGCGCGGAAGTCTTCCGGCCTGAGACGGGGCGAAAACGCGATGTATCCCTTGGGGCCGTGATATTCAAAGCCGCAGATGGCCGTGAAGAGGCCATAGCTGGCCATGGATCGAGCATAGTGTTCGCCGCATTCGATCTCGTTCCACGGATTGCGGCGCGAGGCATGGTAGCGGTCATGCAGGGTTCGCGTGTGTGCCAAAGCGTAGTCCACCATTCCTTCCCACATCATCAGCGAGGTAGCGCCGTATTCATAACCGTTCTGACACTCATTCATGTAGCCGGCGAAATGCCGATTTCCATGCTCGAGCACTTCAGAACCTCCTATTGGAAAGGTGCAGGCGATAAGGCCGCCTTCGCCCGGCATGGCGTACCAGCGACCTTTGGGATTCTGCTCGCGGAAGGGCCCTACGTCGGTGGAGAAATTGTAGCGCCACAATGAACGCAAGGCGGTCTTGACCTTGGCATTGTCAATGATGCGCCCTAGTCCAACCTGGTGGGCCCAGCCCTGGCCCAGCAGCTGGCTGTACTCGCAGCCATGGAACGAGCCGGGCGAATCGGGATGGTCTGGATCAGGTTTCTGGATGAAGTATTCGCCGTTGAACAGCTCTTCCGCAATATTGTGCCCACCGCGTTCGGCAATCTCGCGAACATGATTAGCGTACGTGGTATCGCCCATTTCCAGTGCCATTTGCTCCGCGGCCGCAACGCCGCACAGTAATAAAGGCTGAGCCACGTAATCTTTCCGTACCAGTCGGCGTCCAGAGTGTTGTGCTGTGCGCCTTCCAGGATTCCATCGAAATTGGGATCATGCTTACTGATCAAAAAGTCCATCGCTCTTTTAACGTTTTTGTAGTTTCGCCGCAGAAAGGCATCGTCCGCTGACATCTGGTGTTCGCGGTAGGTGCGAAGGATAATGCCGGCCTGGCCGTCCACAGCCGTCGTCGGCAGCGGGAACCACTCATCGAACTCGCCGCGAAAACTGATCGCACCGGTCTCGGGAAAGAACGCCACATTCTTTTTGAAGTCGACCATTTCGCGCAGTGATTTATCCAATTCCGGGAATAGGCGCCCGGTCGCCTGCACGTAACCCCATACGTGCGTGCACGTGCCGGGGCAGCAGTAAATGCCTTCATCGCCGTAAAAGCGGCCGTCCGTGAAGCGAAAACAGGTTTCGGAGGCAAGGATACTTGTGTTCAGGAAGGTGCGGTCGAGAAACCAGTACGGCAGCGTTGAATCGTACCAGGTGTCCTTCCATAGTTGGGTCTGCTCATCGAGTGCATCAAGATTCTTCACCAACACCGCCGCCGCGTCCCACGCGGAATTGAAGCGTTTCGCGTACCAGCGGGTCGCGTCAGTGTCGATATGCCGCTCAACGCGAGATTTTGGAAAGAACCAGCTGATAACAAACGTCACCTCGGTCGATTGACCCGGCTCCAACGTCAGTCGGCGGCCCAGCGAACCAATCAATTGCTCGGCCAGCGATTTTGCCACAGGATTCTGGCTCGATGAGCCGGCGTCGAAGATGCCAGCCGGTAGAGCAACATCGGTAACGTTAATTGCCGGATCGGAGGATCCTACAAGCGTGAGCGCCATCGTACCGTAATCACGCTGATCCGCAAGGTGCTCTGGAGTTGCATGAATTCTTTCCAGGCTCGCTATATCCAACGCCCTCACACTCGATTTGAGATACGTAGCTTCAGGGCGAGACTCGATTTCATTTATTCGCTCGGCGGAAGCAATACGCCGATTGTTCGATGTACAGACGGCGTTCTCCAGCCAGCCTGCAGTATCCGCTGTTACGGCTTTGTCACTTGCGTTTTTGACGGTGTATTTCATGACGGTCGCCGGAAAACTGGAATCTTCGAAATTCAGCGGGATAAAGGGGGAAAACGCTTCCAGATCCACCGTGACTGGTGAGCCGGGATCGGCATACGAGACATATCCGATGGGATACTGGCCTTTGAATTTGATACTCGAGAATCCATGGCGATCGAGCGTGCGCACCTGCTGTTTGTCATCAGCTGCAATGCGAACGGCAAATCCCTGTTCAATCGGTGAGTTCTGCCGGGTCGGGAAACGATAGGCATCTACAACCTCCGTATAGCGGCCTGTATTAAAGATGTCCCAATGCCACAGCTTGCCGTCGCCTCCCAGGTATAATTGTCCAGCGGTCAAGCCGCCGATTGGCATTCCGATATAATCGAAACCTTCCTCGCCATAGTCGGCTGGCTGCCCGCGCTTAAAGAGTGATTCCACCCAGTCTCGATCGAAATTCTTTATGGTCGGCGTTTTGCCGCCGGAGCCTTCACTGAGGCGCTGTAGAACTGCGTCTGTGTTCAAATCATAATCAGGCGGCATCGCCGAGGCGATCGCGCCCCCCGCCACCCATGTCGAGTCATTCAAAGGCAGACTCCCGGCCGCGTAGCCTCCGACCGCTGCCTGTTTCATGAATTCGCGCCGCGTCGTTCGTTTCACGCTTTTTCTCCGCAGAAGGAACAGAGGAACTATCCTTCAAATGCCTGGCACATATCTCGCATCGGTCTACGAAAAGCGCGCCCGACAGGATTTGAACCTGTGACCTCACGGTCCGGAGGCTCATCTGGGGAGTCCGGGGATCAGCCACAAACCGCTTATATAACTACGGTAAAATCTACCACGTTGCGGTCGCTTTGCCATTGGGCTCCGGGCTCCAGAACGCTTTTCTACGAATCGAGACAACGCGCAAACGACGACCCCTTGTTCTCACATCCGAAGGAGAGACTCTCGATATCTTCGAGTTTACGGCTCGTGTCCTCACCCAGATTCCCGAGCCTCGAGCACACGGTGTGAGATATTTCGGCGCCTTTTCTTCGAGAGCCCGGGTTTTCCGGAAAAAACGACATCGAACCCTTCAATCGCTCGGCCCCGACGACAACTCCACATCCGAGAACCAACCCGAGCTCTCGCCAAAAAAACGCGCCGCTCTCAGAAAAAGTTGGGCGCAGCTCATCGGAAGTGTCTATCTAACCGTTCGTTTGAAATGTAGGTGCGGTGGCACCTTCCGCGTGATCGCCTTCATCACCGAACAGAAAGTCCTTCTAAAAATCTTGGAGCATTTGAAAAACTCCAAGACCCACTCTCGCGCTTCTCCTCAGCCTTAGCTTCGCCCTCCCCCTTCATCTCCTCGGTGCCATTCTTAAGGCAACGCACAGGCACACCTGTGTCTTCCCCTATAAATTCCCTCCTACCTCACCTCCTTGTCTTGCCCCGGAGCCTTTGCTAAGTATCACCGCTACTCAATGAGGTGACGTTACCTCCTATCCTCTTCCGCTTCCCACGCCGCGACGACCGTGAGGAGTAACCTCGGCCAAATTCCTCGGCGAGTTTCTTCAGGCTTTTCCCGATTCGACAAATGCAGTTTCAAAGCGATCCCATTGATGATGAGCACTTTGAGCGCTTTTGTGTCGTTCTGGCGTCCCTTGGATTTCTCGAGATCGCCTTGGCCTTTGGGAGGCAACGCGCTACGGCAATGCTTGAAGCGTGGGCTCGTGGCTTATCGCTACCGCGTCTACGTTCCTATCGATGTGGCCTCACGTGCCCCATCCACTGGCCGATGCAGCTGGAACGGTGATAGCTTAGGCGGAGCTCATGAGCAAGGGCCACCTCGTCTCGGTTTTGGTCAAACTGGCTGCCAACATATACGGCTTCATTCTTTCGGGTTGACGTTTGGCGCGCTCATCTCTGCTTGACACGCGATGAAGGGAGAGCGGATCGCCGAGCGCCACTATACGGAGTTCTCTCCGATCGAGACGTTGCGACCGTTTGTCGCGTGCTATTGGCGTTTCTGGGTCGATCGTTTAGGCGCGGCACCACCGACGACTTACGTTCCGCCCGATGGCTCGGTAAACGTCGTGATCGTGCGGCTCCGGACGGGTTGCGAAGTGATCTTCCGCGGCCCGCGCACGGAGCCGCAGGCCATGGAGATGCCACCGGGAGCTGACGTGATGGGCGTGCGCTTCTGGCCAGGAGCGGCTTTCTGCCTTCTGGCTCCGAGCGTGGCTCGTTTCGTGAATCGTAGTTCGCTGTTGGCCGGCATCCATTCCGAGTTGGCGGCCGAGCTCGCCGAATCGGGTCGAGACCTGGAAGACTGGAGTGCACCCGTCGAGTGTTTGAGCACCGTGCTGGCGCCACACGCGGCGGCCTGGAGGTTGGATCAGGACGTCTTGAATGCGGTGTCCGCGATTCTAGAATCGAAAGGGCGGGCTACGATTCGGAACCTAGTTGAATCAAGCGGTCTTTCGGAACGGCAATTCCAGCGCCGATTTCTCCGCGCGACAGGGCTGACCGCGAAGGCATTGTCCAGGGTCCGGCGGGTGCGGGCCGCGGCGATCGAAGTGCTGGAGGCGGACACTGCGTTCAGCGATGTTGCGTTCGGTCGCGGGTTTTCCGACCAGGCCCATCTCATTCGCGAATTTCGCGACTTAATCGGCCCCTCGCCTCGCATCTTTCGCGGCAACATCCGAGGCATTCGACACGGCCGTTACGGCCGCTGAGCCCGGATGCCGGTTTTCTTCAAGACAGGTCCGTACGACTTCGCTACTCTTCGTCCGTGCAAATATCCCAATATTGAGAGGGTGTCGCGCTTATGAAACTTGCAATCATCGCTCTAGTCGTTAGCTTGTTCTCGCCCTGGGCGGAGGCGCAGCGCCCCCCGCATCCGAAGCTAGCCGAAATTCAGCAAGCCATGAAGAGAGTCGCCTTCCTCGTCGGTGAGTGGGAAGGGGAGGCGACGATGCGCATGATGGGGGAGGAGCACGAGATCAGGGGAACGGAATCGGTGGAAAGCCGGGTGGATGGGCTGGCTCTGATCATCGAGGGGCGACACTGGCAAGCCGGAGGCTCTCCGGAGCACCTCCAGCACCACGCCTTGGCCGTTCTCACCTACGACCCGGAAGCCGGCCATTATCGGTTTCGCACGCAGCTCGCGCAAGGCGGACAATCGGACGCTACCGGTCAGATGACAGGCGACGCCTTTCGCTGGAGCATGAAGAATCCCCAGGGAGAGATTCGGTTCACGATTCGTCTGAACGAAAAAGGCGACTGGGTGGAGCTCGGCGAGATGAGCCGTGACGGAGAAGAGTGGGTCTCGTTCTTCGAGATGACCATGCGGCGGCGTCCGAACTGAGGGTTACGGTCGGCAGCCGCTCCGAGCGAGAATGAGGTGAGCGGCAAGGGGCGCGGGCGAATGATGCCCCCTGCGCCGCAGTTATGTCTTGTCTTTGCCTCTGTCGGGATGGTTCAGCTGCGAGATCGCCTTGGCCTCGCGCTCGAAGCGCTAGGGGCGCTCCTGCGCCAGCAAACGAATTCGGAGACTCTACCGAGCAAACCGCCCAAAGTAGCTCTGGAGTAGTAACTTAAATTATTTGTCGGACGGCTTTTCCTTCACGCCTCAGATTGTGGATGCGGGAGCATCTCTTTGAAACTGCATTTATCGAATCCCGTTCCCGCCCCTCTGTCTCCAAAACATCTCCAAAACTGGGGAGGACTCCAGAGGACTGGAGGGGACTCGAATTGGGCCGAAGGTGTTATTCGCGAATCACTTAATGACGAAAGTCACGCGCCATCATTTAGTTAAGAAAACATCCGGGGCGAATCCCCCCTTGGCACCACATAGACTAAGGCTTTTTGTTTTCAGCAAGATGGAAAGAGCGCTCAAGCAAAAGCCACCATTTGAGCCGGAACGGGTCGGGGTCGACACCTTACTTCAGCAACTCCGAGATCGGTCTCGCGGCGTACTTCCCTTTCGACGGCAGCGCGTGTGCGTAAATGTTTGCGGAGCCGTCTTTCTGCATTGATACTGACACCAAGTTGTCAGCAGGATGAGGAAGTCCTGAGCCCAGTTAGCTTACGAGCGCGCTTCGGACACGTAGGTTGACCGAGTGGAGTCCGATGCGAGATACTGCTCGACCCGTGTTTGCCCAACGACAGCCTATTCGCTTCTGTTGAGTGCGCGTTGGGTTGTGAAGGAGCATCATGAAGACGAAACGAGTGATAGTGGCGTGTATCCTGATCATCGGGCTCGCGGTCGGCGGCTGTGGCGTGCAGTCCGCACAGGAGGAAGATCCACGAATGGCAGGCTTCGAGGGCCAGATCGGGCGAACCTATGCGGAGTCGGTCGAGGACTGGCCCGACGAACCTGTCTATAGTGGCGAAGAGCCCAACATTCTCCTCATCCTCCTGGACGATGTCGGCTACTCGCACATCGGTTCCTATGGCGGAGTGATCGAGACACCCAATATCGACCGGTTGGCTGCCAACGGCGTGCTCTATAGCAACTTCAACTCGACGGCGTTGTGCTCACCGTCGCGCGCCGCGATCTTGTCGGGCCGCAATCATCATTCGGTCGGTCTTGGCTCGCACGCCCTGACTGCGATGGGCTTTCCGGGCTACGCCGGCAGGGTGCCTCAGAGTGCGCAGGAGGTGACGCGAGTCGCTCGGGACCAAGGGTGGACCACGTACGCCATCGGAAAGTGGGACCACACCCCGTTGTTCCAGGTTCACCAGGTCGGACCGTATACGTACTGGCCCACGAGCGACGGTTTCGACCACACCTATAATTTCATGTCGGCAGACTCAAACAATTTCACGCCCGTGATGTACGCGGGGCACGAGCCGATCGAGCCCTCTCGAGGCAACCCGGACTACCACTTGACTGAAGATCTGGCCGATAAAGCGATTCACTATTTGACTGGCGACGTATCGATCAATCCGGAAAAACCCTTCTTCATGTTCTGGGCCCCCGGAGCTATGCACGCGCCGCATCACGTGCCTCAGGAATACATCGACCGCTACCAGGGCACGTTCGATATGGGTTGGGACGAAACGCGCCAGAGTATCCACGAACGCCAGCTCGAGATGGGCATCATCCCGGCAGGGACGGCGTTGACGGAGCGTCCCGGTAGAGTTCCCGCGTGGGACAGTTTCAGCGCCGAAGAGCAGGCACTACTCGCGCGCCAGATGGAGACGTTTGCGGGGATGTTGACGCATACCGACGAGCAGATCGGGCGCTTGATCGCGACCCTCGAGCGTTTGGGCAAGCTCGAGAACACGCTGGTCCTCGTCACGTCGGACAACGGCTCGAGCGCGGAAGGCGGCCCGAACGGCAGCCACAACGAGGTCTTGTACCTCAATGGCATCGTGAAGACCGAGATGAATGAGAACCTCGAACGGCAAGCCGTCTGGGGCTCGGAGGAGACCGACAACCACTACAGCGTCGGCTGGACGTGGGCCGGCAACACGCCGCTCAAGTATTTCAAGCAGACCGTACACCACGGTGGAACTACTGTTCCTTTGATCGCTCATTGGCCTTCCGGTATTGAAGGCAAGGGCGAGATCCCGTCGGCAGTTTCATCACATCATCGACATCGGCCCAACGATTCTCGAGTCTCTGGGCCTCGAGTTCCAAGACGAGATCGACGGCATCCAGCAACAGCCGTTTGAAGGAACGAGCTTTGTCTACACGTTCAGTGACGCGGACGCGCCGGACCGGCATACGCGCCAGTATTTCGAGCAGCTCGGCAATCGTGCGATGTATCTTGATGGATGGACGGCGGTGACGCTTCACGCGAATCGCTTGCCATATGAGCCCAATCAAATCGCGTCGTTCGACGAGGACGTGTGGGAGCTATATCACGTCGCAGAGGATTTCTCGCAGTCGAACGATTTGGCGGAGGAGTATCCAGATAAGCTGGAAGAGCTCCAGAAAGCCTGGGATGAAGAAGCACGGAAGTACAACGTCTATCCACTGCACGACGACGTGTTCGGCAGGCTAGCCAATGTGACGAAGATCTACGCACCGCAACGCGACGAGTTCGTGTACTACCCTCCGGGTGCCGTTCGCATCCCTGAGGCCTACTCGCCGCCCGTGAAGAACAGGAATCACACCATAACCGCGTACGCGGAGATCCCGGCGAGCGGTTCCGAAGGCGTTCTGGTTGCATCCGGCGGGATCTACGGTGGCTACTCTCTCTACGTGAAAGACAACAAGGTCGTCTATCACTACAACGCCTACAACGAGGATCGATTCTCCATCGAGGGGGCTCGACCGCTTCCCGCTGGCGAGGTCGTGATCGAAGCAAAGTACATAGCCGGCGACAATATGACCGGAACGGTCACTCTCAGCGTGAACGGTGAAGAGGTCGGACGCGGTGAAGTGACGAGAACCATTGCGGGTACTTTTTCGTTGTCCGAGACCTTCGACGTCGGACAAGATACTGGCAGCTCGGTTTCCAAAGACTACGACCGAGACAACGAGTTCTCGGGGAATCTAGACCGAGTGGTCGTCCGGATCGACAGCTAATCGATAAGAAGCGGGAAAGGCGATTGCAGAGATGAGCGAGCGGAGAAACGACCAAATCATGCCGGGATGCTGACGCCGGCGTGTGAGAAGAATCAAGTGCGACACGCGCGGACGAATAAATGGAAGGGACAGACAACCAAACCTTTCCGTTGCTGAACCAGTAATTGAAGCCGGCGCAGCGCCGCCAGTGCGATCCTCTCCGGACAGTGTTACGTTCGTGTCTTCTTCATTTGCTGCTCCTTTTGTCATGGAGCAGGCTACATTTTCCACCTTAACCCCTGGTCTAGAAAACGGGGTCAACTTCACTTGGCCTTGACAGGATCTCGGTCCGCTGTCACAGTGTCTTCACGCGGCTTCGGGTGGTCCCCGGGCCACTGCTAACTCTAAACCGCCAAGATCTCCGCAGGCATTCCTCCGCAGGCGGAGATGGTTACTCGGGAGATCTAGGATGAGTCCGCGAACATCTTTATCCCAGCCACCCCCCCGACCCCGGACCGCCGCGGCAGGCTCACGGAGAATCAAATCTCCTGCCCGTCGATCCATGAGAATCGTCATCGCCGGCTTGTTCCTCGTATTCATGGTGTCTATGGGTCAGCACGTCCAGGCCCAGGGCAATCCGCCCCCTCCGTGGTGGAGGCCGGTGTACGAGCCTCCGCAATACCTGTACAACGAAGAGGATGCTTACGATTTGTTCACTAGTATTCGCGAAGGTATCGACGAGGCGCGACGTTATTTCGGAAACTATGGTCGAGTTTACGTGTACGTTCTGGGGCAACAGGATCCCGAAGTGGACAGCGAAGCATTCCATCAACGGGTCATCGACCAGTACATTCGTCTCCGGAACGGAACGGGAGAGAATCAAGCAGCTGAGTTGATCGAGAAAACGGTGTCCGGCCAGGGTGAACTCTACACGTCGGGGGTCCAGATCGGCGTCGGCGATCCACCGTTCGCCGAGATCATCTACATCAACCCGAAAGGGAAAGGCGTCGGCTTGTCCAAGGGGGCACTGCACGAATACACGCACGTCTTCCAGAAGTGCTTTGGGTTCACTCCTACTTGGATGGTGGAGGGTGGTGCTACCTTTTTTGCCAGTTACCTGGGCGAAAAGAGGGGATGGGGCACACTTCGCAGCACGCTGTCCAGTGCGATGGCCGTCGTTCATGAAGTTCCCGATCCGTTCGGCATCGAGCAGATGGAAGATATCGACAATGCGGATGATGAAGCCAAGAAGTACTATCGCGACCTCGGCTATCAGGCCGGGGCCTGGGCTGTTGCCTTCATGATCCACGAATCCGAGTCGCAGCGCATCGCGGAGCTACGCACCAAGTACTATCCCGCCGTGTCCAGACTCGGTTGGGAAGCCGCGCTGGCGGAGTACGTCGACATGGAGGACAAACATGAATTCTACCGGGAGTTCGACGCATTCCTCGAACAGCCGCTGGAGGAGCAACTGGCCATACTGGATAGGTTGAAAGACTGAGACAGATGGAGATGCTATCCAGGAACGCGGAGAACAGCGGAGAAAGCCAAGGATAGTTCCCCGCGCGGACGTGTGCAGAGCGACTTCTACAGCTTCTCCACTCGCGTTGTTGGGAACATTTGGGAACAGAATCGACTCGAGACGATCCACAACGTGTCTCTGAGACGAGGGAACGGCGTGCGAGCGATTATGAGAACAGCCGCTCGGGACAACGAGAGAGCAGCCCAGCATCGGCAGATTCATAAGTTCGGCGTAGAAGGACCACATGGATCGGCATTCGATAGTCCTAAGGGCTGCCAACCCCACGTTCGATGAAGGTCTGGCATTTGCCCGCTACGTTGACGAAGCGGCCGAGGGGTTCTTTCGTTTTTGGCTCGGTCGCCGCGCCGCGCACATAGTCGCCACCGCGTTCGCTCAGCCCGACCACGACCTCTCCTACCAGAATGTGACTTTCGCAGAACGTGACAACGTCATCGTGGGAATGGTCTTGGGCTACACCGCGGAGCAGCATCGTCGTTCCTCGCGCCAACCTCTGAACCGGGCTGCCGGAATGCGTAATGTACGAATGAGGATCGTGCGAATACTGTTTGCTCCAGTCATGCGGATTATCGATTCAATCCCCGATGGCGATTTCTACGTCCACGCCATCGCTATTGATAGGGAACTTCGCGGCGATGGCGTCGGCTCCGTCTTGATGGACTCCTATGAAGAGCGAGCTCGCGCGAGCGGATCGACTCGACTATCCCTCGACGTTTCAGCTAAGAATGAGGGAGCTCGCCGATTCTACGAGCGCCGCGGGATGAACGTCGAGTCGCAGTGGCCGAAGCGATTGGCTATACCGGGATTGAAGTTCTATCGAATGACAAAAGGGCTCTGAGCCTTCAACGGGTACCGTCTTTGATGGCATATTCGGCTTAAAGAGTTCAACCGGCTGCGAGCGATGGGGGCGCTTCGAACGTGCTGACCCACGGGGCATTCGAGTGTTTTGACCAGACGGGAAGCCTTGACGTGGGCGAGCACCGTGGTCCACTGAACGGGCATGGCAGACGCTTTTCTACCCACAGATTCTGCTGAGGACCCTTATCTACTTGGGTTCTACTGGATCGCCAAAAACAGTAAACTCGATGATGCCGACAGGAACCTTAGGGGGTGATCCGGTAATGGTCAGCCTGACATACCGGCACTTTACTGGGTCAATCTCGTCATATTCGACATTCTTCGTTAGGTTGTTTTTTGTCTTATCAATCGCTGTTTTAAAGGTCTCTCCGTCTGATGAAGCCTCGATTTTGTACTGGTAAGGACCTGTAACTATACCTTCAGAACGTTTCAGCTTATAGGCCGTAAATATAATCCGCGAAGAATTAATGATGAACTCCTGATCGTTGCCAAAGCCGAGGTCAATCATCAGCCTGGGTTGAGGATCGTTTGCATCGGCCTCCCACCATGTTCTGATGTAGTTGTCGAAGGCATATTGTGCATCACGTCCCGGCGCCTCACTGCTGACAGAATATTTCGTTTTATTTATTGATACAGGGATGACGTCACCAATAGCGTCATCCAGGGCTTGTGTTTTTAATCCGGGCCCCCATTGTGGAGTCTCAGTAGGACCGAGAATATTCATGTTCCCATCTTCATCAAACTCAACAGGGTCCATGCCAATGCGCCTTTCTTCCAGGCCACCCGGCAAGTTCTTGTAAAGAATATTGAAAAATGCCCACAATGTGCCGTCCGGGGCATCGATGACAGAATGATGTCCAACACCGTTGATTAAGCCTCTGTTGTGCACAAGAATGGGACTGCCTGGGTAATAGGTGAAAGGACCGAGCGGACTGCTGCCCGTATAGTATCCTACGGCATAGGTTTTCCATTGGGTCCCTGGACCAGAGTATTGCAGGTAGTAAGTTCCATTGTGTTTGGTCATCCAGGGAGCCTCGATCCAGGAGAGCTCGGAACACTCGTTGCGATCACCGGAGCGCTCCCAGATATGTGATGGCTCGAAACGGAAAAAGTGCTTGGGGGCGGATTTAAACTTTCTTAAATCATTCTGGTCAAGCTCTACCCCGTATACTCCGTCAGCCGAGTAATACATATAAACGCGCTCATCATCATCGACGAACATCATGCAGTCGCCTACGACAATGCTTTCGCCTTTTTCATCCTTGAACTCGCCGATGAATTCCCACGGGCCCAGGGGGTGGGGACTACGGAATAACTCCGGACTAACGGTGCACATGTAAAAGTTACCCTTGTACTCGGCAACGTCGGGTGCTACTGCGTCTCTGCCGTCGGGCAGGGTTACAGGATGATACTTCCAGTTCACCAGGTCGGAGGACACCCATGCCATGCCACCTGTGCCGAAAATATAGTACTGTCCGTCATGCCGTACGACCGTGGGATCCGCGACGTTCATCCTATCGAATCGGCCGGCAGGCCCTGAATGGACGGGATACTCCAAGGGAAGCGGGTTCACATAACGCCGTACCTTCTGTTCCGACGGAATGGAATCGTCCTCTCTCTGGGCCTGTTGGTTCGGCATTGCCGCATCCATTGGTACGGATTTAGCCGTTGCAACATGGCACAGGCCCAAAAACATGGACAAAGAAAGGATTGCACAAGTCCGAAACTTGAATTGGACAGTCATTTCACTTGAAACTCCAACCATCTGGTTTCCGGAAGAACATATAGTCCTCTACCATCCGTTCTGATTTCACGGCAGGCTCAATTTCAGCCGGAGTAGTTTCTATCTCAAGAACTCCGGTTTCTAAGCCATCTGAGGTGGCTCTAATAACTATACTTCCGGCTTCTTCGTTTGACTGGACAATGGCTGAGCAGAGCCCGCTAAAAGCCCTGACTTTGGGCAGTTTTGTCGGATTAAGATTGGTGGGACTGCCATTATCAACACCCAGTAAATGACCATTGCCTTTGATTGTGATGTTAATAATGTTATCTGCATTCGGACAAACAGTACCGTTCTTATCAAGAATCTCGAATTTTAAGGTAACTGCATCTTCTCCATCAGCCTTTAGGTTGTTTTTGTACCCGGACACCCTCACTGAATAAGGTTCTCCTGATGTTACAACCTTATCGGTAAGAACGAGTTTGCCATTCTTATATCCTTTGGCAATCAGTGTTCCAGGTTTGTACTTTACCTCCCAGCTTTGATTTTCGAAAGGCATAACCTTTTGTTTACCAAGACTCTTTTCGTCCCGTAATAGTTCAACCTCCTCAAGGTTTGAATATGTAAAAACCTCTATCACTTCTCCTTCCCTGCCTTTCCAATTCCAATGGGGAAAAAGGTGAAGCACCGGTTCATGGGTTTGAACCGCTTTGTAGAAGTAGGCCAGATCTTTGGGAAATCCGCATAAGTCAAGCAAACCGCATTGACTGCTGACTCCAGGGAAAAATCTATATGGTGTAGGCTCGCCACGATAATCGAAAGCAGTCCATATAAATGCCCCTGAGAGCTCGTCAGTCGCCATAAATCGTTTTATCCGTTCGTGGGTTTTCCAGTTCGGAATCGAAGAGACCCACAACTGTTCCTTATTCGTCTCATAAATTCCTCTCGTAAACCTCCCTGCACCTGTTTCAACCTTAATTATCGGTTTGCCTTCATAAGCATACTTGTCACCACCGTAATAGTTGACAACATCCAGAACTCGACCTGCAGGTCTCAGATATTCTTTACGGCTTACACCATTTTCACCTTCTTCATGGGGCTTCCTCAAATTAGCATTCATTGTTGCAGCCCTTTTCTGTGGATCTAATCTCGCAATTTCCTGCATTAAAGTTGAGAGCGATCCTTCAACGAATGAAAAATCGGTATCGGCAACTGGGGTTACTGTATTCGCAAGATTATAGATAAAGACTGATGGATGATTTCTCGAGCTCCTGATAATCTCGCGCATCTCTTCGAGATACCTGGGGCTGGTCTCAGGTATTCTCTGTTCATTCATAACGAGCATACCTTCTTCATCGCAGATATCTAACAATGCCGGAGCTGCGGCATTATGTGCACTACGATAACCATTGAATCCAAAGCTCTTCATGGTTTGTATTCTGTAGCGTATTATTTCAGCAGGAACTGCAACGCCAACACTCCCATTATCCTGATGTGCGGCTGCTCCCATAACTTTGACGTGTTTGCCATTGAGGAGAAGTCCTTTATCAGCATCAAAAACAATTTGTCGGATACCGAAACGAGTTTTGTTTCTTTCAACCGTTAACCCGGATTCTTTGATCTCAGATTCAACAAAATACAGGTTCCTCCCTTCCAAGGACCAAAGTTGTGGGGAATTTATTTTCAGCGCCATCCGGCGATCTATTTTTCTCCATGGTTCAATGTCGAATATTGCTGAAGAAGAACTAACCTCTTCCCCTTCCTGGTCGATAATTGTTGTTACGATTTCGAATTGCCTGCTTCTTCTTTCCCTGTTCTGAACTGTATAGTGAACTTCGACATTCGCCGAGGTGTAATCTTCTGAAAGAATTGGGTTAACTGCTATACCATCCGGCTCAAAATAAAGAGAGCCTCCTGACTTTTCCAGATAGACCGGACGATAAATACCGCCTCCTTCATACCACCAACCCTCCCATTGGCGGGAATCGCATACCACAAGCAAAACGTTTTTCTCATGTCCGTAACGGACTACATCACTTATATCTACTCTGAAGGGGGTGTAACCACTTTTGTGTTCCAATAGCTTAAATCCATTAAGGAATACCTGGGCATCACGAGTTACTCCTTCAAATCTGATCCAGATGCGTTTCCCTTTATCAGACGTGGAAATATCGAATACCTTCCTGTATAGCCCTATGCCTCTTTCGAAGAATCCCCGATTTGCATCAGTCATACCTTCAAGCGGCACACTTTCAATAACAAAATCGTGAGGAACATTGATTGTTCTCCACGTTGAATCATCGTAAGAAGGTTGCATTAGCTCATCCCGGCTCCAACCTATAGGGTTCATCTGAGCAGTTTTATAGAAATACTTGTTTAAGACTGCTTCTATTTCGTTACTATCCGGAGCAATGTATTTAAAGCTCCATCCCTTATTCATTGAGAGTCTCTCCTGTCCATAGAGGCTCAATGAAAAAAGGGTGCAAAGAATGCTCGTAACAATCATGGTTTTCATCATGAATCTGTTTTCTTTCACGCTTCTTGCTCCTTCTGTTGATGTTGAAATACCGGTGCCTCGTCATTATTAATCCAATCGGGAAAGTAAGCCATGCGAAGCGAGAAGCGAGGACGAAAACGGGGCGACGCACGCGAAAAGGTGTCGGGACTAGAGCATCGATGCCGAGCGCCCCTAACGAACGCCATGACGGAGAAGCAGCTAGCTACCGCTCGACGAAGTCCTACCTGCTCCTTTGTAGCCCCTGCCGTAGATCACCTTGCCCGGTCGCGCTTCCGTGTGCTCGCCGCCGTCGATGACGAGCACCCCGTTGACCAGTACGTAGGGGATGCCCTCGGGATAAGACTTGGGATTCGCGAAGGAGTTGGTCCCCCGCACTTTTTCCGAATCGAACACCACGACGTCGGCGGCAAAGCCTTCCCGAAGCTGTCCACGGTCGCGCAATCCTAGAATTTGGGCGGGTAGGGAGCTCATCTTCCTTATCGCGTCTTCGAGCGCTAGCACGTTCTCGTCTCGAACGTAGTGACCGAGCACCCGTGGATTGGTGCCGTAGTTGCGCGGATGAGGCACGCCGGGCGCATCGAGGCTGATCGCCGACCCGTCGCTGGCGATCGCCACCCAGGACTTTCTCAACACCTTTCGAACGTCCTCCTCCGACATGGCATGAAAGATACCCGAGATCCTGTCGCCCTCCTCGGCCATGAGCTGGATGTAGGTATCGGCCGGGTCGGCATCACCCCGAAGTTCCGCGATCTTGGCGACACTCATCCCCTCGTACTTCTCGTTCTCGCTCGTGCTGGCCCGCACCATCGCCATGCCCTCCCACCAACCGTGCTCCTTGGACGAGGTGATGAATTCCGGATCCTGTTTGATCTTGTCCCGCAGCGAAAGATCTCGGAGCCGCTCCGCGAATTTCTCCGGGCCCCCTTCTCTCATCCATAACGGGAAGACAGAGCTCCATCGGTGAAACAGCGCCGTATAGGGATACTGATTCGCCGTAATATCGAGTCCCCGAGCACGGGCCGCCTCGATTTGATCGAGAAAACGGCCTATGGTTCCCCAGTTGTCGCGGCCCCTTACCTTCAAGTGAAAGAGGTGTACGGGAAGCCGCACCTCCTCCGCCACGCGAATTGCGAAGTCGATCTCCTGTTCATGCTCGAAGCCTTGGCCTCCATGGTGCGAGGCGTAATTGCCATTGTACGAAGCCGTCACTCTGGCCATGGCCAGGATCTCATCAGGATGGGCCGGCCCGCCGCTCTCGAAGCGGGTCACGAGCCCCCATGCCCCCTCCTCCATGGAGCGCGCCACGAGGCTGGTCATTCCCTCGAGCTCGACTTCGGTGGCGGGCCGCGTCTCGTCGCCCATTACCACACGCCGAACTTGACCGGCGGAAACGAGGGAGATCACGTTCATGGAGATCCCTTGCCTCTTCAATCTCTGGAAGTAGCCGGTGAAGTCGGTCCAGTCGATTTCGATGCCGCCGCTGGTTTCAGCGAAATCGAGAGAGGAAGAAAGCGAATATGAGCCTGGAAGAACGAAACGGCGAGCCATGCGTTCGCTCGGGCCGCCGCGCGGCGCCACCGTCGTGGATGCCCCCAGCACGTCGAGCGTCACGCCTTGCCGCACCTTGCTCTGTGCCAGCCCGTCGGCCAGCAGGGCGTAGTCGGAGCGTGTATGCAGGTCGATGAATCCCGGCGCCACCACCAGGCCCTCGGCTTCGATGATGCGGGAGGCCTTTGCATCCACCAATCGTCCGACGCTTTTGATGCGGCCGTCGCGGATTCCCACATCACCGTGAAACCAGGGATTGCCGCTCCCGTCCACGATCTGTCCCCCGCGGATGAGAATATCGTAGGGAGAGTTTTCACCTTCCTGCCCGGCATGAGCGAGTCCGGCGAAGAGAAGAGTCGAAGCCCACAAAAACAGTGTTCGTTCCGTTCGCATTCTCATGACTCGTGCTCCTCTGGCGGTCCGAGCCGCCGTGACATCACTCGCCCTCCCGGGCTTGTCAGGTCGCGCTGAAGTTCGGCAACTACTTATGTCCACTACTTAGCTGCTGGCGGAGGGCCAGGTTCTCGAGAGCCAGCGGGCGGCGCGTTTTGAGCGCCGAGGACGGATGGATAAATGGAAAGGACACGCCAGACTCAGGCCAATCTATCCAGAAAATCGTCCTTGACCCTTTTGACTTGCCCCGACATGAGCACGAGGCCGATGACGTTGGGAATCACGATAGTGGCCAAGAAGATGTCAAGGAATTGATACAGAAGCTCCAGATTCATGACGGATCCCACCAAGATAGCCCCCAGATAAACGAATCTCATAAATATGGAAACCCGGGTGCCAAACAGATACTCCGCCTGCTTTTCCCCGTAATAAATGATCACGATGATTGTGGAGATGACGAACAGAAACAAGCAGATGGTTACCGCACCGCCTCCGAGGCCCTGACCCAAGTACTGCTGGAACGCCTTCGCAGGCATGGATGCCGCCTGAGCAGCCGGTACCTGCCTCCAAACGCCGGTGACGAGCACGACGAAAGCGGTCGTGGTGCACACGATGACCGTGTCGACGATGACTTCAAAAACTCCCCACAAAGCCTGGCGGGCGGGATGATCCGTGACCGCGGCGGCGTGAGCGATGGAAGCCGTGCCCATGCCCGCCTCGTTGGAATAGCACCCTCGCGCCACACCCCACCTCACGGTCGCGGCAAGAGCCGAGCCCGCAAATCCACCCGTCGCCGCCATGGGGGTGAAAGCCCCCTCGAATATCATGAGGATGACACCTGGCAGCTTGGTGATATTAATGAAAACAATGACCAGAGCGGCCAGGAAATACAAGAGGGCCATGAAGGGAACCAATCGCTCCGCCACCTGCGCGATTCTTTTGATCCCTCCAATCACCACCAATCCCACGATGAAGGTCATAGTGATGCCGGTCGCCAGGTTGGGGATCCCGATGCTCGCCGCGGTTTGAGCCACGTTGACGGTTTGAGTCGAAATGGAGGGAATGAGCTCGACCATGAGAAAGAAGGCATAGATCGTCCCCAAGAAGCGAAAGCGCAGTCCTTTTCTGAGGTAGTACATGGGACCACCGACGAAATGGCCCTCCTCGTTTTTCTCTCGATACACGATGCCCAGACTCACCTCGGAGAACTTTGTGGCCGAGCCGATGATGGCGGTGACCCACATCCAAAACACCGCTCCCGGTCCACCGAAGGCAATCGCCACGGGAACGCCGACGATGTTGGAACCACCGATGGTGGAGGCAAGTGCGGAACAGGCGGCTTGAAATGGCGTGATGGTCCCTTCACCCTGGGGCTTGGCGAATATCTTCCCGAAAGTCTCCTTCACGATGAAGGGGAGATATCGGATGGTAAAAAAGTCCAGGCGGATGGTGAGCCAGAGCCCCCCACCAACCAGAATGACGAGCATGGGGGTTCCCCAGATCCAGGCCGATATCGTCGCGATGAGGTCCATGGTTCGGGTCGACTCCTTAGACCGAAGTAAACGTCATTCTAATGAACAAGCTCCGTTTTTGGTTTTCTTGTTCCTGTTATGAGGCCCGCTGATGTCTGCTCCGACAAGCCGCTGACGCGGTGAGTCTTCCCTCGAGGAGCTGGCGTCCTGGCTGGAGCTCTACGAGGTTCGAAGCCCGGGACCCCACTCTCCGGTATTTGGAGCTGGGGAGGCGGGTGGGAGAGGTTGATTGCGTATATGAGAGATTTTGCGCCGCTTCCCCTCTAGTCCCGGACGCGCATGACGCCTCGCATAGTCAGCCAGTGATTCGGGAAAGTGCAGAGGAAATCGTAGTCGCCCGTCGTCTCCGGCGCCGTGAATTCGATCACCTGGTACTCGCGATAGTTCAGCATTTCCGACGCGGCAATGATCTTGTCGCTGTCCGGAAGAAACTCCAGCGCGAAACCAAGCGCCCCGAGGCCTTTCGCGGCCGCCGCGATCTCCGCGGCAGAGTTCGGCTCGCCAAAGATCAAGTTGTGTGGCGAGTAGTCGGGATTCTCGAACCAGATCTTGACCGGCTGGCCGGCCGTGACCGTGAACGACTCCGTGTCGAACTTCATCTGGTCGACGAGGGTCCGGATGACGATCGCGTCAGGATCGGGCTCCACGCTCTCGGCGGCTGTGGCAGTGAGATTTGCGGTGACATCGAACGGCTCTGACGCGTTGTGACCCCACAACTGCTGCACTCGTTCCGCAGCGATCCGCGCATGCGGTGACGGAGAGAAGAGCACCAGATTCAGCAACTCGCGGTTGACGACGTTGTGCTGCTGGTGCACCCAGAGGGCCTCGAGGATGTGGTGTGCGTCCTGCTCGGCCGTCCCGTCGAACTGCTGCAGCCACTCCTCGGTGGCGGCGATCACCTCGGCGCTGTCGCGCTCCGACAGCTCGACGCGGGCGCGATGGCGGATGCCGTTGATCGGGCTCTCGAGGGCGGCCAGCAGTGCGGGAATGGGCTGCCCGTCGATCTCCGTGTGATCTTGCAGGGGTCTCCCGGGAACCGTGATCCGGTAGATCCGACCGTGGGCATCGTCACGGGCAGGATCGCGGACGTTGTGCTGCATGTGACCGATGATCGCGTTGGCCCAATCAGCGACGTACAACCCGCCGTCGTCGCCAATCACGAAGTCGGCAGGCCGGAAGTTCGGGTCGGAGGACACCAGCAGGTCGGCGGTCTCGGTACCGAACACGTTACCGGTGTCGGTGTCGAAGGTCAGCCGGTACTGTTTGGCCCCCAGAAACGCGATGACGTTGAGGATCAAGAAATTGCCCTGATTCCTCTGCGGGAAGTGGGCGCTGGACAGGATCCCGCTTGCGGGAACGGGCCGAACCGTCTGCTGAAGCAAGCCGCGCATCTCGAAGGCACCGTCACCCGTTGGTTTGACCTGATAGGCCGCGCCACCGGTGCCGTCGGTCGCGTAGTGGTAGCCCCAATAGTCGAAGCTGATGCCATGCGGGTTGGGACGCATCGCGGCGTGGAAGCTGAACTCGAATGTGCGCGGGTTGAAGCGGTACATCCCGGAGACATTCGACTCCTGGTTTGCCGCCCAGGGTGACTCTACGTTGGAGACATTGAAGATGCCGCGCTGGTAGTAGATGAAGCCGTCGGGACCATAGACGAAATTGTTGGCGGAGTGGTGCGTGTCGGCTGATCCAAGCGCGCCCATCATCCTAATCCGCACGTCCGCGACATCGTCACCGTCCGTGTCCTTGAGGAACCAGAGATCGGGCACTGACGCGACGATTACTCCGCCGTTCCAGAATTCGAATCCGGTTGGGTTGTGCACGTACGCGAACGTGATGGCCCGGTCGGCGACGCCGTCGCGGTCGTCGTCGGGGAAAATGAGCAACCGGTCGTTCATCTCACCCATCGGCTCCCATTTGGGGTAGGTGGCCCACGTCGCAGCCCAGAGCCGGCCTCTGGTGTCGACGCCGAGCTGCACAGGGTTGACGAGCTCCGGAAACCTTTCCTCCGAGGCGAACAGGTTCGCCTCCATCCCTGCCTCGAGAGTCATCTTCTCGATCGCGGCCTCGCCGCTGAGATACTCGAGCGTCCCGGTCTTGCTGACACCGTCCTGGAACTGGGGCTTGGCGAAGTTGCTGACAACCTCAATCGGCGCCGGCACGTTGGAATCGTCTGGCTCGATCGACTCGCCACCCGCGGCGGCCCAGATCATACGGTCGCGGTTGGCGGTCATGATATCGAGCTGGGTGAGCTCGTTGTGGAGCACGACGCGGTTGGTTTGTCCGTCCGTGAACTTGAGTGTCGACCGGGTGCCCCACACATCGTTGCCGTCGGTCGCGCGGAACCGATTGAACCAGTGCCAGTTCTTGTCGAGAACCGCCTGGCGAATCAACTCGAGCGGGTCCTCGTTGATCTCAGGGCGGCTCCCGAGCAACGACTCGACGACCACCTCGGCAATCTGACGATTGCCGTCGCTGTTGAGGTGGACCCCGTTGACGGTCAGCGGAGACGCTGCTCCATGGTAGAGCGCTTGCGACGGACCGAACAGGTCGACGAACTGCACGTCCCTGTCGTCCGCGACGGCCTCCATGGCCTCGGAGTAGGCCGCGAGGCGCGAGTTGTTGTCACGACCATCCGGCAGATTCGGATTGCTCAGGTTCTCGTGGGCGATCGGCGAAAACAAGACGACGCGCGGTGCTCCCTCGCCGGAGTAGTTCTGCGCGCGCGTGTGGTCGATCCACTCCTCGATCGCGGCGCCGAACTGCGCCGGGTCGCCATCGAACGACTCGTTGTAGCCGAACATCGCGAGAATTACGTCGGCCTGGGAGGTCGCGAGCAATTCGTCGGCGGTCGGAAACCCTTCGACGCGCGGACGATGGTCGATACGATCGCCGGAAAAGCCGTGGTTGCGAAAGACGAGCTCGAGATCCGGCAGTTCGGACTGTAGATAGGCCTCGAGCCACCCGAAGTGCTGCATCCCGTCGGCCAGACCGCTGCCGACAATGACGACGTGATCGCCTGGTTCAAAGGTCGTCTGGCTGGATCCGCACGCGGTGGCCGCAATGGCGAATCCAATCGTGGCGATTCGCGCGAGCCAGGCCAGCGGCCTCATCGTCGCTGGGGCGTTCTGTGCCGTCATCTCGGTCTACCTCCGCCCGCCCGTTGGCTCCTGGGTTGGCTTGGTCGGGTCCATGATGGGCGTGTCCCATCCGGCCAGGTCGGCGGGTCGCACGCCGCGCCGGTAGCCGCCGAAACTGTATGTGACCGGATGATACGGGCCAACGAGCGACACGTCGAGGCCTGCGGTGATCGCAGCCTCCAGGCCGGCAGCCCAGAGCGCGGCGTTGACCAGCATGCGGCGGAACCCGGCATTGAGAAAGTCCTCGGACGCACCGTGCGTCGTGGTGAAGATGCGCGCAGCCGCGCCGTCTGCACCGGCATAGCTGCGTGTCCATGCGACGGGAAACTGCTCCTTGTTGGAATCCGGCGGAGCATCGGCCTCCATGCCGTTGAGCACCGTTCCGCGGGCGAGCGTCACCGAGCCAGAGATCGGGTCCGCGCGGTAACCACCGGATTGGACGTGGACGTCGCGCACGCCGCGCAGAATCGGGTGCCCCGCCTGATCGGCGACGGGAACGATCAGCGAACTCTGCTCGTGGTTGCTGCCGTAGTGTCCGACCCATGTCTCGCCGAGCACCTGGCGGCCAAAGCCGCCCGCGTACTCCTCGTCCTCGTTGTCCCACGTGTATTGCACAAAGGGCCCGTCCTCGATCCGAAACGCGTGCGTCGAGGTCCGGATTCCGATGACGGGGCCGCCACGCTCGACGTAGTCCACGATGTGCCGCATCTCCTCGGCCGGAAAGTCCTGAAAGCGCAGGCCGATGATCAACAGGTCGGCCGTCCGTAGCGCCTCGAGGCCCGCGATCTTCGAGCTCCCGGGCTCGATGAACCCATCGTCGTCAAGCGTGAAGAAGACGCTGCTCTTGAACCCGAAGTTCCTTGCGAGGATGCGCCCTAGCGCAGGCAGAATCTCTTCGGACCGATACTCGTGGTCGGCGGCGATCAAGACGACGTGTTTGCCAGCGCCGGGTCCGTCGGTGCCCTCGTAGACCACCCGATGCGGATTGTCCTGCGGAGCGGACGGGAGACTCGTATCAGCCGTCATGAGAACGGAGAGCAGCCCGACGGCGGCCGCATTCAGGATCGATGCTCGCGAATCCATAGGTGTCCCCCGTCAGTCCATGAAGCGGTAGCTGCCTACCAGGTTCACCGCGGCGAAAACCTTGCGGACGTAGTCTGCGTTCTCCTCTGCTCGATTCGATTTCACCGTGTAGCGGACAATCACTCGTTTCATCAGACGGCTCCTCACTCCTCAGATCGTCAGGGACAGATGTCTCCACGCTGTTCGATGCTGCAGCATATATCGCCAGGAGCCGTCAGGTCGACTCGGGGTGTAGCTCTGCGACAGGCTTAGGTTCGACTGCCGGAGTGGGGCCCAAATCGGAGATTTATCACAGCAGCCTTGGATGACACAACAGTTGCGATACTCCCAAACCCAACCGAGCGTACCCCCTTCGGCACCAAGTTTCGGCATCACCAATAGAATCAGCAACTTAGAAACCGGGCTGGGCGAATTTGCAAACGGATTGCAAACGAGCCAAGTGCCTCGCAGCAGGATCGTCCAGGTCGAATTCCGGCCGAGGCGGACTTAGAATGTCTTATCGGTCATTCGCCCTCAACAGAGAGTCGAATGAGTAACGGGTTGTTCGTCATGTTTGGGCCCTTTGTACACAACATAGATCCAATCATAGGGGCGGTGGGCGGCGTCTACCTCTGGTGGTACGGCCTTGGCTACACCCTTGGCTTTCTCCACATGCACTTCTTTCTAAAGCGGCACCGGAATCGGCTCAGTCTCACGATGCGCGAGGTTTACAGCTTGCTCCTCTTTATCATCATCATCGTCGGCGTGCTCCTGGGCGGCCGTTTCGTCGAGGTGGCCTTCGATGAGTGGCCCTTCTATAGCCAAAACCCGTGGCTGATTCCGGCCTATTGGCTCGGGGGTATGGCCTCCCACGGGGTGATGCTCGGGGCGGCGGTGGGCGCTGTCGCTTTCGCCCTTTTGAACAAGAAGTCCTTCCGCCTCCTTGCCGATGCGCTCGTCATTCCGGGAGCCTTTCTGATGGGAACGGGCCGAATTGGCAACTTCATCGATGGGCAGATCGTCGGGGCAGTCACGGACGTGCCCTGGGGCGTGAAGTTTCCCGACGCGGCTGGTTTTCGCCACCCGGTGTTACTGTACGACGGATTGAAAAATCTTCTGCTGGTTCCCTACCTGCTTCGAGTCCGGAGAACCAACCAAACTCCCGGAGCTACCGCAGCCCGCTTCGTCTTTTGGTATGCGTTTCTTCGAATCTTCATCGACCTGTTCCGCGACTATCCGACTCACCGACTCGAGCTGGGTACCGGGCAGACGCTAAACATCTTCATGGTGATACTGGGGCTCACGCTCTTGATCCGATCGCGCCTGCGCCGGTTGGGGCGTCTCGGAACCACCGCGCCGAGCGCTGCAACAACTCAACCCGAGGGAGCGTCTCCCGATCGAGGACCGCTCCTGTCCCAACGAGTCGCCTACGTTGGCTTGTTGTTGTTCTGTTTGGTCATTCCGAGTAACTGGACCCAAGACATCCCTGCCCGATACGGCGAGCGACACCCTGGTCTCGAGCACTCCTGGATCTATCCGGAGATCGACACGACGCCGCCCGCAAGCGCCCGGTGATTACCGTCCGCCGCCTCTCTGCTTCAAGCAGCCACTCAGGATCTGTGCTTTGAGTTTGCGGCAGCACGTCTTGGAGCTGAAGTAGCTGCTCCATAGGACGTCAGCGACGGCTTTGCTGGGTGCGGCCGGAGCTTGCTGCTCGCCGTTCTGCGTCACTGTCGTGCCCACTCCGGGAACGTAGGTAAGCTCCATCCTCGCCCCCTTGGAAAGGTCTCGTTTGAACTGAGAGAGGAAGGTATCGACGTGCGCCTGTAGATCCGCCGATGCACCCGCCGGAAGGTTCTTGCGGAGGGATTTATTGAGCGCCCCGGCTATTTTGTCAGCGGAAACGTTGCGCCGCATGTCGATGCGGATGTATTTCACTTCGTCGGCTGAGATCAGGGCTTCGGCGTCGCACCTGCCGCTTTCGGAGTAGGCGCCCATTTCGTAGACGTCGAAGAACCACTTCTCCCGGAGGCCGGTGCCAACGAGCTCGAGCCTTTTGCCCGCTACCTCGACCGTACTCGAGTATGTGTTCTGCTCGGTGCCGGCCAGCAGCGCCCGCACGGGTGATAGGAGCACTACGACGATCGCCAGAGCCTCGAGCCTCGTGCACGGGCTCAAATCACGCATCCCGCGGCTATTTGGTCGAGAGTCCATCATGGCCTGGAGCGAAATCCACTCTCCAATCACGAGGCCGAAGATACGTTTGCAGTCTGACCCGCACGCCGTCCTCGATGCCCAAACCGCCTCAGGGAAGCTTTCTGGTACTCAGGCGGACGTGGGCAGCCTAGCGATTCATGCAGGTGCGAGGGTCTTCGTCGTTTCCAGCAAGTGGTCGATGTCCGACTTGCTGTTGAAGAGCGCCGCGCCGGCCCGTATCTCGGTGCCGTTCTCACGAAAGCCGACCACGATGTTCTCTTTCTCGAAGAGCGACCGCGCCGCCTTCGGGTCCGCGCCGTGGTAAAAGGAGACGATGGCGGAGGCGTTTCCCTCCGGAGTGCGCACCCTGAGGCCCTGGTCAACGAGTCCGGCTCGCATGTAGGACGCCAGACCCACCGTATGAGCCTCGATGCTCTCGAGACCGACATCGGTCAGGTATTTCAGTCCTGCAACCAGCTGATAGAGCGAACCAAAGGTGACCGTCGCGTACTCGTACTTCCTCGCCGTTTCGTGGAGACGAAACTCGTGCCCGGGAAGCGTCTCTTGAATCGAGGTCCAGCCCAACCGATCGACGGGGATGCGCTCGAGGTGCTCCTCACGAATGTAGAACGGAGCCACACCGTATGCCGCGAGAAGCCACTTGTACGTGCCCGAGGTCACGAAGTCGACGCCCTCGTCATGGAGGTTCGTCTGAAACATGCCGAGTGCTTGAATCCCATCGGTGTAGAGGTAGGCGCCATGTGCGTGAGCGAGCTCGGCGAGACCTTTCAGATCGTGGCGAAACCCGTTCTGGTGGGAGACCCACGAGACGGACACGATCCGCGTTCGGTCATCGATGAGAGGTTCGAAGTGTTCCGGGTCGGCGCGACCGTCCACCGAGCGCGCCACGCGGACCTCGATGCCCTTCGCTTTTTCGAGAGTCTTGTACAAGACGTAGGTCGTCTCGAAGTGCAGGTCGTCGACAACGACGTTATCGCCGGCCTTCCAATCGAGCCCTGCCGCCACGATGTTCTCACCTTCACTGGTGGTAAAGAGAAACGCGACTTCCTCGGTTTTGGCGCCAAAGAGCGATGCGAACAGGCCGCGCGCTTCATCGGTTGTCTCGAACATGGAGCCGTGGGTGCGGCGGCCGCTCGTCTTTGCGCGCAAGAACGCAACACCCGCCTCCTCGACCGAGCGAGGTGGCGGCGCGATGAACGGAGTGTTGAGGTATGTGCAGTTCGTAGCAGCGGGAAAGTCCTTCCGTACGCCGAGAGGATCATCGTCGGGCGAAACCGTCAACGGGCGAGAAGCGGCGGCCAAGCCCGCGGCACTGGATGCCAGGAACGCTCTTCGGTCGAGTTTCATGATTTCACCTCCAAAGACTTCACCATTCTAAGCGCACGCTGCCAGGCTGTTGATTAAGCAACGGACGCGGCTGCGCAGATAAGTATGAACAATACGACAGTTTTGGGTTTCATTGACAAAGGCCCCTCCGTGGTTGTGAGACGGAAGGGCAATGATACTTCCCGAAGGGCCTTTCATGCACGTGGCGCTCTACGGAAAGGGTTTGCGGGAACTCATCTTTCGATAAGCCCTAGTGAAAGACGGTCTCGAGGTCCAGCTCGCGGCGGAAGGGCACCGAGCATGGCCCGCCACTCGTGCGGCGTTGTTCCGAAATCTGACCCGGGTCAGATTTTTGCACGGTATCTCGTGAACTAGGATTGCGGTCGTTTTTCGAGGTTGCCGTTCTTGACGACGTTTGGACTCAAGGGTCTTCCGTCGCCTCGCCCTCTTTCACCATGAATCGCTCGAACCAGTTCCTGAGATAGAGCTGGACGCGCATGAGATTCGTCGGCGGGAGGCTTCGGCTGTGCCAGCTGTCGGTCAATCGGATCATGGCGGTCGGGATCTTGCGTATCTTGAGAGCCCGGTAGTATTGCTCCGTCTGCTCCATCGGCGTCCGGAGATCCTTTTCGCCCGTGAGCAACATGGTAGGCGTCGTGACGTTCCCCACGTACATCAACGGGGAACGGCGCAGGTGCTCGCTCGGATCGTCCCACGGAAGTGCATCGAAATTTCGATACCACCCCGATCCGTCGGTAGTGCCGACGAAGCTCAGCCAGTTCGTCACCGGCGCCTTCGAGACCGCTGCGGTAAAGCGGTTCGTGTGGCCCACGACCCAGGCGGTGAGGACGCCGCCGCCGCTTCCGCCGTAGACGAACAAGTTGCGCTCGTCGATGTAGCCGCGAGAAAGGATTTCGTCCACGCCCATCATCAGGTCGTGGTAGTCCTTGTCGGGATAGGCGTTCTCGATAGCGTTGCCGAAGGGGCTACCGTAGCCGGAGCTCCCGCGCGGGTTCGTATACAGCACGACGTAGCCGTTCGCGGCGTGGTTCTGGTTCTTGAAGTCGAAGCCCGTGTTGTCCATATAGTGCGGGCCGCCATGGATGCGGAGAATCAGGGGATATCTCCTGGATGGATCGAAGTCGGGTGGCTTGACGATCCAGCCCTGGATGCGGAAGTCGTCGACGGAGTCGTACCAGATTTCCTCCACTTCGCCAAGCTGGACTTCGGCCAGGACACCTCTGTTGGTCGCATGGAGGGTGGTGAGCTCCGACGCCCGATCCAAGTCGAAAGCGATGAGGTTTCGCGGCACGTAGTGGCTCGTCAGCGTGCCCACGGCCCGTCCCGACTGCATATCGGTCACGGACACCATGTGGTTTCCGTCGGTAACGGGTCGCAGCGCGCCGTCGAGTGAGGCGAAGAAAAGGTTGGAGGTTCCCTTGAGCCGCGCCGTAAAGTAGACACCGCTACCGTCGGCGGCCCAGAGGAGATTCGCGGGCCGGCTGCCCATCTCGGTCGCAATCACACGACGATCCGAGCCATCGGCGTTCATCACGTACAGGCCTGCTTCGATATAAGTATCGTCGGTGGCGTCGTGTCCGAGATAGGCGATGTAGCGTCCGTCGAGAGACGGGACGGGTCCGTGGTCGGGGCCCTGGCGGTCCGTGAGTTGTTTCACATAGCCCGACTCGATATCGACGGAGTAGATGTCGGATTCGCGCCATGCGTGCTCGGCGTCCTCGATGCGCAGAGAGCGGAAGACGAGCGAGTCTCCATCAGGCATCCAACGGAAATCGTCATGGTGCCAGTCGCCGTTCGAGACCTGGTGCGGGGTTCCACCATCGGCAGAAACGACGAACAGATGACGGAACCCGTCGGGAGAATACCCGATGCGGTCGCTGCGATAGTGAAGCCTTTCCACGATCTTGGGTGGGTCCGTCCACTCGGCGCCTTTCGGCGGCTTCGGCATGTCGATGCTCCAGCGCCCGCTCTCGGGGGGAACGACCATCTGAAACGCAATGGAGCGGCCGTCGGGCGACCAGGCGATATTCGAAGGCTTCTCCCGGACGCGGGTCACCTGACTGACGGCGCCCTCGGCATCCATCCACCGCACGAAGACCTGCGTGCCCTCGGGCTCCCCGTCGGCGAGATACGTGAGGCGGCTTCCGTCGAGCGACCAGCGGGGGCTCGAGCCGTCCACCAGGAAACGGTTCTTGGAGCCGTCGGCGTTCATGATCCACAGAGCCGTCTCCCAACGGTCGTGGATCGCGTCGACCCAACGGCGCTCGTAGACGATCTGTTTGCCGTCGGGCGAAAGCTGCGGGCGAGCGACGTCTTCCCAATCGAGGTATCGGTCGACGGTGAGTCGGTTCTTGGCTGGCGCAGCCAGAGCAGAACCAGCGAACAAAACGAGCGCAAGCGGGAGCAGACGGACGCGCATGATTCCCTCCCAGGAGGGTTCAGTCTACGTATTACAGAACGCCGTGCAAGCGCCTGCCCAGGGCAGGGGTACACCAACGAAAACTCCAGTGTCTCCAATTCGTCTCCAAAACTGGGGAGGACTCCAGAGGACTCAGGAGGACTGGAGAGGACTACTTCCCCCCGGCACCAACAATACTTAAGTCCAACTAGACATCGGACTTAGGTTTCTCTCACAATAGCCCGAACCCATTGGTGCCTGTGGATACTGAACGCTGCCTTTCAAAAGGAGACGAAGATGAAGCTGCGACCTTACTTCAAATTCACGACCGTCGCTTCCCTTGCCCTCTGGATCTCGATCGCGGAGGCTCAAGTGACTGTCATCACCGCGGGCAAGCTCGTCGATCCCGAGACGGGTACGGCTCGGTCGAACCAGATCCTCGTCATCGAGGACGGGGTGATCCGTGAGGTGGGTGAGAATCCGACGATCCCCGCCGGCGCGGTAAAGCTCGACCTGTCTTCCCTGACGGTGCTTCCCGGTCTCTTCGACTGCCACACTCATCTTGGCATCGCGTACCTCGATTACTACACGGGGGGCTTCACCCTGTACAACATCGAAGTCCCCACCGCCGAGCGTGCCATCCTGAGTCTGCTGAATGCCCAATCTATGCTGGAAGCCGGATTCACGACCATACGCGATCTGGGAAACGCCGGGAATTGGGCTGACGCCGCGCTCTTACGTTTCCTCAGCGCTCCCCCGGTTGCCGATATGGGCCAGGTAGCTGACTTCGCCAACCCTTCTCCCGGGCAAATCGGCCGGGTTCTCGGTCCGACGCTTTTCATTTCCGGCAAGGAGATCTCCGTTTTCGGAGGGCAGTTCCGTGTCAACCCCGACTTTCCCAACGTGGGGTTGCAGGACTATTTCTACGCCGACACCCGCGATGAGATGAGAAAAGCCATCCGCCAGAACCTCCACTACGGAGCGACGTGGATCAAGATCATCATCGATGACTACAATTACGTCTTCTCCGTGGAGGACATCCAGTTCATGGTGGAAGAAGCGCGAACAGCGGGAGTCAAGGTGGCCGCCCATGCCGTGACCGAACGGGGAGCGCGTCTCGCTATCGAGGGGGGTGTCGACTCCATCGAGCACGGCTACGCGATGAGCGATGAGGTGCTGGAGCTCGCCAAGCAAAAAGGAATCGTTCTCGTGGGCACCGAACACGCGCTGGGACCTGACCGCTACAACATAGAACGCCACCTCAGTGTATACGAGAGGGACCTTGATCGTTTGAAACGAGCTCATCGCATCGGGGTCGAGATGGTGTATGGTTCTGATATCCTAAGGCGTACCCCCGGATTCTCGCGCGGGCAAGTCAGCATCTGGGCCATCGACACCTGGGCCGCAGCCGGGATCCCGCCCAATGAAATCTTGCAGGCCATGACCACCAAGCCGGCGCGGTTGCTCGGCGTGGAGAACCAGCGTGGCGGCATCCGACCCGGCATGGCGGCAGACCTCATAGGCACGCCGGAGAACCCCCTCGAGGACATCCAGGCCCTGAAGCTTGTGTCCTTCGTCATGAAGGACGGAATTGTCTTCCGGCGCGATTAGCGCGAGGCATGTCTTGAAGACTTTTCGAGTGGACATCGCCGCCTTGAACTTCTGGGAGGCTTCCCGGCACTCCTTCCCGGCACCACGATGGCCAGGAAGTGGTCGGGGGGCAAGGTGTTCAGAAATAGTAGGAGGATTTTCAAGAATGAGAAAACTACTTTTACTCTTTGGATTAACACTATCGATTTCTTGTGTGGGAGCCAAAGTTCAAGATCAGAATACCAGTTCAGAGGCTATAACTGAGGGAACTCAAACAACTTCAGACGGCTCGGCAAACGAAGATACGGTGGCAGACACTTGGGGACAAATTATCGAGGCTCCACCAGAGACATTCTTTGCAGCAGACTTGTCTGATGATGTGCGTAGCGGTTTAACCAATACATTGCTTGTAGCAACTTCTGAATGGGGAAACTACGGCCCGCTGGAGTATTGGGTGCTGGGGACGGATCTAAAGGCCGCCCAGGAGCTTACTGAACTCTTCTGCGAACGTCGCTCACAGCTTGGGCAGTGGGAAAAATCTGAGTGTTTAAGTCGTCACAGGGACGAGCATGACTTTGAGTCCTATCGGAAGATAGGCGCTGATGCCATTGAACGTAGGAAGGCGAGTGGGTCCATGGGCTGGAATGGTAATCTAGAATGGGGTATTCATTTTTATACCTCTTCGTATCCTCTCGGCTTTGATAGACTTTTTGGTTCAAGTCCAGGAGGGGAGCAAAAAGGCGTATTTCATGAGTACTTTCACGCAGTACAGCAAGCTCACATTTTTGCTCGAGATAATGATGAAAGGAAAGCACTCTCGGGACTCGTATGGTTTATAGAAGGTGGAGCTGACTACATGGCGCAGACTGCCACCAGAAAGTTGTGGGCCTCAGGTAAGTTGACCACGATCGACAATAGTAGTTTGAGCTCCCTCGAACAGAGTTTTGAAAACAAAATGAAGAAGGGTAAGGAGACGATCGAAAAGAACTGCCCTGGGGTCAAGTTACATGAACTTACTTACGACAATGATTGTTCGGGTGCGGCCTATGATTTGGGTGCCTGGGCAATGGGTTATCTGCTAGACAAGGTAGGCCAGGAAGCGCTACTAGACACCTTCTATCCCAGTCTCAACGAACTTGGATGGGAAGGAGCGTTCCAAAAAACCTTTGGGATGTCATCGGAGGATTTCTCCGCCGAATTTAACCTCTTCTTGGAAAAACCTCTTGCCGATCAATTGGCCATACTTCCCAAAATATGACTAGAAAAGAAGCAAAAGGGGGGATTCATCTCAGATTTGGTTGGATGAAAGCAACGCTTCCACTCTCGATGGATGTTACTTGCACGGGGAGTGGTGCTTCCGCCATTAAGTGTTGGTGACATGACGCTAAGACGTTACGGTGCAGTAAATTACAGCCAAAATACCCTCGTGACCTTCGCTGCGCGCTAAATGGAGCGTAAGCGCCTTTTTTGCAAAGGGATGCGTACACATCACCAACAGCAAACAGCGCAAGCACCCGAACAGTTTGTTGACTCGAGTCGCGTTGCGGGCTCGAAACCTCGCTCGGGGACTGTGTATATAGCAGGCCCCGCCCCGGTATCCTATACTCTTCCCGTATACATCTAGTTGAACTAAACCGCTTCGCAGTCTCAAATCCCACCATCCGAAGCGTTTCGTAGGCGCGTCGTCCTGGGGCATGAAAAAGGCTCCTCTCGTGAGCTAGTTTCTTGTCGCCAAAACCGCTCACGGCGCTTGGGTGCGGACGGGTCCCCGCAGCTTCAACATCACCTTCCGCGTCTTCGTTTTCGACGTGTTTAGCGGCGGCGTGGGGGTGGGGCCCCACGCCATTAATATTGATGCCGGGCAGCGGACCTTCCTGCACCAACTGTGCTAACGTCCCGACCGCTATGAAACTTCATGACCGGGTTGCGATCGGCCTGCTTGCGGGGGTCGCCGTTGGGGCTTACTTTGGCGAAGACGCTGCGGTTCTCGAGCCATTGGGGACGCTCTTTATCAAGTTGATCCGCATGATCATCGTGCCGCTGATCGCGTCGTCGCTCATTATGGCGATCGCAGGGCTTCCGGGACGGGCGGCGCTCGGGCGGATGGGGCTTCGTGCGTTCGGGTTCATCGTCGTGAGTCTCTTCGTCGCGCTACTGATCGGAATCGTCATCGGCGCGGTCGCGAGGCCTGGTGCGACGCTCTCGGCCGAAGCGAGGGCCGGATTTCTCGAGGGTCAGCCGGTTCCGGAAGTGGATCCGAATGCGCCGCGACCCTCCATCGTGGACACCCTTGTCGACATCGTTCCCGAGAATCCCCTTCGCGCCGCGGTCGAAGGCAATGTCTTGCAAGTACTGCTGGTCTCGATCCTCATCGGTCTGGCCGCGAGCGCACTACCGGAAGCACGTCGCAAACCGTTGGTCGATTTCGCTCGTAGCCTGGCCGAGACGCTATTCAAGTTGACCGGCTGGATCATCGAGCTCGCACCGTTCGGCATCTTCGGTTTGATGGCCGCGGTGGTCGGCCGTTCTGGGCTCTCCGTTTTGTGGAGTCTTTCGGCCTATGTCGGCGTCGTCGTTCTCGCGCTCGTGGTTCACATCGTTGTCGTCTACGGGATGATGCTCAAACTCGCCGCTCGGCAAAGTGTGAAACGGTTCGGAGAAGCGGCGAAGCCGCCGCTTCTCATCGCGTTCGCGACGTGCTCGACCGCGGCCGCTCTTCCGGTGTCGATGTCGACGATGCAAAGGGACATGGGCCTCTCGTCCCGCGTGGCCAGCTTCGTTCTTCCATTGGGTGCGGCGATCGGACGCGACGGTAGTGCGATCTACCAAGCGATCTCGGTACTGTTCATCGCTCAGGTCTACGGTGTGACGCTGGGTGGTCAGGATTACGTAACGCTCATCGTTACGGCGATGCTGTCTGCGCTCGCGGTCGCATCAGTGCCCGCGGCAAGCTTCGTGAACTTGACGATCATTCTTGCTGCACTCGGACTTCCGCTCGAAGGTGCCGCTCTCGTGCTCGGCGTCGAAAGGCCGCTCGATATGGTGCGCACGTCGACCAACCTCCTCGGGCATCTCGTTAACGCGACCTGGGTCGGCGCCCGTGAAAACGAAATAGCACTCCCCGAGATTGGTCCCTCCGAGCCTTAAAGTTCTAAATCCCGCCTAGGGGGTCTTACCCCCATCCAGCAATACAAGTCGTTCATTCCAGGCGACCTTTTTTTTTAAAGAAAGCGGTTCCACGCTTGTTGGATGTCGGCGCTCAAAAGGGCTGACATTGTTATGCGACCTAACCGACAATGGTCAGCTTGGAGCGGCACTCACGTTATTCTCTAATTATGGTGGGCCGCTCGTCGGCTGCACCTAATGTGATACGGCTCTGGCGTTGCTTTGTCACGTTCCCAGACTGACCGGAAGGACCGCGGTCGGCCCCAGAACCGTGGTTGGCCTCCGCTGCAAAGGCGTGGCGTATGAGCCACTTCGCCCCTTTTGCAGTACCCGCCCCGGGCACTCGCCAGTGAACTCGCCGTCTCTGATCGCGGCCTCGCCGTTCACGAACACGTGCACCATCCCCTCCGAGTAATGGTGAGGGTCGATGTACTCCGCCATGTCCCGAACCGCCTCGAGGTCGAAGACCACCACGTCAGCCGCCGCACCGGCCCGGAGAATCCCGCGGTTCGGCATACCAAACACCTGGGCGGGGAGTGACGTCATACTCCGGATCGCGTGCTCCAGCGTCACGGTTCCCTTCTCTTTCACGTAGAGCCGGATCTTCCGAGCGAACGTACCGTAGGTGCGCGGGTGAGGAACGCCGACGTTCATGGGCACTAAGTCGCCATCCGAGGACGTCATCGTCCACGGCTGCACCATGAGTGTCTCGACATCCTTGTCGATCATGTTGTACGAGACGATGAGCACCCGCCCATCCTTTATCAGGTCGATGGCGACGTCGAGAGGGTCCCGTCCGCGTTCCTCGGCGAGGTCACTCAAGAGCCGGCCCTCGATCGACTCGTCGGCCAAGTACCGGCGGAACTGGATGCGGGCGGGCCCGCCGCGCCTCGCGAGGTTCTCAACCATGGCCTCGCTGATGCACGCCATCGTCTCCGCATCGCTCATGCGTGCCAAGAGCGAGTCCCGGCCTCCCGCACGTGACCAAGGAGGCAGAAGCGCTGACTCGAGCGCCGTCGCCGACGCTGTGTACGGATACTGATCCGCGAAGACCTGCACGCCTTCCTCCCGGGCGAGCTCGACGCGCTGCACGATCGCAGCGCCGTACCCCCACACGAACGGGCCGAGCGCTTTCACGTGCGTCAGCACCACCGGGATTCCCGCTACCCGGCCGACGTTGATGACCTCGTCCACCGCGGCGATGACGCCGACGCTGTACGTCGACTCGTCCCGGATGTGGCTCGTGTACGCGCCACCGAAGGGTTCGACCACCTTCGCGAGTTCTTCGAACTCCGCGGGCGGAGCGTAATTCGCGGGCACGTCGAACGTAGCGGAGGAGAGCCCCCACGCACCCTCCTCCATCGCGGTACTCACCATGCCCTTCATGCGCTGGAGCTCCGCCGGGGTGGCGGAACGGTCCTGGGTGCCGAGCACCGCCTCCCGGATCGAGCCGTGCGGGACGAGCTGCGCGACGTTGACCCCGAGACCGTGCTCCAGAAGCGCGTCTCGCTGCTGAGCGATATCCACCGGACCGCTGCCGTCGTGATTGGCGAAGATCGTCGTGAGGCCCATCGCAAGGAGTGGTTCACCGTGGCTCAGCCCCTCGGTGGCAAGTCCGGGGCCGGCGTGGGAGTGCGTGTCGATGAAGCCCGGCGTGACGTACAGCCCCGTCGCGTCGATCACCTTGTCTGCCCTGACGTCGCCGAGGTCGCCGACCGCGTCGATCCGGTCGCCCCGGATCAGCACGTCCGCGTAGATCCACGGGTTCCCGGAGCCGTCCATCACTCGCCCGTTTCGGATCAGAACGGTCCGGTCCTGAGCGGATACGCCCACGGGGAGGGTCAGCCCGAGCACACAGAGGATCGTCAGTACGTGTCGAGTCATCTTCGATCTCCCGGTACAGGCTAATCGCCCGTATAACCGTCGCCACTGAGCTGCGCCCGGACACGGAAGATCGAGCATACACGCTTTTGTCCGATGAAGCAGCCTGCCTGTCGGGCCGTCTGCTCCAGTGCCTGGCTATTTGGTGCCGAAACGTCAGTTTGCCGAGTTGGTCGACCGTATTCGCCTAACCGGCTCGCAAGGACGCCTCTAGGAAGGCTTGAACCGCCCGACTGGTCTCGGGTCCGAACTTGAATACGAATCGGTCATCGGTTCCCGAGCGGGAGCGGATGTGGACGATGAACTCACGGGCCTCTCTTAGCTGCTCAATCGTCTCGACATCGATGTCGGTTTCGAGCGAGTATTCTGGCGCCCATCTCCAGATTATCTCCTCCGGTTCGGCGTCTCCGATCCGCATGGAGCTTTCCGAACCCGGCGGGGATTCGATCCATTTCGTCCAGCTCTTTGCAGGGAACTGAAGCAGCATGACGAAACGGGCGCCTTCCTGCTTGACGCCGATCGCAGCATCGGGGCACGCCTTTCCGTTGATCAGGTACTGGTGAAAGGTGTCTGCTTTACGGTTTTCCCAGACCTGGTGGATCCAGTCACCTATTTCTTTCGTCGCCGGCCTTTGGAAAGCAAGAAGGCCGATTAGAAACCACATGCGCAACCCCGATTCGGCGCTCGATTGCAGTACGTGACGCAGCTACTATTTGAGTCTCGCGCGACGTGGAGCTCGGCGCAAGACGCAGACCGGCGATCACTTTGACGGCGTGGATCGCATCCGAATAAACAGGGCCGTTCAGCGGCGAGCGGTGCCATCCCCACGCTGATCATCCATTAATGCCGGCGCCGATCGTCCGCTGCAACGGCGTGTTGTGCGGCAACTCAAGCTGTCGAGCCAACGTCGGTGACTTTGCTCCGCCGCTCCAAACCACTCGCTAGGGCCCACCATAGCCCACTACTGCAAACCGCACTGACGATGCACGCAACTGCGGGCACCAACCAGATGAAGCCGACTTCCCAACCGAATACCCACGCCGACGCGGGCATGATCAGCGACAGAACTGCCCTAAACGGGGCATAGTGAATCTCAAGGGCACGCACCAACCACGGGTAGTCTATAGGTCGGACCCCCAGCAAGGAGAACAACATGGCCAACCAAGTAAATGACATCCAGTAGGCCCAGATGAGAGCGTGTCCGATCTGTTTCCGCCGTCTCCACGTCACTTGAGTCCCATTAAGTTCATGGTCCGCCAACTTGCTCCGAGACCGCGTCCGCACAACTATAAGTATACGGTAAGAGTATAGAATAACCGTGCGAGCGGAGGCGTGTATGCGATCGCCAAGCGACCAGCGCGGCCGCAAGGCATCCCAAATCTATGCGTTCCCAGTCACGCTCGGATGGATATCGATATCCGTATGGAGAGCAGGCGCTAGCTCGAATACTCGATAAACGTAGCCCAGGGTTTCGGGGTTACAGTCCTCAAGAATTGTGTGGCAGAGGAAATTCGCGACCAATCAACGGGCAGCTGGAGTTTCATTTGTAATCGACTGCCGGTTGCGTGACCTCCTGTTATCCTGAATCCAGCGACAACAAGAACAACAAACGGGGCCGGGGGGGAAGCATTTTGTACGAAGCATTTCTAGCGTTCGTCACCAGTATCAGCGACTTTATGTGGGGTCCGTGGACGATGATTTTCATCGCCTTCGTATCTGTCTACCTGACGGTGCGAGCGCGATTTTTCCAGGTCGCAAGATTTGGCTACATCATGCGGAACACGTTTGGGCGCATGTTCGAGCGTCGCGGCGACAGTGACAAGGAAAAGATGACGCCGTTTCAGGCGACTTCGACATCGCTCGCCGGAACCGTCGGCATGGGCAATATGGCAGGTGTCGCAACCGCCCTGTCGATAGGTGGTCCAGGCGCAATATTCTGGATGTGGGTGCTGGCATTCTTCGGCATGATCACCAAAGCAGCGGAAGTCACCATTGCCGTGCACTATCGCGACGTGGATGACAATGGCCATATCCACGGTGGTCCGATGTACTACATCAGGAAAGCGCTGGGCTGGAAGTCCCTCGCCGTATTGTTCGCGATTGGTGTTGCGTTTAACGCTTTCTTCAGCTCTTCATTATTGCAGTCGCACACTGTCGGTCGGGCGTTTCACGCGAGCTACGGCGTCAATCCCTACCTTGTCACCGCGGCGATGGCAATCGTCACCGCAACCGTTGCGATTGGCGGCGTGCGGCGCATCGGTCGCGTTTGTGAAGCCCTGGTGCCTTTTATGACCGTCATGTACCTGCTTGGTAGCCTGTTGATTCTTGTTGGCAACGGATCCGCAATTCCAGCAGCGTTTGGCGCCATATTTCGTTACGCCATGTCACCAGCGCCCGCCCTGGGCGGGTTCGCGGGCGCCGCGGTTATGTCCGCGATTCAAATGGGCATGGCACGCGGCATGTTGTCCAATGAGGCGGGCCTCGGAACCGCACCAATGGTGCACGCCAATGCGGATACAACGCACCCGTTCAAACAGGGACTCTGGGGCGCGGCCGAAGTCTTTGTCGATACCACGGTTGTCTGCAGCATTACCGCAATCGTCATTTTGTCGACCGGCGTGCTGTCGAACGGCTTAACCGGCATCGAACTGCTACTCGATGCTTTTGCGAGTCACTACTCTTCCGATGTCGCAAACGCCTTCATTTCCGTTTCAATTCTGACTTTTTGCCTTTCGACGCAAATCGGATTTTTCATTTATTTTCAAACGGCGATGGTCAGCCTTTTCGGGGAGAGCGCGTTTCGCTACATCAGATGGATATATTTTCTGCCCGGTGTTGTCTTCGCAGGTATCACAAACGTCGATCAGCTTTGGGCTCTGGCGAACATATCGGTTGCGGCGAGCGCGTTACCGAATCTCGTGGCGTTGTTGTTGCTGAGCGGCGTGTTCATCAAACTGATGCAGGACTACCTATCCGGCGAAAACCGGTATGCCACCGAGGTCATCGACCGGACCCGGCAGTACATCAAAACTGCAGAAACGTAAGAGGAAGACACTGCATATGGGAACACACAGGCTAGACGAATCTGCCAGCGGCGTCTTCATCATTGCTGCAACGCCATTCACCGACACGGGCGAAATCGATTTTGACAGTGCGGACCGGCTTGCTGACTTTTATCTGGATAAAGGAGTATCCGGTATCACCGTTCTCGGCATGATGGGCGAGGCACAGAAAATGTCAGGTGATGAGTCGGAGGCGTTTCTCGCGCATATGCTCGCGCGTGTAAACGGGCAGGTTCCGATCGTCGTCGGCGTCTCGAATCCGGGCCTCCACAACCTGGTTCGCCTGTCAAAGGTGAGTATGGACAATGGCGCTGCCGGCGTCATGATTGCGCCGCTGACCGGTCTTGCTACCGAGGAAAAGATATATGACTACTTCGAGCAGGTATTTGCCGAATTGGGAAGCGACGTCCCGGTCTGCTACCAGGACTATCCTTTCGCCACCCGTTCAGACATCTCCGTGCCGTTGTTTAACAGGATGGTCCGGGACTTCGATCAAATGGTAATGCTGAAGCATGAAGACTGGCCGGGACTCAACAAGATCTCCAGGGTCCGTGACGCATCGGCCCAAGGACTGCGACGGGTTTCGTTGCTGGTTGGCAACGGTGGCCTTTACCTGCCACAGGAACTGGCCCGCGGCGCCGACGGAGCGATGACCGGCTTCGCGTACCCGGAAATGCTGGTCGAGGTCGTCGCACTTCATCATGCCGGTGAGCCGGACAAAGCCGAAGATCTCTTCGACGCATACCTGCCGCTGGTGCGGCATGAACAACAGCCCGGTTTCGGACTGGCACTACGGAAGGAGGTTCTGCGGCGGCGCGGGGTCATCTCATCGGCACGCGTCCGGTCACCCGGTCCGAAGCTGAATTCCATTGATTTGAACGAATTGACCCGTCTCACTGACAGGGTCGAACGAAACCTGAAGGACCTGTAACTTGGATCTGGGAATTAAAAACAAACGGGCGCTGGTCCTGGCATCGAGCCAGGGTTTGGGACTGGGCATAGCCACGCAGCTCTGCAAGGAAGGTGCAAACGTTTTATTGATCGGTCGCGACGAAACCAAACTCGCCGCTGCCGCGACAACCCTCACTGATGCCGCAACCGGTTCTGCCGCCTATGCCGTCGTTGATCTTTCCGCTGCGGACGCCGCGGCGCGACTCTATGCTGCCGCACAGGATAGACTGGGCGGTGTCGACATTCTGGTCAATAACACCGGTGGCCCGCCACCCAGGTACGGTGGACGCGAGGCCGCCAGCTACATGACCGGCGGATTGATTCGCTGCGATGGAGGATCGATCCGCGGCATTTGATCAGGTGCACAGATGAAACATTTCGACCTCAAAATCACGGGTGGAACGGTCGCGAATTCGATGGATACGTTCAGTGCCGATATCGGAATTCGCGACGGACGAATCGTCGCAATCGGCGATGTTTCCGGTGAGGCGGACGAGATCATCGATGCAACAGGCAAATTCGTCTTACCGGGCGGAATCGAGGCGCATTGTCATATTGAGCAAGAGTCGTCATCCGGGCTGATGACGTCGGACGATTATTATTCCGGGAGCGTTTCCGCGGCGTTCGGTGGCAATACGTGCATCGTCCCGTTTGCAGCACAGCATCGCGGCCAGACACTGAAAGAGGTTCTCGACCTCTATCACGGCCGCGCCGGGCCGAAATCGGTCGTCGACTATTCCTTCCACCTGATCATTTCGGACCCGACCGATGAAGTCCTGTACCAGGAACTGCCGAGAGCCATCGAACAGGGCATTACATCGTTCAAGGTTTATATGACCTACGATCGGCTCATCGTCGATGACGGGCAAATGCTCGATATTCTGACGGTCGCCAAAAAACATGGCGCACTAACGATGATCCATGCAGAAAATAACGCCATGATCAAATGGATGAGCGACAAACTCATCGATGAAGGACATGGTGCGCCGAAATACCACGCCCTCAGTCATCCGCGCACCGCCGAATCCGAAGCAATCAACCGGGCAATCGCATTGGCCGGTTTTATTGATACGCCTGTTCTGATCGTGCACGTGTCGACGGAGGCAGGCGCGCGTCTGATTGCCAAAGCCCGTTATGACGGTCAGAAAGTGTTCGGCGAAACCTGCCCGCAATATATATTCCTGAATGCCGAACAAATGGACTTGCCAGGTATGCAAGGCGCGCAGTTGTGTTGCAGTCCGCCGCTGCGGGATCGCGCCTCGCAGGAGGAAATCTGGCGTTGCCTCCAGAACGGTACGTTCCAGGTTTACTCGTCGGACCACGCGCCCTATCGATTTGATGAGACCGGCAAGCTGTACGCAGGCCCTGAAGCGGCGTTTCCCAAAATTGCAAACGGTCTGCCAGGCATCGAGATGCGCCTGCCGCTGCTTTTCTCCGAAGGCTTTATAAAGGGCCGAATCTCGCTGAATCATTTCGTTGCGCTCGCAGCTGGCAATGTATCTAAAATTTACGGCCTCGATCATTGCAAGGGTTCGATTACTGAAGGCAAAGACGCCGATGTTGCAATCTGGGATCCCGACGTCGTTCGGGACGTCAAAGCGGAGGATATGCACGACAACATGGCGTACACCCCGTACGAAGGCATGACCATTACCGGCTGGCCGACCACCGTGATTCAAAGGGGCGAAATCATCATTGCCGAGAATTCATTGCGGGCCAAAAGGGGCGCCGGTGAATTCGTACCGCGAAACAGGATCGACTGCACCGGAATGCCCGGGCGGCTGGCGCCCGAGCTCGATCCCAACAAGAACTTTGGTGTCGAACTAGATCTCTGATTAATGCCGCGCATCAAGGTCATCAATCCGAATTCAAACGAATCCGTCACCGACGGTCTCAGGGCGTCGCTGACGCGGCACTCCGCGGATATCGACTGCGTCACTTTGTCGGAAGGTCCTTTCGGCATCGAATCAGACGCAGACATCGCTACCGTCATCCCGTTGATTAAGGCAGAAATAGCGAGCACGGCGGATTACGACGCATATGTCATTGCCTGCTATTCGGATCCGGGCCTCGACGAATGCAGGCAAGCCTTTTCAAAGCCGGTCTTCGGTATTCAGAGAAGCGGCATTGAAAAGGCGATATCGTCGGGCGGACGCTTCGGCGTGCTCGCCTTGTCAGACGAATCGATTGCAAGGCACCTGATTTACATCGACTCGCTGGGATTCGGTGGCCAGCTCGCCGGCGAGTTGCCCCTCGATATCTCGGTCGACGAGTCCGCGAACGATCCGGAAACACTGGAGAGGATCATTACCCAGGGTCGGCGGCTCGTCGATGAGTTGGGCGCCAACGTAGTCGTACTCGGCTGTGCAGGAATGGCGGCGCACAAAAAACCCGCAGCGGAGGCACTGCGGGTTCCCGTGATAGAGCCGGTCGAGTCAGCCGTCGAGGCAGCACTCGAGGCAGTCCGATGATTAGGCGTTGTTGAGATCTAGAATCCGAAATCTCCCCCCAAGCGGTTGCTTTTCTGAGAGCAAAAAAGTAAACAATCGAGCGGTTGGAGGATTTCGAAATGACCAGAATGATCGGCGCAGCTGTCGCAATCTGTCTTTTGGCCGCCTGCGGTAATCCTGAAGCGCAGGCGGAAGCCACACGAAAGAAGCGCGAAGCCTCGGAAAAGGCTGTAGCAGAACGTCAAGCCGAAGCGGTAAAACGAAATGCCGTAGAGTCTGAACGATATGCCGCAGAGGCTGCGCGAATCGAGGCCGCGATCGCTGGATGCGAACACATCAAAACGATTCAGAAACACGGAAGCTCCCGAGTCGTCGTGTATATCAATAGCGATTTTCCGCGCGAAGATGCCTATTTTCTGGCCGCTGCCGAGAAGCACTTTCGCGACTCGAACTACGTCTATTTCTTCACAGATCGAGGCAAAGCTAGCGCATGGAACCCCACTGATTTCGGCCCTGGCCGCCAGCATGACAGCCTGATCGGACGTGCCTACCGCGATGGCGATTACCGAGAGTACTCACCGCAGTCGGAATGGATTTCGTTATCCCCGTGAAATGCCATCGGCAGCATCTCGAAGATAGCGACACGTCGACCCCGCAATCGTTGTTGTCGTCGCAAAGCCGAAACGGCCTGTCTTCGCGGTCGGATCAATAAAGACGATAGACGATCCCGGTCCGCGAAGCTTACGCAAGATCCTCGGGAGATAGTTGCTAGCTCTCAGGGTTCTTGGCTTTCGTTTTGCCAGTCCTATCTTCATAGGCCGGGCGGTCTGGCTGTACGGGTGGTTCTTCCGCGAGAAGTCTCACCGTCTCGTCAATGGCGCGCTCGAGCTGGGGATCGGTGCCCCTGGCCAGGAGGCCTGGGTCCTCCTCGACGTCGATATCGGGATCTACGCCGTGGCCTTCATTGAACCATTTTCCGTCGGGGTCGTACATGCGAAATGCGGGGACTTCTGCAGCACCACCGTCGATCAGTGCCGGCGTTCCGCTTGTACCGATCAAGCCGCCCCACGTGCGCCTGCCGATGAGAGGTCCCAATCCGGTTTTCCGGAAGAAGTCTGGGAAGGCATCGCCTCCAGACCCACTCCAACCGTTGATGAGCATGACCTTGGGTCCGATGTGAGCGACCGGTGGCGACTTCCAGTCCTTGCCGTCTCGTACCGCCCAGTATGCTAGGACTGGCCGGTTCAGAAGCTCAATGAACCGATCAGGGACCTGACCTCCGCTGTTGAACCGCTCGTCGATGATCAAGCCCTCTTTGTGGAATTGCGCCACAAACTGACGCACCAGCTCGCTTTGCCCATCAAGCCCTGTACTCCGGACATAGATATAGCCCACCCGTCCGTTGGTCTTTTCCTCCACACGCTTGCGGTTGGACTCGATCCAAGCAAGATGCCGCAAGCGACTCTCGTCCGGGAGGGCGCGTACGATCACCTTCCGCGCACCTTCCGTGGTAGGACGGTCGTTGACGGTGAGCTCGATGGTCTTGTCTGCCAGACCCTGAAAAGCAGCCCAGGGATCTTCCGATATATCCAGAGGGATGCCATTGACGGCAAGGACGTAGTCGCCTTCCTTAACGTTCACGCCCGGTAAAACCAAGGGTGACCGAACCTCGCTATCCCAATCGGCACCGTTGATGATTTCCTGAATCCGGTAAGAGCCTTCGTGAACTTCCCAATTAACGCCCAGATAGCCGACATCCATCGTCGAGGGTGCTTCGAGATCCTGAGTGTTGGGGGAGAAGGGTGAGCCGCTGACCAGATCCGTTGCTCCGACGAGAGATCGCCGCCGCCACTGTAAGCGTGTGAAGAGTTCAATTCAGCGACGAGCTCACCCATGACATAGTTGAGGTCCCACCGTGTGATGACGTCCGGCAGCAGCGTAGCGTAGCGCTCTCTCATGGCCTCCCAATCGACTCCGTGCATGCCTTCATCGTAGAAGAAGTCGCGGTTCAGACGCCAAGAGTCGTTGAAGATTTGCTTCCATTCGGCCTTGGGGTCCAGGAGCATCTCGAGCTCCGCGGTGCGAAGCTTCTTTTCCATCCTCTGATCTTCTTCAAAGTCGACGATATAGAAATCCCGTTCTTTCCACACCATGATTTTCTGGTGATCGGCGGAGAGACGGTAGCCGTCGATGTCCTCCAGAACGATTTCCTCTTTACGCTCCTCGACATCGTAAAAGACGAGCGCGCTCTTCGCCTCTGGGCCACCCGACAACCTGAACAACCCTCCGTAGCTGTCGGTAAACGGGAGTTTCCAGTAGAGTACTCTCCCTGGAGCCGCGTCGAGGGTATGGTAGTTCCCGGTCTGCGGTGGTAGGGCCACCGCCCGTTGTTCGAAGCCATCGATGACGATCTCAACGGGCTGAGCTTCCTCGTCTTCGGACTCCCCCTTCTCGTTCTCATTACCTTCGAATTCATCTTCATCATTTCGTGGCGCTACGGGCGAGGGAATATCGGGCCTGAGAGAGACGGCCATGACCTTCGTCGTGTTGGCGTAGATGAAGGAGTTGTCAAGATCACTGTAGCTGGGCGTGAATGTCCGACGAGATAGGAAATACAGGTACTTTCCGTCGGGGTCGAAGACCGGCTTCGAGTCGTCGTAATAACCCGCAGTGACCTGATGGCGCGCCTCAGAGTTTGTGTCGAAGAGGTAAAGAGCACGCAACCGGTTGTCCTGCCCCCGAGCGTAGGCGAGCCACCGGCTATCTGGCGACCACCCGACATTGAATTCGTGGAGGTCCAGTTGGTACATCCGGAGGCCCTTATCCACCTGGATCGTGTCGTTCGTGGTGACTTCGTAGACGAAAATGGCCATTGCCTTGTCGACAAAAGCGAGTTTCTTGCTGTCCGGTGACCAGTAGATCCGATATCGATACCCCGGGCCCGTAGGAAGTGAGCTTGCGAGCCTCGGATCCGTCCTTGGCGTTGCAGATGGTGAGCTCGTACTCTCCGGAGTGGTCGCTCCAGTAGGCCACGTACTTCCCGTCTGGTGACCAGGCAGGGTAGCGTTCTGCAACGCCCGTACTCCTCGTGAGGTTCCGGATGGGACCGTTCTCAGCCGGCACAGAGAAGATCTCGCCTCTGGCTTCGAACAAGGCCCTCTTACCGTTGGGAGATATCCACGAGTCCTGAATGAGGTTGGCCACATTGACCCTACGCGGCTTCAGGGTCGATCGGTCCGTCACCACATCGATGTCGACAGCTCGCACCTCTTCGGTTTCCAGGTCGACGAGATAGAGCCGGCCTCCGGCCTCGAATACCATGTCGGATGGGCCGATGGCCGGGAAATGAATGTCGAAGTCCTCGAATCGAGTGACCTGCCGAGTTTCCTTCGAATCCAGGTTATGAGCCCAAATGTTGTACCTTTCGTGGGGGCCCCGGTCGGATAGGAAGTAGAGAGTTCTCCCATGCCACATAGCCTGGGAATCGTTGGCCGGGTGGTCGGTAATGTTGGTCGCGGTGAGCCCCTCGAGGTCGAATAACCAGATGTCGGGTGCCATCCCGCCGCGGTACCGTCTCCAGCTGCGGAAATCCCTGGACTTGGGCACAAAGGCCAGGGTTCGACCGTCAGGCGATAGAGATCCGAACTCACCATACGGTACCGGCAAGCGTTCCGGAAGCCCCCCTTCCGCTGACGTGCGGAAGAACTGGTTGAATCGCCGCCGGCCGCTCGTCATGCGTGACGCATAGAGAATGCTCTTCCCACCGGGAGTCCAATCCAGCATTCGGTCCGATATGCCGTGGTGCGTCAGCCGTTTCAAAGAGCCGCCCATGGTCGGGAAGACGTAAACGTCGGTGTTGCCGTCATAGTTTCCGCTAAACGCTATGCGGGATCCGTCCGGTGAGAACCGGGGAAAGGATTCCTCTCCTTTTGGCGAGCTGAGTTGATGAGCGAGCCCACCCGCCTTATCGACGACCCAGATGTCCCCGGCATAAACAAAGCAGATACGGTCTTGGGAGACGTCAGGGTAGCGGAGCATCCGCCCGTCCACCTGTCCGAAGACTACGCCCGCGGTCGCAAGCGTTGCCAGGATCGTCATGGTTGTCTTCATGATTGTCTCCTTTGTTGAAACAGAGAAAGTATGACTCTGTGCGGAGGCTGCGCTGGTAGAGAGATGGATCTCCAAAGCTCTGTTGCCTTCGGCAAAATGGCGCGAGAAACTACCACAAAAGATTCGGCCCTACAAATTTTCGAGTGTCTCCTTGCGACACAACCGCCCGGGCGACATCATTCACTTCCGAATCGTTCCTCGAAGGTGCGGTTGAACTGGTTGAGCCTACCTCTCATGTTCGCGGCGACGGCGAGACCGGGTTTGGGTTGTTGATTTCTTCGGACGAGAGGCATCTGAAAAATCATCACACGCACCTCTCGACAACTCACAAAACATTCTATAGTGTTGCCGGTTCTTGGCGTTGTCGCATGAGTCCGAAATATCGGCGTACCGCTACGCCTCTTTCGTCGTCTCGTCGACACTGATATGCAACTTTCGCCACGTTCTATATGAATCTAAAGGGAGGTTATCAAATGAGAATGATGAGCTTAAGGGTCGTTTTGAACCTATTTCTCTCCATGAGTCTTATTTTCATAGCCTTAATAGCGGGCGCATGCGCGCTGGGAGATGACAAGAATCCGAGACAGAAACTACTCATGGATGAAGGCTGGCGTTTCTACCGGGGGAGGGCAGAGGGATTCACCCCCGTGCCCCAGGGAAGGAACATCGACAACTGGCGCTGGAAGGCGAGCAAGCAGGGCGCAAAGGAGGCGGAAGAGATGGCGGCGCCGGGGCTCGATATCTCCGGTTGGCAGGAGACGGAGCCGGGTAGCGACGTGTTCGAGGGCAAGGAGGGTTTTGCCTGGTTCCGTACGGAGCTCGGAGACTTGCCGCCCGGACCGACCGGAAGGCCTCGGATCTATTTTCAATCGGTAGACGACAACGCGACCGTCTACGTTAACGGGAAGCTAGCCTACTACCATGAGGGCGGGGACTTCCCGTTCGAGATCAATCTGAACTACACCTGGGAAGATGGCGGGCGGAACGAGATGGCGGTGCTGGTGGAGAACGTCGAGGGGCGCGGCGGCATCGACGGCACGGTCCTTTATAACCGGCCGGCCCTATGGCGAGACGACCCGAAGATGCGGTCGGTGAAGACGGCGGCCGTCGACTTCGACGACAGCGGCTGGGAAGAGGTCCGCGTTCCCCACGACTTCGTAGTGGAGGGCGAGTTCGACCCCAAGGGGGCGGACAAGCCCCAAGGCATAAGGGAAGGCGAGCTCTGGTACGACAGGGACCATGGTTACAAGCCCAAGGGCGTCGGCTGGTACCGCCGTACCTTTGAGCTCCCGGCCGCCGACGAGGGCAAGCGGATCTGGCTGGAGTTCGACGGCGTCTACAGGAACAGCAACGTCTGGATAAACGGTCACTGGCTCGGCCACGACTGGAGCGGCTACACGGGCTTCTATTACGACATCACGGAGGCGGCGAACTTCGGTGGGAAAAATGTAGTGACAGTGCGCGCCGACGCGGACTGGGACGAGGGCTGGTGGTACGAGGGCGGAGGCATCTACCGCCACGTCTGGCTGACGAAGCTTGACCCCCTGCACGTCGATCACTGGGGGACGTTCGTTACCACACCGGAGATCACGGAGGAGCTGGCGGAGGTGAACATCCAGACGACGGTCGTCAACGAGGGCGCGGAGTCGATGGAATGCACGCTCACGAGCACGGTTACTGACATGGAAGGCAATTCGGTGGTGACGTCTGAGACGGAGCAGACTATCGAGGCGGGTCAGGAGTACGAATTCAGCCAGGACATGACGATCAAAGAGCCGACCTTGTGGTCGCTGGAGAACCCTTATTTGTATGCGGTGAAGACTACGGTAAAAAGCGGCGGGCGCGTCACCGACCGGTACGAGACGCCGCTGGGGGTACGGTATTTCCGCTTCGACGGGAAGGGGTTCTCCCTCAACGGTAAACGTATGAAGATCAACGGAGCCAACAGCCACCATGACTTCGCTGGAGTGGGGGTCGCGCTCCCAGACAGGATCAACGCTTACAAAATACAGAAGCTCAAGGAGATGGGCAGCAACGGCTACCGCACGATGCACAACCAGCATACCGAGGCGATACTGGACGCGTGCGACCGCCTGGGGATACTGGTGATGAACGAGAACCGCCACATGGGTGATTCAGAGGAGGTGCTTGCCGAAGTGGAAAGCTTGGTGAAACGCGATAGGAACCACCCCAGCGTCATCATCTGGTCCTTGAAAAACGAGGCGTTGAAGCAAGGCCTCAAGGTGGCAAAGAAACAAACACAGGCGATGTATGACGTGATCAAGCGACTGGATCCCACCCGACCCACCATCTCGGGAGTCTCGGGCGTGGGGAGCATGGGAGGAGCGCGCACGCCTGATGAGATTAATCTATTTGAAGATCTCCTGAACTTGTCAGAGGTAATTGATGCGAGGGGTTTTAGAGATAATCAAGACGAATACCACGCTGAAAACCCGGAGCGTCCGATCGTGGCCCAGGAGACCGGTCACGGCTTGACGACGCGGGGGGTCTATGACGAGAACAAAGAGAAGGCCCATCTCAGCGTTTACAGAACGGGCGAGCGGAGCTGGCGCAGGATAGCCGAGTCTGACTACGTGGCTGGCGGCTTCGTCAACTTTGGCTTCGACCATCGCGGCGAGCCGCATCCTCTCGACTGGCCAGGGATCAACTCACAATTCGGCTTCATGGACACCTGCGGTTTCCCCAAGGATGCCTATTACTACTACAAGTCGGTCTGGAGCAGCGAGACCGTCCTTCACATATTCCCTCACTGGAACTGGGCCCACAAAGGGGAAAGTGACAGGACGATAGATGTTAGGAGCTTTAGCAATTGTGACAGCGTCGAGCTGTTTCTCAACGGCGAAAGCCTGGGACAAAAAGACATGGAGCCGTACTCGAGCCTGTCGTGGAAGGTCGATTGGGAGCCAGGAGTGCTTACGGCCAAGTGCTACCGGGACGGAGAGGTCGTCGCCGAGACCAGGAGAGAGACGACGGAGGAACCGGCTGGCATCGCACTCGAGCCCGATCGCCCGAGTATCAATGCGGACGGGGAAGACGTTTCTCTCGTAAAGGTTTCCATTCTCGACGCGCAGGGTCGGATGGTGCCAACCGCCGGGAACGAGGTGCAATTCAGTCTAGACGGCCCCGGGAAGATCATCGGCGTAGGAAACGGCGACCCCTCGAGTCACGAGGCGGACAAGGCGGAGAAACGCAGCGCCTTCAACGGCCTGGCCATGGTCATCATCCAGGCGACGAAGCAGCCGGGCGTGATTGAGCTGACCGCGGAGTCCCCGGGCCTGGAGAAAGCAGTCTTTGAGATAAAGGCGGTAAAGGCGGCGATACGTCCAAGAGTCCAGTGATGGGTGACCCCGGAAAAGATTATCCGTACTAGCTTCAGCTCTACCTCTCCCCCAACGGGGGGAGAGGTCGCCCGCCTTGGAAAGGAGTCGTCGCCCACCCAGGTCAACTTCGGCTGTTCTCTCGCTCGAAGTGGAAGAAGTCACTCCTTTTTCTCTTTCTGCTGCTCCAGATAGGGGACGCCCTCGGTTATCCACTTCGGGGCCTCTGCCCCTTGCAGATAGTGATCGAACCACTCGAGGACGCGCCGGTGGTAATCGATCTGGTTGGGCTTGCGGCGGTTGTGATGGTTCTCGCCCGGATACACGAGCAGGACGAACTGCTTCCCGGCGCGGCGCGCCGCGTTGTACATCTCGATGCCCTGGTGCCAATCCACCGAGCCGTCCTTGTCGCCGAAGGCCGTGAGCAAGGGCGTCTTGAGGTTCTGGATTCCAAAAATGGGGGAGTTACGGATGAAAGCGTCCACATCCTCCCAGAAAGGGACTTCCATTCGCTCCTGGCCCACCTCGAAGTGCTCGTTCTCGGGAACGCCCGTGTTCCAGAAAATGGAGCCGTACATACTGAAGAAGTTGGTGAGAGGCGCGCCGGCAACGGCGGCTGCGAAGAGATCGCTTCGTGTCGATACGAAGCTGGTCTCGTAACCGCCCCAGGAATGTCCGATTAGGCCGAGGCGGCTGGGGTCGACCATTCCGGACTCGAGGACTTTATTCACCGCAGAGGTGATGCAGTCGAGAGCGGACGCGCCGGGCTCGCGGGCCCGGAAGACGATGTCGGGCCGGAGGACGAAGTAACCACGGCCTGTGAAAACAGAGATGTTGTACTCATCACGTTCCGTCGGGACGACGTAGTCGTGCACCACCTGGGAACGCTTCTCGTAGATGTAAACGAGCATGGGGTACTGTTTTCCGGCTTGATAGCCGGCCGGGTAAAAGAGAGCACCCTGAAGTCGGTCGCCATCGCGGTTTGTGTACTCGATGAGCTCCGATCGGCCCCAGGCGTAGTCCTTTTGAAAGGGGTTGGTCTCGGACACCTGTCGGGGCCGTACGAGATCGGGGCCGGCGGTGAAATAGTCCGGTGAGTCGGCGAAGTCCTCCGCGATATAGGCGTACACGTCCACTTCGCTTGCCTTGGCGAGCCCTCGAACCTTGCTATCCGACCAGGCGAGCCGCTCCGGCCCCGAGCTCGCCCGCAGCCGAGCAAAGCCGAACTTCTTGCTCCACTCGCCATAGAGGCTCAGGTAGAGGGGCTTCGCGCGGTCGATGAATTCCTCGTCCGGGTCGAGCTTCACGTAGCGATGTTGAATCTGTTGGCGCGAACCATCGGTCAACCGATTTGCTCCCGAGCCATTCGGTCGGACCTCCCAGAGGTCGTACTTGTCGTGGAGAACAACGGCCTCATCTCCTTCTTGCCAGCCGGCAATGCCGTAAGGCGGTTTTTGCTCCACCGGATGATCGTCTTCCCGATTGATGAATGAGGTCTCGATGTCTTCGGTTAAGTTCGTGTGTTCGCCGGTCTCGAGATCGTAGGTCCAGTAGTCATCGTCCTTGAGATAGATGACGTATCTTCCGCCCGGACTCGCATTCAGCAAGGCATCGGGGAACTGCGGTCCACCCCGGAGTGCTTCTGTGATCTTCCTTCTCTCGCCACTCGTCACATCGATGACGTAAACATCCCGGCGCCCGCGGCCGGACATGGCGAGGCTTCCGTAGGGGTTGACGTCCAGGCCGATGGCAAAGCGTGAGTGCCTCACCGGCCAGACATCCTCGATCCGCTCGTCACCAAGCCTCACGAAGCGAGCCGAGTCCAGGTGCCAGGCGGCGAGCCAGTTCTTCTCGCGGTATTGCTTCTCACGCAGCTTCTGCTCAGGGATGACGTGGGAATCCTTGACGTGCCAGATCTCGACGTTGGACTCCTCGTCCCCGTCGTCCTCCTCGGGAGATTTGTCCTCGGCGGGCTCATCGCGCTCCGTTTTCTTCCTTTTCTTGATTCCCAGGAACACCGTGGCGCCATCGTCCGCCCACTCGAGAGCCCTGAAATCCACGATGCGAGCGTCGGTCGGGAACTCCGAGTCCGCCGAGGGATCGTAAACGAAACGCTCGGGCGCATTGGAAAGGTCCTTCCAGGCCAGGACGATATTCGTCTCGTCTTCGTGCTGCTCGTCTTCAAGAGTGCGAAGAACCGCCAAGTCGTCGCTGTCTTTTCTCCAGGCAAGGCGGTGATAGCTCGAGCTAGAAGAATCCAACACGCGCAGGACACCGCTGAGGGGCTCGAAGAGCTGAATGCCGTTTCCGGTTCCGCTCTCCGTCGCGATAATCATCGCGAGCAGCGCTCCCTTCGGTTGCCAAAGAAACTCGGAGACGTTGCCGAAGCTGGCATTCCTTCGGGTCGAGAGATCCCGAACCATCAAGTCCGCGCCGAGGGTTTCGTCCTCCTCGTCGTCGTCCTCCTTCTCGGGAGGATAGCGGTGAATGGCGAGATAAGGGCCTCCTTCACTGAAAGCAAACGTCTGGACGTGCTCGATGACCTCGGTCGTGCCATCGTCCAGGCTGACGAGCCCCATCTTGTCCCGCACCGGCTTCTTTTCTTTCTCGGCCCTGCGCCGGTCATCCTCGTGGACCCCGATCCGGTACGCCATGAATCGGGAATCGTCCGAGAAGGCCGGTTTGCTGCCGAAATCAGCAGTCTTGAAAGGCTCGTTCAGCTTTTCAGCCTGCAGCCTGTGGAGGCGCAGCTCGTCACTGCCGTTGACGCGGCCGATCTCGTAGACGAGCCACCCGCCATCGGGAGAGAGAGAGCCTTCTCTCAAGGTCTCCCAGCGACCATAATCTTCGGACGTGACGGGCTGCTTTTCTTGCGCGCCCGCCGGCGGCGCTGTCAAGAAAAAGAGTAGCAAGCCGGCGGTGGCATGTCTTCGGAAAGGCATCATTCTTCCGGGCTAACTCTACGGAACACTAAAATGCGACCGAGCACTGTCTCAAAGTCGTTGACACGTTCCGCGCCTCATGGGCAGTTTGCTGACAGTGGCGATGCTATGTGTCCTGTATCTGACAAGTCAAGCCGTGATAGAGGCTGCGGTCGCCTTCTTGGAAGTGAGCAACCGGGAACATAGCTAACAAAACGTCCGGGGACATACCTAACACTTCTCTCGGAGAGCGGGAGCCCCAGTAATTCGTTTGTTGGGTTCGTCGAATCGGCCGAGCAGGGTGTCGTAGTAGAGGATATTCCAAATGCCGTCGTCGATCTGCTCGAGACCAACGTGCTCGCCTTTGAGCGCCTGGGACAGGAATTGCTGGGTGGAGTGAAGTCGAAAGGTTCCGCAGTTACTAACGCGACGGACCTCCAGATGAGCTGGGTATTCAGGGCGAGCGATTCTTTCAGGGTACGGGCGAGTTGAGGGTTTCCATCGCGAAGCGGGAGTTTCATCATCGAGGGCTTCATGAGGTCGAACCTCGTTGTAGGTTTTCCGGAAGCGTTTGAACAGTCGCTGCTGAACGCTTAGGTCGGCGCCTGGAGGCTTGGTGGCATAGGCTTTGAGAGTTCGATGCATGCGTTCGTGAGCACCGTTCTGCTGTGGGTTCCCCGGTGTGATGCGCTGATGGGTGATTCCGAGCTGAAGCCACCACACGTTTAAGTGAGTGAGACCGTGAATGCCCGTAGATGCGAAGGGAGAGCCGTTGTCGCTGCGGATCGCGTCGGGAAGCCCGTGCTCGCAGAACAGGCGCAGGAACTGGCGTTTTACGCCTACTGTTTTCACGTCGGGCAGCCCATGACAGCGAAGCAGGTAGCGGCTGAAGTGGTCGACGATGGTGAGAGGGTAACAGTACTGACCGTTGCGCATGAGGAACTGTCCTTTGAAATCGACAGTCCAGATCTGATTGGGAGCGGTGGTGTTGAACGGCGCCGCACCGGGATGCTTCCAGCGTCGGCGATGCCGCCGAGGCCGGACCCGACCGTGGCGCTCGAGAATGTCGAAAACAGTGCTCCGGGCAGGCAAGGCTCGCGCGGGGAGCCGCGCCTGGAGTCGTTTCAAGATTTTTCGAGCACCCCACCCGTAGCGACTGTTCTCCTCGAGGATCACCTCGACGAGTTCGTCGGGAGTCTGATGGGGACACGTGTGCGGAGCTCTGCTGCGATCGTGCAAGCCACTACCGCCACTCTGGCGGTACCTGTCGAGCCACTTGTAGCCCGTGTTGCGGCTGATACCGTAGCGCAGGCACAGCTCGGTCATCGTCCAATGTCCACTTTCGTAATCTTGGATAAAATGTCGTCGTTCGAGCACAGGGTTGGTCTCCAGCCAGGGCATCCTTCCTCCTCCCTCTCGGGCGGAAGAAAGTGTTAACCATGTGCCCGGACACTTGTCAGGTATGTACCCCGGTTTTACCAATTCGCCGCCGAACAACGGGATCGAGCAGACGAACGGCGGGCCGCGAACCATGACGCCGTTCGCAGCTCATCCCGGACGTTAAGCGGACAAGAGTATGAATCTACGCGACGTTGCCAGCGCCAACTTCACGCTCACGGGCGTAGTGCTAGTTGCAACGCTAGGTCCGGCTTGTGACGCCGAGCTTAGGTTCGTAGAGAAGCGACTGACCCACATTTCTGGGATCCCTCTGTGCCAACATCCTTGAGACACTTCGCCCCTTGAAATTAGTGTGTAGGGCGGAGGAGGATCATCAATGAGTTCATTGATTGAGAGAATGACCACGGCGGGAACGGAAGGAGCCCGTAGGGCGACTGGAGATCCCGCCGGCCGCGATGCGGCGGGGGTCCCGGAAACGGAAGTGAGTGAGCAAGCGAAGCGTCGACGCTTTACCGCGGAGTACAAGCTGCGGCTAGTGCGCGAGGCCGACGCCTGCAAGGGTGTCGGGGATATTGCGGCACTTCTGCGTCGAGAGGGCCTGTACTCGTCGCAGCTATCGAGTTGGCGCCGCCAACGTGACGAGATCGCGAAGGCGGGGTTGACGTCGAGAAAGCGAGGCCGGAAGGCGAAGGCAGAGGATCCACGGGTCAAGGAGCTCGAGCGCGAGAACGCCCGGCTCCAACGTCGCCTGGCTCGAGTGGAGACGATGTTGGAGATCCAAAAAAAAGCCTCCGAACTGCTGGGGATCCCCCTGAATCCGCTCGACAGCGACGAGAACGACTGATTGTGGCGGCCGAGGAGCTGGCGGGACAGATTGGGCAGACGGCGGAAGCCTGCGAGGCTCTGAGTGTGGCTCGTTCCACGTTGTATCGCAGGCGCCAGCTGGTGACGCCCAAACCGAAGCGTCGTCCTCGGCCGCACCGAGCCCTCGACGAGACCGAGTGCGAGAAGGTCCTCGGAGCCTTGCACTGTGAGCGTTTCGTCGACAAGGCGCCCGCGCAGGTGTGGGCCACGCTTCTGGACGAGGGAATCTACCTCTGCTCGATTCGCACGATGTATCGGATTTTGGAAAAGTACGGCGAGGTCCGAGAGCGCCGGAACCAACTGCGCCATCCGAATTACGCCAAGCCGGAGCTGTTGGCCGAGGCGCCCAACGAGGTTTGGTCGTGGGATATCACGAAGCTTCGTGGCCCCGTCAAGTGGACCTACTACTATCTCTACGTCATCCTCGACATCTTCTCCCGCTACGTGGTTGGCTGGATGCTGGCTCACCGAGAAAGCGCCGAGCTCGCGAAACGCCTCATCGCCGAGAGCTGTCGCAAGCAAAACATTGAACCAGACCAGCTCACCATGCACGCGGATCGTGGCAGCTCGATGCGAAGCAAGTCCGTGGCTTTGCTCTTGGCAGACCTCGGCGTGACCAAGACCCACTCCAGACCCTACGTCTCGAACGACAATCCCTACTCCGAGTCTCAGTTCAAAACGCTCAAGTATTGCCCTCAGTTCCCCAGCCGTTTTGGTTCCATCCAAGACAGCCGGCTGTTCTGCCGCGGTTTCTTCGACTACTACAACAATGACCACCGGCACTCGGGGGTCGGCCTTATGACACCGGCCGACGTTCACTACGGTCGCGCCGAACAACTCACCACCGCTCGGCGCCAGATCCTTCTCGAGGCTCAGCGTGCTCATCCCGAGCGCTTCGTTCGCGGAACGCCACAACCTCCCGTTTTGCCTCCTCAGGCCTGGATCAACCCGCCGCCGCAGAAAACGACGCTCCAGGATGCCGCAGGAGCCATTCTCTCGGCGTCGTCCATACCTGGGGTACCCCCTTTTTCTGCTTCACCCAACGAGATCGCGAGCGAAGCAGACGTCGACCACGCGGACATCACCAGTCGCCGAAAGTTAATCGAGGCTCACTAAATGCAGCTCGCGAGTGTCTCAATGTTGTTGACATGTTCCGGATTTCCGTCGTGCGTGTTTGGGGCAACGATGATCTCTTCGATACAGGCGAGGTGAATGCCCAGATCCTCCTCAGCGACGGCACGCCCGCAATGCTGTTTGGAATGGGCCGTGATTCGTTCGAAGGGCACTCGCGAGTATCGATCGCTCAGATTGGCTCGCTAAGTCCTTGGGTACAAAGCTACGTGTGCAGTCAAGGAACTCGCGACACGCAGGGCAGACCTCTCAAAATAGTCGTGACCTCAGGAGCGCTGGATGTTAGTAGGGCTAGTTTTGCGGCGCAGCAGCTTTCGGTGAGCTTCGAGAATGTCGGGGATGCACTCTCGCGTCAGGACGACTTGCGGGCAACCATCAGAGCCCTGCCGCGCTGTCCCAAACACAATGAGGTAGAGACGGCAGATGGACGCGAATACCGGTACTGCGTTCAGGATTGCCCGAGTCGGCATTCATGTACGAGTGGTCCCGGCAACGCGCCAGACTGGGTCGATCGTGAGCCGTGCCGCTAGATTCAAGGGGCCGCCTAACACCTATCAGGCCCCCGTTTGTCAACAAGTAGATCTCTCCCCGAAGGTACGAGCGCGTACCTGTGACGTTCTCGAAGGCTCGATGGAATTGCTCTGACTTCGTTTCCAGGAGCGGGTTGAGCCGAAGCTCTGTACCAAGCACCTATAGAGGCTCAGCCGTCGGGGCGTGAAGCGCTGAAGACTTCGTCGGCGACGGTGCAGGATGACCAGCGTCCTGCGGCACTAGAAACACATGGGTTCCCTCGTACCGTCCCAATCAAAAGGTACGACCTCGAGCGAGCTCGGGTTCGTTAGAAACGGGATCGGGTGAGGGGCAGAGCCGCGGGAAAACACGAGCCCGCGAGCGAAAGTTGTTGGTCGGGGAGCAAGCGAGGCGCCAATCAAGCGAAGGGGCTGCCGGGGCGTGTAACCACGATGCGGCTGGGTGCTCGAAGGGCACAGTTCGAAGGATGGCATCGTTGAGGTCTTATCCCTGGTTTGGCTCCAGTTAGACGACGGGCTTGCCCCGCTTGCTCCCCGTCACGCCATGCGAAAAGCTTCGATGGCGAAGGGCTTCTTGTTCTTCATCATGAAAGGGACTTGGCCCTTCCATGTTTCGTCCGAAGCTTTTCGATGAAGCGCTGCGCGGGTGGGTTCGCGCGGAGAAAGAGCACGGCAGCTTCGGAGAAAGCCCACTTCAAGTGCACGTTTCCGATTTTTGCGCCGCCGGTTCCGAGTCTTTTTCCCGAGGAGCTTTTCTCGCATTTGACGAGTCGAGCATAGGAGGCGAAGTTCTGAACGCGCTCGAAGCGGGCGATATCGTGAATCTCGTAGAGCATGGTCATAGCAAGGACCTTACCGACGCCGGGAATGGAGCGGAGTCTGAAGAAGTTACCCGGGTCATGGACTTTGGCCTTTCGTGTGAGAAACAGCTCGAGGTCCTTGATGAGAAAATCGTAGTGGCCGGCGAGCTCGATGTCGGAGGAAACGCTCTCAAAAACGGAGGGGTCGGAAAACTTCTCGGCGATACCCTCTCGATTGCATCGATAGTTGATGCGGGCTTTCGGTGTCGGGAGATTGTATTGGTGGTGAGTATTCTGGATGTGAGCGAGGAGGTGGCCTCTCTGGCGCACCAACTTGAGTCGTCGGCGAAGAAGATCTCGGGTGAAGCGCATCTCGGGTGGGTAGACGTATGCCTGAGGAAACATGCCTCCCCGAAGCAGAGTTGCGATCTTGAGAGCATCGATGCGGTCGTTCTTGGCCTTGCCTCTGTGAATGGCTTTCATATAGAGAGCATGACCGAGAACGAAATCGATGCGTTCTCGTGCACAGAGATCAGCCAGCCAGTACCAGGTGAAGATGCATTCCACCGCGACGGCGAGCTTCTCGCGGAACGGAGCGATCGCCTTCAAGAAAACATCGGGATCCCGTGGGCAGGTCTCGATGCAGAAGGGCGTTTCCTTCTTGGTCGAGCACGCAGGTGTACATGTTTCGTGCGTGAAGGTCAATGCCACAGTAGTACTTATGGGTTACGTTATAGAATCTCATCAGGCTCTCTCCTTTCGAGGGTGGTTGATCTCTCCCTAGCGTACCCTCGATGCTGAGGGTACGCGTGAGGGGGCCTGTATGAGGATCAATGCGTTCGAGCGGTCGTGGCCTTCTTCTTCGAGTAGCATATGATCATGAATCGGATTGAGACGTCTTCGGGGAACGCTGTGCCGGAGCGAGAGGGCTGGCCACGCCGCTCAACGCCCTGTTGGGCCGACTTGAGGGAAGGGGACCGGCACCGTGCCGACACTCATTAGGGCAGGCAAGCTTGACGGTGTAGCCCTCCGAGTGCACTGGACTGTCGCAGCGGGTTGTGGCTTGCTCATGATCGTATCGTGGCCCCATGTTCTTACGGCGACGTGCGCGATCGTTGCCTACTTCGCGGCCATCCTTCTTCACGAGTGGGGGCACGCCTACGTCGCCCGCCGACATCGGTGTCGCGTTTACCGGATCGAGCTGTATCCGCTACTCGGCCTAACGCGCTTCTCGGAGCCGTACAGCCACCGAGATCACTGCTCGATTGCCTGGGCTGGGGTCGCGGCGCAGGCGATCTTCGCAGTTCCCTTGTTGGGGTGGGTAACCTTGGTCGGGTACCCCCGGTCCGAGCCTGTGGCCGTCTTCATTGGTGCGTTCACGTGGATCAGCGTCTTCATGATCTTGCTGAACCTGCTCCCGATTCCGCCGCTTGATGGAGCGATCGCGTGGAGCCGGCTTCCGCGGCTGCCACGCTGGCTCCAGCCTCGGCGGAGAAAGAAGCCTCGGGGCTGGAACGCGCTCGCAGGGCGCGGCCCAACAAAGCGATGAGCCAGTCGAAGCGCAGAGCTGAAGGTGCCCCACGGCGGTCTGGCATCATCAATGTGCGCTTCGCAGGTTATCGCTGCTGTTATTTGGATGCTTTCCCGGAATACTTCTTGTCGAGCCGAGTATCATAGACAACAGGTCTTGCCAGGGAGGAGAACCATGACCCAGCGAATCTTCTTCGCCCTCGCGATGGCGACCCTTTCGATAGGGGTTACCGCGGCCCAAACGCCCGAAAATCTCTCGAGTGCGCCGTTGGTCGAAAGACCACGCCTTCAGCCTTCCATGGAGACCGTGGTGCTGAGCTTCCCGGAGGACGTTAGCTTGAAAGAGGTCTTTCACGAGATCAGCGAACAGGCCGACGTCACGATGCTATTCGATGAGTCGTTTCGTGACCAGACAACACTGGTAAATCTTGGAAGGGTCTCCGTAGAGGACGCTCTTGCCAAACTGACGACTATCCATCGCCTCTTCTACAAAATCCTTGATTCAACAACCGTCATCATAATTCCCGACAACGCCCAAAAGCACCGTCAGTACGACGACATGCTACTACACACGTTTTACGTGGAGCACAATGATGTGAACGCCGTCGCGAACATGTTCCGAACGCTGGCCGGGATTCAGCGTGTCCAACCTGACCCCGTCCAAAAGAGCGTCACGGTCCGCGCCACGGCTGACCAGCTGTTGGTCGCCCAAAGCGTCCTTGAGCGAAACGACGCACCTCCCACCGAGGTCACCCTTCAGGTCGAGATTCTTGCCGTCGATGGGAACCCTGAGCAAATGGCAGGCGCTGCGCTAACTGCAGAAGCCTTCGCCCGCTTCAAGGACGAGCGGGACGCCGAGCTCTTGGTCAGCCAGACTATCCGCCTCACCGACAACCAGCGGGGCTCCATTTCGATCGAGGAAGGTGGGCCGTGGCCTGTTACGGCGCAAGCTGCCGGCGAGGAGGTAGCTACCTCTCGCGGCAGGGCGACATCCAGCTTTCCCTTTCGCGAGGAAGAACCCTCCGAAGCTCCCGTACCTCAGCGCGCTGTCGGGCTACAATTGAGTTTTCATCCGCAGGTTTTCCGGGCGGGGCGCGTCCAGCTTTCCCTTACGCTTCAAGCGACGGCTCCCGCGGCCGATGATACGTCGCCGGAGGACAGACCTCATCTGGGTCGCAGTCGAGGTGTCACCACGACGGTATCGATGAACCCCGGCGAGGTCACGCTGCTCCCTGCAATGTTTCGAGTCAACGATTTTGGCGTCGCTCTGCACGATGCGCGTGAAGAAGAGGACTCGCGAGAAGTGGTCGTTGCCATCGGTGCAGCAATCTTGCAAAGTGGGGAGACGCCTAACGTCTTGCCTCCTCTACCCATGGGCACGGAGCAACGCATACAGGTCCCACGACCGTGAGCGGTGCGAACCACGGCAACCGAGAATTGAGCCAGTCGGACGACCATGGTATTTAGTCTGTGGATCATTGTCGACATACTTGAGCCTGTCGCACCAAAATAACTCACACGTGCAGCCGTCGGACGCCACTACTGCTCCCTCGCTTGCGGGCGTCCGCAGCTGACGTGTACCTAGCCGGATCTTCAGGTGACATGAAACGCCCACCTCATGACGCCAGGCGTCGAAACCGAAACATTGGAACGTCGAGGTCGGGACACGGTCAGCTGAACAAGTTGACGGTTCCGTCGCCTTACGGTCGAGTGTTCTGGGGAATTGTCCCTGGAGCCGTCTCGGTTGTGCGTCGTGTTCGCGATCTCGACTTGCGTTTCCTTGTGGAGCCGTGCCATCCGGATTTTGTGCACGCGATCACGATTGATGACCTCACGGAGCTATTAGAGTATGTTCCCATCAGCGAAGTCGAAGCTATTCGACTGTTCGTATTACGCCAACCCAAGCGAAAAGAATCGCTCCTTTCTCCCGTCTGGGGTCGCTGTGTGTTCGACGCGCAGTTTGAGTCGTACTCGGGACCTGCACTCATCATCGATGCCCAAAACCCGCAGGCCGTTCTTCGCTGGCCAAAGTCTCTGACCCCGGACGCTGCTCGGGAGTTGGAGCGGTTACGTGCCGAGGGCCATCTCGTGACGGTCGCTCGGCGGCATTACGCCATCCGGAGCCCATTAGAAGCGTTACGAACAACGCAGTTGTATCGTACGGTCCCACACGAATTAGGACACTACTCTCACTTCCGTTCCGAAGTGATTGATCCTGCGGAGTCTGATGACGACAAAATGCTTAGTCTTGTGGAGGCTTACTACAACAAGCCACAACAGGAGCGTGAGCAATTCGCCGAGCGCTACGCGATGCAGTTCAATTCCCAGGCACGCCGCAGCGGCGAGATACCATTCGAACGGCGGTTTGACGCCGCTTCCATGAAGGCTGAGGCACTCAAGGAAGAGTGGTTCGAATCGACCAAGCCCGTCTAACTCGCACGTAAAGCCGTCGGACGCCAACACGACATCCTCGATTGTTGGCGTCCGCAGCTGACGTTTACGCTAGGCTTCTCCGAGGTGATACCATACATCGCAGTCCACTGTGCGCTACAATTTTGATTGGGATCCGTCGAAGGCAGAGAGCAACGCCGACAAACACGGTGTTCGGTTTGAGCGGGCTGCCACAGTTTTTCGCGATCCGAACGCGTTGTCGGTCTTTGACGAAGAGCATAGTGATGAGAAAGAACGGTGGGTGACGCTCGGCATCGACAGTAGCGGTGGGCTGCTAGTCGTGCATCACACCTTTACGGACGTCGACGCGGCGAATTGTTCGATTCGCATCATTTCAGCGCGCAAGGCGACAAAGCCGGAGGCGCAGCAGTACGAAACACAAGAAACATGAAAGAAGAATACGATTTCTCCAAAGGCGAGCGCGGAAAATTTTACAGGTCTGATATAGAGCTTCGGATACCGGTCTACCTCCAAAACGATATCGCTGAATTCATTGAACGATTGGCGAAGGCGAAGGGTACCGACGTGGAGACCATCGTCAACGATTGGCTCCGACGCAACATCAGCCTAGTGGAGACCACCAAATAGCCAAGATTAGAGGCGAAGCCTAACCCAGAATTCGAGCGGACGGCGCCGAAGCTTCGGGATACCGTACTTTATTGGGAATTGGGCTGGAGGCTCCGGCGGTGACTTTGCCGTGCCGCCGCTCAATTCAACGTTATGCGTATCGTTCCTCGACCATGATCGGTAGCGTGTAGCGGGGTTGAAGGTCATTCCGTTCGGCCCTCGTTGCTGCGCTCCGACTTTAGACGAGCCGACCGAGGCGAAATCTTGCCCGGGCAAGGAAAGCCACCGGCTGAGGCCGGTCCTATCAGGCGAGAAACTATCGCTGGCTGCGGCGCGTTTGTCTACTAACACCGAACACGTATTCGCAGACTTAAAGTAAATCCTCAACGACCTCGTTCCGGACGATGGGATGGACTCCTCCTGTGACTTAATTCGGCATCGATGTGCCAGAGTCAACTGGACATAAACATTCCCAGGAGGAGTCCAGAAATGAAAGATACGACGATCGCAGTAGATATCGCAAAAGATGTTTTCGAGATTGCCATTTCGAAGAAAGCCGGAAGAGTAGACGAGGCTCACCGCGTCTCGAGAGCGAATCCAGGAAGGCCGACGGGTTCCCATGCGCCACGGGATGAAGCTAGTCACGCGAGGCAAACGCTACGGGATTGGAATCGTCTTCCACCTCGCGGACTAGAGCGGTTATGGAGACTCGAGCTTGTCCGCCAGCTCGACGAAACGGTCGATGAACTGCTCGATCTTCTCGAGCGCCTCCGGGGCCACTTTCACGAATTCCAGCCCCAGACCGCCGCGAAGGTACTTGGGCGGGCTCTCGGCGTCCTGAGTGCGCCATCGTACGACCACTTCGGCATCGACCTGTCCCAGCTGGAACGGCAGGAAGAAACGAATTCGAAACGTGTCGCCGAGCTCGAAGAGGTCCTTTGTGGAGAGAAATACCCCGCCACGGCTGAGATTCAACACATAGCCTTGCCCGACACGATCCCGTTTCTTGTACACGGCGCCAATCGTGAGGGGGCTCACTCGCATCATGCGGTCGATTTCTTTCGCCCCCGCGAAAGATTCGCGATCGGCACGGCTTCCACTACTCATCAATCACCTATCAGCTCTCCCGCACCCTGACCAACGTTCTCCGCCAATTGGGGTTCCGCCGAGCTCAGCTTGCGTTGCAGCAGTTTGTTCTCGAGAGCCATTCCGGCCTGCGCAATGAAGAGCTCGAGCCCGCCCAGATCCCCGATAGGCTGCCCCGTAAGACCGGTATCTCCGTAGAGCATCAGCAAGGTAGCTCGGTTGTAGAGCAGCGGAATCAGAATCGCTTCTCTTGCCTGGCCGCGTCCGATCGATTCCAACAGAGGCTCGAGCCCATCGAGAGAATCGGTCAACTTCACGGAACCGCTGGTCCGCACGACCTCCGAGATCGGTTTCGATTCGGCGATCTCGAGCGCGACCTGCTGTACGATACTTGCCGAATCCGCCCCGTCCGCTCCCACGCCAAACGCCGCGAGACCACGGGCGCGATCGCCCTTCACGACGAAGAGCACGCCTCGCTCGAGGAAACGTTCCGCGACCTGCAGAACGAGCTTTGAGATGTCCGTCGAGCCCTCGGGCTCGACGAGCTTCTTCGTCATCGCCGCCAGAAAATCCACGTTCTCTCGAACCACGGAAGGGTGGTGAGAAGGCTTTCCGTTGGGCGTCGCGTTCTGAGCTCTGTCCCCTACGAGTTTCATGAGCTGCGCGTGAAGTGTCTGGGCGAACTCGTGGAGATCGGCGCGGTAGAGATCCGGATCCGGTTTCGTCAGCGTCGGCTTGTAGACCAGTCGTCGGATACCGATCTCCTTCGCTCGCACCCTCGCCTTCTCCGACAGGCTTTCGACCATCAGAACCGTCGAGAAACCTGGGTCGATTTGCCTGAGCCGGCGGATGAGCTCGAACCCTCCGTAGAAGCTTCGCCCCGAGGAGGTCGGCATCTTCAGATCGGCTGCCACGAGAACTTCGTCGCCCAAGGCCAATCGTGCGCTTGCCAGCCGCGCCCCCTCGGCCGGAGTCGAGGCGGCGAAAACCCGATAACCGGTTCGTTCCAACTCCTCACCGACGACATCCGTGACGGGTTCCTCATCGTCCACGAGAATGACGGTGAAACTCTCGGGTCGCGGTGGAAGCGAAGGCGAGTGGGGCCCCTCCGCTCCCGAGTCGACTTCCGGGGGCGACGGAGCGGTCGAGCTCTCCTCGGCAACGAGGACGCCGCCCTCCAGAGGTAGTTCGGTCGAGACCTCTTCGGACTCCTGCTCGGCCTCTTCAGGCGGTAGCTCGCCGCCCTGAAATGCGAGTTGGAGGAGAGACGTCGTCTCCTTGCGCTCGTTGTCAATCTCCACAGCGAGGTCGAGGAGGAGCTCCTGCGGATCGAGACCCTCCGAGAGCACGAAGGGTGTGATCGTCACTCCGCCGAGCTCACCGCTAAACTCATCCGTGAGCTCGAAGTTGAAGCTGCCTTCCCTGAGGCCCCCGAGCTCACGGATCGAAGCTTCGATATGGTCCCGGATGTGCTGCTGAGAAATGCCCTGGGGATCCCTCGACATCGCCCGCAAGCCATCCATGGTCGACCACGAACAGGCAAAGAGAATGCGCCCCTCGTCGAGAACGATCGCACCCCTGCCTGGTGGCCCTTGCACACGCAGATAGCCACTCTTCTTGGAGAAGGCGATGATCTGCAGCATATCGAGTAGCGGCAGATCTTCGAGCTGTCCCTTCAGTGCCATTGCGTCGTCTATACCTGTCTATCGCTAGCGGCCCGTCGCGGGCGGCCGCTATTGCAGGTCCTCATTCGAGCAGTTCTTTCACGAGACTGACGAGCTTTGGCCCAGAGATCGGCTTCGTGAGATAGGCATTGGCTCCACGCTTCAGTCCGTTGTCTCGAGACTCTTCCTCACCCCGCGTCGTGATGACGATAATCGGGACTCGGGGCTCCTTGTGCTCGGCGCGAATGTAGGAAATGAGGTCGAGACCGTTCATCTGTGGCATGTTGATGTCGGTAAGAACACAGTCCACCGCCTCCACGCTCAGTTTGTCGACGGCTTCTTTCCCGTTGGTCACCTCTACGATTTCGTAAATGCCCTCTTTCTTGAGCGTGAGGGAGATCAACATGCGCGTAGTGGCGGAGTCATCGACGACCAATAGGTTCTTGGTTGGCATAGCTGCTCCTTGGTTACCTCACTTGGATTTCATGAGCTGCATGAAACCTTCGATGGTCTTCAATTTTTGGTCCATCTTGCTGTGCAGCCTCGCCGATACGAGCGCGCTCGCCGCATGCGCGGCTACGAGCTCCAGGATCTGATGATCGATTGGCGAGAACCCCAGCTTGTGGTTGAGAAGCTTGTAGATAACGACGACCCCTACCGTGGTCCCGTTCAGCGACAACGGAAGAGTCGCCAATGGAAGGTGGGCCTGCCTCTCCGTTTCGTTCTTAGGCTCGAAATAAAACGGCTCCCCCGTGGCAGCGACGTCCCCGATGATGCCCTCTCCGGCCGGGAGGACCTCCTTCGGGAGTCGCTCTTGAATACCCTCGCCGCTGAGGAGACGAAGTTCGTTCTTGTTCTGATCGAGAGTGAATAACCCGAACTCCTCGGCCCCGATCATCTCGGCGAGAATCTCGGAGATGATCTGCTTGATCTCGTCGAGCTCCAGTGTCGCATGTAGTCGCTGACTAGCGACGTAGAGATTTGTTAGTGCCTCATTCTGCTCTTGAATCTCGACGTACATATTCGCGAATTCGTGATTCTCCTGCTCGGCTTTCTCGAGACGGTCGCGGAGCTCGGTGAGCGCTTCGAGAAGTGCTTTCTCTCCGCCGCTCGCTTGCATCGCGAGCCCTGCGTCGAGGTCTGCCACTTGTCGCTCGAGCTCAGCGATTCGCTCACGCAAACGGACGGCTTCCGTCGTCTTCGCGTCGGTCCGATTCTCGTGCTGCATGAGTTCTCCGATTCAGTTCGTGGCCATGGCCACGTTGACGACGACCTCGCCGAAGGACGTCTCGAGCGGAACGATCATCGTTTCGAGCACGCCATCGGTGATCGTCATGTTGTCGCCCGCGATGAGCGTCGGGGGGGAGACTCGCAGAATGTGGCCCTTGTCATTCAGAACCATTACCGCACGCCCCGTCATCATGCTTGCCAGCTCCGAGAGAGAGTCCTTGACGAGGGCCGAGAGCTGGTCTTGTGGTTCGGAGTTCATCTTCGTGGCGATGGCGACCGCAGTCTCGCGCGTCATATCGAAGAGCACTCGACCCTCGCCCTCGCCCGTGACGCCGACGATCGCAGTAACGCCGCTGCTCAGAACCGGCTCCGGGGATAGCAGAATCGATCCGGCCCGGATGTCACCGGACAGGACCTGCTGCAGGATCGAGGAGTCGACCCGCTGGGAAATCATTGTGGAGTCCAGCGCGTCGGTGAAGGAGCTTCGTCGAGCGGCCCGGGTGCCGGGCGTGACTTCGCGAGTCGTTCTGAAGAAAGTCGCACGAACGGAAAACGTCGGTGCCGACCGAGCTGGAGAAGGCGGCGACTCGTCGAACGAGGCCGTGAAGGGCACCCATGGGGGAGCGTCGGAACAGCTTCGAGTCGAGGTAGGCAAAATCGATCGGATCATGAACCTCGTTGGAGAGCTGGTGATCGGGCGATCGATGGTCACCCAGTCGCTCACTGAGCTCTCAACCGGTGAGGTCGTGAATGCGGCTAGCGATCGCCTGACCGAAGCGAATAGCTTTCTCGAGAGGACTTTGACCGAGCTTCAGGCGGCGGTCTTGAAGATTCGAATGGTTCCCGTGGAACACGTCTTCCGGCGGTTCCCTCGTCTCGTTCGCGACCTGGCGCACTCGCGCGACAAACGTGTCGATCTGGACGTCCGGGGCGGATTGACGGAGCTCGACAAGAGCATCGTCGATGCCCTCGGGGAGCCGCTATTGCACCTCGTGCGGAACGCCGTCGACCACGGGCTCGAGAGTAGAGAGGAGCGCGGGCGTGCCGGTAAGCCGGAAGCGGGTCGGCTGATGCTTTCCGCCTTCTACGAAGGCAATCACGCCCACATCGTCGTCGAAGATGACGGCCGCGGGATTGACGTCGCTCAGGTCGCGGAGCGTGCCGTGCAACTCGGGATTCTCGACCCCGGCCAGCTCGACAATCTTTCGCCCGCCGACATCTTGAATACGATCTATCAACCGGGGGTTCAGCACGAAAGAGACGGTTTCCGACGTCTCGGGCCGCGGGATCGGGATGGACGTCGTCCGCGAGTCTATCGAGAACCTCAAAGGCGTCATCGAGCTCGACAGCGCGCCGGGGCGGGGAACTCGTTTTCTCATTCGACTTCCGTTGACTCTCGCCATACTACGGGCCGTTCTCGTGGAGGTCTCGAACCGGGCTTTCGCGGTGCCGCTCTCCAGTGTCCTCGAGATCGTGAGACTCCGCTCCGATCAGGCGGACAGCGTGCTCGGGCGGGGAGTGCTGCACTGGCGAGATCAGGTCGTACCTCTCATCGAGCTTCGTGACAGTCTCGGACTCTTCTCGGATGGTCCGCCTGACGGTGGATTCGTCCTGCTCGTCGGAGAGGCGGAGCGGCGAGTGGGTCTCGTGGCAGACAGGCTCCTCGGAGAGCAGGAGCTGGTCGTGAAGCCGATCGAGGATGGTTTGACCAGAAGCCCCGGAATCGCAGGAGCCTCTATCCTCGGCAACGGACGTGTCGTATTGATTCTTCACACCCATGGCTTGTTGGACAAGCACGTGAGCCTGTCGAGGCGGGTCGAGGTATTGCGATGAGCGAGAACGACAGGGTTCGGATCTCCGCAAAGGGGAAAGAGCCGATCCGCGTTCTGGTGGTCGACGACTCGGCGTTCATGAGGCGGGTGCTAGTCCGGATGCTCGAGCCCGTTGAGGACATTCACGTCGTTGCGACTGCCATGGACGGGATGTTCGCGTTCGACAAGCTCGAGCAGGCGAAACCTGACGTCGTGACTCTCGACCTCGAGATGCCGAGGATGGACGGATTCACGACGCTCAGGCGCATGGTGGAAGAGTTTCAGCTACCCGTCATTCTCGTATCGGCCCATACGTCGGCCGGTGCCAGCGCGACCTTCGAGGGCCTCGCGGCGGGTGCGGTGGATTTCGTGACGAAACCCCAGCGCATCTTCTCCACCCCCCTCGAATCTCTGGGATCCGACCTCGTCGAAAAAATTCGTGTGGCCGCCAGATCGAGACCCAGGAATGCGCTGACGCGAAAGCCTCCTTCGCGAGCGAACGCGCGCTCCGCGCCAGGCGTCCCAGCGCGCGAAGTCGTAGCAATCGCCGTTTCGACCGGTGGTCCCAACGCGTTGTCTCAGCTCGTTTCGCAGCTAGACTCCGACATCCGATTCTGGATCCTCATCGTCCAGCACATGCCGGAGGGTTTCACCGGACAGTTCGCGGACAGACTCGCCAAGCTCGCGAACATCGAAGTGCGCGAGGCGGAAGACGGAGACCTCGTCCAGTCCGGCGGAGCCTTGGTCGCTCCGGGAGGCCAGCACATGGAGGTGGGGAGAGTCGCGGGCCGACTCCTCGTTCACCTGACGCGCTCCGAGCCCATGAGAGGCCACCGACCGTCAGCCGACGTGTTGTTCCGCTCCGTCGCCAAGAACGTGGGTTCCAGAGCGATCGGAATGATCTTGACCGGAATGGGGGCGGACGGAGCCGAGGGCATGGAGTCGATTCGCGACGCCGGCGGGTTGACTTTGGCTCAGAACGAGGCGAGCTCCGTCGTATTCGGAATGCCTCGCGCCGCAATCACGCGAGGTGTCGTCGAGAAAGTGCTCTCCCTCGGGGACATGGGACCCTATTTAAACTCGCTCTCGCTGCAACAAGGGGGATCGTCATGGATCGCATGAAGAACTCGGAGTCCGCGAAGTCGAGTTTCCGCTGTTTGGTCGTCGATGATTCGGAATTCGCCCGACGCAACATGACGAAGATCCTAGAGTCTGTGGGCGGTGAAGCCGCCGGCTTCGCCGTCAACGGTCGGGAGGCGATAGAGCAGTACATGAAACTGAAGCCTGACCTCGTCTTTATGGACATCACCATGCCCGAGATGGAGGGAGTCGAGGCGGTACAAGAGATCATGAATCGAGACGCAACGGCGAAGATCGTCATGGTGAGCTCGAATGGCTTTCAGGAAATGATCAAGACTGCACTCGAGTCGGGAGCCAAACACTTTCTCACCAAACCCGTGGAGCAGCACCAGCTCGCCTCGGTTGTCAGTTTCGTTCTCGGAGACGGCTAGTGCGATACGACTACGTTCAACCCTTTGTGAGCTCGGCCCAGGAGATCTCCGGTGTTTCCGGATCGGGCTCGCATGATGCGATTTCTGCAAGCTTGGCCAGGCGCCGGCGAACGAGAAACGCTCCCGCCGAGCGCATGAGGCAGTCATGGGCGAACCAGACCGTCAATTGGTAGAAGCTGCCTTCGAGGCTCATCTCGCGAGTCTCGTCCGCGATTCTCGGCGCGAGCTTCTCGCATAGCGTTTCGATCTCGGGAATCGCTGTCCTAGGTTCGGAGCAGTAGGCGTCGAGAAGCTCGCCCATCCGGTCGGAACATTCGAGTAGAACGTCGATCTCGCCTCGAGAAATGGTATCCGCCCCCCTGAGACTTCGGAGATAGTCCTCTAGGCGATGAGACATCTTCGAGAGAGAGGTGAACTCGAGGGCCATCGAGTCCCCTTTAATGGTGTGTAAGATCCGTGCCATCGATTGGAAGACTTCACCGCGCTCCGCCGCCGTCTCGAGCTCCAACGCACGAGCGCTGAAGTCCTCAAGCAACTCTTTGGTCTGAGCGCGGAAGGCTTCCTTGAGCTGGGCCAGCTCTTCAGGAGTCAGATAGGTCCCGTCGTTCGTCACGGTAAGGACCCCACCTTCCGGTATGCTGTGCCCTTGCGGTGATGAACGAACTTCAATCCTTCCATCGTTCCCTGCATCGACTCGGAGTGGCCCAAGAAAAGATACCCGCCTGGATTGAGAGCCTTGACGAGCTTCACGACGACTTCCTTTTGTTCTTCTGGGTTGAAATAGATCAGGACGTTGCGACAGAAGACGATGTCCAGAGATCCCAGGCCGTTCTCGTGCTTCAAGTTATGAAAGTCGTAGACCACAATGCGCCGTAAATTGTCCCGAACGCGATACTCCTCGCCGCAGTCGTCGAAATAGCGTCGTCGCCGAAGGGGATCCATATTCGTGAGCTTCGCCTCCGAATAGACGCCGCGCGCGGCCCTCTCGAGTGCGGTTAGCGAGAGGTCCGAAGCGTAGATTCGAATGTTCCAGTCCGCCCGTGGCGGGAGCGTTTCCAGAACGGACATCGCGATCGAGTAGGGCTCCTGCCCCGTCGAGCAGCCGGCGCTCCAGATACGAACGTCGGTATCCGAGGTCTTACGCTTGAGGGCGACGACTTCCGGCAGAACCACTTCCTCCAGAAAATCGAACTGCGGCTGATTGCGGAAGAAGGAAGTCTCGTTGATCGTAAGAGTGTCGAGGAGGCGGAGAAGCTCCTCCTCCTGCTCCGCGCCCCCCTCTTTCAGGTAGCTGTAGTAGCGGTAGAAGCTTCCGATACTCTTTGCCGCGAGGCGCTTGCCGATTCGGGACGAGAGAAAGGTTCGCTTGTTGTCGCCGAAGTAGAGCCCGCACACGCGATGGATCAGATCGCGGAACAGGCGGAACTCGTCCTCGCTGATCTGCGCCAGCACGTCAGCTCGTTGCTCCGGTGGCACTCTCCTCGACGATGGCCTCCATGGCTTCCGTCTCGTCCTCCGAAAGGAGGTGACTCAGGTTCAGAATAATGACCAAGCGATTGTCGAGAACGCCGACGCCTTCGAGATAATCGTCGTGAATCGACGCTTTGAGCTCATCAGGGGCCGGTTCGATGGAGTCTCCCGAGAGCTTCAAGACTTCGGTTGCCGCATCGACGAGGAAACCCACGGTGAATCCCTCGAGGTCCACCACGAGAATTCGGCTCGAGCGGCTCATTCGCGCCACGCCGAAACCCAAACGCCCTGCCAAATCGATAACGGAAATGATCTTCCCTCGCAGATTGATGATCCCGAGGACATAGCTCGCCGTACCCGGGATCGATGTGATCTCCTGAGGCTTCACGATCTCCCTCACTGCGAAGATGTCGACGCCATAGGTCTCCTTGCCGATGCGGAAACAAACCAGATGCGTCGACGCTGCCATATCGCTACCTCACGCCTAGGGACCGTCTGAAATTCTTCGCGCCGGCAAATGAGTGGGCGACGCCTCGGACTCGCTCGTTCTCGGAGAACCGTTACTGCCCGAGCGCTGCGGATCGCCGCTGCCGCTTTGCACGTGGAATCGTGCTGTAAGCTCCCGCATGAGGGAGGCCTGCCTCGAGAGCTCTTCGGAGGAAGAGGCGAGCTCGGAGGAGCTTTCAGCATTCTGTTGAACCATGGTACGGATTTGTTCGATCGAATCGACGACCTGTTCGGTTCCGCTCGACTGCTGTTCCGTCGCCGCACTGATCTCGTGCGTCAATTCGCCCAGGCGGGAGGTCGCCTGCTCGATCTGTTGGGTACCTGCCGATTGCTCGGCCGTCGCCTCGCCAATCTCCTGCGAACACTGCGCTACTTCGGAAACGGAGCTGCCGATGTTCTCGAGATTGGTGCGGAGCTGTTCCGTGCGCGTCATGCCCTCGTCCACGATGAGCGTCGACTTATCCATGTTCTCGACGGCCTTGTCGACCTGAGACTGGATCCTCTGGACGAGGTCCGCGATCTCGCCCGTCGACTTCGCGCTGCGCTCCGCGAGCTTGCGCACTTCCTCGGCGACGACGGCAAATCCGAGGCCATGCTCCCCGGCGCGGGCGGCCTCGATCGCCGCGTTCAAGGCCAGCAGGTTGGACTGCTCAGCGATTTCGTCGATGACGCCGACGATCTTCCCGATGTCCTCTGCCATACCACCGAGGTTCTGAACGAATTCCGCCGAGGAACGGATCACGTCCCGAATCTGTCCCATGCCTTGGCTCGCGGCCTCCATGGCGGAACCACCATCGTCTACAGCGCCGCTCGCCCGAGTCGCGATCGCGACGAGACGTTCCGCGGTCCCCGCAACCGTTTGGACGGAACGCAGCATGTTCTCGATGGAGGCCAGCGTCTCGGTCGTGGATGCGGATTGGGACTGCGCGTTCCTTGCCACGTTTTGGATGTTCGCGTTCATCTCGTGAAGCGTGGACGTGATTCCTTCCACCGCGGAGACCGTGGCCTCGTTACCTTGCGCCGCCTTGCCAGTAGCCCCGGCGACGGAGTCGCTGCCGGTCGCGACCTCGTCGGCCGCAGACTGGACGTGCAGAACGATGTCGTGTAGTCCGGCGGATACGAGATTGAAGGCCTTCGAGATCTCGACGAGCTGATCGAGCATGAGATTGAACGCGTCCGCCATGCGGCCGATTTCTCCGCCGGTTTCAGCTGTAATTCGCCGCGGCTCGACGCCGATCTCTCGGGTCAGATCCCCGCTCGCCATGACTTTGGCTTCCTCCGTGAGTCGCTTCATGTCCTGAGTGGCGATCTCCTCCGCCGCCTTCGCGAGAGCGATGATGGGGGTAGTGATCTGCCGTACCGCCAGTAGCACGGTCCCAAACGCGATGAGCGCCACTATGAGATTGAAGAAGAAGGCGGTCCAGAGACTGTTACGGTACTGGTCGGAGATGCGCTCGGTGGAGACGCCCAGCTGAATCGTGCCGATGACGTCGTTCCCTCGACGAATCGGACCAGCTATCTCGAGCAGCCGGTCCTGTCTTCGCAGCTGAAGCTCCAGCGGAACCTTCTCGAGGGCGGGCGCCCGCTCTCCATTGGAAGAGAAAGCGGCGAACTCCCGGCCTGAGGTGTCTCGCACGACGATGTAACGAAGGTCATCGTCGGCCGAAGCCCAATCGAAAACTTGGTGCACGGATTCCTTGTCTTCGAACTCCAGACCCGCCGCGACGCTGAAGGACACCATCTGCGCGATGCCCGACGCCTTGTTGGCGAGCGCCGCTTCACTCGCCGCGCGCTGGCGTGATGGGAAGAAAAACATGATGAAGACGACGAAGACCGTCATCATGCCGACAAAGGGAATAGCGAATCGACTTCGAATCGATAGGTTCCGGATAATCCCGGTCATGTTTTTTCCTCCAACCAGCGCCACTGGGGTGGCTCGCCGAGCAGGTTCACCAATCCACCTCGAGCAAGGTATCCGGCGAACGGTCCGAGCTCGGTGTCGTCGACGAATTTCCGACAAAAACGATTCTGAAGAACGCGATAGAGCTATTCACTGCAAGGCCCATGCCCGAGTCGAGGCTCTCGAGCCGGGGGAGAACGAAGAGGTTACCGACACCCTAGCCACTCGGCGATATGGATTTAGGGACTCCTAACGGCCGAGATCGGGGCCGGCAGTGAGAGAGGACCGTTCAAAATTGAACGGGGGCGTCCTTCTCCCGGGGGCAAAATCCCACGGCGAGTCTTCCCCCTACCCGCGCGATGGGGGGGTCAGCTCAGTCGCAGGTATTGGGCAACTTTGGGGTCGCGCCGGATGCGCCAGATCTTGGCGTCCAGGTAGTAGTGCTGCATCGCCCATCCGAGAAACAGTGTCGCGGTGATCTGCGCACCCAGGCCGGCGGTCTCGGGCGGTGTCACCCCTGCAACCATACCTACTCCCGCGATAATCCAGTCATCGAAGACATGAGACAGGTTCTGCTTCACGATCGCGACCCAAGGCCCCTGATAGCAGAGCAGGGTGAAGGCGAGGCCGAAAACAAGGTAGATCGGAACGGAGCGAAACGCCGCGCGCGGCAATCTGAACCGCGGCGCGCGCTCCGAGAAGTACTTGTTGCGCCCGAACGCCCAGACGATCCGATGGTACTGGAGGTTGTGGCCAACGGTCACGATGGGAATAACGAAGAGCGCAAGGAGCGGGTGGGCGAAGACGACCAGATGCAGGGGCACAATCGAGAGCAAAAGAAGCAGCTTCGGTCCGTTGCGAGGGATTCCCGCGCGCAATCGCTGGAGTTGAAACGTGGAATAGAGGAGTAGGGCGAGAATAAACGCCGCGACCACCACCGGGAACAGAAGCGAGCCCACCGAATACTCCCGCCATAGAGGCTCCTCGAGACCGAGCGACGGCATGCCCGATTCGGCGTACCATGGAGAGGTCATGAAAAGCGCGAGCGGAAGGTAGAGCGACGCGTTGAAGAACCAACTATCGACACGGTTCTCCAGCGGATCCTTCCAATCGTCGTTTCGTCGCTTGTAGAGAACGAGAAAACCCCAATGCTGACGGACGACATGGTAGTAGGCCCAGAGGCGGAAGAGGACGAAGAAGAGGTGAGAGCCCAGCGCCATCGTTTCGGAAGACCAGTCTCCAATGGCACCCAATAGATAGGGTCCGAAGACCACGATCGGACCGACCGAGAACCAGACGAGAGAGGAGAGTAGCATTCCCCTGCGCTCCCGCCACTCCTCCGGGTCGAGCCACGTTCGGGCAAGGGTGGCCCAGACGTGGGGGGCGTCGATCAAAACCGCCCAGCTCGCCACGACCACGAGCCCAAGCGTGAGAGCGATGGACGCACCGCCGATCTGGATGGTGTAGAAGGGGTCACGGATCGGATCCTCGAGCCCACGGGCGAAGGTCAAGACCGTGACGACATAGATCCAGCCAGCGACCGCTGACCCGATGTACCAGAGGAGGTCGTCACGGCGACTCTGGATCCAGCCCCATCGGATCGCGGGTGCGTCCGGTTTCCTGTCCGTCGCGCTCTTCATTACGTCTCTCTAGTGACTTTTTTGGCACCCTGCCAGTCGAGGGCGAGCGGTTGGCTCGGTCCTCGTTTGAGCGTCTACTAAATGAAAGTCTGAAAAACTGAAGACGCTTTCCAAGAAAGGCACGACTATGCGAGTCGGAGACTATATGACTCGTGATCCTATCTCCGCCGAGGAGGACACGAGCATCAAAGATGCCATGCTGCTTCTTCGAACGAACCACATAAGGCATCTTCCCGTTACCACCGGGAACGTCCTCGTGGGGATGGTGTCTGATCGCGACATCCGCCTCGCGTCACCGTCGCTTCTCTCTGGAATCGGGAAGGCCGATTACGAGCAGGTCCTCGAAGACACGCCCATCGCTCGAATCATGACCCGTGAGCCCTTCACGGTCGTCGAAGATACCTCGCTCGTCGATGCCGTCAAGGTGCTCGTCGAAAAGAAGTTCGGGAGCCTACCTGTTGTCAATGGCAGTGAGCTCGTCGGGATCTTCACGGAGATCGACGCCCTGAAGATCCTGCTCAAAAGCCTCAACGGCGTCACCTGATCCGCTGACCCCTCACCCACCCGCCTTACGGCGGGCGGGTGAGGGGCCCAGCGTCAAGCACGTACTCGGATTCGATCCGCTTCCTCGCTCAGATTCGCTGTGCGTAGCTGTCCCTCCGATGCCGCCACCACGGTCGCGACCGTTGCGTCCCCCGTCACGTTCGTCGTGGTACGGAGCATGTCGAGGATGCGATCGACGCCCAAAATAAGAGCGATCCCAGCGCTGGGCACGCCAATCGCCTGGAGAATGATGACCAGCATGATGATCCCGGCGCCAGGCACGGCTGCCGTGCCGATCGACGCCAAGACCGCGGTCAGCACGATCGTTAGTTGACCCGAAACCCCCACAGGCATCCCCAGAGACTGGGCGATGAATACGGCGGCCACCGCCTGGTAGAGAGCCGTCCCGTCCATATTGACGGTCGCTCCAAGCGGAAGAACGAAGGACGACACTTCTTCGGAAATGCCGAGTTTTTCCTCGCAGCGCTCCATCGTGAGGGGGAGCGTCGCCCCGCTCGAGCTCGTTGAGAAAGCCACGAGCTGCACGGGCGCGATGCCGGTCACAAAGGTCTTGAGCTTCATGGGCGTGAAGAGTTTGAGCAGCAACACATAGGTGAAGCCCATGTGTAACATGAGGCCTCCGACAACCGCGACACAGTAATATCCCAGAGCCCCCAGCAGCGCGAGAATCTGCCCGAAGTTCTCGCCCGCCATTCCAGTGATCGTGCGGGCAATGAGCGAGAAAACGCCGAGAGGTGCTAACAACATGACCAAATCGACGAGTCGAATCACGACAGCATTCGCCGCCGCGACGACGTCCAATAGAGGCTTCGATTGCTCTTTGGGTATTTGAATGAGACCGATGCCGATGACGATGGCGATGAAGACGATCTGCAACATGTTGCGATTGCTGGACGCCGAGCTGAAGAAGTTGTCGGGAACGATATCCTCGAGAAGCTGAAGCGGGCCTCGTTGCCCCACGTTCTCCGCCTGACTCTCCTGCGCGGTCGTTTCGGCCACGAATTGACGTTCCAGTTCCTCTCGCAGGGATTCCGGAACCTGGTCACCCGGTCTCAGCACGTTTACGATGAGAAGCCCCAAAGTGACGGCGATCGCGGTGGTCCCGATATAGATGGCGATGGTCTTTCCACCGATCCGCGAGAGCTTCCTCAAGTCCGAGAGCGACGCCACGCCCATGATGAGCGACGCGAGGACGAGCGGCACCGCGATGAGCTGAAGCCCGTTGATGAAAATCGTGCCGAAGGGCGCGATCCAGTCGGAAGTGAATTGCCCCCAGCCTTTGGCGGCGGCGATCACACCGTAGATGACACCGAGAGCAAGTCCGACTATGATCTGCCAGTGTAGTTTTCGATACCAGAGCATTCGCTGTTACCTTCCTGCGGCAATGTGCCTCGATAGCCATTGCTCGTAGCTCGGACCGAAACGCATCGTAAGCATTAGGTCGTCGCGACGCAAGTAGGTTCAGCGCGGATGTCGAAGGACGGACAGACGAGAAACGGCCGGGACTAAAAGGGTGGACTCGGTGGACTGGCTTCAGTCTGATCGGTGGAGATGATGCCGATGGTCGTCGCCGCGGCACCGCTCCCAGCAAGCAGGAGCAACAGTCCGGCCGGGAATCCTTCGTCATCCCCCGTCAGCATCGCGAGACACGCACTCAAGCGAGATTGGCATCGCTCCGGCACGAAAGGAGGGGCCTCGGGGTCCCGCCTCATGCCCTCCGAGATCATCCACGCCTGCTTCCGCTCGCGATCCACGACGAAACAAAGCTCCGCAACGTAGGAAAGCTCCACATTGAGATCCAGATTCTGGCTCACGGAGTATTCGACCTCTTCGTGCACCAGCGTGAAGGTATAGGCGGCGGCCGTCGAATCGCGAATCAAGTATTCGCCTTCGCCGTCGGAGAATTCACTGCTGAACTGAAGGTTTGTGGGGAGGCCTCGAGCGGTGACGATGACACCTGGCAGTCCGGCCAAGTATTCCTCGGGGTCGAGAAGCTCCGGCTTGTCGGGGTCCTGTCCCTCTTTCTCCAAACGTTCACGATACTCCCGATACTTGTCAGAGTCGATCTCGTAGACTCGGCCAACGATAAGGCCATGGACTTCGATCGTCTGAGCCAACACCCAAGCTGGCATCGCGAGCACGAGAGCAACGAGTGCCCAACATGAAGTTCGCCGCATCGTCGAACGGCGCAGTGACGTCACGACCGGACCTCTCACTTCCCGTGCTGTTTGACTGCGGTGTCCGATAAGCTCATCCCACACCTCGGCTCCGGGCACACGCGCGCCAGCGAGCGCAACGTGCCCTCGGAGCATGACCAACCGATTGACGGCAAACTACCTATATCTAGTAGTTTACCCTCTGCCCTGTTCTTGTCAAGATCCGCGCGGGGCCGCTATCCGTCCAATGGACCGTCCGTGTCGTTGCCGAATGGCAAGGCCGAGATCTTGGTGTGCTCGTCGATCTTGAGAGCCTGCTTGCCATCCAGGATGTCAAGAAGATCCTGCCCGACGAGCTCCCGCCGCCAGCCCTCGAGGACGGCCAAGTCGGGGAGCTCGGATGCATAGTGCCCCGTCACCAGACTCTTCAGATCGCCGCGGGTGGCGAGCATCGAGGGAGCGATCTCCGCCGCATCAGCCCTGGCGTAGAGCCATGACTCCAATAAGCGGGCCACCGACTCGATACTAGGGGGTGCCTTCAGCCGGGGCATGTCTCTTGGCGGTTCCTCGACCGGCCCTTGTTCCCCCTCACTCACGGCCGCGAGAATGGCGTCGCCGTCCTTCGAGATTTGCTGGGGCCTTAGCGAGCGAATCTGGCGTAGGGCTCTGAGCGAATGAGGCTTTCGCCTCGCGATCTCGATCAAGGCCTGATCGCGCAGGACCCAGCCACGCGGAAGATCCCTCGATCGAGCAGCCTCTTCTCGAAACGCGGCGACTTCACGCAAAACTCCGAGCGCCGAGCCGCCGAGACCTCCCGTCTTCAGACGACGATAGTATTCGCGGGGCAGTGGCAGGCGATAGGTCTCGGCGTCTTCCAGCCGCTGACACTCCTCACGCTCCCAACCCGCTCTTCCGAGCTCGGCCAAGCGCAGCCCCAGGTGCTCACGGATTTGGGCGAGGTAGCGCACGTCTTCGAGGGAATAGTCGATCTGGGCCTGGGTGAGAGGTCTCGCAGTCCAGTCGGTCAGCGTCTCCAGTTTCTGGAGTTGTACACCGGTGACTTTGGCGACGAGCTTCGCGTAGGAAATCTGATCGCCATAGCCGACCAGCGCCGACGCAATCTGCGTATCGAAGACGTTCCTGGGTATGACGTTGCCCCGCTCGTATAGCGCCGCGAAATCCTGCTCGCCGGCGTGCACGATCTTCTCGACCGAGGCGTCGGTGATCAGCTCGTAGAGCGGCTCCAAAGATGAAATGGCAAGAGGGTCGAGCACGGCTTCGATCTCGCCACTCGCGACCTGGATGATCCCGAGTTGAATGAAGAAAGTTCGTTCGCGGACGAACTCCGTGTCGAGAGAGAAGGCTCCCGAGGCGCCAAGCTCCTCGCAGAGAGACTGTAGCTCCTCCTGATGCTGAACGATGATCGGTCTCGTCACCACTCGTCTAGATTCCCAGACTCAGTCGAAACGAGATTCGCATGTCCACGCTGTTGAGAAGCTCGCCGAAGCGCTCGCTCGCGAGATTGGAGATGAGGTCTCTGGGGTTGTAGTGACTGCCCAAATTGAAGATTTGAAATCCGACTCGAATCCTCCTGCCTTTGACCGTAATGCCTTTCGTGACGCGAAGGTCGGCCGAGAGAAAGGAGGGTAAGCGGCCGCCCCGATTCCTTTCTCCGGCAGGTGTATAGTCCTCTTCGAAGACCGTATAGGGAAAGCCGGAACGCCACTCGACTCCTGGACTGATGATGATGTCCCGCGGCAGCTTCCAGACGCCCCAGAAGAGAGCGCGGTGCGGCACATCCATCTCGAAGAGCGACCGCTCGTTGTCGAGCATCAAAGGGCTCCGATGGTTTCCATAGAGCATTCCGAAATTGTTCAAATCCCCCGTCGAGCGTGACCTTGCATAGGAAACGAAGAGCTCTCGGTCCTCGTGCCGAGCGACTCTCAAAGTGACATCGAGCTCGCGAGTTAGGGATGCGCCCCGCGACGATAGTCGAAGCTCTCCCTCGTTGCCCGCCACGATTCGGTCGACGATCATCTCACGGGAGCCGTGTCGCTCACGGTAGTTCACGCGCAAGTCGAGCCCCTCCGCGAGCTGCCGGTCGAGCTCCACGTTCCACGTCTTACTCCGCGGCATGGCGAGACCTTCCGGCGCGACGCGATTGCGAAAGACGATGGGGTGCGTCGAAACGCCCGCGTCGTCGTAGAGAGACTCGCGACGGGTCTGGAAATTCTCGAAGGCGCCCGCGTGCAGGAATACGTGATCGAAGAACACTCCCCAGCCGGCTCGAATCACGGTGAGGCCACTGTCGTCGAGAACGAAAGCACCCGAGAGTCTCGCGGCGAGCTTGTTTGCGGCTACGAGGCGATCGTAATCGTACCGAAGGCCGACGTCGATCCCGATTCGTTCGTTCGGCCGCCACCGATCCTGAACGAAGCCCGAGGCCTGCAAATCGTTCGCCTCGATGCTCGTCTCGCCATGGAAGTCGATACGCCGAAGTGGCCGGGAGTCGGCGCCCGCGATCTCGACGGCTCCAGACGAGTCCGTGCCCCGGAAGCTGGTATGAGCCAGGCCACCACCGAACTTGATCGAGTGTTCTCCGAACAAAGCCGGAGTCGAGTGGAGGCACGAGCTCGCGAGCTCGATGCGGGTGCTCTCACGGTCGAAGTCGTTGAAGTAATTGTCGCGCGAGCCGTCCGGGGTCAGCCGCGAGAGCCCAGCCTCTCTGGGAGTGATCGCTATGTCCAATCTCTTGACCGCGAAGACGGTCTCGATAACCGTATCCGAAAGCAAGGACCGTTCCGAAACTGCTACGTTCCAACCTCGGCTGTCGAAGTTCGGGGTCGCGTCGGACGTTGTGACGGCGTTGAGCCCGAAGTGATCCGTCTCGGAAGGAAAGAACGACAACGTCGTCGTCAAGAGGTGACCCTTCCCCAATAGGGCGTCGATCTGCGTAAGCGTGTCGTATCCCTCGACGACGCTCTCATCGTCGCCCTCTGCCGCATCGTAGACCCTCGAGCGAACGAATCGGTACGCAAGGCTCTGAGAGAACCAGAGCTTGCCTTTCTTGATGGGACCGCTCACCTTGAGCTGTGGCACCGCCGCCTTGATTCCCTTGATCTTTCCGTCCCGAAAATTGAGCTTCGGGAGCAGACCTTCGAAGTCGACGTCCCACTCGTCGGTGCCCCCGCGAGTCTCGACGCGGGCCACCGCCGCCGAGACTCGGCCGTACTCCGCCGAATAAGGGATACTGTTCACCTCCACGGCCTCGATCGCCCGCAGGGGAAGCTCCACCGCGAACTCGCCCGTCAGAGGATCCGTGGCGTTGGCACCGTTGACGAGAAGAATCGATTGACTCGGTCTCGATCCATTGAAGCTCAAACGACCCTCGGAGTCCCTGACCACCCCCGGCACGAGGGGAAAAACTTCCTGGAAGCGGTCCGTCGGAAGCGGCAGGGCACTCATCGTTTCGAGCCCGAGCTCGACCGCTTCCTTTGGATTGTTGACCTGCGTCGCGAAGGTATCTTCGATCACGACGGTTTCCGAGAAGCGAGTCAGATTGAGTGCGATCTCGAAGCTCACTTCCTGACTTTCGACGAGAAGGTCGGTGACGAAGTCCTCGTAGCCCGAAAGAACCGCTACGAGCCGGTAGGTTCCACGGGCGACACTCTCGAACAGGAACTCTCCTTTCGCGTCCGAGATGCGTATCTTGGCAGCTTCACCGTCACGCTCGAGGGTCACGACAACACCAAACAGTCCCTGCTGTGCCGGACTCAGAACCGTCCCACGCACGCCAACGGTTTGGGCCGCACCGGTAACCGATGCCATCGCGACCAGTAGCATTGCAGCGAAACCCCTCTGGTCGCGTCGTCCGGGCACTGTTGCGTCGTGAGTAGAAGTACAAAGGTCAAGGAATTGCGGGTCGGCTTCGGTGTTCGTCGGCGAGTGTATCACGTCCGCCCGGCCATCGCCCCAGCAGGACGACTGTGATAGAACTGGCGGCCGATTCGGCCTCGCGGAGAGATGATGGAATCACCGAACTGGCTCAGCGTCCTACCGCCTCTCATCGCCATCGTTACAGCCCTCGTCACGAAGCAAGTCTTCCTGTCTCTCTTTGCAGGAATCTGGCTCGGCTGGAGCATCCTCGGTGGGGGCAATCCCGTCGTCGGCCTCGCGGACGCCATTCAGGCTCTCGTGGACGTCTACAAAGATGCCGGGAACACGAGGACGATCATTTTCAGTGCCCTCGTTGGCTCTCTGATCGCGCTGACCCAACGCTCAGGCGGCGTGGAAGGGTTTATTCTCTGGGTCACGGGGCGAGGCTACGTGCGAACGCCTCGAGGCGCGCAGTTCATGGCTTCGATCATCGGTCTGGGAATATTTGTCGAGTCGAGCATCACCTGCCTCGTAACCGGCGCCATCTCGCGTCCGCTCTTCGACCGCTTCCGTCTTTCGCGCGAGAAGCTGGCCTATCTGTGCGACTCGACTTCGGCTCCGGTGTGCATCCTGATACCGATGAACGGTTGGGGGGCTTTCGTGATGGGAGTCCTGGCGACCCAGGGCGTTGAACAACCCCTGACGACGCTCTTGTACTCGAACCTCTTCAATTTCTACGCGTTTCTCGCGCTCGGCCTGGTCTTTTTCATCGTGTTATCGGGACGAGACTTCGGGCCGATGGCGAAGGCCGAGCGGAGGGCCCGAGAGACGGGCAAAGTCTTGAGAGACGGGGCCGAACCTCTAGTGTCTAGCGAAGTGTTGAGCATGCCCACGAAAGAGGGAGTGGAGCCACGGGCTCGCAACATGTTCCTTCCCATGTTGACCATGCTGGTGATGATGCCGGTCAGCCTCTTAATCACGGGCAAGGGCAACCTCCTGGAGGGAAGCGGCTCGACGTCCGTTCTCTGGGCGGTCATGCTCGCTATCGGCGTTGCGGCAGTGATGTATCGATGGCAGGGCATCTTCGATCTGAACGAAATCATGGATCTCGTGTTCAAGGGGCTCGGCGGACTCATGCCCCTCGCCCTTCTCATGATGCTCGCCTTCGCGATCGGCGCACTATCCGTCGAGCTTCAGACGGGTCTTTACCTCGCTGGCCTCGCGCGTGGTCTTCTCAGCCCTGCGCTCGTTCCAGCCATTCTCTTCGTGCTCACCGCTTTCATCGCCTTCTCGACGGGCACGTCCTGGGGTACGTTCGCCATCATGCTTCCCATCGGTGTTCCGATGGTCGAGGTTCTCGGCGTAAACCTCTATGTGACGGTCGGCGCGGTGCTCGCCGGCGGCATCTTCGGTGACCATTGCTCTCCCATCTCGGACACCACCATCATCTCCTCGATGGCCGCAGGATCAGATCATATCGACCACGTGAACACGCAGCTTCCCTACGCGCTCTCTATGGGAGTGCTCGCGTCGCTCCTCTTCTTGGTCGCGGGCGCTCTCGTGTGATCAGAGCGCTTTGATAACGAGAACGCTCGCGTCATCCGTGGGCGCTTTACCGCTGAACCGGCGAACGTCTGCGAGCACCGCGTCGCAAATCTCGGCCGCCGCGGAGCTCTGGTGCTCGCGAAGCAGCTCGATGAGCCGGGGGCGACCGTAGTCCCGCTCCTCGGCGTCGGCTGCTTCGGTGATACCGTCCGTATAGAGGCAGACGTGGTCCCCCGCTTCGAGCTTGACGAACTGCTCGAAGTATCGCGGGTTATCGAAGAATCCGAGCGGAAAGCCACCCGATCGCAAAAGCTCGATATCGCCATTCGCTCGTAAAACGACGGGCGGCAGATGACCCCCGTTGATATAGATGAATCGCCTCGCGCGCGCGTCGAGAACCGCGTAGAAGAGCGTGACGTATTTGGCTTTCGGCCCGGTGGACAGGTGGATGAACTCGTTCGCGTAGCGCAGGATCGAACGAAGCGCCAGCTCGCACCGGGCCAGAGTATAGAGGGTCGCCCGCATGGCGGCCACGACGAGGGCGGCCGGCACACCCTTGCCCGAGACGTCGGCCATGGCGAAGCTGAAGCGATCGTCGCCCAGAGGGATGAAATCGTAGTAGTCCCCACCGACCTCGTAGCACGGCTCGATCACCGCGGCGATGTCGAAACCATCGATTTTTGGAGCTTCACTCGGCAGAAGTCCCGCCATGACCTGACGCGCGACTACCATCTCGCCTTCGAGACGACGCTCTTCGAGCATCTGGGCGTAGAGTAGCGCCCGCTCCACGGGAGCTCCGAGCGCTCTCGTATAACCCATGAGGCTCTCAAGTGCGGCGTCACCGTAAGATCCCGGCTCGGTCGATTCCACGACTACGACACCGAGAACCCTCCCCTCGCCACCGATGATGGGCGCCGCCATCGCCGAGCGAGTGTCCGCGTTCAAGTCCGGACCGCGATCCTCGTCGTCGATGACGCTCCTCAGCAGAGCGCGTCCGTGGCCGAGAACGAACCCCACGATGCCTTCCTCGATCTCCTCGCGAGGGTGCTCCCTTCCGCGCCCCCGGAAACGCTGGCAAACGATGGCATCACCGGTGCGCTCCATCACGAAAACATGGGCGCTATCGAATGGAAAGAGTGCTTTCAAGCCCGAGAGAGCATAGTCCGCGGTTCGGCGGAGCTCGAGCGAGCTTCCGGCGGCCTGGAGGGCGTCAAGTATAGCCACCGCCTCGGGCGGAAGGGACGAACCGACTGCGATCGGAGGTTGCTCGGTGGCTTTGGTCACGAGCGGCCAGTTTAGCAAAGCGACCGGAGCTTTGATAACTTGCTGTTGGGACTAGTTTGCGGAGCTCCGCGACGCAGGGGGAGTGCTCGGACAGCTCTTCCCCCGCGTCTACGGTGCCTTGAACGTGCCGGCTAGCGTCGAGGTTCGTGCCCTGAGCTAGTTACGCGGCTGCGGGCCCCCGGTAGCTCGCATCGCCAAACGCCAGGAGCGGCGCGAAGATGAAAGGCAGGAACAGAAACCCAATCCCGAAGCCTACGCTCTGTCCGAACGACTTGGCGAGATCGACGACCACCAAGATTCCGATGATGAAGCCGACGACCGGAATCAACATGAGGATGAACCACCACACGGGGCGACCCACGATCTCTAGTAGCACGATGATGTTGTAGATCGGAATGAGGGCGGCCCAGCCTGGTTGTCCGGCCTTGTCGAAGATCTTCCACATGCTGGCGACCATCAGCACGATGACCGCCAGGTAGATCAAACCAATGATACCTGCGACCATTCCGCCGCCGCCACCGCCTTCACCACCGAACTCTTGAAGCGCTAGAACTAGGAACATGTCGATTCCCTCCTCGCTAGAGAATATGGGACGGAGTGCCTGTCAAGCAACCCGCGAAGTGAAAACCTTGAAGGCTCCCCACGTCAAGACCGGGATCAGGAACACGAGCCAGAAGCCATACGTCAAAGTCCTGTAACCGTTCGCGATCAGGCTTTCCAGACCGACTTGGGCGAGAATCGTCGCCATCGTGAGCAAAACGAATGCGGTGATCGGACGCATCATCGAATGCATGCGTTTGTTTCTTTCCGCGAGGGCCGCGGCGACCCTCTCGTTGAAAGCATGGATCAAGGCAGTGCCGGTCTCGACGAGCGTCCCGAGCAGCATGACCTGAAACGCGAGGAGGAACAGCCGTGAGCCCAGCTGGTTCAAGAGATAAACCGAAGGCACCGTCTCGGAAAGAATCTCGGGATAGTGGCCGACCATCGTGAGAAAGAAGAAGAAGCCGGGTAGGATCGCGATCGGACCCGCGAGAGCCCCGGACACCAACGCCTCCTTTCTTTTGTCCAAGTGGCGGATCGTGAACAGGACCGCGGGCAGCGTTCCGACGTTATAGGCCGCATACTCGATGCCGCCCCGAAACCAACCCCGGCTCGACCGTTCCGGCGGACAGTCCCTCGACGATGTCGTCGCCGAAGCTGAAAAAGCAGGCCACGAGAAAGGCGATATAAACGGCATAGAGAACCAGGGACCAGAACGCTAGGAACTTCTCGACCAGCGCGGTGCCCTCGAGAACGAGAAAGCCGACCGCGAACATCATGAAGACCACGCCGACGAAGTAGGGCAGAGAGAAAATCTCTAGCGCGATGCTTCCCGCGGCCGCGGCAATCACCGAGAGAATGATGATCACAATGACGAGGTAACAAATTTCGTAAAGCCACCAGAAGCGACCGAGGAGCACTCGACAGAAACCGCGGTAGTCGTAAGTCTTCGTCATCCGCGCGAGCTCGAACGTCACGGCACAGACCGCGCTCCAAATCACCGTCGAGACTAGCCACATCGCGAGAAGCCCGCCAACCGTCCCGAAGTTCAGAAAGAACTCCACGAGCTCACGGCCGGTGCCGTAGCCGCCCGCGATGATCATGGATTGGAATGCGAAGCCCGGGAGCAGATATCGTTGAAAGAACGCGGAGTCGAACACAAGCGTTCTTACTTCACCTCGTGACCGTCACGCAAACCACGCAATCAGTCGACGAGATCGATGACCACGGGCGCATGATCCGACGGCTGTTTCCCCTTGCGCTCGTTCCGATCGATGACCGCCTCCGCGATTCGCGGCACGAGCGGCCTCGTCACATAGACACCATCGATGCGCAGGCCGTCGTTTCTTGGAAACCCGAGCATCCGGTAATCCCACCACGAGTAGATTCCCCCGTCGGGATGCTTCGCCCGGAACGCGTCGACGAGCCCCCAATCGACGACACTCTGGAGCGCGCTTCGCGCGTCCGCATGACAGAGCACCGAGTCCTTCCACTTCTCGGGATTTTTCGCATCCTTGTTGTCAGGCGCGACGTTGAAGTCCCCACACAGAACCAGCGGCTTCCCGGGGTCCTCCCGCACGCCCAGATACCGACGGAGTCTCGAGAACCAGTCGAGCTTGTAGTCCCACTTCTCCGATCCGACGGCACCGCCGTTCGGAACGTAAACGGAAAGCACGCGGATGCCGCCACAGTCCGCAGCGATGAGACGCGCCTGTGAATCGTCCTCGTCGTCGTCGAGCGAGCGGGAGACGTTCTCGGGCTCGCTCTTCGAGAGAATGGCGACACCGTTGTAGGTTTTCTGGCCGAAGACGGCCAAGTGGTACCCCGCCCGTTTGAGATCGAGCGAAGGGAAGTCCTCGTCTACGGCTTTTAGCTCTTGCAGGCAGACGACATCCGGCTCGTGTCGTTCCAGGACGCCGAGGAGTCTCTCGAGACGGGTTCGAATGGAGTTGACATTCCACGTAATGATACGCATGGCTGCGGGTGAATACCAGAGAGTGACGACGTAGCGCAAGTTATTGCCTCGACGGATATCGCTGAGATGGCTTGGGTAGCTCGTGGCGTCCTTCTTTTCGCATCGATCGAGGTGAGTGGCTCAGTCGGCGGCTTAGGGTCACTGACACTGACGGACGATGTATTCTGCGATCGCGAAAGCGCTCGTTGCCGCGGGTGAGGGCGCGCTCAAAACGTGCAGCACGTTGCCGGTCCGCAGAGTACGGAAATCGTCCACGAGCGTTCCATCCTCATCGAGCGCCATCGCTCGAACTCCCGAGCCGCCCTCCTCCAGATCCCCCGAGGCGACCTCGGGAACGAGCTTTTGCAGCGTTCTCACGAAAACGGACCTCCGCAAAGAGCGGTGATATTCCGATATCCCGACCCTCCAATGCTTGCGGGCCATCCGCCAGAAACCTGCGAAGCGAGCCATCTCGCTCAAGTCGGCGAGAGCGATCTCGGATCGACGATAGCCCTCGCGGGCGAGCGCCAGCACCGCGTTCGGACCCGCCTCGATCTCGCCGTCGATGCGGCGAGTGAAGTGGACTCCGAGAAACGGAAACGTCGGATCCGGCACAGGATAGAGGAGATGTCGAACCAGATGACGGCTCTCGGGCTTCAATCGAAAGTACTCTCCACGGAACGGAACGATGAGTACTGGGGCACGCGGGCCCGCGAGACGATCGGCATGGAGTCCGGCCGCAGACACGACGAACCTGGCGTCGAGCTCACCTGCGCTCGTCTCGAGTCGAACGGCCCCTCCAGTCTCGACGATGCGCAGGACGGCGGTAGACGTGCGTATCACCCCGCCCGCCCGCTCGAGCGTCTCACCCAATTTCTCGGAAACGGCGCGGAAAGAGACGATCCCTGTGTGCGGAGAGTGAATAGCTTCGACACCGGCGGCGTGCGGCTCGATCTCGACGAGCTCTTCCCTGGAAAGGAGCCTGAGGCCGGGAACTCCGTTCGCGGCGCCACGTTCAACGAGCTCCGGCAGCCGCGCCCGCTCCCCCTCGGAGGTCGCGACGATCAGCTTTCCGCATAGCTCGTAGGGCACGCCGTTCTCGTCGCAGAACCGAAAGAGTTTTTCGACGCCTCGGCGGCAAAGCTTCGCCTTCAGCGAGCCAGGCCGGCAGTAGATGCCCGAGTGAACGACTCCGCTGTTACGGCCCGTTTGATGCGTCGCGAGCTCCGCTTCTTTCTCGAGCAGAAGCAGTTTAGTCTCGGGGCGCTTGCTCAGGTACTCGTAGGCCGTGGCAAGACCGACGATCCCTCCCCCCACGATCGCGACATCGAACACCGACCCGAGTTATGGATCGCGGGTGTCTCCGACGTCAAGGCTCACCCCACGCGAGCGATGGAGCTACACTGCGGTAATGAGGTTCTTCCTCGCGGCACTTCTCCCGCTCGCGATCGCCTGCGGCGAGCTTGCCTTTCGATTCCCCGCGGCCGTCGAGTCGTGGTACGCGCAGTCTCTCTATCCGCGCGTCGTGAGCTTCTTCGCGCTCGTCAACCGTCAACCTTTCTCCTGGGCGGAAGTCGCTCTCGCGTTCATGAGCGTCGGGGCGGTCTCGATGCTCCTTCGTTTCGCGCGCTCGAAGGAACGTCACCGCTTCAAACGCGCCCTCGTCGTGCTCTGGTCTCTCGCGGGCGCACTGACTTGGGCTTTCCTGCTGCTTTGGGGGTTCAACTACGCCCGTCCGTCCCTCGAGACCCGCATGGAGCTTTCGACGGCCGACCTCGACCCATCGCGAGTTCTCGAGCTCGGCGAGCGCACGGCTCGACGGACCGCGGACCTCTATGAATCATTGGCCTTGGGTGACGGACCGTCCGAGCTCACGATGTCCATGACCGATCTCGACGCCACGATCGACCGGCTCTATCACGATCTGGCTCTGCCCGGTGACGCCATCGTCACTCGCGCGGCCCCTGTGAAGACGCTCGCGAGCTCGACGATGCTCTCCTATCTGGGTATCAGCGGGATTTTCATCCCCTTTACCGGCGAACCCTCGGTCAACGCACTCCAGCCAGACGTCGCCCTCCCGCTGGTAGTAGCCCACGAAAAAGCGCACCAGCGCGGTATTACTCATGAAGGCGAGGCGAATCTCGCCGCCTTTCTCGTCTGCGCGAGCGAGAGCGCTCCCGCCTACCTACGCTACGCGGCTCACCTGTTTGCGACGCGTCATCTGCTGGGAGAGGCCGGGAGGTACTGGCCAACCGACGAGGTAAGAGACGCCTGGGCGATCCTTGGCGATGGCCCGATGGAAGATGTTCGCGCAATCTACGAGTTCTGGCAGCGCTACGAAGGACCGGCGAGCGCGATCGCTTCAAGAGTCAACGACGGATACTTGCGCGCCGTACGCGTTCCCGAGGGAGTCGAAAGCTACGGCCTCGTGGTCCGCCTTCTCATGGCGCTCGATCACGAAGGCAAGCTTCCACTCGACGACTAGATATAGTCTTCGAATCTCTCGGCGAGCTCGACCATGGTTTTGACGCCGAAGCCCGTCGCGCCCTCGGGATAGTACTTCCACTTCTTCTCGAGGATGAAGGGACCGGCGATGTCGAGGTGGGCCCAAGCGGCGCTTTCGGGTACGAACTCCTGAAGGAACAGACCTGCGGTGATAGCGCCCGCGTTCTTTCCACCTATGTTATTGAGGTCTGCATAGGGCGTCTTCAGAAGCTCCTTGTATTCCTCGACGAGAGGCAGCTCCCAGTAGGCCTCACCGTGGCGGGCTCCGGCCGCTATCACCGCGCGAACGAGGGTTGCGTCGTTTCCCATGACGCCTGCGACGGAGGTACCGAGAGCGCGGACACAGGCTCCCGTCAATGTCGCCGCATCGACGATGTGTGTTGCTTGCTCCTCGCCGGCGCGAGCGAGCGCGTCCGTCAGGACCAGACGACCTTCCGCGTCGGTATTGTCGACCATAATCGACTTTCCGTTCTTGGCGATGAAGATATCGCCCGGTCGCTGCGCTTGCGGACCGGGATAGTTCTCCGCGGTCGCGACGATACCCGTGACGGCGATCTTGGGCTTGATCTTCGCGACGGCAGCCATCGCACCGAGAACGGCGGCAGCACCCGCCATATCGCCCTTCATCTGCCACATACCCTCGGAAGGCTTGATCGAGATGCCGCCCGTATCGAAGGTGATGCCCTTGCCGACGATAGCCAAGTGCTGCTTCGACTTGCGTCGGGGCCGGTAGCGCAGAACGATGAGATAGGGAGGATAAATACTCCCCTTTCCCACGGCGGGAAGCCCTCGGTAGCCCTGCTTCTCGAGCTGGGCACCGGTGATGATCGTCGAGCCGAGCTTCCCGCTGGCGGCGATCTTCTTCGCGAGCTGAGCGAGGGTCTTGGGGACCACCTTGTCGCCCGGCTCGTTGACCAGATCTCTGGCGCGGTTGACCTCTTCGCTGACGACTCTGGCGTGAATCAGAGCTCGCTCCGCCGCGCCGCGGTTGCGAGCGCGACAGGCGATGACCACCGAGGCGGAGCCGCTCCTCTTGTCCTTTTGATTCTTGTACTTGTCGAAGCGATAGCCACCGAGCACGAATCCCTCGACGACGTCTTCGACATGCTCCGCGCCCTTCTCACCCTGGAGCAGGAAGACGATCCGGGAGTAGCCGTAGTCCGAAGCGTAGCCTAAGGCCCGCGACGCGAAGATCTTGACATTCTCGCGAAGGTCGTAGGTTTTGGACAGCGCGGAGGAGAAAACGAGCAGGGCCCCGACGCCACTTCCCGCCTCGAAGGTCTGTAGGTACTCGCGACTGAACCGTTCCTTGCGAAAGCCATCTTCGGCCCGACCCAAGGCTCTGCCCAATTTGGAGTCGTCGGCCGAGAACAACTCCGATCCCTTGTTAACCACGGCGACCACGAGGTCGGCCTTCAGCTTCGACAGTGGCTCCGTACTGAGAGATATCTTCATTGTCACTCCGCTTCGTGTGCGTATTTTTCCTTGAGCATCTCGATTACCGCCGGATCGGCGAGCGTGGTCGTGTCCCCGAGCGTTTTGCCTTCAGCTATGTTCCGCAGCAAACGTCTCATGATCTTGCCAGAGCGCGTCTTGGGAAGGTCCGCCGTGATGATGATGTCGTCCGGTCGGGCGATGGCGCCGATCTTCGTCACGACGTGCGCCTTCAGATCATCGAGAAGAGACGGCGTCACCGGCACGCCCTCTTTGAGTGTCACGAAAGCGGCGATCGCCTGCCCTTTGATGTCGTGAGCCCTGCCGACGACCGCCGCTTCGGCGACCTTAGGATTGTCGACGAGCGCGCTCTCGACCTCCATCGTTCCGATGCGGTGGCCAGAGACGTTCAGAACGTCATCCACCCGCCCGAGAAGCCAGAAGTAGCCGTCCGCATCGCGCTTGGCGCCGTCCCCGGGAAAGTAGATTTCCTTCGACCACTTGCTCCAATAGGTGCTCACGTAGCGATCGGGATCTCCGTAAATGCCTCGAAGCATCGAAGGCCAAGGCCGCTTGATCGCTAGCAAGCCACCGCCGACGGGCACCGAGCTTCCAGAGCCCGTCAGGATGTCCATTTCGATTCCGGGAAACGCTTTCGTCGCCGAACCTGGCTTCAAAGTGGTGACGCCGGGGAGCGGGGTGCACATGATGGCACCGGTCTCCGTCTGCCACCAGGTATCGACAACGGGACAACGGCTCCCGCCGATGTGCTCGTGATACCACATCCAGGCTTCGGGGTTGATGGGCTCGCCCACCGTCCCGAGCAATCGCAGCGAAGACAGATCACACTTCTTGGGCCAGTCGACGCCCCACTTCATGAAGGCGCGGATGGCAGTGGGAGCCGTATAGAAGCAGGTCACCCCGTACTTCTCGACGATCGCCCAGAAGCGGTCCTTTTCGGGCCAGTCGGGTGAGCCTTCGTACATGACGCCGGTAACACCGAGCGCGAGAGGACCGTAGACGATGTAGCTATGACCGGTCACCCATCCGATGTCCGCCGCGGCCCACCAAACATCGTCCTCTTTGAGATCGAAGACGTACTTGGTAGTCGCCGTGACTTGCGTCAAGTAGCCGCCCGTCGTATGGACGATGCCCTTCGGCTTGCCGGTCGTGCCCGACGTATAGAGGATGTAGAGCATGTCCTCCGCATCCATCGGCTCGGGCTCGCAATAGGCGTCGACGTCTTCGACGAGAACGTGCCACCAGCGATCGCGGCCTTCCTTGAAGTGGATCTGATGGTCGGCACGATTCACCACGACGACGTTCTCGACGCTTTCAGCTCCCTCGACAGCTTCGTCGACGAAGGTCTTCAGCGGAATGACCTTGCCGCGCCGGTAGCCGCCGTCGGCGGTGATGACGAGCTTCGCCTTGGCGTCGTTGATGCGATCGCGGAGCGACTCCGCACTGAAGCCACCGAATACGACGCTGTGGATCGCGCCAATGCGAGTACAAGCGAGCATGGAGATCGGGAGCTCCGGAATCATCGGCAGGTAGATCGCGACGCGGTCGCCTTTCTTCACGCCAAGTTTCTTCAGCGCGTTGGCGAAGAGATTGACTTCGCGATAGAGATCCCAATAGGTGAGCGTACGCCGGTCGCCCGGCTCCCCCTCCCAGATGAAGGCCGCTTTGTTCCGACGCTCGGTCTGGATGTGCCGGTCGAGGCAGTTGGCGCTGACGTTCAGTTTCCCGCCGATGAACCACTGCGCGTGGGGAGGCTCCCAGGAAAGCACTCTCTTCCATGGCTCGATCCAGTCGAGCTCGGACGCCATCCGGGCCCAGAAGGCCTCGTAGTCCTTGTCCGCCTCTTCATACAGGGCCTCGGTACCAACGTGAGCCTTCTCGCGAAAGGCAGCGGGCGGTGGGAACTGCCGTCCTTCGTCGAGCAAAGCATCGATTTCGCCGTTGGAACCTTGGTCCGTCATAGCGCGCTTGCCTCCATTGGTCCGTCCGAACGCGAATTGTATGACAGGAAGTAAGGAACGACCAACTTTGCCTCGAAGTTCGATTCACGGGCGCGTGGCGGGACGAGGCCGCGACGCGCCTCGCCGGTGTAGCGATTCACTACACCCGGGCTCGTGGACAAAGAACCCGCACAAATCCTTGTCCGCAAGGGAGAAACCTGTTTCGCAGAGCGTTCGCCGGCCACCGAACTGTCGAGTCGTCTTACAGTTTCGAATCGAGCGGAAATGACCCAAGTCTTTTTGATGGAATGGCTTGAGATTCTGGAACGGACTTGCACACGTTGTGGCTAGGAATTTATTCATAGGGGCAGACTCGTGAAACTAACTCGCACTTTCACCTTGGTCATTTTGGCACTGATCGGTCTAACCGCAGCGGCTCAGGCTGGCGTGATCCTTAGTCCGACGGCGGCGATTGGGAACACTTTCGGGGACATCTCGACTAACCGCGACCTCGGGAACACGTTCGACCAGTCGGGCCTCTCGGCGGTATTCGTGAGCGGCGTGACGGATTTCGACACCTACATCGGTGGAAAACCGACCCATACGCTAGCTGCAATAAACAACGAGTGGTTTGCAGCTGCACTTGAAATCGAGTTCGGAATTATCGACTTTGATCTTGGTGCTTCCTACAACATTACGAGGCTGGCCCTCTGGAATGAGGATGCTGCGGGCATCGACTTTCTCCGCGTGGAGACGTCGAACGACAACATGTTCAATGTCGTCACCTCGGTCGGTGGCTTCCCCGTGTTCGACAATCCCCGCGACCTCGACTACCCCGCGGAGGTATTGGACCTGACGGACTCGTCGGGGCGGTACGTCCGACTTCTGATCGACTCCAAGTTCGATTTCCAGACCGGTTTAGGACCATCGATGGGCGAGATCGCCTTTGAGGTCGGACCGCGCGGCGAGACGCCAGAGCCCTCAGTCGCATTCCTCCTCGGAGCGGGACTCTCCGGCTTGTACTTCAGCCGACGACGGCGCAGCTAACTTCGCTAGTCTTTCTCTCCTGCCCCTCTCCCGTCGCTTGGGAGAGGGGTTTTTTGTTTTTGGCGGAAGTGCATTTTCCGAGTCAGTCGGTATACTGAGAGAAAGCTTCCTCTTTGCACTTCGACGGTCGGCATGATTATTCCCCTGAACCACGAGCGGATGACGCTCCAGCGTCTGCCATGGGTGACGATCGCGATCATCGCCCTCAACGTCGTGATATTTCTCGTCACCCGGCCCCTGGCGCAACGAGACTATGCGCGCACCGACGCGGTCTACCTCGAGCTCGAGGCGCACGTCATGGCCTATCCAGGTGTCCTCGAGGAGGACTGTCTGCGCTGTGCGGGAAAGCCCCAGTTCGATGAGCTCACAGCGCGTTGGGAGCGAACCCACCTCGACCACATTTTCAGCCGCTTCGGATACGTCCCGGCTCAGCCTAAGGCGGCGGGGCTCCTAGGCTCACTCTTTCTGCACGCGGGCTTCATGCACCTCCTGGGGAACATGTACTTGCTGTGGCTCTGCGGCTGCAGCATCGAGGACGTCTGGGGCCGGCCCCTCTATGCAGCGGTCTACGTCACCGGCGGGGTGGGCGCGGCGCTCGCGCACGGAGCATTTCAGCCGGAGAGCCTCGCTCACCTCATCGGCGCATCGGGTGCGGTCGCGGCGCTCATGGGGGTTTTCCTCGTCCGCTGCCACGATACTCGGATTCGATTCTTCTATTGGTTTCTGTTCGTGCTCGTCGGCACCTTTTTCGCTCCCGCGTGGATCATGCTCATGCTCTGGTTCACGAGGGAGCTCTTCTACGCCTTCGTCTTCGCCGGATCTTCGTCGGTGGCCTTCTGGGCGCACATCGGCGGCTTCGGTTTCGGAGCCGCCGTCGCGGGCTTCTTGAAGCTGACGCGCATCGAAGAGCACTACATCGCCCCCGCCATCGATCGAAAGACCGACCTGCTAAACAAGCATCCTAGGTTCTCGTCTGCCGTGGAGCACGTCGAACAGGGCGACTACCAGAGGGCCATAGGCGAGCTCAAAATCGCAGCGACCGAGGATCGCGACGATCCCGACCTCTATCGTCTCCTGGCCCAGTGCTACCAGTCTCTCGACCAGCCAACGGAGGCTGCCCGATGGCTCCGGCAAGAGATGGCGCTCCACGCTCGAAGACGCGAAGCGTCCCTCGTTGCCGAGACCTACCACGAGCTCGTCGCGACGACGAACGACGTGAAGCTGACGCCCCGAGAGCTCTCCTCGGCCGCCTCGGCGCTCATGGAGACCGGTGACGCGGGGCTAGCCGTTCCCATCTACGAAGAGCTCGTAGACACGGCACCCGAGCCTCTCGTCCGGCTGCGTGCCGGCCTGACACTGGTCGATTTCTTCTCAGGAGAAGGGCAGACGAGGCGCGCGGTCTCGATGCTCGAACGGGTCGCGCCACTGGCGGCGGCCCACCCTGAATGGGCCGAACGCGTCGAAGACAAGCGAACCCAAGTCCGAGCGTCGGTTCCCTCGGCGTAACGGACGAGGATTACCGGCCGCTGACCGGCAGGCGAATCCGAGCGAGCGTGCCTTGTCCCTCGGTACTTTCGAGCTCCAAGTGTCCGTGATGTTCGGCGATGATCCGACGTGAGCTGGACAGGCCCCAGTTCGAGGTCACCACACGCCCGCCTTGCACTGTAAACGTGGGCTCGAACAGATCGGCCAGCTTGTCTGGGGGGATGCCGCTTCCGTCGTCACGGATCTCGACCTGGATAGCGACCTCCTTTTCATCCAGTCGCGACTCGATCCAAACATGACCCCTTCCGTCGACCGCTTCTGACGCGTTACGGATCAGAGTGGTCAGCACAGCAGACAAAGCCTGAGCTTGGCACCGGAGAGGCGGGAGTGTGCCGAGCTCCAGGATTGGCTCCGTGCCCCGCTCCTTCAGCTCTGAGCGGAGGACGCCTATGGTGTCGATAATCAGAGTATTGACATTACACTGAGCTGTCTCCGCGCGGTCCAAATGAGTGAAGCGCTTCATGCGCTCGACAACTTGGCCGAGTCTCTGGCCGGCTTCGTTCGCACCGGTGACCAATCCGCGCATGGTCGCGGTGAGATCTTCCCTGCTCGCGTCGTCGCGCTCGAAGTACTTCTCCAAAGATGACAAGGTGCTGTGCACGACGCCGAGCGGCGTGTTGAGCTCATGAGCGAGGGCAGCGGCAAGACGTCCCTGAGATGCGGCCACGCGCGAGACGAGTAGACGTGATTGCGCATCTTGAAGACTCGAAAGCGCTCGTTGCACGACTTGGTTCGCCCGGAAGGCTCGCCGCCGTTGCGCATACATCAGCGAGCTGACACCGAGCGCGACGAGCGCGCCAAGCCCGGTGGTCATGGCATGACCCGCTTCGGGCTTTGCCGTGGTGTCGAGCAAAGTCGGTCCCCACTTGGCCAGCGCAACGTGCAGCATGGTCGTAGTCCCGGCGAAGACCAAAGTATGCGTTGGCCGGAGGGGAAAGATGGCAACGACCGCGAGCATCACGAGGCTGAGCGTCCCGGGGAGGTGATGGTCTTCTTCTGGGTGAACGGGAAGATGGTACAAGACCGATACGATGCATATCAATACCAACAGCAGGCCCAGAGCGACGGCCACCGGGCGGGCATGTTGCCACGCTGTTTTTGAGTACGACATCGCGTAAGCCAGAACGCCGGTCACGCTCATAGCAACGTGACCCCATGGTCTTCCTGCCGTGGGAATTCCGGTGACCTCTTCTAATAGAAACACCCAAGCCACTGCTCCGACCAGCACGAGTCCAGCCACCCGAAACGCCGACTCTGCGAGACCGGCAAACTCGGCCTGAAGCTCCGGGTCTTCCTTCGGCGGAAAAAAACTTGGGGTGAGATTGGCCCAGAAACTGAGTGGGGGACGCTGGGTCTTGTCGTAGAGGTACTGCCGCCAGCTCATCGCGACACTCTAAGTCCAGGACCGGCGAGAGGACAAGGGTGGCGCTGACTCTTTATCGGGGCGGGACACTAGTGCCGTGGTCCATAAATGGTGCCCGTAGTGAGAACGCCGAGGCGCCCGGCTGGCAAGGCGCGCCGAGTGAGGAATACCGGGTGTATGTGAGCGACGCGCAACGCAGCCAGCCGGGATGCATCGGCGTTCTCATAGGGCAGTATTTATGGACCGCGGTACTAGACGAGTCGTCGGAAGAACAGCATCACGATCACGGTATAGAGCTCGAGACGCCCGACCACCATGAGCAGCGCCAGCAGCGCTTTGCCCAATACCGGCAAGCCCGCGTAATTCATTGTCGGCCCCACACCGCCGAAACCCGGACCGATATTGCCCAGACAAGCAGCCGAGGCAGAGAAGGCCGTCATGGGGTCGACACCCATGATGGTCAGCACGAGGCCTCCCACGAGGAAAAGCAAAAGAAAGAGCACGAAGAACGTCATCACTGCCGAAACGACTTCCTCCGGGATCGCTTTCGTTCCGAGACGCACTGGCAGAACCGCCCGAGGTTGCAGGACGCGCTTGAGGTCGGTACCGATCTTCTTGAAGACGAGCAGGAGGCGCACGACTTTGACCGACCCACTCGTCGAGCCAGCGCATCCACCGACGAACATAGCCAGGAACAGGACGGTGCGGGCGACGTTCGGCCAAGCGTCGTAATCGGCGGTCACAAAACCCGTCCCCGTGACAATCGTCACTGCCTGGAACGCGGACCATCGGATCGCATCGAAGCCCGACGTGGTCGCTCGGTGCACGAGAAGGTCGACGGTCAGCACTATCGTCGCGGCCAGCAGAATGCCGCAGAAGAGACGAAACTCGGGATCATCGCGCAACGCCCGGAATCGCCCGCGCATCCATTGATAGTGAAGGGCGAAGCTGGTACCCCCGAGTATCATGAACACGAGGATGGTCCATTCGACGGCCGCGCTGTCGAATGCGGCTATGCTCGCGTTCTTGGTCGAGAAACCACCCGTGGCCATCGTCGTAAAGGCGTGCGCCACGGCGTCCAACGGCGTGAGTCCAAGCGCTAGCAAGATACCGACCTCGGCGAGCGTGAGCAGGAAGTAGATCCCCCAGAGCGCCTTTGCCGTTTGCGCGATTCTCGGCGTGAGCTTTTCCTGAATCGGGCCCGGCGCCTCGGCACCGAGAAGCTCCATGCCCCCGACGGCGAGCTTTGGTAGAACGGCAATGCCGAGAACGATGATGCCCATGCCACCGATCCACTGAGTCAGTGCCCGCCAAAGCAGGAAGGCGTCCGGCAGACTCTCCACATCCGTAAAGATGGACGCGCCGGTCGTCGTGAAGCCCGAGGCCGACTCGAAGAGGGCGTCGATGAAAAACAGCGGGCCGAACTCGAGGACGAAAGGCAGAGCGCCCGCAAACGTCGACATGAGCCACGCCGAGCTGACGAGCAGGAAGGCTTCCCTGCGACCAAAAGAGAAGTCGTCCCCCTGATTGAATCCTCTTTCGAGCCCGATTCCGCCGATGAGTGCGAGAGCCGCGGCTACCAGAAAAGGAGATCTCCCCGGACTGGCCGTGAAGTGGGCGAGCAGGCCGGGAATCGCGAGCGCCAAGGCGAGGGCTATCAGCAAACGGCCCAACATGAAGAGAACGCCGCCGTAGTTCACACCGTGGCGCCGTCGCAGGGCTTTCATCGGGCGCGGAAGAGCTTCTCGAGCGCGGGCAGGGCTTTCGTCAAGCTGAAGACGAGCGCGCGGTCGCCGACCTGGAACGTAAAGTCACCGCCGGGCACGAATCGCTCCTCACCCCGGATGACCGCACCTACGATGGAGTCTTTCGGAAATTTGATCTTGCGCAAGGGCTGCTTTAGGACACGAGACGCGTCGGGGACCTCGAACTCGGCAACTTCCGCGTCACCGCTCGCGACGAGATCCAGGCTCAGGATCTCTCGCCGATGCACCATGCGGAGAATGGTGCCTGCGGTGATGAGCCGTGGCGAGAGGGCGACGTCGACCCGTGCCGCTCGAAGCACGTTGACGAACTCCGCCCGCTGGTAGAGGCTGACGACTTTACGCGCGCCGGCCTCCCGTGCGAGATAGGAGCTAATCACGTTCGTCTCGTCGTCCTGAGTGGCCGCGATGAAGTAATCCGCGTCCGCGGCGCCCGCTTCTTTGAGAAGAGTCGTGTCGGTCGCATCGCCCTGCAGGACGAGCGCGCCCGGGACTTCCGTCGCGAGTGCCAGGGCTTTCTTGGATTCCCGCTGGAGCACGGTGACCTGGACGTGGTCCTCGACGAGCTTTTTCGCCAGCCAACCACCGACTTGACCCGCCCCGGCGATCACAACCTTCTTGACGGGGGGCGCTTCGACGCCGATGGCCTTCAAGAATTCGGTCGCCGTCTCGGTACGCCCCACCGCATAGACACGCTGGCCTGGCTTGAGCACAGTATCACCGCGAGGGATCGAGAGCCTCATACCGCTTTCGACCCCGACGAGAATCCAGCCTTTCGATCCATGGAGCTCGCGCAGCGGTTTTCGATAGATATCGGCTTTTCGTGAAGGTCGCGTCAGCAACAGGAGAAGGCTGCGGTTTTCGAAGAAGTGCGCCTTGCTCACGCCAGGAACGCGCGTGAGTCCGAGGATCTCCTCGGCAACCAGACGTTCGGGATGGAGCGGAATAATCCCAGGATCTGCGAGAAGAAGCGGGTTCTCGCCGTGAGTCGGGTCGCCGAGACGGGCGATACACTTCTTGGCGCCGAGCTCGCGCGCCGTCAGCGCGGCCAGGAGATTGACCGCGTCGCTGTTGGTCACGCAGAAAAAAAGATCCGCGTTCTCGACTCCGTAGGCCTTCAACAGGTGGGGCTGACAGCCGTCTCCGTTGACCGCCATTGCGTCGAGCTCCGTCTGGATTTTCTGTGTCAGAGCCGGATCGGTGTCGATGACGACGAGATCGTGTCCCTCTGAAACGAGAGACGCCGCGATGTGAAACCCGACCTCTCCCGCGCCGAGGATGAAAATGCGCATGGAACGCGCATTTCTAGCTCAAACAACCCATTGAGCGCAAATCAGACGGTAACCTTCGGAGCCCTGGCAAACCTGCCCCCGGAATGCGACTATAGATTTACAACCGAAAATTCGAGACCAGAGCGCAACCCGGTAAGGATTGTCATGTCTAATCCTACGATTCCTCAACAGATTGGCAAGTACGAGATCCGCGCCATAGTGGGAAAGGGCGCCATGGGCGTGGTCTATAGCGCGATCGACCCGACCCTGGGCCGTTCCGTCGCGATCAAGACGATGTCCATCTCGGGCTCCCCTGACGAAGCGGAGCTCAGGCTTCGTTTCCTGAGGGAGGCGCGCTCCGCGGGCCAGATTCAGCACCCGAACATCATTACCGCACACGAGCTCTTCGAAGAAGGCGAGACCGCCTATCTGGTCATGGAGCTTCTGGAAGGCGCGTCCCTGTCATCGTTGCTGCGCCGCCACAAGAAGCTGAGTCTGGGTCAGAAGCTGTCGGTCATCGACCAGATAGCCGCCGGACTTTCCGAGGCGCACGCCCATCGGATCGTGCACCGCGATTTGAAGCCCTCGAACGTGTTCGTGCTGCGGAGCGGCGTCGTGAAAGTCCTGGACTTCGGCGTCGCCAAAGTCGGTGAAGGCGAGCTCACGAAAGCGGGGACGGTATTCGGCACCGTCGAGTACATGGCGCCTGAGCAAGTGCGCGGAAAGAGCGTCGACCCCCGCGCGGATATCTTCTCGCTCGGTGTCGTCGCATACGAGGTCCTTTCGGGGCGAAATCCTTTTCGAGCGGATACGCTCGCCGCCTCGGTATTCAAGATCGTCTCCGACAATCCGGAGCCGCTCGCAAGGACGGCCAAGGATATACCCGCGGAAGTAGAGCGTATCGTCTTTCGCGCGCTCGCGAAGAACGAAGTCGAACGCTTCCCGTCGATGGTCGAGCTTCGCGAAGCACTGAAGCAGGCAGTGGAAGGTTCGGGCCTCGTGCTCGAGGCCCCCGCGCTGACGGACGACGATGTCGTCGTGACGAAAGACCGCGGTGATATCGCGGCCGTCTCGGTGGAGCCTCGCGTTTCGCAGTGGTCTCACGTCGCCGCCCAGGCGGATCAACTCGAGGACCTCTTCCAGCACGGAGTCACGGCCTTCAACGAAGGCGATTTCTCGGCCTGCGTCGACCACATGAGCCTGGTGCTCGATGAGGTTCCGGTGCACGCCATGTCGCTGCACTTTCTCGCCATGAGCGAGGAGAAGCTCCGCCAGCAAAGGTTAAGTCCCGAAAAACTCTCGGGGGCCACCGAGCTCCTGCACGCCATGCGCGACGCCCACCGGCGGGGTGACGGCGAGGTCGTCATGGAAAAGGCCAACCTGCTGCTCGAGATCGATCAGGAATCGCTCGAGGCTCGCTGGTACCGAAGAAATGCCGAGGCAAGGCTCCGGGCGGTTTCCGTCGGCCACGGGCCGCGGGCAGCCGCGAGCTCGGGGCAGTCCGTCGCGGGAACCATGTCTCATTCCGGCGGAAAAAGCTTCGGCTACCTACCCTCGCAACGAAAGCCTGCTTTCGCGTCGCCTGCGGCTTTCACACCCGAGCCTTCATCCCTGAGCTCCTCGTCGCAATCCAAGGGTCTCTGGCTACTCGTCGGCGTGGGCGGTCTCTTCGTCGCACTCGTCGTCGTATGGCTCGGGGCGTTTCAAACCCCCGAGCCCAGGGCCACTGCCGCTCCGTCGGCTCTACCCGGTGTTCGCACGTCGCCCTTCGACGACATGGACGAAGATGGCACCATCGTCTTGCAGGTGCCGCCGAAGCCTGGAACTTCCCTCTCGCTCAAACGCGCGATCCCCACCACCCTCGTCGCCGGCGAATCGACGACAGTCGGCTTGTTCGGCCGCGGTTTTACGGAGACGACGACCGTAAGTGTTGGAAACGAGGAAGCCTCTCTCGCCTCCACGACGTTCCACGGTGAGGACCATATCGAAATCGAGATCCTGCCAACCCCCGGGGTGGACTCGATCGAGCTCACGATCGAGGACCAGGGCAGCCGGTCATCCATCGAGCTACGCGTAGCGGCACCGTGAAGGGTTCTCCCCACACATCGCAACGATTCCGTCGGGGTCACACCTCTTGACAGGACGAAGGACTCCGAAGCTAAGCCGCTGACCATCAGGTAGTTGTGGCTCGAGTACTTCGCCCTGGCACGACGATTGCTTTGACACCGTCTGGGCAATCGCTTTAAACTAAATGCAATTGTTCTAGGTACCCAACTCGAGGATATTCACCGGGAGGCCGGACCGCAACGGCGCTTCAGCGCATGAAGTTCGGGTCTATTCAAAATGGGAAACACACATTGGGAGCCCGAGGGCGGCGATAGCCCTCGAACGGAAATAGAGCCGGCCGATTACTACCCCGCGGAGACGGAAACTCATCTCCGGGACTACTGGTACGTCATTCTGAAGAGGCGGTGGCTGATACTCGCCATTCTCGTGACGGTCCTTTCGGTCTCGGTGATTCGCACTCTGATGCGAAAGCCGACCTACTCGGCAACAGCCGTGTTGCAGATCGACCGAGGCAGAATCAACCTGGTCCAGGACGTCATGATCCAGGATTATTTGAGCAATTATACGGAGTTCTATCCGACCCAACAGCGGGTGCTGCGCAGCCGGGACCTCGCTGCGAGAGTCGTGAACCAGCTTCGACTCTGGGAACATCCCTATTTCACGGGTGGACGCCCGCTGAGCCCCGACGACCGAACACTCGAGAACCTGTCTGGAGCGGTGCTGGGCATGTTGCAGGTCGCCCAGATTCGAAACACCCAGCTCATGGAGCTCCGCTTCACCGCGTTCGAGCCGAAGCTCGCGGCCGATCTCTCGAACGCCCTCGCGCAGCAGTACATGTCGTTCGATAGTGAGAAAGACTCCCGCGTTGCGCGCGACGCCTCGGGATTCATTCGCGAGCAAGTCGCGAAGATTCAGGTCGAGATCCAGGAAAAGGAGAATCTGCTTCAAGAGTACAGCCAGCGGGAAGATCTCGTGATGGTCGACGAGAACGAGCTCATCGCAATGCGATCGCTCGAAGAGCTCAACAGCGAAGTGACGCAGGCGCGCGCCGCTCGTGCCGCGGCCGAGGGGCGGTATAGGAGCGTCGCTTCGTCGAAGGCCGCCTCGCTTGGCCAGGTGCGGAACAGCGCCACCGTCCAGAATCTCGAGATGGAGCAAACCCAGCTCGAGAGGCAGATAGGTGGGCTCGCTGCGAAGTTCAAAGACGACTGGCCCGAGCTCAAGCGGGCCCGTGAAGCCTTGGTCGAGGTCACTGCAAAGCTTCAAAGGGAACGGAAGGTCGTCGCCAAGAAGATCGTCGCGGAGGCCGAAGTGGAGTATCGCGCGGCCCGAGAGCGCGAACAGCTTCTGGTCCAGGAAGAAGAGGAACAGAAACGTGAAGCCCAGAGCTTGAACAAGCTCACGACGGACTACAACCAAATCAAAGCCGAGGTCGACAACCAAAGGTCCATGCTGCAACAGCTCTTGCGGCGCCAATCGGAAACGGGGCTGAGCGCCGATTTGGGCGAGCAGCAGCCCGTCAACGTCCGAATCGTCGAGGCCGCGCTCGTTCCCCGCGGACCGAACAGCTCCGGTTTGAACCGGAGCGTATTCATGGGCGTTCTCATCGGTCTGGCGCTCTCGCTCGGATTGGCCTTCTTCCTGGACTACTGGGAGACGAGCATCTACACGATCGAGGATTTGCGGCGTCACGTGCCCCTTCCCTATCTGGGAATGATCCCCCGATTGGACAGCAGTGCTCCCATTTGGGCCGGATTCAATCTCAGGGATCTGGCCGGCGACGCCGGAGTAGGAACGCGAACCGGCAAGCGGGATCCCACCCAGACACGATCCGCTCTCGCGCTCTCGCAGAACAACAAGGTGGCATCGCGAGCCAAAGAGGACACGAATATCATCGGCGAGCGGTTCAAGTTTCTGAGGGGCTCGCTTCTTCTCTCGACGGCAGGATCCCCGCCGCGTACCGTTTTGGTAACGGGACCAGACAAGCACGCCGGCAAGACGTTCGTCGCCTGCAACCTCGCGACATCGCTCGCCGACCTGGACAAGAAAGTGCTCCTAATGGACGCCGACTTGAGGAACCCTCAACTTCACAAGATTTTTCGATTCAAGAATCGCGTGGGGCTCTCGAACGTGCTCTCCGGACAAACGACAATCGATCAGGGTTGTGTTTTCAGCACACCTATTCCCAACCTCTATGTGCTCCTCGCGGGTCCACCGAGTCCCAATCCGGCGGAGCTTCTCGGCTCGAGCCAGATGGTAGCGACGCTCGAGCAGTGCACGACTCACTTCGACTACGTGCTGATGGACTCGGCTCCGTTGCTACCCGTTTTCGACTCTCACTATCTAACGGTGCGCTCCGACGCGAACGTGCTGGTCGTGCGGAGCGGTCAAACCTCCCGCAACGCCGTGAAACAGAGCCTCGATCTAATCGACCGCGTGGGGGGGCGTGTCACCGGTGTCGTTCTCAACGACGTCAACCTCGCCGACTACGCCCAGAATTACTACTACAGCTATCACAGCTACGAGTACGGCACCTACGCCGAAGAGTCGGTCGAAAGAACCGCCGGCTGACGCCCGAGGGCCGATGGAACCCCTCGCGCGGCTTCTCGACACTCTCCGCACGAGCTTCGCCGATCGGCCTGGGTTCGACGCGGGCCAGGAGGGCGTCGCGCCCCTTCTTCACTACGCGCTCATCGAGAAAGGCCTCCGGAGCGATGCGGCGCTGCGCCGCGCTTACTACGAGACCGCGGCGCACAACGTGAACCGTCTGAACGCTCTCGACGCTCTCGCGGAACGGTGCGGCTCGCTCGTCGCCATCAAGGGGATCGATTTGGCGAGGCGGGTTTATCCAAACGTCGCGACGCGGCCCATGCATGATATCGACGTCTGGGTTTCGGACGGAGGGCTCCCGGACGCCGAGCGGGCGCTCGCGGAACTCGGCTATCGGCCCGCAATGCCCGAGATGTCCAAGAACCTCACGCGTCTCGTCAAGCACGCGCGCCTCTACGTCGGTGGTCCACGCGACTCAGTGGGTATCGATCTTCACTGGTCGCTCGTGGGCAACGAGAACGACCGCCGCGCACCCAGCCTCGCGTGGTTTCGAGAGCGCGCTTCGGACACCCTCGAACCAACGGCTCACCTGCTCTATCTCGCAGCCCATATGAAGCTTCAGCACTACGATGACGCGCTGCGTTTGATTTGGCTCGTCGACTTCTACCTCTTGGCGCATTCGGCCGACATCGATTGGCGAGAGCTACACGGGGCAGCCGCCCGTTTCCAGTGGAGCGGTGCGCTCGCCGCCGTGCGGTTTGACGTCGAACGGAGGCTCGAGCTACCTCTTCCGAACGAGCTCGGGCCCGCGGCCCACTTCGACAGTGGCAAGCCGGTGAAAAAGCGCGCGGAGCGCGCCTGGAACGAGCTTCGCACGCTGGGATTTCGGGGGCGCGCCTTGCTCGTCAAGGCGTGGCTCTTGCCTGACCCCGCTTATCTACGCTTTAGGTATGAACCGCGCCCGAGTTGGGCGTGGCCGGCCTATTACCCGGTGCGCTGGGCGCAGTCCGCTCTGAGCGGCCTAGGGTTCGTTCTGCGTCGGCTTCGCGGGGAGCGGATCTCGGAACCGGCTCTGGTACAATCTCGCCACATCACATGAGTTTCGGGAGTTCATTCCTCGTCGAGCCGAGCAGCGTTCCAGACGAAAGGCCTTGGGGCCCCGACCGTCTTGTGCTCGAGATTGCAGGACGCACCCACACGATCGGGGGCCTGAACGGCCCCCAAAAGGCAGCCCTTAGCCAGCTTTATGGAAGCTTCGTGACCTTGGATCGGGGCACGACGCCCGATATCCGCGTCCGTCGCATCGGTGACGAAGCATTCCGCGACTTCGACAAGCGGGGCTGGGAGTATGCCCTCGAAGTCGACTACGGCGAACGGCACCTGCGATTGGCGGGCCTCGACCTCGTCGCAAGCCTGGAGTGGAGTCACGGGCTTCGAGGGACGCTCTCGACACCGGCGGACGGTGAGCTCTGTCATGGCCCGATCGAGAATTTCTTGCGAATCTTCACCGCCTACGCAACTCTCGAGCGCGGTGGAGTCTTCTTTCACAGTGCAGCCGTATCGACGGGGGTTGAGGCATCACTCTTCGTAGGACCCTCCGGCGCCGGAAAATCGACGGTGGCGAAGAGCGCGATCGCATCCGGCCGGGACGTGCTGAGCGACGACCTCAATCCGGTGACATCGCTCGCAGCAAGACCCATTGTGAACGGCTGTCCGTTTCTGGGTGACGTCGGCTCACGCTCTCCCGCGAGCCTGCCCCTCCGTGCGATCTATCGACTGGAGAAAGGGAGTCGCGATATTGTGAGAGACCTATCGCGGGGAGAGGCGGTAGCCTCGCTTCTCGCCTGCACTCCCTTCGTCAACCGCGATCCTCATCGGCGGGAGGAAGTCCTCGCGCGTCTAGCCGAGCTCGCCACCAGCGTTCCGGTCTACGCACTGACCTTTCGGCGGGAGGGAACGTTCTGGCCGCAACTCGAGGGGGAGACTGTTCCGAACCATGCATGAATCGAAGTTTCGACTGCGAGAGGACGTTCGCTATCGGGTCGTCGGCAACGAAGCGGTGGTCGTGCGCCAGGAGGCCGCCGAAGTCGTCGCCCTCAACGCCGTGGGTGCACGGGTATTGGAGCTCATGTCTGACGAGAGAAGCATCGACGAGGTCGTCAATGCCTTGATTAGCGAGTACGACGTCGACCGACCGACCCTTGAGAGCGACGTTGAAACTTTCGTAGGAGAGATCGTCGAGGCCGGCATTCTGGAGGAACGTTTGTCATGACCTACCAGCAAACGGTCGTTCGTACCTGGAACGATAACGTCCTGTTCTCCGCGCTCGTCGAGCTCACGTACCAATGCAACCTCGACTGTTTCTTCTGCTACAACGACCTCGCCCTCGAAGGAAAACCTCTGCAGCTTTCCGACTATCACCGTTTCTTCGAGGACCTGAGCACACTCGGTTGCCTGCACTTGACGCTCACGGGCGGTGAGCCTCTAGCCCACCCCGACTTTTTCGCCATCGGCACCAAGGCCAAGGAGCTCCGCTTCGTCGTTCGTATGAAATCGAATGGCCACGCACTTCGCGGTGCGCTCCTCGCACGACTCATTGACGAGGTCGCTCCCTTCATGGTCGAAATCAGTCTCCACGGTGCCACCGCCGAGACCCACGATCGACAAACGCGGGTTGCGGGCAGCTTCGTTCGGCTGATGGCCAATCTCGAGGAGATGCGCGAACGCGATCTGCGCATCAAGCTCAACAGCACTCTCACGCGATGGAACGAGGGTGAGTTGGAAGGGATGTTCGCCATCGCGGAGCGCCTCCAGGTTCCGCTCGTCGTCGACCCTGAAGTGACGCCACGGGACGACGGGGACGAGACGCCACTCGAAATCACGGCATCCTGGGAAGGCTTGAAGCGGCTATACTCCCGCTCCACCGGCGACACCGTCCAACGCGAGGGAGACCGGGAAGTCGCGCCCGCGGCTTCGAGCAAGCACTGCGGCGCCGGCTCCTCGGCCGTCGCGGTGGATCCATTCGGCAACGTCTATCCCTGCGTTCAGTGGCGACGCCCCGTCGGAAATCTCCGCGAGGCTTCCATTCGAGACATTTGGACGGGCAATCGAAGCCTCGAGGCGGTCCGCAGTTTGAATTCCGAGGTCAAGGACACCGTATCGACGCCGAATTTCTGCCCTGGCGTGGCGGAGATGCTGACAGGAAGCCCGCTCCGGGTTCCAGGAAGCGTATCGCGGCGAGCGGAGCTCGTTTCGATCAGGACGAGATAGGGCCTTGATTACACGCCCCAGGGTCCCCCTTGGCCGGAGGGGAAGGGACACAGATCGCCGCCATCGCCTCGAGCGGCTCGCGATAGACGATCTGGGGTCGTTGGTAGGGCTTCTTGACGCCCCTGCCTTCACCCGCGTCGCTAGTGTCTTCCTTGTCCATGAAACGTCATCATACCATGCGTCACGGCTTTAGGCTGACGTTGAAGCTCACCTGCAGCCTGTCCTTCTGAAACGCGAAAACGTTGGAGTCCCGACGCAGGTAATCGGCCGTGACACCGACGAGGAAGGCCTCGGTCACACGATAGTTCACGCCGAGACGATAGGTAAGGTGCTCGTCGAACAGTTCCTCCCCGTCCTCACCGGGCAAAGGATAGTCGTTGGTTCCAAGAACGGCTCCGGGCACGATATCGAACCGTTCCCCCACAGGAAAAGTGAACGACAGCCCGTAGCGAGTCTCGATGAAGTGCCAGTTTTCCTGGAAAATCGAGGGCACGACATCTCTGGAGAACAGCCCCTGAATCCGGTTACGGCGGCCGAAACCATAGGTGACGTTCACCGATCCGATGAGGCCGGTGAAGTCCACGAGCTCAGCGTCGAAAGGCGCAACCATCCGGAAGCCCAGGAGAAACTGGCCAGCGAGGAAAGCTCGCCCGAAAGGCCGGGGAGAGGTGAGTGGATCGCTCAAACCGGGTGAGAAATCGAACCCGAAGCGTGCCCCGTAGGATTCACCGTTGCGCGAAGCGTCCTGGAAGTCGGAGCGCTCGTAGTGCCCCTCGGCAAGGGCGTCCGTTTTCGCCGTCATGTGACGTCGAAAGGTCAACCCGTAGCGATCCTCGAACCGGTTCAAACGGTCCTGAACGAGGGGATCGTCGATTATTTGGTCGCGAATCTCGAATCGCGACCTCTGGTATGACAACTCCATCTGATGGCGCCACCCCAGAGCCAAGGTCGCCGAAGTCGTGAAACGATTGGTTCTCTGCTCGACCGGGAAGTCGAACTCCGAGGTGGGTCTCGCCGTCTCGTCGTGGAACTCGTCGCTGGCTTTGATAAGAAAGCGTCGTCCCCCCCATCCTCCGCCGACTCTCGTGACGTCGAACAGGCGTCTCAGATCGACCTGCTCTTTGTAATAGACGTAGTCCAGCTCCTGGTAGAGATCGAGAAACGCTGTGTTGCCGAGAGGAAGGCCGAGCCGAATGCCGGGGCCGACGAGAAAACGAATGTCGCTCTGTGCCTCAGGCGTGGACAGGGCATTGGAATCGTAGCCCGTCGAGATTCGAATCGAAGGCGTCGCGTAAAAAGGTCCGAGCCTCCATGGCCCGCTGCGAACGTTCTCGACTTCGGCCTCGGTGAGATTGACCGACTGGCCAGACGTTGGTGACGCTGCAAAAAGAGCGAGGGCCGCGAGGCACCTCGCTGTCCTCACGCGGCCCCCAGAATGCGCCCGACCGTCGCGTGTCGGAACACCGCTCGAATGAGCTCCTGATGCCAGTCGAAGTCCGCCTTCTCGCGTATGAGGCGCCCAAGACCGTCGCGCCGCGCGAGGTCCATGAGGCGTTCGACTCCCCAATCGTTGATCAACTTGAAACTCCGCCGGAGCTTCAGCCCGGTCTCGATCTCTTTCTCGAGCAAGTCGCGCCAGCGTTCCTCATAGACGCTCAGGAATCCACTGTCGAGCCGGTCCCGCCGCAAACCAGCCGCAAGCGCCTCGCCGGCGATCTCGCCGGTGAGCATGCCGTAGTAGATCCCGCCACAGGTCGTCGCCTTGATGTGCCCTGCCGCTTCTCCCACCACGAGCATACGATCGCCGTAGCTGCGGGGAAGAAACCCAATCGGAAGAACGCTGCACTGGATCGTCTCGGGCGGACCGTCGAGGCGGCAAGCGAGGTCGGGTCTGGAAAGAAACCTCTTCAGCGTCTGAGGCCCGTCTCGATGACACAAAAGCCCAACCTTCGCCCTTCGACGTCCCAGCGGCACGATCCAGGCGAAGCCTTCTGGTGCCCACTCACGACCGAGGAAAACTTCGACGCGATCGGCCGGCATGGCGAGCTCGGCCTGCACACCCAGCAGTCGTTCGGGAGCTCGTCCAAACCCGAGCTTCCTCATGAGGGGCATGCCGGCGCCGGTGGCGACGACGATGGCACGTGCAGCAAGAGTTCGATTCTCGGCGGCTGCCACCTTTACGATCAGATCCACTCGGCCATCGAAAGGACGAACTTCCGTGACACGGTGGCTCAAGAGGATCTCGGCCCCCGCTTCGGCCGCGCGTGCACCGAGAAGCCGATCGAACTCGGGGCGGTCCACGACCTCCGCCAAAGGCCCAGTTGCGTCGAAGGACCAGCGCTGCCCGCGTGGCGAGACGAAGCCGATGCTCTGGAGCGTGTGACGCGAAAGCGAACGGGGAAGATCGAAGCGACCGAAGGCCTCGATACCGATGATGCCGCTACAATTGACCGGGTTCCCGATCTCGACGTCCTCTTCCAGAATACCCACGTTAAAGCCCGCTTCCGCCAAGCGCTGACCCGCCGTGAGTCCAGCCGGCCCCCCTCCCACCACGAGAACGTCGTAGAGCGTCACAACTTCTCGCCCCTCACTTCCCACTTGCCGCGGAAGGTTATCCAGAAGGAGAGCAAAATCAGTTTTACGTCGAGCCAAAAACTTTGCTTCTTCACGTAGAGCCGATCATATCGAAACTTTCGCCGTCGTGGGATGTCTCGGGGCGCGAAGATCTGTGCGATCCCGGTCAAGCCGGGAATGACCGCATGCCGCTCCATGAATCCAGGTATCTCTTCGATACGAATCGACGTGCCGTCGCCCTTCAGCTCGACTTCGTGGGTCGCCAGCGCCCGCGGCCCCACAAAAGACATATCGCCCCGGAAGATGTTCCAGAGCTGCGGCAGCTCGTCCATGGCGGTCTTCCGCAAGATTCTGCCAACGGCCGTCACCCGCGGGTCGTCCTCCTCGGCCTGAACCACGCCGAACTTCTTGTCCGCGTCCGGGACCATCGAACGAAACTTGTAGCTCGCGAAGGGACTGCCCCCCTGACCGACGCGCTCCTGGGTGAAGAAGACGGGGCCGCTATCGGTGAGCTTCACCGCGAGCGCGATGAGCGCCGTTAGCGGCGTCGCGAGCAAGAGCCCGACACCCGAGAGCGCGACGTCAAGTGCGCGCTTGGAGAGCGGCGTCGCCACGAGCGCGCTCGCTTCGAAGCTCGGTGGTGAAGAGCTCATGATAGGCGCGAACCTGCTTTCTTCTCTCGAATTCCGAGGAGGCTTTCCGGGCGTTCTCGCCGAGCCGCTCGGCGAGCTCTCTATCGTGATGGAGCCGCGAGATTGCATCTGCCATTTCTCCGACGTCGCCCGGAGCGACCACCAGACCGGTATCGAACTCGTTGGTGATGCGGGCGACCTCCGAATCAAGCTCGACTGCCGCGACGTAGGGTCGACCCGCCGCCAAGATTCCATAGAGCTTGCTCGGAACGATGTAGCCTGCGAGTCCCTCCTTCAAGGAAACGAGGAAGACGTCCGCGGTCGCGTAGGATTCGGCCATCCGCTCTCTCGGCTGATAGGGGAGGAAACGCACGTTCGTGAGCCCACGCTTGCCTGCCTCTTCCTCCAAGGGCTTTCGTCGAACCCCGTCCCCCACGAGCAAGAACGTAACGTCTTCCGAAGCGAGCTTTTCGGCAACGTCGATGAGCTTGTCGAGGTTCTGCGACAAACCCAAGTTGCCCGCGTGCATGGCCACGAAGCACTCGGCGAGGCCGTGCTCGCGTGAAAAGGGATTGTCCTTTTCCGAACCCGCGAATAGCTCGCGGTCCGCCCAATTGTGGATGACGGTGATTTTAGACGGCGAGGCGCCCTTCCCGTCTACCAATCTCTTCTTCATGCTCTCACCAAGCGCGACGATGCGATCCGCGCGACGTACGAGAAAGCGGTTCACCCGCTGCAAGATCCCATTGACGAGCTCACTTCGGAAATCCTCCAAGAGACTGGCGACCTCGGGGAAAATGTCCTGACAGAGAAAGACGAAACGCGCCCCGGTGCGCTTCGCCGTGAGCCAACCGACGAGCCCGATGATCGGGGGATCGGTGAGAGCGACGACGACGTCGGGCGAGCCAACTTTGAGGCTCGTCCAGATCGAAGAGAAGAAAAAGCTGAGATAGTTGAGGGCGCGCCCGACGAAGTGGTGTTTTGCGAAGCGACTACTCCGGGCTCGAAGGATTACGACGCCTTCGCTGAGATCGCGCAGCGGCCGTCCTTCGTGCGACGCGGTGACGACCGTGACCTCGTCCCCGAAGTCTTTCACGAGGTCTCGAGTCAATTCGGTCAGAAGCTGTCCGGTAGCACCGAAGTCGGGCCAATACGAACGGTTGAAGAAGACGACTTGCATTCAGGCTCTCTGCGCTCGAAACGCCTCGATCGTTTTTCGAAGCCCCTCACGAAATTCCGTTTTGGCCTGAAATCCGAAGGCCTCGCCAGCTCGGTCGACGTTCAAACATCGCCTCGGCTGTCCGTTCGGCTTGGTCGTGTCCCACAGAATCTCGCCTTCGAACCCCATGAGCTCCACGACGAGACTCGCGAGAGCTTTGATCGAGATCTCGAATCCCGCGCCGATATTGATGGGCTCTTCACCGTCGTAACGCTCGGCCGCCGCCACGATCGCCTTCGCACAGTCGGCCACGTAGAGGAACTCCCTAGTCGCGGACCCATCACCCCAGCAGGTGATCGAAGACTCGCGCTCGTCGAGCGCTTCCTGGCATTTGAGAATGAGCGCCGGGATCACGTGGGATGAACCCGGGTCGTAGTTATCGCCCGGTCCATAGAGGTTCACGGGAAGCAGGTGGATCGCGTTGAAGCCATATTGCGCACGGTACGCCTGCCCCTGTACGAGCAGCATTTTCTTCGCCAGCCCGTATGGAGCGTTGGTCTCTTCCGGATAGCCGTTCCAGAGATCTTCCTCTCGGAACGGCACCGGAGTGTGCTTCGGATACGAGCAGATCGTGCCGACACCGACGAACTTCTCGACCCCGCTACGCCGCGCGTACTCCATGAGCTGAGTTCCCATCATCAAGTTGTCGTACAGAAACTGTCCGGGCTTTTCCCGATTGGCGCCGATACCACCCACGATAGCGGCCAGATGGATGACCAGTTCCGGCCGATGGTCTTCGTAGACGCGGGCGACCGCAGACTCCTGAGTCAGGTCGTAGTCCGCCCTTCGCGGAACAACCACGTCTTCCGCGCCGTGGGCCGAGAGAGCATCATGCACGTGGCGACCGAGGAAGCCCGAGCCACCCGTCAGCAGGATGCGCTTCGCGCTCAGCTCCAAGCCTGCGCCTCCTCATGGGTCTCGGTGACGTCTTGTTTCTCGAGCGCGCGGTCTCCAATCACGAGCACGTCCATGTCGGTACGGAGAAAGCAATCGAGAGCTTCCTCGGGACGATGCACGATGGGCTCGTTCTCGTTGAACGAGGTGTTCAGGAGAACGGGACAACCCGTCTTTCGCTCGAAGGCGCGGATCAGCTCCCAGAAGAGCGGGTTCGACTCACGGCTCACCGTCTGCAAACGCCCCGAGCCGTCGACGTGGGTCACCGCCGGGATCTCAGAGCGCTTCTCGGCTCGGACCGGATACACCTGGACCATGAAAGGGTCCAGCGTCGCGCCCTCGAAATAGTCATGCAAACGCTCCTCCAGAATCGAAGGTGCAAAGGGTCGAAATTTCTCTCGCAGCTTGATCTTCTCGTTCAGAATCGCGCGCATGTCGCTCCGTCTCGGATCCGCTACGATGCTGCGATTCCCCAAAGCACGAGCACCCCACTCCATCCGCCCCTGGAACCAGCCAACGATCTTCCCCTCGGCGATCCGATCGGCGGTCCAGTCCAGTAGCTCGCTTTCTTCGAGCTTTCGCCACGGGCGATCAGACGGTGCGGTGTCGAATGAGGGCCCCCAGTAACCATGGTTCATCGCGAACGTTCTCGGCTCACCGAGAATTTCATGCCAGACATAGTAGGCCGCGCCGAGAGCGGTACCATTGTCACCAGCCGCCGGCTGAATGTAGACCTCCTCGAACGGGGTCCGACTCCGAATCTTCCCATTGGCCACGCTGTTCATTGCACAGCCACCGGCAAGGCAAAGAGACTTCTCTCGAGTCTTCTCGTAGAGCGCCTCGAGGACGTGAAACGCGGCGTCTTCGAAAACGACCTGAAGTGACGCGGCAATGGCCTCGTGCCGATCTGTAAGGGGCTCGTCAGAACGTCGGGCCGGTCCGAGAAGTTTTTCGAGCTCCTCCGTGAACACCGGCCCGATGGCAGGCTCACCCTCGTCCCACGTCATCTGCACCCCTTCGGACCAATGCTTGAAGTACGGCAGCGAGAGCTCGAACTGCCCTCGGGGCAGGAGCGTGACGAGACCCCCGAGCTCGGCGACGAAAGCCGGCTCCCCGTAGGGCGCAAGCCCCATCACCTTGTACTCGTCACCGTATTTCGAGAAGCCGAGATACTGGGTCAGCGCCAGATAGAGCAATCCCAGCGAGTGGGGGAAGAAGGTGCGATCCAAAATCTCTAGCGTGGACCCTCGGCCCCTCGCCATCGAAGTACTGACGAAATCCCCGAACCCATCGATCGCACAGACCGCCGCCTCTTCGAAGGGCGACACGAAAAACGCGCTCGCCAAGTGCGCGGGATGATGCTCCACCCAATGCATCCGTTCACGCACCCGCTCGCGAGGAAGCTCCAACTCGGAAGCCAGCTTCTCGGGCAGGCTCGCGAGCTTCGAGCGATTCCGGAATCGATCCGTCACCAGCTCCAACCCCGGCCGCCTCTGGAACGCGTACCGAAGCTTCCGCCACTGATGAGCTTTCGGGTCGCGCGAGATCGCGAAGTGATCGATGTCTTGCGCGTCGACGCCGCCCATCTCCAAGCAGGATCGAATCGCCCGAGATGGAAACCCGGCCCAGTGCTTGATACGCCGAAACCGCTCCTCCTCGACGGCGGCAACGAGCTCTCCGTCACGCACGAGCACCGCGGACACGTCACCGTGGTAGGCGTTGATACCCAGAATGTTCACAAGAGCTGGACCCGTGCAGGGTCGTCCCTGATTCGGGAACGTTTGGATGTCACCTCAAATGTAGAAGCTTTGGTCTCTCAAATGATTATACGGGAGGCGGACGTGTGTGCAAATCCCTACGCGCAACGGGGAGCCCGAGCGCTGTCAACGAGAAGCGGGATCGACTAGCATAGAAGTCATGGGGCCTCGGGTACAATAAGGCGTGCCGGCGGAAATGCTCCAGAAGTTGAAGGCTGTGGTCCCGGCACGCTCCGGGCTCGAGCTTCTGGTCTTGTTCGGTTCCCAGGCTCGAGGCGAAACCCACGCCGTTTCGGACTGGGATTTCGCCTTCTGCGGAACCGAGTCGCTCGACGTCGAGCTGCTCGTCGCCGATCTCGCGGCAGCGCTCTCGACCGATGAGGTGGATCTCGTCGACCTCGACCGAGCGGGCGGGCTGATGCGATATCAGGTTGCGCGCGACGGCTTGCCCATCTACGAAGCGCGACCGTATGCCTTCGAGCAGTTCTGGCTCGACGCCGTGAGTTTTTGGTGCGATGCGCGGCACGTGCTCGAGCCGTCCTACGACGCGATCCTCGAGCGGACGACCCGTTGAGTCCCATCGACCGAGAGGTGCTGGCGGAAAAGGTCGCCGCCGTCGAACGTCACCTCGAGAGAGTGAACGATAAACTCCCCGCGGATTCCGAGGACCTGAAGCCATCCACCGACGCCGCCGACGCCGTGGTCCTGCACTTGTGGCAGGCGGTTCAAATTGTGATCGATCTAGCTCTCGCCGCTTGCGTGCGCCGCAATCTCGGTACGCCAGCAACCTATGGCGAGGCATTTCGTCGCCTCGCGGAGGATGGAATTCTCGAGCGGGACCTCGCAGAGCGCCTCGTCCGCGCCGCTGGATTCCGCAACGCCATCGTACATGCCTACGAAAACCTCGACATGCGGCGTGTCCACGAGGCCGCCTCCAAAGGACCGGCCGACCTCCGGGCGTTTCTCGCTCAAATCGCGAAGACCCTCAGCTAATTAACGCTAGCTTTTCGAAAGCGATGACCAGCGAATCCCGTCGAGCTGCAAGCGAAGGCTGTCGTTTCAGCCTTGGCCCAGAAGGGTGCGGAAATCGAGGTCTTGGTTGTAGACGATGGCTCGTCGGACGGAACGTCGCAAATGGTTCACGCGCAGTTTCCGCAGGTGGTTTTGATCACGCATTCCGAATCGGCTGGCTATATCCAGCGGCGAAACGAGGCAGCAAAGGTTGCGCGGGGCGAAACAGTCTTCTCGATCGACGATGATGCAGAGTTCTGACCCGAGCGCATCGTCCAAGAAATACTGCCATACTTCGAGAATCGTTCCGTTGGCGTCGTGGCGATTCCGTATAGGGACGTGAATCGAAGCGAAGCGGTATTTCAGAAGGCAGCGGATGCTGACGGAGTCTATTGGGCGGTAAGCTACGTGGGAACAGCGCATGCGGTAAGGCGCGACACTTTTCTGAGGTTGGGCGGGTACCGAAGCCATCTCGTCCATCAAGGCGAAGAGAAGGACTACAGCATTCGGATGCTCGACTCCGGCTTTGGCGTACGACTGGGACTCTCGGGCGAGATTCTGCACTATGAGTCGCCGCGAAGGGATTGGAGTCGCATGGATTACTATGAGCGGCGCAACGACGTCTTGTTCTTCTGGCAGAACGTGCCCTGGCCCTATTTCTGGCCGCACGTAGTGGGAGGTATCGCGAATGGACTGTGGTGCGGCGTGAAGCTGCGACGCGTGCGGGCGATGTTGTGCGGCGTGCGCGACGGTCTGGCTGAATGTCTCCTTACGAACACACACGAACGGAACCCGGTCTCAAGGAAGACGTATCCGCAGTATCGGCAAGGACTCCGCGCAAACGAGGACAACCTGAACGTCGCGTTTGGGTCTCCAGGTAGAAGAATCATGACCGACATCCTCGAGACGGTGCGCCATGCCGCGGTGGCATGAGATCTCGCCAGATCCCAACTCGCCCGAGGTCATCGCGCGGCGCGAGAACGACATTCAGATCGCGCGGGCCGACCCGATAACCGATCGGACCGCCTATCTCTGCGACCTCGTTCGGGGAAAGTCTCTCCTCGACGTCGGCGTCGTGGACCACTTTGCCCAAAGCGGGCAGCACCTGCACCGACAACTTGCCTGCGCCGCGGCCCAATGTCTCGGGGTCGACGTTCTGGAGGCGGGGATCGAAACGCTGCGGAAGGACGGTTTCAACGTCCGCGTTTGCGACATCACGCGCGAGACTGTCGAGGGGACGTTCGACGTGATCGTCGCCGGCGAAGTCATCGAGCACCTCGGCCTCCCGGAGGCACTTTTTCAGCTTGGGCGCCGGAACCTGGCTCCCGGAGGTCATCTCGTGCTCACGACGCCGAACCCCTACTATGTAGCGCGGGTTCGTGACGCCTGGTTGGGACGAAGCCGCGAGAACGTCGACCACGTCAGCCTGTGGTGGCCTAGCGGGATTGCCGAGATGGCGGAGCGGGAGGGGTTGCGGCTCGATCGCTATCGGGGAGTCGCGACGTTGACTGCGCGCACGATTTTCGGCAAAGTGATATTCAGGCTCAGCCCTCTCCTCGGCCGATTCCCCGGAGGGTCAGACCTATTGTGTAGCACGTTGATCTTGGAATGCGTGCAACCACAATGAGCACCTTCAATCTTTCACAATCGTGCTTCGAGACCGGATGTCGAGAATCAAAAAGATGAAGAGCGCGCGGCGAGATAGGGAAACACGCGAGGCGGGGCTCACGAAATCAACCTGCATCTCGCTGCGTAGCGGAATCTGAACGCGTTTGTTTCGAATCCAACGACCACGCCTGCCGACAGAGGACGACACCCCTTCCCAACTTCCCGCTTCCGTAGTAGTCCGTTGATAGCACCGTGAAGCGCATCGCCGCCTTGACGCGGTGGACCGTCTGATCAGCGCTTTCCACATTGAGCTCCACCGTGTAACTCCCGGGCGCGAGGGGAAGCTCGATGGTGCAAACGAAGGCGAACGACCCAAGGATCTTAGCGGGCTGACGGAGAGACGGGTCATGATTCGTATGAAGAGTAACGATTCGCTGCCCGCCTGCACTATCGATTCCAATGCCTAGTCCGGGCCTGTCCAATGTGTCACTCGCGAAGCATTCGACACGCACTTGCATACTCCCGCCGGCGCGAACCTGCCCGATCTGGCCCGTCTCCACGTCTTTGATGATCGCGTCCACGATGCGCGGCCCAAATACGCCAGTCACTTCATGCTCTGGTTCTGCATCCGGAGAGAACCGGCCCTCGAGTTCAGCCCCTGCGATAGTCCGGTGGTACCAGGTGACAGCTTCACTTTTGCTTCCTGCGAAGGCGATGGAACCACCCTCCAACACGATGCCACGATCACACAGCGATTCGATTGCCGCCGTGTTGTGGCTGACGAAGAGGACCGTATGCCCCCCGCTGGCCACCGCACTCATTTTCCCCAGACATTTCTTCTGGAAGGCGAGATCTCCAACTGCCAGGACTTCGTCAACAACGAGGATATCCGGCTCCAGATGGGCCGCCACGGCAAAGGCCAGACGCACATACATGCCACTCGAGTACCTCTTCACCGGCGTATCGATAAACTTCTCCACTTCCGAAAACCCGACGATCTCATCAAACTTTTGTTCGATCTCACGGCGTTTCATTCCCAGAATCGCCCCGTTGAGAAAGATGTTTTCCCGGCCGGTCAACTCGGGGTGGAAACCGGTACCCACTTCCAGCAAACTACCAACGCGCCCATAGATGTGCGCTTCGCCTTCGGTGGGCTCCGTGATGCGTGAGAGGATCTTGAGCAGCGTGCTCTTCCCCGCGCCGTTACGCCCAACCACGCCAACGACCTCGCCGCGGCGTACTTCGAACGACACATCCCTCAGCGCCCAAATGGTCTCGTCCGGGGCTTGGGTCGGCGCGTCACGAAAGCGGCGAAACGGCCCGCAAACCGCCTCCATGATCGCTTCGCGCAGATGATGGGTTCGCTGCTTTTGACCAATACGGTAGCGTTTGCCCAGTCCCGACGCTCGTATCGCGATCTCGCTCATACTACGTCTGCGAACGTCTTTTCCATTCGCCGGAAATAGAAGAGCCCACCTACAAGGAACGCGACAACGGAAACGAGTGAGACTGTCAGCATGGGGCCCGGCGGGGGTTGGTTACCACCCAGGAGAGCCCAACGAAAACCGTCGGCCACGCTCGCCATGGGATTGAGCCCATAGACAAGCTTCCATCTCTCGGGAATATTGCTGCTGCTGTAGACAATGGGGCTGACGTACATCCAGAGTTGAACCAGGATCGGAACCACGAAGCGGACGTCGCGATACAACACGTTCAGCGCGGACATCCACAATCCAACCGCCAGCGATGTCGCGAGGGCCAAAAGAGTAAAGAAAGGAAGGGCCGCTAGAGCCCAGCCAAGATCCACGAATTCGTGGTACCACGCCATGATCCCGGCCAGGATCGCCAGACATGTCAGGAAATCAAAAAAGGCGCTGAACAGTGAGGCGATGGGGACGACAAGTCGCGGGAAATAGACCTTGGTAATCAGATTCTGACTACCGACGAGACTGTTACTCGATTTCGTCAAGGAATTGGCAAATAGGAGCCAGGGGACCTGAGCCGTGAAAACGAAGAGGAGATACGGGAATCCGTTTGAAATGGTCTGTGGCGCGACTCTCAGCATGCTGAAGATGGCGTTGAATATCAGCGTCGTGAAGAGCGGTGGGATGATGGCCCAAAGAACACCGAGCACGGTTTGCTTGTAACGCACCTTCACGTCGCGCATCCCGAGCATCCATAGCAATTCCCGATATTGCCACAGCTCGGCGAAGTCGACAGCGCGCCATCCAGGCTTGGCGCGGACGTGCACTGCAGCCAGGGGGCGGCCGCGTTCCTTCGAATCCATCGCCTCGGCTGCCTGCACTAGCCTACCTGAGAAAGACGTGCCCTAACGTACGTCGAGTGACCATTCAACAAGAATAGGAGATCGAACTTCGTTGCACAAACGATCGGCGGCTTTGCGCGAAATGATGGGTGCCCTAGTCCTTGGAACTCGACGAACGCTAGAAGTCGGACACGAGGCATCATGGATCGAAGGCACATCGGCCGATGGGGATGGGTCCGGGGCATCGATGAAACCAGGATGCGTGTAGTCAGTCTGTAGTCGGGTACTGCATCCGATTCAATTTCTGTAAATACGTCCTGCTAGCGACCACACGAGCAGCAAGGGAAACCCGACCAAATATCGCAGCCTGCCGAGCCTAATGTGCCAGGAAAAGGAGCTTTGGTAGAGCGCCCACGCCTCCCTCAGCATGCCCTCTTGGACTAACCCCGAACTCACCGAACGGATGCTAAAGGAGATGTAATTGCGCCGCTCCCATCGTCGGCGGACTCCACCAGGATATACCCCTGACCGTTCATTTTCGATTAATAAGCAAATACCCTCCAAGGCTCGCTTGGTTAATGCAGTCAGGCTCCCAGGCGTCTGCCGATATCCGACGGTTACCGGCGACTCGACGACCGAACAGGAAGCACCAATTCCCAGGCGGAGGCCGAGATCTTGATCTTCGAAGACACGTATTTCCCGATCCAAACTCCCAACGCTCAAGAGAACGGCGCGCTTCACGACGACATTGCTCCCAAAAAACACAGGTCTTTGGCCTGCCGCCAAAAAATCCTCATAGTCTGAAGCTTGCAACGGAGTCACTGCTTGGGCATCTAGCTCTCGAGGGGTTGTAAAACGAGCTACTTTTCCAAAAATGATATCCACGCCACTCTTCTCACATAACAGCTTGGCGTAGATCTCAAGCGTCCAAGGAAACCAGAGATCATCACTGTCCAAGAACGCGATATAGACACCGTGTGCCGCTTGAACTCCCGTGTCGCGCGCTGCCCCAGGACCTTTGTTCTTCTGGCGAATGGATCGAATCACGTTGCCAAACTCGCAGAGCATCCCCTCCGTCTGATCCGTTGAACCGTCATCCACGACCACCACCTCGAAATCCCTGAAACTTTGTGCGAACACAGACTTCAAGGTTTCGCGCAACAATTCAGCGCGGTTGTAGGTCGGAATGATGACGCTGATAAGGGGCATCATTTCTGAATCGTGCCCACCAGACGGGAAAAGAAAACTTGCTCCGCTGCGGCATGAGAGAAAAACTCGTTTCCTATGCAAAACGCTTTTTCGGCGAGCGCCAGCCGGTGAGCAGGAATGAGCAAGTGCTCTAAGGCAAAGGAAAGTTCCGACAGGTCTTCACCGGTGACGACCTCGGCTACACCTGAATGATCTCGGGCCCATCGAACCGCGGAGCAATAATTCGGCCCATGAATGAGCAGCGGCAATCCAACCAACGTGTAGTCCGTCAGCTTGCTCGGAAAGCTCAACGCTGAAGACTCCCGGTCACCCGGAGCAAAACTCATTGGGACGAACAACACGTCAGCTTCCACCCGCAACCGATCCATGAGTTCGCCAGAGGGGATCATCCCGCGCAGTTCAATGTTGCTGCGCTGTAAGCCCGCCGCCGTTGCGCCTGTCTCATCCAGTGGTCCGAAAATCAGCAAGCGACCTCCGATTTTCTCCAGGCACTGCGCCAGATTCTGCATGGAGCGCACATGCCCTGATGAATTGATCGTCCCCGCAAAGGCCACCGTCAGCGACCCGTCATCTTTCAGTAGCCGCTCCGGTGGCGTATCAAACGGGGGCGCATCCGCCGCACGGGACGGGTAAAGCACAGTTCCCGGGGCGCGGTAGCGGCGCTCGTATTCCTCTGCCATGTAGGGTGAAACACAGAGTCGCGAAGCCGCCTGCCGATAAGTCCGGCCAAATTCGCGGCGCAGCCACGGGCGGAACACCTCCGGCGCTTGCGCGAGATTCGGCCAGTCATCGTGACAGATGAGATGCAGGGGCAGCCCGGACTGCCTGGCAAAGCGCGCCGCCGTCAGCCACAGGAATTCGTGGGATACGCTCAGGATGGCCTCCGGCTGAAACTCTTCCAACGCCCGACGAACCGCGTTGGCCCGCCAACGAGCCACGACCGAATAGGCGAGGAGCGCCCAGCGGTTGAACCGCGTGTAAAGCGGACGCGCCCAACCAACTTTGAGGGCACGATATGGCACCCCCTTCAAGCGTCGTTCGGGCAGCGAATTCCGCAGATTTCCCTCGATGATCCGCAACCGCTCTGGCGGGTAATTCTGGAGCAGGCGATACAAGAGCGCTGAACCGTGGTAGGACGACTCCACTGGCACGTCGCCAATATGGAGCAGGCGCGGAAGTTGGGAAACCGGGGACATTCTTAACTATTGGCGTTCAGGAGTCCGGAGAAAACGTCTCCATACCGCCGGGCTTGCAGCAAAACGTTGTACTCCTGTTCAGCCACTATACGGCAGGAATGGCTCAAACTGCTCCGCAGAGCGTTGTCGCTTAACAGAGTTTCCAAGTGCCGGAGAAAGTTGGCAGCATCCTCTGGTGCGGCCAGCAAACCCGTCAGCCCCGGCCGGACGAGATCCGAAACTCCACCGACATCGAAAGAAACCAGAGGAGTGCCACACGCCATGCTTTCCTGCAGAACCAAGGGCAGATTGTCCGCACGCGTGGGGAATGCGAAAACATCCGCAGCCGAAAAGATCTGTGCTTTGAGTCGGTCGTCATGAACATATCCCAAAGGAAAAACTTCCATGCCCAAATTGTAGTCGGCCAACTGAGCCGCCGTGCCCATGATCACAAGTGACGTTTTCGACTTTAGAATGGGAGAAAGTCCCCTCAATGCCTCGAGCAGTAAATCCCCGCCCTTCCGCCGGTCCTCGAGATCAGCAGCCGCAAACAGGATCAAATTGCGCTCAACTGGCAACCCAAGAAATCGGCGGCACTCAACGCGATCCAGCGGCCGGTAAATGGCCAAATCAATGCCGTTTGGAATCAGGCGAATCGAACAATCCTGCAGGAAGCTCTGCCGGACCTGACGTTCCATCCACCGGCTGATGGCGATGATTGTGATTCGGGATTTTTGAAATGCCCGCCGCTTCAGCCGCCACTCCTGATGCGTGGCATCCCGACGAATCTCCGGGTAAGTGTCCGGATAAGGACAAGCCCCGCAACCGGAATTCCACCGTTCGCAATCGTAGCTGTAAATGCAGTGTCCCGTGAACGCCCACATGTCGTGCAGGGTCAGCACAGCCGGCCGGAGGGCCGTCAGTCGCGGAAGAGCAAGGTAACTAAAAAACTCGCCGTGAAGATTGTGAAAATTCACCACGTCGGTCGCGGTAAACATCGGGTGCCTGACCCATCCAAAGCTTTCGACGGCGGCGAGATTCCGCAAGCCTAGTCTTGGCAGCACCTGGCCCAAAATGCGTTTTCCGATGCGGATGGAGCCACGAGCCAAGGGCAGCGTGCTGGTGAATTCATCGGAATGGCTAGACACGGATGAAACAAGCATGTGAGAGTCAAAACCGGCCTGGCGCAAGCCCCGGTGCAGGCGCCCGGCCGCCAAGCCCGCTCCACCTCCCGCGTCCGTTTGACTGACCACTGTGACTTTCAAGGCTTGCTGGATAATATCTGGTCGAACACGGCACACGCCCGCCCGGTTGCCATTTGTTCGAGCGTTAACAGGTGCTGCAATTTGTCTCGTTCTTCCAGGAAGGCCCTGATCTTTCCTCCGCCCGTGTAGTCGATCGCCAAATAAGGGATCCCCAATGTTTCCACAAAGAGGACGGAGTGAAAACGCATGCAAACATTCACCCTGCTCCGCTGCATGACATGCAGCAACTCGGCGGGTGACATCGGCAGGCCCGCGACGCTCAAGGCATCGGGGGGCAAACAGTGTTTCTCAATCACCCGACGGGCCAGTCGGCGGTTGAATTTGCGATCATCGCCTCCCACGGCAAACGAGTGCATGGGATATAACCCTACGCGCAGGCCGCGTTGCTGGACCAATTGCCCAAGGAACTGCTCCAAACCTGCTTCAAACGCATTCTTTCGTCTGGCAAACTCCTCGGCCGTCAGCCCGTCGCTGTAATCCATCCCCCACTCACGGAGAAAACAGGCTACATCCACGGGCGGGTTCGTGCTGCTGGTCTGCAACGAAGCCGTGTCGCTGCGACCGAGCCAGCCGCGCACATAGTCAGTTGCCGGATCCTCAACCACCTCGGCTTGCCGACCAAATTCATTCTGGCAACGAATTGCAGACTGCTTATCCCGAAGTGTTATCACATTCGACAAACGAAGGATTTCGCAAACCACCTGTACAAAATGTGGATTGGACAAAGGGCCAATGCCGCATCCTTCCACCCTAGTGACTCCGTTCCTGCCACGCACTTCCATAAAGGCGTAAAGAATATGGTTCAGAATCTCCAAATCCATGAGCGGCCCGCCGCCCACCACCACCTCGTCTGAGGTTCGACATGCCTCAATGAATTCCGGCTGAAACGTCTCAACAATCCGCAATTGGGAAAGTCCCAATTCCCTCAAAGTGTGCCGGGTAACAAAGGGATGAAGGCTCGCAATGGTGATTTGGGTCGGTGCTCGCTGGCGTTTCTTGAGACGCTCGACGACGGCAGCCAGAATCGCTTTGTCACCCGCCGTTTCGGTACCATACCAGCCAACAATCAAGACGTGTGAACCGGCCGGTGACGTTGAAGACGACATAGCAGAAGCCGCCGACAAGCCTCTGGCCTTGGACACCAAGGCTTTACAATCAAAAAGCCGCGCGCGTCGACGACACTCGCGATAGAAGCGAACCTTTTCACGAAACGTGACCGGCACATGGTAATCGTGGATGCAATCGTCACAATGCTTCTCCCGGATTTCCCTGCGCTTTTCGAGATTTCCAAAGTACACGTTGCTGGCAGATCCACGAACCAGAATGCTGCCCAAATTGGGCGACTTGGGAGAGCAGTAGAGCAGTTCACCTCGGGAACTTAGAATCACTGCATCATTGTGATACGGACATCCGGTGGTGCGGGGTTTCCCTTCGGCCAGCATTCCCCGAATGCTCCGATACGTCTTCTGCACCATTGAACTGCTTTCGAATTCCGTTTGGGCGCGGTAAAAGAACAAACCGAGGTGATACTGCTCCAATTCCGAAAAACTGCGGATAAACTCCTTTTGCGGCGTGTTGTAGAGGCGGTCGATGAATTCAGCGACGCGAAAACGGCCGTAGATATGACTGTCTTCGGCCCAATCCAGCAATTGATCCACATGGGCCACATTGCTCTTCGTAATGGTGCATCCGAACGAGACCGGGATGCCTTCCGCCTTGAACCTTTCAAGACAACCAATGGCGGTCGTGAAGTTTCCAGGTCGGCCGCGAACAATATCGTGCACTTCCCCCAGTCCATCCAAAGACACCATGGCGGAAAAGCCAACGCCATTTTCACGGCAAACTTGCGCACATTCCAACACCCGATCTTCGACTTCCTTTTCGCGAATGGCATTGGTGATCATCGAGGCGTGGCGAATGCGAGGATTGCGTTGCGCAATCACCCGAAAGATTTCCGGCAGATCTTTGCGCAGCGTCGGCTCGCCACCGGTGACGCCAATATCGGTCACCTTGGAAAAAAGCGGTTCATCAAGCACTTGGCGTAACTCATCCGGCGTTATCTCATGATCCTTCTTTCGCTCCCAGATGAGGCACATCTGACAGCGTGAGTTGCAAATATCGTTCACCATCATGCTGATGGCGCGTGGCTTAACAGGAAGCACCTGACCGAGCATGTCGTAACGCATGTCACGCCAGGCAAGGCTAGCGAGAGAGTTTGCTTTGCGAAGCCTGTTTTGCATCCCGACGGGCAAAACCAACTTCGCGGCTTGTTTCAATGGATGGAGCATTGAAATGAATCTATAACCGTTTCACCGCAGACCAGCAAAGGTTTGCGGCGCTCCGACCGGAATCGGGGAGGATGGCATCGCAGACGAGCGCGGTGAAATTGATCAACCCAATCAGCGGCGAGAGCATCAGCGCCCGACCAGTGCGGAAGACTTGCGGCTGGCCGGGGCGGCGATGACTGAGCACCCAGTCCATAGTCACCAACAGCGCCGCTGCGGTATAGACCGCACCACTGTGGTCAATTTCGATACGCGTGCAGCCATGATTCTCCAGCATCTGCCGCAGGCCGAGGTCCGTGTAGCGGCGGAAATCATACGGCTCCAGATGCACCGGGCTGATGTGAGGCACCGACCCCAACATCACGCCGCCGGGCTTGAGCACACGCAGGACTTCGCGCAGCGATGCGTCGGGATCAAGAACGTGTTCCAGCACTTGGTTGAATAGCGCCACGTCCACGCTCGCGTCCGGCAAAGGGATGCTTTCCGCCGTGCCCTCGTGATGCTCGACACCCGGCACCGGCTGCGGTGTCAAACTGTCCGCCGTATCCACCGCGATGTAACGGCCAAACTTGCCCGTGAAGAACCGACGGTATGGGCTTTCCCCCGCGCCGACGTCGAGGAACACCGCCGGGCCGTCTGGCATCGTGGCGGCACGCGCCTCGAGGAACCGGCAGATATGCGAAACATTGAAGTAGTTGAACGAAAATAACTGGTTGCGCGGATGCCGTCCGAGAATAACGGGCGCGAGCCGGTTGATTAGGCCGTTGCGGATTCGTGAAATCATTCAGGTTGGTTTCCGTCGGCGTCGACCCATTTCCACATCTTGGTTTTTTCGTCACGACCGAGGTCCTTGAGTTTTCTCGCGGGCACGCCAACCGCGATGCAGTTGGCGGGAATGTCGGCGGTAACCACGCTCCCCGCTCCGATCACGACGTCGTCACCGATACTAACGCCCGCGAGAATGGTCACGTTCACCCCGCACCAAACGCGATTACCAATACGAATCGGCCTGCCCTCCGGGGTCAGCGTTACCGGCTCGTGCGTGGCAGAGTTGAGTGTGAGGCCGCCTGCGGCAAGAAAATCATCACCGATATGGATGGGCGCGTAATTCCAAATGCGCGCGAAGCTCCCAACCGCGCAACGTTCTCCGAGAATCAGGTTGTCGCGGTTTCGGATGTGAATTCCGCAACCAAAGGTGAATTGCGTTCCGTGTTGAACACGCATCAGGCGCAAGTGCCGCGCCCGCCACTTCTGCGGTGGGCCGTCGAGTCCGTGAATGCCGCGCTTGAACTCCCATTCCGCCAACGTGCTCAGGAACAGCTCCTGCACTGCGAATCGAGAGCTCATAGGGACTTCACTGCTTCACACGAATGCGGCCGGTGTAATCGATCCTGTTGAGCAGCAGCCTGACGTTGTTTTGCTCCAAATACTCGTCAGTCGCCTGACGCGCGCCAGCCCAATCACTGTAGTCGTCGATGATGATCACGCCTCCGGGTGACAGCCGCGGATACAAATGGACCAGCTCGTGGCGGGTGGATTCATACCAGTCGGTGTCGAACCGGAGCATGGCGATGGTTTGTGGAGCAACGCCAGGAATGGTGGCTTCAACCTTGCCTTTGACGTAATGAACCCTGTCCGCGGGATAACCAACGCTTCCGATGATGCCCTTGACTTCTGCGAGCGGTGAGTAAGTCATCTTGCCACCCTGATTCGTTAATCTCGTCAAACGATTGCTTGGCCGATTCGCCTTCGATGGAAGTGTCCTTGTCCGAGGGCGCGGTCATGCCCTCGTAAGTGTCATAAAGATAACATTTGCACGACGTGTCCTTTAACGACTGCAACGTGAGCATCGCCGCCATGACGCTGCCGCCATTCCACACCCCGCACTCGACAAACGCGCCGGGCACAAGGTTGGCGGTGAGGTAACGGACGGCGTTGCACAGAGCGACGATGCGCGCCGGCGACGCTTCACCTTTGCGATAACGCACCACATCCACGCCGAACGAGTGCGTCACGGCGCGCAGACAACTGAGCGATGATTTCATGTCAGGGAATGCTTACAGGATCGCACGCCGCGGGTGTTAACCGCCAGTCACACTTCGCGAATACACAGCCGAAGTCGCCACCTTTGAACATCGCAAACTCCGATCCCAAATCGGTGATGAAAAACGGGCAGGCGTCCTCGACACGACTGAGAATTTCCGACGGTGGAATATTCGCGTTGATGATGAAGGTGTAATTGCCTGGCGTCAGCAGGCCGGAAGGTATCCCCATCGAGGCGTTGAAGCCAGTCAGTGAAGAATAATCCCGTGCGAGGCTCGTTTGATTGGTGAACACCCTTCGCCCCATTCCATCCACCAACGCCACGGTCAGGCGGATCGATTCGAGTGTCGCCGGGTCCGGACAATTCAGCGCGCATGCAATTTTCAACACTACGGAGTCCTCGTGCCCGAACTCCGTGGTTCCTTCTCCCTTCGCATTGACGGTCTCCGCTTTAAGGATGTGGACGACAAATTGTCCTGACGCTGCCGGCGCGACATAACGGTTCGACTGCGCGTTCTGGCCCGCAGCGAGGTAGCCCTGAATGACCTCGTCGATTCCACCGATTCTCAGCAGCCGTCCAAGATCGAGCAACATGCCCGTCTGACAGAGCTTAGACACCATCCCCATGTTGTGGCTGACGAAGAGAACGGTGCGCCCGCCCTTGGCGACCTCGCCCATCTTGCCGAGGCACTTCTTTTGAAACCGCGCGTCGCCTACAGCGAGCACTTCATCCACGACTAGAATTTCCGGCTCCAGATGCGCCGCGACGGCGAACGCCAGCCGCACATACATGCCGCTGCTGTAACGTTTCACCGGCGTGTCCAAGAATGTCTCTACCTCGGCAAAGGCCACAATCTCGTCGAACTTCCGGCGAATCTCCGCGCGCGTCATGCCGAGCATCGCGCCGTTGAGAAAAATATTTCCGCGCCCAGTCAGTTCGGGGTGAAAGCCCGTGCCCACTTCCAGCAGACTCGCCACCCGTCCCCGCAGTGTCACACGTCCCTCGGTTGGCTCGGTAATCTGGCTCAGAATCTTCAGCAACGTGGATTTACCCGCGCCGTTGCGACCGATGATGCCGACCGCCTCGCCCTGCTTGATCTCGAAGGAGACATCTTTGAGCGCCCAGAAGTCTTCCGTAGAAGGGCCACTAGCCGACGGACCACGAAACAACAGCCCGCGAACTGCGGATTTTGCCTTCTGGGCAAGAACATCGCGCAATGCGACGTAGCGCTGCCGCTGCTGCTGGTGGCGGATACGGTAGCGTTTCCCAAGTCCCGTTGCCTTGATAATCCAGTCGCTCATGGCTGCAGAATCTAGAATTGGGAAAGTAGAAAGTAGAAGTTCATTTTAGCTTTCTCGTTTCTGCTGTCTGCTTTCTTTAAATGACATCTGCAAAAGTGCGCTCCAATCGTCGGAAATTCCACAGGCCGGAGAGCAGGAGGACTGCGGACAGCCCTACGGAGGCCAGCAGTCCTGGCCAGTAGAGCTCCGCCTCACCGCGCAAAAAGCGCCCAACGAAAACCGTCGATCACCCCCACCATCGGGTTGAGGGAGTAGAGCAAGCGCCATTTTTCCGGGATGACCGCACTAGTGAAACCTACCGGTGAGACATAGAGCCCAAACTGAACGATGAACGGGACGATGTAACGAAAGTCACGATACTTCACGTTCAGGGCGCAGAGCCACAAACCGGCGCCCATGGCTGCGCCAAAGGCAAGGAGCGTGAAGGTTGGAAGCAATATTATTCTCCCGTCCGGCCAGAACTGATACCACATCATCAACGCCACCAGAATTGCGAACGAGATCAGAAAGTCCACGAAGCTGGTGATGACCGATCCGGCCGGCACGATGAGGCGCGGAAAGTAGATTTTCGAAATCAGGTTTGCATTGGTGATCAGGCTGTTGCTGGATTCACTCAGGGCCGTCGAAAAAAAAACTGCCAGGGCAGCATGGCCGCATAGACCAGCAAGGCATAAGGCACTGCGCCGGGCGCCGGAAGTTTGGCAATTTTGCCGAAGATGATGGTTAACACAACCATCGCGAGCAACGGGCGGATCAACGCCCACGCCACTCCGATGACCGTCTGCTTGTAGCGCACGGTCAGGTCGCGCCAGGCGAGGATGTAAAAAAGCTCGCGAAAGCGCCACACGTCCCGCCAGTAATGTCGATCAGAGCGTCCGGGCTCGAGGTTCAATTCCATACTGAAAGGGGCAGACATTGCGTCGGTCTGTGCGTGCGTCCGTGGTTTGTAATCGACGTTTTTCAGTATCTCAGGATTTCATCGCTCGTTTTCTGGACCCAAGCGTCGTGAATTTCGCCGAAAGTGGTTTTCAAATCCTTGGTGATAGCCCAGCCGGGATAATGCGCTTTCAACTTGTCGAGGTTCGAAATGTAGCAAATGTGGTCCCCGGCCCGGTTCTGATTGACATATTCGTAGCTCATTGGCTTGCCTGAGGTTGCGGCGATGAGGTCAAAGGCTTCAAGGATCGAAACGGAGTTCGCGCGTCCGCCACCCAAGTTATACACCTCGCCCGCACGCGGCGCGTCGATGAAACGGCGCATGAACTGAACTACGTCGTGGCTGTGGATGTTATCGCGCACCTGCTTGCCTTTATAACCAAACACCTTGTAGGTGCGGCCTTCCAGGTTGCACTTGATGAGGTAGCTGAGGAACCCGTGTAACTCCACACCACTGTGGTTAGGTCCGGTCAAACACCCGCCGCGCAGGCAACAAGTGGGCACGCCGAAGTAGCGGCCATATTCCTGCACCATCACATCCCCCGCCACCTTGGACGCACCCAACAGGCTATGCTTGCTCTGGTCAATACGGCAGGTCTCCTTAATGCCTTCGGCGTAGGCGGGATCGGCGTAGTCCCAGCGCGTATCCAACTCTTTCAATGGGATCTCATTCGGTGCGTCGCCATAGACCTTGTTGGTGCTCATATGGACGAAAGGAGCTTCAGGGCACGACTGACGGGTCGCTTCGAGCAGGTTCAGGGTGCCGCCGGCATTCACATCGAAATCATCGAATGGTCGAGAGGCGGCCAGATCGTGGCTCGGTTGCGCGGCGGTGTGAACGATGGCATCGGGGCGCAACTGCTTCATCAGCCCCATCACGGCGGGACGATTCCGCACATCGAGTTCGTGATGTTGGAAATTTCTGTGCGCCGCCAGCAGACGGCGCTGATTCCAGCGCGTGTCACCACCGGGACCGAAGAAATCAGCGCGCATGTTGTTATCCACGCCGTGAACCTGCCATCCGTCGCGACAGAAAGCTTCCACGACTTCGGAACCGATGAGGCCGGAGGAACCAGTAACAAGCAAGGTTCTCATTTCAGATCTCGATGGAGTTGAATATCCATAGTCTACTTAGGTTGAATCAGCTGGTTCAAGTTGTTGTTGGAAGGCGGCCGCGGCTTCACCAATCGGTGCGCGGCCCCCATACGCCGAATTTCAAAACGCGCACTTCGTCCGTGATACCCGGATCGCCCCGGATCAATCGCTACACTGCCTGCCGTGCGCTGCACATAGCAGGGCTCTGGCGCCGTCGGACCTCCAGGCGGTAGGGACGAGTTTGCTATCCAGAAGATCGTTCTAGACACTGGAGTATATGAACGCCTTTGAACTGAGGTTCTGATGATTCCAGCCTCGGACGAAATCCTTCTCCGATGGCCCTATGGAATCGCCGGTCGACTTGGTATTCCGTTTCTGCGAGCGCTCGGGATGCAGATCGGCACACGGTGTCAGATTGAATCGATTCAAGTACGAACTACTTTAACCGCGACGTGATGTTGGACGCCAATCACCAGATCTCGTTCGGCGACAACAACATGTTCGGGCCGGGCGTGTAGGTGTCGGATTCGGATTACGGAATACCTCAACGTCCATGCGCTCATCAATGTCTATGTCACCAGTCTCAGTTGTGATTCCGACCTTCAACAGGCGGCTCGAGTTGGGAGTTGCAATTAGAAGGGTCCTTGATTGCCGGCCGCCTCCTGCAGAAATCATCGTCCACGTGGACGTTGGAGACATGAACACAGAACCGTGGCTGCGCGGTGAGTTTCCCGCCGTCAAAGTACTTCAAAGCGCAGATCGGATGGGACCGGGCGGCGGTCGGAATAAGCTGATTGCGGCCGCGAGCAGCGAAATTGTCGCAAGCTTCGATGACGATTCCTATCCAATGGATGACGACTACTTCGCCCGATTGTCGGAAGTATTCAATCGACGGCCGGATGCTTCTGTCGTGGCGAGCCAGATCATACATCGGGGTGAGCCCGTTCCTGACGCGACACCGGTAGTCCGTTCGTCAGTCTTGTTTGTCGGCTGTGGCGTCGCGTATCGGCAGCGGGACTTTTTGGATTGTGGAGGCTACGTACCTCTTGCCATGGCGTATGGAATGGAAGAGGTGGATCTTGCCATCCGACTTGTCTGTCGGGATAAAAACCTCTATTTCACACCATGGCTTCGAGTCTTTCACGATACCGACCTTTCCCACCATGGAAGTACTGCGATCACGGCGGCGTCGATCGCCAATCTCGCTTTACTGGCCTATCTCCGGTACCCTGTTCGTTATTGGCCGTACGGTTGCGTGCAGGTTATCCACCGAGTCCTCTGGCTCGTAAGGGCGCGGCGACTTAGGGGCATTCTTGCGGGGCTCTTCGCCATACCCGCTCATATCTGGTGCCACAGGCGTTTCAGAGATACGGTCAGTTCCTCAGGGCTGGCGGAATTTCTACGAGCGCGGTGGTCGCCGGCTCCGTTCGAGCCCCTCGGCGTCGATTCGAAGACAAGTGTTTGATGAGAAAAGTGCGGCCAAGCGCCCTCGCTACGTGCGACGCCAGACCGGAGAGCCAGTCGGTGATCTCTCAATCAGTCGGGTGCTCGCAGATCGGAGCCCGAGAGCACTATGCGATCCCGCGCTCTCTTTCGCGCCTGGGCCGCCTGGATACTCTCTATACCGATCTTTGGACCGCACCTCGCTGGCGTGACCGGCTCGGAGCGGTCGCGGTCGGCAGGCGCCTCTCCACGAGATGGCACCCGGAAATTCCCGATGGTCGGGTGGTCGCGTTCACCCGCGCAGCGCTGCTGGATGCTGCATTCGAGTTCTGGAGGCGCCCGATAACTACGGAGGAATTGTCGCTCCAGTACCTTCGAGTGGGCGAGAAATTCGCTCGGAACACGCGTGCCCACCTGGTCAAACGTGTTAGAACGTCGGGGCCGCCGTCGGCATTTATTTCGTATACCAGCGGCGCGCTCGAAACCCTCGACTATCTGGCCGATTGCGGAACTCCAACGATTGTCGATCAGATAGACCCGGCTCGAACGGAAGACGAGATCGTGCGGCACGAGGCCACGCTCTGGCCCGGGTGGATGGCGATACCCGGCCACATTCCCGACGTCTACTTCGAGCGTCTAGCTGCGGAATGGAAGCGCGCCTCGATTGTCATCGTCAATTCGGAGTGGAGCCGGAAGGGTCTCATCCACCAAGGCGTACCTGCCCAGAAGCTGCGGGTTCTGCCTCTTGCATACGATCCTCGGGTCGTCGTGGGTCGGAAAGAGTCGTCGTCGCCCGAGAAGACGATCCTCTGGCTCGGCCAGGTGGTGCTCAGAAAAGGGATCCAGTATCTCATGCGTGCAGCCAAACTGCTTCAGACTGAGCCTCTGCGCTTCGTCGTTGCGGGTCCAATTGGCATCTCTTCCGAGGCGGTACGAAGCGCTCCACCCAACATGTCGTTCGTTGGTCCCGTCACGCGTGACAGGGTGTCTTCGCTGTATCGATCAGCGGATCTGTTCGTCTTTCCGACGCTTTCAGACGGTTTCGGTGTGACGCAGCTCGAGGCGATGGCTCACGGGGTACCGGTGATCGCCACGGCTAATTGCGGAGAGGTCGTGGACCACGGCGCAAACGGTCTCAAGATTCCCGCGCGCGATCCAAAGGCAATCGCCGATGCGATCATGGAGCTGGCCTTCGACACCAAACAACTGTGTTCCATGTCGGCGGCGGCGATCGAGACCTCGAAACGCTTTTCGGTAGAAGTGCTCTCACGCCGATTGCGGGGTATTCTGGATGAGCTACCCGTACGCACGGACCCTCCATGATCCGCACTCCCAAACGATTCGCTTCGTCGCGCGCCGCTGACAGCAAGGCTCCGCTCGCTGCTAGTTGGCAAGCCACGGCCATCTTGCTGTTCGGTCTGCTCAGCACCGGTGTCATGTTCTACGGCGACACCCCGGCGGCGGCGGCTCGTTTCGCAGCCATCGGCTGCGGTCTCAGCCTGGCAATCTTCGCCCAAATCGAGATCAAGCGGAGTTGGGGCAATCTCCTGCGCGCCGATCTCGTGTCGATGGCGGCTCTGTACTATTTGATCTTCGTGGAGTTCCTTTTCTCTCAGCCGAGCTTCGACACGTTGGCACAAAATGTCGACTACGAGCTGGGCATAGAAGTCGTACTTTGGAGCTTCGCGGCAATGGCCGTCGGGCGGCACCTTGCCAATCGTCGTTCGAAGCCGTGGAAGCTCGCGGACAAACAGCTCCCGACAACGTCACTCGTGGTCCTGTTCTGGCTTTGCTTCGCGGTGGGGTATCTGCACATGTTGGCCTCGGTGGACTTCGACCCATTGCTCATGATCTGGCATTTCATGGGGCCGAGGTTTAGCGAGCCCTGGAGCCGGGGGCAGTTTGGTGATGCAAACGTGCTGCTTTATGAGTTGGGCGCGACGATATACCTTGTGCCGCCTATCGCCGGAATCATCCTTGGGCGACGACGCCTGTATCCGACTCTAAGCGTGTTGCTGGTGTTGGTCGCGTTGATGCTAACTCTATTCTATGGATTCACAACGGGCACCCGTAGCATCATGGGGGCTTATCTGATCACTTTACTGGTAGCTTACTACTACGCGGCGGCCTGCTCGGGGAAGCAGATAATTAAGCTGGGTGCGATTGCAGCCGCGTTACTCGTTACCACCACGATTTACGGCCTCGCGTTCAGAGAGGTGGGACTGCGAGAATACCTACGAAACGGAAGTGAACAACCCAATCAGACTCGGCGAGAGTTTTTCGTGGACTACAACCTCCTCTCCATCTCATATCTCGTGACCGTGTTTCCGGACCAGGTTCCCTACCTGGGATGGGAGGTGCCCGAGTGGTTTGTCGTGCGAGTGGTGCCTCGTGCGTTGTGGCCAGACAAGCCTGACGGAACGAGCATCAGCCCAAACTCGTATCTCGAGTCGTCCCCGGACACGACGATTTCCGCTACCTTCATCGGAGAGGCTTATATGGGTCGGGGGCTGTTCGGCGCTGTTCTCGCCGGCCTTCTGCTTGGCTGGCTTGCCACGTATTGGACCAGAAAACCCTTCTCGATCCGTTCCGATTTTGGCATCCTCCTTTACGGGTCGGGATTCTTTGCCGTCGTGATTACCATGCGAAGCCTGTATATGCTTCCGGTCGCTTCGCTTCCTGTGCTGGCGGTCGTGGTCCTGGGGAGCTTGGCCAGGGGGCGACGCCCCGTTCGAAAGGCGGCCTTGTCGCGGGCGACTCAGCACCGATGACCGGCCGGTACAGAGTTACCTTCGTGACTATTGTCCCCTCGCCTTATCAACGGGACCTGTTCGCGGCGCTGGCGGCACGCGACGATGTGGACTTGAGCGTTCACTACATGGAGGCTGCTTCTCCCGATTCTCCTTGGCCGGAAGCTCCGTTGCGGACCTTCGAGCGGATCATGCCCGGCTTCTGGGTACCGTTTCGCGGGGCGCGCTTTCACTTCAACTGGTCGCTGCCCACACTGCAAGCAGCCGACGTCGTGGTCCTCAGCTCCTTCACTTCGTGGACCGCACAGTGGTTGATGCGCTCCGGCCTTAGGGCGAATCGATGGCTCTTCTGGGGAGAACGACTGCGGAAGCAACCCGATGGTTGGAGGGAAATCGCACAAAGCAAGCTCACCGCTCCGTTCGCGGGCGCCGCGGGAATCGTGGGTGTCGGCCGCGCGGCGGAGGACGACTATGCCCAACGGTTTCCCGGCACGCGACACTTTTGCGTCCCATATCATTGCGACCTCACCGAGTTTCTTGCTGTGCCCCGCGACCGTGAGCCCAGCATCCCCATCACGTTCATCTTTTGTGGACAGATGATCCGCCGCAAGGGGGTGGATCTCTTGCTGATCGCGTTCGATCGCCTCGTGGCGCAGGGCCTCGATGTGATGTTGCTGCTGGTGGGTCGCGAGGCAGACCTGCCGGAGTTTCTTGCCGCCGTGAGTCCCGCAGCGAGAGAACGAATCCGCTACGAGGGGTTCCAGCCGCCGGAGCGACTAGCGGAGTACTTTGCGCGTGCCGATATCTTCGTTCTTCCGAGCCGTTACGACGGCTGGGGCGTGGTCGTGAACCAGGCCCTCGGCGCCGGGATGCCCGTGATCAGTTCTGACGCCGTGGGTGCGGGAATGGATCTGGTCGATGACGGGGTCAACGGCCTCAAGTTCGCCGCGGGCGAACTGAACGCTTTGCAGCAATGCATGGAGTATCTTGCGACCTGTCCCGACAGGGTACGGCAATGGGGAGACGTCTCACGGCAAAGGGCTCTCACGCTCTCGCCCGAGGCGGGCGCGGAGAAATGGGCACGGGTCTTCGATAGCGTCGTTGACGGGCGATGAAGATCCTCCTGGCCAGCACCGGTTCTGGATCGCGTGGCGGGGGCGAGATCTTTCTCGACTATCTGGGTCAGGGCCTATCCGATCGCGGCCACGAGGTGCTGATGTGGATCCCCGCGCATCCGAGGATGGACGAGCTGGCGCTGAGGTGCGCGCAGTTCGCCGAAGTCGTCCGCCCGGAGTACCGCAACACTTACGACCGAATGGCTCGCTCGCTCTCGACGTGCTGGAACTGGAGCGTATCCTGCCGTGTTGCGCGCGAGTGGGCGGACTCGAAGCCAGACGTAATTCACCTCAACAAACAGAATCTCGAGGACAGTCTCGACCTGCTTCGCGCCCTCCGCTACGGTGCCGTGCCGAGCGTCTGTACGATCCACCTTACTCAGACCGCGCGGTATCTGGGGGCCGTGGCGCCTGGGCTCCGGGACTGGATATCGCGCGATGCGCTCACCAAGTACCGCGGGGTTATCGTCGCAGTTCAGGAGGCGCGGAGGAACGAGCTGCGCGAGTTCCTCGACGATCGGGTACGCACGCGGACCATCTTCAACGGCGTTCCGATCCCGGACGATTCGGCATTGTCTGATTTGCGGGATTCGAAGCGAGCGGAGTTGGGGCTCACGGAAAGCGACTTCCTCGTCATCGGCCTCGGCCGGCTGGTGGAGCAGAAACGCCCCTTTCGGTTCCTCGAAACCGCGCGAGAGCTGCATCACCATCTTCCGACTGCAAAATTCCTATGGGTCGGCGACGGTGAGCTGTCCGCTCCATGGAACGCTTGGGTCCGGCGAGAAGGTCTGGGCTCCGTCATCTCGTGTGCCGGATGGCAAAGCGACACACTTCCGTTCCTTTCGGCGGCCGACCTGTTGTTGCACGTTGCGGAGTACGAAGGCCTGCCGTTCGCGATCCTCGAGTCGATGGCCGCCGGGTTGCCGTGCGCGGTCACACGGAGCTTCGCCGCCGAGATTTCGATGTTCGACGGCGAGACAGTGCTCCTTCTCGAGGACGCCTCCACGCTGGCGCAGACCTTGCGGGACCGTGCCGCACTGCGGCGGATTGCCTCTGCCGCTCGGAAACTGGTGCAGACCCGGCTCTCTCTGGGCTCGATGGTCGACTCGTACGAGCAGGTCTACCGCGAGGTCGCGCAGTCGTGAACATCGATTTCTTCGAGCCGCCCCCGGCCCAGAAAACCGGCGGGCTGGAGCTGGCGATTCGGTCCCTCGAAGCCTTCCTGCGAAGCGCAGGTGTAACCGTTCGCTGCAATCCCTCGGTCGGGGACCTCGGTGTCACAAACGCCCCCGAGATCGTCCACTTTCACGGCCTGTGGCAGCCGCAGTTCTTGAAGATCTCCGCATATTGCCGGCGCGCGAAGATCCCCTACGTCGTTTCGCCTCATGGAATGCTCGAACCGTGGGCCTGGCGTCACAAACGGTGGAAGAAGTGGCCCTGGCACATTCTTTTCGAACGACGTCACCTTCTGGGTGCTTCCCGATTGTTGACCACGAGTGAGGCCGAGGCTCGCAACTTGGGGAAACTCCTTCCCTCGGGGAACTGCCGCGAGCTTCCGCTGGGCCTGACCTCCGAGCGCCGGCCTGACTACGCGGCTGCGCGTCGCGCGCTGGGCTGGCCCGAATCCGAGGTGGTGTTGTTGTTCCTCTCCCGTGTCCATCCAAAGAAGGGCCTGCACCTGCTGCTGCGAGCGCTCGCCGGACTCGAGCCGAGTACCGTTCGGAACGTCCGACTCGTGATCGTGGGCGGCGGCGAGGACCGTTACGTGCGAGAGTTGAAGCGCTTCGTTCAACGGGAGTCCGCTCGGCTGCCACGAGTGGATTGGGCCGGTGAAATCTGGGATGACCGGAAGTGGATCTACTTTCAGGGCGCGGACCTCTTCTGTCTGCCATCCTATTCGGAGAACTTCGGTCTCGCGATCCTAGAGGCCCTACAAGTGGGCACCCGGGTTCTCACCACGGATCGAACGCCGTGGGAGATCGTACCGTCTCTGGGCGCGGGCAAGATTGTGGAACCCATGGAGGAAACAGTCCGTTCCGCGCTGGCCGAGGTTCTCGCCGACCCCATATGGACCGGCGAGGATCGCGAGGCGCTGGCGGAGCAGATCCGCACGCGCTTTTCGTGGGACGCGGTGGGGCCGGCGTATCTTCGCTTCTACACGGAAATCGCAGTCAACTCCGACCGAGGGCGGTGAGATCAACCCCCGCCTTTCAGGGCACGCTCGTAGAGGTGCAACATTTGACGGCCGATTGCTTCCCAGGAGAACCGTTCTTCCACCAACCTGCGGCCGCGCTCCCCCATCGCACGAGCCTCCATGGGGTCGCGAACTATTTTGGCGATCGCAGCCGCGATCTCCTTGGGCCGTTGTTCGACCCAAAAGCCGCAGCGCTCGGTTTCGACGATTCGCCAGGGACAAGTGGTCGTTACGACCACCGGAGTCTTGACCGCAAGCGCTTCCAGTACGCTCATGCCAAAGCTCTCCGAGTCCGAGCACAGGACCAGGACGCTTGCCTCGGAAAGCACCGCCCACCTCGTCGCGTCATCGAGCTCGCCGATCCAGCGGCACCAGTCGGGAGCCCCGTTGAGGACGGATGCGCCGCGCGTTCCATCCCGAGCGCCGGCGACGACAAGCTGGACGCGCGGGTCCTGCTGCCGAGCGATGGCCGTCGATTGCAACAGAAGGTCCAGCCGCTTCGAGGCATGGAGTCTTCCGAGATAGAGCACGATCCCTCTGTGCCAACATCCTTGAGACACTTCGCCCCTTGAAATTAGTGTGTAGGGCGGAGGAGGATCATCAATGAGTTCATTGATTGAGAGAATGACCCCGGCGGGAACGGAAGGAGCCCGTAGGGCGACTGGAGATCCCGCCGGCCGCGATGCGGCGGGGGTCCCGGAAACGGAAGTGAGTGAGCAAGCGAAGCGTCGACGCTTTACCGCGGAGTACAAGCTGCGGCTAGTGCGCGAGGCCGACGCCTGCAAGGGTGTCGGGGATATTGCGGCACTTCTGCGTCGAGAGGGCCTGTACTCGTCGCAGCTATCGAGTTGGCGCCGCCAACGTGACGAGATCGCGAAGGCGGGGTTGACGTCGAGAAAGCGAGGCCGGAAGGCGAAGGCAGAGGATCCACGGGTCAAGGAGCTCGAGCGCGAGAACGCCCGGCTCCAACGTCGCCTGGCTCGAGTGGAGACGATGTTGGAGATCCAAAAAAAAGCCTCCGAACTGCTGGGGATCCCCCTGAATCCGCTCGACAGCGACGAGAACGACTGATTGTGGCGGCCGAGGAGCTGGCGGGACAGATTGGGCAGACGGCGGAAGCCTGCGAGGCTCTGAGTGTGGCTCGTTCCACGTTGTATCGCAGGCGCCAGCTGGTGACGCCCAAACCGAAGCGTCGTCCTCGGCCGCACCGAGCCCTCGACGAGACCGAGTGCGAGAAGGTCCTCGGAGCCTTGCACTGTGAGCGTTTCGTCGACAAGGCGCCCGCGCAGGTGTGGGCCACGCTTCTGGACGAGGGAATCTACCTCTGCTCGATTCGCACGATGTATCGGATTTTGGAAAAGTACGGCGAGGTCCGAGAGCGCCGGAACCAACTGCGCCATCCGAATTACGCCAAGCCGGAGCTGTTGGCCGAGGCGCCCAACGAGGTTTGGTCGTGGGATATCACGAAGCTTCGTGGCCCCGTCAAGTGGACCTACTACTATCTCTACGTCATCCTCGACATCTTCTCCCGCTACGTGGTTGGCTGGATGCTGGCTCACCGAGAAAGCGCCGAGCTCGCGAAACGCCTCATCGCCGAGAGCTGTCGCAAGCAAAACATTGAACCAGACCAGCTCACCATGCACGCGGATCGTGGCAGCTCGATGCGAAGCAAGTCCGTGGCTTTGCTCTTGGCAGACCTCGGCGTGACCAAGACCCACTCCAGACCCTACGTCTCGAACGACAATCCCTACTCCGAGTCTCAGTTCAAAACGCTCAAGTATTGCCCTCAGTTCCCCAGCCGTTTTGGTTCCATCCAAGACAGCCGGCTGTTCTGCCGCGGTTTCTTCGACTACTACAACAATGACCACCGGCACTCGGGGGTCGGCCTTATGACACCGGCCGACGTTCACTACGGTCGCGCCGAACAACTCACCACCGCTCGGCGCCAGATCCTTCTCGAGGCTCAGCGTGCTCATCCCGAGCGCTTCGTTCGCGGAACGCCACAACCTCCCGTTTTGCCTCCTCAGGCCTGGATCAACCCGCCGCCGCAGAAAACGACGCTCCAGGATGCCGCAGGAGCCATTCTCTCGGCGTCGTCCATACCTGGGGTACCCCCTTTTTCTGCTTCACCCAACGAGATCGCGAGCGAAGCAGACGTCGACCACGCGGACATCACCAGTCGCCGAAAGTTAATCGAGGCTCACTAAATGCAGCTCGCGAGTGTCTCAATGTTGTTGACATGTTCCGGATGGGATGCTCCCCGTTGACTCCGAGTCGCTCCATCACCTTCGCCCGAGGCGAAGCAGATGGGAGCGAGAGTCCGTTCGGGATCTGGGAGATCTCGGGGCCTAGAGCCAATTCGGTAAGCGATGCTTCCTCGCTCTCGGACGTGGCATGAAGGAAAGTCGCGCGCCGGAGGTATCGGCGCTCCCAAGCCCGGTAACAGAGCTCCTTCCGCCACCGATGGTGAGAGAGAGAGCCCGGGTCGAGCATCCCTCGGGTCGAGATGCCGAACGGGACTCCGAGATTCACGCACTCGACGACCGTCGTCCAAGCCGGAACGTTCCACAAGCCGTGAACGTGCACGAGGTCGACCTTTGGAAGAGCCTGGCGCAGGGCATCCCTCAGGCCAAAGGCTCCGAAGTAGCGCTTCGGGAACGAAAGGGGAAAGTAGCGTACGGGAACTCCATCGAACGTTGCGCGACCGCTCGTTGGCATGGGGCGGTCTCGTTCACCGCTGGCCGAAGTCGTGAAAACTTCCAGCTCCACGCCCGAATCCTGAAGTGCCTGGCAAAGCCCCAGGATCGTTCGCGGCGGACCGCCGTAACGGTAGGCGGGAGCGAAGTAGGGCGTCACGTGAAGGATCCGGCGAAGTGCGCCGTGGCGATGGGATGGGCCCCTTCTTGGCGTCCGCGAGCCCGGCACGGTCGCCACACGGGATTCGGGGATGCCGACGATGCCAAACATGAGTGATGAAGGACTGCTTTAGCGAATCATCATAAGCCTTGTTGCCGCAATTGGCTATGCGGACCTTTGACACTCGAGAGGGGCGTCGATACACTAGGCCTACGCTCGATTTCTGCGACCATTCCAATGCGTTGAGACCGTTTTGATGCGCCATTTTGTCTACCTTCGGGCCGTGCTGTTTTGGCTCTTCGCCTCGTCTACCCTTCTCGCTCAGGGATCGGCGACGAAGCTCGAGACTCTCAAGCTCTTGCCGAACGAGCTCGGCTTGCTCGCCATCGTGCAAGGCGACGGTACACTTAGCCATCGCATCGTCGAGGAGCAAACTCCGGGCCAGAGGCTCATCATCGATATTCTCGGTGTTTCGAATCCGTTGCGGCACTACTACCCGCCAGAGGCTCATCCTCTCCTCGAGCGGGTGCTCATGTACGAGTATCCCGCCGCGACGAATCCGAATCAGACCGGCCCGCTCGCGCGCATCGTCTTCGAAATGAAGACGGACGTCCGATACGACGTCCAGCCGCAGGGCAACGAGATCCACATCGTTTTCATGCGAACATCGGAACCTCTACCGCAGGAAACGATGCCCATGGACGTCGATGACCCGGATGGCGGCGGGGATCATGCCGGCGACCTCGATGGGCCCTCCGATCTCGAGGCGCCGCCCGAGCCCGAGGATCCATTGGTCCCCCCCAAGGTCAATATCGAGCCAACCGATATTCCTCCCAGCTTCTTTTTTCACGCCGCCTTGGAGTCGGGTGACGACTATCAGTTAGGGCCGGAGGACGTCATCGAGGTGCGTGTGTTCGAGCTCGACCAGCTCAATAGAACCCTTCGCGTTTCAGGCAATGGCCTGATCGACTTGCCGCTGGTCGGAAGCATCCGCGCTACGGGGTTGACGGCTGAGGAAGTCGGGCAAGAAATCGCGGCGCGGCTGCGCGATCGCTACGTTCAGAACCCCCAGGTCAATATCTTCATCCGCGAGTTCAAGTCCCAGAAAGTTTCGCTCCTCGGAGCGGTGAATACCCCGGCGACTTATCCGCTCGTGGGACAGAGGCGTCTGCTCCAGCTCCTCGCCGAGGCGGGCAGTCTCGGACCCGAGGCCGGCCGCACACTCTACGTCTTTCGGCAGACCTCGGACGGCCGGAGCGCCCGGCTCACGGTCCCTCTCAGCGATCTGCTGCTTCAGGGCGATCCGCGTTGGAACATCATGCTGCGCGCTGGTGACGTCATCAGCGTGCCACCCGAGCAGGCGATCGCAATCTCTGTCCTCGGCGCCGTCGCATCGCCAGGCGTCCACAAACTCCCCGTGGGCAACGAGGCAACCCTCCTCAAGGTGATCGCCCTCGCGGGAGGACTCAACGAGCGCGCCTCGAAGAAGGGCATCCAAATCAAGAGACGCGATGAAGACGAGAACGAAATGGTCATCAAGGTGAACCTGGGTGATATTTTGTCGGGCAAGGAGCCCGACTTCATTCTTCGAGAGGGCGACGTGGTGGTGGTCAACGAGAGCTTCTTCTAGGCCCTCGACTTCAGGATCCAAGGACTATGCGGCTTCTGCTCTTGTCCATCCTCACCATCATCGGTGGCCTCTATTGTTTCGGGTCCTTCGACTCCTATCGGGAAGAGCAGCGCGCTCGAAACACGATTCTGCCCCTCGGCCTAGACGAAATACCACGTCATCCGGAGGCCAACCTCCGCGTCCTTCGCGAAGCTTTCGCTTCGAACAACTATGCAGACGAGCTTGCTCCGCTCCTGAACCGGGCACTTTCCCAGGCGCCGTCGTTCTACCAACCGGCATTTCTGCTCGCGGTGTTCTACGCGAATCGTCTGGAGAAGCCGGAGACGGTCCGCGCGAGCTTCGAGTCATCGCTGGCGCGCTTCCCGAGCAACGGGCGACTCCATCTCACCTACGCCGAGTGGCTCGTCACACCGCGCGCCACGGCCCCCTACCGCCTCCACCGCGCGGAGTCGACGAAGAGCGTCTCGCGAGAGGAGCGCAACGTCGCCCTCGATCACGTGGAGAAAGCTACTTCGCTCGAGCCGGAGCTGACGCGCGCGGCGCTTCGCCTGATGCTGCGGATGCGGATTCCTTCCTCCCAATGGGCCGAGCGGCTTCCACGGGAAGCCGGGACGAATCCCCTCTTGCTCGAAGCCATGGACCGGGCACCCCGCGACCCGGCGTCTCGTAGATCGCTCCTCGAAGAGCTCCTGTCAGAGGAGCCCGGCGACCTCGGACAGCTCCGCTCGCTGACCCGCTACGCGATTCGGTGGAACGAGAGGGAGATCGCCTTCGAGACGGCCACGAGGTGGCACACGAAAGCACTGGAGGCCGCCCTCGGCAACGACGTCCCTCGGGCGAGCGTCGCCCTCGTCACCCAGCAGCTCGAGCGCGGCGAGAACGACGCCGCGTATCAAGTCGTTCGCGCCACCGTTGCGACCATGGAAGAACGCGGCCTGCCCCAGGAGCTCACCATTGAGCTACTCACCGGCGTCGCCTCAGTCTACGCGAACGCCGGGAGATGGGCGATGGCGCAGGGCTTCCTCGCGGAAGCGGCAACCCTCTCACCCTATGACGTCCGCCCTCTCCTGGGTCTCGCCGAAGTCCATCGAGCTCTGGGCGAGAACGAAGAGGCGATCGCGATGCTCGAACGGGTGCTCGAGCTCGATCCTTCGAACGCGAGTGCGCGTCTCGAGCTCGACCGTCTGCTGGAAGACAGCCTGTCCATCCCGAGGCGGTAGTTGCCCCCCTGGACCCCTTTCTTCACGGTCGCCTTACTCGCGCTCGTCGCATGGGGCGTCGGAGGTTATGCACCCTGGGCGAGCCTGGCACTGGAGCTCGGCGCTTTCGCGCTCTTCGCCTTATTGGCAGTTCGCACGCTCGTTCAGACGTCACGCGAGGCACGCTACCGGAACCTCGCTCTGAGTCGACGCCAGAGGCGGGCTGACGTCGAGATCCTCACTCCTGGTGAGGTCGATGGCGCAGCGAAGCTCGTCAGTGGACCCTATCGGGAAACCGTTTTCCTGTTCGGCTATCCCTGTCGTCGGCATGGTCTAGGACTTCTTCTCGGTTTGGTGACCGGCTGGATCGTGATGTCGCTGATCCCTTTGCCGGCCGAGATCATCGCTCAGCTGTCACCCAAGGCAGTGGAGCTCCGGCAAGGTGCAGCCGCGTTACTGGGAGCAACCGATCTAGGCGCGACCCCGTGGAGCCTGGCGCCGTTCCTCACGTTTCAAGATCTGCTCCTCTGGATCGCCTACGTCATGCTTTTTCTCGTCGCGCTCCACCTGGCCGACTCTGCCAGAGCCGTGCGCCAACTGAGCCGGTCTCTTCTCGTTCTGGGTATCGCTTCCGGGGCCTACGGCCTGTTTCAGTGGCTCATCGCGCTCAGCCTCGCTTTCTCCGAACAAGGCGGGCTCTCAGAGCTGAAGGCAACCGGAAGCTTCGGTAATCGCAATCACTATGCGCTCTTCCAGGAGATGCTGATTCTCGCGAGCCTCGGTTGGCTGCAGTTTCGGTGGAGCGAAGCGCGCGCCCGTGCGCCCGATCGAGTCACGGTTCAAGAAGCCAAGGCGAGAGCCATGCTCGTCGCTCTCGGCTTGGCCTGTATGAGTCTCAGTCTCGTCTTTTCGCTGTCGCGATCGGGAATCACGGCGGCGGTCGCGGGATGCGCGTTTTTCTTGTTCTTGACCCGCGCCCGGAACTCACGTTACGTGCTCACGGGGCTGGCCGCCAGTCTACTCGCCATTGCGCTCTGGGTCGGCATCGATCCCATCATCGAACGATTCCAGCTCGTCCCGACCGAGCTCCAGGCCGAGCAGGGCCGTACGGCCGTTTGGCGCGACAGCCTTGGTGCGGTCGACGACTTTTGGCTGACGGGCTCGGGGCTGAGCTCGTTTCAATACGTCTATCCGATCTACCGCAGCTTCGGCGGACTACGCTTCTACTCGTGGGCACACAACGACTACCTTCAACTCGCCGTCGAGCTCGGCCTTCCGGGACTGCTTCTCGCTGGCATCCTCATCGGCCAGGTCGTTCGTCGGGCCCGTCGGGTAAGGGAGGAACTCTCCGCGCAACCTCCGCTGCGGGACCTTCACGCCGGTTACTGCGCCGCGGCCTTCGCCGCAGCGCTGCACAGCTTCACGGACTTCGGCCTCCACCTACCCGCGAACGCGGCGACTCTCGCCGTCATCCTCGGAGTCGTGAGCGGCCTGTCTCCCTCCCGCGGAAAGCACCGTCTTGGTGGAGTCAGGAAAAAGAAACTTCGGCGTTCGCCGCCAGCGAGCAAGAGCTAAGCCCAGGCAATCTCACCTGGCTTGACGAACCCGTGGACATTCCTCTACGCTAATTTCTTCATGACGAAGCTCCCCGATGGCAAGCTCCCGTTCCAACTGCTCCGCGAGCTTTTGTCTCACCTCGATATGGACGACGTGCGCGTCAAGGTCGGACCGAGACCAGGGGAAGACGCGGCTGCCATCGACCGCGGGGATCACTATCTGCTCCTGGCCGCCGACCCCATTACCTTTGTGCCTCGGCGGATCGGCTGGTACGCGGTGCAAGTGAATGCCAACGACATCGCAGCGATGGGCGGCACTCCGCAGTACTTTCTCTCGACGATATTGCTTCCCTCGGGCATCGCGACGGACGACATGATCCGCGAGATTCTGTCGGACATTGCCACGGCTTGTCGAGACCTCGGATGTCTCGCGGTCGGAGGACATACTGAGGTGACGACCGGCATCGACCGTCCGATCGTGGCGGGCGCCATGGTTGGCCAGGTCGAACGAGACCGGCTTCTGACTTCCGCGGGCGCGAGTCCCGGCGACATGATCGTGCTCACGAACGGCATCGCCATCGAAGCGACGGCCATTCTTGCTCAAGAACGCGAAGCAGAAGTTCGCGAAACCTTCGGGCAGGCCTTTCAAGAAAAAGCGGCACGATTTCTGGATGATCCCGGCATCTCGGTCGTGCCCGCGAGCAAAGCCGCTGTCGCGACTGGCGGCGTCACGGCCATGCACGACGTGACGGAAGGCGGAGTCGCGACCGCGCTATGGGAAGTCGCGGAAGCCTCGGAGGTGGGTCTCGTCGTGGTCGAGACCGAGGTGCCACGCTACTGGGAATCGACCAAGCTGGCCGCGCATTTTCAGATCGACCTCATGGGCTCGATCGGTTCCGGCGCGCTCCTTCTGACCGCACCCGAGTCGAAGGCGCCCGCTCTCCTCGAAGCCCTCGAGGAAAGCGGAACCGAGGCATTCGTCATCGGACGAGTCGTGGACAAGGAGCAGGGCGTGAGACTCTTGCGAGGGAAAGAGCCGATCGAGCTCGCTCGCTTCTCGACCGACGAGGTCTCCCGCGTGCTGAGCTCCTCCCACGGCAATTGAAATGCCCCTAGCGGCTCGAATCGCTCTCGCGGCCTCGGGGCTCTTCCTGGTATTCGGTCTGCTGTGCGGCGTCTGGAAGTACCGCGGCATCGTCACGAGCCCAGAACGCCGGGCTCACGTCTACGTCGATATCGCCCATCGCGCCGCCCTGATGTACAGCTTTGCCTGTCTCGTCATGATGAAGCTCGTCGAGTTCTCCCCCTATTCGACCTCTGTCCAAGTCACGGCCGTCGCGGTCCCGATCTTCTTTTTCGCTGGCGCCGTCGCGAGCTATGTGTGGCACGGTTTGCTGCGGGACACGGACAACCAGCTTCGCGAAAGTAGCTGGGCCACGAAGGCGGCGATGGCGGCGCTCATTGTCGGTGAGCTCGGCGGCATCCTCGTCCTCGTCTGGGGGTTCTTGACGAAAGAGATCCTATGAGACGGCTCCTCGGCCTGTGGCCTTTCGGTCTGGTAGCGGTCATGCCGTTTCTCTTCTACTGGAAGCTCTTCGCAATCGATTCCGAGGAGAGAAGGATCTTTCGCGGTGATTTTCTCAGCCAGCACTACGTCTGGAAGAGTTACGCCATCGAGCGCGTCAAGAATAGAGAAATGCCGCTCTGGAGCTCGAACGTCCTCGGCGGCGTCGCCTTCCACGCCAACCCGCAAGTCGGCATCTTCTATCCGCCCACCTATCTTCTGACGCCATTTCACCGAGATGGACGAGTCGACTACCTCGCGCTCGAAGCCTACCAGCTCGCGCACCAGGCCTTCGCGGGCATCGGGATGCTGCTGCTCATGCGCGCGCTCGGCGTGGGGAACTTCGGAGCTCTATTTGCCGCGCTCGTATATATGTTCACGGGTTTTTTTACGACGCCGGGCCATCACGCTATCGTACTCACGGCGAGCTGGATCCCCTGGAATCTCTACGTCGTATACCGCGCGCTCGTTGCCGAAGGCTCGTGGAGGATATCGCTCGCCGCGGTGACGCTCTCGCTGTCTGTTCTGGCGGGTCATCCTCAAGTCGCCTACTACAGCTTGGGCTCGACGCTCGCGTGGGCCGTCGTTGTAGGAGGATGGAAGAAATCGCTCTTTCGAATCCTCCCTGCCTTCGTGCTCGCCGTCGGTATCGCCGCAGTCCAGCTCCTACCGACCTACGAGCTCGCCGAAGGCTCAGATCGAAGTGAGCTCGGCTACGACTACTCGACGTCCTTCGCCTTCTCTCCGTACTTCCTGGGTGCCGTCGTCGCGCCGCGGGGGCAAGTTCGACTCCCGGGTCAAGACGGCTCGACGCCGCTTCACGTCTACGTCGGTCTGGGAACGTGGCTCTTGGCGTTGGTCGGTCTCAGCCTCTCGCGCCACCGGTTGCGGGTGTTCTTCTCCGTCGCGGCCTTTCTGGCCCTCGTTCTCTCGTTCGGGAAATACTCCCCCCTCTACGATTGGCTCTACAACATGATACCCGGGTTCGGACGGTTTCGTGTCCCCGTCCGACTGCTCGGCATCTACACTCTGGGAATGGCGGTGGTGGCGGGCTTTGGTTTGGACGTCTTGAGCTCCGCCGACCGAAAAGTGCGACTCCGGTTGCGCTCGCTCTCGAAGGGGGCCTTCGTCGTCTTCATCGCACTCGGTCTCTGGGCTGCCGATCTCCACCTACGTTTGCTCGACGACCTCGGAGCGCTCGAGCCCTCGCAGGTCGAGCGTGTCGTGGGCTCGGCCTATTGGGCCACTCTGCTCGGCGCGGTGACGTTTCTGACGCTGCTCCTCGTTCTTTGGCGGCCCGAGGAGCGATTTTGGACCGGGGCCTTCGTCGCGCTGCTCATCGTGGATTTGGGAGCGTTCGTCGCGGATCGAGGCCTTCATCCCTACAAGACGCTCGTGCGCGCGGGCGAACGACCGATCCATCGCTATCTTCGCGCTCAGGGCTATCGCTCCCGCTACGTAACCGAGTCCAACTTGGAGAGCTACGACATGCTCTTTGGATCGGATTTCGCCGGCGGCCATGTCTCCCTTTACGATCGAGATTATCGGAAGCTGCTCGATGTCAGTAACGAGAGCGCCAACGCCCTCTCTCTCCTCAATACCAAGTTCGTCGTCCGGGGAGCACCGACGAGCCAGTTCCCGTGGTGCGGGGGACGCTTCGCTTCACCGCTTCCGCTCCTCGATATCCCGTCGACCTTGTCTCCCGCGAGCTTGCGCTTCACGCCCGCCTTGACGGTATCTAGTCTTCGTTTCTATTGGAGCCCCCTGGCACCCGGGGGCGAGGCCTCGATCCTCGTCGAAGGTGTCTCCCACCCTCTGCCACGCGGGGACGAGCTCGATCTGTTTTTCGACGAGCCCACCGAAGTTCAGGGATTCCAGGTCGAAGTGGTCGCCGGAAACCCAGGGGTTCGGCTCGAAGAAATCGAGGTCGACCTCAATCCGCTCGGGCTCAAGGCGGACTTCATGGAGCTCGAGGGCATCAAGATTAACTTGCACGCGCTACCGAGGGCTTATTTCATGATCCCTTCCAGCGTACCGACCGAGCGCCAGACGTTCGAAAGTCTGAAGTGCTGGACGATCCACAGTGGCGTTCAAGTATCGAATCCCGAGACCGACGAAGGCGCCGCCGGCCATTTCAGGAAAGGCGCCGTGCGGATCACGAGCTACGAGCCCGAAAGCGTCACCCTCGAGATCCGCTCGCCCCGCGACGGGTTCGTCGTTCTCTCCGACACCTATCGCCGGGGGTGGGTTGCGGATGTCGACGGTACCGAAACGGCGATCTGGAAAGCCAACCTCGTCATGCGGGCAGTGCCCGTACCGGCGGGTGAGCATGTCGTGCGCTTTCGGTACCGGCCATCGTCCTACGCCACGGGGCGCGCGATCAGTGTCGTGTCACTCCTGCTCACCGGAGGCATTTTGATTCTCCCCTGGATCCGGCGCCGCCCCACCCCCGACGACACCGAATCGGACGACGACCAAAAGACGCCGGACTCGAACAGCGCGTAGGGGTTTCCCTACCCCTTGTGTTGCATTTCGAAACGGGCCGCGCCCGGTAGCGTCTATGAAACAACGAGTTAGGCTTACCTCACTCCTGGTCCGAAACTTGCTAACCGAGGTGGGAGGGATCGGTCCGTACTCTAAGGTCATTATTTAGGAGCATCTCCCCAAGTTGGCTACCGAGAACGCGCTACACGACGAATCGAGCAGGGAGAGCCCGCGAAGCGCCGCCGTTCGCGAGCTGCTCCAGCTACTCGTCAAGGCACAGAAGGCCGAGCGTTTGTACGAGGGGAGAAACGCCGTATCGCAACGTCTCGGCAGTGAGCTCTTCGACCGCTTGACAGGTTTCCTGGAGTCGCAAGGCGATGTCCGTCTCGCCGTTCACGAGTTTCAACTGGTCTCCGATGACGTCGTCGTCTACAACAGCGAGGATAGAAACGACAGTCTCGCCTTTCTCCTGTACCGCGACGGTGTCCGGCGCCTGAGCTTCCACGCCGGGCTCGAGCCTCTCGAGCTCGCGGCGTTCTTGAACTGTCTCAATCGCGTCGCTCTGCTCGCCAACGACCAGGATGACCTCGTCACGCTCTTCTGGGAGCAGGAATTCCACGCGATTCGCTACTTCGCGATCGACGAACTGTCCACTGCCGACAGCTACCCTCGATTGGAGGATCAACTCGCGTCAGGGGAGATGGGCTCCGAGCAGGGCGGTGCGGCCTCGGAGAGTGTTACCCTCGATCTCAAGCAACCCGTCACCATGGTCCCGGTAGAGGCTTGCCGTCTCGCCGATGAGGAGATCCAAGCACTTCGGGACGAGCTCGCGAGCGAGGAGCGCATCCCTTATCAGCACCTCGTGACGGAGCTGGCCATCGAGCTGACGCTCCTCGAGGGAGAGCCGGAGGAGCGCGAGGAGATCCGGACCCACATGATCGCAATCGTCAAGAGGCTCATAGCCGACGGTGAGCTGCCCCAGCTCGTTGGAATGCAGGAGCATCTGGACGGTCTCGCCTCCATGGTGTTCCCTGACGACGAGGGCGTCCAGCAGCTTGCGTCCGAAGTCATACGCGCTCTCGGCGAGTCGGCGTCGATCGAAAGTTTTCTGAGCAAGGTGGACGAGCTCCACACTCCGAAACCAAAGGTCGTCACCGCCTATCTTGCTCGCTTCGGGCCCGCGGCGAGCCCGACGCTTCTGACCTGGATGGGGCGTTTCACGTCGCCCGCCTACCGGCGCGCGGTGACGAACGCGCTTCTCGTGACGCCTGACGGTGGGCTCTCCGCGCTCGAAACAAGCCTTCCAATCGCAACCCCGGACCCCGGCGCCGACGATGAGCTCCATCACCGACAGTTCGTGAGGGAGATGCTCCACGCGATCACGTATCACCCGGGTGAAACGGCTCTGCCGCTGCTCGAGCGCCTCATCGAGTCGTCCGATGGCTTCACACGCCGCGAGAGCTTCGTCGCCTTCAGCCGCTACCCCGAGCCGCGGGTGGACGAGCTCTGTCTCAGACGGCTCGAAGAAAGAGACCGAGAAATTCGAACGACGGCTCTGGATACTTTGGTGCGGCGTGGCAAGCCCGAGTTGGGATCCGCCGTGCTCGAGCACTCCATGAAGGCGGAGCACTTCGAATCGTGGAATCTGAGCGAGAAGCGCCGCCTCTTCGCGGCCGCCGCCAAGCTCTCGGGCGAGACCGTGCTCGATCTACTGCGCAATCTCCTCCTCGGCCGGGAAGGCGGCTGGTTCACCTCTCGCAAGGAGAAGGAGCTCGCCGAGGCCATCGCCCACGGAATCCACGTCATCGGTACCGAGCGGGCCCAACGCCTGCTACAAGAGCACGCGCAAAGTAGCAACCGGGCCGTCAGGGCTGCTTGCCAGAAGCAGCTCGCGACCGCTCGGCGCTAATCGAGTCGAGGGAAATGGCAACCGCCACGAGCTTCGCGGGCACATCGAGCGCGGACAATCGTGCTTTCCTCGAGCAATCTCGCGAGGCCTTGCACCAGCTCGCGGTGCTTCTGCGTAACTCCTACTTGCACGACCTCAGCAACCAGGTCTTCGAGGAGCCTCTTGGGAAGCTCGAGAAGGCCATCGCTCGCCTGCTCATGGGTGAGGGGCGATTTCGGCTCGAACGCTCGGGGGAAGAGTTCTTCGCCAACGGAAACCGGCTCCGGATGGAGATCAAGAATCTCCATGCTTACAAGTACGTACTCCACGAGCTGGACAAGAGAGGACTCGGTGGCATCGCCTTCGTCGCACGCCCTACCATCGAGAGTCTGTCGGGATTTCTCGAGGTCTTCGCCGCAACCCGCGAATCGGACGACGGCGGCTCCCTGGCGCTCGCCCTCAACCAGGCCCTTCACGAAAGGGACGTTCACGGGATCGACCTCCTTCCTCCGAGGGAGGAAACGCCGGTGCCAGATGTCGAGACCCAAGCGCCGGACCGCCGCGAGCGCACCGTCAGCGCCTACCAGCAGGCGCTCGATTTCATTCGCGAGTCGATGGTCAACATCGACTCGCCCGCCCAGGTCAATATCCGCAAAGCCAAACGCACCGTGCAAAAGCTCGTCGATCTCAGCTACGAGGAAGGCGAGGGCTTTTCCCTGGCGGGAATGGCCTCGATCAAAGCGCACGACGACTACACCTTCAATCACATGGTCAACGTCTGCGTTCTCGCCATCGCGTTCGGGCAGCGGCTCGGCTTGAGACGACAGGACCTGGCCCAGCTCGGCCTGTGCGCGCTCTACCACGACATGGGCAAGCTACATATTCCTCTGGAGGTGCTGAACAAACAAACCGGACTCACGGAAGAGGAGTGGGCCCTGATGGGTAACCATACCGTCTATGCCGCACGTACCTTGTTTCCTCTCATCGAGGTCGATCGCGGTACTATCCATCGCATTCTCACCGCGCTCCAGCACCACCTGCGCTACGACGGTACCGGCTACCCGAAGCTGAGAATTCGCAAGAAACAGAGTCTCTATGCCCGGGTCACGGCCATCGTCGACACCTTCGACGCCATGACGACGAAGCGCATCTATCAACGTCAGTATCTGCCCGACGAGGCCATAACTGTGATGCACGAGAGCGCCGGCGAGCGTTATGACCCGCTGCTCGTCAAAGCCTTCATCAACTGCATGGGCATCTTTCCCGTTGGATCCACGGTCGAGCTGGCCACGCGCGAGCTCGCCGTCGTCGCCGAGTCCAACCCCGATCCGGACTGCATCCATCAACCGAAAGTCAGAATCATCACGGACGCGAACCGTGCTCTCGTTCCACCAGCTCTGGTGGACCTGACGAATCCCGACCAGGCCGCCCGCTCAATTCTGCACTGTGTCGATCCCGAGAAATTCGGGATCAATAGCGCTCACTATGTCTGTTAAAAAACGAGCAGCATCCAGAAATCCATCGCAGAAGAAGGCGAATCCTCCTATTCTGTGGATCGGGGGACGGGGATTGCCCGGCGGCGCTCTCGGCAAGAAGCTCGTAGCACTCGACTTTCCGCTCCACTGGGAGCCCGTCTCCTCCAAAGTGCTTCGCTCGCTCAAGTCGGTCGAGCCGGTTCTCGTCGTCGTCGAAGCCGAACGGCTCTCGCGTCCGATCCGCACGATTCTCGACGCTTTGAACGACCTGAAGTCGACGGTGGACCTCGTCGTCTTTCAGCTTCGGAAACGGGAGCCACTCAACCGGCCCGGAGGGGTCGATGGCGTTCTCGTCCGCGACGCGTCGCTCGTGCAGCAGATCAGCACCGTTCTCGGCACGATGGAGGGCGGTCGACACTTCAAGTCAACGGGCGCGAGAGCGATCAAGAAGCTGAGAAAGGCTCAGGCCGAGATACTGCGACTGCGGAATCTGGCGGTGCGCGACGACCTGACCACCCTCTACAATCTGCGATTCTTCAATCGCTCCCTCGAGACCGAGCATCAGAGAGCGGCGCGCTTCGGACGCGGCTACTCGCTCGTCTTTCTGGACCTGGACGGCCTCAAGGAAGTCAATAGCCGCCGCGGGCACCTGGTGGGAGCCCAGGTTCTGCAACAGGTCGGAGAACTGCTGAACAGGAGAATCCGCCAGATCGATCTCCCTGCTCGAATCGGCGGAGACGAGTTCGTCATCATCTGCCCTGAAACGGCGAAACCGGCCGCGCGACTGGTGGCGGAGCGGCTTCGACACGGCATCCAGAGGCTCACGGACGCCCAAGGCAAGTCGGTCGGCATTACGGCCAGCATCGGGGTCGCCTGCTTTCCCGATGACGGGGACTTGCCCGAAGAGGTGCTCCAGCGCGCGGACCGCGCCCTCTACGAGGCCAAGGCCCTGGGCAAGAATCGAGTCTCCTGCTGGGGAGACTTCGCGATGGCCGACGACGACAAGAGCTTTCTGGGCTCGGTCCACGGCACGGGGGACACCACTCCGACGCTTCCCACCAAGAAGTAACGTAAGGCGCATCCACCTAATGCCTTTCATAGCCCTGGGAAGGCAAAGACTTTGCATAAGGGTAGGTGATCCGTCGACAAACAGTGTGTTTTTGTGGGCATTTCCCCCCATTTCGATGCCCAAAACCCGCACACGTATGGGAACGACATGACGCGAAAATCAACTACCACCCGCATAGCGGGTGGTTTGATGAAGGCCCCTCGAAGGGGCCTCCATCGTGCGGAAGGGGGCTAAAGCCCCCTGAGGTTTAGCTGCTCTTGACGTTTTTCCTCCGCCTCCTGGTTTCGGATGTACTCCCGGATGACTGCCTCGTCGAGACCCACCGTGCTGACACAGTACCCACGTGCCCAAAAATGAAATCCCGTGAAGTTCCTCTTCCTCTCCAAGTACTCCCGGTGGATTCGTATCGCAGACTTGCCTTTCAGGAACCCTATCGTGTTCGCCACGCTGTACTTCGGGGGAATACTCAGACACAGGTGAACGTGGTCCGACATCGCGTGCCCCTCCACCAATTCGATTCTCGCCTGTTCGCAAAGTTCCCTCAGGATTTTCCCGACCCCTTTTCTCAAACTCCCGAATATCGCCTTCTTTCGATACTTGGGGCTGAACACAACGTGGTATCTGCAGTACCATTTCACGTGCGACTGGCTCTGCCATTCTCGCATGTCGATCTCCTTTCTTTTGAACTTCCCGGTTCATTGAAAGGAGATCGTCTACCACACGCCGGAACGGCAGAGCCTATTCGAGTCACACCGCCGGAGGCGGTGGCTTACCCGTTGGAGTTACACCTTCTAACGCTGGCCCTTGTCGGGCTCGTCAGCCTGAGCTCGAGCTCTCTCCACGCGGGTTTCACCGATTGCGCGACGGATTGGAACAATTTCGTCAACAATCCAGGCTTCATCTCGGAGTACACCTCACAGGGACAGGTCATCGCGGACGAGGAGACCTCGGCGGATAGCTCTCACGGCCCCGCCTCGGTCCCGCCAGCCTGGACGGATCTCGCATCCGGATCGCCGGGTTCTTTTCCCGGGCCGGAAGCGACGTCGTTTTTCGGCTATTACAACGGGGGTACGGTCTACGATGCGAACGACCCCGTGACCATGGAAGACGACTACATCCTCTTCCGCATGCGCGTGGAAGGTGACCCATCTGGCGGCGACGCCTTCGACAGCAAACATTGGAACGTGCTCTTCGACGTCGACGGCGATGGCTACAAAGAGTACTGGGTAGACCTCGACGGATCCTTCAACTCCGGCCCCAAAGAAGACCGGCTCCAGATTCTTTACGACAACTCCAACCGACAGGATATTCCCGATGCCGACGCGGCGAGAGTGGAGGTCTTCACCGCCTACCACACCGAGGACAACGATGCGTCCTGCCCGGCGAGCTCACCCGGACTTTCGCACACGCGCAGCTACGCGGTCGGAGACGGCACCGGGGACTACTTCATCGAGATGCAGATCCCGATGACGGCCTTCAACGATGGGAATGGTAACCAGGTCGTCTTCCCCGATTCTCCCGTCGCTTTCGTCTTCTCGACAGGAGCCTCGAATCAGGCCCCGCTGCAGAAAGACTTCATGCAGGATCTGGACTTCTTGACCCTCGCCGATCCCATCACCTTCGGAGACATCATCATTCCGAACGGCCGGCCTCTCATCGATTTCACCGACTCGAATCTCGACCCGGTCAACTTCTACTCCGTAGGACAAGACGTCTACATCTATCTTACCGACCCGGCGTCCAATACCGACTCCACTACGGTGCAGTGCATCGTCGTAACTGTCACCGATCCCGCCACGGGAGACGACGAGAGCGTCACGCTCTGCGAGTCGGGACCCAGCACCGGCATCTTCACGAATCGAGGCGGGGCCTGTAAGCCAACGATCACGAATCCGAGCCCGGCACCGTCTCCAGTCACAGCCTGGACGGTGGGCTTGACGACATCGGCCAATACCATCACCGAGGATTGGACGGTGACCTACGACGCTGCCAATAGTAACTGGATCGTCACCGGGGTGAACGTCCTCGGCCCGCAGACCGCCCGCGCGTCCCACGGAGTCCCCTATACGTCCGATGGGGGGGAGATCTCCTTCACGCTCTACGAGAACGGCCCCGCGAACGGTACCGTTCTGTCCTTTTGTACCTTGGCGGCCGATCCGCTGCCGACCTCGTCCGGGGTGGCCAGCGACGACGACGGAACGCTCCAGGTGAACCCCGGCGATGACATCTACGTTTCCTTTACCAATCCGAACTTCATCACCGTGACCGATACCGTTCCCATCCTCGGCTCGTGCGAAGCCCTGATCGTCTTCACTCGAGCGACAGGACTTCCTTCAGCCAATTTCGCCCTCACCGCGGATCCGGCGACGAGCGATCAACTCTACGTCACCGTTTATCATGCCGAGGCTAACACCGATCCGCTCGTCGCCGAGAGTCTGACCGTCGTTCTCACCGGGAACGACACCCAGACGTTGACGCTCGACGAGACGGGAGTGAACACGGGAGAGTTCAGAAACTCGACGGGACTTCAAACTCAGATCGATGATGGTGTCGTGGCTGAAGACAATCTCTGGGAGGACGTCGATACGGGAACCGTAACCGCCACCTATAACTACACCTGCGGCGGCTCACCCTTCTCCCCCAACACTCAGGCCTCTCTTTTCTTCACAGGCGGCGGCGGCCGTGTTGTCTTCACCAACGGAGCGGGGACCCAGGACGTAGACGTCTATGGAAGCAGCCTACCGGTCTGGCTCAAGGTCACCGACGAGAACGCTTGCGCGGTGCCGGGACCGCCCCTGCCAAGTCTCCAAGTCACCGTCACGACTCCCGCCGGAGACTCGGAAGCGATCACTGTCTACGAGACTTTCACGGGCTCGGGCGTCTATATGAATCGCCGTTCCGACCTCGTGACCACAGCCGGCTCCTTCATCGTGACGTCCGCCTCCTCGACCTTCATGACCGACGGCGTGCAGGCGGGCGACACCTTCGCCATCGCCACCGGGCCGGACCTCGGGACCTATACGGTCTTTGCAGTAAACAGCGAGACGCGGATCACCTTGACCACGACGCTCACGACGACCCGGACGGGAATTGCCTTCAGTGCGTCGCCTCTGATGACGGCGACGAGCGACGGCACGATCGTCGCCGACGACGACGTTCTCGAGGCGGATGACCAGGACACGATCACGGTCTCCTACGCCGATTGCGACGATGGAGACGCCGACGCGACGAACGATACGAAGATCGATACCGCCCTCTACAACGCACCATCGCTGCTGATCAACGAAGTGCTCTTCTACCCGGACACTTCGGCAAGCTCCTGCCAGACGGAGGCGGTCGAGCTCTACAATGCCTCCACACTCGCGATCAACGCGACCGGCTATACGATATCGGACGAGGATGGGTTCAGCTACGTCGTACCGCAGCTCGCCGGCGCCGATATCGTTCTGCAACCTGGCGAGCTCATCTATCTTTCTCTGTTTGACGCGAGTGCGCCCAACGATTTCTTCTTAACCGATACCTACTACCTATTCACGGTGGCAGGCGGCACGTTTCCATCCGATCGGTTCTCCGATCCGGCGACTGCCGATCCCGCGGATCAGATCACGCTCTTCGACTCGGGGGCCGTCGCCGTCGACTACTTCGGCTGGAGCTCGACCCTGAGTCCTTCACTTGACTTCCTCAGCGACGATTCGCCGGCCGTTCTCCGCGCCATCTGGCAGGACGACGCCTTCGCGAGCAGCGTCGGAATCCCACTGGCGTCCTCCATGGCCCGGACCTCGGACGGCTTCGATACCAACCAGCCGAGCGACTGGAGCACGGTGACCAACACCACTTGTCAGATCATCGCGACTCGGGCCTTCATCTCTTCGTTCCGCGTCTTTAGAGAGCGCGGAGGCGTCGTCGTCGAGTGGGAAACGAGCTCCGAGAACGGGACTCTCGGGTTTCACCTCTATCGACTGTCTAGGCAAGGTGATCGCTACGTGCAGGTAACGAAGGAGCTCGTACCCGGGCTTCTGGATTCGCCTCAGGGCGGCGTCTATCGTGTCATCGATCCCGGCGCGCAGGGTCGCGAGCTCACCTACGTGCTCATGGAGGCGGAAGCGGCGCAGGAAGGAACTAGACCCCTGTTCCATGGACCCTACGAGGTTTCGACCGACGACGAAGCCGCGGCTGCCCCCCGTCCTGGCCGCCGCATCGGCCAGCGCGAGGAGTCCGTCGCCCACGCACTGAAACCGAGGGACCTTGAGCGCGCCGCGTCGGCGCGTGCAGGTCGGCGTCGGCGCGGAGGCTCAGACCGAGGTCGGGGTCGTGCGCTCGGCCGCCGCAAGGTCAAGCTCGTTGTGGAAGACGAGGGGCTCTACTCCGTGACTTCGGGCGAGCTGGCTGTCCTGCTCGCAATGCCAGCTCCGAGGGTCGCCCAGCTACTCGAGAAGGGTCTCTTTCGCCTGCATCACCGTGGCCGACCCGTTGCCTGGACGAGCGACTCGGGCAGGCTGCTATTCTGGGGCGAGGCGGTGGACAGCATCTACACGAAAGAGAACGTCTACTGGCTCGAAGCGGGACGAGGCCTCGAGATGCCGTCGTCACGCGCTTTCAGAACCTCGACCTCGCCGACTACCTTCGACCACTTCACGGACAGGGTCCAATACGAGCAAGACCGCTTCGCAGCGACGCTAGTATCGTCCGAGCCGGAATCGGACTACTGGTACTGGACGTACGTTTCGAGCGGCCACAAAACCTTCGGACGATCCGCCTTTACGATACCCGTCGAAGGACTCGCGAAGGTCGATGCCCGAGCGCGGCTGGCGGTGAGGCTCTTCAGCGCGACCGAGACGAGCGGCGGCACGCGGGAGGATCATCACGCGAAAATTTACGTCAACGGCGTACTGGTGGGCGAAGGTCGTTGGGGAGGTATCGGCGGCTTCGCTCTCGAAGCGACGTTCGGACAGGCACTGCTTCGCGAGGGCGACAATACGGTCGAAGTCGAGGGCGTTCTCGACTCCGGCGCCCCGTTCAGCATCTTCTACGTAGACGGATTCGGTCTCGAATATCAGCGTACCTTTCGAGCGAGCGAGGTCCCCTTCGTCTTCCGAGCGGAAATGAAGGGTGAGGTCACCGTGAGGGGCCTCTCGGAATCAGAGGTGACCGTCCTCGAGATCACGAACCCGTCTCGACCTCGAAGAGTCAAAGGCCGCGTCGCTCCGGATCCCGATGGCTACGCGGTGACGCTCGCGGTCGAGGCCGGAGGGACTTACGCGGTGCTGACCTCGAAAAGTATCCGCGAGGCGGTGGCTTGGCGCGATAGCCCCTCGAAGCTCAAGGCCCCTTCCAATGCCGCGGACTACGTCGTCATCACCCCTGAAGCCTTGCTTCCCGGAGCCGAAGCGCTGGCGAAACTGCGGAACGACCGAGGGCTCGACACGATGGTCGTTCTTCTGGAAGACGTCATGGACGAGTTCCGCGACGGCATCTGGACGCCTCATGCGATTCGTGAGTTTCTGAGCTACGCCCACCGAAATTGGACCAAGCCACCCCGGTTCGTCGTGCTCGCCGGCTCCGGCAACTATGACTACAAGAACCTCCTCGGCACCGGAGACAATCTGATGCCGCCCCTCATGGTGACGACCCCAGACGGGCTCTACGCATCGGATTCCAGCCTGGGGGACCTGGACCAGGACGGCTGGCCGGACGTCGCGGTTGGACGAGTTCCCGTGGCGACGAGCTCGGCGCTCGAGGCCTACGTCAAAAAACTCGCCGCCTACGAGCTTTCCGGGGCCTCGATGATAAACGACGGCCTTTTACTCGTCGCGGACGACGACCCGTGGACCTCGGCCCGATTCGATTGGGATAGCGAGGCGATGGCAGCCGACATTCCGAAGGGGGCCGACGCGGAGCGAATCTACTTGACGGAGCAAAGCGCGGCTGACGCGCGCGCTCGCCTCATGACGCTCCTCGCGAAGGGAGTGTCCTGGCTCAACTACGTCGGACATGGAGGGCTCGACCGGCTGGCCGACGAGGCGCTCCTCCAAACGAATGACGTGGCCCAGCTCGCAAACGGTGAGCGGCTCTTCGTCGTGACGGGCTTTTCCTGCAGCATCAATCGATTCGAGCTCGCCGGGTTCCAGTCGCTGGGAGAAGCCTTGGTCGTGGAGCCCAACGGAGGCGCCGCGGCAGTCTGGGCGCCTTCGGGGCTGTCTCTGAACGTCGAGGCCCGGGTGCTCGGAAGCGCGTTCTTCGAGTCCGTCTTCCGCAACGACAGCGCCACGCTGGGAGACGCCGTTCTCGAATCCTTCGCCACCTATCGCGACAAGCGCGGGAATCCGCTAATCCCGAAAATCTACAACCTCCTCGGCGACCCTGCCATTCAACTGAAGTAATTCAACCAACCTCGGTGATGGCAGCGGGGCCAAGTCGAAGGGATTACCTCTCTTCGGTCGCGTTCGACTCGCGGAGGGTAGGGTAGTCGATACCGAGCTGCTCCAAATAGGTTCCGTACTTCGCCTCGTCGTAGTAGTACGGGCGCATGGCTTCACGGAAGGAGTTCATGCGCTCCTCGTTCAAGTGAATCGCGGGCGCGTCGTTCTCGGTGATAAAGGCTTCGTACTGGTGGCCCTTCGTCTGAACGTCCCGGAAGTAATCCCAGGCTTTATCGACGAGCGTCGGGTCCAGGAAGAGGTCGAGCGCAGTCATCGCCATGACTTTCGCGCCGGCCGTCGCTCCTTTGTGCGCGATCGGGGTCGCCATTGCCACCGCGTTCGCCCAATGGTGCCCAGGGCCGCCCGGAATGTTCGCGGGGAATCGCAGCGTAACGGTCGGAACCGTCCACGAGATGTCACCAATGTCGTCCGATCCACCTCCGAGCCTCGGCTCTTCCGCCGGTCCGCCGAGCTCTCCCAGTTCCGTCTTCAAGCCTTCCTCCTCGACGCCGAGCTCTCGTTGAAGCGCGTGGGCCAGGCGCATGTCCGCGCCGCTCCACTCGGGCAGACCCACCCTCTCGATGTTCTTCCACACCGTCTCCGCGACGACCTTGTTGAAATGGCGCGGGTAGGCGTGACCAAGTATCCGCCAGCTCACTTCGGTATCCGTCATCGCGGCCGCCGCCGCAGCGGTTGTGTTCCCAATCTCGAAGAGCCTCGCCATGTGCTCCTGATCGAGCTCGCGGAAGAAATACCAGACGGAAGCGACGGAGGGCACGACGTTCGGCTGATCGCCGCCGTTTGTGATCACGTAGTGGATCCGTTGGGGAAGCCTCAAATGCTCACGTCGCATGTTGATGGCCATGTTCATCAGCTCGACGGCGTCGAGGGCGCTGCGCCCGCGCCAGGGCGCGCCGGCCGAATGGGCCGACTCCCCCTGGAAGGTATATTCGACGGAAATGAGGCCGCTTCCACCACCTTGTCCCCAACGCACTGCAAAGTCGTTCGACACGTGCGTGAAGAGGCAGACGTCGACGTCCCGGAAGTATCCATCGCGCACGAACCATGCCTTGGTCCCGAGCAGCTCCTCCGCCACGCCCGGCCAGAGTTTCAAAGTTCCCTCGAGTCCCTCGCGCTCCATGATGCGCTTGACGACGATAGCGGCCGTCACATTGACCGCCTGTCCCGAGTTGTGCCCCTCACCGTGGCCCGGTGCGCCTTCGACGAGTGGATCGTGGTAGGCGACGCCCGGTTTCTGCGACGCCTTGGGAATACCGTCGATATCGCTCCCGAACGCGATGACGGGCTTGCCCGATCCAAAGCTCGCCATCCAGGCCGTCGGAATGCCAGCAATAGCCTCCTCGACCTCGAAGCCGTTCTCCCGAAGGATCTTCACGAGATAGTTCGACGTCTCGACCTCCTGGAAACCCAGCTCTCCGAAACTGAATATCTTGTCGACCATCACCTGCGTGAGCTTCTCGTTCTCGGCCGCTTGAGCCATGGCCGCGTCCCGGAGCTCCTCCGCTCTATCCGCGGCCTCCGTCGAAAGGGCGAGAAAGACGAACCAGCCGAATACGCCGACGAGCTTGTTCATGGACACTCCAAACCTCCCGGGGTGGTCAGTGCGCCGCCCGTCGCGGGCGGCGTTTCCGCGGGAGCTATTCTACGTCAGCGGCGCCCTCGTGAACGGGGCGCCCGCGCTCGAACAGAATCGGGAACCGCTAGACCCGTCGGGCCGACGGCGTGATTAGGGCGGCGTCTGCAAGTCCAGTTGGGCGTTGCGGACAATCCCGAGCTGGGTTAGTCTCGCTTGGTGCGGAGTCGGGCCGGCAAGACTTGCGCGCAGCGTGATAAAGGACGACACCCTCCGAGCGTTCCGTCTCTCATCCTCTCGGAGGATGCCGCCCTTCTGCTTAATGCCCTGGAATGAATAAATCACAGGGCAAGCTCGGCAAGGTGTGCCGGGGGTTCATGGCGTCGCTCCCAAGTTGAACCCCCCGGCACATTTCACTAAAAAGGCCAAAAACGGCGCGGGTGCCGGCGCACCGCCTTCGACCCTTTCCGTGACCCTTGACTCGTCATAATCGAGTGAACCGCTATCCCCCCAGCTCTGATCTGTTCCACTCTGAATCGAATCGTTCCAGAGCGGAACAGTTTTCACCAGATCGGAAGAGTTCCGAGCTGCTATTCGGTCATGGTGGCAACCCGTGTGCCAGAATTCTCTCACACCAAGTTAGTTTGCCAACCCTTCCGATTCGTACTAGCATCGGTACAAAGGAGAAGGACGTGCCGATCAAGTCAACCGGAATCCTCATCACCTACGTCGCTCTTCTCGTGGCATGCGCCCCGAGCAACACCGCGAGCACTCCAGACGCCGATTACTTCGTCAATGAGGGTGAGCTGTTCGGTTTGCGGGTCGGAGACACGGTGGGTATCGTCACCCAGACCGCGGTCCCGCTAGTGCGTTTCAACCTCGTCACCAGTGACTTCCGCTGCCCCGCGGATGTCGAGTGCGTCGCGGCGGGCTTTGCCACCCTCGTCGTCACAGTGCAGACCGCGCTCGACGTTCAGGAGAGGGAGATCCAGATGCCCCCCGAAGGTGAGGTGACGATCGACGTCGAGGAGATGACGTTCACCTTTACCGAGCTCCGCCCGCCCGCGGCTGACGGGATCGTGATCGAGCAACTTGATTACGACTTGATCGGGAGCGGTGAACAAACGCGCGACCTCGGCGTGCCCTAAGAGAGGTCTCGAGCCTTTCGCTACAGAGAGCTCGTGACGAGAAGATCGGCGCTACGCGAGCTCGTGAGCTCCATCGGATCCCGACCGTCTTTGGACAGAACGAGAGTCCTGAGAAACGCCTGAGGCGGCAGATCGAGACCCAGGATCGTCTTCACGAGCTCGGCTGGGCGGAGAGAGGCCGTGCCGCTCGACTCCGTCACGCGCAGCGTGAGCCGGTTGGGAGAGTCAAGCTCGGCGGTCAGGACGATGTGTTTTGCGTCCAAGGTTCGACTCTTGTGCTTGCGCGTCACGGTGACGAGGCACTCGTCCGAAGCTTCGAACCTCTCGAGCCTCCCCCGGTAGGCCCCACCTCGGTCTTCCGGCAGCGAGACCTGGTACTCGATCGCATCGATACGCTTCGTAAGACCTGGCTCGGACTCGGGCAGGGAGCGGACCTCGACGAAGTCGAGCCCTTCTTCGCTCGCCCGCGAAAGCGCATCGAATAGTCGACCCTCCTCGACGTCTTGCGTCAAGAAGAAATCGACGAGCTCCGCGAGAGAATGCATGCCGAGCGCCAAAGCGGGGCCGAAGGTAAGCTGCGGTCTCGGGGAAAAGCCCTCCGTGTAGTACAGCGCGAGTCCCGCCCGCCGAAACACTCGAGGAAGAACGCGAATCATATCCAGGTGACCGCGAAGACTCATGGGGCCGGTTTTGCTGTAGCGAAGACGGTACCGATGCGGCTTTCCCTGCTCGAAGTCGTGTGGCGCCAGACCCCGCTGAACGCGCTCACGAGCGTTCAGGTTGCGGTTTGGTCCGATTTGCGGTTTCGGTGGCTCCTTGGCGCCCATCTTGTCCAGAAAGAAGATCCGCTCTTCGCGCATCTCGGTCATGTCGCACGCCACGCCGCAGTGATAGCACACGAGCTTCCGCTCGTCGGCATGCGCGTCTTCGAGGTTCGTGTGATGGACCTTGGCTTCGACGGGTTTGCCGCAAGGCGGCGAGAAACGTCCCTTCAGCGCGCGCCTGTACTCCCTGGCGAGAAAACCGTCCGCAAGCCCCACGTCGATGTGATCCCAGGGCAGCCGACCGTCGATTGGGATGGTCCCGAGGAAGGTGTCACGAGAAACGCCGAGTTCCCGCTCCCAAGACTCCAGTGTCTCGAGCCAGACATCCCAACGAAGATGCTCGTCCCATGCATCGAAGCGAGCACCCTCTCGCCAGGCTCGCTCGATCCACTCGCCGGTCCGCACGTCACCACGTGCAATCAGACCTTCGAGGTGGCTGACCCTCTGATCGTGCGTGCGCAGTTTGAATCCACTTCGCTTCGCCTCGGCACGCAGGATGAATTGCTTGCGCTCGATCTCCTCCATGGAATCCTGTGCACACCACTGAAAGGGCGTGTGCGGCTTGGGAATGTGACTCGAGACCGAGACCGTAACACTGACTTTCTTCTTTTGGTACTCGCGCCCGATCTCCCGCGCCTCGCTCCCCATCTTGGCGATGCCCATGACGTCCGCGTCTTCTTCCGTAGGCAGGCCGATCATGAAGTAGAGCTTGATCTTGCTCCAGCCGCGCGAGAAGACGCGGTGGCAAGTCGTAAAAATGTCGTCTTCGGTGATGTTCTTGTTGACGACGTCGCGCATCCTCTGCGTGCCGGCTTCCGGAGCGAAAGTGAGCCCTGTCGCCTTGACGCTCGCGATATCGTCGAGCAGGTCCTCGTCCAGTCCGTAGGCCCTCAGACTCGAGATCCCGAGTGCGATCTTCTTGGGACGCAAGCGCTCCATCACCCGCTTCACCAGGGGCGAGATACAGGAATAGTCGGCCGTCGAAAGCGAAGTAAGCGCGCCTTCATCGTAGCCGCCCTTCTCCAGAGCCGAGACAAGTGTATCGACGATCTGCTCGGGATCACGCTCGCGAACCGGCCGGTAAATCATCCCCGCCTGACAAAAACGACATCCTTCGGTGCAGCCGCGGGCGATCTCGATGGCCATTCGGTCGAAGATCGCTTCCGCCACCGGAACGGGCGAGTCGTCGGGATAAGGATAACGATTGATGTCGTCGAGGTAGGCGCGTTCGACGCGCTCCGGCACGCCCTCGTAGCGCGGCCTCGCAACGTGAACTAGCCCCGAGCGGGGACAGAGGTCTCGTTCGTAGAGCTCGGGACAATAGACTCCGCCCTCTTTGGCGAGCTCGACGAGGATCTGCGTGCGATCGATCTGCTCCTCGCGCTTGAGGGCCGTGTAGTGACGCATGAGTCTCGGAAGCCGCTCCTCCCCGTCCCCGATGAGAAACACGTCAATGAAGTTCGCCATGGGCTCCGGCTGCGTCGCGACGGGCCCACCGGCGACCACGAGGGGGTCGTCGAGAGAGCGCTCCCGGTTGTGGAGTGGGACTCCCCCAAGCTCCAGCATGGTCAGAATATTCGTGAACGTGAGCTCGTACTGAAGGGAGAAGCCAACGATGTCGAAGTCCGCCAGGGGGCGATGGGTCTCGAGGCTCACGAGCGTCAGCGTCTCTTCTCGCAGCTTCTTCTCCATGTCGAACCACGGACAAAAAGCCCTCTCGAGGCAGAGATCCGGTTCCTTATTAATGACGGAGTAGAGGATCTTGGTACCCTGATGGCTCATCCCGATGTCATAGACCTCGGGAAAGGCGAGGACCATGGTGGCCGCGAGCTCGTCCCAGTCCTTGGAGACAGAGAAGTGCTCTCCACCCATGTAGCGGGCAGGTTTCGACACTTCGTGGATGAAGCTAGCGTAGGGGTGATTTTTCAAGTTCATGACGTTTGCGAATCGCCCATCTGCCTAATGTAGCACGATGCTAGTACGTCTTCTTGCCGGGAAGCCGGCGCCAGAAATCGAGAAGCTCCTGGCACTCTGTCTTCATGAATCGAGGAACGATCTCGATTCGGCCGCCCCCGAGACTCTTGAGGCGCCGATTGGAAATGACGAGCTCGTTGAATCCGAGTCGCCGGATTTCGCGAAGACTGGTCCCGAAATAGACCTGCCGGATCTGGGCCCAGTTGATCGCCGCGAAACACATGACGCAAGGCTCGGTCGTCGAATAGATATCGCAGCGCGCGAAGTGGGGACTGCCAATCTTCCGAGAGGCGCGCTGGATCGCGCAGACCTCCGCGTGGCGAGTCGGGTCGGACGTTTTCAGAACTTCGTTGTGTCCCTTCGCGATCACTTTGCCGCCGCGCACGATACAGGCGCCAAAGGGACCGCCGTCGCCCCTCTCGAGTCCCAGGTAGGCCTCCTTCAGGGCTACCTCCATGAATTTTGGGTTGGGCAAGACGATCTATCGCCCCTCAGTCGACGGTAAAACGGCCCGCAATCGCCCGGAAGCGTGGCTCGTCGCCGAGCGATGCGAAATCCGGGTCAACGGAGAGCCATAGCAAGGAAAGCGAGCGCTCCTCGTAGGCGCGCTCGATATCGCCGAGCGCAAGCTCGGTTTCACCGAGAGAGGCACGAGCCCTGGCCCTCAAGATCGGCGGCACGTAGCTGTCACGGCCAAGGGCATCGATCTGTGGCAGGAGCGCACGGGCGTCGTCCATGCGGTTCTCGAGCGCTCGGAGAACCGTGCGGTGCGAGAGTACGAGCGCGCCCTCCCCGGCGAGTCGTTCAAAGGTGTCGAGCGCGTCGCTGGCTTCGCCGAACCTGCCGAGGCGCGCCTGGCTACGTGAGAGCAGCAGCCAGCTCAGAGGGTAGTCCGGCGCCCATTCCAGCAGCGACCGGCATTCCTCCGTGGCTTGGACGTAGGCTCCCGAGTGAAAGTCCATCGAGGCACGCAAGTGATGCGCGAGGGGATGATTCGGCGAGTGGCTCACGGCCTGGTCGATGTCTCCACGCGCCGCAGCGAGTCGTCCGCGAGACGCATGCGCCAGAGCTCGCATCAAGAGGAGCTCGACGCTCTCGGGACTACGCCTGAGCCCACGGTCGAGAATCGACTCCGCTTCACCGACGTTCCACTCGTATAGGAGCTCGTAGGCCGCGGCCGCTGCGAAGGCCTCGGGATGATCTGAGTCGAGAGCGACGGCGTGCTCCGCCGCTTCACGTGCCGCCACGCGGGTTTGCCCCGGCGGGCTCAGGCCCCACAATGAGCTCGACGCGTAGGCCTGAACGAGGCCTGCGTAAGCGGGAGCGTAGTCAGGATCCTTGTCGAGCGCGCCTTCGAAGAGCGTAATGCTGCGCTCGAGGGCGGCGGGTGTATTGCGCTCGCGCTCGAAGCGACCTCTCAGGTAGTCCTCGTAAGCTCCACCGGCGGGAACGTAGTCCGCCGGTCGAGAAACCGCTTCGACCAGGCTGCCACGCACGGCACGGGAAACGCTTCCGGCAATCTCGTCATGGACCGCGAAGGCGTCGACGTCGGCGCGATCGTAGTTCTCGGACCAAATCTGCTTTCCGTCATCGACGCGGATGAGCTGAACGGAAACCCGCAACCGATCGTCGAATCGCCGCACGCTTCCCTGGAGCACGGCGTCGACAGAGAGCTCGCTTCCGATGGCCTTCGAATCCTCACTCGATTCTCGGAACCGAAAAGTGGAGGTTCGCGGAGCGACCTCGACCCCCCCGAGACTCGCGAGCGTGGTCGTGATCTCGTCCGCAAGGCCATCCCCGTAGAACTGATGGTCGCCCTCGGGGCTCATGTCCACGAAGGGTAGAACGGCAAGCGATCGGACCTCGACATGGCTCGCAGAATCAGAGCCGTGAAACCTCCAGAGCCCGACGAGTGCAATCAGCAACGCTGCTGCGCCTAGAGCCCAGACAAGCCGCGAAGTCGCCGATCTCGACTTCGAACCCGGTCGGCTCATTTCCGCGACCTTCTTCTCGTCGGCGCCGGAACTACGCTCTCGGAATCGAGGGACGTAGCTTCCCTTTGGCAGCTCGATCGCCACTGGAGCCTCCGAACCCTCGTCCTGGTAGTACTCGGCAAGTTTTCCCCGGAGCCGCGTCGCTTGCACCCGGACAATGGGATCGATGCGGGGGTCGTAGTCGACGCCACGGCCAAACACTTCGGAGCCCAAAACAAATTCCTTGAGCTCATCGCCGCGCCCCTCGAGCTCAGCTTCGACGACGTGGCGGAGAAACCTTTTCAAGCTCTCCGATTGCGAGAGAGTCCGACTCGCAAGCAGCGTCTCGAGCTCGTCACGCACGGCTCGCTGCGATGTGGGGGCCCCCGCCTCGCCGCCCGTCACTGTTTCAGAAGGTTCGTCCATAATCGACTCGGTCCCGAATGCTCGTTTCGACAACACTTTACCGGCGTCCGTAACGGTTACGCAACGGCAAGTTACTCCCCAGGCGGCGCGAACCGCGCGAAGATACCCTTGGCCCGCGGATCGTAGCGGCATCTGGGACGCGGCAACTGGGAAGAACGGCCGCGGGCCACCTTTTCGTCTCCACGCAGTTTCGATACGGTTGAAGAGCCTAGTCTCGCTGATGCGCTCAAATGAAGATCTAAAGGGCTCGAGCCCGTGGCAGAGCATTGTAATCGATATCGTCGAGACCATCCGTGCAATCGTCGCCACCTTCGATTCGGACGGGCGACTTCTTTTCCTCAACGAAGCCGGCCGGCGCCTTCTCGGAGCCGACGAGGCGCCAATCGTGAGAGATTGGCTCCTTTCCGACCTCTACGGTGAGCCAGAGAGTGAGCGCATCCACAGAGAGGCGCTCCCGACAGCGCTCCGTGAAGGCGTTTGGAGCGGCGAAACGATGTTTCGCACAGCGAGTGGCCGGCTCTTGGCTTCGCGCCAGCATCTGATCGCACACCGGGACCACCCTGCCGATGGGGTAAGACGCGTCGATCGACGCCTCCCCCGTTTCACCGTCGTCGCCGAGCTCATCCAAGACGAACCTGCACTGACGTCGGACATCGTCCGTCGCAATCGCCGCGAGGCGCTGGCGGCGAGCTCGTTGGGACTACTGCACGGCATCAATAACCTTCTCGCGCCGATCCTTACGTATACCGAGCTCGCCGAAGGTCGGCTCCAGCCACGGAGCTCCTCAGCTCGTTACCTAGAGCAGGCCCGTCGCGCAGCCGAACGTGCGCGCGCGATCTCCCAGAGAGTCGACTCTCGTCTGGCTCCAACCGGGCAGAGGCGGGAAACCGTTCGCGTGACGGCGATCGTCGAAGAGATCGCGATATGGCTTCGAGTGGAGCATGCCGAGCTCGAGGTCGGGCAGGACTTGGACCCGGCGAGCACCGACGTTACAGGGAACGAGGTATCTCTCCACCAGGCAATCTTGAATCTCGGCCGTAACGCCGTCGAGGCGTGCCGTTCTGGTGGAAGGTTGGTCTCGATTGCGCTCGAGTCCTCGGCGAGCGCTTGCGGGCGAAGACTTCGACTGACGATACGGGACGAGGGCGAGGGCATTTCTCCGGAAGACATGCCTCACATTCTCGAGCCGTTCTTCTCGACCAAACCGAATCGAAGCGGACTCGGGCTTTCGGTTTCCAGAAAGATCTTCGAAGAGCACGGAGGCACGATCGACATCGAAAGCGCTCTCGGCCGCGGCACGATCGTCACCGTCGAGCTTCCCAGCGTGACCCACTAGTAGGCTGTACCAGCGAAGTTGGTACCACCGCTACTCCCTCTCCCGTTTGGGAGAGGGCCTGGGTGAGGGTTGTCTTGACGGACCATGAACGAATTTCTTTGGTTGCGGTCTAATAGGCGGTCCCACCCCCCCACGTTACAATGGTCAAAACCAAACCCGGAAGGGGATCAATACGGAGTTTCGTAGTTTCTGTCTTACTGCTGTTGTGCCCCGTTACGTCCGTCGTCGCGGCGAACTGGCCGACGTGGCGCGGTCGTCACGGCAACGGCGTGAGCTCCGAGAGCGGTCTTCCCCTCTCGTGGAGCGAAGACGAGAACGTCGCCTGGATGGCACGTCTCGGTGGGCTCGGCCTATCGACTCCCATCGTCTTCGGCGACCGCATCTTCGTGACCTCGCAAGCGGGAAGGGGCAGAGTCCGTGAAGGCAACCATCCGACGGACGGCGCCTGTGGCAGCATCGGATTCCGGCCGATCCCGCGAGCGGAGAGCTGCCATCCGTCCATCGCAAGATCAATCTCGCCAACCCGAGCCCGGTCACGGATGGGGAGCGTGTCTACGCCTGGTTCGGGACCGGACAGATCGCCGCGCTCGGTCTCGATGGAAAGCTCGTCTGGCAAAAAAACCTGGGACGAGACTACGGCCCCTACCAGATCAACTGGGGGCATTCCAGCTCTCCGACCGTCTACAAGGACTCGTTGATTCTTCTTTGCGACCACGAGCCCACCTCCTACCTTCTCGCGCTGGACAAGCGTACCGGCGAGGAGCATTGGAAGGCGGACCGCGGCCAGGGACTGCACTCCTATAGCACTCCCACGGTCGTCGCGGGACCCGAGCACCTCCTGTGGTGCGTGCCCACCGGCGCGCCCTATGTTTCCTCAGTCGTCCACTACGACGGTGTCGTCCACCTTGCGAGAGACGCCGGAGTCCTCCAGGCCTCCGATGCCGAGACGGGAGAGCGGCTGTTTCAGGGACGCACCGGCGGTGTGTTTACGGCGGCTCCCATCGCCGGAGACGGGAAGGTCTATTTCCTGAGCGAGACCGGCGAGATGATCGTTGTCCGGGCGTCGAGAGAGATGGATATTCTGGCTCGCAATACGATACCCGCGCGGTTTCTGGCGTCGCCCGTTGCCTCGAACGGGCAGATCTTCCTCAGAAGCGACGACCAACTGATCTGCGTCGGGAACGACTAGTCCCGGAGAGTGCCCTTCCCCTCGACAACCCACTTGTAGGTAGTGAGCTCTTCGAGGCCCATCGGACCGCGCGCGTGGAGCTTGTCCGTCGAGATGCCCACTTCGGCACCGAGCCCAAAGACCCCGCCATCGGCGAGGCGCGTCGAGGCGTTCCATAGCACGGTGGCGGAGTCGACCTCGTCGAGGAAACGGCGCGCCGCGGCGGCGTCGGTGGTCACGATGGCGTCGGTATGGTGCGACCCATAGCGCTCGACGTGCTCGATGGCTTCGTCGAGGCTCTCGACGATCTTCACGCCCAGAATCCTGTCGAGGTACTCTTCGTACCAGTCCGTGTCCGTGGCAGGCGTCATCTCGAGCAAGGCGCGGGCACGCTCGTCACCTCGGAGCGCCACGCCGAGCTCGGCGAGACGGGGGACGAATCGCCCTGCGACCGCCGCGTGGACGACGACCTTCTCGGCGGCGTTGCAAGTCGCGGGACGCTGACACTTGGCGTTCTCGAGTATCCTGAATGCCATGTCGAGATCCGCGGTGGCATCCACATAGACGTGGCAGTTCCCGCGATAGTGTTTGAGCACGGGGATCTTGGACTGTTCGGTGACCGCTCGGATAAGACCTTCACCGCCTCGGGGAATGACGAGATCGATGACGTCATCCATCTCGAGGAGGGCAGAGATGTCCTCGTGCCCCCCGCCGACGAGTTGGATCGTGCCGGGCGGATAGGCCCCTTCCATGGCACGCATCATGGCTTCGTTCGTTCGGAGCGCCTCGGAGCCGCCCTTCAGGAGTGCGGCGTTCCCCGACTTGAGACAGAGCCCGCCGGCCTCGGGTATCACGTTGGGGCGGGATTCGAAGATCATGAGAATGACGCCGATGGCGACGCGCACCCGGGACAGCGCGAAGTCCCCTTGCGCAGCTCGCTCCTCGACGCGCCCGACCGGGTCGGGAAGCTCCGCGACCGACCGAAGGCTCTTCGCGATCGCCTCGACGTCGACGCGAAGCCGGTCCTTCTTGGCTGGTTCTAGGTTGGCGTCGCGGTCTCGCTCGTTGGCGGCTTCGATGTCTTCGCGATGAGAGCGGAGACGCTCCGCCATTTCGCGTAGCATCTCATCCTTCTCTGCCCGCGTCCGCTTTCGCAGCTCACGCGCGGCGCGCCGGGCCCTTTCTGCCAACTCTCTCATCGCAGGAGCACCAGGTTATCCCGGTGAATGACTTCGTCAAACTCCTTTTTGCCGAGAACGGCGGCGATCTCCCCCGTTCTCTTGCCGAGGATGCTCCGCACCTCGCTCGCGCGATAGTTGACGAGCCCTTTCGCGACGGGGCCGCTCGGCCCGACCACGAGCACCGCGTCCCCGTTCTCGAAGGTTCCCTCGCAGGCGGTGATCCCCACTGGAAGAAGGCTTCGGCCCTGATCTCGAATCGCGCGCTCGCCTCCCGCGTCGATAGAAAGCTTTCCCGCCTCGACGAGCCCGTGGACCCAGCGCTCACGAGAATCCAGGTCTCCACGCGCTCGGAAGAGCGTCCCGACGGCGTCTCCTCGGAGGATATCCACGACACCGTGCCGCTTGCCGTTCGCGATCACGACATGGCCGCCGTGGCGAGTAATGCGAGCCGCTGCATCGAGCTTGGTGATCATGCCCCCGCGTCCTGCTCCCGAGCCGGGCCCGGCGGCGGCCTCGATCGCATCGGTGATGGAATCGACCTCGTCGATGAGCTCTCCGTCCAGGAAGAATCCATCCACGTCAGACAACAGGATGGTGAGGTCGGCATCGAGGAGGCCCGCGACGAGCGCGGCCAGCATGTCGTTGTCGCCGAATCGGATCTCCTCGGTCGCGACGGTATCGTTCTCGTTGATGACCGGCAGGATGGCTTTATCGTGGAGCGCCGCGAGAGTGTTTCGCATGTTGAGGTAGCGATGACGGTTTTTGAAGTCTTCGTGGGTGAGGAGAAGCTGAGCTACCGCGTAGCCCTCCTGAACGAGCAGGGTGTTGTAGGTATTCATGAGGACTGACTGTCCCACGGCCGCTGTCGCTTGGAGCTCGGGAATCGTGGTCGGCCGTTTCTCGAAGCCGAGACGCACCGCACCCGCGCCGACCGCACCCGAGGACACGACAACCACCCTCATGCCGTTCCGGTGGAGGGCCGCGAGGTCACGAAGCTGCCTCGCGATCACGGGTAAGTCGAGCATGCCGCGCTCGTCGAGAAGCGACGACGTCCCGATCTTCACGACGAGGCTTCGGGCATCGGCAAGTTGAGCTCGCATAGAAACCATCATAGTGCGACCTCACGATCCGGTCGACTGCCGACCACCACCCTCGCTAATGCCAGTACCCTGTGGCTAGAGCGTATTCTCTTGCCCGAGCCACCGCCGCGCGGCCTCGGCCCGCCGGACCTTGCCGCTCGAAGTCCGCGGTAGCTCGCCCGCTCGAAGCAGGAGGACTCTCTCGGGAACGAGACCGGTCTCCAAGGCGACGCGCGAGCGAACGACATCGGCGATGGACAACTGCTCCGATTCACTCGCCGGAGCCTTAAGCTCAGCGAGCATCGCGAGGCGCTCACCCTCGTCGTTCACGAGCGTCACGGCCGCGACGCACCCCGGCCGAACGCCCTCCACACCGTCGATCGCCCGCTCGAAGACCTCGGGAGCGTGGTTTCTTCCGTTCACGACGATGGTGTCCTTGTATCGCCCGCAGAGGTACAGCTCGCCCTTCAGGACAAAGCCACGATCACCTGTATCGAGCCATCCGTCCACGAGCACGCTCCGAGTCGCTTCCGGCTGATCAAGATAGCCGCTCATGATGGAGGGTCCACGAACGAGAACGTGCCCGACCCGGCCCTCGTCTAGCGGAACGTGCTGATCATCCATAATTCGGATCGTGAAATCCCGAAGCGGGGCGCCGCAGCTCACAACTTCGTGCCCGTCCGGCGCCGACACCGCCATCCCACGTTCGAACAGAGCTTCCCGATCAAACGAGCCCGCGGAGAAGGGGCGAAGCGGATCTGAGAAGGTCACCGCGAGCGAGGCCTCTGCGAGGCCGTAGACGGGCGTCAGAGCCTCTTTACGCAGACCGAATGCGCGAAAGCGTTCGTAGAAACGTCGCAGGGTCGCGGAGGTCACGAGCTCGGCTCCATCGAGCGCGAGCCGCCAGCTCGAGAGATCAAGGCCTTCGAGATCCTCGTCGCGGACGTTCGAGAGAACGTGCTCGTAACCGAAATTGGGCGACGCACTGACCGTCGCGCGATAGTCGGAGATCGCGCGAAGCCATAGCTCGGGCCTGGCAACAAAGGTATCCGGCGTCATGAGCACCAACGGCCCTGGACGGACAAGGGCGGCGAGCATCGCACCCACCAGCCCCATGTCGTGATACAGCGGAAGCCAGGACACACCAGCGTGGCGGACACCGGTGTGCTCGGGATAGGCCTCGAGAAAAACGCCCAGGATCCGTCGCACGTTCGCGAGAACCTGGCGGTGAGTGAGCGCGACGGGTTTAGGAGAGCAGGTCGTACCCGAAGAAAACTGAACCAGCGCGAGGGCATCTTCGTCTACCTCGATCGTTTCCGGCGATCCTGCCGGAAGATCGTCGATTCGATGGCAGCGGTGCTCTGGAGCGGCCCGCTCCAACGCCTGCGCGTATCGCGAAGCACGGCCTGCGAGCACCAGTCGGACGTCCGCCGCGCGGAGGCGATGAGATGTCGTGACTTCCCAGTCACGCTTCGCGCCGAAGCGTGGGGGTGGCGGAAGCGGCGCCGGTACCGCACCCGCGTAGGACGCGCCCAAAAAAGCGTCATAGAAATCGATGCCCGTCGGAGCGACAATGGCAACGCGCTCCGAGGGCCTCACACCCAGCTCGCGAAGACTCGCCGCGACTCTTCGCGCACGCTTGACCAAGTCGCGATAGGAAAAGAACGTCGCGCACCCGCGGTCGAGGAAACGCACTCCCTCGTCCGTTCGCGCCGCGCGATCCAGACACCCAGGAAGTGTTCTCGGCTCGCTCACTCTTCGCCGAGCCTTCTCGAAACGACATCCACCACGTCGCCGATGGTCTCGATGTTCGTCTCGTCGCCCTCGTCGAAGCAGAACTGAAAACGATTCTCGAGCTCGACGACGAGCGTTAGCTGTTTGATGGAGTCGAGACGCAGATCGTCGAAGAGGTGCGTCGATTCGGTCACATCCCGAATCGACAGGTGCTCTTCGAGGACGCCCGTGACGCCCGCCAGAATGCGACTACGGTCCATGGCCCGCAGAAGGCACGAAGCGGCGACGGTCTCCGAGGCGCGTCCAATACTGAGCATGCTCGGCGAGCGCCTGCTCCTCGCAGCGGATCCGCTCTCGAAGCAGGTAGGCGTTCAGCAGGCTGAAGCCAATAGCCGTCAAGAAAGCAGAATGGATGAGTGGTACAGCGAACCCCTCGAGGATCACCGCGAGGTAGTTGGGGTGACGCAGAAAACGATAGGGACCATCGACGACCGCCGGCAGGTCTGGAACAACGATGACCCGTACGTTCCAGCGTTTGCCGAGCGTTGCGATGGCCCAGTAGCGAAGAGCCTGCGCGAGGATCGCTACGGAGAACATTGGTATCGCGAGAACTCTCACGAAGGGCCTTTCGAGCGCGAAGACCTCGAGCGCGCAGGAAAACAGGAACACCGTGTGCAAGACCTTCATGGCGCCGAAGTGCCGCTGACCATACTCAACGCCGCCGCGCTCGAACGCCCAGCGCGCGTGACGACGACTCAAAAAGAGCTCGAAAACTCTTTCGGCGGCGAGAAGCAAGAGAAAAGCCAGGTAGGGGGCTACCACGAAAGAAGCACCAACTCGGAGCAGAAGCCCGGCCCCATCGCCATGAGAAGCCCGTGGCTTCCAGGCTCGGGAGGGCGACGCTCGATCGTATCCTTGAGGACCATGAGGACCGAGGCCGAGGATAGGTTTCCGACTTTGCCGAGACTCTCCCACGTCAATTCGAGCGCATCCTCCGAAAGCTCGAGAGCGTTGCGAAACGAGTCCAGGACTTTCGGTCCTCCCGGATGGCAGACGAAGCTTCCGATATCTCCCAGATCCAGATCCTGGTCCGCCAGGAACCGGTCCACGTCAGCTCGGATCTCGCGCTGAACGATCTCCGGGATCTCCGCGGAGAGCACGACCTTGAAACCCTCAGCCGCGATATCCCACCCCATCACTCGCTCGGTGTCGCGATAGAAAACGGAGCGACTCGCGGAAATCTGTGGACCCCGTGCGGCCCGCTCCTCGCCTACGACTACGACGGCCGCGCCGGCGTCACCAAACAGCCCGGTGGCGATGATATTTGGGACGGAGAGGTCCTGGCGCTGAAGCGTCAGGCTGCAGAGCTCGACGGAGACGAGCAGTGCGACCTGGTCGGGATAGGCACGCACGTAGTCGGCCGCGCGTGTAATTCCGACGGCGCCAGCCACGCATCCGAGCCCGAAGATGGGTGTCCGCTTGATATCGCTCCGGAAACCCAGGCGATTCGCGATGCGCGCGTCGATCGAGGGCGTTGCGATCCCCGTCGTCGAGACAAAGAAAACGTGGTTCACGTCCTTAACGTCTAACCCCGTCACCTGAAGCGCGTCTTCGACGGCGCGTGCCCCGACGTCGACTGCGACACGGATGAAGGCATCGTTCGCGTCCGTGAAGCAGTCGAGCCGCTCGTAGTCCTCGAGCGGCAGGGCGAGGTGCCTTCCGCCCACGAGCACGTTGCGATGAAGCTGCTCGAGCCTCTCCAGATTGAAGTGGCGTTTGGCCCAGTGTTTCTTGAGCGCTTCTGAGAGCGCCTCCTGCGGATAATAGTGCTGCGGAAACGCCTTCCCGACGCCTGCAATTCTCATCGTGGCATTTTACTTTCTCGAGAGTGCCGCCTCGGTGAAATCCTCTTCAGTCAGACCCCGATTCACTTCGACGTTCTCGAAGGTCAGAACGGTCCTCCCGTCACCCGAGGCACGCGTCATTTCGGTCCGATGCGCGAAACGCAGGCCCTTTTCGAGCTCTCTTACATCGGAGAGCACCGCTTCCTTGATCAAATCCCCGTCCTGATCGAAGAATTGGGCTTTCACGGTGACGAAGTCGGACTTGCGAACCCATCCCCGGAGCTTCCCGTAAACGATCTCGTGGCGTGGAACGCCTTCCATCACGAAGCAGTCGTCTCCAGCGACCGCGTCTTCGCCCTCGATACGATGATGCAGATCGTCTAGGTGCGCTCCGCCCGCGAGATCCGCGTAGGTGATGTCCGATCCGAGGAACGGATCGTCCTGGGTCTTCCCGGGGATGCTTCGCACGAGATCGAGGTCGGGAAAGTAGGCCCAATGGCGATTTCTCTTGCCGCGCTTCGCGTGCACGAGGAAAGCCGTCCCCGCCATCGCCATCGGCTCGTCGAGCCGAATCAGAATTCGGTAGTCGACGCCGTCCCGAACGAAGAGGCGGAATTTCCGGGACTTCGTTTTCGTCCCCTCGACAATTTGCATTTGAACGGTCGCACTCAGGTCGCGTATCGCGAGCTCGCCCTGTTTCACCCTCGCGACGATGGCCCCCGCAGAAAGTTGTGCCGTCAGCACTGCGAGCGCAACAGTGCTCATGAGCTCCTCTCCTGCCTGCAGTGCAGTCGCGCGCCCGCGACGAGGAAGAGACTGCCGAAGCCCACGAGGGCGAGAACGGCCGGCATGACGTCCACCAGGCCTCTTCGACGAAGCATCAGATCGTTGAAGGCCTCCATCGCCCAGGCCGTCGGAAACACGTGGGCCAACTTCTGGAGCCAGATCGGCTCGATGGTGATGGGCCACCAGCAGCCCCCGATCGCCGCCATGGCTACGACCGCGATGGTGCCCATCGGGAGGACGGCATCGCGGCTCGGAGCAAGCGCCGAGGCGAGCAACCCGAGCGACGCGGAGGCGAATGTAATCCCGGCGACGACCAGCGCGAGCGCGAGGAGCGAAGGACCCAGCGAGATTCCGAATGCCACTCTCCCGAACAAGAAGAGCAGAGTCATTTGGGCGACGCCGACCACGAACCTCGAGGCAACCTTGCCGACGACAACGCTCCAGGGCGCGAGCGGGCTCGCGGCGAGACGGTACAGCATGCCCCACTCGCGCTCATCGAGAAGTCCGAGGCCGATGCCGAAGAGCATGCCCAGCATGAGGAACGTGACGCTAAACCCCGGAACGTTCTGGTCGAAGACGTTGAACTCCGTCGGACCGTCGAACACGCTCGACTCCGTGAGATTTACGGTCCGGTCGAGCAGGCGCCCGGCGAGCTCCACCGAGTCGTCGCCCAGAGCTTCGAAGTCCACGTCTCCCGCGTAGGTCAGCACCTGAACGACGGCGATCCTGGCCGCGACGCGGGTGGCTACGAGCCCCCCGCGCGCACGCTCGACAGCGGAGCGAATCTTGAGCACTTCGAGGCGTTTCACCGGATCGATGGACAAAAGGAGCTCGGCAGGTCGTCCAGCCTCGACGGCGTCGCTGAACCCTTCCGGGATGACGAGCAAGGCCCCTGCCCGAGGAGTGTCCGCGACCAGCTCGAGACCCGCCTCGCGGTCCACGAGCATCACCTCGAGCTCCGGGGCTTCCATCAGCGCTTGCACGAGCTCACCGGCCACGGCGCCGCGGTCTTCCTTCGCGACCAGAAAAAGATGGCTCGAGCTGCGATAGAGAGTCGAGAGAGAGAAGCCCGCCGTCGAGATGACGATGATGGGGGCGGCGAGTAGCAGCAGCAACGCGGTACGGTCCCGCAACAGGAGTCGTAAGTCCTTCTTAATTAAAGTGATGAGTCCGAGCAACTGGCGCCCCACGGTGACCGCGGAGTATAGCAGAGCCCGGCTGTGATATGTTTATCCAATACTTGACAAAAAAGTCAGGTTTTGACACAATCAGCTCGAGGGAGCCTCGGAGTCATGAAGATCACAGCTCAAGAGGAATACGGTCTCCGATGTCTCCTACAGCTCGCGCGTCATCACTCCGAGCCGCGGCCCGTCACTGTGCGGGAAGTGGCGGCCAACGAGGGGATTTCCATCGCCTACGCGGAAAAGCTCCTTTATCTGTTGTCGAAGGCCGGCCTCGCCGAGTCCGTACGAGGCCTGAAGGGTGGTTTTCGACTCCTTCGCGACCCCGCTCACGTCACGGTCGGAGACGCGGTCCGTGTGCTAGGAAGCTTTCTCACCCATGCGGCGATCTGCCAACGCTACACGGGTGAGGAGAGCCGATGCGTCCACAACAAAGACTGTGGATTGAGACCGGTCTGGAGCACGGTGAACTACCACGTCCAGAAACTGCTCGACAACATGCCGCTCTCGCTTCTTCTCCAGTCGGAGCGCGATGCGCGTCACTCGATGTTGGAGATGGTGCCGCTCTCGCTTCTTCTCCAGTCGGAGCGCGATGCGCGTCACTCGATGTTGGAGATGGTGCCGCTCCCGCTCTCCGGCACGAAAGGCGGTGCCCTATGATCACCAAATTCGATCTCGACTACCTCTCCCCATTTACCTACCAAGTGCAAGAGCGCGTGGCTCCGCTGGGCAGGAGCGAAGTTGCTTCCGACGAGTCGATCGAGGACAACACGGAAGTCTCCCAGAGTGATCTCGGATATTTCATGCGCCTCGCCGGTCAGCACAAGCTCCTCTCGGCGAAGGAGGAGCGCAGCCTCGGTCTTTCGCTCTGGGCCGCCAGGCGTCGGCTGCTTCGCCTCATGCGAGGTGTTACGACTCGAGAGGCTATCGCTCCCCACCGGCGCCCGATCACAGCTTCCACGCGACGCCGACTCACGCGGGTCGAGCGGCTCGCGCGTGAGAGCGCCGACTCGAGTCCGAAGCTTGCCGAAAACCTCGCGGCCATGGACGACGCACGGCGGCGTCTCGTTCAGCACAACTTGCGCCTCGTGGTTTGGGTGGCGAAGAAGTTCCGCGGACGCGGCTTCGATTTCATCGACCTGATCCAGGAGGGCAACCTCGGTTTGATGCGCGCCGCCGATCGCTACGATCCTCTTGTTGGGGCACGCTTCTCTACTTTCGCGACCCATTGGATCCAGCAAGGGATTCGTCGCGCCCTCGCTGAGAAATCTCGAACCATCCGGATCCCCGTGAACCGAATCCCCGAGGTTCGACAAACCATCGCGCTGCGCGGAGAGCTCTCGGAGAGACTTGGGCGTGCGGCGCAGGCGGAAGACATCGCGGCCGCAATGAAGGTTCCCTTGGAGAAGATCCGGGAGTTGTTACCGGCCATCGCACCTCTGGAGCGAATCGATGCCCCCATCGCGTCCACCAACCGAACTCTCGCCGATACGCTCGCCGATCGGGCGACACCGACGCCTTTGGCGGTAGCAATCGAGTCAGAAAGGCGACGGGTCGTGGAAGCCGTGTTGCATGAGCTTCCACGGCGCCAGAGGGTAATCCTCGCGATGCGGCACGGCATCGGATACCCGAAGGAATGCACGCTCGAAGAGATTGGGGCGGCGCTCGGTTTGTCCAGAGAGCGCATTCGCCAGGTCGAGAAGGTGGCCGCCGCAGCCGTCCGCGAGTGGATGCAAGAGCATCACCAAGAACTGGCCCGACCTATCTAACACGTCTTCCCTCTCCCCTATGGGGAGAGGTCGGTTCGCGAAGCGAACCGGGTGAGGGTTCATCGGCTTAGTCGCGAAGCTCTTTGCCCGTCAACCTCAAGAAAACATCGCCAAGATTGGGGCGATGGACCTTCAGGTCACGAACCGCGTTACCCTCCGCGGCCAGGTGGGAGAGAAGCTCGGGAAGCCACTTCTCGGGAGACGTCGCGACGACATGATAGCGGCAGTCCCCTAGCATATGCGCTTGATGCGCCTCGAGCTCGGATCGGACGCGATCGCCCGGAGCTCTCTCGAGCTCGACCTCGACGGACGGAGCTTCGTCATAGTCGTGGATGAGCTCGTCGATCGTTCCTTCGGCCACGATCCGGCCCTCGTCCATCACGGCGAGCCGATCGCAGAGACGTTCCGCCTCTTCCAGGTAGTGAGTCGTCAGAAGCATGGCGAGCCCCCGCGCGCAGAGCTCCTTGACGGCATCATAGATACGCTCACGGGACTGAGGGTCCACGCCCACCGTGGGCTCGTCGAGGAGCAGCACGTCAGGTTCGTGCACGAGGCCGCAAACGAGATTGAGCCGACGCTTCATGCCGCCGGAAAAATTATCCACACTTTCGGACTGTCTCGAGGCGAGCCCGGCGAGCGTCAGAAGACTTTCGATCCTCTCGTCCAACCTGGCCCGAGACATTCCGTGAACCTCGCCGAAGAACTGGAGGTTCTCCCTCGCCGATAGGGTCGGATAGAGCGCGATACGTTGCGGCACGAGCCCAATGCGAGCGCGCGCCGAAGCGACGTCGGCGCCTCCGACGCTGATAGCACCTCCGGACGGGGGCACGACCCCGGCGATCATTCCAATGGTGGTCGTCTTGCCCGCTCCATTGGGGCCGAGGAGCCCGACGATCTGGCCTCGCGAAATGCCGAACGACACGCCGCGCACCGCTTCTCGATCGCCGAAGCGCTTCGAGAGGTTCTTGACCTCGAGGAGGCTCGTAGGCCCGTCCTCGTCGGTGGGAAGCATGAGTGACTGGCCTTCGCCGTTCAGACCAAGCTCTTGACCACGGCAGCGACGTTTTCAGCCGTGAAACCGAACTTTTCGAAGTTGACCGCTCCGGGAGCGGAGGCTCCGAAGCGATCCTGCCCTATGGTCCTGCCTTTGCGGCCCACGAAGCGCTCCCAGCCGAAACTCACGCCGGCTTCGACCGCGACACGCGCTTCCACCGCTTCGGGCAGCACGGACTCGCGATAGTTTGCGTCCTGCGCTTCGAAGAGCTCCCAGCAGGGCATGGACACAACTCGGCAGCCGACTCCTTCCTTGGCCAATAGCTCCTGCGCCTCGAGCGCCAGTGTGACTTCCGAGCCCGTCGCGATGACGATGGCCTGGGGTGTGCCTTCCTTGCTGTCGGCCAGTACATAAGCTCCCTTGGACAAGTCCTTCGCGCTACCGCGTCCCGACCGGTCGAAGGTCACAATCTTCTGACGGGTGAGCACGAGCGCGGTCGGACCGTCCTTGCGATTCATCGCCCACCGCCAGGCTTCGGTGGTCTCGTTGGCGTCGGCGGGCCGAATGACGTGGAGATTGGGTATGGTTCTGAGAGCCATCAGGTGCTCGACCGGCTGGTGGGTCGGGCCGTCCTCCCCAACGCCGATCGAGTCATGGGTCCAGACATAAACAGCCGGCAGCCTGCTCAGTGCCGCCAAGCGAATGGAAGGACGCATATAGTCGGAAAACACGAAGAAGGTCGAACAGTATCCCCTTACCCCGCCGTGATAGGCCATACCGTTGATGAGGCTTCCCATCGCGTGCTCACGCACGCCGAAATGGATGTTGCGGCCGGCCCCGGTTTGACCGTCGAACGAGCCCATGTCCTCGAGGGCCGTCTTCGTCGAGGAGGATAGGTCCGCGTCGCCACCGAGGAGCTCGGGCACGCGCGCCGCCACCTCGTTCAGCACCTTTCCCGACGACTCCCGCGTAGCGAGCTCGACTCCCGCCTCGAAGACCGGAAGCTCTTCGTCCCAGCCGTCCGGCAGCTCGCCTCGGAAACGCCGGTGCCATTCAGAGGCGAGCTCAGGATGGGATTCTCGATAAGAGGAGAGACGAGCGCCCGAATCCGCTTGGAGGGCACGGGCTTTTTCGAGAGCGCGCCCGAAGTGCTCCTTTGCTTCTTCGGGAATGTGAAAGGGTTGCTCCCAACTCCACCCGAGCGCCTTCTTCGTCAGAGCGACTTCTTCGACTCCGAGGGGCGAGCCATGAGCAGATGCGGTGCCGTGCTTGTTGGGGGAGCCGAACCCGATAGTCGTATTGACGATGATGATCGAAGGGCGGCTCGTATCCGACTTCGCTTCTCGAATGGCTTGGTCGATGCCGTCGAGGTCATGGTCCCCGTCCCGGACACGCAGGACTTGCCATCCATAGGCCTCGTAGCGTCGCTGAACGTCCTCGGTGGAGAAGGTCAAGGACGCGGGTCCATCGAGCGTGACGTCGTTGCAGTCGTAGAGATAAATGAGTTTCCCGAGTCGCAGGTGGCCCGCAATCGATCCCGCCTCAGCCGAAATGCCCTCCATCAAGTCGCCGTCGGACACGAGTGCATAGGTATAGTGATCGACGAGAGCAAAGTCCGGGCGGTTGAATCGGTGGGCCAGCGCGCGCTCGGCCATCGCCATACCGACAGCGTTCGCGGTTCCTTGGCCGAGTGGGCCGGTGGTGGCTTCGACCCCGTCAGTCTCGAACGATTCCGGGTGCCCCGGGGTCGAGCTCCCCCACTGTCGGAAACTCTTCAGATCCTCCATCGTCACGTCGTATCCCGTGAGATGCAAGAGGCAGTAAAGGAGCATCGACCCATGGCCCGCTGATAGAACGAAGCGGTCCCGATCGGGCCAAAGTGGATCGCGCGGGTTGTGCCTCAAATGGCTTTGCCAAAGAACGTAGGCCATGGGCGCCGCCCCGAGGGGAAGGCCGGGATGCCCGGACTTCGCTTTTTGCACCGCGTCGATGGCCAGTGTGCGAATGGTGTTGATGCACAGCTGGTCCAGGGCAACGGCCGTCGTCATTCTCTCGCTCCTTCTATTGTGATGCGGAAATACCCCAAAGGACTGGGGAGGATACCAAGTCGGCGCACCCGACACAACAGCGGAGCTCTACCGTTTCTTTTCTATTCGACGATTTCTCGCGCAACAAACAAAAATCGCGCGACGTTAACTCGTTCACAGCGCCGATCCCCTTCAGACCGTAATCTGCATCACAGGGACACTGGCTCGATTTCTTTGAGGAGGGTAACGATGGCGACGTTGATGAGAAGCAGCGTGGGTGAGGATTCGGCGCCAGTGGACGGCGCGGTGGTTCCAGTCCCGTCCGCGCTTTTTTTTCAGGGGCTATCGGTCGCCGAGCTCAAGGAGCTCTTCGATTCCGGCACGAAATACCGGGCGCGGCGTCATCAGGTCCTGTACTGCGCTGGTGAGGAGCTTACCCAGCTTTATTTCGTCCAAAGCGGAAGCTTGAAGCTCGTGCGGCACTCCCAGGAGGGCAAAGAGCTCATCGTGTCTCTCGTGGGTCCCGGAGAATGTTGCGGACCCTTCGCGGAGCCGTTCGAGGCGGCCTCGCTCGCCCAGGCTCTCGAAGACACCGAGTACACACTCTTGCCCCTGACGGCGATACGCCGCGCCATGTCTCGAAACCCCAGGCTCGCCGTGAACTTGCTCACCTATACCCAAATGATTCATTTGGAGGCGGAGGCAGCGACGGCGCGACTGGCGTTCCTGAGCGTTCCCCAGCGGCTCGCCCACCTCCTCGCCGTGGAAACGAATGAGCCCACGGGAAACTTCACGTATCCGCTCAACCAAACCGAGATCGCGAACTTGATCGGGAGCAGCCGCGAGACGGTTTGCTCTCTTCTCAATCAGTTCCAAAGGCAGGGTCTCATCCGGATCGACCGCGGCCAGGTACACGTCCTGCGCCGTTCGGGATTGGCCACTACTCAATAGCTCCGAATCGGGGCTTATTCTAAAGTCTTCGGCCGTTTGGTCGATAGGATGGCCAGGATCCGCGTCCGACGTAACCGTCGGAGTGCGCCCCAACCACTGAGAACACATGCACGCAGACCGCAGGTCGACTGCAAGCTCAAGAGAGAGAATACTTTACGTCGATGACGAGCGAGAGGCCCGTGAGGCCTTCGCGGGCGCCGCCCACGAGCTCGGTTTTCGTGTCGGACACGGCTGATGGCGGCGGTGAAGCGCTGACGAAAGCGAGCGAGCAGCGCTATGCGGTCATCGCGGCGGACCTGCGGATGCCGACGTTGAACGGCCTCTCCTTGATCCAATTATTGCGACCCAAGTGGCCAGAGGCGTCCTACCTCATCGTCACCGGGGCTTCTCACCTCGACCTCCCGAGCCAGGGGAACGGAGACCCCCTCGTCGACGAGGTCGTGCCCAAACCTTGGTCTTTACACGAGCTCGCCAGGACGCTCAGCAGGGCTATCGAGAGATACCGAACGCGAAAGAGCGCACTTCCGTCCGAGCCGTCACGGGACCTTCCCGTTCTCCTCGTCCACTCTGACGGCGCGGCGGCGGAGGAGCTCGTCTCCAGGCTGTCCCGCTGCCTCGACGGTGCGGCGCACTCCGTGAGGGTCGAGGGTGTCGAAAAGGCACTCGAGCTCATCACCAAGTCTTCCTTTCGTGCGGCCTTCGTGGACGTCGATCACGGCTCGGGGCGAAGCCTCCACGCATTGCATCAACTACGGGAAGCGGACCCGCGCATGGCGCTCGTCGCTCTGGGCGAGCGAGACGACGAAGAGCTAGCTGCCCAGATCTCGAAGTACGGAGCTCAGGACTACCTTGCCAAGCCGAAGATCGATGCCTACGTTCTGCGTCGCGCGCTGTGCTACGCGATCGAGAGGAAGCTCTCCGAAGACCGCCTGGCCTTTCTCTCCCATCACGACCCTGTTACCGGACTGGCGAATCGAAGCTTGTTGCAGGAGCGTCTCACGCATGCGCTCGCGCAAGCGAAGCGAAGAAAGACCAGGCTCGCCGTGCTACTGCTCGACCTGGATCGGTTCAAAACCGTAAACGATTCCCTCGGCCACGATACGGGGGACCGGCTGCTCAAAGTCGTTGCGCAGCGTCTTCAGGACAACCTGTGCGAAGTGGATACCGTCGCCAGGTTAGGCGGCGACGAGTTCGCCATCGTTCTCGAAGACGTCGAGACCGAGTCAGAGGCCATCGCGACGGCGCAGCGACTCCTGGAGGCTCTGGTGCCGCCGGCGCGCCTCAACGAGTACGAGATTGCGGCGAGCGGGAGTATCGGGATCTCGTTCTACCCGGAGCACGGGGACACCACGGGGGAGCTCTTGCGTCGTGCCGATCGCGCGATGTACCGGGCGAAACAGAACGGCCGTGACAGCTTCGAAGTCTATGACGACGACGGAGAAGAGTCACGCTCGGGCGTTCTCCAACGGCTCCGTTTCGAGAGCGGGATTCGGCACGCGCTCGAGCGTGACGAGTACCTGGTCTTCTTCCAGCCTCAACTAACGCTGGATCGCAGCAAGCTAGTGGCCGTTGAAGCACTCATTCGCTGGAACCATCCGAAGGTCGGTCTCGTGCCTCCGGGCAAGTTCATGCCTTTCCTGGAGGCTTCGGGACTCATCAAGGGGGTCGGAGAGTGGGTTCTCGAGACGTCCTGCCGCCAGGCGCGCGCGTGGCAGGACCTGGGCTACCGGGGCCTTCGGGTCTCGGTCAATTTGTCCGCGCGTCAGTTCGAGGGTTCGGATCTCGTTGCTGTCGTGAAGAGAGTCCTTCAGGAGACGGGGCTTTCCGCGACGGACCTGGAGCTCGAGATCACCGAGAGCCTCTTGATGAAAGACACGGAGCGCACTCGCGCCATTTTTGAGGAGCTCAAGGGCCTGGGTGTTCGCATTGCCATCGACGACTTCGGTACCGGGTATTCCTCGCTCGCGTATTTGACTAGCTTTCCGTTGGACTGCCTGAAGATCGACCGTTCTTTCGTTCACGATATCGCAACCAACGAAGACAACCGCACGGTCGCAGAAGCCATCATCGGCCTCGGACACAGTCTGCGCCTCGACGTCGTCGCAGAGGGGGTCGAGACCGACGAGCAGCTCGCACTGCTGTCGGGCTGCGACGGCTTTCAGGGTTTTCTCATCAGCCGTCCACAACCTCCCGAGGGCACCCAAGCACTGCTCGAGAAGTACTTTTCGCCACCATTGAAGGGCTGACCCCTCACCCGGCGAGCTTCGCTCGCCGACCTGCATCAATGCCGCGGGGCCCTGCATCCTATCCAACGCGCCCGCGCTCCTCGCGCGGGCTAGCCCTCCGCTCGACAAGCTCGCTGCGGAAGGCGGCACGGCTTCTCGCTTCGCGCGTTCGCGCTGCGCTCGGGCTGAGGGCTCCTCCCCAGAGGAGAGGGAAGACCTGGTGGCCTTGCATCAAACGACCCGCCCTGCATAGGGTAAAGCTGGAGGTCGAGGGATGACGGTCGGAAAAGCGCTGCTCGATGAGTCCAGACGCCACCTTCTGGAAGAATTCTGGCCTCGACTCCACAAAGCCGTGCCCGAGCTAAGTGAGGCGGAGCTATGGCACCGTGTGAACCCCCAAACGAACAGCGTGGGTAATCTACTCCTGCACTTGAATGGCAACGTCCGTCAATGGGTAATTTCTGGGCTCGGCGGTGCTAGGGACTCGCGGGAGCGCAGCAAGGAGTTCGCGGAGGACGGATCGTACCCCTCCTCAGACCTCCTTGCCCGACTGGAGCAAACTCTGAGAGAGGCTGCGGAAGTGATCGAGGGGCTCGACCCCGATAGATTGCTCGAGACCCGCAGGGTTCAGGGGTATGACGTCCATGGCGTCAGGATCCTCGTGCATGTCGTAGAGCATTTCTCTTACCACGTCGGCCAGATCACCCATATGGTCAAAGCGCTGAAGAACATCGACCTCGGCTACTACGCTGGACACGATCTACAGCGGCACAACGAAGCGGTGGAGGGTTGAGCCCCCCAGGTTTTACAGAGGCGCGAGGCCAGGGTACGATGCATGGCCTCGTGGCCATTTTGGCGGTTCGCGTCGTGAGACTGCTCGTCGTCCTCGTAGCAACGAGCCTCCTCGCTGGATGCTCGCTGAAGAGACGTGCAGTGGATACCTTGGCGGAAGTGCTGAGCGAGGCAGACCAAGTCTATCTCTCCGACGAAGATCCCGATCTCGTCGGTGACGCCCTTCCATTCAATCTGAAGACGGTGGAGACGCTTCTCGAATCCTACCCGGAGCATCCCGAGCTTCTGCTGATGGCGACGAAGTCGTTCTCGCTCTACGCCTATGCCTTCGTAGAACCGCAAGCTCGCGAGATCCCCTACGAGGACTTCGACCGCGCAGACGCGGTGCGTCGTCGCGCGGCGCGCCTCTATCGGCGCGCCTATCGATTCGGACTTCGGGGGCTCCAGATCGATCATCCGGGACTGGGCATCCGACTCCAGTTAGAGCCGGAGGTGGCCGCTCGGGAGCTCGGGGTCTCGGACGTGGCCTTCGCTACCTGGACCGCGGCAGCGCTCGGGGCCGCGATCGGCAATGCCAAGGACGACCCGGAGTCGACGGCCGACGTTGCCGTCGTTGGAGCGCTTCTGAATCGGGCCCTCGAGCTCGATGAAGATTTCGAAGCGGGAACGATTCACGAGTTCCTGATGTCCTACGAGGCAGCGCGGGTCGGTGGCTCGATCGAGCGCGCCCGCATGCATTACGAACGCGCACTCGCACTCGGTCCGGGAAAACGGCCCACGATTTGGTTGGGCTGGGCGGAGAGCGTTTCGGTCTCAAAGCAGAACCGCGCGGAGTTTCTGGAGCTCGTGAATCAGACGATCGCCTTCGACATCGAGCGCTATCCCGACAAGCGGCTGCTCAACATCCTGGCGCGCCGAAGAGCCCTTTGGCTCAGGGAGCAAGTCGACGAGCTGTTTCTCGACGGCGAAACTTGAGATGATGGAGCATATGCGGCTGGCATCGCTGATGATCGCCGTCTCGTGCCTTGCGACCACGAGCCTCGAAGCTCGAGTCGTCCTGAGACTCGGGACGCTCGCCCCGAAAGGCTCGTCGTGGGAGCTCATTCTCCGGAAGATGGGAGCGGATTGGTCTCAGGCTACGGACGGCGATCTACATCTGCGCGTCTACCCCGGAGGCTCGGTCGGCGACGAAGCGGAGATGATCCGCAAGATGCGAATCGGCCAGCTCCAGGGAGCCGCGATCTCGAACGCGGGACTTGCGGAGATCGACTCGCGCGCCTACGCGCTCATGCTCCCGATGATGTTCGAGAGCTACGAGGAGTGGGACTACGTACGCCAAACCGTCAACCCCATTCTCGAAGAGAAACTGAAGGAAAAGGGGTTCATCGTGCTTGCCTGGTCGGACGTGGGCTGGGTCTACTTCTTCACCAAAGAGCCTATGAAAACGCCTGCCGATCTCACTAACATGAAGCTCGCGGGCTCTCACACCGAGAGCCGGACCATTGACATTTTCAAGTGGGCGGGTTTCAACCCGGTGCCGATCTCCGCCGTCGACATGATGACGGGTCTGCAAACAGGGCTCATCGACTCCGTCTATATGCCCATCATCCTCGCAGAAGGATCGCAATACTATCGCCAGGCGTCATACATGACGGACATGAAATGGGCTCCGCTTCAAGGCGCGGTGGTGATGCACAAGCAAGGATGGGATCGTTTGACCGAGGCTCAGAAGAGCGAGGTTCTCAAAATTACACGTCACGTGGGTGCGGAGCTCCAGCGCTCCAACCGCGAGCAGGAGCAGAAGTCTCTCGAAGCCATGGCGAAACGCGGTCTCAAGATCGTCCCTGTGAGTGACGCCGTGCGTAGTGAATGGCGTGACGTCGCCGAGAAAGCCTACCCTCGCGTGCGCGAGAATCTCGTGCCACGCGAGATCTTCGACGAGGTCCAGACATTGCGCGACCAATACCGGGCCGAGCAGCAGGCTAACCAGCCCTGAGCGAGAGCAAGACGGCATCGAAACTTCTGGAGAAGCTGCACGCTTCCGAGAGTGGCTTCTTGGTCGCCGCCTTGCTAATTATGGCGGTACTGCCGCTCGCCGAGATTCTCGTTCGACGCGTCTACCCAAGCGGCATTCCCGGCTCGACGATCTGGGTGCAGCACCTCGCCCTCTGGGTGGGCCTCATGGGGGCCGCCGTTGCAGCGAGGCGAGGTGAGCTCCTTTCTCTTGCCGCAGGCACACACATTTTCTCCGACCGCGCGAAGCGCTACGTAGACGTTGTCGTCGGTGGCATCGGATTCGCCGTTTGCTCCGTTTTGACCTACGGCGGCTTGGTGCTCCTATCGGTCGAGCGCGAGGGTGGCAGAGAGCTCGCATTCGGACTCCCGGTTTGGATTGCGCAGATCGCTCTGCCGCTAGGATTCGCGCTGATGGGATGGCGGATTCTGTTTCGCGCGTCGGCGAGCTGGCGCAGCCGGGTCGCGGCGGCAAGCTTCGTCGCGATTCCACTTCTGATGTACTCGTCCGACGCGCTTCAGGACTCGGTCTTGTATCTTCTGATACTGGGGGCGCTCCTCATCGCGACGGCTCTGGGCGCCCCTATCGTGGTCGTCATCGGAGGTGTCGCCGCCGTGCTCCTGTGGCACGACTACTTCCCCGTTTCCGCAATCGCCACCGAGACCTACAGCCTCGCCGTCAAGCCGATCCTGCCGACGATTCCGCTCTTCACGCTCGCAGGCTTCATCCTCGCGGAGGGAGGAACCCCTCGACGTCTCGTCCACTTGTTTCGAGCGCTCGTAGGCTGGCTCCCGGGCGGTATCGCGATCGTCGGGGTAGTCGTCTGCGCCTTTTTCACGAGCTTCACCGGCGGCAGCGGCGTGACCATCCTCGCGATGGGCGGCCTTCTCTTCCCCATGCTCCTTCAGGAGAACTACGCTCCAAAGCTCGCAACGGGCCTGCTCACCTCTGCAGGCTCGCTCGGGCTGCTCTTCCCGCCCTCGCTCGCGGTGATCCTTTACGGGCTCGTCGCCGAGGTCGAGATCCCGCCGACTCTTCGTCGCAGGCTTCGCTCCCGCCGTGCTCGAGATCGTGCTCGTCGCGCTTCTAGCCCTCTATGCCGCGCGGCGCACGCACATGGAGCGCGTAGCCTTCGACGTTCGTCGCGTGCTCTCCGCGCTCTGGGAAGCGAAGTGGGAAGTAGCGATCCCGGTCGTCGTGCTCGGAAGCATTCTCGGGGGGTTCGCAACCCTCGTCGAGGCCGCCGCGGTGACGGTGCTCTACGCGTTCGTCCTCGAGTTCTTCGTGCATCGGGATTTGAGTGTGAAACGCGATCTACTGCGAGTCGGAGGAGACGCCGCGACTCTCATCGGTGGCGTGCTCGTCATTCTGGGCGTCGCCCTCGGTCTCACGAACTACCTCGTTTTCGCCGACGTTCCCCAGGGCGCCGTCGACTGGGTTCAGGGTTTCGTCACCTCACCGCTCTTCTTTCTGCTTCTGCTGAATCTGTTTCTCCTCGTCGTCGGCTGTCTCATGGACATTTACTCCGCGATCGTCGTCGTCGTGCCTCTCATCACACCCCTCGGGCTCTTCTTCGGCATAGACCCCTTACACCTCGACATTATTTTTCTCACGAACCTGGAGCTCGGCTATCTGACGCCGCCCGTGGGAATGAACCTCTTCCTCGCCTCGTACCGATTCAAACAGCCTCTGCCCGACGTCTATCGCGCGGCTCTTCCCTTCCTCGCCATACGAGCCGTCGCCGTGCTCCTCGTGACCTACGTCCCGTTCTTGACGAGGTTCTTGCCGGAGCTGCTGCTGGAACCGTGACTGAATACAATTCGTTCTTGGACCGAGGCGTAGAAGTCTCGAGTTTCTATCTTTCGGAAGACCGCGGCCTTCCGAGTTCGAAGATGGATCCGGAGACTCGAAAAAGGCTTGGTCCGGCTAGATCAAGAGATTCGAGTCGAGGACGTTCAAAGAGGGATAGATATCACCGGGCCCTTCTGGGTGTTTGGCCTCGTTCGCGTGACTCGGGGGCGTATCGAATTTCCTCTACACTCGGTCGGAACGAAGAGCGCTCCTCGGGCAGGTACGCTTTTCGTTGAGCTCCCTCGCCTATCTCGTCGCGGTGGGCTTCCCGTTGCTGGCCCATATCGGAGGATCGCTTCCAACGCTCTTGATGGCTCCGGGAAGCGCAAGCCTTCTTCCCGATGCGTTGTAGGGAGCTCAAAATCGATAGTGACAAAGTGCCATTTAGTTCTGTGGCACAAAGTCGAGCCTGAGAGCGGGGTCGCCGAAGAGGTGGTAAATGCTGAGTAGCTCTGGAAAGGCCCCGTCCGCGCCTCGATAAGTTCCCTACACGGGAGGTGCAAAACCCCGTCGAGCGTGGAGCGACACGAACGAGGACCCTTGCAGCCGAGGCGCGGCACGACGTGGCCGGCGCCCCAGAACTGACTCTAGGCGCTCGAGCCGCGCTAGGTCGATTCGACATATCCGGTTTTCGTTCTGCAGATGAGGCTGTTGCGCCCGGAATTTCTCCCCCCCATACTGGAAGTTCATGCTCGCAGCAGCTGCGACGGACCAAACAACGAGGGAGGCCCCCAATGCCCAACCTTAGCGAAGCGCGTGGAGAGATACTCGAGCTGCCGGACAAGAGGTCGAAGGAACCGCGGCCAACGGAGCGTCTCCGGCCGGCCCCGCGACGGAAAAGCTCTCCCGCGAGCCAGAGCCATGCCTGGCAGTCGGCGACTCTCTTCTGCCTTTGCGTGCTCTTCGTGCTGGCGGCGGGCTTCGCCTTCCACACCTACCAGCGAGCCACCGCGCTAGAGTCGACGCTCCATCAGACGCGCGGCGAGATGCAGGCGGGATTGCAGGAGCTGAAGGCGGGCATTAAATTCGATTCGAGCAGGCAACAACTTCTATTGGGCGCGCGAGACGAGATTCTGAAAGTCAACGACGGTATCAGCCTGGGCGAAGCCTATCGCTACGCCGAGCTGATGATGTCGGCGACGGACAAGTACCCTTCGGTGGACCCGGTCCTGCTTTTGTCCATCGGGATTGTGGAGAGCGGATTCGAGACGGAAGCTCGCAGCCCAGCGGACGCGCGCGGTCTCTATCAGATTTGGCCATCGACTGGACGCATGCTCGCCAGCATGCTCGGCTGGGAATACAGCGACGAGATGCTCTACGACTCTCATCGAAACACCGAGATGGCAGCGCTCTACCTCGACGTGCTCCTGACGACCTACAACGACGTCACCTTGGCTCTGGCCGAATACAACGGCGGCCCCATCAACGCTGGGCTGTACCGGGCTCGAAGTCACAAAACCGCCTCCGAGACCCGTGACTATGTTCCCAAGGTGCTGGAGCAGTACGAGCGACTGGTCCAGGTGCTTCCCAACGCGGCCGGCGGGGCCTTCGACGTCATCTACCGCGATGGGGCCCGCGCCGGAAAACGTCTTGGAGCGGCAACAGCTGACTAGCGGGGTTTCGGCAGCAGCGGAAACTCATAGCTAGGTTCACCGACCAGGAGCCGGCCGGCGCCGACGTGGCCCTCTTCCATCAACGCGAGAGCCCCAGACCCGGCTGTGGGTCCGATTCTCCGCTCCTGGGCGTGATAGAATGCGTCTAACCTACAAGAAACGGAAAAAGAAGCCAACAACATGTCACAACAAGCTGATTTCGCTAGCCTCGGTCTGTCCGAGGCCACCCTCGAAACGCTCCGGAAGATGGGCTACGAAAGCCCCACCGCCGTACAGAACGAGACGATACCCCTCACCTTGGAAGGACACGATCTCGTCGTTCAGTCGCGGACCGGCACCGGCAAGACGGGGGCGCTCGGAATACCTATCGTCGAAGGCATCGACCTGGATCGTGGAGAAGTCCAAGCCCATGGCTCTCACGCCCACGCGGGAGCTTGCGCTCCAAGTGAAGGAGGAGGTCGAGAGGATCGGAGCGGGCCGGGGCGTCAAGGTCCTCGCGATCTACGGGGGCGACTCCATCGACGCTCAGATGAAGGGCATCGAAGACGGGGCGCACGTCGTCGTCGGGACCCCCGGGCGGGTCCTCGATTTGCTCAAGCGCGGCTGCCTGAAGCTCGGCGCCGTGACCCGGCTCGTTCTCGACGAGGCCGATCGTATGCTCGATATGGGTTTCGCTCAAGAGATGAGCGAGATCATGCGCTTCATGCCGGAGAAGCGGCAGACTGCGCTTTTCTCCGCGACCATCCCGCTCGGCATTCGTGGGCTCATCTATCACTATTTGAACGAGCCTCGCTGGGTGCTGCTGTCGGAGGACTTCGCCTACGTCAAGGAAGTCCGGCATACCTACCTCATCGCTCCCAAGATGCACAAAGACGACGTGCTCGCGAAACTCATCGAGCATGACCAGCCGACTTCCTCGATGATCTTCTGCAATACGCGAGAGGAGGTGCGCGGCGTCGCCAACTTTCTGTCTCGTCGCGGGCTTCCGGTCGCGATGATCTCCAGCGATCTGACCCAGCGGAAACGCGAGCAGGTCATGGCCGGTTTCAAAGCTGGCAAGATTCACCATCTTGTGGCCACGGACGTCGCGGCGCGCGGGATCGATATCGAAGAGCTCTCTCATGTCTTCATCTACTCGACCCCCGACTCGCCCGAGGCCTATATCCATCGGGCGGGACGCACCGGGCGCATCGGTCGCGGTGGCGAGGTCATTTCTCTCGTCGGAGCAACGGATCTGGTCAGCTTCAACCGGTGCGCCAATCGCTACCACCTCGATCTCGTCGAGCGCTCGACACCCACGGACGATGAAGTCCGTGCGCGGAGGACCGAGCGACTCGTCGCGGAGATATCCGAGAAGGCCAAGGTTGTCGCCCCCGAGGACGTCGAAGCTCTAAAGTCGGTGGCTGAGGCCATTAGCAGCCATCCGGATCGGGACCTTCTCATTGCCCACTTGATTCTGAGCAACCAGCCCGAGCCGGAAGCCCTCGACACAGAGGAAGACGCGGTACCGCTACAGACAAGCCGTCCTCCCGAGAAACACGGCCGGAGGCGGCGGTCCGGCTCGAGGAGTCGACGTCGAAGCCAATAGCCGCGTCGTTGCAACTTCGAGCCGCTTGATTCCGTCCAACTCTTGTCCGACACTGGGACCTCTCCGTCCCGGAAGCGTACAGGGGCTCCGTCGGGAAAGGCTAGAGCCGGGTCCGTAACTGACCTGTTTTCAATTGCTTAAAAAACGGCCCGTTTGTACGGAACAAATGGCACCGTTTACGCATATGTAGATAATGGGGATCAGGAGAAAGCATATTGGACGTCAAGCGGGAAGGGGTGGCTCGGAAGAAGCGCATCCGGGCCGCGATCATCGCCGGCTCGTTGCTGGCCGGGATCGCCGCCATTAGCTACGGACTCTCCCGTCTCGAGCCCTCCGCTCCGAAAGTAAATCGGGCCACCGTTTGGATGGATTCCGTCAAACGTGGAGAGATGATTCGTCAAGTCCGTGGACCGGGAACGCTCGTAGTCGTTCCTGAAGCCATTCGATGGGTTGCGTCGCGCACGGCCGGTCGGGTGGAACGACGCGTGATCCTTGCGGGAACTCTGGTCGAGCCGGATACGATCGTCCTGGAGCTGAGCAACCCCGAGCTCGAGCAAGAGCTCCGCGACGCCGAGTTTCAGCTGAAAGCGCACCAAGCCGAGCTCGCCGAGCTCAAGGTTCGGCTCCAAAGCGACCTACTGAGCCAGCGGGCCTCCGCCGCTAGTGTCGCCTCCGAGTACCATCAGGCGAGCCTGCAAGCACAGGCCGACGAGCGCCTCCACGCGGAAAATCTCATCGGGGATCTCAAATTCAAGCGCTCCAAAGTCCGGGCCGAGGAGTATCGGACCCGCGACGAGCTCGAGCAACAGCGACTCCAGATCGCGGCCGAGTCCGTCCAGGCGCGGCTTACCGCCAAGCGAGCGACGGTGGAGCAGTTTCGCGCCCTCTACGATTTGAGGCTGAGTCAGAAGAAGGCTCTGACGGTTCGCGCCGATATCGACGGTGTCCTCCAGGAGCTCGCGGTGGAAGTCGGGCAGGAAGTGATGCCCGGCGCCAACCTCGCGCGGGTAGCCCAGCCGGACAAGCTCAAAGCCCAGCTTCGCATCGCGGAGACACAAGCCAAGGATATTGAGGTGGGACAAAAAGCCGTCATCGACACCCGCAACGGATTAATCAACGGGAAAGTGATTCGTATCGATCCCGCGGTCCGGGAGGGCACAGTCACCGTCGACGTGGCCCTCGTTGGCAAGCTACCGAAGGGCGCGCGGCCCGACTTGAGCATCGACGGGACGATCGAGCTCGAGCGGCTCCATGACGTGCTCTACGTCGGGCGTCCCGCCTACGGCCAGGCGGAGAGCACGATCGGCCTGTTCAAGCTGCTCGCGGATGGACAGACCGCGGCGCGAGCTCAGGTGAAGCTGGGCCGCAGCTCGGTCAATACGATAGAAGTCATTCAGGGTCTTGTCGAGGGCGACGAAGTCATCCTGTCCGATACCTCGACATGGGACGCCTACGATCGAATTCGTTTGAACTAGGAGCCGAAGAGGCGACCGAGCACTGGTGAAAGAAAATCGAGAAAGGGAAGAAAATGGCTGACGAGACTGCACTCATTCACCTCGAAGACGTGACGAAGGTCTTCTATACCGATGAAGTCGAGACCCACGCGCTCGCGGGCATTCATCTCGACATCAACAAGGGCGAGTACGTATCAATCTCGGGCCCTTCCGGTTGCGGAAAGTCGACGCTTCTCTCGCTTCTCGGCCTGCTCGACACCCCGACGAGCGGCACCTACATTCTCAACGACCAATCCGCCGACAATCTGAACCTCTCGCAACGCGCACGCATTCGGAATCGCGAAGTCGGCTTCGTTTTCCAGGCGTTCAACTTGATCGGAGACCTCACCGTCTACGAGAACGTAGAGCTCCCCCTCACCTACCGCGGCATGCCCTCCGCGGAGCGCAAACAGCGCGCGAACGACGCGCTCGAGAAGGTGGGGATGGCACACCGAACGAAGCATTTTCCTTCGCAGCTCTCCGGCGGTCAGCAACAGCGCGTCGCGGTGGCGCGGGCCGTCGTGGGTGAGCCCTCGATTCTGCTGGCCGATGAGCCGACGGGAAACCTTGACTCCACGAACGGTGAGGCAGTGATGGATCTTCTTCGCGAGCTCCACAGTGGTGGTGCGACGATCTGTATGGTCACGCACGATCCCCGCTACGCGGACTACGCCGAGCGAAACATCTCGCTGTTCGACGGCCGGATCGTGGAGGAAAAGGTCGAGGTCGCCTGATCACGGACTTGCTTCCTCGGGACGGTCCATATCGACGAGCACACTCTGGATTCGGTGCGCGATCTCGCCTGGGATGGCGTCGATTCGGGATGCCTCCCACTCCAGACGGTCAGGCCAGAGCTTTGGGTTATCACCGGCTTTGAACAGGTAGAGGTCGATCAGGATCGTGCCCTCGAGCGCGTCTATCCGTCCGGCGATAACGTAGTCGCATTCGAGCGCTTCCGCCACGGGAGCGATGCCTCGCGCAAGGTCCTTGTAGAACAGACTCGCCTCCCGAGGCACGACCTCGAAGCGGTTGCCCGCCGCGCTCTCGAGACTCTCCGTGACCGACTTCGTCACGTCGCTCGCGAGGAGCTCGAAGCTCGCTCTTCCAGTCAGGTTCTCGAAGGGAAGCACGGCGAGTCGGGCCCGGGTCGCCGGCACGTGAGGCCGCATCCGCACCCGGGGATGGCCTATCGTGGCGACGACCGCGAGCACCGCGGCAAACAAGACGATACCCGCCACGACGGACCGACCGGAGCCAGTCTTTAACTCTTTAACTCCGCGTTTCTTGGAAGCCATTCCTCTGCAGCAAGTTACGTTAGTTGTTCAAGAGTTCGAGCCTGACCCCGATTTTGATAAGCTTGCCCGTTGGTCGAGGAGGTTCGATGAAGGGTCTGATCCTTGTGAAGCAAGTTCCTGACGCTAACTCCGTTTTTCGCATCAACTCGGACGGCACCTGGGTCGACGAGAGCAATCTATCATTCGCCATCAACGATTATGACCGCTATGGCCTCGAAGAGCTTCTCACGCTCAAGGACTCCGGCAAACTCACCGAGGTCGTGGCGCTGACGGTGGGCCCGGCCGGGGCAAGCTCGGTTTTGCGCACGTGCCTGGCGACGGGGGCGGATCGCGCCATCCACGTGCAGGACGATGCCATCGCGGGTGCCGATCCTCTCTCGCTGGCACGTATCATCCAGGCGGCCATAGCTGACGAGGACTTTTCCCTCATCGTGGCCGGTCTTCAGGCCGACGATGACAACCATACCCAGATCGGCGGTCTCGTCGCCGGGCTTCTCGACTGGCCTTCGGCATCCGCGGTGATGAGCCTGACGTTTCGAGACGACACGACACTGCGCGTCGAGCGTGAGCTCGGAAACAACGAGCTTCAGGTCGTCGATCTGACGCTGCCCGCGGTCGTGACCGTGCAAACCGGGATCAACGCACCTCGCTACGCCAGTCTCAAGGGCATCATGGCCGCGAAGAAGAAACCCGTGAGGAGATTGTCCCTCGACGACCTCGGCCTCAAGCCGTCCGAGGTCGGAGGCCTGGGCGCTCGACTCAAGTCGGTGAGCCTCGCGCCGCCTGTCAGGGGTAAGAGAGCGGAGATTCTCTCCGGTTCGCCCGACGAGATTGCGCGGGAGCTCGTAGGTCGCATGCGCGAAAAGACCGGCGTGATCTAAAACATGAGCATCAAGATCATCACGCTGGCGGAGCACGACGGCAGCGCTCTCAAAGAAATCTCCTTCGAGCTTCTCGGGCTCGCCCATCGTGTGGACGACGACGCCGAAGTCAAAACGCTCATCCTCGGCAAGAACGTCGAGGAGCTCGCGCAGACACTCGCGAAGCGCGGTGCCTCGGAGGTCCTCTATGTCGAAGGCAATGCGGTGGAGAGCTATTCGAGTGACGGTTACCGACGAGCGCTCGAGCCCGTGCTTCGGGAGGAATCTCCGGACCTCGTGCTCATCGGGAACACTCCGGACGGATGGGACGTAGCGCCACCTCTAGCCGCGCGCCTGGGAGTACCGCTCGCGAGTGGCTGCTCCGCGGTCGAGCTCGAGGGAGGCCAAGCGCGTATCACGCGAAAAGCCTTCAATGGAAAGTTCGTGCACAGGGTGAGTATCGAGAACGCGAGCCCCGTCATTGCGACCATCGACAAGGGCGTCTCCGCGCCCCACGAGCACGAGACGTCGGGAAGCCTTCGCAAGTTTGCCGCCGCGGTGAAACTGGAGGAGCTTCGCGCTCGCTACGTTGAGACGCGCACAGGTGAGTCCGGCGGTTTGGATCTTTCGGATGCCTCGGTCATCGTCGCCGTGGGCCGCGGAGTCGCGGCGCCGGAGAAGATCGGCGTCATCCGCGATCTCGCCGAATCACTCGGTGCTCAGCTCGGCGCCTCGCGTGCCGTCACCGATGCGGGTTGGCTCCCCCACGAACATCAGATCGGCAGTAGTGGCGTTAGCGTCAAGCCAAAGCTCTACATCGCCTGTGGCATCTCGGGCGCGATCCAACACGTCGTAGGCATGAAGAGCTCCGGCTACATCGTGGCCATCAACAAGGATTCCGATGCTCCGATTTTCGGGGTAGCCGACGTCGGTGTGGTTGCCGACCTCTTCGAGATCGTCCCCGCTCTGACGAAGGCAATCAAGCAAGCGAAGGCCTAGCGCCCTAGCCGATTTTCTTGCTTTCCTCGGCGGCCCTGCCGTCGGTTACGTCGACTTGGGGGATCTCGAAGTCCGGATCCATTACCTTGACTTCCTCGTAGGTTCTATGGGCTCGTGCGGTCATTCCCGCCTTGTCGTAGAGCCGTCCAAGAGACACCAGATAGCGAGTCTCCCACGGTTCGAGCTTGATCGCGATCTTGAGGTTCTTCTCCGCATCCAGACGCCAACGCGGATTCTCCGCCAGAGCCCGTCCGAGCAGGTGAAACCGCTCGGGGTGGTTCTCTTGATCGAGCTCGATCGAGGAGCGACAGAGCTCGATCGCCCGCCAGAAATCTCGTTCTTTGAAACAACGCTGCGCTCTTTTAAAGAGGCGCGCTGCCTCCTCTGGGTCGCGCTCTCGGTCCCAATCCTCGGGCTGTTGGGGCTCGGCGACAACAACCTCCCATTTCTTTTGGGTCTCCTCATACTGAGACTCACGCTCCACGAGCTGGTCGTAGACGTTCGTCGAGGTTTGTGACGAGAGCGTCACGAAGGCTTCCTTCAGACGGGCGTACACGGAGGAGAGCTTCTCCTGAAAGTCCCCGTCGGGGATATGCTCGTATTTCGCGGGATCGAACTTCGCCGAGAGCTCCTTGTGAGCTCGCTCGACATCGCTATAGCCGGCGCCTCGTGAGAGGCCCAGAACTTGCCAGTGGTTCTGGCACTGCATCTCGCTATAGACCGAGGCGAGCTCCTTTTCGAAGGGATCCGCGGCCGCCGCGGCCTGCGGAGTAGGACGCGGCCCCGGAGCGAGGCGCTCGTTCGCCTTCTTGTGCCGAAGCTCGACGACACCCGACTGGTGGAGCGCGATCAGCACCCGCACCGTCCTCTCGTCTCCCAGAGGCGACTTCTGGAGAATTTCACCCACGCTGTTGCTGGAGTCGACGAGGTCGAGCACGTGTGCCTCGTTCTCGCTGAGCTCCATGCCCGGCGCGATCCCGAGCACATCCGACGTCTGAGCGAGAACGTAGTCGTCGATGAGAACGTTCTCTCGGTAAATGCCGACGTCGGGGAGGCGTTTGACGGCGTGGAGAAAAACATCTCCAATGCTCACGGGCGACAACGTGATGGCCTGAATGGGCACCTGCTCCGAGAAGACGAGCCTCTCTGGAGTACTCAGCAAAATCGCACCGGCGATGTCGAGAATTTGGATCCGGACGAACTTCTCGATCTCGCCTCCCCTCAGATAATCGAGCTCGACGAGAATTTGACCGAGCCTGTGACCCGAGCGAATGAAGCCCGTGGCCTCCTCGAGCTGCTCAGCGGTAATCCGCTTCTCGCGGACCAGAACTTCACCGAGCCGATCTCTGACGAGGTCCGATTTCGCTCCGACGAGCTGACCGGACTCGAAGAAGACGAGTCGTTTCGCCTCCTCGGTCTCGCAGATCAAAGCGCCGGTCTTCTGCCCCTCGTAGGCCGCCCGCATGGCGCGCGCCGCCCGGGTATTGAAGGTGCCGCCGCTGTCGCTCATCGGAACAAACGCCCCCTATCGATGGTCAGACACATCCGACCCTAAAGGGTAGCAAACTGCGGGCCAATTCGAGCCGGAACGAGAAAAAGCCGCAAGCGCCCTGTTTTCATGACAGATACGTTGCTACCGCGCTTTCGCGACGGGCTGCGAGCGAGGGGAAAGGCCTACAGCAAGACGTTTCCATCCGTTGCGGTCCAGCACGTCATGCTGTCGGGCACGACACGAATGAGGGGTCTCTCCGCGATGCGCGATCCCACGTAGGGAGGATATTTCCCCCTCAGACACTCGATGGCGTTGCCATGCTCTTTGGCGAAGCGACCACGGGGAAGCAGACTATCGGCCTTCCCGCGGACGAGGACGTAGCCGAGCGAGCTCCAATCGTCGGAGTACTCGTCGACGAGCAGGGAGACTTCGGGGTTTTCCTCGATGTTGCGGAGCCGCTTCAAGCGCCCCCAGGACACGCGCTTTCGTTTGTCATCGATGGGCGAATAGAAACGCCCCTCCATCAGGACGAAACAGATGGGCACCACAGAGGGTCGCCCCTCGGCATCGGCGGTGGCGAGCCTGCCCACGGGATGTCGGCGAAGGAAGGCCTCGACCTTCGGTTCGATAGCGATGACCATGACTCGGGTGACGAGGAGTCTATCGCAACGCGTTCCGGCCCGGTAGCTGCCTATGATGACGAGCAGGCGGACGCACGCGTGGGCGCGAACATCAGCGAGAGCGGGCTCGGTTGGGCCGCGTTCCAGTGGGGCGGCAAACAGGCCCTTCCCTACTTGTGGCCCTGCGTCGTTTTATAGCCATAGCGTTACTCGGGTTCCGGGATACACTACTACGGTGACACGCCTGACATGGATCTCGACGCTCCTTCTGGTGTCTGGATGCAGCGGTGGCGACGGTCTCCCTACCGGTCCGTCTCCGGTATCGACGACGGTCGAGATCCACTACGTTGCCGCGGCCCTCTCTGCTCCAGGGGCCGATGGGGCGACGCCTTTGATCGGTTGCGCAGCGCGGGCGCGCATTCACCCCAGTTGGTGGGGGTTCGCCCAGGCGAGTGTGCCATCTTCGAGTCACGGTTCGTGGGCGGTGCTCTTCGAGGAGGTTCCGATCGGCCGCCAGGTCATTCGACTGGGCGCGCCTGAGGACTGCGAAACAGTCTCCGTCGTGGTCAACGGGACGGTGCTGACCGAGCGACTCGAGCTGCGGGTCGGGGGCGACTCCGCCTTCACGTTCACGGTTCATTCGGACGGAAGTGTCTCACCCTGAGACGGCGGTTTCCGTCGTCGTTCCGACTTTCAATCGCTCCGCCTCCATCGACCGCGCACTCGGGTCCGTCATGGCTCAGACTCGCCCTCCCGACGAGATCCTGGTGGTGGATGACGGATCCACGGACGCAACCTCGGCCCTCGTTCGCCGTGACTTCCCTGAGGCACGCGTCATCGAGCAAGACAACCGCGGAGTAAGCGCCGCGCGCAACCGGGGCATCCGTTCGTCCAGTGGAGATGTGATCGCCTTTCTCGACTCGGACGACGCTTGGCTTCCGAACAAGCTGGAAAAGCAACTTGCGGAGATGACTCGCTTTCCCGATAGGCCGCTATGCCACACCGACGAGATCTGGATCCGTCGCGGACGACGCGTGAACCAGATGAACAAACACAAGAAGTACGGCGGATCCATCTTCAAACGCTGCCTGCCGCTCTGTCTGGTCTCCCCTTCCTCGGCGCTTATGCGCCGGAGCCTTTTTGAGAGCCTGGGGCTCTTCGACGAAAGCTTGCCCGCTTGCGAGGACTACGACATGTGGCTTCGAGTCACGGCGCGCCATCCCGTTCTCTATCTCGACGAACCGCTGATCGTCAAGTATGGCGGCCACGAGGACCAGCTCTCGCAACGTTTCTGGGGAATGGACCGATTCCGGATCAGAGCGTTGGAGAAGATTCTGTGCGATCCGGAGCTCGAAAAGGGCGACCGCGAGGCCGCTCGGGCGGAGCTGCAACGAAAGATCCAGCTATACGCGCGCGGCGCGAGACGGCGAGGCAGGCACGAGGAAGCGAGCTTCTATGAAAGCAGGCTCCCCTCGCTCGCGAATCGCAATAGCTGAGAATGATGACCCGATCCGACACGGCAGTGACGTCCTCGGCATCGCCGAGTCGGCCATGGTCACCGACCTCACAGGGGGCGACCGCTTCGGCGTCGTGTCGACACATCCACACGGTTTGACAGTTCACGATTTTGGCAGTAGCTTTGAGCCGTCCCAAGGGGGAAACCTTCTCGCGCTATCGTCTTTGTCATGCGAGCTCGTTCGGTGTGAAGTGTCGTGAAGGTTAGGCTGCGCATCCCGTTATGTAGTGCCTCTTTCTTTTGGAAAGGCCCGTATCCATCCAAAACGGAACTCCCCGTTTTGTAGATCGGTTGAACTCGCGGGCGATTACAGAGCAGATGAGATTACTTAATGCCGATTTTTAGCGGTCTCGATTGGGTCGTCGTCGGAATCTACTTCCTCCTACTTGCGGGTATTGCCTGGTGGGTCATCCGGAAAAAGACGGAGTCTTCCACGGAGTACTTCTTGGCCGGGCGTCACGTTGGCTGGTTCGTGATTGGAGCTTCCATCTTCGCGTCGAACATCGGCTCGGAGCACATCGTCGGACTCGCCGGAACCGGAGCCAAATCGGGCGTGGCTATGGGTCACTACGAGCTTCACTCGTGGCTCGTTCTCCTGCTCGGCTGGGTGTTTGTGCCTTTCTATATGCGGAGCCGGGTGTTCACCATGCCGGAGTTCCTGGAGAAGCGGTACAGCCCTGCGGCACGCTGGCTGCTTTCCGTCACTACACTCATCGCCTATGTCCTTACGAAGATCTCCGTCACGATCTACGCCGGCGCCGTCGTCTTTCAAGTCCTCATGGGTATCGACTTCTGGACCGGCGCGCTCTTCGTCGTGCTCTTGACGGGAGCGTATACCGTCATGGGCGGACTGCGTGCGGTGCTCTATACCGAAGCCCTTCAAGCGATCGTCCTCCTTGCCGGTTCCCTCACGGTCACCGTTGTCGGTTTGATCAAGCTGGGAGGGGTTGGTCAGCTCATGGCCCTCGCCGGTCCGGACCATCTCAACATGTTTCTGCCCGCCGATCACCCGGATTTCCCTTGGACCGGCATGGTCTTTGCTCCGCCCATTGTCGGACTCTGGTATTGGTGCACGGATCAATACATCGTGCAGCGGGTACTCGCCGCGAAGAACGAGTCAGAAGCTCGGCGCGGCACGATTTTTGCCGCCTACTTGAAGCTCACTCCCTTTTTCATATTTCTAATCCCCGGCGTCATCGCCTATGCTCTCGCGAAGAGCGGCCAGCTCGACTTGGCCGAGCCCGATCAAGCCTTTCCCGTCATGGTGGCTACACTGCTGCCAGCGGGTCTGAGAGGTCTGGTGGCGGGCGGACTCGTAGCAGCACTCATGAGCTCGTTGGCCGCCGTTTTCAACTCCTCCTCCACCTTGTTCACCATGGATATCTACAAGAAGCTCCGGCCGGACGCCTCGGAACGAACGCTCGTTCATGTGGGTAGGGTGGCAACGGGGGTCTTGGTCATCACGGGAGTCGCTTGGATTCCTGTACTCAGAATCCTCTCCGGCGAGCTCTATCATTATCTTCAGAGCGTTCAAGCCTATATTGCGCCACCGATAGCGGCGGTCTTCTTTCTCGGTTTGTTCTCGAAGCGCATCAATGCCGTCGGCGCTCTCGTCACGCTCGTGGGCGGTTTCCTGCTCGGTATGGGTCGACTGATCGCTGAGCTCAACAAGGAAGCCTTGAGTGGCTGGCTCTACATGTTTGCTGATATTAATTTCCTCCATTTCGCGATCTTTCTGTTTCTCTTCTGCTCTTTTTTGTTGTTCGTTGTCAGCGCAGTTACACCGCCACCGCCTGAGGAGAGTATTCGTGGGCTTACTTACGCCACGACCGTCTCGGCGGACAAGGCAGAATCGCGCGCGACCTGGAATCGGACCGACGTCGTGCTCTCCGTGATCGTAGTGATGGTGGTTGTTCTGGTTTTGGTTTACTTCTCTCCATTGAGGACATTTTTTTGATGCCGGCGGGCGGAGGACCATCCTTGAGTCCTCCGTGGAATCGATGAGCGTGAGAGAAGGAAGATGGGAGCAAAGATGGCACCCCCTTCGTGAAGAGTGGGTCATCGTGGCGGCACACCGACAGGACAGACCATGGATTGGCGAGACCGTGTCGGGCGAAGAAACTCCTCTTCCGCCATTTGCGCCCGATTGTTACTTCTGTCCAGGTAACCGGCGCGTCAGTGGCAAGCGCAACCCCCGGTACAAGCAGGCGTTCGTATTCGATAACGATCATCCGTGTGTGGCTTTTGATGCTCCTGCCGAGCTTTCCGAATCGGCCGAATCCTTGGGAATCTACCGCCGCCGACCCGCCACCGGAATTGCCCGCATCGTTTGCTACAGCCCCCGGCACGACCTGACACTGGCCGAGATGGAACAAGAAGAAGTGGAGGCCCTGATCGGCACGTGGCAAAAGGAATACGTCGATTTAGGTAGCCGGCCGGAGATCCGCCATGCACTGATGTTCGAGAACAAAGGGGACGTGGTTGGAGTCTCCAATCCCCATCCACACGGCCAGATCTACGCGACCAATTTCGTATTCAAGACCATCGAGACGGAAGCAAGAGTCAGCGAGCGCCACTTGCTGGAAACGGGGAGGGTGTTGTTTCAAGACATCTTGTCGCAGGAGTTGGCCGATGGGCGACGGATCGTATATGAGAACAATGAGGCCGTTGCCTTCATTCCATTCTTCGGTCGATACGCCTACGAGGTCTTCGTGGCTCCGCGAGCCTCCCACCAAAGCGTCGCTTCGCTGACCGATGCCGAGGTCTGCGATTTTGCGGACGCCCTCCGACGCATCCTCATCAAGTTCGACAACCTATGGCAAATGCGTTTCCCCTACGTCATGCCGCTCCATCAAGCCCCCACGGACGGTGGGGACTACCGTGGCTTTCATTTTCACATCGAGTTTCACCCTCCCCTGAGAAAACCCAAGTTGCTGAAGTACCTCGCGGGACCGGAAATCGGCGGCGGAAATTTCTTGAGTGACACTGTTCCCGAAGAAAAGGCAGCCGAATTGAGGGCCTTGCCGGACCTGCACTACCGACATCTATCGAGATGACGGACGTTACCGAACTGCTCGAGCCCATTCGGCGGTTGCACGAGATGATCCGCGGCGAGGTCGTCGCGACCTGCGAGCGCGCCAGCTTGGACGACTTGGCTGCTGTCAGCGCGGACGGAGAAGGGGACACGATTTATGCTATCGACCGCGTGAGCGAAAGAAGGCTCGTCGATTATTTCAACGAGGTCATCGCCTCCAAAGTTCCCATCGTGCTCGTCGGCGAGGGGCTGGCGCACGGCGGCAAGATGGTTTTGCCTGACGGCGTAGCCGAGAACGAGGCGGTTTGGCGCATCATCATCGATCCGATCGACGGCACTCGGGGGATCATGTATCAAAAACGAAGCTCGTGGGTTCTGACCGGTGTTGCCCCCAATCGAGGGGAGGCCACGAATCTCGGCGACATCGAGCTGGCGGTGCAAACGGAGATTCCGCTCATCAAGCAGCATTTGTCAGACGTGGTCTGGGCCATCGAGGGGAAAGGAGCCGGTGCCGAGCGATATGACCGTTTGACCGGAGAGAGACGCGCTCTTGACCTGAGACCATCCCGTGCCACGACCATCGCTCATGGATTCGCCATGATCTCCCGCTTCTTTCCCGGCATGCGGCAAGAGCTGGCAGCCATCGATGAGGAAATCGTCCTCGGAGCGCTCGGACCGGTGCAACGAGGGAAAGCCCACTGTTTCGAGGATCAATACATCTGCAGCGGTGGGCAACTCTACGAATTGATGTCCGGGCACGATCGATTCACCGCCGATATACGACCCCTCCTGGAGCCGCTCCTAGCCAAGCAGGGCCTTTCCCTGGGCATCTGTTGTCACCCCTATGACCTTTGCACCGAGCTCATCGCGCGGGAGCTGGGAGTCGTCGTGACCGACGCTGAGGGCGGCCCCCTGTCGGCACCCTTGAACGTAGCGGCAGACGTGACCTGGGTCGGTTATGCCAACGTCGAAATCCGGGCCCAAATCGAGCCGCTGCTCCAGAGGGCGCTCCGCAAGCGAGGGTTGTTGCAGGGTTGAGAGAACGACGCGGACGTCCGAGACCATGAGCGAAAAGGTTGCCGATTGGCCCGATGTGGCACAATTCGTCCAAGCCCTCCACGCACCGAGCGGAGTCGCGGGTTCGAGACTGCTTCGGATTTTAAACCCTGAGGCAGCGATGGTCCTGACACGAGCCCCCGGTCGGCTCGATGTGATGGGTGGGATTGCGGATTATTCCGGCTCACTCGTCCTACAACTCACCACTCAGGAAGCGACCTTGGCCGCTTTGCAACGGGACACGGCCCGGCTGCTGACCATCGTCACTTCGAGTGAGGAACGAGACGACGACGCATCGGTTTTCACCATGCCGTTCGATGACTTCGAGGCCGACGGAAACCCGATCACCTATGATGAGGCGAGAAACTACTTTAGGCGTGATCCGGACAAGTCTTGGGCTGCCTATGTGGCGGGAGCTTTTCTCGTGCTCATGCGGGAGAAGGCCGTGGCGTTCCCGGAGGGAGCCCGGCTCTTCATTCAATCTAGCCTGCCCGAAGGCAAGGGAGTGGCCTCATCGGCGGCGCTGGAAGTGGCAGCGATGATGGCCCTGGATGCCTCCTTCGATATCGGGCTCGAGGAACGCGAGCTGGCTCTCTTGTGCCAGAAGGTGGAGACCTTAGTCGCGGGCGCACCCTGCGGCATCATGGACCAGATGAGCTCCGTCTACGGCGAAGCGAACCGCTTTTTGGCACTCTTGTGCCAGCCGGCAGAGGTTCAAGAAACGGTGGCCGTTCCGGAAGAGCTGGCATTTTGGGGTATTGACTCAGGAATCTATCACGCGGTTTCAGGCGCCGACTACGGGTCGGTGCGCGTGGGGACGTTCATGGGTTACCGGATCTTGAAAGAGATCGCGGGTAAGGACTGGGGAGGTTATCTCGCGAACCTGACCCCTTCCGAGCTCGAGCAAAAGTACTTGCATCATTTGCCGGAAGCCATGCTGGGGGCTCGCTTCATCGAGCGATATGGGGATACGGATGATGCAGTGACCGAAGTGGACCCCGAGGCAACTTACCGAGTTCGCCAACCGACCACTCATCCCGTTTACGAGCACGTCCGAGTCCAAGCCTTCGCCCGCTTGCTGTCGGGCGATGCAATGGCCCATGCGACTACGCTCGGCGAGTTGATGTATCAATCCCACGCGAGTTATTCGGCTTGTGGCTTGGGCTCAGAAGGGACGGACCGGTTGGTCGAGTTGTCGCGGGCCGCCGGATCAACTCAGGGGATCTTCGGCGCCAAGATAACGGGTGGAGGCAGTGGTGGCACGATCGCGATTCTCGCTCATCGAGATGCGGAGGCAGCCGTCCGTGCGATTGCCGATCAATACGGGCGGGAGACGAGCCGCGAGCCATATATTTTCGCCGGCTCGTCTTCCGGGGCCAGGGAATTTGGGCATCTTTATCTGGGAGCTAGCGACAATCGGAAGTGATGCGGGCCTCGCAGGAAGCCCGGGGCTCTCAGCGAAGCTGTCGAAGATCGATGAGCCCGAGGCCGATGTCATTGTTCGTTGTCTCCCGGCCCAGCAGGTTCGTGGCCGCCTCGAGCGCGGCACGCAGCGAGGCGACATCCATAAACGGGTTCGCGGAGAGAACGAGCGCCGCCGCCCCCGCCACGTGAGGCGTCGAGGCAGAGGTGCCGGCAAATCGTCCTTTGCCGAAGGAAACGGTGGAGACCAGGTCGGGGGCAACCAGGTCCGGTTTCATGCGACCATCGGCTGTGGGCCCGCGAGAGCTGAAGGATTGGACCTCGAGAGAGTCCCAGGCTATGGCTCCCACACTCAACGCTCCCCGGGCATCGGCGGGCAAGCTGAGCGTGCCAGCTGGCGTCGTCAAGTTCGCAGAGACATCATTGCTGGCCCAGAGGTAGAACCTCTGAGAGGGGTTCAGAGGGCTTGCGGGATCGTGACGCACGATCGCGTAGAGAACCTCTTCCTCAGATTCGAAGCTGATGAACTCCAGTGGATCCTGGACACCGGCCTGAACGTCGCGGCTGCTGGCCACGATGTCGGGATTGTCCTCTGAAATATCCCAGTTGCTGACGAACCCCGGCTTCACCACAAAGAGATCGTAGTCGTGCTCGCTCGCACCAAACGGATCGTCCCAGCGTAGCCTCACCTCGGTCGTTTGGTGCGGGCTCACACTTATGGACGCCGCGAACAGATGCTGGTCGCCGAAGTCGAGGAACCCATCCCGGTCGAAGTCCTGCCAGGTTCCCTGATAGTAATGCTCGGCTTCGTTGCCTGCGGCGGTCACGAAGAGGATTCCGGAGGCGGCGATCTCGTCCACTATTTCAGCGATGATGTGATTTCCGTCGGGAGGAAAGAGGTTGTCGAACCCAATGGAGTGGCTGATAATGTCTACCCTCGCTCCGATGAGCTGGTCCAGTTGCTCGCCCCACGAAACGAGGTCCTCGAAGGCGGCGAGATAGAGCTCCGCCCCGGGCGCGATGTCGTGAATGATCTCCGCGCAGGCCGTGCCGTGCGGGCTCTCGAACTCGTCCAGGTTGTCTAGGACGAAGGGCGTGGCGGAGCTTTCCGCGGGAAGCTCGCTCCCCATCAGGCCCTCGGCATTCTGAAAGCCCACGTCCAGCACAGCGACGACGACCCCGCTTCCGTCCACGCCCATTCGCCTGATGAAGTCCTCAGCTCCGATCACCGGCGCTCCTTCGCTCGTGATTTCCTTGGGGCTCGGGTAGTAAGGCGACCGCATTCTCGCCACTGCGGCGTGGCTCGCCACGCGGCGCACCGCGCTCGCCGGCAATCCCACCTTCACCAGTTCTCGGAACTGGCCTTCGATTCTTCCACCGGCGTCCCGAACTACCCCGGAAACGTCGCTCGCCGTCGCGCCGGGGGAAAGGACGATCACTGCCGTTACCATGCGGGAGTTCGAATCCAGATACCGGAGACTCCGTGCGAAGGCCAGCTCTTGCCTTTCCGACGCTTTTGCGACGCGGTGCAGAGCATAGGACAGCTTGCCGTACTTCTGCTTTTCGGACTGCGTCCAGGCAACCGTCGGCAGCGCGAACACGAGGAGGAAGCCGATCGATCGTAGGAAAAATCGAGGCGTTCGCATCGGAGAACTCATTTCAGAGCGGAGCCAGGCGAAGACCGAGATCCGTAATCCATCCTAGAGCGTAAATACTCTGACTTCAAGCGAATCACCCCATCGGCTCCGAGCTGCTTCGAGCTCACTCCGGCCCCGCTTGTGCCGCACCTCGCACCTGGATAAAATGCCCTCCGCGTTCGTTAAGGTCGATCGCAAAATAGGAGCTTATCGCATGAACCTCACGCAATTATTCTACCGAGCCCCAGCACTACTCGTATGCGTGGCGGCTATTGGATGCAGCCAGGCTGGGTCGGTGACCGAGGACGCAACAACTGCCACCAGCGATGGGATGGGAACCCCGCAGTTCCAGGTCGATCCCTTCTGGCCGAAGACGCTGCCGGACGAGTGGCTCATAGGACGAATAGCCGGGGTAGCGGTCGACTCGCAGGACCGAATCTTTGCCCTTCAGCGGCCCGGAAGCCTCACTGGGGGCGAGCTCGGCTTGATGCACGATCCGCCCATGTCGCTGTGCTGCAGGCCAGCTCCTCCGGTCCTGGTTTTCGATGCGGAGGGCAACCTTCTCGACTCCTGGGGTGGCCCGGGGGACGGCTACGATTGGCCCGGCACCGAGCACGGCATCTTCGTCGACCACAACGACAACGTCTGGCTAGGCGGCGAAGGCATCGGCGACCCAGAGACGTTGTTGGATCACAGAGTACACGGGGAGGACAACCCGCGGTGCCTAGATCACATGGTGCTGAAATTCACCAGCGACGGCAAGTTCCTCATGCAGATCGGCAAGGCGGGCAGGACCGGTGGCAACAACAGCACGGAGTTCCTGGGACACCCGGCAGACATCGCAGTCGATCCCGAGACGAACGAGGTCTTCATCTCCGACGGCTACTTCAACAAGCGCGTGATCGTGTTCGATGCGGAGACGGGGGAATACAAGCGGCATTGGGCCGCCTACGGCAAAGTGCCGGACGAAACCCCGATACGCCGGTACGATCTAGACGCTCCGGACACTGAGAACTACACCGATTCTGTGCACGCGATTCTAATCTCCAAGGACGGGCTCGTGTATGTAGCGGATCGCGGCAACAGCCGTATCCAGATCTTCCAGAAGGATGGTACCTACGTGGAAGAGCATTTCATCATGCCGGAGACCCGGCGCGGGTCCACGAACGGAACCGTCTGGGATATTGATTTCTCAACAGATGAGGAGCAGACCTTTCTCTATGTCGCCGATGGGAACAGCCAGCGGGTCTGGGTCCTGCGACGAAACGACATGGAGGTTCTCGATTCCTTCGGCCGCCGAGGCCGTGGCGCTGGTGAATTCCACTGGCTGCACAAATTTGCCGTGGACTCCAAAGGCAACATCTATACCGGCGAAGTGCATATGCAGCGGCGCCTCCAGAAGTTCGAGGTGCTATAGGCGCGGCGACCCATCGTTCAGGACAGGGCTATTTCTTTGTCGGCATGATTATTGGTGAAATATTCTCCTCCTGGATGGTCTCGTTGAAGGCGACGACATCTCCATCAAAAATCTTCTGGAGTGTGTCAAGGTGCTCCGCGAGTTTTCGTTCAAGATCCTCGAAACTCTCGTAGGAACCGTCCGTAGGCCGAGTCTCTGCACCGAGGACAACTCTTGAGACATAATTGAAGCGACTGTCCAACTGGGGCGACACATTGATCATCATGTCGGCACCCTTCTCGTATTCTGTTTGTATCAGCTGTTGTTCTACCGACGTAAGTTTCTCACTCAGCTCATCGGAAGCCTGGGCGATCTCATCTCCATACCCGGCCTCCTTCAGACTACTTGTTAGGTTCCGCACCTGATGGCGCACGTATCGGATCTTCCTGATAGCGTTGTTGAGTTCCGTCAGCTTGTCTCGAATCTCTATCGCTAAATCAAACTGTTTCTGAAAGTCTTCTTGAGTCGTCGGAAGGCGGGGGTCCTTTCTTATCTCAAAAGACTCGGTCTGTGTCCACTCTCCGGTGGTGATCCTGACCTTGTAAGTGCCAGGAACCGCTCTCGGGCCCTCGTTTCCATCGAAAAAACTCGTGTCCGGGACAAGGTCTGCTCCTGGGTAGCGCAAATCCCAAACAAAACGATTCGTGCCAGCCTTTGCCGCTATAGCGGTTTCCTCTTCGCTCGAGACCGTTTGGATTACGTTGTCGTCGGAATCCAGGAATTCCAGTTTGACCTCTCCTTCTGGCTCACTCGCCAGGTAATAAAATACTCTTGCTCCCTCCATGCCACGCCCTTCTACACGGTACGCATCCTTGGGCGCAAAAAGAAAAGCCGCTGACTCTGCCACCTCCTCGGTTATCTGATGAAGTGGCGTGAGATCATCAAGAATCCAGAACGAGCGGCCGTGGGTCGCAACAACGAGATCCTGCTCCTTGATCACCATATCGGCAATCTGAACGACAGGCAGATTCAATTGAAAAGGCTGCCAAGTGTTTCCATCATCGAAGGAAATGTACATGCCGAACTCAGTGCCGGCATAGAGCAGCCCTTTACGGTCAGGATCCTCACGAACAACCCTGACAAAATGGTTGGAGGGAATGCCGTTGTCAACCGTTATTAGAGACCAATTCTTGCCGTAATCATTGGTTCTGAAAATGTAAGGCGTGAAATCGTCTTCGCGGTACTTGTGCACCGCTAGAAAAGCCCGGCCTGGATCGTGGGGAGAAGGCTCGATCGCGTTTACCGTTCCCCATTCAGGCATTCCCTCGGGGGTGATGTTCTCCCAGTTGGCGCCTCCGTCACGGGAAACATGCACGAGACCATCGTCTGAGCCTGCCCAAAGTAGCCCGGGCGTATGGGGCGATTCCTCAAAAGCAAAGATAGTGCCATACATTTCCGGGCCGGTGTGGTCCAGAGTAATCGGACCGCCGGTTTTCTTCTGCTTGCTCTTGTCGTTTCGAGTCAGGTCGGGGCTAATGACCTCCCAGCTCTGACCTTCGTTGGTTGATCTGTGGACATGCTGAGAGACATGAAAGAGCACGTTGGGATCATGAGGTGAGACGCGGACCGGAGCATTCATCTGAAATCTGTATTTCAGCTCGTCGGCCGCTAAGCCTTCAGGAAGTTCTGGATAGGTCCTGAGCTCTCTTGTTTGACCGCTTCGGTGATCGTATCTTGTAATGACCCCCGTGTGCTCCGTGGCATAGACGATGTTCGAGTCTCTCGGATCTACCGCAACGTGTCCCTGCTCCCCACCTCCAACGGAGTACATATCTGGAAGTGATCGCCTGCCGGGTTCAGTGCTGGGGATAGAAATCGAGGAGTTATCCTGTTGACAACCATAGACCCGATAGGGAAATTGATTATCCGTGGCAACACGGTAAAACTCCGCCGTTGGCTGATTCATTTGGGTGGACCAGGTCTCACCACCGTTGAGCGATATTGTTGCTCCGCCGTCATTCCCATTGATCCAGATACTCGGATGATCGGGGTTGATCCAAAGGTCATGGGCATCCCCATGCGGAAGCCTGATCACTTCATAGGTTTTTCCCCCATCCACTGACTTGCTGAAATTCCTCGTCAGCACATAGACCGTGTCTTCATCGACCGGGTCGGCAAAAATATGTGTGTAGTAGAACGGTCGATCTCGAACTTTATACTCTTTGTTTACTGGAACAAACGTCTTGCCTCCATCGTCGGATCGATAGACTCCGCCGTCCTTGGCTTCTATTTTGAGGTAGACCCGTTCTGAATTGACGGGTGAAACATCAACACCGATCCTGCCTTTGATACCCTTCGGAAGACCGTCTTTGAGCTCTGACCAGGTATCACCTCCGTCCGTGCTCTTGTAAAGAAATCCGCTTTCCTCACCACCGCTGACCAGTATCCAGGGCTTACGGATGACTTGCCAGAATCCGGCATAGAGATTGCGAGGGTTGTTGACATCCATGGCCAGGTCAACGGCTCCGGATCGGTCGCCTACGTAAAGCACCTTTTCCCAGGTGTCGCCACCATCTTTGGAACGATAGACTCCCCTCTCTTCATTGGGACCAAACGCATGCCCCAACGCAGCCACATAGACGAGGTCAGGCTCTTGGGGATGAATGCGAATCCGGCCAATATGCCTCGTGTCCTCCAAGCCAATGTGCTTCCAGGTTTTCCCCGCATCCTCAGACTTGTAGACTCCTATACCTGTCTGCACATCACCGCGCAGGTTCGGCTCACCCGTTCCAACGTAGACAACGTTCGGGTCAGAGTTTGCCACCGCGATCGAGCCAATGGACGAACAATTGAAATAGCCATCTGAAATGTTAGCCCATGTTTCTCCAGCATCCGTAGTCTTCCAGACTCCACCACCAGACGTTCCCATATAAAAAGTGAAGAGTTCTCCGCGAACGCCCGCCACCGCGGGAGAACGGCCTCCCCTGGAAGGGCCAATCGAGCGGTACTCCATGGCCTGGATGAGAGCAGGATCGAAAGCCGGCTCGACACCGTCCATCCGAGAAGCGGCCTGTTCTCCGCTCACGATTGTTGCGAAAAATGTGGAAGATGAAAGCAGAACTCCCAAGAAAACACGCCGTGTTCGCACAGTCACCTTCATTGAACCCTCCCTGTCTTTATCCGTCCCCGTCATGGGGACAGAAGAGGAGAACCATACACCATGAGAAACGTACTATCGAGTCAACAATTGCCCAAGTAGCTCCAGGAACGACGGTACTTGCGGAGTTGAATCTCGCCGTTGGGCTCCTCTTTTCTATGACCAGTCTTTTGTGGTAATTCTGTCCGCGTTCCGACGAACGCAAAGGAGGAGAAAATCATGAGGACGTCCCTGGTGATCCTGATGACGGTCGCTACGGCTTGCACAGCAAGCCTGGCCTTCGGACAAGTGGACGGGCGGATGCTCCGATACCCCGACGTTTCTGAGAGCCATATCTGCTTTGTTTATGCGGGGGATATCTGGGTCGTCGATAAAGCGGGCGGCCTCGCTCATGTCCTCAGCTCGCCAAGAGGAGAGGAATTCTTTCCCCGGTTCTCACCGGACGGATCCCAGATAGCGTTTAGCGGAAACTATGACGGCAATTCCGATGTTTACGTCATACCGACCATGGGCGGCTCTGTGAAACGGCTGACGCACCACGGCATACCGGACCGAATGCTGGATTGGGCTCCCGGTGGGAAGAGCATTCTCTATGCGTCGCGGATGGCGAGCGGCCGGCGGCGCTTCAACCAGTTCTTCCGCACGTCAGCGGAAGGGGGTCTTCCGGAACGCTTGCCGGTACCGTATGGTGAGTTCGGATCTCTATCGCCTGACGGTACAACCCTGGCCTTTGCGCCCATATCCAGGGATTTCCGCAACTGGAGACGCTACCGGGGCGGGGCAGCACCCGACATCTGGTTATTCGATCTGGACGAGCTCACCGCGACCAACATGACTGACGACCCGGCCAACGATGCCCACGCCATGTGGCATGGGAGAACTGTCTATTTCCTGTCCGACCGGGGCCCGAATCAGAGGTACAACATTTGGGCCCACAACCTGGATTCGAAGGAGACTCGGCAGGTCACTCGATTGGAGAACTTCGACATTCATTTTCCGGCTATCGGCCCATCGGACATGGTATTCGAGGCCGGAGGCCGGCTCTACCTCCTCGACCTGGAAAACGAAGAGATGCAGCCTGTCGACATCGAAGTGGTGACGGATCAATCAACCCTCAAGCCGCGCATGGTCAACGCGGCCAATCTCATTCAGAACGCGCGGATTTCTCCTAAGGGTAACCGGGCTCTGTTCGAAGCCAGGGGTGAGATCTTCTCTGTGCCCGCTGAGCACGGTCCCATCCGGAACCTCACGAGGAGCGCGGGCGCTGCGGAACGCAACCCTGCCTGGTCCCCCGATGGAAAGTACGTGGCCTACTGGAGCGACCGCTCGGGAGAGTACGAGCTCGCCGTCTTCAACACGAAGGACGGATCCGAGGCTCGCAAACTCACTTCCTACGGCCCCGGGTACCGATATCAGATCTACTGGTCGCCAGACAGCAAGAAGCTCGCTTTTATCGACAAGAGCATGGCCATTTTCGTCTACGAAGTCGTAGAGAATCAGACGGTCCGAGTGGATAAGGGCCTCTGGATGTACCAGCCTTCCCTCGACAATTTCAAGGTCGGGTGGTCGCCCGATAGCCGCTGGCTCGCCTACGCCCGGGGGCAGGACAACCGCGTGCACGCCGTTTATCTCTTCGACACAAACACTGGAGCGCCATCAGGTCACATCGGGTTATTACGACGACTCGCAACCGGTCTTTGACCCTGACGGAAAGTACCTCTATTTCCTATCCGGTCGGACGTTCAGGCCCAGCTACAGCGATGTGGACAACTCATTCATCTACGCCAATTCGACGAATATCATGGCCGTCTCCCTTACGCCCGACATTCCCTCGCCAGTAGCGCCGCGCAGTGATGAAGACGAGCTAGAGGATGAGAAAGACGAGTCCGAAGAGAAAGAGGCTCAGCCCGTCGAGATCCTCATCGACGGTTTCGAACAACGAGCGGTGGCGCTGCCACCGCAGGCCGGGAACTACGATACGCTCGAAGCGGCTCCCGGGAAAATACTCTACCGGAAACGGCCGCTTACAGGCATGGGCCCAGAGGCGAACAGCGCCCTCGTCTTCTACGACCTCGAGGAGCGTGAAGAGAAGACCGTTTTGGGAGACATCGACGGCTACCGTCTCTCTGCCGATCACCAGAAAATCCTAGCGTGGAAAGATCGGGATTTTTCAATCGTCGACTTGAAACAAGACCAGAATATGGAGAGGAAGCTTCGCACGGCAGAGCTCGAGATGGCCCTTGATCCGCAGGCCGAATGGAAGCAAATCTTCAATGAAGCTTGGCGTCTGTATCGCGACTTCTTCTACGATGAAGGCATGCATGGGGTCGACTGGGAGACCATGCGAGAGCGCTACGCTACTCTCCTGCCAGACGTCGTGACCCGGTGGGATCTCAACTACGTCATTGGTGAGCTCATCGCCGAGTTGAACTCTTCACACACTTACCGTGCCGGCGGCGATCTCGAAGCACCTTCGACGGTGGGTGTCGGCTATCTGGGTGTCGACTGGGAAGTTCACGGGGGCTATTACAGGATTCAGGAAATCATCAACGGTGCCGATTGGGATAGCGAGGTTCGGTCACCCTTGGTACTGCCGGGCGTGAACGTCGAGGAAGGCGACTACATCCTTGCTGTCAATGGCATCCCTATGAATTTATCGGAAGATCCCTGGGCTGCTTTTCAGGGTCTAGCGGACAAGACCATCGAGCTCACCGTCAACGACCATCCTGCCCAGGAGGGTGCGCGGAAGGTGATCCTACGCGCGCTCCCGGACGAGACTCGCTTGCGGCATCTTGCTTGGATCGAGTCCAACCGCAAGCACGTGGAGGAGAAGACCAACGGACGTGTGGGCTATATCTATGTCCGGAGTACGGGGCGTGATGGGCAAGCCGAGCTGGTGCGTCAGTTTGTGGCTCAGTTCCAAAAAGAGGGTTTGATCATCGACGAGCGGTTCAACAGCGGTGGTCAGCTCCCGGATCGGTTCATTGAGCTTCTGAACCGGCCAGCCCTCGCCTTCTGGGCGGTACGAGATGGCAAGGACTGGCAGTCGCCACGGGTCGGTCACTTCGGCCCCAAGGTCATGCTCATCAACGGCTGGAGTGGGTCTGGAGGCGATGCATTCCCCGACTTCTTCCGGAGAGCCGGATTGGGGCCTCTCATCGGTTCCCGCACGAATGGAGGCTTGATCGGTACGACCGGAGTGCCGGCAATCATCGACGGCGGTGTCGTCAGCGTGCCCGCATTCCGGATGTACGATCCCGACGGGGAATGGTTCAAGGAAGGCCACGGAGTCGATCCCGATATCGAGGTCAAGGAGGACCCAGGCCTCCTGGCCAGGGGTACGGATCCCCAGCTCGAGCGTGCGATTGACGAGACGGTGAAACTTCTCGCGGAAAAACCACACGTACGGCCGAGCCGCCCGGCTCATGAGGATAGGAGAGGCAAGAAGAAATCCACGAATCCCGAGGACTAGTGCGTGGTTTTGGGCGAAAACTGTAACAGGCCGGCCCTGTGGGAAGACGACGCGAGGATGCGGTCGGTAAATAGGACTCGAGGCGTTGAACGCGCTTCTACTCGGAGGGGCGGTGGCGGTCGCCTCCGAATTCTATCCACGTGCCCATATCCTTTTCCTTTGCCTTGTTGGAGATGTGAAATGCAGCGGCTACATCTTCAATGGCGAGGCCTAGAGACTCGAACAGCGTAATCTCCTCAGTTGATTCACGGCCTGGATTCTTACCGAGCAAAACATCGCCGATTTCACCTTTGATGTGATCTTCGGTCACCGCTCCCTCTTTTTGTGGGAACAGGAAATCCCCGGCTTCATTGAGCGCGGCCTCTTTTCTGTCGACGAACATTTTGCATTTGACCAACGCTTCCGTGTCCAGCTCTCTGGTGTGCGGAACGGTCGAGCCGACGGCGTTGATGTGCATCCCCGGTTTGAGCCACTTGCCGAACAAAACCGGCTGTTTTGCTGAAGTGCAAGTACAGATGATGTCGGCTCCCGTCACCGCTTCTTCAGCCGTTTCGGGAACCTCGATCTCAACGTTGTGACGTTCAGATTCGCGTCTCGCAAATCCTTGAGCATGTTCCAGGGGCAGTGCCCAGACTTTGACCTCTTTAATGTCGTGAGCGTGCAGCATGGCTTCCAAGTGCGTGCGGGCCTGGGTGCCGGAGCCGATAAGGGCCAGCTTTGAGGAATCGTCGCGGGCCAGTGCTTTGCTGGCCACGCCGGTGGCCGCCGCAGTCCGGTTCGCAGTTATTTCCGTGGCATCGATCATGGCCAGCAGGTTGCCGTTGGTCGTGTCGAACAGCATCACTCCGCCCTGGTGGGTATCGTAGGGACTGTTCATGTTTCCCGGAAAATACGTGATTACCTTGAGTCCAAAGGCTTTTATGTTCGGCAGGTAGGTCGGCATCATTACCAGCTGGCCTGACTGGTCCGGCAGCCAAATGCTCGGACGCTGGGGCAGAATCGCCTCACCGCGCGCCAGAGTTTTGAGAGCGTCCTCCATCACCGGCATCAGCTCGGTGACGGAAATGAGCTCAGCGACTTCTTTTTGGTTGACTATCAGAATTCTCATAGGAGATCGAGTCAAGCGATCTTTTCGAGGAGCTTCAGCAATCGCTGGACGTCGTCGCGGTTGTTGAACATGGAGACACTCACGCGCATCAGGGTGTGGTTCTTCTCCCGGAAGCTCACCGAGATCGCTTCCTCCTCGAGAAGCCGGTTCAGATGCTCGATGTCTTGTCCATGAACGAAAGTCACGATGGGTGAGCCGTTGTCTTTGGGCGTCCACGTCTCGAATCCGAGCTCAGCGATGCCGTCGCGGAGCTCTCGCGCAAGCGGCATCGTGTGCGCTTCGATTCTCGAAAGACCGACCTTCTTGAACAAGCCGAGGGTGGCGGCGAGCTGGGCGACGGTGGAGTAGGAGACACAGGAGTACTCGTACTTCTCCGCCGTCGTGCGGAGTCGAAAATCGCGCTCGGGGAAACGCCCCTGGCCGCCAACCTGACCGGTTACGCTCGATGTCCGCGTCGAGCCCTCGCTCGTGAGCGTCTCCGCGATCTGGCCGTGGCCGTAGCGATCGGGCCGAATGCGATCGAGGTGCTCCTCGCGGATAAAAAACGGCGCCGCGCCGAAGCCGGCGAAAAGCCACTTGTGGGCAGCGGCGCAGGCAAAATCTACCCCGAGCTCGGTGAGGTTGGTGTCAAAAGTGCCGAGGGCCTGCACGGAGTCGGCGTACACCAGGGTACCTTTCGCGTGAGCGAGCTCGACAATGGCACGGAGGTCGTGTCGATAGCCGTTGCGGTTCGACACCCACGCCACCGACACGAGCCGGGTCCGCTCGTCGATGCGCGGCTCGAAATCTTCGACCCGTACGCGCCCCTCGGCCTCGGGAACGACACGGAGCTCGATGCCCTTTTGTTCTTGGAGCTGTTTGTAGAGGAGGAAGGTCCCGGAATAGTGGAGCGCGTCCACGACGATGTTGTCTCCGGGTTTGAGATCGAGACCGTGGGTGACAACCGCCTCTCCGTCGGCCGTCGTAAAGAGAAGAGCCACCTCGTCCGGCTTGGCGCCGAAGAGCTCGGCAAAGGCAGTGCGCGCCCTGTCTCTCTGCATCAATCGACTGCGGATATCCGCCCAGATCAAATTCTCGTCGGCGTAGTCGACGGCGGCGTCTCTCGCCACCTGCGGGATCGGGCCGATCCAGGCGGTGTTGAGAAACGTGTGGTTCCGGGTGATGGGAAACTCGGCACGCACCCCGAGCGGATCTTCCTTGGCGGGCTCGGAAGGAAGCGTCATGCCGCGGGCGGTCGGGAGCGCACTCAGCCCGGCAGCGGTCGTCGTGAGGAAGCTACGGCGGTTCAGCAAGCTCATGGGAATCTCCTTTGCGATCAGCACCACAATTTAGAACCGGTGCTTCGTGTTGTCAAATAGTTGATCCGAGAGCCCGACTGATGACAGGCTGTATCAACGACCGAAACATAACCAGTAAGAGGTAGTAGTAATGGCGATATCGAAAACTTTGGACTGTGGCGAACCCTTGACCGTAGTCACGAGTACATCATTTGGTCTGGTGTTTACCTTTGGTCTGATTGCATTCATACCACTAACTATTGGTGTGTTAGTCGATGGCTATGGGTTTAGCCTGAAGCAGGCCGGGCTCGTAGGGTCAGTAGAGATCGCCTCGATGACCCTGGCGGGGTTAATCGTTGCCCTTTACGCACAGCATGTGTCCAGAGCTAGACTTGCGCAGATTGGCTGCATTCTAGGTTTGCTCGGAAATCTATTGGTACTTGTTGACTCAACCTTCTATGCATTGTTGCTCTGTCGAATCATTGTTGGTGTTGGTATCGGCCTGATCACCGGTGCGGTTAATTTCTCAACGGCCAGCTCATCCAATGCTGAACGCTTGTATGCCGCGTCTACAACCGGTTATGGCGTGATCCTAGTTGTCTTATTTTTTATCGCCCCGCTGGTATATACAGAGATTTCATACCCAGCCTACTTCATGTTTTTCTCCATTTTGTTCTTGCTAGGTATCTATCTAACAAGGTGGTTGCTGGATGCAAAACCTGAACAGCTCGGTGCTGTAGAAACAAAACACATTCATTTTGAGACGTTGCTCAATCCTCGTCTTCTTGGATTGTTTGTGGCGACACTATTTTTGTGGATTGGTCTGGGCATCGTATGGGCTATCTCCGAGCGAATGGGGGTCAGTATCGGATTGACACCCCAGCAGGCTGGCCTTGTCATTGCGACCTCAAATGCAATCGGACTATTGGGGTCGGTTGTTGCCAACGTTATGGGGACACGCTTCGGTTACGCTAGGCCGCTTTTGCTGTGTGTGGGAGTTCTTTCCTTGGCCTATGCAAGTATGGCTGCTTCGCAGAATATGGTTGTATGGGGTGCTGCATTTACTCTTTACAACCTGGGTTACTACTTTATGATTCCCTATGTGCTAGGCACGGCTGCCCAATATGATGAATCGGGAAGGGCGGCTACGGTCAGCGCGTTGATGTCCCCGGTAGCTCACATTATCACTCCGTCGCTGGGGGTGTATATTGTAGCGACCTATTCATTCCAGGCTGTGAATGTTACCGCGTTAGTATTGGCTGTTATTTCTGGTATGTTGTTTGTCCCGATTGGAAATTACCTTGATCGACGATCGGGATATGGGAACAAAATTGAATCCGTGACTACATAGAAGAGGATGTCGAAGTTCTCGAAGAAGCTGTTCCACTGCTGGCATCCGGTCGCCTACGGCCGTGACGTCGCTTTGGACGCGCCCTACGGTTCGATGCTTCTGGACAAAGCTATCGTCGTCTGGCGTACCGCGGACGGAGTGCCGCACGTGATGCAGGACCTGTGCATTCATCGCGGCACTGCGCTTTCGCTTGGCCGGGTCGAGGACGACTGTTTGATTTGCCCCTACCACGCCTGGCACTACGACCGCGAGGGCGTGTGCGTGAAGATTCCGCAGAAGGCCGACGCAGCGATACCGTCCAAGGCTCGGGTGCCCGGCTACCGCGTCGTCGAGCGCTACGGCCTCATCTGGGCCGCGCTCGAAGATCCGGTGTTTCCGCTACCCGATGTGCCCGAGCTCGAGGACGAGGCCTGGAAGGTCGTTCTGACCGGCCCCTTTGAGTGGCAGAGCGACGCTTCCCGCCAAGTCGAGAACTTCACCGACTTCGGACATTTCCCCTGGGTCCACCCTGGGCTGCTGGGCGACCCTACGCGTCCGATCGTGCCGGCGCACGAGGTTGAGACACGCGGGCACGTCCTGCACTACACGGTGGTCCGCCCCGAGGCGGCCAACCCGGAGGACTTCCCAGTTTTCGCCAACGAGGAGGTCGAGCAACCTGAGCGGTGCAGCCGCTATGAGCTGCACCTACCGTACACGATTGCCCTTCGCTTGGGATGGGGAGGCGAACGCGGGATGGTGTATTTTTTCGCCGGCCAGCCGATCGGCGAGCAACGCTGTCGAGGGTACTGCGTCATCGGTCGCAACTACGATTTCGACCAGCCTGACCGCGTTCTGCAGGATTTCGAGAAGACCATCTTCAGCCAGGACAAGCGAGTCGTGGAGTCACAGCGCCCCGAGCAGGTGCCCTTCGATCTGGCCGACGAGCTGCACCTGAAGTTCGATGCGGTGGCTGTCAGTTATCGCCGCGCAATGCGGAACCAGGGACTGTCCTACGACCACCATAGCGATCGCCCCGACGAAGAGGTCTGAGACCGAGTCAAGCGACCCTTTGGAGCAGCTTCAGCAATCGCTGGACGTCGGCGCGGTTGTTGAACATGGAGACGCTCACGCGCATCAGGGTTTCGTTCTTCTCCCGGAAGCTGACCGCAATGGCTTCTTCCTTGAGAAGGCGTTTTAGATCTTCGATGTCTTGTCCATGAACGAAGCTCACGATGGGTGACCCGTTGCCTTTGGGCGTCCAAGTCTCGAATCCCAACTCGGCGATGCCATCCCGAAGCTCGTGAGCGAGCGGCATCGTGTGCTCTTCGATTCTCGAAAGACCGACCCTCTTGAACAAGCCGAGGGTGGCGGCCAGTTGGGCGATCGTGCTGTAGGCGAGACAGGAGTACTCGTACTTCCGCGCGGTGGTCAGGAGTCGGAAATCGAGCTCGGAGAAACGCCCTGCTCCCAAGTGCCGGATCCAGCCGTTGGGCGTGAGCGTCTCCGCGACCTGGCCGTGGCCGTAGCGATCGGGCCGAATACGATCGAGGTGCTCCTCGCGGATGAAAAACGGCGCGACGCCGAAGCCGGCGAAAAGCCACTTGTGAACAGCGCTACAGGCAAAGTCCACGCCCAGCTCGGTGAGGTTGGTGGGGAAGGTGCCGAGGGCCTGGACGCCGTCCGCATAGACGAGGGTACCTTTGGCGTGAGCGAGCTTGGTCAGAGCGCGGAGGTCGTGTCGATAGCCGTTGCGGTTCGACACCCAGGCCACGGACACGAGCCGGGTCCTCTCGTCGATGCGCGTCTCGAAATCTTCGATCCGCACCCGGCCCTCCGTCTCGGGAACGATGCGGAGCTCGATGCCCTTTTCCTCTTGGAGCTGTTTGTAGAGGAGGAAGGTCCCGGTATAGTGGAGCGCGTCCACAACGACGTTGTCGCCGGGCTTGAGATCGAGGCCGTGGGTGACGACCGCCTCTCCGTCGGCCGTCGTGAAGAGAAAAGCCACCTCGTCCGGCTTGGCGCCGAAGAGCTCGGCAAAGGCAGCGCGCGCCATGTTCTCCTGCATCAATCGACTTTGGCTGTCCGCCCACATCAAGGTTTCGTCGGCGTAGTCGACGGCGGCGTCTCTCGCCACCTTCGGAATCGGGCCAACCCAGGCGGTGTTGAGAAACGTCTGGTTCCGGGTGATGGGAAAATCGGCGCGCACCCCGAGTGGATCCTCGTCGTCGGGAAGCGTCATGCCGCGGGCGGTCGGGAGCACACTCAGCCCGGCAGCGGTCGTCGTGAGGAAGCTACGGCGGTCCAACAAGCTCATGGGAATCTCTCCTTGCGGAATCAGGAAAAGTCTCGGTGAGCGTGGATATGGCGGCCGGGCGACCTCAGGTCGTGGTCAACATCCCCCGCCTCACCGCCGAGGGCCACGAGCTCTCGTCCGAGCTTCTAAGACTCGCCCGCGTCATCCGATGACAATCTCTATTTGATACGCGCGCGGGCGCGTGTATTATACGCTATCGGAGAGGTACTCGAATGAAGCGATACATCATCGAACGGGACATTCCGGAAATCGGAAGCGCGGACCGAGACGCGTTGCGCGAAGCCGCGAAAAAATCGAACAGTGTTTTGGCCGAGCTGGCGCCGAATATCCAATGAATGCAGTCCTACGTCGCCGGCGACAAGACGTTTTGCGTCTACTTGGCCCAAGACGAAGAAGTGATCCGTGAGCACGCCACCAGGAGCGGATTCCCCGCAACAAAGGTGACAGAGATTCGCAGGATTTTCGACCCGACCACCGAAAAGGCCGAGTGACCTCTTATTTGCGAGCGCGCGGCGTCAACGTCGTTGCTTTCTCTCACCATCGCGCTGGTAAACCACTTCGATCGGTTCACAGACCTTGACGACGTCGAGGGCAAAGGTGTAGACAGCCCCGGCCTTAAGGTAGTCATACTCGAAGCGGCTCATCGTCTCCGCCTCCTTAGCTAGGCGGTACTCCTCTCGAGTTAGGCGGTACTCCTCTCGTTGCTCCTCCTCGGGCCATTTGTCTCGGTAAATTGCGGTACAAGGACGCCCGCTGGGCCTTGAGCCTCTTCTCTAGTGCTTTGCGGGCGTCCTTGGCTTCGTCCCTCTTGGCCTTCAGCTCCTTCTCACGGGCCTTTTTTTCGGACTTAGACAGGGGCTCTCCCACAGTCCTAGGAAACAGATAGCCATTTCTATCCGGAGGACCCATCCGCAAAGCTCGACCGAGAGCTCCTCCCGAGCCCTCCGAGATCGCCGTCCACTAATCGCCCTACTCGAATGGACACTCCTCGTGTGTCTCGAACCCACGCAACACACTTGACCAACTTCGCACCGCCGGCGGCGGAGCGTGATTTCCCGTGGAGATGCTCACCGAAGGGTCTAATATCCATATCGTAGGAGAAACTCCCGCCCAGCTCGCAACCCGACGAGATACAAATGCCTATCAGTTTGCCTGCGAGGCGAGTCGAGCACGCACGCTGGAGTCCGGTAGAGTATTCGGCTCATCGGGAACCAGCCCGTAGCAGTCGATAAGCGGAGCCTCATCGTCGACTGCGACGGCGAGGGCCGCCCCAGGGCCGGCGGTGCCGAAGTAATAAGGGAGGATTCTCATTTCTATCGCGCGCACAACGCGTCTACTGACTCCCGACTGCATGCACCTCGGCCATCGAGGCTCACCCGAGGGCTTCGCGCCTCTGAAAAAGCTCTTCGGCTGCGACGTGCGTGACGCAAACCGACGCATCGCCAAGTTTCCAATTACCATCAGGTGAAAGGCTGTGGTAGGGTTGAGAACTGCTTTCGTAGTTCCAGAGATGCGTGGACGGTGTTCTCCGCCCAGGGCCCGATGCGGAGGGAAGTTGAAGGCACATAGGACTCGATACTTCGCGTATTACATCTTAGGGATGTCGGTTGCGGTCGGCGCGTGCAAGAATACGACCAGTCCGGACGGAACATCAAGTATTACGGGGTCAGTGCCCGCAAGCTCGACGACCACAGTCCCCACGACCACGACGCCGGGTTCGACAACCACAACGCCAGGTTCGACGACCACGACGTCCATTCCCACGACCACGACGCCGGGCTCGACGACCACGACATCCGCTCCCACGACTACTTCTTCCGCGTCTTCAACGAGCACGAGCTCCTCGTCGACGACCACGACCTCCGCCAGCGTGACGTTCTCTCAGATCACGGGCTTGCTCAACGCCAACGACTGTTCGTTCTGTCATAACACCGGTGACATTTCCATCTGGAGCACCGGTGGTTCTCGAGACCTTGCAAAGACGACGTCAGGGTCCTGGGCAACGAACCATAGCACTCGTGTCACGGCGGCTGCGGTGGCCTGCTTCAACTCGCACTCAGGGGCCTGTAGCATCATACCCACGTGGATCTCTGAAGGCAATCCTCCCTAGTCGCCGCAAAAAAAGCCGGACCACGGAGCCGACCCGTTCAGATTGGCGATGAGCGATTGCCCACTCTAGTGGCTGCCCTGAGCTGTTCGAAGGAACCCGCTGGATGCCCGGGTGTCGCTGTCACTTCAAGGAATCAACCGAGACACCGGTAGCACAACCTGTTCCGTCGAGCGGGTCGTGGCGCGCACGCTTCCGATGGCTGCGTCCGCCTCCTGGCGTGAATCGTAGAGCCCCCAATAGAGGCCGTAGCACGTTAAACCCTCACGCGGGACGCTCAGCATAAAGACCTGCGGCGCGTTTCTGACGTCGGCAACGTGAGTGCCGAGGTTGGTTTGGTCGCAGAAGAGTCCTATCGCTACGGTGAACTGATCGCGAGCCTCGGCACGGAGATACTCGTTGAAGGCCACCGCGGCGTCAGCATATTCGCCACTTCTCAGGAGCTCGGCGCCGCGATCGAACGACGAGCTCGGCGCAGGTGCAGGCGGTGATGGCGCGGGAGTCGGTGGCGGTGCTGTTGGTGGGGGCGTTTCCGGCGGTGGCGGGCGCGGCGGCTGAACCGTAGGAGGTGGAGGCTCCGTCGGTGGGAGCTCCGTGATTGGAGGCGCCGGGGGTGGAAGCTCCCTTGTCGGAAGCGGCGTGGGAGGTGGTGGTGCGACGGTCCCGCTAGCGTCGGGCGTCGTGCTACCGAAACCCCACACCAAACCTGCTCGTACCCGCAGCGCCTGCCCTCTGTGCCAACATCCTTGAGACACTTCGCCCCTTGAAATTAGTGTGTAGGGCGGAGGAGGATCATCAATGAGTTCATTGATTGAGAGAATGACCCCGGCGGGAACGGAAGGAGCCCGTAGGGCGACTGGAGCTCCCGCCGGCCGCGATGCGGCGGGGGTCCCGGAAACGGAAGTGAGTGAGCAAGCGAAGCGTCGACGCTTTACCGCGGAGTACAAGCTGCGGCTAGTGCGCGAGGCCGACGCCTGCAAGGGTGTCGGGGATATTGCGGCACTTCTGCGTCGAGAGGGCCTGTACTCGTCGCAGCTATCGAGTTGGCGCCGCCAACGTGACGAGATCGCGAAGGCGGGGTTGACGTCGAGAAAGCGAGGCCGGAAGGCGAAGGCAGAGGATCCACGGGTCAAGGAGCTCGAGCGCGAGAACGCCCGGCTCCAACGTCGCCTGGCTCGAGTGGAGACGATGTTGGAGATCCAAAAAAAAGCCTCCGAACTGCTGGGGATCCCCCTGAATCCGCTCGACAGCGACGAGAACGACTGATTGTGGCGGCCGAGGAGCTGGCGGGACAGATTGGGCAGACGGCGGAAGCCTGCGAGGCTCTGAGTGTGGCTCGTTCCACGTTGTATCGCAGGCGCCAGCTGGTGACGCCCAAACCGAAGCGTCGTCCTCGGCCGCACCGAGCCCTCGACGAGACCGAGTGCGAGAAGGTCCTCGGAGCCTTGCACTGTGAGCGTTTCGTCGACAAGGCGCCCGCGCAGGTGTGGGCCACGCTTCTGGACGAGGGAATCTACCTCTGCTCGATTCGCACGATGTATCGGATTTTGGAAAAGTACGGCGAGGTCCGAGAGCGCCGGAACCAACTGCGCCATCCGAATTACGCCAAGCCGGAGCTGTTGGCCGAGGCGCCCAACGAGGTTTGGTCGTGGGATATCACGAAGCTTCGTGGCCCCGTCAAGTGGACCTACTACTATCTCTACGTCATCCTCGACATCTTCTCCCGCTACGTGGTTGGCTGGATGCTGGCTCACCGAGAAAGCGCCGAGCTCGCGAAACGCCTCATCGCCGAGAGCTGTCGCAAGCAAAACATTGAACCAGACCAGCTCACCATGCACGCGGATCGTGGCAGCTCGATGCGAAGCAAGTCCGTGGCTTTGCTCTTGGCAGACCTCGGCGTGACCAAGACCCACTCCAGACCCTACGTCTCGAACGACAATCCCTACTCCGAGTCTCAGTTCAAAACGCTCAAGTATTGCCCTCAGTTCCCCAGCCGTTTTGGTTCCATCCAAGACAGCCGGCTGTTCTGCCGCGGTTTCTTCGACTACTACAACAATGACCACCGGCACTCGGGGGTCGGCCTTATGACACCGGCCGACGTTCACTACGGTCGCGCCGAACAACTCACCACCGCTCGGCGCCAGATCCTTCTCGAGGCTCAGCGTGCTCATCCCGAGCGCTTCGTTCGCGGAACGCCACAACCTCCCGTTTTGCCTCCTCAGGCCTGGATCAACCCGCCGCCGCAGAAAACGACGCTCCAGGATGCCGCAGGAGCCATTCTCTCGGCGTCGTCCATACCTGGGGTACCCCCTTTTTCTGCTTCACCCAACGAGATCGCGAGCGAAGCAGACGTCGACCACGCGGACATCACCAGTCGCCGAAAGTTAATCGAGGCTCACTAAATGCAGCTCGCGAGTGTCTCAATGTTGTTGACATGTTCCGCTGCTGCCTCTCGCCAGCGGAAAAGATGACTCGATAATCCGCGCCGGCGCGTAAGGACACGTGCCCGCTCACTTTGATGTCGATACCTCCGCCACCCTGCACCGCGGGATCGACACCGGAACCGGAGCTCGCACCGTCGCTCGCGTTGACGAAGCCGCCCAGAGCTTCGACGTAGGGAGTGATCGAGCCGGAACCGCGATGCGAATAGCGAAGGCCGGCGTTAAAGCTGAGCATGTTGAAGTCGATCTCGTCCAAGCTCCAGTAGACCTGTCCCACCTCGCCTACGAGCCCAAGGCTGCGATCGAAGTTGCGGGCGAACGAAACGTTCCAGCCAGCGCGCTGTAGATCGATTACTGGTGCATTGACGTCTCGTACATAAATGTACTCCGCGGTGAGCTCGTGGCGGGGAGCGCTGCCACCGGCAAAACTCGGGGACGAGCGCTGGAGTGGTGCGGCCGGCGAGCGTGAGGAAGAGGTTCTCGACGATGCGATGGCATCGTTGGCGAAGGGACCCTGGTACTCTACGCCCGTCCTCAGAGCCCACCTTTTTTGCAGCGGGATATCGATACCTCCGCGTCCGAGGAAGGTGAGATCGGTCGACGGGCGGCGGTTCAGCCGCAAACCACCACCAAAAGCAGAAACATTCTTCGTGTAGTGGGCGTTCCAACCGAAGGGAGAAAGGTCGCTGCCGTCGGACAAAAAGGAATCGCCCGTGCCGAGCTCGTAGCTCGGATATGCGTCGCCGTCGAATCGAAGGGGCAGCTCGATTGCGGGGACCCGAAGCGGGCGCGCGTTCTCAGTGCGGTTCTCACCCGCGTGCCCGGACGCGCTAGCAAGCGAGGCTACCGGAGCGAGGAGGAACACCAACAGGCAAAGACGTCTCAGATCTTTCTGCATTTTGCTAAACGGTCGACTAGTGCCGTTCCAACTTTCTCCGCCTAAATCTCAGAGCCATAGGCAGTGGCTCAGCCGCGGGGTTGCGCAGCGACTTTGCTGGGCGAATCAAGTTGGAACGGCACTAGAGCAATATTCGCGTTATTGAACGAAACGGGTCCAGCACTGAGATGGTGCAGCTCGAGCGAAGCCGATCGATGCAAAAGCTCGCGCGCCTTAGACGTCTGATACGTGCAAGCGCAGACAACCGTTCCTCACCAGTGTATGGCCTGGCTTGCCGGGCCGCTGATCCGCAGTCACGTAATCCTCATAGCAAATCGTGCCGTCCGGAATGACATTCTCGCTGAAACTTGGTTAACGTCCTGAAGAAATGCAACCTCAATAGTACATCGCTTTTCCCTTGTTGGGCCAGAAAGTGCTCGCCGCGACCTTCGACGACGATCCCCTCGTCGTCGGAAAGCGTCATGCCGCGGGAGGTCGGGAGCGCCGTCAGCCCGGCAGCGGTCGTCGTGGGAAGCTAATGTTTGCGTTCAATCTTGAAGGTGAAAGCATGCTCGCAAGGTTTTTCGTCCGGGGGTTTAATTGTGAGGCCGTCCTCGGTCATTTTCCATTCCAGTTCTTCATCAACACCAAGCATCTTTATGGATTCGATCTCTGATTCATACAATCCAAAATATTCGTCTTCCCCAGCCAGGTATTTAATTGTCACTTCATCGCTTGGCCAGTCAAGAGTGATCGCATATATGGTCTTGTCCTTAACGGTAAATCTGATGTCCTGAGCCGTAAATTGGACTTTCTTTCTCTTCTTCTGAAATTCGTCGTAGTCCCCCACCCATGAGCCTCTGGGCAGAGGCTCATACGCAGGGCCTTCTCCGTATTTTATCCAAGCCGTGGTACCGTAAATCGCTTCACCGTTTACCTTCAGCCACTCGCCTATCCCCAGCAGACGTTCCTTAGCCTCTTCAGGGATTGTTCCATCAGGTTTGGGACCCACGTTGAGTAAGAGAAATCCATTCTTGCTGACTCTATCCACCAGATTATCCACCAAGGTATTTACCGATTTGAAGGTTGCGTCTTTAGTGTAGGACCATGCGGCTGGGTCATCTACGGAGGTATCCGTCATCCACATATGATGTGTCAGCTCAGGCATCATTCCTCCCGTGTCCTGGATACCAACGCCTGGAGGAAAATCATGGGTCTTGTACGACACGACAACTTCCTTGCCGCGTTTTACGGATTCGTTATAGTAATAGGCCAGAAAGTTCTTTTGATAATCGTCCCTTATTCCATCCAGACCAAAGTCAAACCATATAAAGTCTGGGTCATAGTTATCTATAACTTCTACTATCTTCCCGTACCATTCATCTAAGAACTCCGTGCTGGGCTTTTCTCCTTTCTCGTGTATCTGGCCGTATAGTCCTGAATAGCGTGGATCGGAAGCGTCAAGTCTCTCGTCCCATACCGGGAAGTAAGACCAGTTCAAGGCATGGTGGAATGCCGTCACAAACTTCATGTCGCGCTTTTTGATCGCTTTTTCTAACTCCCCGACGACATCTCTTTTCGGTCCCATCTTCGCAGCATTCCATTCTGAGTACTCGCTATCCCACATCGCGAAGCCATCGTGATGCTCTGCCACTGGACCGGCGAATTGGGCGCCCGACTCTTCGAAAAGCTCTGCCCATTCGTCAGCATCGAACTTCTCCGCCTTGAACATAGGTATGAATTCCTTGTACCCGAATTCCGAGAGAGGTCCGTAGGTTTCTACGTGGTGTTTATGCTGTTTGGAATCTTCACGCGTATAAACAGCATAGGCGTACCATGTACCATCGGGTCCCATAGCAGGTACCGAATAGATTCCCCAATGTGTATAAATTCCAAACTTGCCGTCTTTTAGCCACTGCGGGACTGGATAGCGTTTTAGAGATCTCCAGGTAGGCTTATAGGATTCCTCGGCTATGGGGTCATTCTTGCAACTGGTAAGCAAGCCCGCCGTCATTATCAATGCAGTCAATATCGCGGCCAATTCAATCGACTTTTTTAACATTTCTTCCTCGCTACCGGTTTTCGTCTTTCACCACGTGGAAGGATTCGCCGCCTCTCTCAGTGAGGCGAACACAACTTCTGATTATATCTCATGCGGGTCCCTCCGTGTTTTTTTCTCTCGGACGCCGCCTCAGAGCCCGAGCCTTGCTAGACTGGGGCGATGGTACCCTTTCGCCATGCACTTCTACTGATGGTGGGCCTCACATGGGCCTTGCCCCTCGTGGGCGAGGAGCGGGGACAGCGCCTCTGTGGAACCTTTCCAGCCCGCGCGAGACTGGAAGAGGCGAAACACCGCTTCGCTCGGCAGAAGCGCGGTCCCGATGACGAGCGCAGGCTTCTCGGGCCCCGTATCGAGACCATTGGTGATCTCGTCGCAGTGACGGACGACGGGACCATTGTTTCTGAAGCCAACCCCTTCGACCTGCACGGACGGGCTGTCGTGTTCTCACCGGCCGGCGATCGAGCGTACCTGTCTTTCGTCGATGGGGTCCCTTTCGAGCCGTCGCTCGGAGATCGGGTGAACATTGGGGACGACGAATCCCGGAGCTTCGACCTCCCGTTCCCGTTCCCGTTCTATGAAAGGGAGCACGAGGCTCTGTTTTTGAACTCCGATGGAAACTTGACGTTCGAGAGCCCGGACAGCGCGAGCTCCGCCAGGAGCCTGGAGCGGATGCTGAATGGTCCACCTCGCATATCTCTGTTCTTCACCGATCTCGATCCCTCCGAAGACGGCGAGGTGCGCGTGCTCGCCACGCCGGATCGCTTCCTCGTTACCTGGCAAGACGTTCCAGAGTTCGATGGCGACTCTCCCAACACGTTTCAAGTCGAGCTCCATCCGAACGGAACGGTCGCCATGCGCTATGCGTCACTCGTCACGGCCGATTCGGGCATCGTGGGTTTGTCCCCGGGAGAAAACCCCGAGGATGCGAACCTGGTCGATTTGAGCGAGTCCGGCGGGGATTCGCCGGGCGCCATCGCGGAGTCCTTCCGGCGTGGCCGCACGATCGACAACGTGCAATTGGCTAGAACGTTCTACGGCGAGCTCACCGATCGCTACGACACTCTCGTCGTTTGGACGAACTTCGAGAGCGATCTCGACGATGCCTTCGCCTTTTCCATCACGACGAAGAACGACGTCAGTGGGATCGGCGATCCACTTTTCGACGACTCTGCCATCTGGGGCAGTGACGGGAAGCTCGAGAGCTTCGTGTTCATGGGCAACGTCGCTCGCTACCCGAGCTCTCCAGAAGGTCGCGTGTTTGGGGCCGCTTCCAGGCCCACGACACTCGGGTTGCTGGCCCACGAGGTCGGACATCGTTGGCTCGTGCGAGCCCGCGTGGACCTGACGGGGGTCCCGGGGGACGTGCTTCTCGGACGCCAGGAGTCTCACTGGAGCTTTTTCTTCGACTCCGATGCGTCGTTTCTCGAAGGCAACGACATCGAGCAGGAAGCCGAGAACCACTTTCGCACGGTCGCGACGGTATCGGGCTATTCCCGCCTCGATCTCTATTTGATGGGCCTCGCCCCTTCGTCCGAAGTCGGCCCGTTTTTCGTGGTGCGGGATGCGAGCGGGTCGAGCCTGACGGGTCTCGAGATCGATAATGAGTCCTCACCCCGTACCGACGTCACGATTACGGGCACACGGCAGGATGTGCTCATCGACGACGTCCTGCGAGCGCTTGGACCACGGAGCCCAAGCGTGGAAAATTCGCCGAAAACGTTTCGTCATGCGTGGGTGCTTCTTACGCGGCCGGACACGCCGCCGAGCGCGGAGGAGGTCGCGCAGCTCGAGAACGCTCGGAACGCCTTCCTTCGATTTTTCGAGGTACAGACGCTCGGACGGGGCCGCCTGTCGACAACCCTCGAGCCCTGAATCCCTCCCCCGGGAAGAAGGCACGATCTTCATGTGACCTGCCGTGACACAGCCGGCGCGGCCCGAGTAAGTATGCCAACCCGTCCCTAGCGAAGCTGGAAACTTATCCCGACGCGGTGAATCTTCGGTGCTATAGTCTAGCCCGTTGTGGCTAGCCTGAAGCCGAATGTCGGACCCCTGATCGTGGTCACCCCCCCCGGGCCGCGGGCGAAAGAGATCATCGCGCGGGATCACCAGTTTCTCTCGACCTCTCTGAGCCGAACGGCAGAGCTCGTCGGGGTGCGGGCCCACGGCGTCTACGTCGAAGACGTCGATGGGAATCGCTTCCTCGACTTCGGATCGGGAATCTCGGTCACCATCATGGGACACACGCATCCCAGGGTCGTGGAAGCCATCCGCCGGCAGGCCGCCGAGCTCATCCACGTCAACTCCTGCGACTACCTGTCGGTACCGCAGGTCGATTTCGCACAGCGCATCACCGGCCTGACGCCCGGCGATTTTCCAAAACGCGTGTTCTTTTCGAGCAGCGGATCGGAGGCGATCGAGACCGCGATCAAATCCGCCATCTACCACACCAAACGCCACGGGTTCATCGCTTTCACGGGAGGGTTCCACGGCCGCACCATGGGAGCGCTCGGCCTGACGACGAACGCGCCGGTTTCCCGCCGGCACTATGCGGGCTCGTTGATGCCGAACGTGGCCTTCGCTCCCTTCGCCTATCCGTACCGGAACCCTTTCGCCGGTGATTGCACCACGGAGACGCTTCGCTTTCTGGAGGAGCAGATCCTCGATCGCGTTCTACCCACCGAAGATTGCGCCGCCATCATTTACGAACCGATACAGGGCGCCGGGGGCTATATCGTCCCGCCCAGGGAATTTATTCAAGGACTCCAGAAAATCTGCCGCGAACGAGGCATCTTGCTGATTGCGGATGAAGTCCAAACCGGTTTCGCCAAAACCGGATACATGTTTGCCAGCGAGGCTTTCGGTACCGAGCCCGATATTCTGTGTCTTTCGAAATCGATCGCCGCCGGGCTTCCCATGGGAGCCACGGTAGCGCGGGCCGAGCTTCTCGATTGGGCGCCCAACACACACGAGAACACGCTCGGCGGCAATCCGGTCGTCCTCTCGGCCGCGCTCGCCGTTCTCGACGTCATCGAAGAAGAAAAACTTACCACGCGTGCCCGCGTCATCGGCGAGCGACTCACCCAAGGATTGCATGAGCTTCAAAGCCGACACGCTCTCATCGGTGATGTGCGCAACATGGGCGCCATGGTCGGCATCGAGCTCGTCCGGGATCGGGAGACCAAGGAGCCCGCCACCAAACAACGGGATGAATTCATCAAAGCCTGCTTCGAGCGCGGCCTCCTGGTGCTGGGAGCGGGCGCCAGCAGCATCCGCTTGTCACCGCCTCTGGTGATGACCGAGGAGGAAGTCGAGATGGGTGTGGCTGTCATGGACGAGGCCCTGAAGATCTTGACAGGCCCGCTGGGGTAGACGTGAGCGCGGCGTTGGCCATTTTGATCGCCCTCGGCGCCCAGGCCGGCGACGATCCGGCCAAGCCGAACGTCGTCATTCTGGCAACCGGCGGCACCATCGCGGGGTCCGGTGAAACCCAGACCCAGGCCGGATATTCGTCGGGGCAGGTCGGTGTCGACGTCCTGCTCGAGGCGGTGCCGCAGATCAGGGAACTGGCAGACGTCAGCGGAGAGCAGGTCGCAAACGTAGGCAGCCAGGACATGTCCGACGCAATCTGGCTCGAGCTCGCGACGAGGGTCAGCGAGCTCGTGGCGTCCCCCGATGTCGATGGCGTCGTAATCACACATGGCACCGACACCATCGAAGAGACCGGCTACTTTCTGAATCTGGTTGTGAGGGGTGACAAACCGGTAGTCATGACCGCGTCGATGCGACCGTCCACCGCGCTGTCGGCGGACGGCCCTCTGAACATCTTCAACGCGGTCGCCGTAGCGGCCGACCCGGAGGCGAAGGGCCGCGGTGTGCTGATCGTGGCCAATGACGACATCCACGGTGCGCGGGGTATCACAAAGACGAGCACGACCGACATGCAGACATTCCAGTCACCGGAGCGCGGCCAAATCGGCGTATCGCTCTACGGCGTCAGTCGGTACTTCCGCAAGCCGTATCGAACCCATACGGCGAAGAGTGAGTTCTCGATTCAAGGAGTGAGGTCTCTTCCCAGGGTCGACATCATCTACATCAATGCCGACGTGTCGCCGGATCTCATCGACAGCGCGGTAGCCAATGGCGCGAATGGCCTGGTCATGGCCGGCGTGGGCAACGGTAATATGACCGGCCCGGCGCTCGAGGCCGTCAAGCGAGCGATCGAGAAGGGCGTGGTCGTGGTTCGCTCCACCAGGGTGCCGAGCGGGATGGTGGGACGCAACGGAGAGGTCAATGACGACGAGGTCGGGACCGTAGCCTCCGGCGATCTCAACGCCCCCAAGGCACGTGTACTTCTCAAGCTTGCGCTGCTGAAGACACAGGATCCGGTCGCGATCCAGAGCTACTTCGATCGCTACTAATGTACTACCGTCTTCGAGTCCTTATTCGGAGACCTCGAAAAAGCTCATCATGCCGGCGGCGGCGTGCTCCAGGATGTGGCAGTGGACGAGCCAGCCGCCGGAGCGCTGGGCATCGGGCTCTTTGCCCGCCGCCGCCACCCGACCCTCGCGGCCGGCGTCGGCGAAGGTGACGGCGAAGCGCGAGATGGTGAAGCGGTCGCCCACGACGGTGCTCAAGTACGGCGGCAGGCCGATGGTGTCCTTGTTCTCCAGGTGGGTGGCCGGCCGCACGAAGTTGCGAGAGGGGTCGCCGGGATTGGCCATATCCACGAACTCGGTCTCGATGTGCTGGAAGCTCCAGCCGTGGGTGTGGAAGTTGTGGAGTAATTCGGTGAAGTTCTTGACCTCCCACACGTAGGTGCCGCGTGCGTTCACGGTGTGGGCGTCCTCGGGCGTCACGAGGTTGAAGGGCATGCCGGGACCCTGGATGAAGGCGGTCACCTCGCCGGTATTCCAGTTGGGCAGGGTGTGACCCATGACCAGCGGCAGCACCGGCGCGCCGGTCGTGTCGATGGGCTGGAGGTCTCGGAGCTCCGCCGGCGGGGTCCAGGTGGGGTCGTTCTCGCCGAAGAGGTCGATCTGGGCGTAGACCACCCAGGGGTTGGTGCCGTCGGGCAAGTCGTGGGTCAGGGTCACGGTGGCGCCATCGGGGGAGAACTCGAGGCTGTGGCGGCCGCGCCGGGTGTCGTGCCACTGGAACAAGAGGGAGCTCAAGCCGGTGGGCACGAAGACCACGTCGGCCCGCTCGCCCGGGGTGAGGAAGAGGCCCGTGTTGGGGTCGGCGTCGGAGATTTGGCTGCCGTCGAAAGCGGGCTGGACCTCGATCGGCCGCTCGAGCAGGCCCTGGTCGCCGCCGATGCGCCAGAAGGAGTGCCCGGGGACGGACATGCGCATGATGCGTGTGTTGGCGGCGTTGATGATGCGGATGCGGTGGGGCACTCCGCGCTCCATAGTGACGCTCGGCCGGGACACCCCATTGAACAGGGTGACGTTGCCCTCCCGGCCGTTGAGCGCCTCAAGGGCGACCGCCTCCTTCGAGCCGGCGAAGGCCGGGACGACCTGGCCGTCGGCGTTGAGCAACACGTCGTCGAGCACGAAGACGTGCTCTCTCGCCGGCAGCTCGAGCGCCGTGTCCTCGACCGGATCGCGGACGATCAGCGCGCCGTGGAGCCCGAGCTCGATCTGGCGGTTGGTCCGGATGTGCGGGTGGTACCAGAAGGTCCCCGCTACCAGCAGCGGAAACTCGTAGCGGAAGGTGCCGCCGCGGGGAGGCACGGTGAGCTGGGAGATGTTGGAGCCATCCATGTTCGCCGGGGTCTCGATGCCATGCCAGTGGATAGTCGTCTCCTCCGGCAGGTCGTTGCAGAAGTTCACGATCAGGGTGTTGCCCACTTCGGCCTCGATCGTTGGCCCCGGCACGACGCCGTTGTAGGTCCACACCGCGGTCTGGTTGCCGGTGCCGTAGTCCACCACGGCTTCGCGAGCGGTGAGGAAGACTTCCACCACGTCCGCCGACGGATTGGTGTCTACGGCCAGGGCGGGCTGGATGATGGTTTCGAAGCTCGCCGGCGCGGCCACCGCGCCGGCGGGACACTGGGCATAGACGGGCAGGGGGACAACGAGAGCGAGCAGGACGAGGAGCATGAGGGTGGCGAGCTTGTTCACCTGGCGTGAGCTTCATCCGGGAACGAAAGTGCTCGACGTGGACACCGGTCACGAGCGGGACTACCGACAAGGCCCCCATGACGACTACTTCGACTTCCGGACACCCTCACACCGTGGAGATTTCGGCTAACGACTTGACTTCGATCCAAAGCGGAGCACGCGTCACAAAGAATTCGTCAACGGACCAAGCGCACGACCAGACGGTCACCTTCAACTGACGCTCCACACTCATCCGCCAGGTTCATCGAATGATAGAGGCTCGAGCGCACGTTTCAAGATGAGCTCACTCAGATTCCTACGTCCATCGGACACACCGAGAATCGCGATGATCGGCCCAACGACCCCTGCCTCCCTGGGTGATTGTGAATCCTACTGGAACATAAAGGTGAAGAGATCGCGTCTTTCACGGCCTTCGAACTTGAGTCGGACAGTCGCTTCCAGCGGGCGGGTCAGTGCGGTGGGGACTGGAGCCGACAGATACTCGCCGTCCGAGGAGACGTCGAGGGTCTGGGAGATGCGCTCACTCACCTCGTTCCCATGAGCATCGATTGAGACCCACTCGATGGTCGAGCCACTGGCGCAACGGGTCGCAGACAGCGGCGTGGAGAAGTTGTTGTAGAGGTACAATTGAAACTCATCCGGTTCTGCCAGGGTGCCCTCCAGATGGTGCCAGCCATCGGAGGCCATGAAAAACTGGCCCCCGTGCTTCGGGGTGTGGTCCCCATGGGCCGTGCCGCTTTCCACGAGGTCCATGCCGCACACCGGACAGGTTCCCGGGGCGTAGTACGCCGGATTCTCATCGTGAGTCATGGGACAGACGTAGACCACGGTTGCTAAACCGGGCACGACCTGAAACGCCGCCCGGTAGAGCAGGTCCTCGAAGGGAACACGCATGATGGTCTCGAATTCATGGGCCCCGATTAGCTCGGCGCTCGTTCCATAAAATTGGGACGTCATGCCCTCGGGATCGCCGGTTTGCGGCAGGGCTAGCATCTCGACTTCGATGAAGTCTTCGGCTCCCTCGAGCCTGACGGGCGCCTTCAGGGGCTTCGTGGGGACGGGATGGCTGGACATGTTTACGTCCAGGGTGAACAGCGTCAGCGCCCCGTTGTTGGGATCGAAGGTCAACTCCAGATGGTAGTCGCCGACAGATGCAACCTGGCCTCCGTGTGGTGCCACGTGGGTGTGGGACGTTTGGCTATGTGTGCCGCGGCTCGGCGCCTGCGCGCCTTGTCTTCCTGGCGGACTGGGACTGTCTGTGCACGTCACCCAGAAGGCGGCAAGAAGGGTGGCGGCCCATACGTCTTTTCTCTTGACTCTACGCAAGGTAGTCTTCCTCGACTCTTGCCTGAGCCAGTCTCCGTGCCACCCTCTCGCCGGCCCGTCCCGTGAAGCGCAAGAACAGCGTTGGTCTTATGGCGATATCAAGCAAGGTTGACGTCGCCAGGCCCCCCAGCACGACAAGAGCCACCGGATAAAGAATCTCTTTGCCCGCAACTCCCTTGGCCATCACGAGAGGAATGAGGGCCAGACTCGTCGTGAGGGCTGTCATCAGCACGGGCGACACGCGTTCAAGGCTTCCCCGCACGACCATTTCGCGGCCGAAGGGCATGCCTTCGTAAGCCATCAGGTGGATGTAATGAGACATCATCAGGATGCCGTTGCGGCTGGCAATGCCCGTCAGAGAGATGAATCCTATCAGGCTGGCGACGGAAAGACTTTCGCCTGCTATGACCAGGGCCGCCACGCCTCCGATGAAGGCGAATGGCACGTCGAGCATGATCTGAAAAACGAGGAGGACCGAGTGAAAATGTCCATAGAGGACGACGAACACGGCCACGAGGGTGAACATGCCGAGGATGACAAGCAGGCGCGTGGCCCTCTGCTGACTTTCGAATTGTCCTCCGTAGGTAATGATGACGCCCTCGGGCAGGGTGACATCCATGGCGATGGAGTCCTGAATGTCTCTCACCGTGCGGCCCAGATCACGGCCTTGGACATTGCAGTATACGGCGATGCGGCGCTGCACATTCTCTCGGCCGATCTGATTCAAGCCGGGAGTCTCCACCACCGCGGCCACGTCAGATAGCAGAAGGCTAGCTCCGTAGGGAGAAACGAGCCGGAGGTCGGCAATGTCCTGCAGGTTGCGCCGCACCTCCTCCGGAGCCCAGAGCACCAGGTCGATGGTGCGTGTTCCCTCGAAGACCTGAGAGATGACCTTTCCCTTGAAGGCCGTTTCGAAGATTCCGACGAGCTCGCCGGGCTGAAACCCGTATCGAGCGGCGGCGTCAAAGTCGACACGAAGGCGGATCTGAGGGACCAGGGTCTGCTGCTCAACCTGGAGATCCACGACGCCTGGCAGGCCGTTCATGGCCCTTTCGACCTGCAGCGCCAGCTGGCGAAGCTGCGCCAGATCCTCCCCTACGATCTTCACGACAACCTGGGCGCGGATGCCTGAGAGCAGATGGTCAATGCGATGAGAGATCGGCTGGCCGATGTTCACAGAAACGCCAGGCAGGGCGGCCAGCCGTTGGCGAATGTCCGCCAGGATCAATGACTTGGAACGAATCACCTCGGGAGGTTCGAGTGTCCGCGACATACCCTGTGCTTCGAGGGCCTCGGTTTTCTCAGGGGTCCAGAAATCGACTTCGATCTCCGAGTAGTGGACACCCTCGGCATGCTCGTCCTGCTCGGCACGGCCGGTCCGTCGGCCCGTGGACTTCACTTCGGGAATTTGCAGGATCAGCTCTTCGGCTCGTACTCCCAACGAGTTCGACTGCTCCAGCGACGCCCCGGGCTTTGCGAGAACGTTTATGGTGGCTGTGCCCTCATTGAAGGGCGGGAGGAACTCGGTGCCCATCTGCATCACCGTATGGACGGCCCACCCAATGGCAACCGCGCCAAGAGCCGCCACAATATACGGAAAGGGAAAGGTCACACGGTACGCTCCTCTGGCCAGTGTTTTGCAGAAGCGAAGAACCGCTCCGTCCTTGTCGTGAGCCATACGCTTCATCTTTGGAAGCAGGTAGGAAGACAGGACTGGCGTCACCGTGAGAGAGACCACCAACGACATGAGGATGGAAACGATGTAAGCGACGGCAAGGGGCCGGAAGAAACGGCCTTCGAGGCCGGAGAGCGCGAATAGGGGTACGAACACCAGCAGGACCACAGCGGTCCCGAAGACGATGGCGCTGCGGATTTCCATGGATGCATCGAAGACCACCTTGAGCGTCGGTGCGGGTTGCTCGCGTTGCCGGTTTTCACGGAGGCGCCGAAAGATGTTCTCGACGTCCACGATGGCGTCGTCCACCAGCTCTCCGATGGCCACGGCGATGCCTCCGAGCGTCATGGTATTGATGGACATCCCCAGGAACTTGAATGTCAGCGCCGTGGCGAGCAAAGACAATGGAATGGCCGTGAGCGTGATGGCGGTGGTTCGCACGTTGAGGAGGAAGAGAAGGAGAACGATGGCGACCAGGATTGCCCCATCGCGTAGCGCTTCCTCGACGTTTCCGATGGCCGCCTCGATGAAGTGCGACTGGCGAAACAGGTCGGCCTCTATGCGCAAGCCCTCTGGGAGTGACGGTTGGATCGCCTGAAGTGCACTGTCGACCTCCTTTGTGAGATGTCGAGTGTCGATGCCTGGCTGCTTCTGAAGCGCCAGGATGACGGCGGGCTGTCCATTGACGGATCCATCGCCACGTTTGGTCTTCGCACCGATTCGTACGTCTGCGACGTCCTTCAGTCGAATTGGAATGCCGTCACGCAGAACCACCAAGGGACTCTCCAGCTCCTCGATGGTCCTGAACCTGCCGCGACTCCGGATCGTGTACTCCTGGTTTTGATCGTAGAGAAAGCCGCCGCCTCTCAGCTCGTTGGATGCCTGTACGGCCGCCTCCAGCTGCGGAAAGGTCGTGCCGTACCGACGCATGCGTTCGGGATCCGCCAGTACCTGGAACTGCTTCACGTTTCCGCCCATGACCGTCACCTGTGCGATGCCTGGAAGGGCCAGCAATTGAGGACGGATCACCCAGTCGGCAAGAGTCCGTACATCCATGGGGTCTATGGAGTCGCTCGTCAGCCCCACGAGCATGATCTCGCCCATGAGGGACGCGATGGGTGCCATGAACGGAACGACGCCGTCGGGAAGGCGCTCTGTGGCTTGATTAATGCGCTCCTGTACGATCTGCCGATCGCGCCAGATATCGGTATCCCATTCGAATTCGACAAAGACCAGTGCCAGGCCGACGCTGGAGGTGGATCGAACACGTATGACTCCCGGCGCTCCGTTGAGGGCCGTCTCCAGTGGGAAGGTCACCTGAGTCTCCACCTCTTCGGCAGCCAGACCCGGGACCTCCACCATGACTGTGACTCTGGGCTGATTCAGGTCGGGAAAGACGTCGACCGGCAGTGTGGTGAGCGTATACAGACCGTATGCGACCAGAAGCACGGCGGCGGCGAGCACAACCATGCGGTTTCTTAGGGAAAACCTGATGATTGTGGCGAACATGATCGAATGGAGGCGAAGCGGTCAAATACCGGCGGCCGGGGGGAGCTGCGTCAAGGCGGCCGGGGGGAGCTGCGTCAAGGAGTAGGCACCCCGCATAACCACGAGATCTCCAGGGGCGAGGCCTCTCTTGACCTCGATGAACTGATCATCGCTGATCCCCGGCTCGATGTCTTGCTTTTGATATTGGTTCCCGTTGTGCAAAAAGACGAAGTGCATCGGACCGTGAACCACCACTGCCGATCTGGGAACGACAAGAGCAGACTTGGCTGCCCGCACGACGACGGTGAGGTTGACCCACATCTCGCCGCGCAGAACGCCGTTCGGGTTCGGTACGTCGATTATCACCTGAGCTGTCCGTCTGACGGGATCAAGCTCGGGCGCCACGTAGCGAACAGTGCCCCTGCCAAGGTAGGACGGATCCGAAGGTATGCGGATGCGGACCCCGTTGGATTCGCTATGGCGGATCCGCGGGATGAGTGATTCTGGCACCTGGCCTTCGATCTGCACCACCCTGTAGTCCGCGACCTTGGCAAGGACTTCGCCCGCCTGTGTCCACTGGCCTGCCACCACTGGGAGCTGTGTCACGACACCTGATTCCAGGTGTTGCAGTTTGAGATCGATAGAGCCGGGCCCGGGACGCGCCACCGTGACCACGGTGTCTCCCTGTTTCACCCGGCTTCCCACGCGGACATGGACCTTCCGGACTTCCGCGTCGACTGCGGGCAGGCCGATGATCTCCTGGCGATCCGGGAGGGGCCTCACCAGGCCGTCGAATTGAACGGTTTCAACGACCGTTCGTCTTTCAGCTTCCCCGGTCTCGAGGCCGATATGTGCCGCCGTTTCATCGGATACGATCCTCGGAGCATCGAGATCGTACTCGCCGACGACGCCGGTGGCATGCCCTTCATGAGTGCGGGCTTGTTCCTCCCCCGTGAGCAGGACTGCCGTGATTCCCAGGACACTGCACCCAGCCGTCCACGCCCAGCGGCGCGTCGTGCTGGTTGGCTTACGTCGAGTTACTTTCATGGCATGACCTCCATCACCCGCACGAGCGGCGGTTTCCCAAAACCTATATCACATATTACTCATTCGATGTTGTAGCTCTCGCCTTCGACACACTCCGTCGGGCAGCGTGCTGGATCTAATTCATCCCCAAAGTTGTCGCTTGAGCCTCAACCGCGGGCATCGCCTCGAGTCCGGCGAGCTCGCCGCTCAGCAGGAACCCCTGGATCAGCGTAGCCTCGTGCCACGCCTCGGCCAACGACTCCACGCGCTGGGCGCGTGCTTGGAACAGGGTTCGCTGGGCGGCCAGCATTTGGGGATAGGAGGCTCCCGAAATCTCGTGGAACCGGTCCAGGTAGAAGCGATAGGCCTTCTCGGCCCTGGGGACGATCGCAACCCGGAGGGCCTCGGCACGATCCCGGGCGGTGACGTAGCGCTGGAACGCCGAAGCGAACCGTGCGCGCAGCGACCGCTCGAGCCAACTCGCCTCGAGCTCGGCGATCCGGGCCTGCTCCTGCGCCGCAGCGATCGCCCCGTGCTTCTTGTCGAATAGCGAAATTGGCATCCCAATCTCCAGCTCGCCGACCCAACCTCCGTTGCCATGGGCCCGCTCCCAGTTGTAACCAAAACTGCCGCGAACGATGATATCGCCAGCGCGATCGGCGCGCACCTGTTCGATTGCAGCTTGAGCGCCTAGAATCCGGGCCTGGGCCGCCTTGACCTCGGGGCTGTCACGGACGAAGCGGGCGATCGTCGTCTCCGCCGGCCCGAGCGTCGGTAGGCCCGCTTCGATGTTCCCCCCGAGCGCCGCCCGCTCCACGCTGGGCTCCCCGACAAATGCCGCGAACATCGTCTTCGCCAGCTCGAGCGTCGGCAGGCCCGCCACTTCGATGTTCCCCTCAAGCGCCGCCCGCTCCACGCTGGGCTCCCCGACAACTGCAGCGAAGACCTGCCGGGTCCGTCTGCGCCGCTGCTCTGCGCCTTGCGCATCGATATCGGCCCGCTGGGCCTCGATTTCTGCCTGCCAGACGTCGGGCGGGTCGGCCTGGCCGATGCTCACCAACTGCTCCGAAAACTCCACTGCCTCGTGAGCGAGGCGTGCGAGATCGCGTCGCACCTCGACGAGGCGCTCCGCAGCCAGAGTGTCGTAGTAGAGGATCCGCACGGCGGTGAGCACACGCTGTCTCTGTGCCTCGGCGTCGGCTTCGGCTGCAGCCTGAGCGTGCTCGAGGACCTGCTGGGCGCGCCTGAGCTTATGACCCCTCACGATCTGCTGCTCGATGAAGAACATGTGCGAGGTCTGGACGCGCCACTTGTCCCTGTAGATCGTTAGCTCACCGCCTGAGTAGCCAACGACCGGGTTCGGCTTGGCGCCGGCCTGAATCCATTGGCCCTGGACAGCGCGAATGGCCGCGGCCGTTTGAGCGATCGTCGGATTGGTCGCGAGTGCGATTCGCTCGAGATCTTCCAGTCGCAGCGGTGGTTGGGCAGCGCCCTCGTCCGCTGCCCTGGCACACAGCGTGCCCAGCAGAAGAGCCACGATCATGGTAGCGGTACACCTCATTGCACACCTCCAACTCAGCAGAACCGGGCTATTCTGGCATGATGGTCCCGTCCGGCCCGACAGTGAAAAAGAAGTCGGGCTGGTCGGGGAACTCCTCCTTGGGAGGACCCAACCGCACTTCGTCGGCAAAGACATCGCGGTCCACCCGGCCTAGGGGATCCTCGACGCAGAAATTGGGGTCCGTCACCCGGACCGAGACTCTTACACCCACCGGCACATCGTTCAGAGTCAGTTGCCAGCGATTGGCATCCACGGCCGTCATTCTGACGAGAAAGAAGGCCCGCCAGCTCGGATGGACGTGGGTGGCGATCAACAGGTCCACGCAGTCTTGCTGAGCCGGGGTAAAGTCTGTCCGAGGCGTCGTCGATGCCAGATAGGCGAAGGTAACCTGTGTCCGGTCTGTATCGGAGGAGGTCTGTTCCGCAGTGGGCGAGAGGCAGCCCGCCGTCAGGCCGATCGCGGCCCAGACAGCCAGCAGCCTCGCAAACGAGCCGCGTATCGTGCGGTATCGAGGGGCGATGCCAAGACCCTGAGATTCGAACATCGAGCTACTCCCTGAAGTGTGTTTTCTATGTTGCACGATTCAGGCCATCGTTTGAGAAAGGAGGAATTCGCCACGTTCGCTCCAAGATCCGGCGCCGTCAGGACCTAACTGCTCGGCTTGCCGCCCCAGAGACCTTGCCCCTTCCGGGCAGGTACGATACCGCGCATGCCTGTGTGGGCTGACGCAATCATACGTCGGAACCGGACCCGGATTGTAGACCGTCGATCGGCGTACTGTCAAGTTGGCGTTACGCGAGCACGCTGGCGCCTGCCCGTCAGGGACTTGCTTTTCTTCCCGAGCTTGTCGGTTTCATTCGAAACCGAGCGAATCTCCTTGACGGCGCCTTTGGAATCCGCGACTATCTGTAGGGCGAACTCGGCCATTATTGTCCGTCTATTCTTGATGGACGAAGCAAGAGGGGAAAACGCCGTGAGAAACGTTGTATCCGCTGTACTCTTGGCCCTTGTGGTCGCGACTGCCGGGGCCTGCGCCACGCTCAACGATCTGCTCGGCAAGGATGGCTCGAAGGATCCGGCGGCGGTAGTCGAGTTCTCCACGTTCGGCGAGCGGGGGAACGTGGGACAGTGGGTTGTCACGGACGAAAAGGATGCTTTCACCGATAGCACGTTTTGCAAGATAGGCTCGCTCGGCGCCAATCAGAAAGGTTTTGTAACGATCGTGCTCCGTGACAGCGAACTCAAGGCAGTTGTAGGGTTTGAACGTCTCATGAGCTCCGAGGACTCCACGTCTGTCCGTCATCGGTTCGACAGCGAGACACCGGAAGACAACCAATGGAGCGTATCGACCGACAAAAAGGCGGTGTTTGCGCCGGATCCGGACGCCTTTTTGGCGCAACTTCGTGCCGCCAATAAACTCGCGGTTCAGGCGACAACTGTGTCCGGCAACCCGATGACGCTTATATTCGAGTTCGCCGACAACGCGGAGGCGTTCGCCGCCTTCGACGCGTGCCGCGAGCCCAGCTAGTTCATTCGGCTCTTTGAGTCCGACCGCATACGCTCGAGCTGCGATTCTCGCTCCCACTGAATTGCGCCCGTGACTTCGGAGCTCTTGAGCGCCGCGGTCACGCATCGCTTCTCGAGAAACGCGCTCTATTCGCGCGTGGAGTACGTCGATGTCGAGACGGAGCATCTCCTCTTTCCAGGGTTCGTGCACGTACCCCACCCCCGGGAGGTCATCGACCCCCTGACTGCCGTCACGATCGGCGGTGTGCGCGATCTGGCGGAGTTCGGCGGCTTCACCCTCGGGATCGGAGGCGACTTCGTCTTCTATAAGGTGCCGAAACTCCTGGAGTTCAGCTACGGCGAAACGCATACAGCGTTTCACGCTTTCGTGCGCCTCCGGATCCCTGCCAATATGGGGCGAATGTGGGGGGCTACCATGGCTCAGCCGATGCCGATGCGTCGATAGCTCCTATCCAACTCCTTACGATTCGGACGGGCTTCGCTCTCTGAGGTGCGTCCTAAAAACCGACGCCCATCCCGACGACCACGCGATAGTTGATCTGGTGCTGGATCCCGTTGGGCTCGTCCACGATGGGAATCGCGACCTGCGCGAAGGCAGACCACTTGCCCGCGAACCCGACCCTCAGCCCAGGTGCGAGGTAGATCAAGTCCCCGCCCGAGTTCTCGTTGACGTGGCCGGCGGTCTCGTCTCGCCCGCGATGTTCTCCGTTCAACTCGATCATTCCGTCCCAGGTCGTCTCGGTGTGAGTGTGCGCACCAGCGCCGGGAGCGTGAGCATGATCTTCGGCGCCACCGATGCGGTGCACGAAAGCCAGGTTGAACAACGTGAGGTCTCCGAACGTCGTCGCCTGCGCCCCTTCGTTGTTGAGCTGGTAGATCACGTTACCGTGAAGAGAGGAACGCCCAAAGCCATGGCTCCCGGCGACGCCCACTAGAGGGTCCCACGAGCCGGATCCGGGCTGGTGGTCCGTCTCGAACCGGTGCCCATCGGCGGTCATTTGTTCGGTGCTCCCCGTTGGCATCTCCACACCCGCTACAAGCGATAGGCCAGCGGTCCCGTCGTCCGGTCCGGTCAGTCTGAACGACATAGCCGCCACCAGATCGCCGAGCCCGCGCGGACTGCCGGCGTTCACGACCTCCAGGTGCTCTTCTTCGTGTTCTTCCTCTTCCGCTTCCTCGTCGTGGTGCTCCCCCTCCTCCTCGTCGTGGTGGGGCACCTCTCGGATGTTCCTTCGGCTCACGTAAGGCTGGCGGAGCCCCACGGTCAATCTGTTGGTGACGCCGTAGCCGAAGGAGGGAGACGGTACGCTCAGGCTGTCCGTGGAATGCACGCTGTCATCGTCCTCGGCGATATGAAGGAGCTCCTCGTCCGTAAAGCCAGCCGAATTTACGAACTCCCATCGGAACGACAGCGCGAATATCCCTGCTGGGAGCGTCGTGCCACCGACGGTTACGATCGGTCCGGCCGTCCCCTCACCGAAAACGACGCTGGGATGGTCGGCGGAAGCGGGTCCCGCCATCATGGCGAGAACCAGCGTCAAAAGTGCAGATCTCCAGATGTACTTGCAAAACATGGTATCTCCTCCTGGGCTCACTCCAAATGAGCCCGACGCAACTAGATCTATCGACGGGAGCGTCACGCTCCCTCACGGATGTTCAGATGCGGGAGGAAGAGATGCGTGGGGGCGGGAGATCGTAGCGTAGATGCCCCGCCTGCAAGCCCGGGGTCGAGACGTACAGGAACGAAACAAGCTGCCACGACGTATCGAGCTCAAAGGAGGAATGAGGAAGATCGCTCGGCACCGCCATGGCGCTGTGGGTATCCCCGTGGTGCGAGCAGGTGGCCGTTACGCTGGCGGATTTGCTTTCATGGTGGTGCGTTCCATCCTCCCCGCTGTGGGTATCCCGGTGGTGCGAGCAGGTGGCCGTTACGCTGGCGGATTTGCTTTCATGGTGGTGCGTTCCATCCTCCCCGGAACCGCTCTTGTGAGGGCACGCTTCTCTGGTGCAGTGGCCCTCGGGCGTAGACACGCACTCCACAACGGCTGGAAGCACTTGGGACGCAAAAAACTGCAGGCCAACGAACACCAAAACGATCCGGTAACACTTGCCCATGGTTGACCCAAACGCTTCACATAGCCTACTTTGGCGAGCCGACAAGTGCAAGTGACGTGCTTCACAAGTCGGAAACTTTCCGACTGATTCGACCTTTCAATGGACCCCCACCGCCGTCCAAGCGCTAGCCACTTCTTGCTGCTCGCGGCTTCCCTCTCCGTAGAGCTCACGCGCCGCCTGAAGGGTGGTGGCCCGGCACGGTAAAAGATCGCCTCGGCGCGATCGGCTTGCGCCCTACCCAACCCGTTCACGGTAATGTGGGAAGTGCGGTTGGTGCCCCCTTCCACCAGCAGGTAAAAAGCGTGGTTGCCGATACTGGAATTGATGTGCACCCCTCCATTGTCGAATTCAGGGGCACAGATGGGGGCAAACAGCGCTTGCCGTAGTGATCGGGAAGCCCGGAGGCGCCGGGGTTTGCCATGTCGCGGACGACGGAGCCGAAAGAAAAGAAAAGATCCTCGCCGAGCACCCAATCTGCTTCCAGCCGCTCGTTGCCGACCGGCTGAATAAAAAACTCCACTGCCGCACTCATGATGTCCGAGAAGGCCTCGTTCAACGCCCCCGACTCGTTCAGGAAAATGAGATCGGAGCTGAACTGCGTCACGCCATGAGTGAACTCGTGCGCCACCACATCGAGGGCCGATGAAAAGAAGTTGAAGAGGATGCCATCGCCGTCGCCGTAGTTCAAGCTGTTGTCCACGGGATCGAAGAAAGCATTTTTGAAACTCGCGCTTTGGGGCAGGATGTGAACGAAACTCATAGCCACCAGGTCTCGGTCGTCGAGCCCGCGGCGTCCGTGGCGCTTGAAATAGTAGTCGGGGTCGGGCCTATCGCGTGTTTAGCCCGGCTTCGTCCCTTCGTCTGGCGGCCGGTCCCGTTTTGACGGCGGGATATTAGATCACCTGATGTCCGTCAAGAGGTCCGTCCAAGTGTTTGTGTTGAAGTCATACGTCCAGGTCTCGCCGCTACGTCCCGGGAGAGTGTCACCGCCGAACATTACGACGCGGTCCGATTCGGAATCATAGGCCTGAGCGTTTCCAGTTCGCGCGAGAGCCTTCGTGGGCGGCTCCATCTTCGTCCACGTGTTCGTGTTGAAGTCGTAGGCCCATGTCTCGTCGCTGAATATAGGAGAGAAGGGAACGATGTGAGCGCCGAAAAGGATAACCCGATCCGACTCCGCGTCGTAGGCCATCGCAATCGCGTGTCCGGGGACGGGGCGCGCGGCGGGCTCCATCAACGTCCACGTATTGGTGTTCAAGTCGTAGGCCCAGGTGTCGTCGTTCTGGGGGACTCCGCCGAACACTATGACTCTGTCCGACTCCGCGTCGTACGCCATACCGGGTTCAGTTCGTGGGGAAGGCCTCGTCTCTGGCTCCATCTTCATCCACGTGTTCGAGTTAAAGTCATAAGTCCAAGTCTCGTCATCAACGACGTCATCGATAACACCGCCGGGGAGGATGTCACCGACACGACCGCCGAAGAGGACGACCCGGTCCGATTCGGCGTCATACACCATCGCACCTGGCACGGAAACTCGGGACGATGGGCTCGTCTCCGGGTTCATTTCTGTCCACGTGTTCGTGTTGAAGTCGTAGACCCAGGTCGCGTCGCTGAGTTCTGGCCGGGCACCGCCGAAGAGGACAACCCGATCCGACTCCGCGTCGTAGGCCATGCCGGCCCCCTGTCGGGGGGAGGGCGCTTCAGCCGGGTTCATGTTGGTCCACGCGCTCAAATTGAGGTCGTAGGACCAGGTATCGCCGACGGGAAGCACAACACTCGAGGTGCCAGCAACGGGTCGAGCCGCCAAATCCCCCCCGAATAAGATGATCCGGTCCGACTCCGCGTCGTAGGCCATGCCATGCGCCTGTCGGGGGGATGGGGCGTCTTGTGCACCGGAAACGGCCGCCACGCTAATGATGCCAAAGACCGAGGAAACGAAGCCGGCGCGCTTTGTCGATTGTAAAGGGGACACGAAAAATGAACGGAACATCCGATACACAATACATCTCCAGGGTTTCGCGCTTTAGATGAAAGAAACGTTAACGGATGATTCTAGCGCAAACCTGGCAGTTTGTATATCCAACCGGATTGCTATCTGTCAATGAAAAACTTACTCGAACGAAACTCGTACCAGCAAACCATCGAGGCCAATTGAACTTACGGATTACGGCCGTAGGTTCGGACCCTTGTCGGCGTAGGTGATAGTTGGACGTAGCGCTGTACAATCGGGTAAGGGAGGGGTTCTCCCCCTCCCTCCCCACACCACGGTGCTTCCGCCATCAAGTGTGGCTACGCCGCTAGAGGCATCTGAAAGCTCGCGTCAGTCGCCTCCCTGCGAGCGCCACCGAACGCGAACACGCCGTACTCTATTAATATTGATACGGATGTCCACGTGCACACGAAGATTTCCCTGAGCGTCAGGCGCCGCTTGACGAGTCCAGCCTGCATCGCCGGCGTCCTGGTCTCCCGCCCGAACTTCAACGCCCTGTGCGGCCGAACGAAGTTGTAGTGACAACGCAAGATTTCGAGGTGTTCCTCGAGCTTCTTCTTGGAGCGAGCGTGGGACAGCGTTCTCCTCGCGAGATATGCAGAGCTTTGCCGGATGGTCAGATTCAGCCTCTCGATGAACGAGGTGTTTATTGTCGACGAGTCCTCTGAATTCTTGAGCGCCTCCCCGAATCGCCACGCGGCGCCTATCACCGCGCTTCGTTCGACCTTCACGATACGATCGTTCCTTCGGGTCTTCAGGACCTGCGCATAGAGCACGGCCGGCCCGAAAACGCGGCGGACGACCTGCTCGTAGAAATCGAATCCGTCGGTGACGATCAGTGGAAGACCCTGGAAATCCATCCGGTCGGCGACGTCGCGCACAAGGGCGAGTGTATTCCGGTAGCTTCGACGCCCAACCACCGTCGATGGCCAGAGACGAGACTCAACTTCGATCGCCGCGAAAATCCATGCTTGCCGGTCCTTGCTGCCGGCGAAGGAGCGAATCTCGTCGGCTTGGAGCTCCTCGACGCCAAATCCACTGATTCGTGCACTGTTGAAACGGCGGCAAGTGTCCGCCGCCTTCTCGAGCCAGCGGGCGACGGTGTTCCAGGCAATCCCCTCGACCCGAGCAATCGCGGAAATTCTGATACCCTCGACTCCGAGAGCGACGACCGTGTCGAAAGTAGCTCTTCGATGCTGGAGACGGTAGTAGGGCGTGCCCTTGGTCGAAGAGAACGTCTTTCCGCAACTGACGCACCGGTATCGACGCCGTTTTCCGGATCTCGTTGTGTAGAAACCGTGGCGGACGAGGTTCCCGGAACCGACTTTCCCGTGGAATGTACATGCGGGACTGAGACATCTGCGATTCTTCAATTCGGCTTGGCCCTTGTCAGACGAAAGAACTGCGTCTCTCGAAATCGCTCAAACTCTAGCACGGAGACTGATTAGGGCCTGGCCACCAACACTTGAGTGCGGAAGCACCGTCAAGGGTATTCTTGAAGCGCGCTGCAAGCTGAGCGGCCGCTTCGAGGAGTTCTGGGAGCGACGTGCTCACTGCCATGTAGCCTGACGATGAATGCCTCTCTCACAAATCTCTGGCGGGCGCCATCCGCGAAGAGGCACGAGAGCGCGGTCAGTTCCAATGGCTCGCAGCGGAGTGCCGATCAGTTCTTTGAAATCTCGCCCGGGCGAGATTCTTATTGAATACTATTATTGTCGCATCGCAAATACAGTGCTCGGCACGACGCAGTCTCGCTCGCACGAGGGACAGCCTCGCGGTCTGTGATGGGCCCAAGTGGAAACCGAATGGTGCTTCGAGAAGTCGGGGAGCGCACTCACTGTTCAATGGTGGATTCTCATCTCACAATCCTCACGTGCGCCCACCTCACAAGTCGGAAACTTCTCCAAGAAGGATCAATGAACCCCCACCGCGGTCCAAGTCCTAGCCACTTCTTGCCCCTCGCGGCTTGCCTCCCCGTAGAGCTCACGCGCCGCCTGAAGGGTGGTGGCCCGGGCAGCACTGAAGTTCCCGCTCGGCGTCATCAAGAAGACGAAGGCACGGTAAAAGATCGCCTCGGCGCGATCGGCTCGCGCCCTACCCAACCCGTTCACGGTCGTGTTGGAAGTGCGGTTGGTGCCCCCTTCCACCAGCAGGTAAAAAGCGTGGTTGGCGATACTGGAATTGATGTGTACCCCCCATTGTCGAATTCAGGGGCACAGATGGGGGACAAACAGCGCTTGGTGTAGTGATCGGGAAGGCCGGACGCGCCGGGGTTTGCCATGTCGCGGACGACGGAGCCGAAAGAAAAGAAAAGATCCTCGCCGAGCACCCAATCTGCTTCCAGCTGCTCGTTGCCGTCATCAAACGCAGTTCGTGGCTCACGCCCCGGGTTTACGGCGGGAGCATCGACGCCGAGGGGCGTTTTCTGGCAGTGAGGAGTTTGAATTTGTGACCAATCCACTTCCACTAACGCGAGACGGTGCGCGTCGACACAACCTCATAAGCACGATTGAGGGCACGGTCCAAGGACCCCTCGGCGAGATATCGGGTCTCGAAACCATGCTTTTCGGCATCAGCATCCTGGCTGGCGGATCCTTCGGATGCCCAGGCAACGAAGTGCGCCTCGAGTTCACCGGGACACCTTGAATTCAGAGAATGAGCTACGGGGATCCACCGCCTTTGGGGAGGTCGTTCAACTGTTGACGGATTTCCCCCTGATCGGGATCCATCTGCAAGGAGCGCTCGAGTGTCTCCCGGGCCTTGTCCGCTTGTCCCGTTCGCTCGTAACAATTCCCTAGAATGTTAAGAAGCGCCGTGTCGGGAGGACGAATCGTCATGGCCTTTTCCAGATGCCGTTGACTGCTGGCACAATCGTTCTTCAAGTAATGAGCGAACCCGAGGCCGGCGACGACTTCGAACTGGCTCGAGAAGCTATCCTCCATCGGCTGAAGAAGCTCCAAGACGCGGTCGGCCTCACCCGCGCGCAGAAGCGCTCCCGCAAGCTTCCATCGTGCGCTCGGCAGCCTCGGGTTGTTCGCTGCCACGGCCGCCTCGAGCTCGCGCCTCGCTTCGTCGAAACGCTGCAGCGCCAGGAGCTGTTCTCCCCGCTCCAGCCGCAGGAGCCCGGGCGCGAGCGGGTTGAAGCCGCGACGATAAACGATGCCGGGCCTGGGAATCCCCGATCGGGGAGAGATGGTGAATGGGGCTCTTCGCGCCGCCACGACGGTCCCGGCAGGGTCCAGCAGCTCTACCACGACTTCGTAGTTCCCGCCCGTCGCTCTCAACAGGGACAATTCCTCGACGGCGGGTCCCCCCTCGTAGTCGGCGAGCTTTGTTTCGCGCGAATCGAGGATCTCTTCTCCGTTGAGCCAGGCAACCCGCAATCCGAAGTTGGGACTCGCGCCCTGCACCTGTGCAAAAACCTGCACCGTCTCGCCGATCGCAAAGAGACCTCCCGCCGCGGGCTGCACGCGGCGCCCTTCCACCCGGAACGCGCGGTGATCACCCGGCGGTGCGTCGGCCGCGATAGAGATCTTCCCGTAGCCCAGAATCACTTCGCTGAGCATGGGCTGCGCATCGGTCAGCGGCTCGACGTTTAGCTCCCGCTCCGCGACCGTGAACTGCTTGAGCACTCGATTGCGGATGATCACGCTCACCTTGTATTGCCCGTCGACGATGGGGAAATTATCCTGATAGGAGATCGGCGAGGATTGGACTTGGTGGATCACGTCCGACGACAACTCCACGGGGACTACCTTGCTGCGCTCCAGAATCAGACGCCCCTTCATGTCCCGAATTTCCAAACCGACATCCAGGGTCGTGTAGTACTTGTCTTGCTCTTCGTCCTTCTCCATGCTGAAATTTTCCGGGTCGAGCTCGATGCTGTAATGGACGAAGGCCGTATCCTGTGGCCCGAAGAGCACCGCGAAGAAACTTCGACTCGGCACGAAGTTGAACGAATACTCGGCCGAGACCATGTCTCCGTATCGGAGATAGGCGTCCGTGTAGTCATTGCGAATCGCTCGCTTGGGAGACTCCTCCAGCCTGGCAATCATCAAGTCGGTACCCAAGGATGCCCGCCCGCTCAGGAGGTCGGGGGGGTCGGCGGGATCGAAAGACAACGAAGCGGCAGCCAGCTCGGGGTTGATTTGCTCTAGCATCTCGACAGCCCTAGCGTTATCGACTCCGGAGACTTCGGTGCTCCTGACGAGAGCCGTAGGTCCGTCCATGAGGGGGTTGTAGATCACATACTCGCCCATATCTCTTCGCTTGAAAAACAACAAGTAGAAGAACGGAGGCAACCCCATTCGCAGTTCGCCTTGGTAAAACCACAGCTCGCTCTCGATCAGATCGTTGTACCCGTCGAAGCGCGATACCTCCCTGGGCTCGCCCAGGATGATGTAGTACCTCCCCCGGTCGGTCTTCCAACCGGGAATAAACGTCTCGCGACCCAGGAACTTGTTCGCGTGCGCGAGCCGGCGATAGTGCTCCTCCTTGAACTCGTTGACTGGGGTAGCGCGAACGGAGTCTCGCTTTCGCCAGAAAGCGTCGATGAAAAGCTCGCGCTCCTCGACGGTTTCGAGCTCGAGGAAAACCTCGCGTTCTCTTTCGGTGATGATATAAGCGACGTGTTCGTTCAACCAGGTTTCGTGTTCGGGCGGAAGATTCTTCTCGCCTTGGCTGGCGGACGCAACGCCCACAAAAGCCACGAGCACGAGTAACGCGCGGCTAACTCTGATTGGCTGTCTGTTCTTATAGCTCATTTTTTTCTCTATAATTCTATAGCTCAGAATGAGACGGGATGCCAGCCTCCCGTCCCGGAATTCATGTTGGATTCTAGCGCCGATGCATCCCCGCCTCGCTGCACTGCGCCTCGATTGAATACGCCCGCTATTCTCCCTCGCACCCTATGATAAACTCGACGCGATGTTGTCGTGAGCTCGGGAGCTAATCGCTTTAAATATAGTGGGTTATGGCTGGATTCCCATGTGTGGATAAATGAACCCCGCGGCCAACTGCAAACAAATCCTCACCGGCCTTTCGTTCGTTCTCGCGATCTCCGGAATCGCTGGGGCCCAGGGGCAGGCTCGAGAGTTCCAGGGTCGCTTCCGGCTTCCGTATGAGGCGGAGTTCGTGGGCTCCGAGAAGTGCGGCGCGTGCCACACCTTGCACTTTCAATGGCAGAGAACCCATAACATGGCCCAGAGCGGCCGGAAGGTCAGTTTGGATACCCGCGACACATGGTTCTCTCCCGCTCTCCTCGAGAAACCGCGTGTGGGCGAGGGTGATATCGGCCGGCTTCGATATCGCCATACCGCGGAGGGGGTGGTGCTCGAGGCGGCAGCAGATCGGGATTTCCAGAATATCCGCGACCAGGTGGAGGTGGCCTTTGTCTTCGGCTCGGGGTCCAGGAGGCTGAGCCCGATTAGCATCGAGAAGGGGAAGTCGATGCGAGAGCTGCGATTGGCCTATACGACCGGCTTCGATAGCTGGATCGTCGCGCCGGACGCAGAGTGGGATCCGGATCCCCTTGGTACTCCGAAAACAACTGAGGAGACTCAATCCTGTCTTTCTTGCCACGCCACGCTTCTCGTTTGGAACGAGGACCGGCTGGACGTCCAGGCATCCGTCCTTGGAGTTCATTGCGAGCGCTGCCACGGTCCTGGAAGCGCCCACATCCAAGCGGTTCTGGACTCCGAAAGCGACCCGAAGATTTGGAATCCCGGCTTGCTACCGGCCTGGGAGCAAGTGGTCTTTTGTGGCCAGTGTCACCGACAACCGACCGATGTCGAGCTGGACGAAATCCTCAACCACGACCAGAGTCTCGCCCGGCGCCACGGCACCAGCGTGATGGTGAGTAAATGCTTTTGGAAGTCGCCTCCCGAGAGCACCATCTCCTGCATCCAGTGCCACGACCCCCACCGCAACGTGAACCCCGAGGTCGATCCCTACCAGAAGACCTGCCTGCGCTGCCACGATTCGCCCGCGGAGGAGCATCGGTACGAGAACGTCACCTCCAGCTCGAATTGCATTCCTTGCCATATGCGGACCGAGCAGCAGGGTTTTCAAGGCGTAAAATACACCGACCACTGGATCCGGATCCCCAGCAAGCGGGCACCCCTCGAGCCCCAGGAGGAGGACGACTACTTACGCTACCTCGAGGCGAGTTACCGGGAGGCAGTGGAAGAGGAGGGCCGGGGACCGCAAAGGAAGGCGGCTCTTCTCATCGGCCTCGGGGAGGTGCTGTACCGTCTCGAAGACTACGAGGAAGCCTTCTCCTGGCTGCGCCGGGGCCTCGCCTTCAGCCCACGTGTCACTTCGCCTGTCCCGATACCACGGATTCTTCGCCCGCAAGCCAAGGCCGCCGAGATGCTCCGGGAATCGGGGAAAGTGGACGAGGCCATCCAAGTGCTGGAGCGCATCGCCACCGACTATCCCCTTTTCGCCCCAGCCCATGTCCAGCTTGGACAGTTGCACGAGTCGCAGGGGAGCCTGGACGAGGCCGTCAGCCGCTACCGAAGGGCCGTCGAGGTTCAACCAGAGCTGGCATTCGCGCACGTGCGACTTGGAGCACGGCTCATCTCTAGCGGAGAGCTTGGTGAGGCTATGGAGCATCTACAAAAGGCCCTCGCGATCGACCCGAGCGATGTCGAAGCGCACGAACTATTGGCGAAAGCCTGGAGATGGAGTGCCCGGCCGCACGAGGCTCTGGAGCATTACCGGGAGGCGCTGCGTCTTTCCCCCGACTGGCTCCCCGCGCTTGCGGGCGCGGCCCGGATTTTGGCCACCCATCCCGACCCCGGCGTGCGCGACCCGGAAGAAGCGGTTCGCATCGCCGAGCGCGCCGCGGGGCAGACCGGCTACCAGCACCCGGCTATCCTGGACACCCTGGCCGCCGCCTACGCGGCCTCGGGAGACTTCGAGACCGCCGTCAAGGCTGCCGAGAAAGCCCTGGCGCTCGCCGAGAACGTGGGTGCGCAGGAGCAGGCGGCAGGGATACGGGAGCGCTTGCGGTTATACCGGCAAGGACAGCCCTTTTTGGCAAAGGAACGCCGTTGAGCCTGGCATCCTAAATGGCTACTCTCGCCACCTCGGTGACTCGCGGTTCTTCTCGAGATGCGACCTAACCAGTTTTAGGTTTTTTTGTGCTTCGGCATGGCCGGGTTGGAGCTGCAGCACCCGTTCATACTGGGCCGCGGCCTCGACCAAAGTCCCTTGTCGGGCGAGAGCGTTGCCGAGGCTCAAGTGCGCCAGAAACGAGTCGGGCTTGATTGACACGGCCTGACGATAGTGACGGATCGCTTCTTCGCCGCTACCCTGGAGCGACAGGGCCTTGCCCAAGTTGTGGTGCACATCCGCGAAGTCCGGCCAGGCCCGCAGTGCACTACGAAAATGCCGGATCGCTTCCTCGTTGTCCCCTTGCATCAACAGTGCGACACCGAGATTGTTGTGCGCTAGAGCCAGATCCGGATCGACTCGCAAAGCGTAACGAAAGAGCTTCATCGCCTCGGCCGTCTTACCCTGCGCCAGCAGTGCGTGGCCCAGGTTGTTGTGCGCTAGGGCAAAGTCTGGTTTGATCTCGACGGCGCGACGATAATGTCGAATCGCCTCCTCTCCATTACCTCGAGCCGAGAGCATGTTGGCCAGGTCATAGTGTGGTTGGGCATCTCCAGGAGTGGTGCGAATTCGATGTTTGTAGCCGTCGAGGCGCGCCTGGTAATCCTTTATCGCGAAATCGTGTTTCAGAATCGTCAGGTCGGCGCTATCGGTAGGCACTACCTGAAGCCACAAGTCCCCCATGTCATCCGAGGATCGCATACCGTATACCACACGCCGGGGAGGATGGTTCGGGTTGAACACATTGTCGGAGGAGTTGTCGTAGGTGTATTCCATTTCGAGCCTGCTACCCCGGGGTAAGAAGACCGGCTCGGCGAATCGATACTCGTCCTGCCAGTTGAAATCCCATTCCTTGATACGGATGAGCCACCTCGTCGTGCCATCGGCTAGCGTGGCATAGCCTTTCATGTCCCGTGCCAGGTAATGGGCATGCGGGTACACGCCGAGCACCTCCACGTCGACCGGCAACTCGTAGGAGTCTTTGATCGTATAGTCTTTCATCCCGGCAGGAATGTCGATGGTATTGGAGCCAAGCCTGAGTCCGAGAGGAGTGCGCGTGGGTGCCTTCTCGGTAAAGTAGAATCCCACAGCACAGCGAACCACCTCAGGCTTGCCGCTGGGCAGAAGGTGCAACTTCAGGAGAAGGTCGCTGCCTGCCTCCAGGCGCCAGGCCATGCCCTCGGGGGAAGCCATCGGGACCTTGCCCGGTGTCCAGGCCAAGAATTGGCCGTCGGGGCTCCTGGCGTCTCCGGCATACATGCCCTCATAGCCGGGCTCGGGATCTTGTTCATCGAGATATCGGGTCGAGCGCCTTTCATCAATTTGCATTACGGTGTGATGGACGATTTGCGGATTACCCCCTCGAAATTCGAGGGCTCTCACGTATTTCCTGGTCGGTAGCGGTATCGGGAGCACGAAGCTGCGAAACACATCCCGATCCCCGGCCGGCAGGGTGTAAGGCTCAGCCATTTCGATCACCAGATCCGGTTCGCCGAGTTGCCAGCCCTCGGTAAACTGCGGCAGTGGGGGCAAATCATCCGGGTCTCCCTCCAGGGCGCCGTCCTCGACCCACTTGCGGAAGGTGGCGATTTGGTCGGACGTGAGGCGGCGCTGGCCCCGGAATTCGCCGTATCCTTCTTCGGGCAGCCAAGGTGGCATGAACCGACTTTCGGTGACGACCGCAATCTGTTGAGCCCGTTTGCGCACATCTTGGTAGCTCAACAAGCTGAAGGGTGCCGGCTCACCGGGGCGATGACAAGCCGTACAGTTTTCAAACACGATCGGCGCAACATCCTTGTTGAACGTCAACCTGTTTGAAGAGCCTGGAAGGCTCGCGTCCTGAGATCGCACTCTTGTCGTCGCGCCGAGTACAACGACGCCTGGGAAGATGAGTGCTGCGAGGGCCAAGTGGGCCGAGCGGGTCATTTTGCCATTATACGCACCCCCCCGAGTACCCAGCGACAGCCACCGGTCGGCGCCTCGCGTGCGCCCAGCAAAAAAAAAACGGGGCGCCAACTGGCGCCCCGTTTTGTGTCGATGCTTCGAGACTAGAACTTACGCTTTTTCAAACTCAAAAACCCTGGTCAAAAAGTGAAGCGCGCTCCCAATCTCAAAACACGGGGTAGTTCGATGGCCGCTGGCTGCAGGAATTGGGGTATGCCGAGCCACAATGACTGATAAGCCGTAACCCGGTTGATGTTGGTTACATTGAAGATATCGAGGATGAGCCCCAGTTTCATTCCGTCCCCGAATGGAAACTGCTTTTCGACTCGAAGGTCCAATTTGGTTCTGAAGTCGTGGCGAAAAGTACCCCTTGCCTGTGTAGGTACTTGGATGAGGCTCTCCACCACGATACCGGGAACACCGCCTGTTTCGGCCGTCCTGCAACCGCCACCACCGCCGCCGCCATCTCCTTTCGCTCCGCCGCCGGCACTACCGGTGGGGCAGAGCGGGAAGTATTGCCCTATGTAGTTTCCCTGACCCAGTCTGAGACTGCTACTTGATTTACTTATCTGGTGGGTAAAACCGGACACGGCCTGGAAGAAGCCGCTCACGAGAACATCGTAGGGCAGCGTGTAGGTCCCCTGGAGCTTGAACTGGTGGGGAGCGTCCAGGACCAGCGGGCCTTCGTTAAAGACGACTGTCGCATTGGGGTTCCTGTATATGACGTTGGTGGACGAGGTGCCGGCGTAGTCATTGGCGATGTTGCCATTGGTGTCGCTGAGGTTGTAGGAGGCCATCAGTTGCCAGCCGTCACGAAAGCGCCTTTGCACACGAAACTCCACTCCGTTGTAGTCTCGGTAAAGCCCCCCCGTAGACGCAAAGTCGGGGTTGCCCAAGATGTCAGTACTGCGGGCCCCCAAGAATTCCGGCCTCAGGGCATAGATGGTGAGAGGCGACCCGTCCCACTGGTTTTCCACTTCAAGCGTCATGTAATCATTGAACGGGTTTTCTTGGTCTCCTTCTTCCCGCACCGTAAAGGTCTCGATGATGTTACGGTCGCGCTTGAAGGCTGCTCCCACCGACAGGACCGTGTTGGGAGTCAGCTCATGCTCGACCGTGAAGTGATACTGATCTATGTAGGAAGCTGTCAAGTCGCGTTGGCGGTCGACTCGAGACGCAAAAACGGGGTCCAGCCTTCGAGTGTCGAATGTAGAGATACGCGTTCCCTGCTCACCGTCCTGGAAAAAGAAGTCACCATTCAGGTCGTTCCATGTCCACGTTTCGCTTCCTCCCGCAGAGGGTGAAAGGGGACCCATATGGGTGTTGAGGAGGGGCCTATAGTGTCGCCCGTAGTAGGCCTTGATAGAAGTCCTTTTTTCCTCACCCAGCGCATACACCACGCCAATGCGCGGCGCGACGACGTTCCAGTTGACGACGTCTCGGGTCTCCGGGAAGGTGGTCTCGGGCCACCAGCGGCCGCCACCCGCACTCGTCTCGGGGAGCCAGCCTTCCGTGTTTTCCCACCGCACTCCCACGTTCAGGGTGAGCCGATCTCCAATCGTCCATTGGTCCTGCACAAAGGCCGCATAGCGGTTAATACCGTTTCTTTGCACCCTCGGCAAGTTGTCGAAGGTTACACGAAAGGGCGCTCCGTCAAAGGTTTGTAGATTGACGTCCTCACCATTGGGGTAAGCAAAGAACTTTTCCGAGTTAGGGCGATCCATGTAGAAGCCGCCCTTGAGCTCGTGTGAGCTTCCCTCACTCTCGATGAAGTGCGAGACATTAGCGCCCGCTCCCCACGCACACCGGCAACTCGGATGGTCCGGGCGGCGGGTTAACCCCCTAGAAAACAAGCCCGTAGCGACGTCCTGCAGGCCGACCATGGCGTCCGGGTTGTTGGGTTGATCGTGAATAAACTCCTTAAACTGCCGGTTCCACCTGAGGTCCACAATGGTTTGGGTGCCGATGAGATGCGTCAAACCGAGATTGAGGATCGTCTGTTTCCGCTGTTGGCTGTCCCAGACTGTCGGGTCGGCGGCCCTAGAAAAACTGGTAACGTTGGACGGAAATCTAAGTTGCCTCCGAAACGTCGCCGAGCCGTGGCCCCGGGTGTTGGCGGCTATCTGACCGGTGACCTTGATGAAGCCCTGTTTCTGAGTGACCTCCTCCGGCTGGTTGGGGATGAGGGGTGACAGGACACTTTTGTCCAGGTAACGGTAATTGCCGAAGAACCAGACAGCATCTTTCTTGATCGGTCCCCCAAAAGTTCCGCCTACGTCCGTGTCCTTTATCACACTCGATTTCGCCCCGATTTGCTCCTCGAGCTCGGGCGTGAGGTTGTCCCACTCCGTGCCTTCGCCTTGGTAGAAATAGTACCCTGTACCGGAGAAGTTGTTCCCTCCTGACTTGGTCACGAAGTTGAAAACCCCGCCATTGGAATTGCCAAACTCCGCCGTTGCACCCGCGGTCGTTACCTGGACTTCCTCGATCATGTCGATCGGGAGATCCGTCAAGATGTAGCCTACCGTGGTGTCATTGGCAAGCGCTCCATCGATGGTGTACAGGTTGCCCCGGGGGTCGCCCCCGAGAACCGATTGGTTCGGAGCAAAAACATACTCGGTATCCAGGACGCCCGATATCGACGTGATGAGATGCTGATAACCGCGCCCCAGGGGGATGTTCTCGAGCCGCTCCTGCTCGAGCGTCCGCATCTGCTGCGAGCTCTTGACGTCGACCAGCGGCGCCTCTCCAACCACGGTCACGCTCTCCTGCACCGAGGACGGGGCCAGCGTCACATCCACCGCAATGTCCTGCCCGGCAAACAGACGCACCTCTGCATTGGTCTCAGTTCTGAATCCTGCCAGCTCCACCATCACGCGGTAGGTGCCAGGCGTTAGCCGCTGGGCACGGTAGGTACCCTGCTCTGAGGTGGTGCGAACCTCCGCTGTTATGTGCTGTGGACTCGAGACCGTCACCGTCACGCCAGGGACCGGAAGCCCCTGCTCGTCGGTGACCTTGCCGTAGATGACTCCGGTGATATTCTGCGCCAAGGCCGCCCCGCAGGCCAGTAAAAGGGCCAGCGGCACCACCATCAGAACGCGCAGAGGCGCACGACAATGCGTTATTGAGTTAGACGACATCAGTATTGCCTCCATAATAAATACCTCACCGAAATCCGGCGAAGCATGCTGCGCTGCAAGGAGGCTTTACAACAAATATGTCAGGTAGTAATTAACCAAGGTGGAAAGCAACGGCGGAGAATGCAGAGCCTCCTGGTTTGAAATTATGCAAATTGTATTCCATAGGCGAGCGCAGAACGATAATCCATAAGTCTCTATAGATGAGCGGATTGGCGGGATCCCCTGCTCGATATTCTTTCCTTAATTCAAAAGTTTGGATCTCGTTTGAGTCAGCGGACTGTAAGTCCGGAACCTCGATCAAGATAATCTTCTATCTGAGAATAGCTTGGAGGGACGAGCAGGTGCCGAATCCATCGTTCGGAATCGTGGATCTGAAGTTTAGAGGATTGGATCTTTAACGAAAATAGTCGGAGTTATCAATAACCGGCGATAAAGGATTCTCAACATTCTTGGGATCGCGTCGTGTCCGAAAACACGAACGGATTTGAGGACTCTGTTCTCCTCGAGCAGGTAGACGATCGCGGCCTGTTGGTCACGCTGGACCCACCAGCCACGGCGACTACCAAGACGTCCAGGGTTGAGCGGCGTGCTCATGACCGAGCATTCTAGCTTCCCTTGGCGAAGCAAGCGTAGACGCGTCTATCCGAAGCTCTGTTACCAGCGACAATCGAGCAGATATCTCAATAGCCCAGCGCGGCTCCATCCTTGCGCGGGTCGGTGCCACCGAAGTACACGAGAGGGTCGTCCGCGCGCCATATCGCCTGGTAGCCGCCGTGCGCGCCCGGCGCACGCCTGATCCGATGTCCCATCTCCGCCAGCCGCAGCCTCACCCCTTCGGGTATGCCGTGCTCGAAGACGAGCTCGCCGGCGTCGTCCGATCGCCCCCACCAGGGGGTCGAACCGCCTAAATGGCGTATCCGCGCTTGGTCACCCGCCTGTTGTGGGGACATGCCGAAGTCGATCATGTTCATCAACACCTGCGCGTGTCCTTGAGGCTGGAAGCCGCCGCCCATGACGCCGAACGACAGCACCGGCCGGCCCCCTTCGGTCAGGAAGGCCGGGATAATCGTGTGAAAGGGTCGCTTGTGTGGGTCGAGGCGGTTTGCGTGTTCAGGATCCAACGAGAAGGCTTCCCCGCGATCTTGCATCGCAAAGCCGACGCCATCCGGACAGATGGCCGACCCGAAGTCCGAGTAGATACTCTGGATGAAGGAGATCATGTTGCCTTCGCTGTCCGCGGCCGTCATGTAGATGGTGTCCGAGTCGAGCTCCGGATCACCCGGGGTGACCCTCCGGCTGGCCGACGCCGGATCGATCAACTTCACTCGCTTTGCCGCGTACTCCTTGGAGATAAGCCAGTCAACCGGGACATCCGCAAAGGCTGGATCCGCGTAATAGTGGGCGCGATCTTCGAATGCAAGCCGCTTGGCTTCGACGATCAGGTGCAGGTGTTCCGCCGAGTTGGGCTCGAGCTCGCCGATCTCGAAGTGCTCCAGCAGATTGAGCATCTGCAGAGCCGCGATCCCTTGACCATTGGGTGGCAGCTCCCACACGTCGAAGCCGCGGTAGCTGGAGCTTACCGGATCCACCCAGTCAGCACGGTGGTCTGCCAAGTCTCGCAGGCTCATGTAGCCACCCAGCTCATCGGACTTGCCGACGATGCGCTCGGCAATTTCGCCTTCGTAGAAGGCGGCCGCTCCACCCTCGGCGATCTGCCGGTAGGAGTGGGCCAGCAGAGGGTTCTTGAAGACGTCTCCAAATCTCGGCACTGTCCCGCCCGGATGGTAGACGCCGTCAAGGTGGGGATACTCGCCGACCTCCCAATCGCCGAACTGCGTCGCCGCGATGATGGGTGAGACGGGGAATCCTTCCTCGGCGTACCCGATGGCAGACTCCAAGCACTGCGCCAGGCTCAGTTCGCCAAAACGCTCATTGAGCATAGCCCAGCCACTGACGCAACCGGGTACGCTCCATGACAGTGGGCTCTCGCGGGGAATCTGTTCGAGGCCCATTTCGTGCGCCTTCTCGAGGTTCCATTCGTAAGGTGCCCGGCCGCTCGCGTTGAGTCCGAAGAGCCTCTGATCCCGCTCCGACCAGATGATGGCGAACAGGTCGCCGCCGATGCCGTCGCTGCCCGGCTCGCTCAGGCCGAGCATGGCGTTGGTGGCAATCGCCGCATCGACGCAGTTACCCCCAGCCTTGAGTATATCGATGCCCACCATGGCCGCGAGGGGTTGACTCGCGCAGACGATGCCATTTTGGCAGGCTACGGTCGACCGATTGCCGTTGCGGCGGCGAAGCCGCTCGAGATCGAGGAACGGACTGGTCGCGGCCGCGAGCGAGGCTGTCGGTGCGGCGACCATTGCAGCCGGAGCGCTAATCGCCGCCCTTAAGAACTTCCGTCGGTCCATGGTAATTCCCCTCCCGTCAGTGGACTGCTTTGCCGAAGATGTTGTGTTCGATTATGCCATGATTGTAGGATTTCCAATCCGCTTCCTTGCCCGCTTCCACCACCCCAGCTCGGACACTCATGGGTCTAATTGGCCTGTTTGGGAGCTGTTGCGTCACAATTCGAGGGCTGATAAAATCCCGCCTTTCTCTGGGCCGTCGAGGTGTACATGAACGAGCGCGACCACAAAGCCGAGCGGGAGGAGCACCACGCCATGCTCGAGCGCGTTAGCGACCGGCTCGAAGGACTTCCCACCGTCGTCACCCAGTACGCGACGAACGACGACTATTCGCACTCGCCGCGGCTGACGGTGCAGTGGGACGAGAGCGCACTCGGGCTGACGCTCGAGGACGTCATGACCGGGCTCCGAGACGGCGAGCCCGGGATTATCGCCACCAACATGGAGAGGTACCGACCCACGTGGAAGGGCGTCGGTAGCTTCCCGTACAACCTGCAGCCGGGTGAAGAAATCACTATCGCCGACCGGTTCCGGGAGATCCTCGGGCGGCGCGCGTAAGGAGCCACGGTATGAATCGACGGGAGTTTCTGGGGACCTCGATGGCTGGAGGGCCGCTGCTCGGCGGAAGCGCGGCCCAGGAAGAACAACCGATCCCACGCCAGCCGGTCTCGTCGGGAGAGAGGGGAGTGTCGTACGACGTCGAGGTGACCATCGAGCGCAAGCGCTCAGGAAAGCCGCACGCGGGTAAGATGCTCGCCGCCATCCAGGCTCACTGTGATGATATCCCGATCTTCGCCGGTGGCACTGTGTTGAAGCTGATCGACGAAGGCTATCGCGGTATCTTGATCAACTTGACCGACGACTCGATGGCAGGGGTTGGCCGGTCGATCGGCGACATCACGCTGAAAAACGAGAACGACACCGTCGAAGTGGCGAAACGTCTGGGCCTCGATGAGGTCTTCTTCCTCAATTACCCCAACCACAACATGGACGGCTGGTCGGTTCTCGAAATGCGCGCGCGCCTGATCTTCATCTTTCGGCTGATGAAAGTCGACACGGTCATCTGCTTCGACCCGTCCACACTCTACGAAAAGAATCCGGATCACTCGGTTACCGCCAAGGCGGTCTTGACGGCGTGCTGGATGGCAGGTTCCGAGTGGGACTATCCGGAACATTTCAAGGCCGGGCTCACCGCGCACGGCCCGCAGGACAAGTACTACCACGCCCGCGGGCCCCAGCTCGTGAACCGCGTCGTCGACACCACGGACTTTATGGATGGCAAAGTCCACTGCAATCTCGCCAACGTGACTCAGGGTCCTTCGGGCAACAACGGGGCGAGGCTCCGGCGGGAGCTTGCGGAGCGCGGACGGCGGTTGCCAATCCTCGGCGACGACGACGACACCGCGAATCGCGAGTACACGAAGCACATCGCGCTCCGTCGGGATCGGCTGCAAGGGATGCAGTACGGGTTGGAGTACGCGGAGTTCTTTCACTACAGCCCGGCGGACGATGACTACGAAGCCGAGTACGTGCGCGAGCACTCGGCAACAATCTAGGGGCACATGCCATCATGACGACTCTCCCAAACCGTTCTAAGATATCGTGTTCCAGTATCGTCGGATTCGATCCCGATTCCACCGCGCGACCGTGTCGGCGTTAACGATGAGTAAGCGGCTCGCCCAGCCGGGCCACGTTTGCGAAGCGCCACGCAAGCAAGGAGGCGTACATGACGGGTTCAAGGATCAGCGTTGGCGTTGCGTGCCTGCTGATGAGTGGCGTTTTGTTCGGTCAGGGCCACACGCCCGGCGGGAAGCCTGAGCTCGGTAACGAGCCAGTGAGTATTTACACAGAGTTCGGCGTCAGAACCATCATCAACGTGGCTGGACGCTCCACGCGGGTCGGCGGACCCACGATGCCACCGGAGGTCGTCCAGGCGATGGCTGACGCAGCGCTTCATGCCGTCTCGCTCATGGAGCTCCAGGCGGCGGCCAGTCGACACATCGCGAAGGCGACCGGCGCCGAAGCCTGTTACGTGACATCGGGCGCTTCGGCCGGTCTAACTCTCGGCACGGCAGCGATCCTGGCGGGGCTCGATCTGGCGAAGATGGAACGACTGCCGGACACGACCGGGATGAAAAACGAAGTAATCATTTCTCGGGAGCACCGCAGTGGTTACGACCATGCGATCCGACTGGCCGGAGCGAAACTGGTCGAGGTGGGGATGAACGAGCGCCTGTCAGGCGCCGGGGTCCGGCGCACCGAGGCCTGGGAGTACGAAGCTGCCATCACCGACAAGACGGCGGCAATCGCCTACGTGACCACTGAGGACAGCCGGCCTCCTTTAGCGCAGGTCGTCGAGGTCGCCCGCAGGCACGAGGTGCCCGTACTGGTTGACGCCGCGGGTCTGGTGCCGCCCGACCTGCGCCAGCTCATACAGACCGGGGCGGACCTCGTGGCGGCCAGTGGCGGAAAGGAGCTCAGGGGACCGCAATCGAGCGGGATCCTGTGCGGTCGTCGGGAATACATCGCCTCTGTCGCGCTTCAGCACCTGGACTTGGACGAGCATTTCGATATCTGGGATCCGCCCGAGGATCTGATCCCGAAGGCGAAGCTTTCCGGCATACCCAGGCATGGCATCGGTCGCGGCTTCAAGGTCGGCAAAGAAGAGGTCATTGGCTTGTTGACCGCGCTGAGGCTCTTCGAAGACGGCAGGTACGAGTCGGCCGTCGAAGAAGGGCGCAAACACCTGGACGCCATCTCCAGTGACCTCCAAGGTCTGCCCGTGGAGTCGCATTTAGTCCTCCCGCGATCGAAGAACAGATCGCCCTTGCTGCACTTGGCCTTGAACACGGAGAGGCTCGGCCGATCAGCATTTGCCATCTCGCGTGAATTGAAGCAGGGGGATCCTGGCGTCTTCGTGAATGAAGGACTCTTGGATCAGGACATCCTTGTCATCAACTCACTCAACCTGAATTCAGCACGCACGACGGCGCTCACTCGACGCCTGCGAGCTGTCTTGTCTCAAGGAGCGAGGTGACGTCCGGACCCCGCACGTTACCGCCTCCACGCCGAACCACTAGCCGCACTACCGCCGCTCCCTTCGGCCGCTACACCGCGGCGCCCCGCGGTCGCCGTTCGAGTGGCTTCTTTTTCCTTCGAAGCGAGGAGGGATCGTGAACAAGTGGCTATGCCTTCCACTAGCAGCCCTGTCTTTGTACTCGACGGCTGGGGCCCAAACGGCGATCACCTCACCCACCGAGCACTTTGGCTTCGAGCTCGGGGCTGACGGAATGTACGCCTCGTGGGATCAGATAGTCGCATACTACGAGACACTGGGCCGAGAATCGGACCGCGTGCAGACCCGAACCATCGGGACATCCACGTTGGGGAATCCGTTTCTCGCGCTAGCGATTTCGTCGCCGGCGAACCTCGCTAGAGCCGAGCACTTCCAGGAAATCGCGCGGCTGATGGCCGATCCGCGAGGCCTCACCGAGCAACAGACCGACGCGCTCGCGGCGGAAGGGCGAGTGGTAGTGCTCGTCTCCCTTGCACAGCACTCCACCGAAATCGCTTCCTCGCAGGTCGGCCCTCGCCTCGTGCACGGATTGGCAACATCCGACGACGAGCGGACGACGACGATTCTCGATAACGCCATCCTCGTGCTGATCCCCAACTTCAATCCCGACGGGCTGGTGATGGTGCACGACTGGGTGACGCAGACGGCCGGAACGCCCCATGAAGGATCGCGCACCCCGGACCTTTACCACCACTACGTAGGACACGACAACAACCGCGACTCGTTCATGCTGACCCAGATCGAGTCCAAGCTCTGGGCGCAGGTCGCGTATCAGGAGTGGCATCCGCAGATCTTCAAGGACACCCACCAAATGGGCAGTTACGGAGCGCGGATTTTCATCCCTCCGAAGACCGACCCCATCCTGCCCGAAGTAGACCCGCTGGTCTGGCGGGAGATGATGCTTCTCGGAGCTGGCATGGCCACCAGGCTGGAAGCGGAAGGCGTTACCGGTGTCGAGACCCAAGTCGGTAGCTATACGGGTTGGCAGATGCCAACCTTCCACGGTATGACCCCCAGCCGGAACATCGTCGGCTTCCACACGGAGAGCGCCAGCGCTAGGATGATCTGGCCACTCTATATCCACCCCGAAGAGCTGAGGCCCTCCGACCGCGGGAGGCCCGAGTATGCCGCACAGATGTCCTTCCCACACCCCTGGCCGGGTGGTTGGTGGCGCATGGAAGACATCGCGCGGCAGCAGGAAATCGCGATCCTCGGGACGCTCGAGACCGCCGCCCGGCATCGTGAAATGTTCCTGAGCAATATGGCCCTGATGGCTCGCCGCCAGGTCGAGCGCGGCGCGAACGAGGCACCTTACGCGCACGTGGTACCGATGGGCCAGCACGACCCGGGCACGGCGGCGAAGCTGATCGCGACGCTCATGGAGGCTAACGTCGAGGTGCACCGCGCGACCGAAGAGTTCCGCTCGGGCCAGTTCGCATTCCAGCCGGGTGACTTCGTGATTCGCCACGATCAGCCGCTCCGTGGATACATCATGTCTTTGCTCATATCCTACGTCTACCCTGACAACCCCTGGACCCGACGGGCCGACGGGACGCCCCTCGCTCCCAAGGATTGGGCGTCGGTCAACCTGGCGGAGCTCATGGGCGTGGAGGTCATTCCCGTCACGGAGAAACTTGCAGCAAGGATGGAGCCCATGACCGAGCCACCCACGATGGCGGGCGGCGTGACCGGATCGGGATCGGCTGGTTGGTTACTCACTCCGAAGTGGAACGACAGCTTCCGGGCAGTGACCCGGATTCTGGAGGCGGGAGGCGATGTGCACCGTCTCACGGCACCGCCCGAGCCGTGGGTGCCCGGAACGTTCTGGATCCCTGCGAGCCTGGCGGCGAGTCAGACCACGATCCAGGGGCTAGCGAACGAGTTCGGGCTTCCGTTTGTTGCCGCGGCGTCGGCGCCCGTGGGATCATCGTTCCCCCTGAGGCTACCGCGGGTGGGCCTGTACCGAAGGTACCAGGGCGGGAACAGCGATGAAGGGTGGACACGTTGGATCTTCGACACCTGGGAGTTCCCCTACACACGCGTGGAGGCCGCCGACATCCGGGCCGCGGAGCTGAATTCCCGCTTCGACGTGCTGCTCATCCCAGATGACGGGCTCTCTGCGCTGATCGGATCCACCGGTACCGCGCAGTCGGAGTACATCAGCGGCTCGCAGGCCTATCCGCCCCAGTATCGGCAGGGCTTAGGAAACAGCGGCGTTCAGGCCCTCCAGGATTTCGTACGCGAGGGGGGCACGCTCGTACTCCTCGACCGGGCCTCGGAGCTCGCGATCCAGCGGTTCGGAATCCCCGTTACCAATGTGGTGAGCGGCCTTTCTTCGCGGGACTTTTACGCTCCGGGATCCATGCTGCGGGTGGAGTTCGATCCCAGCCATCCGCTGGCCTTCGGTATGCCTTCTCATGGACTCGTTCTCTTCGGCGGTAGCCCGACCTTCGAGGTTCGCTCGACGCTTCACAACGAGGGGATCTCCGCGGCAGGTCGCTATGGAAAGCGTGACCTGTTACAGAGCGGATGGCTCGACGGTGAGTCCCACATCGCGAACAGGGCGGCACTGCTGGACGTCGGGTATGGGACTGGTCGGGTGGTGCTGGTCGGGTTCGGTGCGCAGCGCCGGGCCGAGACCCACGGCACATTCAAGATCCTGTTCAACGCGATGTACCTGAACGGCGCGGGCTCCGCGGGCGAGGGAGGTTAAAGAGCTCGAGTCTTCTAACACCGGGTTGGGACCTCCCCACCCGCGCCCTCATCGTCGATCTCGACGCATTGTGTTGGCGCTAAGCGACCGTCTCCAGCACCTTCAAAAGCTTCTGAATATCCGTTTGGTTGTTGAACAGCGAGACCGACGCCCGAATCACCGAACCCTCCTTCTCGCGGAAGGTGACGACGATGCCCTCCTTGTCGAGGAGCTTCTGCAATTCGTCAGCCTCTCGTCCGTGAGCGAAGCTGACGATCGGGGAGTTGTTGTTGGGAGGCGTCCAGATGTCGAATCCGAGACTCGCAAGCCCGTCTCTTAGCTCTCGGGCGAGCGCCATGGTGTGCTTTTCGATGCGGTGGAGGCCGACTTCCTTCAAGTACCCGAGGCCCGCGTTCAACTGATAGACGATGTTGTACGCGGGGGCCGCGTACTCGTACTTTCTCGCCGTCGTTCGCAGTCGGTGCGGTCGGTGGTGGTAGTTGTCGAGCATCTCCTCGGTCTGCCCGTGGCCGTAGCGGTCCGGGCGGATCCGATCGAGGAGCTCCTCACGGACGAAGAAAGGCGCGGCGCCGTAGCTCGCGAACAGCCACTTATTCGCGTTGGTGGTGGCGAAGTCGATGCCCTCCTCGGTGAGGCTGGTGGGGAAGGCTCCGATGGCCTGGACGGCGTCGGCGTAGAGGAAAGCGCCCTTGCGGTGCGCCAGCTCCGCCAGGCCTCGCACGTCCTCGCGAAAGCCGTTACGATTCGAGACCCAGGCCACGGACACGAGCTTCGTGTTGCCATCGATGCGGGCGTCGAAATCCTCCAAGTCCGAGCGACCGTCTCGCTGAGGCACGATACGGAGCTCGATGCCTTTTTCTTTCTCGAGTTCTCGGTACAGGATGAAGCTCGTCACGAAGTGGAGCTCGTCGATGACGACGTTGTCGCCAGGTCCGAGGTCGAGAGCGCTGGCGACGATGTTCTCACCGTCGCTGGTGGAGTAGAGAATGGCGATCTCTTCGGGCTTGGCGCCGAATAGCGTGGCAAATCGCTCGCGCGCCTCCTCCCGAATCTCGTCCCTGCTGGAGGCGAAACCCCTGTGCATCTTCACGTCCGCATAAGCGACGGTGGCATCCCTCACCGCTATCGGAAAAGGTGCGCGGTTGGCAGTGTCGATGTAGGTAAGCGTGTCGGTGATTGGGAAGTCGCGGCGTACCCCCAGAGGGTCCTCGTCGGAGGGCGCTGCCGGCGCCCGGCTGGCAGGCACAACGGCGAGAGTACCCGCGGTGGTCTTCAAGAAAGTGCGGCGGTCGAGTGAGCTCATGATTTTTCTCCTTTTTGCTCTATCGAATCGATTTTGGCGCCAATTGACAACCCCTGAAGCCACAGTCTTATAGGCGGTGGTTGTTCACTTTAACATTGCACGCCTGAGGGTATCATCAAGTTTGGGCTCGACCCGGTGGGATGTCGCCCGAATGCGATCCTCACTGTGCCGTCGTTCTAAGCGTCGGGGGCGATACCTCGCTTCTGGGCGCTTCACCCGATCTTCCTAGTCACTGCCATGGCGGTATCGTGAAGCATCTTGGAGATATTTGCGAGCATCTGTAGGATCTGCTGGTGCTTCTGGAGCATGTTCTGCAAATCGATATTGGCCAGCTGCGCGTCCGGCGAAGCGGCATGCGCACCGGGTCTAGTGTCTCCAAAACGCCTCCAAAACTGGGGAGGACTTCAGAGGACTCGGGAGGACTGGAGAGGACTATTAATAATGGTGAAGCCGCTGGGGGCCATGCACTTAATGACGAAAGTCGCGCGTCATCATTTGGTTAAGAAAACGGCCTCGCCGTTTCCCCCCTTCGGCACCAACAACCACCCCGATCGTTTGCCTTCAACAATTTAACTCCGCAATCACCGATGTTTTTGGCCACACATTGGCCACATCGAGATCTCTTGGCACCTCAGCCCGCGCTATTCCCATCATATTTTCCACACGCCGAACTGATTGTATCGGCTTTTCACAGCAAAGGGTTTGGGTAAGGTCGAACGCTAGAACAGGTCGCCAGAATGCCCCTCGCCCATCTTCTCCTCAAGGTAGGTTCGCAATTCATCTGCCGACATCGCGATTAGCTTTTCGACGAGCGGTTTCACTACGTTTAGTGGCACGGCACAGCTAATTCCGGTTGGAACAACATCAGGGCGCTCTATACGAGCATTTACTACACCGATGAGTTTCGCCGATCCTCGTCGACAAAGCGGGCCGCCGCTATTTCCCGGGTTGATCGTCATGTCCAGAAAGAACTCGCTCCGGGACGTCGCGAGCGCATGCGGGCGGATGGATGACACGATTCCTTCCTGAAATAGGCTGCCCGTCGGGAGTGCTGGTTGTAGAACCTTTCCCAGAGGAAACCCACATGTAAGAACTTGCTCGCCCTCATAGACCTTGTCAGAGTCACCCATCACAACACACGGAAGAGCGTCGATCGGGGCATTGCCATCGAGGCGCGGCCTGATAAACGCGAGGTCATGCGAATGAAGGCCGCCAGTAACGTAGGGAGGGAGTGCCCAAACCAATAATTCCTCCCCTTGTTCAATACAGAAGACAGCAAACAATCTCTGTTGCAGAATGGTCCCCGTGGTGGGGCCACCTTCTGACGGCGAGATGATGGGGCCCGGCAACGTGGCTTCGATGGCGTGTTTCGCAGTGATAATGAAACCTTTTCGATCGACATTGATGCCCGAGCCGAACGGGATGAGCATATCCTCCTCCCGACGACAGATGGCCACGGTTGCAGCCTTTATTTTTCGGAAGACTTTCTTGCGTCTCAATGTTCTGACGTCCTTCTCTCCCCTTGTATCCCCGCATGGTAGGCGAGCGCTAACGTCTCCTGGAATGGGAGCGAGCCCATCTCTCACACCCCGGCGAGCCCGGCTCCCTTGCCCTTCACCAACGCCCATGTTCAGACGAAATTCGGGCGGGAAGCCTCCCTCCCGTTTAAATTTCGGTTAGCAAAAAAGTAGAAAATCTAACGCGAATTACGCTCGAAGGGGTTTCTATTGTCACATCCTTCTCGACGACGCCACGAAAGTTCGGATGGGTGAGTCGGTGAATCGAACCGACAAGCTGTTGTCAGGTTGCGGCTCGTTCGAGTGACCTGCCCCCAGTCTTTGGTACACAGCCGAATCAAATCCTTGCCGAGATTATGGCCTCTAGGCGACTCGACTACGAGCGAACTCAGCCGGCGTAAGATTGCCGAGTGAGCTGTGAGGTCGAATCGTGTTGTAGTCCTGGCGCCAATGTTCGATGATGCGCTGGGCGTCCGCCAGGGTGACGAACCAGCGCTGATTGAGACACTCGTCGCGGAACCGGCCGTTGAAACTTTCGACGAAAGCGTTCTGCGTCGGCTTGCCCGGTTCGATGAATCGAAGCTCGACACCCTTGTCATAGGCCCACGCATCGAGAACTCGACCCGTGAACTCGGGGCCGTTGTCGATCACGATTTGCTTCGGGTAACCCCGCAGCGCTGCGATCGCTTCTAGTACGTCCACGACGCCAACACCCGGGAGGGAGTACTCAGCGTCGCTAGCCAGAGCTTCTCGACTACAATCGTGGACCACGTTCAGAGTCCGAAATCGTCGGCCATGCGCCAGCTGGTCACTCATGAAATCCATCGACCAGCGGTCGTTGACCTGCTTGGGCTCGACGAGCTTTTGCCGAGGATGGCGGCTCACACGCTTGCGCTTCTTGGGTCGCAGTTTCAGACCTTCCAGGCGGTACAGGCGGTAGATCCGCTTCGGGTTCACCTCATGGCCTTCTCGCCGTAGAAGCAGCCACAGGCGGCAGTAGCCGAACCGCGGGCGCTCCTCAGCAAGCTCCACGAGACGCTTGCGTACCTCACCGCCATCAACTCCCCGACTCACGTACCGCCACGTCGAGAGGCCTAGCCCCAATGTCCTGCACGCTCGACGCTGACTGACCTCGTACTCGCCGACCAGCCACGTCGCAGCCTCTCGTTTCACGGCAGGACTCACCACTTTCTTGCGTTCACCGCCCTCAACATCTGGATGTCTAGCGCCTGGTCCGTCACCAAACGCTTCAAACGACGATTCTCGTCCTCGAGTTGCTTCAGGCGACGAGCCTCGCTCACGTCCATCCCGCCGTACTTCCTCCGCCACTTGTAGAACGTCGTGTTCGACATTCCGTGCTTCCGGCAAAGCTCAGGCACAGCCGTTCCCGATTCCGCTTCACGCAGAATCCCGATGATCTGCTCTTCCGTGAATCGCTTCCTCTTCATGACCGCTCCTCTTCGCGGCCATTATCTCAGCTCCGATTCAACTCGGCTTTGTCCTAGTTTTCGGGGAGCAGGTCAATGCAACAGCTCCCAAACAGGCCAAATAGACCCATGAGTGTCCGAGCTGGGGTGGTGGAAGCGGTTAGGGGGGATGCCCGGGAGCCTGCTGGCGCCTCCTGAGTACTGGCAGGCCACCGGAAGAGAAACCCAGCTAAGTGTGGATATTGTCCAGACTGTGAAGCAATGTGAACGCCGAACCGAACATCATCTAGGTGCGCTTAACGGTTCTTCTCGAGATACGACCTAACCAGTTTTAGGTTTTCTAGCGCTTTGGGTGCTTTGGCATGGCCGGGTTGGATCTGCAGCACCCGTTCATACTGGGCCGCGGCCTCGACAAAAAACCCTTGTCGGGCGAGAGCGTTGCCGAGGCTCAAGTGCGCCAGAAACGAGTCGGGCTTGATTGACACGGCCTGACGATAGTGACCGATCGCTTCTTCGCCACTACCCTGGAGCGACAGGGCCTTGCCCAAGTTGTGGTGCACGTCAGCGAAGTCTGGCCAGGCCCGCAGTGCACTACGAAAATGCAGGATCGCTTCCTCGTTGTCGCCCTGCATCAACAGTGCGGCACCGAGATTGTTGTGCGCTAGAGACAGGTCCGGATCGACTCGCAAAGCGTGACGAAAGAGCTTCATCGCCTCGGCCGTCTTACGCTGCGCCAGCAGCACGCGGCCAAGGTTGTTGTACGCTAGGGCAAAGTCTGGTTTGATCTGCAGGGCGCGACGATAATGTCGAATCGCTTCCTCTCCCTCACCTCGAGCCGATAGCATGTTGGCCAGGCCATAGCGTGCTTGGGCATCTCCGGGAGTGGTGCGAGTTCGATGTTTGTAGCCGTCGAGGCGCGCCTGATGATCCTTTATCGCGAAATCGCGTTTCAGAATCGCCAGCTCGGCGCTATCGGTAGGCACCAGCTGAAGCCACAAGTCCCCCATCTCATCCGAGGATTGCGGACCGAATGCCACACGCCGGGGAGGATGGTGCGGGTTGAACACATTGTCGGAGGAGTTGTCGTAGGTGTATTCCATTTCGAGCGTGGTACCGCGGGGTAAGAAGACCGGCTCGGCGAATCGATACTCGTCCTGCCAGTTGAAATCCCATTCCTTGATACGGATGAGCCACCTCGTCGTGCCATCGGCAAGCGTGGCGTAGCCTTTCATGTCCCGTGCCAGGTAATGGGCATGCGGGTACACGCCGACTACCTCCACGTCGACTGGCAACTCGAAGGAGTCTTTGACCGTATAGTCTTTCATCCCGGCAGGAATGTCGATGGTATGGGAGCCAAGCCTGAGTCCGAGAGGAATGCGCGTGGGTGCCTTCTCGGTGAAGTAGAATCCTACCGCGCAGCGAACCACCTCTGGCTTGCCGCTGGGCAGTAGGTGCAACTTCAGGAGAAGGTCGCTGCCTGCCTCCAGGCGCCAGGCCATGCCCTCGGGGGCGGCCATCGGGACCTTGCCCGGTGTCCAGCCCAAGAATTGGCCGTCGGGGCTCCTGGCGTCTCCGGAATACATGCCCTCATAGCCCGGCTCGGGATCTTGTTCATCGAGATATCGGGTCGAGCGCGTTTCATCAATTTGCATGACCACGTGATGGACGATTCGCGGATTCCCTCCTCGAAATTCGAGGGCTCTCACGTATTTCCTGGTCGGTAACGGTATCGGGATCACGAAGCTGCGAAACACATCTCGATCCCCGGCCGGCAGGGTGTAAGGCTCAGCCATTTCGATCACCAGATCCGGTTCGCCGAATTGCCAGCCCTGGGTGAACTGCATCGGCGGGGGCAAATCATCCGGGTCTCCCTCCAGGGCGCCGTCCTCGACCCACTTGCGCAAGGAGGCGATTTGGTCGGACGTGAGGCCGCGCTGGCCCCGGAATTCGCCGTATCCTTCTTCGGGCAGCCAAGGTGGCATGAACCGACTTTCGGTGACGACCGCAATCTGTCTGGCTCGTTTGCGTACATCTTGGTAGCTCAACAAGCTGAAGGGTGCCGGCTCACCGGGGCGATGACAAGCCGCACAGTTTTCAAACACGATCGGCGCAATATCCTTGTTGAACGTCAACCTGTCTGAAGAGCCTGGAATGCTCGCGTCCTGAGATCGCACTCGTTTCGTAGCGCCGAGTACCACTACGCCTTGGAAAATGAGTATTGCGAGGGCCAAGTGGGCCGAGCGGGTCATTGCAAATCCGAGATAAAGCAGCCCACGGCAGGGGTCATGGCGCGTTCCACCGGCCTCCCCTCGAGGATCGCCTGGAGGGCTTGCTCGAGATCGTGTTGGGTCGGTTTCGCCCGTGCCTTGCCAAAATCGACGTAGCGGTCATCAATACGGCCGCGATACACCATTCGTCTACCGGGCACGAAGACGGCGGCCTCCGGTGTCACCTTGACCTGGGTCTCTTCGACCAGCCGGTGTTGCGGATCGCGCAGAACACCAAAGGAGTAACCGTATGCCTTCACATGCTCACGAATGGCTTTCACCGATTCGTCCGGATCGGGATACACGAGCCAGAACCGGACGTTGTCCGACTGGAACTTCGCTTGGAGTCGTTGGAGCTCCGGTGTGTAACGGTTCGAGATCGGACAATCGGTACGGGTGAAGAGAAAGACGGTCGCTTTGGCATCCGTCTGCTGGAAGGGGTCGACCTGTCGACCCTCCAAATCGAGCAAGGACCAGGGCGTCGATAGCCCTGCCTCTCCAAAGCGTAGCAGTGCCACCGCCACGGCCAAAGAGACCGTTACCTTCCGCCGAGTCGTCCGTCCGCTCGGTAACACGCTGCGACTCCTAATCCTTTACAGGTGGGGGGTTACGGGAACACCCTGCCGGAAATTCTAACGGCCCGTAGACTCGCCCCATTATACTCACCGCTCCGAGTACCCAGCGACAGCCACCGGGGTCAAAACCGAGCAAAAAAAACGGGGCGCCAGCTGGCGCCCCGTTTCGAGTCGGTGCTTCGAGACTAGAGCTTACGTCTTTTCAAACTTCTAACCCTGGTCAAAAATTGAAGCGCACTCCCAATCTTACAATACGGGGATTTTCGAACGTCCCTGGTATCAGAAAATTGGAGTTATCCAGTTGTATTGACTTATAGGATGTAATCCGGCTGATGTTGCCTAGATTGAAGACATCCATGATGAGCCCCAGTTTCATTCCGTCTCCGAATGGAAATTGCTTTTCCACTCGGATGTCGATCTTGTGTCTGAAGTCGTGGCGGAAGGTACCGGCTTGCACTACAGCGCTATCGACTTGGCCCTCCACCACGATTCCGGGAATACCAAGCGGAGGCTGCTGGCAACCGCCACCACCGCCGCCGTCTCCTTTCGCTCCGCCGGCACTACCGGAGGGGCAGAGCGGGTAGAAGCGCTGCTTGTAGGTTCCCTGAATGGATTGGTCACTTGAGGGTAACTTGATGGGAAAACCGGTCTGGGCCTGGTAGAAGCCGCTCACGAGAACATCGTAGGGCAACGTGTAGGTCCCCTGGAGCTTGAACTGGTGGGGAGCGTCCAGGGCGAGAGGGCCAACAGCTCTGATGAACTCATTGGGGGTATCGTATATCCGGTTGTAGCTCGTGGTGCCTTGGAAGTCATTGGCGATGTTGCCGTTGCCATTGCCCCAGTTGTAGGAGACATACGCTTGCCAGCCGTCACGAAAGCGCCTTCGTAGGGCAAACTCAACTCCCTCGTAGTCTCGGAAAAGTTCGTCCGCAAAGGAGGGGTTGGTCAAGATCGTTCTACTCTGGGCTCCCCGGAATTCCGGCCGCAGGGCATAGATGATGTCAGGCTCGCCGGTGAACTGGTTGGTCACGTTAACCGTGCGGAAATCGTTAAACGGGTTATCCTGGTCTCCCGCCGTCCGAATAACCGTCGTCTCCAAGATGTTACGCTCGCGCTTGACGGTTGCTTGCACCGAGACCACCATGTTGCTACTCACCTCGTGCTCGACAGTGAAGTGAAACGAATCCACGTAGGAATCTGTCAAGTCGGGGTCGGCGAGGTCCGAACGATCATTGATAGCGGGGTTCAATTGACTCCCGATAAGGTCTCCCTCCTCACCTTCCTGGAATTGGAGGTCACCATTAATGTCGTTCCATTCGTAGGTCTCGCTTCCTCCTGAAGAGGGTGCGACGCTACTGAGATCCTGGGTAAGGAGGGCCTTGAAGTGTCGCCCGTAGTAGCCCTTGACAGAAGTCCTTTTTTGCTCACCCAGCGCATACACAAAGCCAAGGCGCGGCGCCCAGGTGCTAAAGGTGACGACGTCGCGAGTCTCTTGCAAGGTGACCACGGGGAACCAGCGGCCGCCACCCCGAGACTGCGTGGGGAGCCAGCCTTCCGAGTTTGTGTGGCGTATTCCCACGTTCATGGTGAGCCGGTCTCCGACCGTCCATTGGTCCTGCAAGAAGAACGAATAGCGGTCAATATTCCTGGATTGAGTGTTCGGATACCACTGCTTGGTTATACGAAAGGCCGCTCCGTTCGAAAGCTGTTGTCGGGTGTCGAGATCATTGGGGTAAGAAAACGTCCGCTCCGAGTTGGGGCGATCCACGAAGAAACCGACCTTGAACTCGTGTGAGCCGCTCGCGTTCTCCATGAAGTGCGAGACATTGGCGCCCGTTCCCCACGTGCACCGGCAAAGCATATGGTATAGGTCCCCGGTGAGTCCCCCGAATTGCAACCCGGTCACGCCGTCCGACCAGCCAAGCATGTTGTCAGGGTTGTTGACCTGATTGTGTTGGAACTCCTTCCACTGCCGGTTGAACTGTGCGTCCAGAATGGTATCGTCGCCGAATAGGTGCGTGAAACCCATATTGAAGATCTTCTGAATCCGTTTTTGGGTCTGCCAGGTCTCCGGGGCGTCGGCGTTGCTGAAACTGGTCACGTTGGACGGATACCTATCTTGGTTCCGAGTTGTGAGCGAGCCGTATAACCGGCTGGCCGCGGCCAGCTGACCCGTGATCTTGAGGAAGCCATGGGTCTGATTGGTCTCGAATGGCTGGGTGGGGATCAGGGGTTGTTGCACCTCCACGTTCAGCCGACGGATATTGCCGAAAAACCAGACAGTATCTCGCTTGATCGGTCCCCCGAACGTTCCGCCAAAGTCCTGGTCCTTTTTCACACTCGTTCCGACCCCCCCAGCTTGCTCCTTTTCCTCTTGCGTGAGGTTTTCCGACTCCAAGCTATCGCCTTGGTAATAAATGTACGCTGAACCGGAGAGGTCGTTTCCTCCTGACTTGGTCACGAAGTTGAAAACCCCACCATGCGACATGCCAAACTCGGCCGTTTGACCCGTGGTCGTTACCTGGACTTCCTCGATCATGTCGATCGGGATTTCCGTCAAGATGTAGCCGACCGTCGTGTCATTGGCGACCGCTCCATCGATGGTGTACAGGTTGCCCCGCGGGTCGCTCCCGAGAACCGATTGTGCCGGAGCGAAACCATACTCAGTATCGATGATGCCCGCCATCGAAATGAGGAGATCGTCGTAATCGCGTCCCAGGGGGAGGTTCTCGAGCCGTTCCTGCTCGAGAATCCGCATCGCCTGCGAGCTCTTGACGTCGACCAGCGGCGATTCTCCAACGACGGTCACGCTCTCCTGCACCGAGGACGGGGACAGCGTCGCATCGATCGCAATGTTCTGCCCTGCCCGCACGATGACCTCTGAAAAGGTAGCGGTTTGGAATCCCGCCAACTCGATCATCACTGTGTACTCGGACGAGGGCGCTAGCCTACGAACACGGTAGGTACCCTGTGTCGACGTTGTTCGAACTTCCGCCGCGATGTGCTGCGGACTCGTGACGGTCACCGTAGCCCCGGGTACTGCAAGCCCCTGAGCATCCTGGACCTTGCCGTAGATGGATCCGGTGATTAGCTGCGAGAAAGCCATTCCCGTGGCCAGAAAAAGGACCAGCGGTACCACGACTAGTACGCGCCAATTCACTATTGATTCGCGTGACATGAATTTGCCTCCATGCTGAATTTCAACCGACCAGAACACATTTCTGAATCGGAATCAGAAGCAATGCAAGTTGTATTCCACGGCGAGCTACTGAAAAAGTAAGCTATAAGTCTCTATAAATGAGTATATTAGCCGATCGATGGTGTCCTCGATAGTCTTTCCATCTTCAAAAGTTTGGATCCGCGTTTGACCGACCGGACGGTAATCCGGACCCTCTATCAAGATAATCTTTTATCTGAGAATAGCTTGGAGGGACGCGCGACTGACGAATCCATCGTTCGGGTTCATGGATCGGGAGTTTAAAGGATTGGATCTCTAACCGAATCAGTCGGAGTTTATCAATAAACGGGCGATTTAAGGATTTTCAACACCCTTGGGATCGTCACAAGCAGGTGGTTTGACCTCACGTTGAGGTGTAGAATTCCGTGCGGTAACGCTTAGGGCCGCACGGAATTTTACCGGAATCCAATACTTAGGGAGACGGACGCCATGCACACCGGTCTTTCCACTCGCCTTTCGGTGGGGATCCTCATGACCCTCCTTGCCGCGGCGTCCACGGTGTGGTCCCAGACGGACATCATCGGACTTGCCGGTTTGAAAGCGCGGAGCATCGGCCCCTCCGGCATGAGCGGCCGCATCAGCGCGATCGATGCCGTGAACGCCGACCCCAATATCATCTACGTGGGTGCGGCCACCGGGGGTCTATGGAAGTCCACCTCCGGGGGCGTGACCTGGACACCGCTCACCGACAGCCTGCCGGCGTCCTCGGTGGGGGCGGTCGCCATCTACCAGGCGGCCCCCGAGCTCGTTTGGATCGGCACCGGGGAGCGCAACCGGCGCAACTCGGCGGGGGTCGGCACCGGGGTGTACAAGTCTTTGGACGGCGGTAAGAGCTGGCAACACGTGGGGCTCGAGTCGAGCGGCGCGATCGACGCAATCGTGTTGCACCCGAGCAATCCTGAGCTCGCCTACGTCGCCGCGCTCGGAAATACCTGGAAGGAGAGCCCAGAGCGGGGGGTGTATAAGACGACCGACGGGGGCAAGTCGTGGGAGCAGGTGCTCTACGTGAACGAAACCACGGGTGCGGGGGACCTGGTGATGGATCCCGCGAGCCCGAACCACCTGATAGCGGCGATGTGGGATCACCGTCGGTGGCCGTGGTTCTTCCGCTCGGGTGGACCGGGGAGCGGGCTCCACGTGACGTACGACGGGGGAGAGAGCTGGAAGCAGCTGAGTCCCAACGAAGGCCTGCCGGAGGGTCAGCTCGGCCGTATCGGGCTCGACTTCGCGCGAGGGAATCCCCGTGTGGTGTATGCGGTGGTGGAGGCGAAGCGCAGCGTGATGTTGCGCTCCGAGGACCGCGGCGACACCTGGAGCGTCGTGAACGACGCGTTCACAACCTTCCACGTTCACGGAAGCGATGTCGCCGAAAGGATCGCCAATCGGCCGTTCTACTACGCGCAGGTGCGGGTGGACCCCACCAACGAGGACCGAGTGTACAACGTGCATGGGACGATTGATCGCTCTGAGGACGGCGGCAAGATCTTTTTTTCGCTCCTACGCCTGGAGCGGGTGCACGGGGATCACCACGCGCTGTGGGTGAGCCCCGACGGCAAGATCCTGATCGACGGCAACGACGCTGGGGTTTACCTCTCGCGCGATCGCGGTGCTTCCTGGCGCTTCATCGACAACCTGCCGCTCGCCCAGTTCTACCACGTCAACGTGGACCTGGCCACGCCGTTCAACGTCATGGGCGGGCTCCAGGACAACAACATGTGGCACGGGCCGAGCTCCGTGTGGCACAACGGCGGCATCCGGTTCTACGACTGGCAGAACATCGGATCCGGTGATGGCTTCGCCGCGCTCGCCGATCCCGACGACCCGCGCTACGTCTATACCACGAGGGAAGGTGGCCGCATCCTCCGGTCGGATCTTCGAACGGGCGAGCGCCAATCCATCCGGCCGGCCCATCCCGACGCGGTCGAGCTCCGCTACAGCTGGAACGCAGGGATGGCGTTCGATCCCCACGACGGGGCGCTCTACATCGGGAGCCAGTTCGTCCATCGAAGCATGGACAAGGGTGGGACGTGGACAATCATCAGCCCGGACCTCACCACCAACGATCCCGAGAAGCAGATGGCGGACCAATCCGGCGGGCTCACGCTCGACGACTCGGGGGCGGAGAATCACACCACCATCCTCACCATCGCGCCGTCGCCGGTCGAGCGCGGGGTGCTGTGGGTGGGCACCGACGACGGCAACGTGCAGCTTACGCGCGACGGCGGCCGCAGCTGGACCAACGTGGTGGAGCGGATACCCGGCGTGCGCCCGAACATCTGGGTGGGGCACATCGAAGCGTCCAAGTTCGAGGCTGGCGCCGCCTTCGTGACCTTCGACGATCACCGCCGGGGGGACAACACGCCGTACGTCTTCAAGACCATGGACTACGGCACCACTTGGACGAGCCTCGTGACCCCGGATATCGAGGCGTTCAACTTCGTGCACGTGATCGAGCAGGATCCCGTGGAAGCGAGTTTGCTGTTCCTGGGCACCGAGCACGGGATGTACGTGTCTCTGAACGGAGGCGAGAAGTGGCATCTGTGGCGTCACGGCCTGCCCCGTGCTCCCACGCGGGCCCTCGTCGTGCATCCGAGGGATCACGATCTGGTGATCGGGACGCACGGCCGCTCGGTGTACATCCTGGACGACGTGGGCCCGCTGCGCGCGCTGGCGCGCGATCCCGAGATCGCGAACGGGCCGATTCACTTGTTCGAGGTTCCCGCGACCATTCGTTATCAGGTGGCGCCGCCGCATGGAATGCAGGTCACGGGCGACGGGATGTTCCGAGGGGAGAATCGGCCGTATGGAGCGTTGCTGACCTACTTCATCGGCAACGATGGCGCCCTAACTGAAAGCGGGAGGGTGACGTTCGAAGTCCTCGACGAGGGCGGTGCCACGATTCGCACGTTCGAGGCTTCGGCCGAGCCGGGCGTGAACCGGACCGCGTGGAACCTGCGACACGACACGTTCCGCCAACCTCGTGGCAGTGCCATTATCGGAACGCGCCTAGGGCATTTGCCGGGGCCGCAGGTGCTGCCCGGCCGCTACACCGTCCGGGTGAATCTCGGGGGCCAGGAAGCGAGCGCGGCAGTCGAGGTCCGGGAGGACCCGCGCTTCGAGGTCCCGATGGCGATGCAGCGTGAGAGGCTGGAGTTCATCATGACCGTGGGCCGGCGTCTGGAGGTCGCGGCGGAAGCGGTGGATCGTCTACGAGACGCGAAGCGCGCCGTGGACCGCGCGGTGGAGCAGGTCGAAGCCAACCGCGGGGCGACCGACGGCACCGCCCAGGCGCTGGCATCGGCCGGCGACGACCTCAAGAAGGCGCTCACCAGCGTGGAAGAACTGTTCACTGGACCGCACGGGGTTCAGGGATCGGTGAGTTGGCCGGGCGAGGTGCTGCCGCAGCTCGATTACCTCATCGGTGGCATCCACGGCACGCTCAGCTCCGCACGCGAGGCGCCGACCGAGGCCGAGCGGCTGTACCTGCGGGCGGCCGAAGAGGACCTGAGCCAAGCGCTCGAGCGTACGAATCGAGTCTTCGCGGAAGAGGTGGCGCGGTTCCGCGAGCGTGTGGCGGCGGGGCTCAACGCGGAGCTCTTTCCGGCGAAGGAGCCGCTGAGCATCGATTGGAGGTAGCCGCAATGGTGTTGACTAGCACAGAGTTTAAGGAGACCGAGACCATGCACACGGATCTTTCCACTCGCCTTTTGGCGGGTTTCCTCATAACCATCCTTGCCGCGGCGTCCACGGCGCGATCCCAGACGGACATCACCGCGCTTACCGGTTTGAAAGCCCGGAGCGTCGGTCCGTCTGGCATGAGCGGCCGCGTCAGCGCGATTGATGCCGTGAACGCGGATCCCAACATCATTTACGTGGGCGCGGCCACCGGGGGTCTATGGAAGTCCACCTCCGGCGGCGTGACGTGGACGCCGCTCACGGATGACATGCCTGCGACGTCGATCGGAGCGGTCGCGATCTACCAGGCGGCGCCCGAGCTCGTTTGGATCGGCACCGGTGAGCGCGGCCGCCGCAACTCGGCGGGAGTCGGCACCGGGGTGTACAAGTCGCTGGACGGCGGCAAGAGCTGGCAACACGTGGGGCTCGAGTCGACCGGGGCGATCGCCGAAATCGTGCTGCACCCGAGCGATCCGGACGTGGCCTACGCGAGCGCGCTGGGCAACACGTGGAAGGAGAGTGAGGACCGCGGCGTGTACAAGACCACCGACGGCGGCAACACGTGGGAGAAGGTGCTATACGTGAACGAGACCACCGGTGCTGGGGATCTCGTCATGGATCCCGCGAGCCCCAATCACCTCATGGCTGCCATGTGGGATCACCGTCGCTGGCCGTGGTTTTTCCGCTCGGGCGGACCGGGAAGCGGGCTCCACGTCACCTACGACGGCGGCGAGAACTGGAAGCGGCTGAGTCCGAGAGAAGGTCTCCCGGAGGGCGAGCTCGGTCGCATAGGGCTCGCCTTCGCGCCGGGGAATCCCGAGGTGGTTTATGCGGTGGTCGAGGCCAAACACAGCGTCATGATGCGCTCCGACGACCGCGGCGAGACGTGGAAGGTCGTGAGCGACAGAGGCGGTCTGCGATCGATCGCGAGACGCCCGTTCTACTTCGCGAGCTTGGTGGTGGACCCCGTCAACGAGAACCGTGTGTACAACTTGATAGGGACGTTGGATCGCTCGGAGGACGGCGGCAAGAACTTTAACGTGCGCCTGGGTTCGGGGCGGATCCACGGGGATCACCACGCACTATGGGTGAGCCCCGACGGCAAGATCCTGATCAACGGCAATGATGGCGGGGTCTCCCTCTCGCGTGACCGGGGTGCTTCTTGGCGCTTCATCGAGAACTTGCCGCTCGGCCAGTTCTACAAGATCAACGTGGACATGGCGACGCCGTTCAACGTCATGGGCGGGCTCCAGGACAACAACATGTGGCATGGTCCGAGCTCGGTGTGGCACAACGGCGGCATCCGGTTCCCCGACTGGAAGGAGGTGGGATCCGGTGACGGCTTCGCCACGCTCCCCGTTCCCGGAAACCCGCGCTACGTTTACTCCACGAGGGAGGCCGGCTACATCGTCCGATCCGATCTTCAAACCGGCGAGCGCCACACGATCGGGCCCGCCCATCCCGAGGGGATCGATCTCCGCTACAACTGGAACCCGGGGATGGCCATCGATCCCCACGACGGATCGCTCTACTTCGGAAGCCAGTTCGTGCATCGAAGCGCGGACATGGGAACGACGTGGACCCTCTTGAGCCCCGACCTCACCACCAACGACCCCGAGAAGCAGATGGCGGACCAATCCGGCGGGCTCTCGCGCGACGACACCGAAGCGGAAAACCACACTGCGATCCTCACCATCGCGCCGTCGTCGGTCGAGCGCGGGGTGCTCTGGGTCGGCACCGACGACGGCAACGTGCAGCTGACGCGTGACGGCGGCGGCAGCTGGACCAACGTGGTGAAGCGGATCGAAAGCTTGCGCCCGAACACGTGGGTGGCTCACATCGAGGCGTCCAAGTTCGAGGGTGGTACAGCCTTCGTGATCTTCGACGACCACCGTCGGGGGGATAACACGCCCTACGTCTTCAAGACCATGGATTACGGTAACACCTGGACCAGCCTCGTGACCGAGGACATCGAGCCATTCAACTTCGTTCACGTGATCGAGCAGGATCCTGTCGAGCCGAATTTGTTGTTCCTGGGCACCGAGCACGGCATGTACGTCTCTCTGAACGGAGGCCAGAAGTGGCATCTGTGGCGTCACGGATTGCCGCGTGCTCCCACGCGGGCCCTCGTCGTGCATCCTCGGGATCACGACTTGGTGATCGCGACGCACGGCCGCTCGGTGTACATCCTGGACGATGTGGGGCCGCTGCGCGCGCTGGCGCGCGATCGCGCGATCGCAAACCGGCCGCTGCACTTGTTCGAGGTTCCGGTGGCCATTCGCTATCTTCCGCGCCGACGGTACATGAGAACTGGTACGGGGGATGCGATGTTCATCGGGGAGAATCGACCGTACGGGGCGCTCTTGACCTACTCCATCGGCCCGACCGCCGACCCTGCTGAAGAAGGCACTGCCAGCGTGAGCATCGAAATCCTCGACGACATGGGTGCAACGGTTCGCACGTTCGAGGTTCCGGCCGAGCTGGGCGTCAACCGGACGGCGTGGGACCTGCGCCGGGACCCGCTCCGCTTGCCTCCTGCAGAAGTGACATCGAGCCCGTCGCTCCACCCGGGGCCGCACGTGCTTCCCGGCCGCTACACCGCTCGCATCGAGCTCGCGGGCGAGGAAGTGAGCGCGGCGGTCGAGGTCCGCGAGGACCCGAGATTCGACGTTCCGATCGCGGCCCAGCGTGAGAAGCTGGACTTCCTCATCACCGTGGCTCAGCGCGTGGAAGTCGCCACGGAAGCAGTCAATCGTTTGCGATACGCGAAGCGCGCCATCGACCGCGTGGTCGAACAAGTCCAGGCCAACCGCGGGGCGAGCGACGCCACCGCCAAGGCGCTGGCATCGGCCGGTGGCGACCTCAAGGAGGCGCTCACCGACGTGGAGGTGCTGTTCACCGGAGACACGATGAACTTTTATCTCGACGGAGGACCCCAGCGGATTCAGGGGATGGAGAGTTGGCCCGACTATGTGCTACCGCAGCTTTTGGACCTCACCGGCGACGGCGCCCTCAACACGTACACCCCGTCACGCGACGCGCCCACCGAGGCGGAGCGGCTGCATCTGCAGGCAGCCGAAGAGGATCTAGAGCAAGCAATCGAGCAAACGAACCGGGTTTTGGCGGAGGAGGTGGGGCGCTTCCGGGACCAGGTGGCGGCGGCGCTCGGCGTCGAGTTCTTCCCGGCCAAGGAGCCGCTGAGCGTCGATTGGAGGTAACCGCGATTGGCCTGACTAGCACAGGGTTCAGGCCGTTCTTATACCATTCTTATTATGAGTCCAGGGAGACGTACACCGATGCACACTGGTCCTTCCACTCGCCTTTCCTCGGTTTTCCTCGTGACCCTCCTTGCTGCGGCGTCCACGGCGTGGTCCCAGACGGACATCATCGGGCTTGCCGGTCTGGAAGCGCGGAGCGTCGGCCCTTCCGGCATGGGCGGCCGCATTAGTGCGATCGATGCCGTGAACGCCGACCCCAACATCATCTACGTGGGCGCGGCCACCGGGGGTCTATGGAAGTCCACCTCCGGCGGCGTGGCTTGGACGCCGCTCACCGATAGCCTGCCGGCGTCCTCGGTGGGGGCGGTCGCCATCTACCAGACGGCGCCCGAGCTCCTCTGGATCGGTACTGGCGAAGGGGGTCGCCGCAACTCGGCTGGGGTCGGCACCGGGGTGTACAAGTCGTTGGACGGCGGCAAGAGCTGGCAACACGTGGGGCTCGAGTCGACCGGGGCGATCCACGAGATCGTGTTGCACCCGAGCAATCCTGAGCTCGCCTACGTCGCCGCGCTCGGCAATACCTGGAAGGAGAGCCCGGATCGGGGCGTGTACAAGACCACCAACGGTGGCAAGAGCTGGGAGCAGGTGCTCTACGTGAACGAGACCACGGGTGCCGCGGACCTGGTCATGGATCCGGCGAGCCCGAATCACCTCATTGCGGCCATGTGGGACCACCGGCGGTGGCCGTGGTTTTTCCGCTCGGGTGGACCTGGGAGCGGGCTCCACGTCACGTACGACGGGGGAGAGAGCTGGAAGCAGCTCAGTGCTAACGAAGGCCTTCCCGAGGGCGAGCTCGGCCGCATGGGGCTCGACTTCGCGCGGGGAAACCCCAAGGTGGTTTATGCCGTGGTCGAGGCGAAACGCAGCGTGATGCTGCGCTCCGACGACCGCGGTAACACGTGGGAGGTCGTGAACGACCAGGCCGGCATACGCTCGATCGCGAGACGCCCGTTTTACTTCTCCAGGGTGCGGGTGGACCCCACCAACGAGAACCGCGTGTACAACTTGGTGGGGTCGATGGATCTCTCGGAGGATGGCGGCAAGAACTTTCGCGTGCTCATGAGGCGGACGCACGGGGATCACCACGCGCTGTGGGTGAGCCCCGACGGCAAAATCCTGATCGACGGCAACGACGGCGGGGTCTATCTCTCGCCGGATCGCGGCGCCACCTGGCGCTTCATCGAGAACCTGCCGCTCGCTCAGTTCTACAAGATCAGCGTGGACCTGGCGACGCCGTTCAACATCATGGGCGGGCTCCAGGACAACGACATGTGGCACGGGCCGAGCTCCGTGTGGCACGACGGCGGCATCCGCTTCTCCGACTGGAAGGAGGTGGGATACGGCGACGGTTTCACGGTGCTCGCCGAGCCCACCAATCCGCGCTACATCTACGCCACGAGAGAGGCCGGCTTCATCGTCCGGTCCGATCTTCAAACCGGCGAGCGCAAGTCCATCAAGCCGGCCCATCCCGAGGCGACCAAGCTCCGGTTTAACTGGAACCCTGGGATGGAGATCGACCCCCACGACGGGGCGCTCTACCTCGGGAGCCAGTTCGTCCATCGCAGCACGGACATGGGAAGGACCTGGACGATCATCAGCCCGGACCTCACCACCAACGACCCCGAGAAGCAGATGGCGGACCAATCCGGCGGGCTCTCGCGCGACGACACCGAGGCGGAGAACCACACCACCATCCTCACCATCGCGCCGTCGCCGGTCGGGCGCGGGGTGCTCTGGGTGGGCACCGACGACGGCAACGTGCAGCTGACCCGCGACGGCGGCGGCACCTGGGTCAACGTGGTGGAGCGGATTCGGGGCCTGCGCCCGAACAGCTGGGTGTCGCACATCGAGGCCTCCAAGTTCGAGAGCGGGACGGCCTTCGTGACCTTCGACGATCACCGTCGGGGCGACAACACGCCCTACGTCTTCAAGACCGTGGATTACGGCACCACCTGGAGGAGCCTGGTCACCGCGGACATCGAGCCATTTAACTTCGTTCATGTGATCGAGCAGGATCCCGTCGAGGCGAATCTGCTGTTCCTGGGGACCGAGCACGGCATGTTCGTCTCGCTGAACGGAGGTCAGAGGTGGCATCTATGGCGTCACGGCCTGCCGCGTGCTCCGACGCGGGCCCTCGTCGTGCATCCGAGGGATCACGACCTGGTGATCGCGACCCACGGCCGCTCGGCGTATATTCTGGACGACGTGGGGCCGCTGCGCGCGCTGGCGCGCGATCCCGCGCTCGCAAACAGGCCACTGCACGTGTTCGACCCACCGGCGGCCATTCGCTATCATCCGTGGCTCAGGTGGATGGGTCGCGGATCCGCGGACGCGATGTTCATCGGGGAGAATCGGCCCTACGGGGCGCTCGTGACCTACTCCATTTCCACCGAGCCCGCGGTAAGCAACACTGCGAACGCGATCATCGAAGTCCTCGACGAGGCGGGTGCCACGATTCGCACGTTCGAGGCTCCGGCGAAGCCGGGCGTCAACCGGACCGCGTGGGACCTCCGTCACGACGGGTTCCGCCGCCCCCTTGTTCAGGAGGAAGGCGCATCGGAGCCGTCGTTCGTACGCGGGCCGGAGGTGCTGCCCGGTCGTTACACCGTCCGGGTGACGTTCGAGGGGCAGCAAGCGAGCGCGGGGGTCGAGGTCTGGGAGGATCCGCGCTTCGAGGTCCCGATGGCGGCGCAGCGTGAGAGGCTGGAGTTCAACATGACCGTGGGCCAGCGTCTGGAAGTCGCCGCGGAAGCGGTGGATCGTCTACGAGACGCGAGGCGCGCCGTCGACCGCGCGGTGGAGCAGGTCGAAGCCAACCGCGGGGCGACCGACGGCACCGCCCAGGCGCTGGCATCGGCCGGTAGCGACCTCAAGAACGCGCTCACGGACGTGGAGGTACTGTTCACCGGAGACACGATGAACTTTTTTGTCGACAGAGGACCGGAGCGAATCCAGGGGATGGAGAGCTGGCCGGACGAGGTGCTGTCGCAGCTCGGCTATCTCACCGGCGACCTCAACAGCAGTTTCACCCCGCCACGCGAGGCGCCGACCGAGGCCGAGCGGCTACACCTGCGGGCGGTCGAAGAGGACCTGAGCCAAGCGCTCGAGCGTACCAACCGGATCTTCGCGGAGGAGGTGGCGCGGTTCCGGGAGCGGGTGGCGTCGGGGCTCAGCGCGGAGCTCTTCCCGGCGAAGGAGCCGCTGAGCGTCGATTGGAGGCAGCCGCGATAGCTGCCGACGCAAGCTGATCTTCCGGTCGATTCGTCGGAGCGGAGAGGGATCGCAATTGAAGGGCGCGTCGACCAACCGCTCGCGGGCAGGTGTCACAGAGCAGTTGCCTGAAGTCCTGGTCTCGCATACCATCGGCGGGCTATACGGTCGAGCCGAGATGAATTGGCGCGATCGATCGATAGTCAGGAGGTCTTTCGTGAGATTCAAGCAAGCTCTATGTCGGGTCGCGACAGCGGTAATTTGCGTTGCGGCCATGGGATGCGAACAGCCGGCAATGGAGGAAGCGACGGCTGCCGGTGGGGAGGAGACGAGCATCCCGGAGTATAAAGTCGATCCCTTCTGGCCGAAGCCGCTGCCCAATGACTGGCTCATTGGAGAGATAGCCGGGCTAGCGGTCGACTCGCGCGATCACGTCTGGGTCTTTCACCGTCCGGGGAGCTTGACTTCGGACGAGCTGGGCGCGGCGCAAGATCCGCCCATCTCGGTTTGTTGCAAGCCGGCCCCATGGATCGTGGAGTTCGATGAGGAAGGCAATCTCATTCAGTCTTGGGGTGGTCCCGGATCCGGCTACGACTGGCCTGTCACCGAGCACGGACTCTTCGTCGACCATAAGGGTAATGTCTGGATAGGCGGGGAAAACCGGGACGACCATCAAGTGCTGAAGTTCAGCTCCGATGGCACGTTCCTTCTCCAGATCGGACAGTCTGGAAAGACCGGCGGAAACAACCATAAGGAATTTCTTGGACATCCCACTGACGTGGAGGTCGATCCCCAGACCAACGAAGTCTACGTTTCAGACGGTTACTTGAATAGGCGCGTGGTTGTATTCGACGCGGACACGGGGGAGTACAAGCGTCACTGGGGAGCTTACGGCAACGAGCCGGAGGATTTTGCGCCCGGCATCTACTACGGCGGGGGGAGGTACAAGAAGACGGGACCTGACGGAGAGCCGGTCGATGCCGGTCTCACGCCTCCTATAGCGCCAGGGAGACGTACCCCAGGTTCAGAAACCACCTACAATCCGGACGACCCCCCCGCCCAGCAGTTCAACATCGTCCATGGGGCTCGCGTCACGAACGACGGGCTCGTGTACGTGGCGGATCGCACCAACAACCGTATTCAGGTCTTCCAGAGAGACGGCACCTTCGTGAAGGAGGTCGTCATCGCCAACAAGACGATGGGGGAAGGATCGGCCTGGGATGTGGATGTTTCACCGGATGAGGAGCAGACCTTTCTATATGTCGCCGATGGAACCAACCAGCGGATCTGGATCCTGCGACGAGAAGACCTAGAGATTCTCGGTCACTTCGGCCGCCGAGGCCATGGCGCGGGCGAATTCCACTGGGTGCACCGTTTGGCGGTCGACTCCCACGGCAACATCTACACCGGCGAGGTGAGCCGAGGGCGGCGCCTACAGAAGTTCGTTTTAGCGAAGAAAGAGGCGAGCTAACGGTACGGTCTGGAACTGCGGGTCGCCGGCGTGAAAGCCACAATCGATGTTCGCCGAGCTGTTGTGACTCGTTTCCGACCCGTGACCAGCCGGAGAAGTTTGCGCTCCTCGAGGGTCCGGTTGAATGCCGGAAGCTCGTGCTGCACGAGCCCCTGAAGCTCCTGCTGGTAGTTGTTCTGAAGTCGCTCCTCGAGCACCTGCTGGACCTCTCGATGCTGGTCGGTCGGCGGAAAGTCAGCCACCTGTCCCTCGTCAAAACGCGTCCGCCTGTGAAATCAAGGACTTACATCCCGCTTGAGTTCGAGGCCGAAGAGGGTGAAACTCCGCCGCCATGCTCCGTGTTCTCGTTTTCCTCGTCTCACTCGGCGCCCGTGCATTACGCGCGATGTGTCGGCGCCGAGCCGACCTCGTGATCGAGAACCTCGCCCTACGCCAACAAGTTACGGCGCTCAAGAAGGAGCGGCCGCGGCCGCCCCTCATGAGGTGGCTCTACGTCACCATCGCTCGCTACTTCGAGTTTTTCAATGACCAACGCCCGCACAAAGCGCTAGGCTATCAAACACCCGCGAGATTGTACGATGGGCTGGTCAACGAGGCTGCTTGAAGGATGACGACCAAAGCGAGAAACAGGCTGTCCAAAGATTATCAGTCTTCTCCCAGGTTCACTGTCCGGAGGCTCCCTTCGGTCGCCTCCGGAAAACAGTATTGCGAAGATCACGACGGAGTTCTTAACTGGGCAGGCTCCACCTTAGCAGAACCCGTTTTGGTCCAGTAAATGGGATCCACCTCAAATCCCTAATAAAAAAGTCAATCAATTTTGTATCGCTGACTCGATAAATTCTGCGATCTCCGCCTTAAACTTGGCGTGGGATGGTTTGTGGATATACATCATGTGCCCCGATTCGTAATAGTCAATCTTTATTCGTCCCGTGAAATCGGAATTCAAATCCAGATGTGAGACAGCATATTCGTCAGCAAAATAGCTCCTAATATCGTAATAACCGTTAGCAATATAAACCTTAAGAGATTGGTTCTTTCTCATCACCTTGCGAAGGATCTCTGCACTATTTAAGTAGCGAGGTTTATCCCAGGGCCTGACCTTTCCTCGCAATTCATAGTTCATATCATTTTCGTACTTGAGCTCTGTTCTGAAGTAGTGATTGATCGTTGCAGCAAATGCTCCAGAAATCGCTGAGTGAGCTGGGTCAGATTCGAAGCGTTCACCCGCTGAATCCGAATCCTTTCCCTTAAACCGAGCGTCAATCGAACCTACTATTTGGTGTTCATCGCGAAGAAGTTCTTTTTCAAAACGGCCGTTGTGGATACGCATATTGGTTTGTTCGATATATTTGGGAGAGAGTCCGGTGAAGCGGGCTAGTTTATTGATAATTTCGCTCTTTTCATCTGCAGGGAGCTTGTTTCCTTTCATCAGCGCCAAGTTGTAGTCCTCTAAAGCAAATTGTTCGGCCTCATCCAGGACATCACGCAGATTTCTCCCCTGAAGGTCAGATGGGAGCTTTTTATGAAACCATGCTACTGCCGTGTACGTGGGCAGAGCCAGGATGAAAGCCAGGTCATTCCCGGGCTCAAAACTACGCGTGTACGGGTTTAGACCAGCAGTGGTGATGGAAACCAGGATCAATCCTTTAAGATACATTGATTGAGTGTCTCTCTGGAGATATTCAGCCAGCCCTACCGCCCGGGGGACGCCGTAGCTCTCTCCTATAACAAACTTGGGCGAGGCCCAGAGTTCATTACGGGCTATATACAACTGGATAATTTCTCCGAGATATTCAACATCTTCTTTATAGCCATGAAATTCGTTTGGATTTACACCCTCAACAGCCCGGCTGTATCCTGTGGAAACAGGGTCGACCATAACCACATCCGACACATCCAGGATCGAGTATTCATTATCTACAAGGCGGTAAGGTCCCGGAGGGGGAACTCCTTCATCGTCCAGCAAGACCTTTCTTGGACCGAGAGCTCCAATATGAAGCATCATGGAAGAAGAACCAGGCCCTCCATTGTAAGCAAAAGTGATGGGGCGACGACTTTTATCTTTTACACCGTCCTTGGTGTAAGTCGTGAGAAATACTTTTGCTCTTGGCCTCCCTGATTCATCTCTAAGAAGCATGAAACCGGCGGTCGCTGTGTATTCCAGTGGTTTTCCATTTAGCTGGATGGTGTGACTTGTAACAGAGAGAGATGGCTCTGGAACTTTTAGGATTGGATTCTTTTTGGAAGATTCTTGAGCTGATAAATTGGGAAGCTCAAAAATTAGAAAGACTACCAAAAGAACATAGAGACCTTTTCTTATCATTGTATTTCCTCGTTCCTAAGGTAAACGTGAGATCTGAGAGTGTGCCAATCTTAGTTGGAAATTGAAACGGCTCCAAACCTGTGCCTCGTCATTATCCGTCGGCCCGTGGAATCAATGACTTACATCCGCTTGAGCTCCACACCTGAAGAAGGCGAAACTCCGCCCCCATGCTGCGTGTTGTCATCTTCCTCGCCTCTCTTGGCGCCCGAGCCGTACGCGCAATGAGTCTGCGCCGAGCCGACCTCGTGCTCGAGAATCTCGCTCTGAGACAGCAGGTGCTCTAGAAGGAGCGTCCACGCCCGCCCCTCGACGATGTCGACCGGGCATTCTGACTCGCCCTTCGCGCTTCGTGGCCCGCGTGGGCGAGTCGGCTCGTTATCGTCAACGCCGACACCGACGCTCGCTGGCATCGAGAACGATTCCGTCGATACTGGGCGAAGATCTCGCGTCGCCGGAGTCCGGGTCGCCCACTCATCGAGGCCGAGATTCGCCGTCTCATCCGAACGATGGCTCAGGACGGCTGGGGTGCACCTCGTATCGAAGCCCCTGGCAGAACGGAAAGGCAGAACGCTGGATCGGGAACTGCCGCCGAGAGATGCTCGAACACGTCGTCGTCCTTAGCGAACGCCATCTCGTCCGGCTCGCAGGCTTGTACATCAGCTACTACCATGAGGACCGTTGCCACCGGGGCCTCGACAAAGACACCCCGAACGAGAGAGCGGTTACGCCTCGATCGTCACCCGCCGCGAAAGTTGTCGCGCTCCGCGCGTTGGTGGACTGCACTATCGTTACGAATGGCGCGAGGCTGCCTAGCAACGTTTTCCGACCGTATCCTAAGGACCCCGGTGTTCTCCGCACCGCCCGTGCTTCGAACTCCGCGAGCCGCACCAACCCGGCCGCAATCTCTCGACGTAGAATCTCGTTCGTCGCCGCTTCCCGTGCCTGTTCGTTTTCAGCCGGATGAAATGACGAGGCACAAGGTTCGGCATGGTAACGCCTCCAATTCGTATTTGGTAAGAAACTCCATCACCGCGCGCTCACACTTCGTTTACGCGCTCGTTCGGCAATCAACCGGGCTCGCTCCCGGATAACCGGGCAGGAAGTTTAATCCGGGTAGCTCGGGTGCGCCATCGGAGTCCAATGAGCGTCGCAGCCGTGATAGGTTGACTTAGCACAGGGTCAAGCCGTTCCTTTACGTTCCTTAGGTAAGTTCAGGGAGGAGGAGGAGGAGGCGCGGTTCCGGGAGCGGGTGGTGGCGGGCCTCAACGTGGAGCTCTTCCCGGCGAAGGAGCCGCTGAGCGTCGATTGGAGGCATCCGCCATAGTGTGTTGCCGACGCAAAGCTAGTACCGTTCCAATATGTTCCTTAAATTCAGGGAGTCAGCCATGATGCACACGGATCTTTCTCCCCGCCTTTCGGCGGTTTTCCTCACGACCATCCTTGCCGCGGCGTCAACGGCGCGGTCCCAGACGGACATCACCGCACTTGCCGATTTGAAGGCGCGGAGCATCGGCCCCTCCGGCATGAGCGGCCGCATCAGCGCCATTGATGCCGTGAACGCCGACCCGAACATCATCTACGCGGGCGCGGCCACCGGCGGTCTATGGAAGTCCACCTCCGGCGGCGTGACCTGGACACCGCTCACCGACAGCCTGCCCGCATCCTCGGTGGGGGCGATCGCGATCTACCAGGCGGCGCCCGAGCTGGTCTGGATCGGCACCGGCGAGCGCAACCGCCGCAACTCGGCCGGGGTCGGCACCGGGGTGTACAAGTCGCTGGACGGCGGCAAGAGCTGGCAACACGTGGGGCTCGAGTCGAGCGGCGCGATCGACGCGATCGTGTTGCACCCGAGCAATCCGGAGCTTGCCTACGTCGGTGCTCTCGGTAACACCTGGGCGGAGAGCCCAGAGCGGGGGGTGTACAAGACCACCGACGGCGGCAAGAGCTGGGACAAGGTGCTCTACGTGAACGAGACCACCGGTGCCGGCGACGTCGTCATGGATCCCACGAGCCCCAATCACCTCATTGCCGCCATGTGGGATCACCGGCGCTGGCCGTGGTTTTTCCGCTCGGGTGGGGCGGGGAGCGGGCTCCACGTCACGTACGACGGCGGAGAGAGCTGGAAGCGGCTGAGTCCCAACGAAGGCCTCCCCGAGGGCGAGCTCGGCCGCATGGGGCTCGACTTCGCGCGGGGGAACCCCCAGGTGGTTTATGCCGTGGTCGAGGCCAAGCGCAGCGTGTTGCTGCGCTCCGACGACCGCGGCGACACGTGGAAGGTCGTGAATGACAAGGGCGGCTATCGGTCGCCGATCGCCTGGCGGCCGTTCTACTACGCGCAGGTGCGGGTGGACCCCACCAACGAGAACCGCGTGTACAACTTGCACGGGACGATACGTCTCTCGGAGGACGGCGGCAAGAACTTTCGCAGGATCCAGACCCGGGTGCACGGGGACCACCACGCGCTCTGGGTGAGCACCGACGGCAAGATCCTGATCGACGGCAATGACGGCGGGGTCGCCCTCTCGCGTGACCGCGGCGCCTCCTGGCGCTTCATCGAGAACCTGCCGCTGGCCCAGTTCTACCATATCAACGTGGACCTAGCGACGCCGTTCAACGTCATGGGCGGGCTCCAGGACAACGGCATGTGGCACGGGCCGAGCTCCGTGTGGCACAGCGGCGGCATCCGGTCCTCCGACTGGAGGAACATCGGAGCCGGTGATGGCATGGCCGTGCTCGCCGAGCCCAACGATCCGCGCTACGTCTACACCACGAGGGAGGCCGGCCGCATCATCCGGTCCGATCTTCAAACCGGCGAGCGCAAGTCCATCGTGCCGGCCCATCCCGAGGCGATCGAGCTCCGGTTCAGCTGGAACCCGGGGATGGCGATCGGTCCCCACGACCAAGCGCTCTACATCGGGAGCCAGTTCGTCCATCGCAGCACGGACATGGGAAGGACGTGGACCCTCATCAGCCCAGACCTCACCACCAACGACCCTGAGAAGCAGATGGCGGACCAATCCGGCGGGCTCACGCGCGACGACACCGCAGCGGAGAATCACACCACCATCCTCACCATCGCGCCGTCGCCGGTCGAGCGCGGGGTGCTCTGGGTCGGCACCGACGACGGCAACGTGCAGCTGACGCGCGACGGCGGCGGCACCTGGCTCAACGTGGTGGAGCGGATCCGGGGCGTGCGCCCGAACAGCTGGGTGCCGCACATCGAGGCCTCCAAGTTCGACGGCGCCACGGCGTTCGTGACCTTCGACGATCACCGTCGGGGCGACAATACGCCGTACGTCTTCAAGACCATGGATTACGGCAACACCTGGACCAGCCTCGTCACCGCGGACATCGAGCCATTCAACTTCGTTCACGTGATCGAGCAAGATCCCGTCGAGGCGAATCTGCTGTTCCTGGGCACCGAGCACGGCATGTACGTCTCGCTGAACGGAGGTCAGAAGTGGCATCTTTGGCGTCACGGACTCCCGCGTGCTCCGACGCGGGCCCTTGTCGTGCATCCGAGGGATCACGACCTGGTGATCGCGACCCACGGCCGCTCGGTGTACATCCTGGACGACGTGGGGCCGCTGCGCGCGCTGGCGCGCGACGACGCGATCGCAAACAGGCCACTGCACTTGTTCGACCCTCCGGTGGCCATTCGCTATCATCCGTGGCTCAGGGGGATGAATGACGGCAACGGGATGTTCATTGGGGAGAATCGGCCATACGGGGCGCTCGTGACCTACTCCATCGGCAGCCCGAGCGATGGAGCTGCAACCGGTAGCGGGAAGGCGGAAGGGGGAAGCACCGCACCGGCTTCGGGCGACACGTCAGCCCAGAGCGCCGCGTCCGCCGAAAAAGACACCGCGAAGGTGACCTTCGAAGTCCTTGACGAGGCCGGTGCTATCATTCGCACGTTCGAGGCCCCAGCGAAGCCGGGCGTTAACCGCACCGCGTGGGACCTCCGTCACGACGGGTTCCGCCGCCCCCGCGTTCAGGAGGGAAATGCAGCGGTCCGGTCGTTCGTACGGGGGCCGGAGGTGCTGCCAGGCCGTTACACCGTTCGGATCGAGTTCGAGGGCCAGGAGGCGAGCGCGGCAGTCGAGGTCCGGGAGGATCCGCGCTTCCAGGTCCCGATGGCGGCGCAGCGTGAGAGGCTGGAGTTCATCATGACCGTGGGCCAGCGCCAGGAAGTCGCCGCCGAAGCGGTCGATCGTCTACGAGACGCGAGGCGCGCCGTCGGCCGCGCCGTGGAGCAGGTCCAAGCCAACCGAGGCGCGACTGACAGCACCGCCCAGGAGCTGGCATCGGCCGGCGACGACCTCGAGGAGGCGCTCATCGGGGTGGAGGAACTGTTCACGGGAGACGCGATGAACTTTTATACCGAAGGGGGAGCGCAGCGAATTCAGGGGTTTCGCGCGTGGCCGGGCGAGGTGCTGCCGCAGCTCGACTACATCATTGGCGGCTGTCCAATGTGCAGAACCACGTTCACCCCGTCACGCGAGGCGCCGACCGAGGCGGAGCGGCTATACCTGCGGGCGGCCGAAGAGGACCTGAAGCGAGCGCTCGAGCAGACGAACCGGATCTTCGCGGAGGAGGTGGCGCGGTTCCGGGAGCGGGTGGCGGCGGGGCTCAACGTGGAGCTCTTCCCGGCGAAGGAGCCGCTGAGCGTCGATTGGAGGCAGCCGCGATAGATTTGCCGACGCAAGCTGATCTTCCGATCGATTTTTCGGAGCGGGGAAGACGATAGGAGAAGGAACGGCCTGGGATGTGGATGGTTCACCGGATGAGAAGCAGACCTTAATCCTTCAACGTATCCAGATGTACTGCTCGATGATCCATCGATGGAATTCATCGCTGTTGAGCGTTTCATCTTCATGGCCCAGAATATACACGTAAACGGGGCCATAGTTTCCCCAGTAACGCCGCGCTTCGTCGATCCCACGGCGAATCACCTGGTACCGTTTGGAGGTGTCCTTCTCGTTGCGCAGGTAGCGCGGAGGCTTGTCCACCGCTACAAACCACGTGTCGGCGGCCCGGGCGTACTGCCCGACAGAGCCCGTGAACACGATGAACCAGCCGAGCATGACGATTCTCATGCGTCGACTGATAGACATTATTAATTGAGCTATTGAGCTAGGACACTAGCGCTGAAGCGGGCGTACCTCGACCCCGGCCTCTTCGAAGACTCTCCGAATGGCGTGGGCGTTCTCGACGGCCGAGGGGTTGTCGCCGTGCAGGCAAAGTGTATCGGCGGTGAGCTCCACACGGGATCCATCGTGGGCGGTCAGCGCGTGGTCGCGAGCAATGCTCAGCGATTGACGGGCCGCCCGCTCGGCGTCGGTCAGTACGGAGCCGGCAACGCGTCTCGATTGAAGCGTTCCGTCGGGGTTGTAGACCCGATCGGCAAAGGCTTCGCCGGCAAAGCGCAGCCCTTCCGCTTCCGCCGCCTCCCGCATGACGGGGGACGTCGCGAGGCCCACCATGATCAGATCTCGGCCGACTCGAGAAATTCCCCGGGCTATCGCCCGGGCGAGCTCAGGCTCGCTAGCGGCCTGGTTGTACAGGGCCCCGTGAACCTTGACATGAACGAGGTCCGCGCCGTGAGAGCGAGCGAAGGCAGCGAGCGCTCCCACTTGGTAGATGACGTCCGATTCGATCTCCTCGGGGATGGCCTGTATCGGTCTTCTACCGAAGCCTCGCAGATCGAGGTGCCCGGGATGCGCCCCCACGGCCACGCCATGTTTCTTTGCCAACCTCACGGTACGGTCGATGGACTGCGGGTCGCCGGCGTGAAAGCCGCAAGCGATGTTCGCCGAGCTGATGAGAGGCATCAGCTCGGCGTCGGCCCCGGTGCGGTACGTCCCGAAGCTCTCTCCCATGTCACAGTTCAGATCGATCTGCATTGCGCGTCTCCTATGCTGGATTCTACGTCGGGTCGAGCCGCCGCAAGAGTCCGGAGAGCGGTAAGCGACGAGACGGGGCGCAATCACCCAGCCGCTTCCCGGGCTCCGCAGCCGCCATCGACGAGGCCTGGGGTGGCCTATTGGCTCGATGTTGTGACTGGTCCCCGGCCCGTGACCAGCCCGCGAAGGTTGCGCTCCTCGAGGGTCCGGTTGAAGGCCGGAAGCTCGTTCTGCATCAAACGCTCCAGCTCCTGCTCGTACTTCTGAAGTCGCGCCTCGAGCACCTGCTGGACCTCTCGCTGCTGGTCGTTTGGCGGAAAGTCATCCACCGCCACTCCGTTTGCCAGGTAAGCGATGTGGCTTGCCAGCCTGACGGGGTGGCGGAGGCCATCCGAGCCCGTGCCCGTGTTCTTCAATTGAATCAGCTTTTCCTCGAGAATGATGAACTTGCCGGACAGCTCATCGGCGTCCGAAACGATGGCCTCAGCGTCACCGAGCCCAATCAATATGTCCTTCAAATCCAAGATCTGGCGGCGGATCCATTCGATGCGGTTGATGGCCTCGGCGGCCCTGTTTAGGTCGTCCCGGAGCTCGCGCACCATCTCGGTTTGGGCCTGGATATCCTGCACCGTCCCTTTGGTGTGCGGATCTTTGAGGACCTGGAGCTTCTGGCTGTACTCCTTGCCGCCCACCTGGAGGGTCACGGTGTACGTCCCGGGGGGCTCCAGAACGGAGATCCGGCGGCCACCACGCCGCGAGCGCTCGGGGCCGAGATCGACCCAGTCGGCGTAGAGTGGCTTCGTCCTGAGCTTGATCTCGGTCGAGGGCTTGCCCTCGAAGTCCCACCAGACGCGGTTGATGCCGGTGTCCGTCGTGCCCTCGAGCGTTCTTATCGTCTCACCCGCGGCGTTATTGATCTCGAGTTGAACGCTCCTTTCAGGCGCTTCGGGCCCCTCCGGCGCTTTAGACAGCCAATAGTGAATGGAGGCTCCTTCCGGCGGCTCCCTCCCCGAGGCCGCGTCGTAGCGCATCCTCATGGAGCCTCCGGTGGTCGGCCGAAACCGGTAGCTCGGCCGCGGCTCGAAAAGGTGGGCTTGTGAGGACGCCACCTCCGAGGTGAGCTGCTGGAGCGGCGTGATGTCGTCCAGGATCCAGAAGCCTCGGCCGTAGGTACCGACCACGAGATCGTTGAAATGCTCCTGCACCACGAGCCCGTACACCGGCGTCGCGGGCAGGTTGATCTGAAGCGACTGCCAGTGCGTGCCGTCGTCGAACGAGACGTAGAGCGCGTTCTCGGTACCCAGGTAGAGGAGCCCGGGCCGAACCGGATCCTCGTGGATGGAGCGGGTGTAGCTCAAGGGACTATCCGCGATGCCATCGACGATCTTGACCCAATCCTCTCCGTAGTTCTCGGCCCGGTACACGTGGGGCTCGAAGTTGCCCTGCTGGTGATGCTCGATGGCGACATAGGCCTTCGCCGCATCCCACCTCGATGCGTCGATGCCCCGCACCACACCGTCCGGTGGCAGATCGGGAATGTTCTCGGTGACGTTCTTCCAGCTTTGACCACCGTCGCGACTCACCTGAACCAGTCCGTCGTTGGTCCCGGCCCAGAGCACGCCCTGTTCAACCGGCGACTCGTCGAACGCGTAGATCACGCAACAGTACTCGACGCCGACGTTGTCCGGCGTCAGACCACCGGAGATACCCTGCCTCGACTTGTCGTTCGTGGTGAGATCCGGACTGATGACCTCCCAGCTCTGTCCGTCGTTTTGGGTTCGATGGACATACTGGCTGGTGACGTAGATGGTTTTGTTGTCATGGGGAGAGATGAGCAGGGGAAAGGTCCATTGGAATCGGTACTTGAGCTCGGCGGCGGGCCAACCCGTGGTGCCCTGCGGCCAGACCTCCAAGTAACGGTACCGTCCGTTGGTCTCGTCGTAGCGCTCCACGATCCCGCCCCCGGAGCCGGAGCCACTCGACCAGATGATGTTCGGGTCGGTGGGATCCGGAGTCGCAAAGCCGCTCTCTTGGCCGCCGACTCCATGCCACACGAATCGGGGCATTTCCCGGCCACGAAACCTACGGTGGATCTCGCTTCTGCTGGGACCGCGCGTCGACGGACCGTCCTGCCGGTTGCCCAAGACGTTGTAGGGGATCGCGGTGTCCACGGTCACGTGGTACATCTGGGCGATGGGGAGCTGGATGATGTGCCAGGTCTTGGCCCGGTTCACCGAAACCGCCGTAGCGTAGTCGAAGGCAGCGATCATCCGGTCCCCGTTGGTCGGATCGATCCACATATCGTGGTGGTCGTCGCCGGGGCGCTGCCTCCCCCTGAGCGGGGTGGCGGTGCGCCCGCCGTCCTTCGTGCGAAAGATCGAGCCGGTCAAGAATAAAGCCTCATCCGGATCGTCCGGTGTCACGAAACAGTTGTTGTAGTAGTGGGTCCGCCCACCCAGGTCGTGGTTGTGGGTGATGAGCTGCCAGTTTTTGCCACCGTCGTCCGAGCGCCATAACTCGCCGCTCTCGGTCTCCTGTCCATTCCGGGGCACGCCGTCGCCCGTCTCAATCAAGGCGTAGACGCGATCCGAATCCGCGGGAGTCAGGCAGATGCCGACCTTTCCCACCGGCAGCTTTGGTAAACCGTTCCCCTCGAGCTTGGTCCAGGTGTCGCCGCCATCTCGCGACATGTGGATCCCGCTGCCGGGTCCGCCGCTCTCGCGGCCCCAGGTGTGGATCTCGATCTGCCACATCCCCGCGAAGAGGATCCGAGGGTTGTTCAGATCCATCTCCAGGCTCGAGGCCCCCGTATTCTCATCCACGAAGAGCACGTGCTCCCAGGTCTCACCGCCGTCCTTGGTGCGGAAGACTCCTCGCTCGGCCTGCGGGCCGTGCGAGTGTCCCAGCGCTGCCACATAGACGAGGTCCGCGTTCTCCGGGTGGATGACGATCCGCGAGGTGCGACTCGGCCCCGCGAGACCCATGTGGCGCCACGTGTCACCGCCGTCCGCGGACTTGTAGACGCCGGTGCCGAGGGAGACGTTCGAGCGGATGTGCGTCTCGCCCGTGCCCGCCCAGACGATATTGGGATCCGACGGAGCCACCGCGAGCGCCCCGATGGAGTGGTCGGGCTGGTCGTCGAAGACGGGGTCCCAGTGTATGCCCCCGTCCTCCGACTTCCAGATACCGCCTGAAGCGGCGCCGGCGTAATAGATCATCGGATCCCCGGGCACCCCCGCCACCGACGCCACTCGGTTCCCTACCGGGCCAATGAAGCGGTAAGGGAGATTCTGATAGTGCTCGGGGGAAACCTCCAGTCGAGCTTGTGCGGCGGCCGTCGCGGCCAGGGCGATCGAGAGCACCGCCAAGGCGGCCCTCACGTAGTCCAACGGACGTCCGGGTAGGTTCGGCATGGTAACGTCTCCAATTCGTCTAATTCGTAACAAATCCATCATCTCGGCCATCGCCCGGGTTATCTCCCGGACAACCGGCGAGGAAGTTTAATCCCGGTAGCTCGGCTGCGCCATCGGAGTCCGGCCAATGGCCGCTCCGTTTGGATGAGCGGGACAGAGGCTATCTAAACTAAGATGGTCACCCATAGGGGGGCTCCGTCCGCATGCTGAGTGAACAGTCTGACACGACCCTCATAACCCCATCATCCTGACAAAGGAGAGACATTATGAAACGGCTCAAAGCCTCTCTGAGGACTACCTCACTAGTTCTTCTGGTCGGTCTGGCCGCTACCGCTCAGCCCGCTGGCCTGGGAGCTCAAACAACTGACATCTCCGCTGTGTGGGAAGTATCCACAGTGCTGTTCGGCGAGACGTGGAGAGTTGAACGCTTTACCCTTCAGGTCAATGGCGAACGAGTCACCGGTTTCGCTACCAATGGTTCGGGTAGAAAGCTGAGCCTGGAAGGAAAAGCCGTCGGAGAGAAAATCGAACTTGAATTGCAGTCGCCGGACGACGCTGACGCCGTTACGTACGTGGGAACGATTCACAACGGTACGATGTCCGGCACGGTGAGCATTTCTGGACAGCAATACGAATGGACAGCCCGGCGGGCTGCTACCCGTCCCTCGGACGCCCCCCGCGTGCACGACTTCGTACCCCAGGAGTTCCATCGAGTCTTTTCCGGTGCGATTCCCCCCGTGCTGCGGATCTTCCCCGGCGACACCGTCCGCACCAAGACGGTGGATTCAGGCGGACGGGATGAACATTCCGTCTCGCGCTCCATGGGAGGTAATCCCCAAACCGGCCCTTTCTATATAGAGGGCGCACTGCCAGGCGATACGCTGATGGTGCGCTTCAATCGTGTGCGCCTGAACCGCGATTCGGCCCGCAGCGGGGGGAGGATTATCAGCAACGCCCTGACTCCCAGCTACCTGCAAAGGGTCCAACCCGTGACTGATTTTGACAGTAACTGGCGACTGGATCCGGAACGTGGAGTGGCGGTTCTGGCCAAGCCCACGCCGAGACTGACGAATTTCGCGGTGCCTCTGCAACCGATGCTTGGATGTGTGGGCGTGGCACCAACCCGTGGTCAAGCGATCACTACCGGTGACTCCGGTCCTCACGGCGGCAATATGGACTACAACCAGATTGGGGAGGGCACGACCGTCTATTTGCCCGTGTTTCGGCCCGGCGCGCTGCTATTTATGGGGGATGGCCATGCTGTCCAGGGAGACGGAGAATTGACCGGCTCTGCGCTGGAGACTTCTTTCGAAGTCGAGTTCACGGTGGACGTGCTAGTGGGAAAATCCATCGGCACGCCACGGGCCGAAAATGATGACTTTTTGATGGCCATCGGTATCGGAGGGTCACTTACACAGGCCGTGCAGCGCGCCACCTCCGAATTGGCAGGTTGGCTTCAGAGTGACTACAACCTGAATGCTGCGGAAGTCGCCATGGTTCTCGGCACCTCGATGCGCTACGACCTGGCTGAGCTCGTGGGCAGGCAGGTGAGCATTGTGGCCAAGATCGGCAAACCCCTTCTCACTCAACTGAACCAGGACTAGTGGCTCACACCCGGGCTGTGTCTGACGACATCCGGGGCAGGCAAAACGGGGTGACGATGTCGAAGAGGGCTCCAGGGCGCTACCTCGAGCCGTCTCCGTCCACGCCGTCCGCGTCATCTTGGAGGCTCTCAAGGGGAATCAGCGTGGTCGTCATAGCATCCGGGTGAACGAGCAGTTCCGCGTAACGTTCCGTTGGGAGGGAAACCATGCCTACGAAGTCCGCTGCGAAGACTATCATTCGTAATCCCGCGTGGCTCGGGCCTGCGGTGCATCCAGGTGAGATGCTGCGGGAGGAGTTTCTCGCTCCTCTCGGTCTCACTCAGGTCGAGACCGCACGACAGCTGGGAATGTCCATGAATCGTTTGAACGAGCTCGTCCTCGGCAAGCGAGGCGTCACCGCGGACACCGCACTTCGTCTCGCACGCCGGTTCAAGACGACGCCGCAGTTCTGGATGCATCTGCAGGCTGACTGGGATTTGCACCAGGCGATGAAAAAAACATCGGCGGCCTGAAACGCGTGGGTCGACTTCGTCGAGGCGCAACAGTTGTGGGTGCCATTCGGGGCAGGCAAAACGGGGTGACGATGTCGAAAGAGAGCTCCAGGGCGCTACCTCGAGCCGTCTCCGTCCACGCCGTCCGCGTCATCCGTTTCCAGCCTCTGGTTCAACGCCGGAAGATCGTTGTTCATCAGAGACTCGAGCTGAGAAAGGTGCTCGTCGAGCTCGGCGGAGAGCTCCTCGAACACTTTGTAGGCGCCGTCGGTCGGTTTGGCGTCGCCGTTTTCCACGCTCCGCCTCAAGGACGCGAGACGGTTGTTGAGTCGGATAGGAAAGTTTAGTGGGTCCTGACGGGTCTGGTTTTTTACCTGATAGAGCTCTTGCTCGATCTCCGAGATCTTGTCGATGAGATCGCGGCCCGCGGTTTGAAGCTCGGGATTCGCCGAGGCTTCGAGCCTCTCTTCCAGCTGATCGCGGACGCTCCGGATCTCGATCACGGCGTCGTTGGCCGCGCTCGTCTTGTCCCGAATTTTACTCGCGAGCTGGAACTGCTCCTCCAAATCCGCCTGGGTGACGCCTTTGAGACGCGGATCCATGATGATCTCGAGCTCGGCGATTTCCGAAAGCTCGTTGGCCGTGACCCGGACTTGGTAGCGTCCCGGAGGTGCTTTCGGTCCAGACTGCGGTCGGCCGCTAAAGATGATCATCCCCTCGAACTCGGTCGCGCCCGGATAACGCTGGTTCCATTCGAACCGGTTCAATCCCGCCGCGGTAGTCGGCACCGTGGAACGCGGTCCGCCGCGGCTCGGCGGTGCCTCTTCCGCGACCGGCTCGGTTCCCTCGAACCTGTCAACAACGCTGCCTTGCGCATCGAGAATCTCCACCGCAACCTTGTCCACTTGCTCCGCGAGGAAGTACTGAATCGTGGCATTCGATAGCCCACGGATCGCCGGCTCGTCGGGCGGGAATAGCGTCAGGGGTTTCGTGTAGACCGCCTCGGAAAGCTGGCGCAGAGGCTCGATGTCGTCGAGGATCCAAAAGCCGCGGCCGTGGGTTCCGAGCACCACGTCGGCATCTTTGACGACGAGATCGCGGATCGGCGTGTCCGGCAAGTTGCTCTGGAGCGACTGCCAGTGGTCACCGGCGTCGAACGAAACGTAGGCCCCGTGCTCCGTCCCCAGGAACAACAGGTTCGGGTTTACGAGATCTTCGCGAACCGCTCGGGCAAAATGAAACGGCGCGATCCCGTCGACGTTCTTGGTCCAGTTCTTGCCGTAGTCCCGAGTCCGGTAGACGTAGGGCGCGCGGTCGTCGACCTGATAGCGGTTGGCCGCGACGTAAGCCGTTCCCGGGTTGTGCCGGGACTCCTCTATTATCGAGACGCGGCTGAACTTCGGTAGGTCAGGCGGCGTGATGTCCTCCCAGTTCTTGCCACCGTCGCGGGTGATGTGCACCTTGCCGTCGTCCGAGCCAGCCCAGATGGTATCGACGCCGTGATAGGACGGAGCGAGGGCAAAGACGGTCGCGTAGATCTCGGGCCCGTTCATGTCCATGGTGAGGAGACCGCCCGTCTCGCCGAGTGTTTCGGGATCGGCATAGGTGAGATCGGGGCTGATTGGCTCCCAGCTCTGTCCATCGTTCGTCGTCTTCCATACGCGCTGCGAGCACGTGTACAAAACGTTCTCATCGAGCGGTGAGAAGACGATCGGAAACGTCCATTGCCAGCGTTCAGGAAGTGCGCTCGCGGGCTCTCCCGAGAAAAAGCGCGGATAGACCTGGATGTCGCGCCTCTGACCGTTGCTGCGATCGTAGCGGGTCAGCAGCGCTCCCTGGCTTCCGGCGTAGAAGATATCCTTGTTCGATGGATGCTGCGTGATGTATCCGCTCTCACCGCCACCGGCAGAGTAGTACCAACCGTGATTCGGACCACGCGCCTGCATGTTGCCCCAGCCTTCGCTCGGGACACACACCGTGGAATTGTCTTGCTGGGCGCCGCAGACGTGGTACGGGACATCGCTGGTGACGTTCACGTGGTAGAGCTGCGTGGTGACGTAGTCCTGCTCGGTCCACGTCTCTCCGCCGTTGAGCGAAACGTTGCCGCCGCCGTCGTTCGAGTTACACATGCGCTGGGGATTGTTCGGATCCATCCACAAGTCGTGGTTGTCGCCATGGGGCACGCCGATCACCGTATCGAAAGTCTCGCCGCCGTCGATGGATTTGTAGACGCCGGTGTTCAACGCATAGACGGTTTCCCGATCGAGCGGGTCGGCGTAGATTCTGGAATAGTAGAACGCGCGCGAACGGAGCTTGCGCTCATCGTTCGTGCGCCGCCACGAAGCGCCACCGTCGTCCGAGCGAAAAACACCGCCTTCGTTCGCTTCGACGATGGCCCAGAGGCGTTTCGGATCGACCGGCGATACGGTGACGCCAATCTTGCCAATCGGCCCATCGGGCATGCCCGGGTTCTCGGTGAGCTCGACCCAGGTATCGCCACCGTTCTCGGATTTGTAGAGGCCGGAATCGGGACCGCCGCCCCACATCTTCCACGCCTTTCGATAGACCTGCCACAGCGATGCGTAGAGCACCCGCGGGTTGGTGCGGTCTATGATGAGATCGGCCGCTCCCGCTTTCGGGCTCTTATACAGGACCTTTTCCCATGTGTTGCCGCCGTCGGTCGAGCGAAAAACGCCACGCTCTTCGTTGTCCCCGTAAGGATGTCCCAGGGCGGCGACGTAGACGACGTCGGGATTCGTCGGATGCACGCGGACCCGCGCAATCGCCTGCGTCTCGCGGAGTCCGAGAGAGCGCCACGTCTTCCCGCCGTCGGCCGACTTGTAGACTCCCCTTCCTTGGGTGATGCTCCCGCGAAGCTGCGTCTCGCCACCGCCGATATAGATTACGTCGGGATTCGTTTCCGCCACCGCCACTGCACCGACGGAGGACGAATCGATCTTGCCGTCGGTAACGGGAAGCCACGTCGTGCCGCTATCCGTCGTCTTCCACAGGCCGCCGCCGGTCGCCCCGAAGTAATACTCGTTCGGCCGCCCCGGGCTTCCAGTGCACGAAAGCGAACGCCCTCCGCGCGCCGGACCGATGTTCCGCCAGTCGAGTCCACCGAAAAGCTCGGGCTTGAGCTCGAGGTTCTGTGCCCATGCAGGCGCGCCGAAAAGGCCTGTGGCGAGCACGAGGATCCATTTGCTTTTCATGACGCGTCTCCTTATGAAGCGAGGCGGGTCGCAGAATAACAGCATCGGCCGTCCAGTCCAAAGCCCCGGACGGGTCGGAGGTTCCGGACTAGAGTAATCAGTAGGTGGCTATACCACCGAACTCCCGTCTGAAGTCGGAGCCGCCTTCGAAGATCTTTTCTTCGGGGTCGTAGATGATTACCTGAAAACATCCGAGAGCGTTGGTGGGCTCGAGCGTGTGTCCTTTCACGCGCAACAAGTCAAGTGTGTCCCGAGAGAACGCCGCGGTCTCGATGCGGACGCGATCGGGTAGCCACTGGTGGTGAAAACGACCAGCACTGACCACATCTTGCGCGTTCAAGCCATAGTCGACGGCGTGCAAGATTGTCTGCACGACACCAGTGATGATGGTGCGACCACCCGGGCTGCCTGTCACCATGAACAGCTCGCCATCTTTGGCGACGATCGCCGGGGTCATGCTCGACATCGGCCTCTTTCCGGGTGCCGGAAGGTTCCGCTCGATGCCGATCAAATTCGTCTGGGTCGTTCCTTCCCAGCCACTTTCGCCCACGTGATAGGCATCAGGCACACCATGAAAATCGCCAAGCTCCGTATTGAGGAGAAACCCAGCGCCGGTCACGAGCGACATCGAACGCCCAATGGTATAGATGACCGACACGGCGTTCCGCTCGCCGTCCACGACCGAGTAGGCCGTCGTTTCCGGACTCTCGCTGGGCAACTCGAAACCCGTCGTCGACGACGTCGAGGCACGATCGAGGTCGATCGTTGTACGGAGTTGATTCGCGTATTCCTTCGACGTCAGCCGCTCGACGGGAATGCCGGGGTTGAAATCTGGATCGCCCATGTAGCGCGCCCGGTCGGCGAACCCACGCCGCATCGCTTCCACCATGACGTGAATGCTCGCCGCCGAATGCATTCCCATCGCCTTCATATCGAATCCTTCGAGGATGTTGAGCATCTCCACCACGGCGGTGCCGCCGGTGCTCGGCGGCGGCATGCTGATGATTTCGTAGCCGCGGTAAGTACCTCGGATGGCGGTGCGCTTGACCGCTTGCTCGCCCTTCAAGTCGTCGAGGGTGATGAGACCGTCGACACGCTTCATCTCTTCGACGATGAGACGCGCCGTCTCACCTTCGTAAAAACCCGCCGGGCCGTTTTCCGCGATGCGCTCGAGAGTGTCGGCCAAGTCGGGTTGTTTGAGGATGTCGCCGGCGCGGTACGGCTCGCCGTTTTTCGTGAACTGAGCGAGCGTCCCAGCGTGGTCCTTATACCTCTCCGCAAGGCCCATGAGTTGACGCTCGAAGTTGACCGTCACCAGAATTCCGTCCCGCGCAAGAGCGATCGCAGGCGCGACCACCTGGCTCCATGGGAGCTTCCCATGCTCTTGCCACGCGAGGTAGAACCCCGAGACGGTTCCGGGGATGCCCACGGTACGGCCGCTCCTGTAGTGGAGGTCCCGGCTGTATTTGCCGTCTTTCATGAACAGTTCCGCGGTGGTGGCCGCGGGGGCTTTCTCGCGGAAGTCATAGGCGCTCGCTTCGCCGTTCGCGGCGCGGAACACCATGAAGCCGCCGCCGCCGATGTTCCCCGCACCCGGACGCGTTACCGCCAAGCCGAGCCCGGTGGCCACGGCGGCGTCGACCGCGTTGCCTCCGGCTCGGAGAACGGTGAGCCCCGCGTCCGACGCGGGCATCTTCTCGGATACCACCATGCCGCTCCGGCCCCGGGTGGGCCTGGAGCCGGCGTAAAGATGCGACGTCGCGAACGATAAGACGATGACGAGAGCTGAAAGCTTTGTGGAACACTTCATGGGGTCCTCCGAGAAAACGCCAGAGTAATCTATCCCAACCGATTGCGCCACTCGGAGGTGGACCACAACGAGACTGAGCACAATCACCCAGCCGCTCCCCGGGCTCCGCAGCCATCGACGAGGCCGGGGTGGCCTATTTGCTCGATGTTGTAACTGGTCCGCGACCCGTAACCAGCCCGCGAAGGTTGCGCTCCTCGAGGGTCCGGTTGAAGGCCGGAAGCTCGTTCTGCATCAAACGCTCCAGCTCCTGCTCGTACCTCTGAAGTCGCGCCTCGAGCACCTGCTGGACCTCTCGCTGCTGGTCGGTCGGCGGAAAGTCATCCACCGCCACCCCGCTTGCCAGGTAAGCGATGTGGCTTGCCAGCCTGGTGGGCCAGCGGAGGCTGTCCGAGCCCGAGCCCGTCGCCTTCAATTGAATCAGCTTCTCCTCGAGCGTGATGAACTTGCCCGACAGCTCATCGGCGTCCGATACGAGGCTCTCAGCGTCACCGAGCCCAGTCAATAGCTCTTTCAAATCCAATAGCTGGCGGCGGATCCATTCGATGCGGTTGATGGTCTCGGCGGCCCTGTTTAGATCGTCCCGGAGCTCGCGCACCATCTCGGTTTGGGCCCGGATGTCCTCTGCCGTCCCTTCGGTGTGCGGATCTTTGAGGACCTGGAGCTCCTGGCTGTACTCCTTGCCGCCCACCTGGAGCGTCACGGTATACGTGCCGGGGGGCTCCAGAACGGAGATACTGCGGCCAGCGCGCCGCGTGCGCTCGGGGCCAAGATCGACCCAGTCGGCGTAGAGTGGCTTGGTCCTGAGCTTGATCTGGGTCGAGGGCTCGCCCTCGAAGTCCCACCAGACGCGGTTGATGCCGGTGTCCGTCCCGCCCTCGAGCGTTCTTATCGTCTCACCCGCGGCGTTTTTGATCTCGAGTTGAACACTCCTTTCAGACGCTTCGGGCCCCTCCGGCGCTTTCGACAGCCAATAGTGAATCGAGGCTCCTTCCGGCGGCTCCCTCCCCGAGGCCGCGTCGTAGCGCATCCTCATGGAGCCTCCGGTGGTCGGCCGAAACCGGTAGGCCGGCCGCGGCTCGAAAAGGTGGGCTTGTGAGGACGCCACCTCCGAGGTGAGCTGTTGGAGCGGCGTGATGTCGTCCAGGATCCAGAAGCCCCGGCCGTAGGTGCCGACCACGAGATCCTTGAAATGCTCCTGCACCACGAGCCCATACATCGGCGCTGCGGGCAGGTTGTTCTGAAGCGACTGCCAGTGCGCGCCGTCGTCGAACGAGACGTAGACCGCGTTCTCGGTACCCAGGTAGAGGAGCCCGGGCCGAACCGGATCCTCGTGGATGGAGCGGGTGTAGCTCAAGGGACTATCCGCGATGCCATCGACGATCTTGACCCAATCCTCTCCGTAGTTCTCGGCCCGGTACACGTGGGGCTCGAAGTTGCCCTGCTGGTGATGCTCGATGGCGACATAGGCCTTCGCCGCATCCCACCTCGATGCGTCGATGCCCCGCACCACACCGTCCGGTGGCAGATCGGGAATGTTCTCGGTGACGTTCTTCCAGCTTTGACCACCGTCGCGACTCACCTGAACCAGTCCGTCGTTGGTCCCGGCCCAGAACACGCCCTGTTCAACCGGCGACTCGTCGAACGCGTAGATCACGCAACAGTACTCGACGCCGACGTTGTCCGGCGTCAGACCACCGGAGATACCCTGCCTCGACTTGTTGTTCGTGGTGAGGTCCGGGCTGATGACCTCCCAGCTCTGTCCGTCGTTTTGGGTTCGATGAACATGCTGGCTAGTGACGTAGACGGTTTTGTTGTCGTGGGGAGAGATGAGCAAGGGGAAGGTCCATTGGAATCGGTACTTGAGCTCGGCGGCGGGCCAACCCGTGGTGCCCTGCGGCCAGACCTCCAAGTGACGGAACCGTCCGTTGGTCTCGTTGTAGCGGACCACGATCCCGCCCTGGGCGCCGGAGCCGGAGGCACTCGACCAGACGATGTTCGGGTCGGTGGGATCCGGAGTCGCGAAACCGCTCTCACCACCGCCGACCCCATGAAACACGAACCGGGGCATTTCCCGGCCACGAAACGTACGGTGGATCATGCTTCTGCTGGGACCGCGCGTCGACGGACCGTCCTGCCGGTTGCCCAAGACGTTGTAGGGGATCGCAGTGTCCACGGTCACGTGGTACATCTGGGCGATGGGGAGCTGAATGATGTGCCAGGTCTTGGCCCGGTTCACCGTAACCGCCGTACCGTAGTCGTTGCCAATGATCATCCGGTCCCCGTTGGTCGGATCGATCCATATAGCGTGTTGATCGCCGCCAGGGCTCTGTTGCCCGCCGAGAGACGAGGCGGTTCGCCCGCCGTCCTTCGAGCGCATGACCGAGCCGGTCACGAATAAAGCCTCATCCGGGTCGTCCGGTGTCACGAAGCAGTGGTTGTAGTAGTGGGTCCGCCCACCCAGGTTGCGGTTGTGAGTGATGAGCCGCCAGTTCTTGCCACCGTCGTCCGAGCGCCATAGCTCGCCGCTCTCGGTCTCCTGTCCATGCGAGGGCACGCCGTCGCCCGTCTCGATCAAGGCGTAGACCCGATCCGAGTCCGCGGGAGTCATGCAGAGGCCGACCTTTCCCACCGGCAGCTTTGGCAAACCGTTCCCCTCGAGCTTGGTCCAGGTGTCGCCGCCATCTCGCGACATGTGGATCCCGCTGCCGGGTCCGCCGCTCTCGCGGCCCCAGGTGTGGATCACGATCTGCCACATCCCCGCGAAGAGGATCCGAGGGTTGTTCAGATCCATCTCCAGGCTCGAGGCCCCCGTATTCTCGTCCACGAAGAGCACGTGCTCCCAGGTCTCACCGCCGTCCTTGGTGCGGAAGACTCCTCGCTCGGCCTGCGGGCCGTGCGAGTGTCCCAGCGCTGCCACATAGACGAGGTCCGCGTTCTCCGGGTGGATGACGATCCGCGAGGTGCGACTCGGCCCCGCGAGACCCATGTGGCGCCACGTTTCACCGCCGTCGGTGGACTTGTAGACGCCGGTGCCGAGGGAGACGTTCGAGCGGATGTGGGTCTCACCCGTGCCCGCCCAGACGATATTGGGGTCCGACGGCGCCACCGCGAGCGCCCCGATGGAGTGGTCGGGCTGGTCGTCGAAGACGGGGTCCCAGTGTATGCCCCCGTCCTCCGACTTCCAGATACCGCCCGAAGCGGCGCCGGCGTAATAGGTCAGCGGATCCCCGGGCACACCCGCCACGGAGGCCACCCGGTTCCCCACGGGGCCGATGTAGCGGTAACCGAGATTCTGATAGTGCTCGGGGGAAACCTCCAGTCGAGCTTGTGCGGCGGTCGTCGCGGGCAGGGCCAGGACGATCGAGAGCATCGCGAGGACGGCCACGTAATCCAACGGACGTTGGGGTAGGTTCGGCATGGTAACGTCTCCAATTCGTGTAGTTGGCAAGAAACTCCATCACCTCGGCCATCGCCCGGGCTCGCCCCCGGATGACCGGCCAGGAAGTTTAGTCCGGGGGACTCGGTTACGCCAGTGGCGTCCGGCCAAAGGCCGCTCCGTCCTTAGCGCATCGCAATCGCTCGGGCTGAAACTCGACGAATTGTCCCAGAATGTGGTGGGGCAGTATAATCAAACCCTCGAAGAAGCCGGGAGGCTCCGGTTCAGGTCCCTATAGTATTGCCTCCGACCAGCGAGAGGACCAGCGGTCGTTCGCATGAAATTTGAAGTTATGGCATCAGACGTCGTCGTGATCGGCGCAGGTGGAGCGGGAATGCGCGCAGCGATCGCGGCTGCCGAGGCAGGTGCAAAGGTGGTGTTATTGACCAAGGGTCAAGCCGCGCGCAGCGGCGCCACGCCGATGGCCTGCCCTTCCTATCAAGCGGCTTTTGCGATGGAAGACGAGAGGGACAGCTCCGAGATTGCCTTCGAGGATACTTGCTACGAAGGACGCTATCTCGGCGACGAGAACCTAATCAAGGTCCTGACATCTGAGTCGACGGAACGCGCCATGGACATGTACCGCTATGGGGTCAAGTTCCGCGAGAACGAGCGAGGAAAGTTTCTTCAGGTCGTTCATCCTGGTCATTCGTTTGAACGAAATCTGGTCATCTTGGGGGATGGCTATGCCATGGCCGCCGGTCTACGGCGAGAAGTCATCAAGCAAGAAAACGTTCAGCTCGTCGAAGATGTCGTCGCGACTCGGCTCCTGAAAGACGGCGACCGGATGGCTGGGCTGGTAGCGCTGGACATGAGGAAAGGCCATTCAGTTGTGTTTGAAGCTCCCTCGGTGATCGTCGCCACCGGCGGCTATCCGGAGCTGTGGCGGTGGACCGATACCGAGCCTGGGCTGACCGGCGAAGGTGTGTACCAGATGTACGAAGCCGGTGCGGACCTCGTTGATCTCGAAATGATGCTGTACTACCCAACCGGTCTCTGCTGGCCGTCGGAGGTTGAGGGAACGCTGGTGCAGTACGAGGGGCTGCTTACCAAGAAATACTGCAATGCCCAGATGCTCAATGGCCTCGGTGAGCCCTTCCTACCGGAGACCGATCGTCTCCCAGTCCGCGACGTCATGATGAAGCTGATGTTCAAGGAAATCGAGGAAGGTAGGGGCACACCTCACGGCGGCGTATACGTGGATCTGCGCAAATCACCCAACTCGCCCGAAAAGGTGATGGAGATTCTCCACCGACTCGACTCCCTGCCTTACAAGGAGCTGGAGCTTCTAGGTATCAACGTGCTCGAGCAACCCATCGAGGTGATGCCGGTGACCCACTACACTCTTGGTGGTGTGCGCATCAACGAGTGGGCGGAGACGAATGTTCCCGGCTTGTACGCTGCTGGCGAGGTCGCGGGCAACGTGCACGGGGCCAACCGAACCAGTGGCAACGCCCTTGCCGAGACGCAGGTTTTCGGGCGCCGGGCCGGTATCCGGGCAGCCCAATATGCGCGAGACAGCCGGCCACTCGAAAACAACGAAGCGACGATTGCCGCGGAATTCGAACGCATCAACGATTTTCGCAAAGAGCGCAAAAACGCCATACGGCCCATCGATTTCAAGCGCAAGGTCAAGGCGATCATGCACCAATATGTGCACTATCGTCGAAATGCCGCAGGCCTATCGACGGCCGTGACGGAGCTGCGCGGTCTGCGTGAAGAACAGGCCGAGTGTGTCCACGCCGCCGATGGACCGAAAACGTACAACTATGAGTGGGAAGAGGCGCTCGAGACCCACGCTGTCGTGCGACTCGCTGAAATGACGGCCGCCTCGGCTCTTGCTCGAGAAGAAAGCCGCGGCCATCACTGGCGCACGGACTTTCCTGAGATGCGATCCGAATGGGCAAAGCATACAATTGTGAAGCGAACCGACGAGGAAGCCTACAACGTGACGGATGCTCCGGTGGTCCGCGTGAAAGATCGCACGAAGGAGAGAAGGCGAGCAGACCCCGCACTGGTTGAGGCGGGCGTCCTGGAAGGTTATGAGGCGGTTTAGGATCTCATGTCACACATTCTTGTCGTCGAGGAAACGGAACCCGCAGAGATCGGGGAACCTATCACCGCCGACGTATGGCGTTTCGACCCTTCGAGCGACGTTGAGCCGCGTATGGAGCGCTTCACGGTTCGCTACCACAACCGGATGAGTGTGTTCACGTTGCTGCGTGAGATTTATGCGCGTCAAGATCAAACGCTCGCTTTTCGCAACCAACAGTGTGGGCGGGGAATCTGTGGCACCTGCCGGGTCCGGGTTTCGATCGATGGCAACGAGGAGAAAGCCCTCAAGGGATGTACCCTTCCGCTCGAGCCGGGCTCGCATGTCGTCATCAAGCCCTACATAGAGAACAAAGTAATTCGCGACCTCGTGGTGGATTTTTGAGAGGCTCAGGCCGGCTCGTGCAGCGAGTCGGTCGAGAGTGAACCACTAACGGGGGCGAGGGCCAAAGAAGAGATTTTCGTTCATGCTCTATCGGTCTTATTACGCACCACAGACGGTCGAGGAGGCGCTCACCCACCTCGCCCAAGCCAACGGCAACACGGTGAGGCTCATCGCTGGCGGCACCGACCTCATGATCCAGCTCCGTGAGCGAATGGTGCATGCGGACACGCTCGTGGATGTCAGCGGAATCGCCGAGCTAGGGCGTATTCGGGCGGATGAGGATCGGCTTCACGTCGGCGCCACCGTCACCTACACCGAGCTCATCGAATCGGAGCTGATCCTCGAGCACGCCTATTTGCTTGCAGAAGCCAGTCGGGTCATTGGCGCGGCGCAGATCCAGCACATGGGAACGATTGGTGGGAACTTGGGGAACGCCTCGCCCGCGGGCGACACGTTGCCCTGCTTGTATGTTCTCGACGCCGAGGTAACGCTCAAGAGCCTCGAGGGTGAGCGTCAACTGGCCATGTCCGACTACATGCTGGGCGTGCGAAAGACAGCCATGCAGCCAAGTGAGCTGATTACCAAGGTGTCTTTCGACATCCCGCGGGGACATGCTGGAAGCGCTTTCAACAAGTTGGGACTGCGGAAAAGCCAAGCGATCTCTATCGTCGATGTCGCGGCACTCTTGGTCCTCGATGATGACCGCATCTCGAACGTACGTATTGCTCTCGGTTCTGTGGCCCCGACCATCGTGCGCAGCCCCTCGGCGGAGCAGATGCTGACGGGGCGGATACCATCGGATGACCTGCTCGATCGAGCTGCCGAGGCTGCCCGAAAGGATGTCTTTCCGATAACGGACATCCGCGGAAGCTCCGCGTACCGGCTCCACATCACCAAGCCGTTGGTCAGGCAGGCGCTAGAAACCGCCTTGGAACGAGCACGAGCGCGAGGACAACGCGAGGACAACTAACCCATGGCAGACTCGGTCGAGAAAATTGGCGACGAGCAAGCGTTGATGGAGCTCGCCATCAACGGGGAGCGTGTCAGAAAGGTCGCGCGAGCAGGACGTCGCTTGATCGATTTCTTGCGAGATGATCTCCACCTCTACGGCACGAAAGAGGGATGCGGCGAGGGTGAGTGCGGGAGCTGTACCGTTTTTTTGAATGGAACCGCGATTCTCTCTTGTCTCGTGCCTATGGAGAGAGCTCATGGTGGCGAGGTACTGACCATCGAGGGGATCGGCACGTCAGCCAATCTACATCCTCTACAGCAGGCGATGCTCGAAGAGGGTGGCATACAGTGTGGTATTTGTACGCCGGGAATGGTGATGGCGGGTATCGATCTGCTCGAGCGTAACGCGGATCCAACGAGGGAAGAGTGCATCGAGGGCATTGCGGGCAACCTGTGTCGGTGTACGGGCTACCAGAAGATCATCCAAGCGGTACAGCGTGCAGCGAGGGACACGCTGTCAGCACCACGAATGTCGCCACGAACATCGGAGACGCGGAATGAGTAAGCCACCGGCCAAAGTTGATGTGAAGCAAAGGCTGCTTCTGAAAGAAAAAGACATCATCGGCGAATCGGTGGTCCGGGAAGACGCCGTGCCGAAGGTGACGGGGAAAGCCATTTACGGCGCCGACCTTTACAAGCCAGGGATGCTTCACGGCAAAGTGCTCTTGAGCACCCAGGCCCATGCCCTGGTGAAGCAGATTGACACCCGCGAAGCTCAACAGATGGACGGTGTCCACGCCGTCCTCACCGCCAAGGATATCCCCGGTGCCAATGTCTTCGGCATTGCCATCCCTGACCAGCAGGTGCTGGCAGAAGAAAAGGTCCGCTTTTATGGGGAGCCGGTGGCGCTGGTGGCAGCCGAAGAGCCCGATCTCGCAGAGGAGGCGATATCCAAAATCAAGGTCGAATACGAATCGCTGCCCCCGGTGTTCGATCCCCTCTCGGCAATGGAGCCCAAAGCGCCGCAAGTGCAGCCAAACGGAAATCTCATCCTACACACCCGGGTGCGCAAGGGTGACTTCGAAAAGGGTTTCGAGGAAGCGGATGTCGTTGTCGAAGACCTGTTCCAAACCCACGGACAAGATCATGCGCCCATAGAGCCCGAGGCGGGCATTGCCTGGATTGACGAAAGCGGAACCCTTGTCATCTTTTCCTCATCCCAATATATCTACCGCGACCGCCGCCAAGTGGCGCACGTTCTCGACCTTCCAGCGAACCGAATCAGATGCATCGCGAGCGAGATGGGTGGCGGATTCGGCCGCAAGGATGATGTCACCGTCGAGATTTTGGTCGGGCTTCTCGCGTGGAAGACGGGGCGACCGGTTCGCCTTGCTTATACGCGGCATGAATCGATGCTGACTCAGACCCACCGCCATCCCACCGTTGTCCGCGCACGTGCCGGCGCGACGCGGGATGGGAAACTGACGGCACTCGAGGGTGTCATCTACGGGGACTCCGGCGCCTACGCATCGTTGGGAATCTTCGTGATCAAAAAGATGGCCCTTCATCTTGGTGGGCCGTACTACTGGCCGAACTACAAATCCGATAGTTTCTCTGTCTACACCAATAATCCCATTGCTGGCCCCTTCCGCGGATTCGGTGTTCTTCAGTGTGCCGTCGTTCACGAAAGTTTACTCGATCGGCTTGCCGAGACGATCGGCATGGATCCTATTGAGTTCCGCCTGAACAATTGCCTGCGCGAGGGGCTGACCTTCAGCACCGGCCAGGTGATGACAGAAGCGGCCGGCATTGCCGCTACGCTGGAGAAACTGAAAGAGTACATGGCCGACGAAGACTTGAGCTTCAACCGTTCTTCTGAGGTGACCGCGTGAAGCTGAGGGGGGTCGGCATAGGCTCCATGATCTATGGCTTGGGATACGGTTTCGCGCGTCCGGACTTTGCCAGCGCAGAGGTGGAAGTGGCATTCGACGGCAGTGTGATGCTATGGAATGGCGCCAGCGAGCTGGGGCAGGGGCTTCGTACCGTTTTATGTCAGCTCGTCGCGGGCGAGTTGGGCATTCCCTATGAGCACGTCAAGATCATCTCCGCGGACACGGAGAAAACACCGGACTCTGGTCCGGTATCCGCGAGCCGCGCTACCTATGTGCAAGGGAATGCGGTCGTCACAGCCTGCCGCGATTTGAAGAAGCAGTTGGGCACGCTCGCGGCGGAGCTTTTGGGCACAACTCCAGGCAGAATCGAGTTCCGCAACCAAGGCGTCTGCGATCAGGAGGAGCCGTCCAAGTCGATACCCTTCGCGAAACTGGCCGGCGAAGCGCACGCGCGCGGCAAACGATTCCGAGGACACGGCTGGCACAACATCACCACATCCGATGTCGATCGCGACACATCTCAAGGAGACGCTTACGCGACCTACGCGTGGGCAAGCCAGTTGGCCGAAGTCGAAGTCGACACCGACACCGGCAAGGTAACCGTTGTGCGACTGGCCTCCGCGACCGATGCAGGGAAAGCCATCAATCCCAAAGGCGTCGAAGGCCAGATCGAGGGCGGTGCGGTGCAGGGACTCGGGTTCGCCTTGATGGAAGACATGATCGTACAGGATGGGAAGTTTCTGAACTCTCGCTTCAGCACCTATATCATCCCGACGGCAGCCGATGTTCCAAGAATCGATCCTCTCATTGTCGAAGTACATGACCCGACCGGTCCGCATGGAGCCAAAGGGGTCGCGGAGCCCGCGACCATAGCGACGACTCCGGCGATACTGAACGCCATCGCTGACGCGCTCGGTAAACGCTTGAGCCGAACACCTGCCAGCCCTGAGCGGGTACTTCAGCTACTCGGGAAAATCGAAGCCGTGGAAAACGAAGTGATTGCGATGGAGGACGTCTCCTATCCAAGCCCCTGATGCGTGCAGCCGGCGGTCTCGTCGGAACGGCGTTCTCGGGCGGCGTCCTGGGATGATTCAACGATGAAGAAGGCGCAATGATTCAAAAACGTAAGCCCCTGTTCGTGCTGTCCGGGTTTGTTTTCGCTGGGTTGATGGTTGCCTGCGCCGCCGGCCCTGGAGCGGAGGAAACCATTCGGTTTGGGGTCATTCAGCCGCTGACAGGACCGGTCGCCGATGCAGGGTCTTATGTCCTCCACGGCCTGACCATCGGTCTCGAGAAGATCAACTCCGAGGGCGGTGTCTGTGGACGGTTGCTGGAGCCGGTCGTTTTGGACGGCAGGAACGACCCGCAGGAATCGGCCAACGCGGCAGAGAACTTGATCACCCGTGAGAAGGTGCCCATCATCATGGGCGCATGGGGCAGCTCATCCACACTCGCGGTGATGCCGGTGATGGAGCGACACGGGGTGCCCCTCGTCGTGGAAACGTCCAGCTCCCAAAAGATTACAACCCCCGGCACGCCTGGTTTCGAGTGGGTGCATCGTATTAGCGCTACCAGCGCCATGGAAGCAGAGGCAGCGACGCCCTACCTGGTCGATGTGCTCGGGATGAACAACGTGGCCATCCTGAGTGTCAATAACGACTGGGGCCGCGGCGCGGGAGAAGTGTTCCGCCGGGCTATCGAAGAACGGGGTGGCAGAATCATCAGCGAGGACTATGTCGACCAGTCGGCCATCGACGTTCTCCCACAGCTTACGAAGATCAAGGGTTCGGAGGCGGACGCTATCTTGATGACTACTGGCGCTGGGCAGATAGCGACCATGCTCAAGCAGTACAACGAGCTGGGTATGGATCAGACCATCCTCACCACCGGTGGTAGCAACTATCCAATCGCCATCATCGAACTCTCTGACGCGAAGATTGTCAATGGTACCTACCACCTGATGTTCTACGTGCCGTTGGAGTACGATTTGGCTGGAGATCCAGAGATTTCTGAGTGGTACTACAAGGAGTACACGGAGCGTGGCTATCCGGAGGTGGGACGGGGAGAATCCTACCGCGGTTTCGAGGCTGTGTATGTCATTGCCAAAGCGATTGAGCTGAACGACTGCAGCCTCGATTCAAAGGGTTTGAACGACGCGCTGACGCATGTCGAGTTTGCCGGGCTGAGCGGTCCCATCCGCTTCGACCATGCCAATGGCCGTCAAAACCGTCCCAACGTGTATCTCGTGCGCGTCGAAGATGGTCAACTAAAGCCTCTACAAAGGCCTCAGTCTGGTGGAACAGCGCATAGGTCGCCGGAGGATTAGTCGACCCGTTAGATCCAAACGGCGATAGCCGGAACATGCTAGGCAAATCAGGCCATTGAAATCGGCTTCGCGCCTCTGAGCCTGAGCCATATTCAATCGAAGGTCCCAGGAGGCGGAACGTTGATCAATCCCCACATCCGCCCCTAATACCGGTCATGGTTGTTTTCTTACAACACGTCGTCAACGGTCTCATGATCGGAGGCATTTACGCTTTGATGGGCATAGGCCTGACGCTGATTTTTGGCGTCATGAATGTGGTGAACTTCGCGCACGGCGAGTTCTACATGCTGGGCGCATTCGTCGTATACACGGTCTTCACGCTCGCGGGCGTACCCTACCTGTTGGCGCTCATCGCTGCGGCCGTCGTCGTTGGCCTAGTGGGTGTCTTTGTCGAGCGGTTCTTGTTGCGACCGATCCGCCATCAGCCCGTGGATGTTTCGATGCTGGCGACGATTGGGCTCTCCATCTTTCTGGCTAATATGGCCTTGATCGTCTGGGGCCCCACCCGCAAGGATATAGGCCAGGCTTTTCCTCTAGTTGGCATAGAGGTTGGGCCCTTGACACTGACGCCCGCCAGGGTCTCCGTGCTCGTTGCCTCACTTCTCATCATTGTCGGCTCGCATTGGTTGCTCCAGCGCACAAAGTTGGGGAGAGCCATACGTGCCACTTTCCAGGATCCGGAAACGGCTGCCTTGATGGGTGTCAACGTCGACTTTGTCAACATGTTTACCTTTGGCTGGGGAGCGGCCATCGCCGCTCTTGCCGGTGGCTTGCTCGGTCCCATTTTCCAGGTGTTTCCCACCATGGGAGCTATCGTCAGCGCCAAATCTTTTGCGGTGGTCATCGCCGGCGGGTTGGGGAGCTTTCCCGGCGCCATTCTGGCGGGACTGCTTTTGGGCATTGCCGAGAGTCTAGGGGCAGGCTATATCTCCTCGGGTTATCGTGACGCGATCGCGTTCATCCTGATCATAGTCGTGCTTGTTTTCAAACCCACCGGTCTGCTTGGAAAAGAGCGACGAGTGGGATGACGCGGGCAACTCGTTTTTCGCTCCTGGGTCTGCTGGCAGCGGCCCTGGTCTTTCCCAAAATCGTCAGCGATCCCTTCGTTCTTCGTCTGGCGATCCAATGCGGTGTCTTTATCCTCCTGGCGTCCGCCCACAACATCTTGATGAAGGTGAAGCAGTTGTCGCTTGGGCCTGTAGCGTTCTACGGACTAGGCGCCTATGTCTCCGCGATCCTCACGACGCGGTTGAACGTTCCTTTCCTGATAGCGTTTGTCGCCGCCGGTCTGGCGGCCAGCGCCGTCGGATGGATCCTTGGCCGTTTGACGCTGAGACTGCGCGCTGCCTATTTCGTCCTGGTGACTCTTGGTTTTGCCGAATTTTTCCGGCTCGTCGCCCTCAACTGGATCGACATGACGAACGGCCCGATGGGTATTACCGCAGTACCGCCGCCCGCGACCTGGTTCAAAGGGTACCTAGCCTACTACTTCTTTATTCTGCTACTAGTCGTGGTGGTGCTCTGCGGTCTGTACCGCCTGGAGCACAGCACGATTGGGCGGGCCATGCGGGCCATACGCGAGAATGAACCGCTGGCCCTCTCCGTCGGCATTTCCAGCTTCCGCTACCTGATGTTAGCGACTGTGCTGAGCTCTTTCATCATGGGCTTGGCGGGCAGCTTCTACGCACACTTTTCCCAGTTCGTCAGTCCCGAAATTCTAGTCTTCGACCTTACACTTACTATTGTGGTTATGGTCATCGCCGGTGGACGTGCCACAGTTGCGGGGCCGGTTGTAGGCGCGATTATCTTCACCGTCTTGCCTGAGCTCCTGCGCGTCGCCCAGGTTTGGCGCATGGCCATCTTCGGTCTACTGCTCATGCTCATCATGCGTTTCATGCCTGACGGAATCCTACCTAGCCTGTCACGGTTGGTACGGCGCTTCGTCCCGGAGCGGGCGAAGCGCGTCAAGGCTCATGCGAAACCCGTCGACGGTCCGGCAACCAGCGCGGCTCCAGCTGGCCCGATCGTCGCGACGGAGCAGCACTCGCCCTCGAGTCCTGAGTTTGCCGAGTCCCTTTCAGGTGGGCCGGCGGTTGGCGGCAGCCGCAGCTCAGAAACGCTCCTTCGGGTAAAGGAACTATGCGTCTACTTCGGCGGTCTGCACGCCGTAGACGAAGTCGATTTCGAAGTGAAGGCGAGCGAGATCCTCGCGGTCATCGGCCCCAACGGAGCGGGCAAAACGACGATTCTAAACGCAATATCCCGGTTTGGACCCATCACCGCCGGCGAGATCTGGCACCATGATGAGCTCCTCAATGACTTGTACTCGCACGAAGTTGCCCGCCGCGGTATCGTGCGCACCTTTCAACACACCAAGCTCTTTCCGAATGTATCGACGCGACAAAACCTCGTCCTGGCGCACAACGGCATGGAGCCGGAAGCGCTCCATGCCAATCTGTTTCGTACCGGCTCCTACCTACAGGCTGAACGGCAGGGCGAGCTCGTTGCAGATCAGACTCTGGAGTTCCTTCGGCTGAACCCACATCGGTCGTTGTTGGCCAATAGCCTGCCCTATGGTCATCAGCGCTTGCTGGAACTGGGTATAGCACTGGCTCCGAAGCCCAAATTGTTGTTGCTCGACGAGCCGGCAGCGGGAATGAATCCCGCTGAGGTCGTCCATCTCATGACCCTGATCAAGAAGATTCGCGACAAAGGCATCACCGTCGTTCTGGTAGAGCACGACATGAAGCTGGTCATGGGCATTTCGGATCGCGTCCTGGTGCTGGACTACGGCAGAAAGATCGCCGAGGGACGTCCAGCGGAGATCCGCGCCAACGAACGTGTCGTCGAAGCCTACCTGGGGAGGCGTAGCGAGCAAACGGATGAGCATGCTTAAGATTTCCAATATTGACGTCTACTATGACAACGTCCATGTACTCAAAGACGTTACGTTGCACGTCAACCAGGGCGAGCTCGTCACCCTCATTGGTGCGAATGGCGCTGGTAAGACCACCTTGCTCAAGACGCTCTCGGGCTTGAAGTCACCCCGCCATGGCACGATTGCCTTTTTGGATCAGCGGATCGATGGTAAATCGCCCACTGAAATCGTGCGGCTCGGTATCGTCCACTGTCCCGAAGGCCGTCGCATTTTTCCAGACATGAGGGTGGGTGAGAATCTTGAAATGGGTGCTTACACCCGCTCCGATAGAAACGGCATTGGAGCGGATAAGGAGCTCGTCTTCGAGCTCTTCCCGATTCTGAAGGAACGCTATAACCAACGGGCCGGCAATCTCTCCGGGGGCGAACAGCAAATGCTCGCCATGGGTAGGGCCTTGCTTGCCAAGCCCCGCCTCCTCATGTTCGACGAGCCATCGCTCGGGCTTGCGCCGGTCATCGTCGAGCAGATGGCAGACATCATCCGGAAGCTACATGAAAACGGCACCACCATCCTGCTCAACGAGCAAAACGCTGATATGGCGCTTCGCCTGGCAGACCGCGCCTATGTGCTGGAAACCGGAAGAGTTGTCTTGGAGGGAAACGGTGGAGATCTGCTGCGAAACGGGCACGTTCAGAAAGCTTATCTCGGAAGTTGAGCCGTTACTCGTTGGCCGGCCGCATGGATCTCGCTCTGTCCCCGCTTACTGTTCCCAGGGCAGTTGAACCAAGCTGCGGTCGATCGAAGCAAGGTTCGGCATTCCTGCCAGTCCCATGGAGACGACCAACTCGGCGCGCAACATTTCCACCACCCGTTGCACGCCCACTTGACCGAAGGCCGCCAAACCCCAGACGTAGGGCCGCCCGACCAGGACTGCCGTCGCGCCCAGTGCCAGTGCTTTCAGAATATCGGTGCCTCGGCGCATGCCGCCGTCGATCAGGACGGGAATCCTCCCATCCACCGCATCCACGCATTCCGGCAAGGCCATCAGGGTCGGTACGGCTCCGTCGAGCGCTCGGCCCCCGTGGTTCGACACGATGATGGCCTGCGCGCCGTTGTCCACCGCCAGCGCCGCGTCTTCGGAGGTCAGTACGCCTTTGATGACCAGTGGAAGATCCGAGGCGCTGCGGAGCCAGTCGAGGTGATGCCAGGTCAGGCTCGGGCGGGTCGGCCGGAGCTCACCGGCTCGTTGCGGGCTCCAGTGATTTCGGATGACGCGGTCTCGGTTCGGCGAGTACGGGTGATCCACCGTGACCGCCAGGGCCGTGGCCCCCGCCTCCTCATGGCGCCGCGCCCAGCCCTGTGCCGTTGACTTCGTTGAATGGCCAAGGGTACTTGCCCACCAGACCGGGGCCTGCTCGGCTTGGTAGAGGTTGTCGATCCAGGACAGGGGACTGCTGATGCAGTAGATGGCCTTGGAAGCATGGGCGCCCATGGCGGCCAACATGTCCCCCTCCGGTACGATCCGGTTCTTGGTGGTGGGGTCCAGAAGGATGGGAAACTCCAGTTTGTGTCCTAGCAGATCCAAGGAGGTGTCGATCGTGCTGACGTCAATCATGACGCGCCGGCGCAACCATACGCGCCGGTAGGCCTCCACGTTGGCCCTCAGCGTCCATTCGTCCTCCGCGCCGCCGGTGATGTAGTTGTAGGTTTTATGATCGAGGTTGCGCTTGGCGACCTCCTGGATCTCGTGAACGCTAACCGGCCCCATCACTTTGTCACTGTGCTGAGGCGGATAGGTCCTCGGCCTCTGAGCTTGGCTCTCGGCTAAAAGCGGCGCGGCGCCCGCAGACAAGACCAAGGTGCTCAGAAACTCGCGGCGGCTTCGGTTTCGTAGCGGTCTAAAAACCCGGGGCTGCGAGCGTTCTCGATTTGCTTGATTTTCAGTCATCGCTCCATTACCTCAGTTACAAACGTCGGCTCCACCTACATCACTGGACAAGAACGAGTGTGGCCTATGACATCCAGCACAGGACACGGTTGCGGCGGGCGCAGGCAGCTCGGAACACTCTGCCGGCAACGTGGCGTGGCATCGCTTGCACTGGATCTCGATCGCCTTCCCCTCTCGCCGTCGGTGCACCCCATGGCAAGTCCCGCAGTGAGGAGCGCGCGTTCGGGACTGCTCCAACACGAGCTTTCCGTGTTGGCTCGCGGAATACACCGTCAGAATCGGGTCCGGGCCTTCCCCCACGTGGCAGGCACCGCACAACGCCGGAACTTCATGAGGTGCGGCGATGCGGTCCGGCTCACTACCCCCATCGGATTCGGCGTGGCGGATACTCTCCCCATGACAGACGTTGCACCTGATTCCCTGCTCGGCGTGCGGATGTGTGAAAAATTGGTCCACGGTAGCACTGTGACAAGCCACGCAGACCGGGAGCTGCGCGGAAGCTTCCTGCGGTGCCATCACCATCAGGGTCACGGCCGCCGGTCCCATCGCTAGCAGCCGGAGCCCGCGCGCGCGCATCGTCTAGGGTGCCTCTCTCCCATCATGCTGTCCAAGCCCGTCGCACCAGGCTTTGCTCGATCGATCCAAGATTTGGCATGCAGGTCAGGCCCATCGCAACCATGAGCTCCCCCCGCAGTACCTCCACCACGCGCTGTACGCCTTCCTGGCCGAACGCACCCAATCCCCACAGGTACGGCCGCCCGATCAGAACCGCCGTGGCGCCAAGGCCTAACGCCTTCAAGACGTCTCCGCCGCGCCGGATGCCACCATCCATCAACACGGGGACTCTCCCGCTGACGGCATCCACCACTTCCGGCAAGGCGTCCAGAGTTCCCAACATGCCGTCGAGGGTCCGTCCACCGTGATTGGACACGATCACGGCCTGTGCCCCGTGCTCGACCGCGAGCCGCGCGTCCTCGCCGGTCACGATACCCTTGACGACGACGGGCAAGGGTGTGGCGCCATGAAGCCAGTTCAGGTACTCCCAGGTCATGCTCGGCGTGTATGGCTGCAGCATGCCAGTCTGAAACCCGTCACTGGGTGGTCCCGAGGTCGAGTAGACGCCCGTCTGGATCGACTCCAGGTCGAACTTGTTGCGACTATCGCGGTCGCGAACCCCCGTATACGGATAGTCCACGCTTACGCAGATGGCGGCGGTCCCGGAATCCTCGGCGCGCTTCGCGAATTCCTCAGCAGAGGTCTGGGTGGGCTGTCCCAGAGTGGCCGCCCACCACGTCGGGGCCTCGCCTGCCTGGCTCATCTCCTTCATCGTATCGAGCGCGCTCACGACGTAGATGGACTTGGTTTTGCGGGCGGCGCGAGCTGAGACGCGGTCGCCGTCCGGATCCAGCAGCTGCTTTTCTGAAGCGGGAGCCAGGAGAATCGGATGCTCCAACTTCTGTCCCAGCAGTTCGAGTGACGTGTCCATGCTGCTGACGTCTTTCATCACTCGGCGGCGGATCCAGAAGCGTCCGAATGCCTCACGGTTCGCCCGCAGTGTCAGCTCATCCGCTGCCCCGCCGGCGATATAGTCGTAGGCCGCTTTGTTGATCGCTTTTTTTGCGGCCATCTCGAACTCGTGGAGGTTGACCGGCGCCATGATTTCGTCGCGGTAGATGGGCGGAGAGATGATGTCTGGCCTTTCCCTCTCCTGGGAAGCCTCGTTCGGAACAGCCAGCGGCGAAGCCGCTACGAATGTGGCAAAGTGACCAAGAGCGGAGCGGCGTGTGATGCTCGTGATCGGCGGTGCTTTTTTCACGGGTTTCTCCTTCCGAGCGGCGGCCAGCTGAAAGATGATCGGCGACGATTCTGAACGATGCCTCCCGGGGTGTCAAGCTGTCCGGACACTAGAGCTTGGGATGCTTCAAGTGATGATCGGTATTCGCCTGGAACGCATGTGCCAGCAGGAGGATCTCCGGCTCACCAAAGAGCTTTCCCGTAAACATCACGTTCGTGGGCGATCCCTGAAAGAAGCCACTGGGCATGGCGATCGCCGGGTGACCCGTGAGGTTGGTCAAGTAGACACTGCTTCCTTGATCGACCGCTGAAATGAAGAGATCGAGATCGGACATGGCTTCATCCACTTCTTCTATCACCCGCATGCGCAGGCGGTTGGCCTGAATGTACTCCACTGCGGGAACGAAACGGGCGGTGCGGAAGTGGTCCGCCGGCCCGTGGCTCTCCTCAGGCGGCTCCTTAATAAGGTTGAGCGTGCCGCTTCGTGTCGGCTCATCGAACGCGGCCGCCCCTTCCGTCCTCTCGATCAAACCGAGGGCCTCGATAGGAACTTCGGGTAGCTCGAAGGGTACCACCTCGACGCCGAGAGAGCGGATGACTCGCAGCGCTTCTTCGTTGTTCTTGCGGATCTGGCGTCGTTGTGCGGCGCGCTCCGGGTTTTCCGGATCCTCCGGGATCTCACCCTCAAACGCAGAACGCCGGTAGCCCACGCGCAGCTTGGTCACGTCGGCCGTGGCGTCCCAGTTGAAGGGCACGTCGAGGATCGTATTGTCCTTCCCGTCGGGTCCGTAAATGGCGTCGAACACGAGCGCGCAATCCTCGGCCGAGCGGCACATCGGTCCGATCTTGTCCATCGTCCACGCGAGCGCCATGGCTCCATAGCGGCTGACCCGCCCGAAAGTCGGCCGCATACCCGTGACGCCGTTTCGAGCGGATGGGCTCATGATGGACCCGCCGGTTTCCGTTCCGATGGCAAAGCCCACCAGGCCGGCCGCCGTCGCCGAGCCGGGCCCGGCGGAAGAGCCGCTGGATCCTTGCTCCGTATTCCAAGGGTTTCGAGTTTGTCCTCCAAACCAATAATCGCCGTTCGCCATCGCACCCGTCGATAGCTTGGCGATCAGTATCGCGCCCGCCTCTGTCAACCGCTGGTACACGGTGGCGTCGGTGTCGATGACCCGATCCTTGTAGGGCAAGGCACCCCAGGCCGTCTTGGTTCCCCGCACGGCGAGCAAGTCTTTCGCTCCCCAGGGGATTCCGTGAAGGGGCCCTCGATAAGTGCCCGCGGCAATTTCTTCCTCGGCTCGCTTCGCCTGCCGGTGCGCGAGCTCCTCGGTGAGACTGACGACGCAGTGGAGCGTGGGGTCATAGCGTTTCAAGCGCGCGAGATACAGTTCGGTGAGCTCCGTGGGTTTGATTTGACGGGTCTCCACGAGCTTCGCTAGATGAGTTACGGGGAGGAACGCCAGCTCGTCGTCCGTTGCGGGCATAGAGACATCAACTTCTTGTCTCTTCAGACGTCTTCGCTCGCTCGGGAGCTTCTTGCCGGCGGGGACGGGATTGAAGACGATTGCCGACTGGGTGCTGTTGCCAAGGTTGGCAGCTCTCAGCGTCTCGTATGCCGCAATAGGACTTCTCTCACCGTTCAGACTCTGGACGATCCACTCTTGCTCTTCGCGCGTGAAGGACAACCCGGCGATCTCTTGCGCGGCTTCAATCATCTCGATGGTGATGCTCTCCGCGCCTCGGGCTACCGCCGCGAGCGCACCCGGCATCAGTGTCGAAGCGAGGCCTGCCGCGGAGAAGCAGCCTATGAAGCGACGCCGGTTCACCGCGAATCTTTGGTCGTTCGTGAGCATTCCGGAAGACTCTTTCTCCATCTGCTTTATGCTCCTTTCCGATCCTCCACCCTTCAGGCCCGAATCACGGGACTCTCGGTCGAATCGGCGCCTTGACCGTCGTTATTTCAACGACGGCCGTCTGAAGGCCGGAAGACTCCGCGGTCAGCTGGATCACGCCGGGCTTCTTCGTCGCCTGGATGATGACCATGGCCAGGCCGTTGAAGGCGCTGCGCTTGTCCGCCTTGTCCGCCTCGTGGCTCGAGGGGTCCCCGTTCCCCACGCCGATGATTTCCCCGGGGCCCTCTAGACTGAATTGCACCTCGTTCCCGGCGGTCGGCACGAACCGACCCTCCGCGTCGAGGATTCTGACTTTCACCAGGGAGACGTCCTCTCCGTCGGCGTTGACGCTCGAGCGGTCGGGCTCGAGTGCGATGCCGGCCGGCTCCTCCGTCGTCTCGCGCGTGGTCTCGGCGACGACCGTGTCGTCCCGGTAGCACTTGGCTTGAAGGACTCCCGGCTCCCACTCGACCTTCCACGACAGGCTCGAGTACGGCTCCAGGTCTTTTTGTCCCTGGCTCTCGCCGTTGAGGAACAGCTCGACGCTCTCGCAGTTGGTGTAGCACTGGACCTCGATTGTCCTGTCGCTCTCGTCTCTGTCGGCCCAGTTCCAGTGCGGGAACAGGTGGAGGACGGTCTCGTCGCTCCAGGCCGACTTGTAGTAGTAATAGTCGTCCTTGGGGAAAGCACAGGTGTCCATGAAACCGAATTGTGAGCTGATGGCCGGCCAGTCATAGGGAGCGGGACCGCCGCGATTGTCCATGGCACTCCAGACGAATCCGCCCGCGACGTAATCCGTCTCGGCCACCATGCGCCAGCTCCGCGCCGAAGCGGTATCGTAGGAGCTGAGATGGCCCTGGTTCTCGTCGTTGGCATAGACCCCGCGCGTCGTTCGGGCGTAGCCGGTCTCGAGGGCAACCATCGGGCTCTCCGGATTTAGAGCGTGGTATTCGTCGTAGTTATCCGGATTGAAACCCCTGACATCGATGACTTCTGTCAAGTTTGCGAGACCTGCTAATAGATTGGTCTCTTCAGGCGAGCGCGCGCCACCGGTCGGTCCCATGGGCCCGATGGTGGGACGGGTGGGGTCCCACCGCTTGACCACGTCTTGCATCGCCTTGTACTGTTTCGTTGCCTCCTCGTAGCCCTGCTTCAAACCCTCGTTGTACATGCTCCAGAGGACGATGCTGGGGTGGTTCCTGTCGCGCCGCACCAAGCTTTCCACGGTGGCGAGCACATCGTCCGAATCACCCATGTGGCGATTCTCATTCATCACCAGTATCCCCAGGCGGTCGCACGCTTCCAGCACCTCCGAGGTATGCGGGTTGTGCGCAGCGCGGAAGGCGTTCGCACCCATCTCTTTGAGCTTCTCTATCCGGTAAACGTTGATCCTGTCGGGCAGGGCGGCGCCCACTCCCGCGAAATCATGGTGGAGGTTGACTCCGTTGATCTTCACGTGTTTCCCGTTGAGGGAGAACCCGTTCCCGTCGAAGGTGAAATACCTGACCCCTAGCGGCGTCTCGTACCGGTCGGTGACGCGCCCCCCGCTTTTTACCGTCGTCTTCACCGCATACAAATAAGGATTCTCCAGAGACCACAGGGTCGGGTCTTGTATCGTCACGTCCTGGCTGAACTCGTACTCCTGACCCGCCGGGATACTCTGCATCACGCCGGCCGTCGCCACCGTGTTCCCATCCGTGTCGGTAACCGTGCTCGTGAGCGTGCACTCCATCGACTCCGCGCTATCGTTGACGACGGTCGTCTGGATGTTGACCTCCGCCAGCTCGTTGGTGACCTCCGGCGTGGTGACGAAAGTTCCCCAGTGACCGACGTGCAGGGGGTCGAGCTTGGTTAGCCAAGCGTGGCGGTAGATGCCGCCGCCCTCGTACCACCAGCCCTCGTCCCAGTCCGCGTCGGCGCGCACCGTCACCACATTCTCCCCGCCGAAGTTCGCCGCGTCGGTGATGTCGTAATAAAAGCCCGTGTAGCCGCTCCAGTGGTGACCGAGCCATTGACCGTTTACCCAGACGTCGCTGTTCCTATAGACCCCGTCGAACTCCAGCCAGATCCGCTTACCCTCGTCCGCGGCCGAGAGCTCGAAGCCGCGGCGGTACCAGCCGACGCCCTTGGGCTTGAAACCATGGTCCCTTTCGTACCAGAGCTCGCCTTCCCTTATGCCCTGGGGCTTGTCCGCCCCCTTGGGGTCGAACTCGCCCTCCACCACGAAGTCGTGGGGAACGCGGACCTCTTCCCAGCCGCTGTCGTCGAAGTCGACGGCCGCCGTCTTCACCGACCGCATCTTCGGGTCGTCTTGCCACAGGGCAGGCCTGTTGTACAGCACCACAGCGTCGATGCCGCCGCGCCCCTCGACGTTTTCCACCAGCACCGCCATCTCGTTCCGCCCGCCATCTTCCCAGGTGTAGTTCAGATTGATCTCGAACGGGAAGTCCCCGCCCTCATGGTAGTAGGCTAGCTTCCCGTTAACGTAGACGGTCGCGTTGTCGTCCACCGATTGAAAATAGATCCGAGGCCTTCCGGTCGGTCCCGGCGGCAAGTCTCCGAGCTCCGTACGGAACCAGGCAAAACCCTGCTTGCCCTCGAACACGTCGCTACCCGGCTCCGTCTCCTGCCAACCGGAGACATCGAGCCCCGGCGCCGCCATCGCTTGCGCCTCGTCCTCGCCCTTCTCGCTCGTCTTGAAGCGCCACGTATCGATGGCCTTCCCCTGGGGCAAGGGGGTGAATCCCTCTGCCCTCCCCCGGTAGAATCGCCATCCCTCGTCCAGGAGTAGCTTCTGCCTTGGATTGTCATCGCGCGGAGCGCAAGCGCTCGTTGTCAAGAATGTGGAAACGAGACCCGTGGAGACCAACAGAATCAAGAAGGTTCTCGCGCTCATTTTGCCCCCTTTCGATCCTCGACCGTTCGAATCACGGGACTCTCGGTCGAATCGGCGCCTTGACCGTCGCTATTTCAACGACGGCCGTCTCAAGGCCCGAAGACTCCGCGGTCAGCTGGATCACGCCCGGCTGCTTCGTCGCCTGGATAATGACCATGGCCAGACCGTTGAAGGCGCGGCGCTCGTCCGCCTTGTCCGCCTCGTGGCTCGAGGGGTCCCCGTTCCCCACGCCGATGATCTCCCCGGGGCCCTCTAGACTGAATTGCACCTCGTTCCCGGCGGTCGGCACCGACCGACCCTCCGCGTCGAGGATTCTGACTTTCACCAGGGAGACGTCCTCTCCGTCGGCGTTGACGCTCGAGCGGTCGGGCTCGAGTGCGATGCCGGCTGGCTCCCCCGCCGTTTCTCGCCTGGTCTCGGCGACGACCTCTCCGTCCCGGTAGCACTTGGCTTCCAGAACTCCCGGCTCCCACTCGACCTTCCACGACAGGCTGGAGTGCGGCTGCACGTCTTTCTGTCCCTGGCTCTCCCCATTGAGGAACAGCTCGACGCTCTCGCAGTTGGTGTAGGTCTGGACGTCGATCGTCTGGTCGCTCTCCTCTCTGTCCGCCCAGTTCCAGTGCGGGAATAGGTGAAGGACGGTCTCGTCGCTCCAGACCGACTTGTAGGCGTAATAGTCGTCCTTGGGGAAACCGCAGGTGTCCATGAGGCCGTATTGTGAAGTGGTGGCTGGCCAGTCAAAGGGAGCGGGCTCGCCCCGATAATCCATACCATTCCAGACGAATCCGCCCGCGACGTAGTCCGTCTCGGCCACCGAACTCCAGCTCCGCGCCGAACCGGTGCCGTAGGAGCTGAGATAGGCCTTCTCGTCGTCCCTGGCATAGACCCCGCGCGTCGTTCGGGCGTAGCCGGTCTCGAGGGCGACCATCGGGTCGTCCGGATTCGCAGCGTGGTATTCGCCGTAATTGCGCGGGTTAAAACCCCTGGCATCGATGACTTCTGTCAAGTTTGCGAGACCCGTTAACAAATTGGTCTCTTCAGGCGAGCGCGCGCCACCGGTCGGTCCCATGGGCCCGATGGTGGGACGGGTGGGGTCCCATCGTTTGACCACGTCTTGCATCGCCTTATACTGTTTCGTTGCCTCCTCGTAGCCCTGCTTCAAACCCTCGTTGTACATGCTATAGAGGACCAGGCTGGGGTGGTTCCTGTCCCGCCGCACCAAGCTTTCCACGGTGGCGAGCACGTCCTCCGAATCACCCATGTGGCGATTCTCATTCATCACCAGTATCCCCAGGCGATCGGCCGCCTCCAGCACCTCCGGGGTGTGCGGATTGTGCGCAGCGCGGAAGGCGTTCGCACCCATCTCCTTGAGCTTCTCCATCTTGTAAACGCTGATCCTGTCGGGCAGGGCGACCCCCACTCCTGCGAAGTCGCTGTGGAAGTTGAGTCCGTTGATCTTCACGTGTTTCCCGTTGAGGGAGAACCCGTTCCCGTCGAAGGTGAAATACCGTACCCCCAGCGGCGTCTCGTACCGGTCGGTGACGCGCCCGCCGCTTTTTACCGTCGTCTTCACCGCATACAAATAGGGATTGTCGATCGACCACAGCGTCGGGTCCTGTATCGTCACGTCCTGGTTGAACTCGTACTCCTGACCCGCCGGGATACTCTGCGTCACGTCGGCCGTCGCCACCGTGTTCCCATCCGTGTCGGTAACCGCGCTCGTGAGCGTGCACTCCATCGACTCCGCGCTATCGTTGACGACGGTCGTCTGGATGTTGACCTCCGCCAGCTCGCTGGTGACCTCCGGCGTGGTGACGAAAGTTCCCCAGTGACCGACGTGCAGGGGGTCGAGCTTGGTTAGCCAAGCGTGGCGGTAGATGCCGCCGCCCTCGTACCACCAGCCCTCGTCCCAGTCCGCGTCGGCGCGCACCGTCACCACATTCTCCCCGCCGAAGTTCGCCGCGTCGGTGATGTCGTAATAAAAGCCCGTGTAGCCGCTCCAGTGGTGACCGAGCCATTGACCGTTTACCCAGACGTCGCTGTTCCTATAGACCCCGTCGAACTCTAGCCAGATCCGCTTACCCTCGTCCGCGGCCGGGAGCTCGAAGCCGCGGCGGTACCAGCCGACGCCCTTGGGCTTGAAACCATGGTCCCTGTCGTACCAGAGCTCGCCTTCCCTTATGCCTTGGGGCTTGTCCGCCCCCATGGCGTCGAACTCGCCCCCCAACACGAAGTCGTGGGGAACGCGGACCTCTTCCCATCCGCTGTCGTCGAAGTCGACGGCCGCCGTCTTCACCGACCGCATCTTCGGGTCGTCTTGCCACAGGGCCGGCCGGTTGTACAGCACCACACCGTCGATGCCGCCGCGCCCCTCGACGTTTTCCACCAGCACCGCCATCTCGTTCCGCCCGCCATCTTCCCAGGTGTAGTTCAGATTGATCTCGAACGGGAAGTCCCCGCCCTCACGGTAGTAGGCTAACTCTCCGTTAACGTAGACGGTCGCGTTGTCGTCCACCGATTGAAAATAGATCCGAGGCCTTCCGGTCGGTCCCGGCGGCAAGTCTCCGAGCTCCGTACGGAACCAGGCAAAACCTTGCTTGCCCTCGAACACGTCGCTACCCGGCTCCGTCTCCTGCCAACCGGAGATATCGAGCCCCGGCGCCGCCATCGCCTCGTCCTCGCCCTTCTCGCTCGTCTTGAAGCGCCACTTGTCGATGGCCTTTCCCTGGGGCAAGGGGGTGAATCCCTCTGCTCTCCCCCGGTAGAATCGCCATCCCTCGTCCAGGAGTAGCTTCTGCCTTGGATTGTCATCCCGCGGAGCGCAAGCGCTCGTTGTCAAGAATGTAGAAACGAGACCCGTGGAGACCAACAGAATCAAGAGGGCTCTTAGGCCAATCTTTCTCATTTTATTAACCTCGCTGGCCCCGCTCGGGCCTTTTCCGGCCCATTCTCAAATGGGCGCTCACTTTACCGGCTCGCTATGAGCCCTTTCGACGTTTTTATTGTTTGTGACTTTTTTCTTGTTTCACAGCCTCGCGGTTGCCCACAGAACGATGGGTTCCTTGGTCGATGCCGGCTGAGGGCGCTGAGGCGGCCCAAATACCGGCGCAATCTACCATGCTTGTCGAGATAAATACAATTTTCTCGGACAAGCAATCACGGGACCCCACGACCGAGCGCAGCTTCGTAGATCTCGAACCAGCTCTGACGATCCAGGTCGAGATCGAGCGCACCGACCGCCGAAACCGCCCGGCCAGGCTTGCCGGTGCCGATGACCGGGATCATGCCGCTGGAATGTCGTAGCAGCCAGGCCAGGGCGATCTGGTCCACGCCGGACCCTGGATGCCGCTTTGCTCGGCCGAGGTGTCGTAGTGTTTGACGCGTACGTCGGGCTGAGCCTCGACCTTGAGGCGAATGCCGCACTTGGTGACGACCTCGATGCGCTCGCGGAGCTCCAGCGCTTCCCGAAGGGCGTTGCCGAAGATCTCCTCGCAGCGATAGCCGCCGTAGACGTCGGCGTGGTCCACGGTGGTTATACCCCCTTCGAGGCAAGTGTCGATGATCTGACGAAGGGCTCGAATGCCTTCCGCCGAGCTGGCGGAGAGCGCCGGGTCGGAGTCGAGGCGCCAGGCGCCCCACGCAATGCGCGAAACTTCCGGTCCGTCCGGTGAAAGGGTTACTCGTTCCATCGCCCGGTTGATCAACCGCTGCCAGGAGGCACCTAGCTGTCAAGCGAAGTTTGTAGCCACGACACGGAACCGTTTATCTAACGCACAGGCGCAGACGACGGGTTCGGCGAACGGATGAACGCCAGTCAAGCGGCGTTTTCGAGCACCTTCAGCAATCGCTGGATGTCGCCGGCGTTGTTGAACATGGAGAGGCTCACACGTATTACGGAAGCATTCTTCTCTCGGAAGGTGACCACGATGGCCTCTTCCTTCAGAAGACGCCTCAGAGGCTCGGGGTCTTTTCCATGAACGAAGCTCATGATGGATGACCGGTTGCTTTCAGGCGTCCAGATCTCGAGTCCCAACCTGGTGAGGCCCTCCCGGAGCTCTCGGGCCAGCGCCACGGTGTGCTCTTCAATTCTGGAAAGACCGACCTTCTTCAAGTAGCCGAGGGCGGCGTCGAGCTGGGCGACCGCGCCGTAGGCGAGCGAGGCGTACTCGTACTTCTGCGCCGAGGTCCGCAGGCGGAAATGGTGATCGGGGAGCGACTCCTCGACCTGGGAGTGGCCGTAGCGGTCGGGCCGAATGCGATCGAGGTGCTCCTCGCGGATGAAGAGCGGTGCCACGCCGAAGTTTGCGAAAAGCCACTTGAAGGCCCCGGTGGTGAGAAAGTCCACGCCCTGCTCGGTGAGGTTGGTGGGGAAGTGGCCGAGGGCCTGGACGGCGTCCGTGTAAAGGAGGGTACCTTTGGCGTGAGCGAGTTCCGCCAGGGCGCGGAGATCCTGTCGATAGCCGTTGCGGTTCGACACCCAGGCCACGGAAACGAGCCGGGTCCTCTCGTCGATGCGCGCTTCGAAATCTTCGATCCGCGTCCGGCCCTCCTTCTGGGGAACGATGCGGAGCTCGATGCCCTTTTCCTTTTCGAGCTGCCGGTAGAGGACGAAGGTTGTAGAAAAGTGGAGCTCGTCCACGACGACGTTGTCGCCGGCTTGAAGATCGAGGCCGTGGGTGATGACATTCTCTCCGTCGCTCGTCGAATAGAGAAAAGCCACCTCCTCCGGCTTGGCGCCGAAGAGCTCAGCAAAGCTGGCGCGCGCCATCTCTTTCTTCTCCAATCGTCGACGGCTATCCGCCCAGAGCAACTTTTCTTCGGCGTAGTCGACGGCGACGTCTCTCACCACCGTCGACATTGGGCCAATCCAGGCCGTATTGAGAAACGTGTTGTTCCGGGTGACGGGAAAGTCGGCGCGCACCCCGAGCGGATCCTCGGCGGGAGCGGAGGCCGCCATTCCGCCTACGGTCGGGAGCGCGGCCAGCCCGGCAGCGGTCGTTCTGAGGAAGCTACGGCGGTCCGGTAAGCTCATGGGAATCTCTCCTTATCCACAAATCCGCGGCGCCGGATCGGGCGCCAGAAGGGCAGCGATGCTACGGATCCTCCGTCGCCTCGATCGCCGACCCGTTCGAGGCTTGGATAAACGCAGCCACGTCGCGCTTGAACTGCCGAAGAACGTCCGGACGTATGTACATCATGTGCCCGGCCTGGTAGTAGCCCATGCTCACCCGCTCGCGAAACGTTGGCTCAAACCCAAGGTGATCGAACGTCCACTCCGTGGCGGCGAATACCGTTGCCACATCGTAGTAGCCGTTCGCGACGAACACGCGCAGGAAGGGATTGCGCGCCATCACATAGCGGAGGGAATCGGTAAGATTGAGGTAGCGGCCCTGAGGGTATTCCCAACCGTGCCCGAAGTCATACGAGCGGTATTGAAGGTCCGTCTCCCACTTCAGCTCGCGTCGCACGTAGTCGTTGAACATCGCGGTGAAGGCGCCACCTACTGCTGTGTCCGAGGGATCGAACTCTTGCTCCTCGCCGGCCGCGTCCGCGTCGATGCCAGTGAACCGGCTGTCGAGACGCCCGACCATCAAGCGTCGATCGCGCAGCAGCTCCTTGCGGAACCGTCGGGCGTTGACCCTCAGGTTAGCCCGGCCGACGTACTCAGCCGACAGGCCGGTGAAGCGCGCCACCTTCTCCGCCATGGCCTCGTTCTCCTCGCGGCTCAGCCGATTTCCCTTGGTTAGCGCGAGCAGGTATTCGCCGAATGCGAAATCACGGGCTTTTTGAATAGTCTCTTCGAAGTCGCCCTGCAGGTCTGCCGGCAGCCTCTTGTGATACCAGGCCGTCGCTGTATAGGTGGGCAGGAAGAAGACGTAATGCATGTCATTGGCGGGTGCCTCCCTGAGCGTCATGAAGTCGAGGACCGAGGACACCAGGACGATGCCATTGAGCTCGATTTTTAGGCGCTGTTGCAGATCGGCGGCGACTCCTGCGGATCGCACCGTTCCGTAGCTCTCACCGAGAAGATACTTCGGTGACGTCCAGCGGTCGAACCGGGTGATGTAGAGCTGTATGAACTCAGAGAAGAACTTAATGTCCTGGGTGACGCCGTAGAATTGTTTTAAATCCTCGCCCTCGGCCGCCCGGGTGAAGCCGCTCGCGACGGGGTCAATCGCCACCAGATCCGTGACATCGAGCAGCGAGTCTTCGTTGTCCACCAGACGGTAGGGCGGCGCCGGCTGGAAACCTTCGCTCGCCATCGGCACTCGCCGTGGCCCGAGCGCCCCCATATGGAGCCAGATGCTGGCCGATCCCGGGCCGCCGTTGTAAAAGAAGGTGATCGGCCGTGAGCCCAGGTCCGTCTGGCCATCGCGAACGTAGGCGGTGAAGAAGACGTTCGCTCTCGGCTTGCCGTCCGGGTGGCGCAGAACGAGCGTGCCTGCCGTCGCTGTGTAGGGAACTACGGTGCCGTCGATACGCACGCTGTGGGACGTGGTGGAGAGCTTGTCCTCCGCGACGACTGCCGCTTCCGAGGACTCGCTCGTCGTAGCGTCGGGTGACGGCGGCTGTGCTCGCGCCGGTGCGAGCGTCACGGCCCAGAGAAATGACACCACTGCCAGGGGCACCAGGGCGTCAAGCCTTCGTCGGTGCATCGAAATACCTCCAGACGGAATACGAGGCGGCACTATACCACGATGGATTCTTTGAGACGAGCTGAGGTGGATCCGCATACGTTGACAGACAACGCAGGGCGCCTCTCGTTCGTGAAGGGGGTCGTTCTGTTCGAAACCGATCCCAGCAGAAACGGCTCCACTCAGGGAAAGGTCCAGAGCAGATAGGCGGCAAGAATCGACAGGACGGTCGCAAACCCGTAGGAAACCGTGGCGATCAGTCCGAACAGATGACTCAGCTGCAGCCCGTCGTAGAGCGTGAACCGGAAACGATGCGCCCAGTGGAACAGCGAGAGCGTGATGAATCCGAACATCAAAAGCCTCGCGACGGGGTGACCGATCGTGCTCGACAGCTCTTCGTATGACGGCGCCTCAACCCATCCCAGCGACGGCGCGAACCAAAGTAGCACCACCAGTCCCGGCATGAACAACGCAGCTAACATGCCGCCACCGCTGAACATGGCCCAGACGAACGGCTCCTTGGAACGCTCGGCCATCAGGTCCCAACCAGATACCAGACGACCAGCGCCGTGGCGACCAACCACGCGGCGTAGTGCCCCGCAAGCACGGCCGCGTCGGGCAGACGCTTCCGGCCTAGGTGAAGCACCAGAGCCTTGGGCGCCAGGTTGAACCAAGTGATCGAGTGGAACAGCAGAGCCAAAAGGACGACGCCGTGAAGGATCAGTAGCGGAGTTGACGCGAGGATCTCCTGGAAGCGCTCGTACGATCCCGGACCTCTGGACAGCACCCAAACCTGCAGCATGAGCAGCACCGCCGCGTAGCCGACGGCGAGGCTGGTCAGCTCGCGCGTGATGAACTTGCCGTAAGGGAGCTTCTTCAGCCACCAGAAGATCGGGTATCGCTTGCGGTACCACTTGGGGTGGTAGAGCACGTAACTTGGGTTCTTCGCCTTGCTGGCGACCAGCTCCGAGGGCTTCACCGCGTCTTCCACGGCATCAGCCAGGACTTGAACCAGTCGGCCGTGGCCTTCACTTTGTAGCGCTGGATGGCGCCGGCCGGATCGACGTGCTTCGGGCAGACTTCGGAGCATTCGCCGACGAAGGTGCAGCACCAGATGCCCTCGTGCTGCGAAAGCACGTCCGTTCGCTCCTCGGCTCCCTGGTCGCGCGAATCCAGGTTGTAACGCTGGGCCAGGGCGATGGCTGCGGGGCCGATGAAGTCCGGCTCGAGCGCGTAGATCGGGCAGGCCGAGTAGCAGAGCATGCAGTTGATGCACATGCTGTACTGCTTGTACTCTGCCAGTTCCTCGGGTGTCTGCAGGTACTCGCCCTCGGACAGCGGCTTCTCATGCTCACGGATGATCCACGGTTTGATGCTCTGCAGCTTGTCGACGAAATCCTGGATGTCGCTGACGAGGTCGCGGATGACGGGAAAGCCCTCGAGCGGCTCGACGCGAACCGGGCCGGGCCCCAACCCCGAGAGATAGGTCGCGCAGGTCAGCACCGGCTCCCCGTTGACGACCATTCCGCAGCTACCGCAGACGCCCATGCGGCAAGCCCAGCGGTGAGACAGGCTGCCGTCCAGCTCGTCCTTGATGTAGTTGAGCCCGTCGAGCACCATCCATTCGTCGCGACGGGGAACCTCGAAGCTCTGCCAGACCGGCTTCTCTTCTTCTTCGGGTCGATAGCGCCGGATCTGTAACGTGATCGATTCGGTCATTCCGTCACCTTCCGTAAACGCGCTCGCCCGGAGGCCAGCGCGTGATGGTCACGGGCAGGTACTCGATGCGCGGCGGGCCATCGTCGCTCCAGTGCGCGAGCGAGTGCGCTAGGAACCCTTCGTCGTCTCGCTCGGGGTGGTCCCTACGCTGATGGGCACCCCGCGATTCCGTCCGGTTCAATGCGGACTGAACGATCGCGGCGGCCAGGTCCAGCATGTTGGACAGCTCGAGGCAGGCCACGAGCTCCGTGTTGAACGTGCGACTTCGATCGTCAAGGGCCACGTCGCGGAACCTCTCCCTCAGCTCCTGGATCTTGTCCGCCGCCGCCTGGAGTCCGCTCCCGTCGCGGTAGATGCCGGCGCCGGCTTCCAACGCCTGCTGCATCTCGGTTCTCAGCGTGGAGATTCGTTCCCTCCCACCGCTCTTTTGCAGGAACTCACGATTCAGGCGACTCTCCTCGTCGTGAGCCTGTGCCATCACGCCCCGGGTCGGGTCCGATTGCTCAGCGGCGAAACGCGCCGCGCCCTTGCCGGCCCGCGCCCCGAAGACCAAAAGCTCGGTCAGCGAGTTGGAGCCCAGCCGGTTGGCTCCGTTGATGCTCACGCAGGCCACCTCCCCTGCTGCATAGAGCCCCGGAAGCGGTGTGGCGCCCTCGATGTCGGTGTGCACTCCTCCCATCATGTAGTGGATCACCGGCCGCACCGGGATGAGCTCCTTCACAGGATCCAGTTTCTCGTACTTGAGACACAGCTCGCGCACGAAGGGGAGCCGGGTGTCGATGAGCTTCTCGCCGACATGCCGGATGTCCAGGTAAACGACGTGACCATAAGGTGTCTCGACGGTGCGTCCCTTCTCCGTCTCCTTGACGAAGGCCTGGGACAGACGGTCGCGGGGGCCCAGCTCCATCGAGCGCTTGACTGGCTTTTGCTCCGGCCGACCCAGATCGTAGTCCTGGAGGTAGCGGTAGCCATCCTTGTTGATCAGCCAGCCACCCTCGGCGCGGGCGGCCTCCGTGATCAGGATCCCGGTGAAGGGCAGACCGGTGGGGTGGTACTGGACGAACTCCATGTCCTTGAGCGGTGCGCCGGCGCGAAAGGCCAGCGCCATGCCGTCGCCCGTCTTGATGTTCGCGTTGGTCGTAAAGGGAAAGACCTTGCCGCACCCGCCGGTGCACAGGATGACCACCTTGGCCAGGATGGCGCAGATCTTCCCGGTGGCGAGCTGGATGGCCACCACGCCCTGGCAACGCCCCTCGTCGACGAGCAGCCTGGTCACGAACCACTCGTCGTACATCTTGATCGAGGTGTACTTGAGACAGGTCTGATACAGCGTGTGCAGCATGTGGAAGCCGGTCTTGTCGGCCGCGTACCACGTGCGCTCGATCTTCATGCCTCCGAAAGGCCGGACCGCGATGTGTCCGTCCGGCTCACGACTCCACGGGCAGCCCCAGTGCTCCAGCTGGAGCATCTCCTCCGGGGCCTCCTTGACGAAGGCTTCGACCGCGTCCTGATCGCACATCCAGTCGCCACCACTGATCGTGTCGTAGGCGTGGGCGACCAGGCTGTCGTCAGACTTGATCACCGCGGCCGCGCCGCCTTCGGCCGACACGGTGTGGCTGCGCATGGGATAGACCTTGGAGGCGACGGCAATACTCAGCTCTGGGGCGGTCTCGGCGACGGCGATGGCGGCTCTCAACCCAGCACCGCCGCCGCCGACCAGAAGGACGTCGTGCAGTGAGGTTTCCATGGTCGACTTGGCCGGCCATCGTACCGCGGTTCGAACGGTCGATTCAACGAAATCCGGTTCCGTCAAGCGTCGCGGGCGTCCCCGATCCCGTCGACTCACTGTCCTCCTGTACCAGCGGCCACCGAGGAGGAGCTTGGCCTCTACGAAATACACCTAGTGGACTGTAACAGATAAGCGTTTAGTGATACTATCTCTCCCATGCAGGAGAGAAGCAGCGTTGTATTGACTCGGGCGGAACGTCTGGAACTCAGCAAACGAGCGTCGAGCCGAAGCGGCCGCGCTGACGATGCGCGTGTTTCTCGGGTGTTGCTGTTGTTGGCCGAGGGTGCGAGCTACTCGGAGGTTCAGCGGACGGTGGATTGCACGGCGCCTTTTGTCAGCAAGTGGAAACGTCGATTCTTGGAGGAGCGTCTGGCAGGTCTGTACGCGCGTCACGAGGGACGTCCGGTTCAAGTACTCACGCCTCGGATGGAAGCACGGATTCTGTCCTGGACGCAGAAGAAGCCCACGGACGGCTCTACTCACTGGAGCACACGGCGGCTGGCGAAGAAGCTGGGAGTCCATCACATGATGGTGGCTCGCACTTGGAAAAAGCATGGTCTCCAACCACACCGAATTGAGCATTACAAAGCGTCCGACGACCCGGGTTTTGAGAAGAAGGCAGCGGAGATCATCGGTCTCTATATGAATCCGCCTCAGCACGCTGCGGTGTTTTGTATTGATGAGAAAACGGCGATCCAAGCCCTGGATCGGCGGGACCCGATCTTGCCATTGTCTCCCGGACGGGCCGAGCGACACGGTTTCGAGTACGTCCGGCATGGAACGCTTTCTCTCTACGCCGCCTTCGACACGAAGACGGGCGAGGTCCTCGGCAAGACTGTCCGCCGCCATACCAGCCAGGAGTTTGTCGCCTTTTTGGAGCAGCTGGTTACGAGCCACAAGCGAAAGCGCGAAATCCACGTCATCCTCGACAATCTGTCCGCTCATAAAACCGCCAAGGTCGCTGAGTTCCTCGAAGCCAATCCGAAGGTCCATTTGCACTTCACGCCCACTTATTCCTCCTGGCTGAACAAGGTCGAACTCTGGTTCTCCAAGATCGAGCGGGACCTGATACATCGAGGCGTGTTCACCTCAACCCAGGACTTGACTCGCAAGATCATGCGCTACATACGCAAGTACAACGAGGCTCCCAAGCCCGTGAAGTGGACCTACAACGATCCGTCACGACGAATCAAAACCACTAAACGTTCAGCTGTTACAGTCCACTAGTGGTGCGACTTGCCTGTCGGAGACCATCCCGACTAACATTCCCGATTTCGTCCGGAACGCCCGGCGAGTCCGGACGGTGATTGAGAACGGAGAGGTTTACGAGCTGGAGGAATTTGCTGAAGCGGCCGTGACCGCGACCGGCGCATCAGAAGAAATCTCGAACCGCCCCCTGCGAAACTAAAAAAACGATCGGAAGCCGACGGAGACGAATGACGGGCGTCTTTCGCCCGCAATGGAGTGCGAAAATGAAGAACGTCGTTGTTTCAACCCTATCCATACTTGTCTTGGTTGGGAGTTTGAATTCTCAAACACTGACGGACGAAGCAAAGAAGCGAGCTGAACGGGTCAAGGCGGAAAACCAGCCCATTGCAGATCTCGGCAATGGATATTACCAAAACCCCATCATGGCGGGTGATTACGCCGACCCGACCATCGTCAGAGTCGGGGAAGACTACTACATGGCCTTTACCCGCCGAATTGGCATCATGTTGTGGCATTCCCGCGATCTGGTCAACTGGAGACCCATCATCAGGCATACTCTCGATGACCTGGACGGTATCCTGGCCACCGACCTGGCGTACTTCAACGGAAAGTTCCATAGCTATATGCCGGCTGGGTCCTGGCCGGGCAAGGCAGAAGAACGTTACCCACCGAACCGGGCTAATTTCGTGATCACAGCGGAGAAGCCGGAAGGGCCATGGAGCGAGCCCATCAGAGTCGATAGAGACCCTATCGAGGATGATCTCTACGTTGGCAATGACCCCGGATTCATTCAAACGCCAGAAGGTAAGAACTATCTTCATACCGATGTTGGTTTCGCGATGCCGCTTTCCGACGATGGATTGAGAGTAACGGCTCCTCCGGAACTGGTATACGACGGCTGGGAATATCCCAAAGATTGGATCGTGGAAGCCAAAGGTTTGGAGAGTCCCAAACTATTTTTCAAGAGCGGCTTCTACTATTTGGTAACTGCAATGGGCGGAACGGGTGGACCCTCAACGGCTCACATGGCGGTCGTCGCTCGGTCTGCGTCGCCGACAGGGCCATGGACGGATTCACCCCACAACCCCTTGGTGCATACCTATTCCGCATCAGAAAAGTGGTGGCGCCAGGGTCATGCAACCGTCCTCGAGGCAGCAGACGGATCATGGTGGACCGTTTATCATGCCACGAGTGGCGAGGGCGGCGGCTTGGGCAGGCAAACGTTGTTGATGCCTGTTGCGTGGACTTCGGATGGATGGCCGGTGATTAAAGACGAGTTGAAATCCTGGGATACCATCCCGATGCCCAAAGGAGAAAACGTCGGGCACGGTATGCCTTTATCGGATGACTTCTCGTCGGATGAGCTGGGCATTCAATGGGTATACAATCCAACTGAAAAAGAACGAGTTCTAATCCGCAACGGTGAGCTCTTGCTGGAAGCCAGAGGAGAGAACAGCAAGAATGCGAGCTCGATATGGGTCGTGGCTACCAACGAGAGTTTCGAAGCCACGGTAAAGATCGAATGCCCGGAAGGCGTCATGGCAGGTTTGACGTTTGGCAACCATGAAGGACTCAAGACGGACGGAAAAATAGTTGGCTACACCAAAGGGGACATGTCCTCCGCCTCTTATGCCATGCGCTCCGTAGCCTGGGGCGGTCGCAGCACCGATGTGCCGTTGAAGACCAAAGGTAGTGTTTACTTGAAAGTAAGAAACGACCGCGGAGACATCTCCTTCTCCTCTAGTGATGATGGAGAACATTGGACGACGTTTCAGAACGGCGGCAGATCCAGCGATCACACGATCCGACTCTTCGCGGCTCGAGCAGACGACCGCTCTACCAGAAAAGTAAAAAGGGCCTCTTTTAGCCAATTCAAATACATCGGGCTGGCGTCGCCGGACACCACCCCGATGCGGGAAGGTGACACCGCAGGTCACGGCATGCCTATATCGGATGACTTCTCGTCAGATGAACTGGGCATTCAATGGGTACCAAGTGAAAAAGAACGAGTTCTAATCCGCAACGGTGAGCTCTTGCTGGAAGCCAGAGGAGAGAACAGCAAGAATGCGAGCTATATATCAGCCGTGGCTACCTACAAGAGTTTCGAAGCAACGGTAAAGATCGAATGCCCGGAAGGAGTCTTGGCAGGTTTGACATTTGGCAACCACGAAGGACTCAAGACGGACGGAGAAATAGTAAGCTACACCAAAGGGGACAGGTCCTCTGTCTATCATGCCATGCGCTCCGTAGCCTGGGGCGGTCGCAGCACCGATGTGCCGTTAAAGACCAAAGGTAGTGTTTACTTGAAAATAAGAAACGACCGCGGAGACCTCTCCTTCTACTCTAGTGAAGATGGAGAACATTGGACGACGTTTCAGAACGGTATCAGATCCAGCGATCACACGATCCGACTCTTTGCGGCTCGAGCAGACGACCGCTCTACCAGAAAAGTAAAAAGGGCCTCTTTTAGCCAATTCAAATACATCGGGTTGGAGTAGCTCTGTGGGACCCCGAGGATTCGTGAGCGTCGTCCGTTTTCTCTTCCCCTCGGCTTTGGGCCTCGCCTTTTTCGCGCTCCCCGTGTCGGTTCAAGGGCGCGTGACGGTTCCGTTCGATTTGGCGGTTCGGTGGCTCCTCAGGCAAATGCCTACCGAAGTGGCCGTCTACTGCCTGGCCCTCACCGTTGTCGGTGCCGTGGCGACGGTGGTTGTCCGGTGGCGTCCCACGATACCGAAGCTCCTCGAGGGCTTCCGGACGTCGACGCCCTTGATCCTCCTTCGCGTCGCCGGGGTTGCGCTCGCCATCCTCTACTTCTTCCGCATCGGTCCCGCGGTGCTCCTTCAGGAGGGTGTGGCCGACCTCATTTGGAACAAACTGGCCCTTTCCGTCGCGGTCATCGTTCCTCTCGGTGCGACCCTCCTCGTACTGCTCGTCCGCTACGGCCTTCTCGAGTTCATCGGCACCCTCATGCGCCCCGTGATGCGGCCGCTCTTCCGACTACCCGGCCGGTCGGCTCTGGATAGTCTCACCTCCTGGGTCGGTAGCTACTCGGTAGGCCTCTATTTGACCCGGAAGCTCATGGAGGATGGTTACTACAATCGCCGCGAGGCCTATACCATCGTGACTTGTTTCTCCACGGTGAGCATCGGGTTCGTCGCCTTGGTAGCCCAGACCCTGGCGATCCTCCACCTCTTCCCACTCATCTTCCTCACCTATTTCCTTGCCGTCTACCTGCTGACCGCCATTCTCGCACGGACCTGGCCCATCGCGGGAAAGTCCGAGGAATACCTGGCCCCCCCGCGACCCGAGCCAACCGCCCAAGAGGACGGAGGGGGGCTACTGAGGACGGCCTGGGAAGCTGCCATCCGTCAGGCGAACCAGGCGCCACGCCTTCTCGGCATGTTGCGCGAGGGGTTCACGGACGGGCTCGTGCTCGCTTCGACCATCCTGGGAAGCATCCTCGCCGTCGGCACGGCGGCACTCCTACTCGCCAAGGAGACACCGATCTTCCGCATCCTGGGGCAACCCCTCGTGCCCGTGCTGGATGCACTCGGCCTCCCCGATTCCGAGATCCTCGCTCCCGCCACCCTCGTCGGGGTGGCGGAAATGTACATCCCCGCCCTCCTGACTCAAGAGGCCGACCTGCCGGCCCGTTTCTTCATTGCCACGCTCTCCATCTCCCAGCTCATCTTCTTCTCCGCGGTGGCACCCATGATGATCGACATGTTCCGCGCGGTCCCCGTCCGTGCCCGCGAGCTCCTCGCCCTGTTTCTCATGCGAACCGCCATGCTCATTCCCCTGCTCGCGGCCCTCACCGCTCTCCTGGATTGGGCGGGCCTTCTCACGGAGTAGACCGCTTTCAAAGATCGACAGAAGGAAATGAAAATGAAGAAGCCACTTACTATTTCGCTTTCTCTGACTTTGATGCTTTTGTCCTGCACGAACCACACCGGCCAAAAAGAAACCGAGTCGAATCCGTTCTTTTCAGAGTTCGATACTCCTTTTAATGTACCGCCGTTCGAAAAAATAAAGGACGAACATTATCTGCCGGCTTTTCAACGAGCCATTCAAGAGCAGGAAAAGGAGATCGAAGCGATTGTCAACACCCTCGAGGCCCCGACTTTCGAAAACACAATCGAGGCCTTGGAGCATAGTGGGGTTTTGCTGGAAACCGTCGGCAGTGTCCTTTCGGTTCTCAACTCGACCGTAGCGAATGCCAATAGGCAGGCAATAGCAAAACAAGTCTCTCCCCTGGCATCCAAGCACCGGAGCGACATCACGTTGAATGAAAAACTGTTCGAGAGAATCGAAGCAGTTTATGGCCAGAAAGATGAATTGGACTTGACGCTGGAGCAAAACGCGCTCCTGGAGAAATACTACAAAGATTTTGTGAGGGGCGGAGCAAAACTCGACGCGGAGAAGAAAGCCCGGATGAGTGACATCAACCAGGAGCTGTCTCTGCTCCTACTCGAGTTTGGCGACAATGTCTTGAAAGCAAACAATCGGCTCGAACTCGTCATCGAAGAGGAAGAAGATCTCGCCGGCCTGCCGGAAGTGGCTATCGACAGAGCCGCGCAAGTTGCAAGAGAACGGGGACACGAAGGCAAGTGGGTATTCACTCGAAATGATGTGTTTCGTTTCCTCCGTTATTCCGAAAAACGTCCCCTCAGGGAAAAATTCTTGAACGCTTACATCAACCGCTGCAATAACAACGATGACCTGGACAACAAAGCTGTCGTGTCTCGAATAGCATCTCTTCGCGCGGAACGGGCAAATCTCTCCGGCTACAAAACCCATTCCCATTTCGTGCTCGAAAACAATATGGTCAAAAACCCGGAGACTGTTTACGAATTTCTCGACCAGCTTTGGCAACCGGCTTTGAAGTTGGCCAAAAAAGAGGCCACCGAGCTTCAGGAGATGATCGAAAAAGAGGGCGAGTCTTTCAGGCTGCAACCCTGGGACTGGAGGTACTACGCAGAAAAGCAAAAAAAAGCCAAGTACGACCTGGATGACGAAGTACTAAGGCCCTACTTCAAGTTGGAAAATGTCGTGGACGGCGCTTTTGCGGTCGCGAATAGACTCTACGGCATTCAGTTCGTCGAAAGAACCGACATTCCCCGCTATCACGAAGATGTGAGGGTGTTTGAGGTCACCGAAGCCGACGGCTCGCCTCTCGGTATCTTTTATACGGACTATTTCCCAAGAGCCAGCAAAAAAGGCGGGGGCTGGATGACGAGCTTCAGAAAACAATCGAGGCGGGGCGGCAAGGACGTTCTTCCGGTCGTACTGAATGTCTTAAACCTGTCGCAACCAACCGGCGACATGCCAGCACTCATCAGCTCGGGAGGCGTATCGAGTTTGTTTCACGAATTGGGGCATGCACTTCACGGGTTGCTTTCCAACTGTACGTATTCCAGCTTCTCGGGAACTGGGGTTGCCGGAGATTTCGCGGAATTCCTTTCGCAGATGATGGAGAACTGGGCCTTCGAACCGGAAGTCCTCGAGATTTACGCAAAACACTATGAAACTGGTGAAGTTATTCCTCGGGAACTGATTGATAAACTGGAAAAAGCAACTCACTTCAACCAGGGCTCTGCGACGGTTGGATACCTGTCGGCTGCGTTCCTGGACCTCGACCTGCACACACTCACCAAACCCCAAGAACTGGATTTAGAGAAGTTTGAGACCGAATCACTCAACAAGATCGGTCTTATTCCTGAGATTGGAGTCAGATACAGAAGCACCCATTTCGAACATATCTTCAACCACGGACACTCCTCGGAATTTTACAGCTACATATGGACCGAGGTTCTCGATGCCCACGCCTTCGAAGTATTCAAGGAGAGAGGCATCTTTGACCAAGCAACAGCACAGTCATTCAGGAAGAACGTTCTCGAAAGAGGCGGCACGGAAGATCCGATGACCCTTTATAAACGCTTCAGGGGGGCTGAGCCCAGCATTGAGCCTTTGCTGAAGAGAAGGGGCCTCGAATCTCAGTAAGCTTACATCCCGCTCTGGCCCGGGGTGGTCCCGTTTGTCCCGCCGCTCGAGCGCGAATACGGAATCCGTTGGAGGTCAAGATGAAAGATCGAAGGCTACGGTTATCGAAGCCGTCCAGCATGAAGTGGAGTCGACGGCAGTTCTTCGGCGCCGGGCTCATGGGAGGACTATTTGGCGCCTGTTCGCGTCCGTCCGACCGACCTGCTGTGCCAACCAACTTGGCCCCGCTCGTGGATCGACTGAACGGCGACAACATCTACACGCGGCTCCTGGGGGTCCATCCCCATGTGCCCTGTCACGACAACCATACCTCTATGGGAGGCTCTCGCATGCCGGCCGAGGTCATTGAAGCCATCGCGGAAGCCAACCGGTACTTCGTGGACATGCATGAGCTCAACCGGGCCGCCGGCAAGAGGATCGCCGAGGTCGTCCATACCGAGTCCGCGATGGTCGCGGCCGGCGCCTTCTCCGCGATGATCCTCGGCGCCGCCGCCTGCCTCACCGGGACGGACGAAGAGAAGATGGAAGCGCTACCGCACCCAGCCTGGCCGAAGGTGGAATGCCTCATCCAGAACGCGCACCGTCTGGATTATGACCGCGCCTATCGCGCCGCGGGCATGACGATCGTCGGCGTGGAGACCCGGGAGCAGTTCCGGAATGCGGTGAACGACAAGACGGCAATGATTCACGTTCTGGCCCGGCAGGAGCACGTGCGAGCCGATGACCCCGAGGTCATGAAGCCCCACGAATTTCTGGAGATCGGAAAGCGGGCCGGCGTTCCGGTTCTGATCGATGCCGCTTCCGAGCTTCCTCCCGCCGTCAATTTGACCCGCTACGGCGAGATGGGAGCGGATCTGCTCGTGTTCAGCGGGGGAAAGGGGATTCGCGGGCCTCAATCGACAGGCATTCTCGCCGGCAGGAAGGATCTCATCGACGCGGCGCTGATGCAGGCCTCACCCAATAGCCACCTGGGACGCGGGATGAAGGTCGGCAAGGAGGAGATCATCGGCCTCATCGCGGCTTTGAACCGCTACGAGCGGCTCGATTACGAGGCCCTCGAGGCGGAGTGGGCCCGAAAAGCTCGCTACATTGTCAGCGAGCTGAGCGACGTCAAGGGCGTTACCGCGGCGGTCAGGATGAACACCAGGGGATTCGCGGAGCTCGATCTCGCCTGGGACGAGCAAGTCGTCCCATTGAGCCCGGAAGCAGCTCGCGACAAGCTGAAAAACGGCCGGCCGCGGCTCGTCATGTTCGAAGATTTCATGTCGACCCGCTGCATGGAAGACGGCGAAGAGGTTCTGGCCGCTCAACTCTTGAAGGAGTTCTTCCAGGAAGAGGCGGCAAGGGCTTGAAGTGCTCAGGTCAGTTCCGCTTGGGGAAGGGCGGGTGGGTCGGCGGGGTCGGCGGGTCGGCCTCGATCCTCTCGAGGATGACCTCTATCCCCTTTTGCAGCTGGGCATCATGGCCGCGCGCCATCTCCGCCGGGTCGAGCTCGACCTCGATATCCGGGCTCACGCCCCTGTTCTCCACGACCCACTCACCCTCGAGCGAGTAGATACGGTAGTCGGGCACGCCAAGACGGGTGCCGTCCACCAGGTCGATGGACATGGAGACGCCGACTAGACCACCCCAGGTGCGAGTACCGATCACCGGCCCCATCCCCTTTTGGCGGAACTCTAGGGCCAACTCGTCGCCGCCCGAGCCCGACTGACGGTTGATGACCAGCGCCATGTGCGCGTGGGACACATAGATCGGGGTCACGTGGTCCTCGGAATAGCGGCGGGTCCAGTACGACAGGGGCTTTTTGGCCAGTCGCTGCAGGAAAATATCGGGGTCGAGCCCCCCGCCGTTGAAACGGCCGTCGATGAGCAGGCCTTGCTTGCGGCTCTGCGCGTAGTAGTACTTGGGGAACTCGATGGCCGACCTGACGCGAGTGTCGGGGAGATGGATGTAGCCGATTCGTCCGCCCGAGGCCTCGTCCACCATAAGGCGGCTGCGCTCCACCCAGTCGAGGTAGCGCAGCCATCGCTCGCTCCCGACCGGAGTAACGACCTCGTCATGGGACTCGCCATCGCTCCGCCCAAGTGTGAGGATCACCTGCTGGCCGGCAAGCCCCTGAAAAGAGGAGTGGACCGACCGCTTGCCCGACACGGGCTGACCATTGACCGCCAGCAGGGCGTCGCCCTCGAGAACGTCAAGCCCGGGGCCCGCGAGAGGTGGGTGGATCCCGCGCGACCAGTCAGGCACGCGGTAGATCTTATCGATGATCCAGTGGCCCGTCGCCGAGTCCACCGACCAGTTCGCCCCCAGGAGACCCACGTTGACGGACTCGGCACGCCGGCGCCGGTCGCCGGTGCTAATGGTGGTATGGGAAGTGGCGAGCTCACCGATCAGCTCGCCGATGATGAAGCGCATGTCCTGGGCGCAGGTGGCCCGATCGACCCACGACGAGAAACGTTCGCGCATGGCCGCCCAGTCGAGACCGTTCATTCCGGGCTCGTAGTAGAAGTCCCGCTGAAAACGCCCGGCGTCGGCGAAGACCTGCTGCCACTCAGCGCGTGGATCGAGGTTCATCACCAGGCCATCGAGGTCGAGGGAATCCGACTTGGGACCGCGCTCGGAAGGGCGGCTCCGTGCGCCGATCCTCTTGCGGACACGGCGGGTAAGAGCGCCGCTGTCGATGATGCCCACGGTGTGACCGCGCCGCCACACCAGGTGCTCACCGTCATCGCTGAGGGCGTACTCGTCGATCTGCTCGACGACGGTCCTCGTGTCGCGATCCTTCAAATCGAATTTCTTGAGGGTTCGCGGCGGCATGGGGCGGAACTCGAAGCGGTTGAAGTCGCCGTCGTCGGTGTCGAGGAAGTAGATGGCGTGCTCGTCGGTCGCCAGATCACGGTAGTTGGAGGCGGGTAGCGGCAGTGCCTGGATCCTCGCCGCGATCCCATCGAGATCGACGCGTAGCGTCACCGGCTCACCCTCGCTGGAACGTCGTGGAGAATCATCGTCACCAGCATCCACCGGTGCCACCTCGTCCGAGCGAGGGGGCAGCAGCGGCTGGCCGTCTGCGCGTAGAGTTAACGCGTAGATCCCTGCCACATCCTTGAAGACCATCTCCCACTCGAAGTCACCGAAGGTGGGGTTGAATCGGCGATTGGAGACGAAAACCAGGTACTCGCCGTCCCTGGTGAAGACCGGCCCGAAGTCATTGAAGAGGCCGTGCGACACGTTATGGGTGGTTCCGGTTTCGAGCGAGTACAGGTAGACGTGGGAGACATGATCGAGGCCAATTTTCGAGTAGGCGAGCCAGCGCGAGTCGGGCGACCAGTGGTGGTCCGAGATTGGTTTGGCTTCGAGGGCGATGTCCATGGGTTCCACCTCGGCGCGGTCGACCGTGACAATTCCCCCGGTCGCTACATCGACGATGAACAGGGTGAGCGTTTCGTCGGTAAAGGCGATCTTGCTGCCGTCGGGCGACCAGCGTGGGGTGTGGGGGTAGCCGCGGTCGCGGGAGGTGATCTGCAGGGAATCGTCCCTCCCTAGAGGGTCGCCCACATGAAGCTGATACTCGCCGTCGGCATCGGAGAAGAAGGCGATGTGTCCGCCGTCCGGCGACCAGGCGGCGTTGCGCTCACGCACGCCGGAGGTACGAGTCAGGTTGCGCGTCGGTCCATGCTCGACGGGTACGGTGAATATCTCGCCGCGGGCGACGATCAGCGCGCGGCCGCCTTGGGGCGAGATGCCGATTTCGGTGATGAAGCCGGAGACATCCTTGCGGTAGGGCACGGCCTCGCGGGCCATCGTGGGAATCTCGATTCCGATCGGTCGTGTCTCGCCACTCGAGACGTCGAGTTGCCACAGGGTACCGGCGACCTCGTAGACGATGCGGTCGCCCCCGTGGCTCGGCCGACGGATGTCGTAGTCGGTGTGATCGGTGATCCGGGTCATCGAACCGTCGGCCAGCTGATAGGACCAGATGTTGAGCTCCCCGTCGCGGTCTGAAGCGAAATAGATGGCATCGCCCGATCCACATGGGTAGCCGGTCGGTACCCTCGTAGGCGGTGAGCCGACGATCCTTGCTGGTGGTGAAGTCGTAGAGCCACACATCCTGCGCCGTGCCGCCGTAGTAGCGCTTCCAGGTACGGTCCTCGCGCGCGACGCGGTTGTACGCGATTTTCGTGCCGTCGGGCGAGAACGAAGCTCTCGCGGCCTCGTGGAGCGGCAGCTCCTCGAGACCGCTGCCGTCCGGCTTGATCAGGAAGAGACGGTCGAATCGCGAGTAGGAGCGACGGGCCGATCGGAACATCACCATGTTGCGGGTCGGGTGCCAGCCCACGACCTCGTCCGGCGAGGGGTGATAAGTAAGACGCTTCAGGTCGGAGCCGTCGGCCTTCATCATCCACACGTCGGCGTTACCGCCAATCTCAGCCGTGAAGGCGATTAGCGATCCGTCGGGCGAGAACTTGGGGTGCCGCTCCTCACCCTCGTCGTCGGTGAGCCGGCGCGCGAATCCTCCGTCAGCTGGCGCGGTCCAGATGTCCTCAGCGTGAACGAAGACCACGCTGTCCTCGTGCACGTCGGGAAACCTGAGCAGGGGATCGGCCGCGTCAGCCGTCGATGTGATGGACACCGCCACTGCCATTGCAGCGAGTGCGATCGTCCAGTTGAGATTCCGAGCGCTGACCGCTTGGACCATGATTGCCTCCTCCACCGGGATTCGAACAACGCCTTCTATCATTGCGGCGTTGCAGTTTACTCCTCTTTCTCAACGTTTCGCTGAAATTTTCACCGGTGACAGACCTTCGTTCGCTCAGCGTCGCTCGCATTGTGCTAAATTCGGTAAAGTAAGAAAGGGCCTGCACCAGGAAACGTTTAACCGGAAGGTCGCGATTGAAGTTCCATCATAAGACTCTGGTTATATTGGTGGTCGGGTTATGTGCCGTTCCCTCTTTGTCCCCCGCCCAGACCTTCGAAGAGCGCGGGGCCGAGATTCTGGGAAATATTGGCAACGAGTTCGCGCGAAGCGGATCGTTCGCCGACTATGATAACGATGGCGACCCCGATCTCTTCATTCAGGGCAGCGTCCAGGCACAGCGACTGTTGCGAAACAACACCATCGGTTCGGGCAGTGCCACCTTCACCGACGTCACCGTCGAAGTTGGGCTCGACAACTTGGACCAGCAAGGATGGAGCTCCGCCTGGGCGGACTACGATGCCGACGGGGACGTCGACCTTTTCCTCGGCCAGGAGCATTCCGGCAATGGGGACACCCGTGGCGATCTGTTCAGAAACATGCTTATGGAGGGCGGGACCGGTTTCACGAATTTTAGCGCACCGACCGGACTCGACGACCCTGACTGGCATGACAACCTCGCTTGGGTCGATATCGATCAGGACGGGGACCTGGATCTCCTGGTCCTCATGGAACTCGCGCCGCATGAGCTCTACGAGCAATTCGCGCCGGGGCAGTTCCGTTCGATCGGCGAGCAGACCGGTTTCTCCGATCCAACCTCCCATGGTTACGGTTTGGCCATCGGCGATTATGACGGAGACCGGGACCTCGATATCTATATCTCAACGTGCCTGATTGGGAACCGTATTCCGAATACCTTCTTCGAAAACCAGCTCAGCGATACGGGCGTTCTTCAGTTTCTTGACGTCACCGACCGCACGGGCACACAGTTCCTTCCGAATAGCTACGGTTCGCAGTTCGCTGATTTCGACGACGACGGCGATTTGGATCTTTACTTGATAGGGGCCCAAGGGAATCCAAACCAACTCTTTCGGAATGAGGGAGACGGAACGTTCGCCGAAGTTAACGACATTGTGAGAGACGTAGTTCTCTACCAACCGTCCACGACGTCATCAATCGGCGGGCAAGCGGCGGACTACGACAATGATGGCGATCTCGACCTGCTCTTTCAGGATCAAGAGGGTCCCATTGGACGAATGCTCTACCGGAACGATGGCAACTGGCGGTTTACTCACGCAGCGACCCCGGAGGGCCTTCGGACGGGGGACGACGGCGGCTACGACAGCGCCTTTGTGGACTACGACCTCGACGGAGATCTCGACTTGTTTGCCTCAACGGACGCGGGCCTGCCTCAGCGATTCTTTGTCAGTAACGCCTCGACGAACGGAAACGGGTGGTTGTACCTTCGCCTCAAAGGCACCGAAAAAAACCCCTCCGGTATCGGAGCTCAAGTCTACGCAACGATTCAACAAGGCACGCCCCAGGAGCGAACCCTCAGGCGCGATACCTTTCTGATGGTGGGCACGTTTCATCAGGACGACCTACCGGTTCACATTGGTTTGGGAGCGGCCCAGGTAGTGGATAAGCTTCGAATTGTCTGGCCCAACGGCGTGACTCAGGTGCTCACGAACGTTTCGGCCGGTCAGTATCTGGAAGTAACGATTCCTAGCGCCCCTTAAATCACGAATGTATTGAGAGTCCGGCAGCCCCTACCCGGTTGAGGACGTATCCTCGAAAGCAATGTAGTCCAGACTACAGTTTCGCCGCTGCCCATTTTTGCGCGGTCCAGATGGGCTGAGCTATAATGGCACTGCCGAGTTTTAATCGGAGGGTCGCGATTGAAGTTCCATCATAAGATTCTCATTACATTAGCAGTCGTGGCATTAGGAGCTCCCTCTTTGTCCCCCGCCCAGACCTTCGAAGAGCGCGGGGCCGAGGTTCTGGGAAATATTGGAAACGAGTTCGCGCGAAGCGGATCGTTCGGCGACTATGATAACGATGGCGACCCCGATCTTTTCATTAACGGCACCGTCGAGGCACAGCGACTGTTGCGAAACAACACCATCGGTTCGGGCAGTGCCACCTTCACCGACGTCACCGTCGAAATTGGGCTCGCCGACCAGTTGGACCAGTATGGAAGGAGCTCCGCCTGGGCGGACTACGATGGCGACGGGGACGTCGACCTTTTCGTCGGCCGGGAGCATATACCCGCCGGCGACACCCGTGGCGATCTGTTCAGAAACATGCTTATGGAGGGCGGGACCGGGTTCGTGAATTTTGGCGCACAGACCGGACTCGACGACCCTGACAACCAGGAAAACATCGCTTGGGTCGATATCGATCAGGACGGGGACCTGGATCTCCTGGTCCTCATGTTCGACCAGCCGCATGAGCTCTACGAGCAATTCGCGCCGGGGCAGTTCCGTCCGGTCGGCGAGGAGACCGGTTTCGGCGATCCAACCTCCCATGGTTACGGTTTGGCCATCGGCGATTATGACGGAGACGGGGACGTCGATCTCTATATCTCAACGTGCCTGATTGGGAACCGTATTCCGAATACCTTCCTCGAAAACCAGCTCAGCGATACGGGCGTTCTTCGGTTTACTAACGTCACCGACCGCACGGACACACAGTTCTTTCCGAGTACTTTCGGTACGCAGTTCGCTGATTTCGACGACGACGGCGATTTGGATCTTTACTTGATAGGGGCCCAAGGGAATCCAAACGCAATATGGCGGAATGAAGGAGACACAACGTTCAAGGAGCTTCACTTCGCAGAATTGGTTGGTGAGGGTGATGAGTGTATTGACCAAACTGCAACTGGGTGTGTTGACGAAGACGCACCTGACCCTTCAATTGCCTACCAATCGTCCGACACGTTATCAGCCGGCGCGCAAGCGGTGGACTACGACAATGATGGCGATCTCGACCTTTTCGCTCATGATCAAACGGGTCTTGGACGAACGCTCTTCCGGTACGATGGCGACTTTCGGTTTACTCACGTAACGACCCAGGAGGGCCTTCGGACGGGGCCCGAAGAGGGCTACGACAGCGCCTTTGTGGACTACGACCTCGACGGCGATCTCGACCTGTTTGCCTCAACGGGCACGGGCCAGCCTCAGCGATTCTTTGTCAGTAACGCCACGGCGAACGGAAACGGTTGGTTGTTTGTTCGCCTCAAAGGCACCAAAAACAACCGCTCCGGTATCGGAGCTCAAGTCTACGCAACGATTCATCAAGGCACGCCCCAGGAGCGAACCCTCAGGCGCGATACCTTTCTAGCGATGGTGGGCACGTTTCATCAGGACGACTTGCCGGTTCACATTGGTTTGGGAACGGCCCAGGTAGTGGATGAGCTGCGAATTGTCTGGCCCAACGGCGTGACTCAGGTGCTCACGAACGTTCCGGCCGGTCAGTATTTGGAGGTAGCAATTCCTGGCTCCTGAGCCGTTTCCGGGGACGTCCGCTCGTATTCGATGCGAACGGAAGGTGGTTCGCCTCCAGGTCCCTTCAAGTAGTGCTCCAACCAGCGGAGCGTCCTCGAGCTGCGGTCGAGCCGTGAAGCGGCTCGGTCGTATGCGTGTCCTTCGCCTCGGTAGAGAACGAGCCTAACCGGCACCTTCCCCTGGACCTTGAGATGGCGATAGAGCTCCATGGCCTGGCTGGGGTGAACCCGTGGGTCCTCTGCGCCGTGCAAGATCAGGATCGGCGTGTGAGCCCGGTTCACGTAGTAAATGGGCGAGCGTTTCATGAAGTATTCCCAGTCGTCCCAAAGCCATTTGCGGTGGTGCACCATGAACATCTCGTAAGGAATGTCGGTGGTGCCGACCTTGGAGATGGCGTTGCTGATGCCGGCGGACATGACGGCGGCGGCGAAGCGATCGCTGTAATAGGTAGCTCCCCAGGCAGACGCGTAGCCCCCGTAGGAGCTGCCGGTGATGCCGACCCGGTCGCCATCGACCAGCCCCGTGCCGATCAGGTGATCCACGGCGTCGACGAGATCGTCGAATTCCTTGCCCGCCGCGTCCGCGTGCCCGTGCTTGGAGAAACGAACGCCGCGGCCCGTGCTCCCGCGGTAATTGGGATAGAAGATCGCGAAGCCTCGCGCTGCCGCTATCTGGCCGGGTGAAGTGTAGGAGGTTAGCCAACCGTGGGAGTAGTGGCTGTCGGGGCCGCCGTGGACGTTGAGGATGAGTGGGTAGCGGACGCCTTCCTCTTCGTCGAGCGGCCGTATCAAGAGTCCCTCGAGCTCGAGGCCGTCACGGGCCTTGAAGCGCACCACCTCTTGGCGAGCCATCCGCATTCCGGAAAACCAGGAGTTGCTATGCGTCAATCGTCGGGGCTCGGCATCTCCCCTCTTCATGTAAAAGACCTCTCGCGGATGTCTGGGGCTATCGGCGAGGAAGGCGGCGGCCGCGCCGTCCTCTGAAAGGGAAAGGCGGCGGAGGACCGGTCCACCGAGCGGAACGATTTTCTCGAGGCCTGAGCCGTCGAGACTCACGCGGCCGTAAAAGCTCAGAACCCCTTCGTACGCGACGAAAGCGAGCGTTTCCGCATCATGCCAGACGATGTCGCTGACGTGCCCGAGGTCGTAGTCCGGCATGATATCGGCGAGCACACCCCCCCTCGACGAGGCGACCATGAGCCGTCCCGCGAACGGGTCGTTCGGGTCAGCTCCCGAGACCGCGGCCACGTGCCTGCCGTCCGTGCTCCAAGCGATCTTTCCGATCTTTCCGGGATTGTCGAATCGGGCGAGGACGGTGCCTTCTTCGGCGTCGAGGATGTGAAGCTTGCGCCGCATGTATTGATCGTCGATGAGGGACGTGGGCGCGAGCGTCACCGCCAGCTTGGATCCCACCGGGCTCCAGTGGAGGCTCGAGGCTGAGCCCTCGTGCTCGACCAAGCGTGCGTCTTCCTCCCGGGCCTCAGGACGGGTGAGCCAGATGCGAACTGGTCGCCAGTCCTCTTCGTAAATGATCTGATCGAACCCCTTTTCTTCGAGCTCTCTGATCTCCTGGTTGTCGGCCTGGGTAGCAAGGTAGGCGACTCGCGCACCATCCGGAGACCAGACATATTCCACAATGTCAGTGGCGTGACTCACGATGCGCCGGGCCTCACCGCCGTCTAGCTCGATCCGATAGAGCGATAGGTGCTCGTCATCCTTCCGCTTAGCTAGAAAAGAGAGGCCCTTCCCGTCGGGTGTCCAGGCTACAGCGCTCAGGTTGGATTGCCCCGTCACATAGGGACGGATTTCGCCGTTACGATCGACGACGTGAAGTTCGCTCCACGCGGGGCCGTCCGTTTCATCGAAAGGGTTTCGAGGGACAGTCAGCTCATAGGCGACCCTGGTGCCGTCGGGCGAGATGGCTACCGCGGTGACCGTCCGAATACGAGCTACGTCGTGGGGCGTGAAGACGTCCTGAGCAGACTGGACCGAAGCGCCGAGCAGTAGCGTCAACAAAGCACCTGCGAACCTGCTCAGAAATGCGGCTTTCGACCGGAGAGTGGATCGGCGACCGAACATGATTCGTCCTCCCTCTATATCGTGGGGCCAGTGCGAGGCTTACAGGATCAGCGCCGCAATGGTGCCGAAGATGACCAACGGAATATTGAAATGAAGAAAGGTCGGTACTACGCTGTCCCAGATGTGATCGTGTTGCCCGTCAACGCCAAGGCCAGCAGTTGGACCCAGCGTAGAGTCGGAGGCAGGGGAGCCGGCATCGCCTAGCGCTGCTGCGGTTCCGACCAGTGCTGCCGTTGCCAATGGAGAAAACCCAAATCCCATTGCCATGGGGACATAAATGGGCGCGATAATGGGAATCGTGGAAAAAGAAGAGCCAATGCCCATGGTGACCGTTAGCCCTGTCAGAAGCATCAAAACCGCGGCCATCGGTTTGTTGCCACCGATGAGCCCGGTCACTGAATTGACGAGAGAATCGATGCCCTCGGTCGCTTTCATGACTTCGGCAAAACCAGCCGCGGCGATCATGATGAAACCGATCATGGCCATCATGTGTACACCACGGGTAAAGACGTCTTCGGTTTCACGGAAACGAACGACGCGGCCGAGAACGAAAGTCACGAGTCCAGCCAACGAACCAGCAATGATCGAGTCGGTATAGAGCTGCAGCGATAAAGCGACCACAATCGCCAATATGGCCACGCCGATATGCCGCGGGTTCGAGGTTTGCGTTTCCGGCTCCAACGTAAGAATTTGGTCGACAGAATAGTCGCGCGGTTTGCGGTAGGTGAAAAATATCGCCACCAGCAAGCCAACAAACATGCCGCCAACGGGGATCGCCATCACCCATGGAAGTTGATCGGCGGTCACGGTCGAGCCATTCGCCGCTAGATTCTCGAACAGGAGCTCGTTCAAGAATATGGCGCCGAAACCAATGGGGAGCACCTTGTAGGAGGCCGTTAGGCCAAAGGTCAGCACGCAGGCGACGAGGCGCCGATCGAGCCGTAGTTGTGCCATGACGTGTAATAGCGGCGGGATCAGAATCGGAATAAAGGCGATATGGACCGGCACCACATTCTGCGAAGAAACGGCCGCCAGCAAGAAGACGCCGAGTAGAATCGCTTTGACCCACACGATGTCTGCGGCACGAGCGTGTTTGATTTTAGAGATGACTTTATGTGCCAACAGATCGGTGATCCCAGATTTGGAGATCGCCACCGCAAAGGCCCCTAACATGACATAATTCATCCCAATGGCCGCGCCGCCGCCCAGGCCCTGGGCAAAAACAGTGACAGTCTCAACCAATGACAGGCCGCCTATCATTCCACCGGTCAGCGCGCTAAAGACCAGGGCAAGAACGACATTGACCCGCATCAGGCTCAAGCCAAGCATCAGTAGAACAGCAAAAACCACTGCGTTCATTGTTCAAAAATCCCTTTCTCTGAAATCTCCAACTTCAAGCTCATGACAACCCCCACTCTCGGCATTTTGACAGGAATCTCCTACGTTTCAGGCTTAGATTACTTCAAGGGCATCAACGAGAGAGTTCTCGCGAACACTCCCAAACGCCATGTCATGTCCCCCAACCCGCCCATCATCATGGTTTCTGTCGATTGCGACGAGTATGTCCATTACCTTACTTTGAAATCGTTTGCCAAGGTTGAGGAACACCTCCTCACCGGAGTTCGTCACCTTGTGGCGGCCGGCTGTGACATTTTGGTGATTGCCTCCAACACAGGCCACATCGGTGTACCCGCAGTCAAACGTGAATTCCCAAAACTTAGAATCCTGCATATTGCCGACTGTTGTGCCTCCGAGTTGAAAAAGCAAGGCTTCTCGAAGGTGGGCCTGATTGGGACGAAGCCCACGATGGAGGAGGACTACTTGAAGTCACGTCTATTGCTCCACGGTATCACGGCGTCCGTACCGGAAGACGAACAGACTCAGGACGAAATTTACGAGATCATCTGTCAAGAGCTATCGCACAATGTGTTTCGAGACGAGTCGAGAACGAAAATGGTGAATGTGATTCTCGGGCTCGAAGCGCGGGGGGCAGAAGCCTGTATTTTAGGTTGCACAGAAATCGAGCTATTAGTCCAGCAAGAACACGTCCCCAGTTTGCCTTTGCTGCCTTCGGCAGAAATCCACATTCGGGCTGCTGCGAACGTGCTGCTGGGAAAATTAGCGTTGGAAGATGTATTACCGCCCGAGGAACAGTGCGCACAATAAACTGAGCGTCGCAACAAGCAAAGGAGGCGTTCCTTCATGGGTATCGAGGGCAACAGAATAGTCAAAGTTTCTCTGATTCAGCAAGGGCCGGCGTCGGAGTCCAAAGAGGAGAGCGTAAAAGCCCTTCTCGAGAAAATTGACCAGGTGGCTGAGAAAGAGCGCCCTGATTTCTTGATGCCTACCGAGTTGTCCACGACCCAGTATTTTCCCGCCGGCCCTTCAAATCAGAAATATTTTGATTGGGCGGAACCCATCCCTGGACCAATCACAAAACTGGTCGGGGAGAAGGCAAAAAAGTATGAACTGTGTGTAGTCCTTCCCATGTTCGAGAGGTCATCTATCGAGGGAATCTACTACAACAGTGCGGTGGTTATCGGACCCAACGGTAAGATAGTAGAAGGCACTATGCCGGACGGATCCAGAGTTCTCCGTCACGCCAAAAATCATATACCGTATATGCCGACCCTACCCAACCGATATGATGAAAGGTCCTACTTCAAGGAGGGGGCTGGTGTCCCCGTATTCGACACGCCGAAAGCCAAAATAGGGATCGCTATTTGCTTCGAAAGACGTTTTCCTGAAAGTTTCAGGATGATAGCTCTCCAAGGGGCAGAAATAGCATTCGTCCCGGTATGTTCTTTTGTCCTCGCACCCAGGCCCGGGGATTACGTTCTGGCTCCCGAGAGCAGTGGCGCGAGTGCTGAGGAGATGTACACTCCCGAGCTCAGGACTCGTGCTTTAGAGAACTGTATGTGGGTCTGTAGTGCAAATAGGGTGGGCGTCGAAGAAATGGAAGATCAAAAGACACGATTTTACGGTCTCAGCTCGATCATTCATCCTGCCGGAAAAGTTGTAATTCAAGCTTCGTCGACCCATCCGGAGGTGATCAGCTACGAGCTGGACCTGGAAGAAAACAACAGGGTTCGACAATCACTACCCACGTACAAAGTACGCCGGCCGGAAATATATACGCTCATTAACAAGCCTATGATCTAGTGTCCCGCCCAGGAGGCCGCGCCGGTGTAGCAGACATTGGGATCTCCCGGTTCGCCGACTACGGCAAACGATTGCTCTACGGACCATAGTTGCGGTTTACTTGACACCGCAAGAGCATGCCGTACCGGCATTGTTCGAAGCCCTTCTGGAAAAATCGAATCATAAGAAAGCGAGGTCAGCGCGATGATGTTTTTAGCGTTGATTTGTATGTTCCTGCTAGCTCCCGCGATGGGGTTCAGCCAGCCAGACTCTGTGATGATTGAAGATCTCACTACCAATGAGGTGGCCGATGCCATCGCGGGTGGCAAGACAACGGCAATCTACTATGTCGGCGGAGCTCACGAGAACGGCGAAGCGGTGGCGATCGGGAAACACAACTTCCTGGTAACGCACATAGCGCGACGCATCGCCGAAGAATTAGGTAATGCTCTCGTCTATCCCATTAACCCTTATGCTCCAGCGGGAGACCCCGTCAAAATAACCGGGGAAATGAAGTCCCCGGGAACAACGTCGCTCAGCGAGGAAACGTTTGCCGCAGTTTCAAAAGCGATGGCCTATAGCGCGATAGCCGCAGGGTTCAAGCATGTGGCGCTCATGGGCGACCACTACGGTGGTCAGGATTCGCTGAGAAAAATCGCATTGGAGCTGGACGCCGAGTGGTCGTCCAAAGGCGTTCGGGTGTTCTACGTTCCCGTCTATGACGAGGGCGAAGGACAAATGAAGGAGCACCTTGCGCGATTGAACGTACCGCCCGAGCGCCGAACCCCGGTTGATGACGCCTCAGAGGTCATGGCCATCGACACCGACAACAGGTGGGTCCGTAAAGATCGAATCCCACCGGACGATGCGCGGGTCGCTTCCGCTGAGCTCGGAAGGACCTTCATCGATAACAAAGTCAGAAGCGCGGTAGCCTCTATTCGTAAGCAAGTCGGAGCGCCATGAGATAGCAGTTGTCATCGGATTGGACTAAATCCGCAAGATTCAAGAAACGAAACAGTCGGAGGGAATCGAAGATGAAGCCACGTCGGCGATATTGGGCAAGGTTTCTGGCTCTCGAGTTGTTTTTCACGCTTGCTTGTGTCTCCCCGCTCGTCGCCCAGGGAAGCTCGAGCGACTACGAGGAGAACGAGGCGAACGTGACGGTCTCGCCCTCGCTGCTCGAGGGCATGAAGTTTCGCTCGATCAACTTCTCGCGAGGGGGGCGCTCCACCGCGGTGGCGGGCGTTCGCGGCCGGTCGCTGATCTACTACCTGGGCGCTAGCGGCGGCGGTGTCTGGAAGACAACCGATGGCGGGGTTCGTTGGAACAACATCTCCGACGGCTTCTTCGGCGTGGGCTCGGTGGGAGCCATCGCGGTGGCGGAATCCGACCCCAATGTCGTCTACGTCGGCACCGGATCGGCTTGTCCGCGCGGGAACGTCTCGGTGGGCGACGGTATCTATAGGTCGTCGAACGGCGGGAAGACGTGGAAGCACGTGGGCTTGCGACAGGCGGGACAGATTGGAAAGATTCGCATCCATCCCGAAAACCCCGACCTGGTCTACGTTGCGGTGCTGGGACACATTTTCGGACCGAACGAAGAGCGAGGAGTGTTTCGTTCCGAAGACGGCGGGGAGACCTGGGAGAAAGTGCTCTTCCTCAGCGATCGCACGGGCGTCGTCGATCTTTCCATGGACGTGACCAACCCACGGATCCTTTATGCCGGGGCCTGGCGGGCGGAGCGCAAGCCTTGGACGATAATCTCGGGAAGCGAGGAAGGCGGCATTTTCAAGACCACGGACGGCGGAGACAACTGGAAACGGCTCGAAGGCGGCCTTCCCACCGGCCTGATAGGCAAGACATCCGTGGCGGTATCGCCCGCCAACTCGAATCGTGTATGGGTCTTGATCGAGGCGAAAGGAGACAAGGGCGGCGTTTACCGGACGGATGATGGGGGCGATAGCTGGCGCCGCGTCAACGACAGTTGGAATCTGCGCCAGCGCCCCTGGTACTACATTCATATCGTCGCCGACCCCAAGGACGAGAACACCGTCTATGCGCTGAACTCCAGCTTCTTCAAATCGATCGACGGCGCAAAGACCTTCGACATCCAGATCAACACGCCGCACGGAGACAATCACGACCTATGGATCAATCCCGATGACCCGAAGATTATGATCAACGCCAACGATGGGGGCGCGAACGTCTCTTTCAACGGAGGGGAGTCCTGGTCCTGGCAGATGAACCAGCCGACGGCGGAGATCTACCGGCTGTTCGTGGATAATCAATGGCCTTACCGTGTGTACGGCGCTCAGCAGGACAACTCGACCATCTCCGTGCCCAGCCACGGTCTCGCTGCTTCGAACCGGCTGTCTGCGGATTGGTATCCGGTCGGCGGGTGTGAAAGCGGTCACATCGCCGTCGATCTCCTGGACCCCAACATTATTTATGCCGGGTGCTACTGGGGCAGGATCACGCGCATCGACCGGGCGGCGGGGAAGTACCGCGAGATTCTTACTTACCCGCAGTATCCGCGCGGCGAGGCGGCGCGAGACCTCAAGTACCGCTTCCAGTGGAACGCGCCGATACGTCTCTCACCCCACGACCCCGACGTTGTTTACCATGCTTCTCAAGTGATCCACCGTTCCAGGGACGACGGTCAGAGCTGGGAAGTGATTAGCCCCGATCTAACGACGAACAACCCCGAGCACCAGGGCTATGGGGGAGGTCCCGTCACCCACGAGAGCACGGGAGTAGAGATCTACAACACGGTCTTCGCTTTCGAGGAATCGCCGCACCGGGCGGGTCTTCTCTGGGCAGGAAGCGACGACGGAAAGCTCCACCTATCCCGCGACCACGGCGTCAACTGGAGGGAGGTGACGCCGAAGGACATGCCGGTGGGCGGGACGGTCAACGTGATCGATCTGTCGGCCCACGGCGCCGGCCGTGCACACATTGCTATCTACCGCTATCGCGAAAACGATTTCCGCCCCTACATATTCCAGACCGAAAACTTCGGAGAGAGCTGGAAGCTCTTGACGGACGGCACGAATGGGATCCCGCCCACGCACTTCACGAGAGCGATCCGTGAGGATCCAGACCGCCGGGGGCTCCTCTACGCGGGGACGGAATTCGGATTGTATATCTCCTTCGACGACGGAGCGCACTGGCAGCGCTTCCAGAACAACCTGCCGGTGACACCGGTGACGGACCTTCGAGTCCATCGCAAGGATCTGGTCGTCTCGACACAGGGCCGCGCGTTTTGGATCCTGGACGATGTGGCGCCGCTTCACCAGATCACAGACGCAGTGCAGAAGGCGGATATGTATCTGTTCGAGCCGCGGGTGGCCTATCGAGGCGGCTATCAGGGCGGTGCACGCATCAACTACTACGTCGGGAAGCGGCCGGAAGGAGAGGTGACGCTTCAGGTTCTGGACGAGCGCGGCGAGGTCCTGCGCACGTTCAAGGGTACGCCGGGCGAAGAAGCAGACTCTGTGGCCTCTGTCCGCGAGGTTCGAGAGCGCAAGCTTGGAGTCGCGGAGGGTTTCAACACGTTGGTGTGGAACCTGCGCGGCGAGGCCTTGGAGACGGATATCCACTTGCACCTGCTGGAGGATGAGAAGGGCGCGCAGCACGTTGACGGCACACCCGGACTGGCGGTGGTTCCCGGCAGGTACCAGGTTCGTCTCTCGGTCGGCGAGTGGATCCAGACGCAGCCCCTGCAAATCGAGATCCTTCCCAACCTGAGCACGACGGTTACGGCGCTCCAGGAGCAGTACGACTTGGGAGCTGAAATCGCCGGGACGCTGAAGGACGTCTACGACGGCTTCACCACCGTGCGGGACATCGAGGCGCAGACGACGGAGATCCTCAATCGCATCGAGAAGGCCGGCGTCGAAATGGATGGGGCGGGAGAGATATCGGAGGCGGCCCAGGCGATGACGGAGAAGCTGAGCGTGATCGAGAAAAAGATGACTAAAGGTCTTCCACTCGGCTTCACAGATAGTGGAGGCACTATCCCACCCACGCTGGACGACCAGTTGGTGTGGTTATACGCCTACGTCGCAGGTGGCGTTGATGAGCCGACTGCGGGTGCGCGCGAGCGCTTCAACGATCTGAAGCCCAAGGTGGCCGAGCTGATGGGGAAGCTCCGGGAGGTGATCTCGACCGATCTTGCCGCCTTCAACGAGAAGGTGCGCGCGCAGAACCTGCCGCCGGTGGTCGTTGCCCCCGGCGGCCGTCTGACCACCACGGAGCAAAGCGATGGCTCCTAGTCCGAATCCGTGGCCACCCTCTCCGTCCGGTACTTATCGAACCACGCCAAGATGTTCGCCACCTTGGCGATGAGGTGGCTGGGTCGGTCGGCGATCCAGTGCGAGGCGCCGGGAACGCGAACCAAGGCAGTATCGATCTTGCGAAGCTTGAGTGCCTGGTAGTACTGCTCCGAGTCCGACATCGGGGTCCGGTAGTCCTGCTCCCCGGTGAGCACCATCGTAGGCGTCGTCACGTTCCCCACCAGCGATAGCGGAGATCGTCTCATGTAGTGATCTTCATGCTCCCAGGGAAGGCCCGGAAACCAATACTTGTAAAGGGCAGGGATGTCGGACGTAAGAACCCAGCTGTACCAGTTGTTCACCGGCTTGGCCGAGACCGCCGCACGGAATCGGTCGGTCCGACCCACTACCCAGCTCGTCAGCACACCGCCGCCGCTTCCGCCGGTCACGAAGAGATTGCGGTCGTCGATATAGCCGCGTGCGATCACCGCATCGATGCCCGACATGAGGTCGTCGTAATCCTCGCCGGGATAGTTGTGGTGGATGAGGTTGCCGAACTCCTGCCCGTAGCTGTTGCTGCCTCTCGGGTTGGTATAGAGAACGACGTAACCGGCCGCGGCATAGAGCTGGATCTCCGCCGCGAAACGGGGGCCGTAGTTCGACACCGGCCCCCCATGGATCTCGAGAAGCAGAGGATACTTCTTGGACGGGTCGAACCCGGGAGGTTTTGCGATCCATCCGTGAACCCTGCGTCCGTCGTGCGAGGATTCGTACCAGATCTCTTCGAGCGAGGCGAGCTCCTTGTGGCCCAGTAGATCCTCGTTGAGTGCGGTCAGCGACTTTGCTTCGGCGCCGCGACGCCCGATGGCGACATCCGATGGCGTATCCGGGAGAGATCGGGTGAAGGCATACCAGCCGTTTGGAGCCACCGAGTATTCCCCGCCGCTGTACGGGCGCCCGATGAACATGCCTCCTACGCTTCCGGCCAGATCCTGAACCTCTCCATCCAGCGTTATATGAGCGATCTTCGTCTGGCCCTCGTCGTCGTACTGGAAGAAGATGCCTCGTCCATCCTCGTCCCAGACCGGGGCTTGAACGTCACGGTCGAGCGCCGAGCTCACCAATCGCGGGTTGCTTCCGTCGCGATTCATGACGTAGAGGCGCGTGACCTGGTAGAACTGGTAGGTATCGTCGAACCCGAGATAGGCAATCCGCCCTCCGTCCGGAGAGAGCGCCGGAGACTTGTCGTGACCTTTACGGTCGGTCAGCGCAGCGATCGTGCCGTCTTCGACGGACAGGTCGTAGATTTCGGAGTTCCGGTGATCGTATTCCCAGTCCTCGATTCGATTGGCGGAAAAGATGATGGACTTCCCGTCCGGTGTGAAGACCAAATTCCCATCGTGGTGGTAGGGACCGCTGGTCAACTGTCTCGGCGTGCCGCCCTCGGAAGAAAGTACGAAGAGCTGGCGGTGGCCTCGTTTCAAGTACCCCTGCCCATCGGCTCGATAGATCAGTCGGTCGATGACCTTGACCGGAGGCGCCCACTCGGCCCCCTCGGGTTTCGAGGGCATGGCTGCGAGAGGCTCTCGCTTCTCTTCGACCAGCATCGAAAAAGCGATGAGCTTGCCATCGGGCGACCAAGCGGGACCCTCCGGGTTCTCGCCGAGTTGCGCCAGCTGGGAGGTCTGTCCTGTATCCATCCAGCGAACGTAGAGCTGCTCCGATCCTTCGCGGTTCGAGATATAGAGGAGTCGCTCTCCATCGGGCGACCAGCGCGGCGAGTGGTCGTTGTAGTTGCCCGAGGTGAGCGGGCGATGATTCGCGCCGTCGGCATGAACGATCCAGAGGTTGGAACGGACCACGTCGCTCATGATGTCCATGAAATTGCGTACGTAGACGACGCGGTCCCCGTCCGGTGAGATCCGGGGACTCGACGCGTACTCGAGACCGAATACATCCATCGGCTCGAACCGTTTCGAGGCTCCGTCGTTCGATACCGCCGCCTGAGACAAGGACGGCGCTCCGGCGAGCGTCAAAACAAAGACGAGCAATTTGTGATGTTTTTTGTTCATCGCTAGTACCTTTCGGTTCGGAGCTACGAGGCGACGGTGCCGACGGCGAGTCTAGAAGTGGGGCTGCCGCTTGTCAACGGGATGTCTCGCGACCCATAGAGCACGGTGACCTATCTCGGCTGCTTCGGTCGGCGTCGCCGTAAGGGCACGGTTATCGCGGAGTCGGAGTGGGCTGGTAGAATGCGCCGCTCGTGGAAATCAGTCGGAGGGAATCGATGATGAAGCCACGTCGGCGATATTGGACAAGGTTTCTGGCTCTCGCGTTGTTTTTTGAGCTTGCTTGCGTCTCCCCGCTCGTCGCCCAGGGAAGCGCGAGCGACTACGAGGAGAACGAGGCGAACGTGACCATCTCGCCCTCGCTGCTCGAGGGCATGAAGTTTCGCTCGATCAACTTCTCGCGAGGGGGGCGCTCCACCGCGGTGGCGGGCGTTCGCGGCCGGCCGCTGATCTACTACATGGGCGCTAGCGGCGGCGGGGTCTGGAAGACAACCGATGGTGGGAGTCTTTGGAAGAATGTCTCCGATGGCTTCTTCGGCGTGGGCTCGGTGGGAGCTATCGCGGTGGCGGAATCCGACCCCAATGTCGTCTACGTCGGCACCGGATCGGCTTGTCCGCGCGGGAACGTCTCGGTGGGCGACGGTATCTATAAGTCGTCGAACGGCGGGAAGACCTGGAAGCACGTGGGCTTGCGGCAGGCGGGACAGATTGGAAAGATTCGCATCCATCCCGAAAACCCCGACCTGGTCTACGTTGCGGTACTGGGACACATTTTCGGGCCGAACGAAGAGCGAGGAGTGTTTCGTTCCCAAGACGGCGGGGAGACCTGGGAGAAAGTGCTTTTCCTCAGCCACCGCACCGGCGTCGTCGATCTTTCCATGGATGTCACCAATCCACGCATCCTTTATGCCGGGGCCTGGCGGGCGGAGCGCAAGCCTTGGATGATGATCTCTGGAAGCGAGGATGGGGGCGTTTTCAAGACTACGGACGGCGGAGACAACTGGAAACGGCTCGAAGGCGGCCTTCCCACCGGGCTGATAGGCAAGACATCCGTGGCGGTATCGCCCGCCGACCCGAATCGCGTATGGGTCTTGATCGAGGCGAAAGGAGACCGGGGCGGCGTTTACCGGACGGATGACGGGGGCGAGAGCTGGCGCCGCGTCAACACTAGTTGGAATCTGCGCCAGCGCCCCTGGTACTACATTCATATCATCGCCGACCCCAAGGACGAGAACACGGTTTATGTGCTGAACGCCAGCGTTTACAAATCGATCGACGGCGCAAAAACATTCGACATCCAGATCGACGCTGCGCACGCGGACAATCATGACCTATGGATCAATCCCGATGACCCGAAGACTATGATCAACGCCAACGATGGGGGCGCGAACGTCTCTTTCAACGGAGGGGAGTCCTGGTCCTGGCAGATGAACCAGCCGACGGCGGAGATCTACCGGGTGTTCGTGGATGATCAATGGCCTTACCGCGTGTACGGCTCTCAGCAGGACAACACGACCATCACCGTGCCCAGCCACGGCCTCGCTGCTTGGAGCCCGCTGCCTCCGGACTGGTATCAGGTCGGCGGGTGTGAAAGCGGTCACATCGCCATCGATCCCCGGGACCCTAACGTCGTCTATGCGGGCTGCACCGGGGGCAAGATCACGCGCATCGACCGGGCGGCGAGGAAGTACCGCCAGATTCTTACCTACCCGCAGATGCTGCACGGCGCGGCGGCGCGAGACCTCAAGTATCGCTTCCCGTGGAACGCGCCGATACGTCTCTCACCCCACGACCCCGACGTTGTCTACCATGCTTCTCAAGTGATCCACCGTTCCAATGACGGCGGTCAAAGCTGGGAAGTGGTAAGCCCCGATCTAACGACCAACAACCCCGAGCACCAGGACTATGGGGGAGGTCCGATCACTCACGAAGGCACGGGAGTAGAGGTCTACAACACGGTCTTCGCTTTCGAGGAATCGCCGCACCAGGCGGGTCTTCTTTGGGCAGGAAGCGACGACGGAAAGGTCCACCTATCCCGCGACCACGGCGCCAAGTGGAAAGAAGTGACGCCGAAGGACATGCCGGAGGGCGGGACGGTGAACGTGATCGATCTGTCGGCCCACGGCGCCGGCCGTGCGCACATTGCCGTCTACCGCTACCGCGAAAACGATTTCCGCCCCTACATCTTCCAGACCGAAAACTTCGGAGAGAGCTGGAAGCTCTTGACGGACGGCACGAATGGGATCCCGCCCACGCACTTCACGAGAGCGATCCGTGAGGATCCGGACCGCCGGGGGCTCCTCTACGCGGGAACGGAATTCGGATTGTATATCTCCTTCGACGACGGAGCGCACTGGCAGCGCTTCCAGAACAACCTGCCGGTGACACCGGTGACGGACCTTCGGGTCCATCGCAAGGATTTGGTCGTCTCTACACAGGGCCGAGCGTTTTGGATCCTGGACGATGTGGCGCCGCTCCACCAGATTTCGGACGCGGTGCAGAAGGCGGACATGTATCTGTTCGAGCCGCGCGTAGCCTATCGAGGCGGCGTTCAAGAAGGTGCGAGGATCAACTACTACGTCGGGAAGATGCCGGAAGGAGAGGTGACTCTTCAGGTCCTGGACGAGAGCGGCGAGGTCGTGCGCGCGTTCAAGGCTACGCCAGGCGAAGGGGCGGATTCTGCAGCCTTGGTCGGCGGGGACGGCGCGGGCGAGCTTCCTCTCGCGGAGGGTTTCAACACGTTGACGTGGAACCTGCGCGGCGAGGCTTTGGAGACAGATATCCACCAGCACCTGCTGGAAGATGAGACGGGCAAGGCGCACGTTGCAGGCACGCCGGGACTCGCGGTGGTTCCCGGCGGGTATCAGGTTCGTCTCTCGGTGGGCGAGTGGATCCAGACCGAGCCCCTGCAAATCGAGATCCTTCCCGGCCTGAGCACGACGGTTACGGCGCTCCAGGAGCAGTATGACCTGGCAGCGGAAATCGCCGGGGAGCTCAAGGAGGTCTACGACGGCGTCACCATCCTGCGGGACATCGAGGCGCAGACGACAGGGATCCTCGCTCGCATCGAGAAGGCCGGCGTCGAAATGGATGAGGCGGGAGAGATATCGGAAGCGGCCAAGGCGATGACCGCGAAGCTGAGCGAGATCGAGAAAAAGATGACTCGAGGTCCAGTCAGCTTCGATACTGGAGGCTCCATCCCACCCGCGCTGGACGACCAGTTGGTGCTGCTCTACGCCTACGTGGCAGGTGGCCTTGATCCGCCGACCGCCGGTGCCTACGAGCGTTTCAACGATCTGAAGCCCCAGGTAGCCGAGCTGATGGGGAAGCTCCAAGAAGTGATCTCGACCGATCTCGCCGCCTTCAACGAGAGGGTGCGCGCGCAAAACCTGCCGCCGGTAGTCGTTGCCCCCGTCGGCCGTCCGGCCACCACGAAGCAAAGCGACGGCATCCACGGGCGCCACCGGACTGACGAAAGCGCTCAGCCAAGGTCAGCATGGCCAGCTGCACGCGTTGAAAGCCGGGGTCGGAGAAGCTAGAATTGCGTCCCGGTAACATCATCCCCGAGGGATATTGGCTATCCCCTACGCCGCCGAGGACCAAACGTAGACTCAGCGAGAGTCCAGTGATGGCCATATAAAGACGATTTATGGCTCACTCTATTAAAAAAGGAGGAGACAATGAAAAAAGTTCTATTCACGATGGCGATTTGCTCGTTGGTACTCATTCCCGCAACGTTTCCTGCAATTCCAACCGTTTTCCCGACCGGAACGACGATCTACAAACCTGATAAAGCCTGGAGTGGCTACACAATATTCCGAGGCGCGGGAGGAGTTGGACCTACCCTAATCGACATGAACGGCAATGTGGTCAGGCAGTGGGAAGGTTCCTCACATCCGCCCAAGCTTCTTCCGGGTGGCTATTTAATGCGACGCGGAGTAGGAACATCTGCCGATTTCGGCCAAGAAGATTGGGATGGGAACATTGTATGGAAGCTCGAAAACTCCGGTCAACATCATGATTTCCAGAGAGAGGGTAATCCGGTGGGATACTATGTCCCGGGCATGGACCCCTTGGTCGATCGGGGAAAGACCCTGATCCTTTCCCGCAAGCTTTTGAAAAATCCCAAGATATCCCAGGAGCTTCTAGCTGATGACTATATCTATGAGGTGACCTGGGACGGAAAGATCGTCTGGGAATGGTTATGGAATGAGCACCTAGATGAACTGGGTTTCAGCGAGTCAGCCAAAAACACCATGTACCGCCATCCGAAATGGGAGAACGTACAAGGAGGGACGGCTGACGACTGGCTGCATATCAACAGTTTGTCATGGGTTGGACCCAATAAGTGGTATGACGCGGGTGATGAGCGCTTCCACCCTGACAACGTGATCTGGGATTCCCGCGAGGCTAACATCATGGGAATAACCGACAGGAAGACCGGCAAGATCGTCTGGAAAGTGGGACCGGACTATACCGCCACACCGGCACTCCGCAATCTGGGTCAGATCATTGGCCAGCATCATGCCCATGTGATCCCCAAGGGACTTCCTGGCGCAGGGAACATTCTGGTCTTTGATAATGGTGGAAGAGCCGGATACGGCCCCCCTAATCCTGGTGCTCCCTTCGGGAGAAGAAATGCTCTAAGGTGGTATTCCCGGATATTAGAGTTCAATCCGCTGACGCTGGAATTGGTTTGGGAATATAGAGCCGGCAAGGTTGGATACAGGAATGAGAAGTTCTTCAGCTACGATGCCAGCAACGCCCAGCGTCTTCCCAACGGTAACACCTTAATCACGGAAGGTGCCCAGGGGCGCCTTTTCGAGGTGACCCCCGAATTGGAGATAGTCTGGGAATACGTTCTCCCATTCTTTAAAGCCGAGGCAGGGGTCGACGCGGGGCAGGTTCACTTCGGAGCCGATGAGGAAAACCGTTGGACGAGTGGGGATGGCGCTGACCAGTCTCCCTATGACTATGACTGGGTTGCACAACGCGAGAAAGTGGAGTTTCAAAATACTGTTTATCGCGGTTACCGGGTTCCCTATGATTGGGTTCCACAACTGAAAAGGCCTGTGGAAGAGGCTGTGATCCCTCCTCTCAACTCAGAGTTCAGAATCGAACCAAAAAAATAGGCCCATTGCTCAGGGCGGGGAACAATTCCCCGCCCTGACTTGAAAAGTGCCTACCAGTCGACGACGCCGCGTCCGCCGTAGGCACCGTGACTCGTTCAACTCAGGGCGTAGTCCGATAATATAAAATGTTACCGGACAAAGGGTTCGGAATCAGTACCTCGAACGTGACCAGGTGCCATTGACCGGAAGGATCCTGCTCCAGGTCCACTTGCTCGCCGAAGCGTGTTCCCATGTTGTCCGCAATGGTGTCGACCACCTCGATCTCCCAGCCTTCTGCCGTCTTTCGGGCGAGCTTCACTTCGGTCTCGCCCGAATACGCGATGAGCGCATCTCCGCCAGGATCGATCCGGAGCCGAGTGGCGTTGCGAGCGAAAGCGAAGCCCACGGTAAGGTCTGTCAGCACGTCGACCCGCTCCGAGCTCCACACTCCGGTCTCGAGAGACGCCAGCCGAATCTCGGCGCCCGCTCCAGTGAACTTAACGTAGCTGATACGAGGAGAGCCGTCGCTTGCGAGTGAAACGGACGAGAACATGCCCGCGTCGGGACCGCCGTCGACCCGGGTGAGCTGCCAGACACCGTCCTTTCGTTCGCCATGGTAGAGCGATCGCTCGGGTGTGTTGTGATAGGAGATGTGAGGCACGCCGTCCGGGGCGAAGGTCATCGAAAGCCCCTCGGCATACATGATGGGGCCGGTTCCGACTTCCTCCACGCGCCAGGTCCCGTCCACGAGAGACGCGTACTCGAGCCCCGGTCCGCCGAAACCGAGGGGGTCGGTCGTCAGGGTGTGGAGAACTCCGCCCGGATCGATCCCGAGGGTATTGTCCCAACCGTCATGGCCCGAGCTCTGGATCGGAGTGTGCGTCCAGCCCGACTCCCCCCGCCGGGCGACGACCTGATCCTCTAGATCGTGATCATGGTAGTTGATGACGGGACTGGCGCCATCCATGATGACGTCGAGAGGCCCGTAGAAGTAACCTGACGCGACCTGCTCGACCACCCACAGGCCTTCGCGCTTCTCCGCAAACGAGACGAATCCGGGCATCGCCTCGAGCATGAAAGCGATACGAGGCATGCCGTCTGCGCCTAGCGCCAAAGAGGGCTTCGCGCCCCCTTGAGCGACGATCTCCTTCTGCCATTGAATGGCCTGAAGCGGTGCCGCCGCGAGAATACCAACCAGCGCGATGAGAGGTGTGAGTGTGAATTGCCCTGGTAACTGCATGCGTTAGAATTGTCGTCCGACTACCGGCCCCAGCTAGTGAAGTTCATCACAACTTGCAGCGGCTTTGCGATGAAATTCCGTCTCGTGATGTTATGCTCCAGGACGGCGCGCGCTTCTCGAAGGAGGTGGAACCATGAGCACGGCAAGCTGGATGCTCCTGCTCGTCATGAGCACGACACAAGAACGGACGGTGCGCGGAGTGATGCAGCCCAATCCCGGTGCGCCCGCCGAGGAGGTCGAGGTACGGGTTCACCCCGTACCGGTAGATCCGCCCTCCGTCCCGGCAGCAGAGGCGGACCTCCCCGACGATGACCTCGTTCTCGGCGTTGTCGTGGAGGGTAAAGCGATGGCCTATCCTGTGCGCTTCCTCGCGCTCTCGGAGGTCGTGGACGATCGCGTGGAGGACACACCGCTCGCGCCTTCGTGGTGACCGCTCACTGGCTCGGGCGTCGTGTACGCCCGTCACGTGGGGGAGCGGGAGCTCACTTTCGACTTCGCGGATGGCCTGCTCGAGAACAACCTGCTCTTCGTCGATCGGGAAACGAACTCGGTATGGTCGCAGCTCCACGGCAAAGCCGTCATCGGCGAGCTCGAAGGCACGCCGCTCGAGATCGTCCCATCGATTCAGACCACGTGGAAATTCTGGCGTGAACGCCACCCGGACACCCGCGTGATGGTGCTGCCAGGAAAGACGGGACGCCCCTACCTCTACCGTAACCGGCCGACGGGAACGCCCTCGAGCGCGGTCGGTCCTCAAGAGGGTCATGATCTAGCGACGCTGGGCTTGGGGATCGCGATAGGTGACGAGGCTCTTTGGGCGTCCTTTCGTGACCTCGAGACACGCGTATCGCCCATCGAGATGCTTCTCGGCGGCCAGACGATTCGAATCTTTTTCGAGAAGGACGCACTAACGGCTTGGGCCGAAGACCTCGACGGCAACCTGCTGCCCGGCGTGCTCGTCTACCAGGAGGGCTGGTTCGCTTTCTTTCCCGATTCCGTCGGTGTCGGATCGACGCGACCGTGATGAAAATCGGGTGGGCCCAAACGAACCACGCATTGCTCGCGGTTCTGAATATGGCGGTTTACTTGCTTGCCTCTGTGGGAACCAGCCGGCCGGGCATGTCGGCGAGCACGTACCCCATGACGGCCAGTATGGCAATGGACTGACGGAAGTCCTGAGGATCCACCTTGTCGAGCGTGTCGGCGTGCGTATGGTGCAAATCCCGGTAGAGGTTGTGCACGTTTCGCGCCGCTAGCCCGGGAACCCCATCTTGCATGAGAGGGCCGATGTCCGCTCCCCCTCCTCCGCGCTGGATCTGGCCGGCGTCGATACCGTCCAGCAAGCGCCCGATCTGTCGGAGCTTTTCGAGAGCGACCTCGTAGGTCGGATTGTTCGTGTCCTCGCGGTCGACGCCTTCGAGGCCGAAGCCGAATCCGATGGGTTTTTCGACTCCGCCATCCATTTCGATGGCGGCGACGTGATTGCCGATGTCGTCTCCAACCGACTCGCGGTAGGCTCGACCACCCCCGAGCCCATTCTCCTCGTTCGTCCAGAGCACGACCCGCAACGTTCGGCGGGGGCGCAACCCGAGATCTCTCAAGATCTTGAGAGCCTGCCAGGCGGCAATGCAGGCCGCGCCGTCGTCGTGGGCGCCTTGGCCCACGTCCCATGAGTCAAAGTGTCCGCCCATCACGACGATCTCTTCCGGCTCTTCGCTTCCCACGATCTCCGCGATCACATTGGCGGAATCTGCTTCCGGTAGATTCTTGGCTTCCATATAGAGCTTGACCTCGACCTCGTGCCCGGCTTTCGTCATCCGTTGCATCCAATACATGTCCTCGACCGTTACCGCGGCGGCGGGAATCCGGCGGATGTCATCCGCGTATCGCATGGAGCCGGTGTGGGGAGTATAGAGGCTCCGATCGGTCACCGAGCGGACGAGAGCTGCGACCGCTCCCAGTTTCGCCGCTCGCGAAGCGCCGTCGCGGCGGTACGCTACATTACGCAAATAGTCCATCCAGGGTGGGGCATAGAGCACCATCTTCCCTTCCACCCTCTCCCGACCGAGCGCCTCGAGCTCGTCGAAGCTTCGCGCCACCACGATCGGGGCGGTGATCCCCTCCGGCGGCGTTCCCACGCTTCCTCCGAGCCCCAGTATCAAGAGCGGTTTCCCGACCGGTGATACGACCTCCGCGTACTCTTTTCCCCGCACCCAGTGAGGGACCTTGACCGGTTGGAGCCGCACGTTCTGAAGCTCCTCTGCCTGCATCCGGGCATGCGCCCACTCGATGGCTCTTTCCAGTGCAGACGAGCCACTCAGCCGGTGGCCTATATCGGTCGTGAGATACGTGACTTTCTCCCAGCCTTCCACATCTTGAAGCGCGGCACCGAGAATCCGGCCGGCGGCCTCTCGATAGCGGTCGGTGAGTGGCTCCTCGTCTGGGACCAGTAGCGGTCCCCCGGCGGTACTGGGCGCTGCCGTCACGAGCCTTGTGCTTCCAAGCGCGGTGGACACAACAATAGACAAAACCGAAAGAAAGACAGTCTTCATTCTTGCACTCCCTAGGTTCTACTTACCGATCAAACATCGAATCGTTGGTGAACCCCCAACGCCAAAGTCATGGCGCCGGCGGCGTCGCCTCGTAAGAATAGTCGGATCAATTCTGGATAGCTGACTGGATAAAATTTGCGATATCGCTTTTCAACTTTGCATGCGATGGTTTGTGAAGATACATCATGTGACCCGCTTCATAGTAGCCCATCGAGATGCGGCCCTTGAATTCGGAGTTCAAATCCAGATGTGAGAAAGTATATTCGGTGGCAAAATAAGGAGTTGCTACGTCGTAATAACCGTTCGCAACAAAGACCTTGAGAGATTGGTTCCGGCTCATCGCCTGGCGAAGGGACTCTGCGACATTCAAGAAGCCCATTCGCACATTCCAATTCCAGGGCGAGACTTGTGCTTCTACTGCATAGTTTAAATCGTTCTTGTAATTGAGCTCCGACCTGAAATAGTGATTCAACATTGAAGAGAATGGTCCGTACATCGCGCTACTGGCGGAGTCGAATTCGTGAAATTCACCAGCTGAATCCGCATCTCTTCCTTTGAACCGGCTGTCGAGGCGACTCACGGTCTGGTGTTCATCGCGAAGAAACTCTTTCAAAAAACGGCGGTTGTCGATACGCATATTGGTTTGTTCGATATATTTGGGAGAGAGTCCGGTGTAGCGTGCTAATTTCTGAGTCATTTCCCTTTTTTCATCTGCAGGGAGCTCGTTTCCTTTCATCAGCGCCACTGTGTATTCCTCTAGAGCAAATCTTTCGACCTCATCCAGGACATCAGACAGATTTCTTGCCTGAAGGTCAGAAGGGAGCTTCTTGTGATACCAGGCTGTTGCGGTATAGGTAGGCAGAAACAGGATGGTCGGCAGATCGTTCCCGGGTGCAAATACCATCGTTTGAAAGTTCAAGCCACAAGAGACCAGGATTAATCCTTTGAGAAACATTCCGTAACGGTTTCTCTGGAGAAATTCAGACAGTCCTGCAGACCTGGTGGTCCCGTAGCTTTCTCCCAAAATGAACTTGGGTGAGGCCCAGCGTTCGTGACGGGCTATATACAGCCGGATGAACTCTCCCAGAGACTCGATGTCTTCTGTATAGCCATGAAAACTCTTCGGATCCGCGCCCTGAGCGGGCCGGCTGTATCCTGTGGAAACAGGGTCGATCATGACCAGGTCCGTCACATCCAGGATGGAGTACTCGTTGTCCACGAGACGGTATGGCCCGGGAAGAGGAAATCCTTCATCGTTCATCAAGGCCTTTCTTGGGCCGAGAGCTCCAAGATGAAGCCAGACAGAAGAAGTACCAGGCCCTCCATTGAAAACAAAAGTGATGGGGCGCCGACTCTTGTCTTCTACGCCGTCCATGGTGTAAGCGGTAAAGAAAATATTTGCTTTGGGCTTCTCAGTTCCCTCATTGATGAGCAGATAGCCTGCTGCCGCCGTATATTTCAGCGGTTCCCCGTTGATCTGGATGGTATGACTCGTGAGAGAGATTGATGTCTCTGGAACTTGGGGGGGTATCTCCTTCTTGGAAGATTCTTGAGCCGATACATTGGCGAGCTGAAGAAAGAGAAAGACGGCTGAAAAAAAATAGAGTCTATTTCTCATCATCGAATTTCCTCCTGGGAAACATACCTCCTCAGGGGGAGGGGATTGTGAACGCCGGTTCAGCGCCCCCGAAAGCAAGTTGCGGGCTCGGTGCCCGGCGGAATCTTGAACTGCCGGAGCGCCTCGAAATCCCGGATCAGCATCTGAAGCGCCTGGCGGGTACGGTTCATCTGCGCCTCAGTGAACGTGTCGCCGGTCAGCTCGAGGATCGCGGCCGTGGTTTCTCTCGAGATCGCTCCGGTATCCCGGATCTCCTGGGTGGCGGACTCGAGCAGAGCCGGAGACAACATGAGGCTCCCGAGGGCCGCGGCAAAAGATCGTCGTCCCGTCTGACTCATCTCGTCTACCCTTCCTTTCTATTGAACTAACTACAGATTGGGATGATGCTGGTGCCACCCGGTGGCTTCCTGATACGCGAGAGCAAGCCTAGAAGGCGTCGCTTCATCGAAGTTGCGGCCTACAAACTGAATTCCCACTGGAAGTCCTCCTACGAAACCCGCGGGGACGCAGATGGCCGGTTGTCCGGTGAGGTTCGTCAATGGAATGGTTTTCGCCGGCGCCCGCGGTGGGGCCGACGGCCCGGCGGCCGGCGATTCCGGGCGCGGTGGCTCGACGAGACGGGCTGGCCCGCCCGCCGGTGCGAGCCACAGGTCGACCTCTTGCATGAGCCGATTGGCATCCGCCTGCATCAGAGTGCGAAGTTGTTGGGCTTTGAGATAGTGCACTGCCGGAGTGAGTCGGGCTATCGGCAGCAGGTTTTTCCATGCCCTGGGGGCATCGTCACTGAGCGAGTCGAGGTGATCTTCGAGAATGAGGTCTTCGAAGAAGACCGCGGCCTCGGCCCCCCTCACCATCTGAAAAACCTCCTGATAGGGGTAGTCAGGAAGCTGGATCGGTTTTAGCCTCACCCCCAGCTTCTCGATGTCCTCGAGCGCCTGGCCCATGACGGTTTCTTTCTCGCCGTCCAGGGCGTGGAACTCCTGCTCGACGACACCCACACGAAGATTGTCGATGGGCACGCCAGGATCCCATGTATGCGGCATGTCGATGGCGCAAGGGTCTCTCGGGTCCGACCCGCGAATCGCCTCAAAGACGGTCATGCAATCTTCAACGCTGCGACACATTGGACCGAGCTTGTCGATGCTCCAGGAGAGCGCCATCGCCCCCGCCCGGCTCACCCGGCCATAAGTGGGCCGGAGGCCAGTGACGCCACAGGCTGCCGACGGGCTCATAAGCGAGCCGAAGGTCTCACTACCAATGGAAAACCCCACCGCCCCCGCCGCCGTGGCGGCGCCCGGCCCCGCTGAGGAACCGCCGCTCGAGCGCGTCGTGTCCCAGGGACAGCGGGTCGTGCCGCCGTACCATCGTGCTCCTCGAGCCAGCTCACCCATCGTCAGCTTGGCGATCAGAACGGCGCCGGCCTCGCGAAGCTTGGTGACCACGGTGGCGTCCTCGACGGGCACACGGTTTTCGTGGTGTTTGATCCCCCAGGTGGTCCGGATACCCTTGGTGTCCAGCAAATCCTTCACTCCGTACGGAATGCCATGGAGTGGTCCTCGGTAGTGACCGCTAGCGATCTCCTGTTCTGCTTGCCGCGCCTCACGAAGGGCGAGCTCTTCGGTCACGGTGATGACCGCCAACAGTTGAGGATCCAACCGCTTGATCCGGTTTAGGTAGAGCTGAGTTAGCTCCACCGGCGACACCTTTCTGGATCGGATCTGGGGTGACAGCTCGGTCACACTCGAAAAAGCCACGTCTTCGGGCGCCATGTCCACCTCCTAGAGGGCCACAAGGCAACAGGGATAAGCGTCGAGTGTCTGACGTTTTCCCCAACAAGGTTCGGCTGCTGTATGATGTCCGCCACTAGTTGGGGGGACATGGGATTTCCGGTATATCGCGAATTGTTTGAGATTACCACCGGAATGTCGACGGCTCCGGCTTCGTCGGAATTGGGTCGGGGTCAGGATGGCGGCCGACTCCCCAACCTGCCCGCCGACCGGCGCGGCCGGCACTTGCCTGGAGCCTTCTTCTCACATACTATCGGCCGGCAATGGAGTCGGGCCGGGGACGACTGGACCGAATCGAACGATTATCAGGAGTAAAATCATGAAATTCGAGCAAGCTCTTTATCTAACGGCAGCAACTCTCCTATGCGTAGTGGCCATGGGATGCGCACAGGCGGCGATTCCGGAGGCGGCAACTGCCGGGGATGAGGCGACGAGCATACCGCAGTTCAAAGTCGATCCCTTCTGGCCGAAGGAGCTGCCCAATAACTGGCTTGGGGGAGAGATTGCCGGCTTAGCCGTCGACTCGGACGATAACATCTTGGTCCTCCAGCGTCCGGGGACCCTGGATGAGGGCGAGCTGGGCGCGGCGCAGTCTCCGCCCATCTCGATTTGTTGCATGCCGGCTCCCCCGGTCCTGAAGTTTGATCCGGAGGGGAATCTTCTCGACTCTTGGGGCGGTCCGGGGGAAGGCTACGACTGGCCCGGTATCGAGCACGGACTCGCGATCGACTACAAGGGCAACGTATGGGTCGCCGGGGAAGGCTCACGCGACCCGGTGACCAGACTAGGCCACAGCGTGCACGGGGACGACGAGCCGATGTGCAAAGACCACCAAGTGCTGAAGTTCAGCAGTGACGGCAAATTCCTTCTCCAGATCGGAACGTCTGGAAGGACCGGCGGCAGCAACAATACGGAATTTCTGGGACACCCCGCGGACATGGAAGTCGATCCCGAGACGAACGAAGTCTACGTGACCGACGGCTATCTGAACCGGCGCGTGATCGTTTTCGACGCGGATACGGGGGAGTACAAGCGGCACTGGGGAGCCTACGGAAACGTGCCGGACGATACCGATCTCGGCGCCTACGATCCGAGCGCTCCCCCCTCACAGCAGTTCCGTCCCGTCGTGCACGACGTTCGGATCTCAAACGACGGGCTCGTATATATCGCGGATCGCGTCAACAACCGTATTCAGATTTTCCAAAAAGACGGCACCTTCGTGAAAGAGGTTATCATCGCCAAGGACACCTTATACGGACGCGGATCGGTGTGGGATGTGGATTTTTCACCGGATGACAAGCAGACGTTTCTCTATAACGCCGATGGAGTCAATCAGCGAGTCTGGATCCTGCGACGAGAAGACCTGGAGATTCTCGGTTCCTTCGGCCGCACTGGCCGGAACGCCGGTCAATTCCATTGGGTGCACAAGTTAGCAGTGGACTCACAAGGCAACATCTACACCGGCGAGGTGAACAACGGACGGCGCCTCCAGAAGTTCGTTTTACAGAACAAAGCGGCGACCGACTAGTGGTTTGACAGCCACTGCACCAGCGGCACTACACCTATAGACGTGCCCGGCAGGAAAGGCATGAGTCCGAGTAAGCCCAGGCGTCGCGGTCGACGTTCATGACCTCGCTCAACGACGTGAAAGCGGCACCCAGGACGGTCAGGAACACGAGAAGGCGGGGTTCAGGGCGAGCTAGCGGCTTTGGCAGAGCTCCCGGGCTTTCTCCGCAGCCCTCACGGCGGTACCACGCATGGACTTTCCCTTCTCGATGCAGATCGCGACCAAGACTTTTTGAATAATCGTTTGACGCCCCGTCGATCGCGGCATAGGATTGACGGCGGCCGATTGGCTTCAAGAAGGCGTTTCGACATCGCAGAGGCAAGAAGACAGCGCGAAAGACCGTGGGGCAAGCAAATCAACCTCTCAGAAAGACAAGGCCTGCGATGCGGGTCAATCGAAGGGAATTTGTGAAAACGGCAGCTTCGATTTCCACCTTGGCAGCCGCAAGCACCTCCGGGCAGGGAGCGCAGAGGCTCGCGGACACGGAGCCGGAGATATCGAGCCGGCTTCGTAAGCTTTTTGCTTCCACGATCACACTCGACTCGCTGTTGTACACCCAGGACAATTCCGCCACCCTCCCCTCCGCCACGCTCGAAGCAATCCAGGCATCCGGTCAAACGGCGGCCTTTTGGGACATTTCCATCAACGCGTGCGGACGCTCGTTGGAAGCCATGGTGCGACACATTTCTCGGTGGAACGAGGAACTGGACAAACACTACGACGTTTTAGTGCGAGCCCTTTCTGCGCGGGACATCGAGGAGGCGAAACGAAGCGGGAAGTTTGCCATCGTCTACCTGTCACAGGATGCCAGCATCCTGGATCGCGAGTTGGCGATGGTGCGCACGTTTTTCGAGCTGGGACTGCGGGTTCTGCAACTGACTCACGACACCAGGAATCAAGTGGGCAGCGGCTACCGGGACCGAAATGATGGCACCATGAGCCATTTCGGAGTCGAGGTGGTCGAGCGGTGCAACGAGCTGGGTATTCTGATCGACCTGTCCCACTGCGGGGACGGGACCACGCTGGATGCCATCGAGATCTCCAGCCGGCCGTGCGTTTTTACGCACACCGGGTGCCGGGCCCTGTACCGTTCGCTGCGCAATCGTACCGATGAGCAGATGCGGGCGCTGGCGGACAAGGGAGGTGTCGTCGGAATCTTCAACATCAGCGAATGGCTGACGCGAGCCGAGACTGCAACCCTCGACGCTGTGCTAGACAACATCCAACACGCGGTGCAGGTAGCAGGAATCGATCACGTCGGTTTCGGAAGCGACCATGCGATGGAGACGCTGGCGCTGGACAAGCTCGAGGAAAGACTGCGCTACTCGCAAGCCACCGCTCCAGAAGAGATCGAGGGCGGGTTTTCGGAAACGGTGCCGCAACACGTCGTGGTCCCGGAGTTGAACACCCCCATGCGGATGCTGGTCCTCGCCGATGGCCTCGAGAAGCGAGGCTATACGGACTCGCAGATCGAGAAGTTGCTGGGGGGGAACTTTCTGCGCGTCTTTCGTGAGGTGGTTGGCACTTGACATTCTCTCCTACGCAATTGATACGGCCCAACGGAATGATAGAAAGTAGACGTTTCGGAACTTTTAAAAGAAGACATCCCCGACGGAGTCTCGAAAGGAATCCAAGATGAACCTGCGACTTGTTTTAGGAATTTTGACCGCTGTGACCCTTGCTCTTTGCCTTCCGGCCACGGAGGCTCAAGTCATCGTCATTCGCGCGGGCGAGCTCGTCGATCCCGAGGCGGGTACGTCCCAGTCGGACCAGATCATCGTCGTCGAGGACGGGACGATTCGTGCGGTGGGTGAGAATCCAACGATCCCCTCAGGTGCCGCAGAGCTCGACCTGTCCTCCCTGACGGTGCTTCCTGGTCTCTTCGAAAGCCACACTCATGTCGGGTCCGCTTACGACGCCGACGGTTCGTCCCTCACAGAGTACAACGTCAACGTTTCCACCGCCAAGCGTGCCGTCCAGAGCCTGCTCAGTGCCCAATCTTTTCTGTATGCCGGATTCACGACCATACGCGATCTGGGAAACTCCGGGAATTGGGCTGACACCGCGGTGTTAAGCTTCCTCAATTCTCCTCCAGCTCCATACAGGGGCCCGATAGCAGCCTCCACCACCTCTGCTCCGGGCCGCACTGGCAGGGTGCTCGGTCCGACGATGTTTACTTCCGGCAAGATCCTCGCCCCTTTCGGTGGGCAGTTCCGTGTCAACCCCGAGCTTCCCGACATGGGGCTGGCCGATTATTACTACGCCGACACCCACGATGAGTTACGCAAAGCCATCCGAGAGAACATTCACTACGGAGCGACGTGGACCAAGATCATCATCGATGACCAGCCATACCTCTACTCCGTGGAGGACATCAAGTTCATGGTAAAAGAGTCGCACGCGGCCGGTGCCAAGCTGGCTGCCCATGCCTTGACGGAAGAGGGAGCGCGTCTCGCTATCGAGGGGGGTGCCGACTCTATCGAGCACGGGTACGAGATGAGCGATGAGGTGCTGGAGTTAACCAAGCAAGCCGGAATTGTTCTAGTGGGCTGCGAGTACGGGCTAGGACCTGACACCCATAACAGGGACTTCCACGAAGGGGACTACGACAGGCACGTCGATCGTTTGAAACGAGCCTACCGCATCGGGGTCGAGATGGCCTTTGGCGCCGATATCCTACGGCTCACCTCCGGATTCACGAAGGGAGAAACCGCCATCGGGGTCGTAGACACCTGGGCCGCAGCCGGGATTCCCCCCGAGGACATACTCCGAGCCATGATCGTAAACCCCGCGCGGTTAATGGACGTCGAGGACCGGCGTGGCGCCATCCGACCCGGCATGGCGGCCGACATCATCGCCACCCCGGAGAACCCTCTCGAGGATATCGCGACGCTAAAAAGCGTGTCCTTCGTCATGAAGGACGGAGTCGTGTACCGGTTCGATTAGCAAGAGGCGCGTCGCGTGGCTCATGGCTCGTCGGACCGGCTACGCGACCGTTTCGAGCACCTTCAGGATTCGCTGGATATCAGCGCGGTTGTTGAACAGGGAGACGGCCACTCGCAGCACGGGGCGGTTCGTCCCCTTGAAGGTGATCACGATCGACTCTTCCTTCATAAGCTGTTGCAGATGGTCGGGGTCTCGTCCATGAAAGATACTCACGATGGGTGACTGGTTGCCTTCGGGCGTCCACACCTCGTATCCCAACTTGATGGCGCCCTCACGGAACTCGTGGGCGAGCCCCACCGCGTGCTTTTCGATCTTGGAAAGACCGACGTTCTTCAGATAGCCGAGGGAAGCGTTGAGCTGGGCGACCGGGCCGAAGGCGAGTGAGGAGTGCTCGTACTTCTGTACGGTGGTCTTGTGGCGGAAGCCGAGCTCGCGGGGAAACCCCGCCTGGTGTGGGCCGGACCCGCCCTCGCTCGTGATCGTCTCCGCGATCGAGCCGTGGCCGTAGCGGTCGGGGGGAATGCGATCGAGGTGCTCCTCACGGATGAAAAACGGCGCCACGCCGAAGTTGGCGAACAGCCACTTGTAGGCACCAGCAACGAGAAAGTCCACGCCTAGCTCGTTGAGATTGGCGGGAAAGGTGCCGATGGCTTGAACGGCGTCGGTAAACAGGAGGGCACCATTCGCGTGAGCGAGCTCAGCCAGTGCGCGGAGGTCGTGTCGATAGCCGTTGCGGTTCGACACCCACGCCACGGAAACGAGGCGGGTTTTCTCGTCGACGCGCGCTTCGAAATCTTCGGGCGGCGCGCTGCCGTTCTTCTCGGGAACGACGCGAAGCTCGACACCCTTTTCCTTTTCGAGATGACGGTATAGGACCCAGCTCGAAGTAAAGTGCAGGTCATCGATGACGACGTTGTCGCCGGCCTTTAGATCGAGGCCGCCGGTGACGATGTTCTCGGCGTCGCCCGTCCCAGCGAGAAGCGCTACCTCCTCGGGCTTGGCGCCGAAGAGCTCCGCAAACGCTATGCGCGTCATCTCTTTCTTCTCCAATCGGAAGCGGCTATCCGCCCAGTGCATCTTTTCGTCGGCGTAGTCGACGGCGACGTCTCTCACAACCCGGGGCATCGGGCCGATCCAGGAGGTGGCGAGAAACGTCAGGTTCCGGGTGATGGGAAAATCGGCGCGCACCCCGAGCGGATCCTCCTCGGCGGGAAGGGCCATGCCGCGGGCGGGAGGGAGTGCGGCTAGCCCGGCAGCGGTCGTCGTTAGGAAGCTACGGCGGTCCATTGAGCTCATGGGAATCTCTCCTTTTCCGATCGGTTTATCTCGAGCGTCTCAAGATTCGGCCAGGGCGCGCGCCGGTGAGTTCTTCGTTCTCCACCGCGACTTCGCCGTTGACGATGACGTAGGGGATGCCTCGGGGGAACTGGTGGGGATCGGCGTAGGTGGCCTGGTCTGTGATGCCTTCGAGATCAAAGACGGTGATATCGGCCCACATATTCTCGCGAATCAGGCCCCGGTCCTGGATGCCCAGCTTGGATGCCGGGAATGACGTCATTTTTCTGACCGCCTCCTGCAAGGTGAGGATGGTTTTGCCCACCTCTTTGGGTTCTTCCACGCGGGTTTCTCCGCGCACGTACTTGCGAAAGGTGATGGGGAAGACGCCATAGCTGCGGGGATGGGGCACGCCGTCGCCGACCTTGTATATGCGACCATCCGATTCGATCATGGAGAGCGGGTGGCTGACCAACTTGCGGATGTCGTCTTCATAGTGCTGCTCCATCACGATGCTCACGCTACCTTTGTTTTCAATGATGAGCTGAAAGACGGTGTCGAGGTGGTCGAGTCCGCGTTCGTCGGCGATTTGAGCGATGTGTTTGCCGCTCACCCAGATCTTGTCGGCATGCCCGTCTCCGAGAAGGGCGGTGGGCGGCGTGGTGTGCGATTCCTTCTCCTCATAGACGTAGTGTCGGATCTTTTTCCTCTCTTCGGGATCCTGTACCCTTCTCAAGACTTCGGGGTCGCCTCCATCCAGCGCCCAGTTGGGCAGAATCTGGTAAATCGTGGTCGAGCCCGCTACGTAGGGCGGCAGGTCGGTGCTGACGTCCATGCCCCGGGCACGGGCCGCTTCGAGCAGTCTGATAATCTTTTCTTCATCGCCCCAGTTCGGGTAATGGCTCTCCTGATGGGAGACCTGCAGATGAGCCCCGCAGTTTTCCGCCGTTTCGATCGCTTCGAGGACGGACTCTTCCCAGGCGGAACTGGAGCCCTCGGTACGGATGTGCGTGGCGTAGAGGCCATCATATTGGGCGACGACCTTGCACAGCTCGATGAGCTCATCGGTTTTGGCGAACATTCCCGGCGCATAAGCCAGACCGGTCGACATGCCGAAAGCGCCATCCTCCATGGCACCGTCGAGGACGGTTTTCATTCTGTCGAGCTCCTCGGCGGTGGGAGCCCGATCATCCTCGCCGACGACGTAGCTTCTCAGATCACCGTGTCCCATGAGGGCTGCGACGTTGACCGTAGTGCCATCTTTTTCGAGGTGGCCGAAATACTTCTCGAACGTGGGCCATTCCTCGCGAGGTACGGTCGAGTGACCGCAGTTGCCGATGACCAATGTGGTGGCGCCCTGCAGGATGTAGTTTTCGGCGAGGGGCATTTCCAGCAGCTCATCGTCGGAGTGATTGTGGATGTCGACGAAGCCCGGGGAGACGACGAGGCCAGTGGCATCGATGGTGCGCTCTCGGCTGATAGTTGCCAGATCGCCGACATTGGCTATTTTGCCGTCGACAATGCCGACGTCAGCGGCAAACCAGGGACTGCCCGTACCGTCGACGACATGGCCGTTCTCGATGACCAAATCCAATATGGGCTGGTCGCTCACGCTGCAGGCGGTGAGGGTAACTAGCGATAAAGAGCAAAGGCGCAGGGCTCGTATTGCAGGACCTCTCATTGATTTCTCTGCTCCCTAGGTCGGTACCAGAAAGATCGTTGGCAAATTCTTCTCCCTCAGCAGATCGGTGAAAGCAGAGACGTCCTTGTCGAGCAGCTCGTTCAGCCGATCCTGGTGGGAGGTCAGTCGCTTCTTTAAGAGTTCATGCACCTCGACTTGCGAAGTCGTCGGTGCAAAGTCATTGCCGGCGCCTCCCCACGAATTTCCAACCTCTGAAGCAAGCTCGCGGATCCGGCCCAAGAGCTTCGTCTCCCAACGCCAAAAGTCTGCACCTGGCGTCTGTTTCATTTGAAAGAGGCCTTCTTCCACGGCTTTCAGCTTGTTGTCGAGCTCCTCCGCTGCGCTGATGACCTCGCCAGCGTTTTCGTCCCCCTCGAGGAGTATCGTGAGATCGTAAATCTGGCCTCGGACTGTTTCGATTTTGTCGATCATATCCATAATGGAGTTGACGTCTTCCCGAAGCTCCAGCGACATCTCCACTTGAGCCTGAATGTCCGCCTCACTGCCCGCCGAGTTGGGATCCTTCTTCACGGTGAGCTTCTGGCTGAGTTCCTGGCCCTCGACACTTAATTTCACCGTGTAAATCCCCGGTACCGCTTGTGGGCTGATCGACCCGCCCGCGGGCAGGGGTCGCGTTTGCGTACGTGAGTCGAGCTCCACATGAGGGCCATAGTCGTGGTTGGTTCTCAACACCGCGCTCCTGGATGACTCATGCCTCAGGTTCCACATCACCCGATTGATGCCGGGCTCCTTGGATCCTTGGAGCGTTTTTATTGTCTGACCGTTCTCATCAAGGATGGTGATGGTGACGTCATCGGTCGGAGGGGCCTTCAGATAGTAGTTGATGGAAGCACCGTAGGAAGGGCCTTGTCCTACGGACTGGTCATCGAAAACACTCCTTCGACTAGCGACATTCCGGAAACGGTATGCCGGCCGCGCAGTGAAAAGATGAACGTCGGAATCGACAACCTCCGACGTGAGCTGCTGGAGGGGGGTGATGTCATCCATAATCCAGAAGCCTCGCCCATAGGTGCCTACCACCAGATCATTGAAATGCTCTTGAACGACCATCCAGTGCACCGGCGCGTGTGGCATGTTGTTTTGTAGAGGAAGCCAGTTGTCTCCGTCATTAAAGGAAACATATAGCGCGTTTTCCGTCCCGAGATAGAGCAGCCCTTTCCGCACCGGATCTTCACGCACACAACGGACATAACTGAACACGCTCCTGGGAATATCCGAGCTAATGGATTTCCAGCTCTTCCCGTAGTCCGTCGTCTTGTAAACGTGAGGGTCCCGATTGTTCACGTGATGCAAGTTCACCGCAAGGTAGGCGCTGCCAGCATCATACCGGGAAGGTTCTATGCTGCCGACGGTGCCCCAGGGCGGCAAACCGGGAATGTTGCCAGTGACGTTGGTCCAGTTGGCGCCGCCGTCCCGGGTCACCTGGACCATTCCATCATTCGTGCCCGCCCAGATAAGCCCCTCTTCCAGAGGTGACTCGGCAATGGCGAAGACGACTGAGCCAAATTCGGGTTCGACGCCGACACTGGGAAAATTGGAGGCATCTGAATTCTCGAGCAGGGTCTCCTCGCCGGTGCTCAAGTCCGGACTTATGACCTTCCAGTTACGACCACCGTCTGTCGTCTGGTGAACGTGTTGGCTGCCCATATAAACTCTGTTGTGATCGTGCGGCGAAATAACGATGGGAAAAGTCCAATTAATACGATACTTCATGTCGGCGGCTGTCCAGCCAATGGCAGTCTCCGGCCAGACCTTGACGGACTGCGCATGGCCGGTCTCGAGATCGAATCGGTCGATGGCACCGTCATAGCCGCCCGACCAGACAATGTTGCCGTCTACCGGGTCGGGAACGGCCCAGCCACTCTCATTGCCGCCCACGTATTGCCACAGACCCGTCGTGATCCCGCCGCCCAGTGGATTGCTGGGGCCTCGGAACGAGGGGCCATCCTGGCGGTTACCGTAGACGAAGTAGGGAATTCTGTTGTCGACCTCTACATGATACATCTGGGCGATGGGAAGGCTTTTGGTGCTCCAGGTCCGACCACGGTTGGTGGTAAGGACGGGGCCCGGATCGGCACCCAACATCATCCGATCGGGATTGGTCGGATCGATCCACATGTCGTGGTTGTCACCCCCCCGGAGCCCTTCCGCACTCACACCGCCATCGATCGAACGGAGGAGTGTACCGCCTACGAAGTAGATGTCGTCGGCATTGTCCGGTGCCACCGCTATACGCCCGTAGTAATGAGTTCGCTCGTTGAGACGGTGGTCATGACTGATCAGTTCCCACTCCTCACCGCCATTGTCGGACCTCCAAAGATTGCCGTTGCCGATGTTCTTTCCCTCCTGGGGCACGCCGTCCCCGGTTTCGATCGTGGCATAGACCCGATCGGAATTGCTGGGAGCCACGGCGACCGCGATCTTCCCCAGGGTTGTGGTCGGAAGCCCATGGCCGCGGAGGGGCGTCCACGTTGCTCCGCCGTCCGTGGACTTGTGGAGACTGCTTCCCGGTCCGCCGCTGAAGACACCCCAGGTTGTGACCAGAACTTGCCACATGCTCGCGAAGAGGATCCGCGGATTGTTGGGGTCCATGGCGATGTCCGAGCCACCGGTGTTCTCGTCGACGAACAGCACCTGGTCCCAGGTCTCGCCCCCATCCGTAGTGCGGTAGATCCCACGCTCGGGCTGGGAACCATGACAATGCCCCATCGCGGCAGCAAGAACAATATCGGGATCACGCGGGTGGATCACTAACCTGCCAATCCTGCCCGTCTTGTCCAATCCCATATGTTTCCACGTCTTGCCCGCATCGGTGGATTTGTAGATGCCATTGCCGATCGAGATGTTGTTGCGGAGAAAGGTCTCTCCGGTTCCCGCCCAGACGACGTTGGGGTCGGAGGGCGCAATCGCCAGAGACCCGATCGAGGACACCTCCTGGTCATCAAAAATGGGCTCCCAGTTGATACCTCCGTCAATGGATTTCCATACTCCGCCCGAAGCCGCGCCGGTATAGACGGTATTGGGATCCCCCGGTACGCCGACGACGGCAACCACTCGGTTGCCTTGTGGACCAATGTGTCGATACCGTAGGTCGCTGTATACGCCAGAATCAATCTCTTGGGCGTAGCCTGGCGATAGAAAGCCGGCAAGAATGAGAACGCCTACCCAAGCAATCAGGTGAATCTCCGGCCTCGTGTTTCTCCTTGACATTCGATACCTCTTTTCAGCCTTCAGTTACCAGGCTTCTAATAAAGTTGCCCCCGCACCCGTGGACGGGTTGAATAGTCGGGTTCTAGGCGACGGGATAATACCTCTTTTCGATTCGAGAGGCGAGTAGCAGTCGATGGCGGAGCGACGCCGTCGTGGGCTGTAATCCTTGTTCCCCCGCCTGCCTCAGTCGTTCCCCTGCCCGCTCCCGGAAGAGGCTCCCCCATTGCTGGCCGAGAATTTGTAAATAGTCGTGTGGGTGTACTCCCCTCCCGGCTCCAGGACCGTCGAAGGGAAATCGGGCTGATTGGGAGAGTCGGGAAAATTCTGGGTTTCCAGACAAAAACCGGAGCGATGCCCGTAGCTTAGACCGCCTTTCCCGACTTGGCTTCCGTCGAGGAAATTTCCGGAGTAGAACTGGAGACCCGGCTCGGTGGTATATACCTCGATGACCCGCCCGGTCGTAGGCTCGTAGACACGAGCGGCCAGCGCCAAAGAACCGTCCTGGCTGTTTAGCACCCAGTTGTGATCGTAGCCACCTCCGAATTTCAATTGCGGGTCGTCTTGGTCGATACGGGCTCCGATGGCCACCGGCTGCCGAAAGTCCAACGGGGTGCCCCCCACGCTTCTCACCTCTCCAGTTGGAATCAGCCCCTCATCGACTGGCGTGAATCGATCCCCGGCGATCATCATTTCGTGTCCAAGAATGTCGCTCGCACCGGCATCCTTGAGATTGAAATATGAATGATGGGTCAAATTGACGACCGTCTTCTTGTCCGTCGTGGCCCGGTAGTCGATTTGGAGCCCATCGTCATCGGTTAATCTGTACTCGACTTCGACGGAAAGGTTACCCGGATATCCCTCTTCCATATCTTTGCTCAGATACTCGAGTCTGAGCGACAGACCGTCCTCGTCCTCGATTACCTCGGCCTTCCAAACGACCTTGTCGTAGCCGCGGAGACCTCCGTGGAGATGGTTCTCGCCGTTGTTCGCGGCCAAGGTGTAGTCAACACCGTCGAGGACGAGCTTTGCCTTACCGATTCGATTGCCGTATCGCCCGATGAGCGCACCGAAATAGGGATGGGTTCCGCGATAGGATTCGAAGCTGTCAAATCCCAACACCACATCCGAGACCTTCCCATGTCCATCCGGAACGTTGAGTGACACCAGAATTCCGCCATAGTTGGTGATCCTGGCTTCGAGACCATTTGTGTTGTTCAACGTATAGAGATCGACGGCGGTCCCATCCGGCATGGTTCCGAAGGCCTCTTTCGTAATTCGCGATCCTTGCTTGCCCTGCAGGCTGGGTTGTTCTTGTTTACCCATACTGCAACTCGATCCAAGACATAGTGTGATTACTGCTAGAACGATTGCTTTGGAAGCACTCATCTTACTCCATCATCTCCGTTCCCAAACCAAACGAATCGAGGCCATGCACCCGTCGACTACTGACGAGACATTCTAAATCCGTGCGGTCGTGAAATCGACCGACTTCGGCGGTGCCATTCGAGCAGCGGTGTCGAACCGGATTATCGCTCGCGAGGTACAATGGCAGCTTCGAGCGATGATCCGATTCGTCACCGCACTGACGGCCGAAGCCACCCCGATCGTGGAACGCTTCCGCATGGCCCGCCGGGAGGGTTCGTATCCCATCTATATTTCGGACAATGCGAGTCTCGTCGTATCCGGAATGGGCAAGCGCGCCTCGGCCGCGGCGACGGCCTATCTCCAGGCCAGAACGGAGGAAAGGCCGAACCCCGTGTGGGTCAACGTCGGGATCGCGGGGCATCGGACGTTCACGCCAGGAAAGCTCTTGGTCGCGCATACGATTCGAGACGAAGCGACGGGCAAGTGTTGGTTCCCTCCTCAGCTCTCGAGCAGCGCCGATAAAGCCGAGGTAATCACGGTGGAGCGAACCGAGATCGTCTTCGATTCCGAGGCCGTTTACGACATGGAAGCCTCTGGCTTCTATCCGACGGCCAGCTTTTTTTCCACCGGTGAGCTCGTCCAGTGTTTCAAGATCGTCAGCGACAATCGCGAGTCGAAGGCCTCGGAGCTTACGCGAGGTCGCATTCGGGAGATCGTCTCGAACCAGCTCGGCGCGATCGAAAAGCTCGCCTCAGAGCTCGAGACACTCGCCAAGGAGAGGGGGGTTGGTTCATTCGAAGCCGAGGGGCTCGCGGCTTTCTCATCAAAGTGGCGCTTCAGCGTTACCCAACGCCGAAGATTGGAGCGGCTACTGACACGGTGGAAAGCGCTGACACCGGAGGGCACCCGGGACCCCGACATGTTCCGAGAGGCAAGGAGCGGGGTCGACGCACTGAACCTGCTCGAAGACGAGCTCCGCGAGCTCGCCATCAAACAGAGTCTCTATTGACCCCGATCCAAATCCTCACGGTCTCGCTCGTCGTGACGCTGGGCTCCGCGCTGCAGGGCTCCGTTGGCTTCGGGCTCGGCATGCTGGCCGCTCCCGTTCTGGTCCTCATCGATCCAAAGCTCATACCGGGTCCGCTCCTCTGCGCGGCGCTCCTCCTGACGATCCTCGTCGCCTTCCGAGAGCATCGCGCGATCGATTTACGTGGAGTCGGATGGGCGATCGCGGGTCGGGTTCCCGGAACGGCCCTCGGGGCAGTCGCAGTGGCGCTCGCTCCACAACGAGCGACGACCCTTCTAGTGGGGCTCATGGTGCTCCTGGCCGTCGTTCTCATCGGCTCGGGCATCCGCCCTGAGCGCGGCCGGGCAGTTCTGCTCGGCGCCGGAACCCTGTCGGGCTTCATGGCAACGACGACATCCATTGGCGGACCTGCCGTTGCCGTGCTTTATCACGATGCCGAAGGACCGCGGCTCCGCGGCACGCTTTCGAGCTTCTTCATCGTGGGGCTCGTGGTCTCGCTGTCCGCGCTGGCCTTCGTCGGTCGTTTGGGGCAGGAGGAGATGCGTTCCGCGCTCTTTCTCTTCCCTGGAGTCCTGTCAGGTTTCCTGTTCTCGGGCCGAATCGCCCCGATTCTCGATCGGGGCTACACCCGTCCCGCGCTCTTGACGGCAGCGGCCCTCGCGGGGCTTTCCGTCATCGTGCGAACCATGTTGGGCTCTTCGTGATTGATACCCTCTACCTCGAAAACGACCTTCGGAGCCATCCGCGGGCTCGCGACATCTGCGACCGGTTTCCGAAAGCCGTGAGGGTGCCCATCGAGCGCTACGGCGAAGTCTTCAACCGTAACCAGCAGAGCTTTCGCCTGCAGAAGACGAAGCCCTCCCTCATCCTGGCCCGCAAACACGGTCGGCCCCTGCTGCCCGCGCCTTATGGGATCGGGGGCTCTCACAATTACTACTTCTCTCACGTTCTCAACTGCCTCTATGATTGCCGCTACTGTTTTCTCCAAGGGATGTTTCGATCGGCGCACTACGTCGTCTTCGTCAACTTCGAGGACTTTCAAGACGCGATGGTCGGAACGCTTGCGCTCCACCCCGGCGAGAAAGTCTATTTTTTCTCCGGCTACGACGGGGATAGTCTCGCGCTCGACTCCGTAACCGGTTTCATCGGCGCCTTCCTTCCTTTCTTCGAGGCCAACCCGCTCGCCGTACTCGAGCTGCGCACCAAGAGCGCTACCATTCGGCCCCTGCTCGATCGCGAGCCCATTTCGAATTGTGTGGTGGCCTTCAGCTTCACCCCGGCATCCGCGTCCGAGCTCCTCGAGCGCGGTGTGCCGCCGAACGCGGCGCGCATCGACGCGGCGACGAAGCTCGCCTCGAGGGGCTGGAAGCTCGGTCTCAGATTCGACCCGCTCCTCTTCACGCCCACCTATCGGGAGCACTATCGTCGCCTTTTCACGGAGGTCTTCGCCTCCGTGCCGACCGACGCCATCCATTCCGTGAGTCTCGGCCCGTTTCGCTTGCCTCGAGACTATTTCCAGAAAATGGTGAAACTCTATCCCGAGGAGCGATTGTTCGCGGGGCCTCTCGAGGAACGAAATGGTATGGTCTCCTTCACTGGAGAGCTCGAGAAGGAAATGGACCAATTCTGCACCGAGGAGCTCCTAGCCCACGTCCCGAGGGAGCGCTTGTTCTCCCACCCTATCGAGGTCGAAGGGCCCGCATGACCGGAAGGCACGTGCTCGTCACGGGCGCCAGCGCGGGAATCGGACGCGCCATCGTCGAAGCGCTTCGCTCGCGGTCCCACGACGTGATCGAAGTATCACGTCGCTCGCCCGTGAGCCTCGACCTTTCGGACCTGACCGAGCTCGAAGTCCGCCTGCCAAAACTCCAGAAGGACTACCCCGACACCGATGCGCTCGTCCTGTGCGCCGGTCAGGGGCGTTTCGGCGCCCTCGAGGAGTTTTCCTACCCACAGATCCGGGAGCTCGTCGACCTCAACCTGACGAGCCAAGTCTTCCTGGCCCGAGCGTTTCTACCCTTTATGAAACGACGTGGTCATGGCGACATCGTCTTCATCGGTTCAGAGGCCGGGCTCGAACCGGGTCGCCGCGGGGCGATCTACTCGGCCACGAAGTCGGCGCTCGGCGCGCTTGCCCGCGCCCTCCGCGACGAGGCAGGAAAGAGCGGTATAGGGGTCTCGGTCATCCACCCCGGGCCGGTTCAAACCGGCTTCTACGACACCCTTTCCTTCGAGCCGGGCGAGGGGGAAGACGAAGTATTGACCCCCGAGGATGTCGCGGGAGCGGTGATCGCAGTGCTCGAAAGCCGCGCCGGTGCGGTCTGGTCCGAGCTACACCTCTCGTCTCTCAGGAAAGTCATTCGGTACCGCTCCTCGAAGGACTGACGCCTGTCCTCCGAAAGCGGTCAAGAAACCGTCTGTCTACTCTGCGATCGAATAGATAGGGGTTTAGCCAGACGGACCCGTCATCTCTTCCGGCTTGACCCAACGGTCGAAGTCTTTCCCAGTGACGAAGCCGAGCGCGAGCGCCGCGTCTCGAAGCGACGTTCCCTCCTCGTGCGCCTTCTTGGCGATGGCGGCCGCCTTGTCGTAGCCGATGTGCGGTGCGAGCGCCGTCACGAGCATCAGTGAGCTCTCGAGGTGATGCGCGATGCGCTCGCGGTTGGGTTCGAGACCATCCACGAGGTGCTCGCGGAAGCTCAGGCAGGCATCGGCTATCAACCGGGCGCTTTGCAAGAAATTGTAGACGATCAAGGGTCGAAAAACGTTCAGCTCGAAGTTGCCGGAAGCGCCACCGACGTTGATCGCGACGTCGTTCCCAAAGACTTGAGCCGCGACCATCGTCATGGCCTCGGCCTGCGTCGGGTTCACTTTGCCGGGCATGATTGAGCTCCCGGGCTCGTTCGCGGGCAGCACGAGCTCGCCAAAACCGGCTCGTGGTCCCGAACCGAGCCAACGTAGATCGTTCGCAACTTTCATGAGCGAAGCCGCAAGGGTCTTGAGCGCTCCGTGGGCGTTCACGAGGGCGTCGCTTGCGGCGAGGGCCTCGAATTTGTTCGGAGCGCTGACGAAGGAATAGCCGGACAGCTCCGCGAGCTTGGCCGCCGTCCTCCGGCCGAAGTCGGGGTGCGTGTTCACCCCGGTTCCGACCGCCGTGCCGCCAATCGCGAGCTCCTCGAGGTGCGGGAGCGCGTCTCGAAGGTGACCAAGCCCGTGCTCGAGTTGCGCGACGTAGCCAGACAGCTCCTGGCCGAGCGTCAGAGGTGTCGCGTCCTGCAAGTGAGTTCGGCCGATCTTGACGATATCCGCATAGGACTCCACTTTCCTCGCCAATCCATCGCGGAGCGCCTCGACCGCGGGAAGCAAATGGGCACGGGTCGATTCCACGGCAGCGACGTGCATCGCAGTCGGAAAAACGTCGTTCGAGGACTGCCCTCGATTCACGTCGTCGTTCGGATGGAGGAGTCTCTTGGCACCCCGTTCGCCGCCGAGGAGCTCGCTCCCCCGATTGGCGAGCACCTCGTTCACGTTCATATTCGTCTGCGTCCCGCTTCCCGTCTGCCAGACCAACAGCGGAAACTCGTCACCGTGCTCACCGGCGAGCACCTCTTCCGCCGCCCGCACGATCGCGTCGGCCTTGGCCTCGTCGAGTCGCCCCAGGTCCCGATTCACGAGAGCACAGGCCTTCTTCACGAGAACGAGAGCCTGAATCAACTCACGGGGCATGCGCTCGTCGGAAATGCGGAAGTTGCGACGAGAACGCTCGGTCTGCGCTCCCCAGAGGCGTTCGTCAGGAACCTCGATATTGCCCAGCGAGTCGCTTTCGATTCTAACCATAGTAACGTCCTTTAGGTCTCGCCCAGGGCCGCGTCTCGACCCGCGTCAGCTTCGGAAATCGGCGCGCCCCGCGTTTTCATCGGTTTTCTCCTCTAGACCAATATAGAGGATCGCGGGTCGCGGCCACCACCTGTTAGTCTTTCTCATGGGTTATCGAGTTCCGGCCGCACCGGCGCGTTTCGAGCAGGAGATCAAGAAGAGCCGCTTCATCGGGATCGCGAGCCGAGCCAGCTCAGCCGAAGAAGCTACCTCGATCCTCGCGACGCTCCGTCGGGAGTTTCCAGACGCAACCCACCACTGCTGGGCCTATCTTCTCGGACATCCTGGCTCGAGCCCGAGAATCCGCGTCGATGACGACGGAGAGCCTTCGGGCACGGCCGGCAAGCCAATCCTCAACGTGCTCCAGCACAAGAACGTGGGCGACGTCGTCTTGGTCGTCGTCCGCTATTTCGGCGGAGTCAAACTCGGTGCTGGCGGGCTCGCACGCGCCTATAGCGCCGCGGCGAGCGGTGCGATGGACCTGCTCCGCTCGGTCGAATCCACACCGCTGGTTCGCGCTCGCCTCACCGTCGATTTCGCGGACGAACGCCAGGCGCGCCGTTTGCTGACGGAGCTTCAGATTGCGGTCGAGTCGGCCGACTATGGAACCTCCGCCGAGATCCTCGTGAGCGTCCCGAGCGAAGACCTCCCAGACGTCACGAAAAAGCTCGCCGATCGGACTCGAGGGCGGGCTAAGCTCGAAGTCGCAAACGATTGAGGTATATTGAGCGATTCGCAGAACTCTCGAGGAGCTCACATGAAGAACTTTTTGCCATTCCTTTTCGCGCTCGGCACGGCCCTTTGCTGGGGTCTCTATGGTCCGACCCTCGGTAAAGCGCGACTCGCCGACACCGACTTGTCCCCGTTCAAGCCCTACGTCGGTATAGGTATCGCCTACCTCGTGATTGCCATCGGCGGCGGCATCCTCGGCATGTTGTACAAGGGTGACAGCTTCGATGTCATGAGTCGAGGAGGTCTCTGGGGGCTCGCCGCGGGCACTCTCGGCGCGCTGGGCGCTTTCAGTTTGACGCTGTGTATGTTTAGCGGCGGCGCGCGCATCCCCCACGCCGTCATGCCCGTCGTCTTCGGCGGCGCGGTGACGATCACTGCGCTCTATACGATTTGGTCTTCCGGTGGTCAGCTTCGGGCGACGCCGATGCTCTGGCTAGGTGTCAGCGGGATGCTCGTCTCGGTCGTCCTCATCACGTCCAATACGCCCCATGCATCTCCGAGCGCCGCACCCCAACATGCTCGAGAAGAAACCTCCGAGCCCTCCTGATGTGCTGAAATAGGTTGAGAGTTGGGATGCCGGAACACCGCTTTCTTTATTGCTGGTTCGATACGGAGTACACGCAACTCGACCTCGACCGTGCCAAGCTCCTCGAAGTTGCGGTCATCGTGACGGACGACGAGCTGCGACCGATCAAGAGCGCCGCGCGCAGGATTCCGCCCGAGCTTCTGAGAGAGGACGGTTTCTCCGCCTTTCTGACGCCGCCGCCCGACGACGAAATCTCCGACCACGTCCAGGAGCACTTCAAACCCCTGCTCGAGCGATGCCGACGGGAGGGGCGCAGGGCCGAGGAGATCGACGGATATTTGAACGCCTACCTCGAGTCGTTTCCGGAATGTCGTGCCGACGACGTTCGCGTTCGGCCCGTGCTCGCCGGCAATAGCGTCTATGCCGATTTCTTTCTCGCTCGAAAGTACTTGCCGAGCTTCCTGAGACACTTGAGCTACCGGCTCTTCGACGTGACCACGTTCAAGATCGAGTGGCAGTATCACCATCGCGGCGAGCGATTCAAGAAACTGGGACACACCGAGCTGATAAGAAATCTCTACAAAGGCCAGGACGCGATCCTGGGAAACAAACACGACGCCTACTACGACGTCCAAGCCTCGATCGCGGAGCTCACCTACTACCGCTCACGATTCAAGCCCAATGAAAATATTCCGTAGTGCCGAGCGTAGCGAGGCCGGGTGAGGGAACAAAAAAAGATGACCTACCTTCTCGACGAGCGTGACGAAAACTCGATTCTAATCCGACCCGCCCGCACCGATGGTTGGGAGTCACAGCTCGAAGCACTGCCGCCGCTCGCCAAGGCGTGGATTCGCTCCACGCAATACGAGATGGAGCCTGGCAAAGCCTGCCTCCTGCCAGCCGAAGACGGCACGCTCCGCGAGGTCATCCTCGGCCTTAGCGAGAGACCGATCCCGTGGGATTGGAGCGGGCTTCCGGAAACACTCCCCGCGCTCGCGTATCACGTCTCGGAGGAGATCTCCCCCGACGATGCGAAGGCCGCGGCGCTCGGGTGGGCCCTGGGAACCTATCGATTCGATCGCTTCCGCAAACCGAAGGGCAAAGACCTGGCCCGGCTTGCCTGGCCGCCGAAGTGTCAGCGCCAAGGCGTGGAGTCGACCGCGCGCGCGACCTATCTCGTCCGCGACCTCATCAATTCGCCCGCTTCGGACATGGGCCCCGCGCAGCTCGCCCAGGCGGCGACCGAGCTCGCTGATTACCATGGCGCTTCGACCCGTCTGGTCGTCGGTGACGATCTCCAGACGGAAGGCTATCCCGCGATCCACGCGGTGGGCCGCGCGGCGGCCGAGGATCGCTTGCCCCGACTTATCGACCTTCGTTGGGGCGATCCCGCTCATCCCAAGGTCACTCTCGTCGGCAAAGGTGTTTGCTTCGACAGCGGTGGTCTGGATCTCAAGCCCGCGGCCAACATGAAGCTCATGAAGAAGGACATGGGCGGCGGTGCGCACGTACTCGGCGTGGCGAGCATGATCATGGACGCGAAGCTACCCGTTCGATTGCGGGTGCTCGTTCCCGCCGTGGAGAACAGTGTCTCCGGATCGGCCCTTCGTCCACTGGATGTCGTGAACACGCGTAAGGGCATCACCATCGAGATCGGACATACCGACGCGGAGGGCCGCGTCATTCTCTCCGACGCACTCGCCGAGGCCTCCAGCGAGGCTCCCGACCTCATCCTCGACTTCGCGACTCTGACCGGCGCCGCGAGAGTCGCCCTCGGCTCGGAGCTTCCCGCTCTCTTTTGCAACGACGAGGACATGGCTTCGGGCCTTCTCGGGGCCGCGTCGCGGGAGTCGGATCCGCTTTGGCGCTTGCCTCTGTGGCAAGCCTATCGGTCCATGATCGACGGCAAGGTCGCCGATGTCACCAACTCGGCCGAATCTCCGCTCGGAGGTGCCATCACGGCGGCCCTCTTTCTCCAGCAATTCGTCGGGCACGGAATCCCATGGGCACACATCGACGTCATGGCCTGGAATCAGAGCGCAAAGCCGGGAAGGCCCGAGGGCGGTGAGGCCATGGGGATGCGGGCGGTCTTTGCCTATCTCGAAGATCGCTTCTCGGGCTAGCGGCGAAACAACCCCACCAGGCGAGACACCACACCACCGCGAGCCAATTTGGACTTGGCTCCCTCGTGACCCGGCTCGAGGGAAACCACGGCCTCGAAATGCAATCGGGCCTCATCCGCCCGATTGCGCTCCTCTAGGAGAACACCGAGAAGCCAGTGAGCCCGGATATCGGAGGCATCGATCGAGACGGCCTGACGAAGGTGCTCCATAGCCATAGCTTTCCACTTGGGATTCATGGCATAGGCCTCTCCCAGGAGGCGCTGATAACTGCCCTGCGTGTGGTCGAGTCGCACAGCCTCCATCAAAACGCCGATGGCCTCGTGGTATTGCTTTTCGCGGAATAGACGCCTCCCTACCGCGTAACGCTCGGCGGCGGTCTCACGTTTCTCGTCGGCGGAGAGCTCTCGGGTCGTCTCAATGCCCCTGACTTGCTCGGGAGGCCGCGCGGTCGATTGAGCTCTTTCCGGACGACTCTTGGGGCTTGTTTCGTCCGGGATCGGAGGAGGCTCCGCGGGAAGGGCATCGGCTCTCGCTTCCACGATTCCGACGGCAAGCAGGGCGCAAATACTTTGGAGAGTCTCGAGGTCGCTCATTGGAGACAGGGACAGATGGTCAACGATCATCGTGCGGCCGTCGACACGGGAGAGGACGTATCCTTCCGCCGCGTTGACGCTGGGCATCGCGCCGCGCCGGTCGCGTCCGGGGTGCAGGTAGTGGGTCATCGTGCCGACCCCGATTCGTAACGCGATCGGATCGGAAATCGACCGAACGCCATCGAGAAGGATCTCGTCCATCGGCAAATCCAGCATCAGGTCGTCGTCGACCGGTTCGTCCGTGGGCTCGAAGCGATAGTGGCCCTGGGTCATCGAGAACAGAAAGGTGACGATGGCCCGTACCTGTCGCTCCACGGCTGCGAGGAGCTCGCCTTCGCTCAAAGCACCCATCTCGACAAGACACTCCCCGAATCGTCGTCCCGTCTCCTTCTGACTCTCGTAGGCGAGCAGGAGCGTGCTCGAGTTGACCTTTCCCTCTTTCAGAAGGCACTGGTCGAGACGATCGTCCTTTCGGTCGGAGCTCGCGAAAATGACCGAGCCCCACTTGTAAAAGACGCGGCGTTCCGCGCCGGCGACCAGGAGATGGAGGATGCCCGACAGGCGATCTTCGTGCAGGCGACGAACGAGTCCCGGCAGGGTACCGAGGCCGAGCTCACCCTCGAACGACTCGTCGGGCAGCTCGGAATCGAGCGTTTCGGCGGAAGCCGGTTCCATGACCAAGAACTGTTGCAAAGAAAAGGCCAATCGAACCAGTTCGCGGGATCCGAGCAAGTCTTTCCAGGGAAGGGACTTCGCCGCGCGTCCGTACGGCTGCCCGCATCCGATGATGGCAATTCACTACAGCGGGTGTGGGTGACCTACTGTTTCTTCCGAGACCCGGATGGCGGACCGTTGGTGTCAACCGACGTTGACACTTTCCGCGAAACCCTTCTTCCCGGCAAGGCAAGGACTTGCCCGCTCATACCACTCTCGGCCCACTCGCGTGGACACTCACCGGCAACCGCCGTTGACACTGTTCGGCATTCGTGAGCGTCGGCCCCGCCTGTAGTGCTGGCTTCAAGTGGTTGCGCGTGGTGGTGGTGTTGGATTGGCTCGGCTCCTACCCAAGCTTGGCACGCGCTTCGCCTGAACCGCTCTTGTGCAAGCGGCCGCCACAACCCTCGTTGCGAAGCCAGAACCAGCGCTGTACCGTCCGAGAAAGCCACAACTTTCTGACCTGTACCAACTCCTCGAGACCCACTACGATGACGTCAAGGCTCAGTGGGAGGACCGCTTCGAAAAAGCTTATGGGTATTGGCGCGGGTTCGTCGACAACGTGGTGCTACGGTACTTTGACTGCGGGGTTCCAGAAGGAGGCTTCGCCCGGATCGTTTGCGAAGATTGCCGGAGTGAATTCTTACTTTGCTTCTCTTGCAAAGCCTGTAGCCTTTGTCCGTCATGCGATGCCAAAAGAGCCGCGGCCTTCGCAGCTTTTCTCCAAGACGATCTTTTGGAAGACGTCGGCCATGCCGTTTGGAGTTTTTCCATTCCCAAGATGCTTCGCCCCTACTTCCTCTTCCGCCGCGAGCTCCTCACTGAGCTCGCCCGCGCCGGCTACGAAACCGTCCACGAGCTCATGGCCGCCGCCGTCGAGGATAACAACGTTCGCGTCGGCATGGTCGCCTCCATCCAGACCTTCTCCGACAGCTTGAAATGGAATCCGCATCTGCACTGCCTCGTTTCTCGAGGCGTTTGGCTGGCCGACGGACAGTGGATTCCCGTTCCCTACATCGACACCCACGCCGCGGAAATTCTGTCTCGGGAGAAAGTCTTTCGAATTCTACAAGAACACGACCTTCTCTCGGACGAACGCATCAAAATTCTCCGTTCATGGCGCCGGAGTGGCTTTAGCATCGACAATGATGTCTACCTCTCTATCCCTCCGATACCCAAGCCCTCGAAATCCTATCTCGCTATATCGTCCGCTGCCCCGTCTCTCTTCGAAGACTCCAGTACGACAAAAAGAGCAACTACGTTCTCTATCAACCCAAATCGAAAAACAGAAAAGCCGAGCTCCTCGACCCGCTCGAGTTCCTCGCCCGGGTGCTCATCAGAACAAGGCGAGGTCCTCGACGTGCGGATCGAGCTGGTAGTCGACGACGGTGAAGACGGTGTCGATGCCTTCTCCACTCGTCTCCTGGACAACGTCTCCGGAGTCGTCGAGGAAGTAGAGGTCGTCGCCGTCACCGCCCGCGAGGGTGTCGGCCCCGCTCCCGCCGTCGAGCACGTCGTCGCCATCGCCGCCGTCGAGTTCGTCCATTCCACCTTCGCCGAGGAGGAAGTCGTTTCCCGCCGCTCCCGCCAAAGTGTTCGTCGTGTCGTTGCCGGCGATAAAATTATCGGAGTCGTTGCCGAACCCGTCAATTGGCCCCGACTCAGTGTCGAGAAGAAGATTTTCGACGTTGGTCGGTAGCGTGTACGTGATCCAAGCGATGACACTGTCGGTACCCTCGTCGGTGTTCTCGACGATGGAATCTTCCGTCTCGAGCACGACGTAGACGTCGCTTCCCGGACCACCAGACATCATGTCGGCTCCGTCTCGCCCCTGTAGCGTGTCGTCTCCCGCGCCCCCTTCGAGAACATCGTCTCCCGGCCCGCCGTCGAGGGAGTCGTCGCCGTCGCCACCTCGAAGAACATCATTGGAGCCTCCTCCTAGCAAGGTGTCTTTGCCGTCGCCGCCGTCGAGCTCATCCTCATCCGCGGCTCCTGGCTGCGGGAACTCGCCGAGCGCGACGACGTTCGCAACCGCCGTACCGGAGAACGCGACGGCGGTTTGTTCGACCCACGCCGCCGCACCGATCCGCTCGAGATACCATTGCCCCTCCGCGTAATTGGAAATTTCGAATCCATTCACACTGTCAGGCTGGTTGCCGATCTCGTTCTGCTGCTCGAAGCTGCTGTCGAGCTCCCAATGAGTCGTGTTGTTCACATCGAAGCCGGCGCGCACGTCATCGAACCGGATGACCGGCAGGCCTTCGGTATGGACCGGTCCCATCGGCGAGCGCGCCGCCCACACAAACATCATCAAAGCGGGCACGTCGCTGGGAAGAAACTCCGTGAAGCTGACGTACAAACCGCTGAGATCGGTGACGATGTTCACACCGGGGCCAGAGATCGTAAAGCTTATGTACTCGAGAGTTCCGAAATCGACCTCTAGTTGAAGCAGGTACCAGGTGTCCGGCACCAGTGATACGCCGAGGTCAAACGATTCCCAAATCGAATCGACGGCAGGCGTGCCGTTGATCTCTTCTTCCGTGCCTACGCGCACTGACAAAATACCGTCTCGGGTCACGCCCGCCATTGCCATCCAGTCGGCGCCGACGAAGCGCAGCGGCTCGAGCCCACCTTCGAGAAACTCCTGGTCGATGCCGAATACGACGTCGGAAGGCAGGTCTGGCGAAAACCGCACCTGCGACTCCATGCGCGACACACCCGGAGCGCCCATCCATTGCTCGATCTCCACGGCGGTGGTCAATGCGCTGAGTATTCCGCTGAACGTGGTCGGAGTTTGGCCGTGCAGCAGATCGTCGCCGCCACCGCCGAACAGTTGGTCGTTCCCGTCGTTCCCAACCAATTTGTCGTCACCGTCGCCACCCCTCAAGACGTCGTCGCCTAGCCCTCCCACGAGACTGTCCGCGTCGCTTCCGCCAGTGAGATCGTCGTTCCCGCCGTGGCCGACGAGACCGTTGACGATTTCGTTGCCGACAATGACGTTATCAAGAGCGTTGCCGATACCCGCGTGAGCGTCGGATCCGAGCAGCAACTCGAGGTCCTGTTCGTTGCCACTCAGAGCGTAGTTCTCGCTCGAACTGACCTGCACTCTTTCTTGGGAAGCAACTACCGCGAGTCGCACCGTTTGAATGGCCACGGCAAGAACCACTCCCAAGAGTAGCGGCTTCATCCCGAAAGCTTTCGACACTTCCGAATCCATCGACTTCTCCCTTCAAGTAGAAATGGAAAGCTCCGCGCCCCCGCCGTGGTTGGGCCCATGCGCGAACGCACGCAACCGGCCAGAACGCGCAGGGCAGGGTTCGTACCTTCGGTTGTCATGTTAAGCCGAATCGACTTCAGGGCGCTAGCAAAGTTCTACATGCTACGAAATTGACATCGACATAGAGAACGAGTGTCTTCACTCGTCTACTTTCGTGTATAATCCCGGCCACCCCCCCGGAGATCGTTGAAGCGGTTTTTTCGGCTCCCGGTGCCAACCGGCTGAACGCGCTTCGAAAAGGAGCTAGCCGTGCGGGCTGCTGGAGTCAGTGTAATTATCGTTAACATGAACTCGGAGCGCTGGCTCCGCAAGTGTCTCCACGCCATCAACGACGTCGAGGGGCAGCTCGCCGTGCAAGTGATCGTCGTCGATAACGGATCGACGGACCGAAGCCTCGAGACGGCGACCCAGCTCCGCCCCAACGCGGTTCTACTACCGCAAGCGAACAACGTGGGCTACGTGCGAGCCAATAACATCGGGCTGATGGAGGCGACGGAGCGCTATGTCTTGTTTCTCAATCCCGACGCCATTCTACACCCGGAGAGTTTGCAAGAAATGATTCGCTTCATGGAGGCAACGGAACAAGCCGGCGCGAGCAGCCCGCAGATTCTCAGTCCGGACGGAACCGATCAAGGCACGGCCCGGAGCTTCCCGGGAGTAATGTCCGCGATATTCGGACGTCGCTCGATTTGGACACGATGGTTTCCGAACAACCGGTGGTCCAAACGCTACATGGTGGGATGGCAGCGCGCAGACGAAGAGCCGTTCGAGGTCGAAATGCTGTCGTCGGCTTGCCTGATGATGCCGACCGCCCTCGCGCAACATCTCGAAGGTATGGACGAGGATTTCTTCTTGTATTGGGTCGACGGGGTGTTGTGCCATCGCGTGCTCGAGGCCGGACGCAAGGTCTACTGCGTACCGCGCGCCAAAGTGACTCACTACGAAGGTCATGGCGGAAGCACGAAAACGTGGCGGCTTCGATGTCGTGCCACGATTCTCTTTCACCAGGAAGCGTATCTGGCGTACGTGAAAGTGCATCACCTTCCCAAGATGCATCCGATCAGGCTGTTCGCAGGAACAGCCTTGACGACGAAAGCCGTTTTGCTGATGGCGCTCCAGCTGTTGCAACCGCAACGAGCTCTGTCGAGCGTCAAGAAATAGTCAGACCAGGGATAGAAGGGACTCGACAGTTGCGTTTCGGAATTGCGGTGGCTATGGCGGGACGCGGGGACGCCGGCGGCGTCGAGACGTACGAGCGAGCGCTGGTACGAGGCATCGCGCAACACGATCGCGACAACGAGTACCACGTGTTTTGCCTCGACGAGAACGCGCCGGCCACGTTCGGCGTCGAGCAAAACAACGTGCACTTTCACGTGCTCGGATCGCGTCATCGCGTGCTGGGGCTGGCCGCGTCTTTGCCGCTCGAGCTCTTGCGGCGCCGGGTCGACCTGTTCCACGCGACGTATGTCCCTCCGCCGTTCTCACCACGGGAGTACGTCTTCACGCTCCACTGCTCGAGCACTTTCGTGTATCCTGAATTTTGTCCTCCGCGTATTCGAGCGAGGCTGGACTATCTGACTGCGAAGGGCCTCAAGAAGGCTCGGATGGTCATTTGTGTGTCGGAGAACGTTCGCGACATCGTCGCGGAGCGGTTTGGAATACCGTCCGAGCGGATGACCGTCGTCCACAACGGGGTAGGGAATCATTTTCGACCTTATGCCGAGGAGGAGACCCGCCGCGTGCTCAAAGAGCGCTACGGAGTCACCGGGCGGTTTTTCGTTTCGGTGGCGCGACTACAAGCGCGGAAGAACATCGCCAGGGTCTTGGAAGCGTTCGACCGGTTCAGGCGCGACTCGCCCTCTGACGTCAAGCTCGTACTCGCCGGCAAGAAGTCGTGGACTTCAGATGAGATCGATCCCGCAATAGAGCGGCTCGGCCTGAGGCCTCACATTATCGAGCTCGGGTACGTGCCCCACGAAGACCTGCCCTACTTGTACGGCGGCGCCGAGATGTTGGTGTTTCCGTCGCTTTGGGAGGGGTTCGGACTGCCAGTGGTGGAAGCAATGGCGTGCGGCACGCCGGTGGTGACCTCGAACGTTTCCAGCCTTCCCGAGGTAGCGGGGGGCGCCGCGGTGTTAGTGGATCCGATGTCTGTGGACGAGATCGCCGACGGCATCCACCGATTGTCGGAAGACGGCGCCCTCAGGGACTCGCTACGTAAGCGCGGTCTCGAATGGGCACGATCGTTCACTTGGGAGAAGACCGCGGAACGGACGCTTGACGTGTATCACCGGGCCGCGGAAGGAATGTGATGTTTCATCTATACAAATCGAGGTTGATGTGCGCTTTCTCTTGATCTTGCCTACTTATCCTTTTCCTCCGGACAACGGACAGCGGCATCGCTATGCCAACCTCGCGCTCAATCTCGCGCGCGAGCATGAGGTCGTTCTGGCTTGTATCGCCGAGCCCGAGAGACAGCAGACTGGGAGCGAGAGGACGAGCTTTGCCGACGTCAAAATCGTTCCTCGAACCGCGCGAAGCAGGCTCGAAGCGTTACTGACGCCCGGGCCGTCCGAGGTCACCGAGCTCAAGAGTGACGAAATGACCCAGACGGTGACCGAGCTGGTCGCGAAATACGACCCCGAGATCATTGTCAGTGGTGACCCAGTATTGACCCAATACATCGAGCACATCACCGATCGAGTGCGGATTCTCGACTACGTTTGCGAAGCAAATCTGCAACTGGAGCGATTCAAGAACCGTGTCGGTTCGTCCCAACGTTGGATATGGGCGCTGCGCAAACATCGTTTCACGTCGTTCATCCGTAAGGTCTCGGGCTCCTATGACGCCTGCATCCTGAACTCACAAGAAGACAAAGACTCGTTGCTGCAGGCGAGTCCTCACTGGAAGCGCGCGCTTGTCATTCCCAATGGGCTGGATCTCGATAGCTATCCAACCGGGCTCGCGGAGCCCGAGCCGGGAACGATGGTGTACCCCGGGGCGGTGACCTATCCGCCGAATCTCGACGCGGTGCGGTACATGGTCGACAGCATCCTTCCGATTATCCGAAAGGAGATCTCGGACGCGCGGTTCGTGGTTACCGGCGCGGTACCCTCCGACTTCGCGCCTCCGAGTGGGCCCGGCGTGCGCTACAGCGGATACGTCGACGACATTCGTACCGTGATCGCGGGCGCGTGGATCTGCGTCGTGCCGCTGCGACTCGGCGCCGGTGGGACGCGTTTCAAGGTGATGGAAGCGCTGGCGCTCGGAACGCCGATGGTGTCGACGGCGATTGGCTTCGAAGGTGTTTGCGTCGAAGACGGTAGGAACATCCTCATGGCTGAAGATCCGCAGACATTCGCCGACAGGTGCATCGCGCTTCTTCGCTCTTCGGAGCTGCGCGCGCAAATCTCGCGTGAGGGAAGACTGCTCATGCAGGAACAATACGACTGGAGCGTTCTCGGTCGGCATATCCTCGATCTTTCGGAGGAGCTAGTGGGCACGCGCAGGATGGCGTCATGATGTTTCACGACGCGCCCCTGCGCCTTGGGTCGGCTTGCCTTGGTTTCAAAGAAAATCAAGCGTTGCGACCAACGGATCGTGGTATAAGTGCAGCTGCCAACCGCCAAATCCAGGGCTTTCGCGCAACTGTAGGGGGGTGGGCGCGAATGTCCGCCGACATTGATCTTTCGGGGGAGAACTGTATGAAACAAGTCGTTTTTGCGAGCACTAGTGCCCTCCTGCACGGCATCGTCGAACGGGCGCCTGGCGGGCGGGGCGGGGAAAGCGGAGAACGTCAACACGAGTCAGACTATCGGACCGTCGAACAATCGACGCTCGTGCCGGTCTCCGCGGATCAGCGAACGCTGCGGTACCGACTTTGGCGGGTCGTCGAATGCTTCATAGCTGCAGGCGTACTCGTAGCTGTTTCTCCGATCATGTTGGTGCTCGCGGTCGTCATTCGCCGCGGAACACCTGGACCCGCGATCTTTGAACAAAGACGCATCGCCATGGGGGGCAAGCCGTTCACGTTCATGAAATTTCGCACGCACTACGTCGACTCGAAAGAAAGGTTCCCCGAGTGGTGTAACTACGAACTCGACGCAGACGAAGTCGCGCGCATCCGCCTTCAAGAAGAAGATGACCCGCGAGTAACTCCCGAAGGCCACTGGCTTCGACGTACGAGTTTGGACGAGCTTCCCAACTTCTGGCACGTGCTCACCGGGGACATGGCACTCGTCGGCCCGAGGCCCGAGATGCTCGAGATGCTGCCCTACTATCACGGCGACATGTTGCGGAAATTCTCGGTGCCGCCGGGTATCACTGGGCTTGCTCAAATCTAGGGACGAGGAGAATTGACGTTCCAGGAGACGGTCGACTACGACTTGGAGTACGTGGCAACGCGTTCGGTGAAGACGGACCTCGAACTGCTGTTTCGCACGGTGTGGATGGTGGTCACGGCTAGGGGTGCCTTTTGACCGAGATGCAAAGCGCGCCGGCGGGGCAGAGGGCTAAGTCGATGTCACTTGCACAGAAATATCTACGAAAGATTCCCCAGTACACGCGGAGCGCGAGACATCTTCGCTCGGTTTTGCAGCACGGCACTCCCAAGAAATGGGCGAATCTGCTCAAGGTGGAGTACGAGCGTAAGCTGCGGCGAGTGAGTGTCAAGAGCCATCCGTATTTGATCTTTCTCGATCCCTGCAACTATTGCGATCTTCAGTGTCCTCTGTGCCCGACGGGAACGAACGAGCTCGGGAGACCGCAGACGATGCTCTCGTTCGAGCATTTCAAGAAATATTTCGAGCCGCACTCTTCCTATTTGTTCGAGGTCATCATGCATAACTGGGGTGAGTCGATGCTCAACAAGGACGTCTTCAAAATGATCGCGCACGCACAAGGCTCAAATGTCGGTACGAATTTGAGCTCCAACCTCGTCAACACCGCATCCGATGATATCGATCGTCTTCTGGATAGTGGCCTCGAATATCTTATCGTCTCGCTCGACGGAACGTCGCAGGAAGTCTACGAGAAATATCGCGTTCGTGGTGACATTGGTCGAGTCCATGCGAACCTGAAAGCGCTTCTCTCGAGACGAGCGCAACGCAACATGTCGACTCCGGTGGTGGAATGGCAGTACATCGTCATGAAGCAAAACGAGCACGAGATCGGTGAAGCCGAGAGGATGTCGACCGAGTTGGGCGTGGACGTAATGCGGTTCATTCCCGTGGGACTTCCTTTCGAAGCGGAGAACCGTAGCCAGCTTGCAGCGGAGTGGTTCCCGACTGACTTGGAAGGTCGTGTTGGCAGCACTCCCGGGGAGCAGACCTACGGCCAAGATGGGAGACCGGGACCTTGCTACTACCTTTACCGCTCGATGACGATCAACCCGGACGGCGGCGTATCGCCTTGCTGCATCGTCTATAAGCAAGAACGCGATTTCGCGAGCTTGAACACACCCAACATCGAGATCGAGGCAATTTGGAACAACCCCAAATTCCGTTCTGGAAGATCGCTGTTCTCGAGCGAAGAGATTCCAGCGCGAGTACGGACGATCTGTGACGATTGCACTATCTTCGAGTGGCATCCCGACAAGCGTGCGGCTGTGGATCCCGCTCCGGTTGGACCCGAAGGAGTCTCATCCTTGAAAGGATAGGAGTAAAAGCGTGAAGCGTGCGTTGATTACGGGGATCACTGGGCAAGACGGGAGTTATCTCGCGGACTTTTTGAGCTCGAAGGGCTACGAAGTTCACGGGTTGATTCGTCGAGCCAGCGGCGTCAATACCTCACGCCTGAGCCAGTTCGAGACGGGCCCTGCGGCGTTGACGCTTCACTACGGCGACCTCGCGGACGGTGGGCATTTGACGAGCTTGATTCATGATGTCGAGCCCGACGAGGTGTACCACCTCGGTGCTCAAAGCCATGTCCAAGTCAGTTTCGATCTTCCCGAGTACACTGGCGATGTTACCGCGCTCGGCACCGTGCGTTTGCTCGAAGCGATTCGACGCAGCCGCATCGACGCGAAGTTCTACCAGGCATCGTCGAGCGAGATGTTTGGATCGACACCGCCGCCTCAAAGCGAAGACACTACGTTTCGCCCGCGAAGTCCCTATGCCGCAGCGAAAGTCTACGCGTATTGGCTGACCGCGGGTTACCGCGAAGGCTACGGTCTGTTCGCTTGCAACGGGATTCTCTTCAACCACGAATCACCTCGAAGAGGGGAAACGTTCGTCACGCGCAAAGTTACGCGCACATTGGCGAATATCGTCGCGGGGCGCGAAGACAGACTGCGCCTGGGGAATTTGGACGCTCGGCGCGACTGGGGGTTTGCTCCGGAGTACGTGGAGTGTCAGTGGCTGATCCTGCAACAGGAACGACCCGATGATTTCGTCATCGGGACAGGCGAGAGTCACTCGGTGAGAGAGTTCACCGAAATAGCGTTCCGCTATGTCGGTATAGAGCTCGAATGGGTCGGCCACGGTCCCGGCGCGAAGGGAATCGTGGCCGCGATCGATCCGCGCGTACCGTCGTCCTGCTCCCTGCGGCCTGGCGCCACCGTTGTCAGCGTTGATCGCAAGCACTTCAGGCCGACCGAAGTCGACTACTTGATGGCGGATTCGTCCAAAGCGGCGACGGCGCTCGGTTGGAAGCCCAAAATAGGTTTCGAGGAGCTTGTAAAGATCATGTTGGACCACGACCTAGACGCTGTCGATCTCGAAGCGCCGGGAGAAGGATGCCGGGTTTTGTCGGAAAAAGGCTTCGACTGGACTCAGCCGGGGCGAGGCGTGGCACGCGAGGAGGAGGTCGTCTAGAGCGGACGGCGGCGAAGTGAGCGTTTTGCGAGAGGCTCTGACGGCACCGGAGAAGGAACGCGTCGTTGTGCGGACAGGTGCGCCCATGTATCGCTGCCCACGATGCACCGGCCCGCTTGTTCTCCGCTCCGGGGACTTCGAGTGCCGAAACTGCGGTGCGGGCTTTCGCTTTCGCAACGGTTTCGCGGACTTCTTGATCGACGAGCCATTTGAAGACGATCTCGAGCCATCGGCCCTTTGCAATGAGGACCGTACGGGTAGCTTTTTCGCGGCCCGCTATCTGGTGCCGCTCTTGAAGCGTCTCGGGTCGGACGCCGCCGGGGACACGAAAGTGTTGTCCGTCGGATGCGGCGTGGGCTCTGACGTGGAGACGTTGTGCGAGCACGGCTTCGACTGCTATGGGATCGATCCCGGAAACCGGTCATCGTGCTGGTCACGCCGAACGGTTGGCGAACGCTTGGCATTCGGGCATTCGGCGCACTTGCCTTTCGCGGATGCGGCGTTCGATTTCGCATTCATGAATTGTGTTTTGACTCACATCGGTGTCGTCGGCGACTCCTACGAAGTCCAAAATGCCTATGACGATGACAGACGCCGCGCTGTCGAAGAAGTCGTAAGGGTCGTCAAGCCTGGCGGTCACATTCTCGCCGCGAATCCCAACCGTGCTTGTCCTGTGGATCTGTTCCATCTAGACACCGGTTTTGCCTCTCGCGTTCGTTTCCATTCGCCATCGGAGCCGTTTCTGCTCTCGTTTCGAGATCACGAAGACTACTTCGTTCACCGTGGGCGATGCACCTCCATCGAGCTGTTACCGGTTAGCAACTTCTGGGGATTTTTTTCGTCGTCCAAGTCGGCGCTGGGAAGGCTCGCTCAGCTACCCGTCAAAACGCTGTTCTCATTGTTGTCCACGAACCTGTTCGCGCCGTTGCGACGAACGTGGATGAATCCTTGGCTCGTCGTACTGGTAGAAAAATGACAACTGATTCGTTCGTCGGCGTCGTTCTCGCAGCGGGGCACGGAACGCGGATGCTGCCTTTCAGCGAAATGCTGCCGAAACCGCTGCTTCCGGTCGCAAACGAAACATTGATCGAGAAGCACATCAAGTGCATGAAGTCGCTTGGAATCACAGAGATCTTGATACTCATCGGCCACAAAGGGTACGAGATCGCCCGCGTTCTCGGGGATGGAAGTCGACTCGGCGTCAAAATTCGCTACGTGGAGCAGACGGAGCGCCTGGGTATCGCTCACGCTGTAGGTACGTTGGAGCCCTACATCGACAAGCCGTTCCTTCTCATTCTCGGCGACATTTTTTTTCGCGCGTCCGATTTGGGCCGCATGTTTCGAATCTTCTCCGAACAGCACGGTGGAGCCGTGTTGGCGGCGAAGGTCGAAGACGATCCGCTGGCGATACAGAAGAATTTCTCGATTACGCTCTCGGACGACGGCTTCGTCACCAGGGTGATCGAGAAGCCGCGCTACACGACCAACAAGCTCAAAGGCGTGGGCGTGTACTTATTCGACATGACCGTCTTCGACGCCATTCGCCAAACCCCGCGGACTGCGATGCGTGACGAGTACGAGATTACGCACACGATCCAAGTCATGATCGACAACGGCTCGCCGGTTCGAGTTGCCGACGCAATTTTGCACGACGTCAATATAACCTCTCCGGCGGATCTGCTGAGGTGCAATCTCGGAGAGCTCGGGAGACTGAGCGCGAGCTCCCTCGTCGGGGCCGACGCATCTATACACAAAGGCGTCCAACTCGTGGACAGTGTCGTGGGCTCCAACGTGGCCATCACCGAGCCCATTGCGATGAAACGGTGTCTCGTCCTGGACGAGACGCGGATTGAATCTCCTTCCGGATTCGATGGATTCATCTTAACGCCGCAGTTCAAAATTGACTGTCGGCACGAGTTAGATTCTCCGGACTAGAGGACGATGAAAAACGATAACGACGAGCCGATGCTCGAAGATCCCTCGATTGTTTGGGAAGAGTTCCTTCGCGCGATTTGGAATTCGAAGTTTCTAGTTTTTTTCGTCTTCGGGGCCACGTTGCTCGGCGCCTACGGCACTCTCCAAATGCGCGCCGAGGTGTACGAGACCGAGGCTCGGGTGTTGGTCAAGCTCGGGAGGGAGAACGTGGAGGTGCCGGCGACTGTCGAGAAAGGTGGCTTCGTATCTACCGGCGTTCGCAAAGAGGAGATCAACTCCTACGTGCTGCTTCTGTCCTCACGCGCGTTGCTGGAGCAGACTCTGGATACGATTGGTTTGGAGGTGTTTCGCTCGACACCGCCGCCACCGGAAACGTTCTTCCAGCGGGTCAAATTCCGAGCAAGAGAGGTGGCGACCTCGTCGAAGGCGAAACTCGAGGAGCTATTGATTACGATGAACTTGACCGAGCGGCTGACCGAGCGCGAGAAGGTTCTCAAGGGTCTCGCGAAATCGCTCGACGTGGACCGCCAGCGGGATTCCGACGTGATCTCGGTGCGGCTGCGATTGCCCAATCCAGATTTGGCGGTTGAGTTCGTCGAAACGTTGCTAGAGCTCTACATCAGTCGTCACATCGAGGTGCAGAGCGATCCAGCCAACACCGGGTTTTTCGAGTTCGAAGCGGCTGATCATAAGCGTCAGCTCGCAGCGATCGAGAGGACACGATCCGCGCTCAGGCGGGAGTTCGAGCTCACTTCTATACCGGATGAACGCAACTTGATCCTGGGCCGACTCCATCAACTCTACGAAGAGATTGCGGATGACGAGCGGGAACGCGCTTTGCTGAGCAGAGATGTCACCGGCGTGCCGCCGCTCGCCGACGCGGGTGTTAAATCGAACCTCACGATCCCGATGATGAAAGACAGAGTCACGCTGCTTCGTATCAATAGAGTCACCCTGGCGGAGAAATATCAGCCCGAGTCCCGCGTGATTCTCGAGAGCGACCGGAAGATCGTCACACTCGAGAGCATGTTGGTCCGAGCGCTAACATCTAGGATCGAAGCGAGCCGTTCGCAGGCGGTCGCGCTCGAGGACCGTCTCGCGAGACTCGGGGAGGGTGAGGATCGTCTCGAGTCGATCGAGCGAGACCGTGTGCTCGCAGAACAGAACTACATGTCGTACGCGAAACGTATGGAAGAGGCACGGATCTCGGAAGAGCTCGACGACCGCCGCGTTGCGAACATCGCAATTCTCGCGCCGCCGTCCGTCCCCATCGAGCCGGTGGCACCGCGCAAACTGCTAGTCATGGCACTTTCGGTTCCGACTGGGCTCTTCCTCGGGTTTAGCTTGGCCCTTCTGCTCGACTATTTGAGCCGCCGGGTCAACCAAGCGCGGGATCTAGATGGCATTCCCTATCTGGAGACGTTCCGCCTCGGCAGCTGAGCGACAAAGGCATTGCGCCCGTGTCGGGAATGCTTACAGCTGGTTGAATTCCTTCTAATTCGTTCCAAAACAAGACGAAACCCCCATCGAAGTCGGTCGGTGAACCCGACTCTGTAAAACAATCCTTACAACCCGAGGCGGGCCCCGGCCCATTTCGATTCTTCGCCGGTGTACATCGCGTTCGTCTCAAACGGTTTATGCGATCGCTTGGATGTCCGACGACTTGGTATCGGGATTGCATTGGACGGACCTTACATCGGAGAAATTGTTGAGAAGCCCGACACTCGAGGGCGTGGAAAGGGAAAGTGAGAATCAAAACCTTCGTATTCTCGGTGTTGTTCGTCGTCGCATGTTGCGCTGTTTCTAGTGCGGTTCCTACTTTGACGCTCCAGACCGACACCGGCGGGTTCGCCACCATCGAGGACAACGGGATTGGCGACGCGAGTCCCATCCTGGGGTTCGTCCTGTTCAACGGGCTCGTCGGTAACTTCGATGTCAATCTTTCTTTCGGTATCACGAAACCTGCGGCGAGGGACCCTTACATCGAGCTTTTTTCGTTCAACGCGGTCGCCTCCTCGTTCTCCAACGACGGCACGGATTCCATGCTGGTCGCCTTCAGCGAAGTCGGTTTCGCATCGCCGGGCCCGTCGGAATTCATCTCAATGCTGACCGGGATCACACCTTCGGCGGAGGATGGTTCACCGGCCGGGTCGTTGCAGCTTTCCAGCTCTCGGGACACCGCCAACCAGCTATTCGGGGTTTCGGACATTCTGTTCGACACGGGTATTCTGAACGGTGGAGTTTTTGGGGACGAAGTGTTGTCGCCAGTGTTGCCGGCGGCCGGACCCTACTCTTTGTCGCTCTTCGCGCAGATCGACGTAGATGGGAACGCGAGCAACTTTGCCCCGATTTCGACGGTATTCGACTATAAGTTGTATGGTGTGCCCGAGCCGAACTCCCTACTGCTGATCGGGGGCGGAATCCTCGCGCTCGTCACGCGCCGACGTCGCGCGGCGAATTAGAGGGGGGACGCTCGGCCCCTCGACATGGCTCTGGTGCGGGGAGAGTCCCCACTCGACGGGTTCTTGACTCTCACGGGACCGGCTGCCAACGTGACCGGTGATGAGAATCAACTACCACCCGCATAGCGGGTGGTTTGATGAAGGCCCCTCGAAGGGGCCTCCATCGTGCGGAAGGGGGCTAAAGCCCCCTGAGGTTTAGCTGCTCTTGACGTTTTTCCTCCGCCTCCTGGTTTCGGATGTACTCCCGGATGACTGCCTCGTCGAGACCCACCGTGCTGACACAGTACCCACGTGCCCAAAAATGAAATCCCGTGAAGTTCCTCTTCCTCTCCAAGTACTCCCGGTGGATTCGTATCGCAGACTTGCCTTTCAGGAACCCTATCGTGTTCGCCACGCTGTACTTCGGGGGAATACTCAGACACAGGTGAACGTGGTCCGACATCGCGTGCCCCTCCACCAATTCGATTCTCGCCTGTTCGCAAAGTTCCCTCAGGATTTTCCCGACCCCTTTTCTCAAACTCCCGAATACCGCCTTCTTTCGATACTTGGGGCTGAACACAACGTGGTATCTGCAGTACCATTTCACGTGCGACTGGCTCTGCCATTCTCGCATGTCGATCTCCTTTCTTTTGAACTTCCCGGTTCATTGAAAGGAGATCGTCTACCACACGCCGGAACGGCAGAGCCTATTCGAGTCACACCGCCGGAGGCGGTGGCTTACCCGTTGGAGTTATACTCGCGGTCACCCTGCTATGTCCCCGCTCGTCGACGGCGAGTGCTGCTTCCGCCTCGTTTTGAGGAACGAAGCGCCTTCCGAATACACGATTTACGAATCGGAGCTCCCTGTTTTTGCCGCGTTCGGACGACGCGCTCCCCGTGAGACGGTGCCGCGCCGCCGGCGCGGTGACACGACAGGCACTGACGGTAGACGACCGGCGCGACGTTCTTCGAGAACGTCGGCGTCGCCGTCGATGGAAGCTCGCTCGAACCGCAAGCCGCGGTGAGTGCTCCGATGAGAACCGCGGTGAACCGACGCTCGTACGGCAAGCGCAAACTGCTAACGTGTTCGACGCTTCGAAGATGCTCGCTATCGACGAGTCCAGCGTTTGGTTGAACTCCTCGTCGGATTGCTGCGCCGTCAACCCCTCGGAGAGCGCCCGCGAGAAGCTCGCGACCATGCCGTTTTGTCGTGACAACGGCTGTTCGCCCTTCGCGCGAGTAGCCGCCCGACAGCGCCACCACTCTCGCGACGTTCGGGTGCGCCACGCAATCGGCGTAGACACAAGTGAGGGCAACGCTTACGTTCAAAGAGGCGTCAGGCCAGCGCTTCGGTAGGAAACAGATCGCTGACCTCGATCACGAACATCGGCCCAAGTTTCCGGCGTGATCTGGTCGCCGGGCTGGAATGCGGTCCAGTCACGATAGGCGCCCTCGCGGGGAGAGCGAAACACCACGAGCTCCCGATCCACGAGATTCACAACCCAATACTCAGGAACGCCCGCGTCCGCGTAAAGCTCAGCCTTCGCGTTCAGACCGTAGGCCAGTGACGTTTCTGAAACTTCGACGACCAGGAGGGGCTCGGATTGACCGTAGTCCTCGAGAACGAGGCTCGAGGTCGCCACGATATCCGGCTCGTGCTCCGAGTCCAGGCCAACAAACTTCAGCGGTGCCTCCGAGTACACCCCCGCCCGTTCGTCAGATGCTTGAATACCTTGGTTGCCGCGACGACGTGCGCTTAGTTCTTCGGGCTTATTCGTCGTACCCCGCCACGGATGAGCTCCACGCGTTCGTTCGGCCGTCCGTGCGGCTGCCCGCATCCGATGATGGCAATTCACTACAGCGGGTGTCGGTGACCTACTGGAGCCAGCGGTCCCGGATCACCCGCTCTACTCCAGGTGTCGCGAGCTGGAAGTTCCTCCGCTCTCCAGAACCTGATCAAATCTGATCAGGCCCAGGTTACTGCTTCACAGAGGATGGTTTCACTCCAGCGTGTGCTGGAGCCAGAGCCTCCCTCTCTACAGGCTTCAGTTCCGATGGAGCTCACCGTACGTAACAGATTCCTCGCCGCATTCTCGTCTCGGTCGAGCGTCGTGCCACAGGCTTCACACTGGAAGCTCCGTTCGCTCAAACGAAGCTCTTTCTTCACCTCACAGCACGACGAGCACATCTTCGATGAGGGAAACCAGCGGTCCGCCACCTCGATGTGATTCCCTTTGAGCGCCGCTTTGTACTCGAGCTGCCGGCGCATCTCATAGAATCCTATGTCGGCGATGGCGCGCGCGAGGCGACGGTTCGACAACATGCCCTTCACGTTCAGATCCTCGAGCGCGATCGCCACATAGTTGGTCGTCAGGTTGGTCGTCAGGTACGTGCTCAGCTTGTGCAGGGCGTCTTCACGGATGCAGCGCAGCCGGTAGTGAAGCCGGGCCAGCTTCAACCGAGCCTTCTCGCGGTTTTTCGACCCCTTGCGTTTACGAGACAATCGCCGGGAGCTTCGCCGAAGCTTTTTGAGCTCTCGCCGCAACGGCTTCGGCCCTTCGATCTTCTCCACACTAGACAAGCTTGACAAGGTCGCGAGACGGTTCACGCCCAAATCCACACCCACCGCCGCTTGGCTCTCGCAACGCTGAGGCATCTGTTCGAGCTCTACCGCCAGGCTCACAAACCACTTGTCCGCCGTGCGTGACACGGTAGCCGAGACCAGCCTGCCACGAAATCGAAGCTCTTCTCGCATCCGCACCCACCCGAGCTTCGGGATCCAGATGCGCTTGCCGTCGAGCTTCACGTGGTCGTTGCCGATGTAGAAGCTGTCGTGTACCCCCTTCCTCTTGAATCGCGGGTAGCGCGCTCTGTTGGCGAAGAAGTTTCGGAACGCCGCCTGGAGGCGAAGAAACGGTTGTTGCGCCGCATATTTCGTGACTTCAAAAACCCACGAAAACTCCTCGGCCTTGATGGCGTTGAATTGTTTCTTGAGCGCCACTCCTGAGGGGTTTCCACCCGCTTCATATTCTTGATGCCATCGCTCGAGGGCCCAATTGCAAACAAAGCGAGCGACACCGCAAGCGCGTCGCAGGTCGACTTCTTGTCGCTTGATAGGGTCGAGGCGTATTTTGTGGCTGAGCGTGGCTGGAAGCGCCCGGTCGAGTGCCGTCATCGATTCCGCATTGTAAGTGAATGTAAGGAATAAGTCAAGATCGAAGAATCTGCTTAAATTGGTATATATAAATAGGCATCACAGATTACTGATAGCTGTTAGGAGCCCCACCCGCCGCGGCGGCAGAAACCACTTAAAGAAACACACCGAGGACCGCGGGCTCCTTTTCGATCGACTCGAGCGCGACTCTCATGCAGAGCTCCTGGATGGTCTTGGCACCGTCGTCGTCCGTTCGATAATCCCAGGGACGAACCGGCGCGTGATAGGCCTGGTTATAGCCGAGCTCGGTGAACACCAATGGCTTTCCCTCGCGCAGCGAGAAGGCAGCGAGCTCGCTCATCCAACGCTCCCAGCCGCGGCGCATGGCCGCCTCACTCAAATCGGTCTCGTCCGTCAGGGGAAAGTAGGCCTGAATTCCGATAACGTCGAGCGCATCCCAGAACGTGACGTCCCGAAAGTCATCCCAATTGGCTGCGTAGGTCAAAGGAGCGTCCGTGACTTCGCGGAGCCGCCCTATCAAATGACGCCATCGCTCCTCCTGCGTTAGCGTTCCCCGGAGCTCGGTCCCTATGACGAATGCGTCAGCGTTGCGGCTCCAGGAGGCGAGCTCCACGATGAAGGACTCATAGTCGGACCAGAACCGCTCCCATTCAGCTTCGGTCTCGAACACGATCTCGCCGCGCCATGAAAATGGAGAGCCCCAATAGGCCAAGTGGGGTTTGATGAGAATCTTCAAGCCCAATGCCTTCGCTTCGCGGATGGGTCTCGTCACGTGAGGTGGCGGGGAAGCCGTCGGATCGTATCGGGTCTGCACACTTCCGTCAGCGCCAACGCGGCCGTAAGGGTGGATGGCGACCCAGTTCGCTCCAATCGCTTTGAGCTCTTTCAGCGCCGTCACCATGTCGTCAGACGCCCAGTCGCGCCCTCCTCGATGCGTCGAGATCGTGACTCCCTTGACAGGGGCGGCGAGAGGTTCGGTCGACACGGAATGCGTCACCACGATCAGCATCGAAACCAACAGCGAGACGCCCCTCGTCATCGTCAAGACAACACCCGCTTCAAAGTGTCGCTACTGACTTTCTTGCCGCTCAAGATCAGCACGACGGTCTTGCCTCGAAACTCCTCCCGCCGTTTCATCAGCGCTGCGAAGGGGAGCGCGGCCGCGCCCTCGATCAGCATCGAGTGCCGCTCGATGACCATCCGCATTGCACTCGCGATCTCCTCTTCGTTCGAGAGAACGAAGTCGTCGATCAGTCGCTGACAGATCGGAAACGTGATCGCCTGCGGTTCGATACCTCCTGCGGTACCATCGGCGAGCGTCGGTTTGGACTCGAGCTCGAGGATACGACCCGCCCGCACCGACTCGAACATCACGGCTGAGTTCTCTGGCTGGCAACCCACGATCTTCGTCGACGGTCTCCTTGCCTCGAGATACCCGGCGATGCCGCTTATGAGGCCACCGCCGCCCACTGGAACGAAGACCGCGTCGAAAGCCTCGAGCTGGCGCTCGAGCTCCAGGGCTACGGTTCCTTGGCCACCGATAATTCCCGGGTCGCTATAGGGAGAAACGAACGTCAATCCTTCCTCCGTGGCCACCCGCTTCGCTTCGAGCTCACCCAATACGCAGTCGCTCCCGACGAATCGGAGCTCGACGCCATAGGGCTTCAACGCCTCGATCTTCGCCTTGGAAGCCGACTCGGGCAAATAGATGATGCCCTCGCCGCCGAGCTCATGGAGCGCATAGGCGATGGCTGCAGCGTGATTACCCGACGACGCCGTGACGACAGGGTGAGCGCGCTCGGCGTCCGAGAGGGATAGGAGCTTGTTCATGGCGCCTCGAAGCTTGAAGGATCCACTTGCCTGCTGGCTCTCGAGCTTGAGGAATACATCGGCGCCGCTCTCCTCACTGAGAAAAGGCGAGTGCTCCAAAGGCGTCTGACGGATGTAGGACCGAATACGGCTTTCCGCCAATTCGACCTCGTCGAGAATGTCGCGATCGTCCATGACCCTATTCTACCCGTGTGGAGCGCCGAGGAAACGGCGTGTACAATGTGGGGCCCCGGGCCAAATTGAGCCGGGATGCCAACATTTTTCAAGGAGAGATTGCCGTGTCGAATGCCCTTGTCAGCGTCCCCGAACCCAAGAACGAGCCCGTGCTCGGCTACGCACCGGGAAGCAAAGAGCGCGAGGCGCTACAGGCAGCCGTCAAGGACATGCTATCGAAGGAGGTCGAGATCCCCATCGTCGTGGGCGGGAAGGCCGTCGAGACGGGTGATCTCGGTGAGTGCCGCAGCCCGCACGACCACGGTCACGTTCTCGGGCGCTACCACAAGGCCACTCCCGAGGTCCTCGTCCAAGCGGAAAAAGCGGCCGCCGAGGCGTGGCACGAGTGGTCGGTCATGGATTGGCGCGCCCGGGCGAGCATCTTCTTGAGGATGGCCGAGCTGCTCGCGACGAAGTACCGCATGACGTTGAACGCCGCAACTATGCTCGGTCAATCGAAGACCGCACATCAGGCCGAGATCGACGCGGCTTGCGAGCTGATCGACTTCTATCGATTCAATGCGTCCTACATGGAGGAGATCTACTCCGTACAACCAGAATCCGCGCCCGGAATGTGGAACTACCTCGAGTACCGTGCACTCGAGGGATTCGTCTTCGCCGTCACGCCGTTCAACTTCACGTCCATCGGCGGGAACCTTCCCACCAGTCCCGCGATCATGGGCAATACGGTGCTTTGGAAGCCGGCATCGACGGCGGTATTGTGCTCCCACTATTTGATGGAGCTGTTCAAGGAAGCAGGGCTTCCGCCAGGCGTGATCAACTTCATCCCGGGCTCGGGTGGCAAGGTCGGCGGTCCCGTCATGAGCCTGCCGACGCTGGCCGGCATCCACTTCACCGGTTCGACCGAAGTCTTCCAGAACATGTGGGCCACGGTCGGGAGCAACATCAGGAACTACAAAGTCTACCCACGCATCGTCGGCGAGACGGGTGGCAAGAACTACATTTTCGTACATCCCTCCGCTGACCTGGAGGCGGTCGTCGCCAATACACTTCGTGGCGCCTTCGAGTATCAAGGCCAGAAATGCTCGGCGGCCTCGCGCGCCTATATTCCGAAGAGCATGTGGCCTGAGTTCAAGGACCGCTGGGTCGCCGAAGTCGGGACCGTCAGGATGGGCGACATCGCCGACTACGGGAATTTCATGGGCGCCGTAATCGACAAGGCGGCCTTCGACAGCATCACCGAGTTTATCGACTTTGCGAAAACCTCCCCGGATGCGGAGCTCGTGACCGGAGGCGGCTACGACGCATCGAAGGGCTACTTCATCGAGCCGACGACCGTCGTCACGACCAACCCCAGGTTCCGGCTCATGGAAGAGGAGATCTTTGGTCCGGTGCTGACGATCTACGTCTACCCCGACGACGAGTACGAGGAGACGCTGTCAATTTGTAACGAGACCTCTCCCTACGGACTGACGGGCGGGATTTTCGCGAACGATCGCATCGCGATAGAGACGGCCTATCGAGCGCTACGACAGACCGCGGGCAACTTCTATATCAACGACAAGCCCACGGGTGCCGTCGTGGGACAGCAACCCTTCGGCGGGAGTCGCGCGTCGGGCACCAACGACAAGGCCGGCTCCGCCGGTAATCTCATGCGTTGGACCAGCGTGCGCACGGTGAAAGAGACCTTCATGCCGGCTACCGACTATCGCTATCCCTTCCTTCGGAGCTGAACGTGAAGAAATCCGTCCTCTAGGTCTCGTCGCCGGAACGCTCGAGAATCGGGAAGTGGAGGTTGAACATCAGCACTGCAGAAAGGATGTAGTCCGATAGCACCCCGTCGTGTATTCCTGATGCGGATGTCACCTGAACGCGCTCGTTCAGGGGCAGCAGATAATCCACACCGGTGGAAGCACACTGGACCCATTTCAGTGAGGGAGCATCCGGCAGGGCTTCCCGCGGAAAGGGCTTTCCCATCCTGCTGACGAGCGCGACATTGGACGAGTGCGACGCGATCGTCGGGGTCAAGGATTCGTAATCGCCGCAAGCGACGACCTTCGCGTTGGGAAATCTATCTTTGATCGGGTCCGAGTAAATCTCGGGCTGCGAAGCGAGGACGAGAACGGACAGACCCATCATGAAATCAGGTCACGAGCTGCCGAGCCTGAAACTCAGGGCGCTTCCACTCCTCAGTCTTCAGAATAGATTGCAGTCGGTCAACCGCCTCCCAGACATCGACGTAACGCAAGTACAGGGGCGTGAAACCGAAGCGAAGGATGTCCGGTGATCGGAAGTCTCCAATCACGCCCCGCGCAATCAGCGCCTGCATGATCGCATAGCCCTCGGGATGTCTCAGTGAAACCTGGCTTCCCCGGGCAGCGCTATCGAGCGGACATGCGGGAATCAGACCGTGCCCGTGACACCGTTCCCCCACGAGGTCGAGAAACAGATCGCCCATACGCCGCGACTTCTTGCGAAGCAGGTTCAAGTCGGCGCGCGCCGTGATTTCGACACCCACTTCGAGCGCCGCCATTGCCAGGATCGACGGCGTCCCGCACAGGTGCCGTTCGACTCCGGGCGCGGGGCGATAGTCGGTGTCGAACGCGAAGGGCGCCTCGTGACCCATCCACCCGCTCAGGGGCGGCCGGATCGAGTCCTGATGCTCTCGCGCCACGAACAAGAACGCCGGAGCGCCCGGTCCTCCGTTCAAGTATTTGTAACCACAGCCGACGGCGAAGTCGCACCCGGCCCGGTTCATGTACAGTGGAAGAGCTCCCGCACTATGGCTCAAGTCCCAGAGGATCAAAGCGCCACGATCGTGCGCGAGTCGCGTCAACTCCGCCATGTCGTGGAGCTCACCGGTTCGGAAGTCGACGTGCGTCAGGGAAACGACAGCCACTTCGTCGTCGATGCCGTCTCGAAGCTCGAGGCGGTCGACCATCCTCAGCTCGAGACCCAGAAGCTCACACAAGCCCTGGGCCACATAGAGGTCGGTCGGGAAGTTCTCGCGCTCCGAGAGAATAACGCTCCGACCTGGCCTCAGCCGGACGGCGGCTCCGAGAAGCTTGAAGAGGTTCACCGAAGTCGAGTCGGCCGCGACCACTTCGCCGGGCTCTGCGCCGACGATCCGGGCGATGCGATCGCCGACCCGCCGAGGATAGCGGATCCAATCGTTGGCGTTCCAGCTTCGAATCAGATCGACGCCCCATTCCTGTTCTACAAGCTCGCTGAGCCGCGCTCGCGTCCTGCGGGGGAGCACGCCGAGTGAGTTCCCGTCCAGGTAGACGAGATCCTCGGGAACGAGAAACTCGTCGCGGAACGGACGCAAGGGATCATCACCATCCCAGGAAGCGATCTCGTTTCGATCCTGCATCAAATAGAGGTCCGCACCGACCAGAGCTCGGGAAAAAACTTCAAGCTCAACGCCTTTTGCAGATATTTGACGCCCGAAGAGCCGCCGGTACCTCTCTTGTAGCCGATGATACGCTCGACGGTCTTCATGTGACTGAAGCGCCACTGCTGAAACTTGTACTCGAGGTCCACGAGCTTCTCGGCAAGCTCGTAGAGGTCCCAATGTTTCGCGACATCCCGGTAGACTTCGAGCCATGCGGACTCAACGCTTTCGTGTGGGTCGTAAGGCTCGCTCCAGTCTCTTTCGACGCGTTCGGCGGCGATTTTGAAACCCCGCCGGGATAGCAACCGCAGCGTTTCATCGTAGACGCTCGGTCGCTCGAGAACGCGTGTCAGCTCGGCATGGACGACGGCATCCGCACGATGAACTTCGATCATTTCCCTGTTCTTGTTACCGAGCAAGAACTCGAGAGTCCGGTACTGGTAGGACTGAAATCCGGAGCTCCTGCCGAGGGCATCTCGGAACGAGCTGTAGTCGAACGGTGTCAGCGTGGCGAGAACATCCCACGACATGATGAGCTGGCCCTGGATTCGGGAGACTCGGGCCAGCATCTTGAAAGCGGGAGCGAGCTGGTCCTTCTGAATCTGACCGACGACGGCCTCGAGCTCATGAAGGGAGAGCTTCATCCAGAGCTCGGACACCTGGTGGATGACGATGAATAGCATTTCGTCGTGGTGTTCGGAGCGGGGCGATTGGGCGTTCAGGATCTTTTCGAGCGCGAGATAGCTGCCATAGCTCATCCCGCCTTCGAGATCCCAGTGAATCTTTTCGCCCGTCAGGTCGACGGAGCCGGTACTCGCGTCTTCTACCATCGAAACCATGGTAGAACGGCGCGGCTCGCGCGAGCAAGCACGTTGACAGCTCGCCAAGTGGTCGTTAGCCTCGATGAGAGACTCAAGGAAAAAGAATGAGCACGAATCCCTACGGCGCCCCGGAGCAGGATTCCCGCCTTCGCCCCGCGATGGGCGAATTCAAGGATCGCAGATCGGCGCTCGTGGCCTTCGGGATCCTCGAGATCTTTCTCGGACTCGGCTTCCTGCTACTCGCAGCACTGTCGCTGGTGGGCCAGGCCATGTCGGCTCGAATCCTCGAACAAGAGCCTAGCTTTCGCATGGCCATTCCGTCGGTGCTTCTCTACGTCCTGCTCGCGGGCGCGATGATTTGGATCGGCTTCGGTTCGATGGGGGCGCGCAGATGGGCGCGAAACCTCATGTTGATCTTCGGGTGGAGTTGGCTCGTGACCGGCGTTCTGTCGCTCGTCTTGGTAGCCTATACCGTCCCGAAGGTTCTCGCTCAGCTACCAGAAACGTCCGAGCTACCCGAAGGCACCGGCGCCATCATCCTCGGTGGAACGCTCGCCGTATTGGCGCTATTTTTCGTGATCCTGCCGGCGATCCTGGTCTTCTTCTACCGCAGCCGCCACGTTCAGGCGACGTGTGAAGCCCATTATCCCGAGCCGGATTGGACGGAGGCATGTCCTCTCTCGGTGCTCACGCTCGCCCTGTGGCTTCTCATCGGCGCGCTCTTCATGTTCGCCTCTCCGGTCGCGGTCAACGGCGCCATGCCGTGGTTCGGTCGCATGGTCTCGGGCGGCGCCGGTCTCGTCCTCTACTGGGTTGTCGCCGGACTCTGGGCCTATGCCGCCTGGGGACTCTACAAGCTGCAGCGAACGAGCTGGTGGATCGTCTTCCTCTCGTCGCTGTTTTTTTTCGTCTCGAGCACGGTGACGTTTCTCCGCATCGAGCCGATCGAAATGTACGAGCATATGGGATATTCTGAGGCGCAGCTCGAGGCCCTACGGCAGTTTCAAACAATCACTGGCACCGAGATGGCGGTTTGGATCGCGGCGCTGTTCGTCCCCTACCTCGCTTACCTGATCTATCTGAAGAAATACATCCGCACCGAAAGTGGCAGCTAGCAGGGTGCTGCTCATTGAGAAAAGCGGATCTCTCCCGTAACATGGAGGTAACCCTACCCAATAGGAGATCCCATGCCCGTTTCCTCGGGCGGTTGGGTTTGCCCCGACTGTCGAAAAACGATCCCACAGTCGATCCTCTCCTGCAGGTGTGGACGTCGGCGCGATTCGACTTCGACTGTCGGACGCCCAGTCACGGGCCCGTCCAGCGAGACCATCTGGAAGGCGACGGCCGGAGCCCTGGTGGTCGTCCTCGCCCTCTCACTCGCCTGGGTGCTTTGGCCTGACGGCCAAGCCGAACCAGCTGGCCCGTCGGAAACCGCCACCGCAGCCGACAGCCCCGCTGCAGAAAAGCCGGCCGTGGAGGCCCGTTCGCTCGAAGACGTGATCGAGGCAGTTCTTCCAGACGTCGTTTCCATCGTATCGAGCATCGGTACCGGTAGTGGCTTCTTCGTCGATGGGAAGACCATCATCACGAACTATCACGTCGTCGGCGACGATGCCTCCGTCGAGATCAAGCTTCGCAACGGAAGCGTCATGGATGGCCGAGTCGAGCGAATCTCGGAGGACTACGATCTCGCGCTCATTCGAACCAACGCACCCGTGGCCGGGCACGCCGGCCTGTCTTTCACGCGGGTCGAAGGAGTCAAAGTGGGGCAAGAGGTGCTCGTGATCGGCTCTCCCCTCGGCGTGCTCGACAGCAGCGTCACCCGCGGCATCGTGAGCGCCGTGCGTCCTTACGACACGGGAACGCTCGTGCAAACCGATGCCGCCATCAATCCCGGCAACAGCGGCGGACCCGTCATCAATCGGGCGGGTCGTGTGATCGGGGTGGCGACCATGAAAGCGGCTCAGGGTGAGTCCCTTGGATTTGCGGTCGCCTCGGATCACGTGCTCGACCTCATCGATGGCGGTGGAACGCGTCCGTCTTCGTTACGGGCCTCCCGCCTCACCGAGATGCGGGCCGCCCAGAGAGATGCGCCGACCAAGATCGAGGACCTCACGGAAGACGAGTTCGAGACGGCGCTCGAGGATGTCATGACGCACTACCGATCCCGCTTTACTCAGCTGAGAAGCGCCGTTGCGCGATGCCCAGATCTCATGCGCAAGCTCCAGAGCTCGCCAAGCGGCCGCATGGACTTCGAGCTCGGTCGGCTCGTCCTCGACTACGTCGACCAACGTCGCGTTTATGGCCGGGACGGTCGATACATCCCGAAGTGGAGCGAGATGTCGTGTCTTCGGAGCGCGGAGACCGTCCTACAGGGCTGTTACGAGGCCGTCGCCGTCTACGACGAAGTTTACAAGGCCTACCTGAGAAAACGTGCGGCCCGAGGCCGCACGCCCCGCGTCGGCCGCCACCTACCGGCGATCTGAAGCGATTGGGGTCTGGAAGCGATGCTCATTTTGAAAGTGCTGGAGCAGTCCCCGGGCGAGTCCGCCGCCTAGAGCTCGCGAGCCCGATAGGCACACTCATCCCTCCACTGCGACTCGCGGAGTGCCGCACAGTCGAATCGCGGGTCACGAAGTGAGCCTTTTGGCTCCGTTCGTCTAGCTGGCTTCCTGGATATCGGTAATGATCCAGCGAGACATTGGCTCGACCTTGTTGCCGGTGTTGATGAGCGAGTACTGCTTCAGCGTGACGGTGAAGTCCTTGCCGTCGATCTTGAGGCGCGCCTCCTTCTCCTTGACGTCGCCGTCATATTTGGAGCTCATCCCCGGCGTGTTGATTGAGAGGCCGGCCTCCTTCTTCAAGGCGTCGATGTCATCCCCCTTGTCCCTGATCCCCCGATCCAGGTCGGTCTGCTCCTTCAGGCGAACGGACCACTCCTCATGGAGCTCACCGAGTTTTCCCTTGAATTCTTGTTCGGGGTCTTTGTCGAACTTCGGCTTGTACTCCAAATAGGTGGCTTCATTCTCCTGCAGGAAGGCGTCGTTCTCTGCGATCTTGTCTTCGAGCGCCTCCTTCAGAGAGTCGAGCTCCTCGTAAAGCCCGGCGAGCCCAAACGGCTTGGTTGATTCGGGACCGAGCTCGACGATCTCCCAGGACGACACCTTGCCGGAGAACTTCGCGACCGAAACGGCGGCGACCGCGTCCGCGTTGCCCGCTTGAACGGCACTGATAAAAGTATTGAGGACGCCGTGCTCAGGCGGGGCGCAGGACACAAGCAAGGCCGTCATCGGGGCGAGAAGAAGAATTCCAACATTCCGCATGATTCCCTCCATTGCGGGCTCGCCTCAGGACCGGCGCGGCGAGAATCGCGTGAGCGTGTCTTTCGGGTCGATCGTCACTGATAGAGAGCCGCGGGGACATGCCAGCGAGAGGCGACCGCTGGGCCCGATGGTAACGGGAGAGCCCGCCCCATGCAAACGGATTCTGGCCGGCCGCTCAGGCGGAGGCCAGCCGCTCGGTCACCGGGCCGATCCAGTCGAGACAGGAGAAGGCCCACAGAAGTTGGCAGACTTCGAAATCTGTCAGATCCGAGCCCGCGCAAGCTTCCGCGATCGTTTTTGGACCCCTGAGGTCACGCAGAAGCTCCATGACGGCTGGGGCGAGGTCCCGATGATCGCTCGCCTCGCCACCCCGCTCCGTCGTTTGGTACACCGCGTCGAGGGAGCCGATGCCGCTCGTGACGCGATGCCAGCTCTTCACCTGCCGCACGCCATCGACGATGAGCTTTGCGGTGGGCATCCGCAAGGTGATGGTCTCTTTGTCGAGCTCCTGCTCGCCGAAGCTATATTCCCCCTCGCTCCATTGGAACAGGCTCATCACGATCGCGCGGACCTGGCCGATGACGCTTTCGGCCAGCTCTTCCCCTTTGAGCACCCCATTCTCCACGAGTACCGTTCCGAAGCGCTTAGTCGGCGAGATGTAACGGCTCATCTCGATCAGGTGATCGAAGCGAATTTTGCCTATGTGCAAGAGGTACGGGCCGAGACGGTCGTCGGTCGCGCTCGAGCGCGCGAATAGGATCCGGCCTTCTTTGATGACAAGCGACTTCTCCGCCGAGGCGCCGTGAAATCGCAGGACCCCCGTCTTCCCCGTTCTACAAACGGCGAGGAGGATGTTGGGAAACTCGATGCCGAGCTTCCAGGCATTGAGCATCCCCGACAGCGGGATATCGTCTTTTTGAGACATTCGTCGCGCTTTCGATAGACTTCTTATTCTAGAGCGTCGCGGAGCGCGACGCTAAGCGAAAGTCAAAGCGTTCCTCCAGCGGAGCGAAGCATCGCGGCGATGTCGGAGTGGCCCCGATCTTCCGCAGCTTTGAGTGCCGTCCAGCCGTTCTCGGCGCGCGCTCGAACGTCGGCGCCGGCGTCGACCAAGATGCGGACGACCTCGGCGTCTCCAAAGAGTGCCGCTTCGAGGAGTGGAAAATTTCCGCTTTTCGATCCGAGATTCGGATCGGCCCCCGCCTGGACGAGCTCGCGCACGATGCCGGTGCGACCCTGGGCCGTGGCCCTCATCAGCGCCGAGCGGCCACGACTGTCCCTGGAATCGACCTGAGCACCTTCGCCGATGAGCAAGGTCACGACGGAAAGGTGGCCGGCTTCCGCCGCGGCGACGAGCGCCGACGCTCCGTCCGTCCGACGGCCGTTGACGTTGGCACCCCGAGCCAGCAGGTCCCGGATGTCGCCCACGGCGCCTCTCTCGGCCGCTTCGATCAGCGAAAGCTCTAGATTGGTCGTACCGGCGGGAACGATGGACACGTGAGACTCACCCTCACCTCCGAGGTCGCCGACGCGGTCGGTGACCTCCTCGACGACATCCGAAATCTGCTCGGTGCCGTCCTCCGTGATCTGTTCCATCTTCTCCGGGAAGAGAAAGAACAACGCCAGAAGCAGGATGCACAGGATGATGACGATCCGCAGCATCTTTTGACCCCCTGGATTTCTGGGCACGCCTTCACTCATTATGAAGGAGTCGCGCCGACGGATCTATCTGGGGACAGCCATATCGAGCTCACCGAGGGCTTGGATTCGCTATAATGAACCCCCATGGCCAAAAAGAACAAGAAGAAGAAACCGAACACGTCCGAGCCCGAAGCTACGACGACGGCGAGTGACTCGTCTTCTGGCGCAGCCAACGCGGGCCGCTACGTCGCGATCGCGCTGCTGATCCTGGGTGCTGGCGTGTTCCTCTATGCAAGCTTGGGCGAGCGAGATTCGGGTGTTTCGACGACGAGCAGGCCAATGGCGTCCGCCGAGCTCCAGAGCGCTCAGACGACCCCCGCCACCACGAAACCGTTTCGATATCACGACTCCGAGGAAGAAGCCCGGCCGTTTCCCGTGACCCTGCCGCCGAGCCGTTTCCAAAACGAGGGCATCGCGAATACCTATCGGATCGCCAAAGACATTCCCGGAGTGCTCGCGCAGCAACCCTGCCTATGCGGTTGCGACAGTGCTTCCGACGATCATTCGAGCCTTCTCGACTGCTACATCGACGAGCATGCCTCGACCTGTCTCGTTTGCATGAAAGAAGCGATTCTAGCCAGCCAGATGACGGAAGCGGAAGAATCGGCCGCGGAGATTCGCGAAGCGATCCTGCGACACGACTTCTCGGAAGTCGTCATCGGCAACTAGCGCGCCAATTGCGCTTTCCCCTCTGGGGAACGGTCAAGCCACGCGAAGGTTACCTCTCTAGCCGTCGAGCTCCATCCATCGTTCGAGCGCGGCCTCTAGTTCCTCTTTGGCGGCCTCGAGCTCCTTCAGGACGGGCTCGACCTTCTCGAACGGCTGCGCGTAAAAATCCGGAGCCGCCGCGCGCCGCTCGAGCACCGCGACCTTCTCCTCAAGGGTTTCGATGCGGCCGGGGAGCGCGTCGAACTCGAGCTGTAACTTGTAGCTGAGCTTTTTCGTCGCACCGCGCGGTTTGGGTGCCGGCTTCGACGAGGGCTTGGCGCTCGAGACGCGAAGGGAATCCTCCTTCACCGCGAGCCGTTTTCCCTTGCGCAGCCAGTCGCTATAGCCGCCGGGGTAGCGATTCAACGCGTCGTCCTCGAACACCAGAGCGCTCGTCACGACGTTGTCGAGAAAGGCGCGGTCGTGGCTCACGAGCAGGAGCGTTCCGTCGTAGTCCATGAGCTGATCCTCGAGAACATCCAGCGTTTCGAGGTCGAGATCGTTCGTCGGCTCGTCCAGCACGAGGAGGTTCGACGGTCGCACGAAGAGGCGAGCGAGAAGGATGCGGTTGCGCTCGCCTCCGGACAAGGCGCCGACCCTGGTCACCGCGCGCTCGGGGCTAAAGAGAAAACCCTTCAGGTAGCCGCCTCGCGCATCGCCTCGAGCGCCCGGACTCGGCCCTCGTTGCGGGTGCGCCGCGCTCGGATTCCCTGCCGGACCCAGACCTCTTCCTGTTCGAGGCGTTGGTCGAAAAGAGCGTTCGCACGCGACTCGGCTTGGAGGGACTCCTCTTTGCGTCTTAGGAAGTTGGCGTAGTCGCCGGGCCAGCTCGTGAGGGCGGTCCGGTCGAGCTCGACGATGCGGGTGGCGAGACGTTCGAGAAACGCTCGATCGTGAGTCACGAAGAGAAGCGACCCCGGGAAACTCCGGAGTCGCTCCTCCATCCATTCGATGGTGCTCACGTCGAGATGATTGGTGGGCTCGTCGAGCAGCAGAAGCTCGGGGCCCGAGACCAGCGCTCGCGCCAGCGCCGCGCGGCGGCGCCAGCCGCCCGAGAGATCACTCATCGCGCGCTCCCGCGGCAAGCTCCACTCCGTGAGGATGTTCTCGAGGCGCTGGTCCAGGCTCCAGCCTCCCTCGGCCTCGATGCGGCGTTGGAGATCTTCGATCTCTCTCAGGCCCGCCGCGTCCAGGGCTTCGGTGGTCTGCTTGTGGTACCGGTCGACGAGCGCCTGGAGCGACGCAAATCCCGAGGCCACGTACTGGGAGACGGTCACGTCGAGGGCTTCCGGCAAGGTTTGCTCGAGCCGGCTGATCCCGAGACCCGGTTTTCGCTGAATGGTGCCCCCGTCGGGCTTCAGCTCTCCGTTGATGAGCCGGAGGAGCGTCGACTTCCCGGCTCCGTTACGACCGATGAGCGCCACGCGCTCACCCCGTTGCAGGGAGAAGCCGGCGCGGCGCAGAATGGGCTGGTCCCCGAGCTCGAGGGACAAGTCGGCGCAAGTAAGGAGCGTCATCGGTCGGAGCGAGTCTAGCGCGCCGAAGCTGCAAAGGCCCTTTGCCAAGGCTGGTGTCCACAAAACCCGGGCAGGGTCACCCTTGTATCAGATCTTCGAGACGTCTTACGAAGACGGCCTCTCACGGTAACCGAGGTGAATCATGAATCCTTGTAAGCAAGTCTATCGAGCAGCTATCGTCTTTCCCTCGCAACACGGAATCGAGAACAGGCTGCCTACGTCGAGTGTAACCTCGCGGTCATGACAGGGTCGGTAAACGCGCTCCAGGGGGCGCTGCTCCTGGCCGGGGTCAGCACTCTGGGTGACTTCATTTGGGCTCACTTCAGTTTGGAGCATCGATCTACCTATGGGCTCATCCACGGCACGCTGCTTTGCTCCGTCCTCGGCTCGTATCTCGGGCTTCTTCGCAAGCGTCTCGTCCCCGGCGCGATCGGGGGTGCGGCCATCGGTTTCGCTGCGGCAGCGGGTTTTTACGGGCTGGCTTCCTTCGTTGGTATGGCTGCCATGTTTCCGCTTTGGATGACCTTTTGGATCGGCTTTGCCCGTCTCGATGCTCACCTCTTGACCGATCGCGCGAGTCGCGCAGCGGGAATCGGAAACTCCCTCCTACGAGGGGCGATCGCTGCGGTTACTTCAGGCCTCGCTTTCTACGCGATCTCCGGCATCTGGTTGAACCGAGAGCCGGGAGGGCCAAACTACCTTCACCATTTTCTCAGCTGGACCCTGGCGTTTCTGCCGGGGTTCCTGGCTTTGCTCGCAGGAGCCGCTACTTCGTCATCACGGGATTCTCGTATCTCAACGCTTTGAAGCGGTGGAGATGTGCCTCACCCGTCCAGGGACGCTCCGAATAGAGTTGCCCCGTGCAAGACGACGGCTCGAGCCGGTGTCCCAACCAGGTTAGCCGTTGACAAAGACCTTCGCGGGCTCCGCGAGCCCGCTCGTCTGACTAATGAAAAGATTCGTCAGCGCCAAGAACCGCTCCGCCGTCGCCCGTGACAGAGTGTCGCGGCAAAAAACGACGACGACCAGAATCTGACCGCTGGTATAGGCTCCTCCAATGCCGAAGACACTCTTCACGTCATAGGAGGACACGAAATCTTGAGCGGCGATGATCTTCCTCCCCTGGTGATCGGTCGCCTTTCCGGCATCATCGACGAAGAACAATCCCGCCGAGGTACCCATCGTGCGGATGATCATTTCCGAGTCGTGTCGATCCACCCACTCCAAAGGTACGCCGAGCTCCTTGATCAGCCGAGCGATCATGGGAATCGCGCCGACAAATGCGGCGGAGATCAGCGGGATGCCCACATGACCCTTGGATTTCTTGCGATCGTTCCAATCGCCCTCGTGGCCATGGGTCCCGATCAACGACAGCACCGGCGTTGCCGGCTTCAGCTCGGCCGCGCCCCCCGCGGACTCCGCGAGACCCCGAACGAATTCCTTGTTAGATGCGGGCAACGATTCGAAGGGACCCGTCACGAATACGCGGGCCACCACAACGGATTCGGCGAAACGTGTGTGAAACTCCCTCGCCAGCTCCTGAGCGGCTTTTTCCAAGGCACTCGCTTGCTTTACAGGACTCTCGATCGCCCCCCAAAGTTCGCCGGCGGTAGACGAAGTTGACTGTTCGATTCTCATCGAAGCCCTCCTCTTGGGACTGTGCTAGCTTTCTCGATGCAGCGTTATCGGCACCAGCTGTAAGGCGGGCAGGGGGGCCATCCCGCTACGTCCATTCAGTCGCACCTCCACTAATTAGTTCAAAGACCCGGTTCGGTAGCCTTCGAGATCGACGGCGACGTAGGAAAATCCCGCCTCTCGAAAGCGCCGGTCGATCTCCTGGCGCAGGCTCGGTTCGAGCAGCCGTTCGAGCTCCTCACTCGCCACTTCGATGCGGGCGAGAGAACCGTGGTAACGAACTCGATAGACTCTGAATTTCAGCTCCCTGAGTACGCGCTCGCAGCGCGCCACTTGCGAAAGTCGTTCCGGTGTTATCTCGGTGCCGTAGGGGAATCGGCTGGAGAGACAGGCCAGAGCGGGCTTGTCCCAGACCGACAGGCCGATATGGTGAGCCGCAGCGCGAACGTCCGCCTTGGTGAAACCCAGCTCGTCGAGGGGGGAACCTACGCCCCGCTCCCGGGCAGCCTGGCGGCCGGGACGCCAGTCGCAACGATCGTCCACGTTGAAGCCGTCCAGCACGTGAGCGATCCCTTGGCGATATGCTTCCTCCACCGCCTTACCGTACATTTCGGTTTTACAGAAGTAGCAACGATTCACCGGGTTCGCGGCGTAGCGCGGGTCATCGAGCTCGTTCGTCTCGACCAGTATGTGACGTGCGCCGAGCTTCTCGGCCAGCCGCTCTGCGTCCGCTCCCTCTTCGGGGGCGAGGCTGGGGGAAACGGCCGTCAACGCCAGAGCGTTTCCGCCCAAGGTCCCCACAGCCTCGGCCAGCAAGTAGCTGGAGTCGACCCCTCCGGAGAAACAGACCACGACCTCTTTCATGTCGTACAGAAGCCGCTGCAGCTTCTCGACCTTGACTTCGAGCTCGGCCGAGCTTCCGTATTCACGCGGTCCCATTTGTCGATCCTCGACGGTTTCCCTTCTCCTACTCCTCTGTACCCGGATCGACGGCCTTCTCGATGGCGGCCTTCGCTTCCTCGGTGGTCCAAACGGCACTCGCCAAGTAGCGGAAATTGATCAAAGCCGCATCATACCCGTTTCCCTCTGCCACTCTGGCTGCCGCGGTCGCATCCTTGACGACGGCGACCTCGAAACCCTGCTCCAGGAGCTCACGGAGGTGCGACTCCACGCAGAGATTCGCCGACATACCTCCCAGGACGACCTGGTTGATGCCCCTCTTGCGCAATTGCAGAACGAGATCGTTTGTTTCCGGCCCGTAGACTTTGTGAGGGCTGGCGACGATAGTCTTTCCGTCCTCGATGAGGGGTTTGTACTGCCCCAGCCAATCCGCGCCCGATCCATCGAATCCCTCTAGGCTCAGGGACCCCTCGCGATTGAACATCCCAATCTTGTGCATCAACGTCTCGAGAGCACCTTCGAATTTCCAACCTTGATCCGTCGGATAGTAGTAGTGGGGCGAGACGAAAAGCGGTATTCCGGCCTCCTTGGCCGTCTTCATCATCGTCTCGATGTTGGCGACCGTGTTGTGTGCTTTCACGCTCTCCCCTACCACTCCCCACGTCACCCCTTCGGGACTCAAGAAATCGTTTTGGGGATCGGTGATGAGGACCGCTACGTGTTCGGCATCGATCGTGACGCCCGGGTCCGGCAACTGGGCGGCCGCACCTGCACTCAGGCCGAGGAGCAGATGAGAAACAGCGCGATTGGCCCCCGACTTTGACTGACTTTCTTCATTGAATTTACCTCCATGTTGGTGGCACCCGGCCACTAGCGGGAGGGTATGCCTGTCTCTCGCGAGGGCGTTAACACGTGCGTACTAAACTTCATTCAATAGGTCAGAAATGACCGGCAAGCGTGTGTTTTGTGACCCTGGGACAAAGAGGATGGAGGGGGCAAAGGGGGTACGGGCGGACGACTCAGCCCGTGCCGGAAGAAGTCCCGACGTGCTGCGACGGGGAATGCCCGTAGCTGTCCTTGAAGCACTTCGAGAAGTGGGCCACGCTCTTGAACCCGGTCGCATAGGCGACCTCACTCACCGACCCCACCTTACCCTCCAGGAGGCTTGCCGCCCGCTCGAGCCGAATGGTGCGGATGACGTCGGTGGGCGGCTGCTTCAGCAAGTCCGTTAGTCGGCGGTGCAAATGGCCGCGGCTCAGTCCCACCTTGTCCGCCAGCGTTTGTACGCTGAAGTCCTCGTCGTCGAGGTGAGTCTCGATGACGGACTTGATCCTCTCCAACAACACTTCATCGGCCGAGACGACCTCTACCGAGCTCGCGCGCAACGCCTTGGCGGCCGACGTTCCCACCGGGCGCATTCTCTGAAGGAGTCGCCGACGTGAGTCCAGCAAGTTCTTGATTTTCGCCAGCAGCTCCTTCATTTCAATCGGTTTGACCAGATAATCCAGCGCACCCGATTCCAGGCCCTCGATCTTGTGGTCGTTGTCCGCGGTAGCGGTCAAGAGAATCACCGGGATGTAGCTGAGCTCCGGATCCTGAATGACGGCTTGGCTCAGCGCGTGCCCATCCAGTCGCGGCATGACCACGTCGCTAACGATGAGGTCCGGAAGCCACCGCTTGACCATATCTAGGCCCTGCTGTCCGTCCGCGGCCTCCAAAACACGATACTGCTGAGCCAGGTGTTTGCGGAGGTAGCTGCGCATTTCCCTGTCGTCCTCCACGACCAGCACCGTGGTTACATCCTCTTCATCGAGGGGCGATTCGGGATGCTCGGCCGAATCCTGCTCGGCATCCACTTCCACCTCGAAAGCCCCCACCGCGTCCTCTCCCGGAGGAGGTGGCACGGCCACACCGGCCATCTCTTCGCTAGCCTGCCCGTCACCCGCCTGCACCGGTATGGTCACAACAAACTTGGACCCGAATCCTTCGTCACTTTGAGCGTCGATGCGTCCACCGTGTAGCTCCGCCAGATCTTTGGTCAGCGACAAACCGATGCCGCTTCCCTGATGGAGGCGTCGCGATTTACCGGCTCGGTAAAACCGCTCGAAAATGTTAGGAATCTCCTCGGCTGGGATTCCCGGCCCGCTATCCCGAACCGTTATTCTCAACTCCTTGCCCGATTCACCATCGCTTTCGACTTCGCCTATCAGCTCGGCCGTCACGCGAACGGTGCCACCATCGGGCGTGAATTTAAGGGCGTTTGCCACCAAATTCACGACGATCTTCTCGAGGACGTTCCGATCGAAACTCACCTCGAGCGAGCCGGGCGGGGTCTCCACGCGAAGGTGCATGCGCTTGCGCTCTGCCAGAATCGAAAACGAGTCAACGATGTCGTCGATGAAGCGAACGAGGTCCACTCTCCGTGGGCGAAGGCCAATCTGCCCCGCTTCGATCTTGACCACATCGAGCATCTCGTTGATCAGATGCAGGAGTCTATGGGCGTTGCGAATGGCAACCCGAATCTCCCTAGAGATCTGGGATGGTATGGGCCCGTGAAGCCCATCTCGGAGATCCTCGAGCGGCCCAATCGTGAGCATGAGAGGGGTCCGACAATCGTGTGACACGTTGGCGAAAAACCGTGACTTGGCCTTGTCGAGCTCCTGAAGCTTCGTCACCTGAGTCTCAACCGTTTTTCGTGCGGTCTCGGCCCGGGCGCTTTGCTTTTGTGCCTCGGCGCGGTACTGCTCTGCCTCGGCTCGCGCTACTTCCGTGGCCTCCTTCTGGCGCTGCAGTCTCTCAGTGACGTCCGTCAGGAGCTTGCTCTCTTTGCTTTTGATAGCTCGGAGACGCAAGTAGGTCACAGACAATGCGATCAGCAAGAGGGATACAACCGCGAAGCCCACCATAGGGAAGTGTGAGAGGTTCACCTCGATACGTCCGAGACGAGACACTCGACGCATCGAGAGTCGCTTGATGAAACCATCGTCGCGCTGGATACTAGTGGATAGATACTAAATTCAGAACAATGACGACCGAAGAAGCGCTGCGGGCGTATCTGGTGGAGCGGGGGTTCGTGACGCCGGACACTCCCCGCGAAGAGCTCTACCGAGGCAACTGGGTCAAGGTGCCCATGTGGGGTTACTTCGTCCCCGTCTTTCCCATTTACGACTTCAAGAAGTCGCTGATGATTCATGACATTCACCACGTGCTCAGTGGCTACGACACAGATTGGCGAGGAGAGCTCGAGATTGCCGCGTGGGAGCTGAGCAGCGGCGGCTGCGGCTGGTATCTTCTGTATTGGATCGACCGGATGGTATTCATGAGCCTCGGCCTTCTCTTCTGTCCAATCCGGACATATCGGGCCTTCGAGCGCGGTCGAGGATACCGCAATTCCTTCGATCGAAGCCCCGAAGACCTCCTCGCCAGCGATTATGACGAGCTGAAACGTCACACTCTGCGTATGCCCGGATAATAGCCGCACGCACCTGCGCCACGTAGTCGTGAAGACGCCCTCGTTTATCACAACGGCTCAGATGCAGGGTTGAATGACAAGGCAAACGGGGGCTGGATCCAAGGCTACAAATTCCCGGAACAGCGATCCTCGTCGAGAACACGAAGGAGCCAGTCGAGCTCCATGCCCATGTGCACGACCTCCGTCCCGAGTCTTTCGTAATCCCCCGCGCGGGCGGCTTCGATCATGTGTTCGGCAAGCTCTTCGAGACCCTCCGCACCGATGAGCTGGGACGTTTCGAGAACTTCCTCCGCCAGACCTTCGGCAAGACTCGCTTTCCTCTTCCGTACGGCCTTTTCGAGTGACTTGAGCGTAACCGGAGCGCTCTTCTGGAACTCGAGAAGAAGCTTCTGCAAGCGCTCGTCATCGTCATCCAGTCGCGAGAGCGCGAGCGCTCGATTGAAGACTTCCATTACCAGAGAGGATTCGGACGGTACAACGGGTACGCCCATGGACTATCCGCACCGTCCGATTCGTCGAGGTCGACGCCCTGCGTCGCTTCGAGATAGTCAAGGATGACCGCGCGTTCGTCGGGGTCGAGCGGTGCGAGTCCTTGGGTCTCCTCCATCCACGCAAGCGTGGTCTCCCACGTTTTCCGGCTCATGTGGGACTGTACGATGATCTCGGCGGTATGGCAGAACGTACATATTTGAACCACCGTCTCGCGGCCCTCGCCGGGTTTCAAGGGAACGTCATCGTCTTGAGCCGAGGCGGTCGATCCCGCCACGAGTAGCAAGATAGCCAGGATCCGGGTCACGCGACCCTCACAGCAACTCGATGCATCGCGTTGTTGAGATAGCCGCGCGGGTTCCAACCCGGCACGACCATGGGCTGGCGGCGGCTCGCGTGATCCGTCGCCCGGGCCCAGACCTCATAGTGACCCTTCTTCGGAAAACGGAGCTCAGCGTTCCAGTGCTGCCAGGCGAAAGCGTTGCGCGGCGGCTTGAGCTCGGCTTCGGTCCAGGTCGCGCCGAAGTCGATGCTCACGTGCATCGCGGAGACGGGCCCGTCGCCGCACCAAGCGTGACCTCTCAGAGCGAGCGGCCGCTCGAGCGCGTGATCGACCCCGGTGGTCGGGCGCGTGATGAGAGACTTCACGGGCATCGCCTCGATGACCTCCATATCTTCTTCCGGGACGTCCGTACCGGGCGCCACCGGGTAGCGGGGCACGCGGTACGAGAACCCACCCATCTTGGGGCCATCGTGAATCCGATCGCGCACCCAGAGCCGCGTTAGCCACTTGCCATTAACGGACGCGGGATAGCCGGACGCGATGAGCCGAAGCGGAAAGCCGTGCTGCGGCGGAAGAGGCTCGCCGTTCATCTCCCATGCTAGAAGCGTGTGCTCGTCCAACGCCTTCTTGATGGGTACGCCGCGCGAGATGGGAAACTCCTTCGGATCCCCACTCAGGTGAGGGTCCTCACCGTAGTAGGCTACGTAGACCGCCGAACCCCCGACGCCCGCATCTTCGAGAACGTCCTTGAGCCGCACCCCTTTGTACATCGCGCAGCCGACCGCGCCGAGCTTCCACTGGTTCCCGCTGGCCGGGGGTCGAAACCCCGACCGGCCGTTGCCGCCGCACTCCATGACGAGCTGGGCTTCGAGGTTGGGATAGGACGACTTCAGATCCGCGAGCGAGAAGCTTCGCGGCTTGTCGACTTCGCCGTCGAGCGTCAGTGTCCAGCCCGAGAGATCTCCTCCGGTGGCACGTTCCGGCACGAGGCCATTGTTGCGAATGAAGTGGTGCCGATTCTGCGTCACCTCGTCGTCGAGAAGCGCAATCGGCGTTTCCGCGTTGACGGGCCGATCGTTCAAAACGACCAGGTCCTCTTTGCCCTCGATGGTGGGCGCTTGCGACCAAACGGGGCGCGGCAGAAGCCACGCGGCCGAGAGGGTGCTCGCTGTCCGCATGAATTGCCGCCGCCCGAATAGGTGACTTTGCTTTCGAGTCATTGAGTTACCCCATGAGACGTCACTGAATTATATCCAAGGACGGGTCGCCAGCCAGCCCGATATCGCGTCGCTCAAGGCGTCCAGCCTACCCGCAAAAAAGTGGTCCGCATCGGGAACGACGACGAGGCGTGTCGGCTCCGACTGCCCGGAGACAAAACGCGTTATGGAGTCCGTAGAGCCAAACTCGTCTCGGTCACCCTGCACGAAGAGCTTCGGCTTGCTCCCGTGTTCGAACGGTTTTCCGGAAGATAGCACGTCGACAGGAAAGCCCACCGCGAGAAGGGCTTTGACGCGCTCATCCGCCGGGCCCACTCGAAGCGCCATCACCGAGCCGAAGGAATACCCACCCAGGACGAGGGGAGGGCGAGGGTAGAGCCCTTTCAGCTCTCCGAGGGCCGCACGGACGTCGTCCTGCTCACCTGTCCCATGGTCGTGTCGGCCTTCGCTACGACCAACCCCGCGAAAGTTGAAACGCAAGACCGCGAAGCCCGAATCCTGAAACGCCTTGGCGACGTGGAACAGGAGTTTGAAGTGCATCATGCCGCCACGAAGAGGATGGGCATGGCAGAGCAGGGCTGTCGCCACGGGCTCGGATTCCGGCACCATGAGAACGGCCTCGAGTCGCCCCGCCGGACCCGCGATATCGAGTTGCTCGGCTTTCGATGCCACGATACATTCAAGCGTAACCGATGGACCTAGCGAGGCACTATCTCGACACCGCTCTGTTCGAGCTCCGCCGCATGAAGAAGCTCGCCGAGGACGCCTTCGGACAGGTCGACGACGAGGACTTGCATCGCGACATCGACGAGGAGTCCAATTCGATCGCCGTCCTCGTCCAGCACTTGAGTGGGAACTTCGTCTCGCGCTGGACCGACTTTCTGACGAGCGACGGTGAAAAGCCTGACCGCCACCGGGACCGCGAGTTCGAGGCGGGCTCGGCCACGCGCGCCGAGCTTACGACGATCTGGGAGCGAGGCTGGTCGCGGGCCCTCGAGACCCTCGAAGGCCTGACGCCGTCGGATCTCGACAGGACGGTCAGAATCCGCGGTGAAGAGCACACGGTGCCGGAGGCCATCCAGCGGCAAATCGTCCACACCTCCTATCACGTTGGACAGATGGTTCTTCTCGCGAAGCACTTCCAAGCGGCGGACTGGAAAACCCTCAGCATCCCGAAGGGCGCTTCGGAGAGCGCCCCGGGGCGTTACCGCAAGCGTCGAGAAGCCCCCCCTGCCTGAGTGCAAAATCGGGGGTAGGTGGTTTGACGAGCGCCATTTCACTCGGTATCGTGAGTTAAGTACCAAAACAACTTAGACCGCAACACCAGAGAAGCGTCCGGGCACTCGGCCACAAGTCGTGTCGCGCGCCCGGAAACCCATCACGAGAGGAACGACGGACAGGCCCGCATGCGCTTCGGCGATGCGTCGCCTCGAGTCGTTCCCGCATCGTCGGAGGTAACATGGCTGCGAAGAAACGTATAGAGATTCAAGTGAAGCCGAACCGCACAGACGGTACCTGGGAAGTATGCAAGAAGGGCGTTCGACGCCCCGCGAGCTCCCACCGGACCAAAGCCATCGCGGTGAAGAGAGGCCGGCGGTTGGCCAAAAAGGCCAATCCCGGTCAGATCAAGATTTTCGGTCGGAACGGTCGCATTCAGGCGACCCACAAGTACGACTAGCTCCCGTTAGCGGGAGGGCGGGTGCAAAACACCCGCCCTTCCCCCTCGTCTCGCAAATCCCCCTCGCAGCGCTACACGATCCCGAGACCCCGCTCTCTTTTCTCGTTATAATCCCGTTCACATGGGACATCGCCTGCACCTTGCCGCCGCGGCATTCCTGCTCGTCGCAGCATGCTCCGGGCGTCGACCTCCAGTCGTCGTGCCCGAGACGCCCCCGGTCCACGCCGAGGAGGGACTCGCCTCCTGGTACGGCGTGGAGGAAGCGGGCAGAGCGACCGCGAGCGGTGAGCTCATGGACCCGGAGAGGCTCACGGCCGCGCATCGATCGCTTCCTTTCGGTTCGCTGGTGCGTGTTACAGATCTGGACACGAACCGCCACGTCGACGTCATCATCAATGATCGTGGTCCCTTCGTAAGAGGCCGCATCATCGACCTCTCGTTCGCGGCGGCGCGGGAAATCGATCTCGTGAACCGCGGCGTCACGCATGTCCGCATCCAGGTCATCGGCCTCAAAGGTCCTCTCGCCGAGCGCCGCTGGCGGGTCCAGCTCGGCTCGTTCACGACCAGCGCTCACGCTCAGGAGCTCCTCACCCTCGTGCAGTCCGAAGGCTTCTCTCCCGCCATCGTCTCGAGGCACGAAGAGGGCGGGACGCTCTACCATCGCGTGTGGGTTGGAGCCTTCTTCGAGCGCGATGGGGCGGAACGGCTCGCGCGCGAGCTACGAGCCACAGGGCACACCGGCTTCGTGCTACTTGCGGCGGCGCCGAGTCCCTAGGCCTCGTCGCCGGCAGTAGTCGGTGACGGTGCACTCTTCGCACTTGGGTCCAATGGGGCGGCACACGAGCTGGCCGTGGGCGACGAGCAGAACGTTGACGCGACGCCGCCACGCTCGGGGGACGAGCGGGGTCAGAGATTTTTCGGTCTTTTCCGGCGTCGTTGTGCGCACCCAGTCGAGCCGATTGGAGATTCGATGGACGTGGGTGTCGACCGCGATGGCTCCCTTGCCGAAGCAGTTGGCGAGAACGAGGTTGGCGCATTTGGGCCCGATGCCAGGAAGCTCGGTGAGCGAGTCCTTCGTCCTCGGCACGACGCCGTCACGCTCCAGGACGGCGCGCGCGAGCGCGTGAATCTGGCGTGCCTTCTGACGATAGAAGCCCGCGCCATAGAGCATCTTTTCGAGTCGTTTCGTGGATACGCCAAGAACCTCTTCCGGCGTTCTCGCGATCGAGAAGAGCTCCGCGCAGACTTTGGTCGTCTGCTCGTCTCGAACCCTCTGACTGATGAGGCACGAGACGAGCTCGAGGAAAGGCGATCGGTCGCGCCCGAAGGGACCCTGATAGACCGGAGCCTCCCGATAGCTGCCCTTTCGCGTCTCTCGGGACAACCTCCTCAAGACGGTGACGATTCGCTCTTCCCTTTTCATGAGCGGTCGAAAGCTTACACCAATCGCGTTGCGCAGCCGGGGGATCGAGGATATCGTACGCGCGACATGCGACATCGCCGATGGAGGCGCACATCGAAAAGACCGCACCCGAAGGGGCGGACGTAAAGCTGGAAGTATTGAGACTAGAGACGTGAGCGACGAATCACGGATCATCTGGCAGAAGAGCGATCGGGAATCCGGAGCCAACGACAAGACCTTCATCGGGTCGCCCCTCGAGTCGGTGTCCGCGGCACCTTCGAAGATCCAGCTATCCGTTCGGGATTTGTTCTCGAAGCACTACGAAAAAATTCGCGAATGGTGCTCGGGCCAGACCCGAGGCGGCGTGGCCCTGGTGGCCATGGACGGCGAGACCGTTCACGGCGCGGCGTTTCTTGCTTCGAAACCCGACACCGTCAGTACCGCAATCCTCGGGCGCCACTCCCAAGCCGATCTTTGTCTCCTTGGAGACGCCTCGGTGTCACTGCGGCACCTCGCTCTGCTCCTGTTTCCCAAACAGGGACTTCGGGCCCGCTACCGTTTACTCGACCTGCGCACCGCAACGGGTTTTCTCGATGAGCGCGGCAAGAGGCTTCGCGCGATCGAGGCCGACGGGCCGGCCTTCGTTCGCCTGGGGTTCTACACCGTAGTGTTTTTTCCCGTCGAGGAATCCGACCCGCCTTGGCCCGAGGAGGCCGAGAGCGGTTGGGAGAAGATCCCGGACCGGCTCTTCCTCGACGAAGTCGAAACGGATGAGAAGTCGCCAAACTGGGAGTCGGAAAGCGACCGCGCGTGGGAAGTCGACGAGCTGCCTCGACTCCAAGAGGCGCCCACGCTCGTCCACAGCGTCGCCGGCCCCCGAATGGCCGTTCACGAGCTGCTGGACGAGGACGACGAGACGCTCGGCGAGCTCAGAATCACCTCGACCCGGGGCCTGGCTACCGTCGTCGTGGGAAGGCGCGCCGCCCAGGCAGGCATTCTCCTTGGTCGCTCGCGTCGATGCGACGCGGGGCACGTGCTTTCCGATCGGGGCATCTCTCGGGTACACCTGCTCGTCATCGAGATCGGAGGGAGGCTCTACGCCATCGATACCGCGAGCTCGAATGGCGTCTTCCGCGAGCAGGAGAAGCGCCAGCGCGCCGTGTGCCTGGACGTCGAACCAAAACTCTCTTTGAGCGACCTCGCCACGTTGAAGTGGCACCCTCCGGAAGACGTCGCTGGATAGGTCGTTCGAAAGTCGCCGCGCCTACCTGAAGGCGGTCGCCCTCGTTGTCACGGGCTTCACGCTCGTACCCGGGTTGGACGCGATCGCGAAGTACTTGAGCGCGGACTATCCCGTTGCACAGATCGCCTGGGCCCGGTTCGTCTTTCAACTCCTCTTCGTCTTGCCCGTCGTCTTGTGGCGACACCGCGGTCATCTCTGGCCGACTCGCCCTGGACTCCAACTGGCCCGCGGAGCCTTTCAAATGTCGGCCACGCTTCTGTTCTTCGCAGCCATCGCCCGGATGCCGATCGCGGACGCGCTGGCGCTACTCATGTCTTATCCGCTGATCGTGACGGCACTCTCGCCGATCCTCCTCGGAGAGCGGGTCCACCGTATCCAATGGATCGCGGTTCTCGTCGGCCTCAGTGGCGTGCTCTTCATCCTACGTCCGGGATCGGGGGCCTTTCAGTGGGCGGGCGGCCTCGCCCTGCTCGCAGGCATCAGCTTCGCGCTCTATATGGTCACCACGAGGAAAGTCGCCGGCAGCTCTCCCCCGCTCGTCACGCTCGTCTACTCGGCAGTTGTGGGCGCGCTGCTCCTGAGCGTCGCCGCGCCTTTCTTCTGGGTGATGCCGCAACGGTCCGATTGGGCGCTCATGGCTGCGATCGGCTTGCTCGCCGCCTCGGGCCACTTTCTCATCGTAAAAGCCTTCGAGCTCGCTCCCGCGTCCCGCATCGCTCCCTTCGGTTATGTGGAGATCGTCGCGGCCACCGTCCTCGGTTATGCCATGTTCGGCGACTTCCCGGACGCCTGGGCGTTCCTGGGGATGGCCGTCATCATCGCGGGAGGCGTGCTCATCTCCTATCCTTTCCGCCGCGAACCGATCTAGTGTCCGGCCCGTGCTATGCTCGACGATCTCGATGGACGCTTCCGAGACCAAGAATCTGCGCGTCGGCCACCGGATCGAAGACTGGTGTCGGCCCTGCAAGTCGTTTCGGGCGCACACGGTCACGCTGATCGGCAGCGACGGGGTTGCGCAGCGGGTCCACTGCGACACGTGCGGCAGCCAGCACAACTTCCGGGGGCGCGCGCCACACCAGACGAGCCAAAGCCCGAAAACCCCGGAGCCAGAGCCAAGGAGCCCAAAACCCATGACGAAGTTCGAGGACGTGAATCAAGGTGAGCTAGAGTCCTTGCTCCGCCGCGTCATCCGAGAGGAATCGGGTATCACCCCGGTAGCGCCCGCGGAAAAGTGGCGCGGAGGCGAGATGGTGCTCCGCCCGGGTAAACCTGGTCTTCAGGAGAAGACCATGCCCATCGACGCGCTGTTTCAGAAAGTCGTGGCGATCCGAAACCGCCTCCGGGTCCTCGAGCAGCAAATCAACGGCGCCGAGCTGCCTTCGGATGTGAAGCTCAAGCTCCAGGGCTACATCACGGGCTGCTACGGAAGCTTGACGAGCTTCAACGTTCTGTTCGCCAGTGAAGAGGACCGTTTCGAGGGGACCGGCGGAGGCTAGCATAGTGTTTAGTTTCAATAACTTACATCGATACACCATCGCCTTGCGCTTCGACTCTGGAAAAAGTACATGACCATTTTGATATTGGATTTCACTTTCAACAGTGCTATGCTGATCCCATGATCGTTTGCCACTGTCGGGGAGTGACGGACCGGGCGATTCGGGACCTCCTGCAAAAAGGCGCCTGCTCGACATTCGAGGTAGCGGAGGGCTGTGCCGCCGGACGTTTCTGCGGTGGATGCCGCCCCACGATCGAACGACTCGTCTCTACCGAGCGGCAAAAATCCAAGCGCTCGCCCGCGGAGCACGTCCGCACCGCCTGACCTCCCGGGTCGTCAAGCCTCCCCCGCTCTCCAGCCCTTCGGCGCCGTCCTCTGCCTGATGCCAGCCGATTTGGCTTTGGGTTAGTATGAGTCCCCGTATAGGAGAGGACATGAAAGGCAACGCACAAATCATCGAAGCTCTGAACGACGTCTTGACTGCGGAGCTCACCGCCATCAATCAGTACTTCGTCCACGCGAAGATGTGCGAAAACTGGGGCTACAAGAGTCTCGCGAGCAAGAAACGCGAGGAGTCCATCGAAGAGATGAAGCATGCCGATGCCGTCATCGACCGCATCCTCTTCCTCGACGGCGTTCCCAACATGCAACGGTTGAACCCGCTGCGTGTTGGTGAGGAGCCCGTGGAGCAGCACAGGCTCGATCTCGCGCTCGAGCTCGAGGCCGTCGAGAGACTCAACAAGTGCATCGCGCTTTGTCGTGACAAAGCCGACAACGGAACGCGCGAGCTCCTTGAAGGCATCCTGACGGACGAGGAAGATGGAATCGACTGGCTCGAAGCACAGCTCCACCTCGTTGAAGAGGTCGGAAGGGAACGCTACCTAGCCGAGCAAATTCACGACTAACTTTCCTACTCGTTCTTCGAGAAAACCGCTGGGGCCTCGGGGATTGCGGCGCCGTCGTGTCGCGGCTCCGAGCCGCCGTAGTGAACGCCCGATCCATCCGACATGACAGCCTGACCGAACCCGAAGCTGCCACTTCGCGGCGCGACCACTTCGATCTCGTGACCGAGCTCGCTCAGCTTGGCCCGCACGTCGGCAGGAATCAAGGATTCCATCCTGACGTCACATCCGTCGAAGCTCCCCTTCGTGAAACGTCCGGCCTCGAGCGCCTCCTGAACGTTCATGCCGTAGTCGGCGATATTGGCAACGAATTGCGCGTGGGCCTGAGCCTGGTTCCAACCACCCATGATCCCGAAGCCAATCCGAACGTCGTCTTTCTTCATGAAGGCGGGGATGATCGTGTGCAGGGGCCGCTTGCGCGGCTCGAGACTATTGGCCTGGCCCGGCTCCATGGTGAAGAGTGCGCCGCGGTTGTGAAGCATGAACCCGGCCCCTGGCGGTACGAGCCCAGAGCCGAAGCCTGAGTAGTTGCTCTGAATGAGAGAAACGATGTTGCCATCCTTGTCGATGACCGTCATGTAAATCGTGTCCCCGCCTTCAGCATCCGTCACGCTTTTGAATTCCGAAGGAGTGACCGAGCACTGCGCCATCGTGGAGTCGATCTTGCTCGCCCGACTCGCCCCGTGCTCCTTGTCGAGCATCGCCGGCACCGGAATGGGCGAGAACCGCGTGTCGCCTACATAGCGGAGCATATCGGCATAGGCGAGCTTCTTCGCTTCCACCATCACGTGGAGAGCTTCGGCACTGTGAAATCCGTACTCTCCGAGCGGGAAACGCTCCATCAAGTTCAGCATCATGAGCGCCGCGATGCCTTGTGTGTTGGGCCCGATCTCGTAGACGCTCCAGCCACGGTAGGTCGTCTCGATCGGATCGACCCATTCGGGCTCGAACTCCGCGAGATCGGCCGCCTCGAAAACGCCGCCACTCTCTTTCGAGATTGCCAGAATCGCCGCCGCCGTCGCACCTCGATAGTAGCCGTCCCTTCCGCGCTCCGCGATCCGGCGCAAGCTCGCCGCAAGATCGGGATTTCGGAACACTTCCCCCGCCCTCGGCGGACGCCCGTCGATCAGAAAGGTCACCTTGGAATTGGGATGACTCGCGAGCATTTCTTCCGACTTCCCCCAGATCCTCGCGACGACCTCTGACAGGGGAAACCCGTTCTCGGCGAAGTGAATGGCTGGCGCCAGGATATCCGAGAATGGCAGCGTGCCGAATCGGCGCCTCAAGGCATCCCATCCCGCCACGACACCGGGAACCGTGACGGAGTAGATCCCGCGCCGCGGCATCGTTTCGATGCCCTGGGTGGCCAGCAATTCGACATCGAGACCCGCGGGCGCCCATCCGCTCGAGTTCAACCCGTAGGCCTGATCGGTCTCGGCCATATAGATGATGGCGAAGAGATCGCCCCCGATTCCGTTTCCGGTCGGCTCCATCAGACCGATGGTGGCATTGGTGGCAATCGCGGCATCGATGGCATTGCCACCCCGCTCGAGAATCTGCACTCCGGCGCGGGCGGCGAGCGGTTGGCTCGCGGCCACGATGCCGTACTCGGTCGCGACGACCGACCTGCCGACGACTGGTTTGTCCGCCCCTGTGGCGAGAGCCGCCAGGACGGCCGTGAGCACGACAGCTTTAGAAACGATCTTCGTCATGGTCAGTCTCCTGAGCAAACCTTACAGCCGCTCTAGGTGGCTAGGCAATTGAACGGGGACGATCGGCGGTGTCGGGCAATACGACCCATAGGGCGCCGTCCCGAACTCCGAGCTCGACGGGCGCGTAGCCGGCGGGTTCTCCGTCGAGCTGCATTCGCACTTGACCATCGGACCGCGTGAGCTCGACCTCGAGCGCACTCGTCTTGAAGTGAGCCACGTCGCCAAATCTCACATGGACCCGAGTCAGCACGCCAAAAAGGTAACGGAGGTAGTCGCGGCGATTGTTGCCCTGGAACACGATGACATCGAGTTTCGGCTCCTCGAGCTCCGCGTCGGGCGTGACGAAATATCGAGGACCGTAGCGCGCGAGCTTTCCCGCGACGACTCCCGTTCCCACGATCTCCTTTCCGTCGTAGCGAATTCGAAGTGGGAGCATCGGATAGCTCGCAAGCATCTTGAACCCGTCCAGCCAGAACGCGAGTGCGCCGAGCGCGTCCTTGAAACCGGCTTTCAGACGGTAGACGACCTCGCCGTCGATCCCAAGACCGGCCATGAGCAGAAAAACCTGCTCGCCAGCGATTCCGACCGGAATCAAACGAGCGCGACCCGTGGCCAAGGTTTTGATCGCAGGTTCGAGCTTCAAAGGAATGCCCGTCTCGCGGGCGAAGACGTTGACGGTGCCGCCCGGAAAGACGCCGAGCGGCACGGAGGAGCCCACGAGCCCCTGGGCGACTTCGTTCAGCGTGCCATCGCCGCCCCAGGCGACGACGCGCTCGCAGCCGGACCGCACGGCCGCCCGTGCAAGCTCCGTAGCATGCCCCGGCCGCTCCGTTGCGTGAGGCTCCGTGACCATCCCGAAGCGTGCCATGGACTCGACGACTCGTGGCAGCAGGTCCCGTTTCGGCCTGCCCCTGCCTGACGTCGGATTGAACACGAGCGCGACGCGCATCCTGCCAGTCATCGTTACCCAGGCGCCACCGTGACTTCGAGCTCGTCTTGAAGCTCGCCCCAACCCCCGACCTCGACCAGCACGTGAATCGCCCAGCGGATCTTCCCTTCCATCGAGCGGAACGAATAGGGAGAACCAGCGGAAATTCTGAGGGTGCCACGGATGGTCTGTCTCGCGCCGGGCTCGAGCGCTACGTTTTCTGCCACGACTACCTTCTGCTGATGCAACATCGCGATTTGCTTGCCGCGCTCGCTGCTCTTGTGCTGCGTGCATCGGAGCTCCGCTTCGATGCGCGTGAAAGAAACGCTCCTTCTGGGCTCGGCCCGGATCTCGAGCTCGAAGCTGCCTCCCGGAGACGCTTGGTCCGAGGACAGCCCCAGGTCGAGCACCGAGAACGGATGGCGGCCGAGCTGATAGACGAGAGCCACCGCCGTTCGAACCAGATTCAGAGCGAGCGGGGCCGCGATCAGGATCAGAATCCACTCCGAGACGCGGTCCTGGTAGAATCGCGCGAAATGTACGTAGACGAGGCCGAGAAGTATCGCCACAAAGAGCGACATCAGAAGCCTTCGTTTGCCCTGGGCGATGAGGGACGTCCAAACCATTTGATCGCATCATCCTATCAGTCATGAAGTTTCGGGGACAGACGAAGGAGCCCTTGGAGTTCGTCACCATCGGCCATCTGGCAATCGATCGTCTCGGTGACGAACGAGCCTTGGGGGGAGCTGCCGCCTACGCAGCGGTCACGGCTCGGCGACTCGGGCTCCGGTCCGCCATCGTCACCTCATTGAGTGAGGACTTTCCCTTTTGGGACGCGCTCGAGGGAATCGCGGTCCAATACTCCGAGTCCGAGCGGACGACCAGCTTCGAGAACCTCTACGACGGCGGGCAACGAAGACAGACGGTTCGAAGCCTGGCGGCGCCGATCGAAGCGAAGCACCTCGAGGGCATCCTCCCCTACCTCGCGCCCGACGCCGCGATTCTCTACTGCCCAATCGTGCACGAGCTCGCGCCCCCATTCGAAAAGCTCGCACCCCGCGGGCTCGTCGGCATCGCCCCTCAGGGCTTGTTCCGTGAGTGGGACGAAGCGGGAGACGTCTCGTTGCGAGATTGGGAAGACGGCGAGTCGAGTCTGGCGGCGGCGGATTTCGTATGTATGAGCGAGGACGACGCTGTCGTGCCGGAAGCACTCGCCGAAGACTTCCCGGGGAAAGCTTTCGTCGTGACGAAGGGTGCTCGCGGCTGCCGCGTCTATTCCTGGGGCGACGTCTACGACTTTCCCGCGGTCCCGGCTCGTGAAGTGGACCCCACGGGCGCGGGCGACGTTTTCGCGGCCGCCTTCCTGGTGTCCCTGCGCAGGGGCGAGGCCGTTGCCGCGGCTGCGCGATTCGCGGCCTCGTCGGCGGCGATCTCGGTCGAGGGCTTCGGGCTCGGGGCAATCCCCACCCGAGCAGTCATTGAGGAGCGGCTCGTGCGATGAAGGTTGAGGAGCTCGCTTCCTATTGCGATCACATCGAGCGGGAGTTTTTTCGCTTCAAAGGACGCCCCGGCACGTTGTCCCCGTCCGACTTTTCGAAAGTCCGTGAGTGGTTCGAGGCCGGGCTCGGTTTGAACGCCGTCCTTGCAGGTATCGGCGCCGCATTCGAGGAGCTGGCCGGGGGCCGCGGCCTCGGCATCGAGGAGGTCAATAGCCTCACCTTTTGCGAGCCTTTCGTGGAGCGGGCGGCGAGAAGGCGGCGTCCCCTATAATCGAGCGACCTCGTCCCGTCTTGGTTGGGTTAGACTTCTTCGTCACCGATGGCCCTTACCCGAATCCTCGATGCATCCGAACAGCGCCTCCTCGCCGATGAGCGTCGCGCGCTCGCGGAGCTGCGGCTCGCGCTCGACCGCATCGAGCTGACCGCCGAGGACGCCTCCTCCTTCGACGGTTCGATCCGGCAGCTCGACGAGCTATTTCTACTCGTCGTGGCAGGTGAGTTCAACGCGGGCAAGAGCGCCTTCATCAACGCTCTGCTCGGAAGGACCCTTCTCGAGGAAGGAGTCACTCCCACGACCCAAGGCATCACGCTGATCGAGCACGGCGAAACGGAGCAACGCGAGAAACGGGGCGAGGGCTTCGAGTCCATCCGGGCGCCGATCGAAGTTCTCGAAAGCGTCAATATCGTCGACACACCAGGGACGAACGCGATCCACCGAGAGCACGAAGCCATCACACGGGATTTCGTTCCTCGCTCCGACTTGGTGCTCTTCGTCACCTCGGCGGATCGCCCCTTTACCGAGAGCGAGCGCGCGTTCCTCGAAAGTATCCGTGATTGGGGCAAGAAGGTCGTCGTCGTCGTGAACAAAATCGATATCCTGGAAACGCCGGAAGCGGTGCTCGAGGTCGTCGATTTCGTTCGCGTGCACGCGACGAAGCTACTTTCGAGCGAGCCCGAGATCTTTCCCGTCTCGGCACGGCAAGCGCTCAAAGGCAAGACGGCCGCCGATCCATCCCTCTTCGACCGGAGCCGCTTTCGTGCGCTCGAGGACTACGTGGTGCGCAGGCTCGACGACCGCGAACGTGTGCGCCTCAAGCTCCTGAATCCGATTGGCGTGGGCAGCTCTCTGGTTTCCAAATACGGTGACGTCATCACAAAAGAGCTCGACCTGCTTCGAGAGGACTTGAACATGCTGGACGACGTCGAAGCGCAGCTTCGGCTCTATGCGGAGGACCAGACTCGGGACTTCGCCTACCGGCTTTCGGATATCGACAATGCCCTCCTGGACTTCGAGAGCCGCGGAGCCGAGTTCTTCGAAGAAACCCTGAGACTCGGACGGGTTTTCGACTTGGTGAACAAGGCGAAAGTGAAGAGTGATTTCGAGAAGAAAGTCGTCGCGGATCTGCCTCGGGTCGTCGAGAAACGTGTCGAGGGCGTGATCGACTGGATGGTCGATAGCGAGCTCCGCCAGTGGAAAGCTGTCGTGGCCCATCTCGAAAAGAGGCGCTCCGCGCACCAAGACCGAATGGTCGGGGCACTCGCCGGGAGCTTCGATCAGGATCGCAAACGGCTCCTGGAGACGGTGGGAACCGCCAGCCGGCGGGCCATCGACGGCTACGACCGCGACCTCGAGTCGAGCCGACTCGCTGACTCCGTTCGAGCTGCCGTGGCGGGTACCGCTCTGATCGAAGTGGGGGCAGTCGGGCTGGGCACGATAGTCAGTCTCATCGCGACAACGACGGCCGCGGACGTGACGGGGATCCTGGCGGCTGGCGCCATCTCAGTTATCGGCCTGCTCGTACTTCCCGCGAAGAAGCGCCGCGCCAAAGCGGAGCTCACGCGCAAAGTGGCCGAGGTACGAGAACAGCTAGTAGGCTCCCTGCGCCAGCAGTTCCAGAGTGAGATGTCGGGAAGCGTCGCGCGCATACGAGAGGCAATCGCACCCTACACCCGTTTCGTTCGCTCGGAACGGGACCGCCTGACTGACGTAGAGGAATCTCTCTCGTCGTCCAGGGAAACGCTCGCCGCCCTGAAGTCACGCGTTCAAGAACTTTAGTGCTCACTCGCCTCTTCGGCTCGTTCGCTCCCCTCGCTTTTCGCTCGGGGAGGACGGCCGGACTCCCGGCCGCCTCGCGGCAGATGTTTAGGGTGCCGCTCGGAGGGTGCCCACTGACCTTTCGGCGGACGGCTAATCCACGCCGCGGGTCGCGGTCGTGATGATCTGTTGGATGAACTGCGGGTCGACTCCGACGTTTTCGCATAGCCAGACGAGGCAATCCATTTCCTGCTGGTCGATCGATCCGTCCGCGTAGGAAATCACAACCATGTCCCGAATCAGCTGAAGCTTCTGGACGCCGGTCATCATGTGGGCGATGTCCTTGGAAAGCTCAATTACCTGTTCGCGAACCAATTCGACGGGCTGGTTGAAGACTTCATGAATCTCGTCCGGTGAGACGGCGGGCCCCGCCAGACTCGCGAGTGCCTCGACCTCGGAACGTTCGATGACTCCGTTCGCGGCCGCCACGAGAAACCCTGCCTTCAGCAGATAGGCGCGCGCCTTGTCGCCGGTGTCGGTCAGGTATGTCGGCTCCATGATGCTCATGAGCTCGGTCACTTGATCGGCGACTTCGTCGGCAGTGAGGGTTCCTCCGTTGGAGCCGATCAGCTCGCGGTAGGGCTGGCCCCTGGTGAAGACTTCGAGCGCTTTCAGCCGCATGGGATTGAAAGGATGCGCGCTGAACCAGTCCTGTGGATCGGACTCCTGGCTGGCTACCTCGCTTCGAAGATCATCGAGCTGCGCCAGGTACTCCTTCACGCTGAACTGAAAAACGGACGACGTGATGCCCGAAGACAGCTTGAAGAACGTATTGGCCGCGACGTCGAAGTTGCGGCAGCAAACCATGCCTACTCGATCGGCGGTAATTTCCGCGTTCCGAATCCACGCGTACAATTTCATCGCATGGAGAGGGGCCAACTGGCCGCCGTTGTTCTGAAGAATGTAGTCGACGGGGAAACGAGTGTGCTCGAAAAGATAGTGGCCGAGCTCGTGCCCTATGACGAAAGTCAGCTCCTCTCCCGAGAACTTCTCGAGAAGCGAGCTCGTCAGCATCAGGAGCACCTTGTCCTTGGCAGGCGGGTAGCAGGCCGCATTGAAGTGGCTGTCTTGATTGACGTAGACCTCGACGTCGGAGGCCAGCTCGAGCGTACGAGCGCAACGATCTACCACTTGATAGAGCGTCGGCATCATGCCGCGAGAAATCTTGAGCGCCTTGGTAAGAAGCTCTTTGCGCGCGTTGTGAGGTTTCAGCTCGGCCAGCAGACGATTGACCGTCGAGGAAAACTCCGCGTCGGCAAGAAGCTCGGCGAGCGCGCGGCGGTCGCCGCGGAAAACGAGCCGATTCATGTCGATACCGGCAAGGGTCTGGTCGTAGAGCGTCTCGTCGCGAGTCTGCTCGTCCTCCGACATGCGCTCGAGGTGCGTTCGATAGCTCGTCTGAATCGATTGGACGAGCTGGCTCAGACGGGCTCTCAAACGGCTCGCCTCGTCTTGGCGGCGCGCAGTGGAAGCACGCTGCTCGAACTGTTGCGTCACGCGGGCGATCTTGTCTCGGAGCTCTTCGCCGAGAGCGACGAGATTGGTCGCTCGCCATTCGATAGCGGTATCGGTCATGGCCTTCTATTGTTTTGTTTCGGTATCAACCCATTATGCCGGGAGGTGCTGGCAAAATCCATAGCCGGGCGAGAACCGTCCCGGGGCAATCAAATCGAGGGGTGTCTCGTGCCGTGTCCGGTGGCCTGCTCGAAAGCGTGCCCGAGTCGAAGCACGTCGAGCTCGCTTCGATATCGTCCAACGATCTGAATTCCAACGGGAAGGCCGTCTCTTGTGAATCCGGCCGGAACGGAAAGGGCGGGATGTCCGGTGACGGAGATGTAGAAACAGCTCCTCATCCAGTCGATATAGGTCCCCAATACCACGCCGTCGATCTCCCGAACCCACTCGTTCTCGATGTCGAAGGGCGCGACTTGAGTGACCGGCAGGATCAAGAAGTCGAACACCTCGAAGAACTGTCTGACGCGATCGTAGAGTCGACCCCGCTGAAGGTGTGCGCGCGCCAGATCCCGAGCCTTCAGGGACAGACCTTTCTCGATGTTCCAAACCACGGTGTCCTTCAGGAGATCTCGATGCGCCTCCAGTTCGTGCGCGTGGTCGCTCGCGAAGCGGTGAGCCCTGAGCGTCTGGAAGATATCGTCCGCGTCGCTGAAATCAGGATGTGCCTCTTCGATCTCGCAACCGAGTTCCGAGAAGACGGGAAGCGCCGCCTCGAGGACATCGAGAACCGCTCTCTCTACTGGAAAGCGCCCGAGGTCGGGACTCCAGGCAGCACGGACGCCTCGCAAGTCGCACTCGAGCGGCGTGTCGAAAGTCTCGCCGGGCTCGGAAATGGAAAGCGGGGCTTTGGGGTCCGGCCCCGCCAGGACGGAGAGCAGAAGCGCGACATCGGCCACGTTCCGCGCCAGGGGTCCGAGCACGGAGAGATCGTTCCAGGGATCCCGCGTGGGCCAACGTGGGATACGCCCGGGTGAGGGCCGCAATCCGACAACGTTGCAAAAACTCGGCGGGTTGCGCGTCGAGCCGCCAAGGTCGCTTCCATCGGCGATGGGCACCATGCCACAGGCGAGCGCGGCCGCGGCGCCGCCGCTGCTTCCCCCGCAGGTCTTGGTGGAGTCATAGGGATTGGAGGTACGGCCGAAGACGTCGTTGAAGGTCTGAGACCCGGCTCCGAACTCCGGCGTATTCGTCTTGCCGATCACGACCGCTCCGGCACTCACCAGCCGGTCGACGAAGAGCGCATTCCGATCGGGAACGAAGTCGCGATAAATACGGGAGCCGAAGGTCGTACGAATACCCTTCGTGAGCTCGAGATCCTTGACCGCGATGGGAAGGCCGTGGAGCGAGCCCACCGGATCGCCGCGCCGGAGGGTTTCGTCGCGATCGCGCGCGGCGCCCCTGGCCACGTCCTCTACGAGCGTACAGATGGCATTGACGCGCGGGTTGGCACGCTCGATCCGCGCGAGATGTGCCTCCAGGACCTCGACGGCGCTGACCCGCTCGTCTCGAATCATGCGGGCGAGCTCCCGAGCCGTCGCGAAGCAGAGCTCGGAGGGCTGCATCACGGCAAGCTAACTTGACTGGCAATTCGAATCAAGCCTACCGAGGAGAGCGGATTGAGTCGCTTCCGCGATTTCGACTAAGCTCGACCCATGGAGCCCTACTACCTCCACGTCGCGCTCGTGTCTCCCGAGATCCACTGGAACACGGGAAACGCGGGACGCAGCTGCCTCGCGGCGGGCGCGGCGCTTCATCTCATCGAGCCTCTCGGCTTCTCCCTTGAGGCAAAACAAGTCAAGCGCGCGGGGCTCGACTACTGGCCGCGGGTTCCTCTTCGGGTGTGGGAGAGCTGGTCCGAGTTCGAGCCGGCTCTCGAGGAGCTCGGTGAGCCGTTCTTCGTCTCTCCCGAAGCGGAGCAAACTATCTGGGACGTCGACTACCCGGAGCGCGCGACCTTCGTCTTCGGCTCCGAGACGAAGGGGCTGCCCTCGGCACTTCGCTCGCGCTATCGCGATCGTCTCGTGGGTCTGCCGATGCAAGACGCTTCGCTTCGATCGCTGAACCTCTCGACAGCGGTCGGCGTCGTTCTGTACGAAGCACTACGCCAGCGGCAGCGCTGAGGCTACGCGCAGCCGCATCGCTCGCTGCACGGGGTCCGTGCTAGCATCCGTCCATGCCGGACGAGCGCGACACCTTCTTCGAAACTAGCTCCGGAAAAACGCTGCAAGAGGAGTACTCGCGTGACGACCTGAAGAGCTGGGACGCGGAGACGAAGCTGGGCCGCGCCGGAGAGCCCCCTTTTACGAGGGGAAACCACGCCTCCGGTTACCGCGGCCGGCTCTGGACCATGCGGCAATACGCGGGCTACGCGACAGCCGGCGAGTCCAATCGCCGCTATCGATACCTCCTCGAACAGGGACAGAGCGGACTTTCCGTCGCTTTCGACCTACCCACGCAGATCGGATACGACTCCGACCACAAGATGGCTCGAGGAGAGGTCGGACGTGTGGGCGTTGCCATCGACTCGCTCGAGGACATGGAAACCCTCTTCGAAGATATTCCGCTCGACGTCGTGTCGACTTCCATGACCATCAATGCCACCGCGGGCATCTTGCTCGCGCTCTACGTTGCGGTCGGACGCAAGCAAGGCGTCGCCGACGAGAAACTCTCGGGCACGGTGCAAAACGACATCTTGAAGGAGTACGTCGCGCGAGGCACCTACATCTATCCTCCCGGACCATCGATGCGGATCACGACGGACGTGATCGCCTACTGCCGAGAGCGCCTTCCGCGCTTCAATCCCATCAGCATCAGTGGCTACCACATTCGTGAGGCGGGATCGACGGCCGGGCAGGAGCTGGCCTTCACTCTCGCGAACGGTATCGCTTACGTCGAGGCGGCCGTCGCCCGAGGCCTCGACGTCGACGATTTCGGCCAGCGGCTATCTTTCTTTTTCAACTCGCACCGAAACTTCCTCGAGGAAATCGCCAAGTTCCGAGCGGCTCGGCGCATGTGGCGGACGATCCTTCGCGATCGCTTCGGCTCGAAGAATCCCAGGTCGCAGATGCTTCGCTTCCACACTCAGACCGCTGGCTCGACGCTCACGGCGCAGCAGCCCAACGTGAACGTCATCCGGACGACGCTCCAGGCCCTCGCTGCAGTGCTGGGGGGAGCGCAGTCGCTCCACTGCAACGCGCTGGACGAAGCACTCGGTCTACCTACTGAGGAGACCGCGGAGCTAGCGCTTCGGACCCAGCAGGTCCTCGCCTACGAGAGCGGCGTCGCCGCGACCGTCGACCCCTTCGGCGGATCCTATGCAATGGAAAGCTTGACGGACGCGATTGAGGCGGAAGCGCGACAAATCATCAACGAGGTCGATCGGCGAGGGGGCGCGCTCGAGGCGATCGCCTCGGGATGGCCGCAGTCGGAGATTCGCGAGTCCGCCTACCGGTTCCAGCGAAAGCTCGAATCCGGAGACACGATCGTCGTCGGCGTGAACGCTTTCGAAGAGGAGACGGCCCTCGAGATCGACCCCTTCTCTGTCGATACATCCGTAGAAAAAGAACAGGTCTCGAAACTCCGGGCACTCCGAGCGCGACGTGGCGCGGAGGCGGTGGAGGCTGCTCTCGACGAAATCGAGCAGGCGGCACGTCACGATCGCAACCTGATGCCACCCATCTTGAAGGCCGTCGAAGTCTACGCGACTCTGGGAGAGATTTCCGATCGACTTCGCAAGGTGTTCGGCGAGCATCGCTCGACGTGAGCCCGATGTCGGAAGAGATTCTCGAGATCCAGGGACTCACCACTTGTCTGAAGACGGACACCGGGCTCATCCGCCCCGTCGATGACGTTTCGCTCCGCCTGAACTCGGGCGAAACGCTCGCCGTTGTCGGCGAGTCGGGGTCCGGAAAGTCGATGCTCGCTTTTTCCATCATGCGGCTCTTGCCCACCTCGGGTCGCATCGAAAAGGGGAGTATCCTCTGGAAAGGAACGGACCTGCTCGGCCTGTCGGGTGAGCAGCTGCGACGTATCCGAGGAAAAGAGATAGCGCTCGTCTTCCAGGAGTCGGGCGCCGCGTTGAATCCGGTACGCAGGATCGGCGATCAGCTCGCGGAGCCTCTCCGAACACATCTCGGCCTCTCGAAGAAAGGAGCGCTCGATCGGGCGCTCGAGCTCCTCGAGGAGGTCCGGATTCCGGAGCCCGCTCAGCGTCTCGAGGCCTACCCTCACCAACTGAGCGGCGGGATGAAGCAACGGGTGCTCATCGCGATGGCGATCTCCTGCGATCCAGAGCTCGTGATCGCCGACGAGCCGACGACCGCGCTCGACGCCTCGCTTCAAGCCCGGATCCTGGAGCTTCTCGGTCGACTCAAGGAAGATCGAGGACTGTCGTTGCTCCTGATCACCCACGACCTCGGGCTCGTGAAGGACAACGCGGACCGAGTCGTGGTGATGTACGCGGGCCGAGTCGTCGAGGACGGAGGCGCCGAGCAGATCCGCACTAGCCCGCAACATCCTTATACGGAGGGGCTCTGGAGGTCGCTTCCGAAGGGAAGGGGCAAGGCGCCGGGAAAGTCCAAGCTCGCGGCGATGGCTGGGATGGTGCCGCATCTCGCCGCGCTGCCACCCGGGTGCGCCTTCGAGCCCCGCTGCCCCGTGAAATTCGAGCCCTGTACGGGCGCAGTCCCTTCCCTCGAGGCGATTCCCGCCGATGCGGAGCACGCTTCCGCGTGCTACAAGAACACCGCAGTATTGGAAGCAGCGAAGGCGGGAACGGGAGCATGAGCCGAACGAAGGGTGACCTCCTAGTGGAGATCAAAGAGCTGACCAAGTTCTTCCCCCTCCGCCACCGACTCTTCGGGCGACCGGGGAACGGCCTGTCCGCCGTCGATCACGTGAGCCTGGACATCTATCGTGGCGAGACACTTGCGCTCGTCGGCGAATCCGGCTCAGGGAAGAGCACGCTTGGACGTCTCCTGCTTCGGCTGATCGAGCCGACGTCGGGAGAGATTCGATTCGATGGCGTGGACCTTCTCGCCCTGGAGCGCGAGCCGCTTCGCAAGATACGGCGACGGATACAGATCATTTTTCAGGATCCCTATAGCTCTCTGAACCCGACGATGACCGTGCAGTCGATCGTCCGCGAGCCGCTGACCATCCATCGCTTGGGCACGCGAGCGGAGCGAAACGAGCGAACGCTCGAGCTTCTGCGGATCGTCGGGCTCAATCCCGAGCTTGCCCGCCGCTACCCTCACGAGCTCTCGGGAGGGGAGAGACAGCGAGTCGGGATCGCCCGAGCGCTCGCGCTCGAACCCGAATTCCTCGTGGCCGACGAGCCCGTAACCGCCCTCGACGTCTCTGTGCAAGCGCAAATCCTGAATTTGTTGCTAGAGCTTCAGGAAAAACTCGGACTCACCTACCTGTTCATCGCACACGACCTGCGCGTCGTCGAGCACGTGAGCGACCGCGTCGCTGTCATGAACCGTGGAAAGATCGTCGAGCTACAGAGCCGAATCGATTTGTTCGAGAAGCCGGAGCACGAGCTCACGAAGAAACTCCTCGCCGCGATCCCTGGTTAGGTCGACACGTGTTCTTGATTCGACTCCAGCGGGGTCGCGATGTACACGCATGATCAGTGGTTCGGCGTAGAAAGAGGCGAGCGCTCCGGCCACGGCCAGCTTGATGAACATGGTGGTCCTTTTTCTCGATCCCCTGGTCTCCGTCATCGTTTTCAGCCTCTACCTGCACTACAGGCTCGTGCGTCGCATCCGCCAGGTTGATCTCCGCGAGGAGCTGAACCGTGCTGGAGCCCACGCCGGCCCCGTTTGACGACGGCAGCGGGCGACCAGCCGAAGGCGGGCGGCTGACGGGTCATCGGTTCAAGGAAGCGTGCTAAACTCGCCGCCATGCAGTTCGACCTCTTCGACGCGGGCAGCAATACGATCCTGGGCGCGGGGAGCTACGCAGAGTTCAAGGAAAAGCTTCGCGGAAGCGGTTGTGACAAATGCGCTCTCCACACCGGCCGAACCCAGATTGTCGTCGATCGCGGCAATCCCTCCGCCTACATCATGACGATTGGCGAAGGCCCCGGCGAGAACGAGGACAAACAGGGGCTCGCCTTCGTCGGACGCGCCGGCCAGCTCTTCGACAAGATCATGAGCGCCGTCGGTATCGATACCAATCGGGACATGTTGATCGCGAACGTCGTGAAATGCCGGCCTCCGGAAAACCGAAATCCGAAGGTCGAGGAAGCGGGCGAGTGCATTCCCTTCCTGCAGCGCCAGATCGAGCTCGTCAAGCCCAGAATCATCCTGCTTCTCGGGGCCACCGCGCTGAAGCACATGGACAAGACGAAGACGAACTTCCACATGTCGGACGAGGCGGGAAAGTTCTTCGCGCTAGCGGACTATCCGGGCATTCAGTTCATGGTGCTCTACCACCCGGCCGCGCTCCTCTACAACGCCAAACTGAAGCCCGCGATGTGGGAACACGTGAGGCGGCTCCGGCAATATCTCGAGCAAAACGGCTTGTTCAAAAAGGCCCGGGCGAGCTAGTTGAGGGGAGCAGGTCAAAGAAGTCTCTTGCGAGATCGCTAGGTTCCCCGCTTTTACCGCACTTTGCACCTGGATAAGATGGCCCCTGCTTTGGCGCGATCTTCGCGCATCAGGAACTTGTCATGAAACTTATGCGATTTCTCTACCGAGCCGCAGCCATGCTGATATGCGTGCTGGCAATCGGATGCGGTCAGCCAGCGAACACGGCGACCGAGGAAGCGACGAATGCCAGTGCCGATGGGATGAGCACCCCACAGTTCCAAGTCGATCCTTTCTGGCCGAAGAGGCTGCCCAACGACTGGCTCATAGGGCGAATAGCCGGGTTGGCGATCGACTCGCAGGACCGAATCTTTGCCGTTCAGCGGCCGGGAAGCCTGACCCGGAGCGAGCTCGGCTTGATTCAAGATCCGCCCATGTCGCTGTGCTGCAGACCAGCTCCTCCGGTCCTGGTATTCGATGCGGAGGGCAATCTTCTCGACTCCTGGGGTGGTCCGGGGGAGGGCTACGATTGGCCCGGCACCGAGCACGGCATCTTCGTCGATCACAACGACAACGTCTGGCTAGGCGGCGAAGGCATCGGCGACCCAGAGACGTTGTTGGACCACAAAGTACACGGGGAGGACAACCCGAGGTGCCGAGATCACTTCGTGCTGAAATTCACCAATGACGGCAAGTTCCTCATGCAGATCGGAAAGGCGGGCAGGACCGGCGGCAGCAACAGCACGGAGTTTCTGGGACACCCGGCAGATATCGAAGTCGATCCCGAGACGAACGAGGTCTTCGTGGCCGACGGCTACCTGAACAAGCGTGTGATCGTTTTCGATGCGGACACGGGGGAGTACAAGCGGCATTGGGGCGCCTATGGCAAAGTGCCGGACGAAGCCCCGATACTCCGGTACGATCTAGACGCTCCGGACACTGAGAACTACACCGATTCTGTGCACGGGATTCGAATCTCCACGGACGGACTCGTGTATGTAGCGGATCGCGGTAACAGCCGTATTCAGATCTTCCAAAAAGATGGCACCTACGTGGAAGAGCATTTCATCAAACCGGAGACCCGGCGCGGGTCCACTAACGGAAATGTCTCTGATATTGAGTTATCACCAGATGAGGAGCAGACCTTTCTCTATGTCGCCGATAGCAACAATCAGCGGATCTGGATCCTGCGACGAAACGACATGGAGATTCTCGATTTCTTCGGCCACCGAGGCCGCGGCGCAGGTGAGTTCCACTGGCTGCACAAATTCGCTGTGGACTCCAAAGGCAACATCTACACCGGCGAGGTGCAAATGCAGCGGCGCCTCCAAAAGTTCGAGGTACGATAGACGTCGAATAGATTCAGGGCCAGTTCGAGAGCCGGACCTTGATCTGGAGTATCTGTCCTTGGCGACGGACCTTGGCCTCGACCATCTCTCCGGGCCGATGCTGCCGGATGAGGATTGAGGCCCGCTCCCTGGAAGATATGGCCCGCCCGTTGAGCTCGAGAAGCACGTCGCCCACTTTCAGACCGGCTACCGCGGCCGGTCCATCGAAGGCGATGAAAGAGCATCGAACACCGTTGCCATCGAAACTACTGTCGAGCCCGATGCCGAAGTAGGCCTGTCCCTGCGGGACGATCTCCCGGCGACTACCGCGAGCGAAGGTCCGTTCCAGGCTTAGCGTCGGCCGGGCGTCGGTCCGAAGAAGATAATCCGATACTTCGTAGCCGAGCTCGAGCACCCGTGTCATCCCGTCGAAGTTGATGAACTGCAGATCATCAGTCGGCTTGTGGTAGTCGCCATGGAGACCGGTGAAGAAAAACAGCGCGGGAACTCCCATCCGGATGAAGGGCACGTGGTCGCTCCCGCCTTCCGCCGAAAACCGGCTCGTGAAGGTCAGTCCTTTCGCCTTCGCCATGCCCTCGACCGCCGGCGCGAGGTTGGGCAGAAGCTCGATCCCTCCGAGGTAGAGCCGGTCGTGACGGAGTCGGCCGATCATGTCGAGATTGACCATCGCCACGGCGTTCCCGACGGGAAGCGTCGAGCTCTTCGCGTAATAGCGGGAGCCCCTGAGGCCGAGCTCCTCTCCGGCAAAGGCGGCGAAGAGGATTCCGCGGGGTCTGATCGAGCTCGAGGAAAAGACACGCGCGAGCTCGAGCATGCCGGCCACACCCGAAGAGTTGTCGTCGGCGCCGTTGTGAATCGTCCCGCGGGCGCGCCCGTCTCGAGATCCGTTCTCACCCAGGCCGACGTGATCGTAGTGAGCTCCAATGATGATGTGCTCACCCGCGTCGGAGAGCGCCACATTTCGGACCACGCCCGAAGGCGGTAGATACCCCAAGACGTTGTTGACTTCGACGACCGTCCGGCGCACGTCGACGACGAGATCAGCCTCGACGCCCTCGAGCTCGAACGACTTCGGAGAAACGGGCTCATCGATAGTCTCTTGGAGCGCACGCAAGGTCCAGCCCTGGCCTCGAAGGAGCTCCTCCGCATAATCGCGCCGCACGTGCAGCGCCGGAATGGTGAGCTGTTCCGAACCGACGCCGGTCCCGAAGGGCACGAGCTTGTCGTCGCGACGGTGAAGCGGTCCGTTGACGAGAATCAGGCCCGCGGCTCCATGGGCTGCCGCATTCTCGGCCTTCCTCACAAAGGTCGCGTGCCAGCCGTGTTTTTCGAAGGGGCCGAGCCCGAGCGCCTGACCGGGCACGTAACGCAGGACTAGAACGATCTTGCCTTCGACATCGACGCTCGTGTAGTCGTCGTAGTCGTGCTCGGGCGCCGTGACGCCGTAGCCGACGAAGACCACGGGTGCCGCGATCCGGCCGGCGGGACTGAAGGTCATGGGCTCGAAATCGGCGCCATATTCGAGCACTCGTACGACGACGCCTTCGCGAAACGACGCGGTCGTATGACGTCCGACTTCGGTGTCTAGATGAACCCTAAAGCTCTGGAAATACGAACCCTCGGCGCCCGCGGGCACGAGACCGAGCGAGCCGAATGCCGCCTCGAGATAACTCGCGGCCTGTTCCAGGCCATGGGTGCCGTTGCCCCGCCCGACGAGCTCGTCGGAGCTGAGATAACGGACGTGCTTCTCGAGACGTTCTCGATCGAACGTCGGAGCTTCGGATGAAAGGACCGATGACGAGCAACAGAGCGCCGCGCACAGTCCGATTGGCGCGACCCCGAGAGCTCGTCGTTTGACGGGTGTGTAATCCAAGCGCAACTCTCCGGCCTTGGGCTCGTGCCTCGCCCGGCGGCGCGCATGACCCCTCGACTCAACGAGACGTATCTCAAGCTCCCCGAATCAGTATAGGGCGCTGTGGCCGATCCTCCAAGGCTGATTGACGTCTTTTGCTCCTTACTCATCGAAAAGCGGAAGCGGCCTCGGCTCGAGGTCGAGAAGGAGCTTCCACCCCCAACTCCGGCGCGTTTCGACCGGCAGGCGGCGATAGCGCTCGTGGTATCGCGTGAGAAAGCTGGCGGTCGCGGCATTGACGTAGCCGCCTCCACGAACCGGGCCGAACTCCTCAGCGTAGCGAGCCGCGATCTCTTCGAACAGCTCGTCACGGCGGCTCTTGGCCACGACCGAGGCCGCCGCGACGACGACATGGTGGCTCTCTCCGAAATTCCGCGCCTCGAGGTGGGGATAGACCTGACGAAGCAGGCCAAAGACATTCTCCCCGTCCGCCACGATTCGCCCCACCGAAAGGGTTTGCTCGATAATATTCCGAGCCGCAAGACGCTCGAGCTCGTTCAGCAGGCCTCGCTCCGTATAGTGATCCACTTCGTCCGGCCCGAGCACTCGAATCTGAACGTCCTCGGCCAGGCGATGGATGTGCTCGGCGAGCTCCCGCCTCCGGGCGCGAGCCTCCTCCCCGTTGCCGAACTCCTTGGAGTCGGCGACGCCGCGCCTCGTCAGAGCCGATGCAGCCTGTGGCTTGAGGACCACGCCCGCCACCACCATCGGCCCCAGAACCGGCCCCCGGCCCGCTTCGTCGATACCGAGAATCACAGCCTATGCTCTTTCATGTGAAGCGGTGGTTGCAACGACCGTAGGACTAACCCGACAATGCATTCGCTGAAACTATGAGCCACCTCACAGGCTGTGGGACAATCGTCGGCGGAGACTCGGACGGACCGGAAAGCTAAGGGCCTAAGATGCGAATTCAATGACCGAGCGGGAAGAAAAAGGCACGGGCTGCTACAACGTCGTCGTCATCGGCGCGGGAACGGCCGGGCTCGTCACGGCGGCGGGCACCGTGGGACTCGGAGGACGAGTGGCGCTCATCGAAGCGAAGAAGATGGGCGGCGACTGTCTGAACTACGGCTGCGTCCCTTCCAAAGCACTGATCTCGTCGACCAAGCTCATCCAACGTATCCGCCGAGCGCGCGATCTGGGATTGAGCGACTTGCAACCGTCCTTCGAGTTCGAGGACGTCTTTTCGAGTATGCGAGATCGACGCGCTCAGATCGAGCCCCACGACTCCAAGGAGCGATTCGAAGGTCTCGGCGTCGACGTGTTTCTCGGACGAGCCAAATTCGTCTCGCCGCACGAGGTCGAGATCGACGACGGGACGCGCCTGAGGGCGACGAACTTCGTCATCGCGACCGGAACGCGGGCGCTGGTCCTGCCCATCCCCGGCCTCGACTCCGTTGCTTACTACACGAACGAAACGATCTTCGACGAGATGGCGAAGCCCCCGGCTTCCATTTTGATTCTCGGAGGCGGTCCCATCGGCTGCGAGTTCGCGCAAGTCATGTCGCGTCTCGGGGTGGAGGTCAAGCTCGTGGAGCTTCTCCCCCGCCTCTTGCCTCGTGACGATATCGACGCGGGCGAGCTCATCCGAAAGCGTTTCGCCGAGGAGGGTGTCGACGTCTTGACCGGCACCAAAGCGACGAAATTCGAGCAACGAAACGGCACGACGGTAACGACGCTCGAGACCGAAGATGGACGAGAAGACCTGGAGACGGACGCCGTGCTCGTCGCGACGGGTAGACGTCCCAACGTCGAGGGCGTGGGGCTCGAGCAAGCCGGCGTCGATTACGACAAGCGCGGCGTCAAGGTCGACGAGACGCTCACGACATCGCAATCTCACATCTTCGCCTGTGGCGACATTGCTGGGCCCTACCAGTTCACCCATGCCGCCGACTACCAAGCCCGCATCGTCGTCCGAAACATCCTCATCCCGTGGGTGAAGACCAAAGCCGACTACACCTGGGTGCCCTGGGTCACCTATACTGATCCCGAGGTCGCCCACGTCGGCTTGAGCGAGGAGGAAGCGACGCAGAAGAGCGTGCCCCACGAGACATTCCGTTTCGATTGGGACCATCTGGACCGTGCCATCACCGATAGCGAGACGGAAGGCTTCATCAAAGTACTCACCGAGAAGGGCTCGGACAAGATTCTCGGCGCGACCGTCGTCGGAGCCCATGCGGGCGAAGTCATGCACGAGGTGCTCGTCGCGGCAAAGCACGGCATCGGCCTCTCCAAGCTGTCCGCAACGATCCACGCTTATCCCACACTCTCGTCTTCGGTCCAGCGCGTGGCCGATCAGTATCAGCGAACCAAGCTGACCCCCACCGTCGCCGGGATCTTCGAGCGGCTCTACCGCTGGCGGAGGTCGTAGTGGCAACGGCGAGGGGATACGTCAAGCTCGGCATCATCGCGGGGGTGGTGGCCGCGGTCGTCGTCGCGGCTCGGATGCTCCCTCTCGATCGGTGGCTCGAGGTCTTCAGCACCTGGGTGAGCGGCCTCGGCGTTCTCGGCATAGTTGCCTTCGGTCTCGTCTACGCCGTCGCAACCGTAGTCATGCTGCCAGGCTCGCTCCTGACGCTCGCGGGAGGGGCGACCTTTGGCCTCGTTCCAGGATTCGTTACCGTCTGGCTCGGCGCGACCTTGGGCGCCTGCCTTGCGTTCCTCGTATCACGCCACCTGGCCCGAGAGCGGGTCGAGTCCTGGATCCAGGGCAAGCCCTCCTTCGCGGTCATCGACAAGGCTGTTGCCAAGGAAGGATGGAAGATCGTGTTCTTGACGCGCCTTTCGCCTATCTTCCCATTCAACGTGCAGAACTTTGCCTATGGACTGACGAGCGTCTCCTTCTGGCAATACGCCGTCGCGTCACTCTTCGGCATGATCCCCGGAACGTTCCTCTACGTCTATATCGGAACGCTCGGTCGGAGCGGGCTCGAAGCGGCTTCGGGTACAGACGGCGCGGAGACGGCGAAGCTCGCGCTGCAAGTGGTCGGTTTGCTCGCTACGCTCGTGGTGACCGTACTGATCACCCGCACCGCGCAGCGGGCTCTACGCGAGGCCGGCGTCTGAGTGGGGTGTTAGTCTAGTTCCCGAGAGAGATTCTTCGCACGTGGATTTTCGTGGACTTCGTGCCTCGCCACTTTCCCTCGAGGTTATTCACATAGAGTGAGCTCCCGTCGCGTGACACCGCGATCCCGTTGGGACGCGAAAGTGTCGCCTCGAGAGCAGCGCCGTCCCCGATCCCGAGCTCGCCGGTCCCCGCGAAAGGCTCCGCGGTTCCCGATCGGTCGATTCGGTAGATACGGTTGGACTCGATCTTCGTGACGAAAACAGCCTCCTGGGTGACGGCCACGTGAGCGTTTCGGCCCTCGGGAACCTCGATCCAGGTCTTGGCCCTACCGCGCGGGGACACGCGCACGAGACGCCCGTGCTCGAAGCTCGCCACGATCAGATCGCCGTTCGTGTCCACCGCGATCCCATTGGGACAGTCGAACTCGGGACTGGTAGCGAAACGCTGCACCGTCCTGTTGGGGCGCACCCTGGCGATGTAGTCGCCGAGGCAGTTGCAGACGTAGAGGTTGCCGGAGCCGTCCAGCGCGAGCCCGATCGGCCCCTCGAGCCCCTTCGAAACATAGGTCTCGGCCGTCCCGTCCGGAGAAATCCGGACGATGCGATTGTCGGAAAAGCTCGCCTGATACAAATTGCCCTGGGCGTCCACGGCGTTGCCCGACGAGCCCCGAAGCGAGCTGTCGAGCACGTCGACCACTCCCCCGGAAGAAATGCGCCAGACGGTTCGGCCGAAATCAGAGACGTAGACGGACCCATTCGCGTCGACACTCACCCCGCCGAGACGACCTCGGGAGGGGAGCTCTTCTTCCAGATCGAGCGTCGTGACGGTGGAGGTCCCCTGCAGAAGAGCGGCGGTGACGATTCCCAGAGCTAGTAGACGCATGGATCCATTGTAAGGAGGTCTTTTCGATTTGACGAGTCCTCCCACTTGCGGCCTACCCGCCGAGGTGGCGGTGTCCGCCTATGGGATTCGGAAAGGGAATCGCGTGCCTTTCGCTAGTGCTGCTCTTTGATCCGGATGCGCGAGGCCTTCGAGGTCACCGCGCGGAGCGAAGAACGGGACGCCGGATCCACTTCCCGAGCTCTAGGGCTAATCGCTCGGTGGCGGAACGGGTCGAAGCCACCGATAGATCGCGCCGCCCCTTCGCCGCCTGGCCCGCTCGAGTCTTCCCGGACGCTCCCAATCCGATCGACCGCCCGGAAGGACGCGGAGCGGAATCGAGCGGGGACTCTCCGAGGGCATGCAGTCGTTACAAAAATCTCGCGATGTATCCGTGGGTTGATGGCAGAAACGGCAGGAACCGAACATCGTATGACTCCGAGATGAAAGAAGACGCGTTATGAATGGAGGCGAGGCGGAAATCGATTCGGCGCGCGGATGCCCTGTCGCCCCGGAGAGAGCTTATCCCGAAGCTCCGCCAAGATTCAACCGTCGGACGAGATCTCGGCCATATACGCGTTCGGACGGTCGAAATCCTCGGATCCATGCGTTACGATCGAATCCATTCGAGTTCCAATTTGGTCTCGTAATTCTCAGCACCGAGGTTGCCGTGCTCGAGCTACCGCCGCCAACGGAGGCGATCTTCCCGGAGAACACGCGCGCGGGCATTCGTCGTTTTTGGCTCGTGTATTGGTTCTGGTTCTTCACGCTCCTTCCCTGGATGCTGCTGCGCCAGACCGCCATCTCGCTTCACCGAATGGTGGGAACACTGTGGACGTGGAATCGCTGCGTCTCGCTTCTCGACGGGCGCCTTCGGCTCCTTTTCATGAACAATCTTGCCGCGCTTGCGGTCACGACGATTTTCGGAGAGCGCTTCACCGCGATTCACTACGACGATGTCTTGATCGACCCGGGACCGGTGTTTGGTCGACGACGACTGGAGCAGTACCTGGCGAACTCCTCGGACGGCGTCTCGGCCGTCGCCTCGACACACTCGCACGAGGAGCACGTCGGCAATGCGGCGCTGGCAGCCGACATGACCGGCGCGACCATCTATGGAACCGAGGTCACGCTCGCCGCCATTCGCTCGCCGGAGCGGCTGTCGCTTCCGCGCCGTGCGTTCATTGGCCAGCCCGAGCCCACGGATACGGAGCATCTGGAGCGATTCGGAGCGGTGCTGAAGACGCCTCGCGCGCGGCTTCACGTGATCGAGTCGCCGGGTCACTGCGAGGGACACGCTTCGTTGTTCGACAGAGAACGAGGCATCCTCACCGGATTCAAGGAGTCGTCGCAACACGTCCTTGTTGGAGAGAAAGTAGCATGTCGTTGAAGGTTTCAGCTGGAGTTCTCCAACTGAGCGTCTTCCGGGGTCGGCCGTTGAGCGTGGTCGCCACGGCAGCGAGAGCCTTGGCGCTGTGCCTGCTCAGGTCGGTTCCTTTCGGGAAGTACTGGCGTAGCAGACCGTTGGTGTTCTCGTTCGTGCCTCGTTGCCACGGACTTTGGGGATCGCAGAAAAACACCTGTAGTCCGGTGGCAATGCGGAGCTGGGCATGTTGGGCCATCTCCGCGCCTTGGTCCCAGGTTAGCGATCGGCGTAACTGATCAGGCAGCGCCATGATCGTCGCAGCAATCGCATCTCGGACGGCCTCAGCTCCGTGCCCGGCGAGCGCTGGGCCGTTCTTGACCGTGGGTCCTCCGTAGTCAGCCATGCGGGGCAAATGAAGAAGAATTGTGAATCGCGAAGTGCGTTCAACCAGCGTGCCGATCGCGGAGCTACCAAGGCCGATGATTAGATCGCCTTCCCAATGTCCAGGGACCGCCCGGTCGTCGGCCTCGGACGGCCGTTCGCTGATCATGATCTCGGGGGTGACGAAGTTCTTGCCTTGTCTACGGCGGCGGGCCCTCGGTACGCGCAGCGCCCGTCCGGTGCGCAAACACGCGGTTAGCTCGCGGCGCAACGCTCCGCGTCCCTGGATGTACAGCGCTTGGTAGATGGCCTCGTGCGAGATTCTCATCGACTCGTCATCGGGATACTCTACTCTGAGCCGGTGCGCGATCTGTTGTGGGCTCCACGAGGTAGACCAGCGTCGGTCCTGACGACGACCATGACGTCGTCCGCGCCAGGAACGCGCTTTCGGGCCGGGCACAGACCTCCCGTTTTCGCTTCTGACCGCGCCCGCAAGCCGCTCCTGCACGTATTTTCGCAGCCGAGCATTCGCGGCCAACTTGGCTTTCTTCGGCCGTTGGGCACGCCGCTCGCTGTGCCACTGCGCGGTGGTCGCGCGATACTCGAGACCGCCACACCGGGTTGCGGCGTTGCGGCGCAACTCCCGCGAGACTGTCGACGGCGCTCTGTGAAGCCGACTCGCAATCTCCCGCACGCCGGCGCCTTGAGCCTTCAGAATCGCGATCTCTTCCCGCTCTGCGAAGGATAGGTAGCGGGGCGACCGCGGCGCCAAACTGATTGGTGGCATGCCACCGCCGTATCGGAACCAACGGACTCCAACGGGTGGTGACACGCCACAAGACACGGCGGCTGCCTCGCTCGAAAGTCCCTCCGCGATCGTCTTCCAGAACCGCTGCTGCTCTTCACGTCGCGCCACCCACGGCCGGCCAGGCGAACGCATCGCTGGCCGACCTGCTTGTTCTGATTTTCTCCGCTTCCGCTTCTGCATCGCAAGACCTCATCATCGACGTGTTGCGACGACCAGTTGAATCCACCCTCTTCGCCGGGGATTCCTTCCTGCACACCGTGTTCACGTCTCCGAACAAAGACGTGTCCGGCGCCGAGTGGATTCGAACGCTAGAGGCTTATCTCGAGCTCGACATCAAGACGATGATCGGCACTCACGGCTACGTCTTCAGCGTCGACGAAGCCCTCGATCCCCGGGCTTTCCTCGTCAGTGGAACCGATCCGCTCGAGCTCATTCGCGACAAGGTGCGCTTCCTTCGGTGGGCGCAGGCGGTCGTGGCCAAGGGCGAGTCGCTCGGCCTTCCCTATAGCGTCATCGAGGCCTCCCTCTTCCCCTGGCAGAACTGGTGGTCCTGGTCGACGTGGTTCACGGACGAGAGCGGACGTCTTTTCAGCGGAGGCGAGTTCTCCAGGACGCACTTCGTCAGGAGCCTCTCGGCAACGCCGGAGCGCGTTCCCCCGCGCTTTCCTCCTTTCGCCCGACTCGTGCGCTGGCTCTCCGGCAGCGGCGGTTGAGTCACTGACGCCGGGCTCGATCCCAGGACCGGCCGGGCTCCGCGATTGATTCCGCCGCCTAATTGCTGATGAGGATGTCGAACATCTTCATCCGGGAGAGCTGGTTGCTCCACTCGACGGTGCGTGGCGTGGTCTCCATGACGTCGCGGAACAACTTACAGTCCTCGACCCAGAACTGGACTGAGCCCAAGTTTCTGTTCACCCGCTTCTCGATCGTCGGTGGGCCCATGTTGAGTCCCAGGAGCTTGTCGAGCTCGTAGGCGGCGAACTCGGCCTGGTAGCTCTCCCAAAAGCCTCCCTGGCGGCCGCGTTTGATGTTCTTGTAGGCGCCAGCGAGTGCGACGTCGCCGTTCTTGAGGTCGACACGACTCGGCTTGGTGATCCCCATGCCGATGTCTTCCACCGAGACGACCTCGGCGTTCATCAGGAGCTCCTCGACCTCGGCCGCGCGGCCAACCCAGCCCATGTACTGGCAGGCGCCGCCGCCCTCCTGACCCATGACCGCGCCACTCCCAATAGCTACCGCAGAAGAATCAGTGAGCCCACTCTCTTCTTCATCACCCCGACCTCCCACTTTTCTCGATGGAAACGCCAACTCCCCTAGATCAGCCAACAGGGGGATTTCACGGATGCCAACCGGAGTGCAAGAGAGCGGGGTGATTCGCACCGATGATTACCCGTCTGAGTAAATGTCTACGCCCCTACGAGTCCTCGGGACGACGGCACAGAGGCGCTGCAACGCCATCAACGGGTCCTCGGGCTCCACCCTGACGACAAGAATTAGCTCGAGCCGGATTCTTTCCGAGTGATGTCGATCTCGCGGATCGCGGCTCTAGTGGTGTACCAGACTTCGTAAGAAAAGCCGACAAGAGGCCGCGCCACCTGTGAGAAAGGGAAAGTTCTATTTTCGCCGCCATTCCCGCCGTCAACACGCCGGTTCGGAGACTAAATGTGCCGTATCCGAATCGGACTGACTGTCGGAGCTCCTTACGCTTGTTGCATGCCTGGTACCGTCTGCCAGGAGCAAAGTCCTTTAAGGGCATCGTCTTACGTAACGTCGGTACGATTCGTGCATTATGAGGGAAGCAAGGCCGTTGTCCACAAGGCCGCACGGAGAAAAAAGGAATGGCTCGAAAAATCTGCTTCCTGTTGGCGTTTCTTTTCTTGGGGGTCGCGAACGCGGCGCCCGTCGAGATCATGTTCGGGTTTGTCGGTGTTGGCTCCTACTACGGGGACGGTCAGAACCTCGCGGGCAAGCTCCAAGCTATGGCCGGTGTGAATGTCACGCAGCGCGATCTGTTCAACGCCGTCTACAACGACCTTGCTAACTTCGACCAGATCTGGGTTTACGACCTGAACACCGGGCCGGACAACAACGCGTTCCAGACGTCGAACTACACCAACATCGCCAACTGGTACAACGCGCGCACGGACAAGAACCTGATTGTCGATGGGCGGATCGTGTCGTCAGCGGACTCCTGGATCGCCCGCCCGACCAGCAACGGTGCACCTTCGGAAACCCCGTGGATTCAGAATTACGCTACGCAGCTCGACTTGCGCGGTGGAGGCCTGGTTCTCGGAACGGACCACGCGACGGCTTTCACGCAGGGCATCAACGAAATCAATAGCCAGATCGGTATCAACCCGTTCACGGGTTTCTATTTCACTCAGCCGCTGCAGGCGGTCGTGGATACCGCATCGCCGCTCGGCGTCTCCACGTGGGACTGCCCGACGCTCCCTGGAAGCAAGTGTATCAACGACAACTCGTCGACCAGCTTCGTGCCCACCAATCTGCAGCCGAACGGTCAGTTCCTGACCCCCGCGGCCTGGCACGGCACAATATCCACCGCCTTCGACAATGCGGCGGTCGCCACCACGATAGGCAGCATTACCTTTCCCACCCCGGAGCCGGGAACCCTGTTCCTCATCAGCTTGGGGCTTCTGGGAGTGGGTGGCTCGCGGTATCGTCGTCGATCCAAAGACTGAGGTGATACTGGTGACTCGGCCTAACTGCTAGTCGCGCTGGTAGGTGCCGATGAGCTGAGCGCACCCGCGAACGTGACCCTCGATCGCTTGGAGGAGCTCGTCTTTCTTCGGTTCGTGAAGATCGTCCAGCGCGCGGTCGAGCGCATAGAGTTTGTGAAAATAGCGGTGCCGCCCGATCGGCGGGCAGGGTCCATCATATCCCGTCCTCTTCCAGTCGTTTCTCCCCTCAAGAGTCCCCACCGGAAGGTCCTCGTGGCCGACCCCTTCCGAGAGAGCGCGAACATCTGGCGGAATGTTGTAAAGCACCCAATGGACCCACGTCACCTTGGGAGCCTCCGGGTCGGGCGCATCGGGATCGTCCACGATCAGAATGAAGCTGGCCGTCTTCTCTGGAGGCTGTGACCAGGCGAGCGAGGGCGAGAGGTCTTGACTGTCGCACGTGAAGCGGCGCGGGATCGCTCCATTGTGCTCGAAGGCGGACGAGACGAGACGAAATCCCAAGAGCCACTCCTTCAGAATGTGATCGTTCTCATGGGCCTTTCGGCGGTTCGCGCTACAATGCCTCTTGCGCCGGGTAACATTCAAGTGGTAGGTCTTAGTGCTCGAGCGTATCCCCATGCATGGTTTACCCCGACGTATCGATTTCGTAGACGGCTACGCCGTCCGCCTCCGAGCCGCGCTGAATGGCGGCGACGGAAAGCTCATGACGCTTTCGGAGGGCGGTGCCTACGTGGCAACACCACTCAACTTACTCCCCCAGGCGCAGCTCTCGGTCGCCATCGATATCCCGGAGCTGGAGCAGACCGTTTTGGTCGAGGCCGTGGTGGCGTGGGAGAATCGCGGCAAGCCGCGGCGCTCGCCTCAGCCGGAAGGCTACGGGATTCGGTTCATCCGCGTGCCCACCGCTTCCGCTGACGCGATCCGATGGCTTCTCCGGCGGGAGGGGTCGAGCCAGAAAGATCCCGAGCGGACGCAGGCGCTGACACCGCTCGAGATTCGCGAGGCGATCGAGCGCGCCAACCGCATCGCCGCCGATTCGGTGCACCAGCCCCGGAACCCCTTCGAGGAGCCCGCGGGCCCTCCCTATCGGCTCGAGCCGGGCGTCATCGAGGCCCGAGTTCCTCCCGCGGTACCAGGCGTTTTCGTTTTGTCCTACGACCGAACGCTCGACGCGCGCATCGGACGGGCGGATAGCGACCTTCGCGAGTCTCTCAACCACTTCGTCGATACCTACTCCTACTTCCACTTCGAGGTCATCCCGTCCCACAAGGAGAGGTTCGAGCGGGAGTGCGAGCTGTTCCACCGTTTCGGGGGCGATCGGGGACAGCTCGACAACGTCGAACATCCGTTGCCACCGGCCGGGCCTCAGCTCAAGTGCCCGCTGTGCGTGCGATCGAACGACTGATTCCAAAGCTCTTGGGTGCGCGCGACCTCGGATTCTTCCTGACCTGCGACGAACCGATACCAATATTCCCTCCCGGGTCGAAGCCCCTGCACCTCGACATGCACGGAATGGGCGAGCTCCGGCAGGGCGCCTGCCTCGCCCTCACGGATGACGGTACTCATCCGCTCGTCCTCGCGAGCTGCCAGCGCACTCGCATCGGCTCGGAAGGCATGGCGCCGCCGTCGGCGTCCATCGGCCGCGTCGCGAGCCTCGTCCAGAGCACGATGGACTGGTCGGTCGGATCCCCCGAAGCCACACCGAGAGTGAAGGGGCCCGTCGCGAAACGAGGCCGCGACCGGAGGGCGCGACCCGGTTCGATCCAGAGCGAAAAGGCCGCGAGCGCGGAGTTTTGGAGGAAGCGTCGGCGGCGCATCGCGCGCCCGGCTAGCGCGTCACCGCACCTTCGGAGGCGGACGTCACGAGCCGGGCGTACTTCGCAAGCGCCCCCGTCTTGTAACGCGGCTCGGGAGGCTTCCAGCCCGCTCTTCGCGACTCCGGATCGAAGTCGACGTCGAGCGTTCTGGACTCGACGTTCAACGTGATCCTATCCCCATCGCGGAGGAGCGCGATGGGTCCGCCGTCCGCGGCCTCGGGAGCGATGTGCCCGACCATGAATCCATGCGTCGCTCCGCTGAATCGACCGTCGGTGACGAGGGCGACGGAATCACCAAGGCCCTGGCCGATCAGCGCGGCCGTGACGCCCAACATCTCACGCATGCCGGGCCCGCCCTTGGGCCCTTCATAGCGGATGACGACGACGTCGCCGGCGATGATCTTGCGCGCCTGCACTGCCTCGAAGGCATCTTCCTCGCAGTCGAACACTCGCGCGGGTCCGCTGTGGTCGAGCCGCTCGTGACCCGCGAGCTTCACGACACAACCGTCGGGGGCGAGGGATCCGCGAAGAATCGCGAGGCCGCCACGAGGCTTCAGGGGACGATCGAGAGACCGAATGACCTCCTGTCCTTCGGTCTCCTCCGCCATCGCGGCCTCCTCGGACAAACTGCGACCGGTCACTGTCATCTCATCGGCCAGATAGCCTCCGTCGAAGAGGCGTTTCATCAGCAAGCGCAGCCCGCCAGCCCGATGGACGTCCGGCGCCGTGAAACGGCCGGCCGGCTTGAGATCGGCCAGCACCGGCGTCTTTGCGCAGATCCGATCGAAATCGTCGATCGAGAGATCGACCTCAGCCTCGCGCGCAACGGCGAGCAGATGCAACACGGCGTTGGTCGAGCCTGCGGTCGCGGCAACCGAGGCGATGGCATTCTCGAGCGCCGTCTGCGTGATGATCTGCCTGGCGGTGCGGCCAGCTTTGATGAGATCCATCACGATCTCGCCGCAACGCTTGGCCGCGAGCCCTTTTCTCGGATCCGTGGCGGGGATGTCGTTGACCCCCATCGGCGAGATGCCGAGCGCCGTCATGGCGGTGGACATCGTGTTGGCAGTGAACTGTCCGCCGCAGGCGCCGGCACCGGGGCAAGCGGCGCCCTCGAGGGAGTGGAGCTCTTCCTCGCTCATGATTCCGGCGGCACAGGCGCCGACGGCTTCGAACACGTCCTGAATGGTGACATCCTTTCCCTGGTACCGGCCCGGCATGATCGAGCCTCCGTAGAGCATTAGCGACGGTAAATTCAGTCGCGCGAGAGCCATCACCGTCCCAGGAATCGTCTTGTCGCAACCGGAGATGGCGACGACCCCGTCGAGCAGATGCCCCAACACGACGAGCTCGATGGAGTCGGCGATGACTTCCCGAGACACGAGAGAGGCCCGCATCCCGTCCGAGCCCATGGAGATCCCGTCGGTGACGGTGATGGTGTTGAACTCGAAGGGGGTACCGCCCGCGGCCCGAACTCCCTCCTTCACGCTCGTGCCGAGCTCCCGCAGGTGGACGTTGCAGGGCGAGATGTCGCTCCACGTATTGGCGACACCGATGAGAGGTCGGTTCAAATCCTCGTCCGTCAGACCTAGAGCTTTCCACATCGCCCGTGCCGGCGCCCGAGATGCTCCCTTCTTGATGGCGTCACTTTTCATGATTCCTGCTTCTATCACATTTCCGGACCGAATCCGTTCGCATGTCCCGCAGGGCCCGATTTCCAAGCCGTTGCGTCAATCGCTATCATGGCTCCGGCCATTGTGAGGAGACGAAGTTGAAAACCCTCAGCGCGAGCGCAGGGCGAGGCGAAGCCGAGACCCGAAGCGAAAAGCCGTGGGGGTGGGGCCCCGCGGCACTGCTCGAAGAGGCGAGTGAGCACTAGAAGTGTCGCCGCCACCTATTGCCAAGAAATCCCCCGTCGAGCTTCTGGAGCACGGCCACGTTCGAGTCGATCCTTATTACTGGCTCCGGGAGCGCGACGACCCGGAGGTCACGGCCTATCTCGAGCAGGAGAACGCCTATACCGAAGAGGCAATGGCCCATACGCGGGGGCTTCAAACGAAGCTCTTCGAGGAGATCACGGGACGATTGGTCCCAGACGATCGGTCGGTCCCCTACCGGCGAGACGGTTATTTCTACTATCACCGCTTCGAGGAGGGACGGGAGTATGCCGTCCACTGCCGCGCGACGGAGCCAGACGGCGAGGAGCAGGTGCTCGTCGACGGAAATCTTCTCTCGGAAGGCCAACCGTACTTCGCCCTCGGCCTGTCGGGCGTGAGCTTCGACCAGAGGATCCTCGCCTATGCGACCGACACGGTAGGCCGTCGGATCTACACGCTTCGTTTCAAAGATTTGGAAACGGGCGCGCTCCTCGAGGACACCATCCCCGAGGTGACGGGGGATCTGGCCTGGGCCGCCGACCATCGAACCTTTTTCTACACCAAACAGCATCCCGAGACTCTTCGGGCCTTCCGAGTCTATCGACACCGCCTGGGCACGGATCCGGGCGACGATGCGCTCATCTACGAAGAAACCGACGAGACGTTCCACCTCACCGTCTTCACGTCGAAATCGAAGTCCTTCGTTCTCATCGCCAGTGAGGCATCCGAATCGGCCGAGTATCGCTACTTGAGGACGGACGATCCGGAGGGCGCCTTCTCCGTCCTTCAGACGAGAGAGCCGGGCCACGAGTACTCGGTGAGCCACTACAACGATTACTTCTTCATTCTCACGAACGCGGAGGCGAAGAACTTTCGGCTGATGAAGACTGCCGTCGCGACGCCCGGGCGCGCGCATTGGAAAGAAGTCATCGCGCACCGGGATGACGTGCTTCTGGAAGACTTCGCTCTATTCGAGAACTACCTCGTCCTCGTCGAGCGCCATCAAGGCCTGCGGCGCATCTTCGTGAAAGCCTGGCAAGGCGAGCAGAACTACTATCTAACCTTCGACGATCCGGCCTACTACGTTTACCTCACGGGTAACTTCGAGTTCGATTCCGACGTCCTTCGATTCGCTTATAGCTCCTTCACGACCCCGCGCTCGACCTATGACTACGACATGAGGACCAATGAGAAAACGCTCCTGAAGCAGGACAGGGTTCTCGGTGAGTTCGACCGCGAGAGCTACACAAGCGTGCGTTTGCAAGTCGAAGCTCACGACGGAGTCCAGGTGCCCGTCTCGCTCGTTTGTCGCAAGGACACCGAGCTTCTTGGCAAGGCACCGCTCGTCCTCTACGGTTATGGCTCCTACGGCATCACGATGGAGGCCACGTTCTCTTCGGCGCGTCTCAGCCTCCTGGACCGGGGCTTCGTTTTCGCGATTGCGCACGTAAGGGGCGGCGAAGAGATGGGCCGGTCCTGGTACGACGACGGAAAACGGCTGAAGAAACGGAATACCTTTACGGACTTCATCGCCTGCGCCGAACATCTGATGAAGTCCGGATACGCGCAGCCGCAAAAACTCTTCGCTTGGGGAGGCAGCGCCGGGGGGCTTCTGGTCGGCGCCGTCGTGAACATGAGGCCCGAGCTATTCAAGGGTATCGTCGCGCACGTCCCCTTCGTGGACGTCGTCACGACGATGCTCGACGAGACGATCCCCTTGACGACGGGTGAGTACCATGAGTGGGGTGACCCTCGGGAAAAAGCGTACTACGACTACATATTGTCGTACTCCCCTTACGACAATGTCGACCGACACTCGTATCCGCACATGCTCGTGACGGCAGGGCTCCACGACTCGCAAGTACAGTATTGGGAACCTGCCAAGTGGGTCGCAAAGCTGCGAGACGTCCAGCCGGAGTCTTCGAATCAACGTCTCCTGTTGAAGACCAACATGGAAGCAGGCCACCACGGCGTCTCGGGGCGTTTCGAGAGCCATCGGGAAACGGCCCTCGCCTACGCCTTCCTGATCGATCTCGCAACGGACGAAGGATGATGGTAGGGCAAGTCGGTGAGGAGGACGAGTCACAGATGGTAGAGACATTGATTCGTCCGGAAGAGCTTCGAGATCGGCTCGGGACCGAAAGCCCGGTCGTCGTCGATTGCCGATTTTATTTGTCGGAGCCCGCGAGGGGTGAAGCGGAGTACCTCGAAGGTCACATTCCGGGCGCCGTCTATGCACACCTCGACAGCGATCTCTCGGGGCCGATGACGGGTAGGAACGGTCGCCATCCCCTGCCCGCTGTGGATCAAATGGTGGATCGTTTCTCGAAATGGGGTATCGATGACGAGATGGAAGTCGTCGCCTACGACATCGCCGCGGGACAAATCGCCGCGAGGCTCTGGTGGATGCTGCGCTATCTCGGCCACGACCGTGTCACCCTGCTCGATGGCGCTCTGGACGGATGGACGGAAACCGGCGGGAATCTCAGTGCCGGCCGAGAGACACGGGCGCCGCGCGCTTTTTCGCCACGGATCCGGGCGGAGATGCGGCTGGAGGCGGAGACCCTCGAAGGCTGTCTCCTCATCGACGCCCGCGCTCCGGAGCGATATCGAGGCGAGACCGAGCCGCTCGATCCCGTGGCAGGCCACATTCCCGGGGCGCGCAACAAGCCGACGAGCTCCAATCTCGATGCGAGTGGTCGGTTCTTGCCTCCGAGTGAGCTTCGAAAAGGTTTCGAAGCTCTGATTGGCGGTCGCTCCGCCGACGAGGTGGTCCACTACTGCGGATCGGGGGTGACCGCCTGTCACAATATGGTCGCGATGGAGCTCGCCGGACTTCCCGGCGCCAAGCTCTATCCAGGCTCTTGGTCCGAATGGTGCGCGGACGACACCCGGCCCACGGAGACGGGGGACGAGGCATCTTGAGCGAGTCCTCGAAACGCAAGAAAGCGATGGCCGCGCTTTTCACGGGCGTAGGCCTTTCGGCAACGGGCTTTCTCGCCATGGTCACCGTCATGCCCCTCGTCGCCGAGGATCTGCTCGGGAGCACGAAATGGAGCGGACTGCCTTCCGCGATTCTGACTGGAGGCACCGCTTTCGGCACGAGCTGGCTAGCCGCGACGATGGCGCGTCGCGGCCGGCGCCACGGGCTCTTGCTCGGTTACATGACGGCTGCGGCGGGAGCGATTCTCGCCGCCTTTGCCGTCGCGAGCTCGCAGTTCGTTCTCTTGTGCGGGGCGATGTTCTGTCTCGGCGCGGGCTACGGGGCGAGCTATCTCTCTCGATACGCGGGCGCGGATCTCTTCGAGCCGGCGAGACGTGCCTCTGCGATCGGACTCGTGATCTGGGCGGGAACGATCGGCTCGGTGCTCGGCCCCAGCCTTCTCGAGCCGACACGAAGGGCAGCGGCGACCATCGGCATGCCCGAGGTGATGGCGCCGTTTCTGTTCGCCGCTCTCGCCTTCGGGAGCGCTTGGATCGTCCTCTACACCCTGTTGCCGGCGTTCGGACCGGTCGGCTCCTCGAATCGGGAGCGAGGGGCGACGCTCTCACGGCTTTCCGTCCGCGCCCGCATTGCGCTCGTCGTACTCGTCATCGGCCACGCGGTCATGGTGCTCGTCATGACGATGACGCCGATCCATCTCCGTGCCACGGGCCATGGGCTCGAAGCGGTCGGCCCCGTGATCTCTTCGCACGCGTTCGGAATGTTTGCGCTTTCCCCCCTGTCGGGCTTTCTCAGCGATCGTCTGGGAAGGATCCCCTTGATCCTGGCAGGGGGAGTCCTTCTGGCCGCTTCGAGTTTGCTCGCCGCGATCGCGGGAGGCAATGCCTCGGTTCTGGCCATCGCGTTGTTTCTGCTCGGCCTGGGATGGAATTGCGGCTTCGTCTCAGGCAGCGCCCTTCTGACCGAGAGCGTTCCAGAGCACGCGCGGATCAGGATTCAGGGATTCGCGGACGCGCTGGTCTGGACGAGCGCGGCGCTCTCCGGAGTCACGTCCGGTCTTCTTCTTTCCGCGTTCGGCTACGCGACCTTGACGAGACTCGCCGCCTGCCTCGCGCTCGTTCCGGCAACGCTCGTAGTACTCCATCGGAGAGCGGCGGTCGCGGAAGTGCGCGCGCCGGAAGTCTCCCCCTGAACGATGGCGCCAGGGGTTTCGGCCTGGGATCAAGTTCATGCTATCGCGCGCAAGATCCCCAGGGGTCGCGTCATGAACTATGGGCAAATCGCCGAGCTCTTGAAGCCCCCTCTCTCCGCCCGCGCCGTGGGTTGGGCGATGCGCGATTGCCCCGACGACGTGCCTTGGCATCGAGTCGTGAACGCGAAGGGCGGCTTGTCGACGGAAGGCCTTGCGGATCTCCCACCGAGGCTGCAGCGAAGTCTACTCGAGAGCGAAGGAATCGAGTTCCGTCAGGACGGAACGCTTTCCATGGAGCGCTACCGCTGGCATCCGGAAGGACGGCGAGCTCCGCGAAGGAGAAAAAAGTGAAGCTCACCGCGTAACCGCGGTGATGCCTTGATTGGCTCGCGAAACGAAGCCGCGTGACTCTCGGGCACTTACTCCGGTGAATCGTCCGCGACGTGCCCGTGGGTGCGATGATGGTCGGCGTTTCGGTAATGGGCGGCCAGGGGATCTTTGTCTCCGAAATCACCCGTGGGGTCTCGCCACACCGTATGAATGTGGTTTGCGTTGTTCTGGGTGTTGTCGTACTCGATGAGAAAGCTCGGGCCGTGGATGCGATAGTAATGTGGCTTGCCCGGCTCTTTGTCGCCCATCCAGGCAAAATGAATGCGATCCACGTCGGCGCTTCGGATCTTTTTGAGCTCCATCGAGGCGAGCTCGGGCCGCAGCCGGTGGGCGTAGAGCTCGATCAGCGCCATCATCGCCACTTTCTGTTCCGCGGACATCTCGGCAGCGGATAGCCCCGCGGGGCTTCCGATGTCCACGCGGCGCGCATTGGCGGTGATGATATCCGAGGGCGCCTCCGCCTCGATGATCACTCGAGCGGACTGGTCGAGCGAGTGGAGAAGTGCGCGACCCATCGACTCCTCGTCCTTCAGGACTCGCATTCCTTTCTGGGGCCCGTCCAAAACGGTGGCGGGATTAGCTCCCCAGAAAGAAGGTGACGTCGAAACGACCTCGCCGTGACGAAGGGTAAAGTTCAAAGAGATGTGATGTCCCTCCAGCCTCCAGCCCCATCCGGAGCTTGCCGAAGGTTCGCCGAAGACGGTGAAGTAGTAAGCCTCGGAGTCCCGGATCGAGCGTTTCGAGATCTCGAAAAGGACGTTTTCCAGGTACATGATCTCGAGGGCTTTGGACATGCCCTGGCGGCTCAACCCGCTCGCGAGAAAGGCGTGCGCCAGCTTGCGCTGCGCCGGCGTCATGATGCGGTAGGGGATACCCCTGCGGTCGCGCGGGATGTAGTGAAAGTTGTAGCGCTCTTCGTCCTCGAAGTCGATGGTCGTCATCGCTCGGTGTTCGGGCGACAGGTCTGCGAGAAACCGTCCGGCGCTTTCGGTCATCTCACGCGCTGGGTCGCGGTCGGCCGAGGTCCAGGCGAGGCTGACGCTGGCGACGAAACATAGAGAGAGAATCCAGAATCTTCTCATAGCTACCTCCCGCTTCGATTAGCTCGAGGACGACGCACTCGGTCCAGACCGGCCAGAGCTCTGGAGAGACTAGCACAGGAGCATGCGGGCGCGACCGAGGCCGAGGGCTGCTGCTCGGCTAATTTCCGCGTGCGATCAAGTGATGCGCCTCGCCAAAGAGGCGGTAGGCGGACGGCTTTTCTCAGATATGGAAGGTGTCGCCGAATCGGGTCTTGAACTCGGCCGGCGTTTCGATGGCGAATGCGACATCCTCCGCCAGCGCCAAAAGATCCTGATCGCCGGTCACTAGGACCTCGGCGCCTCCACGTGCGGCGAGGTCGAGGAACATCTCATCGTCCCGATCTCGGCAGCGGGGTAACCCCTCGATGCCGCCCGCGGGAACGTCGACGACTTCGACATAGAAGAGGTAAGCGCCTAGCAGGCCTCGGATTTCGTTTTCGTCGAGCTCGAACTTGGGACAGGCGAGCACCCGCAAGATCTCGTCCAGTGTTGCCTGACTGCACAACGGGACTATGCGAGTCGACGCCCACAACGTTCGTAGCCACGCGAGCCGTCCCCGACGAAACAAAAGTGCGGACAAGACGGTGTTCGTGTCGAGTACGATCCTCAAGACTCTTCGCCGCGAGCCCAGCGAACAGCGTCTTTGATGTCACCTGCCTTTATCCCTAGCTCTTCCAGCTTCTCGCGAACGCGATCGGCTTTGTCCCATTCCACGGGATAGAGCACGATGGTCCCGTTCTCATAGCGTACGTCGAAGTACTCGACCTCGGGAATTTCGTCGGCGATCTTTTTGGGCAGCGTGATCTGGTTTTTGGACGTTTTCTTGGCTAGCGGCATTTTCTTTTGTCGTCCCGTCCGTGCGCCTCGTTTCATGCAGGAAACAAGGAATCCCTGAAACAAGTATACCGGGATATCTTGGCAAGCGCCAGAGGATGGATGTTGTCCGACCGAGGGCTTGGCGGATCTCCCGATGTCCCGCCACTGCTTTCAGCCCTGAGGCGTCTCGAGCCCCACGAAGGAGAAAAAGTGAAGCTCACCGCGTAACCGCGGTGATTTCCTTGATCTGCTCGCGAATCGAACCCGCCTTGCCAGCCTCGCGGAGCCGCTTCCAGAGGAGCTCGACGGCCTCCCCATCCACGAGGCCGGGCGGAGAGCCGGACTCGGGTGTCGCTAGACCTTCCGTAAACCGAAACCCGTCCACCGCCGCGACGAGCTCGGGCGTGAACTGCATGGCATCGTCGCCGCGCTCCACCGTCGTTACTCCCGGACGGAAGTAGCCGAGGGCGTGGAGCATGATCTTGAGCTGAACGACGTCTCGGCCGACGAACTGTTGAAGGGTGCGAAAACCGAGCGTCTGGCTGACGGTGCCGTAGATACGTCGAAGCTCGCCGACGGGCTCGGGGTGCTCGCAGACGTTGATGTCCGTCGAGACCTTGTCGGGGCGGCGCGAATGGCCGTCACGCGGGTCGGATGTAATGACGGCGGCCGATTGCGCGCGCCCCTTGCGCGCATCGCTACCGCGCGCTTGACCCGCCTCGAGCGCCGCGATGAGCCGATCGGCGAGATGACGGCTGGTTTCTTCTGTCGATTCGAACGAGCGCGCCACGGCTTCGAGCACCGCGGGACCTTCGAGCAGATTGCCCTGCGTGACGTAATTCGCGCCCGCGCGGTGGCCGGACCAGGGCCGTGTTTCGGACCCGGTATGCTGGGCGCCGCCCGACTCGAGACCGATCACTCCGATCTGTCGGTGGGCCGCGCGGTCGTCCGCGTCGAGCGTCGAGCGTAACGCCTCCTCCGCGCTCCGCCCTTCCGCGAGAAGATCGAGCAGCTCGTCACCATATTCGGTTCGGGTACTTGCTTGAGTCGCGACCGCACCGACTCCGACCCGCACCCACGGGACTCCGTTGCCCACACAGGGATTGCGCGTCGTGACGGCGACCCCCACTTCGCCCGTAGCGGGATCGACGGCCGCGATGGAAAAGGTGCTGAACTCGAGCTCTTCTCCCGGTCCCCAGGCCACCGGCTCCTGAGCCCCCACCGAGACGGTGACGAAGCTGGTCCACAAGAAAGACAGCCCTAGGTTTACGCGCATGAGCAGAACATCCTAGTACGGGAGGCGGAGAGGCGACAAACTGTGGAATTATCCTGGCGTGAGGGCGTGGGAATAGGGTGATGCGGGCGGTAAGTCTTTGGGAGGCCGCGCGTCCAAAGGTAGCGAGAGCGTGAAGACCGAGCCTTCGCCCGCCTCGCTCTCGACCTCGAGCCGGCCGCCATGGTTTAGAACGATGCGGTAACAGATCGACAGGCCTAGCCCCGTGCCAACCCCTACGCCTTTTGTCGTATAGCCCGGATCGAAGATGCGAGGCAAAGCCTCTTTGGAAATGCCGAGCCCGTTGTCGGAGACACGAACGAGGACCTCGTTGCCGCGCCGGGACGTCTCGATCACGATTTTCCCGTTGGCCTCGATGGCTTGGATCGCGTTTACGATCAAGTTCATGAAGACCTGATTGAGCTGTCCGGGAAAGCAACCGACTGCAGGAACGTCCTGATACGAGCGCACAATCTCGATGCGCCCCTTGGTCTGATATTCGACGAGCGCGAGGGTCTCCTCCAAACCTTCGTGCAGGTCGGCTTTCTTCCACTCCGACTCGTCCAGCCGGGCGAATTTCCGCAGGTTGGAGACGATGTGCATGATTCGTCGTCCCGCCACGTCGTTCACCGAGTTCATCTCCAGGAGAGTTCTCGCCATCGAGGCGATTCGGGTCAGCTCGTCCGACTGAAGGGGGTCGCCCGACTCGATGACGCGAGCGATTCGCTCGAGGCTCGTCTTCGCGCTCTGCGTGTTGCTGTGAATGGCTCCCATGGGCGTGTTCAGCTCGTGAGCCACGCCCGCGACGAGTTGGCCGAGAGACGCCATCTTCTCCGACTGAATGAGCTGGAGCTGCGTTTCCTGGAGCTCCCTGTTCCGCCTCTCGAGCTCCTGAAAGTCGGCGAATCGCCGATAGGCAACAGAAATGGCGTCCGCGAATTCGATCAAGGTGCGAAGGTCGTCCTCCGACGGTTCGTCCGCGGAATCGCTACCCACGAAGATCGCACCATGTGAGAAAGGTACGAAGACGAGCCAACGAAGGTCGCGCTCGATGCCATCGCATGCACAACCGTGCGCCGTCGCCATGTCTCTAAGGGGCTGCGAGCAGCTTCCTTTCTCGAATCTCAAGAGCTGGTACTTCTTGGTTCGCCACACTGGAACGAGCTGCTGGAGCTCGGGAACCTCGTCGGAAGAGATCTCCATCATCAGGCGTTCGTCGTCCGCGTCGGGGAAAGCGCCAATCGTTCGCACCTTGCCTGTGGACTCATCGACGATCGCGATCCCGCAAATCGAGAACGAGAGCTCGAAACGCCGGAGCTCCTTCTGCATCGCCTCGATGGCGCCCCCGAGGTCAGAAGGCTCGCGCATTAGGAAGACCTGACGGACGACCTTGCCGACCGCGCGTCCGCGGCGTAGCTCACGGTTCTGCTCCTCGAGCGTCAGCCGCTCCACGGCCTCGAACAGATCCTTCGGCGTCATGCGCATATGTCCGAATTCCGCCTCGTAAACCCAGCGCACGACGGCGTGTTTGTCCACGATAATGCCGGTGGGAAAGGCGATGTCGGAACCGCGCCAACCCTTGTGGTGCCGGATATTCAGCTCGTCGAGGAGGACTCCTTTCTCATCGGAAAGAAAGGTGAAGCCGGCGCCGAGGCGCCGGCGGAAACGCTCCGAGACCTCGGGCGGATCGACGCCTATGGCGACAACGCGGACACCCGCGTCCTCGACCCGCTGTTGGAATTTCTGGAGCTGCCCGAGCTCACTCGTGCAGAAGGGTCACCAGTCGCCGCGGTAGAACAGATAGAGTGCTGCCGTCTCACCCTCGAGGCTCTCGCTGCGAAAGGGCTTGCCGGTCGAATCGGGCAGAGTGAAGCTCGGCAATCGCTCTCCGGCTAGAACGCTCACTCTGCTTCGCTGGAATCGAGCGCCCATTCCAAAGTACAGAAGCGAGCCAGTAAGCGCGACGAGCTCGATGAACAGCAACGACCCATTCAAGAGCGAAGGCCGCTCCACCACCGCAAGCGCTCCCAGTGAGACGGCGATCCCTAGAAGAACGAATTGCTCCCAGGGGTATCGCCGAAACTTCCCTTTCCGGAGCGTCCAGAAAAAGACGTAAACGGCCGATACGAGGAACAAAATCCCGAAGATCGACAGCATCGCGTAACGTTCAGCCTCCCTCGCAATCTTACTGCGCCGGGAAGATCAAGGAAAGAAGCGCTCGACTACGTCCTTGTCTGGAGGTCGTGTCACGAGAGACAGAGCCACGACACTCAACGTTGCGCCGGCGAAGAGGAACACAACTGGCATGATGCCGCTTCCGGCCACCGTGTACTCCCCCGGCGTTTCGAGCCCGCGCAAAAAGAACAGGGCCCAGAGCCCGCCAACGGTCACGATAGCGCCGCTAATCCCTGCCGCCGTGCTGCGTCGCCAGTAAAGGGCCGCGACGACGACAGGAAACAGTCCGGCAAAGCCACTCAACGACCAGACGCCGACGCTGAAAATGGATCGGGAGGTCACCATCGCGAGCACGAAGACCGCCGCCAGGAAAATCAGCGCGAAGAGCCGGCCGAAGAGCACTTGTTTGCTCTCCGACAAGCGATCGTGAAACCCGTAGTGGCGCACGATGTCCAGCGTGAAGAGCGTACCTGCCGCCAGGGTCTGCGAGTCGAGAGACGACATAATCGCGGCGAAGACGCCCGCGGCAAGCAGCCCCGCGAGCAAGCCGCCGGAGTTCTCCAGAATCAAGTGCACGAGCACCGGACCTTGGATCGGCGGTGGGAAGTCGATGTGGCCCACGAGGCCGAGAACGACGCTGGGAAACCACACCACGGCGATGAAGATCGGATAGAGGATGATCGTGGCGCGAAAGGCATGGGCGCTTCTAGCCGATAGCCAATGACCGAAAATATGCGGGAAGACCCCGGCCGAGAGAGGTACGAGCAAATAGGACCCCATACGAAAAAGCTCGTGGCGGCTCCAGCCGATACGCAGGAGCTCGGGATTGCGCTCGTAAAGCGTCTCCATCGCCATCCCAAGGCCGCCGTAGCGGCCCACGATCACGTAGAAAGCCAGGCCCCCGACGGTCATGAAGACGATCGTTTGGAAAGTATTGGCCCAGGCCGTGCTCCTCATTCCTCCATAGCTCACGTAGCTGAAGATGACCCCGCACATGAGAAGGCTCCCGACCCAATTGGGGAGGCCCTCCTCGGCCCCGCCGGTCATCGCGGTCAAGACGTCACCCCCACCTTTGACCCCGATGAGGACATAGGGCACGAGCAATCCGATCAAGACGACGAATAGGAGCAACCCGAGACCGTCTGACTGGTAGCGGTCTCGGAAGAACTGAACCTGAGTCAAGTAGCCGTGGCGCTTACCGAGCCACCAGAGTCGGGTGCCGATGAAGTAGAAGACGAGCGGGGCTATGAGAGCGGAGCTAGAGCCCATGAGCGCGAAGACTTCGATGCCGCGCAGATGCGCCTCCCCCGAGGCGCCCAGAATCGTGAAGGCGGTCATGTGGGTTCCAAAGAGCGTCATCAAAAGAACGAAGGACCCGATAGTGCGACTGGCGAGGAAGTAGTCCTCGCCGGTTCCGCGAAAGAGTCGGTGACCGAGAAACCCGATGGCGAGAACGATGGCGAGGTAGCCGAGGATGACGGCGAGAACCGGAGTCACCAGGGCTCCAAGCTCACTCCTCGTCCAAGTATCGTGGCCAGCCAAGGTGAACGATGACGAGCATGACGAGGGAAAGAAAAAAGCTGAAGAGAAGATGGTAGAGAAGATTCGAGGGGAAGCCCCAGATCAAGCGAGCGTCGTTCCACATCCAGTAGTTCAGGTGCATTGCCACGAGCACTGGAAGTAGTCCGAGCAACCGTTTCGGGTAAATCACCGGCGAAGGCTAGCACGAACTCGCTACGGCTCGCGATTTCGAGCTTAACCTTTTCGAGGCCAGGTGCTAGACCAAACCCACAGCTAACAACCGAACGATTTCCAGAACGGCTCCCGACTTCAAAGTTGGGCCAGCCAGGTTCGTTCCAAATCATGAAACCTCTGCACGCGAAGCCTTTTCGAAGACACGACCTTCCTCGCGAACGACGTGGCGGGCACGACGGCCCACGAGATCGGTCACACACTCGGTATCGTGGATCACTCCCCCCATCCGGAAGACAAGATGTGGGTGAGCGGTAATTTCGGCGTTCACAACGAGGGCCGTGATCCGCTGAGCCTCCTAACCCCGCGAGACGTGAACACGCTTCAAGAAGCCTACTGCCGTTGAGGGTCCTTCGACGCACGACTGGCCCCAAGCTTGAGCCACGTCGTCACGACCGAATCGGGGTTTAACGACAGGCTGTCGATGCCTTGTTCCATGAGCCACTGGGCGAGCTCGGGATAGTCAGAAGGTCCCTGGCCACAGATGCCGACGTATTTGCCTTTCGACTTGCAGGCCTCGATGGCTTGACGAAGCAGGGTCTTCACGGCCTCGTCGCGCTCGTCGAAGGCGGAGGCCACCAGGCCAGAGTCGCGATCGACGCCCAGGGTGAGCTGGGTCAGGTCGTTCGACCCGATGGAGAATCCGTCGAAGTACTCGAGGAACTGATCCGCGAGAATCACGTTCGACGGGATCTCGCACATCATGATGATCTTCAGGCCGTCCTTGCCACGCTCAAGCCCCTGGGCCTCGAGCGCCTCGATGACGCCTTGGGCCTCGTCCAAAGTTCGAACGAAAGGGACCATGATTTCAACGTTGGTGAGCCCCATCTTCTCCCGTACTCGCAGCAAAGCACGGCATTCGAGGGCGAAACACTCGGCGAAGGCCTCGGAGACATAGCGCGACGCGCCGCGAAAGCCGAGCATAGGGTTCTCCTCGGCCGGCTCGTAGCTCGCTCCTCCGAGCAGATGGGCGTATTCGTTCGATTTGAAGTCGGACAGGCGTACGATGACAGGTTCGGGATTAAACGCGGCGGCGAGCATCGCGATGCCTTCCGTGAGCTTGTCCACGTAGAACGAGACGGGGTCGTCGTAGCCACGCAGGCGCTCGGCGATCTCCGCCTTCAAATCCTTCGCAAGGCCGTCGAACTCGAGGAGTGCCTTCGGGTGGACACCGATGACGTTGTTGATGATAAACTCGAGCCGGGCCAATCCGATTCCCGCATGAGGGAGCGAAGCGAAATGAAGCGCGCGTTCCGGATTGGCAACGTTCATCATCATCGCGAGCGGGAGCTCGGGCATCGCGTCGAGCTCGTGGCGCTCGACTTCGAACGGAAGGGCTCCATCGTAGATGAAGCCCGTATCCCCTTCGGCACAGCTCACGGTCACCAGCTTGCCCTCCCCGAGCTCCGCCGTCGCGTCCCCGCAACCCACGACGGCGGGGACTCCGAGCTCGCGCGCGATGATGGCCGCATGACAGGTGCGCCCTCCTCGATTGGTAACGATGGCGGCGGCGCGTTTCATCACGGGCTCCCAGTCGGGATCGGTCATGTCCGTCACGAGCACGTCACCGTCACCGAGCTCGCCCATGTCTTCGGAGTTCATGATGACCCGGGTCGCACCCGAAGCGATCTTCTGCCCCACCGCGCGGCCCTCGACGAGAGCCTTCCCCGACGCGTTCAGCCGGTAGCGCTCGTAGATCCGTCCCTCCTGGCTCTGCACCGTCTCGGGGCGTGCCTGCACGATATAGATCTCGCCATCAAGGCCATCTTTGGCCCATTCGATGTCCATGGGACGACCATAGTGCTTCTCGATGACGAGGGCCTGACGACCGAGCTCGGCGAGCTCGGCGTCGCTCAGAATGAAACGATGACGTTCCTTCTCGGTAACGGGGACGGTCGCGACTGTTTGTCCCACGGTCTCCGAGGCGCCATAGATCATCTTGGTCGTCTTCTCGCCGAGTGTCCGCGAGATCACGGCCGGACGACCTGCGTCAAGATTCGGTTTGTAGAGGTAGAACTCGTCGGGATTGACTACGCCCTGCACGACCGATTCCCCCAGGCCGTAGCTTCCCGTCACGAAGACGACGTCACGGAAGCCAGATTCCGTGTCCAGAGTGAATCCGACCCCGGCCGAGGCCAAGTCGCTACGGACCATGCGCTGGACGCCGGCCGAGATGCCCACATTCTCGTGATCGAAACCTTGATGTGCTCGGTAGGCGATCGCGCGGTCGTTGAACAGGGACGCGAAAACCTTCTTGACCGCGATCAACACGTTCGGAAGCCCACGGACGTTGAGAAACGTCTCCTGCTGACCGGCGAAGGAAGCGTCGGGCATATCCTCTGCCGTCGCGGACGAGCGGACCGCGAACGACCGCTCGTCGTGGCCTCCGTCGAGCTGCGAGAAGGCCGCCTCGATCTGCCTGCGCACCTCCTCGGGCAGCTCCGCCGCGAGTACGGCCTGGCGTAGATCCCGACCCACTTTCGTCAGCTCGTGGACGTCGTCGACATCAAGAGTGCGAAGCTGGTCCCCGACGAGGGCGTCGAGACCCGCCTCCGCCATGAACAAGTGGAATGCCTCTGTTGTCGTGGCGAAACCATCGGGAACCCTTACGCCGAGCCCGCCAAGGTTCTGGAGCATCTCGCCGAGGGAGGCGTTCTTTCCTCCGACTCGAGCTAGATCGCCCAACCCGGTCTCGCTCAGACGCTTGACGTAGCCCACCACTTCAATCCTCTATTCCAGAGTGCTCGGTCCGTTCTTGCAACGCGCCTGGCTTCGCCAGGCTAGCGCTCCGCTCGACAGGCTCGCTGCACGAGGCGGTCGCGCGGGGCGCGGACGAGTTTTTCTACCACCCTGCTAAGATGGGGCGCATGCGCACCATGTTCTATATCTCCGACCGCACCGCCATCACGGCCGAGACGATCGGTCACAGCCTCTTGGCTCAGTTCGAGGGCGCGATCGAGTACCGGGAAGTTACCATACCTTACGTCGACTCCCCCGAAAAAGCGGAGGCGACCGTGCGGCAAATCCAAAAGACCCATCTCGAGGACGGCGATGTTCCGCTCGTCTTCAGCACGATCGCCGAACCCGCGAGCCGCGATCGCATCATCCATTCCGAGGCCCTCGTTCTAGACCTGTTCCACACGTTCCTCGAGCCGCTTCAAAACGCGCTCCAAACCGAACCCATGATCAAGAAGCGAGCGCACCGCATCAGCAACGCCTCCGTTTACGAGGCCCGGATTGGAGCGATCGACTTCAGCCTCTTGCACGACGACGGAGCTCGAATCAAGGACTACGACAAAGCGCACGTCATCATCATCGGCGTTTCCCGAACCGGAAAGACCCCGACCTGCCTATACCTCGCGATGCAGTTCGGCATACGAGCCGCTAATTATCCGCTCACCGAGGAAGATCTCGACAGCCTGGAGCTTCCCAAGATCCTGAAGCCGCACCGGGACAAGCTCCACGGCCTCACCATCGATGCGAGGCGTCTCGCCAGCATCCGTGACGAGCGCAAGCGAGGCAGCCGCTACGCCACGATCGAGCAGTGCAGGCGGGAAGTGCGCAACGTCGAGTCTCTCTACAAGGCGCTCTCGATTCCCTACTTCAATACGACGAATACCTCCGTCGAAGAGATCGCGACGCGCGTCGTCCAGACTCGCGGGCTCGACCGCCACTCGGTGACCTAAGGGGCCCGCGCAGCGGGAGCTCGAGACAGCTTCTCGAGATGCTCGAGCAGGGCCGCCCCCGAGTAGAACAGATCCTGCGAACACCGGTCGCGCAGGTCTTTCGCACGAATACGATCGCCAAGGCTCGCCTCACTCGCCTCGGAGAAGGCTTCGATCACTGCGCGGCGCGCATCACGATAGGCCTCGAGACCTTGATAAAAGGTTTCCGCGGCAAACAGAACCTCCCGCGAGAACAGAGCGGAGACTTCCTGACGATGTGCCGTATAGACGGGACTCATACCCGGGTCGCCTTCCGAATCTCCCGTAGGATCCGCGGCCTGTATGATTGCTCGGATCTCCGGAACGAGATCGCGAGCGACACTCTCTGCCCGTTGAGAGCGTCTTCGCACCCGAATGAAACGTCTGGCGAGCCACGTCGCGACGACGGCGCCGGCGGCGATCGCCCACCAAAGTTCCGTCAAACCGTAGCCCGGCGCCCGAGAAGGCTCCTGCCCACGAGAAAAACGCCGACGACAACGGCGAGCGCGATGCCGATGCTGGGGTAGTGATTTTGCAGCGTTTCCGCCGCGCGGTCGCCCAGCCGCACCGCCAGGTAAGCCTCACCCCCGAAACGCACGAGGCGTCCGGCAAAAACGGACGCGACGAAGCGCCGCCAGTCCATACGGGCGATGCCCGCGACGAGGATGAAAAGCTTCGTCGGGAAGGGTGGCGGACCCAGCATCGCCACCATCATGGCGAGGATATCGTTTCGCCGCACTTTGTCCTTGACCCATTCCTGCTTCTCCTCCGGAAATCGGGCGATCATCGCGTCGCCGCCGGCTCGAGCGATCCGGTAGAGCACGAAACAGCCCGCCGTCGATCCGACGGCGGCAACGAGCGAGACAACGATGAACAGAGATGGTCGTTGCCAGGAAAGCAACATGACGACGATATCGACGCCGCCCGGCAAGGGAACGCCGGCCGAATCCAAAAAGGCGATCGCGAAGAGACCCGGAAGGCCGAAGGCGAGGAAATAGTTCTTCAGAGATTCCATGTGAGGATGTCCAGCGGGCTTCTAGTGTCTCGTCTCGGAAGTAATGTTAGCATCGAGAGCGTCGAGGCGCCCGGATCGCAAGGCGCGGCGAGGGCGAAATACCGGGCGTATTCAACCGAGACCCGACGCTGCGAGGCGGGATGCATCGGCGCTCGAATGCAACATGACTTCCGGGACGGGGCACTAGCCTACCACGAGAGCACGCGCCCTGAACGAGCAAGCCGGCCCTTGCATGCTTGGGCCTGTTGATCGTAGCTTTGAGAATGACAGGGAGTCGCATACATCATGAAAATCGCCGTAATCGGCGCCGGCAACGTCGGGGGAACGCTCGCGGGCGCTCTCTCCAAGAAGGGCCACCGGATTGTTCTGGGAGTCAGAGATCCGGACGCTAGCAAATACAAAGAGCTCGCGAAGCGCATAGGAGACGGGACCGAGGTTCTCGGCCTGCGTGAGGCGGCCGACGGAGCCGAGGTCGTCATATTGGCAACGCCTTGGTCCGTGACCGAGGCCGTGCTCGAGCAGGTGGCGGGCGCCCTCGTCGGGAAGATTCTCCTCGACTGCACCAATCCCATCTCACCGAGCTTCAAACTCCTGTTGGGGCACACGACGTCGGGGGGGGAGATGGTGGCCGCCTGGGCGAAGGGTGCGCACGTCTTCAAGGCCTTCAACATTACCGGCTATAACATCATGGAGGATCCCGACTTCGATGGTGGCAAAGCTCTGATGCTCATTTGCGGAGACAACGACGAGCACAAGGTAAAAGTCCTCACGCTCTCACGCGACGTGGGATTCGAGACCTACGACTTCGGCAAGCTCGAGAACGCGAGACTGCTCGAGCCGATGTCGCTCGTCTGGATTCGGTTGGCTTACCAGCAAGGACTCGGCCGCGATTTCGCCCTCGGCCTGTTGAAGCGCTAGTGGGCTAGACCTCCCGTCGGAACGTTGGCTTGCTCCGCGCAAGCCTTGCCTGCTCGAAAGCGTAGGCTAGCTCGAGCAAATTTCGCTCACTCCACGCGACGCCGAAAGGAAGACCATGCACGGAGCCCGCGGGCACGGTGATGTTGGGATAGCCGGAGACCACGGCGGGAGAGGAGCTGCTCCCGGAAAAGTGATCCCCGTTGACGAGGTCCGTCACCCAGGCGGGTCCACCCGACGGGGCGACGATGGCATCGAGACGGTGTTTCGCCACGACGGCATCGATTCCTTCGCGCCGCGTGAGACGATCGTTCCGAGCGATTGCCGAGCGGTACTCCTCTTTTGTCGAAGGGCCTTTCGCCTGGGCCAGATGGAAAATGTCTTGGCCAAAAAAGGGCATCTCGAGGTCGCGATGGCCCGCGTTGAAATCGATGACGGCTCGAAGGCTCGAGACCGGCGCAGAGGGCCCGAGAGATTCCAAATAACCGTTCAGCATCAGCGGCGGGCGCCGAACCCGAGAAGAGTAGATGGAACGGCGACGGACCGTTGCATGCTGTGGTTGTACGGCTGTTTGACTATCTAGACTAAACCCAGCCGTCGCGCTGCGGCATCGCCCTCCTCGATGAACTGTTCCGCCGAGCGCGCCAGTCAATCCCCTCGGGTCCAAGAATCTCGTGTAGTCGCTCTCGCTCCTTCCACGGCTCGCCGCGGTTGCTTCGTCGTTCGGGTCGATGCCCGTCAAGGCACCCAAAACAATCGCCCCATCCTTGACGGTCCTCGTCGTTGGTAGACTCCCAGCTCCCGGCATTGCAAAACAGTGGCGCCAACAAGGCTTGCAATACCCGCGCGGTTTTGATTACAGTAAGTCGGCCTCGGGACGTCGTCCCTGGGCAGAGGCCCCTCGACGGGTCGCTTTTCGTTGAAATCTCTCAGGAGTTCGTTCTCAGAAGATACGATCTATTGGAGCCCGGAGCGGGCTTCGATGCGACCCGGCGCGCCACCGTATCGATTCTACGCTCGCTTCGACCTCGTTCCATTCAGAAAAACAGGAGTTGGCCAATGTTAGTGAGGCACCGTTCCCTGCCCCATCGAATCTTGAGCCCGCGGCGCGTAGCTGCCTTGCTGGGGCTAATTCTGCTCGTCGGAGCGAACGCCCCTGCCCTTGCCCAGGAGTACACCGATATTCGGCGGCTCGGTACGAGCAGCGCCGTCAGCAAGCCAGGCCCGAGCGATGGCGAAGAGCTCAAAGCAATCTTCCGGCAGTTCCGCTCCGACTATGAGAAAGTCTTGAGCGACACCGCTTGGCCGGGAGATCCCGAAGACCTGTTCCGAGCCGTCGAGAACGACCAATTCGCCGAGGCGCAATATCCCGTCGGACACACATTCGAGTGGATGGCAGTTCGCAAGCGCGGTGTCGCGCAGGCGACAGGCCCCATCCGTTGGGCGGGAGCCGATCCCTTCGAGGCCTTCGAGATCCGCGTCGAGTCCAACGGTCAGGAGCATCGTTTCCTCATTCCGAAAGCGTGCGGGAACCTCGCCCTCGTGGAGATGCGTGAGGCGAAACCGGCGTTCGACCTTCCCGGCCTGGGGCCTCAGCTGCGAGTTCAGGGTCCCAATAGCTGCACCGGAGTCAATGTCACGGCCGACGTCACCATACGCGGCGGACTTCCCGCAGGCACCTCCCTGGAGCTAACCGTCACGCGGCCGAACGGGCAAAGCGAGACCCTCAACCCGACCCAGGCCGGCCAGGGTTACCGTTGGGAAGGCAAGCTCGACGATGCCGGTGCTTATACCTTCAGCGCGACCGTCGATACTCCGATTGGTAGAACCAAGACCACCACAGAGCGTCTGAACCTCGAGCCCTGCCAGCCAACGTGCAACCTTCAGCTCACTCCGCCGCCGCTGGATCCGACGCCGAAGAGAGGCAGATCCAGCTTGGGTATCGACATGTGCTCGAGCGCGGCCAGGGTTGGCTCTTTGACCAGCAAGACGGTCCAGATCTTCCACACCCCAGTCGACGGACCCGAGCAGCTCGTGGAGACCATGTCACTCGACGCGGAGTGCAGCGCGAGCTATCTCATGCTCGAGTACGGCACCTATCGGCTCGCGGGTGCAGTGGACGATGACCGCGGCATGAGCTCGACGTGCCAGGCCGACTACACGCTCGTGCAGCCCGAGCGCAAGCTCGAGCCGTTCCTCACAGTGTTCGGCGGCAACGAGCGCCGATGGCGGGCCGAGGCCAACGCGGCGGCATTGGCGAGCGCGACTCCCAAACAGATCGCGGACAATGCCCACTTCCTGTTCGACCGTTCGGCTCCGCTGTTCGGTGGTACCGTCGGAATCTCCTATCCCTTCGCCGACGGTGGTGCTTCCGTGTTCGGACAGGGCGGCGTCGCGATCAATCTGCGTGACAGCGAGAACACCTCCATTTTCGCCGACATCGGCCTCGACAAGAACTTCGAGGGCGGCTTCATCGGTGGGGGTGTCGGCATCTGGGACATCAACAACGGCGATACGCGCGACGGAACGTTCTTCGTGCACGGCGGTTTCAATCTCTCCGAGCAAGTTCAGTTCAACATCGAGGGCCGTTTGTTCATGGACATGACCGACATGATCGACAACAACTACGTGTATCTCGCCGGTATCCGCTACTTCTGGACTCGCTAGGACACTAGACGCGAGGCCGGCGTTTCACTTCGGGGGACCCAACCGGGTCCCCCTTTTCGTTGTTGTTACCTCTCCCCCGAAAGGGGGAGAGGTCGCCCGCTTTCGCTCGGCTTCCGCGGGCGGGTGAGGGAACGTTCCGTTGATCGCGAAGATCAACGCAGCGGGGCGGAGGGATCGATGACGACTACGCCAGGCGCCTCGACGCCCTTGGCGACGTAGAACGTGCCATCCATGAAGACGGCCTTCACCTCGTAACGTCGGCCGCCGGGCAGGCCGAAGTGAAGAATCGGCTCGTTCTGAGAGCAGTAGCCCGTCGCTCCTCGAGCCTCGCGAAAGCCTCGCAGGTAGCCCAGATCGTCCACGCGGCGCTCTTCGAAGACGAAGACTTTTGCTCCGAAAGCACCGGCGTCACCGCTCGGGCCCACGAGTTTCACTCGCAGCCAATCGGAATCGTTGCGGTCGTTGCGAAACAACGTATTGTCGCCGCGCTTGCTCGCGAGCACGATATCCATGTCACCGTCACCATCGAAATCGACCACCGCGGCTCCCCTGCCGTCGAGTCCAACGCCGACGATTCCGACGTCTCTGACGATCGCGAATCGTCCCGTCCCATCGTTCTCGAAGATAGCCTCGCCACCGCCGATATAGATGTCCAGATCGCCGTCGTGATCGAAATCGGCGAGCGCGGCCGTGAAGTTTCCCCTCTGAAGCTCCTGTCGTAGCACGAACCGACCGCCGCCGAGGTTGGCGAAGACTCGCGAGAGATTCTTTCCCACGATCACCGCGTCCAAGTCGGCGTCGCCGTCCAAATCACCGAACGACCAGCCGTTTGCGCCCTGTCCCTCGAAGTGAATGCCGGAGACGGCCGTCACGTCGCGGAAGTTACCGGAGCCATCGTTCGCGAGCAAGGCAACTGGGTTTTCGGCCACGTGACCCGCGACGGCAATGTCGAGATCGGAGTCACCGTCGAAGTCAGAGAGTAGGATCCCTTGACCAGCGAGCTTCGCGCCGAGACCCCCGAGCGAGCGACGCTCGAAACGGAGACCACCTCGCCCCAAGTAAAGCGTCATGGGCTCGTTCTCCCAGGCGCTTACGACCAGGTCATAAATTCCGTCGCCGTTGATGTCTCCGGCGGCAACGCCCCTCGGTTCGCCCGAATCGGTCTCGATTCCGGCGGGGCGGCTCACGTCACGAAACGTCCCGTCGCCGTCGTTGCGATAGAGCTTGTGATTGCCACTCCAAGTGTGGGCGTTGAAGAGATCGAAGTCGCCGTCCCTGTCTAGGTCCGCGAAAACCGCCGCATGGGACTCCTCGCTTAGCCTGCCGAAAAAACCGTCGTCGGCAATTCCCGCAGAGGCGCCGCGCTCTCGGAACGACGCCGCTCCGGTATTCACGAAAAAGAGATCGGGGCGGTCCTCGTTGGGAGCAAAGATGTTGGTGACGTAGACGTCGGGCAGGTCGTCTCCCGTCGCATCCGCGCACTGCACGCCGTGGCCGCCTAGACTCTGCAAGGAGAAAAACCTGGACGAGGCCGTAACGTTCGTAAACCGAAAGCCGCCTGCCGAGCCCAACGCCGGATAGAGCAGGAGCACCAAAGCTGCGAGAACGAAACGCGACTTCACGGGAACAACAAGCGGATGCCGGCACCGAGTCTCAGTCCTCCAGCATCGAAGGTGAGCTCGCGCTCCGGTCCCGGCTCCAGACGAACTCGAGCGTGGCTGTAGCGTGCCACGAGATCGAGCCCGAAGATTCCGACGATGCGAAGGCTCGTGCTCGCACCGACATGGTATCCCCAAGGCCGGCTCTCGAAGACCTCGAAGACGGAGCCGGTGGAAACAACTTCGTTGAAGGGAAAGGCTTCTTCGTAGCGGATATCCGTCAAGATCTCCGATCGGGTCCAGAACAGGCTCGGTCCACCGAAGAGGTCGAGCGAGACGCGATCTCCGATCGCCAGAGACAGGACGGGTCCGATGTGGAGCGTCCTCTCCATATAGGTCAAGTCGGGGACGCTGCCGGCAAACTCGCGCGCCTGGTCATAGAAGAACGGATGAGGCAGCAAAGCGACGAAGGAGGCCTCTCGGCGGTTGTCGAAGAGCTCGGCCGAAGCGATGATCCCGAGAGGGCCCTTCACGCGTACTAAGCCACCGACTTCGTATCCCCGGGGCTCGGGATCTCGATGGAGGCTGTCGAGGCTCGCCTCTTCGCGAAACAGATCGAAGCTCCGGGATTCAGCGAGCGCCAGACCCTTACTACCGGCGACGCCGTTGACAAAGAACGCGAAGCGATAAGCGGATCCGGAGCTCCCAACCGCATCCACCGGCCTAGGCTCGAGCGGCGGCACCGGCGCCAACCGCCCTTGCCGGGGAGGAGGGGCCGGAGTAAGGGGAGGCGTCGGGGTATCCGAGACGGGCGGGACGGGAACCGACGCTACCGGCGGGGCTGGTGGCGGTTGCGGTACCCTCACGGGTGGCGGTGCTGGCTTAGGTGAAGGTGGTGGAGGTGAGGGAGCTGCAAGCGCCTCGGCCGGCAAGGCCGCCTCGTTTGCCTCGCGCGTTGCCGCGAGATCAACGATGTCGGCGAGCAGCGCCCACGTCTTGCCCGCGAGCGTCACGACTCGCACCGAGCGTCCGACGACCTCGACGCTTCGAACCTCGCTCCTCTGCCCGTCACGTAGGACGAGCCACTCCGCCTCAGCGGTGCCGGCGAGCGCGAGCAGAAGGACCCAGACTCTCATGACGCCTCGTTTCCAAATCGCCATGTTGCCATGGCGTCGGCCCGGCGCGCGGGAAGGCTATTTTTTTGCCCTGTCACCCGCTTTTAGCATCTTCGTCTTCTCTCCGGAGTGATCCACCGCATTGCACGACTGCGGGTTTCCCCGGGCGCCTCTGTGGGGTTTTCGCTACTACCATCGGGGTCTGCGAGCTCCCACAGTTGCCAAAAGTTCTTTTCCCTCAACGGATTGGATGGCCTCCTCGAACGGCACGAATATTGCCATATACAGCGAGTGGTGATCACTCTATGAAAGTCGCCGTTCAGGATCAACTCGGCACACGACGTCGGTTTCCAAGGGGTACCGTTATTTTCGAAGAGCGCGAGCCCGCGAGCTACGCCTATATCGTGGAGACCGGGCGCGTGGAGATCTCGACGTCGCTCGAGGACGAGCGCAAGGTCCTCGCGACCCTCGGACCTGGCGAGATGTTCGGCGAGATGGCGGCGCTCGACGGAACGATACGTTCCGCCACCGCGACGGCGGTCGAAGACACCGAGCTTACCCTCATCCTCGACGATCAGCTTCGCTCTCGCGTCGAGCAGGCCGACCCGGTGTTGCGGCTGTTGATGCGCGTCATCTTGAATCGGTTCCGAAACGAACAGGACCTGTTTCGGCACTTCGGCGGAGGCTGTCACGAGGCTGTCGACATCGCTTCCGAGGCCGAGGACTCCAGGGCCGCGATCGACAAGATAAAGCTCGAAAGCGAGCTTCGAGGAGCGCTTTCGAGAAACGAGCTTCAGCTCCATTATCAGCCGATCGTGAATCTCGACAGCGGTGAAGTCGTCGCTTTCGAAGCATTGCTACGCTGGAACCACCACGAACTCGGGACGATCCCGCCCCAGAAGTTCATCGGACTCGCGGAAGAGACCGCCCTCATCGTGCCCATCGGGCGCTGGGTGCTCGAGCGCGCGTGCCTCGACCTCACACGGTTTCTCGGGATCCGTCGAGGGCCTCTCATGATGAGCGTCAACGTCTCGGGACGCCAGTTCTCGGAGCCGTCCTTCATCGATGAGCTCGCCATGATCCTGCGACAGACCGGTGTCGATCCGAGGCGACTCAAGCTCGAGATCACCGAAGGCGTCCTGATGGACCATCGCTCAGGGCCGCTCGGTTGGATCGAGCAATGCAAGAAGATCGGGACTCAAATCGCCCTCGACGACTTCGGTACCGGCTTCTCCAGTTTGAGCTATCTCGCCAGTTTTCCCATCGACACGCTCAAGATCGACCGTTCTTTCGTACACGCGATGGGCAATGACCCAAGAAGCCTAAAAATCGTCCGCGCGATCAACCAACTCGCCCACGGTATCGGACTCGACGTCGTAGCCGAAGGCATCGAGGAGCTCGAGCAGAAGAAAGAGCTATCTCGGATGGGCTGCGAGTTCGGTCAGGGCTTTCTCTTCTCGAAGGCCATCGAGTTCGAAGAAGCCTCCCAGCTGCTCTGCGATCACTCCTGATTGTCACCGGAAAACCCACGACTTCTTCCCTCTTCTCTTACAATACAACCTCGCGCAGTCCTCACGGTATTTGATGGAAGAGACGAGCGAGCGCTAACTATGGCCGAGTTACAGCTTCCCGAGAACGACCGTGTCGAGATCTGGCACGAGGTTGGTCGCGCCATCGAGAGCTATCTGCGAGACCTCGAAACGCTTCCCGTAGCGCCCTCGGCCGACCCCGAAGTGGCTCGCACCGTGCTACGCGACGTCGATTTCTCCGAGCCGATGTCGGCGAAAGACGCCATTGCCCTCTGTGTCGAGGGACTTCGAAAGCACCAAGTCCATAATGGGCATCCTCGCTACTTCGGGCTCTTCAACCCCGCGAGTACGACGATGGGAATCGCGGCCGACGCTCTCGTCGCTGGCTTCAACCCACAGCTCGCCGCCTGGACCCACGCTCCCTTCGCCTGTGAAGTGGAACAACTTCTGGTGCGTGAGATCGGAGGCCTCTTCGGATACCCGAAAGCGACACTCGGGGGATCCTTTACCTCAGGGGGGGCCGAGGCGAACCACAGCGCGCTTCTCATGTCGCTCGTCCATGCCCGTCCTGAGTTCTCGACCGAGGGGGCACGAACGTTCCGCGGCCGGCCGCGGCTCTACGTCTCGACCGAAAGCCATCACTCGTTTCTGAAGGCCGCGAGCCTCTGCGGTATCGGGAGCGACGCTCTGCGTACCGTCCCGACCGACGACCGTTTCCTCATGGATCCGAAAGCGCTCAAGGAAGCAATTCGGGAGGACAAGCGGTGCGGCGACATCCCCTTCCTCGTCGTCGCGACCTTGGGGTCGACGGGGTCGGGGCTCGTCGACCCGATCGGCGACATCGCGGAAGTCGGTTCGGATGAGGGCCTATGGGTCCATGCGGACGCGGCCTATGGCGGCGCTGTCATCTTCGCCCCCGAGCTCAAGGAGATCCTCCAAGGGATTGAGCGAGCGGATTCAATTACCTTCGACACGCACAAGTGGCCGTCGATGCCCATGGCAGCCGGCATGTGCTTCACGCGTCACCCCGAGCTCCTCGAACGGACCTTCTCGGTCACGGCGGACTACATGCCGACCGCCAAGGACGAGGTGGAGGTCGTGGAGCCTCACCGAACCTCGATGCAATGGACCCGCCGTTTCATTGGGCTGAAGCTGTTTCTCACGCTGCTCGTCACTGGCTATTCCGGCTACGGACGAACGGTTCGCCGGATGGTCGACCTCGGCGAGTCTCTGCGGCGCAAACTCCGTCGGAACGGCTACCGCATCGTCAACGAAACATCCCTTCCCGTCGTCAACTTCCAGGACGAGCGGCACCCCGAGGGAGCGTCCATGGCCTACCTGAACTCGGTCGCCTCCCGAATCGCAGACAGCGGCGACTCCTGGATCTCGGTCACGAGTCTCGGAGGACGGATTCCGGCACTTCGCGCCTGCATCAGCAACTTTCGCAACCGCGAGGAAGATCTCGACGCGCTCATAGAGATCCTATTGCGAGTCCGAAAGGCTTAGATTAGTACGAACGAGGCGGAGCCTTCAACTCTTCGGAGAGCTGGGAATGGAATAGAGCTCTAAACCGAGTTAGCGCCTGTTGGCAGGCGCCAGCAGATGGCGGCGCGATTCGCTCCGAGCACTTCGCGGCTCTGCGAGCAGGAGAGCATCCAGCCCTTCGGGTTGTGTATCGATGAGAGGAATCCCGAGTCGGCGATAGACGGCGGCCAGCTCCGGCGTGGTCTCTTTGTCAACGCTGGCAAGGTGCAGGCCGTCGAGTGCGCTGGCTAGATCTGGCCAGCTCTCCCGAGAGCGAGATTTCCTCGCCGAGGCTTCGAAGATAGCTCGGGCCTCATCGAGCTCACCTCGAAGGACCAATCCGTAGCCTCGCCAAAGAAGAAGATCGTCGTCGCTCCAGAGGCGCTCGGCTCGTTCGACGTCACCCTCGACGTGGAAGATCGCACCCAGGAACCCCGCTCCCTGCCTGCCGGAGCGAGCTAGGAGCTGCTTCGCGACGTTCGTCCTCCCCTTCATCCATTCGTGAAGTCCCACCTCGAGCGAAGCCTCGGCCTCGACCCCCGCGAAAAGCGCCTCGGATTCATCAACCCTTCCGAGGTCGCGCGCGAGTCGCGCCTGCTCGAGAACGGCCCTTCGCGTTCCCTCCGGGAGATCGTAGATTTCGAAAACCGAGGCCGAAGCTTCGAGGTCCGCGCGCGCCTTCGACCAGTCTCCTCGCTCGGCTGCAAGAAGGCCGCGAAGTAGAAGCGCCTCTGCCTCGCCCGCGCCGTCCCGAGCCTCCTGAAACGATGACAGCGCTCGATCGATCGATTCACGCGACGCATCCCAATGGCCGAGCGTGAGGAAATCTCTGCCTTCCTCCAAGCTAACCTCAGCGATGGCGCTGAGGGCACCGCGCGAGTCGACTTCATCCCGGCGCGCGCGAATTTCGTCCTCGATAGCGGAGACGCTGGAGACGAGACCCTCGGAGACATCGCTCCAGCGATAGACGGCGGCGCCGCCAAGCACGAGCAGCGAAAGAAGAGTCCATGCTTGCCATGAGCTCCGTTTCGGGCTCGACGGCGGCGACGGCGGATCGAGGCGAGGCGTCGACTCGATCGTCTTCGCGGCGAGGGGTATCGCGTGTCGCGGTTCCTGGCCGTCCAGAATCCGTATCAGGTCCTCCGCAAGCTCCGCCCCGGACCCATAGCGGTCTCCCTGTCTTTTCGCCATAGCTCGAGCGAGAACCTCGTCGAACCGTATCGGAATCGACCCGTCGATCTCCGAAACGGGCCGCGCACTCTTGATCAGAACCTGCTGCGTGATACTCGCGAGATCCGGCCCGCGAAAAGGGGGCTCGCCCGCCACTAGATGGTAAACGAGTACCCCGAGCGAGAAGAGATCGCTCCTGCCGTCGACGTCACTACCCTCGAGCTGTTCGGGCGACATGTAATAGGGTGTGCCCATCACCGTCCCCGTATGGGTCAAGTCCGATGTCGGTAGCTTGGCGATGCCGAAGTCGGCGATCTTGGGAATGCTCTTTCCGGTCAATAGCACGTTGGCGGGTTTGATGTCTCGATGAACGACGCCTTCCTGATGCGCGTAGTCGAGAGCTTCCGAAAGAGAGATCGCGAGCCGAGTCGCCTCTTCCCAGGACATCCGGCGGCCTGGCCTCGAGACGTCCGCGAGACATCCCCCCGTGATCAGCTCCATGGCGATGAACGGGATGGTCGTGGACTCATCCGTAGCCGCGTCATGAGTCACGACGATGTTCGGATGGATCAGCTTGCCCGCGATCTTGGCTTCCAGAAAGAAGCGATCGAGGAAATTCCTTCTTCGCTCTTCGGAAATCCCGGGCGTGAAGTCCACGGTCTTGATCGCGATCTCCCGGTCGAGTACGGGATCGTAGCCGCGATAGACCACACCCATGGTTCCGCGACCGAGCTCGTCGCGGATCTGATAGCGGCCCAGAGACGGAATCTCCAAAGAGTCAGACCTCGCTTTTGTGATGGATAGTCCATTGTAGCAACCAGCCTTTGCTAGAATGAAGCGATACTCTCGGAACGGTACTTACGATGGAGGTAGCCCCATGCCCCTTGCGTGCTCACGATGCGGGCACGAGATCGGTGACTCGAGCCAGACCACGTGTCCTCGCTGCGGGGCGCCGAAGCCCGACCCTGCCTGGACTCAACCCTTCACACAGGCTGGAGTCGCGACGACGGAGTCACGCGCCGTCACCGCGGGAGAACTTCCCGGCGACAAGAACTACGCCATCGTCGTCGTCAACGGCGAGGAGCCGGGGCGGGTCATTCCCATCGAGAAGCCGCGTGTCACGATCGGCCGGGCCGACTGTGACGTCGTATTGAACGACCCCCAGCTCTCGCGGCAACACGCCCTCATCGCCATCAGCGGCACGAGCGCGAGACTCGAAGATCTGGAAAGCACGAATGGGACCTTCGTCGACGAGAAACGCATCGAACAGGTCGAGCTCGAAGACAGATCCGAGTTTCGTATAGGCTCTCACGAGCTCGTCTTCGTCATGACGGATCGGGTAGACGATTAATCAAGGAGTGAATCGTGGGCAAATGGTTGTTGGGACTATTCGTGGTCCTGCTTCTCGTGGCGGCGGCCCTCGGAGTCGCCTACTACATGTACTATCTTCCTCAGGCGCAGGATCTCGAAGACGCCCGGCGCGAGGCGAGCCTCTGCGCGCAGGAGCGCGCGACCTTGAGGAGCAGAATCTCCGACCTAGAGGGCATGTTGAACGACTTGCGCCAGGAGAGCGCGGAGCTCGAAGCGGAGATCCGCGAGCGCGAGGAACGGCTCGCCGAGGTTCAGTCCACCCAAAATGAGCTTCTGTCCGAGCTGGAGCAGGAGATCGCGGACGGGCAGATTCGGGTCGAGCGGCTCCGGGGTCAGCTGCGGGTGGACGTCGTGGACGAGATCCTCTTCGATTCGGGCGAGGCGACATTGAAGGTCGGGGGCAAGGAAGTCCTCAAGAGGGTCGCCTCGGTGCTCGCCACCGCCGACCGCGAGATTCAAGTTCAGGGACACACCGATAACGTTCCGATCCGGGGCCGTCTGGCCGAGACCTTCCCGACGAATTGGGAGCTTTCCGCCGCGAGAGCGGTGAATGTGGTGCGCTTCCTTCAAGACGAGGCCGCGCTTCCTCCCGAGCACCTGTCGGCAAGCGGTTTGTCCGAGTATCGCCCGCGGGCGGAAAACGATACTCCGGAGGGCCGGCAGAGGAATCGGCGCATCGAGATTCTGTTGCTACCGCCTCTCGAGCCTGAGGCGCCTCGAGGGGATCCAGCAGGGATGCCCTAGCCCTCTCACTGAGTCCTCTTTTTCGAGCGCGCCGCCAGCTCGGCGTAGGCGTAGATCAAAGCGAGCCCCCGATAGGGTCGCCAACGCTCCGAGAAGATTCGCATGTCCTCCTCCCTCGCTTTACCCTCTTGACCCAAAAGCTCCTGAGCGAGGTACTTCACGACACCGAGGTCGCTCGCGGGAAAGATATCGAGACGTGACATGCCGCGAAGCAGCGTGAACTCCGCCGTCCAGCGCCCGACCCCCTTGAACGAGGTCAGAAGCTCGATGGCCTCAACGTCGTCCATGGACCGGAGCTTCTCGTCGGACAGCTCTCCGCTTTCGAAGGCCTTCGCGAGGCCGAGAAGCGTAGCGGCTTTCGCTCCACTCAACCGCAGGCGCCGCAAGTCGGTCAAACGGAGCCCAGCGATACGACTCGGCGTGGGATAGGAATGGAAGAGCTCCCCGCCGAGCCGAGCGCGCCGGCCATAGGAGGCGGCGAGATCCACGAGCATCGCATGCGCCAGCTTCAGATTGATTTGTTGGGAGAGGACAATCTGAAGAAGCGTTTCCCAGACACTGCTGCGGCCGGCAATTCGCAACCCACGGTGCTTTTTTAGAATCGAGCCGAGCAAGGCGTCACTGCGGAACTTTCGATAGAAAGCGCTCACCTCCGAATCGATGCCGAGCACGCGTTGGAGCACACGGTTTGCCTCCGCTCTGGCGTCGAGAGTGCGCGCAGCCGCTCCCGTAAGTTGAACCAGGAGCGTGGCACGAGAGGCCGGGCCGACCTGCTCGACCTCCAGAAGGAGCGGCTTTCCGCAGAGGAAGAGGAGTCGACGATAGCGGGAGTCCTCGTAGCGATCGACGATCTCCGGAAAGGAGTGAAGCCTCACGGCCGTGCGGCCGAGCGAATAGGGTCGTTTCGGCGTGACCTCGTAACGGTGGCGCAAACTGGTCCCGCCCATGACTCTTCGAGAATCTTAGCGCAGAGGATTGGAACTTTTCGCCTGTTTGGGTCGTTCAATGAGAGACTCCAGAAAACGGCAAGAAAAGGAGCCGACGCAATGTACGCATACAAGACGATAGGGAAACGCCGTCCAACCGGCTGGGTGGAGCGCCGCCGCTACTTCAAGCGGCTCTTGGCCAAGACGAAGCCTCCATCGGCCCAAGACGGCCAGAAAAAGCGCGCCAGCTGATCGCTAGTGTCCAGCGGGGAGCCCCCCGCGACTTCGCCACGCCGACTCGCCTCTCATTCACGCAAACTGTTACGCACCAATGGTTTGGCAACTGCCGTTACCGTTAAGCAACGGCAAGTTACTCCCCTCCCCGCGAGGCACGCGCCATCATGGGATCGGCCCGCGGACTCCCGAGACATCTCAGATACGCGACAACGTGGCTAGGGCGGCCGCGGGCCAGTTCCATACCGGGGGTTACCTTGAAGAGCGTCTCGGGCGAGATGACACCCGCCCCTCCTCGTTTCAAGCTCCAAAAACAGCGGATTCTTCTCGTCGAAGACGATGTCGTATTTCGAGACGATCTGAGAGAGCTCCTCGAAGCCTCCGGCTTCGAGGTGGAATGCTGCTTGAACGGTCTGGCTCCGCTGACCCACCTGCGTCAGCGTCGTTTCCACCTCGTCGTCACAAACGTCCGAATGCCGGGAGCGGAAGGCGTCGGCACCACCTACGAGATCAAGCGCTGGTACCCCGATCTCCCCATCCTCGCAATGCTGGACGACAACAACTATCTGATGGACCACCAGCGGAGGATGGCCGAGCTGATGGGTGCGCGCGGCATTATCGAAAAACCCTTCTCGTGGACGTCGTTTCTCCGTGTCGTCGAACGGGTCGTGCTTTCCGGCGGCCCACCCAATCTCGACTGAGATCGTCGGGACGAGCCAGATCGTCGAAGCCGTTCAGAAGTGCTCCGTACTCCTTCCAAAGGGAGCTGACCCAGCGGCGCGAAGGCGGTAGACTAGTTCTAACGTTCACAACCCATCACTTTGGAGCCCGATCGAAGCGGGCTCCAATTTCGAGGAGATAAAAGCGATGAGAACTTTCGTCGCGTTCGCTGCTCTGGTCCTTTTTCTCGGTCTCGCACCGGCGGTTTGGTGCCAGGACGAAATCGAGACCCTCCGTTGGCGCGGGAGAGTCGATGGGGTCGACGACATCATCATTCGCGGCGACAAAGTGCGTGTAGAGCACGTCGCCGCGAAGCCCATCCAGAGCCAGGATTATCGATTCTCCGCGCCTCTCCCCACGGCGGATGTCGAGCTGACGCTTCGCACGATCCAGGGACGCGGCAACGTGCGACTCCTGGAACAGCCGACGCGCCGCAACGAATACACCGCCGTCGTGCGCATCGATGACTCGGAGCCCAGGGGAGACGACGAATACGAGTTCGAGCTCTCCTGGTCACGGGAATGGCCTGATGGCGGCGGCGACGTCTATTCCGGCTTGTTCCGCTGGAAGGGGCGGGTCGACATCGGCTGTGAGATCGAGATCCAGGGAGAGACTCACCAGGTCGAAGATCAGGGCGGGCAAGGGACTCGAGAGCGAGACGTCGAGTTCTCGGGTCCGTTGCCGAGCGACGGCACGCCCGTCTCGCTCAGGAAACGCGACGGAAGAGGTCGCGTCGAGCTCGTTCAGACACCCAACGATTCGAACGACTACACAGCCGTCGTTCGAATCGAGGATTCGAAGGGTGGGTCCGACGACTACGAGTTCGAGCTGCGCTGGTCGAGCCGCTAGTCTCCCCTTCACCCAAAATCCCCGAGCTACAATGAGCTTCGCCGCCCGGGCGGAGCTCTTTTCATGCAAGCCTCACCTCGTCGCCGACGGGTCCTGCGACGGGCAAGCTACGCCCTGGTCGGCCTCATCGCCCTCGCACTTCTCCTCCTCTCGCTCGCTCACACGTCTGCGGCCAAACGCCTCGCGAGCCGCGTCGCCGTTTCACTGCTTCGAGATAGCGTCGGCGGAGCTTTCGAGATCGAGAGTCTCGACTATTGGCTTTGGCGGGGAGAGTTTCGCGGGACGGGAATTCGCTGGTCCTCGGAGGACGGCTCCATCTCCGCGCGGGTTGGGAGCGCCACGCTTCTTGTCAGACCCGGCGCAGCCCCCTCGCTCGCCGTTCAGGCGCCAGATGTCCGTGTCACGCTGGACGATGGGGACTCGGACGAAAGCTCCCTTTCCCCTCCGACGTGGCTCTTCGGCCTGGGCCTGAGCGTCACCGACGGGAGTCTTTTCCTGTCGGCTACGGCTGCAGAGCCATGGCTCGAGCTCGAGTCGATCGATGCTCGCTTGGAGCCCGCAGCCGAGCACTGGGACGGTGAGCTCACCGTCGAACGGGCCTGGATCCGAAGGGGCGGGCTCGATCTCGGGGTCGGACCCTCCAAGGCGCGCCTGGCGCTGAGGTCGCGCCGCGTCGACCTCACCGAGATCAGCGTCCAGAAGGACGTCGCCCGGGTCACCGGATCGGCGCATATCTCGTCGATCTCGCCGCTCGCGCTCGAGGCGAACTTCGCACACACCTTTGAGGGAAGCCTTCGTGAAGGAGCTGATGCCCGGCATCGACATCGAGGCGACGCTCGAGGGTGAATCCACGGTGAGTCTCGAGAATGGCGCGTGGCGCGGCCAGGGGATCCTGCGCGCGAGCGCCTTGCGCTACGAGCCCCTCGCACCCTTGGACGTCGAAGCTCCATGGCAGCTCGACGGCAACGTGCTCCGGGTGGAAGACGCTGCCGTCGCTGGCTACGGAGGAACCGCGCGTGTCAGCGTGGCCTTCGATCTCGAAGCCGACGTTCAGAGGGTCGAAGCCTCCTTCTATGGTCTCGAGCCACCCTTCGATACCGAGCTCGTGCGCAACGTTTCGGGCTCGGCTTCCGTTTCGTTCCGCGACTGGGACATGGGGAGCGGCCGCGGCGAAGGCTATCTCGACCCTGAACCGCTGCGAGGAAGGGTTCAACTCCGACTGGAACAGGGAACGCTCAACTTCGAGGCACGCGAGCTCGAAGGCCCAGGCTTCACGCTGACAGCATCCGGCGAAGTGAGTGATAGGCTGATAGCTCGATTCCGAGCGAGCGCGCCCGAGCTTTCACGTCTGGATAGGCGGCTTGCCGACCTTCGGATCGAAGGAGCGAGCCGAGCCGAGGGGTCCGTCGAAGGGTCATGGGACGATCTCGTGGCGCTCGTCGACGTCTCGACCGAAAGCTTCGCCGTCGCGGACATCCCTCTCGAGCTCGAAGGCCAGCTTCGCGTGACGACGTCCCAAGTCGAGCTCCAGGAAGCCTCGCTGCGGCATCGATCGGGCGGATCGCTGAAGCTCCAGGGTCGCTACGATCTCGACCGTGAAGTTCTCGCCCTCCGGGGCAAAGGAGACGGCTTCGAGCTCACTGAGATTCCCGAGGCGACGGGGCGCGTTTCCTCGCTGCGTTTCGAGCTTCAGGGCCCTGTGACCGCGATTCGAGGAACCGCTTCGGCTCATGTCGAGAGCCCTCGATACCGCGACGTCGACTTGCCGAGCCTCGCTCTCGAAGTCGAGGCCGACGGGGAAGGCGCGACGCTGGTCGCACGCCTTCCGGACGGTCGTGAGCTCGCCTCCGCACGAGTGGCCTCGACGGCCCCCTACCCGACGACAGCGGAAGCGAGATTGGAGAACTTGCCCGTCGGCGCGTTGATCGCCATGGTGCCTGACCTCGTCGAAACTGAGACTGAGGTAGAGCCTCGCGGGCGCCTTTCGGTCGCTTGGGCGCTTTCGGAGCCAGCTTCGTTGCGATATCGAGTCGATGCCGAGCAGGTCCTCGGTATCTATCGCGGTATCGGCTTCGGGGTGAGCGCCCCTTTTTCGATCGAGGGGAATGAAAGCGCGCTGGAGGTGACCAACTTGATCCTCGTCGGCGCCGATACCACCATCGGCGTGGACGGGGTCGTCTCGCTGTCGCGGGACGATCGGCTCGATCTCCATGCGCGAGGCGCGGCCCGCCTCGAGTTTCTCAAGCTTTGGTTCCCTGAGACCGAGCCAGCGGGGCGAGCGAACCTCGACCTCCGGATTAGCGGCACCCTGGATGAGCCCACGGTCGCGGGCGAGCTTCTCCTGTCCGATGCAAGCGCGCGATGGAACGAAATCGTGTTCGATGGCGTCGACCTGGCGAGTCGGGCTCAGGACAATGTGGTCGCGATCGAAAAGCTGAACGGGAACGTTCTCGGAGGACGCTTTCGTCTGGAGGGAGAGGTACCGGTCCGAGGGGGCGCTCGAGTAGCGAGGCTTCGTTTCCGTCTCGACGAGATCGACCCGACTCACCTCGCTCCAGCGGACAGTTTCAGAGTGGATCCTGGACAGATACGCGTCTCAGCTTCAGGCGAGCTCGAAGGCCAGCCGCTCGCTCCGTCGGAGTGGAAAGGACGCGGACAGATCGAGCAGTTGATCGCGCGCGAGGGTACTGCCGAGGTCGAGCTTGCGGAGCCCGGCCCGTGGATTCTCGAGCCAGGGCGCTTTCGGGTCTCGGGGCTTCGCCTTCTCAGCGGGGGAACCGAGCTCCTGCTCGAAGGGGAGGTCAATCCCTTTGTAGAACCCCTCGCTTGGGGCGCGCGCGCGTCGGGCCAACTCGATAACGCTCTTTTGGCTCCAGCCCTTCTGGAGCTCGGCATCGTCTTCACGGGCACGACGACACTCGACGTCCGCGCGAGCCAAGGCGAAGAGCCCTTCACTCTCGGCGGCGCCGTCACCGTGAGCGATGGTCGTCTCGCCATTCGCGAGCCGGCTCTGACCTTCACGAATCTCAGCGGCGAGTTGGACCTCGAAAGAAACCTGGTAACCCTCACCCGGCTCGATGCGACCGTCGGAGGTGGCACGGCGGAGGCTCGAGGTCAAATGCGTCTCGAGGGTACGTCCATCGCGGATCTCGATGTAACGGGGCGTGCGCGCTCGGTACGCCTGAGCTATCCCGAAGGTCTCCGAAGTGAGATCGACGGCCAGATCCGCGTGCTTGGTACACCGCCGGAGCTTCGGATCACCGGCGACGTCGCGCTCGCCCGCGCCGTCTTCAGTCGAAACATCAGCCTCGAGTCCGAGCTCATTCAGTCCATCGCCAGAGTCAGTGTTGTGGAGCCTTCGGAGTCGCTCGCGAGCCAAACTCGACTCGACATTCGCGTTCGCACTCTGGAAGGTCTGAGGATCGACAACAACTTGGCGACGATGGAAGCCTCCGCCGATCTCACGGTCGGCGGGAGCCTTGCCGAACCGGAGCTAGCCGGGATCGTCTCCGCGCGGCCCCAAGGAGAGTTTCGATTCGGACGCAATATCTACCGAATCGAGACGGCAAGGGTCCAGCTTCAGGGCTATCCGACCGAGCCGCCCGGACTCAACTTCACCGCCAAAACCGTCGTCGGCGGAATCGACATTCGTCTCGCCGTTCGGGGCACAACCGACGAGCTCGTCACCGAGCTGACCTCTCCGAGCCATCCCGATCTTCCTCGAGCCGACGTCGCGTCGCTCTTGCTCACGGGAAGACGCATCGAGAAGCTTACAAGCGATGGCCGCGCGATCCTGGGTGAACAGATGGCCTACTTTGGCGCATCGCTAGCCGGTCTCACAGAGCTCGGACTCGGCCGTGTGCTCCCTTTTGACCTCGTCACGGTACAGCCGACTCTCATCGCTGGTGAAGCCGACCCCGGTGCGCGATTCACTTTGGGAGCAGCCGTGACCGAGTCGCTTTCCGTGGTCTACTCCATCGGTCTCGACGATGCAGAGAACCAGATTTGGATCGTTGACTATGAGCTGCCCCGCCGTATGAGGACCCAGCTCGTGCGCCAGGAAGACAACGAGTTCACGGCCGCTCTCTCACAGCAGTTACGATTCGACCTCCACGCGCGCCCGGATAGCATCCAAGAGCCCGAGACCGAGGTGGCAAAGATCGGTTTCTACTTCATCTCGGGCGAGCCGGGAGATCTCGAAGCAGAGGCCCGCGACCGCATTCGATTGAAAAACGGTCATCGATACGACTACTGGAAGGCCTGGGAGGCGGCGGAACGGTTGCGGGAGTGGCTGCGGGAGGAAGGGTTTCTCCAGGCAACCGTGGATCTGGACCCGAGAGCCTGTGGCGAAGGATGCGTCGAGCTCGACTTCTACGTCGTGACGGGAAAGCCCGTGCGCTTCGTCTGGGACGGCGACGACCCCGGCGAGTTGTTGAAGAAAACTTTCGTGGAGGCGTGGGACGGCTATCTATCCGACGCCTTTCTGGCCTCCGACTTGGCTCTGCTCGCGGAAGGGCGCCTCTTCGAGCAGCGCTACTATCTAGCTCGGGCCGAGATCGATGTCCGCGACCTTGGCGCGGAGATCGTCGTGACGACGCGGCTTGCGCGTGGACCTCGGGGGCTTCGCGTTGCGGTCGACTTCACGGGCAACGAGGCACTTCCCGATGCCACACTGCTCGCGGGGCTGCCGAGGCGCACGAGCGCCGAGTTTTACGAGCTGATCACGAGCAAGCAACCACGCCTGGGGCAGATTCTGAGTATTCACTACGCCTCTCAGGGCTATCTACAAACCGAGGTGGGCGAGCTCGCTCGGAGCTTCGACGCGGCAAACGGCGTCCTGACGCTTACCATTCCCATCTTGGAGGGACCGCAGTCGATCGTCAATCGCGTCGAGCTCGAAGGTGTGGAGGAGCTCGATGAAGCGCTCGTACGTTCGAGGCTCTCGCTTCAAGTAGCCTCCCCGTTTCGAGTGAACGGATTCGCTCGAGATCGCACATCCTTGGCCTCCTTCTACCGACGCCAAGGATTCCCCGACGTCGAGGTCGACTCCGTCGTCTTGCGCGACGCGGATCCGGGAACGCTGGGCGTGAAGTTCCTCGTTCGCGAGGGACCGCGCGTCGCCGTCGGCGACATTAGGGTCGTGGGAAACGACGCGACACGCGAAAGTGTGATCCGCAGAGAAATCGCCCTCGAGCCCGGAGAGCCTTTGCGACTCGCGGAAGTGAGCAAGACCCAAAAGCAGCTCTACGACCTTCGCATCTTCCGATCCGCCGAGGTCGTGGTGTCGGAGGCTGGGCCCGATCCGGCCAGACGAGACGTGATCGTCGAGGTCGCGGAAGCTCCGGATCTGACGTTCGACTACGGCTTGCGCTTCACGACCGACGGTCTCTTCGAGGTCTTCTCAGAGCTCACCGCACCCAATCTCTTCGGACGCGCGCACCACGGTGGGTTTCGCACTCAGATCGGAACCGATCAGAGAATCTTTCGCTTCACATACGGCATGCCGTACTTCGCCCGCTACCGGCTAAATACGAATTTCTTCGTCGAGCGCTCGCTGGTGAACGAAGAGGAAGCCGATGCACGCGCCTTTACGGCTGGAAGCTGGACATTCACGGCCCAACAGGGCCGACCTCTCGGAGAGAAGCTGCGTGCCCAATGGAGCTACACCTTCAAACGCAGCGTAACCTCCTTCGAGCCATCGGGCGACGACATCTTCGATCCCACGATCGTCGCCAAGCGAGCCATCTTGAGCGGTTCGCTCATCGGCGACCGGCGAGACAGCGTCGTACGCCCTACACGGGGCAGTCTCTGGAACGTCACCGTGCAAGGCGCTCCCGAAGCACTCGGCTCGGATTTGAAGTACCTCAAGCTCTACGGCCAGTTGTATACCTTCGTCCCCCTCGCTCGGGGCGTCATTTGGGCGGCGGGGTACCGTTCCGGTGTCATCAACAGTTTTGGCCAAAGGCTCAGGGAGACCGATCGATTCCAGGCAGGCGGTCCGAACTCGGTGCGAGGCTTCGAGATCGGCTCGCTCGGACCCATCGATGATCTCGTACCTGCGAAGCTCGGGGGCTCCGGCATTCTCGTCTTCAATCAGGAGATTCGTTTCCCAATCGCGTGGCGACTGCGCGGCGTTGGGTTCTACGACGCCGGAAACATCTACGCGATGGCCTCCGACATCCGGCTCTCCGACCTACGACACAGTGCCGGCGCCGGTGTTCGACTCGAGCTTCCCTTCGGACTTCTCCGACTCGACTGGGCTGGCGTCATCGATCGCCAAGAAGGCGAGGATCCCTGGCGCTTCATTTTCAGCCTGGGCCACGCCTTCTGACGGTCGAGCCGAGACGTTAAAGGCGCGCCAGGAAGGAACGTATACCTGGCGCTTCGGGTGCATCCGGTGCGAGCTCCACGAATCGACGCAGGTGACCAATAGCAAGATCCTTGGTTCCCTTCTGGTTGTACGCCATGCCAAGCTGATAGTGGGCGTAGGCGTGATCCGGAGCGAGCTTCGTCGCTTTCTCTAGCTCGGCAATCGCCTCGTCGAGTTGCTTCATCCTGCCATGGGCGAGACCCAGGCCGTAATGCGCCAGGGCGTTCTCCTCGTTCATCGCAATGACTTTTGTCAAAGGCGCAATCGCTCCGGCGGCATCCCCCGACTCGACCCGGGCGAGCCCGAGGTAGGTCAGAGCCTCCTCGTCGTCGGGTGTCTTTTCGACCTGAGTCTTCAGGGCGACAGCGGCCTCGGCATGCTTGCCTTCCTTGTAAAGGGCGAGGCCTTGCGATTCTTGCGCTTGGACCTGAAGCGGCGCAAGCCATAAAGCTGCGATGGTCAGGGTTTTTCCAAACATTGTCTCTTCTCCTGCATCCTTCGTCCTAGATTGTAGACAATCGGGACGCTCGAGACGCTCTTACCGACAGACTCTGCAGGAGTCGTGCCAGGCCAGAGCCTCGAGATTCAGTCAGGGGTCGACGATCTCGATCCGCACGCGACCGACGATGTTCCACATATTCACGCTTTCACCTTTCGACCGCAGATAATATCGCCGTTTCTTGGTCGACGCACTAATCCTCTTCACAAGCGCTAGATCCTAGCACGACCGCGCTGTGCACCGGGGATCGCGATTTGCTATTCTCTCGTCTGCCATGACGAAACTACCAATCATCCTGCTCGCATTCAGCACCTGGGGCACGGCCGCTCTCGTCCCCGCTCAGAGCAGCGAGCGTCAACCTCACACGTTTCTCCGCAAGCATATTGGCTTCTCGGACCAGGACTTCCGAGAGCTCGACGCGGGCGGCGTCGTCACCAAGACGCTCGATACGAATGTCAAGAACGAGGTCGCGATCTTCGGGGCTGTATGGGTCAATGCGATCGTCGATGATTTCGTGAAGCTCCAGCTCGACATCGAGAGCTTCGAAAAGGGCGATGCCGTGCAGGGCATCCAGAAGCTGAGCGATCCTCCCGTTTTGTCCGACTTCGTTGATCTCCGCCTCCCGGAAGAGGATCTCGAAGCGATTCCGAAGTGTAAAGTCGGCAAGTGCGCCATCAAGATCGACGAGGATACTTTGCTGTGATTGCAGAGCGAGGTCGATTGGCCGAGGCCGGACGCACACGATCGCGCGAGCCGGCTGATCCGTCAGATGGCGCTCGAAGGTGCCGAGGCCTACCTCGAGAACGGAGACGGGGCGCTCGGTTCCTATCGTGACAAGAAACGGCCGACCCACATCGAGACCGAGTTCGACGGCCTCCTCGAGAACTCCGCGTACCTGCTGGAATACGTACCGGAGTTTCACACCTACCTCGATGATTTCCCGAACGCGGAGCTGCCCGGCTCCGAGAGCTTCCTCTATTGGTCGCGCGTCCAGTTCGGACTTCGCCCCACCGTGCGCTTGAGCCACGTCGTAATCTATCCCTTGAACGAAGGGAAGAACGCCTCCGTACTCGTTGGCTCCAAAATGCTCTACGCGACCCACTACTTCCATACCGCGCTCGAGCTGAAGGCCCTCATCCGCGACACGGCCCGTCAGGATCCTCGCGGCTTCTACCTCATAAGCCTCAACCGGAGCCGCTCGGACGGGCTCACGGGGCTCATCGGTGGTATTGTCCGCCGCAGGGCGCTTGGCGAAGCCGTAAAGTCTCTCGAGAGCTTCCTCGCGCTCGGGAAGCAGAAGCTCGAGAGCTCCACCTCACCTTGAAGCTACCTGACGGCGATCGCGGCCGAGACCGCGAGCTCCGATTCCCCTACGAAGTGAGGGAAAACGATGACCACCCGTCCAGCTTGAGCATCGATTCCGATGTAGTCGCCGAAGAACACGGCCGGATTGGTCTCGAATGGTTCGATGGCTACGGTCAAGTTCTCGAAGCTTGCCCCTCCGTCGAAACTTCGCGCCAGGGTCACACCCGTTGCCGTCCCTTCGAGGCCTCGGCGGTCGTAGAAAGCGACGTTCACCGACCCGTCGAGAGGATCGACTGCCATCCAGGTGAAGAATTGTTGCGAGCCGTTTCCGAGGGGATCGTCGTTGACGCGTACCGGCTCGCTCCAACTCTCGCCTCCGTCACGCGAGAACATCGTGAACACGTCGTGGTCGCCGTGCCGTGAGTCCACCCAATTGACGTACAGCGTGCCCCGAAACTCCGAACCGCTGTGATCGACGGCGGTCACCGGCATTCCGTTCGACCGCTCAATGCCCTCGATATCGAGGTCCCAGCCACCCGGATGCGGCGCGAGAATTCGGTCCACGCCGAAGCTCTCGCCTCCGTCGAGGGAGCGGTCGAAGACGAGCCCGTTGGGCCCCGACCACACGACGTAGACCTCACCCTCGGTCCCGACGGCGGGTACGGCCCCTTCGACGGTCCCGTCGCTGTCGGTGGCGTCCCCGGGAACGTCGGAGATGCCGAGCGGCATGGAAAAGCTCTCACCGCTGTCTTCCGAGACCGAGAAGTAGATGTCGCTCGTCTCTCGAGGGTCGGCGGAGCCGTACTTGGTGAATCGCGTCCACGCGACGTAGACACGGTCCCGGGCCCGATCGACGGTGAGATAGGGCTTGTCCTCGAAGGGCGTCACCGTGTTCCGATGGTCGACCACGACGGCGCGCTCGCTCCACGTCAGTCCGCCGTCGTCCGAGCGGTTGACGAAGATGCCGTTGGCGGCATTTTCTGGTCTCTCCACCCTGAGGCCGCGATAGGAGATATGAGACCACAGGACGCGCTTGCCGGCGGTGAAACGAACCGCGTCGTCGCCCTGCGTCCGCTCCTCGGGATTGGGCCCCGCGACTTGTTCCCAACTAGAGCCGCCGTCGAAGGTCACATAGGCGAAATTCGTCGCGGGCTGTCGTCTCTGCAGTGACACGACGACGATGTGATCGGGGTCGGTGGGGTCGATCGCGACGGAAACTTCGCTGGGCGTCATCGCCCCGGGAGGGCTCACCCGGACGACTCGTTGCTCGACATCCGGTGCCCCAGCCAATGTGCAAAGTAAAAGCAACTTGGTCACCGCCTTATCATAGCGACGCTGTTAGAATCTCGAAAGATGCTTCAGGAGGCCCGAGCGATGAGAACCGTCGTAGCAACGATCACCCTATTACTCGTCTCGCTAGCGGGCGCTCGCGCCCAGGACGAGACGTCGACGCCGGAAAGCGCACCACCTTCGGTCGAAGACCTCTTGGCGCTGATTCAAGAGCAGCGCCAACTCCTCGATGCGCAGGTGGAGCAGATTACCAAGCTCGAAAGCCGATTAGACGAGGTCGAGACCCTCACGCTCTCGAGCTTCAATCGCCTGCAGGAAATCGAGGAGAAACCCGCCGAAGCGACGGTGTCCACCGCGATCGAGGAACGTCTCGCGGGCCTCGAGCAGTCGGTGGAAAAGATTCCCGAGATCCCGACCGACTTGGTCGAGGCCGGTGCCTTCCCCGGTTCCTTTAGGATCCCGGGCACAGACGCCGCGTTGCGGATAGGTGGCCAAGTCCGCATGAGCGTCGTGAAAACCCTTGGCCCTCTAGGTATTGATGACCGCTTCGTCACCTCCCTCATCCCCATCGAGGGTTCCCAAGAGGCCGGTAGGGGCTCTCGCCTGACCTACTCGGCACAGCCCAGTCGACTCAACTTCGACATGCGCGCGCCCACCGGCGTGGGCTCGATGCGGGCTTTCATCGAGGCGGACTACGCCGGCAGGGGCGACACGTTTCGTTTGAGGCATGCCTATGGACAGTGGTCCGGATTCCTCGCCGGTCAAACGTGGTCGACCTTTTCCGATCCCGAGGCGGAGCCCGATGGGATCGACTTCGAGGGACTGAACGCGATCTCTCTGTTCCGTCAACCGCAGATCCGCTACACCCACGAGCTCATGGATGGCGTCAACCTCGCGGTCGCGATCGAGAATCCCTCACCTGACGTCACGGGCGCGACGGGCGTGAATCAGATCCCGGATACCATTGCACGCATTCGGTTTACTCCGGGCGAGCGAGCCCCGCTCGGTATCCTGAAACGCGGTGGCCATATTCAGATCGGCGTCATCGGTCGACAGATCCGAGCCGAGCCACTAGACCGACCTAATGAGACGCTCGCAACTGGAGGGTTCGGCTACAACGTGAGCGGTAAGGTATTTGCGCCGTGGAACCGGGAACGCGACAACGTCACCTTCGCGAGCTACGGTGGGAAGGGTATGGGACGCTACATCACGGACCTCGGCACGCTGGGAGGCCAAGACGCCGTCTACGATCCCGTGACCGACACACTCGAAGCCCTGGGAGCTTTCTCCGGATACGTCGGATATCAGCACTGGTGGAGCCAGACGATAAGGTCCACCTTCACCTACGGATACGTGAACGTCTCCAATCTCGACAGTCAGGACGATGGGGCCCTCAACCAAACGAACCGCTTCACCTTGAACCTCGCTTGGTCTCCGGTTCCACGTATCGATGTCGTGTTCGAGTACCTCTCCGGTATTCGGAGCAACAAAGACGGCAACTCCGGCTGGTCGAACCAGCTCCAGTTCGGCGGCACGTTCCGGTTCTAGTGGCCCCGGCCCTATAATGGGAAGAATCCACGCAATTCGACGGAGGTTCTCATGAAAACAGCGTTCTGGCTGGCTCTCACTTCGCTCGTCGTTTTCGGCTGCGGGGAGGAAGACATCGGACAGCAGACCGGTGGCGCTATCACCGATACGCGGGTCATGAAAGAAGCGACGGCGGCGGCCAACGAGGTGATCCGCAATGCGACCGATTGCGAGGTCGTGAAAAGGGCCGCTCCCGACGTCTACCGCAGGCTCGACGAGGCGGCCGCCAAGATTCAAACGACCACCGGACAAACGAGCATCGAATCGCTGCGGGCTCAGGTCAAGCGCGTCACCGACACCTGCGGAGCCTCGTAAAGTCGGCGTCGCCAAGAGCCGAATCATCTAGTACAATTGATCCAGCCCAGCGACAACTGAATAGAGACTCTTGGAGGAGTAGCCCGCCCTTCGGCGTCGGGCTGTAAACGCTCTTCCAAGATCGTGATCCGCAGTCCGAGGTGAACGAAGAATGAGCCTGAATATCATGATTGCCGGATGCGCCAAAGATCAAAAAGACAGCGTGGAGTCGTCCGTCAGGACGGTACTCGCCGAGCGTCCCGCCGAGGAAAGTTGGAACGTCTCCCTCGTCTTGCTCGCCAACCAGTGGTCGATCGACATCGACGGTCCGGAGCCTCGCCACAAGGGCCTCAGCCTCGTCGTACCCGCAAGCGAGCTCACGACGAGTCTCAAACAGGCGATCCACGAGGCCTCGACCGCGCCCGCAGCGACGGCGGAACCACCCACCGCCACGAGCTCCGGCGGAACGAATGGTGAAGCGGTCAACCGACACCAGTGCGAGGGCTGCGCGGCATCGTTTGATGTGATTTTTCAGCGGCTCGCGGGCGAATCCGAGGAGCTTTGTCCCGTGGCCTGCCCCGCGTGCTGGCACGTGAACAAAGTACCCGTCGCGGAAGGGGCGGGCGTCACGGGCGACTACCGGGCTCAGGCCGTCAGCTAACCTTCGTCCCGGTGGAAGGGCTCTAGCTCGACGCCGAGCCCCTGCGCCAGCCGGTTCACGAAAGCGTAGTAACCGGTAACCTGGTTGATGTCTAGAACCGCGGCGTCGCCGAAGCCGGCGGCACGCAGCGCCTCAACGTCGTCTCTCACCATCTTCCAGGGCGTCAGCGTGAGCTTCTCCACGTAGTCGAGCATCGCACGGTCGGCCTCGGAAAGCTCGGCCTCTCGCCAGTTCTCGAGCAACTTCGCAACGAGCACCTCGTCACCGGTCAGCCTACGGAGTCCCGCCCCGTGGTGCTTCATTCAGTAGTGGCACTTGTTGGCCGAGGAAGAGACGACTGCGATCATCTCCCGCTGGGCGAGGCTCAAGTCGGACTTGCCTCGCATAACGGTGGCGTAAAGGTCGAAGTGGGCCTGAAGCGAAGGCGGATTGAGGCTGTGAATCTTGAGGATGTTGTCGACACCGCCCGAGGGCTCCTCGTACTTGTCGTAGAGCTGTTTCAAACGACCCGAGGCTTCGTCTTCGTCGATGACGCGGATCCAGGCCATAGCGTGCGATCAGTGAAACGAAGCGATCTCGTCCAGGCTCTTCTTCGTGATCCTGGGGACCTTCACGTCGTCTGCGGGGTAGCCGGCGACCAGGATCAGAAACGGCCTCTCGCGCTTCGGTCGATCGAGGACCTCGTTCAGAAACCCCATCGGGCTCGGGGTGTGGGTCAGAGACACGAGCCCCGCGTTGTGGATGGCCGCGATGAGCATTCCGGTCGCGAGACCGACGGACTCCGTCACGTAGTAATGCTTGAACGTGCTTCCGTCGGAGCGAAGACCGTGGCTCTGAGCGAAGACGACGATCAGATAGGGGGCGACCTCGAGAAAGGGTTTGTGCTCGTCCGTCCCGAGATGCGAGAGAGCCTCGAGCCAGTCATTCGGCGCCCCGCCACTGTAGAACTCGCGTTCTTCCTCCTCCGCGCCCTCGCGGATTTTCTTCTTGATTTCCGGCTCAGAGACGACGGCGAAGTGCCACGGTTGTTGGTTCGCGCCACTGGGTGCCGTCCCGGCCGTGCGAAGACAGTCCTCGATGACTTCCCGCGGAACCAGCCGATCGGAGAAATCCCGTACCGTACGACGGCGCTTCAGCTGCGTGTAGAGCTCGGACGCTCGACGTCGCATCTCCTCGACGGGGAGCTCCTCGTAGCTTAAATGAGGGATAAGCTCAGGTTTGGCCATCAGAGATAACTTGCGTAATCCACCGGTTTGGGCCTCGCTTTGGACAATCGTGAGGTCTCCCTCCCCCCTCGTGAAAAGCGACTAGCTATCGATTCGGCTGCGGCGTTACCCGCAGATAGGGCTTGATCTCTTTGAATCCCTTCGGAAACTTGCTCTTCGCCTCTTCGTTGCTCACCGCCGGGACGATGATGACGTCTTCGCCGTCCTTCCAGTTCACGGGTGTCGCAACCTGATAATCCGCGGTGAGCTGGAGTGAGTCGACGACCCGCAGGATCTCGTCGAAGTTGCGGCCGGTGCTCGCCGGATAGGTAATGGTGAGCTTGACCTTCTTGTCGGGTCCAACGACGAACACGGATCGCACGGTCTGAGTGTTGTCCGCATTCGGGTGGATCATGTCGTAGCGGTCGGAAACTTTGCGGTCGTGATCGTCGATGAGCGGGAAGTTGAGAGCGGTGCCCTGGGTCTCTGCGATGTCTTTGGCCCACTTCTCGTGATCCCCGACCTTGTCGACGCTCAGGCCGATGACTTTCACGTGCCGTTTCTCGAACTCACCCTTGAGCTTGGCCACCGCGCCGAGCTCCGTCGTACAGACGGGTGTGAAGTCCTTTGGATGCGAGAACAGAATCGCCCAACCGTCCCCCATCCAGTCGTGAAACTTGATCTTGCCCTCGGTCGTTTCGACCTCGAAATCCGGGGCCGTGTCCCCGAGTCGGATAGCCATAATATACCTCCTCCGTTCAAGTGGAAGAGGACAGTGTAACCGACGCGTCAAGTAATATAGCCAACACCAAGATGAAGACCCCCGAGACGCTGACGTCCGCCGATGCCCGTCGGCTCGCCCTCGCGCGAGCCGGCCTGTTGAAGCCCGACTGGACAAGTCTCCCGAGACGAGCTGGAAGAGGCTCGGCCGCTCAGCGCCGCGGGTGCCACCGCGTGATCCAACGCTTCGGCTATCTCCAGCTCGACACGATCTCGGCCGCCGGCGCCAGGAGCCACGCGCTCGTTCTACTTTCGCGCCTCCCCGGCCTCGATCCCAAGCTCGTTGAATCGCTCCTGACCGGAGGCGCTCCCATCTTCGAGTATTGGGCGCACGAGGCGAGCTGGATTCCCATCGAGCTCTATCCGGTTTTCGGTTTTCGCCGGGAGGAGTATCGGCTCCGGGACCCGTGGTGGGGCACCGTCGTTCGTGACAACCGACGCCAGGCGAACGCGATATTGGGGAGAATCCGCGAGGAGGGACCGCTTCGCTCCAAAGACTTCCGTGACGACTCGCCCCGAAACGACTGGGGGGCCAATCTCACGCGACAGCTTCTACGTTGTCTCTGGACGGCCGGAGATGTCGCGATACGAGAGCGCCGTCTGTTCCATCGCTACTTCGATCTCGCGGAGCGCGTTATCCCCGCAGTCTCACGCCAATCGAAGGTTCCGGAGCGGGAAGCCATCGAAACCCTGCTCCTCAAAGCATTGGAGGGACACGGTTGGGCGGAGACGCGCACTCTCGCCGACACGTGGCGACTCAGGGGTCGTCGACAGCAGATCGCGACCTGTCTGCGCGACCTCGAGGATCGGGGAGAGGTCGTCTCCTGCGCCGTCGTGACCGCCGCCCGCAAGGAGCGTACCGGCTGGGTTCGTCCAGAAGACCTGGAGCTCGCGGCGCGTTTGCGGCGCGTGCGGCCACGGGCCGACGAAGGCGTCCTGCTCTCCCCCTTCGATCCGATTCTCTGGGATCGCGAGCGGGCACGGGCACTGTTCGACTTCGATCCGATCCTAGAAGTCTTCAAGCCTGCGCATGAACGTAAATACGGCTATTACTGCCTGCCGGTCCTAGCGGGCGACACTCTAGTGGGACGCTGCGATCTCAAGGCGGACAAGAAACGGGGACGGCTAGACGTCGTCGCTACGCATCACGAGCCCGGCGCCAAGTCCGCTCATCGCAAGGCGGTGCGGCACGCTCTGGAGCGCTACGCGAAGGCCCTCGATCTCAGTCTATGATGCGCGAGCTTCGAGGTTGGCTCGTTGCACATCACGACACTGAGGCCGAGCGTCGTGCTTGCCTGGCGGCACGACGACTTCCCGAGCTCCGCACCGTGTTGGCGGTCCGATCAATCCGTTCGATTGTAGTAGAAGCGAGCGACGATCTCGTTCGGGAAGTTCTTCGCCTTGATCGTAATCGAGATGACGAGCTGTCTGCCCACCATCGCCAAGGTCTCGACGGCGCTGCCCACCTCTTTGCCCTTGGAGGAGATGACGAGCTGGTCACCGCTCCATGACGTGACCGTCTCGATCATGCCGAGATCCTGCTCCTCACGGATGTGTTTCTCACCGTCGATGTAGTAGATATTGGCTTTTTCTTGAATCGCGCGTATTACTTCTTTGGAATCAGATTGTTGTAGGTGCTTGTTTTGACACACTCCGGAATTTGCATTTTCCTTGGGTTTTCGGCCCTTCAGAACATGCACATTCCGGACACACTTTTCTAAACGGTACTTTTTCACCCAAAACAGTTTTCGATAAGTGCGTCTCCAAGACGCACCGAGCGGCACACGAGCGGGCAAGTGCGCTTGAAGGAGGCCGGCTCGCCGATCTTCAAAAGCGGAGTGGAGCAGCGGCTAGCTCGCCGGGGCTCATACACCCGGAGGTCCCCGGTTCGAATCCGGGCTCCGCCACCAATCTAGCCGTCAGGGAGGTCGCCTCGTGATCTTCAAAAAGTGCGGCTGCGCGAAGTGCCGGGCGGCGCGAGAGGGGAAGCGTTCGGCCAAAGCTCAGGGACTGCCGAGCCGAAGAAGGGCTCAGAAAAGGAAAGAGCCGGGCGCGAACCCGACTCTCTGTCTCCCAACTAACCAAGCAATGAAAGAAAGGAGAAAACCGTGTCCATTCTAAGCACGAACGAACCCACCGTCAAGAACCTTCTGGACGAGGGCGACGGACAGCCACGGTACAAGGCCCTCTGTCGCGCCTCCGGCTGCGATTGGAGCTACGAGCACAAAACGGGTTACTTGGCCCGAGCACACAGCGAGGCCCACTGCTACAAGGCCCAACACGCCGTGGATCTGCGGCTCGACATACTCGACGTCTTCATCGACCGGATCCGCCCAGCTATCAAGTCGGAGATAACCGGCGAGGTGCAATTCAAGGCTCCGGCCCTGAGCAAGCGGGCGCTCGCCGAATTGAAACAGGAGATGGAAAAAGGTTGCCAGCAAATGATGTCTCCCGACCCTCACTCGACGGATAGCTGTTCGGCTCCGGTGTTCTGCGTCACGTGCGCGGCGTGCGACGAGCATTGCGGCTGCGCCGAGCCTCTGACGGTCGAAGAGCTCACCACCACTACCGAAAATGAAAGGAGAGCTGACCGATGAGTACCCCCGAAGCTAGAGATATGGAAGTCGTAGACATAAACGACGATCCCAAGCTCGCCGCTCCAACCGCTCTAGCGCGACAAAGCGAAGAGCGCAGCGTCGAAGAAGTCGTTGCCCAAATGGAAAAGGTTCAGCAGCTCATGAAGAGCGCGCTCACCGAGGACGAGCACTACGGCGTCATCCCCGGCACGAACACGGGCAAGAGCAAGCCGAAGCCGACGCTTCTCCAGCCGGGCGCGCAAAAGCTGTGCTTCATGTTCCGGCTCGTGCCGCGCTTTCACGTCAAGCGCATCGACCTTCCGGGCGACCATCGCGAGTACACCGTCTGTTGCGAGCTCGAGAACTCGGGCGTCCACGTCGGCGAAGGCGTCGGGCTTTGCTCGACGATGGAATCGAAGTACCGCTGGCGGAAGGCCGAGCGGCTGTGTCCCAAATGCAGCGGTGACTTTATCAAGCGGAGCAAGACCGGCGACAAGGGCTGGTATTGCTTCGCCAAGATCGGAGGCTGCGGTGAGAATTTCGCCGCTGGCGACCACCGCATTGTCGGCCAGGAAGTGGGGCGCAAGGAGAACCCCGACATCGCTGACACCTACAACACCGTGCTCAAGATGGCGAAGAAGCGGGCCTTCGTGGACGCCACTCTGACGGCAACCGCTGCGAGCGACAGCTTCACCCAAGACGTGGAGGATATGGACATCGGCACCGGTAGAGGCGGCCATCCCAACACGCGAAACGGTGGAGCGTCTGGCCGCACCGCGAAACCGACAGGGCCGAGCACCATCACGGGAGACCAGGGCAAACAACTGTGGGAGTACGCGCTGGCGCGCGCCGAAGAGACGGGCTCCACCCGAGGTCAAATCATGCGAGACGTGCTCGCGTCCCTCAGCCTCGAGTCAACCGCGGAGATTCCGGCGAAAGACTTCGGGCGGGTGCGCGGCCTGGTCGAGCAATGGGATCCCGCAATGGACCTCGCCACGGAGCCCGAAAAGGACTCCGGCAAAGAGGAGCCGGGGGCGGATGGCTGAGATGAAAACTCACGACGTTCTGAGGAGGGCCGCCGACCTCGTGGACAAAGGTTGGACGCAAGGCACGGCCGCTCGCTTGGCCGATGGTACTAGAACCTTGTTCGACGACCCCGACGCCGCCTCGTTCTGCATCATTGGAGCGGTCAACGCCGTCGTTGCCAAAGGAGAAGGTTTTAGCGATGGCTATTTCTTATACTCCCTCGCCGTACTGCGCGACTTCCTCAAAAATCGTGGCGAGATCGATCTCGCCGAAGAGGAAGACCTCGGAGCCTGGAGCGACCTCGGAGGCTGGAACGACAACCCGTTCCGGAAAAAGCGGGAGGTTGTTGATCTTCTCCTTGAGGCTGCACGGGCGGAGGAAGAGGCGTATGGCTGAGCTCAGGCGGCTTGAGGTGCCGGGCAAAGGCCGGCACTACGAGCACCCGAGCACCGGACGCAAGATGCCGTCGGTGACGAACGTGCTCGGCGTGCTGAGCAAGCCCAAGCTGATTCCTTGGGCCGCGAACGTAGAGCGCGAGCTGTGCGTTGAGACAGCCAACACCGTATACGGGAGCTTGAACGGCGAGGCGGTGAGCGCGGATGAGTTCCGCAGCCGCCTCGACCTTGCTCTCCCAACGACGAAAGCCCACAAGCGCGTCTCGCAAGACGCTATCAGCGTCGGGAACGAAGCGCATGGGTATATCGAGTGGCGTCTTCTTGGCGAGCTCGGTCTGCCTCGCGGCGACGAGCCCGAGACATCGGAGCCGGCGCGCTGGGCTGTCGCCGCGTTTGAAGACTGGCGCCGGGAAGTTCAGCTCAAGGCGACACACGCCGAGGAGCGTCTGTATAGCGAGGAGCTTGACGCGGCGGGCTCGACGGATGCGATCTGCTGTGAGCTTGATATCTACGTGCTCGTGCCGAAGAAGCGCCGCGTTGCCGCAGTCACGGATTGGAAGAGCTCAAAAGCCTTGTATCCCGAGCACGACATCCAGGTGGCCACCTACCGCCACATGGCGATCGAGCGCGGCCTGCTCGATGAAAACGCCTGGGGGCTGATTCTCCGGCTGCCCAAGACACTCAAAGACAAGCTCGAGGCGCGGCCGATTCCGCCGTCTCGGTGCCGCGCGCTCGTGGAGGTCTTCCGTGCGGCGCGGCGTATCTGGCAGTGGCGTTTCATGGACAAGGAGACGCGATCGCGATGACACCGATCTTCACCGCCACCGTGACGGAAGCCGGGAGCTTGCGGCTCGACTCGCCACTGACGTTTCAACGCCACTTGGCGAGGTTCAAGAGCAAGCCTGTCGAAGTCGTCGTCCGGCGCGTACGGACGCAGCGCTCCAATCAAGCCAATCGGTACTACTGGGGCGTCGTTGTTGCGTTGCTCGCCGAGGAATTCGGCTACGAGAAAGAAGAGATGCACGAGGTCTTGGCGATGAAGTTCCTGCGCATCGTCGACGACTGCCCTATCACGGACTCGCCGAGACGGAAGCGCACACCCGATTGCGGCACTGCCCAGTTCGCCGCTTACGTCGATTCGTGTATCCGGCTCGGGGTCGAGCACGGCGTCGTCATCCCGTCGCCTAACGAAGCCGAGGTGTCCGCATGAAACGAAACGCAAAAGGAAAACAGAGGAGGGGGTAAATGGCTTTCGAGGTGTTCGAAGGGAAGCGCCACAGGGGCTTCAGGGGCTACAAGGGCGGAATGTATCCAGCCTGCTCGCTTGTGATGGGAAGAATGATCACCATGAACCGAGCAGCTTACGAAGCGTTGACCAATGGTGACGACTCGGTACACGTGGAGCTTCTCTTTGATCGAGAGTCCCACACAGTCGGCATACGCCGGACGGAGCCGGGGCCGCGCACGTATCCCGTCTGTGTTCCCAAGAGCAAGGCTTATGTTGTCGCCGCGACGGCATTCATCAAGTTTTACGGATTGCCGACGGTCAGCACGGGAAGGATTGACGCCACGATGAGCGACGGGATTCTCTCCTTTCCGGCACCCATTGAACCCAACGAGTAAATAAAGAAAGGAGAAAAACGAATGTCAATAGCAGAAAAAGATACTCCGATTCTTGTCACCACCGAGCATCGCGGCGTGTTCTTTGGATATTTCGACTCCTCCGAATCAGCAGGGGAGATCGTCACGCTGACGAAAGCACGGAATGTCCTTTACTGGTCCGAAGACACGAAAGGTTTCATGGGTCTCGCATCGATGGGGCCAATGCCCGGAAGTCGGGTAGGGCCGAGCGTGGAGAGTATGCGCCTGCACGGCGTGACGGCGGTCCTGCGGGTCAGTGACGAAGCGGTGAAGTGTTGGGAGTCGGCACCGTGGAGCTAGAAGAGCCCACGATCACCCAAGAGATGCTAGAGCAGGCGCGGTTCCATGGAGCCTGCGCGGAGCGCCTCTCCCGCTACACGGTCGGTATGCCGTTGGTTGCGGTCAAGCAGGACGATTTGATGTGGGTGGAGCAAAACGCACCGTATCTCGCACGGCAGTTGGAAGCCAAGATCGAGCCGCTGGAGTCTTTGATCTTCGGCAAGCTCAGGCTCTCCGATATCAGCACGGCTAAAGGCGACGGCTACGGCTACGGCGACGGCTACGGCTACGGCTACGGCTACGGCGACGGCGACGGCTACGGCGACGGCTACGGCGACGGCTACGTTCCCGACTGAAAGGCGAATGGGTGCCACCGATCTCTTTGATGGGGTGAGTGAGAGCCAGTGAGGACACGCGACGATCGCCGGACCCTCGACAGCTTCGGCGTCTTTGTTTTGACGCTGAACGTGGTGGGCTGGGCAACGCTGCTTATCGTCGTCTGGATGTGGTGGTGGCGATGACGATACAGCGAAGGCTCGATTTCTCGGGCGAGACCTCGACAGAACAGCCTGTAGTACGCGTACCTTTGGCTTCTCAGGGGTCTTTGACAGGCGAGACGGCATCTGCGCCCTGTGGCTATTGCGGAAGGCTTATACGCCGTCTAGGTCGCCCAAAGCGTAAACAGAAGTATTGCTCCGACGTGTGCCGGGTCGCGTCGTGGAAGGCGAAAGCCGAAGACGCGGAAGCGGAAAAGAAACGTCTTAAGGCGCTGGCCGCCGAAAAATGCCGCGAAGAGATCAAGATCGCGCGTTGGGCCGCGCTGAGGGTTCTCGGGCGGTACGGGGTCTGTACCGTCTCGCACGTGCGCGAGTACTTGGAGGAGCGGGGGATCCATCTCTCATGGGCTCTCAACTGGCCCGGGTCGCTGTTCCAGGCCTCGCCGTGGTTCGAGCCGACGGGTGCGCGACGGACGACGTTTCACGCGGAGGCCAACTTCCGAAAGGTCAACGAGTACCGGCTTAGCGCTCTCGGGCACGACGCCTTGGAGTCGATTCGGGAGGCGATGGGCCCGTGAGCGCCATCGTGGTGTCGCACCCCGGCCGAAAGGAGGAAACGCGCGTGTTTTTGCCGGAAGGATGGATCTGTCTCCACCGCCGCATCCAGCAGAATCCGCTCTGGTACAGGGAGCGGTTTACTCCCGGCCAGGCATGGGTCGACCTGCTTCTGTCCGTGGCGTACAAGCGTCACACGGTGCAACTGAAACGTTCGAGCGCGGTGCTTGTCATCGAAAGAGGACAGATCCTGACCTCCCAAGCGAGGCTTGCCGAGCTCTGGCAGTGGGATCGGAAGACGATTCGCGGGTTTTTGCGTGGTCTCGAACGTGCCCGCATGCTCCTCATCCAAACGACCAAGGCCGGTCCCAATGGCTATACATTATTAAGTGTTTTGAACTACGACGCTTATCAGAGCGTCACCGGAAACCCTCCCCTATCAGATTCCACGTCTGGCCCCCATTACGATTCCCCCATTACTCCCCAATTACTCCCCATAACTAACAAAGAGAACAAGCTTTCTAAGAAACTCCTGAGTGTTCCAGTAACTCAGAGAGGCGATTCCGATGCGGGCTCCGCCCCCATCGGCAAACACCCCCGCGACGCAAAAGAGCCATCGGATCTCGTGTGGTTTGAACCGGACGATTCGCTCGCTTGGGTAGCGGAAATTGACGTTGAGCTGGCGAAACGGTTCCCAGAGAGAACGGCGCAGCTCGAGCGGAGTGGTGAAACCTGGCAAGACGACCTCCGGCGGCTTTCGAACTGGCACAGCACGTGCGCGCCATCAGAGCGAAAACGCTTGACCGCGCAGCGATGGCTGCTACACCGCCTGTTTCCGAAAGACGAGCGAAAGGCGAAGCACGCGAATCGTCACCGGCCGAAAGGCGGAGGCGAAGTCGGCGGCGCGAAGCCGTTCGAGCAAATGCAGCGCGAGGACGACGCTCGACGGCTCGAAGAGGCGCGGGAACGAGATCGCATCAACCGCGAGAAGGGGCTTGTCGATGCCGAGGGAAGACGCATCCGGAAGGAGACGTGATGGCCAGCGAAGAAGCCGTCAGCAATGCCATCGGATACCTGCGAGGTGCGCTGGGCCGCTCGACGCTACCGCAACGCGAGACGGAAAAGGCATGGAACGACGCCTTCGGGGACGTCTCCGACTCTAATCTAGAGCAGGCGGTGAAATGGTACGCAAAAGACACCACGGAGAAAAGTTGGCCGCTTCCGGTGGATATCCTGGCTGAGGTCCGCAAGGTCGAGAGCTGGCGGTTCGGTCAAGCGCTGGAGCAGGGAGAGTGCCGGGCGTGCGGAGGGCTCGGCCTCGTCCGCTCTGTCTACGCGGAACGTTCCTACTGGGCGGGTGCGACGTGCATGCGCCCGTGCTCGTGCGCCTACGGGAAGTCGAAAGCGCTGTGGCTGGAGTCGGAGCGTAAGGCGGGCCGTGCGTGTACGAGCGATAGGCCCGAGCGAACACCGGCCCAGGAGGAGCCAACGATGCAAGAAGAGCCGCAGGAGGAGATCCCGTTTTGATTTTCATCGGGATTGACCCCGGCTTGAAGGGCGCGCTCGCGTCGATTCGAACCGTCTCCACCGGCATCGGCAGCCAGGGATTGGATTGCGGCGCGTGGCCCGTCCCGCTGGTTCCGTCAGCGAAAGGTAAGAACCAGTACGACCTGCCCGCGCTCCGTGAGTGGCTTTTCGAGCAAGGCCCGCTCGCCGCGCTGTTCGTCACGGTGGAACAGTCGGGTCCGCTCCCGCCTAACGTGAAAGCGGGCTCGCTGGCGCAATACAACCGTGGCATCTCGGAAGGCTGGCTCTGGATGCTGACGGCTCTACGTATCGCGCACCAAAGCGTTCGCCCTAGAACGTGGCAGAAAGTCATGCACGCGGGAACCACGGGCGCGGACACGAAGCAAAAGTCGATCGTCGCCGCCAAGCGGTTGTTTCCTAACGCGAGCCTAAAGCGTACCGAACGCTCGCGGAAGGATGACGACGGCATGGCCGAAGCACTTTTACTAGCCGAATACGGAAGGAGGACCTATGGGTAAGCAATACGAAAAACAGATACCGGTGAAGCTCGATAGCGAGCAAGTTGCAGAGCATGGCCAGGAGATGGCCGCCAGCGCTCTCCTCGCCGCCCGCGTCGAGCTTGAGATCGACGAGGTGAAGGACGAGGCGCGGGGGAAGCTCAAAGAGATGAAAGAGGGCCTGGTAGAGATACGGGGGCGGCTGAAAAAGCTGGCTTTCGAGGTTCGCAAGGGCGAGGCCGTCCAGAGCGTACTCGTGGAGGCCCGATTCGCCTCGGACAACTCGTGCGTGGAGATCTCGTGCGTGGAGATCGTGAGACTCGACACCGGAGAAATCGTCGAAACCCGCCCACTCACGGAGGAGGACCGTCAGATGGAAATCGACGAAGTCCTCGACCGAATCGAGGAGGACTCCAAGTCGTCTGATGCTGAGCCGAGCACCGAAACGGAATCAGAGCCGGGCGAGTCGGATGAGCTCGGAGATGACGGTGAGAACGGGTGAGCTAAAGAAAAAAACGAGGTCATGAAGTGAGCAGCCGACAAGGCCAATTCGCCCTGAAGACCGACGTCCCCGTGTCACGCACGAAGGTCCATCTCGAACAGCTCGTCCGGCAGAAGTACGGCGCGAGTCGTTTCGGCATCCTCGAAGGCGACGACCAGGTGCAGGTCGTCTTCTCCATCGACAAGCCGCCCCGAACAGTTCGTTTTTTCGTCAAGCTACCGTCGAAATTGGACCGACACGGCTACGCTCGGGTACAGCGCGAGGTCGAGCAAGAGACACGGTCGACGTGGCGTGCGCTCCTCTTACTGGTGAAAGGCAAGCTCGAGGGCGTCGCACGCGGCGTGGTCGAGTTCGACGAAGAGTTTTTCGCGCACATCGTCACTGAAAACGGCGCTACGGTTTTCGAGCGCTTCCAGGCGGGCGAGCTGCCTTTCGCTCAGGGACCGCCCATGCTCACGGCCGGTGCGCCCCAAGAGCAAGAGGAAGCGGAAGCGGAAGACGTAATCGATGCGGAGGAGGTGTCGCCGTGAAGACCGTCCGCATCGAGCTGTCGACCGTCATCCTGGCCGGGCTCTTTGTGTTCGTGCTCGGGATGTTCGCCGGCGTGTCCATCCGGTTCGAGCAGTCGGCGAGGACGGTCGAGAGCTACTTGGAGAGTCTCGGGCGAACGGCGGAGGAATTCCGGTAGAGGTTCCTATTAGGGCAGGTGTTTTTTTCAAAGAAAGTGAGGGACAGAAATGGAACGAATGTACCAGCAAGGCGATGTACTTCTGAAGCGGCGGGAGTCCCTGCCGAGCCACACCAAAAAGCTCAAGCCGAAAGCGCGGGGATGGGTAGTGGCGGAAGGCGAGGCAACGGGACACGCCCACGTGCTCGAGGTCCCGGGCGTCGAGCTGCGCGAAGACGACAACGGGGTCGTATGGGTGAACGTGAGCGAGGCTGCCGAGCTTCGTCACGAAGAGCACCACGCTCAGACGATCGCCCCCGGTGTCTACCGGGTCGGCATTGTGCGCGAAGTGGACCCGTTCACCGAGGAGATCCGCGAGGTGATGGATTGACGGCTCGTATCGAGCGCCTCACGGAAGCGCAGACGGCCCGGCTTGCGGAATACGCGGAGCGGTGGACGAAAATCGGCCTGTGTACCGAGCCAATGGACCGGGAGCGAGCGAGGCTGGCGGTTCGTGCGATGTACGCGAGCGCGGGCTTGACTGAGCCAAGGATCATTTTCTGCGGCTCGCCGCTGGGAAACGCGCTTGCCAGAAGCAAGGCCGTGAACCCAGTTGCGGGTTCGGTCTTGGGCTCGGTCGGGGCCTCGGTCTGGGGCTCGGTCTGGGACTCGGTCAGGGACTCGGTCTGGGACTCGGTCAGGGACTCGGTCTGGGACTCGGTTAGGGACTCGGTCTGGGGCTCGGTCTGGGCCTCGGTCAGGGTCTCGGTCTGGGGCTCGGTCGGGGACTCGGTCGGGGACTCGGTCGGGGCCTCGGTCTGGGGCTCAACTTACGGGCAGCACGACGCGGGCTGGGTTTCTTTCTATGCGTACTTCCGAGAAGTCTGCGGCCTGGTCGAACAGACGGAACCCCTTGTCGGCCTGTTCGAGCTGGCGAAAAGCGCGGGTTGGGCGCTCCCCCACCGCAACATTTGCTGGGTGTCCGAGCGGCATGACGTTGTTCAGCTGAACGCGGAAGGGCGTCTCCATTGCACCGATGGCCCGGCGGTCCACTATCCCGACGGCTGGTCCATCTATGCTCTGAATGGCGTCCGTGTTCCCGAGTGGCTGGTGGAAACCCCACCAACCGATCTCGACGCCCGGAAGTTCGCCGAGCTCGAGAACGCCGAGACAAGGCGGGAATTCGTCCGCAAGGTGGGTATCGAGCGCATCGCGACGGAGCTCGGCGCGGAAGTGCTGGATCGGCGCGGGGACTACGAGTTGCTGGCCGTGGACCTCGGTGGACGGACCGGGAAGTGGCCGTATCTCAAGATGCGCAATCCCAGTATCGGTGTCTGGCACCTTGAAGCCGTGGTCAAAGAGTGTGCCACGGTGGAGCAAGCGTTGAACTGGCGCAACGGCGGCGCCGCGTTCGAGCACGTTGCTCCCATGACGTAAAGGAGCCAGATGAATCCGGCGCTTCACTACGTTGACTCATACGGCGCTTTCATGGAATGGCGCACCAAGGAGATGAGTCGGCGCGAGTTCGAGTACGGCGACCCCGCTGGCTATCGCGGGATGCAGCAAAGAAAGCGAGAACGGAAAAAGCGCCGTCCTGGATCTAGGAGAATGCGGCAGAAGCGCCGCAAGCGGATTTTGAAAGCGGCCACCAACACCATCGACAAGATTGCCGTGTTCGAGGCCGCTGGATGGCGATGCGCTATTTGCGGACGGCACACGCCGCCGAGAGCGAAAGGAAAAGAGCAGCCCGACTCGCCGACCTTGGATCACATTGTTCCCTTCTCGCGCGGCGGGACCCACACTCTAGATAACGTCCAGCTCGCGTGCGGAGGGTGCAACTCATCGAAGGATCACGGACCCCAACACGAAGTGTCCGCGCAAACGCAAGGAGAGGCGGCAAGGCGTGGCTTAACCATGCGCGAATATCTACGCCTTGTCGGGCGACGATGGTGAAGGACGAGATGCGCGCCACGGAGAGGGAGAGGGGCTGATTGCCAAGCGGGCGGGAAAGGACGCCGACGGCAACTGGCTGCTCGTGAGCGATCACCCTGACTGGTCGCCTGTGTCGTGGCCCCAAGATACCGAGGTCATCGGCGAAGTCCGGTGGAAGGCGAGAACCTTGCCGACGTCTTGAGCCGTTAGAGGGGTGCAGTGCGCCGCCCCAACGACTCTATTCGTTGGGGAATACGAGGAGTAGCCGAGGACTAACCTCTCCTCCACAATCCGAACTCGTATCCACGGGCTTTCGTCGCTCGGACTTGTCGCGCCCTAAAAGGCTCCGTGACTTCAGCCGCCATCAGAGCCTGGAGCCAATCCTGGAGCTCGAGGTGAGCCCACTTCTCCATCGGCTCCCGGGGTAGCCTTGACGAGCTCCTATCTGTTGTGGTACTCGCCTTCACGTGGCCGTTTCCTTCCGTAGGCCTTCCAGGCCGTGTTTGACGACGCGGAAGGTTGCTCCGCCTTTACTTCATTTCCATACCTTTTGAGGGTTAGCTCATGCGGTTCCACTCTCTAACAACGCTTGTCTTCGTTTCGCTTAGCGTCCTGTTCACGCTAGCGGGCCCCGATGTCGTGTCAGGGCAAGTCAACGGCAACACGGGAGCGTTCTCCACGTCCGTGCCGATCCAGGTACCCTCGCACCGAGGTCTCGAGCCGAGTCTCTCGCTCGTCTACAGCTCGTCGCGCGGAAACGGGGTCGTCGGTGTAGGCTGGGCGTTTGCCGGCTTTTCGAGCATCGAGCGCCAGGGCGCGGACGGGGGAGCTCCGCTGTACAACGCAACGGACTCTTTTCGACTCGGGGGACAAGAGCTCCATCCGTGCGGCGCGAGCTCATCTCCGGGCTGTCTCGACGGAGGCACGCACTTCACCGAGCATGAGAACTACCAGCGGATCATCTACGATGACATCGCGGATGAGTGGACGGTCGATGCCCGGAATGGAAAACGCAGCACATTCACACCGATTTGGACGCTCTCCAGCCTGACCTACCGCTGGGGTTTGACGAGCGTGACGGACACGCTCAGTAATACCGTCAGTTACACCTGGTGGGACGACGCTGGGAAGAATTGGTACCCAAGCGAAGTCAACTACAACGGCTACCAGGTGAAGATTTTCTATCGGAGCGATCGAACCGACTCGCTCTCCTTCGCTACCGGAGCGTCTCTCGGTGAAACGCGGCAGCTCGTCCGCTCCATCAAAGTCGGTCTCGACGACGGCACTCCCATCCGCGCCTATGACCTTCAGTACTCGACCAGCTCGAGCACGGGTCGCTCCCGTCTCGACTCCGTTCAGAGGTACGGAAAAGACGTCGTCATCGGCGCGAACGGCGTCATCAGTGGAGGCACGAGCCTTCCCAAAGACATCTTTTCCTACCTCACCGACGCGTCGGACCACAGCTTCACGGGTGATGCCAGTTGGGCAACGGCGTGCAATTTCGGAGCCAAGGGGACGGGCGACTTCAACGGGGATGGCCTTCAGGACATCTACTGCCACAAAGTGTGGTCGAACGGCCGGCTCGATATCGGTCTCTCCGATGGCTCGAGTTTCGACGTCACGAACTGGGGGTATTTCTGCGGCGGCACCGGAGAACACCTATCGACGGGTGACTTCGATGGCAACGGCCAGACGGATTTCTTGTGCAAGACGAACTACCAGGTCGACTCCGTCGCCCTGTCGATGGGCAACAGCCTGTCCGTCAACGTGTGGGCCCCCGGGGGCTTCTGCCGGGTGGATCAAGGCCAGGTCATTGCCGGAGACTTCAACTCGGACGGGAAGACGGACCTAGCATGCCACACCACCGCGGCGAACGTGGAGATGTGGCTGTCGGACGGAGACTCGTTCAACTTCAGTGGCATTTGGATGAGTAACTGGTGCCGCTACAACGGGGGCACGAGTTGGGGCGTGAACTGGGGTGTATCGCAGAAAGTCTTCATGCCGGGTGACTTCGACGGCGACGGCAACACGGACCTCTTGTGCCGCGGCCTCTACGGCTTGCCTGGCGGTCCCTGGATCGCCTTCTCGAACGGAACGAACGGCTTTACTCACGGCGGTAAATGGACCGGTGTCGCTTGCGGCGGCAACGATCAGCGCGGCCTCGGCGATTTCAACGGCGACGGCAAGACCGATACCTATTGCTACGACAACAAGGGACAAGGCGCCACCTGGAAAATCTACGTCGGACTCTCGACCGGGTCGGATTTCAGCACCGGCGAATGGTCCGTCCCAGTGGGCTGCAGCCGGCTGAGCACTGGCGATGTGAACGGGGATGCTCGGACCGATGTCTGGTGCCATTATTACTCTGACAATCAACGGGTTTTCGTCGGTTTGTCGGACGGGACCTCCGGATTCACCAACCTTCTTACACCCGGACTCACCCCCCTTTCACAGTGGCACGCGAACTTCTGTGGCACCAACAACGTCGTTGCTGGTGATTTCAACGGAGACAGCAAGACGGATATTTCTTGCCTTACCAACACCGACGCCACCGTCGCCGTGTCGGGAAGTGTCGTCGGAAAGACGGATCTGCTAACGGATATCCAGAGCTCGTTGGGCGGAACGACCACCGTGGCCTACGTGCCGGGCACCCAGTGGTCCACCACCGTCGCCACGCCTCCCACCGTCGTCTCGCAAGACAAAGCCGGCGTCTTCACCTCGAGCTCCTCGACCCATCCTCGGAATCCCGGTGGGCCGACGGTCTCGTCGGTAACGCTCTCTGACGGCCGAACTTGGTCCGCAACGATGACGTACTCCTACGCGGGTGGTCTCTACGATGCGAACGAGCGACGATGGCTCGGGTTCAGGAGCTCGAAGATAACACTGCCCAAGTTATCAACTGAATCCTTCGGCCCATACACCGAGACGTGGTTTCATCAAGACGTCGCCTCGGCTGGCTCCGTTGACCGGCGGGAAAGTCGCGACGGGAACGGGAATCTCTTGAGTAGCATGGACAACGAGTTGCAGACAGCCGGGGATGGCGAGACAGAACCCTACACGGCTCGTGTGACCGCTCGATGGAACTACGTCTACGACGACTCTGGCACGGAGTGCGGCTCCTGGCCCTGCACGACGGGCGAGCGAACGTATCAGGAATACGATTACGATACATACGGCAATCGCGTCACAACCAAAAGCTACGGAAACTATGATGCGACAGGCGACGAGAGCACGTCGGTAGCGGAGTACTTCCCGAATACCAGTGAATACGTCGTTAGCAGAGTTGCCCGTTCGGCCACCTACCTCGGCATCGGGACCGCCGGTACGAAACTCTCCGAATCCTTTTTCTACTTCGACGGCGCGACCCAGTACACCGAGGCGCCGCTCGCGGGACTTCTCACCAATCAGGGTGTCTGGCGAGACACGGATGATAGCTACGTCTTCCAATGCGCTCTGAGCGAGTGTTTCGAGTACGACACCTACGGAAACCTGACCAAGGTGGTCAACACCAAAGGCGGTGAGACGACCATCGCCTACGAGGCTACCTACGCTCTCTTCCCAGAGTCGGCAACGAATGCGCTGGGCCACACGTTCTCGTCGAGTTGGGACCCGGTATGCGAAGGGCCCCTTTCCGCTACCGACGCCAACGGTCAAATAACGACCACCACGTATGACGCTCTGTGCCGCCACGCTCGGACGGACGGCCCCCTGGGCGGTTTCGTCCAGACGACCTACCCCTCGTTTGGCGAGCCGAACGCGCAACACACGCAGGTAGAGACGGCGGCGGCGAGCGGCGCCGGCACTCAGTGGTCCCGGCACTACTTCGACGGGCTGGGTCGCCGGTATCTTTCGGAACGACGCGGGCCGAGTGCCGGAGAGGAAATCCTGTCCGACGAGGTGACCTACAACGCCCGTGGAGGTGTGGCCACGGCAGCTCGACCCCGATTCACCGGCGATACCGCCTACACGTCTTCGTTCGAATACGATGCGCGGAATCGTCAGACCGAGGCCACGCTTCCGGACGCCGCGACCTTGACCGTGAGCTACGGGCTGCGAAGCGTCACGACCACGAACCCCGAGGGGCACATCACCGTTACGGAGCGAAACGACACCGCTCTCACAAGCTATCTCGACGAGTACCTCGGCGAAAGCCCCATTACGACCACGACGACGACCGACCCCGGTGCACGGACACGCACCGTCACGGATCACGTGGGCAATGTCTTGGTGACGTATTTCAACTCACTGGGCCAGATCACGAGCATCAACGCTCCCGATTCCGGTATCGAGACACGAGAGTACAACGATGCGGGCGAGATGGTGGCCACGGTGAACGCTCTCACCGAGCGGACCGAGCTCGCCTACGACCTCATCGGTCGTCTGACCTCCAAGACCACGCGAGCCGGAACACCGAACGCCGAGACGACGAGCTTCACCTACGACGAGCCCACAAGCGGGTATTTTAACGTCGGGCTACAAACCTCGATGACCGACGCCGCGGGCACGGCGCTTCAGGACTACAACGCGCTGGGGCAGGTTGTCCGCGCGCAGCGAAGCATCGACGCCGTCAACTACACGAGCTCGATGACTTACAACGCGGCGGGGGTTCCCACCTCCGTCACCTATCCCGACGCTCAGGTCATCAGCTATACCTACGATGCCACGGGTAATCTCCTCACGGAAACCGGCACCATCTCCGACAGCCAGTACAACGCCTCCGGACAGCTCATAAGCCGAACCTATGCGAACGGCGTCGTGACCACGAACACCTACTCGGACCAACGGGGCTGGCTCGACCGCATCTACACGACCAGAGATACCGTCGTACACCAGGACCTGAATTACACGTACTTGCCGGACGGCATGATCTCCTCGGTGACGAGCGTTCACGCGATGGAGGGCTGGACGTACGCCTACGACCAGCTCAACCGCTTGACGGGCGCAACGAACGCGGATACGTCGACCCTCGATCAGAGCTTCACCTACGACGCCATCGGCAACATCACCTACAACTCCAAAATCGGGACCTACACGTATCCCGCGCCGAGCGAAGCTCGGCCCCATGCTGTTTCCACAGCGGGCACGAGAAGCTACTCCTACAACGCCACGGGCCAGATGACGAGTCGCAACGGCACCCTCCTCCAATGGAACGGAGACGGCAAGCCCTCTTCCATCGGAAACGTGGCGTTCACCTACGACGGGCTTGGGACACGTCTGAAGAAGACCTCGGGAGGCCAGACCACCACCTACGTTGGTTCGGACTACGAGATCGCTCCCGACGGAACCGTGACCAAGTACTTGCTCGGTGGAAAACAAGTCGGAACAGAGTTCTTCATCTTGCACCGGGACCACCTCGGCTCCGTTCGTGCGGTGACGGACACCGCTGGAGCCGAAGTTCGCAGCCAGCAACACACACCCTTCGGCGACCAGCACTCCGTCACAGGCACTCACTACGACTCTCGTGGGTGGATCGGTGAGCGAGAAGAAGAGACCGAGCTCGTCTATCTCAACGCCAGGTACTACGACCCGGAGATTGGGAGATTTACGGCGCCCGATCCCATTGCCTTCCCTGGGCAGGGCTTGAACCGCTACACCTACGCGCTGAATAACCCAATAAACCTGTCTGATCCCAGTGGGTTGTCCCCAATTGAAGTACCCTTTTGTGTTGGTGTTGATCTCTGCTTTGATTTGGATTCTTTTTTGGATAACCATCCATTGGCGGACATAATCAATGCCGAAGCGCAAGACGACAGGGACGGTCACGAACCCCCAACCAACCCGGGCGGTACGACAACGGGCGGGGGTAATGACGACAATAACGGTGAGGACGGCAATAACGGTGAGGACGGTGAGGACAACACCACGCCGAAGCTTAAGTACTGCGAGAAGCACCCGGATAAATGTCGCGGGGGCGGCGGAGGAGGCAACGGCACCAGCGATTCCATCGAGGATTTGAGGGGCAAATCGAGAAGGATTAATTGGCTGATCGACCAGCTGAACCGTTCGGGATATGGTGCAGAGTTTTACGAAGTGTACCTGGCCAGGGGCGGAATCGAAGGCAGCGTCCAGAGGTCGGTTCTCAACGCCTTGAAGAAGGACTCTAACTTCCTCTCCGGACCCTTCTACGGCTACTACAAAGACCTTGGGCCTGCTGATATGTGGGATTTCAGGTCTCGCGATGGAGCCTTCGGGTCGCCCGGCAGCCTGCAGATCGTCATCAGCGGACGGACGCTACGGGTTCACGCCGACATCGACCGCTTCAATCCTTATCAAGACGCCGTCGGCTTCCTCGGCCACACGTTCCTCGAAGTTCTGCCGGGCCTCTTTTCAAGGAAGGATTGAGCCAATGTGGCAGCAACGGTCGCAGGCGCTCCCAACTCTTTCCCTGGTTGTACTCTTTGTGACGGCTCTTGCTGCGTCGCCGCCCACCGCTGGTTCTGACACGAAGGCCGCCGCTGAGGCGCTGTGGAATCAAGCTGTGCAGGCCAAAGGTGGCCGTGACAGGCTTCGGGCCGTTCGCAATCTCGTGGTGACGACCCACGCTTCTTTCCCCAACAGCCCCCGTCCCGACCTCACCAATACTGTGCAAGAACTCTACGTCTTCCCGTCTCGGTTCTGGCAAGTCGTCGAGGTTACCCGACCAGGCGAGCTCGGGCACCTGGCAATTTTCGACGTTGAGCGACGGGTGGAATGGTGGAACGACGGTCGCTCTCAGGTCTCTCAGGGCATCGTCGACGACTATGTCTACAGAATTCTAAAGGGCCAGTTCTTCTACCTGCTGGAAACGGCCTTTCTTCAGCCCGAGCCGGTGGCGACACGTCCCGGCCGCGTCGGCCGAGTGGACGTGGACATCGTTGAAACCAAGCTGCCCGAGACCGCCGCCACCATGGACACAATGACCATCAACCGCGTCGTGTACTACCTGGACCGCGAGAGGCATCTCCCCATCCGAATCGTGGTGTTTCGGACGGTCAGCATTCCACCCGAGGTAAGAGACAGGTTTAGAGACAGGTTTCCGCAAGGCGTCGTTTCGAGTGAATGGGCCTACAAGCTCGGTGAGTACATGGAGTTCGACGGGCTACAGATGCCGACTGTCGTAAACTCCGAGGGTGCAGTGCCGGAAAAGAGCACCTATTCGTATCGGATCAACGTCGATTACGACGAGCGTGTCTTTACGGAGCCGCCGAACCTCGTCGAGCACCCCGAGCTGGCGGCTCTCGACGGCTGGGCAAGACGATAGCGACGTCCCCCCGGTGGGAACTTCTCGTCGGTATCGCGCTCACACTGAAGACAGACGAGCATGCGTCCGCACCGCCGCGACGATAGAACCGTCTATACCTGAAACGTCGGGGCATCTCACTTAGTTCTATCGAACAACCGTCACGTCGAGCGACGCTTGGAGCCCTGAAGCGCTGATGAGGACCGACGTCTGGCCCACCGCGAGACCGCCGAAAGTGATGATGCGGTTGTCGATCTCAACGAGTCGGACGAGCGCCTTGTCGATGATGGAGACGGAGATGTTCTCGCTCGGCACCTCGACACCGTTGGCGTCCCGGACGATGACCATGACGGCGACATTCCTCCCGACCTGGACCTCGATGCTCGGGGGCTCGAGGGTGATGGTTCCGCCCGAGGCCGGTGTCGGCGTCTCCCCGGTGGTCGAGGCTGGGCCGGAAACGCTGACGTCGACCCCCGATGGCTGGATGGTTTGGGTCACCTCGGTGCAGGCGAACGCTCCCAGCGCGATGAGCACGCTGAAGAGCACGATACGGATGAGTGGATTCATTTTCTTTTCTCCTTTACTCCCACGTGAGGATGAGCGCCGCCTTGACAGGACGGCGATCCCCGAAAAACTCGACCTCGAAAAAGATCGGTATGCGATTCGCTATGCTCAGCAAACGAAGTCCGACGACGGGCATGGCGCGCAAGGAAAACTCTCCCCCTGCTTTTGCTGAGCCATGAAACAGTCGGACGTTCGCGCCCGTGTAGGTGTTGCCCGCGAGCTTGATCCGCGCATAGCTCAAGACCGAGTAATCGACGCCTCGGAGCCTCGGGGCATTGCTGAGCTCGACCTGAACACCGGCCGAGGCGTCATTGAGCCGCGGAAAGACGAAGGCCGGAATACGGACCAGGAAGTAGCCGTTGTTCGTGACGGAGCTTTCGGCGTCCGAGTCTTCGACGAACACCCCGGCGCCGATAGCGGGAACGACGTGGAAGTCGATGGGCCCGGCTTGGACAGGTGTGGGTCTTCCGCCGCGGCGGTGTTGCCCGCGATGGATGTGAGCCCAGCGATAACCAACGTGAGTCTCACCAGGCGTTTCAGTTTTCCTCTCATAAACAACCTCCTTTTAGGTTCAAGCGGTCCTCACCAGCTCGGCTTGCACGCGCTTTCCTTGCCAGCGGACCAATCGCGGCGAGGGCCGTGTGTCGATGTGAATGAACGACGGGTAGACCCCGACACCTCGGAGAAGAGAGCTAGGTCTTCGGGCAACCTCCAGAACGATTTCGCGGAACTCATCCAAGGTGAGCTTGCGGGGGACGGCGAGGTCGAGAGCGCGTCCTTCGACGTGCTGGCTGTTCCGGGAGCCGCCGACCCGGGCGTTGTACTCTCGCGTCCGGTAAGCGGAATTCACCCGGATAGGACCACCGACCTCCAGCCGGATCCTCTGGAACACCCGCGCCAGCACGAGCGCGCGGCTGCGCCTCCACCGCTCGGGATAGGGTGTGCCGTCGCGACAGCCGAGCTCGCGCCACGACAGGCGGGGCGACGGTCCCTTATCCAAGTCCGTTCCTGGCCACGGGACAACGCGCTCGGTACCCGTCTCGTCACTCATGGTTTTCCTCCGTGGCCAGCTCGAAGCCGTTGAGCCTCTGCTTCGCTCCGCAACGCGCTCGCACTCTCGGCAGACGAGCACTTGCCCGTCCGCGGAGTCACGCCAGTACAAAGGCGCGCCCGGTGCTTTCAAGACGCGGCTCACTTGGCTCTGCCAGCGACTTTCTCGGCGGTCCTGAAGACTCCGAGGCCAAGCATCCCCAAGACGATCGTTATCAGCTCCCCCGTGCCGAGCAGCTCTGGAGGCACCACGTCAGTCCACCACATGCTGCACGCCCACATCGCCACGTCACGGAAAATGTAGTGCCAGGCGAGACCAAAGCCGCACACCCAGCCGATGAAAGGACGCCAGCCCGCGACGAAGATGCTCCGGTGACCCGCTTCGATCTTGTTGAGCTCGACCTGCGCGAGCGACGGCTGCAGCATGAGCTTCGCCTTGATCATCTCGGCCGCCTGCTTTTCATCATCCGTCTCGACGAAGCGGTCGATGATCGTGGCGACCCCCTCCGCCGCAGTCAGGATGGCCTTGCCGCCCAACAGTGCTTGGAGCATCGCTACCAGACCCGAGCGCCGACGATGACGCCGGCGACGAAGAGCGCAACGGCCACGATGCCGAGCACCATCGCCGTGCGCGGCCGCGCCACGAGCCACGTGAGAACACGGTCCGTGCCCGTCTCCAACCTCTGTCTATTCATTTTTGGTTCCTCCTGTTCGAAGATTTACCCCTTCAGCCGCCCTTCGATGTTGGACAGCCGCTCCAGGATGTCCTGGAGCTGTCCGTTGATTCTGTCGAGTGCGGCGAACATCCGATCGTCGCGCTTCTCGTGCCGGTCCAGCCGTGCATCGATGGCCTCGAATCTCCGGTCCACGAGAGCGCGCCAGATGGCGATCTCCTCCCGAGCCTTCACGTCGAGCTCGTGTGCGCGGCGCATCGGCACGACCCACGTCCTCCAGGCCATTCCCGCGAACGACACCAGCGCCGCCAGCGGCCCGCCGATGGCAATGAGAATTTGCCAACCATCCATCTCCATCATCGCCCTCTCCGCCACAGGCTCCCCGTTTTCACCCGCAGCACCATTCGCCCCTCATTCGCTTCGTCCGCGACTCCATCCATCGCAGCTACCCTCGATGCCAAAGAAAAAGGGCGCGACTCCGGTCAATGCGGTAGCTACCGGAACCGCGCCCTTTTCTTTGGGCTTTCGCCGCCGCCGACCGGCCAGCCAACAACGGCTACAAGCAAAATCTCTTGGCTACTCTATGGCTTCACCTCACGCCTATTATCTCCTAAGCATCAACGTCCCCTCTAATGTACTGGCCGTCGGGCATCAATTCTCGTCCCTGGTAAAACCGATTCGGGGACGATCGCCTCCAAATGTGCAATCAGTTGCGGTTCGCTCTTCACGGCTCTTGCGATTGCGCTGAGCCCTTCACGTACTTTGCCAAGCGCTAGCAGATCGACACCCAGGTTGTATCTAACGACAGGCGAGTTTGGCGTAATCTTCAAGAGCGCCTTCCATGCGGACGTAGCCTGAGCGAGCTTGTTTGCATCGCGCGCGGCGATCGCCTTTGCCCAAAACAGCATCTCATCAATACTTTCAGGTTCGGCTTCCTTTCGGAGTGTGGAGCGCGTCCTGTAGGCTCGCTGCTCCTTGCGACGCGCAAGGTCCATCTTTCCGCGTTCGATGCTTAACCGTTTTCGATGCCTAACGGCCGCAATAAGAACCCCGAGCGAGAAGGGGAGCGCGACACCGGCTACCTGCAGGGCGATTTCGCCGGACATCACCATCGCGATCGACGCGGCTCCTGCAATTTGTGCGACGAGCGCAACAGCCACCCAGCGGGTCAGCCTAGCGCTGTGCGCTCGAAACATCGCCCAGAAGCTCCGACTCGGCGTGCCAGGCTCCTCGAAAGTCTCGCCCGCTTGCTTCGACTCGGCGATCAGCTTCTCGACGTAGTCGGTCAGGAACACGTCGTCGCATTGCTCAGCGGTCGTAATGAGCAGCTGGAGCATCGGCTGCAGAGAACGAAGCACAGCTCGTCTGTCGGGTAGCTCTTTTGAGGCGATCTCCACATGGTGGGGTAGCCACTTCATGACGGCCACTACGAACTGCGCGTTCATCAAGCCGATTGAGATGAGATCAATCATACCCTTCCGGAACGAATCGAAGGCTTCAACCGTCCCCTGGACTGGGGGCCTTGATTCTTTGAGCTTCGCGACGTCTCCTTATCGCTTCACCTCGCGTCCGTTCTCCTCTACAGCCATTATCCATCATTTCGACGGTTCTCTTACCGACAACGATGACGGTTCGCTTTCCGTGTCTCCTTCGCCTTCGAGTCTGGCGATACGCTTTCCCAGTTTTGCTAGCCCTTTCCACGTCTTTTTCACGGCTACCTCCACTGGTAAGTGGCCGTTTCATCTGGTAACCACGCTATAGGGGTCGTCCTGAACCGATAGCGAGTACTTCACTTGATCAATGAAGACCCATCTCGGCGTAATGGAACTCATGCTGGCGCCGCGACCGTAGACCATTTCCGATTGTGTTGTATCCGCGACAAGCAAAATGGGCTCATCTCCGAAAAAACAAGCCCCCAGCATCTTTTCCGCGATTTGCTGGTAAGCACTGTAGGCGGTGTTCTCCCATGACATATCGAACCGATATCGTGGTGCTTCCGCCAGCGAAACGGGGAGCTCTTCTGTCCCCGACTTGGGCACCTCTCGGATGGTGACAAGTCCATAGCTCGGCCGGGTGAGAAAGGTTTCACGTTCTCCTAGTACTGGCTGCCCAATCCAAGGGAGGAAAAGATCGTATGGGGTCCCAGTAATGAGAAATCTCCAGAACCTCTGCGGAGTCGCGGGTCCCGCAAAGAGCATGTAAGTACGAAATCGCCTAGCGGGCAGATCTCCATGGTCATTGAGGTTCGAGGTGAAGGCAGCATCATCTGCCGATTCCACCGCGATGGGGAAGCCCGTAGGAATCGTATGGTGGATCAAGGCCGCACACGTGATCTTGGGCCACAGATAGACCGAATCAACGTAGGCTGCGGCTGTGGTGGAGGCAGGTCGGTCGAAGAGGATTCGAACGCGGCCCGGGCCGGAATGACCCGCGACCGGATCCTCGAGCGTCAGTGTGATAGAGCTGTCCGCAAAGGTCGCCGCTGACCTCGTTGCCCACGCGGTTTTTGTCGTTGTCCACGCCCCACCAGACTGAAGCCACTTACCCGCAATCAAATCCAGAACGTAGGCGCTGACGATGTTGGTCCCGTCGCCTCGGAGTGCGACCGTGTGCCGGTACGTCCCGCCGAGCCGGACTTCGCGGTCCTGGTACGCCGCCTCGTTGGCAAGATTGAGACGAAGCGATTTTGTCCCTTCGTTGAACTCAGCCGTACTCACGTCTGGAGTGCCACCTCCCGTCGGGATTTTCCAGCCTGTAGGAGGTGAGGTTAGATCGGGGTCCAACTCGTAGCTCGGATTCGCGATGATATTGCAGTCGAACTCCATCTTCGGATTCGCCGCGGCAGAAGAAAAGCGAAAGCGCTCCCAGGGTTTTCCGGTTTGTAGATGCGCCTTTGGAAATAACGCGTCCTCGGATGAGACCGTCACGCTTTGAGCCTGAACGCACGCGTTCGAAGCTAGACCGGAAAGAAAGAAGCCTTCGCTCATTAACCACCTTCCAGTGTGGTGACCCGTCGCTCGTGCTCATTCACTCGAACGCGGAGAGTGGCGATATCGTCGCGCAACTGCGCGAGCTGCTCCTCCAGAACCTTTTCTCGCTCTCGCACCCTCGCCAATCCCACGAGAGCGCGGAGCAGTTTTTGTCGCAGACTCCCAAGTTCTCGCACTAGCGTCTCGCTCCTATCTCTTCCGCTGGGAGCACGCGTTGCACGATTTCGAGGTTTCGAATCCAATTCATCGCTGGGCGCTTCGAGAGCCCGGCGGGGCCGCACCCAGGATAGAAATGTGTTTCTTGCTGGCTCGAGCTGTGCTCGTTGGAGAACGTGACATCGCTTCCGGCCACCTCGTCCACATAGACGGTACAGCTCAGGGCCGCCTTCCCGAGCTCGCCTCCGGAAGCGCTGGTTACCGTGACCGCGATCTCATACACCTGGCCGCGAACAAGCGTGATGTTCTTAAATGCCTTCCCTTGGCTCGTAGAGCTGACCACGCGCTCGTAGGCGACGCGGACCTGCCCGCTGCTCTTCTCGACCACGAGCTGGTCGTAGTCCGTCACGCCGGAGCCCCATGTCCACGTCCCGAGAATGTTCCCGTTCGCAGCACCCTCGACGATGCCATCGCTGTCCTGTTCCGCTTCCATTGTGAAGCGGTGTGCGATCCGGCTCGGGTGCATCACTTGGCGCTCGTCTAGGACGCCGCCGTTGTCCAGCGAGTAGTCAATCTCATCCGCGTCCGTGGTCGTCGTGCCCGCCTTGGCGACCAGGTCGCCGTTTTCGTCCGTCGGAATGTCCGAATAGATGGCATCGTCCTCGATATGGTTGACGCTGCCGATGAACAGCTCGTTGTTGGTGAAGCCTGCGTTGAGACCAAAGCGCACGGTCGCCGTGCCGGCCGAGAGCCCCGTTATCTTCTTGCTGACAACGCGGAACCAGTCGTCCGTCGCGCCGCTCGAAGCATTCCAGACGAGCGTGGCGCTCCAGCTCTGGGTAGAGTCGTTCCACCAGTTACCATTGGGGCGCTGATAGGCCCAGTTGCCGTTGCCGGATGCTTCTTTGAACCACATCGAGACACGAGAATCGCCGCCACCGTGAGTCCAGCTCTGCTCGATGTAGGTGTCGCCAGTGCCCTTGGTGATGTGGCAGGACCGATCCGTGACGCTCGTGTTCTCGTATAGAAGCTTTGTCGTGCTCGTGACAATGGACCCTGTTGAGGCCACCTTCGTCCAAGGCGTGCCTCCCCCAAAGTCGTGTGAGAAGACCGAATCTTGAATGTCATTCTGTGCCCCGAGCTCACACAGCGTCCCCTTGTGGTTCCGTTTCTCGGTGATGGGCGAAACGTCCGAAAGGCGGGTGATGCTCCTCGCCGAGCTCGGGTGAGGGATGTACCCCCTCGTCGTGCGCGCGACGCCCAACTCCTGACCGACATGGATGAGCGGCATCCCGTCCATGTCGTCGTTGACGTCGTCCGGTGTCGTGAATGTCGACCAAAACATCGCCAGACACGGAATCGCGTTCAAAAGCTTCAGCGTGACCGTGTCGTCGTCGAAGTTGAGCGTGCGTTCGAGCACGAAGCATGGTGTCTGACGCCACTTATCTGTCAGCATATGGTTTGAGAGAGCGCTCAGCACCGACGCTGACGCAAAGACCGAGTCGTGAGCCAGGCGCACCATGTCCGTGAGGCCGAGGCTCAAGAATTTCAACGGCAGCTTTACGGTATAGACCTCGGGCTCGTGCTGGAGAAGCCGGAGCTCTCTAGACCCGACTTCTCGGTGGGGTTCGACGGTGAGTACCGCGGGGACGTAGTCCACCTCAAGCCACAAGGAAGTGCACCTCATCACGGGCACCTGGGACGGGCAAACGATGCCCAACCGGAAGGTGGAGTCGCGGAAGTCGTCCTCGGTCCAGTCTCCGCCGCCAGGGCGCGCCATCGCCTGAGAGACGTTGTTCCCCCCGGCGGTCCACGACGTGCCCGCCGTTGAAAATGTGCTGCTGAGCACGTTGCTTGTTCCGAGCACGACGCGCAGCTTGTTTGAGATGACCGTCGTGCCCTCGTCACGGACACGGGCGTGAGCGCGCACCTCGGTGACCAGCGCCATCCGCTCCGCGAAGGTCGGGTCGATCCCGAAGCGTTGCTCGAAGCCGATGTTGCGCGAGTCGGTGACGATATAGCTGGTGTCGTTGTCGTGGCTGACTGGGTCTCCAGGATCGACCGCCGCTACCTTGGTCGCGCCGGCTCCGAGCCCCCACGCCGCCGTGGCCGAACCGCTGCCTGCGTCGGCCGTCGGGCGGAGGATCTTCGTCGCGGTGCCGGCCATCGCTCAGACCCGACGCCCTGCGCCATACGTGTACTGGAGAGAGGTCGACACGTTGTACGGCAATGCCTTGTTCTTCAGGCTGAGCGCCTCCGTAAAAGACCCGGTGGCGCCGTTCATCAAGTAGTCGACGACGAGGGCGCTCCTGCGATCCTCTCCGATGGTCTCCACCGAAATGCCGATTACGTCGCGCTCGTCTTGACGGATCACCGCGGACGGGTAGATGTCCCGGACTCCATACCAAAGAGTCCCGACGGCTATCTTCAGCTGGTCGGTCCAGAACAGCGGATAGCGGAAGGTGTTGATCCAGGTGTCAAGGAAGTTCGACACCGTATCGTTGGACGTCAGGATGCCGGAGAAGATGTGGTTGTTGTAGCCGAGGACTACGTCGGCCGCGAGAGCGGCGGCGTGCTCCACTGGCGCGGCCGTCACCGCCAACCAACGATAGCCAGGGGTCGTGCCGCTTCCGAGCTGAGCCCCCTCGGGCCACTCGTTATAGACGAAGTTGACGAGGATGACCTCGAGGACTTCGGCGGGGTCTTGAAGGAGCGTGCTCGTGGCATCTCCATTCTTGTCGAGCCCGAGGCAGTCGAACGTCACCGTATCCGAAATCGTCGGAGCAGAGCTGCCCGTGTATTCGATGCACGTCCAAGGCTTGCCGTTCGCGAGCAGCCTTTTCTGTGTCCAGTTGGCAGTGTCCTTCGTTCCGTTCTTCCAGACCTGCGTGGTCGATAGCATGTGTCCCCAGCTTTGAAACCAGCGGTCGTTCGCCTCGTCGGCCCAAATGGCTTCGACCTGTCCCGTCGCATTCTCGATTCCGGTGCTATCGAACTCGCCGAGCACCAGTTGCCCCTGGACGTTGTCCTGCGGTATGTCGGGGAAGTCCAGCCTCGTGAGCTTCGGGATCTTCAGCAGGCCTTGCAGCGGAAGCGCATCGGGACCGATGGCGTATTCGAGCATCCTGTCTCGGCCGCCAAAATCCACGAGGACACCATCGACGGCCTTGTAGTGCTCCCCGGCTGCGACGAAATCGCTGCGATACCAGAGCCTCGCCGTCGACCCCATCACGTGTCCGCCGGCAGGCCCGCCGTGGGCCTTCTGAAGAACTCGCTCCTGGTCGTAAAGGCTGACGTTGACTCGCGGCTGACCTAGGCCGAGCGATGGGAACCCGATACTCGTTGAGAACGACGCGATGCTCTGGATGTATGGCGAATAGACGCCTTTGCTCGTAGAGGCGATAGCGGCCTTCGCGAATCGGTACTCGGTTCCGTCTAGAGTTACCTCGAACACCGGGAAGACGCGGCGCTGGCCATCAAGTTCGGTCTGGAGATCGGCGCTGACAGCTGTACCCATGATGTTCTCACTCGGTGATGCGTTTGACCTCGCGCTGCACGTTCGGGTCGTCTCGTAGGGCTCGGGTCACGACCGGCGCAAAGGCCTCGGCGAGCTCTTTCGTCGTTCCGATGACGGCTCCCTCGAGCACGAACTGGTTTGTCACGTTGATCGTCCGCGAGCCGCCACCGCCAAAACCGTCGTCCGCGAGCGCACCCCTTCCGCCTCTCGCTAGAGCGCGTAGTACGGTGCTCTCTTTTAGAATGAATTCGTTTTCCGCGCCTTCCCCCACACGGAACAGATGCCCGCCCGGACGACGGGGCACGAACGCTTCGTGCGCCGCGCCTGGAATGCCGTCATCGAACCTCGGCATGTGCGGCCTTCCGCCTTGGCCCAGGCCGCCCATCGCGTCTCCGGCGCGGCGCGCCTCGTCGCCCACCCCCTTGAGCGCGTCCACCAGCTCGCCCAGCATGTTCCGGATATCGCGGAAGATATCGATCGCGCCTTCCGGAGGCATCAGGTTCGCTCCGGCTTCCTTCGCCTTGCCCGCCATCTCCTCCAGCCACGGAGGCACCTGCATGCCGAGCTCCCGGTACGATTCCAGCAAGAGCCCGATCTGCGGGCCCATCGCCGCCAGCGCCGCCGTCTCGTCCTGGGTCGACGCCAGGATCTTGTCGAACTCCGCCTGGAAGGTACCCGCGAAGTCTCCGATGTTCGCCGCGTTGATGAGCCCGATCGAGGCCAGCTCCTTGAACGCCGTCCCGAGCGATGCGATCGCGGTCAGCTGCTCTTGGTTGTTCGAGACGAAGTTGTAGAACCTCGTTACCTGGTTGAGCAGCGGGTTGTCGTCGCCGAGCACACCGCGGAGCTTCTGAATCACTTCGCCGAAGGCGGGCCCGAGCTGCTGAACGGCACCCAAGAGTCCGCCTCCCGCCGCGATCGCCGCCTGGAACGCCGTCGCCACGACGCCCACCATTTCTTGTGCCCGCTCCGCCGTCAGTTCCTCTTCCTTCGCCAGATTCTCGAAGAAGCCCGTCATGGCTTCCACCGCGGCGCCCGCCTTCTCCCGGACGAACGCCTGGGCTTCGGCGGAAACCTTGCCCAGCTCGCGCATCCGCTCGATCAGGCGGCCCAGCTGGAACACGCCCTCCGTACCCATCGCGATCAGCTGCTCCATCACCGGGTCGAAGGCTTTGTCCAACTGCCCGACCGCATCCTTCCAGTCCAGCGTCCCGTTCTCCACCATCCCTATCAGGATGTCGATCGAGCGCATCGTCTGGTCCAGATTCTCAGCGGTGACGCCCACTTCCTCCACGATGGTCCCGATGTTCGCGGCCATCGCGTTTTGCAGCGAGCCCAAGGCCTTCTGAGACTTCAAAAGCTCCCTGCTCAGCTCTTCCGAGAACGCTTTACCGAAAAGGCGCGCTCCCTCCTCGGCGAGCTTCTTCCACTTCGGCTTGAACAGCTTCCCGAGCCACTTGATTCCCTCGCCAATCCCGGCGATGGCGGCACCGACGATCCCACCCGTGGCGAAGGCCGCCGCGATGTTGGACATGGACGTGAGGATCTCCCCGGCGGTCCCGCCGATGGCGTCACCGGCTGCAGCGAAGGCCGACGCCATCAGCGCAGAGCCGATCTGGGCCTTGCTAAACGCCTTCTCGCCGTCTCCGAGCGTCCGGTTATGCTCAAGCATGGCGATGGTCATGTTCGCGACCTGCCCGACCGACCCTCCCACCTGGCCGGCGATCTGCGCTAGGGCCAGCTCGTACGCCGAGGCACTCTTCGCGGCATCCTCCTGCGCGGTCGCAAGACCCGGCAAGACCGCTCGCAGATCTCGAAATCGGTTCGCAGCCTGGTTCACGATGATATCCGTGGCCAGAAACTCGTCGCGCATCGCTTCGAACAACGGAGGGACGTGCAGACCGTTCGCCACCAGCTCCTCTATCATCGAGGACAGCTGAGAGAAGCCTTGCTCGGAAAGCCGGTCGCCGGATTCCAAGACCAGGAGAAGCGCCCCGCTCATCGACTCCATTTGTGTGAGCAGACCCGCCGTGCCGAGACTTGTAGCCAAAGACTGAGCCCGCTGCGCGTGTTCCGCCGCCGCCGCCGCAGCGTCCCTTTGCCCTTTCGCGAGCAGCGCGGAGTCAGGAATAAGCTCCCTGATGGTTTTCGCGAGAGGCCCAAGGCCCTCACTTTCGAGCTTGGCGATCGCTCCAGAGACCGAATCAAGCCCCTCCAGGCTGAGTGATTTACCGCTATCCTGGATCTGCTGAAGCGCCGAGACGTACTTTTGCGCCTCCGCTTGAATGTCGGACGTACCGAGGCTCACGACGAGCTTGCCGATATCTTCCGATGCGGCGCGCGCGGCGGCCTGGCGCAGCACTTCCAGAGCCTTCGCTTCGTCCTCGATCTTCACTCCAGCCAGTGATGATGCTCTCGCTAGGAGATCCGTCGCCTCCTTCGCGTCAAACAGCTCTGTCACGCTCTGCCGAAGATTCTCGGCTTGCTGCTGGAGCGCTTCTTTCGTTTCACGAAGTCCCTGGTTGTGTTCGGCCATCATTTTGATGGCTTCTTTCACGCCTGTCGCGCTTCTTGTGAATACTCTGCCAAATGTTTCCTCGGCGGTTTCGATCAGCCGGAGATCCTGTGGTGACAGAACGGACGGAACCGAAAAGCCTTGGGCGTTACGCTGCACGTTGAAGAGCGAGTCGGCGAACGCGTTCAGGGATTTACGCGCACCCGTAAGATCGAGAATCCAATCCGTCAGCTTGAACGAACCCACCGCTGTAGCCAAAACTGCGAGAGCTGGAAGAAGCAGGCTGGACAGAGCAGCAGCACCAGACGTGGCGAGACCAACAAGAGCCCCCTTCACGGCGACGAGCCCCGCTAGGGCTACAGAAGCCACTTTCTTGCCCATGGACGCGAGCACACCGCTGAATCGCTTGATTCTCCCCGGCGCGGTAAAGAACTCTTTGTTGAACACCCGCATGCCTTGGGTGAGTTGCCCCATGGCGTTACGACCCTGGATGGTCTTAGTCATGAAATTGGGCAACAGATGGACGAAGCTCCCCAGGCGAGACTGGCTGACGATGAAGACCGCGTTGTTCGCCGCATTGGCGGCTGCATTAGCTTTGGCCGCAATGGCGTTAGCCGTCATTGCCATCGTTAGGCGCGAAAGTCCAACCGTAACCCCACTTACGGTTGTTACCAGCAATCCCATAACGACCAACACGGGTCCCGCAGCAGCTGCCACCCCGCCCAGTAGAACGATCCATTTCTGGGTTTGCGGGTCGAGCTGCTTGAGCCACTCCACCCATTCCCTGAGGTGAATAAGAAGTGGGCGCACGATGGGAATGAGCGTCTGGCCAAGCGATATCCCGAGCTGGAGCACGTCGCGCTTCAAGAACTTCATCAAGTTGGCCACCGATTCCGCCGTGCGGGCGGCGTCCCCCATTGCATCGGTGGAATCTTTCTGGATAGCCAAGAGCACTACCTGAGCCCGCGCCGTCTGGTTCATCTCTTGGCCCGCGCTGAGAAGCCCTGCTTTAAGTGCTATTGCCTTGAGAGCGGCCTCGCGTGTGTCCACACCAAAACGACGCATGGGCTCGCTGGAACCAGCGAGGGCGGACTGCATCGCCATCAACACCTGGTCGGTCCCAACGTTGTTGAATGATCCCAGGTCCCCGGCCAACCCCACCATCTGGAGCGACATGTCGGCCGCTTCCGTTCGCACGACGCCCATCGGTACGAGCATGTCCTGTATGCCAGCGGCCATACCCTCCATCTGGGAGCGGGTGAGCGGGATAGTCTCGGTGAGCTTTTGCAGTTCGGCTCGCACGCGATCCGCCGCCGGTCCCATGACGACGTTGAATTTGTTGGCGGCCTCCTCAGCGTCCGAGGCCATCTTGACGGCGGCTATGCCGACGGCTGCAATGGGTAGCGTCACGCCCACCGTCAGACCCGCTCCGATGCTTCGCATCTGCTGCCCGGTCCGTTGCATCTTCGAGACAGCATCCAGAAACTGCGGACTCATCTCGTCCCGCAGGCTCAGAATCGCCCGTAGCACGCCGAGGTTGATCATGCGTTACTTAAATCCATATAAAATAAGGGATGGGACGTGACCGGAGGGAACCGCTCGATTAGAATTGCTCTCCCGAATCGCTGTGTCGGAGAGAAGGAGGAAAAATGAAAAAAAAGCAGAATGTGCCTACTGCGATCAGCCTCGGAGTCTTGATTGTCTTCTTTCTGGGCGCTATCTGGTTTTTGGGAGTACTTTTTCCGAGCGAGGAGGCGGAGAAAAGAGCGAACGAGCGACTGCGAGAAGAGCACAAAGTCGCGGAACAGGAGCAACTCGAAGAAGACCTCATGAGCGCTTGGGCTATGTGCCAAGAGTCTACCGAGGAGCGCCTTGTCTCTCCGTCCTCCGCAAAGTGGCCGTGGGACAACCGTCCCCACACCCGTCACCTCGGGTCGGGTCGCTTCCGGGTCCGGACCTATGTTGATTCGCAGAACGCTTTCGGCGCGATGCTCCGGACGCCGGTCGATTGCGTCGTCCAGAAAACCGGAACGAGCTGGCGACTTGAGAGCTTGGACATGGAGTAACCCCACTTTTTCCGTTCCTAACCGCCTCTGATCCCGGCGGAACAGCTGAGGCTCCAGGTTGGGGCGTATTCCCCTTTTGCTGATGGTTTGGGTGTTCACAGTGAATCGCCACCCTTTACGCCAAATAGAGAAGGTTGACCGTCACGGTTGTCCCGGTGCAGCGCATCCAGGAGCAAGGATTGATGCGAGACCAAGTATTCTGCTAGCCGCTTCTGGTAGTAATCGAAATACGTTCGCTTCTCACCCCGCGTCTCGGCCCCGTGCGGAGGTCCGAATTCTCTGTGACATTCACGACAGATCGGCCACGCGCCCTTTAGTCCGTCAAGATGGGGCTGGTAGAAGTGGTCGTATTCGGCTTTTGGAATCAATTGCTCACGCTCAACAATCACTGTCTTCTCGCAACACGGACAGAGGCTGGCGTATCGGTCAGCCACAAATTGTTCATGGACTTTGCGTTGCCATGGGCGCACGCGTTTTCGCTTGGGCGAGCTAAGAATCTCCTTGATCTCAGCGACATCCGTCGCTAACGCCCGCAAAAACGGCTCCAAGGCGAAGGGCATGACGCTCAGAGCTTCACCTTCCAACTCGCTTGCGATGTAGTAGCCTCGGCGACGAATACTTGGCAGCACGTCGTGGGTTATCCAACGCTTGAATCGTTTGGCTTCAGGCTTTCGGCTTCTGAGGATGAGGGAATACAACCCGGGCTCGGTCACGGTGGTCATCTGCTGCTTACCACCAGGGGTGTCAATCAACTACCACCCGCATAGCGGGTGGTTTGATGAAGGCCCCTCGAAGGGGCCTCCATCGTGCGGAAGGGGGCTAAAGCCCCCTGAGGTTTAGCTGCTCTTGACGTTTTTCCTCCGCCTCCTGGTTTCGGATGTACTCCCGGATGACTGCCTCGTCGAGACCCACCGTGCTGACACAGTACCCACGTGCCCAAAAATGAAATCCCGTGAAGTTCCTCTTCCTCTCCAAGTACTCCCGGTGGATTCGTATCGCAGACTTGCCTTTCAGGAACCCTATCGTGTTCGCCACGCTGTACTTCGGGGGAATACTCAGACACAGGTGAACGTGGTCCGACATCGCGTGCCCCTCCACCAATTCGATTCTCGCCTGTTCGCAAAGTTCCCTCAGGATTTTCCCGACCCCTTTTCTCAAACTCCCGAATATCGCCTTCTTTCGATACTTGGGGCTGAACACAACGTGGTATCTGCAGTACCATTTCACGTGCGACTGGCTCTGCCATTCTCGCATGTCGATCTCCTTTCTTTTGAACTTCCCGGTTCATTGAAAGGAGATCGTCTACCACACGCCGGAACGGCAGAGCCTATTCGAGTCACACCGCCGGAGGCGGTGGCTTACCCGTTGGAGTTAAAGTGACACCCTTTTCGTCCACATCGAGGCGACTTAAGGCTTGGCGATCATTGCCGATACCTAGAATCTCGCACACGTCTTTCGCGACCCATTGGGGCGCTTCGGGGTTACCGACCATACGAACCCTTTGGTCGGTGTGCGGATAGACGAGCGCGAGCATCGGCCTTTTATTCCTCGCGGGGCGACGGACCTCTGGTGGGCATCAAATCCACGAGTTCGCCGAAGCTGATCTCAGCGCCGCTTACCGGATCTCTCGCCACAATCCCGTTCCATTCCAGTTCAAACGTTGCGCCAAGTGAGTCGGCTGCTGGGGAGCTGACCCTGTCCTCTGCATCGGCTTCTGTTGTCATCTCTCACCTCCTTGATTCGATCGAACAATGTCTTCGCGAGCGATGGCGAAGTCGATTTCTTTCACGAGGTCCATGATGCGCGACTTCGGGAGGTCATTCATTTCCTTTTCACTTTTGGCGCGGTCGTAGAGCTCCTTGGCGTTGGCGAAAGCGCGGCACATCAAGATAGCGAACACAAGGTCCGGATCCTTTTCGAGCTCTTGAATCGCGACGCTTGGCCGAACGTTGAACTCCTCGCATACCCGGCTAATCACCCACTCGTAAGGGGATTCTTCTTCCTCATTGAGTGCGCGGAAGAGCCGGGTCAGGAGTTTTTTTATCTTCCTCACTGGGCGGCTTCGTCAGGTCGATGATGGCCTGCTTTGCCCAAGCTACGGTCTTGTCGTCGAGTTCAGCGACGCTCTCCGCGCTCAGTTCCGCGTCGTAGCTCCATCCGACAATGCCTTTGAGAAGCAGCGTTTTGGTGTCGAAGCTGCTTTCCTGGTACTGCTGCCGCTCGATGAGCTTCTCAGCGGCCTTGCCGGTGTCGTCCGTGGCGAGCGCTTTGACGAGCTCGGCCCCAAACGCTCTTGCGGTTTCCGCGTTCTCGAGCGTGGCGTATCTTCTGGCTTCCTTGAGTTTTGTCCAAGAAAGCTTGATGAGGTCGAGCCACTCTCCCGACTCGTGCGGGATTTCATGACGAATAGGGTCTTTCGTAACGAGCATTTTCTTTCTCCTTCTTTCCTTCTCTGACGATCTGGCTAACTCTTCAACCTAACGGCTCACGGAGACGAGATTATCCGGACCACACCGCCTCACCAGTCGGCGTCAATTCAGCGCTGAAGCGCTGAATGTTGCCGTTCTGGGCGATCACGGAGTACTTCGACATGTGGACTTTGCGGGTCCACGTCTTTCCGTCGCCGAAGATAATCACCAGCTCTCGTCCGACCGATTGAGGGCTCACGTCGGCATCCTTCATCCGTAAATCGTGGGGACCGTTTGTGGAGGTGTCCCAATCGCCTTCGATGGTGATCGCCTCACTGTCCCGAACTCCGGTGGGTGTGCGCCTCTTCCAAGAATCACCGAGAGAGGTGTTCTCCACCATGTCGACCATATCGGCCACCGTGATTCCGTTTTGGACATAATTTTTGATTTCCACCGCGGTCCCGCCCGGAGTGCCCTGAAGCGTGACCGAGACCAGTGCTGGTCCTTGCCGTCCTACTGCCATTGTTTTATTCCTCCTATACTCGGGCGAACCCGCAGAAAATCGTGATAGAGCCCGTCCCGGTAACGTCGCCTTGGAAAGCGAGATAACGATTGCACGTGCCGGAGACGGTCTTCCGCTGGGCCGCTGGCGCGCTCGTGACATCATCGAACGTGACGAGGTCGGTGTAGACCGTGTCGTCGGCCGAGTGCTGGAGCTTTCCAACGAACCCCGTGAAGCCGTCGAATTGCGTTACCTGAAGGTAGCCCACGCCGCCTTGAAGGGAGTTGGCGGGCACGAGCGTACCGCCGGTTCCCCCCACCGTCACGTCCGCCGGAATCGAGAATGTGGTTGCCGAGATAACGGTGACGACATGTTCGCCGTCGATGTCAGGCGTGCTGCCGGAATGTCCAGAAATGAGTACTCGGTGGCCAGCAGCGAGGCCATGTGGAACGCCTGTGGTGATGACGCTCGGATTGGCGACTGACGACGAAGTGATCGGTACGGCGCGCTGGTCCAGATCGCCGGTATAGTCGATGGAATCGCTCTGGGTGTTCCAATCCGCTGTCTTTTTCTCAAGAGGCTGAATGGTGGATCCCTCGTCTCGTTGTCCCCTGACGGAGTAGGCGGTGTTAGCACGCTGAAGGTTCCCGTTTTGAGCGAGCACCTCATAGCGGTGCGTGTAGGTTCCTTCGAGCCCCACGAACGGCGCGCCGACGTCTTTCCCGGCCATCCCGAAGACAACGAGCCGGGGCGTCGCTTGCGGTGAAGACGGTACGCTCCCGGAGAGAGCGTCGTGGGAGTTGCCAGCACTCGTATCGAAGAAAGCGCCCTCTTGAGCGAGCTCGGTGTCCCTCACTCCGGTCGGAGAGCGTTCTTTCCAGCTATCACCCAGTCCCGAAGTCTCTACCATCTCTGCAATGACATTGTCGGTGAGACTCTGAAGCTTCGCGGCGGTGAGGTTGTAGCCATCGACGAGAAGAAAAACGTGCGCGGCGCCAAAGCGAGGCATTACGGTCCCTCCTCGAGCTGGACGGTCTTTTCTTCGACTTCTACTTCCTCGACTTTACGGGCCTGAAGTAGATAGGGGAGAGCGCTCGCGGGGACGTCATCGCACCATCCGCCCGCTTCGACGCGCTTGGTCTTGACCTTCGCGCGCTGCTCCGGTGTCAACTTCGAGAGTCCACCGGCTTGGTTCACGATGGCGAGGCTTTGCGGTGTGGGATAGTTGAGCCCCACCCGAGCGCGAAGCCTTGTTCGCTTTTCCGCTGTCGTCTTCTTTGCCGTTTTCTTTTTCGCCATTTGCCTACGACGCTTTCTTGAGCTCTCTCAGCAGGAGCCCGCGCAGCTCTTTGGGAAACTGCTTGCTCGCCCTGGCCCGCGCCTTCGGGAGATGCTTGTGGAAAACGCGATGGATCGAGGGGCCGTGAAGCTCGGTAATGGGTAGCCGACGCTTACTGGTGCGCTTGAAGACACCGCGATGCCCCGAGCGCATCGTTGCGATGAAAGCGTCGCCGCGTCGGCGGCGCCGACCTCGAATCTTGTAGGTCACGCCTCTTCCTTTTCCACGGGACGGCTCCCTGCCGCGAGCCCCGAGCTCGATGAGCGGGATCCGGCGGTCCTTTACGCTCACCGATGCCTGAAGTGTGGTTGCCTTGGACTTGCGGACCTTCATCTGCTTGGCCACCGCGCTTTGCTTGATGCCGATATCGTCGGCGACGGCTTTCTTCCACTCGGAAGCAACGCCTTTGGCGGTGCGGTTCAGCGCGGCTGAGGCGATACGGGGAGCTCGCTGCCCGAATGACCGCAGCGAGCGCTCTACCTCTTTCGTGTCCAGTTTGAGGACAATCGGTTCTGCCATTTCTCCTACGCCTCGGGCTGTCCCCAGCTCTCGAAATAGAGCATCGTGTAATCGACCGCCCCGCCCACGACCGTGCTTCCTTCCTCCCGCTCAAGAGGTCGTACTTGGCCGCGGCTAAATTCTCCGACCAAACCGCCCAGCGTTCGGTCGTCAAGCTCCATCGCCCGCTTGATATCGCCAATGACATGCTCGATCGTGAGCCACGGAGCTTCAATGTCACTGTCACTGGATATCAAGGCAATGGCGCTCACCGTCCATTCGATCGACACGGCGGCTCCTTCTCCGCCCCCGAGACCCTGCCCGCCCTGTGGCTCGTCTTCCCCAGCGACCAGGGCGATGGCGGGACCGTCGTTGGGGCCCAGGCTGAACACCTCGCCGAGAAGGACCGTCCTGCCGACATCGGTCGCGTAGCCGTTGTCCACGGAGATCTCTTTCAAGCGGTTGATGAACGCCTGGAGGATCCGGATGCGTGCGGTGACGGGAGCGGCCATCAGGCACCTCCGTTAGCGGAGTGCTCGACGAGGACGACGCGATGATGCTCCGGCTCGGCGAGCTCGAAGCTATCCACGCGCCATCTCTTCATCTCGTCTCCGTCTTTTTCAGGAGCGACAATCTGGGTTCCTCTTGGCACGGTGGGCACGTCGCGCTTCTTGAGTCCCATGACCCGCTTGGGCTCGCGACGCTGGTACGAAGCACCGAACGGCACCTCTTCCGTCTCTGGCGTCAGCCAGATCCCTCGCGTGGCGATGGGCTCACTATCAGGCAGCGTTACCGTGGCGGGAACACCGAAGAGCGCAAAGCTTCTCGATACCACGCGATCTCGAAGAGTCCCGAAACCCACAGGGCCCCTTCTTAGGTGGCGATGATGCCGGCGTCGCGCAATCTCGCGAGCACGGTATTCAGTTTGGTTTTGAGCTCGTTGATGAGCGCCACTTCATCGGTGCCGTAGGTCCCATCGGCATCGGCCGCGGCGACGTCGGCCACGGCAGCCTGCGGACCCTCACCGAGCGCGGGAGCCACGCCGTTCAGACGAACCCGACCGATGGTCGATGGATTCGCGGCGACCGCGGTAGCCACGCCGATGAGCGGCCCCACCGTCCCGTCGCTATCCGCGCGCGTATTGGTTTCGTCCCAATACACCCGCGCGCCTTCGGCCCAGGCTTGCGCTTCGGTTTTGGACAGGTCCACCACTCCGGTCACCTGAGCGTTGACCCTCTCGCCCGCCGCGGCAGTCTTGACCGGTACGACAGCGATTCCACCTACCAGAATCAACGCACCGCTCGTCACACCACCCGTCGGCGCGGTGATCTCGATGACGTCTCCGGGTTGAACAAAGTTATTCATCTCGTCCTCCTAAATCGTTTACGCGCCGACGTCCGTAACCGCTCCACGGAAATCAATGGCAGCTACGCCGAAGTCGTGACGGACCTTCCACTCCACGCCGTCCACCCGCCAGCCGTCTTTCACTTCCATAAGCGGCTCTTGCTCGCCTTCGAGAAACGCAACCTCAATCACTGGTGCTGTCATCGGGTCGGCGAAGAGATAACGCCGCGTACCGGAAAGACGCGCTGTGTCTACGATGTCTCGAAAGAGCCCTACGACCTTGTTGGGAACCTGGAACTTGCTGTTGACCTCGGTGTCGAACTGAGCCTTGTTGATGACCCGCGCCGTGCCGCCCAGGCCGACGGGAAGAACAAGCACGGCTGGACGGAGGTCTAGGAACTCGTTGCCCGACGGATCGGTCTGTTGCGCCATCAATACTCGATCCTTCTCCAACGCCGAGACAGCGATGGCCGCGCCATCGCCGAGATTGTTGTGGTCCGCGTGGAACAAGGTCTTACCGTCGTTCATGTTGGGACCGAGACCGGAGTTGAGCTTCAGCGTGTTGAATACCTCGATCTCGATCGACAAAGCGGCCGCCCGGCCGAGCGTAGCGGCAAGGTCGCTGAATACCCCCATGTCATCGTTGACAAGTGCTTGGCGCGACAGGGCAAGGATGTTGCCGTAGGTCTCGGCTTGCTGGACTTCCTTCTCGGTGTCGGGGGCGGTTTTGTTGACGAACTCCCCGGACTCGAGAACCTTGTCGAGCCTGCCCAGAAAACCCCGGCGGTAGCGGTTGTGAGCCCGGAAATCGGAGACCGTTCCCACACGGCAGAACCGGCGCCAGTCGTCGGGCATGACCATATAGGACGCCTGAAGGAGCTTGTGGAGGGCCTCTTCGAGAGCGACAGAGAAGTCGCCGGTGGTCTGGCTGCCCGCCGCGGCGAAAAAATCTCCCGCGATCCGCATCTTCGTCCGGCCGCGTGTCGAGCCCGACTGGTGCCGTTCGAGATCTTCCCGGGCATGGTCCAGAAGTGACATCCCTCGAAAATCACCCGGATCGAACGCAACGCCCGCGAAGGCCGGATGGTCTGGCTCCTTTTTCACCGCTTCACGGATGACCTGGGTGACGTTGGCGCGGTCCCAAAGCGCCGCGGAAATCCCTCTGACACGCTTATCGCGCTCGTCCTCGCCCGCGACCACCGAACCTGGGCGCTGCGCGTTGGGGCCCGGACCGGTGCGGTCCGATTGTGCCGCCAGCGCTTCGAAAAGCTTCTCCCGGGCCGTATCCATGGAATCGTCTTCCTCGATAGCGCTTGAGGCGATGGGGTCCGCCGTTTGGGCATCGAGCCCCGCGACTTTGGCGATGCTGGCCGCGTTCTGTATCCCTAGAACGCGCTCGCGCTCCTTCTCTTTTTCCTTCGCGGCTGCCTTCACATCGGCCACATCCACAGTGGCACTCGTGGCCGCAGTCTTTGTTCCTTTTGTTGCCATGGTCTCCTCACTCGGTTGTGTGGATGCACTCGCATCCGTGGCATGGGCCTGAGCGACGGCACCTTCGGCAACCGACGGCTTAGACCTGGATTCTTTCGGATCGCGTTTGTTGGTTCCCCGCTCGAGCCCCGGCTCGAGCATGGCCACGAGCCGATCACGGTAGGCTTCAGGGATATCGCCGAGCGCCTCGAGAGCGGCGGTGTTGAGCGCGGCGGCGATCTTGACGGGCTCGGCGACCTGGGTCACAAAGCCGTTCGCCTTGGCTTCGTCGGCATCCATCCACGTCGTCTCGTCCATCAGCGCACTCAGTTTTTTTGCCGAAAGCTTGGATACCCAGAGGTACGTTGCGACCATCAGTCCTTTGACCTTGTCCGCAACATCGGCCAGCTCGCGCAGAAGCTTCGCGTCTCCCATCCCGGTCGCGTAGGGGTTGTGCAACATCATCAGTGCGTTGCGCGGCATGCGGATCGACGTGCCCGCGCTCGTGACGACGGTGGCGGCGGAAGCGGCCAACGCTTCAATCTCAACTTCGATGCTGCGACCGTGCTCCTCGTGCTGACGGCGCAGCGCGTTGGCGATCTGGATGGCGTCGAAAGGGGAGCCGCCGGGGCTATTCACCCGCACGCGGATCGTCTTGACCGAGTCGGGCAGCTCGTCGAGCTGCTTGGCGATCACCTTGCCGGTGACGGCGTCTTCGTCCATGGAAAAGCCGCCCCCGATGGGACCGAAGATACGAAGCTCGGCTACCGTGTCGTCCGCCTCGGCCTGAGCCTTGAACTCATACCAAGGCAGACGGTTTTGTTTGCTCACGCATCTAGTGTGAGCACAAGAGGACGGACGATGGAAGGGGGTGTTTCCGAGGAACCAACGGAAACCAACGGAAACCAACGGATCCGACAGATTCTAAGCGGGGAGGGGAGTGGCTTCTAAGAGCGTTCGGAGTTCGCTCGGATGAACTCCAACAAATCGGCGCGGCGGATACGCATCAGCCCAGGCGGCGGGCCTATCCGAACACAGGGAAGGACGCCTTTCCGAATCCATTGATAGAACGTGTCGCGATGGACACCGCACAGCTCCGCCGCCTCGCTAACCCGAAAGAGTTCTCGGCGACTCAGGCCGCCGGATTCTGCAACTCGACGCTGAAGCTCCAAACTTGAGATCATCCAGTTTGAGGTTCGCTTTGAAGCTGTCCCGCTTGCGTCATCTTCCGCGCATCGGCATCGGTGACGATGCCGCGCCGGTCCTGGTCCTCGAAGTCTCGCTGGTACTCGTCCCAGAACTCGTCCGGCACATAGCCGCGCTCCCGAAGCGCTTCCGACGGCGTGGTGATTCCCGTTCGGATGTTCCGCTGGATCGCCAGCCCTTCCTTGTCCGGCTCGATCATCGGGAGCGGCGGCGCCGTCCAGCTTGTCTCACTCGTGGCCATCCCAGCGAGGCGCGCGCCCTGCATCGCCCAGTTCCACAGCGGCCCGAGCATCTGAGGCACCAGCATCCGCCAACGCCAGCCCTGGATCCGCCCCCAGTGGCGAAGACGTGACATGCGCGCCGCGCTGAAGTTCATGTCGGAGTAATCACCCGTGAGGTCTTCGGGGGTGACTCCGATGCCGCTCGCGATCTCCCGCAGTGTCGTCTGCGCATAGTCACCGTACTCCCTGACTTGTGGCGGCTGCACCACCTCAACCGAGCGTCCCGGCGGAACGCTAAGGATCATCCCGGGCTGGAGCGAATCGTGCAGTGGGTTTTCCGGCTCCTCGGTCCCAAGAGGAGGGCTGTCGCCGGTGATGTCCGACGTCAGCACCGCGAGACACGCTGCGATCTTCTGCTTCATCAACGTCGCGTCGGCAAGCTCATCAAAATCGTTGAAGCGGAGGAGCACAGGCGCGAACCACGAAGCCCCCCGCACTTGTCCCGGGCGCTCCGGTCGAAACACGTGCAAGATCTCCGAGGCCGGCACACGCGATGAAGCGCCGAAACGGCTTGTGTTGGATAACGTCGTCGAGCCCGGGTGTTCCCGAAACAACCAGTACGCCACGCGACGGCCTATCGGGTTGAACTCCACACCACGGACGATTCTGCCGCCGCCGGTTAGCGAGCCGTGCTTTCCCGAATCGATAAAATCAGGCTCGAGTACTTGAACCTGAAGAGGCAGAGCAAATCCATCGCTCGGCCGTCTCCATCGCCGCCGTATCAGGCACTCACCCGATTCAACGACCGTCCGCATGACCATCTGCTGGATGCCCGGAAGATCGCACCTGCCGTCAGCGTCAAGCTCACCGCTCTCGCTCCAGCGCCTCCAGGCATCGTGTTTCGCCGACGGCAAGAGCCCCCAGCCGACCGTATCGTCCACGATCGTTTCAATCGCCGATTGCGCGTGCCCATTGTTCCGCACAAGATGACGCGCGGTATCACGGAGCCGGGAAAGGGAAAGACCCGTCGGCGCGTTGGGGTCGCCGCTGGGACGCTTCCAACCTTGTGTCCGGCGGCTGATATCCGCCGCCTCGTAGTAGCGGGCGAGCACGTCGAGCGCAACGCGGCTGCGTGTCCGGCTCAACTGCCACCGGGGAGACACCCATCCGATCGAGCGATCCAGCCAGTTCGTCTCGACAGCCAAGGTTCTTACGTCCCTTTCGACACGATGGCGAGGCGATGCGTCTGCCGGGGTTTCACTTCACGCCGGATCATCTCGCGTAGCTCTCTCAGCTCAGCTACCGAGTAGAACTTTGCGGCCTGGTCCGAGAACCGAAGCTCTTGAATGCCGCCGCTATCCGCAATGGCTCTTTCGATCCGTTCTAGATCTTCTTGCTTCCACGCCATTTCAAAACTCCGTCGCCTTCATCCATCCTACACAACCAGAATAGCCATCCCGCTGTCCAGAATAACTGTCTGGGCCGTGATGGTACCGAAGAAATGTCACATCTACTACTACTGAGCATCAGATGTGTATGCGAAGAACAAGTCTTCCAGGGTTCTTCGTAGAACTTGCCAGCGCTTGAAATCGCCCTCTCCGTCGATCGTGAATCGGCATTCACCCTCGTCGTTGAGCGTTAGATTCAGGATGGATAAGTTTCCTTCGTTATCGTCAACGGCTATATGATCCCTCGCGAGCGAAAAGGCAATTACTTTACGAGGGTCGGATCGCATGACGAGAAACTCGTTTGGGCCGGTCTCCCGAAATTCAAATTCAGTCTCAAGTTGGGGGTCGGATTTATAAAGCCTCCGTCTCTCATCGGTATTTTCCTTCGCTTCACGCTGAAGCAACGCGAACTCCACCCAAAGCGAACATCTGGTTCGAGCCTTCACCCAGTTAAAAGATGTCTCGCCCACATTCCGATTCTTGTCATCGTTCGTCATGATCTAAACCCCACCGTTAGACAGAAGCATCCACCCCCCTCGACACAATCAGGATAGCATCCCGCCGGGCCGGCTCAAACACCGCATTTCCTGGGTTATCACTAGCGCCGCCTTCCTTTCAGCCAGCCTTCAGGTTTTGGTTCGATCCATCTCCGTTTCGGCTCCACAGGACGCGGCGGCTTGGGCTCGGGCTCTCCTCTCAAGCGCCGCCCAAGCAGGTCGAGATCCGGGTGTACCAAACGCAGTGCGGCGAGCGCGTACACCATACAGTCGAGCGCGTCGTTGCGCTCTCGCACCTTCCGCCACTCTTGACGCGGCACCCCCTTGTGGAACTGCGTGACGAGCCGTTCACTCGTGAGCTGCGCCGCCAGCTCTTCATCCGCCCAATCCACCAGCGGTACATGAAAGTAGCCCGGGCCTTTCTCCTTCTCCGTCAAACGGAAGCGCGAGAGCATCAGCGCCTTCGCCGCGTCCACCCCCACGGTATACAGCGGTATTTTCCGCTGGTGACGCCCCCACTTCTGCCGTGTCGGGGATGAAACGATCGGACGCTCCCAAGGCCGCCCGATGATGGCAAACACGCTCCGAGCCGCCTGGCGCGCCGCGTAGTCGTAGACCATCGTCGTCCGGTGACCGCCCGAATCGATGCACGTCGCCCGAATGGGGAGCCTCATGTCGAGAGCGTGGCGGTACTCATGGTCGAGCAGCTCGTCAAGCATCCTCCACGGCTGTGGCTGTGAGGTATCACCCCAAAACGTCTTCCGGTCGAGCAGCCAACACTCTTCGCCGCGTCCCCACCCGAAGACCAGCGCTTCCAAACGATCGTCCTGGGTGTCCACTCCCATCGTTATACAGCTCACACCCTCCGGCGCGTCCACCTCTTCTCCGTAGCTCTCGCGCCGCGTAATCAGCGTGTGCGATTCCACCCCTTCACCCGCATAAGGCTCGATGGGCTCACCGAGCGTCGTGTTCTGCCACGTGTGCATCTGGGAGTGATCGCCGCTCTTTTGCGCCTTGCGTGCTTTCAGTAAACCCTTGGCCATCTCCTCCAGTGACGAAAACGGCGAGTACGCCTCCCACACGTGAAACGACACGATCGACTTGTCGTCGCGCTCGGGACGAGACGCCCGCCACTCGCCGTCGCCGAGAATCGCCACTCGCTCCGCTTCGTCGATCCCGTACTCGCACGACGGGCAGTGCAGGCGCGCCGTCGAAGGGTCACTCCCTTTCCACTTCACGTTTTTCCATTCGTAGGGATGCATATGCCCGCATGACGGACACGGCACGTGGTAGCGCCTCTGGTCCCCCCGCTCGAACCACACATGGATCGGAGCGCCCTTCAGCGTCGGAGATGAGATCAGGAACACACGACGACGAGTCCGGTAGGCGGCCGTCCGCTTCAACGCGATCTCGATCGTCGCGCCTTCACCGGAGAGCTCGGGAGGGTAGCGGTCGAGTTCATCGAGCACCAGTACACGAACGGAGCGAGACGCCAGCGACGCCGCCGAGTTCGCACCACCAATCGAAAGATTCCCGCCCTTGAACGTCTTGTTCAGTGTCGTATTCGAAGAGTCCTTTGCCCGCTTCTTGCTGACGGTGTTTCGCAGTATCGGGCTCGCGGCGATGATGGTGTCCAGCCGGTTCTTGGCAAAGTCTTTTGCCATCGGGTCCACCGTTGGCTCCACTACGAGGATCGGACACGGCTCGTGAGCAATGTGATAGCCCACCAGCGCGACCGCGATACTGGTCTTTCCCCATTGCGAGCTTCCCATCACCACCGAGATTTCCACCCCCGGCTCGTGGAACGCGTCGAGGATGCCCCGCTGGTACGGTGCGAAGTCCGTCCGCCAGTGCGAGCCTTGGAGCGGCCCCGTTGTGACGACCAGCTCCTGGTCGGCGAACTCCGACACCCGGAGCTTCGTGGGCGGCAGCCATAGCGGTCGCGCCATCTCCCGGTAGAGCCTGGCAGCCTCGCTCACTTCTTTCTCGCCGACGTGGATCTTCGGCGAGCACGACGGCCCCCGCCTTCATCAGGGGAGGGCACCGATTCAGTATCACGCTCGGGATCTCCGAGCTCGCTCATCACTTCTCTCGCCACTTCCTCCAAAACGCGTTCGACCGCCCCCGCCTCTTTGGTCGATAGCACCTCACGAAAAACGCGCGCGGCGTAGTGAGACGGCATGCTCCAAAGAATCGCCCGGGCCGCGGTGATCTCCGCCGCCCACGCTTGGACAATGTCCTCTCTGGACAAAAGCTTCCCGGCAATGATCTCACGCTTTTGATCGGTGAGACGCGTAAGCGACACGTTCCTCTGGGCCCGCGTTTGCGCCTCGTCGAGCTTTTCCCCCTCTCGCTCTTGAAGCCACTTCTCAACGTCCCCAATGCGAAACAACGTCGTGCCGCCCGATGGCGCCGGACGCGCCACGGGCATACCCTCGCGCTGCCATTTGAATGTCGTGCGGGGATGCACCTCGAGGATTTCGGCGAGGGCATACCTTGTGACGAGTTCTTCTTTGTCCTCAGTCATTTAAGCTGCCTGCTATGCCCTATGCCCCTAGACGGAATCCAAAAACTGAAGGGATTCTGCGGCTTTCTCCCCGCTTTTCAGAATCTCCACGGAGAACCTATGCCGCCCCCCTTCCATGAATGCCGCGACGCTTCGTAGAACTGGTCCAATTGCAAGATGAGGAAGGTGTCCTCGCTTCGTCTGGTCTGCCGGCCGAAATCCCACACGTCTGTCGCGTGTGTGTGACGACCGAGAGGCGGCGTGGAGGAGCACGGACCGACCAGCAGTCGAACTCCTCAGACGGTGGTCCCATTTGCTTTAACTACTCCCACTATAAAGGCAGCTGTTATGCCACGTGCCCCGCTCGAGTTCGTATCGACGGGGCTGTATTTAGGAGCACGGATAGCGAACTCTTTTTCTCCTGCCCCGTGATCGGTAACGTGGAAGTCGGACTCGTGGGGTCCAGCAGAATCCGCTCTGGCACCTGGATGCGACGGTGGAGACAGATCTATCCTTCCGGCAACAACACACGTTCCTCCTGTCGGCTGGGGTGCGACACCGCGATAGCGCTCATGAGCCGAATGCCTCCCAAATCGACTCCAAGATGTCCCGCCCCCCAGCGCTCAGTCGATATTCGTTGACCTTCCGGAAGTTGGCCTCCGCGTGAAACGTCGTCCGTCGCGCACCGGTCGGCTCGAACCATGGGTGTTGAAACAGCGAGCCCGGCCAGTTGCGCGCCCAGCCGAGATAAATGCCCCGCTCCTCCAGGTACTCGCGCACGTGCGAGACGGTACAGACCCCGTACCGCCCGAGAACCCTCAGCGCGGCCCAACGCGCGATCTTGATCTCTTCGCGGCATTTTTCGGCGGCCAGCGCTTTGAGACGTTTCTTTTCCGCTTCCGCGTCTTCGGCTTTCGCCTTCCACGACGCGAGTCGGCACGGGTCGGAGCAGAACTTCTGTTTGTAGCGCGGGCGGCGTATAAGCTTTCCGCAATAGCGGCAGAGGGTAGACCTCGTCTTCCCCTTCAAAGGCGTGTGAGAAGCCAAAAGAACGCGTTCTAAGGGCTGTTCTGTCGAGGCCTCGCCCGAGAAATCGAGCCTTCGCTGCGTCGTCACGGACGCCACCACAGCCAGACGACGGCAAGGAGCGTTGCCCAGCCCACCAGGTTCAGTGTCAAAACGAAGAGGCCGAAGCTGTCGATGGTTCGGCTGTGCTCTTCCGTCGCCCGTCGTCGTCGGTATTCCGTCTTCATGGTTCAGCTCGCGAGGTCTCTCCCGAGCGTGGCCCTGGTTTGCCCGACACCGAGACCGCTGCGCGTCCTCGGCTCGTCTTTCGGCACGCGGAGCAGACCCCCGCCCAGCACCAGGTCCATGAACCAGAGCTGGTCGACCTTATCGAGACGAAAGGCCGTCGGGTGCTTCCGGAGAAAGCGGACGATATCGCCCTCGGTGACGTGCCATGCGTCGTGCGCTCGCAGCGTCCCGCGGCGGCGGGCGCGGAGCATCCCCTTCGAGACCCAGCGCTCGATGACGCGACGGTCGCATCCGAAACAGAACGTGAGGTCGCGAAGCGTGAACCCGTCCCGGAACCTCCGGCTGAGCTTCATCCGCTCGCACTTGAGCACGACGGACGTCTCGGGGCGCTCGAGCTGCTTCGCTATCCAGTGAATCGTTCGGCGCCCGACGTGCTCTTCCAGGAAGCGCACCTCTTTCGGCGTCCAGTCCCGCCGCCCCAGGGTAGTGAGTCCAAGCTGGACGGCCCGCTTCCGGATCGCCCAGTCCGGCCAGCCCCACAGCGCCGCGATTTTCACGGCACGGCCTTTGACCTTGCCGTCGTAGCGCTCGCGGAGGAAAGCGTCCTTCTCCTGTGTCCACACGTACTTCTGCTGCTTCAAAAGCGCCTCGAGGCGCCGCTTGGTGCGGCACGACGGGCAGCTCTTCGCATAGGGTCCGGCGACAAAGTCGTCGCCGCACGCGGGGCAGCGACGCCGCGTCTTCGGCGCCGGAGTCGTCACTTCTTGACCGCCTTTCCGTTTCCGAAAAGTGGAACTCGCGCCCGAACCATGGCCCGCCTCAGCGACGTCGGGAGCTTCGACTCCCATTGGAGACGGTCTTGAAGAAGGAACTCCAGGAGCAGCGCCCGGAGCTCGCCCTCGCTGTAGCTCTTCACGGCGGCGCGCAGCTTCTTCGACTTCGCCTCGCCCGTAGTAGCCCGCGCCCAGCTTGATGCCGCGACGTTCCATCACCGCCCGCGACGCTTTTTCAGGAATGCCGTGCTCAACGAGAGCCAACACGTGTCGCCAGACTACCTTGAGAGTCGCCCAGAATGCATCGCGTTTCCCCCGGTAGCAGGTCGGGTCCGTGCACACGTCCGCACTCTTGACATCGGGAAAGAGCTCGGGCTGGCTTCCGGTTCGCTTTGGACACGCAGAGCACGCGCCGGCGGAGGGAACGAGCTCGGCGTCCGTTTTAGAAAATGGTGCATCCGCGAGCCGAAGCATGAACTCGTCTTGGAGCATGCGGGCCGCGTCGCGGTACGAGAACGGCTCTCCCTCCCGGTTGCCTCTGAGGAGCTTCGCGGTCGCCTTCTTCTGGAGCTTGGCCGTCGGCATGCGCGCCACAAGGAGCGCGACCGACGCCGAGAGCTTGTCCTCGAGGAAGGCCTTTCGGGACGACTCTTCGAGGGCGCACAGCTTCATCCGGGAGTAGACGTAGGCCTTGGACTTGCCTACCTTCGCCGCAACGTCGTCGACCGCGTAGCCGTGCTCCTCGCACAGGAGCCGGTAACTATCACCCTCCTCGAGCGGATGGACATCCGCGCGCTGAAGGTTCTCGATGATGCGCGCCTCGATGGCTTCAACGTCGGTCATCTCGCGCACGAGTGCGGGGATCGTTTCGAGCCCGAGCGACTTGGCGGCCCGGAGTCGACGCTCGCCGAAGACGAGCTCGTGGGCTCCGTTCATCGGGCGCACGAGCACGGGCGAGAGCACGCCGTGCGTCTTAATGCTCTCGGCGAACTCGTTCAGTGAATCCTTGTCGATACGCCGGTTGTGTTTCGCCGACGCAATGGAAGCAACGGGAAGCGTGGTGATCTCGGTCATTTGCGTTCCTCCTTGCGATTCGATGATTTTTTCGAAAGTGTGGAGCTCGCGCCCGAACCATGGCCCGCCTCGGCGACGATGGACGCTGAGGCCGTATCGGAGCGGGCGCGAGCACAAAACGAAACTCGTTCTACCGTGGCGGTCTTCGGTTTAGCTTTAGCCATCGGTTCTTTCTTCCTTGTCGGCTCGTTCCAACAGCCGTTTCATGTCGTCGACGGAGCGGACGACGCCGGCGATGGCGCCGGCCGTCTCCCACTTCCGAAGTGCCGCCTCTTGACGAGGCGTCGCATGCTTGCCCGGACGCTTCACCTCGAGCTCGAGCGCGCGGCCGCGGTAGCAGCCATGGATATCGGGCTCGCCTCCCAGGAGCGCGTTGCCGTGGCGCTTGATGGCCCGGCACCTATCGAGTCCGTTGAGGTAGCGCAGGATGCTCCGCGTGAGGGTGCGCTCGAGCGGGACGAGTTTGCTCATGCGGCTGTCGTCCGAATCGAGCGCAAGTCGACGTGCCTCTTGGTCGCGGGACCGCACAGGAGCAACCCCTCTCGCGCCCGGGTGAAGGCGACGTACATCGTTCGGGTGATGGCGTCTTGTCCGCCGGTGCCCTCGAAGAGGTGCTTGTCGGCCGCGGCCGAGAGGTCGGGGAACACGACGACGTAGTCCGCCTCTCCCCCTTTGACGCTGTGAGCGGTGCCGACAATGGCTTGAGGTTTTTTGGCGAGCGTCGTCTCGCCGTAGCGCTCCGCAATGCGGCAGGCGTAGTCGAACGCCGCCGAGCGAGGGCCGGACGCGTATTGCTTCAAGAGCCCCCGCCGAAGCCAGTCGAGGTCCGTCGCGAGCGCGCGCTTCAAGGCGTGCTCGCTGAGCATCTGCTGGAGCTGCTCGACGCTCACCGCGCGCAGCTTCCGGAGATAGTCCTTCGTCACCTCGCGGTCGGCGCGGAAGTGGTCGAGCTTGAGCAGGTCGAGCCACGCCCGCAGCTCCGCCGGGTCGCCGAGCCACCCGCCGTAGAGGAACGCGCGGATGCGCTCCGCCATGCTCTTGGCCCCTTTTCTGGAGCGCAGAGGGTTCCAGTCGCCGCGCTTGTCCACGTAGGGGTTATGAAAGGGAACGCCCTCGTCTCGGAAGAACCGGAGAAGCGGCTTGAGCATGTACGACGCGGTGGCCAAGAACATGACGCTCTTGCCCTGGGCGATGAGACCCTCCACCTTGGAGAACACCCGCTCGGGCTGGCCGTAGTGGAAATTGACGAAGCTCACGCTACCGGGGTGCGGTGTGGGGAGGTAGCGCACGTCACGCCGCTCGCGGACCTGGCGAATCCACTCCACCGCTACCCGATGGACGGCCTTCGGCACACGGTACGACTGCTCGAGCTCGTGATAGCTCGACTCGGCGATGTCGGGCTCGAGAAAGTTCCGCGGCTCCGCGCCACGCCAGGAATATAAGGCCTGATCCGGATCGCCCGCGAGGACGAGCTTGTCGGCGTGGCGGGCCCACTTACGGGCGAGGGCGAGCTCGAGCTTCGAGAAGTCCTGGGCCTCGTCGAGGAAGATGCACTGGGGATTGCCCGGGGCGCGCTCGACGTCGCCGAGGCACGACTCGATGAGGTCGGTGAAGTCGGCGAGGTAGTTCTTCTGCTTCCACGCGGACCACTCCTCGTGGAAGTCCCGAACGCTCTCGGGCCACTCGTCGCGCGGGACCATGCGGGCGCGCAGCGCGTCCATCGCAGCGAAGAGCCGGTCGCCGACGCTCTCCTGCTCGTCGGTCACGCCGAAGTCGTCCCGACTGACGCCCTGAGTCAGTTTCAGCGCCTTGTCGCCGCGCTCCTCGACGAAGGTGTTCCACTCCTCGTAGCGCTCGCGGGTGTTCGCGATTCTCGGCGAGTCGAGACACCGGTAGGCATGGGAGTGGAGCGTGCCAAGCTGCTCCCGGTCCAAGGGCAGCTCGCGGCCGACGAGCTCGGCGGCGGCGGCGCGGGTGAGGCTCATCACCAGGACCGACTCCGAGCCGCGGCGCTTCACCTCGGCTTCGATCTGGCGCGAGAGCTCCGTGGTCTTGCCGCACCCCGGAGGGCCGAGCACGCGGCGCTCTCGCCCCGGAGGTATAGCGTAATTTACGCTATACCTTACGCTATCCTTGTAACTAGCTGTGTTCATAACTAGTTATTCAAAAAGGTATAGGTATAGCGTAAAAACCAAAGTAAAAAAACAAAACGAGTCACTTTCCCCCTTAGTAGGGTATGTTTTTTGGCTTAAGCTCATTGACTTCAACAAATTGCACGTATAGCGGAGGTATAGCGTGGTTTCGCCCGCCTTATTAATAATGTTGAGTCAACGGGTTACTCGGATAGCGTGAGGTCTACCCCGCTGTCCTTCGCTATACCTCTCACTTTCCAATAGCTCCTCGTCGTCGCGTTCACGCGCCGTACGCCGCGCTCGATGCCCGCCGCGCGCAGATACTTCGGCATCCTTCGGTCCGAGATCCGGATCCCGAGGCTCCGGTCGACGTACTGTCGAAAGTCGTTCAGCCGGAAATAGATGAACCCGTCCTCGACCCAGGGGCGCGAGCCGTCGAAGCTCCGTAGCTCCTCGCGTTGCTTGGGCTGCATCTGCGTTAAGTACTCGGCGAGCCACTCCTGGACGGCACCCCCCTCGAGCGCCTCGGGCCCCATATCGACCTGCTTTTCGGGCCGCGCCACGTGCTGGGCGAGCAGCTTCCGGATGTTCGGCCAGCCCCCGGGCCGCTTCGGCTTGCGAATCCACGCATCGGCGAGCTCGAAGTAGCGCCGCTCGAAGCCCGCGAACGTCTGGAGCTCGCGGCTGAGAAACGTCGTCCCCCGGCCGTCTTTGAGCACGATGCGGTACTCGGGCGGGTCGAGCTTGAGCTTCTCGACCTCGGCGATGCTCGACTCCAGGATGCGGTTGACGGCGTCGAGGGGGCGCGTCTCGGTCGGCTCGCCCCGCAGCGTCCGCTCGACCACGTCGAAGGCTTCCTCGATGTCTTCCGCTTCCTGGACGCTGAGCCGGGCCTTGGCGAGCGTCAAGCCGTAGTAGCCGGGCCGGAGCTTGGGGTCGGCTCCGTGCTTGCGGCGCATCGCGACGAGCAGGTCGGCGCTCTCCTGGTCGCTCCACCCCGCCCTCACGCACAGGTTCGCCATCGCGAGGTCGTACTCGCTCGCAGACTCCAGATCCCGCCGTTGCTTGTCCCACGTCTTCTGCACCCGCTCGTCGGTCGAGCACAGCGCTTGAAACTTGTCGAACGGCGGCTGTGCGTTGGCGACAAGACGGAGGCTCTGGGCGATCCTGCGGGCGAGCTCGGCGACGGAGGTAGACGCGGGCGGTGAAGACGCAGAAGCAGACGGCGTATCCTCTTCGGGAAAAAACGGCTCGAGCTCCGAGGGGTCGATGCAACGGCTCTCGTCGAGCTCGAGCAGCTTCACTGGACGCGAGTTCGAGGGCTCCTTCAGGTTCAGCGTTCCCGGAAGCCGGAGCACGCGTGCGAGGTCGTGGGTGGCGTCGACCGTCCAGCCGTGACGCGAGGCGACGCCGTGGAGCAAGCCGTGAAACCGCCGGGTCAGACGCTGCGCTTTGGCACGCTCGGCGTCGGTCGAGAGCACGAGAGGCTCGCGCAGCCGCCACCACGCTTGGAGGCCTCCTCCGGAGTGGACCACCACGCTCGGCCGCACCGGCAGCTCGTCCAGAAGCGAGCGGGCTGAGGCCTCGTCCGGTGGCAGGTTCAGCTTTTTGTGCGTCCCGCCCGCGATATCGATATCGGCCCACAGCGCCGGCAGCCGCTCGATGTCCGCTGCCTTGCACCGGAGAGTCGGCGCGATCGCACGAGACGTCAGCCCGGCGTGCACGTACACCTGGCTCGTGCTCCGGCTCGTGCCGTACTCCGCCGCTTCCTCTAGGCTCACGAAGCTCGCGCTCCTCTTTTCTGGAAGAAGGAAGAGAACCACCTGCTGGCGCTCGTCTTTGTCTCCGAACAGTGTTTCGAGAAACTCACGAGCTTCGTCTTTCCTGGATGATGCGGACATCTGGCCTCGGTCACGCCGGTCAGGAGGCTCGCACGCCGGCAGGAGCGTCGACGTCGTCGCGGCTGAGCTCGACCTTCTGCTCGATGACCGGGCGGATGTTGTTCATGTAGCTCCGTACGCCGTCGAGCTCGTCCTCCTCCAGACGCCGACCGAGAGTCAGCTGCGCCTTCGCGAACTGGATGCCCTCCTTGTTCTGGGCTTTCTCCAGCGAGAACCGAGTGGTGACCGTGTAGAAGGGCAGCCCGGCTCGAGCGAGCTTGAACAAATAGCTTTTCACCGACTTCAGCGAGCCCGGCGTCAGACCCACCACGAGGGGGAGCAGGTCCCCCGGCGTGAGCACGAAGAGGAGCTTCACCTCCTTGCACGCTTTGCCCTTCCCTTTGGCGGCGGAGCCGAAGCGGTTGTACTCGCACTGGGCGCACTCGCCGCCGGGCTCGCCCACGCCAACCGCGCCGTTTCCGCTCGAGCAGTCCGGCGGCGACTGCCCCCCGGTCTCCTCCATCGGGCGCGACCAGTACACCCGCGTCGTTCGATGCGCGATGATGATCCCCTCGAGCTCTTTGAGCGCCTGCTCGCCGTCGACCGAGGGCACCTCCCAGATCGTCGAGCCGCCGCTCGGCATCTTGACCCGGTCGAGGTCCAAGCGATCGAAGTCCTCGCCGCCCAAATTTTCCTGGATGATCTCGGCGACCTCCGATGCGTCGCGCTTGAGCGCCAGATACCCTTCTCCGGGCTTGGTGAGAGCTGTTTCCTTGGCCATGGTTTTCCTCCTCCTTTGCTCAGGCGGCAACACGCCGCCGGATCTCTTGAAGCACCGTTTCCACAACGTTCTTGCGAGCTCGTAGAGCTTCGTAAATACGAACATCGACCGTGTCCTTTGCAGTCAGGTGATAGAACGTCACCTTGCGCTTCTGTCCCGGCCGGTGCAGGCGCGCGAGCGATTGCTCGAACTCGGACAGCGAGAACCCCACCGAGTAGTAGACAGCGTAGGCCGCCCGCACCAGAGAGATGCCGACGCCGCCGGCCTGTATCTGCACCCCGATGACCTCTGCCTCGCCGGATTGCCACAACTCAAGTTCACGGGCGCGACCGGAGAGCTCGGCGTAGCGGCGGCCCTGTTTCGCGCACACGCGCCTCACCGCGTCGAGGTCGTGGTGGAAGACACAGAAGACGACGAGCGGTTCTCGTTGCGGGAGGTCCTCTAAGACGTCGGCCAGAAGCTTCTCCTTGCTGTCGTCGACGAAGACCTCGACGCCGTCGTCGTCTCTCAGGTAGCCGCTCGTCACCTGGCGGAGACGGGTGAGCTTCACGAGCTGGTTGGCCGCCGTCACCTCGCCTCGCTCGAGCTTCGTGTAGAGCTCGTCCTCGAGCTCCGCGTACGCCTTCGCTGCCACCCGCCCCAGCTCGCAGCGCCTCTCAACGTGCGTCACCGCCGGAAGCTCGAGAGCCTCCTCCTTCGTCACCCGCAGAGCAATCTGGTACATCCGCTCGTGCAGCTCGTCGAGGTTCCGGTACCCCACGGGAAAGCTCGGCGTGCCACGGCTCATCACCGCGTAGCGGTCGCGGAACTTCACATACGATGTCCCGAAGATGCCGGGGTCGAGGCACCGGTACGTCGCGAACGCGTCGAGCGGTGAGTGGGGGAGCGGCGTGCCCGTGAGAGCGAGCTTGTACGGAATCCGTTTCGAAAGCTGGTAGACGAAGAGCGAAGCCCGCCCCTGGGGAGCTTTGAGCCGGTGGTGCTCGTCCGTGATGAGAAGCTCCCACGGTGTCTCGAGCAAAAACGTTCGCAGCGGCTCCCGCCACGCTGCCTCGTAGTTGAGGATGACGGCTCCGGTACCCGCCGAGCGCAGGAAGCGCGAAAGCTCGAGCTTGCGGGTCCGGGACGGACCCGCGCCCTGAGCGAGGACGTCCACAAGCTCCGACGAGTGCTCCTCGAACTGCGACGGCCACACGCCGACGACACACTTCGGCGCGAGGATCAGCGTGCGACGGAACCCAAAGTTGACGAGCAGGTCGATCGCTACCTTGCTCTTGCCGCACCCCATCGCTCCGAAGTACGCCGCTGGACGCGACGCACCCGTCTCATACCGTCCCGGCTCTTCGGGAACGCCTCCCCACAGGCACGCGATGAAGTGGAACGCCTCCTTCTGGTGCTTCCACGCTCGCGTGCGGACCCGCGGGATCTCCGGCGGGGTGTCGCTGCGCTCCGATGCCGCCTGCACCCGGCACCGCGCCAGACGCTCGAGCTCCCCGTAGGCCTCGTCTCCTTCGATGACGCCGAACTCGTTGCCCAGCGCCACCGTCACGGTCGCCGACGCGGGAACGGTCCACGCTCTCCGCGCCTTGCTCCACCGCGCACCCACGTTCAGCGACTTCAACCTCTCGTTCGTCGCCTTGCTGAATGGAAAGCGCAGCTCGATCACGGCGCGAACTTCATCAACGGTGGCTCTCATCGCTGCTCCACAGGCGTGACGAGAGTTCCGAGAGATACGGGTCGCGGAGCGTGGTTCTTGTCGAACTTTACCCGTGCGCCGTCTCGGGTCTCGAACGTGGTTCGGCCGGCAGACCCGAGCTGCTTTATCGTCGCAGAGCCGAGACCCAGTCGAAGCAACCGATAGGTGCCCGGTAAGTCGACCATGTGGAAATCGTCATTGACGCGAAGCTCGCTGAGTTTCATCGCTGCACTCCTCGCGACCGGCAGTAGCGATACCAGCCGAGAAGATCCCGGAACCCGCGGAAGTCCTCGGGGTTCTCGTGCGGACGAAAGGTGAACCTCCCATTCGAGCGGAGGTGAACCTCGAGGCGCTTCACCGCTCCGCGGTGCCCCGGGTGGCTCTCGCGCCACAGACGCTCGTACACCGCCGTCTGCAGGTGCTTGGCCAGAGTGCTCGAGCCGACGGTGTAGTCCACCACCGTGACCGTTTTCTGGATGACGCCGAGCGCGTCGGGCCGCCCCGCCACCAGGAGCGTCTCCGAGGCAAGCGGCTCCTCGAGAAGCAACGGCTCGAACTGCGTCACTCTCTGAAAGGCGAGCCAGGCCTGCGCGTAGCCCCGGAGCTCTTCCGGGAAAGTTTCGGCAAGCTCTTCGGGGTGGGGGCTCTGTGCGAGCTCGTAGCACGCGCGGTGCACCTGTATGCCCCGCTCCGCGGCCACCAGCTTCGTGTCCTCGTCGACGCTCTCCCAGAACGGCAGGCCGTAGCGAATCACCGTCGTCGTGCGGTCGTAGCGCCTCTCGACGCCGTCCCGCCGCACCCGGACGTAACTGTCTCCGTCGGGTGTTTCCCGAAGACGCGAGCTCGCGGGAGCGGAAGCTACGCTCACGAGGCCCTCGTCGGTCGAATCGTCTCCGAGTAGATGTCAACACCCGGAATCTCGATCTGCCCCTTCGTGGAGCGAACGACAGCGCCGATCGTCTTCTCGTCGAGAGCCCAGAACTCGGCGCCGGCCAGCTCGGGCTCGCCCGGCTTGACGCTCGCGTTGTACTGAACGACGGCTTTCTTGAGCAGCTGCTTCTGTTGCTCTACCCCGTTCGGACTGAACTGAAACTTCCACGACTCGCGCTTGGTGACGCCGGCGACTTTCGGTACTGATGTCGGGACAACGGCCGGCGGCGGTGGCGGCGCCGCTGCCTCAGCACGAAGCTCGGCGGCCTTCTCGAGGTCGCCCCTCTCCTCCGCTTTCGCCGCCTTCCTGTCGGCACGTCTCGCCTGCTTCTCGTGCTCCTTCTCCTGGAGCTCGCGAAGCCGTCGCTCCTCGTCCCGGCGCTTCTGCTCCTCGCGACGTTCGTAGTCGTCCATGGCCCGGTCGAGCGCTCGGAGCTTTAAGCTCGCCATCTGCTCCCACGGTTTAAACAGGGACCGCACGTTGCGCAGCGCCTCGTTGAGAGGCTCGACGATGCGCTTCTTCGCCTCCTCGATCGCCTTTTGGCCCCGGCGGATGTCCTTGCGCAGCTCGCCCGCTTCGACGTAGTGCTCTTGGGTGTCGATCTGAGCTACTACCTCAACCGTTTCGAGATGCTTGGCCTCACGCTCCGCGGCCAGCTGAAGCTCTTTTCTCTCGTCGTTTTTCCGGGCCATCCTTCACGCTCCCGGCGAGCGCGGCACGAGCCGGTCAATGAAGACATCGAGAATGTCGCAACGCAGTTCCACAGTGTGATGTGTTTCGTACCTGTGGGCATCGCCGCGCGACCGGGCGATGTGTCCCGTTTCGTGCTCGTAGCTCCAATCGCAGCCGGAGGCGCGACAGAGGGCCTTGTACCGTGGCTGTCCGTCGCCCTCCTCCAGAAGGTTCTTGACGGTGGGTTCGTTCGTGCTTAGAATGGTCATACCTTTCTCCTTTCTTTTCGGTCAGGGGGAGACACTAGAGCCGGGCCAACGCCCGGCTCTTTCCTTTTCTGAGCCCTTCTTCGGCTCGGCAGTCCCTGAGCTTTGGCCGAACGCTTCCCCTCGCGCGCCGCCCGGCACTTCGCGCAGCCGCACTTTTTGAAGATCACGAGGCGACCTCCCTGACGGCTAGATTGGTGGCGGAGCCCGGATTCGAACCGGGGATCTCCGGGGTTGTGAGCCCCAGCGAGCTGCCCCACTCCGTTTCCGTTCTTGAAGATCTGCGAACTTGTCAGAACGCCAAAATGGGCCTGTGCGGCTTTTGTGCGGTTTTTTTCTGCACAGAATTCCAGTGTTTTTAGGGTGTCTCGACTCTAAGTCCTTTGTTTTCAACATGCGCGACGCCGACTACAAGACCGCCGACGGCGCCAAGACCTGGCGGCACCTGGGCCTGGCGGATACACAGGCGATCTCTCGCATTCGCGTACACCCCACCAATCCCGACATCGTTTACGTCGCGGCGCTCGGACATCCTTACGGCGACAACGAGGAGCGCGGGGTCTTTCGTTCCACCGATGGGGGCAACACCTGGGAGAAAGTCCTCTATGTGAGTCCCAAGGCGGGGGCGGTGGATATCATCATCGATCGGAAAAACCCGGAGGTTCTCTACGCATCGCTCTGGCAGGTCTACCGCAAGCCCTGGATTCTGTGGAGCGGCGGGCCGAACTCCGGCCTATACAAGACCACGAACGGCGGCGACACCTGGACCGAGCTCACCGAAAATCCCGGCATGCCCGAGCCGCCGATCGGCAAGATCGGGGTGACGGTCTCACCGGCGGACCCCAATCGGATTTGGGCCATGGTGGAGGCGAACGAGGGCGGTGTCTTTCGCTCGGACGACGCCGGAGCCACCTGGACACGCACCAACGACGAGCGAAAGCTCCGTCAGCGAGCCTTCTACTACACCCGGATCTACGCGGACCCGCTGGACCGGGATACCGTCTACGGTCTCAACACCAGTGTCTACAAGTCCACCGACGGGGGCAAGACCTTCGACATCCGGATTGAGGTGCCTCACGGTGACAACCACGACCTGTGGATCGACCCAAACAACTCGCTCAGAATGATCAATGCCAACGACGGGGGCGGCAACGTCTCCATCAACGGCGGGGAGACCTGGTCCGAGCAGGACTTCCCCACCACCCAGTTCTACCACGTCATAGCGACCAACGACTTCCCGTACCACGTCTGCGGCGCGCAGCAAGACAACTCCACGGTGTGCGTGCCCAGCGGGGGCTGGGACTACATGCAAGCCCGCGGCCCGAATCACGGCTGGTACTACGAGGTGGGCGGCGCCGAGAGCGCTTGGATATCGCAGCACCCCACCAACTTGGACATCTTCTACGCCTGCGGCGCCGGCAGCCGGGGGGGGCTTTTGACCCGCTACGACCGGTCGAACGGCCAGATCCGGGACATCCAGGTCTACCCGCGGTTTTTCCTCGGCGAGCCGTCGAGCGCGTATCCCGAGCGGTGGCAGTGGACCTATCCCAATATGTTCTCTCCTCTCGACGAGAACATCCTCTACACCGCCTCGCAGCACCTGTGGAAGACCACGAACGACGGACAGAGCTGGGAGAAGATCAGCCCCGATCTCACTCTCGCCGACGAGGAAACGTTAGGACCCACCGGGGGCCCCGTCACCATGGACATGGACGGACCGGAGATCTACGCGACGATCTTCGCCCTGGCCCCCTCCTACCACGACGTGAACACCATCTGGACCGGCTCGGACGACGGGTTGATGCACATCACCAGAGACGGCGGTAAGAACTGGGAGAACATCACCCCTCCCGACTTGCCGAAGTTCAGCCGCGTCAGCATCATCGACGAGTCGCGGCACAACCCGGGCACGCTCTACGTGGCGGCGAATCGCTACCAGGTGGACGACCGCGAGCCCTACGTCTTCCGGACGCGCGACTACGGCAAGAGCTGGACGAAGATTGTCAACGGCATCCCATCGGGCCACTTTGCGCGCGTGGTGCGGGAGGATCCGGTGCGAAAAGACCTTCTCTTCCTGGGCACGGAGCACGGTGTCTACGTGTCGTTCGACGCCGGCGACCACTGGCAGTCTCTACAGCTCAATCTACCGAACACGCCGATTCGCGACCTGGTGGTCAAGGATCACGACGTGGTCGTCGGTTCGCACGGCCGCGGCTTCTGGATCCTGGATGACATCGATCCCCTGCGCCAGATCACGCCGGAAGTCTATCAAGCCCCCCTGACCCTCTTCGAGCCTCACCCCGCCGTGCGGGGGTTGGGCAACGCGGTCGTCCAGTACTATCTCAAGGACGCGGTGGATAAAGTCACCGCCGAGATCCTGGACGACACGGGCGAGGTTATCCGTAGAGTCGCCGGTACGCCCGAGGACGAGAAGGAGCCGAGTCCTGCGCCTTCCTTTCGTCAGCCGCCGCCAACCGTCCACGCCGGCCTGAACCGATTCGAGTGGGATCTACGCTATAAAGGCGCGCCGACCTTCGAGGGGATGGTCATCCGTGGCGCCACGCCGCAGAGCGGGCCGAAGGCCCCCCCCGGACGCTACAAGGTCCGTCTTACCGGGGCCGGTAAGACCGTGACGCGGTCGTTCGAGATACAGATGGACCCGCGGCTCAAGGGCGTCACCGTGGCCGATCTAAAGAAGCAGTTCGATCTCGCCTCCAAGATCCGAGATAAAACGAGCGCGGCCCACGAAGCGGTCATCCAGATTCGCGACACCCGCGCCCAGGTCAACGACCGACTCGAGCAGTCAAGCGACAGCAGGCTGAACCGCACCGCCCAGAGTCTGCTCGGAAAGATCGCGACGATCGAGCAGGAGATTTACCAGGTCAAAAACCAAAGCCCTCAGGATCCGTTCAACTTCTCCATTAGAATCAACAACCGGTTGGCCTACCTGAGGTACAGCGTGGAGAACGGCGATGCGCGCCCCACGGACGCTGCCTATAAGGTGTTCGAGGAGCTTTCGCCGGAGCTGGACGGACATCTTCGGAGTCTGCAAGGTGTTCTGGAGAGCGATCTCGTAGCGTTGAACGAGCAGCTCAAGCGCCTGAACCTGAAACCGGTTCTGACCAAGAAAGCCCCGGTGACCGACGATTCGGTTTGACGGAATGGCCCTTCATTCAAATGGCAGCCCCGCTCTCTCGTGAGAGAGTGGGGCTACCCTGTGCGGCATAACGCAAATTTTTCTCCTCTCCCCCGATCCAAAGCATTGCGGTAAACGCGGTGGGCAACGGCCATGTCTTCACTGCCCATTCCCATGGGTACATAAACAATCTTTTCTTCCGAGGATTCCCTCCCGGGTTTCTGACCGGCAACGATCTCACCGATTTCAGCATAAACCTCCGAAGTCAAATTATTTTCGGCGAAAGGCTTGAGAGATCCCAGGTGTTTACATCCTTCCCAATCGTCAGCGACAATTTTGTCGGCATGTTCAAAGACGTCAGGCATGAGCTCGGGCATGGACCCGATGGAAATGACCAGCATTCCCGGTTCCAGCCATTTTCCACTGAAGAACGGTTCTTTGGCACGGGTGGCGTTGATCACGATATCAGAACCCTTTACCGCTTCATAAGACGACCCGACTTTTTCGATCGCCAAGCCGATTGACGGCCCCATCTCGGAAATGAACGCATCGGTGACTGCCTCAATCGTGTCATAAGCCGCCACACGGGCTTTTGGATAAACCTCTGTAATTGCGGTCAGAATTGTTTTGCCCTGAACGGAATTCCCGATTATCGCAATCTTTTTCACATTTTTTGAAGCCAAATAGCGTGCTCCGCCTGCAACTGCGGCTGCTGTTCTCAGTCCGGTGATGTAGGTTCCGTCCATAATGGCCAATGGAAAACCCGTCTCAGGGTCGTTGATGGCAATAAGCGCGACAATATTGGGAAGATTCAATTTCGAGAAATTCTCCGAATATGAGCTCAGCCATTTTATTCCACCGATATTGCCACTAGCCGTCTCGATGTATGCCGGCATTGCAACAAAACGGCCTTTGAATTCCGGCGGGGGGTTCAATATCAACTTGGTGGGCATGACCACGCGGCCTTCGGCGTGGGATTTGAACACATCTTCCATGATCTCCCTGGCCTCTTTGACCGATGGTGAGCAGGCAATCACATCTTCCTGAGATAAGAGCAGAATTTCGACGATTCCCATTTCAAAAATCCCCTTTATTTCATCAAGAGGTGCCCCCACACTGACATTTCAAAGGGTCGGTTAGTTTGAACTCAGTACTGAAGCCATCACCTGGATGAAGCCTTTCGCCGGCGGGATGTGTCCCGAGGTCCGTGGAAAAAGAACAGCGCACCCCCACTCCGTCATCAGGGTATCAGATCAGGCGGCAACCTCCGCGTGTTCGAGAACCTCGCTCAGACGTTGGTAGCCGTCGATGCGTCGTAGTTGAATCTGTCCAGAGGCGATAAGCCCAAACAGCAAAGCGACCGCGGACTCCTCGCTGGAGAACGACGCTTGGGTTTTCGTCCGGCGTCGAAACTCGCGGTTGAGATTCTCCAGAGCATTGGTCGTGCGAATCGATTTCCACATGGCACGAGGGAATTCGTAGAAGGTCAGCAGCTGATTACCGGCCTCCTCTAGGCTTCGGACGACGGCCGGCGCGAGAGGCGTCCACTTGGCGACGAGCTCGTCATAGGCTTTGCGAGCATCGATACCGTTCTTGGCGTAGACGATCCGGTTGTAGTCACGCCGGAGCTCACGGCGTGCGTGCGCCGGGCAATGTTCGAGCAAGTTGGCGCGCTTGTGCTCGGTACATCGCTGCAACCGGCACCCCGGCCACTTCTCGAGCGCTTTCGTCAGCCCCTTGTGGCCGTCGCTGATCACTAGCTTGGGAGCCCGGAGTCCTCGAGCCTGGAGTCCCTCCAGCACGGAGCCCCAATGCGTCGAGGCTTCGCTCACCGCCAGACGCAATGACAACAGACGTTTCTGCCCGTCTGGCGCGACCCCGAGCGCGGCCAGTACGGGTACGCTGATCACACGCTTCGCCATTCGCACTTTCAGGTGGAAGCCGTCCAGGTAAACGATCGCGTAGACCTCCTCGCTGAGATCACGGTTCTGCCATTCTTCGAAGCGCTCCTTCAGCCGGCTAACCACGCGAGACACCGCGCTCTTCGATAGGTGCTCCTCACCGAGCAGTGGTTTCAGCGCTTTGCGGATCCGGCGGCTATTCGCGCCCGACAAGTACGTCCCCAAGATCGCTTCGTCGACCTCACGAGTCCGGCGCGCGTACCGGGGCAACAGCTCGCTCCTGAACTCTGTCGTCTCTCCCGTTTCCTCGTCTCGCACGCGGGCTCGTGGCACCCGGAGCTCGCGAGTTCCCACCGCCGTCGTCACGCGACGGGTTTCGGCTCCGTTGCGATATCCACGGCGGTCTTCCGCACGCTCGTAGCTACGACACCCCAGCGCTTGGTCGACTTCTTCCTCGAGCACGACCTCGATCGCCTCCAGTACCCGCTTACGCAGACGAAGTTGGACGAACTCCCGGTACTCGCTTACAGACTCCTTCGATATGGTGGTAGGCTTCTTCATGGCGTAATCCTCCTCCTCGCCTTTCCAGGCGCGGTTTGGTTTTGCTTAACCGGAGGTTACGCCATTCTTATTTCCACGGGAAGCGGGACGGATCCCGCCGGCGGCTCCAGATCTCTAAATCGGTGCCCATGAGACCCCCTACAACACTCGTTCACTTGCCGCCGCCTAAACAGGAAGCTGCCACCGACTTCTTCACCGTCGAGGTCGTCGCGTTCCGTAGGCTCGTGACCTACAACGTACTCGTCGTGATCGAGCTCTCCTCGCGAAAGATTCACGTTGCCGGAATTACTCCGGGGCCTGACAGCGCGTTCATGATGCAGGTCGGTCGCAATCTCACCGACCCGCTCGACGGCTTTCTGCTCGGCAAGCGATTCCTCATCCTCGACCGCGACAAGAAGTTCACCGCGGAGTTTCGAGGGCTGGTCGACGATGCCGGAATTCGAGTCATTCGCTTGCCGTACCGTTCGCCGAACGTGAACGCTTACATCGAAAGGTTTGTTCTTTCGATAAAAAGCGAATGTCTCAACCGGATGATTTTCTTCGGGGAGCAATCGCTGCGAAGAGCCGTAGCCGAATTCATTCATCATTATCATGGAGAGCGCAACCATCAAGGTCTCGAAAACGCGTTGATCGAATCGGACGAGCACGTGGGCAGTCTCGACGGGAACGTGAGATGTCGCAAACGATTGGGCGGCATGCTCAACTACTACTACCGCGAAACCGCATAAGAACTCGGTGCGAGTCGTTCAGCGGATGACCCGGGAGCGGAGGTCAGGTTGGCGAATCGCCTTTCGCGAGCCAGGCGCCGATCGATAGTTTTTCCGAGCGACAAAAACGCCTTCAGGAATGACGCTTTTTTTCGGCTCCTTCGTATTTTTGGACACGACGGCCACGGCGGCATGCGCGCCTCCACCTATCTCGGACGTTTGCTGGATCCGACGGCGGGATTGCGTTCTGGCGAACGAAAGGTAAGATTCAGAAGAACTCGAGTCGACGAGGTCTGAGATGAGCCATATCCCTATTCTGACGATTGCTCTAGCTTTTCTTGCATACGGCTTGATCAGCCGGAGGCTCGAGGGAACCGTGCTCACGGGACCTCTTTTGTTTGCCGGTTTCGGATGGCTGGCAGGTTCGGCCGCGCTGGACCTCGTGCCTTTGGAGACTACCAGCGCTGCGTTGCACATACTTGCGGAGATCACGCTGATCTTGGTGCTTTTTACCGACGCGGCAAACATCGACCTGCGTCAGCTACGTCGCGACCACAATATCCCCGTGAGAATGCTCGTTATCGGCATGCCATTGAGCATTGTCCTGGGTACCTTGGTGCTGCTGGCGGTGTTTCCAACGTTTTCTCCGTGGGAGGCTGCGTTGGTGGCGGCAATCTTGGCGCCTACCGATGCCGCTTTGGGTCAGGCGGTCGTGACCAATCGTCTCGTGCCGGTTCGCATCCGCCAGGCACTAAACGTAGAAAGCGGACTCAACGACGGGATTGCTCTTCCGTTCGTGCTGATCTTCGCGAGTCTCGCCAGCGCCATGGAAGGTTCGACTCACGTCTCGACGTGGCTCGTCTTCGCTCTCGAGCAAGTGACACTCGGTCCACTCGCTGGGATCTTCGTGGGCTATGCCGGCGCACGTTCGGTCGCGCTCTGCCATCGGAAGAAGTGGATGTCGATGAGTGCGGAAGGCCTCATTGCCTTGGCATTGAGTTTCTCCGCGTTCGCCTTGGCCGAGTTGATTCACGGCAATGGATTCATCGCAGCGTTCATAGCTGGTCTGACGTTTGGCAATACGCTGGGCCGACAGTGTGCCTATGTGCGCGAGTTTGCCGAAAGCGAAGGGCTGATCCTGGTGCTCTTGACCTTTCTCGCCTTCGGAAGCGCGATGCTGCCAATGGCGGTCAACGAGGCCCAACCTCTGTACGTGCTGTTTGCGCTGCTCGCGCTTACGGCGATTCGAATGGTGCCAGTCTGGATTTCGCTTCTTGGAACCTCAGTCAAGCCATTTACCACCGTGTTTTTAGGATGGTTCGGACCGCGCGGGCTAGCATCCATTTTGTTTGTGCTCCTGGTCCTTCGGGATTTCTCGCTTCCGCATCAAGAAGAGATCTTGTTGATCACCATCGTCTCAGTCGCGCTCAGTATCCTTTTGCACGGAATCACCGCCGGGCCGGCCGCGCGGAGGTACGGTGCGCGAACCCAGCTAATGGGCAAGTGTGCAGAGAACCAAGCTGTCAGCGAGCAGCCGTTCACCGAGCCGGCCTGATGGATGCGCCCTCAAATTCTCGGTGACCCGGCGCTAAACCTCAGGTAGGGCATTGACTGCGGCCAGTCAACGGGCGTAGTCTCTCTCAGAACATCCGGGTCGGCGCTCGAGTGGCGGTGTCGGCGATACACCGAACCAATCTTACGAGCCATGGAATAGGGGATTCGCTATGGAGACAAATCGTCGGTCTTTCATTTCCAGTCTCGGCGGCGCTTCGGTGGTGGCCCTGATGACGCCGGATCAGAAGGCCGATGCGCTCGAGCACCACATGGAAGCACAACTCAACGAGGCAGTTGCGGAAAAGCCACAGTACCCTACCGTGGCGGAGCTCGAGGCGCAAAGTGCGGACCTCAGCCGCGCTTACCGCGAAGGCGCAGGAAGTCTGTTCGTGCCGGGCCGAGACGGCAAGTTGCGAGCGATTCCGAAGATGCCAGAGAAACCGACGCTCTTGGACTTCTTCGAGTATCGCTTCGCTCCGGCGAATCACGTGCTGCAGAGTGCCACGCGGGCGCTCGAGACCGGCATGCGGGAAGAGATCGTCCTGGCCTCCCTGCTCCACGACGTCGTCTTCGGCATCATCGGTCCCGATCACGGATGGTGGGGCGCCCAGCTCGTCGAGCCCTACGTACCGGAGATCGCAAGCTTCGCGATCCGCTACCACCAGACGCTAAGGTTTTACCCGGATGAGGACTATGGGTACCACTACCCCGATTCCTACTATCGCTTGTTCGGAGAAGACTACGTGCCGGAGCCCTACCTCGAGCGAACTCACAAGTGGCTCAGGAACCACAAGTGGTACGAGCACCCGCGCCTGGTCACGGTGAACGACCTCTACTCGTTCGATCCGAACGCGGTGGTATCCATCGATCCCTTCGTCGACATCATCGGACGCCACTTCAAGCAGCCCGAGGAGGGTCTCGGTTGGGACAACTCCCCCTCGTCGCACATGTGGCGCACGATTATGATGCCGGATCGCCCACTTTGACGTCGACATCTCTCATGTCCGGGGTGCTCGCGCCAGTCGTGACGCCTTTCAAGCCTGATCTCACTCCCGATGGGGAGCGCCTCGCGAATCATTGCCGCTGGCTCCAGGCGCAAAACTGCGGCCTCGCGGTATTCGGAACCAACAGCGAGGCCAACTCCCTCACGATCGAGGAACGGATGCGACTCCTCGACATGTTGATCGACGCGGGTCTGGACGCCAAGCATATGATGCCCGGCACCGGATGCTGCGCCATCCCGGACACTGTGCGTCTCACCAAACACGCCCTGTCGCACGGCGTCGGCGGCGTGCTCATGCTCCCGCCTTTCTACTACAAAGGCGTGGGCGACGAGGGTCTGTACAGAACGTTCTCAGAAATCATCGAACGCGTCGGTGACGACCGCCTGCGCGTCTATCTCTACCACTTTCCGCAGATGTCCGCGGTGCCTCTCGGCATCGAGCTCGTGGGTCGCCTCCTCGAGGCCTTTCCACGCATCGTGGCCGGCATGAAGGACAGCTCCGGCGACCGCACCAATTTGGAGGCGGTGTTGAAGGCCTTTCCCGGATTCGCCATGTTCGCTGGCAACGAGACGCTGCTGCTTCTCAACATGCGTTCAGGCGGTGCCGGCTGCATCTCGGCGACCGCCAACGTCAACCCAAAGGCGATCGATCGTCTGTTTCAGAACTGGCAAGCCAGCGATGCGGACTCGATGCAGGAATCCGTGAACGCGGTTCGTTCGGCGGTACAGCAATTCCCTCTCGTCCCAGCGCTCAAAAAGATCATCTCTCACTACGGGGCGGACCCGGAGTGGAGTCGGCTGCGTCCACCCCTGGTGGAGCTGAGCGAGGCGGACGGCAGAAAGTTGATTGCCGACCTCGAAGCAATCGGCTTCGACATACCCCTAGGCAAGTCCCTCTCCTCTCAGGGGTGAGTGGTAAAGACAAAGATCACTCCACCGTCAGGAGTGCCAAGGTCGAAACGTCCTTTACGAACAAGCGCTTGCCGGAGATGGTTGGCTGGGTCCATGTCGCGCTCGAAGCGACGTCGTAGCGCTCGATCACATCGAACCCCGTACGGCTGTTGCGAAGCACGACGAGCTCGCCGTCATCCTCCAGTGAGAAGATCGTGTCATCCGCCCGGACGATGCCGGCGTTCTCCGCCTGTCGTGGCTCACTCGTCCACAGAACCTGCCCGTTGTCGAGGTCGAGGCCGAAATACTGCCCACTGTTCAAGTGAGAGAGTCCGAATAACACGCCGTCGATGACGACCCCGTTGGTCATGTGCAAGGAGACTTCATCGGTGTGCCAAACGTCCTCGGTTCGATACAAGTCGCCCTCTCGCACGACCCTGAAGGCCGTGAAGCCGTTTCCGCGCCCGGCCTGAATGAGTGTGTCTTCGTAGAGAATGGGTGTTTGTGCCGTCGTCGTGCTCTGCGTCGTGAAGGGACGGCGCCACAGGAGCTCACCCGACGAGGCCGACACCCCGACTAGGTTTTCCTGCGTAAACGTTACGACCTGCCGGACTCCTCCGAGCTCGAAAACCATGGGTGACCCGTAAGCCGGCCCGTCTCCGTCCCAACTCCATCGAACCTCTCCCGTCTCGACGTCGAAGGCCGTGAGCGCGCCGTCGTTGTGCCCGCCGACGTGAACGATCGCGAGATCAGAATCCACAACGGGAGACATTGCTGTGTGATAGAGCGGGTGCACCGGCGATGCCGGTTTTTGCCAGAGCTTTTGTCCTGTCTCGGCGTCGAAGGCGGAGACGATACCGCTCATCCCCAAAGTAAACAATCGCCCGCCGACAAAGGTCGGGGTGGACTTCGGCCCGGGCCCGTGTCTCGACGTGCCCGAGACCATCTCGAAGGGCGCGGGGTAGCTCGTGCGCCAGATGACGTCTCCGGTACTGGGCTCGAGCGCCATGATGACCTCGTCTTCGCCCTGCCGAGTGAACACGTAAAGCCTGTCGCCAACGAGGAGCGGCGTTGAGTAGCCACATCCACCTTCCACCGCTCGGTCAAACGATCCGGCCACGTGGAAGGCGCGTCGAACGATGCCGCGCCATCGCGGTTCGGCCCCCGCCACTGTGGCCAATCCTGTGCCGTAGCCACCGAAGCGAGTGCGGCGAGGCCAGTCAAAATCGCGAACCGTGAACCCGGGCTCAGAGCCATCACGAGAATCTAGCTGCCCGGGGGGAAGGAAGCAAGCGACGCTCTACTCAAAGAGAGTATCTAATAAGGTTTCAGGACCGATCGATGTACTTGGGGATGTCCTCGAAGAGAACGCGCCTACGGTCGAGTTTCAGGAGCTTTTTGTAGGCGGCGCGATAGTCGTCTTTGAGAGTCTCAGCCTCTTTGCAGGATTCTGGATCCGGTGCTTCCGAGAGGTACCAGACCTGACCCTCTGGCTCTTGAAGGTAGTAGCCTTTTCCCCAGCACTCCGAAAGGAGCTCCCAGTAGTCGTTCCGCATCTGCTCCAACGTCTTGGCGAGATCGTCGGCTTTCTCTGTCCGAGTTGGCTCCTTGGCCTCCTGGCCGACGAGTGGATGCGACACAAGTGAGAATGCCAGTGCGATGCCCCATGCCGTTGTTCTCATGATTCTCTTTCCGTGGGATTCCGTGGAGACAAGTACCCCGTTCTCAACCTAGCCCATCGCGCGGCTGTTTCCAAGGGACCCGAGCCCATATGGAACTGATGCAGCAGAGCTTTAGTCGACGTGCGTCGTCAACAAAGCGCCGTCAGAAACTCGTTGGGAGGCATCACGAATACGTCATCCCGCGAGTAGCTTTCCGGCAGATCCCAAACAACCTGATACTGGAATGGAATCCGAAGTCGCTCGGCGAAGTAGCCTAGGTGAGTGGATTTCGCCTCCCTCGCGTTCTTGACTTCGACGGCGAACCACGGTTTTCGATCCACCGCCACCAGGAAGTCTACCTTGCGCTTTTCCCGATCTCTCAGAAAACGAGCGAATCGAGCGCCGTTCGATCGCGAGGCTTATCGAAGTGCAGCTCGGTGAAAGGTTCCTGTGTTCGTGAAATGCCCAAGAGCTCGGAGAAGCTGAACGGATGGAGTCGATAGAGATTGTATCGGCCCTGAAGGGAGTCTCCGCCCTTCCGATAAATGTCCAGCCGGGCGCTCCCAGTAACCAAGAAACGATGTTTGCCGCGATGCTTGTCGTATTCTCCTTTGAGCCAACGCTTCCAAACACGGTACTTGTGGAGCTCGTCCAGGACAATCGTGGCCGGTGCCACGGGCCACTGAGCAGCCAGAAGTGCCCTACGATCCTCTCGACGATCCCAGTTGACGTATTTTCCGTCTTCGACCAGAAACTGCAGCGCGAGCGTGGTCTTGCCCACTTGGCGGGGCCCGGCGACGAACACCATTCGCCTGTCGAGGTCTTCGGCGATATACGAATCTAGATAGCGGGACTCCACGCTCACACTGACGTTTTAGCCTATAGGCAAAATAAATCGACGCTTTTCTTGCCTATGGGCAAAAAAGTAAGTCCCCGCAGATCCCACCTAGGGCACTAGGGCAATGACGCTTTAAAGTTGATTCCGATCGTCCCGAAGTGCGCCGCGCTCGACTGCTGGGGCGCGTCGCGGAAGACATCCCCTCGCCACGTAATTTCGAAACCCTCGAACCCAGTCGCGGCGACCGCCGCCTCGAGCTCTGCTTCCAGCAGAGCGCCGGCGATTCACCCAGTCCAGAGGTCGATATCCTCCTTCGCGGATTCACTCACCGGCTTCTGTACGAGAATGTCGGCTATTTGAAGCCTGCCGCCTGGCTTCAACACACGAGACATCTCCCGGAGCGCTCTGAGCTTGTCCGGCATTAGATTGAAGGCGCCGTTCGAGATCACGACGTCGGCCCAGCCCTCCGGTACGGGGAGCTCCTCTCCGAAGCCCTTGCGAAACTCGACGTTCGTGCGGCCCGCCTCGCGCCGGGAGCTCTCGGCTGTCTCCAGCATGGCCGGCGTCATATCGACACCGATCACCGAGCCCTCCGGGCCGACCATGCCAGCGGCGATGAGGGAATCGATCCCCGCCCCGCAGCCGACATCGACGACGCGCTCTCCTGGCCCCAACGAGCCCATGCGGAAAGGATTGCCGGTTCCGGCGAACGGCCCGATCGAGGCTTCAGGCACGCCCTCGAGAAGCGCCTCGTCGTAGCCCAGGATTCGGGCCAGCCGGCGTCCCGTATGGAAGTGGAACCCCTTCTGAGGCTCCCGCGCAACTTCTTGATACTCCTCACGAATCGCGTTCCGGAGCGTATCTCGGTCGACTGCCGGTGCCTTGGGAAGGGTTACTGCCATCGCATCCTCCTTAATATAGAACTACGCGCTCGGCGCCAGAACCCGCCACATTATGAGGGAGAAATGAACGCGCGCGCGTGGTCGAGCTCAGCTCGCTCGCCCGTAGGCTCGGGACAGTTCTCGAGAAGCTTGCCGTAAAACCGAGCGGCGGCATCGGAATCGCCCGCGAGGTCCGCGGCACGCCCCGCGCCGTAGAGGCTGTTGAACCGGTTAGGCGAGCGCGCGAGCGCGGCTTCGTACTGCTTCCGCGCTTCGTCGTACTGGCCGGAGCCGAGCAGCATATCTCCGAAGAGCTCGCTTGCGGGCAGCACTTCGCCGGGCGTGATGGGATTCTTTTCGGTCGAGGCTTCCATCTCGGCGGCGTTGCGCATGAGCTCGAGCGCTCGATCTTTGTCTCCGCCTTCGTACGCGAGCCAAGCTTCGGCCGCAGTTCGTTGGATCTCGACCTGAATCCCCCAGTCGTAGGCCATGTTCAGAGAAGACGCTGCTTCCTGCAGCCTCGCGAGCTCGGCGATCGCCTTTTGCGCCGCGGCGAGATCCCCCGTGCGCGCGGACCCGAGGGCGCGCGCGAAGTAGGGAATGGCTTCCAGGTGGGGGTATTGATCCCACGGCACGCCATCGGGCCGGCGGACCTCGACGTCCGCGGCTTCGTTCCATTGGTGCCGCTCGAGCGCATAGCGCGAGGGCACCGCCGCGAGGGTATAGGCGGTGCCCGCGTGATTCTGAAACGGCTCCTCGAAAGCCTGCAAGGCGTCGAACACCTGCCGAGCGGCGACGTCGTCCGCCGTCTGTAAGTGAGCGTAGGCCAGATAATCGAGCGCGTGAAAGTGATGCATTGAGACGGAGCCCGCGGGGAAGCGCTCGCTGGACGCGTCCGCCGCCCGCAGATTGTAGGCGATCGATTCGGGCCAGAGCCCGAGACGCGTGAAGATATGGCTGGGCATGTGGAGCGCGTGCGAATTCTCGGGAGCGACCGCACCGTAGTGGCGGGCGGCATCCAGGGCGCGCTCGGCCAAAGGCGGAACGTCATAGGCGTGGATCGTGTAGTGATTCGCTCCGGGGTGGCCGGGTATTCGGGCCCTGACCTCCCCGGCGATCGCTCCGGCCTCCTTCTGCTTCTCGTAGCTCTTGTCCGACGCTGGCGCCGTGGCGAGTTGCGCGAGAGCATAGAAGAGCGAGGCTTCCGGATCGTCGGGAAACTGGCTGTGGACGTCGGCCCATCCCTCGAGGAAGCCCGACAGGCGTTTCATTTCACTGCTGGGCTCGCCTCCACGGTAATAGCCTCTCAAGGCCTCGACATAGGCGTCTTCCCTGTCGCTTCGATGGCTTGCCTTCATCGCCCGCTCCACAAGCTCCTGCCCGCGAGCGAGGTTCTCGTCGGAGACGACGTCCGGCCAGAGCGGATGCACGAAGCTCATGGCGGCACCCCAATACGCGATGGCACAATCCGGGTCGGCCTCGGCCGCCGCTCGAAACGTGGATTCCGCTTCGACATAGGTCATGTGATGTAGCAGTGCGAGAGCTCGCTCGAGCAGCTCTCGAGCGGAATCGTCGCAGGACGTCGGGAAGCTCACGTTTCCGAGGGGCTTTCCGTCCGCACTCAAAACCTCGGTTCCGCCGACTGCCCCGGCAGCGGGTGTGTCGGTCTCAGTACTACAGCCCACTGCCAGCCCGGCGACGGTCAAACACACAACTAGGCAGAAGCGCGGTTCAAATTTCATCTCTGACCTCCTTTCCGTAGCCTTGCGGCGAGGGGTGCTCCACGTACTCGGTCTCCAGGCGATTGTCGTCGGTGCAACCTGCTGCGCCCAAGCATATTCTGTGCTCAGACTCTCGGGCAGCGCGGTCGCGGACACGTCGCCGACTGCAAACCCGTCGCGCGGTCGAGAAACTCACGGCCGTTGACCCCTCCATGAACAGCGACATTCTAGATCCAAACGCCGATGACTTCGAGTCACCAAAGCAGTAGATACCGCGTCGGCTTCGTTGCAAGCAAGGACCGAACCGTCTAGGCTTGCGCCGATGGCGCGGGACGAGGTTCAAGCGGCACAGATCGTCTTGCCCTGCTTGGAGTTGGACCAGACTCTCGACTTTTTCACCGAGCGTCTCGGCTTTCGCGTCGCCGCGATCTATCCGGCCGACCACCCCTCCGTCGTCGTGATCTCGGGGTACGGGCTCCGCATCCAGCTCCAGCGCGGCGGCGACGGTGCTCCCGGCGTCGTGCGCTTGCTCTGCAGCGACCCGGCCGCGGTCTCGGACGGCGCAACCGAGTTGACCGCACCCAACGGAACCCGTATCGAGATCGTGGACGCCGACCCACCGATCCTGGTCCCACCGGTTCAGCCTTCGTTCTTCCTGAGCCGGAATGGCGACCGGGCGTCGTGGGAGAAGGGGCGCGCCGGAATGCGATATCGGGACCTTCTCCCCGATCGTCAGGGCGGGAGCTTCATCGCCTCGCACATTCAGATTCCCGACGGTGGGCCGGTGCCGGACTACGTGCACTATCACAAGGTCCGCTTTCAAATGATCTACTGTTACAAGGGCTGGGTCCGAGTCGTCTACGAAGACCAAGGTCAGCCCTTCGTGTTGCAGTCGGGTGACTGCGTTCTCCAGCCGCCGCGAATCCGCCATCGCGTGCTCGAAAGCTCCACCGACCTCGAGGTGATCGAGGTCGGCTCCCCTGCCGCGCACGAGACCTTAGGAGATCTGGAGATGACGCTTCCGACCAAGGAGGTGAAGCCGGAGCGCGACTTCAGTGGGCAGCGATTCCTACGCCATGAAGCGGCGAAGGCGGCGTGGCAACCCTTCAGGCTGGAAGGATTCGAACATCGAGATATCGGCATCGCCGCCGCGACCGACGGCCTCGCGGGCGTTCGCGTCGCTCGGCTGAGCGGTACGCCCGCTCGAGCGGCGTGCAGTCACGACGCCGAGCTCCTGTTCCATTTCGTGCTCGAAGGCGGGCTCACGCTCCACTACGAAGGCCGGGACGCCGAGCGTCTTGCGGCGGGCGACTCTTTCGTCCTACCAGCAGCGAAGCGCTACGCGTTCGAGGAATGCTCGCAGGAGTTAGAGCTCCTCGAAGTAACCTTGCCCGCCGAGTTCCAGACGACCCAATCAGCGCATAGATCAATCGCGGCGCGCTAGATCAACGGGTGTGCTTCCAGCGCGCGGGCGTCGAGGCGCTGGACCCCTTCTTCGAGCGCGACGCGATGCGCTTCACGGTACTCCCCTTCCGTGTTGCGCCGGTCGATCTCTTGATAGCGAGACGTCTTGAAGGCAGGATAGTACTGATCCATGAGGTTGACGTAAACGTTAGGAGAGATCTCCCGTGCTAGAAAACGCATGACCTCGCGTGTGCCCGTGATGCCTCCCGGCATCACGAGGTGGCGCACGAGAAGGCCGCGTTTTGCGAGACCTCTCTCGTCGAGGACGAGGTCGCCGACCTGCCGTTGCATCTCCCGAAGACCCTCGCGCATCGCCTCGGGGTAGTTCTCCGCTTTGCTGTATCGCTTCGCCATGGCCGGGTCCCAGAACTTCGCGTCGGGCATGTAGAGGGATAAAACCGCTAGCAAGTTGGTGTGAACTTATTTGTAATGTGCTAGTTGAGTGGGTTGACAAACTGATGGTGTTCTATGTCAGGGGTGCATCCTGGGGAGCACTCAGAGCTTCACTTCCTCATGGGAGCGCAACACTCCCAAATCCCGAGCTAGCTCGATGGGGTCCACATATCGCTGGGCTACTACGCCTCGGGATTTCTCAATAAGGTAGTAATCGCCCAGCTCGCCAGCTTGGAGCTTCCGAGCCTTGCAGAGCTTCAAAGTTCCGACCTGCGCCAGCTTGTAGTTTACCCGTCTAAACAGCAGATCATATGGCACCGTGACCTTTGGGATTTTGATGAGCCTGATTTTCTTTGGCATGCATGCCTCCTCAACTATTATTGAGATATTTTCACAATAGTAGTCAAGTTGCAAACGGGACATTGGGCATGCTCTAATGGTCTTGCGATGAGATGGTTTGAATGGTTCACGAGTGAAGGCAAGAAAGCACGGGTGCCAGTGCGCACCATCCTGCCACCCGAGCCACCTGAGCCTGAACCGAAAGGCGAGCCACCGTTGATGATGTGGATTGGTGGTGTGTTAGCACATTTCAAATCAGATGACACTATTTTTCCAGATGAATCACCAGCTCGCTCCCTAGACGAGTTCACAGACCAAGTTTTTGGGGAGCCCGAGCCGCTCTGGTACCAACGTGATTCGCAAGACATATGGAATGGTGGGGGAGAGGATTGAGAGTTGACAAATCATGCACACCTACAACCTACAAGCCCAAGCCGAGGTCCAGCTACTGGAGGACTTCCACACCCACAAGAAAAACCAAACCGTCTGGTTTCTCATGCCCACAGCGATAGCTCTAGTGGACTGCGGCATAGCGACCTGGACACAGGAGGATGATGATGTTCAAGAAGCCAACATTAACTAAGGGTTCAAAATCCAAACCCAAACCAAGAAAGAAAGCCGCGCCTATTCGAGTTCTCTATCTCAGGTCCAGTGGGGGATACAACACTGGCGAGATGAGAAGCTTCCAATCTGAGAATGAAATTCTCAAGTCCCTGCTTATTCCTTTCCCTTACTACAGCGATAAGGGCAAGTACATAGAGGACCGACCTACCGTCAAGATTCTGAGTGATGAAGAGTTTCGCCAGATTCTAGATGAACGTGAGCAGGCGAAACAACTTCAGCTTGAAGCTGAAGCCAAAATCAAGGCGGATTCGTTTGCTGTTGTATTTCTCAGGAATCATGGCAAATTTCATATGGGCGATATCAGCTCTCTGTCCCAAAAAGAAATCATGCGGCTCATGCGAGACAAGAGAGACGTAGAGATTGACAGCATGATTGCGCCCAAGGTCCCTGTTCTCCGACCAGCCACAGAAGATGATTTCGCAAAGTCAACACGGGAGCTGGCAACGGAAATCCATGAAGCTCACCTACAGACTGCCCACAGGAGCAAAAAGAAATGAGCGACCTCATTCTGTATTTCGAGTTCTCGTGTGACAGGCACCAACGCGGGCAGTTTGCTTACCCCAGGGATACCAGAGATAGCTGGCTGGTGGCGCAAGCCCTCAAGCCTCGCAGGCACTATGGCGAGATGCAAGAGGATGGCACCTCCCCTCTCATTGGCACTGGACCCTCTGCAAGGATTGTCACCCCAGCAGAACGAGACAGCATTGTGGCTGAGCAGAAAGCTGCTCATGCCCGCAGGGTCCAAGAAGAGACGCATGGACCTCTCACGGTCTCGTTGCTATTTCTATGTGACCACGATGGGCACTCCGAGGGTGATGTCATAGCCGCTCCCCCGGAGCAAACTAGACTCTTGTTTGCTGCCACTGGTGAATATGTCCTTGACGGCTATGTGGTCGGCACTGGTCCAGTTGCTCGAGCTGCCACTGAGAATGACAAGCATCTGAGCAAGCTGGCTAGGGTTGAAAAAATCTTGGATGAACGGAGGAGAGAACTGGACGAGGATACAGAATGAGTTTCACTACTAAAGTAATAACCCCCACTATCAAAGCGCTTGGAAATCGAAAATTCCGCTTTCAAATAACTACGGGCAGCCTTGATAGAGACAACGATAGGATTGACCCCTTGGGGGTCCAACTCACTGCCTATTTGAAAAATCCTGTCGTGCTATGGGCGCACCAGAACAGCATCCCTCCTGTCGGCAGAGCTTCTGATATTCGAGTGACCAGCGATGGAATCTCTGCCGTTGTTGAGTTTGCCCAGACTGAACTCGCCAACAATGTTCATGACCTCGTCAAGGATGGATTCTTGCGAGCTGCTAGCATTGGCTTCCGCCCTATCGAGTCAGCTCGCAACAATGAAGGTGGTCTTGATTTCTCAAAAGTCGAGCTGCATGAATTTTCTGTTGTTCCAGTTGGAAGCAACTCAGAGGCGCTAGTTCAGTTGGCTCGCAAGGCAGCCTCCAGCTACAAGGGCATAGACAAGACGTTGGACCATCTGTCACCAAAAGCTTTGCGGCTCCTGATTCGGAAGCTGGTCCGCGAGTCACTCTAACCAGATTCCGTGCCCCACCTGCCATGGGGACGCTGTAGGGCGTATCAAGACCCCTCAGCCTTGATACCCTGTTAGGGAACACCTAAAACCGGCCACGCAGGAACACCTCAAACCCGGCCACTTCGGGAAGCGCAGACAAGGCATCCTATGCTCCGAAAGGAGCATAGGAAAGCCTTGGGAAACTACCTGAAAGTGAATAAGAGACAACAAGTTATAGCGCTGTTGGAGCTCGGCTGGAGCTACCGCCGGATCGAGTCCGAGACGGGTGTGCGTCGCGAGACGGTGTCACGCTACGACAAGCTGCGTCGTTCAAAAGCGGCCAAAGTGTTCCCCGGCTCGGAAGAGGTCTCGGAACCGGGAATCAACGACTTACGAGATTCGGGGTCGGCAAAAGCGGCCAAAGTGACCCCCGGCTCGAGGCCGCGCCAGAGCTCGTCGTCGGCGGTGTTCCACGACGAGATCGTGGAGAAGGTCGAAGCGGGTCTGAGCGCGAAGCGGGTCTGGCAAGACCTGGTCGAAGAGTTCGGCTACGGCCACGCCTACGAGTCGGTCAAGCGCTACGTTCGGAAGCTGAAGGTTCAGCGCCGGGTGGTGACGGTGCTTCACTCGGCGCCGGGCGAAGAAGCCCAGGTGGATTTCTTCCGCGGGGTGGCGACGTTTGATTCTCTCACCGGCCAATGGAAGAGGCCTTGGGTGTTTCGAATGACGCTCGGCTGCTCACGCCACGGCTACGAAGAAGCGGTTTGGGATCAGAAGCTCGAAACGTTCTTGCGTCTGCATGAGCACGCGTTCGAAGACTTCGATGGTGTTCCCTTGGTTGTACGGCATGACAACCTGAAGGCGGCTGTAGTACGGGCGTGCCTGTACGACCCCGACGTGAACCCGATCTATGCGGCCTTCGCCGAGCACTGGGGTTTCACGCCGCTGCCGACGAAGCCGCGGAACCCTCAAGAGAACGGCAAGCAGGAGCGAAGCGGCGGCTATGTGAAGGACAACGCTCTCAAGGGCAAGCGATTCGATTCTCTTCGCGAGCTCAACGAGTATCTGAAACGCTGGAATCGCACCATCGCACGACTGCGGATCCACGGCACGACGCGCAAGCAAGTCTGGACGCATTTTCTCGACACCGACAAAGCCGCACTCAAGCCGGTCGCTCAACAGCGCTTCGCGATGTTCGACAGCGGCACGCGGAGCGTTCATCCCGACGCTCACGTAGAGGTTGCGGGCGCCTTCTATCCCGTCTCTCCTCGGCTGTTGGGTCAACGCGTGCAGGTACGCTGGGACGACAATCTCGTACGCGTCTATCACGACGACGCGCTCGCCGCCTCACACCTTCGAGTGGCTCCCGGCCACTACGCGCCGGAGCCCGGACAAAAAGCCGTCACCTCGAGCCAGCGAGCTTTCGCGGTCAAGCTCCTGGGCCGGTGCGAGCGGGTCGGTGCAGCGCTGCGAGCGTGGGCCGACAAGGCGTACGAAGTACGGGGCGTGAGAGCCCTGCGCCTCATCCAGGGCGTTTTGAGTCTCACGCGCAAACACCCGCGAGAGAGCGTCTTGTGGGCTGCCGACAAAGCTCTCGAACACGAGTTCTTCCGCTACCAGGACTTCAAACGCCTCGTCGTGCGCGGCGATACGGTCCTGCCCACTCAGCTCCCGCTTCTATCCGAACACCCTGACATCCGTTCTATGGATTCTTATCGATTGGAGGATTGGCCATGAACCCTCAGCTCGACGCCCAACTACGTCATCTACGCTTGTCCGGAATCGTCGAGGCGCTTGCCGTACGACTCGAGCAGGCGAGAAGCGCCGGGCTCGACTATCTCGAGTTTCTCGAGCTGCTCGTCCAGGACGGAGCTCGCCCGACGGGCAGACCGACTGTTCAAACGGCGACTCAAGCAGGCCACGATCACTCAGCTCAAAGAGCTCTCCGACTTCGACTGGACGTTCAATCCCAAGATCCCACGGGCCCGGCTCTCCGAGCTCGCCACTGGCCGATTCGTCGCCGAGCACACAAACGTGCTTCTCGTCGGGCCTCCCGGTGTCGGCAAGTCCCACGCCGCGGTCGCGGTCGCCGTCGGGGCGATCCGTTCCGGCTACCGCGTTCTCTTACGCTCTGTGTTCGATCTCGTTCAAGACTTTGCCGAAGCCGACGCCGTCGGCGAACGTCGCGAGCTCGTCAACAAACTCTCCCGCATCGACCTGCTCATCCTCGAAGATTTCGGCATGAAGAAGCTTCACGCCGCTGCCGCCGAAGACCTCCTCGAAGTCTTCGTCCGCCGTCACGAAACCGCGTCTACGCTCATCACCACCAACCGGCCTACCGAAGACTGGGCCAAGTTTCTCGTAGACGTTCCCGCCACCACCGCCATCCTCGATCGATTCCTCTCCCACATCGAGATCGTCACCATGCGCGGAAAAAGCTACCGCCTCAGCAGAGCCAACCGCGAAAGGTAAACGGCAGAATGAAAGCCCTCGCACTAAACGCTCAACCGCGCATGGAGTCTATGGAAGCTGACGTGTCTGACGGTTTTGTGGAAGAGCTCGACTACCCCTTTAATCGCTTTGGACTCCCAGTCCCGAGCTCTCCCACAAAACCTTGGAAAACGCTTCGCGTTTCCAACAGCTCCCACAGCCTCGGGCCTCTTTCGATATCAAGGAGAAAAAAGTTTGACCTTCTCAGTCTCGGTGTCAGATACTTAGCGCCAGCTACCCGAGTGGCCGGGTTTGAAGTGTTCTTCAGTGGCCGCTTTTGGGTGTTCCCTGACATACCCCAAGAGGGCACACCAATCTCCTAGGGGTTGGTGTGCCCCACCAAATATTCCGGGGGTGCCAATTTGTCAACCACACTAACCAAGCTGAGAAAGCTGAGCGAGAAGCACAGTAGGAAAATTAATCCCGCTACTCCATCCCCAAGACCTGTGCGGAACATGTCAACAACATTGAGACACTCGCGAGCTGCATTTAGTGAGCCTCGATTAACTTTCGGCGACTGGTGATGTCCGCGTGGTCGACGTCTGCTTCGCTCGCGATCTCGTTGGGTGAAGCAGAAAAAGGGGGTACCCCAGGTATGGACGACGCCGAGAGAATGGCTCCTGCGGCATCCTGGAGCGTCGTTTTCTGCGGCGGCGGGTTGATCCAGGCCTGAGGAGGCAAAACGGGAGGTTGTGGCGTTCCGCGAACGAAGCGCTCGGGATGAGCACGCTGAGCCTCGAGAAGGATCTGGCGCCGAGCGGTGGTGAGTTGTTCGGCGCGACCGTAGTGAACGTCGGCCGGTGTCATAAGGCCGACCCCCGAGTGCCGGTGGTCATTGTTGTAGTAGTCGAAGAAACCGCGGCAGAACAGCCGGCTGTCTTGGATGGAACCAAAACGGCTGGGGAACTGAGGGCAATACTTGAGCGTTTTGAACTGAGACTCGGAGTAGGGATTGTCGTTCGAGACGTAGGGTCTGGAGTGGGTCTTGGTCACGCCGAGGTCTGCCAAGAGCAAAGCCACGGACTTGCTTCGCATCGAGCTGCCACGATCCGCGTGCATGGTGAGCTGGTCTGGTTCAATGTTTTGCTTGCGACAGCTCTCGGCGATGAGGCGTTTCGCGAGCTCGGCGCTTTCTCGGTGAGCCAGCATCCAGCCAACCACGTAGCGGGAGAAGATGTCGAGGATGACGTAGAGATAGTAGTAGGTCCACTTGACGGGGCCACGAAGCTTCGTGATATCCCACGACCAAACCTCGTTGGGCGCCTCGGCCAACAGCTCCGGCTTGGCGTAATTCGGATGGCGCAGTTGGTTCCGGCGCTCTCGGACCTCGCCGTACTTTTCCAAAATCCGATACATCGTGCGAATCGAGCAGAGGTAGATTCCCTCGTCCAGAAGCGTGGCCCACACCTGCGCGGGCGCCTTGTCGACGAAACGCTCACAGTGCAAGGCTCCGAGGACCTTCTCGCACTCGGTCTCGTCGAGGGCTCGGTGCGGCCGAGGACGACGCTTCGGTTTGGGCGTCACCAGCTGGCGCCTGCGATACAACGTGGAACGAGCCACACTCAGAGCCTCGCAGGCTTCCGCCGTCTGCCCAATCTGTCCCGCCAGCTCCTCGGCCGCCACAATCAGTCGTTCTCGTCGCTGTCGAGCGGATTCAGGGGGATCCCCAGCAGTTCGGAGGCTTTTTTTTGGATCTCCAACATCGTCTCCACTCGAGCCAGGCGACGTTGGAGCCGGGCGTTCTCGCGCTCGAGCTCCTTGACCCGTGGATCCTCTGCCTTCGCCTTCCGGCCTCGCTTTCTCGACGTCAACCCCGCCTTCGCGATCTCGTCACGTTGGCGGCGCCAACTCGATAGCTGCGACGAGTACAGGCCCTCTCGACGCAGAAGTGCCGCAATATCCCCGACACCCTTGCAGGCGTCGGCCTCGCGCACTAGCCGCAGCTTGTACTCCGCGGTAAAGCGTCGACGCTTCGCTTGCTCACTCACTTCCGTTTCCGGGACCCCCGCCGCATCGCGGCCGGCGGGATCTCCAGTCGCCCTACGGGCTCCTTCCGTTCCCGCCGTGGTCATTCTCTCAATCAATGAACTCATTGATGATCCTCCTCCGCCCTACACACTAATTTCAAGGGGCGAAGTGTCTCAAGGATGTTGGCACAGAGGGCTTGGACCTGGACGATAGTGAGCTAGAACTTTTCAGAGAATGCACCAACCGAGAGTACCCTGACCCAGATGGCTACCCTGAAGTGGTGGTCATAGTAGGGAGGCGCGCTGGGAAATCCAGGCTCGCAACCTTCTTGTGTAGTGTGGAAGCTGCTCTGGCTGCCGAGAGGCAAGAAGAACAGTACGCCTTGCTAGTTTCTCAAGACCACAGAGCCTCATTGCGAGTTCTGCTGTCTTATGTCAAGGGTTACTTCCAAACGATTCCTGCTCTCAAGAGACTGGTCCAAGGGAACAAGGAATTGCCAGGCGACTCTGTGAGCCTAGGAAATGGGCAAGTAGTAGCCGCCTACCCATGCCGTCCCCAATCTATTCGAGGCTTGACAGCGAGAGTAGCAGTGCTGGATGAACTCGCTCACTTCATTTCCAGTGAGGGTTATCGTAGGGATGCTGAAATGCTCCATGCCATCCGCCCTGCTCTAGCCACTACTGGAGGCAAGCTCATCATCCTCAGCTCACCATACGCCCACGGAACATGTCAACAACATTGAGACACTCGCGAGCTGCATTTAGTGAGCCTCGATTAACTTTCGGCGACTGGTGATGTCCGCGTGGTCGACGTCTGCTTCGCTCGCGATCTCGTTGGGTGAAGCAGAAAAAGGGGGTACCCCAGGTATGGACGACGCCGAGAGAATGGCTCCTGCGGCATCCTGGAGCGTCGTTTTCTGCGGCGGCGGGTTGATCCAGGCCTGAGGAGGCAAAACGGGAGGTTGTGGCGTTCCGCGAACGAAGCGCTCGGGATGAGCACGCTGAGCCTCGAGAAGGATCTGGCGCCGAGCGGTGGTGAGTTGTTCGGCGCGACCGTAGTGAACGTCGGCCGGTGTCATAAGGCCGACCCCCGAGTGCCGGTGGTCATTGTTGTAGTAGTCGAAGAAACCGCGGCAGAACAGCCGGCTGTCTTGGATGGAACCAAAACGGCTGGGGAACTGAGGGCAATACTTGAGCGTTTTGAACTGAGACTCGGAGTAGGGATTGTCGTTCGAGACGTAGGGTCTGGAGTGGGTCTTGGTCACGCCGAGGTCTGCCAAGAGCAAAGCCACGGACTTGCTTCGCATCGAGCTGCCACGATCCGCGTGCATGGTGAGCTGGTCTGGTTCAATGTTTTGCTTGCGACAGCTCTCGGCGATGAGGCGTTTCGCGAGCTCGGCGCTTTCTCGGTGAGCCAGCATCCAGCCAACCACGTAGCGGGAGAAGATGTCGAGGATGACGTAGAGATAGTAGTAGGTCCACTTGACGGGGCCACGAAGCTTCGTGATATCCCACGACCAAACCTCGTTGGGCGCCTCGGCCAACAGCTCCGGCTTGGCGTAATTCGGATGGCGCAGTTGGTTCCGGCGCTCTCGGACCTCGCCGTACTTTCCCAAAATCCGATACATCGTGCGAATCGAGCAGAGGTAGATTCCCTCGTCCAGAAGCGTGGCCCACACCTGCGCGGGCGCCTTGTCGACGAAACGCTCACAGTGCAAGGCTCCGAGGACCTTCTCGCACTCGGTCTCGTCGAGGGCTCGGTGCGGCCGAGGACGACGCTTCGGTTTGGGCGTCACCAGCTGGCGCCTGCGATACAACGTGGAACGAGCCACACTCAGAGCCTCGCAGGCTTCCGCCGTCTGCCCAATCTGTCCCGCCAGCTCCTCGGCCGCCACAATCAGTCGTTCTCGTCGCTGTCGAGCGGATTCAGGGGGATCCCCAGCAGTTCGGAGGCTTTTTTTTGGATCTCCAACATCGTCTCCACTCGAGCCAGGCGACGTTGGAGCCGGGCGTTCTCGCGCTCGAGCTCCTTGACCCGTGGATCCTCTGCCTTCGCCTTCCGGCCTCGCTTTCTCGACGTCAACCCCGCCTTCGCGATCTCGTCACGTTGGCGGCGCCAACTCGATAGCTGCGACGAGTACAGGCCCTCTCGACGCAGAAGTGCCGCAATATCCCCGACACCCTTGCAGGCGTCGGCCTCGCGCACTAGCCGCAGCTTGTACTCCGCGGTAAAGCGTCGACGCTTCGCTTGCTCACTCACTTCCGTTTCCGGGACCCCCGCCGCATCGCGGCCGGCGGGATCTCCAGTCGCCCTACGGGCTCCTTCCGTTCCCGCCGGGGTCATTCTCTCAATCAATGAACTCATTGATGATCCTCCTCCGCCCTACACACTAATTTCAAGGGGCGAAGTGTCTCAAGGATGTTGGCACAGAGGGCCAGACGGGTGCCCTCTACGACCTGTACCAAAGGCATTATGGAAATGAAGACAGCCGAACATTGATATGGCAATGTTCCGCCCCTGTGATGAACCCTAGTCTCCCGGCTGATTACCTCAAGAGGATGGAGAAGGATGACCCAGACGCCTACCGGAGTGAGGTACTCGGGTTGTTCAGAGCTGGATTGTCAACCCTCTTGGATATCGAAGCCCTTGACCAATGTGTGGGCGAGCACATAGAGCTTGCCCCTGCTGGTCATGAGTACAGAGCTTTTGTTGATGTCAGTGGCGGCAGAAATGATGACTACACCCTGGCGATTGGGCACAAGCAAGAGAAGATGATAGTTGTTGATACTATCCGCCACTGGTCACCACCATTTGACCCCGCCACGGTGACCAGAGAGGCTGCACAGGTGCTCAAGTCCTATGGCATTACCAATGTTCTGAGTGACAGGTTCTCGGCTGAATGGTCCAAGGGGCAATTTCTCCAGCACGACATTACTATGTCCCAAGACAGCCCTCCGAAAAGTGATTTGTATTTGGGGATGTTGCCTATCATTAATAGCCGAGGTGTGCTGCTACCTCAGAATGCAAAACTCTTGAAGCAACTCCGGCTGCTGGAACGAAAGCAAGGCAGGAACAAAGACGTTGTGGACCACCCGCGTGGTCAGCATGACGACCTAGCCAACGCCCTGGCTGGTCTCGTGTACCTGTTCCAAGGGTCCAAGGGGGAGGAGGGGTGTTTCATAATCGGTGGGACCACATACTGAGAAAACGAGAATCGCTGTAACTGTTGCAACTCCCCCCATACCCTAACCCCTCCCAAGCTCTCGGAGGCACCTTGTAGGGCAACCTCGCGGGGGAAAAAAAACACTAGCCCTTCACTGGCTGAAAGTACCTTCCAGGATTCTCGTTTCTTGTTCCATGCCTAAAATGCCTCGGAGCTTGTGGTGCCACTTTCTGATAACGTCCAACCGCTTGGGGTCATACCGATGCTGCACGTAGTTCCTGATAGAGCCTTCTACCTTGTGACCCAGGACCAACTTGATGGTTTCGAGGTCTACTCCCATTTGGGCTAGGTGGTCAGCAACAGTGTGACGGATTGCGTATGGGTAGAAATCGGTGATGCCTGTCTGTTGGACTACCCACTTGGTGACTGGCATGTAGCTTCTGACTGGCTTGCCTCCTCTATTGAACAACCAAGGTTTGTCAACTTTCATGAGCCAAGGGAGCAACACCTCCATGCACATGTCGGTGATGGGCACCTTGTGAGGCTCACCAGTCTTTGTCAACTCGGGAGGGATGGTCCACCACATAGGGTCTTTGTGTTGGAGCCAGGCCAGAGCGTAGTCGGGATTTGGACCCCATTTGCCGCCCTTGATTCCGACCTTGAATCTGAGATTGTCACCCCAGAGGTTCAGGTTGCCCTGGTGTTCATTGTCATAAAATTCTATGTTGCTTGTGTTGAGATGCCGAGCTTCACCAGGACGTACCCCAGTGAGCAACATAATCTGTAGAGCGGCGTTGGCTCCATGATACCCACTGTAATCAGCAAGAGCTTCCCATACTGATTTGATTTCTTGAACATTCAGAACTCTGTCCCTGATTTGCTCAGTGCCACCGACATAAGTTATTCGGTGTGCCGGGCTGAATATAATGAGTCCCAGCCCCTCTGTCCAATTGAACACCCGAGCAATGTCTTGTGTGCATTTGTTCGCCATGGATGGACCAGAGTTTCGTTTGATGGGCAGGACGATGTTCACCAGGTCGGATTTGGTGATTTCCATGATGGGCCCAGTTTGGGAAGAAAGTGTTTTTCTATTATTCTCTTTTTGTCTTTGGCTGACTTCTTGTTCTTGCCTTCCTCTTGCCAGTAGGTGTCCCAGAGGTCTTTGAAGGTTTGCACCTTCCTGGTCTTCTTGGCTCTCTTCTCTGCTGCTGGGTCAGTGCCGTTGGCAATCTGGGTTCTCAGTTCCTCTGCTTTCTTCCTAGCATTGGGAACACTCAAGGTAGGGTAATCACCGATGGTGAACCACTTCCTTCGATGGGCGACGGGTGAGCTGTATTGCAGCCGCCATGTTTTCTTGCCACTTGACTGCACCCTCAAATAGAGCCCACTGATTTTCCTATCCGGGTAGTCGCGTGCTGACTTGAGTGGGGGCACTACCTTATTAATGAACTGGGGTGTGAGCCACCTGTACTTGGTTGACAAACCATCCTCCAATCCCTCCAGGGGAGCATATGGGGAGCAATGGAGTTTCAATACCCCCCTGCCCAGAGATGTCCTTAGATTATCAACATTTAAGCTGGTTGACAAACTAACTCCCCTGCTGGGGAGCATTTGGGGCTAGCTGTAACTGTTGATTACAAGGGGCTGGGGAGCGGTATTGACGTCGGGCATGTAGATGTCCACGATGCCCTCGAGGATCTTCAGGCTCTCGAGAGAGTCGTACCCGCTCGTGTTGTAGACGATGGGAACCCGAAGCCCGCCCTCGATCGCCAGCGGAAGCGCTTCCAGGATCTGGGGGACGACGTGTTCCGGAGTGACGAAGTTGATGTTGTGGCACCCCAGTCCCTGAAGCTCGAGCATCATCGCCGAAAGCTCTTCGGGGAGCACTTCACGCCCCGCCGGCCGTTGACTGATGTCGTGGTTCTGGCAGAACACACACTTCAGGTTGCAGTTCGCGAAGAAGATCGTCCCCGAGCCCCGCGTGCCTCGAAGACAGTCCTCCTCACCGAAGTGGGGAAAGTGGCTTGCGACGACCGCGTAGCGGCCCGTCAGGCAAACGGCGCGCTTGTCGGAGAGCCGATCGACGTCGCAGTCCCGTGGGCACACGCGACAGGAGCGCAACATTTCGAGGCCACGCTCGACGCGGCGATCGAGCTCACCGCTCCGGTACAGCGCTAGATAATCCGATTTCGGCATGGCACCAGAATAGCAGGTGGCCTCGGTTCCTTATTGACCACGGTAGCCGGGTCCTCGAAGGACCTGCCCCGGCCGCTCGTCCGTAATTTTGCCTTCTTCGACCACGGGGCGTCCGTTCACGAGCACGTAGCGCACGCCGACCGAGTAGCGATTGGGCTCATCGAAGGTCGCGACGTCGCGAATGGTCTCGGGGTCGAACACCGTGATGTCGGCGGCCATGCCGGGGCGAAGAATCCCTCTATCCTGAAGCCCGACCCGCGCCGCTGGGCGAGACGTCATCTTGCGAACGGCCTCCTCCAACGTGAGGAGCTTCTCTTCGCGAACATACTTTCCCAAGATTCGAGGAAACGTTCCCCAGGCGCGGGGATGAGATTTGCTCTCGGACAAGGGTCCGTCTTCCGCACGGGCCGAGGAGTCCGTGTCGATCGAAACCAGCGGGTGTTTCAGCGCGGCCCTCACGTCGTCCTCCCGCATGATGGAAATGATGCACGAAGTCTCGCCATGGTCCGCGATGACGAGATCCATGAGCGCGTCGCGTGGATCCTTTCCCGTCTCTCGACCGATCTCGGCGAGCGTCATCCCTTCCCACTGGCGCAGGGCCGGGTCGAGGACCGAGCTCACCAACACGCCCTCGGCGCCCCCAGAGCCGTACCACTGGTTCTCCCACTCGGTAATGGAGGGGTCCGCCATCTCGGCCTTGATTCGCTCGCGCAGCGCCGGGTCGCGCAGGCGCTCGATCATGTCGTCTGTTGTTCCTTCCCGGACCCACACAGGAAGGCATGCCTCGAGGTCATTCGAGGCCCGATCGTAGGGGTACTGATTGGCGCTGACGTCGAGCCCACGGGCCCGCGCCGTTTCGAACTTCTCGAGAACCTCGGGCATCTTGCCCCAATTCGCCTTATAGGCCGTCTTCAAGTGCCAGACCTCGGTCGGAATCTGGGCGCGCTCGGCGATCGCGAAGGCTTCGTCGAGGGACTCGAAGACGAGGTTCCCCTCCGAGCGTTGGTGAGTGATGTAGATGCCGCCGTAGTCCGCCGCGACCTTGGCAAGCTCGACCAACTCCTCCGTCGAGGCGAATCGGTTCGGAACGTACTGAAGCGAGCTGCTGAGGCCAAGAGCCCCATCCTCCATCGCCTCCGCTACGAGCTTCTTCATCGCTTCGAGCTCGTCGGGGGTCGCGGGACGATCTTCCCGACCAACGACATAGTCCCGCACGCCGCCCGAGCCGACGAAGGTGGCGATATTGATGGCGGCGCGAGAGCGGGTCTCGACCCGGTCGAAATACTCGGCCAAGGTTCGGAAGTCCTGCTCGATGTCGAACTGCCGGTAGCTCGCCGAAGCTGCTTCCACCATGCGGTCGTTCACCGGAGCGATGGAGGCTCCCTCCCCCGTAACTTCGGTTGTGATGCCCTGCATGATTTTGCTCGCCGCCCGACCATCCACGAGAATGTTGAACTCCGACTGCCCCAACATGTCGATGAAGCCGGGCGCCACGACGAGTCCCCGCGCGTCGATGCGCTCGGCAGCCTTTACTCCCTCAAGGCGTCCCATAGCGGCGATACGGCCATCGGTGATCCCGACGTCTCCGAGGAACCAGGGGGCACCGGTACCGTCGACGATGCGCCCCCCCGCGACGACGAGGTCGAAGGAAGGGGACGTTTGGGAGCCGAGAACGAGGACTCCACACACCGCGACCCCGAGCGCTAGCAGCAAGCGTCTTTCTTTGGCGGTCATTCGTGAATCCTACAACACGGGAAGCGCTGCCGCCCGGGAACGAGCCTCACTTGACGGCGACAGCGGCCGCATCCCCGATGGCTTGCGGTAAATTTGGTTTGGCTTAGTACTCGCGCTCGGGATCTATTTGATTCAACAATGGTTTGCCGGACAAAAAGCAATCGATGTTGGTGAATAGCAGATCGAGCACGTCCGGAATATAGCGCTCCGGGTCATCGGACGACACATGCGGCGTAAGGATCAAATTGGGAACGTCCCATAGGAAGGAGTCCGGTGGCAATGGCTCGGGATCGAACACGTCCAATATGGCGCCGCTGAGCTCGCCTTGAACGAGCTTGTCGGCGAGCGCACGGTAATCGACGACTTCGGCCCTGGCCATATTGATGAGACCCGCGCTGCGCTTCATCAAGCCGAGACGATTCTTGTCGATCAAGCCCAGTGTCGCAGACGTCAGCGGCACCGAGACGAGCACGAAGTCGGCGTCGCGCAGAACCTCATCCAGGCCGTCCGGCTTGAACATATCGTCGACGGCCGGGTGCGGCCGGCCACTGTTCCTAACCCCGATGACACGTAGACCGAGTTGCTTGGCGCGAACAGCGGCCGCGCCGCCCATGTGGCCAACACCGATGACGACAAGAGTCTTGCCGGACAGCGGCGTGGTAAATTTCTGGTGCCACTCCCTGCGGGCCTGGCATCCGATGTAATGCGGCATGCAGTTGTTCAGCATACTGACCGCCATCGCGGCGTATTCGCCAGCCTTTTCGGCATGCACGCCACTGCTGGTCGACATGATGACGCCACGGGGGAGCCAGTCGAGCGGCGTTAGATGGTCAATCCCCGCGCCGGTGACCTGTATCCATTTGAGGTGCGGCGCCCGTGATGAGAGGTCGCCCGTTGGAATGCGAAATCCGACAAGAACTTCGGCCGTCTCCATCGCATGATCGAACTCTTCGGCGTCATAACCGATGCTGGGATTGATGCGGCTTGCCAAATCCGGATGCCGCCGGCACGCTTCATCCAGGATTTCGGCGGTGACATGGTACACGGTCGGGCTGGCGCGGCGGTTCTCGAAATGAACGCGTATTTGTCGATTCTCGTTGAACATCTTGTCGGGCTGGACTATCCGCCATTAGGTCATCGAGCAACCACTAAGTCACCTCTGATCAACCGCTTGCACCGGCATGAACATCGATTCATGCCTCTCCATCCAGCACCTGATCAAGAATCCAATTGTCGATCGTATGTACGCCCCTTTCCGCCGTGCCGATACGTCCGGTTACATTGAACGGGGAAATCAAACCCTGCTGTTGAAGTTCGCAAACTTGGTTATCTTCGGGATGAGAAGTGTCCCAGCGTTCGTAGTATTTCTCGACGACGTCAGCAAATTCCGCCCGCTCGACCGTCGATATCGGAAAACAAGAGCCCACGATCACCTTGGTTCGTGTCGGACCCTGAGGTTGGCATTCCATCCACCACATGCAATCGCGTGTGCACCCGAAGAACGTGTGAGGATACACAAGAACGAAATAGGTACCTTCGGCAGCTCTGCCGGTCAGAGACGGTATCGGAGGCAAGCTCGCTGTCTCGCCGCGTAACACCGCTTCCGTGCTCCCTCGTTCGAGGAACGCTCCAGACCAATTGCCGGAGGTCGTGAGCTGAACGCTGACCTGGGAGCCCAGTGAGGTGCGGTGTACGGTGGACACATGATACGCTTCCCGCTGATTCTCGATATAGACCTTCCAATTGCATGCAACGTCGTAAATCTTTCGGCGAGTACAGATCATTTCCGAGAAGTTATACGAACCAAGAATTTCAGGAAGGTCCCCGAGATAGTCGATGAGACTTTTGTCGTTTTGACTGAAATTTATAAATAGAAAGCCTTCCCATATTGCCAATCTGAATTGCGTCAATCCGTAGTCCGCCAAGTCGAAGTTCTGTGTTTCCTCCATGCCTGCAGCAGCACGCAGTGTGCCGTCCAGTGAATAAGTCCAACTATGATACGGGCAGCGGATTGCCCTGCAATTTCCCTCGGAGGATAAAAGTCGCGTCCCGCGGTGACGGCAGGCGTTGGAGAACGCGCGAATTATACCGTCGTCGCCGTGTAGCAGGATGACGGGCACACCGACCAAGTCGACCGTGAGATAATCGCCAGGTTTGGGAATTAAGTCCGCCCGCCCAACGAAATTCCAGGTCCGCATGAAGATCCGATCAACTTCTCGCTCGTAGAACTCCGGCGAGGTATAGCACCAAGCTGGTAACTGCTCGGCTTCCATGACGGGCCGTCGGACTTTTTCATAAAGCGCGGGATCGAGTATGTTCGTCTCGAACGGCATGCTGAGAACTCCTCCTCCCGGGTCGCGGACGACATCGTGGCATGGGCATCCCGTCGATGCAAATCCGAACTATCTGGAGTGACACGACGTGACGTCTTGCAAAGCGCCAAGCGATTTCTTGTACCGCTGGAATTTGGTGCATATTCGGCGTGGGGTAAATTCGCTGGACACGACCATCTTGCTGGAGTAGCGTTTCTCGACATCAAAATGCCGCTTCGGTCTCTTGGCGAGGGCAGCGTGGTCACATTCGGAGTTCGACGCGTTGGGTGCCGGCGCACTAGACAAGGAAATCGGACGATGAGGACCGACCAGGCAAAGACAAAGGGTAGACACCGCACCGGGAGGAAACGAAAATGAAATTGAGTAGATTTCGCGATCGGCGGATGGCACCGCTCAAGCTTGCTACACTCGCCCTTGTCGTTATTCTCGGCCTTTCCGCTTTCGCCAAGTTTTCTGTCGCGGCTGAAAAGGTCACTCTTGGCTTTCCGCACACCGTCGGCATAACCTCCACGACGATGCATCTGGTTTTATCCAAGGAACTGGGGTACTACGCGGCCGAAGGGCTGGACGTCGAGTTCCTCTACTTCAACGGATCTTCGATCACTGCGCCCCAAGTAGCCACCAAGAAAGTCGACATCGCTTGGGGTGGAGCATCGTTGTTGATAAAAGCTCGGCAGAAGGGCCGCGATTATTTACCGATCAAATTCTTCTACAACTGGCTGCGGTCATCGGTTTGGGAATTCGCCGTGCTCGCGGACGGCCCGATCCGGTCGCTGCAGGATCTCAAGGGGAAGAAACTCGGAATAAGTAATCGCGGTGCGGGGAACATCCCTCAAACCAAGGCTGCGCTCAGGAGCGCCGGCCTTGAACCTGGCACTGATGTGGGACTGGTACCGGTTGGGTATGGTGCTCCGGCATTTCGTGCACTAACGACGGGTGCAGTACAGGCATTGAATTTGTTTGAAGGTATGCGCGTTACACTAGAGACCCGTGGTACCAAGCTGCGACGCCTTGCTTACGACGAAAAGTTCAGCAAGATGTTCAGTGACGGCTTTTACGCGCATGACGACACGATCAAGAACCGGGGCGCAATGTTGGCGAGGTTCGGGCGGGCTGTAACCAAAGGGATCATCGCCTGCGAGGCCAATCGTGAAGCGTGCACCAGGGCAATGTGGAAACATATTCCGATCAGGAAACCGGTAGAGGGCCCCGAGGCCAAACACTTGGCCAATTCAGCAAAGGTGTCGAAGGCTCGGTATAAAAGGATTCTTGCCTTCGAGCCTGGAACACCAAGACAATTCGGGGAGTACCCAGCCGGAAGTTGGCGGCAGTTTGTTGATGTACTTTACGCCGAAGGTGAGTTAAATACTCGAGATATCCCGATCGACACGCTTTTCACAAACGAGTTTGTCGCCGACTTCAATAAATTTGACGCCGTCGCCGTGCGTCGCCAGGCACGGGCCGCGAACTGAAGGTCTGCACCTTTGCGGAGCGCAGGGGAGAGTCTCTTCTCCTCTGCGTTCTCGTAGATTGACAATGAACAGCGACCGTCCAAGCGAGGCGCCTGTCCTCATTGCGAAGAGACTCTCCGTCGTTTACGCGACGAAACGCGAGCCCATCACCGCCCTGAAGGATTTGTCGCTCGAGGTCGATATCGGTGAGTTCGTCTCAGTGATTGGCCCGTCGGGATGCGGAAAGTCGACGCTTGCCAAGGTTGCTTCAGGGCTTTTGCCGCCGAGCGGTGGAGAGGTATTGTTGGCAGGAACGCCGGTGACGGCCCCTCGCCGGGACGTTGGCGTCGTGTTCCAGAATCCTTGTCTGTTCCCATGGAAAACCGTGCTCAGCAACGTAATGGTTCCGGCACGCGCTCTCAGATTAGATCCGGTTGCGTCCCGAGAGCGAGCCTTTGAGCTCCTGCGCCTGGTGGGGCTCGAGGGATTTGCAGACAATTATCCGAATGAACTGTCCGGCGGCATGCAGCAACGAGTCGGCTTAGCGCGTGGATTGCTCCATGATCCCTCGGTATTGCTGATGGATGAGCCATTGGCCGCGCTGGATGCCCTCACCCGCGAGCACATGTCAGCCGAGCTCCAGCGAATCTGGATGACCACCCGCAAGTCCGTCATTTTCATAACGCACAGCATTCCTGAAGCCGTATTCCTCTCGGATCGTGTCGTGGTGCTTTCAAATCGTCCCGGCCGCGTCATCGATGACGTGCCCGTCAATCTGCCGCGTCCTCGAGACCTGGACACAATGGCTACACCAAGCTTCGTTGAAATTTGCAATCTACTTCGAAAACAATTCGACCAAATGGACGCACCCACCAGAACGGATGGTACAAAATGAGAGAGAAAGTAACCCTCGTCTTGTACCCGCTGATCACGCTTGTCGTCGTCATATTTCTCTGGTCCGTTTACCTCGAAATGTTCGAAGTTCCAAACTACATTCTTCCAGATCCTTACTCGGTGTTCTCTACATTCATTGCTGCTTATTCGCAAGGTCATATCTGGCCGCATCTCTTCTTTACGTTCAAATCAACCGCGCTTGGATATTTCGTCGGCTGTGGGCTTGGGCTAACCCTCGGCAGTTTGCTTGCCGAATCCAGGACGTTCGAGAAGTTCATGTACATTTATGTGGTCATCTTGCAGTCCGTGCCGAAAGTCGCCTTGGCGCCTCTGATCATTGTGTGGTTCGGGTTTGGTATCGAATCAAAAATCGTTATGGTCGCACTGATTTGTTTTTTCCCGTGTTCATCAACACGTTCGTCGGCATTCGCCAGGCAGATCCCGACCTCATCGATGTATTCCGTGTTTTTTCCGCTTCGAGATCTCTTATCTTCTTCCACGTGAAGCTGCCGGCGGCTTCGGGGAGCATATTCGCCGGTTTACAGATCGCTGTCGTGCTGGGCCTGATTGGTGCCGTCGTGGCCGAATTCATAGCATCCCAGTACGGGCTGGGCACCGTCATTCAATCAGCTGCTCTCGAACTCGATACCAGCTTGATGTTGACTGGTGTTTTCTCGCTTGCGTTGATGGGGGTTGCCGGAAATCTTTTAGTGAGAATTTGTCATCGTAAGGTTGTATTTTGGGAGGAAGGTCGCTCGCAGATAAAGACGAATTTGGAAGTTGCGTGAGCTAAGCTTGGCGAGGAGCTCCTCGACGTTCCAAGTGGAATTTGGTCCGGAATCCACTCGAGAGGTCGAAGACGCGCCGGTTGCCCGCCGAGCGATTTTGAGTCAAGCTCAATTTTGTCGGAGGGACTCATATGGGGATCCCGGATTAGGAGAGGGTGCGATGGCGGATCATCTGGACGGCCTATCCGGCGACATCGTCGAGGATACCGTGATCGCCGCGCGGGGCTCGTGGAGCCGTCGCATCGAGCGTGGCGAGACGCTACGGATCATCGATCTCGAGGGCTGCCAAGCGGTCGATTTCCTGTGCTACAACGCCAACGACCACGATGATCGCTACGCCGCCGCCGACACCATGAAGATCAACGAGACGGGGATCTTCCTCACTGCCGGTACGGTGATCTACAGCGTGCGCCTGACGCCGCTGTTCACCATCACCGCCGATACCTGCGGTAAGCACGACACCATCGGCGGCTGCTGCTCGGCCGCGCTCAACGCCTTCCGTTACGGCGTCGTGGAACAGCAGCCCAACTGCCGTGACAACTTTCTCACCGAGCTCGAAAAGTACGGCATGGGCAGCAACAACATGGCGGCCAACGTCAACTTCTTCATGTTCGTGCCGGTCGGCGTCGACGGCGAGATGGACATGGGACCCAGCATCTCGAAACCCGGCGACTACGTCGATCTCAGGGCGGAAAGCGATGTACTGGCGGTGATGTCCAACTGCCCGCAGATCAACAATTCGGTCAACGACTACAACCCGACGCCGGTCCGGGTCGTCGTGTCGGGCGGGTCATGATCGGGGGCCGTGACCGGGTCGCCGCAGCAATTGGTCGCCGCGCGCGATCGCCTGGCGCGCCTCGGCGACGACGTCGGGATGCGCTCCTCCCGCGTGCGCGACGTCCACGACGTTTATTCTTCTCGTTGACTTATTAGTTCGACGGACACGAGTTCAAATGAGACCGTCGCCGTTCGGCCAACATTCGGAAATGCTCTGTGACCAGCGACGATTACCCAGCTGACGCAGACGGCGACGCCCTGCGACGAATTTTGGCCGACGGATCCGACATGTCGAAGCCGATGGAGATCGATTTCGCGGTCGCGGTTCCGAACGAGTCGGTGGGTCGCTCCATTGCAGAGCGGGTCTGTGCGCTGGGTTACGAAGCCAAGGTGGTCTTTGACCCGGGCGAGGATTCAGCGGTGGATGATCCTCCGAGCTGGACATGCTATTGCATGCGTAACATGGTCCCAACGCATGATGCTGTCACGGCTGCGCAGGCCGAGCTGAACGAGCTGAGTCAGCCATACGGTGGTTATTGTGATGGCTGGGGGTCGTTCGGAAACGCGGCCGACGTATGACCTCGGACTCTCAGCCTTCGGGTATCGAGCCCGGGAGCAAGTGCCGTCGAACAACCCCCTGCCTCACCTTCGGTTGTAGCGGCACTCGGTGTTTCACATTCGTATCAGAACGACGACGATGAAAGCGGCGGAGACCCACGCGCTTCTCTCCATGGCCTGCCATGCGCCGGTGCGGCTAGGTTGCCAATATAGTAGAGAGGAGGGGGTTCGGAGACGCGGCCGTCCGATCGACGATATCGAGCCATCACTTCCTTGCCGTAGTCACGATATGCCATGTACGCGTTGTGGACTTTGCACAGAAGCCGAATGTTTTCCGGGCTCCGGTCACCGCCGAGGCCGTAGGGTTCGTCGTGGTGGAACTCGAGCCCTTCCCGGGCGGTGCAGCGTCGTCCCTCCGGACCAACATACGTGCATCGTTCGTCGTCGCGCTCGTTCACGATGCGCCTTACTGGCGCGGAAATGTAGCGTGAACCCGGCGACGTGTCCGCCTGCTCGATGCTTTTCCTAGGCTTCTTCGTCCTGCCAAGACGTCTGGCTTCGAGCCGCTCGAGCTTCTCCGTCACGGCCACCTCGATGATCGCAGCCAGATCGGCTCCATGCATCAGGCGACCGAGACGCTCGAGCTTCTTGTGGAGCTCGGCCGTGGCTGTGAATTGGACCCGGTATCGAGAGGGCGCGAGCGGCTCCACGGTCGCAGACTTCACGGGGGCTGGACGCGCCCCCGGCGCGGGCGGAGTCCGAGGCACAACCGCGTCCCGACGCAGTTCGACCGCTAGCGCAGGCTTGATTGGTTCACGTCGCGCGGGCAGCTTGCGCATCGTCGGAGCGACGTCCGGCTTGGGTGCAACCTCGGCAACCAACTCCAGAATCTCCCGTTTGGTTTTGTGCGCCGCCCGAGCCAAGAGCGCATCGCGATTGACTTCGGTGAGAATCGGTGCGAGCTTGGCGATACCGCTCAAGTGAAGGCGCCCATCCTCGAGCATCGACAAGAGCGCTGAATGCTTCCGCGCCGCGCGTGCGGCAGCGATTCGCAGGTAAGCCTCGGCCTCCGACAGGTGCAGCCTTTCGGTGCAGTAAACGAACATCGACGGCGACGCTTCGCGTGCGAACAGCCGACGCTCGTCCACTTCGCCAATGTGCGCGACCAGCTCGGCATCGACGCGACGCGACTCTTTCAGGATCTCCGACAACCGTCGAAGTAGATCGTCATCTGAAATCGAATCGAGCTTGAATTTGCTTTCCATACTTCTTTATAGCACCTACTTTTTCGACGCCGTGAGGCGGCTCCTATTGGGCGCACGCGTTCGAGAACGACGTTCGAAACTCTTTTGGCGAAACTGCGTCTCTGTAGGACCATCAACGTGTCACACACACATCAGCAATCGCGATCCCAAGTTTGCGAAAATGGCTCGAAAGAAGCTGTCAAGAAGAAAGTGAATTCTTTTTTGCGCACGTCTTGTAGCAACTTGGTCCAGACCGAGTTGGGGCCATGATTCTAACGTCGCTTTCGGGCGGCGGCTCGTCAGGCACCGCTCCCAACCAAAACGCGGCTTCGAGAAGGAGACGCTCGATGGCGGTCATGTCCGCGCGACGCGTGAGCACGGTTCTCCCAAGGGCCGGCTCGTCCGTGATCACGCCGTCGACGCCTCGGCTGATCATCCAGAACATGTTGACGGGGTCGTTCACGGTCCAGACATAGACGTCCTTGCCAGCCGCATGAGCGCGACGAACGAAACGCGGCGTCGCGAGGCCCGCGTGGACGGCGAGGAAATGGGCGTCCACACGCGTCAAATCGCCAACGGCGGTCGCAGACAGCAGCCCTACCGTCCAGCTCGGTCGGAGCGCGCAGTTTCCGAATCGCGTCGAGTTTCAGTGACATGAGCACGACGTCCCGAAGCCATTCCCATCTCTTCAACGATCTGGACGACGCGCTCCTCGAGACGTTGGTCGTGGCCGTAGTATTTGAGCTCGATGTTGACCCGAGCTCTCCCCTTTGCCACATCGAGGACCTCTTCGAGCGTCGGCACCCGCTCGGCGTGGAACTCGGGAGCGAACCAGCTCCCGATGTCGAGCTCTCTCACCTCGTCGAAATCAGCGTCCCAGATCTTGACGCCACTGCCGGCAATCTTCTTGAAATCGCTGTCGTGAATGACGACGACACGCCCGTCCCGGGTCTCCTGCACGTCGATCTCGACGAGATCGGCGTCGTCTTCGATCGCGGCCGCGACCGAGGCGAGCGTGTTCTCGGGAGTCCGCCCCGCAGCACCCCGATGGGCGATGACGAGCACGTCGTCATCCATGCGAACGCCGGCGATCAAGGAATAGCCGACGAGTCCGGCAACCGCCGAAGCGACGGCGAGCCCCGCGAGCAGCTTCTTGAAGGACAGGTTGAGGGCGACGCCGGCACCGAGCGCCTCCGGCATGTCGTCGGGAAGTTTCGCGCCAGCGGCACCGCCGTGCCGCTCGTAGAGGCGAACGACGAGAAGCGCGAAGGTCGACGTCTGGATGAGGGTGACGATGAAGTTGACGACCGCCCACAACAACGACAGGCCACCCATGACGAACAGCAGAGGGGCCATCGATCCCTGGAATCGCGGCACGAGGAACCGGCCCAGCGTCCCCACGACCCCCAAGGAGACGGTCGACAAAACAATCGACAAGGCGAACCACCCGACGAGCGCGGCGGCGAGGCTGACCCGATGTCCCCGCGCGCGTTCTTCGCTCGTTCCGAGTACGCGAGCCGCGCCGACACCTTCGAAAAGGTGAAGTGGCAGCGCATAGGTCCAACCAAGGAGCCGCGGCACGAGAAGCGCTGCGAGCACGAGGAGAAGCACACCGATGAGGGTGGCGGCGACCCAGAAGACCGGGGGCCGGTTCGTCAGATAGAAATTGATGTCGAACTCGGTCAGAAGGTACGCATAGGTGAGGCCGCAGGCGGCGAGAAACGGTGCCGCCAGCAACAGGACCCGCACCACTAATCGGGCCGCGATGAGGAGAATCGACCCCAGGCGTCGCGCGGCGATCCAAAGGGCTTCGATCACGCGAACGCGGACACCGCGGACGACTCCGAAGGCGATCGTCATCAGACAGGCCTGCTGGACAACGACGACCGCGATGCTCGCCGCAGCTATGGCGACGAGCGCCACGACACCGATTGGGCTCAGCACGAAGAACAGAATGTCCTGATCTACACCGCGATGCAGACGGGAGTACTCGACGCAACGATCACGAGCAGCATCAGCTTCGTATCCTTCCGACTCTACGAGCAGGTGCAGTGTTTCACCGCGCCCGGCGATACCGCGCTCTGGTTCATGTATCAGCCCCTGCTGATGTCGAAGAGCCGCTACGACAAGCTGACTCCAGAACAAAGGGCGGCGATCGATGCCGCCGCCGAGAAGTCCGAGACGTTCTTCTCGGAACAGGCCAAAAATCTCGACACGAAGGCGGAGGAGGCTTTTCGCAAGGCCGGTATCGAGGTCACGCGCATGAGCGCGGAGCAGCTCGGCGCGTGGCGTGCGCTCGCACGGGAGACGTCCTACGAGCTCTTTGCCGAGGAAGTCGACGGCGGTCAGACTCTGATCGACGAGGCACTGGCGGTCGAGTGACCTCGGAATCCTTCGTCTCTACCGTTCGCAGAGCCTCGGGCCTCGCCGGCATTCTGTCCGCCGCGATGATCGGAGTCTCGATCCTCATCGTGTGCCAAATGGTCTTCATGCGCTATTTCCTCAGCACGCCGACGATCTGGCAGACGGAGCTCGTGACTTACCTTCTCGTAGGTGCCACCCTCATCGGCTGCCCCTACGTTCTGATGATTCGAGGCCACGTCAGCGTGGACTTGCTGCCGCACTACCTGTCTCCCTCGGGACGCAAGCGACTCTCGCTCGCAGGCGCGGTCGCCGGAATATTCTTCTGCGCCGTGCTACTGCTGTCGAGCTTCGAGCTGTGGTACGACGCCTGGTCTGGTGAGTGGTTCTCTGAGACCGTCTGGGCCGTGCCGCTATGGATTCCTTACTCGGCGCTTCCTCTAGGCTTCGGCCTCATGCTCTTGCAATACGTGGCCGATGTCCTCGTCCTGATCAAGGACGTAGAAACGCCGTGACGCCGCTCGTCATCGGGGCCATCATCGGCCTCGTCACGCTCGTCGTTCTTTTATCCGGCGTTCCCGTCGCGATCGGCCTCGGTCTCGTCGCGATCGGGTTTCTGCTTCTCTTCGAGGGTCCATCCGCCGTGACGCTCGTGGCGGAGCTGTTCTTCGGCCACCTCGACAACTTCACGCTGCTGGCCATCCCGATGTTCATCGTCATGGGCGCCGCGGTCGCGGCATCCCCGGCCGGAGCGGACGTCTACGACGCGCTCGAACGGTGGCTCCACAGGGTGCCCGGGGGTCTCGTGATCTCGAATCTCGGGGGCTGCGCGCTCTTCTCCGCGTTGTCCGGCTCGTCTCCCGCCACCTGTGCCGCCATCGGAAAAATGGGCATCCCGGCGATGCGGGAGCGCGGATACAGCGACGAGATCGCGACGGGCTCTATCGCCGCGTGCGGTACGCTCGGCATCCTCATCCCCCCGAGTGTCACGATGATCGTCTACGGCATCGCCACCGAGACTTCCATAGGCCGTCTATTCCTCTCTGGCATCCTGCCGGGGGCGATGCTGACCGCGCTCTTCATGGCCTGGGCGCTCTTCGCGAGCTGGCGCTTCAGAGGGGGCGAGTCGGCCTCGAAGTCGAGGAGCTATACGTGGAAGGAACGTTTTCAGATCTTGCCGAAGGTCCTTCCGTTCCTCGCCATCATAGTGGCGGTCGTCTATGTGCTCTACGGTGGCATCGCGACGCCATCCGAGACGGCGGGTGTTGGGGCCTTTCTCGTAATCGTTCTCGTGATGCTGATCTATCGTCTGTGGCAGCCCTCCGCCATATGGAAAATCATGCGCGACTCCACCCGCGAGTCCGTCATGATCCTGTTCATCATCGCCGCCTCGGGATTGTTCAGTTTCATGCTGTCGAGCCTCTACGTCACCCAGTCGGTAGCCGAGTCGATCGTCTCCATGGAAGCGAACCGCTGGGTGCTGATGTTGTTCATCAACATCTTCTTGCTCGTCTCCGGTTTCTTCCTCCCACCCGTGGCCGTCATTCTCATGGCCGCTCCGATCCTCTTACCGATCATCACCGAGGCCGGTTTCGATCCCTACTGGTTCGCCGTCGTGCTGACGGTCAATATGGAGATCGGGCTCATCACGCCACCCGTCGGCTTGAATCTCTACGTGATCAAGGGGATCGTTCCGGATATCGGCCTGCCCACCGTGCTGAGGGGAGCTCTACCCTTCATGTTATCCATGGTGGTGGGTATCGTGCTTCTATGCCTCTTCCCGGAGCTCGCCGACGTGGCTTCCAACACTCCTGATGGGCCCCGCTTCGTGACGAAGTTGCCTAGCCCCCTGGCCCCGGCGGGTGGCAGTGACTGTGGTCCGCCGACCAGACTTGCCCGGGCGGGCACGTCCCGATTCGCGTACCCTCGTCCTGCGTAAGGTTGTAGAGAAAGAAGACGAGCACCGCCGCCGCGACCGCCATAGAGAGAATCGCGGCCCACTGTCCAAGGCTGAGCTTGCCTCGCTTGAGCGCACAGCAGTTCTTGTATTTCTTGCCGCTCCCGCAGGGACAGCGATCGTTACGTCCGATTTTTGCGCTCGCCAACTGCCACCTCCCGCAAGGAAGTCTGCGTCAGGGCGAAGAGTATAGTCAAATCGCCCGCGGCCTCCATCAGAACTCGTACTGTCCCTTCGCCGTGTCGAGCAAGAGCTTTGCTCCGGCTTTGATGAGACCCGACTCGCTCGATGCCTGAAAAAAGCTGAACCCCTCGCGATCGCGCCACGCAAAGGGCCCGCCGAGCTTCTTTCCGGCGGCATGGGCATCGTCGTGGATTTCTGGACAGCGCTTCGTACCGTTATGGAGAGCGCAATTTGAACGTCTAGAATAACGGACGTTCGACGGCGGCGCGGAATCGGGGTAATGTGCCTTCCACGGGAGGTGATCGCCATGAGTTGCCGGGTTATCTTGGTGCTGGTTCTTTGGGGGGGTCTGGTCCAAAGCGCTTTTGCGGAAAGCAAAGTGGATCCGTTCTTCGTCCCTCGCCCCGATTTCTACGGTTCGACCGTCGAGACCCTCGAGACTCTCGAGATCGAGCAAGACGAGCAGCGCCCACCGAATCTGGCACACCAGATTGCCATCGATTTCAAGAACGTATTCACGACTCCGGAGAACTTGGTCATCGTCGGGGTGGGAGCGGCAGCCGCGTTGGGCGCGACTCACTTCGACGACGACATTGCCACCAGTTGGTTCAACTCCGAGCTCAACGAAACGGGTGCACTGGACGTCACCTTCGAGGCGGGGGAAACTCTCGGAGGCGCCGCGGTCCAAGTGGGTGGCGCAGTCGCGGCCTATGGGTTCGGAAAGCTCTTCTCGAATCCAGGCCTCGAGGCGGTGGGCCGTGACCTTGTGCGGGCTCAGATCGTCACACAAACAATCACGCAGGTGACGAAGCACGCCGTGGGGCGGGAGCGTCCCGACGGCTCCAACAACCGCTCCTTTCCCTCGGGACACGCCTCGGGCACCTTCGCGACGGCGACAGTGCTCCAACGCCACTACGGTTGGAAAGTGGGTATCCCTGCTTACGGCGTCGCGGGCTACGTCGCCTCGTCTCGCTTGAGCGAGGGTCTCCACTATCTGAGCGACGTCGTATTCGGAGCGGCCGTCGGCATTCTGGTCGGCCGTACCGTCACCGTCGGTATCGGCGACGCCCAATTCGCGGTCAGCCCAACGTTTCCTTCCGGCGGTGCCGGTGTCCAGTTCACCTGGATCGGCTCGCAGGGACAGAGCGAGCACTAACTAGACAAGAACGCCCGTCCCGCTCGCTCAGCGTAGTCGTATAGACATTTGGCGAAGCCGAACAGCGTGCGCACAGCTAAAGTAGTTTCTTAAGCTACTCTGTCCGGACAGAGTCCTCGCCCGCCGACCGGTCACCGCACAAGCTCTACCCTCTCGCGTTGTCGGCAGGGTTGCTTCTTGAAAACTCGCGGAATTGCACCCGACGGCGTGCGGAAGGAGGTTGCGGGTGACCCGGGTAAGCAGAGAAGAAGCAGCCGTCCTTTGCACGAGAATGTCCGCGCACCGTCACCATCGTGGGCGAAAACCCATCGCGATCGTAGGGAACTCCCCACCCGGAGGAGATCCACCCTCCAATGTCTAGGTAAGTTACTGCAAAACAGACGTTTGTCGCTTTGTTCCCACAGCATCTCCGGCATGGGTCTTGCTCTTCCTCTGCCTAATGGACCGGAGATCAGTGTCAAGGTGTGGGTTCGGGAGGGCATGGCTGTTGGGCCGCGCCTTCGCCGTTCTCACCGCGTCTGCCGCCTTTCTCTCTTTCTCTAGCCCCGCCTATGCGCAAACCGTAATCTACCGCTCAGTGGGTGTCACCGCCACCGACCTCAATACCGGCGGCCGGACGGTCGAGATCGTGGGCAACACCGCTACATTCTCTGGCTCGATGCCCACCAACATCGGTGTGGGCGACGTGCTCCAATACAACGATGGTAGCTTCCGGCTCGCGTTTATCCACGGCCGAACCTCCGACACCGTGTACACGGTCCAAAACTCTACAGGAGGGGCGCCTCAGCCCGCTGCGGCCCTTACTGCCGTGACGGTATTCCGCGCCTATACTTCGCTCTTCGACTGGGAGAGACAGTTCGAGAACCCGAGCTTCGACGTCAGCGTGCGGGACTTCGACACCTCCACGAACCTGGCCGGGGACAACACCGTCATGAACGTCGCGGCCTACGGCGATGGCGAGGACGTCACTTCAGTCAACATCAGCGGCTGGACGACGGCCCCTGGCAACTACATCAGGATCTACACCCCGACATCGACGAGCGACGTCGGAGCCAGCCAGAGGCACGATGGGAAATGGGATACGACGTCCGCCTACCGCATATCAAACACGCTGAATACCGAGTGGGTCATTCGGGTCGATGAACGGTATGTCCGTATCGACGGGATTCAGGTCGATTTTCAAAAGGCCCCAGCAACGCCCCAGACCCCATCGACGAATATTGCAGGTATCGATGTAAATGATGGTAACGCCGATGCTGCCGTGGAGTTTCACATCTCCAATAACATCGTACGGCAGACTTTTGGCGCTCCCGCACAAGACGAGGCGTTCGGCATTCTCGCACTGGACAATTTTTTGACGCCAGATAATAGCCTTTACGTTGCCAAAGTCTGGAACAACGTCGTCTATGGTTTTGTTGGCACCGCTGCCACGAGGGGTATCCACGCCGACAATCAGGGGACGATATATGCCTACAACAACACGGTGATCGGGGACGGCGGGGCAGCTTCGCAGTCGCTGGGCTTTGACGGAAGCGGCGCCAATTCTTCTGCATTCTTCGTCAAGAACAACATAGCCATAGACGCGACGGATCCCTACGCGGATGTTGCTACGGGAGCAGGGAGCAACAACAATGTCTCTGATACCGGCGACGCACCGCCCGCCGGTGCCAGGAGCTGTGAGCCTGCCTTCGTCAACAAGGCCGGCGATGACTACCACCTCAGCGCAGCGGATCCGTGTGCCAGGGATTTCGGCGTCGACCTTTCGGCCGATCCGAACCTGGCGTTCGCCGACGACATCGACGGCGAGACCCGGCCCACGAACTGGGACATCGGTGCCGATGAGAATGGCGCGTCGGGGACGATGCAGGTGCTCTCGGGCGTCTTCGTCGGAGACGGCATCGGTCCTCGAAACATTTACGTCGGCTTCCAGCCCGATGTCGTCATACTCAAACGAGACTCGGGCGCCACGAGTGCGGCTGTCCGCACATCGACCATGGTGGGGGATGTCACGAAAGACGGCGATGTCCTCGGCGTCGCGTTTTTCGCCGACGGGATCACATCCCTCGACGCCACGGGTTTCACGGTAGGAGCGGACGCCCGCGTGAACGCGAGCGGGGACACGCATTACTGGGTTGCCTTCAAGGCGGGGGCCGGTGAGCTGAAGGTCGGCACGTACACGGGCGACGGTTTCGACAACCGCTCGATTACCGGCGTCGACTTCCAGCCCGACTACGTCATGACGCTGCCCGAGGCGGCCTTTTCACCCCTACACCGGACCTCCACGATGCCCGGCGACCAAAGCTACGACTTCGATGCGACGCAGTGGGGGCCGCCCGGCAATCGCATCCAGGCCCTCGAGGCCGACGGTTTCCAGGTGGGCGACCTCACTGCGGTCAACGCGGGCGGCCAGACCTACCATTACATCGCCTGGAAGGCGGTAGCGGGACGGATGGCGCTCGGCACCTACACCGGCGACGACGTCGACGGCCGCGCTATCGACAACGCGGGCTTCCCGCCCGAGTGGGTCCTGGTCAAGGCAGAGAACAGCGCCCGGCCGTGGGTCTCCAAGCCCGCCTCCACGGGCGTCTCCACCGACTACAGCATTTGGTTGTCCGACGCCGGCGGTTTCCCTGGCAACAGCAACCTCATCCAAGCTCTCCGACCGCTCGGATTCGAGGTGAGCGACGGGGTATGGACCAATGCAAGCGGGACCCTCTACCACTGGATCGCCTTCGCGGGCGAGAATCTCAGCCAGATCCACTATCGGTGGCGGAACGATGATGGCAATGAAGCCGCCGCCACATGGGCGGCCGCCGAAGACACCAAGCTAACGGGGCTCGCCAAAGGTAATACCCGACGGGTGCGCTTCGAGGTCTCGAACGAAAGCGCTGCGAGCTCCGTTCCAGTGACTTATCAGCTCCAAGTGGCGGAGACGGCGACCTGCGGCTTGGGCAGCTACACCGCAGTGCCCACCGATACCAGCGGCCATTGGCAGGTTATCGGGTCGGCGAACATCACCGACGGTGAGGCGACGTCAAATGTCGCGGGCGGTCTCTTTGATGAAGCCTCTACCTTTGTAGCAGGTGAGGCCAAAGACGCCGGCAACACCACCGGCAGCATCACGCTCGATGCCGACGAGTTCACCGAGATCGAGTTTGCGGTTCAGGCGACAACGAATGCCACCGATTTGGGAGATTATTGCTTCCGGCTCGTGGACTCCAGCTCCGGCAATCCTCTCGATAGCTACTCGGCCTACGCGGAGGTGAGCGTTGCTCCCGCCACACTCACCCTGGCCGACCACGACGCGGGGCAAATTGCCGACCAATTCGCCACCACCACCCCGGTGACGCTAACGGAGCTCTTCGCGTTCAAGATCAGCACGACCGGCACGGTGACAGTGGACAACATTAGGGTCCACTTCTCGACCACGGGTGGCGTGGCCAACGGCGACGTCACGAATGGCGAGCTCCACCGTGACAACAACAACAACGGCGTGATCGACGGCGGCGACGCGCCGCTCGCAACCGGTGTGGCCGCCACGGGCGGGTTTCTGGCCTTCACCTCACTCGTCGAAACGCCGGGAGCAGGAGGAGCCAACTATCTGGTACAGGCCGACGTTGCCAACCTGGTGGCGGGCGACACCACGACGTTCTCCATACAGACCGCCGACATCGATGAGGTCCAGGCGGGAGTGAACGAGACGGGATCCGCCGGGCCTGCCATCCACACCTTCGACAGTGTGTCCGGAGGCGACGTCTTCTATTCCGTGGGTACATCCCGCGCGACATCAACCGATCTGAAGACCGGCTCGCCCACCATCACCATCATCAATGGCACCGCGACGTTGAGTGAAGCGCAAACCGGAGACATCGGTGTGGGGGATGAGATCACGTACAACATAACCACCAAGGTCTACATCAAATCCGTCCTCAGTCAGTCCCAATTCGTCGTGCATAACCCAACCGGCGGCCTACCCGTCGATGTCGATCCCGCTGTAGCCGTTGACTCCATCATGCGGGCGTTTGCAGACCTGCCGACCGCAGAAACCAACTCTAGCGATGCGACCCATCTGAACGCCACTAATTTGCGAGCCGGCGGCGCCAACGCCAATCTCACCTGGGTCTTGTACAACGATGGGGTCTTCACATCGACTGTAACCATCAGCGGCTGGGGGGTCGATGCCACACACTTTATCACCTTGACCGTGGCGGGTGCTTCGCAAGTGGCCAGCGGTAATAGCCAGCGCCATGACGGCACCGCGGGCACCGGAGCTCGCGTGCGCGATTCCAATGGAGCTGGTTTCCTTGTTGAGGTACGGGAAGATTACACGCGCATCCATTGGCTGGAGTTCGATTGTAGTACCGATACTGGTTGGGTCGGTGCCGGGCTTGCCTTTGGGTTTGGCTCGAGCGATTTCGCCGACGTGGCGAATCTTCTGATGTATGGAGGAGAGTTCAACGCACTTTTGAGTTTTCGGATTTTGTAACTGATGGCACCGTCCGCAACACCATCATCTACGATTTTGGGATCGGAACTGGATTTGATAGGAGCGGCATCGACGTACATGGTCCTCGTAACCCCGGCGACACGTTCTACTTCTACAATAACACCATTTACGATACGGGCGATGCAGGTATCCGTTGCGAATCCGGTGGCGATTGCTCGAATGTGACTTACGTGGCGAAGAACAACGTGGTCGTTGGAACCGGTGCCGCCGCGTTTTCATCAGATGGGCAGAGCTGGGCCGGTTCCGAGTTCAACATGAGCGACGACGGAACTGCGCCGGGCCCCAACTCCGTTCCGGGAGTTGCTGCGAATGAATTCCTCAACATCACAGCGGGATTTGAAGATCTGCACCTCAAACCAACTTCCGCGGCCATCAATGCCGGCACCAATCTCTCGGGTAACTTCACCAACGACATCGACGACGAGACACGTGGCTCCACTTGGGATATGGGGGCGGACGAGGTGGCGGTCACGGTGAATTATCGTTCGATCGGAACGGCCGCCGACTATTCGGCGAATACGGTTACCACGACCAACGGCTCTCCCCTCGTGACCGGGGACACGACCCTATGGTCAACGAATAATCGCGGTCGTGGCGACGTGATCACCATTCCCTGTCCGAACCCCCCTACTTGCACCGGCGGCACGGACTACACGGTCCTGCGGGTGGACTCGGAGACCCAACTCACACTGACCATGAACTTCTCAGGAACGGACGGCCCTGGTTTGACCTATACCATCTCGCGCCAATACACGACGCTCCAGGCGTGGGAGACGTGCATCTCCGGTGGGGGAGGCTGTACGTATTTCCCCGTCGTCGGCGGGGATCTCGTTGTCGACAATCGCAGAGAGGTCGGGATTGCCTACGACGACTCCGCGGTTCCTGCGGATGCCGACTTCACGGCGGGCGTCATCATAGATGGCTCGACGACCGACGCGGACCACGACATCACGCTCACCGCCGATGGCGGAAACCGCCACTACGGCCTCGAAGGGCAGGGGACGGCCATCCAACATGGGCGCTAGCGGCTCTGATGCGGTTGCCGTCGAAGACGATTTCGTAACTATCGAGTGGCTAGAAATGTTCGGTGGTGTTGGAGCTGGAGCCGATGGTGTTCATAGCAACAATCAGGGCGCTTCCAACCAACTCGTCTTCAGAAACCTGCTCATACACGACGTCGGCTCGACGGGAATGCAAGTACAAGATGGTGACTCGAACGCGGACATTTACAACAACTTCGTACATAGCAATCCATCCCGCGGCACTATCGTGTACGCCACCAGCGGGACGGTCCGTGTGATGAACAATACGGTGTACGACAATGGCAACTACGGAATCGAAGCGCTCGGGGCTTCTACTCCCAACGTATTGATTCAGAACAACATTGCGCACAGCAACTCCCCGAACGATTTCAACGCAGCGGGGCCGAACGGAGCCAACAGCAACAACCTATCGTTCGACGCGTCAGCAACTGCGGTCAGTCCGGGTGGCGGTGACGTACCTTCGGTTTCGCTGGCTGCGGTAGGCTTCGTCAATGACGCTGGGCCAGGTATCGATCTGCACCTTACCGATACGAGCGCAGCGATTCTCGCGGCTACCGACCTGAGCACCATCTTCAGCTGGGATATCGACGGAGGGAACCGCGTTGCCCCTTGGGACATCGGGGCGGATGAAATTGAAGCCACCACCGCGGTGGAGTTGCTGTCGTTCGAGGCCTTTGGCGTGGAAGGCGCAGTGGAGCTTAGATGGGAGACGGGTTCTGAGCTAGATAACCTGGGCTTTCATCTTCATAGATCGCTGACCGAGGAAGGCCCGTACGATCAGATCACGGCGAGCGTGATCCCGGGTCTCGGCTCCTCACCTGAGGGAGCGCAGTACGCCTATCGCGATTCGGGACTCGTCAACGGCACGACGTACTATTACCAGCTGGAGGACATCGAGACGACGGGCAAGACCGAGATGCACGGCCCAGTGGCGGCGACGCCGGCCGTGGGCGCGACCCTACCGGAAGAGCCTGACGGCGATGGCTCGACGCCGCGCATCACCTACGGCGACCCGAGCGCGAACGGCCTTCGCGTTTTGGAACGAAGCCGAAACGGCATCGTACTCGAGCTCGTGACCGAAGGCTTCTATGCGATCCCGCAAGAGGACGGCTCGGTCGCTATCGAGATTCCGGGCTTCGAGGGGATTGGTGAAGCGGACAGGCAAACTGTACCGGCCATTCCAGTAAAACACCACTGGGTGGACGCGGTCGCAGGGCGTAGAGTGGAGCTCCGTTCTGTGCGGGGCCGCATGGAAGCGGTGACGAGCGCGTGGGCGGTGAGCTCGGAGCATCGGGAGCTCGTGGCGCGCGCGAGCGGCACGGTGAAAGCACGCCAACACCGTCGTCGCGCGAACGCGCGGGCTGAAGGGTTGTTCCCGGCGGAAGCGGCGCGGGTGGTGACGGTGGCCTTCCAGGGCGAGTCGAAAAAGGCGCTCGTGGAGATGGCCCCGGTGCGGTGGTCGGCCGATACGGGCGAGCTGTTCTTAGCACGACGTCTCGTGGTGCGGTTGTCGTTTCGCGGGGTGGAGCCGTCGGAGCAAAATCTTGGCGGCAACCGAGGCCGCAGGCGTTCGCGGAAACTGAAAACGATTCAAGGTGTTCTGGCGCGATTGGTCACGACGGAGCGGGGCCTGCACGGCATTCGCTACGAAAACGTCTTCGGAACCCGGGGTCGGCTCCGTGTGGACGAGCTGCGTCTGAGCCGTCAGGGTGAAGATGTCGCGTTCCACGTGGAGCCCGCGAACGGGTGGTTCCGCCGCGGCTCGAGGCTGTATTTCCTCGGCGACGGTGCGGATGCGAACCCCTACGGGATGGAAGCGGTGTACGAGCTTCAGCTTGCGAGCGGGGAGCAGCCGGGGACACGGATGGAAACGGTGGACGCGAGCCCTTGGGACGCCCAGACGACATTCTACTGGAAGCGCGAGCAGCAGGAAGTCAACCAGTACTTTCAAGCGGCGCTTCTCGATGCCTCGGACTTGTGGCTGTGGGATCTTCTGCTCGCGCCGGTGACGAAGAGCTATCCGATCGAAGTGACAGCACTCGCCTCCACGGTCGAAGCGGGTCGACTCGACGTGTGGCTGCAGGGCACGAGCGACACCCCGGCCTATCCAGACCACCACGTGCGGGCGTACCTGAACGGCACGCTGGTGTCGGAGGTGAGCTGGAACGGCAAAGCGCCCCAGCATGTCACTGCCGACATCGCTCCCGGACTTCTGGTCGAGGGCACGAACGCGCTCGAGCTCGAGAACGTGGGCGATACCGAAGCGAGCTACTCGACGGTGATGCTGGACCGCTTCTCCCTCGAGTATCCGCGCCAGCTGGTGGGTGAGATCGAGGGGAGATTCACCGAGAGCGGTACGGTGACGGTGAACGCGCCCGTGCACGTTGTGGAAACGAGCGGCTCCAGCCCGCGTTGGCTCTACGGTGGAGCAAGCTTTGCAGTGGAAGCGGGCCGTAGCTACTTAGTGGTGGAGCCGAGCGCAGTGAAGGCACCCGAGTTGAGACGGCCTACAGCCACGTCGCTCCGAAGCCGCGACAACCAGGCTGACTACGTCGTTATCGGGCCGCGGGCGTTCGTGGACGCAGCCCAACCGCTCCTAGTCCACCGCGGTGAACAGGGTCTCGTGTCGCAAGGTGTTGCGATCGAGGACGTCTTCGCCGAGTTCGGTCACGGCGAGTCGACGCCGGAAGCGATCCGAGCGTTCCTCGCCTACGCCTATCACGAGTGGCAGTCCCCGTCGCCGCGCTACGTCGTACTACTCGGCGACGGGAGCTACGACTACAAAGACTACGCCCAGCTCGGCGGCACGAACCCCGTCCCGCCGATGATGGTGAAGACGTCGTACTTGTGGACCGCGTCGGATCCGACGTTGGCGGCCGTGAACGGTGACGATCTGCTGCCGGACCTGGCCATCGGTCGGCTCCCGGCGGCGACGGTGGACGAGGTGCACACCATCGTCGCGAAGATTCTGGCGTGGGAGTCGAACGCCTACGCTTTGAACGGCACCGCGGTGCTGGTGGCGGACAACCCGGATGTGGCGGGCGACTTCGTGGCGGACGCGGAAGCGGCGGCGCGGCGGATCCCGGCGACGACCCAGCTCGTGCGGATCTATTTGAGCGAGCTCGGCGCGAGCGAGACGAAACAATCCATCCTCGACGCGTTCGATAACGGCGCGTCTCTGATGAGCTACGTCGGCCACGGCGGCATCCATCTGTGGGCGGACGAGAACGTGTTCAACACGAAACAGCTCGACGAGCTCTCTGCGCAAGAGCACCAGCCGCTCCTTCTGACGATGAACTGCCTGAACGGCTACTTCCACTTCCCGTACTTCGGCTCGCTGGCGGAAGAGCTGGTGAAAGCGGAGAACAAGGGAGTCATCGCGGCGTTCTCACCGAGCGGTTTGAGCTTGAACGACCCGGCCCGGCGGTTCCACCAGGCGATGCTCGACGAGCTCTTTTCCGGCAAGCACCTCCGCCTCGGCGACGCCGTGCTCGGCGCGCAAGAGACCTACCTGGGCACGGGAGCGTTCCCCGAGCTTCTCAGCATCTATCACCTGTTCGGCGACCCCGCCCTCGTGCTTCGCTCTACCCCGTAAGCGCGTCGCCAGTTCTCGAGTATCAAATAAGGACGGGTCGAAGTCGCCGAATTCTCGACGGTGAGACCTACGACGGCGGGGATTATTGTTTCCGTCTGATCAACTCTTCCGGCCCCATCGCAGCGATCTCGTTCTCAGCGAATTGGCGTTTGACCGCGGACCCCTGATTGACAGACTGAAACCGGCGGTAGTGTTACGCATGCGCGCTAGTGCGGGCAGATATGTCATGCTCAGCGAGCCGGCGATCCCTTGCGAGGAGCCACGTGATGCCCGAATACGATAAACATGTCGACAGCACGAACCGAGACTCGACTGAAGAGAAACCGGCAGCCGCTTCAGGTTCTGGACGATATCTAACGTGGCGCGCTTGCTGCGCCGCCATGGTGCTGGTCGCGATCGTGAGCTTCACGCCCATCGTCATCCCGCCCGGCCAACACGAGCCCATGCTCGCTGGACTACCGCGGACGCTGTGGACAGGTCTTCTCGTGTCGGTGACGATTATTCTGTTGGTGCTCGTCGGCGCGTACGTTCATCCTGATCGTGACCACGACGAGTCCGACCCATCATGATCGCCTGGCTCGTCACTCTGGGCGGGGTCTACCTTGCGTTGCTCGTCTATGCGACGTTCAACGCACGTCGGCAGAACCGAAGCGCAGATGACTATGCGTTGGCGGGCTCCAACGTTGGTGTCGTGCTCGGAAGCTTGACGTTCGCCGCCACTCTCTTTAGCACGTTCGCGCTGATGGGTATGCCGGACTTCGTTCGCCAACACGGCGTCGGAGCTTGGATCTTTCTCGGCGTCTCGGACGCGGCCATCGGCTTCATGGTCTTGTGGTTCGGTTTCCACCTACGCCGCCGGGCTTCCGAGGTCTCATACCGTGGCATTGCCGGTTTGCTGAGCCACATCTACCGGACCGCGTGGGCCGGACACATCTATTTCGCGGGAGTCTTCGCGTTTTTGGTCCCATACGTCGCGATTCAGGTCCGTGGCATCGCGGTCTTCCTTGCCGCCACTCTTCCAACGACTCTACCCGTATGGGGCTGGGCGACGATAATCGTCGTGGTATTCCTCATTTACAGCGAGATCGGCGGCCTCAAAGCCATCATCTATAGCGACGTACTGCAAGGAGCGCTGCTGTTCTCTGCCTCATGGGTCATCGCCCTGCTGTGCTTGCGTCGGGCGGGTGGGGTGACAGGATTGTTCGAGCGAGTGCGTGCTGTGGACGAGGCGCTCCTATCCACTCCCGGTCCCGAAGGTCTTCTTACGCCGCAGTTTCTGATCGCGTCGTTTCTGGCGCTCGTGCTGATACCGGTGACGCAACCGCAACTGACCAACCGAATCATCATCATGCGCAACCCGAGAGCGATGCGCCACATGGCTGTCGTGCTGAGCGCCTTCACCTTTTTTGGAATCCTGCCCGCGATCGCGGTTGGTATGTACGGCGCCGTCAACCACGCGGACGCGTCGATGTCGGAGTTCCTGGCTCGAGTCTACGTATTCGACCAGGCGCCGGTTATTGCCGCGGCCGTGACTGTGGGCTTGATCGGGGCCGCGATGTCCACGACTGATTCGCAGATCTTCGCACTCGGCACAGAGCTGCGATCCTTGCTGAAGGGTGAGGAGCGCGCGGTGCTGGCCCGCACGAAAGTGGCCATCGTCACCTTCGCGGCGATGACGCTGACGTTCGCCATCGCCAGCGGCGATGAGCTCGTGTTGTTGGCGCGGGTGAGCTTCGCCGGAACCGCGCTCCTTGCGCCGCTCATTTTTGCCGCGGTGCTGTCTTCGCGCCACCTGGGCGGCGGCATCATCATCGCGACCGCGCTCGGACTGCTCTCGTTCTTGCTCTCGGTCGTGGGTGTGTTACCCGCGCACGTCGGATGGCTACGCGTGGACCTGGCGCTTCTCGTCATACTCTCGGTGGTCACGACGCTCTTTGTGGCCCGCGCCCGGTTCTCGTCACCAAGATTAACGGGAGCTGTTTGAGCTCGCCGTCAGCGGGAACATTGTGGTGAATAATCCTCAGACCTCTTCTCCTGCCAGGTCGAGGTAGTGGTAGTAGTCCAACCCCTGGTTCTGCATCGCACGGCGGTAGTTGATGGCAACCGCATCGAATTTCAGGTGCAGCTCGTCGGACAAATCGAACGGAACCTGCTCGGGACATTGTGACTCGACGACTCGCTTGTCCTGGTCGAAGATGACCTTCTCGAAGTCCTGCAACATGCTGTCGGGCTGGTCGAAATCGTAGTTGCGGCCGATGATGCAGTAGCCCCTGCACCGCTTCTCGCCGATCGGTTGGGAGGCGAAGAAGTAGACCATCCCTTTTGTGCCACCCCATCCCATCCGAAGCGCGATGGTATAAGGCAGGTGAAGCTCATAGCGGCAACTTCGTTCCGGCTCGACGACCTCTTCGTTAGCGAAAACGGGGAAGTCACTCGTGTTGGCCGCTTCGGCGCGGATCACCACGTAGTGCAACACATGCCCGCGGGTCTCTACATCGTAGTCGGGTACGAGCGGCCGCTCCGGGTCACCCAAGAGCCCCGGGTGGACCCAAGGGAAATGGCCGAAGTCGGTGAAATTCTCGACCTGCCGAGAGGCGTCGCTCTGCCAGTCGAACGGGCCAGTGAGAACGACTTTCCACTCGTCGTCTTCCAGCTCGGGCATCTCCGGCAACGGAAACAGCGGCTCTTGGAGAGCCACCCAGATAATCCCGTAGCGCTCCAACGCACGGTAGCAGCGCACCCGTGCCTTGCGCGGAATCCGGGCATCGGCTTGCTGCGGAATCGCTACGCAGGTGCCCTCGGCGTCGTAGCGCCAGGCGTGGTACGGGCACACTAGACAGTCATCCTCGAGCGAGCCCAGGGAGAGAGCGCTGCCACGGTGGATACATAGATCCTGCATCACATGGGGCACACCGTCTGCTGTCCGCCACACGACGATAGCTTCGTCCAACAGTGTCGACCCGTAGGGCGCGTCCTGAGGTACTTCATGGGCGTAGGCAACCGGATGCCAGCAGTGAAACAGTTTCTCGGAGAACTTAGACATCCTTCCCCACCTGATACTTCGAGCAGTGGTTCAAGCAAACGGTTCGCAAGCGACCACAACCGAGACCCAGAAGGAGACGCCCAAAGTATCGTCCGAACTCTGCCCGGACAGAGTCGGACAAGATGTTCCAGCGACGCGACCGGCTATTCGCCCCCGCAGAGCGTTCGTTGGAGCGATCTCATGTAGTCGCCCTCGATGGGCGACCAGGAGGGGCTCTCTTCCTTGATGAAGGAGCGAAACTCTCCCGAGCTCCCGTACTCCACCATGAACGATCCGTCGGTAGCCGTCGACGCCACGCAGTCGACCTCCATGACTGCCACGAAGACGGCGTTTCATAGGATCGAGTGTAGTGACCGCGCGGCGACTTGCGCAAGCGACGTCTCGCTCGCTCAGCGATGTCGTCTTTTGCGATCGACGAGCAGTTTCTCTAGCGCGGACCGATGCGGACGTTGCGATAAACGGCGCCCACGACCGATTCTTGTCGCTCTTCGATACCGAGCTCGACGTAGAGAGTGCTCGGATCGTAGGCGCGCTCGTAATTCACTCGGATGATGGATTGTCCGTTCAAGAAGAGGCGGACGACGTGGGCTTCGCCTTCGGGGCCCCACTCGAGACGCCACTGGTAGACTCTGTCGGGGTTCCAGTTGAGAAAGTTGAAACCGCCGTCGTTCTCGTCGCCGTTCGCAATCCAGCGCAAGCGCACGAAGGGCGCATTGTGATTCGTATCCAGCTTTTGCACGTGAACGCGGTAGGGGTTGGTGCGGTAGCGACCTTTGGTGGGGTCCCACATACCGAGCAACATGAACTGGTCACCCGCCTTGTTCTGAGGTGTCAGCCCTAGGTTTTCCCACTCGACGAAGCCTTCGGGAATGGAGCTGATCTCGTAGCGGAGGAAGTCCGCTTTGTTTTTGACCCTCCAACCGTCGGAGGTGAACTGGCCACCTCCCACCTGCCCGATGGAGGTTCCGTCCGTCAGAGGGTCGAAGAGATCCACAGTCGGGGGTGTCGGCCTGGGTGGCCGGGTCGGCGGGGTCGGCGTGATGTTCGGGTTCACCTTCATCATCGCCGCGCTCGAAAAGGCACTGCTTTGGGAGCTCAGATGGGCCTGGGCGCGCCAGAAATGGTCTCCAGCGTCGAGCGCAATTACGACCTTCCAAGAGGCACGGCCGTCGGCGTCTGGGGTGATTTGGCCGGAGGCGGTCACGAGCCCGTCGAAATCGGCACTGCGAGACACCTGGAACGTATAGACCGTTCCACCTACCACGGTGGCCGCCGCAGCCACGAGGGTGGGCCGACGACCTACCTCGTCGCCCGAAGACGGGCTCTCGGTCGTCGGCACCAGCAGGGCTGGCTCGATCGATGGCAGCGTCCCGGCTTCCGGTGTCGTCGGGGATTCGCTCCCGCACCCGGAGAGAATGAAGATCAACAGGCCTGGAATCAAGTGTTTGTAGCGCATCACGTCATCCCGTCGAAGTCTCGACAAGTTGAGATTTTCCCTAGACGTTAGCAGATAAACATCCATAGTTCAAGTTCTACTTTAACAAATGGTGTTAAATTCTATGAAATTTGACGTTTTTGTAGTCTAAATGGCACTAAAAACGTCCGAGGCGGGCCGAAACGCGCCTCGAGCTGCTGTATCGTGTTGTCGAATAAGGGGATCTGAGCCTTTGGTCGTCCGTCGGGCTGCGCGTCCAGCCGAGGACCTGCTCGTAGAGAATGCGGATCCTACGTCTTGAGCCTATCCAGACATTACTCCAACGTCGTTCGAGGACGACGCCAGAGGCCGCGAGCGGACTCCCTTTCAGGAATGCGCCAAGAGCACTTTTCTGATTACCCGACCTGCGATGACATCCTGACCATCGTCCATCACGGTTGCGGACAGGTGAATTCTGCCACCGGAAAACCGCAACAGGCGGACCTCTACCGCGGGTGTCTCGGCACGCAATGCGTCGATGAACTGTTGCCTGTCAAGTTTGATGATGTCCGTATCCCAGTCGATGTCCAGGTAGAGTTCGTTCGTCTCGCTTTCGGACACAAACACTCTGCTTGTAACGCCGGGCAGGTCTTCAATTTGTTTGCTTATGATATCGAAGCGTTCTCGTTTGTACTCGAAATCCGCTTCCTCGTTGATCCCCAGGCTGGTCTCGAGCGCGACCGCCATGCCGAGATACTCCTCGGACGACACTTTCATGCCGCGGCCGATCGAGACGTCATTCGGCGCTGAATTTCGCCTTGCATAGCGAACGAGGTCCTCTCTACCGAGCAGCAGCCCCGCGCTATAGGGCCCGCGCAAGCCTTTGCCGCCGGAGTAACAGATCAGGTCGAAGCCTTCGCTCACGCCGTCGATGACGTTCGAACCGGGTGGCGTCGTTGTCGCTGCGTCACAGAAACTTGGAATGCCCAATCCCTTCGCCAGTGCCACGTATTTATTCGACGGGATATTGTCGCCGATTCGTGTCGGCCTCAGAAAAAACATCATCGCCGTCCGGTCATTTACGGCATGCCGCACATCGTTTTCGGATTCCACCTCGACGAAATGGCCGCCGGCCACAGTCAACGCCCGATCATAGGTGTAGCGGTGTTTTTTCTGAATGATTATTTCATTCTTGATGCCGGACGTATCCGGTAACTGGCGCATCTTGTTCTCATCGCCCAGCGTCATGCAAGCAGCCGTGCCAAGCACCATCGCTGCCGTCGCGCCCGAGGTCACCATCGCCGCCTCACTGCCAACGAGCTCGGCGATGCGCTTGCCAACCGCGTCGTGCAAGTCTCTTATCTTGACCTTGCGCGTGGCGGCGTAACGCATCGCGTCCACGACCTGCGGCCGCATTCTCGCGCCGCCCAGCGCCGAATAGGAGCCAGCCGCGTTGATAAACGCTTTTACACCGAGTTCCTTGTAATAGTCTCGGCCCTGGGATTCTTCGGGTGCCGGCGTCTCTTTTGCACAGCCCGTAGCGCCGCCGAGTATACCCAGCGGGAGAATGCTGCCGAGGCCTTTCAGAACTGTGCGTCGAAGCGTCATCGGCCCTTACGCGCTCGCCAAGAGGATGTCCTCGAGGCGGGCGGTAACGATTTCCGCCTCGCCTTCCTCGAGCATCGTGGCTGTCAGATGAATCTGGCCTTTCGAGAGAAACAGCGCCCGAATCTCGATCGACGGATCGCTGTCCCGAAGCGCCTGTTTCACTTCAGCAGGTGTGGTCTTGTACCGGTCCGCGTCCCAGTGAACCTCGATATAAGGCTCGCCGGTCTCGGCGCCTGGCGTGCGGGTTACCGTATCAATGCCTGGCACCCCAGACAGATTGCGTCCCATGGCGTTGACGATATCTAGCTGGCGTTGATATTCGGTCTCCTCATCGAATGCCATGCTTTTCTCGACCGCGACCATCATGCCGAGGTACTCCTCTGGCGCCACCTTCATGCTTCTGCCATAAGCGCGATGATTGGGAGAGCCGTTACGTCGCGCGATTTCAATAAGGTCCGGCCGACCGAGCAACAGACCCGCGCTGTAGGGGCCGCGCAATCCCTTGCCGCCCGAGTAACAGAGCAAATCGAATCCCGCTGCCACAGTGGACTTCAGGTTGGCAACCGGCGGTACGGTAGTGGCAGCATCGCACATGATCGGGACATCGTGCTCTTTGGCGATGGCGACGTATTCCGCAACCGTTATCGCGTCGTCATCCGGGCGGTTCAATAGATAAAACAGCATCGCCGTCGATGGATTGATCGCCGTACGAATGTCGTCGGCAGTTACGACTTCTACCAGTTTCCCACCGGGCGCTCTGATGGAGCGATCGTAAAGATAGCGCTGGCTTTTCAGGATGATTACTTCGTTTGGCATGCCGGACGTGTCTGGCAGGCGCTCCATCTTCTCCTCGTCACCCATCGTCATGCAGGCTGCCGTGCCGAGAATGATCGCGCAGGTAGCGCCAGCGGTGACCATGGCGGCTTCGGCGCCGGTCAACTCCGCGATGCGCCTGCCGACCGCGTCTTGGAGATCCGACATGCGAGCCTTGTTTTTAATCGCATAGTCCATCGCATCGATAACTTCGGGCCACATTTCGGCGCCGCCGAGAGATGAATACGGCCCAATTGCATTGATGAACCGACGCACGCCAAGATCGGCAAAATAGTCTGGCGTCGTCTGCATGCTGGCGGGCGCTTGCAGCGAGAGCGACTTCAGAGGCGCCAGAGCGCCAAGGCCCGCTAGAAAATGTCGTCTGCTGGTCTTCACTGGACCGCCAGCCTATGCCTCCGGGCGGAGGAGAGTCAATTCTGCCGTCCCATCCCCAAATTGCTCGATATGGCCCCGCTCATGCTTGATCTTGGGCGTTTTCGCGTTTACCGTAGCTGAACCGTCCGGAGAGGGAGGCGAGAACAGTGAAGAACAAGACGTTTTGGGTAGGCTGTGACCGAACCGAAAAGGCAGTCCAGTCGCGGGCGCCTGCACACTTGACCCCTCAAACGAAAGGCGGCGGCAAATGAACTACCATACCTTCCTTACAGTCTCCGGAGCGCTGGCGCTCAGCCTCGCCTGTGCCCCTTCCTCGGAGCCTCCGGCCGACGAAGCAACGCCACCTGCGGAAGGTGCGGGCGCAAGCGGGCTTGGAGACGGCCTCCTGTTCCACGCGTCCTTCGATCACGGTCCGGACGCGGACTTTGCTCGCGGTGACGACGTGCTCTACACGGCGCCGTCTTACGATGAGCTCGATCGTGCGACACCAGGCATCGGCAATCCGGACGTTACGATCACGGCCGGTGCGGGTCGTTTCGGCGATGCGCTTCAGTTCGCCAGAAAGAACGTCCACGCTATCTTCTATCGCGCCCCGGGCAATACGGCTTACACGACGTCCGAATGGTCCGGAACCGTCTCGTTCTGGCTGAGCCTCGATCCCGCGGTCGATCTGGAGCCAGGCTTCTGCGATCCGATTCAGCTCACCGACTCGGCCTATAACGACGCCGCGATCTGGGTCGACTTCATCGGCGAGAACGCCCGCCAGTTTCGGCTCGGGATCTTCGGTGACTTGAGCGAGTGGAATCCGGACGAACTCTCTCCCAACGACAATCCTTTTTTCACGGATCGTCTGATCGCGGTCGACGAACCGCCGTTCGAGAGCGACCAGTGGACCCATGTAGCCATCACCTTCTCGGGAATCAATACGGCATCGGGCGGAACTGCAAACCTCTATCTGAACGGCTCGGCCCGGCCCAAGACCATGGAGGGGCTGAACGAGGCCTTCACCTGGGACGCGTCTCGCGGCGAGGTCCGTCTGGGCATCAACTATGTGGGGCTCTTCGACGAATTGGCCATCTTCGACCGCGCTTTGAGCGCGGACGAGGTGGGTGAGCTCTATCGGTTGGAGGCGGGCGTTGCTTCACTCCACCCGTAGTCTACAACGCAGGCTTGCGTTCAATCTTGAAGGTGAAAGCATGCTCGCAGGGTTTTTTGTCCGGGGTTTTGATTGTAAGGCCGCCTTCAGTCATCGTCCATTCCAGCTCTTCATCAACACCAAGCATCTTTACGGAGTCGATCTCTGATTCATGCAATCTAAATGCTTCACCAGGCAGTAATCCAACGCCAGCCAGGAATTTAATCGTAACCTCATCTCCTGGCCAATCAAGACTAATCGCATAGATGACGTTATCCTTAACAGTAAACCTGATGTCCTGACCTGTATGTGGGATTTTCTTCCTCTGCTCGGTAGTACCCTCAACCTTAGGAGCCCACTTCCAAACAAGACCCGACATAGCTGAAGGACCTTCTCCATGTCTTATCCAAGCCGTAGTACCGTAAATCGCTTCACCGTTTACCTTCAGCCATTCGCCCATCCCCAGCAGACGCTTCCTAGCCTCTTCAGGGATCGTTCCATCGGGTTTGGGACCAACATTGAGTAAAAGAAACCCATTCATGCTGACTCTATCCACGAGATCATCCACCAACGCATTTACCGATCTGAATTTTGCATCCTTAGTGTAAGACCATACGGGTGGGTCATCTACAGAGGGAGCCGACATCCACGTATGATATGTCAGCTGATTTTTTCCTCCTGAGTTCTCGAGACCAACGCCGGGCGGAAAATCGTGAACTTTGTATGACACCAAAACTTCCTTGCCGCGTTCAACGGATTTGTTGTAGTAGTAGGCCAGAAAGTTTTTTTGATAAACATCTTTCCTTATTCCCTCCAGAGGAGAGTCAAACCATATAAAGTCGGGATCATATTTATCTATAACTTCGATTAGTTTTCCGTGCCATTCATCTAAGAACTCCTTGTTGGGCTCGTCTCCCTTCTCGTGCATCTGGCCGTATAATCCTGAATACTTCGGATCGGAACAGTCACATCTCTCGTCCCATACCGGAAAGAAAGTCCAGTTCGTGGAATGGTGGAATGTTGTGACGAACTTCATGTTGCGTTTCTTGATGGCTTTTTCTAACTCCCCGACAACGTCTCTTTTCGGCCCCATCCTCGCAGCATTCCATTCTGAGTACTTGGTATCCCACATTGCGAAGCCATCGTGGTGTTCTGCGACTGGACCAGCGAATTTTGCGCCAGCCTTTTCGAAAAGCTCTGCCCATTCGTCAGCATCGAACTTCTCCGCCTTGAACATAGGAATAAATTCCTTGTATCCGAATTCCGAGAGAGGACCGTATGTTGCCACATGGTGTTTATGCTGTTCGGAATCTTCATCCGAATAAATATAGTAGGGATACCACGTGCCATCGGGACCCATGGCAGGTACCGAATAAACTCCCCAATGTGTATAAATTCCAAACTTGCCATCTTGCACCCACTGCGGGACTGGATAGCGTTTTAGAGATCTCCAGGTAGGCTTGTAGGATTCCTCGGCCGTAGAGCCAGCTGTCATTATTACGACAAGCAATGTCGCGGCCAATAGAAACGACTTTTGATACATTTCTTCCCCCTAGATTCGCTGAGGGTATCAGGTCGTAGGGATCCTTGAAGCCAGCTCAGACTGGCTCTTGGTGGGGAGAGGTGTATAAATAGGCAGAAATCTGGAAGTTCGCGGATCTTGCGGACGACGCGAGGCTCGGAGCCTTGCCCGTTCAGGGGAGCCTTGATGAGAGCTTTGATTGCCGCGAGTCTTGTGAGTCTGGTCGCCGCGCCCTCCTCCCGTGCTTCTGAGCCACCGTCGACGGGGATCCTGACGGCAAGTGCCTACATGGAAGCCGGCTATGATGCGGTTTGGGAGAGATTCGCTCGAGCCGAGATGTACGAGGCATGGTACTCGTCGCCCTGCCGAGAGTTCGGCGCGAGCCGGGGGTCCCACGGCTGATCCTGCCCGTCGAAGTCTCGGCGGCTCACGCGGTAGGCGGCCCGCGGAGCGAACAGGGCCACCTTTTGACTCGACAGCTCTTCCGAGAGTTGGTGCAGGGGCGTCAGGTCGTCGAGTATCCAGAAGGAGCGACCTTGTGTTGCGACGACGAGGTCCTTCTCGTGCACGCGAAGGTCTGTCACCGGCACATGTGGCAGATTGAGCTGAAGGGACTGCCAGTGCGCGCCGTCGTCGAAGGAAACGAACAGGCCGAACTCGGTTCCTGCGTAGAGCAGCCCCATCCTGTCGGGATCCTCGCGCACCACCCGAACCGGATGATCCGGCGGAATCCCATTGTCACCGCTAGTCAGGAGCGTCCAGGTCTCCCCGTAGTCATCGGTACGAAACACGTAGGGCCGGAAGTCGTCCATCCGGTAGCGAAAAACAGAGACGAACGCGCGGCCCGGCCGATGGGCCGAGACGTCAATGAGATTGACGGTGCCATCCACCGGCATCCCGCTCGGGGTGATGTCCGCCCAGCTCTTTCCGGCATCCATCGAGCGATGGACGCGACCGTCGTCCGTGCCCGCCCAGAGCATGCCTGGCGAGTGCGGCGATTCCTCGAACGCGAAAACAGTACCGTAGACCTCGACACCGCTGTGGTCGTGCTGGACCGGTCCGCCGGGAAGCTCCTGCTTCTCGACATCGTTCGAGGTCAGATCGGGACTGATGGTCTCCCAGTTGATGCCGCCGTCCGTCGTTCGATGAACGAAGTTCGACGTGTGGTAGACGACTGCGGGATCGTGGGGGGAAATCAGGATGGGCGCGTTCCACTGGAAACGATAGGCGAGATCCTTAGGAGCCACACCATCTGCAAGCTGAGGGTAGATAATAACGTTCTGCCGCTCGCCGGTGCTTCGATCGAAACGATCGATCTGGCCGATATAGTTGCCCGCGTACGTTAGCTCCGGGTTTCCCGGCGTCACCGCGATGTGACCGCTCTCACCGCCCGCCACCGAGCGCCAGTGCTCGAAGGGTGTGAGCCCACCGTCGCTCCACGACGGCACGCTGATGGTGGAGTTGTCCTGCTGGCCTCCGTAGAGACGGTAGGGTTAGGCGCAAACCGTTCGAGGAAAAGAAGGCATCTCCGATGGTTGAGTAGTTCGTATTAAGGCATCTGGTTGGGCAAAGACAACGCCTGGATGTCCCGCAAGCCCAAGGAGCTTCTCGGGTGGGCCTGGACCTGGTTCTCCTCATGCACGGCACGAGCGGGAACTTCTACGGGTCAGTTTTAGTAGTGTTCAAAACAGTAACCTCCACATGGAAATCCTCTAATGGCTCTGGCCCTGTCTCTGTACAAGCGATTTTATTTTTCCCGCTGTTCATGCTCATATCCCACTTCTCGAAAATCGCTGTGGTTTCTTGGTCTGCAAACTCGTCGGGACGCCATGGGGCGCCCACAAACGTCCCGTCGAACAGCTCAAGCAGGTAATCGATCTCGGTCCCGGTCCCGTCCTCGGCATCGAAGTCGTCGCCATAGGACGTAAACCAATAATGTAGGGTTGCCGTTCCGTCCTTCTCCTGTAAGATTGTGATCGCGATTGTGTTCATCCCCACCACGGGGGCAGCTGCGAAGCAGGCCTCGCCACGCTGCTCACCAACTTGATTCTCACCAAATTTATCGAAGAAAAAGCTAAGGTCGATTATTGCGTCCTGGAAATTTACGTGGACTGGCTTAGACTTGCCCCCTCCGTCCGTGCCCACATAGGACTCTTCGCCGAAGACCAAATCGTCGGTCATGGTTACTTTGTAAGTGGTTTCTTCAGCGGTGCAGTGAGGATGGTCACCGAAGTGCGGTGTGCCTTCCTTGCAGTGGGCCTGCACCGGTGTGATCGGCCAGCCGACGGCCACCACAAAGACGGCGAGGGCAAAAAGAATTGGTGATTTTTTCAGCATTTTATTCCTCCTTAACGACTAAATGATTTCTTCCTTACGGCCCAAACAAATGTTCAGGTGCACAGAGCCGAGCAAGCACGCTTAGCCGAAGGGGCCTAGACCTGCGGAGAGCTGCCCCCAACACTAGTTAAGGCGAAATTCGAAGCGAAAAACCCCCATTCCGTGGAAACTTTTTTCCTTTTCCCGGCTGGACCAAGTCCAGCTCCAGGGCCCTGGGCTGTGATATTGTCAGGCGGCACAGGGAGTTAGACTCCGTCCGCAGGAGGTTCCCACGACACCGTCACCGGAAGCGATCACCCAGCTGCTCCAGGCGTGGAGTGATGGAGATGAACGAGCGCTTGCGAGGTTGACTCCCCTCGTCTCCGCGGAACTGCACCGGCTGGCTCACCGCTACATGGCAGGGGAACGCCCCGGGCACATGTTGCAAACGACAGCCCTCATCAATGAAGCCTACGTGCGGCTGATGAGCTGGAAAAAAGTCAGTTGGCGGAACAGGGCCCACTTCTTCGCCGTCTCGGCAAAGTTGATGCGGCACATCCTGGTGGATTTTGCTCGTCGCCGTCCCCGACTCGAGCGAGGGGGCGAGGTGCGGCAGGTCTCCCTGGACGAAGCTTTGGTGGTACCTGGGGAAGCGAGCCCGGACTTGGTGGCCATCGACGATGCCCTGGAGACTCTGGCTACTTTTGATGCGAGGAAAAGCCAGATTGTGGAGCTGCGGTTCTTTGGCGGGCTGAGCGTAATAGAAACGTCTGCGGTCTTGAAAGTGTCACCGAACACGGTGACACGAGAGTGGAAGAAGGCCAAGGCCTGGCTTGTACGCGAGCTCGAGGGCACGGAGCTTCATGAAGCCTGAACGATGGCAACAAGTGGACGAGCTCCTGGAAGCGGCTCTGAGCGCCAGCCGAGCGAGCGAACTGCCTTCTTGAAACAAACTTGTGATGAGGATGAAGCCCTGCGCCAGGAAGTTTTAAGTTTGCTTCAGGCCTACGAGCGAGGTGAGGACTTCATGGAAGAGCCGGCCCTGGAGGTGACGGCCAAGAGATTGGCCGAGCATCGAGCGTCAACGTGCTCAGAGTTCGTGCACGCAGCCCATTATGCCGAGGGTTTGGGACGCGCACGCGAACGGACCCAAATCACCGAATGCCGGTATTTGCGAAAGGCTATTGTGAACCGCTTACAAGAGTTGGCTCTCGGCTTTCGCCAAGGCGTCTTTGTACTCGCTCACCGCGTCCTTGAACGCTCCCGATGCCCGTAACGCATCGCCGTCGTCCAAATCTAGCTGAGCGGCATCGAGGACGACAGGGTCGCCTCCCTGGGCGGTTGCCTCATCAAGGGCAGTGGATGCCAACAACCTCGCGATCCCCGCGAGCTCGTCCATGAGTTGGGCGCCAGTGTCTGGATCGAGCAATCCCTCATCGACCGCGGCCTGAATATCGCCCACTGCTCCCTCTATGTTTCCTACCGCGGCTTGATTGTCGGGCGGTGTTTTATTCTCCAACTCCGCCAGAGCCGTCTGAAGCTTCGCCAGCGCATCCTCTAGCTTGTCGGCCAGAGGCGTGTTCGGATTGGCGTCCAGGATGGTTTGAACGGCTGCGATCAGGGCTTGCAGGAGTTCCGGCGGTGTCGGTGGAGTGATATCGAAGACTTCAGCCGCCGCAATACTACAGTCTGAAAACTCCGAGGTGTTGCCGTTCGCATCCGTTGCGGTCATGGTGATGACGTGGCCCACGGGCGCCGCGGTCGGGAGTATGGCCGAGAAGCTCACGTCCCCGCTCGCGTCGGTCGTCACGCCGGCCGCCCCGAGGAAGGTCTCGCCCTCACCGAAGCCGGAGGGATCGCAGGTTGTGTTCGCGAAGAATTCGAGTCTGAAGGTGGCATTGGGTGTGCTGTTGAGCGTCCCGTCAACTTCGCTCGTGCTGGCGGTAGCCCCTGCGAAGGTCAGTTCGGGAAAATTCTGTTTAGTGTTGGCGCCAGTATCACCATCCCCTGGATCGTTGGGTGTGACACCATCCAGCGAATTACCTGGTCCCACGTCTGCAAGGTCTATACCCAGGGCCAAGTTGGGGAAGCTGTCGTGGCTGTTGGCGAAGATGGCATTGGAGAGAATCGCATTGCCGGTTGCGGCCTCGGAGATCACAGCCACTCCCGGGCCGCTGTTGTAGGCTAGGATATTTCCCGCGCCGGGCACCATACCGCCAATCGTGTTGTTCGGCGACGAGATGCGCACCCCGTCGGCACCATTCCCCAAATCGATGCTGCCGGTTTCATCGGTACCGATAAAATTTCCTTCCACCCGGTTGCCGGTCGACCCTTGCCCCAAAACAACACCAAAAGAGGTGCTCCCCGAGATGACGTTGCCTGCGCCCGGCTCTGTGCCCCCGATTGTGTTGTTGTCCGATGCAGAGATAGAAACGCCGTGTCTGTTTCCCAAAGCCACCGTGCCTGTGATATCCGTGCCAATGAAGTTCCCTTGCACGCGGTTGCCATCCGCCACGCCCAGCGTAACACCAGCGTCGTTCCCCGAGATGACATTACGCGCCTCAGGTGCCGTCCCGCCGACCAAGTTGTTCGTGCCTGTACCGCCACCCAAGCTCACACCAGTGGCGATGTTTCCGAGGGCGACCGTGCCCGTGACGTCAGTCCCAATGAGGTTGCCCTGGACGACATTCCCATTGGTGTCTGGTCCAGCGATCACAATACCAATCCCGTTGCCGGAGATGAGGTTACGCGCCGCGGCCGGCACACCACCTATACGATTGTTCCCCGTCTCGACCGCCACACCAATGTTGTTTCCCAACGCCATGGTCCCGGTGACGTCGGTGCCAATGAAGTTTCCTTCTACGATGTTGTTGCCAATCTTCGGCGATGGCCCGGGAAAGCCGAATTGGTCCATGTCGATGCCAAAAGTGGCAAATCGGTTGATCACCAGCCCCCGCACGGTGGTATTGTCGATAATGATGGTCAAAGCGCTAGGTGCTAGACCTCCCAGAAGGCTGCCGTCGATTTCAATCATGAGGACAGTGTTGAGACCAAGCCCGACGGGATTCGTGTTGGGGCTGGCCCCCGACTGGGTGTAGCCGTCGATCGTCACCGGGTCGGTGATAGAGGGCAGCTTGAGTAGTGGCTGGATGGTATGGGGACCCGTGCCGGGGATGTTGAAGGCGATCAGGTCGCTGCCGTAACTGGCGTTAGCCTCTTCGATCGCCGCCCGGAGGGTGCAGTTCCCCGCCCCATCATCGCAGATACCGTTCGCCGTGTTGCTGTCCGCACCATCGCCGGTGGAGTTCACGGTGAGGGTGGCCTGGGCCAAAACTAACGGCGCTGCCCAGAAAAACAGCAGGGTTATTAGAAAGCTCGGATGGATAAGAAGTCGCATGGTTCTGCCTTCCTCTGCGTAACCGACCTTCGTCGACGATTCCAGCTGGTACGTGTATTTCCCGTAATCGCCATTTTGTTGAAACAGTGACGCAACGCGGGGGCGAGCTGTGGCTTCGGTTATGGTTATGTTGCCACGCCATTGGGCCGTGATCGCCACAATCGTGGGAGTTTCCCCGCCGCCGCAGGTGGCGGTGAGAAACTCATCACTGGAGAGCTGCCCCCAACACTGGTTAAAGCGAAATTCGAAACGAAAAACCCCCATTCCGTAGAAACTTTTTCCCCTTCCCCGCTCGACCAAGTCCAGCTCCAGGGCCCTGGGATGTGATATTGTCAGGCGGCACAAGGAGTTGGACTCCGTCCGCAGGAGGTTCCCACGACACCGTCACCGGAAGCGATCACCCAGCTGCTCCAGGCGTGGAGTGATGGAGATGAACGTGCGCTTCAGAGGTTGACTCCCCTAGTCTCCGCGGAACTGCACCGGCTGGCTCACCACTACATGGCAGGGGAACGCCCCGGGCACATGTTGCAAACGACAGCCCTCATCAATGAAGCCTATGTGCGGCTGATGAGTTGGAAAAAAGTCAGTTGGCGGAACAGGGCCCACTTCTTCGCGGTCTCGGCAAAGTTGATGCGGCACATCCTGGTGGATTTTGCTCGTCGCCGTCCCCGACTCGAGCGAGGGGGCGAGGTGCGGCAGGTCTCCCTGGACGAAGCTTTGGTGGTACCTGGGGAAGCGAGCCCGGACTTGGTGGCCATCGACGATGCCCTGGAGACTCTGGCTACTTTTGATGCGAGGAAAAGCGAGATTGTGGAGCTGCGGTTCTTTGGCGGGCTGAGCGTAAAAGAAACGTCTGCGGTCTTGAAAGTGTCACCGAACACGGTGACACGAGAGTGGAACAAGGCCAAGGCCTGGCTTGTGCGCGAGCTCGAGGGCAAGGAGCTTCATGAAGCCTGAACGATGGCAACAAGTGGACGAGCTCCTGGAAGAGGCTCTGGAGCGCCAGCCGAGCGAGCGAACTGCCTTCTTGAAACAAACTTGTGATGAGGATGAAGCCCTGCGCCAGGAAGTTTTAAGTTTGCTTCAGGCCTACGAGCGAGGTGAGGACTTCATGGAAGAGCCGGCCCTGGAGGTGACGGCCAAGAGATTGGCCGAGCATCGAGCGCAGCGGTTAGTGGGACGGCATATCGGCTCCTACCAGGTTGTTTCCTTCCTCGATGCAGGTGCGATGGGCGAAGTATATCGGGCGAAGGATACGAAGCTGGAGCGCGAAGTGGCCATCAAGGTGCTACCGGATCTCCTTGAACGCGATCCAGAGAGGTTGGCGCGTTTTGAAAGGGAGGCGAAGCTGTTGGCGGCGGTGAACCACCCCAACATCGGCGCGATTTACGGTCTGGAGCAGGACGACGGTTTACGCTACCTTGTTTTGGAGCTCGTGCCGGGGGAGTCGTTGGCGGAGCGGTTGGGTGCCGGGGCGCTCGGGAGTGGCGGAGGCGCTGAGGATCTGTGGCCAGGTGGCCAATGCGCTGGAAGCGGCGCATGAGAAAGGAATCATCCATCGGGACTTGAAGCCCGCCGACATCAAGCTGGACCAAAAAAACGACGTCAAGGTGTTGGACTTTGGAATAGCCAAAAGCCTTTCAGACGGCCCATCGGCCGGGGAAGCCGCAACGCAGGAAGGCGTGATCCTGGGCACGGCCGCTTACATGAGCCCGGAGCAAGCTCGCGGGAAGCCGGTGGACAGGCGAGCGGATATCTGGTCGGTTGGTTGCCTTCTCTACGAAACGCTGACGGGGAAGCGAGCGTTCGAGCGAGAGACGGTGGCGGACACCCTGACGGCGGTCCTGGAAAAGGAACCGAATTGGGAGGCGCTACCCGAGGGAACACCTTGGAGCCTCCAGTCTCTATTGCGTCGGTGCCTGGAGAAAGATCCGGGTCGGCGATTTCATGACATGGCGGACGTGCGGATCCAGATCGAGGAGTCCCTCGAGGAGCCGACAACGGTCTCGCCGATGGATGTGGCTGGAGCTCAGCCGGCGCAGTGGAAGCGGGCGATTCCATGGAGCGTTGCCGCAGCCATCGCCGTTATGGCTGCGCTCGCTATTGGGAGCTCAACGCGGCCGGGGCCGCGGCCTCTCTCGAAGTTTGTGATCACGCCTCCACCGACGGCACCTTTGGCACATAGCGACACCCTTGACCTGGCGATCTCGCCTGATGGAAGGCGCATCGTCTTTGTTGCGGAACGCGGCGACTCGACCCAACTTTACGCGCGTCGTTTGGATGAGCTGGAGGCGAAGCCTATCCCCGGGACCGAGGGCGCGGAGCGGTTCCCCTTCTTTTCACCTGATGGCGAGTGGGTGGGGTTTCTTGCCAACTGGAAACTAAAGAAGGTTTCGCTCGCGGGAGGCCGACCGATCAGGATTAGCGACGCCGGTGCTTGGTGGTTTGGGGGTGCATGGACTCCGCAGGACACGATCGTGTTCGCGGCGGCCCCCGGGGCGCCGGGAATTCGAGGCCTCTATCGCGTGTCAGCCGATGGAGGTCAGCCGGAGCTCCTCGCCATTCCGGCCCGCGAGAAAGGCGAACTGGGCTACAAATGTCCGAAGATTCTGCCCGGCGGGAAGGTCGTGTTGTTCGATGCCCAGACCGAAGATGGTCTTGAGATCAGGGCGCTGTCATTGGAGGATGGGCAGCAGAAAATCGTGGTCGACGAGGCCTTCAATCCCTACTACGTGTCCACAGGCCACTTGGTCTACCAGGATAGGCGCGTAGCAGGGACCTCCGCGGTTTGGGCTGCGCCGTTCGATCTGGCGAGGCTCGAGGTGCACGGCGACTCCGTCCCGATCCTTGAGGGAGTCCGAGGAGTTGATTTCGCCGCTTCCGGCGATGGCACGCTTGTTTATGTCCCTGGTGCACCCAGCAGTCAGAGAACTCTCGTATGGGTGGATCGCGACGGGACACAACGGGTCGTGACGAAGAGCGAGCGGAATTATTCCTTGCCCAAGATCTCGCCGGATGGCAAGCGCGTGGCGTTGGGCATTGATGGCGACGTCTGGATTTACGATATAGAGGAGGACTGGTTCAGGCAGCTCACCTTCGAGGGGAAAAATGACCGCATCCCCATCTGGACGCCCGACGGCGAATGGATCATCTTCTCTTCCCAACGGGACGGTCCGATGAATATTTACCGACAGCCGGCCGATGGCAGCGGTCAGGCCGAACGCCTCACGACAAGTGAATTCAACTACTTGCCTTGGTCCTTGTCACCCGATGGGAGCATATTAGCTTTTTATGGGCGTAACGCAAAAGGAGATTCCGACATTGGGATTCTCGAGATGGATGTCGACGGAAAGACCCGACCGTTAATCGCTTCGCCCAACTATGAAGGCTACGCTAGTTTCTCCCCCGACGGTCAGTGGCTCGCCTACGTTTCGGATGAGTCAGGTCGGCGACACGTGTATGTGACCCCCTATCCGGAACTCGACGTCAAATGGTTAGTCTCGGGAGAGCAGGGCGGTGGATGGCCATCTTGGTCACCCGATGGCACCGAGCTTTTTTGTCGAAGTGGTGACAAGATAATGGTTGTACCCATTCAGACCGGACCTACATTCAAGGCCGGAAAACCTAGAGTCTTATTTGCAGGGTTCCTCATCGGTCGCGACATCTCCCCGGACGGCCAACGTTTCATAATGATTAAGCAAGGCGGAGCCACGGGAAGCGACAACAAGGAAAGCCAAATCAATGTCGTCCTGAACTGGTCTGAAGAACTGAAGCGTCGCGTTCCCACGGGCAAGTAGACTTCGAGTGTGTCGTCCAGTGGCAATCCTGAGAAGGTTCTGTTCTCACGAGGCTTCGAGAGGCCGACAACGGCAAAATCGCCTACAAAATCCAACCCGCGCAAAAATCCTGGGCAGAAGCAAACTGGTTCGAAGCGGCCATCGCGTGGATTTGCGTATCCGAACTCGCCGCTCCCCGAGTTGTGCAACCAAAGCCGATCCTCGTACCATCGCGGCGAGTGCGGCATGGATACCCCTCAACGCCACCTTGTTCGCCTGCACATCGATGAGACAGCCACCGTCGCACCGTTTCTCGCGCCAGCCGTCGGCCACATCGCTCTCGGAAACCGCCGTAACGAACGCTGGTCTCCCCTCTCTCATGGCTAAGCCGTTCATATGACAGCGATCCTCCGCCGCCAGCTTGGATATGAAGGGAGGTCGCCATAACGGGGCAAAACTGTGGGTCTCGCTCACCGTGGCGAGGCAGCTAAAAAGCGTAAGGTAAAGACCCCCGTCAAGGAGGCGGGCGTTGTCAGCAATGCGGCTCCTGTCTATGCCATCGACGCCCGCGAAAAACACGATGCCAAGATCCAGGCCGAGGCTTTTTCGGTCGAGGAAACTGTCCACGTCCTCCTTTGCCAAGCCACGGTGTTATCAAACGGCCCTGAGCCACCGCCAGGACCAGGACCAATCCCATCAGCATGTCCGGGCCGCCGCTGCCGAGTGGCCAGTTGTTGCCTAGATCGGCGACCGTCACTTCGGTAGCCGCTTCCGTGGGGCCGTCATTCCCTTTCATGCCCAGTTGGATCGGTGCGCCCGGGAGATCGCGACCGAACACCACGTAACTCTCACCGGAAAGGACGCCGTTCGGGTCGCCACGAAAAACTCCGAGGATCAGGTCGTCGATGCCGTCGCCGTCCACGTCCCCGGCCGCACTGACCGAGCGGCCGGAGTTATCGTTCGCATCGATGCCGTTGAGCACGAAGCCCTCGCTGCCGTCCCCGCCGCCAGCCGGCAGGAGTGAGCTGAGCTCGAAGACTGCGGCAAAGCCCTGGTCGCTGCCGAACAAAGGATAGGAAATTTCATAGCCCATCCAGAAGCGTGTTCCTCCAATTTCCTCGGCTTGCATGCGGCTCAGCGAGTTTGTTGAAGCTCGCTGAGGGTATCAGGTCGTGGGATCTTTGAAGCCAGCTCAGACTGGCTCTTGGTGGAGAGGTCGGATGAAGTAACAAAATCGAGCTTGGGCTTGAGGTTTCAATACATATCGACGAAGTCTTCGAGAACGTCCCCCACGCAAGGAGGGAGCCTGCCCGAGCGAACGCGCGGCGCACTTGACGTCAGAGCCAAGACTCAGGCGACTACTTCGGCACCATCACTGGAGCCCCGCCCGCCTCGACAACGGCCGCATTGAACTGCGGCAGACCCTCGTCGACAATCCTCCGAAACCGCTCGAGGTACGGGTCGACCTCTTTCTTCAGATCCTCGAACCGCTGATAGGAGCCAGCGGTGGGACGTCCATAAACGCCGTTGACGTGCCCAAAGAGATACGCAAGCTGGTTGTCGAGCTTGGGCGGGAAGTTGAGCGGGTCCTCTCCCGTCTCGTTCTTGACCTGGATCAGATCTTCCTCGATTTCGGTGAGCCGGTCCTTGATCGCTTCGGCCGACGTTTCCAGCTCTGCTTCGATTCCCGCTTTCTTCGACCGCTTTACGACGTCATCGAGTTGGACACGAACGTCGCGCAGGATACGGATCGCGTCGTGCGTCTCGTTGAGTTTGTCCCGAACCGCAAGCGTGAGCCGGAAGGCCTCCTCCAGATCCGCCTCGGAGACCTCGGTGAGGCGCGGGTCCTTCAGGACCTCGAGTTCTTCGGTCTGAACGGTCTCTCCCACGGTAAGACGGACTCGATAACGTCCCGGTTTCGCCCAGAAACCGCCGGTATAGCTAATGGACATATGGGAGTCTTTCAAGAGGTGCGGTTTCGGGTAGAGCAGATCCCACACGAAGCGATTCAACCCGGCCTTCGGCTCGAGCACACGTTCTTCGGTATCGTCCGGATCCGGCTTCTCGTCGTCGTCATCGTCCGCCGGCTTGCGAAGAAACCGGCGTACCGTCTCGCCCGTGCGGTCGAGAACCTCGAGGCTGACGCTTATTCCCTCCTCCGGTGCCTCTTCCAGGTAGTAACGAATCAGGGCACCCGCGCCAGGGTCCCATGGCTGATCCTCCCCGCCGGAGCCTCGGCGTCTCACGCGGTAGGCGGCCCGCGGAGCGAACAGGGCCACCTTTTGACTCGACAGCTCTTCCGAGAGTTGGTGCAGGGGCGTCAGGTCGTCGAGTATCCAGAAGGAGCGACCTTGTGTTGCGACGACGAGGTCCTTCTCGTGCACGCGAAGGTCTGTCACCGGAACATGTGGCAGATTGAGCTGAAGGGACTGCCAGTGCGCGCCGTCGTCGAAGGAAACGAACAGGCCGAACTCGGTTCCTGCGTAGAGCAGCCCCATCCTGTCGGGATCCTCGCGCACCACCCGAACCGGATGATCCGGCGGAATCCCGTTGTCACCGCTAGTCAGGAGCGTCCAGGTCTCCCCGTAGTCATCGGTACGAAACACGTAGGGCCGGAAGTCGTCCATCCGATAGCGAAAAACAGAGACGAACGCGCGGCCCGGCCGATGGGCCGAGACGTCGATGAGATTGACGGTGCCATCCACCGGCATCCCGCTCGGGGTGATGTCCGCCCAGCTCTTTCCGGCATCCATCGAGCGATGGACGCGACCGTCGTCCGTGCCCGCCCAGAGCATGCCTGGTGAGTGCGGCGATTCCTCGAACGCGAAAACAGTACCGTAGACCTCGACACCGCTGTGGTCGTGCTGGACCGGTCCGCCGGGAAGCTCCTGCTTCTCGACATCGTTCGAGGTCAGATCGGGACTGATGGTCTCCCAGTTGATGCCGCCGTCCGTCGTTCGATGAACGAAGTTCGACGTGTGGTAGACGACTGCGGGATCGTGGGGGGAAATCAGAATGGGCGCGTTCCACTGGAAACGATAGGCGAGATCCTTCGGAGCCACGCCATCTGCAAGCTGAGGGTAGATAATGACGTTCTGCTCCTCGCCGGTGCTTCTATCGAAACGATCGATCTGGCCGATATAGTTGCCCGCGTAGGTCAGCTCCGGGTTTCCCGGCGTCACCGCGATGTGACCGCTCTCACCGCCCGCCACCGAGCGCCAGTGCTCGAAGGGCGTGAGCCCACCGTCTCTCCACGACGGCACGCTGATGGTGGAGTTGTCCTGCTGGCCTCCGTAGAGACGGTAAGGAAAAGCCTCGTCCACGATGACGCGATAAAACTCCGCGGTCGGCTGGTTATTGAGGCTAGACCAGTTCTTTCCACCATCGAGCGTCACCGTCCCACCGCCGTCGTTGGCCTCGACCATGATCTTCGGATCGTCGGGGTTGATCCACAGGTCGTGGTGATCGCCGTGCGGTGTGCCTATTCTCTCGAAGCTCTTGCCGCCGTCGATGGATTTGTAGAACCGGGTGTTCATGACGTACAGGGTGTTCTCGTCCTTTGGATCGGCCTCGACGTGCGAGTAATACCAGCCGCGAGCGCGAAGCTCGCGGTCGCCGGTAACCCGCGTCCACTTCTCGCCGCCGTTCTCCGTTCGGTAAATCCCTCCGGCGTCATCCTTTGCTGTCACGAGTGCATAGACCCGATCCGGGTTCGCGGGGGAGACGGAAACACCGATGCGCCCCACCTCTCCGTCGGGTAACCCGCCCTCGAGCTTCTTCCACTCGTCGCCACCGTCGACCGAAAGATAGAGCCCGCTCTCCTCACCGCCATCGACGAGGGTCCAGGGCTTTCGCTCCACTCGCCACATGGCCGCGTAGACGTGGCGCGGATTCTTCGGATTCATCGAGAGGTCGACGGCGCCCGTCTGCTCGGAGACGTAAAGGACTTTGTCCCAACTCTCGCCACCGTCCCGCGAGCGAAAGACACCGCGCTCCTCGTTCGGCCCGAAGATGTGGCCGGTCGCTGCGACGTAAACGAGGTCGGCATCGGACGGATGGATGCGGATACGACCGATCTGCCCCGCTTCGGTGAGACCGATGTGCTCGAAGCTCCGACCCGCATCGGTCGACTTGTAGATACCTCTGCCGACGGAGACGTTCCCGCGCGGACAGGCGGAGCCCGTACCGACGTAGACAACGTTCGGATCGGAGAGTGCTACCGCGATGGCGCCGATCGAGCCGACCGCGAAGGTATCGTCAGAGATGATCTCCCAGCTCTGCCCGGCGTTCTCCGTCTTCCATACCCCGCCACCGGACGCACCCATATAGAAGGTAAAGGGGGCATTGGCTACGCCGGTCACTGTGGTCGAGCGCCCTCCACGGGTCGGACCGATCGAACGGTACTTCATTTCCTCGTAGAGTGTCTCGTCGTAGACCACATTCTCGTCGCGCTTGTCGTCCTCGGGGACGGGGTCGGCGGCACGGGCACCGACACCAACCCCGACAAGAAAGAGCGTGATTACGCTCAATGTAATATGCCTGCTCACGGTCGCTCCTCCAGTCCAACGCCTCCAGAAATGCGGGCCTATCCTAACAGAGGACCGGTTGAACTCCTGCCCTAGTACCGCGGTCCATAAATACTGCCCTATGAGAACGCCGATGCATCCCGGCTGGCTGCGTTGCGCCTCGCTCACATACACCCGGTATTCCTCACTCGGCGCGCCTTGCCAGCCGGGCGCCTCGACGTTCTCATTACGGGCACTATTTATGGACCACGGCACTAGACCATCGGCACCTGCAGCCGGATCCGAGTCGCTGGTACGTGCTAAGAGATGACACCAGTCCGGTGTTAGGATCGACTTCGTGGACTGGCGCATCTCGCCTTGTCCATCTGGAGTAAAGCGATGTATTGGATGCGTTTAGGAGTAGCGCTCTGCTTGGCAATCCTTACGCCGGCCGTCGCCGCCGGGACCCTCGAAGATGCCGGGAACGGCAACTGGCCACAATGGCGCGGGCCTTCGGCCAACGGCGTGGCGCCCGGCGGTAACCCGCCCGTCGCATGGAGCGAGGAGAGGAACGTCCGCTTCAAGCTGGAGATTCCCGGTCGGGGCTCGAGCACCCCGATCGTGTGGGAGGACCGGATCTACTTGACGACGGCCGTCCCGACAGGCGAGCGCGTCGCAGCTCCGAAAAAGCCAGCGCCAACAACGAGAGGTTGGCGTCCGCCCGTTATCGCTCCCACTCATGCGCACCAATTCCTCGTGCTCGCCCTCGATCGCAAGACGGGCGAGACGATCTGGCAGAAATCGGTGCGCCAGGCGCTCCCTCACGAAGGGACGCACGAGTTCGGGAACTTCGCCGCGGGCTCCGCCATCACCGACGGTGACTTCGTGTGGGCCTTTTTTGGCTCCCGCGGCCTGTACTGCCTCGATCGCGACGGGAACGTGTTGTGGGAGACCGATTTCGGCGACATGCGCACCCGGCTGGGATTCGGAGAAGGCGCGTCACCGGTTCTGCACCGTGATCGGCTGATCGTTCCCTGGGACCACGAGGGCGAATCCTTCATCGTCGCGTTGAACAAGGAGACGGGCGAAGAAATCTGGCGCCGGGAGCGTGACGAGATCACGTCCTGGTCCACGCCGCTGGTGATCGAGCACGAGGGAAGGGCGCAGGTCGTTACGAACGCGACGAAGCGGGTTCGTGCCTACGACGTCGAGACGGGTACCGTCGTCTGGGAGTCGGCGGGCATGACCCGTAACGTCATCCCGACCCCGGTCGAGGCAGGAGGCATCGTCTACGTGATGAGCGGCTTCCGCGGCAACGCCCTCCAGGCCATCGACCTGTCCAAGGCGGAGGGCGACATCGGCGGTACCGACGCCATCGTCTGGGAGCATGGACGCGACACACCTTACACTGCGTCTCCGCTCCTTCACGAAGACAACCTGTACTTCTTGAAGACCAACTCGAACGTGCTCTCTGTCTTCGACGCGAAGACCGGTGCCCAGCATCATCAGATGCGGCTTCCGGGGGTGGGCGATGTGTTCTCCTCTCCCGTGGCGGTGGCCGGCGCCGGCCGCCTCTACATTACCGGCCGGGAGGGCACCACCGTCGTCCTCGAGGCGGGTCCCGAGCCGAGGATCGTTGCGACGAATTCTCTCGACGACGGGTTCGACGCTTCGATGGTCATCGTGGGCGACGACATCTATCTTCGCGGCCGGCATCTCTACCGTATCGCTGAGTAACTGACGGCTGAGGACACCCGTGCTGGGGCTAGTCGGCCTCTTTCGCGCTGAGGGTGTCTACTGAATTTCTAACGCCAAGAGTGAAACATCGTCTTCCCGCTTGGCATCGCCCGTCCAGGCTTGGACGCGTTCCAGCAGATAGGAAGTCGCGTCCTGCAGAGTTCGGTCACGACTCTCGTCGACGGCCTGCCTCAGGCGATCCCTGCCGAAATCCTCGTCGTGGAGGTTGACGACTTCGGTCAATCCGTCCGTATAGAAGTAGAGTCGAGAACCGGGCTCAGCTTTTATGCGTTGCTCTTCATAGGTGGCGTTGCTGAAGAATCCAATCGGAAAACCGTAGTCTCCAATTTCAAACGCCGGCCCCCGAGGAGGCTTGTAAATAGGTGGGGGGTGGCCACCAAGGGCGTAGCAGAATTCCCTCGTCTTGGTGCTGAGGACCCCATAGACCAACGTAAAGTACTGTGGGATTACGGCCTCCGCGTCCATTGGAAAAAGGCCGTTCAAGTCTCTCAAGACCAGGGCAGGGGAGACGATGTCGTGCCTGGACCCGCCATCCTGCAACCGAGTCAATAAAGAAGTAGGGCCGTGGACGGGTGTCAAGACCCGATGAAGGGCAACGGAAAGCATCGCCGCCGAGGCCCCGTGGCCGCTGACGTCGAGGAGGTAGAGGCCCAGATGCTCGCTATCCAAACGAAAGATATTGAGCGTATCGCCATGGAGTTCTTCGCACGGCTGGACCTCCCACGCAACCCTCACCTTCTCCAACACCTGAGCACCCCTGGTAGGAGGGATCTTTGAATCTCGGCCGCGGCCTCGAGCTCGGCTCTCATCCGCTTGTTTGCCTTCCGTAACTCCTCCTCGGCTTTCTTGCGCTCACTCACATCCCGAACCAACGCGATCATGCACGTTCGGCCGCGCACAGCGATGAGGGAGGCCGAGATCTCAGACGCCAGTTTCCTCTCGGACTTGGTCAAACACGTGAGCTCGTTCGTCCAGCCGCCACCCTCCTTGTAAACGTGGTTCGCAAAGGCCTTGACCTTGAGCATTTCGTCCGGGTGGATCGCCGACATCGGCAGGTTAAGGAGTTCCTCACGCGCGTATCCCAGCATTTCGCAGGCCTTGGAGTTGACTTGGATGATCTCGTCACAGTTCGCGTCGACGACGAGGATCGCATCATTGGAGTGATCAAAGATCGTTCGAAAGGCTTCTTCACTTGTGCGGAGGGCCTCTGCGGTCTTGTTCCACTCCTTGCTTGCAGCCTCGAGTTCAACCACCTTGGAGCGCAGCTCCTCCAGTTGACGGGTAGACTGGTCGCCGGACGTCCTAGAGTCCGTCTTGGGAGTACGTGACATCAATCACCTCGGGAGCCTAGCTCGCGGCTGGTGCGTGGTCTCCCCGTGAACGGGAGTCCAAAACAGATGGCGCATGGGTCATGAGCGGCACCGCAGAGAGGATACCCCAGATACTTTTTCCCGGTCCACTCCTCGCGAAACTGAGCGCCGCAAAACCTAGGGAATTGGATCCAGGTTGCTGCTTGAAAACTCGCGGAATTGGGCCCGACGGGGTGCGGAAGGAGGTTGCGGTGCCAGAATTCCGAAGACGCGAAGGCTCCGAGTGCCAGCTAAAAGCGCGCGAATGCGATCTTCGTCACCGTGCCGCTTCGCGAAAGGTGGACGTTCACATTGCCTCCGCGCATCTTGGAGTTGGTCATGACGTGCCAGCTGAGGACTGGACCGAATAAGAGAAACAGCCGGGTGGGCACGACGACCACGGGAGCCACCCAGGGGTATCCTGCCGCATCCGCCGCCTCGCGCGCCGTGCGTTCAATCTCGTCTCGAGTGATGGTCCGTCTTCCCACTTCCGTTCCCCTCTACAAGTCGACCGATGCGGGTCGCGGTTGCGCGCTCCTCCGTCGCTCTCGCGACTTCTCCAAAGCGACGCGTAAGCACATCTTCGTGACTCCGAGGGCGACTCCGAGGAGTCCCCATGCCCACCCGCTCTGAGGCGGATTCGAGGTGATGCCCGCATAGATCCAACAGGCAACAATGCCCAGAAAGAACCAGCCACCGAACCACAGGACAATCGGAATCACGTGAGACGATGGACCCATATTACGATTATGCAGCAAATGGCAGGATAGGGGCGGCGGACATGAAACGCTATTCGACGCTCCCGAACGTAGCGCTCTTGAATTTCTTGCCGCTCCCGCATGGGCATGGCTCGTTCCGGCCGACCTTCGGACCTTCCAAGCGGACGGGCGTGGGCCCGAGAATGCTCGAGTAGGTTCGCGCTCTTGTGCACAACGCAGCGGTGAAGACGGGACTCGGGCCATTTCTCGAGAGCTTTGGTCAGGCCCTTGTCACCGTCGCCGACGACGAGCTCGGGGGCCGGCAGCACGCGGTTTTGTAGGTCCTCAATAAGCGAGCCCCAATTGATTCGGCTCGCAGCGAAGGGGTTCCGTTACCGTAGGACTTCCCCCACGGCTGGAGCGCAACCTCCCAAGAGGGAGAGACGTAAGACCTTTTCTTTCATAGATTTAAACGATTGGCGCTCCTGGCCTCCTGGCGGCACGCAAGTTGCTTTCTTGTCGTGTGTAGTTTGGTTCACCGTTCCCCCAACGGCGGCCCCACGGCTTGGATGCGATGGTGAAAAAGCGGTTCCTCTTCCACTGGTTCAGAAACCGGAGTTCCTGGGTTTCCGCTTCCCTACTCGGAATGCTTCTGCTAGGCCAGGCTGCCTCGGTTCGCGCTGACGAGACCAAAGATTTTCAAGTCTCGGACGACGACGACGACGCCGAGGAGCGTGTCAGCAATGGGAACATGAGCCTAGGTAGCTCGGACCTGGAGATGATTCGCGTTGGTGGCAACGATCAGATCGTAGGCATCCGATTCCGCAACATCAACATCCCGCAGGGTGCGACCATCCTCCGTGCCTGGATCGAGTTCGAGGCTGACGAGAGCGACAGCGGGGCGACCAACCTCACGATCCACGGAGAGGACATCGACGACGCTCCTATCTTTACAAACAGCAATTCGAACATTTCCAATCGCACCACCACTACCGCCTCGGTTTCCTGGTCCCCTGGTGCCTGGAGCACCAATGATCGGAACGAAACGCCCGACCTCAGCGGCATCGTCCAGGAAATCGTGGACCGCGCCGGGTGGGCGAGCGACAACGATATGGTCTTCATTATCTCTGGCTCCGGTGCGCGCGTCGCGGAGGCTCACGACGGCGAGGACGAGAACGCACCCATCCTCCGTATCGAGATTCAAGGCTCTGCCTCGACACCCGGCGGTGCGCTCTGTTGGTCGGTGGACGATGGGGCCAATAACCTTCGCATCGTAGACACCTCCGACGGCACCGTCGATACGACCATTGGCGATACGGGTGTCAGCTCGATCGAAGCCATTGCCATCGATCCCAACGGCCTCAGCATCTACGCCGCCGACCGGGATCAGTTGGGGCGGCTCAACCCCGACACGGGCGAGTTCATCCGACTGATACAGCCTTTCGGCACCGGCGACGACGGAAGCGGCAATTTTGAAGATTTCGACGACGTCGACTCGCTCTCCTTCGATTCGAATGGAGTCCTCTGGGGCGTCAACGCAAGTGGGGGAGACGACGAGCTCTTTCAGATCGACCCGGACACCGGGGCGTTCGTACCGGACGCTTTTGGCCCTGGAATCGACTACGTCACCATCTCGGGTAGCGGTATCGGTTCGTCGATCGACGACATCGCTATCGACCCCTCCACCGGCACCATGTATGGCGCCGACACCAACAACTCCCAGCTCATCACCATCAACACCACGACGGGAGCCGGGACGGTCGTAGGCGGCTACGGCGGCACCCCGGACATGGAGGGGATGGCCTTTCACTTCGACGGCACGCTCTACGGCACCGCCCTGCAACAGATGTTCACGGTCAATACCTCGACCGGTGCGGCGACCCAGATCGGAACGGGGAACACCCTCACACCCGGCTCGGATTATGAAGCGTTCGACTGCAACTACACCGCGCTGACCCGCGTCGTCATCTCGCGCTTCACATCACAAGGGAGCGGAAGCAACGTGGTCGTGGAATGGGAAACCGCCTCCGAGGAAGGCACGGCGGGGTTCTATCTCTACCGGTTCGATTCACGGACCAGGCGCTGGAAGGTATTGAACGAGCAAATACTGCCCGCACTTCAAGAAGCGCCCCAGGGTGGACGTTATCGTTGGCTCGATGAGACCGCGCCCTCCGACGTCGATAGTCAGGGTTGGTACTACGGTCTGCTCGAGGTGGAAGCGGGCGGTCGGATGGCCGGCCATGGCCCCTACTTCCATCAAGTCGGCGGAAGCGGCGACGCCTTGGAGCCACCTGGAGGCTTCCTCCGTCAAGTGCGCCGCTCGGCGCGCCAGTTGCGGCGCGACGCGTGGCGGCGGCAGCGTAGAAAGCGCGACGCGACGAACAAATCGCCACGACGCCAGAACCGAGGGCCGGCGCTAAAGATCCGGGCTTCCGAAAAAGGACTCTACTACGTCGATGCGGTGCGTATGGCCCAAACGCTGGGAGTCGACTACTCGGTCGATTGGGTGCTGGCGCGCATCGCCCGGCAGCGAGTGTCGCTGACGAGGCACGGCAAGGACGTCGCCTGGTATCTGGCGAGCACCGGCGATCGCATCGTCTTCTACTCGGAGGGCTATCGTGACCTTTACGGAGGAGACGACGTGCTTCGACTGCGCTTTGGCCGCGGCGCCGTGATGGGCGAGGAGCCTGTCGCAAACCCTCGCAACGGTGAGACGACGGCCAGTTTCGAAGCGCGTGTTCTTCGGGAAGAGGACGTCTTTCCCGGCATCGCCGTCGGTCCCGACCCCGAGTCCGACTATTGGTTCTGGTCCTACCTGAATGCCGGCGACGCTCGTTTCAATAAGAAGAGCATTTCTGTCACGACGCCCGCCCTCGCCGGAAGCGGCGTCGCGACAGTGATCGTGGAGCTCTATGGTGCGACCACGAGCGGCCTCCAGGACGAGCATCGGGTCGATGTTCGGGTCAACGGACAGTTTGTCGGCACGACGCGCTTCAAAGGCATGGGAACGCATCGGGCCGAGTTCGAGCTTCCCCAGCAAGCGCTCGCAGAAAGTGAAAACGAGGTCGAGCTCGAAGCCGTGTTGGAGGGCGCGCCTTACAGCATCCTTTACGTCGACGGCGTCGAGGTCCGCTACGCTCGACGATACGTGGCGGACGGCAATCGCTTATGGTTCCACGACGCTGGAAATCCCATCGTATCCCCTCGCGGCTTCACGTCATCCGACCTCATAGTATTGGACATCAGCGATTCCGACCGTCCGCGGCGTTTGTCGATCACGGCGCAAGGGCTCGGCGATTTCAGCTTCGACATGGTACCGAGGGTCGGCTCGCGCTACGTGGCCGTCGCCGCGGACACCATTGACCCCGCGGGTGTAGAGCCTTGGGATCAACCGGCCAGCCAGTTGCATGGGCGTCACTCCATCGACTACCTGGTGATTACGCATGAGTCGCTGCGCGGCGGTGCCGAGGCCCTGGCCGATTACCGCCGCTCGACCGGTTTGGACTCCATGGTGGTCACCGTCGAAGAGATCGAAAACGAATTCGCTTCCGGCTTCCCGACGCCGCATGCCATCCGCGACTTCCTTCGCTACACCAACGATCGATGGCTCCGGGCGCCCCGCTACGTCGTTCTCGTCGGTGAAGGCAGCTGGGACTATCGAAACGTCTACGGCCTGTCGGACAGCCTCGTACCACCGCTCATGGAGCTGGGCACGAACGGGATCTATGCATCCGACAATAGCTTGGCGGACGTCGTCGGTGACGATGCTCTTCCGGAGATGGCGATCGGGCGCATCCCGGTGGCGACGGCCGAAGAGCTCGACGCTTACCTCGCCAAAGTGCGTGCTTTCGAAGCCCGGGGGCGCGACGAGCGGTTACTGCTCCTGTCCGATACCGACGATCGGGGCGGACTCTTCCAGGAAGATGTCCGCAGCATCGCTCCGACGAACACTCCCCTTCAGGAAATCTCATTGAACGACCTTCCGATTGCCGCGGCGCGCTCCGCGTTCCTGACGGCGCTCGGAGAAGGCGGTGGTGTCGTGGCCTATTCCGGACACGGGGGACTCGATCGGTTGGCGATGGGAGGCCTCATGCTCTCGTCGGACGTCGCTCAGCTCAGAAACCTCGACCGCCTACCGATTCTCATTTCCATGAGCTGCTCCACGAACCGTTTCTCGGTGACCGGCTTTGACTCACTCGGTGAGAACCTGGTCCAGGAAGAGACGGGAGGCGCCATTGCCGTTTGGGCACCGACGGGTCTGACCGCCCACGCCCAAACCATGCTGCTCGTTGGGCCCTTTATGGAGAGGGTCTACGGGGATTCCGAGCGACTGGGCGATGCGGTTCTCGGCGCCCTCCAGGACTACGCTCAGAAAGCGGACTCGGAGCGTCTCCTGACAGTATTCACCTTGCTCGGCGATCCAGCGCTCCGAATCAATTAATCTGAGCAAACGCATGAAAAAGGGGACAGGTCCCTTTTAAACGGCATGACCGACGTCTTCCAAGAGTTCCTACCTGGATCGACTCGCAGGGACGGAGCGAGCGCTAACTAGACAAACCCGCCCGTCCCGCTCAGCGAAGGCCGCAGCACTTCTTGAGTTTCTTGCCGCTCCCGCACGGGCATGGCGCGTTCCGACCGACCTTCGGATCTTCCAAGCGGACGGGCGTGGGCCCGAGAATCTTTCCCTCGACGAAATACCACGTTCCGTCTCGTTTCACGAAAACGCTACGCTCGCGGTGCTCGTGCTCGAGGTCATCGGCGCGGTAAGCGTGTAGGCGGCATAGCGCGAGCGCATGAGCGACTCGGCGGTGGGGGCTTTCTCGCGAGCGTCGATATAGCGCCCGCAACAGTCCTGGTATTCGCGCTCGCTTCCGCACGGACAGCTAGTCATGGTTACTCGCCGCCTCCTTCCCGGGTTGCAAGCAGTCTCGACGTGACCAGGAATACCGGAATGGCGGTGGTGCTCACCGCCGCAGCGAAGCCGAAGGCGATCGAATAGCCGAACCGATCGATCAGGATCCCCGTCACGAGAGACCCGGTGCCGATGCCGATATCGAAGGCGAATAGGACGGAGCCGAAGGTCGCGGCTCTCCTCCTCGCGTCGGTGCGGCCGAGCACCCAGGTCATAAAGCTCGGATAGACGGCGCCGAAACCGAATCCGAAGAGCGCGGCTGAGACGACGAACCCGGCCAGACTGTCCTCCGTCGCGAGAAGCGCGAGCGAGAAGGGAATGATGGCGACCGAGGGGAACAGGAGCGTCTTCGGACCGAAGCGGTCTCCGAGCGGCGCAATAACGATTCGCGTGATGAGAATGGTTATCGCCAATACGGTAAAGAAGAGAGAGCGCGGCGCAATCTCGCGCGCGTCGGCGAGTAAGGCGACGTAGCTCGTGATGCCTCCGTAGCCGAAGGAGATGACGTAGAGAGTTCCGGCGGTGGCCATCACCCGCAAGTCCACCAAGCGTCTCCAGCTCGGAAACGGCCCTTCGGCACGGCTGACGCCCGTGCCCAACCTCGATCCAAGGATCGCGACGAGCAGGGAAAGGCTCGCCATGACGAGGCACAAGGAGAGCCAGCTCCGTTCGTAGAGCGCCAAGCCGATCGGTGGCGCGATTGCGATGGCGAGCGTAGGCGCCATCCCCCAGTACGCCAGGCCCTCGGTCCGTCTCGAGGGAGGAATGACCTCGGAGATCATGGCTCCCGTCGCGGAGAGAAGGCTGGACCAGAAGGTACCGTGGACACAGGCGACGAGCAAGAGGAGCGGCAGAGTCGTGACGGTTCCGTAGAGAATCGAAAAGACGACGAACCCGAGCGCGCCCCACACGACTACACGTTTGCGACCTAGGTGATCGGCTACCGTCCCCATGATGGGTGCCGACAGAGCGCTCGCGTAGGTATAAGCGGCGAGGAAGAGGCCGGCCTCGGCCGTCGTCCCCCCCAAATCCAGGACACGGAGCGGAATGGTCGGAAACAGCTGAAAGGCGGAGACGAAGGTGACGAAAAAAAGGCTCCAAATACGCAGATAGGACGGCGTAAACAGAGGCTCTCGAGTAATGGCTCGGTTTGGAAGCGGCGGAGTAATGTCGGGATTGTACTTTAAAGCGTGCTCGTTCGGGGAGCGCGATCCTCAATCGCGACAGGCGACCACCGAGGCCCACGCGGAGCCCCCTGTTTCAAGGGTCTGGCTGGACACGCCGCGGTCGCTGTCGGGCATCTCGTTGCCTGGAGGCCGCTTCAGCATCAGACTCATCACCAGAGCCTCCCGGGTAGAGAACCGATCGACCTGGCTGCGGTTGCGCTGTGTGTTCATGACGTCTCTCGAGCCCGAGGAGTGGCCGAGCCCGAACATGTGGCCGAGCTCATGAAGGGTCGTCGAGCTCCGCGCGATCTCGATCGACTCGTAGATCACCGTGCCGCCGACGATGCTGCGTCCCAGCATGCGTCGACGGGCGAGCGCCACGGCGTCGTTCGCGGCGGTGTCCTCGGGGTCGATGATGAGATCGACAACCACCGCGCCCGCCGGCGTCGAGCCTTCCGTGACGATGAACTCAATGGCTCCCCCCGTGATCTCGCCGATCGACGCCGCCGCCGTCGCCACTACCCGCATCGCTCCGGGATCGCGCCCAATCCGCTCGCTCGGAACGACGTAGACCTCGCCTACCTCCGGGAGGATCCGCATCATCGAGCGTGGCTCCCCCGACACGGCCGAGGTGTACACGACTTCGAACGTAAAGTCCTCCGTCAAGCCCGTTGGGCTCGATCTGGGCCAGAGCTCGAAGGTCGTTCCGCCGGCCGCGCGAAGCACCGTCCGACGATCCAGGAAAGCCTGACCCAGGACGTCGATCGGACTTCCCGAGGCGAAGTTTCCCTGAAGGACCACCTGGCCCTCGTCGTCGACGCGGCGGCTTTGTCCTGCCACGATGATCTCCGCCTCGGCCACCGGAAGCCCAGTTTCGCCCGAGCGGATCGAAAGCACTGTGCCAGCGGGAGCGAGGGGGTTGACTTGGTTCAGAGTCACCGTCGAGGTGGGCCCGGTGGGCCCATCGTCGCTGCAGGCGACGGCGATAGTCGCCAGCGCCAGCGTGTAGAAGACTCTCCTCACGACCCCGCTCCTCCCGTCGTGGGCTGGGCCACTGAGCCTATCACAAGGCCTGGGTGACATCATTTCCACGACTTCCCCCGAGGCCGGCGAAAAAAGTCGCCCGGGAGGGAGGCTACCGGAATCCGATCTCGTCTCCTCGTTAGGAAGGAGGCAATAATGAAGAAACCCAGCGTTCACCTGACGACACGCATCACACACGAGAAGGACAAGCCCTTCATCGAGTCCAGAGTCTTTCCGTTTGGCGACTCGAGAGGCCCGATTCCGAACGGGAAAGTCCTCGTGATTCGAATGCCTATCCTGCCGCCCGGCGCGAGTGACGACGAGATCAAAGCTAAAACGGAACAAAAACTCGTCGACGACGACGGCTCGGAGCCGCTCTTCTGCCCCGATTGCGAGGCGGAGACAGGCAACGGCTACGAGTGGCTAGACGAAACGATGCCCTGGTCACTGCCAGGCAAGCTGCACTGACCGGCTCGAGGTTGTGACCGACCCGATTTCTTAGTCGAGCAGTCGAAGCGGCCAGAGTGTCAGTGCGGGCACGTAGGTCACGAGAAGGACGACCGCCGCGATGATGAGAACGTAGGGTCCCGTTGATGCGTAGATACGCATGAGCGGCTGCTTGAAGCGGTAGGACGAGCGGGTGAAGAAAGCGAGGACCAAGGTCGTGACGATGGCGAGCCCGCCGGGAAGCCAGCCGAAGAGCGCGTCGAAGCTCCGCATCAGTCTGCGGCTGGCACCGCCCTCCGCGAGAATGTAACCCCCGAGCGTAAAGAGTGGGATCGCCGGAAGCATCGCTTGCGCACTCAGACGGTAGGCCTCGACCGAGACGGCGGCGATGGGAATGCCCTGGGCCCAAAAGAGAAGCAGGGCGAAGAGAGTTTCATCTCCCGGATGTCGTCAGGCGTTCTCGCCGGCGACTTGGTGAAAAAGTGCACCCAACCCACATCACTCCAGGACAGAACGACGAAGCCCTCTTCCTCGAGCCTTTGCTCGAGCTCGGGCGTGATTCGGGAAAGCACGTAGTCGAGCTCATCGTAGGAATCGATCATCATGGGGATGATGAGACTCGAGACGCCTGGGTCGATGCGCGGGAGCCCGGTGACCGTGAGGGCTACGGACTGGAGCAGTCCGATACGTACTTTTTTGAGCATCAACGTCTCGTCGCCGTGCACACCACTCGGATAGATTCTCAGAACCACTTCGCCATCAGTGATGTCCATCCAACGCTCGCGGGTCTCGAGCAGGATCTCGTGCCACGGCGAGCCCTCGGGCGCCACCGTTCCCAGATTGATGTAGCTCTCCGCGGACGCCTGGCTCGTGATGACCAGGAGCAACGCAATCGTTAGCAATTCTCGACCAGCATGTTTCATATCGACCTCCGAAGTTCTAGAGCCTCGTTCCCGACTCACCTCTGACATCTCACCTCGACATCTCACCTCGACATTTCACCTCGACATTTCACTTCCTGTAAGAGCAATTTCAGTGCCACGAAGAGGACGCGGTTTCACGGCTGTTTTCGAGCTTCCGCGGAGTCTTCTCGAGATATCAGTGTTTCGAAGGGCGGAGACCCGGTTCGTTTATCGAAACGCGGCAGGGATGAAACGCTCGACGGTGGCCAAGGGACCTTGGTGACCTCTTTTTCCGGCTCGTCGAGCGCCAGCAGATAAAGACCGCGATCCTCGCTCGCGACCTCGCCGTCGTCGAGATACGCCGTCGCGACAGCAATGGTCGCGCCATCCGGCGAGAGAGCGATCTGGATCTCGAATGGCTCGAAACCCGCAAAGGCCTTCCGTAGCTGTACGATGGGATAGAGCTTCGACTCTCCGTCGTCCAGTGAGATCTCGGCGACAGAAAGCTCGGTCGTGCCGTGCTCGGGTCCGTAGCTCGAGGCAGCGGCGAACAGCCGCTTGGAGTCGCGAGCCCACTCGACGTTCCCGAGCCTATAGACTTCGACCGGCAAGGCGGGCGCGACAACGCTCTCGATACCGTCCATCCCGAGCAACACGACGACGGTTCCTCTCTCCGTCGCCGCCGTCATCGCGAGACGGTCCCCCTCGGGCTCGAAAGCGACGGAGCCTTCGAGCTCCTGGATGCCGTGAGCCTCCAGAGTTTCCATGCTGATACGGAAAAGGCGGTTCGTATCCAGACTTTCCGGATCCAGCCTGCCTAGCTCGTAGCCAACGAAGTCTGACTCCTTGTCCATGAACCTCAAGTAAAGGATCGTTTGACCATCGACGAGGAGCATCGTTTTGTCGACGCCTTCGTAGCCACGGGAGATGACGGTTCCGTCCAGCAGGCCGATCCGAAAGACCCGCGCGCCACAGCAAAAGAGACGGTCTTTTACCACTGGCCATGGTCCCGCCCCGCACAGGACTCCGCTGGGAACCTCGATCCGACGGGCGGGACGGGGCGAGTCGACAGGCAACGTCAAAAGCTCCCTCTCCCCCGAGAACAGAACCGCGCGCTCGCCGCCACGTTCCCACTGACCGATCACGATGCGGTCGTCCCACCTCGCGCTCTGGCGGGCGAAGAGCGAACGGGCCTTGCCCGTCGCTCGATCGTAGAGCGCGACGCCGACGTCATGCGTCTCCGGGTCGTAATAGGGGAACAGGATCTTGCTTCCGTCCGGACTCCAGGACGGGCGGCACGCGAGCATAGAGGCGAGCATTCCTAAAATGCCCAACAGGCCCAAGAGACCGATCGAGGGGGGCAGCAAATTTCGCGCGTTCATTTCAACGACCTCCGGGACCCGGTAGAGCAATGCCCGTGCCAGCCAAAAAAGGCGCACCGAGGTGTCGATTCGGTCCCCGTCACTTCGGATCTCGAACACGCGTTTCGAGAATCAAAACGCTACGGAGCGCGAACGACTCGAATCGCACGACGGTGGGCTTGGCACCGAATTTGCTCAAGGCTTTCTTTGTCGAAGAGGAGGAGTCCATGAAACACGTCGCGATCACGCTCTTGTTAGCCCCGTTGGTGGCCGGATGCTCGGTTCAGAACTACGCGATCGGCAAAGTGGGTGATGCCCTCGCCTCGGGCGGCTCCGTCTACGAGAGCGACGAGGACCTCGAGCTCGTCGGCGACGCGCTTCCCTTTTCCCTGAAGCTCGTCGAGTCGCTGCTCGCCGAAACCCCCCGTCATCGGGGCTTGTTGCAGACCGCCTGCAAGGGTTTCACGACCTACTCCTACGTCTACGTGCACAACGAAGCGGACGTCGTCGCCGAGCGCGACCTCGCCCGAGCGAGGCATCTTCGCAATCGCTCCCGCAAGCTCTATCTTCGCGCTCATCGGTACGGGCTTCGCACTCTCGAAGTCGACTACCCGGGAATCGAGCGAGAGCTCTTCTCGGCGCCCTCCAAGGCGGTGTCTCGCATCGACGAGAAGAAGCACGTCCCGGCCGTCTATTGGAGTGCGGCGTCTCTCGGTCTCGCCATCGCCGTCTCAAAGAACGATGCCACGCTGCTGGCGCGCCTGCCCGAAGTAGAAGCGCTGCTCAGCCGCGCGATGGAGCTCGATCCGGATTGGAACGCGGGCGCACTACCGGAGTTTCGTCTCGTCCTGGCGGGAGCGAGACCGGGGAACTACGATGGGGCCACGACGGAACAAGACTTCGAGGCCGCGTCGTCGCTATCCGAAGGAAAGCGTGCCGGGCTCTATGTGGCCTATGCCGAGGCGGGATCCCGAATCAGGATCGAGAACAGTTCGAAAGGCTCCTCAAGAGAGCCCTCGCCATCGACCCCGATGCCTACGTCGAGAACCGACTCGCGAATCTCGTGGCGCAGCGACGTGCACGATGGCTCATCGGGCGTACTGACGATCTGATTCTTCCCTTGGAGAAGCCTTGACACTAGTACTAGTCAAGTCGATGGGTCGCGATCGATCAAGCCGAAGCGCTTCAAGCGTTTGTAAAACGTATCCGAGCTGACGTCCAAGAGCTCGATCGCTTTCCGCCGGTTTCCCTTCGTATGTTCGATCGTACGAAGGATATGCTCTTTCTCCGCCGCTTCGACCACGTCGCGAAGCGGGCCCGGGCGATATGGGGAGCTCGCCGAAGTGTCAGTCCGAATCGATGCAGACGTTCCAGCCTGGAGGAAGGCGGGCAAATCTTCGGGACCGACGGCGCCCTTGTCCAAGAGGCAGACGACACTCTCGACGACCTGCTGAAGCTGCCTCACGTTGAACTCCCAGGGGTAGCGCTGCATGAGGTCGAGGGCTTCGGACGAGAACGTCTTTTTTCGAGTTCCTCGGCAGTACATTTCCAAGAAGTGATCTTCTAGTCGCTCGAGAGCGAGCGTGGCGTAGACGGAAACAGCCGCGACGAACTGAAGGTCCTCCCGATCGAAAGGACGGCTTCGGCTTCTGCGATCGAGATAGACGACGCCTCGTACCGGATCGCTGCCGAGCGGTACGCATATCACCGAGCGGATGTGAAGCTTCTGGATGCTTCCCGAACGGTCGAATTTAGGATCGCTCAGCACGTCGGTCGCGAGAATCGCTAGAGCTTGTTCGCGGCAGCGTCCGAGTGCGGTGAAGCTGACCCCCCAGGTTTCACGAGGTCCTGAAAGGTCGAGCTCGTGAGCGGTAACGGGCTCATAGCCTTCCGGAAGCACTTTGAGAATGCAGGCGTGATCCGGCGCGGCGTGCTCGACTAGCGCTCGCTCAATGGTGCGAACGAGTGCGTCCGGATCGCGCTGCTCCAGCAACGACTTGCCGATACCGTAGAGCGCACGGAGCCGGTCGCTCGATGCGAGCGCGGCATCACCGAGGATCGAGGACCGAGGACCGAGGATCGAGCGTGGATTCCGTCGACAATTCGCTCATAGAGATATTCGAATTCCAGGCACCTCCACGCGCCGCCATTCTGACGGAATTGCGCGCCTGATGCGAACGTCGCAGGGTTCCCGCCAGCGCGGACTCGACGTCGTTCTCGTCATGCCGGAGAACTCTTTGCTCGAGCATGTGAAGCACCTTAACCGCGCGGAGGAGCAGGAGAGTCGTTGGTTTCAGCGCTTCGTCCGTGGTAAAACATCCCATGCCCAAAAGAAAATCTCGTGGCCGTAAGGCCGCCTCGGGACGGAAGTCTGCCGCAACCAAACGCAAGGCCACTCGCAAAAAAGCCCCCGTAAAGGCCAAGAAAGCGGCCAAGAAGAGGGGCAGCGTCCGCGCCAAGCGAAGCGCCCCGTCGCGCAGGAAGCCGGCAAGAAAATCCGCCAAGCGCCGTGTCGCGGTGAAAAAGAGCGCCCGGCGCAAGAAGCGAGGTAGGGCGACCAAGGCGAAGGCGTCGAGCGGTGTCCCCCTGTATTTGCTGTCGGTGGATCTTGGAGAACGTGCGCTGCTTCGGGCCGAAGCAGACCTTACTGCTTTCGACCGAGCGCGCGCAGCCGATTCGCTGAACGGTGGTTTTCGGCGACAACGGGTCCGGGAAATCGACACTTTTGCAGGCCGTGTGCAGCGTTGCCTCCACGCTCCAGGATCGCAAGGAGGTGCCGTCGTTTATTCGCTACAACTGGTCGCCCAAACGCCGGCCGTCGAAGGCCACGGTCGTCGGCGCGAAGGTGTTGTTGCGGCCGCGCGAGGTCGCCGAGTTCTCCGTGCGCTACGCTCCCGATCGCCGCCGGCAGAGTCCTCCGCCCGGCTGGGACTTCAACCGCGACGGAACGCTGAACTACTTCGGCTACGGCGCCTCCCGCCGCTACGGAAACACGGCGGATTCTGGGCGCAAGCCGCTGGAGTCCTCGGGCGACGAGAGTCTCTTCGTGGATGAGGCCGAGCTTCTCAACGCCGAGGAGTGGTTCGTACAGATGAGCCACTTCGGCCCCGCGCGACGCCAGCTTCGAGAGGCTCGTGCGGCAAAGAAAGTTCGCGATCTCCTCAACTCGATTTTGCTCGATGTGAGGGATATTCGTATCGCGTCGCGTCAGGGGCGTGCGGGGGTCGAGTTCCAGACCCACTACGGATGGGTCCCGCTGAAAGACCTCAGCATGGGCTACCGCACGCTGATCGCCTGGGTCGTCGACTTCGCCCGCCGCCTCTACGTCCAGAACCCGCGAAGCGCCAGCCCGCTGGCCGGGCCGGCAGTGGTCTGCGTCGACGAGGTCGACCTTCACCTGCACCAGCGGTGGCAGCGCAATCTCATGAAGTGTCTCTCGGAAGTATTTCCGAAAACGCAGTTCATCTGTACCGCGCACAACCGAACCGTGGCACAAGCGGTTCCCCGCGATGCGAACCTGGTGCTGTTGCGGCGCAAAGGGGACCACGTCGAGATCCACAACCACGCTGCGGAGCTTCTGGAGGGCGTGCGCTAGCGCTTTCGTCACACGAGACGAAGGCGCGTTGGAATCGATCTTCGGTCGCGTCTAGACTTCCACCTTCGCGGAGTCCACTAGTAATGTTCATCCATCAGGTTGACGAGAGCACGACGCTCGCGATGGTCGAGATGCGGGATGCTGATGAGCTCTTCGAGCTCGTGGACGCCTCGCGGATGTATCTCCGGGAATGGCTCCCTTGGGTTGATGCGAATGTTTCGGTCGAAGACACGAAGGAGTTCGTCCGTGCCGCGCAGCAGCAATACGCGCGTGGGGACGGTTTCCAGTGCTGTATTCTCTACCGGGGCAAAATTGTGGGCATTCTCGGGCTCCAACAGGTCGATCGATTCCACAAACAAACGCAGATCGGCTACTGGCTCGCTGAGGAGTACCAGGGCCGCGGGATCATGACGGCTTGCTGCCGCGCGCTCCTCGATTTTGCGTTTCGCGAGTACAAGCTGCACCGAGTCGAGATTCGGGCGGCGGTCGGGAATACCAAGAGTTCTGCGATTCCCGAGCGCCTAGGCTTTACTCATGAAGGAACGCTTCGCGAGTCGGAGTGGGTTAACGATCGATTCGTCGACGGCGCGGTCTATTCAATGCTCCAGGACGAATGGACAGAATGACATCGACCAATAAACAACTCGAAGAGAACAACTTGCCACGCATCGTCACCGGCGACCAGTAGATTCTGTGACGATGGGACCGGCTGCGCTCGAAAGGACCCGGTTGACAGCTCGGGGCCGGACCGATAGTCTCGAAGGCAGGGGTCGTTTCAACCAGCGGAACCTACCCAAAAAATCGGCAGGTGAGTCGCGAGTGATGGGGTCGAATATTCCGGCAGCGGTGAACGCGGGTGAAGTTCATGAGCCCAGTGCGGTCCAACGCACCGTCAGTCCGGGCGACTGGGACCAGTATCAGCTAACGGACGAGCTCGAGATCTTCGTCCGTGAAGCGGGAACGCCCGACGAGATCGAAGCCCGAAGGCAGCGCTTGCTCGTGACGTTCCACGATACGCTCAAGACGATTCCTCCCGACGCCCTGACTGACGAGCAGGGCTTCTTCGTACGGGAGACACTCTCCATTATCACCGGCCATCTCGAGAAGCTCCGCGAGAAATCGGAGTGGGCCGTCGCGATGCTGTTCTTCGAGGGCTGGCGCTTCAACCGCATGTCGAACCGGCTCGAACGGATTCAAGGGCAAGGACGCCTAAGGCGCCAGAGATTCACCGACGACGTCGTAACGTCCTTCAAGAGCTCCGGCGCCGATGACAACTCGAGAGCCGCTCGAGTCATCATCGCGGATGCCCTCAAGAACGCCTATCCTAGAGAGATGCTCTCCGCACGCGCGTACTTCCCGATCTGGCAATCTCTGAAGCAACACCTGGACGGCGCAAGCTAGTCCCCTGGAACAGTGGTTCGTGGCCTAAAGCTCGAGGTCATTTTGTGCGCTGGCGAGGCACGACGACGAAGTCATATCTAGATATTCCGAGGAGTCGTAACGATGCCAGCGTGCAAAAGGGCCCGAGAGTTAGGTTAAGAACCACTGTTCCAGGGGACTAGCACTCCACCTCCGATTGAGCTTCCGAGCGTCTTAGTCTCGAAGGAGCTTTTTGTACTTGATCCGGTGCGGCTGGTCCGCGTCTTTTCCGAGCCGACGGCGCCGGTCTTCTTCGTAATCGCTGTAGTTGCCGTCGAACCAGGTCACCTGGCTGTCGCTCTCGAAGGCGAGGATGTGGGTGGCGATCCGATCGAGAAACCAGCGGTCGTGGCTGATGACCATCGAGCTTCCGCCGAACTCGAGAAGCGCTTCTTCGAGGGCGCGGAGCGTATTGACGTCGAGATCGTTCGTCGGCTCGTCGACCAACAGGAAGTTGGCGCCCTCTTTGAGCATGCGCGCGAGATGGACGCGGTTTCTCTCGCCACCCGAGAGGTCTTCCACCCGCTTCTGCTGATCGCCCCCGCTGAAGTTGAATCGGCCGACGTAGGCGCGGGAGGGCATTTCCCGGGCGCCGAGTTGGATCTGCTCGGCCCCGCCCGAGATCACTTCCCACACGGTTTTCTTTCCGTCGAGCTCGCGCTCCTGGTCCACGTAACCGAGCTTCACCGTCTCGCCGAGGCGGAGCGTCCCCGCGTCCGGATTTTCCTTTCCGACGATCATCCGGAAGAGTGTCGTCTTGCCGGCGCCGTTCGGTCCGATGACACCGAGGATAGCGCCAGGCGGGACCTTGAACGTGAGCCCATCCATGAGCAGTTGGTCGTCGAAGGCCTTTTGAAGGTCGTTGGCTTCCAGAACGACGTCGCCGAGGCGCGGACCCGAAGGGATGTAGATCTCGAGCTCGTCGGCGACCTTTTCGTGTTCTTTCGAGACGAGCTGCTCGTAGCGCGCGATCCGCGCTTTGCTCTTGGCGTGGCGAGCTCTCGGTGCCATGCGAACCCACTCGAGCTCGTGCTGGAGGGTTTTCTGCCGCTTGGACTCCGTTTTCTCTTGTCGAGCGAGACGCTCCTGTTTCTGCTCGAGCCAGGAGGAGTAGTTGCCCTCGAACGGAATCCCTTCGCCGCGATCGAGCTCCAGAATCCACCCCGCGACGTTGTCGAGGAAATAACGATCGTGGGTCACCGCGATGACCGTGCCCTCGTAGCGCTGCAGGTGTTGCTCGAGCCACTGGACCGTCTCCGCGTCCAGGTGGTTCGTGGGCTCGTCGAGCAGAAGGATGTGCGGTTCCTGGATCAACAACCGGCAGAGCGCGACTCGGCGGCGCTCCCCGCCGGAGAGAATGGAGACGGGCGTATCGGGCGGCGGGCAACGCAGCGCGTCCATGGCGATCTCGAGCTCGGTCTCGAGCTCCCACCCATTAGCCGCCTCGATCTTCTCCTGGAGGTCGCCCTGCTTTTCGAGGAGCTTTTCCATCTCGTCCGCCGAGATCTCCGTACCCAGCTTGTCGCTAACCTCTTCGAACTCGCGGAGAAGACCCAGCAGCTCCGCGCGGCCCTCCGCGACGACTTGCTTGACGGTCTTGTCCGGATCGAGCTTCGGCTCCTGCTCGAGGAATCCGACCGTGTAGCCTTTCGAGAACGTCACCTCGCCTTCGTAGCCGTCATCCTGCCCCGCGATGATGCGCAGAAGCGTGCTCTTTCCGGCACCGTTCAGACCGAGGATGCCAATCTTGGCGCCGTAGAAAAAAGAGAGATAGATGTCCTTCAGCACCCACCGTTTGGGAGGATGCACTCGTCCCACGCCAATGAGAGAGAAGATGACCTGTCGATCGTTGTCCGGCATGTGCGAAGCACGCGATTATAGCGTTTTCAAACGATTCTGGTATCTCAGAATCCCACGATCTGCTCGCCCATGACCGTTGTGCGGTATAGGAGTCGAAGGTAGCGGTCGGCGTCGAAGGGCGAGGGGGCGTGGAGCGTAGAGCGGTTGTCCCAGATGACGACGTCGCCCAACCGCCAGCGATGCATGAGGGCGAACTCCGGCGAGGTCGCATGGTCGAGGAGCTTCCGACAAGAGCGCGTCCCGCTCCTCGTCCGATAGCCCGGCGATCGACTCGATGTGGCACTTCGGGATGTAGAGGGATTTCCTGTGTGTGACGGGGTGCTCCGCCACCAGGGGCCTCTCGACGGGCGGCATCTCCTTCCGAAGCTCGTCGCTCAACGGTGGGCGATGCGGGTTTCGAAGACGCAGATACTCATTGAGAAAATCGTAGGAGTGGAGTGCTCGCAAGCTCTCGACCCTCGCGCGGGTCGCCGGTGGAAGCGCCTCGTAGGCCGCAGCCATGCCAGCGAATCCCGTCTCGCCGCCCTCCGGGGGCGTCGCGACCGCGAAGACGCAGGAGCCGAGGCTGCGGATGGCGAAAGGTGTCGTCCGAGTGCCATAGCAGCGGTGGGGGGTCGGCTTGCGTGAATAGCGACCGGTACGTGCCCTTCTCCTTCAAGTTGCCGATGCGGAGGATCTCGGGTACGCCGGGCAGCAGGAAGGCCGGGTCGTACTTCTCGTTGAGCTCGAGCTCTCCGAACAGCGCCGCGAAGTCGAGGAGCTGCCGGGGGGTCAGGTGGCTCTGATCACGTACGAGAAGAAGCCCTCCCGATTCATGAAACGCTTCGACGAGGGAGCTTCGCAGCCCGTCGATCTCGCCGAGGTCGAGTTCGTCGAGCTCGAGTCCAAAGCCGGAAGGGGTCAAGGCTCGCCGCTCCATGGGCCGAATTGTATAAGAACGTCTGACGTCAGCGAGCGCCGGCGGGAACGGGCTCGCTCTCGGCGATCCCGCGCTCACCCCGTACGAGCTCGGACCGCAGCCAAAAGAAGGCGATCCCCGCCGTGACCACCATGGCTCCGACCATCGAGCCCCAAACCCATTCCACCGGTTTTCCCATCCGATAGACGAAGACGTAGGCCGCTGGCGCGCTCAACAGCACTACTCGCAACAACGAGAGCACGAGCACCGGACTTCCCTGCCCCATTCCCTGGAGGATGCGTCCCGTCAACATCACGACTGCGATGAAAGGGTAGGAGAACACAATCACCCGAATGTATCCGCCTCCGATGGCGCCGATTGTCTCACTCTGAGAGAAGGCACCCACGAGCTTGGGCGCCGCGGCAAAGAAGACCGCTCCCATGACGAGAGAGAGCCCGATCGAGCAACGCATGGCATAGCCGACGATTCCTCGGACGAGGTCCTTCCGCTTCGCGCCATGGTACATGCCCACGAGGGTCACGAGGCCCGCGGACATGGCGATCACCGGCAGCATGAAGATATGGTCGACCGGGCACCTACCTGATAGGCGGCTACCGTCTCTTCAGAGAATCCAATCAATATCCGATTGAAGACCATCCCGCCGACCGCCATCACAATAAACGAGAACGAGGCCGGTGCGCCCACCTTCAAGATCTCGCCGAGAATCGCTCCGCGTGGACGAAAATCCTTGAGGTCGAAGGTCACGTAGGCGTGCTCCTTGAAGAACAGAAGGTAGACGAAAATGCTCGCAGCGAGGGCCTGACTCAAAACGGTGGCGAGCGCCGCGCCTTTCACTCCCAGCCCCAAGGTAAAGATGAAGAGAGGGTCCAGAATGATATTGAGGATCATTGCCCCTCCCTGAATCATCATCGGTGTCTTCGTGTCCCCTTCGCCCGATAGAATCGAGCGAAAGAAGACGGACATGACGACGAAGATGTAGCCGCCCGCGAGACAGGAGAAGTAGCCCCAGGCGAGGGGCATGAGCTCGGGCGTCACTCCGAGTGCCGAGAGCAAGGCTTTCCCCCACAGATAGGCGACCGACGAGAACGCGACGGCAAGCGCGATCCCGAGAGCGACGGCGTGCTCGGCGCTGCTGTCCGCGAGCCTCTTGTCCCTCGCCCCGATGTAGCGCGCGATCACGGCCGTCACCCCGGTACCGAGCCCGAAAACCACGCCGAGCCCCAGGAAGACGATCGGCATGTTGAACGCGAGGGCTGCGAGGGCGGAGGAGCTCAGCCGCCCGACGAAGGCCATGTCCACCAACATGTAGAGGGTCTGTATGGACATGCCGATCATCACCGGCACGGCGAGCCGCCACAGGGCGCGGCGCGGGTTCCCGACGAAGGCGTCGAGTCTAGAGCTCTTGTCGACGTCGTTCATTGCGGCTGTTCAAAGATACGGTGTGAAGAGGCGCGCGGCTCCGTCGCGAAAACGCAATGGAAGGCTGCGTTCTCCGATCTCTTGGGGAGACAGCCGCCGGGCGTGGGCGATGCGCGCGTCGATCTCGGCATGCATCGCTCGCGTGAGCACCGGGTCGTAACACTCGACGTTGAACTCGAAGTTCAGACGCAGGCTGCGCGGATCCCAGTTCGTGGAACCAAACAAGACCCAGTGGTCGTCGATCACCATGAGCTTCGAGTGATCGAAAGGGCTCTTCGGAGACAAAAAGACCCGGCAGCCGTAGCCCAGTACTTGAGAAATCTGCCCCCACATAGCCCAAGTCACAAGGGGCAGATTCCCCTCTTCGGGAACGATGATGTCGACGTCGAGTCCGCTGAGAGCCGCGGTGTTCAAGGCGTAGGCGAGGGGTGGGTCGGGGAGGAAATAGGGCGTCACGATGCGAATCGATTTCGTGGCGCTCGCGATGGCACCCAGCAAGGTGAAATTAAGCGTGTAGAGATCGTCGTCGGGACCGTCGGCGATGCCTCGCGCGAATGCCTCGCCCACCGGCTGAAGCGAAGGAAACCACTCGCTTCCCCAGAGCGCCTCGCCGGTCGTGAACTCCCAGTCCTCAGCGAAGATTTCCTGCAAGTGGTGCACGACGGGGCCTGCGAGCTCGAAATGAAGGTCTCGGCCTGGGTGCTTCGGATTTCTTCCGAGCACGAAACTTTCCCGAATGTTCATCCCGCCGGTGAAACCGAGGCGGCCGTCCACAACCATAATCTTGCGATGGTTCCGCAAGTTGAACGACGGGAGCCGTGTCGAGAACGTGGGAAGAAAGAGCTCGACACGCACTCCCCTCCGACCGAGCAGATGATGGGCGCGAGGCCGCGAGTATCGGGAGCCGACGGCATCGATGAGCACTCGTACTTCGACTCCGCGAGCGTGCGCCTCTCCCAGAGCCTCGATGAACTCCTCTCCGACGGCGTCGCTGTCGAAGATGTAGGTCATCAGCGTAATGCTCTTTTTGGCCTCGCGAATCGTACGGAGCATCGCCGGATAGGCCTCGTCCCCGTTCAACAGAGCGCGCACGCGATTGCCTGGAAGCAGCGGGCTTCCCGTCACGTTACCCACCAGATGCGCGAGCTCCGCCGCTTCCGCGTTACCACCAAGCCACGCGGAGATCTGAGACGGGCTCGTACCGGAAGGTGCGTGCGGACGGGTCGTACGCTCGGTCTCACGCCTCAGAGCGACGGCGCGGCGACGAATCCGGTTGACCCCGATCAAGTAATAGAGGACGGAGCCGAGAAAAGGAACGAGTAGAATAAGCCCTACCCAGGCGATGGCCGCCCGGACCTCCTCCTTATATAAGAGCGCGTGGGTCACGGCGATGCCCGCAGCCGCGAGCACCAGCGCGCCAGTCGCAAGAAACAGGTGAGATGCGACCCAGTCAATCATCGAGTGAGACCCCACAATAGTGCCCGGCCTGGGGGTTGGGCAACCCTCTTCACTTCTGTCCCCTGTAGGCTACATCGACCGGAGTTGCTCCGGTCCGAAACCTTCACGTCGTGCCCGCAGAAGTGAAGTGCAGCCTTGTACTTGCCGTCATCGGCCCATGGATTTTCGTCTAAGGTTCGGTGGCCCCCATTTTGCAGATGAGTTACCATGAGCAGGTACTCGGCCGCCTTCCACAACGATTAGGTGCATCCGATGAAAATAACGGAGCGGACGGAGAACGAATCGCCGCGGTGGACTCTTGCGTGCGTGATGTTGCTCGTTCTCGTGGGTTGCAGCGCGAGTCAGTTTTCGACACCTTCGGTGCCGAAGCCTCCTACCCCCCCCGCGCCAACGAGCCCGAGCCCGAGCGAGGAAACGGCTGAGGCTCAGGCGTCGACACCGAGCCCGCCCAAGCCGCCCGATGCTTCGAAGACGGCGGAAGGAGCCACCGAGCAAAGTACCCGACCCGAAACCGGCTCCGACCAGTCCAGCAGCGACCAGAGCGAAAGCCAGTCCGCGGCCGCTGGCGAGCCCGAAGCGGAGGCAGCCGAAGCGGGGGAGAGCGGGGGCACGAATGGTGGCGCGCCGTCTGGCCCCGAGACGGGTGACGAGCGGCGGGCGGCGCTCGACGGAAGACTTGCCTCCTCCCTACGGGAGTTCGACGGCATCATCCTCAAAGAGCAGGAGCTCCTCGACGAGCGGCGCCAGGAGGCCGGCGGTGGCGGCGGCGCAGGCGGCGGTGGTACCGCATCCGGCGGGGCGGATGGTTCTGCCGGTGAGGCTCCTGGCGAAGGCGGCGAGGATGGGGCCGAGGCAAATGACTCCTCCGGGAGAGCGCGCGCCGGCGGCGTGGCCACGGGCGGTTCCCCGGACGCGCCCCCGGATGGGACGCAAGCCAGGAAGGACGGGGGCTCCCCCGTCGAGAGTGGCGCGTCGCAGACCGACGACGGTCGGGTCCCTCTCGATGTGGGAGACGGAAGCGACGATGACATCGTCGCGCGCCAGCTTCGCGAAGCAGCCACGAAGGAAGAGGACCCGGAACTACGAGAAAAACTCTGGGAAGAGTACCGAACCTACAAGGGTGGCACCAAATCCAAGTAGAATCGGGAGGCGGACATGACGAGCCATAGAGAATTTTCAGCAGCGCTTGTGGCAGCCGCTTTGGCGCTCGTGGCGGCAGCGACCCCGGCGGCCTGGGCCCTCGACGATTACGAGGAGATCATCCAGGCTCAAAACGAGGTCGCGGAAGAGAGCCTCCTCGACGTCGGCATCATGCTCTTCGACACGGGCTTGCCCGAGGACGAATACGAGCTCTTCGAGCTCGAGGAGAAGGGCGTTTTCGTGGACGTACGGAAATCCGAAGCGCGCTACCTCCCGATCCGCCTCAAGCAGGCGCTCGAGTCATCTGGTTTCTGGGGTGCGGTTCGCCTCGTTCCCGATGCCAATATCGTAGACGTCACCATCGCCGGCACGATCCTCGAGTCCAACGGCAAGAAACTCGAGGTCCAAATCCTGGCTTTCGACTCTTTCGGGAAACGCTGGATAAGGAAAAAGTATAAAGAGGAAGCCATTCTCCTCGCCTATCACGAGAAGGAGAGCGATCGGGAGCCCTTCCAGAACCTCTACAATCGCATCGCCAACGACTTGCTGGAAAAGCGCAACAAGCGTGACGACGAAGAGATCCAAGCGATACGCGACCTCGCCAAGCTCCGATTCGCCGCTGACCTTGCACCGGAAGCCTACGCCGACTACGTCGAGATCAAGAAGGGTGGCTTCGCGATAGAAAAACTCCCGGCGCACGACGACCCGATGATGACGCGTCTGTCCCGCATTCGAGAGCGCGACCACATGTTCATCGACACCTTGAACGAGTACTACAGCGACTTCATGGTGCAGATGGACACGCCTTACGATAGTTGGCGCGCGTTCAGCTACGAGGAGCAAGTTGCTCTCGACGAGCTCCGGAAGGCCGATCGGCTTCAAAAGATCGCGGGGATCGCCGCCATCATCGGAGGCGTCGTCATGACCAGCAAGAGCGATGGCCGGGCCGGAAGAAGTGTCGGAGAGATTGCTATGCTCGGCGGCCTGGCCGCGACGTTGGACTCGAGCAAGTCCGAAGAGATGAAAATGAATAAAGAGGCTCTGAGAGAGCTCGCGCAATCCCTCGATTCCGAGATCGCGCCGTTGCTCATCGACGTCGAGGGTGAGGTTACGCGACTCTCGGGCTCGGTCGTCACGCAGTACGAGCAGTGGCGTCAACTGCTGCGTCAGATCTTCGCGCAGGAAACCGGGTTTCCCCTCGATCCCAACTTGGCCGTTCCCACGACCGAGGACCCTAGCTCCTGAGGCTAGCGACCCGAGGCCATGTTCGAGCTGGCTCGAGGTCAAACCCTCAACCGCCGTTTCACGCTCATTCACCCGTTGGGCAAAGGAGGGATGGGAGACGTGTGGTTGGTGGAGGATCGCGAGCTCGAGGAGCGCCTCGTCGCGAAAATCGTTCCCGCGAATGCGGCCGAAGAGCAATTGGCGCTGCTCCGGCGCGAGTGCCGTCATGCCCGCAAGCTCGTCCACCCGAGCATCGTTCCGGTTTACGACTTCCATCGTGGAGACGACGTCAGCTTTCTCACGATGGCCTACGTCGAAGGGACGGATATCGGGCGATTTCGAGGCGCTGAGCTCGGCGCCATCCTGGATCTCCTGATCCCGATCGCCGATGCCCTCCATCACGCTCACCTTCGAGGCGTCGTGCACCGCGACCTCAAGGTCGCGAACGTGATCGTCGACGGTGCCGGACTACCCCACTTGCTCGACTTCGGGATCGCCGGTTTGCTGGATGCCGATAGCGACGGCGTCGCGAGCGGCGGCGGCACCGAGGATAGCGCGTCACCGCAACAGCGTTCCGGCCACCGGCCGAGCGCGGCGGACGATATCCATGCCTTCGGGATGCTCCTGCGTGAGCTCGCACCGCAGCCCTTTCCCGAGAAGCTCGAGCAATACGCGGGCCGGATGCTTTCGGTCGATCCACACCAGAGACCTCGCGACATGTCGGAGGTGAAACAAGCTCTCGAAGAGATCCGCACGAGCACCAGCGTCTCCCCTCCCCCTCGAAAGCCGGTCCGCCTCACGCCGCCACCGCGAGTCGCCGAGGTGACGCCGCGTGACGTGTCGCCCGCGTCCATCGAAACGAGCCCTCCGGAGAAACGCGCGGGAGGCGTGGGGTGGAAGACGCTCCTGGCCTTCGGAGCGTCGTTTGCTCTTGCGGGTATGGTGTTCTTCGCGCTGCCGAGCTGGGTCCAGGATGCCCGGAGCCGACCCGAGCCCGAGGCGGCAACCCCAATGGCGGTGGAAACGGAGCAGCTCCCGGAAACTCCCGATCTCAGCGAGCTCGCGGATCTCAAGACGAGCGCCGAGCGGGCGCGCGCACGGGCGGAGGAGCTTCGAAGCCGTCTCGACACCCAGCGCGTGACCTCGTGGGGCAACGAGGGCTACCGGGCCGCGGTGGGGATGATCGACGAGGGCGACACCTTGATGACAAGGAGGAGCTACGCGCCCTCTAGAGAAGTCTTCGAAGAGGCGGCGGCGGAGCTCGAGACTCTCGCCTCACGCACGAGCACGGTCGCGAAGGAGGCGTTCGATCGGGGCCAGAGAGCGCTCGCGTCTGGAGACGCGGTAGCGGCGGAGGAGGGTTTCACCCTCGCCCTCGCGATCCAACCGAAAAGCGCCGCCGCCCGGACCGGGCTCGCTCGAGCGCGCGTGCTCGATGAGGTGCTCGGCCTCATCTCCCGCGGCGAGGCGCTCGAGCGGAGCGGGGACTCTCGAGGTGCCGTCACCGCCTACCGAAGAGCCGCCGAGCTCGACCCTCTCTCGAGCACGGCCCAGAAGGCGCTCGCGCGCGTCGACGCCCGCGCCTCGGAACTAGCGTTCACGGCTGCCATGTCCGATGGGATGGCGGCGCTCAGTCGGCGAGAGTTCGCGGCGGCGCGTGAGGCCTTCGAACGAGCGAAGGCGATGCGGCCGGAGTCCAGAGACGTCCGAGACGGGCTCGACCGAGCCGAAGAGGGCCTCCGACTTCAGACCATCGCGAGGCATCGCGACAAAGCTCTGGATCTCGAGAAACTTGAATCCTGGCGAAAGGCCGAGGCCGAGTACGACGCCGTCCTCGCTCTCGACCGGACGATCCGCTTCGCCCAGGGAGGAAAGGAGCGCACGTCCAGGCGTGGCGTCCTCGATGAAAAGCTGGGGTTCCACTTGAGCCAGGCGACGCGGCTCTCCGATCGCGAGGTTCGCTCGGAAGCCGCGGGCGTGCTCGGGGAGGCGACGGCGATCGAGCCGAAGGGTCCGAAGCTGCGAAAGCAAGTGGAGCGTCTCGAGGCGCTCGTCCGCACCTACTCCACGCCTGTCGACGTGTTGCTCCTCTCGGACGAGAAGACCGAGGTCGTGATCTACAAAGTGGGCAGACTCGGTACGTTCGAGCAGCATTCTCTCACGCTCACGCCCGGCACTTACACCGTTGTCGGAAGCCGGGAGGGATTCCGCGACGTGCGCCATCAGCTCGTCGTTTCGACGGAGAGACGCCCCGAGCCCCTGATGATCCGCTGTACGGAAGAGATATGACGCGCCTGGTCTACCTCGAGGAACCCAAAGGCCGCCGCCGGGTGGAGACGGGGACGTTTCCGCTGAGCGTGGGCGGCGGCGAAGCGGATATCGTCGTTCCCGACGTGACGTCGGGCGCAATCCTCGCGCACTTCGGCATATCGGGCGAAGACCTCTTCGTGCAGCCGGCCTCCGGCCGGGTCGTCGTCAACGGAGCAACGGTCTCGACGTCGTCCTGGCTCCGAGACGGCGACAGCGTCAGGATCGGATCGATCCGACTCGATGTCGAGACGAAAGGCGAGACGCTGTGGCTCCGCGTGAGCGGAGCGGAAGAGCCGAAGACCGACCCACCCATCGTAGCCCCCGTGCTGCCCTCGGCACGCCCGGAACACCTCACTCTAGGCTCAGGCGGTGCGACCATAAAGCCGATTGCCTTCGAGCCGGGCACGCCGTCCGGGCCGAGCGGTGGTCGAGGCCGGGCACGAGCGAGTATCTTTGCGTTCTGGGGAGCGCTCGCGCTACTGGGAGCCATCGCCTGGGTCGTGTTCAGCCTACGCTCCGTCGTTGTCGAGGTCGATCCACTACCGGATCACCTCGAGGTACAGGGCTCCGCGATCGCGATGAAGCTCGGAGGCCGCTTCGTCCTTCGACCGGGAAGCTACCGGCTCGTCGCCGAGAAGGAAGGCTTTCATCGCCTCGAAACGGCCCTCGAGGTCGGTGAGGAGCGCAACCAGACTCATCGGTTCACGATGGAACTCCTACCGGGACTTCTCGTCGTGACGACGACGCCGACGGACGGAGCTCTCGTGACGATTGACGGCGGCGAGGTCGGCCCGACGCCGATCGCTCCCATCGAGCTCGACGCGGGCAGCCACCATGTCATGGTGCGCGCCGACGGCTATCGCAGTTTCGAGAGCGATATCGAGGTCGAGGGCGGCGGTGAGACCGTGGAGCTTTTCGTCGAGCTAGCGTCTCGATGGGCGCCCGTGACATTTCGCTCCAACCCACCGGGGGCGGGAGTCCGCGTTGCGGGAGGACTCTACGGCCCGACGCCCGTCACCATCGACCTCGTCGAGGGTCATCATATTTACGAGCTGGTGCTCGATGGCTATAAGGCGTCGGATGGTCGGATTCGGGTCGTGGCGGGAGAGGCCCTGAGACTTCCCTCGTCGAGACTCTTTCTCCTGGACGGTGGTCTTACTCTCTCGAGTATCCCGGCCGCGGCGGGAGTGACGGTAGACGGTACCTACCGCGGCCAGACCCCGCTCGACGTCGTGCTCTCCCCCGGCGAGGCTCACGCGGTCGAGGTGTCGCGGGCCGGCTACGTGCCGAAAAAGCTCGACGTCGAAGTCGCCTCGGGGAAAACGGAAACGAGGGCGGTGACGCTCGAAGCCATCCTCGGCGAGATCGAGCTCGCCGTCGATCCACCCGACGCCGAGCTCTTCGTGGACGGCGAGCCGCGGGGTCCCGCGCGCCAGGTGTTGCAACTTCCGGCCGTCGTCCACCGCATCGAGATCCGCAAAGATGGCTACGAGGGTTTCTCCGCCAACGTGACGCCACGCTCGGGTTTCCCGCAGACGATCGAAGTCGTTTTGAGGACGGCGGAAGAGGTCAAGGCGGCCGAGCGCAAGCTCGCCTACCAGAGCTCTCAGGGACACGAGCTTCGGCTCATCGAGCCCCTTCGCATTCAAATGGGCGCCTCGCGAAGAGAACCAGGCCGAAGAGCGAACGAAACGCTTCGAGAAGTCGAGCTTACGCGAGCCTACTACCTCTCGACGACGGAAGTCACCAATCGCCAGTTCCGAGAGTTCGAGTCGAGTCACCGCTCGGGCTCCGCGAAGAGCCACAACCTCGAGATCGATCACCACCCTGCGGTGCGCGTCACCTGGGAACAGGCCGCGGCCTATTGTAACTGGCTCAGTCAGCAGGAATCCCTTCCCCCCGCCTATGTCATGCACGCCGGAAAGCTCGTGGCCGCGGACCCCATGCGGACCGGCTACCGGCTTCCGACCGAGACCGAGTGGGCGCGTGCGGCGCGCTACCCGGCTGGCGTGTCGAACAAGTACACTTGGGGAGACACGCTCCCCGTCCCAGCCGGCTCCGGGAACTATGCGGACTCGTCGGCCGAGGGCCTCGTGCCGCAGACGATCCCGAGCTACAGTGATGGCTTCATCGCGACGGCGCCCGCCGACAGCTTCGCGCCCAATGCCCTTGGGATCCTCAACCTGGGCGGGAACGTGGCGGAGTGGGTTCACGACTACTACACGATCTATCCGCCTGGGGCCGAGATGGCCCGCGACCCCCTGGGGCCCTCAGAGGGCGAGTTCCACGTCATCCGTGGATCGAGCTGGATGCACGGCAAGATTACGGAGCTGCGCGTGAGCTATCGTGACTATGGAAACAAGCCGCGTCCGGACCTGGGATTCCGGATCGCGCGCTACCTCGAGTGAGGTGGAGATTATAAGGAGTGACAGCATGAGATGGATTCTCTACGCGATTCTGGGATCGTCGCTCATTGGGGGCGCCGTTTGGGCAAAAGCTTCCGCTCCGAAACCGCAACAAGAACAAGAGGAAGAGGAGATCGCCCCCTTCGTTCCCACCGAGAAAGTCCCAGCCGACAGCGCAATCTCTTTCCCGGTGGATATCTAGAGTCAACCTCATGAAAAAGAGCTATCCAATCGAATTCGTCTTTCAGGCTCTCTCGCTGATCGTCGCGATAATCTTCGTGCACGCTCTCTACGTTCTCGTCGTTCGACCAAAGGCGGAAACGATCTTTGGCGAGCAGCGTGCCTTGATGGAAGCCGACCCCAGCTACGTTCAAGAACGCTCGGTGTGGGTAATCGTTCGAGACTTCGAGCAGGAAGCCTGCTTCGTGCTCATGCTCTGGGCGATGGCAATCATGACCTACAAGGGAGTCACGACGAGCCGCGAGAACAAGCTCCTCGAGCGAAACCTCGTACCTTTGAGCGAGGGAACGAAGATTCTTCCTGAAGACGCGCGCGAGTACGCGCGACAGATCGAGTCATTGCCGACGACCGATCAAAGGCTCCTGCTGCCTCGATCGATCCTGGCTGCACTGCACCGATTCACAGCGACCCGCAACATTCAGGACGTTTCTACGACGGCGCACGGCCTCTGTGAATCGGAGTCGGAGCGGCTCGACTCCGAGCTCTCCATGGTCCGTTATATCGCCTGGGCGATTCCCTCGATAGGGTTCATCGGAACGGTTCGTGGAATCGGTGAGGCTTTGGGCCAGGCCCACAAAGCGGTGGAAGGGGATATCGCCGGTGTGACCGAGAGCCTCGGTGTCGCCTTCAATTCGACTTTCATCGCCCTTCTCATCAGCATCGTCTTGATGTTTCTCCTGCACCAGCTCCAGCTATCGCAGGAACGCCTCGTATCGGATACGGAGACTTACCTGGACAGCCACCTCATCCAACATCTTCGCGTTTCGTAAGGTCGTGATGGCGACACTGGCCCTCGAGCTCAACGACGCGGGAATCGTCGCCGTGCGAGACGACCATCCCGATGTCCTCGCTTCGCCGGAAAGTCCCGGCTACGCGCTCGTCGAGGACGGCCACCCGCTCACAGGATACGGTGCGGCGAGCAAGGCGAGATTGAAGCCTCGCTTCACCCACACCCGCTTTTGGGACGAGCTCTCGACGACACCTCTCTCGAGTCCTTTCCCCCATCGTCTGAGCCGGGCGGATCTCGCCTTCGCCCATTTGAAAGAGCTCTGGGAGCGCCTTCACGGCGGCGTGGAGCGGACTCTGCTCACGGTGCCGGGCTTCTACTCTCTCGAGCAGCTCGGCCTCATTCTGGGAATGGCACGAACCATCGGCATGTCGGTTTCGGGGCTCTTCGACTCCGCGCTCGCCGCAGCAGCGAACGCCCCGGAATCCCGCTCCACGATTCACCTCGACCTGCACTTGCACCGAGCCGCCGCCTCCCAGATCCTGCGCGACAAACAGCTCGTGCGGGAAGCGGTCGAGACGAGCGATCGGGTAGGGGCGGTAGCTCTTCGTGATGCCTGGGTGACGCTGATCGCCCAGAGCTTCGTGCAGCAAACCCGCTTCGACCCGCTGCATACCGCCGAGACGGAGCAGTGCCTCTACGACGCGCTCCCGGGTTGGATCGGCTCCCTTGCCGATGCGCCAGTCGTGACCATCGGGATGGACTCGGGAGGCAAACGCCACGAGGTCGAGCTGGCTCGCGACGACGTGACGCGTTGCGCTCAGCCCTATTACGATCCGGTCGTTTCGCTTGCCGCCACCGCCACAAACGCCGAGGGTCCCTCGACGCTCCTCGTTTCTCACCGGCTCGCGAGCCTGCCCGGTCTCTGCGAAAGGCTCTCGCGGGACGTTTCTTCACGTGTGGTCGAGCTGCCTCTCACGGCGGCTGCGGCCGGCGCGCTGAAGTACCAAGCCTCAGTTCCCTCCTCCAACGAGCAGGACGGATTGACGTTCCTGACGAGCCTCTCTCTTGCGGCCGACTCGGACCGATCGGAGCTATCTCTCATACCAGTGATCGAGCCGGAGGGTGCAGCACCACGTCGCTCCCCCACCCACGTTCTCTACGACGGCGTGGCCCATCCCATCGATCCCGAGCCCTTCCTTCTCGGCGTTTCGATCCCCTCGGATCGCCGCGGTCTCAACCTCGACGGCGCCACGGCGGGCATCTCGCGCTATCACTGCAGCCTCTATCGGCTCGATGGCAGGATCGTCGTCGAGGATCACAGCAAGTACGGTTCGTTCCTGAACGACCTCCGGGTCCGTAACAAGGCACCCCTCTCCGTCGGGGATCGGCTTCGCCTCGGGACTCCGGGCGTCGAGCTCCAGCTCATCGAGGTTGCGAGCTGATGGCCCGCTCTCGCCGTGAGCTGAACGTCTTCAGCCTCTCGTTCCTGGACGCAATGACGTGCGGTTTCGGCGCCGTCGTCCTCTTCTACATGATCATCAACGCGAGCTTCGGCCGGACCTCCGGCCGGATGACCGCGGAGCTCCACGGCGAGGTCGACAAGCTCGAGGTCGAGGTTCTCGAGGGATATCAGAGGCTCGTGGAGCTCAAGAACTCGCTTCGAGAGATCGACCACGAGAAGGTGATCGCGACCGGCCTGTCGCGGCGCCTCATCGAAACGCTCACGATCGTTCAAGAGGAGCTCGCCACCTACGAGAACACGACCCTCGCGACGAAAGAGCATGTCAACAAGCTAAAGGCGGATCTCAAATCCCTCGAGGAGGAGGTCAAACGCCTTTCCGCCGCCGCGCCCGCAGAAGAGACGCCGGGCGACCGCTTGCGTACCTTCGTCGGTGATGGGGATCGGCAATACCTGACGGGACTGAAAGTGGGCGGACGGCGTATCCTGATCCTCACGGACGCGTCGGCAAGCATGCTGGGCGACACCATCGTGAGCGTCATCCGTCGCCGCAACATGTCCGACGAGGTCAAACTGCGCTCCGACAAGTGGCGCCAGGCCGTATCGACGGTCGATTGGCTGACGACGCAAATCCCTACCGATAGTCGATTCCAGATCTATACCTTTGACACCGAAGCGGCATCGGTCATGCCGGGCGCGGGCGGCGAGTGGCTCGACGGCGGAGATCGCGAGGTCCTGGAGGAAGCGGTGCAGCGGCTGCGCGGCGTCGTACCCAGGGATGGCACGAGCCTCTACGCGGCGTTTCGGGTGATACGCCAGATGCGCCCCGCTCCCGACAACGTCTATCTCCTCGTCGACGGGTTGCCGACCCGCGGAGCCAGAGCTCCCAGGAGGGCCACGATCTCCGGCAAAGACCGATTGAAGTTGTTCGAAGAGGCTGTGAAAGAGATCGGAATGAGCGTTCCGATCAATATCATCCTGTTCCCCATGGAGGGCGACCCGATGGCGGGCGCCGCCTATTGGAAGCTCGCGCTCGCCTCGGGCGGAGCCTACGTGAGCCCCTCCAAGGATTGGCCTTAGAACCGAAGACGATGCGAAAAACGAGGGCTCAGCGACGAAGGTTCGACGGATTCAGCTTGTCGTTCCTCGACGTCATTTGTTGCGGCTTCGGTGCCATCATCCTGCTGCTCGTTCTCACGAAAATCGGCGAGCCGAGAGCTCTCGAAGCGATCCGCACCGACCTCGAGGGCCTCGTGGCAAGGCTCCAGGAGGAGCTTTATGAGATCCGTGGCGAGACCAACGTTTTCGAGCGCGATTTGAAGTCTCGTGTCGAACAGCTTTCCAAGGAGCGAGAAAACATCGCGCGGCTGCGAGGCGATCTCTCCAAAATCCAAGGGGAGTTCGCCGCCACCGAGCAGCTCTCAGACGTGAACGACATCGTGGAGGGCCGTTTGCTCGCGGCTCAGCAAGAGCTCACCGAAGAAATGCAGAGGCTGCTCGGACGACAGTTTCGAAGGCAGCGCACCGACGCCACCATCGGCGGTATTCCCGTCGACAGCGAGTACATCATCTTCATCATCGACACGTCGGGCAGCATGCACAACTACGCCTGGCCGCTCGTGATCAAGAAGATGGAGGAGGTGCTCGACGTTTATCCGAAGGTGAAAGGGATCCAGGTCATGAACGACATGGGTAACTACATGTTTCGGACCTACTCCGGCAAGTGGATTCCCGATACTCCAGGTCGCCGACGTGTCATTCTCGATCGGCTCAGGGCCTGGGCTCCTTTCAGTAACTCGAGCCCGGTGGAGGGGATCACCCGCGCCATCCGCACCTTCGCCGCACCGGACAAGAAGATTAGCCTCTACGTCTTCGGCGACGAGTTCACGGGAAGGTCCGCTGACGACGTCGTCGAGACGGTCGATCGCATCAACCGCGAGGACGCCGATGGCAACCGGCTCGTCCGCATCCACTCCATCGGCTTTCCCGTCATGTTCTCCCGTATCGGATTTCGGGAGCACACCGGCGTGCGCTTCGCGACCCTGATGCGGGTTCTGTGCCGAAAGAACGGCGGCGCTTTCGTAGGCTTGACCGCGATCCGGCCCTGAATCTGTCGGGATTCGTTACACAAGGTAGCTGCCAGCTAAGCTACTGATTCAACTGTAGTTCAAAGAATCCTGGCAGTCGAGGTGTCGGATTTCCAATCAACGGCGCAGCGGCGTTCGGAAAGATCCCTGGTTAAGTTCTTCAATACCAATAACTTATACGGCCTACCCTTTGTCCAATGGTGGCACGGAGTTTGCCTTACGTATTGTTGGTTTTGGGTTGGTGCCTGGAGGGATTTCTTAGCATGAAACGCGCCGCAATTATTCTTTTCTCTTTCACAACAGCCGCCGTCTTTTCCATCCAGTCGGCGGAAGCGACTATCACCTACCGCATTAACAACCACCCCGATGGTGGCCAAATCTCGGGTTCGGAAACCGTCGATTCGGGTGGCTACGTACTTCGGCTCGACATCTGGGAACAGGACAACAGACAGGTCAATACCTTCAACGCGAACCACACAGACCTCTTCTTCAGCTTCGAGCCCGGGGGCACTACGGCGACCATCCACGGTTCCGTGACCCACAACGAGTCCGGAATAATGGACAGTTATGAGGCGGGCGACGACGTGTGGGACATCGAGATCAGGATGGATATGACGTCCACCTTCGACGACGTTCTCCTGACGGACGGTGGCACGCCCTGGTACGGCGGGAACGATGACGATAAGACGTTCGACGATATGATCGCCGACCTCCTCGCGAACGGCGAAGACGGCGACAACGACTCCAACGACGAGACGAGCTCGGGCTTCAGCGAGGACGTCGCTCGCATCTACTTCGAGATGTCGGGATTCAGTCTCAGTCCTCAAAGTTTGAATCCCGAATACGATGGACCGAGGGATTGGGACGAGTATCCCAACCCTCCCGCTCGGAAGCCGTTCTTCATACAGTACGGCTGGCGCCTGGATGGCGGGGACGACAGGCTGGGCGCCGCGGGTTGGCTCGAGCCTTTCATTGAACCGGCGCTGCCCCTTCACCACGACCAGAACAACAACCGGCGCTGCTGCCAGGACTTTATCTTCGTTTTCGGCGAGCGGCAGTTCATGCCCGAGCCCGCGAGCGGAACGCTGATGCTGCTCGCCGCCGTGGCGATGATCGGCGCCATCGGCCGCCGCCGACGCCGCCGCTGAGCGGTCGGACGCAGGCTCGAGCATCACTTTCGCACCGCGCCTGCGATCTTCGGCAGGATACAATCCGCGCAGCATGGTGTCCCTGTGTTCGCCGGAGTATAGTATCGGGATGGGTTTGGGATTGGCCTTCGTCCTCGAGAGAGACATTCCCGGTGTAGAGCCCGAGCGCTTCCAGGGGAGAATACTCGCCTCCGAGCGCCACGCGCTCGACTCCATTGCCCACGACCTCGACCTCAGAGGGCTGGGCGAGTTCGTCGCCTTCAGCCACGAGCAGGCGGAAGCCCTCGCGGACGACATGAAGTTCGATGCACCGACCACCGGAAGCCAGTCGGGTCGCTGGTTCCCGCCAGCGGACGCGCGCAAAGTCGTGATCGCGGTTCGCGACTACCTGAAAGACAACCACGACGAGGTTATGGACCCGGAGGCCGTCCTCGAAGAGCTCGACTCGCTCTCGGAGCTTCTCGAGATCGCGGAAACCCATCGAGTCGGTTTCCGGCTAAGCGTGGATTACTAATAGATCATGTCTTCCCTCCCACATGGCGGAGGGAGCGGCGGATCCAAGGAAGAAACGAACAACCAAGCGCCTGCCAGGCGTCTGGACGGTTTTGGGCACTTGACAGTACCTCAGAAATGGATGCGGTCAGCTCACACTCATCGAGATGGCTATCTCGGAAGGCTCTTGTTCGCCGGCGCGAGCCGACCAGCGAACGTAAATGATCTCGGCTCCGTGAAATGCCCGCTTGATGGCGGTACCCGCACCCGACCGGATCAGCGTTTCCGCCTCGCCGTCTTTCCGGTCAGCCGCGACGCGAGCCCATTCGCCGAGGTCGACGAGGGCTTGGCATTTCCAGCTATCGGCAGAGACTTGAGCAATAGGAAGTCCCGGGCCCTCCATGAGGTAGGCGACACCCACGGTGTTCCCGGGTGTGATCTGGTTGAGGATTCTTGTCGCTTCTGCGGCCTCCCCCTCGTTGCCAAAGGCACCGATGGAGCTCAGGATCTCGGCGGTCGAGAATATGAACTGCGCGTCGTATCGCCGCGCTCGGTTGGAGGCCCACACCGGGGTCAGCTTCTTCTCCGTGGTGGAAAGCATCGCAATGGCCTCGGCGGTATGCTGTCGAATTGCCCGCCACAATCCGTCCGACGTGACTATCTGCCGCTTCAACAACGTTTCCCCAAGAGGAATCTTGTTTTGGTGGCACTCCTCGTAGATTGCTTCGAAGTCGTCCACCCGCAAAGGCGGATCCGTCTGGCGGCGGAGGATGTCCGTCAAACGGCGCTCCATGTTCGAGGCGGCTGCCCAGCACACACGATTGTCCTCGATGAGGACCGTGCCCTGAGGAGTGTCCCTGCTGGTGAAGACGAGCGCACCGGTCGCACCTTGCGGGAGGCTGTCGATCCCCTTGAGCAACCGCAGCAGCGTCCGCACGTGGAAACAATGCGACATAGACCCGGCCTGATAGATGCAAAACGGATGCCTACGAAGCTCGCTTGGAGAAAGCGTTGATTAATAGCTGTTTACGGTGGCACGAGGTCGACAGGAGTATAGGATTTTAGCTACAGGTGCGGAGCCTGCCCCTCTCAAAATTTGATACCTGTGCCTCATCATTATTAATCCAGCCGGGGGAGTAAGCCACGAGAAGCGCGACGCGGCTACGTATCTACGCCTCTCACAGGAACGCCTCCGAACGTCTGGCCTGGGAGGAGATGGGGCTTTCGATGGAAGCTTTCATCGAACGTTTTCCACCAACGGAAATCAGCGATCGTGCCATGAAGTTGGAGGTCCTGGCCAGCCGCGTGGGCATCCAACTCTCGCCGTACGGTTCCGGGCGAAACCCACGCGAGGAAGCTGCCTGCGATCGCCTCTTCTCGATGCGGAGGTGGCTGTTCGTTGGCGAGGATAGCTGGGAGCCACCGCCGGCAGACGTGAGGCTTTTCCTCGAACAGTATGCGGTGACGATTCGTGAGATCGAAGACGTGCTTCTCGGAAGCGAGCCCGTCGTCTGGGAGCGCGACCTGGATAAGCTTTACGCCGCCCCGATGCCATCGTCGTACGGGCTTGGCCTCCTCAACTGGATTCTGCTCGTGCGGACGCTGGACCACGCCGGTGCCGGAAGGACGGGGGAATCTGTCCGTACGTTGGAAGCAGCTTTCCGACTCAACGAGACGCTGAGTGACCGCCCCGAGACACTGATGATTTTGGTCTCCATCCAAATGATCGAAAAGCAGCTCCGCGTCGTGCGGAGTATCGGACTCGTCGGCGACGAGTGGTTCCAAAGAGTTAGCTCTCACAGCTACCGAGATAGGGTTGTCGATTCTTATCAGCAGAAGCTGTGGATGTTTCTGCAGCTTCGGGGAGAGCACCTTTGCGAGGAGCTCCGGGGACGCGACGACGACGCGTGGTGGTACGGATGGCCGTGTAAACCCTTGGCTTTGGCGCTCGATTCTTATGTTCGTCTTTGCGCCGCGGCCACGTCGGAGGCGGGAAGGACGTGGATCACCGAAGGCACTGGCATGCAGCTTCACAACGGTAGCCTCCGAGGGACACGAAACTGGTGTCGACCCAGAGCTCGAGCTTTTGGAGACATGCCGTACGGGGCAAAATGGAACGTCTTTCCCGGGATCGGCCTACCCCGTCTATGGAGTAACGAGGCAACACGCGCGGACCTGAATGCCGAGTTGGCTCTGCAAGTGTTGGAGCTGAAGGCGCTACGTACCGAATCGCCTGGCCAATTGTCGGCCGAGAAGCTTTCTCCGCGTGAATCGGACGTCTGTGACGGTTTCCAGTGGTTGTATGACGTCACCTCGGAAGGCGTAAGGATATCCCTCAGCGAGAGACCTTTCTTCGTTCAGGAGAGGAATGATGATTTCCCTCTGAGCTATACCGTGCGCCATTGAATCGGTCCTGGCGAGCTACTTCTTCTGATTCGAGAAGCCAAAACTTGGAAACTAGGGCCTCCGGCTTAATTTGTGGAAGCAAAACAGCTCTACGCGCGTGGTTATGTGCCAATAATCAAGAAGCTTTGCCGCCGACTTCGTCATGATGAGGTTTCGGACGGCGTCGCGCGTCGACGTTCATCGATTTTCCGCAGGATGAACGCAGCCCCGTACACATGCTCCGCCGCTAGTCGATTGTGTGCCGGGCAACGCAGCTCGAGAAACCGCTCATCGATACTCCGATAAATGCCAAACGGCCGCACATGTTCGACCTGAAAGCACTTGCCAGGCGTCTGGACCGTTTGGGCAAACTCGGTCGCCGCTTCGAACGTGTGGTACCATAGCCCGAGGACATGAGGATCCTGTTCTCGCCCTCCTATCAGTTGGAGCTCGATCCCAAGCAAGCTACCAACCTCGAGCCCTACCCGCCTCTCGGGACGCTCTACGCCGCAGCACGGCTTCGCCTCGACGGACACGAGGTCGAGCTCTCGGATTCCATGCTGGCGCAGGGGCTCGAGGAGTACCGGCGCGATCTCGATCGCTTCGCGCCGGATGTCGTCGCGATTTACGAAGACGACTTCAACTATCTCTCGAAGATGTGCCTCACGAATATGCGTGACCGAGCGATGGAGAAAGCCCGCCTTGCCAAGCAGCGGCAGGCGTTCGTCGCGGTCCATGGCTCCGACGTTGCGGATCATGTCGAGGATTATCTGGAAGGACCCGCCGATGTCGCGATCCTCGGCGAGGGCGAGGAGACGCTCGCCGAGCTCGTGCGAGAGCTAGCCGGTGGAAGCTCGAAAGGGCTGCGAAGCGTCGCGGGGCTCGCGTTCGTCGCCGATCGCGAGCTCGTGCGTACGAAGCCGAGAGCGTTTGTCCGGGATCTCGACGAGCTTCCGTTCCCAGCTTGGGATCTCGTGGATATTGGGCGATACCGGGACGCCTGGCACGAGCGGCACGACGGCTTCTCCGTCAACATGGTCACGACCCGTGGATGCCCGTACCACTGTAACTGGTGCGCGAAGCCCATCTACGGACAACGTTACGCCGTGCGAACACCGGCGAACGTCGCGAAGGAGCTCGATTGGCTCCGGAATCTTGCGCGCCCGGAGCATATCTGGTTCGCCGACGACATTTTCGGCCTCAAGCCGGGATGGGTCGAGGATTTCGCCGACGAGGTCGAATCACGGGACTCGATCACGCCGTTCACGATCCAGGCTCGCGCCGATCTGATCGACGATCGCGTCGCGGCGGCACTTCGACGGGCCGGCTGTGAGAACGTCTGGCTCGGCGCGGAGAGCGGCTCCCAAAGAGTCCTGGACGCGATGGAAAAAGGGATTCGCGTCGACCAGATTTTTCATGCCGCGACGTGCCTGAAGGCTCAAGGAATTCGAGTTTCGTTCTTTCTGCAATTCGGCTATCCCGGTGAGGATTGGAGCGATATCGAAGCAACGATGGCGATGGTCCGCAATGCCCGGCCGGACGATATCGGTATCTCGGTAAGCTACCCGCTGCCGGGAACACCTTTCTACACCCGTGTGCAGCAGGACCTCGCACAGAAGTCCAACTGGGTCCACAGCGATGATCTCGACATGATGTTTCGCGGAACCTTCACCCCCGATTTTTATCGCGCTCTCTATAAGTTGGTTCACAGTGAGTTCCGGTTGCGGCGTGCACTCCGAACACTCCCCCGTCCTGCGAGCGCGATGAGGGTCCTCCTTAATCTCACCCGCTGGATCGCGGCACGCGTCGCTGCCCACAAGTTGTCGCGGCGGCGGAATCCCGTGCTTCAGGCGACTTGAGCTTTCTGTTAGGGGATTATATACTTGACGATCCCAGAATAGGTGTATATTATACTTATATAAGGAGACCGTCATGGACAGCCTACTAGACTTCACACAAAGGTTCGGAACTGTCGCTGCCTGCCTAAAGCAGCTCGAAAGGCTGCGTTGGACGGAAGGCCCGTATTGCCCACTCTGCGGTGGTTACGAGCGAATCTATCACTTCTCCGACGGACGGCGGCACAAGTGCGGCGATTGTCGACGCGTCTTCCGCATCATCGCTGGAACCATGTTCGCTGACACGCCGATCAAATTGCTGCCTAAATGGTTCGCGGCGATCTGGCTCGATACTTGTCACTCTAAGGGCATTTCTAGCCTCCAGCTAGCGAAGGATATCGGGGTGACGCAGAAAACGGCCTGGTATATGCTTCAGCGCATCCGCAATGCGGCCGGAAACGACGATTCAGGGATGCTCGGCGGAATCGTAGAATTGGATGAGACCTACATCGGCGGCAAGGAGAAAAACAAGCACGCCCGCAAGCGCACGCGAGGAACGCAGGGCCGTAGCACCAAGACCAAAGCGGTCGTTTTTGGCATGAGGGAGCGAGGCGGGAAGGCGAAGGCATTCCACGTGAAAGGCGCCAATGCCGCAAACATAGTGCCACACACGCTCCGGCATGTTGCTCTTGGCTCTAAGATCAAAGCAGACGAGCACCGAGGTTACTCGGTTCTCGACAGCTTCTATTCGTTGGAGCGTGTGACTCATAGCCGTGGCGAGTATGTTCGTGGCGAAGCTCATACGAACAGCATCGAGTCATTTTGGGCTCTCGTAAAGCGCGCGTACATCGGGATCCACCACTGGTGGAGCAAGAAGCACACGCAGCGTTACCTTGACGGATGCGCCTTCCGTATGAACAACAAGGATATGGGGCGAGCAGCCCGTGTAGCCCACCTGATTGAGAATGGCCTTTCTAGTCGGATGACGTACAAAGGGTTGATCTCATGAGTAACATCGTGCAGTTCAATCGTGAGCTTAAACGTGTGCTTCAGCGCACGAAGCGCCCTTATCTTGATAAGGCCCCGGCCATGCCTTTCGTTAAGTGGGCCGGTGGAAAAAGAACCTTAATCCCAGAGATTGCCAAGTATTTTCCTGAGCGTGTGAGCACCTATTGGGAACCGTTTGTTGGCGGCGGTGCCGTCTTTTTTACGATGGCGGATCGGATTGATAGAGCTGTCCTATCCGACCTGAATGAGGAATTGGTCCTCACCTACCAAGTAGTAAAAGACCGAGTTGATGAGTTGATCGAAGCGTTGAAAGCTCACGAGCGAGGACATAGGAACGAAAAGCATTACCTTCAAGTTCGTGCACAAGAGCCCGACACCTCGATCGGAATTGCGGCTCGCTTCATCTATCTGAACAAAACTTGCTACAACGGACTCTACCGCGTGAACAAAGCTGGCAAGTTCAATGTTCCAAAGGGACGCTATAAGAATCCAGATATATGCAACGCCGATAAATTACGGACGGCGAGCAAGGTGCTGGCGAAAGCCACGATACAAGTCGGTGACTTCGTGAAGGCCGTTCATCCGAATGCGAACGATTTCGTCTATTGTGACCCGCCCTACCACGAAACTTTTACAGGATACCAAGCTGGTGGGTTCACGCCCGAGGATCAGGAGCGTCTACGTGATGCAATCAACGGTTGGATCAACATGGGAGCCAACGTCATGTTGAGTAATTCGGATACGTCGCTTATCCGGCGCCTCTACCGAGGAGGAAAGACCATCCTGCATGAAACAGTCGCTCCTCGGCTTATTAACAGCCAGGCTAGTAAACGCGGACCTGTGTCCGAGTTGATCATCACTAGCTATGAGTAAAGGGTCAAGGGCTAACAAGCGCGGGCGTCGATTAGAGAACGCGGTCAGCGATCTTCTGTCCGAGGAATACGAACGCGTTTCGAGTGGGCGGTTCTTTGCCATGCGTGAGTTGAGGCAGCCGATCTTCGCCGAACAATGCTCCGTCGGGCGCGACATCTATGGCAAAAACAGGCGTGTCGATTTCATCCTGTACCATCCGCAACGATGGCCGGATTGCCTGGTCATTCAATGCAAGTGGCAGGCGTCCCCAGGCAGTGTGGAGGAAAAGTACCCGTTCGAGGTCTTGTCGATCCAGTTGAACGAGTTCAACACCATCATCGTTTTGGACGGAGGCGGATACAGCAAAGGGGCTGAAATGTGGCTCAAAAGTCAGGCAGGAAAGAACAAGCTCCTACACGTTCACAACCTCGGTGAGATTAGCCGATTCCATAGCCAAGGCCGACTTTAGGATCGTCAAGTATATAATTCCCCTAATTAATGTCCCGGCTGGAACTCGGACAGATCTCCTGCGACTACGGTGAAGGGATCGTGGGCCGCCTTGGTGGCCGTCCGCCCGGCACACAGCGCGAGCGATACTCTCACTCCCTGTTGACCGAGGATGGCGGCACAGGCTCTTAGTGTCGCACTCGAAGAGAACAGATAATCGACGAGCACGACTGGCACATCGGGATCCAGACGCCTGGTCACTGCGAGGTTGTCGTATAGCTCGGCGACCGAAGCGGTCCGCTGGCTCGGCGGCGGCACTTCGTTCCGCCAGCGCAGAGCGTCGAGGATCTCCGCATCCTCCAGCCCGTTCGACACAATCGAGATCGCGAGCAGGGAGGTCCATGGACCGGCACTGGAGTGGAGCGTGGCTTTGGAAGTAGGTACTGGTAGGAGAACGAATGGAGGAAAGAGACGATTCGAATCCAGGTAGGCAACGACCATCTCCCCGAACCAGTCAATCGAGTCGTCCGCGTTTGCGCTCGTGAGCCGGCGCACGTCTTCCCCCACGGGAACCGTCGATTCGCCCTCGATCTTCTCTCCCCGAAGCGCGAGCAGAAAATTGCGCACGTCGAAGTGTCGCGTGGTCCGGGAGTCCGGATCGGTCACATAGGTCGAAAAACAGACGACCCGCAAAGGACCACGGCTCGGTGATGAAGTCTTCTCGGGCTCCCCAGCTCGCTGGGACTCCTGGATGTTCATCTCGCCCCTCCGCATCGGCCACTGACGTGGGGAGCGTCTCTGGCCTTTTGTGATCTACATCGTAGGAGGATTGGGTAGGTTCAAAATACGATTTTTCCCCATACTTGTCAAGCAAAGATTTCGGTATCCCCCATGGACATATAGACTTACATGTTTCACAAAAACCCGAAGTGCGGTTTTTTGCCTACGGTCTTTCGTTTTTTATTCGTGGGGACATACCTTCTCTGCTCCAAACTGGAACGGGCGTCGAGCTTTGACAGCCGGCGCGACGATGTGATCCACGTCACTTAAGTCCCTATGTTTCACTTCGGTGTACCTGTTTCGTTTCTAACGGTGGTGGGAACCCCCGAGAAATCGCCCGGGATCGCGCCGGTTTCCCCCGCATCTCCGATAGCTTGGAAAAGAGCTCAGCCGATAGATTTTTTTTCGCGTGCCGCCGGCAGAGGCGTTTCTTACGCCTCCGATACGTCGCGAGATTGGAGGCCGAAGCTCTTTCTAACGCCCGCCACCGCTTCCGCCGGATCGGAGCCGCTTCCGTCGAGAGCCGCCCTCGTCGACGACTCGAGCGCGTCTTCGAGCTCGAGGAGAGCTTGATGTTTTTCTGACACTTCCCGGTCCGATGACAGAATCGCCTCACGCACGTCCTCTGCCTCTGCGTGCCGCGCACAACGAACGTAGGCCCTCATCAAGCCACCGATCCCGGCACCGGTTGATTTCATCAAACGTGAAATGAAGTCTACACCCGCGTGGTTCACGAGATCGTTCACGGCCGCGGTCGCGATGATCTCCCGCTTCAGAGGATGCTCGACGAAGGATTCGGCAAAAGCCTCCCGTAACCGAGCGGGAAAGTAATTCTCGAGAAACAAGGTGGCTTCACCGCTATCGGGGAAATCCGTCTCCAAGAGCTCCCTGAACGCCCAAATCTTCACATGACCAAGTACGAGGGCAAGCAGCGGTCTCGGAAGGCCCCGCTCGCGATGCGGGCTTTCGAGAAGCTCCTTGCGCGAGGGGACGTCGTCATCTGCGCGACTCATGATCTCACTGGTGATGAGCTCGTAGACGAGCGCCACGAGCTCGTCGTAGCGAGCCTGGCTCCTCATTCCGTCGAGCGTCAGCGCGAGAGCCTGGGCATCATTGTCGGCGAGAACGAGGGTCGCGACGTCTTCCGTCATCTCCAGCAAGATCCGGTTACGCTCCTCGCGGTTCTCGAGCGCTCCTTTTTTCACGAGCATGTCCATCAGGATCTTCAGATTGACTTCGTGGTCAGACATGTCGACGCCGCCTGAATTGTCGACCGCGTCGGTGTTGATGAGACCTCCGGCGGCCCAATACTCGAGGCGGGCCTTTTGAGTAAGGCCGAGGTTGCCACCCTCTCCAACGATCCGCGCTCGAAGCTCGTCTGCATCCACGCGCAGGCGATCGTTGGCGCGGTCCCCCACGTCCATGTTCTCCTCACTCGAAGCCTTCACGTAGGTCCCGATACCACCGTTGTAGAGAAGGTCGACTTTGGCCTTCAACATGCGACGAATCATCTCCTCGCCGCTCACCTTGCTCTCTTCGATGTCGAACAGAGCCCGCGCTTCCGGCGTCACGTGAATACTCTTTGTGGAGCGCTCGTAGACGCCGCCGCCACGACTGATGATGGACGTATCGTAATCGAGCCAGCTCGAGCGCGGCAGCCTGAACAGGCGCTGCCTCTCGGCAAAGCTCGCTTCAGGGTCCGGATTGGGGTCGATGAAGATGTGCAGGTGGTTGAATGCCGCGACGAGACGGGTGGAGCGTGAGCGCAGCATCCCGTTCCCGAAGACGTCCCCGCCCATATCCCCGATGCCTACCACCGTGAACGGGTCCTTCGTGACATCGATACCGATGGTTCTGAAATGATGCTTGATACACTCCCAAGCTCCCCGGGCGGTGATCCCGACTTTCTTGTGGTCGTATCCGACGCTCCCGCCAGAGGCGAAAGCGTCACCGAGCCAGAACCCGTAGTGCTTGGCAACGGCATTGGCCGTATCCGAAAGGTGCGCCGTCCCCTTGTCGGCGGCGACGACGAGGTAAGGGTCGTCATCGTCGTGCCGCGTGACCTCGGGCGGATGGAGCACTTCCCCGTCCACCATGTTGTCGGTCACGTCCAGCAGGCCGGAAATGAACTCGCGATAACGCTCGGCGAGGTGGGCGTCGAGCGCCGGGCGTGGCGGCAGCTCCCCCTTGAGGACGAAGCCTCCCTTCGAGCCCACCGGGATGATGATCGAGTTCTTCAGCGTTTGGGTCTTCATCAACCCGAGGATCTCGGTGCGGAAATCGTCGTGTCGATCGCTCCACCGGATGCCTCCCCGTGCGACGCGACCGCCACGAAGGTGAACACCCTCGAGCCGAGGCGAATGTACGTAGATCTCGAACATGGGCCGCGGCGAGGGCATGCTCTCGACGCGCGCACTCTCGATTTTCATCGATACGACCGGACGCTCGGGGCTCTGGTAGACGTTGGTTCTCACCGTCGCTCCGATTAGGTTGGCGAGCGCTCGGAGCACCTCGTCGTCCACGAGACTTCGAACGGCTCCGAGGGCGTTCTCGAGCTCCTCCAGAACCCGACGCTCTCGTTCGTCGCGCCCGGAATCCAGTTCGGGATCGAACTTGGCCTCGAACCCCCGGAACAGAGCGGTCGCGACCTTGGCGTTCTGGAGGATGACCCCATTTACCGTCTCGACGTTGTAGTGGGGACGGAGCTGCTGCAGATGATTCCGGAACGTGCGCAGTACCTCGACCTCTCGCCACGTGAGGCCCGCCGTGACGATCAGGCGATTGAGCGGGCCATCGCTTCCTCGCTCCTCGTCGACCGCACGGATGGCATCTGCGATACGTTCCTTGCCTTCCTCGAGCGCGGCAATGCGCTCCGCGCTATCCTCAATCTCGTAGCGGTACATATTCGCGCGGTGCCCGTCGGGTAGCTGGATGGGGATATGGAGCTCCCCCGTCACGCCGAGCCCGAGGTTTCTCAAAGTGGTCAAGGTCTCGATGAAACTCAGCAGCTTGGGCGAGTAGATCTTCAAGGTCGCGTGCTCCGGACCTCGACGCACGACGTCCAACGCCAGCCGCGCTTCCAGCACCTCCAGGTGCTCGAGGTCGAAGGGGACTTCCTCAGGCGAGGTGGACTCGCGATAGATTCCACTCCTCGTCTGGGAAGTCACCCAGCGCAAGAAGAGCCTTCGTCCCTCTCGCTCGCCGAAATGGTCCGTCAGCGCGCTGGAAACAGCGTCCGACCAGGTCGTAATCAGAGATTCCGCGAGCTGCCTCACGTCGTCCTCGTCGATGGGGTGCTCGAGACGTTCGAGATCGAGATAGAAAATCAGGACCTGGGCAGCGCTGGCATCCGCCGAGGTAGTGAAGGTGACGGGACCGAACTTCTCCGTGAGAGCGCGTCGCATGTCTTTCTCGAACTGGTACGAGTAGCGAATACGCGCAAAGGCAACGTAGATTGCTGCGTATCCGGGTCCGAGACGATGGTGTATCGCCATTTCGTCGTCGCCCGTCATATGGACGATACGGTCGATGAAGGGCTTCAGCTCCTCGGAGGGAGCGTAGAAGAGCTCGCGACGGGGAAAGCGGTTGAAGAGCGCCCGGACTTGACGGAAGGCGAAGGACATCGGCGCGGCACCGCTGTGCTCGATGAGCCAGCGCTGCTTTTCCCGGAGCAGGGGCACGTCCGCGGCCCGCTGGGAGAAAGAGCCCTGTGAGAACCGGCCGAGAAGTAGTGTCTCCTGCTTCAGATCCCCCTCGTCGTCGAAGTGTCGGATCACGATGTCGTCGATGGGCTCGAGGTGGTAGATGGCGGAAGCGTTGCTGCAGTAATCAATGTCGACGATGCGTTTGTCGTCGACCGTTGGGACCAAACGACGCTCGACCTCCTCGAGCAAGCCTGGAAACACGACCGGAAGGAGCGCCGGATCGCGGAACGCGCCGAGCGCGCTGTCGGGCAGGCGATCCGGAGCCCCATCTGGACCCCTGCGATAGCTGGCGATGCCCATGAAAATGTAGTTCTCATCGGTGAGCCAGTCGAGGAACGAGCGCGCCGCTTCGAGGTCTGCGGTATTGGTCGACGACAACCTGGGCGTCACGGCCTTGACGGACCTAGTCATCTCCTCGAAGTCCTCGAGGGCAAGGAAGAGACACTTCAGCACGCAGAAAATCTCGTGCTGGACCCGTCGCAGGCGATCCTTGGATTCGATGTATTCGATCCGAAACCGGCAAAGCAGTTCCTTGTCGCCCTCGTCGTGGGCATCGCCGATCCAGACGACCCGTTCCCATTGCCGACGCACCGAGAGGATCGGATGAATCGCGGAGAACACGCGGAGTCCCGCCTTGCGGAAATAGTTCTTGAGGCTGCCGAAGATGAAGGGGGCGTCCGGCGTATGGACCTCGACGATCGTCGTGTCCATCGGAATCGTCTTGCCGCGCACGGTATGGAGCGATTCGTCCGCCACGGAGTTCCGCACGACGACGTGCAAACCGGGGAGCCCTCGGTACAGCTGAGTCGGGGGCGGAAGCTCCTTTACGAAAAAGTGATAGTTGTCCCAGAGACGGTCCGCCAGATTGGAGGAGTCCAGACCTTGGGCCATCCACCCGGGCAACGATCCGAAGACGACCCTCGCGAAGGACGACAGAAGCTGCCAGTCACTAGCCTCGCCTTTCTCTTGAAGGTGGAGCAGAATTTCATCGAGCTTCCGCGCTTTGTCTTTTGCACTGACGCTGATCATGACATTTCCTTGAGGTGGTGCTTTCGAAGCCCAAACTCCAAGTTTAATCCTCTGACCGCCCGCCGTACAATTCGCCAAGTCGTATTACGCTGATGGAGCTCTTCCAACCGTTCGTCCGCCGCTGGTTCGAGGCCAACTTCTCCGAACCGACCCGGGTGCAGCGCGAGGGCTGGCCTCACCTCGCGCGAGGCGAGCACTCCCTCCTGCTCTCCCCGACTGGCAGCGGGAAGACCCTCGCGGCCTTTCTTTGGGCGATCGACGAGCTAACGCGCCTCGCGCCCGACTCAGCGCCCGGCGTCCGTATTCTCTACATCTCCCCTCTCAAGGCGCTCGCCTACGATATCGAAAGAAATCTCCGGGCACCCCTCACCGGAATCCGGCGCCACGCGGAGTCCGAGGGCCTCGTGCTCAGGGAACTGGGCGTCGACATCCGCACGGGGGACACGTCCTCCAGAGAAAGGCGACGACAGCTCAAAACCCCCGCTGACATTCTGGTGACGACTCCGGAATCGCTCTATCTGATTCTCGGCTCCCAGGCGGCGACGACCCTGCGAACCGTCGAAACGGTCATCGTGGACGAGATCCATTCACTTGCTCCCGTGAAGAGGGGCGTCCACCTCGCGCTCTCGCTAGAACGGCTCTCGGAGCTCGCCGAAAAGGATCCCCAGCGCATCGGCCTGTCGGCGACGGTTCGGCCCTCGAGCGACGTCGCCCGTTTTCTCGGGGGAGATCGCGGAGTCAAGATCGTCGACGCGAGCGAGCCCGCTCACGTCGAGCTCGAGATCCGCGTCCCGGTTCCAGATATGGAGAACGTACCCCGGAGAGACCCCGATTTGGGCGGTACGGCGAAAGGCTCAGAAATGCCGTCCGCGCGGGAGCCCGGCTCCGTTTGGTCGATGATCTACCCCGAGCTTCTCGAGCTCGTGCAGCGACATAGCGCCACGATCGTCTTCGTCAATAGTCGCGGTCTCGCGGAACGACTGTCTCAGCGTCTGAACGAGCTCGCCGAGGCACCGCTCGTTCGTGCCCACCATGGAAGCATCTCTCACTCGAAGCGAAACGAGATCGAGGAAGCCCTGAAAGCAGGCGAGCTCAAGGGGATCGTCGCCACCAGCTCCCTCGAGCTCGGTATCGACATGGGCGCCGTGGATCTCGTCGTTCTCGTGGAGTCGCCCGGCTCCGTAGCGAGGGGCCTCCAGCGCATCGGGCGCGCGGGGCATGGCGTCGGAGAGAAGAGCTTCGGCAAGATCTACCCCAAGTTTCGTGGCGACCTTCTCGAGTGCGCCGTTGTAGCGTCGCGCATGCTCAAGGGAGAGCTCGAGTCCATCGCGATACCGGAAAACCCTCTGGACGTTCTGGCCCAACAACTGGTCGCGATCTGCGTCGACCGTCCTCGGGCGATCTCGGAGCTCGAGGCGCTCGTGCACCGTTCGGCTTCTTACCGCACGCTCTCCCGTGACGCGTTGCTCGCCGTCTGCGAAATGCTCGCGGGCCACTACCCGTCCGGTGACTTCGCCGACTTGAGGCCCCGTCTCGCTTGGGACCGAAGGGGAGACATCCTCACGGCACGCAAGGGCTCGAAGATGGTCGCGCTCCTGAACGCGGGAACGATTCCCGACCGGGGGCTCTACGGGGTGCACCTCGGCGAGAACGGGCCGAGAGTCGGTGAGCTCGACGAGGAGATGGTCTACGAGACGAGGAAGGGCGAAGTCTTTCTGCTGGGTGCCTCGTCGTGGAGAGTCGAGGCCATTACTCGCGACTGCGTTATCGTGACTCCCGCTCCGGGAGAGCCGGGGAAGATGCCGTTCTGGCGGGGTGACGGTCCCGGAAGACCCATCGAGCTCGGGCGTGCCTTGGGCGCGTTCGTGCGTGAGGTTGGCGAGCTCCCGCCCGAGCAGGCCCGGGATTGGCTTTCCGCCCATGCGCCCCTCGACGAAGACGCAGCCTCGAACCTCGCGCGCTACATCGAAGAGCAGCGGGAGCACAGCGGCACGCTACCGACCGATCGCAGCGTGACCGTCGAGCGTTTCCCGGACGAGCTCGGCGACTGGCGCATTTGCATCCTGACGCCCTTCGGCGCGCGCGTCCATGCTCCTTGGGCGCTCGCCGTCCAGAACGCGCTCAGCACGCGCGCGGGCTACGAGGTCGAGACTATGTATACCGACGACGGTATCGTGTTTAGATTCGCCGATGCGGAGGAGCTTCCCGACCTCTCACTCTTGCTGCCCGATCCTGCGGAAGTCGAAGATCGCGTCGTCGAAGAGCTCTCGCACTCGGCGCTCTTCGCGAGCACGTTTAGGGAGAACGCGGCGAGGGCCCTGCTCCTCCCCCGACGGCGAGCGGACCGTCGGACCCCGCTGTGGCAGCAGCGGCTCCGCGCGAAGAGCTTGCTTTCGGCCGTGAGCCGATTCCCGTCGTTCCCCATCGTCCTCGAGACCTACCGGCAATGCTTGAAGGACGTCTTCGATCTACCGGCACTCAAGGAAGTTCTCCGGGGGCTACAGACTCGCGAGGTTCAGATCCGTGAAGTAGAGACGGCATCGGCGTCGCCCTTCGCGCGCTCTCTCACCTTCGCCTACGTCGCGAACTACCTCTACGAACAGGATGCGCCGCTCGCGGAGCGGAAAGCACAGGCGCTTACGCTCGACCGCAACTTGCTCCGCGACCTGCTCGGACAGGCCGAGCTAAGAGAGCTCATCGACGCTGAGGTGCTCGAAGAGGTCGAGGCCGAGCTCGCGGGTTTCGCGGACGACTGGAAAGCTCGGAGTCCCGATGAGCTCGAAGACTTGCTGCGTCGCATCGGCGATCTTTCCGAGTCCGAGATTCGAGAACGAACCACTGAAGATCCCGATTCCTGGCTCGAAAGCCTCGAGTCCCAGAGGCGCGCGCTTCCAGTGAACGTCGCCGGTGAAAAACGGTTCATCGCGGTAACCGACGCGGGACTCTACCGGGATGCTCTCGGCGTGGTGCCGCCCGCCGGACTTCCCGACAGCGTGCTCGGCCCCGTGGAGGAGCCTGTCGAAGAGCTCCTTCTTCGGTTCGCGAGAACCCATGGGCCGTTCTTGACGGACGCTCCAGCGAAGCGATTCGGTCTCGTTCCAAAGCTCGTCGAGCCAAGGCTTTCGCGCCTCGAGGCCGACGGCCGTTTGCTTCGCGGTGAGATCCGTCCTCTAGGCGTGACCCCCGAATGGTGCGACCCTTCTGTGCTGCGGCGGCTCAAGCGGCGCACGCTCGGAAAGCTCAGGAAAGAGGTGGCGCCGGTCGAAGCGAGTGTTCTCGGTCGATTCTTGCCGAAGTGGCATGGAGTCGACGAGGACCTCCGAGGCATGAGGCGCTTGGAGGAAGTCGTCGCTCGTCTCGAGGGACACCCGCTTCCCTGGTCCTCGCTCATCGAGAACATCCTGCCACGGCGCGTCAAGGACTTCCGCCCCGAGATGCTCGACGAGCTGTCTTCGTCGGGCGCCGTTGTGTGGGTCGGCCGGGGAGCGCTCGGGTCGAGGGACGGGCAGGTGGCCCTGCTGCGAAGGGAGCGGGCGCCGTTGCTCCTCGACCCACCTCTGACCTACGAACCTCGAAACGATCTCGAGGCAGCGATTCTCGATCATCTCGAGCGCCGTGGGGCTTCCTTCACGCTGGAGCTCGCGTCGGCCGCCGGCGATACGAGTCTCTCGGAGCTGACCGAATCGCTATTGAATCTCGTCTGGGGCGGGCAAATCACCAATGACACGTTCTTCCCGCTACGAGAACTGGGGAAGACCAAGCGCAGGCGAAGAAGCGAGATCGCGAACTACGCGGGAGGCAGGTGGTCACTGGTGCGCGGTCTCTTCGGAGGCGATGTCAGCGAGACGGAACGCGTTCACGCCCGCATCACGACTTACCTCGAGCGACACGGCATCGTCAGCCGGGCCGTCGCGCTTTTCGAGGAAGCGCCAGGCGGCTACCAGAGTATCTATCGGGTACTGCGCGAGATGGAGGAGCGCGGAGGCGTGCGCCGGGGCCACTTTGTCGAGGGTCTCGCCGGATCCCAGTTCGCGCTCGCGGGCGCCATCGAACGACTGCGTGGCGCAAGGGAGGACGCCGCGGACAACCGACTGCGCGCCTTGCTCGCCGTCGATCCCGCCAACCCTTACGGCGCAATGCTCCCCTGGCCGACGACCCAGGAGCGCAAAGCGCGACCTCGACGCGTCCCGGGGGCGTGGGTCATCCTTAATAACGGTGAGTTGGCGATGTTCCTCGAGAAAGGGGGCCGGAGTCTCCTGACGTTTGCGCCCTGCGAAGACCTGGGCGTGGCTCGCGCCGCCTTCGAAGCGCTGAAGAACCTGCCGCGTCGCCGACCCAACCGGTTGCGGCTCCACACTGTCGACAACACGCCGACCGCGGAGAGCCCCCACGCTCCGCTTCTGAGAGAGCTCGGCTTTTTCCGCGAGGCCAGCGCGATGGTGTACTCGGAGTGGGCCTCCGTCACCGACTGACGCCATACCGAAAGCAGTCCACGACGTGGTCGTTGACGAGGCCGACGGCCTGCATGTGGGCGTAGATGATCGTACTGCCGACGAACTTGAATCCGCGCCTCTTCAGATCCTTGCTCAGGGCATCCGATTCGCGTGTTCGTGGCGGGATGTCTTTCATCCGGCGCCTTCGATTCACCTTGGGCTTGCCACCGACAAAACTCCAGATGTAGGTGTCGAAGCTGCCGAGCTCTCGCTGAACCTCTAGAAACGCGCGCGCGTTCTCGACGGCGCTCTTGATCTTGAGCCGATTGCGGACGATGCCCTTGTTCTCAAGAAGCCTCTCGATCTTCTCATTTCTGAAACGGGCCACCTTGGCGGGCTCGAAGCCGGAAAAGGCCTTGCGATAGCCATCGCGCTTGTTGAGGATCGTCGCCCAGGACAGTCCGGCCTGAGCGCCTTCGAGCACGAGAAACTCGAAGTGCGTCCTGTCGTCGTGGACCGGCACGCCCCACTCCTCGTCGTGGTAGGCGATGTAGAGGTCGCTTTTGCCCTGCTCGGCCCAGGCGCAGCGCTTCTTGGCCTTGCGGGCCGGGCTCACGCGACATCCCGGGCAAGCCTAAGGCCCGTGAACTGCCAGCGAGAGTGGGGATAGAAGAAGTTGCGATAGCTCTTTCGCAGGTGGTCGCGCGGTGTGGCGAAAGAGCCACCCCGAAGCACCATCTGATTACACATGAACTTGCCGTTGTACTCGCCCAGCGCGCCCTCGCTGATGCGGTAGCCCGGATAGGGCAGATAGGCACTCTGGGTCCACTCCCATACGTCACCGAACATCTGAGTGGGTCCGCCCACGAGATCGCCCTCATCAGGAGCGAAGGCTACGACGAAATCGCTCTCCTGTAGGTTCCCCTCGACTGCAACGTGCGAAGCGGCAACCTCCCACTCGAGCTCGGTCGGGAGCCTAGCGCCGCACCAGCGGGCGAAGGCGTCCGCCTCGTAGTAGCTCACGTGGCACACGGGCGCGTTGGGATCGACCGGCTTCATCCCGTGGAGCGTCATCTGCCACCAAGTTCCCTGTCGACGCTCCCAATACAAGGGAGCGCACCAGCTCTCGGCTCGGACCGTGGCCCAGCCGTCGCTCAGCCAAAGCTCCGGACGCTCGTAGCCACCACCCGAGACGAACTCCATGTACTCGGAGTTGGTCACGACACGTGAGGCAAGCTCGAATCCGTGAACGAATTGTCGGTGACGTGGGTACTCGTTATCGTAGGCGAAGCTGTCTTTTTCGGCACCGATCCAGTAAATGCCCTCGTCATAGACGTGCCAATCGAGCAGAGCCGGCAAGGGCGAGGCCGGACGCTCCGAATCCCGATAGGCGGGCTTCAATGGATTCGACGACAAGACGTGCAAGATATCGGTCATTATGAGCTCTTGATGCTGCTGCTCGTGATTGAGCCCGACTCGGATGACGCCCGCGGCCTCGTCGAACCGCTTCTCGCTCGCCGACCCGAAGAAATCTCGAACCAAGGCGTCCACGTGGTGACGATAGTCGATGACTTCGTCGAGCGAGGGTCGCGACACGAGGCCGCGCTGCAGTCGCGGATGCTGCTCACCGACGGCGTTGTAGTAGGAATTGAAAAGGATCTTGAGTTCTTCGCGATAGGGCTGGTAGGACGCTTCCTCGGAGAGCAGAAAAGTCTCGAAGAACCAAGTCGTGTGCCCGAGATGCCACTTCGTGGGACTTACGTCGGGCATCGATTGGACTTGAGCGTCCTCGGCCGTGATCGGGGCGGCCAGGGCCTCGCTCTCCGAACGAACTCTTCGATAGTCCTCGAGCAGCGAGCGCCGGTCGACCCGGGTCAGGCTTTGATTCTCGCTCATTCTCGTTGCCTTTGGCGCGGCCTGTACTGCGCCACCGTATCAAAGTCTGGCTCGAGATTCGAAACTCTCGATGGCAGCCTGCTGCAGAAGGAGAAAGTCGAGCTGATCGATTCCGTTGAGCAGACAGTAACGAGCGAAGCCGTCGAGGGGAAACGAGGCCTGTCGCCCATCGGGGAGGAGGACCATCTTCTTCTCGAGATCGATGGTGAGCGTCCAACCGGGATGCGCAAGCAACACCTCCTGAATCTCCTGGTCGACTTCCACGGGAAGAAGACCGTTCTTCACCGCATTGTGCTTGAAGATATCCGCGATCGTCGAGCTGATTACGGCACGGAAGCCGAAGGCTCGGAGAGCCCAGGGCGCATGCTCGCGGGACGAGCCGCAGCCGAAGTTCTCCCCCGCGACGAGGATCGCCGCACCCTTTGCCTCGGGGCGATTCAGGACGAAGTCCGGCTTCAGGTTTCCGGCTTCGTCACGACGCCAGTCGGCAAAGAGGTTCTCTCCGAAGCCCTCTTTCGTCGTGCCCGTAAGAAAGCGCGCCGGAATGATCTGATCGGTATCGATGTTGTCGATTCCGAGAACGACCGTTTTCGAGGTTACGACGCGAAGTGGCTCCATCGGCTCAGTTCAACAACTCACGAACATCCGCAATTTTACCCGTGACGGCGGCCGCCGCCGCGGTAAGAGGGCTAGCGAGAACCGTGCGGCTCCCCTTCCCCTGTCGACCCTCGAAGTTCCGATTGCTCGTGCTCACGGCGAGCTGCCCCGGCTCGAGCTGATCGCCGTTCATGGCGATACACATCGAGCAGCCTGGTTCGCGCCACTCCGCACCGGCGGCAACGAAGATGCGGTCCAGACCCTCGGCCACCGCATCCCGTTTGACCTGCTGCGAGCCGGGAACAACGAGGACCCGAACACCGGCCGGGACTTTCTTTCCCTTCATCACCGAAGCCGCCTCGCGCAAGTCAGAGAGTCGCGAGTTGGTGCAGCTACCAATGAAGACGACGTCTACCGGCTTGCCGAGAAGCGTCTCACCGCGCTCGACACGCATATAGGCGAGAGCTTGGTCCACGGCGGGAGAACGGTTCGTCTCCGGAATCGATCCGCTCACCGGCACGGACATCCCGGGGTTCGTTCCGTAGGTGACCATCGGCTCCACCGATGACGCGTCGAGGACGAAGCACTTGTCGTAGCTCACGTCGGGATCGGTGGGCAAGCGGCGCCAATCCTCGACCGCGTGCTCCCAAGCGTCTCCGCTCGGCGCGAAGGGGCGTCCTTCGAGATAGGAGAACGTCGTCTGGTCGGGCCCCATTAATCCCGCGCGGGCTCCACCCTCGATCGACATGTTGCAGATCGTCATACGCTCTTCCATCCCGAGCGATGCGACGCAGGAGCCGGTATATTCGATGACGTGCCCGCGCCCTCCGTCGACCCCGATCTCGTGGATGACGGCGAGGATCAAGTCTTTCGCGGTGACACCCGGCGAGAGCCTTCCGTCCAGTCGAACCTCGAAGCTCTTTGGCTTGTTCTGCAAAAGACACTGCGTCGCGAGCACGTGGGAGACCTCGGTGGTTCCTATGCCGAAGGCCCAGGCACCGAAGGCACCGTGAGTCGCCGTGTGAGAGTCTCCGCAGACAATCGTCATCCCGGGCTGAGTCAGCCCCAGCTCGGGGCCGATAACGTGCACGATCCCCTGGCGCGCATCCCCGAGGCCGAAGAGCTCGATTCCGAACTCCGCGCAATTGTGTTCCAGAGCCGCGACTTGCTTCTTCGTCTGTTCGTTCGCGTAGAGCGGCGTGGTACCGTCGAAGAGCGTGGGCGTCGAATGATCCATGGTCGCAACTGTGCGATCGGGGCGCCGCACTTTGAGCCTGCGGCCGCGAAGGTCCTCGAAAGCCTGTGGCGACGTCACTTCGTGGATCAAATGGAGGTCTATATAGACGACAGCGGGGTGGCCCTCCGTGGCCACCTGGACGACATGCCGGTCCCAGAGTTTGTCGAAGAGGGTTTGGGGCATCGCCAAGGCTACTTGCCGAAGACGTCCACGAGCTCCTTCTGTTCGTGCCGCAACGCCAAGACGCGGTTGATCACGCGAAGGAATGCGTCCGCGGCCGCCCGCATCGTGTCGCTCCCGACGGCCCGTCCACGGTGTCGCTGACCGAGCTCCTCGACCTCTACGATGACTTCCCCCTTTCCGCCGAGCCCCGAAGTCAAGGCTCGGAGCTGGATGTCGGTGAGCGAAAGCTCCGTACCGCCCGCCCGACCCATCGCACGGAAGATCGCTTCGATGGGCCCATCGCCACAGGCCGCTTCCTTCACCGTGCGGCCGCTCAGATGCCGGAGACAAACCGTAGCAGTCGAGGCGGCATCCGTCCCCGAGCTCACAAAAAGATCAACGAGCTCCCAAGTCTCGACGTCGTCGTGCTTCGCTCCATGCATCAGGGTCTCGAGATCGTCGTCGAGCACTTCTTTCTTCGTGTCCGCGAGAGCCTTGAACTCGACGAAGATGAGGTCCATCTCGTCCTTGCTCGGCTTGTAGCCGAGCTCCTCGATCCGTTTCTTCAGCGCGTGGCGTCCGCTGTGCTTTCCGAGGACGAGAGCGTTGCTCGAAAGCCCGACGTCCTCCGGTTTCATGATCTCGTAGGTCGCTCGATGCTGGATGACGCCGTGTTGGTGGATGCCCGCCTCGTGCGCGAAGGCGTTCTGCCCGACGATCGCCTTGTTGCGCTGCACGACGAGCCCCGTCGTTTGGCAGAGCAAACGGCTCGTCGGAACGATCCGGGTCGTGTCGATGCCGGTCTCGAGACCGAACAACTCCGAGCGCGTCTTGAGCGTCATGACGACCTCTTCGAGCGAGCAATTACCCGCGCGCTCACCAATGCCGTTGATGGTGCACTCTATCTGCCGGGCGCCGGCCCCCAAGGCGGCCAGGCTATTGGCGACCGCGAGTCCCAGGTCGTTGTGGCAGTGCACACTGATGACCGCACGCTCGATGTTGGGCACGTTCTCTTTCAAGTAGCGAATGCAGTCGGCGAACTCGGTCGGCATCGCGTATCCGACCGTATCGGGAATGTTCACCGTGCCGGCGCCCGCTTCGATGACCTTTTCCACGACCTCGGCGAGAAAGTCGAGCTCGGTACGGGCCGCGTCCTCAGGAGAGAACTCGACGTCGTCGCACAGCTCTCTCGCAAGCTTCACGCTCTCGACGGCTCTCCGCACGATTTCTTCTTTCGCCATCGCCAGCTTGAACTCCCGATGGATCGCGCTCGTCGCGAGAAACACGTGGATCCGTGCCCTCGGCGCCTCTTTCAACGCCTCCCAGGCACGGTTGATATCGAGCTCGTGGCAACGTGCGAGGCCCGCGACAATCGGTCCTTCGATCTTTTGCGCGACTTCCCGAACCGCTTCGAAGTCGCCATTGGACGCGATCGGAAACCCCGCCTCGATGACATCCACCCCTAGCTCGGCGAGCGCCGTCGCCATCGTGAGCTTGCCGGATAGGTCCATGCTCGCGCCGGGCGACTGCTCACCGTCTCTCAAAGTGGTATCGAAAATGATGACACGGTTCGAATCTGTCATGCTGGCTTCTCTCCTAAACATACAGAAACGCGACTGTTACCCATACTTACCGACCGATTAGTAAATTATCTCAGGAACGGGGCATTGTCAACCGGCTTTGCCCATACCTGACCGCGCTCGGCGTCAGTCGAGGAACGTGCCTTGGCGATAATCCTCAAATGCCTTCATGATCTCTTGACGTGTATTCATGACGAAGGGGCCGTGGCGCGCGATGGGCTCCTCGAGCGGTCGAGCCGCGAGCAGCAAAAAACGCATGGGGTTCTTCGTAGTGACGAAGCGAACTGCCTCGCTCGTACCGCGCGACAGAGCCGCCAATTGCCCCGCTCCGAGCACTTTGCCGCCAATGGCGCCTTCCCCCTCGAAGACGTAGCACAACGCGTTGTGCTCGACGGGGAGGGGACGGAGGTGCTCGGCGTCCGGGCCCATCTCGACGTCGAGATAAAGCGGCGACGTGGAGATGCCCGTCACCGGCCCGCTCGCCCCCTCGGCCTCACCCGCGATGACGCGAATCGTCGCACCATCAGGCGCCTTCACGGTGGGGATCAGATCCGCCGAGATGTCCTGATAGCGCGGGGCCGTCATCTTGTCCCTGGCGGCGAGATTAACCCAGAGTTGAAACCCCCACATGAGGCCGTCGCGCTGCATCGGCATTTCCGAGTGGACGATGCCGCGCCCCGCGGTCATCCACTGAACCGACCCCGGACCGAGCTCACCGCGATTGCCCTTGTGGTCCTCGTGACGCATGGCGCCCGCGAGCATGTAGGTTACAGTCTCGAAGCCGCGGTGGGGATGATCTGGAAAGCCCGCGATGTAGTCAGCTCCATCTTCGGACTTGAACTCGTCGAGGAGAAGAAACGGATCGTGATAGTCGAGCGTGGACGTTCCGATGCTCCGACGGATGCGGACTCCCGCTCCTTCCATCGCCTCTTGCGCGGTAACGATTTGCGTGACGTCTCGATAACCCATTTCTCCGTCTACTCTAGCACGTCACGGGCAACGTGCTGCCGCTCTTCCGACCTCGTCACCATCCGTTCCGACAGCCGGGCCGGCGCCAAAAACGGCCGCTACCGACGTTCGGCCTTCGGCCGTGACTTCGAGTCGTTCGTGGCGGAGGTCGTGGTCGTAGTAGGTGCGACAGCCGAGAGCCTTGGCGAGCGACAGGGAAGGTTCTCGTCGACCCCCGGCCGCGACGATCTCGAAATCATCGATGCTCGATGGCTCGAATGGCGAAGACGCGAGCTCGATGCGCCTAGCCCCCAGACGAACGAGATCGGTCCGGAGCTTCGGGGAGCGGAGGTCACGCCCGACTAGAAGCACGGTCTCTCCAGGAAGAAAACCGTGAGCCACGTAACGCTCGAGGAGATCCATAGGAATGATGCCTAGCCGGGTCGAGCCGGGAAACGTCGGGAAAGCGTCCCGCCACCCGGTCGCCAAGACGATGGTGCGGGCCGTGACGGACCGCTTCTCGCCCTTGTCGAAGACGACGAGGTCAAAACCCTCGACGGCGACCGGGCAGGGGGAGCGCACACCTTCCCGATCGACCCGACGCGCTTCGAAGTGGAGGACCCCGGCGCGTTTCCTACGGGCTGCGGCCGCAGCTGCTTCGCCCGCTTTGCCCGCCCCGACGACGAGCACGTCGCACTGGACAGGCTCACCTGCCGGAGCGACGATTCTGGAGGGCAGCGCGCCCTCACCGGCGCCCGAGAGCGACAGCCCGGCCGCGAGTGGAAGCCGGCACGACGGAAGGTCCGGTAGGCCATCGATCGAGACATTGCAGTCTCGGCAGGTGCCGTTGGCGCAGAAGAGGTAGGGCGGCTCGTTCCGCCCTGGGATTCGGGCGCGGGAATCGAACTCGCGCAACAGACGCGCGCCGATGAGTGAATCTCCACCGAGCGGCAGAGGTTTGCCGTCCAGGTAGAAGACGTCCGAGCTTGATGGAACCAAGGTCCGTATTATAGACTTCGCTTCCCCTTCCCGAGGCTCGCGCGACAGACAAGATGAGCGAAAGAGCATTGTGGGCTCTCTGGATTCTCGGCCTTTCCGCCTGTACGAGCCCTCTGCCCCCGGCCGACCTCGTCTTTCGGAACGGTGCCACGGCCGAAGACGTTGCGATCCGTGGTGAGAGGATCGTCGCGGTCGGGAGTCGATCCGAAGTCGAGCCTTACATCGGAGCGGCAACCCGCATCATCGATCTCGACGGCCGGCTCCTGCTTCCTGCCTTCCATGACGACGACGTCGAGCTTCTGGCCGGGGCTCGCTCGCTCGACGAGGTTTGGCTCGGGGATGCCGAGACCCACGGCGAGATCCTCGAGATCGTTCGCGTCTACGCGATAACCCATCCAGAGCTCGAGGTCATTCGCGGATACGGATGGCGCTATCACATCTTCGAGGAGAACCGTCGGAGCGAGCTCGAGGCCCTAGTCTCCGATCGACCCGTCGTGCTCGCCTCGCAGGATGGTCGCGCGTCGTGGACGAATCGAAGCGGCTTCGCGCTCGATGGGGTCTACGGAAACGATACCGAAGCCAGACCCCTCGTGGGGGCGGTCGCCTACCTTCACCGATTCGGCATCACCAGCATTCGCACGGCGGAAGAGATCGCGGGTACCGCGGCTCTCGACGTGCGCATCCTTCCGGACAACGAGGGGCAGAACGTCATTCGGCTTTCGCCCTGGTCCGCATCCCCGGACTGGATGCCCACTGAAGGACGAGCGTTCCCGGCCAGAAGCCTTCTCGGTTCGGGCGCTCGGCTCGTTTTCGGCAGCGGATGGCCCTATGGCACGTTGGATCCACTTTCCGGGATTTACGCGGTGGTCACGCGGGAGAATCTCGATGGCCGTCCCGAGGGCGGGTGGGATTCGGAGGAACGGCTGAGCGTCGAAGACGCCGTTCGCGCGTATACCCGCGGAGAGATCGCGGTGGGCGCGCTCGCGGACTTGGTGGTCGTCTCTGAGAACCTCTTCAAGATTCCGGAATCTCGCATCGCCGAGATCAAAGTCGGGATGACCGTTCTCGGAGGGCGGATCGTCTACAGGGCTGCGACTTTCCCTGGGGTCAGTCCTTAACAACTTGACTTTCCTTCGCGCCGGATGGGGTCCGCCGGATGGGGTCAGTCTTTAACTCTTGAACTCCCGCGCAAATCTACTGTCCGCTAAACGATTGCGAAGGCGAGGCCTAGCCGTGAAGTTCAAGAGTTAAAGACTGACCCCAGATCTTGCCGTCTTCGTGACCGAGGTCGAGGCCTTGCTCGAGGATGGATCGTTTGGTGGTGGTGCGCTTGACGGGAAGGAGGCGACTCGGGCGGATGACGTGGATTTTCACGCCGGGCGGAGGCGAGTCGATGAGAGCCGCCGCGTCGGCGTAGCGGCGGTGGCGGTCGGCGAGGGCTCGCCGTATCGCCGGGCTTCTCGAGAACAAACGAGTCGACCCGGGGATTCGAGGCTTGCTCCGCGCGCGCGCCTCGATGGAACTCGTCAGCACGACGAGCACCTCTCGAGCCCCAAGCTCGATGGCCTTCACGATACCGACGGGATCGGCGACCCCTCCATCGACGTAGCGGCGTTCCTGATAAAAGACCTTGCCCCGATAGAAAAGCGGCAGCGCGCAGGTCGCGCGGAACGCGGTCAATAGGTCGTCCCGGTGGCTGTCGAGATAGCGCACGTCGCCGGTGTCCCAGTCCGTCACGGCGATGTGGAGTTTGCAGACGTTTCGCCGAATCGCTTCCAGATCGAGAGGGCACAACGAAACGGTCACCTCGTCCGTCAGGTAGTCGACATCCATGACGTCGCCCCCCGTGAGAAACCGCCGGAATCGCACGAGTTTGTCGCCATCGAGAAAATCGAGGTACACGCGACGATTTCTCTCAGGCTGTCCCGCGAGATAGGATGCGGCCGCACAAGCGCCCGCCGAACAGGCTACGATGTGCGGGAAGCTGAGCCCAGCCTCTGCGAAGGCCTCCAGAACTCCGGAGGTATAGACGCCACGCATGCCCCCACCCTCCAAAACAAGAACGCGCATGCGATCGCAGAAGGCTCAGGTCGCCTCGTCGTCGTCCCAGTCATCGTCGTCTTCGGCGCCGTCTTCGTCGCCTTCATCTTCGCCGTCACCGGTCTGCTCTTCGTCGAGCCGTTCGTCGTCTTCTTCGTCGTCGTCCTCCTCGAAGTCGTCGAAGTCGTCGGCGTCGTCATCGGACTGGAGCCACGCTTCCTCCATGAGGTGGAATTATACAGCAGCGTCAGTACCGCAGGAATGCTTCGCGTCTGCGAGAAACCGCTCGAGCTTCGGACGCTCCGCTTCGAGCTAGCTAACCAACCTCGTCTACCCAACCGTACCTGTCCTCGGCGCGGCCGAGACGAATGTCCGTGAGCTGTTTCAAGAGCTTGGGGCCGATCTTGCGCTCCGCGTCGGGGGGCAGGTCGATGACGGTCTCTTCGCTGCCGATCTTGATGACCGGCGTGATCGTCGCGGCCGTTCCCGCTCCGAAAGCCTCCTGGAGCGTGCCGGCGCCATGCGCCTCCACGAGCTCTTCGATCGAGACCCGTCGCTCCTCGACCTTCACGCCCATGTCTTTCAGAAGCGTAATAGCGCTGTCACGCGTGATCCCTCGGAGGATCGTACCCGAGAGCTCCGGCGTGACGGCAACGCCATCGATCACAAAAAAAACGTTCATCGTGCCGCACTCTTCGATGTAACGGTGCTCCTTCCCGTCGAGCCAGAGCACGTTGTGATAGCCGCGGTCGAGCGCCTGCTTCGCTGCGTAGTAGCTCGACGCGTAGTTGCCAGCCGTTTTCGCTTCGCCCGTTCCGCCCTCCGCGGCGCGGACGTATTCCCGCGTGACCCATAATTTCACCGGTTCATCGTAATAAGCGCCAACGGGGCACGTGAAGATGACGAACTTGTAGGCATCCGACGGCTTGACTCCGATGAAGTCGTCGTTCGCAAACATCAGCGGGCGAATATATAGCGCGCCGCCCTCTTTGTTCGGGATCCAGTCGGCGTCGAGGCTTACGAGCTCCTTCACGCCATCGACGAAAACCTCTTCGGGTATCGCCGGCATCACCATGCGCTCCCCGGAGCGGTTCATGCGCGCGAAGTTGTCCTTCAGTCGGAAGAGCACCGGCCGTCCTTGTGCGTTTCGGTAGGCTTTCATGCCTTCGAAAATGGATTGCCCATAGTGAAGCGCGGTAGTGCAGGGAGACAAGGTCAATGTCTGGAAAGGCACGATCTCGGGCGGCTCCCAGCCGGAATCGAGATAATCCACCACCAACATGTGGTCGCTGAAGACCCTCCCGAATGGAATGTTGTCGAAATCGACCTGGGAGAGGCGTGAAGCCTTCGTCCGGGTCACTCTTAGCTCGCCAACGGTAGCCATGGTTCCTCTTCCCCTGCAAACGGCGTTAAATTGTTTCCTGACAATGTGTTGAACGTCTCGAGCTCCTGCTCGTGCATTGTACTCCTTTTTCGATGCCCATTGAATTCACTCGGACTTCCGTATAAAAGAACCCTAGATGTAGGAGCCCCTCAATCACATGCTGAACAAAGACGACGTCCTCGACAATCTAACCCTTCCTTCGATGCGTCCGCTCTCCCTCTTGAGGCACTTCGGACCGGGCATGATCCTGATGATGACGGGCATTGGCACGAGCCACCTCGTCACGGCACCGGCCGCTGGCGGCAGGTTCGAGTACGCCTTGCTCTGGTGCGTGCTCGTGTCCTACGTGTTCAAGTACTACGGCTTCGAGATGGCTTTCCGGTTCACCAACGCGACGGGCCGGAGCATGCTCGACGCCTATGCAACAGCCTGGAAGAAGTGGCCACTCTGGTACGTCCTCGTGGCGACGCTGATCCAATGTGCCATCGGCCAGGCGGGTCGGCTCGCCGCCGCCGCCGCGGTCAGCTACTACTTCACCGTGCGTTACGTCGGCCTCGAGGTTCCCAACTGGATCTTCGGTCTCGCGCTCTCGCTGCTCTCCGTCACCGTCATCCTCACCGGGCGTTACAAGGCGATCGAAGCCGTCACGAAAATCGCGGCGGGGATTCTCGTGCTTTCCGCCGTCGGCGTCTACCTGGTCAAGCCGGCTCCCTTTGGAAACCTCGGGCACTTCTTCATCTTCGAGCTCCCTCAAGGGTCCTGGCTCATCGTCGCCGCGTTCCTCGGCCTGCTTCCGACAGGTATCGACGTGTCCCTGCAAGCTTCCGAGTGGGGCAAGGCCAAAAAAGTCGGTATGGGAAAGATTCGCGACCATCTCGAGGCGACGGGTCAGGCCCCCGCCTTCGATCCCTGGAGCTCGACCCAAAAAGACCTCACCGTGGACGCCAACGCGCTTCCGCCGCAGACCCGAGAGTATTGCCGGCGGTGGTTTCGCATCGGCCTCTGGGATTTTCGCATGGGGCACGTCATCTCCTTCGTCGTCGCCTGCATTTTCCTTCTTCTGGCGGCCGTCTGGATGTACCCGAGTGAGGTCAAGGGCAACGCGGTCATGGGAGAGATCGCGCAGATTTTCACTCAAAGCGCCGGTGCCGGGATGATGCTCGTATTTCTAGCGGGCGCCTTTGCCGCAACGTTCTCGACGGCCTTCAATTATTTCGACGGCTGGCCCCGCGTCGTCGCCGCCTGCGCTCGTAACCTCTTTCGCCGTACCGCATCACTTCGAGGTATGGACCGCGAAGACCTGACCCCCGAGCATCGCTCGACGTGGTACTCGGAGTACAACATCTATCGCATTACTATGTTCTATTCTCTCGTGACCGCCGTGGCGATCCTGGCGGGTATCCAACGTCCGGTGTGGCTGGTGCTCGTCGCTTCGGCTCTGGCGTTCTTCATCGCCCCCGTGATCTACGCCCTGAACCTCTACTACTGCTTCACCGTGATTCCGAAGGACGATCGCGATTTCTATCCTCGCCCGTTCGACGCCTGGGTCGGCTGGACGAGCTTCGTGGCCTTCACTGGCATGACGGTCCTCGCCATCCTCTCTCGGATCTTCGGCATCGCGCTGTTCGGAGGCTGAAACTTCCAGCCACCCAGCTCACCAGCGAAAAACGCTCGCGTTGAATTGGAGATAGCTCGCGTGAAATTGATCGGACTCGACTCCTCCGGTATGGAAGCTGACACCTTCCAGGCCGTCCCACAGACCGTGGATTCCCATCGCAGTGGCGCCGATGAGCACGTACTCCAGTCCCACGTCCTCGAAAGCGCGCAGAATCTCGAGTATCTCGTCGCGGTCCATGACTTTAGCCTACCGTGTCCCGGGTGCCCGAGCCACCGAGTCTAAACGCCGTCAGTCGTCGAACGCCTTGCGATCGATTCGCTCCTCTTCGCCTTTGATTCGGACCTCTCGTCTCGGCACTGCGATCTCGAAGCCCATCTCACGAACGGCCTCGTGGATCGCGACGTTGAGGTCGCTGGAGACGGTGAGAAAGTTCTCGACGCGAGTCCATGCGAACAAACGGAAGTCGAGCGAGCCATCGCCGATTCCGGTCATGAAGGACGAGGGCGGCGGGGGGTCCGCCACCAAGGGGTGATCTGCGGCGACGTTCTTCAACCGCTCTAGAACTTTCCTGGGGTCTGTGACCAGAGATAGCTTCACCGTCGCCTCTACCCGGCGCATCCGATCGCTTCTCGTCCAATTGATGACCTCCTTGGAGACGAGGTCGCCGTTGGGCACGACGACATCGGCCCCGTCGAACGAGCGAATGGTACTCGCCCGAATCCCGATGTCCGTGATCACCCCGAAGTGATTCGCGGTTCGAACGGTATCCCCAACCTTGACCGGTCGTTCGAAAATGAGAATCAGCCCGGATACGAAGTTGGCGACGACCGTTTGGAGTCCGAACCCGATGCCGACACCCAGAGATCCAAAAACGACGGTAAGCTGCGTTCCGCTGAACCCGATGGTCGAGGCGGCGAGGACGATCCCGAATGCGATGACGGCGTAATTGACGAGTGTCACGATCGAATGGGCGGCACTCGACGTGAATCCCGCGCGCGGAAGCACTTCCTCTTTGAGGACAAAGGGCATGATCCGCGAGATGAAGTAGGTCACCACGAGGACCAGGAGCGCCACCAGGACGTCACCCACGCGAACGTCCAGAGTGCCTCGCGCGAGCGCGATGGCCATCACGCCATCCCAAGCTTGCCGAATCGGCTCGTAAACCTGAAAGTTGCGCAGCGCCGTGCCGGCCCATCGCGTCGCTGCGAGTGCGATAACGACCAGAAGGCCCGCTTGTCGGAATGCAGGCTCGTGCCGTGAGATGCTCGTGAACGTGCGGCCGATGGCACTCCGCGGCGGAAGTCGCAAAAGGCCCGCCATCGCGATGGCGACGACCAACCAGGCGACCGCGGAGAAGGCACTATCGATGGTCGCCGACGTAAGAAGCTGCGCGAGCGTCGACCATCCGCCAAGCGCGGCGAGAAGAGAGACCGAAAGAAACGCAGCCGCTAGATAGATGGCAGTCGTCGAGAGACGCCACCACCTGCTCCGCTTCGAGATTCCGCGGGACCGCCAGTACCTCAGGAGAAGCAGAGCGCCCCCAAGCGCGCCGGCGATGAGGAAGAGCAGCAGGAGTCGCCGTAGCAGCGAGCCATCCGGAGCCAGCGCCCACAGCCGATTGAGGACGTAGAGCGTCACAGTCCCATAGAGAGCGGGATGTGCCGGTGCCGGCAGCAGCCCGACGCCGAGGGGAACCACGGCGAGGATCCCGAGAACACCGAATAGATCGCGGACGGAGCCGGGCACTTCGCCAACGATATAGACGAGAGTAACGAGCGTGAAGGCGAGCGCCGCTGCAGCGGGCTGAGACACAACGAACCGCGCCGCAGCAATCTCGGCGTCATCCGTCGGCCATGATTGACTACGGCGCCGGACGAGGTGAGCGAGAGTCAACGCGAGGAAGAAGACAGCAGCAGACAACAGGAAGCGCTCCGGCCTTTCACGAATGGCTTCGGCCACGGACGCGGTCCAGTAAAGGTAGGCCTCCCGAGCTTCTCCGAAGAGCGATGAGGAATGTTCGAGGGGAGCCAGCTCCCACAGCGGCGGCTCGTCGCGGTCGAGCCAACGCTCGCGGACCACCGCGGCCATCGCATCCACAGTCTCGAGCGCCTCGGCGGTTACCTCTTGCCCTCGGGAGACCCGATCGATCACCGAAGCTAGGTCGTCACTGCGTTCGCGACTGATGGCCTCGACCGCGCGCAGCCTCTCCAGGATTGCGTCGATGCGCTGGAGCAGTTCCGCCGAGAACTCCTCGCTCGCTGCGACTTCTCTAGTCACCTCCCACTGAACCTCGGTCTCCCCGAGCCTCTCGCGCTCCCCCTGGAGTAGCTTCCAACCCTCCTGCAACGCCGCCATCCAGGCGTCGAGTTGAGCTCGGAGCTTGACCCATTTGAGTCTGTGGTCCTCGAGCATACGCCCGGACACCCGGTCGGAATCCAACGCGTCGAGCTCGCCGTGCAGGGTGACGACGACGTCCTTCCTCGCATCGATCTCGGTGCGGAGCGACTCGATCTCGTCGGTCGGCTCGACCAGGGCTTCGATACGCCGGAGATCCGCAGAAACCTCGTCCGCCCGGGACGGGATGTCGGAGGCCGGTATCGCGACCGGAGCTCCTGACGTAGGGGGCTCAGTTTGGAGCTCGATCTCGGCGCTCGGCGGCACATCTTGGCTCGACTGCGCCGCACCGTGCCATAGCACGAGAAACGTGAACGAAACCCAAGGAAAGGCCAGTCTTCGTACGCTCATCATTGCAGCTCGTCGGATACCATACACCGATGGAGAATTCGCGCAAGGGAGATATTGTAGATTTCGATGACTAGCGTTTGCAGCCTGTGGTCACCGACCTCCGGGGTACGTATCCGCAGGCCGGCTACATTCCCTGGGCCGGCTCGGATCACGTGCTGAAGCCGCTCGAGCTGGCGTTACGATATGCCTGGGTCGATGACGACACCTCACGACCCGACGACGATCGCCGCGAGCTCACGTTCGGAGCGAACTGGTTCTTCTCCGGACACGACAACAAACTGACCTTCGACCTATCACGCCTGTCGCTCGAGCAATCCGACGGTCGGCTCGAAGACGTAAGGGTGAGATTCCAGTGGGACGTCAGCTTCTAATTACGCAAAAACCCGGCCTGCCGATTGGCCTGAGAGTGACCCCTTCACTCCGTTGTCCCCCGGGGTTCCGTCCGGTACACTCGAACCATTCAGTAGCAAAATGAAAGATCGCACGAGCTGGTCCGAGGTCAGGCGAACCTACTCATCCGGCAAGATCCTGTTCGAAGAAAACGACCCCGGCTCACGCATGTACGTCATCCGCAGCGGCCAGATCCGCATCTATCGACGGGTCGGAAAGGACGAGGTCGAGCTCGCGACGCTCGGGGCGGGCGACTTCTTCGGTGAGATGGCGCTACTCGAGGGACTGCCTCGCTCCGCCAACGCCCAGGTCGTCGAGGAGTGTGAGCTCATCGAGGTCGATGCCTCGACTTTCGAGGCGATGATTCGTGGGAGCTCCGAAATCGCGGTCCGAATCATGCGGGCGCTCGCGGCTCAGGTAAGGGAGCTGGACTTCCGCCTCCAGAGCCTTCTCGCGGAGAGCGGCGTCGGGCGGGCGATCGAGATACTCCGATGGCTGGTACCCAAGGGGCGCCGCGAAGGGGACTTCGTGCGCGTGGACGCATCCCGTGTCCACGTAGCCATCACGGCTCAGGCACGACTTCCCCCTTACGAAGTGCAGGACGTTCTCGACCGGCTGCGCCGGGCGGGCTGTATCCGTGAGGACGGCAAGGACATCCTCATCGCGAAGAGCGAAAGGCTCGAACAATACGCGACCTACCTCGACTTGAAACGTCGCTACCAGCCGAACGATCGGATACCCGACGAAGCGCTCGCGGTGTCTCCCGAAGACAGGAAGAAGGCGGTACAACGCCTGCTCAAGGCGCTCGGAAGTCCGCCCGACACGACCGGGGAGGAATCGGCTATCAGAACTCAATACCGCAAATACGTCGACCTGCAGCATCGCTTCGAGAGCGAGTAAGGGGCACCCGGGCCCGATGAAACCCGATGAAACCCGTTGAAAGAAGATGAGCCCGGCCGCTACTTGCGTCTCGACGCCCGAGACACGAGAAAGGGCTTCGGCTTTTCCCCCCGTTCCGAACTCTCGATGAGCTCGGCGAGACGGCGCTCGCGGGTCTTGTCCTGCTTCGCGTTCATGATCCAGAAGGCGGCCAGCTCGCGGTAGCGAGGCGTCTGAGATCGAAAAAACGCCCAGGCCTTGCCGTTCGATTCGATCTGCCGCTCGTACTCCGGATCAAGGGTCCGCGCCCCTACTTCATAGGAGTACCTCTTCGTCTTCTCGGCGTCTCGATTCTCGAACGCTGTGCGGCCGCGCGAGGTCATCAAACCCCGCCTCAGTAGCTCTCGTACCCGTTTCGTATTGACGGCGCTCCAAATGCTTCCGGGACGTCTCGGGGTGAATCGAATCGTATAGCGTTCGTCGTCGATTCCGTGCCGCACGGAATCGATCCAGCCAAAACAGAGCGCCTCGTCCAGGGCCTCCTCATAAAGAATCCCTGTTCTTCTCGACCTTTTCTTGTAGAAGCCGATTTGGAGCTCGTGTGCCGTCTCGTGATGGTCCTCGAGCCATTCGCGAAGCTGGGGCGAAGATTTGAAGAATCGGGGTCTCATGATGAAGGGCTCACGCCCATGTGACGCTGTGTCAACACCCTGCTAGTATCGCATGCGGAGAAAATTGTGAGACCGGATTGGGACATCTACTTCATGGGATTCGCCAGGGCAGCTTCCCTTCGCGCGACCTGCGACCGCAAGCACGTGGGTGCCGTCATCGTCGTGGACCACCAGGTTGCCGCAACAGGCTACAACGGATCGATTCGCGGTCTCCCGCACTGCGACGAGGTTGGTCACGATATGGTGGACGGGCACTGCGTGAGAACCATTCACGCGGAGATGAACGCCCTCGCCCAGGCCGCGCGACGCGGAGTGCGGGTCGAAGGGGCCTTCATCTATACGACCACCAGCCCGTGCTGGTCGTGTTTTCGTGTTCTCGTGAACGCGGGAATACGACGCTTCGTTTATGGAGAAGCCTACCGCGAAGAGGATCACCGAAAGCGCATCTCGGCCGTCGCGGAGCGGGCCGGCCTCGAAGTGAAGGCGCTCTAGTGCCGTGGTCCATAAATAGTGCCCGTAATGAGAACGTCGAGGCGCCCGGCTGGCAAGGCGCGCCGAGTGAGGAATACCGGGTGTATGTGAGCGAGGCGCAACGCAGCCAGCCGGGATGCATCGGCGTTCTCATAGGGCAGTATTTATCGACCGCGGTACTAGTCCAGTGCCTCCATCGCGGCGGACAAGCCGGCTTTGAGATCCGTCGAGACGCCTTGCTTTGCGAGAGCGTGGCTGATGCAGGACAGGAAGAAGAGGATCCGCTCGGGCGAGGACGAGTAGCCCATCAAGCCGATTCTCCAGGCCTTGCCTGCGATGGCACCGAGACCGCCACCGATCTCGAGATTGAACCTCTCTAGCAAGTAGCCCCGCACCTGCGCATCATCGACGCCGTCAGGAATCCGGATCGTATTGAGTGACGGCAGACGGTGCTCGGCGGCGACGAACATCTCGAGCCCCATCGCCTCGACAGCCGCGACGAGAGCTCGATGGTTCCGAAGATGCCGGGCAAAACGATTCTGAAGACCCTCCTCCTCGATCAGGACTAGGGCTTCGAGCAGGCCGTAGTTCAGAGTGCTCGAGCTCGTGTGGTGGTACACGCGATCACTCCAATACCGGTCGAGCAGAAGCGCGTCGAGGTAAAAGCTTCGAGCGCGGTGCTTTCGCTTCTTGATGGCCTCGACGGCCCGCGGACTGAAGGTCACCGGGGCGAGACCGGGAGGGCTGCCGATGCACTTCTGTGAACAGCTATAGGCAGCGTCGATACCCCACTCGTCGATTTTTACCTCGACCCCTCCGAGCGACGTCACGCAGTCGAGCAGAATCATCGTATCGTGCTCTCGCACGAGGCGGACGACCTCGGCCATGGGCTGGAGCACGCCGGTTGAGGTCTCCGCGTGCACCATCGTCAGAACTTTGTAGTTTCCCTTCTTGAGCTCTACCTCGATTCGCTGGGGATCGGTCGGCTTACCCCACTCGCCTTCGATCACGGTGATCTCGGCATCCTGACGCTCCGCCATCTGGCGAATGCGATCTCCGAAATAACCATGGACGCACGATAGAACTCGATCGTCGGGCTCGATCAAGTTCGCGACGCAAGTCTCCATGCCGGACGTCCCGGTACCAGGGCTCGCATGGGTGAGGTGGTTCTCGGTCTGGAAGACGTCCTGAAGCAGCTTGCGGATCCGATCCATGGCCGCCATGTAGGCGGGATCCATATGCCCGATGACCGGAGACGCGAGCGCACGGTACACGCGCGGGTGGATATCGAGTGGGCCGGGCCCCATCAACGTTCTCGAGGGAGCCTCCGGTCGTTTCGAGCTCATGGGTTTTCGTCCTTTCCGACGCCGGTAGTTGCTTTTTCGTGGACTTTACACTAGATTAATTCCGCCAAGGCAATCAAGCCTTTCCGTCTCTCATTGAATTAAACCTGACGTATCGACAAACGCATTCGAACTGGCGGTTCGTCGTTCGCTAGGTGCCGGAACGAAGGGCCCGCTGTTGCGAGGAATTGCAACGTGGACCGCAACTTCATGTCCAGGCGTGCTGGACGTTTCCTACCATCCAGCTCCGTAACGGTTGCACTGCTCGAGGAGAATCTTCCCGTCGCTTATGGCGTCGTCAAGGATCTCTCTGAGGCCGGTGCTTGTATCATGACCAACGCGGTGCTTCGGCCCGGCAAGAACTATCAGTTTCGCATGAGCTTCTTCGGAGGGGCGGTGCTCGAAGCCGACGCGAAGGTCGTCTGGAACGAAACGCCCGCGTCGCGCTCGAGCGGCCGATCCGAAGTTCCGCATGGACTCGAGTTCACGGACGTCCACGGACCGCACTTCCACAATTTGAAGCGAATCCTCGAATCGGCGGGCTTCGGGTCGCAGAATAACCACTGAACCCGTCAGCCCCGCGGTCGAGCGACCTCCCGTTCCTGATTACCGGACTTGGGGGCCGGAATCAACGCTCGAACGGGGCTCGATCGGGTCGTCGTCTATGGCTTGCATCACCGCGTCGTGAAAGCTCGGGCGCAAGTCGTAGATCTTCCGGTTCTCGCGCGTCGGATGAACGCGATTCGTGAGGAGAATGGCGAAGAGCTCTCGTTGGGGATCGATCCATATGGAAGTCCCCGTGAAACCGTTGTGGCCGTACGAAGAGTCGGAGAAATACCTTCCCGCGGAGCTCGGCTCGGACGGTGTGTCCCAGCCGAGAGCTCGGCTGCTACCTGGAACAAGGTTCGCTCGAGACGTGAAGAGCGCGATGGTATCGGCTTTGAGAAGCCTTCTTCCGTTATAGGCGCCGCCGTTCAGCATCATCTGAGCGAATGGAGCGAGCCCGCGGGCCGTCGCGAAGAGCCCGGCGTGAGGCGCCACCCCCCCGAGTCCGAAGGCGTTCTCGTCGTGCACGTCTCCCTGGACGACCCGGCCTCTCCATGGGTCTCTCTCCGTCGGCGCGATTCGAGAGCGGAGGGACTCTGGCGGTCGAAACATCACGTCCATCATGCAGAGGGGCTCGAAGATCTCGTCCCGAGCGAGGACGTCCAGCGTCTTGCCCGTCACGCGCTCGAGGATCTCTCCGAGTAGCAGAAGACCCAGGTCGGTATAGACCATCTTGGACCGAGGCGGGTAATCGAGAGGCAGCTCGTTTATCGTCTCGAGGTAGCCGCGCCTCGCCGCTTTCGGGTTCTTGCTCCCGTGCTTCAAGTAGAGCTCGGTCCACCAAAGAAGTCCTCCCGAGTGGGCCAGAAGATCCCTGACGAGCACGTCGTCTTTTTGCCCGCCGCGAAACTCGGGCACGTAGGTTTCAACCGGACTGTCGAGATCGAGCAGCCCCCGCTCGTAGAGAATCATCGAGATGGTTGTCGTGACGATGACCTTCGTGAGCGACGCCAGGTCGTAGATGGTATCGCTCGTGACGGGAGCGGATTCCTCGTCATAGCTCGTGCGACCCAGCGCTTCCTCGAGCGCGATCTTGCCGCGTCTCCCGACGAGAACCACGGCGCCCGGACTCGCACCGTCATCGACAGCATCGCGAACGAGGTCGACGGCCTTCTCGAGGCCTCGCTCCGACAAACCTACTTCCGCGGGATCCTTCATGTACTCGAGCTTCATGCGTCGCGCTTCGACTTTCAATCCTCGTGACAAAGGATACTCCGCCGACAGATCCTATAGAATCGGCCTCCACGAGGCGACTCATCGTCACCGTGACCTGGCTCAGCGTCAACGCGCGGGCCGCGCGAGAGGCCCTACACTGGGCGAGCGAGCACCGCGCACTCGCAGTGGGACTTCACTTCGTTCTCACCTTCGCCCCCCATTAGTTCGGGAGCGAGCATGTCGGGCACGCCCAGTTGTTGCGGTACTCCGCTCTCTGGCTGGTATCGCCTATCGTCGGCATGGCTTGCGCGATGTACTGCGGCAGGCTGCCGTCCGCACAGACCTCCAAGCCGGCCGAGGTGATCGTCCCCGTCGGCGTAGCGCAGAACCAGCCGCGTGGGTCGTCCATGTTGCGATTCAGATAGGACTGCCCGGCAGCGGTTACGACCGTCGAGCCACCGGCTATCCAGCGTAGCGACACTCTCCGGTCCAGTCCGTAATCACCTGTGGTCTGCCACGTCTGCGGATCGGTTGATTCCCCATCGCTGTAGTAGGTGGTCGGATCGTAGACATCGACAATGATGACCGGCTCCCAGCCGCCATCCGTCGCCAATTGCGAGTACCAGAACTCACGCCCCGAATAACTCTGCTCGTAGTACGGATTACTGGCCGGGTCGAAGCCGACAATGTGGTTGGCGGGGACGTACCGCGGGATGATAACCCAGAGGTATTCGTCGGCAAAGGAGTCCCGCGCATCCGGCGACGTCCCGAAGTCGAGCCAGCCCTGCCAGAAGGCGACGACATCCCCGTTGATGCCTGCGTAGAGCTCGTAGCTGTGGTACCGCGCCGCCCGTCCCAGCGGGTTGGTCTGCATGTGCAACCGCAAGTAGAGATCAACCGGCACGCCGTTGTCCGCCGTCGCCGTCCAGCCGTAGCCCTTGAACGCCCTGTGCTTGTTCAGATTCTCGTCCGGTGTCTGCTCGTCACCGCCGTAGATGACGCGATGCCCGAACTGCGCGCAACTCCAGTCGTCGGCCCATTGCGGCGGCGCGTCACCATGCCCGTGGTCGGTCGGCGCGTGCCAGACATCCACACCGTCCGGGACCGTGCAGCCCTGCGGCTCGTTTGGTGCAGTCGGTTCTAGTGTGTTCGTCGCAGTTGCGGTCGGTGGTACGCCAGTTGCCGTAGACGACTCCTCAGCAGATGACTCATCTGCCACAACGAGCGCAGAAGGCACCCAGACAGCAATAAAGAGAACAGCAATCACAGCTGCGACACGCACCAGATACTCCTAGTCTTCTGTATCGTGAGGTCTCCCTGGCCGAATTATACCGTGTCTCCGCTGCCCGAAGTCTTCGATGCAGAAAAGTGCGCCATGATGGAGCAGATTTCCGCTGCTCGCCGCATCCCAGATGCCGAAGTGCGTAGCCGTCCACGACCCCAAAGTCGACCCCTTGCCCGGCTTTGGGATCGTAATGGATGAGCTTGGACTCGGGATGAACCCGAAGTCGAGACAGGTTCCGTTGAGGAAACCGCCGTCGCGTCTCGCATTGACCATCTGTCCAATCTTTTCCTCGAGCGAGAGCGAGCCGAGCGTGGTTTCGGCCCACGAAGTAATCGGTGGCGCGTCTTTGCGACTGAGATCGGTTCCAGCGCATGCGACCCCGAGGCACAGGAATACCGAGAACGCGTTTCGCATGGAGAAGATCCTATAAAATCGGCCTTCATGAGGCGACTCATCGTCACCGCGGACGACTTTGGCCTTAGCCCGGGCGTCAACGCGGGTATCGTCGAGGCTCACGAGCGCGGTATCGTCACCGCGACCTCGCTCATGGTCAACGCGCCGGCCGCGCGAGCGGCGCTGCACTGGGCGAGCGAGCACCGCTCACTCGCAGTGGGACTTCATTTCGTTCTCACCTTCGCCCGCCCGGTCGGTCCCACGGAGCCGCTCGAAGAGCTCGTGGACGAGAACGGTCGGTTCCGAAGACTGGAGACGGGCGCGCACGAGCACACGAGCGCGGGCAACGTCCGAGAGGAGCTCCGGGCCCAGCTCGCGCGCTTCGCGGAAGCCGTCGGCCGCGCACCCAGCCACATCGACAGCCATCACCATGTGCACGCTCTTCCCGGCATCCTGCGGGCCGTGATCGAAGAAGCCGGACAGCGCGGTCTGCCCGTCCGCGCACCAGACGCCGCCACCCGCGAGCGTCTGCGCCTCGAGCGTATCCACACCGCGGACCACTTCGAGGGCTCCTTCTATGGGGCGGATTGCGTGGATGAGGCGGCCTTGTCGACGATCTTCGAGAGACTACCAGAAGGCGAGACCGAGATGATGTGCCATCCTGCCAAGCGCGACGATGCGCTTGCGGAAATGAGCGGCTACGTTGAATGGCGTTATCGCGAGTTGAAAACGCTCACGTCGCCGCGGTCGCGCGAAGCGCTCGAGCGCAATTCCATCGAGCTCGTCCTTCCGCTCGCAGAGCCGCCTGGCTAGAGGTCAGAGCTAGGGGAGCGAGCGAGTGTTGCGAATACCCCCCAGGCTCTGTGGTGCCAAGCCCGCCCTTTGACGGTCGACCACAAAACGATCTGCGCTCTAACCTGAACTAAGGGAGCGACTTAGTGTTCAGGTCGGTCCGAATGGCCCAATATTTGCAAAAGTCGCTGCGGGTGGAATGGCTTTGACAGAACCTCGGATCGTCTCGTGGGCTGTGAAAAGTTTGGCGCTACTTGTGTTCGCATCCTCACTGCTTTTCACTTGCAAACGTCCCGAGCGCACCGTTCCCGATTCGCTAGTCGGCGTCTGGACCGCGGTCAACGACCGGCGTTACGCGGACCGTTACTTCGAATTGAGGGGAGACGGCCTGGTCGTGTTTGGGATTGGGGGAGATAACTCCGAGTCCTACGTCATCGCGGCGGTGGAGGAAACCGTCGTTGGCACGAACGAAATTCAATATTCCATTGACTATGTCAATCTCGCGGGAGATCTCTATCGTTTTTCCTTCGTCTTCAACCCGGCGGGTCGAAGCATCGCTGTGGCGAATCAGAATCGCACGATATGGAAACCTACGTCATGAAATCCGCGCTATCGAGATGGCAGCTCGCCAGAGAGGTTGGGTTCACGCTCGTTGAGATACTGATCGTAGTGGCAATACTGGGGATTGTCGCGACGATCGCCGTGACGGCCGGTAGGAACGCGTACTATCAAGCCAAGATCACACACGCCATCGGAGACATCAAAACGATCGATGCCGAATTGGTGTTGTACTACACGACGAATCAGCGGTGGCCGGACGCACTTGCAGAAGTGGGATTAGAAAACCTCAACGATCCGTGGGGTAACGCGTATCAATACCGGAACGTGCAGACCCAGAAGGGTAACGGCAAGTTGCGGAAGGACCGCTTCATGGTTCCACTGAATTCGGATTTCGATCTCTACAGTAGAGGTGCGGACGGATTAAGTCGGGATCCACTCAGCGCCCCAGCCAGCCACGATGACATCATCCGCGCGAACGACGGCGGCTACGTCGGCCTCGCGTCCAGCTACTGACCCACTAACTTCACGTCGGCGCATGTGAGTCTTAGAAAGCTCGATAGAAGCGCGCTACGAAGTCGTGTCGCACGACGCGTTTTCGCACTCTTCGTCGTCTCGGCTCTCGTCCCCGTTCTGGCGACCGCAGTCCTCTCTCTTCGACAGGTAAGCGACGTCATAAGAGAGGGAAGTTCTCGGCGCTTGAGAGACGCCTGCAAGTCCTACGGTCAATCGATCTATCATCGTTTGATTCTGGTCGAGGACAGTCTCGCCGTCGCTGCCAACGACATTGCGGCAAACGGTGCGTCTCGATTACACGAGCAATTTGCCGATCGTTTCGAGAGCGTCGAGGTAACGCCTTTCGACTTCGATACGACGTCTGACGCCCCGCGTACGGGGCATAGACCGAACGGTTCAGGGCTCAGCGCAGATGACATCCGACACCTGCAGAATGGTCGCATTGCTGTTTCGACCGTTTCCGGACCCAGTGGGGCTGCGCAAATCCTGGCTAGGCGGGCGATTGAGCCGCAGGATCTGACCGCGGGAATACTAGAAGCTACCATCAGGAACGATTTCGTGTTGTCGCCCCGAGATTTTTCGGAGTTTTCGAACCTATGCCTTCTCGATGATCGACGGAGAGAACTTCATTGTCAGAATCCATTGCCCGATGGAGTTCTCGAGCAGCTTGACAACCGGAGCTCTCTTTCCGACTCCGAAGCGATCGATTTCGATCACGGCGGTCAGAAACACATTGCAACTCATTGGACGCTGTTTCTGAGACCCCGGTTTCGAACGCCTTCCTGGTACGTCTACGCGAGTCAGCCGATGGATACTCATTTTGGCACGGCGAACGCGTCCAGGAACATTCTCCCGGCCGCCTTCTTGTTGTCGATAATGCTCGTACTGCTGCTCAGCGTGAGTCAGATCCGTCGTGTACTCGTGCCCATCGAGGAATTGATTGCAGGCAATCGTCGACTTGCTCAGAGAGATTTTTCGATCCAGTACGCGTCGCGAGCGGGGACGAGTTCGAGGAGCTCGCTGACTCACTGAATATTATGGGCAGGCGCCTGGAGCTCCAATTCACGACGCTGGCGGCCCTTTCCCACATCGACCGACTCATCATCGCCCGGTCTGAGACGGCTCCGATTCTCGAAGCATTACTTGGTCAGCTCATCGATCGTTTCGATGCAGATTCGGCGGCCGTTGTTGTTTTCGACCGCAATACATCGCATCAATCTCGGTCTCATACATTGAAGCGCGGCGACGATCCGAATGAGATTCGTGAGGAGCGACTCGTGGTATCTGCCCCGGAGCGCGGTCTTCTCTTTCTGCACGATCAGGGTTTTGTTGTGCGGCTCGATGAACGCACGATGCCGGCGCTGGACGTGTTGGGGGAGCACGGTCACGACGCGGCGTTCGTCTTTCCCGTCATATTCGATGACAGGCTGTATGGGGCTCTAGCCCTAGGGTTTGGCGATCACGAACAAAGTGACTCCGTCGATCGATCCGCCGTTCGGGATTTCGCAGGCCGGCTTGCCGTCGCGTTCCGGGCTAGGGACCGAGAAAGAGAGCTCTACCACCGCGCCCACTACGACGATCTCACGAAATTACCTAACCGACAGCTGTTTGAGGATCGCTTACAACGAGAGATCGTACACGCGCGACGCGCTAAAACCCTCGTGGCCGTCCTGTTTCTCGACGTCGACCGGTTCAAACATGCGAACGACACGCTAGGACATAGCTTTGGCGACGAGCTCTTGAGACGGATCGCGGAACGTTTGGCATCGTCGGTGCGTGAAACCGATACGGTTGCGAGGTTGGGCGGAGATGAATTCACCATCGTGCTAGTTGGTACTGCTACACGGACCAAGGTCGTCAACCTAGCCAAGGCCATACAGAAGCGGCTCGCTCAGCCGTTCTTCATAGACGGTCGGGAGTATTTCACGTCCACGAGCCTCGGCGTCGCGCTCTATCCACAGGACGGTAGCACGGCGGCGGAGCTCTTAAAGAACGCCGATACCGCAATGTACCGCGGCAAAGAAAGGGGCGGCGCGCAGCTTGTGTGCTTCGAGGAAGCAATGAATGCCGACAGCCTGAAGCGAATGACGCTCGAGCAAGATCTCTACCGAGCTCTCGAACGACAGGAGTTATTTCTCGTCTTTCAGCCCATAGTCGACTTGGGACAGGAGCGGGTCGTATCGGCTGAGGCGCTTCTCCGCTGGGAGCATCCAGAGCGAGGACTCCTCACTCCGGACAAGTTTGTTCCGCTTGCTGAAGGAACTGGTCTCATCACGGAAATCGGCTCCTGGGTTATCGAAGAGGCGTTGTCGCGCTGGCACTCGTGGTACGACGAAGGTTTGGACATCGACGAGGTGTCGGTCAATGTTTCGCTTCGCCAATTTCAAAATCCCGACTTTCTTCAGGACTTGCGGAAAGCTTTGAAGCGACAGGCAATTTCATCGGGACGACTGGAGCTAGAGGTCACCGAGAGCCTCCTCGCAGACGAGTCCGCAGAGACGACGCAACTTACACAGAAGCTGCGAGCAATGGGTGTTAATCTCGCGATCGATGACTTCGGAACCGGCTTCTCTTCGTTGAGCTATCTGCAGCGATTTCGCTTCGACACATTGAAAATCGATCGTTCCTTTGTCAAGCGTGTTCACGCGAGCCGGGAGGCGGCCGCCATCGTGCGCTCTATCATCGAGCTTGCGCATGCTTTGGGAAAGAAGGTGGTTGCGGAAGGCGTGGAAACCGCTGACGAGTTGGAGTTCCTCCGAAGTCATGGTTGCGACGAAGTGCAGGGGTATTACTACAGCCGCGCGCTCAAACCGCGTGATTTTGTATCTTTTGTGAAGCGGTTCGCTGCCACGTCAACGAGAACGGAACCACGCGCCCCAGTCAGCTAGTCGCGTCGTTCAAAGAGGATGCGCGCGCTGGGCGTGGTGTCCAAAAATACGAACGGGCTCGAGACCCGCTTCACCGTCGCTGGTTGGATCCTGCGCGATCAGCAGGCCGCTATCGTGTACTTACTCGAGGAGAATAGAGTCCTCAAAGCTCCGCTTCGCGAGAAGCAAATTCGCTTCACCGTTGCGAACGTTCGGCCGGTTCGAGTTTTTGGACACGACGGGTTTCCCACGGGCGTGGGTCTTCACGGGCTGACTTCGGCCTCGACGCGCGGACTGGGCAGGTCTCCGAACTTCCGCTGGTAGTGTCGCGTCCAGACGTGGATCGCGGGGATGCCAATTGCGGCGGGTAGCACCCACGGGATGAAGGCGAAAGGACCCGTCAAGGTGTAGTCGAAGAGTCGCGAAGCCCCGAACACCGCGAAGGCAGTGTGAAAGGCAACTCCCGTGCCCAGCATGGCGCCCATGTGCTCGTACCACCAGCCCTTCTTCGACCGTGGTGGGCGTCTCATGTAATTCCGGATGTCCCGTCCCAGGCTGATACCGATCGTGCCCAGCAGGAGAAAAATGATGGACGCTCGGCTCCAGAAGGCCAGCGCGTAGACGATCACCACGACGGAGCCGACGGACGGAGCGATCGAGAGGAATCGGTGGAACGGTGTGTCGAGACTGGCGTGATCGTTCTTCGTCTCGACGACCCGCACCGCATGTCGCCCCGACGCCAGGACGACCCAACCGAGGTAGCACAGAAAAATGAGGAACCCGTAGTTCACGGGTTGAGCCGCCGGCCCCTCGCCATGTCGAGCGGCAAAGACCATGAGGATCGTGGAATTGATGATCGCACTGCCCGCGACGAGGTACACGCACCACGCGAAGATCTTGCCGAACAGAACATGTGGCTTGGAGCCCTTGCGAGCGAAAACCGGAACCCAGAAGGCAACGAGCCCACCGAAACCAAGGACAATGTGCACATAGCGCAGCGAATCGCGTACGAGTTCCATCGCTCAGCCCCCCTGAGCCGCGCCCAACGGAAGCGACCCTTCCCTCGAACGCTCGAGGCGCTCGTTGATGTCTTGCAACGTCTCGTCGGACCAGGCGGACCTTCGCCCGGAGCTGATGGATACCGACTCGCAGCGCCGCGTAGACGTGGAAATCGGCGATCCGGTTGTCCCGGTCGCACTCCCCCGATGTGGTGACGCTCCGCTCGATATTCTCCAGAAATCCGAGCTTTTGAGACCACGCGTCGCGAAGAGACTGAACGTAGCGCCGAGTCTGTTCGAAATCGCCCAGCTCGTGAAGGAAATACATTTTGGCGATGTAGGGAAAGCGCTCGGTTCCAATCGTGGGTCCGTCCGCGAGCCAGCGCTTCAGCTCCTCGAGGCCTTTCGGCGTCACGTGGTAGACGCGACGCTTCGGGCCTCGCGCCGATTCCCCTACCTCGCTGTAGAGAAAGCGCTTCTCTTCTAACCGCTTCAGGGTCGGGTAGATCTGACTGAGCTCGGCGTACCAGAAATGGCGCGCCCCCTCGCTGAACTCACGCTTCAGGTCGTACCCCGACGAGGGTCTCTCTCTGAGCAGGCCCGATCAGGATGTGCTCCAAGCTCACAGTATATAAACTATTATATAAATACTTATATTGTGTCAAGGAGTTTCTTACAAGTGCCTGGCACCTGTTGTGCGGTAGGTGGCCGCACCTGGGCAACCGGTACTGAGCCGACGTTCACACCGCTCATGTCTCCTGAAATGTACGCGCAAGGAATCGAGAACGCGATGAAGGCGTCACCTCTGGGGAGACCCTGGTCCTGGATTCGAAAGACGCTACGGTTTCTGGTGCGGCTTCTACGAGAATGCCGTCACCAAGTATCTCAAACGAAAGCGTGCGCGAGATGATGGCGGCGGCCGTCGACGAGCCCAATGCCCGGCCCGGGATTGTTGCCGTCACCGGCTCGTCGGCCCCGCCATCCACGCGGATCATTCCTGCCTCCTCGGCCAAGGGGGCTGGGACGTACTCTCCTGGATGGTTGAGAGTCGTCTTTTAGTGTCGCAAAGACCAGCTAGGCTCGATGCCCGGCGGCCGAAAGTTGGACCTCGAGCCCGTCGGGGTCATCGAAGTAGACCCGGCGACCATGGACTCGTGGTGAGAGGTTCTGCTCCTTCAGCTTCGCCTCCGCATCGCGGACATCGTAACCCGCCACCGCATAACAGTAGTGGTCCATTCGCGGCTCCGAAGAGCGGAACAATGCCACGAAATGTTCGCCGCAAGTCATGAAGCACGAGCTGGAGGACTCGCTCGATACCTCGAGTCCGAGATGCTTCACGTAGAAGTCCCGCGAGCGCGGGATGTCGGGGACACCGAGCGCGATGTGATTGAGCCCCACGGCCTGAAACGTTGACGACGACGGCTCGGCGCTGGCTTTCGCGGCCGCGACGAGGCCGGCGAGTGCGCCCACCAGCTCGCGGCGCGAGACACGCCTTTTCTCGAATGCTTCCACCATCGAGTCGATCGGATCTCTCATGACAACCCTCCTAATCCGCTCCTACACTAGGGCGGCCCGCGACCCCTGACAAGTCACGATCCGTTCACAATCCCCCAACGACTCCATCATCGTTCGCTTCTCGCATAGACCATCTGTCCGATCTTTTCTCGAGCGAAAGAGAGCCGAGCGTCGTTTCGGCCTACGACCATCGGGAAGCCGCATGAGTTTTTTTGACCACACGGCCTCGTGCAGGTCCGCGAGAACGTCGGGGCTCGCCTCGATGGGGCCGTCGTAGCCGATGCGCTCCAGGTAGCCTTCCAAGTCGAAGGCGGCTTCCACAGTCTCGCCCCCTACTACGACTCTCGGAGGGCGGTGGCGATGGGGAGCCGCGCGGCTCGGATGGCCGGGAAGAGACCGCCGACAAGACCGATGAGAGCCGCGTAGACAATTCCCTGGACGAGAAGCCCGGGGGTCACGGCGAAGGCGAAGGCCACCTGCGAGAAGCTCTGCCAGTTGATCGTAGCAGCACGGAACCCATCGAAGACGAGGTAGGCGAGCCCCGCGCCGATGACTCCTCCGACGAGAGCGAGCACCAAGGCTTCAAGGAGCACCGAGACGACCACCGGGCCTCCTGAGAAGCCGAGCGCTCGAAGGGTCGCGATCTCGCGCGTCCGTGACGACACCGCGCTATACATGGTATTCAGCGCACCGAAGACGGCTCCCACGCCCATGAGACCCGCGACGAGCGTGCCGAGCCCGGTAATCAAGTTGTAGATCATCGTCGACTGCTCCGCGTAGTAGTCGGTCTGTCGAACGACTTTCACGTTGAGGCGCGGATCGGTCGTCAACCGATCCTTGAAGTCCTGGAACGCGCCCGCGCTTTCGAGCTTGGCATAGACCGCTTGAAACGAGTTGCCGCGGCGGTAGGCGGGCTGCAAGACGCCGGCGTCGGTCCATATCTCCGACTCCGAGATGCCACCGTTCGACGAGAAGAGACCGACGACGTTCCAAGATTCCCGCCCCACGGGAATCGTCGCCCCCAAATCTAGACCGACGAACTCGCGATTGGCCCCCACGCCCACGATGACCTCGTTCTTGCCCCACTCGAACGAGCGTCCCTCGATGATGGCAACGTCGTCTCGGACGTCGAATGCCGCCCGCTCGACACCGCGCAAGGGGACGTTGGCATCTTTTCCCGTGCCCACTTTCGGGAGATTGATGATGACGAAGAGCTCGGCGGAGGCCATCGGACCGGACGCGCCCCTAGCAACGCCCTCGCTGTCCGCAACGATACGCGTGGTCTCTCGTGACAAGCCACTCATCATCTCCGTGTCCGCGCCACTTCTCAGCACGACCGCCGTGTCCGGCTTGCCGGAGACATTCATCGCGTGACGGAACCCCTGAGCGATGGAAAGCACACCCACGAGGACCGCGACGACGCCGGCGATACCGAAGAGAGCCGCCGCCGAGGCGCCCTTGCGCTCGGGCAGCGTTCGAACGTTGAACTCCGTCACGGCGAGAATCTGCGAGAGGAAGCGCATGCGTCAAAGTCTCCTCAGGGCTTCAGCGATGCGCAAACGGCCTGCCGAGAGCGCGGGGGGTAGTCCCGTCGCCAGACCGAGCGCCACGACGAGAACGATACCTACGATGAGGTCGTCGATCGGGAAGAAGAAAATAGGGAGTGCGCCCGATGTCGGATCCCCGAGCGAGATCAGAAACCACGCGAGACCGAGTCCGAGGAATCCCCCGAAACCCGCAACGACGATGGACTCCGCGAGAACGAGTCGCAGGACCAACCCATCGGAGAACCCCAGAGCTTTGAGCACCGCGAGCTCTCCCGTGCGCTCGCGTACGGACTGGGCCATCGTATTGCCCGCCACGAGGAGAATCGTGAAAAAGACAGCGCTCAAGATCGCCATCATGATCTTGCCGATGTTGCCGACTTGATCGGCAAAGCCCTGGACGAAAGCACCCTCTGTCTCTGCCTTCGTCTCCGCTGGCGAGTTCGCGAAGGCCGCGTCGATGCGTTTGGCGATCTCGACCGCTTCGTCAGGATCCTCGACGCGCACGTAGTACCAGCCGACGTTCCCCCGGCCGAAGTCCCGCGCCTCGTCGAAGTAAGCGAAATCGAAAAGAAACTGGGTCGTATCGGTTCCCTTTTCCGCGCCATCGTAGATTCCGACGAGATCGAACTCCCAACTTTTCTGGCCCCCGCTGTGCGTCCAGACCGTCGCCTGAATCGGGATCTTGTCGCCAACCTTCCATCCAAAACGGTCGGCGATCGCCCGACCCGCGACCGCGCCGGTTCGGGTTCTAAACCACGCCTGTTTCTGGTCTTCCGGGAGAATGTATTCCGGATAGAGCGAGAGGTACTCCTCCGGCTTGACCGGCATTTGCGGAAAGAAGTTCGATGGCTTCTGGTAGATCCCACCGAACCAGGTTGCGTGCGCGGCCTCCGCGACACCCGGGATCTGCTCGATCTCCGCCTCGTAGCTTTCCGGGAGAAATTGAATGATCGAGACCTTGTGACGGACGATGAGCCGGTCGGCGCCGGCAACGTCGACACCCGCGTTGAAGGCTTGACGGATGGCCGAGAGATAACCGAACAGCAGGAACGCGACGAGGATCGAGAGAAGCGTGAGGGCGGTACGGACTTTCTTCCGCTTGAGATTCGCCCAGACCAATCGCAGGAACTTCATTCGGCTGGCTTCTCGGACAGCTTTCCCTCGCTCATGTAGAGCGTGCGACTCGCTCGCGACGCGGCGTGAGGATCGTGGGTGACCATCACGATGGTCTTGCCGTGCTCGCGGTTCAGGGCCTGTAGAAGATCGAGAATCTCGTCTCCCGACTTTCGATCGAGATCGCCGGTCGGCTCGTCGCAGAGAAGAAGCGTCGGATCGGTGACGATGCCGCGCGCGATACCGACGCGCTGCTGCTCTCCGCCGGAGAGCTCTCGCGGGTAGTGCTTCCTGCGATGTGTCAGTCCCACCACCGAGAGTGCCGTTTCCACGTGCTCTTTCCTCTGGCTTCGGGACAAAGACGTCAACAAGAGCGGGAGCTCGATGTTCCGCTCCGCCGACAACACGGGCAGGAGGTTATAGAACTGAAACACGAGGCCGACGTGGCGGGAGCGCCAGGCCGCGAGTCTGCCTCGAGACAGGCGATCGATGCGATCGCCGTGTACGGTGACGCCACCCTCGGTCGGGCGGTCGAGCCCTCCCACCAGGTTCAAGAGAGTGGTCTTGCCCGAGCCCGAGGGCCCCATCAACGCCAGAAAATCGCCCTCCGGAACGGTCAGGTCCAGCGCTTCGAGCACGCGAATTTCCTCCGATCCTCTCCGAAAGATCTTGCTGACTCCCTCGACCCGCACGAGCGTACCGTTCGCTGAGCTCATCGACTTGTAACCTCCACCCGGTCGCCGTCCGTGAGATCCTCGGGACCCTCGACGACGACCTGTTCTCCGCCGTCGAGACCGGCGAGAATCAGGGCTTGGTCACCCTCCGTCGAGGCGACATTCACCGCCCGCCTCTCGACGCTCTCTCCGGTCACGACGAACACGATGTCTCTTCCCGAATCCTCACGGATCGCTTTCCTAGATATAGCTACGGCGCGCCGTCCCTCTTGTTCCGGCTGATCGTCACGAAACGCGACTTTGACGCCCATATCCGGCAGGATACGGGGATCCAGGGCCTCGAAGCCAATGCGCACCCGCACGGTCGCCCGATCCCGATCGGCGGTTGGCACGATGGCGATGACGTGGCAGGGGATCTTCCACTCGGGATAGGCGTCGAGGGCCGCCTCGACTTCCTGACCGGATCGCACGCGGTTGATGTAGCTCTCGTTGACGTCGACTTCGATCTCCAGAGAGCTCATGTCAACGATCGTTCCGATGCCCGTTCGCGTGAACCCACCCCCCGCGCTCACGGGCGAGATCATCTCACCGGGTTGCGCGTCTTTCGTTGTCACGATCCCGTCGAACGGAGCTCGGATCACGGTGTCTTCGAGTTGCTGCTTCCAGACGGCGACGCGTTTATCGGCCACCGCTTCGTCTTCTCGCTGACGCTCGAGGCGTGCCTCGATGGAATCGGTCTCCGCCTGGACGCGGTCGAGCTCCGCTTGACTGACCACGTCGTCCGCCACCAGTGCCTTGGTCCGATCGAGGCGGAGCTTGGACTCTGCGAGCTGAACCCGCGTCTCCTCGCGCGAGGTCCGAGCGGCGCGAACTTCGGCTTCGGCGAGGCGGAAACTAGCTCCGACGTTGGAGTCGTCGAGACGCGCCACGATTTCGCCCTCTGTGACCTCCATGCCCTCTTCGATCAGCACCTCGAGCACTCTCGCCGTGACCTTCGAAGACACGGTCGCCCGGCGGCGAGCGGTGACGTAGCCTGACGCGTTCAAAACCGTGGCGGAGCCCGCCGTATCGCTAATCCGCGCGACACCGACGACGACTTCCCTGGCGCGAGGACCGGCGAAAAAGTAAGCCGCGACCCCCAGACCGACCAGTATCGCGAGGCCAAGGACCCAAAGCCGACCTCGCGACGCGCCTTCGTCGTCGCTCCGGTCGATTTTCAGATCAGCAAGGGTGGCTTTGTCACTCATGGTAGGACGCCACCCCACCTTATAGACAGTGCGGACTACATCGCAAGGGGCTCACAACCGCGGAAATCAAAATTCCAAGAAATTGCCTTGTTCTCAGGTCGTATAACCCTAATATAAGGTACTATTACCTTGTTATGAGGTAATTAATGCTAGAAGGAATATTCGGAAACCGAACCGCGGAGAAGGTGCTTCTATTTATTGAGAGCTACGGCGACGGCTACGGGAAGTCGATTGCCGACAACTTCGAGGACGTCACAGTAAGCATGGTGCAACGACAACTCGAACGTTTCGAACGAGCGGGACTATTGGTCAGCTTGCTAAAGGGACGCACGCGTTTGTTCACTTGGAATCCTCGTTACGCCTTCCTCAATGAGGTACGAGCACTCTTGCGCAAAGCCCTCAACGCCCTAGCAGCCAACGATCGACGGCGGTACTTCGGCGCTCGCGGCCGGCCTGGCCGCACCGGCAAGCCGAGATGAGGGTCATCGACGACGAGACGTCCCGTGAGGAAGCCACGGGTTTGGTGTGCTCCACCCTAGACAAACACGACATCGCGGTTGCGCTCTCGGGCGGGGCCGTCGTTTCGATTTATGCCGAGAGGTACATCCCAACTCACGGTTCCGGAAGGTCTCCAACAGGCCGTCCCAATTCCAGATGTTCCTCAATGATCTGTAGCGGAACTGATCACGTTTCGGAAAGCGGCGGGTCGGATTCAAGTGGCAGAAAGACCAGTCGATCGCTGACGAGAAAATTCAGAATGGCGCAGGACGCAACCGAGGCGAGGCTTCCAACCAGGTAGTGCAGCCCGAGCTGGCCGACGAAGATGGACATGAAGACGACGTTCCCCGTGATCGAGATCAGGCCGGAACCGAAATTGAATCGGAGCAACCTCTCGAGTCGGCCAGGCGCGCCTATGAGCTTTCGGTCACGCCACGTCCAGCGCTCGTGCCAAAAGAAATTGTGGATAATGGCCGACTCCACGGCCAAAGCCGTCGCGACAAGATAGTGGAGCTCGAGCTTGCCCGTGAAGAGGGTGAGCATCGTGAGTTGGACGCCCACGCCCATCCAGCCGACGGTGCCGAACTTGAGCCAACGCAATATCAATGGCTTGTGCCGTCTCAAGGAAGCGGCTCCTTGCGGTAGAGGTGCAGCGTGTTTCGAGCGACGGACACGAGCATCGTCACAAGGAGCCCGACGATCGCGCAAACTCCGGCCACGTCGAAGAGGAGATGCTGCTTGCCGAAAACGGTCGCGTAGGGGCTGTGCAACAGATAGAGCACGCCGAATCCGAACAGGATCCGAAGCTCCGTCGGCCCGACCTTCATGAAGTGGATCCGGAACGTCCCCACCGCGTAGGCCGCGAGATAGATTTCGGAGGCCACCATCAAGTACACGACCATGATGCCGGCTGCGACCGCGGGGCTCATATAGCCCGAGAGTGCGAGCCCGGCGATGAGAAAAAACGACCCGAAGACGTCGACCACGTGGTCGACGTAGTAGCCGTACTTCGGTCGTAGATGCTGCCTCACCCGCGCCAGCGTTCCGTCCAGGCTGTCGCCGAACCAGTTGACGGCAAGGAAAACCGGTACGCCGATCAAGGCCAGAGGCTCCTCGCTGGCGGCCCAGAGGCTCAGTCCCGCCCCGAGCATGCCCAAGAGGCCCAACGCCGTCAGATGGTCGGCGTTGATGGCGGCCGGCATGCGCTGCGCCATCCACACCAGCAGACGTTTTTCCACGCCCGACAAGAGGCTTCCCAGGTCTCGCGTCATATCCGGTTTGGCCGTCACGGCTAGGCTCGACGGTGCCATGGTTGTGCTCATGGGTCCACTCTCCTTTCCTCGAACGCCAGTCAGAGCTGCAAGGCCCATTCCATGAGTAGCGATAACGAGAACACGCTCCCATTCAATGACTTATGGATTTCTTAGGCATTCGGATCGGAGCCGCGAGGCTAACGGATCGGATAGAAGCGGAATCGGGTGGATAGACTGCCTAGACGGATAGAATGGGGGGCGACATGCCAAAACCCACGCTGGTGCCCCGTTCTGGGTGGCGAGGCGTGGGTGAATACGCCGTCCGAACACTCCGCACGCGGGCGCAATCCGGCCCGCTCGCGCTCGCGCACACACTCGTCCTGGTTCCAACGGCCGCGGCCGTCCATCTCTTTCGGGCTCAGCTCGAGGATACTCTTCTCGCTGACTCGGTTGCGAGCCTCATCCCCAACGTCGCGACCGAAACGACCTTGCTTCAGGAAGTCACCGATCGGCTCGTCGACCCACTCCTTCGTGAAGCCCTCCTCGAACAATCCTTTCGACAGACGGTCGAGTCGGGCCTCGAGCCACCCTTCGCGGTTCGGGGGGGGCTCGCGACACGAGTTCTGGACTTCTACGACACTTTGCATAGCGGCGCTTCCGACGATCGCCTCGACGACTTCGCGTCTCGTGCTCTCGAAGAGCTCGAGGCGCCCGGCGACGAGGGGGCGGAAAGGATGGCCGCGCAAACGCGTTTTCTCCGAAAGAGCCTCGAGGCCTATCGGGAAGCGCTCACGAGACTCGATCTCGTCGACCTCGCCGGAGCACGAAGGCTCCTCAGCGACGCGACGCTTCCCTACGAGCACGTGCTCGTCCTCGGAAGAGACACCCTGACTCCTGCCGCGCTCGACTCCCTTTCGAGAACGACCGGCCCGGAGCACCTCGAGGTGGTCACGCCGGAACCGGACGAGCAATCCCCGCGGCTCATCGCCCCAATGAACGGACCCGCGCTCCACTTCGAGTCACGGGATCGCGAGGAGTCGCTCGTGAGCGTGGCGCGGATCTTGAAGATCCTCGAGGGTGAAGGTCGGCTCGGAGAGCTTCACCGCGTCGCCGTGGTCGTGCCCCGTCCCCTTCCGTACATCTACCTGGCAAAAAAGGTTCTCGGAGAAGCGGGAATTCCCTTCGATCTTCAAGACAGCTTTCCACTCGCCACCGCCCCCTACGTCGCCGCTTTCGATCTCCTTCTCGAGCTCGCGGAAACCGACGCCGACCGCGCGTCCGCGCTGGCCCTTCTGAGAAGTCCCTTCTTTCGTTTCGATGACGTGGGTGTCGCCGAGGTCGCCGCCTTCGACGAGCTCACCCTCCGGTATCGAGAGCCCGGAGGCTTGAGACGGTTCAAGTTTCTCTACGAGCGCAAGCGTCGCCCACCGACGCAGCCGAAACTTCGCGGTCTCGAGATGCGCGACCATGCGGAGCTCGTTCTTCCCGCACTCGCGGCGCTCATCGAAGCGCGCGAAGCACTCGAGCCTCTTCTCGAGGAAGGGCCCCTCACCGTCAAAATCGGCTGCTTGAGGTCCTTCCTCGATCGTTATGACGCGAAGGTCCAGGGCTCGGAGCACGCCCGCGCGCGGGGCGCCATGACATCGATCCTCGATCGGTTGAGTGACGCGGCGCAGCGTGTCTCCGACCGACCCATCGACTTCGCGTCCTTCCGCCAGAAACTCCGCCGCGCGATCGAGTCCCATACGTTTGCGCGCCGCAGCGGTGCTGGGGGCGTGGCGATCGTCGATGCGGGCTCCGCTGGTTTCGGCGCTTTCGATCTCGTCATTCTGCTCGGCTTGAACGAGGGAGAGTGGCCTCGTCGGGGCGAGCGCAACATCTTCTATCCCTCGTGGCTGCTGCGAGAGTTCGGCTGGCCGTCAGACAAGCAGCTCCTTGCCGGAGAGCGCTCGAGCTTTCAGGCGCTTCTCGATCTGAGCGGCCGGGAGCTGGTGCTCTTTCGCCATCAATTGGAGGACGAGCTACCGACCGTGACCTCGCCTTTTCTCGAAGAGCTCGACTCTTGGCTGGAGCGAAATCCCCTCTCGCCGGAGCGGCTGACTTCACTTCTCGAGACGACCGTCGTGACGAAGAGTGAAGCGCTGAGGCGCGGACTGGTCGAGCCCGAGCTCGAGCGGATGGAGAGACGGGCCGGCGACGTGTCGGGCCCGCTGAAGGTACGAGAGCCCCTATCCCCCACCGCCGTCGAGCTCTATCTCCGCTGCCCCTTCAAGTATTTCTCCCGCTATCTCCTCGGGCTCGAAGAGGAAGAGGACGTCGACGAGGCCCTCACACCGCTCGAGCGCGGTCGAATCCTCCACGATCTGTTGCAAACGGGGTTCGAAGAGTGGGACCAGGGCCGAGACATGCCCAGGCCGATCGAGCCCGAGTCATACGAGGAAGCGCTCGAGCTCTTTCGCCGGGTGGCCAGGGAGAAGATACCTCCGGAGCATCGCCGCCTCGAGCTCGCTTGGCTCTTCGGAGGGGTCGGGGAGCCCGGCGCCATTGAGTGGCTGCTGAGGCGGGAGATGTCCCGCGGCCCATTGAAGCGCAGGCTGGTGGAGCATGGTTTCCAGACTGCCTTGAAGTTCTCGAGAGGTCCATCCGGTGAAACACCCTGGTTCGTGCGGATCAAGGGGCGCGTCGATCGCGCCGACGTCGATCACGAGGGTTATCTCCACGTCTTCGACTACAAGAGCGGACGTGCGCCCGAAGTCGGCGTCACGCTGCAAGTACCGCTCTACGCCATGTGCCTGTCACAGGAGCTTGGCGCACCAGTGCGCGAAGCGGCCTATCTCAGCTTTCGCGACCGAAAAGCGACGTCGCGAACGGACTTCGAAAGGGCGAGCGAGAAAATGCTCGAAGCCTATGGCGCGATCCAGAAGGGGCGCTTCGGACCGCGTCCCGCCAAGGAGCAGCTTTGCTTCAGCTGTGGCTACGTCGGTGTCTGCCGAAAGGAGATTCAGGAGGCCAAGACGTGAGCGAGACCTTCGTCGACCGACGGGCGCGGGCCTTGGCGTCCGATCCCGCGCTGAACGTCGCCCTCGAAGCTTCAGCCGGTACCGGCAAGACGCGGGTCCTCGTCGAACGCTACGTCCGTCTCGTGGAAGAGGGCACGAGCCCGCGCCACATTCTCGCGATTACCTTCACGCGCAAGGCCGCGGGCGAGATGAAAACTCGAATCGTTCAAGAGCTCCGGCGACGCTCCGATCTTTGGAAAGAGATCCGGGAGCGTCTCTTCGAAATCCACGTCACCACCATCGATGCCTTCTGTCTGGGGCTCTTGCGGGAGTTCCCACTCGAGGCGGGCCTCGATCCCGATCTCAGATTGCTCGACGAGGTCGAGAGCAAACGTCTTCTCGAAGAAGCGATCGACGACGCCCTGGCCGAGGCGCGGCGAGGGGGGACGACCGACATTCGATTTCTCGTAGCGCGCTTCGGCGAGGGGGCGCTCAGGCGTGGTCTTCGCAATTTTCTCGAGACTCGGCTCGTGCGCTCCGAGCTCCTGTCACGCTACGTCGAGCGGGTGATACCCAAAGGCGTGAGTCTCGGGAAGAGCTTGAAGAGACTCTCGGAGACTCTGAGAAGTGCTCTCCGCGGAGAAGAAGGCGTCGAATCGTTCCTCGCCACGGGGCCCGACGAAGCGCCCCCGGGCTTTTCGGCCTTTGCCTTCGCGCTCCGCCGCGCCGCCGATCCCGGCAAGGCAACGGCCGCCGACATCGAGGAAGTCGCTTCCTACTTCTTGACCCGAAACCACGAGCCGCGACAGAAGATTGGCCCCCACGCGACGAAGAGCCGCTTCGCGACCCCGAGTGGCTACGAAGGCCACCGCGATCGGGTCCTCGGTCTCGCCCCGGTGGTGGCTCGGGCCTATCGGCAGTGGGTACGTGAGAAGGACTTCTACGCGATTTCGCGAGTGCTCGAGCTCTATCGCTTCGGCTCGGAACGTTTCCAAGAGCTCAAGAGGGTGCGAGCCGGGCTCGACTTCACCGATATCCTCGTGCACGCCGTCGATCTCCTGGAGAAACGAGGCGAGTTCGCGCAGAGCCGATTTCGTCTCGAGGCCCGCTACCATCACCTTTTGATCGACGAGTTTCAAGATACGAACGACGTGCAATGGCGCCTGGTAGAGGCACTCATTGGGTCATGGGGTGAAGGATCGGGACTCGTGCAGGACGCGATTCTCGCAGAGCAAGCTCATGGCCGTGGCGAGGGTCGGATTCGCGAGCCGAGCCTCTTCATCGTCGGCGATCGCAAGCAATCGATCTACGGCTTCAGAGACGCGCGGGTCGAGGTCATGGAGAAGGCGTCGCGGCAGCTTCTTCGCATTCGCCACGGAGGAGGGCAAAGGCTCACGCTCCGGCATAGCTTCCGCGCGAGCGGCAAGCTCCTCTCCTTCCTGAACTCCATGTTTGCCGGACTTCCGAAGGTGCGCGGCGATCTGGAGTGGTCGTTCCAATACCGTGACAGCGACCACTTTCCGATTACTGAAGAGAAGACGTCGTCCAGTCCGGTCGCTCTCGCCGTCGGTCGCGAGCTCGCAGACGTCGCCAACCAGGTGGCGGACGAGGTGGTGCGCGTCCTCGAGGAGGAAGGCAGGAGGCCTCGCGACATTGCCATCCTGTTTCGGAGTCGAGCCTCGTACCGAGCCTACGAGAAGGCGCTCTCCGACCGCGGCGTGCCCGCCTATGTCTATCGAGGCCTGGGGTTCTTCGACTCGCCCGAGATTCGAGATTTGAAAGCACTCGTCCGTTTTCTGGCCGAGCCGGCTTCCGAGCTTCGAGCGAGCGAGTTGGCGCGTTCCCGCCTGGTCGGCGTGTCAGACGATGCGCTGTTCAGACTCTCCCAACAGCGTAGGAGTGCCTCATCGAGCTCGCCGATCTCTCGCTGGCTCGCCAGGGGTCTGGTCGACGAAGGTCTCCCATTGACGGAGACCGACCGCGCCGCGATCGCCAGAGCGAGTCGGCTGGTGCCCCAATGGCTCGAGAAAGTCGACCGCCTTCCCACCGCCGAGCTTCTCGACGACATCTTGGATGAGGCCGGCTACGCCGCCTGGTTCGTCTCCGAGGACCAGAGCTGGGAGAACCTCAAGAAGGCGCTCGAGCTCGTTCGTCGAGCCGAGAACCGAGGCTATCTCACCATGTCTCGCCTTGGGGATTTCCTCGAAAGCGCTTCCAGTCAAGAAGAGTCTCCCGCCGTTCTCGAGGCCGTCGACGCGGTCAATCTGATGACGGTGCACGCCTCGAAGGGTCTGGAGTTCGACACGGTCTTCGTCGTTAATTTGCAACAGAGCACGCGGCGAGACACGTCGCTGCCGCGGATTCGGGAGCTCGCCGACGGACGTATCGAGGTCACCGCGCTTGCCGCCTCCCCAGAAGCTTCGATCGTGCACGAGCCGAGCCGCTCCGAAGAGGAAGAAAAACGCCTGCTCTACGTCGCCCTGACTCGGGCACGCCGACGGCTCGTCCTATCGACCGTGCTCAGCAACGGCTCGATATCGGAGCAGCAGACCTTGTTTCGCCTGCTGCCCGAGAGTCTTCGAGACGCTTTCGTCACGGCTCTCGACGCGGAGGGGGACGAGACTGAGTGGGAGGGACACCGGCTTCGCATATTGCGTTCCTTAGAGCCCCGCGAGTATCACGAGGAGCGCGTGGCTCCAAGCTACCGCAGGCTGCTCGATCCGCTCGTGGCTCCCCGCCCGCTTGTCATCGACACCCGACGCCCATCGGTCGATCGATCGGTCAAGCCATTGGTCAAGGATGACTGGCTCGAAGCGAACGTCCCGAGTGGCAGGGTCCACCGCAACCTCCACTACTCTTTCCTCGCGGATGGGCATCTCGTCCGTGGGACCATCCCCCTTCTCGTCGAAACGCCGGACAGGATCGTCGTGCTGGACGACGGCTCGCTGTCGCCAGGCGCCGCGGCAGCCCTTTTCCCCTCACGCACGGTCGAGCGCGTCTCGCTCGAGGACGCTCCGTCAGACGACGGAGGGCAGCTCTCGCTTTTTTGAGGACTGGTCTCTATATTAAGGATAGAGACTCCATTCACAATCGAGCGATCGGGTATGCTGCGACGAGACCCTCGGAGCGCCGCAGAGCGTGCGGCCAAAATCGGCGACTGGATCACTGCGGGTGAGCAATACGAGCTCGCCGGAGAGCCCTACCGCGCCATCGAGTGCTACGAGCGGGCACGGGCCTTCGATCGGGGAATCGAGGTCGCTCTCGAAGTAGGCCGCGAAGAGATGGCCGCCAGGCTCTACGTCAAAGCGGGCGACTCTCACCGCGCCGCCACGCTCCTGCGCTCGATCGGCCACGATCTCGAGGCGGCCGAAGCTTTCCTTCAGGCGGGGTTCGTTCTCGACGCCGCCGGGGCCTTAGCCGATGCCGGAGCGCTCGAGCGGGCCGCCGATCTCTACGAAGGGGAAGGCTTGAACGAGCAGGCAGCCGACCTTCTGGACGAGGCTGGAGAACTCGAGCGAGCAGGAGAGCTCTTCGCCAAAGCGGGACAGTTCTCGAGGGCAGCAGCGTCTTTCGAGAAGGCGGGTGATTTCGTGCGCGCGGCGGAGATCCACGAACGGGCGGGACGGATCCGCGAAGCGGCGCGGAGCTTTGGAAAGGCCGGAGAGTATCTCCGCGCGGCACGGCTCTTCGAGCGCCGCGTCCAGGAGCTCAAAACCGGTCACCAATACCTTCCACCAGCCCAGCAGGAAGAGCTCGACTACGTCGTCAAAGGGGCGGCGCACTTCTTCGACAAAGCGAAGGAACACCGAAGCGCGATCGAAGTCTTGGAGCGCGCCGAGCACTTCGAAGGCGCCGCCGAGCGCGCCGCACGGATGGAGGACTTCGCTCGAGCTGCCGAGCTCTACTCGAGCGCTCGACAGGTCGCGAAAGCCGCTGAGATGTTTCGGCGCTCCGGCGACGAGAAGAAAGCCTCACAGCTCGAGGCCGAGCACTTCCTCGACAAGGGCCAGAACGAAGAAGCCGCGGAAGCTCTTGCGCGAGCCGGCGACATGTCACGGGCGGCCGAGCTCTTCGACAGTCTTGAAAGATTCGAGCGAGCCTGCGACTGCTACGAGATCCTCGAAGCTTGGCCACGTGCGGCGGAAGCGGCGGCCAGGGCCGGCCTCACCTTCAGGGCGGCGAGCGCGTTCGAGAAAGCTAAAAACCCTGGCCGCGCCGCCGAGCAGTTCTTTGAGCTCGGCGAGTTCGGAAAAGCGGCCCGACTTTTCGCCGAGGCCGAGCGTTTCTATGAAGCCGCTCAGACGGCTGCCGAAGCGAACCTCGAACTCGAGATGCTTCAATATCTTCAGCGTGTGCCGGAAGAGGACGAGCACCATCGCGATGCCGTCGCCATTCTCGCTAGCGCCTTCATCCGACGAGGTTGGAGCTCCATCGCGATCGAAAAACTCCAGACGGTACTCGCCACTGAGACCATGGGCCCCGAGACCCTCGACCTGTGGCTCCCTCTAGCAGAGGCTCTCGAAGACGTCGGGGAGCTCGTCAAAGCGGAAGAGCTCTTGCGCAAAATGATGTCGATCTCCTACAACTATCGCGACATCGATCTGCGCCACACTCGACTCGTTCGAAAGATCAAAGAAGAGACGGAGCGCGAGCGCTCCTTCAGCCTCACGCTCGACGACCCCGCGCCAGACGCAAGCGCGTCGCTGAACGGTGAGCGCTACGAGATCGGCGAGCTACTCGGCAAGGGAGGGATGGGGAAGGTTTATCGTGCCTTCGATCGACTGCTAGGCCGACCCGTAGCCTACAAGGTCCTCTCAAACCGCCTCGCCCGCGACACGAGCGCTCGCGATGACCTGCTCCAGGAGGCCCGGGCGGCGGCGGCGCTCAACCATCCCAACATTATTACAATCTACGACCTTGGGGTTCAGCACGGTCGCGCCTTCATCTGTATGGAGCTCGTCGAGGGCGACAGCTACGCAAAGCTGCTCCGCCAGCACCAAAGGCTCACCGTCCCGGACGTCATGCACCTCGTCGTGTCGGCCTGTCAAGGATTGGATCACGCCCACCATCGCGGCATCATTCACCGAGACCTCAAACCCTCGAATATCCTCCTGACGAAAGAGACCAGAGTGAAGATTCTCGACTTCGGGCTCGCGGAGCCCGCCCCAAGCGACGGAGACGAGAGCTCGAGTGGTTCCTATGGAGGCACACCCAAATACATCGCTCCCGAACAGGCCCGCTGCGAGCAGTCGGACGCTCGCAGCGACATCTATTCGTTCGGCGCGACGCTCTTCGAGCTGCTTTCGGGGAGGCCCGTGTTCGCCGAGGGCGACATGATGGAGCACCACAAGCACACACCGGCGCCGCCTTTGAAGCCCCTCGTGCCCGACATTCCCGACGCTCTTGAAGAGCTCGTGCTCCACTGTCTCGCCAAGGCCCCGTCGGAGCGCTTCCAGTCGGCCGGCGAGCTCCTCGCCTTCGCTCAAGCGGCTGGTTTGGTGTGATCGTCCTTGAAGCGCGGGCTCCCGGTCTAACTCGTAGAGTGCGTCCGTTGGGCGGTTAGACGCGCGAGACCCTCCGCCACGGCCTACATTCCGGAGAAGGACTGGTCGAGCAGCCGCGCGAGACGGTAGCCCGCCAAGGCCGCCTGGCGTGCGGCCTGCTCGAAGACTTCGTCCTGATAGCGACGCGGCGGCGCGGCGTTCCTGCTCAGGTAGTCGGGATAGGCCGCCCGCATCGCGACCTCCGCCCCCTCCTTCGACCAAGAATCGACGTCGTCGATGGATATGGCGTCGCGCAACGCGCTGGGGGGATGGAGCTGTTGAATCTCGCGCGCTACGCGCCGAGCCCAGGCAAGGGAGCCCTCGCTATGATGCTGACGCCGGGCTCTGCGAAAAATGAAGTCCCAATAGGCGTGGACGTTCGACGCCTCCAGATCATCGAGAAGGAAGTCGTTCCCTCCCCGATCTCCCTTGGGCTCCAGCTCCGTCACACGGCCGCTCGAATGAAGGGGCTGATGCACGTCTCCGACGAGGTGGATCACCCAAGCGAGATCGATCGCACGCTCGGCGGCCGGCGTCGAGCAATCCACGAGCGAGCCCCGAAGCCGCTCGAGCGTCACGACGAGCTCCCCCATAGCCCCACGCTCCTCGAGTGCGACTGGCCCTTCGGCCGTGCTCTTCCAGAACCGGTTGACGTAGTGCCAAGCGGGATGGTCGTAGCGCTCTTTGCGATCCGAGAATAGCTCGTCACGGATGAGGTCGGCCCACCCGGTGGCCTTCAGAAATAGCTCGCGCCGGCGCACTTCTATCGAACGAGGGCCTGGCGGCAGGAGACTCGCGAGGTCCGCATCGGAAGGCGCTTCGAGCAGAAGACCCACGACGGCTCGCCGCATCGCCGCGTCCATCTGGTCCCACGCCACGACGCCAACGATGTGATGCCCGAAGTAGTCCCAGGCCTGAGCGCCGGTGGAGGCCGCCAAGAGCCAAACCAGGCTCAAAGAAACCGTTGCTCCTCGAATCACAGCCATCACCTCACGTCACGGGCCGCCAATCCTATCATGGGGTCGGTTCCGGGACGGATGCGCCGATGAGCTCGAACCCATCTACGAAGCCACCCGGGGACGGTCTCGCGCACGACGATCAACACCTTGCGCGGATGACCTATGTGAGTAAGCTCTTGCAGTGACCACCGAGAAGCGTTTCCTCGACTCTCCTCACCGAACACTCCTCGCGCTCTCCTTTCCGGTCATGGTGTCGCTCATCGTCGAGCCCCTGGCCGGCCTCGTCGATACCGCCTTCGTCGGAAGGCTCGGCGCCGCCCACACGGCCGCCCTCGGCTCGGCAACGGCCGTGCTCTCGAGCCTTCTCTGGGTTTTCAACTTTCTCGGAATCGGTACGCAAACTCAGGTCGCGCAGTCGTGGGGTGCCAGGGAGCCTGCTTCTCAGCGGGAAGCCGTGAACATCGCCCTCGTGGTCTCGCTGGCGCTTGGTGTCGGCGTCGGTTCGATCCTCTGGTGGTTCGCCGACGCGCTCGCCGCCTGGATGAGTCCAGACGCCCTCGTCCGGGAGAGCACGGCGGTCTATCTTCGCATCCGTGCCCTGGGCGCCCCCGCGGGACTCGTGCTTCTCACCTGTTTCGGAGCCCTGCGGGGACGAACGAATATGCGAACACCGCTTCGCATCGCCTTGGGCGCGAGCGCCGTCAATGTGGCTCTCGACCCGATCCTGATCTTCGGCGCGGGGCCGATTCCCGCGCTCGGCATCGCGGGTGCGGCCTGGGCGACGATCGCGAGCCAGCTCATCGGCGCCCTCGGAGCCGTGTACGCGGTCGCGAGGTTCCACGAGCTCGAGCGCCCACGTAGCTGGTCCGGAGCGGCGTCCCTATTGATCATCGGTCGGGACATGGTGACGCGTACGGGGGCACTTCTTCTCTTCATGCTCATCGCCACCCGAGTCGCGCTCTCGATGGGACCCGACGCGGGCGCCGCGCACCAGGCCATCCGGCAGGTCTGGTTGCTGACGGCCTTCGTGCTCGACGCCTTTGCGGCGAGCTCTCACAGCTTGGTTGGCGTCTTCCTCGGCGGGGACCGAAAGAAAGCGGCTCGAAAGGTCGCGCGCATCGCGAGCCTCTGGGGGTTTTCAACTGGACTCGTTCTCACGCTCGCGCTCTTGGTACTCGAGGATCTCGTAGCCTTCGTGCTCGTGCCCGAGACCTCCCGCGAAGTGTTCCACCCCGCCTGGATCGTCTGCGCCCTGACCCAGCCCCTGAACGCTCTCGCCTTCGTCAGCGACGGCATCCACAAGGGCGCGGCGGACTTCTCCTTTCTCAGAAACGCCATGCTCGTCTCGACGGCCGCGGGGCTAGCTGCTCTTGCCGCCATCGGGCCGAGCGGAACGCTCGTCGATATCTGGTGGGCGACGGCCATCTGGATCGCCCTGCGGATGGCGCTGGGGGTCTTCCGAATCTGGCCGGGTCTCGGGCAGAGTCCTTTACGGGTGTGACATCGAGGGCGAAACGAGATCCGATTGGCTGCACTGGAACTATTCGCAGCGGATGCTTACGGGCTGGCTTCCGCTGCAAAGGATGTTCTCCGTGCGGCCGTTCACGATCTGGGCACAGGCGTTGTCGCGGGCAGTAATGATGGCATCGTCCTGGACGGTGCCGCGCGCGGTACGGCAGGCTTCGCGCCCTTTGAACTCGATGCAGACTTCGCAGCTCACGTTATTCGACTCCGACGTCGAGGTAACGATATAGGCAAGAACTCCGACAACGGCGAGGACGAGTAGAACTTTGAAGGGTTTGGACATTCTTAGCCTCTCAGAATAGGCCGGGTCAGACAGGTCGGGCCTCCCGAGCCGTTCTGACTGATCTCCGAGCCTGGATAGGTAAAGACCTCGAAACCTTCGTCGCGCAATCGCTTGTTCGTGGCCACGTTCTCCTCGATGGCCAGGAGTCTCCCGTTGCCGAGCGCGAGGACGTTGCAGGCCATCGTGTCTCGCTCCTTCGACTCCATCGAGATTAGGCGAAAGTCGCGGCGCTCGAGCTCCCGTACCGTCGAGACGGACAGCCACGGCAAGTCCACGAGCGCGGTGCGTTCCTCGAGGATGCTGATGAGCGACATGAGGTGGAGACAGGCGTCGGGGCCTGGACCGTAGGGTAGTGGCGCAGTGAGAACTTCCACACCGTGGGGCGAAAGCAGATCGTGAAGCTGGGCGATGCCCTCGGCGTTCGTCCGATAGCCCTCGCCAACGAGAACCGTCTCATCGTCGAGCCAAACCATGTCGCCGCCTTCGGTCAGTCCGGGCGGCTCGATGCGGCCGAGCATCGGAATCTCGAGCGACTCGAAGAGCCTCTCGTGCTGCGACGGCTCCGCTCGGCGATTGGTCTTGCCCATGTGCATGAGAATCATGCCGTGGTCCGTCTGAAACGAGGCGTCGTGCGCATAGACGGCGTCAAGCGTCATGTCGCCTCCCGCAGGGAGCTCGACGACCTCCGCGTGACACTCCTCCAGAATCTCGACGATTCGAGCGTGCTGCGAACTGCCCTCGCCGAGTCGCGGAGCGTGAGAGTACCCGAGTTCCTCCCAACGCTCGTTCGCGGCGCCCCATCCGGCCGCCTCGGGTCGACACACGACGACGCGACGAAGGGGGCGCGCCATGGAGTGGCCGCCATAGTGCTTCATGACGCTCAGATCCTAACAGAACTGGGGAGCGGCCAGAAAGGAAACGGATGCATAGGATCTCGAGAGCCACGGCTCGCGAGCGACCGCGTTCGTGGGTTACAGTGACCGCTCTCGCCGCTAGGCGGGGTGAGGAGGGGAAATGAACCGAGCTCTCGCTACCTTGACTTTTTGCTTCTCGTACTGGGGTTGCGCGCCGTCAGACACGCCCCCTGACGAAAACGGAAGTGTCGCCTTCGTGGGTGCGCGTCTTTTCGATGGCACGGGCGCGGATGTTGTCGAAGACGCCGTTCTCGTCGTACGCGACGGTCGTGTCGTCGCGGCGGGCTCGGCAGGTGCCGTCGAGATCCCGCCCGGCGCGGAGCGCATCGACACCTCGGGCAAGACGATCGTACCCGGTCTCATCAATGCCCATGCGCACATAAGCGACGTCCTCGGCCTCGAGAGTGGGCACTATGATGAAGAGAACCTCTTGCGGCAGCTCGGTCTCTACGCGCGCTACGGGATCACGACGGCCGTGTCGCTCGGTGGCGACCGTGAGGAGGGCGTTCGCTTGCGAGACGCGGAAGACGCCAGTCTCGATCGAGCGCGGCTCTTCGTCGCCGGAGAGGTGGTCACCGGTGAGACGGTCGAGGAGGTCCAGGCGGTCGTGGACAGGAACGTGGCGCTCGGCGTCGACTTCATCAAGATTCGCGTCGACGACAACCTGGGAACGACGACGAAGATGTCGCCCGAGCTCTACCGTGCCGTCATCGAGCGCTCCCATGAGCAGGGCAAACCCGTCGCCACGCATCTCTTCTATCTCGAGGACGCCAAGGGGCTACTCGAGGCGGGAACTGATTTCGTCGCCCACAGCGTTCGCGACCAGGAGGTCGACGACGAGGTGATCGAGCTGATGAAGGAGAAGGACGTCTGCTACTGTCCGACGTTGACGCGAGAAGTCTCCGTGTTCGTCTACGAGGGTGTTCCCGATTTTTTCGAAGATCTGTTCTTTCTCAAGGACGCCGATCCGGCGGTGCTCGAGCAGCTGAAGGACGAGGAGCGCATGAGGAGCGTTCGGGAGAACGAAGGCGCCCAGGCCATCAAGAAAGCGCTCGAGATCGCCAAGGGCAATCTAAAGAAAGTCGCCGACGGCGGCGCCACCATCGCGTTCGGCACTGATACCGGACCACCGGCTCGCTTTCAGGGTTACTTCGAGCACATGGAGGCGACCTTGATGGCCGATGCCGGTCTCACCCCGAAGCAGATTCTTATGTCCGCCACGGGCGACGCGGCCCGCTGCATGGGCTTGGACGAGCTCGGCACGCTCGAGCGCGGCAATTGGGCCGACTTCATCGTCCTGAACGAAAACCCCCTCGACGACATCGAAAACCTGCGAACCATCGACTCGGTCTGGATCGCCGCAAATCGCGTCGGGGTCAGTCCTTAACCCAAATTTCTCAGTTGCGCTGCAGGCCATGACACGCTAGTCATTCTGTCGAGGATATCAGAAGCGTATAAATTCGGATCCCCCGACCGGAGCGGTTGACAGTTGGGTTCTCTGGATCGCGCGGTGATTCGCTCACGTGCGTGCCACGAGGGATCGTACGGCCAAACCGTACGAGAAAAGAAGAAGAACGGCGCCCGAGACGGCCGCCAGCAGGAGCGTCGACGGCAATTGCGTAGGGGCTCGCCCGCTGAAGGTCTGTGCAACCGCGACCGCGGTCAGAGCTAGGTAGCCAAGCGTGGCCACGAGCACTAGCCGAGCTCGCGTCCGCTCGCTGTGGTGTGTGAACGTCAGCAGCCAGGCGAGCACTGGCAGTACCTGAATCGCGTGCAAGCTGACCGCATGCGAGGATTTCATGTTTCCGGCTTCGCCGTAGGTGGATGTCCCTGCAACCCTGGCCAGGACGAATTGCCGCGTTTGCGGATCGAACACGTTCGCGTTGCCGTTCCGAATCATCAGACCACCGACCGCTTGCCCGACGATCAGAAACAGCAGTCCTGCGCGTATCGCCCATGCCAGGCTGCGCGGCGCGTCCAGCGATCGGAATGACATGACCGTAATGGCCAGAACGATCACCCCGACGACCGCGATCATGATGCCCATCCATCCGAATACCGCCGCATCGAACCGCGTCCCGAAGTTGAAATGCGAAGGTACCCCACGCCAAACTTGCATGGTCGTCAAAAAGACTTCAACGAACATGGCGATCCCGAGCGCGGTCAAAAGCACGCCCATAAGCACGCGACGCTTCGGCAAGAAGTGCGATACCCATGTGAGCGAAAGCGTGGTAAGGCCGAAAGAAAGGCCAAACGATATAGCCTTACGCCAAGACAGCGGGCCCTCCCAGGGTCCTCCGGTGATCAGAACTACGATCGCATGGAATATCCCGCTGGCGATCAACAGCGCCGCGACAGCATAGGCAAACTTCTGGTACCAAGCGGCATCATTCCAATAACTGCGCAAGATGGTCCGCATGATCGGCCACCGCTCTTCCCGCGCATGTTGCGCTTGCGTCACTCGACTGGGTCCGACCATCGCTGCCCTCCCCTTGGAGCCGAAGCCATCTTTATTCTAATAACTTGAACTTCGCCGTTACTTTTCTGCTCAGAAAGTGGGGCCAGTCTTTAACTCTTGAACTCTTTTGTTACTTTTCTACGCACCCAAGTCAAGTCGAGCGCACCCACGTGATCTGGGTGGTAGTGCGTCAAGAGAATCCCCTCGAGACGGCGACCGTCCGAGATCAAGTCGTCCAAAAACGCCCAAAAGCGTGATTGCTCCTCACGGTCGATCGGTGAAGGGTCGACGACGAAGAGCTTGCTCTCGCCCACGACGCAAGTATTGGTGTGCGTGGCGGGTGGCTGCGTCGGCGTCTCGAGCGGTACGAGAAGAATGCCGGGCGAGAAGTAGATTCGGTGGAGCTTGCCCCTCCGATAAGCTTCCGTGAGCTCGAAGACGCGTTCTTCGAGACGATCCGGCCCCTTCGACCACTCATCGAGAAGCACGACCATCGGTGGAGCGATGCGAACGTCCCCGGCCCGCCAGCGCGCGAGCGTTCTCGACGGGTCCGCGAAGTCTCCAGCCACGAGCTCACCGTCCCAAATCTCCACGGTGGTGTCGTTTGGCACGAGCCCGCGAAGAAACCACGTGTCGAACCGTAGTGGGGAGAAAGGGGGGGTCGTGATCCGGCAAAGCGGCACCAAGTCGCGGCCGTCGAGATGTTGGCCACGGCCTTCCAGGAGCGCCTTGAACGAGATTTCCTCCGCGAGCAGGCGACGCCGATCCGAGACGAGCTCGTCGCGCGACGGGCTTTCGCCACCCTTACCTATCCAGATCCCGGTCTCTTCGAAGAGCTCCCGCGCACCGGCCACGATGAAGCGGGCCATCTCCGAGTCCTCGAGCCCCGACACCGGCACGGCCTCGTCCTCAGGATCGAGCGTGCCTCCGGGGAATGCGAGGAATCCCCCGAAGTAACGGAGCTTCGGATTGCGCTCGACGAGCACGAGCTCTTCGGGGCGATCGCGGCGCGACAGCGCCATAGACACGGCGAAGCGCTTCATCGTGGAGATTATAGCCGTGCGCGGGCTCGATATAATGTCGCCATGTTGACACTAAAGAGTTTTGCGGCCGGCGAGTGGGAAGCGGGAACGGGCAGGCCCCGGACGCTGCGTCATGCCGTGACCGGAGAGCCGATCGCCGAGGTATCCAGCGAGGGCATCGATTTCCACGCGATGCTCGACTATGGCCGAGCCAAAGGCGGACCGAACCTCCGACGGATGAGCTTCCCCGAGCGCGCCGCCGTTGTGAAGCAGATGGCGGGCGTGTTGAACGAGCACCTCGACGAGCTCCATTCGATTGCGGCGAGCTACGGCGCGACCAGGAAGGACGCCCTCTTGGACGTGGACGGCGGTATCGGCACGCTGGCCTTCTACGCAAGCCTCGGAAAGAGGCAGCTTCCCAACGCGGGTTTCCTCGTCGATGGCGACGCGGCGCGGCTCTCGAAGAACGGGAACTTCGTAGGCCGTCACGTCTACGTCCCGCTCGAAGGCGTTGCCGTTCAGATCAACGCCTACAATTTTCCCTCGTGGGGAATGTTGGAGAAGCTCGCGCCCGCGGTTCTCGCTGGCATGCCGAGCATCGTCAAGCCCGCAACGCCCTCGGCATGGCTCACCTACCGCATGGTCGAGATCCTCATCACTTCCGGGGCCGTGCCCGAAGGCGCGCTCCAGCTCATTTGCGGCTCCGTCGGCGACCTCCTCGATCATTTGACTTGCCAGGATCTCGTCTCTTTCACGGGCTCCGCATCGACGGGAGCTAAGATCCGATCGCACGCGAACGTCGTGAGGAACGCGGTTCGCGTGAACATCGAGGCCGACTCGTTGAATTGCGTTCTTCTCGGACCCGACGTCGAGCCGGGTTCCGAGACCTTTGCCGCTTTCGAGAAGGAAGTCGCCACCGAGATGACTGTGAAGGCCGGACAAAAGTGCACCGCGATTCGGCGAGTCCTTGTCCCTGAAGCACGCTCGGATGATGTGGTCGAAGCCCTAAAGAACCGCCTGTGCAAGATCGCCGTGGGAGATCCGAGTCAGGACGGCGTGCGCATGGGCCCACTCGTGGACGAGGACGCGGTGCGCGCCGCGCGCGAGGGACTCGCGGCCATCGCCTCCGAGGCGGAGATCGTCCATGGCAACCCCGTGCGCGACGATTTCGAGCCCCAGGGTGGAGCCTTCATGGAACCTGTCCTCCTGCTCTGCCGCGACGGTGGCGAGGCCCGCAAGATTCACGACCTCGAAGTCTTCGGCCCCGCGGCTACGATCCTGGGCTACCGCGATACCGAGCACGCCATCGAGTTAGCCCGGCGAGGCGGTGGCAGTCTCGTCGGATCGATCTACACCGAGGACGACGACTTCGCTACCAAGACCACTTTCGGCCTCGCCCCCTACCACGGACGCGTCATGGTGATGAACAAGAAGGCCGCACCCGAGTCGACGGGTCACGGCATCGTGATGCCGCACCTCGTTCACGGCGGGCCAGGTCGCGCGGGCGGTGGCGGGGAGCTCGGGGGCATTCGAAGCCTGCACCGCTACATGCAGCGCGTCGCGCTCCAGGGAGATCGCGAGAGGCTCGACAAGCTTCTCGCGCCCGCCCTCGAGTAGGCCCGGCAGCCTCAGAGGCCGTTGAAGTTGTCGCGGGAGAGTGCTTCTGTCGACGGGCGCGACGAAACTCGAAAGTCTAAAAGACTAAGAGAACGCCGGCACGCGCTCGGCCAGGTCTCGCTCTCCCAACTCGAGACAAAGTGCCTCGAACCGATCGCGCCTTACACCCTGCCAGCGCAGGTCCTTCAGATCGTCTGTCAAGGGCACGTCCAACGGTAGAGTGGCGAGCTTTTTGTAGAGCAACGCGTCGTCGCGCTGCTCTCTCAGCGTCGCGGCGAGGTCGTCAGCGCGCCGAGGTTTCACGTCCCAATCTCTCGCACTGTCGGGGATCGCTTCGATATGCCCGTAACGGGCCAGCACCATGGCCGCGGTCTTTTTTCCCCAACCACGGAGCCCGGGAATGCCATCCGCCGCATCACCGACGAGCGCGAGAAAATCCGGAATCGATCGCGGGGGAACGCCGAACTTCGCGAGGACCGCGGGCTCGTTCAAGACGATCTTCCGCATGCGGTCCCAGCACACCACGCGATCGCCGCGCACGCACTGGGTAAGGTCCTTGTCCGGCGAGGCGATGACCACCTTGTTCACGGACCGATCCTCGGCGAAGCGCGCTGCCGCGGTAGCGATCGCGTCGTCGGCTTCGAACTCTACCATCGACCACGTCACGAGGCCGAGAGCCCGGGTTGCGTCCTCCGCCAAACCGAACTGGCCCAGCAGATCGTCGGGTACGCCTTCGCCGGTCTTGTAACCCTCGAAGAGATCGTTGCGGAAGGACTCGATCACGTGGTCGAAGGCACAGGCGACGTGAGTCACGTCATCGTCGCGAAGAAGCGAGAGAAGGCTCCGAGTCAAGCCGGAGCAAGCGCCGACTTCCCGGCCCGAAGGCGATGTTCTCTTCGGAGCACCGAAATAGGCGCGGAAGAGCTCGTATGTCGCGTCGACGAGGTGGACGTTCATCGCTCCCGCACATACTACGCCGAAACGGGAGTTCGGATCGGAGGCTAAAGGTGGAGGAGGGCGAATCCTTGCTCGGAGGTTAGAGGAGCCCCTCGATCTTCCTGTCTTCGGCGTCCCAGTAGGTTTTATAGAGTCGGCGCCGCTCTCCTACCGTATGCGCGATCAGTCGATCGCAGCTCGCCGCATCCTGGGGATGGAGAACGAGGTCGGCCAAAGCGGCGAAGGCCTGCGTCCCTTCGCCGGTTTTGAACTCGTCACCGACGATCATGAGGAACAGCCGGCGCCGAATCTCGGGAGGGAGAATCAGAACGGCCCGGTAGACGTTGAGCTCTTCCGAAACGCCGTTTCGGCTGGTGACGACGAAGTGGTAGTCGCCCTGCTGGAGTCGCAGCATCTTCTCCTGAGCCGGTTCTAGAGCCTCGACCGCGAAACCGAGTCGCGTCAGGACGGCGGCCATCTGGTTGTTCTGATCCGGTGCGGGAAACGAGACCAGAGCGCTTCCCGCCGAGCCTGGCGGCGCCGGCGCGGCGGGCACCGGACTCGGCGCCGCGGCGGGCGACCTCTGCTGCGGCGCGGGAGCAGGAGGGGCAGTAGTTTTCGTTTCCTGTGAAGGGGCTGTCGCGGGAGGTGCTGCCTGGGCATTGCCTCTTCCGGGGAGCTTGATCGTGCCCTGGCACTTGGGATACTTGAGCATGAACGGCGTCGCCGGAACCTTGGCGTCGTCGATGGCGAGTCGATTGGAGCAGTTCGGACAGCTGGTTTGCACGTCTACCTCTCGATTAGGTTGTCCATCTCGTTGCTCATGGCCGGGGATCGAGAGACCTTCGGAGAGCCCTCGGCCGTTTGCCCGCCCGACTCAATCAGCTTCTTGAGCTCGGAGTCAAAGCTCTGCATGCCTTCGAGCGCGCCGTCCTCCATGGCGTCGAGGAGGCTCTTCCCCTCTTGCTCGCCCTCCCGGATATAGTCCCGAGTGCGCGCGGTGCCGCGAAGAATTTCGCAGACGGCCCTACGCCCTCCATTCTTCCTGGGTACCAAACGCTGGCTGACGATCCATTTGAACGACTGGGAGAAGCGCGTTCGGATCTGCTGCTCCTCGTTCTTCGGGAATACGCCGACGATACGATCGATTGTCTTCGAGGCATCAATGGTGTGCAGGGTCGAGAGAACGAGATGGCCCGTCTCCGCAGCCTCCAGTGCCGTCGAGATGGTCTCGACGTCACGCATCTCGCCGACGAGGATGACCTTGGGTGCCTGCCTCAAGGCGGCACGAAGTGCGAGGGCGAAAGTCTCGGTATCGGCCCCGACTTCCCTCTGGTTGATCGTCGCCTCGAGAGAGGGATACAAATACTCGATCGGATCCTCGATGGTGATGATGTGCATCGACTGTTCGCGGTTCATCTTGTTGATGACGGCCGCGAGGGTGGTCGACTTTCCCGATCCGGTGGGACCGGTCACGAGGACGATACCGGTGCGCTCCTGAGTGATCTTGTTGATCTGCTCGGGTAGTCCCAGGTCCTCGATGGTCGGGATCTTGTTCGCGATGACGCGGAGCACGACCGAGTAGGAACCTCGTTGAGAGAAGACGCTCACGCGAAACCGGGTCTTCTGTACGAGCGAGTGGACAGATCGACCGAGCCGGTTCGCAGGAGCCTCTCGATCAGGTCGCGCTTGCCTCCCAACAAACGCATCGCGATGAGCTCCGTGTGGTACGGAGACAGCTTCTCGATACCCGCGTAGGGCACGCCCCGGAGCTTACCGTGCACCTCGACCTGCGGCGGTTTCCCCACGGACAGATTCAAGTCCGAGATGTCGGGCGCGACGTCCAGCATCTTGGCGAGCAGAGGATTCAGGTCGAAATACGCCATCGGCGGTTAGCCTCCACGGGAATGCTCGAACTGTTTCTGGAAGAAGATTATTATAGCATGCGGACCGAGACTTGCCATCCCGCATGAACTCAAAGGCTGTGCCGAAGCCCCCATGTGCTGGCCCCTCACCCGGCGAGCTTCGCTCGTCGACCTCTCCCCAGAGGGGAGAGGTTCAGTGCGACGGCTGCGACAACCCCGAAGGCGAGCAGCCAGAATGGCCACAGGGGCTGCACGAGCGTCCCAGTGAAGAGGAGCAGCGCGACCACGATCAGCTCGAGCAATCGGAGCGAAGCATAGAACCGAACGAGGCGGTCGCGGGTCGAGAGAAACAGCAGGTCTAGAGGGACGAGCACGAGCAGGAGCTCGTTCACCCTCAGCTCCGGCAAGCCCGATACGGCCGCCGCGAAGAGAAGCAGAAGCCCGGGGAGAGCTAGGGCCAGGGCGGCAAGCCTCTGGGCGCGTCTCGAAACGAGCGGCGGACCGAACAGGATGCCGATACCCACCAAGAACGCAAAAACCGTGACGACGACCCAGAACGTCGCGCGCGCACCCGCGACGTCGGGCGGTTCCAACGGGGCTGTCCGCTCGTAGATGATGGAGGGTTCCGCGTCCAAACGTTGTTCCACCGCGTCGCGCAACATACGGGGCAGAAACATGGCTTCGTAGGTTCCGATGGGACCATCGACCCACCGGCCCATGATCCAGTCTGTCGCGGGGACGAGAGTCCAGTGAAACGAGGCGAGGCCCGGGAGCGCTAGCTCCCGAAACGTCCCGGACGGCAGGTCGTCTTCGCGAAGTGCGCCGCTCGTCGCGTTATCGATGAGGTCGCGTGGCCTCGTCGAGCAGTTCTCGAGATAGTGGTTGTAGATATAGATGCGATTCTCGGGCGCGGCGTCCATCGCCAGGTTGCTCGCGAGCTGCTCTGCACTTTCTTCATCGAGCGGCAGGACCTGCCTGTAGATGGTCCGGTCTTGACTCTCGAATCCGTCGATCATGGTGACCAGGTCCGATACCGAGACCCAGAACTCGGCCCGGCCGCGAACGACATCCCAGGACAGACCGATCGGCCGGGAAAAGTCCGTGCTGCCATAGTTGTAGCAGGTGCCCCCACCGGGATGCTCGGGCCCGACGACGCACAACGCCGCGTGACCGAACTTGTTGAACAGAGCGTCCCCGACGCCGACGGTATAGAGCTCGATCGAGGGTGACTGTGCCTCGGCAAGACCTGCCATCACGAGGAGTGAGGACAGAACGAAGATCTCGGGGCGTCGCACGCTGGAAAGGCTAAGGCTGCTCCGCGAGCTGGTATTGCGAGTGTAGAAACGTGAGCCAGAGCAGACGTGGGAGCGCCACGGTGCTCATGATAACCGAAACCTTCGGGTCTAGTGCTTGCTATTCTCCTCGACCGGTCTCGGGATCGCCCAGAGCCGTGTCTCCGCGCTGCTCTTTGTCCTCATGATGGCGCCCGGTGCTGTATTCTAGGTCGCACGAAGACACGTTGCCTGTTCCAGAGAGAGGAGCGGTCATGGAGATCGTAGTTCTCAGCCACGAGGAGGTCGAAGAGCTCCTCCCGATGAACGAATGTATCGAACTGATGTCGGAAGCTCTCGCCGCGCTCGCCAGAAACGAAGCGCACAATCCCCTGCGTTTCATCATCAAGCCTCCGCAAACGGGTCACTATCTGGGCCTCATGCCAGCCTACCGCGGCGGTGGGAACCCGGCCTACGCGCTCAAGGAAGTGTGCATCTTTCCGGAGAATCCGAAGCGCGGGCTCGACGCTCACCAGGGAGCAGTACTGCTGCACAGCGCCGAGACGGGAGAGCTTCTCGGAGTGTTCAACGCCTCCGCCATTGCCGCAATCCGAACAGCCGCCGTTTCGGGCGTCGCGACGAAGATCCTCGCACGGGACGGCGCCAAGGAGCTCGCCATCGTGGGTACCGGGGTACAGGCCAAGGCTCATTTGGATGCCATGGCCTCGGTCGCGAGCTTCGAGCGTGCGCGCGTCGCGAGTCGCCAGCCTGAGAACGCGGAGCGCTTCGCGGCCTCTCTGAAAGGCCGAGTTAGCTTTCCGATCGAGCCCGCAAAAGACGTCGCGAGTGCGGTGCGCGACGCGGACGTGGTCGTGACCGCCACGAGCTCGCGCGAACCCGTTTTGAAACGTGAATGGCTGAAGCAGGGCGCTCACATCAATGCCGTGGGCTCGAGTATTCCCGCGGCGCGCGAGATCGACACTGCGACGATGGTTGCCGCCACCCTCTTCGTCGATCGGCGCGAATCGACCCTGAACGAGTCGGGGGACTACCTCTTTGCCGCCAAAGAGGGGGCCATCGGACCCGCGCACATTCGCGCGGAGATTGGCGAGCTTCTCATCGGCGAGCAGCTCGGCCGAAGCTTTCCGGAGGAGATCACGCTGTTCAAGTCCCTCGGGCTCGCCGTCGAGGATCTCGCGGCGGCGCAGTTTCTCTACAAAATTGCGCTAGCCAAGGGCGTGGGCGGCCGCATTCGTTTTTGATTCGGCTTCGTCTCTGCCGAGGAACCGGTAGCCCGCGACAATGGCGAGGGCGAGCAGAAGTCCCGCCACGATATCGAGGACGTAGTGGAACCGACCGTATATGGTCGCGAGGACGAGCCCCAGATAGACGGGGAGGAGCCACACGAGCCATCGCGGCTGATGCTCGAGCGTAACGAGCAAGATAACCGTCGAGACCGAGACGTGCGAGCTCGGGAAGGCCCCCCCGCGGGCGCCACCTCTTTCCGAAACGAAGTGCACGAGATCGTAAAAAGTATGACCCGCGAGTGGCTCGCCACGAGGGGGTACCAGATAAAAGGGACTGTCCACGGGATAGAGAATATAGACAAGATAGCTCACCGCGTAGGTGACCGAGAGCAGAAACAAGAGCTCCCGAAACCAGGTCTTCTTCCCCGTGAAGTACCAATATCCACCGATGATCGGAAACAAGAGAACGTAGGCGAAATAGCAAAAGTGAAGGTATTCGGAGAGCGGAACCCACGACAGTCGCTCGCTCAGGTAAATGCTCGGATGCCCCGCGAAGAGCGATACCTCCAACGATTGCAGCAGCTCAGTCAGCGCCCAGTTCCCGAACGCGCCCGCGAAGATCTCGACTTCTTTGTAGAGGAACGGGAACGCGATCGCGGGATACCAGTCACGAAAGAACCGAACGACGGGAGGAAGCTTTTCCGGAAGATGCCTCAGAGCGTAAACGGCGCCCGCCGAGGCGAGATGGAGCGCCGCGAAGAGGTGGTAGCTCGGAAGGCTAGATCGGGAAACGACGACGAGCATCGCCGTGAGCAGGAGGTAGAGAGCGATGAGATTGTCGATGCGGCGCTCGAGCCCGACCAATGTTGTCTCTCCGGAAGCCAGTTCGGACGTGGGACCCTATCTCGAGAACGAGCTCACTTGACTTGACGAGCCTCTTCGATCTTCACCGGAGCTGCACGAGAGGCTTCGACTTGGAACACGCCGGCGTCCGTGACGCGCATCCCGGTCGCTTCCGCCATACGGCCGCTTCCCTGGCCCTGGTTGTTCATTTCGAGCTGGATGAAGCCGATAGCGTCTCTCTTGGGCAGGTCGGGGTCGGGCACCTGCCCAGGACCGTAGAGCGGCTGATCGGTAATGATGATGACTTGGCGCCCGTTCTCCCCCTCGTGAACTCGAACGTGGACGATGCGCCGAGGAACGGTGCCCTCGATCCGGGCCATACCCCGATCGAACTCCCTCAAGGCCGTGATCGCAGCATCGGCGCCCTCTTCTTCAAGGATCTGCCGGAGCTTAGTCGCCTCTTCTTCGGTCGTATAGTTCTCGACCGTCAGGGTGAGCTCGGAAGTAACGGCCCGAAAGGCACCGCCAGTGGTGATCTTCGCCTTGTAGATCTCCTCCGCCTGCGCGATGCCTCCGAGCAACCATCCTGCACCGAGCAGCGTCACGAGCGCTTTCAATTTCATCGGGGACCTCCTTAAAATTAGTGCCCGGTTGCACGGGGTTCTGATGACCTTTCCGCACCCTGCCGGTGGCGTCCAATATACCTTGAGGCCTTCGCACCTCCAACCAACGGGCTGACATCTTAGTATATAGAGATGGACATCCCGACTCGTGGCAAGGTTTCGGTCGCGCTCGGAGCCGCCGGACTGCTGATCGCGATTTGGGGGTTGTGGAAGGACGTGGGCCCCATCGCTCAGCCGTTCTATGCCTACGCCTGGTGGAGCTATATCCTCGTTCTCGACGGCGTCGTCGCGCTCCGCCAGGGAGGCTCACTCCTGACTACGGGTCGGCGGCACTTCTTTCCGATTTTCCTGTGGTCCATTACGTTCTGGTTCTTCTTCGAGCTCCTCAACCTCCGATACCAGAACTGGTACTACGTTGGTGTCTTCGCCGCGGAACAGGCCTCCGATCTTCTCGTGGGCGGCCTCTTCGCCATTGCCTGCTTCTCGACCGTCTTCTTCGGTCTCTTCGAGACCTATGAGGTGCTCACGGCCTTCAGCTTCGCCCGCCCCATGCGAGCGGAGCCGAGGGAGCTGCCCGGATGGGTCAGCTATGCGATTCAGGGCGGAGGTCTCGTGCTGATCGCGCTCTCGCTCCTGTTTTCCCACTACTTGGCTCCACTCGTATGGGGAAGCCTCACCTTTCTCATCGACCCATGGAACTACCGAAGGGGCGCCCGCTCCGTTCTGTGGGAGCTCTCGCAAGGGAACTGGGGACTGCTCCTGCGCCTGCTCGTTTCGGGCCTTCTTTGCGGCATCGTGTGGGAAAGCTCCAATTTTTACGCACCCCAGAAGTGGATCTACACCGTCCGCGGGCTCGAGGAGCTCAAGCTCTTCGAGATGCCCGTGCTTGGCTTCCTGGGCTTCCCCGCGCTCGCCGCGGACGGCCTTCGCTGCCTATGCCGCCCTATCCTTTCTGTTCCACGGCAACGAGACGTGGGAAACTTCGAAGGATCAGTCTCAACCCCTCGAGAACCGGATTCCATGGAGCTTCTCACGATTCGCCGCAACACTACCTCTGCACATCATGTTCTGGGGAACGGTCACGTTTTTTTCTCAGATGGTGAACGTTGGCTCCGTCGAGCTCGAGCTAGAGGATCTCACGACACTCCCCTCGTCGCGCGTCGAAGTTGTGCGTCGCGCCGGCATAGTACGGCCGAGACAGCTCCTCAGCGCCGCTCGCGATCGCGATCGAAGAGCCAGACTCCAGCAAGCGCTCGCACTCGATGACGAGGGGCTCACGGCGCTGTTCGAGGAGACCGAACTGTATCTCTTCAAAGGCATCGGCGCCGACCACGGCCAACTGCTCCGCCATATCGGAATCCTACGGGTGGAGCAGCTCAAAAAGGCAAGCCCGGAGGAGCTCTTTGCTCGGCTCGAGCGAGCGCGCGACGACAAATCCTTCCCCGCACTGCGGTTGGGGATGGTTCGTGTCTGGATCTCCTCCGCGAAAGCGACCCAGGGATAGGCCGCGAAACCGAAGAGTCTTTTGCTATAATTTCTGTAATCTCTACGTTCCACATCAAGAGTCGATACGGCCAAGTCTCGCTCCGGTAGGCGACCGAGGTGGCACGTAGCACGTCAACGTTCAACCCAAGCTAACTTTCCAGAGAGGAGAGAGACAAAGATGAAACGTCGAATACAATGGATTTCGTTGCTCACGGTTCTGTTCGCCCTCGGGCTGAGTGGAACCGCCGTCGCTCAAAAGGCTCGAATGCGTACCTACCAGACGGCCCTTCAGAAAAAGATGGACGCGATGGTCCAGGCAGGCCAGAGTTGCATGGTCAATCTGAACGACTCTAGCGACGGCAAAGGCATGGATGCCGAAATCCGACTCACGATGGGGATTCGCGAGTTCGAAGATTCCGCGCCCATCGCGGCGTTGGAAGCGGCCGCTCTTCCGCACAAGTTTCCCGCGGTCAATATCTACCTGAGGCACGAGGGAACCGGCCGCGTCGGTCGAATCAACTTCCGCGACGCCGAGCCGCTTGCCGCCAAGTACAACGCCGGGGAGCGCGTGCAAGCAACAGAGGAAATGAAGGGCGAGATCACCTGGCACTGACAAGAAGCCGGGCACAAACCGGAGGGTGAACCCGCACTCGCGGGTTCACCCTTTCTCGTTACTTCGTGACCGGCTTGACGAGCGGGACCTCGGAGGCCAGACCGAGCTCGACGAGAAGTTGAATCTGGTGCTCGACCTGGATGAACCGGGCGGCGACCGTCGCGGATAGGGCTTTTTCGACCCTCTGGAAGCATTTCTTTTTCAGCTTCGTGTGGTCTTCCTGAAGCTTGAACCAATCTTCTGCGATCTCCCCGGCGGTTTCGTTGCTCAAGCTCTCGTAGGATTCCGCGTAGCTACGCAGCATTGCAAGGCGGCGGTCGCCGAGCTTGGACAGCTCGAGCTCGTACTCGCGATAGATCGGCCAAAAGGACTCGGCCTGGCTCTCCGTGAGCTCCATCGACTCGGTCAAGATCGCGACCTTGTCGGCCCGGACATCGGAGCGAAGAAGCTCGATGAACCCCTGTTGCTGCGCCGACGCGAAAGGCACGGCCGACGATATCGCGGTAATTATCCAGATCAATCTCTTCATTCTGTCAAGCTCCTTCTTGGAACAGTCATTCTAGCACTGCGGAGCCGCCGACAACCTGTCGACCTCGAGTGCATTTTTTTTGCGACCAAGCGCCGCGCGCCACAGAATAAGGATTCGCGTGTAGTTGGTACTTGAACAAAGGACGGCGCGCCGGCTAGTCCGCGAGACGATGCGAATCGAGAATGTCTATCACTCGGCGGTTCTCGAGATCCCTCGCGGTCAGACGCGTTCCTTCATGGAGCTTGCCGCGATGGCGGGACGCCCCGGCGCGGCTCGCGCCGCGGGTCGCGCCTTTCGCAGCCTCACGGGCTCTCGTCTTCCCTGGCATCGTGTGGTGGGCGCCGACGGGCGACCTACCGGTTCCAAGACTTCGGAACGAGACAGGGCTCGCGGGGCGCTCCAGCTTCGACGGCTGAGAAACGAGGGGGCTAGACCGAAACAAGGCGAGGACCTGCGTTCCTGGGCGCGTCGCGTGGGAGCCCAGTCCGTTGGGCACTATCCATCGCGCGAGCTCGCCGCGAGCTCGGACGAGGCCATCCTGAGATGGAGCGCGGAGCAAATCGAGCCGATTTTCGATGAGGCCGTGGCCATCGCACGAGGCTTCGTCCTTCGTGGTCACCCGCGGCGGCGAGCCGCGACTCTGCCGTCGCGCGGGACTTTCAACACTGGGCCGCCTTCGGACGAACGTACAATTCAGGAGCGCATCGACGCACTCGACTGGGCGCACATTCACGACAGTCTCGGGCGTCGTGGCTATGCCCACTTGAGGTCACTCCTATCGACGTCGGAGTGCGGGGCGTTGATGGCGGCATCGAGCGAAGCGGACCGCTACTCCCGAAGCGTGGATATGGAGCCCCGGGGCTTTGGCGTGGGCTCCTATCACTACTATCGCGAACCTCTGCCCGAGCCGGCCTTCGAGCTGCGCGAGCAGCTCTACACGAGGCTCGTGCCAGTGGTGAGAGAGCTCTGGCCGCGACGTCGCTATCCGGGAAGTCTGGAGTCGTTCTGGCAGCAATGCCGCGCCCAGGGGCAGCGCCGTTCCTCCTCGATTCTGATCTGCTACGGCCGCGGCGGCATCAACCACCCTCATCGCGACGTCTACGGCCGGCTCTGGTTCCCCTTTCAGGCGTTCTGCATGCTCTCGAAGAAGGGGACGGACTTCAAGGGCGGTGACCTCTTCCTCCTGGACGAGACCGGTGGGCGGAAAACGGAGGATATCGCGGTGACCGCCGGTGACGTCGCAATCTTCGCGACTCGCGAGCGAATCCAGGAAGGCCGACGGGTTCCCCTACGCCACGGGATGAAGCTAGTCACGCGAGGCAAACGCTACGGGATTGGAATCGTCTTCCACCTCGCCGACTAGAGCGGCTTGTACACGGCGCCAATCGTGAGGGGGCTCACGCGCACGCTCCGGCAGGTACTGAGCTACAAAAACGCCGTCCGGCGCTGGCTGTAGGTTCTGCGGCTAGACCGAAAGCTCTCGAATCGCCGTCACGAGGGCGTCGAGATCGTCCAGGCTCGTGAATAGGTTCGGCGACACCCGAACGCCATGCTCGACCGCGACGGTGAAGACCCGGTGCTCGTCATAGAAATAGTCGGCAACCGCCTTCGGCTCCATCCCCTCGATCGCGACGTTCGCGATGCCACAGGATTGATGGTCTTTCATCGGTGTATTGATAATGACCTTCGGCAGATCCGCGACTCGCTCCACCCAGTAGTTCTTGAGGTAGCGTAGCCTCTCCTCCTTGCGATTGGCGCCGATGCTCTCGTGGAACTGGATAGCCTTCAAAAGCGTCTGCTCGACTGCCACCGGGTGCGTCCCGATATGCTCGAACTTGCGAATGTCGTCCTTGGGATAGATGCGATCGGCAAACAGCGGCCACACTTTGGCAATCTTGTCTTTGCGCACGAACATCAAGCCTGTACCCAGCGGAGCCCCGAGCCACTTGTGAAGGCTCGTTCCGAGATAGTCACAGTTAAGATCGGGAATCTCGAAGTCGAGATGGGCGAACGAATGCGCCGCGTCGACGATGACTTCGACTCCCCTCTCATGGGCCATGTCGCAGATGTCGCGCACCGGAAGCACTTGACCGGTGAGATAGATCATGTGGGACACGAGGATGGCTTTCGTTCTCGGACCAATCGCTCTTCTGTAGAGCTCGACGACTTCGCCGTCCGTGTCAGGGAGGAGCGGCACCTTGATGACTTTGTTGACGGTCCCGTCCCGCTCAGCGCGCTGCTCGAGCGCCTCTTTCATGCTGGGGTACTCGCGCTCGCACCATACGATCTCATCGCCGGGCTCGAGGGGGAGCCCGAGAATCACCGTATCGAGCGCCTCCGTCGTGTTGCGGCAAATCACGAACTCGTCCGGCGACAGGCCCGCGAGACGCCCCATCGCCTTTTTGATCTCGACCTTCTCCTCGTCGTACATCCGCCGCAAATAGAAGGACGAGAACTGGTTGAGACGAGCCATGTTCTGGAATTGCGCGTTCAGGACGTCCCGCGCGAGGGCGCAATAATAGCCACTCTCGAGATGGATGAAGCTCGGGGTGATGTCGTACGCCCGCCGCACCGCAAACCAGAAATCTTCGTCGCGAGCGACTTGTTTGGCGGACACCCCTTCCCGTTCACGGAGGGCGGGCTCGACGATCGCGAGCGCACCCAGCGTCTTCAGAAACTCCCGTCTTGGCTTCGTCATGCTCCGAGAATAACTCAGATCTCGTCTAGAATGCGCGAAAGGTACGGCGGTACCCTGGCGGTTCGACTGTGTTGAGCGGCGATACCCGGAGCCCGCCCGCAGGCGCGAAGTCGCCGGAGGGCGAGGCCGCGGCATCGAGGGCAACGCGAACCAGGGCCGAAAGCGCCACGTCACCATCATTTCCGCCGAGGCGTGGAAGGAGCTGATGGGCGAGATGGGCGCGGAAACAGACCCGTCCTCGCGACGCGCCAACTTGATGGTGCGCGGCATCGACCTTTACGAGACCCGGGGCCGCATCCTCGCTATTAGCGGCGTCCGGATTCGCATCCACGGCGAGACGCGGCCCTGCGAGCGTATGGTCGAAGCTCTCGACGGGCTCCGAGGTGCGATGCGCTCGTCCTGGCGCGGCGGAGCGTTCGGCGAGGTGCTCTACGATGGCAAGATCGCCGTTGGTGATCCCGTCGCCTGGCACAACACGGAACCTTGAGAATCGATCTCGACGACCCACTGCCGCGGATCGCGACCGCCATCGACGACGCCGGTGGGCGCGCTCTTCTGGTCGGTCGCCACCTCCGCGATGCGCTCCTCGAGCTCCCATCGAAAGACATCGATTTAGCTCCCGCTCGACGCTCTCGACGCAGTGCTGGGCCACTTCGGTATGGTCACGCACGTGGGGCGTGCTTTCGGCGTCTTGCGCGTCAACGGCATCGACGTCGACTATCGAGCTCGCCGCCGAAGTGGTCAACCAGTACCTGGACATCAAGGCCCGGCATCTGTTGTAGAACCACGAAACTACCAATCTTTTTTCCCATCCGAGGGAGGTTGACCCCACCGAATTTCGTCTAGTTCTATTAGTGTCTTCGAAAAAAACCTCTGGTCCTGACCGTCAGGGAAAGCCGCGGCTTCTGGACCAGGTACGCCAATCCATCCGCGCCCGCCACTACAGCCCCCGCACCGAGAAGGCCTACGTTTTCTGGATCAAGAGATTCATCTTCTTCCACGGCAAGCGCCATCCCAAGGACCTCGGCGAAGTGGAGGTGACCGCGTTTCTCAACCACCTCGCGGTGGAGCGCAAGGTCAGCGCTTCAACGCAGAACCAGGCACGGAACGCCCTGTTATTTCTATACAGGAACGTCCTTGACCGGGACCTCGATTGGCTGAAGGAGGTGATCCAGGCAAAAGGCCCCCGCCGGCTTCCGGTCGTTCTGACCCGCGAAGAGGTCGCCGAGCTACTCCGCCATCTGCACGGCACGCCTTGGCTCGTTGCCGCAACCATGTACGGCACCGGATTGCGCCTTCTCGAGTGCTGCCGACTTCGGGTGAAAGACATCGACTTTCGTCAGCGCCAGCTCCTAGTCCGCGACGGAAAAGGCCAGAAAGACCGCGTGACCGTGCTCCCCAGAAACCTCGTCAAGCCCCTGACCGCTCACCTCGAGCGCGTGGAGCGCCAGCATCAACTAGACCTCGAGATCGGCGCCGGGAGCGTCGCGCTGCCTTTCGCCTTCGCCAGGAAAAACCCAAGCGCCGCCACGGATTGGCCGTGGCAATGGGTCTTCCCCGCGACCCGGTTCTACACGGATCGCGACTCCGGCCTCCTCCGGCGACACCACCTCCACGAATCCGTCGGCCAGCGAGCGATCCGCGAAGCCGTGCGTCTGGCCGGCATCACAAAACCCGCCACGAGCCACACGCTCAGACATTCTTTCGCAACGCAACTTCTCCAGGCGGGCTACGATATCCGGACGCTGCAGGAGCTTCTCGGCCACAGCGACGTCAGCACCACCATGATTTACACCCACGTCCTTGACCGCGGTCCCTTCGCCGTCCAAAGCCCTTTCGACGAGATATAGAACCACCCGCCACCTGGCCACCGGCCCACCAACCGCGGCAAGGTCGAGCCGAACCCCGTTCGGCTGGCTACGATCCACCGATCTCGCCATGTTTATCTCAATATCCAGCAAGATCTCGCAGTGTTATCGGTAACGCCTCATCCGCCACCCGCCTAAACCCAGACGGTCGAAGTTCTTACTGCTCCGACTCGTTCTCCGATACTGAGTATCCAATCGACGCCGTACCGAATATCCTATATTCTTTTCGTTGACTTATTAGTTCGCCGGACACAAGAAGTAGAGGACATGTGACCAAGCGACGCCTCGTAGCCGCTACTTACGCCTATTCCTTACTCCACAATTGCTCGTGGTGGATATGGGTAAGTAGCAGTCAGAACGAGCCCTGGTTCTCTGCCTTCGAGACAATCTTTGGTCTCCTGTTTCTGCCGCTCAACCTACTGACTGCCGGAATGTGCCGACTCGCGTGGGGTAGTCTGAACTTGTTTGAAGCAGATCTTGTAGTCGGGCTCTTCGCTGACGTCGCCGCGGCCTCCCTACTTTCAGCCACCATCCTTGCTGCCACAGTCGTCTCGTGGAGGAATCGAGTCGCGGGGACCGCTCAACCGGAACCGCCTGCGAGCCCGCATGGCGGGTGACGGCCAACGCGACAGCTGCGCGTAGAGCGGATCGTGCTGAAATACATCGAGCTCAAGACTGGCTATTCCGACAACGGCCCCGCGTGGATCGCTCGCGTCACGCTGTCGCGCTCCGGACGAACCGTCTATGTCATCGGCAAGGCCCTCAAGAGAGCGAGTGGCGGCATGATCTCCGGCAATCACTTCGACCTCGAGACCGGCGAGGAATACTGGGTCTCCGGAATCAAGAAGAGCGGACTTGACCGCCACTGGGCAGGCTCAGGCAAGGTGGCCATCGAGGCCTCGGTGGTCAGCGAGTACCTTCAGCTGATCGGATCGACAGAACTGGACGAGTCCAAGTTCGAAGTGATCTCCGATTTTGAGACTCCGGACCCCTCCAAGTTTCACGCTCTTGAGAACGACAAGCTACAACCGTGAATCCATCGCATGGCCGGGCCATTGTCGGCGTTGGAACGGACTCCGCGCTTGCCAGAGAGTTTGAGCCGGCTTTTGGTTGCAAGCCTACGAGCGCCGCCGAACACCAGCTGAAGCAGACGGTCGGCCCGACCGTCCTCTTCACAGCAAAGGGCTTATACTACGGCCACAGCAGCCGACCGCTGCTTAGCTTTTCGTTCAGCGGACCGGCAAGCTCCTCGGAACCTGACGACGAGTTGGAGGAGTCACGTTTGACGAACGCAATTTTCCTCGCGATGTTGATGATGGTACCGTCGCAGGACTCTGGAGCTACTCCAAATCTTTCGCCGGAGCCACCGTGCCATTGGTCAGAGGATTATGTGGACTGGCTTTCCCAGTTCCGAGCGTCATCCGATAAGCGCAGCACCGGGATGGAGCACCCAAAACCTCCGACGAAACTGCGTGACGCGGCGCCTGAGTATCCGCAAGACGCCCGCGGGCGTCGCAACCTGGGTGGACGTCCCGTCGTTGAGGCCGTAATCGACGACAGTGGCAAAGTGCTGGAATCTCGCCTCATCGAACGAATTGAGTGGGAGCCTGACTGGCCCGAGTTTGACAACGCGATCCTTGCGGCGGTTCAAAAGTGGGAGTTCGAGCCCGTGAAGGTTGGAAGCACAGGTGTGTGGGTATGCATGACAACGAGCATCGATATCCACTGGGGAAAGGACGGCTTAGAGAAACGGGAAGACGACGAACTGTGGGGACGAATTGAGCAACCGGGAACATAGCTAACAAAACGTCCGGGGACATACCTAACACTTCTCTCGGAGAGCGGGAGCCCCAGTAATTCGTTTGTTGGGTTCGTCGAATCGGCCGAGCAGGGTGTCGTAGTAGAGGATATTCCAAATGCCGTCGTCGATCTGCTCGAGACCAACGTGCTCGCCTTTGAGCGCCTGGGACAGGAATTGCTGGGTGGAGTGAAGTCGAAAGGTTCCGCAGTTACTAACGCGACGGACCTCCAGATGAGCTGGGTATTCAGGGCGAGCGATTCTTTCAGGGTACGGGCGAGTTGAGGGTTTCCATCGCGAAGCGGGAGTTTCATCATCGAGGGCTTCATGAGGTCGAACCTCGTTGTAGGTTTTCCGGAAGCGTTTGAACAGTCGCTGCTGAACGCTTAGGTCGGCGCCTGGAGGCTTGGTGGCATAGGCTTTGAGAGTTCGATGCATGCGTTCGTGAGCACCGTTCTGCTGTGGGGGTTCCCCGGTGTGATGCGCTGATGGGTGATTCCGAGCTGAAGCCACCACACGTTTAAGTGAGTGAGACCGTGAATGCCCGTAGATGCGAAGGGAGAGCCGTTGTCGCTGCGGATCGCGTCGGGAAGCCCGTGCTCGCAGAACAGGCGCAGGAACTGGCGTTTTACGCCTACTGTTTTCACGTCGGGCAGCCCATGACAGCGAAGCAGGTAGCGGCTGAAGTGGTCGACGATGGTGAGAGGGTAACAGTACTGACCGTTGCGCATGAGGAACTGTCCTTTGAAATCGACAGTCCAGATCTGATTGGGAGCGGTGGTGTTGAACGGCGCCGCACCGGGATGCTTCCAGCGTCGGCGATGCCGCCGAGGCCGGACCCGACCGTGGCGCTCGAGAATGTCGAAAACAGTGCTCCGGGCAGGCAAGGCTCGCGCGGGGAGCCGCGCCTGGAGTCGTTTCAAGATTTTTCGAGCACCCCACCCGTAGCGACTGTTCTCCTCGAGGATCACCTCCGACGAGTTCGTCGGGAGTCTGATGGGCACACGTGTGCGGAGCTCTGCTGCGATCGTGCAAGCCACTACCGCCACTCTGGCGGTACCTGTCGAGCCACTTGTAGCCCGTGTTGCGGCTGATACCGTAGCGCAGGCACAGCTCGGTCATCGTCCAATGTCCACTTTCGTAATCTTGGATAAAATGTCGTCGTTCGAGCACAGGGTTGGTCTCCAGCCAGGGCATCCTTCCTCCTCCCTCTCGGGCGGAAGAAAGTGTTAACCATGTGCCCGGACACTTGTCAGGTATGTACCCCGGTTTTACCAAGGTGTCGCATAACCAGCGAATCGAGTGGACGTGGCCTTTCGCTTCGTGTGACGATGGAGTCGAAATGACAGTGTTGAACCTGCGACACACGAAGATGCCGTACAACGTCTACAGCGACGAATAACAACCCAACACAGCGGACCCGCGAAGACACGGGCCGCTGATGAAAGCCGTTCGCGATGAATGTCATGGCGCGAGTCACGAAGGCAGGCGGGCTCGAGCCAGGAGTGGCAGGAATGGTGAGAATTGGCGTTGCTCACGCGGCCGTGGCGACTCTCATCTCGATCTCGGCCTGCGCGCCGCCACGCGACGCAGCCGAGCGCAGCGGCCCGCAGTGGCTCGCCGGCGACCACCACATACACAGCCGCTACAGCGTCGGGTGGGCCAGGGGGACGGATCCGCCTGCGCCCATCGTCGCGGGCGACGCCATCTACCCCATCCCCATGAACGCTCTGATGGCGCGTCACTACGGGCTCGGCTGGATGGTGGCGACCGACCACGGCGGGCCGAACCACAGCAAGGTGAACCTGGAGCAGGCCTACCCGGAGCTGGTGCAGTCGCGTGAGGTAGTGCCCGAAATCATCCAGTTCTTCGGCATGGAGTTCGACACCCCGGGTGCGGAGCACTCGAGCCTCATCATCCCCCACACTCACGACGAGGCTGACCGCCTCCATCAGATCGAGTCCAGCTACGCCACACGCGAGCCCTGGCCGCCGGATCCGGCCTGGGACACCCCTCCGCGGATGTTGGAGGCTCTCGCGGCCATCCGGGACTTTCCGGCGCCACCCGTCGTGATCGCGAATCACCCCTCGCGCTCGGCCACGGATCTGGGGGTCTACGGTACCAACTCGCCGTCGGTGCTTCGAGACTGGAACGACACGGCGCCGGAGGTCGCGGTGGGAATGGCCGGGGCCCCGGGGCATCAGGCGTCCACGCTGAACGCCGACGGGACCCTCGATCCGGGGCGTTCCCGGGCCGGCTACGGTCGTTATCCCACTCTCGGTGGCTTCGATCAGATGACGGCTCGCCTGGGCGGCTTCTGGGACTCCATGCTCGGCGAGGGACGGCGGTGGTGGATCACCGCCAACTCCGACTCCCACGTGAACTGGCGCGAAGGCGGCTCAGACTTCTGGCCCGGGGAGTACTCCAAGACCTACGTCTGGGCCGAGCGGAACCACGACGCGATCCTCGAAGGCATCCGGAGCGGTCGGGTCTTCGTGACGACGGGAGACCTCATCTCCGAGCTCTCCGTCACGGCTCGGGTGAAGGGTGGGGGCGTCGACGTGCAGATCGGAGGGCAGCTCGACGTCCCCGCCGGGGGAGCAGTCGACGTGACGGTGCGCTTCCTAGATCCCGAAACACCGAACTCTCACGGAGACGAGCCGAGCGTCTCCCGTGTCGATCTCATCGCCGGTGATGTGACCGGTCCCGTGACCGACCGGTCCACCGACACCAACCTCACGACCCGCGTCGTGGCGCGCTTCGGGGAGAACGAATGGACGAGCGACGGGCCCTACCGTGGGCTCACCTTTCGCCTGGAGGACGTGTCAGCCAACAGCTACCTCCGCGTGCGGGGGACCGACGGCTCCGAGCTTGAGCCCGAGCCCGACCCCCGGGGCGAGGACCCCTGGTCCGACCTTTGGTTCTACTCCAACCCGATCTTTCTGCACGTCCGCTGAGATCCGGGAACGGTCCATCACCCACCACGTATGAGTCGATCGCCGCATGCGTCGAGCTCTTGCTCCTTGCCGTCGTGTCCAAAAACACGAACGAACTCAAGGCCGTGTCAGCCGGGGCGTTTCGGATGCCGCGTCTACGCTTGGGCTAGCCCCAGGGGGCTAGAATCCTCCGTACGGTAGCTCGGCGTGTCGCTTTTCATCGGCCAACTTTGACAGACACCGTCTCAACCTCACAGTACCCTCCTGGCAAACAGAGGATCTGTTCGTGTACGATGAGTCGAGTTTGTTCGCGGAGGTCACCGAGAAATACGTCAGACTGCTCGAGGAGCAGGTCATCCCGCTCGTGCCCAGGGATCTTTCGGCGGCCATCTACACCCAGACCAAGGACGTCGAGCGGGAAGTCAACGGGCACCTCACCTACGACCGTGAGGCTTTCAAGATGGACATGTCGCGAATCAGGCCAAGTGCACGAGAAGCTGACCGGTATCTACTGAGGAGACGGGAGGTCTGAGCCATGGCATCCGCGCGACCCGCCCCGCCGGGCTACGGGATCGCGGCCCTCGCGCTGGCTGCGATCCCGACCCTCGCCACGGCGCAGGAGCTCCCCCCTCCGGTGGATCGAGAGATCCAGTTCCAGAGGGACGTCGAGCCGATCCTGGCCGAGCGCTGCTACGGATGCCACGGCGAAGACGTGGCGATGAACGGCTACAGCCTGTGGCGGAAGAAGAGGGCCGTGCGCGGCGGCTACTCCGGTCTGGCCGCGATCGAGCCGGGCGACAGCGCCGCCAGCCGTCTGATCCACCTGGTGGCCGGCGTCGATGAGATGTTGTCGATGCCCCTGACCGGCGGCCGGCTCTCCGATGAGGAGATCGGGGTCCTGCGCGCCTGGATCGATCAGGGCGTCGACTGGGTCTCGTCGGACGAGGGCCCGGAAGCAGCGGAATCGGAGGAGTGGCTAGAGATGGACTACGGACCCGTGATCTCGGCCAGCATCACGGTCCGCAAGCCGCAGGATCCACGCGCCGACAAGACGCCGCAGGACAACGTCAGCTACAAGGCCCACGCGGTGTCGCTGGGCCCGGACCGCAGGGCCGGCATCGTGTTCGACACGGAGCTGCTTCGCTACGCGACGGGTTGGCGGGACGGGAGTCTCGAGCTGACCGGGACCGTCTTCGACGGGAAGCACGGGCCCCATCCCTGGGTCCGCGGCGAGCCCGTGTTCGAGAACCCGGTCGGCCCAGGCTGGGCCGCTCATGGCCGCTTCGACGACCCGCGCCCGGACGGCTTCGGCAACCTGCCCGAGGAGTGGGCCCGGTACCGCGGCTACTACGTGCACGGCGACAGGATCGTGTTCTCGTACTCGGTGGGCGGCGTCGGGGTGCTGGACCAGCCGGGTTTCGAGATCAGGCAAGGGTTTCAGGTCCTGACCCGAACGCTTCAGACGACAGCGAGCCGTGAAGAGAGGGTGCTCCAGGTCGCCGAGGCCCCGGGTGCGCCCCTACTCCTCGACCGGGTCTCCCTCGAGCCGGTCGAGGGCCCCGCGGCGAAGACGCTCGTGCGCGCGGGAGCGCTCGTCGTCGGTCTCGTCGGGGACGAAGGCGCCGAATGGGACCTCTCCGACGCCCAGATCCGGCTCCGCCTCCCCCCCTCCGACGAAGGCCGCAGGTGGAAGTTGTTCTTCGCCGCAGATACGGACGTGGAGCGTCTGGCCGCGGTGTTGCGCGAAGCGCCCGCACCTCTCGCTCTCGCGGAGCTCACTCGCGGTGGGCCGTCCCGCTTCGCCCGGGAGGTGAGCACCCGCGGCCGGCTGGGACCGGTCTCCGGGCCGTACGTCGTGGACGAGATCACCCTGCCCGTCGACAACCCCTGGAAGTCCCGGATGCGCCCGGGGGACTTCGCCTTCTTCGAAGGTGAGGATCGCGCCGCGGTCACGACCTGGAGCGGCGACGTGTGGCTCGTCGACGGCGTCGATGCCGATCTCGAAGAGCTGGTGTGGCGCCGCTACGCCACCGGCTTTTACCAGCCGATGGGCGTCGAGGTCGTCGACGGCACGGTCCACGTCCTCGATCGCAACCAGATCACTCGCCTCCACGACCTGAACGGCGATGGCGAGGCCGACTTCTACGAGAACTTCAACAACGACTTCCTCGCCACCCACCACTTCCACGAGTTCACCTTCGACCTCGATCGCGACCGCGACGGCAACTTCTACTTCGCCAAGGCGGCGCGCCACGCGCTCCCAGCCAAGGTCAGCCACCACGGGGTGATCTTCAAGCTCGATCCCGGTGGCCGGAAGCTCGAGGTCGTCTGCCGCGGCTTCCGCGTGCCCAACGGAGTGGCGGTGGGGCCGAACGGCGAGATCACGACCTCGGACCAGGAAGGACACTGGATCCCGTCCACACCGATCGTGATGTGCGAGCCCGGCGGCTACTACGGCTACGCCTGGGGCGGGGGCGTCGATCCGGCCCTGGCCGACGACCACTACGATCGCCCGGTGGCGTACCTTCCGATCGAGGTCGACAACTCGGGGGCCGGGCAGGCCTGGGTCCCCGACGATCGTTGGGGGCCGCTCGAAGGCCATCTCGTCCATGCCTCTTTCGGACGCGGGAAGATATTCCTGGTCCCGATCGAGCGCGTCGACGGCGTCCTCCAAGGCGGGGCGGTGGCGCTTCCCGCCAAGTTCGACACTGGGCTTCTGCGCCCCGACTTCCGCGACGGGGACGGTCAGCTCTACGTCACCGGCCTGCGCGGCTGGGGCACCAGGAAAAAGGCGCCGGGGGGCTTCTACCGCGTCCGCTACGTCGGCGGGCCGCTCTACATGCCGGTCGAGCTACGGGTGAGCGAAGCGGAGGGGATCTCGATCACCTTCACGGATCCCCTCGAACGCGGCTCCGTGGAAGACACGAAGAACTACGTCGTCAGGCGCTGGAACTACCAGCGCAGCAGCCGCTACGGCTCGGATAAGTTCCGGCTCGACGGGGAGCGGGGAACCGAAAAGGTCCAGGTCCTCGCCGCTCGCCTCTCCTCCGACGGCCGGACCGTGACGCTCACCGTAGAGGACCTGCGGGAGGTCGACCAGATGCAGGTCTGGCTGAGCCTCGAGGCCGCCGACGGCGCCCGCGTGATCCACGAGATCCCGCTCACGATCAACCGTCTCTCGCACCAGTCGGGGAAGCCGGTCCTGGCGGTGCGGGGGCAAGAACCCTAGAGTTGAATGCGGAGGTCTCGATGCGTCTTCCGTCCATCGCCCTGCTCGGGCTGCTCGGCTCCCTGGCCGTCGCTCCTGTCTCCGCGGAGACGGGAGATCGATGGCTGGTGTACGAAGGGACGGGGGGACCCGGCGACGGCGTCCGCATCGTCCTGATCTCCGGCGACGAGGAGTATCGGTCCGAAGAGGCGCTGCCCCAACTTGCCGCGATCCTGGCGTTCCGCCACGGCTTCCACTGCACAGTCCTTTTCGGCATCGACCCGGAGACCGGGATCATCAACCCGAACGAGCAGACGAACATACCCGGACTCGAAACCCTGGGGACCGCCGACCTGATCCTCGTGTTCACCCGCTTCCGGTCGCTGCCGGACGATCAGATGAGATGGATCGACGAGTACCTCCTCTCGGGCCGGCCGGTGATCGGTCTCCGCACCGCGACCCACGCCTTCCGGCCCCCGGACTCCGTCCGCCGGACGCAACGGCAACACCGAGAGGCCGTACTCGCCGCGGAACAGGCCGGCTCCACGCCTCCGGCGCTGGCGATCGAGGACGAGCAGTGGGGACCGTTCGGGCACTACGGAGACGGATACTCCGGGCCGGGGACGGCGTGGGAGGGCGGCTTCGGCCGTCTCGTGCTGGGCGAGCGCTGGATCGCCCACCACGGACGCCACAAGCACGAATCGACGCGCGGGATCGCGGCCCCCGGGGCGGCCGGCCATCCGATCCTGCGCGGCGTCGCTCCCGGCTCGATCTGGGGGCCCACCGACGTCTACCGGGTTCGCCTGCCGCTGCCGGGTGACGCCCGCCCGCTGGTCCTCGGCCAGGTCGTGGAGCGTCGTGGCAACTTGGACGAGCAGGACCCCTTCTTTGGCATGAGGCCCGACGACGGGCCGCCGGCGGCGGCCAAGAACGACCCGATGATGCCGGTGGCGTGGACGAAGACCTACCGGGTCCCGGGCGGGAAAGCGGGCCGGGTGTTTGCGACGACGCTGGGCGCATCGACCGACCTCCTCTCGGCCGGTTTGCGCCGCTTGATCGTCAACGCCGTCTACTGGTCCCTCGGCAAGGCCGAAGAGATTCCAGGGGGGGTGCGGCCGTGGACCTCGTCGGGCGCTACGAGCCCACCCAGTACGGCTTTCTCTCAGCCGAGCACCACCAGAGCACGGGGCGCCGGCCGGCCGACCTCCGAGTGGAACCGCGTGCTGTCCAAAAAGTCCAGTGAAGCCCAGGAGCTCGAACGCCGAAAAATCTACGGCCCTTCGGCCACCGGCGTCCGATCGCAGCTCTCTCCCAATATCGTTATGCGGCTTCGCGAAAGTAGTAATCGAGCATTCCGCCCAATCGTTCGCGACAGCGCACGCTCCCGTTCGGACGGGGCGATCAGGCTGTTCCCCAACGACTGATGATTCCGCTCCAGGTGATAGTGAGTGATGTACACGAAGGGGCTGCTGAACAACAGCCCGCCGTGTGGGTAGTGGCGCCTCTCAGGGAGCGTCGACCTCGACCACAAAAACAAGCTCGCTTTCGCCCGATACGGCCGTGATCTTCCAGCAACCCGGTGTTGGAAAGTACAAACGCTTCGGTTCAAACCCCTTGTTGAGATACCAAGCATTGGGCTCGAGCTTGAAGGGCAATGCTTCCCCATCGAGGCGACGGCCGGTAATCTCCATTTCCACTCCCGGTGGCTTGATCCACATGATTAGATTGCCTCTGTCATGAGAGGTAAGCGGCTGCCATGCGGCCCAGAGGCCTCGGTCCTCATTCACGTACCACGACCCGCTTCCGAACGGATCGGCACTCGGGTCGTCGGGCGGCACGTCCTTGATGGGCTCAGTTGGATGGCACTGGAGCCTGAATTCTGGAACAGTCGGGAAAACAGGAGCGCCGGTTTGAATCAATGCCGAACCCGTTGTGGCGAAACAGAGGAGACTCAGAGTCAATGCCAACGGAATCTCTCTAAAAGACATGACATCCTCCTTTGGGTTCACATTCTGCCGATATCGTAACACCTCTCGAACTCTCGTGAGTCTGACCACTGGAGCATTCTAGCTTCCCTTGGCGAAGCAAGCGTAGACGCGTCTATCCGAAACGACCGAGCTGACGCGGGTCTTGAGTTCGTTCGTGTTCTTGGACACGACGGGTTCAGTCGAAGCGGTTGCCGGAGTCAAGAGCGATTGTCGAGTAGCCCCAGGGGATCACTCCCCCGAGGCCCTCTCCAGATCCGGACTTGGAGATTTCCACCATCCGGCTCCTCCGCTGATGCGGCTCGTGGCTAAGAGCCCCAGATCTGCACGCGGATCCGAGGCTTGGGCAGAGGGAAGCGCTTCAAGATGACAGCGAACCTCGGCCACGTGAGACGCGATCTGTTGCTTCGACGGCAAAGCCACTTGAACCAGTTCCGCTCCGTTGCTTCGACCAGTGACACCAAGCTGCGGTAGTTGCCACTCACGCCAAAGTAATTGAAGTGTCCCCGGATGCGTCTCGTGAGCGCGGCGTGTTGCACAGCAACCGGCTCATGTCGATGGCGTCGACACCAATCGGCTGCGACGTTGATCGCTCGCTGCAAGCGCGAGGATCGTGTCTTGCACCACATGCCCCATCGACCGCTGCGGGCTCGTCGCCAATAGAGCGTAAAGCCCAAGAAGTCGAAGGTTGCGGGACCTTTCCCGCCCTGCTGCCTGATCGGCGGTCGCCCAAAAGGCAACAGACGGGTTTTGTCCGGATGCAGTGTCAGCCCATAACTCCCCAGCTGCTGTTGCAGCAGTGCCATCACACGTGTCGCATCGTCGTGTCGTTCGAGGCCGATGACAAAGTCATCGGCGTACCTGACCAACGTCGCGCGACCACCAAGTAGCGGCAGCACGGCTTGGTCGAACCACACATCGAGTGCGTAGTGCAGATAGACGTTGCCCAACAGCGGGGAAAGTACGGACCCCTGTGCGGTGCCCAGATCCGGCGTGGAATAGTCTGCGCCGTCCAGAACCCCTACACGCAAGAGCTTGCCGATGATTCGCAGTAGCGAGCCATCAGCCACCCGAATCTGGAGCAACTCCTTCAGCTTGGTGCGATCCAAGCTGTCGAAGAAGGACATTATGTCGGCCTCCAGTATCCAGTTCACACCGCCCCGGTGGACCGCCTTGTCGAGAGTTCGGATTGCACCATGGGCGTTGCGTCCCGGCCGGAAACCAAAGGAGCAGTCTCGAAAGTCCTGCTCGTAGATGGCTTCCAACACGTCGCGCACGCGGAACATGTCAACAACATTGAGACACTCGCGAGCTGCATTTAGTGAGCCTCGATTAACTTTCGGCGACTGGTGATGTCCGCGTGGTCGACGTCTGCTTCGCTCGCGATCTCGTTGGGTGAAGCAGAAAAAGGGGGTACCCCAGGTATGGACGACGCCGAGAGAATGGCTCCTGCGGCATCCTGGAGCGTCGTTTTCTGCGGCGGCGGGTTGATCCAGGCCTGAGGAGGCAAAACGGGAGGTTGTGGCGTTCCGCGAACGAAGCGCTCGGGATGAGCACGCTGAGCCTCGAGAAGGATCTGGCGCCGAGCGGTGGTGAGTTGTTCGGCGCGACCGTAGTGAACGTCGGCCGGTGTCATAAGGCCGACCCCCGAGTGCCGGTGGTCATTGTTGTAGTAGTCGAAGAAACCGCGGCAGAACAGCCGGCTGTCTTGGATGGAACCAAAACGGCTGGGGAACTGAGGGCAATACTTGAGCGTTTTGAACTGAGACTCGGAGTAGGGATTGTCGTTCGAGACGTAGGGTCTGGAGTGGGTCTTGGTCACGCCGAGGTCTGCCAAGAGCAAAGCCACGGACTTGCTTCGCATCGAGCTGCCACGATCCGCGTGCATGGTGAGCTGGTCTGGTTCAATGTTTTGCTTGCGACAGCTCTCGGCGATGAGGCGTTTCGCGAGCTCGGCGCTTTCTCGGTGAGCCAGCATCCAGCCAACCACGTAGCGGGAGAAGATGTCGAGGATGACGTAGAGATAGTAGTAGGTCCACTTGACGGGGCCACGAAGCTTCGTGATATCCCACGACCAAACCTCGTTGGGCGCCTCGGCCAACAGCTCCGGCTTGGCGTAATTCGGATGGCGCAGTTGGTTCCGGCGCTCTCGGACCTCGCCGTACTTTTCCAAAATCCGATACATCGTGCGAATCGAGCAGAGGTAGATTCCCTCGTCCAGAAGCGTGGCCCACACCTGCGCGGGCGCCTTGTCGACGAAACGCTCACAGTGCAAGGCTCCGAGGACCTTCTCGCACTCGGTCTCGTCGAGGGCTCGGTGCGGCCGAGGACGACGCTTCGGTTTGGGCGTCACCAGCTGGCGCCTGCGATACAACGTGGAACGAGCCACACTCAGAGCCTCGCAGGCTTCCGCCGTCTGCCCAATCTGTCCCGCCAGCTCCTCGGCCGCCACAATCAGTCGTTCTCGTCGCTGTCGAGCGGATTCAGGGGGATCCCCAGCAGTTCGGAGGCTTTTTTTTGGATCTCCAACATCGTCTCCACTCGAGCCAGGCGACGTTGGAGCCGGGCGTTCTCGCGCTCGAGCTCCTTGACCCGTGGATCCTCTGCCTTCGCCTTCCGGCCTCGCTTTCTCGACGTCAACCCCGCCTTCGCGATCTCGTCACGTTGGCGGCGCCAACTCGATAGCTGCGACGAGTACAGGCCCTCTCGACGCAGAAGTGCCGCAATATCCCCGACACCCTTGCAGGCGTCGGCCTCGCGCACTAGCCGCAGCTTGTACTCCGCGGTAAAGCGTCGACGCTTCGCTTGCTCACTCACTTCCGTTTCCGGGACCCCCGCCGCATCGCGGCCGGCGGGATCTCCAGTCGCCCTACGGGCTCCTTCCGTTCCCGCCGGGGTCATTCTCTCAATCAATGAACTCATTGATGATCCTCCTCCGCCCTACACACTAATTTCAAGGGGCGAAGTGTCTCAAGGATGTTGGCACAGAGGGACGGCACCCTGGACCACCTTGTCCTCAAGCGCCGAAATCCCGATCGGTCTACTCCGGCCTCCGTCTTTGGGGATGTGCACACGTCGGATCGGCTGGTGTCGATACCGCTTCGACTTCAGCCTGTCGTGCAGGCCCAGGAGATTCCTCTCCAGGTTCTGCCCGTACTTTTCCTTGGTGACACCATCCACCCCTACCGCAGCATCCTTGCGGATGCTTTGGTAAGCGGCCTCCAACGCGGACACATCGATCAGATGTGCAAGTGAATGGAACCGTCCATCGGGTTCCTTTCGCGCTCGTTCCATTACCTTTTGAAGTTGCAGTGACATGTTTCTTCCGACGTCGAAGCGCCGGTCATGGGTCAATTCAAAAGATCACATCAACAACGGGCCGCCTTTGCTCGGCCGGGTCCAGGTGCCTGCCCGTTCCCCGACGTCGTAGCTCGTATGCAGCCCTCCGACTCCCTCATTCCCGTCAGCCTCGGCTACGGTCTTCCCTTGCCTTCGGCCTACCTTGTCGCGGGTGCTTATCCTGTGCCACACTCGGCGGCCGGCAGCGCACGCATCCCGCAAGCGCGCTACGCGTCGGAGACTGGTCACCGGCTCTCCGCTTGTCCGGTTGCTTCACCAGGAGAAATGAGGGCCTCCCAGGTTTCTGGGCCGTCCTCTTCGAGCGTGCCGTAGTCGTAGACCCCGCTGGGTGCGGATCCCTGCTTGCCCATGGCGCAGAGACCGCCGTGGCCTTCAGGCTGCATGAAGCCCTGGGCACCCAGAAAGAACGTCATTTCGTGGCTGCAATTCCTACGGCCCACTTGCTCGCGCACCTACGCATCGACGAGCGCGTTGCCGCGGCCGCCGCAAGGCTCGCTACCGGCATGGACGGGCTGGCCCCTTGCCGGACGGGTTTCGCACCCGCTGGACGACGTACAAGGTTTCATGACTTCATCGCATCATCAATCCTCCTTGGCCAGCTTGCCTGGCCACACCATGCACCAACGCCGTGGCGCGTCTTCAGGGATTGGCCCGTGATGGGCCTAGAGTTGATGTCGCAAAACTTTACAGTCACCCAAGTATAGTTAACTCAAAGATAAATCAATGCTTATGCGACTCCGGTTAGGTCTGGAACCGGAAAACGGCCACGGAGTTGTCGGAAAAAGCTTCGCTTTGCACCGCCGGCTATCAGGCATCTTCCACTTAAGTCATTTGATTTCCATTAGTTGAAGTTCTGGCACAAATTTAGCATGTTGGTGAGAAGCGGGATCGGTTCATGGCAAGAGAATCGGACATTCGGCGATTCGTCGTCGCGCCGCCTCTTCGCTTGTTGACTCGAATTCCGTAAAGTTTCAACTTCGGAGGAACATTGCTATGCGCCATCTAATCAAAGGATTCATGTTCGCCGCGGCCGTTGCGATCGCAATACCGGTGCAGGCGGGATTTATTCTGACCACCGACTTTGTGAACCCGACTCCAGGAGGCAATAACTTCAGCGGGAATCTGCCAAGCCACTTCACGCAGGGCGTGAGTCAGTTGCTCGATATCAGTGGTCCTGGAACGATTGAGTTCTTTTTTGACGGGAAAGAGGCTGGCTTCACGAATTCCTTCAAGTCCGCGATTGCAGGTATCAGCTTCACGCGCACGGCCAACGACCTCTCGTGGAACAGCCAGACAGTGAGCATCGGAAGCGGTTTCTTCAATTCCGGAAGCCTTATGGGTGACTGGCTGTTTGACTCCGTTCAAGGGGTTAACAATCAGGGCATTGCGTCGAACGCGTTTGGGATCTTCTTCGCTGGTGGTGGTTCGCTGAGCGGGGTCGATATCGGAAACGTTGTCCATCTCGGTTTCGACGACCAGTCCGGGGTTGTAGACGATAACCACGATGATCTCATGATCACTGCGATTTTTACTCCGGTGCCAGAGCCTTCGACGCTCTTGTTGATCGGCGCTGGTCTTGTTGCGTTCCGCTCTCGCCGACGACTCAACGACGCTTAATTTCTTCTGATCGTACGGAGGCGTCCATGACCTCAGGTTTCGGCGAAGTTGTGGACGAACCTAGCCGCCGTGATGCGCGGGGTCCTGGTCGAATCGGCGTAGCCGCCAGGGGAGCTGGCTGAAAAATCGACCGCCGAGACCGCCGAGACCGATCTGCCGCCTCGTTTGTGAGGCCATCAAGGCAAGCGTGGGGGCAACAGATACGGGCGCGAGATGGGAACGACGCATCATTCGTCGAACCGTAGAGACCCCTCTCCCCCTCCGCGTCTGCACCCGCACCGTCTGTCTACCGTGGGCACCAGGCGTCAACGTTCGTTGGTACCCACCACCACGAGCGCAACCGCCTCTGAGCTGTGGACGTTGCCGCGCTTTGCCGTGCTGTTCGCACGATCTTTCTGGAGTCCGGAGAGCGTACGTTCGACACATCTATGCAGGGCTGCCATGAGCGTCCGGCTGGCCATGAGACTTGCTGCCTGCCATGCTGCGGCATGATGAGAGCCCACCGAGTTCGCCACACCTACCATCATGGGCTGCGCGATGCCATCGCCGCGACCGGCAACACGGACCTGTTCCGGGACGTTTCTATTCCGGCCTCGACGCGACGCACGTGGGCGCGTGGCGACGTGCGTCCGGTGGTCGCTTCGGTCGACGTGGAGTTGGAGGTCTACGACCTGTTGGAGCAGGTCGGGTCAGGAGCTCCACGAATCGAGCAGCGAGTTGCCATCGCTGCGAATCTTCACGCGCTGGCCCCGCTGTTCGGAATATCGTCAGAACGCGAACTCGTCGAACAACTGCTCGCAATTGTCCATGAGGTCTGTATGAGCAGCACGGCTTTACCTTTTGCCACGAGCCGACGTCGCTCGTCGTCGGTGAAACGAAGTTTCCTCCGCGAAGCCGAGCTTTGAGGACTTTGTTCTCCTCGAGCAAATAGACGATAGCGGCCTGTTGGTCACGCTAGATCCAACGAGCCACGGCGTCGACGAACAACGTCCAGGGTTGGATCGGCGTACTCATGACGGAGGATCCCAGCTTCCCTTGCTCGCCCAAGCGTAGACGCGACGTCCGAAACGCCCCGGCTGACACGGCTTTGAGTTCGTTCGTGTTTTTTGGACACGACGGCCGCCCGAATTCTGCCTGCGCGCTCACCAAATCTTCCCACAAAGAGGCGGTCTGAACCGGTTTCAGGCGCGCCTACCCTTCTGATATCCTCGGCGAGCCTCACCAACCCGGATTAGCCTAATGCATCGACCAAATGATCACGCACACGTTCCCGATCGACCGGATCGCAGAGGCGATCGATGTTCAGCTCGCCGGGAGTGCGGAAAAGTGATCGTTCACCCATGGGAGGATTGACGGAGCGATGAAGACCGTAGCGATTACCGGAAAGCAGTCCAGTGCAATCGTGGACAGGCCGATGCCGACGGCGAAAGAGGATTTTGCGGTGGTCAAGATCCTTTCGGCGCCGTTGTGCACCGAGTACGCGGACTACCGCGATGGCGTCTACCGCAAGTTCAAGTCGCCGGACGCTATTGGACACGAAGCAGCCGGCGAGGTCGTCGAAGTTGCACAGCCGGGTAAAGTAAAGGTCGGCGACCGAGTCGCCGTCATGCCCGGTTTCTGGTGCGGAAACTGCCGGTACTGCCTTTCGGGCGAGTACATCCACTGCGAGAACCCCGTCGATCCGCTGGCCGTATGCGCATGCGAGGCCGGCGACGCGTCCTATGCCGAGTACTGTCTGAAACAGGACTGGCTGTTGCTGCCGATTCCGGATGACATGAGCTACGACCATGGTGCCATGGCGTGTTGCGGAGTGGGGCCCGCGTTCAACGCCATGCGCGCGATGGAAGTAAACGGTGACGACACGGTCCTCATCGCCGGTACCGGGCCGGTCGGGCTGGGTTCGATCATCTGTGCGACCTACCGCGGTGCGCGAGTGATCTGCCTCGGACGCAAAGCATACCGCAGCGACCTGGCAATGAAGCTCGGTGCCGAAACGGTCTTGGATCCTACTGCCGACGACGTCAGGCAGCAGATCCTCGATCTTACCGATGGACTTGGCGCCTCGAAGTCGGTCGAGACAACGGGGTTCCACACCTACTTGGATGTGGTGATGAAAGCAACCCGCCGGAAGGGCCAGGTCAGCATCATCGGTGAAGGCGGCGAGTATCCCCTCCCGATTAGCGACGGCATGATTCGGACCGGTCTGACCCTGCACGGCATCTGGCACTGGAACCTCGGCGATGCACCTGACATGCTGAACATGATCGGTCGCGTGAGCGACAAGCTGGACATCATGATCACCCACCGATTTCCGATGGATCAGATCGAAGACGCATGGAAGCTGCAGATGACCGGCCAGTGCGGCAAGGTCGTTATCCACCCGTTTAAAGGAGCCTGAAGATGAGCGACAACGACCTCTGGATCACCGTCGAGGGTACCGACGGACCGGGCAAGGGGAAGCACATCCTCTTCATCAGTGGTGACGAGGAATACCGTTCGGAAGAAGCCTTGCCGATGTTGGCACAGGTGATGGCGCGACACCATGGCTTCAAGAGCACGGTCCTGTTTGCGATCGACCCGGAGACGGGCTTCGTCGACGCGGAAGTGCAGACGAACATCCCAGGCATGCACCACGTCGATACGGCCGACATGATCGTGATGTTGATTCGCTTCCGCGAGCTGCCGGACGAGGATATGGGGCGCCTCATCGACTACACCTTTGCGGGCAAACCGATTCTGGCGCTACGGACCTCCACGCACGCGTTCCAATACGGGCGCGATCCGGTGGGGCGGCCGTCGGATTGCGCGGGCTACCGACCAGCCAGCCCGTATGGCAAGTTCACGTGCGACCACGTCGAGTACCGTGGCGGTTTCGGGCGCCAGGTGCTTGGCGAGACCTGGGTTGCCCACCACGGCCACCACGCGCACGAGGCCACGCGCGGCGTACCGAATGCGGCGATGAAGGACCATCCGATCCTGAAAGGCGTCGACACAGTCTGGTGTCCCACCGATGTGTATGAGGCGCATCCGCCAGACGACGTCGAGGTTCTCGTGGACGGCCACGTGCTGATTGGCATGGACCCGAAAGATCCGGAGAAGCCCGACACGCCTACCATGCCGGTGGCGTGGATACGCCAGCCCCAAGCCAAGACGGGCACCGGGCGCATCCTTTGTTCCACCATGGGAGCGGCCGTGGATCTGAAAGACCAGTCGCTGCGTCGTCTCCTAATCAACGGCATCTACTGGTGCATGGGCATGGAGTCGGAGATCTCCCTGGATCGCAGCGTGGATCCGGTTGCGGCCTACGATCCGACTTACTACGGGTTTGGCGGTTTCCAGCGGGGAAAGCGGCCACAGGAGTTCTTCGGCGCGTAGCCTGTCGCACTGACCGACGATGTCGCGGCGTCATGGCGAGGAATCTCCACCCTGGGTCAGCTCGACCTGTCGGTAGCCGCCCGAACTCCGGAAGTAGAGCAGAAGGATCAGATAGCCCACGGCGAGGAACGCAGGCACCACGGCCGTCCACTTGAGCGCCATCCGGCCACCGAAGATTCGCGCTTCGGAGACGGGGCCTTCGTCAACGCTGGCGTTGGGTTGGCCCGTCGACCGCCACCACTCGTCGAGACTCGTGACGGCCGGCACCGAGCGACCCTGCTCCGCGAGAAGACGCACCGAGCGATCGAGCTCGGCGGCACCGTCGGGCTCCAGGAGGACGCCCACCTTCGCGCCGTCCAGGCCCCTGATCTTCGGGAAGGGACCGAATCGGCTCTCCTTCTGCGCCGCATAGCGCTCGTAGGTGGGCATCGACGCCTCCTGCAGGGACCGGGAGGCGTAGAGATCCTGCTTGTAGCCGATCCCGGGCCCGCCGAGAAGCCCCGCGCTCAGCATGCCGATGCCGCCGACGGCGCCCATCGTGACAGCGCCCCCGCGGGGGAACCGCTCGCCCACGACTCCGAGCATGGTGGGCCAGAAGAACGTCTTGCCGATCCCGTACACCGTGACCGCGCCCCAGACGAGGAGGGCCGACTCCACAGAGCCGAGCATCAGGAGACCGATGCAGGCGACGACGGCGCTACAGAAGAGAAGCCCCAGGGGATTGATCCGCTCGACGATGGGCCCGGCGAAGAAGCGGAGGACGAACATGATGCTCGAGGCGTAGACGAAGAGGAGGAACCCCTGTCCCGTCAGGATCGAGTTCGTGATGTTCGTGATCCAGCTGTCGGTCCCGAGCTCCACGTAGCCAATTCCGGCGTGGAGGAGCAGCAGGAACAAGAGGATCGGCGAGGCGAGCTCCCGGAGCATCTGGCCGTAGGCCACCCCGGCGGCCCGGGCCTCGGAGATCGGGAACCGCGCGCCCAGGATCATCACTCCGTAGATGACGACAGGAACGAGGAAGAGCGCCATCGGCACCTCCCACCGAACCCTTCCGACGATGAGCGCCCCAAGGACGCCTCCCAGGATGAGACCCCCGGGCCACCCCGCGTGGAGGACGTTGAGATAGTGGGTCTTCTGCTTGGGATAAAGCGTTGCGGCCAAGGGGTTGATGACCGCCTCGCAGAGCCCGTTCGCCGCCGCAAACATGAACATCCCCACGTAGAGGCACCAGTACGTGGCCTCCTGTCCGAGGGCATTGAAGGTCGGTGTCGCCGCAAGTGTGACGACCGCCGAGAGCACGTGCAGCACGAACGCCAGTATCAAGAGGGCCTTGTAGCCCACGCGGTCGGTGATCAAGCTCGCGGCGAGGATCACCAGGCCAAAGCCGACGAACCCGCCTCCCGTGATCGTGCCGAGCTCGAGCTGGGTGAACCCGAACTGGTTGCCCCATTCCCTGAGGATGCCCCCGCGGACGGCAAACCCCACGCCGGCCGCAATGAGCGTCATGAAGCTCGCCAGAAAGATCCGCCGTCCAGGAGTCTGCTCGGTCATGGGTGCCCCCTTGTTGTTCCGGCCAGAACTGCTGCATCTTCGTCCGTAGGAAGTCGCCGCTGAAGGGAAAAGTGGACACCAATTCTCGCGGACAGCCCGGGCTCGGGAAAGCCGATGAAGCGCTCGTAGGTCTTGTCGGTGATGTTGTCAATGCGCCCGCGCAGCGTCCACTGTCGAGATAGCTTCCACGAGGCGGCCAAGTCCAGGGCACCGTAACCTCTAACCGAATTCCGCTCTGGGACGGGTATCTGAAGGTCGAGGCTCTCGGAGGCGAACCGAAACTCGAGCCACAATTTCAACGCGGGTTGAGGCCTGAGCGTGAGCCGCGCACTCCCAAACCAGTCCGGCTGGTGGAGAGGCGGTTGGGCCGATATTCGGTCCTCGACGCTCTGCCAGGTCAGAGCCGTCTCGACCTGAACCAGCTCCCGGGGATGCCAGTCGAGCGATAGCTCGAGCCCCGTTGCCTCTACGCTGGCCCGGTTTACAAACTGGAAGGTCTCGAAATCAAAATCAACCAGGTCCCGATACCGGGTATGGAAGATGGCCGCTCCAAGCTTCAGGCTCCAATGGGTCACCTCGTGGTCCAATCCGACGTCGCCTCCAACGGACGTTTCGGGCTTCAGCTCAGGATTGCCTCCGAGCTGCCTTGGCGAACCGAGGACGAAAAAGCTCGGGAGCTTGAACGCGCGGCTAGCGCTACCGCGCAACACGGTCCCACGCGACAAACGATACCGCGCGGCTAGCCTCGGACTCAGCTCCGAGCTCAGCTCTTCGGGAAGATCGACGCGGAGTCCCCCCTCTAGAACGAGCCCTCCTCGTTCGGTCACCACTTCAGCGAAAAGCCCCGGCGTCGTTCGGGACAGCTCGAAGTTGCCCGGCGTTTCCCCACCGAAGGCGGGAGGAAGAATCAAGATGCTGTCGTTCTCACCGTTCTCAAACTCCGCGTCGACTCCACCGCTAAGCTGGATCCAATTCAATAGCTGCCCGCTGGTGAGCCACCCGACCCGCGTCCTCGAAAACAGGGTCTTCTCGATGGACGGCGGAACCACCGGGAAAACACCCGGACTGGCTCGATCCAAATCGTTCCGGTAAAAGGAGACAGTAAACCTCTGGTCCCAGCGTTCGGTGGTTGGAAAGGTCAGGTCGAGACTGGTGCTCAGCTCCTTATTCTTCGATTGCCTCGTCTCCCCGGAACCGAAGACCGGACCTCCCGACGCTTCGGGGTAGTCGTCTACGTCGGTGTTCGCAAATCGGGTTGCCAGCCTGAGCCGAGCTTCGCCCGGCAGTGAGAAACCCACGGCCCCCTGCGCATTGAGCTGCGAGAATCGGTCCTCGTCTATGCGCCCCTCCTCTTCGTCCCAACCGAGTCCCAGGTAATAGTCGGTGTTTCGGTTGACTCCCGAGAAAGAGGAGGAAGCTCGAAGCTGCGATGCGTTGCCCGCTTCGATGTTGGCCTCTAACTGCGGCGGCCCTTCACTGCCGCGGCGGGTGACGATATTGATGACTCCCGCGAGAGCGGACGAGCCGTAGAAGTAGGAGAGCGGCCCTCGAGCCACTTCGATGCGCTCGACGTCGGTAACCGGCAGGCTGTCCAGGTTGACGGCACCACCCTCGACGTTGGTGATGTTGTTGAGCGGAACCCCATCCAGCAAGACCAGTGTGAGATTCGGATCTCCTCCTCTCACCTGCGCCGCGGCCAGCCCACCACGGGCACCGTTACCGACAACATGCACGCCGGGTGCGAAGCGGACGAGCTCGGCGACGGTGCGGGCGTCGCTGGCGAGAATGGCCTCCCGATCGATCACGGTTACCGAGGTGGTCAGGGACGCGAGGGGACGGGCACGAATCACGACCTCCTCTCGGAACGTGGAGAGTGAGGAGGTGTCTTGTTCTTTAGTCTTTGGTTCGTCCTGATCCTCCTCGGCACTCGCGCTGAACGCAGAAAGCAGCAACGAGGATAGCAGAATAGAAGTCCTTGACCATCGCATTGAATTAGTGCCCCGAAACTGGGATCATCTCCCTGCACTTTCTGGCAATATAACCTGAATGAACCCGTCGACAAATGTGATCAAATGGCTTTACCGTTTGATGGTGGTCGTCTTCGTGGCATCCGCCGTTGTTCAGTATAACGACCCCGATCCGTTGGTTTGGATACTGATTTATGGTCTAGCCGCCGCTGCCTCCCTAGCCGCTGTGAGTTGGAATCGAGCATGGTTGCTCTCTTCCATCGTTGGCGTCGTAGCTATCGTGTGGTCGGTCGCCATCGTCCCACACTTCTTTGGCAAAGTGGGCTTTTCTGAGATTTTCGAATCGATGACCATGAAGAGTGTCGAAGTCGAGTACGCACGAGAATTCGGTGGTCTCTTGATTGTGGCTGCCTGGATGGCCGTGGTGACGCTGGTTTCGCTGAAAATGGAAAAGAACAAGTGAGGGGGCGGCGTCATCGGTCCTCGATTTTGTCCAGCGCTGGATGGCGGCAATCAAAGCAGTCTACAACGCGGACTTGCGTTCAATCTTGAAGGTGAAAGCATGCTCGCAAGGCTTTTTGTCCGGGGTTTTGATTGTAAGGCCGTCTTCAGTCATCGTCCATTCCAGTTCTTCGTCAACACCAAGCATTTTTATGGATTCGATCTCTGATTCATATAGCCTGAATTCTGCGCCAGCCGGTAATCTAACGCCAGCCAGGAATTTGATGGTAACCTCATCTCCTGGCCAATCGAGACTGATCGCATAGATGACGTTATCCTTGACAGTAAACCTGATGTCCTGAGCTGTGTATAGGGGTTTCTTCCCCTCGGCGAGACCAGAATCACTTACCTTTGTAGGACCTTCTCCATGTCTTATCCAAGGGGTGGTACCATAAATCGCTTCGCCGTTTATCTTCAGCCATTCGCCCAGCCCCAGCAGATTTTTCTTGGCCTCTTCAGGAATCGTTCCATCAGGTTTGGGACCAACATTGAGCAAAATAAACCCATTCTTGCTGACTCTATCCACCAGAAGATCCACCAACCTATTTACCGGTTTGAAGTTTGAGTCCTCAACCCAAGACCATGCGCCCTGGTCGTCTATAGAGGGATCCGACATCCACATGTGATATGTCACCTGCGATTTTCCCCCTGAGTTCTCGATACCAACGCCGGGCGGAAAATCATGAGCTTTGTATGACAGTAAGACTTCCTTGCCGCGTTCAACGGATTTGTTGTAGTAATAGGCCAGAAAGTCCTTTTGATAAACATCTCTCCTTACTCCATCCAGAGGAGAGTCAAACCATATAAAGTCGGGATCATATTTATCTATAACTTCTATTATTTTCCCGTGCCATTGCTCCAAGTACTCCTCGTTGGGCTCTTCTCCTGCCTCGTGTATCGGGCCGTATAATCCTGAATACGTCGGATCGGAACAGTCAAATCTCTCGTCCCATACCGGAAACTTGTACCAATGCGAGGAATGGTGGAATGTCGTTACGAACTTCATGCCGCGTTTTTTTATGGCTTTTTCTAACTCCCCGACGACATCTCTTTTCGGTCCCATCTTCGCAGCATTCCATTCTGAGTACTTTGTATCCCACATTGCGAAGCCGTCTTGGTGCTCTGCGACTGGACCGGCGAATTTTGCGCCAGACTTTTCGAAAAGTTCTGCCCATTCGTCAGCATCGAACTTCTCTGCCTTAAACATAGGTACAAATTCCTTGTACCCGAATTCCGAGGGAGAACCATATGTTTCTACATGGTGTTTATACAGTTTGGAATCTTCACGATACATGTCGCCGGGATACGATGTACCATCAGGCCCCCCCATGGCTGGTACCGAATAAACCCCCCAATGTGTGTAAATTCCAAACTTGCCATCTTTTACCCACTGCGGGACTGGATAGCGTTTTAGAGATCTCCAGGTAGGTTCATAGGTTTCCTCGGCCACAGAGCCATTTTTGCAGCTAGTAAGTAAACCCGCTATCATTATTACTACAATCCATATCCCGGCCAATAGAATCGACTTTCTAGACATTTCTTCCTCCTATTTGTCTCAGATTAAAGTGTCAATGGATTGAAATAGACACGAGAGTAGCGTGGCCGCCGGGAGCTGCAACGACCTCCCGACCTCGCTTCGCTCGACCACCCTCTCCCAAACGGAGAGGACTACTCATCTTCCAGGGCGATTCTTTTGGAGGCCGTTCCGGCTTTCTGAGAGACGACGGTCAAGCTGGCAAAGGCACCGGACCCGGTCACTCTGATCAGCCATTCCAGGGTCTTTTCATTCTTTCGTGCATCGATTTCGTAGCGCCCGAACATGGAACGGGTGGCGGGAACGTTGCCTTTGATATGGCCAATCTTTGTTTTTGCCTTGCCGCTGATTATTTCCGCCTTTTCCAGTTTCAGCTTGACGAGCACTTCCTTGGCCAAGTTGTGCTCGACGGCCTTCTGAGTGACGTTGGTGGGGAGGAACCCATCGTTCTCTACGGTCGCAGTCAATCGGACCAGCTTGTCTCCCAGAGGTTCCGTTAGACTGTCGGCGATAATTACGTGGGGGAGGACTTCCGCGTGCTTCAGCTGGAACTGAAGGTTCTTCTTCCACTCTTCTTCGGCGAACTTGGGGGGAGGGTTTTGGCTGAAAAAGTTGGAGGCCCAGCCTCCGATTTCGACATCACCGAATTGCGGGTGCTCATATTTCGTCCAATTGACGAAGCCCGCGCCTCCCAATTCCTTGTCGTTCCACTCCATGGCCAGATTCTCATCCAAACCGTCGAAGACCGATATTCCTATCTCTCCCGGGGCTTTCCAAATCTCAGTAGTGAAGGCGAAGGCGCCGTAGTGATCGTAGGCCCAGTCCAGGAATACTCCGTTACGAGGATTTGACTTGTCAGTGGTGTAATCATTGTAAACGGAGAGGAGGGGGTAGTTCGCGACTTCCTCACCGAATTTACCCAAGGCCACGTAGTTCGCCAGATCTTCGGGGGGGATGAACTCATCGCCCCGGTTACAATACGGGCGAAGCAAAACGCCGCTGTGGGTGTGAAAGGACTGTATGCCGGCAATGTTGGGGCGGTTGAGGATAAAGTCCACTTGCGCCCTTGCCTCCGGCTCGGAGAGGGGGTAGGGGCCTCCGCGTTGTTCGCCCCCTTGGACCCAATCTGGAGCCCAGAACGCGGGGTAGTTCCTGTTGGTCACGGTTGTGCGGGACCCTGGAGGATCTTCGTTGATCTCGCCGTCCTTGTCGTTATCCAGCCCCTCGCGACCGATGATGCGCCACTCTCCCTTTTCGTCGATTCCTCTCTCGACCATCAGTCGCGGGTCTTTGGGGGAAGTTACGAGCGGCCCCGAATCGTCGCGGATGCGCATGAGTGAGATGATGCCGTCGTCGTTCAAGTCTTCCGGGCCGTCTTCATCAAGGGCGCCGTCCCCGTCGTCATCGATCTTCTTCAGGACGGGCTCCGGCGGCAGTCGGGGATCCCGAAGATATGCGTCGGAGCCATCGGGATTGATCTTGGGGATGATGTAGAAAGTCTTGGTATCCACGAGCCCGGTGACAAGAGCGTCTTTGCCGTGGTTGGTGAGCAGGTGCTCGATGATATACAAGCTGGCCTGGGCGCCGCTGACCTCGCCGTTGTGGGTATTCCCGTCGATATACATACCCGCCTTGGTCTCCGGAGCACCGGTCTCGTAATTGGTGATCTCCATGCACCACAGATCCTTTCCTTGAAAGCTTTTCCCCACGGAGTAGAGTTTGGCAATGTCTTTGTGCTCCTTGGCCCAGCTTTTTAGAAGCTCGGTGGTTTCGGAATGGTTGTGGTAGTGGGTCCAATCAACGTTGACTTCCCCGGCGACGGTCCCCAAACCCAATGAGAATGCACAAGTGACGAACCATAGCACTAGAAGACGAAAGTGGTTTTTTTTCATTCAGCTAGCCTCCGATTAGGCTACGGATTTTGGACTGAAAGTAGCCCCGTACTCAAGCGGGGACCTTCAGTCGGGTACTCCGCTCCGCTCCGTCGGCCGGTCGGCCTGAATCGAGCGCACCCGGGCCTCGGCCAAGCCGACCTGGGAGCCGGTGTAGAAGGCGTAGTCGAGGGTGAAGGAGCGCGACTCGCCGGGCTGAAGCTTCGGGACGCGGCCGTGGGCCCGCTCCACCTTGCGGTTGAAGGGGAAGCCCGTGCCCGGCTCCATTCCCGTCACGTAGCCGTCGGCCTTGGCGGCGGTGTTCTTCCACTGGGTGAAGTAGGGCAACTCCTCCACGCGCCAGCGGACGCTCGTGGCGAGCTCACCGCCCGGGGCCACGAGCAGGGCCATGGTCGTGCCGTCTTCCGCAGCGTAGGGCTCGATCAGGTAGACCTCCTCGACGAAACCCTCGGTGGGACCGCGGTAGGTCTCGAAGCCGTCGATGGCCGTCTCGGCATTGGCGTTCATCGGCGCGAGGGTGCGCGCCGGCACCACCAGTCGCGAGCCCTCGCCCAAGAGGGGCGGACCGTAGTTCCCGTGGTAGATCAACTGGAACTCCTGCGGCGCGGCCCCGACGTTCGTGACCTTGTCGGCGACGCGCCAGGAGCTCTCGCCGGGAACGATCGAGACCTCGGCGTCCAGGCGCAGCTTGGGGCCGTAGAAGCTACGCTCGAAGACCGTGCCCCGCAGGCGAATGCGGTGGGGCGGGGCCTCGTCGATCAGAAGCTCCACCCGGGCGGCAGGCAGGTTGCCGATGCGGCCGTGCAGGCTGAGGGTCATGCGGGCCATGTTCCCCGTGTTGTCGACGAATTCGTCCTCGCCCGGATGGCCGGCGAACTCCAGGCCACAGCGCACCATGGCCTCGTTGAAGCCCTCCAGCCAGCCCAGGCCGCTGCGGCTCTCCAGGTCGATCAGCGCCGGGTGCACGATCTCGGCCGAGGGCGAGTCCCAACCCACGCGGGTCCCCCCACAGCGCACCTCGTGGATGCTCATGCCCCGCGTCGGAAGAACCGCGATCGTCACCGCGCCGGTGTGGATCACGATCTTGTCCACACCCTCCTGCCGACCGCCACGCAGGGTCTCGCGGCTGACCGACCACTCCCCCTCGAAACCCAGGTCCGCGGCGCTGCGGCTGAAGTCCGGGACATGGACATTGCTAGCCGTGTCGGTCAGCACCAAGCTGCGCTGCGCTAGGGCGGGGGCGCACAAGAACAAGAAGGGGACGAGCAACCAGGATCCTGCAGACATCCATCACCTCTCGAAGTTCCGTTCACCGGTCGTGGCCGGCCGGCGTAGGATACCTCAACTGGTTCGCCGAGTTGGAGCGACTGGCCTCGTTGAACTAGACTCCGATGAGACCAGAAAGTGGCAGCGAGCTCGACAGATTCTGGTGGAAGCGCTCGACCGGGTTGATGGACTCTGTGATGGTTTCGTAATCTTTCGACGGAGAGAATCACGTCCGGGCGGCAAGGAGGCTCAAAGATGGGTTCAGGGTTCATGATTGCTTTGGTGGTCGTCGCTCTCGCAGCAGCGAGCGGCTGTGGAGATTCGTCGCCGTCATCGTCGTCCCCAGCGCCGGCGACCAGCGCGGCGGAAACCCCGGCCCCAGCTCCCGCGCCACCGCCACCGGCAACGACGACGATGATGGTCACGACGACGACGAGCGTGCCCGCGGGGCCCCGGACTTTGCGTCGCGCGACGTTCATGGGCACCAACGGTTATGTGACGGACGGAGGCGCTCGCATCCAACGGGAGAACGACGAGTTCACGCTCGAGCTCGAGGAAGATTTCCGGACGAGCAACTCGGCCGCGCTCGACGTTCGATTGTGCACGAATAGTGGTTGCACGGGCGACAACGTCAGTTTGGGAGAGCTGCAACGTTTCTCCGGAAGGCAGAGCTACCCCCTCGCCGACAGCGGCGCCGGTTACAGTTACGTCTCGATTTATTGCACCGCGGTCCGTCTCCCCTTCGGCTCTGGACGTCTGCAATGAAGCTCGCGGCCGCAGGCACCGCCGTCGCCCTCTGCCTCTTCGCCGGCAAGGGTTTGTCCGAAGCGGGTCCATGGGCAACAGGAAAAGGACATAGCTACTTCAACCTGTCCTTCGAGTCCCTCGAGACCACACGGCTGGCGACTCCGGATGGCAATATCCAGACGATACCGGAGTTTCGTCTTCGTCAATTCGGATTCTATGGCGCATTCGGTTTGAGCGAACGCCTCACCGTCATCGTCGACCGCGTCGGTGTGCGTCGTAGCGAGATCGAGGATTTCGATACCGCTTCCGGTATCGAAGATACCCGCGCGGGAGTGCAATGGCAGCTCGGACGCAAAGCCGATTGGGAGCTCGCGGCGCGGGGCATCGTCCAAATGCCGACAGGAGACGAAAACAAGGGGCTGACGGTGTTGCCGACAGGGAGCGGTGTCTGGGAGGGCGAGGTCCGCTTTGGTGCGGGGCGCTCGTGGCGCGAGGGGCGGCTTTACGGCTATGGCGAGCTCGGACATCAATTCAGAAGCGGGGCTCTGCGAGACGCGTTTCAGTACGAGTCACAAATCGGCTATTGGCTGCACCCGAGATGGTTGCTCGGCGCTACCTTGCGTGGCGTCCAGCCTTATAGCAGTGAGCCTAGCGATGACGCCCTGGAATCGGCTTCGGGTCTCGGCGACGGCGTCACCTACACCGTCTACGGGCCGATGGTGATCGTCAAACTCGGCCACGGCACCGGGATCCAACTCGAGATCGAAGACGCGTTCAACGAGACAAATCTGGCGACTGGGGTCAAGTTCCGGGTCAAGCTCTTCTTCGAGCGCTAGCCGCTCCTGAAGGTCGGGTGCTTCCCCTATCAAGGAGGACATGATGAAAAAAATCCATAATTTGAAACTTTTTGGATTAGTAGCCTTCCTGGCTCTTGCTTTAGTTTTCGCAGGCTTTAGCGAAGGCCAAGTAAGAACAACAATGGCAATGAAAACCCTGGAAGATTACAGGATCACGCCAATCTTTCCGGGGCAACCTGTATCGGATCCACAGGTATCCCCTGACGGTACCAAAGTTCTCTTCGCTTACACGACCGCGAACGTGAAAGAGGACAGATACCACAGCCACATATGGCTCCTCCCCTTGAATGAGAAAGAGCCGAAACAGTTTACATACGGCAACGGCAACGACAGCCATCCCAGATGGTCCCCAGATGGGAAGACCATCCTTTTCCTCTCCGATCGTTTGAGCGAGGAGAATAAACCAGGGATGCAGATATTCGTGATCCCTGCCGACGGAGGTGAAGCAAGACGTCTCACCTCTGTAGAGGAAGGCGTTGAGGGCCCCACCTGGTCCCCCGACGGCAAGACCATACTTTTTCTCTCAAACGTCTTCAAAGGCGAGAGAGCGAAGGGCAGCGACGTCAAGATCATCAGAAGCTATCCTTACAAGACCCCATCGGAACGTGAATTCATACACGATAGGTGGAGGCATCTCTTCTCAGTCCGGCCCGAGAGCGGTGAGGTAAAACAGCTCACCGATGGAGAGTTCAACACAAGTATGGCCGACTGGTCCCCCGATGGCAGCCGCGTAGTCTTTTACTCTCGCGGGCGTATCTACACCATCTCCTCAGAAGGAGGAGATCCAGAAGTCCTATGGAGGGGGCGGGGAGCCCGTATACAAAGTCTGGATTGGTCTCCGGATGGGGAGTACATCGCTTTCGGTGGACGCGTCATGGAGGAGCGTGATTCCCACGAGCGCCACGTTTACAGAAATGCCGACATCTGGGTCTTGCCAGTAAAGGGCGGCGAGCCCAAGTGCCTCACTGCTGACTTCGACCGGACGGTCGCCAGAGGAGCCTCGGTCAAGTGGTCCCCAGACTCGAAGTACGTCTACGTCAAGTTCCCCAACCACGGCACCAGGCACATTCACAGGGTGAGCCTCGAGGGGGAGGTCGAGGCCTTGACGGAGGGAAAGATGAACATCGGCTCCTTCACCATCGACGAGGCCGGGAAGGTCTTCGCCTTCAACGCCTCGGGTCCCATGACTCCCAGCGAGCTGTGGATCCTGGACGACGGTGGTCAAGCGAAGAGGACGGAGATGAATAGGACCCTCCTGGGGAAGCTGAGGCTTGTCGAGCCCGAGGAGTTCTGGTTCACCGCCAGCGACGGCGTCAAAGTCCAGGGATGGATAGTCAAGCCCCATGAACTCGAGGAGGGTGAGAAGTACCCGATGGTCAGCTTTATTCACGGTGGGCCAAGAGGCGGATACAGATATGGATTGAGGCGTGGTTACCAGGTGTTGGCGGAGCACGGCTTTGCTGTGGTCTACACGAACTATAGGGGCAGTACCGGGTACGGAGAATCCTTCGCAGCTGACATCTTATTCGTGCGCTCAGCTGAGGCCCCAGACCACTGGGGTGATCGGGATTACCGGGACATCATGGAGGCCATAGATTATGTTATCGAGACTTATCCCTTCGTCGACCCGGAGAGGCTGGGGGTCGCAGGCGGATCCTATGGCGGCTTCATGACGAACTGGATCATAGCGCACACGGACCGGTTCAAGACGGCCATCTCGATGGCGAGTATGACTAACCACTTCAGCTACCATGGTTCGCCCCATGAGATCTCTGAGATGAAGGAACCGTGGGATGACCCCCAGATGTTCATAGAAAAGTCCCCCATCACCTACGTCAAAAATATGAAGACGCCGCTCTTGCTCATCCATTCCGAGCTGGACTGGGTTTGCCCGATTGAGCAGGCTGAAATGCTCTTCATCGCATTGAAGAAGCTGAATAGAGTCGTCGAGTTCGTGAGCTTCCCCGGGGAAGGTCACGGAATCAGAGGGCCCCAACACATAGTGGAGAGGCAACAGCACATAGTCAGATGGTTTGACAGATACCTAAGGTAAATTCACTATCCCGGTAATCGCGTATCTGACACTTACCAAATGCGCAGCACAGGAAACCTATGACCGACCCCGACATTGAGGCCGTCAATCAGGACTTTATTCGTTACGACCAGGTGGAAAAAAGCCACACCTATCGGCTTGCGGAAAGCGATTCTGATGAATTCGATACCGACTATCAGATTCAGACATTCGATTTCGGTCGCTATCTGAACGGTAACGAACGTGATCGAGAACTGTTTGCTGAAGAATTCGGCGCTGCCGTACAGGACATCGGCTTTTCCGTTTTAACCGGGCACGGCGTTGCAAAGTCTCTTTATGACGAGATGAATGATCGGACTGAAGAGCTCTACACATCCACATCAATGGCAGACAAGATGCGCTTCCGGGCCGAGCGTTTCGGCTCTGTGAGCCAGGGTTATTTTCCGATCAAGGAAACGAGCGACATTCACCCGGATTTGGTAGAGGGTTGGGTCTGGTGCCGACGTGCCTTTCAGATGCTACCAGAACGGACTACCGATTTTCTTCCGTAAGAATTCTGGCCGAATGTAGCCTACGAGCCCGTTTTTAGAAAGCTGGCACTGGCTCACGAAAAACTCTTCAAACCGATAACACAAGCGATGTTTCAGGGACTCGGATGCGACCCACACTTGTATGACGAGAAACTAACGAATACCAATTTCGGCCTGCGACTGAATTACTACCCGCCGATGAAACAGATTGATGATGTTTCTGGCGCCGGCCGTCTTTTGGGTCATGAAGATGTCGATCTCTTTACAATTCTGCCGGCATCAAGAGTAAGCGGCCTGCAGGTCTGGAATCATCACAGCAAACAGTGGGTCCGCCTCGATGCGCCGGAAGGCTCGATCATCATTAATACTGGCGACTACATGCAGCGCATTACCAATGACCATTTACCCTCGACATCTCATCGCGTCGGAAAACCGATTGATGGGTCTCACCAGGACACCGCTAGAATCTCGTTTCCGATGGCCGTTTATGTTTGGGAGGAGGAAATTCTCGAGGTGCTGCCGGGCCTGGGTGAGCCGAAATACGAGCCAATCAAAGCCATTACTTTCCATACGAAGAGCACCAGCAAGTTTTACGGCGATGATTATGCGGTGGAGTCACCCGTCGAAGAATCGTAAAAACGCCGCGGTTCGACTACAGTGAACTGGAGCGCCGTGCGCAAAACAGTGGAGTCGAACCTTTCCCGACGTCAGCTACTCGCACTGCTGGGTGGTGGCGCCCTTGCGTCGCTTCAAGCGTCCTGTTCCCCCGGTTCAACAACGGATTCCACACCGAGTCCGTCCCGTGACGTCGTTGGCGAGCCCCTCCATTACGCCAGCCTGCGGGAGCTTGCCGGGATGATCGAATCGAAGCAGATTTCACCCGTCGAGCTCACGCAAATGATGCTGGACCGGATCTCCGCCGTCGATGGTCGTCTCAAGAGCTACGCCACCGTGATGGCTGACCGCGCCCGGGCCGCCGCCCGCAGGGTCGAGCAGGAGCTTGCTTCAGGGAAGTACCGAGGCCCGCTTCACGGTATCCCGATTGCGGTCAAGGACCTGTGCTACACCAAGGGCGTGCGGACTATGGGCGGCCTCGGGGTCTTGGCCGACTTCGTGCCGGACCACGATGCGACGGTTGTGTCGAAGCTGGAAGAAGCCGGTGCCATCATCCTGGGCAAGCTCAACCTGACCGAGGGCGCCTACTTAAGCTACCATCCTGATTTCGATATACCGGTCAATCCCTGGGGTGAAGAGCTTTGGGCCGGTGTCTCTTCCAGCGGCTCGGGAGTCGCGACCGCTGCCGGGCTGTGCTTCGCCTCCCTAGGGACGGACACCGGAGGATCGATCCGTTTTCCGGCGATGGCCAACGGAATTGTCGGCCTCAAACCGACGTACGGCCGGGTCAGTCGCTACGGAGTTCTCCCACTCGCTGAATCGCTCGATCACGTGGGACCTATGGCGCGTCGTACAGGCGACGCCGCCGTCGTCTTCGAGGCGATCGCAGGTTCCGATCCCCATGATTCGACATCGTTGCCAGAGCCGGTGCCGAGGGTGCTCGAAGAGCTGGAGCGGGGCGTAGACGATGTGCGCATCGGGTTCGATCGGAAATACTCGACCGAGGGCGTAGACTCCCCTCTCGCCGCATCGATCCAAGGAGCGCTCGAGCAGCTCGAGCGCCTAGGTGCGCAGATCGTCGATGTGACGATGCCGGAGCCTCCAGGGGTACTGCGAACCATAATCGACTCTGAGGCACACGCCGCACATGAGGTACATTATCCCTCCCGTGCCGACGAGTACGGGGCCAACTTCCGAGAACTCCTTGTACGTGGCGCTCGAGTGACCGACGCTGCCTACGCAGAAGCCAGCCAGATTCGTAAGGAGTTCAGTGCTCGCTTTCGAGCCGTGTTGTCGAGTGTCGATGCGATCGTCACGCCGGCAAGTGGTGTTCCTTTCGTCATTTCTTCGGACGTCCAATACGCCGGTGGGGCGGAACTTCTCCGGGCCCTGAAGGTCGACTTGTCACGTTTCACGAATCCGGCCAACTTGGCCGGAACACCTACACTCTCCCTACCGTGCGGTTTCTCAGAAAGTGGGCTGCCGTACACGATTCAGTTCTGGGGCAACCGCTTGAGCGAACCGATGCTATGTCGGATCGGCCACGCATTCGAAGAGGCGACCGACTGGCACAAGAGGCACCCAGATGTGTGAAGCCCCGGGTTGGATCGGATCGTCTACCTCTATTTCCCGCGTGCACGGAACGCACAAACCCGGTAGACTCAGCGGACGATGAACCGCCGCGAGTTTCTAATGAGCCTCGGGGCCCTGGGCCTCTACCAACGCGCAACACTTCGGGTAGATGGCGCGCGGTTGAACCGCCGACTCGAAGAGCTGGCACAGTTCGGACGCACGCCCGAAGGCGGTATCAGCCGCGTGGCCTATAGCAATGCCGATCGCGAGGGTCGAGACTATGCCATGGGGCTCATGCGCGAGGCGGGACTCGATGTTCAGATCGACCTCGCGGGCAATATCCTCGGACGCCGGCGGGGCACGGACCCGAACATGCCGCCCCTGATGTTTGGCTCGCACATCGACTCCGTTCCGCATGGCGGAAACTACGACGGACCGGTGGGCTCGATGGGCGCCATCGAAGTGGCCCAGACGCTCGCGGACGCTTCTCTCCGGACCCGGCATCCCCTGGAAGTCGTCATCTTTCAGAACGAGGAGGGCGGGGCGCCGGGAAGTCGCGCGCTGGCGTTTGAGGTGACGGAGGACGAGCTCGCTCTCCCCTCGCACAGCGGCAAGAGCATCGGCGACGGTATCGCCTTCATCGGCGGCGACCCGGCGAAGCTCGACGCCGTGCGGCGGCGTCCCGGGGACATCGCCTGCTATCTCGAGCTCCACATCGAGCAAGGGGCCCTGCTGCACCAGCAACACATCGACATCGGCGTCGTCGAAGGCATCGTCGGTGTCAAACGCTGGAACGTCACCATCACCGGCTTCGCCAATCACGCGGGAACCACCCCCATGGACCAGCGTCGTGACGCCATGCTCACGGCTGGCAGGTTCATCGATCTGGTGAACCGGGTCGTCACCTCGATGCCCGGGCGGCAAGTGGGTACGGTGGGAAAGCTCGAGGCCCATCCCGGCGCGCCCAACGTCATCCCCGGCCGGGCGATGCTCTCTCTCGAGATCCGGGATCTCGAGGTGGCCAAGATCGACCGTGTCTTTCGGGAGATCGAAAAGGAGGGAAGGGCGCTGGCGACAACGAACGACACGCAGATCGAGCTCGAGTTATACGACGTCAGCCACGCCGGCCCCACGGACGGTCGCCTGAGAAGGCTCGTCGCCGAATCGGCGGCGGGGCTCGCGCTTTCGACGCTCTGGATGCCGAGCGGTGCCGGCCACGACGGTCAGAACATCGCGCTCCTGGCACCGGTGGGGATGATCTTCATCCCCAGCATAGACGGCATCAGCCACTCTCCTAAGGAGTTCTCGCGTCCCGGGGACATTGAGGCGGGCGTGAACGTGCTCCTCCACACCCTTCTCCGAGCGGACGCGCTCGAGCTCGGAGGCTGAGAGCTATGGTTCGGCCTATTCAGAATCTCGCCCGGGCGGGATTTCTGCAACAAATCGTTTCACCGACTCCCGTTACCTACCTTCGGAAGTCGGCGAGCGAGTCCACGCCCGCGCCGGCCACCAATGTGAATTTCGCGGCCCTGATGGAACCCGATGCCGCTCACGCACCGGCTTCGAGATCGAGCACACCCGCCCCTTCGCGCTGTTCCGCAACCACGACGAGCGTTTCCTGAAATCTAGACGCCGGCGCAACCGGACGTCCCCGGAAGGCATACCTGCCGAATACAGAATCGGACGGTGGAGACGCGATCAATCTTGTATCGCTGACTGGATAAATTCTGCGATCTCCTCCTTAAACTTGGCATGGGATGGTTTGTGGATATACATCATGTGACCCGCTTCGTAATAGCTAATCTTTATGCGTCCCTTGAAATCGGAATTCAAATCCAGATGTGAGACAGCATATTCGGCAGCAAAATAGCTCCTAACATCGTAATAACCGTTAGCAATATAAACCTTGAGAGATTCGTTCTTTCTCATCACCTTGCGGAGGCTCTCTGCAGTATTCAAGTAGCGAGGTCTATTCCAGGGCCTGACCTTTCCTTGTAATTCATAGCGTATATCTTTTTCGAACTTGAGCTCTGTTCTGAAGTAGTGATTTATCATCGCAGAAAATGCTCCAGAAATCGCTGAGTGACCTGGGTCGGATTCGAAGCGTTCACCCGCTGAATCAGCATCCTTTCCTTTGAACCGGGCGTCATTGTGGCCGACTATCTGGTGCTCATCGCGAAGAAGTTCTTTCTCAAAACGCTGGGTACGGATACGCATATTAGTTTGTTCGATATATTTGGGAGAGAGTCCGGTGTAGCGGGCTAGTTTCTTGATAATTTCGCTCTTTCTATCTGCAGGAAGCTCGTTTCCTTTCATCAGCGCCAAGTTGTAGTCCTCTAAAGCAAATGTTTCGACCTCATCCAGGACATCACGCAGATTTCTTCCCTGAAGGTCAGATGGGAGCTTTTTATGAAACCACGCTACTGCCGTGTACGTAGGCAGAGCCATGATGAAAGCCAGGTCATTCCCGGGCTGGAAACTACGCGCGTACGGGTTTAAACCAGACGAGACCAGGATTAGTCCTTTAAGATACATTGATTGAGTATCTCTCTGGAGAAATTCAGCCAGCCCTACAGCCCGGGGGACGCCGTAGCTTTCTCCTATAATAAACTTGGGCGAGGCCCAGAGTTCATTACGGGCTATATACAACTGGATAAACTCTCCGAGATATTCAATATCTTCCATATAGCCATGAAATTCCTTCGGGTTTACACCCTCAACAGCCCGGCTGTATCCTGTGGAAACAGGGTCGACCATAACCACATCCGACACATCAAGGATGGAGTATTCGTTGTCTACAAGGCGGTAAGGTCCAGGAGGAGGATATCCTTCATCGTCCAGCAAGACCTTTCTTGGACCGAGAGCTCCAATATGAAGCATCGTAGAAGAAGAACCAGGCCCTCCGTTGTAAGCAAAAGTGATGGGGCGGCGACTTTTATCTTCTACACCGTCCTTGGTGTAAGCCGTAAAAAACACATTCGCTCTTGGCTTCCCTGTTTCTTCCCTCAGAAGCATGTAACCTACGGTCGCCGTGTATTTCAGCGGCATTCCGTTTAGCTGGATGGCGTGATTTGTAACAGAGAGAGATGGCTCTGGAACTTTTTGGGTTGGCTTCTTTTTGGAAGATTCTTGTGCGGATAAATTGGGAAGCTGAAAGACTAGAAAGGCTGCCAAAAAGACATAGAGACTCTTTCTTGCCATGGTATTTCCTCCTTAGAAAATATTAATGATAGAGCATTCGTTTTATAGTAAGTATCGTATCTGGTGCAAGAACAGCATCACTCCAAAATCTGCTTGAGACATAAAAAAAGGCGGAGAAAATGAAAACAGTATTGTCTATGCTGGCGATTCTTTCATTGGCGCTCATTCCCGAAACGTTTCTTGCAAGTCCAACCGTTTTCCCAACCGGAACGACGATCTACAAACCTGATAAAGCCTGGAATGGCTACAACATCTTTCCCGCCAAAGGAATCGGACCTGTTCTAATTGATATGAACGGCAACGTGGTCAAGCAGTGGGTAGATCCCACATATGCCAGTATGTCCAAGCTTCTTCCGGGTGGGTATGTAATGCGCCCGATCGGCGGAAGAGCAAGAGTAAAAGACCATCCAATTGCTAACGATCTGGTGCAACTTGACTGGGATGGAAACATTGTATGGAAGTTCGAAAAAGCAGGTCAACATCATGATTATCAGCGAGAGGGTAATCCGGTGGGCTACTACGTTCCCGGTATGGACCCCTTGGTCGATAAGGGAAAGACCCTGATCCTTTCCAAAAAGCTTCTGAAGAACCCCAAAATAACCGACAAGCTTCTATATGAGGACTACATCTTTGAGGTGACCTGGGACGGAAAGATCGTCTGGGAATGGTTATGGCATGAGCATTTTGATGAGCTCGGGTTCAACGAGACAGCCAAGAATACCCTTTACCGTAATCCGAACTACGAGCCTATAAGTATAGAAGGAGTATCGGCTGCCAGCTGGTTGCACATCAACAGTTTGTCATATCTTGGACCCAATAGGTGGTACGACGCGGGTGACGAGCGCTTCAATCCCGACAACGTGATCTGGGATTCCCGCCAGGCTAACATTCTGGGAATCACTGACAGGAAGACCGGTAAGATTGTCTGGAAGGTTGGACCGGACTATACCGCTACACCGGCACTCCGCGAGTTGGGTCAGATCGTTGGCCCGCATCATTGCCATATGATCCCCAAGGGACTTCCTGGCGCAGGGAACATCCTGGTCTTTGATAACGGTGGAAGGGCTGGATACGGTCCCCCCAATCCTGGTAGTGCCACCGGGAGGGGAAATGCTCGGCGAGACTATTCCCGAGTAATAGAGTTCAATCCGGTGACGCTGGAGTTGGTTTGGGAGTATTCAGCCGACAAGGTTGGATATCGGCGTGAGAAGTTTTTCAGCTTCAATGTAAGCTCAGCCCAGCGTCTTCCCAACGGGAACACCTTAATCACGGAAGGTGCTCAGGGGCGCTTTTTCGAGGTGACCTCCGAATTAGAGATCGTCTGGGAATACGTTAACCCATTTTTCCACGGAGTCTTGTGTCGCACCTGCGGGAATCCCCATGACTGGATTGAAACAATGGGCGAGACAGAGGAGCGCCGCAACACGGCTTATCGCGCTTACCGGGTTCCGTATGACTGGGTTCCGCAACTAGAAAGGCCTGTGGAAAAAGCTGTGATCCCTCCTCCCAATTCAAAGTTCAGAATCGAACCTCAATAACCCTCGAAGAGCCGTTTCATCTCCTTGCGAATGTGACGGCGTGCTTCGTCCCGGCTCGAGGGGTTCAGCTGATCGAGCGAGTAGCGGAACGTCTCCAGCACAGCGGTGACATGCCTGCAGTAGGCGGCGAGTTCCTCCCTCCGTCTCTTTTCGTCGTCGAACTTGGCAACCTTGGTCATGCAAGCTCTCCGTCTTCAATAGTTCTCGGTGGGAACGAGGCGCTCGAGCTCTTGGAACCAGGATCGAAAAACAACTCCCATCAAGGTGAGTTCCCCTGTAGAAAAGGCTCTACGCGATAACCGAGACTGCGCAGGTCGCGGATCATCTTAGCGATGCGGCGTTTCGAGCGCGAGCGGCTGACGTCGGGGCCGCGTTCCTCATATTCAACACCTTGGTGGAGAATCTTCCAAATTAAACGACACAACCGATGGGCAACGGCCCAGATGGCTTGCGCGTGCCCCAGGCGCGGAACCAACCGCCGATACACGAGCTGGAAGAGACTGCCCTTGGTCTTGACGGCGGCGTTGGCGGCTTGACTGAGGATGCGGCGCATCGGCCGGTTGCCTTGGGGCGAGCGGTGGCTGTAGCTCACGCCTGCGCTTTCGTGCTCACCTGGGCAAACACCCACCCAGGAAGCGAGGTATTTGGGCGAGGGGAACGTCCCGGCGCTTGCTCCGACTTCGGCGATAATCTGCTGCGCCGAATCTACCCCGAGCCCCGGTACTTCAGCGAGCCGCTGCACGGCGGCTTGATGCGCACGGAGCAGATGCGCCATCTCGCAGTCGAGTTGCGCGCTCTGAGCCTCGAGCAATCGTAATTTCTCGAGCGCCATCTGGATGAGCTTTCGATAGACGGGGTCGAGAGTGGCACACGCGCCGAGCGCATCGCACAACTGCTCCGGCGTAGCACGCAACCGGCGATCGGCTAACGCTGCCAAGCGGGCCGGCTCTGTTTCACCATCCGCCACCGCTTGCAGCATCCGCCGAGCACTCAGCCCCAGCAGATCCGACACCAGACTGGACAACTTCAGATGCGCTTCCTCCAGCAGAGACTCCAAGCGGTTATGGACTTGAACCCGGTTACGCGTCAGTTGGTACTTGCGGCGCATCACCGTGCGCCACAGACGCTGCTCGGGCTCAGGCACGAAACTTAGTGTCAGCTCCTGCGCCACCAAACGCCTCACCAATCGCTCGGCATCGGGGAAATCTCGCTTCCGTCCTCGCGGGCCGCGATTCGACATGGCCTGCGCCAGATGCAGACTGCCCGACTGCGCTCCGGCGTCTGGACAACCTCGGCGCTGCGGTGTCCATACACGCTCCAGCACCTCCCACACCGGACGCCAATACTGTGCAGTCGATTCCATCACAACTTCCTCGACATCCTCGGCCAACAGCCAATCCGCCAGACTCCGAAGATCACTCGGAATCGTGCCAAACCGCCGGCGCGAGAAACTATACTCCCCGTCAACTTCAACGTCCGATATCACCACCGCCAACATCTTCTTGTGTACGTCTATCCCTGCAATCCGGTATGGCATCGCTCCTCCTTATCGCCGGAGCGGAGCGCGTGCCTACAACTACGTTATTCAGGATCTCAGGCTCGCGCTGCGCTCAAACGCGAACACAGCGACGCCTACTTATTCGCTCTACCACGCACACGCCGGATCAACCAGTTGAACGGTCTCGATCGCCCCAATGGTTCGCCGATCTCACCGCTCCCGCTAAGGCAACACTCTCACAAACACACATGTTTTTCATGACCTTTCGCGAGCTCCCCCCACATACGCTTGATCGCGATTAAACGCACGAATCCGTACTCCTCTCATTCAACAGGTACCAGGCGCTCAAGCTCACGGAACCAGTTGAGGACGACCGTGATCCGGGTTGGGAGCACGGGCAATTCGACTAAGACGAAGTGCTCACCGTCCGAGGTGACGTCGAAGGTCGTCTCGTACCTCCCCTCGGCGATCAACGGCGTGGGGTCGGAGACCGTAAGCTCGGGCATCGTCTCGACAGAGACTTCGAACAACGATAAGGCGGTGCGATAAAAGAGCTTCGTTCCGTCGGGCGACCAACGCGGTGTCTCTCCGCCGTCTCTCGACAATTTCGCTGGCGCGTTCGGGACGGGAAAGGGAGCCACATAAACCTCGTTCTTGCCGGAGGCATCGGAAACATAGGCCAGCCAGTTGCCGTCGGGGGAGATCGCGGGCTGGCTCTCGTTGAGGTCCGTGGTCAAGAGCGGCTGCGCCGCATTCTCCCCTTCGAGTCCGAGGGTCCATATATCCAGTCCCGTCTCCTCTGAGCGGCTCCGAAACACGATTGCCTCTCCATCCGGGGACCAGGAGCCGGGCACCGCTTCGTCGTCGCCAAAAGTTAGCTGAACGGCCTCAACGCGTCCGTCGGCAGCGATGAGGAACACGTTGCTCGAGGAGGCGAAGGCGACGAGAGCTCCATCGGGACTCCAGACTGGATCCTGTGCATCGCCCGTGTGAGTGAGCCGAGACAGCTCGTCTCGATCCAGATCGTAGATCCACACGTCGGTCTCATCCCATTCCACGAGAGTCAAGGCCAAGAGGCTGCCGTCCGGGGACATTCGCATGCGTCCGCCGAACGCCAGGCGCCGGTCGGTCAGAGGCTCCGTCGATCCCCGACGGTCGACCTGGACGAGACGCGGGCCAGGGTCGACGGCTTCGCCGGGGACGTAGGCCAGCGCTCCGTCGTCAGAGAAGGAAAAGTGGGCAGCGCCGCTCAGGCTATCCATCATGACGTGTTCGACGACGGGCACCGGCTCTCCCGTCGCTTGCAGGCTCTCGATGTCGAAGGGCACCGCGTAGAGTGTCCCCGCCCGCGCATAGACGAGATGGCCCGTGGGAGCATAGCGCGGGAAAGTTCCGCTGAATGCCAAGGTGTGTCGCTCGCCGGTGAGCAGGTCCTGGACCTCGATCTCCGCCTCTTCAACCCGATGCCGGTCTCCTCGAGCCAGGCCGGTCTTCGCCTGGCCAAGACGTGAAAACAACCGCCTGGCGACCTTGGAGTAGTTCCGGCCAGCGGTGTGCTTTCTCGCCCTCGAGAAGCGTCAGCTCGTATCGCGCTCCCCCGTCCGCTGAAATTCCGTATAAACCCGACTCGGCGCTAACAGGAAAGATGACGTCGTTGTCCGTACTCCAACTCGCCCCGCCGTAAGAGAGCGTTTCTTCCTGATGAAAGGCCACCGGTACGCCGCCCTCGAAGGACAGCCTCTTCAAGGAATACTTATCTTCCTCCCGGGCGAAGAATCCCACCCAGTCCCCGTCGGGGGAGAAGTAAGGACCAAAAGCGCCCTCGGTGTCGGGGATGAATGTCGCTTCGACGGCGTTCAGCTCCCGTTGATAGAGCTTCGTCTCTCCGTCCCGCTCGACGACATAGACGAGCCGCGAGCCGTCCGGCGAGAAGGAGAGAGAAGAGCCATTCGCAATCGGAAGCGACTCTCCCACGGGGAGCTCGATGGAAAAGCGAGCTGTGCGGGTAGTGGTAGCGCTCGGCACCAAAGTGGATTGGAAAAAAGCGGCGCTGGCGATAGCACCCAGGGCCAATCCCAAGAACCCCGCTGCCGAAACCCAGCGCCAATGTCCCGAAACCGGTGGGGAGCTTTCCTCCGACGGCGCGGGCTCGAATCGAATCTCCTCGAGCTCGATGCGCACATCGCCGATGTCATGATAGCGACGATGCGGATCCTTGCGAAGGCAGCGGTTCAAGAACTCTTTGAGCCGCGGGGACACGCCATCTGGAAGCCGCTCCCACTCGGGGGTGCGCTCCAGGATGCCGGCGATAGTGTCCGAGAAGGTCTCACCCTGAAAGAGTCGGTGACCGGTGAGCGCTTCGTAAAGCACGCAGCCGAAGGCCCAGATGTCGGTTCGTTTGTCGACCGCGCGGCCACGCGCTTGCTCCGGGCTCATATAGGCGATGGTCCCGAGGATGACACCAGCGGCGGTGGTGGAGTGGGTAATGGTAAGGGCTTGCGTTGGCTCACTAGAGACCTCGGACTCGAGAGCCTTGGCGAGCCCGAAATCCAAGATCTTGATCTTCCCCTCCGGAGTGATCTTGACGTTGGCAGGCTTCAAGTCGCGGTGGATGATGCCCTTCTGATGAGCGGCCTCGAGGCCTTCGGCCATCTGTTCGAAGAGCGGCAAGGCTTCCGCGACGGGTATGGGGCCGCGCTGGATCCGCTCCGCGAGCGTGTCTCCTGGCACGAGCTCGAGCACGAGGAATTGTGACTCCCCGTGCTCCAGTCCGTGGATGGTCGCTATATTCGGATGGTTGAGGGAGGCGAGAAGCCGGGCCTCCCGCTCGAACCGGCCCAGCCGCTCGTGGTCTTTGGCGAGAGCTTCCGGGAGTACTTTGATGGCCACCTCGCGTCCGAGCTTGGAGTCCTTCGCCCTATAGACCTCCCCCATCCCGCCTTTGCCGATAGGCTCGAGGATCTCGTAGTGGGTGAGTTTGTGACCAGCTTGGAGAGGCACGACCACGCGATGTTACGACGATGGTGGACGATCGGCAACTGGGGATCGTCGTGGGTAGGTGGCTCCTTGGGCCGGACTTCAGTCCCAGGTAACGACAACGACGATGATTGGGCTCTGCTCCATAAGCTGCTCAGGGGATGTCTCGTCGACCGCACTAGCGCCAGTAGGTCGGCGCAGTCGTTAGAGGCTCAGATGCAGCCGAAGTGCGTCATCGAGCTCCGACATGAGCAAGGCGGTGAGCTGGCCCACCCGTCCTCCGACTCGTTCGACCGCCACAGAGCGAACCTGCTCAGCCTGTGCCTTGGAGTCGCGGCGCAGTCCAGAGTCTGAGGCCGGAAGAAACACTTGGAACGGATAAATCCGGGTCACGTTCGACGTCACCGGCACGACGGTAATGACGCCACGGTTGAGGTGGGATGCTGTTGTATTGGCACCATCGTTACTGACGATCACCGCAGGCCGTCGCTTACTGGCTTCGGAGCCGCGCACAGGCTCGAGGTTGACCTCACGGATTTCACCGCGTAGCACTAGCCCGCTTGCCCAATACCGTCGCCGACGGCCGAAGCCCAAGCGTCCGCCTCACCGTCAGACTCCCACTCCCGCCACGCTTCCGCGTATGCCGGACCGAGCTCCGTCGCCCGCAACAGCCGAACTGCCCGCTGAATGACCGCTGACCTGGAGGGAACCCCGAGGTTCTTGGCGTACTCGTCGAGGAACTCGATGTCTTCGTCCGGAAGACTCACACTGATCTTCATACTCTAATGCTACCATGGGTAGCCATACAGTAGCAATTACTCGGGGGCGCGCACTTCTACCGACCGAGCGAAAAATCTCGCGCGCGCAAGGTTCTCGCCAATTGCCTTGTATACAACGTTAGAAGCCTTCGAGCATCCAAGCATTTCCCGAGAACGTCATGACGGCATAGGCCAAATGCCGGCCGTCGGCCGTCGGGCGATGCTCAAGGCCAAGCGTGCCACTGTTCTCTTCGGCTGCGTAGCCGATGCACTTCGATCGGATCGCCGAGCCGCAGGTAGACCAGTTCACGGAACGCGCGGCGCGAAATGGCACGGTCATTGCGTCTCGCCTGTAGATCCACAAAAGCGCATTGGTCCCCGTCGCGCTCACGAACCGCGCGTTTGACCGAGGCAGGGATATACCTTGACGATGGCGATGTGTCGGCCCGCTCAACGCCCTTCCTGGGTGACTTCGACTTGGCAAAGCGCTTTGCTTCGAGCCGCTCGAGCTTTTCGGTGACGGCCTCTTCGATGATCGCGGCCAGATCACCCTCGGGAACCGACGAGCGCATGAGCGTGCGGAGTCGCCCCAACTTGTCGCGGAGCTCGGCACTGGCCGTGAACTGGATCTTGTACCTCGTCGGCGAGAGAGGCGCTACGACCGGCTGCTTGGCAGGCGCCATGGACCGAGCCGGTGCCGGAGTGGGTAGAAAGGTTATTCGGTCCGGACCGAGTTCGAGTGTCGGCGCCGGTGCTGCTTTCCGGCGCTCGGGGAGCTTTCGAATCGTCGCCGGCACATCCGGCTTCGGAGCGAGCTCGGCCACCAGCTCCTCGATCTCCCGTTTGGACTTTCCCGCCGCACGCGCCAAGAGCGTCTCTCGGTTGGCTTCGGTGAGATACGGCGCGAGCTTGGCGATACCGCTCAAGTGAAGACGTCCCTCAGCCAACATCTCGAGGAGCGTGGGATGATTCCGAGACGCCCGCGCCACCGCGATGCGCAGGTAGGCCTCGTGCTCGGAAAGGTTCAACACCTCGGTGCAATACGCGAACATCGAGGGCGCCGCTTCCCTCGCATAGAGTCGTCTCGCATCTACTTCACCGATATGTCCGACCAGCTCTGACTCTACGCGGCGGGACTTCTGCAACAGCTCGGACAGACGGCGGAGTAGCTCGTCATCCGAGAGGGTTGAAAACGATTTGAATTGGCGTTCGTCTTTCATACGTACAGTATACGCGGGGATTTTTTGAGCTCCTGTGGCGATCGGTGTTGCACAATCACTGTGTGCGATGACTTCGAAGTTACCCTGACCGATTTAAGGCCCGTGAGGACGATCTCGCGGCCCGACACGCCGTAGCTGGATGAAGTCAATGATTTTTTCTTGAAGAGCTCCAACATCTTGTCAAGCTAAAAATGAATATTCTTTGGAGCGCTTACGAATTGTGCGAAGGATTTCGGGAGAGAGCTGATCAGTTCGTTGGAACGAAGCGTTTCAATTCGTCGAACCAGTTCTGGACGACGATGAGCTGCGTAGCAGACGTCTCGTCGCCGGCGCCACCTGCTTTGATCATCAAGAAACGCTCGCCGTGGGAAGACACATCGTAGATGCGAGCGGTACCAAAGGGAGGGTAGGTTGCTCGAAGACCAGCGCCGGGTTACCGAACTCGAGGCTATCATCGACGCGAACCGAAACCGCATTACAAGGAGGAATGCAGCGGCTTTGGGTGTCATCCACAAGGAGAGACGCTCCACATCTTCGAGTTCATCGTCCGCGTACTGGGTCTATAATTACGTCCTCATGACCCAGCTCTTCAGATCGCTCTTGCTGGCGGCGCCGGCCGTCCTCCTGGTCGGCTGCGGCCACGCGCCCGAGCCTGCCTCCGAAGTGCATTCGGCCATGGGCGTCCTGGTGGGAGAGGTCACAACCGACAAGGCGCTGGTTCAGGTGCGCCTCACTGGGACAGACCGCCTGGTCGACGGGGACGTGCCGGGCGCGCTTGGCGTCGTGGAGTTCACGCTGGTGAATGCCGAGACTGATTCCGCCGAGCCCCCGGCGATTCAAACCGCGGAGGCCAGCCCGGAGCACGACTTCATCGCGCGAACTGCTTTCACTGGCCTGGCGTCGGGAACGGCGTACATCTGCACGACGCGCATTGGTCCCACGACAGACTCGCTTCGGGAGGGGCCGACCGCACGTTTCGAAACCTTGCCGGGAGCAGACTCGGCAGCGCCGATTCGTTTCGTAGTCGTGACGGGAATGAACTACGCCAAGTTTCACGGCAGTTACCCCATCGACCGAGCTGAGCATCTGGCACAGAACAACACCAGGCCCGACCCCTATTCCGACAACAGGCCCGACCCCTACTCCGGACCGGACAAGCATCTCGGCTACCCCGCACTCGCGTCGATCCTGAAGCTGAAGCCGGACTTTTTCGTTGGCACGGGCGACAACGTTTACTACGACACTCCCAGCAACCCGCGAGCGGAGACGATCTCGGAGCTCCGAAAGAAATGGCACGAGCAGTTCGTGCAGCCGCGCTATCACGATCTGTTTTCCGAAACACCTACATACTGGATGATCGACGACCACGACTACCGCATCAACGACAGCGACAACTCCGGCGACTATGAGCCCTCTCCGGAGCTCGCACAGCGAATCATGCTCGAGCAGCTACCGTACTCCGAGATGGGCGCCCTCAACCCCCTCACCTACCGCACACATCGGATATCCCTCGACCTCCAGATATGGCTGCTCGAGGGCAGGATCTACCGCAGCCCGAACGCGACGCCAGACGGTCCCGACAAGACGATCTGGGGCAGGGAGCAAAAGGCCTGGCTGAAGAGAACCCTCAGTGAAAGCGACGCCGCATACAAGCTGCTCATCTCCCCCACCCCGATGATCGGCCCGGACGATCTAACCAAGACCGACAACCACATTAACGTCGGCGGCTTCCGAGCGGAGCGGGACGAGTTCTTTGCCTGGCTCGAGGAGACCGGCATCGCAGAAAAGGGGTTCTACATCATTTGTGGCGACCGGCACTGGCAGTATCACTCCATCGGTCCCAGCGGCATCGAGGAGTTCTCCTCCGGCGCTCTCATCGACGTCAATTCCCGGCTGGGCCGCAAGCCGGGAGACCCCCAATCGACGGATCCGGAGGGACGGATCGAACAGCCCTACTACCAGGATCCCCGCTCGGGCGGCTTTCTCGAGGTCGAGGTCTCTCGGAAGACCGGCGGCGACGGCGCTCAGCTCGAGCTCACCTGGCGGGATGAGCACGGCGAAGTGCTGTATAGCGCCCTAAAGTAGCGGGAGGGGTCGGAGACCTCGCTGCGGCGTGGCCCCCGGGGAAGAACTCCTTTTTTTGAAATATTCTTCTTTCCCACCCGACTGCAGGGTAGATGGACGCCGTAATCAGCAACGCGATGGCCGATCAGCAGAATACCGAGATTGAGAGGACGGTGCGGACGGAGCGCGGGCGTCTTTTCAATTTCATCCGGAAGCGCGTACGTCACGAAGACGACGCCGAAGACATTCTGCAGGACGTCTTGTGGCAGCTCACCGAGGCGTATCGTCGGCTGGAAACGATCGAGCGCGTGACCTCTTGGCTGTTCCAGGTGGCGCGGAACAAGATCGCGGACCGTTACCGTAAGAAAAGCCCGGAGGTCTCGCTTCGAACCGTGGCCGGGGGCGGAGAAGGCACGGAGATTAACCTCGAGGACATCCTTCCGGATTTTTCTGAAAGTCCCGAGGAGCTGGTCATCCGTGACGCCATCTGGAATGAAATCGAGATCGCGGTGGACGAGTTGCCGCGATCACAGCGCGAAGTCTTCATCCGGCACGAATTCGAAGGGATGAGTTTCCGGGAGATGTCGGAGCTCACCGGCGAGACGGAGAACGCGCTGCGTTTGCGGAAACACTATGCGATGCGTTCACTGCGCAGGCGGCTCGAATCCCTGTACAACGAAATATAGAGGAGAAAGAAATGAAGCGATACTGGATGGTCAAAGGCGCGAAAATGTTGGTCCTCTTCGCGGGGTTTGTTCTGCTTGCCAGCGTCGCGGTGATGCTTCTCTGGAATGCACTGATCCCTGCGATCTTCGATGGAGCGCAAATCACCTTGATCCAGGCGCTGGGCCTTATGATTCTGGCCCGTATCCTCGTCGGCGGCCGCGGCAGAGGCTTCGGTATGTACCGAGGCGGGCGCTGGCGCAAGCGGTGGGAATCAAAGATGGCGGATATGAGCCCGGAAGAACGAAAGAAGTGGAAGCAAGAAGTGGGGCGCCACATGTGCTGGAGCGGAAGCGATGATCTGGGCGACGGACCGGCAGCAGAGGGCGGTCCGGTAGAAGCCAAGACCGAAGCCTGATGGCGGCGGTCGCGTCTCTACGCTGGCAAATTCCCGTTTCTCGTGAGGTCAGCGACGCACTTCGAAGATGGCCTCGCACTCGACGGGTTGGTTTCCCGGCAGCGATGCCATGCCGACGGCGGAGCGGCCCCCTCTGCCCCTCTCTTCGCCGAAAACCTCGACCAGAAGCTCGCTGAAGCCGTTGATCACCTGCGGTTGCTGGCCGAAGTCGGGTGTGCAGTTCACCATGCCGAGCACCTTCACGAGCCTTACCACTTGATCGAGGGAGCCCAAGGTGTGGCGTACCGTGCTGAGCAAGTTCAGTCCGGCGATGCGCGCGGCAGCATGGCCCTCCTCTACCGTCATATCGGCACCGACCTTCCCAACGAGCGGCGATCCGTCGGGTGCACGCGGAGTGTGGCCTGCCGTGAACAGTATGTTTCCGGTGCGTACCGCCGGCACGTAGACGGCGACCGGTCGCGGCGGAGGAGGAAGCTCGATGCCAAGCTCGCGCAAACGCTGCTCGGGGCTCGTGCTTTGCGGCGTTGAAGCCTGGCCGAGTCTCGACGCCATGGCGAGAAATGCACCACTGGCGGTGCCGGCGGCTGCCAGACATTTGTTGCGGAGGAAACTCCGACGGGTTTCTTCTATCGACATAGCGTGGATGCCTCCTTTTTCTTCTCGGCGAAAGGTTCGACCCTAATTCGCTGAAGCGACGCATGATACCACTCGAGCACGAATCGAACAGGATCGCCCCCGCGATTTATTTCAAGATCGTTGGTCTCTTCGCTCCGCACGATAACAGTTTTTGATATAACGAAGACTATGCCAGGAGCCAAAACGACGAAAAGAGGAACCCAGCAATGAGAATAGAGGATTATCTCGCCCTGGATTCCTACGACGACGACACCGACCTTTCTCTCAGCAGACGAAAGTTCCTGAACCTCACAGGAGGATGCCTTACCATCCTTTTCTGCGTGGGAAAATCCCAGGACGTCTTGGGTCAAGAAGAGCGTCGGGGCGAGTTGCAGGCGGGCGTTTCTAATTCGATTCGCACAACCGATCTGCGGTGTGAATACCGTGTCGATCCGCTGGGTGTCGATGTAGCCAAGCCGCGACTCTATTGGCTCGTTGGATCCGACCAGCGCGCGCAGAGCCAAAGCGCCTATCGGATTCTGGTCGCCAGCGACGAAAACAAGCTCAAACTAAACCAGGGTGATCTTTGGGACAGCGGCAAGGTCGCTTCGGATCAGTCAAGTCACGTAGTCTACGCAGGAAACAAACTTTCCTCGCAGATGCTTTGTTACTGGAAAGTGCGTCTGTGGGATAAAAACGACGAGCCCTCGCCCTGGAGCAAGCCGGCCCGGTGGTCCATGGGACTTCTGAACGCCGGCGATTGGAAAGCGCAATGGATCACCCCTTATCCGATCAAAGAACCGATTCCGGAAGCCAAATTGGAAAAATGGATCTCACATCCCAGCGGAGGAAAAGACGAACGAACCGAAATTAAATTCCGCAGAGAGCTCGAGCTGGACGAATCAGTCACGCGCATTGTCATTCAAATAACGGTGGGGATGGGTCATTACACTTTGTACGCCAATGGAAACAAAGTTGAATCAGCAACACAGTGGTGGCGATACCAACTCTACGAGCTCGAGATGAACGAAGAGTTAAACCCCGGAAAGAATGTAATCGCCATCGCCGCCGGCACTCTATACGGCACCGACGGCATCCACGGAATTGCCTGCGGCATCCACGTATATCGAACCGATACTAGCCAACCGAAGCTATTGCCCTGGGATCCGTGGCTGTGTAGCGACAAATCGGTCGAGGGGTGGACCCAAGTCGATTTTGACGCCGCTGACTGGGTCAAACCCAAAGCCGTTGCCAACTACGGCGACAGAAACCCGTGGGGCGAAGTAGCATTCATTGGATCGGATTCGGAGTCTTTCTCAGTGGCGCAGTTGCGCAAGAACTTCACTGTGAAAAAACCAGTGCGTCGGGCGATGGTCTATATCACTGCCCTGGGCCTCTACGAACTATATATCAACGGCCAGCGTGTCAGCCGTGACTACTTTGCGCCCGGCTGGCCCGAATACCCCAAGCGAATTTACTACCAGAGCTATGAGGTCACTGATGATCTGCTGCAAGCCAATGGTAATAATGCGATGGGAGTTGTCCTGGGTGCCGGCTGGGCCATACTTCGCCATAACCTTGCCACACCATACCTGCGCGGACAGCTGTGCCTGGAATACGCTGACGGTTCCACAGAGATTATCACTAGTGATGAGTCATGGAAATCGACGCACGACGGGCCCATCCTTACTTCACACATGTTCCACGGCGAGACCTACGACTCCCGCAAGGAAATGGCGGGATGGAACCAACCGGGCTTCGACGACAGTTTCTGGAAACCTGTCCGGGCCAGGCGGGATCAGCCCCGCTTCGACTACAGTTTCTGGAAACCTGCCCTCGCTGGTCGGGAGCCAGCCGCTAAACTCCAGGCCCATCCCGGTGAACCGGTGCGGAAAATCATGGAGATCAAACCGGTAAAAATCACCGAACCCAAACCGGGTGTGTATGTGTTTGATATGGGCCAGAACATGGTCGGTTGGGCCCGGCTCAAAGTCAAAGGAAACCCCGGCGACAAGGTGGTGCTGCACTTGACTGAGATGCTCAACCCCGATGGCACTATCCATACCCTCAACATGGGCTATGCCAAGAGCACCGACACCTATATTCTCAAGGGCAAGGATGTGGAAACATGGGAACCGCGCTTCACCTTCCACGGCTTTCAGTACGTGGAAGTAACCGGCTTTCCGGGCACGCCTTCACTCGATGCCGTTACCGGCGTCGTGCTGCATTCGGATGCTCCCATTACCGGCTCGTTCGAGTGCTCCAACACCATGCTCAATCAACTACACCGAAACATCGTCTGGACTCAGCGTGGCAACTATCTGGAAGTACCCACCGACTGCCCGACGCGCGATGAGCGGTATGGTTGGACCGGCGATGCCCAGGTTTTTATTCGCACCGCAACATACAATATGGACGTCGCGGCGTTCTTCACCAGCTGGTTGAACGCCGTTAATGATTGCCAATCGCCAGAGGGCGCGTACTCCCATTTCGCGCCGGTCTCGCGCGGTCACGGTTCTCCCGGCTGGGCTGACGCCGGCATAACCTGCCCGTGGACTATTTATCAGATGTATGGCGATGCCCGCATTCTGGAAAAACACTACGACAAGATGGGCGCCTGGATCGAATACTGCCGTGAAAACAGCAATAATCTAGTACGGCCTGAGGTAGGGTTTCACGACCACCTCAATGTCCAGTCACTGACACCCTCCGACGTGATAGCGACCGCTTATTTCGGCTACAGTACCAGCCTCATGGCCAAGATAGCCCAAGCGCTGGGCAAAAACGATGACGCCCAAAAATACCGGGAATTGTTTGAGAACATCAAAGCCGCTTTTAATAAAGCCTACGTCGCCGATGACGGAAAGATCAAAGGTGACACGCAAACCGCTTATCTGCAGGCTCTTTGCTTTGATTTACTCCCCAAAGATAAGCAAGGTGCCGCGGCCCAGCATCTGGCCGGACGCATCAAAGAACGAAATTGGCATCTCTCCACCGGTTTCTTGGGGGTGAACATTCTACTGCCCACTCTGGAAGAAATCGGCAGGCTCGATATCGCTTATCGTCTGTTGACCAATGAAACCTATCCGTCCTGGGGATACTTAGTTAAACAAGGCGCCACTACCATATGGGAACGCTGGGCAGGCTGGCAGAGCTCCGATGAGAACTCGACTGGTATGGGATTTTCGCTCAACCATTACCCCTTCGGCTCAGTAGGTCAATGGATGTTTTCCTCCGTCGCCGGCATCGATACCGACGGGCCTGGTTTCAAGAAAATCATCATCCGCCCGCGTCCCGGTGGGGACTTGACATATGTCAAAGCCAGTTATAAATCCATCCATGGCACCATCGCTACTCATTGGGAACTCACGGACGGCAACCTGAAACTCAACGTAACTATTCCGGCTAACACCATCGCCACCGTTTATGTTCCCGCGGTGAGCGCTGACAGCGTCACCGAAAGCAGCGAGGAAGCAAATCAAGCGCCAGGCGTCACGTTCCTCCACATGGAAGACAATGCCGCCGTCTATGAAGTTGACTCCGGCACCTATTCTTTCGCTTCTCGAGACATGAAGAGCATTGTCATTGACATGCCAAGATGATTTGCTCCGCCGAAAACTAGGCCTACTTCACTGCGCGAAGCGTGTCCCTACGATACCGCTCCGAGATATCTCCTCTTCGATCGCGACTCCATCCTTAGCGCCGCGGTCATCGAGTGCATAAAGGCAGGGAAGCATGAAAATCGCGCAGGTCACCGAAAGCGAGTACCGTATTCACTGCATCTTCGGCGACAGTCACGTGTTCCGTACCTTGGCAAATGAATGATACGATGCGCGGACCTGCTGACTGCCGGATGGATGCGGACAAAATGGCCCGATAAGCGGAGGCGAAACTAATGAACATCCTTCTCTACAATCCCGATAACGAGGTAACGAATAACTACATGCCTCACCTGTGGATGTTCCTCCTCCAGGCGCTCACCCCACCGGGACACAAAGTGTTCCTCGTCGATGGCAACGCCCAGCCGATGAACGAGGAAGAGATCGCGAACTTTGTACGGGAACACGATATCAAGCTCGCTGGGATTGGAGCGATGACGCGCATGGCCGCGAGGGCCTACCGGATGGCGGATGCTATCCGCTCGGCAGGCGCCAAAGTGGTGATGGGCGGTCCGCACGTCACCGAGGTTCCCGACGAGCCCATTGGCCGCGACACCGAGCCCCGGCACGCAGATGCCGTCGCTTTGGGTGAGGCCGATGCGCTCTGGCCGCAAATCGTGCGCGACTGTGAGGCCGGAGAGCTGAAAGAGGTCTACCTGCCGGTTGATGAGGCTGGGAAAGAGGTCAAACCGGCCTTGGAACACTATCCGGCTATCCCCTGGGAGCAGATGGATCTCACCCAGTTCAATCTGATCGCGAAGATTCCAGAATGGGCGCGCTATCTGATCCGCAAGGCTGGGATTTCCTGGACCAGTTTCTACATGATACCGATTGAGTCCGGTCGCGGGTGTCCTTACGGTTGTGACTTTTGCACGGTGACCGGGTTCTTCGGAGACTCCATCCGTTTCCGAACGGACGAGAGCGTCGTCAACGAAATCCTGCGGCTGAAAGCGCGTGCCACTGCCGAGGGGGGACAAGTAGCGGTCTTCTTCATCGACGATAACTTTGCCATCAACGTCAAACGCACCAAATCATTACTTCGCGAGATGATCCGTCGAGGCGCTCAAATTCCTTGGATAGCCCAGATCAGCATGAATCTTCTCAAGGACGAGGAGTTGGTCGATCTGATCAAGGCAAGTGGTGGACGATGGATCTTCATGGGCTTGGAGTCCATCGACCCCGATAGTCTCAAGGCCGTGAACAAAGGGTTCAACAAGCCAGCTCAATACAGCGCGGTACTGGATCGCTTGGCTCAGCGGGGCATTTACTCCATCACCTCGTTCATTTTCGGAATGGATGGCGACGAGCCGGGAGTGGCGAACAAGACGATCGAGGCGATAGAGTCCTGGCCTCCGGGACTCCCCGTTTTTGGTTTGCTGACACCTTATCCCGCGACACCGCTCTACGACCGTCTGTTACAACAGGGTCGGCTCACGCGACCGAAACATTGGCTGGACTTCAAGCCGTTTGAGATGGCCTTTGCGCCCGAGAGCATTACCATCGAACAAGCGGAGGCCGAAGTGCGCGAGGCCTGGGGCCACTGCTACAGTCCCGAGGCCATTGCCTCGGCCCTCAAGCGCATCGAAGGCCGTCCATTCGTGGAAAGAGCCGTGATGTTGGTCACTCGATTGACTTTCCGTGGAATCTACTTTCCGCAGATGACGAAACGCGACTTGCTCAAACTGGCGTGGCAGAACCGCTCGTCCCTTGCCAAGATTGTTGGTGAGGGCTGGACGTCCCATCGTCGCCATCATCGGAATAAGGCGACGCAGATGGCGGAATCCGTGCCCGACGTCTCGAAGCCGGTTGAAAAACAGATGAGCCGCTGATTTCGAGGCCCCGGCCACTTTCGGCCCTAGCTCGAGATTGGGCCGCTGCAGCGCAGCTCGTTCGTGCGGTAGGGATGGCCATGTTGCTCATGGTGTTGGTGCTGACCCTACGGGATGGAGCCGCACCTGTCGCTTCCCATGCCGATGGCCGCGAACTCGGCCGCGATCGCCGCGCCGGTCCCACCGCTCGAGCCGCCCGGAACCCTCTCTGGCTCCTACGGGTCGAAGCGTTCTGCCTGGGTCGCCAAGCTGCTTGCAAGTATTACCGACGATGGGCCAACTTGATCCGCCGTGTGTTCAAAACCGACCCCATTGATTTGCAAAAACTGCGGCGTCATCCGCCAGATCTTGAACCATCTCGAAAATCGTAATAACAAGGACCCTCCTATTCCGCAGGACTCCCTGCGGGGGGCATAGCGCTTGGCGCCATTCCGGCGTCATTCGAATGAGACCCGTGCGCCCGAAGCACCCTCGCCACCCTCGCTCCACTCTGTCCCGGGCTCACTGCCCAAGCGGCTGCTTGTTCCTCCTACCCGCACCACCGAAAACCCCCTTCCGCACCCCGTCGGCCGCAATTCCGCCCGTTCACCAAGCAGCAACCGGGATCTAATTTCCTAAGTTTTAATTTCCTAAGTTTAGGTTTTAAGAACGCCGTGGTCTTCGTCTTTCTAGTGCGGCCCCGATCCCACCGACGGCGGTGAGGAGAACACCCAAGAATCCCGCAATCCGAACGAACAGGTAAGGGTAGACGATGTCCAGAGCCCAAGGCCAGCGCGACACATCGTCTCCGTACGCGACGGGAGCTCGGGTCAGTAACCCCCCAGAAACAAACGCATAGCGGTAGTAAGGGTCTCGCCGTTCTGAGAGCCCAAACAGCTCCTCTCGCACCTGACCTTCCGTGCTCGTGAACAGGATCCTGAAGCCCCCAACGACCTGCGCAACGACGAACTCGGTCATGCCCGTGTCCTTGTTCCTCATGAGAAAAAAGGCGAGCGATCCGAAATAACGATTGCCGTCCCGAAACTCGGGCCGAATTTCTACTGGTGTGGGGACAGAGTAGTTCTCTCCGTTGACGCGAATAGTGATCGGCCTTTCTAGCCTCGAATCTCCCCCAGACGTGTCATCGATCCCGGCGTTGTCTAAAACCTCGACTACCTGTTCTGCAAATTCGAACTGGAATCCTCCAGAGTCTATCCACCGCGCCTGAACCTCATCGCTCCGGAACAGGACGGGCGGCTTCCGTTGGCTCAAGTTGATCCGTTCGACTTCGTAGTGCCACTCGAACTGCTGCCGCGCCCTCCACCCATCACTCGTGGCGTAGAACACTCCTCCAGAAAGAAACAACAACACGAGGCCGACGATAAACAGAAACTTCAAGATCGAACCTCCTCCACCACATTATGCCTGGATCGGCGTGCTCATGACCGAGGATTCTAGCTTCCATTGACGAACCAAGCGTTGACACGTCTATCGGAAACGTCCCGGCGCAAGCGGGTCTTGAGTTCGTTTGTGTTTTTTGGACACGACGAGCAGAAGGCGAAAACAATGGATTTCGTGCTTGACAGCTTTTTCGAAGCGACTTGCAAAAATAGGCGGCTACGCTCCTTAGTGCGTCTGTGCACGCGACAACGAAGCGATAGTCGCGTTTGTTTGCTTGGGGAGACTTCGGTAGCGTTTTGAAGTGCTTGCGTGCGAAGCACGCCATCGCAGAGCCTCGAAAAACTCCGTGTTATAAAAACGCATGGACATGCAAGAACAATTGAAATCGCTTTCGGATGACGAGCTTCTTGTCCGACTGTCGGATGTTTCGAAACAGTCGCGGCGCGCCGAGTCGGTGCTCGTCGCGCACATCGCCGAAGTCGATGCACGGCGTCTGTTCGCCCGCGAAGCTTTGCCGTCGATGTTTCGCTACTGCATGGACGTGTTGAATCTATCAGAGGCGGAAGCTTATCGGCGAATCGGCGCTGCCCGGCTCTCACGCAAGTATCCTGTGCTCTTGACGATGCTCGAGGATGGACGCATTCACCTGTGCGGAATCGCTGTGCTCGCGAAGCATCTGACCGAGGCCAACTACGAAAACGTGCTGGCCAGAGCTACTCACAAGAGCAAACGTGAGCTCGAAGAGCTCGTAGCCGAGTTGGCTCCGAAACCGGATGTTCCGCCGACGGTTCGCAAGCGGCCACAACGGAAAGCCCAGTCCAAGCCGCCCACCTCGTCCAGCGAAGCCTCTGCCGACAACGCGGAGCGGCCTGAGCCACCACGGGCTCCGGAGCCCCCGGTGGCCCAGGAAAAACGGGCCAAGGTCGAGCCGCTGTCGCCGGCGCGTTACAAAGTCGAGTTCACCGCTAGCGCCGAGCTTCGCGACAAGCTGGAACGGCTCGAGGCACTCATGCCGGGCAGTGACCTCGCTGCGATCATCGATGCGGCGGTGAGCGAAAAGCTCGAGCGTCTCGAAGCGAAGCGTTTCGGCAAGACGAGCAGGCCGAGGAAGAATGCCGAAGATGCTGACACCTCACCGGGGGTGCGTGGTATCCCTGCCCCGGTGAAACGCATCGTGTCGGCACGCGATCGTGGCCAATGTACCTATGTCGGTGTCAACGGCAGACGATGTCCCGAGCGCCATCAGCTCGAGTTCCATCACGACGAGCCGTTTGCGCTCGGCGGCGACCGCAGCGCGGAAAATACCAGACTCCTGTGCAAGGCACACAATCTCTACATGGCAGAGATGGACTACGGGAAGGAAAAGATGGACTCCTACCGGAGAGGCGCCGACCGGGTGCGTGAGCCGGCGCCGTCTTTTCAACTGTGTCCGGACACAGTTCCGGTCGACGACTCACCGCCACATCGGGTTGCGGTGTAGCTCGCGGATGACTAGCTCGAGGACCCGCCGTACCACTCGCGAATACGGACCTCGATGTTCGGCTTGTCCTCGAGCGCCGAGACGAACTCGTTCAGGTCCGAGCCCTTGTAGTGATACGGATACACGATTTTCGGCTCGAACGCCCGCACGCATTCCGCGGCCTCCTTCGGGGGCATCGTGTAGGGAAGGTTCATCGTCATGAAGGCCACGTCGATGTTCGCAAGCGCCTTGATCTCGGGAACACAGGCGGTATCCCCCGAGAAGTAGACGCGTTTGCCACCGAGCGTCAGGATATAGCCGTTGCCGCGACCTTTGTCGTGATAGAGCTTTCCCTCTTCCGGGCCACGGTGGTTGTTGTACATGGGCACCGCCTCGATGAGAACACCCGCCACTTCCTTCGTTTCTCCATTCGCGAGGATGGTCTCGCCTTCGACCTTGTCCGCGGCGGCGGAGGGCACGACGATCGCCGCGCCGTCCTTCTTGATGTTGGCGATGGCCTCCGGATCCAGATGGTCCCCGTGGATGTCCGTGACGAGGATCAAGTCTGCCTTCTTCGCGCTCGTGTAGTCTCCGCGACTCCAGGGATCGATCTGGATGACTTTGCCCTGGAACTCGACTTGAGCGCTTCCGTGGGTGATGGGCGTGATCGCAATGTTCCCGCTCTCGGCGGGTATCCGGTCGGTGTCGGCGGCGGTGAGCGCAAAAGCGGCGACCGATATTGCTAGCAGCGATAAAAGCACGGCAACTGAGTGTTTCATTCGGACCTCCCTGTCTCGCGGAACAAGCCTACCTCAACAACGGACCCGGGCGATAATGCCTCGCATGAGCGACGACGTCGACGTGGCGAATTGGACGAGGCCATCGCCTCCTTTCGCATGGTCATCCAGTTTCAGCGCGAGTGCTGGTTTCAAAGATCCCGACGACCTGATACCCTCAGCGGGCTTTAATAGACTCGCTGAGCCGCATGCAAGCCCACGAAATTCTCTTTTGTAAAGTTGATATGGGAAATATTGGAGAGTTCGAAATGAAGGAAGAACTGAAAAGGAGCACATGATGAAAAAAGTCCATAATTTGAAACCTTTTGGATGGGTGGCCTTCCTGGCTTTTGCTTTGGTTTTTGTTGGTACAGACTTTATTGAAGGCCAAGAAGGAACAGCGAAAAAACTAGAAGATTTCGAGATTATGCCTATTTTCCATCGATATCCTGTGTCGGATCCGCAGATATCTCCCGATGGAACCCGGGTGCTCTTCACCTACGCGACCACGAATATGACGGCAAACAGATACGACACTCATATTTGGTCGCTAGCCCTGGATGAGAAAACACCGGAGCAGTTCACCTATGGCAAAGGTGACGACATCCATCCAAGGTGGTCCCCAGATGGCAAGTCCATTCTGTTTCTCTCCAGTCGATTGGATGAAAATACGGATACAGTCGGAGCCGGCACCGTTTCGGAAGGCAAGTATCAGATCTTTGTGATGCCAGCTAATGGGGGCGAGGCAATCAGTATCACTGCTCTGGAGGAAGGCGTCCAGCGACCGTCCTGGTCCCCTGATGGAAAGACCATTCTCTTCTCCTCCCCGGTACCCCAGAACGAGGCTGCAGATGGGAGCGATGTCGATATCATTCGGCGCATCAACTACAAGATCTACACTGGTAGCTACGTACGGGGAAGAAGGACGCACATCTTTTCCGTCCCCCCGAGTGGAGGGGAGATAAGGCAACTGACGGATGGAGAATTCGATGTAGACTCACCCGTCTGGTCCCCCGCCGGCGATCGCGTCGCCTTCATCTCTAACTTAGAGGATCCCGAGGACCTCTCCGGACTCAATAACCTCTATACCGTTCCCTCAAAAGGAGGAGATCCAGACCTCCTGTGGAAGAATGCCAGAGTGAGCGGACCCATGGCCTTGGGTTGGTCTCCGGATGGGAAGTACCTCGCATTCTCTGGACGCGCGATAGAGAAACCTAGACTACCTTCTCATAGAAATAGGGATGTCTGGATCCTTCCGGTTGAGGGTGGGGAGCCCAAGAACCTTACGGCCAACTATGATAGGACGGAGGCCTGGCACCGCCAGCTATACGAACGAATATGGTCTCCTGAATCCAAGCACGTCTACTTCAAGGTCGACGATCTCGGCGCCAAACGCATCCTGAGGGCCAGCTTGGACGGAGAGGTCGAGCATCTGACCGCGGAGAAGGCGAACGTTGGTCGCTTCGGCTTCAGTCTAGACAGGACTGGTTCCAAGATGGTCTACACCTCCTCCGACCTTGTGACACCCTTTGAGCTCTGGATAAGGGACGAGAAGGGCACGAGGCGCCTTACGTATTTGCACAAGGAGTTGCTGAGCACACTGAGGGTGAATAAACCGGAGGAGTTCTGGTTCACCGCCAGCGATGGCGCCAAAGTCCATGGATGGATCATCAAGCCCCACGGCTTCGAGGAGGGCAAGAAGTACCGGACGATACTCGAGATACATGGGGGGCCAGGTTTTACTTCCTATGGATTCATGTTTGCGGCAACAGAGCACGAGTTCCAAACACTTGCTGACCATGGTTACGTCGTCTTCTACACGAACCCCCGTGGGAGCACCGGGTATGGCCACGCCTTCTCTAATACCTCAGGTCGCCATGGTGAACGAGATTTCCAGGACATCATGGAGTCGGTAGACTTTGTCGCAGAGAACTATCCTTTCGCCGATGTCGAGAGGATGGGCGTTACTGGAGGCTCCTTTGGCGGCTTCATGACGAACTGGGTCATCGGGCATTCGGACCGGTTCAAGGCAGCTGTCTCGTTGAGGGGAGTTTGGGAAGGTCTCCCGGAGGTCGAGAACATGAATACGCCGCTCTTGCACATGCATGCAGACCTGGATTTTATTAGCCCAGTTGCGAAGGCTGAAAACCTCTTCGTAGCACTGAAGAGGCAGAAGAAGGTCGTCGAGTTCGTCAGATTCCCTAATGAGAACCATGACCTCTCCAGAATTGGGAGGCCCAAACACAGGGTGGAGAGGCTCCAACACATGCTCAGATGGTTTGACAGATACGTAAGGTGAACGGGAGCGGGTATCGGAAGTCTCCGCCACTGCGGCGACACAACTGCAGTAGGCGGAGAGTTCCTCCCGGCGTCTCTTTTCGTCGTCGAACTTGGCAATCTTGGTCATGCAAGCTCGCAGCCTCTTTAGTTCTCGAGAGATCACTAGGCTGACAGCCATGCTCAGGTTCCGGTCGACGGTCGTTAAAGGATTCTTGCTTGTTTTGGGGGTGACGGTTGGTTGTTCCCAACCCGAAACGATCCCATCGACACCCAACATCCTGCTCATCTATACCGACCAGCAACGTTTCGATACCATTGGTCGGCTCGGCAACAATCTCATTCAAACTCCCCATTTGGATCGACTCGTTGACGAAGGTGTTGCCTTTACTCACGCGGTCGTCCCGACGCCGGTGTGCTCGCCGTCTCGCTGGGGTCTCATGACCGGGCAATGGTCCACGACTCATCAGCGTTACTCCAACCACCACGAGCCTCCGAGGCCTTCAACGGATTTGGTCACGGAGTTGCGAGGAGCCGGGTATCGGACCGGGCTCTTGGGCAAGAACCATACGTTTCTCGAAGCCGAGGACTTCGATGTCTGGGACGAGCACCCTGAGCCTTTGGACCCAGTGGCATCGCTGGAGCGACGCCGCTGGATTCAGTCCGCCGGGAAGAAGTACCCGCGGCTTGCGGAGGAAGCCGTCCCCGGCGGCACCGAAGCCGACCCGGCACACGCCAAGACCGACGCGGCCTTACGATTCATTGAAGCCGATGATGGGCGACCGTTTTTTCTTTGGCTTTCGTACCTCCATCCCCATTCGCCCTACATCGTGCCCGAGCCTTTTTTCAGCATGTACAAAGACGCGACGCTGCCCGAGCCGGCTATAGAAGCTGAGGGGCTCGAGGCCGCGGGAAAGCCCTTTCGCCAGCAGTATCATCAAAAAAACAACGACGCTGTTCTGCCCTTCACCTCTGAGCAAGTCCGCCTCATGCGACGGATCTACTACGGACAAATCTCTCTCCTGGATCGCGAGATCGGTCGGGTGCTCGACTATCTCGAGCAAAAAGGGCTTGCCGAGAACACTCTCGTGGTCTTTACGAGTGATCACGGCGACTACATGGGCGAACACGGCTTGATGACCAAGAGCCCAGCCATGTACGACTCCCTCGTTAGGGTACCGTTCCTCGTGCGTTGGCCCGGTCACATCGACGGGGGACGGAGAGACACTCGCTTCGTATCCCATGTCGATCTGATGCCGACGTTTCTCGAAGCCGCCGGTCATCCGATTCCTAACTCGGTTCAAGGTGCGAGTCTCGTACCTCTTCTGAGAGATGGAGGACTGGGCGAATCGGTTCGCTCGGCGGCCTATAGTGAGTACGGTGCCTCTGGCGCCCCGTACGATCAGTCCCGTCTGGCTCAGGAAGGACTGACTGATAGAGCCTACGTCAATTTGTCTGATGATCGCCTGCCGTGGGAGGCGAATCCCGTTGCTCTGTCCGGCCGCATCCGCATGATCCGAACGCATCAGTGGAAGTACGTCGAAGAGGTCGGCGGGACGTGCGAGCTTTATGATTTGGAAAACGATCCCGATGAGCTCGTCAATCTGTGTCCCAGAAATGAGCACCGCGAAGTGCGGGATCGTCTAGCCGGACGACTCGAAGAGTGGAAGCGCGGACTCCCGGGGATCGAGCTCGATGAACAATGACAGTGGCTTGTTAGCTCCCAAGCTATTGATAGATACTCTTCATCTGCCAGGCATCCAAAGATACCAGCGTTGCATCGGATCCCTGGGCTCGCAGCGACACCCCATCGCTGTCTTCGAGACCCGGATAGACTCGTTGCGCCACACATTGCCTTCCGTTTACAAAGACTTCAACCACGCTTTTGTCGATGAACACGTGCAGTTTCAAGGTCTCCCCTTCATCGATAAAGACATTCGCGGTCTCTGCCGCTCTCAACCGTACGTCGGGAAGCACGGATGAGGTGGAGGCATCAATCGAGATCAGGCTACTGATCTTTCCGCGACCATCCGATCCCCGTTTTAGCTCATTGTGCCGGTAGCCTCTGTTCTTATAGAACAGGATACGGGTCACTTCTTCTCGGTTCGAGGAGCGGAAAACGCCCATTTCGACCATCCCCGACTCCTTCGGGTCGATTTCCGCGATGATCTCCAAGGCTTTCCCGCGGATGCCATCGAGTACGATTTCCTCGTTAGCGGGCAAGGTCGTGGGGCCAATGTTTTTGTGATCATGTCGAAGAGAAGGAAAGTCTCCCACCGGTTCGATACCCAGGTTGTCAAGGCTTTCTTCCGGCAGCAGGGTTAGGCGCCGGGGCAGGGTCATGATCTGATTAAAACCCTCTGTAGGCTTACCGGGATTCATGTTGAAGATCACGATGACCGCGCCTTCGACGGCGCCCGAAGGACCTGCGCCGGCATGCGCTGCGGGCTCAGGAGTCGCAGAAGGTGCATGCACCCCGGATGGAGAGTACGGCCCAAAATTGAAATCGCCACCGGCGGTAACTGCAAACTTGTCCCGATCTTTCTCGTAATCACCGATCAAGTATTTGCCCCCGCTCATATGGCTGAATTGCAAGTAGATGTGTTTGTCCCCAAGGGGCCAGAAATACGGACAGGCGCCGTCATCCCCTACCAGCGAATATTGATCGTCCTCAATAAAGGGATGCAGATACTCCCAATGGGCCAGGTCTTCGGAACGAAACAGCCAGTTGGCGCGCGTGAACTTACCCCCGGGCCCTCTTGGCAGCTGACCCGCCGAAAGAGAGTAGTAGGTCCCATCCTTTTTCCAGATATTGGGATCGTATACCCGATAGGGAAGAGGTTTTCCGTCTTCACCCGGGTACATGGAAATCACCGCCCCATCGGTCACCTTCTCCCAGTTGAGTAACAAGGGGTCGCTGGAGACCGCAACCATGTTGCCCAACTTCGTGCCGTGGTACATGGCGATCACTCGGTCTTCTTCAACGAGGGTAGAGCCTGAATACACTCTGTCCTCCGGGTTGGGATAGATGGCATAGGGCAAATCCCGCCAGTGGATCAGGTCATCGCTTACGGCATGGCCCCAATGCTGACGGGGGTCCTCCGGCGGATAGCCTTGGTAAAACATATGCCAGCGACCCTGCCAATAGCTGAGTCCATTCGGATCATTGAGGCGGTTTTCGGGACTGACAAAATGATAGAGGGGCAGGTGGGGATCGGCAGCTAATGTCTCCCGGGACTCCCTAAACCGCAAGACCAGTGGATTCGTCTCGAGTTGCTCTTCCTGTTCTTCCAGGGTGGAAGCGAAAGTAAACTTCGGCACCTTGGAGGTGTAGTCGGGACGTTCATCCGTTTGGCGGCCGGCATCATCATTCACCGATACAGCGCTATCGGCATTCGCCGTTGTATCGGAGCAAGGGACCAGAAAAACGGCAAGGAAGAAGAGAATCACATTATTTTTCATGACAGAGTACTCCAGCATTAGTACGTCCTTATCTTCGCGACCTCGGCGGCGGACAGCCCTTCGACCATGTGTACGATTAGATCGACCGTGTGGTCGTAGTCCGCTCGATCGATGACCCCCGATTGGCTGTGGCCGTAGCGTGTCGGTATGCCGATATTGATGGCGGGAATGCCGCGGGCCGAGCGTTGGAGCTGGGCGGCGTCCTCGCCGTAGCCCGAGAGGGACTCGAACTGCGTCGGAATTGCGTGCTCGCCGGATAGCTCCAAGATCCACTCGACGAAGTTGTCGCTCGGGATCATGCTGCTGTCGAAGACGAAGATGCCGGGTCCGTTGCCGAGCTCTTCCTGGGACAAGGTTTTGTTCGTCATGAGAGGAAAATCGCTGGCGATGCCGATCTCGAGGTTGATGACGATGTCGGCCTCGACGCTTTCGTTCACCACCGCCGCGCCGCGCATGCCGATCTCTTCCTGAACCGTTGCGGCGACGAGAACGGTGTTGGGGTGGGAGCTCGCCTGAAGCCGGCGCAAAGCCTCGGTGATGACGGCGAGGCCCACGCGGTCGTCCCAGGCTTTGGCGAGGTAACGTCCCGTGTCGTTCAATACCTCGAACTCGGTCGCGTAGGTCACCGGCAGACCGGGTCGAATGCCCATCGCTTCGGCTTCTTGGCGGCTCCTGGCGCCGACGTCGATGAACATGCGCTCGAGCGGAACCATCTGGTTGCGTTCATCGCCTCTCAAGATGTGTCCCGACTTCATCCCCGTGTAGCCGAGCACGCGGCCTCGCCTCGTCAGGATCGACATGCGCTGCGTCAGGACACTCTGGGCGAAGTAGCCACCGACGTTGTGGATATAAATGAACCCGTTCTCGTCGATATGGCGCACGAGAAAACCCACCTCGTCCATGTGCGCCATGAGAAGCACCCGAGGCGAGTCGGTGCTCCCGCGGTGCTCGCCGAGAAGGTTTCCCATGCCGTCGGCGTGCAGGTTCGAAAGGAGCGGCTTCCATTCGCGCCGGAGTATGTCGCGTACTTCGCCCTCGAAACCGGGAACACCGTGGGCGTCGGTCAGCTCGCGCAACAACGCTTCAGTCGGGTCGAGAGTTTGTAATAGCAACAATGAGCTGAAGATCAAAGAAAAAAACGTCATGTCCGTGTTTCTTTCATCGTCGATTCTCGCTTCGCGTGGCTTACATTTCCAGGCTGGACTCTTGTCTTTTCTCAATCATATTTGGGAAGTATGGCTAATTGTTCGGCAAGAGGTTTTTCCAAGAAGAGGTCAAATTCGGCGGAGAAATCCTCGGAGGACATCCCGTAGGTTTTTTGGAACGCTCCTTCCCACCCAAGTTCGTTGAGACTGGGATAGAAGGTGTCTAGTAGCGCTTCCTGGCCTACCTTGTTTAGCAGATAAGCATATGCCCAGGCACCCAAATCATAGGCCGCACCCGAACAATCATTGTCGTAAGTAAGTTCATGTAGCTTAGTCCCAGGGCAGTTCTTTTCGATCGTCTTCTTACCCTTCCTCATTTTGTTTTCGAAACTCTGTTCGAAGGAGCTTAAACCACTATTGTCGATCGTGGTCAACTTACCTGAGGCCCACAACTTTCTTACAGTAGTTTGCGCCATGTACTCAGCTCCGCCCTCACTAGACCAGACCGGTCCCAGGAGTGCACGCCTTTCGTCCGGATCACTTGATTGGAGGTGAGCATGCTGTACGGCGTGAAAGTACTCATGAAATACGGTTTTTTGCCCTCCTCCTGGAGTTCGATCCAGAAGTTTCGCAAAGCCGAGAGGATAGGAAGAAACAAACAAATGAATGCCCCATCTACGCATGCCATTTCGTCCCATGGACGTACTCGGCTTCTCATTGGCAATGGCATCAGCGCCTATCTTCCGATAGTACTCGAAGCGATGTTTTTCGTTGGGGTCCAGGTTCTCACTTAGGCATTGAGACTTTTCAAAATCCCCACGCTGCGAGCGACGTTCACAGAATAGTTCGGTAAGGTCCTTGGCAGCCTCTAGATCCGTTCCTAACACCCAATACTCCAGCGGTCCGTAGTTTCCCCATTCGGCAGTTGCTACAAGCAGTGTATTGGTCAAACCGTCACGCACATCATCAGACAAGTCTGCTGCAAAGAATGTCTCTGGTGGAGCCTCGATAATTTGCCCCCACGTTTCTGCTACCGTATCTTCATTCGCCGAGTTTTCTTCTGAAAGATCATTCTGGTCTTGAACGTCGGCACCTACACAAGACATTAATAATGTTAATCCAACGAATAAAAGTAGTTTCTTCATTGTCGAAAAGCCTCCTATAGACAGCGCATCTTACACTCCCCCGTCTCGCAAGCCCAATGCATTCAGCCGGTCGTCTCCTTGGTGTACGTCCAGTCCCACGTATCCGCTATACTCTTCCACCACCTCCAGAGGGAGGCATGAATATGGCAGTTCGAACCTACATTTCGTGTCTAATCGCACTGGCGGTTTCAGGATGTGCCGCGAACAAGACTGGTTCAGGACAGGATGGGGACACGAACGAGGGAGCAAGAGAGACGTACCTGATGCGTGAAGGGTGGCTGTTTCAGCGTGGTGACTTGGAGGGCTTTTCGCGCTTGCCGGACGGTGTTGCGATCGAGAAGTGGCGATGGAAAGCCGTCGATGGGGACGAAGAGGCTGCAGGTGAAATGGCGGCGATAGATCTGAACACCGACGACTGGGAGACCGCCGAAGCCGGACAGGATGTCTTTCATGGGCGGGTCGGGTTCACTTGGTTCAGAGCGGAGCTCGGCGACGTGCCCGAAGCGCAGCGATCGCTCTACCTCAGGAGCTTCGACGACAACGCAACCCTCTATCTGAACGGTAAGAGAATCGTGCACTACAAGGGATGGAACGACCCCTTCGAGGTCGATCTGGCAGATACGTGGCGAGATGGCGGACCGAACCTTGTGACAATTCTCGTCGAGAACACAGACGGACCGGGTGGCATCGCCACCGCGGTTCTCTTCAACGGTGACCCCGTAAGTCCCGGATTACCGGACGGCGTTGCCGCAGGTTTTGACGAAACAGCTTGGCGCGCTGTTGAGATACCCCATGACTACGTCGTAGAGGGCACATTCGATCCGCAGGCCGACAAAGGCCACGGCTACCTCCCCAAAGGAGTTGGCTGGTACCGGCGGGACTTTGAGATCCTCGCCTCGGACAAGGGGAAGCGGTTCTGGATAGACTTCGAGGGCGTCTATCGGGACTCCTTCGTATGGCTGAACGGCGTCTATCTCGGAAATAACGTGAGCGGCTATGTGAGTTCGGAACATGTCAACAACATTGAGACACTCGCGAGCTGCATTTAGTGAGCCTCGATTAACTTTCGGCGACTGGTGATGTCCGCGTGGTCGACGTCTGCTTCGCTCGCGATCTCGTTGGGTGAAGCAGAAAAAGGGGGTACCCCAGGTATGGACGACGCCGAGAGAATGGCTCCTGCGGCATCCTGGAGCGTCGTTTTCTGCGGCGGCGGGTTGATCCAGGCCTGAGGAGGCAAAACGGGAGGTTGTGGCGTTCCGCGAACGAAGCGCTCGGGATGAGCACGCTGAGCCTCGAGAAGGATCTGGCGCCGAGCGGTGGTGAGTTGTTCGGCGCGACCGTAGTGAACGTCGGCCGGTGTCATAAGGCCGACCCCCGAGTGCCGGTGGTCATTGTTGTAGTAGTCGAAGAAACCGCGGCAGAACAGCCGGCTGTCTTGGATGGAACCAAAACGGCTGGGGAACTGAGGGCAATACTTGAGCGTTTTGAACTGAGACTCGGAGTAGGGATTGTCGTTCGAGACGTAGGGTCTGGAGTGGGTCTTGGTCACGCCGAGGTCTGCCAAGAGCAAAGCCACGGACTTGCTTCGCATCGAGCTGCCACGATCCGCGTGCATGGTGAGCTGGTCTGGTTCAATGTTTTGCTTGCGACAGCTCTCGGCGATGAGGCGTTTCGCGAGCTCGGCGCTTTCTCGGTGAGCCAGCATCCAGCCAACCACGTAGCGGGAGAAGATGTCGAGGATGACGTAGAGATAGTAGTAGGTCCACTTGACGGGGCCACGAAGCTTCGTGATATCCCACGACCAAACCTCGTTGGGCGCCTCGGCCAACAGCTCCGGCTTGGCGTAATTCGGATGGCGCAGTTGGTTCCGGCGCTCTCGGACCTCGCCGTACTTTTCCAAAATCCGATACATCGTGCGAATCGAGCAGAGGTAGATTCCCTCGTCCAGAAGCGTGGCCCACACCTGCGCGGGCGCCTTGTCGACGAAACGCTCACAGTGCAAGGCTCCGAGGACCTTCTCGCACTCGGTCTCGTCGAGGGCTCGGTGCGGCCGAGGACGACGCTTCGGTTTGGGCGTCACCAGCTGGCGCCTGCGATACAACGTGGAACGAGCCACACTCAGAGCCTCGCAGGCTTCCGCCGTCTGCCCAATCTGTCCCGCCAGCTCCTCGGCCGCCACAATCAGTCGTTCTCGTCGCTGTCGAGCGGATTCAGGGGGATCCCCAGCAGTTCGGAGGCTTTTTTTTGGATCTCCAACATCGTCTCCACTCGAGCCAGGCGACGTTGGAGCCGGGCGTTCTCGCGCTCGAGCTCCTTGACCCGTGGATCCTCTGCCTTCGCCTTCCGGCCTCGCTTTCTCGACGTCAACCCCGCCTTCGCGATCTCGTCACGTTGGCGGCGCCAACTCGATAGCTGCGACGAGTACAGGCCCTCTCGACGCAGAAGTGCCGCAATATCCCCGACACCCTTGCAGGCGTCGGCCTCGCGCACTAGCCGCAGCTTGTACTCCGCGGTAAAGCGTCGACGCTTCGCTTGCTCACTCACTTCCGTTTCCGGGACCCCCGCCGCATCGCGGCCGGCGGGATCTCCAGTCGCCCTACGGGCTCCTTCCGTTCCCGCCGGGGTCATTCTCTCAATCAATGAACTCATTGATGATCCTCCTCCGCCCTACACACTAATTTCAAGGGGCGAAGTGTCTCAAGGATGTTGGCACAGAGGGGTTTCTACTACGACATCACCGATGCAGCCAAGTTCGGAGAGACCAATACGCTCGTCGTTCGGGTAGACGCCGAACGGAACGAGGGCTGGTGGTACGAAGGTGGCGGGATCTACCGGCACGTGAGATTGACCAAGCTCGATCCGCTGCATATCGCGCACTGGGGCACGTTCGTCACCACGCCCGAAGTGAAAGAGACTGCCGCAACGGTGAATGTCAAGACCACCGTCAAGAACGAGAGCAGCCGCGCCAGAATCAGCGCGCTGGTCACCACGATTGTCGATGTGGATGGGAACGAGTTGGCAGAGGTGGAGACGAGCAAAGAGATCGATGCGAATGCCGAGTTCGAGTTCGAGCAGAACCTCATGCTGGAGGACCCGCTCCTTTGGTCGCTCGAGACCCCCCACCTCCACAAGGTCCGCACAGTCGTTCGAAGTGGCGGGAAGACCGTCGACAATGTCGACACGACGTTCGGTGTAAGAACGATGCGTTTCGATCCCGATGAGGGATTCTTCCTCAACGGAAAGCCGGTGAAGGTCAAAGGAACAGCCAACCATCAGGACTTCGCCGGCGTGGGTGTCGCCCTTCCCGATCGGGGTGAACGAATGGCGAATCGAGACGCTGCTGGAGGCCGGCTCAAACGGCTACCGAACCGCCCATAACCCCCCGACACCCGCCCTACTCGATGCCTGCGATCGTCTCGGCATGCTCGTGATGGCAGAGAACCGGCATCTCGGGGATTCGCCGGGAATCCTGTCACAAGTCGAAAGCATGGTTCTCCGCGACCGGAATCATCCTAGTATCTTCATCTGGAGTATGAGCAACGAGGAGCCGGAATCGGGGACGGAAAAAGGTCGTAAACAGGGGCAAGCCATATACGACAGGATCAAACGACTCGACCCCACGCGCCCGGTAACCGCGGCGATGAGCAGGAACGACGACATCTGGGGGAAGGGCTTGTCGCTCGTCGTAGATGTGCAGGGGTGCAACTACAGCAACAACATGTTCGACGATTACCACGAGAGGCATCCGCACCATCCGATGATCGGCACCGAAGAAACCGGGTCCGGAACCACGCGCGGTATCTACATTGACGACAAGGAAAGAGCCTATAAGAGCTCCTACGCATCGAATGTTGAGCACGGTTGGCCGGCCACCGCCGAACGGGCGTTTATGTCCGGGGCGTTCATATGGACGGGCTTCGATTACCGCGGGGAGCCGTGGCCCTATGAGTGGCCCGCCATCAGCGCGCAGTTCGCTTTCATGGATACTTGCGGTTTTCCGAAAGACGACTATTACTACTACAAGGCAAATTGGAGCGATGAGACGGTTCTTCACATCTTCCCGCACTGGAACTGGATCGGGGAAAAGCAGGAAGGGGAGACAGTCGAAGTGCGCTCCTACAACAACTGCGATCGCGTCGAGCTCTTTCTCAACGGCGAGACCTACGGCGTTCGGGAGATGGTGCCCACCTCGCACGCGAAGTGGGACGTGAAATGGAAACCGGGAGTCCTCCTCGCCAAGTGCTACAAGGGAGATGAAGTCGTAGCCACGAAGAAAGTCGAGACAACCGGAAACCCGGCGTCGGTAGTGCTTCTGCCCGACAGGACAACGATAAACGCCGACGGCGAGGACGTCTCGCTGGTCGCCGTGAAGATCGTTGACTCTGAAGGCAGAACCGTACCCACTGCGGACAACGAGGTAACCTTCGAGATCGACGGACCCGGCGAGATCCTCGGCGTTGGCAACGGCGACCCGGGCAGCCTCGAACCGGACAAAGCAAGCAAGCGCAAAGCGTTCAACGGCTTGTGCATGGCGCTGGTCCAATCCAAAACAGACCTCGGCTCGATCAAGCTGACAGCCACATCGCCGGGTCTCGAGACTGCAGTCGCAGAGATTGAGGCAAGGAAATCCCCCCTTCGTCCACGGGTGGCGGTAGTGGAGGAATGAGTTCGAGCTAAACGGTTGCTCGCCGGATCTTCTGCTTGAGTAGCTTTATGTCGTGACGGACCCGCTTCAACGCATCGCGATCCTTGTCCGCGATGGCCTCGTCGCGCTTCGCCTTGAGGAGTCTGATCCGGACCTTGGTTTTGGCCTTGTCGAGCCCGACGACTTGGTGATGGGCGTGGGCGTCGATGCCGAGCGCCGTGCAGAGCGCGAGCAGGACTTCTGCCTTGTGCATCTGGGTATGGCCCTTGACGGCATCGTGCTCGAGGCCGGCCGCGACCTCACGGAGTTGGGCGACGGTCATCTTGCTGAGCTCTTCGTAGGTATGTGCCATGACACTAGTTTCCTTTCTTACTTCTCTCTCAATCATATTTGGGAATCACGGTCGGGCTCGACGCTCCGGTCCTCTATCTGCAGATCCAACCACTTGCGGGGAACTCAACCTCACTTAAGTCGCTGATTCCGTCGGTGGCGTCGGTCCGTACGTGGACATTATCCCATACAGTTATTCACCGACGACGTGAACTGAGCACGTCGCAATCGCGGAATCTGGCGGGAACAAACCCTCCAAAGCTCGCCGGGCTCATGACCCAGCAGAACTGGGACGACCGTCAAACCGTGGAAGAGCTGGAGCGTGAAAACCGCTCGCCGGAGGTGCTGACGCCGTGATGGTTCTGGAATGGCTCGCTTGGGCCGATGGGTGGTGGTGGCCGACGGCTCTGCCTCTGCTCGGATTCGTGTGGGCGCCGAAGACGTGGGTCCCCGGCGAGCTCGTCACCGCCGCCTCCATGAACACCAATATCCGAGACCACCTCAACGAAACGCTTCGCGCGCAGACGACGGCTCTCACCGGGAGCCAAAACAACTTCGCGCTCGACGGGCCGTTTGCCTACGTGAAATGCACGAACGCTTCCGCTCTCACACTCACGGGTGCTCTCATTGACGGCGGCAACGTCAATGGAGCGCGCGTCATCGTGGAGGCGCTCGACAAGGACGTAACGCTCAAGCATCAGGACTCCGGCTCGGGCTCCGCGAACCGTTTCATCAACGACCAGGGCGCCGATATCGTGCTCGCCCAATTCGAGCGCGCCTTGCTGGTGTACGACAGCGCCAACACCCGATGGCGCATCGGGAAGAGCAGCACTGCGGCCCTAGAGCAGACCACTGGGGACCTGGTGCAGACCATCGGCGCGACGAACCTTTTCCCCGACCCCTATTTCCTCATCTGGCCCGCCGGCGACGCGGCCGCTCCTGCTGGGGCCACACTTTCAAAGGATGGCAACTCTGCGCTCGCACGTAATACGACGATCCCGTACATCGGCGGAATGTCACCAGAGCTCAAACTCGGCACGACGGCTACCGTTTCGACGAAGCTGAAGTACACGATCTTTTCGTCGTTGCCCACTGAGCTTAGAGGGAAGTTCGTCTCGCTCGGTGCTGCGATTCGCTCGGCTACCGCCTCTTTGGGCCAGCTCGAGCTCGATGATGGAGGCACCTCGGGTATCACCAAATCCGCGTTTCACGACGGCGGCGCTGCGTGGGATTGGATCGCCTTTTCACACCAGTTCACGGCGAATGCAACCAAGCTCGACGTTTCGCTCGTTGCAGATATCGGCGGTCAAGGCGCCGCAGAAGTTACCGCTCTATTCGATGCGCTCACGCTCATCCTTGGGCCCAGCCCGCCGGCGTCCTTCATTCCAACGCCTTCGACTGAGGGGGCACTTGTTTTTCCGGTTCCCGGCGCGGCGGCGACGGCAACAGACAAGTTCCGTTTTCTTGGAGGCCGGCCTTTCTTGGTGCGCAACGTTACGCTACGCGCGAAGACGGCGCCAACAGGCGCGGCGCTGATCGCCGACGTGAATCACTGGGATGGCTCGGCCTTTCAGTCCATGTTTTCTTCGACGAAACCTCAAATCGCGGCGGCCGCAAAAAACGGCGGCAAGAACCCGGACGGAACCTATCGATATCGATGCTTCGACTCGCAGAAGGATGCGGGCTCGGAGACGGACGCTCTACTCTCGGTCGATATCGACCAGGTGGGCTCTACGGTAGCAGGGTCGGACATCGAAATCCTCGTGCGGGTGTTGCAGTTTCAAGACCCGCTTGCGGGGTTAAAGAGTTTCTAGGGCAGATCATAGGCGTGAGGTGAAGCGATAGAGTAGCCAAGGCAGTTTGCTTGTAGCCATCGCGGGCTGACGGGCCGGCGGCGGCGAAAGCCCAAAGAAAAGGGCCTGGTTCCTGGTGCACCAGTCAGGAGTCGGGCCCTTTTTCTTTGGCATCGAAGGTGAAGAGCGATGGATGGAATCGCGAATGAAGCGGTGCGTGAGGATGGACGAATGGTGCTGCGGGTGAAAACGGGGAGCCTGTGGCGGAGAGGGCGATGATGGAGATGGACGGTTGGCAAATTCTCATCGCCATCGGCGGGCCGCTGGCGGCGCTGGTGTCGTTCGCGGGAATGGCCTGGAGGACGTGGGTCGTGCCGATGCGCCGCGCCCACGAGCTCGACGTGAAGGCTCGGGAGGAGATCGCTATCTGGCGCGCTCTCGTGGACCGGAGATTCGAGGCCATCGATGCACGGCTGGACCGGCACGAGAAGCGCGACGATCGGATGTTCGCCGCACTCGACAGAATCAACGGACAGCTCCAGGACATCCTGGAGCGGCTGTCCAACATCGAAGGGCGGCTGAAGGGGTAAATCACCAAACAGGAGGAACCAAAAATGAATAGACAGAGGTTGGAGACGGGCACGGACCGCGCTCTCACGTGGCTCGTAGCGAGGCCGCGCACGGCGTGGGTGCTGGGCGTCCTAGCTATCGTGCTCTTCGTTGCCGGCGTCATCGTCGGCGCCCGGGTCTGGTAGCGATGCTCCAAGCATTGTTTGGAGGAAAGGCCGTCCTGACGGCGGCGGAGGGGGTCGCCAAGATCATCGACCGCTTCGTCGAGACGGATGATGAAAAGCAGGCGGCCGAGACGATCAAGGCGAAGCTCATGCTGCAACCGTCGCTCGCGCAGGTCGAACTCAACAAGATCGAAGCGAGTCATCGAAGCATCTTCGTTGCGGGCTGGCGTCCTTTCATCGGCTGGGTGTGCGGCTTTGGTCTCGCCTGGCACTACATTTTCCGCGACGTGGCGATGTGGGCGTGCAGCATGTGGTGGCCTGACGTGGTGCCTCCAGAGCTGCTCGGCACAGGGGAGCTGATATCGATCGTCTTGGGGATGCTCGGGCTCGGAGTCTTCAGGACCGCCGAGAAAGTCGCTGGTAGAGCCAAGTGAGCCGCGTCTTGAAAGCACCGGGCGCGCCTTTGTACTGGCGCGACGCCGCCGGCGAGCAAGTGCTCGTCTGCCGAGAGTGCGAGCGGATGACCGGGGACCCGGCGGCATCGTGTCGCGTCACGAATGTCCGCGTCCAAGGGGTTGTGCACGCATTCTGCGAGCGTTGCGGCGTGAAACAGAGGCTCAACGGCTTCGAGCTGGCCACGGAGGGGACACCATGAGTGACGGCATTGGCACCGAGCGTGTCTTCCCGTGGCCGGGGACGGACTTGGATAAGGGACCGTCGCCTCACCTGTCATGGAGCGAGCTCGGCTGTCGCGACGGTACACCCTACCCGGAGGAGTGGAGACGCACCCGCGCTGTCTTGCTCGCTCAAGTGTTCGAAGAGATCCGGGCAGAGGTTGGCGGCCCCATCCGGGTCAGCTCCGCCTACCGGACGCGAGGGTACAACGCGCGGGTCGGCGGCTCCCGGTACAGCCAGCATGTCGAAGGGCGCGCTCTCGACCTCGCCGTCCCCCGCAAGCTCATCCCGAGGGAGTTCCTCGGAATCATCCTGGATGTCGCCCGAAGTCCTAGCTCTCTTCTCCGAGGCCTCGGCGTCTATCCGTCTTTCATCCACATCGATATACGGCCCTCACAGCGATTGGTCCGCTGGCAAGGAAAACGCCTGCAAGCCGAGCTGGTGAGGACCGCTTGAACCTAAAAGGAGGTTGTACATGAGAGGAAAACTGAAACGCCTGGTGAAATTGATGTTCGTCATTATCGCGGGGCTCACGTGCACCGCGGGCAACGCCGCAGCGGCGGAAGACCCATCCGTCCAAGCCGGGCCGCTCGACTTCCACGTCGTTCCCGCTATCGGCGCCGGGGTGTTCGTCGAAGACTCGGACGCCGAAAGCTCCATCACGAACAACGGCTACTTTCTGGTGCGCATTCCGGCCTTCGTCTTTCCGCGGCTCAATGACGCCTCGGCCGGTGTTCAGGTCGAGCTCAGCAATGCCCCGAGGCTCCGAGGCGTCGATTACTCAGTTCTGAGCTACGCAAGGATCAAGCTCGCGGGCAACACCTACACGGGCGCGAACGTCCGGCTGTTCCATGGCGCAGCTAAAGCAGGGGCGGAGTTTTCCTTGCGCGCCATGCCCGTCGTCGGACTTCGTTTGCTGAGCGTAGCGAATCGCATACCGATCTTTTTCGAGGTCGAGTTTTTCGGAGACCGCCGTCCCGTCAAGGCGGCGCTCATTCTCACGTGGAAATAAGGGAGTAACAAAATGAATTCACTCATCCGTATCGCGTTCGTTAGCGTGCTCATCTCATTAGGAGCTTGTACCGAGGTAAGTCAGGTCGTCTCGCCATCGCCGGTCGATGTCAGCGTTTCCGGCCCGGCCTCGACCACCGGGGAGACGCCGACACCGGCCTCGGGTGGGACCATCACCCTGGAGCCATCGAGCATCGAGGTTCAGGTCGGGAAGAATGTCGCGGTCATGGTCATCGTTCGGGACGCCAATGGCGTCGAGGTGCCGAGCGAGAACATCTCCGTCTCCATCATCGACAAGGCGTTCGTCCGGCTCGTCGAGATCGACAACCGCGTGATTACCTTTGGTGGTCTCGCGGCGGGACAGACATCCATCCTCATTAGCGCTTCAGGACTTCAGGCATCGCTAGACGTGACGGTTGTTAGTTAGAACCAAGTGAGATGCCCCGACGTTTCGGGCATAAGCGGTTCTACCGTCGCCACGTGGCGGACGGACAGATGCTGGTCTGTCTCCAGTGCGAGCGGGACACCGACGAGAAGTTCCCACCGGGGTACGTCGCTATCGTCTTCCCCAGCCGTCGAGAGCCGCCAGTTCGGGGTGCGCGACGAGGTTCGGCGGCTCCGTAAAGATCCGCTCGTCGTAATCGACGTTGAACCGATACGAATAGGTGTTCTTTTCCCGGTTCGTCCTCTCCCAGTTTACGACAGTCGGCATCTGAATCCCGTCGACGTCCGTGTACCCACCGAGCGTGTATGCCTCTTCACGCGCGTAGTCTTTCGCGGGATGTCTAGGCCGAGGTGGAGAGCTGACCGTCCGAAACACTACGATTCGGATGGGGAGATGTGTCTCGCGGTCCAGGTAGTACTCGACGCGGTGGATGGTCTGTGTGTCCATGGTGGCGTCGGTCTCGGGCAGTCTGGTTTCAACGATGTCCACCTCCACGCGACCGACGCGCCCCGGACGTGTGGCCACCGGCTCGGGCTGCAGGAAGGCCGTTTCCAGCAAGTAGAAGAACTGGCCTCTCAGCATGCGGTAGACAAACTCGTCGACGAAGCTCTGACGACCCGGCAAGCGACCCTGGTTCCCCCAGCCCACGCGTCGCTCAACGTCGATGATTGTTAGGCGCCAGAGCGCGCCGGGTTGCTTGTCCTCGCCGGCTTGCCAGTACCGAGACGGGAAGACGTAGAGTTGTTGACCGGTCCCATCGGTGAGGTCGGGACGGGGGCTGTTGACGAAAGCAGTGTGGATCGTCACCACGAGATTACGAACCGCCAGAAGCCTGTCACGGCCACCTTTGGCCTGCACCGCTTGATTCCACAGCGCTTCCGCTTCGGCCTTCGTGTCAGAACCAGCGGTGGGCTGCGACGCAGCAAACGCCGTCACAAAGAGTACAATCAGGGAAAGAGTTTGAAGCACCTGCGAACGTTGCTGCTGCATAATGGTTGAGAGGGACCAGCGCCTCCTGTACTTTTACAAAGAAAGATTTTACTTGACCTGGAAGAGCGGTACTAGCAACCAGACAACAACGACGATTCGAACGAGGAGCACAACTAACCGTGACGAAATTAGCAGCGGGGCCCCCACAGCCACGACAGCACCGATGATCGACAAAGCAATCGACCCGAGAAAATGGGCCGGGCTAAAGTAACGATAGCCTGCTACTTCGGTTCCGAATACATAGCTAGTTGGATCGCGCAGATAAAAAAGAAGATCGGAGATGTCCGCCAAAGTGAAAACCGCTACCACGACTAGGCATAGTACGTTCGCAAGCTTCACCCCCGTGTTAACGAGCCTTCGTCCGTTTGTCATCATCTTGGATACTGAACCCGCAGCACCAGGTCGTGCCCTTGATGCCTGAATGCGTCTACAAATGACGGTATCTCGCCACATAGAAAGATGCGCCGGCGGCGAGTTGCCCTTCGTCTACTGCGCCCGGTGCGGCACCAAAGATCGGCTCGTCGTGAAGCTGATTAAAGGTGGGTGAGATAGATCGGCACTTTCCGGTACTGCATAGGTCGCAACGCCGTCATCATCGAAGTTCAATACTGCTCAACACCGCACTGCAGAGCGACGACGCACCTTTGCTCGGCTTCCCTTCAGTGAGGTACTTTTTGAGCGGCAATTCATCTACACTAAACTCGAATACCATCCCCCGCTCTTTATCTAATAGACGCAAAAAGCCACCATCCTCATACCCCAAAGCAAACTCTGTTTCTGGGTAAACTGACAAGACGTCACAATATTCTTGACCTACACTGGTACCCCTACTCGTCCTAAAGACAGAAGAGTAAAACGACAAACTACTAACAATCCCATTGTTCATTCTAAGAAAAATAGATCGTTGACCTATTGAAAGTCTTAGTCCGTTTTCATACATGCCTGGATCATGCAAGGGCAACTCGAAAGACTCAATACGAGACTGACCAAAAGTCTTTCGCAGATCATTCTCTTGAAGTCCAATTATATTGCGATAAGAATCAACTTCATATTTATACTCGCCACCCTCTTGCCCACTGCTGGCTGTACTCAGAAATAAAGTGAAAATAAGAAGTAATGAGCGAAACAAATCAGTCATTTTTTGTGAATCCATCCCTTTCCTATATCACGGAAAAGACCGCCCCCTTGACATCCCGAGCGGCGCCGTGAAAGGGTCAGCGACCCCCAAACGAGGAGAAATCCGGCTCAAGACGTCGGCAAGGTTTTCGCTTTCCACCGGACCTCGCCGATGACCGGGGCGTCTTTGGGCCACGGTGCCGACGGCCAGTCAGGGTGATCGCTCGTGAGCAGCCAGTTGCCGTCCTCGTCCTTTCCCGCGCGCTTGGCGACCAGCCCCTCGTCCGTGCGCACCACGAACAGATGCCCGAGGCGCCGACGGCGCTGGGCACGATTCACGAGGATAGAGCAACCGTCTTCCAGAGTCGGTTCCATCGACTCGCCCATCACTCTGATCACGCTGCACTGGTTCGGTTCGAGCGCATGACGGTCGAGCCAGTCGCGACGGAACCACAACGACCCCGTCACCGTCTCGGTGTCCACCTGAGCGCCGCCTCCCGCCGCAGCCGCCAGCTCGCGCACCTCGACCGGCCGGGCTCCCGGCACGTCGTCGTCGCCGGCAGCGGACGCCGCCGGATGCGCCAGAGCGCCGTCGTCGGTGAGCTCATCCTCCCGTGGGGGAAGGCGCGACAACAGATCGTTCAGCGTCTCTTGCAACGCCGTCTCGCGTTGTGTGATCTCATCACGCAGAACCGCTACCCATGCGAGCGGCAAGTCCTGTGGCTTGGTTGAGCTCGAGTCATCGCGCGGCGGTCCCACGTTGAGCTCGAGTTTGAGAGCGTCGCAAATCTCGATCAGCCGCCCGAGCCTTGGTTCTTGTCCCTTCAGAACATATCGAAATGCGTTAACCGGCAACCCGGCTTCACGGGCCGCTCGAGAGGGGTTCAGCCGTTGGCACTTCATCTGCTGCCGAATTATGGCTACGACTTCCTGAGTGCGCATAGACTCATTTTAACACAAATAATCTATATATTAAAATAGAAAATACTTGAAAACGATCCCTTTTTGGATTATACGTTCCCTTACACTGCAAGGGGCCCTTTTCAAGGGAAGACCGTCGAGAAAGAAGTTTGCGATCTCCACCCAATGAAGCGAAGGGGTTACTCGCGGTGCGTGGTGAAAACGTTCAAATCAAGCGGAGGGGTGTTCGCTCTCTTTTAAGTTAGAAGGCTAGTGGAGTCGGGTAGTTGCAGCTACCCGACTCCGGTGAATCCAGGAAAACCAACCATGGCCAAACACAGTAAGGTCTCGCTAGCTTCCCGCATATTATCCCCTTTTGCTCGCGCGGGTTCAACGCCAGCCGGAGACCTCCGGAAGTAGGAGGTCACAATTGTCAAGAAAAGAAATCCCAACAACCGATCTCGAGGATTTCGCGCTCTCAGGTGAAGAGCCGACGCCAGAGTTTCGGCTACACCTATTTAGGCAGCTCAGCGCATTGCTCTATCGCGGCGTTGTTTTGATTGCGTGTTCTTTCAAGCGGAAGCAGGTACAACAACGGCACCACGATAGTTTATTGAAGCCCACTGAAGCCGCGAAGCGCCTTGGTGTCTCGCGGCAATATTTCTATGACCACGAAGAAACACTACCGTTCACGTTTCGTCTACCGAGCGGTGCACTGCGCATTTCGGAAAACGGGATGGAACGTTGGGCTGCGAATCGACTGAGTGAGCCTACCAACTGTCTTTACACGAACAAGAAAGAGAGGTGAGAAATGCGTGGATTTGGAGGTGTTTATAAACGGACAGGAACGAAGTACTGGTGGATCCGATACAGCATTCACGGCGAGCCTCAGTACGAGAGCTCGAAATCGACAAAGAAATCGGACGCGAAACGACTCCTGAAGAAAAGGCTACAGCGGAACATGTCAACAACATTGAGACACTCGCGAGCTGCATTTAGTGAGCCTCGATTAACTTTCGGCGACTGGTGATGTCCGCGTGGTCGACGTCTGCTTCGCTCGCGATCTCGTTGGGTGAAGCAGAAAAAGGGGGTACCCCAGGTATGGACGACGCCGAGAGAATGGCTCCTGCGGCATCCTGGAGCGTCGTTTTCTGCGGCGGCGGGTTGATCCAGGCCTGAGGAGGCAAAACGGGAGGTTGTGGCGTTCCGCGAACGAAGCGCTCGGGATGAGCACGCTGAGCCTCGAGAAGGATCTGGCGCCGAGCGGTGGTGAGTTGTTCGGCGCGACCGTAGTGAACGTCGGCCGGTGTCATAAGGCCGACCCCCGAGTGCCGGTGGTCATTGTTGTAGTAGTCGAAGAAACCGCGGCAGAACAGCCGGCTGTCTTGGATGGAACCAAAACGGCTGGGGAACTGAGGGCAATACTTGAGCGTTTTGAACTGAGACTCGGAGTAGGGATTGTCGTTCGAGACGTAGGGTCTGGAGTGGGTCTTGGTCACGCCGAGGTCTGCCAAGAGCAAAGCCACGGACTTGCTTCGCATCGAGCTGCCACGATCCGCGTGCATGGTGAGCTGGTCTGGTTCAATGTTTTGCTTGCGACAGCTCTCGGCGATGAGGCGTTTCGCGAGCTCGGCGCTTTCTCGGTGAGCCAGCATCCAGCCAACCACGTAGCGGGAGAAGATGTCGAGGATGACGTAGAGATAGTAGTAGGTCCACTTGACGGGGCCACGAAGCTTCGTGATATCCCACGACCAAACCTCGTTGGGCGCCTCGGCCAACAGCTCCGGCTTGGCGTAATTCGGATGGCGCAGTTGGTTCCGGCGCTCTCGGACCTCGCCGTACTTTTCCAAAATCCGATACATCGTGCGAATCGAGCAGAGGTAGATTCCCTCGTCCAGAAGCGTGGCCCACACCTGCGCGGGCGCCTTGTCGACGAAACGCTCACAGTGCAAGGCTCCGAGGACCTTCTCGCACTCGGTCTCGTCGAGGGCTCGGTGCGGCCGAGGACGACGCTTCGGTTTGGGCGTCACCAGCTGGCGCCTGCGATACAACGTGGAACGAGCCACACTCAGAGCCTCGCAGGCTTCCGCCGTCTGCCCAATCTGTCCCGCCAGCTCCTCGGCCGCCACAATCAGTCGTTCTCGTCGCTGTCGAGCGGATTCAGGGGGATCCCCAGCAGTTCGGAGGCTTTTTTTTGGATCTCCAACATCGTCTCCACTCGAGCCAGGCGACGTTGGAGCCGGGCGTTCTCGCGCTCGAGCTCCTTGACCCGTGGATCCTCTGCCTTCGCCTTCCGGCCTCGCTTTCTCGACGTCAACCCCGCCTTCGCGATCTCGTCACGTTGGCGGCGCCAACTCGATAGCTGCGACGAGTACAGGCCCTCTCGACGCAGAAGTGCCGCAATATCCCCGACACCCTTGCAGGCGTCGGCCTCGCGCACTAGCCGCAGCTTGTACTCCGCGGTAAAGCGTCGACGCTTCGCTTGCTCACTCACTTCCGTTTCCGGGACCCCCGCCGCATCGCGGCCGGCGGGAGCTCCAGTCGCCCTACGGGCTCCTTCCGTTCCCGCCGGGGTCATTCTCTCAATCAATGAACTCATTGATGATCCTCCTCCGCCCTACACACTAATTTCAAGGGGCGAAGTGTCTCAAGGATGTTGGCACAGAGGGCAGGAAGCCGAACGCTATGCTGAGGCACCTAAGAGAATGACGATGGCCGACGCTTTACGTGACTATGCTGACGACGTTGAACTTCGCGAACTGCGAAGCGCCAAACAGATCAAGCGGTGTTGCCTGCGTGTGCAAGAGCGTATCGGCTCTATGCTTCTTCGGGAAGCAACAACAAAAGCGCTCCGCTCCCTCCAAAAGCAACTCCGGGACGATGGCTACTCGCCTGCGTCGACGAATCAATACGTCACCACAGCCGGGGCAGCTCTTAAGCTCGCTGTTACGAATGGATATATCGTTGGCACTCCCGTCATGCCAAAGCAACTAAAGTGTCCCAAGCCACGACAAGGTTTCCTTGAACACGACGACTTCCTGGCGATCGCTCAACACCTGCCAACGTGGGCAGTCGATCCATGGGAGATGTTTTATAGAACGGGATGGCGTCGAAGTGAAGTGCTGGAGCTCACATGGGATGAGGTCGACTTCAAAGGCCGATCCGTTAGGCTCGACCCAGATCGAAACAAGATTGGAGAACCCAGACCGTGGCCGATCAATGTTTTCTTAGAGGAGCTGATCAAAGGGCGACTCAAGTCTAGAGTCGTTGGCCTTCCTTATGTCTTTCACCGAAGTGGTAAAAGGATTACGAAAAGCACGTGGAGGAGCCATTTCATTGCTGCCTGTCGCGAGACGTCCAGAAGTTTCTACACCCATGATTGCCGGCGAACCGCAGCTAGAAATCTTGAGCGTGCAGGGGTCCCCCGCGCCGTAGCGATGAAGCTGCTCGGACACAAAACGGAAGAAATGTTTAAGAGGTATCGCATCGTTGACGAACAGGACCTCGAAGACGCAACCAACAAACTCGAAGCTTACTTTCAGAAAATGGACAACACCTTCGGGGACCGCGTGGTCTCTATTCGATGAGCGCTCAGAAAAAGTCGCAATTTTTTACTTGACAGGCCACATCGCGGTGTACGACCATCACCCATCATGAAAGGCGAAGAGCTCCGACGACTCATGAAACAAATTGGCGACAATGCTGATCAGCTTGCCGAGCGTCTCGGTGTTCACCGTTCGACCGTTTTCAGATGGCTGGCGAACGAGTTCCCGATTCCGGTTGCAACCGGAAAGCTCGTTCGAATACTCGCCAAGCAAAAGAGGGGGGCGGCCGCGTGAGAAAAGCCGCTCTCGAACATGGACAGAACGCGTACAGCATTCGTAGAATTCTAGCTGTAAACTGTTACAACAACACACCCTCATACAATATCTACTCATATTTGGGAAGTATGGCCAATTGATCGGCAAGAGGCTCTTCCAAGAAGAGGTCAAATTCGACGGAAAAATCCTCCGATGACATCCCAAAGGTTTTTTGGAACGCTCCTTCCCACCCAAGTTCGTTGAGACTCGGATAGAAGGTGTCTAGTAGCGCTTCCTGGCCTACCTTGTTTAGCAGATAAGCAACTGCCCAGGCACCCAAATCATAGGCTGCACGCGTACAATCATTGTCGTAAGTAAGTTCATGTAGCTTGGTCCCCGGGCAGCTATCTTCGATCCTAGTCTTGCCGCTTTTCATTTTGTTTTCAAAACTCTGTTCGAGGGAGCTCAAACCACTATTGTCGATCGTGGTCAACTTCCCTGAGGCCCACAACTTTCTTACAGTAGTTTGGGCCATGTACTCAGGTCCACCCTCAGCAAACCAGACGGGTCCCTTGAGTGCAAGCCTTTCCTCCTGATCGCGTGTTTGAATATGAGCATGCTGTACGGCGTGAAAGTACTCATGAAATACGGTTTTTTGGTCCCCTCCTGGACTTGAACCAAACAGTTTGTCAAAGCCGAGAGGATGGGAAGAAATAAACAAATGAATACCCCATCCACGCTTGCCATTACGGCCCATGGACCCACCCGCCTTCTCACGTGCAATGGCGTCAGCGCCTTTCTGCCGATAGTACTCAAATCGATGTCTTTCGTTAGGGTCCAGGTTCTCACTTAGGCATTGAGACTTTTCAAGATCCCCACGTTGCGAGCGACGTTCACAGAATAGTTCGGTAAGATCCTTGGCAGCCTCTAGATCCGTTCCTAGCACCCAATACTCCAGCGGTCCGTAGTTTCCCCATTCGGCAGTGGCTACAAGCAATGTATCGGTTAAACCGTTACGCACATCGTCAGACAAGTCTGCTGCAAAGAAGGTCTCTGGTGGAGCCTCGATAATTTGCCCCCAAGTGTCTGCTACCGTACCTTCATTCGCTGAGCTTTCTTCTGGAACAGTATTCTGATCTTGAACGTTGGTACCTACACAAGAAATCAATAATGCCAATCCAAGAAATAAAAGTAGTGTCTTCATCGTCGAAAATCCCCCTGCTACAAGGCGAATCTTACACCCCCTCGTCTCCCAGGCCCAACTCTTTCAGCCGCCCAAGTCCCACGCGATCTGTTTGTCCGCGCTGCCTGTCGTCAGGGCCGCCTCCCGCGCTGTCCCCTTTACAACCTCTGCTATAATCTGCGCTGTCTGCCGATCGCAAGGCGCAGAAATCGATTCGAGGGCGCAAAAAGGAGAAAAATCATGAGCTCATTCGACCGCCGCACTTTCTTGAAGACGACCGCGGCTAGTCTCGCGGTTGTACCTGCGAGCCGGGCGCTGGCAGCGCCCTCCGACGAGGACCCTCTGGGTGTGCGCCGCGACTTCCCAATTACCGACACCCTTACCTACCTCAACACTGCCAGCCGCGCACCTTTTCCGAGAGCGGTGAGGGATGCCGCCGTCGCTTATGCGGACGTGAAGATGCGCACGGGTTTCGCTGCCAACAGGGACGAGATTCGAGAGGAGGCGCGCGAGCGGTTTGCCGCGCTATTCGGTGCCAAGCCCGAAGAGATCGGCATTCTCTACTCCACGAGCGACGGTGAGAACATCGTCGCCAGCGCTCTCGACCTCGGACCCGGCGACAACGTCGTCATCGACGAGCTCCACTTCGAGACGAGCTTTGTCCTGTACCGAGAACTCGAGAAAAAGAAAGGCATCGAGCTCCGTATCGTGCCTCAGCGAGACGGTCGCTCGGACTTGGAGGATTTCGACGCCCGCATCGATGCCAAAACGAAGCTCGTGTCGGTAGCGTGGGTCTCGAATCGTAACGGCTTTCGCGAGGACGTGCGAGGCCTGGCGGATTTGGCGCACCGCAAGGGCGCTTTTCTCTACACCGACGCCGTCCAGGCCATCGGAGCCTTCCAAACCAACCTTTCCGAGGAGGGCGTCGACTTCGCCACCACCAACGCGAACAAGTGGCTGTACGCGAGCTACGGCGCCGCGCCGTTTTTCGTCCGCGAGGAGCTCCTCGATCGGATCCACCCGGACCGCTTCGGCCACGGGTCGCCCAAGGAGACGCTCGACAACCACCACTACCGACTGCGAACGACGGCGAGCAAGTACGAGTACGCGGCCCCCGCGTACAACATCGTCTATCAGTTGAACGCGGGCCTCGGGTACTTGAAAGAGGTCGGCCTCGACCGCATCGAAAAGCACACCATGGCGCTCGCCCACGAGCTAAGAGACGGCCTTGCGAGTCTCGGACTCGACATCTGGACACCTCCCAACAACAACTCCCCTATCGTCAGCTTCTCTCACGGACGAGACGCTGACGAAATGAAGAAGCTCTTCGACAAAGAGGGCATCGTCGTCACCTTCCGCGAGAAGGGCGGTTCGGTGATTCGGTCGTCCGTCTCGCTGTTCAACAACCGAGCAGACGTTCAGAAGCTGCTGAAGGTGCTGGAGACGGTCGCCTAGTGCCCCACAATTGCGGTCACGCACCTAGAAAGCAAAGGCGCCCGCCTGGCAAGGCGCGGGGGCGGAAGGCGGCGAGCCACGCAGCCGGGCGGGATGCATCGGCCTTCGAATGCGACCGTAATTGTGACTCAGGGTACTGCGCGTCGGCCCTGCCCTTTGAGTTATCTCGGCGGCGCGGTTACAATCGGCGCGTCAAGGAGGACTTATCCCGATGGGAACCTTTCACAAGGTCGCGGAGACGAAGAAGCTTGCCCCCGGGCAGGGTATGGCCGTCGAGGTCGCTGGAAACAAGATCGCTCTTTTCAACGTAGACGGGACCTGCTACGCGATCGCAGACGCCTGCACGCACCGTGGAGGCCCACTGTCCGAGGGATCACTCGAGGGCAGCACGGTGACCTGTCCGTTGCACGGAGCCGACTTCGATGTCTGCACTGGCGAGAATCTGACACCGCCCGCGCCAGCGGCAGTGACATCCTACAACGTGCGCGTCGAGGGGGACGACGTCGAAGTCGAGATATCCTAGGAAATCATGGATAGATTGATTCAGGAAAAGTGCGTCGCCTGCCGAGGCGACGCGCCAAGGCTCAGCGACTCGGAGATCGCGCACCTGAAGCCCGAAACCCCAGAGTGGCAGGTCCTGACTGAGGAGGACATCCCGCGCCTCAACCGCGTCTTCAGCTTCAAGAACTTTGCCGAAGCGCTGGCATTTACGCAGAAGATCGGCGAAGTGGCTGAAAGCGAGGGCCACCACCCAGCGATCCTCACCGAGTGGGGTCGCGTCACGGTCTCTTGGTGGACCCACAAGATAGGAGGCCTACACCGCAACGATTTCATCATGGCCGCCAAGACGGACGCCTTTTTTTCGGCTGCCCCCACCGAAGCGCAGTGATCAAATCCCGGGCTGGCGACGAGCTGCCCTTTAGCATTACGCTCCGAAAGAACGATCTTTCTCGGTCGGGGAGCGATCGCATCGAGCCCGCGCGTTGGATCATCGTCGACATCGAGGGGACGACTCCCTAGACTCGCGCCGCGGCAGGCGCGCCTGCCCCGTAATCATCCGCGCGAAGAGAAGCGCGACCCACTCGCCCCTCTTGCACGCATTCTACGTGTCCGGAAGCTACGCTCTCACCGGGGAACCGAGCTATCGCGAGAACCTGGGAACGTTCCCGCGGATTCGACCTAAGCGCGAGTTCCGCGATGGCGCGGACCGAGATATTTTTCTTCCAGTTTACGGTAGAGCGCGATCAGCTCTCGGGCCCTCTCCTCACTCTCAGCTGGTTTGAACTGCTTGCAGTCGAAACCGAGCATCTCTTTCATGATACGCACCGAATAGTCTGCGAAAACTACTGTGCCATCCTCTTCAATTCTTTCCACCCCATCGTAACGCTGGGCGGCCTCGTTAATGCGGATAGCTTCCTCCAAACTTAGCTCTTCGGGCAGCACAACCTCGGCTCCTTTGGCACTGAGGCAAACCGGATATCCGCCAGGGAGACCATTAGGACTCGGCGCATGGGTCATGATCCCCATGTCGAAGATCAGGGCCATCAGGTTCTTGATGGTGGAGGAGGCTGAGACTTTGGTGAATTCGATACCGGGCGGATATAGCTTGACCGCGTCATACATCAGCCGGTCAGTGTCAAGCTTCTTGGTTATGTCTTTGTCTCTAAGCATAACCTTCATGTAGTACGGAGCACCCTTCTGGTAACCCGCCTCACGAGGATATACCCAGTGCTGGTGGTGTGCCACGAGGAAGATAGTAACGTTGGATCGAGGGACTTTTAGTTCATTTGCCACCAGAGTTTTGACCGCTGGTGCAATGAGGTCTACGTTGCCTATTCCTATGGTAGGGGGCATACCTAGTTTCCCCAAGACTGGATTAGTCAAGCAAGAAAGTGAAGTATTAATGTAGTGTGTCTTCACCCCGGATCGCTGGATGGCCTGAGCCATCCTATAGGCTAAAGTAAGCTGCACAGGCAGCCAGGCTCCGAGCGTGGCGGAACTAAGTTTTCTATATATCTCAGGTGGAAGTCTCCGAATGAGGTGCCATGTGTGCATCACTGCGCAGTTGATGACCACGCTGGGCCTGAGCTCATTTATCAACTGTGCTGTCTGTTCGATGTTGTTGAGATCTACATTTCTGAAGCTAAATTGGGGATCGAGTCCGTGATGAGCGGCTCCTATCACTGCATTATTAATCTGATGGACTGCCCTCTCCTCATCGATGTCCCCAAGAATCAAGTCTATGGGCCTGGGATCTCTCGCCAGAAACTCTATAATGTGACTGCCCACATCTCCTACACCGACCATCAAAACCCGTTCCATTACCACCTCGGTGAAAGTTGGTGCCAATCAGGCTGCCTTGGGTCTTCCCAACTCAAAAATGGCCCCTCCCTTTTGTAGGCCTCAGCATAGATCTGGACCTTTTCTTGGTCGATCTCTATACCCAGACCAGGCTCAGAAGGTACTTCCATTTGTCCGTCTTCGAAGATAAACCGTTTTTTGAGAATATCATCTTCCAAGTGCTCATACGTGGAGTCTATTGCGTATGGTTGAGAAGCCCATGTTGCAACGGTATGGAGCATCGCCGAAAGAGAAACACCAGTTTCAAATCCGCTGTGCATACTCTGCCCTAGATTAAAGACTTCGCAAAGCTTGCTTAACTGAACGGCAGCTCGAATCCCACCAAATCTATGTGGATCCGAATGCACGATGTCCACAGCTCTCAAGCGAATGACAGCGGGCAGATCTTTGAAAGTCCTTACAATCATATTTGTGCAAGTCGGGATATTGACCTTTTGGGTTACCTTTCTCATTCCTTCTATTCCACAGCAAGGGTCTTCGTAATACTCGATGTCATACTGTTCCAATTTGTTTCCTATCCTGATTGAAGTTTCTGGCGACCATACTCCATTAGGATCTAATCGGATCTTTGCGTCAGGAAATTCCTGTCTAAGTAGCCTGATTGTTTCAACATCAACATCCGGATTGAAAACCCCCGCCTTCAACTTCAGAGTCCGAAACCCATGCTTTGAAACGAAATCTGTTGCCTCCTCGACCAACTCTTCAGGGGTGGATTCTCCTCCTTGTCCGTTCTTTCCATACCGAAAGAAGAGGTATGCAGAGAAATCAACCCTATCTCTCATCTTACCGCCGACAAGATCATAGACTGGTCTACCGATTACTTTGCCTTGAATATCAAGCATGGCAAACTCGAGTGCCGCAAAAATTTCCTCTTGTCCCATTAGTTCATTGGAATAGATAGGCGCCGCGATCTTCCACCGAAGCTGTTCTATCTGAAAAGGATCATGGCCCAGGATCCATCTCTTCATGAAGTTGATGGTATTTGCTTTATCACCTTCCACTTCTCCGACTCCTATATATCCATCGTCTGTCGTCACCTGTAATATGGTCCTCATCTTGCGTCCAGGCATCACACCATGTCCCATCCGACAAAGTGCGGTGAGGGGGATCGATATGGGAATCGCACTCACTTCGGAGATTTTCATTTCAATTGTCCTTTGATTTTTCCTATCTCTGGATACATGTTTGTGGAGTCGTGTGTCTCAGGTTAGGTCCGACCTCTCCGACAACAATCTATATGAAGAAGGCGCCCGGCCATAGCAGCAGCCAAGCGGGGGGGTTCCTTTCCCGACTACACTGCCCTTGTCGGTCAAGTAATACGCTGTGAATTGAAAGGAGGGCGTATGTTCCGTAAACAACTGCTCATCTTAGCCATGGTTTTCCTGGGGCTTTGCTCCTTGCTTGGAGCCCAGCTCACGACGACCGGCTTCGCCGGGAGCGGCACTTTACACGCCCACTCATCCGCCTCCCCAGCGGAGATCACCTTCGACGCGGAGCTCTTCAGCACCCTCTCCTGGCGCAACATCGGACCCAACCGCGGTGGTAGGTCGATCGGTTGCTCGGGAAGCACCGGCCGGCCCAACGAGTACTACTTCGGGGCCACCGGCGGCGGGCTCTGGAAGACCACGGACGGCGGTGACACCTGGTTCCCGGTCACCGACGGGCAGGTCACCAGCTCCTCGGTGGGCGCAGTGGCCGTGGCGGAAACCAACCCTGACGTCGTCTACATTGGCATGGGCGAGACCCAGCTCCGCGGCAGCATCACCCAGGGCGACGGCGTCTACAAGTCTGAGTCCAGTTCTAGGATGTAGTATAAAAATGAGGTACTTACGAAGATCACTGTGCGATCGATGTGCGGTTTTTTGACTTTTTCTTGAGATTTTGGGTGAGATCGCGGAACACGAACGCGACGTGACGCTGTCTTGCCGCTGGGAAAGGCACGCGCCCATTTTCCCAGTGGCTGATGCTGGCCTCGCACACGCCCACGATCTTAGCTAGGTCTTCGCGGCGGAGATTGAACCGTTCTCGCGTTCGTTTCAGCTCTTGCCTCGTCATCACTGTAAGTGTTACACGACGACCGACCGAGAAGTCAAGCTTTTCTTTGAAAAGAGGGGCAGCGTCCGCGAGTGTTCGTCGAGGTCTTCAATGAATTCGTCCATTCTGTCGGCTGCGTCGATAACTTCGTGTTGGTCGGTAATGTTGTAACGGCGGAAGACTGAGTGCGACTTGTGCCCGGTGATTTTCATGGCGGTTTGCTCCTTCACGTTTGCTCGAATGAAGTTGCGAACCGCGGTGCGCCGACAATCGTGTAGGTGTCGTCCGGGTTGCCCGGCCAGATTTCGGGCTCGGTGCCATACCTTGCTCCACGCTTGCGTATGGATCTTCTTGCCGTCCCGGTGAAAGACCAGATCGAGATGAACGACACGCTCACGAAGCCGCCGCTGAAGCACCGCTGCCGGAAACTTGATCCAACGTGCCTCGGAGTTCTTCGAACGATCCGGCCGCAGCCGGATAGCGCAGTCTTCGACGTCGACTTCTTTCCAGCTCAGCTCCCAGATCTCCGTTCGACGCCATCCCGTCCGATAGGAAAAGTCGAGCACGTCCTGAGCCCATGCCGGAAGGTGCTTCCTGAGCTCAAGGTATTCCTCGTGCTTGAAGAAGCCTTGGCGCGGGGGCGGCTCTGTTAGGCGCTTCGAGAACACCGGGCGCACGGAAATGAGGTCCTCTTCCGCCGCGACAGTGAACGCCCGGCTCAGGGACATTACCTCCCGGTTGATCGTTGCGTTCCCCACCCCGGCGTTCATCCGGTGGTGTCGATACCTCTTGATCGCCCGCGCCGAGATGGATGCCGCGGGACAATCTCCGAAGAAATCTAGCAGGTGTTTCCTGTGGGACCGCAGATTGCGAAGCGTTTTGTAACCGTTGTCCAAGGCGTCCGTATATGAGTTGTCGAGCAGCATGAAGAGCGTAAGGTCCTGCTCCCTTTCTTTGTCTATCTCACGGATAAGAATTTCTCGTCGGCGCTTTTCAAGAAGCTCGACGGCGTCGGCGCGGTTCGTGGAGCCAGAGCTTTCGCGCTCTTCCTTGCCGTTGACGCTGTACCGTATCCACCAGATGCGGCCTCGCTTGTACGGTTTCCCTTTCCCCTTAGCCTTCATTTTGATTCCTCTCTTTCCCCCCGTTCGAGGGGGTCGGGACCCTGGCACAACTCCGCTCGGGGAGTCAAGTCGGGTGGCAGGATCCCGCGGCGGGCTTTGACGGCAAGGGTGCGGAACCCCTAGGATGACGAGCCTGTGGAGAGAGCCTTCACGGAGGAGGTTTAGAGCATGGTTGATCCGAAGGAGACGGAGTACGTGTTTCGATGCTCGTTCTGCGAACAAGAAACTACCGTCATACATTATGACGAGGGCGAAGGCGGGGAAGTCGGGGAAGACGAACTCGATGAGATGTGGCCCGGCCCGTATTGTGAGCAGTGCGGACACTTCAAGAGCTACCGCCTCACGAGTGACGACACACTAAAGCTGTTCTGGGTTGAGACAGAAGACCATAGCGAGGACTGGTTCATCGTAGCCCGCGACCGATTCGAGGCTGAAGCTGCTCATGAAGGAGAAGAAGGCTATGGCGACGGCGATGCTTCTGCCCGCTTCATTCGGTCATTGCCCCCAGGTACCGAGGATAAAATGTACCCGTCCTTTGAAACTCTAGAAGCGTGCGGCGGAACAATCGTCAGGAGAGCCGGCCCGCGCGTCGTTGAGTTCGATGGCGTTCATTACACTGAGGGTCCGCTCGAACATACTTTGAGGAAGGCGACCGATGACGCGGCGGAGGTGCAGGGCCTTGGCAGGCCGAATCGCACGCAACGAGACGACCGGATTCACTAGTCCGCCTGGCCGGGAGACTCCGCCTCAAGCCACTCGACCAAGATCTCGCGCAGCCCATCACGAAACGAGTAGTATGCCTCGTTGAGCGTTGGCCCTATGCGCGCGAATTAGCGGCGATCTCGCAGTAGGCTTCCTCGATCTCGATCCCGACCGCAGCTTACCAAGCCGACTCGTTCGAGGAATTCGAAGCCCGCGTGAGCCGGTTCGCGAAACAGGTCAACGAGCCCGAAGAGCAAGATTGGCTCAGCGCGCGCGAGGCGTATCGTCGCGGGGAGCTGACATCAGTTTTTGTGACGTCGGTGGAAGTCGCGACGGCCAGCCCGGAGGACAACCCCGTGGACACCACCGCAACGAACGCGATCGAGATGGCGGCGTAGCGTTGTAACGCGCCGATGACCGGGTACGGCCAAGTCGGCATCAAGAAGGTTTGGAAGATGCTCGACAAGTGCCTAGGCGACTATACGCGCACCGAAGGCAATCACAAATGGATCCTTCGTGCCAAGGAAAAAGAGTTTCTCGATCTCCCTCTTGGGAAACGTTCTGAATCAACGACGCTGGTCGAGCGTCGGCCAACTGCGATCGCTCGTGCGAACCTTCGATATCGAAGACTGCGCGCGCAAACACCTGCCTCAGCTCGGACTGAAGAAGAAAGATTGCTCGGAATGATTTTTCTTGGAGGTTTCCGCCTCAGGATCTCGTCCTATATAGATAAGGTAATTATGCACTTGACAAAGGCAGGTTGCGGGCCTAGAATTAGGGCATGGCTCGCAAGAAGAAGAACCCCAAGCCTGAGACCCCGCCGGACCTAACGCTGGTTCAGATTCTCCAGCACTTCTCCACGGATGAGAAGGCTCGGCAGTATCTCGAAGCGGTGCGTTGGCCGGACGGACCGTTCTGCCCCCACTGCGGCAACGCGGACACTGACCGGATCCATGCGATCAAGGCGAACGTCGCGTCTAAGGTCCGACCTGGACTGTATGAGTGCGGCGAGTGCCGGGAGCAATTCACCGTCACCGTGGGCACCATCTTTCACGGCTCAAAGGTGCCCTTGCGGAAGTGGCTCGTAGCGTTCTATTTGCTCTGCTCGTCCAAGAAGGGCTTCTCGGCGCTTCAGCTCCAGCGGACGCTGGAAATCGGCAGCTACCGGACAGCCTGGTTCATGTTCCACCGTATCCGCTATGCTCTCGGCGATGCCGTGGTCGAAGACAAGCTCTCGGGCATCGTCGAAGCGGACGAGACCTACATCGGCGGTCGGCGCAGAGGCACCAAGCGCGGTCGGCCAGGACCGGACAGCCACAAGACGCCAGTCGTCTCGCTGGTCGAGCGTGGCGGCAAGGTGCGCAGTATGAAGATGGCTCGGGTGACGGCGAAGAACATCGGCGCGGCCTTACAGGAATACGTCGAGCCTAGTTCGACGCTCATGAGCGACGAGTATCCCATCTACGACAAGGCCGGTCGCAAATTCGCTGCTCACGGGCGCGTGAATCATTCGCTTGGCGAGTATGTCAACGGTGATGCTCATGTGAACACCGCCGAGGGGTTTTTCTCGCTCCTAAAGCGTGGCATCAATGGTGTCTATCACCATGTTGGCAAGCAGCATCTTGGGCAGTATCTCGGAGAGTTCGACTTCCGCTACAACACACGGGATCTGACCGACGGGCAGCGCACTGTCGAGGGTATCCGTAAGGTCGGCGGCAAGCGTCTGATGCTCCGCCGTCCGGCGGCGGGGTAACACGATGGCCGCACAGACGCTTGCGCTTGTCACAAGCGACCGGCTGCGTCTCACGTCCGACGGGCGGATCATCGATTTCCTTGATCCGTCAACGACCCGTCCAAACACGCCGGAGGAACACGTCCGGCAGATCTACGCTCGCAAGCTGCACTACGAGTATGGCTACGCGCTCGGGGTGCTCGCGTTCAACGCGCCGATCCAGATAGGTTCCACGACACGCTACGCAGACATCTCGATCTACCAAGACGAGACAGCCGCGCAACAGAAAGACCAGGGACAGATCCGAATCATCGTCGAGACCAAAGCACCAGACGAGAAGTCCGGGATCGACCAACTGCGTTCTTATATTTTCGCCAGTTCAGCCGAAGGCGGCGTGTGGATTAACCAGACCGACGCCCCTCACTACCTTCGGCGGATCGGTCGCAAGCTTGACGAATGGCCGAACCTGCCGCACGCATCGGAAGACTGGGATGCAGTCGGGAAGCATAAGAAGCACCAACTACGCCCGCCACACAACCTCGTTGAAACGTTTAAGCGGTGTCACAACGCGCTCTACAAGGTGGGGATTGATTCAGACGATCTCGCGATGGACATGGTGCGGATCATCCTGGCGAAGTATCGGGATGAACTCAATCCGGGAGACACCTGTGAGTTTCGCTGCACGGCGACTGAGCGTCAGTCGGCGGAAGGCCGCAGGCACGTCGCGTCCCGCGTGCAAACGTTGTTCGCCCAGGTCCGGGATGACAACCTCACCATCTTCGATGAGCACGAGAGCGTCACGGCCGGAGATCGTGAAGTTGCGACGGCGGTGTCAGAGTTGCAGGACTTCCGGTTTCTTCCCGATGACGAGTCGGATGAAATTTACGACGTCGTCGGCGCGGCCTATGAGGTCTATGTCGGCTCGCACCTAAAGGGGGATCGTGGACAATACTTCACGCACCGGCTGATCGTGCAGTTGTTGGTGCGTCTTGTTGATCCTGACGAACAGGACGTAATCCTTGATCCGGCAATGGGATCAGGCGGTTTCTTGATTGCGGCGATGCGGCACGTCACGCACAAGATCATGGAGAGCGACCGCACAAAGGCGACGAAGCGTCGAGTGATAGACAAGTTCAGAAACCGCATCTACGGGATCGACAAGTCGCCGAAGCTTGTGAAGGTTGCCCGCACCAACATGGTGCTCGCAAGCGACGGACATTCCGGGTTGGTGCGCGGAGACAGCCTGAAGCCGACGAGTGAACTGCCGCGTGGATTTCGACCCAAGACAACTCCTCCCACAGTCATCCTGACGAATCCACCATTCGGAGCGACCGCTGCACACAAGATCACCGCTGATAAGGAACCTGAGATCCTGACGCAGTTTGATCTGGGTCGCGTGTGGAAGCTCAACCCGCGTGGAGAACTAGCCCCCACGGATGCACTCTCAGGCGAGGGTGCTCCACCGGAATACCTGTTCGTAGAACGCTGTGTCCAATGGGTCAAGCCTGGCGGCAAGGTCGGGATCGTGTTGCCGCGTGGCGTGCTCGATAACGACAAGGCACTTCCGCTTCGCACGTTGATTCTTCGGGAGACGCGCGTACTGGCTGTCGTGAACTGTCACGACGACACCTTTAAGCCCCACACAGATGCGAAGGCGGCGCTCTTAGTGCTCGAACGTAAGCGCACGGAGTCTGCGAGCGAAGACGACTACGCCATCTTCATGGCGATCTCGCAGGGGATCGGACATAACGGTGTCGGCGACCCAGTCTATCGAACCGACAAGCACGGCGATCCGGTCATTGTGGACGGCGAGCCGGTGCTTGATCACGACCTCGACGACATCTACGCAGCGTGGCAGACCATCCAACATGGTCGCAAACACGCGTCAGACGACTACTACTTCCAGATCGACTGCGCGGCACTCACGCCAAACCTGAACCTTAACCCCGTGCGGTATCTGCCGCGCTACTCCGAGTCGCGTCAAGCCGCTCTCTTATTGGGAGAGCAAGACGGCTGGACGGCCGAGCACTTGGGGCAAATTGCGACGGTTGACAACGGGCCACGTTTTAAGCGGCCCTACGCCGACAAGGATGTCACGTCAGGTCCAGGAATCGTGCGCTATTTCACGGGGAACGCGATTACCCAGACACGAGGCGAAAACATCAAGTATCTCGACTTGAACAAGGCGAAGCCCATTCAACTGCGCCAGATCGACAAGCTGTATTTGAAGCGGGGCATGATTCTGATCACGGATAGCGGCACCGTCGGGCGCGTCGTGTATGTGACCGCGTATCACGACGGGGCAGTGGGCACGAACAATCTGATCCGGGTTGAGATCGACGATGAGGCTCTGCGCGGATACGTCTATCAGTTTCTCTCGTCACCAATGGGGCAGCATCAGTTGAAGGCCAACATCTACGGAGCCATCGTGGATCACTTAGAACCAGACGATGCCCGACAGGTGGTCGTGCCAGTTCCGAAAGACCGGGCCACGCTTGAAGCTATCGGGCTACCCGTCATCAGAGGAATGGATCTACGAGAATCAGCCTACGCTGAATTGGCTCAGTCGCGGGCGTTGTTAGACACCGTGACCGGGGACGACGCCCACGACGCCGCGATTGCTCTGGACCGACTCACCGAGATCGACGAGCATCCCGACACCCTTGTTCGGGGGACGGATCTCGACAAGCGACTGGCGAAACTGACCTAGATGCGATGGGCACGCTGTATGGGTTTGCTTACACGGATACGGCACTTGCGAGCCTCAGAAAGATCCAACCAAAGAAAGTGCGACAACGAATCGTGACCAAGATTAGGGCGTTGGCCGACGACCCGCGCCCTCAGGGGATTCGGAAGCTGCAAGGAGCCTCGAAAGGAGCAGCCAAATAGGTGAAGGTTCAGCACCGCTTCACGCTGTCGGTCACGCGAGCTATTCAGAAGGAACTGTTGTCGCTAGGAGTCAAGGTTCAGGAAGGTTTCGCCACCTTCTTAGTGGATGAGGAGCACCCGAGCTGGAGCGAGCTAAGGAAGCGACTTGCCACATGGGACGCGGTGGATGTTGTGAGCACAGAGTTTACCCCTATCGAGCTGAAGCGGGCGAAGTGGCTCGAACTGGTGCCAGACTGGCATTATGGATTCCCTCAGCCGAACGAGGACGAGTTTGGTTATCGAGAAGCTACGTTTGATCTAAGCGAGTATTGCAATCGGTGCGGGCTTGGCATGAAGCAGAAGGCCCCGTTCCAGATGAAGGGCGAGCCGAGGTGGGGCAAGAGGAGCATCTTTCAGCTCAACTGGGTCTTCGACGAGTACTTCGTAACACCGGAGGTCTGGACAAGCGTCTTCAAGCCGCACAAGATCGAGAGCCGAGCGGTCACGAATACGAAGGGCGCCGAGTTGCAGACGGTAGTGCAGCTTGTCACGCATGAAGAAGTCGGGATTTCCACGAACAGACTTGTGACAGAAGAATGCCCTAGCTGCGGAAGGATCAAGTACTTGCCGGTCGCAGCAGGTTATTTCCCGACGCTGACTAGCGAACCCTCGACCGCGTTGGCGAAGACGAAGGAGTATTTCGGTAGCGGAGCGTCGGCTCACAAGGGCGTGCTGGTTTCCCGGGAGATCGCTCGTGCATTGGCTGCTGAGAACGTACTGGGGGCGTCGCTAAGGCCCGTTGCTGACCCGGAAAGAGGTTACGCCATCCCCGGATCCCAGAGTTCAGATTCAGGGGATGGCCGTCACGTCGAGCGATGCCTGAAGTCCTGAAGCGCTGATGATGACCGACGTCTGTCCCACCGCGAGCCCGCCGAACGTGAGGATGCGGTTGTCGATCTCGACGAGCCGGACGAGCGTCTTGTCGAGGATGGAAACCGAGATGTTCTCGCTCGGCACCTCGACCCCGTTGGCGTCCCGGACGATGACCATGACGGCGACATTCTTCCCGACCTGGACCTCGATGCTCGATGGCTCCAGGGTGATGGTCCCGTTCGTCCCAGAGGACGTCTCGTTGGGCCCAGAGTCCGAGCTGGGAGTGGCAACACTGACGTCGACCCCCGATGGTTGGATGGTTTGAGTCACCTCGGTGCAGGCGAACGCTCCCAATGAGATGAGCACGCTGAAGAGCACGATACGGATGAGTGAATTCATTTTGTTACTCCCTTATTTCCACGTGAGAATGAGCGCCGCCTTGACGGGACGGCGGTCTCCGAAAAACTCGACCTCGAAAAAGATCGGTATACGATTCGCTACGCTCAGCAAACGAAGTCCGACGACGGGCATGGCGCGCAAGGAAAACTCCGCCCCTGCTTTAGCTGCGCCATGGAACAGCCGGACGTTCGCGCCCGTGTAGGTGTTGCCCGCGAGCTTGATCCTCGCGTAGCTCAGAACTGAGTAATCGACGCCTCGGAGCCTCGGGGCATTGCTGAGCTCGACCTGAACGCCGAGAGAGGCGTCATTCAGCCGCGGGAAGACGAAGGCCGGAATGCGCACCAGAAAGTAGCCGTTGTTCGTGATGGAGCTTTCGGCGTCCGAGTCTTTGACGAACACCCCGGCGCCGATAGCGGGAACGACGTGGAAGTCGAGCGGCCCGGCTTGGACGGGTGGGTCTTCCGCCGCGGCGGCGTTGCCCGCGGTGCACGTGAGCCCAGCGATAATCAACGTGAATCTCACCAGGCGTTTCAGTTTTCCTCTCATGTACAACCTCCTTTTAGGTTCAAGCGGTTCTCACCAGCTCGGCTTGCACGCGCTTTCCTTGCCAGCGGACCAAGCGTGGGGATGGCCGTGTGTCGATGTGGATGAAAGACGGATAGACCCCGAGGCCTCGGAGAGGAGAGCCGCCCCAACGGGCGAAGGGCAAGACGATGGCCTGGAACTCGAAAAGAGCGAGATCTCCGGGAACGGCGAGGTCGAGCGCTCGACCTTCGATGTGCTGGCTGTTCCGGGAGCCGCCGACTTGAGCGTTGTACTCTCGCGTCCGGTACGCGGAGTTCACTTGGATGGGGCCGCCGACATACGCCCGGATCCTCTCGAACACCCGCGCGAGCACGAGAGCGCGGGAGCGTCTCCATTCCTCGGGGTAGGGTGTGCCGTCGCGACAGCCGAGCTCGCGCCACGACAGGCGGGGCGACGGTCCCTTATCCAAGTCCGTTCCTGGCCACGGGACAACGCGCTCGGTACCCGTCTCGTCACTCATGGTCTTCCTCCGTGGCCAGCTCGAAGCCGTTGAGCCTCTGCTTCGCTCCGCAACGCTCGCAATACGCATGCACGGCTCCCTGGATACGGACGAGCGTCACGCGACACGATGCCGCCGAGTCTCCGGTCACCCGCTCGCACTCTCGGCAGACGAGCACTTGCCCGTCCGCGGAGTCACGCCAGTACAAAGGCGCGCCCGGTGCTTTCAAGACGCGGCTCACTTGGCTCTGCCAGCGACTTTCTCGGCGGTCCTGAAGACTCCGAGGCCAAGCATCCCCAAGACGATCGTTATCAGCTCCCCCGTGCCGAGCAGCTCTGGAGGCACCACGTCAGTCCACCACATGCTGCACACCCACATCGCCACGTCACGGAAAATGTAGTGCCAGGCGAGACCAAAGCCGCACACCCAGCCGATAAAGGGACGCCAGCCCGCAACGAAGATGCTCCGGTGACCCGCTTCGATCTTGTTGAGTTCGACCTGGGCGAGCGACGGTTGCAGCATGAGCTTCGCCTTGATCATCTCGGCCGCCTGCTTTTCATCATCCGTCTCGACGAAGCGGTCGATGATCTTGGCGACCCCCTCCGCCGCCGTCAGGACGGCCTTTCCTCCAAACAGTGCTTGGAGCATCGCTACCAGACCCGAGCGCCGACGATGACTCCGGCGACGAAGAGCACGATAGCTACAACGCCCAGCACCAACGCCGTGCGCGGCCGCGCCACGATCCACGTGAGAACACGGTCCGTGCCCGTCTCCAACCTCTGTCTATTCATTTTTGGTTCCTCCTCAGTTTTAAAGCCGCCTCTCCAACCTTTCGAGAACGATCGTGTTGCGCTCGAGAGCGCCGCTAGCCTTCCCCAGCACCCCGGCGGTACGCTCGTTCGAGCTGTTGTTCTGCTCGATCATGGTGACCAGCCGGTCGCCTTGGCGCGCCAGGTGGCGAAGAAACATCCACACCACCAAAACGAGAAGGCCGACCACGAGCACAAACAGCAGCAGCACCGGCGCGGAGTTGGCCGTGCCGTGAACGACCGCGGTGGCCACCTCGGCCGCCTCTTTGAGCTGTGCCGCCAAAGCGAAAGCGGCCACCGCGAGTGAGCACGCGAGCCCCATCGTCGTCTTCATCCACATCATCTGTTTGCCCTCATACGTTTCGTCCGCGACTTCATCCATCGTCGCCGCACCCGGGCCCGACTCCTGACTGGTGCACTCAGGAACCGGGCCTGATGGTTCTCATCTACTTCTCGAGTTAGTCCGGCGCGGAGCGATTCCAAGGCAGAGAAAACCCCTTGAGCTGACTCCATCACTCGCTCCACGCCGAACATCTCCTCGTCCTAGAGAAGTTAGAACCGGCGCCGCGCAGAGGAGGAGTAGAAAAAGCGAATTAGGAAAAGGCGTTTTTGCATCCGTCGCATTCCTTTCGGTTTACGACGGTGCCGCTTTAAGGCGGGGTGGTCGCTTCTGATGCGCTTCGAATCGGCGGTGTCGTTTCTTACGAGGTGACCGATTCGCGCTCTATTTTACTACACTCTCTATCGACTCTTCGTCTTGCAAGCTCTTTTAGAATCGTCTCAAGACTTTTGAGATGACGACGGTAATGCTCCTGAAGCTCGTCGTCCGTCAACTCCATAAGCGGCCGTTTCATCTGGTAACCACGCTATAGGGGTCGTCCTGAACCGATAGCGAGTACTTCACTTGATCAATGAAGACCCAGCTCGGCGCAATGGAGCTCATGCTGGCGCCGCGACCGTAGACCATTTCCGATTGTGTTGTATCCGCGACAAGCAAAATGGGCTCATCTCCGAAAAAACAAGCCCCCAGCATCTTTTCCGCGATTTGCTGGTAAGCACTGTAGGCGGTGTTCTCCCATGACATATCGAACCGATATCGTGGTGCTTCCGCCAGCGAAACGGGGAGCTCTTCTGTCCCCGACTTGGGCACCTCTCGGATGGTGACAAGTCCATAGCTCGGCCGGGTGAGAAAGGTTTCACGTTCTCCTAGTACTGGCTGCCCAATCCAAGGGAGGAAAAGATCGTATGGGGTCCCAGTAATGAGAAATCTCCAGAACCTCTGCGGAGTCGCGGGTCCCGCAAGGATCATGTAAGTACGAAATCGCCTAGCGGGCAGGTCTCCATGGTCATTGAGGTTCGAGGTGAAGGCGGCATCATCTGCCGATTCCACCGCGATGGGGAAGCCCGTAGGAATCGTATGGTGGATCAAGGCCGCACACGTGATCTTGGGCCACAGATAGACCGAATCAACGTAGGCTGCGGCTGTGGTGGAGGCAGGTCGGTCGAAGAGGATTCGAACGCGGCCCGGGCCGGAATGACCCGCGACCGGATCCTCGAGCGTCAGTGTGATAGAGCTGTCCGCAAAGGTCGCCGCTGACCTCGTTGCCCACGCGGTTTTTGTCGTTGTCCACGCCCCACCAGACTGAAGCCACTTACCCGCAATCAAATCCAGAACGTAGGCGCTGACGATGTTGGTCCCGTCGCCTCGGAGTGCGACCGTGTGCCGGTACGTCCCGCCGAGCCGGACTTCGCGGTCCTGGTACGCCGCCTCGTTGGCAAGATTGAGACGAAGCGATTTTGTCCCTTCGTTGAACTCAGCCGTACTCACGTCTGGAGTGCCACCTCCCGTCGGGATTTTCCAGCCTGTAGGAGGTGAGGTTAGATCGGGGTCCAACTCGTAGCTCGGATTCGCGATGATATTGCAGTCGAACTCCATCTTCGGATTCGCCGCGGCAGAAGAAAAGCGAAAGCGCTCCCAGGGTTTTCCGGTTTGTAGATGCGCCTTTGGAAATAACGCGTCCTCGGATGAGACCGTCACGCTTTGAGCCTGAACGCACGCGTTCGAAGCTAGACCGGAAAGAAAGAAGCCTTCGCTCATTAACCACCTTCCAGTGTGGTGACCCGTCGCTCGTGCTCATTCACTCGAACGCGGAGAGTGGCGATGTCGTCGCGCAACTGCGCGAGCTGCTCCTCCAGAACCTTTTCTCGCTCTCGCACCCTCGCCAATCCCACGAGAGCGCGGAGCAGTTTTTGTCGCAGACTCCCAAGTTCTCGCACTAGCGTCTCGCTCCTATCTCTTCCGCTGGGAGCACACGTTGCAAGATTTCGAGGTTTCGAATCCAATTCATCGCTGGGCGCTTCGAGAGCCCGGCGGGGCCGCACCCAGGATAGAAATGCGTTTCTTGCTGGCTCGAGCTGTGCTCGTTGGAGAACGTGACATCGCTTCCGGCCACCTCGTCCACATAGACGGTACAGCTCAGGGCCGCCTTCCCGAGCTCGCCTCCGGAAGCGCTGGTTACCGTGACCGCGATCTCATACACCTGGCCGCGAACAAGCGTGATGTTCTTAAATGCCTTCCCTTGGCTCGTAGAGCTGACCACGCGCTCGTAGGCGACGCGGACCTGCCCGCTGCTCTTCTCGACCACGAGCTGGTCGTAGTCCGTCACGCCAGAGCCCCATGTCCACGTCCCGAGAATGTTCCCGTTCGCAGCACCCTCGACGATGCCATCGCTGTCCTGTTCCGCTTCCATTGTGAAGCGGTGTGCGATCCGGCTCGGGTGCATCACTTGGCGCTCGTCTAGGACGCCGCCGTTGTCCAGCGAGTAGTCAATCTCATCCGCGTCCGTGGTCGTCGTGCCCGCCTTGGCGACCAGGTCGCCGTTTTCGTCCGTCGGAATGTCCGAATAGATGGCATCGTCCTCGATATGGTTGACGCTGCCGATGAACAGCTCGTTGTTGGTGAAGCCTGCGTTGAGACCAAAGCGCACGGTCGCCGTGCCGGCCGCGAGCCCCGTTATCTTCTTGCTGACAACGCGGAACCAGTCGTCCGTCGCGCCGCTCGAAGCATTCCAGACGAGCGTGGCGCTCCAGCTCTGGGTAGAGTCGTTCCACCAGTTACCATTGGGGCGCTGATAGGCCCAGTTGCCGTTGCCGGATGCTTCTTTGAACCACATCGAGACACGAGAATCGCCGCCACCGTGAGTCCAGCTCTGCTCGATGTAGGTGTCGCCAGTGCCCTTGGTGATGTGGCAGGACCGATCCGTGACGCTCGTGTTCTCGTATAGAAGCTTTGTCGTGCTCGTGACAATGGACCCTGTTGAGGCCACCTTCGTCCAAGGCGTGCCTCCCCCAAAGTCGTGTGAGAAGACCGAATCTTGAATGTCATTCTGTGCCCCGAGCTCACAGAGCGTCCCCTTGTGGTTCCGTTTCTCGGTGATGGGCGAAACGTCCGAAAGGCGGGTGATGCTCCTCGCCGAGCTCGGGTGAGGGATGTACCCCCTCGTCGTGCGCGCGACGCCCAACTCCTGACCGACATGGATGAGCGGCATCCCGTCCATGTCGTCGTTGACGTCGTCCGGTGTCGTGAATGTCGACCAAAACATCGCCAGACACGGAATCGCGTTCAAAAGCTTCAGCGTGACCGTGTCGTCGTCGAAGTTGAGCGTGCGTTCGAGCACGAAGCATGGTGTCTGACGCCACTTATCTGTCAGCATATGGTTTGAGAGAGCGCTCAGCACCGACGCTGACGCAAAGACCGAGTCGTGAGCCAGGCGCACCATGTCCGTGAGGCCGAGGCTCAAGAATTTCAACGGCAGCTTTACGGTATAGACCTCGGGCTCGTGCTGGAGAAGCCGGAGCTCTCTAGACCCGACTTCTCGGTGGGGTTCGACGGTGAGTACCGCGGGGACGTAGTCCACCTCAAGCCACAAGGAGGTGCACCTCATCACGGGCACCTGGGACGGGCAAACGATGCCCAACCGGAAGGTGGAGTCGCGGAAGTCGTCCTCGGTCCAGTCTCCGCCGCCAGGGCGCGCCATCGCCTGAGAGACGTTGTTCCCCCCGGCGGTCCACGACGTGCCCGCCGTTGAAAATGTGCTGCTGAGCACGTTGCTTGTTCCGAGCACGACGCGCAGCTTGTTTGAGATGACCGTCGTGCCCTCGTCACGGACACGGGCGTGAGCGCGCACCTCGGTGACCAGCGCCATCCGCTCCGCGAAGGTCGGGTCGATCCCGAAGCGTTGCTCGAAGCCGATGTTGCGCGAGTCGGTGACGATATAGCTGGTGTCGTTGTCGTGGCTGACTGGGTCTCCAGGATCGACCGCCGCTACCTTGGTCGCGCCGGCTCCGAGCCCCCACGCCGGGACCGTGGCCGAACCGCTGCCTGCGTCGGCCGTCGGGCGGAGGATCTTCGTCGCGGTGCCGGCCATCGCTCAGACCCGACGCCCTGCGCCATACGTGTACTGGAGAGAGGTCGACACGTTGTACGGCAATGCCTTGTTCTTCAGGCTGAGCGCCTCCGTGAAAGACCCGGTGGCGCCGTTCATCAAGTAGTCGACGACGAGGGCGCTCCTGCGATCCTCTCCGATGGTCTCCACCGAAATGCCGATTACGTCGCGCTCGTCTTGACGGATCACCGCGGACGGGTAGATGTCCCGGACTCCATACCAAAGAGTCCCGACGGCTATCTTCAGCTGGTCGGTCCAGAACAGCGGATAGCGGAAGGTGTTGATCCAGGTGTCAAGGAAGTTCGACACCGTATCGTTGGACGTCAGGATGCCGGAGAAGATGTGGTTGTTGTAGCCGAGGACTACGTCGGCCGCGAGAGCGGCGGCGTGCTCCACTGGCGCGGCCGTCACCGCCAACCAACGATAGCCAGGGGTCGTGCCGCTTCCGAGCTGAGCCCCCTCGGGCCACTCGTTATAGACGAAGTTGACGAGGATGACCTCGAGGACTTCGGCAGGGTCTTGAAGGAGCGTGCTCGTGGCATCTCCATTCTTGTCGAGCCCGAGGCAGTCGAACGTCACCGTATCCGAAATCGTCGGAGCAGAGCTGCCCGTGTATTCGATGCACGTCCAAGGCTTGCCGTTCGCGAGCACCCGCTTCTGTGTCCAGTTAGCAGTGTCCTTCGTTCCGTTCTTCCAGACCTGCGTGGTCGATAGCATGTGTCCCCAGCTTTGAAACCAGCGGTCGTTCGCCTCGTCGGCCCAAATGGCTTCGACCTGTCCCGTCGCATTCTCGATTCCGGTGCTATCGAACTCGCCGAGCACCAGTTGCCCCTGGACGTTGTCCTGCGGTATGTCGGGGAAGTCCAGCCTCGTGAGCTTCGGGATCTTCAGCAGGCCTTGCAGCGGAAGCGCATCGGGACCGATGGCGTATTCGAGCATCCTGTCTCGGCCGCCAAAATCCACGAGGACACCATCGACGGCCTTGTAGTGCTCCCCGGCTGCGACGAAATCGCTGCGATACCAGATCCTCGCCGTCGACCCCATCACGTGTCCGCCGGCAGGCCCGCCGTGGGCCTTCTGAAGAACTCGCTCCTGGTCGTAAAGGCTGACGTTGACTCGCGGCTGACCTAGGCCGAGCGATGGGAACCCGATACTCGTTGAGAACGACGCGATGCTCTGGATGTATGGCGAATAGACGCCTTTGCTCGTAGAGGCGATAGCGGCCTTCGCGAATCGGTACTCGGTTCCGTCTAGAGTTACCTCGAACACCGGGAAGACGCGGCGCTGGCCATCAAGTTCGGTCTGGAGATCGGCGCTGACAGCTGTACCCATGATGTTCTCACTCGGTGATGCGTTTGACCTCGCGCTGCACGTTCGGGTCGTCTCGTAGGGCTCGGGTCACGACCGGCGCAAAGGCCTCGGCGAGCTCTTTCGTCGTTCCGATGACGGCTCCCTCGAGCACGAACTGGTTTGTCACGTTGATCGTCCGCGAGCCGCCACCGCCAAAACCGTCGTCCGCGAGCGCACCCCTTCTGCTTCCGTCGTCCCCATCAAGAGGCTCGATAAAGACCCGCTCCATTCCCATCTCGCCCGCCGTGAAATCCACCGGCCCGAGCGGGCCGCCCACCAGAACATCGAGGCCACGGGCTCCGAACATGTGGTCATTGCCGCCGTTGCCAAGGCCATCGGGAAAGCCGCCAGGTCCCCCCATTCCTCCCATGGCCGCACTGGCACGGCGGGCCTCGGCGCTCACTCCCTTGAGCGCGTCCACCAGCTCGCCCAGCATGTCCCTGATATCGCGGAAGATATCGATCGCGCCTTCCGGAGGCGTCAGGTTCGCTCCGGCTTCCTTCGCCTTGCCCGCCATCTCCTCCAGCCACGGAGGGACTTGCATGCCGAGCTCCCGGTACGATTCCAGGAGAAGCCCGATCTGCGGGCCCATCGCCGCCATCGCCGCCGTTTGGTCCTGGGTCGACGCCAGGATCTTGTCGAACTCCGCCTGGAAGGTGCCCGCGAAGTCTCCGATGTTCGCCGCGTTGATGAGCCCGATCGCGGCCAGCTCTTTGAACGCCGTCCCGAGCGACGAGATCGCGGCCAGCTGCTCCTGGTTGTTCGAGACGAAGTTGTAGAACCTCGTTACCTGGTTGAGCAGCGGGTTGTCGTCGCCGAGCACGCCACGGAGCTTCTGAATCACTTCGCCGAAGGCGGGCCCGAGCTGTTGCACCGCGCCCAAGAGTCCGCCTCCCGCCGCGATCGCCGCCTGGAACGCCGTCGCCACGACACCCACGAGCTCGCGCGCTTTCTCCGCCGTCAGATCCTCTTGCTTTGCCAGATTCTCGAAGTAGGCCATCATGGCTTCGACTGCCGACTTCGCCTTTTCCTGGATGAATGCCTGGACGTCGGCGGACACCTTGCCGAGCTCGCGCATCCGCTCGATCAGGCGGCCCAGCTGGAACACCCCCTCCGTGCCCATCGCGACCAGCTGGTCTTTTATCGGACCGAAGGCTTTGTCGACTTGCTCGGCGGCTTCCGCCCACTTCACCGTGCCGTTTTCCACCATCCCAATCAGGATGTTCAGCGATTTCATCGTCTCGCCGAGGTTCTTGGCGTTCACCCCGACCTCTTGAGCGATATCGCCGATGTTGGCCGCGACCGCGTTCTTGAACGAGCCGAGGGCCTTTTGAGACTTCAGGAGCTCCTTGCTCAGCTTTTCGGAGAACTCCTTGCCGAAAAGACGCGCTCCCTGCTCCCCCAGCTTCTTCCACTTCGGTTTGAACAGCATGCCCAGTAACTCGATCGCAGGGCCCACAAGCTGACCGATCGCAGGGAGGGCAGTTGCGATGCCGGAGGCGAAGGATGAGAACGTTGTCTTCCCAGATTCCGTCGAAAAGGCTTGTTTGAATTTATCAAAACCACCAAGTCCGGTTTTTTGGTCTGCACCGAATAACTTGTCGAAGCCCTGCACGGCGGAGGCGCCACCGCCGAAAGCCTTGGCGAGATTGCTTTCGAACGAACTGAGCAGCACCGAGGTTTCCTGCAGGGCCTTGCCGAAGCTCTGGGTCTTCTCGCTCATCGAGTCGAGGACGGGCGGCATCCCGAGCGCCGCTCGCTCGGTATTGGACAGACCAGCACCAAGCGTGAGGAGATGCTTTGGGAGCTTTTCGCTCGCGCGGAAATATTCCTCCATTCCCTTCGTGAGCTCGCCCATGTCGAGCTCCGGCGCTTCGATTTGCGACAGGGCATCCCGCATCCGGTTAGCTTCCGCGATGACCTTTTCCAATTCCGGTGCCGTCACGCCAAGCCTTGAGAGCCAAGGCTCCCACTCGTCCCGGAGCCTGCGCATCTCCTCGATGGGAAGCGCACCCTTGAGGTGGCCGAGCGCGTCATCCAGAATCCTCGCTTGCTGTGCAATCCCCTCGAACGACCGGCTCTCCAGCGATTGAAGCATCTCCTCGACTTCGGGCGAAAGCGTTTTGACCCCGCCCGCGGCCGTTTCGATCCCGCCCGCGGCGTCTGAAGCCGCTTTGCCTACCTTGGTAATCTCAGTTATCAGTTTTCCGATCACGTCTTGCGCCAATTCCGACGATCCACCGAAGGCATCAACGGTCTTCTGGAACAGCTCCATCGGGATCGTGCCGCCTTTCTCGAAGGCGTTCTTCAGCTCCGTGCGAAGCTGCGTAATGAGCGGCTCGTTAGCCTTTGTTACCCGCTCTATGGCCGTTGCCAGTCGTTTGGCGTTCTCTTCGCTTGCGGCCTGTGCGGCCATACTCACCGAGAGCGAGTTGGCGAATTTATTGAGGGCATCAGCGGCGGTGTTGAATCCCTTACCCACCCACTTACTGATGAACCCAACCAGGGCCTTGAGCCGATCCGTTACCGGAGAAATCCAATCGAGCAATTTTCGGAACCCATCGGAAACCCACGCAATGCCCTTCTGGGCCAGTTTTCGGAACGCATCGGTGACCCATGCAATACTCTCCTGGACGAGTGCTTGCAGCGCCCGTCCGACAGCGACAACAAGGTGTCGGAACGGCTCAAACTTCAGCAGAAGTTTGCCGATCGAGTGCAGAAGCTTACCGATCGAGACGGCCAGGCTGGCGATCATGATGGCCAGTCCTACCGGCCCGGTAATGAAGCTCCCCACTAATCGCAGTGCCATCGCCAAACCGCCACGGAGACCCAGCATCGACGTAGCGCGTGCAATGGGCGCAAAGAACTTGCCTAACCCACCTGCGAATTTGCTCAGGCCAGTTAGCAAGGGTCCGAAGCTCGCGGCCATTGATTTCAGAGCAAGCAACACCGGCCCCGCGGCCGCTGCGACACTCGCTAGCCCGACAGTAACCAATCGAACGGGCTTGGGGAGATCGGCGAATTTGTTCGCTGCTTTCTCCATCAAGTCCACCAGCGGCTGGGCAGCGTCGAGCGCGTCCCGAAATACCGGCAACAACGATGTACCGAGCGTGATACCGATATCCCTAAGGCGGTTTCCGAAAATCGTCAGCTGCGAGGAGAAGGTCTCGTAGCGCTTCCGGGCTTCCTCGGCTAGCGCTGTGTTTTCGGTCCACGCATTGCCCTGCAAATCGAGGGCTTCACTGAGCAGGTCGCCAGCACTCGCAGCACGCAGGAGCGCATCGCGCATGCGGACTTCCTCAATCCCCATCGCGGCAAGCGTACCGAGCACGTCACCGCCGCTGTCCTGCATATCGCCGAGCCCGACGACAAAGGAATTGATCGCCGCGGCGGCATCGTCGCGGAACACACGCGCGAAGTCCTGGCCGCTCATGCCAGCAACGGAGGCGAACTGTTGCAACGACTCTCCACCCGAGGAAACCGCCGAGGCCATGTTGATCATGACCTTGGAGATCGCCGTGCCGCCGGCCTCCGCGCTGATGCCGACCGACGAGAGCGCCGTGGATATAGCGAGGATCTGCCCCTCAGCAAGGCCAATCTGCTCACCCGCTCCAGCGATGCGCAGTCCCATTTGGACGATTTCGGCTTCCGTTGTTGCGAAATTGTTACCCAGAGCTACGATCGTCGAGCCGAGCCGGTCGAACTGGTCCTGGGGCAAGCCGGTGATGTTGGCGAGCCGCGCCAGAGAGGTGGCCGCCTGTTCGGCTGACAGATTGGTTGCCACTCCAAGATCGGCCATCGTGCGCGTGAAGCCGAGGATGTTTTCGGTCTTGATGCCCAGCTGTCCGGCCGCCTCACCGATGCGGTTCAGCTCGTTGACGTTGATCGGGATTTCCTTCGCCATGTCGCGGAAACCCTGTGACAGCTTTTCGAACTGGGCCTCCGTCGCATCGACCGTCTTACGCACCCCGGCGAAGCTGGACTCGAAGTCGGCGGCTAGTTTCGTCACCACGAGGCCGGCGGCGGCTATGGGCAGCGAGATATTGCGGCTGAGCTTCTTTCCGACGCGGTCCAGCCGCCCGATGTTCCGGTCGAAGCTCTTGGTATCGAGGCCCAGGCGGGCGATGATGGTCCCTGCTTCGAACGCCATTACGCCGCTGCCCTTCCGAGTGGAAATCCTGGAGCGGAATCGTCTACTCTGGAGCTGAGGGTGCACCCTTCGTGGGGGGCCCACTGGAGGACGCCATGAAGACGACCGCTATCTCTTTTCTTTTGTTGACTTTGCCCGCCTTCCTGCTCGCCGATGATAAGAAGGACCCCGAGCTCGTCAAGGTCTACTGCTTCAGCGAGGACCTGGAGGCTGGATTCAAAGATGACACGGCCGCGTTTGTCTGTCGCGAACTTGGCAAGCGCGGCGAGAAGAAGAAGTCGCTCAGGTTGGTGGAGAGTAGCGAGGAATCAACAGTATTCTTGGAGTTCCTTGGGACAGAACAGTCGTCCAAGGCAGGCGAGACGACTTATTTCGGTGGCGGGTACGCGTGGCGTCCGGATCAGCTTGTAACCGGTGCACGCACACTGCTTACCCTTGGAGGCTACCAGAAAGGATTTCACGCCGCCGGAGTTGGCGCACAGTCTACTGCTGGCGTTGCTGCGAAGACGGAAAAGTGGATCCGCGAGAACCGCGATACGATCCTTGAGAAGGCGAACGCCCAAGCGAAGGCGGAACAGTAGCTTCCCATTCTCGATCGTCCCTAACCGCTGCTGATCCCGGCGGGACAGCCGAGGCTCCAGGTTGGGACGATCCCCACTTTGGAGCCTTGGGGCTGTTTTCTTATGGACGAAGCGTCGTCGTGGAACTGGTTGAACGTCATACCCATTGCCGTATCGTTCGCGGCCCTCTTCCTCTCGGGGTGGGCACGGGCATCTGCCTGGAACGTAAACAAGAAGACGGATAAGTACCGCGAAGAGCAGTTTGAACTTCAGCGCAAGACCCTCGAACTTCAGCGCACAGTCACGGAGCTGCGGCAGCGTGAACGCGATGAGCTTGAGGCTGCGCGAAAAACTGCCGTTCTGCGGGTAAGTTTCACCCCGTATCGGAATTTCCACCAGGTCAGAGTCACGAACGTAGGGAAGGGTGTTGCTCGAAATGTCCAACTCAGAATTCTCGATGAGCGCTCGCCCTTGATACCGAGCGATGTCGACGAGAAGCTGCCCTGGCGCGAGCTTCGGCCGGGCGAACACTTCGCTGTGGGGGCTGCGGAAAGTAGTGGCTGCACCCCGCCATGGGACGCGACACTCGCGTGGCTGGATGAAGACGGGAACCCCCAACAGCGAAGCGTAAAGATCTCTTGAAGGCGTCACTTCTCTACCCAAAGCCGTCATCGGCGAAGTGCACGTCTCGCAGCACCCGCTCCTTCTTCGTCTTCAGATCAAAAACGACGAGGCAGAGTTTGGCGTTACTCAAGAAAGTAGATAGCTCTTCTGAATGCACGCGAATCACTGCCTCCGCCATGTAACCAACCTTCAGCTTGATGTCACAGGAGCTGGCGTGTAGTTCTTCGCCATCGACCATCAGGCTATAGTGAAGTCCAGATACTTTTGCTTCCACTTTGGGTGTGAGGCTCACGTTTTAATTCCTCCTTTTTAACAATTCCGATTCCTGTCCTCGGGGGCGAAATGGACATCCTTGAAGACCCGCTTCAACAAGGAGAGCATTTCGCTTTGATGGCTAGTGTTGATGTCAGTAGCGGCATACCCCCGTGGGACGCGACGATCACGTGGGAGGATGAAGACGGGATCCCCCATCAACGAAACGTTAGGATCTCTTGAAGGCAGTAGCAAGGTTTCTCTACCCCGAGCCATCCTCGGCGAAATTAACGTCTCGTAATACCCGCGTCTGATTCGTGTCGCGATCAAAGACGACGAGGGAGAGCTTCGCATCGCGCAGAGCGATCGTGAGGTCGTCGGAGTTTACACAGACACGTACTTCGGTCAAGCCGCCCGCATCAGCCTTTATCTCGATGGAACTCGCAAGGACGGGCTCTTTGTTCAGTTTCAAGAACCATTTCAAACCTTTCCCAACAAAGTAGATGTCGGGCAGAAAAATATTCATAGAAACCTTCCCTTCCTCAGATTAACGCCCCGATTCCCATCCTTCGTGAGCGAAATGAACGTCCCTGAAGACCTGCTCGGTGTTCGTCACTGGATCGAGAGCGACGAGACACAGCTTGGCGTCACGAAGCACCGTCTGTAGGTGATTCGCAAAGACGCTGACTTTGATTTCTGGAGGCCCCATAACTTCACATTTGATCTCGAAGGCGCGTGTCGGAATGTCGTGGCCGTCGATTCTCAAGTGATCGGACTTGTCCCCACAGAGGACTACCTCGACGAGACTTTGTTTACCCATCCTTTAAATTCCTCCTAACCGCCGCTCCCGCTCCATCTTCGTTTTGGGATCGACAACTCGCGGTTGAGCCTCTAGTGGACTGGCCTGCTCAGCGATCCCGGCGTCTGGTGGAGGCATCGTCTTCAGATGGCGCCGGATGACGTTCACCTCTGGCTCAACGTTCATCGTGCCCTCGATTTCCGCCGCCATGATCTCGAGATGCGCTTCGGTAAGTTGCCCAGCGATTGCTTCGATTCGAATTCCCTTGACGAGCTTGGTTATCTCCTGTCCGTCCAGCCAAATCTTGGTGTCGGAGTGTCCAGCCATGGCCCCTAGGTGAACTCGCAGCCGGGGAGGGTGGAGATACCTGCGGCTCTTGCGGTTGTTCAGGAAGCGAATGAAGCGTTCAATCAGACCGTCTAAACTCATGAGCCCTCCTTACCCCTTTAGGTCCCCTGTCGATTAGAATCACTCAAACATGCGGGACGGCCGCGCAACCGGCCGCCCCGCGATCCCCCTGAACACGGTTCAGGCACAGGAGGAAACTGATGTCGGATGACCCCGTAGCTGCCTACCGAAAGGCCATCAAAGCAAGGAATGAAGCGGGAGCGCAGCTCTCGAAATTTTCCGGGATGTTCCGGACGGTCGTCAAGAAGCTTACAAACTTCGGTGAACCGCTGTACATCCGCGGCGCTCCAAAGTCGCTCGATGTAAAGATCGACGTGGCTTTGTGGCCCACCGGGCAACAGATCGTTGATGCTATTGACGCTTGGCACCGAGCCCATGCAGACGCTACCACCGCCTGGAGTCAGATCCCCGAGGACGAACGGGATGCACTCAAGGCGCCGGATCATTTCTAAGTTTCCGAGTTTCTTCCGGTATCGGTAGGCGGGGGTTTCAGACCGACGCGCTCGTTGTCCGGCACGGCCTTCCACGCCTCTACAAGTGCAGCGAACACTTTGATGTAGACCTTTACGGGATCCGGCGTGGAGCCCCCGTTCTCTTCGGCGGCTTGGCCGATGGCGTTCACGTCCGTATCCATGTTCATGCTCATGCTCACGTTCTCCTTCTTCTCAAGGGGTGTCGTTTAAACTGACACCCTTTTCGTCGCCCACGTCCTTAACCACTAGGCTCTACTGCCCGGTTGAGCCTCTAGCGGACTGGCCTGCTCAGGGATCCCGGCGTCTGGTGGAGGCATCGTCTTCAGCACGTGGAGAGTATTCTCATGAGGTAGCCCGAAGGAACCCACGTAGCGTTTCGAAGCTCTTGCTGAGCTTGACTGGGTTTCGCACCATGACCTTTCCAGCAAACGCGGGTTTCAATCGCGCTAGGCCAAACCACTGGGGCGGTTGAACGGTGCCGCACTCATTAACGGCTGGCGTGATCTGTAGCTGTACGGAACCGTCGATATTGAAGGCGACGCTCGTCGTGATTCCGGTAAGCCCGGTGAACCTGTCCTCCATGGTACGCCCCAGCGTTGTTTCAAGGGTTCGTATTTCGTCGCTCATGCTTGAGATTCCTCCTTCAGGCTTGGGGCTTCCCCTTCTCCTTTTCAATCATCCTCGGGCTCGGGCGCGAAGGCCCACGGGACGAGCTGCTGTGGAGACTTGGAGCGCCCGCTTTTTCGCGGAGTCGCCCGGTCGATCATGGCCATGATGCAAGCGGTACGTCTCCATTCGTCTTTCACCCTCTCATGTGCTCCCTTGGCGAAGCGCCGAAACTCGGCCGGGCTCATGCTCCGGACGACCTCGGGCGTGAGCCCGTAGCGCGCGCCCAGGACCTCGGCGCGCTCCATCCACCGCGTGAAGCTCTCTAGTTCGTGGGCGTCTCTTCCGGCTGCTTTTCCTCGGTTGCCGCTTTCTTCGCTTTGGTGGCCGGCCGCTTCTGACCGGCCCCGTCGGAAGGGCTTTGACTCAGGTCCACGACTTCTCCGTTCCGCTTCGGCTTTTTCGGCGTCCCCATGACCCCGGATTTTTCGAGAGCTTCGAGCGCTGGGGTAATGACGACTTCCAGGCCCAAACCTTTCTCGACGACGTGCTCCTGAATGAGATCGCCTACCTTCTGTGGTGTCAGTGTGGGGTCTTGCCACTTCAGGCCAACACAGAGCAGATGACGGATGAAATTGAACCCGGCCCGTTGATTGAGAATTTCGAGGATGGGCCGGTCCCCGAGCAATAATTCCAGCTCTGCGATAGCGTTCATATCGAAAGCGAGCAGGCGCTCGTCTTTGTCGGGCGTCGGCCCAAGTTCACGGAACGTGAAGTGTTTCAAAATATCCTCCTTGTTTTTCGTTTCTAGTCTTACGAGGTGGCTCTCGTGAGGTCGCTTCCTGCCTCGAAGGTAACGGGAGCTTCGAGTTGATCGCCCACGGCGGCGCCCAGAGGCGTGTAGTCCATCAAAACACCCGTACCCGACCACTGCGGGTTCGTGGCACTCACCGCGCCACTATCGGGCCGAATGATGAGGGCTGCCTCGGGCGGATCGGCGGCGTAGATAGACGAAATATTTGCATCCACTTTGTTCGCGTCGAAGTTCTGATTGAAGACGAGAGAAACGTTCCACGTCTTGAGCCCCGTTTTCACGAGACGGGTGCTTTTTCCCATCGTGGTCGGGTCCTGAGATTCGAAGCCTTCCTGGATGGTGACCTCGCGGACCTGGTCGGACAGATCGGTGCCTCCAATCGAAACGAAGGCATCGTTCAGAATTATGCTCATTGTGTTTCTCCTAGGGTTTTGGCCCGATGTAGAGGCCAGCAACAAAAGTAAAGGATGGGGTGGTGCCTCCGAGAGTCCACGATGCGCGCCACCAGTCATCCGTGATGGCGCCGTTAACCGGCGCCAGCACGCTGAAGCCGGAAATGCCCGAGCCGGTCTGCTGTGGAAACGTGAGCCGCGTGAGCGCCGAAGGCATCCCTGAGTCATCGTCTGATCTAAGCGTGACGTCGAGCGTCGGGTCGGTCCCGGACGCGGCCAAAACGTGGAGTATCCCGGTGATGCGCTGCGACGCGGAGACGGCGCCAAGCTGCAACGGATCTCCATCACCCGACGCCGTTTCCGTGCTGCTTCGAAGCGACACGGGGCGCAGGATCTCCCCCGCAGCCTCGAAGGTGACGTTGAAGGGCCAGAGGTCGCCGACCGCACCGCCCAGCGGCTGATGGTCCATCTTGGCGACGCGCATGGCGTATCCCGCATGGCCGTCATCCCGGTTGGCCCAGACGGAAACGAGCTGGCCTTCGGTGACTTGCGCCAGGATGTCGTCGATCTTGTCGGGACTCGAACCCGCCTCGCCAAGGCCGGAGATATTCATCGACGCGGTTTTAAGGCCGACTTTCATCGTGCGGGTCTTCATCCCGAACACGGTATTGTCCTGAGACTCATGGCCTAACTGGACGGAGACTTCGTTGGAGTAGGACTTGATGTCGTATCCGGCCACGAGGATGTCTGCGTCGGTTAGAATCATTCTCTAGGCTCCCTTCGCTTTCTCGAACGGCTCGTCCCACTTCTCGCCACAGTCCTTGCAGTAGCGCGTGCGCACCTTGGCGCCCATCGTGGTGATGTTCTTGGCATTCGCGTGGGCGCAGTCACCGACGAGCAATGTGTCTGCGTTGGCTTCGAGCACAAGGACGCGGTTGTGAATCTCAATGGCCACAGTCCGCAGCTCGACCAGCTCCCGCTTGTAGGCCCCCAGCCGTTCGGCTTGCTCCGGAGTCTCCCCGATGACCAACGTGTCGGCGGCGTCCTCGAGTGAGACGATCCGATCGTGGAGCTTGGTGGCCACAGCGCGGAGCTCGGCCAGCACACGCTTGTAGACGCCCAGCTGTTCGGCTTGCCTTGGAGTCATGCGCTCGGTCCCTTGTGGGCCTGGAAGTTACACACCCAGCGGTGACGCAGACTCGCATCCGAGCGGATGGGTACACCCTCGGACTGAAGCGCCTGGATGTCATGGTACCGAGCGCTCTTGCCCCCGCCGGAAAGAGAGCCGCTGAAACCATGTAGTGCGGCACGGACGGCCTCTATCTTGTCGCGCGCACCCTCCGCGCCCTCTATCCTGGACACACGCGCCAGCACCTGAAAGCTCGGCCGCAGAACCGAGTCCGGGACTCCCATGGTGCGGATCGATTCAAGCCCGGCAGTGGGGAGGACAGCCACCAGCGCATCGGGCGTGTCCGGTTCGCTCGCCAGGAAGATATCGGTGTTCACCGTACCGATGTCTTGGTCCTGCAGCCGAGTACCGATTTCTTCGAGTGTGGGCATAGCTAGAATCCCACCGCCTTTGCGAGGTCTTTGGCGAGCCCAGGAACGGCCCGCCGAACCGGGTCTTCGAGGTATTTAGCTTTTCTGCCTTCGGTATGTCGTGCCGTCAGGTCTTCGTGCACGGGGATCGCGTACTCTCTCGCGGGGCCGCCATAGCCCATAGTGACCGAGATGCTTCCGCGCGAAACATCGGGCTGCTCCACGAAACCCGAGCTCGCCAGTGCTCCCGTCTTAACGGGAACCTCGCGTTTCGATTCCGTCATGACGTACTGAGCGCGCCGGTAGAGGAACGCGGCGGCGTCTCGTTTCATCTCCTCGCCCTTGGCTTCGATGTTGGAGAGCACGCGCCGCAACGACCGCTGGTCGACGTGAACGCGCTTGCCGACTGCCATCTGGATTACCGCCCTGCCGCCGTTTTCTTCTTCGGCGTGGTCGTGGTGCGCGACGTCGCTCTCGTGGCGCTCCCGTTCGAAGAAAGCGCGGTCTGATAGAGCTCGGGGTGCTCCGCGAGCGCCGTCATCAGCGCGTCGAGACCCGTGGACTTGCCGTTTCGAAGATGGTGCTCTACCCGGCTCCGCAGCTTCGCCTCGGCCTCAGCCGCGGTGTCAGCGCTCTCGCGCCAAGGCGCGCGCAGCATGCGATGGAAAGCCTCCGCCCACGAGCGGTCGCTTAGAAGCCGCTCGATATCGCCTCCGCTCTCTTCCAGAACCTCGAACCAGATTTCCCTTTTCGTTGGCATATGTGTCTCCTGACTCACCCGAGAAAAACTTGGGGCATGTAGGGCGCGTTCGTCTCCGGGTCGAAAAGGCCGCTGACGTCCAGGATGGGCCCTGACGTGCCGTCCGGCAGCGTGATGACGTCCCGGAGGTCGACCGGCTCGCGCCGGTTCGCCGCCCCATTGGCCGGAAGGGGCTCGACAAACGTCACTTGCGCACGGGAGACGGCCACTTCGCCGTTCGCCATCGTGACCCGGTGCTGTTTCATCTCGACCAGGGCGCGCCGGGTCACCGCGGCCGCGTAGTTCGGGGCTCCGAAGCTCGTGAGTCCTATCCACGCCTGGTGCTGGACATCGACCAATAGAGAGTCGCTGAGCTCTCTCGCCGTAGCGACGCCGGAACGAACGATATCTGCGAGGCTCATGCCCTGAGTAACTCCCTGGTGCTGGAAACGCGGCCGCGCACCGTACCCCAGTCTCGGGGAATGAGGTGGAAAACCGCGTCAGGTACGACTTTCGCCGCGACAGAATCTTTGAACGTGAGCGACACGGGGCCCGCCTTGATCGACGTGATGCCTTGGGTTTCGATGCCGGAGTCGGCCACGCGGTCGGATACCAGGAGCTGCCTCGCATACTCGGCGGTGGCGTGCTGGAGCTGGATCGGGATGACGTCTTGGGGTACGAAGTACCCGCTCGGATAGGTCATGCCGACCCGTGGCCACAAGAGCGCCTGCACATCGTCAACCACGTAGCCGTTCCAATCGATAAGGCTGTCCAGTAGCTTCGTCGCCCACAAGATCGCCGCCGTCTTCTCTTCGTCGCTCGCCTCCGCCCACGTGGTTCCTGCCGCGGGACGGTCGGAGTGATACTGCTCGGCCACTCCCAATGACACGTAGGCGTTGGCGTTCGCGGCGCCCGGCGTCGTCACCAGCTCGGAAGTCGCCATCGGCTACCCCTCGAACCCCTGAAGCTCTTCGCGTCGCTTGTCGAGCGCGGCGAACACACCCTTGCGGCTCTTTCCCGCCCGTTCCTCGGCCTCGAGCGCCGCAAGCTCACCAAGCTCGGCCACCGCGATAAGCTCTGCCGCTTCCGCGACCCTGAGCTCGGCGAGACCGTAGCTCTTCACGCCAAGGCTGGCCTTTTCCTCGGCGGACGTGGACGCGGACGAAGCCCCGGCGAGCGTGTAACGGTTCGGGGTCCTCTCGTAGTCTTCCTTGTTGATGGTCATCACGTCATCGCCAAACTTCTCGCTGTCCCTGAACTTCACACGGACGGTTTCGACTTTCGCCATGTCCCGTTGCTCCTTTTCCTCGAACTCAGTCCGAGTCTTCAGTACCCCGTGACGACGTAGCTCACGCCTTCGGTATCCGTCGAGGCCACGAGCGTTGGATTCGTAACGGACGTCGGCTTCCAGGCGTAGATGTTGAGCGTTCCGCCCGAAACGCCATACGTCACAACAGAAGTATCTACACCGGGCGCGGTAGCTTTCTTGAGCGTCAGCGATACGCTGGTGATCTTGTCGAAGCCGGTTTCAACTGGTGTGGGGTTGGCCCCGTCGAGGGTGACTTCGCCCGTGACGATATACTCGCCGCTACTTTTCTTCTCTGGTGCGATCTTTCCCATCTTCGTGCTCCTCTCGGATTGAACTCTTGGGGTGGGGGCCTAAGCCCCACCCCTCAAGCCAAAGTTGTTGCCTAGCCGGCGATACGAGTCGCCAGCCCGGGCCGCACCGTCTTGACGCCGTACAGCGTGTCGTAGGAGAAGCGGGTCCGCTTGTGCTCGCGGCTGACCTCAAGACGCAGAACGAGACCGGACACGGGGTCGACCGCCGAAGAAAACATGCCGAGTCCATCGGGATCGGAGCCGCTGAACGGCCGCATCGCCAGCGCGAACGCATCGGGATGAAACGCCAGATTCACGACATGATCCCCCTTGATGGTGATGACCTCGTTGTTATCCCCGGTGGGTAGTGCGACTTTCAGGCCCGGCTTGAAATTGAGCTGGGTCGCGGTGGTGCCCTCGGTCACAACGTAGGTCTGGGTGTCGCCAGCGATGGTGAAGATATCGCCGACGTTGGGGGCCGCGTTGAAACCGTCAACGGTGAGCGCCTTGGCTCCCGCCGCGACGGCACCGGCATCGTTGACCACCCCGGCCAGAGAAGAGCTCGCGGTGTGGGTCGGGATGTTCTGGTCCTCGAACCACGCGGCGCCGAGCTTACTTGCGAACTGCCCCAGGGCCAGTGGCTCGGCCCCTCCACCAAACATCTGGTCTTGGAAGGCACGGAGTCCGAGCGCCTTGGCCGCGGCATCCACACCGAGAACGACCCGGCGATCTCCAAACGGCGCGAGCTGTTGGTTCAGGACCTTCCGGGCGTCGAGCCACTCCGAAAGATCCGTCCCGAACGGCGTTGTCCCTGCCACTCCGGCGAAGCCATAGACTTCCTTGTAGAGTGCCAGGATGTCCCGGTCGATCTGGTTCGCGAGGGCCTTGACCGCTTCCGACGCCTGCATGGGGATGGTTCCTTCCATCACCTCGAGACGTTCTTTGTCGGTCAAGTAGAAGGGCGCCTCCTTCCACTTGTCGAGGGCGAGCGCGACCTTGGTCGGCGCGATATCCGCGATCGACGGCGGGGTTGCGGCCGGGCTGACGTCCTGAACCGCGATCGCCGACGGGATCGGGACATCGATCGTCGAGCCCTTCTCGCCAGCGATGGATTCGTAGCGTCGGTTGACAAGCCTCGCCATGATGGCGTTCTCGCGCAAGGCGAGAACCCCTTGTGCCAAAAGCTTGGGGATGAGTGCTGTGAGGGTATTGGCCACGAGAGACCTCCTTCACGGTTACGTGAATTTGGCCCCTCGGGGGCGTCGCTTTTATAGGGTCCCTCGGGGACCCTACGCAACTGCGGCTACTGCTGCGCGCCGCACACGCTCTACTCAGGCGAGAACCAAAACGCCTCGCCCTTTAGCAACAAACGCCAAGTTTTAGTAAATTCGGCCCCTCGGGGGCGTCGCTTTTATAGGGTCCCTCGGGGACCCTACGCAACTGCGGCTACTGCTGCGCGCCGCACACGCTCTACTCAGGCGAGAACCAAAACGCCTCGCCCTTTAGCAACAAACGCCAAGTTTTAGTAAATTCGGCCCCTCGGGGGCGCCGCTAATCAAGGTCCCTCGGGGACCTTGCGCAACTGCGACCAGTGCAGCGTGTCGCACACGCTCTACTCGGGGGAGACTACCGTCTCTCCCTTTGCGACCGACTCCAAATGTTTCCCGATTTCCACGGGATCATTGGGGATGGTGTGTTTCGCTCCTTGCCCTCCTGGGCTCGGAGTGGCGCCGCCACCCTTCGACGCCTTGAACAAATGTGGTGCATCGGACACCAAGTTGCTCACCCACTCTTCGACCGTCAAAGGCTGAGCGGGTTTTTCCTTGCTGAACAACGGTGTGTCGCCATCCTTGGCAACCACCGTATCGCCGTTTTCAAGGTGAAAGACTTCGACGCCACGGCGAATATAGTCGGGAATCGCTTTCTCTTCGACGCCGGCTTTGAGGCCTGCCGTCGTCAGTCGCGATTCCAGATTCTTGCGCGAAAGGGCTGCGGTGCTCGCCTTCTCTCTGGCTTCCGCCTCATCGAGACGTTTCTGCAGAGGCTCGACCGCAGCGGCGATTCCTTTCTGGACGAGAGCCGCGATATCGTCGCCGCCCTTCACGCCCTTCTTTTCGAGCTCCCCAATCCGCTCTTTCAACTTGGCGTGCTCCTCTAGATCGATGCCGTCGAATCGCTTCAGCTTTTCTTCGAGCTGTAACTTTTCAAGGTTGAGCACGCGGTTGTTATCCCGGAACTCAATGAGCTTGCTGTTGGCTTCCGAGAGCTCAGCCGCCTTGACGAGACCTGGGACCTCGCCCTCGACCTTGAGGGCAAATCTGCCGTCCCTTTCTTCGTACTCGCCCCGGAGTGCCTCGGGGACCTCATCGAGCGTAGAGATTACCGTTTTCATCTTCCCCGAATTTCTAGCACCAAGCTTACACCCTTGTCAAGTTCCGCCTAAAAAATAGGATTTCTTCGGGAGCGGTGCCGGAACGTCAGGGGGAATTCGGTAGGAAGGTCTTCCGCGATGGGGAATGGTTCTTGTCTGTCGTAGATGTGGTAGAAGCCATCACAGGGAGCCAAAGCCCGAGGCGCTATTGGTCTGACCTGAAACGTAAGCTCGCGGTAACAGAGGGCTTTAGCCAGTTGTACGAAGATATCGTACAACTGAAAATGCCTGGTTCCGATGGCAAAGACTACGCAACTGATGCTGTTCAGTCCTGAAACGATGTCCGGCTCCTCTTTCTTGTGGGCATTTCTGCGGTGCCTCCACGCGCGTTATGAGGGTATACTCGAGATCGTAACTTACAGATTATACGGCGTTTACCGTATACTCCTGAGCCTCATGGATGATCGTGAAGCCCCGACTCCCAACATGCTCCAATTATACCGCGTTGATAAGGCTAGAAAGCAAAGGGTGTTATGAGCAACAAAGTAGAGGGGGCCGTCGACGGAGACCTGGATACGCTTGCAGGCGGCCTACGACAGTCGCGCAAGCGCAAGCACGCGAGGATGGGATCGAAGTCAAGCGCTACAAACCGCAACCAGTTCATTCTTCGCAAGCATTCTACACGGTGATGATTTCTCAAAATGCAGCGTGAGTCTCTGAGGCGGCGGTATCTCCTAGCGTTATCACTCGGCAGCGCGGTAGCGGTTTGCCTGCTGCTGATCTATGCCCATAGCTGGGAGGACAACAACCTCCCGAAAGCCACTTATCGTGACAGCGACGCCGAACGCTTGGCGGCTTTCGCGAACGCGGGCGCCGCCCTCGTCGCCGTCTGTTACGTGTTGACGCTAGGGCTCTTGGTCGGACCTCGGCCCATCAAAGTTCTGAGTAGCAATCTACTGATCCTGGTCTTCCTTCTGGCCGTGATAGAAGGAGCTACCCAACTGCTCGGCATCCACTACCCTGCTGTGCCACGTCGGGGTCCTCGGTCGCGCGATCTGTGGGTGTATGACCAAACCAAGGGTTGGTTCCACGTTCCGAACGGAAAGGGTGAGGCCCCGATTGCCGGCCCCGACCGCGGCGCGGTGAGAATCAACTCGCTCGGTCTGCGGGGTAAGGACGTATCGCGGGACAAGCCGGGGGGTGTGAAACGGATCCTGGTCTTCGGAGACTCGTTCGTTTTCGGGATAGGCGTCGACGAGGAAAATCTCTTTACGAGCCAACTCGAGAATTTCTTGAACGCCCGCTCCGGCAGCAACCCACACCAGGTCATCAACCTAGGAGTCGCGGGATACGCTACCGATCAAGAATTCATCCTGTGGGAGGAGCTCGGAAAGACCTTGTCGCCGGACCTCGTCGTTCTTGTCGTGTGCGACAACGACTTTCTCGGAAATACGGAAGACTTCGTGTACCGCAGATACAACAAGCCGTACTTTAAGCTCGATGACGGTGGCGAGTTGGGTCGTGAGAACACTCCCGTTCCCATTCTCAGCCGGACGCAACGCATCAAGCTCTTTCTGGGGCAGGAATCCAACGTCTGGAACTTCATCCGCAGCCGCAAGTCCGAGAACCCAGCTCTCGCGCGGTTGGTCGACTCGTTCCAAGTTGGAGTTCCCAGTCCCTCGAAGATAGATCCGGTCGATATCACTACCGCCTTGATCCTGGCCTTCGCAGAACGTGCCGACGCCGCGGGCGCCCTGTTCCTGGTCACCAACACCGGCCACCGGGGAGAAATGACTCCCCTTTTTCACTCGTTGAGACCGAAGCTCAGAGAGCCGGGAATTTACTTGCTGGGCCTCGAAGAAACTCTACAGAACGCGCGTCGCGACAACCCGGATAAGCTCTGGGATTTCCCCCGCGACACCCATTGGAACCGAGATGCGCATCGGCTGGCAGCCGAAGTCATTTCGAACTACATCATGGAGAATAGTCTGCTCGAGGCACCACGACACTGAACCGGGCGGAGGCCTGCCAGCTTTCTTCTTCATGTTGGCTCAATCGCCCGGCATTCTACGTGGCTCTGGTGCCGGGGCCGGCGTCGACGAGGCCTGTGGTGCACCGGCACTGCGGGTGCGCCGGTGGGTGTAAGAGCTCTCCGACCGACGTTTTGCCTCAACATCCTGCAGCCTCCTTGACTGCAGGCCCAGGCGGATGTACCTTTTAGGTTCCTTGTGGTCCGCGTGGGCCTACGGAAAAGGCCCTCCCAAGAGTCGTGAGCTCTTGGGAGGGCCGACTATCTTCACTTCCTCAAATCCTTCTCCAACGAGAATCCCACGATCCCGTTCTCGTATTCCCTGATGGAATAGTGTCGAATCTCTTCGACCTCGATACCGTAGAACCTCAAAAACGCTTTTGCCGTCATGAGATACGACGCGGCATGCTTTTGCTTGCGGACGATATAGCTATTGTCAGCCCCCTTCCTGACACGACGGAGTCCGACAATTCGCTCCTCTCGGTCGAAAAGTAATTCCGCGTAGACTTCACCACCCTTAGAAGAGCTCCCCGACCGACGTCTGAACGGCTGGTCGGACAAGGCCGTCTAGCTGGACGCTTCAGGTGGCAACGGGTCGAAGAAAATCCCCTCTAAAGTACGGAGGAGCACTTGCCAGCACTTGTACTTGCCCTGTCCGTTGATCCGATATCGGCACTCACCATCATCATCTAGGGTTAGTGTTATCTCAAATGAAGCAAAGGATGCCGGATTACTGCTGACTAAAACGCGATCCTTTACCAGTTGGAGGTTGAACGTAACGCTTCGACTTGGATCGCCATCAGAACCATCCCGAGAAAGAACAAAAAAGTCGTCGTTGGATCCGAATTTGAATCCAGCTTTCTCGGCGTTTTTCTTGGCCTGTATCTTTAATTCCTCGAACTTGTAATGGAGTGAGCATTCTTTTCTAGCTGACACCCAGTCAAAATACTCGTCTTGTGGACTCATAGACCCTCCAGCATTCTTGCCTAATTTCAAAAGGGTTCCCAAGCTACGCGGCCCTGGTGCCAGGGCCGGCCTCTACGAGCCCCATGGCGCACCGGCATTGCGGGTGAGCCGGTGGGTGTGAGAGCTCTCCGACCGACGTTTGAAACCGTTCATCGAACCCCACGACCTGGCCTTCGAGCGGAGCACAGATAGGACAGGGCCGCCCGTCGGCCGTTCTAATTTCGTCGGGCGTCGTGATCCAAGTTTTCGCGGCGGTTTTCGTGAGAAGGCCCTGACGTCTGGCTTGTCGCCAGCTTTCTTGAACCCCACGGTTCAGCGCGGAGAGCGTCTCGGTCCGGGCGATGTTGATAGCGCGCTCCCGAATCTTGCGCTTGACGAAACGAGCGACCAAGGTATCCACACGCCCGAGCGCGAGGCCGCTGTTGATGAGGGACTCCCGAAAGTTCATCGCCGCCATCGACTGACGTGTCGTTATCCCAACCATCGACTGGATCATGCGAGCCGCCTCGTAAGGCGGTATACCTTCCCGGATGGAGCGGGCAATCAGAGCACGGAGAGCCGCCACGGTCTCGGCGGAAACGAGGGTCACCATTGCGGCCGCTTGGCGCGCAGCAGCCGCCTCTGCGGTTCGGTGGGTACCGTCGAATTGGAAAGGGGTCTCAGGCATTCCCGTTCACGATTTCCGCGCCTACTCTTCCGCCCTTCATCGTCGCGTCCCGGACGATGGTCGCAGCTGGGCCGAGTGATTCTTCCACAAAACGGCGAGTCAGAAGGGCCGCCGCTCGCCGGGCGTCTCTCGAGGCCAGCGCCATCGCAATGTCGTTGATGGCCACATGCTCACGTACCCGCTGCGCGGCTCGTTCGACGGCTCGCGCTAGCCGCCGCTCGATAGGGTCCGCCGCCGCTTCGATGAGGCGGTATTCAATCGGTCGACGCGGCATAAGGGTGAAGCGCCCGATCTAGATCTGGCGTGACTCCGAATTTGACAATGGAATCGATTGCAAAATATGTGTTTATACGATCTGATTGTCTCAACTTGACACGTTCAATGACGCCTCCGGTTCTAACCGCTCGATGCTCTCTCGCTCTCGGGTGATGGCGGCGAGCTCTTCTTCCCACGTCACGCCTTCGCGGGCAACACCTCCCACAGAGATATTGTGGTAGAAAGTCGGGTACGAGATCTGTTCCGCTTGTAGCGACAAGACCAGCTCGTGGAGCTCGGCGGGGCTCATTTTCACGGTAAGGAATTCCTTGTTGAGTTCGACGGTTGCCCCGGTATCTTCGGGTTTGTCTGAAGTACCCGCCCACCACGCGAGCCATTGCAGGACTTTGGTAAGCCCCAGCTCGACCGCTTGAGCGACGGTCCGTAAGCTGGCGTGCACGCCCGCGTGCCGCATCCCTACTGCCGTCGCGGTTTCTTGAGTGGACGCCTGCTCTTCCAGCAGCCGCGCACCCAACGTAGCCATGAGCTTCTGTTTCCGGTCGAGCGCTTTTTCGAGGGCGCCGAGCATGTTGCCGTCGGCCTGGATAATGCCAGCCCGACCGGCCGGGTCGAGCTGAAGCATGTGGGTCGGGCCCAGTGCTATCGGCGTGCCGTCATTGCTCCCCATGACACCGGCCGCCCACGGGATCGGGATGCCCGTGTAGTGAAGACCGTGTTCATAGTCGGCACTATTGCGGTAATGGGAGAGATTGGTGTCAGCCAACGCATCGAGCGGGGGTATGGACGGAGTAGGGGAGATCCCTTCGGAACCAATGAAGACGAACGGAATGAATCCGAGCCGATTGCTACGCCGTTCGGGAAGGATGGGCTCCTGAGCGAGGAACTTGCCGGAGTTTTCTCTTTCCTCGACGTAGACGGTTTGGCTATATCCATCGTCGCCGAGCTCCAAGACCCGATACTGGACACCCGACTTCATCTTGAAGGGGTCCTTGGGGTCGAGCTCCTCAACGGTCTCGCGTAGCACGACACGGACCAGCACTCTATCCCCGCCCCGGCGCTCGGTACGCCACGAGATGATGTCTTCTGTAAAGTAAGGGGCAGCATACGGCCTCTGGTCTGGAGCTTCCGCCGTCGCCATATCCACAAGCACGCCGTACCGACCAACGGTCATGCTCTCGTCCACCGCTTTGAGGACGAGGAGCTGAAACGGAACACTGGTGAGTGTCACGTCCTGGAGGATGCCGTTCAAGTTCTCGGGAAACTGAACCGCGGGCGCTTTTTGGAGGATGGCCCCGGCCAAGCCCTCCACCGTCCGCTTCATGGCGCCGTAGAAATAGGCGCGAAGGAGGTATTCGTTGTACTTTGCGGGTTTTTGCTCGTGGATATCGAGTCGCGGAAGGTACTTCGTTGTCTTCGACTTGACCGCGTCGCTTCCTTCTCGGGTGTCGCGGCACTTTTCCCACTTGGGCGCTATGCGTTGGTAATCCGGATGTGGTGTGTCAACTGGCATCTTTTACCCCCAAACCATCTCGCGAAACGTTATCGGCTGTGGTCCACCCGTCAGCCTATGGAAAGCCCGGCTCGCCGCATCGATCTGATCGTCAAAATCAGAATACGGAAAGTGCGCTGCCTCGTCAATGAATGTGGAATTCCAATCGCCGCGCACCAGCTTGACGTTGCCCGCCTCGGCTTGCGCGGACAGCGCCTCCGCTCTTACTTCTTTAGCTCCGCTCTCGGGAGAGTATCGCACGTTGTAACCGGCAAGCTGCTTGACCAAATATTGTACTTGCGCCTTGCCCGCCTGACCGGGGTCCTGGGGCAGGTCAATCAGCACGTTCTTGCCGTCCTTCGCGGCGACGGCCTTGATCATCTGCTCGACCTTCTCTGGAGTCCCGCGCAGGCGTACCATGTCCTCGATGTAGTACTCGCGGTCCTTGAGGGTCATCTTGCAGCCCGCCGTCCAGTCGCCGGACACGGACGCCGCGAGGTCCCAGCCGCGCACCGTGCGACCGCCTTTGGGTCCAGCCTCCACGATCCTTTCCTTGTCCCACCACGTCCGGTCGAACATACCTCCGGAGCGGGGGGTAGGTCGTTGCTGCAACTGACCGGCGCTGCCATACGAACCCAGGTCGCGTTCGAGCTGTGCGACCGCTTCCTCGGGAAACCGCTCGGGCCATAGCAATTGACCCTCATGCGCCCGCTCGTCACGCTTCGATACGTGCGGATGGTCGGGCTCGTAGCGCGCCGGAAAACAAAGCGTCTCCCAGCCGCCCTTGTGGAGCAGGTGCCCGGCGAGATCCTGATGGTGGACCCGCTGCATGATGAGCACGTAGGCTCCGGTCTGCGGGTCGTTGAGACGATTGCTCATCGACTCGTCCCACCAGTCGAGCGTGGCTTGGCGCACCATATTGCTCCCGGCTTCGACAACGTTGTGGGGGTCGTCGATGATGATGATGTCGCCACCCTCTCCGGTGAGCGCACCACCAACCGAGGTGGCGAGCCGGTAGCCGTTCCGATCGTTGTCGAAGCGGATCTTCGTGTTCTGGTCGCTGGTAAGCCGGAATCTGTCGCCCCAACGCCGCTGATAGACGGGCGATTCGATGACCCTGCGGCACTTGACCGAATCGCGGATGCTGAGCGTCTGCGCGTAGGAAGCCGCCATGAAGCGCGTCTCGGGATGGCGTATCCACGTCCACGCCGGCCACATGACGGAAACGATGCTGCTCTTTGAATGTCGCGGTGGAATGTTGACGAGCAGCCGCCGTATCTCCCCGCGGCTCACCGCCTCCAAGTGCTCGCAGATCGCTCCGATGTGCCAGTTGTCGCGGAACGGCGACGGGTCCACCCACGGCCATAGCTGGCGGGTGAACTCGCGCAGGCTGCGCTCGGCAAGCTCCTGGTCCAGCCAGTCGGGATGCGCGAGCAGGTCGTGAACGACCGGGGATTGGGTATCAGTTCGCATCCGTCTGCCCTTTCGCTATCGCTATCGCCCGCAGCGCGGACAGGTCCTCGTCCGATAGCGGCGTCAGATCGGGCCGCGTCACTTCAAGCTCGCCCCGATGCTCGATCTTGTCGGCATGCCCGAGCGCCCGTAGCTCCACGTCCGTCAGCGTTTTGATCCACCTGTCCAATACCGCCACAGGTATCTCCCTGACATCGAGCGTTTCCAGCCGCTTTACGAGGCGTCCCAGCGCGGCACGGGCTATCGCGGCTGCCCTGTCTTCGGCTTCAGCGAGTTCCCTTGCCCGGCGCGCCCGGCGCTGGCGGCTCAGGTCCGCATCATGCGCGGCGGCGCGGGCTACCCATGAGTGCTCGGTGCTCCAATTCATCCATCTTCCTGCTGCTCTTTTGCTGCTCTTTTGCTGCCCCTCGCACTGCTCCCGGTGCTCCCGGTATGCGGCGTCGATAGAGCGCTGGTCAGCGGGTAGATCGCGGTAGTGCGTGAAGGCGTGGAAGGCCTTCGATGCCTCCTCGTCGTCATGAGCTTCAAAGGCCCCCGCTTTGGCTTCGGCCTTCCCCGGGCCCTGGTGCTGATGGCACAGCAGTCCACTGGAAACGCACCGACGGCACGGCTTTCCGCTCTTCGTCCGACCCGGCTTGAAGCTCACGCCCGCTCCGCCTTCTCGCTGGTGTACGCCTCCCAGCGGGCGACAGCCATATCCACGTAGCGCGGCTCGATCTCCATCGCATAGCACGTGCGGTTCTGCCGCTCGGCGGCAATGAGGGTCGTGCCGGAGCCGAGGAAGGGGTCGTAGACGTCGCCCTCGTGGTTGCGGATGGGCCGCTCCATGCACTCGGTGGGCTTCTGCGTACCGTGTCCGGTCTTGGGTTCGGATTTCTCACCGCCCAAAGGATTCAGGTTTCGGATGTCCCAGGTCGTGGTTTGCTTGCGGTCACCCCGCCAATATGTCTTGGCTCCCTTTCGCACGGCGTACCAGCAGGGCTCGTGCTGTGGATGGTAATGGCCGCGAGAGATGACTAAGTGCTGCTTCCTCCAGATGATCTGGGACCGGATTGCAAAGCCGCAGACGGTCAGGCTTTCGGCCACCGTGACAGCGTGCACGCCACCATGCCACACGTAGACTACCTGCCCCGGAAACAGCGCCAATGCCTCGCGCCAGTCGGCGCGGTCGTCGTTGCGAACTTTTCCTCGCATCTTCCTCTTACCATCACTGAATATGCCGCCAATTCCATCCCGCCATGTCGGGTCATAATCGACCCCATAGGGCGGGTCCGTCACCATGAGGATGGGCTTACCGCCATCGAGTAGCCGCCTCACGTCTTCCGCTTTCGTGCAATCCCCGCACATGAGCCGGTGCTTACCAAGCGCCCACAGGTCGCCGGACTTCGTGATGGGGTTCGGCGGCTCGGGCACATCGTCAGGATCGACCTGGCCTGGCGACGGCCCCAGCAAGCGGTCAAGCTCGAGCGCGTCAAACGCCGTGCTCGCCGACAACGCGGCAAGATCGGCATCCATCGAATCAGCCAGCGCCGCTAGCTCGGCGGTCAGCACCTCGTCATCCCACGCGGAGAACTCGCCCGTGCGGTTGTCGGCCAGCCGGTAAGCTCGCGCTTGTTCGGGCGTCAAGTCGGCAACATGGACCGGTACGGATTCGAGGCCCAGCTTTCGCGCCGCCTGCAACCGAGTGTGCCCGACAATGACCGCGCTATTGGCATCGACCACGATGGGCTGCCGGAATCCGTATTGTCGGATGGACGCGGCAACGGCATCCACCGCCGACTTTGGGATGCGGCGTGGGTTGCCTTCGTAGGGTTTGAGAGCGCTCAGGGAGCGCTGCTCGACCAGCAACGGAGTTGAAGACGCCGCACGTGAAGGCTTCCGCTTCGACGAACGAGACCGCTTTCGCCCCTTCGCCTTGTTGCGGGCGGGCGTTTTCGCCGAAGCCTTCTTGCTAGCCAGTCATCGTGTGGGCGCTCTTGTCGCTCTCGGGTTGGCGCTCTGGGCGCTCTCGGGTGGCCGTCTCGCGGCTCTCCATGAGTCTCTCGTATTCTCGCACGATATCGATGGTCAGCGTATGCAGCTCACCACCGCGCTTGTTTCGGATAATGATGCGGGCTCCGTCGCGCTCGGCAAGGATGGCGCGGGCGTGACAGTCGCATCGCAGGGGCTCGCGGGGTCGCTCCCTTCTCGTCATCATCAATAACCGTCATCCTCGCCGAGGTCCTCTTTGATTCTACCGCGACTTGACTTCCCGAGCGGACGGATGGCAGGCTCCCGCTCCCAAAAAGCAAAGGGGAAAGGGAGGACAGAAATGTATGGATTTGGAAACGTCTACAGGCGAAAAGGATCTTCTTTCTGGTGGATTCGATACAGCGTCGAGGGCGAGCTTAGACGCGAGAGCTCAAGGTGTACGCGGAAATCGGACGCGAAGAGCTTTCTCAAGAAGCGTCTCCTGGAATCGCAGCGGTTCGCGGAGCCGCTGCGCCTGACGATGGCCGACTGCCTTCGCGGGTATCTGGCGGACGCGAGCCTTCGAGGACTGCGAAGCGTTTCTGTAGCCAAGCGCGCGTGCGCGATCGTGGAAAAGCATCTCGGGGAGGCTCGCGCCAATGACATCACCTCGGCGGACCTGAAGCGCTTGCAGTGGCGGCTGAACGATGATGGCTATGCTCCCGGGACCATTAACCGCCTTGTCACCACGGCCTACGGCGCGCTGAAGCTGGCGGAGCGAAGCGGCAACCTGTTCGGAAAGCTGCCACAGGCGCCCAAGCAATTGAAAACGCCGAAGCCGCGACAGGGATTTCTTGAGCACGATGACTATCTCGCGATCTCGGCGGAGCTGCCGGATTGGGGGAAAGACGTATTCGAGATGTTCTACCGGACGGGCTGGCGGAGGAGCGAGGTGCTGTGGCTGACGTGGAACGAGGCCGATCTGAAGCAGCGCGTCATTCGACTGGACCCTGATCGCGACAAGAACGGCGAGACCCGTCTCTGGCCGCTCCGGTTCTTTCTGGAAGAACTCATGGCACGACGGGCGAAGGCACGCGTCGTGGGCGTCCCGTTCGTCTTCCACCGCAACGGAAAGAAGGTCGGACGGGACGTTTGGCGGAATCACTTCAACAAGGCGTGCGCCGCCGCCGGACGCTCTTTCTACACACACGACTGCCGCCGCACGGTGGCTCGAGCGCTTGAGCGGGCGGGGGTACCGCGCAGCGTCGCGATGAAGCTCATCGGCCACAAGACGGAGACGATGTACAAGCGCTATCGCATCGTCAACGAGGAGGACCTGCTGGATGCCGTGTCCACGCTGGAGGGCTATTACCGGGAGCGGGCCTCCACCGCCAGCCAGCGGGTAATCCCTTTCGGCGACCCTCAGAAAAAAAGAAAAAAAGGGCTTGACTTCCAATCTCATTCCACTAACAATTAGGTCCATGGCGCGTTACCCGACGGTGGTAGGCATGACCCCCGATGAGTTGATAGAGCTGCGCGAGAAGGCCGGGCTATCCCAGAGCGAGCTGGCCGACAAGCTCCGCGTCAACCTTTCGACGATCGGCCATTGGGAGAGAGGCCATGCGGTAATCTCCGAGTCTCGAGCGGAGCACATTCATTTTGTCTTAGGCGTGGGAAAAAGTGGTGCCGCATGAGTGACTTACAGCGGCTTGGTGCGGGAAAAACTATGTGCACAAAACATGCACAGCGGTTTTCTGTAAGCTACTCAATCCAAAGGGCTAACGGGGATCCGTGCCAGAGTAGTAGATATTGACGTTATCGGCGCGATCGAACATCGTGAGGTCCTTCTCGGTGAGCTCGATTTCCAGCTCTTCCGCATCCTCCGCGAGCCCAACGAGCACGTCGGCCAGATAACGCTGAAACATTTGTTTCTTGCCCGTCGCGAGCTTGTCGCCGAGACCAGCACGAACACTCTCGATGGCTTGGTCGCTCTTGTCCGCGTCGAGCACCCAGGTCCCCGTGAAATTGGGCCGCTGGGCTCCACTCGTCTGGAGCGCGCTCAGCAAGAGCGCTCCCGTCATCGCAATTCCTAGTCTTCTCATGGTTTTCCCTTCCAATCAAAAAAATCGAAACGAGTAAGTGAACTTGACCCCGCGCCCGATCTCGGGTGCGACATCCTTGATGAAGTTCGTATGCATCCGATAGAGCTCGTTCGTCAAGTTATAGGCGTTCACGGCGAAGATATGCGCCTGATGCGTCCGGGCCAAAGTGTACTGCGCCTTGACGTTGAAGACGACATAGCCGTCCGTCGGCGTCTCGTTCCGAAAGGTCTCGTTCTGCGTCGCGGACCAAACGATCTCGGGAGAGACCGTGAGAGCGTCGTGAGGGATCTCGACTTCGACACGCCCATGAAACGGCGGAATACGAGGCAGGTTCTCGTTCTCCTCCGACAACTTTGCATCGACGAACCCGAACCCGGCCTTCAACCAAACGTAGTCCGTGAGCCGGAAGTTCGCCTGGGCGTCGAAGCCGACGAAACGGCTGTCCCCTTGCTCGAACTCCGAGAGGCGGAACCCCTCCACGATCTCGTCCTGGACCGAGGCGAAAACAAAATTGTTGATGTCGTAATAGAACACGTTGAAATCGGCGTCGATCCCGCTCCCTCGTCCCTTGATTCCAATGTCGAGACCGTTGATCTTCTCGCGCTCGAGGTTCGGATTCCCGACTTCGAAGGCAAGATTTCCAAGGTGGGGCCCGTAGTTGTAGAGCTCCTCCAGGGCGGGGGCTCGATGGGAGCTCGTGAAGTTGCCCACGAGCGCCGCGGTGTCACCGAGATCGTAGCGAAGGCCTGCGGATCCGGAGAGCCCCGTGAAGGAACGCGGGATCGCGGCGGGAACACCTTCGCCGACCTCCTCGCGCGCACTGGGATCGTAGTCGTTATGCTCGATCCGTCCACCGACGGAGACCGTCGTCGCGCTACCGAGTGCAAGCTCCTCATAGACGAACCCCGCAAGAGCGGTGTGCACGGTGGGGGGTGCCAGCGCTTCTTCCCCCGTCACGACGTAGTCGCGATTCTTCGCCCAGAAGCCGAAGCGCCCGCTCGAGGTCGAGCCGTGCTGCTGCTCGACCTCGGCGCGAACCAGAAAAATATCATTATTGAAAGACGTTCCAATCGCTTCTACGCCGCCTTCTGTCTCGATTTCATCGTGATGGTAGTCGATGAACTGAAAGATGACTCGCGCGGATTCCACAACCGGATTGCTGAGCCCTTTCAGCCCGAAGTCGAGCCGGAGATTCTGACGTCTCTGGTCGTTATCGACGAAGAACTCTTCCTCCTCCCCCTCGCGTCCCTGGAGCTCGGCGGCGCCGGGAACGCCGAAACGTCCGTCCTCGATCGCATATCCGGCGCTCGCGTAGGCCCGGCTCCGATAGTAGCCGATGCCAACGCTGGCGTTAGCGAGCTGAGAGGCCGAGTTCTCAACTTTGCCCTCAGGCGTACCATAGTCGGCGGTACGCCGGGCACCGCCGCCGCCCCAGAACATCCATCGGCCGCTTCCGTAACGAAGGTTGGCGTTGCCTCCGAGCTGCCCGTTGGCGTTTCCGGCGTCGAGCACGGCCTGGCCCCGTATCCCCTGCGGCTGCGCACGTCGGAAGCTGTCCTGGGGCGTGATGGTATTCACGACGCCGCCGACGGCGTTGGTACCGTATAGCAGCGTCGCGGGTCCCTTGATGATCTCGATCCTCTCGAGGTTCGCCGGGTCGATCGTGACGCTATGATCCCCTGACTGACTGGAAAGATCCCCCGTTCGCACGCCGTCCTGCATGATCAGAACGCGATCCCCGTCGAAGCCACGAATGATAGGTCGGCTCGCCGCCGGACCGAAGCTGCGCTTCGATACTCCCGCTTCGTTCTGAAGCGCCTCGCCGATGTTGCCCGTCATGTCCTTGGCGAGCTCGAAAGAGTCTAGAGACGTCACAGCGTTGAACTGTTCGAGCGCCGTCGAGTGGCCCCGTGCGCTCGTCGTGACCGTCACCTGTTCGTGAATCGGCGAAAGCGACAACGTAACGGCGAGCTCCACGGTCTGCTCCGCGACGACGGTGACGTTCTCCCGGTCCGTGGTGAGATGCTCGCGCTCGACGAGCAGGAAGTAATTGCCCTCGGGCACGTTCTCGATGGCGAAGCGGCCCTCGCCGTCAGTCGTCGCGAACCTCCCGAGACCGATGAGCAGAACCACCGCCCCATGGACGGGCTCGCCCGTTTCCTCGAACGTAACGACGCCACTGACAGCGCCGAGCTCCTGCCCTTGCACGCTTGCAGCCATCAACGCGATGGCGAGTGTCATCTCCTTCAACCTGATCCTCCCTGATCCGGAAACCATGCCAGACAGCCCTCGTGAAAGGGCTCACTAGGCGACCGATTTCAGGCTGGAGGTGCGCGGGGGGGGCCGGGCTCGATCTCAGGCGGCGAGGAAAGACCTGACGTGTGAACGGGTTCGAGCGAGATGGGTACAATCGGGGGCGCGGGATCCGAGAGCGCTGCGAGCTCAGACATGGGCTGTTGACTCGCTTTACAAACGAGACAGCTTCGTTCTTCGGAGTCGTCGTGAGGCAGAAGCGCCGCCGTCGTGACCGCGATCGCCGCGAATGCGACGAGCAGCACGAGCCATCGGGGGGATAGCCGGAACAGCTGCAAATACGTCATAACTCACTCAGAAGCTAGCACGCGCTCGCGGGCCTCGCAAGATAGCGAGGAGTAGACTCTGAAGATCGGCGTCCGGTGAACCTCCCGCAAGAAGCTATGGCGCTCGAGCACGTCGAAGGCCCCGGACCGCCGGCAGAGCACGATGAGACGGCGTGGAGTGGCACTCTGCGAACGAGCAAGACTCGCGAACACGGTCTCGAGCTTCTGCCGTCCGCACGGATTGAAGAGGAAGATGAACAGATTACAGGTTGGCCAGTCGAGCTCGGCCGCATCCTGACACCGAAGCTCGAACACGTTCGCGCCGCCTGTCCTCTCGAGAAACGAGGCAAGATTGACCTCGGCGATCTCGTGAAGCCGTCGAGACAATTCGACCCCGATGATTCTCCTGAAGCGGTACATCGAGGCGAGCATGAGAGCTTTACCCTTGCCCGAGCCGACGTCGAGAAATACGAAGTCCTCGTGTCTTGCGTCAATCGCTCGCATCATCTCCTCAAACGCGAGCGAGCTCGTCGGCTGGTAACGGGCGGCTTGCATCGCAGCCTCATCGTCCGGGTGAAGCTCCTCCGGAAGCAGCTCCTCCATGGTCTCGACGCCGAAGCGCCGATCGAATCGATGGTCCAGACGCTGCGAGTAGGCGAAATGGATACGCGCGAGCGCTTTCTTCCAGAGCTCAGAGACGCGTTTCATCGCCACCGTCCTGGGTGAGATTATGTCATCGAACGAACGTACCGCGACGAAATGGCATTTTGGTCCCCGGAGCCCGAGCTCTTGGTGCTCTGCCGGAACGACCTTGTGGGGAAAGCGTTTTTGCCCTAGTATCTGACCTTCTTGCGCAGCCGCCGCTGCCAGCACGGAGGGCGGACGGCGCACAACGCTGACCATGAGGAGAGGGTAAAAATGTCGAAAAATCACTGCCATTTGGCAGCCTGGTTTCGAATCTGCGCAATTGGATTGACCTGTGTTTTGACGATGGGCTTTTTGGCAGCCTGCTCTTCGGACGAAGGCAGCGGTGAAGAGGCCGCTACCGAAGAGGCGGCTCCCGGGGAAGGGCACGAGATGACGGAGGGCTCGGGCGCCCCGCGCATCTGGTTCATCCAGCCGGAGCAAGGGGCGGGCGTCACATCACCGGTCGCCTTCGAGTTCGGCTCCGAGAACATCACCATCGAGCCGAAGGGCGACGTCCACCCGGGCGCCGGACACCATCACATCGGTGTCGATACGGAATGCCTGCCCGTCGGCGAGCTCATTCCCGAAGCCGCCCCTTGGGTTCACTTCGGGGACGGTTCTGCGGTCATCGAAATGCAACTTACTCCCGGTGAGCACACGCTCGCGCTCCAGCTCGGAGACGGCGAGCACCGAACCCTGGACGAGCCCGGCCTCTGCGAGACCATCACCATCACCGTCGTGGAAGGGGACAACTAAAGAACTTCGGGTCGGACTGACCTGGAAACGCGAGGCGCCGGCGGCTCTGTCGCCGGCGCTTGCGCCTCCCCAACCCCTCAGCTCGAACAGCGCGTAACGACCCCGGGCCCGAGCCCCGGCGCCCTTCGGGGCCCTTCGGGGCCCTTCGGGGCCAGAATCGCATCGTGTTCGAATTCGAGCCCCGGCACACTAAATGCGGCGATGAGCTTCAAGGGCCCCGACGGGGAGACTGTAGAAGATGTCGTCCGCGATTTTCACCTCTGGAAGAGAGATGCAGACGGCTCGTGGAAAGTCGACATCGACATCTGGAACTCGGAGCTACCTCTTCCGGGGGCGGAACACTAGAGAGGGGCGAAATGGCCTCCGCCAACGAATTAAGGAAAGTGAGTAGTGAGGGGCGGCCAAAACCGCCCCCCACCACCTAGCAGTAGTGACCTACTCGAGGAACTGCGTTCCCTGCGCGACCGGGCAGCCGATCGCTCCACCGGCGTTGTCCGTATAGATCGCACCGGTGGCGGCACCGTTGAAGGTGCGGACACCCGTGAGAGCGCTCGCGGGGTTCGACTCGTAACAGTAGTTCGTTACGCTCGTCCCGGAGCAGCGCGCCACGTCGAGTCCGACAGGCTGGCCAACGCCACCGTCCGACCAGCCGCGGAGGTAACCGGACTTCGTATAGGGCGTAGCCCTCGCGATGTCCGTTCCGAGAAACTCGGGAGCGGCACCGGGATAGCCCGGGATGCCGATGGGGCCGGCCGCCGACAGAAACGTGATGTCATCGAAGAACCCGCAGTTCGCCGAAGCATAGGTCTGCTCGGCCGAAATGACCGTGCGGGTGTCACCGATGGCCTGCGCCTCGTTAGCGGAGACGCGAGCCCGGAGCAAGCTCGGAATGGCGATGGCGGCGATGATGCCGATAATCGCCACGACGATCAGAAGCTCGATCAGCGTGAAACCTTTGTTGTTCCTCATTTTCACTTTCTCTCCTACGAAACTCCCACGAGCGAATCGCTCGCGGGGTTGACTTACGTACCTCCGCCCCCGACCCCCTCATTCCCCAACCTCTGGGCCTAGAGGCCAACGACTTGGTAAGCAAAACCCAAGTACAGTCGCTTTTGGGGTAGCAATCAGCGTGCCAAATTCGGCGGGGTCGTAGCCAACGAAGTCAAGAGAATAAGTTCAGATTTACTAATCGCTTGCAGGTTTCGCCCGTCATCCGACAGGTGGCACGAATCCCGAAAAGCGGCGATCGGTCGCAAATTTTGTCGGCCCCTGATGTCAAAAACTCACACAAACACTGCCCCTTCAAACCCCCATTCGGGCTACGAGATACGTGATTCTATTAGAGTTACACCTACTGATCGCAGAGCGCTCGCAGTGAGAGAGCATGCGGGACTGGCTTCCGGCATGGCAACGGATTGGCCCGATGCCTACCTGTCGCAGTTGCCATCCTGAAGGCACGGACGACGGCAGGCCGATTTAAGGATACGGGTCTTGAGGATATTCATCGCATCGACGACCAGGAGTTTTACCAGCTTCTAGACAAGGACGGGGTCAGCGACGACATTCACCTATTCAACACAAAACTTCGCGAATGGGAGAAGTACTACAACTACCACCGGCCTAATGGAGGTTTAGACGGCCAGACCCCCTACGAACGCCTAAGACAGAAAACCGGACTCAGTGTGTAACCAGAGACTCGGGGTACTACATGAATTTAACGGAGCCGGCGAGAGGACTTGAACCTCCGACCTGCTGATTACGAATCGTCTCAGGACGAAACTGAGAGCACCCCGCAGAACCAACAGCACCGAAAACGTCGCAAAAGCAAGGATCCGGCGTAACTCTCGCGCCTCTCACATCGGACAGACCGGCTCCGTTGGTGACCGATTGGTGACCAGTCCGGCGCGAGCTCGTTCACCTCGACCCTTCTCTGGACTACCTCTCTCGTGGCAGCAGCGAAGAAGGGACGAGAAAACACGACCCACAGACTACGAATCTGTAGGTCAGGTGTTCGAATCGCCTAGGGCGCGCCATTTCCTCAACAAGTTACGAGACCCGGCCTCTCGGGTCCGTGCCACCGGGGAACACCCGGGGAACGCCGTAACATTACTTGACGAGACTCCATGAAACGAGGTCGCTCGACCGCCATCGGCGACTTGAGTCCAAATAGCCTCCGCGTCGAACCGCAGGACATGCTCCTTTGAAGAGCCCTCGCGAAGACGGGGCGTTGACGGCGAAACGGCGATCGAACCAAGATGAAGTCATTTTCTCGACCGGCTTTCCTCGTTAGTCCTGCGGAATAACTCCTTGGTCTTTGAGACGCCTGGAGAGAAGGGCGACCTCATGTTGAACCGACTGGTTGAGTGTCGCGAATCGCGGTTTCCAATCTGCGCCCGGCTAGGTGCCCTCAACGACGAAAGTCGACGTGCCTCGTTGGTGCCAAAACTATCCCGGAAGCCCCTAAACAACAAAGATAAGGTAACGCTTCTTCTCATGTGTCGTCTCGGTTGGGTGCGTTCGGTGTCGATTGGTGTTCACCCGAATCGGATTTACCGTAACCAATGGACACGGATGGGGAATCTAGCAAGTGTTCGACTTCCGAGGGCGAAAAGAGCTGCCGCGGCTGTTCCCTAAGGTGGAAACGGCGACGCTTCGGGAGAATCTGTCGCGAGTTAAGGTTGACAATCAGTGCTATAACGTTGACAATAAGGTCGCTTTAGGTTGTCAATTGGAGGTGCCCGTGGTTCGAGTGCGTGTTAGAGGAGAAGCCATCAGAGGTTATATCCTCAAGCACGTTGAAAAGGAACCGACAGACATTGCCCGCATTACGGCTGACCATTTCGAGGTCACAAGGCAGGCTGTCAACAAGCATCTCCAGAAACTTGTCAGTGAGGGTGCGCTGACGCCGGAGGGTAATACTCGACGCCGGGCCTACAAGCTTGCACCTTTGGCTCAATGGCAGCGAGTTTACCCCGTTGAAAGCGATCTCGCTGAGGACCGTGTGTGGAGAACCGACCTCTTGCCGTCCCTAGGCGCGATGCCACAGAACGGGCTCGGTATTTGGCAGTACGGCTTCACCGAGATGTTCAACAATGCAATTGATCATTCTGCTGGCGATTTGGTAACTGTTCGGCTCCGCAAAACCGCCGTGACGACGGAATTGACTGTTCATGACAACGGAGTGGGCATCTTCAGAAAGTTGCAGTCGGAATTGGGGTTGATCGACGAACGCCATGCTGTCCTTGAACTTTCAAAAGGCAAGTTGACCACCGACCCGGCGAAGCATACCGGGGAGGGGATTTTCTTTACGTCGCGTATGTTTGATGATTTCAACATTCTCTCCGGGGGTGTGTTCTTTTCACACAGCTTTGACGACAAAGAGGACTGGATTCTTGAGGCGGAAAAGCTCGCGCCGGGTACCACAGTGTGGATGAAGCTCAACAATCATACGTCGCGCACGACGAAGAAGGTTTTCGACAAATTCAGTTCAGGTGAAAACTACGGGTTCACGAAGACTGTGGTCCCGGTCAAACTTGCTCGCTATGGGAACGAGAATCTCATCTCCCGCTCTCAAGCTAAGAGGCTCATGGCCCGCGTTGAGAAGTTTAGGACCGTAGTGCTCGACTTCGTTGATATCGAGTCTATAGGGCAAGCATTTGCCGATGAGGTCTTCAGAGTGTTTCCAGGCCAGCATCCGGACATCGAACTCGTCGAGATTCGCGCGAACTCAGCAGTGAAGCGAATGATACAACGCGCGCGCAGCAACGGACTCGACTAGGCGTCGCGACGGTGTGGAAGGGCAGACGCCCGCAATGCTGAAGAAGGGGGAACTTGTCGGGGAGCGTTTTCGGGTTCTAAGGAAAGATGGTCGCAGAGGCTCACGTGATCGCTAGGCTAGTTTTGTGCACAACCGCGGTCCTCTCGGTTGCCACCTCGGTCTCCGCTCAGACCTTCCAAGCCAAGGTCGTCGGGGTCTCGGATGGGGACACGATCACCGTCTACGATGGTCGCGAGCAGACCCGAATCCGCCTCGAAGGGATCGACTGTCCCGAAAGTGGCGCAGACTTCTCCAATAAAGCAAAGCAGCTCACATCCGATCTCGTCTTCGCCAAGCAGGTCCGCGTCGAGGGCAAGGAGCGCGATCAGTACGGACGCCTCGTGGCTCGAGTCGTCGGCGGCGACACAGACGTATCCCTTGCTCTCGTCGAAGCTGGACTTGCCTGGCATTACAAGCAGTATTCGGACGATCCCGTGCTTGCGGCAGCGGAAGTCGTTGCCAGAGCAAAGAAACTAGGCCTCTGGTCGCTCCCCAATCCAATCCCGCCTTGGGAGTTTCGATCTGGGACTGCGAACGTTGGGTCACCTCCTAGCGGCCCGTATCACGGCAACGCTCAAAGCAAGGTCTTCCACGCCCCCGGCTGCCAGCACTACGACTGTAAGAACTGCACTGTCGACCTCGCGTCGGCTGATGCGGCGAGGAGTCAAGGCTTTCGGCTTCACGAGAGCTGCACTGGGTTGAAGTCGGAGAACCCGACGTCGGAAACACCTCGACTTTTCGGCAGCCGCACCAACATCCGACGTCATCTACCAAGACGCGAACTTCGAGCAGACCTTGGCCTATCCACATTCTGGTACATCACAGCGTCGCTCCTTTCTGAGGGCGGATCCCCTCTCGGTTTCCATTGCGCGCGGCACGACAACACAAAAGCCCACATGTTGAAGGCAGGAAGTAGTGACCTATGTTGTACAATCGACGTGTTCCCGTGGGACAAGGGAGGGAATGAAGATGTCAGGAAAGAAGCTGACGACCACTGGGGCCGGGGGTATCCCAAGCCGGTCGGTCGTGTATGCCCCGAGCGTTTCTCAACACCCACCGCCACCACGGCCACCGGAGGATCCGTCGACGCGGAGTTGGAGGAAACTGCTTGCGGATTGGGTAGCGAAACCCTTCGTCGGCTACCTGGTCCGTGATGTCGTGGAGTGGTTAGAGAATCATTTCTTCCGCCGCTGGCGGCCGGTAACGAAGGTAGTGGCGTGATGGCCGAAAACGTCTATAGAATCAGGCAGACCGTCGAGGCTGATGTCGCTCTCCCCGTTACAGCGGTCAGGAGCTGCGGAATAGGCCCCGTCATCGAGACGGACATCGCTCTCCCTGTTACGGTCGTCAAGGGTCCCAGGCCTCTTACAAGACAGAAGCCGCTGAGACGCTGGTGGGGCCTTCTCTGGCGCGGTGCCATAGCGTTTCACGAACTCTTAGATCACGCGGCCGATCTCCTCGATCACCTTCGCGGCCTACTCCGCCGACGGAGGCTTGCGACAAAGAAGGCAACATGAAGGCGCGGGCAAAGCAAGCCGTCGTTGCGGGTGTTCTGGCCAGCGCCGTCCTTGAACACGAGCTCACAGGGCACGGAGAACCGCACATCGAACTCCAGGAGCTCGGGAAGCCGTTTCTAGCCGTGAGGGATGTCGTCGTGACTTCAACCGGAATAGAAGAGGGTCCGTGGCTGCCTCGGTGGAAACGGGTGCGGTAGGCTTGGCTGAGATCCGCCCTTGTGAGATCGAAGAAAACGACGCTTAGATTCTCCTCACGCCACTGATTCCACGCCTCGACCTCTTCTTTCAGCTTCGCTAAATGCTCCCGATTCGACATCGTAAGAATGCCTTTCGCGGAGAAAAATGCCGGCTTGGCGTCGAGCCGGGGGGGACTCCCGCGTTCTTTGTCGTCTCCTCAAGTATTGGAGGCGACAATGAAGAACCATCTCACCCCGCTCGACGTGGCGGATTTCATAGAGGGGTTTCTCGATGAGGCCGAGCCGCCGCGGCTATCGAGCACCTCGCCGATTGCGATGAGTGCGCGGGGTTTCTGGCCGACGTTCTTCGTGCGGCGAGCGTAGACCCAACTTGGCTCGCTACGGCCCAGCGAGGCGTTGTGGAGTGCAATTGCCCACGGCCGCAACGATTGCGCCATCGCGCGGAGGGCCACGTCCGCTACACCGATCGTTAGGCGGGGCGTACAGAAACCCGCTCAGCTAGTCGTCGTGTACGTCAACCCCACGCCAGAACGCAACGTGACCCTTGATCTTTGCGGCCGCCTCTTTTGGATTCGGATAATACCAGGCGGCGTCCCGATTCTCTTTCCCCGCAACCACGAGGTGGTAATAGCTTGCAGTACCTTTCCATGGGCAGACCGTCGTTGTTGCACTGGGCTGTAGGTGTTCTTGTCGCACCGAGTCGGGGGGAAAGTAATGGTTACCCTCAACCGCTACGGTGCTATCGCTGTCAGCTATGACTTCGCCATTCCATTCCGCTTTCATGGTCTCTCCAGGTCCGTCGAAATGCTAAGCAGCGGGTGGCTGCTGTGAGCGAAGTATACCCGTGTCTGCTGTGAAGAAGACGGTTCGCGCCCACCGTCTGCTTCAGCGTCTGTTCGATGGCTTGATCATCTCCGGAGGGGCATGCTTGGGCCTGCGACAGTCCTGGCGTGCCAAGCCAGAAATTGACGCGCCCACTCCGCGTTGCGCGCCACGTCGCGCGAAGCCACCACGGTTGGAGGTTCAGGCGGAGAGTTCACAGCTCTATGTGGGTGGAGCAAGCGCCCGAGCCAGCAAACAATCACGTAGAACTTGTCGAGCTCCTTGAGGAAAGCTGAGTTGCGCTCCATGTCGAGCGTGGCATGGAGAAGTCGTTCCGCGAAGCCCTTGGCTTCATCGTAAAGATCGAGTTTGACAGCGATGCAAGCGGCGTATCGCAGGGCCAGATAGTGATCCCGGCTCGACCGCGAGCGCCCTAAGTGCGGTTTGTAGCGCTTCGTTGAACCGCCCTTTGTCTTTGAGGTTGGAGACGACGACGATCAGAGCATTGAAATCTGTCGGTTCCTGGTCGAGGATGACCTTCTGGTGCACGAGGGATTGGTCTTCTCTGCCGCGAACGTGATGCCATAGCGCGGCCATCCTGTGCGGCCATAAGCCTTTCAAGTGAGCTCCCGGTCAAGGTCCATCTAACGTAAGTATTGTATCCGGCGCGCGCGAGGTGAGGAAGCGGTGTTGAGTGGCCCGCGCCGGATCACAACGCGTTGAACGAAACCGCTTGCTGACGTTGCTATGGGTATTGTTCGGGTCGGCAGGTGTGTCGGACGAAGTTGATTGAGGCATTGCCACTAGGGCCGGTGGCCGGTTGGTGAGCGATCGCGGGAGCGACGAGACACGTAGTTAGCGCGAAGCGTTTGACAGGCAACGACAGTGCGCAGTTCTCCCGTGGAATGGGCGGCTCCGTCATGGTCGTTACGGTCTTTCGTGAGTTCACGAGGAATCGAAGCTCCATTGGTGAGGGAGTTCCATCGTCGCTTGTATGGGAGCGACAACACGTAGTCTGCCTTTCTTGCACTCGGGACACAGCTCGCTGGTATCGGGTAGCTCCTGCTCCCCCGGATCTTTCGGCAACGGGAAGGGTCGGAGGCTCGGAGCTATTGGAGAGCGGCTGTTGGCCGAGCAGGAAACGGATTCGCTGCAGCTTCTCCGCGCGGTGTCGGTTGGCGAGGAAGCCGTAATAGCGGACACGCATGAAGCCTTTGGGTAGCACGTGGAGGAGAAAGCGGCGGAGGAACTCGACGGCGTCGAGGGTCATGATGCGTTGTCGGTCTCCGTTGGCATAGTCCTTCCATCGGAACGTCACTTTACCGTCGTCGGTCGAGAGGAGGCGCCGGTTGGCGATGGCGACCCGGTGGGTATAGCGGGCGAGGTATTTGAGCACTTGTCGTGGGCCGCCGAACGGCCGCTTGGCGTAGACGACCCAGTCTTTGTTCCGTAGGGTTTCGAGCCAGCCCTCCCAAGCCTTGGGGTGTCGAAGGTCTTGAAGTCGGCCGTGAAACTCGAGCTCGTCGTGGTCGAAGGCGCGTTGGAGCTCAGCGACGAGCTTGCCCCGGAACAACCGGCTCAAGACGTCACCGTGCACAAAGAACCCGTTCCGACAAGCTACCCAGCGTTGCCCATCGAAGCTCAGGCCGCCACCTGGGATGACGCAGTGCAGATGGGGATGGAGATGAAGATTCTGTCCCCAGGTATGCAGCAGCACCAGACATCCGAGTTCGGCGCCCAGGTGTTTCGGGTCTCGGCCGAGCGTCAACAATGTCTCGGAAGCGGCATGGAACAGCATCGCGTAGACGGTACGGCGATTCTGAAGCGCCAGCGGCGCGAGCTCGTGCGGGACGGTGAACACGACGTGGAAGTACTCCACGTCGAGCACCTCCTGCTCACGGGCCTGAATCCATGCCGCCCGAGCTGCTCCTTGACACTTAGGGCAATGGCGATTAAGACACGAGTTGTAGACTCGCACCTCGTGGCCGCAGCTCTCACACTTTGTAAGGTGGCCACCCAGAGCTGCCGTCCGGCATTTCGTCAGGTCGTTCAGGACGCGATACTGCGCCTTCGAGGGGCGGTAGCGCTTCAGATATCTAGCACCGTCGCTTTGGATGACATCGGCCACTTCCGGCCGATGTTCGCTCACTTCTCAGACAGCGTCTTGTTGGTGAGCGCGAGCAGGTCCGCCATCTCACGGCGCGACTGCTGGGCTCCGATAGCGATGTGAAGATAAATCGCCGTTGTATTCAGGCTTCCGTGTCCGAGAAGGACCTGAATCGTGCGCAGATCGGTGCCGGCCTCGAGAAGATTCGTGGCAAAACTGTGACGCATCGTGTGCGGTGTCACTCGCTTGGTCAATCCTGCGGAACGAGCCGCCCTGCTGCAGGCTCGCTGAACGGTCGTGGGATGGGTGTGCTCGTCGCCGTTTCGGTTCGGAAACAACAACGTCCCATTTGGACGACAGGCCTTGTAGTACGCGCGCAACGTCTCCAACAGAGTCGGCGACAACGTGACGTAGCGGTCCTTACGACCCTTGCCTTGTCGGATGCGAATCACCATCCGTTCGCTGTCGATGTCATTCGTCTCCAGATTCAACGCCTCCATCAACCTCAGCCCAGCGGCGTACATCGTCTGAAGTACCGTGCGCTGCTTCAGCGCTCGGACATTCGCGAACAATTTCGACACCTCTTCGATACTCAAAACCTCGGGAAGCCGTTTGCCTTGCTTAGGAAAAGGAATGTGCTCTACCAGCCAGTCCTTGTGCAGTGTCTTGGTGTAGAGAAAACGCAAGGCGCAAACGGTTTGATTGAAAAAGGCCCATGACGCCTTCTTCTCGTCCACCAAAAAGCGCTGATATTCCCGAATCTCTCCCTCCTCTAGCGCCTCTGGAGACTGTCCAAAGTGCTTTGCAAATTCCGAGACACATCGGACGTAGATCTCGACCGTCTTCGTCGAGTAGTTCCGGATCCGTAGATCCTCCATCATGCGACTTCGTAGTAAGCTCGACATACAAGGCTCCTTTCGTACTGGGTTTCTGTTTTGGCGACAAAAACCTAGCTCACGAGAGGAGCCTTTTGCACTTCAGGCGAGATGTCCCTTGGGACTGTTCTCAGAAGGTGGGTTTCAAGACTGCCGCGTAGCGGCTTCGTTCAACGAAATGCTAAGCAGCGGGCGGCTGCTGTGATCGAAGTATACCTTTCTTTCTGTGAAGAAGACCGTCGGGCCGACCGTCTACTTGAGCGCGTGGTTAGCAGTTACAGCTTTAGAACCTGACCCGCGGAGTATGGCTCCTACGCCGCGTCATCGGAGTCATCGGGTTGGGGGCGTGCTACTGCGTCCAGAAAGATCGGTGGCTTCGGAATCGCCATCGCCATGGCTACCGCGGGACGTGGTGGGTAGCCGCCCCCGAGCTCAAAGTGATGTTCGGCCTTGCTATCAAACCGTGCAGCGCGGCGAGGGTTCCCGCGGAGCTGGTAGTGTCGCGCCAACCGACCGTACCTGTCGGCAAGGTAGAGATGCACCTCCGGGTTCAGGTGTTTTCGACCGGTCGGGTTGGCGATCCAGACGAGTGCGAGAATGGAACCGATATCAAAGCGAAGCCGCCATGGTGACGGCTCATCGTCTTCTCGGATCATGCGCCTCGTGGTCAAATGACTGCTAAACCTCACCGCTGAGCTACGGCCCAGAGACGTAAGCCCGAGCATTCTACCAAGCAGCAGCCCGCCGGGCCGTCTGCTCCAGCGCTTCGTTAGACGGCCGGCCCCGTTTGATTCTCATAAGTTGACAGGGAATACCAACGTCGATCGCCCACTCAAACCAACGCATTTGCTCTTGGGACAACCGATCATGCGGTGACTTGACCTCGACGAAGCGGAACTTATCACCCCGGTAGACGAACAAGTCGGGCCAACCCGGTTGTCGTTTCCAGAAGCTCCCTGCCGTCCAGGCAAGGCTGGCCAACACGATAGCAGGCGGAACTACCGTTAGAGCCTCACGGGCGGTGGCGATTGATTCATCGTCGTTCGCCCAGAGGTAGTCCCGCAACAACTCGCTTGACGGAAGCAGCTCATCAAATAAATCGACAAGCTGCGAAAGTTGCCTGAGCTGCCGGAATCGAGCTTCGAAGGCGTCCCGGCGACGCTCAAAATACTCCTGGGAGCCAAAGTCCTCGGGGAGCGAGAATGAGATTAGGGGCGTGTTGGGGTTTCTCGACCTCCAACCCTTTGTCGAACCGCGCGTGACCTGCTGCTGCCGGGGATCCGCGGGATCCTGCACCACCGACGCTAGAAATGTGCCAAACCAGCAGGAAATCAGGACGCGCTCGCATCCGGTGGCACGGAAGCCCTGAGCAACGAACCACTCAAGCGCCAACTGCTCGGCGCCCATCCGCCGGTCTCCTGCGCCGATCCACTTTCCGACCTTCTGGTCACCTTTCTCTACCTGGATATAGGGAGCCTCGACCTCAAGGACCGGGATATGCGTGCCCGACAGAAAGTGGGATTCCGTCCGCTCGCTCAGGTCGTATTTTGCATTTCGCCTATGCTGCTCTTGCCAGTGACGCTTGGCTTTCTTCTTGAATTCGGCCGCGGCTTGTGGAAATCGTGCTTGGAAATCGACGAAGTTGTAACCCGGCTGTCCGTTCTCCGCGAGCCATGCAGAGGCTAGTTCACATTGAGTCTTAAAAATCTCTCTCCAGTAGAATCGCTCGACCTTTCCCTTCTGCCCCCAGATCGCCGCACGCGGGTGAGCCTCCTCGGGCTCTCCTCTACATTCAGCACACATAGCTGAGGCGAACCCATCCACCTGGAAGCGTCGGTGAGTGCCGTACTCCCTGCCCTCTCTAGTCTGATAGGGGAGGAATGCAGTAGCCAGCTGTCGCTCGCAGTCGCAGACATAGACACGCCCGCAAACCTCACAAAAATATTTTCGGAACGTGTCGTAATGGTTCAAGCATCGAACGCTTTCGTGCGCGCACCACCTCATGACAAACGCCATTCTACCTCTCTGCACCTTCTGGCGGGTTGGAGTCGCGCGGGAACTCAACTACGCCCTTCTAACCGGCAGCGCTCAGCTGCGGTCGGCTACCGCGATTGAACCATAAGTCCCGCTTCCTATCAGGCAGACGGTCAGGCCGACCGTCTGCTGCAGCGCCTGTTATCCGTTCCCTCCATTGAAGCTCACCCAGTCGAACTCTGTTCTGTGGAAACCTGCAATCGAACTTCGATCTTGCCGGTCACTGTTCCCAAGTCGTCGCTCTGTGCCACGAAGTTGGCGGTCACCAAATGTGGGCGTACGTCGGTGTCAATAAGGTCAGCCCCACCGAACCCCAACGGTGCTTCATGCCAGACCCGCTCTATCTCTTCAGCCACGATACTACCGGTTGGATAGTTACCGAGCGCAATGCAGGCGATCTTGAGTGCACACCGGGGATCGCCAGTCTTCGTGACCTTCGCAACACGGAGAAGACCCCCCTCTTCAAGATGGTAGCCTGCGTCATGCGCAAACGCCGATAGCTCACGACTGCTTACGGTGTTCAGCGGAGCCGGCACGGAAAGATTCTCCTAGTGACCAGATACGGATAACGAAAAGCTCAGCAGCGAGCGGCGCTCGCCCTGAGTCTCAACGTTCGAAAAAACATATCGCCGCTCGTCCGTTGAAGCGACTTGTTATGTGGCCTCCACATTTGAGTCTCCAGGTGACGCTTGAGAGCGCCAGCGACGTCTGAGTAATTCCGCCGTCATCACCAGGAACGCAAGAAAGAGAAGGAACATCGCTGAATCGTCAGCGTCGACAAACACACTGAGAGGCTTGCCTGTAGCGAATCGCCACGTGTCGACCAGCACCAACGCGGCGCAAACAACGGCGCCTAGAACATACAGCGCAGTCAGGAAAGCCAAGCCGGGCCTGGAGGGGAAGAAGAATTGTCCGCCACAGAGGATGGCCGGAACAACGTATATCCAGAATGCTCCGTATTCGGATCCTGCCAGTGCGAGGAGGACGAACGGCAGTGCCCCAGCTACGTAGATCCAGTCGTGACGTCGCAACCTCAAGCACTCGTCCTGCGAGAGGCCGAGCTCACCAGGCTGCATCCCAGAATGTGTTTCCAAGTCCAAGCTCACGTATGGTCAACATAACGTGCGGGTCAGCGGCGTGGCCACCGTTGGTCGGCGGCGGGTCGATGACCAGAAAACGTACCGATAATGATACGCCGGCCCGCAAGGGAAGGCCAGGTCCGTTGTACCCGGATGCCCGAAGCACAGGCTACGGATCGACGCTTGTGACAGGAGCAGATAAATCTGGTGGACACTGTTCACCGAAGGTGCACCAGCCGAAAATGCCAGAAGGGACATCGTAGTTGTCTCCGTCCACTCCGAGACAGAGGTAACCAGGATCACGACCGACAACGGTACCAATTTCGCTCCGCCGGGCGTGGCGACGGACGTGAGCTTCCACCTCTTCTCTCAGACCGTAGGCGAAGGAGTACATCTCGACCATGGCTTGGCATGAGAGACGGATGAATACGTCGGGGACGACTTCAGGACGGTTGATTGTGAAGAGGCCACCATGAGACGCGGCCAACCACAGCAGAGGCGTCATCCACCACGGACCAAAGTTCGCGTGCCAAACAAGTTCTATTCCTTCGAGCTGCGCCAATTCGCGGTACAACGCCTCCCTCTGACTGCCATAGCCAAGAATGACGCACGCACGGGACTCATTCTTCAAACTCTGCGAACTCGCGAACCTTCTCAAGACGAGCTCCAGCTCCTCTTGCGAGAGTTCACCTTCAAAACATCGCGCGGTGGCCGGGTGAACGAACGCGCCGATCCGGACATCCTCCGGTCCCTTATTGATAGGCGTTTCGGCTAGCAACGGAGTTCAAGGTGCATCTAACGTCGCCACTGAGCTGCGGCCCGGCGACGTGAGACTCGAGCATTCTAACTCTTTCGTTCCGATGAAGCAGTCGGCCCGCCAGGCCGTCTGCTCCAGTGGATGTTGGGTGGCCTGGTTCGACACACTCGTCAACGAAGCCAAAGGCCACGACCCGCTCGACCCCGTTGTTGGGTGGCCCTCCGTACTTAGCCTAGGTCGGTTGAAACACGAGAACCGATAGAGATGCAGACCGCCGGCTGATCAACCATGTGCTGTCACATGCCACGTCATGAAACCACGGAGTCAGGCAGCACGTCCCGATAGTTTGTTGAGGGCCGCATTTATACCGTGATGGCGCCGGACTGCCAGCCTTGGAGAAAGGACGGCAAGTCCGTTGCTAAGAACTGGTAGTCATCGCGCGTAGGATGATACGCCCAGAATCCCTCTCGGGTGTGTCTGTACCCGAACTCGATCCCGTCAACACCTGGACGGCCTACGACAAGGAATCGCTCTCCGGCGCGATTTTGCTCCACGACGTCTCGGAGCGGAACGATCAGCCACAGCTGAGCGTGATCATCCCAGAGGCCCTCCAATGCCATCGCTGAATTGATGTAGTCGGGACATCTGAAATCACCTGCACTCATCCGACACCGTCACACGTGAACGTGCGATCGCCTCGTAGCACACCAACCCTTGTCCGGCGAACGGCGGCGGCCGCGACCCTAGAAGACAGTATGGAATGGCGGTCGACCGTTGCATGCTTTGGTTAGACCGCATCCTTAGTTCCTTCCAAGTAGACGGCCTTCATAGGCATTCCTTCCACGGGTTCAACAACGCATCGGTCTACGACAAAGCCGGCTGCCCGCGCCCAAGCAACGACCTCCTCTCTGCTGTATCTGAGCGCCACGACATCGGACTTGTCCCCATAGTCGATGGGACCAGTTCCCTCCCAAGCGGCGACTACTAGTTGCCCTCCGGGTCGCAATACACGGTGCCATTCCTTGGTTGCAGCGACAATCTCCCTCGGACCGATATGGTGAATCGCAAAAAAGCTCAAGACAGCTGCGGAGGAGCCAGACTCGACTGGCCTCAAGTCACACATGTCGCCAATCATTATTCTTGCGATCGTACCAAGTCTGGAACGGGCAATCGCAACCATGCGTGGTGACAAGTCAATGCCCAAGAGAGTGCGCTTAGGATCGTGGCGCTCGTGAAACCTAGCCAGCATATGCCCCGGTCCACATGAGGTGTCAATCACTGGGCTCGCGGCATCGGCAATGCGCTCAGCCAGTCGCCCTAAGGTGTCGGAGTACACTGGGAGGTCAATCTCGGTGTCCATCATTTCCGTGTAAGAATCGGCCCACTCCTCATATAGTTCACGTACTTTGGCTTCGGGCGATGTTTTCATAATTACCGTCGGGCTAACTAGATGTGTACGGGAAGAGTATAGGATCTCCTTGCAGGCCTGCTACATACACAGTCGCCGAGCGAGGGAGGGAGCCATCAACGCGACACGAGTCAACGGGTTTTGAGCGGGCCAGGATACTGATATCTACATGCGAGCGGGAGGTCGGTCGATATCTTGATAAACGTAGCGAGGACGCCTACGCACGTTTCGCTCACGGGTCGGAGAGCCACCGGGTCGAGTGGGACTTCGGGCCGGCTTTGGCACCGCGACTACTCGCGGCTGAGGGAGGAAGGACTTCCTACAGAACCAACACGGACGCTTTCCGCTTCGATGGGCCACCCATCAGCTTCGCCCAACTACTTCACGTACTCGACATCGAACAAACACTTCACTTCTGACCCGGGTCAATCTTCCCGTGCACACCCGGGTCACTTCTCACGAGCGCTGAAGTCCGATCTAGCGGACGCCCGCAGAAGGGGGCGTCTCCCCCGAGGGGGACTGCCTCCGTAAGTGGTTCAGGTAGTGCAAATTGTTACGGGCGGCCAAGAAGTCGGGATTCATGCTGAGAGCGCGGGCGTAAGCTCGTTCCGCACCATCGAAATCCCCAGCGGTCCTGAGCGCGACGCCGAGGTTGAGCCAAGAGTCACCCACCTTAGGGTCGACGCGAACCGCCGTTTGGAGCCATCTCAAAGCCGGACGGCTTTGACCATCGAGGAGCTCCTCCACTCCCCGATTGGAACAGAAGATCGCGGCAGCGGTTCGATCGGAGACAAAAACGTAATCGCCGCTGCGTCCCTTCGCAAAACCGCCGAAGTCGATGACTGTCGGATTGGATAACGGGCCGTAGGCCGCCGCCATATGACGTTCCGTGCGCTGCGTGTTACCGTCCCGCGTCGTCCGCTCGTCCCTACGAGTGGCTACGAAGTAGGCAGGCACTCCCACCTCACGCGCGAGCGATACAAAAAGGAACGCGAAAGCCGCACAATTAGCGCGCCTCGTAACGAACGCCTCCGATGCTGTCGCGGTATGGCCAGCTTTCTGCTTCAGGTTGAGTCCGTCGCGCCGAAGCAACATTTCGAACAGGCGCCGTAGACGGTACTCAGGCTTAGCAGCCGTTGGGACCGCTCGCCGGACCCACGTTTTCATGCGCGGCGTGAGCTCAAATGCGCAGGCGCAAGTCTCATCACAAGGGGGGCTTGTCGTTTCCTGGCTGTTGCGAGAATTTGCCTCAGCGAGCTCGGTGGGCCATGCGAGAAGGGCGACGTGAAACGAGACCATCCAGAAAAACACAACTGACAAAGACCGTCTCATTGTCCGACCCTCGCAGCTCCATCTCCGCGCTTCAGAGCGCGGCATTCACTAGATAGGGACGCAGATTTCCTTAGTATGGTAGGCTTCGTGCAGAACCAGGCTGCGATCTTGCGTTTGTCGCGAACATCCAGATCGGCCTACGCTTCGGTCTTGGCTTCTATCGGACCGTCTTCTTCCGCCTGCCCTTCGCCCATGTCATTGGTGTCACCCCAGCACATGTGGCGTCCCACCTCTTCCTTCCATTTCTTCCGCTCTTCCGGGCTCATATTCGCCATCCTGGATTCCCAACGCTTGCGCCAGTGGCTACCCCGGTGCCAGCCGAAACCGCTCCTGCCCCTGCCACCGACGAGGATGCGGGCCAGAATCAGAAGCCCGATCGCCTGGAACCAGGTGATTCGCGCTACGTCAAAGATCGTGGGGATTAATCCTCGTGTGACGCTTTCACGTCCGACGTCAACTGCGGACGCTGGCAATCAAGGAAGCTATGGTGGCGTCCGACGGCTGCACGGGCTGTTATCCCGCTGCGTGGATTCCGGTGACGCGGAGTTTGCACGCAAGAGAGCATCCACGTAGATTCAATCACATGGCATACGATTGGAGCCGATTCTCAGATCGCCCACGGGCCCGGCCATTCTTCCGACTCACAGTGACGGCGCTGTTCGGCGCGTTAGCGATGTCGTATAGCGTCGTCTCAACAGCGGTGGGTGCGGAGGAGCCAGCGGCGCGTCTCGTGGCGATCACGTTCGACGACCTTCCCGGTGCAGCTCTTACAGACGACCAGCGGTGCAATGCCGCCGCACTGCTTTCAGTGTCAACCCGGTTGTTGGCGCCCTTCCCTAAGAACGACTGGCCTACGACTGCTTTCGTATCGGAAGGCAGATTGTGCGACGAGTTGGATGACGCTGCACTGGACACAGTCCTTGAGAAGTGGATCGACGCCGGTGCAGAGCTTGGGAATCATACTTACTCGCATCGAGACTTGAATGATCTGTCCGTGGAGGACTATACCCAAGACATCATTCGCGGCGAGACTGCCCTACGCCGGGTGCTGACGGCTCGCGGTGGGACGCTGCGTTATTTTCGTTACCCCTTGCTGCATGCTGGCGATGAAGCACGGAAGCAACGTCAAGTCGTGTCGTTCTTGAAGGAGCGGGGCTACTCCCAAGGTGTTGTCACCATGGACAACCAAGAGTGGGTATATGCGACGGTGTACGCCCGAGCATTGGCCAGCGATGATGAAGCGATGATGTCAACAGTCGTCCATGGTTACCTGAGGCATCTGGAAGAGAGCGTCGCCTACTACGAGAATTTATCCACAAAACGGTTCGGAAGAGACATTCCGCACGTACTGCTGTTGCATGTCAATGCGTTGAATGCGGATCACATCGACAAAGTCCTGGGCCTTCTGCAGCGTCGCGGGTATGCGTTCGAATCGCTGGAGTCAGTACTGCGCGACGACGTCTACGACCGGGAGGACCTTTACATAGGACCTGTCGGACTGTCCTGGTTGCATCGCTGGTTCGAGGACGGCGTGCAAGAGAGCGAGAACGAACCGCGGGAGTCGGACGAGATGAGAAGACTGCTGCGGTCTTATCCAACCCAGCAATAGCGCGATCGTCGTCGAATACTGAAACGTCTGGCAGAAGCATCGACGACGGGGTAACGTAGAAGTCAACGGTTCAGAGTATAGGGTATTCCGACTAGGCGCGATGAATATCGATAGTCGACGGCACGAATATGGGTATGCCTAGTGGGCCGCTGACGTTCGGGTCGCCTTCCGCCGTGCGTGGCGACCGGGTGAGCCGGACGAACTGCAAGAGGGTCCGTGGGGAGGGCGAGAAAGATCGGTGGTCAGTTGTCGAGTAGCTGGTCGGCAGGGCTAAGAACGCCCCGGGGGCCTCGCTGGAGCACGTGGGTGTAGATCATCGTCGTGGAGACATCGTTGTGCCCGAGGAGCTCCTTGACCTTTCGGGAACGCGATTGGTGCGTTCGCTTCGATTCCATTTCTCGTGGCTTCACGTCAACAGCTCTACCAGGCTCACCTCGAGCGCGTCGGCGAGACACGCCGGCGGTGATTCGTGTCTGCTCGGGAGGATCTTGAAGAGCGAAAGAACTTTGCCCACCAGCTCGGACACCTACTCATGTCTCAGGGCTACGGAGGGCTCGACCCGCGCCGCGCGAAGCGCTGGCACCAGAGCGGCGCCGCCAACGACCATCAGGAGCAGCAGCCCCGCGCCGGCATAGGACAGCGGGTCGGCAGGACTCACGCCGGCGAGAAGCGAGCTCAGGACGCGGCCGAGCCCGAACGCGGCGGCGAAGCCAGCCATCATTCCGACCGCACCGTACACCCTCGCTTCGCGCAGAATGAGCCTCACTATGTCTCGAGAGCTCGCCCCGAGCGCCATTCGAAGCCCCACTTCGTAGGTCCGATGCGAAGCGAAGTACGCGACCACGCTGTAGATCCCGACCGCGGCGAGAAAGGCCGCCATCCAGCCAAAAAAAGCTCAACAGCGCCGAGCCGGCCCGCAGAAAGAAGAGCGACTGCAGCACGATGTCGGGAAGCCGCTTCATGTTGAAGATGGGCAGCTCGGGATCGAGGGCTTCGATCTCTCGCGCCACCATGCGCGGCGTGGCGCCGCCCGCGCTCCCGGTTCGAACAAGCACGCTCAGGCTCGGCGAGAATTCCTGGCTCAGTGGTACATAGAGGAAGGGGGGGGGGCCGCCGCCCCACCTGGAAATGTTTGGCGTCGGCGGCGACACCCACGACCCGATAGACGATCCGCTCCGTGCCCGAGCTGTGGAAGGCAATGTACTGAAATCCCTGAAAGACCAAGCTCTTGCCGAGCGGGTTCGCGTCTGGAAACAAAGCGGTGGAAAGGGACTCGCTGATCACTGCGACGGGAGCGCTCCCGTGCCGATCGGTCGAGACAATGCCCCGACCCCGCGTCAAAGGGAGTTGTAGCGTCTCGAAGAAGCCCGGACTCACGAACGCCTTGACCGCTCCTGGGGCGCGGGTCGGATCATCGGGTGGTCGGCCCTCCGCGTAGATCCGACCGGCACCAAGGTTGTAGTCGTCCCAGAAGGGGATGTGCGTGGCGACACTCGCGGACATGACTCCCGGTATCGACTCGAGTCGCTCGGTGAGCCGTCGGGAGAACGCCGGACCCGTTTCGTCGTCGTAGCGTCCATCCGGCAGGTCCAGCGACGCGGCGATCACGCCCTCCGGCTCGAAGCCGAGGTCGGAGGCGAGCTGGACGGACAGGCTACGTGCGAAAAGCGCCGAGACGATGACGCAGACGAGGCCGCGCGCGATCTGTCCAGCAACGAGAACGAAACGGAGGGACCACAAACGAGCGGGCTCGATCGTCGAGGCCGCGCCAGAGCGGAGGTGGGCGACCGGATCCGTCGCGCTCAGGCGGAGCACTGGTACGAGACCCACCAGAAGGCTCGCCACCACGGCCAGGAATAACGCGAAGCCATAGACGCGAACGTCCGGCGACAAGTCGAGTTGCACTGGAATGGGGATTCCTGGTCGCGCCAGCTCCAGAAACGCCGGGCCCAGCCGCAACATCGGCAAGCCCACCAGGCCAGCGAGCAGGCTCACGAGAAGCGACTCCGAGAGCACCTGTTGCGCCAGGCGAGCCTTCCCGGAGCCGAGCGCCAGCCGAACCGATGTCTCGTGTCGCCGGGACCAGCTCCTGGCCAGCATGAAGTTGGCCACGTTCGCGCAACCGATCAGAAGAACGATGCCGGCCATCGCCGCGATCAGGCCAAACGCTAGCGACGCGTTCGGAAGGCCACGCAGTATGGTGGTGAAAGGCTCGATGGTAGCTCCACGATTCCGATTCGCCTCCGGATAGGCCTCCTCGAGCTGCCGGGCGATCACAGCGATCTCGGAGCGGGCCTGCTCGAGCGTCACACCCTCGTCGAGGTAACCGACGACCGAAAGGACCGACTCTTCGCGATGCTCTAGCGAGCCGTCGAGAGCGGGCGGCACGATCCCGTGCCGTGCGTCGAGTGGCACCCACACATCGGTCACGAACACAAGCGAGAGCCCCCCGAAACCCTTGGGCGCGATGCCGACGACAGTAAACGCTCGAGAGTTCAGTCGCACCACGTCTCCGACGCCCGCGCCAACGCGTTGCGCCAAGGAGTGGCTCATCACCGCAACCGGCGCTTCCTCGCCCCGTGCGAACCCGCGACCGTCGCTCGGGGCGACGCCAAGAGCGTCGAAGTAGTTGTCCGAGACCGGCGTCACGAGCACCCGCTTGGTGTCCAGGCCACCTCCGAGATTCGCTACGAACCTCTCGAACGCGATGAGGTCCGAGAACGATCGGGCCTGCGTGCGAAAGTCCACGTAGTTCGGATAAGAGGTACCCGTTCCGGGACGCTCGCCGAAGAGCGTCACCAGCGACACCAGCTCCGAGGGTCCGGTCCACCGGAAACGGCGTGAGGAAGATGCGATTGACGGCCGTGAACACGGCGGTGTTCGCCCCGATGCCGAGGGCGAGAGACATCACCGCCGCGATCGCATAGCCCTTCGATTTCAGCAGGCGGCGTGCCGCATGACGCAGATTCAGCGCCAGATTTTCCATCACTTGATTGTATCTCCGACGCAGACGCCGCGCCTGTGTTCCCGACCCTCTGGCAAGGGTGGAGTCACGAAGTGCCGCCCTAGTGAGGGTTGCCGAACTCAGTCGCCCAACCGATACGCTCAGCTGCGAGCGGCGCTCGTCATAAGTCTGTGTATCCGAAAGAACATATCACCGCTCGTCCGTTGCACCGATTGTTGGGCAGATGGCGCGGTCAGACCTGGCAACTACCGGTCGTCGCGGATTCTCCTAAGTGACCGCGTCGGTTGACTTTCGGCCTCCATTCTAGTAAATCTTGACTCCCGTAGGTCGATGAGGACAGCGGTCGGCCTCTTTACTCCTTAGATATAGTGTCGACCCGGCCCAAGCTATCGTCTGCGACAACGCAGACCGTGATTGGGGCCGCGCTCGCCGTCGGTCTCCTGTGGCTTTTCTTCCGGGGAACGGACCTCGCGGCGATCCGCGATAGTGTCTGGAACGCGAATCCGTGGTTCATCCTCCTGGCTGTCGTCGCGACTTACGCGAATTACTTCGTACGCGCCCTGCGGTGGCAGGTCTTGCTCTCGCCCCTGGGACGCCCCGGCTTGTGGGACTGCTTCGTGTACACCGTGATCGGCTTCATGGTGAACGTTCTCGTTCCGCCGGGCCGTCTTGGCGAGATTATTCGGCCGTACCTCCTGGCAAGGAAAGCAGGATTTTCCGCGTCGAGCTCGTTCGCGACCATCTTTCTGGAGCGCGTCTTGGATTTGGGCACGATCGTTCTGCTCGTCGCCGCTTCGATTCTCGTCATCCCACCCGGGCGTTCGAACGTGCAGGTAATGCAAGCCCTGAAGTGGGGCGGCCTCGTGGGGATCGCCGGGGCCAGCGGGCTGTTCGGGGTCTTGTACCTGTTCGCTCGTTTCCCGACGAGAACGATTTCGTGGGTGGAGCACCTTTGTCGCATGCTTCCGGAGAGAATGGGCCGCGCCGTGGCGAGATTCACCGAGATGTTCACAGCGGGACTCGGTGTGCTGAAGGACGGCAAGAGCCTTCTGAAATCGACGATCCTTTCGATTCTGCTGTGGTTTTGTATCGGCACGGCATATTGGTTGGGTGCCCGAAGCCTCGGGATCGAGTTTTCGGTCATGGCAATGTTCCTCGTGATCGGGTTTCTTAGTCTCGGTGTTCTGGTCCCCACGCCTGGCGCTGTTGGAGGCTACCATTACATGAGTGCATTGGCGCTGACGTCTCTGTTTGCGATTCCGGAGAGCCTTGCGAAAGCCGGGTCTCTCGTCAATCATGCGATTGCGTTCGTTCCCGTCGTCCTGCTCGGTCTGGTGTTGTTTCCGAGGGCAGGGATGAGCTTCCGCCAGGTGAAGACGATAACCCAACCCCAAGACGAAGATGACGAGACCTAAATAGGAGCAGCGAATCACGTGAAGTGTCCGTTTTGTGGCCATTCGGCAGACAAGGTCGTCGATTCGAGAGAAAGCAAGGAAGGCGAAGCCATTCGCCGGCGCCGCCAGTGTTTTGAAGTGTGGTCGTCGATTTACCAGTTACGAGCGCATCGATCGCATCGACTACCGCGTCGTCAAAAAGGACGGTCGGCGGGAGCGATTCGATCGCGAGAAGCTGATGGGCGGTCTGCTCAAAGCGTGTGAGAAACGTGCGGTGCCGCCGGTGACGTGAACTTCCGGCCCAATCACGATGCTTGGGTCAGCGGGATCGCTGGCTTGCCGGCAAGCGATGGGGCCGGCGAGCGTGTGTGCAAGGCCGATGGCCGCGGCGAGCCAGACAGTTTTCATTTTTGACCCCCGTTATTCTGTGATCGTAATACATACGAAACCGGGGATCCTGTTTCGAGTCCTGGGCGGGCTCCCATCAGCTCACCAGACGCGCCGTGATCACGACGATGAGCGCCGCGTCGGAGCCACCCATGTTGGCCTTGCCCACAACGACTTTCTTTCCCTCGGGGACCTCCACGTCGGTTCGAAACGATGCGCCGGGCTTCTCGCTGTCCAACTGGTTGGTCACATGGACGGCCAAGCCGTCGAGACGGATCACCGGACCGCCGTCGCCCTTCGATACGCGAATTTCCCGGACCTGCAGGTCGTAGAGATCGCTGACCGCCCTGACGACACCCTCACCGCCCTCTCGGGTGCGCAGTACGACCGCGTCCCAGAGCTCGAAGGAGCGATAGCCGAGAAGCTTTTCCACCTCGCGACGTACTCCCGCCAGCTCTTCGAGCAGATCATCACCGTTCGGTGTCTTGCGAGCCAGGAGGAGATACGCGGTGAGCTCGACGTTCTTTTGAGGAGGCGGAGGCACGTCGAGTCGCCGAATGGCCTCCTCGAGCAACGCAACCATATCCGCTCTGCCCCGAACGGCGATGACTCCGAGCTCCACGTCGTAGCTCATCGGGACACCGAAAACACCCAGTACGGACTGCAGTTGCTCCACGTCGGCGTGCTCGACCCTGATGACCTTTCGGACTACTTCCTGGGGCTGCTCAGCCGGCTCGCCCGGCTCCTGTGCTAAAAGCGAAACGGAAACGGCAAGCATCCAGACGATGAGAAACGTTCGCATGATGTCCTCCAATCAATCTACGAGCCACATGATGACGATGTCCGGGTCGTCGGTCAGCAAGTGAAGCGTCAACGGCTCTCTCGGCTCGGGTACGGTGAGGTCCGCGACGACCGCGACCGCCTCGGGCTCTTCCTCGGGTTCGGCCACCGCAATCGCTGCAGGCGCGGCCGCGGCCTCCGGATCGATCGTCTCTTCCTCGATTTCGGGCACCGTCTCGCGCGCAACCGGCTCCGGGTCCGGCTCCGTGGCCCCCGGGAACGAGAGCCAGTAAGCCGCCCCCAGAGCAACGAGCAAGATGGCCGCTGCCGGCCACCATATGACACCCGGCGCCCACCGAGCCACGTCATCCAGAACGCGAGTACGCACGTCATCGAGATCGGAAGATGGGAACACCTCTCCGCGCAGCTGAAAGAGGGCCTCCTGCGACTCCCGTAGTTCGTCGAGATACGACTGGCAGTCCTCGCACTCGGACAGATGCTGCTCGAGCGCCCCAGCCTCGGTAGGATCGAGGTCGCCCTCGAGGTAGAGGGCAAGTCGCTCTTTGTCACAGTTCATGCGGGCGTCCTCCCCAGCGCGCGGTCGCGATAGGCCTTCAGCTTCACGCGGGCCCGGCTGATATGGGAACGAATCGTGGTCTCGGAGGAGCCGAGAGCTCCGGCAACCTCGCGCGTCGTCAATCCCTGAAGATCGCGCAGGACGATGGCCGCACGCTCGGTGGACGTCAGCTTTCCTAGAGCCGCCTCCATGATTCTCGCGTCGTCCAGCTGAGCTCCCGGCTCCCGCTCCGCGGACGATGGTTCTTCGACATCGTCGAGGGACACGAAGCTCGAGTAACGCTTCTTCTTCTGAATGTCATGGCAGACGTTGACGGTCATCCGGTAGAGCCAGGGCGCGAGCTCGCGGCCTTCCTCGAAGCAACGCAGATATCGGAACAAGCGCAGGAAAACAGATTGAGCCGCATCTTTTGCGTCCTCGCGGTTGCCCAGGAGCCGAAGCGCGGTCGACAAAACCTGCCGCTCGTGACGGCGAACCAGCAACTCGAAGGCGCCGTGATCGCCGACCTTCGCCCGGGCGATGACGCTTTCCCGTTCCTCAGCTTGCTCGTCCACCGGACCGAATGCCACGTCGCTCAACATGCCTTCTAGTTAGATATACCGCAGGAGAGGCATTTTCGTTGAGACAAATCGCCCGCGCACAAGGCTACGGCGGCCTTCCTTCCAGGGAGAGCGGAATCGGAGCGTCACTCACCTTCTGCTTCCCTGAAGGATTAGCCACACGTCGCTTCTGCCGCTCTTGGGCTTTTGCTATGCTCCACGAGGTACTGAAATAGAGCCTTCTCTCATGCACGCTGAAAGAATTGGGACGAGCACGCGGCCCCGGAGCCATGATTTTTCCTATCCCTCATAGGACACCGTAACACTAGGCCTGTCGAGTTCCCCCTTCGGCACCACAATCTGTTAGCTCGACAATCTAAAGAGCGTACATTTGTGGTGAACCATGATTTGCTAGCCGATTGCTAGCCAAGGAAGTTTTCCCGGAACGGTCCTTGGCCGATCTACGATGGGCTCCGAACCGAACTCCGACCACAGCGCGCGCAAAACGGCCCCGAGTTTATCGCACGCCGAACGCAGCGAGGTTTCGGTTGACCCTTTCTCTGTCTTAGTGTATATATTTAATGTCTTAGTGTATATATTTAATATGTACACCAATAACGGACTCCGGCTTTCGCTGAAAGAGACGTCGGATGAGCCGTTGCACCGTCAACTCACGACGCAGCTGAGGGCCGCGATTCTGCGGGGCGAGCTCGACGGAGAACAAGCGCTCCCGTCCATTCGCCGGCTCGCCCGCGAGCAACGGGTCAGTGTCATCACAGTACAACGCGCCTACGACGATTTGGAGCGAGAGGGCTTGATCCACGCCCGGCGCGGTAAGGGGTTCTTTGTGAGCAAGTTGACGCCGAAGCACAAGACCCGACTGGGCGAGGCCCGATTGGAGCGACGTTTGTCGGAGGCGACGAACCAGGCGCTCGCGGATGGGCTCTCCGCGGAACAGATGCGGCGGGTTTTCAAAGACGTCTTGACTAAAGGAGGTCGGCGATGAACGTGAACACGAGCCATCCACTCGTTCGTCTCGACAACGTCGTCCGTCGCTACCCTCGATTCCAGCTCGGACCGCTCTCCCTCGAGCTCGAGCCTGGCCGCGTGCTCGTGGTGCTCGGCGCCAATGGCGCCGGGAAGTCCACCCTTCTCCGCTGCATTGCGGGAGTCACGACCGTCCAATCGGGGAGCGTCGAGCTCCGGTGCGACAAACCCGTATTCGTGTCCGGTCGCTACGGCTTCTACCGCCGCAGGACCGTATCCGAGAACCTCCGCATCGTGTCCCGCTTTTTCGACGGATGGTCGCACGACGACGCGACCGAGCTCGCCCGCCGCCTCGAGCTTCCGCTCGACGAGCGCGTGGCGCACCTGTCGAAGGGCGGATTATCGAAGCTCGGACTCGTTGCGGCGCTCTCGCACCGACCGGAGCTCCTCCTGCTCGACGAGCCGACGGAAGGGCTCGATCCGATGGCGCGAGCGGAGCTCTTCGACATCCTCAGAGAGCGCCAGGAAGACGACCAAAACGCGGTCGTTTTGGCAACTCATATGCTCTCCGACGTGTCGCGGCTCGCGGACGAGCTCGCCGTTCTCAACGAGGGAAAGGTCATCGCACGAGGCTCGCCCGTCGACCTGCTCGACGTGTGGCGGCGGATTTCGTACCGCTTACCGGATTCTACCGGCGACGCCGAGATCGCGAGCCACGACGCGGAAGGAGCGCTCGCCCAGCTCCGACGTGAAGGCGCCCTGGACATCGAAGCATCGCCCATGAGCATCGAGGAGATCGCGCTCGAGATCTTGAGACAGCCCCGGAGTTAGGAGGCAAACAGTAATGTGGAAACTCATCCTTGCGGAGTTGCGCTACCACCGCCTGCGTGCGTGCGCGTTCTATTTGGGAGCGGTCGCGGTCGCCGCCGCGGCGAACGCTCTGTTCGTGTTCGAGAGTCCCGGTGTCACGAGGTTTGCTCAGCAGGTTCTCCCCGACGTGGGCTACCTCCTGTTTCCTGCCACGTTGCTGCTCGCCGGGTTGTTGCTTCACGTCATCGTTCTCTGGGAGTCGGACAGCGAGCGGCGATTCGAGCTTCACAGCACGCTTCCCGTCAGCCGCGCCCAAGCGGCCTTGGCGCGCATGGCGGCGCCGATCTTGTTCCAGCTGACCGGGCTCGCGCTCGGTATCGGCCTCTGGACGCTCATCGCCGCAGCAGGCTCTCTCGACGCGTCGGCCGCCGGGTCGACGTTCACCGTCTGGGAGATGACTCTCGAAGCCATCATGTTTTTTTGCACCGCAAACGGGGCGGGACTGGTGTTCCTTCTCGGGTGGGTGTACCTCGCCCCAGAAGCGGAAGCGCTCAAGATCCGAGCACCCACCCTCGCTTGGGTGGCGACCGGAGCATCGGTCGCGATCGCGCTCGGCGCCTCGACGCTCGTCTTGTCACCGTGGCTGTGGCCGGAGCTTCGGCAGCAGCTCTCGATGTCCTACCCCGCCGCGGCGACCGTCCTGTACGCGCTCGCCGCGATGCTTGCCTACGTGAACGTTCGCCTGTACGCCGCGCGCGAGAATCTCGCTGATATGTGATCGCCCGATGATCGCGGGCGGGCTCGTCATTGAGGTGGCGTAACCATGGGCGATATTCGTTTTGCTTTCCGTCAGCCCCCTCTCTGGTGGGTCCCATCGAGGGCCGGGTGGGCAACGGTATGCCCTGCGACCAGAACAGGCGGGCGCACTCAGCGCACGAATCACCTCGCCCGACAGAGGCCCAGCAAATGGAACCCTGCGTTTTCCTGGTCCTGGCGGCGTCAATCATGTCGCAGCGCGACCGTCGGATCGACGTGCGCGGCGCGGCGTGCGGGGAGGTAGCAGGCGACGAACGCGACGATCGAAACGAGCACACTCACTCCAGCGTACGTCGCGGGGTCGGTGGGCGCGATTTCGTACAGCTGGGCGGACAGAGCACGGGCCGCGAGGAATGCGACGACGAATCCCGGCGTCTTTCCCAGACGCCGAAGCGCCTGGTGCAGGTCGCGCATCAGTAGGTAACCCCGCTACCGCTCGGGAAAGTGAGATGAGCTACTTGTCCATCCCAGCATGATGATAACTCGTCTACTTGGCCGAGTGAGCTTGGGCATCTAACGGACTGGGCTTCAGCCTGCAGCGGCCAGCGCTGATCGCCAACGATGGGACTGCAGCGCCCCACCGCCAGAACAGTAACACGGATCGTTTTGACACCGCTGGCCGTTGTCTGCTGCAAGCCCTTGTCATGCGGTGCGACGCCCTGGAAGGGTTTGCAGCTCTCCCAAGATGATGAAGCATTTGAAGCTAGATAGCGCCGCGCTCACGACGCCCCATCGTAGGCAGTTGCCCCGCCGGCATTTGCAAGGCGGTTGTAAGAAACTTTGATCTCGCACGACTATCATTAGTAGGAGGAGTTGACCGGTTTGATGGCGGTGCGGGCACGAATCGGAAGCCTTCCAGACAAGGATGCCCAGCGCGACGAGCGCTTCCGCGAGGCGTCGGACACATATGGGCCCGCTCTCTTACGCTTGGCCCGGGCGTATGAGTCGGACGCAGAGCGGCGGCGAGACCTTGTCCAGGAGATCCATCTCGAGCTGTGGCAGAGCCTTGCCAAGTTCGACGGCCGCTGTTCGATGCGAACCTGGGTCTACCGAGTCGCACACAACGTCGCGTCCTCTCACATACGCCGTGAACTGCGGTGGAGTGCGTCGCGCTTGAAGCGGCTGGACGAAATTACTGAGGTCTCCGCTTCCGGCGACCTTGAACTCAGCATCGGCAAACGTCACGCCCTCGACCGTCTACGCGCGCTCATACGCGAACTGAAGCCGCTAGATTGCCAGGTGATGTTGCTCTATCTCGAGGATTTTGATGCCACATCGATTGCGGAGGTGACCGGCCTCTCAGTGGGGAACGTGGCAACCAGGGTCCATCGCATCAAGAGGACCCTGGCGTGCCGATTCGGGGAGGAAAAACGTCGTGAGTGATGAACGTCCCGACAACGACATCAGGAATCTGTGGCGGAACCAACCCTTGGAGGAAACCAAGCCGATCTCATTTGAGGAGTTGCGAATTCGCGCCAAGAAGATGGATCGTCGGATTCGGCGGCGGAACTGTATCGAGTATATTGCCGCAGCCTTCGTGGTGGTGGCATTTTCGTCGTCCATCTATGTATTCGAGACACCGCTGATGAGGCTCGGGAGTGCCCTGTGCATTGCCGCCACGCTCTATGTCGTTTGGCAGCTTCGTGTTCGTGGCTCGGCTCGCACGTTGCCGCAGGGGGAAGTTCCTTTGACCTGGCTGGATTCGCACAGGCGGCAGCTCGAGCGTCAGCGGGATGCGCTCGCGAGCGTCTGGAAGTGGTATCTGGCTCCCTTTGTACCGGGTATGTCGATCTTTCTGGCTGGCCGTGCGATCGAGGATCCACCGGGGAATTGGGTGTCTGTACCCAAAACGAGCGCTGCTGTGGTGTTTCTGTTCGCTTTTGTCGCGTGGCTGAATCATCGCGGGAGCCGCAAACTGCAGCGCGAACTCGACGAGTTGGACAGGCAGAGCTAGGGCTCTTTGAGCCGCATAACGCGACGGGTCAGCGGCGTGGCCACCTTTGTGGCCGGCGAGCCGATGAGCAAGCAGCTGACAAGACCATGATAACGCCGGCCGAGGTGGCGTGGCCACGTCCGTTGCACCCGCGTGATCCTCATACAGGCCCCCTCCCGCGTACCCTCAGCATCGAGGGTACGCTAGGGAGAGATCAACCACCCTCGAAAGGAGAGAGCCTGATGAGATTCTATAACGTAACCCATAAGTACTACTGTGGCATCGACCTTCACGCACGAAACATGTACACCTGCGTGCTCGACCAAGAAGGAAACGCCCTTCTGCATCGAGACCTGCCCACGGATCCCGATGTTTTCTTGAAGGCGATCGCTCCGTTCCGCGAGAAGCTCGCCGTCGCGGTGGAATGCATCTTCACCTGGTACTGGCTGGCTGATCTCTGTGCACGAGAAGGCATCGACTTCGTTCTCGGTCATGCTCTCTATATGAAAGCCATTCACGGAGGCAAGGCCAAGAACGACCGCATCGATGCTCTCAAGATCGCAACTCTGCTTCGGGGAGGCATGTTTCCTCAGGCATACGTCTATCCTCCTGAGATGCGCTCCACCCGAGATCTTCTTCGTCGACGACTCAAGTTGGTACGCCAAAGAGGCCACCTCCTCGCTCACATCCAGAACACGCACCACCAATACAATCTTCCGACACCGAAAGCCCGCATCAACTATCGATGCAATCGAGAGGGTATCGCCGAAAAGTTTTCCGACCCCTCCGTTTTTGAGAGCGTTTCCTCCGACATCGAGCTCGCTGGCCACTACGATTTTCTTATCAAGGACCTCGAGCTGTTTCTCACACGAAAGGCCAAAGTCCATGACCCGGGTAACTTCTTCAGACTCCGCTCCATTCCCGGCGTCGGTAAGGTCCTCGCCATGACCATGCTCTACGAGATTCACGATATCGCCCGCTTCGAGCGCGTTCAGAACTTCGCCTCCTACGCCCGACTCGTCAAGTGCGAGAAAAGCTCCTCGGGAAAAAGACTCGGAACCGGCGGCGCAAAAATCGGAAACGTGCACTTGAAGTGGGCTTTCTCCGAAGCTGCCGTACTCTTTCTCCGCGCGAACCCACCCGCGCAGCGCTTCATCGAAAAGCTTCGGAAGAAACATGGAAGGGCCAAGTCCCTTTCCATCCTTGCCCACAAGCTGGGCCGAGCCGTCTACTTCATGATGAAGAACAAGAAACCTTTCGCTATCGAAGCTTTTCGCATGGCGTGACGGGGAGCAAGCGGGGCAAGCCCGTCGTCTAACTGGAGCCAAACCATGGATAAGACCTCAACGATGCCTTCCTTCGAACTGTGCCCTTCGAGCACCCAGCCGCATCGTGGTTACACGCCCCGGCAGCCCCTTGCGTTGATTGGCGCCTCGCTTGCTCCCCGACCAACAACTTTCGCTCGCGGGCTCGTGTTTTCCCGCGGCTCTGCCCCTCACCCGATCCCGTTTCTAACGAACCCGAGTTCGCTCGAGGTCGTACCTTTTGATTGGGACGGTACGAGGGAACCCATGTGTTTCTAGTGCCGCAGGACGCTGGTCATCCTGCACCGTCGCCGACGAAGTCTTCAGCGCTTCACGCCCCGACGGCTGAGCCTCTATAGGTGTTTGGTACAGAGCTTCGGCTCAACGTACCCGCTCATGGAAACCAAGTCAGAGCAAATCTAGCGAGCCTTCGAGAGCCTCACAGGTACGCCCTCGTGCCTTCGCGGAGAGATCTAGCTATTGACACACGGGGGCCTGATAGGTGTTTTCCCGCGGCTCTGCCCCTCACCCGATCCCGTTTCTAACGAACCCGAGTTCGCTCGAGGTCGTACCTTTTGATTGGGACGGTACGAGGGAACCCATGTGTTTCTAGTGCCGCAGGACGCTGGTCATCCTGCACCGTCGCCGACGAAGTCTTCAGCGCTTCACGCCCCGACGGCTGAGCCTCTATAGGTGTTTGGTACAGAGCTTCGGCTCAACGTACCCGCTCATGGAAACCAAGTCAGAGCAAATCTAGCGAGCCTTCGAGAGCCTCACAGGTACGCCCTCGTGCCTTCGCGGAGAGATCTAGCTATTGACACACGGGGGCCTGATAGGAGTTAGGCGGCCCCTGGGTACAACCGGGGTACATAGCTTACAGGTGTCCGGGCACATGGCTAACACTCCCTCCGAACTCGCTATGGAGGGAAGTGGAATGCCCTGGATGGAGACCAATCCAATGCTCGAACGACACCATTTTGTTCAAGACCTCGAAAGTGGCCACTGGACGATGACGGAGCTGTGTCTGCGCTACGGCGTCAGCCGAATCACCGGCTACAAGTGGCTGGACCGCTTCCGCCAGAGCGGAGTCCGTGGACTTCACGACCATAGTCGTGCACCGCGGTCTTGCCCTCATCAGACTCCTGACGAGCTCGTCGAGCTGATTCTCGAGGAGAACGGTCGTTACGGATGGGGCGCACGAAAGATCTTGAAGCGACTCCAGAAACGTTTCCCTGGCCGGGCCTTGCCTGCACGCAGCACCGTCTTCGATATTCTCGAACGCCATGGACGCGTCCGTTCTCGGCGACGTCACCGACGTTGGAAGCATCCTGGAGCGGCTCCCTTCAACACCACCGCTCCCAACCAGATCTGGACCGTGGATTTCAAAGGGCAATTCCTCATGCGCAACGGCCAATACTGCTACCCTCTCACCGTCGTCGACCACTTCAGCCGATACCTGCTCTGTTGCCATGGTCTACCGGATGTGAAGACCGGAGGCGTCAGAAGCCACTTTCTGCGACTGTTTCGAGAACATGGTCTCCCCGACGCGATCCGCAGTGACAACGGCTCTCCCTTTGCCTCCACCGGCATTCACGGTCTCACGCGCCTTAACGTTTGGTGGCTTCAGCTCCGCATTACCCACCAACGCATCACCCCAGGAAATCCTCAGCAGAATGGCGCTCATGAGCGATTGCACAAAACTCTCAAAGCCGATGCCACCCAACCTCCCGGTGCTGACCTCAGCGTCCAGCAACGCATGTTCAAGCGCTTCCGGAAAACCTACAACGAGATTCGACCTCACGAAGCCCTCGACGATGAAACTCCCGCTTCGCGATGGAAATCTTCGACACGTCCTTACCCCGAACGAATCGCTCCACCCGAATATCCAGGCCACCTCGAAGTCCGGCGCGTCAGCAACGCCGGCACCTTCCGGCTTCACACCAAGCAGCAATTCCTCTCTCAGGCACTCAACGGTCATTACATCGGACTCGAGCAGGTCAACGACGGCATCTGGAACATTCTCTTCTACGACACCCTGCTCGGCCGCTTCGACGAACCCAACAAAACAATTACCGGGGCTCCTGCCCTCCGAGAAAAGTGTTAGCTATGTCCCCGGACGTTTGGTTAGCTATGTTCCCGGTTGCTCACCTTGAATCTAGCGGCACGGCTCACGATCGATCCAGTCTGGCGCGTTGCCGGGACCACTCGTACATGAATGCCGACTCCCCTCTGTGCCAACATCCTTGAGACACTTCGCCCCTTGAAATTAGTGTGTAGGGCGGAGGAGGATCATCAATGAGTTCATTGATTGAGAGAATGACCCCGGCGGGAACGGAAGGAGCCCGTAGGGCGACTGGAGATCCCGCCGGCCGCGATGCGGCGGGGGTCCCGGAAACGGAAGTGAGTGAGCAAGCGAAGCGTCGACGCTTTACCGCGGAGTACAAGCTGCGGCTAGTGCGCGAGGCCGACGCCTGCAAGGGTGTCGGGGATATTGCGGCACTTCTGCGTCGAGAGGGCCTGTACTCGTCGCAGCTATCGAGTTGGCGCCGCCAACGTGACGAGATCGCGAAGGCGGGGTTGACGTCGAGAAAGCGAGGCCGGAAGGCGAAGGCAGAGGATCCACGGGTCAAGGAGCTCGAGCGCGAGAACGCCCGGCTCCAACGTCGCCTGGCTCGAGTGGAGACGATGTTGGAGATCCAAAAAAAAGCCTCCGAACTGCTGGGGATCCCCCTGAATCCGCTCGACAGCGACGAGAACGACTGATTGTGGCGGCCGAGGAGCTGGCGGGACAGATTGGGCAGACGGCGGAAGCCTGCGAGGCTCTGAGTGTGGCTCGTTCCACGTTGTATCGCAGGCGCCAGCTGGTGACGCCCAAACCGAAGCGTCGTCCTCGGCCGCACCGAGCCCTCGACGAGACCGAGTGCGAGAAGGTCCTCGGAGCCTTGCACTGTGAGCGTTTCGTCGACAAGGCGCCCGCGCAGGTGTGGGCCACGCTTCTGGACGAGGGAATCTACCTCTGCTCGATTCGCACGATGTATCGGATTTTGGAAAAGTACGGCGAGGTCCGAGAGCGCCGGAACCAACTGCGCCATCCGAATTACGCCAAGCCGGAGCTGTTGGCCGAGGCGCCCAACGAGGTTTGGTCGTGGGATATCACGAAGCTTCGTGGCCCCGTCAAGTGGACCTACTACTATCTCTACGTCATCCTCGACATCTTCTCCCGCTACGTGGTTGGCTGGATGCTGGCTCACCGAGAAAGCGCCGAGCTCGCGAAACGCCTCATCGCCGAGAGCTGTCGCAAGCAAAACATTGAACCAGACCAGCTCACCATGCACGCGGATCGTGGCAGCTCGATGCGAAGCAAGTCCGTGGCTTTGCTCTTGGCAGACCTCGGCGTGACCAAGACCCACTCCAGACCCTACGTCTCGAACGACAATCCCTACTCCGAGTCTCAGTTCAAAACGCTCAAGTATTGCCCTCAGTTCCCCAGCCGTTTTGGTTCCATCCAAGACAGCCGGCTGTTCTGCCGCGGTTTCTTCGACTACTACAACAATGACCACCGGCACTCGGGGGTCGGCCTTATGACACCGGCCGACGTTCACTACGGTCGCGCCGAACAACTCACCACCGCTCGGCGCCAGATCCTTCTCGAGGCTCAGCGTGCTCATCCCGAGCGCTTCGTTCGCGGAACGCCACAACCTCCCGTTTTGCCTCCTCAGGCCTGGATCAACCCGCCGCCGCAGAAAACGACGCTCCAGGATGCCGCAGGAGCCATTCTCTCGGCGTCGTCCATACCTGGGGTACCCCCTTTTTCTGCTTCACCCAACGAGATCGCGAGCGAAGCAGACGTCGACCACGCGGACATCACCAGTCGCCGAAAGTTAATCGAGGCTCACTAAATGCAGCTCGCGAGTGTCTCAATGTTGTTGACATGTTCCGCTCGGGCAATCCTGAACGCAGTACCGGTATTCGCGTCCATCTGCCGTCTCTACCTCATTGTGTTTGGGACAGCGCGGCAGGGCTCTGATGGTTGCCCGCAAGTCGTCCTGACGCGAGAGTGCATCCCCGACATTCTCGAAGCTCACCGAAAGCTGCTGCGCCGCAAAACTAGCCCTACTAACATCCAGCGCTCCTGAGGTCACGACTATTTTGAGAGGTCTGCCCTGCGTGTCGCGAGTTCCTTGACTGCACACGTAGCTTTGTACCCAAGGACTTAGCGAGCCAATCTGAGCGATCGATACTCGCGAGTGCCCTTCGAACGAATCAAGGCCTATTCCGAAGAGCATGGCGGGGGTGCCGTCGCTGAGGAGGATCTGGGCATTCACCTCGCCTGTATCGAAGAGATCATCGTTGCCCCAAACACGCACGACGGAAATCCCAGAAATGTCGACTAGTTGCTCCTCTACGAACCTAAGCTCGGCGTCACAAGCCGGACCTAGCGTTACAACTAGCACTACGCCCGTGAGCGTGAAGATGGCGCTGGCAACGTCGCGTAGATTCATGCTCTTGTCCGCTTGACGATACGCATCAGCTGCGGACGCCCGCAAGTGAGGGAGACATGTTGGCGTCCGACGGCTGCATGCGATGTTAGCGGGCCAACGTCTACCGCCCTTCGATATGACGTTTGGGGTGTTCCTTCTTCCATTTCTTGTGAGCCTCGTCCACGAGCCGCTCCACATCTTCCCAGGAGTCCGCTCGAGGAGATTCAAGCTCGCGATTGGTCGAGTTCGTAAACACGATGGTCGGGTGGGCGTCATCACGAAGCCGCTTCACGTTGGACGGGGAGTCTTCAATGTACAGGTCAGCACCCACCGCGGCTTTGTCCTTCATAAAGCAAAGGTCCCAGTAGGGAATGCCGTGATGCTCAAGCCACGACGTCGTCTGGGTGACCGCCTCTTCGTGAAAATACTTGATGTAGAGTCGGTGAGTAATAACCCGGATCCGAATATTCTTCTCTGAGATCCGCCTCAAGGTCGCCGGTGCTCCGGCGACTGGTCGCAGGTCCCGAAAGAGGTTTCGCTGCGTTACGGCGAATCGGTGAAGGTCCTCGTATTGCTGATCGGTTCTGATGTTCCACTCGGGTAGACCATAGCTTGGGCTCTCAGTAAGTGTGTTGAGTGGAACGCCAAACCATTCGGCAGCGATGAGGCGAAGTCCACCGTAGAAATCGCCGCCGACGCCGTCCAGGTCGACGCCGAGGACGAACCGATCCCTCGTCTCGCCCGGGCCAGCCATGATCCTACTTCATCCAACCGAAAGAGCGACAGAGTGAGAGAATTGCGCCGAGAAAACCGAAAATACCCATTGTGCAGAAAACGAGCCTGAAAGAGCGGCCGTAGGTCCACTGCCGCTTCCAAAAAGGGCCTGTAGATTGGGCGTCCTCGCTTAGAGGGGGCTCGTTGGAGAAGAGCCTCGCGGATGGCTCGGGCAAGGCGCTCTCGCTTCTCGCTAACGCCTGCTCGGCATGTTTGATGAGGAACGAGACCCTTTGGTCAAGTTTCCAGAAAGTGAAGGACACGAGAGCGAGGGTAGAACCAAGCACTGCGCCGATCGGCGGCAAGAGACCAGTTCCCTGGAACGAGGCGGCGAGTCCCGCGGCGACTAGCGCTGAAAGAACCAGGAAAAAGTTAAAGACCGACATTCTCTGATTGGCGTGTAGCTCGAAGTAACGCCAAGCATGATTCAACACGCGCTCGTTTTGCTCCTCCATGTGGCGTCTCCCGATCCCTTTCGTGTGGCCTCGCTAACGTAGAATTCAACGGTTCAGAGTATAAGGGTATTCCGACTAGACGCGGTAAATATCAATAGACCGGGGCAGGAACGGATATGTCTCTGTGGGCGTCCATGCGAGCGGAGGAACTGCAGAGAGGCCAGAGAAGCGGCGTGAAAGATCGGTGGTCAGTCGTCGAGTAGCTGGTCATCGGGGCTTAGAACGCCCCCGGGGCGACGCTGCAGCACGTGAGTTTAAATCATGGGCGTCGAGACATCGGTGGCCCGACGAGGTCCTGGACGGTCCGGAACGCGACTGGTGCGTTCGCTTCGATTCCATTTCTCGCGGCTTCACGTCAACAGCTCTACCAGGCTCACCTCAAGCGCGTCCGCCAAGACCTCCATGTTGTCGATAGAGATATTCCGCTCACCCCGTTCGACCGAGCCGACGTAAGTTCGGTGGAGTCCCGCGATCTCGGCTAGGGCCTCTTGAGACAGGCCGTGTGCGAGGCGTTCCCGCCGCAGGTTCTCTGCGAAAACGTCCCTGGCTCGCTTGCGGCGTTTCCTTGACCCCACGAGCCGAGGATTGCCGTTTGACGACTTTGGGTCTACAGACTATAAGTAGCAATTGCGAGCCTATGGGCGGGCCTCCGGTAAGAGCTGGGATCGATTCCGACTAGGCAGGATTCGCGTTTCACCGTGCTCGCGGGCGTCCTTGTAGGGCCGTCATTAGGAGCTCGAAGAGGTTCTCGGACAAGCAGGGCAACCCCATCATGAGTCTCGGAATGGTGTCACTGCAAGAGCCGCCCGCAGAGTCTCACGGCCCGTGGCTGGTCTATTGCCGAACGTGCAACGGCACACGGTACGAGAAGTCCCGCAGGGCTGCCGATGAGTACAGCGCTTGGCACGCTACATCCAAAGCCGAGGAGCACCACAAAACATTCGTTGTCTACTCCGACGTTTGGTATGGAGTGGTCGAGGGCGAGCGCTTTGGTCCGATTGGCGAGCGGTCGCTCCTAGAGCGAATCAATCATCATGACCGCAGGGCTCTCGTTTGGACCCCGGGCATGGACGACTGGGCAGAGGCGCACCGGGTCTTCGCTCTCTCCACTAATGCCGAAGACTCCTTCCAGCGGATGCAGACGGCGATGGAGCTGACGAGTTCCGGGAACCACTTGGGCGAGCAAGGACTCACCGAACAGGCGGTAGCCTGCTTCAATCAAGCCATCAACATCCATCCTCATTGGGTTCCGGCTTACCTGGGGTTAGCCGTCGCGCTTCGAGAGCAAGGGAAGTTCGACGAGGCTCTCGAGGTTCTGGAACGTGCACCAAAACGCGCCGAGGTCGAGGAGGGTGTGTTCGTTGACATGCGTTTGCCGATATTGCACGGAAAGGCAGCCTTCTATCTCCAGAGCGGTGAGAAGGCCAAGGCCATCGAGTATCTGCGGAAGGCGTTGGAAGTAGAAGACACCCCGCAGAACCGAGAGATGACCGAGCGCGCTAGACGGTGGGGCCTTGACCCGGGTCCCTTGCTAGACGTGGACTCGATGAGGTCGATGGTTGAGCAGCTCCTCAATGAACTCGAATCGGAGGAGCTCGAGGCTGCGGAAAGTTCCAGTCTTCGACGAGAATCTACTTCGCCTCCTGCCGCTACCGTGTCTTCGAGAGGAAGGGACCCTCAAACGAATGGATACGCCACGGCAGGGCTGGTTCTTGGAATCCTCGCGGTTTTTCTGTTCGAATCATTTTCGATCTTCCCAGTCGCGGCCGTCATCGTGAGTTGGATCGGCGTTAGGAAGGCGAACGAGCGCGGAGGTGCCGGTAGGAAGAAGGCTTGGGCGGGCCTCATTCTCGGCTGCCTGTACACAATGATGTATTTTCTCCAGCCTCTTGTCTCCAGGTGACAGAGTGAGCGACATCGACAAGGTCAGAAGCGTCTTCGGACTAGGACCGGGCGCAAAACTCAGCGACTTGAACGACGTTTACGACCGACTCCTCACAGCCTGGGACCCGGATGCGCTTCGGACTCAGGCGTCCGGACTAGGTGCTGCCGAGAAGCTCGCTGAGATCGAAAGCGCCTATCTCCAACTGCTTCCGCTCTTGGCTGCCCCGCGTCCGCCAGTCGTGCCGGAGCTCTCGTCGAACGACCGCGAACCCGATCCGGACCCATCGGTTGTGGAAACGATACCTCCGACGCTGCGCGATGCACCCTCAACTGGAGGACGGCACGCTGTGAAGGAACCCGTTCGAGCGAAACACGGTGCGGGAACATGGTTGGGTCTCGGGATAGCGCTAGTCCTGGGATTAGTGTGGCTCACAAACGAAGAGGGAGTCGCTCCTACTCGACGTGAAGCTAGCTCTCCACCGAGCGGTGCGGATGATCGCCTCTCGCCGGAGCAACTGTTGCGCGACGCCTACGATGAGGGAGTGCGGTTACTAGAGAGTGGAAAGCCGGAAGAAGCCATCCCTTATCTTCTGGCGGTCGCAACCGGTTACCCGGCCGCACCATGGCCTAAGGTCGACTTGGCTGCCGCCCACTTCCGCACGGGCGACCACGCCGAGGCGGAGAGTCTTGCGAGAGAAGCGATCGACCTGCCCGGTGCCGCCGGCGACGCGGCCCTCCTGGACTACGGCAACCGCGTTCTCGGCTATTCTGCGCTTGCCCGAGGATCGAACTCCATGGCGGCGCGCTATTTTGAACAAGCCCTGGATGCGGTCCCTGACTCCACAGACGCCAGGGAAGGTCTGCGCGTCGCAAGGGCGGCTCGACGTGCCCACCAACGTACCCAGGCCGCGCCTGTTCGAACGCCTTTAGTCGAAAGTACGCACGAAGACCCACCGACCGCACCGCCGCCCTCACAGCCAGGTTACGGAAGTTCCGGTGCCGATGGTGTTCTCTCGCAGTTCAGGATGAGTCCCACGATCGTGCTGAAGGACGGTCGACTGATTTCCGGCGTGCTCCAAAAGTACGACAAGGGTATGGCGCACATCGTCATCAAAAAAGAGTCCGGGAGGAAGATGCTGGTCAGCTATCCAGAGTCTGAGGTCAACAAAGAGGCTACCGAGCGCGCCCAACACCCCGATCACTAGCACCCCGATCACTAGCTGGCTGGAAGAGATGCTCGGACCAAACGATTCATGACGTTTCTCGCCGGTGCGACCTTCACCTCAATCGCTTCGGAGTGAGTGATCACCGCGTTAGACTTCATCCTCCGATTCAGGCGGGACATCTTTCCAAGCACCCGCCCGGCGCTCGATCATCCGACCGACGATGGCGATCACCGCGTAGAGAAGAAGTCCCTTCAAGAGAGCTTCGAGCATTCGCAGACCTCCAAATGTGAGAGCGATGAGTCGCTCCAAGATAACTCCCCCTTTCGTCACGGTCCGAGAACCACCCGCCGGACGTACTCGGAGAGCCTCAGATTCTCGCTTCTCGCCTTCCTTTTCAGCCACGCGAGCTCCCGAGGTCGGAGCTTGACGACGAGTGTTCTAGTGCGTGCCTGGCCCCGCGGGAGCTTCGGCCGTCCCGGGCGTCTCTCACTCCGCATCGCAGCCCGCCTCGAGAATCTTGTTCGCGGCCGAGAAGATCCGCTGGCAGGAGCGCTCGGGGATCTCAGCCTCGCGCAGCCAGTCCTGGATGTATCCGCGGCAGTAGTCCGCACCGACAAGGCCGAGGGCCTCGCAGCAGATGAGCGCCACGGATTCCGCTTCGGCCTCTCGTAGGTTCCTCGAGAGGGTTTCGCCGTCGCTTCGCTCTCCCTCGCTCACGTGACCCAGCACCTGATGTCCGAGCTCGTGAAACAGGGTCTTGTGGGGCAACTGGGCCAGCGGGTTGATCGCCACGATTCCACCCGGTTTCGCGTACCCTTGGACGTTTCCGTTGAGATGCGCAAACGATTCCTCTCGAAAGCCGAGTTTCGCGAGCGCGCGATCCTTTTGCCACTCCGGGATCGGCTGGGGCTCGATCTGCTCGCCGTCGGTCTGCGACATCACGAACCATAGGCGCTTGTGGACGAAGTAGGTCCGAGTGGTCTCCTCTTCCTCGCCGTTCGGGGTTTCGACCGTGTTCTTGATCGTCTTCGGCATGCAGAGGGTCAAGGCCTTCTCACCGCGACGGACCTGGCGGCCGAGCTCGCGCCACCGTTTGTAGGTTGCGATCGGGCCGAGCTCGAGGCCTCTTGCGTGGCACTGGAAGGCGGCGAGCAGGCAGTTTCCGATCGAGTAGTTGTGGAAGTTCGAATACGCTTCGAGGATTGAGCCGGGGCGGCTCACGGCGTCTTTGAGAAGGGCGGACCAGTCGACTTTGGTAGTTGCTTTCATTTTCGTTTCTCCTCTCTGGGTTGATGGTCGGGTTTGGGAACTTCGCGGCTCGCTAGCCCTCCGGTTCGAGATAGACGACCCGCTGCAGGGCGATCCGGGTATGTTCGAGGTGCGACGGCGAGCCGCTCTCGGCGAGTGCTTTGTCCTCGGTCGAACTGTCTCCGTCGGAGATCAGCAGACCGCAGGTCTGGCAGTAGGGCAGATACGAGACCCGGCGGATTAGTTCGAGCTCGAACCCGTGATCGTTCGCGGCCTCGACGACCTGGCCGACATCCGTCAGCTCTGCCGCCACCCGCTCGAGGTCGACGTGGGCCGAGTTTCCGGTCTCGTTCTCCCAGTAGACGTTGGCGCGCTCGCGGAGCTCTTCGAACCACTCGCGGAACTGGTCCGAGTCGGTGACGTCGATGTCGTCGGCGAATCGGCCTTGAATGACCCTGGCGAAGTCGCTCTCGGCCCAGCTATCCCAGGCCTCGTTTTCGGCCTCCATTTCGACTTGCCCGAGGTCGTCCTCGTCATAGACGGGGTAGTCCTCGATCGAGGCGAGCCACTCGCGAATTTGATGCGGGCAGGGTTTCTCTTCGACGCCACAAGAGGCCGTTTCCGGGTCGGACCCGTACCACGTGCACTCGCTTTGGTCTGAGCCCGCCTGCCAGACGTCGAGACGAATCGCGACGCCGTAGGAGCCGTAGCCCCCATTGACGTCGTGGACGCCCTCGAGCTCGCCGAACTCCTCGAGGAAGAGGCGGTGATTCGAGACCGTCACGGACCCGCCTGAATAGTCCGAGCCGGCGAGCAGGTGCGCAAGGACGAACAAAACGTCATCCGCGAGAAGCTTGGGCTGCTCGAACGGGTAGAGCTCGCCATAGCCGAGGTCAACGTCCGGGTCGTATTCCCGATAGCTCGAGAGCCGGACGAGCGAATCATGCGGGCTGAGGTCCCGCAGTAGTGTGGTTGCCATTGTGTCCTCCCTTGTTTCGGTATAACCACATGTACAGAGACAGTATCGGTATAACCGAAAGTAGAGTCAAGACACTTTTGGTAAAACCACTATGCTTTTTCTGGTATAACCGGAAGTCGATATGTGCTAGATTTTGTGGTGTGGTATGACCAAGCAAGCCAAGATGGGGCGGCCGCCGCTACCGAAGGCGGAAAAGAAGCGACATATCGTTGCGTTCAAGCTCGACGATGAGGAGCTGAAGGCGATCGACCGGAAGGCCAAGGAACTCGGCTTAAGTCGCTCCGAGCTAATCCGCGAGGGGATCAAGCTGATACTTCGGCGACGCTAGGGGAAGGCAGCGGGACGGGGGAACGAACGGTGACGAAGAAGCTTCCAGGGAAGGCGCAAAAGGTCCGAAAAGAGCTCGTGGCGTCGATCGCCGTGCCCCCCGATGTCGACGTCGACCGCGATGCGGACCGGTTTGCTATCCCGGTTGGGCGGGTTCGGCGGATCGCCGATGAGGTCTGGAAGGCGGAGCCGAAGCTCACCGTGACCGTATTCGAGCGGGAGGGCGAGCTCCGGCACTTCTACCGGGCTGAGTTCGCTCGCCAGCTACACGACCGGCGAACGTGCAATTGGCAGGGGTGCACCTACCGCTACGGGACGATGGAAGCCGCGATCGCGCATCAGCTGCTCCACCTCGGTTTCGACATCACCGACCGGCGGACCCAGCGCGCCGTGCTGAACGACATCCGCGAGCTACTAAACCCGCCTCGAGAGACGAGGGTTTCCGGTCAGGTCGCCGGCGTGCTGACGGATGAGGAGATAGCGGCGATCGACCTCGAGCTCGAGGAGTGCGAGGACGAGCAGAGCTAGCCGGCGGCCGAGCGGATCGGATCGTTCCCGAGCGCTTCGTTAGGTTCCGGGCGCGTCCGGCTCTAAGAAAGGTGATGAGTAGATCCTTACCTTTCGCGACGGTCGGTCATACCCGCTAGGTGGGCCTGCCACCGTTTCGGGGCGGGCTTTATAACGACGTCGGAAATGTTCTCGTCCCCTAGGAGCGAGCGAACCGACCTCTCCCCTTCTTGCAAACTCTTGAACGAGCCCAAGAGCACGATGTACCAGGTCGCTTCTCCAACCGGAATGGATTGGACAACTCCCGGCAGCCCGGTTTTGTCGCTGATGCGAGCCAACGCCTGCTCCGCCCGGTCACGATCGAGAAGCGAGGCGATCTGAATGGTTACCGGTTCGCTGAACCCAGGAACAACGGCATCTTCATCCAATATGATCTTCGGTCCCGACTCTAATCCTTCGCTCGCACCCGCGACGCTCGGCAAAGCCAAGCGCTCCTCTTGCCCTTCCTCTTCCGCCACGATGGGATCATCGGCGAGCAGAACCGCTTCGTCAGTCCGATCCAAGGCCGCTTCGCCCACCTGATGAGGAGGATTGGGCCGGGAAGGAGTGCTTTCCTCGGAGCTCGCGTCCGATTCCTCCACTGGAGCCGGTGCTCCGTCGTCAGTAGGAGAAGACGTTGATCGGGCAGTCTCACCACCGGTTGGCGCAGAAGCTCTTTTCTCGAGTAACGAGTAGCCTACGACCGTCACCAACACCAAGAGTCCGGCGGCAACCCAAGCGCCCTTTCTCCAGCTCCAGCCGGAGCCAACAATATCCCAGGAATGCCGAGCATTTTCGTCTTCTGTCGGTGCCCGCCGCCGTGAATCCGAGGAATCACGTGAGTCGGAAACCACCACAAAATCAGGAGGCTCCTCCGAAGTTGCCGTCACCGGCGATGTCGCCTGTGGTGCAGCGTGAGCCGCAGCCTCGGGTTCTTCAGAACGTGGCCGCTCATCACCCTCTTCAAACGCAAAGCAACTTGTCACCGACTTCACGTGGTCGACGGTGACCGAATCGCTGTCCTCAACATAGCAGGACAACATGCCGTGTCCGGCGACGGCGTTAATCCCTCGCGGAAGACCTTGGGAAAGCTGGTGCACGGCTTCCAAGGCCTCCTCGGTAAAGAACTCGAAGGGTCGCCGGCTACCGGCCGCTCTCAAGCGATGAGCTACGTACTGTCTGGTTTCTTCAAAACCAAGGGGTTTCAGCTCGTACCGCACGTTGATGCGCTGCCGGAAGGGCCAAAGCTCAGGCTGTCGTAAACGGTTCTCCAACTCGGGCTGCCCAACAAGGAAAACCTGGATCAACCTTTCCCCGCCACGCTCCAAGTTGGACAACAGTCGCACTTCCTCCAGCGCGGCGGCACTAAGAAGATGCGCTTCGTCAACAATCAGCAGGGCGGACGTCAGCCCCCCCGCTCTTCGCTCAACGAAGAGATTTTCTAAGCGATGAACAACACATGGCTTGGACTCCCCGTGAGTCAGCGGAAGGCCGAAGCGAAGCGCGACCTCATCCACGAGCTCTCTCGGCGTGAGAGTCGTATGGCTCACAAGCGCGAGCGGCATTTCGGTCGGAAGCTGCTGCCTGAAAACACGAACGGCTGTCGTCTTCCCCGTTCCCACCGCTCCCGTGAGCAGCACGAAGGCTTCGCGACTCTCCACGGCATAGGAGAAGTGATCCATCGCCTCACGAAGCCCAGGACTTTGATAAATGAACTCGGGCTCGGTCGTCGCCCCAAACGGATTGTCCTTGAGCTGAAAATGGGCCTCGAACATTTCCTAATGTCGGCGGCGCGCTGAATCGCGCCAGAGCGTCATACGTGAGGATGGCAGACAAAGCACTGTTACGCTACCGTGTAGGCTCCGGCAAGCGCCCCCTCCACCCGCGCAACCCTTTCGCCCCCCACCCCTCGAGCTCGAGAGGGGGATGGCGGATGTAAAGGGAGTCCCCATCGAAAGCGCCTGCTTGTGCACCATCACGGAGGCGGTCGAGCCCTGGACGACTTGCTGAGCGTGGAATGACTCATTTATTGGCGCCCCGAAGGAGACTGTTGAAATCCGTCTGTGTGCGGCCCGCCTCAGCGCGCCCGCATTCTGCAATAACGGACTCACGTCAGCTTTCTTTACGATCCTGGCCTTCCCGGTAACTCCATTCATCTATAGGAGTTCGCCTCGATCTTCCCCCGATGACGTCGGGCATCATTACAAGTTGGGAATGCGATATTGTTGGCTGAACGGCCGGAAAGCCATGTTGCTGAGCCGGTTCGATTCGACGGCACGAGAATCGCATACGGTACCCGCGGAGGTCTGTGATGTTAGGAAACCTTCCTCAGCGAACGGCCGTCATGATGCTCGCCGCCGTGGCCACGGCGGCTTCGGCAGGTGCGAATCTCATCCTGAACCCGAGCTTCGAGATCGAAAGAGCTCCCGGAGGGCTCTTCACGCTGATGGGAACGGGACCAGGTGTCTCTGCCGCCGAAAACTGGACCGTGTTCAACAACATCGACGGGACGACGACGACAGAGCTCGTGACGAGCACACTCCCGGGGGGCGGCTCTCGGATGATGCATGTCACCACGACCGCGAGTCGAGATGGACTCGTTAACGTATTCCTCCCGTTCAACACGGGCCCGGCGAGCGTACTGTCCTCGGCGTGGATTTTCGTGAACAGCGGCGAGGTAGCTCTCGGGACAGGCAACGGTGGGAACACCGGCTTCGACGTCTTCACCACGACCATGGGGCAGTGGGAGCTCCTGCAGGCGCCCAACGGCATTTCGCCCGCGAACGAGCTCATCATCTACGCCTCGAGCCTCGACGGCGCCGATTTCTTCGTCGACCTGGTGGCCGTCGTTCCGGAACCCTCCGCAGCGATGCTTCTGCTGCTAGGGCTCTGCGGCATGGTCCGGTCCCGCCGACTTCGGCAATAGGAAGAGAAGCTCGAGCTCGGCCCCGAGGTGGTCGGAAGCTGTCTCGCCCATGGGGGGCTGGTACCCCCCTTCAATTACGCCATCTGCGAAACGAAGCCAAACCTCCGGGGCGCGGCTCGTTCGCTTCCGCAACCCCGTTGCCCCCCACCCCTTCGACGCGAGAGCGGGATGCCGGATGTAATGACACGAACTGCCCCACACCCGGCCACGCCCCACCGATAGATGCCCCGCACCCCTCGGGCTGCCGCGGTCGATGTCGGATGTAATGACACGAACTCGCCTCGAGTCATTCTGAAGGCCGCAATGAGTGCCCCGCACCCCTCGGCGGTCGATGCCCTTTACCGGATGTAGGTTCCGGGGCGCGTCCCCTCCACCTCCTCAACCCCGTTGCCCCCCACCCCATCGCCGCGAGAGGGGGATGCCCGATGTAAGTCCAGGTTCATCTATAAATTACAGAAAATACCGAAAAAATAATTGGAGAAATTTGGTCGTTTCCCATGTTTCCCGCAAAATCAGGTTCTAGCGCTCAGACCGGCAGCCCACGACGAATTGCGGCTCTTACTCGACCGAAAAGGGGTCTCCACGGATCGGCGGCGACGAGAAGCCGTTCTCTCGCATCCGCGCGCTCCCATCGGACGATTCCGAGCGCTTCGAGGTCCCCCGCCGTGCGGTAGAACGCGGTCCGCTTCAGCCCGCTGTCGCGGTAAAGCTCTCCCGCCCGAAACGGTGCGCTGCCCACGCAGGCCATGACCCGCAGTCTCTCCCTCGGGACCGAGGAGAACGCTGCGGACTCCGCGAACTCGAGCTCTCTCTCTCCGGGTTTTTCGAGCTCTCGCGCGAGGGTGAGGCCCCGAAGGAACTGCCGAAGCTGATTCTCGAGGCATTCGGGTGACTCGGCTTCTCGCCTGCTCGAGTCGTACGGCAAGCGCCTCGACGATTCCGGACAAGCGTAGATGACGTAGTTGGGCGTCGAGCTGAGGGTTCATGGCCAATCCTCCAATCGATAAGAATCCATAGAACGGATGTCAGGGTGTTCGGATAGAAGCGGGAGCTGAGTGGGCAGGACCGTATCGCCGCGCACGACGAGGCGTTTGAAGTCCTGGTAGCGGAAGAACTCGTGTTCGAGAGCTTTGTCGGCAGCCCACAAGACGCTCTCTCGCGGGTGTTTGCGCGTGAGACTCAAAACGCCCTGGATGAGGCGCAGGGCTCTCACGCCCCGTACTTCGTACGCCTTGTCGGCCCACGCTCGCAGCGCTGCACCGACCCGCTCGCACCGGCCCAGGAGCTTGACCGCGAAAGCTCGCTGGCTCGAGGTGACGGCTTTTTGTCCGGGCTCCGGCGCGTAGTGGCCGGGAGCCACTCGAAGGTGTGAGGCGGCGAGCGCGTCGTCGTGATAGACGCGTACGAGATTGTCGTCCCAGCGTACCTGCACGCGTTGACCCAACAGCCGAGGAGAGACGGGATAGAAGGCGCCCGCAACCTCTACGTGAGCGTCGGGATGAACGCTCCGCGTGCCGCTGTCGAACATCGCGAAGCGCTGTTGAGCGACCGGCTTGAGTGCGGCTTTGTCGGTGTCGAGAAAATGCGTCCAGACTTGCTTGCGCGTCGTGCCGTGGATCCGCAGTCGTGCGATGGTGCGATTCCAGCGTTTCAGATACTCGTTGAGCTCGCGAAGAGAATCGAATCGCTTGCCCTTGAGAGCGTTGTCCTTCACATAGCCGCCGCTTCGCTCCTGCTTGCCGTTCTCTTGAGGGTTCCGCGGCTTCGTCGGCAGCGGCGTGAAACCCCAGTGCTCGGCGAAGGCCGCATAGATCGGGTTCACGTCGGGGTCGTACAGGCACGCCCGTACTACAGCCGCCTTCAGGTTGTCATGCCGTACAACCAAGGGAACACCATCGAAGTCTTCGAACGCGTGCTCATGCAGACGCAAGAACGTTTCGAGCTTCTGATCCCAAACCGCTTCTTCGTAGCCGTGGCGTGAGCAGCCGAGCGTCATTCGAAACACCCAAGGCCTCTTCCATTGGCCGGTGAGAGAATCAAACGTCGCCACCCCGCGGAAGAAATCCACCTGGGCTTCTTCGCCCGGCGCCGAGTGAAGCACCGTCACCACCCGGCGCTGAACCTTCAGCTTCCGAACGTAGCGCTTGACCGACTCGTAGGCGTGGCCGTAGCCGAACTCTTCGACCAGGTCTTGCCAGACCCGCTTCGCGCTCAGACCCGCTTCGACCTTCTCCACGATCTCGTCGTGGAACACCGCCGACGACGAGCTCTGGCGCGGCCTCGAGCCGGGGGTCACTTTGGCCGCTTTTGCCGACCCCGAATCTCGTAAGTCGTTGATTCCCGGTTCCGAGACCTCTTCCGAGCCGGGGAACACTTTGGCCGCTTTTGAACGACGCAGCTTGTCGTAGCGTGACACCGTCTCGCGACGCACACCCGTCTCGGACTCGATCCGGCGGTAGCTCCAGCCGAGCTCCAACAGCGCTATAACTTGTTGTCTCTTATTCACTTTCAGGTAGTTTCCCAAGGCTTTCCTATGCTCCTTTCGGAGCATAGGATGCCTTGTCTGCGCTTCCCGAAGTGGCCGGGTTTGAGGTGTTCCTGCGTGGCCGGTTTTAGGTGTTCCCTAACACTTTACGGCATCGAGCGTGACCGTGCTTTCATTCCTAGCTGCAATATCGTGGTAGGTCATTGCCTTCACCACATGCTCAGCTGTCCAACGTAAGTGCGCATATGAAAGTCCCTGCGTCTTGAAGAACGGCCGACCTTGAGCAAGGCCTTTGATACGGCTGACATAGCGTCCGAGGTGGTCTTTGAAAGCTTTCGTGGTATCAGCCCTGTACTGCTTTTCGGTCATCAATGTGGGCTCCCATGGTTCGGGTTCCCAATCCCAAGCTTTCTCGCTAGTTGTCGAGACCGGAAGCACCACACCTCGAGCGCTCCAGTGCCGTCGGTCCGAGCTTGCCCGGTCTTGCTTCCAACTGGCGAGCGTTTGGAGGGCGATGTCTACAACCCATTCGGTGGGACTATCGTCATTGACCAGATTATGCGTCTCAGACCATTTAACAAGGGCAGATTTGAGCTCTCCAAGGCCAGAAGCCGCGTCGAGATCCTTCCAGTAAAGGAGCTCAGCTCTATCCCGGCCCCAGACTGCTGGACCCATGCGGTCGTCTTGTTCGTATACAGATCGATCGTCATCCGGGAAGAGAGCGTCACGCTCGTCTTCGGTTGGTAGCAGGGGAAAGACGTCGCTCCAAAGAGTCTCTAGTAGGGAGGGTACTACCGAGGACGCCACGCTCAAGAAGCGAAATCGAGCCTCCAAACGGGCATCCTCGTCATATTCGTACTCTACAGTTCGGTCCGGCATGGGGACAAAGCCTCTCGACCAAACCGGATTATAGTGGAGTCGTGCTTCAACGGAGATGGGCCATGGGTGCTGCCGACCTTCAGTTTCGTCTTTTTGACGGAAGCGTTCTTACACCCTGCTTCATCGGGAGGGCGCGTGACCTCGTTTGCCTAGACACAGCGAAAGTGACAGCGGATATTCGTCAAGCGCGTTGTGATCGCGGGGTGCAACATGCACGATAGGAGCTTGGGCCCATCGTCGTGGCTTGCGGTGACTGGGACGTCAGAAGACGGTGTCGCCGAGCTCGCGACGGCACTACGTCGTGTGCCCGGAATACGGGCCGACGATTCGAATGCGCTTCTACTGGAACGTGGATCAGGGTGCAACGATCTCTTAGAACCGGGAAAGGTCCGTACCACTGTCCTGCTGCCCCACTTCTCAGAGATACTGGCGAAGCGATCCGAACTTCGAAGGCCTGCTCTCGAACGGCTACAGGGGCTATCGGCGAACGAGACTGTCGGGGTTGTTGCGTTCGTGGAACCCCGTTTCGAAGCTCGCGTGTGGAAGCCCCACAAGTTCGGCGAACGGTTCCTCCACTGGAGGGTTGGAGCGGAGACCGCCCGGCGGGACCCTTTCTTGCCGCGCAATCTCAAGGGCCTCTTCACACGGTTTCAAAAGCAGACCGAGCCACTTGATGTTCGACTCTCGTCGACGATGGACGACTCCATTCGTGAGCTCGCAGGCTTCGCGGCAACGTCGCGTTCTCAGGTGAGGCGTGACCGGCACTCGCGAGAGATCGCGTCGTGGGAAGAAGCGCCGGGCTCGACTATCTCGAGTTTCTCGAGCTGCTCGTCCAGGACGAGCTCGCCCGACGGGCAGACCGACTGTTCAAACGGCGACTCAAGCAGGCCACGATCACTCAGCTCAAAGAGCTCTCCGACTTCGACTGGACGTTCAATCCCAAGATCCCACGGGCCCGGCTCTCCGAGCTCGCCACTGGCCGATTCGTCGCCGAGCACACAAACGTGCTTCTCGTCGGGCCTCCCGGTGTCGGCAAGTCCCACGCCGCGGTCGCGGTCGCCGTCGGGGCGATCCGTTCCGGCTACCGCGTTCTCTTACGCTCTGTGTTCGATCTCGTTCAAGACTTTGCCGAAGCCGACGCCGTCGGCGAACGTCGCGAGCTCGTCAACAAACTCTCCCGCATCGACCTGCTCATCCTCGAAGACTTCGGCATGAAGAAGCTTCACGCCGCTGCCGCCGAAGACCTCCTCGAAGTCTTCGTCCGCCGTCACGAAACCGCGTCTACGCTCATCACCACCAACCGGCCTACCGAAGACTGGGCCAAGTTTCTCGTAGACGTTCCCGCCACCACCGCCATCCTCGATCGATTCCTCTCCCACATCGAGATCGTCACCATGCGCGGAAAAAGCTACCGCCTCAGCAGAGCCAACCGCGAAAGGTAAACGGCAGAATGAAAGCCCTCGCACTAAACGCTCAACCGCGCATGGAGTCTATGGAAGCTGACGTGTCTGACGGTTTTGTGGAAGAGCTCGACTACCCCTTTAATCGCTTTGGACTCCCAGTCCCGAGCTCTCCCACAAAACCTTGGAAAACGCTTCGCGTTTCCAACAGCTCCCACAGCCTCGGGCCTCTTTCGATATCAAGGAGAAAAAAGTTTGACCTTCTCAGTCTCGGTGTCAGATACTTAGCGCCAGCTACCCGAGTGGCCGGGTTTGAAGTGTTCTTCAGTGGCCGCTTTTGGGTGTTCCCTGACAGTAAAGAAGGCGGTCCAGCGAACACGCAACTACCTCGGCCTTTAGGAACTAACCAGTTCACCCCTCTCCTGACTGAAGGGGACAATTCGGCATTCAGCTCTTTGTCCCTTTCTTCACCCAAGAAAACCAACGGACAATGCCAGTACCTGAAAGGAGCGGAAATGAATCTCTTGACCGTAGAAGAAATCGCTCGTCACCTACACGTAGGCAAACGACGCGTGTATCAGCTCATCAAAGCCGGATTGCTGCCTGGTGTCCGGCTAGGGGCGCAGATCCGGATCAGCGAAGAAGTTTACAAAGAGTGGGTGCGGCGAGGAGGCAAAGGGCTACCTGCTCATCGTGCACCCGCGAAGAGAGGTCGGGGGTCGAGCTAGTGCGGCTGTCTGGTTCTCCAGCGGAGAACGGAAAGTGAGAGCGGCCCAGCCCATTCTAGATGGCGGCGACTCGGAGCAAATCGACGACGGGCGCGGCCCTGATGGAAAAGCTGAGCCCAAAACCCCCGGAGACCATGGGCGTCGACGACGGCGGAAGAAGCCCAAACGACCGAGAGCGGCACAGAAGCGTTCGGGCCAACCGCGCCAGGGGTCGGGATCAAAGGACAACGAAAAGAAAAGCGAATCTACGCGGCAGACCCTGCAGCTCCTGGATATCGCCCTGGAGCAGGAGTTCTTCCACACGGCGGATGGTCGTACATTCGCGGACGTACGGGATCGTGGCCACCGTGAATCTTGGCCTCTCGATTCCATCGAGTTCAAGAGCTGGCTACGAGAGCAGTTTCGCATTCGTCACCAATGGGTCGTCCACAACAATGTGCTCCAGAACGTGGTGACGGAGCTGCAGGCCAAGGCCATTCGCAAAGATCCTCCGGAAGATGCCGCCGTTCGTGTCGCATGGCACAACGGGAAGGTCTATCTGGACCTCGCCGATACGGAACGGCATGTGGTGGAAATCGATAGGGACGGGTGGAGATTGGCTCAGTCCCCACCGGTTAGATTCTATCGCCCGAAAGGGCTCGAGGCGCTTCCGAAGCCGAGGCAGGGTGGCTCGCTGAACTCTCTGAGGCGATTCCTCAACGTGGACGACAGCGGCTTCCGCCTGATCGCCGCTTTTCTACTGTCCCCGTTCATGCCGGATGGAACTCGTCCCATCCTGATTTTGGTTGGTGAGGCGGGAAGCGCGAAGACGACGGCCCTTCGAGTAATCCGTGGGCTCGTCGACCCGAATGTTTCTGCGGCGAGGGTCTTGCCCAAGAAAGAGAAAGACATGTTCATCGCGGCTCAGAACTCCGCGATCCTGGCGTACGACAATGTCTCCAAGCTGACAGACGCGCAATCGGACGCGCTTTGCCGAATTGCCACGAAATCGGGGCTAGGTGAACGCACATACTATACGAACATGGGCGAAACACTTGCCGAAGTGCAGGCGCCGATCATACTCAACGGTATCGAGTCTTTTGCTACGCGCGGGGATCTTCTTTCACGTTCCATTCTTATTGAGCTCAAGCCCGTCCAAGAGAAGAAACGAAAAGCGGAGACCGTGTTACGGCGAGAATTCGTGAGGGCGACCCCGCGTCTCCTCGGCGCGCTTCTGGACGGCGTCGTTCATGCCCTGCGAGGTTTCGAGACGACGCACCTTGATCGCACGCCACGGATGGCCGACTTCGCTAAGTGGGGAGCCGCCGGCGTCCCGGGCTTCGGATGGAAACCGGAGGATTTCTTGAATCCGTACTGGGAAAATGTCCGCTCCGGGGACCGCATTGCTCTGGAGGCCGATCCTTTGTCGTCCGCGTTGCTCCGCTTCATGTCCGAGCGTCGTGGTGAATGGAGAGGCTCAGCGGAACAACTATTGCGTGGGCTGAGAGCCCTGGTCGGTAACCGCTTTCGAGAACTCCCCCCGGTTCCCAACGCGCTATCGAATCGGCTGCGGCGACTCAGTCCGAATCTTCGCAGGGTCGGTCTGAATGCGCTCATCGGCAAGAACCGGCACGGGCGGTTTATTGAACTATGGAGAGACGATGTGGACGATGGAACCGACTAGATCGTCCTGCTCTACTCTGTTGATTCGAAGGGTGTTATTGCTTCCCAAGACGATGTGGACGATGTACCTCTCTACTTTTACAGGAGAAGAAAGAAAGAGTTATGCAGGAGTAAGGGGAAGAACCGAACACCGTCCACACCGTCACCCCGCTGGTAAACAGTTATTTCCCAGTCGCTTGCGCAGGGCGCAGTCCGCATCTCGACCGTCCCCATCGTCCCTGACTTGCAACTTGGGTCTGACCCGGAGCGCTCGCTCGTGAATGCTCCGCAATTCTTCACCGTCGCGGACATCGCAGAGCTGCTGCGCACCAGCCGGAAGGCCATCTACCTAATGGTAGAGCGCGGCCAGCTCCCTGGGGTTACTCGCATCGGCCGTCGCTTGCTCTTTCGGCGGGATGACCTTGAGGGCTAAGCGCGTGAACCCGGAGGAAAGCTCGGGCACATTGACTTTTGACGAGTTGGAACGAGCCGTCCGAGCTACTTCGATGGAGCAACTTCCAGCACTGCTGGTGCTAATCGCCGCGCGCCTAGCGGAACCCCGGGAGGTGACGACGGCGGCGGATCGTCCCGACGAGACGCTCCTCACGGCGGACGACGTGGCTGAGCGACTCTCCGTCAAGCCCACCCGTGTCTATGAACTCGCGAGGCGCGGGGAGATCGAGTTCCAGCCCATCGGGCGCTACAAGCGATTCACTCCCGACGCGGTCGAGCGTTACCTAGCGAAGGAACGAGGGGAGGGAGTTGACTCAACCATATACACTATGTATAGTGATACTCGTGAAGGGCGAAGGACTACGAGAAGCCCGAAGCAAGCTCGGCTTCACTCAAGTCGAAATGGCTGAACGAATGGGAACCACTTGGAACACGGTGGCGAGATGGGAAAGGAATGAGGTACCCATCTCGACGTTGGTCGAACGATTCCTGAACCTCCTTGTTAAGACGGAGGCGAATACGCCGTCGAGACGGAAAAAGTAATGGCAAGCATCCGAAGGCGAAAGCGCGTGAGGGGCGACGTATGGGTCGTCGACTACCGCGACGCCAGCGGAGTCCGCAGGCTCACTACCTGCGAATCGCGTTCGGAAGCGAAGGAGGTCAAAGCCAAGCTGACGCTGGAGGCTCTCCAGGCTACAGGAAGACCTACCGTCGACACGAGTATCACGGTCGCGGCCTACTCGGAACGATGGCTCGCGGTGAAGGAGCACTCCGTGAAGCCCAGGACCTCACTTTCGTACAGACAGAACGTGGAACTTCACATCGTACCGGCGTTCGGGAAGCTGAAGCTTCGCCAGCTCCACCCTGCAAGCATCAAGGTGTTTCTCGTCTCGAAGCTCGACTCTGGCTTGAAAAGAAACACCGTTCGCATCCTCCACGCGACCCTCCGCGCCATGCTGCAGGACGCCATCGACGACGGAGTCCTACAGCGAAACCCTGCCCTTGGGCTCGCAAAGAAACTCCGGCTTAGCGGGGCAGCGGAGTCCGGTGAGGAAGAAATCAAGGCAATGGACGAGCCGCAACTGCGTAGCTTTCTTGCGACGGCGTCTGAAATCGACGCGAGACATTATCCCCTGTTCTTCCTGCTCGCCCGGACTGGGCTGCGTCTCGGCGAGGCGCTCGCGCTCCATTGGGAGGATCTTGACTCCTCTCGGAGGAGTTTGGCCGTTAGAAAGACGCTCCACGCCCGCCGGAAGAAGGGCGGGTTGAAGGTGACGACTGGGAGCCCAAAATCTGGGAAGGCGCGCGACGTGGATATGAGCGCCCAGCTCGCGAGCATGTTGACCAAGCTGCGGGTTCGGCGCTGCGAGGAAGCGCTCAGTCGAGGTGACGGCGAACCCAGTCCCTGGGTCTTCGCTACACCAGCCGGTGGTCCACTGGACGAAAGTGCGGTCCGAAAAGCAATGCGCCGGGTCTTGAAGCGAGCGGGTCTGCCAACACACTTCACGCCGCATTGCCTTCGCCACACGTTCGCGACGCTGATGATCCAACGGGGCGTGCCTCTCGCCTACATCAAAGAGCAGCTCGGGCACTCCAGCATCAAGGTCACCGTCGACACCTACGGTCGCTGGCTACCCTCGGGCGACAGCAGCTTGATGGACAAGCTGGACGACCCCGGATTTGCGGATGGTGACCAAATGGTGACCGAAAGCGATTTCGACGACGAGCAATCCTCGCAAGTCGTTGGATCCACATGGAGCCGGCGAGAGGAGTTGAACCTCCGACCTGCTGATTACGAATCAGCTGCTCTACCACTGAGCTACACCGGCTTCGGTAGGCGGGCGTCCCAAAAGGGACGAGACGATTTAGCGTAGACTAGGGGTTTGGGGCTGTCAAGCTTGCTTGAAACTAGATGTCCCCTCACCGGCCTCGCTTCGCGAGGTCCACCTCTCCCCAGAGAGGAGAAGTAGGATCTAGAAGAAGCGTGCGATGGCGCCGACGGTGAACTCGGTGCCGCTCGGTGAGGAGTCACCTCCGACAAAACTCAGCCCGTCTGTAGCCGTGTGGTAGCGCAGGTCGAAACGCAGTCCTAGCCAATTCGGAGTGGTAAAGAAGTACTTCACGCCTCCGCCGAAATTGATGTCGACGGCGGAGAGGTCGACGGTGCCGCCGACGGGATTCGACGGTGTGGTCTTTAGGTAGCCCGCGCCGCCGGTAGCGTAGGGAACGAGACCGATTTCGAGCGGGTACTGGAAGACCACGTTTCCGCCCATGACGGTTTGCTTCGCGTCGAACTGCTCGCCGAGGCTCACCCTGCCGAGCTCTCCATCATTGACGTCGAAGGTATAGGGGGTCCTGCCGCTGGAGAAATTGAACTCGGCCGCAAGGTTCTCGGTAAAAGCCCAGCTAGCCCGCAGCCCATAGAGCTTCCCGAAGCTCAAGTTCTGCGCACTCCCCGTGACCGTCATGTAAATGTTCGAGGCGGTGCCCAGAGCGTGGCTTATCGACATCCCTCCCACGAAACCCGAGGCTTCGAGACGCTCGGGGCTCTTCTGCCCGAGCGCAGCGGGGTTCACACGGTAGGGCGACTGCGCTGTCGCGAGCGCGGCGCTCGAAAGGACGAATGCCGTCGCAACGATGAGCCGATGGGCCTTCACTGCTGCACCTCGACGTCGATCCCTGTCGTCTCCGAGCCCGCCACGGCCTCGGCACTCCCGCCCTGGTAGATCTCGTCGCGATAGTCGACGTCGGTGTTCCGATCGGAGAACGAAAAGTCCGATGGAGACGTCGGATCGGTGATCGGATTGACTCGAACGACGTGGGGGCCCGGACTCAAGCCCTCGATGATGTAGTCGCCGGATTCGTCGGCGAAGGTACCAATGGTGCGGCCGCTGAAAGGATTGAACGCGATGACGTGGGCGAAGCCGACGCCTTGGCCGCCCTTGGTGACGCGCCCCGACAAGCTCCCCGTAGCCCGGAGAAACCCCGACGCGGGATAGAGCAGCGAGACCCCCACTTCGTCGTCCACCTCGAGAGTTCTCCCCTCCACGTTCCCGGGACCGAAGGCGAACGGGTACATGACGGCAGAGCCCGATACAGGACTCCGCCGGAAATTCTCCGACTCCGAGAAGCCGACGCTCGAGTGGTCGAGACCGAGAAAGTGGCCGATCTCGTGGGTGGCCACGGAGACGAGATCGAAAGTATTTCGCTCGCCGTTCGGATCGAGCGACCAGACGAAAAAGTTGCTGAAGAAGATGTCCGCCTCGATGATGTCCCCGCTGAAAACGTTGATGACCTGGAGCGTCGCGCCGAGCACACCGGATCCCTCGAGCTCTGGGTCCGAAATAAACCCGATCGTGCTCTGGTCGTCGAAGAACTCGAAAGGCTCGGCGTCCGTGAGCCCGGCGAACTCGAAGGTGAGGCTCGAGGTTTCGACCTCCTGCCAGGTCTGAAACGACGCGTTGATTCCGTCGAGGCCGTCCTGTAACGAAAAGTCCAGAGGCTCGTTCTCGTTCACGAAGTAGGGAACTGCGCTGCCGGCGTTCCACGTCAAATTCACGATGGCCCCGCTCGGAGCTTCGCTCTTCAAGAACTGGTAAGGCGCCGCCCCCACAGCGAAAGCGAGAAGTCCTATCGCGGCGAGAATGAGCGTTCTCATGTTGGAAACCTCAGCGTAGATGGCCATGGATGCGTCCCTCGACGTCCGCGAGGAGATATCGGTTGACGGGGTCACCGGGCTCGCGGGAATCGGTGCGATAGTTGGCGAGCATCAAAGTCGAGATGTCGCGCCTGACGATCCTCTCCCCTGCCCCGTCGGTCGCGATGGTGAACTTCCCTAGGGACATCCCGAGCACGGTCGGCATCCGCGCAGCCGCACCCGCACAAAACAGCAACACATCTTCACCCTCGGTGAATTGCGGCATCCCCGCCACCTTGGCCAGGTAGGGTCCAACCCGCCCTCCGAGTAGGCGCACCGTAGTCTGGCGGGACCCGCTCGTGCCTCCCTTGAGGTAACGGTCGACTTCGAACGTGACGTAGGTATCGATGCGCGTGCGGTCCGCGCTCCAATCGGCGCGCTGTCCCACCACACGGCCCACGAAAATCATGCCCGCCCGGTTGGTCATCTGCTCGAGGTTCATCGCGAGAACCGTGCCGGCCTCGGCGCCGCCTCGCGGCCAGAGCAGAGCGGTCGCCACGAGCAACGCCACGCCGATCGAGATGGGTCGCATGTCGGTTGCCTCCTTGGGTTTCGACGCTCCTATCATAGCTTGACCTGCGCGCCGTCGCGGCTGCGTCGGCTCAAGAAGTTCAAGACCGCCTCGGCCGCGCGCCCCGACGCGCCACCCGGCCCGAGCTTCTCCTTCACGTCTCGCAGACCCTTCACCATGTCCTCGCGGTAGGCCGCGTCATCGAGGAGCCGGGTCACGTGCGAGACGACAGATGAAGCGGTCACGTCGCGTTGGAATAGCTCGGGGACGATTGTGCGGCCCGCAATGAGATTCACCATCGAGTAGTGCGGCAGGTTCACGAATGGCTTACCCAAGAGGTAGCTCGCCCAACCGACTCGATAGATCACGACCACGGGGGTTTCAGAAAGGGCAGTCTCGACGGCCGCGGTGCCCGAGGCAACGACGGCGACGGCGGCGTGAGCGAGGATGTCGTAAGTGCTTTCGCCCACGATGCGAACCGATTCGTTCGTGTCACCGAGCACAGCCGTCAAAAGGGCCGGAGTGATGGTGGACGCCCGGCTCACGAGGAACTGGAGCTCTGGTCTCTGACGCTGCAACTCCAGGATCGCGTCCCGGAGTACGGGCACGTGTCGTTCGATCTCGCTCCGTCGACTGCCGGGCAGCAGGGCGACGATAGTTCGTTTCGCATCGAGGGCGAGATCGCGACAAAACTGCTCTCGGGTGCGCTCGGCCCGCACCAAATCCACCAACGGATGACCGACGTAGTGCGCGTCGATGCCATGCTTCTGATAGAAGGCTTCTTCGAACGGAAGAATGACTAGCATTTGGTCGACTACATCCCGAATAGTGCGTACCCGACCGCGACGCCACGCCCATACTTGTGGGCTGACGTAATAGAGGATCGGAATTCCGAGCGCGTCGAGCCGCTTCGCGAGCCTGAGGTTGAAGCCCGAGAAATCCACGAGCACGGCCACGTCCGGCCGGCGCCGCTCGGCTGCGGCGCATAGTCGTCCCATCGCTCGCCTGAGACCGGGAAGTTTCGATACGACCTCCACGAGGCCGATGACGGAGACCTCGTCGAGCGAAACGACGAGCTCCCCCGCGGACGCGGCGCAGCGCATTCCACCGAGGCCAAAGGACTTCAGACCCGGGGACCGCCGCGACAGCTCGCTCAGGAGCTCTGAAACATAGAGATCGCCGGAGGCCTCGCCGCAACTAAAGAAGATGAGAGGTGGTTTCGACACGCGCTGCGTTGACAGAAGATTCGAGACGAATATAGCATGCTCCGCGGTAGAGCCACACCAACCGTGATCGAGCCAACCGCAACACTCGTTGGAACCGTCTTCAGAATTCTGGGCAAAGCCGTCTCCGTGCGCGTGGGAGATGAAGTCTACGAGTGCTACCTGCGTGGCCGTCTCTTCGAAGGAGCGGCTCGCGCCGGTGTAAAGATCCAAATCGCGGTCGGAGACGACGTCGAGCTCACGTCGCTCGATGGACACGAGGACGTCGAAAAAGGCGTCATCCATTCCGTCCGAGAAAGGCGCACGATGCTCGTGCGCCAGATCGGCGGCAAGAGACCGAGACTTCAGGTACTCGCGGCCAACGTCGACCAACTCGTCATCGTCTCCGCGCTCGACCGGCCACCGTTCAAAACCGGCCTGATTGACCGATATCTCGTCATCGCCCATCATGCCGGCATCGCTCCCGCGCTCTGCCTGAACAAGATCGACCTCGGGGACGAAAGCGCGCGCGGCGAGGCACGGGCCGAGCTATCGGTTTATGCGAGGCTCGGCTATCCGATCGTCATGACCTGCGCGAAGAGCGGCGCGGGGCTCCCCGAGCTGCAAGAGCTCCTGACGGGCAAGCGCTCGGCGCTCGCGGGACACTCGGGAGTGGGCAAGACGAAGCTCGCCGCGGCCGTACAGCCGGGGCTCGAGCTCTCGAGTGGCGCGGTGGACCGGCGCGGGAAAGGCCGCCACACGACGTCCGCATCGACTCTCTTTCCTCTGGATTTCGGTGGTGAGCTCGTCGACACTCCCGGTGTGCGGGAGCTGTCGGTCCGGCACGTGCCGCGCCTCGAGCTCGGGCGCTGCTTTCTCGAGATGCGGCCGTTGCTCGGCAAGTGCCACTTCGCAACCTGCAGTCACACCGCGGAGCCTTACTGCGCCGTTAAAGAAGCGATGAAGTCGGCAGAGGTCTCAGAGTCTCGTTACGAGAGCTATCGTCACCTCTATGATGAGCTGCACGACTAGACAATTGCTCCCCGATGCGCTCGACGAGCGCCTCGCAACCCTTCCCGGTGAGCGCGGAGACCGCGACCGATTCGGGCCTGGCTTCGAACCGGGCTCGCTCGTGGGCGGAGAGACGGTCTTTCTTGTTGAAGACTAGGAGTCGAGGGATGTCGGACAGCTCGAGCTCTTCGAGAATCTTCTTGACCGAGTCGATGCGCTCCGGGTACTCGGCCTGGGAAGCATCCACGACGTGGAGGATCAGCGACGAAGTCTCGATCTCCTCCAGGGTGGCGCGGAAGGCGTCGATGAGCTCCGGCGGCAGATCGCGTATGAATCCCACCGTGTCTGCAAGGAGCACGTCTCGCTCGACTGGAAGCCTCAGACGCCGGCTCGTCGGATCCAGCGTCTCGAACATGCGGCTCCCCGCGGCCACGCTACTCTCGGTGAGCCGATTCAAGAGGCTGGACTTGCCAGCATTCGTGTATCCGACGAGGGTGACGATGGGCAGGCCCCGGTCGACGCGCCGCTTTCGGCGCTCGCCTCGCTTGCGGCGGACAGCCTCAATCTCCTTTTGAAGACGCGTGACGCGATCGCGTGCGCGGCGACGGTCGATCTCGAGCTTGGTCTCACCGGGACCACGCCCCCCGATCCCGCCCGTGAGCCGCGAGAGCGCCGTATCCATCTCGGTGAGGCGCGGAAGCATGTAACGAAGCTGGGCGAGCTCCACCTGGAGCTTGCCTTCGCGACTCTGCGCGCGCCGGGCGAAGATGTCGAGGATCAGCTGCGTGCGGTCGAGGATCTTCAAATCCGTCGCGGCCGAGATGGAGCGGACCTGCGCCGGCGTCAGGTTCTGATCGAAGATGATGACGTCCGCGCCTTCCTGAAGGCTCCCGATGACGAGCTCCTCGATCTTGCCCTTGCCCATGAGGTAGCGCGGATCGAGCTTGGCTCGCCGCTGGACGATGGAGTCGAGCACGACGACGTCCGAGAAGCGAGCAAGCTCGGCTAGCTCCTGAAGCCGCTCGCGCTCCTCTTCGACGCTCCCCGTCGTGACTCCGACGAGGATGGCACGGTCGCGTCGGTCGAAACGGTGGTGCTCGCCGCGTTTGTTGGCGAACTCGTTCTCCAGCGCGCCAATGAACTCCAGAAAATCGATCTCGATCTGGCTCGGAAGCTCGGGCTCCATCAGCTCCCATGCTTCGCGCGCCGCGCCATTGCCGTTCGGCGAGAGGTAGGCCGTCTGCACGAGTCCGGGCAGACCATCCTCTTTGGCTTCGATGGCGGACATAGCGTCGAGACGAAGCAGCGCCAAGTCCGTAAGGTCGTCGCGCGTGAGAGGCTCTTGCGCCAAGTGCGTGTGGAGGCAACGCAAGCCGCGAAAGCGGCGCTCCGCGACGCGAAGCCGCTTCAAATCGGGCAAGACGATCTGCTTGGCGCTACCCACGACCACCCACTCGACTTCACCCTTGCGGTTCACGAGGACACCGACCTGCCGACGGATTTCCCGAGAGATCTCGGTGAGGTGGCGGGCGAAGTCCTGGGTAACGAGCGAGCGAGGCGGGAGCCGGCGCTGGAAGAGTTTCTCCAGACGTCGTCGCTGCTGGGCTTTCAGCCCTGTCGTATTACCTTCGAGCTTGTGAATCGGACGTCGCCCTTCCGTGCGGGGATAGTATCGGGAATTCTGTCACCAATAGTGACAAGAAAGCCAAAGAGTCGAAGACTGACCCCACTACTGGAGCCGGGTTTCGGCATTCAAGAGGTCTAGTTTGGCTCGGGCGGAGAGATAGTTGGGGTCGACCTCCAGGGTCTTTTGGTAGGCCTCGATGGCCTTTTTGCGGTCGCCCAGTTTCAAGTAGCACTCGCCGAGGTAAAATCGCGCATCGGCGAGGCTCGCATCGCGTGAGATCGCCTTCTTGAAGTGGCGCATCGCCTTCTTGTAGTCGCCCTGCTGGAACTGGATGACGCCGACGTTGTGGTTGTAGTAGCCATTCGAGCCACCGGACTTGGCAGCGAGCTCGATAGACGCGATCGCGTCGTCGACACGGCCCAAGGAGTAGTAGGCGGCACCCAGATTCGAGCGCGCGTCCGCGAACTTGGGGTCCGCTTCGAGCGCGAGGTTGTACTGCTCGATCGCCTCGTTCACCCGACCGCGGCGCCTGAGGGCGACGCCCAGATTGTTCCGGGCCCGATGGAAGTTAGGAAAAACTTCGAGCGCCATCTGGTACATCTCGAGCTCGGCGGCCTGAGGGTCGAAATTGTCGCCCATGTCGCCCGCCGTCTCGGCGTAATAGCCGTAGAGGAATCCCTGGTTGTTGTAATAGTTGGCGATTGCCTCGAAGTCGTCGAGCACTTTGGCGCCCCGGTACTGCCGTTCCGGCGTGCTCGTGAAGTCGATCATGACGACATCGGGTCCTCGCCTTACCCCGCCGGTGACATGGCCGTTGTTAACGATGACCTCGGCCTCCTTCGAGACCCGCTCGACGGTCGTCACGTCCACGTAAACGGCGTCGATACCGACCTCTCGTGCCATGCCGATAAAGAGGTTGGTATAGGCAAGGCAATTGCCCTTGCCCTCGTAGTAAACCTGCTGGGCCGTCTTGTTCGAGAGCCAGTCGTAGGTGATGGACATGCCGGTGTGCGAGATGATGGCGTCGACAATCGCGCGTGTCTTCTCCGGCTCCGACCGCAGGTTTTCGACCGAGTCGCGGGCAAGCTCCCGTATCTCGTCGTTGATGTCGTAAGGAACGACGATTTTCTGGACGACGTCGTCAGGAACGCGAGATTTCAGGTCCGCGACGACCTCATCCGGAGTGTACTTGAACTGTTGCGAGGTGGAGCTGCAGCTGGTCGCGAGCCCCACGACACAGGCGAGACGAGCCCAACGAGCGAAGCTCACAGCCTTCATCCGGAACCCCTCGTCAGTATAGCACGGGACCCTCCGAGGCTCTGAAACTCCCGTTTGCCAAGACCTCAACAAAGGCGCTATTCTCGCGGAATCGTGGGAACGGCCACCCGGTCTCGGGTAGGAAGGAATAGCTCGATGTTTGAGAAAGTGTTGCGGTCCGTCGCCCTCATCGGAGCCGTGCTGATCGCTGCCTCCGTCTTCGCGCAGGACGAGCTCAGCGGTCGCGACCGGAGGTGGATGGAAAAGGAAGTCGGTCCGCTGATGACCGAGCACGAAAAGGAGCTGTTCCAACAGATCGACGAGGGCGACCGCACGCTCTTCAAGGAGCTCTTCTGGTTGCGCCGCGACCACGACCCGACGACGCCCGAGAACGAGTTTCGGGACCTGTACCAGGAGGGCGTCGACTACGCGGACGGCACTTTCGGCTCGGATCGAAGCAAGGGGTCAGAAACCGAGTACGGCGAGGTCTTTCTCCTCCTGGGGACCCCGGACTTCGAGGAGCGATCTGGGGGTGGCAATCTCACGAGGCTCGCCTGGCGTTACGAGCCCAATGCTGAGCTCGGTATCCCCGACGGGCTGACGGTTCAGTTCCGCCCGTCAGCGATGATTGGTCAAAGGCTCGACGACGAAGAGAACGTTCGCGAAGCTCTCGAGAAAGTCAAGGAAAGCCGCATTACAAACCGAGCCGTCGACTACGCGCGGGACGACAACGGCCGTCTCAGAAAACCCGATGCTAGCCGTCCTGGTGGCACGCCGGAGCAGCTTTTGAAGGCCCTCGTCGACACGGGAGCGACGAGCGACGCGATACCCTTTGAGGTCAAGCCCGCCTTCTTCCAGGCCTCGGAGGGCGAGGTCTACGTACCAATGGATATCGTCTTCGGAGAAGACTTCTCCGGTGGCCAGACGACGATTTTCTACGCATTACACGACGCCAGCGGGATTGCCCTCAGCCGATTCGAACAGACGGCCGATCCCACGGAAGGCGCGAGGGGCCACCTCGGCGTCGAGCTACCCGTTCAAGTCGCGCCGGGAGCCTACAAACTGTACATCGGAGTGCTCGATAGCTCTCAGACCCTTGGGTCGAAGATCGTCGACATCGAGGCCCCCAACTTCGCAGACGGAGAGTTCAAGCTATCCTCGATCGTCATGTTCTCGAAGTCCGAGCAGACCGGCGAAGTCAAAGGCGCGCTCGGCGAAGCTTTCATGCTCGCGGGCTATCACTTCTATCCCAAGCGGGAGCTGGTCTATACACACGAGGATCAGCTTTCCGGAGTATTCAACGCCTACAACTACGGTCTCGCTAACGGGCAACCGAACCTAACGTTCCAGGCCTCCCTCTATCGTGAAGGCAAAGCGCGCGGCATGACGGCGGAAGAGCCCTTCATGTCGCAGTCACCTATGGCTGCGCTCACGATTGTCGATGTGCCGCTGAATATCGCGAACTTCAAGGAGCCCGGGAACTACACGCTGAAGATCAAGGTCACGGACCACACGAACCAGAAAGTGCTGACGGAGGAAGTGGATTTCGTGATTGAGTAGGCCAAGGCCTGTCCCCGGAATCGTCTAGGCAGCTTTGTTCAGCGCTTCGGCGTTCAGGAGCTCGATCGCCTTTTCCAGAACGGGGTCATCCTCGTCGTCCTCATCGGAGTTACGCCCCACTTCGACAGTAGGCTCGAGTCCCTCGCCGAGAAGGGGCTTGCCGTCGGGGGTCCAGTACTGTCCTACCGAGAGCACGAGGCCAGCGCCATCTCCGAGGGGAAGGGCCTTCTGAACCGCAGCGCGACCCGAGGTCGGCACTCCGACCAGCTCGCCCCGATCGGCGGAGCGAAACCCGCTCGCCACGATCTCGGCGGCACCGGAGCTTCCACGGTTGATGAGTAGGGCCACGGGGCCGGCGAAAGCGACCCGATCGGTCGCGAGGGTGACGTCCGTCGTTTCACCTTTGCGTGACTGCAGTCTCGCGGCAATGCCACCGGAAATGAAGAGCTCGGCGACTTTGGCGCCGTCCTCGGCGAGACGACCGAAGCTATTACGGACGTCGAGGACGATCTTATCCGCACCCTGTCCCTTGAGAATCTCGATGCTGCGCTTGACATCGGTATCGGTCCCGGCGCGAAACGAGGCGATGCTGATGTAGCCCGTGCCATTTTTCAGAAGCTCGAACGTGACGGGTGAGGTAACAACGTCGCGACGGCGCACTTTGACTTCGATAGGCTTCGGGCTACCTCCACGAATGACATCGAGAGTAACTTCCGAGCCCGCGGGTCCCATGAGCTTCGCCTCGCCGACGATGACGTTCAGCTCCCGGGTATTACCGCCTTCAATCGACTTGATCAGATCGCCCGGTTTCAATCCGGCTTGATCGGCAGGAGAGCCCGGACCCACTCCGACGATTTGGAGGTAGTAGCGCTTCGTTACCTCGACACCGATGCCCGCCTTCGTTTGCGCGTCGGGGTCACGATAGGCCTGAAACTCCTCCGGCGAGAGGTAGCAGCTATCCGTGTCGAGCGCATCCATCATCCCGCGGATCGCGCCGTCCATAACCTGCTCCATCTCGGGCGGCGACACGTAGCTGTTCATGATCAGCGTCACGACGTCCTGAAAGACGGAGAGGTAGCGGTAGGCGCTGTCTTTAGCCAGCGCCCTGCCCAGAAAACCGCCGAGAATGGCGTAAAGGACCAAGGGCCCGGAGAAACCGAGAATGAGATGTTTGGCGCGTATTTTCTTCATAGGAGAGTCTCTCGCCTTCTATTCTGCCGTGCTCGGGGAGTCCGGTCAATTTCCGCGCGCGAGGCTACGGGTGGGGTCGAGCCAGTCCTCGGGGTCGACGGGCTTTCCATCCACGCGAAGCTCGAAATAGAGCTTCGGCCCGGTGAACGAGCCCGTATCCCCAACCCATCCGACGGCGATCCCCTTTTCGACCCAGTCGCCCTCTTCTACGCGGAAATCCGCGAGATAGCCGTAGAGGCTATGAACGCCCCCGGGATGCCTGACAATGAGAAGCTTGCCGTATCCCTCGAACCAGGAGGCGAAGACGACATCTCCTTCGTAGACGCTATTGATAGAAGTGCCTGCGGGTGCGTCGATCTCGATACCGTTTCGCACGGTGACGGTCTTGAAACGGGGATGCAGTTGGGTGCCGAAACGGCCGTCGAGCTCTCCCTCGACCGGCCAGCCGACCTCTCCGGCGAAGACTCGCATTGTAAGATGCACGGTGTCCGCATCCACCACCTCACCGAGCACGAGGGACTGGACGAGCTCCCCGAGCTTCTCGCGCGCGCCCTCGAGCTCGAACGCGAGCGTTCCCGCCATTTCCTGTCGCTCGGCGACCTCCTCGAGAAGGGTCTCCCGGCTGTCACGGCGCGATTTCAGGTTTGCCGTCGTCGTCTCGAGCTGATTCCGAGTGGCCAGCATGCGCTCGGTTTGCAGGAGTAGCTCGGCTTTGATCTCCCGGAGCGCGATTTCGTCCTCGAGAAATTGGCGCATCTTCGCACCATCTTCGCGAGCGAGCCGGGAAATGTAACGGAAGGCGCGCGTCAGCTCGGATGGCTCTTGCACGGACAAGAGCAGCCGCAGGTAGCTGAGCCGTCCGAGCTTGTAGAGGCTTACGGAGCGACTCGACAGGTATGGCTTCAGGGACTCGATCTCGTCTTCGAGGGCTTGAATCCGCTTCAGATTTTCGTCGATATCCCGGTACGCCCGCTTGAGCTGAAGCCTCGAGAGGTCGAGCTGCTCGGACGCGACCCGGACCTGTATGTCCAGTTTGTGGAGCTCTCCGAGAAGTGTCGTCTGCTTGTCATCGAGCTTCGCGAGCTCACGGTCGAGAGAGAGGAGCTTCTCATTCAAGAGATCGAGCTTCGCCTCCTCGGCGACGAGCCTCCGTTCGACGTCAACGTCGTCGGGAGTCGGCTCCGATCCGCTCGTTCGGCCCACGGCCGACGCGATGCAGAGCACCGAAAGTGCGAAAAGGCGGAGGTTGGGATGCCTCAATCTCAAGACAGACCTCAGCTAATTGCGGCTAAGTGCCTTCCAGTATGGGGCTCCGAACCGACCTTTGCAACATCAAAATCGGAAGTCGATTCGGGCGGGCTTTCCGACTTTCCCATCGATGTCGATGCGACGACCAGTAAAAGCGCTCGCGATCGCAACCGCCTCCGGAGCTCTCGGGTGAAGCGCGCTCGTCGAGATCGCCGAAGCTCCTTCGGAGAAAGCGAGGGGCGCCACGAGCGAGATGACGAGCCCGGGCGGCACGGCGGCGCGGTGGCTCAGGAGCGCACGAAACTCTCGAGCCGCCTGCTCTCCGACGGCCTCTGCCGAGATGCCGCGTCCGGAAACCGTTCCCACCGTGAGCGGTAATTCGCCGAAAAAACCCGTTATGGCGACGGTGCTGCCCGCAGCCTTTGCCTTCAGCTTCAAGAGCTGGACCGACGGCTCGACCCCCGCGATCTGAACGCCGGAGCGCGCACGCGCGGCTTGTCGCTGCTGCACGTGACTTGGAAGCGACGCCCCGGCGGAGAGAATGCGCAAGCCCACGAGCGGAGCCTTCTCGAGCAGCTCGACCGCTCGGAAATCCTTGCGCCCCCCTTTAACGCGGGCTCGAATCAATCCCCCGCCTTTCGGGACGAAACCCGCACCCTCGAGCGCGAGCTCGACCTCGATTCCAAGCAGGTTCACGAGATGGACCCACGTCGTGCTGAGAATCTCGAAGGTCGCCTGCTCGGCCGCGTGGGTCGAGCCCTCGAGCACGATCTCGGAATCCCCCGCGCCAAAGCTCGCGCAAACGACCGCCGTCTGAACCCACGGCACGATGGGCTCGGCTCCACCGAGGGTGGAACGATAGGAGCCCGCCCGACGGTCCGACGGCTCGAACCGAAGCTCGGTCTCGCCCATGGTCCCTCCGGCCGAGGTAGCGCTCGAAATCTCCGCGAAAAGGGCGACCATCTTTTCTTCGTCGGAGCGGAAACCGGCGGGAGAGCCGCGCCTCCGGAATCCATTCCAGGCAAAAGGCCGGCCCGTCATGACGGACAGCGCGAGCGCGATCGAGAGCGTCTCGGATCCACTGTCGACGGCAAGCCCCTCGAAGCCCAAATGTACCCATTCCATCGCGCGTCCCTCTGGCTTGACCCCTTTTGAAGGCGACGTCTATACTTTCCTCGAACCTTCTAGAATTATGCGTTTCATGGGATTGGATGTCGGCGACAAGCGTATCGGAATTGCTCTGTCCGATGAAAGCGCGACGATCGCCTCGCCAACCGAGACGCTTCAACGTCGCGGCAACCGCAAGGATATCGCGCACCTGGTGGATTTGGCTCGACGCGAGACGGTCACGAGGATCCTGGTGGGGATGCCCTACTCTCTCGACGGATCGGCGGGGCCCCAGGCACTCAAGGTCTCTCGTTTCGCGACCGCCCTGGCCGCGGAGACGGAGATCCCGGTAACGACCTGGGACGAGCGGTTCACGACTGTGGATGCGGAGATCGCCCTCCGGGAGGCGAGAGTCTCGCGCGGTGCACGCCGGGCGAAGATCGACCGCGCGGCGGCGGCCATCATTCTTCAAAGCTATCTCGACGACCGGCGCGAGAGGCGCGCCGAAAGCTAATCGAGACCGATGCGACTGCTGAAGTACGTCCTCGGTCTTTTGGTCCTGCTTCTGATTGGGCTCGGCGCTCTCGGCTACAGAGCCTACGAGCTGGCGCGAGAGCCCTATCGGGGCTTCGACGACGAGGAGGTCTTCTACACGGCGGAACGGGGGGCTAGCGGGACCCAGGTCGCGTCGGAGCTCGAGCGACTCGGTGTCATCCGCGACGCCCGGCTCTTCGTGGCAGCACTTCGACTTCGCGACGAAACCGGAAGCATTCAGGCCGGCGAGTATCGCTTCTCGGAGCCCTCGTCCTCCCTGAGCGTGCTGGATCGGCTCGTCGCGGGCGACATCTACACCTTCGCCGTGACGGTGCCCGAGGGCCTGACGCTCGCGGAGACGGCGGAGCACTTGAGTGGACAGGGGGTTGCCGATCGCGACGCTCTCGTGCGCGCCTATTCGGAGGGGAGCCACATCGCGACGCTCGATCCCGACGCCACCAATCTGGAAGGCTACCTCTTCCCGACCACGTACCACTTCACGCGGGATCCCGAGCCTTTGGAGATCGCGCGCACCATGGCCGCGCAGTTTCGCGCTCTGTTCGACGACGACCGGCGTGCGAGGAGCCGTGAGCTCGGGTTGACGCCGCGAGAAGTCGTGACGCTGGCATCCGTGATCGAAAAGGAGACTGGAGCCGCACAAGAGCGGCCGCTGATCGGCTCGGTGTTCTGGAACCGGTTGAAACGCGGTATGCCACTCGGTTCGGACCCTACCATCATCTATGCACTCAAGCTCGAGGGCGGCTTCGACGGTAACTTGCGTCGCATCGACCTCGAGATCGACTCTCCGTACAACACCTATCGATTCGCCGGTCTACCACCGGGCCCGATCGCCTCGCCGGGAGAGGCCGCCATCGATGCGGTACTCCACCCCGCAGAGAGCAGCTATTTCTATTTCGTCTCCAAGAACGACGGCACCCACCACTTCTCGAAGACACTGCGAGAGCACTCCGCCGCCGTTCGCAGGTACCAGGTCGAGTACTTCCGGCAAAAACGGCGCAATCGGAACAACGGAACGAGTTCCCAGTGAGATCGAGGCGAGCCCTATGGGCTTGTCTCCTCGTTCTCTCCTACTCGGCGCTCACTCTCCTGTTCACCTACCCGCTCCTCTTTCATCTCGACACCCTTCACGTGGGAGAGGCGGGCGGCGACGCGAAGAGCTACCTCTGGGGCTATTGGTGGGTAGAAAGGGCGCTGTCCACCGGTAACGACCCCTTCGAGACCAGCGCAATTTTCCACCCGATCGGGATCGGTCTCGCACTCCACACACTTTCCTTTCTCCAGGGGGTGGTGCACGTGCCGCTCCGCGCGCTCGTTGGCGACGTCGCCGCTCCCAATCTGATCGTCCTCTGGACGTTCGTGGCCACCGCGCTCGCCATGTACGCTCTCGCTCGCTACACCGGCGCCAACCGTGCCGGAGCGTTTCTAGCGGGCATGGTGCTCGCCTTTTGTCCTTACCGTTTGGCGAGGCTATCGGGCCATTACGACCTTCTCGGAACGGAGTGGATTCCGCTCTACGTGCTCCTTCTGATGAAGCTCGCGGACGGCGAGCGCACGTCTCCGTGGCGCCTCGCGGCGACCGCCTGTGTCGCCGCCGCCTGCGGCTATACGGCCCTCTCCTATCTACCGTTTCTCTTCCTCTTCACGCTCCTCTATCTCGTCGTCCGAATTTCGGACTGGCGGAGGCTCGTGCCCCGCACCTTGTTCGTTGGTGTCGCTGTCGCCGCTCTCATGGCGCCTCTGTTGGTTCAGATGGCCGCCGATCTCTCGAGCTGGACCTACGAAGCGTATCCAGGCGCGGATCGCTACGTCGCCGACGTCGCGGGCTTCATCTTTCCCACGCCGAGCCAGACGCTGCTGGGCGCTAGCCTCGGCCGGAGCTTCGGCGAGAACCTCACGGAGGCTAGTGTCTTCCCAGGCTACCTGCTGCTCGGGGGAGCGCTGCTCGGATTCCGCAAGAGCCGCGTGTGGACCATCGCGGCTTCCGCGTTCTTCGTTCTCAGCCTGGGAAGCTCGCTTCGGGTCGGTGGGCTCGACACCGGCATCCCCCTTCCCTTCTGGCTCATCAGCCACACTCCCGTCCTCGATAACCTCCGCGCTCCCTCGAGATTCGCCGTCCTGGTGATGATGTCGCTCGCCGTATTGTTCGCGCTCGCATGGACCGACGGAGCGCGGCGCTGGCGCCGGCCAGCGGTCGGTATCGGCGCCGCGATACTCGCGGGCGCGATTCTCGTGGCGGAGTACCTCGCCACGCCAACACCCCTGTTCTCGTCGGAAACGCACCCCATCTACGCCGAGATCGCGCGGTTGCCGGAGCCTCTCGCGGTCGTCGAGATCCCCGGCATCGAGCAAGATCCGGTGGAGCTTATGTTCCACCAGAGAGTCCACGGCAAGCCCGTCATCATCGGGACGGCGGCGAGAGTGCCTCGGGAGAAGAGCGAGTATTACTTCGGCCTGCCTTTAATAAGACCCTTGATCGATCTACGCAAGGGCAGGCTCGCGTTGAGTCCCGAGCTCGTCGCTCGTGAGTCGGAGACAGCGCCGGCTGTCGCACAGTTCCTGGATCTCGGCATCTTCGTGATCGACAAGAGCTATGGCAAACGTGGCGTCATCCGGTTCGTCGAAGAAGTGCTTGCCGTCGAGCGAGTTTTCGAGGACGAGGCCATCGTCGTCTTGAAGACTCTATCCGACGAACTGCCGCCGGACCCCGCGGTCATCGAGGCGGGCTCCGCCCACTCCCGCCAGCACTTCGAGAGCGGCTGGCTTCGCCCGGAGCTCGAGGGCAACGACGGATTCCGCTGGGCGCATCGGGAGCGCGCGACGCTCTTGTTCCATCGACCCGGAGGCCGCGATTCCGAGCTCATCCTGGAAGCCTCGCCGCTCGACGGGCTCGCCCAGAGTGTCGTAGCCCGTCTCGACGGAGCCCCGTTGGGTGAGAGAACGTTGTCCGAGGGCTGGCAGGAGCTACGGTTCGAGCTGCCCGCTCGACCGGCTCCAAGGCGGGTCGAGAGGGTCGAGCTTCGCTGGTCGGCCATCGGTCGCGCTTCCGAGCGAGACCCCCGTAGCCTCGCCGCGCGCGTCCGCCGTATTCGCCTCGAGTAAGCCGCCCTGCCGGCACAACCTCCTGTTTCCACGCACGCTCGCGAGCTGAGTTTAGACTCACGACGACTGCCGTTTGTTGAAGCCGGCGTGACCGAGCGCTAGGATGACGGGAGATGCTCGTGACTGCGGCCTTTTTGAGCGCTCTGCTTGCCGCTGCGGCCCAAGATCTCGACGAAAGGCTCCACCGGGAAGTCCGCAACAAGGACTTCTCGAATGTCCAGCGGCTCCTCGGCAATCCCGCCGTCGATATCGACGGCTACGATCGTAGCGGCTGGACGCCGCTCATGTACGCGGCGCGCGGGGATCGGCCCGAGTTGGTGACCCTCCTCGTGGGGGCGGAAGCTCAACTCGACTTGCAGAACAACAACGGCGAGACGGCACTGATCGTCGCCGTGAAGCGGGGGCGCGTGGAAGGGACTCGCCGGCTCTTGATGGCCGGTGCGAGACTCGACCTCCTCGACCGGGAGGGCCGCACGGCCCGGGACTGGGCGGTGGATCGGAAAAGGACTTATTTAGCTCAGATCATCCGCATTGCGAGCCAACCGAGCGTCGCGCGAGTGATCGTCACGGAAAGACCCGGCCTGCTCGGGTCGGAGCACCTGGAACCGCCGAAGGTCGTAAATGAGGTTCCACCTCTCTATACCGAAAGCGCCTTTAAACGTCGTGTGGAAGGACGCGTCGTTCTCAAAGTCATCATTCGAAAAAACGGAACGGTGGGACCGATCCGTGTCCACGAAAGTCTCGAGGCGGGGCTGGACAGCGCCGCGATCGAGGCGGTCCAAATCTGGACGTTCGAGCCAGCGACGGTGGACGGCGAACCGATCAACGTCCTCGCCGATGTCGAAATCGATTTCGCCATCGACCGCAAAAGCTGAGTCTCAGATACCGACGAGATTCGGCTGAATCTTCGAAAACCCCTTCCCGCGAGCCCAAACGTCGAGAGCGATGGCACCCACCTCTTCGACTTCCGGTACCACCTGCGCATCGCGGGTCGCGTCGACGAGATGTAGGTAGCCTCGACACTCGCTACAAGTCTGCACCTCGACGTTGGGAATCTCCGAAGCCGCGTAGAAGGCGATTTTGTCCTGTTGCTCCTCTCCGCACGCGGCGCAGCGTCCACGAGGGTGCGGCCACTCGAAGAAGCAGAGCGAGCACTGCAGGCTCAACTGACGTCCATCGCCCAGGGCATGCAAGCAACCGAGTTGCGGAAGGTGTCCGCATCGGGGGCACCGTCCGGGGTGGGAAAGGGATTCGGCGTTCTCGCGCTGCGCCATCTCGGGCTGGAGGAGGACTCGCGCGAAGAAGCTCCTCGGTGAGCCGGTGTCTTCCCGAGATCGATATCGCCCAATGGCCTCCCGGCCGGCGGCCTCGTTCATTGCGTCCGCCGCTCGCCGGAGGAGCTCCGGCCCGTTCGAGCGGAGAAGGGCCACGAGCGAAGCGAGCGATAGGCTCGTCGAAGCCTGAAGCTCGGCACGCTTCTGGCAAAATTTCTGAAACGCTCCCGAATCCATCGGGATGTTACTTGCCTTTGCCGCCCTTGCCTCGGGAGCCGCCGCTTCCGCCGCTCTTGCTTCCGCCCGGTCGTGAGGTGGGCGTGCCTTTGGTGCCTCCAGAGCTGCCGGAGCCCGCGGAAGTGGTTCCGCCGGAACCGCCTGACGTTGTCCCGCCGCGACCGCGCCCTCCCACGGGACGTCCAACCGCGCCGGTCGGCGTCGGGCAATAGCCGCCGCCTCCGCCGCCTGTTCCACCGATTCCCCGAGCTCCACCGCCACCGCCACGGCCACCGGCACCGGGGTTTCGTCCCGGCCGAGCCCCGCGACCTCTCGAGCTTCCCGTGAGCCAACCCCGCGAGGCGCCCGTGAGCGAGTGCCCATCGACGCGATCGGGGGCTTCCGGAATCGGGACGGTCATGCTTGTGGGAATGAGACCCGCAAGAGCGATCTCGGCCACTCTCAGGCTCGCAAGTTTGCTCCCCTCAGGAACCGGCACGCCGTCGAAGCCCTCGGGCCTGGGAGCAGGCTGTGGCGGCCGATTCGGCTCCTCTCGCTCGGGTAGACGGGGCACGGGAAGCCTCTGCGGGGACAGATCCCGAGGGAGCTCTCCCGTGCGAGGCAAGCTCGCTTCGTCTTGGGTCCTCGCGGCGCCGGACCCTCCGCGGCTCGAGCTTCCGTGAAGCGGGCTCAATCCGGAGGCGAGAAATAGCGTCGCGATGCTGAGCAGAAGCCCTTGCAACGCCAATGCTAGAGGCATGACGTTCGAGTCTCTCAGGCGAGCAATCATACGGATTCCTTCGGCGGCGGACAGCTCAAAGGTACTCTTCGGGCCGCGCGCAGTCAAACGATTAGCCCTCAGGGCGGCAAGATATTGGTCGGAGCGATCTGGAGGAGACCGCCTGAAATGGCGAGGTCGCAGATCGTCCCTCGGCCCGTCTCCGTGAAGTAGGCTCGACGCACGTCTCCGTCGTTTCCGAAACGAACTCGATAGGTCTGGCCTCCCAGGAAGTTGCCCTCGACAACCCAGTCTGGAAAGGCCTGTCCGCTCGCTGCCCAGACCAGGGAGCCCGAGTCGAGGTCGAAGCGCACCACCTCGCCATCGACGTCGCTTACGTCCGTCGTCTCGAAGCCCTGGCCGTCACTGAATACCGCCAGATTGGCGTCGGCCGCCGGTGGCGGGGGATCGGGAGCGGAGGGCGAACCGTCGCCGCAGGCCAGAAGGAAACCTAGAAGTGCAGGAGCTACGAATCTCGATGTGCTAACCAGATGATTTCGCATCTCCCAACATAGCTCAGCTCTTGCCGATTTGCCGAAACCACTTGGGATGATGCGACCGAGCCCACTCCGGTGCCACCCAACCGCGAAGCATGCCGCGAAGGGCGCCCGGAACGGCGGCCGTTCCCATATAGATGTGGAGAATGATGCCGGCGATCGAGAGTGACGCCGCGACCGGGTGGATGAGGACGGATGCCAGCCGCAAGCCGCGGGCCATCGCCTCGGGCCACCAGAGTACGACGCCGCTCACAAAGAGCGCGAGGGTGACAATGGTTTGGAACCAAAAGAGAGTCTTCTGGCCGGCGTTGAAGCGACCCGCCTCGGGTAGTCCCCGCTCGTCATGCACGGCGTAGCGATGGGCTTTCCGGAGCCAGCGACGATCGTCCGCATCGAGCTTCATCTCTCGCGCCCAGTTGCGGAACAAGAGACCGAGGGCCAATGCGAAAACGATACCGCCCCACGGGTGCCAGCGCCGCACGGTCTCGCCGCCTCCGAATACGGAGGCGAGCCAATAGAGGCGATGCGACCACAGGGACAGACCGGTGAGCGCCGCATAAAGGAAGGACAGGGCCGTCATCCAATGCGCGACCCGCTCGCCGAAGGAAAATCGCTCGATTCTAGTCATGGGTCTTGGGACCGAAGCGAAGGTAGTGAACCAGCGTTCCGAGAATGCCGCCGATGAAGAGTGCGTTACCGAGCCACTTTGCGGGCCCCTTCCAGGCACGCACCGTCCACGGAATTGTGGGCGCTCTCGGAAGACCGTAGCTCTCGGGGTCGGAAGCGTCGCCGAGCACATAGATCACGTTCGTTCCCGAGACACCCTCGGGGTTGTAGACACCAGCATGTTGCTTTCCAACCTCGTGGAGCTCCTCGACTCGGTCGGATGCAATCTGGACGAGATCGTCCCGTGCGCCAAAAGTCAGACAGTTGGTGGGACAAGCCTTGATGCAGGCGGGCTCGAGGCCGACAGCGGTGCGATCCGAACAGAGATTGCACTTGTAGACTTTCTGGGTGATCGGGCTGAGCTTGGGCACGTCGAAAGGGCAACCGGTGATGCAATAGCCGCATCCGATACACTTGTCGTGGTCGAAGTCGACGGTGCCGTTCTCCCAGCGGAAGATCGCGCCGGGCGCGGGACAGGCTTCGAGACATCCGGCATCGACGCAGTGCATGCACTGGTACTTCGCCATGTTCCACGCGAAGCCGTAATCGTCGTGCTCGACTTCGTTGAACTTGATGAGATTCCAGAAGTCGAACTGAAGGTCGGGAAGCGTCTGGTAGGAGCCGTCATAGGTTCCCACAGTCAAACCCTGGTCGTTCCACTCCTGGCACGCGGCCTCGCAAGCCTTGCATCCAATGCACGTCGTGGTGTCGATCAGCTTGGCGACGATGGTCATGGCTCGCTCAGATCTTCTCCATATTGACAAGGAATCCCTTGTACTCGGGAGTGCCGGAGTTCGGGTCGAGAACGGACGGAGTCAAATTGTTGACGAGCGGGCCTTTTACACGTCCGAGAAATCCCCAATGGATCGGGAGGCCGACCTGATAGACAGTGCGACCCGAGACCGTGAGGGGTCGAATGCGCTTCGTGACCATGGCTGGGCCCTCGACGACGCCCCGTGCCGAAGTGACCCGGACGAGATCTCCGGAGCGAAGGTTCTTCTCTCGCGCAAGGGCTTCGGGGATTTCTACGAAGAAGGTCGACTGTAGGAGCGAGTTGGTGCTCACGTGCTTCGTCCAAAAGTGAAAGTGCTCCGTGAGGCGATAGGTCAGTGCGACGTAGGGGTATTGCTCCGCGGTTCCAAGGGGATCGAGCGCGCCGTGAAACACCGTCGCGAGTGGGTTGCTGCCGACCGCCGGATGCATGGCGTTATCGACGGGGGACTCGGCCGGCTCGTAGTGCTCCGGAAAGGGGCCTTCGACGAAGTCGGACGCGAAGAGCTTCGCCACCCCCTCGGGAAGCATGATGAAGGAGCCCAAGGCGTCGGGCGCTGCGTCGGACTTGTAATCGGGTACGTCGCCTTCGTAGCGGCCGTCTCGAAAGCGCATCGGTGCCCGGGTATCGTCCCAGGGCGTGCCGTTCGCATCGGCGGAAGCACGGTTATAGAGGATGCGACGATTTGCCGGCCAGCTCCAGCTCCAATTGGAATAGAGTCCGAGACCGGTCGGATCCTCCTGACCGCGACGCGCCATCAAGTTTCCCGCCTCGGTATACGAGCCGGAGTAGAGCCAGTTGCCGCATCGGGTAGAGCCATCGTCTTTCAGCTCAGAGAAGCCCGAGAGCTGACGTCCGGTCCCAATGTCCTGTCCGTTGACCTCGCGAGCGACTTCTTCGAGATCCGGAGAGACGGGATTCCCGTAGTCCCAGGTGACAGACAAGAGAGGATCGGGAGCAGCGCCTCCCTCTTCCTCGTAGAGCTTTCGCACGGCGAGGAAGAGCCGCGCGATGATCTCCTGGTCGGCTTTGGCTTGGCCCGGCGGCGGGAGCGCTTTGTTCTTCCATTGAAGCCAGCGTGAGGAATTCACGAAGGTGCCGTCTTTCTCGGCAAAGCAAGCGGCCGGTAGCAAGAAGACCTCGGTATCGATGTCGGGGGCTGCGGCCGCGTTCGGATAGTCGGCGAGCTCCCGCGCTTTCCAAAACGCGGCGGTCTCGGTCTCGAAGTTCTCGACGACCATGAGCCATTTCAGCTTCGCGAGTGCCGAAAGCATCTTTGAGGAATTAGGACCGTTGGCGACCGGATTCATGCCGAAGGAGATTAGACCCTCGATCTCGCCCTCGTTCATACGATCGAAGAAGAACCCCCAGCCGTAGTTTTTGCCCTCGCCGATTTTCGGTAGATTGTCGTAACCGAAGTCGTTCGACGGGGTTGCCTTCGTGCCGTAGTAGGACTTGAGCAGGCTCACTAGAAACCTGCCCGTGTTGCTCCAGTAGTTGAGAGAGTTCGGCCGAAGCGGTTTCGGCGAGTTGGCCTCGAGGTAGTCCGAAAGTCCCTGCCACTCGGCACGCGGCACCTTGACGTAGCCCGGGAGCATGTTCCAGGCACCCATGTCGGTCGCCCCCTGGATGTTCGAATGCCCTCTCTGCGCGTTGACACCACCCCCGGGCATCCCGATGTTCCCGAGCAGAAGCTGCAGCATCGCCGCGGCGTGTATGAGCTGAACCGAGTGGGAGTGCTGCGTCCAACCGAGCGCGTAGAGGATGGTGCCGGAGCGGCCCGCCCGCCCCGTCGAGCAGATGACTTCGGCGGCCCGTTCGAACTCGGCAGACGTGCACCCGCAAATAGACGCGACCTTCTCCGGCGTATAGCGAGCGTAGTGCTTGGACAAGAGTCGAAACACCGACCGCGGGTGCTCGAGGCTCTCATCGACCCGCGCAAAACCGCGGGCGTCGCGCTCGTACTGCCACGTCGATTTGTCGTAGCTCCTCGTCGAGGCGTCCCATCCCGAAAAGAGGCCGTCCTCGAAATCGAAGCCCTCGGAAACGACGAAGGCTGCATTCGTGTGCTGCTTGACGTAGTCCGCATGATGGAGGCCCTTGTCGAGCGTGTAGTGGATGAGACCGCCGAGAAAAGCGATGTCCGAGCCCGACCGGATCGGCACGTAGGCATCCGCAACGGCAGCCGTTCGGTTGAACCGCGGATCGATGCAAACGAGCTTTGCTCTGCGCCGCCTTCGAGCCTCCATAGCGAAGCGAAAACCCACCGGATGGTTTTCCGCAGGGTTGCCTCCCATGACGAGGATGACATCGGCATTGGCAACGTCGGTCCAACCGTTGGTCATGGCCCCTCGGCCGAAGGTGGCGGCCAGACTGGCCACCGTGGGGCCGTGTCAAAGCCGGGCTTGATTCTCGTAGGTGAGAATGCCGAGACCGAAGCGAAACTTTCCCAGCAGAAAGTTGATCTCGTTCGTGTCGGTGCAGCCGCCGATGAGCGCCAGGTTCTCCAATCGATTCACCGTCCGGCCGGCGGCATCTTTTTCCTCGAATCCGGCGTCGCGTGTGTCCTTGATGCGGCGCGCCATGCGACGGATCGCTTCGTCCCAGGAGATGGGCTCCCAGGCGCTCGCGCCCGGAGCACGATAGAGAGGTTTGGTGAGCCGCCGGTCGTTGTCGACGTATTGTTTGAGCGAGATGCCCTTCGAGCAGAGCGTTCCCCGGTTGATCGGGCTGTCCGTATCGCCTTCGATGTGTACGACGCTCGGTTTCACGTTCTGGGCCGCATCGCCAAGGGTGTGGATGACGACGCTGCAGCCGACCGCGCAATAGGGGCAAATGCTCTTCGTTTGTGTCGTGCGCGCGATCTTGAGCTCGCGGGCGCGGAGGGTCGCGGCCCCCAGATCGAAGCCAAATGCGGTCGTCGCAAGAGCGGCGGCGCCGGTCTGAAAAAAACTGACGCCGGGACAGCTCGATTCCCATGTTCTCCGTGCCCCCTCTGACTTGTGCGATTCGTATCATGACGAATCGCCAGCTGTCAAAACCAGAGGTTTGGGATCGGCTTGGGGTCAGTCTTTAACTCTTGAACTTAGGCCCCAAGGTTCAGTCTTGCAATAGATTGAAGAGACGGGGTTGCCGAAGAGAGTTCAAGAGTTAAAGACTGACCCCAATTGCCGGCGTCAGGCGACGTCTTCGCCTTCGTCGTCGCTACGCGTTTCGTCTTCGTCGGGCTCTTCGAAGGCGAACGGTTGACGTGCCTTGTCCGCCACACCGGAGGCCGCAATCTGCCGGATGCGCGGGTCGGGGTCATCGGCGACTTTGGCGAGGACGGCTTTGGCCCGGTCGCCACCGACTTGAGCCAGGGCGAAGGCGGCCGTCGCTCGAACTTGATCGTCCCAGCGCTTGGCTCCGAAGATAGGGAACTTCCGGGCCGAGAGCACACGCTCAAGAGCGGGCACCGCAACGGCGTCTCCGAGTTGAGCCAAAGCCTGGGCGCAGGCGATCGACCTTTCGGGATCTTTCGACACCTCGAGCGCCGAGATGAGCGCGCCCACGGCATGAGGTGAGTGCAGATTGGCGAGGCTTCGAATGGCGCCCTTCGCGACTCCGATATCCTGATGTCCGGCAAAATCAACGAGGAGCTCCAGCACTTGTTTGTCGTTGAGACGCTCCGAGAGGCGGAACGCGGCGCGCCGTACTTTCGGATTCACGTCGGAAAGACAGAAGGCGAGCTCCGTTTTCAGGTCGTGCGTGACGACGTCGACGACCTCCAGGAGACGGAAGCGTTGTTCCGACGTGACTTCGAGCACGACCTCCCGTTTGATCCGATCTGCGGCCTCGCGTCCCATTTTCGCGAGAAGTCCCGCGGCGAGGTGTCGAGTCCTGAAATCCTTCTCTTGCTTGATGACTTCGATGAGTAATGGGATCGCGGGCTCTCCCATGCTCTCGAGCACCATCGCGGACTGCTCTTGACGACTCGGGTCGAGCGATCGGATCTCTTCCATCAAGAGGGATCTTGTCGAGGCATCGAGCTTGCGATTCAAGACCGCGAGACCGCGCCCCGTCAAGGTTGTCGACTTCATGAGCGAGTGCTGCCTCTCGCGCAGCTCCCCGAAGATACGGCTCGCGAGCGAGAAGTCCGCGAACTGGAGGACGCTTCCCGTCATCTGATAGAGAAGGTTCGCGATCTCTCCGAGCAAATGATCGTCCTCTTCGTCACGCAGCGCGCGCAAGAGAAACTCGGCGGAGAGCGAGGCGAACTGATGTTGCAGGGCTTGAACGAGGGCTTCCAGAAGCTCACCGCAGGAGCGGACGATCTTCTCACGAACCCCTACGTCCTGCTCCACGTAGTCGGTGAACAAGCGTCGAAGCACTTTCCCAGCGAGCTCGTGCTCCCCCTTGACTAGGAGCTCCTTGCCAACAGTCGACAGGCTCTCGAGGAGCGCCTCTGCCGGCTCATCCGATAGCGCCGCGATCTCATCGGCTTCTTCTTCCGTCTCGAGCTCCGGATCGGCTTCGACAGCGTCGATCACGCTCTGTATGCGCGTGGTCGAGTAGCGACGGTCGTTGAAGGCGATTCCATGAAGCTGACTCCGCTCCCGCACATCTCTCCAGAAAGACGGTTCCAGCTCCGGGGGAAGATCCTTGAGAGCCCCCACGAAGGCTTCGAGGTCCTCCCGGCTAACCTGCTCCAGAAACGTGAGGCTCGTAAGCTCGGAGTCGGCCATGAAACTCGAGAAATTCTCGGCCAGGACTTCGAAGCCAGCCGTGGATAAACGCGCCCCGTTCACGATGAGAGATTCATTGGCTCCGGCGAAGGTGACCACGGAACGGTTCGCCAGAAGGCCTTGTAGCTCTTGGTGCAATTGGCTGATCGAGTCCGAGACCGGGCGGCTGCCAAACGGATAGAGCTTGATGTTCTTGGCCGCACCGAGGATCGCGCGAAGAACCTGAGGGATTTTGCTTGCGTCCTCGGGAAGAAGCTCGGTTTCTTCCACGGAGGAGGGCGCGCCCTTCGCTTTGCGACGACGCACCTCCGAGTAACGCATCTGCCTGAGAACGATGTGGTCGAGGTGTGCCTCCGATGCGAAACTCTTCCAGTAGCCGGCAACAATTTCCTCCGGCCTCATCTGACCGAGGTGCCCGAGCAAGGCTTTGAGCTCGTCGGTAGTCAATCCCTTCCGGAACTCGATACTCTCGAGCTCGACGCGATCGAGGAGCTCGATGTAAGAGTTAGCGAGGAGCCGAAACTCACTGATATCGACCTTGTGACCGTTGGCGAGGAGGATACCCTGGGACCGGGCCAGGTCGGCGTGCTCCGATAGCTCCAGAACTCCCTCGACCGCGCTCAGGGAAGCTTGATGCGCTTTTTGAATCGGCTTGCTGTCGGGAGGGTAGAGCTGGATGCTCCGGACCGTCGTCAACAAGGTCCGAAACACATTGGGAAGCCGACCAATCGCCTGCGCGGAAAGCTTGTCGTCGCGCAGATCCTCGTCGTCTTCCGTTAGCGGCTCGCCCGAGTAACCTTCCGCTTCATCTCGATTGAAAGTCTTCTGGGAGAAGTCGATACGGAGTTGATCGTAGCGGCGGGCTTTCTCTTGATTCGCCGAACGCTGGTAGTGATAGGCGAGAATCGAAGCCGATGGGGCGAGACGCTCCTGAAAGAGCTCTTCCTTGTAGTCACCGACGCGCTCGTGGAGCTCTTGACGCCGTGTGTGGGTAATCGACCGGTAAACGATCTCGAGGACCCGCTTCGACAGAAACCGCATCGTTTCGTCGTTGATATCGAAGTCCGAGCGAAGCAGGCCTAGAGTCTCGGCGCGATCGAGGAAGTCGAGGACTCGATTCTCGGAAATCTCGGATGCTCCGGTCACCATGCTGAGTGGGACGCTTTCTCCCAAGGTCGATACGTGCTCGAGTACCTTCCTGCTCTCTTCGTCGAGGGCCGCAATCTTCTCGGCGACGATCTCCTCCAGCGAGCGCGGAAGGTAGCCCTCCTCGGGACGCTCCACCGTCCAACGCTGACCTGAAAGCACCAGTTTTTGGTCCAAAACGAGCTTGCGGGCGATCTCCCCGAGAAACAGTGGATTGCCTTGCGTGATACTAGCGAGCTCTTCGTCGAAGCCGTCGGGGAGCTCGAGACCGGGAAAAACGTTCGAAAGATGGTTCTTGATGTCCGCTTTGGACAGGGGTCCAATGTGATGTCTTTCGACGATGATCTCTTCGCTTCGGCTCGCGAGGAATCGTTGCCACGGAGGTAGGCTGCCATCCGTCGCCAGCGCTACGCTCTCGGTGACGGCGGCGCAAACGAGGATGCTCGTATCCTCGCGCGAGAACAGCACCCGAAGGAGAACGAGACTGCCCTCGTCCACAAACTGCAAATCATCGATCAGCAGCACCAAGGGTTTCCCGTCCAGAAGCTTCACGAGCGACCGCACGACGGTGACGAAAATGCCTTCGCGTCGACGCCCCTCGCTCTCCTCGACCTCCGTCGTGCCTGCGCCCAGCTTCGGGAGCACCTGCCCGAGGTAGTGGAGCTGGTTGTCGCTGAGGGTATCGAGCAGTGACGCTCCCTTGTCCGTCCGGCGATTGAGGAGGGACAAAAGGATCTGCCCAGTGAGGTAGTAGGGTCGATAGCCCTCTTCCCCTAGCCCCGACGTCTTCACGACCTGGAACGTTTCGGTACCGTCCAAGCTCTGACGAACCGCCTCGATGAGCGTCGACTTGCCGATGCCAGGTGCACCCTCGAGCAGGAGGAATCCGGAAGTGCCCTGGCTCAGTGCGCTGAGCGATTCCGAGACAGCGTCGAGCTCGGAGCTGCGCCCTGTGATCTCCGCGTCGTCCAACCGATGGAGCGCCGTCTTCTGGAACGTCTTCCGTGGGTCGGTTTCCTTCGCCACCGACACTCGGTTCCGGCCCATCTTCTTCGAAGCGTAGAGCGCCGTGTCCGCTTTTCGAATGAGGTCGTGGCCGCTCGCAGCGTCGTCACGCGCTGAGGCGACGCCGATGCTCAGCGAGATGTGGAGCTTTCCCTTGCCGGTGGGCAGCTTGAACTCACGCTCCTTCGTCAGCTGGCTGAGCTCATGGGCTTGTTGTACGGCAGTGTCGAGCTCCGTGTTCGGCAGCAGCACCATGAATTCGTCTCCGCCGAAACGTACCGGATAGCCGTTCTCGCCAGCGACTTCTATGATGAGCGTCGCAACGAACTTGAGAGCCTCGTCTCCCGCGTCGTGACCATAGGTGTCATTGATCGCCTTGAACAAATCGACATCGACCACCAGCAGCGAGATCGGAAAGCTGTCGTCCCGATCCCAGTGGACCTTGTGCTCGAAATAGCTATGGAGGAATCGACGGTTATGGAGTCCGGTGAGCTCGTCTTCGAAAATGAGCCGGGAAGGATCCTTCCCTACATTTTGAAGAAAATCGATGAGCTCGCCGTACTGCACGAGATAGGCTTCTCCCCGCCGGTCTTCGCCTTCGCCCGGACGCAGAAAGTGATTGCGCTGTCGTGTGTATTTACCAGAGTATCGGAAAGACGAAGTCTTGGCAACCCAGGACGACGTGGAGAAATGGACACTCCGAAATGCTCTAAGTTGCATATGGACATGACGATGCACCCGAGAATACTTCTGGGGCTCTTGGCCGTCCTGGGAAGCGTCCCGATGGCGCCGGGCCAATCATCGGAGCCGCGACTAGTGTCCCGTATCAGAAAGAATGGGACCATCATCAACACGCGAAGACCTTGAGGGCCTCGCCGGGATGTATTTCGGCGGGAATCACAGGAATTTCAGGAATCGCAGGAAAGACAGGATTTGGTTCAGCAGGAAACGTACCGATACGAAATCACGGCTCAGTTGTTCTGCTTCCATGCCCTGCCTTCGGGCGTCTTCAGCCACTCCTGACCTTCGTGCGATGCGAGCCATCGTGCGTCTTTCGTCGTTCGTCGGAGCCAGAAGTCGACTTTGTTGATAACGGCCTCCCCCAGACTCCAGGCGACGAACAACCCGATGATCGCAGCAGGGATTGCCCAACCACCAAGCGTCGGCCGAGTCGCGGCGAAGGCAGTAGCAAAACCCAAACCACCTGCGCCAGCGGCGAAGAGGTGTCTGAACGGCTTCGCGACATACATTACGGACGACCGTCTCGAATTGTGGCATAGAAATTCTCGTTCGTCGCTAGCGAAACTACACCACCAAGGTGCTGTAACAAGTGCTGCGTCACCAGGGGAGTTTCGACGGATCTCAGTACGGGATCTATACTGACGTCATGAGCACCGTAGCCGAACGCCTGCGGGAGGAGAGCCGCGAGCGCCTACGTAGGATGACACCTGCCGGGCGGCTTGCGGAGGCTCCCTCGCGCGTGATGCGCGAAATCATCGAATGAGCCTGCTCAGCGACGTCGTCGCCGTCCTCGAGCGGGCGGACGTAGCTCACGCTCTCATCGGCGCGGCAGCGATGGCCGTCCATGGGGTCAGCCGCGCGACGGCCGATGTCGACTTGTTCACGATCGACGAGAAGTCACTTCAACGTGAGCTCTGGGCCGAACTCGAACAAAACGGCGCTAGGCTTCGCTTGCTGAAGGGAGACTTCGATGATCATCGAGCGAACAGCAGACTTGATGAGGGAACATCGTGACGACGACGTGCGCAAGCACGGCGGGATGGACCTCCCCACCATCCAGAAGTATCTGAACTTTTGGGCGAGCGCTTCGACCGACCTTTTCGGGGGTGAGATCTCGACGAACGCGGCGCAGTACTTCGCGGCCGGCCTCAAGGGACGGAATCGCGAAGAGAGCTACGAGGAGCACAAGGCGCTTCAGGGCGCGTACAAGATGACCGTGCCCAAGGACGGAGGGCTCGTAGAGGAGGAAGTGCCTTTGCGCAACGCCATGAACGAGATTCTGCGTGACGACTATCTGGCCGACTGCCAGCGCGGTGTCGACCGCTGGAACAAAATCCTCGACGAGGCCGGGATTGCCGATCGCTTGACGATGCCCAATCGGCGCTTTCATCGGGAAATTGGTATCTATGCCGGGCTTCACTGCACCCCGGAGGGAAGTCTGATAACCGAGGAAGAGTGGAGTCGGAAGCGGAACGAGTGGCTGCCGTCGGACGACGACCAAGCCTACTTGAAGACGCTGATGTACAACGTCGACGAGCCAGGGAAGATCGCGAACTGGATCGCGCCACCGAAACAAGGGGTCAAGGGCCGGCCGTTCGAGTTCGAATACGTCCGGAAGTAACGACATGGCAAAGAACATCGTCCTCGCCGGCGCCGTTAGAACACCGATTGGAAAATTCGGTGGCGCGATGAAATCACTCCAGGCCGCGGACCTCGGGGTCGTGGCAGCCAAGGGGGCCCTCGCAAACAGCGGCGTTCCCGCCGACGCCGTCGACGAAGTGATTTTCGGCAATGGCCGTCAGGCGGGAGTCCGGCCGAACGTCGCCCGCCAAGTGTCCTACCGTTCGGGACTCGGAGAGAGGGTTCCCGCCTATACCATCAACAAAGCCTGTGGATCGAGCCTGAAGGCCATCATCAACGCCTATGGCGCTATTGCACTCGGCGACGCCGACGTAATTCTGGCTGGTGGCGCCGAGAGTATGAGTAACACCCCTTATCTCCTGCTTGACGCCCGCTGGGGACAGAAGCTCGGACATTCCGAAGTCGTCGACGGCATGTATCGTGACGGCTTCCTCTGCCCGCTCTGTAACGAGCTCATGGGAGCGACGGCGGAGAACCTCGTCGATCGGCACAACATTTCCCGCGAGGAGTGCGATCGCTACGCGATGGAGACCCAGCACCGGTGCGAGAAAGCGCGGGAGAGCGGAAGGTTCGACGACGAGATCCTTCCCGTGGAAGTCGCCGGGCGCAAGGGAGAGATTCAGGTTATCGAAAAAGACGAGCACCCCCGCGACGGGATGACGATGGAGAGTCTCCGAAAGCTCCCGCCGGTTTTTCGAAAGGACGGTGTGGTTCATGCCGGCAACTCGTCCGGCATCACCGATGGCGCGGCCGCCGTGATGGTCTTGGGCGAAGACCGGGCCGAGGCCCTCGGCGTCGAGCCCATGGCGCGCGTCGCCGGCTATGCTTCGGCTGGCGTCGATCCCGCCATCATGGGGATCGGTCCGGTTCCCGCGATCCGCAAGTTGCTCGACAGAACCGGACTCTCGCTCGAGGACATCGACCTCATCGAGCTGAACGAGGCTTTCGCCGCCCAGGTGATTGCGTGCCACCGAGAGCTCGGCTTCGACCTCTCTCGCATCAACGTCAATGGCGGCGCGATCGCGCTCGGCCATCCCATCGGAGCAACCGGAGCTCGCATCGTCGTGACGCTCGTTCACGAGATGCGCAAGCGCAAAGTGAAGCGTGGACTTGCGACCCTCTGTATCAGCGGCGGTATGGGTCTGGCTCTACTCCTCGAAGCGTTGTAGTTCTCACGCGTAGGACTACATCCCGACTGGGGTACGTCGTACTTTAGATCTGCATCGCCTTCGCAAACGCCAGCTGGACGACTTCCTCGGAATCGATGTCGGAGACGAGCACGCAGGTGACCTCGCCCTCCTGCCAGAAGACGAGCGTGATCTCGTTCACGCGGTAAATGTAGAAGTCGATTTCGTTATGGGTACGGAGCTCACGCTCGCCGGAAAGCTCGGAAACGTGTCCGGGGTACATCTGGCAGATCAGCCGGCGCCCGTCGGGGCTGTGGTAGACAAATAAGGCGCTCCGGCGGCCGGCGACTTCGTGCACGCGGCCGCCGTGCACAGCGTAGTTCATCATCGCGAGATCGAAGACGCGGGTGTCGAATGGGATGCCCTGATCCTCGAAGAACTGCTCCATTTCCTCGGTGCTGGAGGTCTCGAGCTCGAGCTCCATCCTAGCGGTGCGGTAGAGTCGGTAGTCTTCCGCGACGGCGGTGGGGATGTCCTCCACGCCCCCGAAGAAAAACAACCAAGCCGCTGCTGCCACCGCGGCTACCATCGCCGCGGCTCCGGCCCGCCAGATCCATCGAGCCGTCGGGGAGGTCGCGGCCCGCGTGCGGTCTTCCCGGTCGAGCATCTCATCGATGCGGTCTCGCAGTTCGCCTGGAACGTCTTCTTTCGGGGCCCGTTTGGCGACGTCCTGCTTTATCCACTGCAGCGCCTCGAGCTCCTGCCGGCAACGATCGCAGGTGGCGACGTGCGCTTCCACGCGCCTAAGCAGCTCGTCTCCGAGCCGGCCGTCGAGGAGCTCCTGCAGCTCGTCGTCGTAGTGAGAAGTGTGCTCGGTCATTCGTCTCTCAACTCGACCTTGTGTAACCCGACCGCTTTGCGTAGTCCTGTAATGAAACGAACAGCATCTTCCGCGCCCGGAAGAGCCGAGAGCGTACCGTTCCTAGAGGGCAGTCCAATGCCTCCGACGCCTCTTCGTAGGAGAGCTCCTCCACGTCGACGAGCCATAGCGCGGCCCGAAAGCCCTCCGGCAGTTGTTCGAGACACTCGACGATTTCCGGGCTCGCGTCCGCGAAGCTCAAGTTCCGCAGCAGTTCCGCTTCCGCATCGCGCTCTTTCGTGCCGAGCCTCCGATCGAAACGCTCGTCGATGGTGACCAGGTCGGGCTCTCTCTGGACTTTGCGGTACCGGTTGCAAAAAACAGAGTACAGGATCTTGAACAACCAGGCCTTGCAGTTGGTTCCCGTTTGAAAATTTTCGAACGTGCGATAGGCGCGCAAGAACACCTCTTGGGAGAGGTCTTTGGCTTCGTCGTGATTGCGGGACAATCGCAGGGCGTAGTTGTAGACAGGCTTCATCAACGGAAGCGCGACTGTTTCGAAGTGAGACCGCTTGTCCATCGAAGATCCCGACGCCGACGTGCTCATGATACGAGCCCGGGTGTCGCGGGAGGCATTATAGTCGAGAGCCGACAGATTTTTGCTGAAAATCGCCATCGGTCGCAGGCCGACGGCCAAAAAAAAGTCTGGGTTTTATTTGAGCTCTGGAACTTTCCCTGTGAGCGAAGTGTTCTCCTTCACAGGTAGCTCTTTCTCGAGCATGCAAAGGAGTCTAATCATGGGACGTATCATGTCTGTCTGCGCACTGATTCTATTCGTCGTCGCGGTCGCTGGATTTGTGACCAGCCCTTCTGCCGAGGGGCATGGAAAGCGATGCGAGGTGAGAATCACCAACATCACCAAAGGCCAGACGTTCACCCCGATTCTGGTGGCTAGTCACAAACGGGGCGTCAAGATTTTCGAGCTCGGTGAGCCGGCGAGCCCGGAGCTGCAATGGCTTGCGGAGGATGGGGACACCGAGGATCTCGAGACCTTGCTCCGCGACAACACGAACGGCGTGAGGGACGTGACGAACTCCGGGGGGCTGCTCGGTCCCGGGGATTCGGTAATAGTGGACGTGGAGTGCAGGGGCCGGTACGACCGCGTCAGCGTCGCCGCGATGCTCATTCCCACAAACGATGCTTTCATGGCGGTCCAGGGCGTGCGCGCTCGCAAGGGCAAGAAGGTGACAGTGCGCGCGACGGCCTACGACGCCGGCACCGAGGTCAACGACCAGCTTTGCGCCTCGATTCCGGGACCTTTCTGCGGTGGAGACAAAGGCGCAGGCAGCCCGGAGGGGGGTGACGTTCACGTTCACAACGGCATTCACGGAGGAGTCGGGGACCTGGACGAGGCGGAGTTCGACTGGCGCAATCCCGTCGCCCAGATCGAGATCCGACGCCGGGGGGGCCATGACGACAATTCCAGCGATGACGATTCCAGCGATGACGATGACTGATCGCTAGGCTAATTAGAGCGAAGACTTCGTCTGGCGCAATCCCGTAGCCCGGCTCGAGATCCGACGAGCCTGTGGTGCCTGTCCCAGCCGTCCTTCGGGCCTGAAGCGTAGAGTTTGAGCAACACCAGGCCGGTGGGACGCGCCACCTTGACGTTGATTTCGCCTAGCGACATGGGTTCCGCGGATGCGATGATCTCGGCCTGCCACGCAGAGCGACCGACAACGACATCGACGGTTCGTTCGCCGGGAAGGGAAAGGCGAAGGCTTCCGGCAAGTGGATCCGTGCGACGCCCGTCTCACCGACCGACATGTGGAAGGCTTCTTCAGTGAGCATGAACTTCGTCGTCCGAGCCAGGGGCTCGAAGCCGCTCTCCGCAAGGGCGAGGAGCTGATACTTCCCGTCGCGGTCCGTGAACATGGTGAACATGTAGTAGTTCAGCCAGTCGTCGCACGGCTCGTTGAAGGCCGCGAGAATGCGCGGCTTGTCTTCGTTGCCGGAGCGACGCTCGAGGAGCTCCTCCGCCTCCTCGCGGCCGTCGCGGCCGAAGTACGAGTGCAGAAGATAGACCATCGCCCAGAGGTGGCGTCCTTCCTCGACGTTGACTTGGAACAGGTTGCGCAGATCGTAGAGGCTCGGAGCGGTTTTTCCAAGCTGACGCTGCTGCTCGACGCTCGCGGGCTCGGTGTCGCCCTGGGTGACGATGAGCCGACGAAGCTGAGTGCGGAACTCGCCCGGCACCTCTTGCCAGACTGGCTCGCCCTCGTTGTCCCCGAAGCCGATCTTGCGATCTGGCGCGTGGGGGACGAGGAAGATCCCCCATCGGTAGTCCGGCATCTTGACGTAGTCGTAGTGGGCCCACCCGCTCGGCTCCACCGAGATGGCCGTCCGAAGGAAGACATCGCTCTTCTGGAATCCCTCGGGGCCCATCTCCATCCACCAGTCGATGAAGTGCGGTTGCCACTTCTCCAGAGCTCTCTTGAGCTTCGGATCGGCGGAGAGGTTGACGTTGTTCGGAATCTTCTCGTGAAGCTCCATGGTCGCTAGGTCCTCCTCCAGTCGAATTCAGGCAAGCTCTGCTTGCCGTAGAGCGTGAGCGCGCCCTTCTCACCCACGGCATTGGGACGCTGAAAAATCCAGTTCTGCCAGGCGGTGAGGCGGCCGAAAATCTTCGTCTCCATCGTCTCCGGTCCGGCGAAACGGAGCGACGCCTCCATTCCGGTCATCGCATCGGGAGAAAACCCGCAGCGCTCTTCGCAGGCAATACGCACCTCGTCGTCCCAGTCCAGCTCGTCGGGAGCGAAAGTCACGAGCCCGAGGTCTAGGGCCTCTTCCGTATTCATGAGCCCACGGTGGGCACGAACCTTCTCGAGGGTCTCACGCTCGCCGAGAAAGCGCGTTTCGAGACGCGAGAGGCCGTTTCCCATTGGAAACCACTTCTCGTTGAGTAGGCCGGGGCCGATCGCAATCGGCCGCTCTGGATCCTCGAGCATGTAGCTTCGATCGGCGGCAAGCGCGAGCTCGAGGAGGCTTCCCGAGAAACAGGACCCGGGCTCGATGAAGGCGAAGAGGCTACGCGCCGTTTGGTCCAATCGTTTGAAGACGCGGCGCATTTTGAGAAGGATCTCTCGCAGGAGCCAGTTGTCCGAGAGCCGATCGAGGGTAGCGTCGACTTCGAGAACTTTCTCGGGATCACCTTCGGTGCGGAGGAGGAAAAGACCGACGCGGCCGTGGTTGAATCGTAGATGGAGCAGAGCATCGTCGAGCTCGCGCGCCATGGCGAGCGGCCAGAAGTCGACGCCCTTCGCGTGGATAGCCTCGACAGTATCGGGCTCGCCGTCGCCCGGTCCACGGACCACGATATCGGCGCAGCGCTTCGCCGGGTCGATCGTGACGCTCACGTGCGGATAGTCGAGCTTCGTTTCGGTCCGCGTGGCCGCAAGCGGCATCAGTATGACCCCGTCTCCTTTCCCGCGACGCTTCGACGTCGCGGCGAGCGCTTGCGCACGCTCCTCGATCTTCTTGCCGAACTTCGTTCGAGACACGACCTCGTCGACTAGCTTCCACTCCTTGGCGCGCTTTCCCTTGATGCCTTCGACCAGAGTCGAGAAAACGTCTGCCCGGTCCCGGCGCACCATCCGTTTGTCCACGAGACGGGTCAGTCCTCCCGTTCCCGGCAGAACCGCGAGTAGCGGCGCCTCGGGAAGCGCCGCGGTACTCGCCACCGGCGGAAGCCTCGTGACCGATCGCGGGACGTTCGATCTGCTGAGCGGCAGCGCGGTCACGGTCTGGCTGCAGGCCCGACCCGAGCTTCACCTTTCCAGAGTCGCGGCGCAGGGCGATCGTCGACCCATGGCGGGCCGAGCCGATCCGCTCGCCGAGCTCAGGCTCTTGCTTCGCGACCGCGAGCCCCTATATCGCGAGGCCGAGATCGCCGTCGATACGAGTGAGCGGACGCCTAGGGGCGTGGCGCGCGAGGTTCTTCGATCTCTGAAGTAGAATCTCGTTGTGCACGTTACGCTACTCGGCTTGGCGCTCCTTCTCCAAATCCAGCCCGACCAGCTTCTGACCATTCCCCACACCCTGCGGACTCCGGTCATCTCCGACTTCGCCGTCGCTCCCGACGGAAAGCAGGTCGCGGTCTCGATGTCCGTGCTCGGCAAGGAAACCATCTGGGTCGCTCCAGGAAACGGTGAGGCCGGACAGGCTATTGCGACGAGCGCGGGGATCGCCGAGCGCGAGGTGGATTGGTCATCGAGTGGCGACGCGATCGTCTTCGCGTCCGGTCGCCGCGGCGATTGGCACATCTACGTTTCGGATCCGCACGGCGAGAATCCCAGACGTCTCACCCGCCACGCCGGACAGGATCGAAGGCCGCGGTTTTCTCCCGACGGGAAGCACATCGCCTTTCTCGCCGAGCGCGCGGATGCCGAGACCGGCTGGGATCTCTGGACGATTCCCGAGGGGGGAGGCGAAGCAAGGGCGCTCTCCGAGGAGCCCTTCGACGAAGAAGACCCCCGCTGGTCGCCGGACGGCAAACGGATCGCCGTGACGCTCGACGCGGGTCATCATGCGGATCGGCGCATCGGTATCGTGACGGTCGAGACCGGAGAGCTCCACCGTCCCCTTCCCGAAAGCTTCGGCGGCAACGCCTTCGGCGCGAGATGGTCGCCCGACGGGAGCCGTCTCGTCTTTGTCTCGGAGGAGCCGGGAAGAAAGTCCATCTTCTTGGTGCCGTCCCGAGGTGGTGCCCCGGAGCTCGTGGTTACATCCGACTTCGAGCTTACCGAGCCCGTCTATAGCCCCGACGGGCGCTACCTCGCTTACATCGAGAACCGCGACGGCGACATGAAGCTCAAGCTCCACGACTTCGAGAAGGCAAGCGAGCGCACCTTGACCTTGCGCAATGGAGTGCATAGCCATCCGGTGTGGCGGCCCGATGGCTCCGCGGTGCTCGCCTTGTTCGAAGCGTGGAACTACCCGCGCGACATCTGGGCCTACCTCGTCGAAGGAGGCAGAGAACGAGTGAGCGACATGCTTCCGCCCGATCTGGACGTCCGAAAGATGGCGCGCCCCGAGCTCGTCCGCTTTCGCAGCTTCGACGGTCGTGAGATTACTGGCTACCTCTACCTGCCTGAGGAAGCGAGCGCCGAGAGCCCGGTCCCGTTGCTCGTTCGACCCCACGGCGGGCCAACTTCCCAGTGGGCCAACGGCTGGCATCCCTTCGCGCAGCTTCTCGTACAACGCGGCTACGCCGTCTTCGCGCCAAACGTGCGTGGCTCGAGCGGCTTCGGAGTCGAGTTCGAACGTCTGAATGACCGCGACTGGGGCCGCGGAGATCTCCAGGATCTAATCGTGGGCACGCGCCTCGTTCGGGACCGCCCGGAGATTGGAAGCGACCGCGCCGGAATCTGGGGCGTGAGTTACGGGGGCTTTCTGACGCTCGCGGCGATCGCGCGCCACCCCGACCTCTTCGCCTGCGCCATCGAAGCCGTCGGGATGCCGGATTTGGAGCTGCTCTATCGAGAGACGAACGCGGAGGGAAGGAGTTATCTCGAGCGCGAGATCGGACCCCTCGCCGGAAACCTCGAACTCTACCGGAGTCTGTCCCCGAGTCATCTCGTGGATCAGATCCAGACTCCCCTGCTCACCTTTCATGGAAAGGTCTACCCACTCGTTCCCTACAGCGTGAAGCAGCCCTTCACGAACGCTCTGCGTAACAGGCCGCAATACCCCTTGGTCGAGTTCATGTTCAAGCGTTCCGAGGCTCGCGCTACCTACCGGCACGATCTCCATCCGGAAGCTGCCTGGGCCTATGTCGAAAAGATCTTGGAGTTCCTGGAAATCTACTTGTGACACATCAAAAGGCGAAGACTCCCGCTTACTACGTATTCGATTTCGATTCCACCCTCGTTCAAGTCGAGTCGCTTCCCGAGCTCGCGCGCATCTCGTTGAGGCACCACCCCAAACGAGCGGCACGGATCGCGGAAGTCGAGCACATTACGGAGCTCACCGCGAACGGGCAGATGTCGATGGCCGAAGGCATCGCGCTCCGCATCGAGCTCTTGAACGCCCACCAAAAGCACCTCGAGAGCCTCATCCGCGTCTTGAAACGCTCGTTGACGCCTTCCATCAAGCGCAATCGAGCTTTCTTCAAGAAGTACCGAGACCGCATCTTCGTCGCCTCCAACGGATTTCACGAGTTCGTCTTGCCGGTGGTCGAGAGCCTCGGCATCCCGCGGAAAAACGTCTTCGCAAACTCGTTCCTCCTGGACGACGAGGGATTCATCGTCGGTTTCGATTCCAGAAATCCCCTCATCCATCAGGACGGCAAGGCGCGCGTTCTCAAGAACTGGCACCTCGAGGGCGACGTCTACGCGGTCGGTGACGGTTATAGCGACGTGAAGATGCGCGAATCCGGATTCGCGACGCGGTTTTACGCCTTCACCGAGAACGTTCGCCGTGAGGCGGTCGTCGAGATTGCCGATCACGTTCTCCCGAGCCTCGACGAGCTTCTCTATCTACACCAGTTCCCGATGTCGATCTCCTACCCCAAGACGCGCATCCGTGTGCTCCTGGTCGAGGGCATCCATCCGGCGGCGGAAGAGCACTTCGACAAAGAGGGCTATTCAGTGCGCAGGCTCCGCACGAGCTTGAGCGAGGATGAGCTCATCCGCGAGCTCGAAGGCGTCACCCTCCTCGGAATTCGCTCGAGTACGCAAGTGACCCGTCGGGTGCTCGATAAGGCCGATACTCTCAAGGGAGTCGGGGCCTTCTGCATCGGCACCAACCAAGTCGACCTCGAGGCCTGCTCCGATCACGGCGCCATCGTTTTCAACGCGCCCTATGCGAATACGAGGAGCGTTGTGGAGCTCGCGATCGGCGAGATCGTCATGTTGGCCAGACGGGTACCTGAGCGGTCGCGGCGTCTGCATCAAGGCATCTGGGAAAAATCCGCCGAGGGCTCCTTCGAGGTCCGAGGAAAGAAACTCGGTATCGTCGGCTACGGCAATATCGGATCCCAGCTCTCGGTACTTGCCGAGGGGCTCGGTCTCGACGTCTATTACTACGACATCGTCGAAAAGCTCCCTCTGGGTAACGCAACGAAGTGCGCCTCGCTTCGAGAGCTTCTCAAGCGAATGGATATCGTGAGCGTGCACGTCGATGACAACCCGCACAACAACAATTTGTTCTCGGATCGCGAGTTCCGACTCATGAAGGAGGGCGCTCTCTTTCTGAATCTGTCGCGAGGCTTGGTGGTGGACGAAAAGGCACTCGCGAGAGCGGTCGAGAGCGGAAGAGTCGGCGGAGCCGCCGTGGACGTGTTCCCGGAAGAGCCTTCTAGCAACGGGAGCGCCTTCGGGACGCCGCTCCAGGGGCTCGAGAACGTCATCCTCACGCCTCACATCGGCGGGAGCACGCGAGAGGCTCAGCGGAGTATCGCGGACTACGTTTCGGGGGCTCTCATTTCATTCATCAATACGGGAAACTCGTTCGGAAGCGTCAACTTCCCCAACGTGCGTTTACCCGACTTGAGGCGTGCCCATCGGTTCATCCACCTTCACCGGAACGAGCCCGGCGTGCTCGCGGCTATCAACCTCGTAATGGCCGAGCACGAGATCAACATTCTCGGGCAGTACTTGAAGACCAACGAGCGTGTCGGCTACGTCATCACGGACGTCAGCAAGAAATACCAGCCTGCCGTCATCGAGGAGCTCCGGCAGGTGCCCGGAACGATTCGCTTTCGAGTTCTCTACTGATCGCGGTGATAGACTGCCTCGATGGAGCTCAAGGAGTACGAACGGCTCTACGAGCTCGAGAACGATCTCTGGTGGTTCCGCGGGATGCGCGCCATTTCGATGGCACTTCTCGAGCGTCATCTTTCGAAGTGCTCCGGACTAAGGGTCCTAGACGCCGGCTGCGGCACTGGCGGGATGATCGAGACCCTCGCGACTTTGGGCGCCGTGGCGGGAATGGACGCCTCGGGGGAGGCGCTCGCGTGGGCCCGGCGGGGAAAGGGCACCTCACTCGTGCAGGGCTCGGTCACAGCTCTGCCTTTCAGTGACGACAGCTTCGACCTCATCACGTCGTTCGACGTGCTCTACCACGCGAACGTGGCCGACGATGCGGTGGCGCTCGCCGAAATCGCTCGCGTCCTCCGCCCCGGGGGGAGCTTTCTCGTTCGCGTGCCAGCCTACGACAAACTGCGGAGTCGCCACGACGAGGCCGTCCATACGCGCCAGCGCTACGAAAAGAAAGAGCTCGTAGCCAAGCTTCGGGCCGCACGCCTGGAGCCCGTCGTCGTGACTTTCGCGAACTGTTTTCTCTTCCCCGTTGCGCTCGCGCGCCGGCTCGCAGAAAGATTGTTCCCGCCCCGACGCTCGGGCTCCGAAGTCGAGCGAGTGCCATGGGTCTTCGATAAGCTCCTCGCTACACCGCTCCTCATCGAAGCCGGGATCGTACGATACGTGTCACTGCCCTTCGGCTTGTCTTTGGTGAGTCTTGCGAAAAAGGCCGTTGCGTGACGGATTTACTCAAGGAATTTGGTTCGCGGCATGGTAGGAGCTTCGAACGAGGGGCCCGGACTCGACGTGCCGGAATCCGAGCGTCTTCCCCAGCTCGCCGAACTCTCGAAACTCGTCAGGATGCACGAAGCGCTCGACGGGTAGATGATCCTTCGTCGGCTGAAGGTACTGCCCCAGGGTGAAGACGTCCACGCGAACCGCTACGAGATCCCGCATGAGCGCCTCGACTTCCTCGGGGCGCTCGCCGAGACCGAGCATGATGCCAGTCTTGCTGACGACGCTCTCGTCGATCTTCTTGCTACGGCGAAGAAGCTCGACGGACTGCGGGTAGCTCGCGCCGGGGCGAGCCTTCTTGTAGAGCCGCGGAACCGTCTCGACGTTGTGGTTCAAGATCTCGGGCTTTTTGGCAAGGACGGTCTCCAGCGCATCGCGCGAGCCTTTGAAGTCCGGTATCAGCACCTCGATGGAGGTTTCCGGGCTCCGCTCTCTAACCGCCTCGATCGTTTTCGCGAAGATCGAAGCCCCGCCATCCGGAAGCTCGTCGCGATTGACCGAGGTGATCACTGCGTGTCGCAGATGCATCGCCTCGACCGCCTCCGCGACCCGCGCCGGTTCCTCACGGTCGAGGAACTGGGGTAGGCCCGTCTTGACGGCACAGAATCCGCAAGAGCGGGTGCAGACGTCCCCCAGAATCATGAAGGTCACCGTTCCCTGTCCCCAGCACTCCGCCACGTTGGGGCAGCGCGCCTCTTCGCACACTGTATGGAGCTCGAGCCCGCGCATGATGCTCTTTAGACGAAAGTAGTTCTCGCCGCTGGGAAGACGTACCCGGAGCCAGTCGGGCCTCGGAGAAGAGGTTGCGGTCGCCATGGTTCATTCTATCGCGTGAGCATTCACGTGACTTTTTCCTCCCAGTTCTCGAGCCGTCGCTTGAAGTCCGCCATGAACTGATCGGCGAGGGCCCCGTCGATCAAACGGTGATCGAACGAGAGCGCCAGATAGACCATAGACCTCACGGCGATGCCCTCGTTCACCACGACGGGACGTTTGTGGATTCCACCCAGGGCGAGGATCGCCACCTGCGGCTGGTTGATGATCGGTGTGCCGAAAAGACCGCCATAGGGCCCAGGATTCGTAACGGTGAACGTTCCACCCTGGACGTCGTCCGGTTTGAGTTTCCTCGTTCGAGCGCGATCGGCCAAATCGTTCACGGCGCGCGCGAGGCCCAGGAAGCTCCTTTCGTCCGCGTTTTTGACGACCGGTACGATGAGTCCGCCCTTTAGCGCAACGGCAATGCCGATGTTCAGATCCTTGTGATAGACGATGCGGTCACCGTCGATCGACGAGTTGAGAAGCGGAAAACTCTTGAGGGCTCCGAGGAGAGCGCTCACGAAGAACGGTGTATAGGTAAGCTTGACGCCCTCGTCCCTCTGGAAGACGTGCTTGAGCTCCTCCCGAGTCCGGACGATACGCGAGACGTCGGCCTCGAAGACCGTGGTGACGTGAGCCGACGTGCGACGGGAGGCGATCATGTGCTGGGCGATCGACTTCCGGATGTTGCTCATCGGCTCAATCTCGATGCGCCCGCTGTAACCGGCGGGAGCGGGAGCTTCGAGGCCTTCGGCCGCCGGCGGCGCTTCTTCCTGCTTCGCGCCCTCGAGAAACGACAAGACGTCCTGCTTCGTGATGCGTCCTCCATGGCCTGTCCCCGTCAGCCTAGAGAGATCGATTCCGTGCTCGCGCGCCATGCGTCGCACGAGCGGCGAGTTGTGGGGCCCGCCCTCGGGCGCGATCTCCTTTTCTGCCACGACCGCAGTCGCTCCGGAGACCGCGGGGGGCTGTGTCGAGGGGGCCTCGGGCTCGACCTCCATGGCAACTTCCCGGACAACCGCGGGCTCGGGTACAACCGGCGGAGCGGAGGCGGCCTCCGTCACGCTCCCGATCACGGCAACGACCGTGTTGATGGGAACGGTCTCTCCCTCCCGGACCTTGATTTCGGCGAGTACGCCCGCGACGGGAGACGGGATCTCCGTGTCGACTTTGTCGGTCGAGATCTCGAACAAAGGCTCGTCTCTCTCGACGGGATCGCCGACCTTCTTGTACCACTGGATGACGGTGCCCTCGGCGATACTCTCGCCCATCTGCGGCATGATCACATCGGTCATGAGTCGCTATTCCTTCTTGATGTCAAAACGCTTTCAATTTTCTCGCGGCCTTCACGACGTCCGCCGCCTGCGGGATGAAAGCATCCTCGAGCGTCGAGGCGTAGGGCACAGGTGTATCAGGCGCAGTGATCCGAACGATCGGTCCATCCAGATCGTCGAACGCCTGCTCGGCGACAATCGCCGCGATCTCGCCCCCGATACCTCCGGTGCGCGTATCCTCGTGAAGCACCATCACCTTGTTGATCCGCCTCACGGCTTCGAGAACACACTCCTCGTCGAGCGGCACGAGGCTCCTGAGATCGATCACCTCGAGCTCGATGTCCGCCTTATTCAGTTCCTCCGCCGCTTCGAGCGCGGTGTAGAGCATCGCACCGTAGGTCACGAGCACGATGTCTCTGCCGCGTCTCCGGATCGCCGCTTCTCCGATCGGCACCACGTCGTCGTAGGCATCGAGCTCCCTGGCCGACGTTTTGACGTGACGATAGAGCTTCTTGTGTTCGAGGTAGAGCACGGGATCCTCGTCTCGAATCGCCGCCTTCATGAGACCCCGAGCGTCGGCTACAGTCGCCGGCGCGACGACCTTGATCCCGGGGGTGTGCACGAAGTGCATCTCCGGATTCTGCGAGTGAAACGGACCCGCCCGAACACCGCCGCCCGCTGGTCCACGAAGCACGATCGGAACAGCCGCCCCGCATCGGTATCGACTCTTGGCGGCGAAATTCGTGATCATGTTGAAGGCATTCGCGATGAAATCAATGAACTGGAACTCCACGATGGGCTTCAGGCCGTTGAAGGCCGCCCCGATAGCAACTCCGGTAAAACCCTCTTCGCTGATTGGGGTGTCGATCACGCGGTCCTTGCCGAATTTGTCGAGGAAACCGGCCGTTACTTTGAAAGCACCGCCGTAGATGCCGACGTCCTCGCCCATAAGGATTACGCTGGCGTCACGCTCCATCTCGTCCCACATCGCCTGGCGAATCGCTTCGAGATAAGTGACTTCGGTCATTCCAGCTCGCTAGTCTACGGAGGGCAGTGTGGCGCCATCCGCGGCACGAAGGGCGTCCGAGACTGCCTCGTCCGCTCGTGCCGCTAGCTGAGATCTGTCCGCTTCTCCGAGCCAGTCCTGCTGAACGAGGAACTTCTCGAATCGCCACGCGGGATCGGCGTCGACGTCCATCTCCCCCTCGGCGACATCACTCACTTTGCCCGACTCGATGAAGGGCGAAGGCACGGCGCTTTCGTTTCCGAAATAGCACCTAGCGCTCCGAACCGGAGCCTCGATGAGAGTCGGTCCGTCGCCGGCCTTGGCACGCTCCATGGCCGTTTCGACGACCTGCACGACCTGAAGCAAGTCGGCTCCATCGACCGGCAGGCTCGCGACACCGTAACCGGTTGCGCGCTCGTAGAGCTGCGTCACTTCAGGTCCCGCGGGGATTCCGGTATTCGTGCTCGTGCCGGGAAACCGCACCACAAGGACCACGAGTGGCGCCCTCCTGACCGCGGCAAAGTTCAACGCTTCGTGAAAGTCACCGGTTGCGACCGCCTCTTCGGAAACGAGCGCGAGCGCCACCCTGTCTTGTTTCTGAAGACTGTACGAAAGAGCCAATCCCGCCATCACTCCCAGATGTGTCGCTGAATGACCCGTCGTCGCTACAATCCCTCGCGAAAGATCGCCGAAGTGCCGTAACCCGTCCCGACCTCGACTCGGTGACTCGGCCATCCCAAGAAACTGCAACAGAATTTCGACGGGCTTGACTCCACGCAACAGCATGGCGCCGACCGATGGAAGCGAGCTCGCGAGAGTGTCCTGCGGCGTCGGCACGAATCCGGCGCCGACCGACACGGCCTCCAATCCAACCCGAAGCCCTAGGGGTGCCGTGAGCTCCTTTTCCCGGTGTAGGCGTGCGAGCGTCTCCTCGAGCCTTCGAGTGAGCATCATATAGAAGAGAAGCTCCTGGAGCTGACGTTTTCCGAGTCGCATCAGGGAACCCGAGCCTCGAGCTCGGCCCCGTCACACGTGACCAGCCGTCGAGAGAAAACTCGACCGAAGGCGCGAGAGATACTGTCGTGCACGTCGCGGAGAGCGACCGGCACTCCTAGAACTTCTTCGACAGCGCTCACCCCGCGGCCGACGATACCACATGGAATGATGTGTTTGAAGTCGTCACGCTGGCTCGACACGTTCAAAGCGAATCCATGGGACGTTACCCACCGCGAAACGCGCACGCCAATGGCCGCGAGTTTTCCCTGTGGGTGCCAGACCCCGGTAAGCCCTTCCTCCCGGTGACCCTCGATACCGAGCTCCGCGAGGGAGCGGATGAGAACCTCCTCGAGGGAGCGCAAGTAAGCGTGCACGTCTTTCCTCCAGCGAGCGAGATCGAGGATGGGATAGCCGACAATCTGTCCTGGGCCGTGAAAGGTGATATCACCGCCTCGATCCGTTTCGATGAAGCTCGCTCCGAGCTCCTGGAGCCGCTCCTCTGTCTCGAGGAGGTGCTCTCGCTTACCGCTCCTTCCGATGGTGTAGGTCTTTGGGTGCTCGACGAAGATCAAAAGGTCGGGAAGCCTTCCCTCTTGCCGCTCGGCCACAAGGCGGCGCTGGAGTGCCAAGACGTCTTCGAAGGCTCGCAGCCCCAAGTCGACCCGAAGGCAGGTTTCAAGCATGAATGGCTTGACCGACGGCGTCATGGGCCGCTTCCATGACCGCCTCGGACAGCGTTGGGTGGGCGTGTACGGCCCGCATGAGCGCTTCGGCGGTCGACTCGAGCTCGAGCGCCACAACGGCTTCCGCGATGAGATCCGTCGCGTGCGGACCGATGATGTGGACGCCGAGCAACTCGTCATACTTCGCCTCGCTCACGATCTTCACGAAGCCTTCCACCTCGCCGAGGATCTTCGCCTTGCCGCTCGCCATGAAGGGAAATCTCCCCACGCGAACTTCGTAGCCGCGCTCTTTTGCCTTCGCCTCGGTCAATCCGACGCTCGCGACCTCGGGAGAGCAATAGGTCGCGCCCGGCATGTGCTCGTGGTCTAGCTCGGGGACGTTCTTGCCCGCGATCTTCTCGACCGCGTGGATGCCCTCGGCAGAGGCGACGTGGGCGAGCTGCTGGGTGGCGACGACGTCCCCGATCGCGAAGACGCCCTTCGCCTTCGTCTCCATGAAGCCGTCCACGGGAATCGCGCCGCCCTTGCTCGTGTCGATCTCGATCCCCACCGTTTCAAGCCCAATGCCAGCGGTTCGTGGTTTGCGGCCTACGGCGACGAGGAGCTTGTTCACACTTCGCTTGTCCTTGGTACCGTCGGGAAGCGTGAAGTGAACCTCGAGCTCGTCGCCGATTCTCGAAACGGACTCCACTCGCGTCCCCGTGAGCGTCTCGATGCCTCGCTTCTGGAAAGATCGAGCCAAAACTCGAGAGATCTCTTCGTCCTCGACCGGAAGGACCACGGGTAGGACCTCGATCAAAGTGACCTTCGTTCCGAAGCTATGGAACATCGACGCGAACTCGACACCCACGGCGCCAGCACCGATGACCGCAATGCGCTCCGGCTGAGCCGGCAGGGACAACATTTCCGTATTGGTCACGACCGACTGGCCGTCGATCTGAAGGCCGGGTAGCGACCTCGGCTCCGAGCCCGTCGCGACGACAATATGCTTCGCCTGAACCGCTCGCGAACCCTCCGACGTCTCGACTTCGATCTTACCCGGCCCGGCCAGTCTGCCGTAACCTTGGAGGGTCTCGACCAGGTTCTTTCTCAGAAGGTAGGCAACTCCCGCAGCGTTCTTCTTGACGATCTTGTCTTTATGCTTGATCATCATCGCCCAATCCAGCCGAAACCCTTCGACGACCACGCCATGTTCTGAAGCTTGGCGGATTCGATCAAGAAGGTCCGCAGTGTGAAGCAACGCCTTGCTCGGAATACAGCCGACGTGCAGGCAAGTTCCCCCGAAGTCGGGGTCTTTCTCGATGACCAGGGCCTTCAATCCCAACTGTCCCGCGCGAATCGCCGCTACGTAACCGCCGGGACCGCTTCCGAGGATCGCCACGTCATAAACGTTCTCACTAGCCATCGTTCACCTTTTATTCGTTTCGGAGCGAGGAATGGCACCTAAACTCAATATTATCAACACATTGCTAATGTCGTCGTGCTGAAGGAGCGAGGAAGTCTATCTTGCGGCCAGCAGCGGAGGCAAATAAATCGTTGAGAAAAGCCACCAAGCTTATATATTTATTTTGACTTTGGGCGACCACAGCCTGTGTTAAACTAGCCGTGTAGACTCGCCCAGTGGCATCTAGTGAGAATCATTAGGCTTATACGGATCGCTCGCCGGCCGAACCCGAGAAATGTGAGTTAACCAATGCGGATTGCGAATTTCAACGGGCGCGCGCGGCCGGCGCCTCGCCTCAACGGTGCGGGTGGTTCCTGCTCTAGAAACCGGTGTTGAGCTCGGATGGCAAAACGAAAAAAGAAGAAGAAGTCGGCGCGCGCAAGCGCTAAGACGAGGAAGAAGGCGACACGGCCTTTCAAGCCGAAGTCCGCGAAGTCGAAAAAGAAGACAACTAAGGCCAAGGCCAAGAAACGCTCGACGACCGCGTCCAAGAGCAAGAAAAAGGCGGTCGCTCGCAAACCAGCGGCCCGTAAAGCCTCCTCGAGCTCAAAAGTCGCCAAACGCGCCGCAGCTCCACAGGACCCACCGAAGCTCGTACCAGTGCCATTGCCGGAAGGCGTTCGCGCCCCCCGGGCCGGGGAAAGCAACGAGCGTTCGGCACACCTCGACAAGCTCAAGCTGCTCTTCGACTCGGCACCCATCAGTCGATACCTGGGTATGAGTCTCGGCTATTGCGAGAACGGCGTCGCGCGCGTAAGGCTGCCCTTCCGCAAAGACTTCGAAGAAGGCCACGGAGTCATCCATGGTGGTCTGATCGGCTTGCTCGGTGACACGGCTGGGAACTTCGCGGTAGGGTCGGTGTCTCCGGGCTCAACCGTGAAGACGGTGGAGTTCAAGTTGAGTCTGCTCGCCGGCGTCCAGGGAGACCTGCTCGCCATTGGCGAGGTCGTGCGGAAAGGCCGCACCCTCGCTACTTGTCGACTCGAGGTCGTGGAGGGCAACGACCGGGTGGTCGCGATCGGCCTCGCGACCTACGCGCTCCAAGCTGTTTGACGCGCGGGCGTCGAAGTCAATCGGCGTCCGGCGCCGGGCCGACGAAGTCCCACATTAACTCGAAGAGGCGCTCTTTGTGCGCGGTCAGCCGATGGTCGCCACCTGGAATCTCGGCCAGATTCACCTGCTCGATACGATCGACGAATTGCCTCGAGAGCTGGCAAGGCACGACTTCGTCGTCGGAGCCGTGAAGAATGAGGCTCGGTGTCTTGAGCCGACGCATCAAGCTGACCGTCGGATAGCGTGACTCGTCCTCCACGAGCTGGTAGCCGAGATCGAACTCAGCGAAACCCGTCTGGATGCGAATGACCTTTTTCGTCCTCCACTCCTGGGCCCTGGTACGCCCGAGCGACAGAAGGAGCCGTCCCGCCATTTCGAAGGCCGGAGCGATGACGACGTTGCACGAGATCCTCGCCGGGTGCTGGGCGGCGTACCACAACGCAGTCATCCCCCCCATGGAAGAGCCGATCAGTACCACGGAGGAAAATGGACCGGCGAGCTCCTCGACGAAGTCCAGCCCGCGGTCGACGTCGGCAAGGTTGCGTGACAAGGAAAGCCCATGCAGATCGCCTTCAGAATCCCCGTGGCCCGTCATATCGAGGCTTGCGAAGGCTTCGCCCCGACGCGCTATCTGTCGGGCAAAATAGACCGCCTTCTCGCCGCGGCGGTTCGAGTTGAGCCCATGCAGGAAGAACCATAGACGGGAGCTCTTCGTCGCTCCGGGGATGAAATCCAGAGCGAGCCGGGTCTCGCGGTCCGCGCGAGGTTCAACCCATTGCGGGGGGCTTTCACTCATCGGGAATGACTCAGTCTATCGTTTACGACGCGGATGTCGCAATCCGGCCATCGTGGCGGCGTCGACGAGGTGCCGGGCCCTTTCGAATACTCCGTGAAACATCGGCCGAGTGAGTCGGCCGGTGAAAGTGTTCTGCTGACTCGGGTGATAGCTCGATAGCAGGGCGACACCTCCAGGTAACGGGCTCTCGGCACCGTGGGAGAACTTGGGTCTCGGCCGCGGCAGCTCTTGGTTCGCTGCTTGCCAGGCAAGCAAGAATCCGTCGAAAGCGATCTTGCCCAACACGAGAACGACGGAGAGCCTTCGAAACAACTCGAGCTCACGGACGAGGTATCGACGGCAAGTGAGAAGCTCCGACGGGCTCGGCTTGTTGTCGGGAGGGGCACAGCGCGCCACCGCGGTGACGTAGGCCGCATCCAGTTCGAGACCGTCGCCGATCGTGACGGAGCTAGGCTGGCTCGCGAACCCCGAATCGGTGCATGGCCTCGTACAACCAATCTCCGCTCCGATCTCCGGTGAACATCCTTCCCGTTCGGTTAGCTCCGTGAGCGGCGGGCGCGAGCCCCACGACGAGGAGTCGAGCCTTCGGATCTCCGAACGCTGGCACCGCTTTGCCCCAATAGGGCTCGTGAGCGAAGCGCTTCGTCTTGCTTGCCGCGACTCGCTCGCGATGTTCCACGAGTCGGGCGCAATCACGACACCTCGTCACCTCGCGCTCGAGCTCCGCCAAATCGTTTCGCGTCATTTCTTAATGCTCACTCACCGCTTCGGCTCGTTCGCTCCCCTCGCTCCTCGCTCGGGGGGATAGCCGGCCCACTCGGGCCGGGCTCGCGGCCGCACGGGCTGCCGCTCGCATTCGAGTGCTCGGTCGCCTCTTCCATCAATGCCGCGGGGCCGGGCTCCGGGCAGATGTATCGGATACTGCTCGCAAAAATCCTGCTAGTTCCGAGCGGACCGAAGCCAGGCGTCGTAGCGCTGGAAGTCTTCCGCACCGATCGGCGGGCGGAGGAGCGTGAACCTAAAAGTAGAGAGCTCGTTTCTCTCTCCTCGTTCCCGCGACAAAGCCTCGAGCTCGAGCTCATCGCCTTCCGGCCGTCTCAACGTCCCGATTTCGTCGGGGCGCCATCGCCATCGCCCATGCCGCGAGGTCTCAAAAACGATTCCGGCCTCGCCGAGGACGAGGTCGCCGGTACAGTGCCCGACTCGATGTTCGTGGCGCGCAACAAAGCTCAGCGAAGGTGCGACGGGTGGGGTCTCCTGAGAAATACCCACCGCGGTCTCGGGAACCGTCTCGGCCCCCGTTTGAGTTGTCGCCGTCGTCTCGGTTGTCGCGGTCGGAGCTCCACCGAGCTCCTCGCGCTCGATGCCGACGCGCCCAGAGACGAGAGCCAGCAGGGCCACCGCAATTGCGAACGGGACCGCTCGCGTAAAGCGTGCACTTCGGGGAATCTCGAGGGGAGTCGTAGGCAGGTCACCAACCGCCTGCTCGGTCCGCTCCAGATCGCCGCGAGCGAGCGACTCGAGATCCTCGATGAGGCGCTCCGCCGAACCGTATCGCTCCGCCGGGTCCTTCGCGAGCAACTTGTTGCAAACATAGTCCCAGTCCGATGGAAGCTCAGGCCTAATCGAGGACGGCCGCTTCGGCTCCTCGTGAAGGATGCGATAGATCGTTCGACTCACGGCATCCGCCTCGAAGGGGCCAAGCCCCGTCAAGAGCTGGTAGAGGATGACTCCCAGGGAGAACAAATCCGAGCGACCGTCTACGGGATCCCCTGAGAAAATCTCGGGCGACATGTAGGTCGGCGTGCCGATGACCTCCCCCGTCGCGGTGAGCTCGGGAGCGTCGATCTTGGCGATGCCGAAGTCAACCAGCTTGATGAGCGGCCCCGGTGCATAGAGCACGTTCGCAGGTTTCACGTCCCGATGCACGACACCCAGCCGATGGGCATAGCCCAGGGCGCTCGCGAGCTGACGAACGATGAGGCGAGTCTCCTCGAGATCGAAAAGCCTCTTGCCCAGAAGACGGGAGAGGCTCTGACCCTGAAAGTATTCCATCACGATGAAGGGCTCGTCCCCTACCCCGACGTCGTGGACAGCTACGATATGAGGATGGGTGAGCCTTCCCGCGATTTGTGCTTCGCGCCGAAACCGCTCGATGAAGGCCCCGCGCCTCTCGTCGTCGAGCGAAAAGCCGAGTCTTACGATTTTGACTGCGACGGTCCGATCGATGGCGGGGTCCTTGGCCTTGTAGACCACGCCCATGTTGCCACGGCCGATCTCTTCGAGGACTTCGTATCTTGACAGCAAGCGCATTTGGAAAGTCTTTGGAGGGCTTTGCTTTCATGGTAACACCCGAGCACTAATCTCGTCGCCGGCCCCAAAAATGAGTGAGGGCTTTTCACTACGTTAGTATGGGTCCTTTTACCCACACTTGTGGTTGCGCACGAGCTCGAAACGTCAGGGGAGCGCGAGCAAATACAACGACTTGCTATTGGGAAAGACGTGCGATCCCAGACTTGCGTTTTGTCGCCCGAGAAACTAGCCTGAGGGGTAACTCCCATCACGGTTTGACTAAGGTCGAGGAGGCTCGTTGGAGCTCGTAGGACATCAATTCGGAAGCTACAAGATTCTCTCCCTGCTGGGACGAGGGGGCACGGCCGAGGTCTACAAAGCCTTTCACCCGGCGCTCAAGCGAGAAGTCGCGATCAAAATCCTCCTTCAAGAGGTTAGCCACGATCTCGATTGGGTTCGGCGGTTCAAGCAGGAAGCGGAGCTTCTCGGCCGATTGGACCACCCCCACATCCTCCCGATTTACGACGCGGGAGAACACAACGGCCGGCCCTATCTCGTCATGAAGTACATGTCGGATGGCACGACGCTGAGGAGCCAGCTCTCCGGTCGGCCCTGGCCGTTGAATCGAGTCGTCAAGGTCGTGAAACAAGTTGCCGATGCGCTCGATGCCGCTCACAAGGCGGGGGTCGTTCATCGCGACATCAAGCCTTCGAACATCCTGGTGACGCCGGCCCTGAGATGTCACGTGTTCGACTTCGGCATCGCAAAGCCTTTCAGACGCGAGGAGATCACGACGGGCTCCGGACTCATCGTGGGTACGCCGGAGTTCATGTCACCGGAGCAGTGCAAAGGAGAGAAGATCGACCACCGCTCGGACGTCTACTCGCTCGGGGTCATGATCTACCAGATGCTCGCCGGCCACGTGCCCTTCAGCGCCGAGACGGCCGTGGGCATTCTCATGAAGCACCTCACCGATCCGCTTCCCATTCCCCCTAGAGGTGTGGCCCTGCCGCCGGCCGTCAACGGTGTATTGCGCAAGGCGATGGCACGCGACCCGCGGCAGCGCTTCGACACGGCGGGCGAGCTCGGCGAGGCGTTCCAGCACTCCTCCGATCAGCCCGCAACCGTGACCCTGCATGCCGCAGATATTCGACGCGCGGCGACCCCGACGTTGAAGCTTCCGCCATGGGTCCGCAAGCTTCGCAACCGCGAGTTCCGGCTCGCCATGGCGGGAGGCGTGCTTCTTGCAATGCTCGCGGGGATCTATGTGCTATGGCCCGGGGCGCACCCGGCCCAGGTCATGCCAACCAACGAGACGCTCGAGCCTGCTGTCACGGCTCTCGAGACTGAAGAGGACCTCCCCGAAGTACCGAGCAACGAGTCGGCAACCGAGACGATGGCAGTGCCGACACCAGCCGGGAATGAAGTCAAAACCGTGGGCGAAGAAACCCAGCTCGCAACCTTGAGCGTCCGGACCAACGCGCGCGCGCGAGTTCTCCTCGATGGACGGCTCATCGGTAGCGCACCCGGCGTTTTCGATCGCATCTCTCCGGGTCGCCACGTCATTACGCTCGATGCAGGACGAGGTCGCGTGCAGGAGAAGGCCATCGTCGTGGCCTCAGGCTCGACGGAACGCCTCCGGTTCGACTTCTCGGGGACGCCTGCAACCGTCGGCCTATCCGCGGAAGGATTGGACCGATCAGCCGGTCCGACGGACGACGCCGCCGCCAGAGCCCGTCGGCTTCGGGAGCCTCCTCGGATACGTCAATGGAGTGGATTCCTTACCGACGAGGACTGCGGCGTCACGGGAGGCAAGCAAGGAGACTTGCACCTACGCTGCGCGGAGCGCTGCCTTCGTGAGGGAAAACAGCCGATGATCTACTCTCGCGGCAAACTGTATCGACTGGAAGGTCTGGAGCGGATCGAGCGCGTGCGCGGCGGGCCGCTAAGGTTCCAAGGTTGGCTCGAGGTGGACACCATTCACGTCGTCGACACCGACTCGTGACCGCCAGTGAGACGCCCCGCACTCAGCTCGACGATTCGACGAGGCTCCGGTAAAGCGCCTCGTATTGAGGAATGATCTTCTCGCCGTCGAACTCGTTTCGGGCTCTTGCCCGGGCATTCGCGGAAAACACGGCGTGTTTGTCTGAGGTGAGGAGATCGACCGACGCCGCCGCCATCTCACGCACCTCACCGACCGGGAAGAGGTAACCGGTCTCGCCATCCACCACGACTTCCGGCAGTCCGCCGACTCGACTCCCGATCACGGGGACGCCGCAGCTCATCGCTTCGAGCGCGACCAGGCCAAAGCTCTCTTGCTCGCTCGGGAGAAGAAACAGATCCGCGCATCTCAAGAGACTCTCGAGATAGGCCTGCTCTCCGAGAAAATGGACGTGCGGGGTCAAGCCGAGTTCCTTCGCGAGCTGCTGGACGAACAGCCTCTCGGGGCCTTCTCCTACCAGCAAGAGCTTCGCGGGAACTTGTTTCTGGACAAGGTCGAACACGCGGATGACGTCGCTTGGCCGTTTGACGGTACGAAAGTTGGACGCGTGCATGAGGATTTTCTCGCCGCCTGGGGCCCAGCGCGTGCGCGTGCATTTGCCGTCGTCCACCTCGCGCTTCGTATCGATGAAGTTGTAGATCACTTCGATGGGCCGCTCGAGGGAGAACTCTCGAATCGTCCGGTCTTTCAGGTAGTTCGATACGGCGGTAACACCGTCTGATACCTCGATGGCGAACTTCGTTACGCGGTGGAACGATTCGTCCGCGCCGACGAGGGTGATGTCCGTGCCGTGCAACGTGGTCACGATCTTGGGTGCAACCTCGCCGAGAATCTCTTTGGCTAAAAACGCGCTGACGGCATGAGGCACCGCATAGTGGGCGTGAATGATGTCGAGTCTCTCGTCAGAGGCCACCTGCGCGAGCTTCGTCGCGAGACCCAACGTGTAAGGCGGGTACTTGAACAGCGGGTAGGTCGCGACCTCGACCTCGTGGACTCGAATGTTCGGATTGAAGCCACTGAGTCGAAACGGGACCGAGTAGCTCACGATGTGAACCGTGTGGCCACGGTGAGCGAGACCGAGTGCCAGCTCTGAAGCGACGACACCGCTCCCCCCGAGAGTTGGATAGCAAACGATGGCGATATTCATCGTTTCACGTGATGCGAGTAAAGGGTTGGTCGAAGATCGCGACCGGGTCTTCCAGCTTCATGGCTTCCCGAACGTGGAAGGCTTCGCCGTAGTCGACGTCAATGAGCGCTCCGTGATAGCTGTCTATGGCTTCCACCCTTCGGAGAAATCCCGGCCGGCTGATGAAGGTCGCGGGTTCCGATTCCGCCTTGTCGCTGTGAAGCTGAGACGCGTAGGCACGCACCGCCCGCAACTTCTCTTCGTAGAATTCCGTGACGTTGATTACGAACGAAGGGGCGATCTTGTGCGGCACCCAGTAGTAGAGGACGCGATGGGGCCGGTGCGGCTTGCCCGAGGCCTCGTATTTCTCGAGGCCCGCGAGGTACGACGCCTCGGCAACAAGAGGTCCCGAGCGCGTGTGGTCCGGGTGGTTGTTCTCGGGGAAGTTCGTGAAGACGAGACGAGGCTTGTGCTCTCGTATCGCTTCGACCACCGCCCGTTTCGAGTCGACATCGAGCACCAGGCGACCGTCACCGAGGTCCAGACTCCGACGCACCGAGACCTTGAGAATCTCCGCGGCCTTTCGCGCCTCCTCGGCACGCAGCTCGCGGGTCCCGCGCGTACCCATCTCGCCACCGGTGAGGTCGATGATACCGGTCCGGTAGCCCTGAGCGTGAAGCTTGAGCAGCGTACCGCCCATCGTGAGCTCGACGTCATCCGGATGTGGACCAAAAGCGAGAACGTCTACTTCCATAGTCAGCAGATTGTACCCCATGAATTGGACGGCCCCTCACCCAACGCGCTGCGCGCGGTACCCTCTCCCGCGTGCGGGAGAGGGTGGCCGAGCGGAAGCGAGGTCGAGGTGAGGGTCGATTAGAGAACGAGCTCGACGAAAATCAGGCCCCGAGTCGCCTGATTCTGGTTGCGGAATCCCAACTCGAAGGCCAGCCGTATCCGCGGATGCAGCCAGAGCTTCAATCCGGGGTAGAAGCTGACGAATGTCTTCGACGGGTCCCTCGTCCCGGGAGGGGGTTGCCGGAGGAGGTCGAGTCGGCCCGAGATCACAATTTGGTCCCGGACAACGACATCCGCCTGGACGAAGCCTCCGAAGAACGACAGAGCCTCATTGGTCCCCTCGGGACTGGCCAGGTCGGCGAACGAGTTGGAATTTCTTCCGTAGAGAAAGGTGCTGTACAGGTGGGATCGTCCGACGTAGAGCGAGCCGTCGGCGCCCAGGCGGAGAAGACCGTCTTCCCACTCGAGAACGTTCGGCGCGCTCCCATCGGGCTCGGCGATCTGTCGGGCGAGAGTGTTGCGGCCCCAGTACAGGTACGCGCCAGCCCTACCCTCTCCGAAGCGGCGCATCAAACGACCGAAGAGGTTGGCATCGAAGTTTCCGGCCGACTCGGAGAGCGTTTTCTGCTCCTCGCTGTTCTGCCCCTTGACGATGGCGAGAGACCAGCGCGTCGCCTCGTCGAGAAAGCCGCCCACCTCGAAGCCGTCTTGATGGGTGCCGACGTTGTCCGTCTCGAAGCCCGTATTGGCGAAATAGATCTCGTAGCGAAATAGCTGAGGTGACCGCGTTTGAGTGAAGGGAAGGTCGAGCTCGATCCGTCCGCCGCGGATGTAGAGCTCCTCAGGCAGGATCTCGCCTCTGAGAAAAGCATTGTCGAGCCCGGAACGATGGACCCCATCGTCGTCGAGCGTATAGAGGTCGTCGAGCCAATAGGAAAGCCTGCTTCCGAGCTGACCGGCGGTCGCGATCTTGAGCGCGCCCTGGGTCCGGGCGTCTCCCGCCTCTTCGAAGCTCTGGCTCATCGTCGCTCGAACGCTCACCGGCACCGAGGCGAACCAATCGGAAAGATCGGTCGCATCGTCCTCAAGCCGATAACCTCGCTCCTTGAACTGCTCGCCGAGCACGCTCAGCTTCGGATAGCCGTCGTGGCAAAAGTAGCAAGGAAGGTTGTAGCGACGAGCGAAGGCGGGCAAGGCTTCAGCCGACCGGGCTCCAATCCAGACTAGCAACAGAAGTAACAACGGTCGCACAAGCAAAAAGCGGGCTCCCATACGGGTCAACATTCCTCGTTCCTCGATCAAACCTCAAGGTGGGTCGGTGAATTGAAGTACGTTAATGGAAACGATATCAACAAGTTGCGGTTTTCTCAACATTCTGCTCCCTGCCCCCCGGCCGTCATCTGATAGAATCTCCTGGCAGGAATCGGAAAATCTACCGATCGGCACGGAGACTGGTGGCACTGTGGTGGGCTCCTTCGGCCGCCGCGGAGACCCTACTGAGCTCACCGTCTGGGATTTCCTACCTATAGGGGGTGCTATGGATTTACTGAAAATCGCTTCGGTTCCCGCGGCAACGGTTTCTCCCGAGAACAGCGTTTTCGACGCCGTGAACTTGATGAACGAGCAGCGCGTCGGCGCAGTGGCCGTCACCGACAACGACGAGCTCGCAGGGATCTTCACGGAGCGCGACTTGATGATCCGCGTTGTGCTCGCAAGAAAGGACGCGAAGACGACTCTCGTTTCGGACGTCATGACGCCCGACTGTGTCTCGGCGAAGCAGGACATGACGATGGGAGAAGCGCTTCTGATCATGAGCGACCTCCATTTCCGGCACTTGCCGGTCGTGGACGACGACAACAAAGTGCTCGGGCTTCTCTCCATTCGCGATCTGCTTCACAGCCGCGTCGACAAGCTGAGCCAGGAGCTCGACTCGGTCGTCGCTTTCTTCACCGCCGACGGCATCGGCGGCTGAGGACGACGACTCCGTGAAGAGCCTTCGCAAGACGCTCACCTTTACCGTTCCCGAGCGTATGGATTTCGTGAATATAACGGGCGAGGTGGCACACTCTGTCGGGGAGAGTGGTATTCGCGAAGGTCTGTGCCTGGTCAACGCCATGCACATCACCGCCTCCGTCTTCATCAACGACGACGAGCCTGGTCTGCACGAGGATTACAAGAAGTGGCTCGAGTCGCTCGCTCCCTTCGACGCGAGTCCCGAGCGCTATCATCACAACCGCACCGGCGAAGACAACGGAGATGCCCATCACAAGCGACAGGTCATGGGCCGTGAAGTCGTCGTGGCGATCACGGAGGGCAAGCTCGACTTCGGACCCTGGGAGCAGATTTTCTACGGCGAGTTCGACGGACGAAGACCGAAGCGAGTCTTGATCAAAATCATCGGCGAGTGAGACATAGATTCCCTCTCCCCTCTGGGGAGAGGGTGGTTCGCGAAGCGAACCGGGTGAGGGGTCGTCGACTCATGAAGGCCCCCTCTGGGGATCTCTCATTTCTTCTTACCTTCCGGATGTTGTCGCGCGAGGAGCCAACCGACGAAGAAGAACACCAAGCCGCTACCGGTCATCGCGAGCATGGGGCGCATCGCGCTAGTCCCGAAGAACAAGAACATCGCCCAGGTGACCAGAACGAGGCCGAAGAGCTCGAAGGCGCGCCCCACGTAGTACCGACTCCAGCCGAGCCAATTGACCTTCCTCTTCGTCACGCTCAGATCCTGCCGAAGTTGCGCTCGACTTGCTCGCGACCAATTCTCAGAGTCGTCGGCCTTCCGTGAGGACAGACGGAGGGTTGACGCGCGCGCCAGAGCTCCGCGACCATGTAGTGCATCTTCTCCGGGCCGAGCTCGAAATTCACCTTGATCGCCGCATGACAAGCCAGCCTCGCGGCGATTCGATGATGAGCCTCCCGAACCGTCGAGCTTCGGCAGTCACGCTCCCTCTCCCCCAAGGCCGCGCGGACGAGCCGGATCGGATCGAGACCGGCGAGCGAGCCCGGCACGGCGCGCACGACCCAGCTATCCGTGCCGAAGGGCTCGATGTCATAACCGAAAGAGAGGAACTGCGAGAGCTCTTCCTCCATCGTGACGCTCTCCGCAGGAGGCAGCTCGAGAGGCACCGGAGTCAGCAGGAGTTGCTGCCCGACCTCGTCTTGCCGTTCCACGAGGTCTTCATAAAGGATTCTCTCGTGCGCGGCGTGCTGGTCGACGAGCCACACGCTCTCGGCGTCGGTCGCCAGAATGTAGCTATGGCGAAATTGCCCTACCGGTCGTGGGGGGGCTTCGGCGAACTCCGCGAAAGCTGGAGCCGACTCTGGAAGGCTCGCCTCACCGAGAAGCGCTTCCGCCATGGCCGTTCCCGAGAGTGAAGGAAGCGAGGGCGAAGGCTCACGGGCAAAGCGGGTCGAGGCCGAACCGATCCAGGGCGCCTCGCGGCTCGCAGCCACGGCGCCGCTGCGCTCTCGGTCGAAAAACACCTCGGGCGCGCGAGTGTCGCTCGTCAGGGCGTTCTTCACCGCGGAGAAAATCTTGCGATGTACTTCCTGTTGATCCACGAAGCGTACTTCCGTCTTGGCGGGATGCACGTTGACGTCGACTTCACCCGGCCCGAGCTCGAGGAACAGATAGACGAGCGGCGTACCCGACCTCGAGGAGACCTGACGATAGGCCTCCATGACGGCGTGCTGAACAACCCGGTCCTTGACCGCCCTCCCGTTGACGAAGAGATGCAGTCTCGATGCGGCCCCGCGCCCCGCCGCGGGGGGCGCGAGCCAGATTTCGACTCCGATACTGGAGGCGTCGTCGGAAACGGAGATGGCGCTTTCCGCCCAGCCCTTCTCGATCTGATAGAGGCGCTCTCGGCGCGTGCCTACCGCAGGCGCCTCGAGGACCGTCCGTTTGCCGTGCTCGAGACGAAAGTGAACATCCGGATAGCACGCGGCGAGATTGGAGACCTGAGCCGCGACGTGCGAAGCCTCGGTCACATCCGCGCGAAGAAACTTCCGCCGAGCGGGCACGTTGTAGAATAGCCGGCGAACATCAATGATCGTTCCGGGAGGAACGCCCGCCTCCGATTCGCGAAGGAGCTCACCGCCCTCGATCACGATCTCATAGCCGGTATCCGAAGACGCTTCGCGAGTCGAGAGCGTGAATTGGGAAACCGATGCTATCGAGGGAAGCGCCTCCCCTCGGAAACCGAGGGACGAGATCTGCTTGAGCTCCTCCGCCGCGAACAACTTGCTAGTGGCGTGGCGTTCGAGCGCAAGGCGTGCATCTTCGGGATCCATCCCGATGCCGTCGTCCACGACGCGGATGCGGTCCTTCCCGCTCTTTTCGATCAGGACGAAGATGGTGCGCGCACCCGCGTCCAGCGAGTTCTCGACAAGCTCCTTTACGACCGACGCGGGTCGCTCGACCACTTCTCCGGCCGCGATCTGATTCTGAAGGGCCGCGGGCATCAAACGAATTTTGGCCACGGCAATACCTCAGACGTCATCCACGGCGACGATCTGGGAGAGATCGGCGACTTCAGAGAACAGATATCGGAGTCGCGAGAGCAGCGCGATACGATTCCGCCGCAGCTTCTCGTCCTCGGCCATGACCATGACTTCGTCGAAGAAGCGATCGACCTGGTCGCGCATCGGTGACAGCAGAACGAGCGCCTCTTCGTAGTGTCCCTTCTCGATGCGCTGCTTCGCTTCGGGCTCTGCGGCCTCGAGCGCCTGATGAAGAGCCTTCTCTTCCTTCTCGAAGAGCGCGTCCGGATCGACTTCGCCTGCCGCCTGACCGGACAGGATATTTCCGACCCGCTTGAAGGCAGCAGACAGTGCTTCGAAGTCCTCACTCCCGCGGAGAGCGAAGAGCGCGGCAAGCCGCCTCTCGAGGTCTCTCACCGGCCGGCCGAGCGCGCCCTCCGTGAGAACGGCGTTGATCTCGTCGTATCGATAGTGTCGCGAGAAGACGAAGCGGAGCCGCTCGACTAAGAACTCGCGAAGCGCACTCTCGACCTTTTCGTCCACGTCTCCTTGCTGTTCGGAGACCTTTGAGAGCGCCTGCGAGAGCAGCTCCGCCGGCGAAATGTCGAACGTCATTTCCAGCCGCGATTCGCTCTCTAGCAGGATTCGAATGGCGCCGAGAGCGGCGCGGCGCAGACCGAACGGATCCCTGGAGCCGGTCGGCACGATGCCGGCAGAGAACATGCCCGCGAGCGTATCGAGCTTGTCGGCGAGAGAGACGACCGCGCCTTCGCGGTTTCTCGGGAAGGCATCGTCGTCAGCGAGTCCGAGGGGTTGGTAGTGGGAATAGACCGCTTGCCATACGGCTTCGGGCTCGCCCTGCTCCCGGGCATAGAGGCCGCCCATAACGCCCTGGAGCTCGGGGAACTCTCCGACCATTCCGGTGACGAGATCGCACTTGGCAAGCTCGGCGGCACGGCGAACAGGCGCTTCACGCGCTCCCGAGCGTGACGCAATCCAGGCCGCGAGGGTTACGACTCGCTCCGTCTTGCGCCGATAGCTTCCAAGCTTCTGGTGGAACAGGACGCCTTCGAGCTGCTCGAGCCGACTGGCGAGCGGCTTTCCGACGTCGTCCTTCCAAAAGAACATCGCGTCACGGAGACGGGCGACGACCACCCGCTCGGCGCCCTGACGGATGAAACCCTTCGGGTCCGAGGGCATGTTGGTGATGGCGATGAAGCCTGGCTTGCCCGAAAGAGGGAAGTAATGTTGATGATGGATCAAGACAGTGTGCCGGACTTCTTGGGGAAGCTCGAGAAACTCGTCCGGGTAGCGACCCAGAATGGCGCCCGGCCACTCGACGAGCTCCGCGACGAGGTCCGTGGAGAGCCCCGGAGCACGCTTCGCGCCCGCCCGTTTTTCGAGCTTCGCAAGCTCCCGCTCGAGCCGGACGCGCCGATCCTTGGGGCTCAAGATTACGAAATGCTTCTTGAGCTTCTGCTCGAGATCGCGGAACGAGGACACCGTGAAGGGCGCCCCCGCTCGGCGTCCCTTCGGTGCCAGAAAGCGGTGGCCGCGGCTCTTACGATCGCTTCTGACTAACGGCGAGCCCACGACATGGATCGAGAACGGAACGACCTTGGTTCCGAACAGCGCCACCATCCATCGGATGGGTCTCCCGAAGGGAAAGTCCCCTTTGCCATCGTCGAGAGTCGCGTCCCAGTGCATGAATTTCGGAACACTCAAACCGCGAAGAGTTCTCGCCATGATCTGAGGAAGAAGAGCGAGGGTTTCGAGGCCCTTGATCTCTTGCTCGAAACCGACGTAGTCACCCTTCGGCGTCGTCAGGACAGAAAGAGCTTTCGCGTCGATGCCGTTTTTCTTGGCGAAGCCCAGAGCCGCCTTGCTCCAATGGCCGCTCTCGTCTCTCGCGATCCGGAGCGGAGGCCCGGTGACCTGTTCAGTGCGGTCTTCCTGCTTTCTGGAGAGCTTGTCGACGTGCACGACGAGCCGTCGAAGCGTTCCGGAAGAGACGACCTGAGTGGCCGGAAACCCAGCCTCGGCGAACTCTTTCTCGAACTTATCTCGGAGCTGTTCTATGAGAGAGGGGAGCCAAGAGGCGGGAATCTCTTCGCAGCCTATCTCCCAGAGGAAAGAAAGCTTCGTCATGCGGTGGCTTCCTTCTCGGAAATTGCCGCGACGTAGGCCTCCGCGACGGCGCAGGCGAGCTCTCGAACTTTGAGAATGTGGGACGTGCGCTCGCTGACCGAGATCGCTCCTCTCGCGTCGAGGGTATTGAACAAATGAGAGCACTTCAAGCAATACTCGTAGGCCGGAATGAGGAGTCCCTTCTGGAAGAGCCTCAAACTCTCCTGCCGGCAGTCCTCGAAGTGCCGCCTGGTGAGCTCGACATTAGCGGCGTTGAAGCTGAACTCGGAGCCTTCGATCTCGTCACGACGCCGGACCTCCCCATAGGAGACTCCCGGCGCCCACTCCAGATCGTAGACGTCATCGACGCCCTGCAGGTACATGTCGAGGCGCTCGAGACCGTAGGTGAGCTCGACGGAAATGGGAGAGAGCTCGATCCCGCCCGCTTGTTGAAAGTAGGTGAACTGCGTGATCTCGAGGCCGTCGAGCAGCACTTGCCATCCGATGCCCCAGGCACCGAGCGTGGGAGACTCCCAATTGTCTTCCTCGAAGCGGATATCGTGCTGCCTGGGATCGATGCCGCAGGCCTCGAGGCTCTGGAGGTACTGATCTTGGATGTCATGGGGAGACGGCTTCAGGATCAGCTGGAGTTGATGATGTTTGTAGAGTCGGTTGGGGTTCTCGCCATAGCGCCCATCGGCAGGGCGACGGGAAGGCTGAACATAGGCCACTTTCCAAGGCTTCGGCCCCAACACCCTCAAGAAGGTCTCGGGATGCATCGTGCCTGCACCCATCTCCAAATCGTAGGGTTGGTGCACCAACACGCCGCGATTCGCCCAGAACTTCGTCAAGGTAAAAATGAGCTCTTGAAGAGTCACTCTCTCCCCTCCTCGCGCAGCAAGTCTTGCAAAACCTGATGTGACTTCAAACCCTTCTCCAACTGTTGCTGAATGATCCGATAGTGCAGTACAGCTAGCTCGCGCACTACCTTCGCGATCGGCGGCCTCACCCCCTCGGGCGGCTCCCGCCAAACGTCCTCGATGAACAGAAGAGACTCCCTCGAAATGGGAAGTCCCTTGCTCAAACAGCTCTGGCACCCGAGACGTTGCTCGTCGAGCACGTAGTAGGCTCCGAGCTCCGCGAGCGACCTTCCGCAGTCGGGGCACGTCCGCCGCCTCGGATAGTAACCGCCGAGTCGGAGCAGCCAGGCCTCGAAGTAACGAGCGAGGCTCTCAGGATTTCGCTCCAAGGCCAGCGCTTCCACCGAGGCCCGCAACAGACGGTAGACTCGGGGGTTTGGCTCTCGCTCTTGGAAAAAACCATCCACGAGATCGGTCACGTAGGCGAGGGTCGATGCGAGAATGGGCTCTCCCAATTGCGAAAATCTGGAGCGGACTATATCACAGCGGTCGACGCTCACGAGCTCGCGGCCCTCCTTCTCGAAGAACGTCAGCTCGACCTCTGTGCCAATCTCGAGGCTCCCTCCGAAACGCGATCGCGGTCGCCGGGCAGCGCGGGCCATGCCACGCAGCTTCCCGTACTGAAGCGAGAAGAACACAACCAGTTTGTCGGCCTCGCCGACGCGGTAGGTTCGGAGCACGATCGATGACGCGCGCCGAAGAGGCATTGGCTAAAGACGTAGCAAGCTCAAGGCAAACGCGAGAGTAGCGAGGCCCCCAATCCAAGGAAGAGAAGGAAACCCGTGACATCCGTCGCGGTCGTGACGAAGACCGAGGACGCGAGCGCGGGGTCCACTTTCATCCAGCGGAGAAAAAGGGGGACCAAAGTACCCATGATCGCGGCAACGAGGAGCGTGCCGATCATCGCCAAGGCAAGAATGAGCCCGAGCCAGGGATTTCCCTTCCACAGAAAGGCGGCGATTCCCACCAGGGTTCCCATGACGAATCCGTTCGCGACGCCGACCATCACCTCTTTGACAAGTGCCTTCCGGCTGTTCGCCCAGCTGAGCTCTCCGAGGGCAATGCCCCGGACCATCACCGTCATCGTTTGATTGCCGGCGTTGCCAGCGAGTAGCGGAACGACGGGCATGAAGACCGCCAATATCGCGAACTGGCTGATGGTGCCCTCGAACTGATTCACGACGAAGGCGGCGAGAAAAGCCGTGACGAGATTCACCACGAGCCAGGGAATTCGCTTCCGAATCGACGTACCCGGGGGCGTAAATACGCGCTCCTCGGTATCGAGGCCAGCGAGGAGATACATATCTTCCGTCGCCTCCTGCTTGATCACGTCGATAACGTCATCGACCGTGATGACACCGACGAGCTTGTTCTGAGCGTCGACGACGGGAATGGCCAGGATGTTGTAAGAGGCCACGAGCTGCGAGACTTCTTCCTGATCGGTGTCTGTCGTGACCCGGATGACATCCGTCTCCATGATGTCCTTGAGCCGGATCTCGGGACGTTTGAGAATGAGCTGCCGGAGCGACAGCACGCCGACGAGATTTCCGTGCTCGTCGACGACATAAATATAGAAGACCATTTCGAGGTCGCCCGCATCCTGGAGCTCCTTGATCGCCTCCGCGACTGTCGTCCCCTCCTCGAGCGAGAAGACCTTCGGGCTCATGATGCGCCCCGCCGTCTCCTCGGGATACTGCAGCAGGTCTTCGACCTCGGAAGCCTCCTTCTTGCGCATCGCTCCGAGAATTTCTTCCTGGAGCCCTTCGGGAAGCCGCGCCACGAAATCAGCGGCATCGTCCGGATCGAGCTCTTGCAGAAGCTCGGAGATCTCCTGGGACGACATGTCCGCGAGAATGGCGGTGCCGCGCCCGGGACCGAGCTCAGAAAGAGCTTCGCTCGCGAGCGAGATGTTGCGCTGGAGAACGATTTTGAAAGTGTCGCGTCTCAGGTGCTCGGAGAGCTCACCGAGAATGCCCGCGATGTCGGAGGGGTGGAGACGGCTAAGGATGTTGTAGGCGTTGACATAGGCCCCCCGCGCGACCAGCTTGCGCACGGTCTCGGCAAGAAGAGGTGTCCTCGTCAACGGCATCGGTCAAACCTATCCGGCCTATCGGTCCTATCGGGATCGAGTCGGTCATCGTTTCGTTGATTAGACTAGCACATCTTCCCCAGACGTGCAGCTATCCATGGCTATTTCTGGCTTATTTTGTTCAATTTACTGTCGTTCGGCCTTCGACGCCCGCAGGCGATCGCAGTGAAAACCACACGGTCTATGGGGAGACGGAAAATCAAGAAGGGTCGAGTCCCATCTCGCCCAGGAGGCGCTTGTTCTTGCGCCATTCGGCCCGCACTTTGACGAACAAGCCGAGATAGACCTTCATTCCCAAGAACTCTTCGATATCCATCCTCGCGGCGACACCGATCTTCTTCAGCATGCGACCTCCACGGCCTACGAGGATGCCGCGCTGCGAGTCGCGCTCGACGAGGATCGACGCCTCGATGCGGGTAAGTGCATCCGCGTCTTGCCACTCCTCGACGACCACTGCGGTGGAATAGGGCACCTCGTCCCGAGTGAAGGTCAGAATCTTTTCCCGGATCATCTCGGATACGAAAAAACGTTCGGGAAGATCGGTCAGCGTCTCCTCCGGATAGAGCGGCTCACCCTCGGGAAGATGTGCTTCGAGCACCTCCTGAAGCCGATGCACGTTGTCTCCCGTCAGCGCCGAGATTGGCACGATCTCGGGAAAGTCGTGCTTCTGTTGATAGAGGTCGATCAATGGAAGGATCTCGGGCTTCGGTACGCAGTCGATCTTGTTGATGCCCAGCACAACCGGAAGCCCGGCCTCGCGAACTATCGAAAGCACGAATTCGTCGCCCGCGCCAAAGCGTTTGGTCATGTCCACGAGCAGCAAGGCGAGGTCGACCCGCTTCAAACTCCGAATGGCGGCATCGACCATCAGTCGGTTCATTCTCCCCTCAGGTCTGTGAATCCCGGGGGTATCGAAGAACACCATCTGAGCGGTCGGCGAGTTCGCAATCGCGAGGATACGATTCCGAGTGGTCTGTGGCTTCGCAGTTACGATAGCGACCTTTTGCCCGACGAGCCGATTGATCAGCGTGGATTTGCCGACGTTCGGCCTTCCGACGATGCTGACGAATCCGCTTCTCATCCCGCGGTCGATGTCCCCTAAGATGTTTCTGAAAGTAGCCGAAGCCTCACCTTGTTAATTCGCTGGCCGTCGGCATCGACGACCTCGATTCGGATCCCGTTGTGGTCGATGACTTCCCCGGCGGTGGGAATGCGCCCGATGGCGTCGAGAACATAGCCGGATACCGTCTCGAAGCTTCCGTCGGTTACGGAGAATTGAAGCTCTTCCTGAACTTCGTCGATGTCCGCCCGACCACTCACGAGAAAAACGCCCTCGGTCTCTTTGATGATTTCGTCGTCCACCTCGTCGAACTCGTCGTGAATCTCTCCCACGATCTCCTCGAGAATGTCTTCGACGGTGACGAGACCCGACGTGCCGCCGTACTCATCGACGACGATGGCGAGCGTTTGTTTGCTGCGCTGAAATTCCTTCAGGAGCTGGGCGACGCCCTGCGATTCCGGAATGAAGCGAACCGGGCGTACGAGCGACTCGAAGCTCGCATCTGCCTCGGTCCCAAGCGTAGCCACGAGGTCGATCGCATAAACGAGACCCTCGATGTGGTCCAGGCTCTCGCGAAAGACGGGAACTCTCGAGTACTTTTCTTTCTCGAAGAGCATCCGGAGCTCTCCCATCGTCGCAATCGCTCGAATAGCCACGATCTCCGGCCGCGGCGTCATGATCTCTCGCGCCACTTTCTCGTCAAGCGCGACGATCGACTGCACCATCTTGCCCTCGTCACCTTCCAGAATACCTTCGTCCTCGCCGGCTTCGATATAGGCTTGCACATCTTCATCGGTGACTTCCTCTTCCCCACCTGTGCCGTTCTCGACGAACATCCCTACCAGTTGCGCGATCGGACGGCTGATGGGTGTCACGAGCTTCCCATAGAGACGGTAGGCGGGCATGAGAGCAAGAAGAACCTTCTCCGGATTCTTGCGCGCGATGATATTGGGAATCGCCTCCCGAAAAACGAGGAATACGATGAGCATCGTCACGAAGGCCATCACCAAGGGTTGAGACACTTCCGAGGACATATAGAGCATCGTTACGAGTACGGTGATGGCGATGAAGGAACCCTGAAGTCCGATGCGCATCGGAAGCAAGAAGCTCATCGGGTCCTCGATGGCCCTCGTCAGTTGCTCGGTCTTCCAGAGCTCTTCCCGATAGGTTCGTATCGAGATCTTGCTGAAATAGTCGAAGGCCACGTCGATCAGTGTTAGAAACAAAACGTGCAGCACAAGAAGCGCGATCGCGGTGCCCGCCAGTCCGGGTGATATCACGATCTCCGTCCTCTCCGTTCGACAGGGCGCGTGATCCCAAATCGACGCCGCAATCGGTACTCGATGCGCCTCATCTCGCCATCGTCGGTCGCGTGATCGTAGCCGAGCAAATGCAGGAAGCCATGCAGGGTGAGCACTTTCAACTCGCGGCGTAGCTCGCTTCCCCGCCGCCGCGCCTGCCGGTCCGCAGTCTCGACTGAGATCACGATATCGCCCAGATAGGGTTGGCCATTCGGCTCGACCGCATCCCCTGATGTGAACGCCAGCACGTCGGTAGGCTTGTCGTAGCCACGGAAGTCGCGGTTGAGAGCCTGGATTCGGTGGTCCCCTACGAGAGCAACCGTCACGGCCTGGTCTCCCGCATCCGTCGATGCGGCGACGTCCCGGAGAAACGACCGCAGCTCTTTGCTATCGACCGGATGCCGTCTCTGGAGATTGCGGACCGAAAGCCCCGCGTTCTTCTTGGGTCTGGGCGGAGGCTTTGCGTCGGGATCCTCGTTCATCGCCGGTCTTGAACCACCACCGTCTCCACCTGCTTTTCGAAATCGAAGCCGGGGTAGCTCACGCGCTGATGGTGAATGCCCATGAGGACCCTGAGAAAGCTCTGGGCGATCTTCTCGAGGTCGCGAAGCGTGAGATCACATTCGTTGAGCTGGCCATCGAGAAAGATGTAGTCGATAATCTGCCGAATCATTCCCTTGAGCCGCGCCGGGCTGGGCTCATCCAAAGTTCTCGAAGCGGCTTCTACCGCGTCGGCAATCATGATGATGCCCGCTTCCTTCGTCTGAGGCTTGGGCCCGGGATAGCGATACTCCTCTTCCGTCACCTCTCCCAAATCCGGATCCTGGCGGACTCTAGCCTTCTCGTAAAAGTAGGTGATTAGCTTGGTTCCGTGATGCTGAGGGATGATGTCGATGATCTCCTGAGGCAAATCTATCTCCTTGGCCATCTCGACGCCCTCTTTGACGTGGCTCGCAATAATGAGTGCGCTCATCCGGGGCGACAAGTTGTCGTGCTTGTTCGCCCCCATCTGATTCTCGACGAAGTAGGTCACCTTGGTGAGCTTGCCGATGTCGTGATACATCGCGGCGGTTCGGCAGAAGACGGCGTTGGCGCCTATCGCTTCCGCGGCCCCCTCCGCGAGCGACCCGACGACCATGCTGTGGTGATAGGTCCCGGGCGCCTCCAAGGCGAGCTGCCGCAACACGGGAACGTTGTTGTTCGCGAGCTCCAGGAGTCGGATGTCGGTCGTGCGATGAAACAAGGTCTCAAAGGCCGGAAGCAGGAACGAGGCGATCACCGAGACGCCGGCACCCCCGAGGAAGGCGCACAGCAGGTCGAAGCCGAAAGTGCTCGGGGGAAAGTACCTTCCCGTCAGAAGATCGAAAGCGAGTACGACGACGACGTTGACACTGCCAACCAAAAGGCCGAGCGTGAACAAAGCGGTACGGCGTTTGTATTGAAACAGGCCGAGGATGGCAGCGAGGCAGGAAATGAGAGCGAAAATCGCGAGCTGCACGTTTCCCGTCATCACGCCGAGCGCGATGCTGAATAGCGTCGAGGCGAGCAGAGCGGTAGGAGTGTGCTCGAGCATCAAGATGAGCACCGCGACGCTCGCGAAAGGCATGGCATAGAAATAGGACGCGGTATTGTTGAAGGGTGCCGTGACCACTTGCTCCGAGAAGACTCGTGCGACGAAGAACGCGACTCGAGCCAGGGCGAGATGGCCGATGACGACGATGCCCACCATCGCGTAGCTCTGCCGGCGCCACGCCTCCCCGATTCGAGCGGGTCGTAATAATTGCCATTGGATGACGAGGAGGAGCGCAGCGAGCACGAGCGCTCCGAATGCTCCGGCGAATCCCCACCGCCGGTTCTGCACGCCCGCGAGATAGTCTAGCTGCTCCACGACGTTGTCGGTGATCTCATCGCCGGCCCGCACGATCGTCTTGCCCTTCCTGACGACGAAGTAAACGGGGTCCACGTCTTCGCGAGCGACGGCGCGCCGGCGTTCGGTCTCAGCGAAGTCGAACGTCAGGGTTGGCTCGATGAAACGAGCGCCCAGAGCTGAGAGCTTGCGTCGTTCCGGCTGCCTCAAATCCGAGAGACTGGCCACTTGCACGACGAGGAGCTCGCGCGCCTCCTCCGTCGACAGGACGGCGGAGAAATCCCGCCTAGTCTGTGTCGCCTTGGTGATCTCGTCCCAGCGATGGATTGGGCGGCCCGAAGCAAGAAGCCTCTCTTTGCTGGCAACGACGTCGCGAGAGAGAACCGCCGTCACGGCGCGGGTGAGAACTTGCTCGATCTCGGGGGCGAATCGGACGTCGCGAAGCAGATCGAGCTGTTCATCGTTCAGAGTGACTCCGAGTCGGTCCTGTAGCGCGGTCATCACCTCCGCTCGCGGTTGCAGGAGCTCTACCGCGTGACCTTCCTCGGCGGATCCGTCACCCTCGTTCTCGACAGGAATTGCGGTACGCCCGTAGTCGAACCCCGCCGCGATGCGATTCCGAGCATCGGCCATCGCCGCCCCTTTGAAGTTGTAGACCTCGAGGACGCTAGCGGCCGCATCGGAGCGCCGAGACTCTGTGGTCACCTCGTCTTCGTAGCTGAAATCGTAGGGAGCGCGAATGGTCGTGGTGGAGATCTGGCCAAGCTGATATTGCTTCACACGAAGGGTGAGGCCCGGCGTCAACAAGGCGGTGAGAGCGACGCAGAAGAGAACCGCCCACGGCCAAGTCGTGGCATAAGCGAGGTCGAAGAGATCGCGCTTGCGCCACCCCCGACGGCCACGTCGACTGGGCTCGTTCTTCGGCTTGGTCGAGTTTTCGCTTTCCATGCGTCTATTACTGCTCGTTCGCCTGCTAGTTGCTAGTTGCTTCGCTCTTTCGGAGATACAACCAGCGGTAGGGCCTTGCGCTTCTGCCGACCGTAGGCCCGAATGATGGATTGCACCAGCGGATGTCGCACCACGTCGGTGTCATCGAAGTATACGGTGCCGATGCCGGCAATGCCGCTTACGATCTCCATGCTCTCGACGAGCCCACTGATCTTTCCGGGGGGCAGATCGATCTGCGTCACGTCGCCCGTGACGACGGCCTTCGACCCGAACCCGATTCGGGTCAGAAACATCTTCATCTGCTCCGACGTCGTGTTCTGAGCCTCGTCCATGATCACAAAACTGTCGTTTAGGGTGCGGCCACGCATGAAGGCGATGGGCGCAATCTCGATAGAGCCACGCTCGATGAGTCGCACGACCTTCTCGGCATCCATCATGTCGTATAGCGCGTCGTATAGCGGGCGCAGATAAGGATCGATCTTTTCCTGCAGGTCGCCCGGAAGAAAGCCGAGCTTCTCGCCAGCTTCGACAGCGGGACGCGCGAGAATGATGCGATTGACTTTCTTCTCGTGGAGGGCAGCGACCGCCACGGCGACGGCGAGATAGGTCTTTCCCGTGCCCGCTGGCCCGATTCCCAGAACGATATCGTTCTCTTCCATCGCTTGGATATAGGCGAGCTGATTGACACTCCGAGGAGCCACCCTCTTGCTCTTGGAAAGATGGATGACGGCGTGCACGAAGAAATCTCTCAGCGAGACCTCCGGGTCCTGACGCAAGAGCCTGAGGGCGGCACGCAGATCGCCCGCGGTCACGCGGTAACCGTCTTCCACCAGCTCGGAGAACTGTTGAAAAATGCGCTCGAGTATCACGACTTGCTTCGGATCGCCCTCAACGAGAAGCTCGTCACCCCGGGTTACGATCTGGACGCCGAGGGACTTCTCGATCGATTTGAGGTTCTCGTCGTGAATGCCGAAGAGCGAGAGCCGGCCTTTTTCTGGGACGGCAATTTTCTTCATAGGGACCGCCGCGCCGGCCGCGCCCTGAGAAAGCGGGATCGCGGATACCAACACGCCAAAGCGCCCTGTCTGCTATTCAATTATGCGGTGGGAGTGACGGAAGTGTGGACACACCATGTGCAGGGTGACGGCGGCACCGAGGGCAGACACGAGTGATTGTGCTGCATATTCAACTCGAAACTAGCACAGGCCTCATCGGTCGTCAAACTGACGAATCAGCTCTGACGCTCCTTCTTGGCCGTGGTGAGCCCGATTCCGAGCTCGGAAAGCTGCTCGGGCGTCACGTCGGACGGGGAGCCCGTCATCAGATCGTAGGCGGAGGTCGTCTTGGGAAAGGCGATGACGCCACGAAGGCTCGTCGCCCCGGCTGCGAGCATGGCGATGCGGTCGAGCCCGAGCGCGATCCCGCCGTGAGGCGGTGCTCCGTATTGAAGCGCCTCCAGAAAGAAGCCGAACTTCTCCTTCGCAGCGTCTTCCGCCAAACCGAGAGCCTGGAAAACCCTCTCCTGCACGTCGACGCGATGGATCCTCATGCTTCCGCCCCCGAGCTCGTAACCGTTCGCGACGACGTCGTAAGCGAGCGAGCGAACCTTCGCCTGATTGCCGTCGAGGAGATCCAAATCGTCGGGATGTGGCGAGGTAAATGGGTGATGCATCGCTTCCCAGCGGCCTTCGCTCTTGGAGAGGGCGAAATAGGGAAAGTCTGTGACCCAGAGCAGGCTCATGTCACGCCCGCTCGGGATGAGTCCCTCACGTTTGGCGAGCTCGAGGCGGAGAGTGCCGAGCACCGTCGAAGCCAGTACCGGCTCGCCAGCGACAACGAGGAGGAGATCGTCCCTGCCGCCGCCCGCCGTTTGGAAGAAGTCTTCGAGACGCTCTTTCTTCAGATTTCTCAGCAGCGGTGACTTGATCTCTTCGTCCGTCCATCGTGCCCAGCCAAGCCCGGCGGCACCGAGCTCTTTTGCCCGGGCCTCGAGCAGATCGAGGTCCTTGCGCGAGTACCTGGCGCAGCCGCGGAACAAGAGCGCTCGCACGGCACCTCCCTTCTCGACGATACCCTCGAAGACCGCGTAGCCGGAGCCTGCTGCCTGCTCGGACAGGTCGACGATCTCGCAGCCGAAGCGCGTGTCCGGCTTGTCGGTGCCGAAGCGAGCAATGGCCTCGTCATGGGTCAGGCGCGGGAACGGGGCCTCGACCTCTATATCGACGGCTTCCAACATATCGACGAAGAGGCCCTCCACCAGGGCGAAGATTTCTTCGCGATCGATGAAGGACATCTCGATGTCGATCTGGGTGAACTCGGGTTGGCGGTCCGCCCGCAGATCCTCGTCTCGAAAACACCGCACGATCTGGAAGTACTTCTCCATCCCGGCGATCATCAAGAGTTGTTTGAAAAGCTGTGGTGACTGCGGCAGCGCATAGAAGGAGCCCTTGTGAACACGGCTCGGCACGAGGTAATCCCGCGCGCCTTCCGGCGTCGACTTGGTGAGGTAGGGTGTTTCGATCTCGAAAAAGCCCTCCTCCTGAAAGCGACGCCGAGCAGCGAAGCTGAGCTGACTGCGAATCTCGAGTCGACGCCGGACCGAGCCCCGCCTCAAATCGAGGTAACGATAGCGAAGGCGCAGATCTTCGCTCGCCTTCGAGTCCTCCTCGATTTCAAACGGCGGAGTCTTGGCTTCGGATAGGACCTCGAGCTCGGAGGCGCCTACTTCGATCTGGCCGGTCGCGATGTTCGGATTGACGGTCTCCTTCGCGCGTTCCAAAACCTCGCCCCCGACGGCAATGACCCACTCCGATCCAATCCGCTTCGCCGTTTCAACCACCAACGCACCCGCCTCGGGATTTACGAGGATTTGAGTCACCCCCTCCCGGTCGCGAAGGTCGATGAAAATGAGGCCTCCGAGATCCCGTACGGTTTCGACCCATCCCATGAGGACGACCTGCTGCCCTACCGCGTCGAGTCCGAGCTCGCCACACGTGTGGGTTCGCTTGCGGCCCATCACTCGGAGCTCTCCTGGGCGCGATACTCGTCTTTCAACTCGCGGTAACTCTCGGCGGCCCGCGCGAAAGACGCCACCTCTTCGTCCGTCAGATCACGGACGATTCTCGCGGGCACGCCGCGCGCTAACTTTCTGGCGGGGATGACCGTGCCGGGGCTCACGACCGAGCCCGCAGCGACGAGAGCCTGCTCTTCGACGACGACGTCGTCGAGGAGAGTCGCGCCCATCCCGATAAGGGCACCCGACTTCACGCGGCAGCCATGGAGGATGACTCGATGCCCCACAGTGACCTCGTCTTCGAGCACGGTCGGATTGGCGCCGTGATTGACGTGGATGACGGAGAGGTCTTGAACGTTGGTGCGAGCGCCGATGGTGATGTAATAGACGTCACCTCGGAGCACAGAGCCGAACCAGACGCTCGAATCGGGGCCGATGCTCACATCCCCGATGACGTGGGCGCTCTCGGCTATGAAGGCGGTCTCGTCGATGCGTGGTCTCTTGTCCCGGTAGCTGTGAATCAAGACGGTTGTTTCTCTCCTTCCGCCGCAACTTCGACGAGCCAAACCAAATCCCGCGAGAAGTCGTAGGTCACCGAAACCTGGGTCAAGAGATCGGCGCCGATGACGCCGACCGGTTGGCCCTCGTAGGGAAGCTCGTTCATCGAACCTAGAAGCAGGGCCGCCCCTGCGGCGCGAAATCCTCCGACCTCGAGCGCCGTCACCGCGACTTGAGCTGCCTTCTTTTCTGCGAGACCGTTCTCCTCGGCCCATTTGCGGTCGAGGAGCGAGCTGGAAGTGCCCGCGTCGAGGACGAATCGCACCTCGAGCCGGACATCCTCCCGCTCGAGCCGTACCGGAACGAGCAGGAAGCGGCCCACGGTCTCGTAGAACACGCCGCCCGGTGGGATGTCGTTCTGGGGTGCTGGCTCCATGAAAAAGAGTTTCCGCGGGTAGTGAACGGTCATCCGCAACGGCTCCAGGATGTCGCGCCCTATCCGGCCGTAGCTTCTAAGACCTCCGCTTCCGGTCCCATCTTCGCCCTCCACGAGAAGCGTCTTCACCATCTCGAAGGAGGCGTCTCCGAATTTGAGCTGCTGGAGAAACGCCACGGGCACCTGTTCCGGCTCGCCGTAGAGGTCGATGGTCTCGACGCCTCCAGCATTCGCGAGCTTCAATCCCATTCCGTCGACGATGGTCGTGTCCAGAATCAGGGGGTTGATTCCCACGTCGAGCACGAGGCGATGTCCGTCACTGCCGTTCAGCCTGGCCCGGACAATCGGAAGGGCGGATTGCTCGATGGTCTCGAATGCGACCCAGTTTTGCGCCCTCAGCTCGCCGGCTCCGAGTACCCCGAGTACCAAGATCGTGAGCACGGGCGCAGTCCATCGCTTTCCAGCCGTGAGAGTCATGTGCATCCTGCCTAGGAAATCGCTGAACGATAGCAAATTTGATGGGCGAATGCTTGTGGGTTCACTCTCGAAGCAAGAATAAGGGCGCCGCGATCGCCAACAGCGGCAGACACAAGCCTAGGCTAGCGAGCGACGGCGCAGGAAGTAGTGCACGCCCGCGAGAACGACGCCCAGGCCGGCGGCGAGATAACCTACGGTCTTCCTTTGCTCGGGGTCGACCTTGGGCCGAATCAGCCACACGCGCGCGGCAAAGACCACCCCCTGATCCTCGAGGTGCGATCGAACGTCACCGGGAACGTCGTCGCGCTCGGCGAGACCCCGCACGAGGACTTCTCCGTCGTCGCCCTGAGCGACAACGTAGAGGTCAACCTGATTCTCCTGCACCGCGATCACCGCGGCGACCACTCCCTCCGTCGCGGTGGCGTGGACGGGCACGTAGAGGAGGGGCGCGGCGCTTCCTTCCTTGATCGGAGACGACCCTCTCGTCGGGCCAACCCCGCAGCTCGGCATACAGAACGGGATCCGTGACGCGGCCATCGAGGAGATCGGACGCCGCGACAGGACGAAGGTCTCCCGCGCGGACTCCCGTCCAGGTGAACCAGGCGCCGATGGAGACGAGCAACGTGAAGATCCCGACTGGCATGACGAAGACCCGGACCCGGTCGTCACCGATGGGGAACATCTCGCCGAGCGTCCTCGGCGCCGGACCCATCCCGAGAAGCTTGCGCACGAGCTGGATGAAAAGGACCACGGGGAGGTTCAGCGCGACTAGCGAAAGCGCGGGATAGTAAGAGCCCCACATCCCGACCTGCCACTCCGAGACGGCTCGGTAGGGCCCGCTATAGGTTGCGAGCCAGTAGAACGTGACGCCCATGAAGACGAGCCACTGGGCGTTCAGGAAGAACTCGAGAGCAGGGGCGCCGGACGACGAGGAAGTCACCCCGCCTCCACCTCCGGTGACACGTCCGGTTGCCGGAGCACCGCAGTGGGGGCAGAGCCCGTTCCGGGTCGGGACGTGCTGTTTGCCGCAAGATTCACAGCGAACCATGTCGTTACTCCATTCTCGCAGGTAGGGTCAGGGCATCGCTAGTGCGTCGGCACCCGTTGCCGCAGCTTATGACGACCCCGCGCTGACGGCGAGCGGTTCCTGATGGACGAAGGCTTGTGGAATCCCGCTCGAAGCGAGAATAATGACGCCCATTGTGCCGAAAGCGCCTCGCTATAAAGATGTCGTTCTGGCCCTGGTCCTCTTCTCGCTGGCGAGCCTCGTCTATACCTACCCGCTGATTCTGGATCCCAGCCGCGCCAACCGTCTCGACAGCCCTGACGCGCTCCTCAATACCTGGGTCCTGTCCTGGGACCTTTATCAACTCGGCAAGGACCCGCTCCACGTCTTCGATGCCAACATCTTCTTCCCAGAGGAGGGAACGCTCGCCTATTCTGAGAATCTCTTGAGCGCTGCCGTCCTTGCGGCGCCGGTCGCGCTTTTCACCGACAACCCCACTCTCTTGTTCAACGCCGCTTGGCTCGGCGCGATCGTGACGACCGCCTTCGCGGCCTTCCTACTCGCCTACGACCTGACGTCCAACCGCTTCGCGGCCCTGCTCGCGGGGCTCGTTTTCGCCTTCGGACCCTACCGATGGGCGCACGTGCCACACCTTCAGCTCCAGCTGGCTTTCGGGATCCCGTTGAGTCTCTACCTGGTGAGACGGGTCGCGAGCCGCAACGGTCTCTGCTGGATCGTGGCTCTCGCGCTGACGCTTCCCGCGACATTCGGCTCGAGCGTGTACTACTTCGTCTATGCGGCCACGGCAGCTCCCCTCGTCAGCCTGTTCGCGACTGCCGCGCTCGCCCGAGAGGATCGAGGCCGCGCCGTCGCGCGACTCGTCTCGGCGGGAACGCTCGGCGCGCTCCTCACGCTTCCTCTCGCCTGGCCGTACCTCGAGAAGCTTCAATCCGGCAGTGTCCGCTCCCTGGAGGCCGCGGCAAGATTCTCGGCGGTACCCCTCGACTATGCCTCGAGCTTTTCGCCCGTTCATTTCTGGCTCCCGAAAGCGAGTGAGCCTCTGTTCGCCGGTTTCGTCGCGCTCGGCCTCGCCTTTGTGGCCATCGCGACCGGACGCTCGAAGCGCGAAAGATGGTCTTGGCTTGCGGTCGCGCTGGTCGGCTTCGTCTTGTCGCTCGGACCGAAGGCGGGCCTCTTCACGCTCTTGTACGAGACTCTTGCTCCCTACCGCGCGCTCCGCGTTCCCTCTCGAGCAGGGGTGCTCTTCCTGCTCGGCGTGGCCATGCTCGCCGCGCTCGGAGCCGCTTGTGTGAAGAGCCGTGCCCTGAAGAGCCTGCTCTTCGTCGTCGCCGCGCTCGAATGCTTCGGGGGGCCGCTCCCCCTCAGAATGGACGTTCCCGCGACGCCTCCGATCTATACCGCAGTCCAGTCGCTCGACGAAGTGGGGGCGCTCATCGAGCTTCCCATGCCGCCGCCAGAGCATTTCCAGGACAACGCCCTTTACGTATATCGCTCCATCTTCCATCGAAGGGCGTTGGTCAACGGATATAGCGGCTTCGTTCCCGAGAGCTACAAGCAGTCGTTCCAGCGCGTCATGCGAGGGAATCTCTCCCAGGGGCTCGAGAGTCTCTCCGAGGACGGCGTTCGCTTCGTGCTCGCGCACGAGGCGCGCCTGGGACCGCGAATACGGCGACAGCTTCGAGACGCTAGTGAAGAAGGGTTGATCGAGCTCGTCCGGGCGGAGCGAACGGATCGCCTCTATCGAATCCGTCGCTGATGGGCGAGCGCTACTGCTCGACGATCGTCTCGGGCTCCATGAGCCAGCCGCGCTCGTGCGAGACGTGGCCCAAGGGAGAGCTCTGGAAGGAGGCCGTTTCGGATCCGGGCTCCTGAAGCACGGAGAGACCAGGTACGAGCCACGTCTTCACCAGGTACTCCCAGTAGAAAAGCCGCTCGGCGTACTCCTCGGTTACGGACCACTCAACTTTTGGAATCGTCTCTGCCATGGTCAACCTCCGCGAGTCTGACCACAGTAAGATGCAACCCACATGCCACTAGTCTGAGGATGACGCCCCAAATATAACGGCTTTTATCCCTGCCGTTTACCCTGCCCTGTGGAAATTTTCCCCCGAGACGCCGTGGTGTTTCTCCCCCGCAGGGTTCCACACTTTTGACTTCTGATTCAATTATAGAAGGCGGAGAGCGAGACGAGGGCCTCGGGGACCGCGAAGCGCTCGCCGTGAGCCGCCCGGAGCTTTTCAAGCTGCTCCCGCACGCGCGCGACACCGATTTGATCGGCGTGACGGAGCAGGCCTCCGCGGAACGGCGGAAATCCCGTCCCCATCACCATCGCCAGATCGAGCTCGCCCGCGCTTCGGACGATTCCCTCGTCGAGGCAGCGAGCCGCTTCGGCCACCATCAGACCGACCGCGCGCTCGAGGGCTTCGTCGTTCACGAGCTTGCCCTCCCGGGCCCCGAGCAAGGCCACGACCTCGGGATCCGCCACGGACTTCTTGCCCTCGTGCCGATAGAAGCCCCGCCCCGATTTCTTACCCAACCGACCCGCCTCGACCATTCGATCGAGAACAACCGAGGCGACGGTCCGCTCGCCGAAGGCGGCTGCGAGCACCTTCCCTGCCTTTTGAGCGACGTCGATCCCCACTTCGTCGAGCAACCGGAGAGGCCCCATCGGCATGCCGAAGTCGACGAAAACCCGATCGATGGCGCCGACGTCGCCGGTCTCGAGCAAAAGGTAGGACGCCTCGTTGAGATAGGGGCCGAGGATTCGGTTGACGAGAAACCCGGGGCCGTCGTTCACGACGACCGGCGTCTTACCGAGACGTTTCGCGAAAGCCACCAGCGAGGCGACCGTCGAATCGTCGGTCTCGGCGCCGCGGACGACTTCGATCAAGGGCATGCGGTCGACCGGATTGAAGAAGTGGAATCCCGCCATGCGCTCGGGATGACCAAGAGCTCCCTGCATGTCAGTGACGGACAACGTCGAGGTATTGGTCGCGATGACGCAGTTCTCGGAGACCATCGGCTCCAAATCGCGCAGCACGCTCTTTTTGATCTCGAGGTCCTCGACGATCGCCTCGATCACGAGTTGCGCTCGCCCGAAGCCGCTCCAGTCGAGCGTCGGCGTGATCAGCGCCATCTTTTGCTCGAGCTCCCAGAGCGTCATACGCCGGCGTTTTCGGCGCTGCTCGAAGACGTCGCGAGCCGCTCGAAGCCCGGCCCCGAGAGCCTCCGGGCTCACGTCCTTGAGCCGGACCGAGATGTCGCGCGATGCGAGCAATCGTGCGATGCCGCCTCCCATCGTGCCCGCCCCGAGAAGCCCGGCCGTCTCGACGGGTTTCGTCTCGACGTCCTTGCGAGAGACGCCGCTGTCTTTCTTCGCCTGCTCGTTGAGAAAGAAGAGATGCACGAGGCTCTTCGCGACCGTGCCTGGCAGGAGCTCGCGGAGCTTCTCGGCTTCGAGCTCGAAGGAGCGCTTCTCGGAGCGCCGGCCGCGGCGAAGAATGTCAATGGCTGCGAGCGGCGCGGGGTAGTGTCCTTTGGTTTCGGCGAGCACGCGTTTTCTCGCCTGTGAAAAGAGGAGCGCGCGGCCGAGGGGGTTTCCCTCGAGCATCCAGTCGCGAAGCGAGAACCGTCGGCGCTTCGGCCGACGACCCTGAACGAGCTCGTGCAAGAGCTCGACCGCGCGTCGCTCGAGCTCGGCGTGGGACACCGCCCGATCGACGAGGCCGATACGTGCCGCGCGCCGCGCATCGAGGCCGCGGCCCTTGAGAATCACGTCGAGGGCCGCCCGAAGGCCGACGAGACGAGGCAGGCGCGTCGTGCCACCCCAGGCTGGTATCAAGCCCAGGTTCACCTCGGGTAGACCGATTTGGAAACGCGGATGGTCCGAGCCGATCCGAGCGTCACAGGCGAGCGCGAGCTCGGTGCCGCCGCCGAGGCAAACGCCGCCGATGGCCGCGACGACGGGGAACGGAAGCCGCGCCACCCGGTCCATGATCGCCTGGCCTGCGCGTACGGCGGACGCCGCCTGATCGGAATCCGTGATGTCCCGAATCTCGGCGACGTCTGCTCCGGCGAGGAAAATCCCGTCTTTTCCAGACGCAAGAATCGCGCCTTTCACATCGGTCCGAGACTCGAGCTCCGAGACAAGCTCTGCGAAGTACTCGAGGACGGCGCGGGAGAGCTTGTTGACGCGCTCACCCGGTAAGTCGAAGCGAATCCAGGCAATAGCGTCGCGGAGCGTAAGCTCGATGGGTTGAGTTTGAACGTCCGACATCCTCGGAAGCGGAGTGTATCCGTCGCAGGAGGTGAGGTCCAATCAAATTGGCCGCGGTCGCACGGCCTTGCATCGACGTTGCCTTCAGAGGACAATTGAGACGCATGCAACGGTGGGTTCAATGGTTCCAGGAGAACTTCAAAAACGACGATATCGTCAGCGCGTTGAGCGGAGGCGAAGTCGAGCCACCGTTCTTCGATCCCGACCGGAAGCGCCGTACAACCGCCTGGACCTTCGTCGGCTACTTGAGCGTTTGCACGGGCTTCCTCGTCCTGTCCGCCTTGATCCCCGAGTCTCGCGAGCGGAAACCGGACTTGCCGGGTCTCATTTTCGTGATGGAGGAGGGACCCGGCGGTGGTGGTGGTGGCGGCGGCGAAGGATCTCTCGATCCCCCCTCGATCCAGGAGCTTCAAGGTGACGACGCCGCCACGATTGCCGTCAAGCTCGAGGACCCGAAAGACGAGCTCATCTACAACGATCCGGACGAGCCTGATCCCGAGGAAGAGGAAGAAGAGGACGTCGAAGAGGAAGATGAGATTCACGAGATCGTAGCCCCGGTCGTAGCTCAGGCACCCGATGATATCGACCAAAAGGGCCTTCTCGACGGTCTCGACCAGCTTCTCGAATCCGCTGGCTCGGGCAGGGGTGGGGGCTCCGGTGGCGGCGAGGGCACGGGTATCGGCGAAGGGCAGGGCTCGGGAATCGGTGAGGGCACCGGCGGCGGCTACGGTGGCGGTGCCTATCGGATGGGAAGCGGCATCACGAGCCCGGTGCTCTTGCACCAAGTCTCGCCAACGTTCACGGACGACGCGCTCGCGCGCAAAGTCGAGGGTGAGGTCGTCGTCGAAGTCATCATACTCAAGGATGGCACGGTGCGGCCGGTCCGAATTGTCCGAAGCTTGACGTCGGACCTAGACCGCAAGGCGATGGACGCGGCGGCCCTGTGGAAGTTCATCCCCGGAAAGCACAAGGGGCAGCCCGTGGACGTCATCGCCGAGATCCTCGTCAGCTTCAACATTCTCTGAGCTGGCTCCGTAGCGTCCTCGGCGAATTCTGACGCGGCACTACTTGTTTTCGTTCTGGTACTGGCCTGCGTAGGTCTTGGCTGCTGGGGCGTCGAGCTCGAAGAAGACGAGCTGAAGGACGCGGGCGTTTCTCTTGAGATGGATGCCCGCCGGGTGGTGGACGAGGAGCACTGAGCCGCTCCGGCCGGAGTAGCCGGAGTCCCAAAGGGCGGTGCCGATCTGCGCGCCGCTCCGGAGGAGGCTCGAACGAGTCCGGGCCATGCCGAACATGTCGGGGGGAATGTTGACGACCTCGTTGTAAACGACCCAGTAGGAGCCGGGCGGAAGCTTCCACCAACCGTCATCGTCGGGCTCGATAACGGAGGTCTCGGGGGTCCGGCGCTCGGAGTTGTCGAAGTCGATGGCGCCGGGCTCATCACTGAAACGCGCCACCTCGCGCAGGGTGAAGTCGACGCCGTTCATCTGAATCTGCGTCTCCGGATCCACGAAGTGCTCCACGAGCGGCGGGCTCTGCTCGAGCCTCTCCTTCAATCTCTTGCCCTCGATGAGCTTCACTCCTCACTCTCCTCCAACTTCGGAAGTGTAATGTGCGCTTGCCCCTGGTACTTCCCCAACTTGTCCTTGTAGGAAATGTCGCAGTCCTCGTCGCTCTCGAAGAAGAGCACTTGGGCGATCCCTTCGTTGGCGTAGATACGGCAGGGGAGCGGTGTCGTATTGGAGATCTCGAGCGTCGCGTTGCCCTCCCACTCGGCGTCGAAGCCCGTCACGTTGATGATGATGCCGCACCGGGCGTAGGTGGACTTCCCGATGCAGACCGCGTAGGTGTTGCGCGGGATGCGAAAATTCTCGACGGTATTCGAGAGCGCGAATGAGTTCGGCGGGATCACACAGACCTCGCCCTTGTAGTCGACGAAGCTCTTGGGGTCGAAGTTCTTCGGATCGACCAGCGCCGTGTGCACGTTGGTGAAGATCTTGAACTCGTCGGAGACCCGAATGTCGTAGCCATAGGACGAGAGCCCGTAGGAGATGACATTCTCTCGCACTTGATGATCGACGAAAGGCTCGATCATCCCGTACTCGAGAGCCATCCTCCGAATCCACTTGTCCGGTTTGATGGATGGCACAAAAGTCCTCGACGGTCAGGATTGGAGCTTTAGTGTCGTAAAGAAGAACGGGATCTCGGCTGCCGCCGATTCGGGCGAGTCGGACCCGTGGATGATGTTCGCCTCCACCGAGGTCGCGTAGTCCTTCCGAATCGTCCCCTCGTCGGCCTTTGCCGGGTCCGTCGCCCCCATGAGCTTCCTGAGGTCCTCGATGGCATTGTCTTTCTCGAGCACGAGGACGATGGCCGGTCCCGACGACATGAAGTCCGTCAGGCTCGAGAAAAACGGCCTCTCTTTGTGCATCGCGTAGAAGCCCTCGGCCTGTTTTTTCGACATTCGAATCATGCGCAGGCCGAGGATCTTGAACCCCGCCTCCTCCAACCGCGCGATGACCTTGCCGGCAACTCCCTGACGTAGTCCGTCAGGTTTGATGATGGATAGCGTTCTCTGGCTCACGTCCTCTACCTCTCCAGTTTTTCTAGCCAAGCAAACCGGCCATGGTCTCGCCCATATCGGCGGGGCTCTTGACGACGGTGACCCCAGCGGTCTCGAGCGTCGCCATCTTATCGGCGGCGGTTCCCTTGCCGCCCATGATAATGGCACCCGCGTGGCCCATACGCCGTCCGGGCGGCGCGGTCTGACCTGCGATGAAGGAGACCACAGGTTTCGTCATCTTGTCTTTGATGAAGGCCGCTGCCGTCTCTTCTGCCGAGCCTCCGATCTCACCAATCATCACGACGGCTGCGGTGCCCTCGTCGTTCTCAAAGAGTTGGAGCGCGTCGACGAAAGTCGTGCCAACCACCGGATCGCCACCGATGCCGATGCAAGTCGACTGCCCGAGTCCGCGCTCGCTGAGCTGGTGCACCGCTTCGTAGGTCAAAGTACCGCTCCGCGAAACGACGCCGACTGCGCCTTCCTTGTGGATGTGACCGGGCATGATCCCGATCTTGGCCTTACCGGGCGAGATGACGCCGGGGCAGTTCGGACCGATGAGCTTCGAAGAGCCCCGCTCCACGACAAGCATTACCTCGACCATGTCGAGAGCCGGCACCCCCTCGGTGATGCAAACGACGAGCGGAATCTCAGCATCCACCGCTTCGAGAATCGCGTCGGCCGCGAAGGGCGGCGGCACGAAGATTACCGTCGCGTTCGCACCGGTCTCCGCGACGGCGTCGCGAACGGTATTGAAGACCGGCACACCTTCGACGCTCTGGCCGGCTTTGCCCGGAGTCACGCCGGCGACGACCTTCGTACCGTAGTCGATGGCCCCCTTCGTATGGAACTCGCCCTCTTTGCCGGTGATTCCCTGTACGAGGAGCCTCGTATCGCGGTCGACGAGCACACTCACGCCGCACCCCCAAGCTCCGCCACGATCTTCTCCGCCGCCTCCTGCATGCTGTCCGCGGTAAGAAAATTCAAACCCGATTCCGCGAGCATCTCCTTCCCGATGTCCACGTTGGTCCCTTCGGCCCGAATCACGATGGGCACTTTGACGTCGAGCTCCCGCACGGCTGCGATGAGTCCCTCCGCGAGTCGATCCACGCGCAAGATTCCACCGAAGATGTTGATGAGAACCCCCTTGACTTGCTCGTCCGACATCAGAATGCGAAACGCGTTCTTGATCTGGTCGGGGCTCGCGCCTCCACCCACGTCGAGAAAGTTCGCCGGCGCGCCGCCCGCGAGCTTGATGATGTCCATCGTCGCCATGGCGAGACCCGCGCCATTCACCATACATCCGACGCTGCCGTCGAGCTTGATGTAGTTGAGACCGTGATGCGAGGCTTCGACTTCGAGGGGTGATTCCTCGTCGGTATCACGAAGTTCGACGAGATCTCTGTGGCGAAACAGCGCGTTGTCATCGAGATTGACTTTCGCATCGAGCGCGAGAACGTCACCCTCCTTGGTGATCAGGCAGGGATTGATCTCGACTTGAGAGGCATCGAGCCCTCGAAAGGCGGCATAGAGTCCCATCAGGAACTTGACGGCCTTCTTGTGCACCTCGCCTTCCAGTCCGAGTCCGTAAGCGAGCTCGCGCGCCTGGTAGGACCTCAAACCGATCGCGGGATCGATCTCCGCCCTCAGGATCTTCTCCGGAGTCTCCTCGGCGACTTGCTCGATCTCCATCCCGCCGGCGCGGCTGGCGATACAAACCGGCCAACCGATAGCGCGATCGACGAGGAAGCTGATGTAGAGCTCCCTCTCGATATTGACGCCCTCTTCGACGAGGAGCTTCCTTACGAGCTTGCCTTCGGCTCCCGTCTGCGGCGTGACGAGCGTCATGCCCAGGATTTGGTCCGCGACATCCCGGAGCTCCGATTCGCTCTTGGCCAGCTTGACGCCCCCCGCCTTGCCGCGGCCACCCGCATGGACTTGCGCCTTGACGACCACGGGATAGCCGAGCTCAGCGGCGGCGGTGGCCGCCTCCTCGAGGCTCGCGGCCTTGACCCCGCGCGGCACGGGCACGCCGAAGCGCGCAAGGAGGGCTTTAGCTTGATACTCGTGAACGTTCATAGATGAGCTGCCTCAAACACCGATCTTGCCGACGAGCTCCTGGACCGAGCCGGCCGATTTCTGGAGAGCAGTCCGCTCCTCGTTGGTGAGAGAGATCTCGATGATGTCCTCGACACCCTTAGCACCAAGCTTGGCTGGAACGCCCATATAGAGCCCATTGATACCGTACTCACCCTCGAGGTAGGCGGCCACCGGAAGAATCTTCTTCTTGTCTTTGAGGATCGCGTCGACCATTTCCACGATCGCGGCCGAGGGTGCGTAATAGGCGGAGCCGGTCTTTAGATGGCTCACGATCTCGCCGCCGCCCTTCCGCGTTCTATCAACGATCGCGTCGATGCGTTCCTGCGAGAGCAAGTCGGGCAGCGGAATACCCGACACGGTGGAGTAGCGCGGCAGCGGAACCATGTCGTCGCCGTGCCCACCCAGCACGAATGCGTGGACGTTGGCCACCGAGACATCGAGCTCCATCGCGACGAAGGTTCGCATCCGTGCCGAATCCAGAACGCCGGCCATTCCCACCACGCGATTCTTCGGAAAGCCACTGACCTTGTAGGACGTTTGGACCATCGCATCCAGAGGATTCGAAACCACGATGAGAATCGAATCCGGTGAATGTTTCACGACTTCCTCTGTAACACTCTTGACGATCTGGTAGTTCTTCTGGAGCAGGTCGTCGCGGCTCATGCCCGACTTCCGCGGAAGCCCGGCCGTGATCACGACGATATCCGACCCTGCGGTGTCCCGGTACTCGTTCGTGCCCTGAATGCGGACGTCCGAGCCGCTGATCGGACAAGCTTCGAGCATGTCGAGGCCCTTGCCTTGAGGAATGCCTTCGACGATGTCGATCATTACGACATCGGCGAGCTCGGCGTCGGCGATGCGCTGCGCCGCCGTCGCACCGACGTTGCCCGCGCCGACGACGGTGACCCTGTTTCTAGCCATGGGCTTCTCCTTACATATTCTCGATCATCGCCGTAGCGAACTCGGACGTCTTGAGCTTGGTCGCGCTCTCCATCAGGCGATGAAAATCATAGGTTACGCGTTTCTGTGAAATGGCTTTCTTGAGGCTCGACTCGATCAGCTCCGCCGCCTCGTTCCACTTCATGTACTGAAACATGAGCAGACCGGAGAGGATCACAGAGCCCGGATTGACCATGTCCTTATCGGCGTACTTGGGAGCGGTGCCGTGAGTCGCCTCGAAGATCGCGTGACCGGTGACGTAGTTGATGTTTCCGCCCGGCGCGATTCCGATGCCGCCAATCTGAGCGGCGAGAGCGTCGGACAGGTAGTCCCCGTTGAGGTTCATCGTCGCGATGACGTCGAAGCTCGAAGCGCGGGTCAGCACTTGCTGGAGCGTGATGTCGGCGATGGTATCCCTGACGAGAAGCTTCTTCTTCCACTGGCCGCTGCCGTGGCTGTCCCAGAGCTGCTTCATGCCGGCTTCGACCTCCGCTCTCACCTCGGCCTGGCGGTCCTCGACCATGAGGTCGTAACCGGGCTCGACCGCCCGGGCATTGTCCTCGATGGAGATATCGGGATTGTCTTCGCGATTGCCGAGGATCCAGCTCTCGCGCTCGCTGACGGTCTCCGCGCGAAACTCCTTTGCCGCAAGGGCATAGCCCCAGTCGCGGAATGCTCCCTCGGTGAACTTCATGATGTTGCCCTTGTGGACGAGCGTCAAGCTCTTGCGGTCGTTCTCGAGAGCATATTGGATGGCGGCGCGCACGAGTCGCTCCGTTCCCTCCCTGCTGATCGGCTTGATGCCGATCCCACTGGTATCGGGGAAACGGATTTTGTTGACGCCCATCTCCTTCTGGAGGAAGCCGATGAGTTTCTCCGCCTCCTCCGACTCGGAGAGATACTCGATGCCTGCATAGATATCTTCCGTGTTCTCTCGGAAGATGACCATGTCGACGTCCTCGGGCTTCTTCACGGGGCTCGGCACCCCTTTGTAATACTTCACCGGTCGCAGGCACACATAGAGGTCGAGCTCCTGACGAAGCGCGACGTTCAGCGAGCGGATCCCGCCGCCCACCGGCGTCGTGAGGGGTCCTTTGATACCGACGAGGTAGTCCCGGAACGCTTTCAGCGTTTTTTCGGGAAGCCAATCACCCGTTGCATTGAACGCCTTCTCTCCCGCAAGAACCTCGTACCAGTGGAGTTTGCGCTTGCCACCGTAGGCTTTCTCCACAGCGGCGTCGAAGACTCGCTGGCTCGCGCGCCAGATGTCGCGGCCGGTACCGTCACCCTCGATAAAGGGAATGACGGGGTCATTGGGAACTTTGAGGTTGCCGTTCTCGATCTCGATACGGCCGCCCTCGGGCGGCCCGGTGGGGCTGGTGCTCATGATTCTCCTGCTCAGTCAAACAAGGCCGCCGAACCGATGGCCGGCGGGGCGGGATGTTTTGTCGCGTGGTGGACCAGACGTCAGCTCGAAACCACAAAACGGATTAGTGTACCACTCGACTTGCGGCCTACGCCAGCCCTGCTAGAGTTTGAAGTTGAACCCGAGGCTGAACGTCCAGAGGTCCTGTATGAGCTCGATGGTCGTACCCGGGATCTCGAGGATCGATCCGGTATTCGTGTGGCGTAGCCCGTAGACCGTGCTCCCGACGATATCGACATCTTCGGTAAGAGCGACCGTGACGCCGCCTGAGATCGCGAACTTGTTGATCGCGGGAAGCTGAATGTTGATGAGGGTTGCGGCGTTGGGAATCGGATTCCCGTTCATCGTGAATCCGCCTTGCACTTTGATCATCTCCGACACGCTGCGCTCGGCGCCAATGGCCATTGCCCACACGTTGCCCCAACCGAGTCCGCCTTGGCCGGGCTCGTCGCCGAAGAGCTTCGTGTTGGCGTAGGCGAAGTAGCGAAGGTCGAAGGCGACGATCGTATCTTCGAGCCCCTTGTAGGCCGTACCGAGCGAGAGCACAGAGGGAAATTCGAGCTCGATGGAGAGGCTTCGAGCATTGCCGATCTCGTCTTTCGAGTTGTAGTCGAAGGACTCGAACCACTGAGGACTCTTGTAGGATGCACCGAAATTCCAGAGGTCGTTCGGCGTGAAGTAGATACCGGCTTGAAAGCCACCGCCCCAGTAGGACCGGCCCTGCGTCGCGGGCGGAAACAACCCGTTCCCGTTACGCTCCGCGAAGAAAGCGGGGTCGACGCTCAGCGAGAGCTGGCTGACTTGCCCGCCAATACCGACGGCAAGATTTTCCGAGATCTGTTTCGACATCATCGGGTCGATGCGAAGACCCGAGAGGCGGGACGAGACCGGGCCGAAGCCGAGCGAGTTGGGCGGATCCCAAGGCTTCAAGACCGGGTTGAACTCGCTGCCCGGGAAGTCGATGCTACGACCGACCACCGAGTAGATACCGAGGCCGTAGGTATAGCTCGAGTTTTCCGGTCGGCTCACGACGCCGAAGGCGGGCCCGGCGGCGAGGCCGCTATCGCTGCGATTGCTCCCGAAGGCCCCCGTCGCTTCGACAGAAGAGTCGAGGAAAGTACTGGCATAGACGAAGTCGACGCCGACAAAGATCTCGCCGTCTACCATCCCCGCTATCGCCGCGGGATTCCAGTACGTGGCGCCTGCCGCGTCCAGTGGAGCGGCCGTCGAAGCGCCCCCCATGGACCGATTCGCAGCTCCGGCGCCCGGAAAATAAACGCCTTGCGCCGAAACGGAAGCTTGGCAGGCGACGCACACGAGCAGACAAGCAGCTATCGACCCCCGATGGAACATGCTGGTTCTTCCTCCTTGAAACCGTCTTTATCTTTGTCAGTGCTCGGTCGCCTCCTCGGCTCCCTCGCTGCTAGCGAACCCGAGACGATAGCACTCGGGGAACGTGGGAGTCAAGATATTGTGGTCAGAGGCAGGTCGAACACTGGATATAGTGGCTTACTGGCTCATCCGGATGGGTCGATCCTCTTGATCAGGTGCGCCTCGGACATACCCAGAATCCGTGCGGCGGCGGTTCGATCCCACTCACAATCCTCTAGAACGCGCTCGATGTAGTCGCGCTCGGCTTGAGCGAGGGTCATCCACTCTCCGCTTAACCGCTCCGCCGCCTGAGGCTCACCGGAAGGAAGGCCTGGCTTGATGCCGAGGTGCGTCCAGATGTCCATCCCGGTGCGCGACTCGAAGACGTCGGCGAGCGACTGGGCGCCACCGATCGTCTCGTCCTTGTTCACGCGCTCGACGCGGTGGATGGGAAAGAAGACCGTGGAAAGCCCCATCTCGGTCTCCTCGCGGGCGACGGAGCGAGACCAGTCTTCGAAGGAGTTGAGGTCGATACCGCGTACGGTGAGACCATTCGCCTGGACGGACATGAGCACCCCCCAGAACTTCTCGCGGGGATTCTGAAGGTTGACGAGAACTGCCGAGAGTCGTTTCACTGTGCTTCCCTCGAAGCCCTCGGGGCTCTTGAAGAGAAGAAGCGCTGCAGGCGGCGGATGCCCTCCTCGATATGCTCTCGCGACGCCGCGAAACTGACGCGGAGATGACCGTCGAGGCCGAACGCCAGGCCCGGCACGACGGCCACGCGTTCGCTCTCGAGCAACTCGCCCGCGAGATCGGTGGCGGTGCTCGCATCGGACAGGTAGGCGGAGACGTTCGGAAACAGGTAAAAACCACCGCCAGGCTCAGTGCAGCGAAGGCCGGGAATCTCGAGCAACCCCTCACGCAAGCGACGCGCACGCCACCGATACTCCGCCACCATCTCGGCGAGGGCGCTCTGGTCGGAGCTGAGCGCGGCGAGCGCCGCCTTTTGCGAGATCGAGCTGGCATTCGAGGTCATCTGGCTTTGGAGCGTCGCGCAGGCGTCGATGAGCTCTCTCGAACCCATCGCCCAACCGATACGCCAACCCGTCATCGCGTAGGCCTTCGAGGCCGTTCCGGCGATGATGAAGCGATCGTGAAGAACCTCTTGCACCTGCCGCAGCTCTCGCGCCGGCGCCGGTTGGAACGAGAGGCGCGCGTAGGTGTCGTCCCAGAGCAGAAAAAGGTCTCGATCCTTGACGAGGTTGGCGAGCGCGAGGAGCTCGTCGCCGGTGGCCATGGCCCCAGTTGGATTTGCGGGAACGTTGAGGAGGAGGATTCGAGTTCGCTCGGAGAGCGCGGGAACCATGGATCGAGCGGTCACGACGAAGCCCTCGTTCTCCGAGGTTGCGACGAGGATGGGCTCCCCGCCCGCAAGCCGTACCTGCTCCGCGAAGGTCGACCAATACGGAGTGGGAATAACCACCTCGTCCCCCGGCTCGACGATAGCGAGCATGAGGTTGAGGAGCGCGTGTTTGCCGCCGCCCGTCACAATGATACCCGAGCTCTCGAACTCGAGGCCGTAGTCCTCTCGATAGCGATCGGCGATGGCCTGTCGCAGCTCAGCGGTGCCGGCATTCGCCGTGTAGCGGGTGAAGTTCTCCGCGATGGCACGCCGGCCAGCCTCTTTGATGTGCTCGGGCGTCGGAAAGTCGGGCTGGCCCGCGGAGAAGTCGACGACATCCTCTCCGGCGGCACGCAGCCGCATGGCTTCCGCCATCACGGCCATGGTGGGTGATGGCTGAATCTGCTCGACGCGACGGGCGAGCCGTCGTCCCATCGTTTTTGTCACTCCCGCGATCTGCCGGACTCCGGAAGCTTCTCGAGGAGTAGCGCCTCGACCCCCTCGGGCACTAGCCCGGTGATGTTGCCCCCGAGAGTCGCGACTTCCTTCACGAGGCGCGAGCTCACGTAGGAATACTCTTCCGCGGGCATCATGAAAACCGTTTCGATCTCCGGAGCGAGGCGCCGGTTCATCAAGGCCATTTGAAATTCGTACTCGAAGTCCGAGATCGCTCGAATTCCGCGAACGATCGTTGAAGCCTTGCAGCTCTTGGCGTAGTCCACCAAGAGGCCGCTGAAGGCATCGGCCTGGACGTTCTCTCGCTCGCGGAACGTTTCCCGGATCATCATCAGGCGTTCGTCAACCGTGAACATGGCCTTCTTGTCGAGGTTGTGCAACACGCCGACGATGATGCCATCGAAAAGGGCACTGCCGCGCGCGATGATGTCGACGTGCCCCATAGTCAGGGGATCGAAAGAGCCCGGGTAGATGGCGACGCGACGGGGTGACATGGTGGCTCAGCCTAGCACGTGGGGACGTAGAAAGTCAGCCGGCTCTCACCGGCTTTGAGCTCACGCGAGCACTCGAGCCGGCCGTAGCCGGCATCGAGCTCGTTCTTGTGGTGGTGCTCGATGACGACGATGCCGGCGGACGCGAGGAGGGCTTCCTCACCGAGAAAGCGCAGAAGTTTCTCGGGCTCGGAGGAGCGATAGGGCGGGTCCGCGAAGATGATATCGAAGCGCTCGAGGTCCGCCGCGAGGCGGGAAAGCGCGGACGAAACGTCTTTCGCGACGAGCGACGCTCGCTCCGTGAGCCCAAAGGCCTCGACGTTGTCGCGAATCGCCGCGGCGGCTTGCCGACGCCGCTCGACGAAGACCGCCGTCGCCGCCCCGCGCGACAAAGCTTCGAGGCCGAGAGCTCCTACCCCCGCATAGAGGTCGAGCACGCGCGCACCCGCGATCCGGCGCGAGAGAACATCGAACAGGCTCTTCTTGAGCCGCGCGCTCGTGGGCCGCGTCTTTAGCCCCGGCGGCCCCTTCAGCATCCGCCCTCGAAGCTCCCCGCCCCCAATCCTCATCTGGGGTCAGTCTTTAACTCTTTAACTCTTTTGGCTACTCTCATTTCCTTCAACATGTTACACCACAATGACTTAGGGGTCGGAGTTCAAGAGTTAAAGACTGACCCCATCACCCTGCGGCGGCGAGGCCGAAGCGCTCGCCCCAAAGCTCGATGGCGTGATGTAAGAGGAGTCTTCCGTCCGGGATGTCGCGCTCGGGCGAAGCGATGAAGCGCTTTGCCTCAGCTTTGGCGTCGTCGCGGATCTCCCGATCGCGCAGGATGTCGGCGATGCGGAACAGCGGAGCGCCCGACTGCCGGGTGCCGAAGTAGTCGCCGGGCCCCCGGATCGCGAGATCCCGCTCGGCAATGACGAAGCCGTCCTGCGTCTCGACCATCGCGCCGAGTCGCATCTCCGCCTCCGGAGTCAGCGGCGGATACGTGACCAGCACGGTCGTGGAGGGCGCGGAGCCACGTCCGACCCGTCCCCTAAGCTGGTGCAGTTGCGAAAGGCCGAACCGCTCCGCGTGCTCTATCACCATGACGGTGGCGTTTGGGACGTCGACCCCGACTTCGACGACGGTCGTGGCCACGAGCACGTCTATCCTCCCCTCGCCAAAAGCCCCCATGACCTCCTCGCGCTCGCCGGACGGCATCCGCCCGTGCACGAGCGCGACTCGTCGGTGCTTGAACGCGCCCTTCGCGAGCGAATCGAAGCGGGCGACGGCCGCCTTGACGTCCATCTTCTCCGACTCCTCGACGAGCGGGCAAACGAAGTAAACCTGATGACCTTGCGCGATCTCTTGCTCCATCGTTCGAAAGACGCTCTTGAGCTCGCCGGCATCGCATCGAAGGGTGCTGATCGGCTGCCGCCCCGGCGGGAGCTCGGAAATCTCCGAGTGATCGAGATCCCCATGGATGGCCATCATGAGGCTACGAGGGATCGGCGTCGCCGTCATCACGAGAAGATCGCACCTAACACCCTTCTCCCTGAGCTCGGTTCTTTGCAGCACTCCGAACCGATGCTGCTCGTCGATGATCGCCAACCCGAGCTCCTTGAACGTGACACCTTCTTGCACGAGAGCGTGCGTCCCGACGACCAGGTCCACCTCGCCCCGCGCGATCGCCTCTCTCAGCTCCTCGCGCTCCCCCTTCTTGAGCTTGGAGCTCAGAAGCGCGACTCGATACCCGGCCGGTTCGACGAGCCGTCGCACGTTAGCAAAGTGCTGCTCGGCCAGAAGCTCCGTCGGAACCATGAAGGCCGCTTGCGCGCCATGCTCCATGACGATCATCGCCGAAAGCACCGCCACGATGGTTTTCCCCGATCCAACGTCGCCCTGCACGAGACGCCGCATCGGCACGTGGCTTCCGAGCTCGTCGGCGATCGTCTTCGAGACGTCCCGCTGCGCCTCCGTCAACCGAAACGGCAGGATCTTGCGCACGATCTCCCGAATGCGATCGTCCACCGGGAACGGACGCTGCTTGCGCAGCTGGGTGTCCGCGGCCCGCCGCAGCTCGACCGCTAGAAAGAAGACGAAGAACTCCTCGAAGATGAGTCTCTTCTGGGCGGGAGCGCGGAAGGTATTGTAGTGCTCGAGGGACTCGTCCTCCGCCGGAAAGTGCACGCGAGTCAGGGCATCCTCTCTCGTCGGGAGCCCGCGGCTCTCGCAAACCGATTGCGGAAGCACCTCCGGCACGTTCCGCGGCATCCCCACTACGAGAAAATGAATCACCCGCCTCAAGATCTTGGGGCTGACCGCACCAATACGTTCGTAGACGGGTACGATGCGTCCGGCATGAGTCGTCTCCTCTTGACCCTCTTCCACGAGCTCGTAGTGCGGGCTCTTGACCTCGGGCAGCAGCCCGAATCCCGTCCGCTCGAACCTTCCGAACAACAGAACCCGTTTTCCGGGAAGCAAGGTGTCCTTCAGGTATTCCTGGTTGAACCAGACCGCCTTGAGCTGACCCGTCTCGTCTTTGGCGAGAAGCTCCACGACCTTGAAGTTCGCCCGCCGAGTCTTGCGAACGCGCAGCGATACGACCTCCACATCGACCGTCGCCTCCTGACCCGGCTCGATCTCCGCCACCTTCACCCTGAGACTCCGGTCCTCGTAGCGAAACGGAAGATAGAGCAAGAGGTCGTAGACCGTCGTGATCCCCATCTTCTCGAGCGCGGCCGCTTTGCGCGGGCCGACGCCCTTGACGTATTGGATTGGCGTCGTGATATCGAGCATGTCCTCAGGTGAGCCGCTGCCGGCTACCCTGGGATTCTACTCGTCGGGGAAGGTGGCGCGCTGCCGAACGAGCACCGACCCGGGCTGACAGCGAATGCTCTCGAGATCGTAGGGTAGAGCGAAGGGCGCGCCGAGACGGAACCCGGGTGGCAGAAGCGCGCTCGTATCATGTTTGCTCGCGAGCGATTCGATCAGGCTCGTCGGGAGCTCGACCCCGGACATCAGCACACGCTCGAGCTCGAGCTGTCCCTCGCCCTCGGTGCCCGACACGCGGGTCGTCACCTCGACGGGCACTCGGCCGGAAAGAAGCTGGAAGACCATCGAACTCGGGAGCTCGCCGCGAACCTGATCGAGGTCGACCATCGCGCCGACGATGGCCACGTTCTCCTCGAACCGGATCCACGGGTTTTCGACACCCTTGGGAAGCTCCTGCGCGCCATGGAGAAAGACATTGGCCTCCGTCTCCTCGATCGCGAAGTCCTTCGGGGTATCGGAGCCCTTTTCATAGCGCTCCCTGAGCTCGCCGAGTTTGGCTTCCAGCGAATCCTCGGCAAAAAGGAGCCCCGCGCCCAGCAACACCATCGCGAGCAAACCGAGCCAAAGAAAGCCCCTCATGACCGCCATCCTAGCTCAAGACATGGAACGGACGGAAGTGCTACTACGGCACCGCGACCGGTAAGGCGTCGCGCAGCAACAAAGCCCCGCCGTGGTCGGGCTCGAGCGCGAGCGCCATCTCGATTTGCTCACGAGCTCTGCCTGGCTCGTTCAGCTCGACGAAGATCTGAGCCAGTGCCACATGGTCATCACACGTCGGCTCGTTCCACAAGACGATGGCAAGCTCGGTGGCCGCCCGGTCGAGCTCCCCCGCCTCCAGAAGCACATCGGCTAGCTCTCGTCTGAGCTCATTCGCGCGCGGATCCCGATACAGACTCTTTTGAAGCAACAAGACCGCGTCATCGAGTCGGCCCGTCGCGCGGTACTCGCGAGCATCGAGAATCTCCACCAAAGCGGCGACGTCCTCCTCGACCGCTACCACCGAGTCGATAGCGCGACTCTCCTCCTCCGCGAAAACCACGCGCTCCCACCCCTCGACCGTCGCGGCATCCACATCCGCCAGGTTGGGAGAGAGCAGCAAGGATGTGGCGTGCATCGTTTCTGCTTTTTCGGGCTCCGCTTGGGACGCCGCGGCCGCTGCGAGCATGAAGTAAGCTTCACCGTCCAAAGGACGCGCCTCCGCCACTTTTTCGAAGAGCTCGAGCGCCCGAGCACCCTTGCCTGCCCGCCACGACGCAAAGCCCAGGTTGAAAAAGTAGCTCGCTCCAACGCCGCCGCGCTCGACGGCGCATTCGAAGGCCTTGATGGATTCATCCAGCAAGCCCAACCGCATGGCGGCCACGCCGAGATTGTTGTGGGCTGCGGCTCTTTTGTCATCGAGCTCGGTCAAATTCTGAAAGATCTCGTAAGCCGCCGTGGGCTCACCGACAGAAAGGTAGGCGACACCGAGACCGAAGTACGCTTTCGCGTCACTCCCACCACCGTCTCTTGCGGCAACGAGCACGTCGATCGCTTCCCTCGCCTTGCCCTCCTCGAGCAAGAGACTTCCCAACATGACACGGGCTTCGAGGTAGCGGGGCGCGATGGCAACGGCTTGCTCGAGGTGTTCTCGCTGCTCGTCTCGTTCGACGCTCAGACGAGCGTGGGCGCTCGCCTCGAGAGCGGCCGGCGCGAGTTTCGCGCGCCTCTCGACGCTCTCGTCGAATCCCGCGGGCACCCGGTCCCGCTCGAGTCGGAATATGTTCTTCGCGATCTGATTGGCGAGGCTCGAGAGCTCATCGCGTTTCGCGAAGTCCTCGACGACTCCAATCGTGACCCCTTCCGACAGATCGACGACGCGCGCCGTGGCTTCGAGCCGATCCTCACTCGACTGAAAGCTGCCGACAACGAGCCGACCCGCCCGGAGGTCTCGCGCGAGCACGATGGCGGTCGCCCGCGTCACGGGCTGCGCTGGATCGAAGCCTTGGTTGACGAGGTGGCGGTTACGCGTCTGAACGTCCACGATCTCGTGGCCCGCCGCCTCGAGATGGGACGAGATGGCCTCCTCGAAGGCACTTCCCTTCCAATCCTGCACGGCATCGTCCGAGAGGTTCTCGAACGGCATCACGAGGACGCGCGTCCCGGCCGTGAAGACCAGGGCAAGACTCCAGGGGGTCAAGAGCAAACTCACTCCAACCGATGATGTCTCAGGGATGACCAGTACGGAAACTATATCCTATAATAATAAGACCATACCCATGCCAATCGGTCCAATCGTCGAGCGCCCGCTGGTGATCTATCTGGTGACGCTGTATTTCGTACTCGCGGGATTTCTCGAGTCCATCAAGAAGTACCGGGAGTGGGATGCGGCGATTCGGCTCAGCCCTCTCGCCGATCGCTCGATTTGGGAGCTCGCCGTCGACCTTATTATTTACCTCGTTCTCGCCTACTTAATTTGGCATTTCGCCAAGCTCGGCCGGCTGGCCGCCCTCGTATACGGCTATCTGATCCTCGGGACCTACATAGGCTCGGTTATCTTGTATCTCGCCAACGCTTCCGATGTGCCGCTGACGGTGACACCGCTCTTCGTCATGATTGGCGTCTTCCACGTGGTCTGCCTCGTGCCGATCGTCTGGTTTCTGCAGCTCGCCGGGCAGAAAGAGCTCTTCCACGTGAGCCTGATCGAGCTTCTCATCGAGAGCGACTAGTGTCTCGTCTCGGAAGTGATGTTCGCATCGAGAGCGTCGAGGCGCCCGGATCGCAAGGCGCGGCGAGGGCGCAATACCAAGCGTATTCAACCGAGGCGCAACGCAGCGAGGCGGGATGCATCGGCGCTCGAATGCAACATGACTTCCGGGACGGGACACTTGGCATTTGAAAGCGGAGGGCCTCCTCTGCTAATATGAGTTGCTTGGTGATCGACTCGGCCCAACGATTATTCGGCGCCCCAACCTCTGTAACTAATTGGATTTATTCTGTTTTTAGCTTTGTTTGGAGGCGCTTATGTCATCGCTGCCGACCCGGGGGGATACCCGGCAGCATTTGGTGCGGTTGCTCGAAAAAGCAGGCAAGTCTTCTGGGGCGGATCTGGATGAGCTTCTGGGCTCCGACACGATCTCTTTCGCTGCGCTCCTCCGCCTGCTCACCCAGCTCGATTACCGGGAGCCCGTCGCTCGTGGGCACTTTCGAGCGATCCTGAAACACCGCGAGACACTGACGTCCAAGCTGGGCCGAGAGGCGACGTTACAGCTCGCCGCGCTCGACTATTTTCAGACCTCGAAGCCCGAGCTTCGAAATCCGAAGCTCATCGAAATGGCCACCTATCTCGAGACCGAGAGGAACGCCATCACCGACGGGCTGACGAGCCTCTACAATCGCCAGTTCTTCGACGTCAGCCTGAGGCGGGAGCTCAAGCGAGCTCGTCGCTATGGCCTCGCTTTCTCGGTCGTGATGCTGGACCTCGATGACTTCAAGGCCATCAACGACGTCTACGGACACCTCGTCGGAGACGAGGCCCTCACTCTTTGCAGCAACGTCATCCTGGCGAGCGTGCGCGAAATCGACGTCGCCTGCCGATACGGAGGCGAAGAATTCGCGCTTATCCTTCCCGAGACGAGCCGAACCGGTGCCTTCATCGTGTCCGAGCGCATCCGCGCGGACGTTCGCCACATGTTCGACCACCGCTCCGTCGCTAACGCACACGTCTCGCTATCGGTGAGCGGAGGCATCGCCCTCTATCCCGCCGACTCGAACTCCGCGGAAGGACTCGTGCGCATGGCCGACCAGGCGCTCTATCGATCGAAGCACGAGGGAAAGAACAAGATCACACTTCACGCCGAGGAGAAACGCCAATCGCCGCGCCTCGACGCGAGAAATGTTCTCGTCTTCCGGGAGCACGCGCCCGACGAACGTCGCGAGCTACGAAGCCACGCCCGAAATCTCTCGAGGAACGGTGCGCTCGTGGAGAGCCAGATCCCCTTCAACGTGGGAACGGAGCTCGAAATCGACATCCATCTTCCTCAGGAGCGCAAGAACGTCTTCTTGAGGGGCCGCGTTGTCCGGCTCGAAGAAGCCAGTAACGAGGATGCGAGGTATCATGTAGGTGTTGCCTTTGTGGCCGACACCGATGAGGACGCTAAGAAACTCGAGCGTCTCGCATCGGAGATTTATCGACCGAGCGAGCCGGACGAGCCGCCTCGAACAGACGTCGACCGCATCGGCTGAGTTGTTCCCCCGCACGGAGGCCAGCGCTCGATGAAAGCTTGGGATTTCTCACCGCCGCCCGCCTCCGGCATGGGCGACCACGACGTGCGCCACCAGGGCCGTCACCTCGAAGGCAAGCGCGTCGCGCTCATGGTCACGGGCGGTATCGCCGCGATCAAGGCCCCTTTCATCGCTCGTGCCCTCCGCAAACAGGGTGCCGATGTCGTGGCGTTCTGTTCCAAGGAGGCGCTTCGCTATACCACCGAAGACTCGCTCGAGTGGTCCACGACGAACCCCGTCGTCACCCGTTTGACGCCCGCCGCCGAGCATTTGAGCGACGCCCATCGTTTCGACGGTTATCTCGTCGCTCCCGCCACCTACAACACTATTAATAAGGTTGCACTGGGGATCGCGGACGGCATGCTGACCTCGACGCTCGCGACCGCTATCGGCCGCATGGAACGAGGCGAGACAAGCGTGCTCGTCGCACCGACCATGCACGGCGACATGCATAACTCCATCCTGACCGCCTCACTGCAAAAGCTCGACGGAATGGGCCTGAGGATCATCCCGCCCCGAGAGGACTACGGAAAGCACAACATTCCCGAGACGAGCACGCTCGTCGCCGAGGTCTGCGCGGCCCTCAGTACGTCCCCGCTCAAGGGACGATCGCTGCTCGTGACTGGCGGCCCCACGCCGACCCTCGTCGATAGCGTACGCCGCATCACCAATCGCTTCACCGGTCGGCTCGGGACAGAAATCGCCGACGAGCTCACGCTTCGCGGCGCCAAAGTCCACCTCATCCTCGGCGAGACCGGGCTCACGCCCCCCGACTACATTCCCTGCGCCAGGATTCGCAGCTTCGAGGAGTATCGGGACGCCGTGATGAGCGTACTCGGTGCGCGCGAGTTTGCCGCCGGCATCTTCTCCGCCGCCGTCGCCGACTACAAGCCGAAAGAGGTAGCCGAAGGCAAGATCCCATCGGGCGGCGCGCTCAAGAGTATCGAGCTCGCCCCTACCGAGAAAGTCATCGACCTCGTCCGCGACAAGTACGCCAAACTGCCCATGGTCTCCTTCAAGTACAACGAGAACATCGACCACGACGAGCTCATCGCGATCGCCAAGCGCCGCGTCGCGAAGGGCCACCTCGCCGTCGTCGCGAACCGGGGCGAGGAGACCGGCCCCAACGGCGAGCCAACCGCCTACATCGTCTCGAAAGCCGGCGTCTCCGAGCAGCTTATCGGCAAACCCTGTATCGCGAGCGCCATCGGCGACTTCCTAGAGCGCGAGCTCGGCTAGCAATTTTCCCCGAATCTTGACATCCACACAGGTTAGACCGATAATACGTCGCCTACATCGACGCGGGGTGGAGCAGTCCGGTAGCTCGTTGGGCTCATAACCCAAAGGTCGCGGGTTCAAATCCCGCCCCCGCCACCATCTAAGTCACTGCTGGTAACGGCCTTCCCGAATCTTCTACAGCTTCTCCTTTCTCGTTCTTGGGAACACTTGGGAACAGAATCGACTCGAGGCGATCCACAGCGTTTCTCTGAGACGAAGGGTGTGCTCCGCAGAAATGTCCTCCGGACGCCGAGAGCGCTGCGAACTACCGCTAGCGAGACGAAAATCGTCGAGAACCAGTCTCGTATCGTAATCATAGAGCGATCGCGATCGCGGGAACGGCGGCACCACGTTGACGGCGCGGGCAGACGAACTTTCACCGCCGAGGCTCGAGGCTTGGGTGCTTGGGCGGCGGACGTGAGTTGGTATTCGTGGTGGAGCCCGCCAAGAACGGGCGTCGAGACGACACTGGACCGATCCGGCCAGTGATGTCGGTGCTGGGTCGTCTTCATGGGAAGCTCGACGGGACCGGCCGGCAGTCTGGCCCCAGAGATGAATGTGGCCTCGCTCGATTGTAATAGTCACGCCATTCTGTCAAGAGTCGCCTCAGATGATTCTCGGAAAGCGGGATGAGGAAGTCCAAGCACTCTCGACGAGTGGTGCCGATCAGTCTCTCGCAATAGCAGTTCGCTTGAGGCGCGCGCCGGGGCGTCCTCAACGCCCGGACGCCCATCGCCTGGACAGATTTGCGTAGATCTCCGGAGAACTTGGTATCCCGGTCGACGATGAGGAAGCGATAGCTATGGTCGCACGGTATCGCTTCTCGGAACTGCTGTAGGGTCCACTCTGCGGTGGGATGCTCGGTCACGTTCACGTGGACAATCTTGCGCGAGCCCACCTCCATCACGACGAGGACGTAGAGGAAGTGAACCCGAGCTGTGACGACCGTGAAGAAGTCGGCGGCCGCGATCGCCTTCGCGTGATTTCGTACGAACGTGGCCCAGGACTGGGATGAATTGCATGGGCGCGGGCCTTTGTCATCCCGTGTCGGCATGTATTTTCTCACGGTGCGAGGCGACACGCGGATGCCGAGCTTGACAAAGAGTTCGTTGGCGATGCGCTCTCCGCCCCAGGTAATGTTCTCCGTTGCCATTTGAGCGACCAGCTTCTGCAAATCCTTCGGGAGGGACGGACGGCCCGTGGGCCTGGACTTCCATCGCCAGAATAAACGAAAGCCCTTCCGGTGCCAGCGGATGAGCGTGTCCGGCTTGATGACGACGAGCACGTCTTTCCACTCGAACAGTCTCGCCAGGGTCGCCATCGTGAACCGAGTGGCGTTATCGGTACGGCGAGGGGTCTGCTCTCGCTCTACGTAGAACGAGCTGCTTCCGGAGAAAGAGATTCTCGGCAGCGAGCGAGGTCCATGAACGGGGGAGATTCCGAGCGAACGCGAGGGCGTCCGGCACGACCGAAACGAAATTCGAGAGTAAACGCAAGAAAGGGCCTTTCCGGGTTAGAGACAACGACCCCGACGGTCTCGGACCGACCGGCGGAGAGCGGCCGATCCTGGCAGGTCCAAACCGTGGAATCAACGGCGGATCGACTTTTTGCGGAGCACAGACGCGTCGCCATTGCCGAGCTGGCGAATCGCACTAAAAGCGGAAGCCGATACCGAAGTCGAGGCGGTTGATCCGACGCGGCTCGTCCTCAGTGTTGATGTTCAGCCACTTGAAGGATGCCTCCGCGACGAGATTGATCCCGAGTTCGACGCGGGTGCCCGCGCTGATCCCGAACGCGGGCCTGGTCTCCTCGAGGGTTGCACCAGCCGCAATTTCGTCGGTCACGTCTTGCCCGCTCGGGTCCGTAATCCGCAGATTCGATCCCATCCTTGCGGCGCCAGCGTCGAATTGTAGAAAGACCGAAGCGATATTCTCGGCGTCAATGTTGAAACGCACTCCGCCGGCACCGTATTCGACGGGAAGCTCTCCTTCGATCGACAAACCCGAGGACACCGAAAGGATACGAAGGAGGTCCGCAAAACTACCCGTGAGGGTGTCGTTCATGTGGGAGTACAATCCCACGATCTGAACGGCACGCGTAACGTTGAATCCTACGGTCGCGCCGTAAGAGCCCGCGGTTCTCTCTGCAAAGGTGAAACCGAAATTGCCGGCCACAAAGCCGCGTTCCTGGCCGAGGATGGGCGCGACGCCCACGAGAAGGAAGAAACCTGAGACCAGGGCCAATCGCAAGTGCTGCATAATGCTCCTTTTAGAACTCAGAATGTCCAACCCAGGTGAAGATGGCGAAATCGCTTTTCGATGCGAACTCCCTAGGCTCGTTATCGTAGCTTCCACCAAGCTTAATCACAAGACGAAATCGCTCACAACCTCGACGCGTCATCTTACTCGTGAGGTCAAAATACTCATGCGGCTTCCCGATGGTAGAAACGGAGCAACCCGCCAAGCCGTTCACGGGAGCGCACCTTGCCCTCGGACTGATGTAACCGGTCGCTGGCTGGGAACAGCAGCAGATTCTCCTTGCCTTGATGGTTCGTCTCGTGATGATGGTGGACGACGTACTCCCTAAGCGTATGACGGAGCGACTTCTCGCCGAACAGAACGAGCTTCGAGAGACATTCCTCTTTGACGGACTTCACCCAGCGCTCTGCGAACGAGTTCAAATCCGGGCTCCGTGCGGGCAGCTTGACGGGCGTGATGGCGACCGCCTCAATCGTGAGCCGGAACGACTCGCAGAACTTCGAGTCCCGGTCGTGAATGAGGTATCGGCTCGAGGACAGAAAGCCGACATCAGCCATGGTCACGTTGCGGGCCATTTGAGTCATCCACTGTTCGTTCGGATGCGGCGTGACGCCGGCAACGTGGACTCGACGGGTAGCCAGGTGGATGAAGAACAAAACGTAGTACGTCACCAACCCGCCCTGAATCCACGCCTCCGCGGTGAAGAAATCTGTCGCCGCGAGGACGTCCATGTGCGAGCGGATGAACTCCCTCCACGTCGTGGTCTTCCGACGCTCTGGTGCGAGCGGAATGCCGTGGCGTTTCAGAATGTTACCGACGGTTTGGTCGGCCACTTCATGCCCGAGGTTGGCTAACGCCCCGGCAATCCGGTCGTAACCCCAGGACTTGTTTTCCTTGGCGAGACGCACCACCAGCTCTTCGATGTCGGCGTCGATCCGCGGTCGCCCTGGATACGGACGGTTCTTGGAGCCGTCGAACTAACTTCGACAAGCCTCCGGTGCCAACCTAGGATCGTGTCGGGGTTCACGATGCTCGCGATCTCATCAAGGGCTTGCTTACCCAGACGCTTTCCGATCTCGGCCAGAGACCGCCGTTCGCCATCGGTCAGGCGCAAGCGACCCTGAATCTGATTTCGAAGAATCCGATTCTCGGCCACGAGATACTCGTTCCGCAGTAGCAGGTCCTCATCCACGGATCCTGAGATGTAGGCCAGCATTGTCTTCCAGTCCATCGTGTCTCCTCCCGAAGAACTGGAACACCTATCCAACAGGAACCGCGGATTCAACCGGCCCGTGGGGTCCGCCGAAACTCGCTGACCCGATCGTCGTTAGAATATTTTGACCCTACGACCACCCCGTCGGAGGGGTCGTACGATGCAATACTGAAGGAGAAACTGATTGATGTCGGCGCGGTCCTCGTCACCAGCGAAAGACCACAAGTTGTAGGACCGAAAGCCCAGCAGCCAGCCGCCGGGTCGTCCCACGACCACAGCGGTGACACCTGCCGCCCATTTATCGCCGCCAAGCGATTCATCCGTTGCAAACGGGAGTCTCACGACAGGCCCAATACCGGCCACGGCGCTTCCCGTCTTTCTTGGCGACCAGAACATGCCGATCTCCGGGTCACCCATCCCGAATGTGCCACCCTCGGACTCGTCTGAATCAGGCCGGTAAACGAGGGGGAGGGCACTGATGCTCTTGACCCTCCACCATATGCCCGTTCCAACCTCCGCTTGCCAGGGTTGTATCAAAAGCGCATACCCGGTTCTGTTTTCTTCGCCGATGCCGAAGTCGAAGTTGTTTTGCATCGCAACCGCACGAAGCCGAGTCAGAGGATCCTGCGCCTCCTAGAACGCCTCCTCGTCTGCGGCGCTTTCGAACTGGTCTTGTTGCCCACCGTGAGGTTGGGCAGCGAGCAAAGACATGAGGAGAACTAGTGTCATGGGTGTCGGCGATGATACAAAACGCCGAACGTCCACTCCGAACGCACGGCTCCGTCGTTTCTCCGCGATCTAGAAATAGAACGATAGGCCCAACAAGACTCCCTGAGTCGTCGATACATACTCGAAGAAATCGATCGTCCCTTTGGTCCCGTCTCGATACTCGATGTCCATATACTTGTATAAGAAATCTAGACCGATGCGGCGGTGCACATCGATGCTCACACCGCCCGAAACGTTCCAGGTAAACTCGGAGCCGGCACCGAAGCCTCCCACGTCACCTCTCAGCAGGATCAACACGCGATCACGAACTCGATGAAGGTAACGACCACCAAAGACCGGGTCAGTCCAGTTCACGTCGTAACCTCCGCTCAGATCGCCGGGTCCTCCGACAACGACGTCCTGAGCCAATCGGTTGTAACGAATGCCGCCAAAGACATCGAGGGCGCTTGTTTCACTGCCGAATCGGTAGTTCGCCATCGCTTCGAAGATCGAATTGCTGAAGCTGATGTCGATCGTGGGAAGGAGATCCTCAGGCAGTTGCCCCGCCTGTGGTGGAGCGTTCGGTAGCGAGATCTCGATGTCGTCCTTCCCTATCGCAAAATAGCTGACATCAAAAAACGCTCCCCAAGCCCCCTTGCGTGCTTCGATATGGGCCGCGAAAGCTCCATCCAGGTTGTCCCAGATGGTGGAAAAATCCACCTCAATGGGAACCGTGAGAGCACCGATCGTGTTGCTCCCCTGGAGATTGGCCATCCATAGATAGCCGGCCACGACGAACTGCCATTCATCGGGAGATCGGCCGGTGAGGGGTGCGAGGTCTTGAGCGGTTATGGCGCTAGTGGACTGTAACAACTGAACCGATAGTATAATCATCGCATCTTCCCGGGAGGGTGCGATGGCGTTGACATTGAGCAAGGTCGAGAGAAGGGAACTGGAGCGTCGCGTGGCGAGTCGTAAGGGACGGGCCGATGAAGGGCGTCGAGCTCGGTGCGTTTTGCTGGCGGCCGATGGAGCAACCTGGGTCGAGATTCGCTTGCAGCTGGATTGCCCCGATAGCTACATCAATCGCTGGACGAAACGCTTTGCGGCCGAGCGACTCGCCGGCCTGTACAGTCGACATTGCGGGCAGCCAGCAACGAAGCTCACGGCGAAGCTGGAGGCCCGGATTCTGGCGGCGACGCGCCGACCGCCCTCGGATGGCAGCACGCATTGGAGCACACGCAAACTCGGCAAGCATCTCGGGCTCTCTCACATGATGGTGGCCCGGGTTTGGGCAAAGCATCGGCTCAAGCCCCATCGGCTCGAGCGCTACATGGCCTCTAACGATCCGGACTTCGAGCGCAAGGCCGCCGATATCATCGGACTGTATTTGAATCCGCCCCAGCATGCTGCCGTTTTTTGCGTTGATGAGAAGACCGCGATCCAAGCGCTCGATCGCCTAGTTCCAATGCTGCCGTTGTCACAGGGACGAGCAGAGCGGCACGGTTTCGAGTACTACCGCCACGGCACGCTCTCTCTTTATGCCGCCTTCAATACGAGGAGCGGAACCGTACTCGGCAAGACCACCTCGCGCCATACTTCAGCGGAATTCGTCGCGTTTCTCTCTGAACTCGTTGCACACCAATCCAAGCGTAAGGAGATCCACGTCATCCTCGACAACCTCTCGGCGCACAAGACTAAGAAGGTCGAAGAATTCTTGGCGGAACATCCCAACGTCCACTTGCACTTCACACCGACCTACTCATCCTGGCTGAACCAGGTCGAGCTTTGGTTTGCCAAAATCGAGCGCGATGTGATCAGTCGCGGAATCTTCACCAGCGTCAAAGATCTTGCTCGCAAGCTCATGCGCTACGTTCGTCGCTACAACCTCGATACCAAGCCCGTGAAGTGGAAGCATTCGAACCCCAACCGCCGCATCACTATCAATTCGGGTGTTACAGTCCACTAGTGGCCCCGGGTTCAGCGTCCATATTAGATTCGATTCTGGCCTCAGACTCGTCGTCCACCGACGCGGCATTCGCAGTAGCGACGGCGACCGACGAGAATTCCAGAAGAAAAGCCGCTAGCACTAATTTGGAGGCCTTCGACGATTTCATCGCGTATCTCCTTTGCAGTGTTTGTGATGAGCACTTCACGGACCCAATCGAACAAACCCCGTCTGGCATTCACACCAGACAGGGGCGTACGTTTCCGCAGACGCTACCTATTCTCGTTACCACTTGGCATGGCGAACGCTCCCCTTCCTGTCCGCGATCAGTTCCGAGGGAACCATTGTCGCGACCATAGTCAACGCGCTGGTGAATGCGATCGCACGCATCTTCGTCATCGTGGCACCTCCTCATTGTGCGGTTCTTGGGGCGGCAGGAATTCGATCTCGTTCGCACCATCCGGTGGACGAAAAGTGAAGTAGTGCCCCGAGAGGCGCGGCTCGAAGTTCCACTCGGAAAGTTCGGCGATGTACTGGGGTGAGCCTGGCTCTTCTCGATGGGTGATGACGAGTTTCCGCGGCACCGGCCGCGGCCCTACCTCGACCCAAATCTGCCAGTCGATGGCCTCTTGAGTAAAGGCCAGATGGTGACACCGAATGCCACTCACCGGGTGCTCGCCGACCACGTAGCCGGTCTCGACGTTCGTAGTCACCCGTCTCGCGAAGAACTCGATCGGCGTCTTCATCGAATCCAGGGATTCCAGGGACACCGGGCGGTGCCGACCAGGCGCTCGCGGCCAGAAGCGCGACGAGAGGGCCGACCAGCCACGTTTTGAAATTTGTGTTCCTCATCGTCAATCTCCTTGCGAGGATAGCCCTTGTTGTTGTGCCTGACGGCCCAAGCTCTCCAGGCCCTCCGACCGCGGAATAGCCCGGATTCTACCCCAATTGACGACGTCTATGACCGGAACGCGCCAACCAGTAGTGGCTTTTTTTGGTGTTCGAGAGATTATTGTTACGATCGGGTGTAAATGTGAACTCCGCCATTCACAAGGTTCGCTCGTCGCGCAGCTCGAGAAACAAGCCCCTGGATACACCTCTGAGTGAGGGGCGTACCGTCGGTCTTGCACAGCACTCGCTCTCCCCTGAGGTGACGATTCGTTCTGAGTGCATGCGCGAGCCGTGCCGTCATGGGAATCCGTCTCGGACGGCCCTCTACTACATGCCCTACACGCACAGCCTTCCCGGCGCGCTGGCCTGGGCCGCGGCGGCTGGGATCTTGTACCGACTGATCACGGGGTCGGTGCGCGGAGGTGTGCTGGTTGCGGGGGCAGTTTTCTCACATTGGCCCCTGGATTTTCTTGTTCACCGTCCCGATCTCGCACTCTACGACGACGCGGCCAAAGTCGGTCTCGGATTGTGGGATAACCCGTACATCACGCTCGCCCTAGAGGGGGCGCTGCTCCTCGGAGCGATGGGGCTGTACATGGCGAGGTCGCGGCCGCTCACCAGTCGCGGGCGCTTCTCGATGCCGGCGTTCGGCCTGGCGATTCTCCTGATGCAGACGGGCATGCTATTCAGCCCACCACCGCCATCCGACCACGCCATGGCTGCCACGGCATTGATCGCGTACGCCCTACTCGCGGCAACGATCGCTTGGTTAGAGAGAGGCGGGGCGTTTGAAGAGCGGACACAAGGTGACGTCTAACCATCGCTTCAACGGACGAGCGGCGATATGTTTTTTTCGAATGCTCAGACTCACGGCAAGCGCCACTCGCCTATGAGCTCTACGTTAGCTGGACTGGCATAGGACGATGGACGACAAAACCTACCGACAGCGGGATCTTTGGCTCAAGGCTGTTACCGCAGCAGTTGTCGTCGTCGGTGCAGGGCTTGGCCTGTGGAAGTACCTTGATTCGGCAGAGCGATCGTTCCGACAGCCGTACTGGGAGCGGCAAGTGTCGCTTTACTTCGAAGCCACTAGTGCTGCCTCCCTACTGGCCAGCTCCGAGAATGACGAGGACCTCTCGGAAGCCGAGGCTTCGTTCTGGCGTCTCAACTGGGGTCCTCTCGCTCTCGTTGAGGATCGAAGCGTTGAAAAGGCTATGGTGAGCTTCGGCAACTGTCTCAAACGGGAATGCCCCAGGCAGGAGCTACAGCAGCTATCCCTGACGCTCGCGCACGCCTGCCGCCGCTCGCTTGGCGACTCGTGGAATCTCAAACTGGAGAGCTTGGAAGGTCGAACCCGATGAAACCGCCAGCTAACACACCTATCAGGCCCCTGTGTGTCAACCGCTCCAGCCGGACGTGGCCCCCCAACCCCGCCGGAAGTATCATTAATTATGTTTGTTCAACGGCTCGCTGCACGAATCGCGGGCCACGCCGCTGATCCGTCGCGTTATTCCGGCGTGTTCAACTGAAGCGCGCCGAGAGATTGGTATCTCCCATGGGCCGCCCAAGAGGAGGTGCTTTGGGTTGGAAAACCAACGCACCCTGTCGTTTGACACAGCGATCTCCAACCTCTCCCCCACGCCTCCCTCGCCAAGAACCCCGAACGCCAGGATTTTTCTGCGCCAGTCCTGTGTAGTGGCTTGTGCTATTCGAACTCGAGGTGGAGCCCCAGCTCGGAGACGTGAACCCCGTTTGCCCTCGCCGCTTGCCGGAGATCATGGTCGCGGGGCTCACGACCTTGCGCCGCGCGCGGACGGCCCTTGATCGATCTCGTCGAACGGCGTACGTTACTCCGACCGCCTGAAAGGAGGGATCGATGTTCGAAAATTTGGAAAAGGTCAGCGAAGCGCTCGTGGTGAGCTATGGCCCTAGAGTGCTGGGGGCCGTACTGACTCTTGCGGTGGGTTATGTCGTCGTCAAGATCCTGACTCGCAGTCTCGACAGGCTGCTCGAGAAGACCCCCTTCGATGAAGCCGTGGAGACGTTCCTGCAGACCCTGCTGAATTGGACGCTGGCGTTGGTCGTCGTGGTGCTCGCGCTCAGCCAGCTCGGAGTCAATACCACGGCGCTCTCGGCGGGCGTCGCCGGTGCCGGCGTGACTCTCGGCCTCGCTCTCAAGGACACCCTGTCCAATTTGATCGCCGGCCTGTCGATCATCTCCAGAAAGCTGTTCACAGTCGGCGACGTCATCGAGGCGGCTGGCACCTCTGGTACCGTGGAAGCTGTCACGATCTGGGCGACGCAACTGCGGTCGTCAGACAACAAGCTCATCATCGTACCGAACAGCAACGTCGCCGGGGGCAACATCATAACTTCTCACCCACGTGCGGGCTCGTAAGAACCCGAGCGCTTCTACGCCAGGGTGTTTTCAGCGGCCTTGTCTTCCTCGAGCTCGAGGTGAAGCACGAACGTCTAACCTCGGCATCGTCATGACCTGGGGAGTTACACCACATGCTCGTGACAACCCCAACGCCGAGCGGTATAACTTCACGTGCAGCCGTCGGACGCCGCCACGACCTCCTCGATTGCGGGCGTCCGCAGCTGACGGGTATCGTTACGGTGAGCGCTAGCAGCGGCCCTTCTCAAGGGGACGCACGACGGAGAGTTCGAAGCTGGCGGGTGCGGCCGTATCGAGCGCACATCTTCGCTGATCGGAGGTAAATGCTTGCCCTTTGAGCTTCGCATCGCGCTGCGCTACCTGCGGGCCCAGCGCCGGCAGCTCTTCATCCCCGTCGTCTCCACGATTTCGACCCTCGGAGTCATTGTCGGGGTGATGCTTCTCCTTATAGCGCTCGCCATCATGACGGGAATGCAGGGCGAGCGCAGCTCCCGCATCCTGGGAGCCACCTCGCACCTGAATATCTACCGCGACAGCCAGGCGTTCGAGCACTATCGCGCCGTCATCCAGGCGCTGACTGCCGTGAACGGCATCGAGGGCGCCGCGCCCGCACTCTATGGAAATGCCGTGATCTCGAGCGGCAATGGCACGGGCCTCGTGACGCTCAAGGGCATCGATCCCGAGTTCGAAGCGACCGTCACCGATTTCGGTGACAAGATGCTCTCCGGGGATCTTGCGGCCCTGGTCGCGCCGGCCGATGGGAACACAGACGCGCTACCGGGTCTGGTACTGGGAGACGAGCTCGCGATCACGCTCGGGGTCTTCACCGGAGACGCAGTTAAGGTCACCTCCCCCGATGGACACTTGAGTCCTTTCGGGATGCTCCCTCGCACCAGAAGCTTCCGGGTCGTCGGCATTTTCCGGCTCGGCTTGTACGACTACGACAACTTCTGGGTGCTCATCTACCTTCCCGAAGCCCAGCGCCTTCTCGGTCTCGGGGACGAGGTTGCGTCTGTGGAGACCAGAGTGACGGACCTCTACGATGTGAAACGCCTTGCCGCGGTGGTCCGGACTCGGCTGGGAATCGACTACGGCACTACAGACTGGATGGAGTTGAACGAGAGTCTCTTCTGGTCCTTCCGGCTCGAGAAGATGGTGACGGCGATCTTCGTCGGCTTCATCGTGGCGGTGGCTGCCCTCAACATCGTGGCGAGCCAAATCATGATCGTGATGAACAAGACCCGGGACATCACCATCCTCCGGTCGATGGGGGCGTCGCCGAAGAGCGTCATGGCCATCTTCATGCTCCAGGGAGCGATCATCGGCGTTCTCGGAACGGCAGTCGGCGCCGTACTAGGAATCACGACTTCTTGGCTTCTCGACTACTACCAGGTGGTGAGCATGGACGAGGAGACCTACCAGGTGACCTACGTTCCTTTCCAGCTCCTTCCCGCTGATGTCTTTCTCGTAGTCCTCGGCGCTCCGTTGATTTGTCTTCTCGCGACCCTTTACCCAGCGAGGCAGGCCGCCCGCCTTGTCATCACGGATGCCCTCCGTTTCCAATGAAGTCCTTTCTCGAAGGCGGCTGCCTCACGAAAAGCTACCGCTCGGACGCGCGTGGTTGACGTTTTGCGTGAACACGACAACCACGTACGCTCTCGACGAGGCGAACCGCCTCCGAGCCCACGTCAGATGTGCATCCCGTCGCCGTTCGGGCCTTCCCCTAACTCGTCGCTGAAGCAGACGGTCGGCACGAACGTCTGGTCGAGGGAAACCAGCTATACTTCGTTCTAAGCTGCCGACCGCTGCTTAACTCTAACGGTTACACGAGCCCAGGCTGGACTGAGGACATGCGCTCGTCAAACAACGTCGTTCGAGATAGGCTAACGATCGTCGTTTCTTGACGTCCACGGCAAGTTGAGCTTGAAGGATTGATCGTGAGACCCCAGTTGTATTCGTCGCGGCAGAAGTTGATCCGTGTCCTAGCGCTAGTTCGCTTTTACGTTAGTGGAGGCGTGAGGCTGGCTTGGCGTGCTGCGATCCCCGTTGTCGCTGCACCGACCGTTGCGGTCGCTATGAGCTCGGATCCAAGCGGCACGCTCCACGGCTTCGCTCAGGGTGCTGTTGCGCCAGACGGCGGCCTTACGGTGACGCTCGGGTTGGCGATGGCATCGCTCGCCTTGACCGCTTGGGCCACACCCAGGCTGGTTTACGGGGTTTCCGCATGGATTCGGCATTTGCCCGCAGGCGAGGATGCTCACCGAAGAGCCATTCTGGCCGGCCTAGTGATGGCCCAGCTGCCGGTCGTGTTTCTTTTTGCGGTCCTTGCCGCGGTTGCGGCACTAAGTCGGATTCCGGTGGATGGGGCTCGCGTATTCGGCATACTCGTTCTGGTGTTTGGAGCCGCCCAGCTAACTCTCCCATGCAGCAACCGAGCCGTTGCAGCGCTCGCAGGTCTGATCGCCATCTCGGTTGCGTTGACAGCGGACGAGATCCTATTGGGAGTGGGACTCACAGCATTGTTCATCGCAGATCGCTGGCAAGGACCGGTCTACGTGCCTCGTGACGCTCGAAGGAGCTGGAGTGACCGGCGTCGGCCTAGAATGGGCGCACTTCCAACGTTGATCACGTGGCGCGCTGTCAGACATCGCTGGTATCTCGGCTACGTGCTTCCCGCGACACTACTGGCGATCAATGCCCTCTTTATCCGAAACAATGACCTCTCACAACAGCTCACCGCGTTGGCCACGCGCTTTGGCGGCGGACTCGCTCTACTCGCCGGCGTGACTTTCTTAGGAAAACTTATATCCACATCAAGACCACCCTGGGCTTGGGCTCGTGCATTGCCGTGGTCTTCCTTCCGGCGTGTCGCCGATGACACAGCGTTTCTGGTTGCGTCCGCGCTGCCGTTGCTGGCTGCAATCGCGTTCATCGATATGAGCGCAGCGATGACTCTTGGCTTGGCCCTTCCCTACATGGCGGCACGTCTAGCGGCGGCGGTTCGCTATCCCGTCAATGATCTGATGTTGGCGGAGTTGTTTCTCGTTATCGGGTTGCTCGCATTGTTTCCTCTGACGGCATTTGTGTGCGTACTCCTGATCCCCATGGCACTGTCCCACGCTTCCCGGAAAGAACGTCAGACAAGATCGAGTCACTGGGACAGCATGAGTGCCTTAGGCCGGGGTGACACCCAGTCGTGGAGCGGCGGATGATCTCGCTCAAAAATATTCGGTTTCAATATGTGGCCTCAGTTCCCGTCATTGACGCGGTTCAGTTGGACCTCGATCCCGGTCTGACCCTTGTCCTCGGTCCAAATGGCTGTGGCAAAAGCACCCTGATGAAGATCATCGCAGGTGTCGAGAAGCCCGATGAGGGGAGCGTTTTTCTCAACGGCCTAGATCTCTGGACGCGAGAAGTGGACGCTCGGCAGCTGATCACCTACGTGCCGGAGCACCCGGACCTCACGCCATACGCAAGTATCGAGGAGGTCTTGCTTCTCGTTTGCAGGCTTCGTCAAGTCCCCCTCGAACAAGCTCAGGACGTAGCGCGCCGAGCAGGCATTCACGTTCATCGAAAGCACTCGATTCGCGAACTGTCACAAGGGACAGCGGCGTCGCGTTCTGATGGCTGCTGCCTGGATCGGCAGCCCACGGATTCTTGTATTAGATGAGCCTCTGGAAGCCATGGACCGTACGATAAGGAATGATATTCAGTCGTGGGTGCGCCGAAATGTCGAGCTTCAGAACACGATTGTACTCTCCACTCATGCTGTTGAGGATTTCGCTGAACTAGCATCAGCAGCCGTTTCTGTTCGTGGCGGCAGGGTTCAGTTTTGGGACGCTCTCCCAAACGATTCCGCTAGCCGCTGCTCCTTTCTTGCCGACGTCGCCAGCGGCGCGGAGATGCAAGCGTAGGGCACAGCGACTTTGAACTGTGGGTCGTCTAGCCGCCACGGGCAGCCGTCGGACGCCAACAACGACTTCCACGATTGCGGGCGTCCGCAGCCGACGTGGAGCGGTTATTCGGATGCTCGATCCAAGCCTCCTGCTCCTCAAGGCAGTCGAACGACTTGCTCGACGGAGCCGAAGGCTACAAGTACAATCCGTCTCAATAGTCCAACTTAACTAGCCAGCCGCCGTTGTTATTGGAGCGCTGAATGCCGAATCCCGTTCTTAAGGAAGGAAGTCGCGGCCCCGCGGTGCTCAAGCTAACGCGCATCCTCAAGAGGCGAGGACATCTCGAATCGACCCGCCACTCCTTCAACCGTCCCGTTCGCCGTGCGGTCGAGGAATTCCAGGCGCGTCACGTCGACGAACTCGGACGCCCTCTCGTCGTTGACGGCGTCGTGGGCCCCTTGACGTGGTGGGCGTTCGAGAACGAGATAGAAGTGCTGGCGCCGCCGGTCGGAGCAGACTTCACATCGATGCCGGCAAGAGGAGGGAGCCCAAGGGGGCGCGCCGCCCTCAAAACCGGTATCGACGAAATGAAGGCAGGCGCGCGGGAGACCGGCTCCAACAACTCAGGCCGCTTCATCAAGAAATACCTGAACGGAATTCTCGAGCCCCCTGCGAACTGGTGCGCTGGTTTCGTGAGCTGGTGCTTCGCTCAGCACCCGAACGGCATTCCCTTCCGATACAGCTTGGGCGCACGCGACATCCGGTTCCAGTTCAAGGATAGAGGATGGTTGCTTGAGGAAGACGAGGTGCCTGAGCCCGGCGACATCATCGTATGGTGGCGCGGACAGCCTAACGGGTGGAAGGGGCACATCGGGTTCGTTCATCACTGCTCGAACGGGTTTGTGTACACAATTGAAGGAAACAAGGGAGCCTTCCCGGCCCGCGTCCGCGGCTTCGATTATGTACTGAGCCGGATCGATCGGTTGCTTGGATTCGGTAGAGCCCGGGACTGACTGTGCATCAGTCAGTACAACCGACGGATCCTGGATCGACGGTCCATGTGTCCGAGCAAGCCCATTGAGGGTCTGGTTTCGATGAATAGCTGCCGCTTTCACGATGCGTCCGTCCGTGAACCTGTTCGCGAATCCTATCTCCCTGCCGAAAAATTCATTCAGTGGCACCAAGAGCAGGTATTTCGCCGGCCTGGTTGGGAGTAGGATCCAGACTCAACGACCCAAGCTTGGTCCGCGCTCAGTACTCGAAGTGCGTCAGCCAGAAACGCCGCACACTCAGCGCAATCAGCCAGGTGTTCGATAGCCTCGGCAGTTCGGCCCTCGTGGAGAAATCCCTCAACGAACTCCCCCACGTCGAGCGGGGGGAGCTGTTTGTGCGCACCGAGGCCGGCACCGCGTTGAGGCGAGAGTCGTGGGGACGCGCTCAGGAGGGTCTTCGCTTCTCGAGTCGGCGGCTCCGCAGGCGTATGTTGTTTCGAAACGATCCGTAGTACTGTACCACTTTGAAAAGGTCATCAAGCGACGAACCCACACAAAACTGGAGGTACTTTCATGACATTCCAGATTCGAGTGGCGTCGACGTTCTTGGTTCTCATCTTTGCTTGGGTCTCGGCGGGACTCGCCGAGGAGCTCTCGCCCCGCGCTTACGTCGTGGACAACAAACCGCCCTCCGTCAGCGCCGTTTCCCTCGAGAATGGACAGATTCTGGGGACCGTGCAGCTCACGGGGAAGCCATCGCGCATGGTTGTCAGTCCGGATGGCCGTCGGATCATCGTTCTCGACAAAGGTAAGGGCGAAACGAATCGTTTCGGATATCACCCGAAGGCGAAGTCCGTGATCACGCTCATCGACACCGCGACCATAGGGGTCGTGGCCACCGCCGAGGTGGGTTGGGGGGTGAGCACCGGCTCCGTACTTGACCGTCAGGGTTTCGGCGGTAGCTGGGTCTTCAGCCCCGACGGCCGCTTCATGACGATCGCCTGCTTCGGGTATCTCTCTCAAAAACCCAAGGAGGCTTTGCCAGCCGAGCTCGTGACCCTGGACCTCGAGAACGGTGAAGTGGTGCGGCGCCGGCAAGCTGGGCGGCCCATCGACGCGCTTATTACCACCCGTGACGCCTCGCTGGCCGTCGTCTATGGAGCGCGAAGAGAGGGCAAGAAAAAGCAGTCTCCCCTCAAGGCCGCGTTGGGCTTCGTGGATCTCTCCAACCTTGAAGTTCTGGCCAAGGTCTCTCTCAAGGGGGAACCGGGGCCGCCGGTCCTGTCTCCCGACGGAGACTGACATATCCACGGCTCCTTTGTTGCCGCCGCCCGAAGTGAGCCAGCTGCTCCCGGCGCCTTCCATGTCGCCACCGCCCAGCTCTCGAAGCGCAACGAGGTCCGCCGCCGCCACGCTCTCCTCGCTCACGGCGTAGACAATCTCGCGATCGGGCGACGTCTTGACGAAGAGCGGGTTGTATCCCACCTTGAGGGTCGCGGCCTTGTATCCGCTTCGGATCACGTGAAGCAGCCCCGGCCGGTCTTCTTTCTTCTTGTCATTCGTAGGTGGACTATCGCTCAGGACGAAAACCTGCTGACCTTCCGCATCCACGATGATCCTTCAAGGAGACGTACGCCTCCCGCCATCGGTGGTTGAGGTGCACAGACTCTAAGGCTTTGCAGTCAGCTTCGCTGACAGCTTTCAAGACGTCGTCCGGGTCTGCGGGGGCACTGTGGGCTTCTCGCCGAACTGTGGCGGGTTCTTCCAGTTGACGCCGACCATCGCCTGCCTTGCTGTCGAGTCCCGGATTTCACGATGTGGATGAGGCTCTTGATGAACGTCGGCGCCTCGCACCTGCTGGGCCGAGTAGGCGTCCGACTTTGATGATAATGCTTTCCAACAGCCGAGTGTCCGTGTTGCCGGGAGCGTCTTCTCGCCGGTCACCGCGGTTGACGCTTTCGAGCGTTCGGCTTTGGCTCTTTGACGATCTTGGGTGGATGCCCCTTTCAGCGGAGCCTCGCACTCCACGTGGCGCGGCACGCGATCCGAGGCGAGTCGTGGTGCCCCGAGCAATTCCCAAAAGACATGTTATTATCCGCTGGCTGCGCAAACGATAGTTTGTCGTGGCTTCCAATTGGGCTAATCACATCGCGGCTGGTAGTGGCCACTGGCAGTTTTGCATCCCGGCCTCCACCAAGAGCTTTAGGGATGGAAAGGTGCACCCGACCCGCTGAGGACGGATTCCAACGGATTAAGACGATCATGGAAGACTTGCGAAACGAAGGTTCGATGATCAAAGGGGCCCTGCGTCATTTCTCGCGAATCGCGAGCAGATACCAAGACCTCAGAATGACCGATATCGCCCCGGTGCTTGCCATCCGGGAGAGGCTCAAAGGCATGAATGCCGTAACTGCCGCAGACGTTGGTTGCGGAACCGGACGTTACAGTCTGTGCGCGCTCGAGACTGTTCCCAACATAGGGCAGCTTTACTGCTTTGACGCCAACGAAAAGATGCTGGCTGAATTGGAGAACAGCGAGAACTGCCGGGCGATCGTATCGCGCGCTGAGCATCTACCCCTATCAAGTGGTGCTCTTGATTGTCTGTTCACTTTCAACGCCGTCCACCACTTCCAGTTGCCCCTCTTTGTGAAGGAAGCTTCACGAGTGATAATGGGAGGCGGGTTTTTGTTTATCTATACTCGGCTGAGACAGCAAAACGCCGGGCATATTTGGGGACGATACTTTCCTCACTTCTTTGAGAAAGAGACGAGACTCTACGATCTAGACGACATCGTTTCATCAATCGGGCGAGTCAGCACGATGAAGGTCAACGAGGTGATAACCTTCATTCACAAAAGGGTTTCGACCCTTGCTCGCCTTAGAGAGTTGGCGAGGGAGAAACACTACTCAACGTTCGATTTCTACACCAGTAGTGAGTTCAGACGCGTGTTGGCTCAGTTTGAGCGGAACCTTCGGGAACGTTTCGACGACCTGAATGATATCCGGTGGGTCGATGATAATACCCTGCTCGTCATTAGGAAAGCGGACATGTGTGCGTGAGTTACGTCTAGCTCATCCCTCCGGAGCGCAGGCGCTGTCGAGGAGACACCTCTCGATCGAACCCGCGGCCACCAAGCGTGTTGTACGGGCCACGCAATCGGCGGTACCCGAAACGAGGGCCCCGTCGTCCTGAAGTACGTCGCTAGGTTAGCGGAGACGATAGACGCCATCCATCGGGGGAGCACAGTCGGGGCTACGAGCGCTCCCAGTGGAATCGCGGCTGAGGTGCGATTCCACCAAGCGCGAGCGGACAAATGTCAAGCGCCAGGAGAACCCGACAAGCCCTGCGCTCGCATGACCTGCGCGTGACGTTCTCTGCCGGCACATGCCGAGCCTGGCTCTCCGGTGGCGAGCCCTCCGCGAATCTCGACGCGAACGGCTTTGAAAAAACCGATGCAGGAATCCGCTCCTCCTCACTCACGACGGCGGCAAACGCGCTCCGTAGACAACGTCGCGTACCGAATCCCGTCGTCGTCAGGGACGTCGCAAATAGTTCGGCTAGACCTTTGACGCCGTCAAGACCCAACGGGAACTCCCTCCGGTGCTTGTAGAACAGAAACTCGGGGATCAAGAGCTTTACGCCGAAAAGGTCCGCCTCGCGCTCGTACCACGTGCCTGACGTGAAACCGCTCTCTGAACGATGAAGCGCGCCCTTCTCGAACAGAACCCGATGGTGATCGGTCAGGCTGAAGTGGCCGAGCTCGTGCGCGACTGTGAAGCGCCGGTACCCCTCGTTGCGGATGCCCGTCGAATAGCTCCCAGCTCATTGTACGCGTTCGTGGGATCAGGCTTCCCCAATCGTCTCCATTTCGTCTCCAAAACTGGGGAGGATTCCAGAGGACTCAGGAGGACTGGAGAGGACTCATAATAATGATGGTGAAGCCGTTGGGGGCCAGGCACTTAATGACGAAAGTCGCGCGCCATCAGTTAGTTAAGATTTTGGCCTGATCGGGTTCAAATCCCGCCCCGACTCGTAACGCCTCCATCCGCAATCTGTTCCGGAAAGTGACTTGTCCTTTCTATTTATTCATCCGGCCAGGTTCGTCTTGATCTTTCTCGCACGCCAGCGTCAGTATCCCAGCATGATTTGGTCACTTCTGTGCTCACTCATCTCCGCTTTCAAGACGCATCGCTCGCTGGCATTCGAGAATCTCGCTCTACGGCAGCAGCTCGTCGTCCTCCAGCGTTCGGTGAAACGGCCACGGCTGACGAGCATCGACCGCTGATTTTGGGTCCTGTTGCGCAGAATGTGGACGGGCTGGAACAGGGTGCTCATCGTTGTGAAACCCGAGACCGTCGTCCGTTGGCACCGCGCTGGATTCAAACGCTATCGGACATGGAAGAGCCGACGCCGCCTGCCGGGGCGACCGGCCGTCGCGCCCGACGTTCGCGAGCTGATCCAGAACATGAGCCGAGCCAATCCTCTCTGGGGAGCGCCCCGTACACACGGCGAGCTCGCGAAGCTAGGCATCTCCATTTCTCAGGCCACCGTCTCCAAGTATATGGTTCGCCATCGGACGCCACCGTCCCAGACTTGGCGGAGCTTTCTCGATAATCATGTAAAGGACTTGGTGTCCCTCGACTTTTTCACTTTGCCGACCGCATCGTTCAGAGTTCTTTTTGTCTTCGTGGTGCTTTGCCACGACCGTCGCCGTATCGTTCATTTCAACGTGACGGAACATCCTTCTGCGGAGTGGACGGCGCAACAAACGGTTGACGCCTTTCCCTGGGACACGGCGCCTCGTTATCTGCTGCGGGACCGAGATCGAATCTACGGCGGGTACTTCGACCGTCGCGTCGAGGGTCTCGGGATCGAGCAGGTCCTTACCGCAGCGCGCTCCCCGTGGCAGAATCCATTTGTCGAAAGGATGATCGGCTCCATTCGACGTGAGTGTCTCGACCATGTGATCGTCCTCGACGAGCGGCACCTGAGGCGAGTCCTACGCGAATACGTCGACTACTATCACTCGTGCCGGACTCATTTGTCGCTTGAGAAGGACGCGCCCGAGCCACGACCCGTCCGGTCCGGGTCGATGGGGCGTGCGCTGGCCTTTCCCAAGGTTGGTGGCCTCCATAATTATTACAGTCGCCAGGCTGCCTGAACTCGCTTCACTTGACGCAGCGCCTCGCTACTACCGCGCGCCGTCTTGCGCTGGCTCCGATCTCGCCGCTGCCGAAGACCTAAACTTTGAATGCACGGAACACGCCATTGGAGTCCAATGCGGCTCGAGGAGCGCGGAGCGAGTTCATGGAAGGGACACCCACCGGAACGTTACGCCGAGGATTTGGCGCGCGCGAAATCACTTCTTCGCCAGAATCGATCTCAAGATCGCCTCAATTCCGGCTCATTGCGGCCATGTTGTACCTGTTTAATGGTCGAGTGAATGGCAACCCTGTTTGTCGCTCTCGTCGCGCTCCTCGGCGGCGTCGGCGCACTGACATATCTAGGAGCCCGAAAAATCATGTTTGACCAACTACCCGGAAAAACGAACGGGCCACACCCCCACCGATTTGTGGATTCGCTGACGCTCCGCTCAGTCGTGGTCGCCGTCCTCGCGCTACTCATGCTGATACCGTTGTCGATGGTCAGCGGCGTCGTCCGCGAACGTCATGGCTTGTATCGCATCGTACTCAACGACATAGCCGGCACCTGGGGCGGACAACAGATCATCAAAGGGCCGGTGCTGGTCGTACCCTATGTCGAGAAACACATCCTCAAGGAAACGGTAACGGACGAGAAGACGGGCGAAGAGACCACCACCTGTTAGGGAACACCTAAAACCGGCCACGCAGGAACACCTCAAACCCGGCCACTTCGGGAAGCGCAGACAAGGCATCCTATGCTCCGAAAGGAGCATAGGAAAGCCTTGGGAAACTACCTGAAAGTGAATAAGAGACAACAAGTTATAGCGCTGTTGGAGCTCGGCTGGAGCTACCGCCGGATCGAGTCCGAGACGGGTGTGCGTCGCGAGACGGTGTCACGCTACGACAAGCTGCGTCGTTCAAAAGCGGCCAAAGTGTTCCCCGGCTCGGAAGAGGTCTCGGAACCGGGAATCAACGACTTACGAGATTCGGGGTCGGCAAAAGCGGCCAAAGTGACCCCCGGCTCGAGGCCGCGCCAGAGCTCGTCGTCGGCGGTGTTCCACGACGAGATCGTGGAGAAGGTCGAAGCGGGTCTGAGCGCGAAGCGGGTCTGGCAAGACCTGGTCGAAGAGTTCGGCTACGGCCACGCCTACGAGTCGGTCAAGCGCTACGTTCGGAAGCTGAAGGTTCAGCGCCGGGTGGTGACGGTGCTTCACTCGGCGCCGGGCGAAGAAGCCCAGGTGGATTTCTTCCGCGGGGTGGCGACGTTTGATTCTCTCACCGGCCAATGGAAGAGGCCTTGGGTGTTTCGAATGACGCTCGGCTGCTCACGCCACGGCTACGAAGAAGCGGTTTGGGATCAGAAGCTCGAAACGTTCTTGCGTCTGCATGAGCACGCGTTCGAAGACTTCGATGGTGTTCCCTTGGTTGTACGGCATGACAACCTGAAGGCGGCTGTAGTACGGGCGTGCCTGTACGACCCCGACGTGAACCCGATCTATGCGGCCTTCGCCGAGCACTGGGGTTTCACGCCGCTGCCGACGAAGCCGCGGAACCCTCAAGAGAACGGCAAGCAGGAGCGAAGCGGCGGCTATGTGAAGGACAACGCTCTCAAGGGCAAGCGATTCGATTCTCTTCGCGAGCTCAACGAGTATCTGAAACGCTGGAATCGCACCATCGCACGACTGCGGATCCACGGCACGACGCGCAAGCAAGTCTGGACGCATTTTCTCGACACCGACAAAGCCGCACTCAAGCCGGTCGCTCAACAGCGCTTCGCGATGTTCGACAGCGGCACGCGGAGCGTTCATCCCGACGCTCACGTAGAGGTTGCGGGCGCCTTCTATCCCGTCTCTCCTCGGCTGTTGGGTCAACGCGTGCAGGTACGCTGGGACGACAATCTCGTACGCGTCTATCACGACGACGCGCTCGCCGCCTCACACCTTCGAGTGGCTCCCGGCCACTACGCGCCGGAGCCCGGACAAAAAGCCGTCACCTCGAGCCAGCGAGCTTTCGCGGTCAAGCTCCTGGGCCGGTGCGAGCGGGTCGGTGCAGCGCTGCGAGCGTGGGCCGACAAGGCGTACGAAGTACGGGGCGTGAGAGCCCTGCGCCTCATCCAGGGCGTTTTGAGTCTCACGCGCAAACACCCGCGAGAGAGCGTCTTGTGGGCTGCCGACAAAGCTCTCGAACACGAGTTCTTCCGCTACCAGGACTTCAAACGCCTCGTCGTGCGCGGCGATACGGTCCTGCCCACTCAGCTCCCGCTTCTATCCGAACACCCTGACATCCGTTCTATGGATTCTTATCGATTGGAGGATTGGCCATGAACCCTCAGCTCGACGCCCAACTACGTCATCTACGCTTGTCCGGAATCGTCGAGGCGCTTGCCGTACGACTCGAGCAGGCGAGAAGCGCCGGGCTCGACTATCTCGAGTTTCTCGAGCTGCTCGTCCAGGACGAGCTCGCCCGACGGGCAGACCGACTGTTCAAACGGCGACTCAAGCAGGCCACGATCACTCAGCTCAAAGAGCTCTCCGACTTCGACTGGACGTTCAATCCCAAGATCCCACGGGCCCGGCTCTCCGAGCTCGCCACTGGCCGATTCGTCGCCGAGCACACAAACGTGCTTCTCGTCGGGCCTCCCGGTGTCGGCAAGTCCCACGCCGCGGTCGCGGTCGCCGTCGGGGCGATCCGTTCCGGCTACCGCGTTCTCTTACGCTCTGTGTTCGATCTCGTTCAAGACTTTGCCGAAGCCGACGCCGTCGGCGAACGTCGCGAGCTCGTCAACAAACTCTCCCGCATCGACCTGCTCATCCTCGAAGACTTCGGCATGAAGAAGCTTCACGCCGCTGCCGCCGAAGACCTCCTCGAAGTCTTCGTCCGCCGTCACGAAACCGCGTCTACGCTCATCACCACCAACCGGCCTACCGAAGACTGGGCCAAGTTTCTCGTAGACGTTCCCGCCACCACCGCCATCCTCGATCGATTCCTCTCCCACATCGAGATCGTCACCATGCGCGGAAAAAGCTACCGCCTCAGCAGAGCCAACCGCGAAAGGTAAACGGCAGAATGAAAGCCCTCGCACTAAACGCTCAACCGCGCATGGAGTCTATGGAAGCTGACGTGTCTGACGGTTTTGTGGAAGAGCTCGACTACCCCTTTAATCGCTTTGGACTCCCAGTCCCGAGCTCTCCCACAAAACCTTGGAAAACGCTTCGCGTTTCCAACAGCTCCCACAGCCTCGGGCCTCTTTCGATATCAAGGAGAAAAAAGTTTGACCTTCTCAGTCTCAGTGTCAGATACTTAGCGCCAGCTACCCGAGTGGCCGGGTTTGAAGTGTTCTTCAGTGGCCGCTTTTGGGTGTTCCCTGACACCACCAGCACGATCGCTTTCAGCACCTTGATGGCGGTCTCGCTTCCACAGGATTTGAACATAGACGTGGACATCCGCGAACAATATCGGCGGCGCGGCATCTACGACTCCCTGGTGTACACCGCCGATATCCGCTTAGACGGCCCGTTTTTGAGCAACCCAATATCAACTCGCTTTCGGAAAACCTCCATCGCATTGACTGGGAGAAGGCTTATCTCATCCTGGCGTTGTCGGATACCCGAGCTATCAAAGACGCGTCCGTGTTGAGTTGGAATGGCGAAGCCCGTGGCCTCGCACCTGGCACCCGTCTGACGGAACTGCTCGGCAATGGCTTCCATGCTCCGCTCTGGCCCTTGAATCCGTCGAGCGGAGGTCACGATTTCAGTCTCACGCTGTCAGTCAACGGCAGCCAGGGATTCCGTTTCGCGCCGTTCGGGGAAGAGACGAGTTTGCACATGACGTCGACTTGGCCACATCCCAGCTTTCAAGGATCCGTTTTGCCGAGCAGCTACGAGACCCGAGACGACGGATTCGAGGCGACGTGGTCGATCCCTCACCTCGCGCGCAACTACCCGCAGCTTTGGACGTCGCCGACGCAGCAATACAACTTGGACGAATTCGTAACTGGCGTGAATTTGTTCGAACCTGTGTTCTTGTACACAAAGGTCACGCGTGCAGTGAAGTACGGCTTGCTCTTCGTCGGACTCACGTTTCTTACCTTCCTGATGTTTGAGCTTGCGTCCTCCGCACGGTTGCATCTCGTGCAGTACGGCTGATCGGTATCGCGCTCAGCCTGTTTTATCTGACCTTACTGTCAGTCGCGGAACATACGTCTTTCCTGCGCGCCTACGGGCTAGCGTCGTCCATCAACATCGGCCTAATCACGCTGTACGCGGGCGCTGTCATGCGTAGCTGGTCGCGCGCCGGCTTGGTCGTGGGCTTACTCACGACGCTCTATGCTCTGCTCTACTCGTTATTACAGCTCGAAGACTATGCCTTGCTGATGGGCACCGCGCTGCTGCTCGTGATTATCGCGGTCTTGATGTATCTGACGCGAAACCTCAGAGCCGCACACCCTACGAGCGCTGCGACCTCAGGTGGGCATACCGGCAAAGCGGATTTGCCGAACGTGTAGAATAGCGACCGGTTCGCAAACGCCGCTTTGGCACGAGGAGGTTTTCGTTGTTTGCGTGTTCCCCGTCATACTTACTTGGACCAATTAGCGGAATGAGCTAAGAGACACTTTCCGGGGCGAAGCCCCGCGTTGGAGAGTGTCCCGATGAGTAAGAAAGAGCAATCCGCAGAGGCGGCGGTGCGTGAGATCCGTCGCAAGACCCGTCGCCGATTTTCGGCTGAGGAGAAGATACGAATCGTCCTGGAGGGACTTCGTGGCGAGCAAAGCATCAAGGAACTGTGCCGCCGCGAGGGGATCGCGTCGAACTAGAGGAAGAAGAAAGGCGACTATGATGAAAGGATACGGCAGTCACGGGCGATGCGTAGGACCCATGGCTTGGACGCACCTAAGGGGCTATGGAGGCCAAAGGGGCACGGTGCGGTGATCCGATAAATCCATTTCCTTGTCATTGTCCAACCTCCTTCCGTCCTAATCGTCTGACCTGGAGCCGAACAGGATGGCGCCACCCCATCCAATGAGAAGCACGGGAATAGCGACTTCCCACCAATCTTCGGAGATCAGCCCCAGGTTTGATGAAAGCCATGCCGCGCCAATGACCACGAGAGCCGTCCCACAGAAGAGGACTCCCCAGGGGCCGACTGGCGGGAAGCATGTGTAGTAGTGGTGTTGAACGCTCTGGCTCCTGCCGGTTTCTTCAGTCATATGTTTCCTCCTCACTCGTTTTGAACTCCTACGATTGTAGTATTGCAACGCAAAAAACTACGCGGTCGTGAACACGAGCGCGACAACGACCAACCAAGTGATCCAGACGCGAAGCGGGCTTTCGGGAACCGCGCCGGTCGATCCGTCCGTGAGCCGCTGGATGCGGCGCTTCAAAAGCCCCTTTCTTTCGACCAGATGCGCCGTCAGCATGTCTGGAAGAAACCGCGCCTCGCTTTTCTCGAATCGATAGGCTTTGAGAAGAGCGCTCGCGAGAGCCTCTGGCCTTTCAGTGACGCGAGCCGCCAACTCGTCGCAAGCGAGCTCCTCTTCGCTAGCCAGAAGGCGACCCACCGCGAAGCTCGTGGGGTTGAGCCAGTTCAGGGGCCGCAACCATGCGGGATCGCAGCAGCCTCGCGGGCGACTAAGCGCGAGATGGGCCACCTCGTGCGCCAGGACACCTTCGAGCTCTTCGTCATCCAGCTCTTCCACGAGTGGCGCAGGCAGCAGCAGCGCGGGAGGATTTCCGTCGATGATCGCCACCGATTTCCGATCCCGGCTTTCGAAGACGTCCGGTACGGGCACTTTGTCTCCGATACGAAATCCCCCGCAGCTCACCCGACCCTTCGTTTCGAAGCCCCGCATGACATCCTGGAGCGCGCTCGAGGAACGATCGCCGTCGCGGGCGGGCTGCGCATCCTGGAGCAAACGTGATGCCACGCGCGATCGCACGAAAGGGGAGGCAAGCACGAGCAGTCCGAGGAGCAAGAGAAACACTGGCGCGATCGATCCGAAGTCGATGGCATTGGCTTGAAGGGTTCGCCATGTATCGGCAGGGAAGGGCATCACGGTGCACAGACCCAGCAAAACCAGGCTCGACTTGATCAGGGGAATCGTCAACAGACGGTTCCTCGTAACCGCACGAGAAACTCCGAAAACGCGCATGCTGGCAAATACGAGCGCCAGTGCCCAAAGGCCACCGAGGACACTGGCTCCAAGGTTGTAGACCAGAAAGCGCGCAAACGACTCGGTCATCGCTTCCCCTTGCGCTTTGCCCGAACCGAGAATTCGAGGCGCCGCAGCTCGGCTTCATCCACATCTTCCGTCGCTCCCAGAAGATGGGCCACTGCCCGCGTACTCACCCCGTCGAAGAACCGGTCGACGACGCTCTGCAAGGCCGAATCGGCAATCGACTGCCGGGACACCTTGGGCCTATAGACGTACGCTCGTCCTTGCTTCTCTCGTGCGAGAAAGCCCTTCTCCACGAGACGGCTGAGAACAGTCATGACGGTCGTGTACGCGAGCTCCTTTCCGGTATCAAGATGGATAGAGACGTCCTCCACCGTCCCTTCGTGGATGTCCCACAACACGCTCATCACCTGGCCTTCGAGCTCTCCTAGTTGATCCGCGTTGAGACTCTTTTTCTTCATGGACGCGTGGAATGTACTACATGCGTAGTATTTCGTCAAGCGAAGGCGCTAGGCGACCGCGGGCCTCAGTTCCACGGTCGGTTAGGCCGAAGTCGCCGAGCGCGTGCGCGATGGTGCAGGCTCCCTTTGCTCCGAATGCTCCCCGAACACGGGATTCCCACGAGTCGCCGCGTCTTTGCACGCCTTCACGGAGCCGGACTTCCCAGCCGTCTCAATCCGTCTCCAAAACTGGGGAGGATTCCAGAGGACTCGGGAGGACTGGAGAGGACTGGAGAGGACTGGAGAGGACTACTAATGATGGTGAAGCCGTTGGCGTCGAACCACTTAGTGACGAAAGTCGCACGCCATCAGTTATTTAAGAAAGTGGCCTGATCGGGTTCAAATCCCGCCCCCGCCACCATCTAGGTCCGTAGCTCGAAGAGCGAACGCAGACCCTCCCTACGACGGAAGCCTCGAAGTGTGACACCTTCGAAAGTGACACAACAGCCCTCGCGTGAGATCGATCCCCCATCTATCCTCGTTCCGGGAGTGAGAAAAGCATGAGGTTTTTAGCAGAATGGCTGCTCGTGATGTGGGGCACTGCTTCCGGTCGAGCACGGTTCGTGGGACGGCTGCGTGCGGGACAGCTTGTCGGTCACTCCCTTGTGCTGGCGACGTTGATTGCGCCCGCAGCCGCGCAGCCCGGTGCAGGAGCGTCGAACGTGAGAGGGAGCACCCTCGACGACGCCGACCCACCCAAACAAGAGCTAAGAAGACATCACATCGGTGTTCAAGTAGGCATTTTCAATCCTTCGACTGATGTCATTGAGCTTGGGAATCTAGGTTTCGGCCTCGAACGGAGCGACGGTCAAACAATCTTGAGGTACCGCTATTCGCTAAATCTACGAATCGATCTCGTCGCAGAGGGGAGATATTGGACAGGTCGCGGGCCCACCGCAACATCTGGGGAAGCGAAAGTGGCAGGTGGTTTCGTCGGCCCTGGAATACGCGTCCATGCGTCGAAGGGGGCGAAGGGGAGAAGAGTTGTCCCCTATCTTCAGGGGAACGTTTACTACGTTCAGGAGATGCTCGGAGAGCCTAAGGTACTTTACGAATACGGCTTTGGGTTTGGTGTAAGTGGCGGCGTCGACCTCGAGGTGACCCGCCTGATTTCCATTCCCATTGAAGCCACGTATCTCCGAAACGTTGGTGATGATTTGGATGATCTGTCCGGGTTGGGTGTGTCGGTGGGAGTGAACTTCAACTTCTGAGCAAACCCCGAAGCGAATCATGTTGGTTTGGAACCGTTGTCGACGAAGCCTGATCTCCATACTGGTGTCTGGCGCTTTCCTGCCGGGATGCGTGACGGCGCATACGGAAGTCGCGGCTGCACGGTCCGCTGCGGAATTCACTTTCGAGCAGCACCACGTCGTCATCGGCTCCGCCAAACGCCAGACCGTTTTGACGGGTTTTTTTCTCGATGGCCCGGTAGCGGAACTGGCCGTGGTGCACATCGACGAGAACACCGACCGGCGCTTGCGCATCTACGCGTTCTCGGACCGTACTTGGGTGTCGAAACTCGATGGGGCGCTCGGTCCCGAAGTGTCGTTCGTCGACGTGGCCAACATCGGCGGACGCGACCGGTTGGTCACCTACGAGCCTGGCGGCCTGAACTGGTTCGACCCCGAATCGGCGACGGAACACGCGCTGGTGGCGCTGACTTCCGACTTCAGCCCGCCTCGCAGCGGCGAAATCCCCCACGTAGACGTCACTCGGGACGTCAACGGCGACGACCGCGACGACCTGGTGGTACCGGACGTCGATGGCTTCTGGGTGTTCATCCAGATGAGCGACGGTGCGTTCGCCGAACCCGTGAAGATCGGCCCCTCCACCGAGGCCTGGAAGATCTACGCGCCCTACGGATATCGACACCAGCCCTGGGTTCAGGCCGGCCGCGTCCACGAGATGGACTACGACCGCGATGGTCGCAGCGACCTCGTGTTCTGGAGCGAGGACCACTTCGAGGTTCATCGCCAGGACGAGCAAGGCCTGTTCGCCCCGGCGGCTATGACATTCACGACCGAGGTGGCGTTCGACTCCGACGATCCCACCTCGCTCGCCGCTCCACGGGGGATTCGCCATCGGCGTAGAGATCACATGCCGACCGGAGCCATGACGGGGAGCGTGCTGCACTCGTTAACCGACATGGACGGCGACGGCGTCGCCGACCTTGTGGTCTTCTCGCTGGATGTCAGGAGCATGTGGAGCGCGCACTCCAACTACGAGGTGCATTTCGGCACGCCGACACGCCACGGCGGCACTGCGTTCGCGCCGGACGTCGGCACTGCGATCCAGTCGATCCTTCCGCGCGGAGTGGAGCAGCGCGACTTCGACCGCGACGGGCAGGTCGATGTGATGTTCAGGACTTTTCAGATCGGGATTTTCAAGACCATTCGTATGATCGTCGGCGCGGTTCTGACTCGTTCCGTATCGTTGGATCTCGAGTTCTACCGCATGGAAGGCGGCATCTACCCCGACAAGCCCAGCGCAACCCGCAAAATCAAGACGGACTCTCTCGGCAAGTCAGGGGAAAGAGCCGCGCTCTTGCCGCCATTGCTGATCGGAGATGTGAACGGCGACGGACGCTCGGACCTGCTCGTGGGGAGGAGCCGGAAGGAACTGCACGTCTTTCTCGGCGTGCCGGGGCCGGAACTGTTCGCCCGACGGCCTCGAAAGGTGGCGGTCGCCATGCCCAACGAGGAATACACCTGGCTTACGGACCTCAACCAGGACGGCAAGCAGGACGTCCTGTCGAGTAGCCCCAGGGGATCACTCCCCCGAGGCCCTCTCCAGATCCGGACTTGGAGATTTCCACCATCCGGCTCCTCCGCTGATGCGGCTCGTGGCTAAGAGCCCCAGATCTGCACGCGGATCCGAGGCTTGGGCAGAGGGAAGCGCTTCAAGATGACAGCGAACCTCGGCCACGTGAGACGCGATCTGTTGCTTCGACGGCAAAGCCACTTGAACCAGTTCCGCTCCGTTGCTTCGACCAGTGACACCAAGCTGCGGTAGTTGCCACTCACGCCAAAGTAATTGAAGTGTCCCCGGATGCGTCTCGTGAGCGCGGCGTGTTGCACAGCAACCGGCTCATGTCGATGGCGTCGACACCAATCGGCTGCGACGTTGATCGCTCGCTGCAAGCGCGAGGATCGTGTCTTGCACCACATGCCCCATCGACCGCTGCGGGCTCGTCGCCAATAGAGCGTAAAGCCCAAGAAGTCGAAGGTTGCGGGACCTTTCCCGCCCTGCTGCCTGATCGGCGGTCGCCCAAAAGGCAACAGACGGGTTTTGTCCGGATGCAGTGTCAGCCCATAACTCCCCAGCTGCTGTTGCAGCAGTGCCATCACACGTGTCGCATCGTCGTGTCGTTCGAGGCCGATGACAAAGTCATCGGCGTACCTGACCAACGTCGCGCGACCACCAAGTAGCGGCAGCACGGCTTGGTCGAACCACACATCGAGTGCGTAGTGCAGATAGACGTTGCCCAACAGCGGGGAAAGTACGGACCCCTGTGCGGTGCCCAGATCCGGCGTGGAATAGTCTGCGCCGTCCAGAACCCCTACACGCAAGAGCTTGCCGATGATTCGCAGTAGCGAGCCATCAGCCACCCGAATCTGGAGCAACTCCTTCAGCTTGGTGCGATCCAAGCTGTCGAAGAAGGACATTATGTCGGCCTCCAGTATCCAGTTCACACTGCCCCGGTGGACCGCCTTGTCGAGAGTTCGGATTGCACCATGGGCGTTGCGTCCCGGCCGGAAACCAAAGGAGCAGTCTCGAAAGTCCTGCTCGTAGATGGCTTCCAACACGTCGCGCACGGCACCCTGGACCACCTTGTCCTCAAGCGCCGAAATCCCGATCGGTCTACTCCGGCCTCCGTCTTTGGGGATGTGCACACGTCGGATCGGCTGGTGTCGATACCGCTTCGACTTCAGCCTGTCGTGCAGGCCCAGGAGATTCCTCTCCAGGTTCTGCCCGTACTTTTCCTTGGTGACACCATCCACCCCTACCGCAGCATCCTTGCGGATGCTTTGGTAAGCGGCCTCCAACGCGGACACATCGATCAGATGTGCAAGTGAATGGAACCGTCCATCGGGTTCCTTTCGCGCTCGTTCCACTACCTTTTGAAGTTGCAGTGACATGTTTCTTCCGACGTCGAAGCGCCGGTCATGGGTCAATTCAAAAGATCACATCAACAACGGGCCGCCTTTGCTCGGCCGGGTCCAGGTGCCTGCCCGTTCCCCGACGTCGTAGCTCGTATGCAGCCCTCCGACTCCCTCATTCCCGTCAGCCTCGGCTACGGTCTTCCCTTGCCTTCGGCCTACCTTGTCGCGGGTGCTTATCCTGTGCCACACTCGGCGGCCGGCAGCGCACGCATCCCGCAAGCACGCTACGCGTCGGAGACTGGTCACCGGCTCTCCGCTTGTCCGGTTGCTTCACCAGGAGAAATGAGGGCCTCCCAGGTTTCTGGGCCGTCCTCTTCGAGCGTGCCGTAGTCGTAGACCCCGCTGGGTGCGGATCCCTGCTTGCCCATGGCGCAGAGACCGCCGTGGCCTTCAGGCTGCATGAAGCCCTGGGCACCCAGAAAGAACGTCATTTCGTGGCTGCAATTCCTACGGCCCACTTGCTCGCGCACCTACGCATCGACGAGCGCGTTGCCGCGGCCGCCGCAAGGCTCGCTACCGGCATGGACGGGCTGGCCCCTTGCCGGACGGGTTTCGCACCCGCTGGACGACGTACAAGGTTTCATGACTTCATCGCATCATCAATCCTCCTTGGCCAGCTTGCCTGGCCACACCATGCACTACCCGTCCACCACCGAGCCGCATCGGCTGACGATGCTGATCGCCCGATGAGCAAAATCACGGTTCCACCTTGTCACTGTGCGGGAATTGATGCGGAGCCTAGCGGTGGAAACTCTCCCCGATAAACCGTAATCCGTCGGGCAATCCCGTGCGCCAGTATCCCCACCCATGCCCCCCATTGCGTACGCGGTACTCATTAGGGATCTCTTGCTGCCTCAAAAGGATTGTAAAGTCGAGTTTCCGACGGCAAGAAAGTCGTCATCGACCACAGTCTATGTAATGGCGAACCTGCTCGAGATGCTCAGCGGGTGTGTTCTTGATGATGTCGAGCACGGAGTACTGGCGCCAATGGTCGGTGAGGCGGGCGCTGCCTTCGAGTCCCTCTCCGTACGGTATTCCAAACATGGAGTCGTATCGGTCCTGAGGGGTTCTTTGCATTTCTTCATCCGTCAGAACTCCACTACTAAATGTAGCGGTGGCGGCAAAGACGTCGGGGTGTCGCATGGCCATTGCCAGCGAGCAGTAGCTTCCCATCGTCTACGAGCCGAAAGCCTAACCCACGCTCTGACGGTTGGGCAGGCTCAATACATAATGTCTATCTGGCCCACATCAAAGAGTCAGGCAGAGGCGAAAATGGAGTATAAACGGGAGTGCTACGGGGACGCGACACAGAGGTGGGGAACGAATTTTTCCCAGAGCATTAGTACTTGAGAATCTAAAGGGCGGATAACAAATGAGAAAGATGAGCACGAAGGTCGTTTTGAACCTTCTTCTCTCCATGAGTCTTATTGCCATAGCCTTCATGGCGAGCGCATGCGCGCTGGGCCCGGACAAGAATCCGAGACAGAAACTACTCATGGACGAAGGCTGGCGTTTCTACCGGGGGAGGGCAGAGGGATTCACCCCCTTGCCCCAGGGAAGGAATATTGACAAGTGGCGCTGGAAGGCGAGCAAGCAGGGCGCAAAGGAGGCGGAAGAGATGGCGGCGCCGGGGCTCGATATCTCCGGTTGGCAGGAGACGGAGCCGGGTAGCGACGTGTTCGAGGGCAAGCAGGGTTTTGCCTGGTTCCGTACAGAGCTCGGAGACTTGCCGCCGGGACCGACCGGAAGGCCTCGGATCTATTTTCAATCGGTAGACGACAACGCGACCGTCTACGTTAACGGGAAGCTAGCCTACTACCATGAGGGCGGGGACTTCCCCTTCGAGATCAATCTGAACTACACCTGGGAAGATGGCGGGCGGAACGAGATGGCGGTGCTGGTGGAGAACGTCGAGGGGCGCGGCGGCATCGACGGCACGGTCCTTTATAACCGGCCGGCCCTATGGCGAGACGACCCGAAGATGCGGTCGGTGAAGACGGCGGCCGTCGACTTCGACGACAGCGGCTGGGAAGAGGTCCGCGTTCCCCACGACTTCGTAGTGGAGGGCGAGTTCGACCCCAAGGGGGCGGACAAGCCCCAAGGCATAAGGGAAGGCGAGCTCTGGTACGACAGGGACCATGGTTACAAGCCCAAGGGCGTCGGCTGGTACCGCCGTACCTTTCAGCTCCCGGCTGCGGACAACGGCAAGCGGATATGGCTGGAGTTCGACGGGGTCTACAGGAACAGCAACGTCTGGGTAAACGGTCAGTGGGTTGGCCACGACTGGAGCGGCTACACGAGCTTCTATTACGACATCACCGAGGCGGCGAACTTCGGTGGGAAGAATGTCGTGACAGTGCGCGCCGACGCGGACTGGGATGAGGGCTGGTGGTACGAGGGCGGCGGCATCTACCGCCACGTCTGGCTGACGAAGCTCGACCCCCTGCACGTCGGTCACTGGGGGACCTTCGTCACCACGCCAGAGATCACGGAGGAGCTGGCGGAGGTGAACATCCAAACGACCGTCGTCAACGATAGCGCGGAGTCGATGGAGTGCACGCTCACGAGCACGGTGACTGACATGGAAGGCAACTCGGTGGTGACGTCTGAGACGGAGCAGACCATCGAGGCGGGTCAGGAGTACGAATTCAGCCAGGACATGACGATACAAGAGCCGACCTTGTGGTCGCTGGAGAATCCTTATTTGTATGCGGTGAAGACTACGGTAAAAAGCGCCGGGCGCGTCACCGACCGGTACGAGACCCCGCTGGGGGTACGGTATTTCCGCTTCGACGGGAACGGGTTCTTCCTCAACGGTAAACGGGTGAAGATAAACGGATCCAACAGCCACCATGACTTCGCTGGAGTGGGGGTCGCGCTCCCAGACAGGATCAACGCTTACAAAATACAGAAGCTCAAGGAGATGGGCAGCAACGGCTACCGCACTATGCACAACCAGCATACCGAGGCGATACTGGACGCGTGCGACCGCCTGGGGGTACTGGTGATGAACGAGAACCGCCACATGGGTGATTCGGAGGAGGTACTCACCGAACTCGAAAGCTTGGTGAGGCGCGATAGGAACCACCCCAGCGTCATCATCTGGTCCTTGAAAAACGAGGGGTTGAAGCAGGGCTACGAGGAAGCACTGAAACAAACACAGGCGATGTCTGACGTGGTCAAGCGACTGGATCCCACCCGACCCACCATCTCGGGCGTGGGGAGCATGGGAGGCGCGCGCACGCCTGATGAGATTGGTTTATTTGAAGATCTCCTAAACTTGTCGGATGTAATTGATTCCAGGGGTTTCAACCCGGGTTATGACAGTTACCATGCGAAGAATCCGGAGCGTCCGATGGTGGCCCAGGAGATGGGTCACGGCTTGACGACGCGCGGAGTATATGACGAGGACAGAAAGAAGGCCCATCTCAGCACTTACAATACGGGCGACCGGGGCTGGCGCAGGATAGCCGAGTCTGATTACGTGGCTGGCGGCTTCGTCAACTTTGGCTTCGACCATCGCGGCGAGCCGCATCCTCTCGACTGGCCAGGGATCAACTCTCAATTCGGCTTCATGGACACCTGCGGTTTCCCCAAAGATGCCTATTACTACTACAAGTCGGTCTGGAGCAGCGAGACCGTCCTTCACATATTCCCTCACTGGAACTGGGCCCACAAAGAGGAAAGTGACAGGACGATAGATGTTAGGAGCTTTAACAACTGTGAGAGCGTCGAGCTGTTTCTCAACGGCGATAGCCTGGGACAAAAAGACATGCAGCCGTACTCGAGCCTGTCGTGGAAGGTCGAGTGGGAGCCAGGAGTGCTTACGGCCAAGTGCTACAGGGACGGAGAGATCGTCGCCGAGACCAGGAGGGAGACGACGGAGGAGCCGGCCGGAATAGCGCTCGAGCCCGATCGCTCGAGTATCAATGCGGACGGGGAAGACGTTTCCCTGGTGAAGGTTTCCATCCGCGATGCGCAGGGTCGGATGGTGCCGACTGCCGGGAACGAGGTGCAATTCAGTCTAGACGGCCCCGGGGAGATCATCGGCGTAGGAAACGGCGACCCTTCGAGTCACGAGCCGGACAAGGCGGACAAGCGCAGCGCCTTCAACGGCCTGGCCCTGGTCATGATCCAGGCGACGAAGCAGCCGGGCGTGATCCAACTGACCGCGGAGTCTCCGGGCCTGGAGCAAGCAGTCGTTGAGATAAAGGCAGCAAAGGCGGCGATACGACCAAGAGTCGAGTGATGGGTGACCCCAGAAAAGATTATCCACAAATCGAGATCAACTTCGGCTGATCTTTCGCTCGAAGCGGAAGAACGATCGCGTGGACGCTGAGAAGCTAGCGAAGCTCCTGTTTCTCGATCCTCGCCGAGATCACGGCCTGATTTGCTAACCCGTTCAAAAAAGAACTATCTTCCCCCTCACGGCACGTGGCGGCATGTTTCTAATTTTTTGATTTGTGCCGATAGAGGACGTAAATAAAAGGATCAAATTTCTTGAGGGAGTGTTCAGTGCATCAAGAAATCAAGAAAGTTTTGTCAGAAGGAAAGGACGCTATCTGATGTTTACTCGACAAGCGTTTTGTGCACACCTTTCTTTATCCATGTTTTTGGGCCTGTGCCATGTTGCAACGGCTAAATCCGTACCAATTGATTCGGAACAGAAGGAACGGCGTTATGTGAATCCGCTTCCCCTGGAATACCCTGTCCATTCGGGGCCTGCTGGTCGATTCGATAGGATGAATGTCGCGGATCCCGTGGTCGTGCGGCACGATGGACAGTATTATCTGTTCGGCACAGGTGGCATGGCATGGGTGTCCTCCGACCTGGTGAACTGGAAATATCATCCTGTAGCCCTGCCCGAGGGCAGAGACGCAGTAGCACCCCACGTTGCCGAGTACAAGGGTAACTTTTACATGTGCGCCAATAGTCCGGAGTTATTCCGTAGTCCCCACCCCCTGGGCCCATGGGAGTTCATCGGCGAGTTCAAGGATGAAAAAGGCGAAAGCATTGTCCTATTCGACTGCATGATGTTCGTCGATGATGATGAGCGTGTTTACATGTATTACTCGGCTGACGCAATTTACGGGGTGGAGCTCGAGCAGAATGACTTAAGAACATTCAAATCCGCCCCCACGCACTTTTTCGGTTTCGAGCCATCACATATCTGGGAGCGCTTCGGTGATCGCAACGAGTATTCCAAGCTCTCCTGGATCGAGGCTCCCTGGATGACCAAACACAATGGAACGTACTACCTGCAATACTCTGGTCCAGGGACCGAATGGAAAACCTATGCCGTAGGATACTATTCCAGTAGCAGTCCACTCGGTCCTTTCACCTATTACTCGGGCAGTCCCATTCTTGTGCACAACAGAGGCTTAATCAACGGTGTTGGACATCATGCTGTCATCGATGCCCCGGACGGCTCATTGTGGGCATTCTTCAACATCCTGTACAAGATCTTGCCGGGTCGTCTGGAAGAAAGGCGCATTGGCATGGACCCTGTTGAGTTTGATGAAGATGGGAACATGAATATTCTCGGTCCTACTGAGACTCCACAATGGGGGCCGGGATTAAAAACACAGGCCCTGGATGACGCTATTGGTGACGTCATCCCTGTATCCATAAATAAAACGGCATACTCTGTCAGCAGTGAAGCTCCGGGACGTGATGCACAATATGCCTTCGACAATTACATCAGAACATGGTGGGAGGCAGATGCAAATGATCCTCAACCCAGGCTGATGATTGACCTCGGCTTTCTCGACACCGACCAGCAGTTCATCATTAATTCTTCGCGGATTATATTTACGGCCTATAGGCTGAAACGTTCTGAAGGTATAGTTCTGGGTCCTTACCAGTACAAAATCGAGGTTTCATCAGACGGAGAGACCTTTAAAACAGCGGTTGATAAGACCAAAAACAACCTAACGAAAAATGTCGAATATGACGAGATTGACCCCGTAACGTGCCGGTATGTCAGGCTGACCATTACCGGAGCACCCCCTAAGGTTCCTGTCGGCATCATCGAGTTTACTGTTTTTGGCAATCCAGTTGAGTGAATAGGAATATTTTTCCTTGAAATAGAAAGAAAACCCATGAAAGAAAACAGACTAGGGAAGATCTTATTGTTCCATACGGTCTTATCACTTATTTGCTTTCATGCATGTATCGAAGCAGAATCCGGTTCAGTACCTCAATTGGGGAAAGATCCGATAAAAAAGGTCATTGCGGCCATGACCCTTGAAGAAAAAGCTATGGTGGTCGTCGGCGCCGGTACCGAGCCTCAACTTATTCCCGGTGCTGCCGGAAGAACGCATGAGATTTCCCGTCTTGGTATACCTGCCATCGTTAAAGCTGATGCACACTCAGGACTCAGAATAAGTCCAACCAGAACAGACGACCCTGAAACCTATTACTCCACGGATTTTCCAATTGCCACCCTGCTGGCTTCGACCTGGGATTTGGAGTTGGTTTACTCTGTTGGACAAGCACTAGGAAATGAGGCTCTTGAGTATGGAGTAGATGTGCTGTTGGCTCCCGGCATGAACATTCACCGTAATCCCTTAGCTGGAAGGAATTTGGAATATTTTTCTGAAGATCCTCTGGTCACGGGAAAAATGGCTGCAGCCATGGTAAAGGCAATAAAATCACAGGGTGTCGGTACAACCATCAAACATTTTGTAGCCTACAATCAGAAAACTGATTCCGTCATCGTTAGTGAAAGAGCTTTACGGGAAATCTACCTGGAAGGGTTCCGTATAGCAGTAGAAGAAGCCCAGCCCTGGGCTGTGATGTCATCGATGGATAAACTCAATGGCCCTGATACTTCTGAGAACCATGACCTTTTGACAAAAATACTACGTGATGACTGGGGCTTTAAAGGTTATGTGATGACCGACTGGGAAGGCGGAGACGATGTCGTGGCCCAGATGAAAGCTGGTAACGATATTCTGATGGCCGGGAGCCCAGATCAATCAAAAGCCATTGTAAATGCAGTGAAAGATGGAAATCTTGATGAGACAGTTTTGGACAGAAATGCGGAAAGGATTCTGAATAAACTAATTGAAACACTCAGGTTTAAAGGCTACGAATATACCAACAAGCCCGATCTTGAAGGGCATGCCCGGCTTGCACGCCAGGCTGCCACAGAGGGAATGATTCTGCTTAAAAACGAAAATAAGGCACTCCCTCTGGCTGAGGATATCAAGAAGATTGCTGCATTCGGGAAAACTTCCTATGAAGTTATTACCGTAGGAATAGGTAGTGCTGATGTCTCGACCTACCACATAGAACTTGTTGAGGGATTGGAAAACGGAGGATATGCCGTCGATGAATCCTTGCAGGAAGACTACCTGAGTTATATCGAAGAAAGCAGAGTTGAGCAGCCCGAACGGAAATTTTCGTTGATGCCGGAAATGCCTATCTCCGATGAGTTGGCCGGTAAAATGGCCAGCGAGACAGATATTGCTCTCATAACTATCGGCAGAAATTCAGATTTGGAGAATCTGAAAGAAGAAGGGGGTTTTAATTTAACGGATACTGAAAACTCGTTGATTCAAACCGTGTCCCGGGCGTTCCAGACCCAAGGCAAAAAGGCCATTGTTATCCTGAACATTGCCGGTGTCATCGAAACAGCCAGCTGGAGGGATATTCCGGATGCCATCCTGTTGGCATGGCAACCCAGGCAGGAAGCCGGAACCTCCATTGTTGACGTAATCAGTGGCAAGATTAATCCCTCCGGTAAGCTTGCCACCACATTCCCTGTTTCGTACCAGGATGTGCCTTCAGCAAACAATTTCCCGGGCATCGAACCGGAAGTCCCGGAATCGGAGAGGGCGGATGAAGAACCTGCCGAATTGGTTTACGAAGAAGATATCTACGTAGGCTATCGTTATTACAATACATTTGATGTTCCCGTTGCCTATGAATTCGGGTACGGATTGTCATATGCCCAATTTGAGTATGACAATGTCCAGATCAGCTCAGAGAACTTCCGAAACAAGCTTACTGTTTCTGTTGATATCAAGAACACGGGTGAAGTTGCCGGTCGCGAAGTAGTTCAGGTATACCTCAGCGCTCCTGCCGGTAAACTTGACAAGCCCGCAGAAGAATTGGCAGCCTTTGGAAAAACCAAATTATTGGAACCCGGAGAAACTCAAACGCTAAGCTTTGCGATCAATGAAATTGACCTTGCTTCATTTGATACTAATGCTTCAGCCTGGGTTGCAGATGCGGGAAATTATACGGTGAAGGTGGGCGCTTCCTCAAAGGATATTAAGCAGACAATTGCTTTTGAACTAGGTAAGGAACTTATCGTGGAGCAAGTCAACAAAGCATTGGCGCCTCCACGCGAAATAAAAACTATGGAACCCTGATTGTTCCGTATGTTTCGCAAGTGTGGAGTGAGCTAGCTCTCGAAGAAGACGAGGAACCCCTCGTAGAGCGCCCAGATGTCGGCTTTGGAGGCGACGTCGTAAGTGGAGTGCATCGACCAAATGCCCACGCCCCAGTCGGTGACTTCCATGTTCCAGCCGGCGAAGTAGCCGGCGATAGTGCCGCCGCCGTAGCCGGCTTTGTAGGTGTGGGTCTGCCAGCCGACGTTGGCGGCGTCGAGGATGTTGCGAAGGTGCGCGACGAACTCGCTGTTGGCGCTCCTGCCGGGACCGTACAGCTTGATCACCAAACCGTGATGGATGAGCGAAGCGTTGTCGGGAGCCTGCGGCTCAGGCCACAGGGGGTGGGTCGCAGTGGTGGTGTCCGCGGTTATCATATCGGTGTTGGAGAAACACTCCATCACGTCGAGCTCGGTCACTTCGCCTCTCTCAGCGCGCACCATCTCAGAGACGAGCTTTCGGAACCACTCGGACGAGACACCGATGTTCCAACGACTCCCCACCTCTTCGTCAGCCACCATGTAGGCCATCGCGGTTTTTTCCGGGGCAGTCACGGCAGCGAGAGCGAAAAGGCTGACGACTCCGGTGAGCCGGTCGTCGAGGCCGAAGGCGGCGATGAGGGCGCGGTCGAGCCCGACGTCGCGCGGTTTGGTCGTCGGCACGATCTGAATGTCGGCGCTGATCCAATCGTCCTCTTCGATGCCATAGCGCTCGTGCAGGAGGCGTAGCGCTTCCTCCATCCGGTCCTCGGTGTCGGCGTCATCCGCCGGCGGTGCCGAGGAGAGAATCGGGTCCAACTCTTCGCGCTCGATCGCGTCGGCACGGGTGCGGCTTCGGTAGTCGCGATCGACGTGGGGCGCGAGATCGGGCACGAGCAGAATCGGGTCGTCGTCGTTCAGCCCGAGCTCGACCCAGACGGCGGTGCCGTCTTTCTTGTCGATGCGACCGGTCATCGCCAGAGGCACATTGGTCCACTGGTACGCTTTGAGGCCACCGTGGACGAGCGTATCGAGAGTGACGGCGCCGTTGCGCTCGCGCAGCGGGTGCGGTTTGAGCTCGAGCCGGACCGAGTCGATATGGCTGTTGATGAGCTGCATCCCCTCGGAAAGAGGCTTTCGCCCGACGACCCAAAGCACCATGGAGCGATCACGGTTCACTGCATAGAGGCGGTCACCGGGGCTCGGCGAGGCGCTCGGATCCCACTGCTCGAACCCTCGGGCTTCGGCGTAGCGGATGGTCTCGCGCACCATGAGGAGCTCGCTCCGGGCAACGTCGATCATGTCCTTGAAACGCTCGCCGAGCTCCGCTGCCTCCTGCCGTTCCTCCGCCGTCATGTTCTTCCACAAATTGCCGCGGCTTCCGTAGTCGTCATCGGCAGCTTCAACAGCGACGGAGAGGAGGGCTAACGCCAGCCAGCCGGTAAAACGTGCAGACTTCCTCGATTTCATGGCGAGGAGTATAGCCGATCGGTCGTGGTCGTGAACGCCGTTCAGTCTCGATCTCGGACCACGCTAGCCGCCGTAGGTGCTGCGTGTGCGCCGGGCGTTACAGCATCCACGATGAATTCCTTCACGTCTTGGGTGAATCTCGTCAACTCGAACTGAGGTGTATAGACCATGTGGCCGGCTTGGTAGTAGCGACGACTGAGGTTTCGTTGCAACTCAGGGGTAAGGAGCAGTTGATCGAGCGCGTAGTCGATGGTCGCGAAGGGACAGGCATGGTCGTAGTATCCCGCGGCGACGAGGACCTTCATATTCCTGTTTTTCTTCATTACTTCCCTCAGGTTGGGCACGACCGAGAACGGATACGGAGAAGGTTTTCCGCCCCATGCCCATGGTTGGACATTACCGCTGACGAGATACGGTTTGATCGTGTCGTACCCGAGGACGGCCCTGACGTAGTGGTTCAACACTGGCGATAGAGTCCTCGCCAAATCATAGGCTCCGAGTTCGAATCGAGCATCCGTCCGGTGCAGACTCATGCCTTTGTCGCGCAGAAGTTCTTCTCTGAATTCCGGGGAAGTGATTCGAAGGTTCTTCTGCAGAATGTAATCTTCGGACAGTCCCGTGTAGCGGGCCATCTGGCCGGCGATCTCTTTCTTCTCGGACTCTTCGAGCTTGTCGCCTTTGACGAGCGCCACCAGATAATCTTCGCTGGCCCATGTCGTCACTTCCTTGACCAGTTGGTCGAAATCCGCCTGCAAGTCGTCGTCCAGCTTCTTGTGGTACCAGGCGGTCGTGGCGTAGGTCGAAACATACTGTGAGAGGTACATGGGATTGTGCCTGGTCGTTCCCAGACTCTGAAAATCGTAAGCGGGCGCGATAAAGATGAGACCGTTGACATCCAATTTGATGCGACGACTGTTCTGTAACTCTTCCGCAAGCAGGACCCCGCGAATGCCACCATAACTCTCACCGGCCACGAAAATCGGCGACAGCCAGCGAGCGTTCTCGGTGATGTACATGCGAATGAAATCGCCAACGGACTCGGCATCCGCTGCAGTACCGAAGAATTGCTTGGTGTCCGCTCCCGGATGGGGAAAACTGAACCCTGTGCCTATGGGATCGATGAACACCAGATCGGTGAAGCTAAGCCATGTATCCACATTGTCCACCAGACGGGGTGGCGGTGCCAGAGTATTGCCGTCTTCCAGAAGCAGGGCCTTTTGGGGCCCGATGGTCAGCATGTGGAGGTAGATCGAAGAGGTTCCCGGTCCGCCGTTGAAGCAGAAAGTCAACGGACGAGAAACGGAATCTTCACCTTGCTTGGTGTATGCAGTGTAAAAAAAGTAACCAATGGGCTTGCCATCTGCATCCGTTTGAGTCATGTAGCCTACGGTAGCCTTGTAGTTTATGGATTCCCCATCCACAGTAATGGACTGCTCGGTCACCGATGGCGCTCTCAATTCAACGGGCTTATCAGAGGTCTCTTCCTCCGCCTTCTGCTGAGCGAAAAGATAGCTGCTCTGCCAGCAAATCAGGCAAGTCAGGGTACCTGTTAGCAAAGCAACGTTTCCGATACGATTCCAATGCGTTTTGATCATTGCAGGTCCTCTCATTTCCCTTTGAGACTCTAACTCCTCTTCCACTTTCTTGCTCACTCCGCATTTCGCACCTACCGCCGCCCGCCTGTCAAATGGCATTACAAACAACCGTGGCAGCGTGCGCCACTCTAACAATGAGTGCTTTCGCTTCATGACAGCTTCAATATGCTAATAACAATTAGCAGCGTGAATCTCGCCCGGGCGAGATTTCGATTCGGCGCCCCTCCGGCGGCCTCCGACGCGAGCTCGGCGCGCTCAGTGTAAGCGCGGCGCTTTAAACGATGTTATTGCGGTCGAAGACGGCGAGGGTGCGGTGGCCCGAGATCTCCATGCCACCCTCAAAAGTCGCCGTCGATCTCTTCGATGAGTGCCTCGGAGGGGCCCCGCTCGGCCTGCAGGCGCTCGGCAACCGACTCGACTTGCCGCATGACGCGCAGCACGTTGAGTCCGAGGATCTTCCTCGCATCCTCGTCGCGGTAGCCTCGCTCGAGAAGCTCGGCGGTCAGGGCCGGGTACGTCGAGACGTCCTCCAATCCAACCGGGAGGTAGGTCGTCCCGTCGAAATCACCCCCGATGCCGATGTGATCCACGCCGGCAACGTCCCGAATGTGATCGATGTGGTCGGCGACGTCGACGAGCGCTGGCAACGGATATGGATGCGCCTCGTCCCACGCGGCGAGTGCGCCCTCCACGGACTCGACACCCATACCCTGGCTCATAAGACGCTCTTCCTCCGCCGCGCGGTCGAGCCCATGCTGTCGGGATCGTTCGCTGATGAAGGAGGCCACGAAGGTGACCATGACCACCCCACCGTTGTCGGGCAGGCGTTTCAACACGTCATCCGGCACGTTGCGGGGATGGTCGGAGAGCGCGCGGGCGGAGGAGTGGCTGAAGATGATCGGCGCCTCGGTGACGTCCAGCGCATCGTGCATCGTGGCGGGCGCGATGTGCGACAAGTCCACCAGCATGCCCAGCCAGTTCATCTCCCGGACGACTTCCTCCCCGAACTTCGTGAGGCCTCCGACGCGCGGCTCGGCGGTCGCCGAATCCGCCCAGGGCACGTTCGCGCTGTGCGTGAGCGTCATGTAGCGAACGCCCAGTCGGTGGAACATTCGGAGCGCGCCCAGAGAGCTGTCGATGGAGTGCCCGCCTTCCATGCCCATCATCGATGCGATCTTGTTCTCCCGGAACGCTTGCTCCACCTCGTCGGCGGTCAGGGCGAGCTGAAAGCTGTCCGGATAGCGGCGCAAGAGGTCATAGACGACGTCGATCTGCTCCATGGTGACGCGAACGGCTTCCGCGCCTTGCAGGCTGGTAGGCACGAAGACGGACCAGAATTGGCCACCCAGACCTCCTTCACGCAGACGAGGGATATCGGTGTGAAGCTGTGGCTGCGGCTCGCGAAGGTCGAGACGGGAGAACGCGCGAGCCACCTCGGTGCGATACTTCCACGGGATGTCGTTGTGACCGTCGATGAGGGGTACTTCCGCGTGAAGCGCCCGCGCCCTTTCCTGGGGCGTTGTCCCCTCGGCGGCTGTGCCGGTCCCCGTTTCCGGGGAACATCCCGCAAGTCCGAGACAGCCGACGACGAGAATCGAACCGAGCCAGTCCTGGCGGAACATCTCACTCGGAATCCACATGGCGACTCATCCTCCGTGACAGGTCCGCGAGTCTAGCACGTTGCGAGCCCTTGGAATGATAGATTCTGTCTTTCGAGGAGGTAGGAAAATGGATCCCGCCGGTCGCAGAACTTTCATGAAAGTGATGACAGCGATACCGTTTCTGGGCGCTCGGTTTTCGAGCGCTGCGGTTGCCGAAACCCGCGTGAAGCTCTTTGGTGATGGTCTCTCGCTTGCTCCCAAGGAATATGTCGACCTGCTCCAAAAGATCATCGAAGAAAAGGACATTGAAGCGGACTCCTACTCACGAGGAGGCGTCGTCGAGGAGCTCGAAAACAAGATGGCGCAGGCTCTGGGAAAGGAACGGGCCATCTATTTCCCGACTGGCACTCTCGCCAATCACATTGCCGTGAGGGAGTTGGCAGCGGACCGCGCTCGAGTCATCGTTCCCTATGACAGCCATCTCTATAACGACTCCGGCGACTGCGCGCAGCAGTTGAGCCAGCTCAACCTCGTGCCCCTGGTTTCCAAAACGGCCACGTTCACGCTCGAGCAGGTCAGGCAGGTCGTCGAGCGCACGAGCTCGGGGAGGGTTACGACCGGCGTCGGCGCCATCGTGATCGAGTCGCCCGTTCGCCGCAAGCTCGGCGAGATGTTCGACTACGGAGAAATGCAAAAGATCTGTTCTTTCGCCAGAGACAACGGCATCAAAACGCACCTGGATGGCGCCCGGCTTTATATGGCATCGGGATACACTGGAATTTCACCGAAGCAGCATGCATCCCACTTTGATACCGTCTACGTATTTGACCTCGAAGTATTTCAACTCGGTTTCTGGGGCGATCCTGGCCGGTCCGAACGAATTGATCGACGGGATGTACCACACGCGGCGGATGTTCGGTGGTGGACTTCCTGGCGCGTGGCCGTTCGCCGCGGTGGCTCTACATTATTTCGAGCGCTTCGAGACAGACTACGCTAGGGCGATCCAAACCGCGAACGAGTTTTTCTCGTTATTGAAACAAGAGAGCTCCTTCGACGTCGAGAAAATCCCCAACGGCAGTAACATTTTCAAGCTGATCGTCCGGGGAGCCGACTTGGAAAAGTTCCGCGACAATCTGAGGGCGAAAGGCGTTTTGTTGTCGATGCCCAGACCCGAGCTCGGCGGTTTCCTCGTTGCCGTCAACGCCACTCTGAATCGTGTCGACGCTGGGACACTGCTCAAGATGTTCAAAGAGTCCGTCTGAGGTCTCTACCCACACGATCTCATCCAGGTGATCCCCTGCGTTTCGGTAGCAAAATACTCTCGAGCGCTGACCGGGCGAAAACGCTCTAGCTAAGTATTGCGTCGCGAGTGAACATGGACATTCTCATATCACGTCGGGTAGGATGCCCCAGATTGGGAGGTATACAGGATGAGACGCTTTTTTCTCCTTGCTTTCCTAGCCCTCACGTTGAGCGCGTCAGGCGCATTCGGGGACGACGCCGTTGATTCCGTGCTCGACAACCTCGAATGGCGCAGTATCGGCCCGGCGATTTTTGGCGGACGCATCGTCGATTTCGCGGTCGTCGAGTCGAACCCGAGCGTCGCGTTCGTGGCGCCGGAGACCGCCGGGATCTGGAAGACGACAAACAACGGTACCACCTGGGAGCCGCTTTTCGACGACCAGCCGGTATCGGGCGTCGGCGATATCGCGGTGGCGCCGTCCTACCCTTCGATCGTATGGGCCGGCACCGGAAACCGCACCTCACGGGGCGATGGCGTCTACAAGTCGATGGACGGTGGCGCAACCTGGACGAACATGGGACTCGAGGACACCCACCGTATCGGACGGATGCACATCCACCCTACAAATCCCGACATCGTCTATGTAGCAGCGGTCGGGGGTTCCAGCGGACCGAACGAGCAACGGGGCGTCTTCAAGACGACGGACGGTGGCAAGACCTGGAAGAATACCACGTTCATCAGCCAGGACACAGGCTTCATCGACCTCGCGATGGATCTCGAAAGTCCGGACACGCTCTACGCCGCGGCCTCCCAGAGGCGCGGCTCCAACGGCGGGGGTCCCGAAAGCGGCCTGTACAAGACGACCGACGGCGGGGTGACGTGGACGAAGCTCACCACCGGCCTCCCTGAAGGCGACACCGGCCGGATCGGCCTCGATATCTATCGCAAAGACCCCCGCATCGTCTACGCGATTATCCAGAACGCCGAGGGTGGCATCTTTCGTTCGGAAGACAAGGGCGAAACGTGGAAGAGGATGAGCGATACCAACCCGAGCCCGTCGAATTACAGCGAGATTCGCATCGATCCCCTCAACGATCAGCGCATCTGGGTGTTCGGTGCCAGCATGTACAACTCTGACGATGGCGGGCGAACCTTCGTCACCGATCACGTCACCCGCATCCACGGTGACCACCATGCTCTTTGGATCAACCCGCGCGATTCGAACCACTTGCTCTTGGGCTCGGACGGGGGCATCCACTACTCCTACGATCGCGGTCTCACCTGGGATTTCGTGAACACCATCGCGATAGGACAGTTCTACGAGATCGGTTACGACATGGAGACCCCCTACAATATCTACGGCGGTCTTCAGGACAACGCCAACTGGGGAGGACCGGTTAGAACCCGCCACCAGCAAGGCATCTCCAACGAAGATTGGTGGCACGTCGGCGGCGACGACGGCTTCTACACCCAAGTCGATCCCAACGACGCGAAGACGATCTACTTCGAGTCGCAGAACGGAGTCTTGCGCCGACTCAATCTGAGGCGCCTCGAGATCAAGACGATCCGGCCCGAGCCCGATGAAGGTGAGGCCCCCTACCGTTTCAACTGGAACAGTCCCGTCGTTATTTCGCCCCACGATTCGAAGACGATCTATTACGGCGGCAATCGGCTGTTCAAGTCGACGAATCGGGGCGACGAATGGACTCGTACCGCCGACTTGACCAAGAACCTGGGCGAAACGTTGAACGACGACAGCCTGTCGCGGAAGAGAGGCGCCTCGACAATCACAACCATTAGTGAGTCTCCTCTCGTTCAAGGCCTGCTCTACGTGGGAACAGATGATGGCAATATTCAAGTCTCACGAGACGATGGCGAAACCTGGATCAACGTCGCGGCCAACCTGCCCGGCGTCCCCCCTGGCATCCACAAAGACGGCACACACAAAGAAACGCACGTCACGCGAATCGTTTCATCCCACCATGCGGAGGGGCGCGTCTATGCTACCCTCGACGGCCACCGCAACGACGATTTCACCACTTACGCGCTCGCGAGCGACGACTACGGCGAAACGTGGCGACGCATCACCGCCGGTATCCCCGAAGGCCACACGCTGAACGTCATCCGCGAGCACCCGAAAAACGGCGCGCTTTTGTTTGCCGGGGGCGAGCGGGGGGTCTACGCTTCTTTCGACGGCGGCGAGGTATGGCACGAGATGCGCGGGAGCTTTCCCCGGGTGCCGGTCGACGACATCGCGATCCATCCGCGCGACAACGACCTCATTCTAGGGACATACGGCCGCAGCATCTGGGTCCTCGACGACATCAAGCCGCTCGAGAATTTGAGCGACGCGGTGCTTGCGGCGAAGCTTCATGTCTTTCCCATTCGGGACGCGATCAACTACCGCCTCTTCCACTACAAAGGCCACCCCGGCCACAAGGTGTTTCTCGCCAAGAACCCGCCGCAGGCGCCCATCCACTACTATTTGAGCGAACCCGAGGCGGTGAAAGTCACCGTGTCCGACGCCACCGGCCGGGTCGTCCGTACGATCGAAGGCTCGAACCAGATAGGGCTCAACCGCACCAATTGGGATCTGAGATATGACGAAGCGATCCTGACCGAGCCCACGGAGGGCTCCAACCCACCTGCGGGTCTCGAAGAGGGTAGGCAGAATGGAAACCTCGAGGCGATCAATCTCCTCAGACCGCGAGTCCTTCCCGGTACCTACACGGTGCGGGTCGAGGCCGGCTCCGAGTCGGCCGAGCGCACGGTCATCGTGACCGACGATCCAAACGTGCGCGTGAGCGACGCCGATCGCCGAGCGCATCTCGATGCTCTTCTCGAGCTTCGCCGGCTCATTACGGAAATGCACGAAGCGCACGAGCAAGCCGCTGCCTTGACCGAACAGCTCGAAGGGCTCGAAGCCGCACTCGACGACGCGCCCGAGACGGTCACGACCGCGTTCGCGGCGGCGAAAGCGAGCGTGTCGGAGCTCGATCGCTTGCTCTCGCGCGACGAGGGACGGACGCTCTCCTTTGGTGGCGCAACCGGACCTTTATACCAACGACTGATGCGTCTCTACGGCATCCTCGACACTTACACGGAAGCGCCGAACGCCCAACGGCAGGCGCAGATCGCGTCGATGTCGAGAGAGCTGGACGAGCGTATCGATGGGCTGAAGGCCGTCTTCAGTGGCGAGATCGCCGAGCTCAACCGCGCCGTCGAGGCGAATCGGATCCCGCGCATCCGGATACCAGCACCGAACAAAACGACGTCTTGAGCATACTCTCGGCAGTGAAGAGTTACTCGAAGATATCTTCCAAAGCGGCTCGCATCGCCGACGGATCCGGCTCCACGCCGGTCCAGTACTTGATCCCTATCTTCCCCTGGTTCACAAGCATCCCCATGCCGTCGATCGTGGTGCACCCGGCCGCCTCGGCCTCGGTCAAGAAGGCCGTCCTCGGCGGATTGGGAATGATGTCGGCCACCACCAGGTCCGCCCGAAGCGTCGAAACATCGACGGCGACGCGCGAAGTGTCCGGAAACAGCCCGATCGACGTCGAGTTGACAACGATGTCGACGTCGCCCCGAATCGCGTAGTCGCCTTCCCACGGCTCGTAGGTTGCCTGCGCCCGCGTTTTGCTGTTGATCAGTTCGACCAGTTCCTTGCCGCGATCTACCGAGCGATTGACGATCGTGATCGACGTCGCACCGGACAGCGCCAGCTCCACCGATACCGCCCGCGCCGCGCCGCCGGCGCCGAAGATCAGCACCTTCTTGCCGGCCGGGTCCACCACCGGTGTGAGCGACTCGAGAAAGCCCTTGCCGTCGGTGTTCTCGCCGATGTACTTGCCGTCTCGATTCACCACGCAATTGACCGCGCCCATCACCTCGGCGGACTTTCCGAGACCGTCGAGGTGTTCGATGATCGCCACCTTGTGCGGCAGCGTGCAATTGAAGCCGCGGTAGCCCAGCGCCTTGACGCCTTCAAAGGCGGCCTTGAGATTGCCGGCGGGAACTTCATACGTCACGTATTTCCAACTGAGACCGTGGTGTTCAAACGCAGCGTTGACCATGTGCTCGGTCGGGTTCTCCCAGACCGGATAGCCGAAGTTGGCGATGTATTGTTTTTCGCAGCTGTAGGGTTCGGACATGAAACGTTTTCCTTTCAACGTTAACGCGCGAACAGACTCCTGAGGTTCTGCCAGTTCACCTGACCTTTCCGCCACTGATCGGCGAGAACCGCGCCGAGAATCACGGCACCGAGTACGAAATCCTGAGCGAACGAAGAGACGTTGACCTGGTTCATGCCGTTCTTGATCACGGCGATGATGAATGCACCGATCAGCGTTCCGAAAATTTTGCCCTGGCCGCCCATCAAGCTCGTGCCGCCGACGACCACCGCCGCGATCACGGTCAGCTCGGCCATCGCCCCGACGTTCGGTTCCACGCCCTGATGCTTCGAGGCCATGATTACGCCGCCAAGACCCGCGAACAGACCGCAGGCAGTGTAGACGATGAGCAACACGCGCTGCACCGGTACGCCCGAAAGTCTCGCTGCCTCTTCATTGCCGCCGACGGCATAGATGTGACGACCGAGCTTCGTCCGCGACATCACGAAGTGCGCCGCGCCGTACAGAACAAACATCAGTATGACAGAGTTGGGAATGCCCACGGTGCGGCCGGCACCGAGCCAGCCAAACGTATCGGGCACTTCGTTGATCGATTCGGCGCGCGTCAGCATCATCGCCAAGCCCCGTGCCATGAGCATCATCGCCAGCGTCACGATGAACGCCGGCAAGCGAAACGCGGCCACGAAGAAACCGGAGATCAGTCCCATCAGACCGCACGCCACGACGCCGGCAAGGCCGCATAGGATCATGCCGGTCATGGTGGCGTCTTCGGCACCCGCGACGTCTCGGATCAGCATCATCGATGTCACCGCTGCCAGAGCGATCAGGCTCCCGACCGACAGATCGATGCCGGCGGTGATGATGACCAGCGTCATGCCGATCGCGATGATGGCAATGATGGAAATCTGCTGAGCGACGTTGAGCAGGTTGCCGCGTGTCAAAACGGTCGGCCACTTGTGTTCATCGGGCGTCAGTACCGTGCTGCCGGCGATGGCCGCATGTTGAGCGCGCTTCTCCACCGGCGCCCAGCGTGCCGTTTGCGGTGTGCACGCAACGATCGTGGCTTGCTCACCGGCCTCTTCCAGCGCCTGAAAGTGGTCTACTGCGTCGGCCGGTGTGCCCTGCACCTTGCCGATCACTTTATGGTGCGTGCCTTCGAGTTGCTCGGTCAGTTCCTCGATGAGCAACGTCCCCAGATCACCCGGCGCTACGATGACGACGGTCTGGGGACCGTCTGCATCCTTGATCTTTTCGGCTAATTCGGCGCCGGCCGCGGCGCCGACGCTCTGCTGATCCTCAATCGTGAGCACGCTGAAGACGGCCACCAGAATCCCGAGCACCACGATCATGCCGTAGTCGACCATGAATCGGGAAAACATCGCTCTATGTTTGAACTCGGTCACGTCGATTCTCAATGGGCGGCTAGTTCCATGACCTGTTCCTGCGTCGCGTTCTGCGGGTCATCGATCTCGCCGCTGACCCGTCCCTGCCGCATGACCAGCACACGATCGGCAATGCCGAGCACCTCCGGCAGCTCCGAGCTGATCATCACGATCGCTTTGCCGGCGGCGGCGAGTTCATTGATCAACAGGTAGATTTCGTATTTGGCGCCGACATCAATACCCCGCGTGGGCTCGTCGATCACGATCACTTCGCAGTTCCTCTGCAGCCATTTCGCCAGCACCAACTTCTGCTGAGTGCCGCCGCTGAGCTGCCCGGCACGCTGTTCGACGCTGGAGATCTTGATCCGGAGCGGCTCGACAAACTCATCGAACGCCTGCTTTTCCTTTGCCAGCTGCAAGACACGACCGCGTTCAAACTGGTCGAGATTCGGCAGGCCGAAGTTTTCGCGTACGGAATGGATCAAGACGAGTCCCTGACCCTTTCGGTCTTCGGTCAACAAACAAATCCCCGCACGGATCGCGGCGCGCGGACTGCTGAGGTGCAGCGGTTTTCCGTCGAGTGTGACAGTGCCCGACTCGGCCCGATCGGCGCCGAACAGCAACCGTGCCGTCTCTGTCCGACCGGCGCCCACGAGCCCGGTGATGCCGAGAACCTCACCGGCCGAGACCGTGAAGCTGACATCCTGAACCATGGCTCCGCCGGACAATCCCTCGACGCGAAGTCGCACGGCACCGATGGAGTGATCGTGGTGGGGAAATTCGTTTTCCACCGTGCGGCCGACCATCAGCTCGATCATCTGACGTCGATTGATCTGATCGATCGGCCGGGTCTCCACGTGTTCCCCGTCGCGCAACACCATCACGCGATCGGCAATTTCAGGAATTTCATCGAGACGATGGCTGATGTACACGATGCCGATGCCCTGGGCTTGCAGACCGCGGATGATCTGGAAGAGTTTCTCCACTTCCTGCGGCGTGAGGGTCGCACTCGGCTCGTCCATCACCAGGATGCGTACATCGGTCGCCAAGGCCTTTGCGATCTCGACGACCTGTTGTTCGGCGATCGAGAGCATGTGGCAGGGCGTCTCGGGATCGATGCGCATGCCGATACGCTCAAAAAGGGCGGTGGCCTGTCGCCGCTCGGCGGCCCTGTCGATCACCGGCCCGCGCATCACTTCCCGGCCGAGAAAGATGTTCTCCGCGGCCGAAAGAAACGGCACCAGATTGAACTCCTGGTAGATGATCCCGACGCCAGCTTCCATCGACGCGCGCGGCGTGGCGAACTCGACCGACTCACCGGCAATCCGAATCGATCCGCTGTCGGGTCGATGGGCGCCGCTGAGCACCTTGATCAGCGTGCTCTTGCCGGCGCCGTTCTCGCCGATCAGCGCCAAAACCTCTCCTTTTCGAAGCGACAGACCCACGCCCTTGACCGCATGCACACCGGGGAAGGACTTGACGATGGTCGCCATCTCCAGCAACGGGGCGTCGGACTTTGGCGCCGTCTCGATCATTTCAGGTCAGGGTCTTTCTCGGCATCGGCCTTACGATAGAGGGCGGTAGGAATCAGGATCTGCTTCTCCGGTCGCTTGCCCCCGAAGAACTCGACCATCTTCTGTACCGACATCCGGCCCATTTGTTCGGGGAACTGAATCGGGTCGGCGTAGATCTTGCCTTCCTTGATCGCTTCCTTGCCGATCCGTTGACCGTCGAAGCCGATGACTTTGACCTGCTTCTGCAAACCGGCCGCTTCGATCGCGGCTACGGCACCGAGCGCCGACGGATCGTTGATGGCGAAGACACCCACCAGATCCTTGTTCTTTTCCAGCACGTCGGCCGCCGCCTTGGAACTGGGATCACGCGACGCTTCCCCGGGCAGTTCGGCGACGATCACGATCCTTGACGATGGGTTCTTACTGTTGTGGTCATCGACCACTTCCTTGAAACCCTTGACGCGCTGCAGGCAGGACTGGGCCACCTTGTAGTCAAGGATAAGGATCTTGCCGCCTTTGCCGCCCAGCGCCTCGATCATCGCGACGCCGGCCTGTTTGCCGCCGGCGTAGTTGTCGGTGGCGATGTGGCAAACGATCTGTGCTTTCTCGTCGATCACGCCGGTGTCGGCGGTGAAAACCGGAATGCCGGCCCTATTCGCCTCCCGAACGGCGGCTCCGGCAAGCTGAGCGTTGCAGGGCGTGAGCAGAATCGCGTCGACACCTTGCTCGATGAAATCCTGAATCTGCGAGGCCTGCTTGTCGGCGTCGTTGGCGCCGTCACGGATGATGGCCCTGAATCCGTTCTTTTCCGCTTCGGCCTTCGCCGCGTCGGCGAGTTGAACGAAGAACGGATTCTTCGCGGTCATGATGGTGATGCCGATGACCTTCTGGGCGTCACCGTCCTTGGCGGGGTCGGACTTGCCACATCCGACGAGTGTCATCCCAACGAGTGCTGCGGCTGCCAGGTTGAATCGAAACATGTCGAAGCTCCTCATCAAAAGGGTCGTGTACTGACGCTTTATGATTCTTATTAAGGATAAATGCAAACGATATTGGTGGAAAAATGTAAATAATAAGCAACTCACGGCCTTTGCCGAATCGGCAAGATTTGCCTCGCGTCGCGAGTGCGGAGACAATGCATTCTCTGAGGAGGGCGCGATGTATTCGAGGAAGCTCTTTGGGCTCACAGCGGTCTTACTAGCTCTCGCCGGGACAGTAGCGGCCCAGCGAACTCAAAAACCCGTGCTGCACGGCCGGCACTGGGTGGCGATCACCGGAAAGCCTCTCGGCGCCACCGCGGGCGCGATGATGTTCCAGAAAAATGGCAACGCGGTCGACGCGGCCTGCGCCATGCTCGGCGCCACCGCCACTATGTACGATGCGCTCAGCTGGGGCGGGGAGACGCAGGCCCTCATCTACAATCCCGGGGAAAAGAAGGTCATTGGCATCAACGCTCTCGGGATCGCGCCCACGGGTGCAACGCCCGAATTCTTCAAGAGCAAGGGCATGGACTATCCGCCCGCCCACGGTCCGCTCGCGGCCGTGACGCCAGGAACCCCTGGAGGGCTCATGGTGATGCTGGCCGAGTACGGCACCTTGAGCTTGAAAGACGTTCTCGGCCCGTCCATAGAAATGGCGAACGGCTACGCGATCGAAACCCAGCTTGCGGACGACATCGAGCAGGAGAAGGATCGCATTCGGGAGTGGCCGTACTCACGCGAAATCTTTTTGACGCACCTGGGCGAGGAGAGGGAAGCTCCTTACCCGGGCGAGGTCTTCCGGCAGCTTGATTTGAAGGCAACTCTCGAAAAGCTCGTCGAGACTGAGCAGAAAGCCCGCGCCGAAGGCGCCTCGCGCAAAGAAGCGATCTATGCCGCCTACGAGCGCTTCTATCAGGGGGACATCGCCGAGGAGTTCACCCGAGGCTCGCAAGAGCAGGGCGGGCTGCATACCAAGGAAGACCTGGCCGAATGGAAAGTCCACATCGAAGAGCCGGTCATGACGACCTACAAAGACATCGAAGTCTACAAGCTCACTCATTGGGTCCAGGGACCGGTGTTGAATCAAACGCTCAACATCCTCGAAGGCATCGACGTGAAGTCCATGGGCTACAACTCGAGCCGCTACATACACGCGCTCTATCAGGCGATGAGTCTCGCTTTCGCCGACCTGGATTTCTACTATGGCGATCCGTACTTCGCTCCCAAGGAGCCTATCGAAGGACTACTCTCGAAGGAGTATGCGGCAGAAAGAAGAAAGCTCATCGACTGGGAGAAGAACGATGTCGACGCGAAGCCAGGGGACCCCTACCCGCACCAGGGCGGTACGAATCCCTACCTCGACTACCTCGATGCCTGGAAGAGCAAACCGCTGGCCACGGAGGAAGACGAACAGCTTTTCGAGGAAGGCTTCTACGCTGGCACGACTTCCATTCAAGCCGCCGACGAGGAAGGCTGGGTGGTCTCGGTCACACCGAGTGGTGGATGGAACCCTGCCTGTATCGCCGGGCGGACCGGCATCGGTATGAGCCAGCGGATGCAGAGCTTCGTGCTCGACCCGCGCATCAACCCCTACAACGTCCTCGAGCCGGGAAAGCGACCGCGCGCCACCTTGACACCGAGTCTCGCCCTCAAGGACGGGAAACCTTTTCTCTCATTCGCAGTGCAAGGCGGCGATTCGCAGGATCAGAATCTCCTTCAGTTCTTCCTCAACGTGGTGGAGTTCGGCATGAACGTCCAGCAGGCGGCGGAAGCGGCGAACTTCAACAGCTATCAGATGCAGAGCTCTTTCGGTGCCCACGAATCTCAGCCGGGACGTTTGCTGCTCAATGAGTCCGTCCCTCCATGGGTGCGGGAGGAATTGGCGGCGATGGGCTACGAGCTCGATTTTCAAACGAGGACCTCAGGTCCCATCAACGCCATTTTCTTCGACTTGAAACATGGAACGATGTGGGGCGGCGCGAGCAACCAAGGCGAAGACTACGGGATAGCCTGGTGAGCATGAACTTTTTTTTTGCGCCGGCCCTAAGGCAAGGTTGGCTCCCCACCCACGACGATTCGCGGTAGGCCGTTCTCGTCGAGCGTATGATTGAATGCGGGAAGCTCGTTCGTAAGCAGCCCTTCGAGCTCTTGCTGGTACTCGAGAAGGCTCTGTTTCAACTCTTCGTGTACCTCGTGATGTTGATCGGTTGGCCGGAAGTCGGCCGTCGAGACGGCGCTCGCCAGGTAGGATAGTTTCCCCACCAGCATGGCCGGCCAACGGGCGAAGTCCTGGCCGGTGCCGGTTGCCCTGAGCTGAAGCATCTTCCCTTCGAGCGTGACGAAGGTGCCAGCCAGCTCCTCCGCGCTCTCGACCATTGCTTCCGCATCGACCCCCAGTTCGCTCGCCACTTCCTGCAGGTGTCCGAGCTGGCGGCGAACCCACTCGAGTCGATTGATGGACTCGGCCACCGCGTTCATATTCTCGCGAAGCTCGAGCAGCATTTCCGTCTGCAATCGGATGTCTTCTTTGGTGCCAGCGGAATGGGGATCCTTCACCACCTCCAAGTTCTGCGTATATTCGTCCTCGCCCACTTGAAGTGTCACGTTGTAGTTGCCAGGGGGATGGAGAACCGAGATGCGCCCTGCGGGATGAGACCGAGTTCCTTCATCGTTCAGCTCTAGCCAATCAGCGAAAATGGGTTTGGTGCGCAGCTTGATCTCGGTGCTGCGCTCACCGCGCAGGTCCCACCAGACGCGATTGATGCCGGCTTCCTTCGTGCCATCGAGCGAGCGCACCGTCTCGCCCGCCTGGTTCTTGATGATGAGCTTGACCTCGACGTCCTCCTCCGCCTCTTCCTTCAACCAAAAGTTGAGCGAGGCCCCGTAGGAGGGGTTCTCCCCGGCCGTCAAGTCACTCGCGTTTCTCATGGGGGTGGTAATGGGTCGGAACCGGTAAGCCTGGCGAGGCTCGAACAGATGCGCCTCTGAGGCGGTGACCTCGGCGGTGAGCTGCTGCAGCGGCGTGATGTCGTCGAGGATCCAGAAGCCGCGTCCATAGGTTCCTATCACGAGATCGTTGAAATGCTCCTGTACCTCGATCCAATACATCGGCGTGGCGGGCAGGTTGTTCTGAAACGACTGCCAATTGGCGCCGTCGTCGAACGAAACATAGAGTTTGTTCTCTGTGCCCAGATAGAGGAGGCCCGGCCGCACCGGATCCTCGCGAATGTTCCGTGCATAGCTCAGGACGAAATCGTCGATCCCGTTGGTGAGCTTCGTCCAGCTGGCGCCGTAGTCCTCCGTCTTATAGACGTAGGGCTCGAACTGGCCCACCTCATGAAAATCGACGGTGATATAGGCCTTCCCCGGATCCCACTTGGAGGCGTCGATGTTTCGCACTGTTCCGAGCGGCGGAAGATCCGGGATGTTTGAGGTGACGTTCGTCCAGTTGGCGCCGCCGTCACGACTCACGTGCACGAGGCCATCGCTCGAGCCCGCCCAGAAGACGCCTTGCTGCGAGGGCGACTCGTCGAAAGCGTAGATGACGCAACAGTACTCGACGCCGACGTTCTCGGGCGTGATCCCGCCGGAGATGCCTTGTTTGTCCGGATCGTCGGTCGTCAGATCCGGGCTGATGACCTCCCAGCTCTGGCCGCCGTTCGTCGTGCGGTGCAGGTGCTGACTCGTGGCGTAGACGGTGTTGTGATCGTGCGGTGAGATGAGCACTGGGAAGGTCCACTGGAATCGGTACTTGACTTCAGCCGCCTCCCAACCCACGGTGCTTTCCGGCCAGATTTCGACCTGCCGGTGCTGCCGGTTGCTTTCCTGATAGCGGACCATGATGCCACCCACGGCACCCACGCCGGAGGCGCTCGACCAGATGATGTCCGGGTCCACGGGATCCGGTGTGGCGAACCCGCTTTCCCCGCCGCCCACCGAATGCCACATCCCGCGCGTTATGCCCCCTGCAGGACGACCGCCCAAGGTGCGACTGTTGCTGGGGCCCCGCGTCGACGGCCCGTCCTGTCGATTACCGTAGACGTAGTAGGGAACGCGCATGTCGACGGACACGTGATACATCTGAGCGATCGGAAGCTGAACGCGAAGCCAGGACTTGCTGCGATTTTCCGAAATGGATAATCCACCGTCGTGGCTGACGATCATGCGCGCGCCATCCGTAGGATCGATCCAACCATCGTGGTGATCGCCCCCCGGAGCGGCGAACCCACCCGAGCCGGAAGAGCTTGCCCGCTCCGTCGTGGGGCCGCCATCTCGAGTGCGGCTGAACGGAGCGGCCAGGAAATAAGCCTCATCGGCGTCATCGGGGGCGACCATGCAGCGGGTGTAGTAGGCGCTGCGACCAGCAAGGTTCCGGTCGTAAGAGACGAGCTTCCAGTTTCTTCCTCCATCATCTGAGCGCCAGAGCTCGCCTTTTTCCGTGCCTTCGCCTTCCCAGGGAACCCCGTCGGGCATCTCGATGAGGGCGTAGATGCGATCGGAGTCTGCCGCTGTCATGCAGAGCCCTATCTTTCCCACCGCCCCTTTGGGAAGACCCTGCCCTTCGAGACGTTTCCAGGTGTCACCGCTGTCGCGTGATACGTAGATGGCGCTGCCGGGGCCACCGCTGCGTCGCTTCCATGTCTTGATCTCAATCTGCCACATGCCCGCGAAAAGGATGCGAGGGTTGTTCGGGTCCATGATCAGATCGCCCGCCCCGGTGTTCTCGTCGGCGAAGAGAACCTGCTCCCAATTCTCGCCTCCGTCTTGGGTGCGATAGATGCCGCGCTCTTGCTGAGGGCCATAAGCATGGCCCAATGCGGCGGCATAGACGATGTCGGGGTTCTGGGGGTGGATGATGACGCGTCCTATACGGCCGGTACCCTCGAGCCCCATGTATGTCCAGTTCTTGCCCGCATCGGTAGATTGCCAGACGCCGTTTCCCAGCGAGACGTTCGAGCGAATGAAGGTCTCACCGGTGCCGGCCCAGACGATGTTGGGATCGGAAGGGGCGATGGCGAGCGAGCCGATGGCATGGACCGGCTTGTCGTCGAAGATGGGCTCCCAGTTGATTCCGCCGTCTTCCGTCTTCCAGATGCCTCCCGAAGCCGCGCCGGCGTAATAGATCAAATCATCGCCGGGGATGCCGACCACCGAGATGACGCGATTGCCCACCGGGCCGATGTGGCGGTATTTCAGCTCTCCGTAGTGCTCGGGTGCGATGTCCTGAGCGAGGCTCGAGCGAGTGGTGCCGGTCAAGGCAAGGAGAATCGAAAGGACGCCCGTGATAGTCCGTCGTGACATGAGAACCTCCGCGCTCGAATGGGGTCGATGCGAGTCGTTCGAACTCCGGGACGATAGCAGAGGTGGGCGAGGGCGGCAAGACTGGTCGTCATCAGGAGCGGCAGCAGAAGCTTCATGTACATTCTCGTATCGCGTCGGGTAGGATGCCCCAATCTGGGAGGTACATAGCATGAGACGCTTTTTTCTCCTCGCGTTCCTGGCCCTCACCGCAAGCGCGTCAACCGCATTCGGGAACGACGCCGTTGATTCCGTACTCGACAACCTCGAATGGCGCAATATCGGCCCGGCGATTATGGGCGGCCGCATCAACGATTTCGCGGTCGTCGAGTCGAAGCCGAAGGTGGCGTTCGTGGCGACGGCGTCCGCCGGAATTTGGAAAACGACAAACAACGGTACCACCTGGGAGTCGATTTTCGACGACCAACCGGTATCGAGCGTCGGCGATATCGCGGTCGCGCCGTCCGATCCTTCGATCGTTTGGGCCGGCACCGGAGAGCCCGCGAACCGCCAAAGCTCCTCATGGGGCGACGGCGTCTACAAGTCGACGGACGGTGGCGCAACGTGGACGAACATGGGACTCGAGGACACCCACCATATCGGACGGGTGCGCATCCACCCTACGAATCCCGACATCGTCTACGTTGCAGCGCTCGGGCATCTCTGGGGGCCGAACGAGCAACGGGGCCTCTTCAAGACGACCGATGGCGGCAAGACCTGGAAAAATACCAAGTTCATCAGCGAGAACACCGGCTTCGTCGACCTCGCGATGGATCCCGAAAGTCCGGACACGCTCTACGCCGCGGCCTACCAGAGGCGCCGACGCGCGTTCGGTTTCAACGGCGGTGGTCCCGAAAGCGGCCTGTACAAGACGACCGACGGCGCCACGACGTGGACGAAGCTCGCTAAGGGCCTCCCTGAAGGCGATACCGGCCGGATCGGCATCGATATCTATCGCAAAGACCCCCGCATCGTCTATGCGATCGTCCAGAACGCCGAGGGTGGCATCTTTCGTTCGGAAGACAAGGGCGAAACGTGGAAGAAGATGAGCGATACCAACCCGCGCCCGATGTACTACAGCCAGATTCACATCGATCCCCTCAACGATCAGCGCATCTGGGTGCCCGGTGGCCCGATGTACAACTCCGAGGATGGCGGAAGAACCTTCGTCACCGATCGCGTCACCCGCATCCACGGTGACCACCATGCTCTTTGGATCAACCCGCGCGATTCGGACCACGTGCTCCTGGGCTCGGACGGAGGCATCCACTACTCCTACGATCGCGGTCTCACCTGGGATTTCGTGAACACCCTCGCGTTAGGACAGTTCTACGAGATCGGTTACGACATGGAGACCCCCTACAATATCTACGGCGGTCTTCAGGACAACGGTAGCTGGGGAGGACCGGTTAGAACCCGCCACCAGCAAGGCATCTCCAACGAAGATTGGTTCAGCGTCGGCGGCGACGACGGCTTCTACACCCAAGTCGATCCCAACGACGCGACGACGATCTACGTCGAGTCGCAGAACGGAGTCTTGCGCCGCCTCGATACGCGCTCGCTCGAGACCAAGACGATCCGGCCCGAGCCCGGTGAAGGTGAGAACCGCTACCGGTTCGACTGGAACAGTCCCGTTGCTATTTCGCCCCACGATTCGAAAACGATCTATTACGGCGGCAATCGACTGTTCAAATCGACGAATCGCGGCGACGAATGGACTCGTACCGTCGACTTGTCCAAGAACCGCGATCGCGACGAACTGCCAATCATGAGCGTCATGCTGAACGACGACACCCTGTCCCGGAACGACGGCATCTCGACTTACGGGCAAATCACAACCATCAGTGAGTCTCCTCTCGTTCAAGGCCTGCTCTACGTGGGAACAGATGACGGCAACATTCAAGTCTCACGAGACGGTGGTGAAAGCTGGAACAACGTCGCGGCCAACTTGCCCGGCGGAGACGAAGAAACCTACGTCACCCGTGTCGTTTCATCCCAGCATGCGGAAGGGCGCGTCTATGCTACCCTCGACGGCCACCGCAACGACGATTTCACCACTTACGCGCTCGCGAGCGACGACTACGGTAAAACGTGGCGACGCATCACCAAAGGTATCCCCGAAGGCCACACGCTGAACGTCATCCGCGAGCACCCTGGAAACGGCGCGCTCTTGTTTGCCGGGGGCGAGCGGGGGGTGTACGTTTCTTTCGACGGCGGCGACCTGTGGCACGAGATGCGCGGGAGCTTTCCCCGGGTACCGGTCGACGACATCGCGATCCATCCGCGCGACAACGACCTCATTCTAGGAACACACGGCCGCAGCATCTGGGTCCTCGACGACATGAAGCCGCTCGAGAATCTGAGCGACGCGGTGCTTGCGGCGAAGCTTCATGTCTTTCCCATTCGGGACGCGATCAACTACCGCAGCTTCCACTACAAAACCAACCCCGGCCACAAGGTGTTTCTCGCCGAGAACCCGCCGCAGGGCGCGCTCGTCCACTACTATTTGAGCGAACCCGAGGCGGTGAAAGTCACCGTGACCGACGCCACCGGCCAGGTCGTCCGTACAATCGAAGGCTCGAACCACATAGGGCTCAACCGGACCAACTGGGATCTGAGATATGACGGAGCGATCCGGGTCGAGCCCACGGAGGGCTCCAACAATCCACCTCCTCGTCTCAAAGCCAGTAGGCAGAATGGAAACCTCGAGGCGATGAATCGGCTCAGACCAAGAGTCTTTCCCGGTACCTACACGGTGCGGGTCGAGGCGGGCTCCGAGTCGGCCGAGCGCACGGTCATCGTGACCGACGATCCGAACGTGCGCGCGAGCGACGCCGATCGCCGAGCGCATCTCGATGCTCTTCTCGAGCTTCGCCGGCTCATTTCGGAAATGCACGAAGCGCACGAGCAAGCCGCTGGCTTGACCGAACAGCTCGAGGGGCTCGAAGCGACACTCGACGACGCGCCCGAGACGGTCGTGACCGCGTTCTCGGCGGCGAAAACGAGCGTGTCGGAGCTCGAGCGCTTGCTCTCACACGACGAGGGACGGACACGCTTTGGTGGCGCAACCAGACCCTTGCGCCAACGACTGATGCGTCTTTATCGCGCCCTCGACCCATACACGGAAGCGCCGAGCGCCCAACGACATGCGCAGATCGCGTCCATGTCGAAAGAGTTGAACGAGCGGCTCGATGGTCTGAAGGCCGTCATCAGTGGCGAGATCGCCGAGCTCAACCGCGCCATCGAGGCGAATCGGGTCCCGCGCATCCGACCACCGATACCGAAAACACCGACTTCGTGAACAGGCAAGGATAGAAACAGGCGACCACGCATTGGCGAAGAGGCCGAGGAGCTGGCTGTGCGTTTCGTTTAAAATCGCTCGGCCGGCCGCTAGCCATCAGGTAGGAGGATGCGATGAAGAAGTGGATTGGAGCCATTTTGGCGGTGCTGATCGTCGCGGCTCTTGGCGGTTGGGGGTTCATGGAAGCCCAGAAACGCGCCTGGATCCGTATCAACGAGTACGACATCCGTTCCGAGGGGTCGCTCCGGGTTGGGGATTTGGCCCCAAATGTCGAGCTACTTGCGACCGAGGGTGGGCAGATGCGTCGCATCTCGGATCTCTACGCCGACAAACCACTCGTGCTGACGTTCGGTAGCTACACGTGACCACCATTTCGCGCCAGGCTGGCGCAGATCGAAGAGCTGGAAAAGAAGTACAGCGACGTCGCGAACTTCGTCATCGTGTACATCAAAGAAGCCCATCCCGACGACGAGTGGCAGATGGAGTCCAACGAGGAGAGTGGCGTCGTCTACACCCAGCCCACGACCACCGAAGAGCGCAGGGAGCTCGCACGCGCCTTCGTCGACCAGATGGATGTCGAGACGGAAACGCTGCTCGACGACATCGACAACACAGCGATGGCGTGCTACGCGGCGTGGCCGGAGCGACTCTACGTCGTCGGCACCGACGGCCGCATCATTTATAAGGGTGGCATGGGTCCGTTCTACTTCGATCCCGACGAGGTCGAGGAGATCCTGCGGACAGGACTGGCGCGCGAGACGGACTAGTCCTCCGAAATGCGGTACGGGTCGCGATACCCTCTGTGCCTCTTCACGAGAGACAGAATGTTCTCGTAGAGCAGAGGCGAGGGAGCGCCACGGTTATGGCGCGACGGGTCCGAGGCCTGTCTTAATAATGTTGCGCTCCCGATCGACCCAATCGACGAAGGCATTTCCGGGCAAGAACTCGTCGTGCGCTTCGGCGAGGAGTTTCTGAAGCGTCGCCTCCAGCTCTTCCACCTCGGCCGCGTGGGCCGGGTCGTCGCTCAAGTCGTTCAATTGCTCGGGATCGGCCAGATCGTCGTAAAGCTCGGTCTCTCCCGTGATCCATCGCGCGTAGGTGTATTGCTTCGACTTCACTCCGCGCCACTCCGGCCAGTGGGCACCGGGCTGGGTCGCAGTCATGAAGTAGTCCAAGTGCGCCGTGTAGTTGCTCATTAATACTGCCGCGCGCTCGACGGAGCTGCCGTCGAGTAGCTCGTGGCTGAGGTCGATCCCGTCCAGTCCGTCCGGCACCTCGAGGCCTGCCATCGCGATGAGCGTCGGCATGTGGTCGAGAGGCGTCTGGAGCGTGTCGGTACGAGAGCCCGACGTCAACCGGCCCGGCCAACGCATGAGAAGCGGCACCTGTACCGCCTCGTCGTAAGGGACCATCTTGCTGCGGCGTCCGTGGCTTCCGAGCATCGAGCCGTGATCGGACGTAAAGACGATGATCGTGTCGTCGGTCAATCCGGACTCGTCGAGATAGTCGAGCATGCGCCCCATGTTGTCGTCCGCGTTTTTCGCCATCGCGTAGTACGCGCGGGCTTCCTCTAGGTTTTTCCCAGTCTGCATTTCCTCCGGCACGTTGTCGTCCCAGTGAAGCGTCTCGGGCACCTGTTCGAGGTAGCCTTCGGGCAGCCGATCGAAGGGCGAGTGGGGCGGATGCGGCGCGACCATGATGAAAAACGGTGCGTCGGCCAGTCGTGCTTCCTCCATGTAGTCGATCGCCATGTCGGTCAACGCGTCCGATTCGTAGCCGTCCATGATGAGCTTCTCACGCTCGTTGCGGTAGTACGGGGCGGCGAGGAAATCGACGTGGAAGTTGAACGCGGCCCAGTCCTCGAAACCGAGTCGGGCGGGTCCGGGAGGCACGAAGTTATAGTGGGGATTCTCCTCGACGTAAGGCTGCGCGTGCTCCCTCGAGCCTTGTTCTTGTCCGACCCACGCCATCTTGTGGCTGCCCGCGGCAAGATGCCACTTGCCCATGAACGCGGTGCGATAGCCGCTTGCCGAGAACACATCGGCGATATTCGTTTGCGATGTGTTGGCCTCGAGAAAGTTCAGCATGATTCCGGTGTGTGTCGGGTAACGTCCGGTCATGATCATGCCGCGATATGGAGTACACACCGGAGTTGTCGAGAGCGCGTTGGTGAACAGCACGCCATCTTCGGCGAGGCGATCGAGGTTCGGCGTGGTGATGTTCTTCCCGCCGTAGGCCCCGATGATGTCAGGGCGGTATTGATCGTAGAAGATTACGAGAACATTGGGCCGGTCGGGCTCGGCAGGCGCCTCCGGCGGCGACGTCGTACAGGCTGCCCACGCCAACAGAACTCCAAACGCGGTGAGTCGCGGCATAACAATGACTCCAACACGCGCAGAATACGGAAAGCACTGCAGAAATCAAGCTCGACGATCTACGGACGAAGTTCGATGCTCCCCGAGCCTACGGCCACTACGCCCGACTATTCGGCCTGAAACCGTAGCGTTCCGCCCTCGTAGCGTATGCCCAACTCCGAGGCGGTGCCCTCGAACGAGGCGGCGCTCGCCCTCGCAGCAAGATAATTACGCTCCAGCGAGTCCGGCGGACAGGCGGCGAGCGTACTTCTAGTCAAGCCAAGCGGGCTTCTTCGCGCACCATTTGTTCCAGAGCCACTCTCGGGCAGAGGTTGTCTTCGATGTAGTGCACCACGCTGGTCGCCAGCCCGCGGAGCCGCTTCTCGACGCCAGGGTCGAGGCAGTTTCCCTGCTCGTCGAAAACCTTGTGCACTCCCGCCACCGAAACCGGCCCTGGAAGCACGATTGCCCCGACGTGGGAGCAGACGCTCCGTAAGTGCTCCAGCGCCTTGATCGCACCGATCTGTCCCGAAGCAACACCGAGGAGGCCGATGGGCTTTCCTGACAGCACGGAGGGAAAGCCGAGGTTCTCGATGGCCAGCTTGGTCAAGGCAGAGAAGCTCCCGTGGTATTCGGGCGTCGCGAAGACAACGGCGGTGGCGTCGCGCACTGCGTCATGCAGCTGCGTCTGACCCGGAAAGTCGCCGGACATCCCGGGAAATGGCAGGTTCAGCGAAAACGGCGTCAGAGACACGACCTGGACCTTCGGGTGGGTCTCGAGCTCCTTTTCGACGAGGGCGAGCGCCTTTGCGGTGTTGTTCGCCGGCCGCGGTGAGCCGGCAATGGTTGCGATTCGTATGGGCCTTTCCATCAAACTCCTCCCTTTTCGGTTATCCAAGCTCCGGCACGTTCTTGGGCGTCACCTCCTGCTCCCACTCTTTGTGAATTCGATCCAGCCGTTCGACGATGTCGGGCCGCTCATGCGCGTAGTTCCTACGCTCAGGCTGCTCGTCGGCCAGATTCGCTAGGTGAACGGCGTCCAGCAACTTGCGGCGGAGCGCGTATCTGTCGTCCACGATGAGCTTCCAGTTGGCCTCGCGGACCATCCACGACTGCTGCCACTGCCAGTGCATCACGGAGTACAGGCTCGAAGCTGTTTGGTCCTCAACCAAAGGCAGGACGCTGTGGCCATCCAACTCGACGCCGGCGGGAACCTTCACGCCACAGAGCTCGAGAACCGTTGGATACCAGTCCATGACCGTGACAGCCTGGTCGCGGACAATCCCCCTCGGAAGCTTCCCAGGATAGCTCAGAATACCAGGAACGCGAATACCTCCTTCGAGGAAGCTGCCCTTCGCGCCAATCCACGGCCCGGTGTTGCCGCCACCGCCATGGGCGCCGTAGTCGTGGCCGCGTGGGTACCCGCTCAGGTGACCGTCAACAGTGATCCGGAGATCCTCGTCTGAGTGTCCATTGTCACTCATAAAAACGATGATCGTGTCGTTCAGAAGTTCCAGCGCCTCAAGCTGCGTCAGCACGCGGCCTATGTACTCATCGGTCGTCGAAATCATCGACGCGTACGACCTCCGAGGCTCAGGTAGATGCTCGTATCGTTCGCCGTGGCGAGCTAGAGACTGCTCGGGGTAGTGCGGGATGTTGAGCGCAAAATAGAGAAAAAATGGAACGTCCTGGTTCCTCTCGATGAATGAAAGCGCGCGTTCGGTCATCAGGTCGGGGAAATAGTGGTCACGATGAAACACTTCTTTGGTTCCTTCGTAGAGATCGTGAAAACCGGCGCCGTGCAGCTGATAGTGAACATAGTTGTCGATGAATCCGTCACGGATGCCGAAGAACTCCTCGAAGCCCTGCTTCGTCGGCCCGTAATCTGGATGCGCGCCCAAATGCCACTTTCCGAAAAGCCCCGTATGGTAACCAGCCGCCTGGAGGACCTCGGCGATAGTGACCTCGCTCAGGAACATATTTCGTAGCGCTGGACCGTACGTCCTTCCCTGTGTCCACGAGTTCACATTCGATCGTTGCGGATGCCGGCCGGTCATGAGCATGGCCCGGGCGGGACAACAGACCGTATGTGCGTAGGCTTGGGTGAAACGCACACCGCTGACTGCGATCTTGTCGATAGCCGGCGTATGAAGGTCCGTCGACCCGAAGCAGTTGGCGTCGAGTGTGCCTTGGTCGTCGGTCATGATAAAAACAACGTTGGGACGTCTGACGCTCTTGGCGACAGAACTGCGGCTGAAGGCAGCAAGTCCGAGAACAACCCTGCCCGCGGTTTCTAGAAAATCTCGCCTGTTCCTGTTCATGTCCCGCCCCCTCGTGAATCAACCGCCCTCTTGTGGCGGCCGAAACGTATAATGGGTTACTGCGAGGGAAGGCGCAAACCGGGTTGGGACGGACGGGGCACGGGAACCCTGCCCGTTGCGGCGTCGCCGCACCCATCTGACGTTATGGAAGAAGCCATTCTCTTTGGCTCGGTGGCCGAGTTGGGCCGGATGATACGCAGCCGGGAGATCTCTCCGCTCGAGTTGACAGCTGCCTACATCGATCAAGCCAAGAAACTCGACCCACAACTTCTCGCGGTCGTCACGCTGACCGAGGAATTGGCCGTCCAGCAAGCACGCGCCGCGGAAGCGGAGATCATGAGTGGCCGCTACCGCGGACCGCTGCACGGAATCCCGTGGGGTGTAAAGGATCTGTTTGCCACCAACGGGATACCGACGCAATGGGGATCGCCCGCGTTTGGCGGGCAGACGTTTGACTACGACGCCACGGTGGTGCGGAAGCTATATGACGCCGGGGCTGTGCTCATCGCGAAGCTTGCGACCGGTGAGCTGGCCTATGGCGCCAAATGGTTCCGCGGTACCACCCGGTGTCCCTGGGATACGAGTCGCTCCAGCAGTGGTTCCTCGGCGGGACCCGGTGCGGCCACGGCGGCAGGGTTGGTCGGGTTCTCGATGGGGACCGAGACCGAGGGGTCGATCATTTCGCCTGCAAGCGTCAATGGGGTTGTCGGACTGCGCCCGACCTACGGGCGCGTGAGCCGATACGGCGTAATGGTGGCCGGCTGGACGATGGACAAGCCCGGTCCCATGTGTCGCTACGTCGACGATTGCGCCACCGTGCTCCGGCACGTCATGGGAGCGGATCCTCTCGACCCGACGGCGGTGGATGCTCCGTTCGAAATCCCGCCGCAAGCGGGGATCCACGGGAAAAAGATCGGGGTCCTACGCGACGAGTTCGACATGCCCGAGGACCCTGAGTTGAGACAGATACTCAATGCCCCTCTGGAGGTCCTGGAAAGCCTCGGGCTCGTCCTCGAAGAAACGGAGCTCAGGGATCTTCCGTACAGCGAGGTCTCACGGTTGGTCGGCATCGAAGAGGCCAGCTACTTCGAGCCCCTGATCGAGTCGCCGAGAGTCAACGAATTGCTCAGGAAGGATCACATCAACAGGTGGGCCGCTGCCCGCATGGTTCCTGCAATCGACTATGTAAAGGCGCAGAGGATTCGGGTCGAGATGATGCAGTATGCAAGCGAGTTGTTCGACCGTTATTCAGCGCTCGTGACGCCGGCCTGGATGGGGACGGCCTGGGACGCCGATGCATCGGAAACGTCCGGGGTCATCTACCGTACCCGGCGCACCGACCCCGAGGACCCCGACAGCGCTCTGCATCCGAGGATCAGTCTGTTCTCGAACCTGGTCGGCGTTCCTGCGGTTTCCGTCCCCTGCGGATTTACGAAGGGGGGGCTACCGATGGCCATCCAGTTTGTCGGTGGTGCGTTCGACGAAAGCGGGATTCTTCAACTGGCGCGTGCCTATGAACAGGCCACTACGTGGCACGAACGACATCCAGCTTTGGGTTGATCCTTCGGAGGACTTCACATGGAATTGATCAGTCGCAGAGAGTTATTTATCGGCGCCGCCGGGACGACGCTGTTGAACACGGCGTGCGCCGAGGTTGAAGAAAAGGGAGAGGTTTCCGACGAGACCGTCAAGGCCTTCCTGGCATTCACCGATCAAGTCGTGGAAGGTGAAGAGCGGATCGCCGAGATCAAGAAAGCTCTCGAACGCTTTCTCGAGTCCATCCGGACGATCAGGGCGCACCGCGTACCACAGGCGGTGGAGCCCGCGACAATGTTTCGGACCGAGCGCTAATGGCGCGCTGAATCGGCGCGCTCGCTCATTGGCGTTTCTATTTTTTTTGATTTCAACGAGGTGTTTGCGCCAGAGTTCGGGGGCGGATAGCATCCCCAACGCGTCACGTGCTACTCGTCGGTGCATCATGAGGATCTTTCCAAGGGAGTCGGCTTCATGAGGCTGGGTCCGATTCCTGAGAACATCATCGAGAGGATCCTGATGAAGCTCGGTCTGTTACCGGCTCCCCTTCTGGAACACCCAAGTGGCCTACACATTGGCGCGCACCATCATGTTGGGCGTCCAAGCGGAGGTCTTCGAAGCGCTCGCCTTGGAGGCTCTCACCGCAGAGGAAGTCTCGAAGCGGTGCGAGACGCATCCGGCCGCGACGAAGAAGTTATTGAATGCTCTCGTGGGCGCGAGGTACCTTCGGAGCAACGGCGAAACGTACACTTTGACGACGGTTGCTCGGAAATGGCTCGTTCGGTCGAGCCCGCAGTCGGTCCGTGACAAACTACTCATGCAGTTCCTTGAATGGGACTTCGTCGCATACTATGGGGAATTCCTGAGGACGGGAAAGCCGCTCAATGTCCATCAGTCGCTTTCGGAAAAGGATTGGGAGTTGTACCAACGTGGTATGCGGTCTGTGGCGGGAGTCTCGGCTCCCGAAGTCGCACGGCGGACCCCCGTGCCCCATGGCGCGCGGGACATGCTCGACATCGGAGGCTCACACGGCTACTACTCGGTGGCACTCTGTCGCCGCCACGCGGCTCTTCGTGCGATCATTATCGATCTCCCGGAGGCGGTGACGCATGCCAAAAGAATCCTGGATAGAGAGGGAATGGGTGACCGGGTGATTCATCGCGCCGGCAACGCGGTGACGGAAGACCTGGGCAGCGAAGCCTGGGACGTGGTCTTCGTCGCCCAACTGCTGCATCACTTCGATGAACCGACGAACCGCGATCTGGCGCGCCGCGTCGCTCGAGCTCTCCGTCCCGGCGGGGTTTTCGTGGTTCAAGAAATGATCCGACCCAGTTCCCCGCAAAAGGCCGGGCAAATCGGTGCCCTCCTCGATCTGTACTTCGCTGCCACGAGCGAGGCCGGGACGTGGGCGGTCGAGGAGATCGCCACCTGGCAACGAGACGCCGGCCTAGTACCCCGAAGGCCCACCTGGCTGCGCTCCTTGCCAGGAAGCGCTCAGCAGGTTGGTGTGAAACCCCACTGAAGCCCGAAAGGAATCGACCATGACTCTCAGAACTCTATCGATCTCGACCGTTGTCAGCCTCGTGCTATCGCTTGCCGCTGCACAGGCCCAAGTGACCGTCATCAGGGCGGGCAAGCTCGTCGATCCAGAGGCCGGTACGACCCAATCGGGACAGACCGTGGTCATCGAGGACGGGAAAATCCTCTCGGTGAGTGCGAACCCGGCGATCCCCGAGGGGGCGGTCGAGATCGACCTGTCTTCCTCGACGGTGCTTCCCGGTCTCATCGATTCCCACACGCATCTGGCCACTTCGTACACATTCCCGATATCGAACCTCAAGTCATACAACTCGGACGTGTCCACTGCCGAGCGGGCCATCCAGGGTCTTCTCAATGCCCAGTCCATGCTCGAGACCGGATTCACGACCGTGCGCGATCTGGGAAACGCCGGAAATTTTGCGGACACCGCGCTCGTGCGCTTCTTGAACGCGCCCGCGATTGCCAACATGGGCCAAGTAGCCGAATTCGCCATACCGGGTCCCGGGCAAGTCGGCAAAGTCCTCGGTCCGACGACGTTCATCTCCGGCAAGATCATCTCCGCTTACGGAGGGCAGTTCCGTCTCGTCCCCGAGCAAGCCGACATAGGGCTTCAGGATTATTTCTACGCCGACACCCGCGATGAGCTATTGAAAGCCATCCGTATGAACATCCATCACGGAGCGTCGTGGATCAAGATTGTCATGGATGACTACCGCTACATCTACTCGGTGGAGGACGTCGAGTACATCGTGGAGCAGGCGCGACTAGCGGGACTCAAGGTGGCGGCCCATGCCGTGACCGCAAACGGAGCGCTCAACGCGATCGAGGGAGGCGTCGCCACCATCGAGCACGGCTACGAAATGAACGACGAGCTGCTCGAGCTCGCCAAGCAAAAAGGAGTCGTTCTGGTAGGCTGCGAGCTCGCAGACACGACCGCTCAAGCGTTTCGAGGCGGGATCTACGAAGTGGCTCTCGATCGATTGCAACGAGCGCACCGAATCGGCGTCGAGATCGCTTATGGCTCCGATATCCTGATGGAGCGTCCGGGCATCACCCGCGGTGAGCTCTCGATCGCACCTCTCGACACCTGGGCCAAAGCCGGGCTTCCGGCCGAGGACATCTTACGGGCGATGACGGTGAACGGGGCGCGGCTCCTCGACATCGACGACCAGCGTGGAGGCATCCAGCCTGGCATGGCGGCGGACCTCATCGCCACGCCGGAAAATCCGCTCGACGACATCCTGACTCTCAAGCAGGTGTCGTTCGTGATGAAGAACGGAGTCGTCGTCCGCAACGATTAAGAACGGTCAGGGCGACTGGACGAAGATGCTCTTGGGGATGAACCCCGTGACGACCTGGGTTAGGTCGACGACCTCGCTGACGCGGAAATCAACGGCGATGCTGGCGAGCGAGAGTGCTTTGGCCGGCGTGAGCCCCTTTTCCTTCACGAGAAAGTTAACGACCTCCCACGTCGCATGCCGGGTCGCTCGGTCGAGATCGAGGTCGATCCCCATCAGGAGGTAATGCGTATCCGTTTCCGCGCGCGGGCCCAAGAGGGTCACACCTTTGTGGACAACGAAACGGAAGACGCCGCTGAGTGACTGCTCGATCGCAGTACCGCTGACCTCGCCGTCGCCCTGGGCCCCGTGCGGATCTCCGGTGTAGAAGAGCGCACCGCGGTGGAAGACCGGAAGGTAGACGGTCGCTCCCGCTTTGAGATCCTTGACGTCCAGGTTCCCACCGAAGGCACCCGGCGGTCGAGAGCCCTGCACGCCGGGAAGCGTTACCCCGGGTTCGCCGACCACAGGGTCGGGGGCCACGGCAAGGATGCCCATGAAAGGTGCCAAGGGTACATGGATGTCCTGAGCGACGAAGGCAACTTCGCGTCCGTCGACTTCGCCGGTACGGATCACGGACCGCGTCCCCCGTGGGATGTCCAGCTGGGGGTCGCCGGAGCGGACGCCCGGATAGCTCGACGAGAACACGCCCCCTGTGGCGCTCGTGTTGTTGACTCCCCAGGGTACACGCGTCTCGATGTCGAGAATCTGCACCTCGAGCATGTCACCGGGCTCCGCACCATCGATGTAGATCGGACCGGTGATCACGTGGCCGCTGCGGCCTTCTCTAGGACGGTCGTCGCGCGAAGCCCAAAAGGCCAGCACGTCCTCGAGAATCTCTTCTCGCGGTATCCCCAGCCCGGTTAGATAAGTGACTGGGTTCTCATCCTGGGTCGCGCCGGCGTGAGTCAGCGTGTCGATGCGGACCGTCTGCCCGGACCGGATGGTCAGAACGGGCTCTTTGTCGATCGGATACCAGCCCCAGCTCAGATTCTCCGGGCGCGAGGGCACGAAGTGATCGGACCCGTCCTTATCGATGGGTTTGTCCTGGGCGGCCGTGATGACAGAGACGCCGATAACGCAGAGCGCGCTTACCAGACGACGCGCGGGTCGAGCCCATCCTCGTAGCACCGGCGCATTGTCCTCCATACTGTTTCGAGACGCTAGCGCTCGGGTCCCGAGCGAGGCACACATCTAGCCGGGGCGGGTCTCGTATCCGCTTCGGTGCGATGTAGTAGGGATAGGCTCGGGCAACGCCCTCGTGCTCGATCCCGAGAACGCGCTCCTTTATCTGCAGCCTGGGATCGACGAAGCTATGAGGGAAAAAATCTCAGTGTTGTCAATCTCGATATAGCTGCGGTAAGGATTCTGCACATAGTTGCGAGCGTGCCCAGTGTTGTTGTCGTGGAGAAAGCCAGAGTTGGCGAACTGTAGCAGGCCGTCGTCGGTTACCGAGTCGAAGACCAATGCACTTCCGTCGCCACTTGCAGAGCGGACGGGCGGGCGGTAGATTACAGTCATATTATATTGCGGGGCACTCGATGATCTCCAGGATTGGTGCGACGCTCACGTTTCTTGCTCTGACCTCGACCGCGGTCGTCGGAGCCCAATCGGGGGCCCGCCCGGCGGGTGCGCCGAGCGCCGAGCAAATCGAGTTCTTTGAGTCCAAGATCCGTCCGCTGCTCGCCAACAACTGCTTCGAGTGCCATAGCGCCCGGGTCGAGACGCCGTTCGGAGGGCTGCGTCTCGACAGCCGAGAGACGCTACTGGCCGGCGGCGATTCCGGGCCGGTCATCGTCCCGGGCGATCCGCTCAGCAGTCCACTCGTGCAGCGCGTGCAGGGACGACCCGTGCTGATGCCACCGACCGGGGCGCTCGATGCGACGGCGATCGCGAGCCTGATCGAGTGGGTCGAGATGGGGGCCCCGTGGCCGGAGGGCTCGGTGGGGGCGGCGGCCGACTTGCCCGATCCAACCGAGCCGTTCGATCTCGAAAGGCGTCGGCGCACGCACTGGGCGTGGCAGCCGGTCCGGCAGGTCGAGCCGCCGGCGGTGCGCGACGACGCCTGGCCTCGGGACGCGGTCGATCGGTTCATCCTCGCCTCGCTCGAAGCGGCCGGGCTCGAGCCAGCGTCCCCCGCCGATCGGCACACGCTCATCCGTCGGCTCTCGTTCGACCTGCGTGGGTTGCCGCCGACTCTCGCCGAGATTGCGCGGTTCGTCTCCGACACGTCGCCGACCGCCTACACCGACCTCGTGGACCGGTATCTCGACTCGCCGCACTTCGGCGAGCGCTGGGCGCGTCACTGGATGGACCTGTTCCGTTACAGCGAGTCACACGGCAGCGAGGGAGACCCGAAAATCCCGCTGGCCTGGCGGTATCGCGACTACCTGATTCGCTCGTTCAACGGCGACGTGCCTTACGACCAGCTGATTCGCGAGCACCTGGCCGGTGACCTGCTGCCGACACCACGTCTCGACACTGAGAATCAGCTCAACGAGTCGATCATCGGAACCGCCCACTTTCGGTTCGTCGAACATGGATATCAGCCGGTCGACCCGTGGGAAGACCGGGTCAAGTGGGCGGACAACCAGGTCGACGTCGTATCAAAGGCTTTTCTCGGGCTCAGCGTTTCGTGCGCGCGGTGCCACGACCACAAGTTCGACGCGATCAGCCAGAAGGACTACTACTCGTTGTTCGGGACGCTCTACGGGGCGAGACCGACGCAGCGGGCCATCGACGATGAGACCCTGCTCGACACCAACAAAGATGCCTTGGCCGCGCTCAAGCTCGACATTCGAGACGGGCTGGCCGAGGCCTGGCTCGAGGCGGCCGACACGGTTCCGACGCGGCTACTCGAGCAGCTCGAGTCGGCGGACGCGGCTGTCGGTGAGGCCGAGTCGGCGTCCGTCGTCAACATGCCGTTCGTGTTCATGACACGCGGGGCGACTCCTGAGTCGCGCGATGGCAGCGCGCTGGACGCCTGGCGCGAGCTCGCCGAAGTCGAGGACGGTGCCCTGGCGCGCTCGTGGCGCGAGCTCGGCGACAGGTGGGAGTCGGAGATCGACGCGCGCGAGCGATTCAATCGCGAGCACTTCGAGACGGCGTGGGACTTCAGCGGGGCCGATTATGCCGCAACCGTCGGTCATGGCACGGGCCGGCCGGATGCCCCCTCGCCCCCGGGAGAGTTTGCCATTGGGATCCCGTGCGTGAACTCCGCGCGCGTGAGGTGCCGGGTGCTGAACGGGATCTATCCGGGGGGGGCCTATACCCACCTTCTGTCTTCGAAACACGCCGGGGTCATCCAGACGCCACGCTTCCCTATCGAGAACGACTTCATCAGCCTGCGGGTGCTCGGTGGGAGTACGGGACTTTCGCTCGGTGGTTCGTGGCTCAGCTTCGCCACGCTCATCATCGAGAACCACGCCGTGCCGCGCGGCAGCATCTATCACCTGAGCTACAGCCCGAAGCGGGACGAGATGGTCTGGGCTCAGTGGGACACCAGCTTCTGGAAGGGGTTCACGGCCTACATCGAGTTCGCGACACAGAACGACGTCACGCACTTCACCTTCGATCCCGAAGACAGCCTAGCCAAGAACCGGCCTACGCGTCGCGGCGATGGGCGCTCGTCGATCGGGGTCAGCCAGGTTCTGTTCCACGACGTCGAGGAGACCCCTCGCGACACCGTCGTGCCGGTTCTCCACTTGCTGGAGGCGAGCGACGGCGAGGCCCCATCCTCGCGCCAGGCGCTAGCGTCGCTTGTCGGCCGGCGGCTGCGCGACGCAGTGTCGGCGTGGCGTGACGGTCGGCTGACCGAGCGGGAGGCCGTGTTTCTCGACGAGTTCGTCCGGGCGGACCTGCTGCCCCGCTCACTCGATCATCTCGTCGCGTTGCGGCCACTGGTCGCCCGATATCGGTTGCTCGAGCGGGATGTCCCCGTAGCACGTCGGGCGCCGGGTGTCGTCGAAGAGGCGGCGCCCGACCAGCCGCTCCTGGTCCGCGGCGACCACCAGACCCGCGGAGAGGTGGTCGCTCGGAGCTTTCTGACCGCGCTCGACGACCAACCGTATCCTCCCGAACCGGGCCTGGTGCGGTTGCGTCTGGCTGATGCGATCACCGCTCCCGACAATCCGCTCACGGGGCGGGTGGCGGTCAATCGGCTCTGGCGCCACCTGTTCGGCTATGGCCTGGTACGTACCGTCGACAATTTCGGTCGGCTTGGCGATGCGCCATCCCATCCGGCGCTGCTCGACTATCTCGCCGGCGCCTTCGTCGACGATGGGTATTCGGTGAAGCAACTCGTCCGCCGACTGGTGCTGACCCGAACCTATCAGATGAGTAGCCAGGCGTCGCCGGCGGCTCTCGAGACCGACCCGTCCAATCGGTTGCTGCAGCATGCCAACCTCAGGCGGCTCGACGCCGAGGCGATCCGCGACTCGATGCTGTCGGTGTCAGGCCGGTTCGACCCGACGATGTATGGCCCGTCGGTGCCGGTCCGAAGAAACAGGAACAACGGCCCGGCCGACGGCGAGGGGCGACGTAGCATCTACCAGGAGATCCGTCGAAACGTCCACAACCCGTTCCTGGAGGTGTTCAACCTGCCGCAGCCGGTGACAACCCGTGGCCAGCGCGATGCGACCAACGTCCCGGCGCAGTCACTCACGCTGCTGAACAGCCCGTTCGTCATCGGCCAGGCGGCCGAATGGGGTCGCCGTCTCGCCGAGAACGAGGCGGGCACGGTCGGCGGACGTCTCGACCACATGTTTCTCAAGGCGCTGGCTCGGCAACCGACCGCCGCGGAGCGAGCTCGGATGACGGACTATCTGACCGCCGTGGCGTCGCAGCGCGGCACCTCCGAGGACCTCCTGCTCTACGACTCCGAGGCGTGGCAGGACGTCGCCCACAGTCTGTTCAATCTGATGGAGTACGTCTTCATCCGGTAGAGGATCGAGGCCTCCGATGTGCTACGACCCACGCGATCATCCTAGACCGTACCCCTTCCTGACCCGCCGCGAGATGTTGCGGCAGACCTCGACCGGGTTCGGCATGCTCGCCCTGTCGGCGCTCATGGCCGACCCGTCCTACGCCGGACTGGGCCAGGCGGTCACCGACGGGCCGCTGGCGGCGAAGACGCCGACCTTCGCGCCCAGCGTGAAGAACGTCATCTTTTGTTACATGTCGGGGGCGCTCTCGCAAGTCGACTCCTTCGATCCCAAACCGCGGCTCGCGGCTGAGGCCGGGGAGCCGATGCCGTTCCAGACCGAACGGACGATGTTCAACAACGACGGCAACATCATGCCGAGTCCCTGGGAGTTCACCCGTTACGGGCAGAGCGGCATCCCAGTGAGCGCGTTGTTCCCGCACATCGGGAGCGTCGCCGACGAGTTAACCGTCATCCGCTCGATGACCTCCCCGTTCACGGAGCACTCCCAGGCGAATTTCTACTTCCATTGCGGCATGCCGTTTACCGGGTTCCCCAGCATGGGCTCCTGGATCACCTACGGGCTCGGCACCAAGAACCAGAATCTCCCGGGATTCGTGGTGCTGGCCAGCGGCGGTATCCCGGTCGGCGGGGTCAACATGTACGGCAACGGGTTCCTCCCGGTGATTCATCAAGGTTCGATCATCTACCCGGAGAGAGCCGAGCCGCTCAACAACGTCCGACCAAGCGAGACAGACCAACAGCAGCGCGACCGGCTACGTGTTATCGGCGATCTAAACACCGGGTTTCTCGAGCGGATCGGTGGGGACCGGCAGGTCGAGGCGGCGATCGACAACTATGAGATCGCCTACCGCATGCAGACGGCGGTGCCCGAGCTGGTCGATCTGGCCGGCGAGACCGAGGCGACCAAGAAGCTCTATGGGCTCGACTCGCCGAACAATTCCACGGCCGTCTATGGGCGCCAGTGTCTGTTGGCGCGACGGCTTGTCGAGCGGGGGGTCCGGTTCGTTGAGCTGACGATGGTCGGCAGCTGGGACCACCACAGCAGGATCGAGGAGGGGCACGCCGCGAAAGCGATGACCGTCGACCAGCCGTTGGCCGGGTTGGTCAAGGATCTCAAGTCGCGCGGGTTGCTCGACGAGACGCTCGTTATCTTCTCGAGCGAGTTCGGCCGGACTCCGTTCGCGCAGGCCCCCAACGACGGGCGCGATCACAACCCCCATGGCTTTAGCCTCTGGTTAGCCGGCGGTGGACTCAAGAAAGGGTTCATCTACGGCCAGACCGACGAGTATGGCTACCGGGCCGTCGAGAACGCCCACACCGTGCGGGACCTGCATGCCACCGTGCTCACCTTGCTTGGCCTCGACTATCGAGGCTTGACCTACCGGTTCGGCGGGCGCGACATCCGCCTGGCTGACGTCGACGGGCACCCGATCCGCGGCATACTCGTATAGCAGGCTGCTCGAGAACACCAGCCTGCTAAACGTTCTCCGCCCCTCTAGAAGACCTTGCTGTCGCTCGAGTGCTAAGAACGGAGCAGTGCTCCTCGCACGATCATTGTGGACAACGGAGAGCGAAAGTTCGACAGGCTCCTTTGCACGCAGCCGTGATCGGCCAGCTGGCGATGAGAATAGCACCCTGCCATTCTTGGGCATGACGAGAACCCACCGAGTTCGGCGGAGCTACGACCATCGGCTGCGTGACGCCATCGCCGCGACGGGCAATGCGGACCTCTTCCGGGACGTCGCTATCCCCGCTTCGACGCGACGCACATGGGCGCGCGGCGAGGTGCGGCCCGTAGTTGCTTCGGTGGACGTTGAGCTGGAAGTCTACGAGCTGTTGGAGCAGGTCGACAAACTAAGACAGCGAGCCAAGGTGCAGGCGGCGATCATCGGGTTACTCGTGCGTGTGTTGAGCTTGCGCGGGGGAAAACTCAACGGCGATCGCCTTCCCGATGGTGAGACCAAATCGGCGGTGCTCCGGGCGATCGCGTCGGCGACGGGTCTCCTGTCGTTAAGCACCGTGCTCAGAATCGTGGGCGTCTCGACGGCGCGTTATCACGCGTGGAGGCGCAAGGAAGACGGCTGCGGACTCGACGAACAACCGAGCTGTCCGAAGTCCACTCCCAGCCAGCTCACGCGCGACGAAGTCTCCACGATGAGAGATTTCGTTGAGTCCGAGAGCTATCGCCACATCGCCGTCCAGAACTTAGCGCTTTACGCGCAGCGGCTTGGCAAGCTCTTCGCCTCGGCAAGCACATGGTACAAGATGATCCGCAGGCGCGGGTGGAAACGTCCTCGAAGGCGGGTGCATCCGGCGAAGCCCAAGACAGGCCTCAGGGCGACGCGCCCCAACGAGTACTGGCAAATCGACGCGACCGTGATCCGGCTGACGACCGGCATCCGAATCTATCTGCAGGCGGTCATCGATAATTTCAGCCGAAGGATTCTTGCCTGGCGGGTGAGCGACAGGCTGAGCTCGGCCACCACCCGGGAGCTCCTCATCAAGGCGTCAAAGGGCCTTCCGGACGACTCAGCGACCGCGAACGTACTTGTCGTCACCGACGGCGGTTCGGCGAACTTTGGCGAGGTCGACCAGCTGCTCCGGGATTCAAGTTCTCTGCATCGTGTGCTCGCGCAGATCGACATCATCTCCTCGAACTCCTTGATCGAGGCGTTCTGGCGACAATTGAAACACGCGTGGCTCTTCCTGAACACCCTCGACAGTGCGGCGGCGGTGCGGCGTCTCGTCGCGTTCTACGTCCGTGAGCACAACGAGAAGATCCCGCGCGCCGTTCTCGGAGCTCGCACGCCGGACGAGGTGTACTTCAGTCGAGAGGAGAATGTGCTGGATCGGCTCTCCGAGCGACACCGCGACGAGTTCCACGAGAGTCCCGCACTCTGGCTCCCTTGGAACTACCGCGATACCCTCAGCCAGCACTCCCGCGATCAATTCGAGGCCCAAGGCAGTACATAAGGCACGCTTGCCGGAAACTCACAACGCAAGACAGCGCAGCGGGTCAGGAGCGCGGCAAATCGAGCAGCGAACTGCCATCGCTGCGAATCCTCACGCACTGGCCCTGCTGTCCGGAGTGCCGCCAGGCCAGGGGCTCGTCGAAAACCTGCTCGGAAATCTGCATGATGTCTGTGTGAGCAGCACGGCTTTGAAGAAGCGTCGCTATTTTTTTGCAGGCGCAATTGAAAGCGAAATTTACGGCGGGCGCCGATAGGTGAACCTGATCCGCTCGTCAGGCGCGCCCAAGCGGAAAATGATGATGCGCTCGTTCGCGATGACGACGTGACCGCGCTCGGCGCGGATGCTGCCCGCCACGAAATCCTGCACGCCGGTAAAGTCAAACTCCCAATAACTCTCTCCGCCGACAATCGAGGTCGTATACGCTTCGATGGTGTTCTTCCCCGACTGTCCGGCAAATTGATGGCGAAAGGGACCGGAATTATTCGTCGTATCGATTTGCGAGCCGTTCAGAAGAACGCGACCCTCGGCGGTTCCGTCGAGAGGCCGTACACGGAGAAAGCTAGTCATCGAGGTCCGGACTTCCCTCGACGGCGGCGCTTTTTGATCAATCTTCCACGTCCCGAGCGTGATCGTGTCCGTGCTGAAGTCCGTCCCGGTCACGATCAGCTTGACCGTGATGAGCTCGTTGTCGCAGCCACCGCCCGGCGTTTCACCAATGTTCCAATCCACATCAACGACTGGATTCGATGACGGCGGCGGGTTGTATGTTCCGGCCGCCATGAGCCCCGCCGTGTCCACCACCCACTGGTAGTTGGCGATAGGTCCCGTCGAGCAGCTCGCGTTCCACCGATGCAGGCAAGAGTTCAGCTTCCCGCCGTAGGTGAAACAGGCGGCGACGCTGGGAGCGACGGTCGACGTGGCGACACTGGTGGTGGAAGCAATGGTCGTTGTGCTAATGGCGGTTGTCGTGGCGACACTGGTGGTGGAAGCAATGGTCGTTGTGCTAATGGCGGTCGTCGTGGCGACACTGGTGGTGGGAGCAATGGTCGTTGTGCTAATGGCGGTCGTCGTGGTACTGCTCGAACCTCCGGGCACCGTGGTCGTGGGTGCGCCCGGCACCGTCGTCGCCGGCGCTGACGTGGTCGGGCCCGGTCCCGGCCCCGGTGCAGGTGTCGAGCTCGTGGAGCCCGCGGTTACGGTGGATGTGGTCGCCGCAGACGACGGCGGGACCCCGGCGGTGCCGGACGATGTCGTCGCGTCATCTCCGCCGGTTGTCAATACCGCCGCGCCCGCACCCGCGGCCACGGCACTACCGACCGCGACGGCCGTCGCCGCTCCAATCCCACCACCAACTCCGGACACCGTTCCGGCGGCGGTGATTGTCCCAATGATCCCCGCCGTAGTGAACCCGGGCGGAATCGATGAGCCGCCAGACACCGTGGCTCCAACGGTAATCCCAGGATCGCCACCCGGGAAATAGGCGGCGGCCGGCTCCTGGCGACAGCCACCGCGAACGTCCGCGTCGTACTCCCGTGAGCGGGCGGTGCTGAACGCGGAATCCAACGCCTCGAGGTAGTAGATGACCTGCCGGGTCTCAGGAGACGGTTGCGGAAGGATGCCGACGTATCGGCCGTCCCGGTAGGTCATCTCGACGTAGTAGAAGTCCCGGTAGAGACTCGAGCGGAAATAGACCTTGGCCGTTTGAACGTCGTCCTCGGGGTCGATCCCCGACAGCACCACGACGAACTCACCCTGGCGCATACAGTCGAGCTCTGAATGTTCGATGATCGGTTGTGCGTGAAGCGTCGCTTCCGTGAAGACGGCGACGGCGGTCCACACCACTACCCGGCGCAATAAAACCAGAATCTTTCCTTTTCTGCGGTTGGGCCCGAAGGGATAGCTCATCCTATTTGACGTACGGCGACGATGTCAACGGCCTCACGAGCCCAAGAACGGGCACGATAGGTAAAAATCAAAGTATTTGAGCAGATGCCCAGAACACACGAAGACCTTGTTGTCGCTCGAGTGCTAAGAACGAAGCAGCTCTTGCTTTCCGTTCGCCAGCGGCTTTCCAATGACTCCACAGCAGCGCGCGCACGCCGGCAATGTGCCACCGGCATGCTTCAGAACCTTCCGAAATTCTAGGAAGCGGGCGTTGTTCCACAGTTCTGCAAGCGGAGTATCTGTTAGGTTTCCTACCTGGAAATCGTAGCACCTGCCGTGGGCCGGTATCACGGTTCCATCCGTCTTGACCATCATCATCCGCCACGGGTCGGTGCAGCTACGGCTACCCACGAATTGGGACGGGTTGTGGTAGTACACCTGAAGAGCCGAAGGTGAGGGGAAGTCCGGTACCAAAAGAAGATCGAGAGAACCGAACCGGGAGCGCACGTATGACTTGAGGTCTTCCAGCGAGTTCCACATTGACTCCGCGTCAAAATTAGTCGGCTCGATCTCACCCAAATTGGAGCGAGTCACCGTGAACTCACCACCGTGGATGGCGTTGTGGACGGCCGCCATCTCATCGGTTATGAAATTAAGATGTGAGACATTGATCGAGAGCGGTTTCAACGCCTCGACTTCACGCACGAACTCCAATGCATGAACGTAGTTCTCGTCAGTGAGCGTATATGAAAACCTGACGGACGGATTCGGGCGACCGGTTGTCTTGCGATGGTGGTTGAGCTGGTCGACACCCTCATATAATTTGCGGAACGAACCGGGCTTGCGTCGTACTCGGTCATGTATGACTTCCGGGCCGTCGATGGACACCGTCATCTCATGCACACCAATCTCCACAAAAGCGCCCGCTAGCCGGGGGAGCGTCCATCCGTTGGTAGTTATGCTGCAAAAGAAGCCTCGCTCGACGATGCACCGGCAGAGCTCGATGATTTGCGGGTGTATCAAGGGTTCGGTGTAAGCGAGGCCGATCCGGGGCTTTGGGGAGAACGCTGCTGCCTGCTCCAGAACGGTCTCCAGCATGGTCAATGACATGTTGCGGCGATCCTGTCCAATCAGGTGCCGATAAAAAACACTACTGGATTCGTCTAGGCCGACGTCGCACATCTTGCAATGGAGATTGCAGAAATTATTGACAACCAGCACGAGCCACGCCGGTGCTCGCTTGCAATGCCCGTCCGATCGGGCATAGTCGTTGCCTCTCAGATAGCGGGTGGCCAGGCGCCGGGCGGCGCTAAGAGGCGACATGCTGCTCAGCTCGGTTCTTGGGGGCCGGCTGACGAATAAGAATTAATGCCATCAGTAGGCAACCCCACTCGGGCTGCATGGACGCGATGGATGATCGCACACGAGCGAATCGTTTGCCACTCGGATCCTCGAAGTTGAAGGCTAACGCGTTTGCTCTATGATGTCGTTCGGGCCTGCGAATCTCCCCACGTGAGCGTCGCGGGGTAAGATGGTACGTTTTAGAAATATGTCTTATTCTCGGAAAGATACTGGACCGCGGTCCCCCGATGTCCTGCTGTCGCACGGCTACTTTCTGGCTGAAGACGAGACGGAACGCCGGATCATGAAGCCCTACCCGACGCTGGGGATTCTCTATCTTTCCTCTCATCTCAAGGCCAAGGGATTTTCGGTCGAGACCTTCGACTCAACGTTCGCCTCGTTCTCGGATTTCGAGGACCACCTTCGAGACTCAGCCCCTGGAATGCTGGGGCTTTACACGAACTTGATGACCAAAGCGAACGTCCTCCGGATGATTCGGGTGGCTCAAAGAAAGGGCATCCCTGTCGTGCTCGGTGGGCCCGAAGCGGTGAACTATCCGGAGGCCTATCTGCAGGCGGGGGCCGACGCAGTCGTGATCGGGGAAGGTGAACATGCCTTGGAGGAGCTTCTTCCGCGTCTCGACGACCGTGCGACCTGGCGGGACGTGGCCGGCCTAGTGTACCTGGAAGGGAGTGACGTCGTTCGGAGCGCGCCGCGCCAGAAGATCGCCGACCTGTCGAAGCAGCCATGGCCGGATCGCGAGGCCATCGAGATGCAGCAGTACATCGACGTATGGAGACGGAGGCACGGTGGTGGCTCGGTCTCCCTCATCACGGCTCGGGGTTGTCCGTTCACCTGCACCTGGTGCTCACACTCGGTATACGGAAGAAGCCACCGGCGTCGGTCGGTTGCGGACGTCGCGAACGAAGTCGAATGGATCATCGACCGCTACCGCCCGGACCAGCTCTGGTACGCCGACGATGTACTAACGATCAACCGGACCTGGTTTCTTGACTACGCGAGTGAGCTCTCCCGTCGCGGAGTGAGTATCCCGTATGAGGCGATCACTCGCGCTGACTGCCTCGACGAAGAGATCGTCGAGGCCTTGGCTGCAACAGGAGCGCGGAGGATCTGGATTGGTGCCGAGAGCGGATCACAGCGCATCCTCGATGCGATGAGGCGCAAAACCGTCGTCGGGGATGTACGTCGAAAGACTCTCATGCTACAGACCAAAGGGATCAAGGTCGGGATGTTCATCATGTTCGGCTATGAGGGCGAAGAGGAGACCGACCTCCGTGAGACCCTGGAGCACCTCAAGACCACTGCTCCCGACGTTTTCCTGACTACGGTCGCATATCCGATCAAGGGTACCGAATACTACGATGCCGTCCAGGAGCGCGTCGGTAGCGACCTGCCATGGGAGCGTCGCTCCGATCGTGATTATCGGATCGCAGGACGCCGGTCGAGACGCTACTACGGCCATGTGACACGGTGGATGACCAACGAGGTTCGGGCGGCAAGATCACAACGGGACGGCGATCTTTCCCAAGCGTTGTGGTGTCGGGCAAAAGCCCGCGCGGGACGTATCGGTATGGCGCTCACGCGGAACGAGCTGGAGACAGATGCTGGGGGCCGGCCGTGGACCTCGAAAGAGCGGGAGAAGAACGCCTGGTGAGCAAGCCCAAAGTGGTTCTCTACAATCCCGATGCGGTTTTCTATACCATGCCGCTCGGCCTTCTCGCGGTGGCCTCGGCGCTCGATGCAAACAAGTACGACGTGGTGATCGTCGACGCCCGGCTGGAGTCCGACGTCGAGGGGCGGCTCCGCCGGGAGCTCCCTGGCGCTCTTCTGCTCGGGGTCACCGTTCTTACCGGAGCTCCCATAAGAGATGCCCTTCGGGTTTCGCGATTTGCCAAATCCCTTCGATCCGACCTTCCCGTGGTCTGGGGAGGCTGGCACCCATCGCTCTTCCCGACAAAGACGCTCGAGGCGGATTGTGTCGACGTCACCGTGCAAGGCCAGGGCGAAAGCTCCCTTCCGGAGGTCAGTCATCGAATCGAACGTGGCGAGTCCTTGGAGGGAGTACAGGGGACTTGTTTTCGTGAACGTGACCGCGTCATCCAAAACCCGCCGCGGGCTCTCGAGGATATGAACGGCTTTCCCGCTCATCGGTACGAGCTCATCGACGTCGAGCGGTATATGGAGCTCAAGAGTTTTCGGCAGCTCGACTACGTTGGGTCGACGGGGTGCAATTTCCGTTGTAATTTCTGTGCGGACCCCTTCGTGTTCGAGCGGAAGTGGAGCGGCCTCGAGCCCAAGCGCATGGGAGAAGAGATCGAGGCCCTTTGGCAGCGTCACTCGTTCCAGGAGCTAGCATTCCAGGACGAAACGTTTTTCACCCACCGCCCCCGGGTGATGCAAATCGCGGACGAGATCTTGACTCGAGAGCTGCGATTCCAATGGACGGCAACCATGCGCGCCGACCAGGGCTCGCGGATGCCGGACGAGGAGTTCGCGCTCTGCAAGCGGTCGGGCCTCCGACTGGTTCTCGTGGGCGTCGAGTCGGGCAACCCCGAGATGCTCGAGCAAATCGCGAAGGACATCACCATCGATCAGGTCATCGACACGGCCGAGAAGTGCGCCCGTCACGGGATCTCGATCCGCTTCCCGTTTATCGTGGGCTTTCCCGACGAATCGGAGGCGAGCGTCACCGATACCCTCGGGCTCATCAAGCGCCTCCAAGCGATGAGTCTGTCGTTTCGCACCGAGCTGTTCTACTACAAGCCCTACCCCGGCTCGCCAATAGCTTCCTCGATTGACGTTCGATGGGGTCTGCCGGACACGTTGGAGCAGTGGGCAGACTTCGACTATGTAGACTCGAGGGGCCCCTGGGTGTCGAAAACAAAATATCGCACGATCGAGCGCTTCAAGTTCTACTCGAGATTCGCCTGGAGTGATGCCCCCGGCGCGGCCCGGCGGGCCCTCCGAGCCGTCTCGCGCTGGCGCTGCGACCATGACTTCTACGGCTTCCCGCTGGAAAAAACGCTCGCCGAAGTCGTACGCCCGCGGAGGAAATTGTCTTGAACGCCGCGCCCTCGACTGGGATCGCGCCACCACCGCCGAGCCCCTGGCTCGGTCTCCGCCTAGCTTTCCTGTGGGTACAACGACTCTGGTATAGGGGGAAGCTCCGGCGAGCGAGCACGGAATCCTACCGCGGCATCACGCTTCAGGTCCCCCCTGAGGTATTGCGCCCGGTCCTCATGCGAACCGGCGCTCTGCTTGCGGACCTCGTCGAGGAGTTTGCACCGATGGACGCCGCGACCCGCGTTGTCGATCTCGGCTGCGGCAGCGGCATCGGCGCGATTCTCGCGGCTCGACGAGGGGCTCGGGTCGTTGCCGTTGACGTCAACCCCCACGCCGTCGAAGCTGCTATCAACAACGCGGCGCGGAACGGAGTGAGTGGCAGGGTCGAGGTGAGACAGGGTGACCTGTTCGATCCGGTCGGCGGAGACCGCTTCGACGTGGTCCTCTTCAATCCGCCGTATTTCGATGGTGAGCCTCGGAATTGGGCGGAGTCGGCATGGCGCGCTTCCGGGCTTCGCGAACGCTTCGTGGCGCAGCTGCGGGATCATCTCACCGCCCGCGGGTACGTGCTCCTCGTGCTGTCGTCTCACGGCGAGAGCGAGCTGTGGCTCGAGGGCCTTGCTGCAAGCGGTTTCTCAATCGAGCGATTGCTGCGGAGGACGTTTCCCGAAGAGGCGTTGGAGGGCTTCCGGGTATGCCCCAAGGCCTGATCCTTCTCTATCATCTCCCTCTCGAGGGAAACCTCTATGCGGAGGCGAAAGCGAGATGCTCGAGAGGCTGAAGCGGACCGCCACGCTCGCAACGGGCAAGATCTACACGCTCCCCATCGTTTTCCTGGAGCCACACGGCGCTTGCAACTGCCGCTGCGTCATGTGCGACATCTGGAAGGGGAACAAGACGGCGCCTCGCTGGACCAGAGAGGATCTCCAACCGATCCAAGAATCACTCAAGCGATTGGAGACCCGTCGGGTCTGTCTCACGGGTGGCGAAGCTTTGATGCACCCCGACTTTTTTGAGCTCTGCCGAGCGATCCGCGGCGCGGGCCCCAAGATCACGTTACTTTCCACTGGACTCCTGCTGGCGTCGAAGGCGGAAGAGCTCACCCGTGCGGTGGACGAAGTCATCCTATCGCTCGATGGTCCGGAAGAAGTTCACGTTGCCATTCGGCGGGTGCCGCAGGCGTTTGCCAAGCTGCGCCAGGGCGTTCGCGCCCTCAAAGACGAAAACGCGCGTTTTCCGGTCTCCGCCCGGTGCGTCGTTCAGAAAGACAACTTTCGCTCATGGACCGAGACGGTCCGTGCTGCCCGCGACATCGGGCTCGACAAGATCAGTTTCTTGCCCGCCGATCCTTATTCCGAGGCCTTCAACCGACCCGCTAGCTGGACGCAGGAGCGGATCGACGAGGTGGTGCCCGCCGAAGCGGAGCTACCCGCCCTCGAGGCGGAGCTCACCCGTCTTCTTCACGAAGAGAAGGGTTCGATTGCTGCAGGCTTCGTCGTCGAGAAGCCGAAAAAGCTGGCGCGGATCGTCCAATACTACGCCGCCTGCCGGGGGAAAGCTGATTTCCCGCCCGTTCGCTGCAACGCGCCCTGGGTGTCCGCGGTCGTCGAGGCCGATGGAACTGTACGTCCCTGTTTCTTCCACAAGCCGTACGGGGCGCTTGGGAAGAACGGGCTCGATTCCGTTTTGAACCATGCTCCCGCCCTCTCCTTCCGCCGCGGGCTCCAACCAGCCAGCAACGCGCGTTGTAAGACTTGTGTTTGCAGCCTCAACCTCCCTCCCATCCAAAGGGTTTGATTCGCGTGCGGGTGGTAGTCGTGAACCATGCCTGGCCTCCCGTGTATATCAGAAGGCCTGGTCCAGGCGGGGGGAGAAGGGCCGTCGATGAACGCGAGACCGCGTGGCCATGATCCTGGATCTCAGGAGAGGCTCGAGTGGCTTCACGGAATCTCACCTCGGAGAATCGTAGCCAGCTTCTCCGAGTCGATGTTTCCTCCTGAGACAACACACACGAGCTTTCCCCCACCGGCTTTGCCCGAAAGAGCCGCCGCCACCGGCGCCGCGCCGGCTCCTTCGGCGACGACGCGATTGCGCTCCACCAGGAGGCGGACGGCGTCCGCCGTTTCCCGCAGGCTCACGACGAGGGCGCCATCGAGAAGGCTCCTTACCAGAGGCCACATCTCGGGCAGAATGGTTTTTGCACCGAGCCCGTCCGCGAAGCTCGGCGTGTAGGGAACCTCCTGAATCGAGCCCGCCGCAAGGGACGGAGCCACTGGGGCAGCGGTCTCCACTTCGCAGGCGAGAATCTTCGTGGCGGGTTTGAGGGCTCGGATGGCACATCCGATCCCCGAGCTCAGTCCTCCACTTCCGTAGGGGATGAGGATGGCGTCCACGTCCGGCAAGTCCTCCAGGATCTCGAGGCCGATGGTCCCGTTGCCCGCCATGACGGCGCGGCTGCTCGAAGGGTGAATGAAGAGCCGGCCGGCGAGCGGGGCGTAATGGTGCGTGGACATCACTTGCCACCACTCGTCGTAGGGAACCTTGATGTAGTCGGCGCCTAGTCGCTCGATAGCGGCGAGCTTGGATTCCGGAGCGTGCTCGGGAACGACGATGGTCGCGGGAATGCCCAATCGGCGCGCGCTCCATGCGACCCCCTGGGCCATGTTCCCCGCGCTCGAGGTGTAAACGCCGTTCGCGAGCTTTGCCTTTTCGGTGAGGGCCATGGCGTTGCTGGCGCCGCGAATCTTGAAGGCCGATATGGGCTGAAGATTCTCGAGCTTGAGATAAACGTCGCCCGGCGCATCCGCATTGAGGCGGACGAGCGGGGTCCGAATGGCCGATCCCCGGATGCGCTCGCGCGCCTCCTCGATATCCTTCAGCGGGACCGGCTCATGAGGTTCGTGCATCATGCCCTCCGGCGATCATGATGATAGCCTGTCGGGCGTTGGCCTGCTTAGACAGTCCTGGTCAGCCCCCCGTCTCCACGTGCGTGGCGGATTGGCGGTCGGTAGACTACAATCATATTTCCTATGAAGCACTCGATGACCTCCTGGATCGGTGCGACGATCACGTTTCTTGCTCTGACCTCGATCGCTGTCGTCGGAGCCCAATCGGGGGCCCGCCCGGCGGGTGCGCCGAGCGCCGAGCAAATCGAGTTCTTTGAGTCCAAGATCCGTCCGCTGCTCGCCAACAACTGCTTCGAGTGCCACAGCGCCCGGGTCGAGACGCCGTTCGGAGGGCTGCGTCTCGACAGCCGAGAGACGCTGCTGGCCGGCGGCGATTCCGGGCCAGTCATCGTCCCGGGCGATCCGCTCAGCAGTCCACTCGTGCAGCGCCTGCAGGGACGACCCGTGCTGATGCCACCGACCGGGGCGCTCGAAGCGACGGCGATCGCAAGCCTGATCGAGTGGGTCGAGATGGGGGCCCCGTGGCCGGAGGGCTCGGTGGGGGCGGCGGCCGACTTGCCCGATCCAACCGAGCCTTTCGATCTCGAAAGGCGTCGGCGCACGCACTGGGCGTGGCAGCCGGTCCGGCAGGTCGAGCCGCCGGCGGTGCGCGACGACGCCTGGCCTCGCGACGCGGTCGATCGGTTCATCCTCGCCTCGCTCGAAGCGGCCGGGCTCGAGCCAGCGTCCCCCGCCGATCGGCACACGCTCATCCGTCGGCTGTCGTTCGACCTGCGTGGGTTGCCACCGACCCCCGCGGAGGTTGCGCGGTTCGTCTCCGACACGTCGCCGACCGCCTATACCGACCTCGTGGAACGGTATCTCGACTCGTCGCACTTCGGCGAGCGCTGGGCGCGTCACTGGATGGACCTGTTCCGTTACAGCGAGTCACACGGCAGCGAGGGAGACCCGGGCATCCCGTTCGCCTGGCGGTATCGCGACTACCTGATTCGCTCGTTCAACGGCGACGTGCCTTACGACCAACTGATTCGCGAGCACCTGGCCGGAGACCTGCTGCCGACACCGCGTCTCGACCCCGAGAATGAGCTCAACGAGTCGATCATCGGAACGGCCCACTTCCGGCTCATCGAACATGGATATCAGCCGGTCGACCCGTGGGAAGACCGGGTCAAGTGGGCGGACAACCAGGTCGACGTCGTGTCGAAGGCTTTTCTCGGGCTCAGCGTTTCGTGCGCGCGGTGCCACGATCATAAGTTCGACGCGATCAGCCAGAAGGACTACTACTCGTTGTTCGGGACGCTCTACGGGGCGAGACCGACGCAGCGGGCCATCGACGATGAGACCCTGCTCGACACCAACAAAGATGCCTTGGCCGCGCTCAAGGTCGACATTCGAGACGGGCTGGCCGAGGCCTGGCTCGAGGCGGCCGACACGGTTCCGACGCGGCTACTCGAGCAGCTCGAGTCGGCGGACGCGGCTGACGGTGAGGCGGAGTCGGCGTCCGCACGCGGGGCGACTCCTGAGCCGCGCGATGGCAGCGCGCTGGACGCCTGGCGCGAGCTCGCGGAAGTCGAGGACGGTGCCCTCGCGCGCGCGTGGCGCGAGCTCGGCGATAGGTGGGAGTCGGAGATCGACGCCCGCGAGCGATTCAATCGCGAGCACTTCGAGACGGCGTGGGACTTCAGCGGGGCAGATTATGCCGCAACCGTCGGTCATGGTACGGGCCGGCCGGATGCCCCCTCGCCCCCGGGGGAGTTTGCCATCGAGCCGCGCGACGGTCAGCTGCTGAGCGGAATTTATCCGGGGGGGGCCTATACCCACCTTCTGTCTTCGAAACACGCCGGGGTCATCCAGACGCCACGCTTCACCGTCGACAACGACTTCATCAGCCTGCGGGTGCTCGGCGGGGATCTCAGCTTCGCCTTGCTCATCATCGAGAACTACGCCGTGCCGCGCGGCGGCATCTATAACCTGCGCTACAGCCCCAAGCGGGACGAGATGGTCTGGGTGCAGTGGGACACCAGCTTCTGGAAGGGGTTCACGGCCTACATCGAGTTCGCGACACAGGACGACGTCACACGGTTTGGCTTCGACCGCGAAGATTTCGGGGCCAAGAACCGGCCTACGCGTCGCGGCGATGGGCGCTCGTCGATCGGGGTCAGCCAGGTTCTGCTCCACGACGTCAAGGAGACCCCTCGCGACACCGTCGTGCCGGTTCTCCACTTGCTTCGGGAGACCGACGGCGAGGCCCCATCCTCGCGCCAGGCGCTAGCGTCGCTTGTCGGCGGGCGGCTGCGCGACGCGGTGTCGGCGTGGCGTGACGGCCGGCTTACCGAGCGGGAGGCCGTGTTTCTCGACGAGTTCGTCCGGGCGGACCTGCTGCCTCGTTCACTCGAGCATCTCGTCGCGTTGCGGCCACTGGTCGTCCGATATCGGTCGCTCGAGCGAGATGTCCCCGTGGCACGTCGGGCGCCCGGTGTCGTCGAAGAGGCGGCGCCCGACCAGCCGCTCTTGATCCGCGGCGACCACCAGACCCGCGGAGAGGTGGTCACTCGGAGCTTTCTGACCGCGCTCGACGACCAACCGTATCCTCCCGAACCGGGCCTGGTGCGGTTGCGTCTGGCTGATGCGATCACCGCTCCCGACAACCCGCTCACCGGGCGGGTGGCGGTCAATCGGCTCTGGCGCCACCTGTTCGGCTACGGCTTGGTCGGTACCGTCGATAATTTCGGTCGGCTTGGCGATGCGCCATCCCATCCGGCGCTGCTCGACTATCTCGCCGGCGCCTTCGTCGACGATGGGTATTCGGTGAAGCAACTGGTCCGCCGACTAGTGCTGACCCGAACCTATCAGATGAGTAGCCAGGCGTCACCGGCGGCTCTCGAGACCGACCCATCCAATCGGTTGCTGCAGCACGCCAACCTCAGGCGTCTCGACGCCGAGGCGATCCGCGACTCGATGCTGTCGGTGTCAGGTCGTCTCGACCCGACGATGTATGGCCCGTCGGTGCCGGTCCGAAGAAACAGGAACAACGGCCCGGTCGACGGCGAGGGGCGACGTAGCATCTACCAGGAGATCCGTCGAAACGTCCACAACCCGTTCCTGGAGGCGTTCAACCTGCCGAAGCCGGCAACGACCCGTGGCCAGCGCGATGCGACCAACGTCCCGGCGCAGTCACTCACGCTGCTGAACAGCCCGTTCGTCATCGGCCAGGCGGCCGAATGGGGTCGCCGTCTCGCCGAGGGCGAAGCGGCCACACTCGGCGGACGTCTCGACCACATGTTTCTCAAAGCGCTGGCTCGGCAACCGATCGACGCCGAGCGAGCTCGGCTGACGGACTATCTCACCAGCGTGGCGTCGCAGCGCGGTACCACCGAGGACCTCGTTCTCTACGACTCCGAGGCGTGGCAGGACGTCGCCCACAGTCTGTTTAATCTGAAGGAGTACGTCTTCATCCGATAGAAGGCCGAGGCTTCCAATGTGCTACGACCCACGTCATCATCCGAAACCGCGCCCCTTCCTGACACGCCGCGAGATGTTGCGGCAGACCTCGACCGGGTTCGGCATGCTTGCCCTGTCGGCGCTCATGGCCGACCCGTCCTACGCCGCACTGGGCCAGGCGGTCACCGACGGGCCGCTGGCGGCGAAGACGCCGACCTTCGCGCCCAAGGTGAAGAACGTCATCTTCTGTTACCTGTCGGGGGGGCTCTCGCACGTCGACTCCTTCGATCCCAAACCGCGGCTCGCGGCGGAGGCCGGGGAGCCGATGCCGTTCCAGACCGAACGGACGATGTTCAACGACGACGGCAACATCATGCCGAGTCCCTGGGAGTTCACCCGTTACGGGCAGAGCGGCATCCCGGTGAGCGCGTTGTTCCCGCACATCGGGAGCGTCGCCGACGAGTTGACCGTCATCCGCTCGATGACCGCCCCGTTCATGGAGCACGCCCAGGCAAATTTCTACTTCCATTGCGGCATGCCGTTCATCGGGTTCCCCAGCATGGGCTCCTGGATCACCTACGGGCTCGGCACCGAGAACCAGAATCTCCCGGGATTCGTGGTACTGGGCAGCGGCGGTGTCCCGATCGGCGGGGTCAACTTGTTCGGCAACGGGTTCCTCCCGGCCATTCATCAAGGTTCGATCATCTACCCGGAGAGGGCCGAGCCGCTCAACAACGTCCGACCAAGCGAGACAGACCGGCAGCAGCGCGACCGGCTACGTGTCATCGGCGATCTAGACAGCGGGTTTCTCGAGCGGATCGGCGGGGACCGGCAGGTCGAGGCGGCGATCGACAACTATGAGATCGCCTACCGCATGCAGACGGCGGTGCCCGAGCTGGTCGATCTGGCCGGCGAGACCGAGGCGACCAAGAAGCTCTATGGGCTCGATTCGCCGAACAATTCCACGGCCGCCTATGGACGCCAGTGTCTGTTGGCGCGGCGGCTCGTCGAGCGGGGGGTCCGTTTCGTCGAGCTGACCATGGTTCCCATCGAAGGCGAGGGCCAGGGGGGCAACCCCTGGGACCAGCACGGCAAGCTCGAGGAGGGGCACACCGCGAACGCGATGACCGTCGACCAGCCGGTGGCCGGGTTGGTCAAGGATCTCAAGTCGCGCGGGTTGCTCGACGAGACCCTCGTTATCTTCTCGGGCGAGTTCGGACGGACTCCGTTCGCGCAGGGCAGCAACGGGCGCGATCACAATCCCTATGGCTTCAGCCTCTGGCTGGCCGGCGGTGGCCTCAAGAAAGGGTTCATCTACGGCCAGACCGACGAGTATGGCTACCGGGCCGTCGAGAACTCCCATACCGTGCGGGACCTGCATGCCACCGTGCTCACCTTGCTTGGCCTCGACTATCGAGGCTTGACCTACCGGTTCGGCGGGCGCGACATCCGCCTGGCCGACGTCGACGGGCACCCGATCCGCGGCATCCTCGCCTAGCAGGCTCCTCGAGAGCTAAGCGACCGTCGCCAGCACCTTCAAAAGCTTCTGAATATCCGCTCGGTTGTTGAAAAGCGCGATCGACACCCGAATCACCGATTCCTCCTTCTCGCGGAATTTGACGATGATGCTCTCCTTCTCGAAGAGCTTCTTCAATTCGTCAGTCTCTCGCCCGTGAGGGAAGCTGACGATAGGTGAGTTGTTGTTGGGAGGCGTCCAGGGGTCGAATCCGAGACTCGCAAGCCCGTCTCTTAGCTCTCGGGCGAGCGCCACGGTGTGTTTTTCGATACGGTCAAGGCCGACTTCTTTCAAGTACCCGAGGGCCGCGTTCAGCTGATAGACGGCGTTGTACGCGGGGGCCCCGTACTCGTACTTGCTCGCGGTCGTGCGAAGTCGGTAGTGGTAGTTGTCGAGCGTCTCCTTGGTCGACCCATGGCCGAAGCGGTCCGGGCGGATCCGATCGAGGAGCTCCTCACGGACGAAGAAAGGCGCGGCGCCGTAGCTCGAGAACAGAAACTTGTACGAGTTGGCGGTGACGAAGTCAACGCCTCCCTCGCTGAGGTTGGTCGGGAAGTTTCCGATGGCCTGGACGCCGTCGGCGTAGAGGAAAGCGCCCTTGCGGTGCGCCAGCTCCGCCAGGCCTCGCACGTCCTCGCGAAAGCCGTTGCGATTCGATACCCAGGCCACCGACACGAGCTTCGTGTTGCCATCGATGCGGGCGTCGAAATCCTCCAAGTCCGAACGACCGTCTCGCTGAGGCACGATACGGAGCTCGATGCCCTTCTCTTTCTCGAGCTCTCGGTACAGGACGAAAGTCGTCACGAAGTGGAGCTCGTCGATGACGACGTTATCACCGGGTCCGAGGTCGAGAGCGCGGGCGACGATGTTCTCACCGTCGCTCGTGGAGTAGAGAAAGGCGATCTCTTCGGGCTTGGCGCCGAATAGCGCGGCAAACCGCTTGCGCGCCTCGTCTCGCATCTCTCCCCTACGGCCTGCGAAAGGCGTGCGTGTGATCTCGTCCGCAAAAGCGACGGCGGCATCCCTCACCGCGATCGGATGGGGTCCAGTGCCGGCACTGTTGAGGTAGGTATGCGTGTCGGTGACTGGGAAGTCATGGCGCACACCCAGAGGGTCCTCGTCCGAGGGTGCTGCCAGCGCCCGGCTCGCAGGCACGGCCGCGAGGCTAGCCGCGGTGGTCTTCAAGAAAGTGCGGCGGTCGAGTGAGCTCATGAATTTTCTCCCTTTTGATCTATCGAATTGATATCGGCGCCCTACGATCGGCGGATAGCAACGTGACGACAGTCAATCTCCAATTGACGACCCTAGAAGCCACCGTCTCATAGGCGGTGGTTGTTCACTTTAACATTGAACGTCTGAGAAGGTATTAGCAGGTTTGGGCTCGACCCGGTGGGGTGTCGCCCGAATGCGATCCTTACCGTGAAGCGCCCTGGGAAAAATCTTGCGCGCGCGAGTTTTCGCGAGATCTCGCGACGCTCATACTCCAGCCTCAGAGCTTCCCTGCACTCGGCGTCGCTCCGTACACTTCCCCGGGGAGAATTCCCCCGCGGTTCGTCTACGCCCCAGTTGCACGTTGGCGCGATTACTGCTATCCACTGAAGTTCGGCAAGACTTCGGACAAACCGGCAGCAAAGTCGCGCCCGCTTGACCAATCGACCCGATGTGTAGGGAGCATGGATGATGAGCAACGTCACATTGAATGTGAATGGCACGATGCATACCGTGGATATCGACCCTTCGACTCCCCTGCTCTACGTCCTGCGAAACGATCTCGGCTTGCGGGGACCGCGGTTTGGTTGCGGACTCGGCCAGTGCGGGGCGTGCGCGGTAATCATAAACGGTGTGGCGACTCGGTCGTGTGTCACGCCGACGTCCCTAGTCCAAGGCGAGATAACCACGCTCGAAGGACTCGCCAAAGACGGCATTCTGGACCCGGTGCCGCAGGCCTGGATCGACGAACAAGTTCCGCAGTGCGGCTTCTGCCAGAACGGGCAGATCATGACGGCCAAGGCGCTCTTGGACCGAAATCCGAATCCGACGGACGCCGAGATCCGTCAGGGGATGGCCGGAACCTTGTGCCGGTGCATGACGTATTACCGGGTCCAGGCCGCTATCAAGCGTGTCGCGGAAGGCTCGTCGGCTACTGAATCGGCGGCCGAGGGGGAGGTGGTCTGATGACAACCTTCACGAGTATCCCGAAAGAGGTCGAGGACGTACTGGAGCAGCAGAGCCCCGCGACCTCCCGGAGGGATTTCCTCAAAACCTCGGGTCTGTTCGTGGTGAGCTTCAGCGCGGCCGCCGTCTCGGTCGCCGGCCCACTCGCTGCCGCTGCGGGGGGAAAAGGAGCGGCAGCCCAGGCGGCGGGACCGTATCCCGACCCCGACTTCAGGCAACTCGATTCGTGGATCGTCATCCATGGGGACAACACGGCGACCTTCTACGTCGGCAAGACGGATTGCGGCCAGGGGACGGGAACCGCATTTCGCCAGATGATGTGCGACGAGCTGGATGTCGCTTACGACGCCACCCGCCTCATCATGGGTAGCACCGACACCACCCCCGATCAGGGAGGGTCAGGCGGTTCCGATGCCATAGAGAGAGATGGCTTGCCGATGCGGAGGGTCGCCGCCGAGGCCAGGCGCGTCTTGCTGGAACTGGCCTCCGAGCGGTTCGGGGTACCTGTCGAGCGGCTAGTGGACTGTAACAGCTGAACGTTTAGTGGTTTTGATTCGTCGTGACGGATCGTTGTAGGTCCACTTCACGGGCTTGGGAGCCTCGTTGTACTTGCGTATGTAGCGCATGATCTTGCGAGTCAAGTCCTGGGTTGAGGTGAACACGCCTCGATGTATCAGGTCCCGCTCGATCTTGGAGAACCAGAGTTCGACCTTGTTCAGCCAGGAGGAATAAGTGGGCGTGAAGTGCAAATGGACCTTCGGATTGGCTTCGAGGAACTCAGCGACCTTGGCGGTTTTATGAGCGGACAGATTGTCGAGGATGACGTGGATTTCGCGCTTTCGCTTGTGGCTCGTAACCAGCTGCTCCAAAAAGGCGACAAACTCCTGGCTGGTATGGCGGCGGACAGTCTTGCCGAGGACCTCGCCCGTCTTCGTGTCGAAGGCGGCGTAGAGAGAAAGCGTTCCATGCCGGACGTACTCGAAACCGTGTCGCTCGGCCCGTCCGGGAGACAATGGCAAGATCGGGTCCCGCCGATCCAGGGCTTGGATCGCCGTTTTCTCATCAATACAAAACACCGCAGCGTGCTGAGGCGGATTCATATAGAGACCGATGATCTCCGCTGCCTTCTTCTCAAAATCCGGGTCGTCGGACGCTTTGTAATGCTCAATTCGGTGTGGTTGGAGACCATGCTTTTTCCAAGTGCGAGCCACCATCATGTGATGGACTCCCAGCTTCTTCGCCAGCCGCCGTGTGCTCCAGTGAGTAGAGCCGTCCGTGGGCTTCTTCTGCGTCCAGGACAGAATCCGTGCTTCCATCCGAGGCGTGAGTACTTGAACCGGACGTCCCTCGTGACGCGCGTACAGACCTGCCAGACGCTCCTCCAAGAATCGACGTTTCCACTTGCTGACAAAAGGCGCCGTGCAATCCACCGTCCGCTGAACCTCCGAGTAGCTCGCACCCTCGGCCAACAACAGCAACACCCGAGAAACACGCGCATCGTCAGCGCGGCCGCTTCGGCTCGACGCTCGTTTGCTGAGTTCCAGACGTTCCGCCCGAGTCAATACAACGCTGCTTCTCTCCTGCATGGGAGAGATAGTATCACTAAATGCTTATCTGTTACAGTCCACTAGACGTCAGCGAAGCGGTGATCACGCTGAAGTCGGATCCCTCCAGGGGAGTCACCTACGCGGAGCTGATCGATGGGAGCGGTTCAATGTCACGCTGACTGGAAGTGACATCAACGAGACCACCGGTGTGGCCGAGGTCAAGCCGGTGCAGGAGCTCCGCTACGTCGGCCAGTCTCTGCCGCGCTATGACATTCCACCCAAGGTGGACGGGTCGCTGACCTGGGCGGTGGATGTCAAGCTTCCGGGAATGGTTCATGCGCGCAACGTCAGGCCGCCGTTTGTGGGCGCCAAACTCATCAGCATCGACGAGTCTTCCGTTCGGGATCTGCCAGGATTCTTGCGAGTGGTCAGCAAAGGTAACTATGTAGCGGTGATCTGCGAGCGGGAAGAGCAGGCGATCATAGCCTCCAGACGGCTCCAGGTCGAATGGGAGAAGCCGGCGGTAGCGCCGTTCCCGACATCCGAAGAGCTGTACGAGTACATGCGCAGCGCGACGCCCACCTCGAGCTCTGATCCGGATGTGGTGGGGAATCCGGAGGCGGCGCTCGAGGGCGCTGCGGCGGTTCTCGAAGCCGAATACGATTTCCCGTTCCAGGGGCACACCGCATTCGGTCCCGCTCATGCCCTGGCCGACCCTTCTGACGGTCAGATGACGATTTACTCCAACGACATGAGATCCTACCGTATGCGGAATGGGATCGCCGAGTTCCTCGGGATGCCAAGGGATCGGGTGCGCGTCGTATGGATGGAAGGCTCTCAGGCCTACGGTCGCACGGCCGCGGACGATGCGGGCTTCGAGGCAGCGTTCCTGGCGAAAGAGATCGGCCGGCCGGTTCGCATGCAGTGGATGCGGCACGAGGAGACGGCCTGGGACACGAAGGGTCCCGCCCATACGTTCAAAATGCGTGGAGGACTTAACGCCCAGGGCGATCTCGTGGCGTTTGATTACGACGCTCGGAGCGCCGTCTACAATCACCTCAGCTACAACGAGCCCGAGACAGTCTTGATCTCGCAACTGATGGGGAGGAGGCTCGAGAAGCCGCACAGCGGCCGCGCGGATTCGCCCTCTGACCTCTACGTGATCCCGAACCGGCGCACGGCGGCGCAGGTTGTGCGCCTTCCCGAGATTTGGGAAACGCCGCTTCGAACCGGGAACCTTCGGGATCCGAACGGACCGCAGGTGACCTTCGCCTCCGAATCGTTCATAGACGAGCTCGCGGCGGCGGCCCACGCCGATCCAGTCGAGTTCCGACTGAAGCTGCTCACCGCCAGCAACGACGACGACAGCGGGTTCAAACGAGCGCGCTCGATCGCGGTCATCCGCGCGGCTGCGGATACCTACGGCTGGGAAAGGCGCCCCTCGCCGAAACCGCGCGACGCTGGACAGATCTTGACGGGGCGTGGAATGGCGTACTCCTTGCGTAACGAGACGGTTCTGGCGGAGATTGTCGAGGTCGAGGTGAATCGCGAAACCGGTCACGTCTGGGCCAAGCGGCTCGTCTGCGCGCACGACTGCGGCCTGGTCATCAACCCCGACGGGTTGCGCAACACGATCCAGGGCGGAATGCTCCACGCGCTGAGCCGCGCGCTCCACGAGGAGGTGCGGTTCGACACCGAAAAGGTCACCAGCGTGGATTGGCTCTCTTATCCCAGCCTCACGCATGCTGACACGCCGGCCGCGATCGACGTCGTGATAGTCAACGGAGATCCCAATCCGGACCGGCCCGATCTGCCTCACTACGGAGCCGGCGAGGCCATATGCAAACCACTGATCGCGGCAGTCGCCAACGCCATCTACGACGCGACCGGAGTTCGTCTTCGCCGGGTTCCCTTCCGAGACGAGCGCGTGCTCGCGGAGCTCCGGGCCGCAGGCGTGTAGGCAAGTCGAGTGGCGTGCTTACCCGCGCCCAAGGCCCGTCGTGTGACGGAACGAGTTTTGTCGAGGGCGAGCTAGAGCCGGCCAGGATGGAGCGGGTGCGGGAGCACCTCAGTAAGTAGAGGAAACCCACGCCCGTCGCCGTGCAGGGGGAGATCGCGCGTTCGAGTAACGATCAGGACGTCGGAGCTATCTGCGCCGCATCTGGATGCTCGGTCGAGGCTGTCGCCCTTCGCTCGAACGCACCCTCCACGACTGCTGCGCCGACGGAGTCGCCGAAAGTGTTCACCGCCGTGCGAAACCGGTCGAGAAGCCAGTCGACCGCGAGGATGAGGCCGATGTACTCCGTGGGCAGGCCGACTGCGTTCAATACGATGACCATGGTGACCAAGCCCGCTTCGGGAATCCCGGCGGCGCCTATGGCGGCCAAAGTCGCCGTCACGGCGACGACGGTCTGTTGGGCGAGGCTGAGCTCGAATCCGACGGCCTGTGCGATGAATATCGCCGCCACCGCCTCGTAAAGCGCGGTCCCGTCCATGTTGATCGTCGCACCCACCGGCAGAACGAACTCGACCGATCTCTTGGAAACGCCCGCGTTACGGACGGCGCACTCCATTGTGATGGGAAGCGTTGCCGAGGAGCTCGCCGTCGAAAAGGCAGTCAGGAGGGCTTGAGACATCTGAACCATGAAGCGATAGGGGTTGCGCTTGGTGAACACCCAAAGGATCAAGGGCAGGGTGACCAAAGCGTGAAATGCGAGGCCCAGGAGGACGGTCCCGAAATAGCCGCCTGTCTGGCCGAGCACTTCGAGGAATCTTCCCTCGGCCCGCGCTTCGCCGAATCGAGCGGTGACGAGGCAGAAGATGCCGATGGGAGCGAGCTTCATTAGCAGTAGAATGAAATTCAAGAGGGCGTCGTTCACCTGAACGATCATCTGGGTAATGGCTTTTACGCGGTCGCCCATCGTGGTCAGCATGCCGGCAAAAACGATGGAGAAGAAGATCAGCGGCAGGAGGCTCATCTCAGCCGCGGAGAGAATCAAGTTCCGCGTGAAGAGCATGAGGAGAAGGTTCTCGAAAATGTCGCCGATGGAGCTCGGCGCGCTCGTGAGGTGTACGATTTCCTCCCCGGTGAAGGTATCCAGATACTCGCGGTCCACCGTCCCCACGCCCGGTTCGATGAGATTCACGACGACGAGGCCAACGAGAACGGCGAGCACCGTGGTCACAGCGTAGTAGGTCACGGCGGCGACTCCCGGTTTGCCGAGCTTGCGCACGTCGCCGAGTCCGATAATGCCGCTCATGACGCTCGCCATGACGAGCGGCACCACCATCATCATCAGCAGCCGAAGGAAGATCTCGCCGCCCACCGAAAGCTTCATCGCGAAGTGCGGGAATCCGACCGCCACGATCACCGCGAGAACGATCGCGGCGAGGATATACAGCGTGAGGTGACCGGTGGGACCAGGACTAGGTGTGTCCTTCTGCTCAGCCATGGGTGGGGCTCATCGTAGCAGAACGGAAGTGCTCTACCCCCGGGATTGTTTTCAGGGGGCCATCCCAAAGATACGATGTCAAGCGTGTGGGGATCGCGGCACGGTGTTGTTGGGAAACACCCACCCTACAAAAGACTACATCGCTTCCTGCATCGACGTATCCGTCAGCAAACAAGCGGCTTCTGCGGCTTGGCCGCGGCCCCAATACCAGGCATGGTATTTGCTTGCAAAGTATATGCTGCGCCCTACCCCCCTGGGCATCAGGCTTAAGGGGGATTCATCATGGATGGGGCAAAAAAACCTAAATCGGCCGAACCCTTCTCTCCTCCTCGCAGATCGCCGCGCAGAGTACCAGCGAAATCAGTAACCGTTGCCGTCCTGGATCACGACCTCCCGTTCGCGTATGGGGTCGTGGCCAATATCTCCGAGAGCGGCGCGTGCCTGCAGATGGGTGAGATGTCTACTCGGCGTGGCATCCATGTGATGCTGAGTTTCGCTAACGGAGAGATGCTGGGCGCGAACGGGCGCGTAGTCTGGAGCAAACCGCTCAAGGCGGATGGCAGCCAGGCGCTCTTTGGAATCGAGTTCACGGGACTACCGGAGAACAAGCGCGAGACACTCCGAACCCTACTCGATTCACCAGCCTTCACTGATTGATTGCCAGGCACCGAGTAGACTTCGACTTGGCAAAGCGCTTTGCTTCGAGCCGCTCGAGCTTTTCGGTGACGGCCTTCGATGATCGCGGCCAGATCACCGTCGGGAACCGACGAGCGCATGAGCGTGCGGAGTCGCCCCAACTTGTCGTGGAGCTCGGCACTGGCCGTCAGGCGCCATGGACCGAGCCGGCGTCGGAGTGGGTAGAAAGGTTACTCGGTCCGGACCGAGTTCGAGGGTCGTTGCCAGTTCTGCCCTCCGGCGCTCGGGGAGCTTTCGCATCGTCGCCGGCACATCCGGTTCGCTATTTCGCGGGCGGTACGGCATCCCGCGAGGCGACGGGATCAGAAAGGAAGGGGTCGAGCAGGAGCCAGTGAAGAGAGAGGGATTTCGGGCCTCGACGTTCCCATACCCCAAGTGTCATTCCCTCGTGGCCGCCCGCGGGCTGAGCGACGTAGGTCGCGAATAGATAGTCCCAAAGGGAGAGTACGACTCCAAAGTTGCTGTTCGATTCGTCTTCGAGGATCGAATGATGGACGCGATGCATATTGGGCGTTACCAGAACGAGCCGTAAGACACGATCGATGGCATCTGGGTATCGAACGTTGCCGTGAGAGACGAAGGTCGAGACCATCGCTAGAGTTTCATGGAAGAACACCGCGAGAGCGGGTGCTCCCATCGCCACGATCACCGCGACGTGCGTGGCAAGGACGACAGCGGCCTCGAGGGGGTGAAAACGCACGCCGGTGGAGAAGTCGGCATCCCCATCGGCATGATGGGTGCGATGGATGCGCCACATCACCGGGAACTTGTGAAACAGAACGTGTCGACCAAACGCGGTGAGGTCGAGAACGAGGAAAGAGATACCCACGGCGAGCCAGTCCGGCGCCGAAGCGTGGTTGAACAAACCCCACCCCCGCTCCTCGGCCAAAAGGGCGGCGGCAATCCCTGTGATCGGCAAGGCGACGCTGGTCAGCGTTGAGTTGATCACACCGAGCCCGATATTCGCGAACCAGCGTTTGCCGAGTGCGAGGGTTGGGCTGCGCCGGGGCGCGATTGCCTCCCAGACAATCACCAAGAGTACCGCCAAAGCGTAGGCGCCAGAGTAGATCGCAGCGGTTTCCCGGAGCATAGTGTCACTCACGGCATGACCACGACGGCCAAGGACCGCTAGGCGCGCCGCCGCTTGGCGGATGAGCGGCGCGATGAGGCCTATTTACGCGTGCGAAGGCGAACGAGCATCGCAGCCGCGGCCAGCCCGGCAACTATCAGCGTCATCGAACCGGGCTCGGGCATCGGCTGGGGAGGAGTAATACTTGCCAAAGCAGGCGTCGCCACAAGTACGAGGGCAGTCAATGTTCCCAAGAGTTTACTGATCGGCACCGTTGGACCTCCGTTTTGTCAAAATAACGTTCGAGATTCTTTGTGCTACTAATGCAATAAACTACTCCAAATACGATAAAGGATTGCCTGACAACTATTTGTCGGTAACTGTCGGCCGGAGTAACGGTCTCGATTGTAAGAAATCCCGACGAGCCGATCACGCCGAGTTTCAAGTTCCGGCCAAAACTGCCTGAAAAGACAACGATCTTTCGCAGCGACCAGAGTGTAAGAAAAAAACGACAACTCAAGGCCAGAGTCGATCGCTCTCCACCGCTTCGATGAAGTGATTTACCTCGACGCTCGACGCCTGGGTCGAAGACCAATAGAAGATACCGTCGTATAGATCGCGTTCCTCCGCGTAGGCTCTCAGGACGGTCAGGACCCATCCCTCGAGAAGCGGTCCACGCTCCTCCGCCGCGACGGAACCGTATCCTGACTTCGGGCTTGCTTGGGATAACCTTATATAATGAGTCCCCGAAGAGAGGTGCTGAAAGAAGGTTGCACATAACCGAGAGTACGAGGGGGAAAACCGCATGTCATTGAACAAAGGCCTCAATCGTAGAGCGTTCCTGAAGAACGCGGGAATGACGGCGCTCGTGGGCGCTGCGGGAACCGGGTCCTCCATGGCGACCGGAGCTCCGAGCGTCGCACCCGAACCAGCGGACGGCGTGTTCGATTTCGACACGCCCTACAACCGTGTCGGAACGAATAGCGTCAAGTGGGACCGCCAGATCGGGCTGTTTGGCAAGGACAACATTGAAGTGGGCATGGGCATCGCGGATATGGATTTCAAAGCGGCGCCGTGCATCGGCAGAGCCCTGGCGGAGCGTTGCAAGCACGAGAACTGGGGCTACATGGACAACACGAAGTCGTACATCGAGGCCATCGTCGCCTGGAACCAGCGACGTCTCGGTCTCGAGGTCGACCCCGATACGATCGCGCTGTCCGGCGGCGTTCACCCGGCCCTCACTGCCGCGCTGAAGGCGTTCTCGCCTCCAGGAAGCAACAAGGTCCTCCTTCTGACCCCCACCTATAACGGCTTTTACTATGACCTCGCCGCGAGTTTCACTGTGCCGGAAGACAGTCCGATGAAGCTCGTGAACGGCCGATACTCGATCGATTTCGACGATTTGGAATCGCGCATCAGCGCCGATACCAATTCGCTCGTGCTCTGCAACCCGCAGAACCCGACAGGCAACTGCTGGTCGAAGGGAGATTTGATGAGGCTTGGCAAGTTCTGTCTCGAGCGTCGCGTGGTCGTCCTATCGGACGAGATCCATTGCGACTTCGTCATGAAGGGGCAAACGTTCACGCCCTTCGCCAGCCTCCCGGACAAGGACGTCGTCAACAACAGTGTCACGATGAAAGCCATCAGCAAGACGTTCAGCCTAGCGGCCATGAAGAGCGCCTACTTCTTCTCGACCAACCCGGACTATCTTGCAAAGGTGAAAGCCAACGACCGACCGAGTATCAATACGCTCGGTGTGGTGGCCAACGAGGCCGCCTACAACGAGGGCGAGGCGTGGCTGGATCAACTGCTACCTTACATCGACGGCAACCACGACTACGTCGAAGCCTACATCAGAGACAAGATGCCGCTCGTCAAATACACCAAGGCCCAGGGAACCTATCTCGCATGGTTGGATGTCAGCGAGGTTGGCGAAAGGATCGGCGCGAAGGAGCAGGCCGCCAAAGAGGCGAAGACGCAGGACTCTTCGATGCGGGCCGTCACGCCCGAGAGGATCCTCCTGCGTTGGTTCGTCGAGACCGCGAAGGTCCAACTGAACCCCGGATCGTCGTTCGGTACCGGCGGAGCGGGCCATTTGCGGATGAACCTCGGGACGTCCCGCAAGCTCGTCGCGAAGGCCTGCGACAACATGGCGGCCGCTTTGGCGAAGCTCTAGCTCGATCGGAGGCTCCGCTCGACCGTTGAGCGTGGCAGGAGAGATTTCAAGGGCGGAGCTGGGGTTCCCAACCAGGGATCCGAAGACCCCAGCTCCAGCCCCGCCCATGAACCGGCCCGTTTCGATACACAACCCCGGCGCTATCTGTTCCGTACCGGAATGCCGGCGACCCAAAATCAGGGCTAGTTTCATGACAAAGCAAACTTGGTGCCATATATCGATGGCTCGAGCGATTCCGCGGTCTCAGGGCGAAGGCAGCTCCATTAGAGATGGATCACGACAACTCCTGTATCATCAGACGACCAGGGAGGAATCATGGCTTCCGAAATCGAGCTGGCAACGGGCGTCGTGCTCTTCGTGTTCGGCCTTTCGTTCGTTCTGAATCCCGGCTACTGGGGACCGGCGTTCAAGAAGATGATGGCCGACTCGCAACAAACATTCACGCTCTTCCTCGTGGTGCTCGTCCTCGGAACGATCGTCGTCCGCGGACACAATCTTTGGGTCGCCGATTGGCGGGTGCTCGTGACCATCACGGGCTGGGCGGCACTGCTGAAGAGCATCGCAGTCTTGCTCGTTCCGAGCCTTCTCGGCAGCTACGCCAAGTGGACCGAGCAGAGCCTCGCGTCATGGACTCGATTCGGTGGCGCCCTGTGGTCCGTCGGGGGCGCGCTCGTGATCTATTTCAGCTGTTCTTGAGAGAGAAGGTCCCCAACGAACGCAGAGTCCGGTAACAACAAGGGCGGCGAGAAGTAGTAGTGCCTGTCTCAGCGGTTTCCGAGCGCCTGATGTCGCGTCCAGTCTTCTTTCGACAGCTGCTCGCGAAGCTCGAAGTTGAAGCTCGCGTGCGCTCTCGTCTCGATTCGCAGGCGATTCGCGTCGCGTCGGTCCGTTGCCGTGATCTCGGCGAAGCTCCAGACCCACTCGTGCCTGTCCGAGCGATAGCCGAAACCGGTCTTGGTGAGAGTCATGACTCCGTCGCAGCCGCCGAGGGCGTGGTCGTGACGAACCGTGATGACGAGCGGCAGCTTCCTCTCCCAGAATCGCTCCGCGAGTTGCTCCCGAAGCTTCCAGGCGCCGGGATAGGCCGCGTCCAACTTCCCGAGCTCATCGAGCTTCTCTCGTGTGGTTTCGAGATCGCCGCGAGCGAAGGCACTACGCGCGTCGTCGAATAGAGCGGCTTCATCGGGTGCGGGCGGTTCGACGGGCTGAGGCTCGGGTTTCGGCTCGGGTTCCAGGGTCTTGTGAACGACTCGCCTCGGAGCGCGGGTTCGCTCCGGGACGCGCGGTTTGGGTGCGAGCTCACGATCGATGCGGGCCATGAGCTCGCGCGCCGCTCCGAAGTCGGGCCGGCGCTCGAGAAGTGTTACGAGCTCCGCCTTGCTTCGCTCGTACTCGCCGTTCTCGAAAGCAAGGTTCGCTGAGTAGAAGAGCTCCGCGTCGCTCGGCTCGGCCTCGGGCTCGGGTTCCGGGTCCTTCGGTGGAGGCACAGGCTCTACCGATTCGACCCTTGGGGGCGTCGAATCGGCAGCCGCCACCGCGCTCGATGGAGCGGTCTCGCCGCCCCGCGAAGAGAGCCACGCCGCCGCGATCCCCCCGATAATCACAAAAGCAAGGGAAGCCACAGCAATGGTTCTCGCTTTACCCATCGGAATCCACCGGCTGACGAAGTCCAGCAACGAAGCCTTTGCGACGGACGAAGGAGTCGTGGACGGGCCGCGCGGCGGCAAGTCTACCGGCGGCTCTTTGGTCCGCCGCGGCTCGACGACGGGCTCCGGTTCGGGCGCCGCCTCGGAGAGGGGCGCGGGCGGTGGATCGGGTTCGAAGTCTGGTTGAACCGGATCAGGTAGTACGCTCACGACTTCCGTGACGGGTTCTGGAGCCACCGCCGCAGGCGCGCGTTGCTTCGGCTGCGGAACCGGCGCCCCCGAACGTTTCGCTTCGAACGTCTCCAAGAGGTCCGCGACGTCGCTCGGAACCGGTGGCGGCGCAGGAACGGCGCGCACGTCGCGCGCTCGTGGTGGCACCGGCTTGGGCCTTTGTGGCTGGGGGGGCGCGCTCACTGGCTTGGCGACGGGAGGTGGCGGCGTGGCAGCAGGCGGCGGCTTCGGCCGCGGAGGTGGTGGCGTGGCAGCAACAACGGGTGCTGGAGGCTTTGCCGCGGGCGGCCTGATCGGCTCGGGCGGAACAACCGCGGCCTCGATGACGGGAAGCGGCGGGGAAACGGACCACTGCACCTTCGACGAAGGGGTCGGTACCTTAGGGCGTTTTGACTCGAAGGTCTCCAGAAGGCTCTCGACTTCTTTGCGAGTCGAAGTCGCCGGTTTCGGCACCGTCGTTTTTTCAGGCACCACCACCGGCGGCGGCTGCGCAGCGGCGGCCTGCACGACGGGTGGGGCGGGCGAGGACGTCGGCGCCGTTGCCTTTTCCACGATCTCTAGAAGCCCCACTGAAAGGAGGGCGTTCAGCGCGTTGACGACGGCGAGACCTGCAGACTTAAAGGGCAAATCCTGTGTCGTGAAACGTTCTCGCTCTCGAGCGAACTTCAGAATCGCGCTCTCCGCCGGAGAGAGTTTCATCGTAAACAACGGTAGCTCCGACGTCTGTGTGCAGGCGAAAACGCTATGCGGCCCGCCTGTCAGATGCTCCAGAATCTGGCTGTCGGCGATTCCCCGGCTGCCCTCCAGGATCACGACGGAGGGAGACATCGTGAACGCCTGCGCATCGTCGACATTTGGCTCGAGATCTTCGAATGCGAATAGGCCCTCGGTCCAGTTGAAGAGCGAATAGAGGAGGCCTATCGCCTGGTCCCGGGTGGGAAGCTGCCCGTCGGCGGCGTCCGCGAAGATCGCGGCGCCCTTTTTGAAGTGGACGCGCAGCTTCACTCCCTGCTGCGAGAGGTGCAGAATTCCGTTCTTGCGCTCCGCATAGGCATGGCGCATCACGTCAGCGACGCTCGATTGACGCAAGTCTCCACGCACGATGATCCTGACTCGAATTGAAGAGGATTACATTCTATTAACGCGCCTTTTGGGGCCGATGTCAACGTCGAGGGAGCTCGCTACATCAAGTTTTTAGCCGTTCCCACCAGTTTGATGAACTCAGCTCGGTCGCCGTAAGGATCGTCTCCGCGACTTGCCCGAGCGAGCTCGACGACCATGTCAAAGCTCGCGTCTCCCCTGTGTTCGGAGTCGCGGAGCAACATGCCGAAGGCCGCCACCGCGGCCGAGAACTTCACGTTGTCGTTGTTGACACCCTGGGGGTCGTCGTTGAGAGCGAGCTCGAGTCGGGTGCTCTTCCCGGCGTCCGGCTCCTTGTATCGAAGCTTGATGGTCAGAAGCTCGTCTCCGCCCGCTGAAAGCGAGCTATCCCGCGCTTCTTGATACTTCAGAGCATCCACGCTCGACGTGTCGAAATCCACACCGACGGGCACGACCTCGTAGAGCGCCGTCACCGTGTGTCCCGCTCCGAGCTCCCCGGCGTCCTTCTTGTCGTCGTTGAAGTCCTCGGCCGCGAGCATTCGATTTTCGTAGCCGACGAGTCGGTAAGCTGCGACCTTCGCGGGGTTGAATTCCACTTGAATCTTGACGTCCTTGGCAATGGTCACGAGCGTCGCACCCACCTCGCGGACGAGAACCTTCTCGGCCTCTTGATGCGAGTCGATATAGGCATAATCAACTACCACCCGCATAGCGGGTGGTTTGATGAAGGCCCCTCGAAGGGGCCTCCATCGTGCGGAAGGGGGCTAAAGCCCCCTGAGGTTTAGCTGCTCTTGACGTTTTTCCTCCGCCTCCTGGTTTCGGATGTACTCCCGGATGACTGCCTCGTCGAGACCCACCGTGCTGACACAGTACCCACGTGCCCAAAAATGAAATCCCGTGAAGTTCCTCTTCCTCTCCAAGTACTCCCGGTGGATTCGTATCGCAGACTTGCCTTTCAGGAACCCTATCGTGTTCGCCACGCTGTACTTCGGGGGAATACTCAGACACAGGTGAACGTGGTCCGACATCGCGTGCCCCTCCACCAATTCGATTCTCGCCTGTTCGCAAAGTTCCCTCAGGATTTTCCCGACCCCTTTTCTCAAACTCCCGAATATCGCCTTCTTTCGATACTTGGGGCTGAACACAACGTGGTATCTGCAGTACCATTTCACGTGCGACTGGCTCTGCCATTCTCGCATGTCGATCTCCTTTCTTTTGAACTTCCCGGTTCATTGAAAGGAGATCGTCTACCACACGCCGGAACGGCAGAGCCTATTCGAGTCACACCGCCGGAGGCGGTGGCTTACCCGTTGGAGTTACCGTTCCCCTTGTCGGACAAAAGCTCCATCGTGGCGTCCTTGAGGTTTCCCATGCCGAATCCGAGGACCGTCAAAAAGACGCCGCTGTCCCGTTTGTCCTCTATGAGCTCCTCGAGTCCGCCGCGACTGCTGACTCCCACGTTGAAGTCTCCGTCGGTCGCAAGCACGACGCGGTTGATACCGCCTTCGATGAAACTCTCGGAGGCGACCTGGTAGGCAAGCTTTATGCCCTGGCTTCCCGCCGTGGATCCACCCGCCCGCAGTCGATCGATCGCACGACGTATCGTGCCCTTGTGCGAGCCCGGCGTCGAGGGAAGCACGAGCCCCGCCGCGCCCGCATAGACGACGATCGCGACACGATCCTGAGGGTCGAGTTGACCCGTGAGCAGTCGCATCGATGCCTGCAGCAGCGGAAGCTTGTTCGGCTGATTCATGGATCCCGAGACGTCGAGCAGGAAGACGAGGTTTCTGGGGGGAATCTCGTCCTCGGGAATGCTGCGCCCCTGAACACCGATGTGCACCAGACGGTGCTCGGGCTTCCACGGACAGGGAGCCACCTCGGCCACGACGGAAAACGGATGTTCTCCTCTCGGCTCGGGATAGTCGTAGTCGAAGTAGTTGATGAGCTCCTCGGTACGGACGGCGGCGGTCGGGGGACGCTGTCCCAACTCGAGAAAACGTCGGACGTTGCTGTAGGACGCCGTATCGACGTCGATCGAGAACGTGGAGAGCGGGTTCAATCGAGCGTCTTTGAACGCGTTCTCGTCGATGGGATCGTAGTCTTCGGTGTTGTGCGCGACGGGCGGTACATAGTCACCGCCCTCGAGAAACATGGTCGCTCCCGGGTAGCCATAGGGCGTCGGCGATTGCGAAGGTGGTACCGAAATGCGGGCTCGCAAGAGCGAAGGGATGGAAATCGCCGCCAATATTCCGACGATGCCGCAAATTGTCACCAGGGTCCAAAAAATGCGTCTCATGTCGACCTCCGAATGAATCGAAAACGGTTTGCGGGGGAAACCGCTTCCGTCGTTTGATGCGGAGGTCCTAGAGCAAATCGCGTGCCAGCGGATTAACCGTCGCGTAGCGGTCGACGTGGGATGAAACTAGATGGCCTCGACGATCTAGCGCTAATGAGGCGAGCGCGGCAAGGCTAGCCTGATAGCCCGCTAGGCCAGCCCTCGTCGTCATTGTCGAAGAACGATATCAGCTTCGTGACCGTCAGCAGATCGTGGATGCGCTTGTTGAGGTTCAGGAGCTTGAGCTTGCCGTTTTTCTGGGAAAGCGTCGTATAGCAACGCACGATCTCTCCGAGCCCGGCGCTGTCCACGTAAGGCACGCCGGCTAGATTGAGCGCCACCCGAGTCTGGCCGGAGTCGATGAGACTATTGACCTTGTCGCGGAGCATCACATCGCCTTCGCCGATGAGAAGCCTTCCCTTCAGATCGAGAATGGTCACACCCTCTTGCTGTCTTTCTTCGATCTCCATGCAAATTCCTCCGTTGATGTCGTATCGGCCCTCAGCAACGACGGGCAGGATAGCACGACGATCTTATGGCGCCGCGGGGGGCAAGGGCAACCGGTTTCGCCCGGCGCTATTCCCTACGGGCTAAGGGGAGGCGGCGAGGGAAGCGCCACAGCTCTCCCGCGCCGAGTTATTGCCCTCCTCGGACTCTTTCACATCGTCGTCCACGTCGACGGTCACCTGGACATCGCAGTCGGGCGTGAAGCACTCCGGCGGAACGCCGACCGGGGAGAGGATGGAGATCCGACCGCCCTCGACGCCGGGCGTGGCCAAGCGGAACTCGCCACCCGGGGAAAAAACGACTCTCGTGGTCGAGTCCCGAGCGGTGCTGGGACCTTGATTCCTTAGCGCGACCACCACGGTCGGCCCCTCCTTGCAGAAACCCGCGGCCGGTACGAGCACGAGGTCCGGGTCTCCGTCCGCGAAGAGGTTCGAGACCCCGGGAATGGACTCGCAACCGGTCGTCGCGAGAGCAACCGCCACGAAGAAAAGCACGTACGAAGTTGTCTTCATCAGAGGCTATCGTACCGCAAAGGCGACTCCGATAGGGGCGACCGGGCGAACTTACGTCACCGTATCTCTCATTTCCGGCATCGGCACGCTCGACTACGAACGCGCAGGCCAAACGACTATTTATCCGCGTCGGAGGCCCGCTTGTCGTTCTCTGGATCCTGTTGCCGATGAGCGCGATCCCCAACAAGGCGCTGAACAGGACCACGGCGGGCACGAGAAAGAGCGGGAAGCGATCGCGTAACCAGATTTGACCGCGCTCCAACCGAGCTGGGGTAGCGGCCGCGAGGCGGTGCTTTGCGACTCCGCGCCTTGGCGCCTTTGGGTTAGAGTTTGTGGGCTACAAACTGGGGCGAGATTTACGGAATGTGGTATTTGTGGTCGAATCGATGATGCGCAAGCTCGCTGTCGCCGTTTTTTTCTCGTGCGTGGTCGTCACGCACTCGGCTCGGGCGGACGACGTGCGCCCGGTAGAGGTTCAGGTCAAAGAGCAGGAGCCGGGGCTCTTCCTCGTGCAGTGGATCGTTCCCAAAGTCCTGCCACCTCAGGCGATGCCCAGTCCTTCCCTACCCGAGGAGTGCCGCGGCGAGGGCGAGCGCACGGTTCGAGTGCAAGAAAGCGCCTGGATCAACCGGCGTCTGTACCGCTGTTCGGACGGTCTCTACGGAAAGAGCCTCGGCATTCGCTACCCCATCTTCAATCCCTCCCTGACGACGGTCGTCCGACTCGAGCTTCTATCGGGAGAACGCTACGCGCACTTGCTCGCACCCGACGAAACGTCGTGGGAGGTGCCCGCAGAAACCCTCGGGGCTTTCACCGAAACGCTGCGCGACGCGAGGCGCGCACTTCTCGAGGGCGTCGACCACTTCGCAACGAGCGGCGTTCACCTCGCCTTCTTGCTGGCTCTATGTCTCGTCGGCGGCCTCGCTTCCGCCATCCGGCTTGCGACCGCCTTCGCGGGAGGCCAGATCCTCGGAATTCTCCTTCGAGTGTGGATCGGCCTCTCGCTCGAGGCGAGTCTCTCCGAGACGCTCGTCGCCGTCGCGGTCGTGCTTCTGGCACGACGAGCCATGCTCGCGCCTTCCGAGAGAAGCCCGGTTACGGCACTGGTTCTCGCTTCCGGACTGGCGCACGGTGCCGGCGTCGTCGCGCTCTTCGCTCCCGCCGATGGTGGATCGCGGTGGCTTCATCAAAGCTTTGTCGTGCTCGGTATGGACGCCTCGCTGGTCTTGTTGGCGGCCCCTACCGTAAAGCTCGCCGACTGGCTTCGCCGGACGCACCGTGTCGTGGCGGCCTATGGGATCGGCGGCTGCGCCGTGGCGCTCGGACTCAATCTCTTCGTGCTCGATCCCCTGGCGGCTGCCAGACCCGAGGCGAGCAGCGCCCGGCTGTTCGCGGCTACACGGCTACGTCGAGCGGGGCGACGCCCGGCTCGGGCCGCATCGCGCCCGAAGCGAGCGATGCCTCCATCCAGAGCTTCGTCGCGGTCACCGCCTTTGAGGTGCGGCACGAGGTCCTCGTCCGACTCGCGGGCGTCGCCGGTCTCCTGGACCTCGAGGCTGGTACGGCAATCGAGATCGATGGGCAGGATTCGGTCAAGAGTCGAGTCCGCGAGCTCGTCGTGTCGCAAATTGCAATGGCCATCGACGAAACGACGCGGGAGCCACTTTCCGAGCGCGTCGACTTCATGACGCTCGACTCTCGTGGCGCCCTCCCCCGACCGGTCCCCGTTTCGGAGTCGGTCGACGAGGCACTCGTCGGGGTCAGTGTCGTCTATTTGACGCCGCGCACGCCCGAGAGCGTCTCGCTGAGCTGGTCGTTCGACGCCACGGAGTCGATCCCCGCAACGATCACCGATCCCGAGGAGACGAGAACCGTGACTCTCGTTCCTGAAGAGCCTCGACTCGATTGGACGAACGAGCTCACCGAGGATCCGGTCCCTAGGATCGAGGCCACCGCCATCGATCCGGCGGAGGTAAGACTTCCGCTCGTCGCTCTGCCGTTGCTCCTTGCCTCCGTCGTGCTCGCCGTCAGGACGCTGCGAGGTCGAAGGCGTGCGGCTTCCTTCGCCCTTGCCCGGGTAACGCTTGCGCTCAGTCTCGTCCTCTCGCCGTTCGGAGAGGTCGCGCTCGCACTCCCCGCGTCACTTGGCTCCCTCCCAGCAACCGGCGAGGCCAAACGCGTCCTCGCGGGACTTCTACCCAATGTCTATCGAGCGTTCGAGTTTCGCGAGGAGTCCGCTGCCTACGACAGATTGGCGGTCAGCGTCGTCGGTGAGACGCTCACCGACGTCTATCTCGAGCATCGGCGGGCCCTCGAGATGGAAGAGCGCGGCGGGGCGCGCGCGCGCGTCGAGGCCGTCAACGTCATCGACGTCCGCGACGTCTCTGCCGCGCCGGGTGACGGCTTCGAAGCGGATGCGACTTGGGAAGTCGGCGGGACGGTAACGCACTTCGGCCACCGGCACTTTCGCCAGAACCGCTACGATGCGCGCGTCGTGGTCGTGCCCATCGAAGGAACGTGGAAGATTCGCTCGATCGAGATTCTCGAGGAGGCACGACTTCGGTGAAGGCTTGTCCCGGGCCACGAGAGCTACTTCTTGCGAGCGGCACCTGTGCTCACTCGCGCCACTGCGGCCCAATCCGTGAGCGCCACGGCACGCATCTTATCAGCCAATGGAAACGTCGCGTCTCCTGCATGAATCACGTCCAGGTGATCCAGCCGTAGATCCTTCATGGCCTCCCGCATCGATCGTGTGATTTTAGGCGCCACCGTTCGCTTAAACTCGAAACCGATCCGGCGACGGCCGCGCACGACCAGTAGGTCCAGCTCGGCTCCGGCGTGCGTTCGCCAGAAATAGCATTCATCCGGTCGAGCCTCGAGCTGACGCAGGACGATGTCCATGGCGAACCCTTCCCAAGAGGCGCCTACCTTTGGATGGCCCTCGAGGTCCGTCGTGTCACGCAAGTTGAGAAGAGCATGCAAGAGCCCACTGTCGGCGATGTACACCTTGGGCGACTTGACTTGACGCTTCTTCAGGTTTTCGCTGAACGGAAGAAGCTGTCGAGCGACGAAAGTCGACGTCATGACGTCGAGGTATCGTCGTACGGTCGTATCCGCGACGCCGAACGATCTTGCGAATTCGGACGCGTTCCAGATTTGTCCGTGATAGTGGGCCACCATCGACCAGAACCGTCCAAGCGTGTCGGAGGGAATCTGGATGCCCAGTTGCGGCAAGTCGCGCTCGAGGAACGTGCGCACGAAGGTCTTTCTCCACTCGAAGCTCAGCTCGTTGGTTCTCGCCAGGAACGAACGAGGGAAACCACCTCGCAGCCACAATTGCTTCCGTCTTTTGTGTCCTGCCTCTTCCAGCGAGAACCCTTTCAGCTCGTGATAGACGATCCTGCCCGCGAGCGACTCGGAGCTTTGCCGAAGCAAGGCCGGAGATGCACTTCCCAAGATGAGGAATCGTGCGGGGTGACGAGGCCGGTCCGCCAGCACCCTCAGAGTCGGAAAGATCTCGGGAATCCTTTGGATCTCGTCCAAAACAATGAGGCCGCGCGGATCCCGGAGCGCGAGCATGGGATCTTGAAGGCGAGATCGATCCGAGGTCGACTCGAGGTCGAACAGCGTGACCGGCCCCCTCCGCCATCTTGTCGCGATCGTACGGGCGAGCGTCGTCTTGCGACCTGTCTCGCACCGAGGATGGCCACGACGGGGTAGCGGGATAGATACGATTCGACCGTATCGAGCTCTTTCGGTCTCGTCAGCATCCAAGAAGTTGACCTTGAAAACTCGGTGCTGTCCGCCGAGATTACGAGGTAAATACATCGGCGCAAATTCACCGATCGTCCGCGTCCGCTCTCAATGGTCTGGACCGAGTTCAGCGCCGACAAGCGGGCCCGGCGGTCGACTACAGCCTGAGCAGACGCGCGGGATTCTCGCAGAGGATCAACTCGGCCTCTTTCTGGGTGATCCCAGGGATCGCTTCCACGTATTCCACGGGCCTCATCACAGCCATCCCCTGTGGGAAGGCGGTGCCGCAGGCGACCCGGTCGGCACCTACCAGATCGATTAGCATCCGCGTGATCTTCGGGTCTGCAGAATGAGGTCGTAGTGGAAGCGCCGGCGGTAGTCGCTCGCCCGTGGCTGCTTCAGGTTTGCGAACGACGACGTCCGACCGCGCGGGTAGTACTCCGAGGTGCCCATCCGCCAGTCCATCCGCGGCGTGAGGAACGCAAAAAAGCCCCCAGCGTGCGCGAACAACACGTCGAGCTTCGGGAATTCGTCCATCGTCCCGCTCAACACAAGCGACGTCGCGGCGATCGTCGCCTCGTACGGGTTCCCGAGCACGTTGATCATCCTGTAATCCGGCTCCAACATGCGCTGGGAAATCGGATCGACGTTGTGCAGGAAGATGGGCAGGTTCGCCGCCTCGCAGCCTTCGCGCGCGCTCGAGCTCGTATAGCGACGCTGTGACCTCCTGCATCGGCAGCGTGATCGCGGCCGTGAACCGCGTTGGGTGCTTCGCGCAGAGCGCCGAGCTCCCATCGTTGATGGCTTGCGCCAGCTTCAGCCCGAAGGCGACTGGCGCCCACAGCACGTGCGGATTGGTCTGCGTGAGGGTGCACATCCGCAGCGGTTTCCGATCGGCTGTTACACAAACTGCAATATCGTTTCTTGGACGCTGTTTCAAGGCAGTGGCCTCCCTCGATAACGCTCTGGCTCGTTCGCGGCCGACTTTTTCGGGGAATTCTGGAAAGCCTTCCCGCCTGAGAGAAAAGCCGGGTTTCAAAACCCGGGGCCAAGTGATAGAGTCGCGTTTCTCATTCTTCAAAGGAGACCTGCATGCGAATGATCATAAACTTCCAGTTCCCGCTCGAGCCGTTCAACTCGCTCGTGAGGAACGGCACCGCCGGGGACGTCATCCAGAAGGTTCTGGGTGATATCAAGCCCGAAGCAGCCTACTTCACCGCGCGCGATGGAAAACGCGGTGGAACCCTCGTGGTGGACGTCGCGGACGCGTCGAAGATTCCGTCCATCGGGGAGCCCCTTTTCCTCCACTTCAACGCCCGCGTCGAGTTGCATCCTTGCATGACCCCGGAAGACCTGGGAAAGGCCGGATTGGAAGAGCTAGGCAAGAAGTACGGGTAGACGCGCGAGCTATTGCGCTCGGTCGTCGGAGACGAGCGCCTCGATGAGGTCAGCGCCCCTCGTGGCGGCGTCGTAGCGTGATAGCTCGTCTCGCATCGCGCGGGCCCGGTCTCGATAGCGAGAATCGGCGAGAACCGTCGACACGGCCAATCGGATCTGCTCGGGCTTTGGTTTCGAGGTCTTCAAGTTGATTCCCACACCGCTCCAGCCGATGCGTGCACAGACCTCGGCCTTGTCCTCGGACTGGCCCGCCGCCACCAGAGGTACGCCGTGGGCCAAGGCGTAGTGCGTGCCTCCATAGCCTCCGTTCGTCACCATCACCGAAACATGGGGCATGACATGTGCGAAAGAGACGAAAGGCTCGACTCGTACGTTCGCCGGCAAGGATGAGAGTCGTGGAACGTCCGTCGCTTTTCCACCCGTGGTTGCGATGACGAGTACCTCCTCGTCCGCCAGGCCACGGATCGCAGGTATCAGGAGCTCGTCCGCGCTCGTCGCGATGGTACCTTGGGTGAGCAAAATCACCGGGCGGTCGGAACGAAGCTCCTCCCACCATCCGGGCGGCGTGAAGTCGCTGGGAGGGTCCGGAAAAAGCGCCCCGATGAAGTGGACGTGGGCGGGATAGTCGCTCCGGGGATACTCGAAATCGGGAATCGTCGCTTGGAGGAAGAGTTGTGGCCGGCGGATCGGGGCTTCAAAGAGCGGTACCCCGCTCGATGCGAGCCCAAGGCTCGCACGGGCCTTCTCGTAGTGACCGTTGACGTCGCGAAAGACGACTCGAGACACGAGCCAGTTGAGTACGGCGTTTCTCAGACGGCCCATCGTCGTGCTAGACGGCTCGAGGGCGAGCCCGTCGGGTCCCGCGTCGCGACTGGGAGGAAAGTAGTTGATGACGTTGACAAAGGCGAGCTTCAATCCGAGTTTCTCGGCGAGGAAACCAGCGGCGAAAGCCATCGTATCGCCCACCACCACGTCCGGCCGGTCCAGGTCCGCGATCTCCAGCAGGTCACGACACTGTTCCGCGTTGATGTCGATGATGAACTTCAAATCCCACTTACCCTGTGCGATACCTTTGAGCCGCGCGCGCTCCGGAAAGAGATCGTTGAGATGGTGGTAGTCGATGTCGCGTGCACTATGGAAGGGTAGGAAACGGGCGCCGGCCGCCTCGATTCTCGATTGAAAGCGGTCGCTCGTGTACCAACGCACCTGGTGCCCGCGCTCGACGAGCTTCCGCGCGAGAGGAAGCAAGGGGACGACATGCCCCGTTACCGGCGCCGTGACGAACAAGAACTTCGATACCCGCATCTCTAAAGCGCCAGAGGAGCGGGATCGAGCTAGCCCACGGGCGGTTCTGGTTGCGCGAGCGCGTTCGCGATGCCCCTGAGCTTCGCCTGGATCTTGCGGACGTTCGCCGGACCCATTCTCAGGAGCTGTTTCTGGGCCGGGGTGAGCGATTCAAGCCGGGGATCCGAATAGGCGTAGTTGACACTCACCGCGTAGACCTCCGCCGGGGTCTCCACCGCTGGGGTGTCGAGCAGCACAGCGAAGGCTTTCGTGAGCACGTTCCCGAACGGCTCGTCCAGATAGCCGAGCTCCTCGTAGGCTTCATGGACGAGCGGTTCGACCGTTCGATACAAGTCGGCGATTCCCTCGGCGTCCAGGGAAGCGAAGCCGTCGGCGAGGACGTCGTAGCGTCGATAGCTCAGCGGATCGACGTAGAGGCGCGCCCCGCGACGCACGACGTCGAAAGGCTCTTCCGGTCTGAGATCTCGAAAGTGTCGCGCCGGAGGGTCTCCCTCGGCGATGTTGGCGATCACGACCACACCTTTACGAATCAGATCGTCACTCAAAAAGTAGGACGCAAGTCCCGCGTGTGACGACAGTGCCGTCAGGAGCCCGCGCACGAAGCCATCGCTCTCCCCTAGTGACGGAAGCTCCGGTGCTTCGGGTACGTTCTCCTCGGTGGCTTCGGTCGCGGGTAGCGGAGGAAGCGTTTCCTCGCGAACGTCCCCCTGAATCGTTTCGGGAACATCACCGACACCGGACAGGAATCCGTAGAGAAGGATGGCGACGACGGCGACGAGGGCGAGCGCTCCTCCCACTAGGGGCCACCTCATACCGCTCGAGCGATCGATAGTCTCGTAGGGAACTCCGATGAGATCGTGCTCACCGGGCTCGTCGGCCGACCTATCGACCTCGCGGTCTTCCCAGTCGATCATCGTTGAATTCCTATGAGTGCATGCTAGTCCGCAGAGCGCGGCTACGCAAAGGCTTGCGGCTCGCGCGCTCCATCGTCACAAAATACACGAAGTGACGTAGGTGCGCCCTACTTTCCAGATCCGATTTCGCCATCCATAATAAGAGGGATCTCAGTTCACAACTCAATACTGAGCGGTCGCCTCACGCGACCCAAAAACGCACCTGGAGGCCATTTCCATGGACACTCGATACCCCTTTGCACGCATTCGCTTCGCCTTGACGCTCACCCCAATCCTGCTTCTATGGGCGCTGCCCGCCTCGGCCCAGACCAACACCGCAATAGTCGGAAACCAGGTTACGGACAACCAGCAGATACAGAATGCGGCGCAGGCGGCAGAGGCAGCGGCGACAGCGGCAGCCGTCGGCAAAGAGAACTACCGCGGCGCGAGCGGCTCCATTGCCACACTGCTCCTCTCCTCAGACACTTTGATCTGTTCCAGCTGGATCATTTCGTTTCGGGTCAAATATCGTGAGATGTCCGTCGCCGCGTCGCGAGGCGCCGATACCGCCGAGCTTCTCGCTCTCCAGAAGATGCAGGAGCTCATGGCACTCGTCGAATTGAATTGCGACGACATACTGCACCCGCCTCACCCGCCTGAAGGCGAAGAAGGAGAGGACGGCCAAGAAGACAGCGAGGTCGATGCCGCAAGCTACACCTACCCGGCATGTCCACAATGCGAGGATCTGATACAGGCCCGCAACCGTAGAAAGTACGAATACGAACGCGACCAGTACTTGCTGAACCGGGCGATGCGAGAGACGGATCGCGTCGAATCCATCTGGGACAACCCCAACTTGTCGCCGGGAGAGAAAGAGTTACTCGCGGCCGGCACGGTGGAAGAGGTCAGCGAGATCGAAACCGAGCTTTGGTACAAAGTATACGATGGCGAAGAAGCCCTCGAAAGAGCGCAGCGAAGGGTGGAAGAATGCCTCCAGCGCTGCCACGAGGTGGGCAAGAGGACCTCGTTCTTCCGAGAGAACGCGACGACCATCGGAGTCGCGGGCGCTGCCGCCGGTGTTGGCATCGCCGTCGCGGGGCGCGGCAGCGGTGCAACGGAGGCGACCGGTGGTCCCGCCGCGGTGACGATGGGTGCCGCCGCTGGCGAAGCGATCGGCACTACGGCCAGCTATATGCAGTGCGGCGGCCGCTACTCGTCCTTCTGGAACGTAAAGTCCGATCCTCGTCAGCATCGCGAGTTCGTCGGCATGCCGAACGCCATGTTCTTCGATGTCACCATTGCTTCCATAAACATCACTGCCCCGGCGCCCTTCGTGGAAGTCAACGGAGATATCGCCGAAGACGGCTCGTTCGAGGCCACGGGCATGGGTACGGCGGCTGGTTTTCCCAACGTCAGTGTGCGTATGACGGGAACGGTCACCGGGTGCACGGACGTCGCGGGTACGCTCAGAGCTACCTACACGATGGGCGTCAACGGTGAGCTCCCGGGAGGCGAAAGCATCAGCTACGACGTGAACGCGAGCAAATAGAGGCGCCGGCGATGCCACTGCGCCTTGACGGTGGCGAGATCGGCCGGTAGTCTCTTAGCTAAGATCGTCAAACGCATGAACCTTGACGTAGCCGCCGCCGTTTCGCGCCTCGAAGGGGATGGCGTTCTCTCGCGAGAGCAAGCGTCCGCGGTGCGACCGGTGGCGGAGGGAAGGAAGCTCTCCGCCTACGGCGAGCTACGTTTTCTCCTCTACGTTGGTGTCCTCCTGGTCGCGGCCGGCGTCGGCATTCTCGTGCGGCAGAACCTCGAGAACGTCGGGCCCTTGACCATCGCAATCGCCATCGGCATCGCGGCGGCTTCCTGCCTGGTCTGGGTCGAGCGGCACGCGCCGCCGTTCTCGTGGGGAACCGCGGCCTCGACCCACCTCGCCTTCGACTACGTCCTTCTTCTTGGCGTGTTGCTCGCATCGGCCGACATCGCCTACGTCGAGGCACAGTTCACACCCTTGGGAGAGCACTGGAGCTGGCATCTGTTCTGGATGAGCCTCTTCATGACGGGACTGGCGCTACGCTATGACTCGAGGGTCGTGTTCTCGCTGGCGCTTTCGACTTTCGCCGCCTGGCGCGGCATCTCCGCTTCGAGCCTCGGGAGCGACGTCTTCTGGTCGGCCGGAGGACGCACGAATGCTCTGGTCTGCGGCGTCGTCTTCATTCTTCTCGGCCTGGCGCTCGACCGTTGGAAGTGGAAACCGCACTTCGAGCCCGTTGCGTTTTTCGTCGGATGGCTTCTCGTTCTGATCGCTTTGTTCGCCGGAGCGACCGAGAGGGACGCCCATGCGTTCCGCTTCGCGCTCCTCGTGACCGGCAGCGGTCTCGCGGCCTATGCCTATCTCCGCCACAGGTTCTGGCTCTTCGTCATGGGCGTCCTTGCGGCCTACGTCGCTCTGAGCTTGCTCGTGGTCGATGCTCTCGATGGAGAAGTGGCGATCTCCCTGTGGTTCTTCACGACTTCCCTGGCTTCCTTGTTCGGCTTGATCCGCGCCTACCGCGCCATCGCGGAGTCGACGCCATGAGCCCCGACGTCGCGAATGCTGAACGGCGGCACGAAGTGCGCAAGGCGGCTCGCGACTGGAAGAAGGCGCTAATCATCGACGAACCAACCTACCTCGCGGTCGAGACGCGATATCCGGACGACCGGGTTCGTGTGAGGCCCGCGTTTCGCGTCCTCCTTTTCCTCTTCACGGCTTTCGCTCTGCTCGCCGCCGCGGGATTGCTCGTAGTTATCGAAGTCGAGATCGGCCTGATCTGTCTGCTCCTCGGTGCCGGTTCGGCGGTCATGACGGAGATCCAGATCGGTCAATTCCGGCGCACGCAAGGCGGCACCGAAGCCGCGACGTCGTTTCTCGCGGTCTGTTTTCTTGTCGCTTTCGTCGTTCAGCTCTTCGAGGATTCTGGGAGCTTCCGCGATTTCTACCGCCTGACGACGTTTCTTGGGGCGCTGCTGTTCGCTCTGGCAGCGTGGCGGTGGGGATTCGAATGGTATGCGGGCATCGCCACTGCCCTTGGATTCGGATTTCTGGCCCTGTTCCCGGGAGCGCGCGTCTCGTGGATGGCAGCGGCCTTAGCACTCGTTCTACTCGGCTTCGTGGGCTCGCGCTCGGCTCGTCTCGCGCCGTCTCACCGTGGCGCCTGCGTCCAATCCCTCGTGATCGCGACGCTCGCTTTCTACGCCGCGGTTCACGTTACTTTCTACGAGGAAGGGCTTCTCGAGGAGCTCGCGCGGCCCGGGCCATCCTTTTGGCGCCCTCTGAGCGTGGTCGCAACCGCGGCCGTTCCGATCCTCCTGCTCGCTCTCGGGATCCGCGGGCGCTACAAACCCTTCTTGCACGTCGGCCTCCTTCTGAGCGCCGCTTCGCTCGTGACCCTTCGGCACTACGTCCACGTGGCACCGCTGTCGTTCGTTCTGCTCGCGAGCGGGGGCGGCCTCATCGGCGTGAGCGTTGTGTTGCGGCGCTATTTGCATAGCGGACCTTCGGGGCAACGCCACGGCTTTACGGCCGATCCTCTCTACGGGCGATCCGGCACCGGGCTACTCGAGATGGGAGCCGCGATGACGACACTCACTCCTGACGCGGCATCGCCGGGCCGAGAGCCCACCTTCAAGGGCGGCGGTGGAGAGTTCGGTGGCGGCGGAACGAGCGGCTCTTACTAAAGAAGATGACAAGTGCGCTCGGGATGAGATAAAGGATGTGGGGATGCGACCTTCGAAGTTACTCGTAACTTACCTGCTGTTTCTCGCGGCCTCACCTCTTGTGGCGCAGGAGCTCTTGCGCGCGGCTCGCGAGGGTGAGACCTCTCGCGTGCGTTCCGTTCTAGCTTCCGGCGCTGACGTGAACGAGACCGACCGAGAGGGCTGGACGGCTTTGATGCTGGCGGCTCGCCGCAACAACCCCGAGATCGCAGAGGTCCTCATCGAGGCGGGGGCCAACGTGGCCTATCGAGATCCGACGGGGATGAGCGCGTTGACCGTTGCAAAGGAAGCCTCGGCTGAGCGAATCGTCGACCTCTTGCGGGCAGCGGGAGCGAGCGAGAGTCTGGAGGAGCGGCTCGACGAGGCCGTCCGCGGAGACAATCCCGCGCAGGTGAAAGCTGTGATCGCGGAGGGCGCCGACGTCGACGCTCTCGAGACCGGCTCCTACCAGACGCCTCTCATGGTCGCCCTCGAGCTTGGTCACCTCGATGTGTTCTTGGCCCTCGTCGAGGCGGGAGCGAGCCCGACGGTCGAGGGAACGGGCATCGAAACGACGGGCGAGAGCGCGCTCCGGCTTGCGGCACGCATCGGAAGCCCGTGGGCCTTTCGACTGCTCGTGGAGAAAGGTGTCGGCCGAGCACAACTGGAAGACGCGCTCTTCGTCGGATGCGTGCACGAAAGCATCGTTCGGATCGCGCTCGAAAACGGCGCTCGTCCGAACGCCAGAGGAACCAACGAGGAAACGGCTCTGCTCTGCGCCGCATCGAAAGGGTCGGGTGCCGCCGTCGAGGTCCTGCTCGGAGCGGGCGCCGATCCCGACGCCGTTTCGGCCGAAGGGGCCACGGCGCTCGACGCCGCCGAGGCGAAGGGTCACGTGGAAGTCGTGCGTCTTCTGGAGCAGGCTAGACGGTGAAGCTTCCCCACCGCTCTCTGCGCTTCGCCTTCTTGGTTCGGAAGATCTCGTAGTCGATCTGGCGGCCATCCACCGAGACAAGCATCGCGTTCGAGTGCGCGTCGTAGAACTTTCGAATCCTGCTCCGGTAGGTGAACTTCCCGTTGGCTGAAGATCGAAACTCCGCGGTCGTATCGTAGTCCTCGATGGAAGATTTTCCGATGTGGTTGATTGGACTCGACATGAGCTCGTGGAGCACAACGGTCTTGCCGTGACCTCGAAGCTCGAGCGTGGCGTGATAGGAGTTGTGCATGTCACCGGTGAGAAACGTTACGCCTCGGATGTTGTTTTGGAATACGAGATCCATGACCGCCTCACGTTGCGGGCGAAACAGAGGAGCGTTCCATTTGTCGTCGGAGTTTCTGGCTTCGACGGCGAAAGGAACGCTCGTCACGACGAACTTCACCGCGTCCTTGTGGGCGAGCATCCAATCCGCCAGCTCGGAGAGCTGCTGGGGGCCGATAATGCGCGGGCTCTCCGACGTCGGCCGTGCGTAACGCTGGGTCCTCGTATCGAGAACGAAGATCTCGGTCGTTCCATGGGAGAAGGTGTAGTGGAGTGCCTGGGCTCCATAGGTGTCGGGCTGGCGCGTGTGCACGAACTCCCGGTACACCTTCGTTGCCGTCATCTTGAAATCCTTCGGAGTAGCTCCGAGCGCACTCGTGTCCATATCGTTCGCGAAGTTGTCGAGAATCTCGTGATCGTCGAGGATCATGTAGTGCGGCAGGCGAGTGAGAAAGCTCCTGGTGGCGCGGCTATCCTCCCAGGCATCCAGGTACTTGTCACGATATTCGCTGATGGACGGTGGCTTCCAGGGATTCGGGATGTCGTAGTAGATCTGGTCGCCGCAGTGGATCATGAAGGCGGGATTCTCCTGTTCCGCAACCGCGGCCAGAGTCTCGAAGGCCTTGTCGGGGGGTGACAACGGACCCAAGGAGTGCAGATTGCAGCTTCCCAGCAAGAACTTGAAAGGGATCGACTTCCCTGGGGCCGGGAACGTCGTGAACCGGCCCTGGCAGTGACCGTAGTCGAACCGCTCGTGAGGCTTCGCGTTTCGCACGCGTCCAAAGCAGACGGCACCGGTATGGGCCCTATTCGCTTTCAGCCCTTCGACTTTCGCGGCGCCCGTGAACCCATGTCGCTCTTCGAGAGCGATCTTCTCCGTCGCGACGACGCCTCTCGAGTCGGAGACTTCGACAAAGGCGAAAGGATAGCGCGCTTCTCCCCGAACCCAGAGAGTTACGGATTCGTGGGTCGTGTGACCGATGATGAGCCGCGCCATGACGAATCCCTCAACTTCTCCTGCGCTATGGCCGGTAACAGTAGCGCTCGCCGCGATTCACCGCAAACGCCCGTTTGCTGAGCTCGAGGAAAATTGCGTCTGGAGACCGCTATTTCCCGGGCGCCCGGACGAGAGATTCCATGCGCGAGAGAAACTCTTCCGCGGCGCTCACGAGCGCGGGATCATCGGTCTCCGCAACGGCGCGATCGAGGGCGGCCCGGGCGCGATCGTAGTCGCCCCGTTTCGCAAGGACTTGGCCGTAGGTATAGAGAAGTGATGCATCGTTGGGCGCGATTTCGAGTGCGGATCCGAGAAGTTCATCAGCTTCCGAGAGCTTTTCACCCCGAACCGAGTATACGAAGGCGAGCAGCCGCGTCGCTTCGATCTGCCCCGGCTTCAGCGCGAGGCTTCGCCGCAAGGCCTCGACCGCATCGAGCGCGACCGCGTCGGGAATCTCGTCGACCCAGTGATCCCGAGTAGTCTCGAAGTAGGAGACGCGCATAGTAGTAGAGCCCGAGGGCACTCGTTCCCCGCTTCCCGATCGCGATCTTCAAAGAATCCAGTGCCTCGTCGAGCTCCCCGACTCGGAAGTGTGCGAGCCCCGAGGTCTCGTATGCGATGGTCAGATTGGGATCGAGGCGGCGAGCCTCGTCCAGACAGACACGCGCATCCAATGGGCGATCGACCTCGAGAAACAGTTCCCCCCATCGATGCTGGACTTCCGCCCGCGAGAGACGTCTACTCGAGAACGAAAGTTCGCGCTCGAGGCCGGCGAGCTCGAATTCTATCGTTGGGAGATCGTTTTCAGAGAGATAGAGGCGGAGCTCCGCCTCCATCTCGTCCGGAGTTCGCTCAAAGGCACTTCCGAACGCCTCGATGACGTCCTCGCCGCTCGAGATACGAGAGAGAAAACGCGCCAATCCAGCTTGTCCTGTCGCTCCACGGCCCGCCACGAGGTAGTGAAGAAGAGCCCAGGACTCCGCGTAGAAGATTCTCGATTCCGACTGGAGGTAGGCCTCGGAAGATTCGTCGGCGGTGAGAAGCTTCTCCATCGGGATTAGGGGCTCCTGGGCGAGCGTCAATCGATGATTTTGGGAGGCGAGCCCCAATTCCGCTCGTTCCCCGTCGAAGCGGACGCCCGCGTAAAACTCAGCGAGCCCTTCCTCGAACCAGAGTGGATAACGGCGCCGGTCGAGGCTGAGTACGAGATGGATGTACTCATGGAAGACGACGCTCTCGAACGCACCCGGGGGGGCGCTCAGATCGAGCGCGATGACGTTCTTGAACACGCCGGAACGAAAGTAGCCGGCCACCGAGGAGCCGCGCTCTTCTGTGAGAGGCAGGAAAGGCTCCAAGGAGTCGAAATCGCGAAACCCATAGACCTGGGTCGTAAGCTCTTCCCCCAAACGGCGATTGGGAAGCACTCGAGCCAGGGTGAAGCGGAACCGCTCCAGTCGTGAGAGTACGGAGGTCGCCGTGGCTTCAGTGGCGTTCGACACCATGAGGAAGTTCGGCGAGCGCAACTCACGCCACGTTTCGTCCGCCTCGGCGAGGCTGACGCACAACAGCACGAGCGCTACGAAACGCTTGGTCCTTGTCATGTTAGAAAGGGTTGTAATAATGACGATACGCGATCGATGGGCCGCAGGCAATTCCGCTGCGGCGTGCCGCATAGACTATAGCCTCGGCCGTACCGGGTCGACTAAGTACGTAGCCTCCATTCGGGCCCGTCGTCGCCATTGATGAGCCCGTGTCGCCGGAGCCAGAGGCCGGCGTCCTCCGCGTCACTCTCGAACCAGCGCCGGGTGGAGCCGAGACGAAAGCTATAGCCCCAAGCATCCATGTCGCGAAACATGCGGTCTCGCCCGAACCCGGATAGATAGTCGGAGAGGACGACCTGGAGGTAGCAGACGGCGCTCTCCTCGAGGTCATCGCCCCGGGCATCCCGGTCCAAGCTTCGTCGTCTACTCTCGGGCATACAGGCGTAGTGGCACGTCTCGTGGAGAGCGGAGTGCAGCGGGGTGTCCGATCGTAGGAGGAGGCGGTCTCCTACCAGGCCGGCTTCGGGCTCACCCCAATAGCTTCCGGGGATCGTTGCGCGTGGTTGTACCCAGTCGACGGAGAGCCGGTAGCGAGACGCCACCTCCACGAGACCGACGGCATCTCCGTCGTCGAGCGTCACAACGCTGCTTTCCTCCACGGATAACGCCACGGCTAAGATTGTCGCTCGTCGCCGTGGTAAATCCAAGTTTGGAGACTCAGGCGTTCCTCGAAGATAATCGAAAGCGTGTCCGCAACGCGCGAAGAAAATCTCGACGCCATCGCTACCGCCATGCGTCGCGCGAAGAGTCTGCTCTTCATCACGGGCGCCGGAGTTTCGGCGGACTCGGGGCTACCCACCTATCGGGGCATCGGCGGATTGTACGAAGAAGCTGAGACGCCCGAGGGGCGTCCAATCGAGGAGGTGCTCTCCGGAGAGACGATGCGGGAAGAGCCCGCGCTCACGTGGAAGTACATCCATCAGATCGAAGCGGCTTGCCGTGGCTCGACGTTCAACCGCGCGCATGCCCTCATCGCGGAGGTCGAAGAACGGTTCACGCGCGTTTGGGTCCTGACGCAGAACGTCGACGGGCTTCACCGTAGGGCCGGCTCGCGCAACGTGATCGACATCCACGGCGACGTCCACGACATCCTGTGCCCTCGCTGCGGTTATCGCGAGAACGTCGAGGACTATTCGGCTCTCGAGGCGCTTCCCCTCTGCCGTCGATGCTCGCACCCGCTCAGACCCGATGTCGTACTCTTCGGCGAGCTCTTACCGTCGGCCAAAGTCTCGACGATGGAACGGGAGCTCGAACGCGGCTTCGACATGGTCTTTACCATCGGTACGACGAGCCTGTTTCCCTATATCGCACGCCCGGTACTCGAGGCGGCGCGGCTCGGCAAGCCGACGGTCGAGATCAACCCCGGCGAGACATTCGTCTCGCGTGTCGTCTCGATCAAGCTCGCGCTCGGTGCCGCCGAGGCCTGCGCCGAGATCTGGAATCGCCTGCGCGACTGAGCTCGCACGAGTATTTAGAGTGCCACGAGCTCGCTCGCGGCGGCGAGGACTGCATCCGGCTCGATCCCCTCCATACACAGGTTGCGTCGGCACGACTTCATCAAGGGCGTGTCGTAGCAAGGCGCGCAGGGCACGACGTGACGGAGCACCCGGATAGCGCTCCTCGAGGAGACGGGCCGTACCTGCTCGTAGATTGCGGGACCCCAGAGAACGACGAGGGGTGTCCCGACGGCGGCGGCCAGATGCGCCGGCCCCGAGTCGACGGAGATAAAAAGCTCCAGCTCCTCGATCACCGCGCCGAGCTCGCGAACCGTCGTTTGGCCCGAGAGGTCGAGAGCGCTCTCGGGCGCGACGCGCGCGACGTCCTCTCGATCCGCCTTCGAGCCCGTGAAAACGAGGGCAGCACCACGCTCGGCGAGGCTTCTCGACAGACGCGCGAAGTGGTCGAGCGGCCAGCCCTTGAGACGTGCGGTCTGATTCTTCTTCTTGCTGCCTGGACCGTAGCCGAGGTGAATTCCGATGCGGGGCGGGTCGAGACCAGAAAGGAGATCACGGGCACGAGCTCGATCCTCGTCAGTGAGAAACGCCTCCATATCGTGCGACGCGATCGATGGATCCATGTGCGCGACCCGCAAGTAGTTCTCGATGGCATGCGCTTCGGGGTCGAAGGGCGCTTCCCAAAAACTCCGGACGTCGCGAATCGAAGCTCGAGTCAGAAGCTCCCGGTAGTGGGGTGCCCGCTCGAGAAGAACCGCGAGGTCATAGCTCGCTTCCCCGAGACGACGAACCAGGGCGTGTTTCTCGCGCGAGAGTAAATAGGGGAGGTTCCGCCACTTCAGGATGTCGAGGCGTCGAATCAAGGGGTGGTGCTCGAGGATAGGAGCCGCCGAGGCGGAAGCGAGGACGTCGATCTCGGCCTCCGGGTATGCGTTACCCATGGCTCGCAGTAGCGGTGTCACCATGAGCGTATCGCCGAGGGCGCCGGCACGGACGACGAGGAGTCTCACCTCGCTATGATAGAACTTTCGCTCGTCGGTGAGAGCTTTTCTGGGGTCAGTCTTTAACTCTTGAACTTTCCGTCGAAGTCTTTGTTAATAAGACGCTTACACGGTCGAAACAGGGCTTGGGAGTCCAAGAGTTAAAGACTGACCCCAACTCCTGGCTGATGATGTCGTTAAGGACTGACCCCAGCTTCTAGCTGATGATGTCGGCGAAGTCGATTACGTGTTTGCGCAGCGCGAAGAGGATGGTGTCGAGGGCGCTTTCCTTGGAGTAGCCGAAGCGGCGGTTCATGTTGAGGAGAATTTCCTCGGTGTACTTGCGGACCTTGTCTTCGTAGGTGTCGTATTTCTCGGGCTTGACGCGGCGCTGAAATAGCGCGTCGCGGAGCTCTTCGGGGTTGATGTCGCCGATCGTACGCCGATGGGAGAGAAGTCGCTGGTATTCCTGGTTGAAACAGGTGAGGAAGGCATCGCTGCGCGAGCTCACGACCGACTTCCCTTCCTCGAGCGACAACTCCCCGCTATCGTTCATGTCGAGGAAGCGCTCCGCCACGTCCCGACGGTAGACCTCGGGAAGGACGCCAGGCGCGAGAATGCGCTCGATGGAGGTCATGTACTTGGTGTCCGCTTCCTCGATTTTCTCGCCCGTGACGGGGTCGAAGTAGGTGAAACGGCGGATCATGATGTGCGCGAAGGCACGGTTCTCGCGCGCTCGTTGTAGAAGGACGTGTTGGACGTACTTTCTCAGATCGACGGCGATCTCCAGGGGGTCTCGGTTGACGGTCGCCACGGTGATCTCGCGGCGAATGAGGTCGTTATAGATCGCCTTGGCGACCTTGACGAGGCCCTGGTAGTCCCCGTAATCCCCCTCACCCTCGTCGAAGACGCTTTCACCGATAGAACGTTTCCCGCACGGCTTTCGATCTTTCCGGTACTTCTCGTCCATCGAAAGCCAGCGATGAAGCGCAGGTCCGTCACTCAGCGCCTTCTTCAGATGACTGAAGAACGTTCCCACGTGAACGCGGAACCCGTTCGAGTTCGAGATCGTATCGCGCATCAAGTTTTGGAGCTGGCGGACCGAGATCCCGTACTTGCCTTCGTAGGGGTAATGCTCACTCCACAGGGCACGCATGAAATCGTCGTCGATCATCTTGAGCTGATCCGAGTTAAAAACGCCAGACTGCTCCAACGTGATCCGATCCGGCTGGTGCGCGATGAGCGACTCATGGCGTTCGAGCTGGCGAATATCGACGCCGAGGCGGATGAGCTCGCTTCTAAACGGATGCCACTCCGGAAGTTTTTTGATCGTCGCCAGGGGATCTCCCGGCTGGGCCGTATAGATAAAGAGTTTCTGTTCGGGTGTGATCGAATTGTAGAAGCTCTTTTTCTGTTCGCTCCAGCTCGCCAGAGGCGGTACCTTCTTGGGCGGCAAGAGCCGGGTCAGGACGGAAAAGTACGTTGCAATCCGGAGAAGGTTGGGATCGACGTCGTATTTGTCCCGGATGTTCGACATGTCCCGTTTGAGAATGTCCATCTCGGAGTAGGCGTCGAGAAGGTAGTTCACGGGTATCTCGTCGATCCGATCGAGCAGTTTGGACGAGGTCAATTGGTGCTCGAGCCGCGTCATCTCTTCCAGATTCGTCGTCGCGATCACGGTCGTGTCTATCGGCGTCTGCGTGGACTCGATGGAAGCTTTGCCGCTACCCAACAACATCAGGAGAGGCTTGTAGGCTTCCTCGCTCGGCCCACTGTCGTCTTCCCCTCCGAAAGCGTCATGGATATGGAGAAGGCCTCGATTCGCCGAAACCATCGCGCCCTGGTACTGATAGAGATAAGCGCCCGGGAGGTGCTCGTTGACCACCGCGCGGTGGTCCTCGCCGAGGCTCACGGGACGCACATCGACGTGTAGCTGCGTCATGTCGTCGATATTGGCGATTCCCTTCGCCTGGGCATTCGAAAAGTCGACCTCCTCGACCCGGACGTACTCCTCGAGAATATCGAACAAGGTTTTTAGCTGGTTCTGCGGGTTCTGCATCAGCTTTTCGATATTGTCGAGGCTGCGTTTGTCGACGGTAGCATTCTGATAGAACGTCGGAAAAACTGTGCGCTGCTCGGGCGGCCGCTCTCGATTGATGAACTCGAAGAACTCCTGGCGTGGATGGGTCGTTTGCCCGTCGAGCTGGAGGCTCGTCGGAAACAGCAGAATCGGTTTGTGGCGAAACTTCGGGCGAAACTCCACGACACGTTCGTTGTTCTCGAAACGGAAATAGAACGAATAGAGCTTCACCTTGGCGTGCTTGGAATACTCTTCGAGAGCGAGACTGATGAGGTCGACGATGTTTGTCTTACCCGAGGCGGGCGGGCCAACGAGCACGATACCGCGCTGAGGACTCGATTCCTTCCCCACCGACTCGATAACGTCGACGATCTGCTTGATGCAGTATTCCTGACCGAAAACCGCGTTCGTCCCCCCTGAGAACGGGTCCTTGAACACGTTGTAGCTGACGGCCGGCTCTCCACTTCGAACGACGAACTCGAAGCCGAAGTGCTGAATCGCCTCGTAAATGAGCGTCGAGCTCGTTCGCAGACATCCTTGAGGATCGGCGACGAAGGCTTCTATGAACTCCGAGAATCTGAGGCTACTCGATCGACTGCCGCCCAAAAAGCTGCGAAGATCCATCCTGTTTCCTTCCCTCGTGTACCTCTGTCTCTCTCTAGTTCCCCCGAAACGGCTTCTCCCCTTTCCGCATCCGCTCGACAACCTGGTCGAACGAAATCGGTTTGACCTCCTCGCTCTTGTACTGATTTCCGGTAACCGCAAAGAGCTGGTCCTTCGTCAGCAGCGCCACGGGCGCCTTCCAGATCAAGTTCAAGTTGCGAAGCGTCGGCCGGATCCAGTCCTTCTTGAGCGCTGGTCCATCGTCCCGATGGTACAAGAGCAGCCCGCCGTCCTGGAAATCGGAGTCGATGATGTAGATGCGCGGCCGATAGAAGTGCGTATAGAAAGCCAGCATCTCGTCCTTGATTGGCTCCGGGTCGAGCCACACAAAACTTTCGTTCTGCTGAATCACATCGGCATCCTTGATCCCCAGTCGGTCGGCGGTCCGGCGGTCTATCCGATTCAAGTGCAACTCGTGAACGAGTCGAGGCGTGAGAAACCGCCTCAAGAACTCGTAATCGGTGACCGAGTCCACGAGATGTCCCATCGCTGTGATCGGATCCACGGTGCCCTTCTGGCTCCAGGCATCTTTCTTTTCGCGGTCGGTCTCCTCTCGGTAGTCGAGACTCACTTTGCCATCACGATAGAGCTGCTCGATAGTGCACCAGAGGTTGTAGCCGAGGTGATAGGGGTTGCGCTGGAAGTAGGGACGGGGTTCGCAGACGTTCGAGAACACGCGCGAGTAATCGATGATGCCCTTGACGGCCCTCTCCTCGAAGAGCGCGAACATGATCTTCTTTTCCCAATACATGGCCCAGCCCTCGTTCATGATCTGAGTCCGCATCACGAAGTCCTGGGGTGCTTTGGTGACGTACTTATAATCGAGGATGGTGCGCTCCGCGCGACTCGTCGGCGCGTAGTGCTGCAGAAAGGCCAGGACGTCCTGGCAAGGCGTCCTCAAGACATAGCCCTTCCGGCTCATGCTTTCGCTCCGTCGACGTTTCCGGAGCTCGGCATCGAAGGCGCTCCCTTCACCCGATCCCTCGAGGATTTTCGTCAGGGTGTCGAAGACCGGAACGACCGCCCGTGACGATTGCTTCTCCCTTTCGCTCGTCCGAAGGCTGGTACTCGGCGCTGATGGTGGACTCGGACTCGGTGGCGCGTTCCAGATTGTACTGCGAGTTCGGGGCGGTTAGACCGCTGGTGGATTCGACCGCGTTCCAATATTCGACGTAGTCCCGCTCTCCCATTTGTTGGCGGGCCCGCGCGACCTTCCCCGCGAGAAACATCACGTATTCGCTTCGATTCTCCTCGGAATCGTGCAACACGTTCCGTTCGGAGAACTCACAATGTCCCACGACGTGGGCCATGACTGACGCCTGGGTTACGGGGCTGTTGGTGCTGTTGAGATAGGCGTAGGACGGGTTCCCCGTTTGCACGACCTCATAGTAGAGCGACGAGTCCAATCCGGTTTCGATGGCGTGCTTCTTGTGCACCATCCGCTTGCCTTCCCAGATATTGATCGGGCTCGTCGGGTAGACGTCTTTTTCGAGCAGGGAAGCGAACTCGAGTCGCTCGAGGATGAAGAACCTTATCTCAGGAAGCTTGCGGTCGAAGGCCTTCGCATAATGAAGCACCCGCTCCTCGAGCTCGGACAGTACGCCATCGGTGTGGATGCTACGCATCGGGGCTCCCCGAACAGGTTCCTGATGACTTCGACGGTCTCGGTTCGTTGCCGCAAGGTACCCATACGTATGATGGGGTCCTTCTCGAACTCCCGCTTGATCTCGCGGTTCAGGTAGCTGAACTGGCTCGGCTTGACTTCGACGATACCGACGCGATTGAACTTGTCCTTCATGTCGTCGGAGAGTATCTCGACGATTCGCTTCGCATCCTCCTCGAAGACCTCACCGTCTCCGAAATAGAACCCGTAGAAGTTCGTGGAGGCCGTGTCGTACTCGTTGAAAGCGATCTGGGAGACGAGCTCGAAGACGATCGACGCACGCGTGCCGCCCGCATTCGAGACCTTGTAGAAGTCCGTCGGCGCCACTTCGTGGGCCTCGACGTCGTGAACGAAGAATCGGTGCTCGACGTTTCCGGCTCCATAGTTGAAATCGAGCCACTGGTGAATGAAGTTCACCAATCGTTTTTCCATCTCCAATCGCTCACCATAAGTCGAATAGGAGATATCGCCCATGTAGAAGACCACCGCGCGGTGACGAGGCTTCTCCTCCCTCTGCGGCACTTTGAAACGCCGGTCGCGCCGTCTCACTTGCACCTCGAACCTGCCTTCCGACGGATCGTAGATTCCGAGGCCCACGCTGGATCGCATCGCCCTCTTGAAAGTGCGGCGTTTGTCCAGAATCACGCCCACCTGCCCGAAGGTCTTGAAGGTATAGGAAAACTCCTTGATACGGCCCTCTCCTTCCTTGATGAGGTTCGGCAGGCGAAGCTTCTGCCCAACGAGCTCCATGAAGGCCTGGAAAGAAATGCGGAAGCGCAGCGTTCCCTTTTCACCGCCGGGCCCCTGGCCCGCGCCCGAGCCAAGGCCGCCCGACTCGTCTCCATAGACGAAAGTCGGTGGAACGATGTCGTCGATCTCGACGATGATATCGCTGCCGCGATCGTTGAAGCGGTCCAGATCGCCTTTGTTGATGACGTCGTCGAGGATATCTTCGAGCTGGTCTCGAATGAATTCGTTGAACAGACCCTCGGACTCGTCGGAGGAGATGGTGACATCCGCCATCGCTGAGCGCTCCCTCCCGTTGTTACGTCAATCGAGGATACTGGTCGAGCTTGCGGTGATGGTCAAGGCCTGAAAGGCGCACTTTCCGCAATAGCCCAGGTTCTCCATCAAGTACTTGACGGTCTCGTTGAGTTGTTCCTGTTCCTTCGAGTGCACTCCGGCCGCACTCGAGCCGCTCTTGATCCATCCGAAGAGCTTGATGTTCTCGCTCGATTTGAACTCGTTCTCGAAGACGTATCGCCGAATCGCGCTTTGATACGACGGCTCGTCGGCCAGAAGCACGGAATAGCTCACGCTCGCGATGGCGTCGCTGAGCTCCTTGCGAAAGACGTCCTTCTCGGCGATTCCGAGATACTGTTCGATAGCCTGCATGAACTTCTCGTCCGGCTGTACGTCGGCATGCGTGACCTCGTGCTTGACTTTGGTATTGTGCACGTAAGCGCGAACGTGATCGGTGTACTTCTTCCACGTGCTCTCCACGACCGACTCGTCCCTGAGCACCGAGCCATAGACATCCGTCGAGATCTGACTCATGATCGATCCATTGCTTGGCCTGCGGCAGGACCTTCTCCACGAAGTGGCCCAGCTTGGCCTTGTTGTTGGCGACGGTCTCCTTCAGGGCGTTCTCGGTTCTCAAATAGAGATCCATCGGCGCCACACAAGGGTTTTGGAGAGCGATGGAGGTGATCATCGCCGGCTCGCCGCCCTCTTCCTGCAAGCGGCTGATGTTGGCGGCATATTCGTTGATCTGAAAGTGCTCGGTGTTCTCGAAAACGTTCTGGATGAAGCGCGGATCGAGCCCGAAGGTGCCCTCAGATGGCTTGACGAACTCGAACTCCTCGAGAACGGTCCGAGCCATGTTGTTGTCGACGCCACTATCGGCTCGGCCGGCGTAGACGAGGGCTTTCTGCAGCAACGTCAAGTTCGGATTCTGCTTGGACTCGTAGAGTCTCGTCATGGCGGCAACGAGGCTGAGAAACTCCAGACTATGCGGCGCGACGTGAGCCAAGTGCTTCTTCGAAGTCGCCCAGTTTCGCCGTTCGTTCGCGTACGTAAAGGCGTAGATACGCTCCTCGTCCTTGAAATTGACGGATAGCGGCATCTCGATGAAGGTCGTTCGCGACCGCAGCGCCTCGAAAGTCTCATTGGCCATGAACATGTTGTACTCGTGAAAATTCGTATGGCCGATGATGACGCCGTTGAAGGGAATCGGTGGCTGACCTTCGGGCTTGAAGAAACGGTCCTGAGTGGCGAAGAGGAGCTCGTAGAGAAAGCGATCCGAGAGCTTGAGAATTTCATGAATCTCCACGAAACCATTGGCTCCGGCGCAGAGCTCCCCTTTGTAGTCGTGCACGAGTGGATGCGATTCGCTTCCGAAGCGCGGAAGCAGACTGTAGTCGATGTTGCCAACGAGAGACCCTGCCTCTTGACTCTTTTCGTCTCTCGGCGTGTAGGAGCCGATGCCATTCTTGGTTCGCGCATCGTAAATCATGCGCTTGACCTTCAAGTAGGGCAGCAGTCCTGCGAAATCGAGGACTTGGCGCGCATGAAGTCTTTCAAGACGAAGTCGGCAAAGGGCGAGATCAGACCCAGCGAGCTGATGCGAAAATCGCCGTCGTAGTGCCGGTGACGATCGAAAAAGCCCTTCATGTTGTCGATCTCGATGAGCTCGTTTAGCTTGCCGATGAAAGCCGGCCTCAGAGTCTGCGGTATGACCTGGAGCGGTCGCTCGAAGATCGGCGCCTGAAGATAGAAGATTCCGTCTTCCTCGAAGAGAGCTCTTTCCTTCAGCCGTTCGTCAACGGTGGGCAGAAGGACCGTATAGGTCTTCCCTTCGTCAGTTCTCGAATAGACGTTGAGCGCTGTTTTGGATCCCATCCATCGAGCGCGATTTGGCGGCGCCGGGGGGGGCCAAGAGAATCCACAACCGTTTCGAGGCTTCGAGGCCGCGCGAGGCATTGTCGATCTTCTCGACGAGATTCGCCTTCGCCTTCTGTTGGCCGAAGACGACGTACATGGCAACGAGCTCTTCGTCTTCGAAAAAGCTGTAACGGTGCTTTATCGGCTTGCCTGGAACGACCGTCCTCTCGACTCCACTGGAAAGCAGCATGTCGTGCAGCAACTGGAACGTGTTGCGCGTGATCCACGGCTCTTTCTTGAGCAAGTCCAGATAGTCGGGGAACGAAAGGACCTCGTCTTCCGATGTGGAGGCAGGCGCGCCTTCGAGAATATGCTTCAGTGCCGTCAGCATCGTTTCGCTCTCCTTCCGACGGTACGGGTCGTCAGTGCGGGCTCTGAACCGAGTGAAGACGACCGTGAACACGGTGCCACCACTGGTACGAGCCGGCTAGAAGCGACATCGACTCAAAAGCTTGCTATAGGTTTGCTTTGCGTCTCTACCTTCATTGTAGCCTAGGCCAGCGAGGAGGGCGAATCATCTCGGATCGACACGAGACCGCGACTCGTCCGATCGAGGGGGAAGGATACTGCTCAACTAGAAGCTTCCGCTCACTCCGTGGAAGCCGCGCGCCGCCTGCCTCAACCCCCACCATACGACGCGCCTGGTGTTGTAGCAGAAGCCCAGAATGTAGTTGCAGGTCGAAAGGCAGTGCTTGGTGCACTCCGTCTTCATCTCGTCGAGCTGCTGGTGGTCGAACTTGTGGCTGCCCACCGTCCCCCAGTCGTGAGTCGCGGAGTACATCGGAAAGCAGGGCGCCAAGGTGCCGTCCACGCGAACGATGAGCATATTGTGCCCCGCGCGGCAGTTCCACTTCTGCTTCACCTCACCCCGCATCAAGTTCTTCATCTCTCGAAGATGAGACAGGGGATTCACGATACGCTGCCCGCCCTCGTGGCGCTCGATGATCCAATCGAGCAAGTCGTCGACCTTTTCGTAGTCCTGAGGCCGCAGGTAGGTCTCATTGTCTTCGTGGTGCTCGAAATGCCCCTGCTCGAGCATGGGAGCTTCGTTGATGTGGAAGTCGATAGAGATGTTCCGCTCGAGTGCCAGCTCCGCCAGCGCCCGGACCTCGTCCATATTGTTGCGGCAGATGTTCGTATTGATCGCCACGGTATAACCGTAGCGGCGCTGCCGCTTCAAGAGGTAGTCGAAGTTCTCGCGGATCGGGTCGAGAGCTTTGGGCAGGGACGACTTCACGCTGATACCGTCGAGGGCGATATTGACCGTCGCGAGACCCGCATCACCCAGCCGGTCGATGACCTCGGGGCGCATCAGACGGCCGTTCGTCGGCAAATAGACAAAAAAACCCTTCTTGGCCGCGTAGTAGGTAATTTTGTGGACGAAATCGGGACGCAGCAGCGGCTCGCCACCCATCAGCGCGAGCACGCGGTTCCCGATGGAGTCGAGCCAGTCAACGGACTTTTTCGCCATCGGCTCCGTCATGCCCGCGACGGCGTTGTTATAGGCCCAGCAATAGTGGCAATCGAGGTTGCACCTATAGTCGGTGAAGAGATAGGCGATGATCGGCCGAAGCTCTCTATGGTTCTTCAGCGAGCGAGATGCGAAATAGGGTTTTCCCCAGGCGTGCCAGGTTCGGAGCGCGTTCCTACGCTGGTATTCGGCCAAGGTCGGATCCGTCTCGTCCGAATAGGTCCTGAGAGGATAGACGGGCTGCGGCAAGCCTTCTCCAATGCCGGGCCCTCGGGCCCTCCCGATCGTCTTCTCGTTCGGACGATTGGGACCCGCCTCATTCATGAGGATCTGGTGGAGGCTCCTGTCGACTCGGTAGGAGGACGCGGGGGCGTTGGTTTCCGGCTTCATAGGGGTTCGAATGGACAGGCCGCCGCGTCACGATCGGTGCGATTCCGTCCAGGTCTCGTCATCACGCTCCCCCCCAGTCCGTAGCTCTTCTCTCCCCTTCAGTAGGTGGTCGATCACCAGATCGACGATTTCCGGGTAGGCGAGCTGTCGCCGATCCCGACGCTCGCGCCGCTCCGGAGGTCCCTGGCGCCGCTCCGGCTCGGGCCGCGGCGCCGCGTGGCGCTCGGCCTGTCTCCTGCGCTTCCACCGGAGCTCCTCCCCTTCGATTTGGGCGAGGGAGCGGACGACGAGCGTCGCGATACATGCCGTTCTCGTCCATCGGCGCCCAGGATTCAGCTGCTCGAGACGAGCGATATGGGCGTCTATTCTCTCCAGCAAGCTGTCGGGAAAGTCTTCGAGCTCGAGACCGGCCATGAGGTACCTCCGCCGAAAATGGAGGGTATTCTGAACGAGAAAACCGCGCGAGACAACCGCGCCGAAGGGCGTAGTCTCCTTCCTTGCCATCCTCCCGAAAACGACACGAGTATGTCCCCCGGCCAGACCATCTGCTACGATCAAGTGGATGGGCATCGATCCCCGCGCTGGAAAGCCTGTCGAGAGCGACATGCTCGTCGACGTCCCAAGGCTCGTTACCGCCTACTACGGCGAAAAACCCGACCCCGCCCTCGCTGCGGAGCGCGTCGCCTTCGGAACGTCCGGTCACCGGGGCTCGTCGCTCGCTCGCAGTTTCAACGAGGCGCATATCCTCGCGACCAGTCAAGCAATCTGCGACTATCGGAGCATGCGCGGCATTCGTGGACCGCTCTTCCTTGGGATCGATACGCACGCCCTTTCCGAGCCCGCGCGAGTGAGCACTCTCGAAGTGCTGGCAGCCAACGGGGTCGAAGTGCGGATCGACGAAGCTTTCGGCTACACCCCGACACCGGTCATCTCGCACGCGATACTCACCAATAATGGTAGAGAGCCCTCCGCCGTCGCGGACGGCGTCGTCATTACTCCGTCGCACAACCCACCGGAGGACGGTGGTTTCAAATACAATCCCCCCCATGGGGGTCCGGCGGATACCGACGCTACGAAGTGGATAGAGACCCGCGCCAACGAGCTTCTCACCGCGGGTCTCGCCGGCGTCGCGCGGGTGTCGTACCGCGAAGCGCTGGGAGCACCCACGACCAGAGCCCACGATTACGTGGGCGCCTATGTCTCCGATCTCGACTCAGTGCTCGACATGGGAGCACTCAAAGGTGTCCGCATCGGAGTCGATCCCCTCGGTGGGGCGGGTATCGCCTACTGGAACGCGATCGCGGATCGATTCGGTCTCGACATCACGGTCGTAAACGACCGAGTCGATCCCACGTTTCGATTCATGACGCTCGACTGGGACGGCCAGATTCGCATGGATTGCTCGTCGCCTCACGCCATGGCGGGGCTCATCGCGCTCAAGGATCGATTCGACGTCGCTTTTGCCAACGATACCGACAACGACAGGCACGGGATCGTATCGAGGAGCGCTGGACTCCTGAATCCAAATCACTACCTCGCCGTCGCCATCGCCTACCTGTTCGAGCACCGCTCCGATTGGAGTCGCGAGGCCGCCGTCGGCAAGACAATCGTCACGAGCAGCCTCGTCGATCGGGTCGCGAAGAAGCTGGGTCGCAAGCTCGTCGAAGTTCCGGTGGGTTTCAAGTGGTTCGTCCCGGGGCTCTCCGACGGCTCGCTCGGATTCGGCGGTGAAGAGAGCGCGGGGGCGTCGTTTCTGAGGCGAGACGGAACGGTCTGGACGACGGACAAAGACGGCATTCTTCTCGGACTCGCCGCCGCGGAGATGCTGGCGGTGACCGGAAAAGACCCCGGTGAGCTCTACCGCGACCTCACTCGAGAGCTCGGCGCTCCGATCTACGAACGGATAGACTCGAAAGCGACGAAAGAGCAAATGGCGGCTCTCAGGAGGCTATCCCCCGAACGCGTGCCGGCCAAAGAGCTCGGGGGCGACCCTGTCACGGGAATGCTGACCCATGCGCAAGGCAACGGCGCCGCCATCGGCGGGCTCAAGGTCTCGACGGAGCAGGGATGGTTCGCCGCTAGGCCTTCCGGAACCGAGGATGTCGTGAAGCTCTATGCGGAGAGCTTCGTGGACGAAAGGCATTTGAAACGCATCCAAGAGGAGGCTCGGAGCCTGCTCGAGAAGCTATTCGAAATCGAGGGTGCATGAGCCTCCACCTATTGACGCCGGGAATTCGACACTACGCCTGGGGTGATCCGAATTTCATCCCTTCCCTCCTTGGCCGGGATAATCATGAGGAGGCGCCCTATGCCGAGCTCTGGATGGGCGCACACCCGGAGCTGCCTGCGCGCATCGGCTCGGTTCCTTTGAACGAGCTCATTGCAAGCGCTCCCGAAGCGAATCTGGGAAAGCGAGATAGCGCGCGTTTCGAGGGCAAGCTCCCCTTTCTGTTCAAAGTTCTTTCCGCCGCGGTTCCGCTCTCGATCCAGGCACATCCGAACGAGGCCCAGGCTAGAGAAGGCTTCGAGCGCGAGAACACCGCCGGAGTGCCACCATCGGCGAGAAGCCGAAGCTACAAGGACGCGCGTGGCAAGCCCGAGCTCATCGTCGCTCTCACGGACTTCTACGCACTCGAAGGGTTTCGTCCGCTCGGGGAGATCGCGGAAGTGCTCGACGAGATACCGGAGCTAATCCGATTTGCCTCGAAATTCGCACTCACATCCGAGTCGTTACGCTCGCTCTACGAAGAGCTCATGACCCTGCCCCAGCCCGAAGTGGACGCCATTCTCTCACCAATAATGTCCCGCCTCAGGGGCCACAAGTTCGACCGGGACCACCGGGCATTCTGGGTGCTTCGTTCCGACGAGATGTTCTCGAAGGACGGTCACCACGATCGAGGCATCCTCTCGATCTTCCTGCTCAACCTCGTCCACCTGCACCCCGGAGAAGGGCTCTATCTGGGCTCCGGCACGCTTCACGCCTACCTCGAGGGAGCGGGGATCGAAGTCATGGCGAGCTCCGACAACGTGTTGCGCGGAGGGCTCACGGAAAAACACGTCGACGTCCCCGAGCTTCTCCGCACCGTCGTTTTCAAGGGCGGACGGCCGCGCGTACTCGAGCCGTTGACGGTGGGCGGGAACGAGCGAATCTATGAAACACCAGCTCGCGAGTTCGAGCTCATGAAACTCGAGATCTCGGCCGGGAGCGAGTACACGAGCGGCACCGGCGAGAGCGCCTCGATTCTCCTCTTCGTCGAAGCCGACGAAGGCGACGTCGTCGTCTCCGCCGGGGCGTCGGAGCTCGAGGTGGACAAGGGACAGAGCGTCTTCATTCCCTTCGACACCCCCTTTACGATCCGGGGTAAGTCGACGATTTTCCGGGCATCCATCCCTCGGGAGACACCGCGGTTTCGCGGCCGCTATCCCGCCGAGCTCCGCTTCGGAACCAGCGGTCTCAGAGGTCTCGTCACGGAGATGACGGATCTAGAGAGCTACATCAATACGCGCGGCTTCCTCCAGTCCTTGCTCGAGCAACGCGTCATCTATAGAGGGGACCCGGTCGCGCTGGCGGGAGACCTGAGACCGAGCACCGAACGCATTCTGAAGTCGGTGACCCGGGCGGTCGCAGACGCGGGATTCAGAGCCGAGTACCTCGGCCGCATCCCGACCCCTGCTCTGACCCTCCACGGCATCGAGCACGCGAGAGCGAGCATCATGGTGACCGGAAGCCACATACCCTTCGATCGAAACGGCATCAAATTCGTGAAACCATCCGGAGAGGTGCTCAAGGAAGATGAGGCCGCCATCCTGAAGGCGGTCGGAGGGATCCGCGCGATCGAGCATCGACGACCCGCCAGCGAGTCGCCCTTTCGAGACGACGGTTTTTTCGCGGAGGGCAAAGCGCCGAGCACGCCTCCGGTCGTCGTTTCCGCGAGTGAAGCTTACGTCCGTCGGTATCTGGACTTCTTTCCTTCCGGCGGGCTCTCTGGAAAGCGGGTCCTCGTCTTTCAACACTCCGCCGTCGGCCGCGACCTTCTGGTCGAGATTCTCGAGGGGCTCGGCGCCGAGGTGGTCCCCGTAGGTCGGAGCGAGATCTTCGTCCCGATCGACACCGAAGACATCAGCGATGAGAGGCTATCCGAGCTCCAGCGCATGGCGGAAGAGGCGGGTGGGTCGGTCGACGCCATCGTCTCTACGGACGGCGACGGCGATCGTCCGCTCGTGTCCGCAATCGACTCTGAGGGCAGGGTGCTGTTTTTCGGAGGCGATCTGCTCGGCATCCTCGTCGCGGACTACCTCGGAGCGGATCGTGTTGTCGTCCCCATCAACGCGAACGATGCCGTCGATCGTTGGTTCGCGTCGAGGGGCATTCATCCCGTGAAGACGCGGATCGGCTCTCCCTTCGTCATCAAAGGCATGACCGCGATCTCGTCCGGACGAGTCGTGGGTTGGGAAGCCAACGGCGGTTTTCTGACGGGATCAGATATCGAATCGCATGGCGGACTCCTCGCCGCACTGCCGACCCGGGACGCCGTGCTCCCAATCGTTTCCGTGCTGCTCGCGGCTGCGGATAACAAAAGCTCCCTGGTGGATCTCTTCGCTCGGCTGCCCGCTCGATATGGCAAGGCGGGGCTTATCGATCCCTTTCCTCTCGAGGCGGGCCTTGCGATCGTTCAGGGATGCGACGAGCCCCTGCTCTCGAAAGTCTTCACCCGCAGGCTCGGCTTCGACGAAATCGTCGATATCAACACCATGGACGGGGTCCGCGTCTTCTTTCGCAACGGAGACATCGCTCATATTCGGCCATCCGGCAATGCGCCCCAGCTCCGAATCTACGCCGTTTCCGACAGCCAGGAGCGCGCGAGCAAGATTGTGTCGCTTGCGCTTCGCGAGCCCAATGGCATTTTGCGTAAACTAGAAAAGGCGCTGTCAGGATGATGTAGGTGGGAGCGCCACTTAATGGAGGCTTGATGCGTTTCCGCACCAAACAAATTCATGCGGGTGTCAGCCCCGACCCCACGACGGGCTCGATTCTGACACCCATCTACCAGACCACGACCTACGTCCAGAAGTCCGTCGACGAGTATATGTCTCTGGGCTATTCGTACTCCCGCTCGGGCAATCCGACGGTAGCCGCGCTCGAAAAAAAGCTCGCCGAGCTCGAGGGCGGCGCTGCCTGCGCCTGTTTCTCGACCGGCATGGCGGCGACCCAGGCCACCTTTCTCGCTTTCCTCAATGCGGGGGACCACGCCATCGTGTCCGACATCGCCTACGGTGGAACCTACCGTCTCGCGACCAAGGTCTTCTCGCGCTTCGGCGTTGCCTTCACTTTCGCGGACACTTCGGATCCCGAGGATGTGAAGAAGAGCCTTCGTGACAATACCCGCCTGATCTTCACTGAAACGCCCGCGAACCCGACTCTCAAGCTCTCCGACATCGCCGCGATCTCGGAGATCTCCAGGGTGCGCGGCATTCCCCACGCGGTGGACAATACGTTCCTCACCCCCTACTACCAGCGCCCCATCGAGCTCGGGGCGGACCTCATCATCCACTCTACGACGAAGTACCTCGATGGCCACAACGCGACGGTGGGTGGCGCCGTCGTGAGCCGGAGCGCGGAGCTGGACGAGCAAGTGCGCTTCATCCAAAATTCCTCAGGGACCATCGTCTCGCCGCAGGTCGCTTGGCTCACGCTCCAGGGCTGCAAGACGCTCTCGATTCGAATGGACGCCCAGTCCGAGAGCGCACTCGCGATCGCGAAGTTCCTCGAGTCCCATCCCAAGGTCCAAAATGTCTGCTATCCCGGTCTCGATAGTTTCCCGCAATACGAGCTGGCGAAACGGCAGGCGAGCGGCTTCGGTGCGATTGTCTGGTTCGAGGTCAAGGGCGGCCTCGCCGCGGGGAAGACCATCATGGACTCGCTGGAGCTGTGGGCGCTCGCCGAGAATCTTGGTTCGGTCGAGTCACTGGTCACCCATCCGGTCACGATGACCCACGCCGACGTCGAAGAGGCTGAGCGCAAGCGCGTCGGAATCACCGATGGCTTGGTCCGTTTGTCGGTGGGTCTCGAGGACGCCGAGGACTTGATCGACGACCTCCGCCAGGCGCTCGAGAGGGTGTGAGAAGAAGCGCCAAGGCTCTCTGCTGAGCCGAGCCGGTTCCAATCTCGAGAGCGTGCGAGAAGCCGTTTAGAGTGAGGGCAAGGATTATTACCTTGTTTCGACTTCTCGCACGCTCCGCTCTGACGCTATTGCACTGACCGTGCCATCGGTTCGGATACTGAAACCAAAGGACTTACGGTCGAAGCAGAGATCCCATGATGTACATTAAGAGTCGTTTGATGTACTTTCTATGTACATGCAGTTCCTTCGAAAAGGTGAACGGCGGACGCTCGAGCAATTCTCCGCTCTCGCGCGCTCGAACCCGTTTCTGCCCGAGCGTATCGCACGAGAGCAAGAGGCACTCGGGGAGGCTTTCGAAGATGGGAGCTCCGTTTGGAGCAAGCATCTCGACCGCCGGAATCCGAACGTCTCGAAACTCGCGGCTCGTGCCGAGCCCGTCGCCGAGAAGCTCCGATCGCGCCTTGCCGCGGGGGTGAGCCCGAACGAAGAGGAGCTGAGACTCTACGAAGAGCTCGTCTTTTATCTGCTCTACGGCCGCTACGATCGCGAGCTCGTTGGCGCGATGACGAATCCAAACATCTCGTTCTACGCCGAATTCAAAAAGCGAGCTCGCCATTACCTCGAGGCTGCGCCTTCGAGCCGAAAGATCGAAGACACGCTTCCCCATTGGTTCGCCTTCCTGTTTCAGATCCGACGCGCCTCGTACCATATCTACGAGTTCATCCTAGGAAGCTCGATGCCGGTGGCGGAGCTTCGAGGTGCCGTTTGGCAATCAATCTTCACTCACGATCTCAGGCGCTATCGTCGTAGCCTCTTCGACAAGATGGGCGACCTCGCGACGCTGGTCACCGGTCCATCGGGTACAGGAAAGGAGCTCGTCGCGCGGGCGATCGGCGCCTCGCGATACGTCCCCTTCGACTCGAAGACGCACCGTTTCGCCATCGACCCGCGTCGGACGTTCTTTCCTTTGAACCTCTCGGCGCTTCCGAGCACACTCGTCGAGTCCGAGCTCTTCGGTCACCGACGAGGCGCGTTTACGGGCGCGCTTGCCGATCGGAAGGGCTGGCTCGAAGTGTGCCCGCGACTAGGCACCGTCTTCTTGGACGAGATCGGCGAGATCGAGCCGGCGATTCAAGTGAAGCTCCTTCGTGCTCTGGAGTCTCGCGAGTTCCAGCCGCTCGGAGAAACCAAGTCGCTTCGATTCGAGGGCAAGATCGTGGCCGCGACGAATCGCGATCTCGCCGCGGCAATGCACTCCGGCGGATTCCGTCCCGATCTCTACTATCGACTTTGCTCGGATTTAATTGCAACGCCCTCGCTCGACGAGCAGCTTCGAGATCGGCCTTCCGACCTGGAGGAGCTCGTGCGCTTCATCGCGCGACGCATCGTAGGAGAGCTCGAGGCAGAGGCAGTGACGGAGGAGGTCCTCGCGTGGATCCGGCAATCGCTCCCCCGCGACTATCCTTGGCCCGGCAACGTGCGCGAGCTCGAGCAGTCGGTGCGAAACGTCTTGGTGCGCAGGGAATACCGACCGCGCCGCGGAGACTTCGCAAGGCCGTGGCTCGTCGAGGTCACCGAAGGCCGCCTGACGGCCGAAGAGCTCCTCGAGCACTACTGCTCGCTCGTCTACGAGCGAAATGGGAGCTACGTCGAAACGGCGAAGAGACTTGGCCTCGATCGCCGCACCGTGAAAGCGAAAGTCGAAGCCCTCAGGAGCCGACGACGAGCCGTCACGGTTCCTTCTTGACGCCCTCTTCCTCGAGCTCCCGTTCGAGCCTCCGGAGCCTCTCCTCGACCTCCTGCATACGCTTGTGAACCTCGCTTAGATCAAGGTCTTCGAGCCGCCGCAGCTTCATACCCAACTCTTCGCTATCGAAACGATCCGACAAGGCGCGCATTGCGTCCTCGAAGGCGCCCATCGATTCCGAATCGAAGTGAAAGTCCGGCCCGGAGAGATAGACACCGTGCTCGGGGATCTCGATGTCCGTCATGTCGGGCATGAAACGAAAGCGGGCCAGATCCATGGCCCGACGTTCGCGTTCGGCAATGGTCACGTCGACTCTCCGGGACGATCCTTCACGCCAGAGCTCCAGGCTCACGAGATCGCCCGCCTTCTTGTCGCCGATGATGCGATACAACTCAGGACCGGAGACGGACTCTGAATCGACGGCCGTCAGAACCTCGCCGACGAGAACGCCGGCCGCCTCGGCGGGGCTGGCTTCTTCGACTCGCGAGATGAGCACACCGGAATCCTCCGCGACCCCGAAATAGCGGCGCAGCTCGGGGGTCATCGGGACGAAGTGGACCCCCAAAAAGCCGCGTCCCGCCGCTCCTTTCCAGACGAACGCCCTCGCGTGATTTCTGACTTTTCCCTCATGCGCTTCCTGAGCCAGACTCGCGGCGGGAACGAGCGACGCAAGAAGAACCATTGCCAGAAAGCTTTTCAGTCGTTTCATTGTTTTTCTCCTGACGTATGCGAAGCGGGTCGCACCCCAGATCCGTAACCTTCTTTCGCGAGCTCTCTCAAATCGAAGACGAAGTCGACGCGTTCGGTGCTGATGAGCTCGAGCACGGGATCGAGCTCGCGGGCGAGCGAGCGGAGCCTCTCGACCTCGGCTTCGAGCTCACGGTACTCGGTTCGAAGCGATTCGATGCGCTCGACCGCCTGAAGGCGATTCGATTGCTGCCTGACGTGAGCGACGATGGACAGGCCGCCAAGAATAACCGCTGCCGCCACGCCCATGGCCAAAAGGCGACGGCGGTGAGCAAGACGGGGCTGCGCGGGCCGCGCGAGCCGCTTCAAAACCTCGCTCGTGAATGCGGAAGACGCTTCTCGCCTCGGCAGCGCCTTCATCAGCTTGGCCACTCCTTCGTCCGTGATTCGGCTCATGGCCGACCTCCATTCCAATAGGGCGCAAGAAGGGTCCTGAGGCGCTCGCGAGCTCGGTGGATGCGCGACTTCACGGTCCCTGCGCTCAGGCCCAACGTCTTCCCGATGTCTTCGTAGGACCACCCCTCCATATCTCGAAGGAGCAATGGCGAGCGGAACCGGAGCGGGAGGCCATCGAGCGCACGGAGCACGTGTCGGCTCTCCTCCTCCCGCAACCACACCGCCTGAGGGCTCGCCACCTCGCGATGCCCGTTACGCGAGAACATCGCGAGCAGGACCTGCCGCCGGCGAGCCTTCCGCTCCTCCGTCCGGAGCAGGTTGGTCCCGATCCGATAGAGGTAGGGAAGAAACTGTCCGCGTTCTTCATAGCGCCCAGATCGCTCGAATAGACGAACGAAAACCTCTTGCCCCAGATCCTCGGCGCGGTCTCGATCCCGCGCCAGCACCGTCAAGTAGTTGACCAGACAGTTTTTATGCCTGTCAACGAGGGCTGCGAAGGCCTCGCGATCGCCCGACTGGGTACGTCGCATGAGCTCCGCGTCGCTGTCTTTCGCCATCTACTAGAAACAACGTCCGAGGGGACCGAAAGTTCCCGTCTGTCTCGTCAGCCTCAGCGTCCGGGCGTCTCGAATCTGCCGAATCGGGAAACGGTTTTCAAAACTGTCGGAATAGGGTACAATTCAGCTCCCCCCGGATTTATAAACTCGCGCTCCTTTTTCCGTTTAATAAGGCAGTGACATGTATCTTCAGCACTACGGCTTTCGTGAAAAGCCTTTCAAGCTCACTCACGACCCCGCTTACTACTACGGAGAAGCCCACCAGGTTCCTCTGAACGAGCTCTGCTACTCGATCGAGGAGCGCCACGGCCTGGCCGTGCTGCTCGGGGAAGCGGGAACGGGCAAAACGACCCTCCTGCTTCGTCTTCTGAGAAGTTTCAGCCGGCATCTGACCGGCGTTTTTCTGTCGGACATCGCCGTAGGCGAGGCCTCTCTCATCCGCCAGGTGGCCCGCGCGCTGCTGATCCCATTCAAACCTCAAGACTCCACCGATTCCGTCGCCCAGTACCTCGATATATTCCTGAGAGGTCAGGTTACGTCGGGCAAGACCGTCGTCGTTCTCGTCGATGAGGCTCAGGGGCTTACCGACGGGCAGTTCGAGGAGCTGCGGCATCTGACGAATCTCGAGCACAAGGGCAGAACGCTCATCGAGATTGTTATCGCGGGCCTGCCGTCGCTCGAGCGCAAGTTCGCGACCCCCGACATGGAGTCGTTGAGCCAGCGCGCCGTGGTGCGGTGCTGGGTGGAGCCGATGGACATGCCCCACACGCGGGCTTACATCCGACACCGGCTCGACGTCGTGGGGGCCCCCAATCCCGAGATGTTCTCGGAGGAATCCGCCGAGAGAATTCACCACTCTTCTCTCGGTATCCCGCGCCTCGTCAACATCGTTTGCGAGCGAACGCTCTTGATCGGCTACGTCGAGGAGACGCAAGTCCTCAAGGCATCCCATGTCGACCAGGCCGTCGCCGATCTGAATCTCAAGCCTATGGGCGACGGCATCGACCATGCGACTGGCTCACTCGGGCTCGAGAGCGATCTCCTGCTGAGAATGGCAGCACAACTCGACACCATCATGGGGAAGCTGGAACACCTGGAAGCGAGAAACGGCGCGACAGAAGCGAAAGAGGAGCCTCGCATCCGACAGTGGCTGAAATCGCTCCGGAGCAGCCCTCTGAAGAACCCCTCTCCGGGACAGAACTTCGACGAGCTGGTAGATGCTCCGCTAACGGCATCCGCGCTCAAGACGGGGAAGTCGGAAACGAGTCATTAATTAGGGCTCGGTCGGCTCTTCCCTCAGTGCCGCGGGGCGCGTTGCAAAGAAAGTGGGGCCGCCCGGCCTCCGGCCGAGCTAGCCCTCCGCTCGGCAGGCTCGCTGCGGAAGGCGGCACGGCTTCTCGCTTCGGGTCTCGGCTTCGCCTCGCCCTGCGCTCGCGCTGAGGGCTCCGGCTACACTCGCTGGCCCTCGCTCCTCGCTCGGGCCTCCTGCGGCCGCACTCCCTGGGCTGCCGGCTTCGCGGCGCCCATTCCTCGCGGCCGGGCTCGCGGCAGATGTTCCGGCTGCCGCTCGAGCACGGTGCTGATGGCATTTTTCTGCACCCGCCTAAGCGGCCTTGCGCAGCGCTTCTGAGTCGACGCCGGCGCTCGGCAGATCGGAAAGGGCGATCCGGCGCGGCGACGATGACGGCAACTCCCGCTTCGGCCCCGGCAGCGCGAGCGACGTTTCGGCAAGCCATTTCAGCCCGAAGAAAACTACGGCGAACGCGGCCCAAAACGGTAAACTCAGCATGATTTCGTCACCCTTTCTTGGTGTAAGTCTGGTATAGCCATCATAGTGTAAGTTCAGTAAAGATCAACTACTAAATATGGTGGCCCGGAAAGAGACAACCGCTACCACTTGCCCGTTGACGTGGAGCGAATGGCGGTTTACACTCTTGACCTCCCCTAATTTATTGTTTTTTCGACCCAACCTCGGGCACCCCGTTTGGGTGTAGTTAATCTCGGTTCATTACATGCGCGATCGGCTCTGTATTTTTCTATACGCGCGGACCATCTCCCGCGCGCTGATCTTCATCGCACTGCTCGCGGGAGCTTCTCGAGCAACGGCTCAGCCCTCGATTCGTCACGATGAGGTGCGGTGCGTCCCAAGCGACGAGTTCACGCAGTTCGTGGCTGAGATCCTGCCACCCGACGGGCTCCGGTCGGTTCGACTCTACTTCCGCTCCGAGCTCTTTCCTGAGTACTACTTCGTCGACATGTCGGAAGCCGAGGCTCGTTTTTCTGCCGTGCTTCCCCTGCCGACGGATCAGACGCGTCGCGTCGTTTACTACATCGAAGTGGTCGACCAAAGCTTCCAGATGAGCCGGAGCGAGGAGTTCGTGGTTGGCGTCGAGGAAGCGAACTGCGACCCTGGACCGGGCGCACTCCTTTACGCCGGCAGTCCGGGGATCGTCGTCGGAGCGGTCTCGGGCGGTGCGGGCATTCCCGCGGGCTTCCAAGCGACGGGGATCGTCGGCTTTGTTTCGGCTGGTGCAGGCGGGGGCGGCCTCGGGGTTGGCCTCGCGATCGGCGCGGCGGCCGGCGCGGCGGCGGGAGTGGGCGTTGTCGTCGCGGGTGGAGACGACGGCGGCGGAAGCGGTTCCGTCCCCATGGTTACGACATCTACCCCTGGGCCAACCGGCCCTGGGCCAACCGGCGGCGGGACGACGACAACGGTCTCTGGGGGGACGACCACGGTACCCTCGAGCGGGACTCCATCAACGACGACCACGCCACAGGGGCCAACGACTACAACGATCGGAGCTGCCACCTCGAGCGTACCTCCCACGCTGTCCGCCTGTTTCGACTGGGAGGCTCGCGGAAGCTGCCGCGTTTACTTCGACTCATGCTCCGGGCCCGAACCGCTCGAAACCCACGATTGGCGGATGCTCGGACCGCCTGTCCCCGCTCCCGTCCCTTCTCCTCAATCGAACACCGAAGTTTTCACCTTCGATTTCGCAGGGGATCCCCGATGTGCCGGAGCAAACGATTTCAATCGTCCGGTTCGTCTGACAGTCACCGACTCTCTCGGCCGCAGTGCCCAGATCCAGAAGAACGTTTCCGTTCAGCCGGGCTCGACGCTGAAGACTTCGACGAGGCGCGTGGTGATTCGATCGAACTTGACTGCACAGCCTCCGGACGGGAGCGTAAGCGGACAGGTTCTCGTCAATGGCGTCGCGCTCCCTCTGACTAACAATCAAGGCCCGCACGAGCTTCGAGCCGACATCGCTTCCGAGGAAGCGGTCATCGAAGCGATCCTGCAAACCAGGGCCGCGCCGGGCACACTGTGGGAGTTCGAGCTCGCGGCAAGTCCCGGATCACGATACCAGCACATTCAGTCTATGTCCGGTACGGCGATCATCGTTGGGAGAGCGCGCATCGTCTTTCGGCTGGAAGGGCGGGAGGGCGAGCGCGTCCGCTTTCGCGCTCGGTCGAAATAAGCGAGGCGGATTGGGCGGCGGAGACTCCGCCCTTGCCGCCTCGAAACGATCCGCAAGTCCGATTACATACCGGCTTCGAGGCTGGTGCCGTAGGAAGAGCCGCCCCAGGACATCGTCAGCATGTCGCTCGTCAAGTCGATGGCGAAGACGTCCGACGACTTGGCGTCCATCTTCTTCATCTTGATACGCGCGACCTCGCTCCCCTTGATGTTCTTCTCGTAGCCCGCGAGCATCGGCCAAGGCTCCTTGGCCATTTCCGGAGGCGCCTCGCTCCACAACTCGCCTAGAGGCATGCCGAGGTGCTTGTTGACGCAGAGCGCCCAGTCTCCCTCCGCCGGCGCGTAAACATAGAGACTGTACTTGCCGGCCGGAACGTTCGTTCCACCGATCTTCAAGGCGGTCTTCGTATCGAGGATGGTGACCTGGTTCTCACCGGCGCGCCAAATTCGATCTTCCGGAAGGTTGTTCATCAGCTCGTCGAGCGAGCGGCCCTTCAGCGCGGGCCGCCCGTAGTCGATCGTGACGGACTTGCCGTCGACGGTTGTTTCCGCCTTGCCTCGCGGCTCGCGCTCCTGCGCGAAGCTCGACGCGGCAAGAGTGAGGAGAACGGCCATGCTCGCGAAACGCTTCATCTTGTTTCGACTCCTTGGTTAGTTCGTTGTTGGATTTCTCGAGTCTGCCACGATAGTCAGCATGCCATCCGTGTTGTCGCTTCCTGGAAAACCCGAGTGACCACCGAGGGCGAATTCAATTTATTGAACTCGCATCGCCGATGGCCATCGGCAGTATAGCGCGACGCTAATTGAACCAGCGCAGGAAAAGAAAAACGAGAACCCCGGTGACGGAGACGTAGAGCCATAGCGGAAAAGTGATACGCGCGAAACGTTTGTGACGAGGAAAGCGCTTCGTCGCCGCGAGAAAGAGGGTAACGAGAACGAGCGGCAAGGCCGCAATCGATCCGAGAATATGGGTAATCAAGATGAAAAAATAGATCGGCCTAACAAAGCCCTGACCCGTGAAAGGTGTGTCCCCTTGAAAATGGTGGTAGACGACGTAGGAAACGAGAAAGGCGCCCGAGATGGAAACGGCCGTGAGCACGAGCTTCATGTGCAGATCGCGACGTCCTGCTCGAATGGCGACGACGCCGGCCACGAGGAACATGCCACTCATGAAATTCAAGAGGGCGTTCAGTGCCGGAAGGCTCGCAGTCCACGCGGGCGCCCCGGCCGTCTCCGGGCGAAGGTAGAGCAACCAAGACAGAAACCCGAGCGCCACCGCCGAGAAAGCTCCGATGAGGGCGAAGGCTTTTCCCTCGTTCGCCGACTCTGCCTCCATTGCCTAAAGTGACCTCCGACGTGCCTTGCGATCCGGATACCCTACTTCGTCGAGCTATCGAATACGCAGCCGGTCGCTGCCCGAGAACAGGGGCCCGACCTCGATCCCCAATTTTCGATAGACGATCTCCGGAATACCGATATCGGCCAGGTAGAGCTCGCCCACGAACTCTTCCGCCCCGAAGGCGATCAATCCCTTCTTGAGCAGCGCGAGGGTAAGCGTGGCCGTCGCCTGAATGACGGGCGAGGAGCGCTCCCCCGTCGTCGCGTCCATACCCGACGGGATATCGAGTGCCAAAATCGGTGTCGGTTGGGCGCGGGCCCAGCGGATTGCATCCCCGAGCACGCCTCGCAAACGGTTCCCGGAAAAGCCGTAGCCCACCATGCCATCGAGAATGACGTCCGGCCCCTCGCTTTGGATACCCTCGTCGCGGGCCTCGATCGGCGAGATGCCGACCGCCCGCGCAATCCCGAGCTGATGGGCGGAAGCCGATCGAAAGGCGTCAGCCGGCTTGACGAGCACAAGCTCGACGGCCGCGCCCCAATCGTTCAGACGTCGCGCCGCGACGAGCGCACCGCCACCGTTACCACCCGAGCCCGCGAGAACGGTGACCCGTTTGCCCCGTGCCTCGCCGCCGAGGAAACGATCGCGCGCGCGCTGCGCGAGATGGTGACCAGCGTTCTCCATCATCTGGAGGAGCTCGAAACCGAGCTCCTCGACCATGATGCGATCGACTTCGATCATCTGATCGCGCGTGAGTGCTGGCAGGTCGGCGGCGACATCGGTCATCGCCCCCAATTCTAACTCTTGAACTCTCGGAGCGGTTGCCGCGACCCAGCCACGCGAGTACCCTGGGCGGCACACTGAGCTTCACACGGAGGGAACTCATCCTGCTCGACGTGAGACGATTGAAGGGTGCGACGTGAGACTCCTGAGACGTGCTTCGTAGAACGGCGACGGGCATCTCGATCGAGACCCGTTTGACACCGGGCGAAGCGCTCGAACGTCTCAGCACGTCCGCGACGATGGTCCGTAGCATTCTCCTATCGCCGACCTGGGGGAAGAAGGAGCCCTTCGTGCTCAGCATCGATGGAACACGCTTCGCGATGCGGAGTCGTCACGTCTATAGCAACGGTCTGGCCCGCATACTTCGTGGAAGCGTCTCGCCGAGCTCGAAGGGCGCTCGCCTCGAAGGAGAGTTTCGAACGCTCCTTTTCGTCGTTCTGATCTTGCGGGGAGCGTGGATTGCGATCTTGCTGTCCGTGGCCGCCGTCTGGAGAGAGCTCGCGCGGGAAGGACCAGCGGGCCTTCTCTTCGCTCTAGCCGTACCCGTCTCAATTCTCTCGTTCCTGATCGCCATCGAAGCCGTTGCGCGCCGGCTCGGCGATTCAGACGAGCGCGAGATGCGCGCTCATTTGAATCGCCTCTTTCGAGAGTGATCACCCGTGCTCGTCCCACCGATTTGATCCAACGCCTTTCGATTGAGATCATGACTATATGAAGCTCGACGAAAGGTGGATCGGCAAGACTTACGACGATTTTCTGTTTCGGCCGCAAAAAGGTGTCGTAGAAACGCGACGTACCATCGCGCTCACGTCGCGCCTGTCCAAGGCGATCCAGCTCGAGCTGCCCGTCATCTCCTCGAACATGGACAGTGTCACCGAAGCGGAGATGGCCAAGACTCTCGCGCTCGAAGGCGGGATCGGAATCGTCCATCGCGCGATGCCCGTCGCGCGTCAGGCTGACATGATCCGTCTCGTCAAACGGAGCCATAGCGCCGTCATCGAGAACCCGCGATGCCTGCCACGTGGCACGAAGCTCGCCGAAGCCAAATCTTTCGCCCGGCGACATCAAATTACGGCGATCCTCGTGGAGGAAACGGCGGGAAGTGGAGTTCTCGCGGGTCTCCTGACCAACCGTGATATCCCTCGTCGGCCGGAGCTCGAAGGGCGCCCCATCGACGACTTCATGACGCCCTTCGAGCAACTGCATACGAGCCCGCTCGGAATCAGCGAGGATGAAGCCGAAAAGCTGATGTACGACAATCGCATCGAGCGGCTGCCGCTCGTCGACGACGAACGGCGCATTCGAGGCCTCATCACGCTCCGCGACCTGCTCTTCTTTCGAAATCGGCCTTTCTCGAGCAAGGACGGCAAAGGACGGCTCCTCGTCGGCGGCGCGATTGGCGCGCGAGGCGATTTCCTCGAACGTGCTTCGGCACTCATCGAGTCCGGCGTCGACGTCCTCGTCATCGACGTCGCTCACGGGCACTCCGAGACCATGGCCGAGGCGATCGAAGCCGTGCGCTCTCTCGGCGCGGATGTCGCGCTCGTGGCTGGAAACGTCGCCACGGAAGACGGAGCACGCTTTCTCCGCGACCGCAGCGTCGATGCCATCAAGATCGGCGTCGGCCCCGGCCGGGGCTGCCGAACCCGACTCGAGACCGCCGCGGGAGTCCCGCAACTCCAGGCGATCCGCGAAGCCTGGTGCGCGGTCGGTGACGAGGTCCCCATCATCGCTGATGGCGGGATCGCGAACGACAAGGACGCCTTCCTCGCCCTGGTCGCCGGCGCCTCGACGGTTATGCTCGGAAGCGCTCTTTCGGGAACCGACGAGTCACCCGGTCACGTCATCCAAGACCCGGCGACCCATCAGAAGCGAAAGATCTATCGCGGCATGACGTCTCCACAGGCGGTCTACCAGTCCCTTTACGACGCTGAGGCGGGCGACGTCGAGTCGGCTTTCGAGACGCCAGCGGAGGGGATGGAGATCCAGGTCCCCTACCGGGGTAGCGTCACCGACGTGCTCCACCGAGTGCGAGGCCACCTTCAATCAGCGGTGAGCTACGCGGGGGAAAGCTCGCTCGAGGCCACCCGCAAGAAGCTTCTTCCCGATCCGCTGAAGTACCTGATCCCGCTCTCGGAGGCCTCGCGCCGCGAATCCTACGAGAGGTAACAAGGGGTCAAGCCTTACGTTATTGTGAAACTTCCGCCCCTATCGTGAGACCTACTATGAAACGACGACAGGTACTGACTTCGATGTTGGCAGTGACGGCGGTCGCGGGCGGAAGCCCATCCCCCGCCGCGACCCAGGGCTTCTCGCTCGAGGCCATCGACCAGATGCTGCGCCACCAAGGGCTCGAACCACTGCCCGGCGAGGCGGCGCGCGTACGAGCCGTACTCCTCGCGACCCGATTCACGGGCTCAGCCGACCCGCGCATCGATCCCTCCGTGCGCTTCGACCCCGCGACAGATCCATGACCGAGGATCTCCTCTTCGAAACTGTTCACGAGCAATCCGCTCGACTGCGCCGCGGGGAGATCTCTTCGGCCGAGCTTGTGCGTTCGAGCATCGAACGTATCCAGACTCTGGAGCCCAGGCTATCGAGCTTCATTACTTTTCTCCCGGAGAAAGCTCTAGAGAAGGCCTACGCGAGCGACGAGAGAAGGGCCCGGGGGGAGGATCTCGGCCCCCTCGACGGCGTGCCCTATAGCTTGAAGGATGTCTTCGACGCGGATGGGATTCCGACGACGGCAGGCGCGGGGTTTCTGAGAGGCCACGTCCCCACCCAGGACGCCGAAGTGACGCGACGACTCGAAAAAGAGGGAGCCGTTCTCTTGGGCAAGGCGAATATGACCCGCTTCGCGGAGGGAGAATCCGGTAGAAACGTCGACTTCGGAGATCAGAAGAATCCCTGGAATCCGCGATACTCACCGAGCGGCTCGAGCGGGGGATCGGCGGCCCAGGTCGCCGCGGGCATGGTGTCGTTCTCCCTTGGATCCGATAACGGGGGATCGGTCCGCAATCCCGCATCGGTCTGTAATCTCGTTGGGCTCAAGCCGACGCACGGGCGGATCAGCACGGAGGGCATGTTTCCTCGAGTCGCAAGCATCGATCACGTCGGAATCCTGACCCGTGAGGTGAAGGACACCGCTCACGTCCTCCAATCGCTTGCGCAGACCACGGCGTCACGTCACGATGTGCCGCGCTATCTCGACGAGATCGGCGGATCGATTCGCGGTATACGCGCCGGAGTCGACCGAGCCCTCACGGGCTTCGCCGAGCAGCCCGTGCTCGATGTCTTTGCGCGTGCCCTCGAGACTCTCGAGGCACTGGGGGTCGATCTCGTGGAGGTGAGTTTACCGAGTCCCGAAGAGATGATGCCGACCCTGTACACGGTGTTCTTGTGCGAATGGGGCTCCGCGCACGAACCCTGGCTGCGCGAGCGACCAGAAGAGTACGACGGCGGATCCCGAGCCGCGCTACTCATCCCGGCGTCGGACTACCTGAAGGCGCAGCGCGCGCGACGCACGTTCCAGCGGCGAGCCGCCGAGGTGATGGAAGTGGTCGACGTCCTTGTCTCGCCTACCTATCCCATCGTGCGACGTGCTCATGACGGTTTTCCCGTGGTCCAGGGCAAGCGAATCGATCCCGAAACCGCGCTGCGGTTCACCATGCCCCATGATCTGCTGGGCCTGCCGGCCGTCTCGATTCCTGGCGGCTTCGCCTCCCCGGACGCTCCTATCGGCTTTCAGATAGCCGGGAAGGCGTTCGACGAACCCCTGGTGCTCCGTCTCGCTCACGCTTACGAGCAGGCTACCGACTGGCACCGACAACACCCAAAAAGTCTAATGCCCTAGGAGATTCCCGTGACGGATATAGAGGCGACGACTCAGTTCATCGAAACGTTCTGGGAGAAGGAGATCCTTCCCACGATCAGCGACTACATTGGAATTCCCAACGTGTCGCCGGCCTTCGACCACGAGTGGCAGAAGAGCGGGCATACGGAAAAGGCCCTCGGGCTCGTTCAAAGATGGTTGGAAGCACACCAGCCCGAGGGCTCGAAGCTTCACGTGGGTCGCCTCGAGGGTCGAACCCCGCTTCTTCTCCTCGAAGTGCCCGGATCTTCCGAAGAGACCGTCTTGATGTATGGCCATCTCGACAAACAACCGGAGATGACGGGATGGCGTGAGGGACTCGGCGCATGGCAGCCCGTTCGGGAGGGTGAAAAGCTCTATGGCCGAGGTGGTGCCGACGACGGTTACGCCGTCTTCGCATCGATCTGTGCGCTCGAAGCGCTTCGCCGAGAGGACGCTCCTCACGCCCGCGTCGTATTGATCATCGAGTTCTCCGAGGAGAGCGGCTCGCCCGATCTACCTGCCTACGTCGCGCATTTCGCGGAGATCATCGGGACCCCGGGACTCGTGATCTGTCTCGATTCCGGCGCGGGGAACTACGAGCAGCTCTGGTCGACGACGTCGCTTCGGGGCATGGTGGGCGCCACATTGAAGGTCGACGTGCTTCGAGAAGGCGTTCACTCCGGCGACGCGAGCGGCGTTATCCCCTCGTCGTTTCGCATCCTGCGCCAACTCTTGTCCCGCCTCGAGGACGAAACGAGCGGTGCTATCCTCCCCAAGAGTCTCTACGTCCAGGTACCCGAGCAGCGGGTCGAGCAGGCGCGCGAAGTCGCCCGAGTGCTAGGCAACGAGGTCGTGTCGAAGTTTCCCTGGGTATCCGGTATGAAGCCGCTCACCGACGATCGAACCGAGCTCGTCCTCAATCGGACCTGGCGTCCGGCGCTCGCGATCACTGGACAGGAGGGCATGCCGGCGCTCGAGAGCGCGGGCAACGTGCTGCGTCCATTCACGACGCTCAACCTCTCACTTCGGTTACCGCCGACCCTCTCACCCTACAAAGCGCGCAACGTCCTAGAACAGCTCCTCACGACGGACCCGCCCTACGGCGCGAAGGTGACGCTCGATTGCCACGAGCCCGCGCCGGGCTGGAACGCGCCCGCCCTTGCGCCCTGGCTCGGCGAGGCGATGAACGAGGCGTCGAACACCTTTTTCGGCAAGCCCGCGATGCACATGGGAGAAGGGGGATCGATCCCCTTCATGGGCATGCTCGGGGAGAAGTTTCCCGAGGCTCAGTTCGTCATCACGGGGGTGCTCGGGCCGGAGAGCAACGCCCACGGCCCCAACGAGTTCCTGCACATCGGCTATGCGAAGAAGCTCACCGGCTGCGTGACCCGCATTCTCGGAAAACACTTTTCCCGCTCGAGATGACCCCCTGCAACCACCGCAACTCGCCGTGCGACGGCGACAACCAGTGTCTCGACTACGTTTGAGCCCGCCGTCGGATCCGCCGTAAACTTGAAGTTGATCCTGAGTAAAACAATCTATTGGTCATCGTAGCCTCCCCGAGGGGGAGCTCGATCGTCTCAAAACTAGAGCGAGCTCGAACGCTCTCGGAGCAGGTGCATGCCGAAATACACGATCCACTTCTCTGTGGAGACGGACCAAGACCTCGAGCATTCGACGAAGCCCTAGTCCGCGCTGGCCGAAGAGAGCCTCCGTTTCTCGACAGCTCACGTAGAATCGGGGTAGAGCCAGACGGCATGGCTGATAATTTCTGGTGGAGATCGATATCCGCGGTAGCTCGGCGTGTCGCTTTTCGCTGGCCAGGTCTGCCGGGCAGGGCCTCAAGTTGACACTACCCTTGTTTCTATGGCTTAAGTAGGTTACCCTCAAGGACTCAACGCGGGAGCCGCGCCGCTTTTGGCCTGCCCAGAGGTCCGCAGTTGTCGGAAGGAGCAAACCATGAAGTCTGAAAGGCTTAGTCACATCTGCCCAGCAAACCTCATCTTCTCGGGCCGAACCGGACGTACTCTAAGCGTCTGGATACTCGTTTTGACCATGGGGCTGATTGCCCTGCCGGTCCAGGGGCAAGAAGACGACGACGAATTCGTGACGGGCGGAATGGTGGAAATTGGAGGACTCATTTATTTCGCGGCCCAAGCGGAAATGGGGCGTGAGCTCTATGCTACGGACGGTACTGCCGGTGGAACTCGTCTGGTAGCGGACATCGCTCCCGGTCCCGAAGCGTCGGGGGCCCCTAACAACCTGACCAAGCTCCCTAGAGAGCGCTTGGCGGAGAACGAGTTGTTGTTCTTCAGCGCCGACGCGGTGCCTGGCTCCCAAGAGGGCACCGGGCGCGAGCTTTGGATGCACAATCCCGCCACCGGCGAGACCGTGGAGGTTGCTGACATCCGGCCTGGCTCATTCGGGGGGGGTCCCAACAACCTGACGGTGGTGGCCGGTACCTTGTTCTTCTCCGCCACCGACGGCGACGCGGGGGTTGAGCTTTGGAGGCACGATCCTGCCTCCGGCGCGACGACGGGGGACGACATCTGCCCCGGTCCCGTCCCGTCGACACCTCAAGACCTGATTGCGGTGGCCGGCGCTTTGTACTTCACCGCCGACGACTGCAGCACGGGGCGAGAGCTTTGGAGGCACGATCTTGCCGCCGGTGTGACCTCGCGAGTTGCCGACATCAACCCCGGTGAACCCGGGGCGGTTCCTGACTTGCTGACGGAGCTGAACGACATCTTGTACTTCACCGCCAACGACGGCAACACGGGGAGTGAAATTTGGAGGCACAATCCCGCCACTGGTGAGACCTCGCGAGTTGCCGACGTCAACCCCGGCCCCGGCTCGTCGGCTGCTGTCGTGATGACGGAGGTAAACGACCTCTTGTTCTTCGCCGCCGAGGATGGCTCTACGGGGTACGAGCTTTGGAGGCATGATCCAAGCACCGGCGAGACCGCGCAGGTTGCCGACATCGTCCCCGGTGCCTTGGGGTCGTCTCCTCTCGCGTTCTCAGAAGTGAACAGCCTCTTGTTCTTCAACGCCGACGACAGCATCGTGGGGCGGGAGCTTTGGTCACACAATCCCGCCACCGGCGTGACCGCGCTAGTTGCCGACATCGCCCCCGGTGTCGCGGCGGCGTTTCCTCAGAGCATGACGGAGGTGAACGGCATCTTGCTCTTCGTCGCCGACGACGGCCCCAATGGGCGGGAGCTTTGGAGGCACAACCCCGCCACCGGGGAGACTGCGCTGGTTGCCGACATTCTCCCCGGTCCCACGGTGAACGTGGGCGTGGGCATAACTGAGGGTCCTACAGAGATGTCGGACGTGAACGATATATTGTACTTCAACGCCGACGACGGCCCCGCCACGGGGCGGGAGCTTTGGAAGTACGATCCTGTCACCGGGGCCCTCGAGCAGGTTATCGACCTCCAGCCCGGTCCTGCTTCCTCGAATCCTAGGAGCTGACGAAGCTGAACGGCGTTTTGTTCTTCGACGCCGACGACTAGTATCCGCTAGCAGGACCCTGGAGGGTCGTGTGGAGGTGACCCTGTGCCGGAGGTGCTCGTGTTGGACCGGGCGACGGTGAGAGACCTGCTCCCACTCGAGGCGGTTATTCCCGTGATCGAGAGGGCCTTCGTGGCATTCTCGGCCGGTCGGACCGTAGCCTATCCGGTGGTCCGGGAAGAGGTCGCAGCCCACCGCGGCATCTTCGGAATCAAGTCCGGGTATCTGATGGACGAAGAGATCATAGGCCTCAAGGCGGGAGGCTTCTGGCTCGGCAACCCGCAGACGGGACTCACCGCTCACCAGTCGACTACCGTGATGTTCGACCCCCGAACCGGCCTGCCCACGGCGTTCATGGACGGCAATCACATCACGACGGTGAGGACGGCGGCTGTCGGGGCGCTGGCCGCTCGGGTGCTGGCTCCCGAGGGCGCGCGCGTGGCGGCGATCCTGGGCTGCGGGATTCAAGGGACCGGCCAGGCGGAAGCGCTATGCCAGGTCCGCCCCATCGAGGAGATTCGCGCGTTCGACGCCGTGGAGTCCTCCGCCGAGCGGTTCGCCGACCGCCTGCGCAAGAGTGGAGTTCGGGTCAAGGTCAGCCCGGCTGCCGAGGAGGCGGTGCGTGGAGCGGACGTGGTGGTCACGACGACGCCCGGAAAGGCGATCGTGCTTCGAGCGGAGTGGATCCGTGCCGGGATGCATGTAAGCGCCTTCGGTACCGACACAATCGGGAAGCGGGAGGTGGAGGCCGCGCTGTTTCCGCGTGCCACAGTGGTCGTGGACGACGTGGCGCAGGCCACGACAATCGGCGAGACGCAGCACCCTGTGGCCCAGGGACTGATGAGCAAGGACGACGTCCACGCTACTCTGGGGGAAATCCTCGCCGGTCGCAGGCCGGGCCGCACACGGCCCGATGAGATCACGCTGTTCGACGCCACGGGCCTCGCCTTCCAGGACCTCGTATCAGGCCATCTGGCCGTTCAGCTCGCAGAGGAACGCGGCCTCGGCACGCGGATCTCCATCAGCTGAGTGGGTACTCACCAACAGGAAGCGCTCCCGGCGATCAGCTCCTCACAAAGTCGATTCTTTGGATATCCCCGTCCGTCAGCACGTAGAGGAGACCGTCGGGGCCCTCCACGATGTCGATGATGGTTCCGAACCCGGAAAGAAACTGCTGGTCTTCCGTTAGGAGCGTATCGGCATCTTCCGACAGCACGAGTCGTCGAAGCGTTCCCGTAATGAAATCCCCGTAGAACAGGCTGTCCCGGAACTCGGCGGGGTACGCGGTGCCGTCGTAGAACGTAATCCCGGTGGGCGCGATGCTGACGGCGTGACAGCGCAGAGGTAGCTTCTGGTTCGGCGGGTCGGACGGGCAGACGCTACCTTGGCCCTCGGCGCACTGAAAAAAGGGCCACCCATAGTTTTGCCCCGCGATGATGTGGTTGACCTCGTCGTTCATCGTGGTGCCATTCTCGGTGGCGACGATCTGTCCCGTTCGTGGATGGATGGCGAAGTCGAAGCTGTTGCGAAGCCCGGTCGCGAAGAAGGCCGAGCGCGGGAACGCTTCGTTGGCGAAGGGGTTGTCCGGAGGCACGCCGCCGTCGCGCGTGAAGCGGAGGATCTTCCCGGCCAACGTGCGGTTGTCCTGGCTCAAACACCGGTCGCAGCCGTTGTCCCCGATGGTGACGTAGAGCATCCCGTCTGGACCGAAAGCGATGCCGCCGCCTTGATGAATGCCGCAAACGTCGGTCGGAAGCTCGCCGAGCACGATCGTGCTGTCGGCGGCCGTCTGCGCCATCCCATCGTCTCGAAAACGAACCACGCGGTTCTGGTTGCTCCTCGCATGCGTGTAGAAGACGTAGACGAGCCGGTTGGACGCATAGTTGGGGTCGAGCGTGATCCCAAGGAGTCCTTTCTCGGACTGCGTTTCGACGTCCGAAAACGTGATAACGGGCTCGCTCACGAGAAGCGCGTCCTCGACGAGCCGGACCGAGGCGTCGCGAACACCGCCGAAGCCGCCCTTTTCCGTGTAGAGAATCCGATTGGTCCCGGCAAACACCATGGCCGATGCGAAATCCGGAAGCGCCAAGAGCTGCGTTGCGACGAAACGTCCAGTGGAAGGCGGCGTTGGCGTTGATGGACCCGTTGGTGACATTGGGTCCGAGCAGCCGACGGCAAGTGCAAGAGTGACAGCAAAAAAGCTGAGAGCTCTTCCGCTCTTGAAATGTTCGCATCGCGATCGTCGGGGCACCCGGATCGCAAGGCGCGGCAAGGGGGAAATGCCGGGGGTATTCAAGGAAGTTAGTTGGAAGACCTACCCAAGACTGCCTACTTCTTTTTCGACTTCCTCCAAGATCTCGCCGCTAGCCGCAAGAGCTTTCATTCGGTCGTGATCATTGTACAGTGGTCGGTCCTCGTCCAAATGCTCCACATGCGAGCGTACGACGCTATGCGCAGTGGAGACTCCACGACCTGGCCGAGAGTCCCGAAAATCCAACGCCTGAGCCGCCGCCATGAGCTCGATGCCGAGCACCCCATAGGCGTTGTCCAGGATTTGCAGGTTTTTGATCGCCGTATTCATTCCCATAGAAACGAAGTCTTCCTGATCCGCGGCGGCGGGAATGGACATCGTACTTGCCGGGGCCGACAGGATTCTCTGTTCGACGATGAGGGAATCCGCCGTGTATTGACTGAGCATCAAGCCGGAGAACATACCCGCACCCTTGGTCAAAAAGGCAGGAAGCCCCTGGCTCAATGCCGGATTGGTGAGACGGTTCAAACGACGCTCCGAAAGGACGCATACCATCGTGACGGCGGCCCCCACCATGTCCATCGGCAAGCAAACCGGAGTGCCTTGAAAATTCGCGCCGGTCAGAGTCAGATTGTCCTCGGGAAGAAAAATCGGGTTGTCTCCGACCCCGTTTAGTTCGATCTCGACCTGCTTTTTTGCATAGGCGACGGCATCGTGAACGGCACCGATCACTTGCGGTGAGGACCTCATGGAGTAGGCATCTTGCACTTTGGTCTTGATTTTTCCCGTCGCGAGATCGCCACCCTCCACACACTTCATGATGCTCTTGGCAGAGCGAACGGCACCGGCAAAGCCGCGTTTTTCGTGCAAGCGCACGTCGTAGGGCTTCAGGTTTGCAAAGAGTGCTTCCAATGACATAGCACAGGCAATTTCTGCCTGTTTGAGCCAGCGGTCAATGTCGTAGAGTTGTAGCGCGCCCATCGATGTCATGAAATTGGAACCGTTGATTGTTGCTAGACCATCGCGAGCTTCGAGTCCGGGTATGGGTACCCCGGCCTTTGCCATAGCCTCTCTTGCAGGCAGGCGCTTGTCCTCATAAAAGGCCTCGCCTTCACCCATCATCAACAAAGCGATTTGAGCCATGGGGGCCAAATCACCACAGGCACCGACCGAGCCTTTTTGGCAGACGACAGGTGTCACGGCTTTATTGAGTAGAGACACGAGGGTCTCGGTGATCTCCTGCCGACACCCTGAGTTCCCTTTTGCGTGAACGTTGATGCGACTCGCCATGGCGCCCCGAACCGCATCGATCGGTGCGGGCTCACCGATCCCCGCAGCATGGTTGTAGATCAGGTACTTCTGGAACTGCTGAACTTGTTCGTCATCGAGAACGACTTCAGAGAACTCTCCGATGCCCGTATTGACACCATACATGGTCTCTCGCGCAGCAAGTTTTTTTTCCAGCATGTCTCGACACACCTTGATTCGCGCAAGGGCGTCGGGATGGAGCTCAACTGGTTCACCTCGTCTAGCGATTTGATCCAGTTTTTCAACCGTCAGTGACGAACCGTCGAGGACAACAGGCATATAACTCTCTCTTCTAAAAGACTAAAATTCCAACCGTGGCAGACCAATTCCCAAGCTTTTGATATTAATTGGATCAAACAAGGGAAAGCAAGCGCGCTCATCTGGTCTACTGACTTGGCAAAATCGCCAGTTTTTCTTGCCTGGACTTGCTCATGAATTCATCAAATTGTGTGTAGAACTCATCAATGGACATACCAATATTCTTCTTGAAGGAGCTCTTCCATCCAATCTTGGGCAAATCCTGGAAAAAGTCTTTATAAAATGCGTCATAGCCGGCTTGATGGACAATCCATGCTACGGCCCAGGAACCAGTCTTATACAGCAGGGTGCTTTCAGTCTCTTTGCCGGCTCTTTCTCTAATCTGGTCCAGGGTCAGATCTTGCGATTCTGACAGAAAAAAATCCGGATGGCTTGCGCGGAAGGATTCGATTTGGGTCATCCTTTTATCCATCTCATTTGTAAAGTCCTGTATCCCAGATTGACTGCCTACCCAGCCTTTCTTGCCCGCGATATACCAGCTCAAGTAGTCAGCCGACCCCTCCTGTATCCACCTGGGTCCTGGCCGCATGGGGTCGGTAGCCTCGAGAGACGAATGCTTTAAACGGGTACCCGGACCAAAGTGGGAGATCCATTTTCTCAAATAGAAAGCGCTTTGGTATGCGTGGGTGTACTCGTGTAATCCAGTCCGCCGGCGCTCGGAGCTGTTCTTCCCACGCGTGTGCGGACTGACGAACGTTATCTGCTTGACCGGCGTGTCCGCGTCGCGTGCCGTGGAGAGACCTGCTCCAGAAATCCCGTTGGCCGCGTTTGAAATCAGCTGTTCGTTGTGGCTAACGCACAGACCAATTTGTGTTTCAGAGTCCTCTGGGTATCTTGAATTGACCTTATTCTTGCAAAAGATTCTGACCAGGTCCTCAACCGATTCCGCGTCAGGGCCTAGAATAAAGACATTCAGTGGGCCATAGTTGCCCAGAATATTTCTACCTTCATTAATGCCATCTTTTATGGCATTGACCGTGGCTTGATAATAGCTATCATCGTAGTCGGTAATGTAATAGGTCGGCTCATCACTGATCTCATGGTTCCAGCTAAGGGTTTCGGAAAATGGAATTATGTTGGGTATTCTCGAGACATTGACCGCGTTGCCATTCGCGTCTTCTCCGGTCACGATTATGTTCATTTTGTCGGAGTAGTCCCACACTATTGGGGTGCAGGCAATTTCAAGGGTGCCATTTGCCGGCAAGGTCCCGCCCTCGTATTTGACCCTCGTGACCAATGTGGTTCCCTCCAGAAACTGAAGCTCCACTGTCTTCACCGTAACCTGCACTCCACTATGCTCAGAGAGGACCACATTGAATTCCGACCACAAATAACGGACGGCAGGCTCCCAGAGCAACACGAGGGGGTCGGCAGAAACTTCTATCATCACCTGAGCCTTGGGCTCTGCAAGCTCAGGCGCTCCCAGCGCGATATTACCGCCATATGCGGAGAACAGGAGCGCGCAGACCAAAAAACCCAGCAGCCTTTCTTTTCTCATAGCATCGTCTCCTTTATCTAAGAAGTTTCTGGCTTGATATTGATTTGCGACCCATTCGTAACACATTGTTTGGCGAATGCAACATTTTTGGGTCTATCTCGAATCACAATATTCAAAACATCGAAAGATCTTTTGCACTACGTCGGATTCACGCCCTTCGAGGCAAGCAGGACTTTGACACGGACAGGAATGTCGAGTATGTGTGTTCACAACGAGCCGCTGCTCCCGACCGTTTTCAAAAGCGCCCGGGACGTCTCCTTAGAAATCCAAAAGGGGATTCACAAATGAGAAAAATGAGCTTAAAGGCCTTTTTGATTCTGTTTCTCTCCATGAGTCTTGTTTCCGCATTCTTGATAGCGAGTGCATGCGCGCCTGGAGATGACAAGGACAAGAACCCGAGACAGAAACTGCTCATGGACCAGGGCTGGCGTTTCTACCGGGGAAGGATAGAGGGATTCACTCCCTTGCCTCGGGGAAAGACCATAGAGAAGTGGCGCTTCAAGATGAGCAAGGAGAAAGAGATGGCGGCGCCCGGGCTCGATGTCCCCGGTTGGGTGGAGACGGAGGATGGCAGCGGTGCGTTCTTCTTCAGCGGGAGAATCGGCGAGGCGGAAGAGATGGCGGCGCCCGGGCTCGATATCTCCGCTTGGGAGGAGACGGAGCCGGGTAGCGATGTGTTCGAGGGCAGGGAGGGTCTTGCCTGGTTCCGCGCGGAGCTCGGAGCATCGCTGACCGGATGGTCTCGGCTCTATTTTCAATCCGTAGACGACAACGCGACCATCTACGTCAACGGAAAGAGGCTCCTCTACCACGAGGGAGCTGACAATCCGTTCGAGGTCACTCTGGGCTCCACCTGGAACAGGAGTGGGCCGAACGAGCTTGCGGTGCTGGTGCACAACACCGGGGGGCGCGGCGGCATTGACGGTGCGGTCCTCTATAACAGGCCGGCCCTGTGGGAAGACGACGAGAAGATGCGGTCGGTGAAGACGGCGTCCGTCGACTTCGACGACAGCGGCTGGGAAGAAGTCCGCGTTCCCCACGACTTCGTGGTGGGGGGCGAGTTCGACCCCAAGGGGGCGGACAAGCCCCATGGTAAAAGGCCCGGCGGCTTCCAGCTCTGGTACGACAGGGACCATGGTTACAAGCCCAAGGGCGTCGGCTGGTACCGCCGCGGCTTCGAGCTCCCGGCCGCGGACGAGGGCAAGCGGATTCGGCTTCAGTTCGACGGGGTCTACCGGAACAGCGACGTCTGGGTAAACGGTCAATGGCTCGGTCACCACTGGAGCGGCTACACGGGCTTTTATTACGACATCACCGACGCGGCGAACTTCGGCGGGGAGAATGTGGTGACGGTGCGCGCCGACGCGGACTGGGACGAGGGCTGGTGGTACGAGGGCGGCGGCATCTACCGCCACGCCTGGCTAACGAAGCTCGACCCCCTGCACGTCGGTCACTGGGGGACCTTCGTCACCACGCCCGAGGTCACGAACGAACTGGCAGAGGTCAACATCAAGACGACGGTGGTCAACGATAGCGCGGAGTCGATGGAGTGTACGCTCACGAGCACGGTTACCGACATAGAAGGCAACTCGGTGGTGACGTCCGAGGCGGAGCACAACATCCCGGCGGGTCAGGAGTATGAATTTAGCCAGGACGTGACGATACAAGACCCGACCCTGTGGTCGCTGGAGAATCCTTATTTGTATGCGGTGAAGACCACGGTAAAAAGCGGGGGGCGCGTCAGGGACCGGTACGAGACCCCGCTGGGGGTACGGTATTTCACCTTCGACGGGAATGGCTTCTTCCTCAACGGTAAACAGGTGAAGATCAACGGAGTCAACCTCCACGATGACTTCGCAGGAGTGGGGGTCGCCCTGCCTGACAGGATCAACGTTTACAAGATAGAGAAGCTCAAGGAGATGGGTGCCAACGCCTACCGCGCAGCGCACAACCCGCCGACCGTGGAGGTGCTGGAAGCGTGCGACCGCTTGGGGATGCTGGTGATGAATGAGAACCGCCACCTGGGTGATTCGGAGGAGGTGCTGGCCACCGTGGAAAGCTTGGTGCGGCGCGACAGGAACCACCCCAGCATCGTCCTCTGGAGCATGTACAACGGGGGGTTGGGGCGCGGCGAGGAGGCACGCAAACGGGTGCAGGCGGTGTATGACGTAATCAAGCGGCTGGACCCCACCCGACCCACCACCGGGCCAGTGGGACCACTCGGAGGCGCACGCTCGCCTGAAGAGACCAACTTATTAGAAGGTCTCTTATCCTTGATGGACGTCATCGATGTCAGGGGTTTTAGCCCGGACAATTATGGCGACTACCATGCCGAAAACCCGGAGCGCCCGATGGTCGCCCTCGAGACCGCCTATGCGAAGACGACGCGCGGGGTCTATGACGAGGACACAAAGAAAGGCCATCGGAGCTGTTACAACCCCAGGGCCGAACGGACCTGGCGTATGGTGGCCGAGTCTGATTACGTGGCGGGCGGATTCGTCTGGAATGGCATGGACTATCGCGGCGAGCCGTATCCCTATGACTGGCCAGCGATCAACGCACAATACGGCTTCATGGACACCTGCGCTTTCCCCAAGGACGACTATTACTACTACAAGTCGAGCTGGAGCGGCGAGACCGTCCTTCACCTGTTCCCTCACTGGGACTGGGCCCACAAAAAGGGGAGCGATCGGACAATCGACGTCCGGTCCTACACCAACTGTGGGAGCGTCGAGCTGTTTCTCAACGGCGAGAGCAGGGGACGCAAGGACAGGCAGCCGTACTCGAGCCTGTCGTGGAAGGTCGAGTGGGAGCCGGGAGTGCTTACGGCGAAGTGCTACCGGGACGGAGAGGTCGTCGCCGAGACCAGGCGCGAGACGACGGAGGAGCCGGCCGGCATCGCGCTCGAGCCCGATCGCTCGAGCATCAACGCGGACGGAGAAGATGTTTCCCTGGTAAGGGTCTCGATCCTCGACGCGCAGGGTCGGATGGTGCCGACCGCCGGGAACGAGGTGCAATTCACGGTGGAGGGCCCCGGGGAGATCATCGGCGTGGGGAACGGGGACCCCTCGAGCCACGAGGCGGACAAGGCGGACGAGCGCCGCGCCTTCAACGGTCTGGCCATGGTCATTATCCAGGCGACGAAGCAGCCGGGCGTGATCCAGCTGACCGCGGAGTCTTCGGGCCTTGAGACGGCCGTCGTTGAAATAGCGACGGTCAAGGCGCCGATTCGACCGAGAGTCCCGTGATTCGAACGGTCGAGGATCGAAAGGGGGCAAAATGAGCGCGAGAACCTTCTTGATTCTGTTGGTCTCCACGGGTCTCGTTTCCACATTCTTGACAACGAGCGCTTGCGCTCCGCGCGATGACAATCCAAGGCAGAAGCTACTCCTGGACGAGGGATGGCGATTCTACCGGGGGAGGGCAGAGGGATTCACCCCCTTGCCCCAGGGGAAGGCCATCGATACGTGGCGCTTCAAGACGAGCGAGAAGGGCGAGGACGAGGCGCAAGCGATGGCGGCGCCGGGGCTCGATGTCTCCGGTTGGCAGGAGACGGAGCCGGGTAGCGACGTGTTCGAGGGCAAGCAGGGTTTTGCCTGGTTCCGTACGGAGCTCGGAGACTTGCCGCCGGGACCGACCGGAAGGCCTCGGATCTATTTTCAATCGGTGGACGACAACGCGACCGTCTACGTTAACGGGAAGCTAGCCTACTACCATGAGGGCGGGGACTTCCCGTTCGAGATCAATCTGAACTACACCTGGGAAGATGGCGGGCGGAACGAGATGGCGGTGCTGGTGGAAAACGTCGAGGGGCGCGGCGGCATCGACGCTGTGGTGCTGTACAACAGGCCTGCCCTGTGGCAAGACGACCCGAAGATGCGGTCGGTGAAGACGGCGGCCGTCGACTTCGACGACAGCGGCTGGGAAGAGGTCCGCGTTCCCCACGACTTCGTGGTGGAGGGCGAGTTCGACCCCAAGGGGGCGGACAAGCCCCAGGGCATAAGGGAAGGCGAGCTCTGGTACGAAAGGGACCATGGTTTCAAGCCCAAGGGCGTCGGCTGGTACCGCCGCGGCTTCGAGCTCTCGGCCGCGGACGAGGGTAAGCGGATCTGGCTGGAGTTCGACGGGGTCTATAGGAACAGCGACGTCTGGGTAAACGGTCAATGGCTCGGTCACCACTGGAGCGGCTACACGGGCTTTTATTACGACATCACCGACGCGGCGAACTTCGGCGGGGAGAATGTGGTGACGGTGCGCGCCGACGCGGACTGGGACGAGGGCTGGTGGTACGAGGGCGGCGGCATCTACCGCCACGCTTGGCTAACCAAGCTCGACCCCCTGCACGTCGGTCACTGGGGAACTTTCGTCACCACGCCGGAGGTCACCAACGAGCTGGCGGAGGTCAACATCCAGACGACCGTCGTCAACGATAGCGCGGAGTCAATGGAGTGCACGCTCACGAGCACGGTTACCGACACGGATGGGAACACGGTGGCGACGGCCGGCGTGATGCAGAGTATCCCGGCGGGTCAGGAGTACGAGTTCAGCCAGGACGTGACGATACAAGACCCGACCCTGTGGTCTCTGGAGAATCCTTATTTGTATGCGGTGAAGACGACGGTAAAAAGCGGGGGGCGCGTCACCGACCGGTACGAGACGCCGCTAGGGGTCAGGTATTTCACCTTCGACGGGAACGGGTTCTCCCTCAACGGGAAACACGTGAAGATCAACGGAGTCAACCTCCACCATGATTTCGCGGGAGTGGGCGCCGCCCTGCCCGACAGGATCAACGTTTACCGGATAGAGAAGCTCAAAGAGATGGGTGCGAACGCCTTCCGCGCTGCGCACAACCCGCATACCTCGGAGGTGCTGGAAGCGTGCGACCGCCTGGGGATACTGGTGATGAATGAGAATCGCCACATGGGTGATTCGGACGATGTGCTCGCCACCGTGGAAAGCTTGGTGCGGCGCGACAGGAACCACCCCAGCGTCGTCATGTGGTCCATGTACAACGAGGGGTTGAAGCAGGGTTATGAGGAGGCACACAAACAGATAAAGGCGGTGCATGACGTGATCAAACGGCTGGATCCCACCCGACCCACCACCGGGTCCGTGGGACCGCTCGGAGGCGCGCACTCGCCTGAGGAGACTAATTCATTAGAAGGTCTCGTGAACTTGATAGATGTAATTGATTGCAGGGGTTTTAACCCGGCTAACTATGACAGTTACCATGCCAAAAACCCGGAGCACGGGATGGTGGCACTCGAGAACGGCTACGCCTTGACGACGCGTGGGGTATATGCCGAGGACACAAAGAAGGGCCATCTCAGCTCGTACAACACTGCGGATGAGCGGAGCTGGCCCGCGGTAGCCGAGTCTGATTACGTGGCGGGAGGATTCGTCTACAATGGCTTCGACTATCGCGGCGAGCCGCATCCTTTCGACTGGCCATCTCACACCACACAATACGGCTTCATGGACGCCTGCGGTTTCCCCAAGGATCCTTATTACTACTACAAGTCGGTCTGGAGCGACGAGACCGTCCTTCACCTATTCCCTCACTGGAACTGGGCCCACAAAAGGGGGAAGGATAGGACAATCGACGTTCGGTCCTACACCAACTGCAAGAGCGTCGAACTATTTCTCAACGGCGAGAGCCAGGGACAGAAGGACAGGCAGCCGTACTCGAGCCTGTCGTGGAAGGTCGAGTGGGAGCCAGGAGTGCTGAAGGCGGTGTGCTACCGGGACGCAGAAGTCGTCGCCGAGACCAGGCGCGAGACGGTGGGTGAGCCGGCCGGCATCGCGCTCGAGCCCGATCGCTCGAGCATTAGTGCGGACGGGGAGGACGTTTCTCTGGTGAAGGTCAGAATCCTCGACGCGCAGGGTCGGCTGGTGCCGACCGCCGGGAACGAGGTGCAATTCACGGTGGAGGGCCCCGGGGAGATCATCGGCGTAGGGAACGGCGATCCCTCGAGCCACGAGCCGGACAAGGCGGACAAGCGCAGCACCTTCAACGGCCTGAGCCTGGTCATCATCCAGGCGGCGAGCAAGCCGGGCGTGATCCAGCTGACCGCGGAGTCTATGGGCCTGGAGAAGGTCGTCGTTGAGATAACGGCGGTAGAGGCCGCGATGCGACCGAGAGTAGAGTGAAGAAAAGAACCGGGGCGCCGCTGGTGGCGCCCCGGTTTGTGTCGTCCTTCGAGACCTAGAGGTTTACGTCTTCTTTACCTCCCAACCCTTACTAAAACGAGAAGCGCACTCCGAGTCTCAGGATACGGGGTGATTCGAGGTTCGACACCCTCAGGAATTGGGGTTGGTCGATCTTCAGCGACTGAAAGGAAAGAACTCGGTTCGTGTTGGTTAGATTAAACACGTCGAGGATGAGCCCGAGATTCTTTCCGTCCCCGAACGGAATCTGCTTTTCCACTCGGAGGTCGAGCTTGTGTCTGAAGTCTTGGCGGCGTTCACCCCTTGGCTCCCCAGCCAGATCGATGTTGCTCTCCACCACGATTTCGGGAGTACCAAGCGGAGGCGGCCTACAACCGCCGCCGCCGCCGCTATGGCCTTTGGCTGCGCCGCCCCCACTGGGGCAGAGTGGGAAATAGCGCACCGTGTAGGCTCCCGAAGCCAGGTCGGCCCCCAAAGCATTGGAGACGTGGATGGGAATACCGGTCGAGCCCTGGTAGAAGCCGCTCACGAGAATCTCGTACGGCAATGTGTAGGTCCCCTGGAGCTTGATCTGGATGGGACGGTCCTCGTCCAGCGGTCCTTCCCCATTGGTGAGCGTATTGGGGTTGTTGTAGAGCCAGTTGTTGGTCGTGGTGGCGGCGAAGTTATTGCCGATGTTGCCGTAGATTTCGCTGAAGTTGAGCGAGGCCAGCAATTGCCAGCCGTCACGGAAGCGCTTGTGTGCGACAAACTCCAACCCGTTGTAGTTTCGGAAAAGTTCGCCCGCAAAGGTGGGGTTCGTCAAGTATAGGGCGGACGAGGACCCCCTGAATTCCGGTTTCAGGGCAAAGATGGTCAAAGGCGAGCCGTCGATTTGGTTGACCACCTCAATCGGGCGGTAATCATTAAACGGGTTTTGTTGGTCTCCTGTTGTCCTCCTAATAACCGTCTCAAAGATGTTGCTTTCGCGCTTGAAGATTCCTGCCACAGAGATGACGAAGTCCTTCGTCAACTCATGCTCGGCCTTGATGTGAAACGCATCCACGTAGGAATTTTCCAAGTTGGGGTCGACGACCTCCGTTCTATCTGTCAAAGTGGGGTTCAATTGACGTCCGATAAGGTCTCCCTGCTCACCGTCCTGGAATACGAGGTCACCATTCAGGTCGTTCCAATTGTACGTTTCCGATCCTCCCCCAGTTGGTGCGATGGGGGAGAGGTCCTGGGTGATGAGCATCTTGTAGTGTCGCCCGTAACTGAACTTGATGGAAGTCCTTCGTGCCTCACCCAGCGCATACACCAGACCCAGGCGCGGCGAGAGGTGGTTGAAGTTGATGAGGTCGTGGGTCTCCGGGAAGGTGAGCTCGGGGAACCAGCGGCCGCCACCCCGACTCTGCTCGGGAAGCCAGCCTTCCGTGTTGGTCCACCGTAGTCCCAGGTTCAGGGTGAGCCGATCTCCAAGCGTCCATTGGTCTTGCACAAACGCTGCATAGCCGTCAACGTTCCGGGCTTGACTTGAAAGCGGCAGCCACTCCAAAATAGCCCGGTAGGCCTCACCAAAGAGAAGTTGTTGCCGGACGTCTTCCCCGCCGGGGTAGGCAAACGACCGGTCGCTGTTAGGCCGATCCATAAAAAAGCCTGCCTTGATCTCGTGTGAGCCACCCGCCATCTCGCGGAAGTGCGAGAGATTAGTGCGAAATCCCCACGTATTCCGGGACTTCACAGTCCTTACACCCTCGCGGAGCCCCCCAAAATGCAAGTTTGTACCTAGGTCCCTATAGCCGACGGTGAAGTCAGGGTTGTTGGGAAACGTATCAGTGTTCGACTTCCACATCTGGTTGTACTGTGCATCCAGAATGGTGTCTTCGTTCAATAGATGCGTGGATTTGAGGCTTAGGATGTCCCCGCTACTGTCGAATTGGCTCCAGGTCTCCGGGGCGGCGGCGTTCGTAAAACTTTCAATGTTGTTCGGAAAGCTATCTCGGCGGTCGGTCGTGAGAGAGCCGTGGACCTGGGTGCTCCCGCCCACCTGCGCGGTGATCTTGAAGAAGCCCTGTGTCCTATCTGTATTGAATGGCTGGGTGGGGAGAACGGGTTCTTGCCTCTCCTGGTTCAGCCGACGCATATTGACGAAGAACCAGATAGAATCTTTCTTGATCGGTCCCCCAAAAGTTCCGCCGTACTCCTGGTTCTTGACCGTGCTCGATTTTGCCCCGAGTTCCTCCTCTAGCTCGGGCGTGAGGTTGTCCGACTCCAAATCCTCGCCCGAGAAGTAATAGTTGACCGCGCCCGAGAAGTCGTTCCCTCCTGACTTGGTCACGAAGTTGAAAACCCCACTCGTGGCCTGGCCAAACTCCGCGGGAATACCCCCGGTCGTTACCTGGACTTCCTCTATCATGTCTATCGGGAGATTCTGCCCGAAGGTGCCTGTCGTGGTGTCTTGGACAGTAGCTCCGTCGACGGAAAAAGCGTTCTCCCGGGGCCCGCCCCCGTGAACCGATGTCCCCCCCATTTGTGCGTCCTGGACGCCCGGCATCGACTCGATGAGAGAACTAGCACTGCGCCCCAGGGGGATGTTGTCGACGAGATCTGTATCGATCGTGATCATCGTCTGAGAGCTCTTGATGTCAACGATTGGCGCTTCTCCGGTGACGGTAACGGACTCCTCCACCCCGCCCGGCGACAGTGTCGCATTCACCTCGATGGCCTGCCCTGCAAACAGTTCCACCTGTCGATAGGTCATCGTTCGAAATCCTGCCAACTCGACCTTCACGGTGTAGTTTTTCGACGGCTTCAGCAACTTGACACGGTACGTACCCTGATCGGTCGTGGTTCGAACCTCGGTCGCGATGTTCTGTGGACTCGAGATCGTCACCGTCGCGCCCGGGACGGCAAGCCCCTGATCGTCCACGACCTTGCCATAGATGGTGCCGTCCACCTGCTGCGCAAGAACGCTGCCTGCTCCCATCAGCAATAGGATGGACAGGACAAATCTAACCGAATTCATCAAGAACCTATTAGACATTGGACTTCTCCTTGAGATTGACTGAATACAAGGTACGGATAACGATGTCAGACTGGAAGCTTGTGTTCCTTCCTGGGTTCATCTAAAAGCAATAAAGCAAAGTGTGTGCCAAACATCCAACATCTAGGGAAGCGTCAAGGTCAATTTCGGCAGCGAGTTAGAAGATATCGCTCGAGCAACATTCTGGCTTTGATCCATGGTTCTGGAGATCGATCCAATAACCTGTAGCGTGGGAATCATCCACACCTCCGAAAAGGCATCAGCAACCTCCCGCGGGGAGAACCAATCCGACGATGATGCCGCCGTCAATTGCCCCATGGCGCACGCTGTGGGTCTTGGCCAACAAGAACGGGTCGTAGATGCGTGCACTGCAACTACAAATGCACTTGTCGACCGTATATCCCATTGCTCCATTCGTTGTCAAGAACCACGAGGCGTCGCGACCGCGGCTTGGCCGGCGCACCAAACACTCGTTCGATAAGGATGATGGAAATTTTGACCGCGCGTGGTTGGACTGGCTCGGCAGCCCGCCGAGGAGATTGTTTTAGCGACCCGCTCATGGCTCAGGTCGTGGGTGACTACTGACTTGGCAGAATCGCCAGTTTTTCTTGCCGGGACCTGCTCATAAATTCTTCAAATTGTGTGTAGAACTCATCAATGGACATACCAATATTCTTCTCAAAGGAGCTCTTCCATCCAATCTTGGGCAAATCCTGGTAAAAGTCTTTATAAAATGCGTCATAGCCGGCTTGATGGACAATCCATGCTATGGCCCAGGAACCAGCCTTATACAGCAGGGTACCTGCTTCATCGACTCTTTCTTTAACCTGGTCGTGGGTCAGATCTTGCGATTCTGACAGAAAAAAATCCGGATTGGCTGCGCGGAAGGATTCGATTTGGGTCATCCTTTTGTCCATCTCATTTGTAAAGTCCTCTATCCCAGATTGACTGCCTACCCAGCCTTTCTTGCCCGCGATATACCAGCTCAAGTAGTCAGCCGAGCCTTCCGTTATCCAAGTGGGTCCTGGCCGCATGGGGTCGGTAGCCTCGAGAGACGAATGCTTTAAAGGGGTACCCGGACCAAAGTGGGAGATCCATTTTCTCAAATAAAAAGCGCTTTGGTACGCATGGGTGTACTCGTGTAATCCAGTCCGCCGGAGCTCGGAGCTGTTGTTCCCACGCGTGTGCGGACTGACGAAGATTATCTGCTTGACCGGCGTGTCCGCGTCGCGTGCCGGGGAAAGATTTGCTTCAGAAATCCCGTTTACCGCGCCTGAAATCAGATGCTCGTTGTGGCTAAGGCACAGACCAATTTGTGTTTCAGAGTCCTCTGGGTACCTTGAACTGAACTTGTTCTTGCAAAAGACTCTGACCAGCTCCTCAGCCGATTCTGCGTCAGGGCCTAAAATAAAGACATTCAGTGGGCCATAGTTGCCCAGAATATTTCTGCCCTCATTAATACCATCTTTTATGGCATTGACCGTGGCTTGATAATAGCTATCGTCGTAGTCGGTAACGTAATAGGTTGGCTCATCACTGATCTCATGGTTCCAGCTAAGGGTTTCGGAAAATGGAATTATGTTGGGTATTCTCGAGACATTGACGGCGTTGCCATTCGCGTCTTCTCCGGTCACGATTACGTTCATTTTGTCGGAGTAGCCCCACACTACGGGGGTGCAGGCAATTTCAAGCGTGCCATTTGCCGGCAAGGTCCCGCCGTCGTAGAGGACTTTCGCGACTAATGTGGTTCCCTCCAGAAACTCCAGCTCGACTGTCTTCACCGTAACCTGCACTCCGCTATGCTCAGAGAGGACCACATTGAATTCCGACCACAAGTAACTGAGGACAGGCTCCCAGAGTAGAACGAGTGGGTCGGAAGAAACTTCTATGGTCACCTGAGCCTTGGGCTCTGCAAGCTCAGGCGCTCCCAGCGCGATTTTACCGCCATATGCGGAGAACAGGAGCGCGCAGACCAGAAAACCCAGCAGCCTTTCTTTTCTCATAGCATCGACTCCTTGTTTACGAAGTTTTTGGCATCAGATCGTGAAGCCTAGGTAATCGATCGAAGTTGGAACTTCGAGGCGTTCGGGTCCTCGACCACGAGCACGTGTCTACCACGAAGCGGTGCACGGACATCGAGGACGAGGCGCACCGCGCCACTCGTCGTCGATTTGTCTTCGTAACTCGAAAGCGCGACGAAGTCGACACGTCGGGGAATAGTGAGGCGACGTGACAAATCCGCTAGGAAAACGAACGCGCCCCGCAGGACACCAAGCATGTACACGTCCTCGACGCCTTCGGCTTTGTAGTCATCGGATATCTGCGCCGCCAGTTCGGCAACACGATCGCGGATGGTCTCCTCGCTCAGGAGGACCTCGAGCTCAGTGGTTGGCATCGGTCCCTCTCGACACCGGAAGCGGTCGTGCTTTGAACTTCTCGTAGAGCCTGGTGTGGCGCGAGCTCGAGTCGACGCGTCGGCCGCGGATCAGCACGTGTCGTACTTGTGTGGCTACGTCCAGGAGGTCGCCGTCGGCGACGACGACGTTCGCCACTTTCCCGACCTCGAGGCTTCCATAGTCCTCGCCGACACCGAGAATATCGGAAGCGCTTTTTGTCATCGCATGCCACGCTTGCTCGCGTGACAGGCCGAACGCGACCGCCATCCCAGCGGTGTAGGGAAGGTTTCGCGCGTTGGTCGCACCGCCGGTGCGGAAGCAGAACAAAACACCAGCGTCTTGCAGCAGGCTCGCGGCTGTGAACACCGCATCATACGGATCTCCCGGCGCCGGCGGGCTCTCGAGCGGGCCGAGAATGACCGGGACGCCCGCCGCGGCGATCGCATCGACCGTTCTCCACACGTCGCGGGTTCCGACGAGAATCGCATCGAGGCCGAATTCGTCGGCGAAATCGAGCGCGGCACGAATCCCACCCTCGCTGTCTGCTTCCAGGAGGATTGGCAGCTCGCCCCGAACGACAGGGACGAGCGCCCTGAGCTCGTCATCGTCCTCGGACGTCTTGGTTTGACCATTCGCGATAGCGCCGGCATAGGCTCGGGCGCGTCGCATCCAATCGCGCAGTGTCTTCCGATCGATCTCGACACGCTCTCTTGCCTCCTTTGCCTCCTTGTCGGGGAAGAGCTCGATGTTTTCCTGGAAGTCGATCACCATCGCCACCGGACTCTTGGAAACGACCTCGGGAGCGGTCCACCCGGCCATGTCGATGAGTGCGGCTTGACCCGAGATGAGCCCGCCGGCGGGGACTGTGAGCGCCGTGGTCACGCCGTTGGCGCGCGTGACCGGTAGCATTTCGGAGTGGGGATGAACCGCGACAGAGGCTTTCACACTTGCGTTGATTTCCTGAAGCTCGCGGACATCTTGGGTTGCGGAGACGGCGCGGATCTCGGCGATGCCGAGCGTCGTTCCTGCATTGATGATGCCTGGAGTCACCACGAGGCCGCGGGCATCGATGACTTCGGCGTTGCTCGGCAGGTCGACTTCGGTCCCGACCGCGGCAATCCTTCCATTTCTGATGAGCACGGTACCGCCTTCGATCGTGGGGCCCGCCACGGTGACGACGCGGCCACCGACGATCGCGATGTCGCCCGAGCTCTCGAGCGCAGGCCCTTGGACGTCCCCGTAGCCCATTGGGCTCGGCGAAGCGTCGGGAACCGCCCATGGTGTGAAGCGCTCGGCGAGACCATCTCCGTTCGTCGGCTTTGCATCTTCGGGCGTTTTATCGTCGCTTCGGGGCTTCGCGAGCGCCTGGAGCGCGTCGGTCGTGGTCTCGACTTTATCGCGGTCGAAGTAAATCTGGCCGTCGACTAAGGTCATGCTCACTTGAGCATCTGCCGAGAACGGATGTGCGGTGTAGATTGAGAGATCGGCGTCCTTGCCGGGCTCGATGGAGCCGATGCGGCCGTCGAGGCGCAGGTGTTTCGCCGGGTTGAGCGTCACCATTTTCAGCGCCTCTTCTTCGGACGCACCTCCATACTTCATCGCCTTGGCGGCTTCGACGTAGAGACGGCCCGCCATCTCGCCGAGCGCATCGGAGTTGATCGAGGCAACGACGCCGCGGTTCGCCATCAGCGTCGCGTTGTAGGGAATAGCGTCGAAAGCTTCCATCTTGTAGCCCCAGTCGTCGGCAAACGTGGAGGCGCCCGCGCCGTGCGCCGCGATCTCGTCGGCGACCTTGTAGCCCTCGAGAACGTGTTGGAGCGAAGCGATTCGGAAGCCGAAGTCCTCGGCAACGCGCAAGAGCATCAGAATCTCGTCAGACCGGTAGCAATGAGCGTGCACGAGAATGCTGCCATCGAGGACCCCCACGAGCGCTTCGAGTCTGAGGTCTCGTCGCGGCGGCATCGGATCTTCTCCGCGTGCTTTCGCGTCTTCGTAGGCCTTCCGCTGGGCTTGGTATTTCTGCGCCTTGGTGAGGCTCGTTCGCAGCGTGAGCTCGACTCCCATGCGGGTGGCGGGGTGGCGCGCCGGGACACCATCAGGCGGCCGGCGGTTGGTTTGTTTTGGGTTTTCGCCGAGCGCGAACTTGATCCCCGGCTGTGCTCCCTCAACGAATAGATCGGCCGCGTCTTTGCCCCAGCGCATTTTGATCACGGCGTTTTGGCCGCCGATGACGTTGGCCGAGCCGTGGAGCACGTTGGCGGTTGTGACCCCACCGGCGAGAGCACGCAGGATCGCGGGGCGTCTGTGGTCGATCACGTCGGCGATGCGGACTTCGGGGGTAACCGGGCCCGTGGACTCGTTGTCGTCACCGGCGACAGCGATGTGGATGTGAGCGTCGACGATGCCCGGCATCACGAACATGCCGGCCGCATCGATTTCCCGCGCGCCCGCGGGGATGGAGACGTCGTCGTCGCGACCCACTGCCTCGATCGTGCCGTCTCTAATAATGACGGTCCCGGGGGTGATGGTGCCGTTCGTAACCGTGAGGATGGTGGCGTGACGAATGGCGGTGACCGGGGCTTCCGGCCAAAGAGGACCCATGGGGGCGCTCCGTTCCCAGAGCGCGCGCAGGTCGCGTTCTGACCGGGCGGAGGAGGCGGTGTCGTCTTCGACTTTCTCCTCCGCGGTTTTCTTTGGTTCCGGCGTGCTCTCGTAGAGCCGGCCATCGATCCACGTGGCGGCGACGCGTCCGTCGTCGAACAGGTTGCCGTCGACCGCGACGACGTTCGCCGCTTTACCTGGATCGAGCGTACCGAGACTCGCGTCCAGCCCGAGAAATGTCGCGGGCGTCACGGTGAGGGCTTCGAGTGCGGCTTGTTCGGGCAGTCCGGCGTTCACGGCCGCGCGCAGGTTGGGGAGAAATTTGACGGTCGATTCTAGTTCTTCGGAGGTGAATGCGAATCGCACGCCGGCGTCGTGCAGCCGGGCCGCGTTCGCGCGCGCGTCTTTCTTGTCGTCCGCGCCCGGGCTCAGCATCAACCCGCCGGGAACTTGCCGACCGGAGTTGCCGGGATCGCGCCGCGGTCGGTGATCGAGAGACACCAGCACCGGGAGCCCGCTCTGCGCGAGCACGTCGGCGACGCGCCAGCCGTCGATGGTGCCACTCACGATGGCATCGATGCTGAGCTCGTCGGCGAGACCGAGCGCACGAAGAATCGCGTTGTCGGACCACGCCGAGAAGACGACGTGCTGCTCGTTATTCGCGGCGGCGCCAAGAGCGGCCAGGCTTTCGTCGAAGGGGGGGCGCTCGAGCGCGTCGGGAGTTTGCGCGTAGCGCTCCCATGCGATTTGGTACCAATCGGCGTCCGAAAAACTTTGGCGGACTTTGGCGAGAACGCCCATATGCGTACCGGGATAGTCGTTTCGCTGGCGCGAGAACGGTTCATAGCCGATGTGTTGTGCCCAGGGCTCCTTGAGGACGAGCTCGTCGATGCTGCCATCGCCGAGCGCGATCACGGCACTCTGACCACGAAGGATGCCGTTCTGAGGCGCGATCGCCGCGACGGTAACGCCCATGCGACGGTACGCGCCCAAGCTATCGCCGTCGTGCGCGTAAAGAGTGGACGCGCGCAGGTTCGCTTGCAGACCCGGTGTCGGGTCCCCACGTTCGCGCCTCTCGGCGGCCTCTCGAGCGGATTCCTGTTTCGGTTTCGGCATGCCGAGAGAGGAGTGCGCGTCGATAAAACCCGGGTAGAGCGTCCATCCACGGGCATTGATTGCAATCGCGTCCGCAGGAGTGTCGACCTTGGCACCAACAGCGGCGATGCGCCCGTCGCGCATGACGAGAGTGCCGGACTCGATGACAGGGCCGCTCATCGATACGATGCGCGCGTTCTCGAGCGCGTAGGCAGGTGGCGACGCGGGTGCGGCCACGAGGGTCGGCGCTAGGGCCAGCACCGCCAACAATATGCTGAGTCGTTTAGGCACGGGAACCTCCCCTAAAAAACGTCGTAGCCTAACACTAAAAATACCAACCGTCGTCCGCCTCGCCGACCGAAGCTTTCAATGGTAGCCGCGTCGGACTTCTGTACGGACGCCCGGTCCCCGCGCGATGCGCGGTAAGGTTATGATCTAAAGCAACACTGGTGTTCTCAGTCTAGGGATGGTTTTCGACAAGCTGAACGTGCCCGGGGGCGTTAGTGGTGGAACGATGAACTTGACCACCGCCGGGATGCCGGGCGGAGCGGTCGTGAGCGTCGAAGACGATGGTCCAGATATGCTGGGGGGCCTAATCAATGGAACGGAGAACTGGGGTTGGAACAATCGCAATACCGACGGCGCCATGGTCAGCGGGTTGGAGAACCTCACGTGGACCATAACCATTGATATCAACACGTTCATGGGGCTCAACGAGTTCTTCTTCTTGGACGGTCCAAACTCCATGACTCCGATGTCGCTCAAACTCGATGATGGCGAAACGACCATCACCATCCGGGCCAGGCGCGACGATGTCCCCGAGCCTGCGAGCGTGGGCCTTCTGGGTCTCGGGCTTGCGGCGCTGGGATTCGTCCGGAGTCGACGCAGCTAGACCAAATCGATTACCCGACAGGATTGGCGGGTCCGAGAGCTGGCGGACTATGCCGTGCCCGTGGCGGGGGCTCGACGCCTCAGGATCGCGAGCGTAATACTGCCGAGGATCATCCCGATGGCAATGATCGCGGCGCCCCCGATCACGAGGTTCTGTAACGGAATCAAGAGATACCCCTCGAGCGGCGTGACCCCCTCGCCCACGACACCGCCTCCAGCCAGTTGAAACCGGGACGCTTCCCACGACAGCGCGTAGGCGAGCGAATAGGTTGCCGCGACGAGGATCCGGACCGCCAGCGTGAATACCGCGAGCGATGCCAAGAGGGTGAGGTACGGTTTCCCCGCACCCGACTTCGCGATTCGGATCGCGAGATAGAACGGGACGAGCAAGTGCAGCCAGGTGACGCCGAAAACCGCAATCAGCAATTCAGGCGCCCCGGTCTGCTCCAGGATCAAACGGACGACGATGACGACGACCGCAATGGCGAGAGGGAGTTTTATCAGGGACCTGATATCCGTCATTGAGTCAGCTCCTCGCGAAACGAGTCTCCCTAAAAAGACGATTCAGAGTCTACCGGATCCAGCTCGAACTTGGCTACTTCTCCCCAGGCACAGTTCGTCATCACGGGCGTGACCCGCATTCTCGAAAGGCACTTTTCCCGCTCGAGATAAGCCCGTAAGCGACTCCAGACAGGGCGGATACCGATTCGTAGCTTTCTCCCCCATCTGCGTGTTGGGAGAATCACCCTCGACGTGTCACGGAACCCGACCGTTCGGTTCCAGTAACGTCCCCGCCCATGACGGCTAACCCAATCCCAACCACTGAGCCAACGCGCCGTTTGGCTCGATGGGCAATGGAGGTGCTCCATGCGTGCGAGTTTTATGCTCTTGGTCCTCCTCGCCGTGCCCGGAGAGCTCATCGCGAAATCCGGCGCGGCAGAAGGACTCGTTCCCAGTAACTCCGAGAAACCCCGTTCCGAGTACAAACGCTCGAGCTCGTTTCGCGGGAGAGACATTCGGCGCCCGGCCAGAGTCGAGCTCATCGCCCCATCCGGCGTCATCGAGAACAGCCAGCCGAGTTTCCTGTGGCGCGCGGCCGAAGGCGCGGAAGAGTACTTTCTGGAGATCCGAGGCAGGCGTATGAACGTCGTGTTCCGAAGCTGGTTTCCCGCCGAGACGGTCTGCGGTCAGGACGGGATTTGCAGCGTCTCAGCCGGCCTTTCGAAGCTCACTCTCGCCGACGGAAAGTATTACTGGTGGGTTCGCGCGGCGAACTTCGCCGGCCGTGGACCCCGTTCGAACGCGTTTCGGCTTCGAGTGCAAACCTTGCCAGCACCGCCGAAGCGACCGGTGCCGATCGCGCCACGTGGCTTGACGTCCTCATCGGCGCTCGCCTTCGTTTGGCAAAAAGAAGAGACGGCCACCGAATACTTTCTCGTCATCATGCACGGAAGGCAGACGCTCTTCGCCGAATGGCTCGCCGCGGATCAGGCCCTGTGCCCCGATGAAACCTGCTCCTACCTTCCGCCGAACCTCGCCCTCGACTTCGGTCGATATTCCTTCCGCCTGAAGGCGAGCAACTCCGGAGGCATGAGCCGCTGGGGAAGAAACGTGCGTTTCCGGCTCGTCATGGACGCCCCGGTTCCCATCGAGCCCATCGGAACTGGCGAGCCAACGCCCACCTTCGTGTGGAGCGTCGTACCGGGCGCCACCTACTACCTCCTCGTGGTCGCGACCGACGTCGAACGGGTCGGTCGAGTGAAAGTGAGGGCGGCCGACGTCTGCAACGCTCAAACCTGCTCGGCCCAGATTCCCAACATGGTGCTCTCGGAAGGGACCTATACCTGGGCGGTGCGCGCAGGCGCCAGGCGTCGCCGGGGCATGTGGAGCGAGCCCGTCGAGATCAAGGTAGGCGGGGCTCCGACAACGCCCATCGGCCAACCGACCCCAATCGCTCCTATCGGACCGATCTCGACGAGCACACCAACCTACAAGTGGACCGCGGTGCCAGAGGCTACGGACTACCGACTCATGGTTTTCGACGAGACGAGCGCGGTGTTGCTCGACGCGAAGTACTCGAGTCTCGACGCCCAGTGCTCCGCGGAATGTACGGTGACGCCGACCGCCCCCGCTCTAAAGGACGGAGACCACACTTTCGTCGTCACTCCGTTCAAGGGAGACGTCGCCGGGCCACCGAGCCAGGCCGGCTCCTTCAAGGTCGATACGAGCCAGAACGCGCCGCCGGGAATGCCGGCACTCGTCTCCCCCACGGGGACCGTCACGAGCGCCGCGCCGAGCTTCGTATGGAACGAGGTCTCCGGTGCGAGGGACTATACACTCGAAGTCCTCAACGGGACCGGCCTCGAGCACCAGCAGACTTACACGAGCGTCGAAGCGCTCTGTACCCTCCAATGCACGGTCGCCCCTCCGCTCAACCTCGCGGACGGCGACTACACCTTTCGGGTGCGCGCGGAGAACGCGGCGGGTATGGGTCCGTTCAGCGATCCGCCTCTCGCCTTCACCGTCTCGAAGAGCACGAGCACTTCGACCCGCATCCTCACTCACAACGACGGCGACACGGTGACGAGTGGAAGTCTCCTCGTCTCCGGCAACGTCGACCTCGACGTCTCCGCCCTCACCGTCCAGATCGACGTGAACGGCCAGCTGGTGGCAGGTCCGAGACCAGTCGAGATCTCGCCGAACGGCGCCTGGTCCGTCTTCGTACTGCCGAGCCAAATGAGGATGGGCGTCGCCACACTAACCTTCGAAGCGACGGACGGTCAGGGAGTCACCAGCTCGATAGCGATCGCGCTCAACATCGCCGCCTTCGACCTCAAGGGAACGATGCTGCTCGAACGTGCCACCTTCGGTGCTACCCCGGCACTCCTTCTCGAGCTCTCGTCGAGTGGAGCGGGCGCGCTTCAGGATAGGTTGCTCAATCCGACACCCGATGCGACCTTCGAGGGCTACGTCGCCACGCTTCCGACCTCGACCGACGACGAGGTGCGTCAGTACGCGCTGCTCCACGCGCTCCTCAACCCCAACCAGCTGCAGGAGGTGATGACCCAGTTCTGGGACAATCACTTCAGCACCGACATGGACTCGCACGACGTGCCGTCCTGGGAGCTCGAGGAGAACGTGGCCTTTCGCGGCGACGCTTTCGGACGGTTCCGAAACTTGCTCGGCGTCAGCGCGAAGAGTCCGGCGATGCTGCACTATCTCAATCAGACCGACAGCTCCAGAATCGACCCCAACGAGAACTACCCCAGGGAGGTGTTGGAGCTACACACACTGAGCGTCGACGGTCCCTATACGCAATCGGATGTGGAGGCACTCGCGCGGATCTTGACTGGCTGGAAGGAGCAGGCGGGTGGGTTCTTCTTCGACTCGGCCGACCACGACGATCAGGAAAAGACTTTTCTCGGGCAGATCTTTCCCGCGGGCGGCGGCGTCGACGAGGGCGAGCGCGTGCTCGACATGCTCGCGGAGCACCCCTGACACGGCTCGCTTCGTCTGCTACAAGCTCGTCGAGCTGCTCGTCAGCGAGGCGCCCTCGGACGGCCTCGTCGCGAGCTGCTCCACGATCTTCATTGACAACCATCTCAACGGGAATCCCAATCAAATCCGGGAAGTGGTGGAGCACATTCTCGACTCGGCCGACTTCATCGAACCGTCGAATTTCCGCGCCAAGGTGAAGGCACCGCTCGAGATAACAACGAGTACGGTTCGAAACCTCGACGCCACCGTCGACGACGCGAACGACCTGGAGCGGGAGCTTCGTAACCTCGGCATGAACCTCTTCCACAACCGCCCACCAGACGGCTTCCCCGAGGTCGCGGACGAGTGGATCGACACCGGTCTCATGCTCGAGCGCGTGGATTTCGTCAACGAGATCGCGCGCGAGGCGGCAAACCGCGAGACCTGGGTCGACCTCCGCCAGTACTTCGGCAGTCGCGGTATCGAGACTACGGAGGGGATCCTTGGTTTTCTGTTCAACATCGCTCTTTCCAGCGAGTTCACCGATCTCGAGCTCCAGATCGCCATGAACATCCTCACGGTGAATGGAAGCTCGACCTTCGACTTCAACGCGGCGGATGCTGAAGACCGTCTACGTCGCCTCGTGGGTACCGTGTTGAGCTTTTCCGGTTATCAACACCAGTAACAGTCGGTAAGGAGGTTCGAAATGAAACGCAGAGAGTTTCTCAGAAACGCCCTCGCGGCCGGTGCCGGAACGGCGGCCAGCTTCTACGGAAATCCTTTCCGTCCTCGCATGCGCTTCGCTCATGCCCAAGCGAACGGCAAGACGCTCGTCGTCGTGTTCCAGAGGGGAGGCGCCGACGGACTCAACGAGTGCGTCCCGCACGGACTCGCCGAGTACTACACCATTCGCCCCAACATCGCGATTCCCGAACCGAGCTCCGGGGGAGCGGGAGCGGCCATCGACCTCGATGGCTTCTTCGGACTGCACCCAGCGCTCGGTGCCCTCAAACCCGTCTTCGATGCGGGCGACCTCGCTGTGTTCCCCGCCTGTCACTATCCTGACGCGTCGCGCTCGCATTTCGACGGGCAGCAGAACATCGAGAGCGGCGAGATCTCGGACACGAGCGACGGGTGGCTGAATCGTTACCTGGTCGAGAACCCACAGGCCGCCGAGCTCCGTGCGGTAGGTTTCGGCTCGGGAGTGCCACATGGGCTGAAGGGAAACGCCGTTGTCTCCTCCTTCAGCAACATCACCAACTTCACGCTGGATCTCGCGCCGGCAGACGAGCAAGCCCTGCTCCAGGATCTGGCGGCTGCCTACGGACAGCCTGCCGATTCGAGTCGGCTGACGAAAGCCCTCGTCATGGAGACCGGGCGGGTGATGGTGAATGATGTGAGCGCCCTCGCTCCCATCGTCAACCAGAACTACTCACCTGCCAACGGTGCCACCTATCCCGGGTCCACATTCGGCCGACAGATGATGCAAACGGCGCAGCTCATCAAGGCCGGTGTGGGCCTGGAGGTGTGCTCCCTCGGCATCGGTGGCTGGGATAACCACTCGAACGAGGGCTCGAGCACCGGAAGCATGGCGAATCGACTGGCCGACTTCGGCGATGGCCTCGCGGCCTTCCATCAGGACATGGGCGCCGGGATGAACGACGTGGTCGTCCTCACGATGTCGGAGTTCGGCCGAACCTCAGTGGAGAACGGGAGCCTGGGCACCGATCACGCGCACGCCACGAACTGGCTCGCCATGGGTGGACCGGTGCGTGGCGGTCAAGTCTATCCCCACCAGAATGGGGACGCCGCCGCTCTATACCCGGGAGCCCTGCGAAGTCTGCAGGACGTTCGCGGTCGTTACCTCGACCACAGCGTGGACTTCCGCGACGTGATGGGGGAGATCCTCACGCAGCATCTCGGCGCGACGAACCTCTCGACGATCCTCCCCGGGCACACGCTTCAACCGGTTGGCTTCATGTAGGTCCCAGGACCCGGGGTTACGACTCCCGCGCCGCGATCGCTTCGACAAAAAGACCGGGCGCGGGAGTCAAAGCCTGTCTCCTATGATGATAGAATGCGCCTCCAGATCGGGAGGCGCCCATGGACAAGAAGCCGCATACGCCCTACGTTCCCGCAACGACGAGCATGCCCGAGCTGACGCTCAAGGCTGTTGTTTTAGGTGTTCTGATGGCGGTGGTGCTCGGAGCCGCCAACGCCTATCTCGGCATGAAAGCGGGGTTGACCGTGGCCGCGACCTTTCCCGCCGCCGTCGTTGCGATGGCGGCCCTTCGCCCCTTCAAGGGGAGCGTCCTCGAAGAGAACATCGCGCGGACCACGGCCTCCGTGGGCGAGGCTCTAGTTGCCGGGGCCATCTTCACCATCCCCGCCTTCGTCATCAGCGGCGCCTGGGAGGAGCTTCGCTACTGGGAGAGCACGGCTATCATGATGAGCGGCGGCGTGCTCGGCGTGCTCTTCATCATCGTGCTGAGGCGCACGCTGGTCGTCGAAGCCGACCTTCCCTTCCCCGAGAGCGTCGCTGCCGCCGAGATCGTCAAGGCGGGCCAGGGAGGGCAGTCGGGAGCCTCTTTCGTTTTTGGTGCGATGGGTCTTGCGGCGCTTTGGGAGCTCTTCAAAAACTCGAACGGCATCCAACTCGTCGCCGACAGCACCCACCGCTTCTGGACATTCGGTCGATCCTCGATTCAGATCCTCCAGGAGGAAATCTCCTATCGCGGCGGCCTCCACCTGGCTGCCCCGTCGGCATCGCCCGCTCTCATCGGCGTCGGTTTCATCGTGGGTACGCGCATCTCAGCCGTACTCTTCGCCGGCGCGGTAATGGGATGGCTCATGCTCGTCCCCTTGGCGATTTTTCTCAATCCGAGCTGGAGCTCGGCGCTCGACTCCGACCTCGCCACCGCGGTTTGGCTGAGTCAGGTGCGTCCGCTCGCCGTCGGGACTATGATCGTGGCGGCGTTCTACACGCTCTACAATCTCCGCACGTCCCTCATCACCGGAATCTCGAAAGCACTGTCGACCATCGGTGTTTCGGAAGGTGCCGAGGCCGATCGGCTCGAGACCGACATCGACTTCAAGAAGACCGTGATGGCGATCGGTCTCGCCTCCATCGGTACCTTCTTGCTCTACTTCTACTTCGCAGATTCGTTCGGCGGAGCCCTGCTACTCACGATCGTGATGGTGGTTCTCGGGTTCCTCTTCGCCGCGGTCGCGGGCTATCTCGTCGGTCTGATCGGAAGCTCCAACAACCCGATTTCCGGACTCACGCTCTCGGCGCTAATCATCTCCGCAATTCTCATGGTGGCGATCGGGCTGACCGACGTGCACGGCGTCGCAGCGGTGCTGGGCGTGGCCGGCGTCGTTTGCTGCGCGGCCGGCATCGCGGGCGACATGATGCAGGATCTCAAAGTCGGTCACATCCTGGGCGGCACGCCGTGGCGGATGCAGGTGGGTGAGATCATCGGGGTGCTCGCCGCCGCGATGGTGCTCGCTTTTCCCCTCATGGCTCTCCATCGTGTCTATGTCATCGGGTCGGCGGAGCTCCCGGCGCCGCAGGCGGGTCTGATGGCGCTGATGGCGAACGGCATCGTGGGCGGAGACATGGCCTGGCCGCTCGTTATCGTCGGCATGTTCCTCGCGCTCGGGCTCATCTTGGTCAAGTCACCGTCGCCGATGTTGATCGCCGTCGGGATGTATCTTCCTTTCGAGTCGACGTCCGCTATTTTCGTGGGCGGCGTCCTCAGCTGGATGCTCCACGTCGTCTTGAATCGCCAAGAGGCAACTTCTGAGGAGCGAACCCGCGCCAAGAACACGGGGACCTTGCTCAGCTCCGGCTTCATCGCCGGCGAGTCCTTGATGGCCGTACTTCTCGCCTTCCTCGTGCTGGGAGGCGATTTCTTCCCGGCGATGATCGAGGCGCGTCAGAGCCTCACCGGCGGCATCACGCCTCGTTTCGGGCTCGGACTCCTCGTCTATCCCGTGCTCGTCTACTTTCTCGTATGGTTGCCTATCAAGAAGATGCGCGAAAGCGCGCTGCCGGGAACGAACATCGAATAAACCTGCTCGACCTCGTACCGATCCGCGCTTCGGGCTGGGAGGAGCGCGAGGAACGAGTCGTCCTCGTCCGTCCGCAGCCGACCTCGAAAGGACTTCGCGCCCCGCTCGACTGGCTCGTCTATCTCCTCGCCTCGCGACGATTGAACCTCGACGACTTCGGTAGCTTCTGCTGGCTCCGAATGAACGGCGAGCGTACCGCGGGCGAGATCGCTTCGTTGCTCAGGGCTCGTTTCGGAAACGCCGCGGAGCCCGCGGAGGAGCGCCTCGGCAAGTTCATTCACATGCTGCAGCGCGAAGACCTCGTTCGACTTCCCGAGATCGAAAGCGATCGAGGTGCTTCGTGACACAGGCCCCGCCGCCCTTTTCTATTGTCCCTCGTCTCCCGGAGGTTGGTCGGGAGTCAACTTGAGCGAGAGGACTCGGCGACGTGAGACCTTCTCGACTGTCGTTGTGAAACGTCCTAATTTGACCGTATCGCCTCGTCGCGGCAGATGACCGAGTCGCTCCGTTACTAGCCCCGCGATAGTTTCCGGCTCCGCGTCGACAGGCAAATCGAGCCCCAAAAGCTCCACGGCCTTGGGAAGCGCGAGGCCGCCCGGCAGTCGTAGGCTCCCACCCTCCAGTCGCTCGATGCCGATCTCCTTTTCGTCGAACTCGTCGCTCAACGGTCCCACGATCTCCTCGAGCGCGTCCTCGAGAAACACGAGCCCCACCGATGCCCCGTGCTCGTCGACAACGACCGCGACATGATTACGCTTCGTCTGCATCGAGAGGATGAGTCCCGAAAGCGGCTGAATCTCCGTAACGAAGAGTACCTCCCGCGCGAGCTTCTCGAGATCCGGCGTCTGTTCCGGCCGATCGAGCAGCAGCTTGATCAAATCCCGCGCGTGGACGATACCGATGACCGTGTCGAGGTCGGTCCGGCACAGGGGAAAGCGCGAGTGGCCGCTGTCACGAAGGATCTCCATGTTCTCCTCGAAGGTCTTCTGAAGCGTCAGATATCGGACGTCCATTCGGGGAACGAGGATGTGCCGCGTTTCGAGGTCCATGATGCCGAAGACGTTGTTGGCGAGCTGCGACTGCCGCAAGGAGATATGCCCCGCGCTCGCGGAGGATGAGACGATATGCCTCAGCTCGGTGACGTCGTGGATGTTCTCACCCAGATCCTCCCCGCCCAACCCGAGCAAGCGCAGCAGTCGATTCGATAGCTCATTGACAACCCAAATGAAGGGACGGAACACGGTCTCGAAAACACGAAGCGGATAGGCCGCGAAGAGCGTCGTGGGCTCGGGCCTCTGGATGGCATAGATCTTCGGCGCTTGTTCCCCGAAGATCATGTGGAGCCCGGTAATCACTGTAAGAGCGATAACGAGCGCAACACCGTGCACGATAGGATCGTCTCGCGACAGCTCACCGCCCCAGGGCTTCCACGCCGGCTAGCAAGAGCTCCGCTACGGCCGGCTCGGCGAGCCAACCCAAAATGAGGCTCGCTAGCGTGATGCCGAGCTGGCACGCGGAGAGATAGCGGTCGAGCTGGCTGTAGATGTGTCGGGCGACATGGGCGGCGCCATGGCCTTCCGCAGAAAGCGCGTCAAGCCGACTGGAGCGAACCTTGACGAGCGCGAACTCTGCGGCGACGAAAAACCCGTTGACGGCGACGAAGAAAACGGTAGCCGCAATACGTACGGCGAACGTCAGAGGTTCGACAGACGATCCGTGCTCGGCCATGCCTCGGTGGCCGACATTGTAATCGAAAACGTCAAGGCGTAGATGGTTCCAGGCGATATTTGTCCGCTAGCGCCTGGAAGCGTGAGAGGTATTTCGTAACTAGCGCCTCGTGGTCTCCCGAAATCCGTTCGAAGGTGAGTCCCACTCCCTTGACGCCCTCGGACGAGTCGGGTCGAGTCCATGCGACGCGCACGCCCACTTCGACGGCCCCGGCTGCGCCGGGAAGCTCGAAGCAGAGACTCCAGGCGGAGTCCACCGCGGGAAGGCTCTCTCCATGAAAGAAAGAGCCCCCGGCACTCAAGTTGGCCAGATGGCCCGTCAGCCGCGACGTTCCAGCCAGGAGCTCCGCCGCGATGACGGTCGGCGCGTATCGAGGATGGGCCCGCTCGGAGCCCTCCGACCCGACCGCGGGACACGGCGAAGCCGGAGCTCGATCGACCATCGTCGCTAGCACGAGAAGCAAGTCACCCGTTTCCATGGGACCAATGGAATAGAAAGGCCCGAGCGCCACGTTCGCGAGCTCGCTCACGTGGTCCACGACTTTCGTGAAACGGAAGACGCCCGCCCGCAGCGCCAGGAGCTCCGCGAGACCGGCAAGCGCCTGGATGCGACGAAACGCCCGTCCATTCTGAGCGTCTCGCTCGCGCATCGCTTTCTCGAGCAAGGCTTCCGTCGACGACGATGCGACACAGATGATGCCGCCCGCTTCGAAGACAACGCTCCCCGAGGTCGACTCCCCCTCTACACTCAGGATTCCAGACTGGCTCGAGTGAGCGAGCACTTGGAGCACGTCCAATAGAGGTACCTTTTCGAGCTCACCGCTTATGATCATGACCTGAACCTGATTGTGTTGGAACTTCCCAACATTGTCGCATGGATTCCGGCGTCTGTCGCCCAGCCGAGAAGCGCTCAATCAGGAACGGGTGCGGGCGACTCGCTCGTCGTAGGCCAGACGGATCTTGGCTTCGACGTGAGGATGGCGGCTGCAAATTTCTCTCAGATTTTCCCGGCTCAGCTCGAGCAATTCCGTGTTCTTGACGGCGGTCACGGTTGCCGTGCGAGGCTCACCGGAGAGGACTGCCATCTCGCCGAAGAAATCACCGTCGCGCAAGGTCGCGACCGGAAGCTGCTGTCCGTTGCTTTCGACGGTCGCGCGAACCTCACCGGTACTAATGATGAACATCGAATCGCCCGGGTCTCCTTCGCGCACGATGGTCTCGCCGACTTTGCCGACGCGACGCACGAGCAGAATGGCAACGTCGATGAACTCCGGGGTGCTCAAGTCCGAGAACAGGGGAATGTGTGTCGGATGCTCGTCTTCCACGGGCTTGTCGCCCATCGCGGAGCTCCCGACGTCGTCGATGATTGAGTCGATCAGCGAATCGATGTCCTCACCGAGCGCGCTGATGAGGGATTCAATTCCGTCCTCCGCCATCGCCGGCTCCGGCTCGAGATTCAGCTCGACGACTTCCATCTCCTCGTCGCTCCCGACGAGGGCCGCTTCCTCTGGGGTGGTGGAAGGCGCTTCGATCTCCACGACCTCGGCGACGACGACCTCTTCGGGCTCGGCCACGGACTCTTCCGCAGCTGGCTCCAGTGAGAGTACAATCTCGGGGGACTCGCTCTCTTCCTCGTCGAGAGTGACGACCTCGATCTCTGCCTCGGCAACCTCCTCGGTGGCTTCCGTCTCGAGGCCGAACTCCATCGGCTCTTCGGAAAAGTCGGGAGGCTCGTCAGCTGGACCCTCCGAGGGCTCGGTGCTGGCGGCTGCCTCCTCGATGAGCTCAAAGCCTCCCAACAGCGAAGCCGGAGCCTCCTCGCCCACTTCGATCTCCAGGGCGACCTCTTCCTCCTCCGCGTCCTCCGCCTCTTCCGCCTCTTGCGGAAGCGCGGCCGCAATGGGCGCCACTAGCTCCTCCGCGCCGGCGCCGAATTCCAACTCCATGCTCTCTTCAAGGCTCAGCTCGGGAAGCGTTTCCGACGGCCCGGCTTCTTCGCCAGCCACAGTTGACGGCGCCGGTGAGACGGGTGGCTCTTCCGGCGCCCGCGGCGCCTCCCTTCGGATTGGAGCGTCGGGTCGCGTCAGAGCATCGGCCAGGCGTGGACGACGAGACGTCGATGTCGAGCGATCCTCGTTCATCGTGGCGAGCTTCTCGTGTATGTCGGTCTGGCTCGGATCGAGTTGGACGATCTTCTTGTTGATGGCGATGGCGCGGATCATGAACCCCTTCTCCGCAAGCTCGTCCGCGACGACACGATACTGTTTGACAGCTTCGCGCTTGCTGCCGGCGAGCACGAGCGTGTCGGCGAAGCGAAGCCTTATCTGTGTGTTCTTCTTGTCCTTCTGCAGGAGGGTATTGAACCAGTCGAGCGCGCCCTTGTAATCGCGCTTCTGCAGACAAGATTGGATTTCGCGGAATGGATCTTTCCGCTTCTTGCGAAAGGCCATCAGGATTGTCTCGAGAGCAAACGGTCTTCGGTTGTCAGAATGTCCAACTCGGGGTTCCCGGAAACCCTGATCGTATCACGAAGTATTCCGCTTCATCTCGCGTCTCATTGCTTCGAGCCCCGAGCGCGGGCAGACTGAAACTTCTTCACTGTTGCCGCTGTTCCAGAGCCTCTGTTACACTTTGCAGGCTGGTAATTTGTATCATCGCAACCAATCGCCCAAATATTCTCCGCTGGCGACAGCGTCCGAAACCAAACGATGAGCAGGCCCTGATATGCGGTTCCCCGGCAGCAAACTACTGTCGCAGGAGCTCTCCACCAAGACGACTCCCTTTGATAGCATCATAAGGCACTGCGAGGACGTCAACCTCTCGGGCTATATGGAAATCGCCTTCGGAGACGCCGAAGGGCTGCTCCTGTTCTATCTCGGCGAGCAGATCAACATCATCTATAGGCAGGGCAACAATATTTTCGTCGGCGGCGAGGCGACGCTCAAGCTCAGAAACACGGCTCAGCTCCGCGAGGGGCAGATCTCGATTTTCGAGCTGCCACTGGACATGGCGCACATGTTGCGCGGCTTGTCCAACCGCAAGGAGATTTTCGGGCAGATCTTCGCCTCCGATCCTCTCAAGGACCTCATGAAGAGGCTGGAATCAGAGAGCCATACGGGCTCGCTCGAGGTCCTGACCAACAAGGGTACCGGCATGATCCTCCAGGTTCGGGGTCGCTTCTCGACGGCCTATTTCGAAACGGAAGCGGGAGCCACCCTCGAAAAGAAAGAGGCACTCAACAAGATCTACGAGCTCCTCGATCGGGAGGACACTTCGGCACGCGTTTTCCAGTCCGACTTCTCGTCGGACATCTGGAAGGCACGCCAGAAAGGCGGCAACGGTAAGGGCCGCGCGAGCCGGCTTCAGGAACTCCTCGAGCAGAGCCGCCCTGCGCCAGCTTCCGAACCGGAAGGTGAAGCCGGGGCCGAAGACCTTGGCGCGCCCGTATTCGAGGACGTCGCCAAGAAAAAAGCTTCGGATCGGAAACCGTTGCAGGAGCAGATCCTCTCGGAAATTCGTGATCAGACGCCCTCGCTCCTGGCCGCTTTCTTCTTCGACCTGAAGAGTGAAGAGATCAATACCGAGCTCGTCGCGGCGCCGGAGGAAACGGCCGATCGGCTCATCGTCGACAAGCTGCCGGCCTTCGTGAAGTACCTCGAGAATCTCGCCGCGATGCGTGGCGACGATCACGTCGAGCTCCTGTCGATGAGCACGGAGACCTTCTATCTGATCGTGAAGTGCATCAGTGAAACGCAGGAAGGTATAGCGCTCATAACCGACCTAAGCCAACCGGCTACACTATCGAGCGCCCTGGTACTCAACTGCTCCCATCGCTATGTAGCCATGCTCGCGGGCGCTGCCGTCTGATCCACAGTTGTTCATTACTCTCGAAGGCGTCGAAGGCTGCGGGAAATCGACGCAGGCCCGCCTAGTCGCTCGACGTCTCGAGACGGAAGGCTACCTGTGCCTGCTGACGCGCGAGCCGGGTGGGACTCCCATCGGCCGAGAGATCCGTCGAGTGATTCTCAACCCGCGGCACCATCAGATGAGCCCGGAAGCGGAGCTCGGACTCTATTTCTCCGATCGGGCGCAACATCTAAGAGAAGTCGTCTGGCCAGCCATCGCGACCGGCAAGATCGTAGTCTGTGATCGATTCACGGACTCGACCATCGCCTACCAGGGCTACGGTCGTGGACTGTCGCTCCGGATGATTCGCTCACTCGACCGCATCATGACCGGCGCCTATCGGCCCGACGTGACGTTGTTCCTGGATCTGCCGCTCAAGGCGGGTCTCGAGCGAGCGCGCGCTCGCAATCACGAGGAAGCCCTGCTCGACGAGGGTCGCTTCGAGGCGGAGGAGATCGAGTTTCACGAGCGCGTCCGCGCCGGCTACCTGAAGATGGTCCGGCGCGAGCCCGAGCGTTTCATCGTCGTTCCCGTAGCGGGAGACAAAAAGCAGGTGCAGGAGTCGATATGGAAGGCCGTGAAGACTTGCATCGGGCGTAGAAGAAAGACGAGACTCTGATGTCATGTCTTTCGCCGAGCTCATAGGCAACGAAGCGCTCGTCAGGCGCCTCACCCGAATGGCCCGTACCGGAAGCGTGCCTCCGAGCTTGCTCTTCGTGGGGCCCTCCGGCGTGGGAAAGCTCGCGACCGCAATCGCTCTGGCGCAGGCGCTCAACTGCCAGGAACGTGAAGGCGACGCCTGCGGCGAATGCTCTGCCTGCTTGCGCATCGCGCGAGGAGAGCACTCCGACGTACGCCTAGTGCGCCCGGAAGGCGCGGGCCGTCAGCTCAAGGCGGATGTCGTCCGGCAGGTCGTCGGTGAAATGCCGTTTCGCCCCTTCGAGGGGAAGAGGCGATTCGCCATCTTCGTGGACGCCGATCGTATGAACCCGACGGCGTCGAATACACTGCTCAAGACGCTCGAGGAGCCGCCCGCCTGGGCCGTGCTCGTTCTCGTCACGTCGAACGATGCGGCACTCCTCCCGACGATCCTCTCACGGTGCCAGATTTTTCGCTTCGCTCCTCTAGCCCCCGACGACCTCGCCGAGCTGCTCGAGACGCGCTACGAACTCGATGCCGATTGTGCGAGACTCCTGGCGGCACTATCCAGGGGCAGCCTCACACACGCGCTCGAGCTCGTCGAGGAGCCGCTGTCGGATCTGAGGCTTCAAGCACTAAAGCTCACGTCCGTTGCGGTCCAGGGTGGCCGAGCGCAAGAGCTCGTACCCTGGGCCGATCGGCTCGCGAAAGACGCGAATCTCCTCTTGGTGCTTCAGCTGGTTTTGGGTATGGTTCGCGACGTTACCTCCGCAAAAGCGGGAGGGGAGCTCGTCCACCGAGACCTCGCGTCGGAGATCGGCCGACTCGCTTCGAAAGCACCGCTTAGCATCTGGCTCCTGGCCTACGGACTTGCCGAATTGGCCCTCCGCGATGTGCGCGACCGCTACCTCAACAAACGGATCACCGTGACGCGCCTCCTACAAGGGCTCTCCGCTCTGTCCAACTAGTGCACCAGGACGCTCCACGACGGATTGCCTGCCCCCCTCGGCTGATGGTACACTTGGTCAACTATCGCTAGTTTTTTCAGTGCCAATTCTCTGAAAACCCGAGCGTTCCAGCGGGTTACCCGAAATCGCTCGGGGCAGCGTTTCTCCCCCAGGGTTGGGGAGCATCGCGAGGTAGACGTTGAACCGCAAGCTGATCCGGCCGAACTTGTCCGACCTCAAGGAACAGATGACGGGCAAGTCTTCGCCAAGGCCGAAACGGGTGCCTCCAGAACAGACAAACGCGGAGAGCTTCTACTACCTCAAACAAATGAACAGCAAGACCCGCATGGTCGTGGTCTTGCAGGACGGGGAAGAGATTCGCGGCGTCATCGAGTGGTACGATAAGAACTGCCTCAAGCTCAACCGACAGGATCGCCCCAACGTGGTGCTGCTCAAACACAACATTAAGTACATCTACAAAGAGTCCGAGGAAACGAACCCTTCCGCGGGCGATACCGACTAACCCTAACGACGCTCTTTCAGAGCTGCTTCTATGTCCCGCTTTTGATCGCGCTCTTTGGCGGCGGCCCGTTTATCATGCTGCCTTTTGCCGCGCGCCAGGGCGATCTCCACTTTTAACCTTCCATTCTTGAAATACATACGCGTGGGCACGAGAGTCAGACCGCGCTCGGTGATCTTGCCGATGAGCCGACGGAGCTCCCGCGCATGGAGAAGAAGCTTTCGGGGACGCTCCGGGTCGTGGTTCTGATGGGTTCCATGGGTATAGGGGCTGATGTGAGCCGAGAGCAAGTAGAGCTCTCCCTCCCGAGGCGCCGCGTAGCTGTCCTTGAGGTTGACCCGGCCTTCGCGGGCCGATTTCACTTCGGTACCTTGCAGCACGACTCCCGCCTCGTAGCGCTCGAGCAGCTCGTAGGTGTGGCTCGCCTTCCGGTTCACAGCAACGAGCTTTACCGGGACATCGCTTCTACTGTCTATTTTGCCCACCCATCGCTCTTTTCGAGGGAATACGGCCCCGCAGGTCTCGGTATGGCGGAGTGACTGGGAGCGGTGTATGCTAGAGGTCTCTCGGTCCCCAAGGGGCTAAGACCCCTTTATGGTATAATATACTTTAACGTTTGCCCCGTAAACCCACGGTGGATCGAGATTAATGGTCGTCGCCCAGCGACTCTTCCATCTTTCCGGCATCAGACCGGCCGCCCCGAGGTTACGCTAATGACCCAGTTCCTCGCCAAGGTCGGAACGACCACCGGCGACATCGAAGAGCTCGCACTGAGCGCCGACAGTGAGCGGACGCTTCGTAGCGATCTGAAAGACCGAGGCTACCATGTCTTCTGGGTCCGCCGAAGCCTCCGGCTATCCTCGATCCGCTCCGTATTTCAAGAGGGCAGGCAACGGATCACCCAGACCGAATTCACCCTGTTCAACCAGGAGCTCTCGGCCTTGCTCCGCGCAGGGCTTCCGCTACTCCAGTCACTCGACATCATGCTGGAACGCATGAAGAACCCTCTGTTCAAGCGCGTCCTGGGCGACATCCGCGACAAGGTGAAGTCGGGCACGGCACTCTCGGACGCCTTCCGCTCTCACGGCGACCTCTTTCCCCGCATCTATTCGGCCTCGCTCGTGGCCGGAGAAAAGAGCGGCGAGCTCGAGCAGGTCATCCAGCGCTACGTCCAGTACCTGAAATTGACGGAGGGCACGAGGAAGAAGGTGGTCGCGGCACTCGTCTACCCGATCTTTCTCTTCGCAACGCTCATTGCGGCGGCCGCCTTTCTGCTCCTTTGGGTGGTGCCCCGCTTCGCCGGTTTCTTCGAAGGCTTCGACGCCGAGCTGCCGATTCTGACCCGCATTCTCCTGGGCGTGGCCAACACCTTGCAAAGCCAAGTCGTTCTCATCGCGATCGCCCTCGTGACGGGCACCGTCGTCTTGATCACCTGGTCGAAGCGCGAGGGTTCGAGAGCCATGATGGACCGATACCTGCTCAAGATCCCGTTCATCGGCCCGGTGCTGCACCTGTTCGCCACCTCGCAGCTCACTCGGTCCCTCGGAACTCTCTTGTCGGGCGGCATTCCCCTCGTCCAGGCCATCGAGATCTCGGCGGGCTCGATTGGCAATCGCCACATCGGCGGCGCGGTCTTGCCCGTGGCCGATCGGGTCCGGGAGGGCAAATCGTTATCCATGACGCTCGAGGAGACGGGTGAGTTCTCGAACTTGACTAGCGAGATGGTCAAAGTCGGCGAGAACACGGGTGGTCTTTCTGAGATGCTCCAGAACGTCGCCGATTTTGCCGACGAGGAGATCGACAATCGCCTGAACCTCATGCTCTCGATGCTCGCCCCCGTCGTCCTTCTGTTCATGGGCGGCCTCGTGGCCATCATCCTGCTGTCGATTTACCTGCCGATGTTCGACCTCATCAACGCGGCGCGCGGAGGTATGTAGATAAGGGTATGGCTACAGACAATCGGGAAACGAACCAAGGTCTACCAGAGCTCGACCCCGAGCGGGCCTCTCTGAGCCCCGAGCAGGCGCAGGCGCAGGAGGAGCAGGAGGCGAGGCACCTCGCCGAGCGTTGCCGCTTGCAGTTCGTCGACCTCACGAGCTTTCAACCCGATCAGGATTTGTTCCGTAGCGTCCCCGTTGACCTGATGTTCCGCTACAACTTTCTGCCCTACAAGAGGGACAACGGGAAGCTCGTCGTCGTGACCGCCGATCCGACCAACGTGCCGGTAATGGACGAGCTCGCGACCATACTCAAGATGCCGATCCGGGCAGCGGTCGGCACGGATTCCGCGATCCAGGAGCTCTTGAAAAAGAGCCAGAGCGCGCAACGGGTGCTCGAGGAAGCTTCCGAGAGCTTCCACATGGAGATCATCCGCGAAGACGATGAGGGTGAAGAGACTCTTTCCATCGACCGTCTGACCGACAATGCGAGCCCCATCATTCGCCTCGTCGACTCGGCGATTTACAACGCCTTGAACCGGCGGGCATCGGACGTTCACATCGAGACCCGCGACGAAGAAGTCGTTATCAAATACCGCATCGACGGCGCCCTGACCCGGGCGATGAAGCCTATCCCGAAGGCGCACCATTCTGAGATCATCAGCCGCGTCAAAGTCATGGCTGAGCTCGATATCGCCGAGAAACGCGTTCCGCAGGACGGCCGGTTTCGCCTGAAGCTCAAGGGACGCCGCATCGATTTCCGCGTCTCGATCATGCCCAGCATCCACGGCGAGGATGCCGTCATCCGAATTCTCGACAAGGAGTCGATCAGCGAGAGATTCAGCGAGCTCCGGCTGGATATTCTCGGCATGGCGGACGAGGAAGTCAGACGCATCCGCCGCTTCATTCACGAGCCCTACGGCATGTTCCTCGTCACCGGCCCCACAGGAAGCGGGAAAACGACCACCCTTTATGCAGCGCTCTCCGAGATTTACAACGAGGAAGACAAGATCATCACCATCGAGGATCCGGTCGAGTACCAGCTCAAGGGCGTAACGCAGATCCCCGTCAACGAGAAGAAGGGCCTGACTTTCGCGCGAGGCCTCCGCTCGATCCTGCGCCACGACCCCGACAAAGTCATGGTCGGCGAGATCCGTGACGCGGATACCGCTCAGATCGCGATTAACGCCGCCCTCACCGGACATCTCGTTTTCACCACCGTCCATGCCAACAACGTGATTGACGTCATCGGACGATTCCTGAACATGGGAGTCGAGGCCTATAACTTCGTGTCGTCGCTGAACTGCATTCTCGCCCAGCGCCTCGTGCGGACCATCTGCCCCTTCTGCAAGCAGGCCCACAAGGCGGACGCGTCCCTGCTCGAAGAATCGGCACTCGACCCGGCACGTTTCGCCGGCCACACTTTCTTCCGCGGCGAAGGCTGCATTCAATGCGCGGGCACGGGATACAAGGGGCGTCACGCGATCAGCGAGCTACTCGATATGTCGGACGAGATCCGGGAGATGCTCATCGAGCGTCGCTCGACCGCCGACATCAAGAAAGCCGCAAAAAAGACGGGCATGTGCTTCCTCAGAGAGTCCGCGGTGGCACGTGCCCTCGGCGGCCAGACGACCCTCGAGGAGATCAACCGCGTGACCTTCGTGGAAACGACATGACGCGAGTGGGCCGAGTGGGCCGAGTGGGGAGGAGAAGCTCGCTTCTTCGCTGGCTCGTGGACCCAGAGCCACCGGGCCTCGGTCTCGACCTGCGAACCGGCGAGCTTGCGCTCGCCCGCCTTTCCGGAAAACGGGGCGCCGGGGCGCTCGATGCCTGTCTCACCGCGCCTATCGCCTCGGGCGTAGTCACCTTCTCGATGCTCGAGCCCAACGTTGTCGACGAGAACGAGCTTCAGAAAGTCGTCGAGAGCGCGCTCGTGCGAGCGGGAGCGGCGGCGGCACGTCGCATCGCGCTCACCCTTCCGGACCACGTTGCGCGCATCTCCGTCGTTGAGCTCCCTGACGCGCCCGGATCCCACGCGGAGCTCGAAGAGCTCCTGAAGTTCCGATTGAAGAAGTCGTTGCCCTTCGACGTCGAGAGCGCGCGGATCGCCTATGAACGGCTACCCGGTTCCGAGCCCACCTTTCTCACCGGCGTCATGCACGAGAGCGTCGTGTCCCAGTACGAGGAGCTCTTCGCAAACATGGGCTTCCGCGTTGGACTAATCAAGCCCGCGAGCGTGAGCCTGCTCGGGCTGCTCGGCCCCATTGCCTATCGGGAGCTCGCACCCGGAGACGACTTTTTCTTCGTGAACGTCGAGCGCGACTATTTCACCCTCAGCCTGGTTCGAGATCGAGAGGTCCCCGTTCTGGTCAGGACCTTGGGACTAAGCTCCGCCGATAGCGCCGCTGCGATTTACGACGAGGAGGACCTCCTGCAGGAGATCATCCCGACCGCGATCTACTACCGGGAAAAACTGCAGGGCAGCACCTTGGCGCGTATCTACTATCGGTCGCTTCGCCCCGACTTGACGCACCTTCGGGATCTCCTCGAGGAGCAGTTCGAAGCGCCTTCGGAGCCCTTCCATCTCGAGAAGGCCGTGACTGTGGCGAACGACCTCCAAATCGACGCGCCTCTGGCCGACGCGGTTGGGGCCGCCGCGGGAGCGGCGCTGGGAAAGGTGGCCTAGGACCGTGGCCAACGAGCTCAACTTCGCACGCGAGCCCTTCACGAACGAACGCCTGCCGCGTCTCATTTTTTCGCTTCTCGCCACCTTCGTGCTCGGATTGACGCTCGTGCACGGCTTTCTGCTCGGTCGGTACCTGCTCCGCGAACAGGAAGAGCTAGACCTTCGCGTCGCAGCGCTTCGGAGCGAGCTCGAGCAGACGAACGACGGGATCGCCCGCGCCGGAGCGGCCGTCGCCCGGGAGCAGACCGCTCTCGGAAACGAGCGCACCCGATTTCTCGTTCGTCTCTATCGTCAGAAGGGATTTTCCTGGACGGGACTGTTCAACGAGCTCGAGGCCATCGTGCCGGGCCCGATCCGCATCACCTCGATCGCGCCCACGGAAGAGGAGGGCGAGATCACGGTGACGATGACGCTCGTGGGCAAGGACCTTGGAAACGTTCTCGAAATGGTGAAGCAGCTCGAATCGAGCTCGTTCTTCGCCACGGTGTTTCCCATCGACGAGGCCAACCTGGACGATCTCGGTCGGGACGAGACCGGTGTCGTCGCGACGCTGCACTTGCAATACCTGGAGCAGGAGCGCTCCGTCGAGATCGAGGACGAGACGGTTCTGTCTCCCGAACCGGAAGAAGAGTCAAAGGACGAGGCGGAGATCTGACGTGAGCTCGTATCGCGCATTCCTCGAGAGCTTGAAGAAATATCGCACGGGATTCGTCCGACTCTTCCTTCTGCTGCTCGTGAACGCCGCCGTCTTCGGCGCCGTCACCTACCGTCTCGCGAACAAGCAGGATCTCCTGAGCGATGACTTGGAACGCCTTTCCTTCGAGCTCGCGCAGAGGAAAGGGGAGCTCGAGCGCTTGTCTGAAGCGGAGGTGCGCGCCACGAGCAACGCCGCCGCGGTGGCGGAGTTCTGGGACGACGTCGTGAAGCCACGAGTACCGGGACTGACGGAGGCTTGGGACGAGATCGACCGACTGGCGGAAGAATCGAACGTGCTTCGCGGGCGTACGGGCTACGACCGAGAGCTCCTGGACGTAGGCCTCGAGCAAATCAAAGCGACGATGCCCGTCGAAGGCGACTATTTCGATCTCGTGCGTTTCATCAATCGTCTGGAGCGGTCGGAACGGTTCTTTCTCGTCGAGCAGGTCCACCTGTCTCGGCGCGATTCAGACGACAGGACGATTCGGCTCGACTGCAGCATCTCTTTTTATCTCAAGAGTCCGGCATGAGACAGGAAGGATTCACTTACATCGAGCTCATCGTCGCGTCGATGATCCTCACCATTCTCGCCGCCGCCATCATCCCGGTGGCGGAAGTCTCGTCGAAGAGAGCCAAAGAGGCGGAGCTTCGAAGCGCGCTGCGCACGATCCGATCCGCCATCGACGAGTACAAGCGCGCCGTCGATCTGGGACTCATCGGCGGCACGGACATCGAGCTCGGAAGCGAGGGCTATCCGAAGGAGCTCGAAGTGCTCGTCGAGGGGGTGACCCAGGTGGGGACGCCGGGGACGAAGCTCAAGTTTCTTCGCAGAATCCCCGTGGATCCGATGACGAAAAACACCGATTGGGGCATGCGCGCCTATCAGGACGAGCCCGACTCGAGCTTCTGGGGCGGGCAGAACGTCTACGACGTCCGGAGCAAGAGCAGCGGCACTGCGCTCGATGGGACCAAGTACAGTGAGTGGTAGCTTAATTCCGCGTCGTCGCCAAGGTGGCTTCACCTTCATCGAGATGGTGATCGTGATCGTGATGCTCGGGATCCTCTTGGGGATCGCGGTTCCGAGGTACATGGCGCAGATCCGCATCTCGAGGGAATCCGTTCTCGAATACAACCTCGCGATGATCCGGGAACGCCTCGATCAGTTCAAAGCGGATCGGAACAAGTATCCGTCGGGCCTTCAGGAGCTCGTGGAGGGAGGCTACATGCGCGAGATCCCCGAGGATCCCATCACGGGGACCGGAGAGTGGGAGGAGATTTTCACGGACTTCGACCCGAACGAGCCCGACGCCGAGCCCGGGATCTCTGACGTAAAGAGCACGTCCCAGGAGACGGGCTCGGACGGAACACCCTATAGCGAATGGTAGAGATGCGGCGCGAAATCATTTCCACGGCACTCGTCCTCGGCTGCATTTGCGCCTGCGCCGGAGAGGATCGGAGGCCGGAGAGGGAGCCGAGCGAGCCCTCGGCACGGCGGGGCACCACGGGTTCCGAAGACTTCATCGATGCCGATCTCGACCTTCAGGCGATGCTCGCCCCGGTGCCGGAGTACCAGGGACGGGGGCGCAACCTCTTCGTCTTCGGACCGATTCGGCGGGAAACGCCGCCACCGCCTCCCGCTCCGACGACGACCTCGCCCGTGGCGGGCAATACCACCTCGATCCCCCCGCGGGCCACGTCGACGGGCATGGCGGCACGCGTCAACGTGAAGTATGCCGGTTTCGTCGAGAGGACCGAGAGGACCGGCGACAAATCGAAATACGCAATCCTGCTGGATGGCAACGAGATTCTGGCACTGGCCGAAGGAGACACCCTTGCCAATCGTTTCACCGTCGTCTCGATTGGCCTGGAATCAGTCACGGTTTCCGCCGAAGGGTCGAGCGCGACGCAGCGCATACCCCTTCAATCCAACTGAGGCATCATGAGCATTCGACTATCCAACTACTCATTGATCCTTGTCCTTCTCTTGGCGGGCGGAGTCGGCTTCGTCGCCTGCAGCGCCGCCTCGAGCGCCCACAAAAGGGGCAACGCCGCAGGCCAGCAAGGGAATTGGGATGCGGCCGTCGTGCACTATACGCGCGCCGTCAAAGAGGATCCGCAGAATATCGAATATCGCATGGCGCTCGAGCGCGCCTTGATCGAGGCCTCGTCTTACCACGTGCAGCAGGGGCAAAAGCACCTCGCGGCGGAGAACCTTCAGGGCGCCGCCGACGAGCTCGAGCTCGCGGTCGACCTCGATCCCACCAACAAGTACGCGCAGAGCATCTTGGACGAGACCCGCGAACGACTGGCGGAGCGCGAGGCCCAGCGTGACGACGCCGAGCAGTTCGAGGATCGGCGCCGACGGGCGAGAGAGCTCTTCGGGGGTCGCCCGATTCTCGAGCCTTCCTCCACGGCTCCGATTCAGCTCAGATTCGCCGAAGATACGAGCCTCCAGAAGATCTTCGAGGTGCTCTCCAAGCTCTCCGGCATCAACGTGCTGTTCGACGAATCCTTCCGGGACAAGCGCGTCACCGTGGATCTGGTCGACGTCTCCTTCGAAGAGACGCTCGACAAGCTGGTCCTCATCAATCGCCTCTTCTACAAGGTCGTCGACGCCTCGACCATCATCATCGTCCCGGACAACGCTCAGAAGCACCGCCAATACGACGACCTCGTGCTCCGCACCTTCTACCTCGTCAACGCGGAGGTGAATACGGTCGCGAACATGCTCCGCACCATCGCCGGCATCCAGCGAGTACAGCCCAATCCCGAGCTCAAGTCCATCACGGTGCGCGCCACGCCCGATCAGGTCGCGGTGGCGGAGCGCATCGTGGATCTCAACGACAAGACCAAATCCGAGATCATCCTCGACGTGGAGATTCTCGAGATCAATCGAAACCGAATGATGGAGTACGGCCTGCAGCTCGCGGAGTATCAGGTCGGGCTCGGTTTCAGCCCCGCCGGCGCGGTGGGTGTGGGGGGCGACGATAGCTCCACCGTCAGCCCCAATGTCGCCCTTCGATTGAATCGCCTGACGTCGGTGGACTCTTCGGACTTCGTTCTCAGCTTTCCGTCCTCCGCGTCCTTTCGACTCTTCAAGAGCAAGAGCGAGGCCAGGCTGCTCGCTTCGCCGAAGCTCCGAGCGAGCGAAGGGCAACCCGCCGAGCTTCGTCTCGGCCAGGAAGTGCCCATTCCGGTCACCTCCTTCGTGTCGCAGTTCGGAACCGGCGGCGTTCCCTCGACGCCGGTGACCTCGTTCCAGTATCGCAACATCGGTATCAACATAAACATCACGCCACGGGTCTTTGTGGACGGAGTTATCGAGCTGCAGCTCTCGCTCGAGACGAGCCAGCAGCTCGACACCCGCGTCATCGGGGGGATCGAGCTTCCCGTCTTCGGCACGCGCACGGTCAACAACGTCGTCCGGCTCCAGGACGGAGAAACGAACCTCATCGGCGGTCTGATTAGCGAGGAAACCCGGAGCTCGGTCTCGGGCTTTCCGGGGATCACGGACCTGCCTCTGCTGAGCAAGATCTTTTCCTCCAACGACAACGAGGTCGCCTCGAGCGACGTGGTCTTCTCCGTCACACCCCACATCGTGCGCGCGCCGCGCGTCACCGAGTTCGACCTCGCGCCGCTTCCCATGGGCACGGAGCAGCGGATCAAAGTTCCCGGGCATCGTCCGCGAATTTTCGACGCGGTGAGGGACGTGGCGGTGATCGAAGAACCGCCGGAGCCAGCTGAGCCGCCAGAGCCAGCTGAGCCGCCGGGCGCGGGGCCGACGGCGGACGCAGTCCCGCGACCACCGGGGCCCGTGACTGCGGTGTCGGTTCTCTTCAGCCCTCCCTTGGCCACGCTCTCCGTGGGCGAGACCCTGGATGTCGTTCTCGTCGGCGGTGGCTCGCAAGGGCTCTCCGCGGGCGAGATCACCTTGACCTACGACGCCGAAGCGCTTCGCGTCTCGGACGTGCAACAGGGTGCCTTTCTCACCATTGACGGTCGCCCGGTGCGCTTCACTTCGAGTTTCAACCCCGGACAGCTTCGCATCGAGTTCGAGCGCCAGGACGACACGATCGGACTTCGCGGCTCGGGCCATTTGGCTCGGCTGACGATCGAGGCTCTAACCCCCGGACCCACCCGCGTCATGAGCGCGAGCGGCTCTCTCCGGGATGCGGGCGGCGCGAGCCTTCCCGCCAGCTTCGCTTCCATGCGGATCGAGGTGCAGTAATCATGATCGCGAGACCGAGAGCGCTCTATCTCTGGCTCGCCGCGATCGTCGCGGCCGGCTTTCTGTCGCAATGCAAGGCAGTGCCACTGACCGCTCCGGGCGACGCCGAGCTTTCGATGTCCGCCAACCCGACGGCGATAGCGGTTCAGGGAGGAAGCTCCGCGATCACCGTCGTTGGGTTCAAGGCCCCGAATGACGGCGGTGGACCTCTCACCGACGGTACTCAGATCTTCTTCACCACGGACCTCGGAGTGATCGAAGAGCGAGTCGCAACCGTAAACGGGATCGCGCGCGCCACGCTGAGGAGCAACGGCCGATCGGGAACGGCGACCGTCAGTGCGAGCTCGGGCGCCGGGGTTACCACCGAAGCAGTGACCGTCGAGATCGGGTCTTCCGGAGAACGCACCGTCAATGTGACCGCCAACCCGGCGACTTTGGGGCCGTTCGATTTCACGTCGGAGATCACCGCCACCGTCACCGACAACAACGGCAATCCGATCCCGGGCGCTTCCGTCATCTTCAGCACCGATGCGGGCTCGCTCGCCTCGGCGGGCTCGGTGTTGCTCACCAATGTCAACGGTCAAGCCTTCGACCGGCTGACACTCCTGGACGACCAGGGCCTCTCCGCGACGGTCACGGTGACGTCGGGCTCGACGTCGGGAACGGTGAGCGTTACGCGCGGCGCGTTCAACGCCCCGCAAATCGACTCGGTCTTTCCCTCAGTCGGCGGAAGGGGCGCGATCCTCAACGTGACGCTCACGGGGCAGAACTTCGAGCCTGGCGCCACGGTGTCCTTCGGAACCGGTATCTCGATTACCAACGTGACCTATGTGAACTCGGAGACGCTCATCGTGAGCATTCGAATCGATTCCCAGGCAGCAAACGGGGACCGGGACGTCACCGTGACCAACCCGGACGCGCAGCAAGGTAGCTTCGTGGCCGCGTTCACGGTGAGCGGCACCGCGCCCGTCTGCGCTTTCACCGCCTCCTCCGCCACTGGAACCAGCGGGGGCACGGGCAGCGTGGTGGATCCGATCCTCTTGAACGACACCCTGGCTTCGTTCAATGCCTCGGGCTCGTTCGACCCCGACGGTTTGATCACGTCTTACGATTGGGACTTCGGCGATGGACCGGCGGGGGGGTCAGGTGTCGCGGTAACCCACGACTACTTCACCACGACGAACGCTGGGGACGTACTCCAGGTGGTGCTGACCGTGACGGACAGCGATAGCGAAACCTGCTCGCTCGTGAAATTCGTTCAGGTGCCATGATGAAACTCAAATCAACCTTTCTCGTTCTGCTCCTGGCCGCGGCGTCCTGTAACGAGTTCGAGGATCCACCGCCCATGGCCCCGACCGTCGATCCAATCCCTCCGAGTCAGTTCGACATCACCGGGCGATGGGACGGGATCTCGGATCAAGGCCGGCCGGTGCGCTTCGACGTTTCGGACGAGACGATCGTCTTCGACGGCTCGCTCTCGCTCCACCACGACTGCTCCGGCGGTCGCCTCGAGCTGAAGCTCGGGACCTACGAGGCCGAGGTCAACGGAGACAGTTTCTCCGCGACCGTCAATTGGCGTCAAGACGAGGAACGGCGCTTCTACACCGGCAAGCTGACGGTGTCGGGACGCTTCGAAGGGAACCGAATCGCGAAAGGCGGCTTCGTCAATAGCATTACCGACAAACAGGCCGACAACCTCGGCGTCTGCAACGGCGTCAGCGGCACCTGGGAAGCGTCTCGCAACTGATGCGCCCTCTCGCTCTCGTTCTAGCTATGATCGGGCTCGCTCGAGTCGGACTCGCGGAGATCGCGGTATTGGAAAGCGGCAAGATCCTCTACGTCGATCGCTACCAGAGGCTCGGCGAAGAGATCTTACTTCACCTCACCGGCGGTGGCGAGGTGACCGTGCCGGCCGAGCTGGTCGTCAATGTAGTGCCGAACGAGATCGTGGAGACGGGCGAAGACATCCAAGAGACTCGACTGCTGCCCCAGTGGGAGCCGGTCATCCGACCGGCCGCGGAGAAGTACGGCCTCGATCCGAATCTCGTTGCCGCCGTCATCTGGGCGGAGTCGAGCGGAGACCCCGATGCGGTCTCGAAGAAAGGCGCCAGAGGTTTGATGCAGCTTCTGCCCTCGACGGCGCGGGAGCTCGGCGTTGACAACATTTTCGATCCGCGAGACAACGTCGATGGAGGCACGCACTACCTCCGCAAGATGCTCGACTCGCACGATGGCGATCTCGAGCTCGCGCTCGCGGCTTACAATGCGGGGCCCGATGCCGTCCGGCGGCACGGCGGCGTACCTCCTTACAAGGAAACGAGCGCTTACGTCGCGCGTGTGATGCGTATGTACGAGAAGACGCAGGGAACGTCGGAGTGAGGCGCCGGGGCGAGGAGGGCTACGTCCTCTTCGGTATCGTCATCGCCTTCGTCATTCTCGCGATCTTCATGGTCGCGGCCGTCCCGCTGTGGCAGAAACTCGTGCAGCGCGAGCGCGAGAAGGAGCTCATCTTTCGCGGCTATCAGTACATGCAGGCGATCGAGCTCTATCAGCGCAAGTTCCCGGGCGCGTATCCGCCAAAACTCGAGCTGCTCGTCGAGCAGAAGTTCCTGCGCCAACTCTATGCGGATCCGATGACGGAAGACGGGAAGTGGCGGGTGATCCGTCAGCTCTCGCCGGAGCTACAGGCGGGAGGCCAGCGGGCCGCCGGCGAGGCCGCGGGCATCACCGACTTGAATCGAAGCCGCGGCCAAATGCGAACTTCCGGCGGACAAACGGTGCCAGGGCAACAGACCCCTCGAGGGCGCCAGGGCCAACCCACGGGAGGACAGTTCCGCTCGAGCCTCGGCCGAAGTGCGAACGAGCAGGGTATGGGCGGAATCGTTGGCGTGGCGAGCAAAAGCGAAGAAGAGACTTTCTTTCTCGTCCCGGGCAAGGAGAAGTACAAAGACTGGCTCTTCGTCTACGGTATCCAGTCCACGGCCCAGGCTGTGCAGGCCACGCAGGTGGTACGCCCAGGACAGGGTTTTGGGGCTGCACAAGCCCTCAACGCGAGTCCGTTCCCGGGACTACCGCCGCCGCCGGGCCTGACGCGCTTCCGCTTCGGGTCTCAGATGGCAGGGGTGGGCCAGCCAGGGGGAGCCCTGCCTCCCGGGACCCCGCCCCTTCAGCCGGGCTTGCGTCCAGGGGTGAATCCCGGCGGGGCCCAGGGTTCGTTCCCCGGTGGCGGCATGCAACAGCCCCAGCAGCGTCGAAGGCAGCCTTGAGCCTCCGTGTCGGCATCGATGCTCACCACCTGAACGGAAAACCGCAAGGAAGCCGGACCTATCTCCTTCACCTGATTCGCGCCCTGGCGTCGCTTCCGGAGCGAGGCTCCTCCGAGCTTCGGATCTTCAGCTTTCGTCCCGAGCAAACCGACGCCGCGCTCGCTACCGAAGACGTCGTCCATCGGAGAGTGTTTCCGGAATCGGCGAAGCTGCGCATCCCGTTCGTCGTTCCCGCGCTCGAGCTCATCGATCGTCTCCACGTGTTTCACTCGCAGTACATCGTGCCACCCGTTTCGTTCGTACCAGAAGTCGTCACGATTCACGACGTGCTCTTCGAAACGCACCCCGAGCTGTTTCGCGGCGCTTTCTCGGAGCGCTCGGTCCGACTCATCCGGCGCTCAGCCCTGAGAGCGAGCGTCGTGCTCACCGTGTCCGAGTTCTCCCGTAACTCGATCCTAGAACGATATGAATTGCCCGAGGAGAAGGTCGTCGTCACGCCGAACGCCGTCGATCGCGACCGATTTTGCGTCCTGAAGGACGACCTTTCGGAGCTTCGCGTTCGCTACGGGCTCGATGGTCCCTTCGTTCTATCCGTAGGAAGACTCGAGCCGAGGAAAAACCTCGAGCGCCTCATTCGCGCCTTCGCACGAGCTCGCGAGCGTCTCGACACGGGGCTTCGCCTCGTCCTCGTGGGCGCGGAAGACTTCCGGCACGAGAGCATCCTGGCCGAGGCGAGCCGACTCCCCTCGGGCAGCGTGGTTCGCCTCGGGGCGGTGCCCGACGCCGACCTACCGGCCATCTACAACGCGGCACGCGCGCTCGCCTACCCCTCGCTCGCCGAGGGATTCGGCATGCCGGTGCTCGAGGCGATGGCTTGTGGCACCCCCGTACTCACCGCCCCACGAGGGGCCTTGCCGGAAGTGGGCGGAGACGCCGTTCTATTCGTCGATCCCCTCGACGAGGACGCCCTCAGTGATGGTCTCGAGCGCATCCTCGGCGACTCAGGGCTTCGGAACCGGCTGCGCGAGGCCGGCAAGGCCCGGGCCGCCCTCTTCAGCTGGGAGGAGACGGCCCGACGGACGATGGCGTCCTACCGGCTGGCCGCCCAGCGCAATTGACAGCGTTTTGGGCCAGTGCTAACGTGCGTAAAGAGGAGTTTATCCCATGACAATTCGTCGAGGCCTTTGGACAGTTCTCAGTATCTGTCTCGCGACGAACCTCTGGGCCCAACCTCTGAGCGTGTCCCATCGAGACGGCCTCGTGACCATCCAGTGTGACAACGCTCCCCTTTCCTCCGTCTTCGAGCAGCTAGAGCGACAGGCTGGCATCGAGCTGATACTCGAGGACGCCGTGAAATCGAAACGATTGACGGCGAGCCTGGTCGACGTCCCCGTATCGATGGCCGTATCCCGACTTCTCGAAGGCATGGGCGTCAACTACGCCGTCATGATGGATCCAAGAGACTGGGGCCAGGTGGACAAGGTCTTCGTCGGTGCGGGCGGAGGCGGGCCGACGCGCTCGATGGCTCCTGCTCGAGCAATGCCCGAGCCACCTGAAGACGACTACGACGACTTCGAGGATCCCGCCATGGGCGAGTCCGGGTTCGACGTGCCCGGAGACGAGTTGCAGGAAGACCCCCAGCAGGATTTTGGGGAATTCCCCAATCCACCGGGAAGCTCTCCCGTTCCCAGCTTTCTTCCACCGACACCATCGTATCCCCGAAGCAATTTCACGCCGGGCTTGCCCAACAACAGGCCGCCACCGCGCCAGGGTGGCACGGGTTCGCCGGGAGCGACGAGCCCCGCTAATCCGCCGCCCGCCACCTTTCCCTTCATGGATCCGTTTGGACGGCCCATTCCGGTCCCGCCGGACATGAACCAGCGGCAGGACCAGGATCAGCCCCCGCCGCAGCCTTAGGGTCCACGCAAGAATAAGTTCGTATTTTCGGACGCCGAGGCGCCCGGCTGGCAAGGCGCGAGGAGCGAGTAATATCGGGATACTGGACCGACGAGCAACGCAGCCAGACGGGATGCATCGGCGTCCCAAAATGTGAAGTTATTTTTGCGTGGGCCCTTAGCGCTCAGAAGGTGAGAAAGACGCCGACAGTCGCGTTTCCCTGAACGAGAAAGTCCCCCTCGACGGAGACGAGACACCCCCCGGGCGGCGAGCAGAAGAACCCCCCACTCGTATTCAAAAACGTCGGCCATACGCGCGCGTCCGCGCGAAAGCCGAAGCGCTCGCTTACGTAGCTCTTGTAGCCGAACCCCGTTCCGAGCGAGAAGCGCCACTCGTCGGAGAGGTCGTCCCGCTGGGGATGAAATCGCGTGGCGCCGAGGGTCAAGGCGAAATAGGGGCGGAAACGCATCTCACAGAACTCGACGGTCCCGCCGAAGTGAAAGTACTCGATGGCGAGATCGAGGCGGACGCGCGTCGGGAGGAACGGATGGTTGTCGCTGAAGTCGAAGATGGTGTCCTGTCGGTCGTAGACAACCTGGATCGTCGCGTCCGGCCGGACCCGCACGTCGAGCATGGCGCCGTAGCTCACGCCTCCTTCGATTGCGAACTCTCCGAAACGTGACACGTCGCTCCCCCCGACCTGATAGCCGACGAAAGGCGTCAGCTCCACGTTTTTGGTCTGCGCTTCCGCGAGGCTCGAGACGATCCACAAAGCGATGGTGGCGGCTCCGAGGGTGGGTGTCTTCATGAACTCACATGATACCGGTGCGCGGTGGCATTCGCGCTGTTTTTGCTATGCTCGCCCCGTGGCGAAGCGATCCGAGAAGTCGATAGAAGCGTACAGGCAAAAGCGGCACTTCGGCCGAACGCCAGAGCCAAGTCCTGAACCTTCGGGAGGCGAACCCGCCTCGGCGGTCTTCGTGGTTCACCGTCACGAGGCGAGACGGCTCCACTACGACCTGCGTCTGGAGATGCACGGAGTCCTCAAGTCCTGGGCGGTCCCGCGAGGCTTCTCCTACGATCCGACCGTCAAACGACTCGCGGTTCGCACCGAAGATCACCCCTTGGCCTACGAGTACTTCGAAGGCGTCATTCCCAAGGGCGAGTATGGTGGCGGCACGATGACCGTTTGGGATCGGGGACGCTATGAGCTCGTCAAGGAGGGCGACGGTGTCGCCGCCGTCGAAGCGGGCAAACTAGAGATCCGCATGCGGGGAAGAAAGCTTCGCGGCGAATGGCACCTCGTCCGAACCCGCTCGGAGAAGCACGAGTGGATTCTCTTCAAGGCCCGTGACCTCTACGCGCGAGGAGAGGAGGAGAAGGCACCGTTTTTCGATCTCAGTCGCGCGTCGGAGGCGCCTCTCCCGAAGTCGAGCCTCCCGATGCTCTTCGGGAGCAAGCGCCAAGCTTTCTCCGAACCCGATTGGATCTTCGAGGTCGAGTTCGCCGGAAGACGAGCCATGCTCAGAAAGTCCGATGACGAGCTCTCTCTCATCGACTCGAGCGGCCGCTTGATTGGCGCTTCAGTGCCCGAGGTCCTCGAAGAGGCAGGGAAGCTCAGGGCGGAGAATCTCCTTCTCGACGGCATACTCGTGGCGACGGATTCGTCCCAACGACCGTCCAAGGAGAGGCTCCAAGCGCGACTCGCAGGAGAGACCGAGGACGGCGTTGTTTTCTACGCTTTCGATCTCCTCCATTACGAGGAGTGGGACGTCACGGCGCTACCGCTTCTCGAGAGGAAGAACATGCTGAGCACGCTGATTCCGAAGCTCGCCGCGGTGCTCTACGTGGATCACGTTATAGGGCGGGGTGAGGAGCTTCACGAGATCACGGCCGCCGCCGGCCTCCCCGCCCTGCTCGCGAAGCGCGCGGCGAGCCCCTACACCACGGGCGCTTCCGCGGACTGGGTCCGTATCCCCGCTTCGGCGCCCGAGGATGGGGTGAAGGCCGACCTCGCGGAAGCCCTCCGCGCACGAAAGCCCGGCAAACCCAAGATCCAGTTCACCAATCTAGACAAGGTTCTGTGGCCGGAGGACAACTTCACGAAAGGCGATCTGATTCGCTACTACGACCAAGTCGCGGAGACTCTACTTCCCTACCTCCATGAGCGCCCCGTCCACATGCTCCGCTATCCGGATGGCATCCACGGAAAGTCGTTCTACCAAAAAGACGCTCCCGACCACACGCCCGAGTGGGTCCTGACGGAAAGTATCGGCTCGGAGAGCAGGGGCGAAGCGATCCGCTACATCATCTGCAACGACCGCGACACGCTCATTTGGATGGCCAACCTCGCGAGCATCGATCTCCACCCGTGGCTGTCCCAGCGTCCAAGCCGAGACAACCCTGACTGGGTGGTCTTCGACCTCGATGCCAAGGAGTCACCTTTCAGCGACGTCGTCAAGATCGCCCGCACCCTGGGCAAGGTGCTCCGTGGCATCGGCCTCAAGCCGTACCTCAAGACGTCGGGGGCGACGGGAATGCACGTCTACGTCCCCGTCGAGCCCGTCTATACCTACGACCAAACGCAACTGTTTACCAAGGGGGTGGCGACCTACGTAGCGGCGGAGCACAAGGACATCGCGACAGTAGAGCGCGTCGTGAGTCGCCGGCGCGGCAGGGTCTACGTGGACTTCGGTCAGAACCGCCGGGGACAGACGGTCGTGCCTCCCTATGTGGTGCGGCCGCGTCCCAAGGCTCCGGTGTCCGCGCCCCTGGACTGGGACGAGCTCGACCTGGATCTGCGCCCCACTCAATTCACCCTGGAAACGATGCCCGCTAGACTCGCGAAGCTCGGCGATCTCTTCCAGGGCACCCTGACGGACCGCCAGGACCTCCTCCCCGCCATCCAGGCCTTTCAGCAGAACTACCTGGGGTCAGGCTTTAACTCTTGAACTCGCTCGACAATCTCTTTCTTTCCAACTTGTTGCAGGCATGGGACCTGAGCTGGGAGTTAAAGAGTTAAAGACTGACCCCAGAATGGGCGGAGGTGGCGGTAGAGGGCGGCCGTGGCGTGGCAATCGGCGAGGCAGTAGCGAGTGATCTCCTCGATCCGACCTTCCGCATAGGCCGCGGCGACCAGGCTTCCGTCGAGCTCCGACTTCGGAGAGTCGATGCCGAAGATGGCGCAGAAGTAGTCGAGGCTTCCGCGCCGATGGCGCTCGTTACCCTCGAGCACTTCTCTGACGTCGAAGTGGGGGCTCGTGCTGAAGCGTTCCATCGGAATGACGACGCGAGGCTCGAGACCGTGAACGGCGCTCCGCAGGTTGAGGTAGGGCACGTCGAAACGCTTTCCGTTGAAGGTGACGACGAGGGATGGTCGCTCGGAGTCGAGCCAGTCCCAAAACGCGGTCAGAAGCTCCTTCTCCGAGGAGGCGTGAAAGCTCTTCTCTCCGCCGCTTTCGCTCTCGACGAGGCCGATCACGATGATGCGGCCCGTTGTCGGGTCGAGACTGAAGCGATCGATGAGGTCGGCCTTGCGCCTCTCGAGCTCTTCAGGATCGGGACGATCGCGCGCAAGGCTCCGATACAGATAGGCGAGGGCCCGCTCAGGTAGTTCCTCCACGCGCTGGCCCACAGTCTCGATGTCCAGGACCCAGGCCATGACGCTCAGACTAGCCTTGCCGCGCGGGCCGCCAGCACGACGGGATGCACGGCCGACCGTCCGGTTCCGTCCGCGATCTGGTGGCGGCACGAGGTTCCGGGCGCGACGACCGCTACGTCGCTCGAGGAGTTTCTCACGGCCGGCAATAGGCGACGCTCCGCCATTTGCAGGGAGATATCGTAGTGCTCTTTCTCGTATCCAAACGAGCCCGCCATCCCGCAACAGCCAGAGTCTATGACAGCGACGTCGCTCGTGAGCCGTCCGAGAAACCAGAGCAGCGGCTCGGTGCCGACGAGAGCTTTGAGGTGACAGTGGCCGTGCACCAAGATCTCATTCGGTGCGTCGGGGAAATCGAGCTCGACGCCGTCTCGCGCGAAGAGCTCCTCCAAGAGAAAACTGTTTCCGGCGAGCGCGTTTGCCTCGTCACCTGGAACGAGATCGGGATACTCGTCCCGAAACCCGAGCAGGCAGGAGGGCTCGAGACCGACGACGGGGACACCCTCGCGCGCGAACGGGTGGAGAGCCTCGACGTTTCGTTTCGCGAGGTGACGCGCCCGCTCGAGCATGCCCTTCGAGATCGCTGATCTCCCGCAGCAGCCCGCTTCGGCGAGCACCACGTCGTAGCCCGCGGCTTCCAAGAGCGCGACGGCTGCCCTTCCAATCTCGGGCTCGTGATAGTTCGTGAACGTGTCGTTGAAGAGGGCGACTCTCTTCTTCACTCCGGTCTTCGACACCGAACGTCTTCGGAACCAGCTCTCGAAGCTCTCGGTAGCAAACGGAGGCAAGCTCCGCCTCCGATCGAGGTCCGTCAGGCTCTCGACAACGGAACGAACCCAGCCTTGCCGCAGAAGCCAGTTGGACAAAGCGCTCGTCGCAACGCCCAACCGTCCCAGAACCTCGGGCCGGGCAACGAGATGGTCGCGCAGCGAGCGCGGCCGCTCACGGTGGTAGAGCGAGAGGAACTCCGACTTGAGACGAGCCATATCGACGTTCGACGGACACTCCGCCTTGCAGCCTTTGCACGAGATACACAGATCCATCACCTCGTGCAGCCGATCGCTCGCGAGCGCCTCAGAGCCCAGTCGTCCGTCCAAGACGGCTCGGAGCGCGTTCGCGCGTCCTCGCGTCGAGTGCTCCTCGTCCTGCGTCACCATGAAGGAGGGGCACATCGTGCCCTCGAGGTTCTTCCGGCACACCCCGGCGCCGTTACAGAGCTCGATCGCACGGGCGAAACCTTCCTCTCTTGTGTAAGGGAAGGTGGTCTGAGGCTCCTTGATACGGTAGGAGGCCCCGTAGCGAAGGTTCTCCGTCATGGCCGGCGCGTCGACGACCTTGCCGGGATTCATGATCCCTTTCGGATCGAACGCCGCCTTCAGCTCCTTGAACGCACCATAGACCTCGTTGCCGAACAAGCGCTCGTTGAAGTGACTCCGCGCCAGCCCATCTCCGTGCTCGCCGCTCATCGATCCACCGAACTCGATGACGAGGTCGAAGACCTCATCCGCGATGGCCTCCATTTTGCGGACTTCCGACGCCTCCTTGAGGTTGACGAGAGGGCGAATGTGCAGGCATCCCGCCCCTGCATGAGCGTAGAACGAGCCGATGGCGTTGTGGCTCCCGAGGATCTCTTCGAAACGCCGGACGAACTCGGGAACGCGTTCGGGGGGTACGGCCGTGTCTTCGACGAAGGCGATCGGTTTTCGATCTCCGGAAAGACCGAGCAGAAGCGGCAAGGCGGCCTTGCGTAGTTTCCAGACGTTCGCCTGAGCCGCTTCATCCATGACCCGGACCATGGGTCGTGCCGAGCTCCCGATGAGCGCTTCGAGGGCATCGAGCTTCGCGACGACCTCTTTCTCGCTGTCACCCACGAACTCCACCACCATCAGAGCCTTGGGCTCGCCCTCGACGAAGTGCATCCGCCGCGAGTACTCGAGCGACTTCCGGGCGAGATCCATGACCATCTCGTCGACGAGCTCGACGGCCGAAGGAGCGAGCGCCAGAATCTCACAACCGGTCTCGAGCGCAGGCAAGAGCCCCCTAAAGTGCAGCACCGCGAGGCCCGCCACTGGCGGTAGCGGCACTAGACGAAGCTTCGCTTCGACGACGGTCGCGAGCGTCCCCTCCGAGCCCACGATGAGCTTCGCAAGGTTGACCTCGTCCGGATGCAGGAGCTCGTCGAGGTTGTAGCCGCTGACCCGTCGCGGGATTCTCGGGTATCGGCTCTCGATGTGTTCCCGATGAGTCTCGGCAAGGGCCAGAGCCTTCCTGTAGATGCCAGCCTCGAGGGAATCCCCTCGGGCCTTCGCGGGAAGCTCTTCCCGAGCCACGGAACCGAAGGTAGCCTTCGAGCCGTCGGAGAGCACTGCTCGAACTTCGAGCGTGTTCTCGACGGTCTTGCCGTAAATGAGCGAGCGCGCGCCCGCTGAGTTGTTACCGACCATGCCTCCGATCGTGGCTCGATTGGACGTCGCCGTCTCGGGCCCGAAGCGCAGACGATAGCCCTTCAGATGCGCGCCGAGGGCGTCGTGCACGACGCCCGGCTGCACGCGTACCCAGGACTCCTCTCTCTCGACCTCGACGATATCGGACATGTACTTCGACATGTCGAGCACGATGGCCTTGCCGACGGCTTGTCCCGCGAGCGAGGTGCCGCCGCCTCTCGGAAGCACGGGAACGCTCTCGCGCGTCGCAAGACGATGTACGGCCTCGACGTCGCCCTCGTGCCGAGGGATCACCACGCCCAGAGGTTCGATCTGATAGATACTCGCATCGGTCGAGTAGAGGATCTTCGAGTAGCGATCGAAACGGACTTCCCCCTCGATCCCCTTCTCGAGGTCCTCGACTAGCTCTTGGCTCACGTTCATCGGCCGAGATTCTAGCACTGTGCCCGGCTCCTCCGGGACCGAGCCTGAGGTTTAAGGAGCCCTATCGCGCGGTGTCAGCTTGACGATGGTAGCGCCCCAGCCGCCCCGATCCGGCGTCGCTTCCTCGTAGCCTTCGACGAGCGGGCTCTTCGAAAGGACCTGCCGTACACGTTCTTTCTGAAATCCCTTGCCGCGCCCATGGACGACGCGCACTTCGCCGAATCCGGCCTCCTGGGCCGCTTCGATGTAGGACTCCACGACGGAGGGGATATCGCGCGGAGCGAAGGGATGCAGGTCGATCGAGTCTTCGATGGGAAGGATAATCTCGTCGTCGTCCGAAGAGCTCATGGTGATGGCAAACCGTCGTGGCGGAAGTGTGTGGGAATCGAACCCACCGTCCCCGGGATTAACCAAGGACCATCGGATTTGAAGTCCGTGGAGGCCACCAGACCCCAGTCACTTCCAGGGGAGTAGATGCAGGCACTTGCGAGGCGTTCTCTCTCTTCGCATTCTTGAACGAAATCACTTTGTGACCACTGAGGATGGTACGGAATTTTGGGCGGCTCCACCGCCGTCATCTGGGCGAACAATTGCAGATGATTCAGCGCCTATCCTTGAGATTCTCAATAGCTCTTTCCAGGCTTGCGCGGTTGGCCCCATTTTTGACTGCCCGGTCAACGTCTTTTTCAGCTGCTGTGTCGTTGCCCAGACGCGTGTAGGCCATCGCCCGGTTCATGTAACCCTGGACCAATTGGGGATTGAGCCTGATTGCGTCATCATAGTCCTGAATGGCACGTTGGTACTGCCCCAGCTTGAAGTAGACACCGCCCCGATTGTTGTAGACCAAGAAGTCTTTGGGGGCCAAGCGAATGGCTTCGTCATAGTCGACGATGGCTCGCTCGAACTCACCCAGATCTTCGTAGACGATGCCCCGGTTGTTGTAGGCTGGTGCATATTGAGGATTTAGACGAATTGCTGCGTCATACTCAGCAATGGCTTCCGTATACCTCCGTTGATTTTGAAGCTCCAATCCGGCGCTGAAATGCTTGTCCGCCGTGCTCAAGGTGTCCCTAGCCAAGTAAACAGGAGCGGTCAGATTATCCACGGGAGCGTAGTCGTCCGTAAGCAGGACGAAATTCTCCAAGTTGAGCCAGGATTTAAAGGTAGATTCCGACATAAACTGGCTGACCGGTTGGCTCCTATTCCGCCTGACAGTCGCGGCCTCAATGTCTGTTGGAGACAGCGCCTGGCTGGATCCCACCACCACAAAGGTGGTTCGACTATCGTCTTCCCATACCCCTGCATCGTCGCGAGCCAAATACACAAATGGGAACGTCTGCTGGAGAGTATGAACGTATGCCCTGAGGAACCTTCCTGTGTGGAGTTTGTCGATCACGTTAACAGCATAGATGCCATTTTCTTTTAGCAGCGTCCTGACCTGCTCGTTAAACTCTCTGGTGGTGAGATGGTATGGAATTGAGATATCGTGGAAGGTGTCGCCAACAACCAAATCGTATTTCGCAGGCGCGAGTCTTGGTACCACCATACGCGCATCCTGATTGTAGGTCTCGATGCGGGTGTCTGGCCGAAGCCCAAGGTAGTCGAACGCCACGCGGGTAATCTCCGGGTCGATTTCAATGACCTCTACGGTACTTTGAGGATAAACCGCCTCAATATATCGTGGCATCGTGTAACCGCCACCTCCTATGAACAGAACCCGAAGGCTGGGATTGTGTTGAGCTATAAACCCCTCGATCTCCGCTAGAACTTTCTGGTAGCCGGTTTCTAGAAACGTGGGATCTTCCAGAGAGACGGAACTGTGCCTCAGCTTGTCAAGTTGGAGCACTTTCACTCGCACGCCTCCTTCGGCTATTTCGTCGCTCACCCGTATGCAATAGTAATTGCTCTCGCGCACACAGCCGGAATCGAGGGCACCGTTTGCGACCCCAAGGCTCCCTAGTGCAACAAAAAGGGCGATCAAGGAAAAGCTAGGCACCTTGGCTCTCCGCAGGTTACCGAATGCCAGAGCCAGGAGGATCAAAACGAGCGCGACCAGGAAGAGGATCGCTCTTGTACCAATCCACTGAATCAACACGAAGCCAGTGATGAAAGTCCCAAAGATACTGCCAGTAGTGGACACTGCATAGATCTTCCCCACCACGCTGCCTGTGTCGGCCAAGTCCTGAAGTCTGAGCTTGATTACTACCGGAGTCACCATCCCCAAGATCATGCTGGGCAAAAAAAACAGGGTGGTTGTTACAAAAACAATCCGTGGTATTGCCGACAGCGCATCAAATGCCTCCGAAACGACATTGACCAAAGCGAGCACGCTCATGCTGGATGCACCGCCGGCCAGCAGAATGATGCCTAGGGTTATTCCTGAAGGAAATCGGTCCGCCACTCGACCTCCCAAATAGTTACCGGCGCTCATTCCGGCCAGAACCACCCCAATGATGCCGGTCCAGGTGTAGAGCGATACGCCGATTGTCGGGGCGAGGACCCTCGCGGCCACGATCTCTATGATCAATACACAGGCACTAGCTGTAAAAACAACGACGTACGGCTTCATAGAGATCGCGATGCGCAGCCATTTTCCGCCGCCCGTTCCTGGCTCCGTCTCGACTGGCCGCGCAGACGATGGCTGGCGTTTGTTGCCACTTGCTCTGCGAGGGCGTCTTCTAGCCATGGTCTATTCTCCTTTTTTGAGATAGTTGATGCCCTCGCCCGATGGCAGATGTCTTCTCGCATTCGCACAGTGTTGACTGCTTCTAAGAGTTTGCCACTCGTGGTTGGAGTGTAATATTGGGCAGAAAGATATTCAAGGATTAGTGGTTCTGTGAGAGCGAATCGGATGAAAAGAAGGCGTCCGTCATGCCGATGCCGGTGGTCAATCGTTCCGGAGAGCCCGTCGAAGTGCCGGCACTTCCGAGACGCTGCTGCCAGAGATCCATCGTACCGCCGCCGGTCGAGACGAAGTAGAGTGTCTCGCCGTACTCAGATTCGGTCGACGTCCGGTCGCCTTTCCTGACCGACCCGACCCGATTCAAGTAGCAGGTTGGCGTCTCTTGATGAGGCGATTGGTGATCATCACGTGCGTCACGATCAGCATCGGAACGTAGAAATTCAAGATGTACCAGTTCCATCCAAGCGGGTAGGTATACAGGGAGACGCTCATCCCCTTCGCTGTCGCCCAAACCACATCGCCTATTCCCACGACGTTGAACAGCCATACCACGGCGATGGCGGCTGATAAGCGCATTCGCAAAACGACGAGGGCGAGGAGCGCGAGGACGCCGGAAACGAGGTCTCCATAGGCGATCGTCGCCGCCGCGTCCTGAGGGATGTCGGGACTGACTTGCCCCGGCGCAAACAGCGTCAGCGGGCTATAGCGAAAGACGTGGACCCAAAGGAGAGGTACAAGGGAGTCCTGAAGCGGAAGTTTTGCCAACCGAGGGGCTACGTGCCATTTCGCGATCAACGCATAGGCAATTAGACTCAAGGTCATTTGTATGTTCAGAATGACAAAAGCATCCATGCGCAACCTCCAGGTCCTTCGTAGCCTTGCCAAACACCTTCGACTTTAGAGTCCTCATGAAGCGGGGAAAGAGACCTAGGCCGATAGCCACTCAATCGCTTTGCTCTCGTCTTCGAAGTACTCCTCTTCGAAACCCCGCTCCCGTCCATACATTTGCCCTTTCATCCCTTCGAGGCTCCCAGGACGCGCGACGTATGCGAACCTACGCAGCCCCGCTTTCACGTAGCGGGGCGAGATCTCCTCGTCACGCCAGTTACCGAGCTCGGGCCCCGGACGGTACTGGAACTGGCGCACGTCGACGAGCATTCCGTGGGTGGGATGGTCGAAGGCGAAGCCGGCGAAAATGCAGCCATCGATTTGTTTCACAAGCAGGGAGTCAAGGCTACGAGCCCGAATCAGATTATGGACGCTTCGAGAACGGGGAAAAGCCAGTTCTACCACTACTTCAAGAGCAAAGCGCTCCTCGTTCACGAGGTCGTGGGTACGCACATCGAGTCGATTCGGGCGGGGCGGGCACCGATCGATTACGATTTGGAGACTTGGGATGACCTCCATCGGTGGTTCGAGTCGCAGGTGCGTCTACAGGAACGCTACTCGATGACCCGGGGCTGCCCGTTCGGCACGATTGCGAACGACGTCACGTCCGAGGAAGAGCTCTTGCGGCAGGATCTCGTCTTGCTGTTCGAAGTGGTCCGCAACAAGCTGGCTTCTTTTTTCCTGCGGGAGAAGGCGGCGGGACGACTGGATTCATCGGCAAACGAGGAGGCTCTCGCCGATTTCTGCATCGCCTCCGTCCAGGGCGGAATGCTCATGGGCAAGCTCCGCCGCGATGCAGCGACTGTCCGGGTGGCGGTGGATCACGCCCTTCATCACCTGAAAAGCTTCCGCCGCCCGCAGCAATAGTGTCTCTGGGGCGAGGAGCTCGCTGCGGCAAGTTGACTTCGCGCTAGGCTGCGGGGAGAATCAGCGTTGTGAAGGGCCGAGTCGGTAAGACTGCCGTTGCAGGCATCCAGATCGCTGCTCTGATTCTTTTCTCGGCTGCGGCTCCTCTGGCTCACCTTCATCAACGCGGCCGAAGTCACCTCGATCATCACGGGCGGCACGGGGAGCGCCCGCCGCACCACGGAATCACCTTTCATGCACACCTAGACGGCCACCCGCACCACGCAAACCAAGGGTCCACCGGGGATCCCATCAGCCAGGGCGAGAGCCAGGACGACTCTCTGAACATCTCGCACGCGCGGCTTGACGCGCCACGCGTCGCGTGGCTTTCGAGACCACTTCTTGCACTCGCGTCGACGGTCAGGGCCGCTCGCCCGCCGGCTATGTCCAGTCTTGCCCTGCCGGCCGCCCGGTTCGAGTCGCATCGCCCGCCGCTTCTCTTCCGAAAGCCCGCCCGCGCCCCACCGTTGTTTTGCTGAGAGACAAGTGAGCTTGCCTCTCTAGAGCCCATCACTTTTCTTTTTCCCAAATTCTTAGCGGGTTGTTACCCGTGTCGGAAGGACCATGCATGTCCGAAAAGGCGACGCTTGAAGGTCTCAGTGGCATCCAGGACGGAAGAACGCGCGGCTGGCGCAGGTATCGCGCCGTTTTCGTAACCCTGACGGTGGTTGCTGCAGTCGTGCCGCAGGCTTGGGCGGAAGAGCCCGTGCAACGAGTCACTCTCGCGCGGGCGTTGCAGATGTTCGAAGAGAACAACCTGGAGCTCCGTCTCGTGGAAGCCGAGCGCGATCAGGCACTCGGCTTCGCCAAGCAGGCGGGCGCGCATCCGAACCCGGTGGCGGGAGTGAGCCACGAGGGTTTGTCGGAGAGTGGGCTCGACTACTCCGAGAGCTACTTCACGTTGAGCCAGCGTCTCGAGTGGCCTGGCCGCCGTGGAGCACGGATCGAGACCGCGGACATGAAGGCGACCGCGCTGGACTTTCGGCTGGATGCGGAGCGTCGTCGACTCATGTTCGAGGTGAAGCGGGTCTTCATCGAAGCTGCGGCCGCGGAGGAACGAGCAGCCGTTGTCGGAGAGCTTCGCACGGTTTTCCGGATGGCTGAGAATAGCGGCAGGGAGCGTTTCCGCGAGGGGGATCTATCCGGCTACGACGCGCGTCGACTTCGCATCGAGCGAGCGCGCTACGAAAACCTCGCCGCTTCGGTTGAGATCGAGCTCGGGAACGCTCGACTGGAACTTGCGTCCTTGATTCTGCCCGGAGCGCCCGGGCCAGAGCTCCAGGAGATCGCCCCAACGGCGGCGCCCGAGGGCGCTCCTCCGTCCCTCGAGGAGCTGGAAGAGAACGCCGCGATCACGCTCGCTCTCCGGCGGCGGGCGGAGATGCAAAGCGCTGAGGCGCAGATGGCCGCGGCCGACGCTTCCGTCCGGTATCTCTCGACCTTCACGGGGCCGGATGTGACCTTGACCGGAGGCTACAAGCACCAATCCGACGGCTTCGATGGCTTTTTCTTGGGAGTGAACGTTCCCCTTCCCACCTTCGACCGTCGGAAGGGGGACGTCGAAGCGGCCGCGGCCAGCTTGCGTGCCGCGACCACGCGGATGGATCTCACCCGGCGTTCGATCGCGAACGATTTGCGGAGGTCCCTGGCGGCCTACGCCTCCGTCTCCCAGCGGGTCGCCCTGATTCGCAACGAGCTCCTGACTGGTATCGACGATCTGCTTCGTATCGCGCGCGTGAGCTACAGCGAGGGCGAGATGTCTCTGCTCGAGCTCCTTGATGCCGCCGAGGCGTTCAGAGAATCACAGACCATGGAGTCGCAACTGAAGTGGGAGCACTGGATTCGTTACTACGACCTCGAGCGGGCGATGGGCGGGGACCCCGTTGCCGCAACGAAGGAGCCCTCAGCCCGACCGCGGCCGCCTCGCGCAGCGAGCCCGCCGAGCGGAGCGCTAGCCTGGCGAAGCCAGGCGCGTTGCAAAGACTCCGAGGACGTCCCGGAGGGAGAGGCCGCGGCGGCGAACCGTAGCTCAAGTTTGCCGCCGGCGCGGGCACTGAGAAATGAGGAAATCGAGCCATGAAGACAACCGGGTATGGATTAACCTTGAATCTTGCCACCGCCCTCCTCGCATTTGGCCTTGCGAGCTGCGTCGAACGAGGCCCGAGCGGTGAGAGCGACCGGGAGGCCGACCACGAGCACGGGGGCGGAGAAGCGGTCACCCACTGGACAGAGACCGTGGAGCTTTTCTTCGAGTATCCCCCGATGGTGGCGAGCGAGGCCAGCGAGCCCTGGGCCATCCATCTGACCTTTCTCGAGGACTTCCAGCCCGTGAGAGAGGGCAAGTTGACGCTCCGCTTCGTTGGACCGGATCAGAAGGAGTATCTGAGCGTCGCTGAGACTCCAGCACGAGACGGGATCTTCACGCCAGCTCCCTCGCTTCCGCGAGAAGGGGCTTACCAGCTCTCGATGACTCTTGATAGCTCCAGGGGGGTCGAAGAGATTCCGGTGGGCGAGATCCACGTCTTCGGTTCGAGTGCGGCCCTTCCGCACGTTCACGACGCCCCCGCTACTGGGATCTCTTTCTTGAAAGAGCAACAGTGGATCATTCCCTTTGCTACCGCGCCAGTGATCGACCACGAGATCCGGCAGTCGATATCGGCGAGCGGCGAAATCGTTCCGGTCCCGAACGCCGTGGCCCGTGTGACGGCGCCGGTGGAAGGACTCGTGCGAGCCCAGCACAACCTCGACGCACCCAGTCCAGGTGATTGGGTGGAGGCGGGAGAGCGAATCGCCGTCTTGTCCCCCGTCCCAGGGGACAACGCCTACGCGGCGCTACGAGCCAAGGTGGAACGCCTGGAGCGCGAAGTCGAGCGTAGCGAGCGGCTGAGTGCGGTCGAAGCCATCCCGGAGAAACGGCTCGTCGAAGCCCAGCACGACCTGGAAGTCAGCCTCGCCGCGCTCGAAGCCGTCGGCGACGCGAACGGCCAGGGCTACGAGCTGACTCTCACCGCTCCCATCAGCGGTCTCGTGACGGAGCGCAATCTGACCATGGGTGAGAGGGTTCGTGCGGGCGAACGCCTGTTCAGTATCGTCGACCCGGCAACGCTGTGGCTGCGCCTACAGATTCCCGCCAGGGAGGCGGCTCCCGTCTCCGAGGCTTCGAGCGCGTCTTTCACCGTCGAAGGGAGCCAACGAGTATACGATGCTACGCGGGTTGTTTCTGTCGGAGCCGCCATCGATCCCGAAAGGCGCACGCTTCCAGTCCTCCTCGAAGCGCGAAATCAAGACGGAAGCTTGAAGGTCGGGATGCTCGTCGAAGCCCGACTCTTCCGCCCCAGCAGTGGCGAGGGAGTCGCGGTTCCCTCACAAGCGCTACGCAAAGAGGACGCCCTCGACGTGGCCTACGTCCAGGTAGGTGGAGAGAGCTTCGAGCGGCGCGTGCTCACCCTCGGACCCTCGGATGGCGAGTGGACTGTCGTGACGGGCGGTATCCGTTCCGGCGAGCGCGTCGTCACCAAGGGCGCCTATCAAGTTCGTCTCGCGTCGCTCAACGCGTCGGAGATCGCGGATCACGGTCATCCGCACTAGAGAGCACCACACAATGCTAGACAAAGTCATCCGTTGGTCTCTCCAAAACCGCCTCGTCACGCTTTTCGGAGCTGCCGCGATATTGGCGGGGGGCGTCTATGCGGCCGTGACCATCCCGATCGACGTGTTTCCTGACTTGACTGCACCCACGGTGACTGTGCTCACGGAAGCACACGGGATGGCGGCCGAGGAGGTCGAGCTCCTAGTCACCTTCCCCATCGAGACGGCGGTTAATGGTGCTGCAGGCGTGAGGCGGGTGCGCTCGTCGTCCGCCCAGGGAATCAGCATCGTCTGGGTCGAGTTCGACTGGGGCGAGGACATCTACCGGGCGCGACAGATCGTAAGCGAGAAGCTTCAGCTCGTGGCCGCCCAACTCTCGGGGAGCACGAGCCCACCGGTTCTCGCTCCTGTCACTTCCATCATGGGTGAGATCTTGCTCGTGGGCATGACCAGCGACCGTCACACTCCGATGGAGGTGCGCACCGTGGCCGACTGGGTGGTGAGGAAGAGGCTTCTCGCGATTCCGGGCGTCGCTCAAGTCGTCCCCATCGGCGGAGCGGTGAAGCAATATCAAGTGCTAGTTCACCCCGATCGTCTGCGTTTCTACGGCGTGGGGCTTTCGGACGTGCTCCGCGCCGCGGAGGGCGCGAACGCAATTGCCTCGGGCGGTGTTTATCTCGAGAGCGGGCAGGAGATCCTCATCCGGGGCCTGGGCCGCGTTCGGGATCTCGCGGACATCGAGAAAACGGTCGTGCGTCTGACGAACGGTACTCCGGTCCGCATCGGCGACGTCGCCAATGTTCAGATCGGGGCCAAGCCTCGCTTCGGGACCGCCTCCGTCAACGCGGAGCCTGCCGTCGTCCTTTCGATCCAGAAACAGCCGAAGGCGAACACACTCGAGCTGACGAACCGGATCGATGAGGAGCTCGACCGACTCCAGGGGAGCCTTCCCGAGGGGATCGTAATCAACAGGGGGATCTTCCGACAGGCCGACTTCATTTCCCTGGCGGTGGACAACGTCGTCGAGGCGCTTCGCGACGGTGCGGTTCTCGTCGTCGTCATCTTGTTCCTCTTTCTCTGGAATGTCCGCACCACGGCGATTTCCGTCCTCGCGATCCCACTGTCTCTCGCCATCGCCACCATCACGATGCTGCTGGCCGGAATCACGATCAACACGATGACGCTCGGCGGGATGGCGATCGCGATCGGCGCTCTCGTGGACGATGCGATTATCGACGTCGAGAATACGTTTCGTCGTCTGAGGGAGAACCGGCACCTTCCGGAAGGAAAACGACGGAGAGCTCTCCCCGTCGTCTACGATGCAGCGCGAGAGATTCGGGCGCCTATCGTGAAGGCAACGGTCATTATCTCCATCGTCTTCGTTCCCCTGTTCTTCCTCTCTGGGGTCGAGGGCCGCATGCTTCAACCTCTGGGCTTTGCCTATATCGTCAGCATCCTCGCCTCGCTCGCGGTGGCGGTTACGGTCACGCCGGTCCTCTGCTTTTTCCTGCTTCCCCGGGCAACCTTCATGGACCGGGAGCATGAGAGCTGGCTCGTCGAACGGCTGAAGAGAGTCTACGCACGGACGCTCGAGTCCGTTCTCGAGCACCCGACGGCCGTCGTGGTCGCCGCGGTGCCCTTCGTGGTGCTGACGATCGCGGTCTTCCCGTTTCTGGGTCGAGGGTTCTTGCCCGAGTTCCAGGAAGGAACGCTCACCGTGTCCGCAGTGACCGTGCCAGGAACGGACATCGTACAGTCAGACGAGCTCGGTCGCCTCGCAGAGAGGAAGATGCTCGCGCACCCTGCGGTCGTTTCGACGGCGCGGCGCACGGGGCGAGCCGAGCTCGACGAGCACGCGCAGGGCGTGAACGCGGCGGAAATCGACGTTCTCCTCGATCTTTCTGAGGCAGAGCTTTTCGAGGTCATGGACGATCTCCGGGGCAACCTCGCCGCCATTCCCGGAACCAACGTCACCATCGGTCAACCGATCGTATCGATCACATGCTCTCCGGCACGCGTGCGGCGATCGCCGTCAAGATCTTCGGGCCCGATCTCCACGAGCTCCGCCGGATTGCGGAGGCCGTGCGAACCGCTGTCGAGAGTGTGCCCGGCGTGGTCGACCTCGCGGTCGAGCAACAGGCGGACGTTCCCCAACTTCGCATCACTGCCGACCGTGACGCCATGGGCAAGTACGGCGTGACCCCGGGGGCTCTTGCGGAGGCCATCGATGTAGCCTTCTATGGGGAGCCCGTCAGTCAGGTGCTCGAAGGACAAAACGCCTTCGACCTGGTCGTCCGCTTCGATGACGAGCACCGTGGAAGCGCCGAGCAGATTCGGAAGGCTGTCATCGATACGCCTCTCGGGGCGAAGGTCGAGCTCGCGTGGCTCGCCCAGGTCGAGGAGGACCGCGGGCCCAACACGGTCAGCCGGGAGAACGTCCAGAGAAAGATCGTGGTCCAATCGAACGTCAGCGGGCGTGACGTGGCGAGTGTGGTCGAGGACTTCCGCGGCAGAATCGAAGCGAGCGTCGACCTCCCTCAGGGCTATTACGTCGAGTATGGTGGCCAGTTCGAAAGCGGCGAAGCGGCCACCCGCGCGATCACGATTCTTTCGGCCGTTTCCATCCTCGCTATTTTTCTGATCCTCTTTCAGGAATTTGGAAGCGCGCGCACGGCGCTTCTCATCATGGTCAACCTACCGCTCGCTCTGATCGGCGGCGTCGCGGCGCTCGTCGTGTCGGGAGGCGTACTGAACGTCGCGTCGCTGGTGGGATTCATCGCCCTGTTCGGCATCGCCGTGCGAAACGGCATCCTGCTCGTGAGCCACTACAATCGGCTGATGCTCGAAGGTGAGCCTCGCCGGGAAGCGGTCTTCCGCGGTTCCCTCGAACGGCTGAATCCGATCCTCATGACGGCCTTGACTGCGGCTCTCGCACTCGTTCCCCTCGCCATCGGCGGCGGCGAGGCCGGAAAGGAGATCCAGTCCCCGATGGCGATCGTGGTCCTCGGAGGACTTCTGAGCTCGACCGCTCTCAACATGGTCGTGGTGCCGGCTCTGTTCCTTCGGTACGGGAAGCCGGCTCGATCCGTGGACAGTCTTGATGGGGACGTTCTTCCTCCGGCGGTTTGATGCCCCCCCACACCGGGACCCGACAGCGACCGTCCGCGCTGCGAGGTTGTGCTCGCCATTGGGCTCGTGATACTCGTCTAGCGTTATTGGCGCACCTCGTGGTCGCCATCGAGCACAGCACGAATTTTTTTGCGACCGCAAAGGAAGGCAGGGGAATTTGAGAATATTAGCGATCCTGCTGCTAGCTGGGGCAGCCGCATGTGGAGGTAGCGGGGACCTCGCGGCGCCGCCTCCTCCCGAAGTGACGGTCGCGGTTCCAGAGCAACGTGACGTGATGGGGTTTCAGGAGTTCACCGGACGTACCGAAGCCGTCGAATCCATCGAGATTCGTGCCCGAGTGGCCGGAGTGCTGAAGCGTCAAGCGTTCGAGGCGAGCGCTGTCGTGCGCAAGGGGCAGCTCCTGTTCGTCATCGAGCCGGATCCCTACGTCGCCCGGCGCAACGGCGCGGCTGCGGACGTGAAAATGTGGGAGGCGGAGCTGGCTCGCGCGAAGTCCGACCTCGAGCGGCTCGAACAGGCGATCCGCACGAACGCGGTCAGCCAGCAAGAGGTTGATCGGGCCCGCGCGGACGTGCAGCAGGCCGAAGCCAATTTGCTGGGCTCACAAGCGGCTCTCGAGCAAGCGGAGCTCGATGTGAGCTATACGAAGGTGCGCTCGCCGATTACGGGAATGGTCAGCCGGCGGCGCGTCGACATCGGAAACCTCGTTGGCTCGGGCGAGAACACGCTGCTCACCACGGTCGCTCAGTTGGACCCCATCTACGCCTACTTCGATGTGAGCGAGCGGATCATCCTTGCGATGCTGAACGATCAAGGCCGAAGCGTCACCAACCGGCAGGCGGCGCCGGACGAGCGGACGCTTGCGTACCTCGGACTCGCCAATGAGGAGGGTTGGCCTCACGAAGGGTACCTCGACTACGTCGACAACACCGTGAATGTGAATACCGGCACCATTCAGGTGCGGGGCGTCTGGCCGAATCCCGACGGTCTCCTTTTCCCCGGCCTGTTCGCGCGAATTCGGGTGCCGACGTTGCCACAAGACGGAGCCTTGCTCGTAAACGAGCGCGCCATCGGAACGGATCTCGGTGGCAAATTTCTTCTGATCGTCGGCGAGGGGGACGTGGTCGAGCTCAGGCACGTCGAGCTCGGGCAGCTCGACGAAGGCTTGCGGGTCATCCTCTCGGGTCTGGAGCCCGGCGAGCGCTACATTGTCAATGGGTTGCAGCGTGCGCGCCCAGGACTGCCGGTGACGCCGAACAAGAGCGACAAGACGGTCTCAATCGCGATGGATCCCTAGCGCGTGTTTAGTCGCATCTTCATCTCCCGGCCGGTTTTTGCGCTCGTTATCGCTATCGTCATTTCTCTGCTCGGGATTATTTCGATTCCGGTGCTTCCCATCGAGAATACCCCCGATATCACGCCGCCCACGGTGGAAGTGTCGACGAGCTACCCGGGAGCGAGCGCGCCCGTCATTGCCGAGACTGTCGCCGTACCCATCGAGCAGGAAGTCAACGGCGTCGACAACATGATTTACATGTTGTCGAAGAGCTCCGACGACGGATCGATGAACCTCACGGTGACCTTCGAGATCGGTGTCGATATCGATATGGCGACGGTCCTCGTGCAAAACCGCGTCGCCATCGCCGACCCCAAACTTCCCGAGGAAACGAAGCGCCAGGGGGTGACGACTCAGAAGAAGTCCACGAACATGGTGCTGATGGTGAACCTGCTGTCGCCCACGAATCAGTACGACGAGATTTACATCAGCAACTACATCAACTTGAACATCAAGGATCAGCTCGGTCGCATTCCCGGTGTGGCGAAGGTGCAGGTGATGGGCGCCAAGGACTACGGGATGCGGATCTGGCTCGACCCGGAGCGGTTGAAGGCGCGTGGCCTGACCACCAACGACGTCGTCACCGCGATTCGGGAGCAGAACGTGCAAGTTGCTGCGGGCCAGATCGGGGCGCCGCCAGCTCCTACCGGGCTCGACTTTCAATACACCGTGAACACTCTCGGTCGCCTGTCGACGGTCGACGAGTTCGAGAGCATGATCCTCAAAGTCGAGGGCAGCCGCATCTTGCGGGTGCGCGACGTGGCGCGGGTCGAGCTCGGAGCTCAGGCCTACAATTGGTTCGTCCAACTCAACGGCCAACCGTCGATTGGGCTCGCCGTCTATCAGCTTCCCCGGTGCAAACGCTCTCGAGATTGCCGCAGGTATCCGGGAAGCCATGGACGAGATGGCAATGCGGTTTCCCGATGGGCTCGAATACAAGGTCGCGTTTGACTCAACGCGATCGATCGAGGCTTCGATCGCCGAAGTCGTCGAAACGCTATTCATTGCCGTTCTTCTCGTTATCTTCACGGTTTACATCTTCTTACAGGATTTTCGGACGACGCTCATTCCGGCGATTACGATTCCGGTCTCGCTTCTAGGCACTTTCGGAGTGATGCTGGCCATGGGGATGTCGATCAATACGCTGACTTTATTTGGCCTGGTGCTTGCGATCGGCATTGTCGTGGATGACGCGATCGTCGTTGTCGAGAACACGATGCGTCTCATGGACGACGAAGGGCTATCCGCGAAGGACGCCGCCGGTAAGGCGATGGAGGAGGTCTCCGGCCCGGTCATTGCGACGACGCTGGTGCTACTCGCGGTGTTCGTCCCCACCACCATGATGGGCGGCATCACCGGGCGCCTCTATTCACAGTTTGCGATCACGATTTCGGTGGCGACCGTGTTTTCTTCTATCAACGCACTGACGTTGAGCCCGGCGCTGTGCGGCTTGCTCCTGCGTCCGTCCTCGACGGCGAAGCGGGGTTGGTTTTTCACAAAGTTCAACGACATCTTCGATCGCACGACGAAGTCCTACACGGCCTACGTCCATCTATTCGTGCGACGTGTCGCGGTGATGATGTTGTTGTTCGTCGCGGTCGTCGTGTTGACCGGATTTGGTTTCATGACCGTGCCCGGCGGGTTTGTTCCCGACGAAGATCAAGGCTACTTCTACGCGAACGTGAAGCTTCCCGACAGTGCGTCGCTCGAGCGTACCGAGGAAGTGCTCGAGGGAATCACCCAGACGCTGATGGAAACGCCCGGCGTCGCCGACGTCATCACCATCGGCGGCTACTCGCTCCTCGACTCGCTTCAGAGCAGCAATGGCGGCGCGGCCATCGCCGTGCTCAACAACTGGAGCGATCGGCCAGACCCCGAGCTGCATGCGACCGCCATCGCAAACGCGGTGACTGCGAAACTCCTTCAGATTCAGGAGGGCACGTCGTTTGCGTTCATCCCTCCGCCCATCTCGGGCCTAGGAAGCGCCGGGGGCTTCGAGTATATGCTTCAGGATCGCGGAGCCTCCGGGACGCAGCAACTCCAAGCGATCGCCGATGACTTCGCGTTCGAAGGGAACCAGCAGCCGAGCCTTACCCGCGTCAACAACAGCTTCCGCGCGAATGTGCCTCAGCTCTATCTCGAGCTCGACCGTACCAAGGCGAAAACGCTGGGGATCCCGCTCTCGGATATTTTCTCCACACTGCAAGCCTATCTCGGCTCGGCTTACGTGAACGATTTCAATCTCTTCGGACGCACCTATCGCGTCATGATCCAAGCGGACTCCGCCTTCCGCTCCCGCGTCGAAGACATCAGCCAGCTCGAAGTGAGAGATGCTCAGGGCAATATGATCCCGCTCGGAACTCTGTTGAGCATTCAAAACACGGTCGGGCCCCAAGCCATCACTCGTTACAACCTCTACCCGGCTGCGAGTATCACCGGCTCGCCCCCGCCCGGCTATAGCTCCGGCGAGGCGGTACGGACGATGGAGGCACTCTCCGATCGGCTTCTCCCCGCGTCGATGGGATACGAGTGGACTGGCGTCACCTACCAGCAGTTGGCCGCGGGCAATCAGGCGCCGGTGATTTTCGGCCTCGCGTTCGTCTTCGTCTTTTTGTTCCTGGCCGCGCAGTACGAAAGCTGGCTCATTCCGATTGCGGTGCTGCTCTCTATTCCGTTCTCGCTTCTCGGTGCCATTGTCGCGACGTGGATGAGAGCGCTCGACAATAACGTCTACACACAAATTGGCCTCGTGCTGCTCATCGGTCTTTCGGCGAAGACCGCGATCCTGATCGTAGAGTTCGCGAAACAGCTCCGGGACGAAGGCAAGCCGACGCTCGAGGCCGCGGTCGAGGCGGCTCGTCTAAGATTCCGGCCGCTCCTGATGACGGCGTTCTCGTTCATTCTCGGAGTACTCCCGCTTCTCGTCGCGTCGGGTGCGGGATCCGCGAGCCGCCAGTCGCTCGGGACAGCGGTGTTCGGGGGTATGTTGTTGTCGACGATCGTCGGGGTCTTTCTCATCCCCGTGTTCTTCGTGCTTGTACAAAAACTGCGCGACCGGAGCGGTAAGGATCCCGTTCCGGCGGCAACGGGCGCGGCGGAATCGACATGAGAACGCTCAAGTTTCTACTCCTCGTGACCGCTTTCGGGTGCTCATGCAAGGTGGGCCCGGACTACGAACAGCCTGCGCCGCTACCAAACGAGCAACCGCTCGCGGACCAGTGGCACACCGCAGCGATGATGGGCCTCGACGCCGGCCAGTCGGATCTCCAGACGTGGTGGAAGGTTTTCAGCGATCGGAGGCTCGAGGAGCTCCTCCAGCGTGCCCAGCTGGAGAACTTGAATCTGCAACAGGCGATCGCACGTCTCAGCGAGGCGCGCGCCTTCGTCGGCGTCGCCCGCGGGGAACGAATGCCGGTCGTGGACGCTGGCGGTGATGTCAACGTGGGTCAACAGAGCGCAGCGACACTCCCTATTGACTTTCCGGGTGGCACCGACACGACCAGTCTGCTTTCCCTAGGCGTCGATGCGGCTTGGGAGATGGATGTTTTCGGCAAATTCGCGCGCAATATCGAATCCGCTGAAGCCGGCTACGAGGCTTCGATCGAGGACTACCGAGACGTCCTCGTCTCGCTGCTTGCCGAAGTCGCGCTGTCGTACGTGGATGTCCGCGCGTTTCAACAGCGTATCGAGTTTGCCCGCTCCAACGTCGATTCGCAGCGAGAGAGTTTGCAGCTCACACGCGACCGCTTCGATGCCGGCCTCACCTCGGCGCTCGATGTGGCCCAAGCGGAGTCGAACCTCGGCGATACCGAGTCGACGATCCCGCGACTGGAGCAGAATCTGAATTTCGCGCTCAACCGGCTGGCAGTGCTCCTGGCGGTGACGCCGGGAACGCTTCACGAAGAACTTGCGCTCGAAGGCGACGTCCCGACACCCCCATCAACCGTAGCCGTGGGTATCCCGGCCAACGTAATGCGACAGCGCCCCGACATTCGCGCCGCGGAGCGCGCCCTCGCGTCTCAGAATGCTCTCATCGGTGTCGCCACGGCGGATCTCTACCCGAGCTTCTCGCTACGTGGTTTTTTCACTTTCAACTGGGGAAATATCGGGAATACGACTACAGGTACCGCATGGAGCATCATCCCTGGCTTCAATTGGAACTTGTTCGACCGAGGGCGGATTCAAAGCCGAGTCCGTGTCGAGGAGGCCCGAACGCAGCAAGCGTTTCTCGCGTATGAGCAAACCGTGCTCGTCGCCCTCGAAGACGTCGAAAATTCGATGATTGCCTACTTCAAGGAGCTGGAGCGTCGCGATCGACTCACCGAGGCCGTCGATGCCGCCCAACGCTCGGTCGACCTCGTGCGCACCCAATACCTCGCCGGTCTGACGAACTTCCAAAACGTCCTCGACAGCCAGCGCTCGTTGTTTCGGTTTCAAGATCAGCTCGCGGAAAGCGAGGGTTTGGCGGTCCAGAATCTGATCGTGCTCTACCGTTCGCTGGGTGGCGGCTGGGACGTCGAGACGCAGGCGGTACCCGCCGAGGCGGACAACCCTTAGTTCTTCCGATAGTCAGGCGCTACGGCGGGTACTTTTTCGCGGCGAAGCCGCCAAAAAGTTGGTGGAGCTGATGGGGATCGAACCCATGACCTCCTGAATGCCATTCAGGCGCGCTCCCAACTGCGCCACAGCCCCACAAAACGAGCTTTTATCCTAAGTCAATGGGCGATCCGAGTCAACAAAACGAGGGAGTTAGAGGTGGGCGAGGGTTATTTTAGGGAGGGCTAAGACAAGGAGTGGCTTTAATGAAGAGTTGTTGTCTTTCCAAAAGGCAACAGTGGTCCCAGTCTAATTCAGTAAGTATCGGTGTGACCCTCGCGCCACCAAATCCATATTAGGCACGGGTATCGCGCGGCCGCAAATTTTCCAGATAGAAAAGCTGAATTGCGCTTTTCTGTAAGTTGGCTTACCCGGTCAGCTGGAGAGCTCCGCGCGTAGATCCGAGGTACCGCCCTCGCGCTCGACAAGAGCCTTCAGGGCTTCGTCCTGGGCGGCTTCGAGCTCGACGAACTTGATGGCGGCACGGTAGCGGACGCTCGGCTGGCCCCGCTCATCCTTGTCGAAGCCGTGTACGTAACATCGTACGATCTCCCCCGTAAGCTCGAGGCCCGATCCGCTCTCGAGGGCGAGCTTCAACACGTAGCGCGAGCTCGAGGGGAGGGTGAAGGGAACTTCGAGGAGCGCGCCCGAGAGCGACAGGTCGAGGACCGGCGTTTCGATCGCGGTTTCGATTTTCCCTTGAACGTCACCCTTCACGGGGACGCGCGGATGAGAACGACGCTCTTCTCGCGGCCAAGCCTTGGGCATTCCGAAGCTCCTAATCTTCTATTGTAAGGGACCTTGTCGGGAATGATACCGACTGAGACTCGATTGCGCAATCAGGCGCTGCGGCAGGGCTCGCTCAATGAATCATTCGCGTTTTCTTGTTGACGTAGTCCATCAGGACGTACTGCCCGAGGGAGGCCGGTGTCGTGAAATAGGCCTTGCCGTGAACGATCTCGGTGACCTTCTTGACGAAGCCGACGAGCGCATAGTCGCGGGCGAGCATGAAGGTATTGATCACGATGCCCTTTCGGCGACACTCGACGACCTGCTCCAAGGTCTGATCGAGGATCAGCGGATCGAGCCCGAAGGGATTCTTGTAGATGCGGCCGTCCTCGAGCGTCAAGGCCGAGGGTTTGCCGTCGGTGATCATGATGATCTGCCTCATGTCCGAGCGCTGCCTGAGGAGAATCTCCTGGGCGAGGCGAAGACCCTCGGCGGTGTTGGTGTGGAACGGTCCTACGTGGACGCTCGCGAGGCGCGACAGGGGAACTTCTTCGGCGCTGTCGTGAAACAGAACGAGATGCAGACGGTCGCCGGGAAACTGGGTTCGAATGAGGTGTGACAGCGCGAGTGTGACACGCTTCGCGGGCGTGAAGCGATCTTCGCCGTAGAGGATCATGCTGTGGCTGCAATCCAGCATGAGAACCGTCGCGCAGGAGCTGCGGTACTCCGCCTGATGTACGTGCAAGTCCTCGTAGCCGAGGTCGACGGGCACGCCCAATCCGCCTCGGCTCACCGCCGAGAGCAGCGTCTTCGAGACGTCGAGGTTCAACGTATCGCCGAACTCGTAGGGCTTCGAGCTTCCGACGACCTCGACGCCCGTCGAGAGCTCCTTGGTCTCGTGCTGGCCGAAGCTCGCTTTGCCGAGCCCACCCAACAACCCCTTGAGCGCCTTGAAGCCGAGGAAGTCGATCGACTTGTCCGTCAGCTCGAAACGCACTTTCGATCGGGCTTGGTCTACGTCGCCCGGACGATCCGTGTAGGGATCGCCGGCCGCGGTCAAATTCGGATCGGCGGGAGATACATTGATATAGCCCTCGTCCTGCATCCTCTGGATGAGGCGGTCGAGAAGCTTCCGAAGCTCCGACTCCTCGAAGCTCTCGGCGTCTCCCATCAATTGGTCGATGTCGTCCCGCGACAGCTTGCCCTGCTCGAGGAGCGCTCGAAGGACCGCCTCCCTGAGCGACTGCATCGCGTGGTCGGAAAGCTCCTGGATCCCGAACATGTCCTGGAATCCGCTGTCGAGGAAAAAATCCGAGAGCTCGCCGAGCAAATCCGAAAGATCCAGGTCTTCGAAGAGATCGGGCCGAAAGCGACTGTATTTCGTCGTCGTCATGGGTGATTCAGTTCAAATGACTCTTCGAGCTGTCGACCGCTTCTTCGAAACCTACCTCCGCGCGACGCTCGTCACTTCGTGAGTATCCTCGCTCTTCGTTGCGGGAGATCTTCTTGACGCCGGCAAGCCCCTCGAGGAGAAACTCGCAGGCCGCGATGCGTTCGGCGGGGGTGCTCTTGTCGTCCACGTTCACGACCGCAGTCTGGGCGAGGAGCCCCGGAATCTTCGAGAACGTTTGGAGGACTTCTCCCTCCGAGCTCGTTTCGGGTAACCGCAGATAGCCACCGTCGTCGAACCACTCGACCGTGCTTCGCAAGTCCGCTCCGCCAGCGTACTTCTGGAACATCTGTCCCACCGAAAGACGGATGAGATCGCGCGCGACGGCTTCCGCACCCTTGAGCTCGCCCTCGTACTCGAGCTCGAGTTTGCCTGTCATGGCTGGTAGCGAAGCGTAGATATCGGAGACGCGCGGCGTCACGTCGCTCGAGTTCTGAGACAACGAACGGCGCTCGGCATTCGAGAGAACGTTCTCGAGCAAGGTGATGGACAATCTCTGGCTGACCCCAGACCGTTTGTCCACACGCCGATCCTTGCGAGCCTGGATGGCCACCTCTTCGACGATCTCGCGAAGGTAGTAGGGCATCGAGGACCGAAGTGTGTCACCACGGTCGGTCCAGGCCTCGTTGCGCGTGATCGACACGGACTGCTCGAGCGTCGAGGGGTAGTGCGTGCGGATCTCCGAACCGATGCGATCCTTCAGCGGCGTGATGATTCGGCCGCGGGCGGTGTAGTCTTCCGGATTGGCCGTGAATACCATCAGAACGTCCAGCGGCAGTCGAATGGGATAGCCCTTGATCTGAACGTCGCCCTCCTGAAGGATGTTGAAGAGACCGACCTGGATCTTTCCCGCGAGGTCGGGCAGCTCGTTGATCGCGAAGATTCCCCGGTGGGCCCGTGGCACCAGGCCATAATGGATGGTCAGCTCGTCCGACAGGTCGAGCCCGCTTCGCGCCGCGCGGATGGGGTCGAGATCTCCAATCATGTCCGCGATGGTCACGTCCGGCGTTGCGAGCTTCTCTACGTAGCGCTGCTCGCGGCCGAGCCAGCGGATCGGCGCCTCATCCCCGCGCTCCCGCAAAAGGTTCCGGCAAGCCGTGCAGATCGGCGCAAAGGGATCGTCGTGGATCTCGCAACCATCGATCGAAGGGATCTCTTCGTCGAGAAAATTCACTAGACTTCGGATGATGCGGGTCTTCGCCTGTCCCCGTAGCCCGAGCAGGATGAAGTGGTGTCGCGACAGGAGCGCGGTTACGATCTGTGGTGCGACGGTCTCCTCATATCCGATGATACCCGGAAAGAGATCTCCGCCGCCCCGCAACTTCGCGATCATGTTGGCGCGGATCTCGTCTCGAACGCTCCGCCGGCCTTGCTTCCCGTGAGGACTCTGTAACAACTCGCCTAGGGTTCGGGGTTTACTCATACCAGGATTATAGCCACAGGGCCGGGCTTTGTGCGGGCGCTCAGATGCGGTAAGCTCCTTTTCGATGATCCGAGCTGTCCTGCGCGCGTTTTCCCGCGGCGTCTTCGCGCTGCTCGTCGTGGGCTCGGCCTTCGGCGTCTATCATCTTTACCGCACAGGACGACTCCCCCTCGTCCAGCGCGCCATCCACGACGCAGCCGTGCTCGGCTCGGTAAAAGCCGCCTTCGCCATCCACAGAGACTTGGCCCATCGGGGGCTCGCCGTGGCCGTGGAAGACGGCGCCGTCGTGCTCGAGGGACGCGTGGCCTCGGCCGAAGAGCGTGCCTCTGCAGAGGAGATCGCCGCGAGCGTCGAGGGCGTTTCCACGGTCGACAACCAGATCGAAGTCGATCCCGAGCTTCCCGAAATCTCTGCCAGCTCGAAGAGCCTCGGTGCCAAGCTTGACGACGTCACGTTGCTAGCGAAGATACGGGCGGCCCTTCACCTGGATCGAGAGATGAGGAAACTGGACATCCAGGTGACGGCTTCCTCGGGGAAGGTCGCTCTTTTGGGAAGCGTGCCGACGGAAGAGCTCGCCTCGAAGATTCGCACCCGAGTGGAACAGATCGAAGGTGTCGAGGAGATCGAGGACGGTCTCGAGATCCTACCCCCGTAGTACCCAACGGCGTTCAGCGCCGACTCGAACGCTCGACGTCCTCAGCCAGGATAACAGCCTTGTCGATGAGCACGAGCGCCCGTCGCTCGTCGCCTTCCGCGGAGGCCTGGCGCGCCTGGGTAACGAAAGCTCTTGCGGCCGTCACCTGCTCGCGCTGCTCGTTCGACAGTGTTCGGCCCTGGACGGAGCCAAGGAGCGAGGTGGCCTGTCGCAACTTGGACAGCACCTCTGGATCGACGGGATCGCTTCCGGAAAGCTGGGTCGAGGGGCGCTCCTCGGCATCGGGGGTGGGTGGCTTCGCGGGGACCGTGGGGGCTGGACGGGGCGCCGGGCGCTCGACGGCTGCCTTGGGGGGCGGAGTCTCCACCACGGACTCTGGAACCACCTCGTCGGCCACGACGGGCTCTGCGCTCGAGCTTTCCGCTTCCGGCAAGCTCGGTCGCTCCTCCTCGACGACAGGGGTCGAGGCAGTCGCGGGCGGGCGGGGAAACTCAGCCTTGACCTCTTTCGAGCAGCCCGAAAGGGCGATCGGAGCAGCAAGAGAGGTATAGAGGAGCAGCCTATTCCATGCGCGCATTCTGTCTCGGCACCTAGGGTCGGGCTCGTCGCTCCTAGCCCGGAACTTCCGGCAAGCGGACGGTGAAGGTCGAGCCCTCTCCCACCTGTGATTCTACCGTGATTTCGCCACCGTGAAGCTGAACGATCCGATAGACCATGGACAAGCCGATTCCGCTGCCCCCGCTCTTCGTCGTCATGTAGAGGTCGAAAATCTGATCCAGCTTGTCCGGCGGAATGCCAACTCCTTGGTCGAAGACCTCTACCTCGGACGCCTTCGTCGCCCTTTCTCGCCTCGAGCTTCAGCTCGCCCCCCTCCGGCATCGCTTCGCACGCGTTGCGCACGAGGTTCACGAACACCTGCTGCAAGAGCTCGCGGTCGCCGTAGACGAACGGGAGCTCGTCGCCGACCTCGGTCTCGACCTCGATGCCGCCCGCCTTCGCCTCCGCGGAGACCAGGCGAACGACCTCATCGAGAAGCTCCTCGAGCGACACGGTGGTGAGCTGAAGGTCCTCGGGACGAGTAAAGCGCAAGAACCCTTGGATGACGCGGTCCAGCCTGCGCATCTCCTGATCCAGGGTGTCGAGGGAGGCCTGCGTATCAGGTCCGGCTCGCGCGAGCCTCTCGCGGAGCAGGGCGACGTGGATGACCATCGCGTTCAGCGGATTCTTGATCTCGTGCGCGACGCCGGAGGTGAGCTTCCCGAGTGCCGCGAGCTTCTGCGCGTAAGAGAGGTGCGAGCCGAGCCTCGACAGCTTCTCCATATCCCTCGCGCTTACCATCACGCCAGAGATGCCGCTCGCGTCGCGCAGAACCTGCGCCGTCAAGACGTAGGCGACGGGGCGATCGCCGTTGTCGATCTTGACATGGACGGGACCAACGGGCGTTTCCTCGCTCTGAGCTTTTCCCACGATCTCGGCGACTGGATGATCGGGAGGAAGGAGCTCGGAAAGAGACTTCCCCTGCAAATCTTCGCGCTTGCGCCCCAGAAGACCTTCGGCGGGAGAGTTGAGAGATAGTACGAGTCCGTCACCGCTCACGACCACGACGGCGTCGCTCAGACCGCCGAGCATCGTCGAGAGCCAACTCGAGTCGCCCGCTTTCGTACTGCGCTCCTCGGCAAGCTTCTGGCTCACCGAAGCGAAGAACTCCGCGATGCGGCTCACGTCGGCCTCGTTACGCAGATCGAGCGGGGGCTCTCCATCTCCCGGCCGGATCCTTCCCAACTCGCGGCGGAGCATTTCAATTGGAGCAAGAAGCCAGGCAGCGAAGAAGAGAGACAGGAGGAACGCGGCCACCACGACTCCCGTGGCGACGGCGACGTTGCGAGTAATCGCTCCGGCTATCTCTTCTTTGAGAAGGAGCGTCGAGATCGCTACGCGCACCGCGCCGAAGGGCTCACCGTCCACGTCGAAAGGGGTCGAGACTTCCAACACCCGATGTCCCTGGCTGAGCGCCCATAGCTGCGCCAGCGGGTTCTCGTCGGCGAAGTCATCGAGCGAAGGCGCCGGCGTGAGTTTCTGGCCTCGTTCACGTGGGTTGCTGTGGACGAGAGCGGTCTCACTTCGGTCGGTGATGGCGACGTACATGATAGTCGGCGAGTAGCCCACGACCCCCTCGGCGAAAGGGAGGCGCGAAGCTCGCTAGGGAAATTCCCGTGGACTTCGTGCCGAACGAAACGCTCGACCGGTTGAGCGCCCTCGTCCGCCGCGGATGGGTGTTTCGGCGGACCAAGAGGATTCGAGCGCTTGGAGAAGAGCTCGGGTTGCCGCGTCTCGAGGAGGCGTACTAGCCGACCGCGCTCTGGCCTGTCAGGGGAACGACTCCACCAGCATCAGATCGCTTTCGCTAGCGGTTCGCTCAACGTTCCTATCAACTCACGTGCGAGAGACCAGCTCGGCTCGTATGCGTCTGACCGCGATACGGAACAGTTGTGAACGCTCGGGCGGCGAGGGCAACCACGAAACGTGCGAGTTGGTCGAGATTGCCATGAAGGATGCTTTCGACGCTACCATTCGCGGAGACAGTGAGCTTCAGCGGTGGCAGGACAGCCAGCGTCATGGACACTTCAGCTGCGGCTCGTATCTCTTGTGGGGATCGTGCCAAACTTGCCAGCGGCGAAATCCGCGTGCGCCTGATCGATTTCTTCACGCGTGTTCATCACGAAGCCGCCGCCCACGGCAATGTTCTCTCCGATAGGTTGACCGCACATGAGCAGCACTTCCGCGTGTCCATCCGAGGTGATCGTGATGGAGTCACCGTCGTCTTTGAACACGGGTGTGTCCCCGATATCAAGAGCTGTCCCATCCCCGAGTCGCGGTTTGCCATCGACGACACACAACGCAGTGGTCCAGCCTCGGGGAACCGGGATCGTGATCGCGCCGCCCGCCTCAAGGATGACGTGTGCGACGAGCACCGGAGTGGGTATAGGCGCGGGGCCCGTTCGTCCCGCGACCTCTCCGGCGTAGAGTCGCACGGTGGCGTTCGAGCCCAACGACGTGATCTCGGGGATTTGATCGGCGGGGACGGCCTGGTACTCTGGCGGTTTCATTTTGAGAGCGGCCGGCAGATTGATCCACAGTTGAGCCATGTGGAATACACCGTCGTCGTCACCGTTGAGGACTTCTTCGTGGAGCGCGCCTGACGCTGCGACGAGCCATTGGATGCCGCCGGATGTGATCGTTCGATGGTTGCCGAGAGAGTCGCGATGCTCGATGCGTCCTTTGAAAAGAAGGCTAACCGGCTGAACACCCCGGTGTGGATGAGGGCCGACGTAGATGTCGTGGCTTCCAAGGGTCTTTGGCGCTCCCGTGTCGAGGAATACGAAGGGGTCGATGTGGGGAAGCTCCGGCGTCGGGAACGGATGCAGAATGCCGGTGCCAGGTTGAGGGGTTGTGCCGACGATGGCTTTTATCGAACGGTCAGACATGGACGCTCCTCGTCTCGCTGACGTAGGCTGCGAATCGCTCACACCAGTCAACCAGCTGTTGACGAGTCTCGTTGTCGTAGAGCGACTTCGGTGTGCGACGGAGCCCTAGTGTCTCTTCGAACAAATGCCCGGTATTGGCCGCAACGGAAACGCTGAGGTGCGACCGTACGCCTCGGGCGTCGTGACCACCGGGGCTTTGGGCAATGATCCCGACGGGTTTACCGGCGAGCGGGCTACCGCCGTAGGGCCGCGAGAGCCAATCGACCGCGTTCTTCGTGACGGCTGGCACGCTTCGGTTGTACTCGGGAGTGAAGACGACCAGGCCATCGGAGTCTTCGACCGTGCGTTTGAGCGCGACGACGGCCAGAGGATCTCCAGCGGCTTCGATATCTCCGTTGTAGAGGGGCACATCTGTGAGGCTCGCTTCCGTGAGCTCCACCGCCTGGCTTCGAAAGATCTCGGCCGCGGCTTCGAAGACTTCGTGCGTGACCGAGTTGGCTCGAAGGCTGCCGACGATGGCGGCCAGGTAAATATCTTTTGTCATGGTGTCGTAACCCCTTTCGTTCTGGGATACGTAGCTGAGACGAGTGCGGCGGTCGCGACCAGGATACCCGCGGCTACGGCCATGCCGAGACGTACGCCGTCGCTGAATGCGTTGGCGGCGACGTCGATCGCGGGCTGCGCGAGCTCCGGTGCGAGATTTGCCGTCGCGGCTAGCAGAGCACCGATAGAATCATGGCCGAGCTCTGCGATGGTCGGGTCCATACTGCTCAAAGAGTCGCCCAAGCTACTGCGGTAACCGACGGAGACGAGGGCACCTACGATCGCGATGCCGATGGCCCCGCCAACCTCTCGGGTGGTGTCGTTCATCGCAGAGCCGACACCCGCTTTCGATGGTGGCAGCGATGCGACGAGCGCTGTGGTGGCCGGCGGCATCAGGAGGCCGGTCCCGAGAGCGACGAGAACCAGGCCCGCTCCAACGAACACGTAGGCCGTCTCCGGCCGAGATAGTGAGAGAAGGGCGAATCCACCGGCGGCGATGATCATCCCGACGGTCATGACCGCTCTTGCACCGAAGCGTTCCGCCAGAACGGCGGCGCGGGGGGAGACAACGAGCAAGACCAGTCCGTATGGAAGGATTCGAAGCCCCGCCCCGAGAGCCGAGTGTCCCTGCACGAACTGAAAGTACTGCGTTATCACGAAGAACATCCCGAAGATTCCGAAGAACGCTACCGTGATGGTAAGCGAACTGAGCGAGAACTCTCGGTTGGTGAAAAAGTGTGGATCGAGCATGGGGTTCGCAACGCGAAGCTCCCACAGAATGAATGCAGTTAGGAACATCCCGGCGAGGGCGAACGCTCCGAGCGTCGGCGCCGAGGTCCAACCCACCTCAGGTCCTTCGATGATTCCGTAGACCAGAGCCACGAGACCCACCATGGATAGCACGGCGCCAACGGGATCGAGTGGCGTGGATTCCTCATCGCTAGAGGTAGGAACGATGCCGACGACTGCAATGAGCGAAGGATCTCCCGCCAGTGAGCCTGCGATTTCTTCACGACTCTGCTGACGTATGACGCGCGATGTCTGATGGTAGAGGGTCTCGGCGAGAAGCTCTGCTCTCGATCGCGCTTCCCCGACCGTGAGTCGGGCAAGCGAAGCCAGGTTCACGACGCTCGTCGCCAAGGCCACCGCCGCAGCCACGAGGGTCAGCGTCGCAATCTGTTTTCCGCGAAAACCCATCTTTCTTTATGCTCACTCGTCTCTTCGGCTCGTTCGCTCCCCTCGCTCCTCAATCAGTGCCGCGGGGCCCCACCCCCTCGGCTGTCGCTTCGGATTCGCTTCGCTCATCCTGCGCTCCGGCTCAAGGCTGCGCTCGGGAGGACGGCCCACCCGGACCGGGCTCGCGGCAGACGTATTCGGTTGCCGCTCGCGCAGAGTGCCGATGACTCAAGTCGCTTGGCGATACTTCTTCAGCTTGTTGTGAAGCGTCTTGAGGCTGATCCCCAAGATCTCCGCGGCGCGAGTCTTGTTCTGCCCGGTCGCCTCGAGGGTCTTGAGGATGAGGTTGCGCTCCGCCTCTTCGACCGTCGTCCCGACTCGAAGATCCAGGCCTTCCGACGAACGAGGCTTCACGGCCGGCTCGAGCAGACTGGCGGGAAGATCTTGACCACGGATCGTCTCGCCCCTCGCCATGATTACGGCGCGCTCGATCACGTTTCTGAGCTCGCGCACGTTACCTGGCCAACGATAGGACTCGAGCGCCGCGAGGGCATCGGGCCGGAGGCCCGTGACGTTCTTTTGATTGACCGCCGCAACCTCCTGCACGAAAGCGGCCCGAGAGAAGCTCGATATCCTCACGGCGCGAGCGCAGCGGAGGGAGATCGAGCGTGAAAACGTTGAGCCGATAGAACAAGTCATCACGGAGCTTCCCCTCTCGAAGAGCTTCGTCCGGGTCCACATTCGTCGCGGCGAGCACCCGCACGTCGACCCGGATCTCTTCCGCGCCGCCGACGCGTCGAAAGGCTCGCTCCTCCAAGACTCGAAGCAGCTTCGCTTGAGTCGCGGGAGCCATCTCCGCGACCTCGTCGAGAAAGAGCGTCCCGCCATCGGCGAGCTCGAACAGTCCCTGGCGGCGACCTTCCGCGCCGGTGAAAGCTCCCCGCTCGTGCCCGAAGATCTCGCTTTCGAGAAGTGTTTCCGGAATCGCGGCACAATTGACGGCTACGAACTCGGCTTCCCGTCGGGGCGAAAGCTCGTGCAAGGTGCGCGCGACCATCTCCTTGCCGGTACCGGACTCGCCCACAATCAGAACCGAGGCCGCAGAGGGCCCGACTTGACTCAATAGGTCGTAGAGCATCCGCATCGGCCTGCTCTCGCCCACCAATCGGCCGAAGCGCCCCTTGCTTAAAAGCTCCTGCCTGTAGAGCTCGACCTTCTCGTATGCGGTCGTCCTCTCGAGAGCCCCTTCGAGAACTTGTTTGAGCTGCTGGGTATCGACCGGCTTGGTGAGATAGTCGAAGGCGCCTTTCTTCATCGCTTCGACGGCGGTGGCGATGCTGCCTTTGGCGGTGAGCATGATGACCGTCAGAGACCCCCGCTCCTCCGACAAACCCGTCAAGAGGCCCATGCCGTCCAGTCGAGGCATGACCAGGTCAGCGATGATCACTTGGGGTTGGAAGGTGGCCGCTCTCTCGAGGCCTTCGGCACCGTCTGCGGCGGTGTCGGTCTCGTAGCCCCATCCCTTCAAGAGCTCGGACAGACCCTGGCGGGAGCCGGCTTCGTCGTCGACGATCAGGACACGGGTCATGGGGTTCGGGTCCGAACGCTCCTCGAGGCTACTTGTGAAGTAGTCGGATTTTCAGAAGTAGCTCGATCTCTTTCTCTCCATCTTCAACCTCGATCGTGAGCGGGACCTCGATGCTCCGAGGCCCCCTCCCCGGCCGGTTCGTCGTCACTTTCTCGGTGGGAATCGAGATCCGGGTCTTGACGAGCTCGCTCAGGTTCGACCCGAGGTTCTCCGACGACACTGGCTCGAGCCTCTCGCCGAGGAGCTCCGCTTCGAGGTCGCTCATCGGATTTCCCCCAATCGCCTGTCGATTCGACGCCGGCTTCGTCGAGCCCCCCAAGATTGATTCCGTCTCGCTCGCGCCGAGAGCCTCGTCCAGAAGCCCGGAGAACATCGATTCGTCTTCCGAGCCTAGACCGAAGCTGTTTTCCGTAGGTGGACGCGTGGTCGTCGGTCTTGTCGGAACGGCCTCCTGCTCATCGAGCTTCAACGCTTCGTCCAATATGCCTTCGATGTTCAAGTTCTCGAACGAGTCCACGGGTTTTTCGTCGTCTGAGCCCACGCTAACTTCCTCCGATAAAGACGGCCAGGCATTCGCCTTGGCTTTCAGGTCGGGTGGACCGCCTCCCGCGCTACCGCCGGATCGTCCCACCGCCGCTCTGGCCGTCGTCGAGACGACAGCCTCTGGGTCGGTTCTCGCCGGGTCGGTCACGACCTTGCCGAGTGGCGTCATCTTCCGCCCTCCGCCGTAGCGGTCGATCACGGACTTCAGCACCAGCCCACTGATGGCTTGAAGTGTTTCCTCCACACCTATCCCGTCCTTCGCCACCGCCTCGTAGAAGAGGCCATTCCGCTTGTTCAAGGTGTCACTCATCTCCTCGGGCGTCATGATGTCGTCGAGGTCGCGCTTGTTGAATTGCATGACCAGGGGCATCTCGTCGACGTTGAGGTCGTGTGCTGCCAGATTCTCGCGGAGGTTTTCGAAACTTTCGAGGTTGGCCTCCACCATGCTTTTCTGGGAGTCGGCCACGAAGACCACGCCGTCTGCGCCCTTGAGCACCATGCGCCGGGTCGCATTGTAGAAGACCTGTCCCGGTACGGTATAGAGCTGAACCCTGGTCTTGATACCACGTACTACTCCCGCATCGACGGGCAGGAAGTCGAAGTAGAGGGTTCGGTCGGTTTCTGTCGCGAGCGTGAGCATCCGGCCCTTGTTCTTGATCGGGAGCTCCTCGTAAATGTATTGCAGATTGGTCGTTTTGCCGGAGAGACCGGGACCGTAGTACACGATCTTCGCCGTGAGCTCCTTGAGAGCGTAGTTGAAAAGGACCAACGGGTTTACCTCTCGGGCCGCGAAAAGAAGATTGGATCTTCTAGTTTAGACGGTCCACGATACAACTTCAACTGTGTCTGTAGAATAGGCGGTCCCGATTCCGACGTGACACTGGTGTCCCGTTGGATTCCCAGAATCGCTTCGCGGTAAACTCGCCCCACACGATGACGCAGATTCTGGCGCCCGTCGACCGAAGCCAAGCTCTCCAGAAAGTGATTCACGAGCTTTCGGGCGAGGGAGCTCGTATCTCGACGATTACCGCTGTCCGCCATTTCCCTCCGTTGCCGGCCGACTTCGTCGATTTCCCAGACGGGCTGGACGAGAGGCTCGTCGCGGCACTGAAGAAACGGGGGGTCGAGAGGCTCTACTCCCATCAGCGGGAAGCTTTCGAAAGAGTCACCGGGGGCGACAACGTCGTCGTCGTGACACCGACCGCCTCCGGCAAGACTCTGTGCTACAACCTGCCGGTCCTCAACAAGGTGCTTCGTGAGCCCGAGAGTCGAGCCCTCTATCTCTTTCCAACAAAAGCACTTTCTCAAGATCAGCTCTCGGAGCTCCACGGCCTCATTCAGGACGTGGGAGCGGATATCTCAACCTTCACCTACGACGGGGACACGCCTCAGGATGCGCGAAAAGCGATTCGCAGTAGAGGCCACCTCGTCGTGACGAACCCGGACATGCTGCACAGCGGCATCCTTCCCCATCATCCGAAATGGGTCAAGCTCTTCGAGAACCTGCGCTACGTCGTCATCGACGAGGTACACGCCTACCGCGGTGTCTTCGGGAGCCACCTCTCGAACATCGTCAGGCGCTTGAAGCGTATCTGCCGATTCTACGGCGTCGAGCCGCAGTTCATCTGTTCCTCGGCTACGATCGCGAATCCCAAGGAGCTCACCGAGGCTCTCATCGAGGAGCCGGCTCATCTCATCGATCAGAACGGAGCGCCGCGCGGAGAGAAGTACTTCGTTTTTTACAACCCGCCGGTCGTGAACGCGGAGCTCGGGATTCGTCGCTCCTACATCAACGAGACTCGTCGCATCGCGGCCTCGTTCCTGAAACGCGGACTCCAGACGATCGTCTTCACGACGAGCCGGCTCAATACCGAATTGCTCGTGACCTATCTCAAGACCGAGATCGAGCGCAGCGTGACGGACAGGGATCTGATCCGCGGCTATCGCGGCGGCTATCTACCAAAGAAACGACGAGAGATCGAAGCCGGGTTGCGCGAGGGCAGCGTTCTCGGTGTCGTCTCCACGAACGCGCTCGAGCTCGGAATCGACATCGGAGCTCTCGATGTCGCCGTCATCTCGGGTTATCCGGGGACCATCGCCTCGACCTGGCAGCAAGCGGGCCGCGCGGGCCGGCGCACCGGAGCCTCCGTCGCGGTCTTCATCGCCAATAGCAACCCGCTCAACCAGTTCGTCGTCAATCACCCCGACTACTTCTTCGCCGGCTCTCCCGAGCACGGGCTGGTGAACCCCGACAATTTGTCGATCCTTGTCGACCACGTGAAGTGCGCCGCCTTCGAGCTTCCGTTCCAGGACGGCGAGGCATTCGGAAAGGAGGATCTTTCGGAGATCCTGTCGTTTCTCGAGGAGCACAAAGTCGTCCACCACTCGGACGACCGCTGGCACTGGACGAGCGACTCCTACCCGGCCGACAACGTGAGCCTTCGCTCCGTCAGCTCCGACAACTTCATCGTCTACGACGAGACCCGCGAGCCGAAGATCATCGCGGAAGTCGACTTCGTGAGCGCGCACTCGACACTCCACCCGAAGGCTATCTACATCCTGGAGGGCCAACAGTACATCGTCGAACGTTTCGACTACGACGAGCGGCGGGCCAGCGTAAGACAGTGGGATTCGGACTACTTCACCGACGCGATTACCTACACCAAAGTCAATATTCTCGACCGCTTCGCGTCCGGGAGCCACCACGCGGGCCATCGCAGCCACGGAGAGGTTCACGTCGTCTCTCAAGTCGTCGGCTTCAAGAAGGTCAAGTTCTACTCTCTCGAGAACGTGGGCTCCGGAGAGCTCGACATGCCCGAGCTCGAGATGCACACCACGGCCTATTGGTTGACGATCCCGCGGGAGATCATCGCGTCGCTTCCCGGCAGCTCTGAAGAGAGACGGGACGGTGTCGTAGGGCTCGCGAATACACTCAAGACAATGGCGATGCTCTTTCTCATGTGCGATCGCTCCGATATCGGCGTCGCCATCGGAGACAACTCTCAGGGAACAGCATCCGTCGAGCGGGGCTTCAAACGAATGGGTCCCGGTGGCCGCCCCAAAACCGAGCCGATGGACGCCTCCTACGAGCCCAACATTTTCCTCTACGACAACTATCCGGGCGGCATCGGATTCTCGGAACCTCTGAGCGACCTTCATCCCAAGCTCGTCTCCGAGGCGAGGCTTCTCATCGAGAGCTGTCCCTGCCACGACGGCTGCCCTTCCTGTGTGGGGCCCGTCGGAGAGGTCGGCCAGCGCGGCAAGGAGATGGCCCTCGCCATCCTGGACAAACTAGCCCCCACATGAGCTCTACGCGCGAGAGGCTGAATCGCCTCTTTCCGACCTCGAACAACGATCGAGTCAAAGGCTCCGACGGACTGACGCACCTCGAGGCCGAGCTCCTCGGCGAAGAGAGCGCATCGGACCTGCCTGTCAAAGAGCGCCTCGAACGACTCGTCGCCGCGACACGGAATCGTCCACTAAAGCCCGCGACGGCCGCCACGGCCGAGCGACGCGCCATGCCTCTCGACGAAGCCCTCGGCGGCGAGGAGGTCGTCAACGACTACGGTGCGTACTATTGCGTGGACAGGATCTTCCCGCTCGACCATCACCATGGCCGCGTGGCGCTGGAGCGCTTGAGGACGGTGCCGCGGCACGCTTTCTCCGAAATCTCGCGGGGCGACAGGGAGCTCGATGTCGATCTCGAGCATGCGCTCTTCCTGGATACGGAGACGACGGGCCTCGCGGGCGGGTCCGGCACCTATGCTTTTCTGATCGGTCTCGGCTTCGTCGAAGACGGAGCCTTCGTCGTCAGGCAGCTCTTCATGAGAGATTATCGCGAAGAGAGCGCCTTGTTGCTGGCTCTCGGCGAGCTTCTCGCTCGCCACGAGCTCCTCGTGAGCTACAACGGCAAGAGCTTCGACATCCCTTTGCTCGAGTCACGCTTCATCCTCGCTCGTCAAGGCCATTGCTTCGAGGACAAGACGCACTTCGATCTCCTTCATCCGGCCCGCAGCCTCTGGAAAGCTCGCTTCGAGAGCTGTCGACTCTCGGAGCTCGAGTATCTTCTGCTCGGCCTCGAGCGGGAGAAGGATGTTCCCGGACATCTGATTCCGGACATCTACTTCCGATACGTCCGCACCGGAGATGCGTCGCGCCTCTCCTACGTCTTCGAGCACAACTGCCACGACATTCTCTCGCTCGCGGCTCTGACCGTCGCCGCGTCGGAAATGCTCGACGAGGACAACGTCCCCGACGATCCCCTCGACGATTTCAGCCTGGGACGCTTGTTCGAACGAGCGGCCAACCCCGAGCGCTCCGCACGACACTACGCCCGCGCCGTCGAGGCCGGCGTAGCGGGACCGGCACGGCGCAGTGCGCTCAAGGGCCTTGCCGATCACAACAAGCGGGCAGGTCAGTGGGCCGAGGCTCGCCGTTTGTGGGAAGAGCTCGCCACGGAAGACTCCCTGGAGCGTATCCACGCGCTTCACGAGCTCGCCATGTTCTTCGAGCATAGGGAGCGGGATTTTCGGCTGGCTCTCGAACGGTGTGAGAGCGCCCTCGAGGCCATCGATGCCAGCTACGATTGGCCACTTGCCTTCCGCACCCGCTGGCGCGACGATTTCGAGCACCGCAGACAGCGATTGAGGCGCCGCTCGGGTGCTTCTTGAGCCAGTCTCGGCCGCCCAGGCGTTGTTTGGCCAGAGCTACTTCTGATTGACGGCCTGTACCAATCGTGACTTGAGGAAAACAGAGCGGAGGGTCCCGTCATCGACGCCGCTCACGATTCGCTCGACAGCTTCCTTCGCCCTGCCATGAAGCTCCCGGGCACGCGCCTCACGCCCGTTTTCTTCGCACCAAATACCGAGCTCATGCGCGATCGGATAGGTGATGGAGGGACTCCCGAGCTTCTCGGCAACCGCGAAGGCGCCGTCGAGATCGGTGGCGGCCGCGTCCATATCGCCGAGCTTGGTCGCTATCTTTCCGCGCAGCATCTGGGCGTTGGCGAGGTACTTCTGCGAGCGAGTCGCACGCGCTCTCTCGATGCCGAGCTCGACGTAACGGGAAGCCTCGTCGTAGTTCTCGGTGGCGTAATGAACCTCGGCGATCATGTTCAGGAGTCGAACGATCCAGCGCCAGCGGTGAGAGCCGATACCTTCACGCTCGACGCGCTCGAGAGTCGGCACGAGATAGGAGAGCGCTCGATCGGTCTGACCGAGGGCGAGGTGGTCGTGGCCAAGGTCGATCAGGGCGCTGATCTCGACGTTGAAGACCGAGGCCCTCCGCGCGAGCTCGAGTGCCTCCTCATGAGCCTCCACGGCCCCGTAGGGATCGCCCAGCTCACGATGAAAGCAGCCCAAGGTGTTGCACAGCCGCCCGTACATGAATCGGTTCTCGGACTCCTTCGCCTTCTCCTTCCCTTCGTCCAAAACGTGGAAGGCCTTGCGATAGTCGCCAGCGCCCCATGCGGAGAGGCAAACCACGGCGCTATTGAAGAGCTCGTTGAAGCTGTCGCGGATCTCCGCTGAAACCGTCACACCCTCCTCGCCAATGCGAACGGCGCGTACGAAATCTGCCTGCCAATAGGCCTGTTGACCGAGGTGGAAAAGGGTCCGCACTCGTGTGCTCTGGAAGCCCTCCCGACGACTGATGCTCAGCGATTCCTCGAGCTTTCGCTCGGCTTCGAGAAGATCGCCCCGGGTCTCGCTGACGATTCCCAGGATGGATAGGCTCTTGGAGAGCGTGCTCGGATCGCCCGTCTTCTTCGCGAGCTCGAGAGCCTGAAGGGCGTAGTTTTCCATGACGGGAATGTGGTCATCGCCCATCTTGAGGAAATGGGAATAGGCGAGGTGAGAGAGACTCTGAGCTTCCATCTGGATGTCGCCCACCACCTTCGCCACGCGAAGCATCTCCTGAAAGTCGGCAATGGCCGCGTCGAACTGGGTCAGCCACGTGGAGACGAGCCCACGGCCCTCGTAGACGGGAATGAGGCGGGCGTCGTTCCCGGGAGGGCCGATCGCAGAAAGCGCGTCGAGGGCTCGCGTATAGAACGCCTTCGCCTCCTGGCTCGCGTAAGACTGGCGTGTCTTGTGCCCCGCCAGCACTAGATAGTGGAAAGCCTTGTCGGCCAAGCCGGCTTCCTGAAAATGACGAGCGAGCTGAACCGAGGCGTCGCCGGCTCTCTCGCCCAACAGGCTTTCCAAGGTATTTCCTACCGTTTCGTGCAAGAACGAGCGCTCGACGCGATCCAGACTCTGATAGAGGTACTTTTGAAAAAGGATGTGCCGGAAACGGTAGACGGAGAGGCGTTGAGATCCAGAGCGACGCACGTCGAGGGCGCGAACGAGCTGGTGGCGCTTGTCCGCTTCGTTGCTCAGCAATCGGATGACCTCGCTCTCGTCGAGGCCCTCGATACGTGCCACCACTTCCGCCGTCAGGTCCTCGCCCTCGATGCTCGCGACCTTGAGAAGTCTCTGCAAAGATTCCGGCAGGCGTCCGATGCGCTCCCCAATGACCGCTTCGACACGCACGGGTAGGGCTTCCCAGTCGATCTCCTGCGATACGAAAACCTGTCCATCGGAGTCGCGTTCTAGAACTCCGCGTTCCCTCAGATCTCTGAGTAGCTCGACCGTGAAGAGCGGTTGCCCCCTCGTCTGGCGGTATAGAGCGTCACGAAATTCCGCATCGAGCAGATTCGGCCAGGCATCGAGCAGAGCGTCCACGAAGTCACGGGTTTCAGTCTCACCCACGGCGATCTCGAAGTCACCGAACTTCCGTTGGAGCTCGTGACGGGCCGATTCCAGGGGGTGCCGGTCGTCGTCACCCGTCGGCGCGAGATCCGCGGGGCGGTAGCTACCCACCAACATGATGGGATAGCCGTCGACCTGCTTGGCCAAGTGACAAAGGAGGCCCACCGTGCCTGGGTCGGCCCAGTGGAGATCTTCCAATACCAGGAGCAGAGGCTTGTGCGTGGAGACCCCTTGCAGGAACTTGGCGCATTGTTCGAAAACAACGCTCTGCTGGACGCCCGAGCTCCTGTCTCCGGACTCTTTCCGCACCGCGATTCGCGAGAGCTGCGCCACCTCCTCCGAGCTGCATCCGTACTGAGTGGCTCGTTCGACCAAGCCATCGCCGAAGACGAAAGTGTCGACCAGCTCGGACCCGACCCTGAGAATCGTAGGGAGAGCGTGGGGTAGGGACATGCCAGAGCCGCAGCGCATGGGCGCAGCTCATCGCCCGCGCCTCTCTGCGAGCTTCGACGTCACCGGTCAGCAGATGTACGAGCTCCCGAAACGGCAGGTAAGGGTCGCCCATTCCGGTCTGCGCATTGCAGTGACCCACCGCCACGACGAGGTCGTCGTGATCCTCCTGTGCGCGCTGAATGAACTCCTGGAGCAACGAAGTCTTGCCGCTACCGGGCTCACCCGTGATGCAGGCGAGCTGTCCGGTGCCACTCACGGCGATCTTCAAGAATCCGAGAAGCTTTTCGAGCTCGAGGCTACGGCCCACGAATCGAGAGCCCGATGTTTCCTCCGCTCCCTCCGAGCGCACCTCCAGAAACTCGGGAAGAGCCCTCTCGGACGTTGGCGCTCCGAGCTCGGCCCTCGCCGAGGACACTTCAGCCGACGATCGAGGGACCTCTCTCAGGCGGATGGCCACGTCCCGCGTGGACGCGAATCTCTGACCGGGCGCCTTGGATAGCAGGCGCGCCACGATGGCGCCGAGCTCTCTAGGAACGGGGCGGTGCAGTGAGAGGGGCTCGGGCTCGACTTCCGTGATGGCAGCGATCGTTTGAACCATGGAACCCCGATCGAACGGCCGCCTGCTGGCAATCATCTCGTAGAGGATCGTTCCCAGGGCGAATTGGTCGGATCGAAAGTCTACCTCGCCCGTTGACAGTTGCTCTGGTGACATATAAGCGATGGTGCCCAAAATCATCCCGCGTTTCGTGAGTTGTTGTTCCAGCGTGGGTAAGTCGCCTCCGTCCCCGTCGAAAGCAAGGAGTTTGGCCAGGCCAAAGTCCAGTATCTTCGCAAGACCATCTTCCGTCAGCATGAGGTTTTCCGGCTTGAGGTCCCGATGGACGATGCCCGCGTCGTGAGCCTTGGCCAAACCGTCGGCTATCTGTGCCCCCAGTCGCAAGACCTCACGCAGCTCGAGTGGTCCCCCCGTCAATAGCTTGCGCAACGTTGGCCCGCGCAGGTGCTCCATGACGAGAAAGTGCCGGGAGTCTTCGACACCGATCTCGTAGATAGTGACGATGTTCGGATGATTCAGGCTGGATGTAGCCCGTGCCTCGCGCTTGAATCGCTCCAGAGCGGCGGACTCGAGGGACAAGTCTTCCCGCAGAACCTTGATGGCGACGTCCCGCTTCAGCTCGTGGTCTCGGGCACGGTAAACGGTGCCCATCCCGCCCTCCCCGAGAAGGGAAAGAACTTCGAAAGAACCGATGCGCGAATGTGGCTCCAAGGTCATTGTGTGGACGGGAGCGCCATCGTATGCCTCGGCTCTTCACCCTGTCAAGGTAGCCCGGTCACCTATCAGAGGCCGCGGATCGTCTCGATGCGCTGCTCGACGGCCCGTGCCTCGGCGTCGCTGCGGCAAATCAGCAGAATCGTATCGTCGCCCGCAATCGTTCCCATCACCTCGGACCAATCGGCCACATCGATCGCTCGCGCGACACCCTGCGCGTTTCCCGGCGGTGTCTTTACGACGATGAACCTCCCGGCTCGCTCCACGTATCGAACGAAAGCCGCCACCGGGGCCATCGGACCGTTTGCATTGCCTTGGCCTCCCACGTAGCGGTAGCCGCGGCTCGCATCCGGTGCCTTCGCAATACCCAGCGTCTTCAGCTCCCGGGACAGCGTCGACTGTGTCATCGAGACCCCCGCCGCCATGAGCTCTCGTAGCAGCTCGCTCTGGTTCCGGATGGGCTTTTCCGCGATCACCGATAGGATGAGCTCCTGCCGTCGAGAGCGCTTGGACGCCATCAACCGCCGCTGACGGGCGGGAGGAAGGCCACCTCGTCGTCTGCGGAGAGCTCGGTGTCTCGGTCCACGAAATCGTGGTTGATCGCGAATTGAACCGACCTGTCGTAAGGTGCCAAGTTCGCGTTCTTCGTCTGGAGCTGATCCCAGAGCGCACTGACGGTCGTTCCGTCAGGCAAATCGATATCGAGCTCTTCCTCGCCCAATACTTCGCGAAGTGCCGCAAAAAAACGTACGCGAACCTTCACGTCACCTCCACGGCCTCGGCCGGTCCTTCCACCCAGACTTCGCCGTCCTCGAAGACCTCTTTCTTCCAGATAGGTACGATTCGCTTTAGCCGATTGATCGCGTACTGACAAGCGGCGAAGGCATCGTCTCGGTGTGGTGAAGAAACGACGATCACGACGCTGGTCTCGCCGACGTTGAGTCGGCCGACCCGATGTTGAATGCGCAGGCTCTCCAAGCCCCACGTCGCCCGGATCTCGTCACCGATGCGTCCGAGCATCTTGATGGCCATTTCCGGATAGGCTTCATACTCGAGAAAAAGAACCTTCTTCCCCTGGTTCGTCCCGCGAACGATCCCGGAGAAGGTCACGATGGCTCCATCGGATTCGCTCGCGACCTGTTGAGCCAGCGTTCGAACATCGAGAATATCGTGCACGATCTCGAACATCAGAATAAAGCCTCCAGCGACGCCATCTTAGCCTAGGCCTGCGACGCGCGACAAGCGCGGGCGGAGCGCCATGGGGCTCGAGCGCGCAGCCGATCGCTCGAGTCCTCTCCGGATGCGTGTCTTGGCCCATAGCGCCAGCACCAGTTGACGCCCTTCCAGATCATCCGCTATTCTGTTTGAACAGGGCGACTTCACCCAGCCGTCACATGTCGTTCGGGGTTCTATCGAAATCGAGGATCTGTTGGCGAAGCCGTCTCTTCAGTCGTTCCCGGGTGACCGGCCCGATTCGTCCAGTTGGCAATATCGCGCTGCCTTCCAGCGAGCTTCGATCGCAACCTTTATCTTCGATGCCTCGAACCGCCATTGCCTCGACGCCAATCGAAGTGCCGAGCTCCTGACGGGATTCGAGCGAAACGATCTCGTCGACCTGAGACTGGAGGATCTGCACCCTCGCAAGTCCCGAACGAGGGCTGTTTCGAATTTCCAGAAGTTTCTGAACGAGAAGGGCTTTACCTACGACGACTTGCCACTGGAGACGAAGGACCAGGGGACGGTTCCGGTCGAAGCACGCGGCTACGCTGTCGGATTCGACGATCGCCAGGTAGTCCTCGTTCAATTTCGCGACATTAGCGAAGAGAGACTTCTGCAACGGGAAGTCCTTTTTCTGAGCCACAAGCTCACGGCGCTGAACTCGCTGTCCTCCGCGATCAGCAGATCGCTCGACTTGTCGGAGATACTTTCCGATTCCCTCACGGTCATCATGGAGGCCAGCGGGAGCGTCTACGGCGAGGTACTCGTATATCAGCAAGAAAGCCGCGCCTTTCGGATCGCTACCTTTCGCGGCGAAAGGGACGTGGCACCCCCTCAACGGGAGCTCAGTTTAGAGGAGTGCGACCTGGCGACCCAGGTTCTCACGAGCGGTGAACCCATGCTGCTCGAGTCTCTCGAGCGCGAGCCGCGCCTGCTGACACTCCTCGAAGGCCGGTCCGACGTCGGAGCGGTTGCAGGCGTACCTCTAAGAAGCAAGAACAGCGTGCTGGGCGTGATGTACCTCGCCATCGCGACCGAGCAGCTCTTCCCGACGTTCGACTTCGATCTCTTCACATCCATCGGCAATCAAATCGGGATAGCGGCCGAGAACGCGCTCTTGTTTCAGAGGACCGCGCGCCAGACGAAAGAGATCAAAGTCCTTAACAACATCGCACGAATCATCAGCAGCTCACTCCAAATCGAAGAAGTCTTCGATGCATTCGCCAATGAAATGGAGAAGCTGATTTCGTTCGACCGACTTTCCGTCGCCTTCCTCGATGAATCAGGAAGCTACCTCCGTATCTTCGCCTCCGGTTCGCGGACCGACTCCGGCTGGGGAATGGAGTCGCTCATCCCACTCGTTGGAACCGGACCGGGCTGGGTGGTTTTGAACGAGACGCATTTCATTCATCCCGATACCAGGACCCAGAAGCGATTTATCGAGGATCAGTTTCTACTCGAGGACGGGATTCGCTCATACATTGTTCTGCCGCTGGAATCACGCCGGCGAATCGTGGGAACGTTCGGTTTGGGCTCGAGCGACGCCGAGGCCTTCTCTGAAAAGGATCTTCCCCTTCTGACGCAGCTTTCCAAACAGATCTCGGTGGCCATCGAGAACGTGAAGTTGTATCAAAAGACGAAAGAAACCTCGATCCTCGACGACGTCAGCTCGCTATTCAACTTGCGCTACTTCCACCAGGCACTCGAGCGCGAGCTCAAACTGACGGCGAGGCACAAGTCGCGTTTGACCTTGCTGTTCATCGACCTCGATGCTTTCAAAGCGATCAACGATGCCCACGGACATCTGCGCGGGACCAAGGTGCTTCGGGAGATCGGTTTCCTGCTTCGCGCCGCGATTCGCGAAACCGATATCGCCGCCCGCTACGGCGGAGACGAATTCGTCGTCATCCTACCGGATACCGACACTCCTCAAGCCAAACGGCTGGGGGAGCGCATGCGCCAACTCATCCTGAGGACGACGTTTCTCAAGGAAGAGGGTATCAACGCGAGACTCGGTGCGAGTATCGGGCTCGCAACCTTCCCGACCGAGTCGCCCACCAAGGACGAGCTCATCCATTTGGCTGACGAGCGTATGTACGCCGACAAGGAAGCCAACAAAGGCAAACCCATTCCCCGAGACTCGTAACGAGTCGAGAGCGCGCCGTTCCGTGATTTGCCGCTCTGCCAAAGGGGGGAAGAGGAATCCGCCAATGCAATGGCGGTCCGAAAAATCTACGCTGCGGTGTGGAAGGAGAGGATGACGACGGCGCCCGGCTCGAACTCCCCGGCGCCCGGCCTAGCGACGATGCCCTGACCGTCTTCGTCCTGGATGTCATCGTAGAAGATGAGGTGAATCTGCTTGCCCGGCTCGAGTATCTTGTTGGGGCGGACGGTCAGAGTTCGCGTCGTGTTGTCGTAGAGGACTTCGAGACCGGGAAAGGGATTGGCGATACCGTCGTCGTCTGCGTAGAGCAAATCCACGTTGCGGTTGAAACTTCGAGGCTTCATGTCACTCGAGAACTGGACGTGAAACTCGCTATCGAGATCGATGCCGCGCTCTCCCTCTAGCGGCAAGGTGAAGGTGATTTCCGGCGGAGGAGGAAGCTCGAGGTCTGCCTCGCGAACGACCTTGACAGGCTCGAGGTCGGGGTCCTCGGGCTTCTCGACGAGCTCGATCTTCTCGGCCCGAAGATACAAGGTCTCCTCGAACTCCCAAGGCTGACCGATGACCTTCAGCCACTTCCCTGTGTCGCGGCGTTTCTTCGGATCGAGTCGAAAGTCGCCACCCCGGGGCCGCCGGCCCGTGACCCAGATAGCGGCCTCCGCCACTTTGATGACGAAATCTCGTGGCGTGCGTTTGTGTCGGATGTTCAAATCACCATAGAGGTTGTTACCCCTGAACTTCCCGACGACGACGATGCGCTTTCCCTCGTAGGGCTCAGGATTTTTCAGGAGGTCTCTCAAATCCACATCCGAGAGATCCTGCACGTCGATATCGGGGTCGATGATATCGGGCTCCTCCTCCGGCTTGTCGGGGTCGAGATCGCTCTCGAGAGGCAAAATGAGCTCAGCGCTCGTAACGGCAATGAAGTTGTTTGCGTCGATGCTTGACTCGCTCCGCATCGCCCCCGGATAGTAACTGAGTACCGGGTGCTGTCCGGGCGACATGATACCCGTGAGGTCGAAGAAGATCCCCGAGATCTCGACCTCATTCCCGACCTTGTACTGCAGATTTGCGAAGGAGCTCAAACCCGAAGTGCCGACGCGAACCGAGCGAAGCGAGCTTTCCCCTTCTAGCTCGAAAATATTGTTCCTCTGGTCCTCCATATCACCGTGTTCGAGTCGTCCGCGCACGATCACGGGCCGATCGCTGTAGCGCATACCCGATGAGACGAGCTCGTCGACGCTTACCCGAACCGGCTCCATTCCCTGGTATTGAGCCGACGCCGGCCCGCAACAGAGCACCCAAACGGCAAGACCGTAGATACCCCTCCACATATCTTCATCCTATCGAGCCGCGAAATGCCGGTCAAGCCGGCTCCGCCGGGGGGCCGGATGGGCCGGATGGGATTGAAACGCTGGGGAGCCTGGCACAAAATAGCTCATGCCGAAGCGTCATCGGCCTTTCGAAGTCCTGCGTAACATGGTCGAGGATGGCCGGCTCGAGCTCGCCCCGGAAACGGACAAGATGGTCCCGCCGCCACCAAAGCTCGCACCCGATCTCACGGACGAGGAAGCCTTCGAAGCCGCAATGGGTGACGTCCTCCCTCTGGGGTGGAGCTCGACCCCACTCAGGCTACCGGCGCCGCTTCAGCTCGAGAGCGAAGCCAGAGACGAGGACGAAGGACTCCGCGAGCTCGAGAGCTTTCTCGCCGGGCGTGGCGAAATGGATGCTTTCGCTACCGGCGAAGCTGTCGAAGGCGCCTGGAGTGAGCGGGGACGACGATATCTCGGACGCCTGCGCCGAGGCGAGTACTCGGTGCAGGACCATCTCGACCTCCACGGATTCGGTCTCGCCGGGGCGCGAGCCGCCATCGACGGTTTTCTCAAACGGGCGCGGGAGCGGGGCTACACCTGCGTCCGCATCGTTCATGGCCGCGGCACCCACTCCCAGACGGAGCCAGCGATCTTGAAACGCGCCGTGACGAAATGGCTGTCGTCGCGCAGGCTGAGTCGTACGGTCATCGCATTCGCTTCCGCCCGCTGGAAAGACGGCGGGAGCGGAGCTGTTTACGTCCTCCTCTACGGCAAGTTCAGGCAGGATTAGCGAGCGAGGTAAAGCCGAGCGAGCACTAGGAATGCGAGCGGCTACCCGTGCATCCGCCGCGAGCCCGGCCAAGAGGAATCGGGGCACGCCGGAGCGAAAGCGAAGGCGTGGTCCCGAGGGAATTTGGCCGTGGGCCGCGCGAGGAGCGCGGCCGCGAGCGAGGCGAAGAGCCGAGCGAGCACTAATTAAAGATGCTGCGCCGCTCGACGATCCCCTGTCTCACCCAGGCGGAGCTCTACATCGGCGTTCAAGTCGAGGCCCGCCGTCTCGCCTCGCTTGTACTTCAAATAGCCGGCCGCCGCGATCATTGCGGCGTTGTCCGTCGAAAGCTTGATACTGGGGAATAGGGCCGGAACGGCAAGCTCCCTCCCGAGGGCTTCGAATCGATGCCGGAGCTCCCGGTTGGCCGCAACACCTCCAGAGACGAGGATCGTTCGGGCACTGTGTCTCGCGGCGGCAGCGTGGGTGCGCTGTAGAAGACTCTCGACGACAGTGCGCTGGAAGCTCGCCGCCAGGTCGAGCAGGTCCTGACGGCTCTCCGGATCCTCTGAATCGCCGAGTGGCGGGATGGGGCGTTCGCGCATCACGCGAAGGGCGGCGGATTTGAGCCCGCTGAAGCTGAAGTCCTCGCTCCCGTCCGAGAATTTTGCGACAGCGAAGGGGAAGGCCTCCGGGTCCCCCGAGGCAGCGAGCCGATCCAGAATCGGGCCGCCCGGATACCCAAGGCCCAGCCTCTTGGCGATCTTGTCGTAGGCCTCACCAGCCGCGTCGTCTCTGGTCTTCCCAATCAGACGGTAGCGCGCCTCATCCTCCATCACGAACAAGCTCGTGTGCCCTCCCGAGACGACGAGAGACACGGCGGGATGTGCGATCTCATCGGGGCACTCGAGATAGACGGCCTGTATGTGCCCCTCGAGGTGATCGACGGCCAGCAACGGGATGCCGCGCGCATAGGCGATGGATTTGCCGAACGAGACGCCGACGAGGAGCGACCCGACCAGGCCCGGCCCTTGGGTAACGGCCACGGCATCGATGGCCTCGAGGGAGACGTGAGCTTGAAGGAGAGCGCTCTCGACGACCGGACCGATGACCGTCAAATGCTGTCGGGAAGCAAGCTCTGGAACGACACCGCCATAGGGACGATGGATCTCGTCCTGAGAGGCGACGACGTTCGCGAGGATGCGGCGTCCGTCCTCGACGACCGCCGCCGAGGTCTCGTCGCAAGAGCTCTCGATTCCAAGAACGAGCACCGGCTCGGTCAAGCGGCGGCGGTCCCCGACAGTTTTTGCAGAGACTCCGTAAACGGAGTCTTCGCCACACCGTTCTCGCAGACGATGGCGCTGACGAACCGATTCGGCGTGACGTCGAAAGCGGGGTTCTCCACTCGAACCCCCTCAGGCGCGATCCTCACCCCTTGGACGTGGGTGACTTCCGCCTCGTTGCGCTCCTCGATCGGGATGTCGCTGCCCGAAGCCATCGAGAGATCGAAGGTCGAGGTGGGCGCAACGGCGTAGAACGGGATACCGTGCTCCTTGGCCAGAACCGCAACCGAGTAGGTTCCGATCTTGTTGGCCACGTCACCATTGGCGGCGATGCGATCGGAGCCGAGCACGACGACATCGATGCGCCCGAGCGCCATGAAGTGCCCTGCCATGTTGTCGGTAATGAGGGTCACCGGTATCTCGTCCTTCAGAAGCTCCCATGCCGTCAAACGCGCCCCTTGCAGAAACGGTCGGGTCTCGTTGGCGATGACTTCGATTTTCTTGCCCGCTTCCACACAAGCCCGCATGACCCCCAAAGCCGTTCCGTAGCCGGCGGTAGCGAGTGCCCCCGCGTTGCAGTGCGTCAGGATCCGAGCGCCATCAGGAATCAAAGAGGCACCATGAGCTCCCATCCTTCGATTGATCTCGATGTCCTCGGCGCAGATGGCCTGCGCCTCTCTTTGCAACCCCGTTGCGATCGCCTCCACGCCGTCGGGGAAGAGCTCCTCGAAACGCTTCTTCATCCGCTCGATGGCCCAGAACAGATTGACGGCCGTCGGCCTCGTCGAGGCCATCAGGCTCGTCAGCTCCTCCATTGCCTTCCGCGCGCTGGTTGAGTCGGCTGCACGGCTTTGCTTCATGCCCAGGGCGATACCCATGGCGGCGGTCACTCCAATGGCGGGCGCCCCCCGAACGACCATGTCCTTGATCGCCTGGGCGACCGATCTCGCGTCTCTGCAGTGGAGGTAAGTTTCCTCGGTGGGAAGGAGTCTTTGATCGATGAGGACAACGGCGTCACCCTCCCATCGAATCGTGTCGAACATGAAGCCTCCTTGAACAGGGCCGGTCAAGACCGAACTGGAGAGTCAAGTCTAGCGGCCCAACCGTCGGTTTCGCAATCGCCTCTCACAGATAATGATAGATTCAGTCGATTCCACGTGATTCTCAGACTTCTCTTCTACGCGATCGCCACCGAGCTTCTCTACGTGGCGCTCGCGATACGAAGCAACGTGCCGAGGAGCGAGACCCTCTTGGCGTCTCGGCTCCGCCCCGTCCTGTTCGAGGAAACGGCGGAGTTCCTGATTCTTTGGTTGGCGCTGGGCGTTGTTTACGGGCTCTCCATTCGCTGTGTCTCCGGTCGAGGGGGTCGTAGTCTCTTCAGCTTCATTTTCCTGACCTCCGCTCTGTTTCGAGTGGCCGTGCTAGCGGGGAGCGGCTTCGACCAATCCTCGCCCAGTGTATTTCTCGACGCCGGAAATCCCATCGATTGGTTGTCCCGATCCATTCCGGCGTCGACGGTCGGAGAGCCTCTCCTCTCCCACGGAGTCTCGCTTCGGGCGATACTCGCCTCCATTGCCGACCTGGCCGCCCTCGCCATCGCCCCCGGGCTATTGCGTGCAGCGGGGCTCCCCGCGGGGCTCGCCCTGATTCACGGGTGGAACCCACTCGTCGTCAAAGAAGTCGCCGGGAGCGGACGCATCGACCTCCTCGCATTCTTGCTGCTGCTGGTCTCGTTTCGTCTCGTGCAACGCAAGTGGAGCTCCGCCGCGGCGGTGGCTTATGGGCTCAGCCTCTCGGGGCCACTCATGGTTGCTGCGAGCCTTCCCGTCATGGCGCGAGCTCTCGGATATCGCGTCCTGCTGGCTCTCGCGTTGGGTGCGGCGGCATGGACCTATATGACCCCCTCGGACACCCTGTCCGTCGCCCTGGGCTACCCTCCGGGGAGTTTCTTGGGCGGCAGCCTGACTCCGAGCCTGATCGCGGTGAGTCGGCTGGTCGTCACTCGGGAGGTACTCATTCCACTTGGTCTCGCTTGCGCGATCTTCCTCTTCGTCGCCCTACTCGCCGCATCTCGTCTGTCGCCTGATCTCGGGAAGCTACCGGTCTTCGGTCTGGCGTGTCTTTCGAGCTTCCTCTTCCTCGCTCCCCAGGTACTTCCCTGGCGATTCTCGGTCTTCGCCTATCTCGCGCCCTTCACTAGGAATCGAGGCTTCCTGATGTTCACGCTCCTGGCGCCACTCAGCTATCTGGCGCTCGGAGACGGTGAGTGGAACTTCTGGCTGGGGTTCACACAGTATTTCCCCGCCTATGCCGGCCTAGTCTTCGTCTGGCTGGGAGGCGAGAAATAGAAAGGGAAGGGCCTTCGGAGTCGATCGACGACCGGGCGCGGAGGCCCGGCCGTCGGGCGTCAAGACTCTGCGCTCAGACCTGTCCCCACTTCACGAAGATGAGACTCAGCGAAATGACGAAAACGTAGATTACGAGCGACTCGATGAGCACTAGACCAAGCAACAGCGCGAAACGGATCTGCGGCGAGGCACCTGGATTTCGCGAGATGGCCTCGCAAGCCGCCGCGACGGCGCGGCCCTGCGAATAGGCGCCCGCCATCGCTGCGAGTGCCAGAGCACCAGCGCCCGAGATCATCGCCCATTGGTAAACAGAGGCGTCCCAGGCTCCCGACTCCTGCGCGAATACCGGGGCGGCCAGCATCAAGAACGCAGCCCAAACAAAGGCTGTCGACAAAACCTTTCTAGTCACCAGATTTCCTCCTTCACATACGAAACGAGAACGGACCGATTGCGAGACCCTTTGTCAGTGTTCCTCGGAAGCGACGGCTCCACCGAGATAGATCATCGTGAGCATCATGAAAACAAAAGATTGCAGCAGGCTTCCGAAAACGCCGAAGAGCATCATCGGCACGGGAACCACGAACGGAACCAGGCTTCCCAGAACCAGCACCACGAGCTCCTCTCCGAAGATGTTGCCGAAGAGACGAATCGAGAGCGACAGCACTCGGCTCATGTGGCTGATGATCTCGATGGGAAGCATGATGACGGCCAGCGGAAGCACGGGCCCTAGAAAGTGCTTGAAGTACGGGCCCATACCCTGCGCCCGGATGCCCTGGTAGTTGTAATAGAGAAAGGCGACGAGGGCGCATCCGACGGGCATGCTGAGCGAGACCGTCGGCGAGGAGAAGAACGGGATGAGTCCCAGAAGATTGCTGACCAGGATGAAGAGCCCCAGAGTCCCCACCAGTCCGAGGAACTGGCGCGCCTTGTCTCCGACGTTCTCTTCCAGCATGCCGATGAGGCCGCTCACGATGGTCTCGAGGACGAGCTGGAGCTTTCCGGGATTCTCGACGCTGATCTTGCCCTTGAACCACAGAGCGAAACCGGAGAGGAGCAAAGCTACAAAGATGGACATCACCACGTGGTCGGGAAGGTGTACGTGGAAGACGGACTCGAGGATTACGCCCAGTAGCGAGTGATGCTCGAACTGCTCCATAACTCAGAACCGAATTGGGAAACTTGGGCCCGACGGGTAGCGATCAATGCTCGGTGTCGCGACCGGCTCCGAACTCCCTAATCGTGAAGAGGACCCATTCAAAACAAACGGCGGCGACGGGCGCGGACAGACCAATTGCTAGGGCGACCACGTCGACTTGCCAAACACTAAATATAACAAACAAAACCAAACCCAACAAGAGGTAACGCGCACCCAACCCGATGGCAGCGAGCCTGGAAAGGCCCGATTCGGCTCGCGAAGTGACCCGACGTATGAAAATCGCGAGAGCCTCCATGTTCAGGGCACTCGCCACGCCCCCAGCGAGCACCGACATCGCCCTGGGCACGCCCCAGAACAGGGCCAAGCCCGAGAAAAGGACCACACTGGACCAGGTCACTCGCCTCAATCGCCGCTCCGCCGAGCCTGGGTCGAACTTCAAGGGCTTGGGTCGGAATTCGGCTCGTCTTCGGCGAGCTCGTCGAACTTCTTGAGCATGCGAAAGAGATTGATGAAGGCGGCGGCTATTCCGAACAGAAGAAAAATAGCGGATAGCCATGGGAGCGTCCCGAGTTTCGTGTCGAGATAGTACCCAATGGCTCCACCGAGCGTGATGGACACCGGAAACATGATGCCGAGGCTCGTGAGCATCGCCCACTTCGCCCTCGTGGAACTCATGTCTTCCCCTCTCCCTCTGGGAGAAAGATCCCTCACCGGCCGGCCCGAGGCAGGCCACCTCTCCCCAGAGGCAATATGAAAGGGCGTCCTCTGTGAAGAAGCATCGAGACTAATCGACGAACACCGAGAGGCGAGGCCCCATGGCAGAGAAGTATGTAGGTTTTGACGTACATGCAGCAACCACGAGTTTCTGCGTGCGAGATACGAAGGGTAATTCATTCGCCGAGCGCTGGGTGAAACGGCTGCTTCGGTTCTTGCCTCGATCATCAAAGAGGCGCCCCCTTCGGTCACCGAAGTCAATCCCGCTCTACCGAAGCCCCTGGACGGGGAGTACCTCTACTTCAACTGGGAAGAGGACCTCGGCGACCTCTGGGTCATGGACGTCGGTTAAGAGTGACTGTGTACCGTTAGAGCCGCTCGACGACGCACGCCGTACGCGGCTGCCGGCTCGGAAACACGGTCCGGCGAGCGTCGGTAACGCTTCATCACGTCTTTCCCGTAATCCTGCTCGGCCATGTAGATATTGTGCGCCCTGCATGCGAGCTGAATATTCTCTGGGCGGCGGTCCCCACCACGAGCAAAGGGGTTCCGATGATGGAACTCGAGTGCGTGGCGCTCGTTGCAGCGTCTTCCGCGTGTATCGACGAAGGCGCATCGGCCGCCGTCACGCTCGATGACCGCACGCCTCACCGAAGCCGGGATGTAGCGTGAGGAGGGCGACGTGTCGCTCTCTTCGACCGACTTTCTGGGCGTCTTCGACTTGCCAAACCGCTTCGCCTCGAGCCGCTCGAGCTTCTCGGTTACCGCGGCTTCGATGATCTTGGCCAGATCGCCGTCCGGTACCGAGGAGCGCAGGAGCGCCTGGAGTCGCTCCAGCTTGTCGTGAAGCTCGGCGCTCGCTGTGAATTGCACCTTGTAGCGCTCTGGAGCGAGTGGCTCGACGGCAGGGCGTTCCGCAGACGGCTTGGGTGGCTGTTCGGGACGCGTGGGTGCAGGAGTTGTTGAAGGACCAACTGGGTCCGGACCCAGTTGGTCCGCGGCTGCGGACTGTGACTTCCGGCGGGGCGCAGGTCGTTTCCGCATCGACCCTGGGACATCCGGCTTCGGTGCGATCTCTGCCACCAGCTCCTGTATCTTTCGTTTGCTCTGGTACGCCGCTCGGCAGAGCAGAACGTTCCGGTTCGCCTCCGTGAGGTGAGGTGCGAGCAAATCGATGCCACTCAGATGAAGCCGTCCTTCACTCAGCATCTCCAGCAAGACCGGGTGCTTTCGCGATGCCCGTGCGGCAGCGATGCGTAAGTAGGCCTCGGCCTCCGACAGATGGAGGACTTGGGTGCAGTATGCGAACATCGAGGGCGCTGCTTCGCGTGCGTAGAGTCGGCGCGCATCGACTTCTGCAATGTGCGCAACCAGCGCTGACTCGACACGGCGCGAGCGTTGCAACAGCTCTGACAAACGATGGAGCAATTCATCGTCCGCCCTCTGTGCCAACATCCTTGAGACACTTCGCCCCTTGAAATTAGTGTGTAGGGCGGAGGAGGATCATCAATGAGTTCATTGATTGAGAGAATGACCACGGCGGGAACGGAAGGAGCCCGTAGGGCGACTGGAGATCCCGCCGGCCGCGATGCGGCGGGGGTCCCGGAAACGGAAGTGAGTGAGCAAGCGAAGCGTCGACGCTTTACCGCGGAGTACAAGCTGCGGCTAGTGCGCGAGGCCGACGCCTGCAAGGGTGTCGGGGATATTGCGGCACTTCTGCGTCGAGAGGGCCTGTACTCGTCGCAGCTATCGAGTTGGCGCCGCCAACGTGACGAGATCGCGAAGGCGGGGTTGACGTCGAGAAAGCGAGGCCGGAAGGCGAAGGCAGAGGATCCACGGGTCAAGGAGCTCGAGCGCGAGAACGCCCGGCTCCAACGTCGCCTGGCTCGAGTGGAGACGATGTTGGAGATCCAAAAAAAAGCCTCCGAACTGCTGGGGATCCCCCTGAATCCGCTCGACAGCGACGAGAACGACTGATTGTGGCGGCCGAGGAGCTGGCGGGACAGATTGGGCAGACGGCGGAAGCCTGCGAGGCTCTGAGTGTGGCTCGTTCCACGTTGTATCGCAGGCGCCAGCTGGTGACGCCCAAACCGAAGCGTCGTCCTCGGCCGCACCGAGCCCTCGACGAGACCGAGTGCGAGAAGGTCCTCGGAGCCTTGCACTGTGAGCGTTTCGTCGACAAGGCGCCCGCGCAGGTGTGGGCCACGCTTCTGGACGAGGGAATCTACCTCTGCTCGATTCGCACGATGTATCGGATTTTGGAAAAGTACGGCGAGGTCCGAGAGCGCCGGAACCAACTGCGCCATCCGAATTACGCCAAGCCGGAGCTGTTGGCCGAGGCGCCCAACGAGGTTTGGTCGTGGGATATCACGAAGCTTCGTGGCCCCGTCAAGTGGACCTACTACTATCTCTACGTCATCCTCGACATCTTCTCCCGCTACGTGGTTGGCTGGATGCTGGCTCACCGAGAAAGCGCCGAGCTCGCGAAACGCCTCATCGCCGAGAGCTGTCGCAAGCAAAACATTGAACCAGACCAGCTCACCATGCACGCGGATCGTGGCAGCTCGATGCGAAGCAAGTCCGTGGCTTTGCTCTTGGCAGACCTCGGCGTGACCAAGACCCACTCCAGACCCTACGTCTCGAACGACAATCCCTACTCCGAGTCTCAGTTCAAAACGCTCAAGTATTGCCCTCAGTTCCCCAGCCGTTTTGGTTCCATCCAAGACAGCCGGCTGTTCTGCCGCGGTTTCTTCGACTACTACAACAATGACCACCGGCACTCGGGGGTCGGCCTTATGACACCGGCCGACGTTCACTACGGTCGCGCCGAACAACTCACCACCGCTCGGCGCCAGATCCTTCTCGAGGCTCAGCGTGCTCATCCCGAGCGCTTCGTTCGCGGAACGCCACAACCTCCCGTTTTGCCTCCTCAGGCCTGGATCAACCCGCCGCCGCAGAAAACGACGCTCCAGGATGCCGCAGGAGCCATTCTCTCGGCGTCGTCCATACCTGGGGTACCCCCTTTTTCTGCTTCACCCAACGAGATCGCGAGCGAAGCAGACGTCGACCACGCGGACATCACCAGTCGCCGAAAGTTAATCGAGGCTCACTAAATGCAGCTCGCGAGTGTCTCAATGTTGTTGACATGTTCCGCCGACATGGATCGAAAATCGAAAATGCACTTCATGCTCTGTATATAACATGGACTTTTTCGACCTCTTGAGATCGCTGCTAGTGCGTGTACACAAGCTGCGATGTCTTTTGAAACTCGACAGGCGAATAACGACTCGTGTGGTTAGCTGAGCGCACTACGCGCGCGTTCTAAAAACGCTTTGGCAGCTTTACATGAAAGCGCCTCCCAGAGCTGTCAAGCAAAAAATGTGGCTTTTTTGGTATCGTCAGCTAACATGACCCTCGCTTCCGGCACTCGGCTCGGTTCCTACGAAATCCTCTCGGCTCTCGGCTCTGGAGCGATGGGGGAGGTGTATCGAGCGAAGGACCCCAAGCTGGGGCGCGAGATAGCCATCAAGGTCCTGCCCGAGATGGCCTCCGAGCGGCTTAGCCGATTCGAACGCGAGGCCAAGGCGGTCGCCGCCCTCAATCATCCCAACATCGTCACCGTCCACTCGGTCGAAGAGGTGGAGGGAGTCCACTTCATCACGATGGAGCTGGTCCAGGGGAAGACGCTTACGGACCTGATCCCGAAGAAGGGCCTGGCGCTGAACAAGTTCTTCGAGTTGGCGATTCCCCTCGCCGATGCGGTGAGTGCGGCGCACCAGAAGGGCGTCATCCACCGGGATCTGAAACCGGACAACTTGATGCAGGACGAGGTGGGGCGGCTCAAAATTCTCGACTTCGGCCTGGCGAAATGGAGGCAAGAGCTCCTGGAGGCAGGTCTGAGCGAGCTACCGACCCAGCGGGCCACCGGAGAAGGACGGATTGTGGGGACGGTGGCCTACATGTCTCCGGAGCAGGCGGAAGGCAAGAGCGTCGATCACCGCTCGGACCTCTTCTCGATTGGCATCATTCTTTATGAGATGGCGACGGGACAACGCCCTTTCAGAGGAGAAACGGCCGCGTCGGTTCTTGCCTCGATCATTAAAGAGACGCCTCCTTCGGTCACGGAAGTCAATCCCGCTCTACCGAAGCCCCTGTGGAGAATCACCAGACGGTGTTTGGCCAAGGATCCGGAGCGTCGGTACCAGTCTGCCAAAGAGATCCGAAACGAGCTGGAGGAATTGAAGGGGGAGCTGGCCTCGGGAGAGCTCGAGGAGGGAGCGGTTGTTCCGAAGCGCTCTCCGGTCCTGAAGTGGTTTGCAGCGGTCACGATGGCCCTGGCCCTCCTGGGAGCGCTCGGCTACTTCTCCCGAGAGCCATCGAGCGCCCGTCTTCGCTTCACCAACCCGACTCAGATCACCTCGGCGGCGGGCGTGGAAGACTCTCCCACGTGGTCTCCCGATGGCGAGCGCCTGGCATTTGAGTCGGAGGAGGGCAAACATGACATCTGGGTGGCCCAGCTCGGAGGTGGAGGAGCGGTCAACCGAACGGCGGACCAAGTCCGGGGAGCCCACCATCCGAGCTGGTCTCCCGACGGGAGCCGGATTGCGTTCCGCTCGGAAATGGCCGTCTTCGTCATGCCCGCGCTGGGTGGCTCGGCTCGCAAGGTGTACGCTCCGGATAGTGCGCGTTTGATTGCTACTGTTGACTGGTCGGCAGACGGGACCGAGCTCGCGGTCGCTTTCCGTGCACCGGAAGGGAACTTCATCGACATCTTTTCCCTCCCGTCCCAGGAGAGGCGGCGAATAGCCCCTCCGAAATATTGCATGAGAAAGAGCTGGTCTCCTGACGGGCGCACCTTCGCTTGCGTCGACGCGGGGGATACTCGTGCCGGGATCACAAGCCTCTACCTTTTCCCTTCCACTGGAGGCGAGCCCGTCGCCGTCACCGATGGGAGCTCGCGCGACTGGAGCCCGAGCTGGTCCTCGGATGGACGCCGGCTCTTTTTCGTCTCGAACCGCGGCGGAAGCATGGATCTCTGGCAACAACGCATCGGGGAGAAAGGGCCGGTGGGTGCTCCGGAGCCCTTGACGGTCGGTGTCGGAATGCGAAGCGCGGCCTTTTCTGCCGACGGGACGAAGCTCGCTTACTCCAAGGGCCGGTTGATGGGAAATTTGTGGCGCGTGCCTATTCTCCGCGAACGTCGGGCGAGCTGGGCGGATGCCGAGCAGATCACCTTTGACCAGGCATCGATCTACTACTTCAACCTCTCTGCTGACGGTCGGAGTCTCGTGGTGAGCTCCGACCGTTCAGGGAATAACGATATCTGGGTGCTCCCCGCCGAGGGGGGGGGCTATGACCCAGTTGACGGTGGAACCGACGCCCGACAACCATCCGAGGTGGTCGCCGGACGGACGGGAGATTGCCTTCACTTCTCGGCGCAGCGGAAACCCGGACCTCTGGGTGATGCCGGTCGAGGGGGGTCCTCCTAGGCAACTGACTGAGGACGGACGGCAAGCGGCCTGGTCTCCAGACGGAACGGAGATCGCCTTTAGGTCGCGCCGGAGCGGTAACCCGGACATTTGGGTGGTCTCGGCGGATGGGGGTGAACCGCGCCAGGTGACGGATCATCCCGGACTCGATCAAAACCCCGAGTGGTCGCCCGATGGCAAGTGGTTGGTGTTTCAGTCCCTCGGGCGCGGGAGCCGTCTCTGGCGCATTCCCGCCGCCGGAGGAGAGGCCGAGCCTGTCACCGAGGAGGGCCTGGCATACGGACCCTACTGGTCTCCCGACGGGAAGGAGATCTACTTTGTGCGCGACAACCTCTGGGCAGTGTCGTTCGAGGATGGCCGCGAGTACCCGGTGACCGACTTCTCGGGACGGCACGGCACAGTCTACGCGTTTTCCCTCGCCACGGACGGAGAATACCTCTACTTCAACTGGCAAGAAGATCTCGGCGACATCTGGGTCATGGACGTCGTCCAAAAGTGACAGAGTATCTCGAACGGGCGAAACGGGTACGTACTCCGGTTGTTCTTCCTGCACCTGGCGACCCGGCCACCTCTCCCCGGCGGGGAGAGGTTAATCGTCAGCGGGTTGGGCTTCCTCGCGGACTTGCTCGACGGGGGTCGGCAGCTCCGCGTTCCGGGTAGGCTCGAGTCGCTCGACGATGTTTTGCACCGGGACCCTCAGCGGCTCGAGGAACGGTCTCGGGTAGACGCCGATCCAGATGCAGAGCACGACGATGGGAACGAGCGTCGCGAGCTCGCGCGGCGACAGGTCCTTGAGCTTCTCGTTCTCGGGTTTGTCGATCTTGCCGAACATCACACGCTGGTACAGCCACAGCAGGTAGGCCGCACCGAGCACGATGCCCGAGACGGCGAAGGCGGCGTAGGGCCACCCCGCCTGGTCGCTCGCGACAGTTCCCTGCAGGATGAGGAACTCCCCGATGAAGCCGTTCAGCATCGGCAGCCCCATCGACGAGAGAGCGACGATGAGGAACATGGCCGCGAAAACCGGAACGACCTTGGCGATGCCGCCGTAGGCTGCAATCTCCCGCGTGTGGGTCTGCTCGTACATGATGCCGACGATGAGGAAGAGCGCACCCGTCGAAAGCCCGTGATTGATCATCTGAAGGATGCCGCCCGTGAGGCCGAGCGGCGTCAGAGCAAAAACACCCAGCATCACGAAGCCTAGATGGCTCACGGAGCTATAGGCGACGAGCTTCTTCCAGTCGCTCTGAACGAGCGCGACCAGAGCACCATAGATGATGCCGATGACCGAAAGCGCGAGCACCATCCAGGCCCACTGTCTCGTTCCATCCGGAAGCATCGGGAGCGAGAACCGGACGAACCCGTAGGTCCCCATCTTCAGGAGAACGCCGGCGAGGATGACGGAGCCAGCCGTCGGAGCCTCGACGTGGGCGTCCGGAAGCCAGGTGTGGAACGGAAACATCGGCACTTTGATCGCAAAGCCGAAGAAGAAGGCTAGAAACACCCAGGACTGCAGGCCCGCCCCGTACTGAACGCTCCAGAGCTGGGTGATGTCGAAAGTATAGATGCCGGTCGCCTCGAAGTGGGCGAAGTAAAGCGCGAGAATGCCCAGAAGCATCAGAACACTGCCGACGAGCGTATAGAGAAAGAACTTGATGGCCGCGTAGAGCTTTCTCGGCCCGCCCCAGATCCCGATGAGGAAGTACATGGGCACGAGCATCACTTCCCAGAACACGTAGAACACGAAGAAGTCGAGTGAGACGAAAACACCCAGCATGCCCGTTTGCAGCAGCAGCAGGAAGATGTAGTACTGCTTCACCCGATCCGTGATCGCGTTCCACGACGACAAACAGGCGATGAAGCCGAGCAGCGTCGTCATCATGACCAGGAGCAGGCTGATGCCGTCCATGCCGAAGTAGTACTCGACGCCGATGGTCGGTATCCACTCATAGCGCTCCTGAAACTGGAACTGCGGGGCGCCGACGCCGATATCGAAGGCGAACCAGAGCGGCAGCGAGATGAGGAAGCCGACGAAGGTAATGATGTTCGCGGCCCACTTGATCTGGCTCACATGGTTGTTCTTGAGGAAAAAGAGGATGGCGAGCGCCCCGACCGCCGGAAACCAGACCACGAGCGACAAGATGTTGAAGTTCAGCGGATTGTTCTCGAGCATTGAAACGACGTCCTTAAACTACGTCCAGAAGTAGAACAAGAAATAGACGATGAGAGCTCCCATACCCACGAGCATCATGAGAGCGTAGTTCTGGAACACACCAGTCTGCAGGCTCCGAAAGCGTTCCGAAAAGCTCGCAAGTACCTTCCAAACACCGTCGACGAGCCCATCGACGGCGTTTGCGTCCGCAAGGTTCGACAGGTCTCCGACGACCACCGTTGTCTTGGCCGTACCGTTGACGATGCCATCGACGACCTCCGCGTCGAAGGCGGAAAGGCTGTTCGCCGTCCCGAGAGTCCCGCTGACGACAGTGGCATCATAGATCTCGTCAACGAAGTACTTGTTGTAGAGGAGCCGATGCACCCCGGGCCAGCCTTCCCTAATGACCTTGTCACCGTCGGGATCGTGACGGTACATCTTCCACGCCATGAAGATGCCAAACGCGGCGACCGCGAGCGAGATGCCCATGAACAGAAGCTCCACGGCCACGCTCGCGTGATGCTCCGCATGAACCACCTCTCCTCCCGCAGCGAGCGCCGGCTCGAGGAAAGGACCGATGAACGACATCCCGAACGGAATACCGACGAGCCCGGCGGTCACCGACCCGAAGGCGAGTACGATGAGCGGAATCGTCATGGAGCTGGCCGACTCGTGCAGGTTCGACTCCATTTCTTTGCCGCCGCGGAAATCTCCGAAGAAAGTCATGAAGACCTGGCGAAACATGTAAAAGGCGGTCATGCCGGCCGCAATCACCGCGACCAGCCAGAGCAACGAGAAGTGACCTTCGTGAGACGCCGCCCAGAGAATCGCGTCCTTGCTGAAGAAACCAGCGAAGGGAAAGATCCCCGCGATCGCGATCGTGGACAGGAGGTAGGTCATGAAGGTCGTGGGCATATACTTCCGGAGCCCACCCATGTTGCGCATGTCCTGCATCGCGTTGTAGTCACGATGGCCGCCCGCCGCGTGCTCGGCATGCTCCATGGCATGGATGACGCTGCCCGAGCCGAGGAACAGGCAGGCTTTGAAGAACGCGTGAGTCATGAGGTGGAAGATGGCCGCGCCGAAAGCGCCTACGCCGAGTCCGAGAAACATATAGCCGAGCTGAGAGACGGTGGAGTAGGCGAGAACTCTCTTGATGTCAGTCTGGAAGAGACCGATCGAAGCCGCGAAGATCGCCGTGGCAACGCCAACAATCGCGACCACCATCATGGCGAGGGGCGCATGCTCAAAAAGAACGCTGCAGCGGGCGATCATATAAACGCCGGCGGTGACCATGGTCGCTGCGTGTATCAGGGCGGAGACTGGCGTCGGGCCTTCCATCGCGTCGGGTAGCCACACGTAGAGCGGGATCTGCGCAGACTTCCCCGCCGCGCCGACGAAGAGCAGGAGCGCGATGACAGCGAGCACACCGAGACCCATCTGAGGCTCGTCGAAGCGCTCCCCGATGGCTCCCATCACCGCGTAGAAATCGACGGTGCCGAACTGGAAGAAGATGAGAAAGATGGCCATCACGAAGCCCGCATCTCCGATGCGGTTGACGATGAAAGCCTTTTTGCCCGCCGTCGCCGCCGAGTCGCGCTGAAACCAAAAGCCGATGAGCAGGTACGAGCAGAGCCCGACCCCTTCCCACCCGATGAACATGAGAAGGAAATTCGAGCCGAGCACCAAGTTCAACATGAAGAACGTGAACATGTTGAGGTAGGTGAAGAAGCGCCAATAGCCGGCGTCATGGCTCATGTAGCCAATGGAGTAAATGTGGATCAGAAGGCCGATGCCCGTCACGACCAGGACCATCACCAGCGAGAGCGAGTCGAGTCGATAGCCCCACTCGGCCACGAAATCCTGGGTGCTGCCGTCCGCCTGGAGGGCGCTCGTGCCCGGGATCCAGGTGAAAGCCGTGTACTCCAGTACCGCTTCCCCGCCTTCCGGCACGAAGACGCTGAAGAAGCATCCGAGCGCGATGAGAAAGGAGAGCGCGACGACACCACAGGCAACGCCGTGAACGGCGGGCCGCGGAAGCGGCCTTCCCGACAACCCGGAGAGTCCGATGATCAGAGCCCCGATGCCGGGGATGAGCGGAATGAGCCAGAACAGTTCACTCACGATTGAAAGCTCGCAATTGGCAAAAAGAGAGAGATGAAACGGCTCGAACGGAACAGCCGATTTGGTTCCGTTCCGCGCTTCAAAACGAGTCGCATTTTATAGCACCGGCCCCCATTGTTGTCAAGGAAAGAGGATGCGGCAAGCGATGGCTTAACGGCTGAAAAGCAAGGACTTACAGAAGGCTCTTCTCGAGACCGAGCCCACCTGGAGGGTGCTCTCAGTGACGGTGCTCGCGCGCTCGGAGTATAAAAAAAACACCACCGAGCCAAATTCCTCGGCCTCTCCGAGACGTCCCATTGGAATTTGGCTCGCACCGTCAACGAGCGGGAAGCTCAAGAGTATTGCTTTTCCTTGCAGCTGATGCAGACCTTCGTCCACGGCACCGCTTTCAGGCGTGCCTGAGAGATTTCCTCGTCACAGTCGACGCAGACGCCGTAGGTACCCGCTTCGACCCGCTGCAGAGCATTCTCGATGGCTCGAAGAAGCTTGGCATCCGTCTGCTTCAACTGAATGCTAATCTCTTCCTCGTTGGCCGCGGCGGATCGGTCGGCGAAGTCACCGTGGCCGTCCGTGCTGGATTCGCCGACGAGGATGCCCTTGCCACCAATGGATCGCTCTAGATCCCCTTTCTTCGCGAGAAGGGCCTTCTTGTGCTGTCCGAGCTCGGTTTTCTTCATTCTCTTGAATCGCTTCTCTGTAAACGCCAGAAACCAGTCATTATAACGTGGGGAATCGAGACCGGCAAGCTTCGGTGGAAGCTGAGCCAGTGGGGAAGCTATCGTCGCAGAAATCCCCTCAGGCGGGCCCTATCCTCCGAGGACATGTCGATGAACTCCATGCCAGTGAGACTCTCCTCGTCGAACTGATCGATGCGAACGACTCGGGCCTCGACGACCGCGACCTGTCGATCGAAAAGAAGCTTGACGACGTAGGATGAGCCCGGCGTCAGCCCCCGATGAAGCCTCAGGAGCATGCCGCCCACGCTGAGATTCAGGACCGAGCCTTCCCGCCCGTTACCGATTTCAGCGAAGCAATCCCCGATGGCTTCGAATCTCTCGTGGCGCCGTCTGGAGGGCGTCGACATCGATGGTGTCCGTCTCCCTTCGACCTGGGCGTTCCCGCCCACGAACGATTTTTCCGGCACCATCGTTCCGGCGCCATCCTATCGCCGCTCGAGGCTCTTGACAACACCTGGATGGCAAGACGGAGGCGACGTCAAAAATGGTGGGTTTTTCCCCGCAGCAGGTCCAGGGCATGCGGCAGCGTGGGTGCGAGCACCTCGAGTCCCTCGGCCACCGCCTTGGGGCTACCCGGCAAAACGAGCACGAGGGTGCCTCCAATCGTTCCCGCGAGGCTCCTGGACAGCACCGCCATCTTCGTGTGAGCCAGACCGCTACTCCTGAGCAGCTCTCCATATCCGGGAATCTCGCGATCGAGCAAGGGTGATACAGCTTCCGGCGTGACGTCCCGCGGACCGAGGCCCGTGCCTCCGGTAGTCAGGATCAACTCGACGCTAGCCGCGCTCGACCACTCAGCGACCCTGGCCGCGATCCGGACGGCCTCGTCGGGAACGACGGCCCGCTCGACCACCTCGAAGCCGAGTCGGCGAAGCTCCTCGGCCGCGACTTCGCCGGAGCGGTCTTCGCGCGCTCCCGAGACGACTCCGTCGCTAATGGTGAGAATTGCCGCCCGGCGCGTCGTGTTCCCGGCATCGGAGCTAGCCACTCGCAAAGTATAAGGCTATATTGGGTTCGGAGCGCAGCCATGGCCGACGTATCTCTCGAGCGACCCGTGACACGGAGACGATTTCACCCCTTTCTTCTAGCGGCGCTTCTCCTTGCGATACCCCAGACGTCCGGGCTTACCCAAGAGCAGAGCGATCGCTATCAGTTCCGTGTGACCGTCGATCTCATTTCGCTCAACGTGACCGTGACGGACACGGGTAATCGATTCGTGACCGATCTCCTTCAGGACGACTTCTCCGTGTTCGAGGACGGTATTTCACAGGACATATCGGTCTTCTCCCGAGAGGACCTTCCCATTCGCATGGTGCTCCTGGTAGATACGAGCGCGAGCATGGACGAGAAGATGACGTTCGCTCAGGAGGCCGCGGTCAACTTCGTCGCGCAGATGAAAGACGACGACCTCACGGAAGTCGTGGAGTTCGGCAGCAAGGCGCACGTGCTGCAGCCGTTCACGGCGGACATCGACAAGCTCCGACGCGCCATCCGGATGACGCAGGCGGGTGGTACGACGAGTCTCTACAACGCTCTCTATATCGCGCTCAAGAACCTGACGCGGCGCCGGCAGGACATCCGTCGTCAGGCCATCGTCGTGCTATCCGACGGGGAGGATACGAGCTCTCTCGTGACCTTCGAGCAGGTCATGGAGCTCACCAAGGACACCGATGTAACGATCTATACCATTTCACTGAGGCGTCAGGGCTCGAAGCGAAGTCGAGCCTTCTCAGAAGCGGAGCACGTCTTGAAGAAGCTTGCCGAGGAGACGGGTGGCCAATGGTTCTTCCCGGAAGAGATCGGCGAGCTCGCGTCGGTCTACGGGCGCATCGCCGCCGAACTCAAGAGTCAATACAACATCGGCTACATCTCGAACAACCCGAAGCGCGACGGCTCGTGGCGCCGGGTGGTGGTTCAGACGGGCTATCCGAACCTGCTCGTGAGAACGAAGCTCGGCTACTACGCGCCCACCGAGCCCTAGTTATAACCGTCCAGACCCAGTTCGAAGGACTTCTGCTGCGCCTGATTGAGTTGATTGCGCAGGCTCATCGTCGTCGTGAAGGAGCGCCTCAGATGCGTGTCCTCCGCCGCGAAGACGCCCTGACTGCCACCCTGGAGGTTCGTGCTGTCGCTGCGACCGGCCACCGTGAAGCGGACCCTCGTGATCCAGGTATCCGGATCATTGCCCATGGGAACGAACTGCGGCACGTCCCTGAAGTTGTCGACCGCCACACCCTGATTGTACTGAACCTGGAGGTTCTCGATATTCGCCGAAATTGGAGTCCAGGGCTCTGCGAAAGCGAGGTCGCGGCGCTCGAGCGAGGGACTCACCGCTGGAGGCAGCGGATTGATACGATACTGAATGATGTGGAACAAACCGATGATGGCGCAGTCCACACTCACGTCGTTCTGGAAGCCACCTGGCAGATTGATACCCGATTTGCCCTTCCCAGGGTTGTGATTCAGATTCAGCGTGGCACAGCCGGCTGGACCGTTCTTCGCGCCTCCAGCATTCGTGCACTTGGGGGGCTGGGTCAGCTCGAAGGGGAAGATGCCCGGCGCGACGTTATCGCAGGCCGGATTGCCGTTCGGCCCCTGGATCGCGAGCAAGACCATGCCCTCCTTGTACGCCTTTTCGAAGTCCCCCGGCATGGGGTAGAAGCTTTCCGGGTCGATATTGAGAACGGAGGACGTTCCGATGGTATTGCAGGGCCCGCCGCCTTTGGCTGTGCAGGGCTTCGGACGGGAGATCGGAATCTCTGGGTCGGCGTAGATGATGGTCAGCTCATCGGGATTGGCGGGATTGATCCCACCACCGTCGAGCCACATGATCGCCATGTTCCCCGGCGTGTTGTATCCCGCAACGGTCAAGTCTCGGCTGATGCGGTCGATGCCGAATCGAGCGTTGGCGTTCATGTCGGAAACTTCGGGCTCACGCCGGAAGCTCTCCTGCCCCTTGTTCAGGAGCAGAAAGACCGAGGTCATGACGATCATCGTGATGGCGATTGCGATCATGATCTCGATCAGAGAAAACCCCGCGTCGAAGTCGCGCTTTGGGTTGGCGTTCATTGGTATCCTCCCAAGACTTGTCCACAAAAAGCTGTCGAGCCCGCTGACACGCGGCTGCTCTGCCACTCATTTAGCAAGGTGCATTCCATGACCGTTGCCTGCGCAAGTAGTTGACTGATAACTAGTTACTCAAAACGCTAGAAGGAAGGGTCGTTTGCGAGAGTGTGGGGCTTTCGAGGGGCTCGAGTGAGTTCGACGCCCTTGTAAACGCCGTCTCACCAGGGAGCAGGCGATAAGGCCCGACGAGTCAGCGAGTTGTCTCAGTAAGGCGAGAACGGACCCCCGCGTGGTGAAAACCCCCGGGGCGTGGGATAAAAACTGTTGTAGGGAGGCCCGTCCCGCCGCCGCCAAGCTTTCTTCACGCCATGCAAAGAATTTTTACAGACGGCGCCTTCACTTCGCGCGACAAGCACTCTCTTAACTCCTTTACTTATATATATTTAACGGAATAAAAAGTTCCGGGAACAAGGTGCATATCAATTGCTATTCCATAAATTGTCTACTAACCGGAGGCTTCCGGATTGGGAAATGGCCCAGTTCGGAAGCCCGGGCTCCCTCCTATCGTAGGCACGAAGAGGGGTCGGCCTCGACATCGGGTCCGACCCCTTTTCTTTTGCCGGCTTTGACACGCGCGGCCAACGGACGTTAGCCTCGAAGGAGGAAATAGTCCCATGCCCGATCGAGGATTCTTCGAAGACATCGAGACGAGCGTTCTCGCGCCCTACGCCGCACGCAGCGTTGAGTCGCGAGGACGCCGCCACGCGGAGGCGGAGCACGTCTTTCGAACCGCCTTCCAGCGCGACCGCGATCGGATTGTGCACAGCACTGCCTTTCGAAGGCTCGAGTACAAGACGCAGGTCTTCGTCAATCACGAGGGCGATCACTACCGCACTCGGCTCACACACTCTCTCGAAGCGGCCCAAATCGCGCGGACGATGTCCCGCTTTCTGAGGCTCAATGAAGATCTCACGGAAGCGGTTACTCTCGCTCACGACCTCGGCCACACCCCATTCGGCCACGCCGGCGAGGACGTCATGAACTCCGTCATGAAAGAGCACGGCGGCTTCGAGCACAACATGCAGTCTCTGCGCATCGTCGATCACCTGGAGCGCCGCTACCCCGCGTTTCCGGGGCTCAACCTGACTTTCGAGGTCCGCGAAGGGATCTTCAAACACTCGCCTTCGGCCGACGAGGGATCGCCGGACGAGTTTGCGGGTGCGCCCCACCCCGTCCTCGAGGCGCAGCTCGTCGACCTGGCGGATGAGATCGCCTATACGAATCACGATCTCGAAGACGGTCTGACGTCGGGGCTCTTGACGCTCGAAGCGCTCGAAGAGGTCGAGCTCTGGAACGAGCGCTTCGGCGAAGCCTGTCGCGCCCACCCGGGCGAGAGTCGCAAGGTCCGGATTCGAGTCGCCATCCGTCGCATCATCAACCACCTCACGACGGATCTCGTGCACGAGACCGAAAGGAGGCTCGCGGCGACGGGCGTCGACTCCGCAGACGGCGTGCGTCGCTGTCCGGACCGCTTGGTCGGTTTCACCAGTGAAGTGGAGCGGCAAAAAGCGAGCCTGAAACGCTTTCTTTTCGTGAACCTCTACCGCCACTACCGCGTCGTGCGGATGGCGGAAAAAGCCAAGCGAGTCGTGGGCGAGCTCTTTCACGGATATACGTCGAACCCGAAGCAACTACCGCCTCACGTCGCGGCTCGGATCGAGGCGGAAGGCGTTCCTCGAGTCGTCTGCGACTACATCGCCGGCATGACCGACCGATTCGCTCTCGACGAGCACAGAAAGCTCTTCGACCCCCACGCCAAGGTGTAGCTTCGAGACCACACCAGACCCCAACCTCTCGCGGCGTCCAAAAACCCCCCGCGCGGAACAACGGCCACTCTTCGAACGACTTGCCGACCACTCGCGGCTGCAGGTCCGAGCGGTGGCGTGGTTCTTGCTTCTATGGGGAGAGGACAGAAAACTCCGCAACGAAGGATTACGACGATGAGTGAAACGGTCGCGACAGAGTCTCGGGCGCATCCGCGCCTGGCCCCAACGATTATCCGTGCCGAAGTCGAACGAGACGGCGAACGCCAACAAGGCTACTTGATCAACGTCAGTCTCGGCGGCGCCTTCCTCGCCGTCGAGGATCCACCCGCCACGGAATCCACATTGGAGATCTTCCTGCTGCTTCCGTGGGGGGTTGGCGAGTGCCAGATCAAGGCGCAAGCGGTGTGGCAACAGCTCGATGCCGAGAACAAACCCATTGGTGCGGGTCTGTCTTTCGTCGGCGTCAGTGACGAGGCAAAGGGAAAACTACAGAGCTACCTCGAGCGCTTCATCACACTATCTGCCGAGATAACCGAATAGGCTCCTCCGGTTCGGGCTATGACGCGCGCTTCCTGGCCCTGCGAATGCCCCTCGGTTGGCCGAGATGCTCCATGAGTCGAAGGAAATCGCTCTTGAGCGCCTCGTTCTTGGAGAGGTCACGCCAGGCGACCAGCAAGCGACGCTCCCGGGGATCGCCGGGAGTCGCTCGATTCTGCTCCTTTTCGTCCGGTAGGAAATAGGCCATCGGCGTGTCGAGAGCCTCGGCGATTCGCTGAAGCCAATCCAGAGAGATACGGCGACGACCCTTCTCGAAGTTCGTCAGAGCGCCAGGAGAGATCCCCACCATGCGCGCCAAGACCTTCTGGCGAATGCGTTTAGCCTTTCGAACCTCGCGAATTTGCTCCCCTACCGAAAACTCAGAAACAGCCTTCGACTCAGAGCCCACTTCCTTCGACACGCTTCGCGCGCTCCTTCCCAACGATAGCGGAACCGAAGCCCCGACACGCATCTGAGATATCTCCGGATGTGCCATAGTACTTTTCCTTATACCTCCGTCCGGAGGTAGACGCTATCACAGCCGCCGCGGACGCTCAACAGAAGATTTCTATTCGGTCGATCGGTTGTTTTGCGGTTCGCGAACAGCGATCTTGGTGGTCGCTCGGCTAGACGAGTTCGCTCCCCGCTAGAGCTCTTCTTCTGCTGGCTTCAGAAACTTCTCGAGCCCGGGAGCGCCAATTTTTTTCGGCACTTCGAGCTCTAGCGCCGATTTCCAGCTCGATGGGCCCACGCGCACGAAGATCTCCAGGAACACGCGCTCCCACTTTTCGTTGTGGAACATTTGCTCGGGTGCGTCTTTCGAGATGAAGTAGGTATCGGACCGAAGGGTCAGGAGACCGGACTCCCGGCCCGGCGATATCGGCTCGTCCGAGATCGAATAGAGAAAGGCGGTGCCCCAGGGCTCGTCCGGAAACGACTCGCGTTTGAAAATCGCCATCACCTGAACGTAGTCCGCCTCTTTCTGCGATCCGTTCTTGATGCGAAAACGCGCGACGGGATTGATGAAGTTGTTCTGCTCGCTGTCCTTCCCGCGAACGGCCCAATAGGCGGCGACATCCGTCAAGGTGAGGGCCTCGGCCACCGCTTCGCTCTCCGATTCGCCGCAACCCACGGCGAAGAGAAGACCGGCTTGTAGGAGGCAACCGAACAGACGGGTTTGACAGGCGATCATCCGTTTCAATACCATTCATCGCTTTCATCTACGAATCGTAGATGCAATCACTCACAGGATGACAGCGGCGGCGGCCTCGATCGCAACGCCCACCGAGAGGACCTCCGGCTTCGCGGCGATTATACTCCAGGCAATGGAAAGGGGAGGTTCGGTGTGATCGAGGTCTCGGGAGTGACGAAAAATTTCGGCCGCTTCACCGCGGTCCGAGACTTGAGCTTCAGGGTGGAGAAGGGAGAGATCCTGGGTTTTCTCGGGCCCAACGGTGCCGGCAAGACGACCACCATGCGCATCGTGACCGGCTTCATCCCGCCGACCGCCGGCACGGCGATCGTTTCGGGCTGCGACGTCCTGAAAGAGCCGCTCGAGGCAAAGAGAAAGATCGGCTATTTGCCGGAGATTCCCCCGATCTATCCAGAGATGAGTGTTCGAAACTACCTGGATTTCGTGGCGCGTATCAAGGGGGTCGAACCGAGACAGAGAAACTCTCGAGTCGAGCGAGCCATCGAGCGAACGTCTCTCGGAGAGGTGACGGACCAGCTCACGGGCAAACTCTCGAAGGGGTTCAGGCAACGTGTCGGGCTCGCACAGGCCCTCGTGCACGATCCGGAAGTCCTCGTCCTCGACGAACCCACGGCAGGACTCGACCCGCAACAGATCAACGAGACCCGTGAGCTCATTCGAGAGCTAGCGGGCGATCACACGATCATCCTCTCGACCCACATCCTTCCCGAGGTCGCGATGACTTGCGAGCGCGTCGCCATCATCAGCGGTGGCCGGCTCGTGGCTCAAGGCACGGCGGAGAGTCTCACGGAAAGGTACCGAAAGGGTACGAGTCTCGAAGCGACCGTGGTGGGACCCGAGCAGGACGTGCGAAGCGCGCTCCTTGTGATCCCGGGAGTCATCGAGGTTGTCTCGCGTCTCACTCGCGACGAAACTTTCGCATATCGGTTACAGGTCGCGGAGGGTGCCGACGTTCGGAGAAAGGTTGCCTCGTCTCTCGTTGGAGCTGGCTATGGCCTACTGGAACTGCGACAGGCGGGTCTGAGTCTCGAAGAAGTCTATCTGCGCGTCATCTCGTCGGAGGAGGGGGTATCTTGAACAACGTCTGGGCGGTCACGCGACGCGAAATCCAGGCCTATTTCTCCACTCCGATCGCTTACGTCGTTCTGGCCTCCTTCATATTTCTCTACGGCTACTTCTTCTACGAGTACCTCTACCTGTTCATTCAGCGCGGCATGGGGACGGGTTTCGGAGAGACCGAGATTCTGAACCTGAACGCGGACCTGATTCGCTGGTTGTTCCACAGCGCCACGGTCGTCGTTTTGTTTCTGCTTCCACAGATCACGATGCGCTCGTTCGCGGAAGAGCTCCGCTCGGGCACCATCGAGCTCCTGCTGACCTCGCCAATCACGGACTTCCAATTGGTCGCCGGCAAGTTCCTCGGCGCGCTGACTCTCTACGCCTCCATGCTCGCGCTCACGGTCGCCCATATGGGGATCCTCTTCTTCTTCGGCGACCCCGAGTGGAAGCCCATCGTCGTCGGCTACCTCGGCCTCGTTCTTCTCGGCGCGGCCTTTATCTCCTTCGGACTCTTTTTCAGCAGCCTGACGAAGAATCAGGTCATTGCCGGCTTCCTGTCCTTCGGGACGTTCCTCTTCCTCTGGCTCATCGAATACGCGGAAAGCTGGGCCGGGATGGCGGCCGGTGCCGTCACCTACCTTTCGGTGACGGGACATATCGAGGAGTTTGCCAAGGGCGTCGTCGACACCCGCGACGTCGTGTATTACCTCTCGTTCATCGCACTCGGTCTCTTTCTCTCTACGCAGTCCATCGACTCCCGTCGGTGGCGAGGCTGAGATGCGAAAACTCGTTCCCTATCTGGGCTCGCTCGGCCTCGGCTTTCTCGCCGCCGGCACCTTCCTATGGGCCACGCAGCCGAGACGTGAAGGGTATTGGGCTTCCTTTCTCGTCACGGGCCTGATGCTCGTTCTCGTCTATATCGTCCAGGAGTGGGATTCGCTCTCGTCCTTTTTCTCCCGTCGCGGTGCCAGAGCGGGCGCGAATACGACGCTACTCGTCTTGATCGTGGTCGGGATCCTCGTCGCCGTCAATTACATCGCGGATCGTCACGCCAGGCAGTGGGACTTCACCGCCGCCAAACAGCACACGCTCTCCGATCAAACGATGAAGATTCTCGGTGAGCTCGACCGAGACGTGGAGATCCTGCTGCTCGACAGTCCCACCTCGGGGGCCGCGGTTCTTGCCCGCGATCTGCTGAAACTCTACGGCGACGCGAGCGGCCGCGTCCGAACCGAGACCATCGATCCCGAAAGGCAGCCAGAGCGGGCTCTCGCCTATCAAAGGCCCACCGAACCGGGCATCGCGCTCGGAACGGTGCTCGTCGTCGCGGGGGAAAGGCAGCAGCGGGCGACGGCCGCGACGGAGCCCGAAATTACCAACGCCCTCATTCGGGCTCTGAAACACGAGACGAAGAAGCTGTACTTCTCGGAGGGGCACCAGGAAAAGCAGCTCGCCGGAAACGACGGCGCGAGCGGCTTGTCCATCATTGCCGGCCGTCTGGAGGATTCGACCTACGAGACGGCGTCGCTTCTGATCGCACGCTCCGTCGTCGACGATGAGATGCGGATTCCGGATGACGCCCATGCGATCGTCGTTGCGGGACCGCGCACCGACTTCCTTCCCGAAGAGCTCCAGGCACTCGACCGCTATATCCGCTCCGGCGGCAAGGCCATTTTCCTGATCGACCCGACCCAGGAAAGCGCCACCGCGAATATCTCGGATTTCCTGCTCGAGCTGGGGGTCGTGCTCGAAGAGAACGTCGTCGTCGACGCCTACAGCATGCCGGCGGTTAGTCCGGTGGTGAGAAACTACGGCCGACATCCGATCGTCGAGAGCTTCGGCAACGTGATGAGCGTCTTCCCCTTCGTCCGTAGTGTCGCGGCGGCGGAAGATCTCGACGAGGGGACCCGCGTCGAAGCGCTCTTTTCGACGGCCGACTCGGAAAGCTGGGGGGAGACTCGCCTCGATGAGCTCAGTGAGCGCATGGGGCCGGCACCGGATCAGCTGCGCGGCCCGCTCACGCTGGCCGTCGCGCTGACCAGGGTCCCCTCCACAGAGGGCGCCACCTCGAGCGCAGAGGCGCGCGTCGTGGTGGTGGGAGACTCCGACTTCGTGTCGAACGATCTCGCCGCGGCTCCCGTTCTCAACGCCGATCTGTTTCTCAACATGGTCAATTGGATCGTGCAGGACGAGGATCTCATTGCGATCCGCCCGCGAGAGCCGGAGGACCGGCGCATTTTCCTCACACCCCAGCAACAGGCGAACGTCTTCTTTCTCTCTTTCCTCATCATCCCCGGGATCGTGCTCGTTACGGGCATCTCCGTCTGGTGGAGCCGCAGGTAGACGGGTCCCTTGAAGCGCTCGACTCTCGTCGTCGCCGCCGTGCTCCTCCTTCTTGTCGGCTACATCTATCTTTTCGAGCGAGACCCACTCGAAGAGGAGCGCGCGGACCCACTGTTTCAGGTCGAAGAAGCCTCGATCGACCGCATCGAGATCTGGACGCGGGGCGAGGATACCGTCGTGGTAGACAAGACGGATGAGAACTGGCACCTGTCCGCACCGATATCGGTCGTGGCCGACGAGAAGGAAATCTCTCTCTTGCTGCAGAATCTCGCGACGGCGGAGCTCGACCGCGCCGTCGGAAGCGTCGCCGAGCTAGGGCTCGAGAACTTCGGGCTCGACGATCCCGTCCTCGAAGTCAGGTTTCGAGTCTCGGAAGGGGACGAAGGGGGGCTCCAGTTCGGCACGGACACACCAACGGGAACGACCCAGTACGCCCGTCGCTCCGGCGAAGACGAGATTCTCGTCGTCGCGCGGCACCTGTCCTTGAACTTCAGAAAAACGGTCTGGGACCTTCGGGACAAGAGGATTTTCGATTACGCGCAGGACGTGATGCCGATCCGTGTGGAGATCGAAAGACCCGAGGGGAGGCTCGTGCTCGAGAACAGCCTGGGGCTCTGGTTCGTCTCGGGCGAGACGAGGGTTCGCGCGGATGGTTTCGAAGTCGAGGGACTCGTCTCACGATTCCGACGCGCGCAGATGAGAGATATCATTTCGGAAACAAGCGAAGACCTCGTGTCCCTCGGGCTCGAGCCGCACCTCAGAGCGCTGCGCGTCGAGTGGGTCGACGAATCTCTCTCCCCGCTCGAAATTCACGTGGGCGAGGAGAGCAGCATCGATTTCTACGCGCGAGCGCCCGCGAGGCCAGTGTTCCTTCTAGACGGCGCCCTCGTGGAGGTTTTGAAAAGGGGGGCCAGCGCCTATCGTTTCGCAAGGCTCTTCGAATACACCACGAGCACGGTCCGTCGAGTCCGGGTGCAGTTGAGGAGTAAGCCGGACGGCGGCTTCGACATCGAAGCCGCTGTCGGTGAGGCGAGTTGGTCTCCGGTCGAAGATCTGCTCTTCGAGATGAGCGGGGTGCGCGCCGAGGAGCTCGTGGAGGAGCCTTTGCTCGACGAGCTCGCGCTCCGCGACCCCTCCATCAACGTGACCGTTTGGTCAGACTCGCCGGAGCGGGAGGAAACGATCCACGTTGGCGAGCCGATCGGCGAGTCGGTCTTCGTTCAGCGAGACGGAGACGACGTGGCCCTTCGAGTCTCCGCTGCTGCCTGGGCCGCCGTCGAAACCCTCTTCGGTCTAGTCGAAACAGAGGCTCCGGAATAAAACGCCCCTAGGTCGGACTCTTTGCGTCTATGCGCCTTTGCGTTGGAATAGTCAGGGTTTTCACGGCTTTTTCGTCGGATCGACGTAGAGCTCTCTCGCCCTCTCCCCCGCTTTGACCACGGCCTTGATGAGCGTCACACGGAGCTTTCCCTCTTCCAGCTCGAGCAGACCGTCGATGGTACAACCTGCGGGCGTCGTCACCTCGTCCTTCAAAACGGCTGGATGCGCGCCGGTGGACAGCACCTGCCTTGCCGCTCCCATCGTCGTTTGAGCCGCTAGAAGCGTCGCCACGTCCCTGGGAAGGCCCATCTTCACCCCGGCCTCCGCGATTGACTCGAGAATGACGTAGATATATGCGGGACCGCTCGCCGAGAGGCCGGTCACCGCGTCCATGTGCTTCTCGTCCATGACCACGGTGCGGCCGACGGTGTCGAAGAGCTGCTCCGTCATCTCGAGGTGCTCATCCATCGCCGCCTTGCCCCGACACAGAACCGTCATCCCGGCGCCGACCGAGCAGGGAGTATTCGGCATCGCGCGGACGACTGGATTGTCAGGCGAGAAGTACCGCTCGATGGCGAGGGTCGGAACCGAGGCCAGAACGGAGATCACGAGCTTGTTCTTCGTGACGCTCGGGCTGATGCCCTTGCAGACTTCGTCCATCATTTGCGGCTTCACGCAAAGGAGAACGATGTCCGCCTCCTCGGCCGCCACGCCGTTGTCCGTATGGACGCGGAAGGGGTGCTCGCCGTCGAGCTCTTCGGCACGGTCACGATGTCGCACCGTCGCCACGAGCTCGGACGGCGCGAAAAGCCCCCTCGCAAGAAAGGCTTGTGCGAGTATTCCCCCGAGCTTGCCCAGTCCGATGATCGCGAGCTTCTTGTTCAGTCGTTCCATGATGTCCCCATTGTAGCCTCACTCGCGCGAGTCGTCGGTACCCGACGGCGCAAGAGGGTGGAGCTTCGTTTCCTTCAGCAGCGAGGCGCGAGCCACACTACCCTTGCCGAACCTGGACTCGAGCCTGTCCCGAGCGCGGCTCAGCTTGTCGTCTTTTTCTTCTCTGCCGAAGAGCGTCAGCTGACGAGGCGCTCCCATTAGGGTCAGGTTGGAGAGGCTTATGCCGAGGAGCCTTACCTTGCGACCCCGGGCCTCGACTCGGTCGAGCTGCGCCAAAGCCGTACGATAGATTTCTCCGGCGTCATCAATCGGATCCCTCAGCGTTCTGGCTCTGGTTTCGGTAACGAACCGCTCATCGCGAAACTTGAGCGTCACAGTGCTCCCCCGAACTCCGTGTTTCCTCAGGCGCACCGCGACGGCATCGGCGAGTCTCAAGAGCGTCTTGTGAACGAGGTCCGGGTCGGAGATGTCCTCCGCAAACGTTGTTTCGTGACCGATGGACTTGGCCTCATGATGTGGCACGACGTCGCGGTCGTCGATACCTCGAGAGAGCTTCCAAAGGTGACCCCCGAGCTTTCCGAGACGAAGCTCCTTCGGCGAGGTCTTCCAGAGGTCGCCGATCTTGTGAAACCCCTTCTCGTGCAGCCGCTGGGCCGTCTTGGGACCCACGCCCCAAAGCCTCCTCACCGGAAGCTCCTTCAAGAAATCGAGCTCCCCTCCCACCGGTACCGCGACGAGCCCGTCAGGCTTTTCTAGGTCCGAGGCAATTTTTGCGAGGAACTTGTTCGACGCGACACCGATGGAAGCACGGAGCTTCTCGCTGGCCCAGATGTGCTCCTTGATCTCTCGGGCCAGGCCGACGCCCTTGTCGAGGGCCGCAATCGCGCTCACGTCGAGGAACGCCTCGTCGATGGAAATCGGTTCGACGAAATCGGTGTAGGAGTGGAGGATCCACATGATCCGCTTCGAGGTCGAGGCGTATTTCTTCATGTCACCACGAAGATAGACGCCTCCCGGACAGAGACGGTACGCGCGACCGATCGGCATCGCCGAGTGAACTCCGAAGCTGCGCGCTTCGTACGACGCCGCGGCCACCACGCCACGGCCCATCCCGCCCTTGGGATCCGCTCCTACGATGACTGGCTTTCCTAGATACTCGGGGTTGTCACGCTGCTCGACGGAGGTATAGAAGGCGTCCATATCCACGTGAAGAATCGTGCGCGGCATGAATTTGTTCCACGCGAAGTCACCGCATCCAAGAGCCCCGGCTCCCGAAACGCTCTGTGCCTCTCGTTTAAGAAAGTACCGTCAATAGCCCAGCCTCTTGCAGTAACCGCTGTTGTAGCAGGGGCGGTCGGGCTCGATCACGCAACTCTCTCGGATGGGAAAGTCGAGGTCCTCGCTACACTCGGGCCCGTGGTAGATCTCGAGCAGGGCAGAGTGGAGGTGAGCTCGCGGTCGGCCCCCAGGAGCGAGGCGCTTTTCCAGCTCTTCCCGAACGAGCCGTCTGACGTCGTCGCGATGAATCACGTTGCCTCAAGCTCGACGTGGTCGACGACGGCGATAACAGCCGCGTCGAGGGGACTCTCGAGGCGGTCGGACACCATGGAGGCGGAACGGCCTTCCTGAACGACGAGCACACGATCTCCCTCTCCGGCACCAACACCATCGACGGCGAGCACCGCTTTACCTCGAGGTCGCTCGTCGATTCCGAGGGGCTGCACCATCAAGAGCTTCCGACCCTCGAGCTTGTAGTGTTTCACGGTCGCAACGAGCGAGCCCGTCACTTCGCCGTGGATCACGAGCCGCTCCTTCGACGTGCCTGGGTAGATTCGCTCCGTGTTCGCTCGTTCACTAGATCCACTTTGCCGACGATACTCGCGTCCGCGGGAACACGATCGGGAAGAAATGCAAAGGCGGCCTCTTTGCCGCGAACATAGATCACCCGTTCACCCACCCCGACGCCGACGCCGTCCAGGGCCACGAGTGGTGCTCCGTCCGGAGAGCCGGAGGATGTCACCGGTTGGATGACGAGCAGCTTTCGACTCTCTAGACCGGGATCCTTGAGCGTGGCTACGACGTTCCCAACGACCTCGGCGAGAAACATGGCCTTATCGGCTGTCCCCGCCGAGAGGCATGTCGACCTCGTCGACGATACCGGCGATCGCGGCATCCACCGGGCGGTCCGCGCAGCCCGAAGCCATACGGGCGGAACTACCGGAGATGACGAGGACGAGATCCCCAACCCCCGCATCGACGGTATCGACGGCAATGACATAGTTGTCCTTCCGCTGACCGTCCGGTCCCACAGCCTGGACGACGAGGAGCTTGAATCCTTCGAGGCGTTCGTCCTTGCGCGTCGCCACGACGGTGCCCGCCACTCTGCCGAGTATCATGCCGCTTCGAAGCCCCTCCTAGGGCGATGTCGACTTCCGCTACTTGCTGTTGGTCTTGCCGATCGGAAGCCGGTCTTCGAGGCTCCCGTGGGGCCGCGGGATGACATGCACCGAGACGAGCTCCCCGACACGTCGCGCCGCAGCCGCGCCCGCGTCGGTGGCCGCTTTACACGCCGCCACGTCGCCGCGGACGATCGCCGTCACATAGCCCGCTCCGATTTTCTCGTAGCCCATCAAGGTCACCTTCGCCGCTTTGACCATCGCGTCACAGGCTTCGATCATCGCGACGAGACCTTTGGTCTCGATCATGCCCAATGCTTCACCAATAGAATCCGCCATGAATCCTCCCAGTTATCGAAAAAACATCTTTGCTAGTTTCCACTGACTTCACGAATTGCATCCGATATAAGCGTGACGAGCTCGCCCCGAGTGAGTTGGATCATTTCGTCGCCATTGCCGACAGCTTCCGCGGGAACGGGACAGGCGTCGCCGCCCGGCGGCCCCTCGAGCCGATAGACCTTCTGGCGCAGATCGAGCAGGCGCGAGACTTCTCTCCGCGGAAGGAGCCGCTCGCCACCGAGCTGGCGCGAGATTAGAGTTATCTCGGCAAAATGCTCGATCACCTCCATCTTGTAGTACGCGTCGAGGATATCCCGCCCTACGGTGAGCGCTCCGTGGTTCGAGAGCAGGACGCCGTCCGAGGTGCGCACGAGTCGATCGACGGACTCCGCGAGCTCCTTGGTGGATGGCGTCGCGTAATCGGCCAGCGGAACGCACCCGAGGGTCACAACGACCTCCGCGAGGACCGCCCTGTTCAGAGGCACGCCCGCTACCGCAAACCCGGTGCACTTGGGCGGGTGAGCGTGAACGACGGCTCTGACGTCGGGCCTCGCGCGATAGACGGACAGGTGCATCTGAATCTCGGTCGAGATACGACCCGACGAGCGCTCCTTACCCTCCATGTCGCAAGTCACAAGCATCTCGGGCGTCAGGTAACCTTTGCAGACGCCCGCTGGTGTACCAATGACTTCGTTCTCACCGGTTCGAATACTGAGGTTACCCTCCATCGCGGCGATGAAACCGTTCGCGTAGAGGCGCCGCCCCGCTTCGCAGAGGTCCTTTTTGAGCTTGTCGTCCATCCCTAGCTCGCCCTTTGAAAGGCGTCGCGACAGCGTTCGGAACAGAAGAAGTAGCGTTCGTCTGCCCGATGCTCGACAATGGCCCGCGCCTCGGGAAGGTGGAGACCGCAAACGGGGTCGCGAACCATCACACCCTTGTAGACGGCGGTTGCGTGACCCGAACGCGAGTCACGCACCTGTCGTGGCGCCCTTCCGCTCATCCACAGAGCGACCTGACGCAGCGCGAGCCGGGCCAAGAACACAATCAGCAGGAAGTACAAAAAGCGAACCATCGGTCTCAACTTCCCGGGTGCGCTGACTTCAAGGCCTCGAGCTCTTCGACCACGCCGGCCGCTTCGGTCGAGCCGGGGGCCACGTCGATGAGCCGCTCCCACATCGCGAGACCGCCCTCGATGTCCCTCTGAACGTAGAGCTTGATCCTACCCAGAGAGAGCAGGCTTGCGGGATGGTTCGGGTCCAGCCGGAGCGTCTCCTCATAGGAGGCAACCGCAGAATCGAGGTTCTCCGCGTTGAGAAAGCAGAGCGCGAGCTGATTTCGCACGTGAAGATCGGAGGGTTCGAGCTCGATTGAGGCCTCGAGCCAGGAGATGGCCTCCGGATAGCGGCCCGCATCCATGTACAGGCGACCGAGCTCAGCTCGCGGCCCTGGGTTGTCAGGCTCGGACTCCGCCCTGGCCTCGAGTCTTTCGACCTGCTCCTGGTCGAGCTCGCGCCTCGCCTGCTGATCGTCGAGTCCGATGGACGAGCTCGATACCGCCGGTGAGCTGGGCGCGATCGGATTGGAAAGCCCCGGTGACAAGGCACGAAACAGGAAGTAGCCGGCCGCGAACCCGAAGGACAATCCCGAGACGAAGAAGAGCAGATCCCTTTTCATGGCTCAGCGGCACAGTCTATCAGCAATCCGCTGCCGGCAAAAAGGGTTCAGGAACTGTGGCCGTCGACCACCGGCCTTCGGACGTCGAAAGCGCGCCGACTCAAAATGCCGCTCTCCCAAAGAGATAGGATGCCGGTATAAAGGAAGCCGACCTGAAAGAGTACGAGGAAGGGAATTGACCCGAAGATCTGGTGACTCGCGGCGTATACCGTGGTGAGCGTGAAATAAGCGCCGAAGACGAGCTCGACGAAAGGGAGCCTACCGCGCGGACCGCGATATTTCTTCAGCGCCCAGCGATCGCCTGTGGATTCGATCCGATACTTCGGAGTTCTCACAAAGCTCGCATCGCGGCCGAACAACCCCTCGAGCACCGCTCTGGCGTTGTTCAAGCTCATACCGATCCCGAGCGAAAGTAGCATCGGCAGCACTTTTAGCCGGCTCTTCCAGTCTGTGTAGACCTCTCGTTGGGACACGATGTAGAAGCTCATTACCGAGACGGTGGCCGCCAAGAACAGGGGAACGTCGATGAGAAGCATCTCATGCCATCCCATGTCGAAACGGATCACCATGCTCGGGAACATCAAGAGCGAGAGGAGCACCATCAAGGGATAGGCGATATTGGCGGTGAGGTGAAAGATGGCTTCCACTTTGACGCGAAGCGGGAGCGCGCTCGCGAGGATACGGGGCAAGAGTTTCCGCGCGGTTTGAATAGACCCCTTGGACCAGCGATGCTGCTGGGTCTTGAAAGCGTTGATCGAGACCGGAATCTCGGCGGGGGCCACGACGTCGGGAAGAAATACGAACTGCCAGCCCCGCAGCTGCGCTCTGTAGGAAAGATCCATGTCTTCTGTCAGGGTGTCGTGCTGCCAGCCGCCGGCATCCACAATCGTCGTCTTGCGCCAAACGCCGGCGGTGCCGTTGAAATTGAAGAAACAGCCCGAGCGGTTTCGCCCGCCGTGCTCGAGGATAAAATGCGCGTCGAGAAGAATGGTCTGAACCCGGGTCAGAAGCGAGTAGTTTTGGTTGATATGTCCCCAACGCGCTTGCACCAGGCCGACTTTCGGATCGACGAATTGGTGCACCACCTCTTCGAGAAAGCTGGGCTCGGGCACGAAATCGGCGTCGAAAATGGCGATGAGCTCTCCCTGCGCCCGCGTGAGGCCGGCCGCGAGCGCTCCCGCTTTGAAGCCAGTTCGGTCCCGGCGATGAATGTGTTGGATGTCGATGCCGTTGTGCCGGTGGTAGTCGATACGGCGCCGAGCGATCTCGGATGTCTCGTCCGTCGAATCGTCGAGCACTTGAATCTCGAGGCGCTCGCGCGGATAGTCCAGACGACATACTGCGTCGATGAGGCGCTCGATCACGTAGAGCTCGTTGTAGACGGGAAGCTGTACCGTGACAACCGGCAAGGAAGCGAAACGGCCCTTCGGCTCGGGACGACGATGACGATAGCGGTAATAGAGGAACACCATCAGGTAGCGGTGAGCTCCCAGGACCGCGAGCGCGAGGAGCACGGCGAAATAGAGGATGAGGAGACATGTGTCCGGCGAGAACATCGTCATATCGTAGACTCTTGTCCCCGAAAGCCCAAATGAAGGCGTTCACAATATTAGTGCTCGCGCGTGCGACGGCATTGAGACATGACGCGAGTGAGCACTAGTAAGATGCCGAGAGGACTCATTGGTCTGGGGCTCGTCCAGCTCGCCCTCGCCGGTCTCGCCGCGCGTTTCGTAGGCCGCGAAACGACCTACCCGCTCTATCTCGTCTCCTATTTGTCGATGGGAGTGGTTTGGCTCATCGCAAGCTACCGCGTGCTCGGCGGAAGAGGCGACACTCGTTTCGGCCTTCCAATCGTGATGACCTTCGCGGTTCTCATGCGGGCCCTCTTCCTGCCGACTTCCCCCGTCCTTTCCGACGACATCTTCCGATACGTCTGGGACGGCAGGGTTCAGCACGCGGGCATCAACCCATACGTCTACGCTCCGGACGCCGAGGAGCTCGTCTCGCTGCGGGACGAGCACTACGAGCGCATCAACAACAAGGAGATTCCCACCGTCTATCCCCCACTGATGGAAATGGCGTTCTTCCTCGTCACCGGCGTCTCCGAGAGCGTCTTCTGGATGAAGGCTTTCTTCGTACTGATCGATTTCGGCCTCATGGCCCTCCTCGCAGGTTTTCTGCACTCGCTGGGACTCGAGCGCGAAAGAGTTCTTCTTTACGCCTGGTGCCCGCTCCCCATCGTCGAGGTCGCAGCGAGTGGGCACAACGACGTGCTGGGAGCGGCCTTGCTGATGGCGGCGATTTGGGCGGTTCGACGCCGGAGGGGCCTCCTCTCGATGTTCCTACTCACGCTTTCCGGTCTCGCTAAGATCGTCGGGCTCGCCCTCGCGCCGCTCTTCTTGCGCTTTACCGGTTTGCGCGCCTTTGTCTGGGCGCCAGCACTCACGCTCCTGATCTTTGCTTCACCCTACGCCGGGGCTGGCACCTTGGCGTTTCGAGGTCTCCATCAATACACGACCCGATGGCGGGGCAACGACAGCTTGTTCCACGTCTTATACGCTCTGACCGACTCACTCGACGCGGCGAAGCTCATCGCGGCCGTCCTCTTGGTCACGCTCGTAATGACACTCGTCTACCTGCGAGCTGCACCTCTGCCGGGCGCCTACCTCACGGTCGGAGCCATCCTCATGCTGACCACGACCGCCCACCCCTGGTATCTACTCTGGGTCGTGCCTTTCCTGCCAATCTTCCCGACGGCCTCGTGGATGTTTCTCACGCTGAGCGTCGGGCTCTCCTACCACTCCGCCTACCTCGCGACGCCCGGCCAGCCCTGGGAGGAGGTCACCTGGGTCAAGCTCCTGGAGTATGTGCCTTTCTATGGCCTCTTGGTCTTTAGCGTTTTGCGGTCGTTCCTTCGTGATCCCGGTTCAGCTCGCCGTTTCCTGCGCTTTTCGCTAGACTGACGCGAATCATGACGCCCGAGCGGCTCCGCGCAGTCCTTTCGTCTCTAAAGGCAGGAGACAAGAGTATCGAGGAAACCATCGAGACCCTCCGCCACATCGACTTCGAGGACGTCGGATTCGCCAAGATCGATCACCACCGAAGCCTCAGACGGGGTTTTCCGGAGGTCATCTTCGGGCCGGGCAAGAGCCCGGAGCAGGTCACCACTATCGCAGCGAAGATGGCAAAGCACGGCCATACCGTGCTCGTCACGCGCACTACGGAGGAGGTCTACGAGAAAGTGGCTTCCGAGCTTGGAGAGGCGGAATGGCACGAGACCCCCCGGGCGATCGTCGTCAGGCAGCGCGTGCGCGCTCACGGCGGACCCGCCGCGGTACTCTCGGCCGGGACCTCAGACGTCCCCGTGGCCGAGGAGGCCGCCCTCACGGCGGAGCTCATGGGAAGCGAGGTCGAGCGTTTGTTCGACGTCGGGGTCGCGGGCCTGCACCGTCTGCTATCCCATCGGGACGTCCTCGCTCGAGCCGAGGTCCTTGTCGTCGTCGCCGGGATGGACGGAGCTCTGCCCAGCGTGGTCTCGGGGCTCACCGACGTGCCAGTCATCGCGGTGCCGACGAGCGTGGGCTACGGAGCGAGTTTCGCCGGCATCTCAGCGCTGCTGGCGATGCTGAACAGCTGCTCTCCGGGTGTCTCGGTCGTGAACATCGACAATGGTTTCGGCGCCGGCTATCTCGCGGGGCTTTTGACCCGCAAGACGAAAGAATGAGATCTTGCGGGGCTGCTTCGAAGGGCTGCCCGCCGCAAAACTCGGCTTCGCCTCGCCCTGCGCTCGGGCTGAAGGCTCCGCCTCTTTCGCGGCAGATGTCATAGTTGCCGCTCGAGGCGTGAGATGACTTTTTCGGCAGCCAGCTAGTCTTTTCCAACGCCGAGACGTCGTTATCTGCCATCCCTGACGTTGGCTGATGGGTTTCGCCGCGTGCTATCATAGGTGGTTGCGCTCAGCTCGAGAGGTCTTGCTGTGGCCGTCCCAGGTAGAAAAGAGCATAAGGAGCCTGGCGGTCTCCGCCCGGTGTCGATGAACGTAAGCCGCAGTGCCGAGAACGTACTAGAGTTCGACAGAATAAGGGAGGCCCTCGCGAGCCTCACGGAGAGCTCACTCGGCGCCCACCAGGCGCTGAATCTCATCCCTTCCGCTGACGCCCGGGCGGTCGAACGGGCGCTATCCGAAACGAGCGAGGCCCGCCGACTCCATGAGGGCGGCGAACGACTCCCCCTTTCCGGTCTCCCCGACATCCAGGAGGCCGTCGATACGCTCGGCATCAAGGGGCGGGCGCTCGACGTTCCGAGCTTCATCGCACTCGCGCGTCTTTCCGCGATCGCGACGACCTGCAAAAAGCTCCTCGGCGCGGGAGACGGCGAGTTGCCTCTGCTCGCGGCCAGAGGTCAGGCTCTCCCGAATCTAGAGACGCTCGAGAAGGCGATCCGCAGGATCATCGACGTCGAGGCCGTGGAAGTCCGCGACGATGCCTCGAAAGCACTCGGTCGAATCCGATCCCAGGCCCGCCGATTGCGCGCGCGGGTCGAGCGCCTACTCGAGACCACCCTGGCTTCGAGGGACAACGCCAAGATTCTGCAGGAGGCCATCGTCACGACGCGCAACGGAAGACAGGTGGTACCAATCAAAACCGAGTGCCGTTCGCTGTTTCCCGGCATCGTGCACGGGGCCTCGGCGAGCGGTGCGACTATTTTCGTCGAGCCCTTCGCGGCTGTTGCGCTAGGCAACGAGCTCGCCGTGCTGCGAGACCGAGAGGCCGAGGAGCTGCGCCGCATTCTTCTGGAGCTGACAGAGCGTACCTCTGCGCGGCACGGCGAGCTTGAAGCCGCTTCGGGCATGCTCGCCGAGCTCGACCTCATCCAAGCCAAAGCGCGGTTCGCGGAGCTCAGTGGAGCGGCCGCGCCGAGCTTGACGACGGAGCCCGAGCTCCGCGTGGTGGAGGCCCGGCATCCGCTGCTGATCCCCGCAATCGCGGAGCGGTGTGGTCTGAGGCGGCCCGAGAGCGAGCCCGTTCCATCCAGTTTCCGGCTGTCCGGCGGAGTGAGGGCGCTTGTTTTCACGGGGCCAAACACCGGGGGCAAGACGGTGGCGCTGAAGACCGCCGGCCTGCTCGCCCTCATGGTGCAATCGGGACTCCATATCCCCGCCAGGTCCGAGAGCCACTTCACCGTGTTCCGGTCGGTCTTCGCGGACATCGGCGACGACCAATCCATTGGCTCCTCGCTTTCGACGTTCTCGGCACATCTCGCGAAGGTCATCGCCATGGACGAGGGGCTCGAGCTACCCGCGCTCGTCATCATGGACGAGGTCGGAACGGGAACCGATCCCGCCGAAGGAGGCGCACTCGGAACGGCGCTCGTAGCGCACTTCCTCGCCCGAGGCGCTCTCGTCCTTGCTTCGACCCATCACGGGATGCTGAAAGCCTTCGCGCTCACGACCGAGGGGGTCCAAGCGGCGTCGTTCGAGTTTGACCCCAAGACCTACGCTCCCACCTTCCGAATCTCGGAGGGTGCGGCCGGCAGGAGCCTCGCCTTCGAAATGGCGGAGCGGCTCGGTCTGGCTCCAGAGATCGTGGCTCGAGCGAGACAGCTTCAAGGTGAACGAGAGCGCCAGGTCGGCGAGCTCGTCGAGCGACTCGAGGCCGATACGGCCGAGGCGGGCGAGGAGCGCCAGCGTCTCGAGCGAGAGAGGCGGCGAGCCTCGGAAGCACGGGTCCGGATCGAGGCCGAGGAAGACGAGGCTCGTCGCGAGAGGACCAGACACGTCGCCTCGTTCCGAGACTCCCTCGAAGGCGAGCTCGACAACACCCGGCAGGCGTTGCGCGAGCTCTTGTCGCAAGCCAAACGCACCATCTCTGAAGTCGAAGCTTCGAGAAACGAGCAGCGCAGCCGCCTCGCGGAGCTAGAGAATCACGTGACCGAGCAGATTGAGCGCGCGACCGCACCTCTCAGGACGAGGCTCGAGGCGGTGAGTCCGGCGCCCCCGAGCGAGCCGAGCGGCGAAATGCTCGCAGCCGGCTCACGCGTCGTCGTGAGCTCCTTCGGACTGGAAGGACAGATCGTCCGTCTCCTCGGTGAAGAGGCGGAGGTCATCGTCCGAGACAAGAAGTTGCGATTGCCGCTGTCAGGGCTCGAAGCCTTGGCCGAGGAGCAAGGCACGACACGACCCGGCTCACCGGGTAGGGACCGGGAGATCCGGCCGGAAAGCAAACTCGTCCCGAGCGAGCTCAACCTGGTAGGATGCACTGTCGAACAAGCCATCGAAAAGGCCGACAAGTTTCTGGATGATGCCGCTTTGAGCGAGCACCGGGAGGTACGGCTGATTCATGGCCATGGGACGGGGAGATTGCGAAAAGCCTTGAGGGAGTGGCTTTCCGGCCATTCCCTCGTGTCGAAACTCGCGACCGAGAACCGAGACGGCGTGACCGTCGTGGAGCTCAACGACTGAGATGGCCTCGATTCCACAAGATTTCATCGATCTCGTGCGCGGCTCGACGGACGTCGTGAGTCTCGTCTCTCAATATGTGCCTCTGAAACCGTCGGGCAAGAGCTTCAAGGGACTGTGCCCTTTCCACAGCGAGAAGACGCCGTCCTTTCACGTAAACCCGGAGCGTCAGATTTTTCACTGCTTTGGATGCCACGAGGGAGGCGATGCCTTCAAGTTCCTCATGCTCTATGACAAGCTCTCCTTCGTCGAGGCCATCGAGCAGCTCGCGGGGCGCGCAGGGCTAAACCTGCCTCGACGCTCCGGGCAGGGCAAGCGGGAGGAAGAGGAGCGGACTTCGCTCCTGCGGCTCCAGGCCGAGGCGGCCGACTTTTTCAAAGAGCGGCTGAAGGCGTCAACCGAGGGCACCAAGACGCTTGATTACCTGGAGCGGCGCGGTCTCACGCGCGAGACGGTCGAGAGCTACGGTCTAGGACTCGCCCCCGACCAGTGGAGCAGCCTCCTCGATCACTTGACTCGACGGGGCGCGCGGCCGGAGCTTCTGGAGCGAGCCGGTCTGGCCGTGTCCAGAAAGAGCGGTCAAGGCCACTACGACCGCTTCCGCAACCGCCTCATGATCCCGATTCACGGCGAGTCGGGAAAGATCGTTGCCTTCGGTGGACGTATTCTCGACGACGGCCAGCCCAAGTACCTGAACTCGCCCGAAAGCCCCATCTACAACAAGAGCGGGGTCTTGTACGGTTTTCACCGCGCCAAGGAGGCCATTCGGAAGGAGGGCTTCGCGATCCTCATGGAGGGCTACACGGACTGCCTCCAGGCCTATCAGGCCGGGATCGGCCATGCGGTCGCGAGTTGCGGGACGAGCCTCACGAGCGCTCACGCGCGTCTCCTCCGTCGGTATACCGACAGGATCGTCGTGAACTTCGATCCTGACGTCGCCGGACAACGGGCGGCGCGGCGCAGCATCGACCTGCTGCTCGAGGAGGGTTTCGATGTCAAGGTGCTCACCTTGCCGGACGGGCAGGATCCGGACAGCTTTATTCGAGGCCACGGAGCCGAAGCCTACAGGAAGCTCCTCGCGGAGCCAGCGGGTTTCGTAGACTTCTTGATCCGGGAGGCCTCAAAGCGCTACGATGTGCGTGCACCCAGGGGCAAGGCCGCCTTTTTGGACGAGGTCTTGCCAGTGCTTGGGAAGATACCGAACCGAGTGGAGCGAGTCGGCTACGTAGGCCCCCTCGCGGAGCACGCCGGCATCACGGACGGAGCCGTCCTTGACGAGCTAAGGCGTCACGTCGAGACCAAAGCCCACCGGTTCCGACTCCCGACCGCCGAGGTTGCTGCGATCAAATTGGCGGAACGGGAGCTCATCCGTTGGATTCTGACGAGTCCGAAGGGGAGTTCGGTCCTCGATGAAGTCGAGGATGAAGACTTAGAAGGACTCGCCACGGCTCCAATTGTGAGGGCGATGAAGGAAGTAGCCGATTCGAGCGAATTGACGACAGAGAGACTCCTGGACCGCCTGGAGTCCGATACGCTCAAGAAGCAGTTGACGCGTATCGTCATGGAGCCATCCCCCCTCGGCCCGAGGCAGAATCCGCGCGATTGCCTCAACGGCCTCAGAAAAGAGCGCTGGCAGCGCCAACTCTCGCGCCTACGAGCCGAGCTCGCTCGGGGCGCGGACGACGACAACCTAACCGCCGAGATCCTTTCCCTGGCTCGGCGGATCGAAACGTTGGGAAGGGTAGAGACGAGAGCATGACGGAGGAAACCCGGATCGGTAATCTCGCCATCGAGGAGAAGTATGACGAGGTCAAAGCCCTCATCACCCTGGGCAAAGAGAAAGGCTACCTTCTCTTTGACGAGGTGAACGACATGTTGCCGTCGGAGGTGAGCTCCTCCGAAGAGCTCGACGAGCTCTTTGACGCCTTCGGCAGCGCCGGAATCGATATCGTCGAGTCCGAAGAGAAGTACAAGGAGCTCAAGGCCAAAGGCCTGACTGGTCTCGGGAAACAAGGTCGGGACGTCGAGCTCGACCTGACGCCGGGCGCGCTCGAAAAGACGAACGATCCCGTTCGCATGTACCTCCGCGAAATGGGAACCGTGCCCCTCTTGACGCGCGAGGGCGAAGTCGAGATCGCCAAGCGCATCGAGCGCGGAAAGAATACCGCTACGAGGGCCATCACCCGAACCATCGTCGTGGCCAATGAGGTCATCGCGGTTCGTGACGTTCTCAAGGCGGGCGAAGTCAACCTTCGCGACATCATCGTCGTGAACGAGGAGGAGCTCACCGAGCAGAAGCTCGAGAACCATCGCAAGAAGACCATCCTTGCCATCGACAAGACCGAGAAGGCCTTCAAGGCCTACAAGACCTATGGCAAGCGTTTCGTCAAGCTCAAGAAGCGGTCCAGAAGCTATATCAAGGGAAAGTGGAAGCTCGCGCGGCTGCGTGTCCATCTCGCCTATCGAGTCCGCTCCATCGATTTTACGGAGAATTTCAGATCCCGGATGCGCGAGCGAATCCGCAGCGGAGTCGAGACGGCCCGAACGCTCGAGCGCAAAATGACTCGATACGAATCGAAGTTCGGTGGTGTGAAGGGTCGTGGCAAGGCGAAGGACGAGGAGCGGGCACGATTCCGCAGCGAGATTCGAAAGTGCCGAAGCGAGCTGCGCTCTCTCCAGGAAGACTATGAGGCCTCCGCAAGCGAGCTCAAGCGCTCTCTCGAAAAGATCCGTGAGGGGGAAGCAGCCGCCCAACAGGCGAAGACGGAGCTCGTGGAGGCGAATCTTCGACTCGTCGTCTCGATCGCCAAAAAGTACACGAATCGCGGTCTGCAGTTTCTCGACCTCATCCAAGAGGGCAACATCGGCTTGATGAAGGCGGTGGACAAGTTCGAGTACCGACGCGGATACAAGTTCTCGACCTACGCGACATGGTGGATTCGCCAAGCCATCACGCGTGCCATCGCCGACCAAGCCCGTACGATCCGTATCCCAGTCCACATGATCGAGACCATCAACAAGCTCATCCGCACCTCGCGGAGCCTGGTCCAGGAGTACGGCCGCGAACCGACCTCGGAGGAGATCGCGAAGCGAATGGACATCCCCGTCTCGAAGGTTCGAAAGGTCCTCAAGATCGCCCAGGAGCCCATTTCGCTGGAAACTCCCATTGGCGAGGAGGAGGACAGCCACCTCGGAGACTTCATCGAGGATCGCGCTGTCGTGTCTCCCGCCGAGCAGGTCATCAATACGAATCTCAAGGAAATGACGGAGGCCGTCCTCAAGACACTGACTCCCCGAGAGGAAAAAGTCATCAAGATGCGCTTTGGTGTAGGCGACGGAAGCGAGCACACTCTAGAAGAAGTGGGACAGAACTTCGCCGTGACCCGGGAGCGCATTCGTCAGATCGAGACCAAGGCGCTCCGCAAGCTTCGGCATCCTTCGCGGAGTCGCAAGCTGAAGGCGTTTCTCGAAGGATCGAGGATCTGACGCAAAACGAAGGAGATTTCCAAAAGAACGACAAGCGGGGCCCATAGCTCAGTTGGTTAGAGCCACCGGCTCATAACCGGTTAGTCCTAGGTTCGAGTCCTAGTGGGCCCACCAGAACGATGCGAAGAAGGAAACACGGAAAGACGCCCGGTCCGATGCGGCCGAAAGCCCGAGAAGCCGCGACTTTCATCAAGGTGCCCCGACGGGGCGCCTTTTTTTTTGGCTATTTGAGGTTTAAATGAAGTCCGACATCTTCAATCTAGTGAAGCTCCAGGAGCTCGATGACGCGATTCGAGGACTGGATTCGAGGCTCTCGAAGATACCGAAAGAGATACAGGCACTCGAGAAAGAGATCGCGATGGAGCGGGGGAACTTGAAAGCTGCGGAAGATCGACTCACCGAGACCCAGAAGCAGCAGAGGGCTCATGAGGGAGAGCTCTCGTCCACGGAGGAAAAGCGCTCGAAATTCCAAGACCAGCTCATGAAAGTCAAGACCAATGAAGAATATCGGGCGATGCAAAAGCAGATCGAAACCACCACGCAGGAGATTGGGCGCACCGAAGAAAAGATCCTCATCGGCATGGATAGCCTCGAGGAGCTCGCACAAGAGCGCAGCGCCCGCGTCCAGGAGCTCGAGAAAGGCCAGAAGGAAGTCGCCGTCATGGAGAAGCAGCTGAAGGATGAGGAGGCGAAGCTCCAGACGGAGCGCGCGAGCCGAATCGAAGCTCGCGAAAAACTCTTAGAAATGATCCCCGAGGAGCTATTCGGCCAGTACCACAAGATCGCGGGGACCCGTGGCGGTGTCGCGATGGCCGCTGCAGTCGACGAAAGATGTCAAGTCTGCATGGTGCGCTTGCGTCCCCAGGTCTTCAATGAGATACGAATCGGAGAGGTCCTACATCACTGCGACAGCTGCAAACGAATACTCTATTTCGCGGAGACTGAAGGAGCGCCCGCTACCTGACGGCGATGACGCCCATCAATCGTCCCACGTCTTTTCCCTCGGCACGATAGGAATAGAACTTATCGTTCTCGCATAGGGTACATCGCTCGCTGTCGTAAACCTGTCCCTCGGGCACCCCCGCCTCTTCGAGCTGGATCCGATTGTCCTCGATGAGGTCGAGGTAATCACGGCCGCGCGGACCCGCCCTCCGAATGCGGGACAGGTGGTGTCCCGACTCCGCGAAGGCCTCGACGACCTCACCGCCCACTTCGAAACAGCAGGCTCGGATCGACGGCCCGATCGCCACGTGGAGCTCGTTCGGGGAGCAGGAAAGCTCTCGCACGAGCGCTGTGACCGTTTCAGACGCGACCCGAAGCATCGTGCCACGCCAACCGGCGTGCACGGCGGCCACGGCGTTTCGCCTGGAAGCCCAGAATAATAGAGGAACGCAATCCGCCGCGTGGACGATTACTCCGAGCCCGGGCTCCTTCGTGGCAAGCGCGTCGCACTCGGGGACGCTACGAGATTCGTTCGTGAATCCTACCGTTTTCCCGTGCACCTGCTTCATGTGCGCGGCACTCCCGAGGCCGAGCGCCGTCGTCAAGGCTCTCCTGTCCCGCTCGCCACGATCTCGCCCCCCGAAGCCCCCGGAACGAAACGTGAACCCGTGAGGGACACCTTGCTCGGCGAGCGGTCGGCACGTCAAGAGCTCGAGCGAGGTCTCGAAGACTTTGGAGATAAACACGGGTCAAGACGTCTTCAGCACTCTGCTAGGCGAGGCTCGGGGCGGGCGTCAGAGCTTTCTCGTGCTGACTCTCGAGCAGCTCGGGCTTCATCCCGTTGTCGATATGGCTCCAGGGAAGGAGCTCGTCGAGCGAACGCTCACGATGCAGGTAGAAGTCGATGTCCAGGCCGGCCTCTTGCACGGCCCGCCTGAGATCCGCTTCGTCCCGCGCCATGCGGATCATCGCCGGGGCGAGCCTCTGGTCCCCCGTGGACAAGAGGGCCTGGAGTCTCTCGTGGCGTGGCGACTTGAAATGAGCCTCGACGTTCGGAATACGCGCGAGGGCACGCTGCAGGCGCTGGACTTTCTTCGTGAGGTCGGAGAGCCGCTCCATGGGTAGCCACTGAAACGGCGTAGCCGGTTTAGGAATGAAGGGATTGACACTCGGGATCAGCCGACCGACGCGGCCGCGTCGACGCCCATGGCGAAGCATCACCTCGCGAATACCCTCGACGAGATCCACAATCCCGTCGAGATCTTCGGTCGTCTCCGTCGGAAGCCCGACCATAAAGTAGAGCTTCAGATTCTCGATACCCCGCTCGAAGATGAGGTCGGTCTTCTCGAGAATCTCCTCATTGGTAACGCGCTTGTGAATGGTGAAGCGGAGGCGGTCGGTCCCGACTTCGGGTGCCACCGCCAGAGTCCTTTCTCCACTCTCCGCCAGGGGGTCGAGAAGCTCCGCCCGGATGTCTTCGAAGCGAAGAGATGAAACGCTGATGCGATAGCCGAGCTCTCGGAGCTCTCGTAAGAGGGGAACGATCTCCTTGTGCGCTCCGACTGCGGTCGAGACGAGCCCGATATCGCTCGTGTGGTGCCGCGCCCTGCGCGCGACTTCGAGGATTCGCTCCATCTGGAACGAGCGCTTGGGCAGATAGTTGTACCCTGCCCAGCAGAACCGACAGAGCGTCGGACAGCCTCGAGAGACTTCAACGAGGAACTTGTTGGACATCTCGGTTCCCGAGGTCAGCACGTAGGTCGCGGGAGGTGGCAAGTCGGGCGCCTTGCCCATTTTCGCGCGGACCGTTCCGGGCGAATGCGAAAAACGATGCGCCCGGTGTCCTAGGGTTCCGTCCTCCCCATAGGACAGATCGTAGAGCGATGGCACGTAGAAGCCTCCGGCCTCGTCGAGGTGCCGGAGAAGGTCTTCCCGTCGCTCGGATCTCGAGAGCGTCTCGGTGAGCACGGGGAGAAGGACCTCCGCTTCGCCGACCGCGACGACATCGAGGAAAGGCGCCATCGGCTCCGGGTTCAAGAAGGTGACGGGACCGCCGGCGAGAACGAGGGGGTAGGTCTCGTCGCGGTCGATGGCGAGCACGGGAATGCCGGCGAGGTCCAACATGCGGATCAGATTGAGCTCGTCGGGCTCGAAGGTTACCGAAAAGGCAAGCACGTCGAACTCGCGCACCGGACGTTGCGTCTCGAGCGAAAGAAGCGGCGTTCCGGAACGCTCGTAGTCCCTCAATTCCTGCCGGTCCGGAAGGAACACCCTCTCGCAGACGACGTCCGGAAGCTCATTCCAGAACTTGTAGACGGCTTGGAAGCCGACGTTGGACATCCCGATGTAGTAGCGATTGGGATAGGCGAGTGCGATGCGTAGTTTCGCATCGTGGGTCTTTACGATTGCTCCGACCTCGCCATCGAGGCGAGTCTTGAGGCGGTCTACGAGAAAACGGCTCATTCTGTCTTCTATTATAGAGCGCCGGCGGAAGGAGCGGAGGTGAGGCGGGGAGTGGGCTAGTGGAGCGCGTCCGTCGGGGAGGGTACGTACCCGTAGGACGCGCTCGTCAGACCGAGGCGTTATGCGTCAGGATTTCCCGCGCCTCATGAACGTCGGGACATCGAGGTCGTTTCCATCCTCCGGCTCCATCGTTCCGAAGTCGAGGTCGGAGGACAAGTCGTCGGCGCCCCTTCGATAGAAGCCTTCCGAGCCCACTGCCATTTCCGTCGGATGCTTGTAGTTCGAGATGTCGACCGGCGTGTCGCGACGCCCGGCGGAGCTCGACCGCTGGAATCCCGTGGCGATGACCGTGATCTTCATCTTGCCTTCCATCCGCGAATCGACGACCGCGCCGAAGATGATATTGGCGTTGACGTCCGATTCCGCGTGGATGACGGACGAGGCCTCGTTGACCTCGACGAGGCTCATGTCGTCACCGCCGGTGATGTTGATGATGACGCCGCCCGCGCCCTTGACCGAGCTGTCTTCCAGAAGCGGGCTGCTGATCGCCATCTTTGCGGCCATCTCCGCACGCCCCTCACCATCGGCGATGCCCGTCCCCATGACCGCGTCGCCCATGCCGCGCATGATGGCTCTGACGTCGGCGAAATCCAGATTGATGAGACCGGGCACCGTAATGAGGTCCGAGATCCCCTGAACCGCTTGACGCAGAACGTCGTCAGCAACACTGAAAGCTTCCGATAGCGGCGTCGTTCTCTCGACCGTCTCGAGGAGGCGATCGTTCGGGATCGAGATCAGCGTGTCGACCTGATCTCTGAGATCTCGAATGCCTTCTTCGGCCTGAAGCTGACGCCTCCTTCCTTCGAAGGTAAAGGGCTTGGTCACCACGGCAACCGTCAGTGCCCCGAGCTCGCTCGCTAGAGACGCCACGATCGGCGCGCCACCGGTTCCCGTGCCCCCACCGAGACCGGCGGTGATGAAGACCATGTCAGCGCCCTCGATGGCCTCGAGAATATGCTCCGTATCCTCGAGTGCCGCCTGCTTGCCGATCTCCGGGTCCGCGCCGCAACCGAGGCCCTTAGTGAGTTTGCCTCCGAGTTGTATCTTCAGAGGAGCGTGGCTGGCACGGAGCGCTTGCTGATCCGTGTTCGCGGTGAGGAACTCCACCCCGGCGATGCGCGAGGCAATCATCCGATTGACCGCGTTGCCGCCACCACCTCCGACGCCGATGACCTTGATGCTAGCCCCCGCGTCGGGGCTGTCATCGATAGACAACCGGCCGGCCTCGCCAGCGTGCTTGTCGTCTTCGAAACGTATCATCCGTGTACCCTCCCTGGTTTTTGCCACTGACATATTCTCAACCGACCCACATCGAGGCGTTGACGAGTCGACGAAAGCGCTCCCAGACTCGCCACCACGAGCGACTCGAGCTGGTGGGAATGAGCTTGTTGGATCGAATACGATGGGCATGAAGCACGAGACCCACCGCCGTCGCATAGGACGGATTGGCCACCACGTCGATGAGACCGCCGACGCCACTCGGCGTTCCGCAACGGATCGGCATCTCGAAGATACGGTCTCCGACCTCCGCGAGTCCTTCGAGAGCGGCGCTGCCTCCCGTGAATACGACGCCAGAGTTCAGCACGCGCTCATAGCCAGCCCGGCTGATCTCCTCGTAGACGAGATGACAAATCTCTTCCGCTCGCGGCTGCAGAATGTCGGAGAGGAGCTGCCGCGAAAGAATACGTGCCTTCCGCCCTCCGACGCTCGGCACTTCGATGGTGTCCTCGTCGGAGACCATCGTGGACAGAGCGCAGCCGAACTTCTTTTTGATCTTCTCAGCCTCGACGATCGGTGTGCGCAGTCCCACCGCCACGTCGTTGGTGAAATGGTCACCACCGGTAGGAAGCACGGCGGTATGCCAGATCGTCCCCTTGTCGAAGATGGCCAGGTCGGTCGTCCCACCGCCGATATCCACGAGCGCGACGCCGAGCTCTTTCTCGTCGGGCGTCAGTACCGCCTCGGCCGCGGCAAGTTGTTCGAGGACCGTTTCCGTGACTTCCATACCTGCGCGGTTGACGCAGGTCACGATGTTCTGCGTCGCGGTCGCTCCGGCGGTGATGATGTGGACGTTCGCCTCCAGTCGCGAGCCCGTCATACCGGTGGGGTCATGAATGCCGTCATGCCCATCGACGACGAACTCCTGGGGTAGAACGTGAACGATCTCGCGATCGCTGGGAAGCGAGATGGCCTTGGCCGCATCGATCGCGCGAAAGACGTCTTCGCGCGAGATCTCCCGGTTTTTGTTCGTGATGGCCACGACCGCTCGGCTATTGAATCCTTTGATATGGCCTCCCGCGAGACCGACGTGAGCCGATTCGATCTCGACGCCCGCCATCAGCTCCGCTTCCTCGACGACCCGCTTGATGGATTCCACAGTCCGCTCGAGGTTGATGACCATCCCCTTGCGCAAGCCTTTGGACTCCGCGGAGCCGATGCCGATGATGTCGACGCGACCCTCCTCGGTAACCTCGGCGACGATAGCCGTCACTTTGGTGGTCCCGATATCGAGGCCAACGATGTATCTGTCTTTCTTGCTCAGAATGACGCACCTCCGGAGGCGAAGTCGGTCGAGGTATAGCGCTTGGTATACGTCTCGCCCGGAGTGGGTTCTATCAAACGCAGATAGATGCGATCGCGGAATCTCAGGTCCACGACAGATAGATTAGGAAAACGGTCGAGAACACCGTTCAGGAGGGGTAGAAGCTCGTTCACACGGGCGACCATCGTATGCTCCTCGACGAGAAACGTAACTGCCGGTTTCCTCAGGTGAAGGGTGATGGATCGGGCGCCTTCGGAAACGTCGATCTCCGAGACGAGGAGCGAGAGCCGCGCGTCCGCCGTCAGCGCTTCGGCGAGGCGGCCGGCCAGCGCGGCCCGTTCGTAGGAGAGTCCCTTTCCCTCTCGCAGACCCTGCGCAAGCACGAGACTCGAGAGGTCGTATTGGAGCGATAGCTGATCCAGAATCGTCCCGTCTTCGGCGAGCAGGTAGAGCTCGTCGAGCACAGCGATCGCCACCGGAGTCCGCTCGACGATCTCGAGCGTCAGCGTGCCCGGTAACACTCTCTTCAGCTCGACGTCTCGAACCCAGGCGGAGCGAAGAAGTCGTTGCCGCACGCTCTCGAGATCCAACGTGAGAATGTTGGTCGTCCCGCCGAGCTCGAGAAGCTCGAGGATCTCGCCGTCCGAAAGTCGCTCGTTTCCCTCCACCCAGACTCGATTCACCGCAAGCTCGGGCGCCCGGCCGACGAGGGTCGCCGCCCAGATACCGACAACGACGAGGCCGATGAGTCCGGCCAGCAGCATCGCCCGACGAAGCACGATGCGTCCGAGACGCCGTGAGAGCTTCGGACCGCGACGCCGTCCTCGCAGGTAGCGCTCGGGGGCGGGCGCGTCCGTCACGCTCACGTGCTCCACGTCATGACCTCCGGCTCGAGCTCCACGGATGATTCCCGACGAGCACGTTCCCGAATGGCTTCGATGAGTGCTGATACGTCCCGAGCGCTGGCACCGCCGTCGTGGACGATGAAGTTAGCGTGTAGGTCGGAGACTCGAGCTCCTCCGACCCTGAAACCCTTCAACCCCAGACTGTCGATCAATCGCCCGGCTGAATCGCCTTCCGGATTCTTGAAGATGCAACCCGCGCTCTTGACGCCCACGGGTTGGGTGTCCTTCCGGAAGCGCATGTGCCGATCCATGTCGCGCTTGATGGCCCCGGCGTCGTCGATCGAGAGGGACAGACGCGCACTCACCACGATGAGACCCGGGCCGAAGGAAGAAGATCGATATCGGAAATCGATCTCGTCTCCTTTGAGAGTGACTTTCCCAAGCTCGGGGGAGACGGCCTCGACGCTCTCGACCTGGGGCCCGATGGAAAACTGATAGGCCCCTGCGTTCATCGTGATCACGCCACCGAGCGAGCCAGGAATCCCGACGCCCGCTTCGAGACCGCGCAGACCCCGCGAGACGGTTTGACGAACGAGCGCCGGAAAGTGCATCCCGGCTCCCGCTTCAACGACTCCATCACCGGGAAAGGTCACGGAGCTCAAGGCGCCCGTATGAACGACCAAGCCGCGAACGCCATCGTCGCTCACGAGCAGGTTGCTTCCGGCGCCCAGTACTTTGATCGGGAGTCCGCTCTTCCGCGCCAATCCGAGAGCGACCATCATCTCGTCTGCCGATCTCGGTCGCGTGAAGATCTGAGCGGGTCCGCCGATGCCGATCGTGGTATGGCGGGACAACATTTCCTCTCGCTTCATCTCGAGACCCCGAGCTAGAAGCTCCATCGCCACGCGATCGGCGACAGCCTCAGACACGCCCATTCACGACCTCCGCTGCCTTGTCCGAGAGAGTAGTGACGTTTCCCGCGCCGAGAGTAATGATCAGATCGCCTTCTGCCATCTCTTTCTCGAGAACTCCGAGAATCTCTTCGAGCTCCGCCACGAAACGAACGTGTCGATGTCCGTGCCCCTCGATGCCTTCCGCGAGCTTCCTTCCGCTGACGCCTTGGATCGGGTCCTCACCGGCCGGATAGATATCCGTCACGATGAGGATGTCCGCCTGATGAAAGGCCCGGCAGAAATCGTCGAAGAGTGCTGAAACACGCGAATAGCGATGGGGTTGGAACACGACCACCGTTCTCCGTGCGAAGGCCTCTTTCGCGGTGGCGAGCGTCGCGCGAATCTCCGTCGGATGGTGGCCGTAATCGTCGATGACGAGGATGCCCGACGATTCTGCCTTCACTTGGAAGCGGCGATCCACTCCGGAAAAGGACTCGAGACCGGAGCGAATCTCGTCGAGCGAAAGTCCCATCTCGCGACCCACGCCGATGGCCGCGAGGCTGTTCAACACGCTGACTCGGCCCGGCACCTTGAGGGCCACCTCGCCCGCCGAGCTTCCCCCGAGCTTCAACTGGTATCGCGACCCGGTGCCTTCGAGCCGGATGTCCTCCGCGGAAATATCCGCCTGGGCGGACAAGCCGTAGGTGACGTAACGTCTCCGGACGCGCGGAAGCACGTCTTGAATCCGCTCTTCGTCCAGACAGAGCACGGAGGCGCCGTAGAAGGGGACCTTGTTGACGAATTCGAGGAAAGAGTCCTCGAGATCTTTCATGTCCCGATAGGCTTCCATGTGCTCATAGTCGATACCGGTGACGACCGCGACGACGGGAGAGAGTTGCAGGAAGCTCCGGTCGGACTCGTCCGCCTCGACTACCATCAGATCCGAGTCCCCGAGCCTCGCGTGGGTGCCGAGTGCCCTAATGCGGCCGCCGATGACCATCGTCGGGTCGAGCCCGGCTCGATCGAACATCACCGCGACCATCGAGGTCGTCGTCGTCTTCCCGTGCGATCCCGCGACGGCGATCCCGTACTTGAGACGCATCAACTCAGCCAGCATTTCGGCACGCGGAATGATCGGGATCTGGACCCTTCTGGCTTCGACGACCTCGGGATTGTCCTCTCGCACGGCTGAGGAGACGACCACGACATCGGCGCCCGTCACCTGTTCGACTCGGTGTCCCTCGAAAATGCTCGCTCCCAGGGAGGCGAGTCGCTCCGTCGTCCCGGAACTCCTCAAGTCCGATCCGCTGACGGCGTAGCCGAGATTGACGAGCACTTCCGCGATACCGCTCATCCCGATGCCGCCGATACCAACGAAGTGAACTCTCGTCTTTTTCGAGAAAAGCGGCGCCCTCACGATCGCACCGCCTTTCGCTCTGCGAGGGCGAGGAGGCGCTCGGCGACGACGCGGGCGGCGGCGGGGCGCGCAATCGAGCGGACGCGTTCGGCCATCCTTACCCTTTCGTCGGGGGCTTCTAGAAGTCGAATCAACTCGGAGGAGAGGAGCTCAGCTTCAAGTGACGACTCGGGAATGAGTTGGGCAGCGCCCGCGCGAGTCATCATTTCCGCGTTTCGCTCCTGATGACCTCCCGCCAGAGGCAGAGGAATCAGAATGGCGGGACGTCCGCAGGCGGCGAGCTCGGCGCAGGTGGTCGCTCCAGCGCGTGACAAGACGAGGTCCGCGCCCGCGTAAGCTTCGTCCATGGCCTCGATGTAAGCGGTCACCTCGGCGGAGATCTTCGAGCTCGCATAGGCTTTGGTCACAAGCTCGAGGTCCTGCGGTCCGGTTTGATGAAGCAAGCGAATTCGCCCCGCATGGACCTCGAGACGAGCCAAGCTCGCGACCACCGCCTGATTCAAGATCGTCGAGCCCTGGCTGCCGCCGACGACGAGCACCCGCATGGTCTCCGAAGGAAGCGCAAGCGGCGGCACACGAAAGATCGACTCGCGTACCGGGTTCCCTGTCACCACGCCTTTGCGCCCGAAGTAACGCACGGTCTCTTGCCACGCACAGGCCGCTTCGTCCACGAAGGGGCCGAGCCAACGGTTCGCTAGTCCCGGCTCCGCATTCGGCTCCAGGATGAGCGTGGGGAGCCTTTCGAGCGCCGCAACGAGCAGCACGGTCCCGGAAACGTAAGCCCCGACGCCCATGACCACGCTCGGCTGGATGCGGCGTAATATAGTGACCGCATCCACGAGCGCGGGAACCGTGGCGAGAGCACCCTTGAGCTTCCTGAAAATCGAGCCGCCCCGAAGCGGTGCCGCACGAACCAGCTCCAATGGGAAGCCCGCACGTGGGATGATCTTGGACTCCAGGCCTCGTTCGGTGCCGACGAATGTCACGGACGCGTTCTTCGCGAGCGAGGTGAATTGTTCCGCGACGGCAAGCGCCGGATAGAGGTGTCCCCCGGTTCCGCCGGCAGCAACGAGCAGGTTAGCGGGCATGTTGCGAAACCGAAAGTAAGATGCCCACCGCGGCCATGCTCGTCACGAGCGACGTGCCCCCGGACGAAATGAACGGCAGCGGGAGACCGGTCGTCGGCAGGATACCTAGGGTTACTCCCATATTGATGAGCGCCTGCCCAACGAGCATCATCGTCAGCCCCACGGCGATTAGCGAGCCGAAGCCATCGGAAGCGCGGTTCGCGATGGAGAGACCGCGCCATAGCAGGACGCAAAAGGCGGCGACGACTAGAAGGGCACCGACGAGACCGAGCTCCTCACCGATCACGGCAAAGACGAAGTCCGAGTGGGGCTCCGGTAGATAGAAGAGCTTTTGCTGGCTCCGCATGAAGCCCGCGCCGAAAATTCCACCGCTCCCCACCGCGATGAGTGACTGGATGATCTGGAATCCCTTGCCCAATGGATCGCGAAACGGATCGAGAAAGACGATGAGCCTTTCGCGGCGGTACTCCTCGCTGAAGGCGAGCCAAACGAGAAAGGGGACCGTCACGATGTTGAGGGCGAAGAGCTGGCGAAGCGGAACGCCCGAGGCGAAGAACAGGCACATACCGATTAACACGAGGCACAATCCGGTGCCGTAGTCGGGCTCGATCACGACGAGAAAAGCGAGGAAAGCCACCGTCACCAGCGAGGGAAACCAGCCCGAGAAAAAATCGCCGACGCGATCCCTCCTGCGCTCTAGCTGGAAGGCCAATGCGAGCACCAGGGTGATTTTGGCGATCTCCGAGGGCTGAAAGGACAACAGTCCGAACCGGATCCAGCGATGGGCGTTTTTGAGCGGCGGCGTGAAAAGCACGCCCACGAGAAGCGCAACGGTAAAGCCGAGCAGACCGTAGATGACCATGGGGTGTCTGAGCTTGCGATAGTCGATTCTCGTGAGTCCGAGCATCAACAAGAGACCGACGGCGGCCCACATGGCCTGTTTCACCAGAAAGAAGTACGAGCTCCGATGCGCGTCGTGCGCGACCACCGCCGAAGCGCTATAGACCATGACGAGACCGAACGAGACGAGGCCAATCGTCGTGACGAAAAGGGTCCGGTCGGGGGACAGCTTTAGGGCCACGGCGCTAGTCCGCTCCCTTCTCGCCGAGCTCGAGCACGGCCTTCCTGTATCGCTCTCCACGGTCGCGGTAGTCGCGAAACATGTCGAAGCTCGAGCCTCCTGGCGAAAGAAGGACGATGTCTCCATCGATCGCTCGCCGATGAGCCGCCTTGACCGCCGCTTCGAGCTCGTCACACACTTCGACGGGGACGACTTCCTCGAACGCGTCTGCGATCGTTTCCCGAGTCTCGCCGATCGCCAATACCAGGCGGACCTTCTTGCCGACGAGGTCCCGAAGGTCCCGGAAATCACCGCCCTTGAAGCGGCCCCCGAGAATCAAGAGGATGCCCCCATCGAAGCTCTCGAGTGCGGCTCGAACGGCTTGAATGTTCGTCGCCTTCGAGTCGTTGTAGAAGCGAACGCCTCCGATATCGGCGACTTTCTCGAGCGCGTGAGGAAGACCCTCGAAATGCTCGAGGGCTTCCGCCATATCATCACCACAGACTCCGAGAAGGGACGCCGTCGCCGAAGCGGCCATGGCGTTGAGACGGTTGTGACGGCCGGGAAGCTGGAAGTCTTCGAGCGAGTTGAGTGTCGTCGTCTGCCCGCTCTCGTGGCGAACGATCCATGGCCCCTCGGCGTGAACGTGCGGTTGGAGATCGTCGAGACAATCGAGATCGAAGAACAGCTTGCGAGACTTCGCTTTCCAAGCCATATTCACCGTGAGCCTGCTACCGCCGAAGACGACGGCCCAGTCGCTCTCCTCCTGGTTCGTGAACAAACGCCTCTTCGCATCCACGTAGTCCTCGAAGCTCGGGTGCCAATCCAGATGATCGGGAGTGACGTCGAGCAAGACCGCGACGTGAGGTCGAAAACGCTCGATGGTTGTGAGTTGAAAGCTCGAGACTTCCAGAACGAAGGTCGTCTCGGAAGTGGCGCCCGAGAGCTCCGAAACGAGCGGCCGGCCGATGTTCCCGGCGAGCCTGACGCTCCGGCCAGAGGCTCTGAGCATCGCGGCGACGAGAGACGCAGTCGTCGACTTGCCCTTGGTGCCCGTCACCGCCACGGTCGTACCGGAAAGCTCTCGAAAGCCCACCTCGAGCTCCCCCAAAACCGGCACCGAGCGACGCCGCGCCTCTACGAGCAGCGGAAGGTCGAGCGGTACACCGGGGCTCACCACAATCAGTTCGACGACGTCGGCAAGTCGAACCGGATGCTTGCCAAGCACGAGCGAGATCCCCTTCTTCGCGAGCGCTTTCGCTCCCTGACCGAGCGAGTCTAGCGATCGGTGGTCGTTCGCCGTGACGATAGCGCCCCTGTTCCAGAGAAACTCCGACACGGCGACGCCGCTCTGCCCGAGGCCCAGGACGAGAACCTGGCGCCCCGTGTAGTTCTCGCTCATGATTCGGCTCCGTCACGTCCTCGCTCATCTCAGCTTCAAGGTCGTGAGGCTCGCCAAAGCGAACATGATTCCCAGAATCCAGAACCGGATGATGATCTTGGGCTCGCTCCATCCCGCCAGCTCGAAGTGGTGATGGAGGGGAGCCATGCGAAAGATTCGTCGCCCGATCAGCTTGAAGGAAGCGACCTGGATGATGACCGAGAGCGCTTCCATCACGAAGACCCCGCCCACGAGCACGAGGAGAATCTCCTGCTTGATCAAAAGCGCCATGGTGCCGATGGCGCTTCCGAGAGCGAGCGAGCCGACATCTCCCATGAAGAGCTGGGCCGGATAGGAGTTGAACCAGAGGAACCCCATACTCGCACCCACCATCGCCCCTCCGAAGATCGTCAGCTCCCAGATTCGAGGGGTGTGAATGAGGTCGAGATAGGAGGAGAACTGCACGTGGCCGGTCACATAGGCGAGCACCGTATAGGCCGCGGCGGCGATAAGCACGGTCCCGATCGCGAGTCCGTCGAGTCCGTCGGTGAGGTTGACGGCATTCGAGGCTCCCACGACGACGAGGATCGCGAAAGGCACGAAGTAGACCGAGAGCTCCGGCCGAAGTTCCTTGAAGAAAGGAAACAGGAGCTCGGTGCTGTAATCCCCGTGCCTCGACATGTCGTAGAGCACGAGCCCCACGACGAGCGCCGAGGCCGTCTGAAGAACCAGCTTGGCACGGGCCGAAAGCCCCTTCGACTGCTTGCGAATGATCTTCAGGTAGTCGTCCGCAAATCCAATGAGCCCGAAGGCGACGGTCGTGCCGAGGGCCACCCAGACGAAGACATTCGTCAAGTTCGCCCAGAGCAACGTCGGAACGACGATCGCCGCCAGAATCAAGAGACCACCCATGGTGGGCGTCCCGGCTTTGGATTGATGGGCTTCGGGGCCCTCTTGTCGAATGTGCTGTCCAATTTGGAACTGTCGCAGGCGCGCGATGAGCCACGGCCCCATCACAAAAGCGATCGCGAGCGCAGTGAGCGTTGCCGAGGCGGTACGGAACGTCACATATCGAAAGACGTTGAAGAAGCTGTATTCGGTGTGAAGAGGATAGAGGAGGTGGTACAACATCACCGACCTCCTTTCGCGAGACGCTCGCGGAGGACTCGGATGGTCCTCTCCAGTCCGATACCGCGGGAAGCTTTGACGAGGATGACATCACCGTTCCGCACCCACTCGACGAGGAGTCGGCCCGCCGCTTCCGCGTCAGGCGCCGTTGCGAGTCGAGCTTCCGGCATCCCGGCTTGCCGGGCGCCCTCCACGATTTCGAGGCCGAGAGGTCCGACGCCGACGAGCAGACGAAAGTCGCGCGAAGCGACGTCGCGACCCGCTTCCCGGTGAAGCTCCACCGCCCGCGGTCCGAGCTCGAGCATGTCGCCGAGCACCGCGACGGATCCAGGGGCCGTCTCGTCCGACAAGACGTCGAGGGCACATCGAAGTGCTCGCGGGTTGGAATTGTAGCTCTCGTCGATGACGGCGAGGCCGTCGCCCAAGCTCAGACGCTCTCCCCGAGAGGATGGCGCGCCGAGAAGGCTCAATGCCTCGGCGGCCTCCGGAAGGGGAACCTCCAAGGCATGCGCCGCCGCGAGCCCCGCAAGCAGGTTATAAACGTTGTGCCGGCCGACCAGAGGCGAGCGAACGCGCACACGTTGCCTTTCGTATTCGGCGACGAAGGAAAGCCCCGAGGGCGTCGAGCTTATGTCACATCCTCGCAGATCACAGCTTTCTCCGAGGCCGTAGCGGATCTTCCGACCGGCGAATCGGCGCGCCTGGGCCAAGACCAGTGGATCGTCCGCATTGACAACGGCCACCGCGTCCCCGAGAAGCCCTACGAGAAGCTCGCCCTTCGCCTCGGCGATCGCTTCGAGAGACGGGAAGAACTCGAGATGGACCTCGGCGATATTCGTCAGCACGCCGACGTCGGGCCGAGCAATCTCCGTGAGCCGGGCGACCTCCCCCGGCTCCGACATGCCCATCTCGAGGACGGCGACGTCTTCGTCTTCGAGGGCGAGAAGGGAAAGTGGGAGCCCGCAGAGATTGTTCAAGTTTCCCTGCGACTTCAAGACACGGTGGGAGCTCCCGATCGCTGCTGCGGCGGCTTCCTTCGTGGTCGTCTTGCCCATGCTGCCCGTCACCGCGACGACCTGGAGCCCGGCTCGCTCGCGTATGCCATGTGCGAGATCCTGCAGTGCTCGGGTCGTGTCGGAAACCCGAATGACGAAAGCGGAAGTGACTGCCGATATTGGCTCCGACGCGACGATACCCGCGGCCCCGTGCTCGAGGGCGCTCTCGACGAAAGCGTGTCCGTCGTGGTGGGGGCCTCTGATGGCGAAGAAGAGATCGCCGGCCTGGACTCTACGGCTGTCGATCGAGACGGCATCGCAGGTCGCATCCGGAGAGCCGAAGTCAATCGACCCCCGCACGATGCTCTCGATGTCCCGTGCCGTCAGTTTCACGAGGGTTCATCCTCCCCACCTTCGAGAATCTCTCGGACCACTTCCCGATCGTCAAAGGAGAGAACATCCTCGCCGATGATCTGGTAAGGTTCGTGGCCCTTGCCGGCGATCACGACGAGGTCACCCGGGCGCGCCTGCCACAAGGCCATGGCGATCGCTTTCCTGCGATCGGGCTCCACCGACACGGATGCGCCTTTCGTTCCCAATTGGATCTCTCCGATGATCGCCAAGGGGTCTTCGCCGCGCGGGTTGTCCGAAGTAAGCACGACGCGATCCGCCAGGCGCGAAGCTACGTCGCCCATCAGGGGTCGCTTCGTCCGGTCTCTATCTCCGCCGCAGCCGAAGACGACTGTGAGGGCGCCGCGGGCGAGCGGCCGCGCGGCCTGGAGAAGCTTTCTCAGTGCGTCGTCCGTATGGGCGTAGTCCACGACGACGTCGAAGGGTCGGTCGACATCGACTTTCTCGAACCTTCCCGGTGCGCAACGAACCAAGGAAAGCGCATCAAGTATCTCCTCCGTCGAATAGCCCAGTGCGCGTGCCGCTGCATAAGCCGCGAGGAGATTCGCGGCGTTGTAGCGTCCCATCAGAGAGCTCTCGAGCTTGCGCACGGAATCTGCGTCGCGAAATCGAAGATGGATACCATCGAGGCTCGCCTCGACTTCGACGATCGAGAGGTCCGCCGTTGGCGAGAATCCATAGGTCGTGACCTTGCCTCCGAGCTCTGCAGCGAGACGTTCCCCATAGGTATCGTCGATACAGACGACCGCCGATGCGGCGGCTCTCGAATATCGGGTGAACAGGAGCTTCTTCGCCCGGAAGTAGTCCTCCATATCGCGATGAAAATCGAGATGGTCACGGCTCAAGTTCGTGAAGACCGCCACCTGGAGCTCGCTCCCTTCGAGGCGCGACAGGGACAATCCGTGCGAGGAGACCTCGAGAACGCCGTAGCGGCACTTCTCCGCGACGGCGTCAGCGAGAAACGACTGGAGAACGGGCGCCTCGGGTGTCGTATGCCTTGTCGACCAACTGCGGTCTCCGATCTTCGCAACGACCGTCCCCATCATTGCGGTCGGCGAGGCGAGATGTGACAAGAGCCCGTCGATGAGAAACGCGGTCGTGGTCTTTCCGTTGGTGCCGGTCACGCCGACCAGATCCATGTGTCGGGACGGCTCACCGACGGCTTTCGCGGCGAGTAGTCCCGCCGCCTTTCTGGCATCCGGAGTTTGCACCCAAGTCACGGCCTCGGTCGCCGGGGCCCTCTCGCTCACGATGGCCACGGCGCCTCGGGTGATCGAGTCGTCGGCAAAAAGATGGCCGTCGGTCTTCTCCCCTTGGCAAGCGACGAAGACGAATCCGGGCCGGACGTCCCGCGAATCCAGCGTGACCCCGGAAACCACCAGATCCTTGCTGCCTCGTACCGTTTGGAGCGGAATCAGGCGAAGCAGCTCGGTAAGCTTCACGCTGTGCGCTCTCGAACCCTCTCTCAAAGATGCGCCCCCGATACCCGAAGAATGTTCCAAGCCGGCGATCGATTTCATGGGTTGCTTTCGAACGACCTCGCGCTTTCGCTTCCCGTCGAGTGCGGAATCCGCGCTCGAGCCAATTGCACCTCGCTTCCATGCCGCAGAGGCGGCGCCACCTCCGGCACCTCCACAATCCCCGGCGGCCCCAGCACCAGACGCGGACGAGTTGCCCCATCGAGGGGCTCACCTCTCAATGGGTATTGCTCGACGACCCAACCCGTGCCCACGAGCTCTGGAACCAAGCCCCTCGCAAAGAACCGCGCGAGGGCGTCCCGCGCTGAAAGCCCCATGACCGCGGGGGCAACCATTGCCTCGGAGCTCATCCGGTCTTCCTCCCACCGCGGCTCGGAGACGCCCATCGACGTCGGCCGAACCTTCCGGCTCCGCTCCGGAACGTCTAGAGCGGCCTCTCGGTCCGCCCTTTCCAGAATAGGGCTCGTTTGTGGCCAAACTTTGACGACGGGGACCGCACTCTCGCCATCGGGCGGAACGCCGAGATAGCGAAGGCTACGGCCCACGATGTCCGAGAAGACTGCCGCCGCCCTCGAGCCCGAATGGTCCCCCGCAGGAGAGTCCAGAATGACGAGCGCGGTCAGGGAGGGCCGATGGGCCGGAACGAACCCGACGAAGGAGGCAATGTAGTCCGTGTCCGAATAACCGCCGACGACCGCTTTTTGCGCCGTGCCGGTTTTTCCGGCGACACTATAGCCCGCGATCGCAGCGCGCGTTCCGGTTCCATGCTCGACGACGCCCACGAGCAGTTCGGTGAGTCGGCGCGCCGTCTCCTCACTCACCACCCGCCGGATGGGCTCCGGCCTCGCTCTTCGCTCCATGGTGCCGTCGTCAGGGTTCTCGAAACCCAAAACGAGCCTCGGACGCATAAGGTAGCCCGAAGCTGCAATCACGTTGGCCGCCGTCACCATCTGCAGCGGCGTGACGCCGATCTCCTGCCCGAAGGAGATCGAAGCGACCGTCACGGGTCCCCATCGCTCGACGGGACGAATGAGTCCGCGACTCTCGCCCGAAAGCTCGATGTCGGAGGCCTCGCCGAATCCGAAGGCCCGGATATATCGATCGAGGCGTTCGCGTCCGAGTCGCTGTCCGATTCGGATCATGCCGACGTTGCTGGAAAGCTCGACGACTTCGCGGAAGGCAAGCACGTCGAAGACCCGGTGATCGCGGATCGTTTGTTGAGCGACCCGAATGAATCCACCCCCACAATCGATCCGCTCGTCCTCGGTGGTAACACCTTCCTCGAGGGCCGCCGCGGCGGCGACGATCTTGAAAGTCGAGCCTGGTTCATAAACATCCATCACCGATCGATTTCGCCAGTGGCTCGCGGGATAGTCACCGTATCGATTCGGATTGAATGTGGGGGTTGCGGCCATTGCCAAGATCTCGCCCGAATCGGGACGCACCAGGATGGCGATTCCTTTCTTCGAGCCGCTTTCGTCCACGGCCCTATGGAGCTCGGTCTCCGCGATGTATTGAAGGTTCTCGTCGATCGTCAAGTGGACGGAACGTCCCGAGATGGCGCGTTTCTCCACCCGGCTCGCAGCGCGACGCTGGCGGGCGTCACTCCAAATGATGCGGCGTCCGGCCTCGCCCCGGATTTGCTCTTCGAGCGCATACTCCACGCCGCTCATGCCCTCGTTGTCCAGGCCGACATAGCCGAGAATCTGAGCGGCAAGGAAACGCTTCGGATAGAACCGCCGGCTCTCTGGAACGAAGCCGACCCCCGCGAGCTGGAGTTCGCGGACACAGCTTACCGTGTCCGGTTTCGCCTTGCGCTCGAGCCAAGCGAAACGCTTGTCCCCTTCCAGCCGGGCGGCGATGCGCTTCTCGGACAGCTCGAGGCAGGAAGCGAGCCGTCGGGCCGCCTCGCTGAGGCGGTCGCCGGAGTAGGCCGTGGGTACGGCATAGACCGACTCGACTTCCACGCTTCGGGCCAGCTCTCGCCCGTTCCTGTCCCGAATCGTTCCGCGGTTCGGGTCGAGCTTCAAAGTGTGCTGATGTTGGAGCTCGCCCCGCTCCCTCAGCGAGTCCCTCGCGATGACGGTGAGGTAAACGAGTCGGCCGCAAACGGTGACGATCCACAGGGCGGTCAGAAGACCGAGCAACATCGTCCGCATCTGGAAACGCGAGACCTTTCGTGTCTCGCTCATTTGAAAGGCTCCTCGTCGGTCATCGGCGCAAGAACGAGTACGTGATCGGCATCGGGATAGATCATGCCGATTTGGTCTCGAGCGATGGCCTCGATTCGCGCCGGATCGCTCTCGGTGGCGAGTTGAAGCTCCAAATGATACTTGAGCTCGGTGAGCTCCTCGCGTCGATCCCTGAGCTCTTCCATCCGGTAGCCGAGACGAATCATCTCGAAGTGCGGCCAGGCATAGACGATTACCGCAACGGTGAGAGCCAGGCCCGTGAGGGCCACCATGAAGAGCTCGCGATGACGTTTCCGATCGAGCTGGCGCACGAGCTGCTCGTTCCCGACCGCCTTCGTCATGCGGAAGCGATAACCGCTCACCCCGCTCTCTCCAGGACTCTGAGCTTCGCGCTGCGTGCTCTGCGATTGGCGCGCACTTCACTCGGCCCGGGTACGATGGGTTTCTTCGTTACGATGCGAAAGATGTCGTCATCCGAGTCTTTCACCAGATCTCGAAACGCCCACTTGACCGCTCGATCTTCGAGCGAGTGATAGGAGACCACCACGAGCCTCCCGCCGGGAGCGAGCCGCGCCGGTGCCCGCACGAGAAACGTCTCGAGCGCTCGAAGCTCGTGATTCACCGCCACGCGCAGCGCCTGAAAGCTTCTGGTCGCCGGATCGACCTTGCCGCGGCGAGGTCCCAGGACCGAGACGATGGCTCGGCGAAGCTCGGATGTCGTTCGTATCGGGCGCCTCGAAACGATACGTCTGGCGATCGTCCGGGCCCGCCGCTCCTCACCGAAGTCGCGGAGGATCTCCGCCAGCTCCTCTTCGTCGAGGCGATTCACCAGTTCGGCCGCGGTCGGCCCTTGCGACTGGTCGAAACGCATATCGAGTGGCCCCTCGAACGAGAAGGCGAACCCTCGCTCGGAATCGTCGAGCTGTAGGCTCGACAGACCGAGGTCCGCGAGGATGCCGTCCACCCGCGAGATGCCGAGGCTATCGAGGTGTGCTCCCAGATCCGCGAAGGAGCCCCAAACGAGATACAACCGGTCGGAGAGCTCGGCGAGCTCGTTTTCCGCAAGTCCAATGGCGGCACGGTCCCGGTCGAAGGCTACGAGCTTGCCGGACGGAGCGCTCGCTTCGAGAATCGCCTTCGCGTGACCTCCGCCACCGAGCGTGGCATCGAGGTAGACACCTCCACGCCGGACCGAGAGACCCTCCAGAATCTCGGAGGCCAGCACCGGGGTATGCGTCAATCCGCTCACCTGCTCAATCGTTCGTAACCGGGCCAAGAGTGCCTCTTCGAAGACCACTCCGCACGTGCCGCTCACGATGCGCTCGGCCAGCATGCTCCTCCCGTTTCGCTTTCTCTAGATACCGAAGTCCGACAGGGCGCGTTGATCGTCGTCGGTCAAAGGCTCCTGGCTGAGCTTCTCGAGGAAGTAGTCCTGATTCCACACTTCCAGAAAGTTGAATTTTCCGAGTACCGCCACCGTACCTTTCATGCGCGCCGTCTCTCTTAAGTGAGCCGGCAGCACGAGCCGTCCCTGTCGGTCGAGGCTAACGGCCTGACCGAAGAAGTGAACCCGGTTCAAGAACTTGACCTTCGCAGGATGCGAGTCGGGCATGGTTCCGAGCTTCCGTTCGATGTCGCTCCACACTTCCATCGGGTAGATCCGGACGTAGTCGCCGGATACGCTGGTGACGAAGACCTCCGAGCCATAGTTCGTCTCCACGAGCTGGAGAAACCCACTCGGAATCTTCAATCGCCCCTTGTCATCGACACGCGCGGGATGGTTTCCGCGGAGCAACAAGACCTCCCCGCAGCTGTCGGCACTTCCACCGACAGCCACCGATGGATGAAGCTAGACCACTTTACTCCACTTAAATCCACCAAGATCCTAAGATAGCCACTATCCCATTGTCAAGAAGCAATTACGGGCTGCCCCGACATCGGGACACTAGATCTAATGGGTGTTAAACCCCACATCCTAGGGGTTGGGGGGCGGCTAGGTCCGCGGGCGAGCTGTAGTATGATGCCGACCGGATGAAAGCCGGTATCATTGGTTTCGACGGCGTGGGAAAACGAACGCTCTTCGCTCTCCTGACCCATGTGGCGGGTGCCGCATCGGGCCGCACCGAGCAGATCGGCGTCTTGAAAGTTCCGGACGCGAAGCTCGAGGAGCTCGAGCGGCTTCACGCGTCCAAGAAGAAGACTCCGGCCACCATCGAGTTCGTCTCTATCCCGAGTCTCGTCAAGGGACGCTCGAAGGACAAGCTGGACCTCGCGAGCCTGCGCGCCGTGGACGTGCTTGTTCACGTCATTCGCGCTTTCGAGGAGCCTTCCGTTCCCCACCCCGAGGGAAGCATTGATCCCGCACGTGATATCGAGGTCATGGAGCTCGAGCTCGTGCTCGCCGATCTCGCGGTGACGGAAAAGCGCGTCGAACGCCTCTCGGCGGACGCGAAGAAGGGAAAAACAACCGATCCCAAAGAGCTCGCGCTCCTAGAGCGTGCGAAAGGGGCGCTTGGCGAAGGTCGACCGCTCCGAGCCGTCTTTTCCGAGTCCGATCGCGACAGGCTGCGAGGCTACGCGCTGCTGACCGCGAAGCCTCTTCTCGCGGTCGTCAACGTCAGCGAGGATGATGCTGCGGCCGGGGATCTCACGTCGAAGCTCGGCCTTTCTGACTGGGCCGAGGCCCCGGGAATCCGGTTGACCTATGTCTCAGCCCGCATCGAGTCGGAGATCGCCGAGCTCTTGCCCCAAGACGCGAAAGTCTTTCGCGATGAGCTCGGCCTGAGCGAAGGCATGGTGGAGCGGATCGTCCGAGCCGCCTTCGAGCTCCTCGGCGTCATCACGTTCTACACGGCCGGAGATACGGAGTCGCGCGCCTGGATCGCGCCCCGCGCCACAAGGGCGGTCAAGGCCGCCGGAACGATCCATAGCGACATGGAGCGTGGATTCATCAGGGCGGAGGTCGTCGCCTACGACGAGCTCGTCAAACATGGCTCCTGGAACGCGTGCCGCGACAAGGGTGTGTTGCGCCTCGAGGGCAAGGACTATCCCATTGTGGAGGCCGATGTGGTTTACTTTCGCTTCAACGTTTGAAGCGAGCTGTCCATGAAACTCATCGTACAGATTCCCTGCCTGAACGAAGCGGAGACGCTGCCGGAAACTCTGGCCGAGATCCCGCGCCATTTCGACGGCGTCGATGTAGAGATCCTCGTCATCGACGACGGCTCGACGGATACAACCTCGGAGGTGGCCCGGCGCCACGGTGTCGAGCACATCGTACGATTCACCCGAAGTCGGGGCCTCGCGGCGACGTTCCAAGCCGGCATTGGCGCCGCCTTGAGGCTCGGCGCCGATATCATCGTGAACACCGACGCGGATAATCAGTATCCCGGCGCAGCGATTCCCGATCTCGTCGCACCGATTCTCAGTGGCGAAGCGGATATGGTCATCGGCGACCGCCAGGTAACGAGCGTCGAGCACTTCTCCTTCATGAAGAAGAGGCTCCAGTCCCTCGGTAGCTGGGTGGTGCGACAGGTCTCTGGAACGAAGGTGAAGGACACTACAAGCGGCTTCCGTGCCTTCAACCGAGAGGCGGCACGGAGACTGAACGTCATTTCCGACTATACCTATACGCTCGAGACGATCATCCAAGCCGGCAAAAAGAAGCTCGCTATCGCCCAAGTTCCCATCGTGCCTCGCCAAACGCGCCCGAGCCGACTCATCCGCAGTAACCGGGACTACGTCAAGCGTTCGGCCGCCACGATCGTACGGATCTACGCAATGTACGAGCCACTCAAAATCTTCAGCTACTTCGGAGCCGTTTTGTTGCTTGCGGGCGGATTCCTGTCAGCAAGATATCTCTACTACGTCTACATCGGCGAGGGCGCGGGTCACATCCAGTCCGTCATCGCAGCCTTCTACCTGCTCCTTTCCGGGTTCATGGTGATCCTCGTCGGGCTGGTTGCGGACACCATCGCCTCGGTACGCCGACTACTCGAGGAAGTGCTCTACCGTCAACGGCTCATGGAGGAACGGCTCGACAAGCGGCCTGCGGAAGACGAGCCAATCGCCGTCTCGTCGCGACAGGACTCCGCGTGATGAGGGACTACGAAGGCACTAGCCTGCTCATCCCCGCGTTCGAGGAAGGCGGCTCGATTGGAGAGCTCATCGAGAAACTCCGCACGCTCGGCAATTGGAAGGAGATCGTCGTCGTCGACGACGGTTCGAAGGACGAGACCGCGGAACGGGCCCGTGCGGCGGGCGCCAAAGTGATCCGGCATCCCTACAACAAGGGCAATGGGGCCGCCGTAAAGACCGCAGTGCGCGCGGCCGGGGGGGACCACATCCTTCTGATGGACGCCGATGGACAGCACCCACCCGAGGAGATCGGAAAACTCATGGAGAAGCTCGAAGACTACGATCTCGTGGTTGGGGCGCGCTCCTACGCAAGTCAGGCGAGCCTATCCAGAGCGCTGGGCAACGGCGCTTTGAACCGTTTCGCCTCGATGCTCTCTGAGTTTCCCATCCCCGACCTCACCTCGGGCTTTCGCGCGGCCAGGCGCGAACGCTTTCGCGAGTTCCTGCATCTGCTCCCCAACGGGTTCAGCTATCCGGCGACGAGCACGCTCGCGTTCATCAAGGCCGGCTACAACGTGACTTTCGTTCCCATAGAAGGGAACAAGCGCGGTCAGAGCTCGACGAGCAAGATGCGGCCTTGGCGCGAGGGCTGGCGATTCGTCATGATCGTCCTCCGCATGGTCACCCTTTTTTCACCGCTGAGAGTATTCTTTCCTACCTCGCTCGCGTTCTTCGCCCTCGGCTTCGGATATCTGGTCTATACGATCATCACCGAGGTGCACGTGACGAACACATCGGTACTCTTGCTCACGGCCTCCGCCGTTCTGTTCCTCTTCGGCCTCTTGTCAGAGCAGATCGCCGCGCTTCGATTCGAGAACCGCCAGCGTTAGTGCGTCTCGGGAGCGTCGAGAGTTCCGGAGAGGCGAAGACTTCTCCCGTCTTCGGTCGTGACGGCGAGATCGATCGCGCCGTCGAGTCCAATCGAACCCTCGAAGTCGAGATTCGTCTCTCCGACGACCCGCGCCCGTTCGAGTCGAATGCGATCGTCCTCGAGTAGAAACGGGATCGTCGTCCGCCCGCGGGTCGTGAGATCGAGGCCGAAGGCATTTTCGATCGCGCCGCGCAGCGGAGATCGAGGATAGGCTCCCTCGGTCAGTTCGAGCCGGCCCTCCCCCGACATGTTCCGCGAATCGGCCCCAAAGCCGTCCGCCGAAAGCTCGAACCGACACAGGCCGACACCGGGAATGGTCGCGGAGCTCGACGCGAGAGACATGCGATAGCGAAAGGGAATGACGTTGAAGTCGAGAGCCACGCTTCCTTCGAAGGTCCCCAGAGGCGTCGTGAGCGCAAGCGAGTCCATCGTGAATCGACCTCGGTCGACCGCGAGCTCACCCGCGATATCCCCGATCTCGGTGGTTTCCAGTTTCAACGCTCCGATACCGAAGCGGCCGCGAGCCGTCAACCCATGGATCATGGTGAGAGCGCGGTTGTCGTGTTCGAAGTCCCGGAATCGCAGGTCGAGCTCGGACAGCGACAGCCGGTTTTCTTCCCGGCCCCGGTCTCTCAGGACGATCGTCCCTCCCGAAAGCTCGATTTCGGAAACCTCGACCTGAAGACGCGTGGAAACGGCATACGGCACCTCTGAGGGAGGAGAGGTCGCAGCCGATCTCGATTCGTCCGTGATCAAACCCCCATTGGGGACGGGCGAAGACGCCTCGTCGTCCCAACGACCGAGGATGACCTCGACGCGGGGCTCGACGAGCACGACCTCGGATAGCTTCACTCGGCCCGTCAAGAGCGTCCAAAGTCTGTATCGCAATTCGATCGCCTGAAGCGAGACTCGATAGCGTCCGCCCGGAAAGCTCGAGGAAGCTTCGACGCGCTCGAGACTCAGACCCCGCCTCAAGCTGAAACGAGACTCCGAAGCCGACAACGACAAACCGGTCGCCTCGCGCGCGCGCAAGAGCATCGCCGCGCCCAACTCGGGCGATTCGACCTCGACAAGGTAGACTACGGAACCAGCGACGACCAGGAGGACTACGGCTAGAAGGAGAGCCTTTTTCACTGCGTGCGATCTCCTTGTTCAGTCACGCTGCTATACGTCGAGCTCCTCGGCTTCTTCCGCGCGCTCCATGATGAAGTCGAACCGAGCCTGCGGGTCCTTTCCCATGAGCTCCGAGATGACGCGATCGGTCTGGAGGGCATCCGAGATGTATACCCGTTGAAGTCTACGAGTCTTCGGATTCAGCGTCGTCTGCCAAAGGGTCTTGGGCATCATCTCTCCGAGTCCCTTGAAACGCGTGATATCGACCCTTTTCCCTTTCGCCTGCTTGCCCAGGATCCGCGACTTGTCAGTTTCGTCCGCAGCCCAATAGGTTTCCTTGCCGACGTCGATCCGATAGAGCGGGGACTGCGCGATATAGACGCAGCCAGCCCGAATGAGCTCCGGCATATGACGATAGATGAACGTTAAAAGCAACGTCGTGATGTGGTGCCCATCGGCATCCGCATCGGCGAGTAGAATGACTCGCTGGTAACGCAGTTGCTCCAAGTCGAAGCTCTTCCCCAGTCCGCAACCGAGCGCCTGAACCAGATCGGCGAGCTCCTTGTTCTCCAGAACCTTGGCGAGAGACGCCTGCTCCGTGTTCAAGACCTTGCCTCGAAGCGGGAGCACGGCTTGCCGGCCGCGATCGCGGCCCTGCTTCGCCGAGCCGCCGGCCGAGTCGCCTTCGACGATGAACAGCTCAGTATCGGCGGCACGGGTCTCAGTACAGTCGCTCAGCTTTCCGGGAAGCATCAAGCGACCCTTCGTCGCCGTCTTGCGCGTAATGGCGGCCGAGGCGGCCCTCGAGGCTTCTCGCGCCCTCGCGGCCAGGATGATGCGCGCCACGATAGCTTCGGCGGTCGAGCGATTGTGATTGAGCCACAGCTCGAGTGCGGGCCGCAGCGTGGCGTCCACGTACTGATGGACCTCTGGATTGTTCAACCGATCCTTCGTCTGGCCTTGGAACTGAGGATCGGTGATGAAGACGCTGAGAACTCCCGTCAGACCTTCGCGCAGATCCTCCGACGTCACAGACACTCCCTTCGGCGCGAGTTTGTGCGTCTCGACGTAGTTTCGGATAGCCTTGCCCAGCCCGGCGCGAAACCCGTTTTCGTGGGATCCGCCCGAGGCGGTGGGAATACCGTTCACGTAGCTCCTGAGATGCTCGTCGGTGGATTCCGTCCATTGCAAAACGACCTGTAATCGAGTCCCCGTGTCGTCGGAGTCGCGCTCCAGGATAAAGGGGGCATCGTGAGCGGGTTTCGCTCTCCGCTCGGCGAGGATACGTGCGAGGTAAGCCGCGAGGCCCTCCTCGTGATGAAAAACTTGCTTCGTTTTCGCGATTTCATCTTTGAAGGTGATGCGAAGTCCCCGATGCAGGTAGCTCGTCGTTTCCAGACGCTCACGGATGACGTCGGTATTGAATTTTGTTTTGGGGAAGATCTTGGGATCGGGATGAAATCGAATCGTCGTGCCGCTTCCGCGGCCACGGCCGAGCTTCTTGAGCTTGCCGATCGGCTTTCCCGCCTTGAACTTCATTTCGTGAAGGTAGCCATCCCGTCTGACCGTTGCGACGAGTGAGGACGAGAGCGCGTTGACGACGGATGCGCCTACGCCGTGGAGGCCTCCGGCGGTCTTGTAATTCTGCCCATCGAACTTGCCGCCCGCGTGGAGGGTCGTAAGAATAACCTCGAGCGCGGGCTTTTTGACACGCGGATGCCGGTCGACTGGTATACCGCGACCATCGTCGGAGACGGTCAGCGAAGAGCCATCGGTGTGGAGCGTCACTTCGATCGAGCCGGCGTAACCATTCATCGCCTCGTCGACGCTATTGTCGAGAATTTCCCAGACGAGATGGTGGAGCCCATGGGAAGAAACCCCGCCGATATACATGCCGGGGCGCTTGCGAACGGGCTCGAGTCCCTGGAGAACGGTGATGTCCTTGGCCGTGTATTCCGTCATCGGTCTGTTCTCAGTGGACCGTCTCAGCCGGCTCGGCGCCCTCAATCGGAGCGGGAGCGCTCACTTCGGGGCGAAGAATCTCCGTGAGTTCGCCGTTTTTCAGCAACGGCCGGCCACGACCCGCCCGTGACGTCACCTCGTAACGTGCGGTGCTGATAGTCTTCTTGGCACCCCGACTCGTGACGACGCTGAGAGCGTCCTGATCCGTTGCCGCCGCCACGAAACCGAGGACCCGATCGTCCTTGCCGAGCTTGATGAGGATCAGACCGCGGCCCGTACCCTCGAGATAGTTGACCTCTTCGGCGAGGCAGAGGAGCACTCGGGCTTTCTTCGTAGCAACGATGATGGTCTCGTCTCCACGAATGGGCTCGACGCCGAAGACTTCCGCTCCCACACCGAGTCGAGCGAATCGCCTGCCGTTCCGTGTGCTCGGCTCGACGAAGGTCTCGAGCCCGAATCGGAGCGAGTAGCCATCGCTGGTGACCGCGATGGCATGAGTCTCCGGGGCGTAGTCAGGGCGTTTCTCGTCGACGAAGACATTTCCGATGACACGGGCGTCCAGGCCGAAAGCGCTCACGAGACGCTCACCATCCCGGAGCTTGAAGAGTTTCTGAATCGGTACGCCGTGCCCAGTCGTAGCCGGAAGATCGATGATCCGGGAGCTGTATGCGTAACCGAAGTTCGAGAAGAACACGCAAGAAGCGCGCGTGCTCCCGGCGAAACAGGCCATCACGGAATCACCTTCTCGAAGCCTCGTCCTACCCGGGTCCTTGATCTCACGCTGCCGTTTCAACCAACCGTCGGTCGTCACTAGAACGTGGTTGTCCTCCGCGACGATGAAGTCATCGGCGGTGAAGGCGGGCTCGTTCTTGACGGCCTCGATGCGCGTTCGACGCGGGTCAATTTTGCCATAGCGCGTCTGGATCTCCAGAAGCTCCTGCCTCACGATCTTCCAGCGTGACTCTTCGTTCTTCAAGAGTCGTCGGATCTCGGAGGCCCGCTTGCGTCTCTCAGCCAGTTCCCGCCGCACCAGAAGGATCTCCAGCTTGGCGAGGCGGTAGAGCCTCAGCTCGAGGATGGCGTCTGTCTGAGCCGCATCCAAGGGGAACTTGGCCATGATCTTCTTGGCCGCATCCGCCTTGCCCTCGGAGCGGCGCACGATCCGCAAGATCTGGTCGAGCGCGTCGAAAACCGTCTCCAGGCCATTGAGTATGTGAATGCGCTTCGATATGCCTTCGAGCTCGTTCTCGAGGCGTCGTGTGACGACTCCCATTCGGAAGTGCAGGAAGTGCCACAAGATCTCGCTCAACTCGAGTCGCTCCGGTCTTCCGACCTCGGGGTTCTCAGTCGGGACCAGACAGGTCAGGTTGACGTTGAAGTTCGACTGCAGCGGCGTGTTCTTGTAGAGATAGGCCATCACCTTGTGCTCATCGGCGTCGGCCTTGAGGCTGAGCTGAATTCGAACGTCGTCGGTGGAAATGTCCTTGACGTCGAGAAGTAGAGGCATCCGACGCGAGAGCACGACTTCGGCGATCCGTTGCACGAGCTGGGCCTTATTCACCATGTAGGGGATCGAGGTGATGTAGAGGAACTTCGTGCCGCGCTTCGTCTCCCCCGACTCCACCGTGGCCCGCAGCCGAATCGCCCCGCTGCCACTCTCGTAGATTCGCTTGAGCTCCTCGGCGTCGTTCAGGATCTGCCCGCCGGTCGGAAAGTCCGGGCCTTGAATCCATCGACAGAGCTGGCGCGTCGACAACTCTCGATCGCTAAGCTGCGCGTCGAGCATCTTGACGAGAGCGGTCATGACCTCATCGAGGTTGTGCGGTGGGATGTTGGTAGCCATGCCTACCGCGATACCGGTCGCGCCATTGACGAGCAGATTCGGAATCTTGCTGGGTAGAACGATGGGTTCGGACTTCGTCGCGTCGTAACTGGGTCGGAAGTGAACCGTGCTCTGACCGATCTCGCCCAACATCTCGTCACACGCTCTGGCGAGGCGGCACTCCGTGTATCGCATCGCTGCGGCCGGATCACCATCGAGAGAGCCGAAATTCCCGGAGCCCTGAACCAAGGGGAGACGAGTCGAAAAGGGCTGGGCGACGCGCACGAGGGCGTCGTAGATGGCGGCATCGCCATGCGGATGAAACGAGCCCATGACGTCGCCGACCACCTTCGCGCACTTGCGGAACTTGGTGTCGGCGGTGAGGTGTTGCTGCCACATCGTATAGAGGATGCGACGTTGCACCGGCTTGAGCCCGTCGCGTACGTCGGGAAGCGCGCGCGAGGTGATGACGGAAAGGGCGTAGTTCAGATATCGGATCTGGGCGGCCTCGTGGAGCTCGACGACGGAACCGTTTCCACCGCCTCCAAAGGACGAGCCCGCGGCGCCCGGCGGCAGGACTCCGTCGAAGGCGAGCTGCCCTTGACGAGGCTCCGCCGTCGCCTGCGAGTCGCGTTTCGATCTACGACGACTGGAGGAAGCGCCCCTGGAGGCTTTGGACGCTTTCGAGGTCTTTGTCTTTTTCTTTCCGACTGACTTCTTAGCAGACGTCTTCTTCGCCAATGCGCCTAGTTCCTCCAGTGATCGGCTAATAAACTAGAGGAAAATGGACGCGCTTGGCAAGGCTATTCAAGAAAAAAGCGCACGAAACAACAGAAGCGAGCCTACCATCGCGAGAAAAGCGAGACAAAGAAACAGGCTTATCCCGACGAGCAGTGCGACGATGGCGCCCGCCTTCGCTCGGGGAAGCTCACTCGTAGATTCCAGCACGAGAGCGGAAACGACCGCAAAGTAGAGCAACGCAAAGAAACCGAGGAAGGGGCCGATCATGGGTACGGCCTGGACCCAGTGAATCGGAGCGGCGATACCCAGCGGTCGGTACAGCTCGAGGAAGCTCGCGGTCCCACCAAAGAGCCGCGAGAGCACGTTCAGAAGACCCACGATCACGAACGAGAGCAAGGTCGAAAGAATCGGCCCGAAGACCATCCCACGGAAGCTGAACTGCCCCGCGCCATTGGCCAGCCCCGCTAGTGCGAAGAACAGGAGCGCAGGGAGAAGCGCCTCTTCGTCCCTCGACGTCTCCTTCATCGTTTGGACGTCGAGTTGAAGGATCTGGATTCCCTTCTGAAGGTAGTTGCCGAGATCCATGCGTTCCCCCCGCCCTGACTTGCTATGGATGCCAACAGGCTCTTCGACGACCATTCTCCCGCCCCCTCTTGCCCGCCAGGCGCACGTTGAAATCCATTCTTTGATTGGAGTTTCGCAAGTCATACTATCAACTATCAGAAGTGCGGAGTGCGTAAAAGATACACTTGCTGGAACCAAGGTGTCTCGCAAATGACACACTCTTCCAACGAGGGACGAGATTGGCGAGCAAAGCGTTGTGTTACAATAACTTCCTGGTCCCCGACACGCTCATTTTTTGGCACAATAGTTGCTTTTCGCTGCGGTGGGTTAGCTTCTGATAGCTTTCGAGACATACAACGAGATGCACAAGCAAACTACACTGAGAGAAACTGCAAGCTGCGTCGGCATCGGGCTCCATTCAGGCCGCAAGGTCAGGCTCGCCCTCAAACCCGCCCCGCCGGACTGCGGCATCGTATTTCGCCGTATGGATCAGGGCGGTGTCGAGATCCCGGCAATCGCCGAGAACCTCTCCCATATCAACCACGCAACCTGTTTGGGGCGGGGCAACCTGCGCATTGAGACCGTCGAACACTTGCTCGCGGCATTCCACGCGCTCGGGATCGACAACGTGATCGTCGAGCTCGATGGCCCCGAAGTGCCCATCGTGGACGGAAGCGCTGCTCCATTCATCTACCTCATCCATGAAGCCGGCGTCCGGCATCTCAACGCGTCGAGGACGTTGTTGAAACTGCGTCGCCCGGTGTCGGTCACCGAGGGTTCACGATTCGTCGCCGCCTACCCCTGTGACTCGCTGCGCCTGAGCTATACGATCAATTTCGACCACCCTTTAATGCGCCACCAAGAGTACTCGACGGAGATTAACGAGACACAATTCGTTGAAGAGATCGCCCCGGCCCGGACCTTCGGTTTTCTCAAAGACGTCGAGCTCATGCGCCAACAGGGACTCGCCCTCGGTGGGTCGTTGGACAACGCGATCGTCCTCGGCGAGACGGGTGTGCTCAACAACCCCCTGAGGTTTCCGGACGAATTCGTGCGCCACAAGATCCTGGATCTCCTCGGAGACCTAGTTCTCCTGGGAAAACCCCTGCGGGCACATGTGGTGGGCATGCGTGCAGGCCACCAACTTCACACGCAATTGGTCCGGGCGATCCTCGAGTCCAAGGAAAGCTGGGAGCTCATCGAGGATCGGGCGAGTGCGACGGTGACCCCCGATGTCTCGGAGCCCGTTCTCGCCCCGACGGCTCGCTCGTACTACGTTCCGTAGACACCGCCCCAAAAGAACGCAACGTCGGTAATCGCTACTCGGTCGACTCGACGAAGGCTTTGAGCCGAACCGTATGGACTCGGCCAGGGTCGTTCGAGGCGACGGATACGCTCCGCTCGATGACGCCTTTGTATTTCCTTGTCTCCAGAGTGACCTGAAGCTTCGTCGACCCTCCCGGCGGAACCCTACGGTCCGTCGCGATTGCGGCGGTACATCCGCAGGTCGTTGAGAGTCTCCTGATCTCGAGCTCTTCCGTCCCCGTATTCGTGACGACGAACTCGTAGGCGAGCTTTTGATTCTGTTGAACGTCACCGAAGTCGTGCTCCGCTGGCTCGATTTCGATGCGAGGCCCGTCCGACTTGCTCTTGCGTGAGCTGTGAGCCGACGTGCTGGTGACGGAAAAACAAACGACCCCGCAGAGGGCCAGGACGGCTAGAGGGTGAGGTTTCGACATCAGCTCTCCTTCGAGACTTTCATGGGGATCGCGATCAGTCGCGCGTCGACTCGTCTTCGGCGCCGGCTCGACCGGTCAGCTTCTTCATATAGGCCCCGAGGCATTCGTTCTCGTAAGTCACGCTGTTAAGAAAGAGGCTCTCGATCAAGTATCGTTTCCTCGCCTCTTCGCCCATCCCCTCGACGATGTGCACGATCTCGTTCATCATGTCGTCGAAAGTCGCATTGAGCTCACGTTTGAGTGCGACTTCCCGATAGAGGGATTCGAGCATATAGAGAAGATCCCCGTCCAGGGGAATCTCGTGGCCTGCGAGCATCTTGACTTTTTTCATCAGCTTCACCGGTTGGATCGCGATCTCACCCGCTCCAAACAGCTCTCAGAAGCTCTCGAGTGCGGCGGACTCGTCGCGAAAAATTTCCATGAAGTTGTGAAGCCCCGTCATGCTGACCATGGTCTCGACGCGTTCTTGGAGGCCGAGGAGCTTGATTGCGCCTGACTTGTCGGAGACCGAACGATAGATATCCATGAGGCAGCCAACCGACGCGCTGTCGATATAGCTGACCTCGGTCAGATCGATCACGAGCTTCAGGGCGCCTTCTTCGATGACCTTCGAGGCGTCGGAGAAAAAGGCGCCCAACATCGAATAAACGAGCCTTTCTTCCTTGACGCGAATGATCTTGACGTCGCCATGAGTTTCGATTCGAAGATTCATGATATTTTGCCTGTCGACTCCTCTCCCTTCGCTCCCGTCGCCTTCAGAGCCAAGAGTGCACGACCGAGCTCGAGCCTGCCGCGATTGATTCGGCTTTTGACCGTACCCTCGGGAAGGCCCAACCGTTCCACGATCTCCTGATAGGTTAGCTCCTTGATGTCGCGGAGCACCACCGCTTCACGGAGTTTTGCCGGAAGACCCTCGAGAGCTCGCAGGAGCATCTTCTTTTTGTCGCGGAGCTCGACGTGCCGGTGAGGGTCGAATCGTCCCGAGGCGAAGTCTTCGAATCTCACCTCGTGAGAGACCAGATGCTCTCTCTCCCGTCTCCCACTGCGGTAATGATCGATGCAGTGGTTTCGGCTGACGGAATAGAGCCAGGTTCCAAAGTCGGCGCTACTGTCGAATCTGTCCAGCACTCGGAATACCCTGAGAAAAATCTCCTGCGTCAAATCCTGCGATTCTTCATATCGGCCCGTGAACTTGTAGGCGATGCCGAAAACTCTGCGCCGGAAACGCTTGACGACCTGCTCCCATGCCTCCTGTTGATCGGGGCCTTCGTCCATACAGATCCGGACAAGCTCGCGATCATCGAGAGCCGAGATCGATGACGCTTCCCACTCGTCCGCTGGCACTCCCTTTATCCTGACGGATGTGAATCGGTCTGGTCCGTGGACTTCGGTTGCCAGGACTGGGACGCTAGCGCACTAGCTTTTGGGCAGCTCCGGCTTCCGAGCCACTATCCAGGCAGTGTACCAGAAGCTCGCGGTATCGAGCGCCGCGCCGCGGAGCAATTGCTTCAAAAGGGGCTCGGCACGCAACCACATGCTCTCGTAGTAGAAGCGGTCGTAACTCTCGACACCTATACGCGACAGATAATCGAAGTAGAGGATGTTGTCGACCCAGATATAGCTCTTGCGCGGGATCGAGACGGCGTATTCCTCGGGACGGTCGAGATAGATGGCGCTCGGCGTGTCCACCTTGATCTTCCCGCTATAGACCTCCAAGAGACGAGAGTCGAAACGTTCCCGAAGACCATGCTGGCCGGTCGGCTCGCCATCCCCGTTCTTGGAGACGTTGACGGGAACATACATTTCCCCGACGTAATAGGCGATCTCGGCCGAGAGGGACACCGTGGTCTCGAACTCGGACTTGCGGAAGGCCTCGACCAGCGCCTGGTAGCTCTCGATCAACCGCCACGGGACGTCTCCCGCCTCCTCGATCGCAGCCTCGCCATACTTTCGAATCGCGAGCTTGCGATCCGCGGGAAGCTCGTCGAAAGGAAAGGGCTCCAAACGATCGACCTCGAAGAGCATCCTCGATCCGAAACGCGTGGGGTCGCTAACGGTTTCCGTCAGGGCAGTTTTGCGATCTTTGTAGAAGCCCTTGAGCGAACCCGACAAGGCATCGATCGCCTTCTCCATGAAGAGGGCGCTCCCATGTTCGCTCCAGGGGAATCCAAGCTCGGCGCTTCCGAGACATAGAACAGCGACGGTGAGAGCGAGGACCCTTGTTCCCATTGACGACTCCTAAGGCTTTCCGTGAGAGGCTTACGAAGGCAAAACGACAGGACTACATTCTAGACAAAGTACAAAACGCGGTCAAAGCCGGGCCGAGGGCGCCGCGGGCTCTCATGGGACGCGAGCGAGCGTCAGCACATCGACGGCTCGCGCTCCCGCCCCAAGCAAAGCCTTCGCACCGGCCTCGACGGTCGCCCCGGTTGTGAAAACGTCGTCGACGAGCAGGACGTCGGCTCCGCGCAGAGAGCGCGGAAGTCGCGCCTCGTAGGCTCCCGCTGCGTTTTCTCGTCTGCGACGGGCCGTCAAGCCGGCCTGAGGCGCCCGCTCGCGAATCTTGCGGAGCAATCGTGGCTGCATCGGCACACCGACTCGCCTCGCGACGACGCGTGCGACGATCGAAGCCTGGTTAAAACCGCGTTCCCGGCGGCGACGACGCGACAGGGGAACGGGGATGACGACTTCCGGCCGCAGGAGCTCCCCCGACACGAGCCACTTTTGAGTCGCGCGAGCGCCGAGAATCGAAGCAAGTCGTTGCCTTCCGGCGAACTTCAGTAGGTGAAGGCTTCTGCGGACGTCGTCGACATAGGGAAACAGCGCCCTCGCCTGCCGAAACCATCTCGCCCCAGAACGGCATGGACCACAGAGTCCAGTGGCGGCGCCGCGCGGATAGGGGAGACCGCAACGGGGACAAAACGGCTCCCCGATCGTGGGCAAGCTTTCGAGACAATCAGGGCAAATCGGACTCTCGAGCGGCCTCGCCAGCGAGCTCTCACAAAGAAGGCAGCGACAGGGGTAGAAGAGCGCTCCCAGCCCGTGCCACGCACTGAGAACGCTCTCGTAGCTCGAGCGCGCGGTTGGGAGGCGAGACGACGGAATCACCTTTTCACGGAGTGGACCAGGTGGGTGAGGGCTCGATGGACGGCTCGGGGACGTTGGCAGCGGGCAAGTGCAGAGCAATCGAACTGAAGCTTCCGCAACGTGTGCATCGCTCGTCCCATTCGGAGGAGCGCCAGCCACATACGTTGCACAGATAGTCCATGATCAGCCCTTCGACCTCCGAGACCAACATCTTCGTCTTCGTGAGGGCGGCCGAGAGCTCACCCTTCCGCTCGAGAATCCTGGCAATGTAGAGGTGGAGCGCCGGCAGACCGCTCACCCGATCTTCGATCATTCTGAACTCGCGGAGCGCTTCCTCCAGCATGAAGAGCCGGTAGTAGAGTTTCCCGAGACAATAACGCAGCGGCACTTCATTATCGGAAAGGACCATCGCCCTCTTCCAAACGCCGATGGCCTCCTCCGGTTGATCGTCCTTCAGATAGAAGCTCTGGAGGGCCGAGAGCGGCTCGGTGGAGCCGGTCCTCTCGAACCCCCGATGCCAGACGCGAATCGCTTCGTCGGTCTCATCCGTCAACGCGAGCACTTCGCCGAGGCGAACGTAGGCGGGGACGACCCCCTCGTCTTCCTCGATGATGGACCGGAGGGTATCGATGGCGTCCTGCACATGACCCCGTTCGGCAAGCTGCATGCCGAGTCCGAGGCGAATGCCCTTCGCGAACGACTGCTCCTTTTCGCGCTCCTCACTCGAGACCATTGCCACGAGTTTCTTCTGAACGTCGCTGGCCCGTTCCCATTCGAGCCCCCGGGCGAGCAGACCCCTCAACTTCCGATGGGCGGAGACGGTCGTGTCCGGACCGGTCTCGATGATGCGCTCGAGCGTAGCTCTCGCTCTCTCGTCGGCGCCTGCGTCCAAGTAGACGTCCGACAAAGAATAGAGCGCCACGAGATTGTCGGAAGTCATGCGACTGGTTCGCTCCAGAATCTCGGCGGCCTCGCGGTAGCGTTTCAGAGCTCTCAGGCTGTCGCCCTGCTTGACGGCGGCATTCGTGTGGGAAGGCTCCCGCTCCAGCACTTTTTCGAATCGGTCGAGCGCCTTTTCGTGGCGCGCGTTGACCATCGCGTCCAGGCCCTGAAGGTAGAGCAACTCGACCTCTTCGTGAGCCCGGTAGTCTCGCTTCTGTTTTCGGTCGCGAGCGAATCGCCGGGCCCCGCCTGCGATGTCGAAGATCAGTATGAGCGCGGCCCCGACCGCAAAGGCGCCGAGCATCAACATCCAGAGCTCCAGCTCCAGAGGTTTTAGCATCGCAAAGCGCACCGTCACGGGGCCCTGGTTCAGACGCACCATGGACACGACGAACCAAATGATGGCGAAAACGGAGAGGATGGTCAGAAGTGTCTTGGCTCGCATGACTCTCAGTCTAGATCATAACGCTGCCGGCGCTCCCATAGCGACTTGCGGCTGATTCCCAGGATCTCAGCGGCCCGGCTTTTGTTGCCCCCGACCGAGTTCAAGACGAACTCGATGTAGTTCCGCTCGACGTCATCCAAGGATGGGCGATGCTCGCTCGAGCTGCCCCAGGCGACGGAGGAGCTCTCGACCATGCTCGTTGGCAGATCCGCCCGCGCAATCGTCTCACCGTGAGACATGAGAGCGCCGTGCTCGACCACGCCCTTGAGCTCACGCACGTTGCCGGGCCAACCGTAGCTCTTCATTAGGTCGAGGACCTCGTCGGTGAATTTACTTGGAGACTTGCCCAGTCGCTCCACCTCCAGCGAGAGGAACCACTCCGCGAGAGGAATGATGTCATCAGGACGCTCACGCAGAGGCGGAAGTCGCACCCAGAATACCCCCAGCCGATGAAAGAGGTCTCGACGGAAGAGCTCGCGTTCGACGGCCTGCTCCAGGCCCGCGCTCGCGGCAGCAACCACCCGGGCGTCCAGCTCGATGACCTCCGTGCCCCCAAGCCGCTCGAAGCGTCGGTCCTCGACGACCCTGAGCAGTTTGGCCTGGAGCACCGGGGAAAGCTCCCCAATCTGGTCCAGGAAGAGCGTACCGTTTTTTGCCAACTCCAGACGGCCGAGCTTCGTAGCGGTCGCACCCGTAAAAGCGCCCCGCTCGTAACCGAAGAGCTCGCTCTCGATGAGCTCCGCTGGGATACTGGGCAGGTCAACTTTCACGATGGGAAAGCCCGCCCTAGGTCCCCAGAAGTGAAGCGCGTGAGCCACCAAATCCTTGCCGGTACCGCTTTCCCCGCTCAAGAGAACGTTACTCGGTGCGCTCGCGAGGCGTTCGACGAGCTTGGCCACCTCGACCATGTGCGGATCCCGAGCGACAAAAGTCGCTTCGAGTCGCCGGGAGGGGAGCGATTTGGACTTGGCCATATCCGGGTCATCGACTCCGAACTAGATTCATTTCTAACTGGCCACCGCGATCCGCCCCGCGTCGCCCCAGAGCCGCTCCAATTCGTAATAGGCGCGACTGCTCGTCGTGAAAACATGCACCACGAAGTCCACGTAGTCCATGAGGACCCATTCGCCCCTGGGATAGCCTTCCTTGTGCGCGGGTTTGCGTTTCATCGTCGCGACCGTCTTCTCGATCTCGTCGGCGATGGTCTTGAGGTGGCGGTTGCTCGTTCCGGAGCAGATCAGAAAGTAGTCCGTGAAGCTCGCGAGTCCCCTCAGGTCCAACACCAGGATATCGGCAGCCTTCTTTTCCTGACATGCTTCGACAGCCGTGCGCAAGTCCTTGTCAAGTGTTTCGAGGCTCAGCTCATCTTTCTTCAAGTCTTCCTCTCTGGCTTTCTGCCCTGCTCATAAAGACGATGATCGCGGAGGTATTCCTCCACCACTTCCGGAACGAGAAAACGAATCGTTCTTCCATTCTGAACCGCGCGGCGGATTTCCGTCGAGGAGATGTCCAACATGGTGGCACGTAGCAACAGAATACGGGGGCCGTTTGCCTTCGTTCGCACGATGGGCAACTCCGCCACCTGGTCCCGGAGCGCTTCGGGTATCGCGCCCGCGACACGCTCGATGCTGCACCCGGGCCGCTCGTGGACGACGAAGGAATAGCCGCCCAAGAGCTCTTCCCACCGATGCCAAGTCCGAATCTCCACGAAGGCGTCGGTGCCGGTGATGAAGAACCAGGAGGCATCGGGCTGTCCCTCGGATAGCTCTGTCAGCGTGTCGATGGTATATGACGGGCCGCGGCGCTCCACTTCGATCATGGAGAGCTCGAAATGCGCCTCTCCTCGAAGTGCCAACTCGACCATGCGAGTCCGATGATGCGCGTCGGCAATCGTCTCCTCCGTCTTGTGCGGCGGGCTTGCCGCAGGAACGAAGACGACTTTGTCGAGTGATGCGGCTTCCCGCGCGACTTCCGCCGCCCGCATGTGACCGAGATGAAGCGGGTCGAAGGTGCCGCCGAGCACCCCAATTCGCATCACGACCTCTGCGCATCCGCCACGACGCCGCGCTCTCGCTCCACGAGGTGATGAAGAACTCCGACCAAAGTGCCGCAACCGTCGCCGGTCACCGCCGAAACCGCGACGAAGGGAAGGCTCAAGCGGGTGGCCTCGGCCTCCAGCCGCTTCTCGCGCTCGACGTCCACCAGCGCGTCCAGCTTGTTTGCAGCGACCGCCGCGGGCTTGTCCGCCAGGCCACGGCCGTAGGCCACGACTTCTCGGCGCAGCACGGCGAGGTCCTCGACGGGATCGCGCTCCGAGCTTTCGGACACGTCGATGAAGAAAACGAGGCAAGCGGTTCGGCTAAGATGCCGGAGGAAACGATCCCCGAGCCCAGCTCCGTCACTCGCGCCCGGGATCAACCCGGGAACGTCCGCGAGTACGAACGAGGCTTCCTCCGAAACGGGGACGACACCCAGGTGTGGTACGAGGGTCGTGAACGGGTAATCGGCGACCTTGGGTCTCGCAGCGCTGACCCGGGAGATGAAGGTGGACTTACCCGCGTTGGGAAAGCCGACGAGCCCGACATCCGCCAGTAATCGGAGCTCTAGACGCAATCGCCTTTGCTCTCCCTGACGGCCAGGCTCCGAACGTCGTGGGGCGCGATTCGAGGAAGTCGCGAAGGACGCATTGCCACGGCCTCCCAGGCCGCCGCGTGCGACCAGCAAACGCTGTCCGCGTTCCGTCAGATCACCGAGCACCTCCCCTGTCGTATCGTCGAAGGCGATCGTCCCCAGCGGCACCATGAGCTCGAGATCCTCGCCGCTCCTCCCGGTCCGGTCGCTCCCCTCCCCGTTGCGTCCTCGCTGGGCTCGATAGTGCGGACGATAACGATATCCCGCGAGCGTATTGTGACCGGAGCTCGCCGCGAGCCAGGCGGAGCCGCCGTCGCCGCCGCGTCCTCCGTCAGGACCACCGCGAGGCACGAATTTCTCGCGACGGAAACTCGTTACACCGTCGCCACCCTGGCCGGCGATGATTTCGACGACAACTTCGTCGATCCACATCGGCCCATTATGGACGGTGAAGGTCGTGAGGGGAACCCCGCGCGGGACAATGGTGGACGAAGCGAGGCCGGAAGCGCCGGGAATGGGACTAGCCGGAGCTCGAAGGATGGATGTGAATGAAACGTCCTCGTTGTCCGCGGTTCTGGAACTCGACCACACCGGAAACTCTGGCGTAGAGGGTGTCGTCTTTTCCTCTTCCGACGTTCCTGCCAGGCTTGAAGCGAGTTCCACGCTGACGGACCAAGATGGAGCCACCGCTCACGGTCGCGCCGCCGAAGGCCTTGACGCCAAGGCGCTGGGCGTTGCTGTCCCGCCCGTTTCGGGAACTGCCTTGGCCTTTCTTGTGCGCCATTGTCTAGTGCTCGCCTCGCTCTCTCAGGCCTTGCTGCGCTCGATGGAATCGACGCGGATGGCCGTGAAGGCCTGCCGATGCCCGCGAGTGCGCCGGTAGCCTTTGCGGCGTTTCATCTTGAATACCAATATCTTGGAGCCTCGCCCCTGTTCCGTAACTGTGGCGGTGACCGTGGTCCCCTCGACGAAGGGCTTTCCGAACTCGACCTTGCCGTCCCGATTCACGAGCATCACCTTGTCGAAACGAACGGTGTCGCCCACGGCGGCCTCGAGCCTCTCCACTTTCACTTGCTCACCGGGAACGGCCTGGACTTGCTTGCCGCCGGTCTCGATGATTGCGTACAACGTTCTTCCTCCTCGATTCAATCCACAGATCTGCTGATTTTAGTGCCACATCGAGCCCCTGTCAAGACTCACCCGCATCAAGCCCGCCGGAGAGACGGGCTACAACCATTCTGCGCAAGCGGCAAACAAATTCGTCTGCCGCGAGCCCGGGGGTATCTAGAACGTATAGCCGATCCAGAAGTCCGTCTTCCAACCGTCGACTGTCACCGCGAGATCCGTCAACTTCGACCAGTTGATGTTCATCGGCATGCCGAAGAAGTTGAACGTCAGACCGATGCCGTAGGATGCCACCGCGTCGCCGAGACCCCACCCCTCCGAGATACAGGGGGCGTTATTGGCGGGGCCGCATTGAAAGCCTAGAGACGAGATCCGCCGATCGCTCGAGAAGAGGTCGAACGTCTGGTCGTTGTAGTAGGCCCCGCCCATATTGAAGAAGAGCAGCCCTCTCAGTGGACCGAAAAACCCGATCGGCGTGATGGCGGCATCGATGATGGGAAACCTGAGCTCGGCGTTCCCGAAGAAGGCCGTGTTTCCGACGAAAGACTGGTATTCGAAGCCTCTCATGTCACCGTTGCCGCCGAACCAGAAGATGTTGGGAACGTCCCCCTGGCTCCTGAATCCGCGAAACCGCAACGCGAGCAGTCCTGAAGAGGTGAGCTGGAGGTACTTGCGGGCATCGAGGTTGAACGTCTGGCGCGCAAGAAAAGGACCGCCGGGGGAGATGCTGACACCCGCGAGCACGGTGCTTCCGGCAAGGGGTCCGAATTCGCGGAAACGTGTCGTCTCCTGCACGAAGGTTACCGACCCGGGCAGCACGGTGCCATTCGGGTAGCGTTGATCGACCAAATCGGTGAAATCATCGCAGTTGACGTTCAACCCCTGACAGTCGGGGTTGAGGCTCGGGTCCAGGAAAGCGTTCTCGAAGCGGGTCCGTTGTTGGACGATGCCGACTCCGAGCTCGACTCTCCTGAACCGGCTCAGGGAATAGACACCGGCCGCGGTCGCCCCGGTTTGACGAATCGTGGTGAGCGCATCGTCTCGGGAGAACGAGGGAGTGAAGCTGAACGGCGATGCGAAGAAGAAGCTCGTGGCATCGAATCCGGAGAGAGAGTACTGGAGCCGCCCCGAGCGGTTCGTATAGTTACCTGAATACGTTCGGAACTCTCGAACCGACAGCGCCATGAACGTGAAAGACTGATCTCCGAGCACGTCGGAGAAGCTGATGCCGGTGCCGCCGAAGAAGTCGCCGCCCGATGTCACGCCGATCGCGATCGGCGGTGCGCCATCGATATAGAATTTCTCGAAAGTGCCCTTCTTGCGCTTGTTCTCCGCGACGACCTGATGGTTCACCGGAGGCACGAAATCGATCACCGGCCCTTCGGTACGAACGATCAGGTCCGAGGTCATCTCTTTCACGGGCTCGTCCATGGGAAGCCGGTAGAGGCCGTAATTCCCCTTGTAGTAGCTCGTGAACAGCAGGACGTCCTCATCGGTACGCGCGTCTTTGATCACCGACGGACCGAAGTTACCTCCCAAAACGTCCGTGTACTGAATGATGTCGCCAGTTTCGACATCCATGGAACGCAAATTGAAGATGGAGTCGTCTTCGTTCGAGGTATAGAACATGATCCGACCGTCGTCGGAGAACGTCGGTGTCGCGTCGTCGTGAGCGCCAAAGGTGATCTGCTCCTTCGTATCCGGATCGTCTATCTTCAGACGGTAGATCTTGTCGTGACCGCTTATGCGTCGACTGTAGTAGAGCCACTCACCGTCGGGCGTGATCGCCGGGAACTTGTCGAAGAAGTCGTCGTTGGTAACGTTCTCGAACGTTTCTGTCTCGAGGTTGGCGCGCCAAACGTCGCTGATACCGTCCCTCAAGGCGGTGAAGTAGACGTAGTTCCCACCCGGATCGACGGTCGGAAACAGCGCCCGATCGACGGGCACTTGAATGCGCTTGACCACCTTTTCGTTCAGGACGTTGACAACGATGATGGCTCGTCGCTTCAGGTAGCGCCCGAAGAAGACGATGTGATCGCCGTCCGGAGTCCAGGCGATGTTGCGTCCGATGAGCGAGTCCTCGCCGACGAGCCCCACGATGTTATCGAAGGCGCCCGTATAACCAGGAGTCAGATTCTTGATGATGGAACCGTCCGCCGCGGAGAGCAATATGATGTCGAACTCGCCCTCCTTTCGATTGATGCTCATTACCGCGACGGTCTCTTTGGAGGGCGAGGGCGCCGCGGATAGCGCTGCAACAAAATTCTCTCTCTGCGGACTCGGTGACAGATCGAGGCTGTAATCATCGGGAATCTCCTTGTCCCGAAAGGGCTTGAACTTCTCGGTCAGCCAGCGCTTCCACTCGCGGTAGAACTCCTCGGGCGTCAGGCGAAAGGCCTGTTCGTAAACGTCCGCACCGACGCCGCCCACGACGGCCCGGCGGAGCGCGAAAACGAACTGCCGCACGCCTTCCTTGCCGAAACGCTCCTCCATGAACTCGAAGACCGACGCCCCGAAGCTATAGGCGGCGCGAGCGAAGCCGACGTTCAAAGCCTCGAAGGTCGGGATCTGGTCGGTCACCGCCGCATCGCGAATGACCATGAGATCGAGCGCGTCCCACTCCGACTCCATATAGGTGGCCATACCCTCGTCGATCCACACAGGGACGGAGCGTCGCACGAGCGAGCGGGGGATGATGTCGAACTGAAAAATGTGCGTGAGCTCGTGAATGAACAGCTCCTGGAGCTCGTCAGGAGGATTGTCGATAGGAATCACCATGCGATCACGAGCCGGCTCGGCGAAGGCACCGACACCTTCCGGGATCTCTATGGGAAAGAGGTTCGTCTGGGCGAATTCCGAGAACGTCTTATAGAGGATGAGCGGAATCGGAAACGAGATCTCGTGCTTGAGGTCGTTGGAGACGCTTTCGTAGGCGCTTTCCGCGTAACTGACTAGTCGACCGAGCTCCTGCTCGAACTCCGGGTAGTAATAAACCTCGAAGTGGGGAGAGCGATAGACCTGCCACCGGTGCTTGTCGTATTTGACCTTGTTCTTTCCATAGAACGGTGCGAAGGAGGCCTGTCCGAAAGCTGCCGCCGAGAACACTGCGAGGGCAACGAGAGAAAGCGCCGCGCTCGCCAATGTCTTTCCAATAATGATCCTCATGAGTTACCTCGTATCGTTACGCCCGGACGACGCGAAGCTCGGCGGCGATGAAAGCCTGGCGCTCGTGAGGGGCCGGTTCTTCTGTGGTGATTACTCCGTTATGCGCTCCAAACCATCATTTCAGAAGAATTCTCGTACCCCTGAACGTCTGGGGCGAGAGGATGCTCAAGAAGTTCGGGATCAGCCGATCCATGAGCTCAAAGTACGACGAGAGCGCCGATGCCTGCTCGTCGCGGCCGTAAATCACCTCTTCGGTGAAACGCTCCCGATGGATCGTGCGGCCGGTCTCAGCGTCGATGAAATAAAACTCGGCATTGAGGGTGAAGCCGGTCCGCTCCTGGAAGATGTTCGAGCGCTCCAACGTCGGCCGATTGAAGGAATCGCGTGTGTAGCGATCTGAACGCGAATAGCCGGAGCGGGATTCCGACCCGAAGCGAAGCTTGCCGGTGACGATCAGAGGATTCTGATACTCCTCACCGACTCCTTGCCAATACTCCTCGTCTTCGAGAAGCTTGTCCTGCTCGAGGTCGATCCACTCCTGACGCGAGATCTCTTCCTCTCCCTCGGCACGGGCCTGCTCTTCCATCTCCTCGAACTGCTCGACCATGCCGCTCTGCTCCAGGCTTCGTTCCGAGAAATCTCCCAGCGGTTCGAGCTCAGCATCCACCACCTGGAGGCTCGAGCGCATTCGAAGCTGGTTTTTCAGGAGACGGATCGTCTCGGAGTCCAAATCCAGGTTCTCGGTCGTATGGGTCGTGAAGCCGGCGATGAGAATTCGGTTGTACTCGGCTATGTCGAGCTTCGCCGCGATCGGGACCTCGATGGGAACTTCGTAATAGCTCCTCCCGCACGAAGTTACGAGCGCCAACGACGCCGCCGCGGCTGCGAGACAGGCTGCAGAGGCCCCCCGCCTAGTTTTGACCAGATCGTCGGTCGGTTCGCTTCTTTCTCTCATACGCCTCTCGAAAGAGCTCATAGTTCTGCCGAATATGGATGTTGTTGGGGTTCGAATCGAGTGCGCGTTCGTACTCGTCGTTTGCCATTTCGAACTCGCCGGATTGCTCATAGGCCACGGCAAGGTTGTTTCGAGCGCTGGAGCTCGAGGGGTCGAGCTCCACGGCCTTCTCCCAGCGGTAGACCGCCTCTCTCCACAAGCCCAACTGAGCGACTTCGATGCCAAAAATCACCTGAGCCTTGGCCATGTTCCGACGGTCTTTTTCGTCATCGGCGGAAACGACGCTGCTCCCGAGCAGGACGACGAGCAGAAGCACGGGAGATAGCGAGTGGCGTCGGATGTTCAAGGACAACTCTACCCCTACCTTATTCGAACTATGAGGTTTGTATCACTCTTGCGATGCGGCGGCAACGGTATGGTAGCCCACCCCAAAAGACCGCGCAAGCAAGTTCGTTTTCCGAGGGAGGTCCCGTCCACCATATGTCGTCATTGTGTTTCAGGAGGTCTCTTTCAAGTGTGAACGACGCAACAGACTCAGAACGAGACGAGCTCATGGCGGCGTGGCTTCTCGCGGAGTGCTCTGAAATACCTCTGCGAGAACGAGTTCGCACGGTACGCGAGTTGGGGAGCTGCCGGAGGGCGCTAGGGCGTCTCGGGCTTCCGTCTTCCAAGCGAGCCATGGCCGACGCGGGGAGTGCGGTCAAGAAAGGCTATCGCCTGCTCTGCCTCACGGACCGCGACTATCCCCGCCTCCTGGGACAGATTCCGGACCCGCCACTCATTCTCACGGTCTGGGGCCAGCTTTGCGCGGAAGACGGGCTCGCCTTGGCGATCGTCGGGTCCAGGCGCGCGACACCCTATGGTCTCGACGCTTGCCGGCGGCTTTCGCGGGAGCTGGCGACGGCGGGCTTGACGATCGTGAGCGGACTCGCGCGAGGTATCGATGCGGAGGCGCACCGGGGCGCCCTCGACGCGGGAGGTCGCACCATCGCGGTCCTCGGCTCGGGCCTCGAGAACTTATACCCGCGGGAGCACCGTCGACTCGCAGAGCGGATCGCGGCGAACGGAGCCATCTTGACGGAGTTCCCCCCCGACGAGCCGCCGAGGGCGCAGAACTTCCCGCGGCGCAACCGGGTCATCACAGGGATGACGCTCGGCACGCTCGTGGTCGAAGCGGCCCAAAAGAGTGGCTCCCTTGTCTCGGCACGTCTGGCACTCGATCAGAACCGGGAGGTCTTCGCGGTGCCCGGCCCCATCGGCTCCAAGAACCGCGAGGGAGTTCACGCCCTCATTCGCGATGGCGCTCGACTGGTGACCGTCGGAAAGGACGTCATCGAGGAGCTCAGACCCGAGGTAAGAGCCCTATTGAAGGGAACCGAAGCCTCCGAGGGCAAGAAACTCAGTCCCGCGCTGGACGACGAGGAGCGCTCCATCCTCGAAAGGCTGAACGAGGTCGAGCGGGCTCTCGATCTCGACGAGCTCCTTGACGGACTGGCCCTCACCGTGGACCGCGCGCTCGCCGCGCTGTGCCGACTGGAAGTGAAGGGGGCTATCTGGAGCCTCCCCGGCGGCCTCTTCCAGAAGAAAAGTGGCTGAGCGTAGCTCTTCGATTTGCGCTTCCGGCACCATCCGCTACACTATCCCCATGGCGAAATCACTCGTGATCGTTGAGTCTCCGGCCAAGGCGAAGACCATCAACAAGTTCCTGGGAAAGAACTTCGTCGTTCGTGCTTCGATGGGTCACGTCCGCGATCTGCCCAAGAGCAAGCTCGGCGTCGACGTGGAGCAGGGTTTCATTCCTGACTACGTCGTAATCCCGAAGAAGAAGAAGGTTCTCGCCGAGCTCAAGAGTGAAGCGAAAGCGGCGGACGTCATCTACCTCGCGCCCGACCCCGATCGCGAAGGCGAAGCCATCAGCTTCCACCTGGCGGAAGAGCTCGGGGGAGCGAAGCGAAAGGTGCATCGCGTTCTCTTCAATGAGATCACCAAGAGGGCCGTCGAGGAGGCGATCAAGCACCCGCGAGAGATCGACAAGGACAAAGTGGATGCCCAGCAGGCCCGCCGTGTGCTCGACCGGCTCGTCGGCTATCAGATCTCACCCCTACTCTGGGAGAAGGTTCGACGCGGCCTTTCAGCTGGACGCGTGCAGTCGGTCGCGCTTCGAATCGTCTGCGAACGAGAGCGGGAGGTCCAGGCCTTCCAGTCGGACGAATATTGGTCCATCCACGCCGACGTCGAGGGCAAAGAGCCTCCGCCCTTCACGGCCAAGCTCGCGAAGATCGACGGCAATACGGCCGAGCTCAAGGACGAGGCGGGCAGCCGAGCGGTGGTGGAAGAGCTCGAAAAGCTCGATCTCACGGTCAAGAAGATCACAGCCAAGGAACGTCGCCGGAAGCCAGTGCCCCCCTTCATTACCAGCAAACTCCAGCAGGAAGGTGCTCGTAAGCTCGGATTCACCGCCAAACGGACGATGATCGTCGCTCAGAGACTCTACGAAGGCATCGATCTCGGGAAGGAAGGCCCTATCGGCCTCATTACTTATATGAGGACCGATTCGACCCGTATCGCCAACGAAGCCATGGAGGAGGTGCGTCAGTTCATCGGGGAGCGCTACGGGAAGGACATGCTCCCGGACACACCGAACGTCTACAAGAGCAAGAAAAGTGCGCAGGACGCCCACGAAGCGATCCGACCCAGCTCCGTCTTTCGGGACCCGGACACGCTCGCCAAGTATCTCGACCGGGACGAGTTGAAGCTATACCGTCTCATCTGGAATCGTTTCGTCGCGTCGCAGATGCCTCCCGCCGTGTTCGACGAGACCATCGCCGAGATCGAAGCTGGGCGTTATACCTTGCGGGCCCGAGGCTCGGTCATGAAGTTCAACGGTTTCCTGGCCATTTACGAAGAAGGCAAAGACGACGTTGCCGAAAAGAAGGAGGACGGCGGCGCGGAAGCCCAGGTCAAAGCCGACGAATCGAAGCAGCTTCCGCCGTTGACCGAGGGTGAGATCTTGAAGCTCCTCGTCGTGAAACCCGAGCAGCACTTCACGCAGCCTCCGCCGCGTTTCTCCGAAGCCTCACTAGTCAAGGAGCTCGAGGAGAAAGGCATTGGCCGACCGAGCACTTACGCGAGCATCCTCTCCGTACTCCAGGATCGCGAGTACGTGCAGAAGACCGAAAAGAAGTTCGTCCCGACAGAGCTCGGCTTTCTCGTGACCGACCTCTTGATGGGCAGTTTCGCGGACATCATGGAGATCGAGTACACCGCTCGCATGGAGGAGCAGCTCGACGAGATCGAAGAAGGCCGGGCCAATTACCTCACGACGATCGATGGCTTCCACAAGAAGTTCGCCAAGGACCTCGAAGAAGCTCAGGAGAAGATGACCAACGTCAAGGCCATGGAGATTCCGACCGAGGAGATCTGTGACAAGTGTGGCAAGCCAATGGTCATCAAGTGGGGCCGCTTCGGCCACTTCCTCGCCTGCTCCGGTTATCCCGACTGCCGTAACACTCGTGAGATCCATAACTATCAGGACAAGGAGTCGGCCGATCCGGACGCCTTTCACGACGAGACTTGCGAGAAGTGCGAACGTTCGATGGTGCTCAAGAAAGGTCGTTATGGCCAGTTCCTGGCCTGCTCCGGCTACCCCGACTGCAAGAACACCCGCCGCATCCTGAAGGGTGCGGATGGTAGCCTCGAGACGAAGCGGGACCAGATTCTCGACGAGAAGTGTCCCAAGTGCGAGAACCAGCTCGTCATCAAGCACGGCCGGTACGGCGAGTTCACCGCCTGTAGCAACTACCCGGACTGCAAGTTCATCAAGCAGAAGGAAGTCGGGGTCTCCTGCCCCAAGGAGAACTGTCCGGGGCAGATCGTCGAGCGGCGATCGCGACGCGGCAAACTCTTTTACGGTTGCAGCGAGTATCCTAATTGCGACTTCACGAGCTGGTACATGCCGGTGAAAGAGCCCTGCCCCGAGTGCGGCTTCCCGATCGTATTCGAGAAGAGCACGAAACGGGACGGTCCGCACGTTGCCTGCACCCAGGAGGGTTGTGGCTACAAGAAGTTCCCCGAGCCTGAGCCCGCCAAAGAGGAAGAGCCCGAGCCCGCAAAGGCGTGACCGCAGAACCCGTCACTGTCGTCGGCGCCGGACTGGCCGGCGTCGAGGCGGTGTGGCAACTTCGAAAGCGCGGAGTGCCCGTCCGGCTGTTCGAGATGCGGCCCGTCCGGAGAACCGCTGTTCACCAAACCGACAGATTCGCCGAGCTCGTTTGCAGCAACTCGCTCCGCTCAGAGGGGATGGCGAACGCGCACGGGCTCCTGAAAGAAGAAATGAGGCGGCTGGGATCGCTGGTGCTCGAGGCGGCCGGGGCGACGCGCGTGCCGGCGGGCCAGGCTCTGGCGGTCGACCGCGACGCTTTCTCGGAGCGGATCACCAAGGCGCTTCACGCATCACCGGAGGTTACGATCCTCCGCGAGGAAGTCCTCGAGGTTCCCCCCCAAGGCACCGTCATCCTCGCGACCGGCCCGCTCACTTCGGAATCTCTGGCGGAGTCGATTCTCGGCTTCAGCGGAACCGACCATCTGTACTTCTACGATGCCGTCAGCCCCGTCGTCGAAGTCGATACCATCGATTTCGATATCGCCTTCCGTGCTTCCCGCTACGGGAAAGGCGGTGACGACTATATCAACTGTCCCATGTCGAAGGAGGAGTACGGCCGCTTCCACGAGGCGCTTATCGAAGCTTCGGTAATCGATCTGCACGAAATCGACAAGGCACTCTACTTCGAAGGTTGTCTGCCCATCGAGGTCATGGCCGCGCGCGGCGTCGATACTCTTCGCTTCGGTCCCATGAAGCCGGTAGGCCTCCCGGATCCGAGAACAGGACGGGACGGCTATGCCTGCGTTCAGCTCCGCCAAGACAACCAGGCGGCGAGTCTCTACAACATCGTCGGTTTCCAGAACCAGCTCAAGTGGGGCGAACAGAAACGCATCCTTCGCCTGATCCCGGGACTCGAGCGCGCCGAGATCTCGCGCTACGGGATGATTCACAGGAACACCTACATTAACGCGCCGCGCCTGCTCCAACCGACCTTCCAGACCCGCAAGCGCGAGAGTCTTTTCTTCGCCGGGCAGCTTTCTGGTGTGGAGGGATATACCGAGTCCGCCGCCTCGGGCATGGTGGCCGGCTGGAACGCGGCCGCTCTCGCACTTGGCGAGCCTCTCCGGGTGCCCCCCCGCGAGACGGCCCTCGGCGCCCTCTGCCACTATATTTCGGGCGCCGATCCGGAAAACTACCAGCCGACGAACGTCGCCTTCGGCCTCCTCCCTCCGCTCGAGCCTCCCGTGAAGAATCGCGGCAAGAGGAAGGAGGCCTACGTCGCGCGCGCGCTTCGTGAGATCGACGTGTTCTCGGGCACCCTGGGTGCCATCCCGTCCGATGCCCGAGCGCTCTGATTCCGACAAGGAGAGCCATTCGTGAGCATTCGGCTCCTGGTCGTCGACGCGCTCAATGTGATCCGGCGAGTCTATGCCGCCACCCCCGAGCGGGACGACGCGGACTCATCCCAAGCGGCGCTAGAGGCGACGGTGCAATCGCTCCGCCGAGCAGTACGAGAGACGGGGCCTACGCACGGAGTCTCGGTGTTCGACGGGCAGGAGCCTACCTGGCGACATCGCTTGTACGCCGATTACAAAGCGGGGCGCAAGCCTATGCCCCCGGCGCTGAAGCGCGACCTGGAGCGTTACCGAGAGGCTTTCCTGAAAGTAGGCCTTCGTTCTATCGACAAGCCCGATCTGGAAGCGGACGACGTCATCGCAACCCTTGCGACGAAAGTTGCGGCCCGCGGTGGAAGCGCCGTCATCCTTTCGACCGACACAATCTTCTGTCAGCTCCTGTCCGACAAAATCGAGGTGCGTGATCACTTCAACAAGCGGGATCTCGACCGCGCTTACGTCCGGCAGAAGTGGGCCGTCGAACCCGAACGACTCGTGGACCTTTGGGCGCTCGCTGGAAGCCAGACCACCCATATCCCGGGAGTGCCCATGGTAGGCCCCAAGACGGCGGCGAGGCTTCTTGAAGAGCACGGCACACTGGAAGCGGTCCTGAGGGCGGCCGAAGGGCTCGGCGGAAAGCTCGGCGAGTCCTTGCGCCTGAACGCGGACGAGGCCCGCATGTCGCGCGAGCTCGCGCGCCTTCGTCGAGACCTGTCGCTCGGGTGGAACTTGAAGTCGTTCCGACGCCCTTGATTCTCGGCCATCTCCTTTGGTAGGTTGTGGCCCATCTCCAATCGTGTGGTTGACTCGGATCGAGAATATTGGGAAGGCTACGGCAGATTACGAGAACGATAGAGCTTTAGACGCGGCGTGAGTGAGCTCGACGCTTTTCTCGACGATCTGGAACATCGCCGAGGTTTGTCGCTTCACACCGTCGAGAACTACCACTCCGATCTGCTGCAATTCGAGTCGTTTCTCGAGCGAGAGCTCGACATCCACGAGCCCAGGGGTGTCGACGTCCTTTCGATTCGCGCCTTCCTCGCAAAGCTTCACCGCGACGGAGCGGCACGCTCCTCGATCGCTCGAAAGCTCGCAGCGATTCGAACGTTTTTTCGTTATCTGGCGCGGGAGGGGAAAGTCGAGAAGAACCCGGCGCGCCTCGTATCAACCCCTCGCCTCGACAAGAAGATCCCGCCCCGAATCGAGCAAGTCGAAGTGGAGCGTCTCCTCGAGTGCCCCGATGGGACGACCCCGCTCGGTCGCCGCGATGGAGCGATTCTGGAGCTTCTCTATGCCACGGGACTCCGCGTGGGAGAGCTCGTCTCGCTCGACCTCGCCAATTGCGACTTCCCCAACATGCTCGTGCGCGTCCTCGGAAAGGGGCGCAAAGAGCGGATCGTCCCCTTCGGCGAGCCGGCCGCCGAATCCATTCAGACCTACTTACGGGATCGAAGCGCCCTCGTGCGACGCGGCGAGGGAACGGACGCTCTTTTTCTCAATGCGCGAGGAGGTCGGCTGACGGCGCGAAGCATTCGACGTTTGCTCGACCGCTATCTGCGCGAGGCCGCTCTTGGCTCGAGATTGTCACCACATAGTTTGCGGCACGCCTTCGCCACCCACCTGCTCGAACGGGGCGCGGATCTCCGCTCCATCCAGGAGCTTCTCGGCCATCAGAGCCTTTCGACGACTCAGAAATACACGCACCTCTCGACGCAGAAACTTCTGGACGTCTACCAGAAATCCCACCCCAAGGCCTGAGCTAGCTCGAGAGGGCTAGTCGGGCAGAGCATCGATCTCGTCGATATCCAACCATTCCGTGGATTGCACGACGGGAAGCTGCAAAGCTCGCTCCCGGTCGAGATCGAGGGTGCCGAGGTGCACGGATTGCGGCGATTGAACCCACTTGAAAATCGAGCCGACGAAGAGCCGGCAAAAACGCTTCACCCACTCCTTGAGCATGCCGGGGCGGTAGTCGGACCTGAGAGCGAGGAGCTGATTATCGGTCCACCTAGAGCGCAGCGCCTGATAGAGCTCAGTTGGCATGAGCCTCTCCCCTGCGAAAAGCGCGAAACAGGCGTCGAGTACGGGAAAGGGCATGAGATCGCGCTCGTCTTCCTGATCTTCCGATAGCTCGGCGGAGGCCTTCGTCGCGAGAAGCTCCCCAAGCGTCTCGATCTCGTAGGTTCGATGCAGGTAGGCCAGGAGCCGGATGACGATTGTCTTCGGGAGGTTGCCAATGAGTGAGTAGGCGCCCATGAGATCGCCGCCGACCGTGGTATAGCCGACCGCCTTCTCGCTCATGTTGCCGGTCTGAATCCACATGCCTTTAGCACTATTGGCCCAATTCCACATGCGCATGCCGCGGAGTCGAGCCTGTATGTTCTGCCGCGCGAGTGGGGTTAGCTCGGCGCCCGGCCCGAGCATCTCAGAAGCGGTCTCCACCTCACGGTCGAAAGCTTCTTCGATCGCGACCTCCTTGAAATGAACGCCCAGCTCGTTCGCGAGCTTCCGGGAAAGCCCTTTCGTGGTATCCGAGTTGAAACGCGTCGGCATGGAGAAACAGTGAATAAAGTCCCGAATCCTCTTGGCACGCTCCGGGTCGGACAGCTCTCTGAACCTCTCGCGGGCATAGAGCCAGGCGATCACGAGACTCAAGGACGAGTCCTTGCCTCCCGATAAGGCGATGCCAAGCCGATCGAAGACGCCCGTCTTCTCGAAATATCCAGAGAGACCCGTCTGCATGGCGGCAATCAAGTCTTGGTACCACTGCTCCTCGCGGTCGCGCGGGGCGCCTGGAGTCGGACCGAAGAACCCGTGGAGGCCCGGAACGGGATATTGGAGCGCCGGCGCCTCGTGGTCGGGAAGATCGACGTCAATGCTTTCTACCCGAGGGTGGCTCCCCGCGTAGGCCTCTGCATTCGCGCGCCAGGTCGTATTTTGCCGTCGCAACCTCCTCGTCCGGCCCAAATCGACGACGGACGATGTCCAACCCTCGCGCCACCTCTCCGTTTCCACAAGCATCCGTCCGTTCTGGTTCACGTAACCCCCGCCGTCGAAGACGAGCGCGTCCTGACCACCGTACTGATTGACGTAGACGAGCGTGACCTGATTGTCGGACGCCCGCGTCGCGATGAGCTCGCGTCTCGTGTCGGAGATGCCGCTCCGCCAGGGAGAGGCGGAGACGTTTACCACGATGTCGGCGCCACTGACGGAGCGCCTCAACATCGGGCCGTCTGGCACCCAAAGGTCCTCGCAAACTTCCACCGCGAGCGTGGCGAAGGGGCAGCGGAAAACGAGATCACCGAAGGGAACCCCTCTCAAGCGGCTCACGAGGCGCGGAATGCCTCGAGCGAAGACCCTACGCTCGTAGAAGACGTCGTAGGTCGGGAGGGTCTCCTTCGGAACGACGCCGAGGATCTCGCCCCGTGCCACCACCGCCGCGGCGTTGTAAACGAGCCCTCTCGTTTCGACGGCGAGGCCGAGCACGAATACCGTGGGAAAGGGCAACTCCCGAGTCTCGGCGGCGAATCTCTTCAGCCCTTTCCACTGAGCTTCGAGAAAGCCTTGCCACTGAACCAGCTCCTCGGTTGGGTATCCGGAGATCACCTGCTCCGTGAAGGCGCCCAAAGAGCATCGTGCCGAAGACATCTCCGCCGCGACTCCGATTGTTTTCGAGACGTTCGACTCGATGGCGCCAACCGTCGGGTTCAGGCTCGCCAGACCGATTTTGATTAGATTCATAACTTTCTCTAGTGCTCACTCGCCTCTTCGGTCATCAGAAGACCTCCACGATCTCGGGCCTTTTGGTCTCGAAGCGATAGAGCATCGCCGGTCGATGACGTCCGCCCGTGGAAAGCTCCCCGGATGAACTCACGAGGCCGAGGGAGAGAATCTTCTTTCGGAAGTTGCGTTTGTCGAGAGCGCGGTTCAACACCGTCTCATAGGCGTTTTGAAGCTGGCTCAAGGTGAACTTCCGGGGAAGCAGCGACCACATGACGTTGGTGTACTGTACTTTCCACTGGAGCCTTTGAAGCGCGTAGTCGAGGATCTCGCTGTGATCGTAGGCGAGGCGTTTGGGAAGCTCCGAGGCCTCCCAGAAGCGAACCGCCCCGTATTTCTTCGTGGTGCGGAGCTCGTGGTCCTCGGGAGGGACGAGAGAAAAGTAGGCGACTGACAGCACGCGCCCGCTCGGATCGCGAGTCTCCCCATCAAAAGTGTAGAGCTGCTCGAGATACACGCGCTTTACGCCCGTTTGCTCCTCGAGAATGCGCGCCGCGGCGGCATCGAGAGTCTCGCTATCTTCGATGAGCCCACCCGGCAAGGCCCACATCCCGTCGAAGGGGCTCTTCTTCATCTGGATGAGGAGCACGTGAAGCTTGTCGTCGAGCACCGTAAAGATACAGTTGTCGACCGCCACGCGAGCATTCTGATCCAACTGTCGAGCTTTCATACCTAGTGTACGAGATACACCATCTAAAATGCCATCAGCCTCCGGGGGCGTCAAATGGGAAGTCTCAGCACCCTGCTAGAGAAGCCGCGCGGCGGCGGCGAAGGAAAGCACCTCACCGGCGGACTGGAAGCGCTCCTCGGGCTTCTTGGCGAGGCAGAGCAGCACGAGCTCTTCCAGCTTCTCAGGGATCTCCTCTCGCTGAGCTCGTGGCGGCGGCGGCGGCGTGTGCAGGTGGTGCATGAGGAGATTGCCTTCGGTGAAGGGAGCCTGGCCCACGAGCAGCTGGTAGAGCGTCGCTCCCAGCGAATAGACGTCCGACCGCGCGTCCGTCGGCCTACCCTGAATCGCCTCGGGCGAGATGTACCTGGGCGTTCCGGACATCGAGTAGGCCCAGCTCTCACCGGCCTCCAGCTCTTGTCCACTCTCCGTGCTCTCGACGGGACGGGCGAGACCGAAGTCGAGAATCTTCACGCGATGATCCGTTGTCAATAGCACGTTGGACGGTTTCAAGTCGCGGTGAACGATGCCTCGGCCGTGAGCATGATCGAGCCCCTGGCAGAGCGAGACGAGCCAGTGCATCGCGTCAACGAGCTCGAGGGTTTTCTGTTGGCGCAAGATGCCCTGGTAGCTCTCTCCCTCGATGAGCTCCATACAAATGAAAGCATTGTCGCCGTCGTAGCCGAGATCGTAGACGGTGACGATATTGGGATGATTCAAGGCCGCGGCGGCTCTCGCTTCATTGAGAAGCTGCTCGCGCGCGGTAGCGTCCTGGGCGAGCGATTCAGCCAATACTTTGTAAGCGACGGGACGCTTGAGCAAGTGGTCGTAGGCTTTGTAAACGGAGCCCATGCCTCCTTTGCCGAGCATACCGGTGACCTCGTAACGGGACTTCTCCCTATGGGTGACGACCGCGGCGGCCTTGCGAATCGTTTCCGCCCGTCTGGTCTCTTCGGCGATCCGCTCCTGCAAGGCCGCGTGCCGCTCGCTGGCCCCGCGATAGCCATACTGAACCGACATGACGCGATGGAGGATCTCGGCAGCTTCTTCGTAGTGGCCCTCGGACTCCTCGGCGCGAGACAGCTCATCCCAGAGCTCCAGGCTCTCGACCGTGACCTCCTTCCCCTTGAGCACCGATCGGAGCTTCTCGCGAGCGAGCGAAGCCCAACCGCGTCGCCCGAAGGCTCGGGCCAGCTCGACCGCGGCCTGGAGGTAGTTGGGCTCCCCGGGCGTCACTCGCTGCAGGTACTCGACCATCTTCGATTCCGAGTTCGATTCCGCGGCGGCCCGCGCTGCATCGAAGTTCCGGCCGGACTTGGCGAAAAGAACGCTCGCAAGCTCGAAATCACCGAGCTCGTAGTACAGCTCCCCGGACTTCTCATGGTTTCCCGCCCTGAGAAAGAGCTCGGCCGCGCGGCCACGCGCCTCCGCCCTGAGCGCGGAACCGGCAGCCTCCGCAAAAGCTTCCGCCTTCTCGAAGGCTTCGCTGGCCCGCTCGAACTGTCCCGCGGTCTCGAAGACCTCGGCGGCGCGGATGAAGTCGCCGCCCTTCATGAAGGACTCGGCGGCGGCAATCGCATTACCACCAGAGAGCTTCTCGTCTCCCAGGAGATTCGCTGCTTCCCGATGATCGCCGGCCTGCTCGTAGAGCTCGGCCGCCTTCTGCACGGCGCCCGCTTTGCGGTACAGAGCCGCCGCCTGTTTCTTGGCTCCCAGCTTTTCAGCTAGCTCAGCGGCGAGCCGGAGCTGTCCGCCCTTCTCGTAGAGCCCGATAGCGCGCTCGGGATCGCCGGCCTTCTCGAAGGAGCGTCCCGCCCGATGGCAGAGTCGCGCGAGCTCCGCTTCCTGAGACAAAGCTCGATAGTGGCTCCCGCGGCCCTCGAGCTCCGTCACCTGGCGAGCGAAGCTGTCGGCGGCGCGTTTCAGATCGCCGCCACGCTCGTAGGCCTCAGCGGCGCGAATATGGTTGCCGGCACGCTCATAGATCTCGGCCGCCTGGGAGAACTGGCCCGCTTCGAGTAGCTCCGAGGCTGCATCGAGCGACGAGCCCACCTTCAGGTAGGCTTCCGCCGCCTTCTTGTGCTGACCTAGCTCTTTGTAGAGCTGCGCCGCGCGCAGCTTCTCGTTGGAGAGAAGGAACCAATCGGCGGCGACATCCTTGTGACCCAACCGCAGACACAACTCTCCCGCGAGATGGTACTCCTCTGCCTTCTCGTAGCAGTCGAGGGCCTTTTCCCAGTCACCGATCTTGTCGTAGTGGAGTCCGGCCGTCAGCCAATCTTCCGCCTTTTCCGCAGTCGCGGCCTCTGCTCGAGAACGAAGTTCCTCGACTCGAGAGCCGAACAGACGCGTCGCGAGATCGGAGACTCCCTCGAGAAGCCCGAACCTACGGTTGAAGGCGAGCCCGACCCAGAGGATCCCGATGGCGCCCGCCACGAACTTGACGGTCCCCCAGTTGAGATGGCTCGTTACCCCGGAAAGATAGGTAAATACAAGCTCGATGAAGTCCAACACGTTAGAGCTCAGGTTTCGAGGTCGAGGCCCTTCAGATAGGAAAGAAAGGACTCACGCAAATCCGGCCGCTTCAGCGCATAGTCCACCGTCGCGCGCAGAAAGCCGAGCTTGTTGCCGCAGTCGTGGCGGATCCCTTCGAACTCGAATCCATAAATGGGCGTTTCGGACAGCAGAGATTGAAGCCCGTTCGTGAGTTGGATCTCCCCTCTTTGATCGCTCTTGGTGCTCCGAAGGTGCCGGAAGATCGAAGGAGTAAGAATATAGCGTCCGATGATGGCGAGATCGGAGGGCGCCTGCTCTCTGGGAGGTTTTTCCACGAGCCCTTCTACCCGATAGAGACGCTCCTCGACGCGCTCGCCGGCAATGACTCCGTAGCTCGAAATCTCTTCAGGCGGCACCTTCATGACGGCGAGCACGGGCGCTTGCACCTTCTCGAAGACTTCCACCATCTGGCGAATGCAGGGCACGGTGGCGTCGATGAGGTCGTCTCCGAGCAACACGGCAAAGGGCTCGTCTCCGACGATAGACTCCGCCACCGATACGGCATGCCCAAGGCCGAGGGCTTCTTTCTGGCGCACGTAGGCGACGCTGACGAGATCCGAGATAGCCCGGACGATGTCGAGCTCCTCGCGCCTGCTTTTCTCCTCGAGGAAGTGTTCGAGCTCGAAGGAAACGTCGAAGTGATCCTCGATAGCGCTCTTGCCCCGCCCGGTCACGATGATGACGTCGGTGATGCCCGCGCCGACCGCCTCCTCGACAACGTACTGAATGAGAGGTTTGTCGACCAGCGGCAGCATCTCTTTGGGTTGGGCCTTGGTGGCAGGAAGGAACCGAGTCCCCAGGCCCGCGGCAGGAAGAACTGCCTTGCGAATCTTCATCAGATCGATGCTTTCCTCGTGAAATTCCAATGAACGCGCGATGGATTAGAACTAGGCTCGCATGGCTCGCTCACTCGTGCAAGCCCGAATGGGACTGGGTGCTAGAATAGATCTTCATGCTCGATGTGAACTACGTGGCCGACAATCTCGAGCTCGTGACGAAGAAGCTCCGAGAACGCGGCACGACGGCGGACTTGAACGCGATCGTGAAACTCAACGAAGAACGTCGCTCCCTGCAGACCGAGATCAGCGAGCTGCGTCACGAGCATCAAAACGCGTCGAAGAGCATAGGTGCCCTTTTCAAAGAAGGAAAGAAACAAGAGGCCGAAGCCTTGCGAGCACGGCTACGAGAAGGCTCGGATGCGATCAAGGCCCAGGAAGACCGGCAGAAGGAGGCGGAGGCGGCGTGCAGCGAGCTCCTCATGGACCTTCCCAACCTCGCGCACGAGAGCGTGCCAGTCGGCAAGGACGAGACGGCGAACGAGGAAGTCCGTCGCTTTGGAACACCGCGGGAGTTCTCTTTCGAGCCCAAGCCTCACTGGGAGATCGGTACGGCTCTCGGAATCGTCGACTTCGATCGCGCCGCCAAGCTCTCCGGGGCTCGTTTCGCGCTGCTTGACGGGTTGGGCGCGCGGTTGGAGCGGGCGCTCATCAACTTCATGCTCGACCTACATACGAAGGAGCACGGCTATCGAGAGATGCTGCCGCCCTTCTTGGTCACCGGCGAATCGCTCGTCGGGACGGGACAGCTCCCGAAGTTCGAAGAAGACCTGTTCAAGATCGACGGGAGAGATCTCTATCTCGTACCGACCGCGGAAGTCCCGCTTACGAACTTGCACCGCGACGAGATTCTGGAGGCGAAAGAGCTACCGAAGTACTACACCGCCTTCACGGCCTGTTTTCGCAGCGAGGCGGGCTCCTATGGCAAGGACGTTCGCGGCCTCGTGCGACTCCATCAGTTCGACAAAGTCGAGCTCGTCAAGATCACGGACCAGGAAAGCTCCTTCGACGAGCTCGAAGCGCTCACCGCCGACGCAGAAGAAATCCTGAAGCGTCTCGAGCTCCCCTATCGGGTCGTGACCCTCTCCACCGGTGATATGGGATTCTCCGCGGCCAAGACCTACGATCTGGAAGTGTGGCTGCCGTCCCAGAACACCTTCCGAGAGATCAGCTCGTGCAGCAACTGCACCGACTTCCAGGCGCGGCGGGCGCGAATCCGCTACCGCCCGGCGCCGAAGGCGAAGCCCAGCTTCTGCCACACGCTGAACGGCTCGGGCCTCGCCGTAGGGCGCACGTGGCTCGCCATCGTCGAGAACTACCAGAACGAGGACGGCTCCGTCGACATCCCCGATGCGCTCCGCCCCTATTTAGATGGCATCGATCGGATCTCACCGCCAAAGTCACGTTAGAATTGACGCTTCCTTTCGGAGGGATGGCCGAGTGGTTTAAGGCGGCGGTCTTGAAAACCGTTGACCGAAAGGTCCGGGGGTTCGAATCCCTCTCCCTCCGCCAACCGTGTTCAGGACAATGCCCCAAGCCAAGCAACTTGGGGCGATCGAGGGATGAGGGGTCCAAGATGATAGACCGGCCCTGGCTCGGAGACGCGGCCAGATGAGCGCCGATCTGTCTCCATCAAGGCTTTGCCGTAGTCTCGTTCCGCCAAATACCCATTGTGGGCGCGACACATCAAGCAAATATTGTCCAAGGAATGGTCGCCGCCTCGAGCAAATGTTGTCTGGTGGTGGAACTCGAGCCTATTGCACTCGGTACAGCGTTTCCCCCGTGCGTCGATGAAAGTGCATCGGTCCCCGTCACGCTCATAGACGGCGCGCTTGACTGCGGCCGGGATATAACGTGACGATGGCGATACGCCTGCCTCGTCCAGCTCCTTTCGCGGCTTCTCGGTCTTGCCAAAGCGCCGGGCTTCGAGGCGCTCGAGCTTTTCGGTCACCGCCTCCTCGATGACCGTCGCCAAGTCATAGGAGCCCGTCAGCGCTTGGAGCCGCCGGAGCTTTTCGTGCATCTCCGCGCCCGCCGTGAACTGAATTTTGTACCGTGACGGCGCCAGCGGCTCCACCGCTTTCGCGGGCTGGCGAAATGCAGCCCGTGCCGTCTGCGAGCGAACTCCGTCCGGACGGAGTTTCGCGTTCGGCTTCGGCGGAGTGGGTGGAGTTGGGCTGCGACGCTCGGGCAGCTTGCGTACTACCGTCGGAACTTCCGGCCTTGGTTTGAGCTCGGCGACAAGCACTTCGATCTGCCGCTTAGACTTGCGCGCGGCTCGAGCCAAGAGCTCCTCCCTATTGGACTCTGTCAGATGAGGAGCGAGCCGCTCGATGCCGCTCAAGTGAAGCCGACCATCACTGAGCATCATCTGAAATCGATCGGAGTTGAAGTTCGGACGACATGATCTCTTATAGCACGGCTTTTTTTGACCGCTCGAGATGTTGCCCGTTCAACGAACACACCTCGAAATTCTTTCGAAACTGTTCCAAGCATTCGATGATGCTCAGCAGCCGCTGAAGAGCCACGGCGCACCTTTTCGCGCGAGCCACCAAGCTCCTTCGAGGCGCTACAAGAACGTTGTCAAGGGAAATCGTTCTTTTTTTGTGGGCGTTGCGTGTTCTCAGAGCACTCGGTCCATCCGGAGTTCGCCTATGGTCAGTATCGGTAGGCACGAGTCGCTCGAGCTCTTCGAACCGGCCATCCCCCTTAGCCTCGATGGCGACGAACCAGCTTACTTCGTACAATACGTGCCTTGCTGTCTCGATGACTCAACAAGGAGGAGGACCCTTGACGATAGAGCGTCACGAAGTAGGACCCCGTATGAGCCAGTGCGTCGTTCACAACGATACCGTCTATCTCGCCGGCCAGGTCGATGGCGATGCCTCGCCGACGGCCGGAGAGCAGACGAAGCGCATTCTCGAGGGGATCGATCGACTGCTGGCGACCGCCGGCACCGACAAGTCAAAACTGCTGACCGCCACGATTTGGCTTTCCGACGTGCGGTTTTTCTCGGAGATGAACGAAGTTTGGGACGCGTGGGTGAGTCCCGGCAACACGCCAGCACGCGCCTGTGTCGAGGCCAAGCTCGCAAGGACGAAGTTTCTCGTCGAGATAGGCGTCACGGCTGGGCGCTAGAGCCAGACTCGTATTCGAGGTCGAGCGCGTTCGCTTTCCCTGACGTCGCTCACGCGAAGTGGATCGCGGCGAAGCTCACGACAGAGCCCTCGTCGATGTTCCACTGCTCGTAGTGGCGCAGTTCGCCTTTCAGATCCCTCAGTGCAGGCACTGGCTCGAGAGAGCGGAGGAACGTATAGAGGGGCGAGTAACCGCACCAGTTCAGCCCGTCCGCGCCAGGATGGACGAGCTCGAAGAAACCACGGGCGTCGAAATCGCAGATGCGCATAATCCGCGCCTCGTCCCGCGCTCTTACCTCGAGCATGTCTCCCTCCTCCGCCCTCACGGGACGCTCGTGCCCGTAGCGGATGCCCATGTGAGCCATGTCCACCCCGAGCACGAAGCGGAGCTCGGGTCTTTGCTCCGCGAGCTCACCTAGAGCCTCGAACATGCGCCGATTCGACTCCACTGATTCCGGGGGCCTGCCCCCTGTCAAGCTGTCGACGAAAGGCCCACAGAGAATGGGAACGATCCGAAAGGGCCGAGCCAGACGGTACTGCAGAAAGACGACCTGAAGCTCGATCGAGTGCTCCGTCTTGTGACAGAAGTCTTCCTCGAGCAGCGAATCGGAGGCCCGCTCCGTAAGGAATTCGAGGGCCGAGGTGTCTACGGGGACGGTACCGAGCGGGGTGCGAAATGGTTTCTGTGTGACACCGAAACGTTCAGGCATCCCGTAGTGCGACGTTCCGAGGATGACAAAGGTCGGCGTTTCCTCTTCCGTCGACCAGTCCAGCTCGTAGGCGGCGCGGTAGGACGCGACGCCTCCCTCGGGCGAGACGTGGGGTGCGACGACGGCGAATGGACGCGCCTCTTCGCGCGAAGGGATCCCGCGCAGGTAGCCGGCAAAGGTCTCAGTGAGCTCTCGTTTCGTCGCGGGGTAGGCGGAGCCGGCGTGAGACGCCTCGCGGACCGGCGCAGAGCGAAAGCTGTCGTGGCTGTTTCTTTTGAGGGCCGCGAAGCGATCGGTGTCGAGGAACCCCACTTCGTTCAGCAGACCGACGATCTCGCGGACGTCCTCGCGCGCGACCCGCCCTCCGCCCGATAGGCTCGCGAGGACGGCCTGGGCGTCGAGCTCCGAGTGAGCCCCATCGAGACAGGCAAGCAAGCCGGCCCACTCAGGCGGGAAGACGAGGACCTTGTCGCTGTAGCGAAAGGGGTCGCGGATCAGCAGACCCGGCTGCTCGTCGATCGGTGAGGGCATCACGTCGATATCGGCGCGAAGCCTCGGAAGCTTCTGATTCATATCGCTTTGACCCTCTCGCTGGCAGCATTGTAGTATGCTACCGAGGATAAGATCTCGGTCCGAGCGCGATCGCTCACGAAGCTCGAGGGCAATCCCTCACCGAACGGAGAGGTGCTGGAGTGGCTGAACAGGGCTGCCTGCTAAGCAGTTGCACGGGTGCTGAGCCTGTGCCGAGGGTTCGAATCCCTCCCTCTCCGCCACGCACTTATCGCTTTGATCTGGCTGCGTTATTAGTGGGTGTCGTCGCCGTTTTGCGCCCAGATTCCGGGCGCTTGCTGATGCACCGGTGATGGGCTCGTAGGAAAGAGACGCGCCAGCGCGGCGTGGCGCACGCGTGTCCGTGCGAGCGTCTCTCAAGCCCTGTTCCGTGGTCCGTCTTTTCGATGGTCGCACGGTTGACAGGGCTGGCTTACGATCTACACCCATCGACAGAACCGGCCGGCTTATGGTGGGTCGAAGCTTACGCGTTACGCGGGTGGGAACCCGAGTCGCTTCCGCTGGGCTGGCCACTCCAGCGGCAGGCGGGTGTCCTTCATGAGCGTGTTGGCGGTGAGCCCGAGCGGTTGCTGCCCGTCGATGATCGCCGTGACGATGTCGGGGGCGAGGTAGGCAAGGCGCAGCACCCGGGTGGCATAGGAGGGTGAGACGTCCTCGGCCTCGGCGATCGCCTTCAGGGTGAGACTAGGGCTTCGCTCTAGCTGCTCCTGGATCGCGAGGGCACGCAGCAGCAGCCGCATCAGGCTCGGGTCCGGCTGAGTGTTCTGGCGGGCGCCGGGGACGGCCAAGGTCATACTGATGCCGGCGCGTTGGAGGACGGTCGGGACCTCCAGGACGAGCGGGTCTCCGGTGGCCGATGGGCGATCCTGCCCCGATTTTTTCGCCGACAGCGCCTCCGGTCCCGCCAGCAGAGTGGCCAGGGCTCGCTCGCCGTCGATCTCGAGCACGAGGCGGCCGGACTCGACGCTCACGCGGTGGAGAAGCGCCTCGAGATAGGCCTTGGCCTGATGCGGTCCAAACTCGGGCCAGCGCTCTGAGACCGCTCTGGCGCTCGTGGTCAGTGCGGCATGCGCCGATGGGTCAAGCGGCTCGTCCTCAATGAGCTCGCTTACCGCCGCCGCATCGCCCAGCCAGTCCCGGAGACGGGCCACGACGAGGCCCTCGAGGTCCGCAGCCGGAAGGCGCCAGCCTTTGCGGTCCGCTCGCTTGCCCCCGGTGATGAGGTGGCGTGAGACGTAGTAGCGGTAGCGCCGTCCCTTCTTCACTGCGTGGCTCGGCGTGAGGCCCTCGCCCGCCTCATCCACGACAAGCCCCGTCAGCAGACTGGGTTCGCGGGAGCCTTTTCGTCGTTCGCCGTTTCGGTTGGCAACGAGGATGGCCTTGAACCGCGTCCCACAGCGCTTCGTCGACGATCGCCTCATGGACGCCGGGATAGGACTTCCCCTTATGGACCATCTCGCCCCGATAGATTCGATTGTGAAGCAGATGATAGAGGGCGCCGCGGTTAATGGGCTTGCCGCCGACAATACAGCCATCGCGCCTCACCCGCCGCTTGCTGGTGACCCATTCGGCCTGAAGTCGACCGCGCAACTCGCGCACCGACCCGAGCTCGCGGTAGAGACGGAAGATGGTGCGGACGGTTTCGGCCTCTGTCTCGTTGACGATGAGCGTTTTGTCCTTTACATCGTAGCCCAGGGGCGGGTTGCCCCCCATCCACAGGCCCTTCCTCTTCGAGGCCGCGATCTTGTCGCGGATGCGCTCGCCCGTGACCTCGCGCTCGAACTGCGCGAAGGACAAGAGCACGTTCAAGGTCAGCCGTCCTATCGACGTGGTGGTGTTGAACTGTTGGGTGACGGAGACGAAGGAGACGGCTTTTCGGTCGAAGAGCTCGACGAGCTTGGCGAAATCCGAGAGCGCCCGGCTCAGCCGGTCGACCTTGTAGACGACGATGACATCGATCAGCCCGTGCTCGATATCGCCGAGCAGGCGTTGCAGGGCGGGCCGCTCGAGGGTGGCGCCGGAGACGCCGCCATCGTCGTAACAGGTATGGAGCGTCGTCCAACCTTCCTGCTTCTGGCTGGCGATATAGGCCTCACAGGCTTCCCGTTGTGCTTGGAGCGAGTTGAAGTTCTGCTCCAGGCCTTCTACGGAGGATTTGCGGGTGTAGATGGCACAGCGCACTGGCGCCGGGCGTTTCGCTCGTGGTGGCTTCCGGCGCTCAGCCACGCTCCGGCACCGAGGTTTGCGCCAACGTCTCCTCACCCGAAGGCCGCAGGCCGAAGAAGCGCGGGCCCGACCAGTGCGCGCCGGTGATGCGTCTGGCAATGGCGCTCAAAGAACCATAGGTCGCCCCGTCGTAGTCGAAGCCGCTTTCGGTCGCGGTGACGACATAGGTGTGGGCCCGCCATTCCCGGACCAGCCGTGTGCCGGGGCGTATCGTAGTGCCGTTGTCGAGGGCGACCCGGCCGGTCTCGGCGAAGGCCTGAGCCAGGATGCGAAGGCGCCGCCGCGTCGCCTTGGAGAGTCCGCCGTGGGCCTGCTCCTGGAGCTTGTAAACGATGCTGCGGATGAGCAGGTTCCGGCTGAGCCGCCGGGGCGCAGGCGCCTGGTGATGGCGCCGCCAGGCAGCACGCAGCGCCGGCAAATCCATCGCCTGGATCTCGGTCATCTGGGCTTCGAGTGTCGGCATTTCGTGGCCTCTTCCGGGCGGCCCGCCAACGTTGCTGGCCGCCCCGGGGCAACCCCTATTGACGCTCTCCCGCCCTCTGAAGTCCAGTCCGAGAGCAGGCGCAACCGGGGCCCCCAAACACGCCGACGAGCCTATTCGCAGACCCGCCGTCGCGAGATGAGGCGGCGTGGCGGGAGTGGATCCCGTCACTCACTATGACCTGCTCCCCGAAAACTAGGACAAAGCCGAGTTGAATCGGAGCTGAGATACTTGCCGCGAAGAGGAGCGGTCATGAAGAGTAAGCGATTCACGGAAGAGCAGAGCATCGAGATTCAGCGTGAAGCGGAATCGGGAACGGCTGTGCCTGAGCTTTGCCGTAAACACGGAATGTCGAACACGAGGTTCTACAAGTGGCGGAGGAAGTACGGCGGGATGGACGTGAGCGAGGCTCGTCGCCTGAAGCAACTCGAGGACGAGAATCGTCGTCTGAAGCGCCTGGTGGCGGACCAGGCGCTAGACATCCAGATGTTGAGGGCGGTGAACGCAAGAAAATGGTGAGTCCTGCCGCGAAACGAGAGGCTGCGACGTGGCTGGTTGGCGAGTACGAGGTCAGTCAGCGTCGAGTGTGCAGGACATTAGGGCTAGGCCTCTCGACGTGTCGCTACGTGAGTCGTAGAGTTGACGGCGGTGAGGTCCGCAAGCGTCTCGTCGAGCTCGCTGAGGAGCGCCCGCGGTTCGGCTACCGCCGCCTGTGGCTGCTTCTACGGCGAGGGCGACGAGGACGATGGGAGCGCGTGTGAGGCCAGCGTCACCTGTCTCGTAGGCGACGATCTTGTCCACCATCGCCCGGGCTTGGGCGAGCGTCGCGGCGGGGAACCGTCCGATGGCGAAGTCGGGCAAGATGTCGTCGCCGTTCACGGCGGCGAGGGACGGGTCCGAGGCGGTCCAGAGGTACGAAGTCTTGACCATCAAAGGCGGCACCCGGTTGTGGACGCCGGTCCCGAGATAGTCCTTGAAATCATAGGTGGCGTCCCCGAGGAGCACGACGTATCGCGGTGAGGGGCTTTGCCACTCTTGGTAGGCATACTTCAGAAAGTCTTTCAGCGCTTCGGGTGTCGCCTCGCCGAAGCCGAACTCCGCGTCGATGTCTTCCATGGAGACGGCTCTCGCGCGCAGACCCTCGCTTTGTCGGAGCTCGAGAAGGGGAGTCGCCGCCGGGAGAAACTCCTCGGGGGCGACGAGCAAATAGTCGGCGCCGTTGCCCTCGTTTCTCAATCCCGTCGCTCGAAATCCCGTGACCACCGGGCTGAGGAGCGCATCGGGACTCACGACGAGGTAGCGGCCGCCGGACTCTACTCGAGCCCGCACGACAACCTCGTCACCCATGCGTGCACCGTTCAGCCAGCGCGGGTCGCTCTGAGTCGTATCCACGAGGAGTGCCCCGGCCAAAAGCCCCTCATCCACCCCGCGCGGCAAGCGCGGATAGCTCACTTCGAAGCGGTCGAGCATCACCATGGAGTAATCCGCGCCCGTGTCCCCGACGCTCTCGATCTCTAGGAGGTTCTCGCCTTCGCGCAGAAATCCTGGAAGAAGCTCCGCATCGATTCTCTCGGCCCGCTTGCCGTCCCAGCTCATCTCTTCAATGAACGTTCCGTTCAGGTACAGACGCACATGATGGTCGGGTGCCGCCGAGAAATCACTCGCGCCCTGAAGCCAGACGCGCAGATGGGAAGACTCAGCGGTGGACGCAAGGTCCGTTACCCTTTCCCCCATTACTTCGAATGTGCTAACTTTGCGGACCCATCCGACAGCCGAGACAGTCTCGCGAAAATGAACTCACGAGTTTTTGCTCACGGAGCCCGTCAAGTTTCCCGTCATTTGCCGAAGCTGGCCGGAGGCGCACGAGGTGGTCAGGTGAATTACCGCCGTCCACTCTCGATCGCGGCTTCTTTGGTCACAGTTGTTCTGTCCGGTTGGGCGCCTGTTCACGCTCAGGGGGGCGGGCCAGCTACCACGCCGGAGCAGGGTGCTTTCGCCTTCCTCTCTGTTGCTCCGACTCGCTTGGTGGTTGATAAGGCGTCCCGGAAGGCCATCCCGTGGAATTCGCTCGGTCGCAATCTGATTTTCAAGAAGGAGATCGTTGCAGGAGGGCGGTACTTGCGCTCGGAGGGGCAGTTCTCCGGTGCCAACCGGATGAATGCGAACTCGATTGGGTTCGACCTCATGAAGCGCTTCACCTCTGAGACCGGCGACTGGGCGACGGTTCATCTGCAGCTACGCATGACGTACCGTTGGAATCAGTGGCAGCCGGCGCCCTGGACCGAGGGCGAGGATGACTGGGAACTGGAGTGGCACGAGGCGACTCTCAGGCTCACCAGGTGGTTCCTGGGAAGGATGAATTTCAAGCTTGGCCATTTCGATGTGCCATTTGGACTCGAACCGGTCGTCGACACCCATGGCAGCCTGTTCCAGCTGCAGTCCATGCGGAACGTGGGTTTCAAGAAGGACTGGGGCCTCTCGCTGTACGGCCAGCTGCCGAGCTTCGATTACGAGGCGTCACTGACGACGGGTTCCGGCATGGAACTGACCCGCGAAAGCGGGTCCTACCTGACCAGTGCTCGGGTTGGAACACCGGAAACGGGCAACTTCTCGATTGGCCTTTCGGGCCTCTACGGGAACGTGAAGGAACCCGCCGGTCAGCTGGGCGAAGAGATGGCTGGGAAAAGGGGCGCCGTTCCGGCGCCCGGAACTTCGATCCGGACCGGTGAAACCTTGGTCGCGGAAGTAGTGCCCGACCAGCCGAAGGTCATGACTCGATGGCGTGTCGGACTCGACGTTCGGTACCTGCACGGCCCCTTGACGCTAAAGAGCGAGTTTGCATCTGGAGAGGATGGCGGCCGAGACATACGAAACGCTTTCGTCGAGCTCGACTTCATTCTTGTGCCTCATCGGATGGATTTGATCACTCAAGTGCATTTCACCAGGGAGGATGCCGCCACCAGGTCGACTGGTTCCAGCTTGACCCGGCGAGCCCTAGGCGTGTTAGGCTTGACCTACAGAGCGACGTCCGCCACCACCCTGAGCGTGGCTGTTGAACGAGATCTTCATACGGAGGGAGAGGAAAGTATCGCCGTGCAACTATATATCTACTGGTGAAAGGCCTCCCGGCTGTAGAATAGCGGGTCAATGCCGGTTTCGGTTGCTCCAGTTTGAACGGCTGAGACGATGTGATGGCTGTCCTCCTTCAAAGCCTACGGCGCAGCCGGGGATCGACTCAGATCCTCATCAAGAGCTGTCTGATCGGGGGACTGGCACTGGCCGGATCCCCATCTCCGGCCCACGGGGCCCTCTGCATCCTGCGCGATCCGGATCGGCAAATTTTCGAATTGTTTCCCACCGCTACCGGTTACCGGATTGTGAACGTCAATCGCAACCCGGAGGGGATGGCCGGGTTGGTGGGGTTTCTGGGTCAAAAGCTCGACTTTGACGAGCGGGGCGAGCACATCGGCATCGTTCGCCCGCACTCCGAGCGCGGGAGGTACGGGGCTGTCGAGGTGGTCTGGGCCTTTGCGCTGGAGGGAACGATCCTCGACTACCGCATTCAGAGGTCCCGGGAGAGAGGAACCGCGGCCATTATCACCGAGAGGTTTCGAGAACAGTTCACGGGGAAGACCATGACCGACCCCTTCACAGTCGGCAGCAGCAAGGACATCAATCATGGAGAGTTCAGTTTTGTCCCTGACGGTGCCGAGAATGTGGCGTCCGCGATCGCCTATTCCGCCAAGAAGAATCTGGCCATCATGAAGTATCTCCTACTCGAGGACTGAGACGATGGGGAGACGCCAACAGGCGATGTCGTAGAGAAGTCCGGCGTGACTGAACAGCCTCGGCGTTCGAGCATTCGGCGCAAGTTTCGCGTCGCCTTGACGGGTCTCGTGGCCAGTATTGGCGCGCTAGCCAGCCTGCTGATCTGGCTTACCGTCACGAGCGAGATCCAGCGGCGGGCGAGCGTCGCTCACAGCCACCACGTTGATCTCATCAATAGCCTCGTCACCACATTTCGACAGACGGTGGCCATCAACGATTATGTAGTGGCGGGTGACAACAGCAAGTTCGGGCACTACGACTTGCTTCACCGGGACGCCATGGCTCTGGTCGCTGAGGTCCGGGCTTTCGTGCAGGACCATGAGGAAGTGGAGTTCTCCAACGAGCTCCTGGCCGAAACTCGGGAAAGTGCGCCAGAGCCTGGAGAGGTGGGATCAGGAACTTGGGCTGGCTCGTCTGTAACAGAAGACGCTTTGCTCGCCGCGATTAGCAAGACTGCATCGGAGCTGTATCAGACAACCACGGCCATCGCGAGCTTGCCGGACCCGATCCGTGATCCGCTGGCCTCTGATCTGATACAGCAGGCCGACAGCGCAGCGGTGCGCATTGTGACGATAACGGAGGAAATGCACCACCAGGCGGAACTGCAATTCGCGGAGGTGGCCGCGCAAGCGGAAGAGGCCATGCGAGTGGCACGGTGGGTGGCCGTTGTGATCTTGCTGGTGGCCTTGTGCTTGAGCGGTTATGTTCTGTTGCTTCTCTCGCTGCACGTGGTAACGCCGCTGGTCCAGTTCAGCGGTGAGATAGAAGAGATTCGAAACGTGGGGGATCTGGAGAAGCGAGTGGCCCTCCGTTCCGACGACGAGCTGGGTCGGGTGGCAACCGAGTTCAACTCCCTGCTCCAGCGTTTGCAGGAGGGCCGAGAGGCTCTGGCGCGGTCACGGGAGTGGGTTCGCACCTTCGACGCCATCTCAGACCTGGTGTTTCTCACCGATAACAAGTTCCGCATCGTGGCCGCCAATCGGGCTATGGCCAAATACGTCGGTATCGATCCAGACGCAGTGACCGGTATGAAATGCTCCGAGGCCTTTCAAGGCTGCCAACAATGCCTGTATCCGAGAATGGTTGAAGAGGACCGTGAGGTCTCGGCCGAGATCGACAGCCCCGAGGTCGGTAGCGTCTACGAGCTGACGGTCACTCCGCTGCGCGACGAATCGGGCGGCATCACGGGGTCGGTCCACGTGGCCCGGGACATCACCGAGCGAAAGACCATGCAGGCGGAACTGCTGGCAGCCTCAAGACTGGCGGTGCTGGGTGGAATCACGGCGGGCGTCGCACACGAGATCGGCAATCCGTTGGCGTCGATGTCGGTCAGGCTACGCCTCCTGGAGAAGAGTCACGATCTCGGTTTCGTGGCGGAGAGTACCCAACTTCTGCAAAGCCACATCAGTCGTATCTCGCAGACATTGCGAGGTATTGAACACCTTGCGAGGCCAGCCACGGAGGAACGGACCCCGCGCCAGGTCAATGCCATCGTTACTAATGCCATGATCATGCTACGGCTCCACAGCGCCGCCAAGAATAGCGAGATACGCCTGGAGCTGGCCGATGACCTTTCCCCAACAGTCGAGGTCAACGACCAACTTATGCACGTCTTTCTGAATCTGGGTCTCAACGCGATGGAGGCGATGTCCAGCGGCGGGACACTCACGGTTCGAACCAGTACACAGGGAAACGAGATCCAGATAGCATTCGTGGATACTGGCGTGGGGATGAGCGACGACGTCCGCGCAAAGATGTTCAGCCCTCTCTTCTCGACCAAGAAGAACGGAATGGGCCTCGGGCTCAGTATCGTTCAAAACATCGTCGCAGCACACCGTGGCAGGATCGAGTTCGAGAGCGAGACGGGGCATGGGACATCGTGCGCGGTCATGCTGCCCGTCCATCCACCGCTTGATCCCGGAACATCACTGCCCTTTCGGAGCCGGAGTGAAGACACCGACGCTTGATCAGGAACGAATCAATAGCTTCCCGCTACTTCAGAGTCGACGTTTGACACGCACGGTGCTCTCCGGTCTCAGGTATTCATGGGTAGTGTATGTTGTCAAGCAAATTCGGACCGTCGCGTTCGAAAGCGAAGAGACGATTTTGGTCTAGGCCGCACCTGGGGCCTGGTTCTCCTTTCTCCTGTGCTGCATGGTGAGTCGCTTGATCTTCGCTCGCTCAGTCAAAACGTCGCGGTGCCTGCCGTAGTAGACATCCGCCGGGGTCACGTTGTTCAGCGACTCGTGATAGCGCTCGTGGTTGTAGTAGTCGACGAAGTTGCCGATCGCCGCCTTGAGCTCACCCGGCGAGTAGTAGTGCTCCAACTTGATCACGTTTTTCATCGAGCGGTGCCACCGTTCGATCTTGCCCTGGGTCATCGGATGATAGGGCGCGCCTCGCGTGTGGGTCATGCCGATGGAGCGGAGATAGCGTCGAAGCTCACCCGAGACGTAGGCCGGCCCATTGTCGCTGAGAAGGCGCGGCCGGTGGCGTACATGGATCTGCGCCACACCCGTGCGCTGCAACGCCATATCGAGCGTGTTCTGAACGTCGGTGGTGCCCATCGTGGACGAGAGCATCCACGCGATGATGTAGCGTGAGAAGTCGTCCAGAACCGTGGACAGGTAATACCAACCCCAGTCCACGACCCGTAGATGCGTGAAGTCGCTCTGCCAGAGCTCGTGCACACGCCGAGTCGGATGCTTGAAGCTCTCCGAGGCTTGGAGCAACACGTAGGCCGGACTGGTGATCAAGTTCTGTGCTTTCAGAATCCGGTAAACTGTTGATTCTGAAACGAAATAGCGTTCGTCGTCGGTGTACCGACAGGCCAGCTCACGCGGTGACAGCTCGGTCCGCTCGAGGGCGAGCTTCACCACCGCCTCGCGCACTCGCTCCGGCACGACGTTCCACTGGCGCATTCGACGACGCTTGCGTGGAGTCAGGCCGTCAACACCATCCTCAAGGTAGCGAGCGTACCACTCGTAGAACGTGCTTCGGCAGGTTCCGATTTCACGGAGCGTTTGTCGAACCGATAGTTCGGATTCTTCCACCAGGCGGATGATCTCGAGCTTCTCCGACGCCGTCCATCTCATATATCGGCGTCCTCGTCGCCACTGTCCATCAGACTTTTTTCAACACCCGATTGTGGAGCACCGTCTCCGCGACCACCTGCTTGAGTTCTCGATTCTCTTTTCGAAGCTCCTTCACTTCGTTCGGCTGTCACCTCGCGTACCGTATCTCCCGAGAGTCGTTTCTTACCGGCCTCCAGGAAATCTTTGCTCCAGCGGTAGTACAGATTCGACGCGATCCCTTCGCGACGGCACAGTTCCTTAATGCTTTGCTCGCCACAAAGTCCTTCCAGCACGACCCGAATCTTGGATCCGTCCCGCTTCCTGTGGAAATAAGAATGGCGTAACCTCCGGTTAAGCAAAACCAAACCGCGCCTGGAAAGGCGAGGAGGAGGATTACGCCATGAAGAAGCCTACCACCATATCGAAGGAGTCTGTAAGCGAGTACCGGGAGTTCGTCGAACTTCGGCTGCGTAAGCGGGTACTGGAGGTGATCGAGGTCGTGCTCGCGGAAGAAGTGGACCAAGTGACCTGCTCCCATTTTTTGGTACACAGCCGAATCAGATTCTTTGCCGAAATTCTGGCCTCTAGGCGACTCGACCACGAGCGAACTCAACCGGTGTGAGGTTGCCGAGCGAGCTGTGAGGTCGAATCGTGTTGTAGTCCTGGCGCCATTGTTCGATGATGCGCTGGGCGTCCGCCAGGGTGACGAACCAGTGCTGATTGAGACACTCATCGCGAAACCGGCCGTTGAAGCTTTCGACGAAAGCGTTCTGCGTTGGCTTGCCCGGTTCGATGAATCGAAGCTCGACGCCCTTGTCATAGGCCCACGCATCGAGAACTCGACCCGTGAACTCGGGCCCGTTGTCGATGACGATTTGCTTCGGGTAACCCCGCAGCGCTGCGATCGCTTCTAGTACGTCCACAACGGCAACACCAGGGAGGGAGTACTCAGCTTCGCTTGCTAGAGCCTCTCGACTACAATCATCGACCACGTTCAGAATCCGAAATCGTCGCCCTTGCGCGAGCTGGTCGCTCATGAAATCCATCGACCAGCGGGCGTTGACATGCTTCGGCTCAACGAGCTTCTGCCGAGGATGACGGCTCACACGCTTGCGCTTCTTGGGGCGCAGCTTCAGCCCTCCCAGGCGGTACAGACGGTAGATCCGCTTCGGGTTCACTTCATGGCCTTCTCGCCGTAGAAGCAGCCACAGGCGGCGGTAGCCGAACCGCGGGCGCTCCTCAGCGCCGTCAACTCTCCGACTCACGTAGCGGCACGTCGAGAGGCCTAGCTCCAATGTCCTGCACGCTCGACGCTGACTGACCTCGTACTCGCCAACCAGCCACGTCGCAGCCTCTCGTTTCGCGGCAGGACTCACCATTTTCTTGCGTTCACCGCCCTCAACATCTGGATGTCTAGCGCCTGGTCCGCCACCAGACGCTTCAGACGACGATTCTCGTCCTCGAGTTGCTTCAGGCGACGAGCCTCGCTCACGTCCATCCCGCCGTACTTCCTCCGCCACTTGTAGAACCTCGTGTTCGACATTCCGTGTTTACGGCAAAGCTCAGGCACAGTCGTTCCCGATTCCGCTTCACGCTGAATCTCGATGCTCTGCTCTTCCGTGAATCGCTTACTCTTCATGACCGCTCCTCTTCGCGGCCATTATCTCAGCTCCGATTCAACTCGGCTTTGTCCTAGTTTTCTGGGAGCAGGTCACAAGCGCTGGGTTGTCGTAGCTACGAGCGTGCGGAAACCCGCCGTGGATATCGCAACGGAGCCGAAACCCGTCGCGTGACGACGGCGGTGGGAACTCGCGAGCTCCGGGTGCCACGAGCCCGCGTGCGAGATGAGGAAACGGGAGAGACGACGGAGTTCAGGAGCGAGCTGTTGCCCCGGTACGCGCGCCGGACTCGTGAGATCGACGAGGCGATCTTGGGGACGTACTTGTCGGGCGCGAATAGCCGCCGGATCCGCAAAGCGCTGAAACCACTGCTCGGTGAGGAGCACCTATCGAAGAGCGCGGTGTCTCGCGTGGTTAGCCGACTGAAGGAGCGCTTCGAAGAATGGCAGAACCGTGACCTCAGCGAGGAAGTCTACGCGATCGTTTACCTAGACGGCTTCCACCTGAAAGTGCGAATGGCGAAGCGTGTGATCAGCGTACCCGTGCTGGCCGCGCTCGGGGTCGCGCCAGACGGGCAGAAACGTCTGTTGTCGTTGCGTCTGGCGGTGAGCGAAGCCTCGACGCATTGGGGCTCCGCGCTGGAGGGACTTCAGGCTCGAGGACTCCGGGCTCCCAAGCTAGTGATCAGCGACGGCCACAAGGGGCTGACGAAAGCGCTCGAGAAGTGGCCGGGGTGCCGGTTGCAGCGATGTACCGAGCACAAGCGCGCCAACTTGCTCGAACATTGCCCGGCGCACGTACGCCGTGAGCTCCGGCGTGACTACAACCGGATCGTCTACGCCAAGAACGGTATCGATGCTCGCAAAGCCTACGACGAGCTCGTCGCCAAGTGGACGCCTCTCGCGCCGGCCGTCGTCCGAAGCCTAGAGGAGGCCGGTAATCAGCTGCTGACCTTCTACGAATTCCCTCGTGCCATGTGGAAATCGATTCGCACGACCAATGCTCTGGAGAATCTCAACCGCGAGTTTCGACGCCGGACGAAAACCCAAGCGTCGTTCTCCAGCGAGGAGTCCGCAGTCGCTTTGCTGTTTGGGCTTATCGCCTCTGGCCAGATTCAACTACGACGCATCGACGGCTACCGACGTCTGAGCGAGGTTCTCGAACACGCGGAGGTTGCCGCCTGATCTGATACCCTGATGACGGAGTGGAGGTGCGCTGTTCTTTTTCCACGGACCTCGGGACACATCCTGAATCTTCTCTTCAGCTGTAAATCGTCAACGGGTCCTGCGACGGATCTCACGCACCGCCGACTCCGCCGACTGCTCGTTCTTGCTCATGGGACACTCTCCGATGGGGACTCCCTCCCCCGAAAGTGTCTCTTAGCTCATTCCCCTAATTGGTCCAAATGAGTGTGACACGAAACAGTGGTCCGCAGGTGCTTCCAGTGTTCGGCCGGGAAGTCGTAGTGCCTTGTGAGAGCGGCGCGATCTTTGTCGAGGCACTCGGCGGCCTTCGGGTACTTGGCTTGGTAATCTGTGATGAACCGGTCGATGTGCTCGTCGGCTTGTTCCCGGGTCTCGGCGTACATCATCTCCCGCAGCGCTCGTTTCGCTTTCGGCTGAAGACGCTTGGGAAGCTTGTCGAGCACGTTACCCATCTTGTGGCACCAGTCGCGTTGCTCCTTCGTCTCGGGCCACACGTCGCGTACCGCCGCCCAGAACCCCAGGGCAGCATCGCCCACCGCGACCACTGGCGCCCGCATCCCCTGACGTTGGAGGTCGCGAAGTAAGCTTGCCCAGCTCTCGGTGCTCTCCCGGTAGCCGTCCTCGACGGCGATGAGCTCTTTCGTCCCGTCAGGACGCGCCCCGATCATCACCAGCGTGCACAACCGATCGTCCTCGAGTCGGATGTTGAAGTGGATGCCGTCGACCCACACGTACACGTAGTCGCGCTCGCTCAGATCCCGCCGTCGAAATTGCTGGTACTCCTGCTCCCACTCCGCTGTCAGCCGGACGATGTTGGTCGCGCTCAGCCCCGCCGCATCCTCTCCAAGTAGCACCGGCAGCGCCTCGCGGAAGTCGCCGGTCGACAGCCCGCGCAGGTACAAGATCGGAAGCACCTCCGCCACCTTCGGGGAACGCCGCATGTACGGCGGCAAAATCTTGCTCGTGAATCGCTGCCGCTCGCCGTTCTCATCGATGCGCTTGTCGTCCACTCGCGGCGCTCGAACCTCGAGCGTCCCCGCACCGCACGTGACCTTCCTCGATTGCGCGTGCCCGTTGCGCACCACCAGTCGTCGGTCCTGCTCGTCCACTTCGTCGCGGTGATCCTCGATGTACTGGGCGACCTCTCTCTCAAGAGCCTTCTTCAGCATCTTTCGAGCTCCCACGCGGGCGAGCTCGTGGCCGGCGTGGGCAACGGCAATATGACCGGCCCGGCGCTCGAGGCCGTCAAGCGAGCGATCGTGAAGGGTGTGGTCGTGGTTCGCTCCACCAGGGTGCCGAGCGGGATGGTGGGACGCAACGGAGAGGTCAATGACGACGAGGTCGGGACCGTAGCCTCCGGGGATCTGAACGCCCCCAAGGCACGTGTACTTCTCAAGCTTGCGCTGCTGAAGACACAGGATCCGGTCGCGATCCAGAGCTACTTCGATCACTACTAACGAGGACGCTACCGGAATGTACTACGTCTTCGAGTCCTTAGTCGGAGACCTCGAAAAAGCTCATCATGCCGGCGGCGGCGTGCTCCAGGATGTGGCAGTGGATGAGCCAGCCGCCGGAGCGCTGGGCCGTGGGCTGGGACCGGTCTCCGGTGGGCGCTTTGCCTGCCGCCGCCACCTGACCCGGGCGGCCGGTGTCGCGGAAGGTGACGGCAAAGCGCGAGATAGTCCAGCTCCGGCCAATGACGGTGCCTAAGCGCCCTGGCAGGAGCTGGGTGTCCTTGTTCTCCACGAAGGTGACCGGCACCACGAAGTTTTTCAAGGGGTTGTCGGGATCGTCCAAATCCACCCACTCGCTCTCGATCTTCTGGAAGGCAAAGCCGTGTTGGTGGAAGTTGTGGAGTCCGTCGGTGAGGTTCCTGACCTCCCATATGTAGGTGCCACCTGCCCTCACATCGTGGGCGTCCTCGGGCGTCACGAGGGGGAAGGGTTTGCCGAGACCCTGGATGAAGGCCTTCAGGTCACCGCTGGTATGGTTGGGAAAGGTGTGACCCATGGTCAGCTTCAGCACCGGCGCGCCGGTCGTGTCGATGCGCGGGATGGTTCGGAGTTGCGCTGGCGGGGTATAGGTGGTAGCGTTCGCGCCGAAGAGGCTGATCTGGGCGTAGACGAGCCAGGGCAGGGTGCCGTCAGGGATGTTGTGGGCCAGGGACACGCCCTGTCGGCAAAGGCGTTCCTCGGGAGGGCAGGTGGGTTCGGGGTGGAACTGGACGCTGTGGCGGCCGCGCCGGGTGTCGTGCCATATGAGCGCGAGGGAGCCCGAGCCGGTGGGCACGAAGACCACGTCGGCTCGCTCGCCCGGGGTGATGAAGAGGCCCGTGCTGGGGTTGGGGTCGGAGAATCCGGGCTCTTCCGACGGCGCACCCGTTGGGGTGTCGGCGAGCGGTGGCTGGATCTCGATCGGTCGCTCGAGCAGGCCCTGGTCGCCGCCGATGCGCCACATCACGTGGCGGTCGAAGCCCATGCGCATGATGCGCGAGTTGGCGGCGTTGAGGATGCGGATGCGGTGGGGCACTCCACTCTCCATGGTGAGGATCGGCCTGTTAACGCCGTTCAACAGGGGGAGGGTACCCTCCCGGCCGTTGAGAATCTCGAGGGCCACCGTCGCCCTGTCTTGGCCGCTGGTGCGGGACGGGGCCACCTGGCCGGAGGCGTCGAGCAACGTGTCGTCGAGCACGAAGAGGTGCTCTCTCGTCGGCAGCCCGAGCGACGTGTCCTCGACCGGATCGCGGACGATCAGAAGGGCGTGGAGCCCACGCTCGACCTGTGCTTCGGTTCGGATGTGCGGGTGGTACCAGAAGGTCCCCGCTACCAGCAGCGGAAGCTCGTAGCGGAAGGTGCCACCGCGGGGGGCCACGGTGAGCTGGGAGATGTTGGAGCCATCCATGTTCGCCGGGGTCTCGATGCCATGCCAGTGGATGGTCGTCTCCTCCGGCAGGTCGTTGCAGAAGTTCACGATCAGGGTGTTGCCCACTTCGGCCTCGATCGTTGGCCCCGGCACGACGCCGTTGTAGGTCCACACCGCGGTCTGGTTGCCGGTGCCGTAGTCCACCACGGCTTCGCGAGCGGTGAGGAAGACTTCCACCACGTCCGGCGACGGATTGGTGTCTACGGCCAGGGCGGGCTGGATGATGGTGTCGAAGCTCGCCGGCGCGGCCACCGTGCCGGGGGGACACTGGGCATAAACGGGCAGGGGGACAACGAGAGCGAGCAGGACGAGGAGCAGAAGGGCGGCAAGCTGGGTCATGGTCGGAGTCCTCCGATCTGGAGGGTGGGGGCGATCTTCATGGGGTACTGCACTCCGGCTGCGGGCCGTACCATGGTTTCGAGGGACGATGCCAGCGGCCTGATTCCCAGGATCGCCAGCTGTTAACCACAAACGATGGGGCTGGTACATTGACATCTCTTCTCTCCTCCTGTCGGCCTTCCGCTAGGGCGAGATTGCGTAGATACCTCAAGGAATTGGCCACTCGCAACGACAGCCCTTGCTGGTGGCGATTTCATAGGGTGTATGTTGTCAAGCAAATTCGGACCGTTACAGTCGAAAACTAAGAGACGGTTTTGGTCTAGGCCGCGCCTGCGGCTTGGTTCTCCTTTCTCCTGTTCTGCATGGTGAGTCGCTTGATCTTCGCTCGCTCGCTCAAGACGTCGCGGTCCCTGCCGTAGTAGACATCCGCCGGGGTCACGTTGTTCAGCGACTCGTGATAGCGCTCGTGGTTGTAGTAGTCGACGAAGTTGCTGATCGCCGCCTCGAGCTCACCCGGCGAGTAATAGTGTTCCAACTTGATTACGTTTTTCATCGAGCGGTGCCAACGCTCGATCTTGCCCTGAGTCATCGGGTGATAAGGCGCGCCTCGTGTATGGGTCATGCCGATGGAGCTGAGATAGCGTCGAAGCTCACCCGAGACGTAGGCGGGCCCGTTGTCGCTGAGAAGTCGCGGCCGATGGCGTACATGGACCTGCTCCACACCCGTGCGCTGCAACGCCAGATCGAGCGTGTTCTGGACGTCAGCCGTGCCCATCGTGGATGAGAGCGTCCACGCAATGATAAAACGTGAGAAGTCGTCCATCACCGTCGACAAGTAGTACCAACCCCAGTCCACGACCCGTAGATGCGTGAAGTCGCTCTGCCAAAGCTCGTGCACACGCCGAGTCGGATGCTTGAAGCTGTCCGACGCCCTGAGCAGCACGTAGGCCGGACTGGTGATTAAGTCCTGTGATTTCAGAATCCGGTAAACTGTTGATTCTGAAACGAAATAGCGGTCGTCGTCGGTGTAGCGACAGGCCAGCTCACGCGGTGACAGCTCGGTCCGCTCGAGTGCGAGCTTCACCACCGCCTCGCGCACTCGCTCCGGCACGACGTTCCACTGGCGCACCCGACGACGCTTGCGTGGAGTCAGGCCGTCAACACCATCCTCGAGGTAGCGAGCGTACCACTCGTAGAACGTGCTTCGGCAGGTTCCGATTTCACGGAGCGTTTGTCGAACCGATAGTTCGGATTCTTCCACCAGGCGGATGATCTCGAGCTTCTCCGAGACCGTCCGTCTCATATATCGGCGTCCTCGTCGCCACTGTCCATCAGACTTTTTTTTCAACACCCGATTGTGGAGCACCGTCTCCGCGACAACCTGCTTGAGTTCTCGGTTCTCTTTTCGAAGCTCCTTCACTTCGTTCGACGTCGCCTCGCGTAACGTATCTCCCGAGAGTCGTTTCTTACCGGCCTCCAGGAAATCTTTGCTCCAGCGGTAGTACAGATTCGACGCGATCCCTTCGCGACGGCACAGTTCCCTGATGCTTTGTTCACCTCGTAGTCCTTCCAGCACGATCCGAATCTTCTCTTCAGCAGAAAATCAGCGACGGGTCTTGCGACGAATCTCACGCACCGCCGACTGCTCGTTCTTGCTCATGGGACACTCTCCGATGGAGACTCCCTCGCCCGAAAGTGTCTCTTAGCTCATTCCCCTAATTGGTCCAAATGACTGTGACACGAAATTTGTATGTTGTCAAGCAAATTCGGACCGTTACAGTCGAAAACTAAGAGACGGTTTTGGTCTAGGCCGCGCCTGCGGCTTGGTTCTCCTTTCTCCTGTTCTGCATGGTGAGTCGCTTGATCTTCGCTCGCTCGCTCAAGACGTCGCGGTCCCTGCCGTAGTAGACATCCGCCGGGGTCACGTTGTTCAGCGACTCGTGATAGCGCTCGTGGTTGTAGTAGTCGACGAAGTTGCTGATCGCCGCCTCGAGCTCACCCGGCGAGTAATAGTGTTCCAACTTGATTACGTTTTTCATCGAGCGGTGCCAACGCTCGATCTTGCCCTGAGTCATCGGGTGATAAGGCGCGCCTCGTGTATGGGTCATGCCGATGGAGCTGAGATAGCGTCGAAGCTCACCCGAGACGTAGGCGGGCCCGTTGTCGCTGAGAAGTCGCGGCCGATGGCGTACATGGACCTGCTCCACACCCGTGCGCTGCAACGCCAGATCGAGCGTGTTCTGGACGTCAGCCGTGCCCATCGTGGATGAGAGCGTCCACGCAATGATAAAACGTGAGAAGTCGTCCATCACCGTCGACAAGTAGTACCAACCCCAGTCCACGACCCGTAGATGCGTGAAGTCGCTCTGCCAAAGCTCGTGCACACGCCGAGTCGGATGCTTGAAGCTGTCCGACGCCCTGAGCAGCACGTAGGCCGGACTGGTGATTAAGTCCTGTGATTTCAGAATCCGGTAAACTGTTGATTCTGAAACGAAATAGCGGTCGTCGTCGGTGTAGCGACAGGCCAGCTCACGCGGTGACAGCTCGGTCCGCTCGAGTGCGAGCTTCACCACCGCCTCGCGCACTCGCTCCGGCACGACGTTCCACTGGCGCACCCGACGACGCTTGCGTGGAGTCAGGCCGTCAACACCATCCTCGAGGTAGCGAGCGTACCACTCGTAGAACGTGCTTCGGCAGGTTCCGATTTCACGGAGCGTTTGTCGAACCGATAGTTCGGATTCTTCCACCAGGCGGATGATCTCGAGCTTCTCCCGATCCCTTCGATTTGCCGCTGGTCAAGGTGCAGACACAGGTCCTCGACGTGGCCCTGCGCGGCTTGGGCCCGGCCGAAAGGCGGACGCTCCACGTGATCGCTGGCTTCCGTACGCCGACGAGCATGGAGGCGCTTAAGGCACTCTTGATCCGTCGCGCCGACGACACCGATCCCCGGAAAGTGCCCTACGCCACCCTGACCGAGCTCGAAGACCTCCAGGCGGCCATCGCGAGCTCTACTACACGCTTGATCGGTCTCGAGCGGGTATCAAGACGCGTTCGAGCTGTTCCGGGATCGCCTTGAGAATGCCACGCTCTATCGCCTCTCGGCCAGCCACCAGCGGGTCGAGATGTCCAGTGTCTGTTTCCGAATTGGGCCGGTACACTACCTAGTCTCGGCGGTGAAAGAGACCAGAGCCGCGTCGCTCAACGCACTCGCCCAGGGGCATCAGTTAAGTGGAGCGCCCGGCACCGCGCTACCGGCGCGCGAGGGGCATCGACGAACATTTGGATGATCGAACGAACCTCTCTGATCCGCTGCGCCTCTCTGGCGACCTCTACGGGGCGGAGGCTTCGGGCCGCTCAGCGCTCGTCATCAATCGCGCGTTAGACGAACAAGTTCAAAAGGCAGTTAGCCTTTACATGATTGGGCTTGCTCTGTCCGCACGTGCGGAGGCCAAGGCAGCCGACGTTGTGCTGAAGCGTTCGCTGCGATTGTTTATCGAGCAAGGTCACCGCCAGAGCGAAGGGCTGGTGAACGCCTACCTCGCGGAGCTCGCACTTTTGTTGAACGAGCTTCCAAAGGCGCAATCGCACGCAGATCGCGCGTGGGAATTGTCCGCGGTTCAGAGAGTCGAGCGCGATTTCATTCGCGCGGTCCGCCTGCAGGGCGTGGCGGCGCTCCTCGCCGGCGATCGGGAGACGGCACGCGAGCGTCTCGAGCACGCGCTCACCCGCGGACGGGCGGTGAACGTTGCCGAGGAGGAGCTTCCGGCCTTGGTCGCCTTGGCCGAGTTGCATCGCCACGAGGGAGAAATCGGGCAAGCCCGGGAGCACCTGGAGGATGTCTGGGAGTTCGCGGAGAGAGGGCCGTACCCTCTCTTTCACGCAGACGCCCTCAACGTGCTCGCCCAGATCGAGCGCGACCACGACAACCGGGACGCCGCCATCGAGGCGGCCAGCTAGGCCTACCAGAAGGCGTGGTGCAACGGCCCACCCTTCGCGTACCACTGGGGTCTCGAGCGGGCCCGCGCGCACCTGGCCGCACTCGATGCACCGGAGCCGGTCCTCGAGGCTTTCGACGCCTCGAAGCGCCCATGCCCGAGGTGGAGCTGAATCCTCCCGACGAGTTCGCCGGCGACTGACCGCGAGTAACTCCACGAACGAGGCTCGCGGTGGCACCTCCGCTCCCAGCGACACGACGATGCCCAGAGCGCGTCACGCTGGGTTTGACGGTGTCTCGGGGGCGGAACGATACTGTGGCCCCCCTCGTTAAGCGCCAAGAGGTCTGATTTGGGCACCGTACTCATCGTCGACGACACCCCGAGCAATCTCGACGTGCTCCGCAAGTACCTCGGCGGGAGCGGTATCAAGGTTCTCATTGCGACCTCCGGCGAGAGCGCTCTGGAGCAGGTACGCCTCACCGTGCCTGACCTCGTCCTGCTCGACGTGATGATGCCCGGCATGGACGGGTTCGAGACGTGCCGCCGGTTGAAAGCCGAGAGGCCGACCCTGCCGGTCGTCTTCATGACCGCTCTCGTCAGTCCGGACGACAAGGTCCGGGGGTTCGAGGCGGGGGCCGTTGATTACGTGACGAAGCCGTTCCAGCACGAGGAAGTGATGGCCCGTGTCAACGCGCATTTGCACATCCGCCAGCTTCAGGGTGAGCTCGAGCGGTCCAATGAGGAGCTGGAGCAGCGCGTCGTCGAGCGCACCAAGGCCCTTTCAGGAGCTGACCGCCCTCAAGGCGCAGCTCGAGCGCGAGAACGTGTATCCCCAGGAGGACTCGAAGAGTCCGGGGCTTTTGTCGCTGGAGGGCTACGTCTCGGCCGACGGTGAAAAGTGCTACATCATCGAGTGGGACAGCGAGGAGAACCTGGCCCGCTCGAGGGATCACCCGGTCCACCAGAAGGCGATGGCCGAAGGGCGAGACAAACTCTACACGTCGTTCAACATTCAGGTCTGCCGCGAGTTGAGAACCTCCATAGGAGGCAGCCTTGAAGAGGAACACACTGGTGCGGTCGCGAATCCCGAACGAACGTGAGGAAGGCTGACCGATGGGAACGACATGATCGACCTGGGCATAGGCGGACTGGAGGTGAACCAGGGCATCCACATCGCGCACTTCTACTACGGATCCTCGCAGCGGATGGACGTTCTCTCGCCGTACATCCGAGCCGGCCTTCAGGGAGGCGACTTCGTCGTGCTGGTCATCGATCCGAAGCTCGCGGCGTCGATTCTCGAGGATCTGGGTGAGCAGGGAAAGGACGCCGTCACGACCGGGCAGTTGAAGACCGCCAAAGAGCGAGTTTCTTGCGAATATCAGCCACGAACCACGCCACAACCTGCAAGGCAACCATGTTCTCTGCCGCGAATCCGAGGTCCACGTCGATAAGACGTGCAAAGCGTGCGAGTAAGACGACGCCGACGAGCAGTACAAACGCGAGTGCCACTTTCTGTCGCGACAAGCCAGCGTCGCAGCCGAGGTTGCCCAAGAGTCACCCCGCCCCGGTGCCCGTGCGGGATACGAGACTCATATTCGGCAAAGATCTTGGGTGCAAACACCTCGCCTTCACGACTGGCCAGACCGAGCTTGAAGTCCAGGGCAACACGCCGACGACAGTGTAGGGGCGCGCGTCGAATGTGAGAGACCGTCCGATAAGGGTTGGGTCCGCCCCGAACCGTCGTCTCCACATCCCGTCGGTCAGGACGACGACGGTCCGGCTACCATGTTCGAATTCCTCCGGAAGAAACGTACGGCCGTTGACAGCCGTGATCCCGAGCGCTTCGAAGAACCCCTCGGACACCAACGACACCAAGAAGACCTCTGGCTGCTCGCCACCTGTGAAATCGAAAGACCAGGGCTCGACCGACGCCATGTGGTCATAGCTCTGCGCCTGCTCTCGCCAATCAAGGAAGTTTGCTGGGGCGACGTCGGCCGGCTGCAACAGCACGGCGTCCACGACAGAGAAGATCGTGGTTGTCGCCCCGATGCCGAGGCCCAACGTTAGGACGGCCGCGGTCGTGAACCCTGGATTCCGCCGGAGCATGCAGAAACCATAGCGCGCATCTTGCAACACCTGTTCAAGCGAAGTGCCGAGACGCATCGCCCGATGGATTCCTTCACCGGCTCCAAGCCTCCTAGCGACATTTGACTGGACTTTGCCGCGCGGAGAGCGACCGTGTCGTTGCGCGGGGCACAGTCGTCGAGGTTGCCTTAGCGCGGGCTACCGGGTTTCGGTAAGTAGGCGGATGGCACAGTCTGGTGCTATCCGGTCTCGGCTGGAAATCCCGAAACACAGGTCGGAACCTCCGTCCTGGCCTATACGGGGGGTTTTGCGAGTAGATCGCTTCGGCCGAGCCGTAAGCACCTAAAATATATGGAGTCAACTGACCGATCCGTCTCGGAAATCACGGAGCTCTCGTAGTCGGCGCTATTGCGGTAGTGGGAAAGATTCGTGTCGGCCAAGGCATCGAGCGGAGGAATGGAGGGGGTCGGAGAGATTCCCTGGGAACCGATGAAGATGAACGGGATGAAGTCAAGGCGATTGCTGCGCCGTTCGGGAAAGATGGGCTCCTGGGCGAGGAACTTGCCGGAGTTCTCGCTTTCCTCGACGAAGACGGTTTGGATGTATCCGTCGTCACCGAGTTCCAAGACCCGATACTGGACAGCCGACTTCATCGTGAACGGGTCTTTGGGGTCGACCTTCTCGACGGTCTCCCTCAGCACGACGCGGACCAGCACTTTATCGCCGCCACGGCGCTCGGTGCGCCACGAGATGATGTCCTCCGCGAAGTAGGGGGCAGCATAGGGTCTCTGGTCCGGAGCTTCCGCCGTCGCCATATCCACGAGCACGCCATACCGGCCCACGGTCATGATTTCGTTGATCGCTTCAAAAGTGGATGTGCTACGACTTAACCTGACGGTCTAAGATGAAGTCCTCTTAGAAAGAGGCTGGTCGCGAAGCGGCCAGCCTCAGAGTGAGAGGCATGAAATGACGAAAGAACAGAAGATCATCAAGACCAAGGTCGTCCTGTTGGAGTTGGCGAAGCAACTAGGCAACGTGACGCAGGCGTGCAAGGTCATGGGCTACAGCCGGGACAGTTTCTACCGGTTCAAGGATCTGTACGACAAGGGAGGCGAGACGGCACTTCAGGAGATCTCGCGGCGCAAGCCTGTGCTGAAGAACCGGATCGCGGCGGAGATCGAGGAAGCGGTTGTGGAACTGGCGGTTGAACAACCGACGTGGGGCCAGGTTCGTGTGGCCAACGAGCTCGCGAAGAAGGGCATGAGCATTTCGCCGGCGGGAGTACGTTGCGTGTGGGTGCGACACGACCTGGAGAACACGAAGAAACGCCTGAAGACACTCGAGGCCAAGGTCGCTCAGGAGGGACTGATACTGACGGAAGCACAGGTACAGGCCCTTGAGAAAGCGAAGCTGGACAAGGAAGCCCACGGAGAATTCGAGAGCGAGTGCCCTGGCTACTGTGGCGCGCAGGACACGTTCTACGTGGGTACGCTGAAGGGAGTCGGCCGCATCTATCAGCAGACCTTCGTGGACACGTACTCGAAGGTGGCGTTGGCGAAGCTGTACGACAACAAGACACCGCTGACAGCGGCGGACTTGTTGAACGACCGGGTGGTGCCGTTCTTCGATGAGAACGAGCTTCCGCTAAGCCGCATCCTCACGGACCGCGGCACGGAGTACTGTGGCGCACCGGAGCGTCACGAGTACGAGCTCTATCTCGCCATCGAGGACATCGATCACACTCGAACGAAGACGAAGAGTCCGCAGACGAACGGGATCGTGGAGCGTCTCCATCGCACGATCCTCAACGAGTTCTACCGTGTGACGTTTCGGAAGAAACTCTACGAGACTCTCGAGCAGTTGCAGGATGACCTCGATGAGTTCATCGAGTTCTACAACAACGAACGCACTCATCAGGGACGCTGGTGCTACGGCAAGACGCCGATGCAAACGTTCTTGGATAGCCTTCCGTTAGCCAAGGAGAAGATGCTGGCTGCTAGCTAGCTCGGACGATGACGACGAGGGCTTCGGAAAAGACTGTCAGAAAAAGTATTGACTTTTACACTTCAAGAACCAAGAGCTGAAACGGAACGCTGGTCAGTGTCACGTCCTTCAAGATGCTGTTCAAGTTCTCGGGAAACTGAACGGCGGGCGCCTTTTGGAGAATGGCTCCGGCTAACCCCTCCACCGTCCGCTTCATCGCACTGTAGAAGTAAGCACGAAGGAGATACTCATTGTGCTTTGCGGGTTTTTGCTCGTGAATATCGAGCCGCGGGAGGTACTTCATCCTCTTGGATTTGACCGCATCGCTTTCTTCCTGGGTGTCGCGACACTTCTCCCACTTGGGCGCTACACGTTGGTAATCCGTATGTGGCGTGTCCACTGGCATTTTCTTTTTACCCCCAAACCATCTCGCGAAACGTTATCGGCTGAGGTCCACCCGTCAGCCTATGGAACGCCCGGCTTGCCGCGTCGATCTAGTCGTTGAAGTCCGAGTTGGGGAACAGCGCCGCCTCCTCGATGAACACGGCGTTCCAGGCCCCACTAACCAGCTTGACGTTACCTGCCTCGTCCTGCGCGGACAGTGCCTCCGCTCTCACTTCTTTCGCTCCACTCTCAGGCGAGTATCGCACGTTGTAGCCAGCAAGCTGCTTGACCAGGTAGTGCGCCTGTGCCTTGCCCGCCTGGCCGGGATCTTACGGCAAATCAATGATCACGTCCTTGCCGTCTTGCGAAGCGATGTTCTTGATACGCTGCTCCAACTCACCGGGCGATGCCCGGAACCGCTGCACGTCCTCGATGTAGTAAATGCCGTCCACGAGACGTATCTTGCAGCCTGCCGAATAGGCGGCGGTCGGACCCGTCGACGCGGCCAAGTCCCAGCCTCGGACGACCAGCCCTTTCTTTGGGGCCGATCTCCTTGGACCAATCACGATCAAACATACCGCCCGAGCGCGGGGCGGGCCGTTGCTGGAGCTGCCCGCACTGCCATAAGAACCCAGATCGCGCTCGAGCTGCCCCACCGCTTCCTCCGGGAACCGCTCGGGCCACAAAAGCTCGCCGTCGCGTATCCGCTCGTCGCGCCCCGAGACGTACGGATGGTCGGATTCGTACCGCGCCGAAAAACACAGTGTCTCCCAGCCACCCTTGTCGAGCAGATGCCCAGCGAGATCCTGACGGTGGACCCGCTGCATGATGAGTACGTAGGCCCCGGTCTGCGGATCGTTGAGTCGGTTCGACATAGATTCGTCCCACCAGTCGAGCGTGGCTTGGCGCACCATATCGCTCCCGGCTTCGACCACGTTGTGGGGGTCGTCGATAGTGTTGTGGGGGTCGTCGATAGTAATGATATCGCCCCCCTCCCTGGTGAGCGCGCCGCCGACCGAGGTGAGCAAGCCGGTAGCCGTTTTGGTCGTTGTCGAAGCGGATCTGCTGGACGAAGGATGGCTTCAATTGCGTCATGCCTTCCTCGACTTCCCCCAAGGGTAACCGTGCCAACAGCCTGAGGTACATCAGGCTCAGGTACTCCTTCGAGCGCCGCTTGTCGTGATAGCCGAGGCTCTCGTGCAGAAGCTTCAACACCCCCGTCGTCCGGCGCGCATCATGGCGAGGACTTGGCGGGTTCGATGCATCATGGAGAACAAGATCAAGTCCCGGTACTGCTGGATGGCGGCGATGATCCCTTGGGGGGAGACGAACGGCGTCTTGGAAAAAAGCTAAAGAGGAATGGAGGCAACCGGCCGATCCCCGGCCGGACCGGCAGGGCCCTGCTACTCCATCCGCCGTGCGACCAGCTGCGCCCACATCTTGTGCTGGCGGCTCCAGTGCTGGACAGCGGATGGGGCGCAGGTCCTTCTCTCGGATGGGATCGCGGCCCTGGAGGGTGCGTGGCAGGAACAGCAGCGCCTCCTGAATATCGGGCGCCAAGTGGAGCAGGCACATGATTTGCTTGATCCGGGCCGGCGTCACATAGCCGAGTCGTGCCAGATCTGTATAGTCACGGATCTCGCCGCGCCGGACTAAGCCTCGAAGCGGATGGCCAAAGCCATTAATCCTCGAGATACGGGGCACGTTCCCCGACTCGACGTTTCGCTCCGCGTCCCTTCGACCGTTTCTCCGGCCGTTCCTGGGACGGAAGGTGGAGGACACTTCCAGCGAACCCGATCCGGCCTAACCCTGCCAGACCGGCCAGTTTCTCCTGGACTTGGACGCACGCTGGCTCATCCATATCGAGAATGCTTACTGCGCACCCTTCGTCGATAAAGCGCTGCGCCGTGGCCTCCCCGATGCCGCTCGGCCCGCCGGTAACGAGTACGCCCTTGCCCGCCAAGCCCCTCATTTGCCCTTCGATTGTCTTACTTCTTTTGTCACCGGTCTAGCGGCCGATGTTCGATGTCCGTCCCGTGCTCTCCAGCCAGCGGCCAGCGCTCGCAACGAGGCCAGATCTTCGTCGCTCAGCGGAGACAGGTCGGGCCGGACCGGAACCTCCTCGACCTCCTCAAGCTTCTCGGGCACGTGTTTCTCGATGAGTTGGAGCAGCTTGATCAGATCATTGACCGACCCGTTAAGCGCTTTTGATACCGTACTCTCCACGAGCGCCTCGAACACGGTCACCTTCCGAGGTTTCCCGTTCTCGCGGAGAATCACTTGACGCTCGATGATCTCCCGTACCACCGAACCCTTGTTCTTGTGTCCCTTGGGACGGCCCGCCGGGTTGCCCGAGCGGCCTTTCGAGAATCGGGCCTGCTTCGGCGGTTTGCCGTAGCCGACCTCGTACTCCTCTCCCATGCCGATTCCCCTATTCCAGCTCGGTGAGCTTCCGTCCGCTGCTCGCGTGCACCGGCTCCTCGCCGGTGAAGCCGCGGAACCGCTTGAGCGTCGTGTCGACGTATTTCGGGTCCACTTCGAGACCGAAGCCGCGCCGCCCCGACCGCTCCGCCGCGAGCAGCGTGGTGCCTGAGCCCAAAAAGGCGTCGAGCACGATGCCGCCGCGGCGCGAGCAGTCGAGAATCGCGTCTTCGACCAGCGCCACCGGCTTGACCGTAGGGTGCAGGGACAACTCTTGGTCGCGGTCCGTGCCGAAGGTGTTTACGCCGGCGTAATCCCAGACGTTGGTGCGGTAGCGTCCGTGCGCCCCCAGCTCGACGTTGTTAATGTGCGGCCCCCGGCCGGCCTTGAACACGGCGACCAGCTCGTGTTTGGAGCGGTACAGCGAGCCCATGCCCCCGTTCGTCTTGTTCCACACGCAGACGTTCTTCAGCTCGTCGTAGACCCGGCGTCCCGCTGTCAGCAGCTCGAACAGGTGCCGCCAGTCCATGCATACGAAGTGGATGGTGCCGTCTCGACTGTGCGATGCCAACTGACCCAGCACGGTCTCGAGGAACGTTGTGAACTCGGCTTCCGACATCTCCCCCGCCGCCATGGCGAACTCAGCGTGTGTCACTGAGCCGAGACCGCGGGCGTGGCCGTCAATGGGCACGTTGTACGGCGGGTCGGTGAACACCATCTGCGCGGTCTCGCCCTCCATCAGCCGGTCATAGGCTTCCATCCGGGTCGCGTCCGCGCACAACAGGCGATGTCGGCCGAGCCGCCACAGATCGCCGGGCCTGGTGATCGGCGGTGTCGCGTCGTCGAGCTCGGGCAACCGGTCGGCTTCGTCCTCGTTCCCGGCGCCGTTCAGCCCCGCGATGAGCGTGTCGATTTCAGCCGTCGCGAAACCGGTGACCTCGACATCGAAGTCGATGTCGAGCGTGGGAAGCGCTTGCAACTCGATCGCCAGCAGCTCCTCGTCCCAGCCCGCAAGCTCTGCCAGTCGGTTGTCCGCGATGGCATACGCTCGCTTCTGCGCCGTGCTCAGCTCGCCCACGCGGAGCGTGGGAACCCGATGGAGGCCGAGCCGCTTCGCCGCCTCGAGCCGGCCGTGACCCGCCATCACTCCACCCGCCTCGTCGACCAGGATTGGATTGATGAACCCGAACGCACGGATGCTCTCAGCGATCCGCCGGATTTGCCGTGGGCTATGGGTCCGCGGATTGTGCGCGTTGGGCTTGAGGGCCGAGACCGCCCGATAGACGATCGACGGTTGCCGGGGTGCGCGGATCGTCTCGCTCATGTCATTCCTCGGCGAGCCGCAGCGGGCCGTTCACCTCGAACTCGAGCGACGCGGGCGTAAATCCGCGAATCGACCCCGTACTTCTTTGGGTGAGCGTCGACCTCGCGGATGCCTTCCAAGTGGAGCGTCGTCTCGTGACGTTCCGCCATCGTCCCCTCGAAGAGCTTCGCTAGGTCCGGGTCGTTCTCGAAGTCGAACGCGAAGCTCAGCTCGAGGCCGGCTATGTGAGGATTGGGCGTGTCGGTCACTTCTAGCATCACGTAACTCCCGACTGCTTCCAGCCCGGGGATGCAGCCGAGACCCCCCACTTGTCCGAGCTCAGAGGGTCGGACGCGCACGCCGACGATCTTGCTTCGAGCCTCTTGCTCTTTCGCCATTCAGCCTCGTCCGTTCAACGCAAGAATATCGTGATTGAATAATAATGTAAAACTGTCACGAATATTCTTACCGCTCACGTGACCGATCACGTTTAGTTGCGGCCTGTCTCCTGTCACGGTAGACTCTTCTTCTTTATGATGACCGCCAACGACCGCCTCCAGCTGGCGATCAATTTCCTAAACGCCAACCTAGATACGGATCGAGAGGGAGATTTGCTCAACGCGAGGGATGACTTGATCGATTTCATCTACCTGCCAAAGGCTGACAGCATCGACGTTGAGGCTGGAAGAGTGAGTATCGATTGGCCGACCCATGTTCCTGGTAAGAAGCCGTTCGATCCGGCCAAGGATGAGCTCAAGGCGATACAGCACGACGGGCGCCAACTTTTTGGACAGCTGATCCGCATGCAGGACGATCACCGACAAGCGGACAAGGACGGGAGCTGGCCCTCGAGGAAGCTCCACCGACAAGAGATAACAGCCTCCTGGCTGCTCGTCCCGGCGGGACCGCGAGAAGACCGGAGGACCTTTGCACTCGCGAGCGTACCGAGCCTTCGCGACGGTTTCCTAACGCTCCTACTTCACCTCGCATTGACGCATAGCACAGGCGACATCAGAGCCTGCCCGGTTTGTGGCAAGCTCTTCGTGCGGACCGGCCGCCGGGAGTATGACTCGACGCGCTGCGCCAGCATCGCGAGCTCCCGCGCGAACCGGGCGAAGCGCAAGAGGGAAGCGGAGGAACGCAAGCGGCAGGCACGTACAGCACGGAAGAAATGACGAACCGAGCCCTGGACGATGGGGTTCTAACCCACAGAAAAACAAAGCGCGGGCACGCTCTGATTTACTCTCCCTTGCTAAAACTTTGACGAATCGAACATTTTGCTGTGTGGGCAAGTGATGTTGAAATCTGGGAAGAAAACGTAGCCAGGGGTCCACGAGTTGGTTGTTGCACCTCGTTCCACATCGTCCGTCGACATGGCCGCGAGCGCGCCGGGATAGCCGTTCTCTCTTGTGCTCGATATGAAGGGCTCCCACTCGGGTAGCGTCGCCATAGAGACCGACTCACGTCCGTTGCCGAACAGCGTCTGTTTCGCCAGGTTGACTTCGCCCATCCAGGTGAACGCGCCAGGGTCTTCCTCTTTAGACCGCTCGGCTCTAGCCGTGGGGGTTTGTGGGACTTACGACGCAGCCCCATGGGATTAGCCCCCGCCGCAATTACAGCTGCCGGAGGATGGTCGAGTTGTCCAGGAGCCAGTCGCCGATCGCCTTCGCGAGCCGGCTCAGGTTCCGTCTGCCCGATCCGGTGGCTGAGAACTCCTTGCTGAAAGGCGGGTCCTGCCCGATGCGGACGATGGCCCACATCCGAGGCTCGTCGTCGGGCGTCCACAGGTGGCGCACCGCCTCACCGTCGCTTCCGAGCTCGACCGCGAGATCGCCTTGGGCGAGGAGGGGCAAGAGACGATCAATTTCGGTCGGTTTGAAACGAGAGCGCGCTTCATTGCCGACATCGTCCACCTGAACCGTAGGTACTTCACGAATCCGGGGCATCGTGATCGGGTCTTTACCATCGACGGCCGACCGGTGATTTTCGTATGGCTATCGCATGCTTTCACGGGTCCGTTTCAGGACGCGGTGGCGGACGCGCGCCGACGAGCGGACTTTTACTTGATCGGGTCCAACTTCACGTTGAGAGGCAATCTCCTAGATGAATGGAAGGAGGGTCTCCCCGCTTTCGATGCGATATCCGCCTACGGAGCCTATGACTCGGAGATCCTGACCGAGCTTGGAGGTCCCAACGAGAGATACATGGCTCAATACTTCATCGGCGCCGCGTTATGGTCTCGATGGCTCGAGAAGAACGCGCCCCAGACCGACTTGATCTTGCCGATGTCGTTTGCGTTCGATAATTCCAAATCCGGGCGGCCGAACGTCCCCTTTTACATGAACACCCACGAAGCGGAGACTCGTGAAGATGACCTTGGATCTCCCGTGTGGTCATGCCTCGGGCGTACAGGGCGATCACCTTGTCGTCGAAGCCGGGTAGCCGTCGCTGGCCCTTCTTCACTAGCTGAGGTTCGAAGTCTCCGTTCCGATCCCGGGGCACTTCGAGGTCCACTTCCCCGAAATCCGCTTTGACTTGCTTCGACGTTTTTCCGTTGCGGGAGTTGCCCATGTTCTTTCCTTCGGATGCGCTCTTCTCGTAGCCCAGGTGAGTCGTCATCTCACCTTCCAGCGCTCGTTCGACCAGACGCTTCGTGAGTTGCTTCAGAACCCCTTCCTTGCCGAGCAGCTCCTCGGGGTTCTTGCCTTTCACCAGCTCATCGAGCATCCTCTCCGTGTCATCAATCTTCGCCATGACTCGCTCCTTTCGTTTTTCATTTCAAGTCATGGTCATTTACACAGAGAATCTTACACTCCCTGGTAGATGTTGCCTGGCGGGTGCTCGACGATGCCTACTTCACAGACCCGGGTAACCGGGCACTCTATGTGTCGTTTCTGAATGCCTACTCCGAGCGCATCTTGCCGGGAACGGACTTCCTGGCATCCAGGGACAAGGACATCGACGTCTATCGAACCGAGCTTCAGGTCACCAGTCGGATTCTTCGTGAGCTGAACGACGCCGCGTTCCGGAACATCGCTCTGGGGCAGAACTATTTCCAGTTGCTGGATCTTGAATACACGGCACCGCCGATGTGCCAATAAGACTTCTGGCTTCTTGGCAGGGGGCCACAATCTCCGTCAGGCAGCCGTGTCCGGCGAAGCTGCTCCGCTTCCCGGTAGCCTCGTCTCGACGAGCGCTACGACGATCTCAACTGGGAACGACCTCATCAGGTTCCGACGACATGAGCCCGAGCGAGTTCCGCGCGGAATAAGATCCAAAAGTGGCTTGACTTTGGGAGGGCACTACGCGGCGTCGGGCTACAGCGCCTGTTTCGACCGTCACGCGGTCACCCGGATGCAGTTGAGCCGTTCCCATTCCACGGTCGGTACGAAAGCTCCCTTCCAGCTTGATTCCCTGCTAGGGCGAGCGAAATTTCCCTGTTCTGGGGTTGGGTAATTCCCTGTTCGGTCGAGAAAAATTCCCTGTTCCGTTTCGTAGGAAATTCGGCCCTAAACCTATGAGTGTCAGTTGGCTAGAAAGCTTCGATTGCCAGGATTCGAGGAGAAACCCTCGAATTTCCCTGTATTTTCCCTGTTAAACAGGGAAAATGCCCCCAGAGACGGGTTCGCTCCAGACTGCGTCCACCGCCATTCGTGAGTTTTGACATCGACGTTCGCTCTGGGTAACCTCACTCAGAGTTGTGCTGGGAAGTCGTTCAACGGTAGGACACACGGCTCTGGACCGTGGAATCGGGGTTCGAATCCCTGCTTCCCAGCCAATTACCGGTGGACGAAGTCCACGAGACGAGCGACTTGATCCGGAGACGTCCCGGGAAGCACGCCGTGGCCAAGGTTGAAAATGTGTCCCGGGCGGCCCTTCGCTTGCTCGAGCACGCCGCGGACTCTTCGTTCGAGCAGCTCGGGCGGCGCAAAGAGCGTCAGGGGATCGAGATTCCCCTGAACCGCGACGTCGTGTCCGACCTCCGCCCAAGCGCGTCCGAGCTCGACCCGCCAGTCGACGCCGACGACGTCCGCACCCGCACTCCGGAGCTCTCTGAGCAGTCCACCCATCGCCGTTCCGAAGTGGATCCGAGGCACGCCCGATTCGGCAAGTCCCTCTAGAATCGTGCGGCTGTGCGGGAGAGCGAACTCACGATAGTCGTCGGGTGAGAGCGAGCCGGCCCACGAATCGAACAGTTGTACCGCTTGAACGCCCGCCTCGATCTGGGCGGCAAGATAGTCCTTGACCACGATCGCGAGCTTGCTCGCGAGTCGATGCCAGCTATCGGGGTCTTCGTACATCAATGCCTTGGTCTTCTCGAAACTTCGGCTCGGCCCCCCCTCGATGGCGTAGGACGCAAGAGTGAAAGGCGCGCCGGCGAAGCCGATGAGGGGTACGGGGAGCTCTCGTCGAAGGAGCCCGATCGCTTCGAGAGTAAATCCGAGACTCTCCTGAGGTACGACGGGCTTGAGTTTGTCGATGTCGCTCGCCTTGCTGATCGGCTCGTGAATGGAGGGACCCTCACCCTTGATGAAAGAGAAACCGAGCCCCATGGGCTCGAGCGGCACGAGCAAATCCGAGAAAAGGATCGCGGCATCGAGCTCGAATCGCTCAATCGGCTGCGACGTTACCTGGGTAGCCACCTCTGGAGCACGGCATATCTCGAGTAGTGAGTACTTCTCGCGGACTTTGCGATACTCCGGCAGGAAGCGACCCGCCTGGCGCATCAACCAGACAGGAGTCCGATCCGTGGCTTCTCGTCGGCAGGCTTTCAGGAATCGATCGGCCCGGCTCAACGGGAGGGCTCGCGGAGCCGGATGAGCCCATTGGCAACGAGTGGATAGAGTAGCCGGCAGGTATTGTACTCGGAGATACTGGCGGCTTCGGCCAGCTCTTTTACGCTCCGATCTCCGTCGATCTTGGAAAGCACGACCCACTCGCTCGTGTTCAGCACGATCTGCCTGCCTGTTTGGTTCTCGTCGGGAAGCACGAACTCCGGGATCCAGTCCGTATCGGGAATGTATTTGGACAATAGTTCCCATTCGTCGCTACGGCGAGCGCCCTCCATGAGCAGCTTGGCGCCACTCAATCGAACACTGGAAAGCTCGGATGTCACGTCGGGCTCGAACGAGAACTCGCCGTCGCTCCACCGCATGAGCGCGAAAAATGCTTCCTCTCCGGTACTGCCGTCCATCTGAGCGTGCACAACGCTGCCATCCTGGAAGTAGATGGCTGCTCGACGCGGACCCGCAGGCTCGCTCATATCCAGCCGACCCGTCTTACGCGAGCTACCCAGGAACTGGACGATATCCGACAAGCCGAACTCTTGGAGGGAGCCATTCAGCTCCACTTTCGTCTTCTTAGACATACTCGAGCTCATCCTCGTTTTCGGAAAAGCTATCACAGCAAGTGTTTTATCGTCAATATGTTCCGAGCTTCACCCGCGCAAGAGCTTCTCGAAGATCTCACGCAGCTCCGCTTCGATCGGGACGGGCGAAAGTGTGTCGAGGTTCACGAGTACGGTCGTGATCTCCGCCTGAAAGCACAAAGCCCCATCGCGCTTGCGCCGGATGTCATAGGCGAAGACAACGGAAGACCGCCCGATCTTCTTTACCGCCAATGTGACGAGAGCTGTGTCTCCGTAGGAGAGGGGTGCTTGGAACTCGCTCTGAATCGCGACGGTGGGAAAACCCAATCGACGGTCTTTGACCAGAGAGGGATAGGAAAGCGACGCGGCGGTGTCGAAGAAGTCCTCGAAGGTTGCGTGGCAAAGGTGAAAATACTGGGGATAGTAAACGATGCCGGCGCCGTCGACGTCGTCGAAACGTATCTTCTGATTGCTCGTGAACGCCACGGGTCAATCCCAAACCCTTCGATTCAACTCGACCAGCCGTTGTTTGACACTTTGCGTTGAAAATATCCGATCGCATTACTGAGCAGATGCTTTCGGACTGAGGAAGGCACTAGCGTGTCGAAGAAGGTTCTTTTCTCTCGAGTGAGATATCGTAACGCTTGATCATTTCGTTCAGGGTCGTCGGCTTCAAGCCCAGGAGTTGCGCTGCCTTCTTCTGCACCCCACCCGAGGTCTCGAGGCTCGACTCGATGAGCCGTTTTTCGAAGCCCGTGATCACGTCGCGGAACGAGATGCCCTCTTCGGGCACGACGACCTGAGGCAGTCGGAACGTGGACCCCGACCGGATATGCTCGGGGATGAGGCGCTGCTCGACCAAGTGTCCATCGGCGAGGACGACGGCGCGTTCGATGATATTCTCCAGCTCGCGGACGTTCCCGGGCCAATCGTACTCCATGAGCGACTGTGCGGCTTTGGACGATATCCCAAGCGTGCCACGGCCGTTCTCCTCTCCGTACTTCTTCAAGAAGTGTTGAGCAAGCAGAGGGATGTCTTCTTTGCGGTGTCGCAGGGACGGAAGATAGAGATTGATGACGTTGAGTCGGTAATAGAGGTCCTCTCGAAACGTGCCCCCTTTGACCAACTCCTTTAGGTCGGTATTGGTCGCGGCGATGATGCGTACGTCGACGCGGATAGTGTCCACGCCACCGAGCCTCATGAACTCCTTCTCCTGAATCACGCGAAGCAGCTTCGATTGCGTTTCCAGAGGAACAGTTCCAATCTCGTCGAGAAAAATGCTGCCGCCGGCGGCGATCTCGAACAGGCCTTTCTTCGGGCTCACCGCGCCCGTGAAGGCTCCTTTGACGTGTCCGAAGAGATTGCTTTCCAGGAGATCGGGGGGAAGGCTCCCGGAATTCACGGTCACGAATTGTTTCGAGCTGCGCGCGGAGTTGGAGTGAATGGCTTTGGCCACGAGCTCTTTGCCGGTACCGCTCTCTCCGTTGATCAGCACGGTGCTCTTCGAGGGCGCCACCTGCTGGATGAGAGAGTAAACCTCCTGCATCCGGGGTGACTTCCCCACTAGCACGTCGAATCGCTGGCGATCCGACAGTGCTTTCTTCAACGAGCGATTCTCGTCGACGAGCCGGCGCTGCTTCATGCCGTTCGCGACGACGGCCTTCACCTCGTCGTTCTTGAAAGGTTTGGTGACGTAGTCGAAGGCGCCGCGCTTCATCGCTTCGATGGCGGTCTGAACCGAGGCAAACGCCGTAATCATGACGGCGACCGTCTCCGGCTCGGATCTCTTGAGCTTCTCGAGAACCTCGATTCCCGATTGGTCCGGAAGCATGACGTCCACGATAGCGAGGTCGATGGGCTCGCGATTCGCAATCTCGAGCCCTTCGTCACCCGTCGTGGCGAGCTTCACCCGGTAACCGTCTCCGCGCAAAAGCGATTCGAGGATCTCTCGCATCACTTCTTCGTCATCGATAACGAGAACGGTTCCTTTATCCATCATGCCTCGAGCCACAGGTTCATTTGGTCGCTGCGCCGGGTCTTGTCGACACCCGCCGGGCCAGGCCGTAGATCTCGCGAGTCAAGCTCGAATCGCCGCGACAAGCGAGCGCCGTGGCTCACGGCTCACCGCCCGGGCCCAACCGAGCGGGCAGACTTCAGGGATTCATAGACGGGGAACCGCAGTTGGAAGCTCGTGCCCTGGTCGACGGAGCTCTCAACGCTGATTCGTCCGGAGTGCTCCTGGATGATCCCATAGGTGATGGAAAGCCCCAGGCCGGTTCCGCTGGCACCTGCGCGCTTGGTGGTAAAGAAGGGGTCGTAAATGCGCTTGACGTCCTCCTGACTGATTCCCTGCCCGGTGTCGGCGACTTCGACGCGAACGGTACCGTCGGCGTGACTAGCGCCGATGGTCAACCATCCGCCGGACGCCATCGCGTCCTGAGCGTTGAGAATCAGGTTGAGGAACACTTGCTGTAATTTGTTCTCGTCCCCGAGAATCTCGGGCAAGTCCTCGGTCAGCTCGAGCCTGACCTTGACCCGTGCCCTCGTGAGCTGGTGATCGAGCAGCGACAGGACGTCCCGAATTACGTCGTTCACGATGATCGGCACGAAAGTCGAGCGACCCTGCCGCGAGAAATTCAACAGATTGTTGACGATCTCCGAGGCGCGCTCCGTCTGACGCTCGATTTTTTCGAGGAGCTTGGCCTTCGGGTCATCCGGGGCAACGTGCTCCTGAAGCATTTGGGTGAAGCTGCTGATACCGGTAAGGGGCGTATTGACTTCGTGGGCCACACCCGCCGCCAGAAGTCCCAGGGAGGCCATCTTCTCTCTGAGCTGTAGCTGTGTTTCGAGCTCGACGCGAAGTGAAATATCCTCGAAGATGACGATCGTTCCTTCCGGCTCGCCCTTGTCCGTGACGAAGGGCGCGACTTGTATCTTGACGACTTTTTCTTCCCCGGCGAGATTGGTGAGGTTTGCGCGCGAGATGCCACTCGTTTCCGCACGCGTCCACCAGGCGCTGCCCATCGATTCCTCGAGCATGTCGCACAACGACGCGGGGAACAGCGCGCCAAAGGGTCGGCCGAGCGCCTCGCTTCGTTGCAACCCGTAGAGCGTCTCGAGCGCACGATTGAAGCGAACCACTTTGGAGTCGAGGTCGAGCACCAAGATTCCCGCTTCCAGTGACTCGATGGTGTTCTCGCTGTGCTCCTTCAGCGTTTCGAACTCCGCCGCCTTGCGCTCGAGCGACCGATAGAGGCGAGCGTTCTCGAGCGCCGTCGCCGCCTGCCCCGATAGCATCGTGAGCAGGTCCATGTCCTCGCTCGAGAGCGCGCTCTGATCCCAGCGCCTGCCGAGAAGGATGACGCCGACGACCCGGCCGTGCGACCGGCAGGGTATCGCGTATTGCAGTCCCTCGATCGCGAGCGCGTCCTCGGCGGTGCTCTTGCTGAGGCTTCGCGCCTGCTCCCAATCGAAGTCGCCGTAGAAGATCGCTTCGCCGCTCGAAAGACGCCGATGGAGCGGCGAATCATCGAGCAAGTGCACCGAGGACCACTCCCCCTCGGAGAGGCCCTGACCGGCCTGGATCCGCAGGTCGCCGTCCTTCGTTGGAACGAGCAATGCGACCTTCTCCACTTCGAAGGTGTCGCCGATGCGCTCGACGAGCCGCGAGGAGAGATGGTCTAAATCGAGGTGGGCGTTCAAGTCACGGGAGAATGCCAAGAGCGCTCGGCGATAGTCGTACCGCTCACGATAAAAGAGTTTATCAATCCCGACCTGAATTCGACTCTTGATCGGAGTGAAAAGCAAAACGACGACGATCGCAGACAGGAGAGCGAGAATGGTGCTGTGCCCGTCCCCAACTAGGTAATGAGCGCCGGCCAGAAAAATCGCGAGGTAGAGACCTCCGACAGCCGCCGTCGCCAAAGTGAAGACCATGCCCCGCTTGAAGAGGACCTCGACGTCCATCAGACGGTACTTCACGATGGCATAGGCGAAGGAGAGCGGGATCAGAGCGAGTGGAACCACGGAGAGCTCCATCTCCAGTCCCGGCGTGATCCCGAAAAGGTAGGGCAACGCGTAGAAGAGCGCGAAGGGGAGAGTGCCGAATCCGGTGCCCCAGACGATCCATCTCGTCTGCTTCTTGACCGTGATACTCCTCGCTCGACGATGGGAGGCCACGAAGGCAGCAAAGGCCGCGAGGGAGGCCAGCGCGACGTAAGCGGGTATGATGCGATTGAGAAAGGCGTTCGCATCGACGAGGAAACGACCCCCCCATGCGATCGGCGAAAAAAACGCGAATTCAGCCGTCAAGCTCAAATAGAGAAGCGCAGCCGCCGGCAAGTACAACGCCGTCAGAATCCAGCCACGCTTCTGGACGATCGTTTGTCTCGTCGGAAAACACAGAGCGAAGTGAAGGAAGACGGGTGGGAAGAAGAGCACACCGACACGATCCATCCAAAAGAAAACTCGGTCCCACTTGTCTAGCTCTCCGGTAAAAGAAAATCCATAGGCGAGAAACCAGAACATGCACAGGAAATAGAAGTGAGCGGTCGCCGCCACGCCCCGCCGACGGATGTAGACGATCGTGCCTACCGCGAGCGAGAAAATCCCGACCGCGGCGAGGAAGTAGTAGACGGGGACGTTTCCTTGGGGTAGAGGCGCTACCGTCAAAGCAAAAGCGCTGCGTTCGTCCTCGCGCAGAATCTGATAGCTGAGAACCTCACCGTCGAGCGCGCCGTCCAGAATCGCGCGCACTCGCGCTGCGTTCTCGATGGGCTCGTCGCCAACGAACACCAGAACGTCCCCGAGAGTAACCCCCGCTTTCGCTGCCGGGCCGCCGGGGTCGACGCGCGTCGCATAGACGCGGCCTTGCTGGTCCTCCCACAACGCCCCGTCATCCAGGTAGTGGAAGCGAGATTTCTGCTGGATATTGTGAATCGCCAGGGCGAGCAAGATCGAGCTCGTCGTCAGGACGATGCCGATCTTCCAAGCTCTGGATCCAGCCTTGCGCGTCACCTGGGCTCCTTTCGCACCTCGCTCACACTTTCAGCACCCCATAGGAGTACAGAATAGCTAAGCAATTTCTATACCGTGATGGCGTCAGCAGCATATGACAGAAATCACTGAACGACAGCTAGTTACAGCCAACGCTCTGTCGCGGAACGACCGCGAATCCGAAATACTGGATCTCGGATCCGAATTTTCGGATCGGCTCTATCCTAGCACGACCTCGGCGATCGACTTGCGCGGAAGGGTTTGAGAAAAAGGGAGGTTAGAATCGAACGGTGACGCCGCCGAGGACGCGCCGAGGAGCGTCGATGACCGCCATCTCGTCGAGAATCGAAGCCCCTTCGATATCCTCGTAGAACAGGTTTCTGACGGCCATCATGAGTTCCCATTGTGTGCCACTCCACCCCACGAACGGAAGCAGCTGATACACCTGGAAATTGAAGCGAGACTCGACGGTCGAACCCGTCGCGAAGCCCGCCAGGCCGGGTACAAAGGTGGGATGACTCGTCACGCGGAGCGCGGCCTGGAGCCGTGTCCTCGTGCGGTCGATCGACGTGGCGACTACGGTCGTCACGTCGTGAATTTCCTCTTCGCCGAGAATTCCTCGGCCGTTCAGTTGTGCCGCCAGAGCACGAGCCATCCCGTAGGTATAGCCGACCGTGCCCTCCGTGGCGCCGAAGCGCTGGGAAACAGAGAGACCCAAACCGCGGCTCTCGAAATCACCTTGGTTGGCATCGACATAGTAACCGGCGCTGCCTGTCGTCCCCGGCCGATCCATCATGAAGGACTTGACGAGCTGGTCGCTGGCGTTCTCTTGAAAGAGCCTGACGCCCAGTCGCGTCGTCTCCGAGACCTGTTGCTCGAGGCCGAGCTGGACTCTCGCCGTACGCTCCGCGCGAATCGCGCGAGGCTCCGGTAAGGGTCCGTAGACGTCCGAAAAAGCGACGTTCGAAAGCAACCCGATGTCTTCTCCGCCTGGAGCATGGACCCGATAATCGACGACGCCCCGGATCAAAGTCTTTTTACTCTCACCCAGGGGGTAGGCGACAGAGAGTTGGGGTGCCAAGTAACCGGGTGTGCTCAAGTAGTCGAAATACTTGAAGGCGAGGCGTCCCTGAATCGAGACCGACCCCACAAGAAACGAGTCGGCGCCGTACACGCTGCCAAACCATTCCGTGGAGCGCTGGCCGAGCACGCCGTTCGTGAGCGCCGCTTCAGGCGGTCGGAAATCGTCCAGATCACCGTAGAGGTAACTGCCGTAGGTGACGCCCCCTGTCAGCCTGTGTCCGGCCACCTCACCCGAAACGAACTCAGCTCTACCCGCCCACGATGAGAGGGCAGACTCGAGAATCTGGGCGCTGACCAGCCAGTGTCCGTCGTCGTCAGCCGGAATGAACAAACGAGCGTAGGCAAGGTTGGCATCGAGCCCGGCACCACCGCCAGGAAACTCGTCGAGCCGCTGTTCGAAGGCCGCCGCTCGAATCCCAAGCTCGCCACTTATCGCGACTCGAGTATCGCCAGACGGGGGCGGGTCAATCGATTCGCGTTCCACGAGCCCCGCGTAGCGTTCCTCCTCCTTGAGGATGTTTCTCTCGCCGCGCTGGAGAAGCCAGCGGAACTCCGCGAGCGTCCGCTTCTCGTCCGTGCTCTGAACGAGCTGTTCGGAATCCAGCGAAGCAAGGCTCATCAAAATGGCGCTGACCCGCTCTACGCCTTCCTCGATCACGACTTTCGCGTAAGGCGAGGGAAAGAAGCCCTCCAAATACGCGCGAAGTCGGTAGAGTCCGGGCGGCACCCCCGCGACCTCGAAGCGTCCCTCCGCGTCGGTTACCGCCGTGATCGCGCCTTCGTACAAATTCTTTCCGAAGACGGACACGATGGCGCCACCGAGCGGTCGCCCTCCATGATCTCGGACGACCCCTTCGAGCTCCGAGAACCCCTGCATAGAGTCCTTTGAAGCCCCCTGCGCGCCGAGCGCCCAGGCAAGAATGATGATCGTCGATATGAATACGTTTCGGGCCTTCACCATGGCGGCGTTCCCTTCAGGAGCATCTAGACCGGCGCTGACGGTGGGGCAGGGAAATAAGAGCAATGACAAACCCCTTCAAACAAGACACTCCCATTTGCATTCAGCTAAAATAACCCCAAAATGCTACTCATTAGTTACCACAGGCCATTTGACCTGTCAATCGGGGGGCCAGCGGTCGCCTAACTTAGTGATCTTGATCACATTTTGAACAGAAGAGCCCCACCGAGTGAAAGGAGCGACATGACGACTATCGTGGATATCGAGGCGCGCCAGATTCTCGACTCACGCGGCAACCCCACGGTCGAGGCAGAGGCGACTCTCGAAGACGGCTCCCAGGGCCGAGCGGCGGTGCCTTCCGGCGCTTCCACCGGCGAGCACGAAGCCGCGGAGCTCCGGGACGAAGACCCAGCCCGGTTCATCGGCAAGGGCGTCGCGCGGGCCGTGGCGAACGTCGTCGACGAGATCGCGCCCGAGCTCGTCGGAGAGGACGCGGTCGAGCAGATTCTCATCGATCGTCTCCTTCTCGAGCTCGACGGGACCCCGAACAAGAGTCGTCTCGGCGCGAATGCGATCCTCGCGGTGTCGCTGGCCGTCGCCAAAGCGGCCGCCGAGAGCCTAGGGCTTCCACTATACCGCTACCTGGGTGGCCCCATGGCCTGCGTACTGCCCGTGCCGTTGATGAACGTTCTGAACGGTGGGGCTCATGCCGACAATACGCTGGACATTCAGGAGTTCATGATCGTTCCGGCCGGGCTTCCGAGCTTCTCAGAGGCGCTTCGCGCGGGTGTCGAGACTTTTCATGCGCTGAAATCGATCCTGACCGACAGGGGACTCGCCACGGCGGTGGGTGACGAAGGAGGCTTCGCGCCCAATGTGGATACCAACGAGGAAGCGCTGGAGCTGCTGCTCGAGGCCACCGAGAAGGCCGGTTACCACCCGGGCGAGGATATCTTTCTCGCGCTCGACGTCGCCGCGAGCGAGCTCTTCCAAAACGGCGAGTACGTTCTGAAGAAATCGGGGGGTACGCGCCTCTCCGCCGACGCGCTCATCGAACGCTACTGCCAGTGGGTCGAGCGCTATCCGGTCATCTCCATCGAGGATGGTCTGGACGAGAACGACTGGAAAGGATGGGAAAAGCTAACCGAAACCCTTGGGGAAGAAGTACAGCTCGTCGGAGACGATCTCTTCGCCACGAACGAGACGCGACTCCGAGAAGGCATCGAAAAAGGGATCGCCAACTCCATTCTCATCAAGCTGAACCAGATCGGCACGCTCACGGAGACTCTCGAAGTCGTCGAGCTCGCGCACCGCAGCGGGCTCACCTCCGTGATCTCACACCGCTCGGGAGAGACCGAAGACACGACCATCGCCGATCTGGCGGTGGCGACCGGTGCTGGTCAAATCAAGACGGGTTCGGCGAGCCGGAGCGATCGAGTCGCGAAATACAACCAGCTGCTCCGCATCGAGGAAGAGCTTTCCGACGTGGCCCGATACGCGGGCACCGATGTCTTCGAGAGAATCCTGGGAGATTGAGCGGTAGGTCGAGCGGTCCTATTCCTCGTCGACGGCGATTTTCAGTGAGCGCAAAAACTTCTTGTCGAGGGTGCTCATCTCGAAGTCTTGCTCGAACTCAGGCCCAATGCCAGCGATTTCTTCCACCTGCGCCTGGTCGAGCTCACCTCGAGGCGCAAAAGCGAGGGTCGCCTGGAGCACGAGGGAAAGCTCGTAGCCTTCATTTCGAATCCGCGTGAGACACTCCTCCACCGGGGGTGAGCTCGAGATGGCTTGTTCGATGCTCTTCTCGAGGCTCTGCACCAAACGTTTGAGCTTGTCTTCGCCCTGTTGCAATCGACACTTCTCCAGTGGGCAATCTTGCCTAAGCAATCTTACCAGACGCACTTAGCCTGAACAAGACGGAAGGCAGCTCGTTTCGTTCGAAGGGGTGTCAGAACAGAAACGCTTCTGCCCGGTCGTGGACGTTCCACACGTATACGAAACTCGGGTAGAAATTGATGTGAAGCTGGTAAGTGACATCGATAATGGTCTTGTTCAGCTCCCGGTTTCGTTCGACGAAAAGCCTCTCAGAGTCCAGAACGATACCATAGCCCTCGGCCGTCTCGAGCACCCGGCGACGGATTGTCGCCGCGCTCTCCTCGAAGGGAGCGTTCGCCATGACTTCGAGCTCGCTGAGGAAATTGACCCGCAAGGCAATGTTCGGAGCCACCTGGAACGCGATATAGCCGAGCACAAAAATCAGCGTGAACTCGATGAGGTTGCGCATACGGATAGCACCCCGCTCCCTGGAGAGTGTCCACATCTCTATCCCTCCTCGCAGGGACCATTCTATGGACACTCGGTTCCGGGCGCCACGGGTTTCCGGCGCCGCCCGTCGAAGTGATATCGTTTGGTGGCTTCTAGCAGAGTGCTGAAGGAATCATCTGCACCCTGCGAAAGCGGCAGCCGAAACCTCTGCCTTAGGAGAGGGGAACTTCGAGTAGCTGGTCGACGTAGCCCCAAGCACAAACCCATGTCCGTCATCCGAGCTCACGATCTGAGCGTCTCCTACGGGAGCGTCGAAGCCTTGTCGTCGCTTCGACTCGACGTTCAGCCAGGCACGGTCGGGCTGCTAGGTCCGAACGGAGCCGGAAAGACCACCCTTCTCAAGACGCTTCTGGGATTCTTGAAACCTTCTCGAGGCAGCGTCGAGGTATTGGGCACTTCGATATGCAGTGCTCCCCATCGGGCTCGAGAGCGCATCGGCTATCTTCCGGAGAGAGAGATCGTCGTACCGGGCTTGAGCTCGGTAGAAGCTGTGGCGCTTGCCGGCGAGCTGGGCGGCTTGCCGCGAACCGCTGCGCTCGCTCGGGCGCACGAGGTCTTGTGGTTCGTCGGGCTGGGCGAGGCTCGCTATAGACCGGTCGAAGAGTTCTCGACGGGCATGCAGCAACGCTCGAAGCTCGCGATGGCTCTCGTTCATGATCCGGATCTCGTGCTTCTCGACGAGCCTACAAGTGGCCTCGACCCCGTCGGTCGTCGGCAAATGCTCGACCTGGTGCGCCAGGTTGCCGCGCGTGGTGTCTCCGTCATGCTTTCGACGCACTTGCTCCATGACGTCGAGGAAGTTTGCGATTCCGTCCTTATTTTGAATCGAGGCCGGTTGATCTTGGAAGGACGCTTGGACGTTCTAAGAGAGCATCCGGGGTGGGTCTACGAGATCCGCGTTCGAGAAAAGACACCCGGCGCCTTCAAGGAGGCTCTCTCCAAGCGGGGGATTGAGGCGAGCGAGGATCCCCATGGTTTGATACTGCTCGAGCTCCAGGGACCCGAGACCCGAGTGCTCTTCGAGAGCGCTCAGTCCTCGCAAGCAGAGATACGGCACATGAGGCGTTTCGAAAAGAGCCTCGAAGAGCAGTTCCTGAGCGCCGTTCGAGACGTAGCGCCGAGCTCCTAGCCCTTATGCCGGTCCACGATCTCTCCTATCGGCGACACGAGGGTCCACGTACGTCGCCACTCGCAAGAAGCTGGGCCATCGCTCGGACGCAATTCGTTCAGCTACTGAAGAGGCGAGCGTTCCTGTTGCTCCTGGCTGCGAGCTGGATTCCCGTCGTCGCCCGAGCCATTCAGATATACGGGACGCTGCAGTTTCCGCAAGCCTCCGACTTTTTCGGCGTGACCGCGCTCACATGGTTTCAGTTTCTGACGCAACAGATCTATCTCCTGCCGGTCATTCTCGTGAGCCTCTACGCCGGTGCGCCCGCCATCGCCAGTGACGTGTCTTCGGGCGCCCTTGTGCTGTATCTGTCGAAACCGATCTCGGTCCGGGACTACGTACTGGGAAAGGCGCTCCCGATTCTCTGCTCGATTGGATTCGTCACGCTCATTCCCGCCCTCTTTCTTCTCGGATTACATCTAGCGCTATCTGGAGACCTTCGATTGCTTCGAGGATCCCCGTGGTTGCCGGTCTCCGATCCTCGCCTATAGCCTTTGGCTCACGCTCTACTTCGGACTCGCCGTGCTAGCAGTATCCAGCCTTTCACGAAGCGGACGCGTGGCGGGCGCCGGTTTCGTTGCCCTCGCGCTGGGAAGCGAGGTCGTTGTCCGCGGCGCGCTCGCTCGCCTGCAGGTGGGTTTCGCACCCACCTTCCTCAGCGTCACCGGGGCGGCCGTCGATTCGGGACACCTGTTCTTCGGAACGGTCGAGTCGGGCAGCACTCCCCTGGTATCGATCATCGTCATGGCGGCGGTGATTCTCGCATCGCTGCTGGTGCTCGGTCGGCGCTTGAGCTCTCCCGAGGTCGTATCTTGAACGCCATCGAGCTCGATGACGTCTCTCGCTGGTATGGAAGCGTCCTCGGTTTGAGCCGGGTCAGCCTCACCTTCTCGCCTGGGGTCACCGCACTCCTCGGCCCTAATGGCGCCGGGAAGTCGACGCTGCTGAAGCTCGTCACGGGAGTGCTACGTCCTAGCTCTGGGGCGGTCACCGTACTCGGCGAATCGCCATTCGCCAATCCGCGAACATACGATCGACTCGGCGTCGTTCCAGAAGAGCAGGAGCTCCACGCCAAGGCAAGCGCGTCGGATTGGCTCACCTACCTGTTGCGGCTGCGAGGTCTCGGACCATCTGCCGCACGGGAAAAGGCAGAAGCCTCACTGGAGGACGTCGGACTCGGAACGACAGGAAACGCGCGCGTGAGCGCTTTCAGTCGAGGTATGAAGCAACGCCTTCGCATCGCCCAAGCCGTCGCACACGAGCCGGACATCCTGGTCTTGGACGAGCCGCTCACGGGACTCGACCCGGTCGGACGACGCGAGGTCATCGACTGGATCCGGCGCTGGGGCTCTGAGGGAAGGACGGTCGTCGTCGCCAGTCATATCCTGCACGAAGTCGAGCTGATGACCCGTGAGGTCGTTCTCATGGCAACGGGCCGCGTTCTCGCGAACGGGAACATCCACGAGATACGGCGGCTCATGGATGCGCATCCCCATCGCATCTGGGTCACGACTCCCGAGCCTCGCGAGCTCGCCCGCCGTCTCTTCGATGCGGAAGGTCTCGATTCCATATCCTTCTCTGAAGAGTCCCGACAGGTGAGACTGGAGACGAGAGAACCAGATCGCTTCTACGCGACTCTATCGGAACTCGCGCTGGAGCAGGAGGTGGTCATCGAGGAGATCACCTCACCGGACGATAACCTGGAAGCCGTGTTCCATTACCTCGTCGGGGCCTGATTTGATGTTTCGTCCACTACGATCGGTGTTTCTCGTCGCGCAATGGACTGTGGATCAGCAGCTATGGACGGGTCGGACGCTCACCATGGCCCTCCTCGCGACGGGACCCATATTCGTCGCCACCGTCTATCGAGTGCTTCTTCTTCTCGGTGTGACGGTGCCCACGTCGGGGTGGGGGGTCTTCTCGGTTGCAACCGCCACGGTGGGCTTCCAGTTCGTCCTGCCGATGCTGGCCCTTTTCTACGCGAGTGGCGTCATCAGCGACGATATCGAAGCAGGGACGATGCGTTATTTCGTGACACGCCCCTTATCCCGCGTCGCCTTTCTCAGCGGCAAGATGCTGGGGAGCTTCACCCTCGTCATGATTCTGTTCCTTCCTCCCCTCGTCGTGTCGTTCTACTTGACTCTCGCGCCTCTGGGATGGGAGGAGCTCGGAGTGCGCTTTCCCAGTCTCATCCAAGACATCCTGGCCGCGATCCTCGGAGCTCTCGCCTATAACGGTTTGTTCGCCGCGACCGGAGTCGTGCTCAAAAGGCCCCTGCTCATCGGCCTCTTTTTCGTCTTCGGCTGGCAGGGGGCGGCGACCTTCGTACCGGGCGTCGTCCGCTACTTCACCATCGCCCACTATCTCCGTGCTCTCGTGCCGCACGAAAGCCTCCAGGGCACCTTCGCGTCACTGCTTTCCGCGCGGGTTACACCGCTCAGCGCCTCGCTGGCACTGCTGCTCGTCGCCGTTATGACTCACGCCGTCGCCGCCTACGTTTTCCGAAGCAAAGAAGTCTAGCCTCCCGGCTCGGATTGCCCGATAATGGAACCAACGCTCCATGCCCTACGTTCCTACCATTGAGCGAGCGACGACGCTCGATAGGAGATCGTGATGAAACAGTCTCGATGGATTTGCGTCCTGACAATCGTGCTCGTGATCGGTGGGCTGGGCATCGGCGGCATGGCTCACTTGACGAGCCGCGGCGCCGAAGCGCAGGCGCCGGCTCTTCCAGCGACGTTGGCCTGGGTACCCAACGCGGCGAGCATGGTAGGTCACGTGGACCTCCAGTCCGTGTTCTCGAGCCCACTCGGCGCTGATTGGGAGCAGCGGATGGAAAAGTACGAGAGCTTCCGGGCCATCGAAGAGATTCGTGAGGCGACCGGCCTCGATCCTCGTTCGGATCTGAACGCGGCGACCTTCTGCCTCGCGAAGAGCGCCGAGGCGGTTGAATCGACCCGAGACAAGAAGGAGCGCTGGGGCGTCGCGATCAGCGGTTCCTTCGACGCTGCACGGATCGTCGCCGCTCTGGCGCAAAGAGGAGAGCTGGAAGAGGAGGACCATCAGGGAACGACTATCTATCGGATGGTGTCGGCCGAGCGGGGCGAGCGCGCCCTCGCTTTCGGTGACGAATCGACGCTGCTCCTGGGCGAGCCGAGCTTCGTCCGCGCGATGCTCGACGCCGGGTCGGGAAGATCCATTTCCGTTGGAAATAGCCTGACCGAACGTTGGGGTGAGTCCGCTTTCCGGGGTGAGTCCTTTTGGCTTGCCGGATCCCCGGGTATGCTCAGGAGCGTTCTGAGCTCGAGTGCGGGGAGTCGGCTACCACCCCTTCAAGCATTCTCCATCTCGGGAAGACTCGACGCCGAGCTCCATCTTCGGGGCCGGGGCAAAGCTTCCGATCCGAAATCCGCTCTGGAGCTCGCCGATGTGGTACGAGGACTGGTCGCTTTGGGACGCCTGCAACAGAACGCAAACCCGCAGATGAGCGCTATCGTCGATTCGATTCCAGATCGGCCAAGTCGACCACGAAGTGGAAGTCTCGCTGGCCGTCCCTTACGAAACGTTGAAGGGTCTCTCCGAGCGCTCTTCTGAGAACGATGCGGAAAAGGAGGAGATACTGGAGGAGGCGGAGCAGGCGCCCAGGAACTAGCCCTCGTCGCTCTTCGCTCGGGGTCAATCGACGATCAGGCCGGGCACTTCGGCAACGGTTCGGTGGCCCACCGTGGGGACTTCGATGAGCTCGGCCGTCGGCCTGGCGAACAGAAAGCCCTGACCATATGGAATCCCGAGCTCGAGCAGAGTCTCTAGCTCCTCCACCGTTTCGATCCCTTCCGCGATGACGTGCCCTCCAACGTTCGAGGCGAGCGAGTGGATCGCCTTGAGCATCTCTCGTTTGACGAAGCTCGTATCGATGTCGCGAACCATCATCAAGTCGAACTTCAGATATTGGGGGTTCATGTGAACGATCTTTTCGAGCCCCGAGTAGCCCGCGCCCATGTCGTCTATCGCAATCGAGAACCCGAGGTCGGTGAAGACCTTCATCGCTTCGAGGAAGAGGTCGTAGTTCTCGATCGCCAATCGCTCCGTGATCTCGAGAACGATTCGTGATGGAGAAAGATTGTTCTCTTCCAGAAACGCGAGCATCCGCTCGCCCTGGAACTCGGGATCGCGAATCGTTGTCGGCAACAGGTTCACGAAGAGCTTCCTGTCACCCTTCAGCCGAGAGGCAGAGGTGAGCGCGCTGCGTCGACAAAGTCTGTCGAGCTCGAACAGGAGATCCGACTCGTTGGCGACGTCGAAAAGCATGTAGGGGCTCTCGTATTCGGTTCCCTGAGGGCCGCGGGTCAGACCCTCGTAGCCCAAGGTCTCCCTCGAATTCAGATCGATGATCGGCTGGAAAACGGTGCGCACGTCCTCTCGGAGAATGATCTCCTGCAGCAGTTCCTTGCTCTTGACCTGCATGCGGTAGTCCTGAAACTCCGCCATTCGCTTGGCGTCTTCGATGAGCTGCAGAACAAGTCGGTCTTCTTTGATCAGCGGGTTGTGCAGCACGAGGCTGTAGCCTATCCCGAGCTTCGGGCGGCCCTTTAGATAGGAGCTCGTCATTCGCGACAGGCGGCGGGTCAGGTAGCTATGGATACGATCCGCCAGCGTCTCCAGATCACCCTGACCGAACGGACGCTCTTCGCGCTTTTTCGAAAGGAAGATGAGAAACACGTCACCATGGGTCTCGTTCACCGTCACGAGGTCGTCGCGTCTCGTCTCGACTCCCCGCATGTCGAGGATCAGATTCGTGAGGATGCTTCTGACCTGATCGTAGATGCCGGCTCCATAATCGTGCTCCACCCGCGCGAGGTGTGAGGCGTCGATATAGAGCAACGCGAGCGATCGGTTCTCGTGAAGCATGTCGCGGATCTCGCCCGACAGATCGCGGTAGGCGGGTACGTGATAGTGACCGCCAGTGTAGATTCGGGAAGGCTTGGCTTCGGCCTTTTGCATTGCCTTGGCCGTCTCGAAGACGTTACCGATCACGGCCGGTACGGGCTCGCGCGCGTCTGGCTCGACGCCATCGACCGACTCGCCGCTCGCGTCGGGTTCGACAGAGCCATTCAACATCTCATCCATGGTGTCGAGCAGACCCCCCTTTATCCGATTTGACCAAGGTTGGGACAAGCAAGGGCCGTGCCTTTCCAACTAGAAATTCTGACTGCCTAAACTCTCATAAAATGAACGAGTTAGGATGGTCGTACGATTCTGCCGAGGCGCGATCGAGACTCTTGGGGGTAAAGCCCTACAGACGTGTAGTCATTGCGCCACGTTGCGTCACCGCGCTCGCCGCTCGGGCGGCCAAAAGCCTGCCCGTCGAGACGCCTGAGCACGGCCAGAAACGCGAGCATCCGCCACGACGCACGGCCCCACCGTCCGCCGGGTATAATGCTCGCCACTGACGGGCCAGCGGGGGTCCGGCGAGGAGCGCCAAGAACACCGATGCTTTCCGTGATGGAGATCATTCTCGCTCTGAAGCGTACCTCTTTGTTCAAGGATGTCCCCGGGGAGGGCCTCAAACGACTCTCCGATTTCATTCAGGAGAAGACGCATCGTGCCGGCGAGACTATTTTTTCCGAGAACGATCTTGGAGACGAGATGTATCTCGTTCGCTCGGGGAAAGTCAGCGTACACCAGGAGGTAGGCGGACAGGTGATGGAGCTCGACATCATCGAGGAAGGCGGATACTTCGGCGAGATGGCGATCATCGACGATCTACCGCGCTCCGCGGCGGCGAGAGCCGAAGACGATATCAGTCTGCTCGTTCTGCACAAGAACGATTTTCGAGCCGCGGTGCAGGACTACCCGGATATCGCCTTCGAGGTGTTTCGAGAGTTCACGAGAAGACTTCGTCTGTCCGACAAACGCTACCGAGAATTGGTGGAGGAGGCGCGAAGGCTGGGCCTTGAGACTCGCTAAGGCGCTCAACGTTCTCGAAGCCGATCGCCGGCTGACGCTCCTCTTGGGGCTTGCCCATTTTTTCGTCGCGGCAGCCCACAGCCTGTTCGATATCGGCGCCACCGCGCTCCTCATCGCCCATGTTGGACCTGACGCACTGCCGGAGGTTTACCTCGGTAGCGCGGCGGCCCTGATTTTCGTCGGGCTGTTCGTCATCCCGTTCATCGATCGGCTCGACCGCACGAAACTGTTCAGCCTAGTCCTCGCGATATTCGCCCTCGGGCTACTGTTCGTGGCACCTCGGGCAGCCCGGGCGCCCGACGTCGCATACCGCCTCCTCTATATCGCCTGCTACTTGATGAAGAGCCTCGTGTTCTTGCAGTTTTGGTTGCTTGCCGGGGACCTTCTCGATATTCGCCAGGCCAAGAGGCTCTTCCCCGTGCTGCTCGGTTTCAGCTTGGTCGGAGGGCTCGCCGCGTCGGTGAGCGCCTCTTTCCTTCCCAGATGGATCGCCACCGAAACGCTACTGTCACTCGCGGGCGTTCTCCTCGTCGCGAGTCTCGTCCCGGTCCAGATGGTCTCGCACAGCTTCGGGAACCGCCTTCGGATACGGCGGCCACCCGCACCGAAGCTCGCGGAAATTTGGAAGGGCCTCTCGGGAGACATCGATATCTCCTTTAGCTCGCGCCTGCTTCGCACCTTGTCTTTGTGCCTGTTGATCCTGGCGCTCCTGGCGCAGGTGCTGGACTTCATGATGGGCAAGGCGGCCCACGTCCAATTCACGACAGCAACCGGCGACGTGCGACTGGAGTCGCTGACGACGTTCTACGCAGTGCTCAATGGCGCCGTGATCGGCATCGGAACGCTCGTGCAGTTTGTCGCGACCCATCGCGTCATTGCAGCGCTGGGGGTCACACGAGGTCAATGGATGATGCCGGTTACTTTCGTTCTGGGCTTCCTTGCCATCGGCTTCGCATGGTTCGCGGGCGGCGGCATGGCGTCTTCGGCGTTTTTCTTCGCCGTGCTCGGCGCTCGCGCCGTTCAAAAAGTGTTGCGGATCTCGCTCGTGCGTACCTCCACCGATCTCATCTTCAACGCGATCCCCGGCGAGCGACGGGGCCGCGCGAAGGCCTTCAAAGAAACGGTCATCGAGCCCTTCGGAGTTCTCCTCGGGGGCGCGTTCTTGATGGCCGGAACGAAAGTACCGATTCACTATGTCATTGCCGGCGCCCTGGTCCTCTCGTTCTTTTTCCTACTGATGACCGTTCGGCTCAAGGGCGATTATCTGGATAGTCTCGTTCTCGTCCTGAAGGAGAAGAGCCGGTTCCGCTTCGCTTTCCCATCCATAGCCATGCACGAGTTGGCGCCCCCTGAGCAAGTACCGGCAAGCGTCTCGACCTTGCGGCGCGCTCTCGACAACGACGAAGCTTCGGTGCGACTGCTCGCCGTCGAAGTCGCTTCCGAGCTCAAGGCACCCGAGGCCGCCTCGCTACTCGTCGCGCGATACAAGCAGGAGACCGACCCGGAGGTCCGCGCGAGCATGATGGCGGCACTCGGCAAAATGGTCCACGGACGGCACGAAATGAACGAGGTCGAGTCACTCGTCGATCTGGACCCGCGCGTGCGCGCGAGCGGCATGGCGTCTCTCGCCCAGAGCGGCATTTTCAACCCCGAAGAGATCGCAGAGCCCCGAACGGCGAACGAGGTCACGGGGCTGGATGTTCGTGCTCGCGCGCAGCCTCTCGCCACGAATGGTGAGAGCGAAGAGGATCGTTTCGAACAACGCCGCGTCTTCCTCGCGCTCGCCAAATCGGGCGAGCGCTCGGCCCAGGAAAAGCTCGTTCACTATCTGGAGGACGGTGACGGAGCGACACGCCATCTGGCCGCGCGAGCGCTGGAGAGCCGCGGCGAAGCGGCGATCGACGTTCTCACTCTGGCCCTATGGAGCTGCGATCTCGAGGGGCGGCGTTACGTTATTCGAGCACTGAGTCGCATCGGTACGGTGAGAGCGCGGCAAGCGCTGCTGCCTGTGCTATCTCTGGAAGCGGAGGAGGCCTATTACGACCTCGTGAGGGTTGATGCCTTGCGCCGGCTTCCCCAGGATCGCTCGATCCTCCTACTCAAGGACTCGATTCATCAGAGGGTTCTACGGGCCAAGCGCAATGCGCATCAGGTACTTCGTTCCGCTTTCATGGGTGAACCGGGAATGCGGCTAATTCTCAGCAACCTCAACCATCCGGACCCCTACGTTCGGTCGAGTGCCATCGAAGCCCTCGAAGTCCGAGTCGACCCGACGATGCTCGGCGGCGTTCTACCTCTCTTCGAGCACGAGAATCCCCGCGTCATCGCGGAGCACGGTAGCACCGTCTACGAGCTGCCCTCGAGAAGTCCCACAACAGTCCTGAAAGAGCTGACGCGGCATCGCTCGTCGTGGATTCGCGCATGCGCACTCTTTGCCGTGGGCCAAGTCGGCCGACACGAAGACCTGACCCCCATCGTCGAACATGTCGAGGACGAGGACGCGCTCGTGAGGCTCAACGCGATCGAGGCTATCGGGAACCTAGGGATGGCCGACAACCTCCCGGTGCTCGAGCGGCTCCGGGATGCCGTGGATCCCAAGACCAGGCTCTACGCTCAAGTCGCCTTCGACCGCATCCAAGAAAGGCTAGCGTCGGCGAAAGCCGCGCGCTGACCCTATTGCCCTAGGTGATCAAGGGTCGAGCTCGAACGAAAACCTCAACCGCTCTTCAGGCGTGCCGTTCAGTCGAAAGACGATGCGATGGCTCGACAACAACAGAGTCTGACCGGTGACGGAGCGCAAGCTGCCGGGAACGAAATGCCGCGCGCTGGAAAAATCGAACTCCCATACCGCTTCTCTGGCGGTCGGCGAGATGAGAAAGGCTTCGATGTGATTCTGCCCGCGGCCTGCGAGGAAGTCGTGGCGGAACGGGATCATGCTCTGGGTAGCGTCGAGCCTGGCATCGTTGAGAACGACCCTGCCGGCGATACCGTCGCCTCTCAGGAGGCTGGTGGCGGACGTATGGACTGGTGCGGAGTCGGAGTCCGTCTTGTGGCTCACCGGTAGTTGGATCGAATCGGAGCGACTATCGCTGCCACCGGATCCGTCGTCAACGGTTAGCAACACCGTGACCTCCTCCCCCGCACACCCCGGGAAATTCCGATTGACGCTGGCCTCAGTGCTCACCGACGAGCCACCGAGCTCCGGACTCGCGTCGATGGTCCACCGAGAGGACGTAATCGGCCCGGTGGAGCAGGACGACTCGAGCTTTAGATTGCAGGAACCACCCGGAAAAGTTCCCGTGAAACACGCGCGGACGGGTGACGATGGAACGGGCTCCTCCGGGGGTTTCGGCTCCGACGAATTCGGCTCCGACGGGTTCGGCTCGGAGGCTTCAGGTTCCGTCGGATTCGACGGCGAAGGAGTGCCCGGCACCTCGGGCGGCACCGGAGCTGAGGGCGGGGGGGGGCGCCAATGGGGGTAAGGCGGAGACCGGAGCGGAAGGTTCGGGCTCCGACACGGCCCGCTCTTCCGTGTTAGCGGCCGCCACGACCACGCCGCCTGCGCCCGCGGCAGCCACTCCTCCGACGACGACTGCCGCACCAAATTCCAGAACCGCTGCTCAGAGCTGAAACGACCCCCGCAGAGGTGATGGACCCAACAATCCCCACCGTTTGGAACCCGGGCGGCGCGGCGGGCACGCCTGCCTCGGTCGCGCCGACGAGGAGCTCCGGCGCCTCGTCGGGCGAAGGCCCCTCCGCCTGGCAACTTTCTCGAATTTCGGCGACGTGCTCGTCTCCGATGCTGTTGTTGAAGGTAACATCGACGGCTTCGATGTAATACACGAGCTGTTCGGTCTCGAGGCTCGGTTTGGGCAAAGCGGTCGAGAAGGCGGTACCGTCGGACGCCATTTCCAGGTGGTAGAATTTCGAGTACTTGCTCGAACGGAAGTAGACCTTGGCGGTTCTGATATCGGCGCCCGGCAGGATGACTGCGTCGATGACAGGATAGGCGCCCGGAGCCACGCAGGGAATCGGAACGTGCTGAATCTCGGGAGCCTGCGCCCGAAGCAGCCCGACTCCCGATGTCAAGAAGAGCAAAGGCGCGACTCTCCATATGTTCATGTTGGCACCTAGCAAGGAGCAAGCAACATGCCAGGCGCGCGGTTTCGCTTCTAGCTCCGATCATACCTGGCTGCAACGACATGAACGCTCCGTGTGGTCGTTTCGATACGTTCGTCTTTCCTCACGGATTTCATTTCTTGATGCGCGTCTGTAGTGGTTTCGACCCACATCCGCACAGGTGCAACAGCACTTTGAGGGCCTTTTTCGCGGCACATTTCTTGCTTTTCCACCTCCCCGACAACGATGACGCAGGACAAGTCTGCTTCGATGCCCCCTCTGCCGCCGAAACTGGGGAAGTACGTCATCCACGACTTGCTCGGAAGCGGCAGCATGGGAATGGTGTTTCTCGCGCGCGATCCCACGCTCGAGCGCGACGTAGCCATCAAGGTGATGGCGGGACCGTCACTGCACGACTCCTCGATGCAACTACGCTTCGAGAAAGAGGCCAAGGCCGTCGCCCAACTGCATCATCCGAACATCGTGACCGTGCACGATCTCGGGTACGACGACCGCGGCTCCCCCTTCATCGCGATGGAGCTTCTCGACGGCTGCGATCTCGACCAGCTCGTCGAAAAGGAGCAACCCACTCTCGCAAGAAAGCTCGGAATCGTCGTTCAGGTCTGTCACGGACTCGCCCATGCAAACGCAAACGGCATCGTGCATCGCGACATCAAACCAGCGAACATCTTCGTCGCCCGTGACGGGACGGCGAAGATTATGGATTTCGGTGTCGCACGTTGGACCCAATCGAACCAGACCCAGGCCGGGATCGTCGTCGGGACAGCCGGTTACATAGCACCCGAGCAACTCCGTGGACAGGCGGTCGACGGTAGAGCGGATGTCTTCAGTATCGGTGTCGTTCTGTTCGAGTTAGTGACCAACCAGCTCCTCTTCTCGGGTGACAACATCGAGACCATTTTCTTCAAGACCCTCACGAAGTCGACTCCCAGGCTCAGATTCCCGGACAATCGGACCTTGCCCGGGCTCCAGCAGATCGTGGAAGGAGCGCTAGCGAAGGATCCCAGTGAACGCTACGCGACCGCCGGGGACATGGCGAGAGCGATCGAGGCGTTCCTGCATGCCTACGAATCGGAGCTGGAAAAACAGCACATCTGTCTAGTCTTGGAGCACGATTCGGGCGCCCCCGAGCCCGAGGACGAAACGATGCCATCGAAGTCGGTCGAGCCGGCGCCGAGGAAGCGGCCTTCATCCCAGCGGCCGACGAGGCGAATCGCCGTTCCGACCCACATTGCCAAACTGCCGACGGCGGCATCCAGAAAACGCGCCTCTAATGGTCGTGGAAGGAGCCGCTCTCGATCCGCCCTCGAGCACTGGCCGGCCTTCGCCGCGGTTCTGACGTGCATCGTCGTCGCGGCCGGCCTCGGGTCCTATCTCTCCCCCTTCGAGGAGCCATCGAGCTCGGCGTCCGAGACGACGACCACCACCCGCGTTCCGATAGCACCCCAGCCGACAAAGGCGCGGCCCGAGCCTCGCTCCGCCCCGCTGCCTTCCCAAAACGAGGAGCTTTCAGCGCTCATCGCGGATGGAGCTCTCGCCATTGGCGCAGGCGACCTAGAGAGGGCTCGCGCCCTCATCGAGCGAGCGGAGCTGCTCGAGCCCAAAAACGATCGCCTACGCGCGCTCGGCGAGCAGCTTCGAATCAAGGAAGTCGAACAGCGCCGCGCCGTGCTGTCTCGCGATCGCATCACCAAGGCTAAACGACTCGTCAGCCAAGGAGACTACGAGGAGGCCATCACGCTCTTCGAAGACGCCCTGGAACTCGATCCACGAAACGCAGCGGCGCGCAGTGGACTCGATGGCGCAAGGGCCCCTCGTCGAAAGGGCGCAGGCCGAAGCGATGCGACCGACCGTCGAGCCAATTCGACGCTACGTCGAGAGCGAAACGGCGTTCACGAGCGAAGAGGCTGACTCCGAGCGACTCCTCGGCTTCGAGATGGAAGACCGTTTCGCCGTCAAGGAAACGGCGGACCCTTCCTACCCCGCAAAGCTCATCATCGAGCTCGATCCCAACGATGCGATGCCGGGCGAGCCCTATACGATTCGCATCAGCGTCTTCACCGAGGGCTACCGTCCCATCGCGTTACGAGAGCTTCAGCTCGTCAACGTTGTTGGGGATAAGGCGACGGGAAAGGGTCAGCCCGTTCCAGTTCAGTCGAGCGAGGTTGCGCCCCAATCGACGACCGTCCTCTACGAGATCTCCGGAACATGGAAGGAGTCACAACTCCATGGCGCGATCGAAGTCACCGTCAGCCTCGTCGACGAGGGTATGCTCACGAAGAGCCTGCGTTGGTAACTTTGGTGCCGAGACTCCGTTCTGGCGCCGTGCCTTTGGGCTCCGCTTTCAACACGTTGTGTTTCAGCAGCACGTGGAGAATGCGGCCGGTCTCGAAATCCGGAAGCTGACACCGCTCGAAGACCTGCTCCACCGTCTTGAATCGATCGACGGCCGCCAATACGTCGAAAACGGAAGGAGGGACTTTGGCGGGAACGATGTGCTTGTCGGGATTGAGGATAAGCGAAGAGCTCGAAGTCGGCAAGCTCTGCATGCAAAGGGAGAGCTCGTCTTTCTGTCGCATCGCCTCCAAGAGGTGTCTCTGAAGAGTGCCATCGACCGTGTCGTACTCCGGGCTGCGTCCTGGAATGAAGAGCTCGAAGCGCCCGTCTTGTAGAACCATCAGTCGGTACAAGGCTTTCGCGCCTCGAGCACGCCCCAGCGTCGCATGACGAACGGCACCCTGGTGGATATAGAGCTTGCCCTCGCGTCCTCCCGAGATCACCACCAGCGTCCCCGTGCTCTTGTCCGACTCGATAATCTGAAGGAGTGAGGTCAGTCGGATTTCCGATAGCTGTCCCGAGATCGCGCTCGATTGCTGTGGAGATGAAGCTCCATCTCTGGACTTCCGGATCAGGGATTCGAAGCGCTCGAGAGAACCGCGGGCTTCCTTGGATCCATGACGCCCTAGCTCCTCGTTTCCAACCGACACCTCGAACACGCTCGATCCCACCTGTATCTCGTCACCGTGCTTCAAGAAGGCGCGGTGGACTGGCTTGCCGTTGAGAAACGTACCGTTGGTACTACCGAGATCCAGAAGCTCGGGCTGGTAGTCCGTATAGAGAATCTTCGCGTGGACGCGCGACGCAGCATCCTCGTCGAGGACGACGTGGCACTCTTCGTCTCTCCCGATAACGACTTCCCCGAGCGCTGGGACTGGAGTGTTCGTGGGATGGCCCGGCCCGGAGATCTGAGCAGAGAATCAGAGGCTCTATCGCCGGCATGGACATGAGCTTCCCCATGTCCACCAGCTCGGTGGGCCTTCGCTTCGAAGATGTCATCTTTTCAAATATCGTCTCACATTCGAGAGGGCGTGGCCACGAGGGCGAGCAGCCAGGATCGCCGGGTGAGAGGGCGTCAGGTCTTCCCTCTCCCGCTTGCGGGAGAGGGTTAGGGTGAGGGTTCCGATGAACTTGAGGAGGTCAGGGCTTTTTCTGAAGCTGGGCGGCGACAGCCTTGGCGGCCTTGGCCACGGCCTCCGGGTCACCGAGGTAGTAGTTGCGGATGGGTGTCAGGTCGTCCTCGAGCTCGTAGACGAGCGGGACGCCGGTGGGAATGTTCAATTCCGGGATCGAGTCGTCCGAGATCTCGTCCAGAAACTTCACGAGCGCCCTCAAGCTGTTCCCGTGGGCGGCGATGAGCACCCGCTTTCCCGCCCGCAGGTCCGGGGCGATGGTATCTCGCCAATAGGGCAAGAAACGTTCCACCGTATCCTTCAGGCACTCGGAAAGTGGAAGGTCGCTAGGATCGAGTGAGCCGTAGCGAGGGTCCTTGCCCGGGAAGCGTTCGTCGGCGGCGGTGATCGCCGGCGGTCGCGTCGCATAGCTTCGCCGCCAAATCTGCACTTGCTCGAGTCCGTGGCGTTCGGTCGTCTCCCGCTTGTTCAAACCCTGAAGCGCGCCGTAATGCCTCTCGTTCAATCGCCAGCTCCGATGGACCGGGATCCACATCAGGTCCATCTCGTCGAGCGCGATCCAGAGTGTCCGGATGGCACGTTTCAGAACGGATGTATAGGCAAGATCGAAAGTATATCCCTCGCCTGCCAGGGTTCGGGCCGCCTCGCGAGCTTCCGACATCCCCTTTTCGCTCAGGTCGACGTCCGTCCAGCCGGTGAACCGGTTCTCGTGATTCCAGGTGCTCTGGCCGTGACGAAGAAGAACGAGCTTTAGCATAGAGCCTGGCGTCAGGCCGAAACGGGCGCGGCCGAGCACACTTCGTCCGAGACCTCGCCCGCGAACTTCTCGAAATTCTCGTCGAACATTGCCATCCTCTACGTTTCCCTCTCGTAAACTTCGAGCCGCGACCTCGCCGGCTAGCTAGGCCGCACCCTTCCTTCAATGCGCCACGGAATCGACCCACGGCGGAGTCGCGAGACAACCTACACCAGATTGCGGCACCGACTCCAACCTGCCGACTCCGTCCGAGCTCCGATGTCACTCCATTGGAAAGGTGAACCGCTCCGGATTTTCCCGCTCGATACCGACGAGCTCGTAGCGGGAGCCTGCCCGACGCAAATAGATGCGCGTAGGTTTGTTCCAGTGGGGATGCTCCTCGTTGAGCGAGTGGACCTCTGCCAGAAGGAACGAGGCCGATCCCGGGCTCGCGGGCAGCTCGAGGCGCGGCTCGGACGAGGTCAAGACCGAGCCGAGCGGCGTGGTGAGATCGGTGTCGTTGTCGTAGGTGAACCAGCGCGCGCGGTAGTCCGTCTTCGCCGTGACGAAGCCGTATCTCTCGGAGAGGTTTGCAAAAGAAAGTGCCTCTCCATCGATTCTGAACTCGTCGAGGGGGTTGATCGCGTTGATACCGAATCGCCCGCACTTCATCTGGCGCTCGCCGAGCGTTTCCAGAAAATAGGCTGAGTCTTCTCGACGCGAGTATTCCCCCGTTTCGACGATCGCCGCGAGCCCCTCGCGAGTGAACGACATCAAAATCTTGGCCGCCCAGAAGGCGTCGCGGGCAGTCATGCGCCAGAAGGCCGGATTGGGATAGTCGTTTCGCCAGCCGGCCGGATCGAATCGCTCCGACTCGAACCGACCTATGGCTTGGTAGTCGGGGAAATCGGGCCATTTGACCTTCCGATAGTCTGGAACCCGGAAGCCGAATCCAAGGAGGTTTCGCTTCATCTCCTTGAAGTCCATCGAGTACTGGAAACTCAATGCCGCGCGCTGCATGTCCACCGAGCCGCTCCCGAAGGTCGAGCCGAAGTCCATGAGGAAGTGTTTCACGATGTGCCGGCCGTTCTCCTCGACCCAGCTATCCTGAGTGTTCTGCGCCCGGGTGTCATCGTGATTCGTCCATGCCGCGATCAAGCGGAGCCCGCGAAGCTCGCGACGATCTTCGTGGGGGATAATGTCGTTTGGATCGTCGCCGCGTGTCTCGAAATAGCGAAACGGCCCGATGGGAACGCCTGGGATGTACTTGCTCGCCGTAACCCGCATCGTGCCGTCGGCGAGACGAGGCACGCGCCGGATCATTCGATTGAAGCGAAATTTCGTCAGAGGCATCTTGTCGCCGAAACTATCCTCGACCTCCGTGCCGGGCTGGATCGCGAAGCGGTCGGGATGCACGCGCACGATGTAGTTCTCGGGCACGTTGTAGCCGAGCGCGTAGTAGACCTTCGTCGCGATGACTTCGGCGGCCGAGGCGAGCTCGGGAACCTCGATCGGGTCGAGCTTGATTACATAGCGGTCACCCTTCTCGTCGTAGATCTGAAAACCGGGCGTGAGGCCCTGGCTCTTGCCCCGAAACACGGTCCGGGTCTCGCTGGGATCCGGGCCCTGGCCTCGATTGGGACCGCGCACGAGCTCCTCGACGGTCATGCGCTCGCGCCCGTGTCGATTCGTGAACCAGCTGCTGTCGGGCACCTCGTCGAGCGTATTGACGTTCGACGCCTCGCTGCCGATCGGCGAAGCTCCCCAATCCTTGAAGACGTGACCCAGACGATCGTAGAGATCGGAGAGCTCGATCTCGGTGGGTTTTTCCGGGGTGTCGACGAGCTCGTCGTCTCGAGCCAGGGGATCGTCGGGATAGAACTTCTGCGCCTCGAGTGCGACGGGCAAAAGCAAGGCTGCGACGAACGGAGCGAGAAAATATCGTTTCATCATCACTCCTCAGAAGGACGGCCCGCCACTGATGTGGAACCTAAAGCCCTCGGTGCTCTTGGCCAGATCGAAACGAAGAACGAAATTCTCCTGAGCGTGCGCCCGGATGCCGAAGCCATAGCCGGTGTGCATCTCGTCGAAATTGAAATCGTCGACGTCATGGAAGACTTTCCCGGCATCGAAGAAGAGCGTGAAATCGAGATACTCCCAGACCTCCCAGCGGTACTCGGCGCTGACGAGAAGATTCCTCGTATCCCGAAAGCGGAATTCGCGGAATCCCCGCACGTCCTTGGCCCCGCCCAGGGTCTCCATGAGATAGAACGGGATTTCATCGTCTTCGTCCGTAATCGTATGAGACGTGCGGAGACGAAGGGCCAGAATCCGATTCCGGGATCCGAGCGGGACGTATCCCTTGATGTCTCCGACTACGCGGCTGAAATCGTAGAGACTCAGCCCGGTGTCTTCGTAGTAGTTGGCCGTCACGCGCGCGACGATGCCAACCGGAGGGTCCTCCCACTTGTCTCGAATGTCGAACTCCACCCAGCCTCCGGACATCAAGAACTGGGTTTGGGGATCGCCGAAGCCGGGAATCGTCTCCGGGTCGAAGACTTCGTCGAGCGAGCGATCGTCGTCCCCCGAGTCGGTACGAGCCTGAAGAAAGCCGCCTTCGGCCCCCAGAGACAAGAGCCCGCGCGGGTTGAGCCAGAAATAGGCCCTCACACTCTGGTCATTGAGCAGATAGGTCGAACGACCGTCTGGACTCGAGTCGTTTCCCAATCCGTAGAATCGGAGCGAGGTCAAGTCGCGATACTCGCCTCGAAGTTTGAACTCGATTCTCCTACCGACTTGGGGCGGGGGGATGACGAACTCGGCATCGGCCGTAGTATATCCACGCGTCGAGTACCGTCCGTTGGCCTGAAACTGAAAGTACTGATCCTCGAGCCCGTGGATGTAGCCGCCACCGAGGACGAAGCCAGAGCCCGAAGGCATGCCCCCGATCACGGGACGGATGCCGTGGAAGCCCTTCACGAGAATGTTCGAGGGAAACTTCGCCTTCTCCAACCCCCGGGCACGCGACTCGGCGGAAGAAACCTCGTAAGGAGAGAGGCTTTCGGCTTTCTCTCGACGTCGGCGCAAAAGGAGCTCTCGTCGGCTCGAGGCCGACTCCTGTTGCCCTTCGACCACCGATCCGAAGCAGCCCGTGATGAGCAAGAGCGTCACGAGCAAGAATCTCGTCACACGTTGTTTGTCGTTCATGCTCGAAATCGACTCCTCCCCCGCTTCACTGGCCCGACTCGAGCTCCTCCACCAAGCGCCGGAACGTCGGATCCTCCGGCACCACCTCGACCAGCTTCCGTGCGAATTCTAGCGCTTCAGGCTTCGCGCCGCGCTCATAGTTCGTGGTCACCAGCACGTAGAGCAGCTCCCGGTCGTAGGGATGCCGCTCGTGCGCGGCTTCGAGCACCTCCATCGCTCTCTCGACTTCTCCCGTACTCTGGAGGGCCACTCCATAGACGTAACTGTATCTCGGTTCTTCCGGCCTGAGGTCGGCGGCGCGCCGAAGCTCCTCGATGGCTTCTTCCGTCCGTTTCAATCGCACGAGCACGAGGCCGAGTGCATGGCGCAGATCCGCGTCCGAAAAAACCACCCCGAGCCCGTCACGCAGCACTCGCTCGCCCTCTTCGTCGCGGTCGCGAAGCCGGTAAAGGTCCGCGAGATTGACGTAGGCGCGAGCGAACTGAGGATCGAGCGTAAGCGCTCGACGGTAGGCCTGCTCGGCTTCGTCGAGCTCGCCCAGTTGAGCGTGGAGAAGTCCGAGATTGATGTGCGATTCGGGCCAGTCGGCGTTTCGGTGCTGCGCCCCGCGATACTCGTCGAGCACCTCCGTCAATCGCTCCCATTGTCCGGGGGTGAAGGTAACCTGCGGTACGCCGGACAGAACCCGCGCCGCCTCGATTCGCACCCCCCGGATCGGATCCGAAAGTAGCGGCACCACCAGGCGGTGGCGTACTTCGGGAGCCAGGATCTCGACCGACGCGAGGGCGCCGAGACGTACGAAGGGATCTTCGCTCGAGACCGCGGCAGCGAGAGTATCGGCGGTAAGGGACGAAGGTTGCCGCGCGAGCAGCGTCAGCGCCGTGCCCCGCACGATCCCAGGCGCTTGTTCGTCCAGGGCGAGGCTCGACAAGGCCTCTCCCGTCCCGGGCCTGCCGAGGCGACCGGCCTGCAATGCCTCGCCGTAGTGTGGGGCTCGCTCACCTCCGTACCAGCGGGCGATGGCCTTCGTCGCCCAGGCTGCCGTTTGGTTCTGGTGACAGCGACTGCAGGCGTTGGGCGTGCCCAAGCGTGCGCTGTGATCGGGTCGCGGCACGCGGAAGCTATGGTCTCGCCGCGGGTCCACGACCATATAGGTGCGTTCCGGCATGTGGCAGGACACGCAGAGCGCTCCCCCGGTGCCGACCTCATGAAAATGATGCGCCGCGGTATCGAATTTGTCAGGCGCATGACACCCGGCACACTGCGAATTGCCTTCGCCGCGGACGCGCAATCCGTGCGGATCGTGACAGTCCTGACAAGTCACCCCCTGGTGATACATCTTGCTCTGCAGAAACGACCCATAGACGTAGACTTCCTCCAGGACCTGACCGTCGGCGTAATAGAGACGCTCGTCGAGCATTGCCACACGGTGGGTATCGAGAATCGGCTTGCCGTGAACGTAGTCGGCTTGCTGTGACGATCGGCGGGCGTGGCAGCGCGCGCAGGTCTCGACTTCCGCGCGGTTCGAGCGAGGCGGTGTCCGCTTCGCGAGGCCGGTCTCGGTATCGATCTCCCAGACCGCTCCATCGTCGTCCCCGAGGTTCACGACGAGGCCCGAGCCTTCGAGGTACGAATCCCGTTCATCTTTTTCTTTCTCGCCCCATGCAACGTGGCTAGATCCGGGACCGTGACAGGCTTCGCAGGAGACGTTGATCTCGAACCAGCTCGTCTCGTAACGATCGGCCTCGCCGCCGACAGAGGGGCGATAGTTCTTTTCGAGCGCCGTCGAGTGACACTCGGCACACATGAGGTTCCAGTTCTGGAACCGCTTCGTCCAGTGCAGTGGGTCGCGAAAGTCGATCTGCTCGTCGGGATAGACGTGAAACCAGCGCTGACCACCTTCGGATACCGGCCTCGAGTCCCACGCCTGGCCGAGCGCTTGAAACCGCCCTCCGGGAAACTCGACGAGATACTGTTGGAGTGGAAAGACACCGAAGGTGTAAGCGATCTCGTAGTCTCGAAGCTCTCCTTCGGGACCGTCGGTTCGCACAACGAACTTCCCGTCATTCTCGAAAAAGGAGCTCGTCACGCCGGCGTAGACGAGCTCTCGGCCCGAGAAGTCACCGAGAACGGTCTCGGCCGTGGCTTCCTTCATCGCGAGGTCGTGGTGTGAGCCCCGCCATAGATCCGTCTGGGACTCGTGACATCGTGCACAGGCTTCGACGCCGACGTAGTGGGGCGGGGGCGGAGGTGCGTCGGTTTCATCACCGGGGCCCGAAGAGCAGGCTACGACCGATAGCGCTAACGCGTGAAACCAACGAGGCACGGCCCGGCATGATAGCATCCTCCGCTCACAGCGGCCTCGAGCGGCCGCAAGATCACTGAACCCGTGGAGATCCTCTACAGGCTGATAGCCAAGGCCGTCGACGTCGCCCCCGGCGAGCGCCGCCGCGTGGGCGGCATGTTCGCTCTACTGGGGCTCGTCATCATGACGAGCTACATCCTGAAGCCCGTCCGGTCCTCACTCTTTCTGAGCCAGTTCGGTTCCGAGCGGCTGCCTTACGTGTATATGCTCGTCGCCGTCGTTCTGGGAGTGGTGGCCGCTCTGTTCGCAAGATGGGCTCCCCTCGTCAATCAGGCTCGCCTCTTCGAGGGCGCGGCCTATGTCTTTGCGTCGAATCTGATCGTCTTCTGGTTGCTGATCGTCTTCGAGTGGCGGTGGACCGGCTTTGCCTTCTACGTCTGGGTGAGCATTTTCACGGCGCTCATGCCGTCACTTTTTTGGCTGCTGGCGAACTACGTCTTCTATGCGAACGAGGGTCGACGACTGTTTCCCGTCGTGATGGCGGGTGGGCTCCTCGGCTCGATTGTCGGCGGAGCCCTCACGTCGCTTCTCGTTCGCATCATAGGGACGGAAGGGCTCCTGCTGTCCGCCGCGGTCGTGCTCGTCGGCGTTGCGGTCCTGGTGCGAAGCACCGCCGCGCGCGAGCGTGAGCGGATTGCGGAACGACGGAGCGAGCTGAGCAGACGGCAAAGAGAGCGGGGGCTCGGAGAGCAGAAGCACGTCTGGTCCCTCGTGACAGGATCACGCTATCTGTCCATGCTGGCAGGACTCATTCTTCTCACGAGCATGATCTCGACGCTGATCGATTTCCAGTTCAATACGCTCGTCGAGCGGAGCTTCGACTCGCGAGACGCCCTCACGGGCTTCTTCGGAACTTTCTTCGCTGCAATCAACCTCGTGGCCTTTGCCCTTCAATTGATCGTCACGGGACGTCTGCTGACTCGATTCGGGGTGGGATTCGGCCTAGTCATGCTGCCCGCTCGCCCTAATGGCTTCTTCGATCTCGTTCATCCTGTTCCAGTCTCTGGTCGCGGTCTCTCTCATCAAAACGGCCGACGACGGCCTGAGCAACTCGGTCAATCGAGCCAGCGTGGAAGTCCTCTATCTCCCGATCGCGCTCGCGGTCAAGAACCGCATCAAAGCATGGCTGGACATGTTCGTCGAGCGCGTCAGCCGGGAGCCTGAGCGGACTCGTGATCCTGCTCCTCACTTCGGTCTACGCCCTCCCCGTCGTCGGTCTCAGTTTCTTCGTCGTCGCCCTCTTGATCCCCTGGATCGCGCTGGTCGTGCTGCTGCAGCGCGCCTACCTCGATACGTTTCGCGAGTCTCTGGCACGCCGAGACCTCGCGGATTTGGCCTCGCAGCTGTCAGACCCCGCGAGCCTGTCCGTCTTTCGCCAGATCCTCTCTAGCGCCGACGAGCGAGAGGTGTCTTACGCTCTCGATCTGCTTCACACGACCAGCGACCCCACACTTCTCGAGGAAGTGCTGCGACTGAGTCGGCACCAGAATCCCTCGGTGCGGACCGCGGCCCTCAGACTCCTTCGAGCCTCTCCCGAAGCGCCTCCCATCGACGATTTCGAAGCGCGTGTCCACGACGAGGACAGAGACGCCCGAGCCGAAGCGCTCGCCCTGTGGATGCGCGTCGATCCGGAGGCAGGCCGCCGGCACCTCGAACCGCTCATCGAAGTCGGGCGACGCCGAGAACCTCGTAGCCGTTCTGCGTTGCCTCGAAGGTTCGGAGCACTTGCTGCCTGCGGAACTCGTCGAATCGGTCGTCGAGAAGTATCACGCTTCCGGAGAGCCCGCGGCGCGTCGCCTCGCTGCAATCGCCCTCGGTTTTCTGCCACCGGATTCGGTCGCGACCACATACCTCTCGGATCTGATCGAGGACCCCGATGTCGAGACCGCACGCACGGCTGCCGCGAGCGCCGGGAAGCTCCGCAGGACTGACGCCCTCCCCTGCCTCGTCGATCAGCTACGACGCCGATCCGTGAGGGTGAGTGCCCGCGAAGCGATCGCGCGATTCGGACCCGATGGACTGGAAGCGCTGACGAAGAGGCTTCACGACGAGAGCACCTCGCTAGACCTTCGGGTCTCGATTCCGAGGGCGATGGCGGAAATCGAAGATCAGGAGGCTATCGACGCGCTTTTCGAGCTGCTCCCCCACGACGACCACCGCCTCCACTATCAGGTAATCAAAGCCCTTTCCAAACTGAGGTCACGATTCCCGACACTTCGATTTCTCGATCGCGACGTCGATCGCCTGCTCGAGCTCGAGACGCGGGAGATGACCGAGCTCTCACGATTGCGTCGTGCGCTGGAGCGGCGCCGGACGGACATAGTCAGCCTCGGACTCCTCGCGAGGGTCCTCGAAGAGCGCATCGAGTTCACGAGAGAGCGAATCTTCCGCCTGCTGGGTCTCGAATACCCTCACGAGGAAGTCGCGGGAGCTTGGAACCGCATCGCCTATGGCCGGCCTTCGGTTCGGGCGGGGGCGCTCGAGTACCTGAGCAACGTCCTGGCGAAGAAGCACCGCCTTGCGGTTTTCCCGCTGCTCGAGTCTGCCGATTGGGCAGAGATCGATCGCCGTTCGAGTCCCGAGACCGCAAGGCCCGCTGAAAGCTTGTCGGATGCGCTCGCAAGTCTGATCGGGTTCCGTGACGACTGGGTGGTGGCAAGCGCCGTCACCGTCGCCGGCGAGTTGGAGCTCTCTTCCCTCGGGAGCAAGCTCGCAGGCATGAAAGAGCACCCCTCGCCGCTAGTGCGCGAGGTCGTCGAGAAAGCACTCGCCGATCGGTGAAGATTTCTGACGCGCGAGGCTATGGTGGCAGGAGCCTCACGTAGTGATCGTAGAGATTCTGTATGGCGGAGACGTATTGCACGGGCTCACGACCACGTACGTATCCGTGCCTCGCCTGGTGGTAGTACTCGGGCTGATTCAAGAGGAGCATGGCCTTTTCCGTGTGTCCGAACCACTTGTTCTCGTCCCAACTCATCTCCCGGGCGAGACGACGCGCGTCGTCGAGATGCCCCCAGCCCGCGTTATAGGCGGCGAGTGCGAGCCGCAATCGATGTTTGAAGGGAACTTTCGGACCGAGACGCTCGATGAGCGATTGCATGTGGCGCACACCAGCGTGGATACTGGTTTCCGGATCGATCAAATCCACGAAACCGAGCTCTAGCCCGGTCGAGGGCAACAATTGAAACAGACCTCGAGCACCGGCCCAACTCTCGGCGTTCGGGTCGAATCGACTTTCTTGATACGCCTGGGCAGCCAAGAGACGCCAGTCGAGACCGTAACGACGCGCGTATTTCTTGAACAGCTCGTCGTAGGATGAGATGCGCCCGGAGACCGCCGCCCGCCTGACTTTGACGCGCGGAAGGCGTCGGTTGTCCTCGATATAGCGATCGAGGATGACGTTGAACTCGAGTGTCCGCCGAACGTCGTCTATGAACTCGTCCATGAAAGCCTTCAGCTCGAGGTTCTCCCGGCGCACCGCGAAGGCCACGGCTTTGTCCCGGGCGGCGACGCTCGCTCGATCCGACGTCGTCTCGTCCCACGGATCTCGAAGCGGGAAAGCGACCGCGACGTCGTCACGAAACCTGAGCTCGGCCTGGAGGATGTGACTGTCGAGGACCGCGAGGGGAAACACTCCCTCGGCGACATTGTCGAGAATCTCTTCGAACTCCATGTCCTCCGGAATCGCCGCGATCTCGAAAGGCCCCTCGACCCTCTGGAGCCTGATCAACGACCGATAGTGGCTCGAGGATTGCCACGCATGAATCCGACGCCCTCTCAGATCCTCGGTTCCTGTGGCCGGATCCTCAGCTGCAACGCCCTGCACGACGAGCTCCTCGATGAAGAGATAGGGGCGCGTGAAGTCCATGAAGTCCTGCCTCTCGGCCGTGACCGTCAAGGTCGAGGCGATCAGATCCGCTCTTCCTTCGAGAAGCCACGGAAATATCCAGTCGCGACGATGGGGCACGACCATCTCGAGTCGAACGCCGAGCCGTCGTGCCGCGAGCCTCGCGAGCTCGTAATCGAGCCCCATGGGCTGGCCCCGATAGAGGAAGTAGTTCACCGGATTGTTCAGAGTGAGGACTCTCAGCGAGCCTCTCGCCTTGATCGCGTCGAGGCCAAGCGTCGTGCGATCGTCGGTCCGGTGACCCGTCAAATGATGTTCGAAGATGAAGCTATCCGCCGCAGCGGCGAGATCCTTCGCCTCCTTTCGGATCGCCCAGGCGATCTCACGCCCAGAGGCGAGCGCCAGTAGAGGCTCGAGCTCGTTGTTATAGGTCTCGATCGATCGAAGCAGGTTGCTGTCGATCACCGTCAAGGGTCTTTGACCGCGGCTTACCTCGTAGGCAATCGTTTCGGTATCGAGGCTCTCCTCCACGTGAACGATCCGGATCGCGACGCCCTCCTCTTCCGCGATCCCCAACAACGTTTCCTCGAACGAGGAGCTCGCGCGCACGTGCACTTCTCGGCCGTTGAGCCCCTCGAGACTTCGCGGGTTGTTCGGCTCCCCTCGGCGTCCGACGAGCCACTCGCTCACCATCTCAGTGGGGCGTGTGAAGAGAAAGCGCTCGGCGCGAGAGGGCGTCACGGTAAGCTGAGCGAGCCCGAGATCGCCGTAGCCCTCCTCTAGAAGATCGAGAAGCTCGCTTCGGCTCTCGATGACGATGAACTCGGCATCGAGGCCGAGTCGAACCCCGAAGGTGCGCGCCATCTCACGGTCTTCCGCGCCGGTGGCGCTGACGCGCGGCAAGTGAACTTCTCGAAGCGTCGGTACGAGGATCCGGAGCGTTCCCCGCTCGCGAATCGCCTCGAGGTCGCCCCCAAAAAATTTCAAGGAAGCGCGGACTTCGGCCTGCTCGGGAGGCACCGGCGAGCAGGAAACGACCGCGGCAATGACAGCGGCAGAAACGAGAGCGGCGCGTTTCATCTCGCTTTGCCCCGGGGCGCCCGTGACGCGATCGGCCAGTTGAGCCACGCCCGCGAAGACGAACCGGATGTTATGTTCTCAGCGCACTCCGGTGCAAATACCTCGCGCCGAGGGTTTGAGGTTAAGATTGGCTCGAACCGGGTGTCGAAACGAAATCGGGCCCGGCCGCTGAGCTATGCCCTATACGGTGGTCGAGAAGGTACTATGGCTGCAGAACGTGGACCTGTTGTCCGCGGCCCGTACGGAGGACCTGGCGGTGCTCGCTTCGATCGCGGAGGAGGTCCTGTACGAGGCGGGAGCGACCTTATTCGAGGAGGGCCAGCCGGCCGACGGTCTCTACGTCGTAATTCGAGGTGAGCTCGTGTTGACGCGTGACGGGCACGAGCTGGACCGCATGGGCGAGAACTCCGCCCTCGGGGCCTGGGACTTGCTCGAGGGCGGCCCTCGCGTCTTTGGAAGCCACACCTCTAGAGAGACCTTACTGTTGCGTGTGGATAGACAGGATTTCTACGATTTGTTGTTGGACTATCCCGAGCTCGGCCAGAGCATTTTGAAAGCGCTCGTGCGGCGATTCCGGAAGCTCGTGGCCCCGGGTCGCGCTTGACATGCCCAGGAGGCAGCCTCTTGGGACTATCGAGCGGAAAGGTTGACGATCCATGGATAAAACTGACGCACCGGTCATTGTTCTGGTCGACGACGAAGACATGGTCGTCACCAGCATCAGGAGTTTCCTGACCCTCGAGACCGACTATACCGTCAAGGGCTTCACAGCCCCCGCCGAGGCTCTCGAGTATATTAGTGCCAACCGGGCGGACGTCGTCGTTTCGGACTATCTGATGCCCGAGATCGACGGCATATCTTTTCTCGCGAAGGTCAAGGAGTTGAAGCCCGAAGCCACGCGCATTCTACTGACCGGCTATGCGGACAAGGAGAACGCCATCAAGGCGATCAACGACGTGGGACTCTATCAGTACATAGAGAAGCCGTGGGAGAACGAGGACCTCAAGCTCATCATCCGGAACGGTCTCGAGAAGCGTATTTTACTCAAGCGCATCGAGGACAAGATCCAAGAGGTCACTCGCGCTCATGAGGAGCTCATGAGGAGCTCATGAGTCTGCAAAAAGACATTCTGAAGGCCTTCGCGTGAGCAGATGGGCGACATCCCCAGGATGAGCGAAAAAGTCCCTTCCATTCTGATCGTGGACGACGAGCAAATGGTGCTTTCGTCGCTCCGAGGCGTTTTCACGCTGCAGACGGATTACCAAATTCACGAAGCGACGGATCCCAGAGTGGCAATCGCCGAGCTGGAACGAATCCCCATCGATGTCGTCATTTCCGACTTTCTCATGCCGGACATGAACGGCATCGAGTTTCTCAAGGAGGCCAAGAAACTCCAGCCCGATTCCGCCCGCCTTCTCCTTACGGGCTATGCGGACAAGGAGAACGCCATCAAGGCGATCAACGAAGTTGGGCTCTATCACTACATGGAGAAGCCCTGGGACAACGACGCGCTGCTCAATATCGTCGGCAACGCGCTGAAGGAAAAAGGGCTGAGAAGACAGCTATCGGAGAAAGTCCGTGAGCTCGATCTCGTATCGAGCCAGCACCGGGCGCTCGAGCGGGAGCTCGAGATGGCGGCACGCGTCCAGCGAAGTCTTCTACCGAGCGAATTCCCCTCCTTCGAGGACTTTCGATTCGCCAACCTCTACGAGCCCTGCGACGCGGTGGGGGGCGACTTCTTCGACGTGCTGACGATCGACGACCGGGCGGTTCTCTTCGTATCGGATGTCATCGGTCACGGCGTCCAGGCCGCGCTCACGACGATGTTCCTGAAAGGTGTTTTTCAGGACGCCGCACGAGAAGCCGATGGGCCCGTGACGCTATTGACCGAGATGAACCGCCGAATGCACTCCGTCCTCCCGATCGGAATGTACGCCGCGGCCGCCGTCTTTTTCCTTCAATCGGGCTCGGGCGAGATACGATTCTCGAACGCCGGACTGCCCTACCCTTTCGTCCTCAGACAGTCCAAACGACTGGATGAGATAGTTCTCGCAGGGCCGCCCCTCGGTCTCTTTCCACCCGACGTCCTTCCTTACGAGCCGAGGACCATCGTCGCCGAGCCCGGCGACGTCCTCCTCGCCGGCTCCGACGGTATCGGATCCATCGTCGGCGACGACGATGCCATGTTCGAAGACGAGGAGCTGCGCAAGGTGCTCGCGGAGCTGGCGGGAAGTGACGGGGAGAGCATCCTTCAGGAGATCATGGAGCGTGCACTCGCTTTCGGGAAACAAAAGCCTCTACCTGACGACGTCAACTTGGTAACGGTGACCAAATCCCGCTGACGCGCTTCCGATCGGAGAAGACATGATTCACAAGATCGCACTCATAGCGCTCGCGCTCGTCACGGCGCAGAGACCGGCCAAACCGAGTCTTGCCGACATCAGCGACTCGTTCGAGGAGCTCGCCGCGCGGATCAATCCGGCCGTGGTCCAGATCCTGGTTTCACGCTACGCCCTGGGAACGGGACCGGCCGCGACTTCGAGCGAGCTCGTCTCGGAACAAAGGAGCCGCGGTTCAGGCGTGATCGTCTCGGCGGACGGCTATATCGTGACCAACGCGCACGTGGTCGCGGGGGCGCGTCGGGTTCGCATCCTAATCCCGCAGCGTTCCGAGAACACCTCGATTCTAGGAACGCGAGCTGCCGCCTACGGAGCTCAAGTCGTGGGCTTCGATCTGGAGACCCGATCTCGCGGTCCTCAAAACCTCGGGAGAGGATTTACCCTACCTCGAGATCGGAGACTCCGAGTCTCTACGCCCAGGCGAGATCGTATTCGCGTTCGGGAGCCCTCTCGGCCTCGACAACTCGGTCACGATGGGCGTCGTGAGCGCAACCGCGCGGCAGCTCAAGCCCGAGGACCCGATGATTTATATCCAGACCGACGCCTCGATCAACCCCGGCAATAGCGGCGGTCCTCTCGTCGACACGCTGGGCAATGTCGTGGGGATCAACACCCTCATCTTTTCCCAATCGGGTGGAAATGAGGGGCTCGGATTTGCGGCGCCCAGCAACATCGTCAAAGCCGTATTCGAGCAGATCCGAGCAACCGGGCGTGTGCGGCGGGGCGAGATTGGGGTCCGCGCGCAGACTATCACCCCTCTCATGGCCCGAGGCTTGGGCCTACCTCGAGATTGGGGTGTCATCCTGGCAGACGTCCATCCGAGCGGGCCCGCGGCCGAAGCCGGACTCGAGCCCGGCGATGTCGTAGTCTCGCTCGACGACAAACCCATGGAGAACGGGCGCCAGCTCAGAGTCAACGTCTACCAGCGTCGCATCGGCGAGCGCGTGAATCTCGAGATCATTCGCGGTACCGAAAAGCGGCGACACGAGATCGAGGTCGTCGAGCGACCGAACGACCCCAACCGGTTCGCGAGCATGGTCCACCCGGATCGGAATCTCGTACCTGAGCTGGGTATTCTTGGAATCGATCTCGACTCCGAGCTCACCAAAAAGTTTACAGGCCTCCGACAAAACTCCGGTGTCATCGTCGCGGCGCGCTCGGCGGAGGCAACTTCATGGGAGGGCCAGGAGCTCATGCCCGGCGATCTGATCCATGCGGTCAATCGTCTCGATGTGCGGAGCCTGACCGAGCTGAAAGCCGCTATCGCTCGTTATGGCCCGGGGGACCCCATCGTGCTTCTCGTCGAGAGGGAGAGAGAGCTCATCTACGTGACTCTCGAAGCCTCTTAGCGCAGAGCCTGAGGTGGAAACCTAGAAGAGGTTGACGGAGGTGGTCTGGAAGCCCTGAAGGGGTTTGGCGAGGTAGTTGCCCTGAATGTAGTTGACGCCGATCGCCCGAACGACGTCGAACTCTTCCTTCTTCTCGATACCTTCGGCGATGAGACGGGCGTCGATCTTGTCGGCCATGACCTTGAAGGTCTGGACCATTTCCTTCTTCACGAAGCTCGTGTGAATGTCTCGCACCATGCTCATGTCCAGCTTCACGTAGTTCGGCTGCAGCTCGACTATCTTGTCGAGACCAGAGTAACCGGCACCCATATCGTCAATCGCAATGAGGCATCGAAGATGCTGGAAGTATTTCATCGCGTCTCTAAAGAGGTGGTAGTTGTCTATGGCTCGCTGCTCGGTCACTTCGAGCACGATCTGATCAGGCGCGAGATCTTGACCGAGGAGCTCGATCAGCTCCTTGCCCTGAAAGTGGGGATCGCGCATCGAAAAGGGCAGCGTGTTTATGAAGAGCTTGTACTCCTTGGGAAGGCCGCTCCCGTTCTTGCCGCCCGCCGCCTGAAGAGCCTTGCGCCGGCACAAATGGTCGAGCTCGAAGAGCAAATCGGACTTCTCCGCGACGTCGAACAACGCCAGGGGGCTCTGCAACTCCGTTCCCTTGGGCCCGCGACACAGCGCCTCGAAGCCATGGGGCCTCTTCGTCGTCAAGTCATAGATGGGCTGGAAGACGATGGTGATTTGCTCTTCGAGGATGATGCGCTGGAGCTCTTTCTTGCTGACGAGGTGACGGCGCTCGTGATTGAGCCGCGCCGCGTGGTGCGCTTCGCGGATCGCGCGCATCACCAGGCGCTCTTCCCTGACGAGCGGGTTGTAGAGAACCAGAGAGGTTCCAACGAAAACGTCCGGCCGTTTCTTGAGAAAAGTAAAGGCTGTTTGAGACACGCGTCGCGTAAGATACGCCTCGACTCGCTCTCCGATTTTCTCTATGTCGTCGGCGAGCATGTTCTCCTCTTCCTTTCGCGGACCGAGGAAAATCAAGAATACATCACCAGCCTGTTCGTTGAGAGAGACGATGTCGCTCGAGCGGAGCTGCCTGCCTTTCAACTCGGACACCACGTCGCGCACCATGGTCATCAGACTGTCGTAAATGAGACTGCCGTAGTCCCGCTCGACTTGATTGATGTCGGAGACGTCGATGAGGAGAAGGGCCAGGTACCGGTCGGCGGCTAGGCGTTGTTTCAGCTCGCCGAGGTGCTCTCGATAGGTCGAAAGGTTCAGGGGCTCCGCAACAGCTTTGGTCGAAAGGAGGTCTCTCTCTTCAGCCACTTGTGGATTTTTCAAATCGTCCATCCGTGGATCGCTACACAGGAATAGCTGACGCTCGAATCATGCTAGCAGGGCGTCTCGCCCCCTGTCAACGAGCTCTTTCTGCTATATCTTTGAATTCAATACGTTAGAAGCAGTTCGGTCCAGAGTCACCCGTCGGTGGCCTTGCGCAAGGCGTGGTCGCCCAATATCATTCCGAGACCCTCGAGATCCGAGTCCATATCCTCGTCGACGGGTTCTTCCGGCCCCTCTCCGGTCGTCGCGACTTGTATCCAGCCCAAAGTGTTGAAAGCCCAGAGCTTGCGGCACACTTCGATATCCGGCATATCGGTTGCCGCACAAATCTCGTCGATTCGCTTCGGATGGTTGAGCATCGCCAAGATCTCGAGACTGTTCGTGTCGAGGTCCACGGTCCGAAAATCGTCCTCCTTGCCCGCGATCCTTTCGAAGGCTCGGTCGATCGCGCCCATGCCCCGAGAGATCCGGTACCAGCTCTCGACGAGATCGACACCATCGACAACGAGCCGTGCCGTGGGAATCCTCAACATGATCGCCTCGTCCTTGGAAGGAGGCTCCTGCTCGAAACGGTAGGAGGCCTGACTCCAGCGGAAGAGGCTGAGGATTATCGCGCGCACCTGCCCGGAAACCACGTGAATGAGACGGTCGGGAGCCAGGACACCTTCCTGGACGAGCAAAGTACCGAGTCGAAGTCCTGGCCGGACTTGCGGGCTCAACCGCCGCAAATCCGCGAGCGCGATCTCGTTCCGCAGCATGAGGTACACGCCCAACCGATCGTCGGGAGAGGAGGATGACGCGAAGACGATCCGCCCGTCCTGGACGAAGATCTTCTTCTGGAACTCACCGTTGTCGATCGCGAGGAGGCCCGCTTCCTCCGTGTGGCAGACGGAGAGAAGAAGCTCCGGAATGTCGAAGCCGCCGTTCCAGACATCCAGTCGGCCCTCGAGCGGAATAGGGTTGGTGGAAACCATCAGCGTCTCTCGTTTTTGAAGGAAGCCTTTCTCTGTCTGCCTCTAATTATAAATCAGCTCGATGCTCTTAGCCTCCCTCAGCCGGACGTCGACGGCTCGCGAGACTGCAGCTTCTCGAAATGACGCGTCAAAGTCTCTTCCATAGGTGCGCGGACCCTCGCCATCAGGTCTCGGCGATGTTTGGGGCCAAGACCCGTCGTCGCGATCGGCTCGTGCAGAAAGATCTCGATCGTTCCCGATCGAATGGCGAGAGAACCAGGAGGCATGAGCTCGAAAGCCCCGGTCACGGTAATGGGTAGGATCGGGACTTGGGAGTCGATGGCCATGTGAAAGCCGCCTTTCTTGAAGCGCAGCAACTTGCCCGAGCGACTTCGCGTGCCCTCGGGCGCGATCAAGAACGAAGCGCCGTCCGAGGCCAGTCTCGAGGCATTGCTTAGGCTCTCGATAGCACGCTCCCGATTGCTTCGATCGATGGGCACGAATCCACCAAGCCGCATGGCAGTCGAAAGCACCGGCAGACGGAAGAGCTCCTTCTTGCCGAGGACTCGGACTTGCCCCGGCAGCTTCAGAAAGACGGCGGGAGCATCCAGGTTCGAATTGTGGTTCATCATGTAGATGAAGTGCTGCGGGCCGGTGAGCCGCTCGAGCCCGTGAACCACGATTTTGATTCGAGCCAGCGTGAATCCGAGACGCACGCCCTGACGTGCGAGCCAATACAGCAATCGGGCATCCCTCGTGACGAGAGTGAAGGGAATGCCGACAACGCCCGCGGCAACAATATAGGCGGGCAAGACGACAGCCAGAAGGAGGCTTACGAGCATGGGGCGGGTAGGCGTCAGACGCCACAAAGCGAAAGCCCTTCCAGCCAAACGGCCAGAAGGGCCCCACTCAATAACGAGCTTAGCAGCAGTACCGATTGATGGAAATCGAAATGGGTTTTTTACGCCCCCGACCGTTCTTGGCTTTGGCTTCTTCCGCTGCGCGGGTTCGCGGTTTGCGCGCTGGCCCTTCGCTTCGGCCATTCTCTGCCATGGCGGCGAGGGTCGTCTTCTTGAGAAGCGTCTTGAGACTCGTGCGTCCCTTTTTCTTGACTTCCATACCCCTGGAGAGAGCGATATCGATCTTCTGCTCCACCAGGTCCTGGGGCTCCTCGGCAACCTCGGCGACTTCACTCACGATGAGGAAGCGCGCTCGGTCGAGCATCCTCTTCTCACGAAACGACAGACTCTTTTTCTTGCTCAAGAATGACAAATCTTTGAGAACGCCGGCCACATCGTAGATGGAGCCGCTTCGCATCTTGTCCGAATTATCTTTGTACCGACCTTTCCAGTTCGAGTGCTGCTCGATCTTGCGATTTTCCAGAAGGTCGAAGATCCTGTCGACGTCCTTGTCGGTTATGACTCGACGTAGGCCGACCCCATCTACGTTGGCGATGGGGACTTTCACGACGGTGGAATTGGAAAGGATGCGGAGCTTGTAAAATTCTGAGTCTTTCTCCGTTACCCTATCGGCAAGAATATCCTCGACAATTCCAATTCCATGATTGGGATAAACGACTCTATCCCCGATTTGAAAGGCCATTCAGTCCTCGCTTTCTAATAAAATACGGGTCTAAATTGTAACATAGAACCGACCCGGAGGCTACTAAATAATGTACTCACAAGAGTTTGGCCGCCGATCGTTTCGAAGCCAAACGTTGCTAATATCAATTCGTAAGGACACTGAAAGATATTGCCTAACAAGAACCGATTTGGGTGATATGGATCCTTATTAAGAGGTGATATGGATCCTTATTAAGAAAGGTAGGTGGGTGTGGGGAGTATGCCGCACTCACCCAAAGACCCCAGTCGAGACACTGGCGCAGGCCCCGTATGTATTTTAGAACAGGGAATTTATGCTGCCAAACGCAACCGAGCTCTTGGGAAGGGCGTCCGCTTCTGCTAGACTGCGATCCGTCCGGGCGCCGGAGTGGCGGAATTGGTAGACGCACGGGATTCAAAATCCCGCGGTCCTCGCGGCTGTGAGGGTTCGAGTCCCTCCTCCGGCACCACGATCCCGCCTTTGCGTTAGTTTTAGCTAACTTTCCAACCCGCTCTAGACCTTCGTTTGCTTCCACGTTCCCCTTCGAAAGAGGACGATGCCGACTACCGCTGAAAGAGAGTAGGAGGCCGCAATCGCGATGAAGACTCCGGTCGGACCGATTCCCATCGGCATCGCCAGCACCCACGCGAGCGGGATTTGAAACAGCCAGAAGCAGAAGAAATTGATCCAGGTCGGCGTGGCCGTATCTCCGGCTCCGTTGAAGGCCTGCATCATCACCATGCCCCACGCATAGAAAACGTAGCCGTAGCTGATGATGCGCAAACTATCGATCCCGATGGGTGAGGCCACGGGATCGGTGGTGAAGAGGTGGATGACCTCGGGCGCGAAGCCCACGAAAAGCACCGTCACGACGATCATGAAGGCCATGTTCCACAGACCGGTGAGCCATACCGCGCGTTCGGCGCGATCGGGCTTTCCCGCACCGAGGTTCTGACCGACGAGCGTCGCGGCGGCATTGCTCAGTCCCCAAGCGGGAAGAATGATGAAGATGACGATGCGGATCGAGACGACGTAGCCGGCGAGTACGGCACTACCGAAGGTCGCGAGAATCCGTATGAGCCCAACATAGCTCGCGGTCGCGATCATCATCTGCCCAACGCCACCCGCCGAGAGCCGCAGGAGACTCTTGATGACATCGAGATCGAATCGTCGGTCAGGCGGCGTTATCGCGAGACGCTTGCCCTTGCGAAAACCCCACAGCTGATAGACGACGCCGGTACCGCGGCCGATGGTGGTGGCGACGGCCGCCCCCATGAGGCCCAGCTCAGGGAAAGGACCGAGGCCGAAGATGAGGCAGGGATCGAGCACGAGGTTGATCCCGTTCGCGATCCAGAGGGCTCTCATCGCCGTCACGGCATCGCCGGCCCCCCGATAAATGGCGTTGTTCACGAACAACAGCAGGACGGTCACCATGCCCGCGTAGATGACGCGCGTGTAGCTCGTGCCGATTGCGACGGTTTCGGGCGAGGCGCCCATCAGCCCGAGGAGGCGGGGTGCGAAGATGGCTCCGAGAAGGCCGAAGAGAGCGGCGGTCGCGATACCGACGATGATCGCTTGCACGGCGGCCCGGGCCGCGCCTCGCTCGTTCTTCTCGCCGATGCGGCGCGCGACCAGGGCGGTCGTCGCCATGCTCATTCCCACCGCCAAAGCATAGATGAGCTCGAGCAGGGATTCGGTCAAGCCCACCGCCGCAAGCGCTTCGGAGCCGAGACGAGCGACGAAGAAGGCGTCGCAGATGGCGAACACCGACTCCCCTGCCATCTCCAAGACCATGGGAACCGCAAGAAGCCCCACCGCGCGGTTGAGGTTTCCTTCGGTAAAATTCTGCTCGGAGCCCCGAAGAGATTCTTTGATGGAGGCCCAGAGGCCGCGCGCCTTCGCGGGTTTCGACGTGAGCTCGATCGGAGATTCCCTTCGAGCCCTACTCGCCGAGCGTAAGCTCGATTTTTTCGAAGGTTCCTTCAATCACCCACCGGATACGGCGGCGACGAGCGCCAAGTCCTGCTCGCGCACCGAGCCGACGTCGAACTTCTTGGCGGCGGCGGCCATTCGGGTAAGAGCCTCACCCGGCGCCATCAGAGGTTTCGTCTCGCCCTTCTTCGCTCGATGAAACCTCACCGGGTTGATGCGCGCGACGACGTAGTTGCGCAGATAGGGTGAGCGGAAGCCACGCTTCTTCAAGCTCTCCACGATCTCCTTGACGCTCTCGTCGATCTGAACGAGCCGAGCGGCCCAGCCTTCACGCTGCAAGAGGCTCTTGGTGAGCGTCCCGGTCGCGAAACGGTCTACTTTTCGCAGGAACGAAAAGTAAGGGCTTCCGGCGAAGCGCCGGTTCTCCTCGTAGACGATCCCGAGCGTCAGGAGCGCGGCCTCCTCGAGCTCGTTTTCGTAGTCGGTCTCCTTGCCACGGGGCTTTCGCGCGACGAGCTCTCGGGCCATGCGAATGACTTCGAGACTGCGGTCCTTGAGATTGTGTGCTTTTTCGGTATTGAGGGCGAGAATCCTGAATGCGAGATCCTCGTCCGGTGACACGAGGGCGGTTACGGCGCGAAGCCCAAGGACTTTCGCGGCCGCGTGGCGGTGGCGGCCGTTCGGAGTCCACAGCTTTCCTTCCGGAGACTGGACGACGATGAGCGGATCCAGGAAGACCCCAGTCTCCTCGATTTTCTGAGCGAGTCGCTTCGTATGCGTGGGCGAAAGGTCTCGCTGAAACGGGGTCGGAGCGACCGACTCGTAGGGCAAGATCGCGACGAGGATCGGCTTGCCCGAAAGCGGCTCCCGATAGGCCCCGACGGGAGTCCCGCCGACCTCGCGCACTTTTTTGGTCAAGGAGGCGAGCGCCGGATCGTCGGTGCCGAGAAGCACCTCGGCGCCCGTGAGACCCCGCTTGAGCTTGCTCGGCGTCAGGCGTTTTCGTGAAGACCCGGAGGCTTTTCTCTTTGTCTTCTTCTTGATCTTTTTCTTAGCCGTTTTCGCCAAGACGTCCTCCACGACGCGGTGCGGAGATTCTATCAGGGGCGACGTTGAAGCGGGACTCGCGGCGACCGAGCTCTAGAAAGAAGAGTCGAGTACGAGCTCGGTCATCGATCCGCCGACCCGAACGATGCGCTCGAAGCGTCGCGAAGGATCCAGATTCCAGACCTCGACTCGATAGGATCCACTCGGAACGTCGGGAAAGGAGAAGCTGCCGTCCCTTTCGGTGATGACGGCGTAGAGGCTCCTCGTGACGACGATATAGGCCGACATGGCCGGATGGATGTCGCATGCGACGTCGAAAGCGCCTTCGCGATCGAATTTGTGGGTATAGGCACCCGACGTCGGTGTGGCGACGTTGAAAACCGTGGTCCTATTGGACGGATCCGTTACGTGGATGTTGTGGAGCACGTCCTCGCTGTTTTTGAACTCGACGGCCTGGCCGGGTCGCGCGATCAACAAGCGCGGATGAAAGTCCGTGTTGTACTGGTCGATCAGGAGGACGTCGTCAACCTCAGGCGAGGCCGTCGTCCCTCCTTCCGGCTCGAGCATCACGACGGAAGGAAACCCCCCGCTCGCGCGCGGCGCCCTGCCCACTAGCTCCTGGTACGTGACTGGCTCGGGTGGCGGCGGCTCCGGCCCCGAGTCGTCGGAGCAGCCGGTCGCGACGAGATATAGGAGAGCCGGGACGGTGCCCCCGAAGATGACGACCTTGAAGAATCCCCACATCCTGTTGCGTAGTTTTCCTATTCGGTGAGACTGACAAGAACTGCAGCATAATTCATTTCTCAACAAAACGTTGGGACGCCGTATGGAAGATCCGCGGCAGTCTCTTCTGAAAGGCAAGGACGACCGTCACGGCGACAGTGTTAGCTCGAGCGATCTTCCTACTATAATTGTGGTCTCATGCCGAACGAACGTTCATCCAAGACATCCGGTTTTCGAAGCATCGCCAGCCGTTTGATCGTCTGGGTCCTCGGTACGGTAGGTCTTGTCTACCTGTCCTCGATTCTCTATTTCCACTTTCTCTCCCGAGACATGATCGTCGAGAGTGCCGAGAGAGAGGCGGTCAACGTGACCCAGGCGGCCATCAGCGACATCGAAGGAGTGCTGTCTTCCGTCGCGGAGGGTACGAGGTTGCTCGCAACGCTTCTCGCGGAAGCGAGGCCAGGAGACGCGCTGCCCAAGATGCTCGCTGATTTCGTGGAAGGCAATCCGAGGATCTACGGATCCGCCGGTGCTTTGGCGCCCGAATTCGCCCCCGAGCCCCGCGCACCCTACGCCTACCGCGACGGGGATAGCATGGCCATCACGGACCTCGCTCTGGAGGACTATCGCTACTGGGAGCAGGACTGGTATCGGGGCGCCGTTGCCAGCGGCGCTCCGACTTGGTCCGAGCCCTACTTCGACGAAGGGGGCGGAGAGACCTACATGGTTACCTATACCGTCCCCGTCTACGTCGAAACGGGCGCTCTCGCGGGGGTCGTGACAGCCGACGTGACGCTCGATTGGCTGAACGATCGAATGAGCTCCATTAACATCGGCGAGACCGGTTACGGCATCCTTCTCTCACGCGAGGGCCAGGTTATGGCTCACCCGGACGAAGCCGTCTTCGAGTCCCATCAGAACGCGATCGACGTCGTCGAGGCGCGGGGACGGCAGGACGTCAGCGCCATCGTAAGGAGCATGCTCGCCGGGGAGTCGGACTTCGTCCCGTTCCACGACGTCATCCTGGACAAGGCGGTGCTCTTGAGTTACGGACCCGTCGGTCACGCGGGTTGGTCACTCGCCGTCGCTTATCCGGAAGACGAGCTCTTCGCGGACGTCGTTCGACTCTTTCGACGCCAGCTCTTGCTCCTCGTGACGGGACTCGTCGCGCTCGTATTGCTCGTTCTCCTCCTGTCCAGGCAGATCACGAGCCCCATCGCCGCCCTCGCTGGAAGTGCCGGCAAGCTCGCTTCGGGTGACCTCGACCTGGAGCTTCCCGAGGTCCGATCCCGAGACGAGATCGGGACTCTCACCGGTGCTTTTCACGACATGAGAGACGAGCTCAAAACCTACATTCACGATCTCGAAGTCACGACCAGGGCCAAGCAAAAGCTCGAGAGCGAGCTCCAGATCGCACACGACATCCAGATGGCGATGCTTCCGAAACCGCCCAAAGGAGACGACGAGCGCTACGAGCTCGCCGCGAGGCTCGAGCCGGCCCGAGCGGTGGGAGGCGACCTCTACGATCACTTCGTTCACGACGGGAAGCTGTTCTTTCTCGTTGGAGACGTCTCCGGCAAAGGCGTGCCCGCTTCGCTCTTCATGGCCCGCACCAAAACGCTCTTTGGCGCGATTACGAGTCGAGAGGCCGATCTCAGCAGGGTCCTCACCGCCGTCAATATGAGTCTGGCGGCCGAGAACGACGCCGGCATGTTCGTGACCGCCATCTGCGGCGTTCTCGATCTCGATACCGGCGAGTGCGTCATGGGCAACGCCGGCCACGATCCACCGCTCTTGGTCCCTTCTAACGGCGAGCCGCCGAAGGAAATCGAAGCGGACGGCGGTCCGGTGCTCGGTCTGCTGGAAGTGCCAGCCTACGGCACGAGCCGCTTGACGTTCCATGCGGGAGACCTGATCGTGATGTCGACCGACGGGGTCTCCGAAGCGCTCGACGAAGCGGGAGACTTCTATACCACCGAGAAACTGACGGAGGAGCTCACGCGCTTCGGGAAAGGGCCGGCCAAGGAAGTAACCAATCAACTCTTCGATTCGGTCCGGCACTTCGCCGGTGCCGCCGACCAATCGGACGACATTACCGTCATGTCGCTCCGCTATCGTCCGCCCCGTGCGTGAGAACATTCCACTCACCCCCGAGCCTGCCGATCTTCCGAAGGCGCTCGATGCGCTCGAGGCGATCCTGACGAGTCGCGGCCTGTCGGCATCACTTCGGGGCGAGCTCCGGCTCATCACGGAGGAAGCCGCCACGAACGTGCTGAAGTACGCCTCCGCCCAAAACATCGAGCTCACCCTCGAGCTCGACGAGCGGGAGGCTCGGCTCGAGCTCCGGGACGACGGACTCCCCTTTGACCCGCTCGAGGCGCCCCCGCCGGATCTCGATAGCCCGCTCGACGAACGCCCCGTCGGCGGGCTCGGCATCCACCTTCTCAAGGAGCTGACCGATCGGATCCGATATCGCCGTGAGGCCGGATTCAATGTGCTGTCCCTCGCGAAGCGACTCGGTTAAAATGATGTCATGCCGTTGAACATTCAAGTCGAAGAGGCTCGTGGCTTCGCAAAGACCGTCACGCTCGGGGGTCGCCTGGACAATGAGACTTCCTCCGAGCTCGATCAGGCGCTCGATCCGGTGCTGTCCTCGCCCCTCAAAGTTCTCGTCTTCGATCTCGCCAAGCTCGAGTACATAAGCAGTTCTGGCCTGCGGTCGATTTTCAAGGCGCAGCGCACGATGAAGCAGCGCGCGGGCGAAGTCGTCATGCTGCATCTGCAACCACAGGTCAAGAAAGTATTCGAGATCGTGAAGACTATCGATCTCAAGAGCGTCTTCGTGAACGTGAAAGAGCTCGACGACTACCTCGACTCGATCCAGCGCGGAATGACGGAAGAAGACTGAGAGCCTCCCGGCTCCGATCCGGCCCCATCGCCGTGGATTCGACCAAGCCGACCACTCATCAAAAGGCGTTTCGTCTCAACATGGATCCCCTTTCCTACGGGACGATTGCCGAGATCGGTGCCGGACAAGAGGTGGCCCGCTGGTTCTTTCTAGTGGGTGGCGCCGCGGGTACCGTGGCAAAAACGCTTTCCGCCTACGACAAGACCGTCAGCGACGCGGTCTATGGAACGGCAAAGCGCTATGTGAGCCGGGAGCGGCTCCTCACCATGCTCGACCACGAGTACGAGCTACTCGTCGAGCGGCTGAGCGGCGAAGGCGGGGGACGAGCGTGCTTTGCCTTCGCCGATACCGTGACCGCGCGAAGCTACCTCCGCCCCGACGAAGAGACGCACGGGTGGATGGGTATTCGCTTCCGGCTGTCGCCGTCAGATCCACCTTCCGAGATTCTGATCCACCTCCGCATGCACGATCGGGAGAACGTGCAACAGCAGGAGGCACTGGGAATTCTCGGCGTCAATCTCATCTACGCCGCCTATTTCTTTCGCAATGACCCGCCGGCGCTCGTTCGATCCCTAGTCGACGAGCTCGGCCCGGATCGCCTCGAGGTCAATCTCATTCGGTTCTCGGGACCCTCGTTTCAAGACGTCGACAACCGGCTCATGGCTCTCGAGCTGATCAAACGCAAGCTCACGCCGTCGGCCATGTTTACGGCTTCCGGGGAAGTCGTCGACGCGGGAGAGCTGCTCTACATGAAGCCCCTTCTCATCGAGCGCGGAAGCTTCCGCCCCGTGACGAAGACGACCCTCGATATGCTACATCGTGCGCAGGAACGTTTCTGTCGGGATCCCGAAGTCCACGACGATGAGCCCCTCATCCTCGCGGAGATGTCGCTTCGAAGCTTGAACGTAGACGACGAGATGGGCCACGGAGACTATCTCGATCGGATCGACACGCTTTCCGCTCTTGGAAAGAACGTACTCGTGTCGAACTCTTACCGGGACTTCCGCCTCGTGAGCTACCTCTCGCTCCACTCACGAAAGAAGATCGGCGCCGTCGTGGGGCTCCCCGCATTCACCAACCTGTTCCGAGAGGAGTTCTACTCCGACCTCGAGGGCGGCATCCTGGAGGCCTTCGGACGCTTGTTCAAGAACCGTTTGAGGCTCTACGTCTATCCCGCGAGAGGGACCCGCGAGGGGAAGATTGTCACGCTGGACGAATTTCAACCGAGCCCCCATCTGCAGCCGCTCTATGAGTACCTTCGGCAAAACGGCTTCGTCGAAGGCATCGAGCCCTCCGACACGGCGCTCCTCGACATCTTTCCGAAAGATGTGCTCGCGAAGATCCGCTCCGCCGACACGTCCTGGGAGGCTATGGTCCCACCCGAGGTGGCGAGCCTCATCAAAGAGAGAGGGCTGTTCGACTATCGGCCCGCGTGAAGTACCTTCTGGAGTCGGAGCGCGATCTCCTCGAGCTCGTGCCGTGAGGTCGTGAGTGGTGGGAGTAGGCGAAGCACTTTGGGGCCCGCGGGAAGCGCGAGAACGCCGGACGCCGCCAGCGCTTCGAGATGAGGCCGAGCTCGCTCCCCGAGCTGGAGCCCCCACATGAGGCCTAGCCCCCGGACTTCGGTGACGGGCGCGACTACGAGCTCGGCCAGCAAGCCGGCGAAGAGTTTTCCCTTCGCCTCGACCTCCTGAATGAACCCCTCGGCCTCCAGGCAATCCAGCACGGCATTCGCGACGGCGCAGGCGAGAGGGCTTCCTCCAAAGGTCGAGCCGTGAGAGCCGACCGGCAGTCGAGCTCTCTCCCCGACGAGGACCGCTCCCATCGGGAAACCGCCCGCGATGCCCTTCGCAAGGCAGAGGATGTCCGGCGAGAGGCCATAGTGCTCGCAGGCGAAGAGTCGCCCGGTGCGGCCGAATCCGGTCTGAATCTCGTCGATGGCGAGAAGGATGCCGTGCTTCTTGCATCGGTCACGGGCGTGCTCGACGAAGGCGGCCTCCGCCGGATGGACGCCCCCCTCCCCCTGAACGAGCTCCAGGAGGAGAACGGCCGTTTCCTCGTCGAGGGCAGCGTCCAGCGCTTCGACGCTATTGAAGGGGACGAAACGAATGCCTGGGAGCGTCGGAGCGAAGAGAGCGTGGTCTTTCGGATTGAATGAGACGCTCATGGAACCGAAGCTTCTCCCGTGGAACGCGCGTTTGGCCGCCACGATCTTGGGCCGGCCCGTCGTCGCACGAGCGCACTTGAGCGCGGCTTCGACGGCTTCCGTTCCCGAGTTGCAGAGAAAGACTCGATCGAGCCCGGCGGGTGAAACGCGGACCAGGCGCTGCATGAGTCTCGCGCGCTCCGGATGATCGAAAGCTCCAGGACAGCTCGAAAGCGTCGAGGCCTGCTTCGCGAGAGCAGCCAGGAGTGCTGGGTGCGCATGTCCGAGAATGGCGGCGCCTTGAGCGCTCATGGCGTCGAGGTATTCGCGACCCCGATCGTCCCAGAGGCGGCTCCCCTGCCCGCGAACGAGCGTGATACCGCGCTTGACGTAGACGTCCAGCTCGAAGGGCGCGGTGGCCGGGGGCGCTGAGGCCGTCATTGGATGGTCGTCCCAGCGCCAGCGAGAGCGAGCGGAAGAGGATGCTCGGCACGCCCGTCTGCCATGAGAATCACCCGGCAGCCGGTCGCGGCCATGGTCGCCAGGGCCATGAGCTTTCGCCGAAACCGCCCCTCGGCTTCTTTTTCCAACTTCGCGAGATCGGCGAAGCTCAGCGAGGGCACGAGACTTCCGGGGTCTTTTGGGTCGCGGAGAAGCCCAGGGGCTTCCATGAGCTGAATGACCCGCGTCGCCATGAGTCGGCTTTGCAGAAGCGCCACCACCGAGTCGTTCTCGGTGTTCACGGCATAGCCGTTCTCGTCGAGAATCGGCACGGTGATAACGGGTGTATAGCCGTGTGTGAGCAGAAGCTCGATGAGGGCGGTATTGATCTCGGCAGGCTTTCCCGAGAGGTCGTGGACCAGACGCTTGCGTCCGTTCTCCTCGACGCGAATCCCCGGGTTTCGTCGTCCTCGCACGAGCCCGCCGTCCAGGCCAGTGAGGCCAATCGCGTTTACGCCGTTCTGCTGACAGAGGCTCACGAACCGCTTGTTGACGAGACCGCCGTAAGCCATGGTGAGGACGTCGAGAGCGTTCTCGTCGGTGAGCACGCTGCTGACTCCCGACGCCGAAGTGATCGTGCGGGTCGGTGTACCCAAACGGCGGGCGAGGTCGTCACGAACGGTATTGGCGCCGTGCACCACGACGACCGGCCCCTCGAACTTCTTCAGGTCGGCGGCAATGCCAGGGAGGTTGATGTCAGCGCCACCCCCGATTTTGAGGATCGTGATCTGCATCGGGCCTCAAAGCCTCAAAGAGTGAGTCGCTCGCCGTTCGCCATCGGTGTCCAGCGGTCGTCGAGAGGCTCGGAGCACACCGCCCGGACGTCGTCGTCGAGATAGTGCAGGGTGAAATACTCCGGCGATTCGTTGTAACGACAGCTCGCATGGATGAGCTCGCCGTCCGTCACCGCGACGTTGAGCGCGCGGACGTAGCGACTCTTCGCGAGCAGCAGGCTTTCGGCGTGAGAAATCGCCTTCGGCAGACCTTCGGTCTCGTGACGTCGGACGAGGTGGAAGACCTTCTCCGCGCCGATTCTCCCCGGCACGCTGAGCCTCACGCCCCGGAGCTCTCCGTTGAACACGAAGATCTTATCGTCCTCGTAGAACGGCATGTTGTTCTCGATTGCGATATCGCGATCGAGAAAGGCGCTTCGCGCGTGCAGCACGAGGAAGTCGACTTCTTCCGGCAGTTCGAGGCTGTCCTCCCAAATGGGCGTCAAGCTCCTGTGACGCGACCACGACCCTGAGGCCCTCCACGCAGCGCCCCAACCGTGACCTTGAAACTCGACGCTTTCCTCACACCGCTTCCGGAAGCGAGCGAGCACGGGCGCAGCTTGGAAGGGCCGGCGCGAGCGCATCATGAGGAACCGGCACATGACGTCAGAGAGGATGAAGACCGGGAAAGCCGAGACCCGTTGTTTCCTCGATCCCTTGCATCAGGTTCATGCACTGAACGGCTTGACCGGCCGATCCTTTCATGAGGTTGTCGATCGCGCTGATCACGACGAGGCGACCGGAATCGGCGTCGAGCTCGAAGCCGACATCGCAGAAATTCGTGCCCGCCAGAAGCTTCGGGTCGGGGTAGCGGTAGCTTCCCCCTCGCTCCTTGACGAGCCGGAGGAAAGGCTCGTCCCGATAGGCGGCGCGAAAGACCTGCCAGATGTCGCGCTCCGTCATCGCCTCCTTGAGGAAGGTGTGGCTCGTGGCGACGGCGCCTCGCACCATCTCGACCGAGGTCACGCTCAGATGCAGGGTGACGGGCGCCCCGTTCCGGAGCGCCTCGACGATCTCCGCCGTGTGGCGGTGACCCGTGGGGGCAAAGGAGCGAACGGAGCCGCTGCGCTCCGGATGATGGCTGCTTTCGGAAACCTGCCGGCCCGCTTCGCTCGAGCCGGCTTTGACCTCGATCACCGTACGCTCCGTGTCGACGAGCTTCGCCTGATAGAGGGGGTAGAGTCCGAGAATGGCTGCGGTGGCATTGCAGCCACCGCAAGCCACCTTGCTCGAGGCTCGAATCCGCTCACGATGGATTTCGGGGATACCATAGGCGAAGTCGTCGAGCACTTCCGGGGGGGGGTGATTGGAACCGTAGTGCTTCTCGTAAAGCAAAGGGTCTTTGAGTCTGAAGTCGGCGGCGAGGTCGATGATGCGATCCGCCAATCCTGATAGCTCGTTCCAGCGACGGGCGGAGGATCCGTGAGGAAGGCACAAGAAGAGCACGTCACAGGGCTCGAGCTCCTCGAGGGAGCAAAAGCGCAGCTCCGAAAGCCCGCGCAAGTTGGGGTGAGCCCGACCGACCGGCTTTCCTCGAAGCCGCTCGGAAGTGACCTGCGAAACTGAGATGTCCGGATGGCCTAGGAGGAGACGTAAGAGCTCTCCTCCCGTATAACCAGAGGCGCCCGCGATGCTCGCTCGAATCAAGCCGCGTGACATCGAGCTCTCGATTCGCTCACGATGTACTCGGCGATAGCTCCCGGGATGTCGACACCCGTCGTCTCGATGCTGTTTTTGAACTCCATGGTGTCGTTGACTTCATTCACCAGAAAGCCGTCGTCGGTCTCGAACAGATCGATGGCGAGGATGCCACCTCCGACCGCCCGCGACGCGGCGAGAGAGACGTCTTCGAGATCCCGCGAGACAGGAAAGTTCTCGGCCTTGGCGCCGCGAGCGGTATTGGTCCTCCAATTGGAGCTCGTTCGAGAGATGGCAGCAATACAGCGGTCGCCGACGACGAAACTCCGAATATCGCGGCCCCCCTTTTCGACGTAACGCTGCAGATAGTAAATCTGGTTCTGAAAGCCGCCGAGGGCAGCCTTGTGCTCGAGCAGACTCTCTGCGGAATCTCGGTCCGAGGCTCGCGCGATCAGCCGCCCCCACGAGCCCACGATCGGCTTGATGACGACGGGATAGCCCATGGCCTCGATCGCCTCGATGGCCGACTCTTCGGTAAAGGCAACCGACAGCGCGGGGTGCGGTACCTCGGCGCGGACGAGGGCCACCGAGGTGAGAAGCTTGTCGCCGCAGATGGCACCCACGGCCGACTCGTTGAAGCACCGCACGCCGACCGCCTCGAAAAGGCGCCGCGCGTAGAGATTGCGTGAATAGCTCACGCTTCGTGCGACGACACCGTCGTAGCGGAGGTAGTCGGGTTGTTCCTGGCCGGGCTCGAATTGAAGCTTGCGATCGTCGAGACCTTCGACCTCGACGCCTTCGAAGCGGCGGAAGGCGCTCAGAAGAAGTTTCTCCTCTCGGCGCACCACCGAGTGCAGGAGAGCGAGGCGCAATTTACTCGCCCCAATCCTCGGCGGCGATCGGCGCCTCGTTCAATTGAATCGGGCTCAGGGAGATGAGCTCGAGCTCGGTCGAGCACTCGCCACAGTCGACGAGCTCGCTAAGGACAACATCAATAGGCAGGGTCACGGGGCCAGCACAAACGGGACATTCGGTCACGATACGCTCCTCCTCTTCTAACAGTCCCGCACAGGTTACCGACGTTGAGCACCGCCGGCAAAGAAATATAGGAACTTGTTAAATATAGCACTCAACTGTTATATTTATAACATAATGATACGAATTTCCGAGGCTATCGAGAGCATCGTCACCGGACACCAGGCGCTGCGGTTCGGCTTTTACCACCGCCTCTTGAATCTATCTCAGGTCGCGCGTTTCCTGAGACCCAGCATCGAAGCTCAAACGCGAAAGGAAGTCACGGACGCGGCCATCCTGATGAACCTTTCCCGATTGCAGCAACGGCTGGCCGAGATGCCAACCAGCGCCAGTGAGACACTGGTCCTGGACAAAGTCAATATCCAGTCAGGCCTGTGCTCGGTGACCCTCCTGAAGACTTCGGAAAGCCATCGGGAGCTCAATCGGGTCTTCAGCCGTATACAGTCGCGGAACGGTTTCGTCACCGTGACGGAAGGCATGCGCGAGATTACCGTCATCGTCGAGGCGGAGAACCTGAACCTTCTACTCGGATCTCTCAGCTCGAAGCCCAGCATCGTGCATCGAGACCTCGCCTCCGTAGGAATGAGCTTCAACGAGCGCTACCTCGCCATCAAGGGAATCCTCGTCCAGATGCTGGAAGAGGTCGCCCTGCAGAACATCAACGTCATCGAAGTGACCTCGACGGCCACGGAGTTCTGCATCTTCTTGAAGGAAGACGACGTTCAGCTCGCCTTCGACGCGATCTTCAACCGCTTCGGCAAACGACGACCGCAACGGTAAGCGAGGCTTCGTCGCCAACTCCCGCATTAGTCAAATGCACGAGCAGTGCTCAATGCCGAACCTTGTGTTAGCTATGTTCCCGGTTGCTCAACTTTGGCGGTAGCATCGATCTCGACTAGGGCGCCCAGCGGCAAGCGCGAGACCTCGACGCACACTCGAGTGGGAGAAGCCTCGGGGAAGTAGCGGGCGTAAACCTCGTTGACCGCAGCGAAGTCATCCATGTTCGTCAGGTAGACGGTAGCTCGAACGACGTGGTCGAGACTTGACCCCGCGGCCTTCAAAATCGCTTGGATGTTCCGGAGCGCGCGGTCCGCCTGTGCTGCCGCGTCGGATCCAACCATTGAGCCAGTCGCGGGGTCCAGCGCTATCTGGCCGCACGTCCAGATCCAGCCATCGAGAACCACACCCTGTGAATAGGGTCCGACCGCAGCAGGCGCTTGGTCGGTCTTAACGATCGTCTTGCTCATATCCACCTCCGTCCCTGACATTCTATCGTCGACGAATTGGGCCAGCCTACGGTCTGGCAAGATCGTTTGAGGACCGCTCGCCCGCAGGATTCACGCCAACATCTTGTATTTGTAGACGCGATACCCTTGCTCTTGATCAAATCCATCAGGCTCCCACCCTTTTGAGAGAGCAAGGTCCGTAAGAATCGCCATGTTCATGCCCATCGGATCGTTCAATTCGTCGGAAATGGAAAGTAGAAAATCTTCCGGGGCACCGTTGTGCGAGCTAATTGCTTCTTTGGCACTCTCAACGTCTGTATGTGGATGCATCACACCCCTAGGCGCCTAACAAGTTGGCCGCACGGGTGGAGCGGAGTGGAACCCGTGTCGGCTGCAAGCCTTCGTTACGCCTCATGGACCACCTCCGCAATTCTCGGGTGGTAGAAATTGTTGGTGTAGTGATCGACGGTCTCACAAGTAGGAACGTCAGGAAGGAGGAACCAGACTCGATTCGGATGAGCTTCATCAGGCGACACTTCCCTAAATCCTCTCGAAGTGAAGAACAAAATCACGATCTCCTTTTGGTCAGGAGGGCATTCGACATAGCATTTGAACTGAAAGCCTAGGTTCTTCAGATACCGGAATGTAACAACCCATTCGTCCTTGCCTCTGGCTGAGCTGAACTCCTTATCCTCGTTCAGCATAGGACCCTTGTCATTCACTTCATCCTTCCCATCGCGAACGTGGCGAGCCATAAGCCGAATTCGTCGATCCGGCAAATCTTCAGAGAGCTTTAGACGAATCGTTCCAGAAGCCAGGCGGAACCTTTTCCGCAACTGAACAGCGAGAAACGCAACAATCGACACCACGAGGGCAGCAACGACTGTGGCGAATATGGTCTCTGGGACTGTCACTTGTCACTGCCTCCACAGTCAGGCATAGCAGGGCCGTTCAGCGGCGAGCTGTGCCAACCGGCTTAGCCAAGCCGCTTGTCATAGCAGTGATACAGAACCCGGCCAGTGGCGCCGATAGATTCAGCAAACTTCCTGGACCGCGTGTTTACGTCGTTTACAGGGTAGTAGAACGCCTCCTTGAGACCATGCTCCTGGTATCTGCCATACAGGGCCACCGCGAGGGCATGAGCCAGGCCGCTTCCCTTGGTCTCTGGAAGCACACCAATGGCAACCAGCCCAGCTCTCTTGTATCGTTTAGCGCCAAGCATGAACCTGATGATCTTCACGACCTTGTTGTAGGGGCCTTCGGGCTGCTTGCCTTCTGCGTAGTAGATGTCACCGATATCTTGTAGCAGAAGAATCCAGCGTTGGCGGTATTCGTTCCATACCACACACGACGGCCGCCCGACGTTTGGAGGCAACTGGATTTCGCGCTTCTCCCATTGATCATAATCCTGAATCGCGTTCCAATCGTTTGGCACCCGCAACGCGGGATATAAATACCAATAGCCATCATGCATGAAGGGATGCGAGGAGACGTGCTCCTTTTCGCAGGGGATCTGTACCCACGGCTTGAATACCTGCGAGGCGTCATCGAACAGGGCCAAACCGCACTCATCCGGGAATTTCAGGCCGTCCTGCCGCGTGTAGGTGGCGATGAGCCGCTCTTCGCCGCGCGGGTCCTTCATCGGGATGAGACCTTCAATCCATACCAAGCCTTCGCGCGGCAGAGGAAGCATCTGCTTGGCACGTCCCTCCTTGTCGAGGAAGTAACGGTAGTTCACTGCCACCGCAGGGTCATCGCGCAGGTCGCTCGTAGCCGCCGAGACATTGAAGTTCCAATACGCCGGTCCAATAGTGTCGCCCCAGATCCAGAAGATCCTGCCGCGGTAGATGGCCGCCGAAACGGTGTCCTGGCCGAGCACCTGAGCATTCAGCAGCGGCGCTTTCGCTGGTACCGGCAGACCGGCCATCACGCTGTCGCGATAGATCCCCTCGCCCGTCAAACGATAAAGCCGTTCGGCGATCATCGTGCGGCGAACGCGCACTTCCCGAATCGTGCCGGGGTCAATCTTCACGTTTACACCGCGTCCGAAGAATGTTTCCTTTGGATACCTATAGCCATGGCTGCGAATAGTGAGGAACACTTCACGGCCGCGCAACGATGGTTCATCGAGTGCAGCCACGCCGGCGCTGTCGGTCCAATACTTCACCTCGTTTGGGAGCTTAAGCTCGACCAGCGGCACGCCGCGGCCCGTGTCTTCGTCAACCACGCGAATTACGAAGTATTCTGACGTCCGGACATTAGCGCAGGACCCGAGCACGGCCGCTACACTCGTTGCAGCCATGAACAATGATAGACGTCTCACGACGTACATCTGTCTCATTCAGATGTGCGGTCTAACCTTCTGTTAACGCGGTCGAGTATATCGAATATCCCCGTGGACGTTGTTCGAATGGCGGGGGGTTGGGGGATCGGATATCGAGTTAGAGGGAAATATCCGAGGTCTGGATAATCTGGCCATTGGGCTCGGGCTGCGAGAGCGACCGGATTGTGGACGCCGAGGCTACAGGCCTATCAGTTCAAGAAGACTCAAGGAAGCTACCCAAAGTCGTCGAAGAGGATGTTCTCGGGCTCGACGCCCAGATCATCGAGCATTTTCATACAGGCTTGGAGCATGAGAGGCGGACCGCACAGGTAGTACTCCACGTCTTCGGGAGCGGGGTGGTCCTTCAAGTACTCGTCGTAGGCGACTTGGTGGATGAAGCCGGTCAGCCCAGTCCAGTTGTCTTCCGGCAGGGGCTCGGAGAGGGCGAGGTGCCACTCGAAGTTGTCGTTCTCTTTCTGGATGCCATCGAAGTCCTCGTTGTAGAACGCCTCGCGTAGACTCCGCGCGCCGTACCAGTAGCTCACTTTCCGCTTGGTGTGAACGCGCCGGAACTGATCGAAGATGTGCGAGCGCATCGGTGCCATCCCCGCGCCACCTCCGATGAAGAGCATTTCGTTGTCCGTTTCCTTGGCGTAGAACTCGCCGAATGGGCCCGATATCGTCACCTCGTCCCCGGGCTTCATTCCGAAGATGTAGGAGCTCATCTTGCCGGGAGGCGTATCCTCGGGTGCGCGCGGGGGCGGAGAGGCGACCCGCACGTTCAGCAGGATGACGCCCTTCTCCTCGGGATAGTTCGCCATGGAGTAGGCCCGGGTGACTTCCTCGTCGACCTTCGAAACGTAGCGCCACTGGTTGAACCTGTCCCAATCCGCCCGGTACTCCTCCTCAATCGCGAAATCCTTGTAGTGGACCGTATGGGGAGGACACTCGATCTGAATGTAGCCGCCAGCGCGAAACGGGACGCTTTCCCCTGGGGGCAGCTCGAGCACGAGCTCCTTGATGAAGGTGGCGACGTTTTCGTTCGAGCGAACTTTGCATTGCCACTTCCGAACGCTGAAGACCTCGGGCGGCAGCTCGATCTTCGTGTCCTGCTTCACTTTCACCTGACAGGACAATCGAATCCCCTCGCGTGCCTCGCCCCGATTGATGTGGCCCGCCTCGGTCGGGAGCATCGCACCGCCTCCCTCCGTCACTTTCACGGTGCATACCCCGCAGGTTCCCTTGCCACCGCAGGCCGAAGGAATGAAGATTCCGTTCGCGGCGAGCGTCCCGAGAAGCGTACCGCCTGCGGAGGTTTTGAGCGCTTTTTCGGGATCGTCGTTGACGGTGATGGTGACCTCGCCCGTCGCCACGAGCTGCCCGCGGGCGAGCATGAGCACGCCGACGAGAGAGACGATGACGACGGTGAACATTGCGACACCGAGCGTGATCGTGACCATCGAGCTTCCTCAGAGCTGAATGCCGCCGAAGGCCTGAAACGCGAGGGCCATGAGGCCCGTCAGCAGGAAAGTGATACCGAGACCTCGAAGTCCGACGGGGATGTTGCTGTAGCGCAGTCGTTCGCGGATACCGGCGAGCGCGACGATGGCGAGGGCCCAGCCGACGCCGGAGCCGAAGCCGAAAACGGCGCTCTCGGCGAGGTCGTAGTTCCGCTGCACCATGAAGAGCGAAGCACCCAAAATCGCGCAGTTGACGGCGATGAGCGGAAGAAACACTCCCAGGCTCGCGTGCAGTGATGGGAAGAAGCGGTCGAGGGTCATCTCGACGATCTGCACCATCGCGGCGATAGTGCCGATGTAGGTGAGGAATCCGAGAAACGAGAGATCCTGGCTCGCGAGATCCGGGCTGAGCCAGGTGAGAGCACCTTCCCGCAGGAGATAGTTGTAGATCAAGTTGTTCATCGGAACTGTCACGGTGAGGACGAAAATCACCGCGCCTCCGAGACCCACCGCGGTGTCGACTCTTCGCGATACCGCTATGAAGGAGCACATTCCCAGAAAGAAGGCGAGGGCCATGTTCTCCACGAAGATGGCCTTGACTGCCAGATTGATATAGTCCTCAACCATGCTAGTCCGCCTCGATCTGATCGGGTTTCCAGGTGCGAAGAACCCAGATGAACCCGCTGATGATGAAGAACGCACCCGGTGACATGATCATGAGCCCGTTCGGCGTGTACCAACCGCCTTCGGAGACGACCGGCAGTACTGGAATCCCGAACAGCGAACCGGAGCCGAAAAGCTCTCGAAGAAACGCGGTCAGTATCAGAATGAGCGCGTAGCCGAGGCCATTGCCGAGTCCGTCCACGATGCTGATCACCGGGGGGTTCTGCATGGCGAAGGCCTCGGCGCGCCCCATGATGATGCAGTTCGTGATGATCAAACCGACGAAGACGGTGAGCTGTTTCGAAATCTCGAACAGATAGGCCTTCAGGATCTGATCCGTAATGATGACCAACGAGGCGATGATCGTGAGCTGAACGATGATTCGAATGCTCGTCGGGATGGCGGCGCGCAGCAAGCTCACGAAGAAATTGGAGAACGTCAGCACCGCGATGACCGCGACGCTCATCACGACCGCCGTGTCCATTTTCGTCGTCACGGCGAGGGCGGAGCAAATGCCCAGAACTTGAAGCGCAATCGGGTTGTTGTTGAAAAGGGGGTCGATGAGAGCATCTCTGGACTCAACCGCCATGGCGCTGTCTCCTCAAATAGGGCCCGAAGCCCTCCTCGCCGAGCCAGAAGTGCAACATGTTGGTCACCCCCCGGCTCGTAATCGTCGCGCCCGACAAACCGTCGACCCGATAGGGATCTTCCGAGGGCGGACCGGCCTCACCCTTGATCACCGTAATTTTGGTTTGGAAATCGTCGTCGAAGGCCTTACGGCCCGGCCAGAGCGCCTTCCACTTCGGGTTGGCCACCTCGCCACCAAGCCCCGCCGTCTCGCCATGCTCGTAGTAGGTGAGGCCGCGAATAGTGGCGAGATCGCCCTCGAGCGCGAGAAAGCCGTAGAGTGTGGACCAGAGCCCCGCACCCTGGATGGGTAGTACCAGGGCTTTGGTCTCGCCGTTCTCGACGAGACGATAGACGAGCGCGTGATGCGGCAGGCGCTGCACTCGTGCATCGTTTTCGGGCGCGGGCAGGCTCCGCTCCGGATCCATCGTGGCTTTACGCTGGTCGAAAGAGCTCGGATCGATGTTCGTTTCTTCTCCCGTCTCGAGATCGATGACGATGCCCTCCATCGGTTGGAAACGAGCTTCGACCTCTTCGGCTGTCAAGACCTCACCGTCGGTCGCGAGTCCGGCGGCGAGCAATACGTTCTTGTACCTGTCCAGTGTCGCGTTCTCGTCCTGCTTGTCGCGGAGGGCGACGGCAGACAGCGAGACGAACACGGCGCAGACGACGCAGACGATCGAGGCGAAGATGAGGTTGTAACGGACGCTACCCTGCATAGCGAGCCCTCCTCTTCTTGATGTTGGCCCGAACGACGTAGTGGTCGATTACGGGAGCGAAGACGTTCATGAAGAGGATAGCAAGCATCATTCCCTCCGGATAGGCGGGATTGACGACGCGAATCAGCACGACGAGAACGCCGATCAGAAATCCGTAGATGTACTTGCCCTTGGGAGCGGCCGGAGCCGATACGGGATCCGTCGCCATATAGACCGTGCCGAAGGCCCAACCTCCGAGAACGAGGTGCCACCAAAACGGCATGTCGAAGAACGGATTGGTCGCCGAGCCGATACCGTTCAAGACCATGGCCATGGCCGCGGTACCGGCGAGAACACTCACCATGATCTGCCAGGAGCCGACGCCCGTCACGACCAGGATGACGGCTCCGACAAGGCAAGCCAGGGCCGACGTCTCGCCCATCGACCCCGGGATGAAGCCAACGAAGGCGTCCCAGAAGCCGAGTCCGTTCGCGATGACCTGCTGTCCGCCGACGGAAGCCTGTGCCAACCAGGTGGCTCCACTCACCCCGTCGGCGGTCGTCGCGGCTGCGATCCACATCGTGTCGCCGGTAATGTCTGCGGGATAGGCGAAAAAGAGAAAAGCGCGCGCCGTGAGGGCCGGATTGAGAATGTTGAAACCCGTTCCGCCGAAAACTTCCTTTCCCACGAGGACGCCGAAGCTGATCCCGAGCGCAACCTGCCAGAGTGGAGTGTTCGCAGGCAGGATCAGGGGAAAGAGCATCCAGGTGACGAGAAAGCCTTCGTTGATGTCGTGCTTGCGCACGATTGCGAAAAGCGCCTCCCACGCACCGCCGGCGGCGAGCGTCACGATCAGAACGGGAAGATAGTAGAGCGCTCCATGAATGACACAGGCGAGCAGGTTCTGCGGGTCGAACGCGAGCCCGAGCGTGCGCATTGCCTCGGACTGCCAGCTATCGAGCGGTGCGGCTCCCTGAGAGATGGCTAAATGCGCTTGATAGCCGGTGTTGTACATGGCCATGAAGACACAGCCGGCGAGGGCGACGACAACCGTCGTCATCAGGCGCTTGACGTCGAGTCCGTCTCGAACGTGGGAGGGACCTTGGGTCACCTCGCCCGTGGAAAAGAGGAAGCTTTCCTGGGCCTCGAAGAGCGGGTAAAAGCGCTCGAGCTTGCCGCCCCTCTTGAAGAGGTGGGCTTGCTTGTCGAGAAGTCTGCGGAGAGGCGCGAGCTTCATGTGCTGAGACTCAGCCTTCCTTTGCTAGAGTCGTCAATACGTCGCGGAGATAGGGACCGTAGTCGTTCTTTCCCGGGCAGACGAAGGTACAAAGGGCCAGATCTTCCTCCTCTAGCTCGAGACATCCGAGCTCCTCGGCACGCTCCACGTCCTTCATCAAGAGACTACGGAGCAAGAACGTGGGCTCGATGTCGATGGGCATGACCTTTTCGTAGAGGCCGATGGGAATGATGGCGCGGAGCGATCCGTTCATCGCGGTGCTCATCGCGAACTTTTTCCCAGGGATGAACTTGGACAGAAAGGTCGTCGTCGTCGAGAACTGATCCACGCCCGGGCCGAGCCACCCGAGGAAGTCTCGTTCTCGACCCTCCGGCAGGACAGAAATCTGGCAATGATACCGACCCAGAAATCCTTGCAGCTCTCCCGAGGCTTTTCGGCCAGAGAGGACCGAGCCTGAAATGAGGCGGTGGTTGCCACCGTGAAGCTCTCCCTCCGTCATCTCGTCGAGCGACGCTCCGAGCCTCGTCCAAAGGAGTCGAGGATTGCGAACCGAGGGCCCCGCGAGAGAGACGATTCGAGTTGGATCGAGCCGGCCCGATTCGAAGAGCTTTCCGATAGCTACGACGTCTTGGCATCCTACGTACCAGACGACCTTGCCTCGGTCCACGGGGTCGAGCCAATGGATGTGCACGCCGACCGTTCCGGCGGGATGCGGACCCTGAAACTCTTCGTGCCTCAGCCGTTCGTGGCTTTGCACTGGTACAGAGCTCCCTGCCGCGGAGCAGACGTAGACCGGCCCATCGGTGAGCTTCAAGAGCGCTGCCAAGCCACGCTCGAAGTCGCCATGGGCGCCTTGCAGCACGCGCTCGACGTCCGCGGCAAGCGGATTCGTATCCATCGCCGTGACGAAAACCGAATGAGGTTGTGTCTTCGGATCCGCGACGCGCCCGAAGGGTCGTGCTCTGAGGGCCGTCCACAGACCCGACTCGAGCAAGAGCAAGCGGACATCGTCGCTGCGAAGCTCATTCGGATGCTTGCCGGAGTAGCTCGAAAAAGACGTCTCGTCGGAACCGCTCAGCTCTACGACGATGGATTGAAGCGCACGCCGCTCGCCGCGGTGGATTCCGACCACCTTGCCCGAGCCTGGGGACGTGTGGAGCACGCCGGGCGTCTTTTTGTCCTCGAACAGAGGCTGTCCTAGCTTGACTGTGTCGCCCATCTCGACGAGCATCGTCGGTCGCATTCCCACGAAGTCGGCCGTCACGATGGCGACGTGGCGCGGAACTTTGCGCTCCTCGACGGCCTGTTCCGGCTCTCCGAGGAGTAGAAGCGTCAAACCTTTTCGGATCTTATGGATCGCCATGCTTGGAATAGCGTCGCCCGCCCGCTTACATGATCTTAGTGATACCGAACGAAATAGCGCAAGAACGCCAAAAAAACCGTCGGATGTTAGCGCAGTTTCACGCGCCGAGGCAAGGCTCGGAACAACCTCATTATCAATATTAATGCCAGACTCTCCAGTTGCCTATTCGTCGGGGCAGCTCCTAATATCGTCATCTCGAAGTCGAAACATGACCCAACTTTCCTATACTCACGGAGCGAGCGACGCGATTCTTCTGGGAGAGACGATTGGGGAGAACTTGCGTCATACGGTCAGCCAATTTCCGGACCGCGAGGCTCTCGTCGTGCGTTCTCAGAACTTTCGAGCTTCCTACCGGGAGTTGTGGAATCAAACGACCCAGTGCGCCAAAGCACTGCTATCCCGTGGCATCGAAAAGGGTGACCGAGTCGGCATTTGGTCCCCGAATCGCTTCGAATGGGTCGTGGCGCAATATGCCACCGCACGAATCGGCGCCATTCTCGTCAACGTCAACCCGGCCTATAAAGTGGGTGAGCTCGCATATACGCTGCAGCAGTCTGGAGTACGAATGCTGCTGCTCGCTCGACGATTCCGAAAAACGGACTACATCGAGATTCTGGAGGCGGTTCGGCCGCGCCCGGCATCCCTGGAGCAGGTCGTCGTCATCGACGATGACTGGGCCGAGCTCCTGGCTTCCGGGTCCCACATTGCAGACGAGACGCTTTACGAGCGTGAGAGGAGCCTGTCGTTCGACGAGCCCATCAACATCCAATACACCTCCGGCACGACGGGCGCCCCCAAGGGCGCGACGCTCTCGCATCACAACGTTCTCAACAACGGATACTTTTGCGGCGAGATGATGCGCTACACGGAACAGGACCGCGTCTGCGTACCCGTGCCCTTCTATCACTGCTTCGGAATGGTCGTCGGTAACCTCGCTTGCACCACCCACGGAGCCGCGATCGTCGTCCCGGGAGAGGCCTTCGATCCGCTCGAGACACTCCAAGCTGTCGAGGCCGAACGCTGCACGTCGCTCTACGGCGTACCGACGATGTTCATCGCTGAGCTCCACCACCCGGAGTTCCCGCGCTTCGAGCTCTCCTCGCTCCGCACCGGAGTCATGGCCGGCTCTCCCTGTCCCATCGAAGTCATGCGGCAGGTTAGGGAGAAGATGCACATGCACGAGGTCACCATCTGCTACGGCATGACGGAAACCTCTCCCGTTTCGACGCAGACCAGGGTCGACGACGCCCTCGACAAACAAGTCTCGACCGTGGGTCGGATCCATCTTCACGTCGAGATCAAGATCGTTGAGCCCGAGTCGGGAGCGGTTGTTCGGCGCGGCGAATCGGGAGAGCTCTGCACGCGCGGTTACAGCGTCATGCTCGGCTACTGGAACGACGAGGAGGGGACTCGACGGGCCATCGATAGCTCTCGCTGGATGCACACGGGAGATCTCGCGACGATGGACGAGCAGGGTTACGTCAAAATCGTTGGCCGTATCAAGGACATGATCATCCGCGGTGGCGAGAACGTCTTTCCGCGCGAGGTCGAGGAGTTTCTTCATACCCATCCGGATATCCTCGACGCCCAGGTGATCGGCGTGCCTTCGCGAAGCTACGGGGAGGAGGTCATGGCCTGGGTGAAGCCCAGGGAGGGTGCAAGTCTCGATGACGAAACGCTCACGGCATTTTGCCGGGGCCAAATAGCAACCTACAAGATTCCACGGTACTGGAAGCTCGTCGAGACCTTCCCCATGACCGTCACGGGCAAGATTCAGAAGTTCCGCATGCGCGAGGTCTCGATCGAGGAGATCGGTCTGAGCGAAATCGAGGAAATCGAGACCGCCTAGTTCTATCTCGATATTTGGAACCGGGACGCCTGAGTCACAAAGTCAGGGTAGGAGTACGATCTTTCCGAGCGCGCCCGCGGCGAGGACTTCTTCGTGGGCGAGCGGCGCTTGCTCGAGCGGAAGCTCCTTGCCTACGACCGGACGCAAGGTCTCGTTCTCGAGCCCGGCGCCAATGCCCGCGTGCGCCCTCGCGAGCTCTTCCGGTGAGGCTTTGAGCAAGTGCATCCCGATGATGCTCGCTTCGCGGCCCATAGTATCTCGCGGGTTGATCTCGACGGTGCCGCGGCTTCCGATGACGACGACCCGCCCTCCGCGAGCGAGAAGAGTGAGGTCCTTGCCGAGATTGACGTTCGCGAGCATCTCGAGCACGAGGTCGACACCACGACCCTCCGTGAGCTCGAGAATCTCGTCCAGATAGCCGTCCGCGCGGTGGTCGACGACGTGATGCGCGCCTTGACTGACCACGAGGTCGCGTCCTTCCGGCGTGCCTCCGGTTCCGATCACCGTCATACCATGCGCGCGAGCTAGCTGCACCGAGGCCAAGCCAACGCCGCCCGTCGCGCCGTGGACGAGAACGCTCTCCCTCGCCCTCGCCTGGGCTCGCTGGAAGAGCGCTCGGTAGGCCGTCGCATAAGGGATGCCCAGCGCAGCGCCCTGGCCAAAGGAGAAGGGATCGGGCAGGGGGTGAATCTGAGCCTCCTTGCAAAGCGACCTCTCGGCATAGCTCCCGCTCGCGGAGCCGGCGAGGTAGACCCGGTCTCCGACCGAGAACCGCCGAACGCCTTCTCCGACGCTCTCGATGACTCCCGCACCATCGGCGCCCGGCGTATAGGGAAGCTCGGGCAGCATGGCGTAGGCTCCACTGCGAATGTAGGTCTCCACGGGATTGACTCCGACGGCGTGGATCCGCACGACGGCTTGACCCTCAGAGGGCTCGGGGTCTTCTACCTCTTCGAGCTTCATGACGTCCGGATCGCCGAACTCGCTGACTCGAATCGCCTTCATCTATTCCTCCTTGTTCTTCTGGAGCTTGGGCCCTAACGCGTTGAAATCCTCGAGGACGACCCGTAGCATAATGGAAACGGCCGTGAAAACCTCCCTCGTTCGCGAATCAGTTAAGGTGCTCGTGGGGGCGGTCCTCTGTTCGCTCGCAGCCTGCCAGTCGGAACCCGACGACGAAAGAGCGATCGATCTCGAGCCCTGCCAGCTCGAGACCCCGGGCTCGCCGCATCGGATTCCGGCCCGATGTGGAACCTACACTGTGCCAGAGAACCGAGAGCTCGGAGACGGACGGGAGATCGCTCTCAGGGTCGCGATCGTCCCCGCCCTCAGCCGCAACCCTGAGCCGGACCCGCTCGTGTTTCTGACCGGGGGTCCAGGCCAGGCAGCCACTCAGAGCTTCGTGACCGTACAACCGGCCTTCCGGCGGATTGGCCGGAATCGTGACATCGTTCTCGTCGATCAGCGCGGCACGGGGGGCTCGAACGCGCTTCGTTGCCCCGCGCCGGACGCGGCCGACCTCTGGCTATTGAAAGGCGGCGCTCTCCGTCAGTGGGTCGAAGACTGCCTCGAAACGTTCGAGGCCAACCCGCGGTTCTATACGACTGCCATCGCGATGGAGGATCTGGACGAGATTCTGGAGACGTTGGGTTACGACGTGGTGAATCTCTACGGTGTCTCCTATGGAACCCGCGCCGCCCTGAGTTACCTGCGGCAGTTTCCGGATCGAGTGCGCAGCGTGATTCTGGACGGTGTGGTCCCCCCCACGGAGGCGCTCGGCATGGACGTCGCGCGCGACGCCCAACGGGCGCTCGACCTCATGATCGCACGATGTGACGAGGACCCGTCCTGCGCGTCAGAGTTCCCCGACCTCGGGGGGAGCCTCGATGAGCTCGTTCGACGTTTGGAGACGCCGGCGCTGGTCTCGCTCCCCCATCCGCGTACGGGTGACACCGAGCGGTTGGAGCTCGACCGTTCGATGGCTGCCTATGCCATCCGAATCCTCAGCTACAGCCAGGAGACGGCGGCGCTGGTGCCGCTCGTACTTCGGGCCGCGAGCCAGGACGACTTGAAGCCGCTCGCGGCACAGTTTCTCCTGACGACGGGTAACGTCGGCGAGACCATCAGCGATGGAATGGCCTTATCGGTGATCTGCAGCGAAGACTTCCCCTACTTCGAAGATAGCGTCATCGAGGAGCGAAACCGCGATACCTATCTCGGTGCCCTTCAGACCGACAGCTTGAAGCACGTGTGCCCCGTCTGGCCGCGAGGTGAGATCCCAGAAGACTTCAAAAAATCCGTCCAATCGGACGTTCCCGTGCTTCTTCTCTCTGGCGAGGCGGACCCCGTAACACCACCCGAGAACGGAGATCTCGTCGAGAGCGAGCTCCGAAACGCGCTCCATCTCGTGGCGCCGGGACAGGGCCACCTTGTGATCCATCGAGGATGTATCCCAGCCCTGGCCACCGAGCTCGTCGAAGCGGGAAGCCTCCGAGATTTGGACGCTAGCTGCATCGAAGACATCGTTCCCTCCGCGTTCTTCACGAGCTTCACGGGGCCGCCGCCGTGATCGAGCTCTCCGCCATCCACAAGTCCTTCTCAGACGTTCACGCGCTCCGGGGCGTGAGCTTCAAGGCCGAGAACGGCAAGATCACCGGCCTTCTCGGACCGAACGGCGCGGGGAAGACGACGGCGCTGCGCATCCTCTATACGGTGCTCCGGCAGGACGAGGGTCGAGCGGAAGTCGACGGCTTCGACACGCTCGGCTCACCGCGTGAAGTGCAGCGCCGAATCGGTGTTCTCCCCGACGCCCACGGGCTCTACCCCCGCCTCACGGCGCGCGAGAACATTCGCTATTTCGGCAAGCTCCACGGCCTCTCCGACTCGGAGCTCGAGGCGAGTACCAATGAGCTCATCGAGCTTCTCGACATGGGCGACATCGCGAACCGGCGGACGGAAGGCTTCTCCACCGGCGAGCGGATCAAAGTCGCCATCGCCCGTGCGCTCGTCCAGAGGCCCCGCAACGTACTCCTCGACGAGCCGACGAGCGGTCTCGACGTACCTTCGACCCGGGCGATGCGCGACTTCATCCGAAGACTTCGCGATAGCGGCGCCTGCGTTTTGTTTTCGAGTCATATCATGCAGGAGGTCTCGGCCCTCTGCGACCACATCGTCGTAATGTCCCGGGGCAAGGTAGCCATCAGCGGTACCCCCGACGAGCTGAGAGAGTCCACCGGGAAGACGAACCTGGAAGACGCCTTCATCGCGGCGATCGGCTCCGAGGAGGGACTCGGGTAGATGGCCTCCGGCGCAGGCACCGTGTTCGCGAAGGAAGTCACGGACAACCTTCGCGACCGTCGCACCCTGGCAGCCGCTCTCGCCTATCCCTTCCTGGGGCCAGCGATGATCCTCCTCATGCTCTTCGCCATCGGTCGGCTCGCGAGCCAGGCGGAAAAGCCCCTCGAGCTTCCAGTCGTCGGAAGGGAGAACGCACCCAACCTCGTTCGATTCCTGGAGCAGCACAACGTCGAGGTCCAAGCCTCACCGGAAGACCCCGAAGCCGCGGTCCGTCTGGGCGACGAAGACGTCGTTTTGGTCATTCCCGAGGACTTCGGGGTCGCCTTCTCGGAGGGCCGGCCCGCGACCGTCCGTATCATCAACGATCCATCGCGTAACGATGCGCTCACGGCCATCAGACGGACCCAGGCGCTTCTCGACGCCTACTCGCGGCTCGTCGGTCGGCTTCGCCTGCAGGCCAGGGGGGTAGATCCGGGACTCGTCGATGCTCTCGCGCTCGAATCGGTCGACGTCTCGACGCCGCAAAGTCAGGGCGCCCGCATCCTGGCCATCGCCCCCTACCTCATCATCGTATCGATGTTCGTCGGCGGGATGTACCTCGCCATCGACTCGACTGCCGGAGAGAGGGAACGAGGCTCGCTGGAGCCCCTGCTGATCAACCCTCTCTCGCGTCTCGACCTCGTCATGGGAAAGGTAGCCGCAGTGCTTCTGTTCACCGCGGTCGCTCTGCTGGAGACGCTCATTGGCTTTTCGATCGTCCTCAACTACGTGCCCCTGGAGCGCTATATCGGCGTTCAGATGAGCCTTCCGCCCCACGCTCTCGGTCTCATTCTCCTGGTCAGCCTCCCCCTCATGGTTTTCGTCGTCGCGCTTCAGATGATGATCGCGAGCTACACCAAGAGCTTCAAAGAGGCCCAGAACTACATCTCGCTGATGCTCCTGATACCGGCCCTGCCGGCACTCATCATGTCGATCTTGCCGGTGGACGAAACGCTGTGGCTCGTCGCGATCCCGACCATCGGACAGCAGTTCTTCATCAATCAAATCCTCCGCGCGGAGCCGTTGAACTGGATCAATCTGGCTTTTTCTTCGGGGGTCACCCTCGTCGCCGGCGCTCTCGTGCTCGGGTTCGTCGTTCGTCAGTACCAACGTGAAGGCGTTCTCTTTCGATAATCAGTTGTGCTAGCTTAAGTGGCATGATTGACGATCAACTTCTCGAGATTCTTTGCTGTCCCGAGACCAAGCAACCCGTGGCGCTCGTCGCATCCGACGTCATCGACCGGATCAATGCCAAGATCACTCGCGGGGAACTCGTGAATCGTGGCGGGCAGAAGGTCCAAGAGAAGATCGACGGCGGGCTCCTGCGCGAGGATCACAAGTTTCTCTATCCCATCCGCGATGAGATCCCCATCATGCTCGAGGACGAAGCGATCCCTTTCGAGGGCTTCGACGGGAAAACCTGAGACAATACGTCACAACGCAGCCGTTTGCGAGGTCGAGTCCGACTTGGCAGCTAGCCCCTCCGGGATGAAAATAGATCCGAATGAAATTCGGACGTCGCTCAAGAAGCTTCCTCTACGCCCTTGGCGCGCTGGGGTTTCTCCTCGTAATTCTGCACACACGCCCAGCCAAACAGGCGACGCGGAAACTCCTGGTGCAGACCTTGACATCCCTCTTCGGTGGCTCCGCCTCCGTCGGCTCCCTGGACTATCGCCTTTGGCTCGGTGAAGCTCGCGTCGAACGACTCGCTTTCGAGCCCGATCCCAACGAGCTTCCCGTCATCGTGGAGGCGGATCGTCTCATCGTGCGCCTGTCGGGACTAAGGCTCTCGGCCAGTCTCGAAAGTCCGACGGTCACTTATATCCGGGACCCCGAAGGGTCGGGGGACACCGACAGCGCATTGGGGCTCGGGCTCATTGGCGACGTGCGCGCGACAGATGGGACTTTACGCTGGCTAGACCCGGACGAGTTGCTGACTGTATCCGGAATCGAGCTCGAGGTCCTTCTCACGAATGGGGTCCACCGTATCGCGGCTCACGGACGCGAGGGTAGGATCTTCGTCGGCAATCGCGAGATATATTTCGGCCCGAGCGATGCGGACGCGACGCTGGATGCAGAGGGACTGCGTCTCGCCTCGGGCACCGTCTTTGTCGACGACTCCTTCGTGCGTGCGGAGGGTACCCTTCGCTTCGACGAGGCGACGACCACCGATCTCGATTTGAGCTTCGCGCTCGACGGCGCCCTCGCCCGCCTCATCGACGAGGAGCTGAGCCTCGAAGGGGTTCTCTCGGGCGAGGCGCAGGCTCACATCGAGCACGGTTCTCCGGTCGTCGAGGCGGAGCTCCGCTCCGAGAGGATCCAGATTGCGGGAGTCACCGTGACCGAGATCGAGGCGCGTGCCCACATCACCGAGGACGTCCTCGCACTGCAGCCCTTGACGGCCAGAGCGTTTCGGGGGACGGCGCTTCTCGATGCCCAGATCCCTTTCGATACGACGGAAACGAGCAACCTCTATTTCCAAATGCAGGGTATCGATGCGACAGCGGCGGCCGAGGCGCTGACCGACACGAAGCTCCCCGTCGCGAGCCGCGTCGGTGGCGAGCTGCATCTCGCGATTCCCGACTGGAATCTATCCAGAGCGACGGGTGAGGCCGAGCTGCGGCTTTCGGGAGACGCGGTCGGGACGATCGCCTTGGCTCTCGATTCAGGTGTCGTTGCCGTGAACGCTCCGGATACGGCCCTGCCTGCGCTCGGAACCGAGCTGGCTCTGGACGGTCGCGTCACGTTGGACGGCGGGACCGAGCTCGACTACGACGCCCAGGTGTCAAACCTCGGGACCCTCGCGAGTAGGTTCGTGTCCGACCTGCATCTCACGGTCTCCGGTCCCATCGGTGCTCGAGGTCACGTCGGCGGGAGCTTCCGAGAGCCGCGATGGAGCAGCTCCATCACCAGTGAGGAGCTCAGAATCGAGTCCCTACCGTTTCTCTTCGCGTCGACTCTGACCGGATCCCTCGACTCCATCGAGCTCGAGACGCTGAGCCTCGTCCAACCGGGGGACGGCGGCGTGACGGCGGCTGGCTCGATCCCTCTTGGCGACGAGGGTGCTTGGACCCTCGTCGTCGACATCCGATCTCTGGATCTTCCAACCATTGCGGCCATCGGAACCGCCGAAACCGGCCTCTCGGGCCGGGCGCGTATCACAGGACCGGCTAAGGAGCCCGAGCTTTCCGCGGAGCTGGAGGTCTTCGGGCTGCGGGTTCCCGAGCCGATGCAAGGAATCGTCGCGATCGATATCGATCTAGCAGGCCCCATCAAAGAGCTCGCTGGACGAGCAGAGCTTCGCGCGAGCGAAATCCTGCTGCACGACACTACGCTCCCGTCTTTCGCGATCGCAGCGGTCTCTGACATGGATGCGGTTCGCCTGACCGGGCGTCGCGCCGACGGCACTCCGATGTTGAGCGGCATCCTCCCCCTGTCGGAGCCGTATGTCCTTCGATGCGAAGTCCCGCTCTCCGCTCTGCCGCTGAGCGAGATCGCCGAGGCGCTCCAGCACTCCGGCATGAAGACGGCGGAGTGGAGCGCCGATGGAACCCTCGCGTTCGAGGTTCCGCTGCGGGAGCCCGAGACGCTTCGATATCGCGCGTCGTTCACGAGCCTATTGGGCGACTACGAGCTCGCCCGCGCGGAGGCCTCACCCTTCGTCGTCGAGGGTGGCCTCGCCTCGCTCGAGGTCCAGGGGCTCGAGATCCGCGGCGTCCGCAATCGGGCCTCGATCGACGGATCCATCCCGCTCGACCCTGAGGAGTCCTACGACCTCGCGATCGAAGGAGACGTCGGCCTCGAGTTTCTAGAGCTCTTGTACGAAGAGCTCGAGATTGGTGGACGGGGCCGAGCCCAGCTCCGCGTTCGGGGTCGGGCGTCGGGTCCCGACGTCATTGGCAGTCTCCTGCTGGAAGACGGTTTCGGACGCTTCGATCAGATCACCTGGAGCGATTTGGACGTCTCGCTACGCTCCGAAGAAGCGACGCCGCCCAGCTTTTCCATGACGGCAGCGCTGCTCGGCGGACGACTCCAGATCACCGGACAGGCGCCCCTTGGGGCGAGAGCGGGCGTCGCTTCGATCGACTGGCAGCTACAGCGTATCGAGCTCGAACCGCTCCTCCCCGACGCCTTCCAAGGCCTTTCGCTGGTAGCGAGTGCCGGCGGCACGATCCACGTGCCGGCGCTCGACTGGGCGGCTCTCGAAGGCTCGGGACGCATCGACGAGCTCCGCGCGCAGGGGCCAGACTCGATGATCGAGCTGTCGGGACCAACGCCTTGGACGCTTGCTGAAGGGACGCTCCGTATCCCCGAGCTGGATCTCGAAGGAGACGGTGGCAAGTTCGCTATGAGCCTCGACTCGCTACGCTTCGACGAGGAGATATCCTTCTCCGCCAGCGGGACAGGACATCTCGATCTCGCGCTCCTGAACCCGGCGCTCGCGAAGCAAGGCCTGCGAGTCGGGGGCGCGGCCGACGTTGCGGCCCGCGTCGAATACGACGGCGTGACGCTCTCCCTGGAGGGAGAGGGTGACCTAAGAGACGGGCACTTTCGCCTGGCGCGACCCGCCTTTTCGGTGACGGAGGCAAGAGCGCGCTTGGAGCTGTCGGGCTCGACCATCGCCCTCGAGAAGGTCGAGGCGAGAGCGGGGAGCGGAAGCCTCCGAGGCGAGGGAACGTTGGATTGGTCCGACCCGGCTCGACCGCGACTGAATTTAGCGGCGATGGCGGCCGATGTTCCCCTCGAAGTCATGGAGGGCTTGCGCGCCCAAGTTTCGGGCGACATTCGGCTCGCGAACCCGGGCGATGCGCTCGAGCTCTCCGGTACGCTGGTCGTCGATCGCGGGCTCTTCACGAGGGAGTTCGAGGACGAAGCCTAGGGTTTCGACGCACAAAGTCTTTCCACGAGGGATCCGACGGCCGAGAACAGGTTCGCGGACCGATTGGCTCTCTCACTCGTCATCGGCACGGAGCGCAACATTCGTATCGAGAACTCGACGGCCGAGCTCGAGGTTCAGGGAAGCGTTTCGATCTTGGGAACGCCGGCATCCCCCGAGCTCGGCGGCATCGTCACACTCGTTCCCAACGGCGCCTTCAACGTCGGTCACAATCGCTTTCACGTCATTCAAGGTCGTATCGATCTGACCGGTGCTCCCGTGGTGCCACCTAGAATCACAGTGCTCGCCGTGACGCGAGTCGGATCCACGGTCATCAATATCGACGTGGACGGCGACGTGGACGATCTAGGAACGCGTCTCACTGCGCCCGACAACCCCGAGCTGACCGAAGGCGACCTCGCTTCCCTGCTCGTGACGGGCCGGACGCTCGAGAACGCCAGCGAAGGCGGTCAGTAGATGGCATCGACTTGGATGATGTCCTCGATGGCCAATTTGATGCACGACGGTCTCGGTGATCTGATCTCCTTCGGCCCTCCTCCGGGAGCGGGGCCGCTCATCCTGTCCGAGGAAGCCGATCCGACGTCGCGCCTCAGCCTCGGTTTTCCCGTAACGGAGCGGCTTTCCATCACCTATTCGATCGCTCTCGACGATGCCGAGCGGCGCATGTGGATTCTGGACTACCGGCTCGCTCACAACATTTGGCTCCGGGGAATCCAGGAGAACGCGAGCGACTATTCGGTCGGTCTTTCCCAGAGACTCGATATTGACGTCCGGGGACGCGCCCAGCGGGAGACGGCGTCACGCGGGGCAGGCCAACGCGTCGCCGCTTTCGACATCGTGGGTGGCGATCCGATCCTTGTCCGGAGCTCCAAGATTCGCCGCGGGGATCGCTACGACTATTGGAAAGCCCGCGACGAGGCCGAAAGGGTTCAGACATCGCTCGTCCAGGACGGGTTCCTCGGGGCCGTGGTAGACCTCGAGACCAAAGTTCGGGAGAGCGAGGCCGAGGTCGACGTCACTTTGCTCGTCGAGACTGGAAAGCGTATCGAGCTCTTGTGGGAGGGCGACGACCCCGGCAAGGAAGTTCGAGAGATGGTCCAGCGAGCCTGGGACGGCCGCATCCCGGAGGAGTTCCTGGTCGTCGAAATCACCGGGAGCGCGCTCGCGCGGCTGAGAGCGGATCGCTACTACGGCGCACGTCTGACCCATCGCATCGAAGAAGAGAGCGAGCTTCGGCGAGTCGTGTTCGAGCTCGAGCGCGGACCACGGGGAGAGGAAGTCGAGATCTCCTTCGAGGGCAATGAGGCTCGCGACGAAGAGAGCCTTCGTGCGGTTCTGCCGAGCCCCAAGACTCCAGAGTTCTTCAGCCTGCTCGAGCGGCCCAGCGAGCTCGAGCGGGGACTTCGACTCCGCTACGCCACCGATGGTCACCTGGACGCTAGGATCTCCCCGCCGACCACGAGCCTCGATGACGGAATCCTGCGGGTGAAGATCGTTGTGGACGAAGGAGCCATCACACGGGTGGCCGATATCACTTTCGAGGGGCTGTCGGCCTTCGACGCCGAGCGGTTGGTGGAGGAGCTAGGAGTCGAACAGGGTGCTCCGGTCAACTTCCGAACAATTCGCAGGGGGCAAACCTCGATTCGAACCTTGTATCGAAACGAGGGCTTTCCCGACGTTCGCCTGCGCTCCGAGGTCGAACGAACCTTTTCGGGACTTCACGTCAAGTTGATAGTGGACGAGGGGACTCGGGTTCGGGTCGCCGGGGTCCGCGTCGTCGGCAACGTCAAGACGCTAGATTCCGTGATCCTGAACGAGCTCGCGTTCCACCCCGGCGGTCCCGTTCGGATAGTAGACTTCCAGGAGACGCAGAAGAGGCTCTACGATCTCGGCATCTTTCGTTCCGCCGACGTTCGCACCGACTCGAGGCAGAGCGGCCAGGAAATGCAGGACGTCGTCGTTCAAGTCGTCGAGCGCGCGGACCTCGACGTCAACTACGGACTCCGTTACAACGTCGTCACGAGCGACCAATCCGCGGACAAGGAGCTCGAGCCGAAATCCACCGGACTGGAGGGAGTTCTCAGAGCGACATTCATCAACGCCTTCAAGAGAGGCACGAACATCGGTTTCTCGGCCTTCGTACAGGAGCGGCATCGCCTATTTCGCGGCACGTTTCGAATGCCCACGTTCTTTCGAAGGCGGCTCATCACGGAGCTCATCTTCGAGAGCGAGAGAGAGATCGATCGCCTCGAGGTCGCGGGTTTCGACACGCGCGCTCGTGCCGTCAGCTTCCAAGAAGCTCAGGAACAATCGCTACGACCGATTCGCGCTCCAGTGGAACGTCCGTATCTCCCGATTCTTCGGGGACACGATCTCCGAGGACGGCAAGGTCTTCGATTTCGATACCAACCGGCCGCGCTTCGGAATATCGTTGATCGAGGATCACCGGGACAGTTTCGCCAACCCGACGCGAGGACGGTTCTGGAATGTCACCGCTCAATACACACCCGAGATCTGGGGTGCTGACCTCACCTACGTCCGACTCTACGGGCAGCTGTTCTACTACTATCCCCTGACGGAGAGCATCGTTTGGGCATCGGCCATTCGGCTCGGCGTGGCAAATGGCTCGAGGGAGTTCCTTCTGATCGAAGATCGCTTCCAAGCCGGCGGCGCCAACTCGGTGCGCGGGTTCGAGCAGAATACGCTGGGCCCCTCGGTCATCCTCGAGTCGGGCGAGGAGATTTTCATCGGTGGAGAAGCCGTCGCGGTCTTCAACCAGGAGATTCGCTTCCCGATCTACAAAGCTCTCGCGGGAGGCGTGTTCTGGGACGCCGGAAACGTCTTCGGTCGAGCGGAGGCGTTCAGCCTCAGCCAGCTCAAGCACAGTGCCGGTGCCGGGATCCGATTCGTCCTGCCCTTCGGTGCCATCCGGCTCGACTGGGCACGTGTCCTCAATCCCGACGACGACGCAAGCACCTCCCGCTGGCACTTCGCCTTCGGCTACGCGTTCTAGACTGCAATAACGTCGAGAGAGGTGTCCGGGCAATCCAGGACGCAGGCGGCGGAAAGCGTCCTCGTGGACGTTTGATTCATTGCGAGCTTCGCTCCGCGCTCGATTGGGCGGAGAGCCTAGCGGCCACGCTCGAGCTCTGCCAGAGCGTAGGCCACACCCGCGTAGTTGGCGGCGATGTCCGCTGGGTCCGCCTCACGTTGCAGGAATAGCGCGGGAACGTACTCCCTGAGGTAGCCCAACGCAATGGTCACGTTCGGACCCCAACGTCTGGTGCCGAGATAGCTCGCAATCGCGTGGGTAGAGCGTCCGCGGGCACCTCGGGCACCGGACAGTCCCCCCGGTACCTGCGCGAGGCCGATACGTCGCTCGAGCTCCGGCTCCGACAGGTACGATAGCTTTTCCAGCTCGTGGCGGGTGTATCCCGTCAATACGACGTAGGGCGCATCGACGAGGACCTCTTGGTTCGCGGCTCCCAGGGGCAGCGCCAGAAGCAAAACCCCCTTGAGCAGTCTTCTCAGGATGACCATCGAGGCCATTCTACAAAATCCTCGAGCCGGACGCAGTCCCCCGTGGGACCGGCTCCGCCAACCTCCTGGGCACGGCGGACAGAAACAGGCACAGAAGGCCGAGGGCGATGGCGGTGTCAGCCAGATTGAAGATTCCCGTCCTGAAACCCGCGATCCCGACACGAAGGAAGTCGATCACGTGGCCGTCGTGGAGCACGCGGTCGATGAGGTTGCCGGCCCCGCCCGCGACGATTAGACACCAACCGACGAGCTCCAGGATGCTGGACGCTCGAACGATCCTCGAGACGAAAACGAGCAAGAGAAGGGCGACGCCCACGGTGAACAGCCAGAAGCGCGTTCCAGATGCGAAATGCGCGCCCATACCAAGAAAGGCCCCTTGGTTCTCGGAATACAGAAGCTCGACCGAGCCTCCGAAGAAGGAGTAGGGGATGGTCGCCGTCAAAGTCTCCGCAGCGAAGCGCTTCGTCGTTTGATCGCAGGCAATGGTCGCGAGAAAAAGTGGTATGACGATAAGCCAGCGACGCGTGCCCATCGAAAGGTAACGCTCAACGTGAGCCATCGATGGAGCAGAACCTCACGGCACGGCTTCGAGCCTCTGCTCGAGAGGGCCGAGGACGCTCTTGCCGAAGGTCTCGATCAGATGCTCCGTGTCCCGATAGCGGTAAGGGTGAAGCTCCGCCAGGCCGGGGAGCTCACCGAGGTCCTCCCCTTCGGGCATGATCGCCTGGAACGGTAGGTCCTCGATGGCGAAGCTGAATTGCTGGATTTGCTTCATGAACTCGCGACTTCCAGCGAGATCCGCGACGATAAAACGCGAAACATGAGCAAGGTTCTGAATGAAACCCCGAAGCCTGACGCCTATGGGTTTTTCGAGATCGATCGCGATGGGTGCATAGCGCCGTCGGCGCAGCGCGCTTCGGATGGCGTCCAGGTGCGGCCTCCGCCAATCCGGAAACCGTCCGAGCAAAAGAACGACCCTCAGCGCATTCGGCGAGATCAGTTCGCGCCAGCGGGATTGCCCCAGTAGCGCCTCCATCAGCGCGACCATCGCGAGATCGTCAACGAGGACCGCTGCTTCCGCCGCCGGCGTTAGAGACAAGTTCGACGTCATCAGGCCTTCGTCGCGGATGCCTCTCAGGATAATGTCGTCGAGGCGGCAGTCGGTTAGGATCGCTTGCGAGAGATTGCAGTCGATGAGCAGCGCTCTCGACAAATCGACGTGAATCAACTTGGCGCCTCCGAAGTTCGCTCCAGCGAGATCTGCTTCCACGAGGCGTGCTCCGGTGAGATCGGCACGAGACAGGTCAGCCTCTTTCAAGCAGGCGTGGCTCAGATTCGCCTGGTTCAGATCGGCTCCGCCCAACTGACTGCGAGTCAGCACCGCGCCTTCGAGCTCCGCGAGCGGCAGTTGAGCGCGACTGAGATCCGCTTCCGTGAGCTCGGCTCGATTCAAGCTGGCGCCCGTCAAATTGGCTTCATAGAAGATCGCCTGTCGAAGGTAGGCTCCCGAGGCCTCGCACCTGGTCAAATCGGCCTGCCGAAGGTTGGCCATCGACATGCGGGCCCCCTCCAGATTGGCTCCCGGTAGCTTCGCTCCTTCCAGGCTAGCCGCCGAATAGATGGCCCCCTTGAGGTTCGCGACGGGTAGCTGCGCTCGGTCGAATACGGCCCGGGACGCATTGGCCATCTGGAGCTGAACCCCGGACAGGTTCGCCCGGGTAAGTCGAGCCGCCACGAGACTCGCTCGGGTCAAGTCGGCACCCGTCAGATCCGCCTCGACCAGGGAGGCCTCACGGAGGTCGGCGCCCGTCATGCGGGCGCGGTGAAGGGTGGCGCCGTCGAAACAGGCCTTTCTCGCGTTCGCTTGCGCGAGCTTGGCATCGCTCAGAAGCGAGCCCTCGAGACGGGTTTCCGACACGTTGGCGCTCGTCAAGTTGGCGCCATGCAAATCCGCCTCTCCCAGGTCGAGGCCGGAAAAGTTCCGACCGGGAAAGATCCGGGGTAGATAGCTCCGGGTGCTCCTCCCGATACCGATTCCAGGCCTCGGTGCCCTGGCGCAGGATCGCGACGAGCTCGGGGTCCGCCATGGGCAGCCATTGTATCGGAACTACGGCGCTTCGTCTCGTCCAAACCGGACGCGGCGCTCCTTGCGGGAAAGCCGCTTGCCTGACGATGAGAAACGGGATCAGGGAATCGGGAACAGCGAGCGGAACCTCGACCCCTCTCCGGGCGCACTCTCGACGATCATGGCGCCTCCATGCGCGCGAAGCACGCCGAGGACCATGGCGAGTCCGAGGCCGCGATGTCCGGACTTCGTCGTGAAGAGAGGTACGAAAATGTTCTTTCGCTCTTCTTCTGAGAGCCCCTCCCCTTTGTCGTCGATCTCCACAAAGGCGTAGCTACCGCCGAGCTTGTCTTTGCCAAGATAGGCTTGCGCCATAGTCTCCGCGGTGACTTCCGTGACCCCGGTAGTGATGCGAATCTCGCCACCCGTGTCCCCCATCGATTCGGAAGCATTCCGCACGAGCGCGAGTACCATCTCGCGAAGGTGCCGAGCATCGCCGCGGACGAGGGGCAAAGGCGAAGCCTCACCGGGCAACTCGGGAAGCTTCAGAGTCACGTTCGCCGAAAGCGTCGAGCGCAGAGAGTGCTCGAGCTCGACCAGCAGATCGTCCAGCTGGACCCGATGTGTGTCGGCCCTCCCGTTGCCGGAAAAAGCGGAGAGCATCGAGGCGAGGGCGTTCGCGGAGAGCGCCGCTTCCTCTATCTCTTCCACCCCGCGGCGAAGCGGCGAGTCCACGGGTAGCTCGGCGAGAGCGACACCCGTTTGTCCCAGGATTCCGGCCATCAAAGGCGCGACTTCACGGGCGATGCCTCCCGCGAGGAGCTCCAGACCTTCGACGCGCTCGCTGACTTTGACTTCCTCTTTCTCGAAAGAGCGAAGACTTGCTTCGCTGAGCTTCTCGTTCTCTCGTTTCAGCTCCGTGATCTCTCCCGCGAGACGCCGCTCGACCTCGAGCTGGGCCAGCCGTTGCTGATCCATGCGAACCATCGCATCCTGGGCCTGGCGAACTTGCGTTTCGCGGCGCTCCGTGACGTCACGGAGAATGCCGATGCCACCTAGAATTTCCCCCGTCTCTTCTGTTAGAGGGGAGTAGTGACCGTCGAAGTGGATCTGCCTCCCAGTCTCCGCGTGGGTATAGGGCCGGTTCCGTGACGATGACGTCGTTCCCGCGAGCGCGTCGCGGAAGTAGCGATCCTCCCCCAGCTCTTTCAGCCGGGGCAACATTTGAAAGGCGTTCTTGCCGAGCACCTGGTTCTTGTGTACTCCGAGAATCCGCTCCATGGCCGGATTCCAATAGGTGATATTGAAGCTGCGGTCGAACGCCATGATGCCGTCGACGCTCCGGTGGACGAGTCGAGAGAAAAACGCCCACTGCCGACGAAGTCGCGTCTCGGACCTCTTCCGATCCGTAATGTCTCGCGACGCCACCAGAAGGAGTTCTTGACCGTCGACGACCGCGAGTCCCACGGACTCTTCCACGGGATACCGCGATCCGTCCTTGCGCCGATGCACGCCCTCGAGGAAGAGCACTTCGGTAGCGCCCCTCAATCCCTCGACCCAGTCCTGCCATGCGCTGGTGGACGTGAGCGGCAGGCCCACTTCGATATGGTTGAGAGAGAGCTCCAGAAGCTCGTCTCGAGAGTAGCCGAGCAGGCGCGCCGCGGTCTAGTTCACGTCCACAAAACGACCCGTGAAGGGATCGACGACGAGAATCGATTCACCCGATTGATCGAGAAGTTTGCGGAAACGCTCCCGCTCGAGCTCTCGACGTTTCCTCGCGATGATCTCGTGGAACACGGACATCACGTCCTGCTGGTAGTGCTCCAGATCTTCGAGAGAGCCCGTCGCCTCTACGGTGGCCCGTATGGATCGCTCCAAGCGATCCGCGTTCAGTTGAGACTCGTCGCGGTCGAGCTTCTGGGAGAGAGCGACGATGGTCTCGCGGTTCAGCGGATGAACGGTCTGCGACTCGATGTTCCGGAGAATTCGCCGAAACTCGCGCAGGTGCCCGAGATAATCATCCACGTACCACCCCCCCGGCGGGCCCCAAGCACCCGCTCAACGGGATTTCACTGGCTTGACGGGGTCGGGGACTCGACTCTTGCCCGCACACTGAGCCGCCTCGTCGAACCTGAGGTCAAACCAAAGTTTACGTGGCGCCCCTCCCAACGAAACGCCACCCCCTGTGCTCCATGCTCGTTTGCCGAAGCACGAACGGGCGAGAATGTACCTCCATTTTCGCTGGCGAGCAACTTGCGCCCTGGCGCCCTCCCCGATAACCTCAGTGAGACACGTTTTCGATGTTGACTAAAGGAAGTCTCGTTTTTTCAGTCGCCTGGATTGCTCTCGTCGCGAGCTCCCTCGTTTCGAGCGACGATCGCACCCGGCTCACGAGCGATCAGAGCCGAACGCTTCAGCGCTGGTACCAAACCGTCGGCCCGCCGCGGGCCGGAGAGCCTTTCGGTGAGTACCTGGGTCGAACCGCAGCGGCAAAGCACGGCGTGAGATACGAGGAGATCGTTCCGCCACCGGGGGACGAGACCCTTCGCGTTAGCCTCGAGCAGTTCGAGTGCGTGTCCTTCATCGAGTCGAGTGTCGCCGTGGCGCGTTGTGGATGGAGTGGGAGGGCGACCGGCTCCTGCTTCGAGCGCGAGCTCATCGCTTCCCGCTATCGTGGCGGAGATATCGGCGACTACGCGTCGCGCCTCCACTACTTCACCGATTGGATCGGAGACAACGAGGCGAGACACAGGGTTCGCGACTTGACGCCCGAGCTGGGCGGGAGGCCCGTCAACCGGGATTTCTTCTATATTACGAGCCGGGAGCTCCAGCGGGCCTTGGTTCCGACAGCCGAAACCGCCGAGCTTCATCGAAAGCTCGCCTTGGCGGAGGCGAGGTTGAGCGCGACTCCCGTCGCCGTGCTCGACCGCGAACAGGCCCCTACCATTCTGTCGACGCTTCGGGAAGGCGATCTCGTCGCCTTTGTGAGGGAGCGCCCCGGCCTCCTCGTCTATCACGCCGGATTCGTCCATTGGTCCGGGGGCAAGGCGCGACTGCTTCACGCCTCCAGCTACCATCGGCGCGTCGTGATTACGACCACCGACGTCAAGGATTACTTGCTGAGACGACCCGAGAGAAGCGGGGTTCTCGTCGTCCGACCCCTCCCACCCGAAACTGCCCAGAAATGAGATAGACTTCGGCCATGTGTCGAAGCATCAAGCGCCTGCGCCGGCCCGACGGTACGCCGACGGACGAAGAGCTCAGAGCCGCAGCGCTGCAATTCGTGAGGAAAATCAGCGGCTTTAATCGTCCCTCCCAAGCCAATCAGGCTACCTTCGACCAGGCGGTCGAGGAGGTGGCACAGAGCTCGCGGCGTCTGATCGAGGGGCTCGTGGCGGGCCGCAGGGGCCGCTCCCCGGCAGCGTGAGTACGCCCCCCAATCGAACCTATCGGCGAGGTGTCACGTAGAGATGTGTATGCAGGACAACCCCAAGGAGACCAAACCCCTCATGTCGCGCAAGCTCGTACCGTTCGCTGTTCTCATCGCTTTGGCCGCCTCTGTCGGCACCGCCGTCGCGCAGCCCAAGATTGAGATCACTCCCTTCTTCGGGCTCCGGACCCAGGGCGCATTCCGAATCGGAGAGCAGGCCGATAACCTTGTTCTCGAGGTCGAGAATTCCGCCAGCTACGGGGTGTTCTTCGATGTGGGGCTCACAGACAGCTTGAAGCTCGAGGTCGAGTGGACTCATCAGGGGTCCAAAGTGGTGGAAGGTGAACGGCTCATCGTCAATCCCGACGAGGGAGCGGAGAACTTGCCGTCATCGACGGCGGCGGGCGACGAGCTCTTCGACCTCGGGATCGACTACATCCACGGCGGCATTCTCTACGGCGGCGGCGACCCGACATTCAGCGGCTATGCGGCAGCGGGCGCGGGCGTCTCGCTATTCAACCCCGACCTTCCCAACGCCTCCAGCCTGACGAAATTCTCTTTCTCGCTCGGCGCTGGGTTCAAGACGTTTTTCAGCGATCGCCTCGGTTTCCGCTTCGACGCGCGTGTGTTCGGCACCCGGGCGGGGGACCGGCAAGAGGAACTCGCCTGCGGCGTCTTCGGCTGTGCGAGCTTCACAAGCGCTTCGACTTTTTGGCAGGTGCACTTCGTGGGCGGACTCGTCGTTAAACTTTAGTGCGCAACTAGCTCTGGAAAAGGACGCGGCGTTTCATGGGAACGCCGATCGCGGTCAGAAACATCACCGCCTTCCCGTCGGCATGAGGCGAGAAGAAGCTCGTGACCGCGTCGTCGTAGAAGGTGAGGCCGCTGGCCCCTAGACCGAGCGCATAGGCCGCCAGGTAGATCCTCCCCCCGAGAATCCCCCCTTCGATTTGAGCCACGCGGTATCCCCGGTTCCCCCACCGCTCGAGGACCGATTCCAAATCGACGAGCAGGTAGACATTGACGGCCGCGTCGCCGGCGAGATCCTGTTCGAGATCGAGGAAGCGCGCGTGCGATCGAAGATCGCCCTCGCGGAGAAGCTCGAGAGACTTCGATTCCGGGTGATAGACATAGGCACCGGAGGATATACCCGTGACGGCATTCACGATCACGTAGGCGTCACAAAACGTCGTCTCGGGGGGAAGCACGTCCGCTGGAACGCGCTGGATTCCGGCGTGCAGAATCGTCGCAAGGGCTTCTCTTTCAATCGGCGCCCGCTCGAAGCGTCGCGACGAGCCGCGCCTTCGGATCACCTGCTCGATCGAGTCGGAATCTCGAGCGTCCGATTCCAACGGGACGAGAGAAGCTCCGCTCTCCCTTGTACCGAAGGACGACGTAGCAGGCCGCTCGCGCCAAAGACGAGCCTCCACTCCGTTCGCAAGCGACGAGGCCTCGTGCATCTCGCGGATGAGTGGATAGTCCACCTCACTCGGAGACAGAGGCTCCGTTGCGTAGACCAAAGGCTCCGGAGCTGAAGGGACGGGAGGCGCCTCGGTGCGACCCTCGCCGATGGCGATGAGGGCCACTGTCGCTTCCTTGGTGGGATCGACGTCCAGGAGCGCGTTCACCGGTGGGTCAGCGAACCCGACAACCAGATGATGGGGGAGCTCGAGCGAGCCCGCCTCCGCGAAGAGATTCGCGAGCATCGTCCCGCTGTCCCAGAACGCGTGGCGGTAGGCGCGCCCCTGGTACTTCCAGGCGTTGCGCCAGAACGTCGTTGTCAGTATGAGGACGGCTTCTGCCCTTGCGACGTGCGGTTCGCCCCCCGCCGCCTCGGCCAGGTGCGCTCGCCAATCACCGAGACGAAGAGGCGACAGAACCTGCTGCGTCGGCCCGTAGTGATAGAGAGCGGAGTCGAGCCCCGAGAGCTCGCCGGTCGCGACGTAGAGCTCGACGTGATATAGAGCGCCCGTACAGGCGGCCGCCCGAAATGCCATCTCTCCGCGCGCATGGCGGAGTCGCTTTGTCACACCCGCCGTGTAGAAGAGCACGCGGAAGAGCGACTCCAGAGTCAGCGACTCAACCGCCCCCTCCGTGCCTTCCAGTACGTCGAGGGCCGTGGGTCCCGTGCGAGTCTCGACCGACGGAAGCGCGACCTCGTCTAGCCCACGATAGAGCTTGGACGGCCGGGGTTGATTGTCCCAGTCGAGAAAGTGCTGGTCACGCCGCACGCTCTCGGGGCTGTGCTTCGTTTGCTCGTGATAGCGGCGCGCCACAGAAGCTTCGTCGTTCGCCACCATCACTCTCCCCTCCTTCACCCAGGAGACTCATTCTTCGTCCCGACGGGAGCGCTGTCAATGCCTAAGAGCTACAATGCTCGTCTTGCTCATAACGACGAAAACGACGGGGTCATAATCGATGTCACTCGTTCGATGCATCGCAGTCGCTTTGTCCATCGCCGCTCTCGGCCCGGTTGCGGTCGCCCAGCCTCCGGAGCTTTCCGAGCTCTTCGAAGAGGAATGGGAGTTCCGCCTTCGCTTCGACCCGCTGCTCGCCACATCCGTCGGAGACCCGCGTTATGACGATCGGCTGCCCTCGGTGGCAATCCAGGACCACGAGAGACGGGCCCGCTACCATCGAGATGTTCTGTCCCGGCTCGATGCGCTGGACCCGCAGTCGCTCGATCGTAGCAACCGGGTCAACTACGACATCTTCCGCCGGCAGCTCGAGGACGGAGTCAAAGACTTCGAGTTCAAAGGATATCTCCTGCCCATCAACGCGGACTCGGGATTTCACATCGGACTCTCCCGACTCGCGAGTCGGGTCCCGCTCGACAGGGTCGCGGACTACGAGAACTATGTCGCGCGCTTGCGGGCCATCCCACTCTACGTGGAGCAACATATCGGGCTCATGCGGGAGGGCCTTCGTTTGAGAATCACCGTACCCAAGGTCGTGCTCGAAGGTTACGAAGCTACCATCGAGGCGCACGTGGTCGAGGACCCGTCGACGAGCGTTTTCTATCCTCCGTTCGATCGCTTCCCCAGCACCGTTCCGGAAACGGAGCAGGCCCGACTGCGCTCGGCCGGCTCGGCCGCTATCCGCGAAGCGGTCGTTCCCGCCTATCGCGCCTTCCTCGACTTCATGTTGAACGACTACGTTCCTGGCGCCAGGACGACACTCGGCGCATCGGAGCTCCCGAACGGTCGCGACTACTACGCGTTTCTCATCGGCACGTTCACGACGATCGACACGACGGCGGAGGACGTCCATCAGCTCGGGCTTCGCGAAGTCGCGCGCATTCGACGTGAAATGGAATCGGTCATCGAGGAAGTCGGTTTCGACGGAGATTTCTTGGCTTTCCTGGACTTTCTTCGCACGGACCCACGGTTCTACGCGGCGAGTCCCGAGGACCTCCTGAAAGAGGCGGCATTCATCGCCAAGAAGATGGACGGAAAGCTTCCCCTCTTGTTCCGGACTCTGCCCCGTCAGCCTTACGGCGTTCTGCCCGTACCCGATCACATCGCTCCGAAGTACACCGCCGGACGCTATGTCGGCGCACCCATCGATGGAAAAGAACCCGGAACCTACTGGGTGAATACCTACAATCTCCCGAGCCGAGCTCTCTACACCCTGGAAGCTTTGACGTTGCACGAGGCGGTTCCCGGTCATCACTTGCAGAACGCTCTTCGCCAGGAGCTCGACGGGCTTCCGAACTTCCGCCGGTACTCGGGCGTCGGGGCTTACGACGAGGGGTGGGGGCTCTACTCCGAGAAGCTGGGCCTTTCGGTGGGGTTCTACACCGACCCCTATAGCAACTTCGGACGACTCACCTACGAGATGTGGCGGGCCTGTCGGCTCGTCGTGGATACGGGCTTGCACGCCAAGGGATGGACCAGGGTGCAGGCGATCGATTTTCTGGCCTCGAATACGGCGCTATCGATGCACGAGGTTACGACCGAGACCGACCGATACATCTCGTGGCCCGGCCAGGCGCTCGGCTACAAGATGGGCGAGCTGAAGATCCTGGAGCTTCGCCGGCGCGCGGAGGAGACCTTGAGAGAGGCCTTCGATGTTCGTGAGTTTCACGACGTCGTGCTCCTCAACGGACCGGTGCCTCTTCCCGTTCTCGAAGAGCTGGTGGACGAGTACATCGCGGAAGCTTCGAGTCAGCAATGACACCCTGCTTCGACGCGAACGTCTATCGTTTCAAGAAGACGCTCGGCGGTGGGTGAGGGAGCAAAGACTTCAAGTGCCAGACGTCATTCCTCAGGCATGCTAAGATCAACAGTAGCCATTCGTCGCCATCCAATCGAGCTGAGGCAACGCGACCGGATCCGTCGACGTGCTGCGAGTTTACTACTCCAATCAAACCGAGGAGCTCCTCAACGCGCTGGTCAACAACCTGCGTGGCCAGCGCTCTCACGCGGGGGCGAGCCTCTTCGACCCGACCCTACTCGTGGTTCCCAACCGGAACATGGAGGCCTATCTCAAGCTCGCGATTGCGCGACTCATGGGGATCGCGGCGCACCTCGACGTGCGCCTCGTCTCAGAGCTATTCGGGGGGGGCTCGAAGGACGCGGGCCAGGGGCGCGCGACGCTTCAGGACCGGCTTCTCGCCGCGATGTTCGACGACGAGCTGCTCGAGACCGACGAGCTCTCACCGGTCCGGGACTACCTTCGTTCCAGAGAAGTGGGCCCCGACATGTCGGATCGACGCCGCGTTCAGCTCGCGCTGAAGCTGGTGCGGCTCTTCGAGGACTATCGGCTATCTCGTCCGGAAATACTCGATTGCTGGCGAGCGGGGCTCTTCGTCGGGGATGCAACCTCCCGCGACACGGAGAGCTGGCAACGTTGGCTTTGGCTTCACGTTATGGAATCGGCCCCCCCAACGACGACGGCCGAGAACGGTAGGCAAACAGAAACTACGGCCCACGTCTTCGGGGTCTCCTACCTCCCCCGGGGGCAAGTCTACGCGCTAGCCGAGCTTTCCGAGCGATGCCCCGTCTTCGTCTATACCCTCAATCCGTGTCAGGAAGTATGGGAGGCAGTCTCGAAGCCCTTCGCCCTGCCTTCCGAGCCGCGTCGCTACGAACGGCGCGGGCACGATCTCGGACCCGGCGAGGTCTATAGCGTCGACGATCCTTTCCGGCTTTCGAATCGAGGAGAGATGCACCCTCTGGGGCAGTGGGGGCGTCCTGGCCGAGAGGGTCTGCGCATGCTGAACGCCGTCACGGGTTGTGAGCTCGTGCCTCGAATCCGCGAGCCCTTGCCGCATACGCTCTTGGGCCGGCTTCAAAAGGACATCGTTCTAAGAAAACCGGAGCGTAGCCACCCGCCGAGGGACGTCGACGTCTCCGACGACGAAAGCGTCGTTTTTCTAGAGTGCGCCAATGTGCGACGAGAGCTCGAAACCATCGCAGCCACGATTTGGTCGCTGATGGCGCGAGACGTTGCGAAGAAGGACGGTACCAGGCTTCGCTTCAATGACATCGCGGTGATCCTCGTTCCCGCCGAAGCCGAGCGCTACCAGGCTCTCATCGGTTCCGTATTCGGAGAGCTCCACGACATTCCCTACAACATCGTGGACTTGCCCCTTGCAGCCGAAAGCCGGGTCGTCGAAGCCATCGAGCTTTTGCTGGCGATCCCTCTCGGACGTTTCACCCGAAAGGATCTCCTCAGCTTCGTGACCCATCCCGTCGTCTTGGCCAGCCTTCCCGGGGTCGAGGCGGGCGAATGCGTCACCTGGTGCGAGACGCTCGGCATTTTGCGTGGTGTCGATCGTCGAGCCTACGCGGATACCTACGTCCAGAAGGACGTCTTCAACTGGGATCAAGGCCTGAAGCGGTTGGCGCTGGGGAGCTTCATGAGCGGCGAGCGATCGGGAGACGAACGCTTGTTCACGATCGGGGACGACCGTTACGTGATCGATGATACCGATCCCGATCACCTGGCGAGCGCCTCTTGGTTCGGGCTCCTGGTTCGCTCGCTCATCTCGGATGCGAGCGAGGCGGCTCGCGTGCAGATGACGCTCCCTTCGTGGATGGACTTCATGAGTGCCTTCATCTCGAGTTATGTGAAGCCTCATTCCGAAGACGATGATCGGGTCCTTCGTCGATGCCTTGCCGAAGTGAGCTCACTCGGAAAGATGTCGATGGGCGGGCGCAAAGTCCGCTACTCCGTCGCGCAGCAACTTCTTCGGTCGAAAATCGCCTCCCTCTCCGGAAAGAGGGGCCAGTATCTCGTCGACGGTGTCGTCGTTTCGAGCTTCCTCCCGATGCGTGCGATTCCATTCGAGATCATTTTCGTCGCCGGACTCGGCGCCAACCAGTTCCCGAGGAAAGACGTTCACGATCCCCTCGATTTGAAAGCTCCAGGACGAGCGGGGGAAGTCCGTTGCGGTGACGAAGACAAGTACCTGTTTCTCGAGACGCTCTTGTGTGCACGCAGAAAGATCTTCTTCTCACATGTGGCGCGCGACGAGGTCACGGGAGACGAGATTCAGCCTTCGTCGGTCGTCCTCGAGCTTCGCGAGGCCCTCGAGCGCGGCTACGTGCCGAAGAAGGCCATCGATATCCGGCGTTTCCCGCTGCACCGATACGATGATCCCGCTTTGAGACGGATCAGCCAAAAGGCCACTGCTGAAGAGGCTGCGCGGAGGATGGGAGAGAGCCTCCGCCGCACCCTCGAGAAAGGCCGTCTTCCCGACGCGACCGAGTTGAGGTCGAGTCTTCCCTCGGAGGTCTCGGCGGCTCTCGGATTGGCTCCGCTGCCAGAACCGTCTCGCCTGCACCCGAAGTCCCTTTCGTTGTCGCTGTCGACACTCCGACAGTTCCTCGAATGTCCTCTCCAGGGATCCGCGCGGCTCCGGCTGCGAACGCGCGATTCTGAGTGGGAGGATCTTTTGGATCGCGAAGACGAGAACTTCGCGATCGGACCCCTCGATCGCGCGATGCTTCTGAGGGAAGTCTTCCGACGCGGAGCGAGCAGAACCGTCTACGACGAGGTCTCAGAAAGGTTCGAGCTTCGCGGTGCCGGCGCCCTTGGAACTTTCGGCGACGCCGAGCGCGAACAGCATCTTCGGATCCTGGAGGCGTGGCGCGGCGCTCTCGGGAACGTCATGGAGCTCGGGGAGGTCTCGTTCGAAAATGCCCGGGAGGAGCCCTTCGTGCTTACCCCGGATGACCGTCGCATCGAGCTGTTTGGCTCGAACGAGCTTCGAGTCGTCGAGCCGAGAGCGACGCTGCGCCTTCTGACCCAGAGCCGCGAGCGTTTCCACGCGAGGCGAGAATCTCTTCGGGGTTTTCTCGATCACGTCTTTCGCTGCGCGGGAGCGGAAAGTGGCGAGCCGACGTTCTTCCTCGCGATCAACGTTCGACCGGGACAGGCGTCGGCCTCGCTCGAGGTCTTTCGCTTTGCCGCGATCGAGCCAGCCCGGGCCGTTGCCTATCTGAACGGGCTGGTCTTGGAGCTGCTCGCCGGAATCCACGACTACTTGTTGCCATGCGAGGCCGTTTTCCACGGTGGACAGCTCCTCGCGCCCGAAAAGACGAGCTCCCGATTCGGTCCCGTCGCTCACCCCGAAGACTACGCGACTCCTGCCGAGGCCGAGATCCGCGCCATGACTGCGCGCCGCTTCGGTCTCTATTTTTCGAGCATCGAGGAGCTCGAAGGCGACGTCCCGCTCAATGGTCGAGGTCTGACAAAGTGAACGACGTGCCACGCTACCCGAAGCCCGAGGCCCTACTCCAGATTCCCAAGTACGGGCACGCGGTCATCGAGGCCTCGGCGGGAACGGGCAAGACCTATACCATCGAGCATTGGATCCGCGACTTGCTCGTGGCGGGTACAGTCTCGATAAAGGAGATTCTCGTCCTCACCTTCACGGTTAAGGGGGCCGCCGAGCTGAGGAGCCGGCTTAGAGCCAGAATTCGTCACCTCTTGACGCTCGAGACAACATCCAGTTTGTTGCCGCCGGAGCAGTGCTTCTGTCTCGACGTGCAGGCGCGCGGGCGACTGATGTCCGCCCTGACGGACTTCGACCAGGCTCCGATCCACACCATCCACGGCTTCTGCAACGCGCTCATAGGAGAATACGCTTTTGCTTTCGGCCGCCCGTTCGAGACACTCGAACGGAATGTCGTCGAGGAACGGGCGCTCTTCGGCCGAGCCTTCCGAGAGCTCCTCCGATCGGAGCTCGCCACGGGTGAGGACAGCGAGCCGATTCTGTATGCCTGGCTTCAAACCAAGGGCTCGCGCGTCGGGGAACTCGAGGCTTTGCTCTTCGAGTGTCATCGCGTCGCCGAAGGGCTCGAACCGGCCTTCGACGCCGAAGACCTTCGGTCCGCGGTTCGGAGCCTGCCCGACCTCGGAAGTATCGAGACTCGACTCGAGACTCTCGTTCCGAAAGTCTCTTTGGCGAAGGTGCGCAGGATGCTCGGAGCTCTCCGCGCCGCCCTGGACGAGCCGACGCCATTCTCGATGCTGGGACGTCTCGAGTCTATAGAGCTCTCGTATCTCGCCGACAAGCTCGATGCGCTGCGTGAGCCCGTTGGCGCGCTCAGGGCCGCCGCAGTTTCGCTCTCGGCTGTCGTCGTCCAGGCCTTCCTTCCCAGAGTGCGGGAACGGCTTCGCGCGATGAAACGCGAATCGGGAGAGGTCGATTACCCAGACATGCTGACGCTCGTAGCGGAAGCCCTCGGGAGCGAGCACTCCGAGAGATTGAAGCGCGATCTGCGATCGCGCTATCGCGTCGCGCTCGTCGACGAGTTTCAGGACACCGACCGAGTTCAGTGGCAGATCCTTCGATCCCTCTTCTTCGAGGGCGGCGGCGGTAATCCCCTCTGCATCGTGGGCGACCCGAAACAGGCCATCTACGGGTTTCGGGGCGCCGACGTCCATGCTTATCTCAACGCCAAGAGGGCCGTCGTCGCAAGAAGCGTCGTGATACCGCTCGTCGATTGCTTTCGCTCGACACCCGAGCTCATCCACATCCTGAATCGAGTCTTCGATCAGAAGCTCGACACACCCTTTTTCAGTGGAAACGTTCGCTACGACCGCCCCGTTCGACCGGGCAATCCGGAGCTCAGCTTGACCGGCGGCGGTTCTGAATCAGTGAGGCCGCTCGTCTTGCTACGTCCCTCGTGGGACAGCGCGAGACACACACAAAAGGACGCGAAGAAGGCTCTCCTTCACGGTATCGCAAGAGAAATTCGAGCCCTCGCGGAGCGCCCGCTACGATTCGGGGCGCGGGGGCGCGAAAGGAGTGTCGAGCTCAGCGATATCTTAGTGCTCACTCGCACCAATGACGAAGCGAGTGACGTCGGCGGAGCTCTCGCGGAGCTCGCGATCCCCTACGTGCACTACAAGCAGGAGGGACTCTTCTCGACGCGCGAGGCCGAGCACGTCGTCGACCTTCTTCGCGCGCTCGAGGACCCGAGAGATCCCTCCCGACGCTTTCGGGCGTGGATGACGCCCTTTTTCGGACTGTCGCTGCGAGATCTCGAGCGTTGCTCGGACGTTCCCGCCGAGCATCCGTTGATGGGGCGACTTTCCGAATGGCGAGACCTCGCGGAGTCGAGAGACTACGCGAGCCTAGTACCTCGAATCCTGGAAGAGAGCGGCCTCACTCGACGCCTCCTCATCCGCGAAAACGGGGAGCGCCTCCTGACCAACTATCGACATCTCTTCGAGATCGTGTTGCAGGAGGCCTATCTGGCACGAGGTAGTTTGACGGAGCTGGTCCGCACGTTCGAGGCCGAAGTCGAGGCAAGCCGCCTCCCGTCGGGCAGCGAGCAGAGCATTCAGCGTCTTGCGAGCGACGGTCCCGCGGTCCAGGTCATGACCATGCATATGGCCAAGGGGCTCGAGGCGGCGGCCGTATTCGTCTACACGATCTCGAAAGCTCGCCTCCCCAAGGTTCACGTCTATCACGCGGATGGCACCCGCATAGGCTTCGTAGGCAAGCTGAGTGAAGCGGACGACGAGACGCGAGCGGCGGTGGCACGTGAGCAAGCGGAAGAAGACCAGCGGGTGCTCTACGTCGCGCTCACGAGGGCCAAGGGACGCCTCTATCTTCCATTGCTGCCTCAGGAGCTCGCGGATCGGAGCTGCTACGCTCGGCTCAACGAACGGCTCGAGGCGCTCGAGGACGATTGCGAGCTCATCGAGCTGCCGTGTCCGGTGCCGGACGAGTCGACGACCACCGAAGCGCCTCTGACGCCGCTCCACGAGTGGCGCCCGCCCCGAGACTCCGCTCCTCCGACCTTCGACGACTTCGCGGGACTTCGAGAGCGACACCGCGGCCACGTTATAACCTCCTACAGCCGACTGAAGGCCCTAGCGGGAGGCTACGTTCCTCAGGCGTCTTCGGAGAAACCCGCGAGCCCTTCGACCAGCGCGCTACCGAGGGGAACCGCGTCGGGCATCTTTCTGCACGAGGTGCTCGAAGCGATCGATTTCGAGACCCTGCAGAGAGATTCGAACTTCGAGTCTTGGCGGAAACGCGACGACGTCGAAAAACTCTTTCGCTACTACATGCAACGAAACGGAATCGAACGGCGCTTCGTGCTAGAGGCGCAAAGACTCGTACATGTCGCGCTCACGACGCCTATCTCTCTGGGAAACGTGCACCTGGGTCATGGCCTCTCGCACATCCGGCGATGCCTTCGCGAGGTGGAGTTCGTCTATCCCTATCCTGAGGAGACCGATCGCGTCGAGCGCGGCTATGTCAAAGGCTATATCGATCTTCTTTTCGAGCACGACGGTCTGCTTTATGTCGCGGACTGGAAGAGCGATACCCTCTCCGACTGGGCACCGGAAGCGGTGAGTGAGCACGTCGAGAGGAACTATCGCCTCCAGTCCAGACTCTATGCCCTCGCTGTCTTGAAGATGATTGGCGTCGAGCAAGAGGGAGGCTACGAGAGGTCCTTCGGCGGCGTCTTGTATTGCTTTCTCCGCGGAATGCCTGACGGTGGCATCCATTTCGATCGCCGGGGCTGGTCCGAGACGCAAGCGTTTCATCAAGAGCTGATTCGACGGGAGCGCCTATGAGTGTTGTAGGTCTCAATTTGACCCCGCTCGGAACGGTCCGCGGTCGGCTCGGTGCCCTGGGGACCGTTGGCACGCCCTTCCCCGAATGGCTCCTCGCCACCGAAGCGACGAGAGAGCTGGGCCGTGAAATCGTCTATCGCGCTTGGGAAGTTGCTCGTCTCGTTGAACGCGCCACGCCCACCGAGCGCGAAGCCATCGTTGCGCTGCTCGTGGCTACGATTGCCGACGCCCGGCGCGGAAGTACGCGTCTTCCGATCGGAGCCCTCGGAGAGTCACTAAAGGCACTCGGCGCGGACGACGATCTCGTCGAGACAGCGGTGCGCCTGCTCGAAAGCGGTAATCTTTCCGAGATCCTCGGTGGGCCGGACGACTACAAGCCGCTCGTTAGAGATGGCGACTATCTCTACCACCAACGCGCCTTCCGCCAGGAAACGAGGATCGCGGCGAGCCTCTCTGAGCGGTTCCGGACGAAACCCACGTTTCTCACCTTCGATCGCATCGTCGATGCTCTCGACGGGATTCTCGCCCACCGCGTATTGATTCGTGGAAGGCCGGTGCAGCTTTCGGCAGAACAACAAAACGCGGTCCGGACCGCCCTGACACGGCCCATAGCGACCATCTCCGGCGGGCCCGGAAGTGGAAAAACGTCTGTCCTCGTCGCCATACTCAGAGTCCTCGCGCGGCTCGAAGTGCCCATGTCGCGCGTTGCTTTGACCGCTCCCACTGGCAAGGCCGCCAAACGGATGGAAGAGGCGCTCGTTATGCTACTGCGTTCCGTCGAGAGACTGAAGCCCGTCGATCGCAGGCTCGCGGAGGAAGCTCCGGAACCGGTGACGCTTCACCGTCTCCTCGGCTATTCGCCGCGGAGCGGCCGATTCCGGCACGACGAACGAAACCCCCTCGCGAAGGATATCGTGCTAGTCGACGAGGCCTCGATGATCGGTGTCGAGCTCGTGGATCGTCTCCTTTCCGCGCTGACCCCGAGTACGAGTCTCGTCCTCATTGGCGATGCGGATCAGATTCCATCGGTCGAGGCGGGCAGCGTCTTTCGCGACGTTCAAAGGCCGAAGAACCACGCCGAGCTCAAAAAGAGCTACCGGATGGATCCGAGCGCAGCCGATGGGAGGAGCCTCCTCTCGGTCGCTACACTCGTTAGGCAAGGAGCCGGTGACGAGCTCTTTTCCTCGAGTGGTATCGTCGCGCGTGCAGGCAGCGAGGATGTCCGGTTCAAGGGCGTCGAGCTCTTGGAGGAAGACTCGTCGAGATTCTTCGAGCGCTGGTTCCAGGAAAGGGTTCGAAGCGCGGCCATTCTGGAGCTGGCCTCGACACCCCTCGCGACACCGTTCGGCGACCCCGAGGGCGATGTACTCGAGAAGCTTTTTTCCCTGCTTCGAGGCCATCAGATTCTCTGCGTGAGAAGTCACGACGCGGAGCGCGTCAATGCGCGCTATCGAAGGGGCAGTCTCGGCGTTCCGGTCATGATGCGGCGAAACGACTATCGCCGAGAGCTCTTCAACGGCGAGCAGGGGTTAATGCTCGACGCCGGTGCGATTTTCGCCCACCGAGACGGCTTCGTTGCCTTCGATCCCAGGGCGCTCGGGGCCGACCTCGAGACCTCGTACGCTATTACGGTCCACAAGAGCCAGGGCTCGGAGTACGATCACGTCGCTCTCGTGCTCCCGGAAGCTTCACATCCTCTACTCAACAGAGAGCTTCTGTATACTGCCCTCACTCGGGCCCGCACTTCCGTCACGATCCTCGGGTCGCGGGGAGCGATCTTGGCCGCGGTCGCGAGAAGCGCGGAAAGATCCTCGGGTCTCGCCGAGCGGTTGGCGTGAACGGCCGCTGAATCAGGGAACTCGCGTGGGAGCGTTCGGCGCTTCCTCTTCCGGTATCCATCGAGACAACCGGGACTTGACGTCGGCGTAACCTGGATCGCCCGCGAGATTGTGCCACTCGGGATCATCGGCCTCGTGATCGTACAGCTCTTCCGATCCGTCGGCGTAGCGGATGTAGCGCCAGCGCTCCCCTCGCACCGCGTGGTTTCCGCGCCCGTGTGTGGTAAGGGATGCGCGCTCCCACCTTGCGTCCGGCGTCTCGAGAAGCGGACGAAGGCTGACGCCGTCGAGACCGCTGGGGGCGGGGAGTCCGGCCAGGTCGACGAGAGTCGGGTAAAGGTCGACGAGATTGACGGAGCGTGATGACCGGCCACCGGGCTCGGTCACGCCCGGGGCCACAACAAGAAACGTCACCCGCGTAGAGCGCTCCCACAGCGAAAATTTCCGCCAGTGGGACTTCTCGCCCAAGTGCCAGCCGTGGTCGGACCAAAGGACGATGATGGTGTTGTCGTTATGGGCGCTTTGCTCCAGCGCATCGATCACGCGACCCACTTGGGCATCGGCAAACTCGATGGAGGCGAGGTAGCCTTGAACTGCCTGTCGCCACTGGTCGTGCTCGGTGACCTTCTTGTGATCCTGTCGTCTCGCCATGGCGATGCCGGCCGGGGGAACGTCTTCGAGATCGTTTTCCAGAACTTTCGGGAGCTCGACCGAGTCGAGCGGGTGACGATCGAAATAAACCGGCGGCACGTACCACGGCAAATGGGGGCGGTAGAAACCCGACGCGAGAAAGAAAGGCTCGTCGTGCTCTTCTTCGAGCTTGCCGATGACCCAATCGGCGACTTGGGCGTCGCCCATCTCCGCCTCCGCGACGTCCACGGGTCCCCAATCGAAGGGGTGGATGTCGGGTATCCCGTTCACCGGGCGATCGTCGGGAAGTGGATCGTCGGGACGGTTCTTGGTCTGCGAAGGAAAGTACTCGTTCCAGGAGCCCGGATCGGGGAACCAGCCGTGGAAGATCTTGCCTGCGCCCAACGCCTGGTAACCATGCGCCATGAAGTACTGGGAGAGCGTGACCGCGTCGGGTAGTACCGGACGCCAGGGTTGATTGTTTAAATAAACCCCGGAGCTCGTCGGAAACAATCCGGTCATGAGGGCGGCACGGGACGGATTACACCCCGGGGCCGCCGTGTGGGCGTTCGTGAAGAGCACACCACGTGATGCGAGACGGTCGATGTTGGGAGTGCGCGTCTGCGGGTGGCCATCGAGAGCACCTATCCAGTCGTTGAGATCGTCGACGGCGATGAAGAGCACGTTGGGTTTGTCGACCGCCGCTGGGGCGCACGCGACCGACAGCACCATCACAAGCACGATAAGAATTCTGACCGGCATCATCTTCACTCCTCGCCGTCTATCCAAAACCCGATCCGAGGTGCGTATAATGGAGCGCTTACGATGCCAGGTCAAAAGGCCCTATCCCAGTCGAGGAAACTCCGCACTTTCCTTCATAATCAGCCATGCGAGACACCGTTAATCGACGAGACTTCCTGAAGCAAACCGCGAGCGTGAGCCTGGTCGCGTTCGCCTCCAGGCCGCGCCTGTCGGCCGTCCAACATGCTCTCGAGCGTGATCGATACCTGCTCATCGACTCCCGCAACGTCGAGCACACCGACAATGCGAGGCTTACCCCTGGGACCGTTCACAAGCACGCGGGCAATCCCCTCTTCAGTGAAGACAAGCCCTGGGAAAAACGGATAGATAACGTGTACGCGAACGTGATGTATGACGAGCAGGATCAGCTCTACAAATGCTGGTACAGCCCTTTCATCGTCGACCATTCAGCGAGGGGCCTGAGCGCTGCAGAACGCGCAACTCCGTACGATGTGCCCGGGAACCGCGAAATGGCGATCTGCTACGCGACATCCCGTGATGGTCTCAGCTGGGACAAGCCTGAGCTCGGTCTCGTAAAATATGAAGGCAGTACGGCCAACAATATTTTGTGGCGTGGAAGTCAACCCACGGGACAGGAGTGGTACGACCCTCACGGAACAGGCATATTCAAGGATCTGAGCGATCCCGATCCCAAACGGCGTTACAAAGCATTCTTGAAAGGGGACATGCTCTCCGTGGCGTTTTCCTCCGATGGCATTCATTGGAGCCCCGCGTTGCCCTGCCCGGAAGCCGACGTCCGCGGTGATACCCACAACAATGCGTACTGGGCACCGACGCTGGGGCGGTTTGTCGGGATGACGCGTCGGTGGGGCGATGCACGTGGCCGGCAGGTGGCCCGGACAACCAGCCCGGATTTCGTCAACTGGACCAGGAGTGAAGTGGTACTCGAGGGATTGACGAAGAGATTCCAGACCTACGCCATGCCGGTCTTCTATCATGCCGGCGTGTATCTCGGGCTGCTCGCCCTTTATGATGCGGAAGCCGATCGGACATGGACGGAATTGACCTGGAGCCCCGATACAGAAACGTGGCACCGTGTCTCTGAGGGAACGCCCCTCATTCCGAACGCCGATGAAGAGGGTACGTATGACTGGGGATGCGTCTATGCTGCCGCGACTCCTGTATTCCTCGAAGGTGAGATCAGACTGTACTACGGCAGCAGTGACGGGTATCACTTCGGCTGGAGGAACGGCTTTTTCTGCTTGGCTACATTGAGACCCGATGGTTTTGCAGGATACGGACAGCAGGATAACGGTAGACCAGCGGTTGTCACGACCGGCCCGATAGCCGTACGTGCCGGCGTTTTGGCCGTCAGCGCCGATGTAGCGACCTCCGGCCATGTTGAGGTCACGGTGCTCGATGACGAGGGTGCACCCTTGGCCGTCAGCGAGCGAATCGCAGCGACCGTTACGGATACGGAGGTTCGTTGGAGGAACGGTTACTCACTGGCAACGGGGAGCGACATTCGACTGAGATTCGAGTTGAGCGGCGCAAAGCTGTACTCGTTCAGCTTCATTTGATCGGGCTCTATCACCTCGGAGAAGATCCGGGCGAGCGCTTCGATGTCGCGGAGAGCTACCCCGACGTCGTGGCCGAGCTAGTTACCGAAGCCGAGCGGCTGCGCGGTCGCACTGAGATTATGCCCTCGATCTAGCGAGCGAACTTTGGCGTCGCTCGCGACGCCGACGAATCGAGACGACGCAGAGATCCTCCACGGCCAAAAGCCTTGCGGTGGTGGAACTCGAGCCGTCGGCGCTCGGTGCACCGTCTACCCTCTTGATCTTCGAATGTGCATTGCCCGCCGTCGCGCGCACGAACGGCGCGCCTCACCGCGGCCGGGATGTGGCGCGACGACGGCGATGTATCGGTCTGTTCGAGGTTCTTTCGCGGGGCCTTGGTCTCGGCAAAGCGTTTGGATTCTAACGTTTCGAGCTTCTCCGTGACGGCCTCTTCGATGATCGCCCCGAGGTCGCCGTCGGGTACCGACGGAGCGCATGAGCGCTTGCAGACGCTCGAGTTTGTCGCGGAGCGAAGCGCTCGCCGTGAACTGAACCCGGTAGCGCTCAGGGGCTAGGGGCTGAACCACCGAACGCTCGGCAGGCCGTTCCGCTTGGTCAGGCTGGTCAGGCTCCGGCGTGGTTGAAGAGCCAACTCGGTCCGGACCGAGTTCGTTCGCCGCCGTTTTCGGAGGCGCAGTCTTCTTCGAGCGCTTCGGTAGCTTGCGTATGCCCGGCGGAACGTCGGGCTTGGGAGCAATCTCCGCCACCAGCTCCTCGATCTCACGTTTGGACCGGTGAGCGGCGCGACCCAGAAGCGTCTCGCCGTTGCTTTCCGTAAGATGGGGCGCAAGCTTGCCCATGCCGCTCAGGTGAAGACGTCCATCGCCCAGCATGGCAAGGAGCATCGGGTGTTTGCGCGATGCCCGCGCCGCGGCGATGCGCAGATAGGCCTCGTGCTCCGAGAATAGACGGCGGAGCAGTTCCCCATCCGAGATCGATTTCATTTCGTGTGTACGCTTCATGCTTCCACTATAACACGCGGTTTTTTGACCGCCTCGCCTTTCGACTGTTCAACGAACATCGCATGAGATGGCTTTCGGACCTCCCAGACCGATTGCACACCGTGTGCGCAATCACTGCGCGCCACAGGGCACGTTCAGGATCGCGCTACCGCATTCGTTTGAGGCGACGTCGGGAGTTGTCAAGGGAAAGTGGTGGCCGCTTGCACAAAAGCGGTTCGAAGGCGACGCGTGTGCCAGGCTTGGGTAAACGCCGAGCAAATCGATCAACGCCGCCACTCACAACGACTTGAACATACGATCGTCAGGGAAGAACCTTCTCGACGGTGGCCGTAACCGGGCCTTTGCTCACGCGATATTGAACCGGAATTTTATCCGCCAGGCTCTGCTGATGCGTGACGAGCCCCACGACCCGACCGCGGGCTCCGAGCTCCTCGATCGCCGCGGCAACGACTTCCAGCGTATCGTCGTCCAGAGTCCCGAAACCCTCGTCCAGAAAGAGCGACTCCAGCTTGGCGGAGCCTCGGGCGGCGAGCTCGGAGGTTTGTTCGGCCAGCGTCAGTGCGAGCGCGAGCGACGCAAGGAACGTCTCTCCACCGGACAGAGTGCGGGCCGAACGTCGTTCGTCGGCGTTCCGGTGATCGACGATCTCGAAGTTGAGCTTCTCGTCGTACTCGAACGAGTACTGACCGCTCGATAGCTCTCGAAGGATGTCGGTGGCGCCATCGACCAACCTTCGAAAGGTTTCTTCGAGAAGCCATCGTTCGAATCCGGTTGCCTTCAGGTGCTGACCGAGAGAGCCCGCGAGGCTCGCCGCATCTCGCTCCTCCTCGAGCTTCTCGCGCAAGGTTCTGGCGCGATCGATGGCCTCTCGAATGACGACGAGCTCTTGCTCGGCGGCGGCGAGCGCGGAGACGATCGCGTCTCGCGGCCGCTCGTCCGCGATCTCGACCTCGAGCTTCCTGCCCCGTTGTCGAAAGTTTTCGAGCCGGGCTTTCTGGGTATCCACGGCCTGCTGGGCGTGGGTACGAGACTCCTCCGCACGAGCCTGAAGCTCCGAAGCTTGCTCTCGGGCCCAGGCGGCGAGTGTTTGCCAATCTCTCGCCAGGTCCGCGCGCTCGGCCTTGGGCGGCGAGAGCGAAGCGAGAGAGTCGCGCGCTTCGTCGAAACGGCGAAACGCCTCCTTCTCGTCACGCTCCAGTCGCTTTAGTGTCTCCTGTGCCTTCTTCTCCTTGGCGGTTGCGGTGCGCGCTCGATGATTGAGCGAGTCGCTCCGCGCTTCGGCCTTCGAGATCTCGCCGAGCTTCTCGGCGACCAGGGAAGGCTCGGGAGCTTTCTCCAAAGTCTTCTCGAGAGTCTCGATATCGTGCATGAGAGCGCGAACACGCTCCCGAGAGAGGATGGCTTTCTTTTCCGATTGCCGAAGTGTCGTGTCGGCCTGCCGAAGCCGCGAGGTTGCCAATTCGAGGTTGTGCTCCACATTTCCGAGCGCAATTGGACGTGAGAGCTCGGGGTGCTTTGACAGCTTGCGCCCGCACACCGGGCAGGGATCCCCTCTCCCGAGGTGCGTCTTGAGATCGTGAGCCAAGAAGCTTCGTCGTGCGTCATCGAGCGCCGCGCGGCTTTCCGCAAGGGCGCGGGTCTCTTTCTCGACGATCGCCTGTGAGTCGGTCAGCGCTCGAGCGGCATCCTCTCGCTCCGGCTCGAGCTCCATGAGCTTCTGGCGCTTCTCGGCGAGCTCGGCGTGAGCCCGCTGCGACGCTTCGAGCGCGCGAACGTCTGGAAGCCGCTCGAGCTCGGCTTCGGCCGCCTCGCGGGCCTCATCCGCTCGGGCTCGAGCATTTCCGGCAGCGGCGAGGGCGCTTCGAGCGCGCCCGAGCTTCCCGGCTAGATCGGAAACGCCCCGCGGTGTCTCGAGTGCGCTCAGGCGCCCGGCATTCTGCTCGAACCGGCGGGCGTCGGTTTTCCCCTCCTCTGCCTGCTGACGAAGCTCGGAGAGCTCGGGCTCGGCTTGCTCGATGTCTTTCTTGAGCTCGAGAAGCCGGATCACACGCTCCTTGATCTTTCGCTCGTCGGCCTTGCTCGCTCCCTTCAAGCGATCGAGCTCTTCCCGGTGAAGCTGGGCGCTTCGCCGGGCGGAGGCCTCGCGAACCCGCGCGAGGTTTCCCATCGCTTCGTATAGGTCGACGCCGAGAAGCTTTGTCAGCAAGTCCTGGCGTTGGCCCGGAGTCTCGTGCAGGAAGCGTGCGAAGTCCCCCTGTGGTAAGACGACACAAGTCGTGAACTGATCGAAGTTGAGGCCGATAAGCTCCTTGACTCGGCGCGACACCTCCTCCGCGGTCGCCGCGAGAACGCCCGTGCCCGACTCGAGCCTGGCCTCCTTCGTCGTCGCGCCTCCCTTGGGTGTCTTGCGGACGACGCGCACGGCGGTATAGAGCTTGCCGTCGAGCGTGAAGTCGAAGCGCACCTTTGCCTCGACTTTCCCCTGGCTCACGACGGGATGGACGAGGTTCGGATTCGCGTAACGCGTAACGCTTCCGTAGAGCGCGAAGGTCATCGCGTCGATGAGACTCGATTTGCCGGATCCGGTGGGACCGGTGAGGACGAACAGCTCGACACCTTCGAAATCGAGGACCGTATACTCCCGATAGGCCGTAAACCCCTCGAGCTCGAGCCTAATCGGGCGCATAGACCTCGTCGAGAATCTCGTCGAACAAAGCGCGCAGGCGTTCGTCGCCTTCGCCGCGCTCGCTCAGATACTCCGCAAAGAGCTCCCGCGGAGAACGCCCGAGGCGTTTTGGCCTTTCCGTTTCGGACGAGGCAGCGCGTGGTGTCGCGACTTGAACATCGACCGCGTTAGGCAGAAGCTCCCTCACACGGTCCGCGAGCCCCGGAATCGGCTTCCCATCGAGCTCGACGCGAAGGTAGTCATCGCCCGCCTCCGCGGCGAGCGCGGGAAGCCGGTCCAGCGTCGTTCGGATGAAGCGAAGCCGGCGGCCGGAGACTAGCGGGATGGACTCGACCGAAGCCGGTTTGGCTGGCTCGGCCTCGATGATGTTGACGCTCTTCGAATCCTCGGACTCTCCAAAGTCGAGCTGCAGGGGCGACCCGGCGTACCAAACGGGGCAGGCGCCTGGAATCTTCTGAGCGCGATGGAGGTGACCGAGCGCGGCGTAGTGGAGCGAAGGGGGAAAGGCCGCCGCGGGAACGCTGTATTCGAAGATCGTATGAGCCTCACGCTCTCCGCCTCCCATGACCCCTCCATAGACCATCGCGTGGGCGAGAAGCAGGTTGACGGTGTTCGGCGGCGGCGCGTCGGAACAAAGCGCTGCGATGATGCGACCGGCGCGATCCGCATAGGTGCCAATGTGCTCCGCCGCGTCGCGCAGCATGAGATCGTCCGCCTTGATGATGTTCCGTTGAGAGAGAAAGGGGAGAAGCGCGACGCGGGCGGCGCCCCGCTTCGTCTGAAGCGTCAATACTCCCCCATCATCGGGCCTCGAGGTACTCGAGAGCACCCGGATGTTCGTCAGTTGCATCAAGGGCGTTACAGCTTCGAGTCGTCTCGGATTGTCATGATTTCCGGAGATGACGAGGACCCACTCGGTGGCTCGCGCGAGCTCGAGGAGCGCGCGATATACGATCTCCTCCGACTCCGCCGTTGGAGACGACGTGTCGAATAGATCGCCCGCGACGAGCACTACGTCGACACGTTGGTCCCGAGCGACATCGACGATCTCGCTCAGGACGGCGCGATGCTCGTCCGCTCTACTGCGGCCCCGAAGCGACTTGCCCACGTGCCAATCGCCTGTATGTAGGAAGCGCATGCGCTCGCTATGTTAGTCCGGCCAACGGATCTTCGCTGGGAACTCAACCGAAATGACTACCGATGTTGTCGCTCGCGCAGGGTGCCGATGAGTTTCTTGGTAGCCTGCTAGTTCTCTGCGAGCGCCTGCGCGACTACCCGAGCGAGAGCGCCGTCACGATAGTCGTACAGCTTACGGCCCTCGACGAAGAACGTCGGGGTTCCCGTGACCCCGATGGCATAGGCTGCCGCCACGTCCTCGCGGATTCTGTCCAGCTCCTCGTCCGAGACCATGCAGGTCTCGAAAGCGTCTTGTGATAGCTCGAGCCCGCTCGGGATGCGCGCAAGGACCCCCGGCGACAGCCCGTTCGCTTCAAACAGGGCGTCATGAGCCTTCCAGAAGAGCTCCGGGCCCTGGGCTCCAGCGCATCGTGCGAGCTCAGCGGCTTCACAAGCGTGCGGATGGAGCTGTTGGCGCATTTCGTCGTTGCAGGCCACATCCAAGGGCAAGTTCTTGAAGACGAGTCGCACGTCGTTCCCATAGAGGTCCAGCACTTGCTTCACGTCGCTCGCCGCCGTCCTGCAGTAGGGGCACTCGAAGTCGCTGTATTCCACGATCGTCACGCGGGCCTCGTCCGGGCCGAGCGTGAAATCCCGACCGTCTCCCACTTCGATGTTGCCCGGCTTGGTTCGTTCCCAGCGGTCGACGACCGACTGCACTCGATCCTCCTCGGCGGCGGGCATCGTCTTCTCTCCGGGAAGCAGCCGCCATACCAGAGCGAGCAGCAACAAGAGTCCCAATCCCGCGAATGGCAAGATGGAGAGAATAAAGGGTTCCTCGTTCGAAGCCTTCGACCTGGGCTCGTCGGTGCTCATGCCCTCAATTATGACAAGCGAGTCGCGGATCCATCAACGGGCTCGCTCCACGTTGTAAATCGCTCTATCTGGATATTCCCAGCAAGTTTCAAACGGAGGTCCTGAATTGGCTCCTTTCCTGTTGAGCTCCGATCCGTGCAAACCGCGGCATTCTACACCGTAACGCTGGTGGAGTTTCCCCACAGCGGCTGTTTCGCTTCGGACCAGAAAGAGAGAATAAGTGTTTCATTTCTAGGCATATCCGTCTTCCTGCCCGCCTAGCCTCGATCTGGCGCGAACGTTGCTTTCAACAAAGGCCTGGAGGATTTCCCGTGAGCAAATACCGCCCAGAGCGCATTTGGCCGCGTCTTATTCCGACTGGATCGGTGATGGTGTCGATCTACGGCCCGGATGGCCAACACGCCTATGGCGTGATCTCGAACATCGCCGAGGGGGGGGCTCAATGTGTCTCGGGGGTACTATTCGAATCCGGAAGCCGTGTGTTGCTTCGCATCGGTTTCGACCCCGAAGAGCCGTTCTCGGCCCAGGGCGAGGTCGTGTGGTGTCGAGACGACAGCGACGCGAAACACAAGTCCTCCTACATTCACGGCGTACGTTTTCACATTGCTGACGAAGAACAGAAGCAGCGGCTTCGAGAGATCCTTGAGCGCCCCGATTTCCGGCAGCCCGTCGTTCCCGGGGCTCCCGCTACTGCGACAGGACTCGACACCATGATGACCGATTTGAGTGACGAGCTCGGCAAGCTCGGAGAGAAGATCGGCGACGAGGGCTAGTCTCCCTCTCGCGGCCAAATCGACCGCATATATAATGATGCGGTTATGGCACCAGAGAGGACCTACCGAATCAAACAGTACCCGCTGGAGACGGGCTCGCTCGAGATCGAGTACCTCGAAGAGTTCTTTGGAGAGTTCAACCGCAAGAAGAGAGCCAAGGAGATTCAGGATCGCTTGGAGGGCCGGGAGCACTGCATCCTGATGGCGGTCGCTCGGCTACCAGAGGAGCCGAGTCAAATGGTCCCCGTATCCTTCAAAGTGGGGCACGAGCTCTTCGCGGAGGAGTCCGAGCCCAAACTTCGGGATCTCGTCGAGCGATTGAAGGGCGCCGTCGAGTTCGCCGGCCGGCGCATCCTCTATAGCTGGATCGGTGGAACCCGATCCGATTGGCGTGGTCAAGGCCAGTTCCGAGCCCTCACCGAGCAGCAAGAAGCGTGGGCACTCGAGAAGGGCTTCAAGGAAGTCGTGGTAAAGACCAAGAACAAGTTCTACGGCATGCGGGCAACCTTGACTCACCTGAGCTTCGACGTCATCAAGTACGAGCGTAATGCGCTCGAGAACGGGGACTCGAAAGTCTACTTGAGTAAGCGCATCGGACCGGAAGTGCTCCAATCTCACCAAAGCGCCCGCACGCTCGTTCAGGCGGTATAGCGCAGTCTCATTACGCGGCACTAGCCCGCGTCGCCCGCCTTCAAATCCCGGCCCTCGATTCCGAGCTCCACGGCGTGGGGTCTCAAGGCTTCGATGATGAAGGCGATGTGATCCGAGAGCTCGACCCCGAGAAGCTCGACGCCGGCATCGATCTCGTTGCGCTCGACCTTGGCAGCGAAGGCCTTGTCCTTCAACTTCTTCCGTACGCTCTTGGGCGCGAGGGTTAAGACCCCTTCGGGCCGGACGAGGCAGCAAGCCACGATGAATCCGGTGAGCTCGTCGCAAGCGAGCAGGGTTTTGTCGAGCGGCGATTCGTAAGGGACGTTCCACTTCGTATAGTGGGCCGAGATGGCATAGGCCATTTTCTCCTCGCCACGCTCGCGAAGCCACTGGACGATGCGGTTCGGGTGATCCTCAGGCCACTTCTCGTAATCGGCATCGTGCAGCATTCCAGTCGTGCCCCACTCCTCTTCGTCGGCGCCGTCGCCACCGTAGTGTCGAGCTGCTTTTCTCATGACGATCTCGACCGCGCGAGCATGTTTGCGAAGCGAGTCCGTCTCGGTCCACTCGCAAAGCTGCGACCAGGCGTCGTCACGAGTGAGCTTCATTGTTCGTTTTCCGCTTCAATTGCAGATTTGAGGCTCTTTCGCAGGCTTCCCGACGTCCGCTCGAGAAGCGCACCAGAAGTAAGATCTCACGATCTCGTCGGGTCGCGGTGTTTCGGACTGGTCGCCTTTTTCCTTGGTGTTCAGAACGTCGTAGAAATCGAGCCGAAGCCGATCTCGATCCACCTCGATCACGGCGAAGCCGAACGCCTTTTTGAAATACCCCTGCCGCAAGCGGGCTGAATTCTTGTATCCGTTGCTCCCTTTGCTCTTCCCCGCCGCCCCCTGGACGATCTGCTCGAAGCCAACGGCCGTCAAGTGCTCTTGATGGTGCGCGTGGCCGGACAGATAAAGGTGAACACCGCATTGGCGGATGAGCGGCTGCTCCAGCAGGCGTCTGGTTCGCCGCTCGTTGCCGTCACCACGGTGGTGCCCGCTGTTGTAGACGGGTTGGTGGCCGAAGAGGAGCTTCCATCGATCGGGGTTCCCAGAGGCACAGAGCGAGCGCCTCGCGGAACGTATTTGAAGGCCGTTCAAGTCGCGGCCCTCGTCCGTATCCGTGTGGACTCCGTAGATCTGAATCCATTCGGGCAGGAGCGGTATCTGGTAGTGAAACGCCGGAATCCGCCAGAGCTCACTGAACTCGGAATAGGTGATCATGGACCAGCCTGCATTCTTCCGATAATCGTGGTTGCCGAGAACGCCCCAGAATCGAAAGCCGGATATCGATGCGAAGGGCTCGTAGGCTGCCTCGAACTTCGTCTGGAATTGCCTCTGGATCTCCCGAAAACTGGCTTCGACGTCGTTCCGCTCCGTAACGACGATGCCATTCTCGTAGATGTTGTCACCCAGCATCAGTGCCAGGTCGCAGCTCCTAGCGAGACAGACCTGGTACATCGCTCCGCCGACACGATACTGTCCCGATTCACCCGTACCCGCGTCTCCAAAGACGAGGATGACGAGCTCGTCCCGATCGCGTAGATCGCTCGCCGCGTCCTGCGCTTCGGAGGCGGGCGCCACGGCGAGAAGCAGTCCTATCCACAAAGCCGCGAGTCTCATAGGTCCGCAATTCTAGCGCGCTTTTCCCCTGAAATACCCGCACATCCGCCGCGCCATGCGCGGCGGATGTGGGTCGTTCAAACGAGGGAGGGTCGATTACTGGGGAGAGAAGCGGAGCACGCCATCCGCATAGGCCACGAGGAGCTCGCCGTTCGAAGCCGCGTAGGACGAAGCCGCTCCCAGGGCCGCGAGATAGGGGTCAGCGAGAGATTGGGGAGGGCAGGCCGCGAGCGTGCAAGCGAGCAACCCCAATTCGAGGAACGCGCCCCGGGACTCGTAATTCCCGTTGCACTGGTTGCAATCCGCACGGATGTGCACCGCGCTATCGTCGCCAAACTCGACCGTGTATCGAGCCGGGTCTTCAACCGTGACGGCCGATCCGTCGCGCGGCTCGAAGGCGATGAGCCCCCACGTTCCCGAGGGCAGCATGGCGAGCGAGCTCGGCGAGGTCGGGACGTTGTTCACGGAAGTGCTCGTCTCGCAGCTCGAGAGTGCGAGCGCCGCACTGACTAGCAGAATCGTGTAGATTTTCACTTTCTTTCCTCCTCCGGCAGCGCCTCCGCGCGGCCGATGTTTGAATCCGCGAGTTGTCATCCAGGCACATCCATTGCAATTCTCTTGCCTGGTTGCAGCGCATCGAGCCGGATCGCCTGGAATCTAGGCTTTCTCGAGCGTTTCGCGTATCAACGGCAACAGGCCTGTCGGCGCGGGCTATCCGAACGGTTGGCCTCGACTAACCGTTCGGCGAGAGTACAGCGGAGTGAACATGGAAAAATCTTTAGAATGCCAGCCAAGGAACATGGCGAAAGGAGCCGAGCCCCGGGTCGTGGCCTCCGATTGGAGGAAGCGTTTTCTACCCATCGATCTGCTCGTGCTCGGCTACACGTCGGTGGTCGCCGTTTTCGTAGCTTTTCTCCACGAACGCATGCCGGATCCCGCGTCCATTCTATGGCTTCACGTCTTCATCCTCATCGCGGTAATCCTGGTTCCGCCACGCGGCGCGGGCTGGGAGAAGTCGGGGCCGAACGAGCCGAGTTGGCGCGGGAGCGTCAGAGGTGGTTTGCGCTTCTTCCGTTACAGCTATCCGCTGCTCTTGATCCTGTTCTTTTTCGAGGAGGTCCAGCAGACGGTCAACGCCCTCTGGCCGGAGTCGCCCCATTGGTTCGAAACCTATCTCTATGCGACCGACCGTTGGATCTTCGGCGAGCTTCCCTCCCTGTGGATGAACGATTGGGTGGGATTCGCCCAGGACGAGCTGCTGCATGGGTTCTATTTTTCCTATTACTTCATCTTGGTCGGTGGGATCGCGATCGCGTGGATCGGAAACGCGGCCTCGGACCGTCATCCCGGACCCGGATTTCAGACGACGCTTCTATCCGTGATCACGGCCTTCGTCCTTTGCTTCATCTGGTATCCGCTGCTTCCCGCTCGAGGTCCGTGGGAGAATCCCGAGGTCATGATGGGGATGACACCCTTCCAGGGCATCCTCTTCACGCCAATCATCGAGGCCATCATCGATGCGGGGGCGGTCTCGGGTGGATGCTTTCCGAGCTCGCACGTGGCCGGCGCTTGGGGAATCGTTTTCGGATTGGCCCGATTCCATCGCAAGCAGTCGGTGATCCTGGGATTTTTCGCCCTCGGGATGAGCCTGGCCTGCGTCTATACGAGATACCACCACTTCGTCGACGTTCCCGCGGGTTTTCTCGCAGGGCTCACTGGTGCCACTCTGGCGAACCTGGTCATGGCAACTAGAAGCTCCAGCCGAACGACGTCGTGACGCTGAAGTCGTTTCGGCTGAACGTCGTACTGGGAGGATCGCGGACCAGAAGAAGTCCTTGATCAGCTCGAAACGAATACCGCCCTCGGCCTGTACACGGTATCGGTCCCTCTGGACGATGTTCTTCAGGAAGCTGACTCGGGCGCTGACGTCCAGTTTCGGCGAGGTGAATCGGAACGTCTCGAAGTAGAGGCTTGCGAGCAATTCGACATTCTGGACATGCTCCGGGGTATCCTCGTACTTCTCACGGGAGAAGGCGGTACCCGCGAGGATGTCGATCCTCGTTCGGTCGGATTGCTTCACGTGCCTCCCGATTCCGCCGCCCACCAGGCCGCGAAAGTCGAGGCCCTGGTTGGCGCTCTTGTGCACTTGCCCGAGGCCGGAGGCGAACCAACGACGGGTGAAGAAGCGCTGGTAGAGCAGACTCAAGGTCTGTCGGTTCACGTCGTCGGCGCCCTCCTGGGTCTTGAAGAGCGAATCGACCGTCACTTCGCCCAGCCACTTTTCGGTGCGATAGGTCGACGTTGCAGCGAGACTCCAGCTCGTCGCGTTCGAGGCCTGGGTGAAATCGTAGCCAAGCTCCACCGAGCCCTTGAGTCTTTGGAAAAAACTCTCTTCCAAAGGGACCATTTCGATGATTCGCTCGTTCGCGAGCCGGCTCCCGCCGGAAATGCCCGTGATCTGAACCTCGGCTTTGTCGTCGCTGCCCCGCTTCAACGTACCGACGTAGCGAATTCCCGAACGAAGCTGGAGCTGAAAGACGTATCGACTTTCGAGATGGGAGATCTTGTCCCATTCGATCTCCACCGTGCCAAGGCCGTTCGTTTTGACGCGGAGCTTGCCGCTTGCGAGCTCCCTGATCTCGCACGTCAGGCGGTCGCCGTTTTTGAAGTAGACGATATCGGTCTTGTCGCGAGCCAGTAGGACACCGTCGCCGACGAGCCATGCCGTGGCGACGAATACCCAACGGGCGCGTTCCAACATCAGAACTGCCTCCTTTTTCAAACCCAGTTTTAGCAAGACCGCTCCGAACGCGCTAGCCTTTTGGCATGCAGATCTCCGAGCCCACGACAATGTTGACGGACTACACGCTTGCGCTTCTCTGCATTTCTTTTTGCTTCCGGCTCGTCACGGCGTCCAGAGAAGCGGGAGGGCGATCGGTCGGACTCTGGACGCTGGCATTCTCGATGACGGCGATCGCGTCAATTGCCGGAGGTACCGCTCACGGATTTCGCGGGCCTCTCGGAGAGTCCTGGCCGGCTGTGTGGAGGCTTACAGTCTGGTCTATCGGCGCCAGCGCTCTCCTGCTTGTCGCCTCGGGAGTGCGCTCCGCGGTTCGTTCCGAGGCTGCGAGCGCCGCGGCCCGCCGCAAAGGCATAGGGTGGCTGAAGCTCGCCATCGGTATCAGCGTGGTGGGCCTCTTGGTGCTGGTAGGAAAGCTATCCCTGCACCGGCACTTCAACCACAACGACCTCTACCACGTGATTCAGATGTTCGGGCTCTACGCGCTCTTTCGAGGAGCCATGTTTCTGCATGGTCTGGACGGGATCGAGGAAGCTGGTCAATAGTGCACGATCTCCTCAGCCGGGCAGCGTGCTTTTTGGTTCCCCCGTCTCGAGGTGGGAAAGAGTGATCGCGAGCGCAAAGTTGAGGAGAAGCGCCACGAGACCGGGCTGCAAGCCGCCGATGCTGCCGAGCCCGAGGAGGGTCGAACCTCCTGCAACGGCGGCTCCGACCGACATCCCGATGAGCGTGGCGCGGGCCCGCAATCGATCCCACAAGACGCCGAGAACGAAGACGGGAGAGACTTGCGCGAGGATTTCTGACTTCAGACTCGATCAGCCCCCACAGGGTGATCCGCGGTGAGAAGGCGATAAGGGCGAGCAGGCCCATGATGAGCCAGGATAGGCGATTGCCGAGGCGGGTCAGACGCTCTTCGGGCGCGTGGCGCAGGACTGTCTTCCCGAGGAGGTCCTTCGCGAGAATCGAGGACAAGCTGAGCAGCACCGAATCGGCCGTCGACATGATAGCTGCCAGCGTTCCCGTGACGACGAGCACCGCCATCGCATAGGCCAAGAGAGACGTCGAGGCCCACTCTCGAAGAAGGAGGGGCAGAACCTGATCCGCGCCGATGCCGGCCAGTCCCGACAGGCGCCGGACACCCACGAGCCCGACCAGCATTACGGCCGGCATGGTGACGAGCGGCATGAAGATCATGACCTGAAGAGCGCCTTTGAGCGCCTTCGTGCTCCGAGCCGCGTAGATGCGTTGGATGGCCTGCGGATAGACCGCGGCGGCAAAGCCTATGAGAACGATTGTCGAGATCCAGCGCACGCAAATCGCAAGCGAGGGGACGGCGGTTTTCTCGGGCGCGTGCGTCTCGAGCCACTCGGTGAGACCGGACAAGCCGGAGTCGGAAGCCGCGAAGGCGTAGACCAAGCCGAGCAATCCGACGAAGAGTAAGAGACCTTGGACGCAATCCGTCCATGCGACGGCACGCAGGCCGCCCAGGGTCTCGTAGGCGACGATGACACCGATGAGAACCAAGACTCCGGCCCAATAGGGAACCAAGTCTCCGGAGATGCCGGCGACGATGTGACCCATCGCCATGAGCTGTGCGAGAAGATAGTTGGCGATGGAGACGACGAGCAGGAGGTTCGTGAGGAGAGACAGTGGCTTCGAACGAAAGCGGTAGTCGACCCAGTCGCCGGGAGTCACGAAGGCGTGCCGTTTAGCCAAACGCTGAAGTCGGGGCGCGAAAAGGAGGTAGACGACGATGACCGCCATCATGAAGCTCACGCTCATGATCCAGGCGTAGCCCAGTCGGTAGGCTTCGCCCGGATAGCCCAAGACGGTGTTGCCGCTGTACTGCGTCGCGTAGAGCGTCAGGAGAAGTACGACCCCGCCGAGGTTTCGCCCCGCGAGATAGAAATCACTCAGGGACTCGCTCTTGCGCGCCTTCTTGGCCACAACTCCGAGTCCGATCATGAACGCGAGGTATATCGCGACGAAGGCGAGCGCACCGACGCCGAGTGGGAGCGAGCTCACGGGAACGTCCCGTTCTCGGAGTCATCGTCCGGCCAGTAGCGCCGGATGACGAAGACTGTGAAGAAAGCGATCGCGAGGGTTACCGCGAAGGAGACTGCAGCCCAGAGGGGGACACCGGCCCAGATCGACGCGCCGAAGTCTCTCGGGAGGTACCAGGGGACGGTGAAAACGAAGAGCAGAACGTAAACGACGAAGACCCAGACGGGGAATCGCGGTTCGCTCACGCGGCATTCTAGCCACAAAGCGGTGTTGCCAACGACTACAACACTCGATGCGCCAACTCCCCGATCAGGCGGGCCTTGTGAGTGCCATGACGACGCGCAGCCCGGGCTCGTTGTCCTCGAAGGAGAGTCGCCCGTGATGGAGCTCTACCACCGCCGAGACGAGGCTCAGCCCGAGTCCCGCTCCCGGGGTGGCTCGACTCCGGTCGAGACGGTAGAAGCGCTCGCGCACGTGCTCGCGCTCTTCGGCCGGAATTCCGGGTCCTTCGTCGGCAACGCCGATTCTGACCCCGTCGTCGTCCCGGCTCGTCGAGATCTCGATACGCTCTCCATGGGCAGCGTACTTCAGGGCGTTGTCCGCAAGATTGGAAACGGCCTGAAACAACATGTCCCGGTCGCCCACCACCGAAATTCCGGGAGTGTTGTGAAGCACGAGCTTGACCTTCGCGTCTTCGATCAACGGGGCGTAGAGCTCCGCGACGTCATCGATGAGAGCCGTGATGTCCACGGATTCGAACTTGGCCCGTCGCTCTCCCGACTCGATGCGCGTTATTCGCAGAAGGGCCCCGAAGGTCGCGAGCAGCTTGTCGACCTCCTCGATCGCCTCGCTCACCTCGTCGGTGTCCGGGGCGTGGGTTCGTGCCCGCTCCAAGCGCGTTTTCAAGCGCGCCAACGGCGTTCTCAAGTCGTGGGCGATGTTGTCCGATACGCGGCGAACGCCTTCGACGAGCTTGTCGAGCTCGTCGAGCATGGCGTTGATTCTCTCGACGAGCTCGTCGACGTCGTCGCCGGTCTTCCCCGTCGGGATGCGTCTCGACAGGTCGCCGGTCATCACTTGGTCGATCCCCTCGTTGATGGCGGCGATGCGACGAAGTCGACCTCGACTCGTGACGAGGCCACCGAGGAGCGCGAAACAGAGCGTGAGGGCGACTCCCCAGATCATCGTGCGCCGGAGCAGGGAGCGCACCTCCTGAAGCTCGGAGAGGTCGCGGCCAACGAGGAGGTGGTAGCCACCACGGAGTTGGAATTGCTTGGCCCTTGCCGGATGCAAAGGCTCAACTCCACCGACCCCGATCTCGAAATCCATCCAACCGTTCTCGTCCGACTCGACCCGTGGCCAGGGGCTCAAGTTCCCGACGATGGGCGCGTAGCGCTCGTCGGTGAAGAGATAGACGGAGTTCCCCGCGGGTCGTCGGTCGAGACGCTCACGAATGGAGGAGGTGAGGCCCGACAGCCCCGTGAGGCGGTAGCGTTCGGCGAGACCGGTGATTTCGGCCTCGATCGTCTCGTCAGCTTGGCGTCCCATGTAGGTCGTCGCCGAGAGATACACGAATACCAGGACTATGAGAGCGGAGCCCGCGAACAGGGCCGCGTAGCCCATCGCGAGGCGGAACGTCGAGCTACGAAGGAGCTTTCTCTGGTTCACGAAGGACGTATCCAACGCCGCGGACGGTGTGGAGCAGAGGAAGGTCGAAGCCCTTGTCGATTTTGCTCCGGAGCCGGCTCACGTGAACGTCGATGACGTTCGTCTGTGGATCGAAGTGATAGTCCCATACGCTCTCGAGTAGCATCGTCCGCGTGACGACTTGGCCGCTGTGCCGCATGAGAACCTCCAGGAGGAGGAACTCCCGCGCTTGGAGGGAGATCGACTTGCCGCCGCGCTTCACGCTACGAGCGAGAAGGTCCATCTCGAGGTCGGCCAGCGCGAGCTTGGTCTCGGGCGCCTGAGCTCGACCGCGCCGTATGAGAGCGTCCAGGCGCGCCAGAAGCTCAGAGAAGGCAAAAGGTTTCACCAGATAGTCGTCGCCTCCACCACGAAGCCCCTCCACGCGATCGGCGACCTCCCCCAATGCGCTCAATACGAGAACCGGGGTCTCGTGGCCTTCGGAGCGTAGCGTCTTGACGATCGAAAGCCCATCGAGCTCCGGTAGCATCCTGTCCAGCACGATGGCGTCGTGACTTCCCGAGAGGGCGAGAGCGAGTCCATCTCGACCGTTTTCGGCTTTGTCGACGACGTGGCCGCTCTGCTCGAGGCCTTGAACGATGAAATCGAGCGTCTCCGGGTCGTCTTCGATGACGAGCAAGCGCATGGTTCTCTCGAAAGACAAGCTAGGACGCCTGGTGCCAGGCGTCCTACCGCGAAGCTTAATCGAATTCTCAGCTCAGCGGCACCGCGACGAATCGAGCTGCTCCGCCGCGGAGGATCCGCAGCAACAGGCTCTCACGACCGTTCGCTTTCGCGGTCTCGATGGCCGATTTCGCCTCCTCGGGCGAGGTGACTTCCGTTTGACCGACCGTCACGATCACGTCTCCGGGTCGAATCCCGCGAGACGCGGACGCGCTGTCACGCTCGACTCCTAGGACCAGCGCGCCGCGAACGTCGTCGGTGATTCTGAAGCGCTGTCGCGTCTGCGGCGTGAGGTCGGAGAGCACAAGGCCGAGGTCTCCGGTGCTGCGCTCCATCCTCTCTCCGGCTCGCACCGCACCGGTCGGGCTTTCACCGACCTGGAGCTCGAGCCTTCGTCCCTTGCCGTTACGAAGGATCTCGATGCGAACCGTCTCGCAGGGGGGGACGTCAGCGACGGCGCGGGTGAGCGCCTTCAGGCGGTCCACCTTGTGGCCATCGATGCCGACAATCACGTCGCCCGGCTGCAGCCCACCGCGAGCCGCGGGGCTACCGGGCACGACGCTCGCCACGAGCGCACCATTCGTATCGTCGAGACCGAGACCTTGCGCGATCTCATCGTTCATCTCCTGGATGGTCACACCGAGGTAGCCGCGCTCGACATGCCCCGACATGCGGAGCTGGTCGATGATCGGCCCGGCTAGCGCCGCGGGGATCGCGAAGCCGATCCCGACGTTGCCACCGTTTGGCGTGAAGATGGCAGCGTTGATGCCGATGACCCGTCCGGTCAAGTCGAACAAGGGGCCGCCGGAGTTGCCGCTGTTGATCGGTGCGTCGATCTGCAAGAAGTCATCGAAAGGCCCGGACTGGATGTCTCGTCCCCGTGCCGAGATGATTCCGGTGGTTGCCGAGCCACCAAGACCGAAGGGGTTGCCGATCGCGACGACCCAGTCTCCCGCGCGCGCCCGATCGGAGTCTCCGAAACGGGCGTAGGGAAGTGCCTCCTTGGTCTCGATCTTGACGAGCGCTAGATCCGTCTTCTCATCGGAGCCGATGAGCCGGCCCTCGTGCTGCGTACCGTCGTTCAAGGTGACGACGATCGACGAAGCCTTGCCTACGACGTGATGGTTGGTCACGACGAAACCCTCAGGGCCGACGAGGAACCCGGAGCCCATTCCGTGAACCTCTCGTTCCGCTCTCGGATAACTCTGACCATCGAAGAAGCGTCGCATGAAGTCCTCGAACTCCCCACCGAAGGGCGAATCGGGTAGTACCGGTCGGGGATCTGTCTCGGCAACGCCGGCGCTTGCCGTGACTGAGATATTGACGACCGCCGGTGACACCGCCTCGATGACGTCCGCGAAGCTCCAGGGCAGCGTCCCCGTGAGAACCTTCTCGTCGACGGGCGGGCGCGCTTGAACCGTGGCCGCGGGAAGAAAGCTCCACATCGCGAGAGCTCCCGCGGCCAGCGCTACGAATACCATTACTTTTTTTCTAGACATGACTCGTTCCTTCCATCAGCGAATATGGGCGGACGCGCCATTCGAGACGCGCCCGCGAGCCGGGTTTTGTTTCTCGCGGAGCCCTGTTATACCGGCCCGATCGAAGTCTAGACGCGAGAGCCTTGCGGGCTCCTTTCCGGAACATGAACTTTTGTTCATGTTCCGAAAAGTTTGGGTTTGGGGTTGTACCGGACGTGCTTGTCTGATGTATGAGGTTGCTACGCCTGGCTCCACTCCGCTAGAATGCCGGCGCGTTCGCGGGTCTGATCCCTTCAGGAACGAGAGACCTAATCATAGTTTGGAAGGAGTCGTGGTGTTATTGAAGATAAGGACGCTCAGCGTGGCCATGTTGCTCGGATTGTTCGTTACTTCGGCATAGTCGCACTCAGCCCCGAAGACGCCTACCGCTTCGCCCGCGGCGAGGAGCTCACCTCCTCCACCGGTCTGCAAGTAAAGCTCTCCCGGCCGCTCGACTTTCTGGTCGTGGCCGACCACTCGGACAACATGGGCTTTTTCCCGCGGCTGTTCGAGGGCGATCCCGGCATGCTCGCCGATCCAACCGGCAAGAGGTGGTACGACATGGTGCAAGAGGGAGGGCAGAAGGGAGTGGAGGTTGCGGTGGAGGTCATCCAGGCTTTCTCCGCCGGGACCTTTCCCGAGGCCTTGGCGTCGCTTCCCGGAAGCGACGCCTACCGCTCGGCCTGGGACGATACGGTCGAGGCGGCCGAGCGGTACAACGATCCCGGCGAGTTCACCGCTTTCATCGGCTACGAGTGGACCTCCAATACCAACGGGTACAACTTGCATCGTGTCGTGATCTACCGGGACGGCGCTGACAAGGGTAGCGTCATGGAGCCCTATACCACGCTCGCGCCGCTGGGTAGCGACAACCCACGCGATCTCTGGAAGTGGATGCAGAGCTATCGGGACAAAACCGGCGGCCGGCTGTTGGCAATCGCCCACAACGGCAACATGAGCAACGGGATCATGTTCCCGAGAGTGGAGGCGTTTGGTCGAAAGCTCGATCGCGAGTACGTCGAGACGCGTGCGCGTTGGGAGCCGCTCTACGAGGCGACGCAGATCAAGGGCGACGGCGAGGCGCACCCGTTTCTCTCGCCCAACGACGAGTTCGCCGACTACGAGACCTGGGATCAAGGGAACCTCACGCTCACCGAGTTCAAAAGGAACGACATGCTGCAGTACGAGTACGCCCGCTCGGGCTTGCAGGTCGGCCTCGAGCTCGAGGCGGAGCTCGGCGTAAACCCGTACAAGTTCGGCATGATTGGCTCGACCGACAGCCACACCGGGCTGGCCACCGCGGAGGAGAACAATTTCTTTGGCAAGCACTCTGGTGGGGAGCCCGGCCCCGAGCGCTGGGAGCACCCCATGGCGAAAGTCGGCAAAGCGGAGTATGCCGGCTGGTCCGTCGCGGCCTCGGGCTACGCCGCCGTGTGGGCGAGCGAGAACACCCGCGAGGCGATCTTCGACGCGATGATGCGCAAGGAGACCTACGCCACCACCGGTCCTCGCATTCTGGTACGTTTTTTGGCGGCTGGGACTTCACCGCGGCGGACGCACAAACCCGACTCCCCGCCGACGTCGGCTACCGCAACGGCGTCCCCATGGGCGGCGATCTAAAGAGAGCTCCCGCCGGGAAGGCACCGAGTTTCCTCGTCGCCGCGCTCAAGGATCCACTCTCCGGCAATCTGGATCGCATTCAAATCGTCAAGGGCTGGCTGGATGCCAGTGGCCAACGCCAGGAGAAGATCTACGAAGTATCGTGGTCGGGGGACCGCCGACCGGGTGCAGGCGGCAAGCTTCCGCCGGTGGGGAACACCGTGGATGTCGCAGGCGCCACGTGGACGAACACCATCGGTGCGGCCGAGCTCATTACCGTATGGACCGACCCCGACTTCGATCCTAACGAGCGCGCGGCGTACTACGCGCGCGTGATCGAGATCCCGACGCCACGCTGGACCGCCTACGAGGCCAAGTTCTTCGGGATCAAGATGTCGTCCGAGGTGCCGATGACGACCCAAGAGCGCGCTTACACATCGCCGATCTGGTACACGCCTTAGCACGACTTTCGGCTAGGGCCCGAAGTCAAGGTGCAGGAAAAAGCGGTAGGACAGAGAGCCTTCAGTTGATCGAGGCCTCGTCGACCGGAGTCCGAAACCGAGCTCGCGACGACGCTCAGGCCGCGCGATACACATCCGCGTTCTTACCCATGCCTCGTACCGTCTGCCGGTAGCACCTCTTGGCTGCGACGAGGATCCCTTGCGCCTTCTCCAGTTCCAGATTGCCACTCGTTGCTTCGTTCGACTCTTCCCACTTTAGAGGCGTGTCGGTTTGGCAGTAGAGCTTGTGGTCGAATTCGGCTTCGGAGTGCACCTCACCGTCATGGACGTGCACGGTCGGAAAGAAGATTTTCGTCTCGTCTCGAGTCGGAAACGAAAACGCCATCGGGTGCGCGTGCTGGGTGTTCCCGGCTGCGAGCTTGAAGACCGCGAACCCAAAGTCATCGTATCCACCGAGCTCGCCCCAAACCTGATCGGGCAACCGGAACCGCGAGTCCAGGCGTGCGAAGTCCGGGATGCCGGGAACGAAGGATGCCTCGAACGCCCCGACCTCGTGCACCTCGAGCACCGCCTGCGGGGCCCCCATGCAATCGGAGAGTGGCGCGACGATTCCCAGATCGGCGGATTCCGGAAAGAGTTGGTCCAGGTCCCGAAAGAATCTCTTGTAGGTCTCCAGGTTGATGAAACGGACCGCATCCTCGGCGATTCCGAGAACCACTGGTATGGGCAACACCATGGCGACGTCGGACGCCGCCGAAAACGTCATCTCGTATACCAGGTACTGGCTCCCCCGATCGACGCGGCCAAAGATCTTGGTGCCGTAAACCTCTCTGACGGGTCCGCTAAATAGACACATCGTCCCACCCTCGATTGATCTGCCCTTGAATTGTTTCGATTTCTTTCAGGATACCGGAGTATTTCGATCTCGTAAACTAGATACCCTCGAGCTCGGGTGCTAGGATGCGGGCGGGGAGAACTGGAGGTCGTGCTTGGAAGAAAAGGAACGACGAGAGTATCTCTCAACCCTCAACCCTTAAACTTTAGGGTCAGGAGACCCCACCAGCTCGCGGGCACCAGAACAAGGGCAGACATGAGCTGTAGTACACCCGCCACACCGATGGTAGTTCGGTCGAGCACGAGCCCCCCGATAGCCGCGCCTGATGCCATGGCCAGAGTGAGCATGGCGAACTCGGTCGCGAATACTCGACCTCTTACCCGTTCCGGAACCGTCTGAAGCAACAGCTGCGTCGAAAAGACCCAGATCGTCCCCCCGCCCATCGAGCGCAAGAGTATGCCGACGAGGACGAGCCCGAAGCTCGAGAGCTTGGAAACGATTAGAAGTCCCATCGCCATGAAGAGGTAGGAGACAAAGATCATCACTCTCATGGCGCGATCGCGGTCTCCCGTAATCGCGCGAGCGGCGATAGGGCCGATACCGGAGCCCAGGCCGATGACGGCGTACATGATGCCCAGACTGATTCCACCCGCCTCGCCAAGAACGAAAACGTCCCTGGCAATCGTGACTTGAATGACCTCGTATCCGCCCGCGACGAACAAACACAGGGCAGCTTTTTGCAGCGTGATGGAGAGCACGTCCCTATGGCCCCGCAAGAAGGAGAGGCCCTCGATGTGGTCGGAAAGGCCGCTCCGAAGGGTCGCCGCCCGCCCGTCCGATTCCGAGGTGCGACTTCGGTAGCGGACTCGATAGATGAAAAAGGCGGAGACGATGAACGTCAGCGAGTCGATGACGAAGGCCGCGTGGATCCCCCAGGCTCCCGAAACGATGCCCCCGATGGCGGCACCCAGAGCGAGCATCACCGACCAGGTTGTCGAGGTGATCGCATTGGCTGCACCGAGCTCGCGGGGCGAGACGATGTCGGGCAGTATCGCGTTGCGCGCGGGGAAGAAGAACCCCATCATCGCCAACTGAACCGCCGTCAGGGCATAGAGAAGCCAAATCTGCTGGGGCGAGCGCACGATGAGGAAACCGAGGACGACCAGAGCGCGGACGAGGTCCGTCACGATCAAGAGCTTCTTGCGGTCGAAGCGATCAGCGGCGACTCCCGCGAGTGGGCTCACCAAGAAAGGCGCGAGCATGCGGACGACGAACAGGCCTCCCACGGCGAGGCCCGACCCCGTGAGCGACGCGACGAGCGCCGCTGAGGCAATCAAATTGAACCAATCGCCGAGGAGGCTGACAGTCTGGCCGTACCAAAGGTTGCGAAAGTCCGCGTTGCCGCGAACCAGCGCCAGGTAGCCGGTCGATTCGTTCATGAGATAGGAAAGAGGAAGATTGTACGGATGCCTCGTCCGGAAGCAAACCGGGTGAGGGGGCAGCGGAATCCGCCGCGTGGCTCGGATTTGGGTTAGCCGCGGGTCGCGAGCTTTATCTTGAGGTTGCGCGCCTTCGCGGTCAGTCCCTCTTGTAGGTAGAGTCGGGCGAGCTCGGTGTGGGCTTCTTCGTCGTTCGCGTCGATCTCGATGGCACGCTCGAAGTGCTCCTGGGCGGCCTCGAAGCAACTTGGGTTCTGGGAAAGGAGCTTGGCGAGCGCGCGATGATAGGAGCCCTTCTGGGGTTGCAGGCGCACCGCTTCATTGAGCGAGGCGATCGCGTCGAAATACTCTCCGTCTTGCGCAAGACGGGTTCCCCCGAGATAGCAGAGTTCAGCTTCACGCTGGGCTTCCCGAGCGGGGTCGACGCTCTTCGCGCCAGCTCCTGGATTAAGTGTCTCGTCCGTCGAGACGGGTGCTTGCGGCACCACGACGGCGACATCTCGAGGGGAAAAACCCTTCGAGGCAACGGTCGATTCGGGTGAAAGCCCGTTCATTGTGCGGTCGTAAATCCGCCGCTTCACGGGATCGATCAAGGTCTCGAAGGCCTCGGCGACCTTGCGGCTCACGTCGGTGAGGCGGCGCTCGAGGTCTCCGACGCTTTCTTCGAACGAAGGCTCCGGTCGAAGCGAGGCCAGCACTTCAGCGAAGGCTTCTCGGACCCGTTCCTCGGAAGCGCCGAAGTCGACGCCGAGACGATCGTAGAAGTTCCCGAACTTCAAGGCGGCATAGCGAGCGACGACGCCGTCACGGAAGCGTTTTTCCTCCTCGGACGTCTGGCTCTTGTGGTCGTCTCTAGCTTCCTCGCGCTTCTCCCGTGCCGATTTCGAGGTGTCACGCTCGAGGACGCCCGCCAGGATCAGTGCGTAGATTCGGCGAAGCGCGTCTTCCTCACCGAGAGGCGATGTCGATACGATATCCAGAATGCTGGCCTTGCCGTCGACGCGCGAAAGGATGAAGCCTTCGTCCTGCGTGACCGGGATGGCGAGATGCTGTCCCTCGACGAGACGGAGCCTGGCGGATTCAGACCCCACGCCCGTGCGGATGGCTCTAAGGTCGCTGATACGCCGAGCTCCTTCGTAGATGAGCTCCGCGATCTGCAGCTCGAGCACGAGATCGGAGGCGATCGGGTCGTCGGACGCCTCGAAACGAAACGCTCCCGTCTCCCATGTGAATACGGAACGAACAATGTCTTTGATTTGAGCGGCGACGCTTTGCTGCATGTCCGCCGGCGAGACCCAGCCCAGCTCGACGAGGGTCTTCCCGAATCTCTCGTGCGATCTTTCGATCACCCGGCATGCCAGGTCCACGACGGACCGTTTTACCTTGCCTGCACGAATCAAGCGCTCACCGAGTCGCTCGTGCTCGACGTTGGTGGCCGCGAATACGATATCGCCGCTCTTGAAGACGATACGCTTCGTCGCGGTTCCCTTTGTCAAATGAAGAGAGCCGCTCGCTCTGGCTCGCCAGATATCGCGCACGACCGGCGGCAGAGTGGCGCGTTCGATACGTCCCTTGGAAGGCAAGCTCATGGTGGTCACGTTTCCGGCCTTCTCATAGTGCAAGGACGACGCCAACCTTGCACCGTTCCAAGTGATTGAATTCACGCAGATTATACGCTTGGGGTCAGTCGAGATCATGGGAGAATCCCCACGTCGGCTCTAAGACCCCCACACCGCGGCGTCACGTCCCGAGCTCTAGCCCCCGCCTGAGGTGCATCAAGGCTTCGTAGAGCTCAGAGCGCTCGGCCCTCAGTCTCGCGAAGGAGCGTGACCGAACAAGGCGGGTGAATCGGACTCGAAGTGACCGAAGCGTGCTACGTGCGAGACGCAGGTAGTGGAGCGCGAGGTAGGCGCCGAGCGCGCTCAGTACGAAAGCAAGCCCTCCCGTAGTCCAGGGCGCACTCGGGATGTTCGGATAGAGCAGGGAGAGCGTGTGGTTTCCCCAGGCGACGAGTAGCGCTATGAAGAACCACGTCAGGGGAAATGCGAGGGCGCCCACGAGAAGTTTCATCGTCGCCTCGTCTTTTCGCTCTCGAGAGCTCCCCCGTGCGACGAGCCAGACGATCGCGGCAGCCGGAAGGTTGGCCACATAGCCTAGAAGCAGGATGGGAGGCAAGAGAAGGTATATGAAGGCTGCCTGAAGAAGAAGTAGAACGAAGAGCCATGGGGATACGAGAGGGTCCCGGTCGAGCTCATGATCCTCGATCCCGAGCGCCGAAAGGTCGGAATCGTAGTCGCGAACCCGATCGACCAGCTTCCGCACTTCTTCGGGGTGGGTCTGGGCTCTGGCGTTATAGCCGTTCCACAATCGCGCGTAACCACGTACTCTTTCTTTCATCGTGGGGCGCTCCGACGTGGTCCCGGCGCGCTGCGCCTCTTCGGCCCGCACGAGCTTTCGAGCGCGGTGCATCGCGTGGTGAAGCTCCCAACTTTCCGTCGCATGTACGATCTCGTGTAGCTCACGCTCCAGCTCGTCGGTCAAAGAACGATAGCGTTGTCGCCGTTCCTCCTCGGTGGCCGCTTCGGGGAGTGCTTCGAGCTTCCGAGGTATCTCGAGGGGCGGGTGGAAGGCGACGAGAACGCTGGACCCGAAGAAGCGTTTCTTGTCGTAGTGCAGACCAACGGGGAGGATGAGCGGCGGCTCCGCCGCGCCGGGCAGGAGCTCGCGTGCACAATAGTAAAGCCGTGCCGCTCCTGTCTTGAGCTCTATGGGATACGGCTCATCGTGGCTCAGACCCTCGGGGAAGAGCGCGGCGAAAGCGCCTTCGTTGACTCTCTTGGCGAGTCCGTCGAGGCTTTTCCGATTGGCGTCGCGTCGGGGCGTCTCGTCGGATGCGTCGAGATCCTGGCGCCGATAGATGGGGACGGTACCGAGCGCTCTCATCAACGCCCCGAGAACGGGCCATTGGAACAGACCGTGCCGCGCTCCGAAGACGATTTGCCGAGGGAAGCTCGTCAGGATCAGACCCGGATCCATGAGGGCGTTGGGATGCCAGGAAACGACGATACCCCCGGAACTCTCGGGTACGTTCTCGAGACCGGTGACCTCGATGCGCCGGAAGAAGACTCGCAGGATCCCGCGGACGAGAAACACGAGCGTGCGGTAGATGCGTGGAGGCTCGTTCATTTCACGGTCATCTCTAGTGCTCGCTCGGCTCTTCGCCTCGCTCGCGGCCGCGCTCCTCGCGCGGCCCACGGCCCATTCGGGCCGGGCTCACGGCAGACGTTTCGGCTGCCGCTCGAGCAGGGTGCCGATGCATTGCTCAGCACCCTGCTAGAGCACCCGTTTTCCGAGCTCGGGGAAAACCTTGGAAACTTTATCCAATAAATAGTCCCCGTAGGTTCCTTCGAAGGCATATACGCTCATCTGGTCCCAGCGTTTCTTCTTGTCGTCGACGACCGCCGCGCCAGAATCGATGGGCTCGACTCTCGCATTGAAATTCGGATCGAAGAAGAGGGGAAACGACAAACGAGCTTGCCCGCTTAGGTTGCGGACACGATGAGGCGTCGAGCGATACAGGCCCCCGGTCATTCGGTCGAGCATATCGCCGATGTTGCAGACGAACGAGTTCGGAACCGGTGGTGCCTCGATCCAACCCATGGGCGACTTGACCTGAAGCCCCCCACAGTTGTCTTGGCGCAGGATGGTGAGAAATCCGTAGTCGCTGTGCTCGCCGACGCTCCACGGTTTCTCGGTAAGGGCCGATCCCGCGAGTGCGGGATAGTTGAAGATTCGAAAGAGAACGAGAGGCTCACTCGTATAGCGATCGTGGAAGTAGCTTCCGTCGAGTCCGAGGCTTAGCGCGATACCTTCCGTGAGCGCGTGCCCCAGCCGGGTTACAGCGTCCATGTAGTCGAGCACCGCTTCCCGGAAGTCCTCGAGATTCTCCGGAAAGAGGTTTGCCCCGTGAAGCGGAATTCCGGCGCGAACTCTGGGATCTGTCTCATCGAGCTCGGTGCCGAAATAGATACCCTCTTTCTGGTCTGGGTCGCCGCTCGTTAGCTCCTGGCCCACCGGAAAGTAGCCGCGCCAGGCGCGGCCGCCGAGCTTCATTTGGATCTTCAGCTTCTCCCCGACGCTGCGTGCGAAAAAGCGGCGGCTCAGCGCTTCCAGATGAAGCTGGAGCCTCTCGTCGATACCGTGACCGACGACGTAAAAGAAACCGTGCTCGCGACCCGCGCTTCGGATCTGCTCGGCAACGCGTTCCCGTCCCTTCGATTTTGAAACGAGTGCTTTGACGTCGAGGACCGGGATCTCCATCCGCGAATTCATGACCCTTCGCGTCCGATCATGAACCGAGTCGAACACTCCACGCAAGAGTGCAGGCGATTCCTGCGGCCATTTTCTCTAGCGCTTGGGTGTTGCGTACACTGGGGAATGGGAGGCGACATGATGACTCGATGGTTTTTCCTCGCGATATGCGTCGCGGCCTTGGGCGGCTCCTGCTATCAGCAAGCGAGAGCCCAGGAAGGTGGCGTGGGTGGTTTGAGCTTTTCCGCCGTGAGCCCGGACCCCTTCGGCGACGGACGCTATACGGTACCGATCGCACATGGGCGTTTTGCCGATCTGGAGATGGTCTCGACATCGGATTCCGCGGGGCTGGTTCAAGTCGCGGTCTTCGACGAAGATGGATTCCTTCGCACCCGCGGATCCGGAGTGCTCGTCAATCGGCGCGTGCTTCTGGCCAGCGAGGTCCTGGACGTTCGAAATCTGTTCGACATCTCGCCCATCGTGACAGTCGAGATCGACTCCGACGTGTCCTTGAATGTCGTGGAAGTGAGGCGAGACTGACGTGAACGAAGGGAGCTATCCTCGCGGCCGGTACTAGGGAAACTTCCCTTCGGCGGCGAAAATCGCCTCCCTGATGAGGCGCCCCTCCGGTTCGAGAAACTCCTCGACGGCGCCGTGGCCGTTGCCCTCCTTTTTCTCTTTGTACTTTTTCTCGGCCATAATCTCGAAGAAAACGTAGGCCCGCCTCGCCGCTTGCAGCAGATGAGGTGCCGCGGCGATCAGTTTGGCGTTGTCCTCGTCGGGAACACCGTACTTGAGGCCGTCGTGACTCCCGCCGGCGACGACGATCTCCTCGTCCACTCCTATGATCCAGGCGCCGCCCTCTTCGTCCGGGCCCCCGGTACCATCCAGGAAGCCGACGTGCCAGGGTCCCGGTGTATGAGCTGACATGGTTACAACCTCCGGTCTCGTTTCATTGCATGCAACTTTCCCACCTACCTCTCGGTGTCCGCCTCTCCGCCCAGATGTACCAATACTCACCGTCATAGGTCCAGAAGCCACCTTCGACCCCAATTCCCCCGTAGCTCGTCGATAGACGGCACGCCCGTGACTGATAACAACCCTGACGATCGTTCTCGACGCGAAATACCTGTCTCAGCCCCTGGCGGCTGTTGACGAAATTGAGCCCGCACTTCTCGATGAGAATGCGCCGCGCGTCCTCCTCTCGATTTCGATTGGGCTCTTTTGCGGTTGTCCCGGCTTCACCGCAGCAGGAAAGAGAGTGCCAGCGCTCGAGCGCCAGATTGACCTTTTGCCTCGACGGCGCGAACTCCTCGAAGCCTTTCTCTTCCAAGAGCTGCGAGAGCGCGGCGAGGCCCGTCGCGAGCGGAAGCAGGTGAGGCCGCGGATCACAGGACAGGCAACCTTGCGCTTTCTGGACACTCGTCTCGAATAGCGACTCGAGGTCGGCGTAAGCCGTGTCGAGAAGTGCCTCCACGTTGCGGCAGCTCGTGAGGTGCTCGACTCCGGCGCAGTCGGGGAGGTCGAGCACGAGGCGAAACGCCTCTTCGAGCCCCTCGGAGACCGACTGACTCTCGGCCGCGCAGGGTTCACACGATTGAGCGCGCACGGCCCCAGCAAGGCTCACGGCGGACAACCAGATGGTCCATACCCCAAGGAGAGCGAAAAGGCGTTTCTTCATGACCCGCCTATTCTTACGTGCTTGCCTCATCGGCGCCAGCAATAGGGGACTTCGCCCATCCGGCGCGATAAAAGCCTCATTTTGGCCTCATTACTGCCGGGCGGATCTGGCGAAATGGAATGGAGCCGCGGCGGCTCAGATGGAGGATGGGATGTTAGATACGCTCGGCGAGAGATTTCGAGGCTCGGTGATGGTGAAACTGCTCATTGTGTTTGGGCTCGTTCTCGTTCTCCAGGTTCCGGTACATCGGATCGAGAACCTCGTCGGAGAACGGGAGGGGCACCGGGCCATCGCCGAGTCGGAGGTACAGCGGAGTTGGGGTGGTGTCCAGTGCGTCGAGGGTCCCCTGCTCGTGATTCCCTATGAAGACCCACCACACTGGATCCGACCCGAGGGCCAGACAACTCCGAGGTTCGTCGTTCTGGGCCCAGAGACTCTGGAAGTGAGCGCATCGCCGGAACATGTCAACAACATTGAGACACTCGCGAGCTGCATTTAGTGAGCCTCGATTAACTTTCGGCGACTGGTGATGTCCGCGTGGTCGACGTCTGCTTCGCTCGCGATCTCGTTGGGTGAAGCAGAAAAAGGGGGTACCCCAGGTATGGACGACGCCGAGAGAATGGCTCCTGCGGCATCCTGGAGCGTCGTTTTCTGCGGCGGCGGGTTGATCCAGGCCTGAGGAGGCAAAACGGGAGGTTGTGGCGTTCCGCGAACGAAGCGCTCGGGATGAGCACGCTGAGCCTCGAGAAGGATCTGGCGCCGAGCGGTGGTGAGTTGTTCGGCGCGACCGTAGTGAACGTCGGCCGGTGTCATAAGGCCGACCCCCGAGTGCCGGTGGTCATTGTTGTAGTAGTCGAAGAAACCGCGGCAGAACAGCCGGCTGTCTTGGATGGAACCAAAACGGCTGGGGAACTGAGGGCAATACTTGAGCGTTTTGAACTGAGACTCGGAGTAGGGATTGTCGTTCGAGACGTAGGGTCTGGAGTGGGTCTTGGTCACGCCGAGGTCTGCCAAGAGCAAAGCCACGGACTTGCTTCGCATCGAGCTGCCACGATCCGCGTGCATGGTGAGCTGGTCTGGTTCAATGTTTTGCTTGCGACAGCTCTCGGCGATGAGGCGTTTCGCGAGCTCGGCGCTTTCTCGGTGAGCCAGCATCCAGCCAACCACGTAGCGGGAGAAGATGTCGAGGATGACGTAGAGATAGTAGTAGGTCCACTTGACGGGGCCACGAAGCTTCGTGATATCCCACGACCAAACCTCGTTGGGCGCCTCGGCCAACAGCTCCGGCTTGGCGTAATTCGGATGGCGCAGTTGGTTCCGGCGCTCTCGGACCTCGCCGTACTTTTCCAAAATCCGATACATCGTGCGAATCGAGCAGAGGTAGATTCCCTCGTCCAGAAGCGTGGCCCACACCTGCGCGGGCGCCTTGTCGACGAAACGCTCACAGTGCAAGGCTCCGAGGACCTTCTCGCACTCGGTCTCGTCGAGGGCTCGGTGCGGCCGAGGACGACGCTTCGGTTTGGGCGTCACCAGCTGGCGCCTGCGATACAACGTGGAACGAGCCACACTCAGAGCCTCGCAGGCTTCCGCCGTCTGCCCAATCTGTCCCGCCAGCTCCTCGGCCGCCACAATCAGTCGTTCTCGTCGCTGTCGAGCGGATTCAGGGGGATCCCCAGCAGTTCGGAGGCTTTTTTTTGGATCTCCAACATCGTCTCCACTCGAGCCAGGCGACGTTGGAGCCGGGCGTTCTCGCGCTCGAGCTCCTTGACCCGTGGATCCTCTGCCTTCGCCTTCCGGCCTCGCTTTCTCGACGTCAACCCCGCCTTCGCGATCTCGTCACGTTGGCGGCGCCAACTCGATAGCTGCGACGAGTACAGGCCCTCTCGACGCAGAAGTGCCGCAATATCCCCGACACCCTTGCAGGCGTCGGCCTCGCGCACTAGCCGCAGCTTGTACTCCGCGGTAAAGCGTCGACGCTTCGCTTGCTCACTCACTTCCGTTTCCGGGACCCCCGCCGCATCGCGGCCGGCGGGATCTCCAGTCGCCCTACGGGCTCCTTCCGTTCCCGCCGTGGTCATTCTCTCAATCAATGAACTCATTGATGATCCTCCTCCGCCCTACACACTAATTTCAAGGGGCGAAGTGTCTCAAGGATGTTGGCACAGAGGGCGCTCGCGAGCCTCGTGCGTACTCGAGGCATCTTCGACGTCCTCCTCTATAGCGCTGAGGTGAGCGTCGAAGGCTCCTTCTTTCCGCCCGGGGGAATTCCATTCCCCGTTCCTGCCGAGCAACTGCAGTGGGAACGTGCGGCAATTGCGCTTCCACTTGCGCGAGGTCGAGAGCTCCCCGAGGCGATCGAGGTCGGCGAGAGACTCCTGGACTTGCAGCCCGGGCCCTTCGAGGGATACGTGAGCGCGCCACTCGCGTTTGCCGGAGCGCCGAACGAGGAAGTCTCCTTCGCCTTTGCGGCGAAACTTCAAGGCAGCGGGGCGCTGCTATTCCGTCCCGCGCCGAAGTCGACGTCGGTGGAGGTCGAAGCAAACTGGCCTCATCCGAAGTTCGTGGGAGTGCTCGCGTCGAGCCACGATATCGGTGCGGGAGGCTTCACGGCTCGATGGCAGCTCCGATCGGCTGGCGCCGCTTTCTTTTCACGCTGGGAGGATCGCGAGGAGAATGAGACGAAAAGGGAAAAGGCTTTCGGTGTCGAGCTGCTTCAGCCAGTCGACAGCTATCGGATGACGCGACGCTCGATCAAGTACGAGTTTCTGTTCACCGCGCTCACGCTCGGTGTCTTTCTTGTCATCGAGATCTTCGGGGCCCGGAGGATCCACCCGATTCAATATCTGATGGTGGGGGGCGCTCTCGTGCTCTTCTATCTCCTCCTGCTGTCTCTGGCAGAGCACATCGGTTTCGGCGCTGCCTATGGGGCGAGCTCTCTCGCGGTCGTGGCGCTCGTGGCCGGCTACGCGGTCTCGGCGCTCGAATCCGGTCTCCAAGGCGCGACGGTTGGTGGGGTACTCGTGACTCTCTACGGCTTTCTCTACGTTCTGCTAGCCCTTCAGGATTTTTCCCTCCTCGTGGGCTCGATCGGAATCTTCTCAATCCTCGCGGCGATCATGCTCGGCTCACGACACGTGGATTGGTATGGTCTCGGCAAGGCCGGCAAGTAAGTCCATCCTCGTTGCCTTTGCGGGGACGCGCATGCTAGCCTCCGAATCGCCGAGGTGTTTGTCTGCGCCTACAATCCTTCGTGCGGGAGGTGCGTAGCGTGGATCAACGAGCGGGGACCGATTGAGACGAGGACACGCCCGAGCCGGAGAACGATGCCTCGGGGTCGCGGGCGTCACTCTCGCCTTGGCCGTACTCGCCGCCTGTTCGCCCTCCCCGAACCAGCTTCCCGAGATAAGAATCGGGCTTCTCGCCTTGCTCGATGGTTTGCAGCGAGAAACCTCCGGCCTGCCTAGCGTCTACGGCGCGCGGATGGCCGTCGAGGAGTGGGAAGAGAAAGGCGGCATCGAGCTCGACGGGGTGAAGCATCGGGTTCGCCTCCTTGTGAAACCCTATGAGAATCGTCCCGACTCGGCTACGAGTGAGGCTCGGGCGCTCATCAATCAAGACCGGATCGATGCTTTGATCGGGCCGCAGTTCAGCCGTCACGCGATTCCCGTCTCGGTCGTCGCTGAGAACGCCAGCGTACCGATGATAAGCCCTATGTCCTCGAGCCCGGCAACGACGAAGGGCAAACGTTTCGTCTTTCGCCTGGCCTTTCTGGACGAGTTCCAGGCGCGCGTCATGGCACGCTTCGCGACGGGCGAGCTCGGAGCCGAGCGCGTCGCCGTTCTCTACGACGTTTCGACGGCCTACGGTCGGAACCTCTCGGAAGTCTTCGTACGCGCCGTCGAGGAGGCCGGCAGTCGCATTGTGTCTCTCGAGTCTTATACTCGCGACGAGCCGCTCGACTTCAGCAAGCAGATGATCCGTATTCGGAAGGCGCATCCGGACGCACTCTATCTACCTAACGACACTGGACACGCGCGGGCCCAAATTCTTCAGGCCCGAGAGCACGGTATCGAAGCTACTCTCCTCGGTGGTGATACTTGGGACATGGAGCTGTTCAAGTCGATGCCCGAGTCCGATGGAGCTTTCATCGCGCACCAATGGCACTACGATCTCCCAACGCCCGAAGCGCGCCAGTTCGTCGAGCGCTATCAGAAACTCCACGACACCCCTCCCAAGGTGACCGCTGCCATGACCTACGACGCCACCCGACACTTGCTGCTCACGATCGAGGGGCAAGGGAGCAAGGGTCCTGATGCGATTCGGGCCGGACTCTCCAACACGGAGGTATTGACCGGCGCCACCGGCAAGATTCGCTTCGCGGGGAAGCCGGACCCAGAGCGAAGCCTCGTCATCTCCCAGATCGGACAAGGCTCGTCGAAACTCTATCGAATCATCGACCCGAAAGGCCCGGAGTGAGGCCGCCGTCGTGACGTCGACAATGTTCTCACAGGCCACGCAGCCCACGCGAAGCCTCATGGCCCGCCTCGTCGTGTCGTTTCTCACCTTGTCCTTGCTCACGGTGCTCTTCGTCGCGCTCGTTGCGTTCTACGAGGCTCGGAAGGCCCTGAGTGAAGCCGTGTTCGCGAGGCTGACTGCCGTCGCAATGGAGGAAGAAGCGGGACTGAACCGACTCGTCGAGTTCCATCGCCGGACCGTCGTTTTTCTCGCGGGGCTGCCGGAGGTTCGTGCCGACGTACGGCTCTTGACGACCGCAGCATCGACTGAAGCGCGCGAGGCAGCTTGCGTTCGACTCGAAACTCTTCTCCGTTCCGCGATCGGCGCGCCCCTCGATGTGGAGGAGATTTTCGTTCTTCTTCCAGTAGGAGGCGAAGTCGTCGTTTCGACGGACGCCGATCGTCTCGGCGACTATCGCGTGTCCGACCTGTTCTATACCCGTGGCAAGAGCGACACATTCGTTCAGAACGTCTATACGTCTCCCGTGACCGGAAGGCCGGTCTTGACCATAGCGAGCCCGGTCAAGGACGACCAGGGGGTGACGCTCGCCGTGCTCGCGGCCCACCTCAATCTCGGCTACGTCGATCGCCTCGTTTCGGATCGTACCGGCTTGGGCTACACCGGCGAGGCCTATCTCGTAAGCTCGTTCAACGACTTCGTGAGCTCCGAGCGTTTCGGGAGTGACGAATATCGGAGGGGCGTGTTCAGTTCCGGTATCGAGGCGGCGCTCGGCGGAGAAGACGGTGTCGGGGTCTATACCAACTACGCCGGAGTGCCCGTGATTGGCGCTTACCGGTGGAACGACGAACGTCAACTCGCGCTCCTGGTGGAGGTCGGCCAGCGTGAGGCTTTCGGGCCAGCGAGACGACTCGTGGCGACGATCCTCGCTATCGGAATCCTCTCTGCGCTCGTGCTCGCGGGCGGCGTAGTATTGATCGCTCGACGGATCGCGAGACCGATCCTCGCCATTGCAGAGGCGGCCACTAGCGTCGCGGATGGTGACTTCAGCACCATCGCCCCGGTGATGACCAACGACGAAGTCGGCGTTCTGGCCCAGGCCTTCAACGAGATGACCGCGCGCTTGCGGAAGCTCTACGTGGACCTCAACGATCAAGTGGATGCGACGATCTCCGCGATGGTGGCGCTGGAACAAAGCCAGCATCTCCTCCAGGCGATCATCGACAACTCTACGACGCTCATCGCGGTCACTGATCCGATCCATCGTTTCCTGCTCCTCAACAAGAGCTTCCAATCGATTCTAGGCGTGTCCCAGGAGGAAGCGCTCCACAAGACGCCGGACCATTTTCTGGCCAGCGACGTCGCGACCCGGCTTCTTCAGACCGCAAGAACCGCCTTCACGGAGAAGCAGGTCGCGGAGAGCGAGATCGAGATTGGCGTCGAGGGCGAAACGAGAACTTATATTTTCGTCTGCTTTCCGCTCCTGGACGAGACCTCGGCGCCCTATGGTGTCGGTATCGTGGCGACCGACCTGACCGAGATCAAACGAGCCCAGAAGACGCATCAGCATCTCGAAGCGCAGGTCCAGCACGCCCAAAAACTGGAGGGACTCGGCCTCATGGCCGGTGGTATCGCTCACGATTTCAACAACATTCTCACGAGCCTCCTTGGCAACAGCGAACTGGCCCAACGATCACTTTCAGTCGGCTCGAAGGCGCGTCATCATGTCGACAAAGTCATCGTCGCCACGAAGCAAGCCGCTCATCTCACTCATCAGATGCTCGCCTACGCGGGCAAGGCCAGCTTCCATCAGGAGATCGTCAACCTCAATACGGTTCTCGATGAATTGACCGAGCTCGTGAAGGCGTCCATCTCCAAGAAAATCACAATTCGCACCGAGCTCGACGCCGAGCCGTCGACGATCAAGGCAAATCGACCGCAGCTCAGCCAGCTCATCATGAATCTGGTCATCAATGCGGCAGAGGCAGTCGGAGACCGGCCGGGGCGCGTCACGGTGACTACGAGGCGAAGCGAAAGCTCTACAGACTCACCGGGATCCGTCGTATCCTTGTTGGTCTCCGATGACGGTTGCGGGATGGATAGGAGGACGCGCGCGCGCATTTTCGATCCCTTCTTTTCGACGAAAGGCCCCGGGCGTGGGATCGGATTGGCTGCCGTGGTCGGTATCGTCGAGAGCTCGGGGGGCGAGTTGTCGGTCGTGAGTCAGCCGGGCCAGGGCTCGACGTTCGAGGTCACGTTCCCAGTGAGCGGCGCATCAGTCGCGACGAGGCGAGAGAGTCCAGTCGAGACGACGACGGCGGTCGGACGCGGCACGATTCTCGTCGTGGATGACGAGCCCATGGTACGCGAGGCGGTGAGAAGCCTTCTCGAGTCGACGGGCTATGACGTCATCGAAGCCGCCAATGGCGTCGACGCGGTCTCGATCTATCGACGGCGGTGGACCGAGATCGACGCGGTTCTTCTCGACATGACCATGCCCGGGATGGGGGGCGCCGAAGCGCTCGGCGAGATCCATGCCATCGATGACTCCGCGAGCGTTATTCTCACAAGCGGCTACGATGAGCGCGACTCGGTCGCGAGTCTAAAGCGCGAGGAGCATGTCGAGTTTCTGCAAAAACCCTATCGGGCACGAACCCTTCTAGAGAAGCTCTCCGGGGTTCTGGCGGGAAGTCAGAAGAGGCAGCTCTTCGGTTCCAGCCGAACCTGACTCTGGACGAAGCACCACACCATCATGACGACCATCATCGGCGGCTCGCCGTTTCAGTCAGTGACGCCCGGGCAAGTCCGGCTTGTCGACGTTGCGCGGCGAGGGCTCATGGCCGAGGCTTTCGAGCGCAGCGAGGCGATCGGCGAGGAGTTCCCGGGCCTTGTTCGAGGAGCTCGTTTCGCCTATCGTCAGCTCGAGCTCCGCGCCCTCCATCGCGCGCCGATCCTGTCGAAGTTCGTCTTGAAGCTCCAGAACTCGCTCCTGGATTTTCGTGAGCTCGAGACTCGTTTTCTTTTCCGCCTTCCACAATCCTTGGACCTCCCGACAGGCTTCCGAGATCGCATCGAGCAGAACACACTCGGATGCCGTCAGACCTGCGCGGCTACCCTGAGCCCAGCTTTCGAGCTCCCGGATTCGTTCCTCGTTCAATCTCTTCACGAGACCTCGCGTCGATGTGCGCAAGACCAAGCTCCGCCGGACCAAGCGCATGGTCGCGGAAGCGGACGTCTGGAAAACATAATCGCAGCGCCCACTCGCTCCCCGTCTCGGGCACCACGACACCGGCCTGGGGAATCCGGTTCGTCCAAAACTCAATTGGGAATACGAGGCATTTATACCTCAACACCCGTGCGCTTTTCAACCCTCAAAGATTCGAGCGGCCGGGCCGTTGTGTCGCGTGACGAGGAAGGGCTCGAGCGGTACGGACTCCGCGCCGCTCAAGTCCGTCCGCGTATTCTGCCGAGGGCGGTATTGGCTTCATCCGGGATGTCTTCGCCCCATGGATTGTTCGCGGCCTTCTCCAGCACGGGAAGGAAGGCCGTTCCAGACTTCCCCTCCTGTCCCATGGCGCGAAGGGCAGCGATGTTCACCCAGATCTCGAGGTGCGGAAAGATCCTCTCCTCGGTCGCCTCGAAGGCCTTTTGCTGGATCTGCTCGCGGGTCATGCCTTCGTCAAACCAACCGAAGATCATGTCGTCCAGCCGGACATCTCCCTTCTTTTCGAAGAGCGCGCGGCGGGTGCGGAGGTTCGTGGCCTTGAAGTAGAAGATGACCCAGCCCGGATCGTAGTCTCCGACTTTGGAGCGACGGCTGACTTTCCGCTCCATTCTGACCTCGAAAGCAACGAGGGGTTTTCCCGGTGAGGTCGCTTCGAGCTCGTCGAAGTAGGTCTGCCAGAACTCGGAGGCGTTGACGCACTGCGCGACGACGTCACGGTAGCTATCGGGCGCGTTGATCGTGCAACGTGGGTCGATTTCCGAGCTGATGCAGGCAAAGCACAGGCTCAAGAGCAAAATCGTGGCACTCCGCCACCGCGTCCTCGACATGGATCACCTCCGCAGGAGAGAAGAGTTGTTTGTTATCTCCTCGACGGTAGCAACCGGAGGGCGATCCGTCAACGACTTCGAGCCGTCGGGCAATTTGATCAAGAGCTTCGCCGCGAAGAAGTATCGGCTTTGTCACAGCCTTCATTCCCGATCCCGAGCCCAACCAACAAGCCGACCAAAGACGCCACCATGCTGAGGCAGGTGATCGGTCGCTTGGGGTGCACCATGGCTAGACACTCTATTCGTTTTCTAGAATTATTTTCAGCCTTTGGTCTGCGTCCGACTCGATCAGGTGCATCGCCTTCTCTAGCCCCGACATCGGCATCGTGTGGCTGACCAGGGGCTCGAGCTTCACGGCACCGCTTTCGACCAAGTCGATGGAGGCGGGGAAGTCCTCTCCCTTGGCTGCGCGCGAGTTGAGGATTTTCAACTCCTTGAAGTACATCTGAAAGAACGGCCACTCGCTCTGAGTCTTGGTCGAGGTGCCGAACAACACGACCGTGCCGCCGGGCCGAGCCATGGAAACCGCCTGCGCCATAATCTTCGTTTTGCCCGTGCACTCGAACACCACGTCCGCCCCGAGGCCCTCGGTCGCCTCCAGTATCGCAGCCGTGGCTTCCGCGTCGCTAGGCAGAGTGAGATCCGCACCGAGCCGTTCTGCCAGGCTGCGCTTCCAGGCGCTGCGCGAGACCCCGATGACGGGATGCGCCCCGCCAGCCTTGGCGAGCTGAAGGTGCAATTGACCCGTGACGCCGAGGCCCGTCACTGCGACGCTCCGGCCGGGAGAGATCTTGCCGAAACCATGCGCGTGACGACACGTGGTGAGAACCTGGATCAGAGGAGCGATTCGGCTGTCGATCCCATCCGGCAGCGGGAAGACGTGTTGGGCCGGAACCGCGACATAGTCGGCGAATCCCCCGTGAGTCTCGCGGCCGATGAGGCCGCCTCGTAGACATAGGTTCGTCCGTCCCGCGCGGCAACAATAGCAATCCCCGCAAAAGAGAGCGGGGTCCACGACAACACGCTGGCCTGCTCTGATTCCCTCGCCGTTGGTTTGAATCACCTCAGCGACGACCTCGTGGCCCATGATTCTCGGATACTCGGTCGCCATCGTGCCGGCATAGATACTCAGATCGGTGCCACAGATGCCGCCGTGAGTGACCTGGAGCATAACGTCGTCGGGTCCGGGGCCAGGGCGCTCGACAGATTCGAGCTCCAGTTGGCCCGGCCCGCGGAGGACCATGGCTTTCATAGGATCATGCACCTTTTGAAGAAGGTATGGCGCGCGCCCTCATCCGGCCTCGAGGGTACGTTAACTGAGAGATGAGACGGTCTCAATCGAGAGCTCGACTGGGAGTCCAGTTTCCGCGGACTGATCCGCGGCTTGGTAAACCTGCATCACCATTTTGGCGTGCTCGGCGGTCACCAAAGGCCGTTTGCCGAGGGCAATGCACTCCAGGAAGTGTAGGGTCTCCCGCTCCATCGGGCCCGCGTAGGTATGGTCCACCTGCTCGCCGGGCATGGAGGAGATAGGGAACTGGATGCCGTTGCTAAGCGTGGTGGTGTAGACGTCGCGATGGGTGTCGTCCACCATGACCGCGCCTTGTGTGCCCACGAACTCGATCCAGGTCGAGGAAAAATTCGGATAAGAAGGAGGTAGTACCCAGCCGCCGCCGATCGTGAATACCGTGCCGTCATCCATGGTCACCACGATCCAGACACAATCCGGAACGTTGTACCGATCGCGCATGACTTTGTGGACCTCCTGCGCGTAAACGCGTATGGGCTTTCGGGGGGCAAAGCACCACAGTACGAAATCGATATCGTGGGTCGCTTCCATGGCGGCGGGCGAGAGCTTCACGCGTCCGCCGATCTTCCTGCCGAGATTCCGCGTGATGTGACGGCTGACCAGGGCACTGACCGGCTCACCGATGGTGCCGTCTTGGATCGACCGCTTGACATAAGCAAACTTCGGGTTGAAGCGCTGTGAGTATCCGATCGTGAACGACAACTTCTTCTTGGTGGCGAGGGCAATCAGCTCCTCGGCTTCCCACAACTCGAGCGAGATTGGCTTCTCCAGCAGGACGTGCTTGCCTGAAAGCATGCTTTCTTTCGCGATGGGATAGTGCGTCGGCTCGGGGGTCGTCGATATCATCACCGCGTCAACGGAGTCGTTCTCGAGAAGCTGCCGGTAGTCGGTGGTGGCCGTGACTGGCTGGGTCATCCCGGCGATCTCCTTCAGCCTCTCTTCGTTGATCTCCGCGATGTGCAGCTCGTTGACCCAGGGACTCCCGGCCGAAGTTACCGCGCGGATGCCTCCGCACCATCCCGCTCCAATGACCGCGACGTTGATTTGTTTCTTGCTCATGCTCGTCCTCCGGTTCTCCTCCCCATGACGGATATCAGGTCAATATCAGTTTGGGGGCATCCAACCCACCGGCGCGCGCGCTGCCCCCATGTCCACCTTGTCCAGCACGTCCTTGGTCACCAGCATCAACGGAGTATAAAGGGTCTGGGGTACCGGTCGCCCTTCCAAGTGATTAATGGCAGCGCGAACGCCCCAGCGGCCGATGGTCACTGTTTCCTGAAGGATCGTCGCCGTCATCACGCCTTCCCGCAAGAACGTCTCCGTATCGAGTTGGAAGTCGGTCGCCGTGATGACGGTGCTGCCCTGGCGGCCGGCCGCAAGAATCGCGAGGGCGGCTCCATTCGCAGTGGTGTCCGACCCGTTGTAGACGCCGTCGATGCGCGGGAACGTCTGCATGAAATCCTCCATCAGCCGCAAACCATCCGCTGGGGTCGACTGCGAGTACTGCTCGCCGAGGATCTTCACATTCGGGTATCTCTCGGAGAGCCCCTGCTTGAAAGCATTGCCGCGATGCTCGGCCCACGAGGTGCCCGGCGCGCCGCGCAGCATAACCACATTGCCGCTGCCCCCAAGCGTCTGGCCCATGAAGTCCGCCTGCATCTGGCCGATCACCTCGTCATCGGAACGGATTCGAGTCACCACGCTGTCGCTGTCGGTCATAACGTTGCAATTGATGACCGGGATTCCAGCGGCGGACGCGTGCTCCACGGCGCCGATGGTACCCGAGCCGTTCACCGCGACGAGGATGATCGCGTCAACCTTGCTGGCAACCAGGTCTTCGACCTGAGACACTTGCTTGTCGAGATACTGGTACCCGCCCGCTTCGAGCAGCGTCACTTTGGCGCCAAGCGCCTCCGCCTCATCGATGTAGCCGTAGGCCTGCCCCACGAAGTGGGGATTGGAAAGATGTGGAAGGACGACTCCGATGGTGTACTGCCTGGCTGGCTTTTCGGGTCTGGCGTATTCGTCAGCCGATTCGCTCTCCCTGCCTGGTTGCGCGCGTTCGGTGGGCGCCACGGCGTCTCTAGCATCCTGGACTTGTTCGGGCGCATGGTCCGTCGGGGGCGGGGGGCTGCCGCCGCCGCAACCAACCATGAGTACCAGGCCTGGACCGATCAGCCACTCGATTCCCTTAGTAATCTCCCTGATCATTCTCTCTCTGGCTCCCTCCGGTTTGAGCTGCGTCAGGACGTCGTCGTCGACCCGCGCCGACGACGCTCGCTGGCCACGTCGACGTAGACCGCGCCCACGATGATCGCCCCGATGACAATGTTCTGTACGTAGGACGAGACCTGCGCGAGGTTCAAGCCGTTGCCCAGGATCCCGAGTACGAGCACGCCCATCAACGTTTTGCCGATGCCGCCGATACCGCCGGTAATCCTGCTGCCTCCGATAACGACCGCCGCGATCGAGTGCAACTCCAATACCTCACCGAGCGTCGGCTGCCCCGAAATCACCCGGGAGGTCAGAACGACGCCCGCAATGCCTGCGAACAAACCGCTGACGACGTAGACCAGGACCTTGTAATTCGCAACGTTGATGCCCGACAGCACTGCGGCCTCTTCGTTGCTGCCCATCGCATAGACGTAACGCCCGAACCGCGTGCGGCTGAGAATGAGGTAGGCGACGACAAAAGCGACCGCGACGATGATCGTGGATACCGGAAAAGGCCCCCAATACCCAGCGCCGACGACGAGAAACTCGCGGGGTAATCCAGTAATCGGAAGACCGCCGCTCAGCGTCAGGGCTACGCCCCGTGCGGCCACCAGCATGCCCAGGGTTGCAATGAACGCCGGCACTCTCGCCTTGGCGATAAGGACCCCAGTGACGAGGCCCGCCAGACCGCCGGCCAGTATTCCTGAGACAATCCCGCCCGCGACACCAAATTCGAGCATCTGTTGGGCGCACACGACACTGACCAGGGCCAAAAGGGAACCGACCGATAGGTCGATGCCCCCACTCAGGATGGCAAAGGTCTGGCCGATGGAAATCAGTGCCAGGGCCGATATCTGGCGCGAGACGTTGGCCATGTTCGCCGCGCTCCAAAAGTTTGAGTTGATCGAGCCGAACACGACCACCAGGACCACGAGCACGACCGGCATGCCGACCTGGCTCCAGGACACCTTACGCAGCATTCTCATCATGAAGCTCATGCCTGCGCTCCACTCGAAGCGTCCATTGGGCCAGCGTCCAATGGGACGCCGCCGAGGGCGCAATCCAGAATGTTCTCCTCGGTCGCTTCGTGGCGCTCGAACTCCCCGCGGACTCGGCCTTCGCGCATCACGAGAATGCGGTCGCTCATGCCGAGGATGTCCGGCAGCTCGGACGAGATCATGACGATCGCGGCCCCGCGCTTTACCAACTGGCCCATCAATTGATAGACCTCGACTTTCGCTCCCACGTCGATGCCGCGCGTCGGCTCGTCGAAGAGAAACACGTCTGCGTTGGTGCTCAACCACTTCGCGATGACGACTTTCTGCTGGTTGCCCCCACTCAGATAGAGAGCCCAGCGCTCGAGGTCGGGCGTCGCAATCCGGAGTGAGGACGCATATTCCCGTGCTCGTGTCTTCTCACTCTCGATGTCGAGAAAACCCCTGCGTGAAAATTGTGAAAGCGCGCTCAGCGTGATGTTCGCTCTCACCGACAAGTGAGCCACGATGCCGTGGCGTTTCCGGTCCTCCGGCACGAATGCGATGCGGTTTCGAATGGCGTCGGCCGGAGTCCTGATGTCGACAGGCGTGCCGTGAACGAAGATGCGGCCGCCATCGAGCTCGTCAGCGCCGAAGATCGCCCGCGCGGTCTCGGTCCGCTTGGAGCCAACGAGGCCCGCAATTCCGAGAATCTCGCCCCGGCGCACGTGAAAGCTAACGTCGTGCAGAACGCCCTTGCGGGTCAAATGTTCCACGCGCAAGGCTTCCTCGCCGGGCTCGACGTGGATCTTCGGAAACTTGTCCTTCAAATCGCGCCCCACCATCATGCGGACAAGCTCCTCGAGGGGCGTCTCCGCGACCAGAACCGTGCCCACACAGACGCCATCACGCAGGATCGTGGCGCGATCGCCCAAGGCCTTCACCTCATCGAGCCGGTGGGATATATAGATGATGGCCACGCCGCGCCGCTTGAGCTCGCGAATCGTCTCGAACAGGCGATCGACCTCATGCGAGGTCAGTGCGGCAGTCGGCTCGTCCATCACGATGATCCTGGCATCGAGAGAGAGCGCTTTCGCGATCTCGACCATCTGCTGCTGCGCGACACCGAGCTCTTTTACGATCGCCTCTGGCGCGATCTGAACGTCGAGACTATCGAGCAGCTTTCGGGTCTGGTCGATGAGCTTCTTTTTGTCCACAATCCCCAGGGCACGGCTCCGCATCGGTTCGCGCCCGAGAAAGACGTTGTCCGCGACGCTCATGTCCGGCGCAAGGTTGAACTCCTGGTAGATCGTGCTGATCCCCAAGACTTGTGCGTCGTGGGGGGTGCCCAGGCTGACCGGCTGTCCGTCGAGTCGGATCTCTCCGGAGTCTGGCGGGTAGGCGCCCGCAAGCACTTTGATGAGTGTCGACTTGCCCGCCCCGTTTTCGCCCAGCAGAACGTGGACTTCTCCAAGGTGCAAGTCGAGGCTCACGTCATTCAGCGCCTGCACCCCCGGAAACCGTTTGTCGATCCCCCTCATTTCTAGGAGCGGTTGTTCCCTGCTGACCTGCATATCGTGAATGTGGCGGCGTCAGACCCGGCCGGCTTTACGTTTCTGGACGTGCTCCGCGACACCCTTTTCGCCAGCCTCGGTCTCGGCTTGCCACTCGTTCTCATACGCGAGAAGTGGTTCCTTCGTCCAGACGTGTGCCGGGTCGCCCATATAAACGATGAAGACCTCGCAGCCGTCGGGATACTCGTAGGGCCCGTGCGGAATGTCCCAGCCGAACACATAGTCGCCGGGACGCAGGTCTTTGCCTGCCACGCACATGCGGCCCTTGGTCACCAGGATCGAGTGCCAGCTCTTGTGCGTGTGCGCAGGCTCGACATATCCGGGAGGAAACTGCTGTTTCATGTCGAGGCGTTGCATCACCGGGTCGTAGTTTAAAACCTTGACCTTCACACCAGGAGGGAGCTTTAGCAGTCCCCGAACGTCATCGCTTTCCCATTCGACCTCATGATCGTGGATGGCCTTGAACGCATGGTCGAATCGATCCGCGGCATCAGGTATTCTCGAGCTCATTTTCATTCTCCTAATTCCAGAGCCGCTGAGTATGTTTCAAGAGAAGGGGCGTCGCAACCGCAGGAAATCCGCTCGAATGGTCGAGGTCCGTGGAGTTTCCAATTTCTGTTGGGTGTAGTGTAGGATACGCCCCGTCTTCGTCGAGAAACGCGGTGGATCTATTGCAATAACCGCGTCCGACACGCCATTTCTGAGTAGGGAGATTCGACTATGGGGAACTTTGGCATGGTAGGAACCGATTGGCAGCAGCGGGTCAACTGGGACCGGCTCCGCACCTACCGACTCGAGAGGGCCAGGGAACGGATGAAGGCCCACGGCTTGAGCGCGCTGGTCCTCATGTACGATGAGAATGTCCGTTACGTAACCAGCACTCTCACCCCCGGTTGGAACCGACTGAAGCCGGGGCTTCGATACGCGATGCTCTGTGGCGACGACCCTCCGGTCCTGTTCGAGCAGGGCGACATCGGGATGCAGATCGGGCGCCACTCACCGTGGATTCCGAAAGAGAACATCCGCTATTCCTACGCCTGGATAAAAGGCGCGGCCGGACCCGCATCGACCCAGCAGGTCGGAAAGTTCACAAAGGCCCTGCTGCAGGAAATGAAGAAGAGCAATGTGGCCGGTGAGAAGCTCGGCATCGACTTCGTCGACATCAACATCCTCGAGGCTTTCAAAGAAGCCGGCATCCAGTGGACCGACGGCATGACGCCGATGATGGAGGCGCGCGCCATCAAGAACGTCGACGAGCAGGAATGCATGCGCATCGTGGGCGCTATCGGTGATGCTGCCCATTGGGAAACCATGAATTTCCTGAAGCCCGGTCTCACGGAGAATCAGGTTACCGCTCACATCATGGAGTTTCTCTACAACATCCCGGGCATCGAAGATGTGGAAGACGTGATCGTCTCATCGGGTCCCAATACCTGGCCCAATTGGCGAAACTTCTCCGACCGCATCATCAAGCCCGGCGAGATCGTCTTCATGGACTTGGCCGCACTCACCTGGAATGGCTACAAGTCCTGTTACTACCGGACCTACTGCGTCGGCAAGGAACCCTCGGAGAAACAGAAGGAAATCTACGCAATAGCGCTCAAGTGGCTCTATGACGCCATCCAAGAGGTGAAACCGGGTGCGACCACCCGTGACATCGCATCCAAATGGCCGTCCGCCAAGGAAACTTGGGGATACGAGGAAGAAGATGAGGCCGCGGCCAATCTGTGGGGTCATGGACTCGGGCTCGCGCAGTACGATCCACCCGTGATCTCGCGCATCTGGTCACTCGATCACCCCATCGAGATTCAGCCCGGCATGGTCTTCGCCCTAGAGACGCAGCACGGTATCCCCTTCGAATGGGGAGTACGCATCGAAGAAATGCTGATCGTCCACGAGGATCGTACTGAGATCATCTCTAGCTTTCCGGTAGAACAGATCACCGCGGTCGATCCGATTCCAGGATACGCCTCCTCCGATCCTCGAGAACGGGTCTAGGTCGGGGGACACTGAAGTGTCAGAGCTCATTCTCCCGCTGGCCGCAGCGGAGGCGGCGGATGCCGAGCGCTTTGGCCCGAAGGCTGCCAATCAGGCAGCCCTCGGGCACGCGGGACTCCCTATTCCGGGAGGGTATTGTCTCGATGCCGAAGCGTATCGGATTCAGATGCGAGCCTTGGGGCTCGAGAGATCCGCCCGTTCGGTCTTCGCGACCGAGGGCCTCGAGGCCCGGCGGCACGCGCTCGACATCAAGCTCGGGCTCTTAGATCAGCCGGTTGACCCGACGCTAGTCGAGCCATTGCTTCTGACTTGGCGTGCAGTAACGAACATCGAGCCCGACTCGCTTGGCGTCGTGCGCTCCTCGGCGCTCGTGGAAGACCGGTTCGGATCCAGCTTCGCGGGTCAGTTCGATAGCTTCCTCGGCCTTCTGGACGAGACCGAGTTTCTCACCGCGGTGCGCTCTTGCTGGTGCGCGCTGTGGTCGACGCGAGCGCTGCGATACATGGCCACCCATGACGTGGATCCGGCCGATACCGCCATGGGTCTGCTCATCCAGCCACTCATCCATGCACGCGTGTCGGGAGGCGGGCTGAGCACGACGGCCGAGGGCGACATGCTGCTCACCGCGACCTGGGGGCTCGGCTCCGCCATTGCCCAGGGTGAAGTGGTGCCGGACCGTTACGTGGTCCGCCGTGATGGGACGATTCGCGAGACTGCCGCGGGACGGAAGCACCACGGTGTAGGCTGCATCCATGGCAACCAGTCCATGGAGCGCAGCCTCGCCGAGGAGCGATGTCTCGATTCGGACCAGGTGCTCGAGTTGGCGGATCTACTCATGAGATGTGAAGACGTCATGCGCGGACCAGCCGAGATCGAGTGGGCGATGGACGATACCGGGTTCAAGCTGCTCCAAGTCCGGCCGCTACTAGTCGAAGCGCCCGACGTTCCGGACTCAATCTGGCCGGACGCCATCTGGCAGCAGCATCCCAGGCTCAAGGGTCATCCGGCCGGCGTCGGCTGGGGCACGGGGCGAGCTTGCGTCGTGAACTGCGAGTGCGAGCTGCCGCGAGTGCGCCCCGGAGACACCCTGGTGACGCGTGTGGCCGGGCCGGCATTGAGTCAGATTCTCCCGCGAGTTTCCGCCGTTGTGGCGGAGCTCGGTGGCAGCACCTCTCACCTCGCGTCTCTAGCCCGGGAGCGCGGGATACCCATGGTCCTGGGCGTTTTGGACGCGACTCATGCCATCCCGGAAGGTGCGACGGTCGCCGTGGACGGAGTGACTGGCATCGTTCGGTGGATGCAGTGATTCAACCTCAGCGTGGGATCACCGGCAGGACGATGTGCGAGGGCCAGGCGTCGTCGTGCAGAACCGTGTTGTAGGCGACCTCCGGGCGCATGCCCTGTTCCGGGCTGTCGGCAATGTTCAGGTTCCTGGACCAGCGCGGAAAGTTGCTGCTGTGGACACTTACCCGCAGCCGGTTGCCGGCCTGGAAGACGTTGCTTGTCGCCCACAGGTCGACCTCGTAACGATAGATCTTGCCGGGCTCGATCAGCTTCGGCACCGCCGGGTCGTCGCGGTACCGCGCACGCTGAACACCATCGACGATGTTGATCGAGCGACCGTCTGGATAGACCTCGGTGAGGCGGACCGTCCAGTCGGTGTCGACGGCCGATGACATGGCGTAGAGAATCGCGGTCACCGGACCGGTTATTTCTAGCGCCTCGGACAGCACCTCAGAGGTGAAGGTCAGGCTTTGCCGGTCGGCAGTTCGGTGGTCCCGGGGGCCGCTCGGAATGTACAGGGTGTTGCCGCCGAGGGTCGGGACCGGCCGGGCGGGATCGTACCGGAAGGTTGCCGGCTGCTCGTGGTCTCCGGGCGGGATCCGACCCAGCCGGCCGTCGTTGATCGAACCGATGCTGCCGCTGGGCCCGGCACCGAAGTAGTACCTCGTGTACTGGGTGCGCGCGAGCGGCCACTCGTTCTCCTGCCGCCAGCGATTGTCGCCCATCACGTAGATCAGCACCGGCGGCTCGTCGGCGACCCCGTTGTCGATGTCGCGAAGCCAGTAGTCGAACCAGCGCAGGCGGATGTCGTTGTACTGCACCTCGTCGGCACCCGGGAAGGTCAAGGCGCCCACCTCGGTCACTCCGACGTAGCTCGGTCCGTGGATCCAAGGACCGATGACCAGCTTTTGGTTGTCGCGGGCCACGGAACTCCCCGCTCGGGCCCGCAGCCCGGCGTAGTTCTCGATCGTGCCCTCGAGGAAAATGTCGTACCAGCCGCCCAGGTGATAGACGGGCACGGTGAACAGGTGGTGGTTCATGGCGACGTTCTGGCGCCACCAGTAGGGGCCGTCCGACTGGTGGGCGATCCAGTCGTCGTAGAACGACAGCTCCTCCGTGTGCGGGAACGCGGGGAAGTGGTCGATAGGCAGGTACCAAAAGTGGTTGTCCTTGTGATCGAGGAAGCCCTGGACCTGGGCCTGGGCCAAGGTGCGCTCCTCACCGCCGTAGGCGCGTTCGATGACGTCCTTGGCGAGGGTGCGTCCGACCCAGTTGGTGACAAACCCGTGCTCGAACGCGCCGCCGCGATAGAACCAGTGCTTGTGCAGATCGGCCACGGACTCGCGGACAAACATCGCGCCGAGCGCCGGCGGCTGGGTCGGGGCGAGCATGTAGGCAGTCTGCCCCGAGTGCGAGCCGCCGAGCACGCCGACTTTCCCGTTCGACCAGGGCTGCGCGGCGATCCAGGCGACTGTATCGAAGCCGTCGCGATGCTCGTGCCAGCCCGAGTCCCGGAACGGATAAAACGTGCCCTCCGAGGCATATCGCCCCCGCACGTCCTGGACCAGGAAAACGTAGCCGCGCTCGGCGAAATAGGTGTGGGCACCCGCGCTGATCTCCGACGACTTGGTCTTGTCGTAGGGCGTGCGCTCGACGAGCGCCGGAAAGGCGCCGTCGGCGTCGGGCCGGTAGATGTCGATGGCGAGGCGCGTACCGTCGCGCGTCGGCACCATGACGTCGCGCTCGATGACGACCTCGTACCGCGTGTTGTCTTGGGCCTGCGCAAGGCCCGGCGCCATCATGAACAGCGCGAACAGGGACACCGCCACAAGTCGCCGGCGGTCAGTCACAAAATCGATGCCCATATCTCGGCTCCTCCCGGGTGCTTTCGAGACAGGCTCGAGAGCACCCTACCCCAGGCTGTTAAGAATAGGAACTTCGACCCTGCGGTTCGCCTCTACCAACTGTGGAGGGTCCCGTCTGTCTTGCGGTTGATGGGCAGGTAGGCTCGCTCATAGGGGAATTGCGCCGCCAGCTCTTCGTCGAGATCGACACCGAGACCGGGCTCCTCACCGGGATAGAGGAAGCCTCCCTCGAAACGGTAGCTGTGCGGAAATACCCGGTCGGTCTCGGGAGTGTGACGCATATATTCCTGCACCCCGAAGTTGTGCACGACCGTATCGAAGTGGACGGCGGCCGCGAGCGAGACCGGGGAGAGGTCGGTGGCGCCGTGAAAGCCTGTGAGCACGTGGTGGAGCTCGGCCAGCGCGGCGACTTTCCGCAGATGCGAGATCCCGCCTCCGTGCGGAATCGACATACGGATGTAATCGATGAGCTGCTCGCGAATCAGCAGGTGGGCGTCCCATATCGTGTTGAAGACCTCGCCCACTGCCAGCGGCGTGGTCGTGTGGCTCCGGATGACACGGAAGCCCTCCTGGAGCTCAGCCGGGACCGGGTCTTCCAACCAGAACAAGCGAAATGGCTCCAGTGCTTTTCCGAGCCTGGCCGCCTCGATGGGCGTTAGACGATGGTGCACGTCGTGGAGAAGGTGGACGTCGGCTCCGTACTCCGAGCGAAGGGCCTCGAACAACTTCGGGACGTGCTCGAGATACTTCTCGGTCGACCACGTCGCCTCAGGCGGAAGTCCTTTCTCGGCCGGCTCGTAGAACAGATCGCCTCTGCCGACACCGTAGGTTTCGGACATTCCCGGGACGGCGCACTGCGCCCGCACCGCCTGATACCCCATCTCGATATAGCGTCCAACCTCGGCTACTGTCGAGTCGAGGTCGTCGCCGCTTGCGTGGCCATAGACCATCGCACCGTTCCGGCTCTTCCCACCCAGCAAATTGTAGACCGGCGTTCCCAAGGCCTTCCCCTTGATGTCCCACAGCGCCACGTCCACGGCCCCGATCGCGGTCATCGTTACCGGACCGCCACGCCAGTAGCCGCCTTTATAAAGGTAGTGCCACGTGTCCTCGATTTGGGTTGGATCTCTTCCGATGAGACAAGGAACGACATGGTCCTCGAGGTAGGAACGCACCGCGAGCTCCCTGCCGTTCAGCGTCGCGTCGCCCAGCCCGAAGACGCCTGCGTCGGTGTGCACTTTCAACGTGACGAAGTTCCGGCCCGGGCTGCAGACGAAGACTTCGGCGTCGGTGATTTTCATCGGCGGCTTCTCGCGCGCGTCAAATCGTCATGGCGGCGAATCCACCGTCTACCGTGATCGTCGCGCCGGTGACGAACGAGGATGCTCTTTCAGATGCCAGCCAGATGGCCGCTCCACAGAGCTCCTCCGGCTCCCCGTAGCGCGCCATCGGGGTGTGGGCGAAGATGGCTTTTCGCCGTTCTTCGGTGAGAATACGTCGGTTCTGCCCGGCGGGAAAAAATCCCGGCACCAGCGAGTTCACCCGGATGGAGTGGGGAGCCCATTCCCGTGCCAGGAACCGAGTGAGATTGTCGAGACCGGCTTTGGAGATCGAGTAGGTGAAGACCTTCGAAAGGGGGATACGGGACGAAGAAGAGGAGACATTGATGATCGAACCGCCGTCTCCTTGCTCGATCATGACGCGGCCGAAGACCTGGCAGGCAAAGAAAACGCCTTTGAGGTTCGTGGCTAGGATACGCTCCCACTCGTCCTCGGTAATTTCGAGAAACGGCGTCGTCGAGTTGACTCCCGGCGCGTTGACGAGGATATCAACACGGTCCCATCGCTTCAGGACCGCATCGCGGGCCCTGTCCAAATCCTCGCGGCGCTGCACGTCGGCGGGCACGGCCATCGCATCGGCGCCAAGCGCGCGAATCGATTCCACGCACCTCTCGGCCGCGTCTCGGCTGCCGCGGTAGACAACCGCGACTTTCGCTCCCGCTCCGGCAAGTCCCTCCGCTAGGCGACCTCCGAGAACGCCGCTGCCTCCAATCACGACCGCCACTTTCTCCTCGAGCCCGAACAGCTTCTCGAGATAGGACGCGCTGCTTTTCATCTCAGCCTGCACCGATTCCATAGAAGCGCGCGCAGTTGCCTCCGAGTATTCCCTCGGCGCCGGCGCGATCGAGTTGCTCCGTGTACTCCATCACGATGCCCATCACCGGTGCATAGTCCCCCGAAAGCGTACAGACCGGCCAATCGGAGCCGATCATGAGGCGGTCCGCTCCGAAGGTGCCCAGGACGATATCGAGATACCTGCGGAAATCGTCCTCGGTCCAATTGCGCCACCGCGCTTCCGTCACCATACCCGAAAGTTTGCAATAGACGGGTCCCGAGCTGGACAGCGCCCGGAGATCGTCCTGCCAAGGTTTGACGTTGCCCTCCTTGATTCCCGGCTTGGCGATGTGATCGAGGACGAAAGGTTGGTCCGGGAATTTTTCTACGAGTCGAACCGCCACCGGAAGGTGCCTCGGGTAGAGAAGTAAATCGTAGCTGAGGCCGAAGGGCTCGAGTGCGCCGATCCCCCGCTGGAAATCCTCTCGCAGCATGAAATCGTCGTCGGGCTCGTCGTGCACGACATGGCGGACGCCTTTGAGCTTCTCGCGCGCCGCGTAAGTCTCGAGCTGTTCCACGACGTCCGACGAGGTCAAGTCCACCCAGCCTATGACGGCGGCGATGAAATCGTTCTGCTCGGAAAGCTCGAGGAGCCAGTCGGTCTCGGCGAGCATTTGGCGCGCCTGGACGGCCACGGTGGCATCGAAGCCGATCGAGTGCATCAGCGGCGCCATGTCCTCGGGCAAGAAATCTCGTTTGAGGACATCCATCTCCTCCGTCATCCACCCGTGGTGGTCGGGATGATAGCGCCAGAAATGCTGGTGCGCGTCGATGCGCATGTCTAGTTCTCCACCTGGACCTTGAACGCGCCTTTGTCTTCCAGGGCCACTTCGAATGCCCTCACGAGCTCGCCGAAGCCGAACGTGTGCGTGATGATCGGACGAACGTCCACCCGACGGGAGGCGATGAGATCCAACGCTTGCGAGAACACGTTGGCGAAGCGGAGCGATCCCGCGACCTGGAGCTCCTTTTGCATGATGAGGTGGGCGGGAAGCTCGACCCTGGCCGGCAGGGTACCGACTTGAACGATGGTGCCGCCGCGAGCGGCGAGCTCGAGGGCGCCCCGGAGCGCGTCGGCAGCTCCGGCCGTTTCGAAGGCTACGTCGAATCCGCAGGGGTAGGCCGCGACCAGCTCCTCGCCCGCTCTCGGCGAGATGCAAGCGTGATCCGCGCCTTGGGCCGCTGCCAGGTCGAGCGCCTCCTGCCTCACATCGGTAACCGCGACGCTCGCGGCACCCATGGCGCGTGCCACCAGCAGCACGAGTTGACCCACGGTTCCCGCCCCCTGGATCAACACCGACTTGGCTGCTATCGAGCCCGCCCGCAGCGCCGCGTGCGTCGCGACAGAGAGCGGCTCGAGCAGGGCGGCCTCGGCGTCGTCCACGTCGCCGGGGAGTGGATAGCAGTTTTCCGCCGGGACGGCCACGTAGGAAGAAAAAGCACCGTCCACGTGCGGGTCAGTGCTGGCGCTCCCCAGATATCTCATGTCCCGGCAGAGGTTGGAGCGCGCTGCACGACAAAAGGTGCAATCGCCACACGGACGGGACGGATCGACGGCCACCCGTTGTCCGACGGCCAACCCTTCGACGCTCGAGCACTTCTCGACGATCTCACCGGCGAGCTCGTGCCCGAGGACGAATGGACGTCGGGGGACGAACGGGCCGCAATGGCCGGTCGCGAAGTAATGGACGTCGGAGCCGCAGATTCCCATGCGGCGAACCCGGATGAGCACCTCGCCGGGCTTTGCGACCGGATCAGGTGCCTCCTCGGCGCGTAGATCTCTCTTTCCGTGCAGAACGTATGCGATCATGTGGTCGTCTTCGAGAGATTCTCACCGCGCGTGCGTTCAACTTCAAGTCCGTCGTCGGTGGTCGACGTCTCGAGTCAGTTCGAAGGAGTTGGAGGAGGCATCACCGCTATTCAACCAACAAGGGAGGTCCGGGACAAGATAGGGCCCACAGGATAGACTTCACATCGACGATGCGATCCAAACCTCCGTCCTCCCTGGACTACGACGGGCACCTCCACGAGCTCGCGCTCAACAATTGGCGGCGCGCGCTTCGCGAGCGCGATCTGGCGCGCGCGGAGATCAATGCCCGCACGCTCACACGTTCGCACGATAAATTCTGGCGTTTTGTGGGCGGGGTACACGTCGGGCTCACGTACCTTTGCGGGGGGCGGGCCTCGGCCGCGCTCGACGCATTCGCGGTTGCGGCGCGCGCCTACCCGGAAGCTCGCGACCTCGTTTCCATCGCAAGGGCCCAATCCGCCCATGTACATCTGGAAACCAACTCACCGCGCCGGGCATTGGAGGTTCTAGAAGACGCGGTGACGACGGCGGCGACCGAGTACTGGCGCGCGCTCACGTACGCTCGTCTTTCCGAAACGGAGGTCGCGCGAAAGCTCGCCACCCGGCTCGACGACGACCTGTTGCGTGCGCACGTTCTCGCCGAGCTCGGCGATGACGTCGAGCTTCTCCGGAGGGAGGTCGAGCTCGTGCCGAACGACGCGCTCGCGTCTCCACGACCGGTAGTTCCCATCCTCTATGCGCTCGCGACTCGCCTACTCGAAGAGAGCCCCGCGGAAGCGGTCGCAACATTCGCGGAGATCGCCGCGGCGTCCGAAGCGCTTCTTCAATGGCCGCTTCCATACGTACGAGCGCTCTACCGCGTCGGCGAGCAATGCGCGCGCGATCATGATGGTGACTTCGAACGAGCCCGCGAGGCGTACTCGCAGTTCTTGCACTTGTGGCGAGACGGGGAAATCGATCGTGACGCTGTCGCCGAGGCGTATCACTTCGTCAAGTCGTAGACGAACTGGGCGACCTCACCACGGCGCTCGACAACGACGCGAACTCGCCATCGTCGGCAAGGGAGGCAGTGATTTAATTGATAGTCCCTCTCCCCTTCGGGGAGAGGGTTGGGTGAAGGGTTTCCCGGCTAATCCTCGCTCTGATCCGCGCAACTCCCGAGCTCTTTGAGAGCTTCGTAGACCGCAGCCGTATCCTCGTGACCGCGGCCGGCCGCGACCGCGGCCTCATAGAGCGGCTCGGTCGCCGAGAAGAGAGGAGTCACGACGCCACAAGACTCGGCGAGCTCGCGGATCAAGGTCATGTCTTTCTTCCAGACGTTGAGCTTCATGGTCGCGGGCTCATACTCCTCGCTGACCATCAATGGCGCTCGCAACTCGAATACACGAGAACCCCCGGCTCCCGACCCCAAAACTTCGCAGAGCGTACTCGGATCGAGCCCCGCCCTCACCCCGAGCTGAATCGCTTCGGCCGCCGCGACGTTGTGGACGGCGACGAGGAGATTCGCGACGAGCTTCATCTTGGTCCCGACGCCGAACTCGCCAAGATACCTTGTCGCGCGGGCGAAACCCGCGAAGACATCCTCGAAGCGCGCAAAGGCGGCAGCATCGCCGCTGGCATAGACCACGAGGTCGCCGACAACCGCCTGTGCTCCGGTACCGCTGAGGGGGCAGTCCAATAGCACGACGCCGACATCGGCAAGCACGTCGCGATTGCGAACCTTGCACTCCAACGAGAGCGTGCTGAGCTCCGCGATGACGAGCCCTTTGCGTTCGGACTCCGGCAGATCCGCGATCGCCCGAGCCGTCTGATCCAACGCCTCGGGGCTTGGAAGGCTGGTGAAAACGCAATCGGCAGCGGATCCAACAGCTCCCGCCGATTTCACGATCGTGACGCCCGCCTCCTTCGCCTCCGTAGAGCGGTCAGGATCCAGATCAAAGCCCACCACGCCGACCCCGTCGCGTACCAGGTTGCGAGCGATGGCACCACCCATGATGCCGAGCCCGATGACACCGACCGTGTCTACGCTAGCCATTCACCCCTCCCGTCTGAGCAGCACGAGCTCTCTTCTCACAGATCCGTCAGGACGGAGTCATTGTTTTGCGAGAAAAATCTCGAATCGCCCCAGACGACGTTTGTTCGAGGATTCTAGTCGACTTCGATGAACCCGTCGCCGACCAGAACGCTGGTCCGGTTCCTCCTGCAAAACCAATATTACAACTTGCTCGTCTTCGCGGCGGTTGGGCGCGCGACTGGCTTTGCGTTTCCTTGTTTCGACGTTTTGCCCGACGTCCGGGATTGGCGGACTATGCAAGGCTTGCGAGGCATGAGCTAATGCAAAGGATGAAACGAATGCGGGCTTGGCATTCGTGCTTCTCGCGGCCGCGACTGGCTGGAAGCGCGCATCGACCGCGGGGGAAGTGGAGGATTAAAATGGCGACCGTCACGGCTAGTCTTCGCTCTGGCACAAAAGTAACCATCTCCGCACGGCAATTCGCCTGGCTCGGGGACGAGCCTCCGAACGTTGGCGGGACGGACGAGGGACCAAACCCCTACGAACTCCTGCTGGGAGGGCTGGCAGCCTGTATCGCTGTCACGCTCCGGCTATATGCAAACCACAAGGGGATCTCGCTCGACGGCGTCGAAGTGGCTCTTCAGTTCGACCGCGTGCACGCGGACGATTGCGCCGATTGTGACGAGCGTGCCGACGGCTTCATCGATCGCATCCAATCGCGCGTGATAATTCAAGGCACTTTCGACGACGCGCAACGTACCCGACTGACGCAGGTGGCTCAGCGGTGTCCAGTTCACAAGACGCTGGCCGGTGGAGTCCACATCGTTGATTCAGTCACATTCGAGTAGGTCCGTGGGACGGTCTGACGACTGTCGCCGCGGACGCGATACTGTCGCTCTGGCCAGCATATCCGGTCAAACGTGTTTCCAAAAGGGTCTGGCTTTTTCTATGCCGACCCCGCCGGGTCGCCCTCAAAGAGGGGTTTTGATTCGGGTAGCTTGAGCCTGCGAAGCAACTGCTGGAAGCGAGCGTCCGTTCGCAAGGCATCCAGACAAGGGTCGACCTTTACGAACGCCAACCAGTCGGATCGTTCCTCCATGGCTCTGTCTAGTGCGGCGAAGGCCTCATCTTTCTCACCTAAGGCCGCGTAAACCTTCGCGGGTAGGTACGATGAAACGTACTTTCGCCGGGACAGTTCCTTGAGTTGACCCAACACCTTTTCCGCCTCGCTTCGTTTCCCAAGCAAAGCGTAAGTATAGCCAGGTGCGGCGACCGTCTCCGGCGCGCCCGAGGAAAGCTCGATTGCCGTTTCGAACGCAGCGACGGCTTCGTGCCATTGCCAGATTTGCTCGTACGCCAAGCCCAAGTACAGGTGCGCTTGCGAAAAATTCGGGTGAAGCTCGATTGTTTTTTCACCCTGCGCGATCGCCTGTTGGTAGTGTCTCGAGAAATAAAGAATCCACGCCGCTGTGGCATTGACGGCCGCTGATAGCGGGTCCACTTTCAAGGCTCGGCGAATTTCCGCGAGCGCTTCATCGAGGCGACCCAGCGCCGCTAGGACCTCTGCATACCATTGACGGGCTGTCGCGTAGCTCGGGTTCAGCTCGAGGGCCCTTCGGCACTCCATCCGCCAACCCTCCCAATCCCGTTCGTATCCACCTAGAACGGCCGCCAGCGAAGCGTGACCTTCAGCCAGAGTGTCGTCGATTTCGAGGGCTTTCGACGCGGCCCTCCGCGCCTCGGGAAAAGCGTCGCGAGGCTGAAGCGAGCTCACGACGTAGCTACTGCCGAGCATGTGATGAGCGTCGGCCAAACCACTGTAGGCCAGCGCGTAGTTGGGTTCGAGGTCGATGGCCTTTTGGAAAAACTCGATGGCTATCTTGAGGTCGCGCTCGGTCCTCTTGTTCCAAAAAAAGCGCCCCTTGAGGTAGGCCTCATAGGCTTCAGGGTGGAAGTGACGAGGACGATCCACCGGCGCCCGCCTCGCCAGCTTGACGTCGATTGCGTTGGCGATTTGCCGAGCAATCTCGCTCTGAAGACCCAAAATATCTCGTAGTCCTCGCTGGTAAGTCTTGGCCCACAGGTGGCTTTGATCGCTAACTTGAACAAGCTTCGCGCTAATACGTGCCTGCTCACCTTGTCGCCGCACGCTCCCTTCCAAGATGTAGCCCACATCTAGTTGACGTCCGATCTCCCGAATGTCTTTTTCTTTGTCCTTGTACCTCGAGAGCGAGGCACGCGCGATGACGCCAAGCTTATCGCCGTTCAGGCAGGCCACCTCGGTAATGATTTCTTCTGTGAGCCCCTCACAAAAGTAATCCTCCTGTGGGTCGCCACTAAGGTTGTCGAAAACCAGGACGGCGAGCATGAGCTTTCGGGGCGGCAGGCCATCGACCGCAACAAGGAAGCGATATCCGCGCCGCGGCAGAGTCTCGATGTACCGAGGCTTGCGGGCGTCATCGCTCAGCGCGATACGAATTCGCGAGATGCACGCGCCCAGTCCCTGCTCCACGTCCACGAAGGTGTCCTCACCCCACAGCTCTCGCCGAACCTCTTCTCTTGGGACCAACTCGCCGGCACGAGAAACCAATAGTGCCAAGACTTTCAGCGGCTGCGGCGGAAGCTTGATGCGACTACCGCCCTTGCGGAGCTCGCCAACACGCGCGTCGAGCTCAAACGCTCCGAACCGGAGAACGCCGCTCCGAGAATTTGAAGCTCCCATATTCCGAAACCCTCGCCTCTGTTTGGAATGATGACAAGAACGATCCCGCAAACCACGTCGCGTGACGGGCTAGTCGACTGTTTTCAGTCAATTGGCCGTTCAAGTCCAATTCAAAGAAAAATCATATGCCAACCATGGGGTTCTTCGCCCGGTAATTGTATCAATGGAGGTGTTACGAGCAACGAATCAACACTTCAAAAGGAGACGAATCATGACCAAGACTATTCTTATCACTGGCGGATCCACTGGCTTTGGGCGCGACACCGCCGAAACTCTAGCCCGCGCCGGGCACAAGGTGTTTGCCTCGATGCGCGATCCGCAAGTCAGGAACCGTGCACACGCGGACGCGCTCCGAGGCCAAAACATCGACGTCGTCGAGCTCGACGTTACCGACTCGCAATCGATCGATCGAGCTATTGCCGAGGTTATCGCGAAGGCAGGTCGTATCGATGTCCTGATGAACAATGCAGGCGTCGCAGCGGCCGGCGTGTCGGAAGCGTTCACGCCCGAGCAGGCTACCGCGCTGTTCGACGTCAACGTCATCGGCCTGCATCGTGTGACCCGTGCTGTTCTACCGGAGCTCCGCCGCTACCATGACGGGCTGATTATCAACGTCGGCTCGATCGTCGGTCGCGTCACTTTCCCTTTCTTCGCGCTTTATGGTGCGAGCAAGTTCGCGGTCGAGGCATTGACGGACAGCTTGCGCTACGAAGTGTCACAGCTCGGGATCGACGTCGCTCTTGTACAACCAAGCGCGTATCCCACGCAGATGTACGCGAGCGCGACGATGCCGGCTGACGTAGCGCTCGTAGCGGAGTACGGCGCGGTGGGGGAGATCCCTGGGGCGATGTTCCAGCAGTTCACCACCATGTTCTCCGCGTCTGACGCGCCCAACCCTCACGATGTTGCGGAGGCGGTCGCCACGCTGATCGTCACTCCCAAGGGCGAGAGACCCGCGCGCACCGTAGTGGGTGCCAGCTTTGGCGCCGATACGCTGAATGATGCGACGGCACCGGTTCAGGCTGGCGTGGTCGCGGCGCTTGGTCTCAGCCATCTTGCGACGGTACCGAGCGTGGTGCTGGAAAGCCAATGAGGTCGGGACGCGCCTGGTCGGCGACCCATGCCGACCAGGCGCATCTCGAACTTTACCCAAGGAGGACAGACATGACTATGACGACTAGGCCATCAAAACAGTCAAGCTAGATGACAAGCGCTCCGCGAGATCGTGACAATGGCTTGATTCGACGCTCCGGGTCGGTGCGTCGTCCCGGAGCTTGTCGAGTTACAAGAATCTGGAGATGAAAAAATGCCACTCATACAAGTTAAAGTGTTTGAAGATGAGCTTGATCGAGAACAATCCAAGGATCTCATCCAGAGAATCACGGATGCCGTAACCGAAGTCACCAGTGAAAGATTGCGCGATGTGACTTGGGTCATCATCGAGGAGGTTAAGAGCGGTCATTGTGGCGTCGGTGGTAGCGCGCTCGGTCTTGAAGACGTAAGAAGCATCATGGTTGGAGATGAGCCTCAATTATCACCCCAACAATAAGCTTGCTTGCCGATGCGGCAGATTTCAGGCACGCTCATCTTTCGATAGGAAGCGAGCGCGTTTCGAACTTTGGTGCGCCCCCTGTGAAGCAACACTTTTTGATTGGCCTCGGTCAATTCGAGTGCCTGACAAACCTCTTCGGCGGACCAGCCCTCGATATCCCGCAGGGTGACGACCTCGGCTTGTCGCGAAGGCATCGACTGAAGTGCCTTCCGGATCATCGTCACCACTTCTCTCGACAGGAGACGACATTCGGGCGTCTGTTTCCGCCGGGGGGGCGGTGACATCCAGGCGTGGCGATCGTCCGAATATCGCTCGGCGGCCGCCGTGAGCCAGTCGGCGGGACTCTCGATTTCACTCAGGGAGGAAAAGACGACCGTCCGTCGTTCCCTCTTGGCCCTCGTTCTCGCGACATTGGTGAGGATCGAGAAGATCCAAGTTTTGAGCGAAGAGCGACCCTCGAAGCGATCCAGGCCGCGAATCGCCGCAAGCCAAGTCTCCTGAACCACGTCCTCCGCCGTCTCTCGATCGGAAAGGATGGATCTCGCGAGGCCAAGCATGGCCGGCGAGAGCCGGGCGAGCAGGACCTCGAACGCCTGCTCGTTGCCGGCCCGGAGTGCCCCGATGAAATTCTTCTCTTGACACTGTCCGTCCGCGCTCTGTCCCCCCTCGATAGGCCACTGCATGAGGGTCGGGCTCGTTGTAACCGTTTCTGTTCGCTCGATCATGGCAATTCTCCTCTCCGGAGAGCAATTTGCCGGTCTCCCATCCGGAACTCCATGCCGAGCCGATCGCGGGTGCGTCAAAGCGAGTTCGCGACGCAAACTACTGGTTCTTAGTGAGTAAGAGAATCGGATCACCTGCAGAAACGGGTGCGTGCCTAAAAAAGAAAGGTCCCGCGCCCTTCGGCGGGGACCTCGATACAGCAAACGAACCCAACCTACTTTGGTGGATACCCCGTCAAGACAAAGTCCTTGCCCGTGGAGTGGCAGCCGAAGCAGAGCGGAAGGCCATTGCCAGCCCCGACAATGTCACTGCTGTCTTCCGTGTTGGTCGTTTCGTACCAGAACCAACCCTGCCCTCCGGCACTGTCCTCTTGGGTTTTGACCATCACCGCCCAGCCGACCAGCGCCGAGCCGTCCGCGCTGTACATTTCCTTCACGATCGACGAGCCCGCCGGATGCGACGCATTCCCAGCCGCGAGGGAAGCGTCGATCTTGCCATCCAAGTAGACGCGAACCGGCCAGTTGAACTTTGCATGGGGTCCCCGAGACGGGTGCGTCGCGGATTCTTTACTTGGAAAAGACTTGTACGAGCCCTCTTTGAGGAACTCGTAAAGTCTCTGGGTGTCGGTAGGCACGACCGAGTCGACGGGACGTGTTCGAGTTGCTCGAGCCCCTCGGTGACCGTAGCCTGGCGTGCGAGCAGTTGCGCCGTGGCCTGGTCGAAAGTGCTTTGCGCGTTGTCGACAGCCTGTTGTGCTCCGGCGCCGTCAGCGAGTACTTGCCTCTGACGATCGAGGCTCTGGCGCGCAAGTGTAACCTGTGCTTGCGTCGCGTCCAGGTTTCGTCGCGCCGCATTGAGCCGCGCTTCGAGGGCGTCCTGTTGACGCCGATAGCGCGTACTCTCCATCGTGGCGATCTGATCGCCCCGACGGACCAACTCTCCGTCTTCGTTGAAGGCGGGACCACGCACCTCGCGACCTTGATCAAGGACGGACAACACTCGTCCGCCCACTTCGAAGCCAATCCGTTCTTCGCGATACAGATTCACCGAGCCGGTCAGGGCGTGCTCTCGCGCGAAGTCGCGCTCGAATAGCTCGAGCACCGTCACCGGCCGGCTCCTCATCGTGTGCTCACCATCATGGTCACCGCACCCGACGACGAACGCTCCAACTGCGAGGAGGAGGAAGGGGCTAGCTCTCACGGTTACCGCTCCTTCGGGGGGGGCTCTTCCGGCAATTTCCGCCCCAGCAAACTGCCCCAATTCGTCCGCGTCCGCATTTCGTCCTCGACCTCGGCTGGCAGCACTGGCCGACCCTGGCGAATCTCCCAGCCTCCTCCAAGCGCCTTGTAACCGGCAATGAGGTTGATGGCGACACTACCTTTTGTCTCGGTGAGTCGATCCTGCTGTTGGACTAAGAAGCGCTGAGTGTCGAGAACCGGCTGGTAATTCACGAGACCGGCCCGATACTGAACCAACGCCAGTTCGACCGAGCGCTCAGAATCCGCAACACTCTGTCCCAAGTGGTGCAGACGGATCCGCGCACGAAGAAAGGCTGTGAGCGCGTCTTCGACCTCACGCGCTGCTTCTAGTACGGTGTTCTTGTAGTTGATCAGGCTTTGCTGAAATCGTGCGTCTTCGACACGCACGGCGTTCCGCAGCCGCCCGTAGTTCAACAACGGCCACGCAAAGGACAGACCGGCTGAGTACGTGATGCTGCCGGCCTCGAACAAGTCCCCGAGAGTCGCGTCGTTTGATTGGGGCCCGCCACCCACGCTCGTGGCAAGCCCAATCGAGCCCAAGAGGGTAAGTCGCGGGTACAGCGCAGAGTGGGCAATGCCGATACGCGCACTCTGTGCGGCCGCCGAAAGCTCAGCTCGCTGCACGTCTGGGCGGCGGCGCAGTGAGTCGATGGGCGCGCCGACGGCAACGTCGGCTGGTGGCGATGGAATCGAGCCGTTGCCCTGGAGCTCGTCGGCGAGCTCTTCTGGAGGACGTCCAATCAGTGTGCTAATCGCGTGTTTCGCCTGGCGAGCTCCAGTCTCCAGAGTGGGGATAAGTGCCTGCGTGTCGCGCAAGAGAGCCCGCGCTTGTGTGACATCGAGCTCCGGCACTAAGCCATTGCGATGGCGGATCTCGGCGATCCGCAGCGAATCCCGTTGTATGTCGACGTTCGCGCGCGCCAATTCCAAACGTTCTTCGAAGGTCCGCAATACCACATAAGCACGCGCCACCTCTGCCATGATCGTAACGAGCGCATCGTCGTAGCCCGCGATAGCTGCGAGATAGCCAGCATCCGCAGCCTCGACGCCACGGCGAAATCGGCCCCAGAGGTCGAGCTCCCATGCGGCATCGAAGCCGACCCTGTAACCCCAGAACTCTTGATCGGCTATCGCGACGTTCGGGGCGTTTTCGCTGAGTCCCACCTTCGCCGCCCGAGCGCTGATCTCTTGATGCTGAGGGAATTGAAACCCTCGCACGATGCCCAACTGTGCACGTGCTTCGAGTACGCGGAGCGCTGCGATCTGTAGAGGCAAGTTGTCTCGGTAGGTAAGCTCGATCAAGCGATCCAGGACGGGATCCTGGAATACTGCCCACCAGGCGCCGTAGTCAACGGGATCGGTGGACAGCGACGAGTCGGCTGACTCGATCCAGCTATCCTGTACTACAGGGTTTGGTGGTACAAAATCGCGGCCAACGATGCATCCCGCCATTACGGTCAGGGCGAAAGCGATGAGCGCGCGGCCGGAGCTTCGGATGGCTAGAGCCGCCGAACCCGAATGTGCAGTCTTTCTGGATGCTGAAGACATCGTGAGTCCTACCGATCGCTGGTGGTTCGTTTCTGGTCTTCCGTCAAGCGCGTCATTGCCAGGAGCCGTGCAGACTGTCAACTAACTTTACGCATGACTCCGGAAGTCGGCAGAAGGAGAAGGTCCTTCTGCTCTGCCGCTTCGCGCCAGTCACGACTGTCGTGGGCAAGCAGCGGTTCCCGCAATTTCGGATGACCGCGCTCCCGTGCCCAGCGATCCGGATTCGGCGCGCGGGTCAGCATCATCTTGACCATGAAGGCAAGAGCCTCGAGCTTCGTGCCTGCGCGCAGGCCAGGTGCGATCAGATCAGGCTGGGCGATGTATCGTCGAGCAACCGTCTCGAAAGACTCCGGTGGCCTGCCAGTGATCTCTTGAACGTGATCGGTCGGTGCTCCGACCGCATAGGTACCACCACGAATCTCGTCGGAGTAGTAACCAATATGGCCGATCTCGAAGGCCGAGACTCCCTGCGCCTTCGCTGCCTTGAGAAACATCTTGACGGACGTGTCGTGGTACTTGACCTTGCGACCGACCACGTCGGTGAGAATGTCCGCCATGTCGTGCGGCGAAATGAGCTTGGGTCCGGTCGGACGGTAACGCTTGCCAATGTGAGGAGAGGGATCAGCGAGCACTCCTGCCGCCACGCTGCCAATGTCTTCGCTGGAGGGCGGAGCGTTGAGGCCATCACCCCATGGCCCAACGAGCATGCCAAAGTGCACGATCGCGGGCAGACCCAACAAATACATGAACGCAAAGATACCGGGGTTGACGTAGATGACATCGACGGTCGGCATCCATCGGTAGATGTTGTTTGCGATCCAGTGCTCGCGGGTCTGGATGGTTGGGTGGGCTGGATGTGGATTCCACCCACTCATCAGGGCCACGACTTCCAGTTTCGCCTCTTCCGCGGCGAGTGCGAAAAGCATCGTTCCATGGAGGAGGTTGGGGGCAACTGGCGGACTATGGTAGGCACGCTGGACATCGACGAGTGCCTTTCGCAGATCACTCAGGTCGAACAGGTCGCCAACAAAGATTTCCGCGCCCGCGTTGCGCAACCTCTCCGAGCGAGCGTCATTTCGCCGCACGAAGGCGCGGACAGGGAATCCCTTCCGCAGAAGCTCCAATACGGCGGCAGAAGCGTTTCGGCCGGCCGCCGCCGTGACGAGAATTCTGGGTTTGTTCGTCATGATTGCTCTCCTTTCAGTTTTTGCGAGTGTAGATGACGGTGGGTGCCAGATGGGTGTTCCCTCTGAACTCGGCGATGTGGTTTCGAACGAATTGCGCGAAGGATAAGGGCGGGCGGCCTCCGATGCGTTCCACCACATCTGTTTCCGCACTGAAGACCCCGTCTTTATGATCTTGAGCTACAGCCGCCAGGTGTGTTGCCAAGAACTCCGGAACCCCGGCCTTCTCCACCAAAATCTTTCGCCATTCCGCAATTGGGAGGTCGACGTATTCGACCGGATTCCCGATCTCTTTGGTCAACACCTCGGCCATCTCGGTAATCGTCATGTCCTTGGGCCCAGTGACGACGTAATGTTGGCCGATGTACGGTTCGGGATTGGCAAGAATGCCTGCGACGACACTCGCGATATCTTCAGCCGCGACGGGAGCGTGCTTTCCTTTCCCGAACGGAAGATACAGTTTTCCCTCCTCCGCAATGCTCTGGCCTGAGAGGAGATAGGGGACCTCCGCGAAGAAGGTCGGGTGGATGTGTGCGGCACCGACATTGGCCCAATCCAGGACCTGCTCCGACAGCCAGTGGTGGCGAGACAGAGGACTTCTGGCTTGCTCGCGTGCGGAGATCTGGGACATGTTGACAACGGCCGAAACACCCGCGGCCCTCGCCGCGATGGCCACATTTGTGGCAGCTTCGAGGAGCCGGTCTCCCTGCGGCGGGTAGCAAAAGTACAACCGCTTGACGTCACGCATCGCGGAGCGAACCAACGGAAGATCAAGGAAGTCGCCGACAAACACGTCAGCGCCAAGTTCCCTCAATCGCTCAGATCGGTCATCAATTGTGTGCACGAATGCACGGACTGGGAACCCGCGCTCGATGAGCCCCTGGGCGACCGGCGATCCTGTCTTTCCAGTGGCTCCTGTTACGAGAATCAATGGCTTCGTCATGATCGTTCCTATAGCAACCTCGATGCCAACCGTGAAGCACACGGGCGATGTCGTTCGAAGTACTGGAAATTCAGGGGATAATTGGAGATGACACTATCGGAGCAGGATGGCGAGAACGGATCGTGTTCCCACTTGGGTGGGAATGGCCCCCAAAATAATGGGAACTTAGGAAGGGATCCGGACGATATTCAACATCTTCATCCGAGCCTCGAGTGTTGTTGGCTTCACATCGAGAAGCTCGGCGGCTCCTCCCGGGCCACTCACCTTCCATTGAGTGGCGTCAAGGGCGGAAAGGATATGCTCACGCTCAGCCTCTTTGAGAGGTCGGATGGGATGGCTCTCCTCATGACTCCTCACTTCACCAACATGGATATGCGCTGACTCGACAGTCTGCCCACGGCTGAGGATGATGGCGCGCTCCACAACGTTTTCAAGTTCGCGAACATTGCCTGGCCATGGATAGGTGATAAGGCGCTGCATCGCTGTCTCGACGACTTGACACGGAGGCCAGCCATAGCGGGCACACACCCGGTCGACAAAAAATCGAGTCAGGAGCGGAATATCCGCTGTTCGTGCTCGTAGCGGGGGAAGCGTGACGGGGAACACATTGAGCCGGTAGAACAGGTCTTCGCGAAAGGTTCCCTCCGAAACTGCCTTCTCGAGATTGCGGTGGGTGGCGGCAATCAGGCGTGTGTCAACTTTGATCGAGCGGCTACCCCCGACCCGCTCAAATTCCCGTTCCTGCAAGATCCTGAGAAGCTTCGGCTGAAGCTCGAGCGGGATATCCCCAATCTCGTCGAGAAAGATCGTCCCACCGTGCGCGAGCTCGAAACGCCCGAGTTTTCGGCTGATTGCGCCGGTAAATGCGCCTTTCTCGTGACCGAAAAGCTCACTTTCTACAAGGCCCGAAGGAATGGCCGCACAGTTCAGCTTTACGAGGGGAGAAGAGCCCCTGCGGCTCCGATGATGAATCGCTCGGCAGATCAGTTCCTTCCCGGTTCCCGTCTCCCCTAAGATAAGAACAGAAGCATCGGTCTGGGAAACAAGCTCTACTTGCTGCAACATCTCTCGGATGGCAACACTCTCCCCAATGATGTCTTCATAGTCGTACTGAGTCTTGACCTGGTCATGGAGAGCCACTTCCATTGAGCGTCTGTCGAGTGTCTCGACGACTATCGCGCGAACAAGCATGTGCCCTTCCCGACCTGGAGTAAGTGTGGCGTAAACCTTGACCGGAATGTTTCGCCCATCGGAAGTCAGGCAGGTGAGCTTTTCCGTTGCAGCGAACCCGTTGCGGCGGACTTTCTCGCCGAAGTCCTGAAAGTGAGCTAACTCGTCGGGATGAATGTCGGTCGGCCGAATCGTGGAGCAGAGCTCGTCTTCCCTGTACCCGAGGAGCTCGCAATAGCCTTTGCTGACTTCAACGTAACGGTCACCTTCAGGGTCAATGACGAATGTGGGATTTGGTAAAAGACGAAGGAGGTACTCGCACTGGCTTTCGTAGTACTTCGCTCGAGCCTCAGCTTGTGCCAACTCACTTTGGAGATCCTTGCTCACAGGCGCCTCCCGACTTGCCCTTTCTTGCAGTGAGGCAACTTATTGTCTTCGAGTATGCGCAAGCCGCACTTGAAGAAACCACGCTACCTCCGAATGCGTGAGGCTGTCAACGCATCCAGTCGCAGGTGACGGTTCAAGGCACCTTCGACGACGCGCAACGCGCCCGGCTCACGCAGGTGGCTCAACGGTGTCCAGTTCACAAGACCCTGGTCAGCGGAGTTCACATCGTTGATTCAGTCACAATTCGAGTAGGTCGTTGGGACGGCTCATTTCTCCCGCGAGGTCTCCATCAAACGCCGCGCTTCGGAAGCAGGAACGCCGAGGTTGGAGCCGCCGAAGTTGGCGAGGATGGCGGCATTGACAGCGACGACCTTGCCATCCAGTCCCAGCACGGGACCGCCGCTGCCCCCATGCGTGGTCTGTGCGTCGTAGACGATAGTCTCGCTCGTGACCTGGCCGACGATCCCTTGGGTGGCCAACGGGTCGATGAGATGGCGCGCTGACAGTGCTCGGGCCAGCCCCCAAAAATCCATCCCTCCGTCGGCGAAGAGCGTCTCGATTGGTTCCCTCCCAGCGCGCACCACGAGCGCTTGCATACCCGTCGGGTAACCGAGGACGACGACTTCATCGCCAGGTCGGGGTGGGCTCTCACCGAGCACGAGTGGAGACATTGTCTCGACCGGCGCCTCGCAGCGGAGCAGCGCCACATCGGCTGTGCTGCTCGAGGTCACCAGGACGACGTCGAATGGCTCTTCGACGCCGGGTAGGAAACCGATCATTCGACGCATGACGGGCTCGAATCCCTGCTCGACCGTCGCCTGTGCCGATGCTTCGTACTCCCAGGGAATAGCCACGTGGCGATTGGTGAGTAGATGTCCCTCCTCGTCGACGACGAACGCGGTACCGGTATACAGGATCCTCGACGACCGGGCCGTCGCCTTGGACCGTGACCGGAGTCCGTCCGTCCGGGTCCCGGAGCGGACGCCCGTCCGGACCGGCAAGGTAGCGCAACGTGGTTCGCGTCGTCGGCTCGATGAAACCGTAGGCGCCTTGGAGAAAGACCACAGCGTCTGAGCTCTCCGAGATGATTCTTTCCCGCGCCACTGCGCGAGCTTCGAGCGACTCGACTCTCGCCGTGGTGTCACGGATAGCTTCTTCGAACTCGGCGCGCGCCGCTTGGAAGTCTTCTCTCGTGAAGTATGCCGATCCCTTGCGCTCCAGTAGCTCTGCCAGCCCCTCGACGCGAGCGGATTCTTCTGTCAAACGTCGTTCGAGGCGGACGTTGTGAGTCCAGAGTGCGCCGATGGCGACGATGAGCAGCGCGACGACCGCGAACATGCCTAGACGGACCGCAGGGCGCGTTTGCGTCGTCAGCTCTCGCGGCATGTTAGAAAAAAAAGATGCCCGTCTTTGCCAGGGATCCCTCACCGCCATGTCGGGCACAATCGAGGCAGTCTGTGAAGGCTTCTGCCAGTGTCTTGTACGGAGCTCGATCGGCCGGATAGAGCCGAAACCGGAGCACTGTGCCCGGTCGGGCGAGCTCAATAACGTCGCCCGAAGCCAGCACCATGCTCTCGACCTGCTCGCCGTTGACCCAGACGAGGCTGCCCGCTGTATCCCTCAGCTCGTAGGTGGAACCCCGGCGTTCCAGTGTGGCCAGGTGCCGGAAACCGGCAGGTAGGTCAGCTAGGGGTTCACCCGCGCTCACTCCGATGAGCTGAGCAGCGACTTGGCCGGAGACATTGATTTGAACGGTGTCGTCGGTGAGGAACTCGGTGTTTCCGCGGCGAGCGCCAGAAAGGATTACGAGAGCTGGTGAAAAGGAGCTCGCCGGAACCATGGTTGGATACCATATCAAAAGCAGAAGACTATCCGCCGTACTCCGTCTGGTAAAAAGAGAACGAGCACACCACGAAAGGTGGCGTCGATTACTTCGGGGTGAATGCGACGTGGTAGTGTAATTGGTACGTCGCATGCCCCAAGCTCGACGACCCGCTTTCCGCCGGAGTGGCTTCGCGCTCGAGACCGTCGTTCTCGGCGCTTGGCTCCTCATTCTCTATGCCGCCGGAGCCTGTCCGACTATCTATGTCGGTGATAGCGGCGAGCTGGTGACCGCCGTTCACATTCTCGGCATCCCTCACCCGTCTGGCTATCCGCTCTACGTCCTCGCGGGCAAGTTGTGGACGTTGATCGTACCCTTTGCCTCGGTCGCTTATCGCATGAGCCTCTTCAGCGCCGTCTTCGCGGCCGCGGCGGCGGCGCTTCTCTATGGCGTGGCGCGACGTCAGAAACTCCACCCCTTGGCCGCGCTTGTCGGCGCGGGCCTCCTCGCGGTGAGCCCGAGCTTCTGGGGCGAGGCCAACGTCCAGCGCGTTTACAGCCTGAATGCTTTCTTCGTCGTGGCTTCTGTCGGAGCTTTCTTCGAATGGCACCGGTCCCGGGACTTTCGCTGGCTGGCCGGTTGCTTCTTCCTGTGCGGTCTCGGTGCCACGAACCACACCTTCATGGCGGTTCAGGCACTCGCCGTTCTCGCCGCGGCCGTCATCGGATCACGACCACGCGTCCTGAAGGCCCGCCCGCTCGCCTGGGTCACCGGGTCGTTTCTGGTCGGACTCGCACCTTATCTCTATCTTCCTCTGCGCTCACGAGCCAACCCTCGGCTCGACTGGGGGAATCCGGAGACGCTCTCGGGATTTCTCCACGTCGTCGTGCGCCGCGACTACTGGGACCAGGCCTGGGTCGACGGACCTCTCGATGTGGTGTCGGTCGTCGGTGACTACTTGTGGAGCTTCGGGACCGAGCTGATGTGGGTCGGTGCTGTCCTGGCACTCTGGGGTGCCATCGGTGGTCGGCGTCGCAGCTGGCCGGTTCTTCTACCGCTGCTCATCATGGTGGCGAATCTGCTTGCCCTCGCGGCTCACGGATCGCGGAGCGACCTCTTCCTCTGGCATCGCTACTACATCCCCTCCTACGCCATGGCGGCTCTGCTTGCCGCTTTCGGGTGCCATGAGCTCGTCACGCGACTGCCGAGGGCATGGCGGCTTCTGCCAGTCGCCCTCCCGCTGAGCGGGATGGTTCTTGGATTCAGCCAGTTCGATCGAAGTCGCTATCGCGTGGCAGAGGATTTCGGCCACAAGCTCCTGGCATCGCTTCCGGAGGGTGCCTATCTGTCGGCGAGCGGAGACAACGTCTTGTTCCCGTTGATGTACCTCCATTGGGTGGAAGGTCTTCGGCCGGACGTAAAACTCATTCTGCAAGGCGTGGTGGAGACTGAAAGACCTCCCTTGAGCTTCGACCCGGACGAGACCCCGCTCTACTTCACGCATCACCCGAATTGGAGCAGTCCGGATCTCGAAGTCGTACCGGCCGGCCTGGCTTTTCGTGTCGTTCGTGCCGGTTCCGCGGGGAGGCAGGTGGTGGTGGCGTCCGAAGGACTCGAGGGTGAAGACGATCCGCGCGTCCCCAGAGACTACCTCACACAGAATCTCATCGGCCACTATCACTACATGCTGGGCGCAACCCACGCGCCCAGTGACTGGACACGTGCCCGAACCGAGCTCGAGAGGGCAGCCGAGGCGGCGGCCGACAATGACGTTCTTTTCTACAACCTGGGCCTTCTGTATGCGCGGTATGGACGCTACGCCGAGGCCTACGATGCTTTTCGACGGTCACGGGCGATAAACCCGCGTCCACTGGCCGGCGTGCCACCTGCTAGCGCCGCAACACGCATCGAGGAGGTGCGAAGCGCGCTTGAGAGGAGCATCTCGGCGCTCGAACCGCGTTCTGCAGGAGAGCGTCCTAGGTGGTCACCGTCGACGACCGGCCCGCCCGTGATCCGCGGCCGTGAATTCGAGCTCTCTCAGGCGGTCGGTCGAATCGAGGAAGATCGTCTGCGCGTTCTGGCAACGCCAAAAGGAAGACGGGCGCAGGCCTTTGTGACCGGCCTCGACTTCCGGGCGTCGAGCGGCAGCTATGTGGAAATCGATATCGACGCACCCCTGCGCCCGGAGCTCTTCTTTCTCTGGAGCACTATCGAGGCTCCGGGCTCTGTCCACGGTGTTTTACTTCCGCGAGGATGGGGGACCGGAACGACGATTTCTCTGGGAGCCCAGGCGGAGTGGCAGGGACGGATCGACGGCGTTGGTATTGGCTGGACCGGTCCGCTGGAGGAGCCGATCACCATCCGCAGCGTCAGGGTGCGACCCCGATCGGCACTCACTTCTCTGTGGCACGAGTGGACGGCGTTCGAGGGATTGGGAGGCCATTCGATGAATTTCGTGACCGGTGGCCCGAGGCTGTTCTCTCAGCGGCTGCGTCCGCTGCCAGCACTGGCACTCTTGCTGCTCGTTGCGCTCGCGGTATACGGCCTCGTCTGCTGGCGGCGAGGCAAGCGGTGGGATCTGCGCGTAGCAGTGGCGCTGGTCCTCTCAGCCTGGCTCGTCGCGGACGTCCGCTGGCAAACGGACTTGTGGAGAGAGCTCCGGCTGACGAAAGACCGCTATGCGGGCAAATCGTGGCAGGAAAAGAGGCACTCCGCCGAAGACGGCGACTTGTTCCGCTTCGCCATGGACGTGAAGGAGGCCCTGCCGGATTCGCCGCAGGTTATCTTCCTGGTGACCGGGGATCCCGAAAGCGCGGATCGCTATCTCGCCCTTCGGAGCCGGTTCCATCTCCTGCCGCACAACGTGAACGCCAACTACTGGTATCCGCCAGTACCGACCGAGATCCAGCCCGATCAATTCATCCTGGTTTTTGGTCCTCGATCCGATGTGGGCTACGACGAACGAGCGGGCCTGCTTTACTGGAATCCGGACGGCTCAACGGTACCCGATGTGGCTCCCGGCGGTCTCGAAGTGGAGCCCATGCTCTCCTCTCCCCTCGGCATCCTGTACCGAAAGCACTGACAAGACATGGACTGGATTCGGATCCTGATCGGCGTCGGATTGCCCTGGCTCCTGGGCCTGGTGTGGCTTAGGGTTCGCTGGTCGCGCGGACCGGAAGGCGGGTGGCCGCTCGTCCTCGGCTATGGCTATGTCATCGGGATCCTGGCGACCACCCTGCTGCTACGTTTCCTCGACGCACTCTTACTTCCCCTCTCTTTCTGGCCCACCGCCACGATGCTGACCGTCCTGATCTGCACCGGGCTCTGGTTGACCCGAGACATTCCGTGGCGTGGCTGGGGCGAAGAACGGTTCGAGTGGGGAAGCCTCGTAGAAAAGGGTGGGTTCGTTGCCCTGGCAACCGTACTGGCAGTGCGCTACGCGAGCCTGGGCCTCGAAGTGGTCTGGCGGCCCCTATACGCATGGGACGCCTGGGCGACATGGGCTCCCAAAGCGCGCGTCTGGTTCGAAGTTCACGAGCTCGTGCCCTTCGTGGACTGGAGCACCTGGCTCGAGCGTGGTCCGGGCGAGGCCTACACGCTGGCGGCCTATTACTATCCACCGACCGTTCCGCTGACGCAGGTGTGGATGAGCCTGACACTCGGTCGCTGGGACGAGTCTCTCATGAACCTGCCGTGGCTCGTCTGCGCGGTCGCGCTCGGTCTCGGCCTCTACGGACAGGCGCGCGCCTGGGGTGTGACGCCGCTCCCTGCACTCGTCGCCGTCTATCTTCTGCTGTCGCTTCCCCTCGTCAACACTCACGTGGCACTGGCCGGAAACGCCGACCTCTGGCTGGCAGCGGTCTACGGTCTGGCGGCCATGGCGTTTTTCCAGTGGTGTCGCACCGGCGATCGCCGGCAGGGCCTTCTCGCGTTGGGCCTCGCAGTGGCCTGCTCTCAGATCAAGGCTCCGGGAGTCGTCTGGGCGCTGACCTTCGTGCCGGCGCTGGCAGTAAAGAGGATGCAGGTTTCGACAAGAGCGTTTCTCGCACTCATCGGGCTTTTCGGCGTGGCGCTAATGTTCCTGCTGGTCGCCGGACCGGGAAACGTCTCACTGCCGCACCTCGAGGGGATCGAGATCGCGTTTCATCCGGAAGTACTTGGAGCCTTGGTGGAAAGCTACTTCTCCCTCGCCACCTGGCACCTGTTCTGGTACGTGTGGGTGGTCATCTTCCTCATCACCATGCCGCGTCTTTTTGACCAGCTTCTTTTTCGGACCATCGCGGCGCTCGTCGTCACCGGATTCGTTTTTCTCGGTGGCGTCTACTTCTTCACATCTTTTGCCGAATTCGCCCTCGATTTCACGCAGCTCAATCGCGCCACGTTGCACATGGTGCCGATGCTGGCTTTCGCCGCGCTCGTGTCCGCCGATGCGTCGTGGCGAACGTTGCAAGGAGGAGGCTCTCCGCGAAGCGGAGCGTGAGCCGTGCGAATGGACGCTGCCCCGACGGTCAGGCCTAGACCAGGAGTGCGTGCTTCGCGCTTCTGTGACAGACGTTCTTCCTGCACTCGCTGCGACCTGGGGTTGATCCGATTTTGTAGACAGTTTGCAAAAGCTGATTCGTTGTCGTCGTGTTCGGTTTTTTGTCGGCGTTCACCGCAGCCGCTGCTTGTTCTGCATACCCGCGCCACCGCATCCCCCGTCCGCACCCAGTCGGGCGCAATTCCCACGTTCACCAAGCAGCGACCAGGATCTAATCTCCTAAGTTTCCGCGATTGCGCATCGAGGACGGGTACTAAGGAAGAAGAATCGCTTCGGTGCGATAGCTGTCCCTCGTCCATACTCGTCAGCTTGTGAAATCCCATCGTCTGGATGAGATTTCAGTACGTCTACGCCGTGTGCAAAGAAATTACGGTCATCGTTCCAGCGGATTTCCAGAACCAGCGTGGCTTTCAGCGATTTACGCGGCACGCTGTGAAGGATGAGAGAGGGAGCTTCCTCCTGACTTGGCGGCCGAAGTCCGCTTCGAACCTCATTGCTATCGTAGGCTCGACCGAAGGTCGCCTGCCATAGCTCTATGTACATTATTAACACCGGGATCCTCCGACGGTGCTTCGGTGCCGGACACAAGATACGGAGTACTCGCGGTTCGAGCCAGCTACTCCTCGGTGCCGAGACTTCCGTACGCCGCCCATGCGCCAGAATCGCAACTCAGATTCCCACAGCCGCAGCTTGTGTCCTAGAAGCGCAGCTCATGCGAGAAACACAGCCATGAGCTCTATCCGTCGGGTGCTCGTCAATATCTCCTAGCTCCGCCGCGTGCCTGTCGATCCGAAAGACGTCTATTTGCAAGCGAAGGTTGCCGTTGATGGGTTTTCTGACGAAGTAAAAAGTCAAAGGGAACGCGACTTCACTTGACGGCATAGCCGACATACCTGCCAGCAGTGGAGGAGCCGATCCGAAACGGCGTAGCAGGATAGGTCACATAACCCTTGACCAGAAGTGTGCAGGAGCGCGTAGTGCGGGAAAGCCGCATGCTGCGTGCGATGTGGCGGGGGCTGGAAACGGGGACATGGTAGGACTGAGGCACCGGCACTTGGCGAAAGCCGCCGGTAACAGCTACTCCCCTTACCTACATCTACCGCGCCAGCCCTCGACGCTACCAGATAGTTTAACTGGTACGTCGTGTGCGATGATTTACGATATCCTTTCACCTGGGCATCGTACCCCAAGCCTCCTAAAGGCGAGGGATTTCAACCATCCCCGAGTGGGACATTAATAATGATGGATAGGATAAGGCCAATCAACTCCGTTCCCTTTGCGCCTTCGCGGCTTTGCGCCGTTGCGTTGTTTCCTGGTCTTCCAGCGTTCAGGTTGACCTGGCTAGAGTCAGTTTAGATTTTAGAAAAGGCGCCCGATTCCCTGCTTCGGAGAGAACGCCTTCTTGCGGGAAGAGAGCGCCTTGAGCGCGTCGATCGGCCGGTGATCGGGCTTCATCAACTTGATGGCTTTCACCAACCGAGCCTCCGCCTCATCGAAGTGCTCGAGCTCGCCGTGGAGCAGCCCCGAATAATAGAGAGCGACGCCGCAGCCGGAATCCATCCTGAGCGCCTCTTCGAGATCGGCAACAGCTTTCTCGAGCTCGAACTCCGGCTGGTGGAGGTAGCGGCAATAGGCCAGCTCGGCGCGGTAGAGAGCGGTTTGCGGATCGCAGTCGGAGGCGAACTGTAGCTGAGCCATCGCCTCCCGATACTTACCTGCTTTCATCAAGGCCAGACCCTCCTTGAACTGAATCTCGGGATTCAGGAAATCCGTCTTGATAACGAACTGGTCCCGGTTCACCGAAGGGCTCGGCTGCTCGATGGGCCTCTGGCGGCGCGCGACGAGAGAGTTGCGCTTTTCGGGATCGCTCAACTCTCCGTACGCCCGCGCTCCCGCCAGAAACAGGTCTCGTGCCTTGGCGGCGAGATGAGAAAGCCCGGGCGCCTCGAACTGCCACGGAGCAAACTTTCTCGAGAACTCGACATACTTGCCTTCGATCGTGGGCATCGTGGCATTCGTGGGGACGGAGAACAGTTCGAAAGCGTCCTGGGTGCGGTAGTGCAAGTACATCTCCATCAACTCGTTGCCGAGGGTCTCAGGTGCGACGGTTGCGTCGCCCGAGGGCGGTTGCGTCGTTTGTAGTGCCGCGACGTCCGCGGGCGAAAAGCGGTTTGTCGCCTCTCTAGCATCCTCCGGAAGCCACTCCTCGGGAACGACGATCCCCAGGACCGCGAGGGCGTAGACGAGCTGCAGCAACGCAGCCTCGTTCACATTGGCCTCGCCCACGAGCTCGTCAATGCGCTTGCCGGAACTGATCAGCTTGGCGATGCGCAACTGCTGCGCAGGGAGGCGAAGCTCCTCGATAGGGAACGCCGGGTGAGGATGAATATAGAGCGTCTTACCCACGAGCGGCCCGATCGCTTCTGTCACTTCCTCGCGGGACGAGAGCTTCAAGATACCGGTGAGAATGAGCTGGGCCGGTTTGACCTCGAGCGGCGCTTCCACCCGTGGCGTCTGGTGAACGACCTCGAAGCTTCCGGTACGCCAAGTGAACGCATCCAAGAGCTTCTTGCCGAGATTCTGTTGGAGGATCTTGTAGAGCGCGGACGGAGTGATCAAGGACTTCGCTATCAGGACCTCTCCCATCAGGCGCCGGCTCGATATGCTCTCGCTGAGGCAGCTCTGGCACTGCTCTTGAGTGATGTCGCCTCGGGCGACCATAAACTGCCCGAGCGTATCTTGAAGGAGGTTGGATCGGCAATCCACCGGAACGCCGTTCTCGAAGACGATTGTCTTCTCGATTGGCCCGCGGCGAATCCGCAGGGCCACCGAGCGCCGGTGCACAGCCAAAGCCAACAGCAGCACCGCATAGGGGATCTCCTCGAGCCCCCCGCGTTTCATGCTAGATATCGATTCCAGCTGCTCCGTTCTCGGGATCAATGTTCGTTGGTTTGCCACCCCTCCAACCTTGACTGGGGCTCGCTCACTAGAGGTCAATGTTCAACTCGAATAGGCGGCGACGTCGACCCAGCTCAGTTGAACCGTCTTGTCGATCGGCCGCCTGCTCGCCGGCAGCACCGGCTCCGCGGAAAGGGTTTTGTGCCGAGTCTGCGAGCGTTCCAGACTGGTCTCGTGTTGGGTGGTCGTCACGATAGGGTTACAACACCGCCGCGCATATCCCGGCGTTCGCCATGGCGGTCGAACCCGCCAAGTTACCTTTCTTTCTAGGAATCGATGACTCTTAGATAATGCTGGAATAAAGGATGAGAAAAATCAAGTCGTATCGTTTGGCCGAGGGCAACGCAGGTCTCATCCAAGCTGAATCACCCACGCCGACGTCGGATGAAATGTGGCGCCAAAGCGCCAGATATGCCGACGGCCGTGCTCGATGACGAATGAGCCGTACAGCAGCCGGAGCGATGCCGTGGGCACGTTCAGTACGTTTCCTGAATCACCTCGACATGAGTCGGGGCGCCGCCGTTCGCCTAGATGAACTCTCACGCGTACTCGTAATTTCGGAGCTGTAGCGCGTACCCGCCGGCGCCGAGCTGCTCGGCTGCCCGGGTGCACCAAAGCCGCAAGTCTTTCTCGTCGGTGCGCTCCGCGTCTTTGCCCAACATCTCGCCTAAGCCGGCATGAGCATAGGCCTCGACCGGCCACGCTTCGTCGGGACACCGCGCGAGCTTCGACCCAACGAACAGTCCGAGAAGCCAATAGACCGCTCCGGTGACGAGCGCGACTGCCACGAGCATGAGGATGAGTTGCAACCCAATCCACACCATAACCGACAATCCGAACAGAGCGATCCAACCGCCGCCGACACTGAGAACTCCAACAGCGAGAGACACGCTCATCGCGATGTTGTCCATCTTGGCGTGCCGGTAGCAGCGCCGGCAGATCGGGTAGCGAGCGATCAACTTGCCGTCATTCTCGACCGTGCCGGTCGTCTCCGGTCTGCGCAAACAGCAGGCGCAGCGCCTCGGCCATTGCAGCGCTCCCGCCGTCAGCGAGACGACGATGTACCAGCTCTTGAAATCGACGGCACCCGCCTGTCACTCATCATTATTGGTCCGGGACTGGACTGCAGGCCCGCACCGCCCTCGAAACATGCTGGAGAGCGTGGTCAGCGCGCCAGGGAAGCTAGCTGAGGACGAACTTCTCGGTGACCAGAACAGACCGATCAACGCGAGCGACCAGAGTTGACTCAGGCTGCCTCGCGCCACTCGTACCGGTGGTGCAGTCCACCGACTCGCGGCAGTGCGACGACTTTCGCCGTAGGACACGGTCGCAAACGCCTCACGCAGTTGCTGGATCACCCATGCCGCTGTCGGATGGAACGTTGGTCCGTGTCGTCGAGCGGTGGGCGCGCCGCCGACACATCGCCCGTATCGTACGGGCGTCGAGAGAGACGAGGAATACGAGAATACGGAGCATGACGCGGCGGAGTGTGCCCCTCCCTCGTGACGATCTCAAGCGTGAGTCCGTTTTTGGCCCGACGAGATCCATCCGTAAGTCTTTGATTTCAAACGCGGACGGATTTTGATGATGCACAGGCTCTCCGCGAAGCGGAGCGTGAGCCGTGCGAATCGACGGTCAGGCTCGACGCCCGCGCCGTCCTGGCCTTACTTCCGGCCGAAGATGCCGAAGGCGCTTGTGTCCTGGCCTTCGCTCTGCCAGACCACGATGAAATTGCCATTGCCATCCGAGGCGACCTGCGGCGCGCGCTGGTTCTCGCCGGTGGTGGTGTTGATAGGTACTTCGTCGCCCATCGGATTGCCGGATGCATCGAAGAGTCGCCCAAAAACGCCGTCGCCGCCGCCATCCTGATTCGCACTCGTCCAGACGACCAGGGAGCCTCCGCTTTCGTCTCGCGCGACCCAGGGGCCGTTCTGGTTCTCAGCCGTCACGGTGTTCGCCCGGAACTCGCCCCCCAGACGTGCGCCGGAGGCGTCGAACGCCTGTCCGAAGACGCCGTCGGCCCCGCCGTCTTGCTCCTGGCTTTGCCAGACGACGACGAAGTTTCCGGCCGCATCCGAGCCAACCACGGGCTGCTGCTGGCCGGCCGTCGTGAAGGAGTTCACCACGAACTCCTCGCTCACCGGATTTGCGGCTGGATCGTAGAGTCGCCCCACGACCGCGTCACCGGATCCGTCCTGTCCCGCGCTCTGCCAGACGACGACGAACGCTCCCGAGACGCTCGACGAGACGGAAGGATTCTGCTGGGCATCGGTGGTGAAGGCATTTACCTGGAACTCCCCGGTCGTCGGGGCACCGGACGGCGAGAACCGGCGAGCGTAGACGCCGGAGGCGCTGCCGTCCTGCCCTTCGCTCTCCCAGACGACGACGAAGTTCCCGGCGCTGTCCGCCGATACGGAGGGCCGAAACTGGCGCCCGGACGTAAAGGAGTTGACTTGAAACGCGTCGCCCATCGCCTCGCCTGAAGCGTTGAAAACGCGACCGTAAACGCCGTCGCCGCTGCCGTCCCGCGGACTTTCCCACACCACCACGAAGTTCCCTGCGGTATCGGACGAGACGGCGGGCTGGGACTGGCGGCTCGAGGTGAAGGAATTGACCTGAAACTCGTCACTTGCGGGAGCGCCGGACGGATCGAAGCGCCGGCCGACCACAGACGGACCGCTCCCGTCCGGCCTGTCGCCCTCCCAGATGACCACGAAGTTGCCGCTCGGGGCGGCGGCAACCGCGGGCGCCGCTTGAGAACCGGCGGTCGTCGTATTGACCTGAAACTCGGCCCCGGCAGGGACTTGCTGGGCGATGGCCCAGGCGACCGGAAGTGCCGAGACCAGGAGCAGCCAGAGAATCGAGCGTTTCGTCATGGGATGACTCCCTTGGGAGAGTATGTCCCCCGATATCGGGGTAGCCGGATTCTAGCAGATCCTGGGCGATCCAGGCGTTAACTGCTTAACAGTCAGACGTGTCGCGCTCCGCCGCGAGTATACGGGGATGGCGCACGTCGATCCATCAGAGTATCCTCGTGCCGCCGAGAGTTCCATCCGCAATCTGATTCGGGAAGACCGCCCCGCAGAAAGTGAAAAAGGAGACGATCTGATGGAAAAAAGAGAAATCCTGCTCGTCACAGCCGTCTTTGCGGTCCTCGCGACCGCCCCGCCCGGAGTTCTTGGCCAGGATCAAGGCGCTCCCTACGAGCTCATTCGCCCGTTCAACAGCTATGTCACGGTCTACGACAACCACAACGTCGAGCCGATGCGTCCCGACATCTATGGGAGGCACGGTGTCATCTCCACCGGGAACTACGCGGCGACGCTAGCCGGGATCGAGGTCTTCAAGAAGGGAGGCAACGCCTTCGACGCCGGTGTGGCGGCCGCCATGGCGGTCAAGGCAACCACGTTCGACCTTGCCGGCTGGACGGGCGTGGCTCCGCTGATTCTCTATAGCGCCAAGGAAGACCGGGTCCTGACGCGGATCGGTGCCGGCACCGCCCCCGCCGCAGCGACCCTCGAAAACTACCGGGCCCACGGAAAGGACCCGGCGCACTCCTGCATCGTTCCCGCTGACGTCGATGTGTGGCTGGCTGCCCTCGAGCGCTACGGAACGATGAGCCTCGAGGAGGTGGCCCAGTACACGATCGACATCGCCGAGAACGGGTTCCACCTGCACCACCGGATCAAGTTCTCCATCGACCGGCACCAGGAAGCCATCCAGCGTTGGCCGTACAACGCGGAGTACTGGCTCCAGAACGGCACCGGGAGGCAGCGCCTCGGCAGTCTCATGGTCAACAAAGACCTCGGCAAGCTCATCCGCTACATGGTCGAGGCCGAGCGGAAAACGGTTGCCGGCGGTGGCTCTCGCTCCAAGGGGATTCGGGCGGCGAGGGACGCCTTCTACAAAGGGGAGCCCGCCAGAGCGGTGCACGAATTCTTTGCAGAGCACGTCGACGGTCAGATGACTTACGACGACTTGGCGAGCTACAAAGGGGAGTGGGACGAGCCTCTTCACACGAGGTACCGGGGCTACGACGTCTACACCTGTGATGCCTGGTCACAGGGGCCACGCCTGATCCTGATGCTGAATATGCTCGAGAACTACGACTTGAAGGCTCTCGGCTACAACACGACGGAGTACATCCACGTCATCTCCCAGGCCATCAATCTCGCCATGTCCGACAGTCACAGGTACCTGGGCGACCCGGACTTCGTCGACATTCCGGAGAAACTCTACTCCAAGGAGTACGCTCGCGAGAGAATCAAGCTCATCGACAGGGAGAAGGCGTTTCAGGACATGCCTCCGTGGGGCGATCCGACGAACACGAAGAACGTGCACCCGGAGTCTCCGGCGCGCTTCGCAGCCGAGACTGAGAACGCGCTCGCAGGGAACGACCCGATGTTTCTTGCGAACAGTCAGGATACGACCTGCCTGAACGTGATGGACGGCGAGGGGAACGTCTTTTCGATGACCGAAAGTGACGGTCACCTCACGACGCCTCTCATCCCCGGCTGGGGGTTTGGTGTCGGCAGCCGCGGCAGGCAGTTTAACCTCGATCCCGAGCTCGCGAACGTCGTGGCGCCCGGCAAGCGGCCTCGAAACACCAATACTCCGTTCGTCATCATGAAGGACGGCAAGCCGTTGCTCGGACTGTCGCTGGCCGGTGGAGACATGCAAGCGCAGGCTCTGATGCAGATCTTCCTCAATATCGTGGAATGGGGAATGACCCCACAGCAAGCCATGGATCATCCCCGGTTCGGGAGCTACAACTTCCCGGGAACCGGCCGCGAGGTGAACAGCGGTCCTGGTCGCTTGAACCTGGAGGGACGGATTCCGGCCGAGACCTTCGAGGCGCTGGGCAAGCTGGGTCACAAAGTGGAGAGCTGGGGACTCTGGAGCTACGCCTCAGGGGATGGGACCATCACCTATCGGGACCCGCTGACCGGTTTCATCATGGCGGCCGCCGATCCGCGCCGCGAGATGTATGCGCTGGGGTATTGACGGGAACGCCGCACTCAGTGGCCAGTCCAACGGCTAGCGAACGAGCTCCGTCTCCTGAAACTGCGCGTACCATCCGAACCAGAAGGCCCGGCGCGCCGGCACCCGCGGCAAGGGAGCGAGCGAGGGGTCATCACTCACCAAAGCGTCCTCGGTGACGCTCCAGCGCTTGCCTTCGGCGTCCCGGAGCGCGCCATCTTTCATCTGCTTGACGAAGCGTCGCTTTGAGGCATCGTAGACCCGATTGGCGCCTTCCTTGCTCGTGACCACCACGAGGTCGTGGCCGGCAAAGGAAATGTGATGGATGCGGTTTTTTTTCTTCTTCAGGAACTTCGCCGAAAGGGCGAGGGGCTTCCGCTCGGCGTCCGGGGACGTTCCTCTCGGGCGGAGCAGCACGGTCAGCACCTCGTCTTTGTTCTTGAGACGCTTGTCCGTCTTCGGAACTTCGAACATCAGGCGGTCGGTCCGGAAGTAGTCCCGGTAGGCGGCGCCTTCGGAGTAGTCGCGCTCGAAGCCGGTCTCGATGGATAGCACCACAGTGTCGGGGTGGAGGGTACGCCACTCCTTCCAGATCGTCGTCACGACCGGGTAGAACTCGAGCTCCAGGTCCTGACCCACCAGCGCGCCAATCACTGGCTTGCCCTCCACCGTCGACCAGAGACTCTTCGACTCCTTGTCGAACATGAGCTTGTTCGAGCGATAGAGGAGCCCGCTGGTTCCCAAAGTACGGTGCTGCCCCCCAACCTCGGCGCCATAAGGGATGACGGTTCCGCAGAGCGTGCAGTAGACGATTGCCAGCTCAATCCCGCCGATCCGGTCGCGGGCCATCTCGTGCCAGGCCAGGATTCGCTTGGGGTAGGCTCGTGCTTCGCCGTTTAGAGTCATTCCGAAAATGACATCGTCGTCGTCGAGGTAGCTCGCTTCGGAAGCGGGAACGTGCTCGGGGTGATCGAGAGGAGGAATGGCGTTCACCTTGACGCCGCCCCAGTCCACTTCGTCGAGACGGATCAGGCTCTGGGCTCCCGGGCGGAAAAAACTCCGCCATCCGCGGGTCGAGCTGGCGGTAGAGCCACGACTTGAAGAGTACGTAATCCGGATGGGGCTCGTAGGGACGATTCCACATCCATTTTCGCCAACGGTTGAGATTGTCACCGAAACCCTGGCCGGTTTGCGTCTCGAGGAAGCGGATCAATCTCGCTCTCGCCTGGGCCGCGGGGGAGCGAGCCGCGGGTGCCGAAGGCAGGTCGGGCGCCTGGGTACTGCCGAAGCGCTGGTCCGACCCGCTCGGGTCCGTCCCCGATTCCGTTGGAAACCCACCGCTACGCCGTCGTCGCGAGCTCGGCAGGAAACGCGCGATATCGATGAAAAGGCCCGTGTATCCATCCTTCCACGCTTCTGCGATCTTCGCGAGCGCCGCCTCCCCTTCCTCGCTCTCCTTGCTCGCGGCCTGCATGAAGAGCTCGATATCCGGTGGTTGCTGGGCCGTCTCGGAGGACGCCGCCGTTGAAGCAACGAGCAAGGTGACTGCGACCGCACGGGTCGTGGGATTGCGGATAGGCAGAAATATCATATGACGGATGTGCTCCATGACCAATTCGATAGTAACCGGCGGACCGGATATGAAAACCACCGGCCCAACAGAGGCTCCGGCCCACGCCGCTGCGACCGGAGCCTCGGATTCAGGGCGCGTCAGGAGGAAGGCGGCCGGGACGCGCGGAGCGACTCTATATACTCGTTGGCCTTCTTCATTCCCGCGTCGATCTTCTCGAACAACTCCTTCCCCTGAGCGTTGAGCTTCTCGACGTCGGGTTTCAGGCTCGAGATGCCGGTCGCATTCAGGTCGTGTCCGAGATACGTCCACTGATCTTTCATGCTCGCCATGAAGGGCTCGTAGGCCTCCCGGGCGTCGTCGACCGAGTCGAGGATGCCGTCGAACTGGCCTCGCGTTTCCGCCATGCGAGCTTCGCTGCGCTTACGTAGATCCGGGCTTTCGATCTGCTGAAGGCTCTCGCTCCAGCCGGCGAAATACGCGTCGGCCTGAACCTTCATTTCCTCCAGCTTCTTCCGTACCTCCACCCGACGCTTCTCGGTCTTCTCCATTTCGCTTTCCACATCTTTGTAGCTCTTGCGGACGTCCTTGACATCGTCAGCGAAAATGGCGTTGTACGTGTCGAGCGTCTTGCCGATCTGCCCCCGAGCTCTAACCGTCTCCTTGACCACTTCCTCGGCCTTCTTAATAAGGTTATCCGTCTGCTTCAGCCCCTCGGGATCCGAGCCGAAGATCTGCGCTCCCGCACTTCGCGGCAACAGAGCCGTCGCTACCAAGAGCGCCAGCCCGAATGAGCCAGCACCCCATGTTTTGAAACATCTCATCCTTCCCGCTCCTTTCTTGACGCGCTGAGGACCCCGTGACCTGCCGATCACGAAGAGCTCGCCAGCCCCTTCGGCAGCTCACATCCGCGAGACTATCGCAAGGACGTTGGAGCGGCAACTCGCAAAAGTACCCCCCCGGCAGGTGAGGCCCGACGCTGTGCTAGGATCGCCAGGCTGTCTCCCTACCCCCAAGAGATAGGATGAGACTAAAAGAGACAAGATGCCTATTGACAACGACATCCGCCACGATTGGTCGGTAGACGAAGTACGGACGATCTACGGGCAGCCCGTCATGGAGCTGCTCTATCAGGCCGCCTCGCTCCACCGACGGTTTCACGACCCCTCGGAGGTCCAGGTCTGCTCCCTTCTCTCGGTCAAGACGGGTGGTTGTCCAGAGGACTGCGCCTATTGCCCCCAGTCGAGCCGGTACGAGACCGATGTGAAATCCCATCCTCTTCTTTCGCTGGATGACGTCCTCGACGCCGCCCAAAGAGCGAAGGCGTCCGGCTCGACGCGCTTTTGCATGGGCGCCGCTTGGCGCGAAGTGCGCGACAACGAGGACTTCGAAGCCATTCTGAGGATGGTCCACGCGGTTCGGGAGCTCGAACTGGAGGTCTGCTGCACGCTCGGGATGCTGCAACCCGAGCAAGCGCGCCGCCTCAAGGATGCCGGGCTGACCGCCTACAACCACAACTTGGACACCAGTGAATCCTTCTATCCCGAGATCATCAGCACCCGCAGCTATCAGGAAAGACTCGATACCCTAAAGGCAGTTCGCGACGCGGGCTTGACGGTTTGCTGTGGCGGCATCGTCGGCATGGGAGAAAGCGAGCCCGATCGCATCGAGATGCTACAAACCCTGGCGACCCTCGAGCCGCACCCCGAGTCCGTGCCCATCAACCTGCTGGTCGCGGTAGAAGGGACGCCGCTTGCGCACTCCAAGCCGGTACCGACCTGGGACATGATTCGGATGATCGCAACGGCAAGGATCCTCATGCCTTCGTCCATGGTGAGGCTTTCCGCGGGGCGCTTACATATGTCCCGCGAAGCCCAGGCTCTGTGCTTTCTCGCAGGCGCGAACTCCATCTTCGCCGGTGAGAAACTGCTGACGACGCCCAATCCGTCACGAAGTGATGATGATTCCCTGTTCGAGCTGCTCGGTCTGAAGGCCAAGCCAGCTTTCGATCACCTCGTGGAAGCTTCTCGGCCTGGTGTAAGAGATGCCGGACGCTGATTTAGACATCCACCTGAGGAAAGCGATCGAGGAGAGGAACGCCAGAAACGCTCTGCGGGCCCTGACCCTGCCCGGCGACCGCATCGATTTCTGCTCGAACGACTACCTCGGTTTCGCACGTTCCCCTCGCCTTCGCAGCATGGTCCAAGAACGCCATGCCCGTCGCGGAAACGACTTCCTGGGTTCTACCGGATCGCGTCTGATCAGCGGAAATTCCGAGCTCTGCGAATCGGTGGAAGAACGGATTGCCGATTTTCACGGGGCCGAAGCCGGCCTGATCTTCAACTCCGGCTACGATGCTAACCTCGGCTTGATCTCCTCCGTTCCGCAACGCTCGGATACGGTCCTGTACGACGAGCTCGTGCACGCCTCGATCCGCGACGGCCTCCGTTTGACATTCGCCAAGTCCTACTCGTTCCGCCACAACGATCTCGATGACTTGAAGCAAAAGGTGGGTCTGGGTCGAGGGCAAGTCTTCGTCGCCGTCGAGTCGATCTACTCGATGGATGGCGACGCCGCGCCCCTATCGGAGATGGCGAAGCTCTGCCGGGAGCACGGTTGTCACTTGATCGTGGACGAGGCCCACGCGACGGGAATCTTCGGCCCCGGTGGGCGCGGGAGGACCGCCGAGCTCGACCTCACGGACCACGTCTTCGCCCGCGTCCATACCTTCGGAAAAGCATTGGGAAGCCATGGCGCCATCGTCCTCGGTTCCGACACCCTTCGGACGTTCCTCATCAACTTTGCGCGCTCGTTCATCTACACCACTTTCTTGCCCCCCCACAGTCTTCTAGCCGTGGAGTCCGCTTACGAAATGCTCGGCGAATCCCAGGAGCTCATCGAGAAATTGCACCGCAACATCCGGCTGTTTCGTTCGGGGATGCCGGCGGAGCTCGGCAAGTCCTTCATCGAGAGCGATAGCCCCATCCAGTGCTCGCTGATTTCGGGGAACGACCGCGTCAAACAGGCGGCCGACTTGTTGAGGGGCGAAGGCTTCGACGTGCGGCCCATCCTGTCGCCGACGGTCCCGCGCGGCAAAGAACGTTTGAGAGTTTGCCTCCATGCCTTCAACACAGCGAACGACATTCAAAGCCTGACCGAGCTCATGAGAACCTGTCTCCAGGACGCCGAGCGGGCGGCGGTGGCCGAGCGATGAGACCTATCTTCGTGACCGGAATCGGGACGGAGGTGGGCAAGACGGTCGTCTCCGCCATCCTCGTCGAAGCGTTGTGTGCGGACTATTGGAAACCCATTCAGGCAGGCGATCTGGATGAGACGGACACCGATCGGGTGAGGAAGCTCGTCTCCAACAAGCTCTCGTATCTTCATCCCGAGACCGTCCGCTTGCGGACACCCGCATCCCCGCATGCCGCTGCCAGATTGGAAGGACGGAAGATCGATCTCGATATGTTCGAGCTTCCCCCCGCCATTCATGGAAGGCCTTTGGTCATCGAAGGCGCCGGGGGGGTGCTCGTGCCGCTCGACGAAGGCCACTCGATGGTGGATCTCATCGAGAAACTCCGCTGCGAGACCGTCGTTGTCTCAAGAAACTACCTCGGAAGCATCAACCACACACTCTTGACCATCGAAGCTCTAAAGCGGCGCGGAATCGACATACTCGGCCTCGTTTTCAATGGCGAGGGCAACTCCGATACCGAGTCGTTGATTCTGAGCAAGACCGGCGTCGCACCCGTGGGACATGTTCAATGGGAGACGACGATCACTCCGGAGCTCATTCGACGTTACGCAGACGAATTCGCGCCCGCATTGGCCCGCCACGGTCGGCGGCCAGCGGTCGGGACATAGGGCATCGGGAGCATCAGACGCACTAGGCTTCCATCACTTCTGGACAAAATGAATCTGGTCGAGCGCGATCGCCGGACGATCTGGCACCCTTACACCCAGATGAAGACGGCAGATCCCCCGATTGCCATCGCACGCGCCGAAGGCGCCTTGCTCTTCGACGAGCATGGCCGCACCTATATCGATGCCATCTCGTCATGGTGGGTCTGCCTACACGGGCATTCCCATCCCCACATCGCCAAAAAGATTCAGGAACAGCTGGCGCGGTTGGACCACGTCATCTTCGCCGGGTTCACTCACGCCCCTGCGGTGGAACTGGCGGAACGCCTGCTCCAGAGAATGCCTGCGAACCATGCCAAGGTGTTCTTCTCGGACAACGGATCCACGGCGGTCGAGGTGGGCATCAAGATGGCGATTCAGTACTGGGTGAATCGCGGCACAGAGAAACGGCGCATCATTGCTCTGGAGAACGGCTATCACGGAGATACGTTCGGAGCTATGTCGGCGAGCGGCAGAGGTGCCTTTGTCCAACCCTTCGCACCCTTTCTGTTCGATGTGGGCCACATTCCGACACCCACCGCTGGCCGTGAAGAAGAATCGCTGGACGCGTTGAAGAAGGCACTTGGCGAGGGAGACGTCGCTGCCTTCATCTTCGAACCCTTGGTGCAAGGCGCCGGCGGCATGGTCATGTATGCCCCGGATGTCCTGAAGGATCTGCTCACTCTATGCAGCCAACACGACGTCATTACGATCGCAGACGAAGTCATGACCGGCTTTGGACGGTGCGGACGCTTCCTGGCGGTCGACCACCAAGATGTGCCCGCAGACATCGTCTGCCTGTCCAAAGGGCTCACCGGGGGTACGCTCCCGATGGGAGCTACGAGCTGCTCCGGTGACGTCTACGATGCGTTCCACTCGGACGACAGGATGCACACGTTTTTCCACGGGCACTCCTTTACGGCCAATCCCGTCGGCTGTGCGACCGCTCTCGCAAGTCTCGATCTTCTGGAGCGCGACGACTGTTGGGACAACATTCGACGCATCGAGGCGCGTCACCAGGAGCAGATCGACTCTTTCCGGAATCATCGCTTGGTGCGAGACGCGCGTCAGACCGGCACCATTCTGGCCGTAGAAATCGGCTCTGGAAGCGAGACCTCCTATTTCAACGAGATCCGCGACCAGCTCTATCGCTTCTTTCTCGAAAAGGGCGTTCTACTCCGCCCGCTGGGCAACGTGGTCTACGTCATGCCCCCGTACTGTATTTCCAACGATCAACTCGACACGGTCTACCAGAGTATGCACGGCGTGCTCGATGGGCTGGTCCGGCGTGGCGTCTAGCCTCTGCAAGTCGGGCCTTGTGCGTGCCACTAGGCCCTAGCTACACTCCCCATCGGAGGCTGCGGTGAGTCAGATCGTCATCAGGGGGATGGGCTCGATTTCTCCTCTTGGTTGCTCCAGTGAGGAGGTTTGGCAGAGCTACCAGTCTCCCTCGAGCTGCATCGCTTCTCGAGAATTCAACGGGAACCCCACTCCGGTCGCCGCCCTCGACGAGCGAGCCGAGTCCTGCCTCGAGGAGCTTCGGCAAGAAAGGGAGCCCTACCAGGGGCTCGACAGAACTGTCGCCATGGCGATCTTCGCCAGCCGCCAGGCCGTTGCTCAATCCGGCTGGAACTCGCGGCTCGACGTCGGCATCAACATCGGCTCCTCTCGGGGAGCCACGTCGCTCCTCGAGAGCTCTCATAGCTTTTTCTTGACCCACCCTAGAAGCCGCGTCCCTACCCTCACCTCACCCTTGACCACCCTTGGCAATCTTTCTTCGTGGGTCGCCCAAGACTTGCACAGTGACGGTGTAGTCATCAGTCATTCCGTGACCTGCAGTACGGCACTCCAGAGTCTAGTCAACGCCATCGCTTGGCTGCAGTCGCGTATGGCGAACCGCTTCATCGTCGGCGGGACCGAGGCGCCGCTGACCGCTTTCACCGTGGCGCAGATGAAAGCCTTGCGTATTTACTCCAACCACGTCGATGAAAAATATCCCAGCCGCCCGGTCGAGAACGGCGCCTCCCGAAACTCTATGGTTCTCGGCGAAGGTGCGGCAGTCTTTTGCGTCGATCGAGGAGAGGGCGAATCGAAAGCTCTGGCCGTCGTCGATAGCGTCGGCTATGCAAACGAACAGCTTTCCCACAACGCATCCTTATCAGAAGGGGGGGAGTGCCTCTACCACTCGATGAAAATGGCGCTCGACGCTTTAGACAGAAAGAAAACGGTCGACGCGATCGTCTTGCACGCCCCCGGTACGTTGAATGGCGATCGCTCGGAGCTGAACGCGGTGCACAAGCTCTTCGGTGAAAGCATGCCCTATTTCTTCTCCAACAAGTGGAAGATTGGTCACACCCTGGGCGCTTCCGGCGCCCTGAGCATGGAGCTCGCGATCCTGATGCTGCGGCACCAGAGGTGCTTACCCTTTCCCTATCCGGTTCTTCTCAACGGCGACCCGGGAGAGCTCGACACGATCATGGTCAACGCTTCCGGTTTCGGCGGCAACGCCGTGAGTGTGATCGTGAGTCGCCCCGACGATTCGCGGTAAGTCTAGGAACGCCTCTCCCTCGTCGTCAATCCCAGCCGCGCGATGGCCTGTGGCCGTATTCGCGCTTCAAGCCCGACTAGAGGGTCCAGCACGCCCACCAGTGAGCGATCCTGCACCGTGATCTCAAGCCGTCTCAGCCACCAACCGAAGAAATCGAACTGATCTGCCGCAAGGGACAGGAGCACAAGGAGGCGTATCTCGCATGGCTGATCGAAGACGGCCACACCCCATACAACCCGCGAAACGAGCGTGACCGATCCAGCATTCCCGAACGGCATGCCAATAGTGATAAACTCGCCGCCGAGCTGGAGCTCGAACACACTGCCCACCTTCCGAAGGAGGAACCATGACCCGCGAAATAGTAGGAACGATTTTGACGGCCGCCGTGATGCTGCTCGCCACGCTGGCGCTGGCGCAGGAGGGGGACGAGCACCCCCGGATGAGACTCCCGAGCAGATGGCCGAGATGGAAGCGTACATGAAGGCGGGCACGCCGGGCGCTCCGCACGAGGCGTTGGCATCGACCACCGGCAGCTACGACCTCAAGATCAAGAGCTGGCACGATCCGGTTGGGCCGGCGAGGGAGGAGACCGGTACCGCGACTCGTACCATGGGGCTCGACGGTCGCGTGCTGATGGAGGACGTCACAGCCTCGATGATGGGCATGCCCTTCACCGGGCAGGGAATGACGGGCTACGACAACGTTAGTGGCAAGTACTGGTCGACCTGGACCGACAGCATGTCCACCGGCCTGATGATGAGCGAGGGCACTTGCGATGCCGAAAAAGCCTGTAGCTTCACCGGAAGCTGGAACGATCCGATCAGAAAGGGCCCAGTGACGATGCGGATGACGACCCGGTGGACGAGCCCGACGACCCAGATCTTTGAGATGCACGGGCCGGGCAAGGACGGCAAAGAGATGAAGATGATGGAAATGACCTATACGAAGAAGTAGGACGCGGTCAGCGTCCGGATCGCCACCGGTCACATCCTCGCTAACTTCTTGTATCCTTTAGGATAAACGTCTCGTAACTGCCTCTTGGTCAGCACGATGCTCACCAAAACGCGCAAATGCGTATTTGCGTTCATAGCATCACCAAGCCATAGCAGGTTGTCGTTCAACATTATTAGAGTCACCTGTTGTCGCAGGGCCAGGTTCTCCATCACGAGATCGGCTCTGCGACGACTCAACGGTCCCTACCCGGCCCACCGCCGATTCACTTCGCTTTGTAGGCGATTCCGGCGCTCGCCGGTCCTGCGAGGTGAAGTACCTCGGTTCTCTCGAACCCTACCTCCCGGCACCAGCCGTCGAAGTCGGCGCCGGTGTAGTCGAAGGCATCGCCGAACTCGAGCAGCATGGTGAGTGACATCAAGAGCCCGAAGACGTTCTCCCGCCGCGCATCATCGATGAGGTTCTCGATCACAACGAAGGCACCGCCGGAGGGCAACGCGTCGTATGCCGATCGGAGCAGGTGCATTTTCTTTTCCAGGTTCCAGTCGTGCAGGATCAGCCCCATAGTGATGAGGTCTGCCTTGGGCAGGGGATCTTCGAAGAAGTTACCTTTGGCAGTTTTGATGCGCTCGCTCAGTCCGGCAGCGTCGATGTTCTTTTTCGCAATGGGTGCCACGACCGGTAGATCGAAGCTCGTGAAACTCAAGTGAGGATTGTGTTGCGCACAGATAATCGACAACTGTGCCGTCGCCCCGCCCGCGTCGCACATCGTTTTGTAGGGCGAGAAATCGAACTTTTGTGCGAACAGGTGAAAATTGCCCATCGAAATGCCGGTCATCGCGTTCATGAAACCCTCGAGTTGGTCGGGATCGGCATAGAGTTTCTCGAAAACGGGCTGGCCGGTGTGCTTCATTTCGTTTTGCGGCTTGCCGGTACGTAGCCCCTCGGTGAGGTCGTTCCAGAAGCCAAACTGGCGTGCGTTGGTCATTTCGAGGATGCCGCCGATGTAGCGGGGGGATTCCCGATCTAAGAAGGCCTGGGTCTCGTCGGTGTTGCGATAAACGCCGCCCGCGCCGTCGCCGTCCCGCTGCAGGAAGCCCATAGCCAGGATGGCGTCGAGAAAATCATAGGTGGCGCGCGGATGAAGCTCCAGTTTAGTTTCGACTTGCTTTCCGGTCATCGGTTGACGCGCGAGCTCGGTGAAGAGGCCGAGTTCCACGGCGCTCAGTAGACATTTCGAGCCCCAGTAACCGAGTCCGACTTGCATGATCTTGGATGGATCGAGTTCTGCCATAGTTGCCGCTCCCTCAATGGATGATTCGTGACCGGGGCGCGGCGAGGCGCACCTCCGACACCTGCATTTGTGAGGCGCATCTTAGTCGTCGCTGGCAAAGCGCGCAAGCGAAGCGTTAGATGTTTCGTCACGTTGACTCCCTGCCTCTCCTCGAGACGACCGGTTTGCTCCCCTTGACCCGAATCTGAGACTATTCTCGGAGCCAGAGTCGTCGTGTTCCTTTTGATTCCGATCTTCATTGTGGAGGGAGTTATGGCTGACAGCGTTTACAAGGTCGTCGAATTGGTGGGCTCGAGCGGTGTTTCCTGGGAGGACGCCGCCAAGAACGCCGTGGAGACCGCCGGCAAGAGTCTGAAAGACTTGAGAATCGCAGAAATCAACAAGCTCGACTTGGTCGTCGAGAATGGGAAAATCGCCTCCTACCGCGCCAGGGTAAGTCTGTCTTTCAAGTACGAATCCAGCGCTCAGTGATCTGAATCGACTACGCCTATTTTCGGCGAGCGCCTCACGATCACCGGGGCTCGTCGCGATCCGTAGTGGCATCTGCCCCACGGGCAGACGAAATGGAGTTCTCCGAGTCACCGAGACAGCGCTTCAGGATTCTGCGTTCGAGCCGATCGAGCCCTGCTGAGTCTTCGGCTTCCGGTCCCCAAGCTCTCCGCGCTCCCGTGCCAAGGGAGCGGATTTCTGTCGCATAGCGGCGGCAGTGCCGGCACATTAGCAGGTGAAGCCACCCTCCCATCCTCACCAGCCACCCGGCCTCAGCTAGCTCGTCGCTGGCAATGAGGCGCGTGAGCTCCCGGCAATTCAGCATCATTGAGTATTACGCTCCCATACCCTTTGCCTCCAGGCATTCCCGAAGGTGGTTGCGAACACGATATAGCAGGACTCCTAGGTTAGTGCGCGTCACTTCCAGAATCTTACAAATTTCTTCCGTCGCAAGGCCTTGGACTTCGCGAAGCACAAAGGCCATTCTCTTCTGAGTGGATACTTGTTCGAGACAGCCGTCGATCGCTTCTCGAATTTCTGCATCGTGGAGCTGGAGGTCGATGGGTCTCGGCGGGCGCTGCCAGCTTCCATCGGTCTTGAATCGTTTTTCAACGAGATCATCGATGGCGTCAAATTGTTGCTCTCGTTGGAGTTCGCGGCGGGCCTCAAAAATCTTCTTATACAGGATGCCGAACAAGAACGTGCGCACGTGGGACCTTCCTTCGAAGCGGGGGGCCACTTCGATGAAAGTCACGAACGTGGCCTGGGTCACGTCTTCGGCGTGCTGGGGGCTCAGGCCCGCGCCCCGCGCGGCGCGCAGGATCTGGCCCATGTAGGCGTGCACTACGGCCTGAAGGGCTTCACGGTCGCCCGCCCGAATTCTCGCGGCGAGCTCGGCATCCTCCATCTGCACTGTAATGCTGTCGGACCCCACCGCCGTAGGTACCGCTCACCTCCTCGCCAATCCGAAGTGTAAGAAATCCTCGTCGTCTTACACTGACTTATCAGGAGAAGAGAAGAGTAATGGAAAGGCGCGAACTTACCAAACCCGACGTATGGACGAGGCGGAGAGCGAGGAGTCTTAGATCAAAGAAAGGAGATCACGGACATGACAAGCGAGAGCAACTACGTGACCCTGACCGAACAAAACTTCCGGAAAGAAGTGTTGGAGTCCTCGAAGCCGGTACTGGTGGACTTCTGGGCATCATGGTGCGGGCCCTGCCACATAGTTGCGCCGGTGATCGAACAGCTGGCGGCAGACTTCGACGGTGAGGCCACCGTAGCCAAGTTGGACGTGGAAGCGGAGCCCACCCTGGCTTCCCAGTTCGGAATCCGCGCAATCCCTTCCATTCTTTTCTTCAAGAATGGGAAGATCGTGGACCAGGTGGTCGGAGCCGCACCAAAGGACACCCTTGCCTCGAAGCTTGGGGCCTTGCTTCCGGCTGCGTAAGGACCTCTCGGAAGTGATGTTTGCATCGAGAGCGTCGAGGCGGGATGTATCGGCGCTCGAATGCAACATGACTCCCGGGATGGGACACTAGACGCAACACAGCTCGCCCCGCGATTCTCCCGCCTGTAAGAAATCCCCGCCTTTCTACACTCACTGTCGAGGCTGGAATGCTCGGGCCGCTCGCAAAGTGACGCTCGCAACTGAAGATGATCAGTTGCCGGCTCGCGTGCGGTCTCACCATCCTCGATTCGCCCGTAACAAATAACAGGAGGAAGAGATGAACGTGAAAAATATTAGACTGGGAATCTACGGCGGACTCGCCGGAGGCGTAGTCTTCGGAGCCATGATGGGCATGATGGGCATGCTCCCGATGATTGGGAAGATGGCGGGCCATCCCTCGGCCCTTTTTGGCTTCGTCGTCCACATGGTCAACAGCGCCATCATCGGTGCTGGTTTCAGTGTGCTCCTCGGTCGAGGCATCGGACGCCTCGTTGATGGCCTGACCCGCGGTCTCGCCTACGGTGCGTTCTGGTGGCTATTGGGGCCGCTGACGTTGATGCCACTCTTCATGGGTATGGGGCTCGGCGTGAATTGGAATCTCGTTGCTGCCGGCAACATGCTTCCCAGCCTGGTTGGTCATCTCGTCTATGGCGCCATCCTCGGGATGAGCTACGCTTTTCTGAAGCATTGCGCTTTCGACTCGACGGAGGTTTTGGCGGCAGGGTCCTGAGCCACACACCGAGCGACACGACAAACGGGGGAGCTCCACGGAGCTCCCCCGGCCCAGAATAACGCTCGACCCCCAAAAGAAAACCCGGGATGCCATCAGATCTCTCACGGCATAGGAAGAAGCGGCTGCCAATCCCTTTGCATCTGTATATCGAACGTGGCGTTGGAGCTGAGGAACAGAAACTCATAGAAGGCCATCAGGTCTGCGAGGTCCGTGACTCCGGGCCTGCCAAATACCTCGAGCGCGTGGGCGAACGTCTCCGAGCTGACTCTTCTGTCGCCGAACAACTCGCGGCCGAAGCGGATGACCAGCGCTTCCTTCTCGCCAAGGCCCTCGAGGTTTCTGCGGAACTTGACAACGTCGATGATCGCCTGCTCCAGGCCCTCATGCCGGTACGGTCCTGCATGTCAGCAAGGCTCAGGCCTTGTGCCTGTCGCTCCTTCTTGAGGACTCGAAAGGCCTCGCGCAATTCTGCGGTAACAGCATGTCGAGTAGCCCCAGGGGATCACTCCCCCGAGGCCCTCTCCAGATCCGGACTTGGAGATTTCCACCATCCGGCTCCTCCGCTGATGCGGCTCGTGGCTAAGAGCCCCAGATCTGCACGCGGATCCGAGGCTTGGGCAGAGGGAAGCGCTTCAAGATGACAGCGAACCTCGGCCACGTGAGACGCGATCTGTTGCTTCGACGGCAAAGCCACTTGAACCAGTTCCGCTCCGTTGCTTCGACCAGTGACACCAAGCTGCGGTAGTTGCCACTCACGCCAAAGTAATTGAAGTGTCCCCGGATGCGTCTCGTGAGCGCGGCGTGTTGCACAGCAACCGGCTCATGTCGATGGCGTCGACACCAATCGGCTGCGACGTTGATCGCTCGCTGCAAGCGCGAGGATCGTGTCTTGCACCACATGCCCCATCGACCGCTGCGGGCTCGTCGCCAATAGAGCGTAAAGCCCAAGAAGTCGAAGGTTGCGGGACCTTTCCCGCCCTGCTGCCTGATCGGCGGTCGCCCAAAAGGCAACAGACGGGTTTTGTCCGGATGCAGTGTCAGCCCATAACTCCCCAGCTGCTGTTGCAGCAGTGCCATCACACGTGTCGCATCGTCGTGTCGTTCGAGGCCGATGACAAAGTCATCGGCGTACCTGACCAACGTCGCGCGACCACCAAGTAGCGGCAGCACGGCTTGGTCGAACCACACATCGAGTGCGTAGTGCAGATAGACGTTGCCCAACAGCGGGGAAAGTACGGACCCCTGTGCGGTGCCCAGATCCGGCGTGGAATAGTCTGCGCCGTCCAGAACCCCTACACGCAAGAGCTTGCCGATGATTCGCAGTAGCGAGCCATCAGCCACCCGAATCTGGAGCAACTCCTTCAGCTTGGTGCGATCCAAGCTGTCGAAGAAGGACATTATGTCGGCCTCCAGTATCCAGTTCACACCGCCCCGGTGGACCGCCTTGTCGAGAGTTCGGATTGCACCATGGGCGTTGCGTCCCGGCCGGAAACCAAAGGAGCAGTCTCGAAAGTCCTGCTCGTAGATGGCTTCCAACACGTCGCGCACGGCACCCTGGACCACCTTGTCCTCAAGCGCCGAAATCCCGATCGGTCTACTCCGGCCTCCGTCTTTGGGGATGTGCACACGTCGGATCGGCTGGTGTCGATACCGCTTCGACTTCAGCCTGTCGTGCAGGCCCAGGAGATTCCTCTCCAGGTTCTGCCCGTACTTTTCCTTGGTGACACCATCCACCCCTACCGCAGCATCCTTGCGGATGCTTTGGTAAGCGGCCTCCAACGCGGACACATCGATCAGATGTGCAAGTGAATGGAACCGTCCATCGGGTTCCTTTCGCGCTCGTTCCATTACCTTTTGAAGTTGCAGTGACATGTTTCTTCCGACGTCGAAGCGCCGGTCATGGGTCAATTCAAAAGATCACATCAACAACGGGCCGCCTTTGCTCGGCCGGGTCCAGGTGCCTGCCCGTTCCCCGACGTCGTAGCTCGTATGCAGCCCTCCGACTCCCTCATTCCCGTCAGCCTCGGCTACGGTCTTCCCTTGCCTTCGGCCTACCTTGTCGCGGGTGCTTATCCTGTGCCACACTCGGCGGCCGGCAGCGCACGCATCCCGCAAGCGCGCTACGCGTCGGAGACTGGTCACCGGCTCTCCGCTTGTCCGGTTGCTTCACCAGGAGAAATGAGGGCCTCCCAGGTTTCTGGGCCGTCCTCTTCGAGCGTGCCGTAGTCGTAGACCCCGCTGGGTGCGGATCCCTGCTTGCCCATGGCGCAGAGACCGCCGTGGCCTTCAGGCTGCATGAAGCCCTGGGCACCCAGAAAGAACGTCATTTCGTGGCTGCAATTCCTACGGCCCACTTGCTCGCGCACCTACGCATCGACGAGCGCGTTGCCGCGGCCGCCGCAAGGCTCGCTACCGGCATGGACGGGCTGGCCCCTTGCCGGACGGGTTTCGCACCCGCTGGACGACGTACAAGGTTTCATGACTTCATCGCATCATCAATCCTCCTTGGCCAGCTTGCCTGGCCACACCATGCACCTCCTTCCGCCGTCGCGCCTCGGCTATGATTTCGTCTCGCTCCGCGTCGATTCTTTCGCGCAACTCGCGGTACATTCGACGGTCCGCTGGGCTGAGCGCGCGTTTAACCCTTTTTGCTTTTCTCACCATATTGCCAAGGTCACTCTCCGACCCCGCACGCCGTGATTGGGTAGACAGTTGATTCGTCGACGAAGTCATATACGCACGCAAGATACTCTCGCCGGTCGACGCATACCCGAAGGCGATGGGGCGACCAGTAGAGCGGCTCTCGCCGTTGGTATCCGGCTCGCACACGACTTCCTCAAACTCGTCCATCGTTACGCCATGCTCTCGAATGTGTCGTGCGCTGTCCTCATCCCAGATGAAGAAGTCAAGTAAACGTGCTTCATCTCGGTTCCTTCATCCAGAGAAGACGAGATTTCGTGCTCGTAACCTCCGATTGGGGCTAGGTTTTTTGGAAGGGGCGGGCAGCCCGCCTTCGCCCTTCGGGCTACGGCGGCCAATTTTCGCGGCAGAGCCGCGAAAAATGGTGGAGGCGGCGGGAATCGAACCCGCGTCCGAAGATCTTAACCCGCAGCTTCTACATGCTTATCCGGTTCCTTTTAATCTCACCCCCGCGAGTTAGGAGCCAGCAAGGAGCTCACAGGGGGCCAACCTCTTTGTTTCGCCGTCCAACCGAGGCGCTTTGAACGACTAGCCTGTCTTAAATGACGCCCTTTCCGATCTCCAACAGGCGAGAGCCGGAAGGACGTAGCCGGGTTTTAAGCGGCTAGGGCCAATTCGTGATTGGCAGTTGTGTTTTGTTCCCCACCGTTTAACGAGTGATGAGAAGCTCGGCATGCCACTACAGACTCAAATATCTCCGTCGAACCCAGTGCGCCCCCTCCTTTCCAAGTCATTTTCTATGAGTATTTTACGCCGACTCGGCGGCTCCGCGCAAACCCCGCGGTCCGGCGCATTACGACTTGACGGTAGACACCGGCAAGGTCTTTGTTTATATTGACTTATATGGGGCAGTGTCACATAATGGCGCACCCAAAGGTGGACAAGTGCGCATCCAGGACTGCCTCGCGGCAGCGTGGAGCTGTTTCCAGGAGCGGGACCTAGGGAAACGCGTCCCATGAATCAAGATCAACTTCGGGCGAAATCGTTAGCACTCTTTCATGCGCTCGTCTCGAGCTGGGCGGACGGGCTTCGTAAAGAAGTCACGGGACTCCAGGACGAGGTGATCGGCAAGCTCGACGGGCTTCAAGAGCGCATGTCCAAGTACGAGGAGAATATCGATGAGGACCGTATTCTCGCATTCGCCAATGAGGCTATGAACTTGGTGGGTGGAGGCTTCGGCGGCGGTGACACGCTGAAGAAGGTCCGTCAGTCGCTTACGCAGATCGACGCCGGAACCTCTCTCACGGAAGTTCTGACGCTGCTCCTCGACGAGCTCGCGCAATTCGCTCCCCGGGTCGCTCTGTTCATTCTGAAGGGCGGCTCCTGCATCGGTTGGAACGGCAAGGGGTTCGACGACACTCCGGGCTTCAACAACGAGGCCATCAAGCGCATCTCAGTACCCACGAGTGCCGACACCGTCTTCAGCGCTGCCATCAACTCACGCACGAGCTTCGTGGGCGAGAGCACGAAACAGCGCGACAACGTGCAGCTCCTCTCCCGCATCGGGAACGTTCTGCCTTCCGCGGTTTTCGCCACTCCGCTCATCCTGCGGGATCGGATCGCCGCCGTCGTTTACGCGGACAGCGGTGACGGGGCCGATCGGTTGGAGGAGGCGGAGGCTCTCGAGATTCTCACCGCCTATGCTTCGAAGCTGCTCGACGCGCTGAGCGCCCAGAAGACTTCGAGGACCGGCGAGCACGCCGCCGCACCCGCACCTCGCGCGCCCGCACCGCCTCCCGCTCCGTCACCGCAAGCCGCTACTCCTGGCTTCGACGCCCCCGAGGACGAGCAGGGCACGGTCATGTTCAACGCGGGCGACATCAATCTTTCGAACCTAGGCCCTTCGCGCGCGGCGACCGGGGCCTCACCAGCCGCTTCGACCCCCGCTACCGCCGAGCCGAACCTCGACGCGCTCGATCCGGACACGCGCAAGAAGCACGAGGATGCCATGCGCTTTGCGAGGCTTCTAGTCTCCGAGATCAAGCTTTACAACGAAGCGAAAGTGCAACAGGGTCGGTCAAGCCGCGGGCTCTATGACCTCTTGCGGGACGACATCGAGCGGAGTCGACAGCTTTATCGCGAGCGCGTTCCCGAGCCGATACGCCAGAGCACGAACTACTTCAACGGGGAGCTCGTGCGCATCCTTGCCGAAGGCGACGAAGGTGCGATGGGGAGATCTCTGCCGACAGGCTGAAAACCCGCCAAGCCGCCTCCTGAGTTCTCTGCTAGAATTGAGATACATCCTAAATTAGGGTTTCGGTACTCGTCGACGCGAGACGAAACTAGGGGACTGGCTCCGGCGGGCACCAAGCATGTATCAAGGTTCGAGGCGAGCGCTCTTTCTAGCCGCCCTTCTTGTGTTCGGCAGCTTTCTTCTCGGCCTGCTAGTGGCCGCGCCCAAGTCGCCGGTTGCAACGGAGGAAGCCACGCCGACGGTCTCGACCGGAGTGCCCTGGGAGCCATTGAGCCGGCCCTCCCCGGAGCTATTGCACGTCTCGACCTTGCTGAGCTCGGGAGCCAAGCAGAAACCACAACAGAGAGTACGGCTCGAGGCCCTTAATAAGGATACGACGCGGCCTGCCATCACGAGAGGATTGGCGGCCTTTGCTCTCGGGATCTCCTATTCGGCACAAAGGAATAGCACCAAAGCGATCGAGAGCTTTAGAGCGCCCGAGATCGAAGCCACCGAGCTTGGCGGTTACGCTCTTCACTACCTGGCTCGAGATCTCGAATCCAGGGACCCAGGCGCTGCCCTCGATGCGCTCGGGCAGTTGGAGTCCCGATTTCCCGAATTCGCTCAGATCGATGCTGCCCGTCTACGCTACGCTCGACTTCTGAACTCGAAGGGCAAGCGTGACGAAGCCGTTCGCATCCTGAAACGAGCGGCTCGAAGCAATGGCGAGAAGCTCCGTGGCGACGCGCTGGACGAGGTCTCGAAGGTGCTCGTCAAGCTCGGTCGCTATCAGGAGGCGGTGGAGGCGCTCGAGACCCTATACTACGAGCTCCCACGCCACGCGAGAGCTTCGAACGGCGGTGCGCGTCTGACGCGTGTCCGCAAAAAGCTTCCCGAGCCCCCCCAGGCTCACCTGTATGAGCTTCAGTTCAAACGGGCGGAGCTCCTCATGGAAAAGAGGCGCTATCATGACGCCTACAACAACTTCGCCTCCATCCTGAAACGTTACGCAAAGGTTGCGGACACGGACCTCGTCCGTCTGAGGATGGCCACTTGCCAGTATCGACGACGGCAGCTCACCGCCTCCCTCGCCAACTTCAAGAAAGTGAAGAAAGAGGAGCTGGTCCCCGAATCGCTCTTCTATCAGTCCGAGGTCGCGAGGAGAAAACGCCGAAAAGACTATCCGACCAAAGTCGCAGAGCTCGTGAACCGCTTTCCCAAGAGCCGCTGGACCGAAGCCGGGTTGTTCAGCCTCGCCGACTATCATGCGTCAAACGACGAGCCTGATGCCGCCTACGGTCACTATCGTCACATCGTCGCGCACTTCCCCCGAGGAGAGCACTATGTAGAGTCCCGGTGGAAGGTCCTGTTCGAGCTGTTTCGCTCGGGACGATACGAGGAAGCCGCGTTCGGCTTGGAGGAGACGGCGCGAGAACAGCCGGGCGCGGACGAGCTTCCGCGTTTACTCTATTGGGCTGGACGTGCTTACCAGGAGGCGGCACGTTTCGATCGAGCCGAGCCTCTATTCCGACAGGTGTTGCTCGGCTATCAGAACACCTACTACGGCCGTCGGGCGCTCGAGCACCTGTCGCAGTTTAAGGGCCAGCGCGCCTCTCTTGCCGCCATCGAAGCGGCTCGCGAAGGAATCGACCTGGGCGACGCCCTTGCCGTGCAACGGGGCGACATCCAGCGACGCATCGCTCAGCTTCTCGCCGTCGGCCTCGTCGAAAGCGCACTCGGAGAAGCGAAGACCGCGGTTCAAGGAAAGCGCGACGACGCCGCCTTTCTTGCCATGGCCGCTTGGATTCACTCCGATCAGAAGCGGAACTTGCAGGCTATCATCACCATCCGGGAGGCCTTTCCTTTTTACGTCTCCGCCACCGGCGATCTCTTGCCGCGCCCGATCTGGGAGCTTTTCTATCCCCTCCCTTACTGGGAGCCCGTCGAACGTCTGTCGGCGCAACGAGGGCTCAACCCCTACCTCGTGGCGGCGCTCATACGACAGGAGTCCACCTTCAACCCACGTGTGCGATCGAGCGCCGGGGCACGCGGGCTCATGCAGATCATGCCTTCGACGGGCCGCAACCTTGCACGCCAGGAACGGCGTAAATACAAGCTGGCGGAGCTCTACAATCCCGAGATCAACATTCTCTATGGAACCCGTTACTTGAAGGAGGTCCTCGAACGTTTCAACGGCCGAGTTGACTATGCGCTCGCGAGCTATAACGCGGGCCCCCATCGTGTGAAGGGCTGGACCGGGATGGACATGACGATCGACCCCGAGGTCTTCATCGAGGACATTCCTTTCGACGAGACCCGTGGCTACGTGAAGTTGGTGCTCCGAAACGAGATGCTGTATCGTCGCCTCTACGCTGTGACGGAGGTAAAGGCGGCGGCAGAATAGTTCCCTCTCGCAAGTTCCTCCGTCGAGTGAGGAACGGCACATGCGAACATCTCGGTCGAGACCCATCGCGTCTTCGAAAGCCCTCCAGTTCACCGAATCCGTCATCCGCGAGATGACTCGCCTCGCGGCCGAGCACAAAGCGATCAATCTGGCTCAAGGCTTCCCCGATTTCGCGGCGCCGAACGAGATCAAAGAGGCGGCCGTCGAAGCGATCCGTAGGGACGTGAACCAGTACGCCATTACGTGGGGGGCGAAATCGTTTCGAAACGCCATCGCGAGCCGTTATCGGAAAGTCTATGACATGGACGTGGACCCCGAGCGGCACGTGACTGTGACCTGCGGTTCGACCGAGGCCATGATGGCGACGATGCTCGCGGTCGTCGACCCCGGCGACGAGGTGATCGTCTTCGAGCCTTTCTACGAGAACTACGGGCCCGACGCGATTCTTTCGGGCGCGGTGCCCCGCTACGTGAAGCTGCGCGAGCCGGATTGGAGTTTCGATCCGGCAGAGCTCGAGAGCGCTTTCAATGACCGCACCCGAGCTATCATCGTTAATAGTCCGAACAACCCGACGGGCAAGGTATTCGGCCTGGAGGAGCTCGAGCACATCGCCCGTCTGTGCGAGAGCTGGGATGTCATCGCGGTCACAGACGAGATCTACGAGTACATCGTCTTCGGTAGGAAGCACATCCCGCTCGCAAGCCTGGACGGAATGGCGGAGAGAACGGTCACGATCAACAGCCTATCGAAAACGTACTCGTTAACGGGCTGGCGCGTCGGCTGGGCGGTCGCCACCGAGGAGATGGCGAACGCCATCCGGAAGGTTCACGACTTTCTCACCGTGGGCGCCGCGGCTCCGCTTCAAGAGGCGGCCGCGGCCGCGCTCGCCTTTCCGGAGTCGTACTACGACAAGCTCGCCGAAGACTATCGAGGGCGTCGTGACGTGCTTCTCGAAAGTCTGAAGGAAGCCGGATTCCGTTGTTTCACGCCCGACGGAGCCTATTACATCATGACGGACATCTCTCGCTTCGGATTCTCGGATGACGTGACCTTCGCGAGACACCTCATCGAGACCGCGGGTGTGGCCGCCGTTCCCGGTTCCAGTTTCTACCATCAGCCCGAAGACGGCGCACAGAAGCTGCGGTTCACGTTCTGTAAGAAGCGAGAGACGCTCGACGCCGCCGGTGAGAGGCTCCGAAAGTTCCGGGGGACGACGTGAGGCTCGCCGCCACCTTGGCGTTCGTCCTCCTCCTGGCCCCGTCGGACAGTGCCGATGTTGCGCATCAGGACGCGCTCGACCTCCTCGCTGCGGGCAATTTCGAAGCCGCCGAGGCGGCAGCCCGTAAGGCCATCGAGGATTCGCTCCGCTTCGACCCGCAACGAGAGATCGGATCGCGTCCCGCGAAAGGACTCTTGTTCGAGGACATGATCCTCGAGGCGCGTCTCGTCTATCGAGAGCGACGGGCCCGCTATTTTCGGACACTCGGTGACGCGCTCGCGGGGCGGGAGCAATGGCGTGCTTCGAGCAAAGCCTACTCGCGAGCAGTAGGCATGGCGCCCGGTCACGAGCTGTGGTCGCTCATGGCGGACGATGTGGACCTCGAGCCGTCGGGGCGTCTCGAGCTCTTGCTGCAGGCCTATCTGGCCGCGGCTGGACCGGACCGCGCTTCGCTGGAGGAGACTCTGCTCGAGACGGGCGCCTTTCGCTCGCGTGACGCTCTGAAGGCGAGCCTCGACCAGCGTCGAATCGCGACGCTTCAATCGGAGTTCGAAGACCTCGAGCTCGTGCCGGGAGCCTTTCCGAGTTTTCAACTGGCCACCAATGCTGGGAACCTGGTTACGGCCGATCTCTTTCGAGCGGGGACCCTTCTCGTCGCCTACTTCCCCGTCGACGCTTGTGGCCGCTGCAGCGAGGAGCTCGACGGTTTGACCGTACCCGTGCTCGAGTCGCGACGTGCGGGGCTACCCATCGAGGTGGCCGCTTTCGTGCCTGAGACCGATCTCGCCATAGCTCGTCGGATCTTCAGGCTTCTCGGGATGGATGTCGGCGTTGCTCGCGCCGAGGGCTTGCCGCCCACGTTGAGCTACTTGGAGCGGGGAGAGCTTCGAGTCGTGGCCCGTGGCGGCTTGACGCAGATTCGCATCGAAATGTCTCCGGACCTCACAGGCCGCGATATCCGGCGGCGAGTGGACGCCATCTTTCAATTCCTGAACGAGCCCGGCCTTCCGACGGAAGAGAAGCCGGAAGAGGCAAGTGTTCCGCTCGTCACGCTCGAGCGCCGCTCCAATGAACAACGCGCTCTCTTCGAGTGGATCGACAAGATCGAGTGGCTCGAGGCGGGTCCCGCGCCCCTCGAAGATCTGTACCGCTCTCTCAACTCTCTGACGCAGCGCGTTGTGCGCGGCTCCGAAAGCCGGGAGCTCGGCCTCGAGATCCTGACACGTCTGTCTCGCCTTCGTGGAGCGAACGGCGCCAAACTGACGGCTCTGGGCTCCGTCGGTAATCGGTTGGGTGACCGTCTTCTCGAACGGGCCAAAGAGATCGATAACGCCGTCCGACGAAGTGCCTCCGGAGAGCGAGGCGTGCTCTTCGTCGATGTGGGCTCCATCGAGGAGGGCGAAGCCGGCGCCCGAATATATCTGCAACGCGTGTTTCAAGCGCCGGGCGGGCGCAGGCACATCGAGTTCGCTCTCCGGGACATCGGTACGGACGTCGAGATCGTCTGGGCCGCTCCCCAAGAAAATGAGCTCCTTGGTGTCGAGGCGGTTGCAGGTGGGAGCGTGTTTCACTATCGCGTCGACGATGAGTGCCCGCGAGGGCTTCGCTTTCTGCGCGGCGAAAGCGTCACCTATGAATCGTGCGAAGCGATCGTGCTCGGCGACGAGATCGTCGAGCTAGGCCGTGCAGTCGTCGACGACATTCCGGACGCGCCGATGTTCTACAGATACGATGTCGTGTCCGGCGCCGAGCCGACGTCACTCGAGCTCGGGCTTCGCCAATTTTCCGAAGGCCAATTCAACGAGGCTTCCGCCGCCTTCGAGAAGGCCTTGTCCGAAGTCGATCCCGTGGCACCCTACGACGCTTCGGACGTTCTTTATAACCTCGCCCGCACCTTGGAAGAGCAGGGCAAGCGGCAGGACGCCTTGGCGGCCTACCGAAGTCTGGGCGACGTCCGCTACCAGGAAACCGTCGACGAGCAGGCGAGCCGCATCGAGAGCGGCCGCTAACCCGAAAGAGAACGATCAGGTCGTGATCGACGTGGTCACCGAGATCGATGCTCTCGCCCCGCTCCCGTGGCGAAGCGAAGCGGGCGGAATCCGCCGAAGCCGCATGAAAATCGGCGGCGAAGGCGGATGCTATACTTCATTTTTCCGCCATGAACGAGCTCAAACGGCTGATTCCCTACGTCACTCGCTATCCGAGGCCCATGGTCTTCGGTATGGCCGCGCTCGTCCTCGCGAAGTCGGCGGCCGTTCTCGCGCCTCAGGTCCTTCGCGCAACGGTCGATGACCTCACCGTCGAGGTCACCCGCGAGAAACTCGCCTTTTACGCCGGTCTCATCGTCGCGATCGCACTCACCGAAGGGTTTTTTCGGTTCTGGATGCGCCGCCTGCTCATCGGTGTTTCGCGCCACGTCGAGTACGATCTGAGGGGCGACTTCCTGGCGCACCTCCAGAAAATGAGCCCGTCGTTCTTTCAGCGGTGGAGGACGGGCGACTTGATGTCCCGCGCGTCGAACGATATCACCGCGGTACGGATGGTTCTCGGCCCCGGCATCATGTACCCCGCGGAGACCGTCGTGGTCACCATTGGGTCACTCGCATTCATGCTCGCCATTAGCTGGGAGTTGACCGTCGTCTCGCTCGCGTTCATGCCCCTCGTCTCGATTCTGGTCAAGAAGTTCGGGGCAGTGATCCACAAGCGATTCGAGTCGATTCAGGAGAAGATGAGCGATCTTTCGGCACTGGCACAGGAGAACCTGGCCGGTGCCCGAGTCGTGCGGGCCTACGCCCAGGAGGAGCACCAGAACGAGACGTTCCGTTCGGAGAACGAGCAATATTTCGAGCGCAACATGGGGCTCGTCAGAATCTGGGGTGTGTTCTATCCGCTTCTCTCGTCACTCATCGGCTTCGGCACGGTTCTCGTCCTGTGGTGGGGCGGCCGTATGGTCGTCGCGGGGACCGCCACACTCGGTGAGTTCGTCGCTTTCTTTGCCTATCTGGGAATGTTGACTTGGCCGATGATTGCCTTCGGATGGGTGGTCAATATCTACCAGCGGGGCGCGGCTTCCATGAAGCGCTTGACGACAATCCTGGACGAGGAGCCCGAGCTGGTGACCGAGATGATGAACGCGAGCGACGATGCCGATCTCGATGTGAAAGGCCGCGTCGAATTTCGTAACGTCTCGTTCGAGTACGGAAACAACGGTACGGGTGAGCCGATCCTGACTGAGATCGATCTCGTAATCGAGCCTGGACAGACGGTTGCTTTCGTGGGGCGCACCGGTGCGGGTAAGAGCACTCTGACGCGCCTCGTCCCTCGACTCTACGACGTGAGCGAGGGGGCGGTTCTCGTCGACGGCCGTGACGTGAGGGGACTGCCCCTGCAGATGTTGAGAAGAGCCGTTGGCTTCGTTCCTCAGGAGAGCTTTCTGTTCTCGGAATCGATCCGCGACAATATCGCTTTCGGGAACGTGGAAGCCGACGACGAAGCGGTCGAAGCGACCGCGCGACTGGCCGGCCTCGACTCGGATATCTCCGAGTTCGCCAAAGGTTACAAAACAATGGTCGGCGAGAGGGGAATTACGCTTTCCGGCGGACAGCGCCAGAGGACGACGATTGCACGCGCCCTGCTCGTCGACCCGCCGATTCTGATCCTCGACGATGTCCTCTCCGCCGTCGATACGGAGACGGAGGAGAAGATCTTGTCTCAGTTGATTGGCGTGATGAAGGGGCGCACGACGCTTCTGGTCTCGCATCGGATCAGCACCGTGAAGAACGCGGACCTCATCTGTGTTCTCGATCACGGCCGTATCGCTGAACGTGGAAGCCACGACGAGCTTCTAGCCCACGACGGCCTCTACGCGAGCCTCTATCGAAAGCAGCTTCTGGAAGAAGAGCTGGAGCGGATCTAGCAGGGTGCCGAAGAATGCATCGCACCCTGCGCGAGCGGAGCGAGCACGGCCCGAATGGGCCGGAGGGGCCGCGCGAGGAGCGCGGCCAGCGAGCGAACGAAGAGTGAGCGAGCACTAGAAATGAGTGAGACGCATCATGAGGAGGACGCGCTCGGCAAGGTCTATGACGGCCGCTTGATGCGGCGTCTGCTTGGCTACTTGAAGCCCTACAAGCTCACCGTCGTCATCTCTTTGTTTCTCGTAATCACCGTCTCGGCTCTCAAGCTCGTCGGGCCACTTCTGACCAAGATCGCCATCGACAACTATATCGCGAACGGCAATGTGGCCGGTCTCGACGCGCTCGCGGCTCTATACGTTTTGGCCATGGTGCTCCAGTTTGTCATCTCCTACGGCCAGATCTACATCATGAACATGGCGGGTCAGCGCGTCATGTACGACATGAGACGGGAGATCTTCGGCCATCTGCAAGAGCTCCATCCAGGCTTTCTCGATCGAAACCCGGTGGGGAGGCTCGTCACTCGCGTCACGACCGACGTCGACGCACTGAACGAGCTCTTCACGTCTGGCGTCGTTACGATATTCGGCGACATCTTCATGCTGCTCGGCATCATGATGGTGCTGATCTATCTGGACTGGCGTCTCGCCCTGGTGACTTTCACCGTGCTTCCCGCGCTCTTTGCCGTGACGCTCGTCTTCAAGCGGCGGGTGCGTGTGGTCTATCGCAAGGTCCGCACACGGATCGCGATGCTCAACGCTTTCATCCAAGAGAACATCGTCGGCATGCATGTGGTACAGCTCTTCTGGCAGGAACCGCGGAAGTTTCGCCAGTACAGCGAGCTCAACCGACAGCACACCGAGGCCAACCTCGAATCGATCCGGCACTATTCCCTCTTCTATCCGACGGTCGAGGTCCTGAGCTCCGTCGCGATCGCGCTCATCATCTGGTACGGAGGCGGGCAGATTCTTCTGGACGCACTCACTCTGGGCGGGCTGGTCGCTTTCGTGCAATATTCGGAGAAGTTCTTCCGCCCCATCAGCGATCTCTCGGAGAAGTTCAACATCCTCCAGGGCGCGATGGCGTCTTCGGAGCGGATATTCAAGCTTCTCGATACCGAGGTCGCCGTCGCGTCTCCGGCCGACGCGAAGCTGCCGGAACGCGCCGACGGAAGTCTCCGCTTCGACGACGTCTGGTTCGCCTACACGGACGAGAACTGGGTGCTCGAGGGCATCGATCTCGCCGTTCGTCCGGGCGAGACGGTGGCAGTCGTGGGGCACACCGGTGCGGGCAAGTCGACCTTGACGAGTCTGCTCATGCGGTTCTACGACGTGACACGTGGCAGCGTGCTCGTCGAGGGTCTCGACGTGAGGGAGTGGGAGCTCTCCGCGCTGCGCCGGCAGTTCGGCATGGTATTGCAGGAGGTCCATCTGTTCTCGGGCAGCATCGCCAGCAATATCCGTCTCGGAGATCGGGAGATTGCCGACGAAGCTGTCGCGGATGCCGCGGCAGCCGTCAATCTCGACAGTTGGGTCGCGACGCTGGCGAAGGGGCTGGACGAGCCCGTGAAGGAGCGAGGCTCTTCGATGTCCGCGGGGCAGAAGCAGCTCGTCTCATTCGCGCGCGCTCTGGTGCACGATCCCAGGATTCTCATCCTCGACGAGGCCACCTCGAACGTGGACACCCATACCGAGCTTCTGATTCGCGAAGCCCTCGAGCGGCTCCTCGAGAATCGGACCAGCATCGTCATCGCTCACCGGCTCTCGACCATCCAGAGGGCGGACCGGATCGTCGTGCTTCACAAAGGACACATCCGAGAGGTGGGAACCCACCGCGAGCTTCTGGACCGTGAGGGCATCTATCACCGTCTCTATCAGCTCCAGTACAAGGAACAGGAGATCTCGATCCCGACTCCAGCGAGCTCTCGCCCCGAACAGAACCTTTGATCGGTCCGAGAGGCCGAGATAAGATGGCGCCCGCCGCGGGGTCGAGAAAGGGGGCTCCTGTCAATAATGAAGGGAAATCAAGACGAGGCCGAGACACCGCGGGAGGGCGACTCCGAGCCTGCCTCTGATGACATCAGCTTCGGCCGCACCCTCATCCAGTTTTTCGTCATTCCGGCCCTTGTCGTCGCGCTTTGTGTCGGGCTGTTCCTCTTCTTCGCCTGGCTCGTCTCGGACGAGAAAACGAGTGTGGACTATCTCCACGAAGTCCGAGTCGGAAGCGCTAACCGGCGTTGGCAGGCCGCTTTCGAGCTCTCGAAACTCATCACGATGGATGCGGAGCGGAGCCGGATGGAGGGTGTCGTACCGGAGATGATCGGAGCCTTCGAGAACGCGGACGACGACGATCCTCGTGTGCGACACTATTTGGCGCTATCGCTCGGCCACCTGGGGGACGACGCGGCGGGCCCGGCGCTCATCGAGGCCCTTTCGGACCCGGACGCGACGACTCGGCTCTATGCGAGCTGGGCGCTGGGCAATATCGGCGAGTCGCGCGCCGTCGAGCCTCTTCTCGGGCTCGTCGGGGACGACGACTTCGGGGTGCGCAAGATGGCCGTCTACGCTTTGGGCGCTATCGGAGACAATCGGGCCGTTGCCCGTCTCGAAGCGGCTCTCGGGGACCCCCAGCGCGACGTGGCCTGGAACGCGGCGGTGTCTCTCGCCAAGCTGGGCAGCCCGTCCGGAGAGGCGCTACTGCTGCAAATGCTGGATCGGGAGTTTCTCGACAAAATCAGCGATATGAACGAGTCCCAGAAGCTTCTGGCGATGGAGAGTGCTATTCGGGCGGCCTCGCTCTTGAGCAGCCCAAAGCTCAGCGAGCGACTCCACGAGATCGGGGACTCGGATCCCAATCTGAGCCTCCGCGGAGTGGCTAAAAAGGCCCTTGCCACGGAGGAGAAAAGCGAAAAATTGGTCCAGCCGTAGAGATCAGGCGTCTTGGACAAGATTCGTTCGAGTCTTGACACCTTTTGAGCCGGGCGACTAAAATACAAGATTGTGTCAATGGCCTTCGGTCGCGACGAAGAAACCCTCGAGCGGTCGCCTTCACGTGGGCAATCGCGAACAAATCGAAATTTGGACGTCCCAATGAGCAAGGCTGAGTCTGGGTAGAAGTATGGCTGAAGAGACGAAGACAACGAAAGCTTCCGAAGGCGGTGACGAGAAACCCGCGCCGAAGAAGGCCGCGAAGGCGACTAAAAAGGACGTGAGCCGACGCGATTTCAACTTGCTTGCTTTGGCGTGGACGTTCTTCGCGGCCTCGGCCGCGGCAGGGATGGGCGCGATGGGCCGTTTCATGTTCCCCAACGTGCTGACCGAGCCTCCCTCGAGCTTCAAGGTGGGCTTCCCGAGCGACTTCGCGGTCGGCGTCGTCGATGTGCGGTTCAAAGAGAAGTTTCGGATCTGGGTTGTCCGCAACGAACAGGAAATGTACGCTCTCTCGGCGATATGCACGCATCTCGGTTGCACGCCGAACTGGCTCGAAGCGGAGAACAAGTTCAAGTGCCCCTGTCACGGAAGTGGCTTCTACATGACCGGTCGCAACTTCGAGGGGCCGGCGCCTCGGCCGCTCGAGCGAGTCAAGATCAGCCTCGCCGATGACGGTCAGGTGCTCATCGACAAAAGCAGGATGTTCAAATATGAAGCGGGGCAGTGGTCGGATCCCGAGTCCTTTTTGAGACTGGGTTAGTCGAGAAGGAGTTGAATCGGTGCAGAAGGTTCTGAGCGTATTCAATAGCGCGTGGGACGCCGTGACCGAATCGCAGGTCTGGAAGTCGATCTTCCGGCACGGCGCCGTCAGCAGCAATCGAAACCGCGTCCTGGTCATGATGTCGAACGTCTTTCTTCACCTTCATCCGGTGAAATCGCGCAAGGCGGGTATCAAGCTCCGATACACCTGGTGCATGGGCGGCATCACGTTTTTCTTGTTTCTCGTGCTGACCTTCACGGGTCTATTGCTCATGTTCTACTACCGGCCGACGGTCGAGTACGCCTATGCCGACATCGTCGACCTCGGCGAGCACGTGCCGCTCGGCGTGATGCGGGAAATCCATCGCTGGGGCGCCCATGTCATGGTGATTACCGTCTGGCTCCACATGTTCCGCGTCTTCATGACGGGCTCCTACAAGCCGCCCCGCGAGTTCAACTGGGGCGTCGGGGTGGTCCTGCTCGTCCTGACTCTTCTTTTGTCCTTTACCGGCTATCTCCTTCCTTGGGATCAGCTCGCCATCTGGGCGATCACCGTGGGGTCGAACATGGCGCGGGCAACACCTCTGGTGGGAACGGAGGGTCCGCTGTCTGCGGCGCTCAAAATAGGGGATATCAATCTCATCAACTCCGGCAGTGACGCTCGCTTCATACTCTTGGGCGCGAGGAGCGTCGGAGAGAATACTCTACTTCGCTTCTACGTCCTTCACTGTGTCGGCCTTCCCTTGGCTGCCGCCTTTCTCATGGCGGTGCACTTCTGGCGGGTGCGTAAGGACGGCGGCATTTCCGGACCGATGTAATTGAATTCGAACGACATTTCTCCTTGACGGTTCACCGACTTCTGGACTCAATGGCAGGCTGAGCGTATGGAGTTCTTCAAAAACATCATCAATTGGCTCTCGGGACCGACGGTTCTCTTCACTCTCGCGACCCTTGGCTTTCTCTTGTCACTTCGCTATCCGAAGGTTTGGTCGAAGAGGAACGCGGTCATCATGTTCGCTGTGATGACCGTCTTCTACGTCTTGAGCATGTTCGACGGGAACTTTTTTCTCATCGTGGCGAAGCCGGACAACGTTCCGATCACCATCGTGCTCTACCTCGTCGCCTTCTTGACCTGGTACGCGATGCATCAAGGGGTGGAGAACGACAAACGCATCGCGAATGGCGAGCCGCCGGTCGAAAAGCAGGAGGAGGACAAGGTCTGGGTCTGGCCGGATCTCGTCTATACCGAGCTCCTCTGCATGATCGTGCTGAGCATCGCGCTGATGGCGTGGTCGATTTTGCTCGCCGCACCGCTCGAGCAGCCCGCCAATCCAGCCGATTCGCCCAACCCCTCGAAGGCACCCTGGTACTTTCTCGGGCTGCAAGAGATGCTCGTCTACTTCGATCCGTGGCTCGCTGGCGTAGTTTACCCGACGCTCATCATCGTGGGTCTCATGGCCATTCCCTACATCGATAAGAACCCGAAGGGTAACGGCTACTTCACGTTCAAAGAGCGCCGAGTCGAGATCGGGATCTTTCTCTACGGCTTTCTCGTTCTCTGGATTCTGCTGGTCGTCTCGGGAACGTTTCTCCGGGGACCCAACTGGAACTTCTTCGGTCCTTACGAGTTCTGGGACCCGCACCGGGTCGAGCCGCTGCTGAACGTCAACGTTTCCGATTTCTTCTGGATAAAGCTCCTGAGCCGACCGCTGCCATCGAATGCACTGCTCCGGGAGTTTATCGGAATCATCGTGGTTCTGTTCTACATCGGCGTGCTTCCCGTCCTGCTATCGAAGCCCAAGGAGAAGCTTCCCGGCTTTCTCAAGTGGGCCAGCCTTAACGGTTACTACGAGAAGATGGGGCCGGCACGATACTACCTGGGGGTGAGTCTCTTTCTGCTGATGCTGAGCCTCCCCATCAAGATGTACTTGCGCTGGTTCTTCAACCTGAAGTACGTCGTGGCGTTCCCAGAAATCTTTTTCAATATTTGAGCTAGTGCAGGAAGTCTAACGTCGGAGTTCAATTGTGGCAAAAGCAGCGCCTGGACACGCACACAACATTAGCGGGCTCAACGTCCTCTTCGCCGTTTCGGCTATCGCACTGTTTCTGACCACGATCTGGATGGTTTGGGACGACTACTCCCGCGAGTGGAAAGCCTATCAGCGCGAGTTCTTCGATCTGGAACGCCAGACGACGCGCCAGCAGATCGAACAGGCCGAGGCGAGCGTCAATCAACGCGAGCTCCAGCGCGTCGTAGCGGAGCTCCAGACCGCGGCGGAAGAGCTCGAGGCTCGACAGGGCGAGATCTCGGAGCTTCAGGACCAGCTCGTCGTCTTGGAAGATCGGTGGACGCTCGCCGACGGCCGCGAGCGTGAGCTCAAGGCCGTCTACGACTCCAAGAAGTTTTTTTTCGAAGAGCGCGGTCATGCCCCCTTGGGAAAACGCGTCACCGCGGAGGAGTTCGAAGCGCTCGAAACGGAGTTCTTCTCGGCTCGGGAGAGCCGGATTTCGACCGAGTTCGAGCGCGACGCTGTCCAAAGAAGCATTCGCGATCTAGAGGCTCGATCGGCGGAGCTCAGTAGTGAGAAGGACGGATTGACGCAGGAGGCGACCCTTCTGACGCGGAAACTCGACTCGCTTGCGCAGAATCTTCCCAACACGTTCCGCAACCTGCCGATGGTGGATTTCATCGATCCGTCGATCGAGATTCAGCAGGTTCTCGTCGCGAACGTCACGGAGGAGTTGAACTTCACCAGCGTTCCTCGAATCGATCGATGCAAGACGTGCCACATGGGGATCGACAACCCCGCTTACGCGGAGGCACCTCAGCCGTTTCGTACACACCCCAATTTGGATCTCTACGTAGCGGCGGAATCGTTGCACCCGCGTGACACCTTCGGATGTACTTCATGTCACGAAGGGCGTGGAAGGTCGACGACATTCCTCGGCGTGACGCACACGCCGCAGAACGAAGAGCAGCGGCACGAGTGGGAAGAGAACTACGGCTGGAAAGAGGACCACTACTGGGACAAACCGATGTACCCGAACGGATTCGCCGAGGCGGGATGCATCAAGTGCCACGAGAGTCAGACGCTGCTACCGGGAGCGGAGAACTTCAACGAGAGTCGTGCGCTTTTTGAAGTCGCAGGCTGCTGGGGCTGCCACAATACCGATGGTTTCGAGGACCGTCGAAAGGTGGGACCGAAGCTCGAGCACATCGTCTCGAAGACAACTCCCGAGTGGGCGGCACGCTGGGTCACGGATCCGAAGAGCTTCAAACAATCCACCTACATGCCGCGCTTCTGGAATCTTCACAACAACCTGGATTCCGAGATCGGCGCCCGCAATCAGACCGAAGTGGCTTCGATCGTTTCCTACCTCTTCGACAAAGCGAAGCCTCTCGAATACTCTCCCGTGCCCGCCGGCTCCGCTGAGAGCGGCGAGGCGCTCGTCGAGGTCGTGGGTTGTCTCGGTTGTCATATCGTGGAAGAGAGCAACTACACCGAAGTCGACTGGCACCGGACCCGCGGGCCGAGCCTTGCCGGTGTAGGCACCAAGGTCAATCGAGAGTTCCTTTTCAATTGGGTCAGGGACCCGAAGCACTACTGGGAAGAGACCTTCATGCCGGACCTCCGTCTTACAGACCGCGAGGCGGCGGACATCACCGCTTATCTCATGAGTCTTCGAAACGAAGGATTCGAACAGCTTGCGGTTCCTCAGGCCGACGACTCGGCGCTCGATGAAATCACGCTCGAGTTCCTGAGTGGCAACCTACCTCTCGCTCAGGCGACGGAGGAGCTCGGCGGGATGTCGCGCGACGAGAAGACGCTATACGCCGGCGAGAGGCTCATCCTTCGCTACGGCTGTTTCGGCTGTCACGACATCGAGGGTTTCGAGAACGCGCAGAAGATCGGCGTGGACCTCTCGACTTGGGGCTCCAAGATGGTGAGCAGGCTCGATTTCGGCTACGTCACAGGCATCGAGCACACCCGCCACGCCTGGCTCGAACAGAAACTTCGCGAGCCGCGCGCCTATGACGTCGGCAAGGTCAAGAGCCCGCCCGAGAAGCTCCGCATGGGCTACTTCGGTTTTACCGAGGACGAGATCGATGGCCTCGCGCGAAAGGTCCTAGGACAGGTCAGCTTGGAGCTCCCGAAGGATGGGGTCAAGAGCCTCGGCGGCAGCGAAGCTTACGCCGAGAGGGGTCGCCGCTTGATCCACGAGTACAACTGCCGCGGCTGTCACCTCGTGGATGGTTTCGGCGGCGGCATCTACGAGACCATCGAGGACACCGGTCTCAGGCCGCCTAACCTCAACACTCAGGGCGCACGGACGCAGGCCGGGTGGCTCTTCGACTTCTTCAAGGCTCCGGTTGAGGTGCGCTTCTGGCTGGACGTGCGCATGCCGACCTTCCACTTCTCCGACGAGGACGCCAATACGCTCGTCGAGGGCTTCATGGCCATGGATGGTACGCAGCCATTCGAGACCGAGGAGGAACAGCGCGCCGATAGGCAGACGCTTCGTAGCGGAGACGATCTCCTCGTACGCCTACAGTGCGAGCGCTGCCACCTTGCCTCCGCGGCGGGATCGATGGAGGCCTCTCAGCTCGCTCCGAGCTTTCGGCTCACGGGCGAGCGGCTTCGGGAGGAGTGGGTCGTGGACTGGATGAAGGATCCGCAGTCCATCTCCCCCGGAACGCAGATGCCCCAGTTCTGGCCCATAGACGACGACGGCAATTTCATTACGCCGTTCCCGGATACGCTCGGGGGAGATTCCGAGGCGCAGATGCGCGCGGTTGCCGCCTACCTCATGCGCTACGCTCGCTAGCTAGCCGAGGAAGTTTACTCTGATAACAATGGGAATTACCTTTCAGGCTGGTCGCGCCGGTTCGTCCGGTGGCGGCCAGCTTTCTTTGTGAGGGACACCGCATGGCAGAGAATAGCGAGATCAAACCCGATGTGAACCATGGCATTGCCATGGCGATCTCCATTTGGGCTATCGTTCTCGTCTCGGTCGTCTACTTCTTCAAGTACGGCATGCCCGAGCTCGCGGCGGAACGCACGTCGCTAGACACGCTGTACTACGTCATTCTCGCGATAACGGGCGTCGCCTATGTCATCGTGCAGGGTCTGCTCGGATTCTATATTTGGCGCTTCCGCCACAACGACAGTAACGAGGGGAGTTATTGGCACCACAGCCACAAGATGGAGGTGGCCTGGACCATCGGTACGGCGGCGGTCCTCATTCCCCTCGTGTTTGCCGGGCTGGTGATCTGGGATGACGTCCAGGCCGCGCCGCCGGACGACGCTATCGTCGTGGAGGCCGTCGGCGCGCAGTTCCAGTGGGATTTCCGCTATCCCGGGCCCGACGGCCAGTTCGCCGAATTTCGACCGGAGCTCTACTCCCTCCAGAACCCGCTCGGAGTGGACTTCGACGACGCTGCGGCGGCGGACGATTTCTCGAGAACCAACCAGCTAGTTCTGCCGGTGAATCAGGTGGCGCACATTCGCCTTCGCTCCAAGGACGTCCTACACGCCTTCTTTCTTCCCAACTTCCGCGTGAAACAAGACTTGGTCCCGGGCATGCAGACGGGGGTGACGTTTACGCCGACGAAGATCGGCGAGTACGAGATCGCCTGCGCCGAGCTTTGTGGGTTGGGACACTACCGAATGCGCGCCTTCCTTTCGATCCGGAGCGAAGCGGACTACGAGGCTTGGTTGCAAGAACAGGCCGCCGCGGACAACTAGTCGAGTTCTCACCGAAACTGCTTACTCAAGGAGAAACGGCATGAGCGAAGGTCACGACGACCACGGCCATGGCAAGCAGAGTTTCATCAGTACCTATATTTTCAGCTACGATCACAAGATGATCGGCAAGCAGTATCTGACGCTGGCTATGGGGATGGCCGTCGTCGGTGGCGTACTGGCGATGCTCCTTCGCCTGCAGCTCGGATGGCCCGGAATGCACGCGACGTTCTGGGAGAAGCTCTTCCCGGCGGGCATGGCGAGCGGCGTCATGACGCCGGAGTTCTACGTGATGCTCTTCACCATGCACGGTACCATCATGGTGTTCTTCGTGCTGTCGCTGGCGCCCGTCAGCGGCTTTGGCAACTTCCTCATACCGCTTCAAATCGGTGCGAGGGACATGGCTTTCCCGTTCCTGAACATGCTCTCGTTCTGGACGGCGCTTCCCGGCGCGATCATCATCCTCATCTCGTTCCTCGTCGAAGGCGGCGCGGCAGCGGCCGGCTGGACCGCCTATCCTCCCCTGTCGGCGCTTCGCTCCGCCATGCCAGGCTCCGGGACGGGGCAGACGCTCTGGCTCGTGGGTATGACGTTGTTCATCGCCTCGTTCACGATGGGCGGCCTCAACTTCGTGGTGACGATCCTGAATTTGCGGACGAAGGGTCTCGACATGATGAAGCTCCCGCTCACGACCTGGGCTCAGTTCGTCGTCGGCGTGCTCGGACTTCTCAGCTTTCCCGCCCTCGCCGCGGCGGTGATCCTGTTGATGTTCGACCGCTCGCTTGGTACGAGTTTCTACTTGCCCGCCGGTATCTTCATCGGCGACAAGCTCTTCGCGCACGAAGGCGGCGCGCCTCTGCTCTGGCAGCACTTGTTCTGGTTCCTCGGTCATCCCGAGGTCTACATCATCATGCTCCCCGCGATGGGCTTTACTTCCGACATTCTCGCGACGTTCTCGCGGAGGCCCATCTTCGGCTACCGTGCGATGGTTTACGCCATCCTCGCCATCGGAGCTTTGAGCTTCATCGTCTGGGGCCATCATATGTTCCTCTCGGGCATGAGCCCGTTCCTGGGGACGGCCTTCACGATGACCACCCTGATGATCGCGGTGCCATCGGCGGTGAAGACATTCAACTGGTTGGCGACCTTGTGGAGAGCGAAGATACGCTTCAAGACCCCGATGCTCTTCGCAATCGGTATCGTGTCGCTCTTCGTGACGGGCGGCTTGACGGGAATATTTCTGGGAACGAGCGCCGTCGACATTCCGCTGCACGACACCTTTTTCGTCGTAGCCCATTTCCACTTCATCATGGCTGGAGCGGGGCTCTTCGGCGCGCTCGCGGCCGTCTACTATTGGTTCCCGAAGATGTTCGGCCGGTTCATGCACGAGGGACTCGGCAAGGTCCACTTCTGGTTCACGTTCCTCGCGTACTACGGAACGTTCTTCCCCATGCACTACCTCGGTATCGCCGGGATGATGCGGCGCATCTATGACCCCAATACCTACGACTACCTGAAGCCGCTACAACCCGTCAATACGTTCATCTCGGTCGCCGCCTTCGTGCTCGGCGCGGCTCAGATCCTCTTTCTTGTCAACTACTTCTGGAGTATGTTCAAGGGCAAAAAGTGCGAGGCGTTAAATCCCTGGCAGGCGAACACGCTCGAATGGTCGGCTCCGTCACCCCCGGGTCACGGCAATTGGGAAGGAGATCTTCCCGAGGTGCACCGCTGGCCCTATGACTACAACCATCCTGACGAGAAGGACGGTGACTTCACACCTCAGTGGAAGTCACCCGCTCAGGTGAAGGCGGGGGGATAGAAAGCCCGTGCTGCGCGCGAGAGGAAATGTGCACGCGTCTGGGTTGAGCTTTGGCGCATCGAAACGTGCGGAGCAGATCTTGTCCAGACTGCGCGACTACCTGCATCTCGTGAAGCCCAGACTCTCCGCCATGGTCGTCCTATCTGGCGTTGTTGGCTATTGGCTCGGTGCGAGCGTCATCGAGCTTTCCGACTTGTTCTGGTTCACGCTCGGCACCTTTTTCGTCGTAGGCGGTGCGAACGCCATCAATCAGGTCATGGAGCGGGAATCCGATGGCCGCATGAAGCGCACGGCCCATCGTCCTCTTCCCGCCGGGCGGATCCAGCTCGGTGAGGCTGTTGCGGTTGCCGCCGGGCTTTCCGTCGCCGGCATCGGCGTGCTGCTCGTCCATAGCGGTGTACTGCCCGCGCTGCTCGGACTCGGAGCGCTTCTCATCTACGTTCTCGTCTATACACCCTTGAAGGCACGCTCGGCCTGGTCCACTCCGGCCGGAGCCGTGGCGGGTGCGATTCCGCCGCTCATGGGCTACAGCGCAGCCTCCGGCGGGCTTGGGCCGCTCGCATGGTGCTTGTTCGGGCTTCTTTTCTTGTGGCAGTTCCCGCATACCTGGGCGATCGCCGCAACCTATCGTGATGACTACGCGCGCGTCGGCCATCGGGCGCTTCCTGCCGCCGTCCGGCTTCAGACCATCGTGATGACGATCGCGCTCGTGGCGGTGAGCTTCGCTCCCGCTTCGCTGGGCCTTGCGGGCTGGCTCTATCCGATCGGTGCGGCCGTGCTCGGGTCGATTCTCATCGTAGCCGCGGTCCGATTCGGGGGCGGCGTCGTGCGCCGGCGCGCCATCGAGCTCCTCGCCGCGACGCTCTTCTACTTGCCTCTCGTCCTCGCGCTCCTGGCCCTGGACGGAAAGGTTTCCTGAGATGTCCCAGACCTTGACGGTGTCGAAGACCGGCCACGCGGGTTCCGGCGGTGAAGACATCATCGACAAAGGCTACGGCGACTACGGATCCGGCGACGACGCGACCCGACGCATCGAGACCGCCAAGCTCGGTATACGGGTCGCCCTCGGCTCGGTCACCATGCTCTTCGCCGCTTTTACGAGCGCCTATATCGTCCGCAGCGCCGGCTCCGACTGGGTTCCGCTCGATCTACCGCCGGTGCTGTGGTTGAACACCTTCGCCATCGTCCTTTCCGGCGTGACGATGCAGTTGGCGCAGCGAGCCTTCCGTCATTGGCGGCCCGTCGCGTTTCGCAAGTGGATGCTCGCGACGGCGGTACTCGGCACGCTCTTTCTGGCCGGCCAGGTGTTCGCTTGGAATCAGCTCGCGTCGCAGGGGATTTACGTTTCGAGCCATCCACACAGCTCGTTCTTCTACGTTCTGAGCGGCGTCCACGCGGTGCACTTGCTCGTCGGCGTGTTGGCTCTGTTCTACGTGCTCGCCCTCGCGACGCGCTATCGCTTGACGCCGGGAGAGTCGGCCTCGCCGGTCGTCGCGGCGACGTATTGGCACTTCGTGGGCGCTATCTGGATTTACCTCTTGGTCGTCTTGTTCTACATGTAGCAGGGAAGGTTTTGCTCTCGGGCGTCGGCCGAGAGCAAAACGGTGTTAGGAGGAATCATGACGGATACCGGGGCTGCGGGGGTGATGGAAGGACCCTGGAGGGGTCCCTTCGACGTCCCCTGGCAGAAGCTGATGATGTGGATCTTCATCGTCACGGATGCCCTGCTCTTCGCTGGCCTTCTCGTGGGTTATGGCGTGATGCGAAGCGCGACCGAAGTCTGGCCCGACCAGAACATTGCCTTCGACATGAACTACATCACGTTGATGACGTTCACGCTCATCACCAGTAGCGCCACGATGGCTTGCGCGGTCGCCGCTGCAACCGTCGGCAACAAGAAACACGTCACGATATTCTTGTGGTTGACGATCCTCGGAGGGGCGGCCTTCCTGGGAATGCAGGTCTACGAGTGGACTCACTTCATCCACGCGGGCGCCCGGCTCACGAGCAACCCCTGGGGGGTTCCCCAGTTCAGCGCCTGCTTTTTTATCATCACCGGCTTTCACGGGATGCACGTCACGACGGGCGTCACCGTGCTGCTGATCGTCGCGATCCGCTCCGCCATGGGGAAGTATTCCGCCCAGGGCGTCGAGAATGCGGGCCTGTACTGGCATTTTGTCGACCTCGTTTGGGTCTTCGTCTTCGCGCTCTTCTATCTCGTGTAACGGCGGAAAGAGAGAACAGTCCATGTCGGAATCGGAACATTCGGCAAGTCACGGTTACAAGGGCTACTGGATGATTTGGGTCGTTCTTCTGGTGGCGACGGTCACAATGATCTTCATCGGCGAGTCGAAGATGTCGACCGCTCCCCAGGTTGTACTGCTCCTGTTGGGCTCGTCCATCAAAGCCACCCTTATCATCTTTTTCTACATGCACTTACGCTTCGAGAAAATGGGGCTGATCATGATCGTGATGGTGGGTATCTTCGTCACCAGCCTTCTCATGTTCGCGATTCCGGCCTACGACGGCACACAGATTCTCGAGAGAAGTCTTTACAAATGAGCGCGAAGACGCTTCTGACGTCGTGCGTAGTCGTCGCGGCTCTCCTCGCGTTGCACCCAGAGTATGCCTCGGCCCAGTGCGCGATGTGTCGCGCTGCTCTCGAGCAGAACGGTGGTCAGGTCGCCGCCGGCTTCAACCGCGGGATCCTGTTCCTGCTCGGAATGCCCTACCTCGTTTTCGGAGCAATCGGAGCGTCGTGGGCCTGGAAACGGAGAAGGGCCGCGGGCGGGGAAGGCTCTTCGTGACAGAGAAGCCTTTTTTGAGCGATATCAAAACGCTTCGCGAGCGTGCCCGGCGGCACATCGAGAAGGGCGCTGTCACCGAAGGTTACGGTGCCGATCGCGAGACGGTGATTCGCATTTTGAACGAAGCGCTGGCGACTGAAATAGTCTGCGTGCTCCGATACAAGAGACACTACTTCATGGCGTCGGGCATCAACGCCCAGGGAGCGGCGACGGAGTTTCTCGAGCATGCGAATGAAGAGCAACAGCACGCGGATCAGATCGCGGAACGGATCGTGCAGCTGGGCGGGGAGCCGAATTTCTCACCAGACGGCCTTTCCAGTCGTAGTCATGCCGAGTATGTCGAGGGCGAGACCCTGGTCGACATGATCGAGGAAGATCTCGTCGCGGAGCGAATTGCCATCGATAGCTACCGGGAGATGGTGGCCTATCTCGGAAACGACGACCCGACGACTCGCCGGATGCTCGAAGACATCCTGGCCATGGAGGAGCGTCACGCCGATGATCTCGCGAGTCTCCTGGAAGAGATGGGCTCCTCCAACTAGCACTAGCGCTGACCCTCTTCAGAGGCGAGCGTAATACGTTGAAGGCGAAGCTCGCCCGCGCTGCCTGGCTTCTTCTCGGTTACACCGTCCTCGTCATCCTCTGGGGTGCCTACGTGCGCGCGACGGGCGCGGGCGCGGGCTGCGGCAATTACTGGCCGCTGTGCAACGGGGAAGTCATCCCTCGAGCTCCACGTCTCGACACGCTGGTGGAGCTCAGTCACCGTCTTTCGAGCGGGCTGCTGGGAATCTTCGTGGCCGCGCTGGTCGTGGCCGCGTTCCGTGTTTTTCCCAAGGGACACGGAGCCCGGAAGGGAGCGTTATGGACAGCGTTCTTTGTCGTCACCGAATCTCTGCTGGGCGCGGGATTGGTTCGCTTCGAGTGGGTCGTCGCGAACGACTCCGAGGCACGTGTCTACGTGATGGGCCTCCACCTGGTCAATACGTTTCTCCTGCTTGCCGCCTTGACGATCACGGCCTGGTTCGCGGAGGAGGGGCGCGACCTGTCTCTTTCGAAGCGCCGCGAGTTGTGGCTCCCGCTAGGCCTCGTCACGCTCGCCGTGCTCGTGGTTGGCTCGAGCGGTGCCATCACGGCCCTCGGCGATACGCTCGTCTTGACGGCGGGCCTCCGGCCCGAGGATTCTCCCGTCGTGGCCCGACTCGTCGCTTCACGTTTCTATCACCCGACCGTAGCCATTGCGACCTTCGTCGGGCTCGCCATCGTCGTGTGGCGGTTCGCGAGCTCCCAGACGCGCTCCTACGGACGCGCCCTCGTGGGCCTTTTCGCGGTCCAGCTCGCGCTCGGTGGCCTCAACGTCTATTTGCAAGCACCGGTCTGGTTGCAGATCCTACACCTGCTCCTGTCGGACGGTATCTGGATCGCCCTCGTGTTGTTCACCCTCACATGTCTTACCTCTCCCCCGCCAGGGGGAGAGCTCGCGCGCCCCCACGAGTCAGCGGCGCGCGAGTGAGGGGATCTGCCTTCCTGAGGTGAGGCGTGTCTATTACTCGGCGGTGAAGGCGAAGTTCGCTTCGACGCCACCCTCGGCGATCACGGTGACGTTCATCTCCTTCGTGCCCAGGCGCTCGTGCCAGGCTTCCACGACGTAGTCCCCCGCGGGGACGCCCTCGAGCGAGAAAGAGCCGTCGGGTCCTGTCACGGCATAGAAGGGATGGTCGACGACGCCGGCGTAGCTGTTCATCCACTTGTGCACGTCGCACTTGAAGGGGACCATGACCTCCGGGTTGGCGAAGACCTTCTCGGTCGTGAGCCCCTTGACGGGCTGGCCGATATTGAACTCTTTGTTGTTCTTCGGCATCGCGTGGATGTTGTGGAGCGTCTCGTCGCTGTTTCTGACCTGAAGTGTCTGGCCCGCCTGAATGCCGATTACGTGGGGCACGTAAAGGCAGCCCGTCTGGTCGATCAAGACCGGCTCGCTCGGTACAGGATAGGTGTAGCCCAGCCCGCTCTTTACATAAACGAAGACATTTGCGAGACCACCGTCGTCTCCGACGACGACGAACTCGGTCATCACGGGCGAGCTGTGCAGGCGGGCGCAATTCGGATCCGCGGCCATCTGGATGGTGTCTCCCGCGGGAGCATCGCCGTCGAGAGATACTTTGCCGTTGACCGTTCCCAGCGAGCCGGGATCCGCTGGCGCCGAGCTCGCCGGGGCAGGCGCGGCCGGGTCTTCACCGCCGCCGCCACCACAGGCCGCGAGGAGCGCGAGCAGTACGATGGGCACGATCAACGCGAGAGATTTCTTCATTCGGTTCCTCCGATTGTCAGCCATCACAATGGCGTCCGTCCTACTTCCCTTCAGCTCAAACGCTATAGGTTACACATTTGTCAAAGGTGGACGCAAGCGCGACGACTTCGCCTTGGTGGGCTTAGCCACCTGGAGTTCCTCTGGATAGAGCTGTCTCACGAGGCTCGACTCGCGTTGATAAAAGCCCTCGGTGTGAAACGAGTCAGCCAGTCGAAACTTGCGGTAGTCCAGATGATGGCAGAGCTCGTGGAGCAGAGTGCGGAGAAAGGTTTTGAACTTAACGACTTGCGCTCGTTGCGCCGTCCGCATCCAGAGCGAAATGCGGTAGCGACCCGAATTGTCTGCCTCGTAGAGCCCGTGAAGCTCTCCAGTTTGGGAAGAGGGCCTCCGCTCGAGCACGCGCAGCTTCAGCGGGGGAACGCCGAAGGCTTCCGTGAGACCGTCCATCAGAATCTGAGCTGAGTGCTCCGTGGGCGCGCGTTTGCCGCCCTCGAGCGCCGCGGCGAGAGCGAGCACTCTGTCTCGCAGCATAGAAGGACGGTAGAGCTCGAGCGCCCCGATTCGATTGCTCTCGTCGTAGATTCGCTGCTGTGCTCGAGTCAGGCGTTGATAGTAGGAAAAGGGCAACGTGAGGAAGGTTCAAGGATGCGGCTCGGTCGTCAGCGACTGGCGACCGTCAAAACCGGCCTCGAGCTCGTGCCAGTGCTCCACCTCCGATTCACCCAGCTTCCAGCACAAGAGGACTTCGCGGCCCTCCCAAATCGTGGGGAAATCGATGAGACCAGACTCCAAGTCCTTGAGCTCGCAGCCCTCCTGGCAGATCTCCTCGAGCGTCTCCCGAAACTCGGAGAGCGCCTCGACATAGGCAGGCGCGACGGGTATACCTCCGCGAAGCGTGATCTCCTCGGAAGTTGGGTTGGCGGAATCCCACATTTTGAGCTTCGTATAGACCGCGCGAAGCGATCTGAGCCTCCCGCTCAAAAAGGGAATGAGCTCGTTGGCTTCGTGAACGGTGAAGCAACGCCTCTCCATCGCAATGCAGTGTAGCCAAAATCACAGCGGCGAACAAATCGATGTGAAGCCCTGTGCTAGACTACGTTTGGTCCGTGCCGGATGCTACGCCGCCCTCACTACCGGCGCGGAGGGAGATCACTTTGAGACAGGTCAACCATCGTCGTGCTTTATCTCCGCGCTGGATCGCCACTTCGTTCTTGGCGCTGTCGCTCGCGAGTCCAGCTCCCGCGGGCCTGGCCCAGGACCGCGAACAGGAGGAGCGCTTCCAGTTTCGCGCCACCGTCCAAGCCATCAACTTGAGCATCGTCGTTACGGACAAGAAAGGGCGTTTCATACCCGATTTGACCGAGGTCGACTTCGAAGTCCTGGAGGACGGAATACCGCAAGAAATCGGCTTTTTCACGGCCGAGGTCACGCCCGTCACGCTGTTACTGCTTCTGGACGCATCGACCAGCGTGCGCCCCAGTGTCGACGGAATCAAGGAAGCCGCCTCGAACTTCGTGGGCAAGCTGTGGGACGGCGATCGAGCGATCGTTGCCGATTTCAACGAGCGTATTCGCTTCAGCTCTCATTTTTCCGACGACGTGGATCGTCTGATACAGACGATCCAGTCTCTCTATCCCTCCGGTTGGACGGCGCTCTACGACGCCGTTCTTCTTTCCCTCGACAAGGTTTCCGAGGCCGAGGGGCGCAAAGCCCTACTGGTCTTTACCGACGGCGACGACTCGCGCTCGCTGGGGCAGGGAAGCGAGGCAAACTCCAAGCAGGCCATCGAGGGCGCGAAGTTCTCGGAGGTCACCATCTATAGCGTCGGGTTCAAGGGCCGTCGCATGGCGGGAGCTAGAGGGGTGAACAAGGGATTCCTGAAGGACCTGGCCAAGGAGACGGGCGGTCGTTCGTTCTTCCCAGACGGTATCGGGGAGCTGAACAACGACTTCGATGCAATTCAAAACGAGCTCCACAGCCAGTATCGCCTCGCCTATGCCCCGAAGAATCTGGAACCGAACGGTGAGTGGCGCGCAATCGACGTCCGAATCAAGAATCGGGACGATCTCGTCGTGCGCACGAGAAAAGGGTACTACGCCTACCCTCCCGCTCCGGCGATGTAGATCCGTTCAACGATAGGGTTTTTTCGAGTAGCGTCGGGCGAGCGCGTTGGTCGACTCGTCGACGTCGAGAGTGAGAGCGCGGCGGTAATCCCACTCTGCTGCCTTCCTCCTGCCGAGGGCGTCGGACGCCATACCCCGGCGCAAGAAGATACGGGCCTTGATGTGGTCCGGTACCCATGGAGCTCCGAGCGCTCGGTCGAGCTCCGTGCTTGCCCTCGCGAAGTTCTTTGCGAATAGGTAGCTCTCCGCCAGCTTCAAGCGCAGCATCGAGGTCTCGATACGGTCGTAGTGAGGCAAACCCTCTGCCTGACTCGCGAGCATCGTCTCGAACACTCGCCGTGCCGCATCGAAATCTCGCCTCAGCAGATGTACGCTACCGGTCTCGAAGGGCAGAAGCGGGTTCCTGGGGAATTGCGCTTCGAGCTCCCGGAGCGTTCCGAGAGCGTCTCGATAGCTCTTTTCCCGCTGATACATGACGTTCAAGGATAGTCGAGCCACCCAACGAGTGCGCCGGCCCTCCTCGACGGCGCGCTTCACGAGTTTCAACCCTTGGGTCTTCGAGCCGCGAATGCCGACGAGAAACCCCGCGATGCGCAGCGTCTTCGGGAGAGTGGCCACCGTGTACTCGTAGATGCCGGGAAGAAGGTAAGCGTCCGCGTAGTTGGGATCGAGCTCGAGCACTTGCTCGTGAAAGGCCTTTGCCCTCTTTCCAGCTCGAAAGGAGCGATAGTAGCTGTGTGCGATGACGGCATGGTAAGCGCTCGACAATCCTTCCGCCGCACCCAGAAAGAAGAGCGCCTCGAGATGGTTCGGAGTCGCCGCCAAGAGCGCTTCGGACCGCGCGGTCGCCTCCCCGAGGAGTCGAAAGAACTCGCGCTCGAGCTCCGGTTTCGGCGGCTCTATTTTCTTTTTCGACCAATATGTACCCGTGCGGAACGTGGTTCCCGCCATGCCGCCCCGTCGTGTGAACTCCTCCATCCACAGCGCGCTCGCTTCGTAATAGGGGCCCGCTGGCGATTCGGGCGCTCGCCGGTCGAGCTCCGAAAATATCCTTCGAGCCTCGGCGAACTCCAGATTGTAGAGGTGTGACCGCCCCCGCTCTTCGAGCGCGGTCGGGTCCACGCTTCCGATCGCCAGGAACAAAACCAGCGCGACGTTCATCTACCCGCTTCGACTGTAGCAAACATCGCCTCATGTTAGAATCATCGCCGCATGGACGAGAAGCTCGAGACGAAGCTCGTCGCGCGGCGCTCGATCTATAGCGGCCGGATCGTCCACCTGGACGTGGACCGTGTCATCGAGCCCTCGGGTCAGGAAGTCGAGCGCGAGGTCATCCGTCATGGTGGCGCGGCGGTCCTGCTCGCGGTCACGAACGAAGGTCGGGTCGTGCTCGTTCGACAGTATCGCTACGCATCCGGTGAGCTCATGCTGGAAGTGCCAGCCGGCACCATCGACCCGGGCGAATCGCCAGATGAGACCGCGAGGCGAGAGTTGGTCGAAGAGACGGGCTACTACCCCAATCGCCTGGAGAAGCTGACGGAATTCTTTCCCTCCCCCGGTATCTTGACAGAGCTGATGCATCTGTTTCTCGCGACCGATCTCGACGAGCGTGAGGCTTCCCCGGACGACGACGAGAACCTCGAGCTCGTCGAGCTGTCTATCGAAGACGCCCTGGCGCTCCAGGTCGGCAAAGACCTTCGGGACGCGAAGACGATTATCGCGCTCTCCTATCTTCGAACCCTTCCTGTTTTCGCGTCCTCCCGGAAGCCTTGAAGAAAGCGGTCTTCGCGGCGCTTGTCGTCGTCGGCCTCGCGCTCGCCCTGCTCCTTCGGTTTGGTGTGCGACTACCCTTGTTCGAGGGCGCCTCCAAGCTCGACACCCCTCGGCTTCTCGTCTCGCTTCCGAGCTTACTCCTCGTCGTCGTCGCCCTCGTCGCGGCATTCTCCATGGCGCTCCTACTGTCGAGGGCGGCCAGCCTATGGGAGGTGTGTCTTTCCTTCGCCCCCGCCGGTCTCGCGCTCGCGGTCTTCGTTCCCGGAGTCTTCGGCATCGCTCCCTTCACGGCGTCGTTCTCGGGGCGACTGCTCGATGTCCTGCTCGTGGCATGCCTCGTCGTGGCCGTGTGGCGGATTCTGGAGAAACGCCCTCTCTCCTTTGCGCCAAGCGCTGGACTCGTGGCGATAGCAGCCTTTGGGCTCTACGTGTTGGTTGGATGGAAAATGGGGCACGACGTCGGCCTGTCCGGAGACGAGCCTCACTACCTCCTTGTCGCGGAGAGCCTTCTGCGTGACGGCGATCTCGCCGTCGCCAACAACTACCGTGAGGAGCACTACGCGAGTTTCTACAGTGGCAAGATAGGACCCCACCTTGCGAGGGGAACCCCCTATTCGGTACACGGCATCGGCCTTCCGCTCTTGCTCCTGCCGGGCTACGCACTCTTCGGCTTGACTGGAGTGCTCCTGACCGAAGCGCTGCTCTCGGCGATCATCCTCCACGGAATCTTCAGAATCGTGAGGACGAGCCTACAGAGCACCGATGCCGCGCTACTGGCGGTACTGGTTTTCGGCTTCACGGCGCCGGGGCTCTTTCTTTCTGTGTCGGCCTATCCAGAACTGCCGGCCACGCTCGTCGTCGTCCTCGTTGTCGCACGCCTCGTGAGAGCCGGCCCCGAAGTCTCGTGGCGTGTGTTTGCCTGGGCCGGCCTCGTCGGCTCTCTGCCTTTCTTCCACATGAAGTTCGTCCCGCTCGCCCTGGTGCTCTGGGGCGCGATGGCTCACCGTTGGGGACGGAGGAGCGCCGTTCTGCTCGGAGCCGGAGTCCTCGTTTCGGCTCTGGCCCTTTTGGGCTTTTTCTACTCGACCTCAGGAAGCATCGATCCGACGGCGTCCTACGGCCGCCAGAGGATCTTCTTCGATCGCATTCCGGTCGGTCTCCTCGGGTTGCTCTTCGATCAGGAGTTCGGGCTCTTGATCGCATCCCCCGTGTATCTTCTCGGACTTTGCGGGCTCGTCGCCCTTTCACGTCGTCACCCGTTTCTCGGGATCGTGACCACGGCTACGCTTGCGGCGGTGTCGCTTCCGGGAGCGGCCCATCCACTCTGGTCGGGTGGAAACTCACCGCCGGCCCGGTTTCTGTTTCCGGCGCTTCCCCTGCTCGCGGTCGCCGCCGCGACTTATGTCGCTACACCCGGTGCTCGCTTCGGTCTCGGCTCGTGGAGGCGCTGTCTGTTCGCTCTGAGCGTCGCTCTTGCGGGCGCGATGCTCGTCCTGCCTGGACAACCCTTGTATCTGAACGCGCGCGATGGGACCGGACGCATTTGGGAAGCACTGTCGAGCTCGTGGGACGTTACTGCTTACCTGCCTTCCGTCGTCCGAGGTGACCCGCGGTCGCTCGTATGGTCGGCGGCGGCTTCGGTTTTCGTCGTTTTCGCCCTCGCCATGGATTGGCTTGGACGTCGACTCGTCGTCCCATCCTTCGTGACCTTCGTGCTCGCTCTGGCCTGGATACAGGATCTATCGGGAGTTCGGATCGAGCGGAACCTGGAAGGACGATGGACGTCGTCGTTCCTGCTCGGAGCCGAGCACGCAGAAGGCTCTCGTTTCCTCGTACTCCCTGAGCGTGAGAACCTGGGACTCGACGAAGTCCTCGAGCGCGTCACCCTGCCCATCGGGCCGAGGTCCCCCGACGGGGACCCGAGTCATTGGTGGAGTCGTCGTTACCGCCTTCCTGCCGGAGAGCTCGAGATTGTCGGCGTGTCGCCGGATGGTCTCGCGCTTTGTAACGGAGGCGGCTGTTTCGCAGAGAGCGAGACGAGCTTTGTCTCGAGGGTTGGGTTGGCCCAGTTTCATCTGCGGGCGCGAGCGCTCCTTGGGCCCGTGCGAGTGAGGCTCGTTCGGCCTCTGCCGACAGTCGCTGAGGCCCTTCAGAGCCTTCGCTCTCCCGGTGGTGCGAGACTCCATGCCCTCGACGACGAAGTTTATCTCGATCCGAGCGGCTTCTGGGTCAAGGGTGCCTCGCGAGCTCGTTTCGTTCTCGAAACGCCGAATCGTTGCGCAAAGGGTTGTGCCCTCCAGTTGGAAGGGGGGGGGATCGATAACTGGGTTACCGTCACGACCGAGTCGGGAAGCGATCGCCTTCGCCTTCGTGCCGGCGAAAAGAAAATCGTTCCGATCCGCCCAGAAACGGCGCTCACCGAGCTCGAGCTCGCGAGCGAAGGGAGCTTCCATCCGAGCGAGCTCGACAGGAGCTCCGGGGACCACCGAGCGCTCGGAGTGCTTGTACGCCCTTTTGACTTGAGCCGGTAGGGTTCCGGATAATAGTCATATAGACAATCCGCGCCCGCAATTTGGATAGCGCCGGCTAACGTCACCTAAGGTAACTGAATTCTACGTGTCGTCGAACAATCGTTTCTTCTCCGGTCCTTCGCCAAGGCTATTCGGCCATCGAGGCGCGAGTGCGAGTGCCCCCGAGAATACTCTCGAGTCGTTTCGCCTTGCCCGCGAGCAAGGCGCTTCCTATATCGAGCTCGATGTGCATTTGAGCGCGGATGGTGAAGTCGTCGTCATCCACGACCAGTCCGTATCGCGGACGACGGGTCGACGCGGCAGGGTCGAGAACATGACTCTCGGCGAGCTCCGGAAGCTCGACTCGGGTTATAAATTCACGGCCGACCACGGACGAACATTTCCCTATCGTGACCGAGGCGTCACGATCCCGACTCTGGACGAAGTCCTCGAGGCCTCACCCGACCTTGGGATCGTGATCGAGCTCAAACGCACGCGCGAGCAAATCGTCGTCGCTTTGGCTCAGAAACTGCGCGCGCACAGCGCTGAAGATCGGGTCATCGTCGCGTCGCACGAGCACCATTTGATTGCCCGGTTCCGCGAACAAGCGCCTTTGGTCGCGACCAGCTTCAGCAAGGACGAGGTACGCCATTTCCTCGGGCGGGTGCGAAGTGGCTCGCTCCAGGGTTATCGACCGCCGGGTGTTGCGTTCCAGGTACCCGAGTACAAGGGACTGAGGCGCGTCGTCTCGAAACCGGTGATCGATGCGGTGCACGGCTTCGACGTCGAAGTGCACGTATGGACCGTGAACGAGCCCATACACATTTCCCGCCTGCTCGATTGGGGCGTTGACGGTATCATGACCGATGATCCGGCCCGTGCAGTCAGAAATGTCGAGGCCCTTCGGGGGCTCGTTCTAGCTCGAGATGCCAGTCATGCGCTTTGAACCTTTTCGTCGCCCTGCCGTCTTCCTCTTCTTGTTCGCATTCGGTCTCAGCGGAGTGTCCTGTAACAAGAATCCGGGCCCGCAGGTCGGAGAGCCCGTGCCCGATTTCGAGCTTCCCGATTTGGACGGCCGTTTGAAACGACTGGCAGAGCTTCGTGGGCAAGTCGTCGTCCTCAACTATTGGGCCACCTGGTGTCCTCCCTGCGTCGACGAGATGCCCTCTCTCGAGAAGCTCCACCAGGCGCTCGACGACGAGGGACTTGCTGTAGTGGCGGTCTCGGTGGACGAGCGCTTCAGCGATATCGCAGACTTCGTGAAGTCTTACGATCTGACCTTCACGATCCTTCACGACAACGGGCGAAAGGTCGCTCGCTCCTATCACGCGTTCAAGTATCCGGAGACCTACATCATCGATCGTGACGGCCGCCTGAAATCCAAGGTCATCGGGCCTAGAGACTGGGTGGCGCCCACGGTCATTCGAGACCTCGTCGAGCTCCTCAACCGAAACCCAGAGCCGGGTACGGAGGAGGAGCACGAGAGGGAGAGCTGAGCGAGGCTAGCCAGGTCATGCACATTGGTCGACACATCGTTCAGGAGTTGGTGCTCGAGTTCGGTGAGCCCGAAGTCGAGCGATGGAGCGTCACTCTGACGAAACCCGAGCTGGACGTGGTGATGAAACATCGGGAGCTCGGACGCGCCCATGACGTTAGCCTGCTCATTTTGGACGGTGACCGCATTGCCGTGATTCGCAAGCCGGGCTATCCCGAGGGCGGTTATCGAATTCCGTCCGGAGGTATCCATCCCGAGGAGTCCTTCGTCGACGGCGCGACTCGAGAGGCTCTGGAAGAGACTGGCCTCACGATCCGGATCGAGGATTATCTTTTGCAGGTTCACGTGACGTTCCGCTGCGGTGACGAGAGCACGAAATGGACCACGCACGTCATGTTGGCTCATCCCGTGGCTGGCGACCTCGAGCCTCTCGATACCACTGAGATAGAAGGAGCCCGGTGGGTCGACTGGGTCGAGCTCACGGAGCGCCTCAACCCCGTGCTCATGGGAACCGAGGGCGGTGGCCTGAAGTACCGCGCACGGGTCCATCAGAAGCTTCGCGAGCTCGTTCACGAGAATAGCGGAGCGAGTCGGACCCATTCGTCTTCGTGAGGCGGAAAGGCCAGGGGTTCGTCGAGGGCAAGATGTCGGCAGCTTCCGATCTTCGTCGCGCCGAGGGACTCCGTCGTTCCGGCAAGCTCGACAAGGCCATCGAGCTCGTACGCGGAGCGCTCGCGCAGCACGGCATGGACTTCGAGGCGCGTCGCAAGCTCGCCGAGCTCCTCGTGGAGTCGGGCAACAGGGACGGAGCGATCTCGGAATACGTGAAGCTCCAGGAGATGCTGACGGCCGAGGGCGACCTACTCGGAGGCATCGCTTGTGGCCTCAAAGTCATCGAGCTCGATCCCAAGTTCGATAATCCGCTCGCCTATGTAGCCAAGATCAAAGTCGAGAGCTTACGAGAAGAGCAAAAGCGCAAAGCCGCGGAGACCGTTCCGATTCGCCCCATCACACCTCTCGACGAAATCCCGCTACTCTCTGAACTGACGTCGGAGGAGCTCGGAAGTGTCGCCGGGACGATGCGACGGCTCGAGTTTCAGGACGGCGACGTTATCTTCTCGGAGGGCGACGCAGGCGCCTCGCTCTATTTCGTCAACCGGGGGCTCCTGGAGGTCAAGGCCGAAGGTAGCAAGCTCGGCGTCGTGAAGCAGGGTCAGTGCTTCGGCGAGTTCTCTTTCCTGACCGGCCAGCCGAGAACCGCGAGCCTGCGCGCGATCGAGGCAAGCGAGCTTCTCGAGCTGTCAGCGGCAGGCATGAGGGGCGCGGTCAAGAACCACCCCCGGCTCAGGGACGTCCTCTTTTCGATGTATCGGGACCGCGCCCTCGTCAACGTCTTGTCGCTCTCGCCCCTTTTTCAAGTGTTGCCCACGCAGGATCGGGCGAGACTCGCGCCGCGGTTCAAACTCGTGACGTTAAGGAGGGGCGATGCGGTGTTTCAGGAAGGTGAGCAAGGTGCTGCCCTCTATCTGATCAAGGACGGTGCCATGGAGGTACGGGCCACCATCGATGGCGACTCCCTGCGTCTCGCGACGCTGACGAAGCATCAGTTCTTCGGGGAAGTCTCGTTTCTCACGGGTGTCCCGCGTACGGCCACCATCCACGCGCTGGAGGATTCGGAGCTGATGAAAATCGAGGAGGGCGAGCTGCGCGAGCTCCTCCGCCATCATCCCTACATGAAGGAGGTTCTGTCGCGGTATCACCTCGATCGGGTGACGGCGACGGCGGAGACGCTGAAGGCTTTCATGAAGCGCGAGCGGGTCGAGGGTATCGTCAGTCTGAACGAAGCCGTTTTCTTCGGCTACTAGAGATCGTCCTCGTCGACGACGTCGCCCAGCATATCTTCCTCGAGGGGCTCGGGAAGCTCGTCCGGGGTGAATGCTTCCACGGCACCCACGTCCATTTCCTGAATCGCGATTGCGGCCGGCTTACGCGACTTCGTTTGCACTTTAGGAGCAGCGCCCTGCATGAGCTGACGGGCGCGCTGAGCGGCGATATTGACTCTCATGAACATTCCGGCATCATCTACGTCCAACGTGGGTTCCTCCTCGAATTAGAAAACTCCCAATTATAGCACGCCGAAGGGAGGGTCCGACCGAGCGAGGCCGTTGGTCTCTCGGAGAGACACTTTGTGGTATTGTGGCCACCGAAGGCTGACAAATCGAAGCTCGGCCTCGAGGAAAGGCGCTGGAACTGGCCGGTTTCGCGCCGGTTTCGTGCGGGCTCCCTTGGAAAAGGGAGTCGGGGAGGATTTCATGCACTCGGAAGTAGGCCAGCGTATCCGTGGGCTGCGTCAGAAAAAGGGCATGCTCCAGGAGGAGCTGGCGCGTAAGGCCGGCTTGTCACCCTCGGCGCTCTCGAACTTCGAACAGGGGCGCCGCCGGACGTCCCTCGACTGGCTCCGGAAGATAAGTCTGGCGCTCGGAGTTCAGGTGTCGGATTTGATTCCGGAGAGCAGGACCAGAAAGCCGCTCGCCGAGTCGAGGGATGAGGAGAAACTGCTGAGCCACTGGCGGAAGATCGGCAATCCCGACCTTCAAGACCAGCTCTTGGAAGTCATCGAGACCTCGGCGAGCGCGGGAGCTCGAGCCGCAAAGACTCGCTAGTTGATCGTAACGACCCCTCACCCACCGCGCTGCGCGCGGCACCCTTGATCAAGGCCGCGGGGCCCCACCCTCTTTGCAACGCGCCCGGCCTCTGGCCGGGCTAGCCCTCCGCTCGGCAGGCTCGCTGCGGAAGGCGGCACGGCTTCTCGCTTCGCGCTAGCGCGCTGCGCTCGGGCTGAAGGCTCCTCCCCAGAGGGGAGAGGGTTTAGGGGCTGGTGGCCTCAGATGGACGGTTGGCTCTTCGGTAGGCCGTATAGGCCGCGACGAAGTGACATATCGCCCCGAGCGCGCCACCGGTGCCGATCCATAGACCGGGAGTCACGACGAGCCAGAACAGCGCCCGGAAGAACTCACCGTTGTAGATCTGCCCGACGCCAGGAATCAGGAAGCTCAGGACCGCGGCAAGGCCCGGATCCTTCACCTGCGCCTCAATTCAGAAAGCCGCGGGTGAAGACTTCCGTCAGCTCGTGCGCGAGCTGTTCCTCGGTCAAAGCACCATCCACTTTGTACCACTGGTATATCCAATTGAGCGCACCCAGCAAAAAGAACGTCGCCGCCGTCGCGTCTAGCTCCTTGCGCGCCTTCCCGTCTTTGTGCAGTTGCCTGAGCAACGTTCTCACGTAGTCGATGTACTTCTTCTTCCGCTGCAGGATCTTTTCGCGATAGACGCCGGTGAGTGCGGTCCGCTCGTGCAGGACGATCGTGACTTCTCTGGGCCGATTGAGCACCATGTGGACGTGGAGGCGAATGAGCTCGTAGAGAAGCTCCTTGGGATCCTTCAGTTCCGCCAGCGGCTCGACGACCATCTCGTCGAGGAGGTCCAATCCGTAGTCAGTAATGAGGTAGAGCAGGTGCTCCTTGCTCTCGACGAAGTAGTAGAGGCCAGCCTTCGTGATGCCGACCTCGTCCGCGATGTCGCTCATCGACGTCGAGTCGTAGCCCTTCCCGCAGAACAAGTGGGCCGCTTTCGCGAGAATCTGATTGCGCCGGTCTTTCAGAGGTGGTCGTCCCGCCTTGCCGCTTTCCGCTTTCTTGTTGACCACCAGCTCTCCTCGTCCCGTGGATTCTGTCAGGCTGAGGCTTTCCAGGCAAACCCTACCTGCGTTACCGTGAGGCTATTAGGACTACGAGGTAGCCTCGAAGATTTCTTGCTCGAGAGCCCGGCGCCTCGCCTCGTCGAGACCGAGTGCCGACGCCAGGTTTTCGAGCCAGGCCTTTTCGAGATCGGTTGTCTCGGAGTCCGCCAGAACCACGAGGGCACCAAATCGAAAGAGCATCTCCTTTTCGTTCGGGTCCGCGACGCCAGCGCCGAGCTCGTTCGGCGACGGCGGGAGCACCATGTCCTTGTGGATCTGTTTGATTTGATCCGGGGCGAGGCCCGATTCACCGAGGCGGTTCTCGATGAGTTTTTTCTCCTCCGCGTGCATCTCCCCATCGGCGAGGGCGCCGGCTACCATCGTCCTCACGATCCCGAACAACAAAGCTCGAGGGATCTCGGGCTCGGCGGCGACGGCGCGGGGGATCGGCGGGGGAGGTGGCACCATGCTCCCAGGAACAGGCGGTATCGGTGGCAGTGGCGGCGGCACGTTCAGTATCTGTGAAGGCGACGTTCCCATCTTGTCGGCTGCGAGGGCTCCGGCAATGGCGGCACCGCCGAGCAGCACGAGATTCTTTCCGCCGATCGCTCGCACGAAGGGGCGCGCGTTGAAGCCGGTGGAGCTCTTGATTAGATCCGAAACGAGGCGATCCAGAAAAGCCATATCGCGTTCTTCCTCAGGGTACGACTACGCTAGTAACCCACGTATCATACCCTCGAGGGACGAGCTCAGCGGTACTCATCCGTTCGCGAGTCGGTAGTCGAAGCGCTCGACCTCGAAATCGCGCACTTCGACGTGGAATTCGATGGGCTCACAGCAGTTCTGGCAGTCCTCGACGAAATGCTGCCGGCCGCGCTCGGTGCTGATGCTTACGGCGGAGTGCTGCAGGCATGCGGGGCAGCAAAACATCATGACTTCTTCCATTGGTTCCGTTTCGGGAGAATAGAGGCAGTGATTCCACAATACAAGAGGGCCCCTTCGAGACGAGGCGCTCCTTGATCGTTCGCCTTGCTTACGATGTCACCGGCGAGGGCGAGCCTCTCTTGCTATTGCACGGCCTCGGGGCTCATCGCGGTAGTTGGGACGATGTCCTTGCGCGTCTTGCCACCGAGTATCGAGTCTACCGGGCCGACCTCAAGGGGTTCGGCAGCTCGCCGAAGCCTCTCGACGAGCGTTACTCGCTTCTCGATCAGGTTGCCTGTGTGCGGGAGCTCATCACCGAGCTCGGCGTCGCGAGACTCGCTTTGGTCGGCCACTCACTCGGCGGTGCGGTGAGCCTCGTTCTCGCCGCGCAGGTGCCCTCCCTCGTGTCCCGCCTCGTGCTTCTCGGCGCTCCCGCCTATGCCTCCGACATCCCTCTCGCCCTCCGGCTCGCCCGCTATCGTCCGATGCAGTGGTTGTTGAAAAAGGCCCCGGTGAGTTGGTTTTTGCCTTTCGTTCTCTATCGCGTCTACAGGAATTGGAGCGTGCTGACGCCGGAGCGTATTCGCTCGTACCGCGAGCCACTGGATTCCGCGGGCGCCCGTCACGCCGTTATCCAGACGGCACTGCGGGCCTCTCGAGATGAAGTCGAGAAGCTGTCCGAGCAGCATAGAAAGGTGACGTCACCGACCCTTCTCGTCTGGGGTGCTCGAGACAGCATTATTCCGGTCTCTACCGGGACGCGGCTGGCCCAGGAGCTCCCGAACGCGCGGCTGGTTGTGATCCCGCGCTGCGGACACGTACCGCAAGAGGAGCGGCCTGACGACACCGCTGAGGCGATCCTCTCGTTCCTGTCCGGGACTCAGAAACTGTAATTCTCATGTATGGTCTCCGTGAGAGCGTCCAAACATTGCCTCCACCGCTCGCTCGACGCGCATCCGAACATGGCTGGTGAAGCTCTGCGTATTGGTCATTCTCGGCGGAGGCTTTTCCGCGGCGATCGCGCAATACGGCGGCCGCTGGCGGAACCGCGTAGCACCCAGGTTCGCCGAGCCGAACGCCCGATCCGTCGAGACGGAGACGGCATGCCCGAGCACGTCGTGGTGACGCTCCTGGACGATACGATCTACGACTATCCCTTTGTCTTCATGTCAGACGTCGGCACAGTCGGGTTCACTCCGATCGAAGTCGAACGGCTCCGTGACGAAGAGGACGAATACTTCTATCGTTTTTCGGTGAAGGCCTATCCGGTCGGCGTCAACATTGCGATCTATGCGATGACGCACTGACTTCGACCCTATTGGCGCTGGCTCTGGTCGACTTGGCGCGAAGTTCCCGAGAAGAGAACGTGGCTCGGTAGCTTGCGTTCGAGGAAGCGCTCCATGCTTCGAGAGGCTTCCATGATGGGCTCGAGGTCGATGCCGGTCTCGATACCCATCTCCTCGCACATGTTCACGAGATCCTCGGTCGGGATGTTGCCGGTCGCGGTCGTGATGACCGGGCAACCGCCGAGTCCGCCGATGGCGGCGTCGAAGGTGTCGATGCCCTCTTGCATGCCGGCAAGCACGTTCGCGAGACCGAGACCGCGCGTGTTGTGGATGTGAAGAGAGAGGACGACGTCCGGGTCGAGAGACGCGCGTAGCTGCGCGACGAGCCGCTCGACCTGTGCCGGGTTCGCGAGCCCCACGGTATCAGCGATCGCGATCTCACGGACGCCCATCGTCTGAAACGTCTTGGCGAGCTCGAGGACGCGGGATTCGGGAATCGTCCCTTCGAAAGGGCAGCCGAAAGCGACGCCGATCGCGACCTCCACGGGAATCTCGGCTTCCGCCGCAACACCCATGATGGCTTCGCAGGCGGCGACGGAGTCCGCGACCGTCATACGCACGTTTGTCTGATTGTAGGTCTCACTCGCGCAGACGACGAGTCGCATCGCGTCGACCCGGGACGCGAGCGCGCGCTTCGCGCCTTTCTCGTTGGGGATGAGCGCCGTATAGGCGATTCCGGGCGCACGCTCGATCCGGGCCATCACATCGGAGGCGTCCGCCATCTGGGGCACGGCTTTCGGGCTCACGAAGGACGTCGCCTCGATCTTGCGAACACCGCTTCGCGAGACTGCGTCGATCACGGCGACCTTGAGCTCCGTGGGAATGAAGGCCTGCTCCATCTGAAAGCCGTCGCGGGGTCCGACTTCGACGACATGGATCTTTGAGGGGACGTTCATCGACCCATGTTAGCATTCCGCCGTGAAGGAGCAACGGTCCGGTCCGCTGAGCGGTCTTCGGGTTCTCGAGATGGGGCAGCTCCTCGCGGGACCCTTTGCCTCGGCCTTCCTGGCGTGGTTCGGGGCGGAGGTCATCAAACTAGAGCCTCCCGGAACTGGCGATCCACTTCGCTACTGGCGGCGTCTGCACGAGGGTACCTCGCTCTGGTGGACCACCATGGGTCGCAACAAGAAGAGCGTCACTCTCAATCTCAGGACGGCGAAAGGTCAGGACTTGGCTCGGCGTCTCGCGAGCCGCGTCGATGCCGTCATCGAGAACTTCAAGCCGGGAACATTAGAGAAGTGGGGCCTCGGCTACGAGGAACTGAAGAAGGACAACCCGGGCCTCGTTCTCGTCCGCGTGTCAGGCTGGGGGCAAACGGGTCCGATGAGCGCGAAGCCCGGATATGCCTCGGTCGCGGAGGGCGTCGGCGGCATGCGCTACGTCACCGGCTATCCCGACCAGCCTCCGGTTCGGGCCAACCTTAGCCTAGGGGACACGATCGCCGGACTCGACGCCGCGCTCGGTCTTCTGACCGCGCTCTACAACCGGGACCACGAGGGGAAGGGACGCGGCCAAGTCGTGGACGTCGCCATCTACGAGGCCGTGTTCAACATGATGGAGAGCGCGCTCCCCGAATACGATCTGAAAGGCGAGATTCGCGAGCCGCAGGGCTCGAAATTGAGCGGCATCGTTCCCTCCAATACCTACCGCTGCGGCGACGGGCGCTACATCATTATCGGCGGTAACGGCGACAGCATCTTCAAGCGTCTGATGACGGCGGCGGGGCGTGAGGATTTGGCGAACGACGAGCGACTAGCTCACAACGATGGCCGCGTGCTTCACGAAAAGACGATCGATGACGCGATCGCGGCCTGGACGGCGGCGCAGACGTTCGAAGAGAACCTCGCGGCGCTCGAAGCCGCCCAGGTGCCCGCCGGTCCCATCTACAGCATCGAGGACATCGCCAAGGACCGCCACTATCAAGCACGTGGCATGTTCGAGGAAGCGACATTGTCCGACGGGACGAAGGTGAAGCTCCCGACCCTCGCCCCCAAGCTCCACGAAACTCCCGGCGGCACCCGCTGGATCGGACCCAAGCTCGGCGCACACAACGAGGAGATCTATACGGATCTCTTGGGCCTGAGTCCCGAGGAGCTCGCGGCGCTCCGCGATGAAGGGATCGTCTGAAACCTGGTGATGAGCGTTTGGCCGCTGTTGTTTGGGTAGGGTCTAGTGTCCCGTCTCGGAAGCGAGGTTAGCATGAGACAAAAACCAAGGAGCAGCGTGCGCGCGCGAAGCTCATGGAATCACCCTAGCTTCGAATCCGCGGACCACTAGGTCGGAAACCCTGGATCCGTCTTGATGCGCTCGATCTGCCTCGTGTGACGTCGCTCGTGCCACCCGGTCACGAGAACCCATTGGTAGGTATTGAAATCACCAAAAGAAGGATGCCGATAGGTCAGGCCGGAAAGGTCGAATGCTGAGAGAGCTTCGAAGCTCTTCAAGAGCGCTAGCCGGGACGCCTGGAGCCTGGTGAGTGCTTCGGCCGCGGGGAGCTCCGCCTTTGGCATGACGATATCGGGAGCTTCAGCCATCGCACCCTCGGCTCTTGCCACCGCACGATCGATCGAATCGATCACAGAACCGTTGGGATCGGGATCCGGCGGTGAAGACAGCTCTTGCACCTTTCGGAGCATGCGCACCAAGAGCTTGACGCAAGCCTCCTCCGTCAGCGTGAGATGATGGAGGACATCTTCGATGGACCAGATACCCGGTGCCCGCCGGTAGGACAGTTGAGCACTCCCGAGACCTTCGAGAGCGCCGAGAAGCTCGTGCCTTGCACTCGCGATGCGTACCGCGATCTCATCGGTTTTGGGAGTCATGGCCATTGGGAAACGCTCCGGGATCGGAACTATACTATTCAAGTACCCTCTCAACCCAACATCGAATCTTCGAAAGCGAAGGATGACAAAACGTCTTGCGAACCGCTTGAAGGTCCTCTGCCAGTTTGTGCTCGTTTTCGGCAATCTCGCGATCGTCGGGCTCTACATCGTGGTGCGCGAGGCGGAGCGAGCCGAGGATCTGCCGTTCACGTTGAGCCAGGCAGTCTGGCTGCTGATGCTCGTCGGCCTACTCATCGGTTGCGCCCTGGTGCTGGGTATGTACCTGTCGATCGCCCTGGGTGTGGATGTCTTTCTCCTCAATCGCGTTTCACGGATTCCGCGGGGAAAGCCCTTCGACGGTCTCGCTCCCGGCGAGGAGGAGCGAATGCACCTTCGATGGACGCGAGGCGCGCTGGGGCGGGGTGTCAACGCGGGCTTCAAACTTCTACTCACGAACAAGCGACTCCTGGCGGGGTCGAGCCTCACGAGCTGGTACCTTCTCGAGATGCCGCTCTCGATGATCCGGCTCGTCGAAAAGCTGGAGCGACGATGGGGACCGCCGGGTCTACGCTTCCACATGCTCGGGCCGAGGGACCTACACTGGGACGTGACTCTCGCCCAGCAAAATGAGCGAGCCAGGCTCGAAGACGAGCTGTCACGGCTCGGGATCCATTCGACGTCATCCTAGAGTGCTCGTCGCGGGACGAACGACGTCATGATAGCTTCCACCTCGGAGGACCAATGATCCCATTGAAAGCACTTGTCGCGACTGCCACCTTTGCTCTTGCGGTGGGACTGGGCTCGTGGTCGGCCGCACAGGAGTCGGAGCCGGATGACGACGTGAGGACTCTCGTCAGCCGGTTGGATCTCGACCACTACAAGGCGACGCTAAAGGGCCTGACGCAATTCGGTGATCGCCGGCAGGGCACGAAACGCAATCGCGACGCCATCGATTGGATCGAAGCACGGTTGAAAGCCTTTGGTTGTACGACCACCGAGCGTCTCGACTACCTATTCGACCCTCCTCCCCGGGAGCGCCGTGGGCGACCGCCCCAAGGGGAGTTGAACCCATCGGGTGGAACCCCGACCGGCGGGCGGATCGGCCGCAATGGTTCGGGTCCAGGAGGAGCCTCCATCTACGGTTACCGAGCGCGAACGGGCGGGAGCACCGATCCGATGGTGCAACCGGACGAGGTGCTGCGCGAGCTCAACCTCGAGCCCGCGACGAACGGTCCGCGCCAGGAGGTCTTTTGCACGAAGATCGGAACGACGCATCCCGAAGAGATGTACATCCTCGGGGGCCACATGGATGGCCACGGCTGGGGTGAGGCGGCGAATGACGATGGCTCGGGGACGGCGCTCATCATGGAGCTCGCGCGCGTCTTCAACGCGCCGGACGTCGTGACGGAGCGTTCGATCCGTTTCGCCCTGTGGAACAACGAGGAAACGGGCCTCGATGGCGCCCGAGCCTACGTCGAGCAGCGCAGAGAGCTGCAGGGGAAGGAGGATCCCCCCGGCTCGGGCCGGTACCCGGAGCCGCGATGGTTGGGCATGATCCAGCACGACATGATGCTCTTCGATCACGGCGCTCCGAGAGCCGACGGCACCGTGAGCCGCGATCAGCGGCCGGAGGCGGACGTAAACATCGAGTTTCAATCGACCGCGGACTCGGCGGATGAGGCCCGGGATCTCGCGTTCTTCTTCAAGGCGGCGAACGAAGCCTATGCGACCGACTATCCCGCGACGGTCGGACCGCACATGACGGCGACGGACTCCACGCCGTTCATGAACTTCGCGCCTGCGATCAGTCTGCGTGAGAACGAGCGCGGCGCCCAGATCCAGGCGGGTTGGGATCCTCACTGGCACCAGCCGACGGATCTCTATTCCACCTTTTCCGATGACGATTTCCGCCTCGGCTTGAATGCCGGGCAGACGACGCTCGCGGCCATCGCGCAGCTCGCGGGCGCAAAGATCTCCCGCTGACCTTCGACCTCCGCCCTCACGAGCGCGTCAAGTGCTTCACGATTTTCTGACCGTGAAAGCGCCCGTTCTCGATGAAGATATTGTTTGCAACCTTACCGAGAGTCTCAGTTCGCAGTTGATTTCACGTCTCCGCAACGGCTAGATTCCTCTTGCCGAGATGGCCCTCCAGCGGGGCCAACAACTCGGCCAGCAGCAATCATGCGGTGAAAGGAATGGGCCGGGAACACTGAAGCTATGATCCGGCGATTAGCGCTCGCTGGCATGAACCACAGACCTCGTGACATCGCCGAGCAGAACGTGATTCGGAAAATCTTGGCTCCTCTCGAAGAAACGAGAACGGCTGGACTGTCTCCTTACACCCATCCCCCCGGCGGGAGACACTCCACGACCGCTTCCCCTGTTTGCTCGAGCTCTGCTACCCTCACCAGGACTCAATCGGACTGCACCGACCCATCCCAGTGGGGAAATTTCGTGCGGACCGAGGCCGGAAACGTATGGATTTTCCTATCCTCTCCATGTTGACCGCTTTCAGAGCGTTCGCGTCGAGCATGCGAGTTTTTGCGAGTTCCGGCTTGGCTTCTTTAGCGTCGGCAGGGAGCATCACCGTCTTGTCCCCCGACTCATCCCCCGACTTATCGGTGTCCGCCAGCGCTGCCTTCGGAGCGCTCGTCGTCTTCAAAATCCGCGGCTTGTGATCAGAAGGGCGCGGCGTCAGCAGTGGATAAGATATCGGCTCGAGGACAGAAAGCCGACATCGGCCATGGTCACGTTGCGGGCCACTTGAGTCATCCACTGTTCGTTCGGATGGGTTGTGATGCCGGCAATGTAGACCCGTCGTGTAGCCAGGTGGATGAAGAACAGAACGTAGTACGTCACCAACCCACCCTGAGTCCACACCTCCGTGGTGAAGAAGTCCGTCGCTGCGAGGACGTCCATATGCGAGCGGATGAACTCCGTCCAGGTGGTGGCCTTCTTTCGCTCAGGGGCAGGCGGTATGCCGTGACGCCTCACGATGTTACCTACGGCTTGGTCGCTGACTTCATGCCCGAGATTGGCTAACGCCCCGGCAATCCGGTCGTACCCCAGGACTTGTTCTCCTTGGCAAGACGCACCACCAGCTCTTCGATGTCGGCGTCGACCCGCGGCCGCCCTGGATACTGACGGTTCTTAGAGCCGTCGAACTTCTTCGCAACGAGCCTCCGGTGCCAGCCCAGGATCGTCTCGGGCTTCACGATGCTCGCTACCTCGTTGAGCGCTCGCTTGCCGAGCTGTTTTCCGATCTCGGCCAGTGTCCGCCGTTCGCCATCCGTCAGGCGCAAGCGACCCTGGATCTGATTTCGAAGAATTCGATTCTCGGCTACAAGATACTCGTTCCGAAGGAGCAGCTCGTCATCCACGGATCCTGAGATATAGACCAGCATGGTCTTCCAGTCCATCGCGACTCCTTCCGACGAACTGGAATACCTATCCGACAGGAAGGGCGGATTCAACCGGCCGGCGGGTCCGCCGAACTTGCTGACAAGATTGTCGTTCGAATATTTTGACCCTACGAGCACAGATCAAGTCCTGTTGCTTAGTGGCCTTACCGGATTGACAGCTTCAGAGCGTAGGCATGAGCATCGGGAATCTCACCGGGCAGCGTCACCAGAAAGTCTCCGTCCGCCCCGCGATACGGCAGAGGAGCTTCGGTCCCAAGCAACGACACTGTCGCCCCCTCGGAAGCCGTCAAATCCTCGATGACGACTTCTGCGACGCTCGGTTTGCCGAGCAAGATCGCGTACACGTCAACGCCCTTGCGCGTAAAACGCACGTCGACGCACTCTGGTCTTTCCCTCTGCCCGCTCCCACGGCCGGGTGCCGAAGATCGCCTCGTCGTTGACGTCCAACCAAGCGCCGAGCGCACTGAGCCGCGACGCTTGAATCTGGGGAATCGTTCCATCCGCCATCGGACCGACGTTGAGCAGCAAATTCCCGTTCTTGGCAACGATGTCTACGAGCAAGTGGATCAACTCGCGCTCGGCGATGGTATGTTCGGGTCTCTCGACCTGGTTGTAGCCGAACGAATAGCCGAGCCCGCGGCACGTCTCCCACTTGTAGCCGGTAATGTCGTCCATCTTGGCGTATTCGGGCGTTACGAAATCGTGATGCCTCTCGGGCGCACCCTCTTTGCGGATCTCGAAACAAGATGACCGGCGGGCGGACCGACGCCGCGGAATGGAAGACGCGCGGCGCACTAAGGGATGCCCTCGTCCCGCCAAAGGACGACTGTCCACCCATTTATCGCCCGCGAAACCCGCGCGCGAGTTCTCTTTACCAACTCTTCGACTCCCACTAAGAAACCGTCAAGGCCGTGTGGGAAGAGCGATTCGAGCGCCAGTACGGGTTTTGGCGGATAGCGCCGTGGCCACCGACCTTGACTGCGGTTTGTTTGAATTTATTCGGACGGTCCCTTCCACGGATCTCCGGGTAGCTCGGCGATGATGCGCTCGATCACCGTGTCCATCGCGGCATCGAAGTCCCAGGTGATCCCTGGACGAAGGAGCGGTTCGGTGTCTTCGCGGAAATCGTGGAGATTCCGCTTGCCGGCAAGATTCTCTTCGAACTGTGCCCGGCTGACGGCTCGCCCACTCTCGCTCATGTAGCGCTGGAAACAGGTGATCAGCACGGATGGCGTGGCTTGGTTGGTGTCGAGGGCATGCCAGAGGTCGAAGAGGTCGCGTCCCTTCTTACGCTGGTAGAGAGCTCGAAGTTTTGTTCCGAGCAGTTCATCGAGCGCAAAGGTGGAGATTTCGGCTTCACCTCGACACCAGGCGCTATCGACGGAAAAGGGCATGCTTATTCTACCTAGCTCGCTGAAGTGCTCCCGTGTATCGATTTCGATTTTCAATCTCATCTTCAGTGGTGAAGTGTCCTCCGATTCGAAGCGATAGACCAGTTTGACACGCCCCTCCTTCAGCTGACGTCGGGGCGTGCCGAGCCAAGGATCGAGCACGGCTCGCAAATGGTCGATCGTGTCGCCAATAGGTTCGGGCTGCGCCTGAACCAGGTCGATGTCCTCGGAGTAACGCGTCGCTGGCGTGAAGTGGAGTTTGTAGAGCGCGGTGCCGCCCCGAAACAACAAGCTGCGCGCCAACTCGGGCACGCAGAACATCTCGACGAGTGCCCGACTGATCACGAGATCCTGCTCCACCTGAGCGTCTATGGCCCAGGGCGCATGGGCCCTCCAGGCGGTGACTTGGTCCTTGGGGATCATAGGTCTGGCTCCACTTCGACGTTCACGATCAGTTTCCAGGTTGGCGCGCGGCTACCGGAGGTTCCGGCTGCGCGTCGCAAAGGCGTATAGCTACGCGCGTGCTCCGCTACGAAGGGCTTCAGCGCTTCGGCGAGGGTGTCTTGTCCAACGAGGTCGAGCAGGTAGCCGAGCCGCTGCGACCAGCTGACCGGCGAGAGTTTCGCTGCCGCGACCAGATTCTCGCTGTCGATCTCCTCAGCGAGCTCCGTCAAGACCGTCGCGACGTTGCTCAATCCACCAGAGTGTTTCGGGTACCCCACGAGCTCCAACGCCGTGACTTCAGGCGTCGAGAAGCGAACTACGCCTCGCGGCGTGTTAACTTCGGCCACGGGCATCTTGTCCAGGTCACCACGCGCAATGAAGTCGACGAGAACCTTGCCGCATTCGATGGCCGCTCGGTTTTTGCGAACCATGACCTGGATCACTTGGGGACGTTGGTGCGCAGCACCATGCCGCTGGGCAGCGGTCAAAAGGGCGAGGTAGTAGGGCTCGTTCGCGAGAGCCATCAGCTGAGGCACGAACTGCTCTGCGGGCAGGCAGCCGAGGTGCCGGTATTCGGGGGGGATGATGATGAGAAAACCCCGGATCGGTTCCGCAAGAACCCCCCGGCCTTTGAGTCGCCGGAGTTGGGGCCGGACGGCGGAAACGCCCCCTTGGAGCGTGGCAATAGCCTCCTCCACTGTGAAGTGATGGCGGCCTCGTGAGGCCAACCCATCAATGTACTCCCGTGCCCTCATTCTGATACAGTTCTCTATTAATCAAATGATTAATACCGTTCTGTCTATGAATTGTATCTTATCATCAAGTACAATTCTTAGCAATAACAATAGATTCCGTCACTTTTTTAGACTTTCGTCTCAGGACGGTGATAGAACCTGCCTCTGGGTGGAGGGCGGAAACCACAAACGTCTTCCAAGGGCGTGAGGTCTGCGTGAGAACGAGCGCGGCGCCCAGATCCAGGCGGGTTGGGATCCTCACTGGCACCAGCCGACGGATCTCTATTCCACCTTTTCCGATGACGATTTCCGCCTCGGCTTGAATGCCGGGCAGACGACGCTCGCGGCCATCGCGCAGCTCGCGGGCGCGAAGATCTCCCGCTGACCTTCGACCTCCGACCTCACGAGCGCGTCAAGTGCTTCACGATCTTCTGACCGTGAAAGCGCCCGTTCTCGATGAAGATCTTGTTGGTCTGCCGGCCCGCCACGATCCCGCCGGCGAGGTAAATGCCCGAGACGTTCGTCTCGCAAGTCTCAGGATCGATCTCTGGCTTGCCGCTCCCGCGCTCGATTCGGATCCCCATCGACTCCAGAAACCCGTAGTCCGGCTGGTAGCCGGTGAGCGCGAGCACGGCATCGTTCGCGATATCGAATCGTTTGCCATTGCGCTTCAAACGGAGCTTGTCCGGAAGAATCTCTTCGACCTCGGTCTCGAGATAGGCGGGGATCTCTTTCCGCTCGATGCGATTGAGGATGTCTGGTCGAACCCAGTACTTGATGTGGGTCGAGAGCTCCTTGCTGCGGTGGATCAGCGTCACCTCGACGCCGGAGCGATAGAGCTCGAGCGCCGTTTCGGCCGCGGAGTTGGCGCCGCCGATGACGGCCGTCTTCAAGCCATAGTAGGGATGCGGCTCCGTGAAGTAATGCGAGACCTTCGGGAGATCCTCACCGGGAACCCCGAGAAGGTTGGGGTTGTCGTAGTAGCCCGTCGCGACGACGAGCTTTTTCGCCGTGATGGCTTTGGGCTCTCCCACTTGCCCGCGCTGGTAGGAGCTCTCCAGCTCGAAGTGGCCGTTTACGGCCCGCGCTTGCTCGACACGCTCGTAGAGTTTTGTCTGGAGGCGGAAGTGCTCCGTCACCAGCCGGTAGTATTTGAGGGCTTCCAGCCGATTTGGTTTTTCCCGAGAGCACACGAGAGGGAGCTCCCCGATCTCGAGAAGTTCCGGCGTCGTAAAAAACACCATATTGACGGGAAACCGTCGTATGGCGTCGACGAGAGAGCCCTTCTCGATGACGATGTAGGAGAGTCCGTTACGAGTACATTCGATGGCGGTCGCGAGCCCGCTCGGTCCTCCTCCAATAATGGCGACATCGAAATCCGGCATGGGATCAGGGGATCTTCTCGACGCGGACTCGCCGAAGGGCGACCCGTGCCAGAGGCGTTTCTCCGTCGACTGGCACGGCCTCGATCGCTTGAACGACGTTCATGCCCTCGACGACGTGTCCGAAGACCGTATAGTTATTGTCGAGCGACGAGGCGATCCCCGTCACGATGAAGAAGGACGTATCGGCGCTCGCGGGGTCATCTCCGTGTGCCATGGAAACAATCCCCGGAACGTGAAGGGTCGCGTTGAACTCGGGCTCGAGGCTCGTAACGTACTTCATGACGCGGTCCGGCACGGGCTCACTCCGCGTATCGAGCCAGCCAGTCTGGATCACGAAACCCGGAACGATGCGGTGAAACGAAACACCATCGTAGACACCGATCTGAGCGAGCCTCAAGAAATTTCGTACGTGGTTCGGGGCTCGGTCGGGGAACAATTCGAGGGTGATATCGCCGAAGGAGCTCTCGAGAACCGCTCGGTAAGTCGCGATCTCCTCCACCGACTCCGTCGAGAACGCCGGAATCTCCGGTGGCGGGCGATCGCGCAAGGTGATGTCGAGGATCTCGATGCGCTCGAGCGCCTTGCCGTTTTCGTCTGCCGGAATCTCCGAGATCTTCTGCACCACCCGCATTCCCTCGACGACGCGGGCGAATACCGTATACTGCCCGTCGAGGGACGCCTGCTCGGTGACGACAACGAAAAACTGAGACCCGGCGCTGTCCGGCCGGCCCGGGATCTGTACGGCTGAAACCGCCCCAGCCGCATGCTTCTCGTCGTTGAGCTCTCTCGCGAGCAGGCCCAGCCCGCCGGTTCCGTAGTCTTGCCGAGCGTCGGGATCCTTCGTCTTGGGATCGCCACCCTGGATGATGCCGTACTTGATTACGCGGTGGAACGACGTGTTGTCGTAGGCGTCCTCTTCGACCATCTTGATGAAATAGCCGACGTGGTTCGGCGCTTTCTCCGGCAGGAGATCGAGCACGATCTCGCCCATCGTGGTCTCGAGGTGTGCGTGCTTCTGCATCTCCTCGAGAGCCTTGGGCGTCTCGAAAAGGCCTTGCGAGGCGGTGAGCGCAAAGATGACTACGAGCTTCATGGCTCCTCCCGAAACGGTATTATATAAGAAGCCCTCCAGACGCCCTTTTTCGGGAAAACAAGGAGATTCGTTGAGCAAGAAGCAGAACGGGACTGTCCCACGCATCGATTTCGAGACCCACCAATTGCCGAACGGCCTTAGAATCATTCTCCACGAGGACCACAAGCTGCCCGTCGCTCACGTGAACCTCTGGTATCACGTGGGCTCGAAGAACGAGGACGCTGGCAAGACGGGATTCGCCCACCTTTTCGAGCACATGATGTTCGAGGGCTCCCGGAACGTGAAGGGCGAGTACGTATCCTTGATGGAGCGTGCGGGAGCGAATATCTCTCAGGGCGGGATCAATGGCACGACGAACTTCGATCGCACAAACTACTTCGAGACGGTGCCCTCCGGATCGCTCGAGCTGGTGCTCTGGGCCGAATCGGACCGTATGGGCTACCTCCTCGACGCCGTCAACCAGGAGAACTTCGATAACCAACGGGACGTTGTCAAGAACGAGCGTCGCCAGAGCATGGACAACGTACCCTACGGTACGGCGATCGAGGTCGTCTTCCAGAACCTCTTTCCCACAGGGCATCCCTACTCCTGGCACATCATCGGGAGCATGGAGCACCTGGAGAACGCGACGCTCGAGGACGTCCATGCTTTCTTCCGCCGTTTCTACGTGCCGAACAATTGCGTGCTCACCGTGGCCGGTGACTTCGATCGGGACGAGGCGAAGAGCCTCATCGAGCACTACTTCGCGCCACTGAAACCGGGGCCGCCGCTCGCGAGACCGGAGCGCCATGAGATCTCTCTTTCGACGAATCGGCGCATCACCGTTCGCGACCGCGTGCCTCAAGAGCGGCTCTACATGGCCTGGCCCGGGGTCGCCTACTTCGAGCCGGACGACGCCGCGCTCGACCTCGTCACCAACATTCTCGCCGACGGGAAGAACTCGAGGCTCTACAAACGTCTCGTCTACGACGAACAGGTCGCTTCCGACGTCAGCGCGTTCAACTACAGCCTCGAGATTGCGGGCCTCGTGGGAATCGTCGCGACGGCGAGGCCCGAGGTCCCTCTCGCAAGGGTCGAGGAGCTCCTCGACGAGGAGATTCGTCACCTCGCGAAAGAGGGCCCGACCGAAGAAGAGATCGAGCGCATCAAAGCGGGTCAGGAGTATGACTTTCTTTCGGGGCTCGAGCGTATCGGTGGCTTCGGTGGCAAGGCGGACCGCCTCGCTATGTATCAGACCTTTCTCGGCTCGCCCGATCGCTTTCGGGAGGACTACGAGCGCTACCAGAGTCTGAAGGCGAAGGATCTGCGCCGCGCGGCCAAGCACTTCTTGGTGCAGCCCCGGCTCACCGTCTCCTTCGTACCCGAGCTGTCTCGCGTCGAAGCGCGAGAAGAGCCCGATCGCTCGACCACGCCCGCGCTCAAGCCGAGTCGTCATTTTCAGGTTCCAGAAGTGAAGACTGCCACCTTGGGAAACGGTCTGAAGCTCCACGTCGTCGAGCGGCAGGATATTCCCAAAGTGGCGACGGTGCTCATGGTGAAAGTGGGCGCGACCGCCGAGCCTTACGAGAGAAGCGGTCTCGCGGCGATGACGGCGGAGATGCTCGAGGAGGGCACCGCGACGAGGACATCGCTCCAGATCGAGGCCGAGCTGGATCGGATGGGAAGCCACCTCTCTACCGGAGGGAGCCGCGAGTGGAGCGCGGTGTCGCTCGATTCGTTGAAGCGCCACTTGCCCGAGTCACTGGAGCTGATGTCGGACGTGCTGCTTCATCCTAGCTTTCCAGGGGAAGAGCTCGAGCGGCTCCGCAAACAGAGGCTGGATGCGATCCTTCAAGATCGCGTGAGCTCGGGCTCGATCGCGGGCAAGGCGGTCCGGAAGTCGCTGTTTGGCGCCCGCCACCCCTACGGTTGGCCCATCGGTGGGAATGAATCCTCCATTCGCGACATGACGCGGGCCGAGCTCGAGCAGTTCTACTTCCGGCACTTCGCACCCGAGAACAGCGCGCTCATCATGGTGGGCGCCATCGACCTGGCCGAAGCGGAGAACGCAGTGGAGCGGGTCCTGGGGCACTGGTCGGTCGACTCGTTCGGAAGCGTCGAGGTGCCTCCCGTGTCACCTCCGTCGCGTGCGACTTGTTTCGTCGACCGACCGGGCGCCGCGCAATCGGAGCTTCGCCTGGCGATGCCCGCGCCGCCGCGCAGAACGGAGGACTATATCGTCCTCGAGGTCCTGAACACCGTCCTCGGCGGTGGCTTCTCTGGAAGGCTGAATTTGAATCTCCGCGAAGACAAGGGCTATACCTACGGAGCCTTCTCCTCGATCCGATACGGAAATCTCTTCGGGTTGTTCCTGGGCTCGACGCCGGTCGAAAGCTCGGTAACCAAACCGGCGCTGACAGAGCTTATCGGCGAGTTCGAGGCACTGCACTCCTGGAGCCGTCCGGTAACCGACGAAGAGCTCGCGCACGCGAAGGAGAGTCTGGTGCGAGGCTTCGCCCAACGCTTCGAGACCATGTCCCAGGTCGCTTCCGAGATCGCCGAGCTCGAAGGCTCCGGCCTCTCGGTAGAAGAGCTCGAGCGGTACGCGGAGGTCGTCGAGGCGGTGACCCAGGCCGAACTGAAGAAAGCTGCGGAGCGGTACCTCGACACTTCGAAGGCGATCGTCGTCGTCGTTGGGGATGGCGAGAAGGTTGCCGATCAGGTCGCCTCAATCGGCTTCGGTCCGCTGAGGAAGCTCGACGCGGACGGCGAGCTGGTTACTTAGTAGCCCGACTCCGCTTTCCGGGATTCGCATCGAAGAACCGCCATTCACCGGGGGTTCGCTCGATAAGATGATGCGCTTGAAACACCGAAACCTGTCGGCTCGCGCGCTCGGGCTCGCTCTTGGCCTCTCCGCATTCTGGGGCAGCAATCCCGTCGCCGTCAAGGTCGGGCTGATGGACGCGCCGCCCCTCAGACTCGGGTGGATGCGCTTCGTGCTCGGCGCAGTCGTCGTACTTGCTTTTGCAGGTTTCCGACGTGAATCGCTGCGCGTCGAGAAGCACGAGAGGAGAACGCTTCTCGGACTTGGTACGCTGTTTGCCGCTCAGCTCGCGCTTCTGAACCTCGGTCAAGCCCGCACGTCATCCGGTCACGCCGCCGTGATCCTGAGCGCTTATCCCCTTTGGACCGCCCTCTTCGCCCATTTCTTTGTCCCCGGAGATCGGCTCACGGCTCGGCGATGCCTTGGTGCTCTCGTCGCCTATGCCGGTGTGATCGCGGTTTTCAGCGCGAGCGTGCGGGGAACCGGAGAGGTCTCGGTGCGCGGCGATTTGCTGCTCGCGATCTCGTGCGTTTTGCTCGGTGCACGGCAGATCGTACTTTCGCGCTCCGCGCAACAGATCTCGATCGTCAAGCTCCTCCTCGCGCAGGCTGCAGTAGGCACCGTGAGCTTCATCGTCGCGAGCGTTTTCTTGGAAGCCGAACCCACGAATTGGACCCAACGGCTTTCGATCGCCCTCCTCTATCAGGGTGTTCTCATCGCCGGCATTGCTTTTCTTCTGCAGACGTGGCTTCTGAAGCACTTTCCACCGTCACGCGTGACCAACGTCTATCTCACGCAGCCCGTGTTCGGCGTGTTGTTGAGTTGGGGGATTCTGGGAGAGCAGGTTGGACCGGAGCTCTACCTCGGTGCCATCCTCGTCGTAGCCGGCTCGTTTCTCATTCAGCGACAGGCTTGAATCTCAGCCGTAACTGACGATTCCGAGATAGAGCGTGTTCAGCGCGATGGTGAAGAGAACGCCGAAGACGCGTCCGAAGAAGACCCATGCAACGACGATGCCCATCATGGCAAAACCTCCATGGAACATCTCCATGAACCTGCGAGCTCCGTTCTCAGACATGAAGATGGTGACACCGGCATTGCCATCGAGCGGTGGAACCGGCAGTAGATTGAACGTGCCCAGAATGAAGTTGAGCATGAAGAGAACGCTCAGGACCGTCGCGACGAGAGAGCCGACGCCTCCCACGCTCACCGCCTCGGTCACGTAGGTGAAGCTCACGGTCTCCGGGGGCTGAAAGAAATCCACGGCGAGGCCGATGCGAATCCCGAGCGCAGCGATGAGCATCAAGCAGAAGTTTGCCGCCGGACCCGCCAAGGCCATCCTCGCCGCCCGGTGCGGATGCTCGTAGGCCCAACGTGGATTGTAAGGAGCGCTCGCCCAGCCCATCATCCAGCCTCCCATGAAGTAGGACAGAATCGGAACGACGACCATTCCGAAGGGCTCCCGCTGAATATGCGGTATCGGGTTGAGCGTGATTTGACCGCTAGCGGTCGGGTCCCCACCGAGTTTGGCGACGAGAGCATGAGCGCCCTCGTGGCACGTCGTGGAAAACAGAAACACGACGAACCAAATCAGCCCGAGAGTAACGGTGTCGATTGAGACGTCTGGCATCATCCTGGGGTCAGTCCTGAACAACTTGACTTGGGTAGAAAAGTAACGCCAAAGTCAAGTTGTTAAGGACTGACCCCGTATATATCATACCGGCCATCACTGGAAGGCTCCCCAACGGATTAAGGACGGGAAGGCGATTTGCCCAGCAGAAGTGCGTGTAATACAATGCATATGGCTAACGCCTTCGTGCGACGTGCTTTGCGAGCGTCGTCCTCGTGGAAGGTTTTGCACAAAACCAGCCGGTTCCGAGGGACGTTGTCGTTTGGGTCAACCGTTTCATGAGCGGGAAGTAAGAGGGTCAGAAAAACCGGATTCGAGGAAGGTGACCATTGGCAAATCGTAGTCGACAGACGTTCATCAAACGTCAAAAAGAGCGGGCCCGCCAGGAAAAAGCTCGCATCAAGTCCGAGAAGCGTTCTCAGCGCAACTCGGAGAAAGTCAAACCGGAGGGGTACGGGGAGGATCCGGATATCGCTGGTATGGTACCGGGACCACAGCTTCAGGCCTGGGAAATGATGGACGTACTGACTGACGACGAGATACTCGCTCTCGAACAGGAAGCGGAAGAAGCTGCCAAGAAGGTAGCCAAAGAAGCCGAGTAAGGTCAGGAACCCTCATCGATCCGCACGTAAACGGTCCGGATGACGACCGGATCTTTCATGCCACCCATCTTCATCGTGAGCGTCATAATCATCGTGTGACCCTCGGGCGACAGATCGTACTTGCGTTGCATCTTGCCGCGCTCCATTTTCTCTTCGATTAGGATCGCACTGCCGCTCATCTCCGCGACCGTCTCTAGCTCGGCGCCGTTCGGCAGCTGTCTCTTGTGCTTCTCGCCATCGAGGTAGAAGATCTGTACTCGCTCGCCGTTGTCGATCCGGAACTCGTTGCTCTCGAGCTCCGAAGTGAACGATTCCGGTATACGACCCATCTGAGGCTGACGTCCACGCTCTCCGCCTCCGCCACCGCCTCCGCGGCCTCCGCCTCCGCCTCCAGGAGGCATTCCGCCGCCGCCACCCCCGGGTCGCCCACCGCCCCGGCCTCCCCTCTGCTCGCGCATCTGCTGCATGGCGGCTTCCATTTTTTCTTCAGCGTCATCGCTCTGTTCGGGATCGCGCTCCCAGCTACCCGCGAACGTTGGAGTTTGCTGGGCCCAGCTCGGCGCGGTGAAAAGAAGGGCAGTCATGAGGGTCGTTCGAATCATTGCGTCCTCCGCGATGGTCGTCTCAGAATTCTAGCGCAAGAAAATTCGGGATGCCGCACTGCCCGGTTGGTGAGAGCCTCCCGACGGGTTGATGCAGTGCGGCATCCTTGTCGCCGCGACTCAGAGGGATTTGCCGCGACTCAAAGGGAATCGGGGTTTTGGTTGCGGTGGCGCTCGCGTCTTTCTTCCATCTGCTGCCGGCGCTCTTCCATCTTGGCTTTGCGCTCGGCTTTCGCTTCCGCGAGCTTTTGTCGTTGTTCGTCCGTCAAGACGTCTTCGATCCTCTGTTGTATCTGCTTCCGCTCGATGGCAGCCGCTGCCTCGGCTTCACCGAGTTGAAACGCGAGATTCTGGATCTCGCCGTCGTCCGCGAGGGTTTCGACGGCATCCTTGAGCGCCTTGCGGCTCTCTGCGACACGCTTCATGTTTCCCGTCGCGCGCATCTCCTCGAAGATCGCACGCACATCGTCGCGCTGCGCTTCCGAGAGGTCGAGCGCCCTTAGCGCTCGCAGGTCGCCGCCCTTGCCTCCAGGGCCTCTGTGACCGCGACCGCGACCTTCACCCGGCTGCGCCAGGCCCAGACAGGGCAGCGCGAACAGGCTACCGACGACAGCGATCCAGACTAACTTCTGACTAACGTTTTTCTTTTGCATCATCTTCCTTCTCCCTGGCTCCACATCCGGCCTTTCACGGTTCAATACTAGCGAATCGCGAGCCCCGAGTTATCAAGTTGGTGAAAAGGATTTGTTAAGGATGTAAAAGCTCGGGAGATGGGCCCCACGGCTGTTCTAGAATGGGGCATGGGAAGCTTCAAGAGGTTGAGGGCCTACATGTTGCCCCTCGGCCTCCTCGCGCTCCTGAGTATTCTGGCTTCGCTCCAGTACCGCTGGACGGGCCAGATCAGCGCCGCGGAGAGGGAGCGCATGCAGGCGAGTCTGCGATCCTCGACGTTCCGTTTTTCGAGAGACGTGAACGAGGAGCTCATCAGTCTGTTCCGCACATTCCATGTGGAGAGCGAACGGGATCTCGGCGCGAACTTGTCCGCGCGACTGGATCGATGGCGCGCAGAGTCGGGCTATCCCGATCTCGTGCATCATGTCTACGTCCTTCGCCCTGACAAGGGTGGGGCCGCCTTGCTCGAGCTTCAAGGTAGTGAGCTTCGTTCGAGGACGTGGCCGGACGAGCTCTCGCAGCTACGCGCTCAGGTCGAGTCCGTCGAAGGCCGTCACGCGGATGGGCCCAGGCGGCACCCGGCCTTCCTGCCGGTGCTCCTGGACGAACCTCCAGGTTTCGGTGTTCCCATCGGGTCACCAAGAGACGGCTGGTCCCGGGCGGCTCCTCGTGGATACGTCCTCGTCCTGTTACGTGAAGACGTTCTGCGAGAGGACATGTTCCCTGAGCTCGAGGTCCGGCACTTCGGCCCCGAGTTCGACGTCGTCGTCCTCAATCGAGACGGCGGGATCGTCTTCGCGTCATCCGAGGCCGAGGCGACTGAGTTGGTCGCTTCGGCGGACGCCGAAGCGACGCTGTTCCCGGCTCGAGGCTTCTTCGGGGAGCAACCTCCCGGGGATCGGCCAGAACGACCGAACCCACGAGTAGGATCGAGGGAGCGCCGGCGGCCCCCAGCGGGATTTCGTGCGTCATTTAGAGACGCCGGACGGGAGCTCATGGAAGGCCGATGGCGCCTGTTCGTCCGACACCGAGCCGGATCCCTCGATGCGGCGGTCGCAACGGCACGCAACCGGAATCTAGCCGTAAGCTTTGCCGTGATGGGGCTCCTCGCGGCGAGTGTTGTTCTCGTCAGTATTTCGGCACGGAGGGCGACGGCGCTCACCGAGCGCAAGATGGAGTTCGTCGCCGGCGTGTCGCACGAGCTGCGAACGCCCGTCGCCGTCATTCGCTCGGCGGGGCAGAACTTGGCGGATGGTTCCGTCTCCGAGCCGTCGCGGGTCGCGCACTATGGGCGCGTCATCGAGTCGGAGGGCCGTCGACTCGAAGATCTTCTCGAGCAAGTGCTAGAGCTTGCCGGGATCCAGTCGCTCAAGCGGCGCTACGAGTCGGGCTCCGTCTCCGCTCGCGAGATCGTGAACCAGGCGATCTCGGACTGCGAAAGCGTGGCGCATGACTGGGGCGTCGAGGTGGCCGTCGACACTGGCGAGGCGGACCTGCACGTTCGCGGCGATCGGGAGGCTCTCAGGCGAGCGATCGCCAACCTCGTGAGCAACGCGATCAAGCATGGCGGACAAGCGGACGGCGTGGAAGTGCACGTCTCGAGTCGACCGGAGCATCGCGTCGCGATTCGGGTCGTGGACCACGGCCCCGGCATTCCCGGCCAGGAGCGCGAACATCTGTTCGAGGCCTTCTATCGGGGAAGCAGAGCTCAGGACGACCAAGTTGCCGGGAGCGGCCTCGGTCTCAGTCTCGTCGATCACATCGTACGCGAGCACGGTGGCACGATCGAAGTGCAATCGAGCCCCGGGGCGGGGGCGAGCTTCACTCTCGTGCTGCCCGCCGCCGCGGAGCATGCGACGTGACCGCGGCCCGACGCATCCTCCTCGTCGAGGACGAGCCCGGGCTCGTGATGACCTTGACGGATCGATTGAAGAGCGAAGGTTACCGGGTCGAAGCGGCGCGGGAAGGGGACGGGGCTCTCGAGATGGCGACGGCCGAGCCCTTCGATGTCATTCTGCTCGACGTCATGTTGCCGGGGCGAAGCGGCTTCGACGTTTGTCGTGAGCTCCGAGCCCGCGGTGTCGACACGCCGATTCTATTCCTCACCGCTCGAGGCGAGATCGCCGACAAAGTCGTGGGACTGAAGCTCGGCGCGGACGACTATCTCACCAAACCCTTCGACATGATGGAGCTCATGGCTCGTGTCGAGGCTCTTCTGCGTCGAAAACCGCTGCCTGAGAAATCCGGACCGGATCGCTATAGCTTCGGCGACATCGTTGTAAACTTTCGCAAGGTGGAAGTCCTTCGTGGAGGCGAGCCGATCGAATTGTCCGCATTGGAGTTCAAGCTCCTTCGATACTTTATCGAAAATCGCGAGGCGACTCTGAGTCGGGACGAGCTGCTGAGTCGTGTTTGGGGCTACGACCAGATGCCCTACTCGCGAACCGTGGACGTGCACGTGTCCGGACTCCGGCAGAAGATCGAGCCCAAGCCCTCCCGTCCAGAGTACATCGTGACGGTCCATCGAGTCGGATACAAGTTTCTGGGCTGACCCCAGGCGTCATTGACAATCAGGGACATAGGATGACTCTCCAGATCCGGCTGGCATCGGTTCGATAACCTGAGCTAGATAGACTGCCCGCAAAAAATTGGAGCGCGTCGAACCAGACCTGGAGCATGCGCTCCGCACCCCCGAGCGCTTGTCGCGGGCCGGCCGTGGGACCACCATGCATGGCGAGCATCAAGGGCCAGGCCCTCTTAGTTTCAACGTTGGCTCACAACCGGTTCCACGATGATCTCTACGGGAACCCGCCCACCGGGAGGAACGAAAACCCTTGCCATGCCTTCCACTTCACCCGATCGCCCCGACTTGATGTGAAGGTTGCCGGCCGGCACCGCAAACGAGCTGCGGCCCGCGGCATCGGTCATTCCGGAAGCTCCGCGAATCTTTCGGCCGTCGACGGCGGCGAGGCTGACCGGGGCGTCGGTGAGCGGTTCTCCGTCTCGGTCCCGAACCAGCACTTCCACGTATCCGCCGGGCCGGAGGAGCATCTCCAGATCCTCTTTCCCCGGACGGACGCCTGCCTCAAAAGCAAAACCCGCGAGCTCGCTCCCGGCGAGGACGTTGTATCGGGTGTGAGAAAGCTGCTCGAGCGTGAAACTCCCGTCCGGGAGGCTCACGGTAAAGGAGGCCCGAGTCGCAGGAATGGACGGGTCGGGCGTATCCTCTGCCGCATAAACGCGCAAGCTTCCGGGCAGATGCCCCCGTTGGTCATAGATGCGCCCGGTGATGAGCTCACCTTTGGCGAGCGAAACGACCACGTCATTCCGCCCCGCCTCGGTTAGCTTCAAGGCCACCACTTTCGTCGCGTAGCCTTCGGCCCGAGCGATGAGCTGATACTCACCCGGGTCGAGCTCAAACGCGAAGTTTCCGTCCGTACCCACGTGGGCGAAGGCCCCTGCCGATAACGGGCTCGGTGCGACCGGGCGAGCGCTAACAAAAGCACCCATCACCGGCTCCTCGGATTGGCCATCGATGACCCTACCTGAGACCGCGGTCGCGCCAAAGTCGAGATCGAGCTGGAACGTATCGACGTCGGGGACGGTGACCGTTTTGGAAGGAAGGCCCACTCCGTTAGCGCGGGCCTGGACCCGGTAATTGCCTGGCTGATCGACAAAAAGCTCGTAGAAACCATCGGCGCTCGTCATCGCCATGAGATAACGAGGGCCTGAGGGGGGAGGCCCGTGACGGCCCATCTCGCCAAAGCTTCGGCCTCCTCGCCCTTCCTCGGCCCAGAGCTCCACTTCGGCCGTGGCCAGCGGCATGCCGCCCTTGCTCAGTTGGCCTTGAACGAGAACGCGCCGGGAGTCGAACTCGACAAAGCTCACTTGTCCTTCGACGATCTCGACTGGGCGGCTCTGGATGACGCGGGCCATGGGAACATCGGGTGACAGGAGCGAAACTTGGACCAAGCCTTCCGGGAGATGTTCGAATCGAAACGAGCCCGCCTCATCCGTTTGAACGGCATTGTCCATGGGCCGCCGTTGCGATCTGTCGTCGGGGGAGACTCGGATGGTGCGTCCCAGCGCGTCCCTCGCGTCTCGAGTGCGCACCACGCCATCGAGAGCTCCGCCCATGGACATCACCATTTCAACGTCGTTGGCGCGCTTGCGAGAATCGATCTCGACGCCATCGAGAACGCTTTGTGCATAGCTCGGGTGGTTGGCAACGAGAGAAACGTTTCCGTCGGCGAGGCCCCGGATGGCAAAGTGCCCGCTACGGTCCGTGGTGACGCTGCGCTCGTTGGGGTTGAAAAACCGTAGTCCTGACGTCCGAGCCAGGACGGTGGCTCCGGCGATCGAGGCACCAGTCGTATCCACCACCGTGCCCTCGATGTGGGCACCGGGGCGGAGCTGAATGGTTCCTAAGTCGGTGACGTTGCCGGCGGACACCCGAACGTCAGAGACCACTTCTGAAATAAAGTCGTGGGCGGAGACCTCCACGACGTACTCGCCTTGAGCAACGTCTTCCAGCAAGAAGACACCATCCTCGCTCGATACCCGGTCGCCGCCGCCGCCCCCGCGTGGGTTCGAGCGAGCCGTGACCGAGTAAGTCGAGACGATCCGATCGTCGGCGTCCACAACGGCGCCCCGAATGGACCCCGCTGGTTGCAGGACCAGCGTCACGTCGGTGGCACCCGCCTCGGCCATCCCCAACGAACTCCGGCCGAAGCCGGGGGCTACGGCGGTTAGTCGGTAGGCTCCGTCACTCAATCCCGCCAGGACGAAGCGTCCCTCGTCATCCGATGGGACTTCCAAGTCCCCGTGATTCAGCGAGCTCAAAATGCCCCCGCTGGCATTGAAACCAAACACGCGAGCGCCCGGCACCGGTTGCTCGTTCTCATCGACGACGCGGCCGTGTATGGCAAGCCCGATCTCGAGCACGAGGTCTCCCAAGTCCTCGGTCGCGGTCCCGTCACCGTCCTCCAAATAGACCTCGACGTTTTCCGCCGCGTAGCCTGAAGCCCGGACACGTAGAGAGTGCTCGCCCCCGGGAACGGCCTTCAAATGAAAGCTGCCCTCCGCATCGGTCCTGGCCGAGAATCGATCTTGGAGGAACCGGCCAACCGAGCCGCCATCCAAGGCTTGTAGGAGGACTTGCGCGTCGATCGGTTCGTTCTCTTCGTTGACCACGCGGCCCGTGAGCTGGGTGCCGAGAGAAAACTGAAGTGTCAGCTCCGCGTCATGATCGACCGCCAGCGACGCTTTGGCAACGGCCGGCGCGAAGTCAGGATGGCGGGCAAAAACGCGATAAGCCCCGGGCTCGAGCCCGAGAAGCGCAAACCGACCGTCGGTATCGGTTCGCTCGGCAAGGCTCGACCCCCGCGTCGAGACATAAGCGCCCTCGACCGGCTTGTCGTTGGGATCGGTCAGCCGGCCGTAGATGCCCGCGCCCGGAAAAAGATAAATCTCCAGCGGCTCACCCATCGCCACCTCTTTCGATGCTTGTCCGTAAGCGGGCGCGCTTGCCGTGATCTCGAACCGGCCCGTGCTCAAGTCTGCTAACTCGAAGAGGCCCTCGGCGTCCGTCACCGTTTCCACCACTCCCCATCTCGGATGGGCGGGGAGGCGCCCGCGCAACCTCTGGACTCGGGTTCTCACCAACGCCCCTTCGATCGGCGCCAACGTCTCGCCGTCGCGTACGACCCCCCGAATAGTCTCCTTTGCCGATCTCAAAACCAGGCGGAGGGCCTTGTCGGTCTCGACGCTGCGGCTGCGAAACGGCGCAAAGCCGGCAAGGTAAGCATCGACTGCATACGGGCCCTTTTTCGGCACCGTGATTTGGAAGCGTCCCTCAGGGTCGGATGTTGCGCTCGGGAGAGGCTCCCGCCCGAGTGAGCCGCGCGGGGTCACCACGACGACAACGCCTTCGAGAGGGCCACCGGATTCGTCCAGAACCGTCCCGGCAAGGACGGTGTCTCCCCCTGGGGATTGGAGATAGACGGTTGACGTGAGAAGAAAACTGAGGAGCGCGGCCATCGTAGCACCTCCTTATCGGTCTTACTTTAGCGCGCCAATCGCATTCGCCAGACTCCGCGCTCAGCCAGCCTCGACGAGTGTCATGAGCGCGGTGACTTCCTGGAGCTTTCGCTCACCGTCGATTCCGATTCCGATGAAGTGAGTGCGGGCGCGCAAGTACACCTGAGCACGCCGACCGGTCCTGCTCGCAGTGATCGAGTGTTTCGGTTGCCGATGATATAGACAGGCGGGACTTTCGGGACGAGGCGCCGTTTCTGGGTCGAACGTATAGATCTGTCCTCTAGTTATACAAAACTGTCCGCCGAAAACGTCCTCCGCGAAAAACAGAAGATTATCGACAATACCTCTGTACGAGTTCTTCCAAAGGGTCGCCGAGTTCCAGTCACTTAGTCCCGTCTCCTCCGCATGAGCTCGATCCGCGAAAACGTGCAGCGCAGACTCGAAGGCATAGAAACCGTTCCTCTGCAATAGTAACTGCGCTAGGTCGTCGGCAAGCGTTCCGGCGAGAGCCTTGATGTCAGCGATGATGAGGCAATGCGTGACCTCGCCATTCTTTTCATCCAGCTATTAGCCACCATCGCGAAACTGATGGGCCCCGGCGGCGCCCGTGCCGTGGTCGCAGAATCTCTGCTGGTCAAACACCAACGATCCATAGCAGCTCACTCACCCGTCGTCGATCCCGGTCGGGGCCGTGGCCGAAAGCCGACGGTGTGTGGTGAAACCCACCCCGTCGACCCTACTCCAAAGCTCGATAGTGCAGCATAACTCGTGTCAGTGCAACAGATTAGCTGTCAGGATGGGAGGTACGCCTTTTGCATGTTGGTAGACGATCCCCACGCTGCGTTGGAGACGGTCCGTTTGCGTATCGATGCTCAATTGAAACAGACTGGTCGCTGCAACCACATCGAAGGAAGGCCCGAGCGCCGCGAGGTTGGCTCGAACGCTGCGCCGTTCGTCGTCCTTCGTGCGTGGCTCGTCGGGGTCGCGGTGCTCGGGGCCTCGCTTCCTGCCAGTACGCAGCCCAATCTCGACCAGATCCGTTACCGGTGGCGCAACGATGATGGCGTCGAGTCGGGAAACCCTCCCACGCAAGTCACCGCTACCGCCGACGACACCACCGGGAGTGCGAGCGACGTCGCCGTCGCGGGCATGACCATGACCCCGGGCGCCGGCGACTACCACGTCTTCTTTTCAGGCTCTGTCGAGGGCGATACCGGCGGCACGACGCAGTTCGTATCGCTCTATCTGAACGGGGTCCAGGTTCCACACACCGAACGACAAATCTTCACCGAAGGGTCCATCCCCGCCACCTCGTTTCCAGTAGCAAGTCATGCGAGGTTGACCGGCGTTGCCGCCGGACAGGACATCGATGTGCGCTTTCGAACCACGGGCGGTACCGCAACGATTCACGAGCGCAGCCTCGTCGTCGTTCCCATCAACCCAGCCGACAGCAATCAAGTATCGGCCACCGCGGACGACGCGACCGGCAGCGCGACCGACGTCGTCGCTTCCGGGATGACCATCACGCCCGGCGCCGGGGACTATCACGTCTGGTTCAGCGGCTCGGTCGAGAGCAACGCTACCAGCTTTCAACATGTCTCTCTCTATCTCAACGGAGTCCAGATCCCGCATACGGAACGACAGATCACGACCGAAAGCTCTATTCCGAATACGTCCTTTCCTGTGGCTCTGCACGCGAAGCTCACCGGAGTGACGGGGGGACAAGCCATCGACGTCCGATGGAGGACGAGCGCGGGGAATGCGACGATGCACCAGCGCACCCTCGTCGTCACCCAAATCAACCCTGCTAACAGCACCCAGGTCAGTGCGACCGCCGACGACACCACGTCAAGTATTTCAGATGTAGTCGCGTCCGGGATGACGATCTCGCCCGGCGCCGGAGACTACCTCGTCTGGTTCAGCGGTTCCGCTGAAGGTGACAGCACGAGCGTTCTCGGCGTCTCTCTCTATGTCAACGGCATCAAGCTGGCGCATACCGCGCGACAGATTACCGTCGAGAGCTCCGTTCCCGCTACATCGTTCCCGGTGGCGACGCACGCTCACGTCAGCGGCGTGGGGGCAGGCGAGCCCATCGACGTCCGCTGGCACACGAGCGCCGGCATCGCCACCATGCACGAACGAACTCTGCTGGTGGAGGACGTTACCGGCATGAGCACGGCCACGTTCGCCGCCCCTCTGGATACCAAGCTCACGGGCCTCGCCAAGGGCGCGATCCGCCGCGTGCGCTTCGAGATCGCGAACAAAGGTGGCTCGAGCTCGGGCCCGGTGACCTACGAGCTGCAAGTCGCCGAGACCGCCACTTGTAGTTCGGGGAGTTACTCGACGGTTCCCACCGACACCAGCGGTCACTGGCAAGTCACGAACTCGGCTTTCATCACCGATGGCGAGCCGACGTCGAATATCAGCCCGGGTCTCCCCGACGAGGCGTCCACGTTCGTCGCCGGCGAGCTCAAGGACGCGACCAGCACGACGGGTAGCATCACCCTCGCTGCCGATGAGTACACCGAGCTCGAGTTCTCGGTGCTAGCGGTTGCAGCTAACGCCACCGGCGGTGGGGACTACTGCTTTCGACTGTTCGACGCCACCAACGTTCAAGTACTCGATACCTATAGCGTCTATGCCGAGGTTCAGCTCGGGGGCGTCATCGTCAGTGCGTCGGGAACCCAAACGGCGAATATGGCCATCCCGAGCACGAACCAGTACGTTGGCGGCAAGTTTCTCATCAACGACAACAGCGGCAGCCACACCATCACTGGCATCACGATCAAGGAAAACGGCACCGTCGATGCGCAAAACGATCTGGACAACGTCCGACTTTTCTACGAGTTCGACACAACGGCTCCTTACGACGGTGCGAGCGAAAGCTTTGGTGGGTCCGAAGCCCAGTTTGGCGTCACCGATGTCTTCAGTGCTGCCAACGGGAGCGCGAGCTTCACGGATTCCGTGCCCATCAGCACGACGTCCGCCATGGTGGTGTACGTCCTGTTCGACGTCCTCGCGAGCGCGTCGAACGGTGAGACGGTCAGGATCAGCATCGATGATCCCTCGAATGACGTCATCGTGGGTGCGGGCACGGTGGGTCCACCAACTCCAGTTGCCATCGCCGGGACGACGACGCTTGCCGCCCCCAACGGCCTGACGCAGATTCACTACCGCTGGCGTAACGACGACGGTAGTGAGACCGGTGCCGGCGGTTCGGTCGACCGCTTCGTGTCCGCTAACAGCGATGATGCCGAGGAGCGGCTCGCGACAGGCAACATCGACCTCAATTCGAACCTGGAGATGGCCGAGAATGGAGGCCAGCTTCAGGAGGTCGGCTACCGCTTCCAGAACGTCACCGTTCCCAACAGCGCCAGCATCACGAGTGCCTACATCCAGTTCTCGGTCGATGACACCGATTCTGGCCCGGTCAGCCTGACGATCTACGGCCAAGACATCGATGATGCTCCAACGTTTACGACGACAAACTCGGACATCACCAACCGGACCGCCAGGACGGTATCGGTCCTGTGGGCCGGTATGCCCAATTGGACGGTCATCGGGGAGCGTGGTCCCAATCAACGGACCACGGATCTCTCATCGATCGTCCAGCAGATCGTGAGCCGTCCGGGTTGGAACAGCGGCCAGAGCATGGTCTTCATCTTCAGCGGCACGGGCGTTCGCACGGCCGTACCTCACAATACGAACCCCGCAGAAGCGGCTCTACTCCACATCGACTACGGCGGCGCCGGCGCGGCCACCTGGGGCGCGCCCGAGGATACGAAGATATTCGGCGTCGCCAAAGGCACGACCGAGCGGGTACGGTTCGAGATCTCGAACGAGGACGTCGCCAGCTCTGGACCGGTCACCTATCAGCTGCAGGTAGCCGAAGGTGCTCTGTGTTCTGCTGGGAGCTACAGCGCGGTATCGACGGCCGCGACCGGTCACTGGCAGATTGTGGGCTCGACCTTCATCACCGATGGTGAAGCCACTTCCAATATCGTGCCCGGCCTGACCGACGAGGCGTCCACGTTCGTTGCCGGTGAGCTCAAGGACGCTTCTAACACCACCGGAACGATCACGCTGAACGCAGACGAGCTCACCGAGATCGAGTTCGCGGTTCAAGCGACGGCGAACGCTATCGACGGCCAGGACTACTGTTTCCGGTTGTACGACACGAACGCTGGGACGGTCCTCGACGGGTACTCCGTTTATGCCGAAGCTCAGCTCGCGGGCTCCGCCATCGTCCTTGCCGATCATGTTGCGGGTCAGGAAACGGACAAGTTCACCACGGTTACGCCGTTGACCGGCGAGCTCTTCGCGTTCCAGTTGACGCGCGTCGGGACGACGGATGTCACCGACGTGTTCGTGAACTACAGCGTCGTTGGCGGTGTCGTCGATGGTGATATCACGAACGGCGAGCTCTGGCTCGACAACAACCAGGATGGCGGGATCGATGCAAGCGACACGCTCATTCAGGGTTCGGTCAGTGGCTCCGGGGGCCAGCTGAATTTCACTACCGACTTTACGCCCGGAACTGCGGGAAGTCACTACATCGTTCGAGCGACGGTGGCCAATCTCGTTAACGGGGACACCACGACGTTCTCACTCACGACCGGGAACATCGTCACCGGTGCAACGAAGTCAGGCTCGGCGACAGCCGTCGTGCACACGCAAGCCGCTCCCGGTCTCCGTGACGTCTACTATTCGATCGGCACCAACGCTGCCGACCTGAAGACAGGCTCGCCGATGATAAGCATCAATGGGGGCACGGCGACACTCAGCGTGGCGCAGACCGGGCACATCGGCCTCGGTGACGAGATTGACTACGGCGGCGGCAGTCTCGTCTACATCCATGCCGTCACGAGCCAGACCGTGTTCGAGGTCCGGACCGCGACGGGCACGAATCCGCCGGACACGGGAGCAGTCGCGGTGAATTCCGTCGGACGCACGTTCAACACCCTCACGGATGCAGAGGTGAGCTCTCCCGGTCTCAACTATCTCAACACGTCGGACCTCGTCGTGGCGAACGTCCGCCTCACCTGGGTCGCCTACAACGACGCGGCGTTCACACAGGGACTCACCATCGATGGCTACACGTCCGACGCCGCGCACTACATCACCCTGACAGTTGCTGGAGGAGCGCAGGTCGCGAGCGGTGTTAGCCAGCGTCACACCGGCGTCGCTGGCACTGGCGTCGTCATCGATAGCGGTGGCACACCGAACGGCGTGGTGGAACTGTTAGACCATTACACGCGCTTCGAATGGTTCGAGGTGGCCGGAGTCAAGGGCGTTTTGCCGGACGAGCACGTCATCGATGTCGGGGCGCAAAACGTCCTCATCAGTCACGCGATCGTTCACGATTTCGATGATCCGGTAAATACGAGCAACGACGGCATCTCGATTGCCAACGGTCCCGCGACCAGCGACGTTACCGTTCGGAACAGCATCATCTACGACGGCCAGTCGGATTGCATCCAAGGAGACGGACCGGACGATACCGTGACGGTGGAGAACACGACTATCTACGGATGCTTCATTGGGGTCGACCAGGATGGTGGCGCTTCTACGGTCAACGTGACCAATACCGTCGCGATGGGTAACGGAACCGATTTCAATGTGTCCACGGGCTCCTGGTCCAACAACATCTCGCAGGATGGAACCCACCCCGGCCCGGGCTCGTTCCTGGCGGCGGATGAAACGGCGATGTTCGTCAACGTGACACCCGGAGACGAAGTGAACTGGGACCTTCACCTGATCGTTGGTGCTCTTGCTATCGATGCCGGGGTTGACCTCTCGGGGAACTTCACCAACGACATCGATGATGAGTCGCGTCCGATCGGGGCGGCGTGGGATGTCGGTGCCGATGAGACCAGCGCGTCACCCCTCATCGACGTTTTCTACTCCGTGGGAACGTCGATGGCGAACCTGATGACCGGCTCGGCCAACATCACTATCGTCAACGGCACCGCGACGCTCGACGTGGCACAGACCGGCAACATCGGCGTTGGCGACGTCATCAACTTCGGCGGCGGTACCGACGTCTACATCCGTCAAGTCACGAGCCAGACCGAGTTCGACGTGAGAACGGTCACCGGCGCGATGCCGGCAGACGCGGGGCCGGCGGCCGTCAACACTATAGGACGCGTCTTCAACACCTGGCAGGACGCGGTGGACAACTCGAGCACCGGGCCGTACCTCGGCACCACCAACCTCGTGAGCGGAAACTTCCGGGTCACGTGGGTTGGCTACAACGACACCGCGTTCTCCGTATCCGCGAGAACGCGCGTCAGCGGCTATACCACGGACGCGCTGCACTATTTAACGCTTAGTGCTGCGGGAGCGTCTCAAGTGGCAAGCGGGGTGAGCCAACGCCATTTGGGCACCGAGGGTGCCGGAGTGACTCTCGTCGCGAGCTCAGGCATCGACATTCTCGACGTCCGTCAGGCCTTCACCCGAGTGCAGTGGCTCGAGCTGGATGGCAACAACGTCGGCGGGACCAACGGAGTCAATACCACCGGTGCCAGCAATGACAGTCTTTTTGAGTTTGTTTTGGTCCACAATCTCGCAATCCGTGGCATCGAAATCCTTGGGAACAACAGTCGCCTTCGAAACTGCATTTTGCACGACGTCGGCAATGACGGAATTCGTGTGGGCGGGACGGGGGTCGAAGTTCAAAGTTGCACCCTCTACATGACGGGTGCTGAGGGTGTGGAGGTTCAGGCACTCGCGACTGCTACCGTCGAGAACGTCATCTCGGTAAATGCTTCTTCTGGAAGCTTTCACAACGACGGAACGATGACGACTAACAACAACTTGGCGAGTGACGGCTCCGCTACGGCCCCAGGCGGCACCGGTGCCGAGCTCGGGAACGTCGGTAATCTGAACGGCATCATGCCCACCGATACGCCGAGCCCGGGTCCCGGCTTCGTCATCTTTCAAAGTATCGCTGGTCGCGATTTCCATCTCCTGGACGACCCGGACAACACCGCCGTCGACGCGGGCAAGAATTTGTCCAGCCTCTTCAATGGCGACATCGATGGCGGCGGCCGCGTAGTCCCGTGGGACATCGGCGCCGACGACATCATGGCAACAACGGCAGTGGACCTGATTGGGTTCGACTCTCTGCCGCTGGACGGTGCGGTGGAGGTGACGTGGGAGACGGGCAGCGAGCTCGATAACCTCGGCTTCCATCTGCATCGCGCGATGAGCGCTGAAGGTCCGTACGAGCGGATCACGCCGAGCGTGATACCGGGTCTCGGCAACTCGCCGGTGGGTGCTCGCTATAGCTACCGTGACGAAGGCCTCGCGAACGGGGTGACGTACTACTACCAACTCGAAGACATCGAGACGACGGGTGTAACGCAGATGCACGGGCCGGTCTCAGCCACGCCGTACGCAGGAGCTACGCTTCGGGAAGAGCCCATTGAAACGGAACCCGGCCCGACGACGCGCATCACTTACGGAGACCCGAGTGCGAACGGGCTTCGAGTGGTCAAGCAAGGTAGGAACTTCATCGTCCTCGAGCTGACAACCGAAGGATTCTACGCGGTACCCCAAGAAGACGGTTCGGTAGCGCTCGAGATCCCGGGCTTCGACGCGATCGGTCAAGCGGGGACGCCGTCGATCCCGGTGGAGCACCACTGGGTGGATGCACGCGCGGGACGCAAGGTAGAGCTGCGCTCGGTTCGAGGTCGGATGGAAGCGGTGACGGGGGCGTGGGACGTCTCCTCGGAGCTACGGGAACTGGTGGCGAACCCGAGCGGCACGGTCAGGGCTCGCCGTCGCCGCAGGATGAACGCGAGGGCCGAGGGCCTGTTCCCGGCCGAAGCCGCACGAATCGTCACCGTGGCATTCCAGGGTGAATCGAAGAAGGCCCTCGTGGAAATGGCACCTCTGCGCTGGGTCGCGGAGACGAGCGAGCTGTACCTGGCGCGACGTCTCGTCGTCCGGCTGTCGTTCCGCGGGGTGGAGCCGTCGGAGCGGAGCCTCGAGGGCAACCGCGGCCGCCGGCGCGCACGGAAGCTCGAGACCGGCCTCGACGTGTTGGCACGGTTGGCGACGACCGAGCGCGGCCTGTACGGGGTCCGCTACGAAGAGGTCTTCGGCGCCGGCGGGAGACTCCCAGTGCTCTCGCTGCGTCTGAGCCGCCCGGGTAAGGATGTCGCGTTCCATGTGGAGCCGGCGACGGGCCGCTTCCAGCTGGGCTCGATGCTGTACTTCGTGGGCGAAGGAGCCGATGCGAACCCGTACGGAAACGAACTGGTGTACGAGCTGCAGCTCGCGAGCGGAGACCACCCCGGTACGCGGATGGAGTCGGTCGATGCGAGACCGTTGGGTAGCGGGACGAACTTGTACTGGAACCGTCACCAGCAGGAAGTGAACCGCTACTATCAGGCGGCGCTCGTGGATGCGACGGACTTGTGGCTATGGGATCTACTAATGGCTCCAGTGACCAAGAGCTATCCGTTCGAAGTGACGTCGCTCGCGAGCACGGTCGAGCCGGGCCGGCTCGACGTGTGGCTGCAAGGCACGAGCGATACCCCGGCGTTGCCGGACCACCACGTGCGAGCGTACGTGAACGGCACGTTGTTGTCGGAGGTGAGCTGGAACGGCAAAGCGCCGCAGCAGGTCTCGGCCGAGCTCGCACCTGGCATGCTGGTCGAAGGCGCCAACGTGCTCGAACTGGAAAACGTGGGCGATACCGAAGCGAGCTACTCGACAGTGATGTTGGACCGCTTCGCGCTGGAATACCCGCGGCAGGTGGTTGCCGAAGCGGGCGTGCTCGAAGGGACGTTCAGCGCAAGCGGAACCGCGAACGTCGCCTCGGTGAGCGCGGGTGCTCACGTGCTCGAGATGAGCGAGATACCGCGTTGGCTGGTCGGTGGCTCGAGTTTCGCGGTGGAAGCGAACAAGACCTACCTGGTGGTGGACCCGACCGCGGTGCGGGCGCCGGAAGTGCGAAGATCGACGGCGTCAACGCTCGCGAACACGCGCAACCAGGCGGACTACGTGGTGATCGGGCCGCGAGCGTTCGTGGCCGCGGCCGAGCCGCTTATCAACCACCGAGCGGAGCAAGGTCTGGTATCGAAGGGTGTCGCCATCGAAGACGTCTATGTCGAGTTCGGTCACGGCGAGTCGACTCCGGAAGCGATCCGAAACTTCCTGGAGTACGCGTACCACCAGTGGCGGGCTCCGTCGCTGCGCTACGTCGTTCTTCTGGGAGATGGTAGCTACGACTACAAGGATTACGGAGAGCTCGGACGCCCGAACCCGGTGCCGCCGTTGATGGTGAAGACGTCGTACCTGTGGACGGCGTCGGACCCGACGTTGGCGGCGGTGAACGGTGACGATCTTCTACCGGACGTGGCGCTCGGGCGACTCCCGGCAGCCACCGTCGAAGACGTCCATACGATGGTGAAGAAGATCCTGGCGTGGGAGTCGAACGACTATGGTCTCGATGGTCCGGCGGTCCTGGTCGCGGACAACCCCGATATTGCCGGCGATTTCGTTGCCGATGCGGAAGCTGCGGCGCGCCGGCTGCCCGCGGGTACGGAGGTGACGCGCATCTACCTGAGCGAGCTCGGAGCGAGCGCGACCAAGGCTCGGATCATCGATGCGTTCGATAGCGGTGCGTCGCTGATGAGCTACACCGGCCACGGCGGGATCCACCTGTGGGCTGACGAAAACCTCTTCAACACGGGACAGTTGAGCTCGCTCGCACCTCAAGAGCGTCAGCCGTTGCTTTTGACGATGAACTGCTTGAACGGCTACTTCCACTTCCCGTACTTCGGCTCGCTCGCGGAAGAGCTAGTGAAAGCCGAGAACAAGGGCGCGATCGCCGCGTTCTCGCCGAGCGGTCTGAGCTTGAACACGCCGGCTCAGCGTTTCCATCAAGCCATGCTCGACGAGCTCTACTCCGGCCGGCATGTGCGACTCGGCGACGCCGTGCTCGGCGCCCAAGAAGCTTACGTCGAGACCGGAGCGTTCCCCGAGCTCCTCAGCATCTATCACCTCTTCGGTGACCCCGCTCTGTTGATCCGCTAGCGGCTAGCGATAAAACACGATCACGAGAGGGGCCCTCCCCGACCACGAGGCCGGCCCATCGTACATTGCTTTTCCGCGTGATGGCCTAGAGAGCTCGGCGCAGGAGCCTCTACCTCTATCCTCCGATACCCAAGCCCTCGAACCTTACCCGCGCCACCGAAAACCCCTTTCGCACTCCGTAGGGAGCAATTCCACCCGTTCACGACCAGCGACCGGGATCTAATTCCCTGATATGTATTGAACTGTCAAGCCCCGGCACGATCTGTTTTTATTTCATCCGAACTCCCACGCTCACCTGGTCAGGGCACGAGCAGCTTGAAGCGACGGTGAATCAACCTGATATCCGCGTGTTGGTTAACGCCTGACATGCCTTCGTCGCGGAGCTGCCTCTGTCTAAGTTCGAGTGTTCTCCCCGTTGGGGAGTCTCCTAGGAAATTACGAGGATTCTCCAACCGGGCTCCTCGTGCCCTGGCCACATCGGTGCGATGGTTTCACTTCCTGTTTCTCATGCTGCCGAATGAGTCGACGGCTCCTTTGACTTCACAGGCGATCGCCCAAACAAACCCGCTCAACTCTCTCGCGATCGCCGTCGTGATCTGTCCTTGGTGTTTGCCGCCACGGAGTAGGGCATTGTAACGATGGCAGAGACGCTTTTGAGCCTTCCACCCGATCGACTGCGCCTCCTGGCTCGCCTTCTCCGCTTTTTTCTGCAGGTGGTGGCTACGCCGAGCCGGAAACCGGTAGCACCACGCCGCTTCGACCAACAGCCGACGCACACGACCGTTACCGGTTTTTGTGATCCCACCTCGCTTGGCTTTGCCGCCGCTCGAGTGTTCAGAGGGGACCAAGCCAAGCTAGCCCATCAACTGACGTGGCGACTCGAATCGGCTGATATCACCTAATTCCGTGACCAGCGACATCGCGGTCACGAGATGGACCCCACGTAGCGCCATCAACGACTCGACCACCGGCCTCAGGGTCCAACCCTGCAGGGCTCTCGCGAGTTCTTCGTTCAAGCCTTTTACCCGACCCTCTGCTTGTTTCACCGCCTCTACGTACTCTTCCAGCACGATCTGCTGGACCGGAAACTCCATCTTCACTTCCGACAACCAGCAGTAGTACCTCTGGGTCCATTTGCACTTGCCCGCCGTGTATCTCTTGTCGTGGCGTGGCAGGAACGCACCGAGACGTTGTTTCAACTGAAGCTCCACTCGCTTCATCTCTTCTCGAGCTCGGCTCAGATCCCGCATCGCTTCTTGCTCTTCGTCCGGCACCCACACCGCTGTCAGCTCGCCAGAACGATGCAACGACGCCAGTTTCACCGCGTCCCGACGGTCCGTCTTCACCCTCTCCCCAGCTTTCTTCGGTATCTTCGACGGCGCCACCACGTCAAAGTCGTGGCCACTCTCCTTCATCCAACGGTACAGCTCGTAGCCGCACGGACCAGCCTCATAGCAAAAGCTCAGGACTTCTCCGTCCGGAGACAGTTTGTCGATCAACTTGAGCACCGACTTCTTCGTGTTCGCGATGATTCCCAGCGACTTCGGTTTACTCCGACCCGGCAGCGCCACCGCTACCGCGATCGTGTCCTTGTGAACATCCAATCCAACGTATCCGCTATACTCTTCCACGGCCTGTCCTCCTTGCTTGTGGCTCTGTGCCTTCGTCTTTCGCGAGCCGAAAGCTTAACCCACGTTCTCAAGGTTGGGCAGGCTCAATACATAATGTCTAAGTTTCCACCGAGAACGGCTCGGCCCGGGCTGACGCCTTCCACCAGCTCCCCATCCCTGAGAACGAACGTCCCGTCGACGAGCACGTGGATTATCCCTTGCGAGGGGGTGTCTCCTTTCGTGTAGGTCGACAGATCGAGGACCGTGGCGGGATCGAGGATCGCGAGGTCGGCGTCGGCGCCTACTTGGACCCGGCCTTTTTTTCTCATGGCCGGAGCTGCGCCTGCGACCCTCTGCGCCGGAAGGATCGTCATCTTGCCAATCGCTTCCATCAGGCCCAGCGCCTGGCGCTCGCGCACGTAGCGGCCGAGCACGCGCGCATAGGTGCCGGCGCCCCGCGGGTGAGCGGGTCCATAGAGGAAGGGGATGCCGTCGCTCGCAACGATGACGTCCGGCTGTGCAGTAATCCATTCGTTGGTCGTTTCGTTGCGCCCGTGGATGATGACCCACCCGCCTTCGGCACGGTACTTCGTGAACGTCTCCGTCGTGAGACGCTCGCCCGTCAGCGGCCATTGGAGCTTTTGATACTCCGCGTCCGTGAGATCTTGCCAAGAGTCGAAGAGGGCCGATTGGATGAGGGTCGAGCCGGCGGTATACGGGTAGGCTTCCGTCGTGACGTCGAGCCCCCGCTCGCGCGCCCCGCGGATCATCCCCAATGTGACCTTCACCAGCTCGCCGGAGCTGCTGTTGAGGTGGACGATGTGCGCCGAGACGCCGGTGGACGCTGCGTTCGAGAGGACTTCTTGAAACGCGCCCAACGTTCCGCCGGAGTTTTCTCCACGGACGTGAATGTAAATCGGAACGCCGCGCTCGGCGGCGAGCTCGAACATTTGAAGGATCTCGACACGCGAGGCGCCCGGGGTGTAGGTCAAGCCGAATCCGATCCCGAGCGCACCTTCGTCCAATCCCGCGGCCAGCATCACGCGGAGCTGTCGGCTCTCCTCGTCCGTGGCCTCCTTGTAAGCGTGTTGGCCATCGTTGAGCTTCGACTGCTCGTCCGGTGGAAGCGTCGGAAGATGCTTGAGAGCAACGCCGTCCATGAGCTTGGCGCGCGCAGGCCAATGACCCACCGTCGCGCCGTAGTGGATGAGAGCGCCTTCGCGCGAAGCGAGCCAGTCGCCCATCGGATAAACGCCGACTTCCATCTCGAGAGCCGTGGTGACCCCGTCGGCGGCTTGAAGGCGATTGATTGCTGACCGGGTCCTGGCCGTGGGCGTGGAGATCGATGAATCCCGGCGCCACCACGAGCCCCGCGGCATCGATGACTTCGCGGCCGTCGAGCGGCGATTCGGAGATGGCGGTGATCGTGCCGTCCGCAATACCGACGTTTCGAACCGCGTCGAGCCCCGTCTCCGGATCCATGACACGTCCACCCTCGATGACGACGTCGAGCTCCTGGGCGGATGTGAGCGACGCTAGAAACAGAGCGATAATCCACTTGGTCATGGAGTCGAAGGATAGGAGCATACCCGGGCGAGTGCAACGTCATTCGAAGACGAGTCATGTTCGGCTCTGACTGGCCGGTCTGCACACTGGCAGCGCCCTACACCGAAGTGTTATTACTCGTCGGGGAGTGTTCCACCGAAGAGCAATCGGCCATTCTCGGCGACAACGGCGCCCGTTTCTGCAGGCTTAGCGAGTAAAACCATGAAGAAACTGGTCATCGGCGCGGTTCTCTTCGCCATTGCTTGCGAGCAGGAGGACGAAGTTGTGAGTTTCGGAGACGACGTTTCTTTCTTGCGGGAGCACACGGACGTGGTCGTCCTTTCCGACGGTGAATCGCAGCTGGCAGTGGTGCCGCTCTACCAGGGCCGGGTGATGACGAGCACCGCCGGCGGTCCCGACGGTGCGAGCTACGGCTGGATCCACCGGAAAGCCATCGCCTCCGGCGACCGGCAGCCGCACATCAACGTGTTCGGTGGAGAAGATCGCTTCTGGCTCGGCCCGGAGGGCGGGCAGTTCTCCATCTTCTTCGCACCCGGCGACCCCTTCGATCTGGAGCACTGGCAAGTGCCGGAGCCCATCGACTGGGGCGGTTGGGAACTCGCCAGCCAGGCCGAGGGCGAAGCTCGCTTCACAAAAGGGATGACCCTCGTCAACTACTCGGGGACCCGGTTGCAGCTCGGCGTGGAGCGATCCGTGCGGCTTCTGAGCCGGCCCGAGGGTCTCGATCTGGACGCGATACACGACAGCCGATTCGTCGCCTTCGAATCGATCAATACGATCACCAACACCGGACCGGACCCATGGACGAAGGAGTCCGGGCTTCTCTCAGTGTGGATTCTCGGCATGTTCAACCCGTCTCCCGAAACGACCGTCGTGATTCCGTTCCGGCCAGGATCGGAGGCTTCGCTCGGGCCCGTCGTCAACGACGCCTATTTTGGCAAGGTTCCTGCCGAGCGCCTGGTCGTGCGGGATGACGCGCTCTTCTTCCGGGGAGATGGTCTCTACCGGAGCAAGATCGGCATCGCCCCCGCCCGGGCACGACCCGTGATGGGGAGCTACGACGAGAGCCGACGCCTTCTCACCCTGGTGCAGTACACGTTGCCGGACAATGCGACTGACTACGTCAACTCCATGTGGGGGATTCAGGACGAGCCCTACCGGGGCGATGCGGTGAACAGCTACAACGACGGGCCGCCGGAGCCGGGGGTGCCTCCCCTTGGACCGTTTTACGAGCTCGAGTCCTCCTCACCGGCGGCCGCGCTCGAGCCGGGAGGAAGTCTCACCCACGTCCACCGCACGGTCCACATCGAAGGGCCGGAGAACGAGCTTGACGCCGTGGCCCGGTCGGCGCTCGGCGTCGCACTCGAGGCGATCAAGGCCGCCTTTCCGTAGAGAGAGGGTGCGGTGGAGCCGTTCGAGCGCGTCGAGATCGGACAGACGGGGCTCACCGTTCCCCGGCTCGGACTGGGCGGCGCCCCGCTCGGTGGCCTTTACAAGAGCGTTCCCGAGGAAGAGGCGCGCAACACTGTGGAAACCGCCTATCGTACCGGGATTCGCTTCTACGACACGTCACCCTACTACGGTCATGGACGGTGTGAGGAGCGTTTCGGTCGTTATCTGGCGAGCCACCCCCGCGGGGATTACGTCCTGTCCAGTAAGGTGGGACGTGTGCTAATCCCCTGCGATCCCGTCTCCATCGAGGATAATCAGTTTCGCGACGCCACCAGGTACAACCCGGTATTCGATTTCACCCGGGACGGCGTCATGCGCTCGTTCGAGAGCAGCCTGGAACGGCTGCGGGTTGATCGTCTCGACATCGTGCACATCCACGACCCGGACGCTCACTACGAGCAGGCCCTCTTGGAAGCCTATCAGGCGGTGGCGAGGCTGAAGGAGCAAGGACGGGTCCAGGCCGTCGGCGTCGGCATGAACCAGTGGGAAGCCCTTCGCGACTTTGCCAGGGATGCAGATTTCGACTGCATCCTGGTGGCCGGGCGATACACGCTTCTGGATCAAAGCGCGCTGGCCGAGCTCATGCCGCTCTGCTCGGAGCGAGGAGTGAGTGTCATTATCGGTGGACCCTACAACAGCGGGATCCTCGCCACCGGGAGTCAGCGCCGCACCCACTTCGACTACGAGCCCGCCGCCGCGGACATGCTCGAGAAGACACAACGCCTGGAAGCCGTCTGCTTCCGGCACGGCGTGCCTCTCAAGGCGGCCGCGCTTCAGTTCCCGTTCGGCCACCCAGCTGTGGTTGCCGTCATCCCCGGGGCTCGAAGTGCATCCGAGGTCGAAGAGAACGTCGCGATGATGTCCCACCCCATCCCGACCGATCTATGGAAGGAGCTTCAGGAAGAGGGACTGCTGGCGGCCGACACTCCCTTGCCCGGGTGGGTCGAGTCATCCGATCCGCATTCGTGATCCAACTTACCGACCTGTGTGTGGTGAATTCGTAGTTTGTCGCATAAATCGGCGTGATTTCCAAGTCTTGTCAGCGATCCACTTCGTCGCATGTTCCACCGATTCCTCCTCGCGGTGAATGACATTGCAAAGTGCGTTCTGCACTACACGCCAAAACGCGCCTGGCCCTGGTGGAGCTTTTCCCCAACTGATGGCCGGCACTTCGCTGAGCTGTGTCTGGCGAATCTGACCCTAAGCGTCGTCGCCAATCAGGGGCGATGGATGACTCTCCAGATCCGGCCAGTCACGGAGTCGGAGACATAGAGCGAACCGTCGGGTCCCTCGGCCACGCCCGTGGGGCGGAAGCGTGCGTCTCTCGAGCTCTCGAGCACATCGGCGCCCGTGAAGCCGTCAGCAAAGACCTCCCACTCGCCCGAGGGGGCGCCGTCCTTCATGGGAACGAAGACGACGTTGTAGCCTCCCTGCGGTAGCGGGGCACGATTCCATGACCCGTGGAACGCGATGAAGGCGCCGCTGTGATAGCGCTCGGGGAACTGGTTGCCGTTATAGAAAATGAGATCGTTCGGACCCCAGTGTCCAGGGAAAGTGGCGAGCGGCTCTGGAGCCATGTCACAGTCGCCCACCTTTTTCCCGTCGCCCCCGTACTCGGGTGCGAGGATCTTCTTTCCCTGCGCGTCGTCGTAGCAATAGGGCCACATGAAGTCGGCGCCGTCCTCGAGCTTCAGGAGCTCCTCGGTCGGATTCTCTGCGTTGTATTCCGCGTCGAAGTGTTCGGGCCAGAGCGTGTCGAGCTGATCGCGTCCGTGCTGCACGACGTAGACGGCCTTCGAAGTTTCATGCCAGGCGATCGCCACCGAGTTTCTGATGCCGTTCGAATAGCGATAGCCGTCTTCCTTCTGGGTCTGGCCCGCTCGATTCGTCTCGAAACGCCAGATCGAAGCCTGCCATTCCCTCTGTGTGCAGGGGTTCTGACCCGGTGAGCCCTTCGTGCGTGCCTCCTCCTGGCAGGCGTTGGATGGTGCGCCGACGTTCACGAAGAGATGGCCTTGATCGTTGAACGCAAACGGCTTCACCGCGTGTGTGTCCTGTTCTGGAAAGCCACCGATGAACGTCTCGAGCTCACCTTCGGGCACGAGCGCGCCCGGGGTCATCTCGTAGCGAAGAATCGAGTCGTTGGTCCCGTAATACAGATAGCCGTCGTGAATTTCGATGGCAGTTCCGTAGTGATCCCCGAATTGCTCCCGGACGTCGGCGCGACCGTCACCGTCGGTGTCGCGCAGCGCCACCACGCCCCCCGCTCCCTCCGACGAGCGAAGCGCCACGTAGATGTCCCCGTTGTCGTGGACCCATAGGTGCCGCGCCCGACCGATCTCATCGGCCACGACGATGGCGCAAAAGCCTTCGGGAAGGTCGATCCCGCCGTTGCCCGGATCGCAGCTCAGCGATACCACATCGGCGTAGTTCTCGGTCGTTTCCGCGGATTCTGGTGCATCCGGTCCGGAATGCTCGGACGCACAGGCGCCCAGGAACAGGAAGATGATAGCGAGGCGGCGGTGTAGCATGAAGCATCTCCTTAATTTCGGGTCATTGATACCGCGCTCGGGTCGGGCCGTCAACGTCGAAAGAGTCGAAACCCAAAGGGCCAACGTGACGGGTGGCGACCAACCGGAGCGCATCAATCGCTTCGAGCCGTCAAAAAGTTCGCCTCGGTGTCTGTTATGCTTCCGGCGTGGTGACGGGGCTCGTTAGCGCGGGTCTTGGGAGGAGAGACGATATGTCCGCATATCTCATCGTGCGCGTTCAGATTACGAATCCAGATGCCTACGAAGCCTACAAGAGGCTCGCGGCCCCCGCCATCGAGCAATACGGCGGCCGCTACCTCGCCCGCGGTGGACGTACCGTCACACTGGAAGGGCCAGAGGAGCGGGGACGCATCGTGGTCGTCGAGTTTCCGAGCGTCGAGCAAGCTCAGACGTTCTACCGCTCGCCCGAGTATCAGAAGGCCATCGAGGCGCGCACGGGGGCTGCAAACGGACAGTTCGTCGTCGTCGAAGGCGCCTAGCTGGCCGTCGAGCCATGATGGGTCGCAAGGGTGTCGTGGTCCTCACGCTTTTTCTCGCTGTCATCCTGGTCGCGCTCTACCTCCACTGGGCGAATCTGGAGGATCGGGCTTATTCGGACAAGCTCGAAGACTACGAGAAGGGGGAGTCCGTATACGCGAACGTCGCGCGCAAGAGCGGCGGCGATCAACTGTTTCTGGAACCTGACACCGACCTTACAGCCTTTCTAGAGGGCACTCGTCTGCCGTGTACGATCTGGAAGCAGATCGGCGTCCTCGACGGCGGCGGGGAGATTTCAATCTCCGTCGACACATCGGTAACGACGCTCGGCCTCGCCCTGCTTGGGAGCTCGGGTCGAGAAGATGGAGCCTTCGGGCTTTCTGCGATGGATCCAGAGGGGAGCTCCATCGAAGCGGGAGTGGAAGGAATCAAGGCGACCGTCACGAAGAACGGCGCGATCTACACGATCTCATCCCCCGCCGCCGGCGAGTGGAACATGCGCATCTCGGGCAGCGGCTCCTACCAGTTCTCCGCGAAAGCGGAGACCGGCACTTCTTGCCCCACGGTCGGCTTCATCGAAACGGGAGGCGGGCCGGGGCACGAGCGCAGCCGCCCCGTTTCCGGCCGCTTACAAGCCGGAAAGCAGCACAGCTTCGAGCTGCGTATCGAAGGACCACTGTCGGATGAGCTGGTCATCTCGCTCGTCGACGAGTTCGGTGATGTTTTAGAGAAAGGTGCTATTGCGTCGGAAGAGCAGAGCGCCAAGGGAGTCGAGGTCGTCGGACGAGTGGCGGTACCGCGGAGACCGTTCCGCTTCTTGCTACGGGCGGGTTCCTTTCAGCGAGTCGTCGACGAGATCTTCGACCTCGAGACCTCGCTTCGGACCTACTCCTGGACCTATCGGTCCTCGACTCCGGAGTCCGACTGCCGGACGGTCGAGTTCCTCTTGTTCACGTCGCCGGGCTCAGGCGAGACCAATCAAGTCATCTGGACCTGTGCCCAGAATCGAACCGCGGCTGCCGCCACGACGACGGCAGAAGCCATCCTGATGATCGGGGCCGGCGAGCTTCCCGAAGCGACTGAATCGTTGGGCTTCGTGGCCCTGGGCCAGCTCGGCGACTCCCCGCGCGAGCTCTCGGCCGAGCAATGCGAGCGCTACGCCGCTGTCTTTCGAAGGCTCAGCCCCGATTCGGACGCGATACCGCCCGCTCCCACGATGCGGCCGCGCTGCGCGTCCTCCGGCTCGATTGTTCGATTGCATCTCGACATGACTACACTTCCGCAGCGGCGAGTGCCGCGCCGATGATCCCGGCCCGATTGCGTAGCTCGGCAGGAACGATCTCGCAGGGTACGGACAGATATCGGCTGAACTTCTCGAACTTCTTGCTCGCGCCGCCTCCAACGATGACGAGATCGGGCCATAAGTAGGAGTGCATGCGATTCAGGTAGACGTTCACCCGCCGGCTCCACTCCTTCCAGCTCAAGTCCTCCTCGACGCGTACTTTCTCTGAGGCCCAATCTTCCGCCTCGCGACCGTCGAGCTCGAGGTGGCCGAGCTCCACGTTCGGCACGAGTTTCCCGTCCAGGAAGAGCGCCGTTCCGATGCCGGTTCCGAAGGTGAGCATCAAGACGACGCCGCTTCGCTCTCTTCCAGCGCCGAAGCGCATCTCGGCGAGGCCCGCCGCGTCGGCGTCGTTCACCATCGTGAAGGAGCACCCGGTAGATTTCTCGAAGAGCTCGGCTGCGGGCGCGCCGATCCACTTCTTCGAGACGTTGGCCGCCGTGCGCACGACGCCCGAGTCGACGATTCCGGGAAATCCACAACCCACCGGACCCTTCCAATCGAAGTGTCGTGCGATCTCGACGACTACCGAGGCGACCGACTCGGGGGTCGAGGGACTGGGAGTGGGAATGCGTTGACGCTCGGCGGCAAGATCGCCGTTACTCATATCGACCGGAGCTCCCTTGATTCCGGTCCCTCCGATGTCGATCCCCAGGACTTTCACGTGTGAGTGATTAAATCACGGGTAGCGCTCCCATCACCAGAATCGAGAGCGTCCGAGACCTGGGCCCATCGAGCTCCACGAGGAACAGTCGCTGCCACTCCCCGAGCTCTACGATGCCTTCGGAAATGTTCAACGTCTCGGAGGCGCCGAGCAGGAGCGCTCGAGCGTGGGCGTCGCCGTTCGGCTTCTCGTCGGGAGCCATCCGTTGGAAGCGCCGCGCGTCGAGGTCGTTGTGCCGATAGGCGTCGTCGCGGGGCGCCCAGGATTCCAGACGATCCTCGAAGTCCCGCATCAGAAGGTCCTCGTTCTCGTTGAGAACGACGGCGGTGGTGGTGTGCTTGGTGTGGACGTTGACGACGCCGTAGGCGACGCCAGAGCGCCGCACCCGCTCCCGGACGAGCCCGGTGATGTCGATGAACTGAACCCGTTGTCGCGTCACGAGGTCGACGCGATCGTGACAGAGCTTGAGGTCCGCTTCGGTTCTTTCGTGCGTGAACTGTGGAAGTCTCATGCGGACCAGACTACCGATCGCCGCACGCTCTGAAATGAGGGAAATGTGAGGGTGCCCTGAGATTGGGGTCAGCCGCGCGCTAGAAGCTCACCACCAATGCGACGGAGAAAAACGTGTCCAACTCGTCCGCAGGAACGGGCACGAGTATATCCAGCGTGTTTCCTGGCGGAAACTCCAAGGGCGCTTCGATGAAGGACGGCTGGTTGTCGAATAGAAACTGAAGACTTACTTTGAGCGCCAAGCGCGCGTTCATCGCCACGGCGAGCGCGGTCAAGGAATCGAGCCGGAAGTCAGCGGTCTGATTCAGGTTCTCGTCCGCGATCGTTATATTGGTCAAAGTCGTATTCCCCGTAAGCTTTCGCATGAAGTCCGAGGAGAGTCGCAGGCCGGCGAAGGACTCGACCTCGGCGACCGTTCCCTCCTCTCGAGTGACACTGAGACCGTAGTCGGTGCGCCACCGGGTCGAGTCGACGTCGTACCAGATGTTACCGACGCCACCCGCGCCAAAAGTTCGATTGCTGATGCCCGCGAACTCGTTGCGGCTCCAGCCCCCCGTGCCGAAGAGAAAGAATCGGTCGGTCAGGTTCCGATCGTATTTCCCTCGCACGAGGTAGTTCTCGGCCGTGACGTCCTTGACGACGCTCTTTTGAACCTCGAAGTCATCGCGTGACGATCCGACCGGCGTCCTCGTGATGACACCGGTCTCGGTTCGGAGCCCGGCAACTTCGATCAGAAGTCTCGCACTGTCCCAGTCGTGTGAAAGATCGTTGCGGAAGCCGAAGGTGCTCGTCCGTGAGTTGCCTGAGGTAAGAACCAGGGATAGCTCGGCCTTGTCTGCCCAACCGAGCTTCTTCTCTTCTTCGTCTTGGGCGACGGCCGCCGTCGAAGCCAGGCTGCCGCAGAAGAGCACCATGACCGAAAACGCACGTAGTTTCATTTCAAGAGTCTCCTGAAAGGGTCCCGCAAGAAGTTTGTGTCGGGCGATTAGTTTACGGGTAAGGGCGCACTATTCACCACCGTTTTGCGAGGTCCGCGTCCGATGGCGTCCGGTGAGCCCCCACACCAGGCCAACGCCGAACAGGAAGCCCTCGAAGCCACTGATGACCCCACGCGTCCAAATCCAGGGGTGGCTTTCGCCGAGGAGGCGGGCAAGAGGCTCGAGCCGAACCTGCGATCCGGGGAAGCTATGTGCCATGAGGTCGATGCTCATGGCGCCCAGGTGATGGCCCGTCACGGCAAGAAGCAGACAGGCCACCGCGCCTGCGAGACCGGCCGCGGCCGCCGCTCCGAGGCGGGCCCAACCGCGCGGCGTCGCCATGCCGCCCTGGCTCAGAGGAGTTCCCAGAGCGTATCCCGCTCCCATCGCCGCACCGATCACCAGTCCCTCGAAGCCGCCCGCGACGGGCGACAAATCGCGTCCGAACAACCCCTCCACTGTGAAACGTCCGACAAAATGAGCCAACCCACCCACGAGCCCGCCACCCATCGCCCCAAGGGTCACGAGTGCCACGCCTCTGAAGGACCGGACGAGCGCCTCGGCCCAAGCGAGTCCCCCTCCCACACCGAACGCGCCGAGCGCTCCCACGACGAGGCCGACGAGCGGAAGCGCGACCAGAACGCTCGAAGTGGCGGTCGCGCCCGGTCCCCCCATGAGCACGAGCCCGCCGAGAAACCCGCCCAGGAGTCCGCTGGCCGCCCCCCCGAGGGTCGCGCCGACCCAGCGGCGCCGGACGAGTCCGCTGGTGTCTCGAGTGCGCAGCCCTACGAGCGCCCGAATCGCTCCCACAGAAGACAGGGAGACAGGCCCGACCTCGGCCAGGTTCCACCGGACATCTCTAACGATGGCGCGAGCCACCGGGTGGCCTTCGAGACGCTGCAATGCTTCCTCGCCACCGAGGCGGAGCACCGTCTCGGCCGCTTCCCGCAACTCCTCCTCCTCTTCCTCCGTAGCCGGCATCTCCGCTCCGAGAAGACGCGAGACCGCCTGCTCGAGCCCCCCGTTTTCCGCCCCGAGCTCATCGGGCTCCTCGATGACGTCGGTATAGACGAAACGGTAGCCGTGACGCGAAACGGTGCGAATGAAACGAGGCTCCTTCGCCCGATCGCCGAGACTCTTTCGCAGAATCCGGACTGCTTGCGTCAGAGCCCCATCGGTTACGATGACGTCGCTCCAAACGAAGTCGAAGATCTCGTCTTTGGACACGGCCTCGTTTCTCCGCGCGACGAGCAAGAGGAGCAGGTCCAAGTATCTCGGAATGAGCGGGACTTCCTTGTCGCCGCGCAGCAGCAGGCGTCTCGAGGGCGATAGCGTGAACGGGCCGAAGCGGAAGCGTGGCGGCCTCACGAATGCTCCAGGACACTCAGGCACGCGATGAGGAGATCTTGACGCTCCGCGTGAACGACGGTGGAAAGACGCAACGGCTGATCGGCTCGTCGCGTACGGAGTCCAGCGATGCCCTCCGGAAGCAATCGTCCTTGAAGCCCTTCGACCGCTTCAGCGACGACGCGCGCGGGCGAGCGTCGCTGGGCTTCCTCCAGGCGTGGCCAGCTCTCGAAGAAGCGTTCGAGATACCCTTCGACGAACCGGACCTCGCTCTCGCCGATCAGCGCAAACAGACGCGCCACACTCCGCTCGAACTGCTCGAAAGCGCGATAGGGAAGCTCGCGACCGACGTTCCGCTCGAAGGTGATTAGCGCGTGCTCCATGGAGGCGACTTTCAACGGAACGAGCCAAGCTTCTCGAATGGCTTTGAGCTTGAGCTCTCGGGCGTAACCTTCGCCAGGCTCCGTCAGGGGCGGCTCCCCCAAAGGCTCCCCGGTGAGGAAGGTATGACGCTCGAGATCGTCGGCGATGTCCGATAGATAGTCCGCCGCTCGATAGTATCGGTTCGAGAGGGTGACGGCGACTACGCCTTCGGCGAGTCGCTTGAGCTCGCTCGTCTCCGACAGGTTGCCAATGGCGAAGAGGCGATCGACTTGAGAACGAAAGCTGCCCGCGTCGGAGAACGTCTGATTCCGTTCCGGACTCGAACCGGTGTGACGTTCGAAGTGGAGGAGGCTCTCCGCGATCTCACGCTCATGGAGCTTCTTGCGTAGGGCGGCGGTGAGCTTCGAGATCAAGCTCATGAGGCTTCTATGATCGCACAAGACGCGGTTCTGACTCCCGTCCCGCCAAAAAAAAAGCCCCGGCCGAAGCCGGGGCGGCAAACGTAGGAGTCAGCTTGTCAGAGCTCTAGTCGCCGATGCGCAGGCGGTTCTCGACGGAGAAGACGCCGAAGGTCGATCGGGCGATGTGCTCGGCTTTTCGCTTCTCGAGCTTGCTTTGCACCGCGCCGGTGAGGGCGACGTGGCCCCGTTCGACGATGATGTGGATCGGCGGGTTTGCCCTGAAAGCGAGCGTCCGGAAAAAGGAATCGCCGTAGATCCGATAGGCGAGCGTCGAGCGAAGTCTCTGGTCCTCGATGCTCGTCGGAAGCGCCGCGATCTCGTTCGTCACGCTCTGTACCCCCATGACCTTCGAGGCCCGTGTCCCGATCGCGTCCGACTTGAACGGCATCGTTACCTGGCCCGTAAGGACCACATGACCCTCGTTGACGGACAAATTGACGTCGTCGTAGAGCGTGAAGAAAGAGTAACGCCGCACGGTCTTGGCGACCTCTTCCGCGACTTTCTCGTCGCTCTCGCCGAACGCGATCTCGAGATTGTCTTCCACGGTCGACACGCCATCGACGTCCAAAGCGCGCGCGACGGCCTCGCTCTTCGCCCAGACGCTAGGCACTTTCCCGGATAGCTTCGCGACGCCGTCGATGACCTCGACCCAGGGGCCGTTGTCCCGCGTGACGTCACTGACCTTGTCGGCGACCTTGGTCTGAAGATCGGCGTCTCGCTCCGTGTCGGCGAGCGCTACCAGGGGTAGACATGTCAGAATAAGAATGGTCAAAAACAACCTTGTTTTCATCGTAGTCCTCCTTAGGCTCGCTCCAAGAGAGAGCAAGGTCGATGCCAATGGAGTCGATATGGGATAAGTGGCGTGCCGTTCGAGCGTTAGCGTTGATGGGCCGGAGTACCGACCGGTCGGATGCTGTCCTCGGTCGAGGTCACAGTGGCTCGACGTCGTACAACTCGAGACCAGGAGCTTTTTCCAGGGCGTAGTTGAGGTTCCACTCGGAGTCGGTGAGCACGACGGGTCGTCCGTTTCGATCTTCGAGAACGCGGTAGCCGTGCGTCGAGCGAAGCCACTCGAGCGCCTCGGGCTTGCCGCCGACCCAGCGGGCCCGCGTGAAGCGCGCCTTTTCGAAGTGCACGTTCACGTTGTACTCGTTTCGGAGCCGCTCCTTGAGCACTTCGAATTGAAGCATGCCGACCGCGCCGAGATAAGGGTTCTGCCGACCGTGGCCGGGAGTGAAAAAAAGCTGGATAACGCCCTCTTGCGCAAGCTGCTCGAGACCCGAGTCGAGCGCCTTGCGCTTTAGCGGGTCCGCGAGGCGAAGCTGGCCGAAGTGCTCCGGCGCGAATCTGGGAATACCGGCAAATCTGAGAACTCCGTCTGCGGCTAGAGTGTCACCCACACGGAGCTTCCCCGTGTTGTAGATGCCGACGATGTCCCCCGGCCAGGCCTCTTCGACGAGCGAGCGCTCCTGGGCGAGGAAGCTGTGGGGCTTCGAAAGTCGCAGCACCTCTCCCGAGTGACCGATGACCGCGTCCATACCCCGCTGGAACTTTCCGCTGACGACCCGCAGGAAAGCGATGCCGTCTCGGTGGCGTGGGTTCATGTTCGCCTGGATCTTGAATACGAAGCCGGTGAATCGCTCGCTTTCCGGGTCGACCATCTCGCCGTCCTCGGTTTTTCTGGGGCCGGGCCCGGCCGCGTGGTCGGCCAGGTAGCGAAGGAGCTCCTCCACGCCGAAATTGTTCATCGCTGAACCCCAGAACAGCGGGCTGACCTCGCCAGAGAGAAACCGTGCGTGGTCGAACTTGTCCCCGACGTGCTCGATGAGCTCCAGCTCCTCATGTACGTGCTCGAAGGTCGCCTTGCCCAGCAGGGCTTCCGCCTCGTTCCACGGTATTCGCTTGGCCTTCACGCTCTCACTCCCCCGACGGTCGCCCTCGTAGAGGAGGACGTCACGAGTCTGCAGGTCCACGACTCCCTTGAAGTCACCCGCCATACCCAGCGGCCAGTTGAGCGGCGCGATTTCGAGATCGAGTGTTTCGCGAACCTGGTCGACGAGCTCGAGAGGGTCTAGGCCGTGACGATCGAGCTTGTTCATGAAGGTGACCATGGGGAGCTGCCTCATGCGGCAGACCTCGAACAGCTTGCGCGTCCGAGTCTCGACTCCTCTCGCGTGGTCCATGAGCATAACCGCGGAATCGACCGCCGCTAACGTCCGGAACGTATCCTCGGAGAAGTCGGCGTGGCCGGGAGTATCGACGAGGTTGAGCGCCCTTCTCATGTAGTCGAACTGCAGAACGGATGATGTGACGGAAATGCCGCGCTCCTGTTCGATCTTCATCCAGTCGGAAATCGTTTTTCGCGACTCGCGCTTGGCCTTCACCGACCCCGCCAGGTGGATTGCCTTTGCATAGAGGAGGACCTTCTCCGTGAGCGTCGTCTTGCCGGCGTCGGGGTGAGAGATGATGGCGAAGGTCCGTCGCCGACGCATTTCGTCTTGGAAGTTCATGATTCGGTGGGCCCGCTCGACGTCAGACGCGTCGCGCCGAACAGAGAATGGAGATGCCGAAAGGAAGGCTCGTTCGATCGATGGCGTGCCGCTCGAATGAGAAGAGTTTCTCGAGGACCGCCTCGATGGAGCCGGGCAACCTCATGTCGAAGTCGCTTTTCCCGGCCTCGGCGTCCGCTGGAAAGAGTCGCCGAAAGAGGCGAACGGCGGCGATGGGCGGAAAGAGCAACGTGTTGAAGTAGGTCGCATAGTCGATCTCGAAGCCGACGCCCCGAACGAGCTCTTTGAGGGGACCCTTTCGGTAGCGGCGTTTGTGGTGGCTCACTTCGTCCTGGAGGCCGAAGAGAAACTGGAATGCCGGCACGGTGACGAGGAGCTTGCCCATGGGGCGCAGCACGCGATGGAGCTCTTCGAGCACCCGCGTATCCGCGTCGATGTGCTCGAGCACGTCGAAGATGAAAACTGCGTCGAAGGTCCCGTTCTTGAACGGGAGCGCGGTCGCGTCGGCCTGGGCCGGGAGAGAGATCTCGCGGCAACGGGGATCGATTGGAGCAAGGTCGATGGCGACCAGGCGTGCACGCCGGGACAGCATCTCGGCTTCTTTGGTGACGCCGACGCCCACCGTCAGAGCAAGTCTGGAATCGCCGGCAAAGCGTTCGACTGCCGTTTCGAGAATCTCGCGTCTGGCCTTGTACCACCAGTGCTCGCTCTCGAGGTGAGCCATGGCGTCGCGGAATTCTTGCTTCATCGTCGTAAGTGCAAACGCTGAAGTATAGCGCGCCTGGGAGTAGGCAAAAAGAGAGCGGGACGCCTCGTCGCTTGTTTTGGGGGGGCGTCCCGCTCGGCAAGCGCCAGGAGAGAACTTGGCTACATGCTCGGGAGCTCCAGATTGAACTTGACCTTCTTGCCTCCGCTCTCGAGCACGGTGATGGGGTGACTGCCATCGACGCGCAGCGAGCGTCTCGCTTCGTCGAGGGAGTAGTTATTTGCGGGTTTTCCATCGAGCTCAACGATAATCTGACCTCGTTTGAGGCCGGCGAAATAGGCGGGGGAGCTCGACTTGACCTCATGGACTCGGAACCGCTCTGTGGTCTGCGGGTCGGCAGTGATGCTCAAACCGCTGCGGAAACGTCTCTCGAGGTCCTTCTTGTCGGCGGAATGGGCGAGAGCTTCCTTCAGCTCGATCTTGCGACCCTCGACCATCTCGGCGAGTACGTCGTTGAGAAGCTGCATGCCCCCGGCCCGATTCGTCTGGATGATGCTGGGAATCTGCACCGTCTTGGCTTCTCGGACGAGGTTCGCGATCGCGTGGTTCACCACCATGATCTCCAGAGCAGCGACACGACCACCTTCTTTCCTCTTCACCAGCGTCTGAGTGATGACACCGCGAAGGACGTCGGACAATACGCTTCGGATCTGCGCCTGCTCGTTGGCGGGAAACTGATCGACGATGCGATCGACGGTCGAGACGGCGGAGTTGGTGTGCAAGGTCGCGAAGACGAGATGGCCGGTGTTGGCCGTCTCCAGCGCCAATGAGATCGTCTCGAGGTCCCGCATCTCGCCGACGAGTACGATGTCGGGGTCTTCCCGCAAGGCTGACTTCAGGCCGCGGGCGAAGCTCTTGGTATGTCCTCCGATCTCACGCTGGTTCACGAGGCACTGGTCGCTTTGATGCAGGAACTCGATTGGATCCTCGAGCGTGATGATGTGGCTCTTGCGGGTCCTATTGATGTAGTCGACCATCGAGGCGAGGGTCGTCGACTTTCCGCAGCCGGTCGGTCCGGTCAGGAGAACGAGACCCTTCGGAATCTCGCAGAGCTGCTTGACGACTTCCGGCAGGCCAAGCTGCTCGATGGTGAGAATCTGTGAGGGGATCTGCCGAAACGCGGCGCCGACTCCGTTGTGATCCCGATACATGTTCACGCGAAACCGGGCCACTTCGGGAACCATATAGGCGAAGTCCGCGTCGCTCGTCTTCACGAACTCGTCGCGATGCCGTTCGGTGAGGACGGGCTTTATGAGCTCGAAGACCTGTTGAGTCCCGAGCACGGGTCCATCTGTCACCTCTTGCATGTCGCCGTTGATGCGCCAGCGGGGCCTGTGATGCGCGCACAAGTGCAAGTCCGACGCACCCTCTGCGACCATTTGCTTCAGCAGCTCGTCGAGCTCCGGCGAGCGCGGCTTGTCCTTTTCGGCCTCGGCGAGACCCTGGGGAATTGCGTGAAGTCCGGAGTGCGTCTGCATCACGTCGTTGAAGAAGGGCAGATCGGTACGAACGGTATTGAGCTCCATGCTAGGGACGTGCTGTCGGACGGCGCTCACGACGCTCGTCGAGGGGTCATCGACCACTCCAAGCGTCAGAACGTTGCCGTCAACCTCGAGCGGCAGGACACGATGTCGCTGGCAGAACTCCTTGGGCAGGAGCCGGAGAACCTCCGCTTCGGGTGAGCCCTTGCGCATGTCGTACTGGGGAAGCGGGATTTGAACCGAGACTTCGTTCAGCCGGTGTGCGAGCCCCTGGGAAAGACCGAGGCCGAACTTCGGGATCTTTTGGAACATCGTGTCGAAACCCTTGGAGCTGAATTTGAGGGCGGTGAGGTCGGTAAGCGCCACGACCGAGGCGGTGCGCTTTTTTCCGAGAAGAAGGCCCATTTCTCCGAAGGTCGAGCCCTTCGGGATGCGGCCAAGCTCGACGGAGTCGCCGGCTGGACCCTTCAGGCGAACGGCCGCCTCGCCCTCGACGATGACGAAGAACGCCTCGGCGTCGCTTCCCTCCTCGACGATGACTTCCTCGGAGACGAAACGAAGGTGCTCGCCTATTTTGAGGATCTGGGAGAAGTGCTCGTCCTTGAGGGCCTGAAAGAGCGGGCATGCCTTGAGTGCCGGCGTGACGCTCTCGAGGTTGAGCTCATCCTGGGTCATCGTTTCCATGGCGATACTCCTCGACGGCCGCGATGCCCGCGCCGCCAAAAATCAGGGAAGCCTCTCCGGGTACGGAAGGCTCCAGGGGTTCGATTGTTCGTGATTCTCTAGAAATGATAGCAACTGGATAGGGGGATGGCTAGCCTGGATCACTGAGAGCCGTTGAGTCGGCTATCCGCGTCGGCTACAATATCTAGTTCCCTACGTATGGCGGGGTAGCTCAGGTGGTTAGAGCGAAGGACTCATAACCCTTAGGTCGGCGGTTCAAGTCCGCCCCCCGCTACCACCCCGGATTCGTGCCAAAAGCCGGCTGATTACAGGGCACGAGACTTCACGAACTCATGGCACTCTACGTCACGCTCCTCCTTTCCGCTCTCCTCGCGGTGCTCCTCGTCTATCGCTACGACCTCTACGAGCGCGAGCCCTGGTACATGATTTTGCTCGCCATCGGCCTCGGCACCGTCGCCATGCGTCTCGTTGGTACCGTGGAGCTTTATACGCTGGGTCTCACGGAGACCATAGGAGGGCTGGCCGCGCTTGCGGCCTTCGAGGAGGAGCTCACTCGTTTGGCGGTGGTGTTTGGGATCGCCGTGGTCTTCCCCCGTCAGTTCAACGATCCTATGGACGGCCTCGTCTATGGCTCCTTCGTCGGCCTGGGAATGGGACTCGAGGAGTCTCTGTATATTCTCAACCTGCTCGCAGAGCCGAACGTTCTCACCCTCCCGGTGGAGCTCGTGCGCCTGTTCGGTCATCTCATAATGGGAGGGATCGCGGGCTTCGGCGTCGGGATGGCACGGACGGGGGTCGCTGGCTGGAAGCCTGTGCTCGCCAGGACGTTCGCGGTCGCCTGGGCCCTTCACTTCGTCTGGGATTGGCTTGCTCTCGCGGCGCCCGACGGGTCCTCGATGAGCTCCATGCAAACCGTCGCCGCTATCGCGATCATGCTCGGTGGGATCGTCTTTTACGGCATGCTCGTGGACCTCGGATCGAGCCTCTCGAAAGAACGTTTCGACCCGAAGAGCTCCCGGACCCTCTGGGGCTGGCCCTTCAAGAAGCTCTTCAAGAAATGAGATCGTGCTTTGAGGGGAGGGCCCGCATCATTCCAGCGGCCAGCAAAACCAGAATCGGGTCGGTGACCTCGGCAGTTCGACCCGGAAGCATGGTTTGCAACAACTCGATGCCGAAGAGTGCGGTCGCGATCACGACGGTGGCGGTTCGAAGGCGAAGCCCACAGCCCGTCGCAAGCCAAAGGAGGGCGCCGTAGAAGTAGAGCTTGAGGAAGAGCTGGCTCGAGTTCCAGAACATCGAGCCTGTGAGAAATCCGTGGAACGGAAGAAAATGGAACGACGAGGGCGGCTCCAATCTGAACGGCTCGAGTCCCATGAGCAAGACGGTCAGGGCGAGGCAGATCGCTGCCGCTCGAGTCTCCAGGTGGCGCGTTCTTGCGCCCCACCAGATCGCGAGAGCGAGGGCGGCGCCGGCGACGTTTCCAGCCGAGAGCGAGTTCCGCACGATCAGAACTTGGCTCGCAAAGATGAAAGCCACCACCGCAAGGAGGCGACGAGGGTCGAACCGACGGACCGCCACTGTTTCGAAGAGGACAGCGAAGACGAGCCAACCGGCGGTGTTTCGCATCAAGTCCAGGACACCCGAGCGGGGATATAGCAGGAGCGGCTTCAGACTGTCCTTGATGTCCTGCCAGTCGAGTGTGGGCACGAAGGGAAAGAGGCGATATGCAATCCAGAGCAAGGCGAGGAGTAGGGGGAAGCTAGGCCTCGGAAGAGCCTTCTTCTCGGCGAACGATCGGCTCACGGCGAGCGACGCGATTGCCGTACCGAGCCAGGTCCCCATCCCGTTCCAGAGAACGTCGCCGAGGGCGGGAATCCGGCCGCGAATGAGCACTTGTCCTAGCTGGAGCGCGAAACCGAATACCGTGCCGAGAGCAACAACGGCAAGGCTTCGGGTTCGTAGCGCCAGCATCCCTAGAAGGCCAAAGGGCACGAAGAGCACGATGTTGCCGAGAACGTCGCCGCGGCTTCCGAGCTCGAACGAGGTCCAGAATTCTGCGAGCCGTTCGGCTCGCGCTCCGGGGCCGATGACGAGACGAAACGGGTAGAACGAGCCGTAGGCGACTACGAAGGCCGTCAGGAGCCACATTACGAGAAGCCGGTCTCGGCGAAACGACATGCGTCGACGAGTTTACTGCCAGGCAGCCTGTTAAGATAGAGCGCATAAGCGGCGGTCGGTAGCAGCTGAGCTCTGTTCAGGCTGCGAGACTCTTTGCGAAGCGCCTGGACACCGTCCCGCTCGTTCTTGCTCGGCGGCGGAAGTCTTATCCCCGAGGGTAGATTTCCGAAAGCTCCACGAGCCGCCACCTCCGCCCAACCAGATGCAGTGCCGCACAAAGGCTCCAGCCCACTTCGAGAGTCTCACTCACTTCCCGCGGCACGTCGATTGGACCAATGCGCTCGGCAGCGGGACCTCGATAGACTCGGAGCCAAATTTTTCCAGGGTCGATTCGGGCAATGCGGTGGTGGTCGCAGGGGACGAAACTATCGCCGCTCGCCGTTCGCAGGCGCTCGACTTCCACTAATACATCGAGCTGACGTTTGACCTTTTTAGCCTGCCGCATTCTCGATTGTCTTCGCATGGCGCGGGCTTCCTCCACTGCCAGAGTCTCGTGGTCGAGATAACCCTTGGCGACCAGCCACTGCCGAAGATCGGTGACGACGGATGAGGCGTTCTTCTCCACCTGCTCGGTCGTCTGGACGTCCGATTTGAGATAGGCCCTACGAAAGAAGTCGAGCTCGGGCAATAGCTTCTCCGGCCCGAACACTTCGAAGAAGTGGCGCTGCGCCTCCCCTTGCGCGTAGAAGTGTCGTTCGCACTCATCGCGCTCCTCGTCGTCGAGATTTCGGTGACCGTAGTTGTTGATGCAGAGCGCGAGAAAGAAGAGCACTCGCTGAACGATCCGGCTTTGATTCTCGGAAAGTTGCTGGCGCTCCCGGGCAAATTCCTCGATCGCGCTCTGAATGGTGGGCGATGGGTTCGTGTCGGGCATGGGTCCTCCCCTGACCTGCCCTCACTCCACTCATAAAAGACGAGAAAACGGGCGCTTCGCCTCCCTCGTCCTCGAGAATCTTTCCGAGGCCCGCAGGCCGGCGTCCTAAGGACCACTCGCTCCGGGATAAGACGTGCCCGCGGCCTTCGGCGAAGACTTTCAGACCGCCGCCGAGCGCGCCGGAGACACGGTCGCTTGGACGCTCGTCGAAGGAGCAGGCCACCTCGAGCTCATTGCTCCGAGCTCCTCCGCATGGCCCACCGTTCGCCAGACGGTCGTTTCGCTGGTGGGCCGATAGGTTTTCCCGGGGAACTCAGGCGGCGGCTATCCCTTCCTTGGAGAGACGGCCTTCGGACAAGATGCGGGTCGGAACTTTCTTCAAATCCCAGATCAGTCCGAGCTTCGACAGAAACCAGAGACCGTAGTAGGTCAAATCGATCTCCCACCAGTAGAAACCTTGGCGTGCGGCCGTAGGGTAGTGGTGGTGGTTGTTGTGCCATCCCTCACCCATGGTCAGAAGAGCGAGGATCCAGTTGTTGCGGCTCGTATCGGTCGTTTCGAAACGACGCCTACCGAAAAGGTGGGAAAGGGAGTTGATTGTGAAAGTGCTGTGCGCCAGCACCACCGTCGAGATGCAATATCCCCAAACGAGCATCTGCCAACCGCTCGTTCCGAGCGAAGGCGCTATCGCTTCGAGCAAGACACCTAGTCCGAAACACATGACTCCCAGGAGCGTCGGCACGAGCACGTCGTAGCGGTCCAGAACTCGAAGCTCGGGATACTTGGCCAGGTCGGGCACGAGCCGCGTTCGGGTCTTGGTGTTGGCACGATCGAAAACCCAGACGAAGTGGGCGTACAAGAAACCCTTCTGCTTTGGCGAGTGGACGTCGTTCTCCTTGTCGGAGTAGAGATGATGGTGCCTGTGATGGCTCGCCCACCATAGGGGCCCCTTCTGAGTGGAAGAGCTGCCGAGTAGTGCAAAGAGGAACTGAAACCACCGAGACGTCTTATAGGTGCGGTGTGAGAGGTATCGGTGGTAGAAGCCCGTGATGGCGAACATGCGTGCCCAGTACAGGGCGAAGCAGATAGCTACAGCCACTGGACTGATGCCCACCCAGAACACGGCCAGGGCGGCGACATGCACACTCAACCAGGGCACCATGGTAATCCACGAAATGCCACTTTCCTCGGCCATGGCGTGAAGTTTCGATGATTGCGCGCTCAAGAACGTCTCCTCCAAACAGAAAAAGGCTTGGTTTTCAATCGGTGGCGGGTCAGGGGGCCTTCTTTCGGCGAACTCAGGGTTTCAAAACGCGGGATCTTCCGCGAGACTGGTGTTTCCGTACCACCACGAGGCGTAGCGTAACATGGAAGCCGGGATGGTACCAATGACGGGCCCGGAGACCCTCCGGTTCGGCATCGAGGCAAAGGATCTGGAGGGGCCGGTGACGAGCCAGAGCCTGTTCGGCAACCGCAGACCGCTGGAGCTAGAGATCGGAGCCGGCAAGGGCACCTTCCTATTGAAGGAATCGGCTCTTCGGCAGGAGGTCAACTTCCTCGGAATCGAGTATGCCCGCAGGTACTGGATCTACGCCGCGGATCGGCTCCGCCGCGCGGCACGCGAGAACGCCCGCGTGGTCCTGACCGAAGCTTTCGAGTTCATCACCGCTCACCTGGCTGATGACGATTTGAGCGCCGTACACATCCATTTCCCCGACCCGTGGCCGAAGACCCGCCACCGGAGACGCCGTCTCCTCCAACGAGACTTCGTGGCACTCCTGACCGACAAGATGAAGGTCGGCACTCGCCTGCAGATCGCGACGGACCACGAGGACTATTTCGCGCATATCGAAAGGGTCATCAAGAGCTCGACCCTCGTTCAGGCGCCCTTCGAGATCCGTGCCGCGGCCGACGGAGACGAGCTCGTAGGGTCGAATTTCGAGCGAAAGTACCGATCGTCGGGACAGCGCATCTATTCGATCGCCGCTGTGAAGGTGTCGGGACTTGGCGCGTGAGGATACGAAAAGATTGCATCCGCACGATTGCACCCCCCCGGAGGTGTGGATCCCGGGCCACGCTATCGGGAGAATCGGCTCTGTGTAAAGGCACCCGACTTCAAACGGTGAAGCAAGGCTCTCCCGAGTCGTCGCCGATCCCGACGTTGCGTAACGCCCACTGGAGCTTGACGGCATCCTCCGAATTGAGTCGCACCCCCAGCTCGTCGGCGGGGAGCGAATAAGCATTGACGAGGAGCACGTTCGCGCGCTCGGCGACCTCCGTCGCCCCTTCCAAGAACTCCAGAACCCGCGAGAGCTCGTTGCGGCTGAACGCGATGAGCTCCGCGTCGGCCGCGGACTTCGCTTTTGGGACCTCGTTCCCCTTCGCCTCCCAGGGTGCCGCCGAAGCTCGAGACTCGAGCTCTCTCAGCTTCGAAACAACGCTGTTCAATCCACCAGTGTTCTCCAACACGACTGCCTCCTGTCCGAGAGGCAAGTGTAGATCAGATTTCCTGGCGAAGGCTCGCACGCTGGGACATGATTATGGGTGAACGCCGGCACACCGGTTTTCATGCCGAAAGGGAATCAAATGCGCCGGAAATTGAAGATCGCGGGGTTGTGTGTTCTTGTGCTGCTTTTAGTCGCCGTGGCTTTCGTCCCGGCACTCGTCGGCATTCGTCCCATCATCGGCCCTCGCACGCGGCCACTTACCGAACGACGGTTCGACCCGACGCCGCAACGCATGGAGCGCGGCCAGTATCTGGCCACAACCGTCAGCGGCTGCATCTTCTGCCACTCGGAGTTGGACTGGCAGTCGCCGGGCTTTCCCATAAAGGCGGGAACCGAGGGAGGCGGAAGGAGCTGGGCTGACGAGGGCCTGGCGTGGATCACGGCGCCGAACATCACAGCCGAACCCGAGACCGGCGTCGGCCGCTGGAGCGACGACATGCTGGCCCGCGCCATCCGCGAGGGCATTGGCCACGATGGGCGCGCGCTGTTTCCCCTGATGCCGTATCGCCAGTACAAATACATGTCCGACGAGGATCTCGCGTCCGTCATCGTCTATCTCCGAACGTTGAAGCCACTGCGCCGGACCCTCCCTCCGTCTGACATCCCATTCCCCTTGAACCGTCTGATCAACGGTCTCCCGGAGCCCATCACCACGTCGGTGCCCGACCCGAATCGCGCCGATCCCGTCGCCTACGGCGAGTACCTCGTGGGCATTGCGGTCTGCAGCGATTGCCACACGCCGGCCGACACAAAGGGCCAAGCGCTTCCGGGCATGGACTTCGCCGGCGGATTCGTGTTGACGGGCCCCTACGGGGAGGTCGCCAGCGTCACCATTACCCCGGCGCCGAGCGGCATTCCGTATTATACGGAGGATCTGTTCCTCGAGATGATGCGGACCGGTTGGGTCAGGGCGCGGAAAATTCACGACGCCATGCCCTGGATCGCGTATGGTAACCAGACAGACGACGATCTGAAAGCGATGTTCGCGTATCTCAAGACGCTCACGCCGGTGCAACACCGAGTCGACGACAGTCTTTCGCCGACGGATTGTCCACGCTGCGGCAGTCGCCATGGCGCCGGCGATCAGAATCAGCCGGCGTCAGACTAACTAGAACGATGGCGCGGACGGCTTTTCTTATCGTCGCGCTCTCGTTCATTTTTTTGGTGGCCTTTCTCTACCTACGCCCCGATAGAGCTCCGGAGACGTGGGAGCCGGGTGAGATCGCCGGGCACCTTTTGGCTTCCGAGGGCTACTCGCTTCATCGTTTCGCCGGCTATCCTGAGGCCTCGGCAAACGCCGAGCCAGGCTATACGCTCCTGCTCGCCGCCTTCCTCAAATGGGTCCCGCGCCCCTACGTCTCTCTCATCGCATTCCAGGTTCTGGGGTGGCTCGCGACGTCGTTCCTCATTGGGCGGCTCTCACATCAATGGCTCGGAGCTCCGGTAGGTCTCGTGACGATCGTCGTCGCCCTATGGCCACCCATTGCCGCATACGCGCTCTCCTATCACCCTCTTTGGCTTCGAGCCGCAGCGCTCGTCTTGGCTCTGCTGGCGGCGACTCGCTACGGCCGATTGCCGAGCCTCTGGCGGGCTGGCGAGCTCGGCTTGGCTCTGGGGATCGCCGCGCTCGTGCGGACGACCTTCCTGGTGCTTCCGGTCGTGCTCCTGCCCTGGGCCCTATCGCGCGGCGATCGATCGGAGCGCGTTCGACACGGAGCCTTGGCGGTCACCATCGCGGTCGTCGTCCTCGCGCCCTGGCTCATCCGAAACCGCATTGCCCTGGGTGCCTGGATACCGGGGACGACAACCTCCGGCTACGCGCTGTTCATGGGGAGCCATCACGGTGCCAATGGCGTGCTCGATGAAGACGCGCTTCATCGCATCAGTCCCCTCCTGCCCCCCGGCTTCTCGTCCCAATCCGAAGTCGAGCGAGATCGCAGCCTTCGTCGAAGCGCGCTTTCGCACGCCTTGGACCACCCGCTGGAAGCTACGGGGCTCTACGTCCGGCGACTTGTGTACCTATGGACGTTTCGTCCAGGCGTGGGCCGGCGGTACCCGGCGAGCTGGACACGAGTTTATGTCGCGCTGTGGATCCTGACGCTTCCGCTCATCCTGATCGGATGGCAGCGAGCCCGGAAGCGTCCGGAAGCCGAAGCCCCCTCCCTCGCCATCGGCGTTTGGGCCTTCTTGTCTTTGGTCTACGCGTTGTTCGCCGTGAACATGCGGTTTCGTTTCGAGAGCGAAGCCCTCCTGATTCCTTACGCGATCGTGGCGCTCGATGATGGATGGCGTCACTGGAGAGTGCGGGGACGTCGCCGCTAGGGCGCAGGACGGTGCGCTGCACCAGGCGTAAGTTTGTTCAGGAGGCAGCGGCCTCAGCACCGCTCGCTGTCGCCTTCTTTCGTGCTATCGGGCTTCGACCAACTGTTTGAGAGCTGTCAGCCGCTCCTGGAGCTTCGCCCGGGCTCCCCCGGCTTGGACCCTCCCTAGCACATCTGCCGGCAAGAACTGCCGGTCGGTACACTCGAGGATCGCCGCGGTTTCTTGAAGCTCTTTCTCCAGCCCGGCCGTCGAGGGCATGAATTGTGACACCACGTCTTCGAGGACGTCCCGAGTAATCTTGTCCTCGCCGGCGAGAAGGGATCGCCTCAAGGCCCGTCCCACCATCCCTTCGACATCGGCTCCCGAAAGCTGTCCGAGCTGGGGGATCGGCGGAACGTCTTCGAGTGCCAGCTTCGCGCCCGCTTTCCTCGCCATCGCCACGAACAGAGCCCGCAACTCCGCATCCTCTCGAGGATAGAAGAGCGGAACGTGAACTTCGGCCCGCCCTTGCCGCTTGATGTCGATCGGCAGTAGATCCGGTCGACAGGTGAGAAGCATCCAAAGGATCCGACCTCGATAGCGGGTGTCACCCATCTGCGCGGCGATCATCGCGAAGACACGGCTCGAGGTCCCGGAGTCGCCACTCTGACCGCGATTGCCGAGCGCGGCGTCGGCCTCGTCGATGATCACCACCACCGGTCCCATGGCCCGCAACACCGAGAGTACGCGCTCCAAATTGCCTTCGGTCTCGCCAACGTACTTGGATCGAAAATTCTTGAGCATGACGCAGGGGATGCCGATCTCTCCCGTCGTACACTGCGCGAGAAACGACTTCCCCGTTCCCACCGCACCGCAGAGAAGGTAGCCCATGGGAAGGCTCTGGAGTAATCCTCGCTTGAGAAGCGCCGCATCTTCGCGAAGCCTGCTTTTCGCCGCCTCGTGTCCGATGACCATGTCCAAGCCCCAGCGAGGTTCGATGAACTCGAGGAGGCCCTGGCATTGCCGCTCAATGAGGCGCTTCTTCAGACGTTTGAAAACGCTGTCGTCCAACCGTCGCCGGCACTCGATCGTCGATTGGATGAGGACGTTGACGTCGGTCAGGGAGATTCCGGCCGTCAGCTTGGCGAGCTCCGGCTCGCCGAAATCCGAAAAATCGCTGAGCTCGCGCGAGCCCGTGGTGAAGCCGATGAACCGGGCTCGCTCCTCCTCCTCGGGAAGCGGCACTTCGATCGCCGCGACATGGGGATTGCCCGCGAGGCGCTCGTTCAGCGCGGAGAGTTTTTCGTCCACGAGGACAACGGCCATATTCAGGTGCTTGACGTGTGGAGACGTGGCCCAGTTGAGCAAGGTAACGACGTGGGTCGAAGCGCTAAGGCTCAGATGGCCCGGTTCTCCACTGGGAAACACGTAAGAAGCATGCTCGATCAGAATCGCAACGCTGAGTCGATCCTCCTCCGTGGCCATCACGTTGCGCTGGATGAAACGGTCCAGCTGAGGTAGCACCTTACCAGCGTCCTTGGGCAGCGCAGTCAAGTCACCGACCCTCTCGTTGGCCAGCGTCACCATGTCTTTGAGCCGGCCACCATCGCGGCCGGCAAAAGCTCTCAGGCCTCGACCCAGATCGTAGTGAAGGACCAGGTCCCAGCGGCCGAAAAGCTGCTCGGCGAGAAACTCAGACAGGATTCCGTAGCGGCGGCCGGTGCCATCCTCACTTCGCACCAGATCATGCGTGTTGCCGTAGAGGACGAACAGGGAGGTGGTGCCCGAGAAGTAGAGCTCGGACAAGCGCGAGGCCCAGGGAGGAAACCACTCGGGTAGCTGAGTGGTTTCGTCGCCTCCGTTCGGCTCGGCTTTCGGTCGCTTCTCGTTCTTCGTCGCTTGCGTGTCACGCTTCACTGCGCAGAACCTCTCTCAAGTCGGACTCCAGTATCGACGGGGGCTCCTCCAGGTCGTCGCGAAGGCCGGTGATGTGCTGCAGCTCTCTGATAGCTTGTTCCGTTTGGCGCATGCTCTCGGCCACCGAATCCACCTGACTGCTGATGAAGTTCGGATCCTGCCGGTTGACCGACATTTCCGTCAGAACCCGGATCTTGCTTTCGATGCGATCGAGCTCGATGCCGACGAACTCCGCATTCCCCGTCGCCTTCTCGTAGTTGTCGAGCCGGAGCTCGTTGACGACAACGCTATCCTGAAGAGAGCGAATGATGCGCTCGTCCCCGCCCTCTTCCCTGGCCTGGGCCGCGGCAAGATGCTCGCGCAGCGTGCTGAGCTGCTCTCGGATCGCTTCCTCACTCGTCGTTTCAAGAAATCGGGTGAGCGCGCTTTGCGAGACCAGGAGTCTGAGAAAAACCCAGAGGAGCCGGTTCAAGGCCGGAGTGCGAATGTCTTCGGTCGCCTCGTCCGAGGAGCCCGTTCGACCTGTGACGCCGTGGGCGATCTTTCGCATTTCCAGACAACGTGAATGGAGCTTCTCGAAGCGAGCGCGCGTTTCCAGTGGAAGGCTTTCGACGATCTCCCGGATGGACCGAAGCGGCTTCGCTCGCGTGGTCGAGGCGGCATCGAACTTCCCCCGGCGACGAGCTTTGGCGTCGATCGCCCTTTGGAATTTGGGAAAGGAGATCAGCCCCACGAGGTAGGTAAGCTCCACGGCGGCCACGAGCGGAAAGACAACGTCCGGCCACGGGGTGAGAAGGGACGCGGCCGCACCTCCCAGAAACAAGAGCAGGTTCCAACGGAAGAGAAACGCTTCTTTCAAGTAGCGCCCGACTCCCGCGCCCGCCGTTTTGGAACTTGACATCGTCGAGACCTAGCCCGCTGCCTCTCTAATCATCCCCGGCGCGCGTCGAGGCTTCCAGCGTCTCGATCGTATCGCGGATATCGAAAACGAGCTCCAGGAACTGGGACGTCCGCTGCATCTCCCGCGCGGGCCGATCGGGCGGTGGAACGTCGAGCTCCCGAAGAATGGTTCCCGGCGAGGAAGAAAGCACATAGACCCGGTCACCCAAGTAGACAGCCTCCTCGATCGAGTGAGTGATGAAAAAAACCGTAGCCTGCAGGTCGTGCCAGAGCCGGACTAGCAGATCCTGCATGTTCTGACGGGTCGAGGGGTCGAGGGCGCCGAAGGGCTCGTCCATGAGAATGATGCGAGGCGAGAGAATCAGGGTGCGGGCGATCGCGACTCGCTGCCTCATGCCACCCGAAAGCTGGTGAGGGAATTTGTGTTGGTCTCGCTTCACGTCGAGGCCCACGTTGCCGATCCACTCTCGGGCTTTCTCGTAGCGCTCCTTCTGGTCGACGCCGCGGCACTCGAGACCGAAGGCCACGTTGTCCAAGACGGTCCGATTGTCGAAAGAGGTGTAGTCTTGAAACACCATGCCTCGATCGGCACCGGGGCCAGGCACCGGGACTCCCTCGACCAGCACATCACCTTCGGTCGCGGGATGGTGAGGCGTCAGGCCGGCGATCAAGCGCAGCAGCGTCGACTTGCCGCAACCTGAAGGTCCCAGAATGGCGACGAACTCACCGTGACCGGGCCGATTACGGACGACGAAGTTGATGTCCTTGACCGCGGTGAAGGCTCGACCGGTTCCGGGGTTGAAGGTCTTGGTCACGTTCTGGAACGCAACCACGGTGGCCGCGTCGGGCTGGACGGAAAGGTCGTCCTGAACGCCATCCGCTGACTGCTTCTTGTCGTCCTCGACCACTCTCTATTCTCTTTCGGCGCGGAAGGGAAACAAGCCTCGCTCGAACCAGTGAAGCAACCGGTCGATCCCATAGGCCAGCGTCCCGATGATGAGCAAGATAAGAATGATGTGCTCGGACAGGCCTCGGCGCTGAGAGGTGCTGAGGAGATACCCCAGCCCGTGCTCGGCGTTGATGAGCTCGGCGAGCATGATGTAGCCAAAGGCCAAGCCGAAGAGAGCTCGGAGGCTCTTGTAAATGTCGGGAAGAGCAAGAGGAACGAGCACTTTCAGCACCGCTTGCCTCGCGCTCGCCCCCAGAGTCTGCGCTGTTTCCACGTAGCGTTCGTGCACTCCGACGATCGCATAGACCGAGTCCGTGAAAATGAAGGGCATGCACGCAAGGAAAATGAACATGACCTTTTGAGTCTCTTCGATACCAAACCACAGGATGGTCAAAGGGATGAGCGCAGCGATTGGAATGTTTCGGCCGAAAAGCGACAACGGCGCGGCGGCGGCTTCAATCACGCGCCAGGAACCGGCGATGATACCGAGGGGAACCCCGACGACGACGGCGAGTCCGAAGCCGATCAGAACCCGACGGAGCGTAGCGGCGATGCTTTGAACCAGCGCCCGCTCCCGGACCAGAGTTCCGAAGCTTCCCAGCACCTCGCCCGGGCTCGGAAGGATGACGGGAGAAATCAGCCGCGCTTCCGGTGTGTCCGCGCGGGTAGCGAGCCACCAAAGCAACGCCAACAGCGCCACCGTTGCTGCGCCAAGCAGACGACCGATGAGCGGCGAGGGCCGGACCCGAAGTGACAAGAGCGCTGATCTGAGCTTCGCCGCCATTCCAATCGCACCGATTGGGTCTAGTTGACCGCTTCCGCCGGGTAGACCTTGATCTCCACGCGTCGGTTCTTGGCGTGATTCCCTACATCAGAAAGATCGGCAGGCCGGTCCCATCCAACGCCGGAAGCAGCGAACTGATTCGGCTGAAGCGTCTGAAACTTGCGAACGATTGACTCTTTCACGGCGTTGGCCCGATTGAGCGCGAGCTCTTGAACCAGGTTCCTCGGTACTCTCCCCTTCATCGAAGCGTCGGTGTGACCTTCGATAACGATGCGGGCCGCTCCGTACTGCCCTGCGAGCTTGCCCACTTCTTCGACCACGAAGCCGACGTTGGGATCGTAGAGCTCCTCGCGCTCTCGACCGTCGATGTTCTTGGTCACAATCTTGGCCATGTCCCAGGAGTTCGGAAAGAAATGGATGACCACCGTCTTCGTGAGGATCTCTTCACTCTCGCCCTGAATGGTTCCTGCGGTAGCGGGAGCGAACTGGATGTCGTACTCGTTCTTCTGGGTCGAATACTTGGGCTCCTTCGCCAGCTTCTGAATGACGGAGAAATCCATGACCTGATCGAAGGGAGTCTTCTCCGTCACCGCGCCGATCCGCCGATAGAGGAAATAGGCCATGTTCCAGGTGCGCTCGAAGTTCGTGGGGTTGTTCTGGTTCAGGAAGAACTCGCGGTTTTCGGCGTAGTTGGTGGAGTGAGCGTCGCCGAGCATGCCCAGAGTCTCATTCGCGGGAATCGAGTAGCCGTCGGCCATGAGGCTGGCCACTCTCTGTCGGGCTTCCTGAACCTTGAGCTCTTCCATCGCGTCAAAGATGCCGCGCACTAACCCTTCGGTAACGTCAGGGTGATCTTTGGCGAAGTCGGCCCGGGCGAACCATACGTCGGCGATGAGCTTGTTGGCGGTGGCCGTCGTCACCAGCAGGCGATTTCCGCCGACGCCTTCCAGGTTGTAGATGTCCGGCGCCCAGGTCACGCAGCCTGCGATCGACTTGTCGGCATTGAACGCAGCCGCTGCCTGAAAGGCGTCCTGGGTGAACTTGAACTCGACCTCCGCAGGCTGCACGCCTGCGTTAATCAAGGCGTTTAGGGCGAAGAAGTGCGAAGGTGAGTTTTGGGCCAGGACGATGGATTTTCCACGGAGGTCGGACATCGTCTTGATGGAATCGCGCACCACGATACCGTCGCCGCCGTTTGACCAATCGACCTGCTGGAAGACCCGTGGCATGACGCGCGAGTCTTTGCGCAACCCTTCGAGAAAGAGAGGAATCATGTCCAGGGTGGCCCAGCCGACATGGACGCTGCCGGAGGCGTAGGCGTCGCGCATGGCCACCGGATCGTCGATCAGGACCAGCTCCACCTTGAAATCCTGCCCGCTCGGAGTCTTCCAGAGTTTGTTGGCGCGGAATCCGTCGTTGGCGTAGATGATCGGCCCCCAGCCCGCCCAAACGTTGATGGCGAAGCGGACCGTGCGATCGCTCATCTCGGTGTAGTTGGAGATACCCTGTACCTCGGGGAGCTTGGTCGCGGGGACGTAGTTGTACTCCTTGACGGTGGTGATGCCGCCCGAGTCCGCGGCCTCGGCACCGCCGCTCAACTGCGCAAGCTCGTCCTGAGTGAAGGTGCCGCCCTCATCGCTCGTCGACAGCGCCCCGAAGCGCCAGAGGGCCAGCGCCACCAGCCCGGCGACGATCGCCAGTATCCCTAAGTAAAATCCTGGCTTGGGTTTTCCGTTAGACATCCATGGACCTCCTCACTAGATTCGGTAGCTCAGTTGGTTTCCGTTTCGGGTTCCTCGGTGCTGGCGGGACCTAGATCCTTCGTGGTCTCCGCCACGGGTGTCGTCTCCGGTGATCGCAAACCGAGCTCGACCTCGAAATCGGCCAGCGCCTGGTCGGCCAAAACCGACTGCATCCGCTCCTCGGCCTCTATCTCCGCAACGCCTCTTTCGGAAAGATCGACGGCGACGCGCGCCTTGCCGCGATTGCTGTCGATCTTCTCCTGGATGATCATCTCCAGTTGACCGAAATCGGTGGTGACATTCATCTCGAAACTCTCGGAGAGAGCGGCGATCTCGGCTTCCGCGGCGCTCATCTTGAGCTCGGCATCGTATTTCCGGATCTTCTCCCGAACGTCAACCAGCATGTGGTTGGCGTGCTTGATCTTCTTGAGGTTGTTCTCATAGGCCTGCTCGTGCATCTTCAGCTGCGCTTCGTTGGCTTCGAGATCCTGTTTGGCCTTTTGGAGCTCGAGTGCGAACTTCGCTGCCGTCTCTCGCTCGCCGGCTTTGAGGTAAGCCTTGGCTTCCGCCTCGAGCTTCTGCACGTGCGATCGGCCCGTCGTTGCCTGGCGATTTACGCGCTCCACCAGACCGCGGTACATCTCGAGACCTTGGCGCCCCTCTTTGAGCTGCTCGACCGCGACGTCGTACTCGTACTGCATCTGGGCGATGGGATCCGCCTCCCAGAATACATTGGCAATCTTGTTGAGTTGAGCGCGAAAGGCGCTCCAGAGCTTTCCGAGAATCATGTTCGTCGTCTCCTCAAGTCAGTGTACTACCGGACCCGGTCCGTTTCGCCGGCATCCATTTCCTCGACGAGGATCCTGCCCAAATAGATGTCGTCGAGCGCTGTCCGCAGCTGAGCCCCGTCCCGCATCCCGAACCGGTTGATCATCTCTTAACCGCTTTCACAACCGAGGTGCAAGACCAAGAGGGAGAGGACCATCGAGGGAGCTGCCGGAGGAAACCAGAGGCTCGTCATGAACGCTGTCCGAAGCTCGGGGTTTATGGCGACGGCCGATGGACCGTCGGGATGAGCTCGCGCAAAGTCTATCATATTCCGCGAGAAGGGCTTAGGTCGGCCGCGCCGACGCCGTGCGTGCTATCGGAAAGCCGCAGGCGAAGCCTGACGCGTAAACACCGGGACATTCTGGGGGTGCGTCAGCTCATGGCGTATACCAAATCGGGGAGGTGTAAGCGCGTTCCTGCATGATCATCGGTACTTCGTCCGGCATGTCGATTTGGTAGCGCTTGGCCTCGTAGGCAGTCCAACGGGGTGTCGGGATCTCGATGACCCGCGCGTAGTAGAACGCTCGCTCGCTCGCATCGAAGTCGGGATCCTCCCAGACCGTGATGAGCTCGGTCGAGCCGATGGTGTTGGTCCAGACGGCGTTGGCCACGCCGTACTACCTACGGGCGAAAGCTTGCCGTCGATGCCGCGCTCGCGCTCGTCGCTCCACGCCACGTCATAGACTTGCTCGTGGAGCTCGCCTCGAGCATCGAGCCAGCCCTTGATGATCTGGACGCGATCGAGATTGCCGCCGAAAGGGTCTTTCATCGCCGCGACGATAAAGCTCGGCGACTTGCCCGCTGGCGCGGTCCTTAGATCACCGCCCATGGGAACACCCTTGGTGTAACCTGCCTGGGCGGGGCTGCGGGTGTGGGCGTCGTTCGCGTCGAACTCCCACCCGCCAAAAAAGCGGACGAGTATGCGCGAGCCGGTCGTCGCATAGAGCGTTCCAGAGGTCTTCGGGGTTCTGGCTGTCGAACTGCGAGAATGGTACGGTGCGGTTGGCGACGCTCGCATCGCTGCGGAAGATAACGTTTCGGTGCAGGTTGTAGCCACCGATCGCGGTCCATTCGTAACCAATCAATGCGGTGAATCGACCCGGCTCGTTGTATCGGTCGGCCAGCGCGGTATAGCTTAGCCAGGCATCGCGTACAGATTTGTCATTTGCGAAGGGCGGTTCTTTTTGGGACAACGAGGCCACGATCTCCATCGCCGCGGCAAACGCCTGGTCGGGGTCGCCGCCTATGAGCATGTCGTACCAGCGCCTGCCCTTCTCGGTCGCCAGGATTTCGGGGTCGCCCTTGAGAAGCCGCGGCATCAAGCCGTACATCTCCGCGTGATCCGTGACCACAACAAAGTCCAGAGAGCGGCCCAGTTTGGCTCGAAGGCCGTGAGTGGTGAGGATCTCCTCGCCGCGAGCGAAACGAAAAGCGTCCTCTTGTCCGATCCGGTTCATCGTGCCAGCATCGACCGACACCGCTGTATGCAAGTGCGTTTCGCCCCAGTAGACGTTGGTCGGATACTCCCGGCCAACGTACGGAGAAAACTCCGTCTTGGCGATCGAGCTCTCCACGGCCTCTCGGGTGGGTATCTGATCCTGTGTCCAAGTTGCTGTCGGCAGCACGAAAGTGATGGTCAGTACAAGCGCAGTCCGGCGAAGTTTTTGATTCATCATGACTTTCCTTCAATCTACATGGAGTTAGCGTTCGTCCCTGCTGCTTAATGCGGATGCAATACGTGCCGTTGTGTGGCAGGCGTTTACCCGTGTGGCGAGCGTACGTACGAATACTCGAGAACGGAGCATAGGAGAAATTGTCTACTGCTTCGAGTCCTCACTTCGCACCCGCGCCATGATGCGCTTGATAAGACGCGATGATGTCTCGATGGGAAGCTCGTAGGTACCACTATCAGTCACGATACGAAGCGTCTTGCGTGTGGAGTCGAGCAGGATCTGACAAGTCTTGCATGTGGACAGATGGGCTTCGAGCGCCCGCCGCACGTCCGGGGACAGATCCTCATCCAGGTAGTTGCCGATCTCCTCTTGGACGTCGTGACATGTTAACGTTTTCACTCTGCTTACCCTCGGTTACGCCAGGAAATGGGGAGCGAGCTTCTCACGCAGCATGAGCCTACCGCGGTGGGCACGGGTCTTGACCGCGCCAAGGCCAAGGCCAAGTACCTCCGCCACGTCCGCGAGCGGCAGGCCGTCGATCTGCTGCAGAGTCAGTACGACCCGATACGCCAACGGGATCTCCTCCAACGCGTTTCTGACCAACGTCTGAGTCTCCCCCCGGGCGAGCAACCGCTCCGGGTCATCAGACCACGCCTGTACGTTGCGCGGCCGGAACTCCCGATCCTCACCGGTGTCGTCCAGGCTCACGGAGGGTTTCCGCCGACGCAGGAGCTGCAGCCCCTCGTTGATGGCAATTCGCGTCACCCAGGTCGAGAACCGAGAGGCCCCCTCAAACCTGCTCAAGTGCCGGAACGCCTTGAGAAACGTTTCCTGCACGGCGTCTTCCGCGTCTGCTTGACTCCCGACGATGCAGAGGATCGATCGATACACACGCTGCGCATGGCGCTGCACAAGCTGCTCAAAGGCGCCCAGGTCGCCCGCTTGGGCCCTCTGGACAAGCGCGCCATCCTCGTCAGGGGGCCTCGGTCTAGAGGCGTCGATGACACCCCCATCCATTCGATGCTCCGCGGCGCCTTTTGGTTTCACAGCCTCCGCAGCCCCGCCTCCTTCGCCGCCATTGGCCGAGCTCGGCTCGATCGGGAAGCGTCGAGATGGTGTGAAGTCGGGATGTGGGGCCAGACCCATCTGTGCCGTATTCAGAAAGCTGGTGAGCGCGGTCATGACGACCGCTTCGAGGGCCTGCTCACTCGAGAAGCCGTGCTTCGCCAGCGAGTCGATGTCAGCCTGCCCGAACTCCGCCTGGCGCGTGGCCAGCTTCAGCGTCACGTCAAGCAGGGCGCAGTCCGCGTCGCTCAGACCTGCCTGGTGATGATCCACCGCGATCTGGTCCGAAGACTCCACGGGAACACCGAGCGCCTTGAGAAGCTCGCAGTGGACCGCCACGCAGTACGTGTTGAGGTTCGCGGCGGAGATGACCAGTAAGATCGATTCTTTCTGCTTCCGGGTCAACAAGTTCTCGGTCAGCAGCACGTTGCCGACCGCGAACGCCTCGGCATCAAGCACATCCTCGCGATGCGTCTGCGCCCGAAAGATGTTCGGAACGAACCCAAAACTCTTGAGGAAAAACGCAAACGGCGCAAAAGTCGCCGGGTCTTGGGGCTGGGCGTGCAGGTGGGGCATCCCCGCATTGCCCGCAGGGGCACCGGGCGCTGTTGCGTGACGCGACCATGCCGCCAGCGTCTCGTTCGTTGGAAAGGTCGTGCGGGGCTCGTAGTCCGGTCGGACCCCAAGACCGGTCGACAAGGCGCAGAGGAACTCCGTCAGGGCGGTCACGAGGACCGCTTCCAAGATGGCGTCGTCAGAAAACCCGACCTTGCGGAGCGCATCGACGTCCTGCTTCCCAATCCAGGTGGGATGTCGACTCAATTTGAGCCCGAAGGCCAACAGGTCGATCTCCTTGGACGAAAGCTGCGCCTGCGTGAAGTCGACAGCGATGGCGTCGATCAGTTCCTCCGAAACGCCGAGCGCTTGTAGGAAACGTGCATGGCCGGTAACGCAGTAGGTATTCCGATTCGCCGCAGCGACAGCCAAGAGGAGGCACTCCTTCTGCACCCGGCTGAGCGCTTTCTCGGTTAACAACACCGTGTGGGCGATTCGGGCCTCGGCCTCGATTGCCCGCGGCAGCAGGGTCTGGGCCCGGTAGAGACCCGGGACAACCGAGGGCCTTCCGCAAGTCGGCGAAAGGCGCGAACTCCTCACCGAGCTCCGGTGACGGGAAATACCCTGAAAACGGCGCAACGCCAGATCGGGAGCCACTAGCCTCGGGTGAAGCAGGTGGGGGCTCGGCCAGGCCTTCGGGCATCATGAACGGCCCATCGTATACCAGTTCGGAGACTACACGCTCGACGACAGCTCCGGCCATCTAGCTTTAGCTACCGCGCTCGATCAGCGCGGCATTCCCGATTCGCGCTCCTCGAGCGACTTGCCTTCGGCGTCGACGTAGACGGTCTCCCAGGGGCCCATCGCATGCACTTGAAGCTCCGCCGGCATCGTCGTCCACTCGTAGTGGCTCACCCCCGACGGGTTGACGGAGAACGTCCCCGTCGTAAGCGCGAAGGCCTTGGACTCGTCCACCGTGTTGCCATAACCACGGAAGTAACCTCCCGATAAGACGGTAACGTAGGCGTCTCTGGGGTGATGGTGGGGAGCTTTGCGGTAGCCTGGGGGATAACGCAAACGAAGCGTGAACGGTCCGGGCTTTGCGGGGTCTCCCTGAAGCACGGCCACTTGCACTCCGGTCGGGCGGGTCATCCAAACGAGGTCTTCGGGGGTTTTGACGATGGGTCCCGATCTTGCCAAAACTGTAGCAAGTGTCGAAAAGGTTAACGCGGAAAGCAGGAGCAGGCGTTTCATTCGTGTTTCCTTTCTTAGTGCGTGCCGACCAGGCCGGTGCCGAGCATCGAGGCACTCGCTGCGCTGGTGTCTCTGTCCCAAAGATGGAGTTTCGGCACGAGCATCCCGATCGCGACGACTACCATGATCATCGACTCGAGCGCCGTGGGCACTTCGTGCAGGAGCAGATAGGCAAAAAAGATGCTGAAAGCCGGGTTCAGTAGCTGGCTGCCGGCGACCGTCTTGACCGAGAGAACTCGGGTTGCTTTCAACCAAGAAAGCTGGGCGCCGACAACTGCGAAACCGGCGTAAACGACCATGAGGATCCAGAGCTCGCCGACGAAGGCGTCCATGAAGTGGTGAAATCCGAACAGGTAGATGGCGATCACGAAGAAGATTGCGGCGGAGCATGAGTTGCGGACGAAAACGTAGGATTCGATCGAACACTCTCGCAGCACGACCTTGCTGATGAACTCCGTCAGCGCGAAGAATACCGTCGAGATGAGCACCAAGACCTCTCCGCTCTGGAGCCTGAAGCCACCATTGTTGATGACCACCAATACGACGACGCCCACGGCGATGATGCCGTATCCGACGACATCGGCTCTTCGTACCTTCGTGCGGAACAAGACGTAGGCGAGGCTAACGAAAACGATGCCGTTGAAGCGGGAAAGAAGCACGATGTTGATGACGGAGGTTCGCTCGAGTGCCGTGAAGATCAAGGCCGGATAGACCGTCGACGCGACGGCGCCGAGCACAAGCGCCCACTTCGTCGTGCGTGATAAATGGAACAATTCTCCGAAGATGCGACGGACGCCGTACACGAAGAGAGTGACGAGCCCCGCGCAAAAATTCCCGACGAAGAGAACGTTACAAAAAGAAATGGCACCCGGATTCGCAATGCTGAAGCGCCCGCCCATCGTTGTCAGAAGCTTGAGGATGGCCGGCCCCAGGGCGAAAAGTAGGGTGCCTAACCAGAGGAAAGTCAGGGCTCGTTTTCTGTTCGACGTCATCTTGAGCATCCGAAATCCCGATCCTGCTCCCCGTTCGAGGGGAGCAGGATCGCATCGTGGGTTAGCTTTCCGTGGAGGAGGGAACGAGCTTGAAGATGAACGTGCCGACCGGGGCGTTCTCGTTGAAGTAGTCGTTGTCGAGAACCATGGTTGGCGTCTTGGGGTTCGTATCCGCATCTTCAGCCATATAGGTCGTTCCAGCGTCCCCGCCAGAATCGCGCGCGAATGCGTCCACGCGAACAGAGGGCGCCCAGAGGCCCTTGTCGAAGAGCTTCACCTTGGACACGCCATAGAACCAATCCGGGCTCGGCGCAATCATCCCGACAAGGGAGACCATCGGATAGTTCCGATCCACCCGAAACGTGTGCATCACCACGGGGTGCACCGGTCCGGCGCTTCCTTCGGAAGCCTCGATCAAGGAGCCGGCGGTACCGTCGGCAATGGCCTTTTTGATCTCGGCATCGAGCGGATCATGGGCGCCCATTTCTGAGAGGCGCTCCAGGCCTGGGCTCGGGCGTTTGCCGTCGGCAAAGAGGCTATAGTTGGCACCGTGGGTGGCGCCGATGATGGGCGTGAGCAGTCCCTTTTTTCCATGGGTGATGGGGTAATCCGCGGGGTTGCTTTCGGGGTTCCATGATGGAACGAAGATCACCTCGTAGGTGGCTGACTGGCCTGCCGCTTGGACGCCACTTCCGTTCGTCGCGGCGATGGCGAGAGCCGCTGCACCAGCAGCGACCAAGTAACCAAAACGTCGGGTATTCATCGCTTTTTCTCCTTTTTTGGGTCGTGCCGCTCGCGCTATCGGCCCAGCGGTTGACGCTTACCAATTCGATTCGCTATCGGCGAAAAGGTTTCACCATCGACACACTTTTTCTGGACGGTGAAACCGTCGCGCTCATCCGAGCATCCAACGGTGAGACATTCTTGAAGACTCGAGGAAATGAGGTACTAATGAAGAAAACTAGCTGGATTGTCCTTTCCATCATCGTCTTGGCAGGTGTTTGGTACTTTTTCCGTCCCGAGCTCGTATGGATCGATACCTTGATCGAGGAGAGGCCACCGGAAGTTTCTGCCAAGCCACTTTTTCAGGGTGAGTTTCGGAGCGTTGCGCACCAAACGACTGGTATGGCCACCGTGTTGCAGTTGCCCAACCGCCAGCGGGTGCTACGGCTCAGCCCGTTCGAGACCTCGAATGGACCTGACGTTTACATTTGTATGGTTGCCGCGCCGGACGTCACCGATAGCAACTCCGTCCGGGAAGCCGGCTTCGTTTGTCTGGACCCGATGAAAGCGAATATTGGAAGCCAGAATTACGAGATCCCGGAGGATCTCGATCTCGACCGGTATCGCGCCGTAAGTATCTGGTGCCGTCGCTTCGGCGTGAACTTTGGCACCGCGCCTCTGCTTCCCTATAGCGGCGATGGGACGCTTTACAGAGCACGAACCAAGAGCAGCGTTTGATCGTCGGCTTGCTTGCCGAACGCTCTGGCTGCGGTCGTGATCAGCCCGTATAACTCAGATAGTGGTGCTGTCGCACTCTTGGTGACAAGCGCCTCGATCCGCTGCTGGCCGAACTCTTCCCCGCTCGCGTTTTCAACCTCCGTGAGTCCGTCCGTCAGCAAGACGAATATGTCGCCTGGGTCATATGTCACGGTGCCTGATCCGTAGTCCGCGTGACCGAACATTCCAAGGGGCAAGTGCTGGTTGTCAAGCTGGCTGATCACTCGCTGTTGGGAACGATAGTGCAGAATCGGCAGGTGCCCGGCCAGCGAGTACTCGGCCGTCGATGCGTCCGTGAACCGCATACACGCGAGCGTCGCATACATCTCGAGCTTCGCGAGCTGCAGGAGGACCTGATTGAGGTTGCGCAGCAATGAGGCGATCGGCGTCGGCGCTAGAAGCTGGGTACGCACGGCGCTCTTCAGCATGCCCATCACGATCCCGGCCTTCACGCCATGACCCGAGACATCCGCCACAAACACTCCTAGCCTGTCATCTACCTCCACGACGTCCAAGAGATCACCGCCCATCGCGCTGCTGGGAAGCGATTTACCGAACAATTCCATAGGAGGTACCGTCCGGTCAACGGGCGGAACGAGAGTCGCGTGAATATCTCGGGCCAGGGACATCTCCGCTTGGAGCGCGCTGAGCTCCCTGAACAGCTGCGCCTGCCGAATCGCGACCGCCTGGCTATTGGCGACCTCCTGCAGGATGTCGGCCGTGTCTGCCGAAGCGGCGCCCGGCTGGTTCCATCCCACGTTCAGCGTGCCGTACAACTCGCCTTGAGCCACCAGCGGTACGTTGATCCAGGAACGGAGACCAGCTTGCACGAGGCGGTCGACAGCAGGACTCCGGCGCAGACTGAGAGCGTCTTCGACGGAGTGGGGGTGTCCCGCCCGGAGCTCGTCGAGCGACCCGAAGCTCTCCGCAGCGACGCGAGCTCCTAGCCCCAGATCCTGACCCTCGTTTTCGACGGCGTGCAGAACGCCTTCGCCGGTGTCTGGATCGAACAGGACCACGCTGCTCCGGAAGCAAGGCACGAGATCTTGGACATGTTTCAGCGCGGGGGCCGCGATCTCGGCGGGTGATTGCGCCGCGAGGATCGCCCGGTCGATGTCTTGGAGTGTCTTGAGACGTTGGGCGTAACGGCGTTGCACGCGCTCGGCCTGGCGCCGCTCGATCTCTACCCCCGCGCGCGCCGCGAACACTTTCAGAATCCAGTCGCCGTGACGCGGCGGCGGCTCCAAAGGGTTCACGTCCATGACCACCAGGTGGCCGATAACATCGCCAGCTGACCCTAGCGCAGGGACACCGAGATAACCTTCGACGCCAAGTGTCTGCAGGACTCGATCCCGAGGAAACAGCGACGCGGCGTCACGCGGGACGAAGGACGCTTCGCTCTGCATAACCCGCTCGCAGGGCGTCCCTTGCACCGCGTAGCGGAAGTTCTCCCCGAAGCTGCTGCCGGACCAGAGGGCCAACGTTTTCACGCTGGTCCTGGTTTCGTCCGTGCACTGAGACACGAAGGCGAACCGAACGTCGAGGGCGGCGGCCAGGTGCCGAACCAGCGATGCAAAGAAATCGTCCCCGGTTAGGCTGGACGTCGCCTCCAAAACGGCCCGCAGGCGCTCGACGCTGGAGTCACCGAGAACCTCATCAGGCCCCGCCAACGGAGGTTCGGCCCTGCTCAACACACTTCCCTTCAACCTTGGGAGCGCCGCTCAAGTGTCCGTCGACGCGCCATGGTGACACAGTGGCGTGTCCATGGTACCACCGATAGTCGGTCTCTCCCCACTTGCTCGAGGCAGCGGCGAACCGATTGATGTTCGCTCTTTTGGCCGCACACCTCGCTCGGCATGGGTTTGGCGCGGCAGACATGATAGCGACTTTGCATTTCTCGCGCGATCGAGTTTCATCAAGTGGCTTCAGAATAACTCCAACGGGTAAGCCACCGCCTCCGGCGGTGTGACTCGAATAGGCTCTGCCGTTCCGGCGTGTGGTAGACGATCTCCTTTCAATGAACCGGGAAGTTCAAAAGAAAGGAGATCGACATGCGAGAATGGCAGAGCCAGTCGCACGTGAAATGGTACTGCAGATACCACGTTGTGTTCCAGCCCCAAGTATCGAAAGAAGGCGATATTCGGGAGTTTGAGAAAAGGGGTCGGGAAAATCCTGAGGGAACTTTGCGAACAGGCGAGAATCGAATTGGTGGAGGGGCACGCGATGTCGGACCACGTTCACCTGTGTCTGAGTATTCCCCCGAAGTACAGCGTGGCGAACACGATAGGGTTCCTGAAAGGCAAGTCTGCGATACGAATCCACCGGGAGTACTTGGAGAGGAAGAGGAACTTCACGGGATTTCATTTTTGGGCACGTGGGTACTGTGTCAGCACGGTGGGTCTCGACGAGGCAGTCATCCGGGAGTACATCCGAAACCAGGAGGCGGAGGAAAAACGTCAAGAGCAGCTAAACCTCAGGGGGCTTTAGCCCCCTTCCGCACGATGGAGGCCCCTTCGAGGGGCCTTCATCAAACCACCCGCTATGCGGGTGGTAGTTGATTTTTTCCAGCGACTCCGCGTGCCGCTCGGGCTCGGCGAGATCTACGTTCTGAAGCGAGAAATTGCCGAGTTTGAGGTCGTCGTAATGGCAGGCGGAACAGTAATCACGGACTAAGCGCGATCCAGATTTGCATCCGCCACGGGGACCGCAGGACACGCCTTGTAATAATGTACCATGAGACTGTCAAGGCAGCTGGCGAGCTTGTGGGGCGCGGTTCTAACCGCAGGCGCCCGGCCTTCGGCCGCTCAGGTCTATGAAGAAAATCTGCCGACCGACCACCCGGTAATTCGTTACTGGCGAACGGATCTCGACGACCCGGTCACGCGCCTCGTCAAACGGTTCGAGAGTCGAAAGTTGGAGCTCGATTTCCATGGAGAACAGCTTTCGTTCCTGCCGAGCCTCTTCGAGCATCTCGGGGTGAGCGCGGATTCGCAGGTTCTGGCCTTCTCGAAATCTATTCCATCCCGGGACGAACCAAAGCTCTCCCCGATAAAACGTGCCGCCGGTGGAAGTTTCGCTACTCCGCTGGAACGAACGCCCGCTGGATGCCGTCGAGAAACGTCCAGAGCGCCTGCGCCGACGTATCGGCCGCAGTCAGGACTTTTTGCCGCGATGCCGAATCAGCCGCCTTCTCACGGAGGATATCGCGTTCCATTTGCCGGTGCACGAGATCCGCTTGCTCGTGCACGGTGAAAAACGAGACCGTTCGCGCGTCGTCGATACCGTAGAACGTCTTCAGGCCTTCGCGTTTCGTCCGCGCGACTTCCGGGATCTGCGACTCGTAGGCGTAGAGGGCGGCGATACCGCTGAGGCAGTCAGGGTCCTCAGTCAGTGATTTGATCGTCGCCACGGACGCCTTCGTTTCCGGAAGCAATTCGGCAGACTTCACCTCCGCGCGCGCCAGGCCGAGACCCTCCGCGAAGCGCATCCAGAGCTCCGGATGGTTCTCCTCGCCCATCTCCTCGTCGTTCAGGTTCTCCAACAGGAGCTGTCGGACCTTGATGTCGTCGCATCGTGAGTGCGTGGCGCTGACGTAAACTGGAAAATTGCTCACGTGTGCATAGTACTGCTTGGCGTAGTCGGCGAGCGTTTCGCATGTGAGCGCTCCTTCGTTCCACGCTTTGTAGAACGGATGCTCGAGCATCGCGTGCTGGGCGATGATCGCGTCGAGATCCTCGATGAACCCCGCGTCGCCGACCCTGTGTATGGGATCAAGCATTGAAACCTCCTGGATTGAAAACCGAGCGATTCGTCCGCGAAAGCGCGGTCTCGAAAATGAAAAAACTCACTCTAACCGAAGCGACGTCACTTGACAATCGGCTTTCGCGAAGCGTCCTGGAGGGAGCCGGAATCAGCAGACTGACGCGCAGGCGGCTCATCGAGCCGTGAATCGTTTCGCGTCACGAGCGGCGTATTCCGCCACCGAGCCATCCGTGGCGCAGGTCGTTCCCAGCTTGGCGACGACCTCCGCAAGCTTCCCACCCGGGATGGCGCAGGTGAGCTCGCCATTTGGCATGCCGGTTCGAACCCGACTGAGCATGCAGCCGACACTGACCGCGACCTGACCCTGTTCCTTGGCGATGGCGACGATGTGGCATTGGGGTTTGCCCTCGAAGCGAAGCTCGGGGAGCGCGTCGTGCAGGATCATGAGCTGCTTGGCGTTGAGTCGGGCAAAGACAACGTCGGGTGCGACCTTCGTTTCCGCGAGCGGTCCGTAGGTGACGTACTGGTATCGATTCGTGACCACGGGGATCTGCGGGACGACGTCCATCGTGACCCAACCGCTTTCGAGGAGCGCGGCAACGTCTTCGTTCGCACCCACATCCTCGAACGTCTTGAAACCATGAGTGACGCTCCCCACGCTGCAATTCGCATGGTCCTCGGCGACGGTAGCAAATGTGGCATCGCCGGCCTTCATCCAGAACACGCACCCCGCGGGAACCTTGCCGGTGCGACCGTCCGAGGCCGGCTCGGGCATTTCGGCTTCGTAGCGCCCGACGCCAACGGGCGGTTCGTTAGTGAACGTAATCGCCAGCGGCGGATTCTGAAGGCTGAGTCGCTCGCGCAACTCGCGGGCAAGGTCGCTCCAGTGGGTCTCGGTCATCGCCTCGATGATTCCTTTCGTTAGGTGTCCCAAGCATCGTAGCACGTCACACTCCCTGCTGCCACGCTAGTTGTCTTGGCATGTCGAATAGGTGAGGAGTGAGGGACGGCTTGTGGTCGTCTTCACCACGACAAGAGAACCTAGGAGTTCCTCGCAAACGTGGAGCGCCACGTGGCGAAGCTACACACTCGCCAACTCGGAGCCGTGGGCGGTTCGCGAGCGGCTATTTCAGCTCGAGCTCGCAGGGAAGCAGAGCCACGGCTTCGGGCTGTTCCGCTCACTTCCGACACCGCTTTTCTAGGAAACGTTGCCGCAAAACGCGCCGGCGTGCTACCGTCGCCCCGCGGTGCTCAAAACGTCTTCTGTGATTCGCGTTGGTTTGAACGCGACCATCCTCGCGGTGACCGAGGAGGCGCCGCGCGTTCTCACGGCGACGCACGAGCGTAGCGCGCTTCCGGCACTTCCCTTCGGCCCTCTAGACCCACTTCAAGATCGAACTCTCGAGCTCGGCCTGCGCGGCTGGGTTCGAGGACAAACTGGGTTCGAGCTCGGCTATGTCGAGCAGCTCTATACCTTCGGCGATCTCGATCGGGACCCCTACGCGGACGTCGACGGCCGCGTTATATCAGTCGCCTACCTCGCCCTCGTTCGTGAAGCGCCACCTGCGCTCGGGTCGGCGCGCTGGCGGGACGTCTACGCCTTCTTGCCTTGGGAGGACTTCAGAGAAGGTCCGCCGACCCTCGTCACCAAGAATATTCTCCCTGCGCTCGATGCCTGGGCCAAAAGTAGTCCGCCGCGCCAAGAGCGTTTCCAGGTTGCCTTCGGCGCCGGTGAGAGCCGCTGGGATCCCGAACGCGTGTTGGAGCGCTATGAGCTCCTGTGGGAATCCGAGCTCCTCGACGGCAAGGAGATGGCCCTCGACCACAGACGGATCCTCGCGACCGCTCTCGGTCGCCTGCGCGCGAAGATTCGCTACCGCCCCGTCGTCTTCGAGCTCATGCCCGAGACCTTCACACTGTTTCAGCTCCAACGCGTCGTCGAGGCCCTCGCCGGAGTCCGTCTCCACAAGCAGAACTTCCGCAGACTGCTCGAGAACGTTGGACTCGTCGAAGGGACGGGTGAGACGTTTACAGAGACCCGAGGCCGACCCGCCGAGCTCTTCCGATTTCGTCGCCACGTCGTTGGGGAGCGGCCAAGTGCGGGTGTCGCCTACCCCTCGCGTGCTTGACACCCTCTGCCATAGATACTATAATCTATTATACTCAATGTGAGTATAATAAACGAGGACAAGCCGATGACGACTACAGAAGCTCGCCCAAGCCTCAATCCCGCGTATGAACGCCTTAGACCCTTCATTCCCGAGATCGAATGGGCGGTCCACGCACCGCTCATCGAAGCCATTGAAGCTTGGAAACGAAAGCGGAACGCGGTGATACTCGCTCACAACTATCAGAAGCCGGAGATTTTCCACGGCGTCGCCGATCGCTCCGGTGACTCTCTTGCGCTGGCGCGCATGGCCATTGAGACCACAGCCGACGTCATCGTCCTCGCGGGCGTGCACTTCATGGCCGAGACGGCCAAGCTCCTCAACCCGACGAAGACCGTGCTCATCCCGGACGTCGAGGCGGGCTGCTCCCTCGCGGATTCGATCACAGGGGCGGACGTACGACTGCTTCGGGAGCGCTACCCGGGTGTGCCCGTCGTGACCTATGTGAACACGTCAGCCGAGGTCAAAGCCGAGAGCGACGTGTGCTGTACGTCATCGAACGCGGTCGCCGTCGCCGAGTCGCTAGGCACAGATCGCGTGATCTTTCTGCCGGACGAGTACCTCGGCACATGGGTGAGCCAGCAAACGGACGTGGACGTCATTCTTTGGAAGGGACACTGCGAAGTGCACGAGCGTTTCACCGCACGCGAACTCCAGACAGCTCGTGAACAGCACGAGGGGATCACGATCCTCGCGCACCCAGAGTGTCCGCCCGACGTGCTCGCGGAAGCGGATTTCGTGGGCTCGACCTCGGCGATGAGCGGCTACGTCAGCGACCACCAACCAGCGCGGGTGTTGATGGTGACGGAGTGTTCCATGAGCGACAACGTCGCGGTAGAGAACCCCGGCATCGAGTTCATCCGCCCCTGTAATCTGTGCCCTCACATGAAGAAGATCACGCTCCCGAAGATCCTTCGCTCGCTCGAGACGATGACGCACGTCGTGGACGTCGAGCCCAAGGTCGCCGCCAAAGCGCGCCTTGCCGTCGAGCGCATGCTGGCCGTCCAATGACGGCTTACGCTCATGACGCCGCATGAACTCTCGACCTACCCACTGATCGAGCAGGCACTCTGCGAGGACCTGGGTCAGGCCGGCGACATTACGACCGATGCGATCGTCCCGTCCAACGCACGTGCGGTTGCGACCTTCGTCGCGCGTCGTGACGGGCGCGTGGCGGGCACCTTCGTCGCCAAGCGTGTCTTCGAGAGACTGAGTGAGGACGTTTCCTTCGAGACCCTCGTGGAAGACGGCGCCGATGTCCATGCCGGTGAGCCCATCGCGCGCGTCTCCGGGAAGGCTCGCGCCATCTTGACCGGGGAGCGCACGGCCCTGAACTTTCTCGGCCACCTGTCGGGCATCGCCACCCTGACGCGGCGCTACAAGAACGCCATCGGCCGCACACCTCCAGAGATCGTAGCGACCCGGAAGACGACCCCCGGGCTGCGCGCTCTCGAGAAGTACTCCGTGCGTTGCGGCGGCGGTGGCACGCACCGCTACGGCCTCTATGACGCCGTACTCATCAAAGACAACCACATCGCCATCGCGGGAGGACTTCGGGAGGCCGTCGAAAGAGCGCGCGCGAACACGGATCATCTCGTCAAAATCCAAGTCGAGGTGGATACGCTCGCCCAGCTCGAAGAGTTGCTTGCCGTGGGCGCCGATGCCGTTCTGCTCGACAACATGAGCCCCGACATGCTCCTTCAAGCCGTAGGTCTCTGCGAGGGCAAGATGCTGACGGAAGCCTCGGGCGGCATCACCCTCGACACGATCCGTGACGTGGCGGACACCGGGGTGGACCAGATCTCCGCGGGAGCCTTGACGCATAGCGCGGCCTCGCTCGACATTGGCCTAGACCTGACAAGCTAGTCCCCTGGAAGACTCCCCAGAGCGACGCCGGCAGAGCTTGCCTCTCGTCCTTCCCCCGACTTGCCCCTTCGAGCGGAATCCGACTAACATCACCGACCTCGATCCCTCGCCCTTAGGTGAATACAACCATCCAAGAGGAAAGGTCCAATGCAGAGAGCAAATCGGCGTTTGCTTGTCAGCTCTTTCTATCTCGGCGCCGTCGTGTGCCTTTTCGCTCCCGTAAAAAGCTCTGGCCAGGGAGAATCGAGATTAGCCGTCAAGCGGATTGAAGTCACTCTGGAGGAAGGAACCGACTTCGCTGCCGCCGTCTCACCGGACGGAAGGACCATCGTTATCGATCTCCAGGGAACGATCTGGCAGCTGCCGGCGACGGGTGGTACGGCCAAAGCCTTGACCGACGCCTTGGATGATGCTCGTCAGCCGACGTTCTCGCCCGACGGAAAGCGGATTGCCTTCCAATCCTACCGCACCGGGAACTGGCATTTGTGGTCCGTGTCGGCCGAGGGGACGGACCTGCGCCAACTTACGTTCGGCCCGTTCGATGACCGCGAGCCTCACTGGTCGAGCGACGGCTCCAAGATCGTTTTCTCCTCCGACCGGGAAGGCACCTACGACCTCTGGGAACTGGAGTTTTTGACAGGTCGACTCCACCGGCTCACGACCGGCGCCGGAAACGAGTTCACGCCCGCCTGGTCACCCGATGACGAGAGGATCGCTTTCGTCTCCGAGCAGGACCTCGTGGTCGTGCCGAGTATCCCCGGGAGTCGGACAACGATCTCCGGGGAAGGCATCTCGGGTTCCCTGCGCTCGGTGCGGGTCCTCTTCCGTAATGGAAAGCAGCGGACCGTTGCGACGGTGACCGGCAACGCCTCGGCTCCGTCATGGAGCCCCGATGGGACGATGCTCCTTTTCAACGAGATCGAAGGTCTTGAAAGCCGCCTCCTTCTGCTGGACGTGACTGAGAGCGGATCATCGTCATCGGCGGGCCAACCCCGACTTGTCACTCTCCCCGACGAGGACGTCTTCCCTTTTCGGGCTTCGTGGCTCTCGCCGACAGAGTTTCTTTACACCGCCGATGGAAAGATCAAACGCCGCGACCTGGATCTGAACGATCCCGAGTCCGTGGCTTTCAAGGCGACCGTGACACTGGAAAGACACACCTACAAGAGACGGCGAAGGGACTTCGATTCCACCGATCCCCAGCCGGTGCTGGGCATCGTCACGCCTGCTGTCTCTCCTGACGGCAATAACGTTGCGTTCGTGGCTCTCGGTGATCTCTGGCTCCATCCGATCGGCGGGGAGCCCGAACGACTCACCGAGGATAGTTTCGTCGAGCTCCATCCGGCCTGGTCATCGGACGGAGAGCGGCTCGTATACGCATGCGACCGCGCGGGGACGATCGACCTCTGGATCAGGAACCTTCGCACCGGCGAGGACCGACAGCTTACCGACCGCCCCGGCGCTGAGACCTATCCGGCCTGGTCTCCCGACAACTCCCTCGTTGCTTTTTCCGAGGGCGAAGGCGCACTCAAGCTCGTCGACCTCGTCTCCGGAGAGGTGTTCGATCTGCACGCTCCGCTGCGGGGGCCGGGGCGGGCAACCTGGTCTTCCGACGGGACTGTCGTCGCGGTCTCCGCTTTCAACCGGTACTCCTCGCGCTTTCGCGAGGGACGAAACGATATCCTTCTAATTTCTCGTGATGGTTCTCCCGACCGCAGGGTCACGCCATTCCCCCACCGCTCGATCGGATCGCGAGGGACCGACGGTCCGGCCTGGTCTCCCGACGGGAGCAAGATGGCTTTCACGAGCGACGGCGCCGTTTGGGTCGTCCCGGTAAGCAAAGCCGGTGAGCCTATTGGGCCGCCGCGACGATTCGCGAACGAGCTCGCGGAGGCGATCTCTTGGACGGGAGACTCACGGGCGATTCTCTTCATGGCCGCCGACCGTCTGCAGCGCGTCTCCCTCGACGACGGTCGCGTGGAGACCCTACCGCTCGGACTTACCTGGAGGCGGAAGCTTCCCATGGATCGGCTCGTGGTCCATGCCGGCCGCCTCTTCGACGGCCGCTCCGATTCTCTGCGCCGTGACGTGGACATCATTATTGCTGGTCACCGGGTTCAAGACATCACACCCCACCGGTCGGAGCTTCACTCCGGGCGGACCGTGGACAGCTCTCAGGGAACGGTTATTCCCGGGCTCATCGACATGCACGCCCATCAGGAAGCCGGCTTCGGGGAAGTCCTCGGCCGCATCTTTCTGTCCTACGGCATCACGACGGTGAGGGAGCCCGCGGCCAACGCCTACGAGGCGCGAGAGCGTCTGGAGTCCATCTCCTCCGGCAAGCGCATCGGCCCGCGCGAGTTTTTCACCGGCCCAACCTTCGACGGGTCGCGGACGTACTATAAGGGCGCGCTGGCTATGGACGCTGGAGCGCAGTTGGAGGCGGAGCTTCAGCGCGCCCGAAAGCTCGAGTACGACTTCATCAAGACCTACGTGCGGCTTTCCGATCCGGTCCAGAAGCGGATCGTGGAGCGCGCCCACGAGATGGGGATTCCCGTCACTTCGCACGAGCTCTATCCCGCGGCTGCATATGGCACTGACGGGGTCGAGCACTACCGGGGTACGAGCCGGCGCGGCTACTCACCCAAGGCCACTTGGACCTTCCGGTCCTACCAGGACGTCATCGAGATCCTCGCCCGCTCGGGAATGGTGACCACTCCCACCATGGGGGTCTTCTCTTTCCCGCTGGCGGCCGTGCGCGAGCCGGCGCTCATCGAGGACCGACGCCTGAATCTTTTTCCTTCCCCGGTCATGGAGTCCACTCGAGCCGCGATGGAGGTTGCCCGGAAAGACAGGGTTTCTGAAGCGAATCGTCTCGAGCGGCTGGGGCGCATCGTGAAAGACTACAGCGAGGCAGGCATCCGCATCCTCGGTGGCACTGACATTCACCCCTACGCCGTCAGCCTCCATGCGGAGCTTCAACATTTTGTAGAAGAAGCGGGTCTGAGCCCCTTTCAAGCTCTTCAGGCCGTCAGCCTCCATGCTGCAGAGTCACTGGGTGCCGCCGAAGACTTGGGAACTATCGAGCCAGGAAAGCTGGCCGACATCGTTATCGTCGACGGCAATCCTCTCGAGGAAATCCGTGACGCCCGGCGAGTCCGAACGGTAATCAAAAACGGAGCGGTTTACGAGCTGCAGGATTTGCTGAAGCGGCCCTGAATCCCCATGTCTCCGAGAGTCGCGTCACCGATAATCCTGAGTCGGCTCAGCGGGAGACGACATTTGGTCATCTCGTCGCGAAACTACCACCTGGGCGGACGCGGACTCGTTGGCCAGGGCCAGAGGCTTCACGTACTCCACCACGAAGTGATCCAGGTCCTGCTCGCGAAACGGAAAGGTCTTGCGGAAGTGCTGCTCGACCGCGTCGCGATCGAGATTCTGGTAGCGGAAGCCCGGCCAGGCCTCGCGGCTGGCGACCTCCATCGCCTCGAGGGCGGCATCTAGCTCGTCGCCGTCTAGCATCTCGCGAAGCCGCCGCTCGATCTCGAGAAAGGTGTAGGCGATCATGTTATCGCTGTACCACTCCCAAGGGTTGCTCAACGAGTAATCACCGACGATATGGTGTTCGAGCACCTCCGGATCCTCGAGGTAGTCGTCTCCTTCCCGGCGGTACTTGCGCTCTAGCCAGACCGCCCACTCCTCGGTGGTGTCGCTGAGCCAAGTGTAGAAGGGCGTCACCTCGTAGTACTGCGGAGTGAAGGACTGGTAGCCGTCCGCGGGGTCGAACACGACCGGCCGGGCCTCCCAGCCGAATGGCTCGACCAGGGCATGAAACCTCGGCGCCGGATAGTAGACGCGCTCGTTCTCGGCGGCGAGATCGTGCTGGTCGAAGTCGAGCGACATCTGGTAGTGGTGGCCCAGCTCGTGGGCTACCAGGCCCAGTTGCACGAACGACGGGTAGTCGATCCCAATGCGATAGATCACCAGCGACTGCGTCTGCACGATCGCCATGGCGTTGGTCCCGTCGTCGACCTCGGGCGTCAGGAGACACGTTTCCTCCGTGGCGATGGTCCGCAGCGTCGGCAGCACGGCCCGGGTGGTGAACGGCCCCCGAAAGAGCCGAGTCACGGCGTCGTAGACCGAGCGCGCCAGATCCTCGGCGAACTCGGCCGAGCGCTCGACGAGGATGATCCCGTGGTCGCGAAACAGCGCTTCCTGCTGAGAGGCAGCTTCAGGCCCCTTGCCATGGAGCCGCCAGTCGAGGTGGTCGGGAATGCCGTTGTCGTTCGCATCCTGGAAACTGCCCGGCTCGTCGGGCACGCCGTCGGCGTCCGTATCGGTCCCACCTACGGCGGGATCGTAAGGGCTCGAGTCGTAGACGTTGCGCACCCCGTCACCGTCGACATCGATATCGCCCTCGAGGAACTTGCCGTAGTAGTCGCTCACCCGGTAGTCGTGCACTCCATCGCCGTCGCTGTCGCGCGTTGCAAAGACCAGCAGATCGCGGGCGTTTTTGTAGTACTCCTCGAGGTAGCCTCTCTCGCCCTCCGGAGCGGACTCGACAACGCCCTCGATCCCGGCCAGCTCGGTCTCGGTTGGCGGCGGTGGTGCCGGAGAGTTCCGATAGTAGAGGTAGCGCAGCGAGGAGAGCTGCTCTTCGCGCTGGACTCCGGGCGTCAACTTGCGGGCCGCGTCCTCGGTGTGAAACGACGCGCAGGCCGAGCTGATCGCCACGAGCCCGACTAGAATTGTGTTCCTCGGTGCCAAGGGGCCCTGCTCCCTCAGTTGTTGCCGAGTGACTCGACCCCGTAGCCAAATAGTGTGTGGGAATCTCGTCTCTCCGACAGTCTGCCAATCGAGCTTCAGGATGGCGTCGCGACCCAGTTCAACGCCGCCGCCATTGTACTCGAAGTCGTAGACAACAGTATGTCTACCAGGCGAGAGCCGGTCCGGACCGGTCACGTTGTAGCTGGGGGGGACCGTTGACTTGTGACAGCGATGTATTGTATTTAGCACCGTTCTATCATGTGGGAGGAATGTAAATGGAAAGCTTGATCATGAACCTTATCGGCGGTGCGGTCGGTGGTAACGTCGCCGGCGCCCTGATGAAGGATCTTAGCTTAGGCACTCTGTTGAACTCCGTTGTCGGGATCGTCGGCGGCGGTCTGGGAGGACAATCAACTACCACCCGCATAGCGGGTGGTTTGATGAAGGCCCCTCGAAGGGGCCTCCATCGTGCGGAAGGGGGCTAAAGCCCCCTGAGGTTTAGCTGCTCTTGACGTTTTTCCTCCGCCTCCTGGTTTCGGATGTACTCCCGGATGACTGCCTCGTCGAGACCCACCGTGCTGACACAGTACCCACGTGCCCAAAAATGAAATCCCGTGAAGTTCCTCTTCCTCTCCAAGTACTCCCGGTGGATTCGTATCGCAGACTTGCCTTTCAGGAACCCTATCGTGTTCGCCACGCTGTACTTCGGGGGAATACTCAGACACAGGTGAACGTGGTCCGACATCGCGTGCCCCTCCACCAATTCGATTCTCGCCTGTTCGCAAAGTTCCCTCAGGATTTTCCCGACCCCTTTTCTCAAACTCCCGAATATCGCCTTCTTTCGATACTTGGGGCTGAACACAACGTGGTATCTGCAGTACCATTTCACGTGCGACTGGCTCTGCCATTCTCGCATGTCGATCTCCTTTCTTTTGAACTTCCCGGTTCATTGAAAGGAGATCGTCTACCACACGCCGGAACGGCAGAGCCTATTCGAGTCACACCGCCGGAGGCGGTGGCTTACCCGTTGGAGTTACTCGGCGCCCTCGGCATTCTGGGTGGCGACGGCGGTTCCGCAATGGATATCGGCAACATCATTGGTAACGTCGCCGGGTCCGGTGTCGGTGGGGGAGTCCTGCTCGCCATCATCGGATTCATCAAGAAGGCGATGGCGAAGGGCTAGTCGGTCTACGAAACCGTCCGCGAGATGATGACTGCCGCCGGCGGCGGCGGAGGCCCGCGCCAGCCTAAAGTCCAGAATTAAACCCGTACTCTGCTAGGATGGTCTCAATGGACGGAGGTGGGACCATGAAACCTTGGGCTCCCGTGATTCTGGTCGGCTTGCTCCTCTCCTCGGCGGTCGCTCTCTCACAGTCTCGAGGCGGGATGGGGAGCATGAACGACCGCTTCGAAGCGTCGCCGCCGGCCGTGGGCGAGCTGGCTCCCGATGTCACTGTTTACGACGCCGCGGGCGAACCGTTCGAGCTGCGCGGCTTCGAGGGCAACGTTACCGTTCTCGTCTTCGGCTGTCTCACGTGACCGCCTTTCCTTAGAAACGTCCCCAGTTTGGAGACGGTTTACCGCGACTACGGCCCCAAGGGCGTGAAGTTCTACTACCTTTATAAGTCGCTCGCGCACCCCGAGCTCGACGGCTATGTGACGCCGCTCACGCTCGAGGAAAGGCTGATGCATGTCGCTGAGGCCGAGCGCAGGTTGGGCTCCGAGATTACCTGGCTCGCCGACACGATGGCGAACGACGCCAAACACGCCCTCGGCGATGCTCCGAACCCGGAGTTCCTCTTCGACGAAGAGGGTCGCCTGGTGTCGAAAAGGCTCTGGAGCGATCCGGCCGCGCTGCGTGGCGACCTGGCCAAGCTCGTCGGGCGCGTCGAAACGCCTACCCGCGTTTCCGACCTCGACATGAAGACACCGCCCAAGCGCGAAAGCGCGGCGACGGGAGTGGTGCCGCGTCTCGAGGTTCCCTCGAGGATGCAGCCTCTGAAGGCCGAGCCGATCCTCGGTGACCAGGACCAGGACATCCCGTTCTACGTGAAGCTTCGCGCCGAAGCGGATCGGGCGCTCATCGACGAGGGCGAGGGCAAGCTCTACCTGGGCTTCTTTCTAGACCCGTTGTACGAAGTCCATTGGAACAACCTCGTCGACCCCATCCACTTCGAGCTCGATCTTCCGGATGGGCTTACGGCCGCGCCGTCCTCGGGGAAGGGACCGGACGTCGAAGCGGAATCAGACGCCGATCCCCGTGAGTTCCTGATCGACGTCGAAGGCGCTACGAATGAGCCCATCGGTGTCCGTGTTCACTATTTCGCCTGTGACAACGCGGAAACGTTCTGTGTCCCGGTCACGCAGCGTTATACCGTGCTCCTTCAGCGCGACCCCGACGGCGGAAGCCGCATGCGGCCGGCCCGCGGCGACATCACGCAGCGCCTCATGGAGCGCGATACCAACGGCGACGGGCGCATCGAGCGGAAAGAGCTTCCTCAGGAAATGCAGGCGCGCTTCGATCGCATGGACGCGAACGGCGACGGCTACGTCGACGACGACGAGCTCCAGAGCATGGCGAGCCGCATGGGCGGGCGGGGAGCCGGAGGTCGCAGTGGAGACCCAATGGAGCGCTTGCGTCAAATGGACGCCGACGACGATGGCCGTATCAGCAAAGACGAACTACCCGAGCGTATGCAGGAGAGGATGTTCTCGCGGATGGACGCGAACGGAGACGGCTTCATCGACGAGGACGAGCTCAAAGCGATGGCGCAGCGTATGGGCCGAAGGCGGCCGAACTAACTACGGAACGCTGGCCGAAGGGATGTCATGGGTCCGTTCGCAAAACTCTTATCGGGTTTCACACCGCCACCTATCGCTTGACCGGGGGCCGTGTGATGGGATCGTTCGGGAAGGCACCCGTCCTCCTCTTGACAACGACGGGACGAAAGAGCGGCAAGAAACGAACGACGCCCCTGCTGTATCTAGAAGAGGGTGGGGTGTACTTCGTCGTCGCCTCGTCCGGAGGATCGTCGAAGCATCCGGCGTGGTACTTGAATCTGACGGCAAATCCGGCGAGCGCGCTTCAGATCCAGGATCGGACGCTGTCCGCCACGGCGGAGACGGTCGCAGGCGATGAGAAGAAGCGTCTTTGGAACCGGTTCAACGAGATCTATCCCGACTACGACACCTATCAAAAGAAACCTGAGCGCGACATACCTGTCGTCAAGTTGTCGCCGCAGAGTTAGCTTCTCTTTGTAGTGCATCCCTGCTTGACAGGCGCGGCCTCGACGTTTATTACGGGTTGCATGAAACGCACGATCACGAAGCTCCTTCTTGCCTTGGTTTTTCTTGCGTCCTCGACCGCGTCATCACGCGAATTCGACGCTGAACTGCTGCGTCACTGGCAGTGGCGTCTGTTGGGACCGTCGACACCCGCGGGGCGTGCGTGGACCGTCGTCGGCGTCGAGAGCGCGCCGAAGACTCTATATGTCACGACCGCGAGCGGCGGGGTGTGGAAAAGCGTCAATGCCGGCACCACGTTCGAGCCGATCTTCGACGATGCCAGCGTCGCGTCGACTTCGGTCGTCGCTGTTGCCCCGTCGAACTCCGATATCGTTTGGGTCGCCACCGGAGAGCCTGCCAATACCCGTGCCAACTCGTGGGGCGATGGTGTCTACAAATCCGAGAACGGCGGTGAGAGCTTTAGCCACGCGGGACTCTCCGAAACGCGCATGATCGGTCACCTCATCATCCACCCTGAGAATCCTGACATTGTCTACGTCGCCGCGATGGGTCGTCTGTGGGGTCGGAACGAGCAGCGGGGCATCTTCCGGACATCGAACGGCGGGCGCTCGTGGGACAAGGTCCTGTTCATCGATGACACGACCGGGTTCAACGACATCCAGATGGACCCGCAGAATCCGGACGTGCTCTACGCCGCGGCGTGGCAACGTTTCCGATACGGCGGTGGCGACATGGTCGAGTCAGGCGCGGAAAGCGGTCTCTACAAGAGCACCGATGGCGGCGACACTTGGACCGTTCTTTCGAATGGCCTCCCCACGGATCCGATGGGCAAAATTCATATTGCGATCGCACGCGGCAACCCGCAGCTCGTCTACGCCAACATCCTCACGGGCGAGGCCGTGCGGCCACTACGCACCAGCAGCCAGGGCGGGCTCTTCCGTTCTACGGACGCGGGGAGGTCCTGGGTTCGCGTCAACGATCGGCAAACGAGTTACTACTACGATCGCGTCTACGTTGATCCGAACGATGACGAAACCGTGTGGATGCCGGTGTTCGAGCTCAACGTGTCTCGGGATGGCGGACGCACGTTCGAAGAAGTCAACATGCGCCACGTGCACAATGACCTCCATTCGATGTGGATCGATCCCAATGACTCTGACCATATCGTCCTATCCGGCGACGGCGGCGTGAGCATCAGCTACGACGGAGCCGAGACGTGGCAACAAATCGTGCTTCCCATCGGACAGTTCTACGAGACGGCCGTGGACAACGCGGACCCCTACCACGTCTTCGGCGGTATGCAGGACACGGGCCACTGGCGCGCGCCCGTTCGAACCTATGACGAAGAAGGCATCACCGCCCACGATTGGATCAAGCTCCGCTACATCGGCGACGGGATGGCGATCGCGGCAGACCCACGTGACGAGAACATTATTTATATGCAGCAGGAGGTCGGCAATACGTCGCGACTCGATTTGAGGACGTGGGATCGCATCGAGCTACAGCCGCGGGAAACCGACGCTCTGCGGGCGCGGGGAGCGACGCACGCGCTACGTTGGGACTGGTCGCCCGCGTTCACGATTTCCCACCACGACCCCGACTATATCTACACCGGCGGCAACTATCTTTTCCGGATTCACGGAGCGTCGGCGCAATGGGAGCTCATCAGTCCCGATTTGACGCGCCAACAGGACACCGCGCCCAGGGGCGCGACCGACGGCTACCACAGCTACGGCGCGTTGTTTTCCGTCGCCGAGTCTCCCGTTGCCGCCGAGATGCTGTGGGCCGGCGCCGACGATGGTCCAATCTGGGTTACCACGAACCGCGGTCGCGATTGGACCCGCGTCGATATCCATATCGATGGTCCGGACCTCGGTTCGCCGCCGTCTCCTCCATCACGTTCGGCCCCGATCGCGGATCTTCCCGGTATGCTGCCGCTCGGGAACTGGCCGACTCCGTGCGTGGTCGCCGAGATCGAGGCGTCGCACTTCGACAGGAACACGGCCTACGTTGCCTACGACTGTCACAAGCTCGACGACGAGGCCCCCTATCTCTTCAAGACGATCGACGCGGGGGCGAGCTGGACTTCGGTCCATGGCGATCTCCCCACTGGCTCGACGTGGGTGGTCAAGGAAGATCCCGCTCACCCCAAGGTTCTCTACGCCGGCACCGAGCTAGGCATCTACGTCACCATCGATGGCGGCGAACACTGGGAGCGACTGAAAGGCAACCTGCCGCAAGTAGGGACACGTTCGCTCGCTATCCAAGCGCGCGACAAGGACCTCGTCGCAGCGACCTACGGCCGCTCGATCTGGGTCACCGATATCGCACCGTTCGCGGAAATGGCAGATGGGGCGCTCGACGAGCCACTTCACCTTTTTTCTGTTGCACCGGCGACTCTTTTCAAAACCCGCGTGACTTACGGCAACACGATCGAGGAGATGAACGGGGACATGTTCTTCCGCGCTGCCAACCCGCCCGACGGAGCTCTCCTCCGATACCACCTCGAGGCGAACGCGTCGGACGTCCGCATCGAGATCCGAGATGTATCGGGAGGTCTCGTTCGTCTCCTCAGCGGAGCGGCAAGCGCGGGCCTTCACCAAGTGGAGTGGGACCTCAAAACCAACGAGACCGCCGGACGTGAGCGAGAGCGCCGAGCAGCGGTCACACCGAGCGAGTGGGAGTTCTCTCAGAAAGTCGCTCCCGGACGCTACGGTGTCCGCGTCATCGCGGACGAGCTGACCGACGAGGGCTTCGTCACGGTACGCCCACAGCCGCCGATAAAAAGGGCCCGCTAAGCGTACTCTCGAAGTTCGCGTTGCGCGCACGTTTTTCCCAACGTCGACGCCGCGCTCGAGTCTTTTCGCGCGTCACGTCCACTCGCGCTATAGTAGTTTTATCCCAGACCCGCCGCGTTCCGAGGAGCGATGACATGACTGCACGAGTTCTTTCTCTGGGACTGGCTCTGACGACCCTTCTAGTGGCGGGATGTGGAGAGGACGTGGTCGGGCCGACGCCGCTCGCCACAATTCAAGGGAGCTGGGAGCTCCAGACTATCGAGCGGAATGACGGCACTTTCACCAACATAGTCAACCTCAGCGCCTACACGGCCGTGTTCGAGACCGACGGCAGAGTGAGCGCGCGCGCGGACTGCAATAACTGCAACAGCACCTACTCGACGAATGGCGCAAGCCTTACGATCGGAGCTATGGCATGTACGCGGGCTTTCTGCGGAGAGGCCTCGTTCTCCGACGAATACATCGCCGCCCTCGGCGGCGCCACGTCGTGGGAGGGCTCGGGAAACGAGCTACGCCTGATGTATCCGGGTGGGACGCTGAGCTTCTTAGCCGCGAATTAGCCGCGTCGTGGCATGCGCTCTTCGGCGATGAGCCCGCGGCCTCGGTGGAGCTCACTGCTGAGGTTTCTTCCAGTGAGGGAGCCGTCCCGGGGTCCACGGAGCGCCAGCGGCGTCGAGCTTCGCTTCCAGCGTCCGAACGTCCTCCGCGATGAGGCCGCGCAGCTGCTCGAGCACGGGCTCGAACGCGTTGCCCGCGATCCTGAACGCGGCCCGGTGCGTTTCGGTGGGGGCGGAGGTCGATCTCCAGTGACCCGAGACGATGCTTTGGACGCGCTCGACGATCGAAGGTGGTGTGGGCTCGCGCAGCGAGCGGATGGTCCTGTCCCCGTTGAGAGCGACGTCGATTTGGTAGAGACGATCTTCGAGACTCCGCGCTTCATCGAGAAGCGCCGTGTCGGCATCGGGGAACTGCAGCAGGGCTTTCTCGATGTGCGCCAGGCGGTTCTCGGTCTCCTCGAGTGCGCGCGCCGCCCCGAGAACCGCGCGCTGGAGCGACGCCGTCTCCCGCTGAAATTTCACAAGCGCCACCCTGTCCTCGGCCGGGAGGCTGGCGGTACCAAGGGCCACAGCTTCGAAGCGCCGCGGCTCGCCGAGCGGGACGATTTCCCCGTCGATGCGCTTCGACAAAGACACCGCGTAGGTTCCCGGCACCACCATGGGTCCCGCCGGGGGAGTCGCGAAGGGATTGTCGCTCTCTGGCTCCTCTAAGCGCGTGGGAAGCGAATCCGGAAGCCGGAAATCCCACGTCACCCTGTGAAACCCTTTCGCCGTGGGGCCGCTCAGCCGTCGAACGACGGTTCCCTCGGCATCGCGAACCGTCAGGTAGACGACCGGATCGTCCTCGCGCTCCTCGGCCCTCAGCGCGTCCCGCGGAGGATAGCGAATCGTTCCTCCCTCGCCCTCGATGCGCTTCTCTTCCTCCCGGCGTTTCTTCTTTCGGGTCTTTAGCTCTTCCTTCAGGTAGTACGTAAGCACAGCGCCGACGGGCGGATTCTCCGCGGTGTAGTACGAATGTCCCTGAAACGACTTGCCCCGGAGGCCCAGCGGGCGCGCTTCCATGAACATCCACGATCGCTTCGGCTGGAAGAGGATGGCTTCCTCCTCGAGTGCTTCCGCGCTCACTCTACGAAGCGGAGAATAGTCGTCGAGGATATAGAAACCACGACCGAAAGTCCCGAGAACCAGATCGCTTTCCCGGCGCTGGATGGTGAGATCGCGGACGGAGATGGTGGGCAGCCCACCCTCGAGTTTCGTCCAGCGACCCCCGCCGTCGACGGTTACGAACACACCGAACTCGGTCCCGGCGAACAGGAGGTTCGGGCTCTCGTGGTCTTCGGCGAGGGCGTATACCGGACCATTGGCCGGAAGGTTGCCGGAGATCGACGACCAGCTCGCGCCCCTATCCGTGCTCCTGAACACGTAAGGCGCGAAGTCTCCCATTTTGTGGTTGTCGAAGCCGGCATAGACGATATTCTCGTCGCGGAGCGAAGCATCGAGGTGGCTCACGTAGGTTCGCTCGGGAACCTCGGGAGGAAGCTCGGTTCGCGCCCAGTGGCTTCCGGCGTCGTCCGTCACGTGGATGAGCCCGTCGTCCGTCCCCACGTAGATCAAGCCCTCCTTCAGCGGCGACTCCGACAGCGAGACGATGTTGCCGTACATCGACGTGTTCCGGTGCTTCGCCACCGCGTCCACGCCCCACACTTTGCCCATGACCTCGAGCTGGTTCCGATCGATCGCCGCCGTTAGGTCCGGGCTCACCGCCCGCCAGGAATTCCCCCGGTCGTCGCTACGGAAGAGCTTGTTGGCGGCGAAGTACAGCCGGGTGTGCGAGTGAGGGCTGACAATGAGGGGGGAGTCCCAGTTCCACTTGAGGCCATCCTCGCCCTCTTCCGGATGCGGCTGGATGACGATGGCTTCGCCGCTCTTGCGGTCGAACCGGACAAGACCGCCATTCTGAGACTGGGCGTACAGAATGTCGGGATCTTCGGGGTCCACCACGGTCTCGAATCCGTCGCCGCCCCAGGTCACGAACCAGTCGGAGTTGACGATGCCGTGCGCGGACACCGTTCTCGAGGGTCCACCGAGGCTGAAGTTGTCCTGGGTGCCTCCGTAGACGTTGTAAAAAGGGAAATCGTTGTCGACGCTGACCCGATAGAACTGGGTGAGGGGAAGGTTCGCCTTGAAGTGCCAGCTCGAGCCCCGATCGAAGCTTTCGTAGACGCCGCCGTCGCAACCGGCGAGGAGGTAATCCGTGTCCGCGGGGTCGATCCAGAGCGCGTGGTTGTCCACGTGCTTGAACGTTTCGCCCGCCCGCGCGAAAGTCTTGCCCCCATCCTCACTCACCATCATGTACGTGTCCATGGAGTAGACCCGGTCGGGGTTCTTCGGGTCCGCCACCAGCTCCTGATAGTACTGCGGGCTTCCGCTGACATGCGGGTTTCGCTTCTCCCAGTTGGAGCCGGCATCGATCGAACGATAGACGCCGGAGTCGTCGGCTTCGGCTTCGATGATCGCGTAGACGACGTCCGGATTGGCAGGCGATTGGGCGAGACCGATCCGTCCCACATCGCCCTTGGGAAGGCCACGAGTGAGCTTCTCCCAGTTTTCACCGCCATCGGTCGTCTTGTAAAGGGCCGACTCCGGACCTCCGTCGATGAGCGTCCATACGTGTCGCCGCCTTTGGTAAGACGCGGCAACGAGAACGTCTGGATCGCGCGGATCCATGACGAAGTCCGTCACCCCCGTGTTCTCGCTGATCTCGAGAACCAGGGTCCACGTTTCTCCGCCATCCGCGGTCTTGTAGAGCCCCCGCTCCCCGCCCGCGCGCCAGAGCGGCCCCTGCGAGGCCACGTAGACGGTGTCAGAGTCCCGCGGATCTACCAGAATCTTGGCGATGTGCTCGGAGCTCCGAAGGCCCATGTTCTTCCAGCTCTTACCCCCGTCTACGGACTTGTAGACGCCGTCGCCGTAAGAGACGCTCCTCTGGCTGTTGTTCTCACCGGTTCCCACCCAGACCACCAACGGGTTGTTCGGATCCATGCTTACGCAGCCGATGGAGTAGGAAGGCTGGTCGTCGAAGATCGGGGTCCAGGTCGTTCCCGAGGTCTCCGTTTTCCATACGCCTCCGGAAGCTGCGGCCACGTAGTAGATCTTGCGGTTGCCGGGATGAACGGCGATGTCGACCACCCGTCCCGACGTGACGGCGGGACCGATCGATCGAAAGCGAAGACCGCCGAAAGTATCGCTCGTCAGCCGGTCGTCCGATTCCTGAGCCGCGGCGGCGAGGCAAGCGAGCGCCAGGACGAGCAGCGCGAATGAGCTTCGTTTCACCATGGGGGAGATTATAGAGGAGTGGCCCTTAGTCGAGCTGTCAGCCATGCTTCTTGCGCCAGAAGTTCATCGTCAAATACACCACACTCAAGAGTGCAATAAAAATCAACATCGCCATGAGCTCGATACGCGGCAAGTGCGACAAGAACCACAGAATTGCGAGCGCGGAGGCAACCGGTATGAGATACCCGCCAGGCATTTTGTACGCTCCCGCCATATCCTGTTTGGCTATCCTGTATTTGATGACCGCTAGAATGACTCCCAGGTAAATCAACAAGAAAGAAGCGCTCGCCAACATCGCGAGTTGCCTAAACTCCCCGGTGCAGGCAAAAAAGCACGCAAGCACGGCGAAGCTGATGATCGCGATATGTGGAGTTGAATAACGTGGATGGATGTTGGCGAGACTCTTTGGCAGGATGACCTCGTCTCTTGCTGCTGCGAAAATGACTCTGGGCATATTGAGGGCAAAACCGCTTAGATTGCCAAACATTGAAAAGCATGCGCCGACAACGACAAGGGTTGCGCCCAACGGCCCGATCATCGTTCTGCCGACTTCGGCGAGCGGGGCTCCCTTGAAATTGGGCAAGGTTGCACCAAGCACGCCTTGAGCCGTAAGTTGAATGAGTGTGTACAACACCACGACGCTCAGCGCGCTCAACATGATGCCTTTGGGAATCGTCTTTTGCGGGTTCTTGATTTCCCCGCTGACGTTCAACGCAATCTCGACTCCCATGAATGCAAAAAGCAAGATCAAAGACATTTCGCCGAGGTCCGCCAGCGAAGGCGTGGATGGCCAGGAAAAATTTGAGGGCGAGAACGACAGCCACCCGAAAAGGACGATTAAAAGTAGCGGAGTCAATTTGGCGATGGTGTTGAACTTGACCAGGAACAGGCCTTTCTTGACACCTTTGATGTTTAAATACGCGAACCCGGCAAACATGGCGACGAAGAGCGGCACCCGCAGCCCCTGAGCTTTGAAAACCGGAAAGAAGTACGCCAAGGTGTCAGCCAACGCATTTGCAACAGCAGCGTTGGCCATGATCGCACCGCCAAAGATGAAGATGTTCGTGGTGAGGAAGCCCGCATATTTGCCGAAAGCGACTTCGATGTACGCGTAGGCGCCGCCGGTGACAGTGATTCGACTGCCGATTTCGGCGAAGCAGAGCATGATGAGCACTATGAGAAGGCCGCATATTGCATATGCGAGGACACTGGCGGTTCCCAATCGTTCGGCAACAATTGCAGGTAGGACAAAAATACCCGCACCGACCACGATATTGATGGAATTTGAGACCAGGCCCCAACTCCCGATTTCCCTTTTTAGGCCGTCGTTTTCGCTCATCCTAACCTACGCGGGCAGATCGCCAGGCCATCAGTGCATGATGGCAAGCGCGCCTGGGGGCAAGATCATACGTGGAGAACGATCGATTCGCCAGCGCCGCGGTAGCACGACGGTGCCCTTTGCTCTCGTCGCGCCGGTGGGCTCCTGTCTTTCGCGATATGAGGCGCGCCTACCCAGTGCCTACGCGCGTTTCCGCGGCGCGGACCGTGCGAGCGATCCGCGCCGCCATGCCGGGATCTAGCCGCCTCCCCGCGCCCCGTGCTCGGCGAGTGCCCGCTTCGCCGCCGCGGCCACGCCCGAGTAAGGGTCGAGCCGAAGAGAGTGCTCCCAGTAACGCGTCGCTCCCTCCGAATCGTCGAGCGCCGCTCGAATCCGTCCTGCGTGATACAAGAACTTCGCGTCCTGGATACCAGGCGCGAGTGCGGTCTTCATCTGCTCCCACGCTTGCTCGGCGTCTCCCGCTCGCAGAAGCGCCCAAGCATATGCATCGAGGGTGAAGACATCCTGTCGGCGCTCGGACTCCATGCGCGCGACGCGAAGCGCTGCCGCTGGCTCGTTCGCTACATCTGCGTAGTAGAAAACGAGCTCCCGATTGGCGTTGTCGTTGGCCTCCACGCTTCACCGGAAGCGAGGAACCGACCATGTCTTGAAGACCGGGAACTTCGAGCCGGACGCCTCCGTCTGCCTGGGGCACGGCAACAAAGCCTTCCGTGTCGAGCTCGAGCACAATGCCGTTTTTCCGATCCACGATCCTGAACGCACTCGCGGCCGGCTCACCGTAGGTCAGCCGTGCCGTCGTGTCGTCTTCTTCCGACGAAGGTCCGGACTCCGAGACGACCCCTGCCAGCGGCATCGCCAACACCGGCCCGTGAAGCTCGGTCGCACCCGTCGTTTCGATATCTTCTAGCTTGTAGTAGTAGGTGATGCCGTTTTGGACGTCGTCGTCACGATAGAGGTAGCGCGCTCCTATCGGTGAGGAGCCGAGCCCTGGTATCGCGGTGGCGGTGATGCGCTCGTAGTCGCCGAGCTCGGATTCCGAGCGGTAGAGCTGGAAGCCCAGGTTATCGAGCTCCGTCGCCGTCTCCCAAAGAAGCTCGACCGCGCCGTCCAGAGCCACCGCTTCGAAGGACGAAAGCTCGACCTCCGTCGTGGCGCTGCAGACAGTATGGAAGCTCGCAGGATCGAACTGGTTGTTGTATTCCGTCTCGAGCCATTCAGGTGGGCGAGCGGTGGCAGCGATGCGTACCTCGTCCAAACCGCCGCTCCACTCTTGCATCGTGATCACGTCTGAGCTATTTCCGATATGAAGCACGTTGGTGCCCATCTCGGAAGTTCCGCCGTAAGGTGCGGTGTTCCTCTGCTGGCCGTCCGTGTAGATTCTGAGCAAACCCGAAGCGGAATCCGCGACGCCGACGACGTGATGCCAGAAGCCGTCGCTGATTAACGCCAAGGAGGTTACGACGCTCTCCGTATTGTTCACGAAGAAGGCGAGGTCGCTCGCGTTGTTCTTGCCCAACCAGTAGTTCCGACTCCCGATCGGCCCCCACTTGTTGACGATGACGCCGACATCGGCATCCGCATCGGAGGTGCGGACCCAGGCCGAGGCGGTGATATCCACAGGAATCCGGAGGCTGGGATCATCGGGAACATTGACGTGACGTTCGCTGGTGTCATCGAAGACCAAGCTGCCGTCGATCTGGCCCGGTACCTGGTTCGCCGCCGCCAATGAGCTCGCCGTCCCGTCGTTCGGGTTAGCGGTGCTATCGAGGAACTGCGGGGCCGGATCAGCAGGATCCTCCTTGAGGTGCCACACGGCCGCGTGGCTCGCATCCCAGACGTTTTGCGCATCTTCCTGGCTGGCGACACCAGCGTTGCCGTAGTACATGTAGAGCGTCGTGTTCGCTCCGGACGACACGTACGGCGCTTTGACCCAAGCGACGAGCTCGCCCGTCCCGCCGTCGAACTTCTCGATCTCGTGGCGGAGCTTCGTGATCCCGTCCGATGTGGTGAACAGAATGTCGTCGCCGTTGGGATCCTGGGCGCTAGCCGCGAGCTCGGTATCGGAGGCGAGGTTGATGAGCACCGGATAGTCAGTGAGGGCCCCGGTGACTTTCGTCGCGTCGATGACGATCGCCTTACGGAAGGACCAGCCTTGATCGAACCAGCTTGGTTGCGTCACCGGACACAGAGGCGTCGCGGGCCGCTCGTCGGCGCCGATATCCCATAGTGCACCCCAGGGCCTGAGCTCGACGTCGATGTCGCAGCAGAAATCTCCGGAAAGATCGATACCCTTGTTGACGGCGGTCGAGGTCGCCGCCAAGTGCAGATCTGCGGTAGCGAAGGTATCGTTCACAAACTCGGTTGCCGAGGAAGCCCCGGTGACGGCATTGAGGTCGCCGCCAAATGCGGTGGAAGCTGTTCCATCGGTGGACATGTTGTGAGTGCCGCCGTTCATGGGTCCCACGAAGTCCGCGATGGAGTTACCCAAGGCGATGGTGTTGGTGACCGTCAAGCTCCCTGCGGACCGGAGCACCCCGCGTTCATTCCCATAAGTCGTGCAGTTCTCGACCGTGCCCGACGCCGTGGAGTCGTTGTTCCGAATCCCCGCTGAATCGCCGTTGTAGATGATGCTATTGCGCACCGTGTACGCGGTTGCATTGCTTTGGGCACGGATACCCGAGACGAAGTTCGCCCCATCAGCGAAGTCGTAGATCACCAGATTCTGAAGCAGGACATTGCTCGCTTCCTGCAACACCACCGCGGCGGCTGACGGCGCGCCCCGAATCCGTGTGAACTCGAACCACTCCACAACCGTGTAGTCGTCTTGGACGCGAATACCCTGATCGGTATCCCCACCGTCGAGCAGGACACCGGTTCCCGCCCTGCCGCTGTGTCGGTGCCCGGGAGCGACGGTGAGCCGCATGAACCGGCAGGAATCCGTCGTGGACGATTGGACGGACATACCGGTGGTGAAGGGTGCGTCGTCGTAAGCGACACCGACTTCCCTTCGGTTCTCGGCAACGAGGTCGCCTTCTCGTGCCGTTTCCCAATCCTGGAGCGCGGTAGCGCCCGAGAACGCGCGGGTGATCGTGTAGGCGGCACCCGTATGGGCGCCACCACCGGCCTGCACTGTTACCTGGGTGGCCGAGTCGCGCGACAGGAGGTGGAACGTTTCGCCTCCAATGACGATCTCATCCCCTAGCCCGATGTTCATCGGCAGGGTACCACTCCCGAATGTGACCGTGGTCCCGACCGCTGCAATGGTGGCGTCCGGTCCCGAGGCAAGCGTTGCTGCGTTCATTCCGATGGAACGATGGTTCACCGTGGGTACACCGGGACCCGCGGTCTCGGCAGCGAGCGAGACGGTGGGCTCGGGATCGACGTAGTCGCGGAGATACACCCAGTCGCTCCTCTGGTCGACGAAGTAGAAGTCCGTGTAGACCTCGCCGAAGTAGAACCAGGAATCGTTGCCCGGGTTCCAGGTCGACGCCCAGGCGATCGGATCCGTCGTCGTGAGCACGGTGCCGGTGGCGTCGCTGACGACGATCTGCCAGTTGGTACCGTCGCTCAGAAGGTCGTAGATGTGATAGGTGTCCAGCGGGAGGGCCGTCCAGTTTCCCCCCGGGGGCAGCCACAGAGTTCCATCCCAGTGGACCGGGTTCCCCGCGGTGTCGTAGTACTGGATTCGTACTTCGTTGTCGGTCACCCGCTGATGGGCGAAGATCTGCCGACGCGGGTCCTCGGAGGCGGCCACCGCGACGGTGGGCTGTGTGGCCGAATCGACGATGCCGATCATCTTCGCCTCGGGGGCGCCCGCCCCCCCTCCGCTGACGACCTTCACCTTGTTGCGGATCGCGAACTGCTTGTTGGCGACCAGCGCGCTGGTCGCGACGCTGATGCCCGCATCCGCGGCCGCGGCGCCTCCGCTCAAGACGTGCTCGCCCCCGGTCTCAGTGATAGTGGCGGCGCCGCTCGTCGAAGCGGTGAGGCCACCGGTGACGGTTCCATCGTCGAAATCGTCGCCCATGCGAAACACGTTCGCCCAGTCGTCTGGAGGGTTCACGGCAAAGAGGTTGCCGTAATAAAGGTAGTAGTTGTTGTCAGAGGAGGACGCGGGGATAGGGTCGACGAGCGCGAACCAGATCTTGGTCGTGGCCGAGTCCCACGTAGACAGCGGATCGAGGACGCGGTCAAGCTCCGTCCATGTCACTCCGTTCCAATGCAGCATTCGCACGTCGTCGCCGTCGGGCCGCGATTTGGTGGGCGTCAGAGCTGCATGATCGAACGTCAAGCTCACCGAATAGCCAGAGCCAACCGGTGCTGTTCCCGTGGTGACGGTGGCCTGTCGACGGCAGCTCCAGCATTCGCTCCACCACGGTTGCGCCGCCGCGCTGGCAGCGAAGGGTCCCAGAAGAAGTGTTACGCCGATGAGCCAGCGAGCGAGCGCACCGCGCAGCTGTTTTCGGGAGCAGAGGTCTCTGTCTCTGCGATCGAACTCGCTCATTCGCACCTCGACGGGGAGCCTGGCCGGCCCACTCGTGTTCTCGTATAAATGGAGCTGGATAGGAGCGTCATTGCAAGGGCTGTGCCGCTCGGCATCGGCGTGGTAGTAGCGGGATCTATTGCAACTTAGGGAGTTAGGCGTACGGCTCGGGGCTACGGAGACCGAGTGGTGTGTGGAACTTCCTACGGCCTCAGCTCGGGGTCTTGAAGACCTGCTGCCCTTCGCCGAAGCTCGACGTGACTGTGTCCGCTTTCTCGCGGAGAATTTCCGCTCCTGTTTGTCTCGGTCCTAGGCTCAATACATAATGATTATCTGTGACTCATTGGCAATAGCGGCATCGGAGAAGAACCATGTCACATAGGCTCACCCTTGCCGGGTTGATCCTCTCCCTGGTAATCCTCGACACCCCCGCGCGCGCGCAGGACGATTTTGGAGTCAATGTCGAGTTCTATCGCGACGCCCACGACCAGGCAGCGATGATGGCCGCCGCGGGGATCCGATGGGTCCGTCTCGACCTGGCCTGGAGCGCGGCGGAGACGGAGCCCGGCCGCTACGACTTCCGACTGTGGGATCGCTTCCTCGATTCCTTCGAGCCCTTCGGTATCCGGGTCCTACTGATCCTCGACTACGGCAACGACATGTACGAGAACGGCTTCCCTCCCTCGACGGAGAGCGGGCGCGACGCCTTCGCATCCTTTGCCGGTGTCGCGGCCCGGCACTTCCGTGGGCGCGCCATGTGGGAGATCTGGAACTAGCCGAACTTGCCGAAGTATTGGGCCGGGTCACCCGACCCGGCGGCCTACGTTGCCCTTGCCCGTGCCGCGGCGGTTTCGATCCGCCGCGAGGATCCAGAGTCGTGGGTTCTGGGCCCATCCCTCGGTGGCGCCACCTTCGACCTCGCCTACCTCGAAGCAACCTTCCGGCTCGGGCTCCTCGACGTCGTGGACGCGGTGTCCGTGCATCCGTACGGGGCGTCCCACCCCGAGGCCGCAGCAGGCTTCTACGAGGACGTGCGCCGACTGATCGCGCACTACGCGCCAGGACGCACGGTCCCGTTGGTCGTGAGCGAGTGGGGCTATCGAGTGGAGGGCCTGGGCCCCGAGGGACAGGCCGATTTCCTCGTGCGCGCCCTGGCCGTGAACCGCAAAGCAGGGATCCGGCTCACGATCTGGTTCAACTGGCAGGAGCCCATCAACCCCTGGAGCTCTTTCGGCCTCCTCGACGTGCGGGGCCAGCCGAAGCCGGCCTATACCGCCCTCGCTCGCCTCGAGGCCATCGCAGCGTCTCCCCCCTGACGCGTGAAAGGCGTCCTCACCTTCCGATAGCATCGCGTATCGAAGAAGGGATATCATCTCGAGACTTCGTGAAGGGGGTATACACAATGAGGACTTCGATTCTTCTGTGCTTTCTCTTCGTCGGCTGCAGAACGGCACAGGCGCCCGAGACGGCGCCCGAAGCAGCGCCCGTCGTTGAGCCTGCACCGATACTGGCTCCGGAGGAACGTCTTGACGGGATCAAGAGCGCTCTCGCGGAGGTGACGGCGGAGCTGAACGAAAAAGGAGACTACAACTGCTGCGTTCAGCCCGTTTGCACGTGGTGCGCGCTCTACGAGGCAAGCTGCGCGTGCTTCAGCAATCTTCAGGAGGGCAGCGAAGTCTGTCCCGGCTGCGGGCTCGGCTGGCACAACGACGAGGGGGTTGTGGACGGTGTGGACAAGAGCCAGGTGAAGTGGAACATCACTCACGAGCACCCGGCGGCGGGCGGCCACGCGCACTAGTTCCTCGGGTTTCAGGAAATCTGATCCTGCCGGATGTGTGGGTGCGGGTGCCATCGCGCTCGACTAAGGGTCATTTTGCTCATCCAAAAAAGCGTTCACGGCGTATCAGGGCTAGAGAGAAACGTGTTTGAGTGAGCTAGCCGCATCGGCAACGTCCCCCGTTTCGGACGGGGAGCTGCTGGCGGAAGTGCGGGCCGGTGACGTCTCGTCTCTCGAATCGCTCTACGACCGCTACGCGGGCTACGTCCACGCGCTCGCGCTTCGGATCGTCGATAGCAGCGAGGAGGCTGAAGAGATCACCCAAGACGTGTTCTGGCAAGTTTGGAAGAAGAAGCTCCTATACGACCCCGAGCGGGGCCGCTTTAGTACATGGCTCTTTGCGGTCACTCGGAACCGTGCGCTCGACCGGATTCGATCGGTACGCCGCCGGCCGGAAGTGGAGGCGCTCCCGGTCGAAACAGCAGCGCCGGCCGGCGATAGCCCCGAGGACTCCGCGTATTTTGCCGAGCGGCGACAGCACGTCCGACGGGCGCTCGAGAGGCTGCCGCCGGCACAACAGCAAGCCGTGAAGCTTTGTTTTTTCCAGGGAATGACGCATCGCGAAGTGGCCGCGTGCCTGGACGAGCCTTTGGGAACCGTGAAGAGCCGGATCAAGATGGGCATGGGCAAGCTGAAGCAGAGCCTCGCATCGTCCGGAGAGCTCCGATGACGGGACACGACGAATACCAAGACCTCGCGCCGCTCTACGCGCTCGGCGCTCTGGACGCGTCCGAGCGGGAGAGCTTCGAGTACCACCTGGCCTCGGGCTGCGCGGCGTGCCAGGCGTCCGTTCAAGAAGCGCGCCAGGTTTCTGACGAGCTCGCTCTATCCATCGACCCGATCGCGCCGCCGGCACGCGTCCGCGAGCGCCTCTTTAATAAAGTGCGCAACGACGCGGAGGTTCCCGTGAATACTTCCGGGCAGAAAGGACGGGCCTCCACGTACTGGGCGGCTCTCGCAACAGCCGCGAGCCTCGTTGTCGCGACCGGGCTGTGGATTCAGACCCGTTCCCTCGCACGCGAGCTCGAGAACGAGACGTCGAGCCGCATCCGCCGCGAAGAAGAACTGGCCGGCGTCGAGGCGATTTTCGACGCTTTGAGCTCGCCTCGAAACCGAGCGGTCTCGCTCGACGGTCAGCCGGCGGCGCCCGGCGCCCGCGCGAGCGCCTTTCTAGATTCACAGAACGGACGCTTGTTCCTCTACGTCGAGAACCTCGACCCTCTCCCTTCGGGGCAGACTTATCAAATCTGGCTCATCGTCGATGGCACGCCCGTAAGCGCGGGGGTCTTCGACGTGCAGGCAGACGGAAGCGCTCGGTTGGACGGCGAGCCGCTACCGGGTTTCGAAGGCACCGTGACGGTGGCCGTCACCGTGGAACCTGCAGGTGGTGTAGCGCAGCCTACAGGCCCCATGGTGCTGCTGGGATCTTAGCTCCGCTTTCCTTCTTCATCGCTCATCCAAAAACGCCCAGGCGGCGTACCATCAACAAACGTTCATGCAATGAACAGGAGAGCTATATGAAGAATGCAAAAGCAAAACTGCTTGTCTTGGTGGTCGTGTTGGCCGTGGCCGCTGCGGTGGCGTGGTCTTCCAGCCACCGCGAAGCCCCAATCACCGCGCTCGACCACAAGGCGGACATCACCGACGTCTACGCCTTCGTCAGCTACGGGGCCGACCAAGCGATGGACACGCCGCCTTCGAAGGTCACGTTGATTCTCGGCGTCGATCCACTGCTCGAGCCCGCAAACGGACCCAATCTTTTTCCCTTTGACCCGAACATTCTCTATGAGATTCACGTCGATAACAATCACGACGCGCGGGCCGACGTGACGTTTCGATTTCGATTCGAGACGGAGTTCCAACTTCCAGGTGTCTATACTGCCGTCGCCGGATTCGGTGAGTCCGGCGCCTTCGACCCCACAACCGGCGCCCTCGTTGTGCCGCCGCGGATTCGCGACTTCTCGAATCCCGGGCTCAACCTGCGCCAGACCTACCGCGTCACCATGGTAGTGAGGGGCAAGGGAAAATCGAAAAGAAACAAGAAGGACCGTACTGAGCTCGTGAACGACGACGACTCTCCATTCTTCGTCGTGCCCGGCAATGCCGGCCCGCGTAGCATGGACTACGAAGCTCTGTTCAACGCGGGTACCTATAGCCTCTCGAGCGGCATTTCGTTGTTGGCAGGCACCACCGACGACGCGTTCTGGATCGACTTGGGCGCCGTCTTCGATACTGCGAACTTCCGCACCTTGGGGAGCGGAGTACCGGGCGTACTCACCGACTTCGAAGATAGTGCGGCGATGAATTTTGCAAGCGATACCGTTTCCGGCTTCGCGGTGAACTCCATCGCCATAGAGGTTCCGATCGAGATGCTCACTCGTACGGGCTGGATCGAGCCTGCGGACTCGCCCGACGCCACGATCGGCGTCTGGGGCACCACGTCTCGACGACGCATGACGATACGACGTTCCGCGAAAGACGCCAAGCACAAGGGCCCGTGGCGTCAGGTTCAAAGGATGGGAAACCCACTCATCAACGAGCTCGTCATCGGCATCGGCTCGAAAGATCGCTTCAGCATGGACGAGCCGAGAAAGGACGCACAGTTTGCCGACTTTTTCCTCGACCCGCCGATCGTGAAGATCGTCGAAGCGCTCTACGGCGGAGCGCTCGCGGTACCGGTAGCGCCTCGCTTCGACCTACTGCCACTCGTGACCTACGCGGCACCCATTGCCGCGCCGGGAACCGATGCCGGCCCCATCGCTGATTTGCTGCGCTTGAACACCGGCGTTTCGGCAACACCGCCGGATATGGCCAGCCGGTTGGGACTGCTCGCGGGTGACCGGGCCGGGTTTCCAAACGGCCGGCGCGTCTTCGACGACGTCGTGGACATCACGCTCCGTGTGGCCGTCGGCGGCGTTCTTGCGCCGCCGTTCGATGGATTCGCCGAGGACTTGAATGGACGTCTGGGTGACGGCGTCAATGTCAACGATGCCGAGTACCGCAACGTCTTTCCTTACCTCGCTTCCGCACCGGATGGTCGCAACCGCCGTCACGTGGATCCAGGCGAGCCCGGCGGCGGCCCAGTACAGTGAGGGGGTGTCGCATGAGAGCTCAACTGGCAATGCTGCTCGCTCTGGCGGTGGCCTCGACGTCCGCCTTCGCGCATTCCCCGACACCGGCGGAAAAGAACATCGAGGCCGCGCAGGCCGCCATCGCAAGAAGTCCCGACGGTGTGCGAGGCTATAACGCCCTCGCCCTCGCGCTCGCTCGGCGCGCGCGCGAGACCGCGGACGCCGGCTACTACGCGCAAGCGAAAGACGCGCTCGAGATGTCGCTCCGACTCGCCCCCGAAAACTTCGAAGGCCAGAAGATTCAAGCATGGGTCTTGCTTGGCCAGCACGAGTTCGCGCGGGCGCTCGACAAAGCGAAGGCCTTGAACCGTCGTGCGCCGGACGACGTCATGGTCTACGGACTTCTAACGGACGCCCACGTCGAGCTCGGTGACTACGACGCCGCCGAAGAAGCCGTACAGTGGATGCTCGACTTGCGACCGGGGAACGTACCTGGCGTCACGCGGGGCGCCTACCTCAGGGAGCTCTTCGGTGATATCGACGGAGCGATCGACTGGATGAAGCGCGCCTATGAGCAGACCTACTTCAATGAGAACGAAGAGCGCGCGTGGTTGTTGACGCAGATCGCCCATCTCGAAAGATCGAGAGGGGCGAGGGAGGCGGCTGACGAAGCCGCCTCCCTCGCCCTGGAGCTCTTTCCGGGCTACCACTACACGCTCGCTGAGCTCGGCCGCATCCGGCTGGCTCAGGGCAGGCCGGACGAAGGAGTGGCTCTTTTCGAAACGCGCTACCGCCTTGCGCCCCATCCGGAGAACCTCTACGACGTCGCCGAAGCCAAGAGCCGCGCGGGACGAAGCGACGAAGCCACGGCCCTCTTCTCAGAGTTCGAGCGACTCGCTTTGATGGAAGCGTGCCTGGGTCGAAGCGGTCGCGGGCCGCGACGTGAAGCTCGTCTCCGTTCGGGCGCGGCAGGTCGAGAGGTTCGACGGTCTTCAGCCAGGCTCGGCGCTCGTCTCCGAGCTCGAGGCATCTGCGAACGGCACGGTGCGAGCGCGTCTTCGGCGCCGCGGGCGCCCTCTCCTGCGAACGAAGGAAGCCAAGCTCATCGACGTCGCCTATCAGGGTGAAACCAAGAAAGCGCTCTTCGAGCTGTCGCCGTTCACGTGGGACGGACGCGGGCTCTTGATGACGAAAAAGCTCGAAGTCCACGTGGCGTTTCGGGGACGGGAGGTGTCGCCGCACCGCGTCCGCAAAACGAAGGATCACGTCGGCCTGCGGCTTGTGACGGTCGAGCCCGGACTCTACGCGGTGCCACTCGAGGAGCTCGTCGGAAAACGCCGGGCCCGCCGGACGACTGCGCTTCGACTGAGCCGGCAAGACGAGAACGTGGCGTACCACGTCGAAGATGGGACGATGTACTTCTGGAGCGAGGGTGACGTCGCGAATCCCTACGGCATCGAATCTGTCTATGAGCTCGAGTTCGGCGTTTCCGGAGAAACGATGGCGGTCGTGGGAGACGGCTCGGGTGCGAGCGACGCGTTCTACTGGGACGTGGTCGAACGGGAAGAGAATCGCTACTACCAGGCGGGTCTGGTGAACGCCCAGGACCTATGGCTATGGGAGCTCTTGTTCGCGCCCGATCGCAAGAGCTTCGCCTTCGACGTGACCGGGCTCGCCGGCGTTTCCGAGTCGCCGCGGCTCGAGGTGCGGCTCCAAGGCACGAGCGATCTCCCCCACATCGAGGATCACCACGTGCGGGTGTTCGTGAACGGAAGCTTCGCCGCAGAAAACCTCTGGGACGGCAAGAACGCCCAGACCATCGTGACCGAGCTGGGGCCCGGTGTTCTCCGCGAGGGAGAGAACATGCTCGAGCTCGAAAGCGTCGGCGATACCGGTGCGACCTACTCCATGGTGATGCTCGACCGATTCCGAGTTCGTTATCCGCGTCGGGCTTCCGTTCTGGAGAATGCGCGATACGTTCTCGACGTTACTGAGACCTTCCCGCAATGGGTCGCTTCCCGAAACGGCTTCGACGCCGAGCGGACCTACATCGCGGTGGATTCATCGCTCGGTCCCGAGCTCCGGAAAGTAGTCTCCACGAACCTGAAGAGTCAGCGCGGTGCAGACTATCTCGTCGTCGGGCCGAAAGCTTTCATCGATGCGGCAGAACCTTTGCTCCGACATCGAAGCGGTCAAGGTCTCCGCGTGGCGACGGCCTCTACCGAAGCCATCGCTTCCGAGTTCGGCCACGGCGAGCTCACCCCCGAGGCCATCCGTGACCTCATCGCCTACGCTTACCACGAGTGGCGCCCGCCGAAGCCTCGCTACGTTCTGTTGCTCGGAGACGCGACCTACGACTTCAAGGACTACCTCGGCACCGGCGTCGCGAACCCGCTCCCGCCTTTCATAGTGAGAACCAGCTATCTGTGGACTGCATCGGATCCCGCCTACGCTTCCGTAAACGGCGACGATGACCTCCCCGACTTGGCCATCGGGCGTCTTCCTGCGGCGACCGTTTCCGAAGTGCAGGTGATGGTCGAAAAAATCCTAACTTGGGAGACGAGACTCGCATCTGGCGGCGGTGCACGCCTTCTGGAAGGCCCCGTCGTACTCGTCGCAGACAATGCGGATCGAGGCGGCAATTTCGAAGCGGATGCCGACGAGATTGCATCGAGCATTCTCGCTTTGACGACAGCGAAAAAGATCTACTCGAGCCGCCTCGGTACAGATGCCACTCGCAACGCGATCCGCAAGGCCTTCGACCAGGGCGCTTCGTCCATGAGCTACATCGGACACGAGGACATTCACCTTTGGGCAGGCGAGAACTTCTTCGATATCTCGGCGGTTGACTCTCTTATCGCCCAGCCGCGCCAGCCGCTGGTCCTGACGCTGAACTGCCTGAACGGCTATTTCCACTTTCCTTTTTTCAACTCACTCGGCGAGGAGCTCCTCAAAGCGGAGAACAAAGGCGCCATCGCGGCATTCTCACCGAGCGGCCTCAGCCTCAACGGACCGGCGCATCGCTTCCACAAGGCGCTTCTCACCGAGCTCTTCCTCGGTGACCACGATCGCCTGGGCGACGCGGTGCTGGCGGCGCAACAAGCCTATGCGGAGTCAGGAGCCTGGCCGGAGCTTCTGCGTATCTACCACCTGCTCGGCGATCCGGCGCTGACCCTCAAATAGGTCCTCACTTTGCCCGTGAAGCTCGCACTGGCGACGACCCCGTCGTGCTCCTCACGAAAGGGAGCCTGACGTAGCCCCGCTCGTCAGGGGTCGCGTGAAACGGGAGCGGACGGCTCGCTACGTCGTGATTCCGCCGTCAACGACCATCGTCGCACCCGTGGCGTAGGCGGATTCGTCCGCGGCGAGATAGACGGCCATCGCCGCGATCTCCTCAGCCGTGCCGAGCCGTCCGAGAGGCTGGCGGCGGATGAAATCCTTTCGTGCTTGCACCGGGTCGTCGAATGCCGCGATGCGCTCGTCGAGTGACGGGGTCTGCACCGTGCCCGGACAAATGCAGTTGCACCGGATGCCAGAACCAACGAAGTCGGCGGCCACGGATTTCGTCAGCCCGATGACGGCGGCCTTGCTCGTCCCGTAGGCGCATCGAAACGGGAAGCCTCTGAGCGACGAAGCCACCGAAGCGACGTTGATGATGGCGCCGCCCCCCCGAGCGATCATCCCCGGCAGGAACGCCCGGATCATCCGGAACATGCTCCGAACGTTCAGCTCCATGGTGAAGCTCCAGTCGTCCTCGGAGCAATCGAGGACGGTACCGTGGTGTACGTAGCCGGCACAATTGAAGAGAATATCGGGCGCCTCGGCCCCCTGTGCGAGCGACGCGATCGCATCCGGGTCGGTCACGTCGAGCGGACGGGTGCGAAGGTTGTCGGCGCCCTCGAGCTCTCGAAGCGCGTCAGCGTTCACATCGGTCGCGAGTACGCGGGCACCCTCGGCCGCGAACGCGAGCGCGGTCGCGCGTCCGATGCCCTGGGCCGCGGCGGTCAGGACGGCCGTCTTGCCGTGAAGTCGCTCTTTCATACGCAGTAGCATAGCGCCTCCTTGTCCGCGGCGCGCGAGAGCGGGCGCTCTACTTCTCCGTCGCCTCACCCATCGAAGAGGACGTCTGGGTGGAAGAGCTAAAATGAGACTCGCCGTGGGCGGGCGATCCGCGCTTTGACTTCTTCCCGAGCATGCCACTAAGCTCTCGACGTGAAAGTTCCAAAATGGGTCATCACTCTTGCGATTTGGTTCCTCGCCCTGGGCTTGGTCTCCACGGCAACTTCCGCGGTTGCGAGCCAGTCGAGAATGTTCGAGTTTATCTATGAGACCGAAGTCCCGGTCCCTGTTGGCACCAAAACGCTGGCGCTTTGGCTGCCCTATCCCGCCTCGGATGAACATCAGAAGATCGAAGGGCTGTCCATCCAGGCGGACTATCCCACCGACGTGCGCAAGGAGCCCAAGTACGCCAACCGGATCCTGTACTTAGAGGCGTCTCCGCCGCGCGACGACGTCATCTCGCTAACGATGTCGTTTCGGGTCAAGCGTAGCGAGTACGTCCGAAGAGATTTCGCGAGAGTGAAGCCGCAGATCGGAGCGCTCGATCCCGATGTCCGCTTCTGGCTGGAGCCGGATCGACTCGTGCCGAACGATGACTACATTCGGGGACTGGCCTTGGAAGTGACTCGAGGCAGGACCAGCGTGCTGGAAAAAGCGCAGGCGATCTACGACTACACGGTCGACACGTTGCAATACGACAAGAGCGGCACCGGCTGGGGAAACGGCGACATCTACTACGCTTGCGACGCAAAGCGTGGCAACTGCACCGACTTTCACGCGGTGTTCATCGGGTTCGCCCGCGCGCTGGGCATTCCGGCAAAATTCGCGATCGGGTTTCCCATCCCGCCGGATAGTCGCCATGGTGAGATCTCCGGCTACCACTGCTGGGCGGAGTTCTACGCCCCGGGCTACGGTTGGGTCCCGGTGGATACTTCTGAAGCGAACAAGCATCCCGAAAAGCGCGAGTACTTCTTCGGCGCGCATGACGAGAATCGGGTGGAGCTAACCGTGGGACGGGACATTGCTCTATCTCCACCGCAGTCGGGGGAGCTACTCAATTACTTTATCTACCCCTACGCGGAAGCCGATGGTCGGCCGGTGAAGTCCCTCACCAAGCGCTTTCGTTTCAAAGATGTTCCCGCAATCGAAAGCGGTGCCGTCAGCGCACCGCCGTCAATTGGTCTAAGCTCTCCGTGATGGCCTGATCCAGGATCGCTTCGCGCTGCGGCGAGATGGTGTCACCGCCCCGCCCCCTCGCTCATCTCAGCCCGCCACGCTTGGAGTGGGCCGGCCCGATCACCTGCCTCCGTCACTCAGCCGGCCCCGACGCCCTGAGCCCGCGCTGAATGGCTAAAATTCCCGACGGACAGTAGGCGCGGGGTCCGCGGTTCAGGGACCTATTCCGACGCGGAGCTGGCCACAATCCTCGGGGGCGCGATGCGATGCGTCAACACGGACAGCGGTTGGGCCATGTTTGTTTTGTTCTCGACTATCGTCTTATTCACGAGAGAAGCGGGTTCAGCCAGCGGACGCCGGAGAATCGCCCAAAATCAGTGTCGGCGGTATGAACGGTGGCGCGGTGCCGGCTGGCGATGGCTGCGATATGGGCGTCGGTCGTCAGGTTCCCTCCCGATCCTGCCGCCTCTAACCAATTGAGAGCCTGGACGACGTCCGACTCCTGGGTAACGAGAAAGTCGGTGATCGAACGGTCGAGCCAATCGCGAATGCGTCCCGTTGCCTCCTCGACCGACATCGGCTTCACGAAGGCCTTCCGGCTGGTACCGATTCGAAGGAAGGCGAAGAGCACGACGGAGCAAAGTCCAACTGATTCGCTGCCCGATAAGCAACCTTGCCACCAGCCGGCCGCCCGCTCATGGAACGGACTGGTCGAATCGTAACAATACAGCAGCAGGTTTGCGTCTGGAACGATCATCGTTTGGCGTCGAGCTCGCGCGTCTTGCGTAAGAACTCTTCGAGCTCCAGCTCGTCGTCAAGATCACGGACCCGAGCCGGATCGATGCCTGGACGGAGTCCCATGGGGCGCGCCTTGACCACGTAAGCCGGTTCCTCACCGTCCCTTTGTCCCCTCAATCCCCGACGGACAGCCTCGTTTAGCGTCTCTTTGAAGCTGTTACGACCCCGTTGCATCGCATCGCGAAGCAGCTGTTCGACATCGGCGTCCAGAGTCACCGTCGTTCTCACGTCGATCATCTTAACATCATATATTTTTGCTGTCAAAGCATCAATCACTTTTTCTAATTGAGACAACAACGCTTATACTTCTTCCCGCTGCCGCACGGACAGGGGTCGTTGCGGCTCCTGCGCGGTTCCTCGCCAAACGAGGCCGCCGACTGAAGCAGTTGCAGCATTTCATCGGGAACATGCCCTTCCGCGGCACACTCTGGACAAAAGACCTCGGCGGATCCGTCATCGTCAACGAGCTCGCTGATCTCGTCTTCACCCGTCCCGGGAGTCAGGGGCGTCCGAAAAACGAGGATCTTTCCTTTCGGAATGGGTCCATGAGCCGCGTCGTCGACGGCTCGCAGCCGGGACTCGAGGTAGGGCTGTCCGTCGTGCCAAACAATCCGTACCGACGCGTGACCATCGGTATTCGCCATCGTTCACCTCCTTTTCAATAGGAGACGACTTCTTGCGAGAAAACCCTCCTTCCGTAAGCCAGATCTAGGGAGACGCTCAAGGCCATGAACTGTGGCTCTGACTGCTTTCACCGCTCTGTCCGTTTGCGCGAGCGCCATCAAGCTTGCTTTTTTTCGAGCCTTCGACCAAGATCGAGCTCATATTCCAAACACGGTCTTCAGTCTCGGGCGTCCTTCCCCCCGCGTTCCGAGCGGCGTTTTTCCGAGAAACTCGACGGGTTTGACGAAAGTGAGGAGGACATGAAGATGAGCACGTTCTTTCGGGCAGCGATCGCTTGCCTCGTCGCAGTAACGGTGATTCCGGTCCATGCGAGCGCCCAGGGCAAGATTCGCATCGCCATCTGGGACTTCGAGAACCATGCGGAGCGGCACTGGTGGTTCTATAACGACCTCGGCCCCGCGGCCCGGAATCAAATCGACACGGCCTTTTCCGAGAACCCGGTGCTCTTCGAGCGGTTCAGTGTGATCGAGCGGGAAAAACTTGCCATGGTCATGCAGGAGCAGGGACTTGCGAGCTCGGGCGCTCTGGATCAGCAGACGGCCGCCAAAGTCGGACAGATTCTTGGCGTGAAATACATCGTCACCGGCGGCATCGACAAGTTCGCCATCAATACGACCAAGGGTGGATTCGGCGGCATCGGTGGCAAGTACACGACCGCGGAAGCGGAGATCAGCATGCGCTTCATCGACACGACCACCGCGGAGCGGGTAATCGCGATCTCCGCGGAAGACAGCGTCAAGAAGGGCGGCGGCTTCTACAAAGGAGCCAGTCTGAGCCGCGAGGACGAGTGGGGCATTGCCAGTGAGGCCATCGACAAGGCTTCCGAGAAGCTCGTCTCGGAGTTCGCGGCGTCCAAGCAGATGGCGAGGCTCTCCCCTGGCGGGGCTATGGGCGGCGCCGAAGGCAAGATTATCAAGGTCGAGGGCACCAAGGCCTGGGTCAACATGGGCTCCATGTCGGGCCTCAAGGTCGGGGATAGCTTCGAGATCGTAAAGGTCGGTGAAGCGCTCGTCGATCCGGATACGGGCCAGGTGTTAGGCACTGACGAGACGTCGACCGGCCAGGGCCAGATCGTCGAGGTCAAAGATCGCTTCTCGATCATGACCTTCACGGGAGCGGCGCAGGCCTCAGACGTCGTGCGCAAGCGCTAGTCGCTCGGATCGGTTGGACCGGAGCGAAGCTCCGTAAGCGAAACGTGAAGCTGAGATTCGTCTCCGGTCTTCGTCGAGGCGAGGTTTTTACTCTCTCCGGACCCACACTCCGTATCGGACGCAGCCGCGACAATGACGTCGTGCTCCCGGACGACTCGAGCGTGCCCCACTCGAGCGGCCACCATGCCGAGCTCGTTCTGGACGGCGGGGCCTGGACGCTCCGCGATCTCGACTCGACTAACGGCACGTTCCTGAACGGTCTTCTGATCACTCGGGAGAAACTCCGTGCCGGTGACGAGATCGGATTCGGGGGCGATGCGCTGCTCGTGGTCGAAGCGGAGAGGCGAGCCTGGTGGCCTAAGCTCGTCGCCGCCGCTGCGGTCTTCGCAGCCCTTGCCGTTTTCGCGACGCTTCGGTCGAAGACCGATTTTCAATCCGCGGCGGAGCGCATCACGCCCTCCGTGTACCTCGTCGCTCTCGAGCGGGATGGGAAGAGAGCTCCGGTGGGCACGGCCTTCGTCGTCGATGCGAGCGGCCTTCTCGCCACCAACGCGCACGTAGCCGAGCTCCTGGAAGGCGAGGAGCGAGCTATCGTGCTGGGCACGGACCTCCGCGGCGTCGCGCGTGGGGTCGTTCGGAGCTATCTGCACGAGAGTTTCGAGGCGGGAAGTTTCCAAGACGACGTGGCCTTGCTCGAGCTCGAATCGGGACCGCGGCTCTCCCCCGTGACTCTCGCCTCCGATCGCCATCTCGCGAAGCTCGGTCGAGGGGTGTCTCTCGCGACCCTTGGTTTTCCCGCCCCCGCGACGAATCCGTTGAATCCGCGCGCGAGACTCCTCGTGGAGGCACTCGCCGATCTCAGGGGCGGAGGCTACCTCGAGCTGGGGCGCGCGGCGCTCCCGGGGACGAGCGGGAGCCCCGTTTTCGATCGCGACGGGATCGTCGTGGGGATCGTCGTGGGTCGCGACGAGAAGCTCGCCGGTCACGCGAGCTGGGCCTTGTCGGCCGCCGTGATTCGCGAGCTATTGTCCGACGTTCAACGAGATCGTCCGACGCGTTCGTTCCAATAGCGGCGGATCCTCTCCCTGACCTTGCTGGCCATAACCCTCGTCCGCTCGTCGAGCTTGTCACGGCCGAAGCGCGTATCGAAGCTGAAGACCTCGGGCGGCGGCATCGCGACGTCTCCGAAGCGCGGCGCCGACACGCGAGCTTCCATCGAGTAGGTACGAATGACGAAGGTCGTGCCGAACTGAGTCTCGCTCCGGGCCTCGATCTCCTCGGCGAAAATCGAGATGAGCACCTCGGCGTCGGATTGCGACGTCCATGACATTCCGTCTCTCTCGATCACGTCGCGGAGCGCACTCGTTACCGAGGCGCAGGCGTCCGACAGTCCATCGCAAGCGACGTAGACTGGCGGATCCTGGGGCAGAGGCTCGACCGGAGGCGCCTCAGGCTCCTCGGCGACCGGCCGAGTCGGGGCGCTCGACGAAGGCTCGGCTCGCTGTTGAACGCTCGTCGTCGCGGCGGCCGCCGGCGGCGGCGCGTCCCCCGGCTCGGCTCCCTCGGCCCCCTCGATGGCTTCGTTCGACTCACCCGGGTTACTCGACGACGGGTCGAGGCTCGCGGCGGCCGGCTCGCCCGTGGGCGTTTCGACGGCGGCGTCTTCGACACTCGCTGGGCCGGCTCGAAACACCAGGAAGAAGAAGCCCAGAAGCAGCAGCACGGCGAGTACTGACAGCCCGACGAAGAGCCCAGTCTTTTTAGCTCGGGAGTCGGGCGGTCTCGGTGGAGGAGGCTGAGCAACCGGGGCGGTCGGACGCGTCGCAACCCTTCTCGTCGTTGCGCCCGTGACCGCGGTCTCGGCGACGGTCGGCACTTCGACCTGAGTGGCGGGGATCGGGGGTGGGAGCGGCGGGACTCCGACCAGCGCTTGTTCGAGACCTTGCGAGAGCTCTTCGGCCGACTGGTAGCGGTTCTCCGGATCTTTTTCGAGCGTTCGCAGGACGACGGCTTCGAGCGCCGGCGAAAGGTCGGCCCTGAGCTGTCTCGGTGGTGCCGGCATCTCGGAGAGATGCTTGACGAGCACTGCGGGTACCGAATTGTCATCGAAGGGCACCTTGCCCACGAGCATCTCGTAGAGAATGATGCCGAGGGAGTAGAGGTCGCTCCGCATGTCCACCTCAATCCCTTTGGCCTGCTCGGGGGACATGTACTGCGGGGTGCCGATTACCGTTCCAGTCGCGGTGAGGGCGGTCGAGTCGGGCTCGAAAGTCTTGGCGATCCCGAAGTCGAGAATCTTCGGCACCTCGTTGCCTTCCGAGTCCTCGGTGACCATGATGTTCTGGGATTTCAGGTCGCGATGGATGACAGCGTTGCGATGCGCGAGCGCGAGGGCGCTGCACATGGCTTTTAGCTGCCGCACGGCGCGGTCCGGATCCATCGGTCCGTCCTCTTTGATTACCTGCTTCAGGCTTCGACCGCCGACGAGCTCCATCGCGATATAGAGCTCGCCCTCCGCGGTCTGCCCGAGATCATGCACGATAACGATGTTCGGATGGGTCAGGTTCGCGGCCGCGCGCGCCTCACGCTGGAATCGATCCACGATATCGGCCGAAGTGACGAGCTCAGGATTGATGAGCTTGATGGCAACGGGCTTGCCCAGCATCAGGTGGGTACCTTTGTAGACCGCCCCCATGCCGCCTCGTTTGAGAAACCCGTCGATGCGGTACTTCCCCGCAAGCTCCTTGCCGATTACCCTGCTCTCGGAAGCTCTTTCATCACCCATGAGCTCGATGTTACGGCCGAGACGGAAGGGAAATCAACCCACCGAGACGGAAGGGACCGCCGACAGCTCGCGAACCACGTCTCCGAGCAGAAAGATGGAGCCGGCAACGACGACCTCGCCCGCGGGACCCGCGAGCTCGCGCGCGCGCTGAAGGGCCTCGCCCGGGGCGAGGACGGCTTCGGCGGGAGTACCTCGCTCGCGCGCCCAGGAGGCCAAAGACTCCGGTCCGCGAGCCCGCGACAGCAGCGGGCGGGTCGCGACAAAGGCGGTGACGTGCGGGAGTAAGAGCTCTAATATTTGATAGACGTGTTTGTCCTTCATGACTCCGGACAAGAGCACCCGTTTCGCGTGAGGATGTGCGGAGAGGTAGGACGAGAGTGCCTCGGCCGCCATGACGTTGTGGGCGGCGTCGAGCAAAAGTGGCGGGGTTCCAGGAACACACTCGAGACGGCCCGGCCAGCTGGTCGTCTCGACGCCCCGTCGGACCCCCTGAACGATGACGTTTCTATCGAGCTCGCCTCCATGAGTGTGGGCAATCTCGAAGGCGCGCACCGCGAGGGCGAGGTTGTCGCGCTGGTGGCGACCCACGAGGGGAAGCGAGAGCCTTCCGTAGTCGTGCAAGGGAGTGATCAAGCGGACATCCTGTCCACCGGCGCGCTCCAGCGCTTCGACTTCGCAATCTTTCAATGCCTCGAACAAGGGCGCCTCCTGTCGCCGTGCTTCGGCACGCACAACCTCGAGTGCGACCGGGTCGAGGCGTCCAACGACGACGGGGCGTTTCCTCTTGATGATGGCCGCCTTCTCGGCGGCGATCTCTTCGAGGCTATTGCCGAGAAAACGCTCGTGGTCGAGACCGATGGGCGTGATCACCGCGACCGAGGCCGGGAGAATGTTGGTAGCGTCCAGGCGTCCTCCCATGCCGACCTCGAAAATCGAAAGCTCGATGCGCCGCTCGGAAAAGCACCAAAACGCGCAGGCGGTCAAGGCCTCGAAAAAGGTCGGCTCGCTCGAGCCCGCCGTCGAAGCGACCCGGCCGACAGCTGCCGCGAGCTCGTCGCTGGTAATCGGCTGACCTTCAACGTGAATTCGCTCCTCCAGAAACCGTATGTGCGGCGAGGTGTAGCGTCCGGTGCGGTAGCCGCTAGCCCGGGCGACCGACTCGAGAAGCGCTGCGGTCGAACCCTTGCCGTTCGTCCCCGCAATCAGAATCGACGGGTAGCGCCGTTCCGGCCTTCCGAGGGATTCGGCGAGGCGATCGATGTTCTCGAGCCCGAATTTGATCCCGAAGCGCTCCCGTCCCTTCAGATATTCGACGGCCTCCTCGTAGGTCATGACGGGTGTCGAGCGGAAGTGTCGAGGGTCAGCGCGTAACGTCCCCGGCCTCTTCCGGCGCTTCCGCGTGCTGGGCAAGGGAAAGGCTCCGGGAAGCGACCACCGAGCTCCTCTCGCGGCGGGAAGCCGGCTCGGTGAGGAAACGGAGCACCTTGCCGAGCGTCTCTCTCAGATGCTGCCGTTCGACGATCATGTCGAGCATACCGTGCTCGAGCAGATACTCGGATCGCTGAAATCCTTCGGGAATGGGCTGACGAATCGTTTGTTCGATCACGCGCGGACCGGCGAAACCGATGAGGGCTTTCGGCTCCGCGAGATTGACGTCACCGAGCATCGCAAAGCTCGCCGTCACGCCTCCAGTCGTCGGATCGGTCAGGATCGAAACGTAGGGGACCCTCGCCTCGTCCAAACGAGCGAGCGCGGCGGAGATCTTCGCCATTTGCATTAGCGACATAGCCCCCTCTTGCATTCTGGCACCGCCGGAGCGCGAAACGATGATTATGGGGACGCGCTCGTCGAGAGCGAGCTCGATGGCCCGCGTTATTTTCTCGCCAACGACGACCCCCATGCTCCCTCCAATGAAGCCGTACTCCATCGCAGCCAGGATCACTTTGACACCGCTCACCCTGCCCCGAACCACGAACAGAGCATCATCGAGTCCCGTGAGCTTATTGCCCGCCTCGAGACGGTCTCGATAGCGTTTGGTATCCGTGAATCGCAGAGGGTCGGTCGACCGAATCCTCGAATCGAGCTCCTCGAAACGCCCGTCATCCAGGATGGTGCAGGCACGCTCCCTGGACGAAAGACCCATGTGATAGTTGCACTTGGGACAAACGCTCGCGTTGCGGACGATTTCCTTCTTGTAGAGAACCTCCGAGCACTCCCGGCATCGAGTCCATAGCCCCTCTGGCATCCGGCTCTTCTGAGGGGCCAGTGGGGTCTTCTCCTTTTTGAACCAGCTCATGGTGGCCGTCCAGGTAACGGAAGGGCGCCTATGCGACGCGTTCGAGCCCGGGAATCGAGAGGTACGGGGCCCGGCCAGAAGCCGGGCCGAGGGCAATCCAGCCCGCGAACACGATGAAATCGAGTGAGCACCAAGAAGAGATGGTAGCAGGGCGCTCGGAAGGGGGTCAACCCGGTGGAGGGAGGACCTCGCGCTGGACCGGCCCGGGACGCCCGCTCCTACCCTGCTTCGTCGGCGAGGTCGTTCGCCTTGCCGAGCATCGTGCAGGCGGCGTCGTAGACCTTGAGCGAGGCTTGTCTCTTCTCCCTAAGCGCCGCGATACGCTCTTTGACGCCCGCGAGCTCGCGCTCGATCTCCTCGTCGACTTCTTCGAGCTGCTTCCGCGCCATGGCTAATCTCCGCTCGAAGATTTCCGCTTCTTCGCTCGTGAGGGACATCATGTCTTCGGATGCTTTGGTCAACGGAGAGCTCCTTTGTCTAGCTTTGAAGCGGGTACAGGCCGGTCACGAAGTGGGCCAGATCGGGGGATCCGACGGCCGGACGGCGTCTGAGGTAGGTATCGAGATCCTTGAGCATCTCGGCCGCGTCCTGATACCGCTTGTCGGGCTCCTTTTGAAGGGCGCGAGTAATGACGGCCTCGAGCTCGATGGGCACCGCGGGATTTAGCGAGGAGGGGGCCAGAAACCTGGCGTCGCGTACCCGCTCAAGAATGCTCAGCTCCGAGTTGCCGCTGAAGAGCATGTGGCCGGTCAAGGCCTCGAAGAAGACCGCTCCGAGCGAAAAGATATCAGATCGCTTGTCCAACGCGCGCCCCCAGGCCTGCTCCGGCGACATATAGAGAAGCTTTCCCCGCAACGAACCGCTATCGGTATGGGTCGCTTTGCTCGCGGCTTTGGCGATGCCGAAGTCGACCAGCTTGACCTCACCCTCGTCAGAAACGAGGATGTTCTGCGGACTGACGTCGCGATGGACGATCTTCAGCTCCCGGCCCTCCGCGTCACGGTGCCGATGGGCGTACTCGAGCGCGGCTCCAACTTTCGAAGCGATGAGCGCCGCCAGATCCACACCCAGGGGCGAGTCGTCGCTGCGCGCGCGAGCCAGAATCGTTCTCAAGTCACGACCCTGAACGAACTCCATCGCGATGTAGTAACTGTCCTCGATTTTACCCAGGTCGAAGATCTGCGCGATATTGGGATGCGACAGAGAAGCCACCATCTTGGCCTCGGCGATGAACATCTCGACGAATTCCTTGTTGGCCGACAGGTGGGGCAGAATGCGCTTGACGGCCACCACTTTCTCGAACCCCTCGACGCCTTTCCGCTTCGCTCGAAAGACTTCGGCCATACCGCCGACGGCCACTCTCTCGAGCAAGTAGTAGCGGCCGTAGTCCGAGCTCGAGTCGCGCTCGGGCCCTTCGAGCGTCTCGAGACGCTCCACGTCGCGGTGGAGGTGCGAGTCCTTCAGAAGAGCCGTGTAGGCGGCGTCGAGCAGGGAATAGCTCTCCGTTTTCGAACTGGCGTCCTCAGGAGCGGTCCGAAACGGATCCGTATCCGCGGCCGTGACGGCATCGGCAGCCTCCGGCGCACTGGAATCGGCCTTGGATGGAGCGGGCGCTCCCCCATCGAAGCCATCGATGATCTCCCCGAAAAGATCCGTCGAGGTCAGGAGATCCTCCGTGTCGATGGCTCCCTTCCCCAGTACCTTCTCCCGGATCTTGCTGGGGTCGACCCCTAGTATTTCGCCATAGGGCGTATTTTGGTCACCGAAGGGATTCGAATCCTTGCGCTTTGACATTTTGGGTCAGTGGTATCCCGACGAGAAGCTTTGGGAAGGCTGAATGATACGACGAAACTGCCCCGAATCCCAACTCCGAGGCGACAGCTGCGCGGCCACGAGCGCCGGACGCTGGCGAGTGTCTAATCACCCATTTAATGAACGGCGACGGAAACGGGCTCGCGATCGTTCTCCTGATCGGCTGGAATCGCCGAGGCGTGACCCAACTGAGCTTCCTTCTTGTCCCTCAGTCGGCGCACGAGTCGCTTGAGCTCGGTTTCGTCCGCCTCGGATGCCTCGATCGCTTTCAACTCCTCCACCTCGGCGTCGGCAATCCGCCTCAAACCCTCCAGCATTCCGTTGAAGGCCGGCGGGAAATCCGTCATGAAGTCACCCTCTCGAAACTGGAGAAGGAAGTTCCAATCTCCCACGGCCACCCGCTCCAAACACTTTTTCGTGCGAAACAGGGGCCCGGCGATCTGATTGCTCATGTAGAGCCCGATGACACCGAGCACGATGATCCCGAAGACGGCTATGAAGCCAATGGCAACGGTGAACAGTGCCGGCAAAGTGAGCAGCGGAAGCATGCCCGGCCGAGGAACCAGGTCGTAGAACTGGTTCAAGTGACCTTCGTAGAAGAAATAGAGCACGATGCTGAAGAACAGGGAATTCGCGAACCAAATGGTCAGGAGCGTCCCCATCAGTCGAAACTGAAACGGCCTGTCGACGATGTATTGGCGCTTGTGAAGCGGCGGACGATTCCCGGTTTTGGGCGGGGCGGATGGGGCGTCGTTGCTCATGTGGAACCTCCAGCCTTGGATCCGCCGAAGAAGCGGCGCTCGAGAGAGAACCCGCCCCTAGCGGCGATGACAAAAGTCCGACCCCGGCGGGTGGATGACTAACTCAAAGTATTGTTGAGATTACGTTGACAGAATACCATGCAGGTCCTTACCCAGCAACCTCCAGGACTGGCCTTTTCGAGCGCTCTAGTGTGACGCGGGGACATAGTAGCGGGTGCCGCCGGGCATGAGCTGAATCTCCTGAACGAGGTCGTTCAGCGGGGTCTCGGGATGCGCGAAGTCCACATCCGCCGCGCTCACGACGAGCAGGGGCGTGGCGGAGTAATGGAAGAAAAAGTAGTCATAGGCGCGGACCAACTCGCGCAGGTCTTCTTCTTCCAGGAATCGGCTCTCGGGTCGGCGCCGGTGGCGTTTTAGCAAGACGGGAGCTTGCGCCTGCAGATAGATCACGAGGTCCGGGGCGGGCACTTCCGTGGCCAGCGCGCCATAGATCTTCTCGTAGAGCATGAGCTCGGTATCGTCCAGATTCAGATGAGCGTAAATCTTGTCCTTGGCGAGAAGAAAATCGGAAAACTTGAGTTGAGAGAACAGCTCACGTTGAGCGAGCTCCGAGATCTCACGATAGCGATTGAGGAGGAAGAACACCTGCGCCTGAAAAGCCGCCCCGGAACGGCCCGAGAGGAAGTCGTCCAGGAAAGGATTGTTGGCCTCCTCGAGAACAGTCCCGCCATCGAGCAGGGCGGCGAGCCTCTCTGCAAGCACTGTTTTTCCGACCCCAGGAGGACCCTCGACGACAATGTAGCGAAACCGCATAGTCTAGGGTGATCGGACGGCGCTCGGCTGCCGCCACGGCTGAACGGCTCCCTGATCCGCGCACCGGGCGAGAAGCTCGCTCGCGGTGAGGCCGCTTCTCGGATCCACGACTTCGGGGGCTAGCTCGACGAGCGGAACGAGAACGAAGCGGCGATGGCCGAGTCCAGGGTGCGGCACGACCAGCGCGTCGGTCTCGACCATCAAGTCGCCGAACAGCAGAAGATCGAGGTCGAGCGTTCGGGGCCCCTTGCGAATCGTGCGTTCCCGTCCCGCCGCGCGCTCGATGGACTGGCAAATCCGAAGAAGGTCGAGAGCCGAGTCCAACTCCGCCGGACAACGAACGGAGACCACGGCGTTGACGAACCAGGGCTGAGGGGGTGCCTCGACGGGCTCACAACGATAGAGGCTCGACAGGCGAAGGATCTCGACTCCCTCCTTGTCGAGCCGCTCGACCGCCTCGAGCAAGCGCTGCTCCGACTCTCCCAAATTTGATCCAAGTCCGATATAGGCTGTGACAGCGTCCACGTCCCCGATTATAACCAAACGCCCCGCGTGCCCAAGACGTCGATGCCTGTGCTAACATCCCGCGCAACCCGAGGTGAATCATGCAGTTCGAGACACTGAACCAGCTCTTGACCGGCGCGGCCGAGACCTATTCGAAACCCGATGCACTTCTCTACAAGAAAGATGGGGCCTGGCAAAGCCTGTCCTCGATGGTTTGGCTGACCCGTGCTCGCCACCTCGCCCTGGGTCTTTCTGAGCTGGGTGTTCGCCGTTCGGATCGCGTCGCGCTGCTCTCGGAGAATCGCCTCGAGTGGTTTCTCTGCGACTCGGCAATGCAAATTCTCGGCGCCGTGAACGTACCGATCTACTCCACGCTGCCCGCGACTCAGATCGCTTATATCGTGAACGATTCGGGCTCCAAAGTGGTCATCGCCTCGAACGAGGCCCAGCTCGGAAAGCTCGCCGAGGTGAGTGGCAAACTGCCAGCGGTCGAACATGTGGTGAGTTTCGAACCGGACGATGCGATCGAGTCGACGAGTCTCGCGGAGGTCGAGAAAAAAGGGGCCTCGAAGGCGAAGTCGGAGCCGGATCTCGCCGAACGCCTCGCGAAGGCTGTGGTGCCTTCCGATCTGGCGAGCATCGTCTATACCTCGGGCACGACCGGATTGCCCAAGGGTGTCATGTTGACCCACGCTAACCTCGTTTCCAACGTAAAGGCCACGATGGACGTGCTCCCAATGACCAGAGAGGACGTAGCTCTCTCGGCACTGCCGTACTGCCACGTTTTCGAGCGGATGGTCGCCCACTACCTCTATCCAGCGAACGGCGTCACCATTGCCATCGCAGAAAGTCTCGACAAGGTCGTCGACAACCTCGGCGAGATCCGCCCCACGTTGATGACGATGGTGCCCCGCTTTTACGAGAAGATGTACGCCAAGGTCACGGCCTCCGTTGACGCGGGAAGCCCGACGAAGCAGAAAATATTCAAATGGGCCATCGGCGTCGGTGGCGAGCACGGCGCCTATCGACTCAAAGGCGAGGAGGCACCCTTCGGGCTCGAGCTCAAGTACAAGCTCGCGACCGCTCTCGTATTCAAGAAGCTCCAACACCGTCTGGGCGGACGACTCCGATTCTTCGTTTCCGGCGCGGCGCCACTGACGAAAGAGATTGCCCAATTCTTCTGGGCAGCCGGTATTCCGATCGTGGAGGGTTACGGTCTGACGGAGACCTCTCCCGTGATCTGCGTCAATCGGATGGATCGGCTCAGATTCGGGACGGTGGGACCGCCGATTCCCGGTGTCGAGGTCGAAATCGCCGAGGACGGTGAGATTCTGGCGAAGGGCGAAAACGTCATGAAGGGCTACTACAGGAAGGAGGCGGAGACTCGGGCCGTCATCGACGATCGAGGTTATTTTCATACGGGAGATGTCGGAGAGCTCGATTCCGAAGGTCTTCTGCGGATCACGGATCGAAAAAAAGACATCATCGTGACTGCCGGCGGGAAGAACATCGCCCCTCAACCCATCGAAGGTTTGCTCAAGACCAACGCTTACATCACGGAAATCGTCGTGGTCGGAAACAAGCGACGCTTTGCGGCGGCTCTCGTCGTCCCCGACTTCGAGAAGCTTACGGTCTGGTGTCATGAGCGCTCGATTCCCGCCGAGAGTCCCGAGAAGATCGCGGGGAATCCTCGAGTAGTCGAGTTCATCCTGGAACAAGTCGAGAGCATGAGCGGCGACTTCGCATCCTATGAGCGCATCAAGAAGGTGACGCTCTTGGCGCGGGAGTTCTCCCTCGAGCAGGGAGAGGTCACGCCGACGATGAAGGTCAAGCGCAACGTGATCGAGTCACGCTACAAACACCTCATCGATGAGATGTATGCCTGAGTCGGGACCCATGACCGAGTACGAAACCGTTATCGGGCTGGAGTCTCACGCCCAGCTCTTGACGCAAACGAAACTGTTCTGTGGCTGCCGTGCCACTTTCGGCAGTCCTCCCAACACCAACGTCTGTCCAGTTTGCCTCGGCCTCCCGGGGGCGCTTCCGGTTCTGAATCGCGAGGCCGTAACACTCGCCGTACGCATGGCGCTCGCGGTAGGTTGTAGCGTGGGCGAGACTTCGGTTTTCGCACGCAAGAACTACTTCTATCCCGATCTGCCCAAGGGTTACCAGATCTCACAGTACGATCGGCCCCTCGCGGAAGCGGGTTCGGTGAGCTTCGAGCTGGACGGCGAGTCGAAACGCGTCAAGATCGAGCGCATCCACATGGAAGAGGACGCGGGCAAGCTCTTGCACGAGGGTTTTCCCGATGCCAATCGAAAGAGCGGTGTCGATTTCAACCGGAGCGGTGTCCCTCTCATCGAGATCGTTACAGAGCCCGAGATGTCTAGCCCAGCAGAAGCCGTCCGCTACGCTCAAGCCCTCAAGGAGATTCTCGAGTATACGGGCGTCTCCGACGCGGACATGGAGAAGGGTAACTTCCGATGCGACGGCAACATTTCGATTCGTCCAAAGGGCTCCGATAGATTGGGTACGAAAGTAGAGATCAAGAACCTGAACTCGTTTCGATTCCTCGGGCGCGCGCTGGCTCACGAAGTCGAGCGACAAATCGAGCTCATCGATTCTGGAGGACGGGTAGTCCAGGAGACCCGTCTATACGATCCCGAGGCCGACCTGACCGTATCGATGCGGAGCAAAGAAGAAGCGCACGACTATCGTTACTTTCCGGAGCCGGATTTGCCACCGCTGAGGCTCGAAGCAGCCTTCCTGGCGGAGCTAGTGTCGACTCTTCCCGAGCTGCCCGCGAACAAGCGCGCCCGCCTCGCCGCGGATTATGGGCTGCCCGCCTACGACGCCGAGGTTCTCACAAGCTCCCGCGAACTGGCAGACTACTTCGAAGCCGCCGCCAAGGCCTCTGGAAACGCCAAGGCCGCGAGCAACTGGGTAATGTCCGAATTGCTTCGACAACTCAAGGAGACCGGCGGCTCCCTTGCCACCTTCCCAGTGGAGGGCGCCTCGTTGGGTAGTTTGATTCGTCTTGTGGACGAGGGGAAGATAAGCGGACAGATCGCCAAAGACGTCTTCGAAAAGATGGTCGAGACCGGAGACGAAGCGAGCTCAATCATCGAGCGCGAGGGACTGAGTCAGATCTCCGACCTGGACGCCATCGAAGAGCTGGTGAGGACACTGATCGGGGAGAGCGTCGAGCAGGTGGAAGAGTTCAAGAGTGGCAACGAGAAAGTCCTCGGCTGGATGGTGGGCCAGATCATGAGAGCCTCGAAGGGAAAGGCCAATCCCCAGCTCGCCCGCGAGGCCCTTTTGCGCATTCTGGGCGAGACCTGACGTTCGAGCTGTGATCCAGACTTTCCACCTCTATAAGCACTACAGCCGCGACGCCGTCGCTCTGAGCGACGTAACCCTCGAGATTAACAAGGGCGACTTCGTCTTTCTCACCGGGCCGAGCGGCGCCGGCAAGACGACGTTTCTCAAACTCATTTTTCGAGAGGAGATCCCGAGCCAGGGACAGATTCTCGTCAACGGACGGAACGTTTCCGCCATTCCGGAGGCGAAGATTCCGTTTCTGAGACGCGACATCGGGGTCGTGTTTCAGGATTTCAAGCTCCTTCCCAGAAAGACAGTGTTCGAGAACGTGGCCTTCGTGCTCAGAGTGATGGGCGTGACGAAGTCCGAGCGAAAACGGCGTGCGTTCCAGATCCTGAAGCAGGTCGGGCTGCACCACAAGATGAATAGCTACCCGATGCAGCTTTCCGGCGGAGAGCAGCAACGCGTGGCTATCGCGCGAGCCCTGATTAACGAGCCGGTTTTGCTCCTCGCCGACGAGCCTACCGGCAATCTCGATCCCGAGCTCGCCTACGAGATCATGTCCCTGTTTCAGGAGATCAACACGCGAGGAACGACGGTGCTCGTCGCGACACACGATCGCGAGCTCATCCATCGAATGGGAAAGCGCGTCATACTGCTCGAGAAGGGAAGGGTTTCGGAGTCGTGACACCCATCACGCCGGATGGCTGAGGAACTTTCTCACCGACAGGAGGCTCCCGACGAGCCCCACGAACATCCCTCCGCCCACGATGGCCGCGGAAGCTGCCGCGGAGACGAAGCGAAGCCAATCCGTTGCCGGAAGGAGCTGGAAGGCATCCACCGCTTCACGAAGAAGGAGCTCGTGCGCCGCATAAAGTAGAAGCAGCGCGAGCGCTCCACCAAGGCCGCCCTGGAGCACACCTTCCACGAGAAAGGGACCCCGAATATAGGCGTGGGTCGCGCCTACGAGACGCATGATCCCGATCTCTTCTTGTCGACCGTATACGGTGAGCTTGATGACGTTGAAAATCGTGAACATCGATGCGACGACGAGTGCACTTCCGATCGCAAGCCCGAGGATGCGAACTAGATCGATGATCGCGGTCAGTCTCTCGATCCACAGAAGGTCGTAATCGACTTCGGCTACGCCGCCGAGACCGCCGAGCCTCGAAGCAAGAATGCGCACCTGGCTCGGGTCTCGATGTGCCTCGGCGACTCTCACTTCGAAGGAAGCGGGCAGTGGATTGGCCTCCAGGAGCTCGGGAAGATTCTCGAGCTCCGGGAAATAGGAACGAAAACGTGAGACCGCCTCTTCTTTGGAGACGAACTCGTAGGACTCGACTTCGACGGTGTCGCCGAGGAAACCGTCCAGATGTTCTCGTTCCAGGGGCGACAGGTCATCGTCGAGGTAGAGCGTGAGCTGAACACGGCCCGCCCAGCCCATCATCAGCTCGTTGAGGTTCGCCGAGACGGAAAGGAAGATGCCGAGAATGAACAGCGATACGGCGATCGTTGCGATAGAGATCAGGTTGACGAGCCGATTGCGCCAAAGCTCGACGACGGCCTCTTCGAAACAATACCCAAGAGCGCGCAGGGATCGCATGCCCGGTGAGCTATTCTACTCCCAAAGCGAAATACAGGTGGCGCTATCTCGATTGGGCAAGATGAGTCGGACGGCGGTCAGAAAGTGTAGGTTTTGTCCTGCTCGATGAGCTCGACTTTGGACAGATTCAAGGCACGGAGCTCCTGTTCGATGCGGGGAAGATGGCCTGGTTTGGTATGAGTTATGAGCACCGGTACGTCTTTGGAGAGCTTCTTCAGCTCGCCCGCCAGGATGCCGGGCGTCATGTGGCCGCTGGCTCGCGCCAGAGCATCGTCATCGTCCGAGAACGAGACCTCAGTAATGATGCATTTGAGCTCGGGCTGCGTGGAAGCCAGTTGCCAGATTCGGTTGGTGGGACCCGTGTCGCTGGTATAGATGATGGCGCCGCTCCCGTCGTCGACGACGAAGCCGACCGTCGGTATCAAATGCTCGACCTCGACGGGAGTGAACGAGAGTCCCTCGATCTCGAACGTCTCCTCGGGACGAACTTCCTGGAACGTCAGCGTCGGCGCTTCCACGGACGGAAGCCGGCTGAAGTCCGGCCAGAGCTCGTCGTTGAACATGTGGTTCTTGAGGCTCTTCACGACCGGGGCGGTTCCATAGACGACGATGGGCTCGTCGAGGCGCCCGAAGATGTTGTCCACGAAGAAGGGCAGCCCGCAGTTGTGATCCAGGTGGGTATGGCTGACGATGACGTGGCGAACGCGGAGCTGCTCTTCCAGCGTGAGCGGTCCTGCCAAGCCGCCCGCGTCGAGTGCTATGCGATCGTTCAGAAGAAAGCACGAGAGGAATCGTCCCCGGACGCTTCCCCCGGAACAGCCCAAGACGCGGAGCTTCATCGTCTCGGGGCGGATTCGCGTCGAACAATCGGCAAATGGAGCGCGCGTGACAAGTGAGCGGGCATGCAGAACGATCCGTTCAGTACGGTCAGTGTAAGGCCTCTCGAATTGGATGCTACTGACTTGTGACTATATCTTCCTAAAAAAAGGGATGTCAAGACGCCCGCGGTTTCGGCGAAACTGAGCTCAAAGTGGAAACCTTCGTCCTCGTCCTGGGTGTGCTCAACCTGCTCGGAGGAATCTACTCGATCCGGGCTGGCCGGCGATACCGCTCACAGGCGTCGCGAAGCGAGGTGGAGGCGGTCCGGTATCGCTCGACGACGCTCTTCGTGCCCTGCTGCGGCAACGAAGAGGGCCTCGAGGAGAACCTCGGGGCGCTGCTCGCGCAGGACCACCCTGAGCTTCGCCTGCGCTTCGTGGTGGAGGACGAGACGGATGGTGCCGTCCCGGTCATCGAGTCACTTCTCGGGAGATCCCAGGGACGGGGAGAGTTGGTGGTGGCGGGTCGCGCCGAGGGCCGCGGTCAGAAGGTTCATAATCTTCTGATTGCGCTCGAGGGCGCTGCTCCGTCAGAGGTCTGGGCCTTCGCCGACTCGGATGGGCGGCCAGACGCGGGATGGCTTCGAAGGCTCGTCCAGCCTCTCGAGGAGCGTGCCGTCGGCGTGGCTTCGACCTACCGATTCTACGTTCCCGAGCCTGCGCGCTTCGCCACTCGTCTTCGCTCCGTGTGGAACGCTTCCGTGCTGAGCCTTCTTGGTGCAGGAGGTCACAATTTCGCCTGGGGCGGGGGCATGGCGATTCGCCGAGACGTCTTCGAACGCATCGGGGTCCGCGACGCGTGGCAGGGCGCGCTATCCGATGACTATGCCCTCACCCACGCCGTAGGCCGCGCGGGCCTTCGGGTCGAGTTCGTGCCGAGCTGCCTCGTCGCCTCCTACGGCGACGTGGGCCTCGGCGAGCTCCTGTCGTGGACGACGCGCCAAATCAAGATCACAAGGGTCTATTGGCCGGCGCTGTTTCGCATCGTGGCGGCCAACCACATTCTTCACGTTGCCTTTCTTGTTTTCGGCGCAGCCGCTGCCGCGATGGGAAGCTTCCAGGCGATGCTTCTCCTCGGGGCCGTGCTCGCACTGAGCTTCACGAATGGTGCGATGAGGGCACGGGCTCTGCAAAAGCTCGTACCGAGATTCCTCGGGCCGCTCGAGCGACACTTCCTTAGCTATACGCTCATGACGCCCCTCGCGAGCTTCGTGACCGCACAGGCCGTCGCGCGGGCGGTGGCATCTCGTCGCATCGAGTGGCGGGGGAAGACCTACGTGATGCGCTCGCCAAGCGAGACGATTGTATCGACCTGATCGGAGCTCGGCGCACCCACCCCGTCCCGCCATTCTATATAATCCTTCGGTGGCCGTCTCCGAGCTCGATACCCTCATCTTCTTCGTCACGTCGCGCTGCAACTCGAAGTGCCGAACCTGCTTCTATTGGGAAGAGCTCAACCAGAGCAACGACCTCGAGATGGCGGAGATCGAGCGGCTTTCCTCGACGATGCCGCCGTTCAACGAGATCTGGCTCTCGGGCGGGGAGCCGACGTTGCGAAAGGAGCTCCCCGACATTCTCGAGCTCTTCTACCGACAGAACAACGTAGGTTCCATCAATTTCCCGGCCAATGGTCTACTGCCTAAAAGGCTGGTGCAGACACTCGAGGCGACTCTCAGCCGATGCCCCAATCTCCGCATCAACTTGAACCTCGCCCTCGACGGCGTCGAAGAGACCCATGACCGCATTCGCGGTGTTCCCGGCAATTTCGAGAAAGCTCTCGAGAGCCTCGCGCTGCTCCAGGCTCTTCGAGAGCAGGACGACCGTCTCAGACTCCACGTCAACTCCGTCGTGTGCCGGGAGAATGTCTCCGAGATGCTCGCCCTCGGCGAGATGATCCGTGAGCGGTTCGACCTCGACGGCCACTATTTCCAGATCATCCGAGGCGAGCCCATGGATCCGGCGCTCGGCGAGGTTCACAAGCAAACGCTGGAGCGGCTCTACGGCGATCTCAAACCGCTCTACCGCCACTACGCGGAAAAAGTCGCGAAGCGAAAAGGCTGGCTCGGCAAAGCGGCCTATCTCGGAGTCTTGAGTCTCTACCACGAGATCCAGGCCGCGAACTTCGACCGACACCATCGATGGCCGATGCCCTGCACCGCTGCTCGGAACATCGCGGTGGTCGACGCGAACGGCGACATCCGATCCTGCGAGCTGAGGGAGCGGCTGGGGAATCTACGTGACTATGATCTCGATTGGCGGAAGTTCTGGAGCTCACGTGAGCGAAGGGCGGAGATCGAAGCCATCCGACGCGACGGCTGTTTTTGCACTCATGTGTGCTTCATTCACGCCAGCCTCAAGGCGAGCGGCAAAGCCATGATTCTGAACGTGCCCCGAGCCTATCTGAACCAAAGGGAGAGCAAGGACCAGATCCATGTCAGAGCCAGTGTTGCGAATCGGGCATAGTCCCGACCCCGACGACGCTTTCATGTTCTGCGCACTCGGAAACCGTGCGGTCCGGATCCGAGACTATCGGATCGAGCACGTGCTCGAGGACATCGAAAGCTTGAACCACCGCGCGATGAGAGGTGAGCTCGAGGTAACCGCGATCTCGGCCCACGCATTCCTCGACGTCGCTGACAAGTACTGGATCATGGCGACGGGAGCGAGTATCGGCGAAGGCTACGGCCCCGTCGTCATTTCGAAAAAAGCAATGAGGCTCGAAGAGCTGGAGGGAAAGCCCGTCGCGATACCAGGGGACAAGACGACCGCCGCGCTCGTGGCTCGGATCTATCTGCCCCAGTTCGAACCGGTCATTCGTTCCTTCGACGAGATCTTCGACACCGTGGACGCGGGTGACGCCGTTGCCGGCGTTATCATCCACGAGGGGCAGCTCACCTATGCGGACAAGGGCTACCACAAGATCATGGATTTCGGCGAGCAGTGGGAGCGGGACACGGGTCTACCGCTACCTTTGGGACTTGACGTCGTGCGCCGGGACCTCGGACGCGAGCTGGCGCTCGAGATCAACCAAGCCATGCGCGCCAGCATCGACTGGGCCTACGAGAACGAGGAAGAGGCTCTGACCTATGCCTTGAAGTTCGGACGCGGGCTCGAGCGTGAGCTCGGTCGGCGCTTCGTGAAGATGTACGTCTCCGAGCTGACGAAGGACATGGGTGAGTCCGGTGAGAAGGCTCTACGAGAGCTATTCGCTCGAGCCGAGAAAGCGGGTGTCATCGCGAAGGCGCCTGAATTCGAATTGATTCGTTAAGCCGCTCTCTAACCTGCTTGGCCCCCCTGACGCGACCGGGCGAGTCTGGGGGTGGCTGTGATAGAAGCTCCTTATGATTCCCTTGACCGAGATCGAATCGGCCCGTGAGGCCATCGCCGGCAAAGTGCTCCGGTCGCCCCTGGTGCGACTCAACGCTCCCGAGATCCATCGGAATATTTACCTCAAGCTCGACAACCTGCAGCCCATAGGGTCCTTCAAGCTCCGAGGCGCTGTGAACGCCTTCGCCAAAGCCTCGCCCGCCGCGCTGAACAAACTGAAGGAAGGTGTCTTTACTGCGAGCGCCGGAAACTGGGCGCAGGGAGTCGCCTGGGTCGCCCGCGAGCTGGGTCTTGCCTGCACGATCGTGGTGCCGGAGGGAGCGCCAAAAACCAAGCTCGCTGCGATCGAGCGACTCGGCGCGCGCCACATTCGCGTGCCGTACGAACGGTGGTGGAGGTGTATGGCAGAACGCCGCTTCGAGGGCCTCGACGGTCTCTTCCTGCATCCGGTCGAGGACGAGCCCGTTATGGCGGGCAACGGTACCATCGCGCTCGAGATCCTGGACGATCTTCCCGAGGTCGAGGTCGTGCTCGTTCCCTGGGGCGGAGGTGGGCTCGCTACGGGCATCGCCAGTTGCCTCGCTCAGCGCGCGCCCAAGGTGCGCACCTACGGAGTCGAGATCGACACGGCCGCGCCCTTGACCGCCTCACTGGCGGCCGGTGTGATGACGAGGGTCGAGCGGCGGGCTTCCTTCGTCGATGGTATCGGGGGCGCCGAGCTTCTTCCCAAGATGTGGCCCTACGCCCAGAGCCTCTTGAGCGGTGCCTTCACGTCGTCGCCCACGGAGATCGCGGACGCTATTCGCCTTCTCGTCGAGAGAAACCGCGTTGTCGCGGAGGGAGCGGGCGCGTGTCCCGTCGCCGTCGCGTTATCGGGTAACTTCGAGGACGAGACAATCGTCTGCGTCGTTTCAGGTGGCAACATCGACACCGACACTCTCGCAAAGATTCTGATGGGGAAGCTCGACTAATTTCCCCGCTTGCCCACCCGGGCCGAAGCAGCGCATACACGCCTCGATAGAAGGAGGGTGCATGGGTTTATCTCACTTCTCTTTGGCTTCCGATCGTAGTCGCCGCCGTTTTCGTCTTCCGACTTCGGCTGGATTTTGGCCGCGCTGAAAACTGTCACCCGTTGAGGCGTTCGCGAAGCGTTTCCAGGAAGCCCGGGGCCTTTTGCTCCAGGTACGACTCGCGCTCCCGCGCGACCTCCTCGAGGTTTGCCAGGAACACGGGGTTTCCGAAGTGCTCCCGCACGGCGGGAACGAGATGCTTGACCTTCTCCCAGACAACCGTGATCTCGGTGTTCGTCTCGTGAAAAAGCTCCTTGTCCACGAGGTCGCGCTTGACGATCGCCGAGACCATGTCCCAGTAAGTCAGCACCTGGCGGAAGAAAGCGTTCTCCTCGGAGCCCGGGGGGCAAAGGTCGTTGAGCTCTTGAAGGTTCTTGGCTTTGAAACGGCCCAGGAGAAAAGACCGGGCCTCTCTGAGCCGAGACTCGCGTCGGAGCTCGTAGAACCTCAGGATCAAGTCTGCGTCTTGAGGCTTGCTCATGGTCCTCCCCTAGTTGGAATCGAGCGCGGCTGTAGCCTATCATGAGGCTGAGGAGTTGAGTGATGCCGGGCCAGGACTTCAAGATCGTTTGCCCCTGTTGCCAGGCAAAGATTCTCGTCGACCACAAGACCGGCGCCGTGCTATCGCACGAGCGAAAAGCCGTCGACCGCTCCAAGCGGTCGTTCGAGGAGATGCTGGGACAAGACGAGAAGCGGAAAAGCGACGCCGAGGAGGTCTTCGCCCAGGCCATTCGCGAGCACGAGAACCGAGACGAGCTTCTCGAGAAGAAGTTCAAGGAAGCCTTCGACAAAGCCGACAAGGACGACACCCCACCGCCCCATCCCTTCGACTACGACTGAGTGAGCACTAAGCGAGCGGATGCGAGCCGGCCGGGAGGAATGGGCGCCGCGAAGCCGGCAGCCCAGGGAATCCGGCCGTCCTCCCCGAGCGAGGAGCGAGGGGAGCGAGCGAGGAGCGAGGGGAGCGAGCGAGCCGAAGAGGCGAGTGAGCACTAACTATGTCAGAAGGCTCCTCAGCACCGTGTGCAAGATGCCGCCGTTTCGGTAGTAGTCGATATCCACTTGTGAGTCTAGTCGGGCCGTCGCCTGGAACGTGAAGCTGCTTCCGTCCTCGCGCTTCGCGCTGACCTCGATGTCCTGCCTTGGCGAGAGCTCTCCTTGGAGTCCCTTGATGTCAAACACCTCCCGGCCCGTGATCTCGAGACTCTGGACTCCCTCCCCCTCCTTGAACTGGAGCGGCAGCACCCCCATGCCCACGAGATTGCTTCGATGGATGCGCTCGTAGCTTTCCGCGAGAACCGCCTTGACGCCCATCAAGAGTGTGCCTTTGGCAGCCCAGTCGCGCGAGGATCCGGTTCCGTACTCCCGCCCGGCGATGACGACGAGTGGCGTGCCCTCCTCCTTGTAGCGCATGGCAGCGTCGTAGACGGACAATTGCTCACCGCTCGGAATGTGCACGGTATAGCCGCCTTCGACACCAGGCACGAGCTGGTTCTTGATACGGATGTTGGCGAAGGTGCCGCGTAGCATCACGCGATCGTTGCCCCGTCTCGAACCGTAGGAATTGAAGTCCTTCTTCTCCAACCCACGCTCGCGCAAATAGAGTCCGGCGGGAGAGTCGTTCGGAATGTCCCCCGCGGGCGAGATGTGATCGGTCGTCACGGAGTCCGCGAGAAGCGCCAGAACGCGCGCGCTCTCGATATTCGAGACGGCTGAGAGCTGTTTCGTGATCTCCGTGAAAAATGGCGGCTCCTGGATGTAGGTCGAGGTTTCGCTCCACTCGTAGAGCGTCCCCTCCGAGACCGGAATCTGATTCCACTCTTCGTTTCCGTCCCAGACGTTTCCGTACATCTTCTCGAACATCGCGGGATGGACCGCTTTCTCGGTGGCGTCTCGAACCTCTTTCTGGCTCGGCCAAATGTCCTTCAAGTAGACGGGTTTTCCTTCCACGTCCTTTCCGAGAGGCTCCTTGTTCAGATCCACGTCGACGCTACCGGCGAGCGCGTAAGCGACGACCAGTGGGGGCGAAGCCAGGTAGTTCGCCCGCACGAGCGGATGCACCCTGCCCTCGAAGTTGCGGTTTCCGGACAGCACCGCCGCCGCGACGAGCTCACCCTCGGAGACCGCGTTTCCGACCGCCTCGGGTAAAGGGCCGCTATTGCCGATGCAGGTCGTGCAACCGTAGCCCACAAGATGGAACCCGAGGTCCGCGAGCGACGCCAAAAGCCCGGCTTCGCGCAGGTACTCGGTGACGACTTTCGAGCCTGGCGCGAGCGACGTCTTGACGTAAGGTGGCACCTTGAGGCCGCGCTCTGTCGCCTTCTTGGCGAGAAGTCCCGCGCCGAGCATGACGGAGGGGTTGGAGGTATTCGTACAAGAAGTAATGGCGGCGATGACGACCGCGCCATGACCGATGTTCTCCCGGGTTCCGTTGAACGCGACCGTCGACGTCCGTGACAGTTCATCGGCAGACAGACCAAAGCCGCGCTCTTTCTGAGAGGTCGTGAGCGCAGTCCGAAATGCTCCCTTCATCGAGTTGAGCGGAATCCGGTCCTGCGGGCGCTTCGGCCCCGCCAGGCTCGAAACGACCGTCGAGAGATCGAGCTCGAGCGAATCCGTGAATGTCGGGTCCCCGGTTTCCGGGGTACGAAACAGTCCCTGCATCTTCGTGTAGGTCTCGACGCGCGCGACTTCCTCTTTCGTTCTACTCGTAAGCCTCAGATAGCGCAGTGTTTCCTCGTCGACCGGGAAAAACCCGATCGTGGCGCCGTACTCGGGCGCCATGTTGGCCACCGTCGCGCGGTCCGGCAGCGACATCTGAGACAATCCGGGTCCGTAGAACTCGACGAATTGTTCGACGACACCTTTCCTGCGTAGCATCTCCGTCACGGTGAGAACGAGGTCGGTCGCCGTGACGCCTTCTTTGAGCTCACCCTCGAGCTTGAAGCCAACCACTTTCGGCATGATGAGGTAGGAGGGCTGCCCCAGCATGGCCGCCTCGGCCTCGATGCCCCCGACGCCCCAACCGACCACGCCGAGACCATTGATCATCGTCGTATGCGAGTCCGTGCCCACGAGTGTATCGGGAAGGAGGACGACCTCGCCGTGGTCCTCGCGGCTCATCACGACCTTCGCCAGGTACTCGAGGTTCACCTGGTGCACGATCCCGGTAGCTGGAGGAACGACTCGGAAATTGCTGAAGGCTTTCTGCCCCCACCGAAGAAACTCGTAGCGTTCGCGGTTGCGTGCGAACTCGATCTCCGCGTTCCGGCGCAGGGCCAAGGGGGTTCCGAACACGTCGACTTGGACCGAGTGATCGATGACCAGGTCTACGGGCACGGCGGGATTGATGCGCGCTGGATCGCCGCCCAAGCGCTCCATCGTCGATCGCATGGCTGCCAGATCCACAACGGCGGGCACGCCCGTGAAATCCTGCAAGATCACGCGAGCGGGCTGGAATGGAACCTCCTGGCTCCCGGGGTCGGACGCGCGCCAGCTTGCCAGGTTTCGGACGTCGTCTTCACGGATGATGCGGCCGTCGCAGTTTCGAAGCACCGATTCGAGAAGTATTTTGATACTGAAAGGCAGTCTCGAGACCGGTCCGAGGCCCTCTTTTTCAAGTTTCTCGAGTGAATAGACGCGAGCGTCGCCCGCAGGCGTCGACAGCGTCAACCGTGCTCCAAAGGGATTCGAGATCGCTTCGCTCATCGTCTCTCCTTGACTGTCGAGCCCCTAACTGTAGAGCCGGCGACGTTCCGAATCAATAGCGGGCTCGAGCGATCTTCGTATCCCTTTGCTAACACGGGAGCTTGTTGTTATAAAAGATGGGAGGATGTCGACTACTGAAACAGCACAGGACTCTCCGTCTCAGTCGGGATTCGACGTTACCCGAACGCTGACCTTTTTCTTCGAGGATCCGAACTGGGTCGCGAAACTTCTCGTTGGCTCGCTCTTCGCGGCCTTGAGCCCGTTTCTGATCGGCGCGGTCTTCATGCTGGGCTACGCCATCGCACTCGCTCGCCAGACGATGAAGGGGGAGCAGTCGATGCTGCCCGAGTGGGACGACTTCGGGTCGATCTTCATCGATGGGCTGCGAGGTATGGCCCTGGTACTCGCCCACAAGTTGCCGCTCATCATCCTCACAGTTTTTCTGGCCTTTGCGCTTCTCGGGGGCATCTTCCTGCAGCGCGAGGGGGGGGCGGCGCCGCAGGAGTTCATGTTCTATGGTCTCCCGGCGCTGTTCGGTGGTTGGGTTCTTTTTTTCCTTCTCTCGCTCGCGGTCCTCATCTACGTTCCCGCTGCCTTCGTGCGCTTCGTCCGCACAGATAGCCTCGGGGCCGCCTTCGACTTCACGGAGAATGTCGATTTCATACGGCGCCACACCTCGACCTACGTTCTAGCACTGCTGGCGATCACCCTCGCTGCATTCATATCGCAGTTCGGCTTTCTCGTTTTCTGTATCGGAATTTTTCCGGCCGCCTTTTGGTCCTCGTGCGTTATGGGCTACGTGATCGGCCAGCTCGCTCGCCTCGATCACGAGCCACGCACGACGGCTTGATCTCAGGTCGGCTCGTCACACAATCGGAGGGAGGTTCGATGAGGTCGCTCGTCCTGCTCGTCTCGGTACTCGGTCTCTTGGCTGGCAAGAGCTTCGCGCGGAGCAACGAGGAAGAACGCCTCGAGAAGACCGCCACCGTCATCGGCGAAATCCTGGATATTCCCGACGGCCTGCCGCAGGAGCTATTGGACAAAGCCGAGTGCGTTCTCATTCTCCCTTCGGTGAAGAAATTCGCGATCGGAATCGGCGGAAGCTACGGCAAAGGAGCCATGGTCTGTCGGAGCGGAAAGCGATTCGATGGCCCCTGGGGCGCTCCCTCGATGTATCGGCTCGAAGGAGGCAACATCGGCTTTCAACTCGGCGGGCAGGCGACGGATTTCGTCTTTCTCGTCATGAACGAGAAGGGCGCCAACTCCCTGCTGCGGAGCAAGGCCAAGCTCGGAGTGGACGCCTCCGCCGCGGCCGGCCCCAAAGGGCGAGCAACCGGCGCTTCCACCGACGCCTACATGAGCGCCGAGATCCTGACGTACTCTCGCGCCAGGGGACTGTTCGCCGGCATCTCTCTCGAAGGCTCGACCCTCAGACCCGATGAGGGTGCGAACAAGAAGCTCTACGGCAAGAAGCTCACGGCGCGCGAGATCGTCTTGGAGGGGAAAGCCTCGACACCCGAGGCCGCGAGAGAGCTCGTGCGTTTGCTCGAGCGCGCGTCGCCACAGAACCTGTCGAACTGAGCGGGCTTACCCGCCGCAGCTCTAACGAAGGCGGGCCTTCCTCTCTTCGAGCTCCTCGAGGCTCTTTGGCCAATCGCCCTTCAGCAAACGGGACAGACCCCGGTCGGCGAGGAGCCGGCCCCCCGTCTGGCACTTCGGGCAGTAGTTCGTCTCGTTCTCTGCGTAGGCGATACGCTGGACGGGAGTTTGGCAAACCGGACAGGGCTTTCCGTAACGCCCGTGCACGGCCATATTCGGTCGAAACGCGGTGACTTTCTTCGGGAAGTCTCTCCCCGTTTCCTGCCTCAGCTCCTCGGTCCAATCCGATAGCGTCGAACGCGCCGCCTCATAGAGGCGCAAGATCTCGTCCGCCTTCAACCGGCTCGTCCACAAAATGGGGGAGAGGCGCGCGCGATGAAGGATCTCATCCGAGTAAGCGTTTCCGATGCCACTGAACAGGTGGGGGTCGGTCAGGGTGCGCTTCAGCGTATGGTTCTCGCGGAGTAGATCTCGAGAGAAGCTCTCGAGATCGGCCTCTAGGACTTCGAGACCGCCGGGATCCAAGCGTGATAAGTCACCTTCTCCATGGACGAGATGGAGCGAAGCGCGTCGCTTCGAACCTGCTTCGGTGAGGGTCAGACTTCCTGCGGTGAAGTCGAATCTCGCGAGACCGCGCTTTTTCGGTAACTTCACGCGCTCCGAGCCATTCTTCCAGTGGAGCCGTCCCGCGATCATGAGGTGGATTACGATGAAGAGCTCGTACTCGAGCTCGATAACGACGCGCTTTCCCATGCGACGAAGGCCGGCGACTCTCTTCCCCTTTAGCTCGTCCGGTGCGGGTGTTACGGATCGGAGCAGGAAGGGACTCCCCACGACGAGTTTCTCGAAGACCTTGCCAAGGATGCGCTCTTTTAGTGCTTCGACATAGATCGTCACATCGGGTAGCTCTGGCATTTTCTCCGCATTGTGTCACGGTATGCGAAGCGATAGGCTTGGCGGCGCGAAGGAGATCGAAGCATGGCAACGAATCGGTTCGAGGGAAAGATCGCGCTCGTGACCGGTGCCTCGAGCGGCATCGGCAAGGCCGCGGCACAGAGGTTGGCGGCCGAAGGTGCAAAGGTCACCGTCACCGCACGTCGCAAGGAGAGGCTCGACAGCCTCGTCGAGGCCATTGCGAGCGCCGGCGGCACCGCCCACGCGATCGAAGCCGATCTGACGAGCGCCGACGATCGTGAGCGTCTCGTCAAAGAGGCGATCCCGCACTTCGGGGGGCTCGATGTTCTGGTCAATGCGGCCGGGATCATCGCTTTCGGCACGATCGAAGACACCTCCCTAGAGGACTGGCGGACAATGTTCGAGATCAATGCGATGGCGCCGTTTCACCTCATGCGTCTCGCGGTTCCCGAGCTGCTCGCTCGCAAGGGCAACATCGTCAACGTCTCGAGCGTCAATGGGCTTCGATCGTTTCCCGGCGTCCTCGCCTATTGCTCCAGCAAGTCCTCTCTCGATCAACTCACACGTTGCTCGGCGCTCGAGCTCGCCGCCAAGGGCGTTCGCGTGAACGCCGTGAACCCGGGGGTCGTCGTCACCGAGCTCCATCGACAGGGCGGGCTCGACGAGGAAAAGTACGCGGCCTTCCTGGAAAGAAGCAAGACGACGCATCCGATCGGAAGAGTCGGACAATCCGAAGACCTCGCCGCCTTGATTTGCTTTTTGGCCTCGGACGAGGCGAGCTGGATCACCGGGGCCACCATCAGCATCGACGGCGGCCGTCACCTCACCTGCGCGCGCTAGTGCCGTGGTCCCTAGCTCAAAGCTTCCTCGAGGCCGGCCGCTGCCTCTTCGCGCCCGCGCGTGAAACGCACAACGCCCTCGACGACTAGCCAAATCGCCAGCAGAAGGACCGCAGCACCGACGCCGAGCAACAGATAGTTCTTCTGCAGGTAGAACGTACGCACATTGGATACCATCGCGACCAGCGTCGTCACCATCATGAAGACCATCGGCAGCGCGGTATAGAGACAATTCTTCCGTTTCACGAATAAGTAGAGCGTGACCGTTAGAAGCGTCAACCCCGCCATGACCTGGTTCGTTGTCCCGAAAACGCCCCATAGCGCGATACCGGCGGGGCGTCCGTTGACTTGGAGCAAGGCGAAAAAGCCGATCGCCGCCACCGAGATCGCCGTCGCGACGTAGCGATTCGCAAGGACGGGCATCTTCACCGTTTCCGCGACCTCCTCGACGTTATAGCGGAGCAGTCGCGTCGCCGAGTCGAGGGTAGTCAGCGCGAAGGAAATAGCGACGAGCGCAATGAAGGCCTTCCCCAGCTCGGGGTCGAGCCCGAGATGCGCGAGGAAAGTCCCGGAGCCGGAGATGAAGGCGTCGAGGTTCGGAGCGAGTCCGTCGGCGGTCTGCCAATTCGCGTAGTGCTCTCGCCAGGCCTCCGGGCTGGCAAAGCCCGCCGTGCAGGCGAGTACCGCAGCAAGCCCGAGAATGCTCTCACCGACCATCCCGCCGTATCCGATGAAGACCGCGTCCCGCTCCTTGTCGAGCTGTTTGGCCGTGGTGCCCGACGAAACGAGGGCGTGGAAGCCAGAGACGGCGCCACAGGCAATGACTATGAAGACGAAGGGGTAGAACGGCGGCGCGCCCGGCGGATGCGGGTCGAAGGCTGGCGCGACGAAGCTCGGTCGCAATAGGAAGAAGCCGAGCAGCACGGCCAGGATGCCCAAGTAGAGGAGCAGTGAGTTCAAAAAGTCTCTCGGTTGCAGGAGCAGCCAAACGGGAAGCACCGAGGCCAGAAAGGCGTAGCCCAAGAGGATGTAGCTCCAAGTGGGCACCCCCAGGTCGGGGCTCGGCAAGACGCGCCCCACGTAGACCGCCAGCAACGTGAACGTGAAACCCACGAGGGTCAAGCGGCCCAGCGGCACCCCTTTCCTGTAAAACAGGAAGCCGACGCCGAACGCGAGCACCATCAAGACCCCACTCGGAAAAACGGCCTCCGGGTAGAAGTTCTTCGAGAAGAGCTGCGAGACCACTTGGACGAAGACCCCCATAGCCAGGGCGATGAGAAACATGATGATGGCGTGAAAGAGGCTCTTCGCGCGAGGACCAACGACGGCCTCCGCGACCTTACCGATCGATTTGCCTTTCGAGCGAAGGCTGACGGCGAGCGCGCTGAAATCGTGTACGGCGCCGATAAAGATCGTCCCGAACACTATCCAGATCATCGCTGGCAGCCAGCCCCACATGACGGCGATCGCCGGACCCAACATGGGCGCGAGCCCCGCGATCGAAGCATAATGGTGACCGAACAGAACGTATCGCCGGCACGGAACGTAGTCGTGACCGTCCTCTAGCGCGTGGGCCGGGGTTTCGATTTCCCCCGTCAAGTCGAAGACGTTCTTGGCGATGTGCTTCGCGTAGAGGTGGTAGCCGAGCAGATAAACGACGAAACTGCAGAGCGCCGCCAGAACCGGACTCATTCACGCCTCCCCTCCGTGTAGGAATTATATGACAGCGCAGGCGTCCGGACGGCCTTTGCGTCCTCGCCCGAGCTCGATTAACGTGTTTCGTTCCCTCGAGCTGCCGGAAAAAACGACGGAGACCCATTCTAGATGCAAGCACTGAAAGGCTTCCGGGACTTCTTCCCCGAGGAAATGGCGAAGAGGACCTACCTCTTCGACGCCTGGCGACGAGTCGCGCGTCGCTTCGGATTCGAGGAGTTCGACGGGCCACCCCTCGAGTCCCTCGAGCTCTATACAAAGAAGTCGGGCGATGAGATCGTTGGCCAACTCTACAACTTCAAGGACAAGGGCGATCGGGATGTCGCGCTTCGGCCCGAAATGACGCCGACCCTGGCGCGGATGATGGCGGCGCGGGCCTCGACCCTTCCGAAGCCCATCAAATGGTTCTCCATTCCCCAGCTCTTTCGCTATGAAAGGAGCCAACGCGGCCGTCTTCGCGAGCACTTCCAGCTCAACGTTGACATCGTCGGAGCGTCCGAAGTCGAGGCCGACGCCGAGCTCCTCGCTCTAGGTCTCGAGATCCAGAAAGAGCTGGGATTGACGGCCGAGGACGTCGTCGTGCGCGTCAACGACCGCCGCATCATAGCCGCCGCACTGGCGCAGCTCGATGTCGACGACGGAAACGTCGGTGCCGTCTATACCGCGATCGACAAGTTCCGAAAGGTCTCACCTGAAGACTTCACCGCTCTTCTCGAGCAGGCCGGCGTAGCTAGCGGTCGCATCGAGGAGCTTCGGAGTCTGTGTGAAGGCTCGGTGGGACTTTCGGAGTGGTTTGCCGATCGAGGCGAGATGCCAGAGGAGGTCACCCAGCTCGAGCGCTACCTCCAGTTGATGGGCGAGTACGGCCTGAGCGAGATGGTCGAGACCGACTTCTCCATCGTGCGCGGTCTCGCTTACTACACGGGCATCGTCTTCGAGCTCTACGACCGCAAGGGCAAGGAGCGCGCGATTTGCGGGGGCGGTCGATACGATCGCCTGATCGGCTCGCTGGGCGGACCTGACATGCCGGCCCTCGGCTTCGGCATGGGAGACGTCGTCTTGTCCCTCATGCTCGAGGACCGAGGTTTGCTGCCCGAGGCGCCTCCGCGAGCGGACGTCGTCGTGATTCCGGTGGGGGAGGAGCTTTCGGAGGCGGCGCGGTATGTGACGACCCACCTTCGAAGCGAAGGGGTAAGGGCAGAGACGCCTCATTCACCTTCAGGCGTCGGTAAAGACCTGCGGGCGGCCAACCAGCAGCGGATACCCTATGCGGCGATCGTGGGCCCGGAGGAATGGGAGAGAAAAGAAGTCAATCTCAAAGACCTCCGTGCCGGCTCGCAGGAAACTGTCGCGCTCGACGTTCTTGCCTCTAGGCTTCGTCTTCGACCCGCTCGATGAGCATCAATGCCTCGTCGTGCTCCCGGACACGAAACGACACGCCTTCGGGAAAGAGGTCCGGGTCGCGGAATGCGGGCATCGGCCTCGAAGGATCGCGGACGAAAGCGTCACCTTTTTTCACGAGCGCGCCGATGAAGAGAAGCTCGCGCCACTTGCGCTTGGGGAGGCAGAAGCCCGCCTTTTCGCGCTCGACGTTCCAGAACGGCGTTTCATCGACCATTTTTGGTGCTCGCTGGCGTCATCTTTCAATGCCGTGGGGCCCCACCCCCACGGCTTCTCGCTTCGGGACTCGGCTTGTCGCCTCGCCCTCCGCTCGGGCTGAGGGCTCTCGCTGGTTCATGCCTTTGCCAAGGCGTCGAAAGGGTCCCGCCAAGGCGCTGCGCAGCTTTCTCACAACTCTTCTAGTGTAGATCATGCCAATTGTTCGGCTCGTTTTGGTTCGGCCGGAGAACTCCGCCAACGTCGGCGCCGTAGCGCGCGTCGTGGCGAATTCGGGTCTCGCCGGGATCGATCTAGTCGAGCCCTGCGACTGGCGCACGGTGGAAGCCTGGCGCATGGCGTGGCGCTCCGAAGACATCCTCGAGCAAACGCGCGAGTTCGACTCGCTCGGTGAGGCAATCGGAGAGGCGGCCTACGTCGCGGGTTTCGCGGGGCGCTCCGGAATGCGCGTTGAGCCCATCACCCCGCGGCAGATGGCGCGAGAGATCAAAAAGCTCGACGAGGACGCGAAAGTGGCCGTCGTTCTCGGCTGCGAATCGAAGGGCTTGAGCGAAGACGAGCTCTGCCAGTGTCAGCGTCGTGTCCGCATCCCGGCCCATCCTCAGCAGCCTTCGCTCAACCTTGCTCAGGCGGCGATGATCGCCAGCTACGAGATCTTCCTCGAGAGCGGTGGTGCCGCCGAGCAGCCCTTGGAACGAGCTCCCGCCAAGGAAGTCGAACGAGCCTATGCGAGCTTCAAAGAATCCTTGCTCGAGTTGGGATTTCTGACTCCCGAGAATCCCGAAGCGAGGTTCGCCGAGTGGCGCGAGCTTTTCGGTAGAGCCGGGTTTACACCACGCGAAGTCCGAATCCTTCTCGCTCTTTCGCGCAAGATCCGAAACACGGCGCGGATCGCGAAAAGTGCTCGGCGTTCCCCCCCACCAATTCGAACTTGACGTCAGGCGCTAGTCCAGGCAAAATCATGGGGTCTGGAGACGAGTCTGGAGCATGGACCATCGAGTCAGGCGCCAGATTCGAGCTCGCGTTCACTCAGGCACAAATGAGTGTTGTCGTCCGAGCCACACCTCGGAGGCCACCGATGGTGCCGGCCACGAGATGTGAGATCTCGCGCATGTCACTGACTTCCAGAACGGCCACGATGTCGTAGGGGCCGAGAACGGAGTCCACCGAGTAAACGGGGGGCATTGGCGCCAAGGCGCGTTTGATGCCCTCGATACGTCCGGGCACGGTCTGGATCAGCAAGTAGGCCCGGACCGTGCCGGACTCAGGAGTTTGACTTTTGGCTAGGCTGTTTCGTTTCATGTCAGTTCCTCCGAGATCGGGGGATGGACTCTTTCACCCATGCCTCGAATCTGCTAAAATGCACGCTGTGAGCCCCAAAGGGAGCTCCTGTCCCGACCTCTCTGGCAGGACACTGGTTGCGGCGCAATCGACTGCCTCCTGATGACAGCGACTGTACCGCAACGACCCATGCAAAAAGGTACTATGAGCCGTCAAAGTGCGTCTTCTTCTATCGCTGAAGGTGTGCTGGAGCTGGAGCCTCAGGGTAACGGCCATCTCCGGCAAACGAGTAACAACTTTCTTCCGGGCCCCCAGGACGTGCGCGTCCCTAACCGGTTGATTCACAAGTACTTCCTCAAGGAGGGCTACTTCATCCAAGGCCCCTCGGGAATGGGCCAACGCAGGCGCAATAGCCGCCGCGGCGGCGGCGGGCCGCCCTCCCGCGAGCTCCAAGCCGTCGACTTGATCAACGGCTTCAAGCTCGAGGACATGCCAGAGACGAGGCAATACGCCGAGCTCGTCAGCGAGCATCCGGACCAACGCCTCCGTCTTTCCCAAGATCCGGAAGGTCCGATCTCGCTCCGGGTCATCGACCTCATCACTCCCATCGGCCGCGGCCAGCGCGGCCTCATCGTTGCCTCCCCCAAGACGGGAAAGACGATCCTCCTCGAGGAAATCGGATCCGCGCTTTGCAAATTCTATCCCGAGATCCACCTCTTTGTACTGCTCGTCGACGAGAGACCGGAAGAGGTGACGCATATGCGCCGCGCCGTTGCCGGCGAGGTGATCGCCTCGACCTCCGACAGCACGAGCGCCAACCACCTCCGGATCGCGCGGCTCGTTCTCGAGCGAGCGCGACGTCTCGTCGAGATGGGTGACGACGTCGTCATCCTTCTCGACTCCATCACTCGCCTCGGTCGCGCCGCCAATCGCGAGCAAAAGGGACGCGGCAAGACGATGACCGGCGGTATCGACTCACGTGCTCTCGAGTTCCCCCGTCAATTCTTCGGCGCGGCCCGCAACATCGAGGACGGTGGCAGCTTGACGATCCTCGGAACCGCTCTCGTCGATACCGGGAGCCAAATGGACGAGGTCATCTTTCAGGAATTCAAAGGCACCGGCAACATGGAGCTCGTTCTCGATCGCCGGCTCGCCGAGTCCAGGATTTTCCCCGCCATCGATATCTCGGCCTCCGGTACCCGGAAAGAAGAAATGCTCCTGGACGACGAAGAACTGCCCAGGGTTCACCTGCTTCGTCGGGCACTCGCCGGAATGAAACCGACGGAAGCGATGTCACTCCTGCTGGACAAGATGAGGAAGACGAAGAGCAACCAGGAGCTCTTGGCGCAGATCCGAATCAAGTAGCTTCTTCGTCTCCACCCGCGATTCGTTTCACGCTTTCGGGCGCGATCCCCTCGTCGTCGTGCTTGACGTAGAAATAGACGTCCTCGACGCTCTCCGCGACGCGCTTCACGAGGCCGTTCGCTGCCGTGATTTCTTCCTCTTCGTAGGGCGGAGACTTGCGGAAGCGCAAATAGGCGAAGGGTGCCGTTGTCGTGATCTCGGACTTGTCGATCTCGATCTCGGCCGCGCAGAGCGCGACACCCGCTGCCTTCAAACGCTCGGCGACCGAGGGCTCGTGCCAGGTCTCGTGTCTGAACTCCATGGCGTAACGGTGTCCCGGAGGCAGCGCCCCGAGAAAATCATCGAGACGCTCCAGGTTGCATTTGAAATGCGGTGGAAGCTGGAAAAGCACGACACCCAGGCGCGGGCCTAGCGGCAGGAGCGCGTCCATGAAGTCTCGGACCGAGTCCGACACGTTGTTGAGCCGGGCCATGTGCGTGACGCTCTGATGCATCTTGAACGAGAAGCGGAACTCCTCGGGAGTCGCTTCGGCCCAGGTCTCGATCAGCTCTATTCTGGGAAAACGCCGGAACGTGTGATTGATCTCGACGCTGCCGAGCTCGGCCGCGTAATAGCGAAGAAACTCCCTGGAGGGCGTCTTCGGGGGGTAGAACCTGCCGACCCACTCACGAAAACTGTAGCCGGAACAACCTCCGTAAATCACTGCGGCTCGCACACCCAACGAAATCCGAAGTCGGGGTAGCGAAAGCTCGGCGGGAGCGTGCTTCTCGCGGGGCACGGTGTGACGACGATCTGATGCCGCCAGGAACCGCCTCGCGCGACGCGACGGTCGCCGCTCCGGAGACAGGGATTGGCGAAGGGGGACTCCTTGTAGAAGTCGGGGCGATAGGCGTCCAGGCACCACTCGTGGACCGTATCGGCCATGTTGAACAGACCGTAGGCGTTCGGTCGCCCGGAAGCCACGCAGCCTGGCTGGGGCAAGGGCCCTAAGATGCGGTCGTGGTCTCCCCCGCGGGGGTCATCGCCCCAAGGATAGAGGAGGCCAAGCGTGCCGCCTCGCGCCGCCTTTTCCCGTTCCGCCTCGGTGGGGAGACGGATCGAAAGCCCGCTCTCTTCAGAGAGCCACCGACAATAGGACCTCGCGTCTTCCCAGTCGACGCCCACCACCGGTTGTCGTGGGTCGCGGAAGTTCGGATCGTCGAACCAGGGTGGCGGCGGCCTCTCCGTCGAATCGAGAAAAGCTCGATACTGCGAGTTCGTCACCGGCGTCAAAGCCATCTCGAAGGCGGAAACGAAGACGGGGTGGATGGGCTCTTCGACATCCCGTCGACCGGCCGAACCCATGAGAAAGATCCCTTCGGGGACGAGAGCCCGGGCGAAGAGCGAGACGGAGGGCAATGAAGTCAGCTCTTGAACAGGTTGTGGAAGGCGTCCTTGGCGTCTTCGGCGGTATTGGCACGGCGGCCCGTGGCGTCCAAGACTTGCATTGGTTTGAAGAGAGGGCACTCGTTCGCCTGGCCCTTGTCCGCGATAGGAACTTCGATTTTCGCCCTACACTCGAACCGCGCTGCTGGATCGAAATGCTTGCAGTGCCGACAGGAGTGGAGAGGCGTACCGCACTTTGAGCAGGACGTCGAAGGATCGACATCGAGCTGGCTCGACGGAACCTGGTGTCCGCACTTCGAGCAGCGAGTCACGAGGATCGTCTCGCGATCGATGGCGTGACGAAGTGACCGAATCTGCTCCCGATTGCCGAGGTCCGGTGGACGCTCTCGCGGCGCGCCTTGACGATCCTCTTTGTGTTCGCCGTCGCGATAACCTCGTTGCCGATATTTCATAGAGTAGTTTCCTCCTCGATCAGTTCTGGAGCTCGGTGCTTCCGATCTCGAAAAACAAAGAGATGATTACGTCTTCAGGGGAGAGAGCCTGGTGCGCGACCGCAAGGCTATTCACTACGGTCCTATAGCTAATCCCAAGTTACCACGTTCTGTCAAGCTTTGCTTTGCCGCGCCACGTTCCGTTCGGCTATACGGCCGAAAGCGCCCCCTCGATGTCCCGGATAAGATCGTCCGACGACTCCACACCGAGCGCGAGCCGAACGAGCCCGTCTCGAATGCCGGCTCGCTCTCGTTCTCGTGGCGAAAGCATCGCGTGAGACGTCAGGCACGGAATCGACAACAATGACTCGACGCCGCCGAGACTCGGGGCAACGCGAACGAGCGTCACGGCATCGGAGAAGCGTTTCGCCTCGTCGAGCCCACCTTCGACCTCGAAACTGACGACGCCCCCGCCGCCCTGCATCTGGCGTCGCGCGAGCTCATGCTGCGGATGTGAAGGGTGCATCGGATAATAGACGGCTCGTACCTTCGGATGACTCGAGAGGAACTCGGAGACCGCGGCACCATTGGCATTGTGCTGTGCGATACGCAAGCCCAGCGTTTTCATGCCTCGGATCAGGAGATAGCTCGCGTGAGGATCGAGGATTCCACCGAGAACGCGAAGGTGTGATTTCACACGATCGACGAGTGCTCTCGAGCCAGCGACCACGCCCGCGAGGAGATCCGAATGCCCACCGAGATACTTCGTTGCGGAGTGGATCACCCCGTCGATGCCGAGAGCCGCCGGACGCGTGTTCAGAGGACTCGCGAAGGTAGAGTCGATCAGCGTCAGGATGCCGCGGCTCTTCGCGAGCCCGGCAGCCTTCTCGATGTCCACGAGCTTGACGGTCGGATTCGTGGGCGACTCTAAGTAAAGCACGCGGGTGTTGTCGCGGAAGGCGCCTTCGAAGCTCGCCGTGTCGTCGGCTCCGACCCAGCTCAACTCGACCCCGTAGCTCGGTAGAAACTCCTGGGCGAACCGATAGGCCCCGCCGTAAATCTCACGCTGAAAGACCGCGTGGTCGCCCTGCTTCAAGTGAGCGAGCAGCGACGTCGTGATGGCGGCCATGCCCGAGCTGAAAACCGCCGCGTCCTCGGTGCCTTCCAGATCCGCGACGACGCCCTCGGCGAGAGTGAGTGTCGGGTTGCCGTAGCGCGTGTAGAAAGTATCGGCCTTCTTTTCTTCGAGCTCCACTTGCTCGTCAACGTCTTTAGATTCGAACGTAGCCGATAGATGGATCGGCGGTGCCACGGGCCGGTTGACGCGCGGCCCCTCGGAGCTACCGTGGATCGCTCGCGTGGACGGACTAAGCTCGTCTCTTTTCATCGGGTTCTCCCTTCGACCCCCTCTGCTGGCAGGACGGACAATAGTAGCTGGATCGGCCACCCTGCATGAAGCGCTCGATTGTCCCGCGACATCGAGGGCAGGACTCGCCGGCGCGGCCATAGACAAGGAAGTGGTTGCCGCCACCGTCCTGCAGATAGCGGAGCTCGCCCCGGGACTGCTTGATCTCAGTCGCGAGCGACTTCCGGATCGAGCGGGCGAGACGCCCGGCCTCGATTCGGCTCAGCTCCAACGCCGGTCGAGCCGGATGGATCCTTGCGCGGAACAGCGACTCGGCGGCCTGGATATTGCCGATGCCGGCGATGCGATGCTGATCCATCAGGAGTATCTTGACGGCGCGTCGCGAGGCGCTCGTGAGCTCGAGAAGCCTCGACGCGGTCAGTCCAGGCCCGAGGGGCTCGATGCCCAGGGAGTCGAGTCGCCTTTGCTCGCGCTCGTTCACGACACGGAACTGACCGAGACGGCGCGCATCGGCGAAAACGAGGCGGGCTCCTCGACTCAGGAAGATCTCGACCCGAACGAATTTTGGGAGTGGCTCTTTTGACGCGACGAGCTCGAATCGCCCCGTCATGCCGAGATGAGCGAGCAGGCGAGCTCGTCGACGACCGAGGTCGAACAGAAGATACTTGCCCCGTCTCCCTATACTGTGAACCGTCGCGCCTCGGAGCGTGTCCTCGACTAGACGCCGCGGTTGTCCTCCACGCAGGAGCGCGTCCGGAACCTTGCCGTCGCGAATTCGACGACCGACGAGCCACCTCTCGAGGCACTCGCGGGTAATGTCCACCTCAGGAAGCTCTGGCATGATCGTTCACCCAACGCCCGAGACTTTGCCAGCAGCGAAGCATGTCGTCGTAGCTGTAGTGCGCATTGCGACCACTAGGGTTCGGAAGAACGAACAACCGGGAGTCTCCCAGAATTTCGCCGCGCGGTCCGCATTCGATGGTCTTCGGCGCGCGACCGGCGGAGAGCTCAGGCCAGAACCCTCGAAAAACGGTGACACCGACGAAGCCGACGGCCTTCGGACGGTAGCGCGTCACCTTCTCGGCGAGAAGCCTCCGCCCTCTCTCGAACTCGACCCGGTCGAGCTCGGAGCTCCCACGCGACGCCCTCGCGACGATATTGGTCAAACCGATACCGTAGTCGGGCAGACGCAAGTCATCCTCGTAGGTCATGAGCCGCGGGACCAGCCCAGCCTCGTGAAGCAACCTCCAGAACTTGTTTCCACGGCCGGCAAAGTGGTGGCCAAGCTCATCGGATCGCTCCCCTGGGTTGATCCCGACGAGCAGGACGTCGAGGCCCTGGGAAAGGTAGTCCGGTAACATTCGGAAAGCATAGCGCAGGGCGGCCTCCCGTTGCGGGGCGGGCATCGGATCGAAGTCTCAGAAGGACCGAGGCCCGCTTGTGGACAGCCGGTGGTTTGGTACACTAAAAGTAGACCTAGTCACCGCTATAAACTCTACTTAGATCTTCCTGCGCCCCGCGGGGCGCCGCATAAATCCCACCAAGCCACGGGTGATCCCAACTCCCTGGAGGAACATCGGGAGGTCGAACATGAGATGGGCTAAAGGACTCGTTCTGGCATTGTTGACGGTCGTCGTCACGGCCGAACCATCTCGTTGCGAATCCAATGCCGCGCAAGCCGAGGTCTACGTCCGGAAAGCTTGTGAGAGCGTTTGGGGAGATGCAGCGCAATATCAAGTGGAGCGATGTACGGTGAGAGCGATGGCGTCAATGGGTGACGTCGACCGGCTCCGTGACAACGAGTTGAAACGGCTCCTGGTGGACTCCGAAAGGGAACTCGACACCTGCAGGGAGGAGCTGGACCGCGTGACGGAGGACACGCCGACGGGCGAGACCCCTACGGCGCGTCACAAGCCAGAATCATCGAGCGAGTCCTAGCGGAGATTCAAAAGTCCCTGGGGCCGCGTTGTTCATGCCCGAGCACGGGATGGGGTTTGTAGGCGGCTTCGAGCTTTTCGATGTGCTCATCGCCTAGCTCGATCTCGACCGCGGCGGCGAGCTCCTCCATCTGCTCGAGTTTGGTTGTTCCGACGATGGGTGCGTCGACGCCGGGAACCGAGAGCATCCAGGCAAGAGCGACTTGCGCGGGCTTTCTACCGAGCTCGTTCGACACGGCGCGGAGCGCGTCGAGAACGTCCCAATCTTCCTCACGGAAATAATAGTCGTCCGCGAAGCCATCGCCCCGGGCGCGTAGCGTGTCGCCCTTCCCTTCCCGCTTGCGATTCCCGGCAAGGAACCCGCGGGCGAGCGGGGACCAAGGGATGAGTGCCACGCCCTGATCGATGCAAAGCGGCATCATTTCGCGCTCCTCCTCCCGATAGACGAGATTGTAGTGGTTTTGCATCGAGACGAATCGGTGAAACCCGTTGGCATCGGCGAGAAAGAGCATCGTCGCGAACTCCCACGCGGCCATGCTACTCGCGCCCAAGTAGCGAACTTTGCCGGCGCGAACGAGCGAATCCAGCGCTTCGAGCGTCTCCTCCATGGGGGTGTCGTGGTCGAGCCGGTGAATCTGAAAGAGGTCGATGTAGTCGTGCCCCAGTCGCCTCAGTGAGTCGTCACAGGCGGCGATGACGTGCTTGCGCGACAGCCCACCGCGATTCGGCCCCTCGGTCAGGCGGAAGAAGCACTTCGTCGCCAGTACGTAGTCTTCGCGATGCGCGAGCTCCTTCAGAAGCTTTCCCGTGACCTCCTCGCTCACGCCCCTGGAGTACATGTCCGCCGTGTCGAAGAAGTTGAATCCGAGCTCGAGCGCTTTTTTCAGGTGCTTTCTCGCCTCGTCTTCTCCGAGGATCCAGGACCGCCAATTCGGATCGCCGTAGGTCATCATCCCGAGACAGAGCCGAGAGACCTCGAGGCCGGTCGTTCCAAATCGCGTCGTCTTCATGTCGATTCTCCTGTGGCCTCGGGTGAGCCAACGGGTTTCCCGACGATATAGAGAAAGGCGAGCAGAACCGCGCTGCCGATGAGAAGCGAAATCCACGGCGAGAGGCCGTAGGCCGTAGGTATATCTCCCACGAGCATCCCGACGACGGCAACGAGTAGGGCATAGGGCAGTTGGGTGCGCACATGGTCGATATGGTCCGCGGCCGAAGCCATCGAGCTCAAGATGGTCGTATCGGAGATCGGCGAGCAATGATCCCCGAACACGGCGCCGGCGAGCACCGAGCTGATGACCCCGACGAGGATCGTATCGACGCGATCGGGACCCAGGCCGGCATTCGTGCCGAGTACGCTCGCGAGGGGTATGACGAGGGGCATCATGATGGCCATCGTGGCCCAACTCGTGCCGGTCGCGAAAGCCATGGCTGCCGCAATGATGAATGTCAGGACCGGAAGCCAAACGGGGTTCAAGGTCCCCTCGAGAACCTGGACGAGATAGTCGGCGGCGTGGAGCTCGGCGGTGGCGGCACCGATGGACCAAGCCAGAACGAGGATGACGATCGCCATCATCATGGACTTTAGCCCCGCAACCCACGCGCTGAAGGCCTCGCCGAGTGTGAGCACCCTTCTCGCGACGGCGAGGAAGATGGCAACGGCGCACCCCGCGAGGGATGCCCACAGGAGCGCAAGGTAGGAATCTGCGTTGCTCATGATCTTCCCGAGTGTGACCTCGCTCTCGCCCGCGACGCTTGAGCGTCCCGTCAGGTAGATCCCCAAGAGCCCGACGATGACGATGGTCACGATCGGGGCGAGCCCGTTCAGCCAGCTCGGGGGCGCCTCGGCGCTTTTATCGTCCTCGAGACTCTCGGTGGCGGGCTCTGCGCCGTCCCGGATGACTTTCCCCTCGAAGCGCGCTCGCCTCTCGGCTTTGAGCATGGGGCCGAAGTCCCGATCCGTGAAACTGATGGCGAACGCGAAGACGAGCACCAGCAACGGGTAGAAACGGTAGGGGATGGTACGGACGAACATCGCATAGGCGTCTTCAGAGGAGCCGATGATTTTGAGCCCCTGGTCGATGAGGCCGACTTCGTATCCTATCCAGGTCGAGATGAGGACGGTGCTCGCGACGGCGGCCGCTCCCGTGTCGACGAGAAAGGAGAGCTTCTCGCGAGAGATTCGGAGCTTGTCGGTGATGGGTCGCATGAGATTGCCGCGAATGAGGACGTTTGCGTAGTCGTCGAAGAACATGACGATTGCCATGATCATCGTCGAGACCTGTCCCCCCTTGGCGCTCTTGGCGTAACGGGTGATGAGATTCGCGATTCCCCGCGCGCCGCCGTTTCGGGTGATGACCCCTACCATACCGCCGAAGAGAAAGCTGAAGACGAGAATCTGTGCCTGGTTTTTTTTCGTGACGGCTTCGATGACAAAGTGGGTCAGGACCGAGAAGAACCCGGCGACGACGTTGTAGTCGCTGAGAAACGACGCCGCAAGCCAAATCCCCGCGAACAAGGAGAGGATGACTTGACGGAAGATGAGGGCGAGCATGATGGCGAGCACGGGTGGCAGGATGCTGAAAAATCCCGGGATCACCCGCAGCTGGACATCCGCGACAAGAGGCCCGTCCTCGACTCGAAGGGTGTGCCGCCCACTGTCCGCGATAACGGCTTTGTCGATGGCGAAGGTTCCCGCGACATAGGCGAGCCCATTCGGCGACCCGGACACGCCCGATAACGTCGGTCGACCCTCATGCTCTTCCAGCACCTTGCCCTCGGCATCTACGGCCTGCACCTCGATCTTGAAGGGAACACCCGAGAGCACGAGGCTCGGGGCTCTCACACGAAGTTCCTGTCCCGACACTAGCGCTGGAAAGAACAGGACGAAAAAGGTTCTCAGGACGGCTCTGGGCATGAGACCTACTCCAGGATGGTTCGGATGCGCTCGTTGAAGAGTCGAGGGCGTGTCGGTTTCTGGTAGTCTCCGGCCTTCACGGGAGCGCCATCATAACAGAGCCGGTGCTGAGGTAGAATGCCGCGAATCCACGCAATGAAAGACTGGGTGCAGTGCTCCGATGGGGAGCTTCTTCGATACCGGCTGTGCGACCTCGATCTCGACGTGGAAGGGGAGCTCTTGTCGAGAGCGCTTTCCAGGCTCGATAGGGACTTGCATGCGCGGGGCATCGTGTTCCGTCCTCACGTGTGGCTCTCGGACGAGTGGTTCTGCCCTGACGGGGTCCCGGGGTTCGCCATTCCGTTCTACCTCGCCCACCCTCGCCTCCGTCGTCTCGAGCGCAAACAGATGCTCGACGTGGAGGGAGGAACGCTGAGAAGCTCGGCCCGCCTCCTTCGCCACGAAACCGGCCACGCCATCGACAACGCCTTTCGACTGCGGGACCGCAGGAGGAGGCGAGAGGTCTTCGGCAGTCCGAAAGTGCCTTATCCCGAGTTCTATGCGCCCGAGCCCTTCAGTCGGCGCTTCGTGCGACATCTCGAGTTCGGTTATGCTCAGGCCCATCCAGATGAGGACTTTGCGGAGACGTTTGCGGTCTGGCTGGACCCGAAGTCGAGATGGCAGGCTCGCTATGGCGAGTGGCCGGCACTCGGAAAACTGCGCTATATGGACGCGTTGATGCGGGAATTGGCGGGGAAGGCGCCACGAGCGCTCAACCGGCGTAGGCCGGGTCGCCTTTCGACGTTGCGGGTAACGCTCGGAGCGCACTACCGTGGGAAGCGAGAGAGGTTCGAGGTCGACTTCGGGACTAACTACGACGAGGACCTTTCGAAGATATTCGTGCGAGAAGGAAAGCGGCCAGCTGCCTCGTTCCTGAGTCGCCATCGAAGCACCCTCCGGCGGCTGGTTTCCCAATGGACGGGGATCCCCTGCTACACGGTCGATCTCGTGCTCAAGGACTGGATGGCTCGGAGCAGGGCGCTCGGTCTCGGATTGCGCGGTACCGAGGAAGCGACGATGCAGGACGTCGCGACCGCGCTCACCGTCCGCGTGATGCAGTACCTTTCGGGCGGACACTATCGAGTCGCGCTTTGAAGAAACTTCGGGTGCTCGTCATCGTGCACGAGGAGCTCATGCCTCCCGACGACATCGAGGGCTACGACCTCACTCGAGTCGGGTGGAAGATGGAGTTCGACGTAATCGAAACCCTGGGGCTGATGGGCCACGAGGTCACCACGGTCGGCGCGAGCGACGACGTGTCCATGCTTGACCGCGCCATCGGTCGCGCGAAGCCCCACGTCATCTTCAACCTGCTCGAGGACTTCGGTGATGTCGCCGTCAACGACCAACATTGGGTCTCGTTCCTCGAGCTCAGGGGCCTGCCCTATACCGGATGCAATCCAAGAGGGCTTCTGCTCGCCCGCGACAAAGCGATCTCGAAAAAACTCCTCGCCTTCGATGGGGTGCGGGTGCCCGCGTTCGACGTCTACCGCATAGGGGAGCGAACGGAGCGCAGGCCGAGGCTCGAGTTTCCGCTCATCGTGAAGTCACTCGTTTTCGACGGTTCAGTAGGCATCTCTCAGGCCTCCGTGGTAACGACTGCGAAGGCGTTCCGCGAGCGCGTCTTGTTCGTGCACCGGGAGGTGGGTAGCGACGCGATCGCCGAGGAGTTCGTCGACGGACGGGAACTCTACGTCGGTGTGCTCGGCAACGATCGCCTTCAAACGTTTCCAGTTTGGGAGCTTCACTTCGATCGTCGCCCGAAGACGACGCGACTCATCGCCACCGATCGGGTGAAGTGGAGCGATCGCTATCAGGAGCGCGTCGGGGTCCGGACGGCCGAGGCGAGGCTTCCAGCCAGGAAGGCCAAGGAGATTCAGGAGCTTGCCCGACGGATCTATCAGCTACTCGAGCTCACGGGCTACGGCCGCATAGACTTCCGCCTCACGGAGGGCGGAGAAGCGGTTTTCCTCGAGGCCAACCCCAATCCTCAACTCGCTTTTGGGGAAGACTTCGCGGAATCAGCGGAAAAACGAGGCATCTCATACGAGTCGCTCCTCCAGAGGATTCTCAATCTCGCCCTTAGACGGGATAGATCCAGGTGAGAGAGCTGAAAAGTCCGCCTTTTTTGCCTTCGCACAAAAAAAAGCCCGACTCTCCCGTGTGAAACGGGAAATCGGGCTTTTGATAGTATTCCCGGCGGCGCCCTACTCTCCCACAAAGTCGCCCTTGCAGTACCATCGGCGCTGGAGGTCTTAACTTCCGTGTTCGGAATGGGAACGGGTGTGGCCCCTCCGCTAATACCACCGGGAAGCTCGTTCGAATACCTGACAACCCTTGATTAGAGTACGCTTGCGCGTGCGAAGCGGTGAGCTTTGCTCTTGGTAAATTTTATGGTCAAGCCTCACGGCCGATTAGTACCCGTAAGCTGAAGCGATTACTCGCCTTACACATCGGGCCTATCAACCTGGTGGTCTACCAGGGGCCTTTAGGGACCTTATGGTCCGGGAGATCTCATCTTGGGGTGGGCTTCGCGCTTATATGCTTTCAGCGCTTATCCCGTCCGAACGTAACTACCGAGCGGTGCTCCTGGCGGAACAACTCGTAAATCAGAGGTTCGTCCAGCCCGGTCCTCTCGTACTAAGGCCAGATTCCCTCAAATCTCCTGCGCCCACGACAGATAGGGACCGAACTGTCTCACGACGTTCTAAACCCAGCTCACGTACCGCTTTAATGGGCGAACAGCCCAACCCTTGGAACCTGCTACAGCTCCAGGATGCGATGAGCCGACATCGAGGTGCCAAACCGCGCCGTCGATATGAACTCTTGGGCGCGATAAGCCTGTTATCCCCGGCGTACCTTTTATCCGTTGAGCGACGGCCCTTCCATACGGGACCGCCGGATCACTAAGTCCTGGTTTCCCACCTGCTCGACTTGTAAGTCTCGCAGTCAAGCGCGCTTGTGCCTTTACACTCCACGGCTGGTTTCCAATCAGCCTGAGCGCACCTTCGAGCGCCTCCGTTACTCTTTGGGAGGCGACCGCCCCAGTCAAACTACCCGCCTAACAGTGTCCCCGACCCGGGTAACGGGCCTAGGTTAGAATTTCAGAACGATGAGGGTGGTATCTCACCATTGGCTCCCCCAAAGCCAGAGCTCTAGGTTCAAAGCCTCCCACCTATCCTGCGCACAACGCACCAAAATTCACTGCTAGGGTATAGTAAAGGTGCACGGGGTCTTTCCGTCTTGTCGCGGGTAACCGGCATCTTCACCGGTACTACAAATTCGCAGTGCCCCTCGTCGAGACAGCGCCCAGATCGTTGCGCCATTCGTGCAGGTCGGAACTTCACGTGAATCCCCAGTTTCCTGAGGCGTAGACTATACCTTCACCTGATCGCCAGTGAGCTGAGAATCTCACTGCCGGAATATTTCCGCTTCCCTGATGAATTCATTTCCATCGCGACTTTCACGATCTTCTCGAAACCTTCCGCCGTCTTGTGTTCGCTGTTGTAAATCCTGAGACAAATATCCCGGAACAGCTCGACGTCGGCTTGCTTTGATGACAAGAGCGGGAACAACTTGAAATGGGGGAGAACTTTCTCCACCAAATCGCGAATGTTCCTCACCTCGTACTTGAGGGTCTTGTCCGACCGATCCGGTCGAATGAAACCACATCCCCAGCGTTGCTGAATCTCATGGAGGAGTTGGGCTCGGTCCCCGTTCTGGCTGACCGAAAAGCTTGGACGCGCCTCCCAACCTAGACGATGTCTTCGACTCGGCTGGAACGACACGCAAAAGCAACCTTCTCCATCTACGAAACCGGAGATGTAGGAATCGACATTCATCTGAAAAGTACCAGGGCCGGCGTGTTATGGAACTTCCGAAGAAGAACCATCCAGGGGTCTCAATCCCTGAGTCGTTACGGGGAACGCCCCGACCCTCTCGAGTCGTGACGATCTTACCCTCGGTATTACCCGCGGCGCACCTGCTATTCGCGCCGGTAGGGCTTCACCGATTTGAGCCGGTTTGCTAGACGGGATCGCTCCCGTCCGGGGCAATTCTGTTTACCCGACAAGGAATTTCGCTACCTTAGGACCGTTCATTGTTGTTACTCCGTGAAACCTTGATGTAGCACTTGAAGTGTTGTTTCACGTGGCACGATCGTTTCCGCCGTGCTCTCCATGTCGCCATGGAGCTCGGACTGTCTCATCCACGCTTCTCGATGGATTTCTCGAGAGGTGGTCTGGCGTACAGTCTCTGAGGATCCCCAAAAGCTCAACGCTTTCGGGTTTCCTGCTGATTATCCGCACTTCGCGCATTGTCACTCCCCCAATTCGAAAAGAAAGGAAGTAGCGGAAGATACTCGGACGTTCCAGCATACAGCCAGATTTTGGTGACGTAACTACAACGGTCACTTCTTTTTGTCATAGTTACGGCCGCCGTTTACCGGGGCTTCGATTCACAGCTTCGCAAAGACGAATCTAAGCTAACCGCTCCTCTTAACCTTCCGGCACCGGGCAGGCGTCAGACCCTATACGTCGTTTTCGACTTTGCAGAGTCCTGTGTTTTTAGTAAACAGTCGCCTGGGCCAATTCTCTGCGACCTCTTCAGGCTCCGAGAGCAAGTCTCTTCACCCTAACGAGGCACCCCTTATCCCGAAGTTACGGGGTCAATTTGCCGAGTTCCTAAACGAGGGTTCTCACTTGCGCCTTTGGATTCTCTCCTCGCCTACCTGTGTCGGTTTACGGTACGGTCACCTTATCGGCTCACTAGAGGTTTTTCTCGGCAGCGTGGATTCGATCAGTTGGTTTGTCCGAAGACGCACTTCCCCGCAGCTCTCGGTGTATATGAGGCCCGGATTTGCCTAAGCCTCCACCTACTGCCACGGCCGCACACTTCCAATCGTGCGTAGACCTATCCTTCTGCGTCACCCCATTGCTCAAACGCCTCAAAGGTGGTGCAGGAATATTGACCTGCTGTCCATCGGCTACGCCTTTCGGCCTCGCCTTAGGCACCGACTAACCCTGAGAGGACTGACCTTCCTCAGGAAACCTTAGGCTTTCGGCGTCCAGGGTTCTCACCTGGATTATCGCTACTTATGCCGGCAGGGTCACTTCCATACCGTCCACTGGTCCTCGTCGGTCCAGCTTCTACCCATATGGAACGCTCCTCTACCACTCCAAAAGTCCGAAGAATTCTGAAGTCCGCAGCTTCGGTAACATGCTTGAGCCCCGTTACATTATCGGCCC